>CAWIDF010000017.1:0-459125 GCA_963834885.1 uncultured Solirubrobacterales bacterium | reverse complement strand
CGCCCGCCTCGGGATCAACGCCTAGCCTCAGCGGTCCCGATCATTCGTACTCGACGGTCCAACATCGCCGTGGCGATCAAAGGTCAGTTGTGCCTACTAGCCGTCCGCCAGCCGGACGGCCGTTGGTCACTCCTGTGACGTACTCTGCCCGATCGGGTCGTACTCGACCCAGGACGGGGCGTCGGTACCGACGGCTCCAATCGACCAGTCTGTCGACGTCCCGATGGGCACTCCATCACGGAAGACACAGTTATCGCCGCGCACGGCCCAACCCGAAGACGGTGGGTTCTCGCCGGGACGGACGTAATGCAGGTCCGGCCCGTTGCTGAAATCCTGGCGCATCGCGGCGCAGTCTAGCCGGGAGGATCGCGCCGGAGGCGTCCTCTTCTGCCGTGACCGTCTGACAGTCGACGTCGAAGCGGAATCAGTATCCCGACCAGCGCTCGTTGGCTTTCGCGTTGGGCTAGGTTCCAGCAGCACGCGAAAAGCGCCCGCCACCAGCGGGCACCTTCAGCTTCACCAAGCCCGCGGCGTGTGCTCCAGCTCATACAGCCTGCGCTCGATCCCCTCAAACCGCGCCCCGAGCCCCTCCGCCGGCATCTGCAAGACCGTGCTGGTGACGTACTCCGACTGCGACAAACCCGCCTCCCTCGCGCGCGCCGCGATCACATCGCGATCAGCTGGCCTGACCCGCAGCGACAGCATCGCCGTCTTCTCGGTCATCACAAACTCCTTCCCATTCGTCGCGCAAAACCGATGTCAGCAGATAACAAGCGAACGTCATGCAATCAGCAAAAACCGGCACACGCCACTTTTTCGCCGCAAGTAGCTCGCATTCGCCTCGCGCGCGCGCGCGAGGGGCACGACACGTCGCTACAGAGCTGGTCAAGCGGCGCGCTTCCGGCGCCTGGCGAGCGCCGCCTGAGTCGCGTTCCACACCCTCGGATCCACGATCCGCCACTCGCCGGCCTGCTTGTACTCGGGTCCCCCGGCACCCGCTCGGCGTCCCGCCGCCGGCCGATGCGACCGCCACTCCCGCGATGAATTGGACCTCCCGCTGCGGATGCCTCAAATCGCCCGTAACTGCGGGACATCGGCTCTTGATCTAGGCTGTGAATTGGAGTACCGTCCAGTTCATGCAGTCACCGTCCCCCATCCCCACCACTGCGGCCATCTGGGCACGGGTCTCCACCGACGCCCAGGAGGTCGACAACCAGCTCCCGGACATCGAGCGGCTATGCCAGCACCGGAGCCTCACGATCACCAGGCGCTACGTGCTGAGCGACGTGAGCGCCTCGAACGGCGCCCACAAGGAAATGCTCGCGAGGATGCTCGCCGACGCCCACGCCGGCCACTTCAACGTGGTCGTGGTGTGGGCGGCCGACCGGCTCAGCCGCGGCGGGATCGAAGAGCTACTCAGGATCATCCGCGAACTGCGCGAGCGGAACGTTGCGCTGATCTCGGTCAAGGAACCGTGGCTATCCGGCAGCGACGCCACCACGGAGCTGCTCGCCGCGATCGCCGCGTGGGTTGCCGAGCAAGAAAGCCGACGACGCTCCGAGCGCGTCAAGGCTGGTCTCGCTCGCCGACGCGCCCAGGGCAAACCGATCGGCGGTGCCGTCTCCAAGCGCGGCAAGGACAAGCGCAAGCGACGCACGGACGGCTACGTCGCAGCCTGGCAGCGTCGTAAGGCTGCCGAATAGCTGGGCTCTGTCCGGCGACGAGCTTCTGCAGCTGGCGAGCCAAGGGGCAGGCCACCGCTCGAGGCGCTCGGGGCGACGTGTCGACCCGGCAAGCGTGGCGCGGCGTCTCGCTTCAGGCGTGCCCCCTGTTCCCTCGATCGACCGCGCTCCTCTCGGCGCTCGGCCCACGGCTCACGCGCGCACACACGCCTTCGAGGCCCGGCAGGGTGCCCGTGGCGGGCCCGTCCCTCAGCGACCGCCCCCGGCTCGGGCACGCACGCCGCGTTCAGCCTCGAGCCGGGGGGGCGCAGCTGCGCGATCGAGCTCGTGTGACTCCTACGCCCGTGCCGCTCTCGGATTTTGGAGGCACTCGCGAGGGGTAAACGCATTGCGGGCGAGCCGGCCTCTAAGCCCTCTCGGGGGTCATGGGAACCTCGTCGCTTGCGTGAGGGCTGAACCGGGCCGGTGTTCGTGGGAGGCTGCCTGCGGGAAGCTCGATGACGCGGGCAGCGGCTGACACCATCAGCTGGCAGCGTCCGGCTGTCTCGTCAGAGCTGCCGCGTCGTGCGCTGTCGACGGCGTGCTGCTGAGATCGGTCAATCGGGAACTCGTCGAGACTGCTGCAACTCGATCAAGGCAGCAGTAGGCCACCTCAGCCGTCGCGGCGACCCTGCGGTCTGCGTGAATGCGCAGTGAGAGCTTGCGCTTGCCCGGCGCGATTCAGGCGCGCAGAGCGAGGAGTGCGAAGCCGAGGGTGTCGGTGCCGTGGGGCAGCGCGCGTCGATGGCGGATCCGGCGGGCGTAGGCGAGGGTGTCGGGAGTACCGTGCCGTTCGGCGTGGGTGGCGAGCGTGTCCTCATAGCCCGCCCAATCGTGCTCACTGGCGAACGACTCGTGCAGGATCTCAAAGCCGACGTCCTGGATTGCGGCGCGCAGACCGTCGAGGTCAGACAGCTCATCGACGGTGGCGCCCCCCAGTGCGGCGAGAAAGTCCTCCGACGGGGGCCGTTGCCAGAATCCCTCGCCGTACAGGGCGACTGGTGCCAGGGCCCTGAGGGCCTCCAGCGCTGTCGGGAAGCCTCCGTGCGCGTGCGATGAGCCGACATTGATCACCGCGTCGAACCTTCCTTCGATCGTTGCGGCGTCGCGGACCTCGAATCGCGCCGAGATACCGTTGGCGCGGTGTCGGGCCTCGGTGATCGCGTCTGCGTCAAGATCGACGCCGAGCCCGCGTGCTGGGGCGTGCGATTTCAGCGTGCGCAGCAAGATCTCGCCGCTGCCGCAGCCCGTGTCCAAAACCAGCGGCTCCGCGGGAAGGGGGAGAGCCGCGATGGCTGCATCGACCGCCGTCTCCGATAGGGGATGTGCGAACGCCAGGCCGGCGTGAGCGATACGCGAAGCGCTAGGCACGCTACGAAGCCTGCCAGATCCACCACTTCTGCCCTGTCGCCCAAGCAGCAGGGCACGCAGCGCTTCTGCTTTGGGCTACAAGCAGCAGCGCATCTCGCTCGCCCCGGAGGTCCGGAGCCGCTCAAGCGCGAGACTGCCGGTTTTCGATCGAAGCAGCGGCCTCGACTTCTCCTGTACTGAATCCCTCGAAACTGCCGGGTGGCTCGTGAAGTGACTCGCAAGTTGAGAGGATTTCATCGCGGAAAAGCGAAAGGCCCCAGACAAAGCCAGGGCCATCACTTCACAACGGATACGTCAGTTACGACGCGGGATACGCCGCGACGCCGGTGTACGAGATCACGTTGCCATCGGCGTCGGTACCGACGGACGTGACGGTCATCGTGCCGTTCAGAGTCGAGCCGGGGTTGCTACGCGGCCGCCGCGGTTGGCCATCGGGTGGTCGGTGCGCACTCCACCCGGATCAGCTCACGGCGCAGGGCGAGGCGCGCGCGGTGATGCAGCCCGTGGATCGAGGACTCGGTGCGGCCCATGCGGTCGGCGATCTCTCCCGGGGACAGGCCGACCAAATGGCGCAGCACGACCACGTCGCGCTGATCCTGGCTCAGCGTCGCGAGCGCCTGCTCGAGTCCCCATCGGCGGTCGTGGCTCGAGTCATCAGCCGGCCGCCAGTTCTCGATGACCTCTTCGCAGGGCACGTGACGGCGCTGGCGCAGCGAATCTAGGGCCACGTTGCGCGCCACCTTGAGGATCCATGCGAAGAACGGAACTTCGCGAGGCTCGTACTTGTGGATCGCCGAGATCAGCTTTATGAACACGGTCTGGGTGACGTCCTCGGCATCGTGGGGATCGCGCAGGATGCTCAGCACGTAGCCGTAGACGTTGTCCTTGTAGCGGAGGTAGAGGAAGCGGATGGCATCGTCCTCGCCCGACTTGGCACGCGCGATTGCCCGTGCGATCGCGGGATCCCGGTCGTTCTTCTCCCCGGCCGGCTTGGCCCGAAAGCCATTCGATGCCGCCATCTCGCTGTCGTGAGAACGTCCACGGCCCCCTGCAGCACTTGCTTCAGTCATTCGATCATTCCTTGCTGGCACAATCCGCTGGGCCGCACCGCCCGGTGGATCTGGGTTCTGGAAGATCGCCTCGAAAGGCGTCTTTACTTTGAAAACCCCGACCGAGTCGATACGCCGGCACTGCCGCCGTGCGTGGCGGTTGCCCCACCTGCCGGCGCGCTGCCCACAGAGGTCCGCCAGACGGTCTGCCGTCTCGGGGGTGCCAATGGCCCCCGAGCGGTCTGGAGACCGTCTCGAACACCTGGCCATGTATCGGCAGCTTTGTTCAAGTAATTGAGAAGAGTTGTGTAAGAACTCCACAATCCCTCGTCCGGTGCTGGGAGGTGCTGGACCGACCTAACACCCACGCTGCCGAGGCACCGCCGGGCGCCCCGGCTGCGAATAGACCATCCTCTGCCGCTTCTCAATCTTTCCGGCAGCCGATGCGACGCCCCTCGACTCGTAGTTTCCCACTTTTGGTTTGCCGCTTTCGGCGGATGTCGCGAGTTGCACCAAACGACATGATCCGCGAAATGGGGCGACTCTGAAAGGGATGCGTATGGGCTTGATACGACCAGCAACCATCGTGGCGATCGCTGCGGGCAGCGCTGCAATCGCGCTCGTCGGCTGCGGTGGGACCACGAGGACAGTGACGCAGACAGCCCCTGCGAACCAGACCACGCAGGCCGCACCAACAACAGCGATGACGCAGGCGCAGGCAGGCCAGGCGTACCAGGCCGCGGTCGATCCCGTGAACGCAGCTGGCAACGCACTCGGCGCGAAGATGCAGTCGTACACGGATTCCACCACAGCAGATCAAGTCACAACGGACGCCCAGCCGTTCATTCAGGCAATGACCGCGCTCAATGGAGAGCTCGCCTCGCTAGCCAACGCGTATCCACCCGCGGCGGCCGACTTGAAGGCACTGGTGACCGCTTATAACCCGGTCAGCGGGGATCTGCAGAGTGCAAGCGCAACAACCGTGTTCAACGCATCATCGTGGGTACAGCAGCTCGCGACCGACCTCAGTAAGACGAAGGCCGCTGTGGCAATCGTGCGATCGGACCTCGGGCTTTCGCCCGCACAGTAAGCCCAACGGCGAGACTGCCGCAAAGGGGCTATATGCGGCAGCGCCACCGATCGCGTAGTCGAGGTCCAGCTTTCCGCGTCTATGCCCCCGAGATGGTGCGCGTCAACCACCCCGGCCCGCCCGTCGGGACACACAAGCCCCGACGAGCGATGGCCGACCGGTCATCGGCTCTACGCTCCGGCTGTGGCGATCCCCGAGCCGATGCTCAGCACTCCCGCCGCGACGTGGCCGGCGCAGGGCGACTGGATGATGGAGCCCAAGTGGGACGGGTTCAGGCTGCTCGTGGAGATCGGCGACCATGCACGCATCCGCGCCTGGTCGCGCCGTGGCACGAGCCTGGGCGATCGGCTCGGCTCGCTTCTCGCGCCGCTCGCCGAGGCACCCCGGGGGACCGTGTTCGACGCCGAGCTGGTCGCGCTCAGCTCCCAGGACGGCCGGGCCGTCCAGGACTTTGCAGCGGTGTGCCGAGCCACACTCCGGGGCGATGTCGCGGCGGCGAGAAAGCTCCACCTGATTGCGTTCGATCTGCTCGAGCTCGCCGGCGACGACGTCCGAACGCTGCCGTGGGTCAAGCGCACGAAGCTCCTGCGGGAGACGTTCCCCGCCGGCGAGCGGCTCCGGCCCATCCAGACGCAACCGGCGAGCCGCGCCGCCTATGAGCAGCTCGTAGCGCTCGGATTTGAGGGCTCGGTGCTTAAGCGGCCCGGGTCGAGGTATCGCCCCGGCCGGCGGGCCACCTGGCGCAAGTACAAGGCCAGCCATCGCGCAACCGCCAGGCTGCGCGCAATCCGATCGGGACGTGACGGCCACACCTACGCGATCTGCGAACTCGACGGCCGGAGCGTGACCACCCTCGGCAGCCCTCGGCTCGCGGCGCTAATCGGCCACCGCATCGAGCTTGCCTACTCCCGGATTGATGCCGATGGTTCGCTGCGTGAGGCCAGGATCAGTGCGATCCACGAGTGAGGTATTCACCCGTTTGCGCCCCGGTCGCAGACGCCGGGGGATCCCGGTGGTTACGGGTGATTCTGAACGCGGCAGGTTCTCTAAGCCGACGGTCGGGACGGGCCTGCCCGGACGCTGACGCAGCGTCCACGCTCACACGCCGAGGCGCGCGATCCACCCAGGCCGTCGCTCGCAAGCCCCACGGTCGACGTCGAGCTCTCACCGTCGGGCACGCGCTCAGCTCGCAAGCCGGGGGGTACGCGATCAAACGCGCAAAGGGTGTGACTCCTGCGCCTACGCGGAGGCAAGATCGCGCGGCGCTCGAGCGGGCGATATCGCGGCTTGCGGACGCCGCTCGGGAGATCGCTTCAGAGCCCATAGGCCGCCGCGAATAGGTCACACGTCGTCGAGGCGAGACGAGACGGGCTGGAGGGGAACCCGGACCGTTCGCGGACGCTGGCCCCTTGCTGCTCCTCGATCAAACCGACACTCTCGCCAGCCGACTCTTATCGGAGCGATCACCGAGTGGGTGAGGGCTTATATGCGAGGAACCCGCTGGCCGCGACCTCGACCGCCAATCAGAAAGCGCAGAATCCCGCAAGCGGTTCGATAGCTGGAGCCTGTGACTGAACGCTGCCAATCTTCTCCAAAATCGTGGAGGTAGGAACGGGCGTGCGCGTCGAGGCCTCCAGGTACTGCGACGGGTACTTGGTCAGCGAGCCAAAGACATGGGCGTGCGGATTACCGCGAAGATGCTCACCGTAGCTGCCAACCTCGGCACGCACGGCCGGGTCAGGTTGGTTCCAAGGTCCGGTGGTGGCCACGTCCCGCCCCGTCATGAAGCGCGCGCAAGCGGTGGCGTCCGGGTCGACTGCCGCCACAGGGCCTTCAGGGTCGGTGCTCGGGTCAAGGCCGGCAGTCAGCGTGTCTTCAATCACGGGGATGGTCCCGTTGAAGTGCCCGGCGTGAACCACTGTCGTGGCGACCCCCACGCCCCCCACGGCTCCGAAGCTGGCGACCCTCACGTCGCCATGGAGTTGTCGGAATGCTCGCCACGCACCGATCAGAACACGGGCGCCATCCGGAAGGTTGGTGGCGCCGCTTATGCTGATGTGGCTACCCGCCAATGGAGCGTTGATCGTCATCTGGTACACCGCTGGGCGGTGGCGCTGTGACAGTGGCGTGCTCTGCTTGACCGTCCGGCGTGCGGCCGTCGACGTCGAGATCGTCGACTTCGACGTCGAGACTGTCGACTTCGACGTCGAGACCGTCGACGACGATGACGACCCGCCGCATCCCGACACGACAATGCCAGCAACAATCAGAAATACGACGGAGTAGCGTCGCCGATGGCCGACTGGCCGCACGCTGTTCCTTCGATCGATAACCAACAGTCTCGTCCCGCCTATCACTCGACCTTCGCGCGGGATAAGGAGAGCGTCCATCCGTTATGCCTCACCGCCGTGACTCGAACAGGCGCCCGAAAGACCGCCCGAGTGGCTCCATTCGCCATCCGCGCACTGAACGATGGAGCCGTGCCCGTCCGGGAAGTTGGCGATGCACCCGTGCGATGAACAGAACGCCGCGTCAGTAGAGTGGCTGTAAGACCCCGGCCCTTCAACCGACTGAACTCCGCTCGTCGACCCTGAATTGGTCGCGGTAGCAGCGGTCTGAGTAACGGTCTTGGTCACCGTTTTGGTCGGGCCTGGAACCGTCACCGTCTTCGTTGTGCCTGCGGTCGTCCTGACGACCGTCGTGGTCGGGCCAGCCACGGTGTCGACGACCGTCTGCGCCGGGGCGGTGACCGTAGTCGTTTTCGTCTTGTTGGATCCTGCCGAGTTGGCGCCAAGGCCGATCCCAACGATCAGAGCGATCAGTCCGATCACCCAGCCGCGTCGATACCAGCGCGGTCGCCCCGCTGGCTGCTCCGGTCCAGTCGGAGGAGGAGGGGCCTGCGGAGGCGGTGGTTCGAGCCGCGTTGGGTCAATCGTTCGTCCCTGACCGTTCGGTGGCGTCGTGATGGCCATGCTGCCCCCTCCAAGATTCTGATTCGGATAATGCTGAAACGAATATGGACCGGTTTGGAACGGCCGCCATCCGGGGCAGCCACCCCCGAGACTCCGCATATCAGTGCGTTGACGGTACGTAACAGCTACGGACCGGCTGGTCCCTCGATACTCGCGTCCGACGCCGTTACGGCGCTGCCGTCTGTCGGAGGAGGGCGGATTTCTGCGTTTGGAACTCCTCCGCGGTGAGCACTCCTGAGTCGCGGAGCATGCCGAGGCGTTCGAGCTGGCTGAGGATGTCCCCGTTCGGCGGAGGACTCGACGGAGAGGGCGTGGTTCGCGCCGTTGCCGCTTGGCCAAGCTGCATGGCCGTCTCATTGACCTTCGCCGCGAACTTACGCGCTTGCGTCTGGGCTAGGTGCCCCTTGCTCGACAGCGGCGCCGAGATGCCGACGCTCGGGCCTTCGATCGTCAGAAAGACCTCGCGCGTGTCGCGGATTAGGCGCTTGCTCCCCGTAGCGTCCACTCGGGCGGCTGCCCCGACGACCGAGCCCGTGTGCCCCTGATATTCGATTCGTCCGTCTCGGTACAGCTTGATAGACCGGAGACCGGGCGCATACTTCGCGATCGGAGATTCTTTCTCAGGCATCGATGACCTCCGTGCGGGCCAATAACTCGAGCCGATGCTCCCAGCACTCGAACCGCTCGGCATCGGGAACAAACCCGTTTCGTCATCGGTAGAACGGCGCAGGAGCCGGTTTGCCGCTGGCAATGATCCCTAAGCGGCGCGATGAACGTCGCGACCTGCCTACTGCTTCTCGATCAAACCGGCACTCTTGCGCCGAGGCGAGGAGCGGGCTCTCTACCCGTAGTCAGGTGCAGCAGGACTGCGCACTTGAGCGGATGGCTCGCCAGTCGTCGCGGCCTAGAGTTGGTTGCTTGCGAAGCGTGCAGAAGGGAGTTCGCCGTGAAGGTCCTACTTACGATTCTCGCCGTTGTGCTGGCGGCACCGGTGCTGCTGCTAGTTGGCATCGCCATGGGGCCTGCAGCCCTCGTCGGCTTGTTTATCGTCGGGTTCGCACTGATCTGGGCCGCCCTGTTCTGGTTGGTTGATCGTGTGAAGTCGCATCACGCGCGCCGTGCGCGGGTGCCGCCGCTGCATCCATAGACGCCGAGCTGCTCGAGAGAAGCCAAATCGGAGCTGGGGCCGGCGGCCGAGGACACCGTAGGTCGCTGCACGCGACTCCTCAGCTGCACCCGATGTATGGCGGTCCGTTCGTCCGGGATCTGAGGTGCGGTCACCATGGCCTCTCCGGCGCGAGGCCGATCCTCACGCACTAGAACGAGAGGCGCTGGCAGATGGCCTGCAAACGCATCGAGAGACACGGTGCGTCGCTGTCGCTCGGGGCTAGTTCCAGCAGTCCCGAGTGGACAGATGTGAGCCGCTGCGACTGCTGGTTCGAAACGAACTCGGTAATCTGGACCGCCGGCGCAATTTGAGTTGGGACTCGACCGCGAAGATCCCCCCAAACGGGGCTGCTTGCCGAGCCTCCGACCTGGCCCATGCGGTCGATGCCCGCCCGCCTCCGAGCTCTCACACACGCCCGCGCTCGGCTTGCACGCGGGGGTAGGCGCTGAAACGCGAGAAGGTTGTGACTCCTGCGCCCCTGCGGCTCTCAGATCGGAGGGCGACTCGCGAGGGGTGAGCCCCTTTTCTGTCGGCTCGCCGATGAGCCTCTCCGGGGTGAGGATTTCCCGCGGCCCGCTGCGGGCCCGCGCTGAGGATCGTCGGAGCCGGTGCGCCGCTGGCGGTTTGCCGGCGGCTCGATTGCCGGACCTAAGAGTTCACGAAGTTCGCCTCACGCAGCCCTGACGATCTGCCGAAGAAGTGAGTAAGCGGCGAGATCATCCACTGGGAATCGACCCGGGGATTGACGAAGGACCCGATACGCCCCGGTCGCCTCAACGGCTGTTCACCTCGACATCGTCTCGCCGCGAGCGGGTTTGCCCCCGCTGGCAAACCCGTATCGAAACAGGAGTCACGATGAAGAAGTACCTCCTCATCATTCCCGTGGCCGCGCTCGGGCTGGCGGGCTGCGGTAGCAGCACGCACAAGGTGACAACCGCGACCACGACCGCAATTGCGAGTAGCGGTGCGGGTGTGATCGAGACCGCGCCGACCGTCGACGACACGTTGCCCAGCCCGACACCGCAGCCGAAGCCGCACAAGTCGAAGCTGCACAAGGCGACGCCTAGGTCGGTCGACCCGTTCACGAAAGCGCTTGCAGACATTCGACGCGAGTGCACGCCGCCTGCTGGCACGGACTTGAAATCGTGGCTCATGGCTGAGTACAACGGAGAGGATCCCGGCCAGGTCGCCGATCAGGTCGCCAGCGAGTACCCCGAGGCCGATACTCCGGAGCACACCCAGCTGCTCTCGGATACGTGCCTGAACGCGCTGACGTCGGAGCGGTGATCACCCGTAAGCGCCACCCGAAACCAAGGACCAATCCTATGAAGCGCATCATCGGCATGAAGAAGCTCATCGCATGCCTCACCGTCCTAGCGGTCGCGGCTCCGCTCGCGACTCCCGCGATAGCGTCCGCGAGCCCGAGCGCAAGCTACGTCGCATCGGTCATCAGACCTCAGTTCGCGGCGAAACTCCGCCAGCGCCTAGCCCGTATCGGGGTGGTTCTCATTCGCACGTCGATGACCTGCACCCGAGTCGGCGGCAGCCGGTACTCGTGCTACGGCACGTACACCGCCAACTCCTGGGGATTTCAGCCGGTGACGGTGGGCGATCCCATCGTCGTGAACTGGCCGAGCGGCTGGCAGACGGTCGGCAGAACGACCGTGCTGCGCGTCGGGTAGCCGATCGTCCCCTCCGGCCGCCGCTTACTCCGGCGGTTAACCACGAACCGATCGCCGTCGCGGTTCAGCTTCTGACGCCGCCACGTACGGGGCGCGGGCCTCCTTGGATGGGACAAACGCGAACGCTTCACTCGCACGCATTCCGGTTGCGCCAGAAGCGTCGGATGGCTGGCGGCGACCGTACAATCGGGGTCGAGATGATTCGCGCCCTTACCGAGTCGCTACGCGGCCTAGTCGCTGCTCTACCCGACGCCCTCTTGGCGGCGCTGCTTCTTGAAGGCGCTCGACGCCCGATCCAACGCCGGAGATCGCGGCTCGCCAGATCCCTCTCGGTATCGGTGGTGGATCAAGTCAGGACTGCCGAGGCCCCCGTGCTGCTCCATCTATCCCCGGTGCGAGCCTCCAGTAGTGCGTCCTTGGAGCTCAGTACCGGCCCGGGAGCGTAGTCCCCACCCAAGGCCGCCTGAAAGCCACGCTAGGACTCTAGGGGACCCGCGCCGCTCAGCGATCCGAGCGGGACTGATAGCGCCGTGGGACGCGCTCGGGGCTCTGACCGAGCCGCTTGACTAGCCCGACCGATTCTGCTGGTAGAAGTCGTCCATGCGGCTGTTCCGGTTCGCAATCATCAGCATCCACGGGAAGGTCGAGATCGCCAGCATCCTCGGGAAGGCGGATGCCACGTGGCGCGAGTTCTCGCTGGTGCGCGCGGATGCTCGGGTAAGGGTCACGGAGGCCGTCGACAACGACAGCGGTCTTGCTCTCCTCGTCGGAGCCGACGTCCGGCTAGGCGAGGTGCCAATGGCGGACAAGGACGGGCTGGTGGAGATGCCGGACGAGCCGCGCCGGCTGACCGAGAAGGCTATCGACGCGGCGGCGAACCTCCTCTCCGTCGCGACCGGCCATGCGCGGTCGGTCACGTCCCGGAACCTTCCGGTGGCGTTCTACGCCGAGAACGACGCGGACCGGGAGTTCCTCCGCGCCCAAACAGGCATCACGAACATCGATAGGGGCGTCTCGTTCGGCCGCATGTCGGTGTTCGTCACCGCGGGCGAGCTAGCGGCCTTGGGGGACCGGGAGCGCGGCACGGAGCTGCTCGCAGAGGCGCTGTCGCAGCATCAGTTCGCGGGCCGGTACCGCGAGCTGTTGCGGGTCTTCGAGCTTGGGTTCGCCGAGTCGGACAGCAAGCTCGTGTTCATGCTTGCCGAGTTCCTTGCGAAGCGGCCGCGCCTCGGCTACAGAAAGACCGAGGTGAAGCAGTGGGTCCGGGGCCGCCGCGGTCGGGCGATCCATGCGGACCGGAGCGCGCCTCTCGTAGGCGCGGATCTGGGCGACATAGTGGACCGGATGTTGCTCGCGGCGTACGAGGTGCTGTTCAACAAGAAGAACTGGAACGTGTACGACTCGGCGCGTCGCGATACATGGACGCCGAGCATCGGCCCGCTCGACGCCGACGGGAACTGGTTCGTGCGACAGCATCAGACCGAGGCTCCCTGGAACGCCCAGCTGTACGACCCCTACGGGGTCTATCCGCTGAACCTCGCGGCTGGCGGCCTAGCGCTCGCCGATCAGGATTTCTGGCCTAGCTCAGGGTCGCTACAGACGACCGCAGGCGGCGGCCAACTCACGATCATGCCCGCGGCCGAGCTAGCGGTCGCCGCTTCGAACGGTGCCGCGACGACCCGGACGTAACTAGCGGCCACCGCTCTGTCCCCAGCTCGAATCAACGGACCTCATTCGATGCCGCCCTAGTGGAGCGGCAGCGAGCGTCATGTGGCACACGTTGCGCCGACGCCGCCGTCTCGCTAGCACGTCAAGCAGCACCGCGTCGCGCACCGGTCTGTCGGGCAGGCCGTGCATTGAGGCGATCATGGACACTTCCGCTGGATACCCGGCGACGGCGCCACGACGGCGAGCAGGTAGGTCGGCGAGCCGCCGCCCGAGCAGCGTCGGCATTGGCCTCGGGTGCGGCCCTCGGATCCGAGGATGTCTCGCCGGGGGTGAGCCCTTCGCTGGCGGTTGGCTATCCGGAGTCCCGGGCTCAGGATTTCCGCGGGGTCCCCCCTTGGCTTGAGCCCGGCGGCCTACGCCGACGTGGTGTACAACCGGCGATACGCGTCGCGAGCGAGTTCCCTCGCGGCGGCGGCGTCGAAGGTCGCAGTTGCCGATGCGAGCGCGGCGAGGGTTTGCTGGTAGTGCCAGGTCGCGAACGCCGTCGCGTACTCCTCCTCGCAATACCACCGCGGCGGCAGCTCGCCGTCATCTCTCAGGCACCACGGCCATGCCCCCAGACACGACAGTCGGCGGCGTCCGGACTCGATGTAGCGCCTGCCGCCCCGGGAGCCGCCCATGTTGTCGATCTTGCGCTTGCCCGCGACAAGCTCGTGGTAATCGTCGAGACCGAGCGCCACGGCGATCCCGATGGTGTCCATGCCGTGGATGTCGCACGCGAAGGCGACGTTCATCTCCCACATCGGCTTCCCCTTCAGCGGGGCCTGACGCCCGGGTTGGCGGGCGATCACAGGCGGCATCCGCTCCTCGAGTGCCCGTCTGAGCAGCGCCCGCTGCCGCGGCAGACTCGGTCGTGCGTGCTCGGCGATGAGCGGCGCGCAGCCAAACGCGCCCCTGTCCGTGCCCGGCGCCCTCACGACGATCACGTCCGAGTCTGGTATCTGGACACGTTGGGCCAGCCAGGTCGCGAATGTTCGGCCGGCTACTCGGCGTGAGCCGCGCTGCGGCCGCGAGCCTGCATACCGTCCGGGACCATCGAGGTACGCGAACCGTTTCCAGTCGACGTATGCTGGCAGCGGGTCGGTGAACACCATCTGCTGCGGAGATGCGTCGTACGGTTCGAACGGGAGCGGTTGCGATAGGGCTTGCGCCGGCGCGTCCGGCCCCCCGGTCGCGGTTGGGGTGCTGACGGTCAGCCCGAGGCGCCGCGCCCGAGCGACGGTCCGCGCGATCCCTATCTCCTCGGTGGATTCCTCCAGCTCGAGCTGTTTGCGGTCGCGTTGCTGCAGCTGATGCCGGCGTGTCATCGACGACGCGCCTTCGCGTCCATCCCGGACAATTTCGCCTGCGAATCGGGCGCCGGATTGTCCGGTAACTCGCGCTCCGGTTGTACGACGATCTGGGTCATGACCACACACATGATCGATCACACCGCCACATGCCGCGCGGACGACCCGCGGCCGTTGGAGCAGCGGAGGCTGGCGCTCGGCTACTCGCGCGAGCGGTTAGGAGCCGCCGCCGGCGGCATCTCGAGCGCGACCGTCAAACGCGTCGAGCGCGGTCTCGTCAAGCCGCATCCCGCCACCCGCGCCGCGCTCGCCAGGGCGCTCGGGTGCCGGATCGCGGACCTCTTCTCTGACGGCGAGGAGAGCGTCACGCAGGGCCCAGAGCTCCCGTAAGCGGCATCGGCGCCCTGGAAAGGAGGCGCCGATGCTGAAACTTCAACCCAGCAGGGGTTGTGCGACATGTCGCATGTTGACAGAGAAGCATGTGGGTGCTGGCGATGAGCGAGTACAGCAACGGCGCCGACGGCAGCTGCCACGAATGTGGCGAACCGACGGACGAGCCGTGGCATCAGTTCTGCGCTGACTGCTACGCCGAGCAGCAGGGGTGGGGACGTCCTGACCGTGACGCGCTGCGCTGGCAGCGCGAGGACCGCCAGCGCACGACGATCGCCGAGATCGTGGCGCGCCTCGGCGAGCTGGAGGTGAAGGTCAGCCGGCTCGAGCGAGAGCGCGCGGCGTGATCGCCGAGGCGCACGTCGAGCGTCGTGCGGCGCTCGCCCACGCGCATCTCGAGCTCCCGATCTTCCCGTTGCACCCGATCGTCGGCGGTCGGTTAGGCGGGCTTGTCAGCGCCGCTCGCGGGAGGGCGGCGGCGTGAACGGCCTGCTCGACCATCACGCCGAGCTCCTGCGTGCGAGCGCGATCAGCGACGACGTCGCCGCGGAGCGCGGCTATTGGTCGGCCGAGCGACCAGGCGAGCTTGTGCAGGTGTTCGGCCGCGAGCAGCGCAAGCTCGTACCGGCATTGGTGATCCCCACCTTCGACGTCCACGGCGAGGTGTGCTTCTCCCAGCTGCGCCCCGACAGGCCACGGGTCGTGAAGGGCCGCAGCCGCAAGTACGAGATGCCCTACGGGGCGAGGATGGCACTCGATGTCCCGCCTGCCGTGCGCGGTGTGCTCGGCGACCCGACGGTCCCGCTCCTATTCACCGAGGGCGCCCGGAAGGCGGATGCGGCCGTCAGCGCCGGCCTGTGTGCCGTCGACCTGGTCGGCGTATGGACATGGCGCGGGCGCAACGGCGACGGCGGGCTGACGGCGCTGGCCGACTTCGAGCTGATCGCGCTGAACGGTCGCCTCGCCTACCCGGCATTCGATTCCGACGCCATGCAGAAGGTCGAGGTTCACAGGGCGCTCGTGCGCTTCTCGGCGTTCCTGCGCTCGCGGGGCGCCGAGCTGCGGTTCATCTACTTGCCCAGCGGCGAGCTGGGCGTCAAGACCGGACTCGATGACTACCTGGCCGCCGGACACGACCGCGACGACGTCCTCGGCCTGGCCGTCGACGAGCTCCGGCCACTGGCCGGGGGCGCGCGGGCCGGGGCGGGCGCGGCGACTGGCTCCTCGGGGAGCACCGGCGGCGATCGCTCGGACTTCCGCGAACGCCTGGGCAGGACAGACGACCGGATGAAGCATGGCGGTGACCTCACTCGCCCGGTGATCGAGGCGATGCGCGTCTACCAGCACATCGAGGACGTCGGTCATGTGCAGATCGTGTTGGGCACGGCTGTGACGGCGCTGCTCGCTGGCGATCCGCTGTGGATGATGGTGGTGGGAGGCCCCAGCTCGGGCAAGACGGAGGATTTGCGCTCCCTCGATGGCATGGCGCGGTCGGTCGATGAGGTGACGCGCGCCGGGCTGCTCGGCTGGATCGGCACCCCGACAAAGGGCCGCGTCGGTGGGCTGCTGCCGAAGATCGGAGCGTCGGGGCTGGCAACGATTGCGGACTTCTCCACGCTGCTGGCCGGTGAGCGCAACGAGCGCGAGCGCACCTATGCCGCGCTGCGGCGCATCTATGACGGCCGGTACATGCGGAACCTCGGGCAAATCCCGGAGCCGCTCATGTGGGAAGGCCGGTTGACGCTGATCGCGGCGGTGACGGGCGTGGTTGACAGCTATTCGTCGCACGGTGATGCGCTCGGGCCGCGCTGGGTGTACTGCCGGATCCCGGAGTTCTCAGCCGAGGGCAAGCAGAAGGCGGCCAGGCTCGCACGGCGGACCGCCAGCGACAAGGACGCGCACCGCGGGCATGTGCGGGCGCTGGCCGGCACGGCGATAGCGGACGCGGCCGCCCGGATCGGGCAAGTGACGGTCTCCGAGCAGCTTGGCGACAAGATCATCAGCGCGGCCATTGCCGCGACTCAGGCTCGCGCTGGCGTGCCCCGCTCGAGCTACGGGCAGCGAGAGGTGATCGGCGAGGTCGTGCGTGAGGAGCCGATGCGGCTGGCGGGGCAGTTGGAGCTGCTGGCACGCGGGCTGCTGGCATTGCGGATCCCCGAGGCGGACGCGACTGGCCTGGTTCGTCGCTGCGCGCTCGACTCGATCGACCAGACCCGCCGGCGCGCCCTGGCCGAGCTGGTCACAGGCGAGGTGCTCAGCGCCTACAGCCTCGCGAAGCGACTCGGGTGCGACTGGCATGTCGCCAGCCGGGCGCTCGGGGATCTTGAGCTGATCGGGCTTGTGGGGGAGGTTCAGGCGGCTGCCGAGGGGCGTCGCGGCGAGCGTGAGGCACGCGGCTATCGCCTGTGCGGCGAGTACGCCCCGTTCGTCATCGAGGCGTTTTCGTGAACGCTGAGCGGAGCGGGGCTATGGGACGAAAAGTGCATTCACCTCCCCCTCCCCCCCCAGTTATGGGGGGGTACCCCACACCTTGCCCCATAGCCCGGCAGTCATCGCCCAGGCAACAAACAACCGCCCGACGTGGCCAGAGAGAAGCACACATGAGCAACAGCTTCGCCCGCAAGATCAAGCGCAACCAGCTACGCGCCCTTGTCATCGCCCAGGCCCGCGCCGGGGGATGCACGTGCGAGCCGGCCGTCACGCTCCCGCCGGGTCTGCCCGTGCCGGGGAAGGTGCGCGTCGTGACGATCGCGCACGACAACGACCGCCCGCATTACGTCGAGGCGCCCGGCGCCGGTGCCCTTGTGGCCAGTATCAACTCGGGCGCGTTCGACGAGCGATGACCGCCGGGCCGACACCGCCGCGCGACGCCGACCGGCGTCTCGACGGGCTCGCCTGCGCCATCTGCGGCCTTGAGACCGGGCCGATGGTCCCGGTCGGAGATGGGCCCCGCGGGCAGCTGTTCGCGCACCCCGAGTGCGCGGAGAACGCCGAGGACACCGCCAGGGAGGGCACGCCGGCGCGGTGAGCGACCTCGCTCGAGCCCTACTAGACGACCTCGCCGGCGACCCGGTCGCGCTCGAGCGGCTCGCCGAGCGGCTCCGGCCGTTCCTGACCACCGATGACGGCTGGCTTGGCGCGAAGGACGCGGCGGCCTATGCGGGCTGTACGGTGCCGGCGCTCAGATACGCGATGGGCCAGGGTGAGGTCGAGTTCGAGCAGCACGTCGCGGGCGGCAAGGTCTATTTCCGGCGCTCGGCGCTCGACCGATGGCGGGGTGGTGGGTGAGCCTGGACCCGCGGCTCGGATTGCGCCAGGGGCCGCAGGACGGCGCCACAGGCTCGCTTCTGGCTTCACTACCTGATACAGTTATGGCATCGCTTTTAGATACGGGATTTGGGAGTTGCCATGAGTGGTCAAGACACGCGCACCCGCGAGCAACGAGTTCGCCGAGCGGCACAGCGCCGGGACTTGGGGTTGTCCAAGTCGAGAACCCACGATCCGCACGCGTGGGATTTCAACCGCTGGACCATCGTTGACCCGTTCGGTGTCTGGCGCGAGCCAGCGCTGACGCTTGAGGAGGTCGAGGCGTTCCTTGAGCGGCCCGAGAGAGAGGAGAAGAGACAGGACATGCAGAGAGTCGCGCACGGCATCGCCGCGAGGCGCCCCGAGTTCGAGTTTGCGGAAATCGCCGCGACTACGCGAGAAGTGTTCCTCGAAGGCGCTCCCGACAGCATCGCTGCCGTGGTGGCCGACGTCGATCGCAGGCTCGACGAGAGGAGGTGACAAGCGATGGCAGCCCAACCCACACGACGCAGGATCGAGCCCGGTATCTACGAGCGCATCGGCGCCGACGGCGAACGCCGCGGCCTCGAGATCTACTACAAGGACGTGGACGGCCGTCCGCGCCGGCGCAGCGTCACCGGCGGGCTCGCAGACGCCCGAGACGCCCTCGCCGAGGCCCGCACCCGACGCGTCAAGCACGAGCGCGAGCCGCTCGACCCGCGCGCCACCTTCGGCGCCGTCTGCGACGCTTACGAGGCCACGCATGTCGCATCGCTGCGACCGAACTCGCAGACGGTCCGCCGCGCCGCGCTGAAGCGCCTGAGGGCCGAGTTCGGCGCCAGACGCATCACCCAGATCGGGCGTGCCGACATTCGGCGGTTCGTGAACGGACTCTCTCGCGAGCTCAAGGCGAACTCCGTGCTGGCGTACTACAGCACCCTCCGCGGGGTGTTCAGCTTCGCCGCGAGCGACCTCGACATTCCCGTGGCGTTCCCCAGGTTGAAACCGGGAGAGTTGCCCGACCCGGTCGACGACCAACGCGAGAAGCGGATCCTCGCCGACGACGAGCTCGCCCGCGTGCTCGCCGCGTGCGACCCGCGGACGCGGCTGTTCTTCCAGACGCTCGCCGAGACCGGCGCTCGCGCATCCGAGGCGCTCGGACTCACGCCGCGAGAAATCGGCGACGGGACGATCGCGTTCAGGCACCAGCTCGGCAAGGACGGCGCCACCGCCCCGCTCAAGTCGCGCCAGAGCAGGCGCACCATCGAGATCCGCCGCGGGCTCGCCGCCGAACTACGTCTACGCGGCGCCGGCCGCGTGTTCGAACCGCTCACGCTCGACGCCGCCGAGAAGCGCTGGCATGCGATCCTCGACCGCGCCGCGATCGAGGACCCCCGGCCGGTGATCCACGACCTTCGGCACACGCACGTGTCCGGGCTCATCGCCGACGGGTGGGACGTCGTCGAGGTCGCCGCCCGCGTCGGCGACCGGGTCGAGACCGTGCTCCGCGTCTACGCGCACGAGTTCGACGCCAAGCGCCGCTCTGCCGCGCGCCGCGCATCGCTCGAGGAGCGCTACGGCCGCCAGGATGGCTACCAGATGGCTACTCACACACCCTCACAGGCCATCACACACACGCCCGAAAAGCCGGTAAACACTGGGCTTCGTGACGTGTCAGCACACGCGTAACTACCTCTCGGGTAGTCAGTCCTCGGACTCCTGCAGGTAGGCGAGCACGGCGAGCACGCGCCGGTGATCGGTCGCGGACTGCGGCAGGTCGAGCTTGGACAGGATGCTCTGCACGTGCTTCTCGACCGCGCCGACGGTGAGCACGAGCGACTCGGCGATGCCGGCGTTCGAGCGCCCTTCGGCCATCAGCGACAGCACCTCGCGTTCGCGCGGCGTGAGCCGCTCGAGCGGGCCATCCTGGCGCCGGCGGGAGAACAGCTGGGCCACCACGTCGGGGTCGAGCGCGGTGCCCCCCGCGGCGACGCGGCGGACCGCCTCGAGGAAATCGGCGACGTGCATGACCCGATCCTTGAGCAGGTAGCCGATGCCGCCCCCACGATCGGCCAGCAGCTCCTCGGCGTAGGTCGGCTCGACGTACTGGGAGACCACGAGGACGGCGGTTCCGGGTGCCTGGCGGCGGACTTCGAGCGCCGCGCGAAGGCCCTCGTCGTGGAAGGTGGGCGGGAGCCGGATATCCACCACGGCGAGATCTGGCCGGTGGGCGAGGACCTCCCGGATCAGCCCGTCGCCGTCATTGACCGCGGCCACCACATCGATGTCGTTGTCGCGCAGGAGGCGGCTCAAGCCGTCGCGCAGCAGAACATGGTCCTCGGCGATGACTACTCGCATTGCATCTGGGCGCGAATTGTCGTCGGTCCGCCTCGCGGGCTGATCACCGACAACGTTCCGTCCAGTGCCTCGACCCGGCGGCGCAGCCCGCGCAGGCCGCTGCCCTCGGGATTCGCGCCTCCCTGGCCATCGTCGCGCACCTGGAGGTCGATCATGTCGTCGTGGCGAGCGATCGTGATGTCCACCCGCTTCGCCCGTGCGTGCTTGGCTGCGTTGGCGAGCGCCTCGGCGGCGACGAAGTACGCGGCGCTCTCCACCGCCGGTGCCGGTCGCGGCGTGACGTCGACCGACAATTCGACCCTCAGCGGGGTGGAGCTCGCCAGCGACGCCAGCGCCGCTTCGAGGCCGCGGTCGGCGAGCACGGGAGGATGGATCCCGCGTGCGAGGTCGCGCAGCTCGCGCAGCGCGTTCTCGGCGCCGATCCGCGCCTCGGCCAGCAGCTCACCGGCGCGCTCGGGATCGTCGGCCAGCTTCTGCTCGGCCATGCCCAGGTTCATGCCGAGCGCCACCAGCCGCGCCTGTGCCCCGTCGTGCAGGTCGCGCTCGATCCGGCGTAGCTCGGTCTCCTGGGCGTCGACCGCCCCGGCGCGGGTGGTCTCGAGCGTCTCGATGCGCTCGGCCATCTCGGCCCGGCCGGGGGAGCCGAGCAGCACGGCGGCGGCTTCGGCCCCGAGCACGATCGCGATCCCCAGGATCGGCCAGATCGGCCAGAAGTACCCGTGGCCGGTGATCGCCCAGATCGCGGTGACGTAAGCCGCCAGCGTCGCGCCGACGCCGATGCTCGCGGCCAGCGTGCGGCTGCCCCGGAAGAGCCGGATGATCCCCGGCTCCTCGTCGAGCAGCACCAGCCAGATGTGGATCCCGAGGGCCGTGGCCAGCGGCAACACAACCCAGATCGGCCAGAAGTACGTGCGGGAAGTGACGGCCCAGATCACCACGAGCACGGACACCACGACCGCGTCGACCGCGGCGTGCGTCTCGAGCGCGCGGCGCGGGTTGACCGCGATCGTCGGGAGCCCAGGCCGCCCGGGCGAGCCGGTGCCGATGGCGATGTCCGTGTCAGGTTCGTCCGTCAACAGCCCGGCGGCAATCGGTCTGAACGGAAACGCGAGCGGCTTGGCGATCAGCACGCCGATGGGGAGGATGAGGATCCCGACCGGCACCAGCGCCAGCGACTGTACGAAGGTGTGCGGATGCCACAGCCCCAACTGCGCCCCGCCGCTGACGAACGGCACCCAGGCCGGCGCGAACACCAGGCTCAGCCCGGCCCCGAGCACCGTCACGACGATCAGCCCGGCCGGGAACCCGGCAAACCACCTCAGCATCAGATAAGCCTGGGCGCGCCAGAACCCGCCGCCGAACTGGGCGCGGAACCAGGCCCAGAACCCGCGCCGGGATCGGGTCACGCCGACCGGGGCCCGCGCGTCGACCTCGAGCAGCGATCGCGCCAGCTCGGCCTCCAACGCGGCGAACCAGCGGGTCATGCACGCGAGCACGAGCAGCACCGGGATCACGAATGGCGTGATGGCGAGCCCGAGGGCGAGACTCCAAGCGGTCACCAGGGCGGTGAACCAGACGGGCCCAAGCACGAGGCCCGACAACAGGTAGGCGAGCCGGCGATAGGTCGCGGGGTCGGCCAAGGTACGCACGATCAGTTTCATCTCACACCATCTCGACCATATTGTTCAGGGGGACGTGGCTGTCTTTTGTTGGAAGCACATGAAAGGGTCGCCTGCCGGGGCCGATCAGCCAATACGGGCCCCCGGCCTCGCATATTCCAGGTACCTGGCGTGAGCTCATGCGAAAGCTGATCTATTCGATGACCGTCTCGCTCGACGGGTTCATCGCCGGGCCCGACGGCGCGATCGACTGGTCGGCGCCGGACGAGGAGCTGTTCCGCTTCCACAACCAGCGAGTAGCCGAGCAGGGGGGGCAGCTGCTCGGACGCCGGCTCTACGAGACGATGCTCGTGTGGGAGACCATCGATGAGCGGCCCAGCGCGGGCGAGATCGAGCACGAGTTCGCCCGCATCTGGCTACCCCAGCCGAAAGTCGTGTTCTCGGGTTCGCTCGACGCGGTCCAGGGCAACGCGCGCCTGGTCCGCGAGGGGCTCGCCGAAGAGACCGTGCGCCTCAAGAAACAGCCCGGCAAGGACCTTGGCGCGGGGGGCGCCCATCTCGCAGCAAGCTTGACCAAGCTTGGCCTGATCGACGAGTACCTCATGTTCGTCAGCCCGGTCGTCCTCGGCGCGGGAACGCCGTACCTCCCGGGACTGGACCAGCGGCTCGACCTCGAGCTACTGGAGACCCGCACCTTCGGGGCGGGAGTGGTTTACCTGCGCTACCAGCGCGCGGGGTGACCGCAATCAGCCCGCGAGCGCCGCCGTTAGAGCCTGTAGCGCGGAGGTCTGGCTGGCGAGGCTGATCGGGACCGGCGCCTTGTCCGGCGCCACGGACCGGGACCAGTACAGGCCGAACTGGCAGCCGTGCGGGGTCTTGCAATACGTCCGGTACGACCCGTTGGAGACTGCGTGGGTGAGGATCGCGCTGGCCTGGAGCCGAAGCCACGGGCGGAAGGTCTGGGTGTGCGTCGCCAGGTCGTAGTCGGCGACGGCCTGGACGAAGATCCCCTTGAAGGACGACACATCGAACTGGCGCAGGCTGTGGCACATGCTCGCCCGCGCCTCGCAGTACTCCTGGAGGACGTGAGCTCGCGACATGCCGCTTCCGCCCCACATCGTGTAGGCGAGGAATCTCCGCGCGGTGGCGAAATAGGACTTCTTGTGGAGCGCCAGTCCCATCTGGATGTACGCGTCCGCGACCTCGCCCTCGGTGTAGGTGAGCGCGCCTCCGGTCGGACGGCACGAGCGGGTCAGCCCGTCCTGAACGCTCCCGGTGCGCAGGTTCACCAGGCGGTGCGACCGGAGGTAGATGAGCGCCCAGCGGGCCTCGTGCCGCCAGTGGGCGGCCTTGGCGCCGTCGTGGAACGGGCCCGGTGCGCTGCGGATGCGGGACAGCTCGGCGCTCAAGGAGGCGTACTCGGCGATCGAGATCGTGTCGGACGGGTAGCCGAGCTGCCAGACGATGCCACCGCAGGAGCGGGGCGCACGGCCGATGTAGTCGGCATCCCATTCGGCGACGGCCAGGTAGCGGGCGGCCAAGTCGCCGTCCCCGCGGACGTTCAGTTCGTAGCGGGCGGCCTCGGTCCACGCCAGCGCCCACCAGCCGGTGTCGTCCATGTACTCGTTGCCGAAGTTGACCGGCGCGCGCGAGCCGGGCTTGGTCACGTTGAGCTCGAACGTGCGATCGAGCACGTCCTGGTAGGCGGGGTCGGTGGAGCCGGTCGCCTCCAGGTAGCGCACCAGCGTCCAGATGGCGACCGCCGACTGCCACCACGCCGGGCGCTTGGTCGAGGTGGCGTAGGAGGAGTAGCCGCCCCACAGCCCAGTGTTGGGGTCCCAGCGCAGCGGGTTGTCGGCGTCGCCGACCCCGAGCAGCTCGCGCATCCCCTGGGTGGCGTCCTTGAGGATCAGCCCTGCCGGGAGCTTGGCGCGCGTGGCGGCGCGGTTGGACGCCGCGCGGCGCTGGAGCGGTCCGCAGGCCGCGTCGTGCTCGTGGCAGCTCGCCACGGGTGGGGGCGGCGCCACGTAAAGCTGCACCGGCCCGGCGGGGTCGGCGAGCGCCAGGCTCGCCGGCCCGATGCAGCACAACAGGCTGAAGGCGAGCAGCATCAGCCTCCTCCGCAGCCGACTGGGCCGGTCCGGGCTGACCTCGGGCACCGGTTCGCCAGAAGGGCTCACGTGCTCTTGATCGGCCGACGGCTCGGGAGTTGTACAGGCAGGCTTGCAGTCGTCCGGCTCGGGGGGGCGGACGATGCGTAGTCGGGGGAAGCCTTTACGGGCGCTGTTCAGCATCAAGAGGGTCGCTGGCGTCTCGACCGTTCGACGGCTAAACGGCGGTACGCCGGCATCGTTGTCGTCGTCTTCGAGGTCACTCGCTCGGCGCACCGAGGCTTACTACCCACGATATCGATCCGCGCCGTGGATCGTCCCGCCGGCGCCGAGGCTCCCGCCGGCGCCCGAAAGCACGGAAAAGACCCCGCAGGGGCGGGGAGCGCGGGATGTATCATGCCCGCACCTTCGGGGCCGACGATCTGTTAGGGGTACGTGATGGGCGGTTCGGAGCGCGCGACCTCGGTCGCCAGGCGGCAACGGGGCTGGTCGGCCCTACCGGCCGTCGTGACCGTCCTCATGGCCGTCTCGGCCGTTCTCTTGGCGTTCTCGCCTAGCTCGTCCGCGGCGATCCCTCCAACCACGCCGTACATGGGCTGGAACACCTACTACGGCCTCGGCGGGCGCTTCGACGAGTCGACAGTCGAGTCGGTCGCCGCCTCGCTGATCTCGAGCGGCCTGGCCCGAGCGGGGTACCGGATCGTGTGGCTCGACTTCGGCTGGGCCAGCGGCGCGCGCAACGTCAACGGGGAGCTGGTGGTGGATCACAACCAGTGGCCGCACGGCTTGACCGGGCTGACCGCCTGGCTTCACCAGCAGGGACTCGAGGCCGGGATCTACACCGACGCGGGCTCGACGGGCTGCTACGGCCAGGGAGTCGGGTCGTTCGGCCACTACCAGCAGGACGCCAACGCGTTCGCGGCGTGGGGCTTCGACGCCGTCAAGGTCGACTTCTGCGGCGCCGGCCAGCAAGGCCTCGACCCGCGCGTCCAATACCAGGAGTTCGCGGCCGCGCTGGCCGGCAATTCGAGCCACCGCCCGATGCTGCTCAACGTGTGCAACTTCTGGACACCCGGACAGATCGACGGGACGAACCCGTCCGTGGCCAGCTCGTCTTATGACAACTATCAGTGGGCTCCACCGCTCGCGCAGAGCTGGCGGACCGACACCGATATCGGGTTCCCCGGGGACATCCTGTTCGCCAACGTCCTACGAAATCTCGACGCCGACGCGACGCACCCCGAAGCCGCCGGCCCAGGCCACTGGAACGACCCCGACTATCTCGGGCCGGAGATGGGCATGAGCAGCACCGAGGCGCAGTCGCAGTTTTCGATGTGGGCGATGCTCGCGGCCCCGTTGATCATCGGTGGCGACCCCAGGGCGCTCTCACAGGTGAGCATCAGCATGCTCGAGAACCCACAGGTGCTCGCGGTCGATCAGGATTCGCTCGGCGCCCAGGGCACGCTGGTCGCTCAGTCCGGATCGGGACAGGTGTGGGTCAAGCCGTTGTGGGGCGGCGCCCAGGCGGTCGCGCTCTTGAACCGCGGCACCAGCACCATCCGGATCGGTACGACAGCGCTCGCGGTCGGGCTGCCGAAGGCGGCGCGCTACCTCCTCCAGAACCTGTGGACTAACCAAACCACGATGACGCGGAGCGCGATCAGCGCGCTCGTCCCGGGGCACGGCGTCGTGCTCTACCGGACCGCCGTGACGTCGGCTCCACCCAAACCGCGCAAGCGCGCGACGAGAGACCGCTCGAAGCGGATCCACCGCGCCCGCGCCGGACGGCGGCGGACGGCCGCGGCCCACAACCCAGCTAAGCCGCGGCGGCGTTGACCGGAGCTTCGGTGTCCGACCAGTCGCCCCACACGACGTTCGACGCCTTCACCTGGTAGCGGTACACGGTCCCCTCCTCATTGACCATGTAGGTGTCGACGTCGTCCGAGCGGTTGTGCAGGATCAACCGCTGACCGGCCTCGGCCAGCTTGACCAGCGACTTGATCGAGGGCACGTCGACGGGCGGCCAGCCCAGGTCCTCGCCGCCCACAATCGGAACGATCATGTGGCCGTAGTCGGCGCTGATGCGGACGCTCTCGTCGAACGGCTCGCCCCGCTTGCGCAGGTAGAAGTAGACCGTGGCGGCGAGCGAGAGCAGCAGGCCGACGACGCCGATCCACCGCAGGAGCGCGACCTCGGGTGAGACCCCGAGGACGGTGATGGTGGCCGGCGCGGTGGCAGGCGTCCCGACTGTGCCGCCTCGGCTGGGCGCGAGGGTGGACCCAGTGCCGCTCGGCGCCGCCGAGTTCCCGCTCGTCGCCGCCGGGACGGAGGTGCTCTGAGCCCCCGCGGGGACAAGCTGCTGTGCCCCCAGTTGGAAGCTCATCGAGGGAGAGAAGCTCAGATTGAGCGGCTGGCCGGCTACGGTTCCCGTGATGTGCACGATGGGCTCGACGACAACCGTGTAGGCGGCACTCGGCAGACCGGTCAGTGTTGCCACCTTCGTGAGCAGCGCCTTAAGCTGGCGCACGTCGAGCTTCACGGTCGTGCTGGTGTGGTCGCCGGTGAAGCGCGTCGACGGAGTAAGCACGATCGTGCGGCTCCAGCCGGTCGGTGACGTGAGCTGCAGCACGATTCCCTCGGTTCCCGCGATCTCGTGCGAACCGGTGCTCGAAAAGCGATAACGGACGTGGACGGCGACCTGGTTCACCTGCGAGAGGAAGATAGGGTCGCCGGTGTGGATCGCGCCGGTTGGGTAGACCGGACCGGGGTGCGCGTGTGCGCTGTAGCCGAAGCTCACCTGCTGCTTATACGGCGTTGTCACCTCGGTCGGCTTGGTCGCAGGACGCGCGAACGAGAACACCCCAAGCACGAGAAAGACCGCGGCGGCCACAGCCGACGCGGTGAGGCACGCAGCGAAGTCGATGCGAGGCCCAGCGCTCTGATCTGAAGGTGGTTTCACGACACGAGTCTCTTGAAGAAATGACGTCTTCGCGCCCTTTCGGGGGCGCTTACGGCGCCGGCGCTCCTCGCGGAAGCCGACCACAAGGAATAGCCCGAGCAGCGCGCAGATTCCGGCTGCGATGGCCGGGGCGTGGAGGAAGTTGAACCACACGCCACCGTGCGGCACATGGATCCACAACTTGCCGAACAGTTGAACGCGCGTCGGATGGGTGGGATCGATGAAGTTGTTGTTGTCTCCCTTGAAGGTGTACCGGTCGCCGTGTATCGCGATGATGCGGTGCAACGCCGTCGTGTGCAGCAACGTGCTCCAGTAGGCGACGACGTCGCCGACCTTGTACTGACCGGCGGGCCGGACGATCGCCAGGTCTCCCGTGTGGAACCGCGGCTCCATGCTGGTGCCCTTGGTAACCACGTAGCGGGTCGATCCACCGACCTTGGTCGGCGCGAAGAACCACCAGCACGCCACCACGAGAATAAAGAAGGCGGCGGTCAGCAGGCGAGAGCGAAGTCGGGCTCGGTTCACGATTCACTTCAGTGTCCGGTAATGCGGCTAAGGAGAGCGCGGCCACGCGCCGCGCTCTCCAATGCGCTTTTCAGTCGCAAGACTGACTTACTTGTAGACCGCCACAGCGAAGTCGTTCGCGGTCGTGGTCGGCTGCGTCAGGTTGATGCAGTCGGCGGACGAACCGTCAACCGCGACCGTGCAACCGGCGCTGCTGAGGGACGTCGGCGCAGTGCCGGCGGTGCCGCCCCAGCCGATCTCGACGGTGGCGGCCGGGTCGATGTCCGGCGAGAACGCGAGGTGAACCGCGGTGATGGTCTGGCCGTCGGCGCTCAGCGTGTTGCTGAGCGCGCTGACGTCCGCGCCACTGACGGACAGGTGGTTGTAGCCGGCGACCGTGTCGCTGGGCAACGCGTTCGTGTAGGTGAAGGCAGCTCCACCCGCGGCAAGCGCGCAGATCACCGCAACCGCGGCGATAATGCGCTTCTTGTTGCGCTTCATTTGTAGTGACCTCCGTGTGGTCTTTGGGTTTGCCCGCTGACCAATCGGTCAGTACAAAAACGCTTCGCCTCCGTGGACAGCGGTTTCTGCCCCATGTCATCGTCCGCACAAGCTCGACCCTTATCCGTAGTTCACCCGGATAAAGACGTCGGGAATACCGCCTTTGCGGCGGGCTGGGCGCGTGCTAGCGGGCGCTTTGAGCGGCCGGGGCGACGCTTGAACGCCGTCCACCGGTGCGAGCGAGCGCGACGCCGGCCAGGCACAGCACCCCGCCCGGAAGGACCAGGAACGGCGGCACCTCGCCGAGGAAGGCCCAGCCGAACAGGAGCGCCAACGGCGGCACGAGATAGGTTGTCGAGCCCATCTTGCCCGCGGTGGTGCGGGCGAGCGCATAGGCCCAGGTGACGAATCCGATCGCGGTCGGCGCCACCCCCAGGTAGATCGTCCAGAGGATCGTGGAGCCGCCCGCGTGGCCCAGTTGGCGGACGAGTGTTGGAGCGTAGGGGAGGCAGCTGAGGGCCCCGATCGTGCTGGCCAGCCACGTAACCATGAGCGGAGTGGAAGACCGCAGGACGGGCTTCTGGGCGACCACCCCGCCGGCGTAGGCGAAGGCGGCCACGATGCAGAGCACGGCGCCGAGGATCTCGTGGACGCTGTGGCTCGAGGTCGCCACTCCGATCAACACCGCGCCGGCGAACGACACCAGGCATCCCGCGAACAGGCGGGAGGGGAAGCCTTCGTGCAGGAACAGACCGGCGAAGATCGCGATCAGGATCGGCCCGACGTTGACCAGCATCGCCGCCGTGCCGGCGTCGATCCGGGTTTCGGCCGCGTTGAGTGTGACGTTGTAGACGCCGAACCAGAGCACGCCGCAAACGGCGATCCCGATCAGGTTCCGGCGGCGGGGGAGGGGCTCGCGGCGAATCAGGACCAGGAGGCCGAGGGCGAGGCTACCGACGGTCAGCCGACCCAGCGCCAGCGCTCCCGGAGACAACGAACGGTCGGCGTAGCGGATCGCCACGAACGCCGAGGCCCACAGCGCCACGGTCACCCCGACCGCGCCCACCGCGCCGGCGCGGCCATGGGAGAGCCGCGAGGCGGCTGGCGCGACGACCGTCATCGGGGTAGAACGGTACGCGGCGCCGGCCTGTGAGATCCGAGCGGGGCATACTGGATGCGATGACCGGCCGCAAGCTCGAGACCGAGGTGGCGCGGGGCCAGCCGCCGGCGCTCGACCGCGCAACCATCCACCCCTACGAGGACGGCACACCCGGTCCGGTCTATTACCAGCGAGCCGCGCACGCGGTCGGCCTGGAGGCGGAGCGGCTCCTTGGCGAGCTCGACGGCGGCGGTGCGCTGCTGTTCTCCTCCGGCTCGGGCGCCACGACCGCGCTGATCCTCGCGATGCTCGCGCCCGGGGCCACCGTCGCGATCGCCGATGGCGGCTACTACGGGACGTACGCCGTCATGCAGACCGAGCTCACCCGGTGGGGCCTGAACGTCGAGCCGTTCGATCAGACCGGCGAGCCGCCCAACGCCGACCTCGTGTGGCTCGAGCCGTGCTCGAACCCGATGCTGACCTTTCCGGACCTGGACGTGGCGATCGCTTCCGCGCACGCCTCGGGAGCGATCGTCGTCGTCGACAACACGGTGCTGAGCCCGGTCCTGCTGCGCCCGCTCGAGCACGGCGCGGACTTCGTGCTGCACAGCGCGACGAAGGTCCTGGCCGGTCACCACGACGCGCTGCTCGGCGCGGTGGTGTGTTCCCGTCCCGAAGATCACGCGCGCCTGCACCAGTTCCGGACCGCGACCGGGATCGTGGCCGCGCCGGACCCCGCCTGGCTCATGCTGCGGGGGCTGAAGACACTGGCGCTGCGGGTCCCACGCCAATCCGCCACCGCACTCGAGCTGGCTCGCCGCCTCACCCGGCACCCGGCCGTGCAGCGTGTGCGGTATCCGGGCCTGAACGACCCCGTCGCGGAACGGTACGTCGAGCAGTTCGGGCCGCTGCTCTCGTTCGACGTGGCCGGCGCCCCCGAGGCCGCCACCCTGGAGAAGGCCCTCACCCTGATCGAGAACGCGACCAGCCTGGGCGGCGCCGGCTCGACGCTCGAGGCCCGGGCGCGGTGGGAGCCGGATCGCGTGCCGCCCGGCCTGCTGCGCCTCAGCGTCGGGCTCGAAGACGCCGAGGACCTGTGGGCCGACCTGGCTCAGGCGCTGGACAAAACGGTCAGTGGGTAGGGTGCGAATCCGATGAAGATCGTCTACACGCTCACGGACGAGGCGCCGGCGCTCGCCACCCACTCGCTCCTGCCGGTTCTGCGCGCGTTCGCGGCGGCGGCCGACATCGAGATCGAGGTCCGCGACATTTCGCTCGCGGGCCGCATCCTGGCCCAGTTCCCCGACCGGCTCGACGAGGACCAGCGGGTCGCGGACGCCCTCGAGGAGCTCGGTGCGCTGGCGCACCAGCCCGAGGCCAACATCATCAAGCTGCCGAACATCAGCGCGTCGGTTCCGCAGCTCAAGGCGGCGATCGAGGAGCTGCAGCAGAAGGGCTTCGCGATCCCCGACTACCCAGAGGAGCCCAAGGACGACGAGGCGCGCGACATTCGCGCCCGCTACGACGAGGTCAAGGGGAGCGCGGTGAACCCAGTCCTCCGCCAGGGAAACTCGGACCGCCGCGCGCCGGCCTCGGTGAAGGAGCACGCCCGGCACCACCCCCACTCGATGGGTGCGTGGTCACCCGGGTCGCGCTCGCACGTCTCCACGATGAGCGACGACGACTTCCGTGCGACCGAGCGCTCGCACACGATCGACCGCGCGGGAACGGTCCGGATCGAGCACGTCGACCGCGACGGCAGGGTGACCGTGCTCAAGGCGCAGACCAAGGTCTCGAGCGGCGAGATCATCGACGCGGCGGTCATGCGTCGAGCGGCGCTCAAGGCCTTCCTGGCCGAGCAGATCGCCGACGCGAAGAAGCGCGGCGTCCTGTTCTCGGTGCATCTCAAGACCACGATGATGCGCGTGTCCGATCCGATCATCTTCGGCCACGTGCTCAGGGCGTACTTCAGGGACCTGTTCGAACAGCACGCCGATCAGCTGAGGTCCGCCGGGGTCAATCCAAACGACGGGCTGGGCGCGCTGCTGAAGGCGATCGAGTCCCTTCCCGAGGACGAGCGCGACGCGATCAAACGATCGATCGACGCCGCCTATGTGGACCAGCCTCCGCTGGCCATGGTGGACTCCGCGCGGGGGATCACCAACCTCCACGTGCCGAGCGACGTGATCGTCGACGCATCGATGCCGGCGGCGATTCGCTCCTCGGGCCAGATGTGGGATCCGCACGGAGACCCGCAGGACGCCAAGTTCGTGATCCCCGATCACTCATACGCGGCGCTGTACGCCGAGACCGTCGAGCACTGCAAGCAGCACGGCGCGTTCGACCCGGCCAGGATGGGGTCCACGCCCAACATCGGTCTGATGGCGCAGGCGGCCGAGGAGTACGGCTCGCACGACAAGACGTTCGAGATCGAGGCGTCCGGCACGGTCCGCGTGGTCGACGACGCCGGGGACACCCTGCTCGAGCAGGACGTCGACGCCGGCGACATCTGGCGCATGTGCCAGACCAAGGACGCTCCGATCCAGGACTGGGTCCGCCTCGCCGTCGCGCGAGCTCGCGACACGTCGACCCCCGCGATCTTCTGGCTGGATGAGACGCGTGCCCACGATGCCGAGGTGCTCCGCAAACTGCGCGCGGTGCTCGCCGAGCTCGACACCGACGGGGTCGAGCTCGAGATCCTCGACGTCGCGCAGGCCGCGCGGAAGACGCTCGAGCGCGCGCGGGCAGACCAGGACACGATCTCGGTCACCGGCAACGTGCTGCGCGACTACCTGACCGACCTGTTCCCGATCCTCGAGCTGGGGACGAGCGCCAAGCTGCTCTCGATCGTCCCGCTGATGAACGGCGGCGGATTGTTCGAGACCGGCGCGGGCGGGTCCGCGCCCCGGCACGTCCAGCAGTTCCTTCAGGAGAACCATCTGCGCTGGGACTCCCTGGGCGAGTTCCTCGCGCTCGGCCCGTCGCTCGAGTTGCTCGCCGACACCGATGACAAGCCGCACGCGAGGCTACTCGCCGACACGCTCGACCGTGCGATTGGCCGGCTGCTCGAGGAGGACCGCTCGCCGGGGCGGGAGGTGGGCGAACTCGACAACCGAGGCAGCCACTTCTACCTGGCGCTCTACTGGGCCCAGGCCCTCGCCGAGCAGGACGAGGACCCCGATCTCGGCAACCGGTTCTCCGAGCTGGCGCAGCGGCTCGCGGAAAACCAGGACACGATCGTCGAGGAGCTCAGCTCGGTCCAGGGCTCGCCGGTCGAGATCGACGGCTACTACCGACCCGACGACGACAAGGTCGCCGCCGCGATGCGTCCGAGCGCGACGCTGAACGACGCGCTCGAGGCGCTGGCGGCCTACGCCACGAACGACAGGTAACGCCCCACCCCGGTGATCTCCAGCAGGCGCCGGACCTGCGGAGAGCCTCGTGTCACCGCCAGGCGGCCATGGCTCAGCTCGGAGATCGCAAACTGGAGCAGGACGTGGATACCGGCGGAGTCCATGAAGCTGACCCGGTCGAGCTCGAGCACGATCGCCGGCGCCCGGCTCGCGCCCGCCCGCGCCAGCGATGTGTGGAACACCTCCGCTGTGAGCAGGTCGACCTCGCCCTCGACCACGACGACCACCGCGTCGTCGCGCTCGAGGATGTTGACGCCGATGTCGCCGTAGCGATCCACCCCGTCCGATCAACGAACGACCGGCCGATTTCTTACGCGCCCCCAGGACGCGCGGAAGCCTCTTGTTGGAAGACCACTCGGGCGAGTCCGGCCAGATCCTCCACCAGGCGGGTGGCCGCCCCGTCCGGCCAGACCAGCACGAGCACCGCCGGCTCGGCGTCGATCAGCGGTATCGCCCTGATCCCGAGGTGCGCGAACGGCACCGCCACGATCTCGGGCACCGTGGTGATGGCACGCCCCGACGCGACGATCGAAGCGACTTCCTCCGGGGTCACGGCGCCGTCGTCGGTCCGGCGCGCCGGCGCTCCGCGGTAGGCGTCGAGGCCCCAGAACTCCAGCCAGCCCTGATCGCACCAGTCGACGACCCCCGGAAAGGTCTCGTCGAGCACGTCTTCGACCCTCAGCTCGGTCCGGTCGGCCAGCCGATGCCGCTGGTGCATGGCCACGACGAGCGGGCTCGAACGTATCGCCTGGGCGGCCACACCGGGCCCGGTCGGGGCGTACCAGATCAGCCCGGCGTCGGCGTCGCCCAGCCACGATCGGGGCTCGGTGGTGGGGTAGCCGAGCTGCCGCCACTCGATCGTGACGTCGGGGTGCTCGGCCATGAAGCGCGTGAACAGGTCGCCGGCCATCATCGGGGGAGTCAGGCTCATGAAGCCGGCGTGCAGACGCCCTTCCTCGTCGCGCGCCCAGGAGCGAGCGGTGGCGTTGAGATCCTCGGCCGCGGCGAGGGTCGCCTGCGCCTTGGCCAGGAACGCCGCGCCGGCCGGGGTCAGCGTGACCCCGCGCGGGTTGCGCTCGAGCAACTTGACCCCGAGCTGCTTCTCGAGCCGCGCAATCGCCTGCGACAGCGCCGGCTGGGCGAGCTGCAGGTGGCGGGCCGCGCGCGTCATCTGGCCCTCCTGCGCGACCGCAACGAAATACCGCAGCTGCCGAAGCTCCACCTCGCTCAGAGCGCTACCTCCATGGCTACAACCTCACCTTCCCCGAGATAAGGGTCCCTTATACCACGCCGAGGTGAACGTATTTGACTACGTCTAGGGCCTCTGAAAGCATCGATCGAGCCAGACCAGAAGCTGTCGGGGGCAATTCGGGACCGGAACAGCGACGCGGGCCGGCCACGCGAGCACGCCGGGGGCTGCAAGCTTGGCCGGCTCGCGGCTTTGGTCGCGAGGACCTACCAGGCCTGCGTGCGCGCGCAGTGCGGGCAGCCGACCGAGGTGGTCACCAGCGCCTCGAACGCGTAGCCGCATTCGCACGTGTACAGCGCGCGGTCCTCGGATGGCCCGCCCTGGCGTCGCTCCCGCGGCACCGGGCTTTTCTCTGGGTCAGCGCCCGGATAAGTGCCGTGGCCGCCTCGGGCCGGGCGGCGCCACCGGGCGATTCGCTCGTCCTGCTTGAGGGTTCTAACCAGCATCGTTGTCTATAACGCTCGTCGTCGCGATTGGTTTCTCGATTGGGGGCCGGGTTACAACCGGCTAATACGACCTTAATCGGCAGGACACCTTTCGCCGTGAACCGGGGGGAGTCGCGCGGGCCGGGTGTGGAAAAATCGAGTGCAGTGGATCCCAGCCGCAAGCGCACCGTCCGGCTCACGGTTGCCCTGACCGCCGCAGTGGTGCTGGCAGCAGCCCTCGTGTATGTGAGCTTCAGCGCCGGAAACAAGGAGTTCACGGCCTCGCAACTGCTGACCCGGGGCAGGCCGGGCCAGACCTACGAGCTTGCCGGCACGGTCCTGCTCGGCTCGGTCCAGCACGACGGGGCGACGCTCCTGTTCCGGATCCGCGACCCCAAGCTCCACGTGTCGGTCCCGGTTCGCTACACCGGGATCGTCCCCGATCCGTTCGCGGCCGGCCGGGCGGTGATGGTCGCGGTCAAGCAGGACGGCGCCACCTACGTCGGCCAGCAGAACTCGCTCACGACCAAGTGCCCCTCGAAGTACCAGGCGGCCGCGGCTTCATAGCCGTTATGGCCGGGAGATTCTGAGATGGCGGTCGTCGGACGCGCCCTGCTGATCATGGCCCTGGGGGTCACGGTCTACGGCATCGTGGCCTCGCTGGTCGGGGCGCGGACGGGCCGGCGGGAATGGGTCGACTCGGGCCGCCGGGCGGTGTACGCGCTGGCCGGACTGGCCACGCTGGCCTTCGTGATCCTCGAGGCCGCGTTCCTGCGCTCGGACTTCTCGTTCAACGTGGTCGCCCAGCACTCCTCGACCACCACCCCGACCTTCTACAAGGCCGCCGCGGCGTGGTCCTCGCAGGAGGGCTCGCTGCTCTTGTGGGTGTTCCTGCTGTCGGTGTGGTCGAGCCTGATCCTGTTCCTGACCCGCCGGCGCGTGCGTGAGATCGCCCCCTACGCGACCGCCGTGCTGCTCGGCTTCGGCGCGTTCTTCACCTCGCTCGCGGTGTTCTTCGCCAACCCCTTCGCCACGAGCGCGAATCCGCCGACCGAGGGAGCCGGGCTCGATCCGCTCCTGCTGCACCCGAGCATGATGATCCATCCCCCGATGCTGTACTCGGGGTACACGCTGCTGACGATCCCGTTCGCGTTCGCGGTCGGGGCGCTCGTCACCGGGCGCCTCGGCGCCGAATGGATCTCGGTCACGCGGCGGTTCGCGCTGGCGGCGTGGCTGTTCCTCGGCATCGGGATCCTGCTCGGCGCGCGCTGGTCATATACCGAGCTCGGGTGGGGGGGATACTGGGCCTGGGATCCGGTCGAGAACGCCGCGCTGATGCCGTGGCTCTGCATCACCGCGTTCATCCACTCGATGATGATCCAGGAGAAGCGGGGGATGCTGAAGGTGTGGAACGCCTCGCTCGTCCTGGGCGCGGGGACCCTGTCGATCCTCGGAACGTTCCTGGTCCGCTCGGGGATCCTCGACTCGATCCACGCATTCGGCGCCTCGACGCTCGGGGTCCCGTTCGTGCTCCTGATCGCGACGATGGTGATCGGCTCGATCGGGCTGATCGTGCGGCGCCGCGACCAGCTGCGCTCCGAGGCTCGGCTCGAATCGCTGCTCTCGCGCGAGGCGGTGTTCCTGTTCCAGAACCTGGTGCTGGTGGCGATGGTGCTGGTGGTCTTCTGGATCACCTTCTTCCCGCTGATCTCCGAGGCGCTGACCGGCACCAAGGTGTCGGTGGGGCCGCCGGCGTTCCGCCCGTTCATCGTCCCGTTGGCACTGATTCTGGTGCTGCTGTCGGGCATCGGCCCGATCATCGCGTGGCGGCGCGTGACCGTGGCCAACCTTCGGCGGAACTTCACGATCCCGGTGCTCGCCGGGGTCGTCACGTTGGTTGTGCTGCTCGCGTGGCCGGGGGGTCCGAGCTCGCGACCGTTCGCGCTGATCATGTTCTCGCTCGCCGGCTTCGTGCTGGCGTCGGTCGTCCAGGAGTTGTGGCGAGGCGTCGCGGCGCGCCGCGCGGTGACCCACGACGTGGTGCCGGTGGCGCTGGTCGGGCTGATCAGCCGCAACCGCCGGCGCTACGGGGGCTACATCGTGCACGCCGGCCTGGCCGTATTGCTGGTCGGGGTCGCGGCGTCTTCGTCGTTCCAGCACTCCCAGGACGTGCTGCTGAAACCCGGCCAGAAGGCGAGCGTCGACGGCTACACGATCCGCTACGTGCGGCCGGTCGAGTCGGTGTCGTCGCAGAAGCTCTCGTTCGGCGCCGTGCTGGACGTGACCAAGGGTGGCAAGCACGTGACCAGGGTCACGACCACGCGCAACTTCTACCCCTCGCAGGACCCGACGTCCGGGATCGTCGGGCGGTTCTTCGCCGGCAACGCCGACAGCAACGTCGGCCTGGACGCCGGGCTGCGGCGCGACATCTGGACCGTGATCAACGTCGACCTCACCCAGGTGCAGCCGCTGATCGACCGGGCCGACAAGCTGTTTGCCGCCTACGCACCGCAGGTGATGACCAAGGCGAGCAAGCTGCCCGCCGGCCAGGCGCAGAGCGCGATGAACACCCTGTGGACCGAACGCGACGTGGCCGTGGCCGAGATCGCCCACCGGTTCGTCACCCACCCGTGGTCGAGCGAGTTCCTGCTGATCGTCGATCCGCTCGTGACCTGGATCTGGCTGGGCGCGCTGATCATCGGCGGCGGCGGTCTGATCGCGCTGTGGCCGGTGCCATCGCTGGCCGGGCGGCGCGCCCCGGCCCCTCAATCGGCTCGGTCGTCCGCTCCACCTGCCGTGCCCGTCCGGGAGCCGGTGTGAGATGAGCGGGCCGCTCGAGTTCCTGATCGTCCTGGCCATCCTCGGCGGGGTGGTGGTGTTCCTGACCGCGCCGCTGCGCAGGCTGGACACGCCGGGACCGGCGCCCGACTCGACCCTGCCGGAGCTCGAGGCCGCGCGCGAGGCCAAGTACCGCGAGCTGCGCGACGCGGAGCTCGATCACAGCACCGGCAAGCTGTCCGACGCCGACTACGAGGAGCTCGACCGGACCCTGCGGGGCGAGGCGATCGAGATCTTGCGCGGCATCGACCGCGCTACCATCGACGAGCCATGAGCACGATCCTCGGCATCGTCCAGGTCTTCATATGCGTCGTTCTGGTGTTCCTGATCCTGATGCACTCCGGCAAGGACGCCGGGCTCTCGGGCGCATTCGGGGTGGGCAGCGGCGCCGGCCCGTTCGGTGGCGGCTCGCTCGTCGAGCGCAACCTGAACCGCTGGACGGTCGGGTTCGCGGTGGCGTTCGTGATCAACACGATCATCCTGATCAAGATCTCGTAACACAAGCCAGGCCGGATGCCTGGCTGTGGAACGCGCCGAGCGCGCGGAGCGGTCTCCGTGGACTCTCAGAAGCGGAGCGTGCGAGGCCCGGAGCTGGATGCGTTTTGGGCCGGGCTACGCCCGGCGTCCATGGGGCCGATTCCGCGGGGCATCCATGCCCCGCGGGGGGGTCGCGGTGCGCGCGGGGGATTGGGATCCCCACCCACCCACCCACCCCACCGCCCCACGAACGCCGAGCGGAGCAAGGCCCATTATTCGATAGGTAGCTTCACAACCAGACAACAAGACGCGGCGGCTGAGCCGGAAGAGTGCCGCCCATGCGTCGATTCATCACACCCACTCTCGCCGCGCTGCTCGCCGCGGCGATCACCGCCGGGTTGGCCTTGGCCGACCGCGGCCACCACTCCGAGCACGGCTTCGGCCACGTCGACCATTCGTATGCGATCGGGCTATGGGGGGATCTGCCCTATTCGACCACCCAGGCCACGGTCGGCGTGCCGAACCTGATCGCCGACATGAACAGCCAGGATCTGGCCTTCACCGCGCACGACGGGGATCTCAAGGCCGGCTCGAGCGAATGCACGGACGCCGTCTACACGCAGGCTCTCGCCTACTTCAACTCGCTGCGCGCGCCGGCCGCGTTCACTCCCGGCGACAACGACTGGGTCGACTGTGACCGGACCGCGGGCTACAACTCCCGCGTTCAGCTGGACAAGGAGCGGGCGCAGTTCTTCTCCACGCCGTTCACCCTCGGCCAGCACAAGCTCCGCCAGGAGGTGCAGCAGACCCCGCTCTGCCTGAGCGCGACCGGCACGACGGCGTGCGTCGAGAACCGCCGCTGGACGGTCGACGGCGTCACCTACGCGACCCTGAACATCCAGGGCACCTGCAACAACCTGTGCCCGAGCGGGACCACGGCAACCCTCGGGGATGATCCCGACCCGGCGGAATACGCCGCGCGGAACGCCGCCGATATCGCCTGGATGCAGGGCACCTTCGACGAGGCGAAGGCCCGCCACTCCGCCGCGGTCATGTTCATCTCGCAGGCCGATCCCGGCTTCAACGACGACAAGGTGCAGGGAGCGCCGACGCGCAATCCCGAGACCCTGGTCGAGGACGACGGCGCGGCGGACGGTTTCCACGATTTCCTGAGCGCGCTCCGCGATCAGGCGGTCGCGTTCCGCAGGCCGGTCGTCTATGTCCACGGCGACTCGCACTACTTCCGGATCGACAAGCCGCTCGAGAACGCGGCCGGCCAGCGGCTCGAGAACTTCACGCGGGTGGAGACCTTCGGAGACCACCAGGAGAACGGCAACAACGACGTCAACTGGCTGAAGGTCACCGTCGACCCGAACAGCCGCGAGGTGTTCTCCTACCAGCCTCAGATCGTCCCGGGCAACCGCACCGCGGTTCCGGCGCCGTAGCCACCTAACGACCTCCGACCGGGTGCCGGGCTGCGGGAGCCCGGCACCCGGCGGTCGGTTCGACTAGCCCGCCGGCGTGATCTCGCCCAGCAGGCCGTGGCTCTCGTCCGCGATGCCTGCCGTGAACACGAGCGCGTTCGGCGAGCCGAACGTCCCGTTGCCGAACCTCAACCCCCAGAGACCGTTGATGGCGATCGGGTTGCCGTCGGTGTTCGTCAGCGTCCCCTTTTCCGTGCCGTTGACCGGGTCGTAGGCGTGGATCAGGCCGTCGCCGAAGTTGCCGACGAGCAGGTCGCCGGCGAACCCGCCGAAGGTGGACGGCGCGAGCACCAGCCCCCAGGGCGAGTTGAGGTCGCCGCCGCGGATCAGCCGCGTCTGGAGGACGCCGTTGGTGGCGAACACGTCGACGAACCCGTTGCCCGGTCCGGCCACGTCGTCGTGCCGGTGGGCGTCCTGCTTGGCGTAGCTGACGTACAGCTCGCCGTTGATCAGCTGGATCCCGAACGGCGCGAACCCGTCGGGAATGTTGGGATCGACGAACGCCTTGCGCGCGAACGATCCGGAGGGGAACCGGATGCGGTTGAAGTCCCCATCGAAGACGTCGATCCGCGCGTGGCGGAAATCGGTCGCGTACAGGTAGTTCGACGAGCCGACGGTGGCGAGCGCCAGGCCCTTGTAGACGGCGCGGGAAGCGCCGCTGCCCACGATCTGGGCCTCCGTTCCGGAGACCTTGCCGCTCCACGCGGTGATGTCACCGTTCTCCGAGGAGAAGATGAAGTTCGCCGGCGCCGTGCCCATGGCGGTGTGGACGAGGAAGTCGGTCGTCGAACCCGTCGTGTTGCCGATCGTCCCGGTCGGCGCGCCGCCGTCGATACTCACCACGAGTGGGGCCGCGGCCGGCGCCGGTGTCGGGAGGGTCCCATTGACGCCGCCCGTGTACAGCGTCGACTTGTCCGAGCCGTTGTCGGCCACCCACAGCGGGCTGGTGCCGATCTCGGACTGTCCCCACGGGTTGACCAGGTTCGGATCGGTGATCCGAGCCACACCCGGGATATCGGAAATCAGGTTTGTCTGGGTGTATTCGTTGGTTGTGTCACCCAGGCTGTTGGCGATCGGCACTGCGACCGCGCCCGCCGCGACCAAGGCCGTCAGGGCCAGCCAGACCACCCGTCGCCGAGAAGTTGATCCACGCGTCACTTCTCTCCTCCTATCCTCGGGCCGGCCGGATGCCGGCCTCCGTACTGAAGGAGCCCCGAGCGGCACGAAACTTCCCGGCGGTGCTGCGGATTACTACCTGTTCACAGCCGGGGAGGTGCGCCCGGTACGTCTGGGGATTGCGGCGCCCAGCCGAGCCACGCCGGGCGGCAGGCGCCCGTCGGTCGACAGCCACCCGCCAGCCAGGATGAGCAGCAGCCCGGCCACCGCGCCGGCGCCGGGATGCTCGCCCAGCAACAGGACGCCGAGCGTCACCGCGACGACAGGGTTGACGTAGGTGATCACGGTGGCGCGGCTGGTTCCCGCCTCGCCGATCAGGATCGCGAAGACCACGAACCCGATCGCTGTGCACAGCAACCCGAGCACGACCACGGCGCCGATCGCGCCCGCGCTCGGCACGCGGTGCGGCGGGTCGAGCAGGGCCACCGGTAGGAGCAGGACTGAGGCGAGCGCGAGGCTCGCGCCCAGGGTGGCGCGAGAATCAGCGCCGCTGAGTCGGTGCTTGAGCAGCATCGGTCCGATCGCGTAACCGGTGGCGGTGAGCAGGATCGCCCCGATCCCCAGCAACTCGCCGTGGTGGCCGCCCACGTTCAGGCCGACCAGCGCGACCACGCCGGTAAACCCGATCAGCAAGCCCAAGGCACGGATCGGCGTGGGGCGCTCCGAGTGGTCGAAGCGCATCGCCAGGACGGCGCCGATCAGCGGCACGGCCGAGACCATGATCGCCGACAGCGACGAGGGAACCCGCTCCTCGCCGAACGCCAGCATCGGGAAGGGAATCGAGATCTCGGCCACCGCGAACGCGAGCAGCCACTTCCACCGCCCGCGCAGACTGGGCAGCGTCCCGGCGCGCCAGGCCAGCGCGAGCAGCACCAGCGCGCCGAGCGTCACCCGGCCCCACGCGAGCACGGGCGGCGTGACGCCGTGGTCGACGGCGATCTTGATGAACAGGTACGGCACGCCCCAGATGACCGAGGCGGCCGCGAAGGCCAGCCACGCGCGGCGAGTCATAGCGGCTCAAGTCTGGCAGGCGCGTGGGGTGGGCTTCAGCTGGCCCGGCGCTCGCCGAGCTGGTCGACGAGCCGCAGCAGATCGAGCGGACTGAACGGCTTGGTCAGGAACAGGTCGGCGCCGGCCTGCTCGGCGTCCGACTCGACGTTGTCGCCGGATGCCGCGGTCAGCATCACGATCGTCGCGTTGTTCGTCGCGTCGTCCCCGCGGAGCTGCCGGCACGTCTCGATCCCGTCCAGGCGCGGCATGTCGACGTCGAGGAACACCAGCGACGGCCGCTCCCGCTGGGCGACCTCGAGCGCCTCGACGCCATCGGCCGCCTCGTGCAGCACGAACTCCGAGACGTCCTCGAGCGTCGTCGCGATCAGCCTGCGGATGAACTGGTCGTCATCGACGATCAGCACCCCGTGGGTCATCGAATCTCGGCCGCGATCCGTTCGAACAGGAGATCGTCGATTCCGTTGAACGCGTCTACCACACGGGGGTCGAACTGGGTCCCGCTCCCCGCGGTGATCATGGCGCGCGCGTAGCGGAGCGAGGTGGCGGGTCGGTACGGGCGGTCGGTGGTGAGCGCGTCGAGCACGTCGGCCACCGAGAACACGCGCGCGGCGAGCGGGATGCCCGTGCCGACCAGCTGGTCGGGGTAGCCGTCGCCGTCCCACCGCTCGTGATGGGAGCGCACCACGTCGGCCGCCTCGGCCAGGAACTCGATCCCCTGCACGATCTCCGAGCCGATCACCGGGTGACGTGACATCAGCGCGCGCTCGTCGTCGTCGAGCGGGCCAGGCTTGTAGAGGATTGCGTCGGGAATGGCCACCTTGCCCACGTCGTGGAGCAGGAAGCCGAACTCCAGCTCGGGGGTCAGGATCAGCTCGGCGGGGAACTTGCGGGCGATCTCGAGCCCGTAGGCGGCGACGCGCTCGGCGTGCTTGCCGGTGTAGGCGTCGCGCGCCTCGACCGCGTTGGACAGCGCGCGCACCGTCGCGATGTACGAGCGCCGCAGCTCCTGCGCCCGGGCGCGCTCCTGCTTGAACGTCTCGCGCAGATCGGCCGCGTAGCGCTGGAGCTGGAGCTCCTTGTCCGCGGCCTCGCGCTCGCGGCGCCGCAGTTCGGCGCGCAACCGCACGAGCTCATCGATCAGGCCGATCTCGCTCTGGACCGTCATCGACAAATCAGAGTAGCTGTATGAATTCGTGCAGCATCAAGCCGTACCCGTCCTGCCCGGGAATGACTACCCGTCCCGGCACAAAACCTATCGCTCGCCCCTGAGAGCGGCCAACACCGCCGAGACCGCGTACTCGGCGGGCACCACCTCCATCCCGAGCTTGCCGACGCCGGCGGGGGTGGGGACCTCGCCGTCCGTGACGAGGATCACGGCGCGCCCGAGGCGCCGCCCGCGGAGATCGAGCGCCTGGATCGCCATCTGCGGGTTGCGGATGCCGACGTCGACGAGCGCGACCTCGAAGCGGCGCTCCCGGCACACCCGCGCGGCGGCGGCGCCGCTCACCTCCCACTGGAACTCGATGCCCATGTCGTCGAGGGCCGGCTCGAGCGTGGGCTGAAGCTCCTCGCGCCCGACCACGAGCACTCGTGTTCGACCGGCGCTGACCGCGGCCCCCAGCACGTCGCGCAGCTCATCGGCGTCGATTGGCTTGGGCACCACCCACTCGCCGGCGAGCTCCTGGCGGCCCGAGAACACCGACACGAACACGATCGGGGTGCTCGCCAGCTCGCGATCGGAGCGGATCTGCCTGAGCACGTCGAACCCGTCCATCTCCGGCATGAGGATGTCGAGTGTCACCGCGTCGTAGCGCTCGGTCCGCAGGTGCTCGAGCGCCGCCGCGCCGCTCAGGACCACCGTGGTCTTGACGTCGAGCGCGGACAGCTGGCTCGCGATCAGTGCGGCGATCTCGGGCTCGTCGTCTACGACCAGGACGTTCCGTCCGCGGATCGACTCGCGGGCCGCGGGCGAGTCGAGGCCCGGAACCGCGGCCGGCAGGCGCACGCAGAACACGGTCCCGCGGCCCGGCTCCGAGTCGACCGTGATCTGCCCGAAGTGCAGATCGACCAGCGACTTGACGATCGGCAGCCCGAGCCCTGTTCCCGGGTTCGAGCTGGTGCGGTTGCCGGCCCGGTAGAACCGGTCGAAGATCCGCGCCGTTTCCTCCTCCGTCATGCCCACCCCGGAATCCTCGACGGTGATCTGCAGCCAGGCACGATCAGGCTCCACGCCGACGTGGATGGTGCCTCCGTCCGCGGTGTAGAGGTGCGCGTTGGTGACAAGGTTGGCCACGATCTGCCGGATCCGGCCGGCATCGCCCATCGCCGGCGGCAGCGCCGGGGCAACGTAGGAGGTCAGGCGCTGGTGCTTGCCCTCGACCCGTGGGACGAACAGCTCGACGACGTCTTGGACGATCTCGCCCAGATCGACCGGGCGCCGGTTGATCTCGACGTGGTCGGCCTCGATCCGAGCCACGTCGAGCAGGTCGTTGACCAGCTCGACCAGCCGGTCGGTCGATTTGAGGATGATCTCGATGAACTCCCGCTGACGGTCGGTCATGCCGTCCGAGGAGTGATCGAGCAGCTCGACGAAGCCCTTGATCGAGGTCAGCGGGCTGCGCAGCTCGTGGGAAGCGGTGGCCACGAACTCGCTCTTGGCGCGCTCGAGCCGGGCCCACTCCGACATGTCGCGCACCGTCCAGACCACGCCGTGACTCGCTGCGCCGAGGCGCGCCGCGGTAACCGCCAGTGAGCGTCCGTCGTGCTCGATCCGAGTCTCTTTGGCGAGCGCCGCCTCCAGGTCGGGCAGCGGACTGTCCTCGGCGTCGACTCGCTCGCCGACGCGCAGCTCTGGGACGAGTTGCGCGGCGCGTGGGTTCACGGTCGCGATCGTGGACGACCCCGGCTCGGTCACGATCAACGCGTCGCCAAGACTCTCGATCGTGACCGCCAGTCGCCGGCGCTCCTCGTCGATGCGGCGCTGAGCGGTGGCGAGATCGTCGCCCATCGCGTTGAACGCGCCGGCGAGGTCCTGGAGCTCGCGCGGCCCGGACGGCTCGACGCGCTCCTCGAGCTTGCCCTCGGCCAGGCTGTGGGTGGCGTGCACGAGGTCGTCGAGCGGCCGGCGCATGGCACCCACGACCGCCGTGATCAGCGCGAGTGCGCCGGCCAGGGCCAGGATCCCCGCTGCCACCACGAGCAGGATCGCGCGGCGCGAGTCGGCGCGGGCCTGGCTGCGCGCGTCCGCCTGGCGGGCGGCCTGCCGGGCCTGGAGCTGAGTGGCCAGCCGGCGCGCCGCGACGGTGTGACCGGCTCGTTCGGCGGCGATCTGGCGGCGAACGAGGCTCGCGCTGGCCGGGTCGCTCCGGGCGAGGTTCGTGGCCGTGGTGGCGGCGGCGTCGTACTGCGCGGCGACCTGCCGGCGGGCAGTGGCGGCGGTCGGTCCCTGCGCGTCGCGTCGGACCTCCTCCTCGGCGATTCCGGCGCCGGCCAGGTTGGCGCCGGCCGTGGCCAGCGACGAGGTCTGGATGATGCGGTCTTCGTAGCGTTGGCGCGAGGTGTACAGGCTGGCGATGCCGAGGGCGGCCACCAGGGCGAGAGCCAGCGTCATGGCCACGAGGGCCAGGCGCAGTGAACGGGCGATGGAAAGGCGCTGCATACCTGGATTTCCGGCGGCTTTGCGGGCCGCGACTGATCGTACCCACGGGCTCGATGCACCGACGCAGTCGCTTCGACCCGGCGGCTACCATCGCGGCATGAGCCTGGCCCGGGCATGGCGGCGTCAGCTGTACGGCGCGTCAACCGCGGCGCTGATCGTCCCCGCCGCGATGCTCGCCGCGCTCGTCGTGCTCGCGCTCGGCGGTGGTTTCGGCCAGGTCGGCGTGCTCGGTCAGATCTTCGCCGGGCCGCCGGCGCTGGGTGCCGGCGCGGGATCGGGTGGCGGTGGCGGGGCGGTTGCCGCCTCGCGCTCGCTGCCGGTGATCCCGCCGGTCGCGCCGGCGAGCCGTCCGCGGTCCTCCGGACGCGTCATCCGGGCCGGCGGCGCCCCGTCCTCTGGCGTGAATCGTGGGACTGGTGGCGCGGGCGCCGCGCCCATCGTCACGGGTACGCCAATACGCTCGGCCCCGGCGCCTACGACGACTCCGGGCCCTCCGGCGCGCCCCGCCCCGCCGGCGTCACCTTCGCCCTCCCCGGCGCCGCAGCCGATCCCGCCGCCGCAGCCGACCGCGGTTGACAAGGTCGTCACCGTGGTCACCCAGGTGACCCAACAGGTGCCGGCACCCATTGGTCCAGCCGCCACCCAGGTGTTGCAGGCGGCGGGGAGCGCGGCCGACGGCTTGCTCCCGCCGGCCTCGCCCGGAACGGTTCCGTGAAGCGCCTCGCCGGGCTGACCGCCTGTCTGCTCGCGGTCGCGGTCGCGGGATGCGCCGGGGCGCGCACCGCGACGATCGATCCGAGCGCCGTCCCCACGGCCGCATCGATCGCCAAGGCGAATATCCCGTCCGGCGACTGGACGCAATTCGACTTCGACGCTCAGCGCAGCGGCGTCGGTCCGGCGGCGACCGGACTCACCGCGCACAACGTCGGCGCGCTGCGCCTGCGCAAGGTCCGGCTGCCGGGCACGGTCGACTCCTCTGCGATCGAGTTGCACGCGGTGACGATCGGCGGGCGCGTTCACGACGCGCTGTTCATGACGACGACGTATGGGCGGACGCTGGCGATCGATCCCGGGAGCGGCCGGATCCTGTGGGAGTTCACCCCCCGCGACATCAAGTCATACGAGGGGAGCGCGCAGATCACCACCGCCACCCCGATCGCGGACCCGGACCGCGCGTCAATCTATGCGGCCTCGCCGGACGGCGTGATCCACAAGCTGTTGGTGTCAGACGGTCACGAGGTCCACACCGGCGGCTGGCCGGTCAGCGTCACCCACGACGCCACCCACGAGAAGATCGCCTCGGCGCTCAATATCAGCGGCGGATCCCTGATCGTGCCCACGGGCGGTTATATCGGCGACGCGCCGCCCTATCAGGGCCACGTGGTCACGATCGATCGCGCATCGGGTCGGATCACCGCGGTGTGGAATTCACTGTGCTCGGATCGCCATACGCTGATCGTGCCGCGCACGTGCCCGGCCAGCGACTCGGCGATCTGGGGGCGCGCCGGCGCAGTCGTCGAGCCGGGCACCGGGCGGATCCTCGTCGCGACCGGTAACGCCCCGTTCAATGGGTCGACCGACTGGGGCGACAGCGTGCTCGAGCTGAGCCCCGACGGCAGCCAGTTGCTGCACAACTGGACCCCGACCGACCAGGCGCAGCTGAACTCGAACGACACCGACCTCGGGAGCACCTCGCCGGCCATCCTCCCACCCTTCGACGGACGGCGTCTGGCCGTCCAGGGCGGCAAGGCCGGAGTGCTCGACCTGCTCGACCTCGACCGACTCGACGGCACGACGGGCGGACCGAGCGCGCGTCTCGGAGGACAGATTCAGGAGCTTCAGTCCCCGGGTGGGGATCAGGTCCTCACCGCGCCGGCGGTGTGGACGCATAACGGTCGGACGTGGGTATTTGTTGGCGACGGCTCTGGCACCTGGGCGTACGTGCTGGGCGGGACCGGCGCCCACCCACGGCTGTCCGTCGCGTGGCGCTCGGGCAGCGGAGGAACGAGCCCGCTGATCGCCGGCGGCCTGCTCTACGTGTACGACCCCGGTGGCGCGCTCGACGTCTACCTGCCGACCAGGGGCCGAAGGCTGGTGTCGCTGCCGGCCGGCAGCGGCCACTGGAACAGCCCGATCGTAATCGGCGGACGGGTCATCGTGCCGGTCGGCAACGCCAACGACCACGCCACCAGCGGCACGCTCGACATCTTCCACCTCCCGCGGCACTGAGGGGCGTCACCGCTCCGGGCGGGTGAGCAGCCCGTCGATCAGGTTGTGGACGACCGCCCGGACGTTGGCCTTCTCCTGTATCGGGTCCTCGGCGGCGGCGAGGCACATCGCGGCTTCGTCCAGCGCGCCCAGAATCACGGTCCCAAGGGTGCGGACTGGGAGCGGCTGAATCTCGCCGGCCTCGATCGCCGCGGTCAACAACTGCTCGGTCATGCCGTACGCGTAGCGCTGTGAGATCTCGCGAAAGCGGTTCCAGCCGAGGACGTTCGGCGCGTCGAGCAGCACCAGCTGGCGGATGTCGGGCTCACTGGCGATCTCGAGCCAGGCGTCGGCGGCGATCCGGAGCGCCTGCGCGGGGGTGCTTGGCTGCGCCGCGACGACGATCGCCTGCAGGCGCTCCATCACCTCGGCCTCGACCGCCTCGACCACGGCGACGAACAGGGCCGTCTTGTCAACGTACTGGTGGTACATCGCGCCGCGGGTCACGCCGGCCGCCTCGGCGATTTCCGGCGTGCCCACCTCGGCGTAACCCCGGGCGCCCCACAGCCGCCGGGCCGCGGTCTGGAGGGCGTGCTGGGTCGCCGCCGATCTCTGCTCCTGGGTTCGCCTGACTTGCATTTACGTACAGCCTGTTGGTATCTTACGTACAGTCTGCACGTAAATCTTCGCCACAGGAGCTCCCATGTCCTCTGTTTCGCTCACCGCCGGAAACATCCACTATGACCGTTCGGGACCGGCCGATGGCCGGACCATCGTGTTCATCCACGGCTACGCGATGGGCCGGTCGCTGTGGCGTCCGGTGCTCGAGCGCCTGTCCGCGCGCGGGCTCGATTGTCTCGCGCCCACGTGGCCGCTCGGCGCGCACACCGAGGCGATGAGCTCCGGGGCGGATCTGTCGATGGAGGGGATCGCGCGGATCGTCGCCGAGTTGCTCGAAGCGCTTGGTCTCGAGGACGTCGTGCTGGTGGGCAACGACACCGGCGGCGCGGTCGCGCAGCTCGTCGCGGTCAACGACCCGGAGCGGCTCGGCGCACTCGTGTTGACGAGTTGCGACGCGTTCGAGCATTTCCCGCCGCCGATCCTCAAGCCGTTGATCGCCGCGGCCAAGCTGCCGCCGGCCTTCGCCGCCGCGCTCCAGCCGATGCGCACGCGGTTCGGGCGAAAGCGCGCCTACGGCGCGCTCGCCCACGCCGACATCGACCACCTCGCGAGCGAGTGGATCGAGCCGGCCCTGACCGACGCCCGGGTCCGCGAGGACCTGCGGCGCTTCACCGCCTCGCTCAACCAGGAGACGACGATCGCGGCCGGGGCGCGCCTGCCCGAGTTCGCCAAGCCCGCCCTCGTCGCCTGGTCCGCCGACGACGCGTTCTTCCCGGTCGAGGACGGGCGGCGCCTGGCTGCGGCGCTGCCCGACGCGCGGCTCGAGGTCATCCCGGGCGCGAGGACGTTCTCGATGATCGACCGGCCGGACGTCCTGGCCGAGCTGATCGCCGAGTTCACCGGCGCGCGAGCACGTGCGCGAGCAGGTTCCGCGTGATCGCCAGCAGGTGCGGGTTGGGCTGCGCCGGCGCGTTGGGCGAGGCGCTGGGGACGGGTTCGAGGCCGAGTTCCCACCCGAGCGTGCCCGTGTTGAACACGAGCGCTCCCGACGGGGCGGTGTAGAGCGTCGTCTGGGCGAGGTCCTGCGCTCGTCCCGGTCGCGGCTCGCCGACCTCGGACTCCATGCACGGCGCCGATCCGCGGCCGACCACCTGCACGTTCCGCGGGCTGACCGACGTCCGCATGTCGAGCTCGTACCCGACGATCCCCGGGATACGCGTCGACGAGGTGACCCCGGTGCCGGCGAACAGCCAGGCCGGGCGCCGGGCGCGCGGGGCAAACCACGAGTAGTAGCGGTAGGTCGGCGGACCGGGACGTCTGAGCCGCGGCGTGATGCACCCGACGTACGCCGAGCCCGTGAGCCCGGCGCCACCGTCCGGGAACATCCCGGTCGGCTCCGCGTGGTCGGGATCGAGCCTCGCGTGCTCCTTGTAGGCAACGATCGTCTGGTCGGGCGCGCCGGGATCGTCGGTGGCGCGCGAGGCGGGCGCGTAGCGGACCCGCCACGCGAGGGTGTCCGAGCCGAAGAACAGCAGGCTGGTGCCGGAGTCGCGGGCGTGCGCGAACGCCTCCGCCTGGCGCTCTGACCAGTACTCGGAATGGCCGAAGTCGATCACCGCGCGATGCCCGCCGAGCTGACCCGGATCCCTGTCGACGGACTCGCTCGCGCTGTATGAGACGGGATATCCGTAGCGCTCGAGGAACCGGACCATCGCCACGTCACGCGCGAAGAACTGCCCGGCGCCCGTGTTGGTGGCGTACGGACGCTGGTAGGACACCTCGATGCCCTGCGTGCTGTGAGTGATGCCGACCCGGTCGCCACCGGGGTACAGGCTGTCCCCGCCCCACGCGTTGTACGCCTCATACGTCGAGGTCGGGAGCTGAACCAGGAGCGGCGCCGCCCGCGCAGCGAGGACCACGAACAGGCAGTCGCTCTGGCCGGTCGGCGCGGACAGCTTCGCGATGTAGACGCCGGTGGGGAGGCCGGACGGGATCCCGAAGCTCAGCGTCGGGTGCCAGGCGCACTCGGTCAGGCCGGTTTGGAACCGGTGTGTGCAGCGGGGCTGGGCGCGAAGGCGCAGCGGCCCGGACGCGAGGACCTCGCGGCCACCCCGGCCGCCGTACCAACCCATCCGGAAGACCTGTATCCGCACCGTCCGGGAGCGGGGCGCGCTCACGTAGATCCGCTGGGTCTCCCCGACCCCGATGGCCTGCCGGGCCACGTAGCCGACCACGTCGCCGTGGGCGAGGCCGCCGACGTCCGCCGCCGGCCCTAGAAGACGCCATTCGGTCGTGCCCGGCTGGCGATTCTCGGCCGCGACCGTCGGCTGGGCGCCGGCGGTTGCGACCAGCCAGCGGTACCTGGCCCCGGTCGAGACCAGCGTGCCGGCGACCATCACTCCGCGCGGCGAGGCACGGCTGGGCCGCGCCGGGGCGTGATGATGCCGGGCCGACCCGCCACAGCCCGCTGCCGCCGCGCACACGATCAGCGCTACCGGGACCGTCCTGAAGCGCACGGTCGGAGCGTAGCCACCCCGTCGGGCGACGCCGTGATCAGGCGGCGGCCAGCAGCTCTGGCGGCGCTAGCGCAGTGGTCAGCTCGGTTGGTGCGAGCGCGGCAGGGAGCCGGACGGTGAACACCGAGCCGGCGCCCGGGGTGGAGGCGACCTCGATCGCGCCGCCCATCGCTGCGGTCAGCGCCTTGGACATCGCGAGCCCGAGCCCGTGCCCGTCGATCCCGTGGACGGCGGCATCGAGGCGCTCGAACGGCACGAACAGTCGCCCGACCTGAGCCCGAGTCATCCCGGCGCCCGTGTCGCGCACGTCAATTCTCAAGGAGTCCCCGGCGTCGGGGGCGACGGCGAGTGTGATCGACCCGCCAGGTCGGTTGTACTTGATCGCGTTGGAGATCAGATTGAGGAGGACCTGCTTGAGCCGGCGGCGGTCGGCAAGTGCGTAGAGCGGGCCGTCAGCGAGCTCGACCTCGACCGTGAGCGACTTCTCGGCGGCCAGTGGGCCGATGAGTGCGACCGTCTGGGTGACCTCGGCCTCGAGGTCTACGGGGGTCGGCTCGAGCTGGAGGTTGCCGGCGGCGACGCGCGAGAGGTCGAGTACGTCCTCGACCAGCGCGAGCAGGTGCCGACCGCCGGCGAGGATCTGCTCGACGCTCTCGCGCTGGGACTCGCTGAGCTGGTCGAGCGACAGGAGCTCCCCGAAGCCGAGGATCGCGTTCAGCGGCGTGCGCAACTCGTGGCTGACCCTCGAGAGCGCCTCGTTGCTCGAGAACATGCCTATGTATCGTCGTAGTCCGCCGAAAGCCTTAGCGGTAGTTCTCCTGGGCGGATGCGGAGAACTACGGGTCGGCCGCTAGGACCCGCCGAGACCCCGCTCCTCCGCGGCCTTGTAGGCGATCTGAAGGAAGTCCGACATGGTCAGCGCGGTCAGGGTGGACGCGACCACCCGGGTGGCGCGCGGCGCGAACAGCAGGCCGGCATGGAAGGCACCTGAGGCCCACAGGCCCAGGCAATACGGGCAGACGAGCAGCTCGCCCATGGCCCGGCGCACGCCCTCGCCACGGGCGCGCTCCTCGACCTCGGCGGGGCCGCCCTGGCCCTGGAACTCGGTGAACGGCGCGCGCACGAAGGTGGTGACCTTGTCCTTGGCGATCAGGCGCGAGAGCTTGTGGCTGGCGGTGCCGATCAGGATGAGGTCGTCGGTGCCGATCCGCTCGGGCAGGCGGCCGGTGCGCTTGGCGGCCAGGAGCGCGCCCGCGAAGCCCACGTTGAATAGCGCCGCCAGCGTCGCGTAGGTGCGAAACGGAGGTCGCTCCGCGGGCTCGGCATAGCCCTCGAAGGCGTCACGGGCCTCTCGGGTCAGGCTGTCGACACTCATCGATTACGAGCGCTACCCACGCGGGCCGCCCGGAAACGCTCGAATATCCGATGACGGCCTGGTTGTGATGTGCGGCGACCGGGAACGTAGATCGATCAAGGAGGTTGAGTGCCCGCTCTGCCTCCCCCTAAGGTAAGGAAACCAGAAGAACTTCCCGGGGAGACGTAACAAATCTAAGCGGCCGGCGTCTAGATATACAGCGGCTCGGCCGCGAAAGCCCCCGGAGCCGTAAGCGGGCCTTGGACCCGCGGTGTTGGTTCGACAACCGTCGAACAAATGCTATAATTCGATGAGCATCGAACTATGGACGACAAGAGGATGGAATTGGAAAATTTTGAAGAGGGTCGGACCGCCGCGACGCGGACCGATACCCATGAAACCGCCCGCCGCGTCCGCTCCGGCGGCGCCAAGCGACCCGCCTCGACCGCCAACAAGCGCACGGTGCGGCGTCGGCGCGCGCATGCCGGCGCTTCGGCGCAGGATGGTGTGGAGCCTCGGAGCATCGCGGTGGAAGAGGATCGCAGCGGCGTCCCCGAGTCGCTCGAGCTGTTCCTGCGGCGGGCTCGCCTGCATCCGCTGCTGACCGCGGCGGAGGAGATCGAGCTGGCCAAGCGGATCGAGCGCGGCGACCTCGAGGCCAAGGAGCGGATGATCAACGCGAACCTTCGCCTGGTCGTCTCGCAGGCGCGTCGCTACCAGGGCCACGGGCTGCCGATGGAGGACCTCGTGCAGGAGGGCATGCTGGGTCTGATCCGGGCCGTCGAGAAGTTCGACTGGCGGCGCGGGTTCAAGTTCTCAACCTACGGAACGCTGTGGATCCGGCAGGCCATTCAGCGCGGGCTCCAGAACCACGGACGCACGATCCGGGTCCCGGTGCACGTATCTCAGCGCCAGGTCAAGGTGCGCAAGATCGAAGCCGACCTGAGCACCAAGCTCGGGCGCGAGCCGACCGACGAGGAGATCGCCGTGGTGGCGGAGCTGCCGCTGGAGGACATCTCCGAGCTGCGCGAGCTGAGCCGGGCCATGACGAGCCTGGATCAGCCGGTCAGCGAGGACGGCGAGACCGCGCTCGGCGACCTGCTCGCCAGCGACCGCCCCGAGCCGCTCGAGGAAGTGGCCGTGACCGAGCGCGACGAGCGCTTGGGCGAGGCCGTCAGCCGGCTCCCGGCGGCCGAGCAGAGCGTGATCCGTCTGCGCTTCGGTCTCTCCGGCGAGGAGCCTCGCACCCTCCGGCAGGCGGGCTCAGAGCTCGGCATCACCGCCGAGCGCGCACGTCAGCTCGAGGAGCAGGGCCTGCGTCGCCTGGCGTCGGCTCGTGAGCTCGAAGGCCTCAGCGAAGCGGCGTAAGCCTCACCGCGCAATCAAAACGTCGCACGGCGCGCGTGCGCACATCCGGTCCGGAAGTGCGTATGCGCGCCAAGGCGTGACCGCATTCGCCGCCCTGGCATCGATCACGATCAGGGCGGCGTTTGTCTGTTCGGCGACGTCGATCACCGCATCGACGGTGTCGCCCCCGATCAGGTGGGCGGTGACCTCGACACCGCGCTTGCGCATTGCGTCCGCCGCCCCTGAGAGGCGGCGGTCGGCCTCGGCGCGGTCCGTGATCACCGGCCAGTAGCTGTCGACCAGGTGGACGTGGGCGTCGCGGGTGGCGGCCAGCCCGGCCGCCACGTCGAGTGCCGGCGCCTGTCCGTCGGCCTCGTAGGCGTGCGCAACGATCACGTTGGCCGGCTCGGCGGCGGGATCGGCGCGCCGCTGATACGTGAAATCGGCGACTTGACGCCACATGCTGATCGCGGGGGTGAGCAGCCCGCGCGCCGCGCCCGACAGGATCAGCCGCAGGCGCGCGGCGCGCTCGGGCGGCGGTGGCAGCTCGATCTCGAGCTCTACCTGCGGGCCGTGCGACTGCCGGACGGTGTCGCCCAGCCGTTCGAGTAGCCGGAGCGCATCCGCGTTCTCGGCCAGCACGAGCGCGGTGAACCGCTCGATGCCCTCCTCGTGGGCTCGCTCGACCAGCTGGTCGAGGAGCTCGGTGGCGAGGCCGCGTCCCTGCCAGTCGTCGGCCACGACGATCGCGCACTCGGCCGCGCCGTCGCTCACCCGGACGAATCGCGCCACCCCGACCGCGTCGCCGGTATCGGGGTCGAGCGCCACGAGCGCCTCGTGGTCGTGATGGTCCACCTCGGTGAGGTAGGACAGCTGCTCGTCGCTCAGCGCGGACATCGGGGCCTGGAAGCGCATGTACCGGCTGCGGTCCGACAACCGCTCGAACCCGGCTTGGAGGAGCTCGCGGTCCTGCGGCGTGATCGCCCGGATCAGCACCTCCGAGGAGCCGTCGCGCAGCGCGGTCCGCTTGGTGTCGCTCAAGACGCGCTGACCGTGGTGTCCACGGCGGCACGGTCGGCGGCGCGAGCGTGGCCGGCGATCGCGTCGAGGAGTTGGGGCCAGGCCGCCTCGGGCAGGTCGTGTCCCATGCCGTCGATGACCAGCAGCTTGGCTCCGGGGATCGCTTTGGCGGTGGCGACGCCGCCCGAGGTTGCGACCATGCGGTCGTTGGAGCCATGGATGACTAGCGTGGGGGCGCGGATTGCGCGTAGCTGGTGGGTGCGATCGCCCGACGCGATGATCGCCCCGAGCTGGCGGCCCGGCCCGGCCGGGTCGCGACCGCGGTCGTAGCTGCGCGCCACCATGTCGCGGACCCGCTCGCGATCGAACGGCAGCCCGCGCGAGCCGATGGCCTCGAACACCGTCGTCGTGTATTCGATGAATCCGTCGCGGTCCTCGGGCGCCTGGCGGAGCAGGTAGCGGTATATGCCGAAGGCGGGCTGGCCCTTCCAGCGGTTGCCGGTGTTCGACATGATCGAGACCAGCGAGCGGACGCTCTCTGGGTGCTCGGCGGCCAGCGTCTGGGCGATCATCCCGCCCATCGACGCGCCGACCACGTGGGCCGGCGCGATTTCGAGCTTTTGCATCAGCCGCGCCGCATCGCGCGCCATGTCGCTCAGCGTGTAGAGGACCGGGTCGATCTTTCTGGTGATGAGCTGGCGCGGTGTCGGCGGTCGTCCGTAGATCTTGGTCGAGCGCCCGATGTCGCGGTTGTCGAAGCGGACGACCTGGAACCCGCGCCCGGCGAGCTGCTCGCAGAACTCGTCGGGCCACCCGATCATCTGCGTCGCGAGTCCCATGATCAGCAGCATCGGCGGGTCAGCCTCGCTGCCGAACCGCTCATAGCACAGGGTGATCGCGCCCCCGACGTCGACGAACTGCTCGGCCATTTCGTTATTTGCTGTAGAGGGAGTCGAAGACGTCGGCGTAGCGCTCGTTGACCACGTTTCGCTTGAGCTTGAGCGTCGGCGTCAGCTCCCCGGTCTCCTGCGTCAGGTCGTGGTCCAGCAGCGCGAACTTCTTGATCTGTTCGACCGACGCGTACTTGGCGTTGGCGCGGTCGAGCACATCCTGGACGAGCGCGCGGACCTCGTCGCGCCTGACCAGCTCGGCCATGTCCTCGGGCAGGCCCTGCTCCTTGGCCCAGGGGATGATCTCCTCCGCGTCGAGGGTGACCAGGGCGACGGGATACGGGCGGCGGTCGCCGTGCATCACGGCCTGCGAGACGTACCGGCACTGCTTGAGGTCGTTCTCGAGGTTCGCGGGGGCCAGGTTCTTGCCGCCGGCGGTGATGATGATGTCCTTCTTGCGGCCGGTGATCGACAGGTAGCCGTCCTCGTCGAGCGAGCCGAGATCGCCGGTCATCAGCCAGCCGTCCTCGGTGAACGTGCCCTCGGTGGCCTCGGGGTTGCGCCAGTACTCGCGGAACACGTTCGGTCCCTTGGTCAGGATCTCGCCGTCCTCGGCGATCTTGAGCTCGACGCCGGGCATCGCGCGGCCGACCGTGCCGAAGCGCAGGTGGTCGGGCAGGTTGACGGCGCCCACGGCGGCCGTCTCGGTCATGCCCCAGCCCTCGAGCACGGTCACGCCGCACGCGTAGAAGAACTCGAGGATCTCAGGCGAGATCGGCGCGGCGCCCGAAACTGCCTTGTCGATCCGGCCGCCGAACAGCCCGCGCACCTTGCCGTACAGGGCCTCCTCGGCGCGGTCGTAGGCCTCGACCATCTCGGTTGGAACGTCTTCGCCTCTACGGCGTCGTTGCCGGACGTCCACACCGAGCTTGACGGCGTCGCGCAGCTGCTGCTCGTCCGGCGCCATGGCCAGCGCCAGCGCGTAGATCTTCTCGAAGATCCGCGGCACCGACGGAAGGTACGTCGGCTGGCTCTGCATGAGCTCGGGGATGATCTGCGTGATGTCCCCGCCGAAGTAGACGATCCCGGTGCCGACGTCGAAGGAGGCGAGCTGGACCGTCAGCGCGAACGCGTGGGCGAGCGGGAGGTACAGGTAGGTCAGCTCGTCGTCGTTGATGAAGCCGATCTCCTCGACCATCACGCCGACCGACGCGCCGTTGCCGTGGCTGAGGACGACGCCCTTGGGCGGCCCGGTCGTGCCGGACGTGTAGATGATCGTGTAGGGGTCGGCGGGTTTGACCGCCTCGCAGCGCCGTTCGAGCTCGGCGCGGTCGTTTGAGCCCGCGCGCTCGCGGAGCTGCTCGATCGAGATTTCGTTCTTGGCGGCGTCGGCCTCGGGCTCGATCACGATGACGTGCTCGAGGTGGGGGAGGCGCTCGCGGATCTGATCGATCTTGTCCGCCTGCGTGCGGTCCTCGCAGATCACGATCCGCGAGTCGCTGTTGCCGGCCACCCACTCGCACTCCTCGGGGGAGTTGGTCGGGTAGATCGGTACGACCACCGCGCCGGCGCGAGAGATGGCCAGGCTGGACGATGTCCACTCCTTGCGAGTGTTCGCCAGCAGCGCCACGCGATCGCCCGGCTGGACCCCGAGGTCCACCAGCCCGAGCGCGATCTGATCGACGATCTCCGAGACCTCGGCGAACGTGTGCTCGTGCCACTCCTCGCCGTCGCGCCACCGCGCCGAGACGCGATCGCCGAAGCGGTCCGCTGCGTTCGCCGCGGCTCTCGCAATCGTCCGGTTGCTCGCCTTCACCGCTTCCGTCGCCATTACTCACCTCCTGGGGTCTTGAGACCCCTCGCCGGCATCACTGTTCACGATAGGCGGTGTTCCTTAGAAACCGGGTTCCGCGGGCAGGCCCACGTAGTTCTCGGCCAGGCTGTGCGCGGCGGCCTCCGAGCGCGCGAGGTAGGCCAGGCGCGCTAGCTGGAGCTCCTGCTGGAACGGGCCGCCCCCAAGGTCGTGCAGCATCTGCGTCATGAAGTTGGAGAAGTCCTGGGCGCGCCATACGCGCCCCAGGGCCGCGGCGGTGTATCCGTCGGTTCGGGTGGTGTTGCCGTTGCGGACCAGCTCGGTCAGCGCGGGCGCCAGGAGCCGCACGTCGTTGACCGCGAGGTTCAGGCCCTTGGCTCCAGTCGGGGGGACGATGTGGGCGGAGTCACCGGCCAGGAACAGGCGGCCGTGCTGCATCGGCTCGGCCACGAACGAGCGCATCGGCGTGATCCCCTTGTCGAAGATCTTGCCCTCGTTGACGCTGCCCAACCGGGTGTTCAATTCGTGCCAGATCCGGTCGTCGGGCCAGTTCTCGATGTCCTCGTCGGCGGGCACCTGGAGGTAGAGCCGGCTGATCGTCTGGGAACGCATCGTGTACAGCGCGAAGCCGTCTGCGTGCCAGGCGTAGATCAGCTCGTCCGTGGCGGGCTGCGCCTCGGCCAGGATCCCGAGCCACCCGAACGGATACACGTACTCGTACTCGGTGACGTGGTCGGCGATCGTCTGGCGGCTGACCCCGTGGAAGCCGTCGCAGCCCGCGATCGCGTCGCAGGTGAGCTCGTGTTGTTGACCCTCATGCTCGTAGGTGATCTTCGGTGTGTCCGACTCGATGTCGTGAAGGGCGACGCCGCTGACTTCGAAGTGGACCGGGACGTTGCGTTGCAGAAGAGCGTTGGTCAGGTCCTTGACCACCTCCTGCTGGCCGTAGATCGTGATGTGCCGGCCGGTCAGCTTGGTCATGTCGATGTAGTGGTTGCTGCCGTCGTATCGAAGGTAGATGCCGTTGTGCTCGAGGCCCTCGCGGTCTAGCCGTTCCGCCACGCCGAGCTCGTGCATCAGGTCGACGGTGTTCTGCTCGAGCAGCCCGGCGCGCACCCGTTTCTCGACGTAGGCGCGGTCCCGCGCCTCCAGCACCACGCAGTCGATGTTCTCGCGGTGCAACAACATGGCCAGCGTCAGTCCGGCGGGGCCGGCGCCCACGATCGCAATCTGGGTGCGCACGGCGCGAGTCTATGTTTCCGGCCCGGCTTGTGCCGCTGTCGCCACGATTACCTCGAGCCGGCGGGGGCCGTGGACGCCGCGCACTCTGGTCATCTCGATGTCGACCGTGGCCGAGGGGCCGGAGACGAACGTAAGCGGGTGCGCCTTTCGTTCAGCGAGGGTTCGCATCGCCTCGGGGACGGAGCTGACCAGTTGATCTTGTTTGACGACGCAAAGGTGGTAATCGGGGAGGAGCGTGAGGGCACGTCGCCCCATCCCGGGGCCGCCGTCGAGGATGATCGTGCCGGTCTGGGCGATGGCGATGGCGCAGGTCGTGAGGACGCCGTCGGCTTGGTCGAGGTCCTCGTGCGTGAGTGGCGGGTCGTCTGTAACCGCGTCGATCCCGGTGGTCCATCCGTCTGGCAGGCCCGCAGGCGTGATCACCCGCCGCCCTTGAAGGGTTGCGGACACGATCGTGGGGATTTCGGCCGCGGTGATGACATGGGTGGTGGCGTCGTAGTGGGCGAGGCGGTCGAGGAAGGTGTCGAGGTTGTCGTCGGTGGTGGCGCGGTAGTCGCGGGGTATGGGCCCGTTCTCTGGGGCGTTTGCGATGGCCGCTTTCACGTTCGTGAGGATCTCGTCGCGGGCGTTCATTTGTTCCGCTTCCACCAGGTTCTGAACGGCTCGGCTGGGGGATCGGGTAGGTCGCGGGTGCGGGTCCAACGGCTCAGAGGTGGGGGTGCGGCGTGGCGGATGAAGTGCATGAGGCGGGCGCTCCTGAGCGTCGCGGTCCATCGTCTGCGGCCGTTCATGGCTGTGGCGACGGCTTGGAACGTGGCGTCCTGGGCCGGGTGCTTCTTGGCCTTGACCGCATCGTGGCGCAGCTTGACCAGCACGGTGGGGATGTCGATCTCGACCGGGCACACCTCGTAACAGGCGCCGCACAGCGTGGAGGCGAACGGCAGCTCGGGCGCGTGCTCGACGCCGACCAGCATCGGGGTGAGGATGGCGCCGATCGGGCCGGGATAGGTGGCGCCGTAGGCGTGGCCGCCGGTGCGTTCGTACACCGGGCAGACGTTGAGGCAGGCCGCACACCGGATGCATCTCAGCGCCTGGCGGCCGACTTCGTCTTTCAGCGCCTTGGTTCGGCCGTTGTCGATCAGGACGATGTGAACGTTTTGTGGTCCGTCGTTTCCCGTGACCCCGGTCCAGATCGAGTTGTACGGGTTCATGCGCTCGCCGGTCGCGGAGCGGGGGAGGAGCTGGAGGAACACCTCGAGGTCGGTGAACCGGGGGATCAGCTTCTCGATCCCGACCACGCTGATCAGCGTCTCGGGCAGCGTCAGGCACATGCGGCCGTTGCCCTCGGACTCCGCGACGAGCAGCCCGCCGGTGTCGGCAATCGCGAAGTTGGCGCCGCTGACGGCTGTCTTCGTGGTTAGAAAGAGTCGTCTCAGGTGCAGGCGTGCCGCCTCGGCCAGTGCGTTTGGATCGTCGGTCAGGTCCTTCGGGGCATCGGGCATGTGGTCGCGGAAGATCCGCTGGATCTCGGCCCGGTTGCGATGCAGCGCTGGCACGACGATGTGGCTCGGCCGGTCGTTCGAGAGCTGGATGATCAGCTCGGCCAGGTCGGTCTCGTGCGCGGTGATGCCGTGGCGTTGCAGGGCCTGGACGAGTCCGATCTCCTGGGTGGCCATCGACTTGACCTTGATCACCTCGGTCTGGCCGGTCTGGGCGATTAGGTCGGCTATGACCCGGTTGGCTTCGGTTGCGTCGCGGGCCCAGTGGACGTGCGCGCCTCGCTGGGTGGCATTACGTTCGAACTGCTCGAGGTAGGTGTCGAGGTTGTGGAGCGTTTGATCCTTGATCGCCGCTCCCGCGGCTCTGAGCTCCTGCCAGTCCGGAGTCTCGGCGACCAGGCCGGCACGCCGCTCGCGGATCGTGGCGGTGGCCTTGCGGAGGTTTCGCCGCAGCTGGGAATTCTCGACCGCGCCCTTGGCGTTGTGCGAGAAGTCCGGCCCCGGCCACCCCTCCTTGCCCCAGATCACCTCGCCCGTGGTCACGCTGCCTCGCCTGCCTCGCCTGCCTCGCCTGCCTCGCCTGCCTCGGTGCTGGCGAGGATCTCGGCCAGGTGTAGGGTCCTGACCCCGGCCCGGATCCGCTCGAGCCCGCCGCCGATGTGCATCAGGCACGATCGGTCGCCGGCGCACAGCACCTCGGCGCGGGTCTCGATCACCGCCTCCATCTTGTCGGTCAGCATCGCCGCCGAGACGTCGGGGTTCTTGATCGAGAACGTGCCCCCGAACCCGCAGCACTCTTGGTTGTGCGGGAGGTCTACGAGCTCGATCCCGTGGACGTTTCTGAGGAGTCGCAGCGGTCGGTCGCCCACCTTGAGCATTCGGAGCGAATGGCAGGTCGGGTGGTAGGTGACGCGGTGGGGGAAGTACGCGCCGACGTCGTCGGTCTGGAGGACGTCGATGAGGAACTCGGACAGCTCGTACGTCTTGTCCGCGGTCTGTTGCGCCCGTCGCGCGAGGTCCTCGTCGCCGGCGGCGCGGGCGATCATGGTGTGCTGGTGGCGGATCGCGCCGGCGCACGAGCCGGACGGGACGACGATGGCGTCGTAGTCGCGGAAGGTGTCGACGTACCTTCTGACCAGCGTCGGCTCGAAGTAGCCGCTGTTGGCGTGCATCTGCCCGCAGCACGTCTGCTCGAGCGGGAACTCGACCGGCTGGCCGAGCCGCTCGAGCACCTTCACCGTCGCCTTGCCGGCGTCCGGGAACAGCGCGTCGATCAGGCAGGTTGCGAACAGCGCGACTCGCATCGGCCTGCATCATGCACCAACTCAGCAACAAAGCGGCTTCATTCGGTCCGGCGGCGCGACTGGAGCCGCACACTTCGTCCATGCCCCGCGTTCCGACCCCGAGTTTCTCCCCACTCGCCCCGCCCCGCGCGGTGAATGGAAATCCAGTCGGGTGTGAGGCGAGTATCGCGCCACTCGAACGGTGGGCGTAGGCGAGTGGTGAGAAACTCGCGGTGAGTCGCTCGCGGGATAGGGCCGTGGCAAGGATCGCGGCGGGCCAGCGCACGCTCGTCAGGACTGACCAGCTCGCGGCGTGCGGCCTCGACAAGGACGCGGTCGCGCACCGGGTGGCGAGCGGTTGGCTTCACCCGGTGTTCCACACCGTCTACTCGGTCGGGTGCGGCGTACTGCCGCCGATGGCGCTCGAACTTGCCGCGCTGCTCGCGTGCGGCAAGAGCAGCCTCATCAGCCACCGTTCGGCCGCATTCGTGTGGGGGCTGATCAAGGAGGCGCCGGCGCAGGTCGAGGTGTCCGTCGTGGGGCGCGAATGTCGCTCCCGCAAGGGCATCAACGTCCACCGCATCCAGGCGATCGACGAGCGCGAACTCCGCCGGCACGAGGGCCTGTGGATCAGCTCGCCGGCGCGGGCGCTGCTCGAGATCGCCGCCATCCTCCCGCGCCACGGCCTGGGCGACGCGGTCGGCGAGGGCATCGGCGGGCGGCTCGTCAACCGCGTCCAGATCGAGGCGACGCTGGCGCGCAACCGCGGACGGCGCGGCTCCGCGCGGCTGGCGGAGGTGAGCGGCGACGAGGATGCGATGACCATCACCCGCTCGCGGGCCGAGAAGGCGTTCCTGAAGCTCATGCGAGAGTCCGGCTTGCCGATGCCGCAGGCGAACCAGAGACTCGGTCGCTACGTTCCCGACTTCATGTGGCGCCAGCAGCGCTTGATCGTCGAGATCGACAGCTACACGTTCCACGGCGGGCCCAACGGCTTCGACTCCGACCACGACAAGGACCTCGTCTACCGCGAGGCCGGCTTCGACGTGCTACGCCCGACCCGCAGTCACGTGATCAACGAACCCATGAGGATCCTGGTGCTGGTCGCTCAGGGGCTGACGCGCTCGACCACGGGGTAGGACAGCCGGCGCTCGACCTCGGCGCGCACGATCGGCGCCACGCGACCACCGAACAGCTCGATCGAGCGCATCACGTCCGCGTGGGCCACCGCGCCGACGCTCATCTGCCCGATGTAGCGCTGCATCCCGAACAGCTCGTGCTCGAACAGGATCTTCTCGGCCACCTCCTCGGGCGAGCCGACCGCCAGCGCGCCGCGCGGCGAGCGAAGCGCGTCGTACTCGGGCCGGCCGGAGGGCGGCCAGCCGCGCTCGCGCCCGATGCGGTTCATCATCGCCAGATACGAGTGGGCGAACGCCTTGTCCGCGGCCTGCGAGGTCTCGCCGACGAACGCGTGCGTGTTGATCGCCACCCTGGCCTCCGCGGGGTCGTGGCCGGCGGACTCGAACGCCTGCCGGTAGAGGTCGATCAACGGCACGAAGCGCTCGGGCTGGCCCCCGATGATCGCGAGCGTCAGCGGCAGGCCGAGCGCGCCGGCGCGAACGACCGACTGCGGCGTGCCACCGACCGCGACCCACACCGGCAGCGGGTCCTGCACCGGCCGCGGCCACACGGCCGCGTCGTTCAGGGCGGCTCGATGCTTGCCCGACCAGGTCACGCGGGGCGACTTCCGGATCCTCAGGAGCAGCTCGAGCTTCTCCGCAAACAGCTCGTCGTAGTCGTCGAGGTCGTAGCCGAACAGCGGGAACGACTCGATGAACGATCCGCGCCCCGCCATGATCTCGGCTCGCCCGCGGGAGATCAGATCGAGCTCCGCGAACTCCTCGAACACGCGCACCGGATCGTCCGAGCTCAGCACGGTCACCGCACTCGAGAGGCGGATCCGCTCGGTGCAGGCGGCGATCGCCGCCAGCGCGACGGCCGGCGCGGAGACCAGGAAGTCCGGGCGGTGATGCTCGCCCACCGAGAATAGGTCGAGGCCGAGCTGATCGGCGAGCTCGGCCTCTTCGAGCAGCTCGCGCATCCGCTGCGCAGGCGTCACGCCCGACGCGAGGTCGGCAAACGTCGCGAGTCCGAGTTCCATGTGGAGACGCTAGCTGGGCGCTTCCTCGAGCGCGACGATCGAGGACAGCTGCCGCGCCCGCCGCTTGGCGGCCCCGACCGCCTCGGTCAGCGTGTCGAGGTCGTACACGCCGTAGTGCCGCCGGCCATTGATGAAGAAGGTCGGCGTGCCGGAGACGCCGCTCTCGTCGGCGCTCGCGACGTCCTCGGCGATCCGCGGGGCGTACTCGCGCCGGCGCAGCTCGTCGGCGAAGCGATCGACGTCGAGGCCGAGGTCGGTCGCGTAGCGTCGCAGGTCCCTGGGGGTGAGCTCTCCCTGATGGGAGAGCAGGAGGTCGTACATCTCCCAGAACTTGCCCTGCGCGGCGGCGGCCTCGGAGGCCTCGGAGGCGAGCTGAGCGCTGGGGTGAACGTCGTTGAGGGGCAGGTGGCGCCACACGTAGCGCACGTCGTCGCCGTGGCCGGCGAGCAGCGCCCGGATGGACCCCTCCGCCTGGCCGCAGTAGGGGCACTCGAAGTCGCCGTATTCGACCAGGGTCACCGGGGCGTCGTCGGGCCCGCGGACGTGGTCGTGCTCGGGGTCGACGTCCATGGTCAGGTCGAGGATGTCATCCGCGGTGCGACCGACCTGCCGAGCGCGAACGGCCTCGGGCAATCGCTGGATCAGTTTCGTCACCACCCAGGCCACCGCCGGCGCGACGACGACCGTGGACAGCGTTCCAAGCCTCGCCTCGTCGAGCGCCCGGCCGCTGAAGGCGAGTCTCGAGACGAGCAGCGACACCGTGAAGCCAACCCCCGCGCATGCGCCGGCGGCGATGAGCACCGGCCCGCTGAGCGGGGAGCGCGGGCCGTGCAGGGCGGGGCGCGACGCGAGCCAAGAGCCGGAGAAAACCCCGATTGGCTTGCCGACGACGTACCCGAGCAGGATCCCCCACGTGATCGGTGAGGCGACCGCGGCGCTCAGCAGCCCGCCCGTGAGGTGGATCCCCGCGTTGGCCACCGCGAACAGCGGCACGATCACGTAGCTTGTCCACGGGTGCAGCTCGTACTGGAGGCGCTCGTTGGGCGAGATCGCAGACTGGAAGCTCTGCTGGGCCGAGCGGGCGAGCTCCGGCGTGGGCTGCTCGCGAAAGGACCGAGCCAGCGCGGTGGCGCGTTCGAGGTCCTGGCGCGCCGGCGGGTATGCGGTGGTGCCCAGGCCGATGGCCAGGCCCGAGATCACAGGGTCGATGCCCGACTTGAACACCGCGATCCAGATCGCCACGGCGATCCCGATCGACAGCGGGGCCCGTCCGAATGGCGCATAGCGCAAGCCGATCAGGACGCCGAACAACGCGAACGCGATGACCAACGCGATCACCGAGATGTGGCTCGTGTACACGGTGGCGATCACCACCAGGGCGGCGAGGTCGTCGACCACGGCTAGCGTGAGCAGGAACACCCGGATGCGGGTCGCGGTCCGGGGCGTGACCAGCGCCACCGCGGCCAGGGCGAACGCGGTGTCGGTCGACATCGCGGCGGCCCACCCATGCCCACCGGCGCGGCCGGCGTTGAAAGCCAGATAGATGAGGACGGGTACCGCGATCCCGCCCATCGCCGCGAACACGGGGATCGCGAGCCGGCGGCGGTCGCGCAACTCGCCCAGGTCCAGCTGGCGCTTGGCCTCCAGCCCGACGACCAGGAAGAACAGCGTCATCAGCCCCTCGTTGACCCACGTCCGGAGATCCGCGGCGATTCCGTGGCTCCCGATCGTGATCGCGAGCTGGGTGGTCCAGACCTTCTCGTAGGAGTGCCACCACGGGGAGTTCGCCCACAGCAGAGCGGCGATCGCCGCCCCGAGCATGACGAACGCGCCGCCCTCCTCGGTGCTGAGGAAGCTCCGGACGGGTGCGGCGAGGTTCCGCGCCCACGCGGTCTTGCCGCTGAACGGGGTCGCCTCGGTGCTGACGGTTTCGGTGCCGACGCTCATCTCGGCGGCTACTCGACCAGCGGTGGTTCGCGGAGGTTGGCGTTGATCTGGCCCGACAGGGCCTCCGAGGCGGCGCGCTTGGCCAGCCGGCGCTGCTCGTCGTCCTCACGCCCCAGCAGTGCCGCCCGGTATGCCCCGTCGGCGACCTCGTAACGCTCGCGCTCGCGCTCGGTGGCCAGGGCGGCCTCGCGGCGCAGATGCTCCGCCCGCTCGGTCACCGCGGCGGCCGGCTCGTCGGGGGAGTGGACCTCACGGTTCTCGACCTCGCGCACGAAGGTGAAGCCACGGTCGCCGGTCGGGACCGGACGGTGGCGGACCGAGTAGATGGTGATCGAGCCGTCGTCCTCGACCGCGGTCGAGACCTCGATCCGTGGGTACGGCTCGATCGCGGCGAGCCACTGCCGCTGGCGCGCCAGCACCTCGGCATTCGCCCGCCCCTCGATCGAGTTGGCAGTGATTTCGGCGACGTGGACCCATCCCCAGTGCGTACCGACCAGCACCAGACCCACCAGGAACGCCAGCACAGCGGTGACACCGATCCCGCTCGCGACTCCGTCGATCAACCCCACCAACACCAGAACCACGCCGAGCACGAGCGACACCGCCGTGAGCGTCGCGCCGGCGCCGACCACCCGCCGCCGGACCCGGCTGGGTGGCGCCGTCTCCGGCCGCCCGACGGCGGCGGGGAGCTGGTCGAGGTCCTCGGACAGCAGGCGCTCGTCGGGCTCGCGACCGACCAATTCGACCGGATTGGAGACCTCCGTCATATGGCGCTCACGGTACTCCTCGCTCGACGTGCGCTGCAGTGCTTAACTGTGGAGTACAGATGCCGTTGTTTTTCTTCACCGTCGAGCAGCAGGAGCGGGCGATACTCGAGCGCTTCGGCAAGTTCGTGCGGGTCGCCGGTCCCGGGCTACAGACCAAGACACCGTTCGTCGAGCGCGTGGCGGGCCGGATGAGCCTTCAGGTCGAGCAGCTCAACGCCGAGATCGAGACCAAGACCAAGGACAACGTGTTCGTCCGGCTGAAGCTCGCCGTCCAGTACAAGGTCGGCGCCACCGATCAACAGGTCCAGGATGCCTACTACAAGCTGGACGACCCCGAGGTCCAGATGCAGTCGTATGCGTTCGACGTGGTCCGCTCGCACATCCCGAGCATGGGCCTGGACGAGGCGTACGCCGACGCGGACACGATCGCCATGCACATCCAGGACACGCTGCACCGGCAGATGGCCGACTACGGCTACGAGATCGTCAAGGCGCTCGTGACCAACATCGAGCCCGACCAGCGCGTGAAGGACGCGATGAACAACATCAACGCGTCCCAGCGCAATCAGATCGCCGCGGCGGCGCAGGGCGACGCACAGAAGACGCTGGCGGTCAAGAAGGCCGAGGGCGAGAAGGAGACGATGCGCCTGCAGGGCGAGGGCGTGGCGGCAGAGCGCAAGGCGATCGCCGAGGGGCTCCACGAGTCGCTCGAGATCATCGCCCAGCACGGCCTCGACATGCGAGAGGCGATGGCACTCGTCGCGCTCACCCAGTACACCGACATGATCCGCGCGCTTGGCGAGGGGGCGAAGACCAACACGATCCTGCTCCCGCACTCCCCGAGCGCGGTCGGGGACTTGATGGACCAGATCCGCGACGGCATCCTCGTGGGCGATCTGGCCAGCGACGCCTCGTCGAACTCGGGCAGCAACCCGGCGCTCCCGCCGGGACGCCGCTCAGAGCCTCCACAGAGCTGACCTCCGCCACCAGGCTGGCTTCAAGCCGGCCGCCCCTGGGTAATTCACGCCCGCAGAAGTCGCAGGCGTGTCGGTTGGCGCTGCGGCCAGAGCGAGGGAAGGAGGAGCGCAGTGAGTGTCAGCGACGAGGTACTCATCGCCCCGTCAGAGATCTTTCACGGGGAGCTCAAGCGGGACGTTGGGCTGCGGGGGCTGACGATGATCTCGCTCGGGTCGATCATCGGCTCGGGCTGGCTGCTTGGGGCGCTCGGTGCCGCGGAGTCCGCCGGTCCCGCGTCATTGCTGTCGTGGATTCTGGCCGGAGCGATCCTCGGGATCCTGGCACTGGTGCACGCGGAGTTGGGCGCGGCGTACCCCCTGTCGGGCGGCACGGCGCGGTTCCCGTTCCTCGGCTTCGGCGCGCTGGGTGGTTTCACCGGTGGATGGATGGCCTGGATCCAGGCGGTCACCATCGCGCCGATCGAGGTCGAGGCGGCGCTCACCTACCTCGAGTCCACCTCACTGCACCCGGGTTTCGTGCACGCCAACGGAACGCTGACCGGCTCGGGGATCGCGGTCGCCGCGGTCGCCATGGGCTTGTTCACCTTCATCAACGTGATGGGCGTCCGCTGGCTGGCCGAGTCCAACAACATCACGATGATCTGGAAGCTCGCGGTGCCGACGCTGACGATCATCGTGCTGCTGATCGTCAGCTTCACCGGCAGCAACTTCACCGCCGGCGGGGGGTTCGCTCCGTTCGGCGCCAAGGGGATCTTCGCCGCGCTCCCGCTGGGGGTTGTCTTCGCCCTGGAGGGGTTCGAGCAGGCGATTCAGATCGGCGGTGAGTCGCGCGATCCTCAGCACGACATCCATCGCGCGGTGATCATCTCGATGATCATCGGGACGGTCATCTACCTCCTGCTCGAGGTCGCGTTCATCGGCGCACTCAACCCAAAGGATGTCGCGCACAACTGGGCCAACCCGATCCCGGGTCAGGGCGCGTTCGGCCCGTACGCCACGCTCGCCACCGCGGCCGGGGTTGGATGGCTGGCCACGATCCTCTACATCGACTCGATCATCTCCCCGGCGGGGACCGGCCTGGTGTACTCGGGCACCTCGTCGCGGCTGTCCTACAGCCTGTCGCGCAACGGCTACGTCCCTCCGGCCCTCGGTCAGGTGGACAAGCGCGGCGTGCCGTTCGCCTCGCTGATCTTCTGCTGGGTGATCGGGCTGCTCGTGTTCCTGCCATTCCCCAGTTGGGCCGGGATGGTCGGGCTCGTCACCGCGGCGACCGTGCTGATGTACGCGATGGCGCCACCGTCACTCGCGGCGCTGCGGCGCAGCGATCCCGAGCGTCCTCGTCCGTACCGATTGCCCGCGGCCTGGTTCCTGGCCCCGTTGTCTTTCGTGTGCGCGAACTTCATCGTGTACTGGGCCGGTTGGAACACGATCTTCTGGCTGTACATCTTCATCATCGCCGGATTCGTCGTGTTCTTCGCCTATCAGGCGGTCGCGCCGCCGGGGCGCAAGCTGGTGATCAACTGGCGATCGGCGTCGTGGATCCCGCCGTGGCTGATCGGACTCGGGATCATCTCCTACCTCGGTCAGTACCCGACGTCGAAGCCAAGCTCCGGGTGGCCGTTCGGGATCGCGCTGCTCGCCAAGCAGACCATCCCGTTCTGGGTCGATCTTGGCGTGGTTGCGGTGTTCGCATTGGTCATCTACTACTGGGCCTCGCGGGTGGCGATGCCCTCATCGTTCGTGCATGCCGTTGAGAAGGTCACCGACCGCGAGGCTGCCGTAGGCGAGGTGCTCTCCGACGCCGAGGCGACGTCGGTCGCCTGAGCCGCGTAGACCGCTCGAGGGACTGCGACCGGGTCAGCCGGCCCAGGGCCGCAGTTCCCAGGGGCGGAGTTCGCTCGCTGCGCGCTCGGCGCCGACGCTGAGGCTCGTCCGACTGTCCGGGTTGTACAGCGGTCCGGTCCCGTCCGTGAGCAGCAGCAACGCCTGGGCGACGCCGCCGGCGGCGACGGGACCGGGCTCTTCGAGCGTGTCGGCGAGGTGGCTCAGCTGTTCGCGCGCGGCGCGGACCTGCGCCCGGCTCGGCATCACCCGCCCGAGGGCCGGGCGGCATCCTTGTTGCGCCTCCCGGAGGATCCGGCGCAGCGCCTTGGCGATCGAACCGCGGCTGTCGGGCTCGGTCAGCTGCTGAGCCCTTAGGGCGAGGGCGGCGCTTGCCTCGGGCGGGGTGCCGCCGGCCAGGGCGAGATCAAGCCGGCGAGGCCGCACGCGCGCCGCGAGTCGATCCCACAGACTCGGGTGCCGGGCCACGACCAGGCCGTCCGACGCACCGGCCAATAGGAGTGTCTGGTGTGTACCTTGCATGACCAACAACGATGATACGGTGGTCACGATGACCTGTCAAGTGATTTTGCCGGTCACGCGGACTAGAATCGGGTTCGTGACCGAGCTCCCGTCCTGGTATCCCGGAAGCGAGGCCAAGCCGGCTCCCATGCCGCTGTTGCGCGTGCAGGGATTCATCAACACGCTCGACGTTGAAGACGGCACCGACCTACTGGTCCTTCCAGCGGCGGCGCGCGATTGGCTCGTCGACGCCGGCCTCCTGAGGGCAGGCGCCGCGGAGCCATCGGCACCCGACCTGGAGCTGGCCAAAGGCGTCCGGGAGTCAATCCGCTCGCTGCTCGAGGGCGTGGCCGGCGACGGCGGCGTCGAACCGCTGCGGCAGGTCGCCGTGGGCCATCGAGCCCGGCTGACCGTGGGCGACGATGGCGCGGTCGGGCTCGAGAACGCCTGCGACGCCGAGCTGGAAGATGCCCTGTTCGAGCTCCTGCTGATCATCCACGGTGCCCAACAGGACGGGACATGGTCGCGGATGAAGGTGTGCGCGAACCCCGACTGCCGGTGGGCCTTCTACGACCGCTCGCGCAACCAGCAGGGGAACTGGTGCAACATGGCCGTGTGCGGCAATCGGCTCAAGAATCGCGAGCTGCGTGCCAGGCGGCGCTGAGCCGGGTCATGGCCGCGCTTTACGTCGGGACCACATTCGCGAAGTAGCCTCGGGAGCCGCTGAGACCTCCGCGCCGGCGAACACCGCGAGCGGCACTACGGCCAAGCCGCACCGCGACCGCAGCTGCTGTACGTGCTGCCCGGCCTGTCTCTACCGCTGCTGCTGTTGATCGCGGTCGACCGTCGGCGCCGGCTGCGGCTCCGCTGAGCGGAGCCGCGCCGCGCCGGGGCGCGCCGGCCGGGGAGAATTGCCGGCGCGCCTCGGCCCCTATCGTCGCGGCAGGGTTATCGGATCAGTGCCACACCCACCGAGCGAGGTGGATGACGTAGGACAGCTTCTGACCGGTGCTGCTGGTGACGTTCACCGTGACCGCGAGCAGGTGGAACGTCCGGTTCTGACCGATGAGGTTCTTACCGGTCTGGTTCAGCCCCATGTTTTGGAAGCCGCCGCTGTCGGCCGGGATCGAGTAATCGCGCTGCCCGATCGTCGTCCCGTTGTGCGTCATCGTGATGTGACCACTGCACGTGTCGGTGCCATGGAAGCAGCCGAGCTCGACGCCGACGACCCAGCCGGGGGAGACGAAACCCTCGTGCCCAAGCACCACGGCCTGGCTCGACGTCGTCGTCACCGTCTGGTCGGTGCCGAACGAGGTGCCGCCCGCGTTCTGAGCCACCAGCTGATAGTGGTAGGTGGTGTTGGCGGTCAGGCCGTTGATCGTGGCGTTGACACCCACCGCCCCGGTGCCCGCGCCGGCGCTGGCCGGACTGGTCTGGGTTCCGTACGACGTCGTCGTCCCGTAGCGGAAGTAGTAGGTGGTCGACTGACCCTGCGGATTCACCGTACCGCTCAAGGTCGCCGAGGAACGGCTGGCCTGCGACACGTTTCCGGTGGTGACCGCCGGCGGCGTCGTGGTAGTGAACGTCTGGTCGGCGCCGAGGGTGGTGGTTCCGGCGCTGTTCACCGCAACCACACGGTAGTGATAGGTGGTGGCCGAGGTGAGACCGGTCAGGTTGGCCGAGACCGGCACGTCGGCCGTCCCAGCCCCGGCGTCAGTCGACGGCGTGTTCGACCCGTAGGCCGTGGTGGTGCCGTACTGGAAGTAGTAGTTCGTGTCGAGCCCGTTGGGATTGACCGTCCCGGCGACTGTGGCGCTCGACTGCGCCTGGTTCGACGGTGAACCGGTCGTTGCGGTGGGCGGGACCGGCGACGCCGAGGCCGGCTGCGGGTTGCCGGCGGAGGTGATTGCAACCGCGAGCAGGCCGCTGGCAACCAACACGATTGCCGCGACGAAGCGCATTCTGCGCATGCTGCCTCCCTTCGTGTCTGTTCAGTACAGGACCTAACAGGGGAGGTGAGCGATAGTTGCGAGTTACGTCGGTTCGATCGCTGACACTGCGGGGTTATGCACACCGTACGTGCCGGCGGCCGGAGCGCGAATGGTCAGCCACGGGATCGTGAGGTGGGCGATCGGGCCGATCCCGAGCGCGTACACCACGGTTCCGAGGCCCACCGTGCCGCCGAGGAGCCAGCCGGTCAGCAGCACGGTCAGCTCGATGCCGGTGCGGACCACGCGGATCGAGTGACCGCGGGCGGCGAGGCCGGTCATCAGGCCGTCACGCGGGCCCGGTCCGAGGCCGGCGCCGATGTAGAGGCCGGTCGCGACGCCGTTGAGGGCGACGGCGGACAGCATCAGCGCGAGCTGGGCCGGGAAGTCGTGCACCGGGGAAGCGATGGCGAGCATGATGTCGACCACGACTCCGATCACGATCACGTTCGAGATCGTGCCCAGCCCCGGTCGCTGACGCAGCGGAATCCAGAGCAGCAGCACGAGCGCGCCGACGATCACCACCCAGGTGCCGACGCCCAGGCCGAGCCGGCGCGAGAGCCCCTGATGCAGGACGTCCCACGGATCCAAGCCGAGACCGGCCAGCAGCATCATCGACGCGCTGAGGCCATAGAGCACGAGGCCGGAATAGAGCTGGGCTACCCGGCGCAATCGGGGCGGTGCCATGGACTGAAGGATGACAGGAAATGGCCCGCGGTAGCACGGGCCAATCTGGTACAAGTGGCATGTGTCGATCACGACGCCCCGTCGCCTGGAGGAGCTGCTCGGTCCGTGGCAGCGCGATGGCACCAGCCGCGACCGGCTTGCCGCGGCGCTGCGCTCGCTGATCCTCGAAGGTTGCGTCGCGGTGGAGAGCCGGCTTCCGGCCGAGCGGACGCTGGCCGCGGCGCTCGGCATCAGTCGCACGACTGTGACCGGCGCCTACGACCGGCTGCGCGAGCAGGGTTACATCGAGAGCCGACAGGGATCGGGGAGCTGGGTGACGCTTCCCGGCGGGCACCGCTCGGCGCCCGACGCGATCGTGGGTGGCCCGGGCCTCGACATGCGGATCGCCGCGTTGCCGGCGCCGGGCGTGCTCGAGGAGCTGATCGCCGCCGCGGCCCGCGAGCTTCCCCGCTGGCTCGATCACCACGGCTACGACCCGCTCGGCCTGCCGTCGTTGCGGCGGGCGATCGCGGCGAGGTTCGAGCGACGCGGCCTGCCCACGCGCCCCGAGCAGATCCTGGTCACCAATGGCGCGCTGCACGCGCTCGACCTGACGATCCGCGCGACGCTCCCGCGCGGCCGACGCGCGCTGGTCGAGCTCCCCAGCTACCCGGCCGCGCTCGACGCGCTGCGGGTCGGCGGCGCGCGGCTGACCCCGGTGCCGATGGGCGACGACGGCTGGGATGTCGCGGCGCTCGAGGCGGTGGCGCGCGCGGACCGGCCGGCGCTGGCCTACCTGATGCCGGACTTCCACAACCCGACGGGCCTGGTCATGGACGCCGCGGCGCGGCGGCGCGTGATCGGTGGGCTCGAGCGGAGCGGGACGCTCACCGTGATCGACGAGACGTTCGTCGAGCTCAACCTCGACGACGTGCCCGTGCCGGTACCCGCGGCGAGCTTCGCCGGCGGACACACAGTGACGATCGGCTCGCTGAGCAAATCGGTGTGGGGCGGGCTGCGCGTCGGTTGGGCGCGCGCCGATCCGACGGTGATCCATCGCATGGCGCGGGCGCGGGCCGCCAGCGACATGGCCAGCCCGCTGTTCGAGCAACTCGTGGCGACGAACGCCCTCGATCGTCTGGACGAGATCCTCGACGAGCGCCGCGAGCTGATCCGGACCCGGAGGGCGGCGCTGGGTCAGGCGCTCGACGAGCACCTGCCGGCGTGGCGCTACGTGCTGCCTCCCGGCGGCCTCTACCTCTGGACCGAGCTCCCCGAGCCGATCAGCACGAGCCTGTCGCTCGAGGCGGCCGGGCACCAGCTGCACATCACGCCCGGGCCCCGCTTCGCCGCCGCGGGGCTGCTCGAGCGCCATCTGCGGCTCCCGTTCACGCTGGCGCCGGATCAGCTCGAGCGCGGGGTCAAGATCCTGGCCGCGCTTACGCCCGGGCAGGTCACGACGCAGCCCGCCGGCGCGCCGGCGAGCTACGTCGCCTAGAGCGCTCAGCCTCGCGTAGCCGTCCTCCAACCCTCGGCGTACTGAAGCCGCGCCGGCTCGGAGTACGGCACCGGGCTGACGATCGCCTGCACGTTGATCTGCCGCTCCGGACGGTCGACGGTGGTCTTGAGCGTGCCGCCGTCCGGCTCACCCCACACGACCGTGACCTCGCTCCCGATCTCGACCGACGGGTCGACCGTGGCGAGCGACAGCGCGCGCTTCTCGTTGTTGCTGTAGCCGGTGAACATCGAGTACCCGACCAGGTTGCCCTCGAGGTCGAGCACCGAGTCGAAGTTCGACGAGCCGTAGTTGGCGATCGGCAGGTCGAAGAACTGGTACGGCTCCTCGCCGGTCTCGAACAGCGAAGCGTGGATCCTGACCACGTCCTCGTCGCCCCACGCCAGCGTCACCTTCTTGCGCTGGGCCTCGGGCTCGATCTGCTCGAGCGCGTCGCGACCGACGAAGTCATGGTCGAACTTCACGAACTGTCCGTAGCCGAGCTCCCACGGGTTGAGGTAGTAGTCCTCGACGTTGTCCGAGACGAAGCTGCCCGCCAGGGCGTTGTTGGCCTCGTAGCTGTCGGCGCCCAGCCACTCCCGGTATCCCCGCATCTCCTCGCCGGTGTAGATGGCGGGCAGGGGGGAGGGGATCCAGCCCGACTCGAGCGTGTTCGACGCGTACGCGCGCGCGCCACACGGCTCCATCCCGAACTCCTTGCCCGCCTCGAGGATCACCCCGCGCACCTCGTCGTAGGTCTCATACGGGCCCCACAGCTCGAGCCCGGGCTCGCCCGCCATCCCGTGGCGCAGCGTCCGCACGGTCTGCCCCGCCACGTTCATCTCGGCCATGCGGAAGAACTTGAGCTGCTCGACCGGCCCGCCGTTGACCTTCTCGATCACCTGCCAGGCGTTCGGGCCCTGGATCTGGAAGCGCCACACGCTGCGCGTCACCGCCTTGCCGTAGGGACGTGAGGGCGAGCGCTGGTCGTACTCGAAGTCGAGCTTGTAGCCACCGGTCTCCGCGCGGTACTGAAGCCAGTTGGCGGCCGGGTTGCGTCCCACCCACACGAACTCGTCCTCGCCCAGGTGAAACAGGATGCCGTCGCCGATGACGTGGCCGGCCGGCGTGCACGGCACGAATTGCTTGGCCATGTTCACCGGGAAGTTGGCCACGCTGTTGATGCCCGTCTCCGAGACCATCTTCAACGCGTCCGGCCCCTTGAAGAAGAAGTTCACCATGTGGTGCGACTGGTCGAACAGCACCGCGGTCTCGCGCCAGGCGCGCTGCTCACGGCGCCAGTTGGTGAACTCGTACGGGACCACCGGGTAGATGTAGGCGCCGATCTGTGAGTTGCGCAGCAACTGCACGACGTTGCCGGACTCGTCGATTACGTCCTGAAGATTGCGTGCAGCCATGGTCTCTCTTCCTTCTCGGGTTGTTGTCGATCAGCCGCTGAGCTCGCCGTTCTTGGCCTGATGGTCGCGTCCCAGGAGCGCATTGGCCCAGGCGCTGGTTCGCGCCAGCGCGTTGTCCTTCACCACCACGGGGTTGGAGAGCATCTCCTCTTCCTCGCCGTACGCCTTCAGGCGTTCATAGGCCTGCGACCAGATGCACTCGGAGTCATACACCTCACACAGCCCGTCTCGCGTCCCGCCGCACGGGCCGTTGCGCTGGTTCTTGGCGCAGATCGACTCGGGGCACACGTAGGCGATGTCGGGCAGTGAGCAGTCGCCGCAGTCGCGGCAGTGAAACATCGGGACCTTCGCCGCCTGTTCGAGCGCGTGCGCCGCGCGGCCGACGGGCGCCGGCGCTTTGTCGATCTTCTCGTAAAGCGAGCGCGCGGAAGCGTTTAGCGCACCGTCCGGCTCGAACACGGCGCGGTGCACGCGGCGGCTGAAGCGGTAGGTGAGGGGAACGCGCAGGTCGGTGCGGCGTTTCTGCTTGGACTTCACGTAATCGGAGTTCAGCTCGTCCGAGGAGAGGCCCGTGTCGGGGTCTCGCTCGAACAAGTAGAACTCGCCGGCGCGGCCGAAGCGAAGCTCACGCGAGAGCTCGCGCCAGTCGTGCTGCGCGTAGGCGTGGGCGCGGTCGAGGATCTCGAAGAAGGTCTCCGCGGTGGCGTGACCGCCGAGATACGCGCCGCCAAAGCCAAGGCCGCGCACGACCGTGAGCTGTTTGGCGGCCAGGTCCAGAAAGAAGGCGCGTCCCTTATCCGGGGAGGCGGCGTGGCGCTCGGCCAGCGCGAGCAGGTCGTCGGTGACCACGACGCCCGGGATCTTCCCGGCGTTGAAGGCCAGCGCCGCCGGGCGCGAGAGCAGGTAGACGTTGGCCAGCGCGCGCATCGGGAGGTGTTCGCGTGCGAGATAACGCTGCAGCTCGTCGTCCTTGCGCGCGTTGTAGCCGATCTGGTTGATCACGAAGCGCGCGCCGGTTCGTGCCTTCTTGGCCAGCTTCTGGTACTGCGGTACGACCTCGCGCTCGTGCAGCTTGTGGTTGGTCACCACGCAGCCCGAGGAAGAAGTCGGTTCGATCCAGCCGCTCCCCGGTGCGCGCGACGCGCAAGCCGTCGTTCATGTCGCTGTAGAGCTTGAGCAGCCCGACGGAGTCGATGTCGAACACCGGCGCCGCGGTGCCGCCGTAGCCGGTCAGCGGGTAGTCGCCCGACAGGCACAGGACGTTGTCGAAGCCCTCGGAGGCAAGCTTCCAGCCGCGGCTCTCGAGCGCGTTGCGGTTCCAGTCCTTGCAGGCCAGGTGGATGATCACCTGCTGTCCGCGCGAGAGCAGGTCGGTGCCGAGCGTGTCGGGCGCGAGCATCGCGTTCCCGCCCGGGTTGTCGGTGATCGACAACACGTCGATGCGCGGATCGCCGGCCAGCGTGCGCGCCTTCTCGACCAGCGCACGGCTGCGCTCGGCAGTGACCAGCCCACGCGCGGTCACCAGCTCCACGGCGATGGTGAAGCGGCCTGGCCTCTCCAGGCTCTCGCGGAATGGCGTCGACGTCAAGCTTGGGTCTCTCCCACCTGGCGCCCAGCCTAGGTCCGGGCTCGGCCAACTGCAATGGTCCCTTCCGCTGAGCGGAAGATGCGGGCACAATTGGACGATGGGGGTTATCGCCCGGAACCGGGTCGCGCGCACCTTTGCCGTGCTCGAGGCGTTCACGCCGGAACGTCCTAGTCTGGCGCTGTCCGAGATCGCCCGCCGCGCGTCGCTGCCGCTCACCACCACGCATCGGCTGCTCGCCGAGCTGTGCGCGACGGGCGCGCTCGAACGCGACGGCGACGGGTCCTACCGGGTGGGTCTGCGCCTATGGGAGATCGCCTCGCTGGCGCCGCGCGGGGTGCCTCTGCGCGAGGCCGCACTACCGTTCCTGGAGGACCTGTACGAGGTGACCCACGAGAACGTTCAGCTCGGAGTGCGCGAGGGGCGTGACGTGGTCTACATCGAGCGGATCGCCGGCCGCCGCGCCGTCGGGGTGTTGACGCGGGTCGGGGGGCGGTTCCCGTTGCACGCCTCCGGGATCGGGCTGGTGTTGCTGGCGTACGCCCCGGAGCCGGTGCAGCGCGAGGTGCTGGAGGGCCCGATCCGGCGCTTCACGGATCACACGATCACCGACCCGGCCCGGCTCAAGCGAATCCTCGCGCAGGTTCGTCGCGACGGGGTCGCGATCAGCGACCGGCAGGTGACCGACGATGCGCTGTCGGTGGCGGCGCCGATCAGCGATGCCCGCGGGGAGGTGATCGCGGCCCTGTCGATCGTGGCCAAGGCGGGCGACACGATGGCGGCCGACCGTTTGGCGCCGGCCGTGCGCGCGGCCGCGCTAGGGACCTCGCGGGCGCTGTCGGCTCGCCAGCGGGGGTAGCCGGCGGCGCGGGTGTGGGACGGCGGCGCGGGTGTGGGAAAGCGGGGCGCGGCCTGGCCCAACCGGTAGTTGACGGTCACCACCACTGCGTCAGCTTGCGCCGCCAGCCAGCCACCGTGATACAAGCTCGCGCCGGCGTGGCCAGTCGAGCGGGCGGCGGCCCAGTGCTCGGCGCTCACGAAATACGATCCGCTCGCTCCACACGATCACGTATACAGTTTACATTTCTGTATATTTTGGCCTGGCCGTTGATCCAAGCCACCGACATCTCCCTCGACGAGGCCCGCGCGCTGATCGCCCGCGCGATCGACAAGGCTGCCCCGGTCGGCGTGGCGGCGGATTCGCCGTCGTCGGGGGCACGGGCGGGCTCGTCTCGGCGTCGCGAATGGGTCGCGGCGGAGCCGGCGGATAACTACGGCTCGAGGACAGCTGGGTGCGCTGAGGCCGGTGTCGCCGGGACCGTCTACTCGCCGGCGGCGAGGTTCCCGGCAAGCGCGCGAAGTGCATCGGCGGCTGCGACGAGCGCCGCCACGTCCTCGGGGTTCAGATGCCTAAGACGCGCGCGGAGCAACTCGCCCCACGCTCCTTCGCGTTGCCGGCGGACCTGCTGCGCCTTCGCGGTTGGGGCCAGCCGGGAGACGCGGCTGTCGCGTGAGTCGGCCTTTCGCTCGAGCAGTCCGCGAGTCTGGAGACTGCGAACCGCGGCGCTGGCATTGCTGGGTTGGAGCCCCAGCTCACGAGCAACCTCACCCACGCTGAGACCGGGGGCGCGGACGAGCAAGCGCATGACCTCGAGCTCGGAGGCGGGCAGCGGGTCGAGGCCGACCTCGGCCCACGGATCGATCGTCCGGGGGAGGAGCCAGGCGATGTCGTGCAGCGCAACGGCCACGTCCCGCGCCTGGGCTGCTGTCGGTTGACGGGCCACGAACGCATGATAACGTATATAGATCTATATAGATCTATATAGATACTATAGGAGAATGCGAGGCGGTCGATCACGATGCCGTCGTCGCACGCGCTGTGCCCGGGCATGCTGTGGCCCCCGCCGCGCACGGCGATCGCCGGCGCATTTCGCCGGCCGTACGCGATCGCGGCCGCGACGTCCCTCGCGCTCGGGCAGCGGGCGGTCAGCGCCGGCCGGCGGTCGTGCATCGCGTTCCACACCGTGCGGCCCGCGTCGTAGTCCGGATCGCCGGGCTGCACCACGTCGCCCTCGAATCCCTCTGTCCCCTGAACCGCCGTCTCGCTCCCCATCGCCTTTCGCGCCGCCACCAAGGGCGCGATCAACCAGTTGATGCGCGTGATCGCGCACGAGTACGCGGCGCACGGGGTCACGTCAAACGCCGTTGCGCCCGGTTACATGGACACCGAGCTGACGCGCCAGTACCTGACCGACAACCCCGACAAGCGCCGGGCCCTGATCGAGCTGATCCCGGCTGGCCGCTTCGGAACCCTGCCCGAAGTGGTCGATCCCGTGCTGTTCCTGTGCTCGCCGCATGCGAGCTTCATCACGGGGCAGGTTCTGTACATCGATGGGGGACGAACGATTGTTTAGGAGATCTTGAGCGGTGCAACGGAGATTCGACGGCAAGACGTTCATGGTCACCGGTGCCGGCACCGGATTCGGCGCCGCGCTCTCGCTGCGGGCGGCACAGGAGGGGGCGGCCAAGGTGCTCGTGCACTACCGCAGTTCGGCGGACGGCGCGGAGCGCACCGCGGAGCAGGTCCGCGGAGCCGGCGCCGAGGCGCTGGTCGTACAGGGCGACATCACCTCGTGGGCCGACATCCAACGGATGGCGGCATGGGCGTTCGAGGACGGCGGCGGCGTCGACGTGCTGATGAACAACGTCGGCGACATGGCGTCCGGGCAGGCGTCGTGGACGGAGGTGACCGAGGAGGCGATCGACCACGTCCTCGCAGTTGACATCAAGGGGACGATGTTGAGGTGCACGAGTTCGGTCAGCGGATGGTGGAACGGGGTGGCGGCGCGATCGTCAACGTCGGCTCGACCGTGATCGTGCGCGGCAGCCCGCGCGCGCCGCAGTACGCCGCCGGCAAGTACGGACTGCTGGGCGTGACCAAGTCCTACGCCAAGGCGCTCGCGCCGACCGTCCGCGTCAACACGTTCGCGCCCGGCTTCATGGAGACCGAGGCGCTGCTGGCCCGGCCCGAGTGGCAGGCGGGTCGGCGCGAGGTGGTCCTTTCCGCCACGCCGGCTAGCAAAATCCCCAGGCCGGAGGACATGACCGGCGCTGCGCTGTTCCTGGCCAGCGAGGACGCCCACCACATCACAGGTACATACATGATCGCCGACGGCGGCTACAGCATGCTGGGGGCGTGACTCCGATGAGTCTGGGCGACAACGGCCAGAACACCGACGACGTCTACGCGCGCGTCCGCGAGGCGATCCTCGACGGCGAGCTCGCGCCCGGCGCGGTGATGTCGCAGGTGGCGCTCGCCGAGGAGCTCGGGATCAGCCGCACGCCGCTGCGCGAGGCGCTGCGCATGCTGCAATCGGAGCGGCTGGTCGAGGCCGAGCCGAACCGGCGCGTGCGGGTGGCGCCGATGTCCGCGGCCGACCTCGAGGAGCTCTGCATCGCCCGGATCGCGCTCGAGGCCGAGGCGATGCGCCTGTCGGTGCCGCGCCTCACGCCCGAGAACCTGGCCCGGCTCGAGGGCTACATGGCCGAGATGGCTCACTACGCCGCGGCCAAGGACTATCGCCGCTGGACGGTCCCGCACCGCAATTTCCACCGCGCGCTGACCGCGCCGGCGGGGGAGCGGATCAACGACCTGCTCGGACAGCTGTTCGACCATTCCGAGCGTTACCGACGGCTGCACATCGGGCACGGGCCGACGCCGTGGGCGACCGCGGGACATCGGGAGATCCTCGACGCCTGCGAGGCGGGCGACCGCGACTTGAGCGCGAGCCTCCTGGCCAGCCACCTGGCGCGGACGGGCTTTGAGGTGGCCGAGCTGCTCGAGCCCGACTACGACCCGGAAGCGCTCCGTACGGCGCTGATCGACGTCGGCGGCCGGCTGCCTGAGCGACAGTCGGGCCGCCGAGCGAAGCGGGCCTCCCAGCCCTAGGCTTAGGCTCAGGCTCGATTGGCGCGGCTGGCCACGAGCTGCTGCGCCGCGGCCTGGGCGCCGTTGGCCGACGCGCCGTCGCTCTTGCCGAGGCCGGCCGCCACACTTGCGCCGAGCTGGGCGTCGACGTTGGTCCAGTAGGCGATCACGCGCCACTGGATCTCGTCGGTCACCTCGTTGCTGGCGTGGCCCACGATGTTCGCGACCAGGTGATCACGGTCGGTCTGACTCATGACCTGGTTGACCAGGGTGCGCGGCTGGACGAAGTCGTCGTCGCCCGAGTGCTTCTCGTAGGCGTAGCGACCGAGCTCGGCGCCGGGCACCTCCCAGGTGACTTCGCGGCCCAGCTCGGGGTCGGCTTGGGGGCCGCCGTAGCTGTTCGGCGCGTACACCGGCTGGTCGCCCGCGTGGTGGTAGGTCATCGCCCCGTCCTTGTTGTAAGAGTGGACGGGGCACTGCGGGCGGTTGATCGGGAGCTGCTCGTAGTTGGCGCCGACGCGGTGCAGGTGCGTGTCGTGGTAGGAGAAGATCCGCCCCATCAGCATCTTGTCGGGGCTCAGGCCGATGCCCGGGACCAGGTTGGACGGGTTGAAGCTGGCCTGCTCGACCTCGGCGAAGAAGTTCTGAGGGTTGCGGTCGAGGACAATGCGGCCGACCTTGATTCGCGGGTAGTCGGACTGCGGCCACACCTTGGTCAGGTCGAACGGGTTGAACCGGTAGTCGGCGGCCTCGGCGAACGGCATCACCTGGACCTCGAGGCTCCATTCGGGCTGGTTGCCGCCGTCGATTGCCTCGCGCAGGTCGCGGCGGTGGAAGTCGGGGTCCTCGGCGACCATCTCGGCCGCCTCCTGGTCGGTGAAGTTCTCGATCCCCTGGAGCGTCCTGATGTGGTACTTGATCCAGAACCGCTCGCCGCCGGCGTTCAGCCACGAGAACGTGTGGCTGCTGAAGCCGTGCATGTGGCGAAGCGTGCGCGGCGTGCCGCGATCGGACATCAGGATCGTCACCTGGTGGGCCGACTCGGGCGAGAGCGTCCAGAAGTCCCACTGCATGTCGTTGGAGCGCATGCCGGTGTCGGGCAGGCGCTTCTGGGAGTGGATGAAGTCCTGGAACTTCGACGCGTCGCGGACGAAGAACACCGGGGTGTTGTTGCCGACCAGGTCGTAGTTGCCCTGCTCGGTGTAGAACTTGATCGCGAAGCCGCGCGGGTCGCGCACGGTGTCGGCCGAGCCGAGCTCGCCGGCGACGGTGGAGAAGCGGATGAACAGCGGCGTGCGCTTGCCCGGCTGAAACAGGTCGGCCTTGGTGTACTGGCTGACGTCGTCGGTGACCTCGAAGGACCCGTGCGCGCCCGAGCCCTTGGCGTGTACGACGCGCTCGGGCACGCGCTCGCGGTTGAAGTGCTGCATCTTTTGGACGACGTAGTGGTCGTGCAGAACGGTCGGCCCGCCCGGGCCGACGGTGAGCGAGAACTCGTCGCTGGGTGCGGGAACCCCGGAGTCGGTGGTCGTGATCGGCGGCTGGCGGCGGGCGTCGTCGGACATCGTGGCTCCTTGGGGTTCTCGGGGACCTGTGGATCCTACCCATTTCTGGAATGGTTCAAATATTGGTTTACATCCGATTTACATCGGTATAGTGCGTCGCTCGTGGGGATCTCCGTCGAACAGCTGCCGGAGGAATTGCGTGCGCGCGGACTGCGCGTGACGGCGCCGCGCCTCGCCGTGTTCCGCGCGGCGGCCGAGATCCCCGGCCACCCCGACGTCGACGCGATCGCCCTGCGGGCACGCGCGCTGATCGGGACGCTCTCCACCCAGGCGGTCTACGACGCGCTGCACGCCTTGACCGCCGCCGGGTTGGTCCGACGGATCGAGCCGGCCGGCAGCCCGGCCCGGTTCGAGACGCGCGTCGGCGACAACCACCATCACGTCGTGTGCCGGGTGTGCGGCGCGGCTGCTGATGTCGATTGCGTGGTCGGCGAGGCGCCGTGCCTGTCGCCGAGCGAGGCGGGCGGGTTCCTCGTGGACGAGGCCGAGGTCACGTTCTGGGGCGTGTGCCCGGATTGCCAGCTCGCGCGGACGGGCTGAGGGCGGGGGGGGGGGGGGCTGGCCGGACCGCGAGGGCGAATATCACGCCACTCGCACCGGTCCGCCGCGCCAGTGGCGCGAAACTCGCGCTATACGCGACTGAATCGCCGTTCACCGCCGCCGGGGGGGCGAGTGGTGAGAAAGTCGGGGTCGGGGTCGGTGGCGGGGTCGGTGGCGGGGAGGAGGCGCTCTCTGCAAGGATCCGTCGGCAGACACCGAATCGGATTCCGGAGGCCTGATGAGCACGCGTGTGATGCCGAGTATTCGCCCGTTACGAGACCGGCCGGCGTGGAAGGCGCTCGAGAAGCACTACGACGAAGTGGGCGCCACGCACCTGCGCGAGCTGTTCGCGTCCGACCCAGGCCGGGGCGAGCGCCTGACCGCCGCGGGCGCCGGCCTGTTCCTGGACTACTCGAAGAACCGGATCACGGACGAGACCGTCGAGTTGCTGGGCGCGCTGGCCGAGCAGTCGGGGATCGCCGACCGGACGGAGGCGATGTTCGCAGGCGAGCACATAAACGTCTCGGAGGACCGCGCGGTCCTGCACGTGGCGCTGCGCATGCCGAAGAGCGCGTCGCTGATCGTCGACGGGGTCGACGTGGTCAAGCAGGTGCACGAGGTGCTCGGCCGGATGGCGGCGTTCTGCGACAAGGTCCGCTCGGGCGAGTGGCGCGGCCACACCGGTCAGGCCATACGCAACGTCGTCAACATCGGCATCGGCGGCTCTGACCTGGGCCCGGTGATGGCCTATGAGGCGCTGCGCTTCTACAGCGATCGGGAGCGGACGTTCCGGTTCGTCTCGAACGTCGACTCGACCGACATCGTGGAGGCGACCCGTGACCTCGACCCGGCGCAGACGCTGTTCATCGTCTCCTCCAAGACGTTCACCACGCTCGAGACGATGACCAACGCCCGCTCGGCGCGCGACTGGGCGCTGGCCGGGCTGGGCGGCGACGAGGCGGCCGTCGCCAAGCACTTTGTGGCCGTCTCGACCAACGCCGAGAAGGTGAAGGAGTTCGGGATCGACGCCGACAACATGTTCGGCTTCTGGGATTGGGTCGGCGGGCGCTACTCGATGGATTCGGCGATCGGCCTGTCGACGATGCTCGCCATCGGCCCTGAGCGCTTCCACGAGATGCTCGCCGGCTTCCACGAGATGGATGAGCACTTCCGGACCGCGCCGTTCGCCCAGAACCTGCCGGTGCTGATGGGGCTGCTCGGCGTGTGGTACGGCGACTTCTTCGGTGCCCAGACGGTTGGTGTCATGCCCTACGAGCAGTACCTCAAGCGCTTCCCGGCGTATCTACAGCAGCTGACGATGGAGTCCAACGGTAAGCACGTCACGCTCGACGGTCGGCACGTCGACTACGACACCGGCGCGATCTACTGGGGCGAGCCCGGGACCAACGGCCAGCACAGCTTCTACCAGCTGATCCACCAGGGGACCAAGCTCATTCCGGTCGACCTGATCGGCTTCGCCAAGACGCTCAACCCGCTGCGCGACCACCACGACCTGCTGATGTCCAACGTGTTCGCCCAGGCCGAGGCGCTCGCGTTCGGCAAGACCGAGGCGGAGGTCCGCGCCGAGGGAACAGCCGAGCACGTCGTTCCCCACCGCGTGATGGAGGGCAACCGCCCGACCAACGTGATCCTCGCCGAGGTGCTGACCCCCCACGCGCTCGGCACGCTGGTGGCGCTGTATGAGCACATGGTGTTCACCCAGGGCGTGGTGTGGGAGATCGACTCGTTCGACCAGTGGGGGGTCGAGCTGGGCAAGGCGCTGGCGGCGCGGATCATCCCGGAGCTCGAGAGCGAGACCGAGCCCGAGCTTGACCACGACAGCTCGACCAACGCGCTGATCCGCCGCTACCGCGCGATGCGCTGAGCGATCCGATTCATGGCTACCGAGACACAGGAGACGATGCGAGATGCCCACTGACAGCCCGATGCAACTGGGAATGGTCGGACTCGGACGGATGGGGGCGGGCATCGTCCGCCGGCTGACGGTCGACGGACACCACTGCGTCGGGTACGACCGCAACGCGGACGTGGTCAAGGGCCTCGAGAGCGACGGGATCGCCGGCGCCACGACACTCGAGGATTTCGCGGCCAAGCTCGAGAAGCCGCGCGCCGTGTGGGTGATGGTGCCGGCGGGACCGATTACCACGCAGGTCATCCGCGACCTGGCCGGCGTGCTCGAGGCCGGTGACGTGATCATCGACGGCGGCAACACGCACTACCACGACGACATCGCCCACGCCAAGGAGCTGGGCGAGAAGGGCATCCACCACGTCGACGTGGGGACCAGCGGCGGCGTGTACGGCCTCGAGCGCGGGTTCTGCCTGATGATCGGTGGCGAGGACGACGTGGTCGAGCGGCTGTATCCGATCTTCGGCTCGCTCTCGCCCGGCGTCGACGCTGCGCCGCGGACGCCCGGCCGATCCGGCACCCCCAGCCCATCCGAGTCCGGTTTCCTGCACTGCGGCCCGAACGGCGCCGGGCACTTCGTGAAGATGGTCCACAACGGCATCGAGTACGGGATCATGGCCGCCTACGCCGAGGGGCTGAACATTCTGCACAGCGCGAACGCCGGCAAGGAGGTGCTCGAAGGCGACGCCGAGACCGCGCCGATGGAGCACCCCGAGTACTACCAGTACGACATCGACACCGCCGAGGTGAGCGAGGTGTGGCGGCGGGGGAGCGTGATCAGCTCGTGGCTGCTCGACCTGACGGCCCAGGCGCTGCACGGCTCCCCGACGCTGGAGGACTTCTCGGGCCGGGTGTCGGACTCGGGCGAAGGGCGCTGGACCTCGATCGCGGCGATCGACGAGGGCGTGCCGTCGCCGGTGCTGACGACCGCGCTGTACTCGCGGTTTGCCTCGCGAGGGCTCGACAACTACGCCAACCGGGTCGAGTCCGCCATGCGCTACGGGTTCGGCGGCCACCTGGAGAAGCCGTCGAGTTGAGCGCGTTTGTGGGAGTCGAGCGAGAGAAGCAGGTGGCGGCGGAGGCGGCCGCGCAGCTGGTGCAGGACGGCATGACGGTCGGGCTGGGAACCGGCTCGACCGCCGCCTACCTGCTGCCGCCCCTCGCCGCCCGCCAACTCAGCATCCGTTGCGTGGCCACCTCGCCGTCGACCTCGCAGGCCGCGCAGGCGCTCGGCATCGAGGTCGTGTCGTTCACCGGGCTCGAGGCGCCGTCCCGTCTCGACATGACGATTGACGGGGCCGACGAGGTCGATCCGTCCGGCTGGCTGGTGAAGGGCGGCGGCGGCGCGCACACCCGCGAGAAGGCGGTCGCCGCCGCCAGCGACCGCTTCGTCGTGATCGTGTCGGCCAATAAGCTGGTCGACAAGCTGACTCCGCCCATCCCGCTCGAGCTGGCGGAGTTCGGACTCGCGGGGACGCTGGCGCGATTGGGTTCGGTTCAGATTCGCGACGTGACCCATAGCCCGGACGGCGGCGTGATCGCCGACTACACGGGGTCGTTCGACGACGCGCCGGCGCTCGCGGCGTGGCTGTCGCAGATGCCGGGCGTGGTCGAGCACGGCCTGTTCCCGGCCGAGATGGTGGCCGAGGTCCTGGTGGGGCGTGGGGAGGACGTCGAGCGGATCGCGGTCAGCGGGTAGGGGCGGGCCCGCGGTCGCTCAGACCGGGGCGCCCTCGGCGAAGCTGTACGGCGGCCACGGGCCGGTGCAGACGAGCTCGACGTCGTCGAGGCCGTCGCTGAGTTGGGCGACGAGGGAGACGAACTCGTCCACGCGCGAACGGTCGACGAGGTAGGCGTCGAGGACGGGAAGGTCGGGCTCGGGGGCGAGGGCTCGGCGGCTGGAGAGGGCCAGGGCGGTCAGCGGGTCGAGTTCGCTGGCCACGTGGCGCGCGCTCTGGCGCAGTTCGAGCCGGTCGCGCAGGTAGGAGGCGCCCGAGGGCGGTTGGGCGTCCCAGCCCCTGCGCCCGGCGCCGCGCCAGTTCACGCGCAGCCCGATCTCCACGGCTCCGCGAATTCGCTGAAGCCGGGCGAGCAGGTCCTTGCGGCGCCCGCGGAGCAGGCCACGTAGTCCTGCCTCGTCGACGACGCTGCCGAACGGCGCCGGCAAGATCGTGCCGCGGTCCATCAGCCGGCGGACGGTTCGTTCGTAGGAGCGCAGCGCGGCCGGAGTCGGCTCGGGGTCGTGTCCGTCCCGATCGCTGACGACGGCGACGAGCGGACCCTCGACGACCGCGCGCAGGGGCCGGCCGTCCAGCCCGAACCCGGAGGTGTCGGCGTCGTCCGCCTCGACGATGCCGTACACGAGCAGGCTCATCGCTCGGCCACCCTGGCCGCGATTTGGCCGCCCGCGCCGGTATCTACGTGTTGGATCCGTCCTCCGGCGCGGGCGACATCTGGGGCGACGTGCCCCGCTCGCGACCGCGGTCGAGCGGGGCTCTCCGTGCGCGGGTGGTCGCCTCGACTCAGCCAGTGAGTCTGAGTCGCCGGGCCCAACTCCTCCAATGGCACCCGGCGCGCGACGGCCGCCGGCGCACCCTCCCTCACGATGTGTCCACCTCCAACTGATTCGACTCCCGAGGGCCGGCGCGGGAAGCACGCGGGATCAGGTTGTGGCTTGGCTCCTACCCACGACCTGAACCGAATAGCCCACCAACTGGACGAATGTTCTACCCCTGGAGACACAAACCGCTCGACGGATGGACGAACGGGCCCGACGTGCGTCCGGCTCAGCCGACTAGCCGGCGCACGCGGTCGTCGACCCTGGCCACCCCGGTGACGTACGCGGCGTGGCTGGCCAGGCATGTGGCCATCACGTCCGGCGGCCAGCGCCACGGTGGCGGGGTCCGCCCGAGCAGCGGGAACAGAGAGAACGTGGCGGTCATCAGAGTGGCGCCGAACAGCAGGCTGGCCTTGGGCTCGCCGAATCGGCGCCGCAGGATCCCGTGCCACAGCCCGAACGCGGAGCCGTAGCCCCAGCGGAGCGCGAGCCCGAGGTCGTTGTCCTCGCGGGCGGTCACGTGCGGTAGGTGCATGATCGAGGCGACGATCGCCCCGGGCACCAGTGAGTCGTCGTAGTCGAGGGGCCCCTGGTGGCGCCGGCGCAACCGCCGCTCGAGGTCATAGAACACGGTCATGGTCGCGGTGCCGGCCGCGCCCGCGGCGATGCTGCGGATCGGCCACGTGACGTCTCGAGAACTCATGTCGCCCTCCTCATAGTTGAACGACCCGATCCACGAGGTCGAGTCCCTCGTCGCGGTGCGTGATCAGGAGCAGGGTTCGGCCGGCGGTGGCCGCGAACACGTCGTCGATCAGATCGCGCGCCGTCTCCGGGTCGAGGTGCGCGGTCGGCTCGTCGAGCACGAGCACGGGTGAGCCGGCGAGCAGCGCCCGGGCCAAGACGATGCGCTGGCGCTGGCCTCCCGAGAGCTCGCGGCCCTCCTCGCCGAAGAGCGTGGCGACGCCGTCCGGGAGCGCCTCGACCCAGTCCCAGATCCGGGCACGGCGGAGCGCCTGCTCGATCTCGTCCTCGCCGGCCTCGGGTCGCGCGATGCGCAGGTTGTTGGCGATGCTGGCCGAGAACAGGTGCGACTCCTGGCCGGCGACCGAGATCGCGCGGCGAACATCCTCCTGGCGAAACTCGCGCAGATCCCGGCCGCCCAGCGTCACCCGGCCCTGCTCGGGGTCCAGGAAGCGCAGCAGCAGGTTGACCACGGTGGTCTTGCCGGCGCCGCTCGGGCCGACCAGCGCGACGCGTTCGCCGGCGCCCAGCCGTAGGCTCACGCCGTCGACCGCGCACCGCGGCTGATCGGGATACCGCGCGCGCACGTGCTCGAGCGTGATGTCGAACGGCCAGATCGGAGCCGGCGCGGGCTGGGCCGGATCGCGTACGGCCGCGTCGTGTTCGGTCAGCTCGAGGATCCGCCGGCCGGCGGCGAGCGTCGAGGTCAGCTCCCGCGCGGCCGCCGGAAGCGGCGTGACCGCTTCGAACGAGGCCAGCGCGAGAAGGGCAAGCAGCGCGACCAGCACGCGATCGAGGCGGCCGTCGACCGACGCGGTGACGGCGACCGCGAGCACCCCGGCGACCGTCAGCCCGCTGACCAACAGTCCCAGCCCGTCGCCGAGCCCCGTTGCCACGGCGTCGCGGCGGGCGACGGTCACGAGCGCCGAGTCGGCGCCTCGGATCCGCTCGAGCGCGCTCGCCTGGGACCCGAACGCCACGAGCTCGGGCGCGGCCCGCATCGCGTCGACGAGCTCGGCCGTCAGCGCACCGCGGTCGGCGGCCTGCCGGCGCCCCGCGCGCACGCCCACCCACCCGGACACAGCCGGGACGGCCAGGCCGCCCACGAGCAGCCCGGCGGCGAGCACCAGACCCGCGGCCGGGAGGACCGCGGCGGCCGCGCTCACGGACAGCGCGCCGGCCAACACCGCGACCACGGGGGGCTGGAGCGCGCGCAGGTACAGGTTCTGCAGCGAGTCGACGTCGGCCACCATCCGCGAGAGCAGGTCGCCGGCCCGGTACGCCGAGAGCTGCGCCGGCGCGAGCGGCTCGATCCGCTCGTAGAACCCGGTCCGGACGCCGCCGAGCACGCGCAGGGCCACGTCGTGAGAGCGCAGCCGCTCGAGGTAGCGGAGGACCGGGCGGCCGATGCCGAAGACGCGGACCGCGACGATCGTCACCCCGAGCGACAGGATTGCGGGCCGCTCGGCCGCGCGCGAGATGAGATAACCGGCCGTCGCCATCAGTCCCACGCCGAACGCGATCGTCAGCGCGCCGAGGACCGAGGCGCCGGCGAGTCGCCAGCGCGGCGCGCGCGCGAGCCCGAGCAGCGCACTCAAGGTCACGGTCACGCGGCCCTCCGGTCAAGCGACAGAGCCGCCTGCCCGTCGACGAGGTGCACCACTCGGTCGGCGTGGCGGACGAGCTCGGGTCGGTGGGCGATCAGCAGCATCGTGCGCCCGCGGCGTAGCCGGTCGACGGCGGCGGAGACGATCGCCACGCTGTGGGGGTCGAGATCCGCGGTCGGCTCGTCGAGGATCACGAGCGGCGCGTCGCGCAGGAAAGCGCGCGCGAGCCCGATGCGCCGCCGTTCGCCGGGCGACAGCGATCGCTGCCCGTCGCCCACGAGAGTCGCGTAGCCGTCGGGCAGTTCCGTGATGAACCCATGTGCACCGGCGAGCGCCGCGGCGTCGCGCACGCGAGCGTCCGAGGCGTCCGGATCGCCGAGGCGGATGTTGTCGGCCACCGTGCCGCGCAGGAGGGTCGGGTGCTGTGGGACCCACGCGGTGAGGCGTCGCCAGGCCTCGATGTCGCAGGTCGAGAGGTCGACGCCCCCGACGGAGATCCGCCCCGATCCCGGTTCGAGCAGACCGAGCAACAACGCGCCCGCCGTGCTCTTGCCGGCGCCGCTCTCGCCGACCAGCGCCACCGCATCGCCCGGCGCGAGCTCCAGATCCAGCCCGTCGAGCACCGGCACGGGGCGCGCGGGGTAGGCGAAGGACACGCGCTCGAACCGGACGGCTGCGTGAGCCGGGCTCGGTGCCTGCCGGGTGCCGGAGACCGGCACCGCGTCCGGGGCGTCGAGCAGCGCGAACATGCGCTCGGCCACGGCGAGGCCGTCGGCGCTCGCGTGGTACTCGGCGCCGAGCCGGCGGAACGGCAGGTACAGCTCGGGCGCGAGCACGAGCACGACGAGTCCCGCCTGAAGGCCAAGGTCGCCGCCGACCAGGCGCACGCCCGCCGTCACCGCCACCAGCGCCACCCCGATCGTCGCGGCCAGTTCGAGCACGGACCCCGACAGGAAGCTGACGCGCAAGGTCTCCATCGTCGTCGCCCGGTAGCGGTCGCTGACCATGGCGAGCGTCGCGACCTCGTCGCTCGCCCGCCCGAAGGCGCGCAGCGTGGGCAGGCCTCGGACCACATCGAGGAAGTGGCTCGAGAGCCGCCGCAGCGCCAGCCAGCGCTCTCGCGTGCGCTGCTCGGTGTAGCGGCCGATCAGCCACATGAACACAGGCACGAGCGGCAGCGTGAGCAGCATGATCAGCGCCGACTCCCAGTCCACCACCGCGACCCAGGCGATGACCAGGAACGGCACCACCGAGGCGAGCACGGCCTGGGGCAGGTAGCGCGCGAAGTAACCCTCGAGCGCGTCGACGCCCTGCACTGCGACGGCCGCGATCTCGGCGTTGCCGGCACCGTCGGTGGCGACCGGCTGGGAGCGCAGCCGCTTGGCGGCGAGCGCCAGCCGGAGCTCGGACAGGACGCTCCAGGCGGCGCGCCGGCCGGCGATCTCCATGCCCCATGCGCACCCGCCACGCCATGCGAAGGCCAATACGAGCACGGCGAACTCCGGCCACAGGCGCTGAATCGGCGCCCCGTCAAAGGCTCGCGCCACGATCCGCGCGAGCATCGACGCCTGAACCAGCACCGCCAAAGCCGTGCCGACCCCCAGCGCGATGTCCACCGTGAGCAGCGGTCGTGCCGACTTCGTGCGACTGAGGAGACGCGGATCGAGGGCGCGCATCGCTCGCGCCTAGGGGTGAGGCGCGGTCACCCGTTTGTGGAACACGTGGAACGACCAGCCCTGGTAGAGCAGCACGATCGGGAAGAACAGCACCGCGACCACCGTCATCACGACCAGCCCGTAGTGACCTGCCGCGGCGTTGTTGACGGTCAGGTTGTAGGCGTGGTTGGTGCTCGAGACCATCACGTTCGGGTACAGCGCGATGAAGATCTGGCCGATGGCGGCGGCGATCGCGAAGCCGGAGGCGACGAACGCCCAGCCGTCGTTCGCGGTGCCTGCGAGGACGGTGGCGAAGATCACGGCGATCACGCCGAAGATCTGGGTCGGCTGCGGCACGGTTCCGCCGCCGATTACGACCAGGGTCCAGACGCACCAGGCGACGTTGAAGAAGATCGCGACCGGCCCGATCCGGCGAGCCGCGGCGCGGGCCCGATCGCGGATCTCGGCGGTCGTGCGCAGCGCGAGGAACGTGGCACCGTGTAACAGGCACAGCACGACCATGGTCACGCCGGTCATCAGTCCGTAGCCGGTCAAGAGGCTGAAGAAGTTCCCGGTGAACTCGTGCTTCGAGTCGATCGGAAGTCCATGGAGGAGATCGCCGAGGGCGACGCCCACGAGCAGCGGGATCAGGATGCTGCCGATCGTGAGCGCCCACGACCACCCGTTCCGCCACCGCTGGCCCTCGCGCTTGCCTCGGTACTCGAACGAGACGCCGCGGCCGAACAGCGCCACCAGTAGCAGCACGAGCGCCAGGTAAAGGGCGGAGAACATCGTCGCGTACCACTGTGGGAAGGCCGCGAACATCGACGCGCCGGCGACGATCAGCCACACCTCGTTTCCGTCCCACCACGGGCCGATCGTGTTGATCACCACGCGGCGCTCGATGTCGGTTTTGCCGATCAGCATGTGCAGCGCGCCGACGCCGAAATCGAACCCTTCGAGTACGAAGAATCCGACCCAGAGGATCGCGATGAGGATGAACCAGATGGTGTGAAGTTGCATCGAATCAGTAGGTCAGGGCGGGGGCAGCGCCGGCGGCCGGCTCGGCCGCCTCGGCGTCCGCCTGAGCCATGCCGCGCCGCCCGTACCGAAGCATCAGAGAGAGGTCGGCCCAGCCGAGGACGATGTACGCCAGGACGAACACGGCCAGGCTGATCCAGATCTCGGCGGCGCTGACCGAGGGTGAGTTTGCGACCGCGGTCTTCTGCAGGCCCTGCACGATCCACGGCTGACGGCCGCTCTCGGTCAGGAGCCAGCCCGCGGTATTCATCACGAACGGCGTGACGACCGCCCACACGGACAGGGTCAGGAACAGTCGAGAGTCGCGCAGCCGACCCTTTTGCAGGAGCCACCCTCCCCACAGCGCCAGCAGCAGGATCAGGCTGCCGAGGTACGCCATGACACGAATCGACCAGTACTGGATGAACACGTCCGGCACGTAGTTTCCGGGCCCGTACTTCTTCTGATACTGAGACTGGAGCTGGTCGAGGCCGGTGACCGCACCGTTCCACGTGTTGGTGGCGAGGACCGACAGGAGGTGCGGTATCGGGATGATCTCCTTCGGCGTCTTGTCGTTGGCACCACCTCCGATCTGGAAGGCCGAGAACGAGCACGGTTGGCAGTTCGTCCACTGCGCTTCGGCGGCGGCGATCTTCATCGGCTGGTACTTGGCCTCGATCACCCCGAGTTGGTTGCCGACCGACAGCTGGATCACGATCGTGGGGATCAGGACGATCAGCGCGATCTTGGCCGTGCGGTGGAACGACTCGACGTGGTCGCCCTTGCGCAGGTGCCAGGCCGAAACGGCGAGCATCACGAGACACCCGGTGATAAGCGACGCGAGCAGTACGTGTGCATAGCCCCACACGAACGTCGGATTGACGAGAATCGCCCAGACGTTGGTCAGCACCGCCTGGCCCTGGCTGTTGATCTTGTAGCCGACGGGGTGCTGCATCCATGAATTCGCGACGAGGATAAAGAACGCCGAGAGCATCGAGCCGGCGAAAACGGCCCAAATGGTCGCCAGGTGCACGCGCTTGGGCAACCGGTCCCAGCCGAACAGCCACAGCCCGATGAACGTCGACTCGAGGAAGAAGGCCAGGATGCCCTCCATTGCCAGCGGCGCCCCGAACACTCCGCCGACGAACCGGGAGTACGTCGACCAGTTCATCCCGAACTGGAACTCCTGCACCAGCCCGGTGACCACGCCGACGGCGACGTTGATCAAGAGCAGCGTCCCGAAGAAGCGGGTCATCCGCTTGTAGTCGGGGTTGTCCGTGCGGTACCAGACGGTCTGGAGGATCGCGACCAGGAACGCCAACCCGATCGTCACCGGGACGAACAGGAAGTGGTAGATGATCGTGATCGCGAACTGCCAGCGGGCGAGATCGTTTGTCATGCCGCGGCAGCCCCGTGGGTCACGTCGGCATCGAAGGGGCTGGCACCGGTCCCGATGCCGTCACCGTGGGGTCGTCGTCCCAATCGATCTTGGCCGCGTCGCCGCGGTCGAGAACGTGCGGGCCGCCGGTCTTGGAGAACCGGTCCCAGCTCCAGTCGATCACCGCTTCGAGCTTAGCCCGTGTGCCGGTCATCAGAGCGGCGTGGACGCCAAGCCACGCCATGTGCGCGAGCTGCCCGTGGACCTCGTGGTGGTGCTCGCCGACCTCGGCGATCGCGGCGCCGCGGCCGATCATCGCCATGATGCCCTTGTCCTTGTAGACGAAGTCCCTGCGCGACTTGCCGTCCAAGTCGGCGACGATGTTGTCCGCGGCCCACTTACCGCTCTGCGCTGCGACCGAGCCGAGCTGCGGGAGCGCCTGACCGTCCGGGCCGGGGATGTTGGCGATGTCTCCGACCACGTACACGCCGGGGCTGCCGGCGAGCGTCAGGTCGGCGGCGACGTCGATTCGCCCGCCCCGGCCGGCGGGGACACCGGTCTGGCCCGCGATCGGAGCGGCAGCGATCCCCCCGCCCCAGATCACGCATCGGGTCGCGATGACCTCGCCGTTCGAGAGCGCGGCGTGACCCGTTCCGACCTCCGTGACGCCGGTGCCGAGGTTCAGCACGACGCCGCGCTCCTGCAGGACCTTCGCGACGTAGCCGTGAGCCTTTTCGGAGAACGCCCGCAACAGCGTGTCGCCGTGGTCGAGCAGGTGGATACGCGCACTGCCCGGGTCGAGGTTGCGGTATTCGGGGGGCACGGTGACGTTGATCATGTCCGCCACTGCGCCGGCGACCTCGACGCCGGTCGGACCGCCGCCGACGATGACGAAGTTGAGCCCGCCGCGCTGCACGAGCGTGGGATCGCGGTCGACGTGCTCGAACAGGCCGAGGATCCGCGAACGCAGGTTGGTCGCGTCGTCGAGCGAGTAGAGCGGGAAGCTGTGCTCGGCGGCGCCGGGTGTGTTGAAGAAGTTCGGCTGCGAGCCGCCCGCGAGCACCAGCGTATCCGCGGTCCACGCCGAACCGTCGGCGGTCGTGACGGTGCGCGTCGCGGTGTCGATCGCGGTTACCTCGGCGAGCTTCACGTCGACGTTTTGCTGGTCGGCGAACACCTCGCGCAGCGAGTGGGCGATGTCACTCGGCGCGAGCAGCGACGTCGCCACCTGGTAAAGCAGCGGCTGGAACTGGTGGTAATTGTTGCGGTCGATCAGCGTGACCTGGATGTTCTTGTGCTCGGCCAGCCGCTGCGCGCAGCCGAGGCCGGCGAAGCCACCGCCGACGATTACGACCTCGTGCGGCTTTTCGTCATGTGACATGGGCGGTCTCCGTTTGCGGCTGCGGGGCGCCTATGCGTTCGAGCAGGTGATCGCCGACCCGTAGCGCGTTCGCCATCGCGGTGAGCGCCGGGTTGACCGCCCCGATGCTCGGGAAGAAGCTCGTGTCGACCACGTACAGGTTGTCGACCTCGTGGGCGCGGCAATCGGTGTTGAGGACGGAGGAATCGGGATCGCTTCCGAACCGGCACGTGCCGGCTTGGTGGGCGCAGCCGGCGACGGGGATCTCGTTCTTGAGGTAGGCGTGGTGGGGCAGCAAATGCCCGTTGTGCATCCCGAGCTCGTTGAGCATCTCCTTCAGCCGGTGGTAGAGGCGCTCCTTGGACTCGTCGTTGCTGCCGGTGTAGTCGATGGTGACGTTGCCGTCGCGCGCGAGCGTGACCCGGTTGCCCGGCCGCGGCAGGTCCTCGGTGGAGAGCCAGAAGTCGACCGCGTGCCGCGCAACCGTTTCGAGCGACCAGTTCGGGGCGAACCGCGTCTCTCCGGGTTTCTCGCCGCGGAACATCGGCGCCTGTGACTTGCCGACCATCTGGATGTTCCCGAGCGGGAATTCGTAGTCCTCGCCGCCCGAGAAGTAGAAGTCGTTCAGTCCCAGCGTCTTCTGGAAGACGGTCGGATTCTCCTCCCTGGAAAGGGCGAGCACGGCCTGGCTGTTGTGGAACATGTAGTTGCGCCCGACCTGGTCAGAGCCGTTGGCCAGGCCGTTGGGATGGGCGTCGGTGGCGGACGCCAGCAGCAACTTTGCGCTGTTCGCCGCGCCGCAGGACACGACGACGATGTCACCACGGAACGTCTCCTGGCCGCCATTGATGCTGGCCACGACGCCGGTCACGGTCGTGCCCGCGGAGTTGCACTCGAGCCGGACCGCCTGCGCGCCGGTGAGCAGGGTGACGTTCGCGTGCTCGAGCGCCGGGCGCACGGCGATCACCTCGGCGTCGGACTTCGCGTGCACGAGGCACGGGAACCCGTCGCAGTTGTCGCAGCGCACGCATTTGCTGTATGGCATGTTGCCCTCGTCGAGCAAGATCCCGCACGGAGCGTGGAAGGGGTGAAGGCCCGCGGTGGCGAGATCGTCTGCCAGCCGCTGGATCCGCGGTTCGTGGGACACCGCGGGGAACGGATACGGCGCGCTCGCGGGAGGCTCGGTCGGATCCTCGCCGCGGGCTCCGTGCACCTGGTACAGCTGCTCGGCGCGGGTGTAGTACGGCTCCATGTCGGCATAGGAGATCGGCCACGCCGGCGAGAGCCCGTCGCGATGCCGGAGCACGCCGAAGTCCTGTTCGCGCAGCCGGTACAGGGCGGCGCCGTACAGCTTGGTCGCCCCGCCGACAAAGTAGTGCACCTGGGGCTCGAACGCCGTTCCGTCGGCGTAGTACCACGTATCCGGTGAGGTGTAGCGCCCGTCGACGAACACGTCCTGCGCGCGCCAGTTCTGTGGCTCACGCGGCAGCCAGCCGCCGCGCTCCAGCAGCAGTATCCGCTTGCCCGAGGGGGCCAGGTGGCGCACCAGCGTGCCGCCGCCCGCGCCGCTGCCGATCACGATCACGTCGTAGTCGCTCATACGCCCAGCTCCTCGACGCGCTCGGCCACGATGATGGTTCCGGCGGCCTCGACCAGCGCCAGGTGCGAGAACGCCTGCGGGAAGTTCCCCAGATGTCTGCCGGTCGCGACGTCGAACTCCTCGGCGTACAGCCCGAGCGGCGATGCGACCTTGACCAGGCGCGTCATGAGGTCGCGCGCGCGCTGCGTCTCGTCGATGATCGCGAGCGCTGACACCAGCCAGAAGGAACAGATCACGAACGTACCCTCCTTGCCCGACAGGCCGTCGTCGGTCTCGTCGGTCCGGTAGCGCAGGACGAACCCGTTCTCGGTCAGCTCGTCGGCGATGGCCAGTACGCTCGCGCGCAGGCGCTCGTCGTCGTCTGGCAGGAACCCGAAGAGCGCGGCCAGCAGCGTGGAGGCGTCGAGCGACTCGGTACCGTAGTGCTGGACCAGCACACCGCGCTTGTCGACTCCGTGCTCGAGGATGTCGGCCTTGATCTCGGCCGCCACTTCGCTCCATTCGGCCGCCAGGCCGCTCTCGCCGCGTATCTGCGCGAGCTTGGCTGCGCGGTCCATCGCCACCCAGCACATCAGCTTCGAGGAGACGTAGTGCTGCGGCTTGCCGCGCGCCTCCCAGATGCCCTGATCGGGTTTCCGCCACACCGCCTTGGCGCACTCGGCCTGGTCCTTGATCAAGGGCCACAACCGCCGTGGCAGCCGCTGGCTTCGGCGGGTATGCAGCAGCACCGAGTCGAGCGCCGCGCCGAACACGTCGTTCTGGCGCTGGTCGAACGCGCCGTTGCCGACCCGAACCGGGCGAGCGCCGGCGTATCCGCTCATGCCGTCGATCTGCGATTCGGTGAGGTCGCGACGGCCGTCGATCCCGTACATGATCTGCAGCCCGCCGTCGTCTCCGCGCTCGAGGTCGGCGATGAACTGCATGAACTCGTTCGCCTCCCAGTCGAGGTCGAGGAAGTGCAGCGCCTGCAGCGTGAAGGTCGAATCGCGGATCCAGGTGTACCGGTAGTCCCAGTTGCGCTCGCCGCCGGGAGTTTCGGGCAGCGAGGTGGTCAGGGCCGCGACGGTCGCGCCCGTCGGCATGTAGGTGAGGGCCTTGATCGCGAGCGCCGAGCGCTGGATCAGCGGGCGGAACTCGTGATCGGGAATCCGGGCCCGCGACAGCCAATGGCGCCAGAAGCGCGTCGTCGCCTCGAGGAGGGCGTTGGCCTCGTCGACGGTGGTGGGCACCGGAGCGTCGTCGTCCCAGGCGAGCGCGCAGAACAGCTGCTCGCCTTCGTGCAGCACATGCCGGGCGCGGACGTGGTTCGCCTCGACCCCGAGCAGCATGTCCGTTTGCAGCCGCATCGTCTGACCTGGGCCGGTGGCGTCGGCACGGTGGCGATCTGGGTTGAGCGACCACTCGGCCAGGACGCGCCCATAGTCGAACCCGGGCTCGCACACCAGCTCGACCTCGACGCTTCCCTCGATGCACGTCACGGTCCGGACCAGCACGTGATCGGCGTCCTCGTCGGTTGGGGGGCGGGTGTGCGGGGTGATCGTGTCCTCGCCGCGGCGCGGTCCCATCGTCAGCGCGTCGCGCACCGTGGCCCACCCGGACGTGGTCTTCCACGCGGTCACGAGCGTGTTGGTTCCCGGCTCGTAGACTCGGCCGCTCGGCACGTTGATCCCAAAGGGCCCAACGCGGAACCCGCCCGCGCCGCGGTCAAGCAGCGAGCCGAACACGCTCGGGGAATCGAACCGGGGTATGCAGAGCCAGTCGATCGTGCCGTCGGGCGCGACCAGCGCTCCGGTGTGGCAGTCCGACAGGAACGCATAGTCGGCGATCGGGGTGAACGGGGAGGGCGCGGCGGCGCTCTGCGGCGCGCTCGCGGCTTTGCTCTCGGCCTGCGCGGCCGGCTGGCCGTCGCGCTGGGCATTCTTCTTGGCCTTGGTGGTGCTCATGACACGACCCACGGCCCGTGCCAGCCGCCGAAGCCGCCCGTCAGCTTGTCGGCTGCCTCGGGCCCCCAGGATCCCGGCGCGTAGGCGTGCACGGGAGGCGGCTGCTCGAGCAGCGGCATCATGATCCGCCAGGTCTCCTCGACGCTGTCCTGGCGGGTGAACGGTGCGCTGTTGCCCTCGAGCGCGGCTTGCAGGAGGACCTCGTACGGGGTGGGGCCCTCACCACCCTCCTGTTCGAACTCCATGTCCATCGTGATCTCCTGGGGGCCGCCCTTGTCGGCGCGATGGGCGTCGAGCGTCAGGCGGATGCCGGTGATCGGGTCGAGCTTGATTATCAGCTGGCTCTGGACCGGCGCCCGATTCCCGATCGCCGGAAGGAAGCCGAGGCGGGGCGGCCGGCGGAACACCACTCGCACCTCGGTCTGGGTGACGGGCAGGCGCTTGCCGGTGCGGATGAACCAGGGAACGCCGGACCAGCGCCAGTTGTCGACCTCGAGCCGCATCGCCGCATACGTCTCGGTGGTCGACCCGGACGGGACGCCGTCGATGTCGAGGTAGCCGTTGTACTGGCCGCGGACGTAGTGCGCGGGGTCCGCGTCGGGCATCGAACGGAACACCGCGAACTTCGCGTCCTTGAGCGTGCCCGCGTCGTCGCCAGCTGGAGCCTCCATCGCGGCGGCCGCCAGCAGCTGCATGAGGTGGTTGACGACCACGTCGCGCAGTGCGCCAACCGGATCGTAGAAATGACCCCGGTCCTCGACCCCAAAGCTCTCGGCCATCGTGATCTCGACCGCCGCGACGTGATTGCGGTTCCACACCGGCTCGAGGTTCGAGTTCGCGAAGCGGAGGTACAGAAACTCGTCAAGCCCCATCTTCCCGAGGAAGTGGTCGATCCGGTATAGCTGGTCCTCGTGGATGTACTGGTGGATGTCGGCCGCGAGCTCGCGCGCGGACTCGAGATCGTGGCCGAACGGTTTCTCGACGACGACGCGGGCGGGTTCCTTGGTGAGCCCCGCATCGGTTAACCCCTTGATCACGCGCCCGAACAGGAAGGGCGGAATCTCGAGGTAGAACACGGGGCACTTCGCGTCGCCGATTGCGTGTGCCACTCGCTCGTAGGTCTCCGGGGCGTCGAAGTCGCCGCTGACGTAAGACATCCGCCCGATGAGGCGATCGAACACGGCTTCGTCGATCTGCTGGCCCGTCCCCTCGATCGCCGAGTGGGCGTGCGTGCGCAGGTCGTCGTGCGACCAGTCGCTGACCGCGACGCCGATGATCGGGCAGTCGAGCAGACCGCGCTGCTCCAGTCGGTAGAGCGAGTGGAACGTCATCACCTTCGCCAGGTCGCCGGTGATGCCGAAGATCACGAACACGTCGGCCACCTGCTCGGGCGCACGGGAACCCGCGGCCGGTCCCGGGCGCGGCTGCGCTGCTGTGGTCATGGTGGTCCCTTCTGGTGGACGGGGCGACCGGATGCTCGGGGCACGCACCGGCAGGAGCATCACCCGGTTCGGGTGATGTTAGGCAGTCCGTGCGCGCCGATCGTCCCGCGGGGTGCCTGAGGGTCTGTCGGCGAGCGAGGTCGGGAAAGAGATCGCGGAGCACCGCGAGCACGTCGAGCACTCTGAGCACGCGGCTGGAGCGGGGGAGCACGCAAAACGCGACCGGTGGGTCTCGATCGTCGAGGCAGTGATGCTGTCGGTCGTCGCGCTGGCGGCGGCCTGGTCCGGGTACTCCGCGGCGAAGTGGAGCACTCACGCGTCGCTGTCGCTGGCCAAGGCCGCGACCACCAGGAACAAGGCCAACCTGGCCTCGGTCCAGGCGCTCCAGATCCGCACGCTCGACTCGGTGTCGTTCAACGCGGTCGCGACCGCGTACGAGGCGCACGATGCGCGCGCCTTCGCCCTGACGGTCAAGCGGCTGCGCCCGGGGTATCGGCCGGCCTTCAACGCCTGGCTCGCGACCCATCCGCTCAAGAACCCGCACGCGCCGCCGGACCCGTCGTACCTGCCGCAGTACCGAATCCCGCAGGAGGCTCAGGCGAAGGCGCTGAACGCGGAGGCCGACGCGCTGTTCGCCGAGGGCGAGGACGCGGCGGGCACCGCGGACAAGTACGTGCGCCTCACCGTCCTGCTTGCGGCGGTCCTGTTCCTGATCGGAATCGGCAGCCGCTTCCCGGTGCGCGTGGCGCGCTACGGGCTGAACGTGGTGGCGGGGATCCTGCTCGTCCTGTCGCTCATCCAGCTTCTCGGGCTCCCCGGACCGCCGCCGTGACGCCGGCGACCGGACGCCCGTCCTCGAGGTAGATGCAATCGGTGCGGCCGGCGGCTTGCGAGACCCGCCGGCGGAGCGGGCCGCTCAGCAGCTCGAGCGCCTCGGGTAGCTCGGAGAGCCGCCAGCCCGCGATCTCGGTTTCCTGAAGCACAACGCCGCCGAAGACGTCCTTCGGGAACGTCCCGCAGTCGAACAGGAAACGCACGCCGCCGGGACGGCTCGACTTGGGCGGCAGGTAGTCCACGCAGGCCAGCCGTCCACTTTCCGCGACGAGGCCGCACTCCTCCCGGGTCTCGCGCCGGCAGGCGTCCCAGGGCGACTCGCCGTCTGCGTCGATCTGCCCGCCCGGGATCGTCCAGCCCTTCTTATAGGTCGGCTCGAGGATCAGCAGCCGCCCCGCCGGGTCCCAGATCAACGCCCCGGCCGACGCCGGGATGCGCGGAACCCCGGGCCAGGTATTCACACCGGCGCGGAGCGCCAGCTGTCGGGGGCGTAGGCCTGGCGGACCACCTCGACGTACGGTACCGGGCTGACCACGCCTCGGATCTCCCGCTGCGCGTGAGGCTCGACCGTCGGCTTCGACGTGCCGCCATCCTCCTCGCCCCACAAGAGCGTCACCTCCGTGCCTGGCCGAGCGTATGCCTCGTCGAGGACCGCCAGCGTCAGCATCTTGGCCTCGTTCACGGTGTAGCCGAACCACGTCGACACGCCCACCGTGTCACCGTTCACGGTCACCTGGTCGAAGGGGTGCATCGAGTACACCGCCGAGGGCCAGTCGATGAACTTCGCGCGGCCGGTCTGGTGGAACATGGTGGCGATCGTGTCGGCCACGTCTTCGTCGTGCAGCGCGAGGGTCACCTTGTGGCGATGTTCCTCTCCGGCCATGCGCTCGAGCGCCTCGCGTCCGACGAAGTCGTGGTCGAACTTGACCAGGTGGCCATACCCGAGGTCCCACGGGGTGAAGTAGTAGTCCTCGACGTCGTCCGAGACGAAGCTGCCGCCGATCGACGCCGAGCCCTCGTACCCGTTGGCGGGCAGCCACTCGCGGTACGGACGCAGTGCATCGCCCGTGTAGACCGCCGGCAGGGGAGAGGGGATCCAACCGGACTCGAGCGCGTTCGAGGAGTACGCGCGCCCCCCGACCAGGCGCAGGCCGAACTCCTGTCCAGCGGCGACGATCGCCGCGTGAACGGGCTCGTAGTCCTCCCACGGGCCGAACAGCTCCCAGCCCGGCTGGCCGGCCATGCCGTGCCGCAGGGCGCGCACGGTGACGCCGGCGAACTGCGCCGTGGTGAGGTTGAAGAACTTCAGGTCGGGGGGCTGCGCGCCGAGGGCGCGCGCGATCACGTCCATGGCGTGCGGGCCCTGGACCTGGAAGCGGTAGTGCCTGCGCCGGCCGTCGGTGCGCAGCGCGGAGCGCTGGTCGAGGGTGACCTGAACGTCGTAGGAGCCGGTCTGCGCGTGGTAGGTGACCCAGTTCAGGACGGGCGCGCGACCGACCAGGTTGAACTCATGTTCGGCGAGGTGAAACAGGATCACGTCACCGAGCACGTAGCCGTCAGGCGTGCACGGGACGAACTGCTTGGCCTTGTCGACCGCGAAGCTGGCGAACGTGTTCACCCCGAGCCGCGACAGCAGCGTCATCGCGTCCGGTCCCTCCACCGCCAGCTCGGCCATGTGGAAGCTCTGGTTGTACAGCACGCAGGTGTGCTGCCACGCGTACTGCTCGTCGCGCCAGTTGGTGTACTCGGCGGGGACGCCCGGGTACACGTTCGGACCCACCTGCGCGTTGCGCAGCATCTCGACCGTCGAAGGGACGCTCCGCAGAAGTTCTTCGAGGCTGCCTTGAGTCATCGTGTGGTCTCCTTTATTTGGACCCCGCCCGCCCCACCTCCGAGGTAGGCGGCGATCACTCGCTCGTCTTGGCGGACGGCCTCGGGCGGACCGTCGGCGATCACCCGGCCGAACTCGAGCACCACGACCCGGTCGCAGATGCCGAGCACGAGCCCCATGTCGTGGTCAATCAACAGCGTCGACTGGCCGCGGTCGGCCAGCTCGCGCAGCGTGCGGCCGAGCTCCTCGCTCTCGCCGGCGTCGAGGCCGGCGGCGGGCTCGTCGAGGCACAAGAGGTGCGGATGTCCGGACAGGGCCCGGGCGACCCCGACGAGCTTGCGGGTTCCCTCCGGCAGTTGATCGGGCATCGCGTCCGCCGCCCAGGAGAGATCGACGAGGCCGAGCGCGTCTTCGGACGAGCTACCCGACGCGACGGCGACGTTCTCGCCGACCTCGAGGTCGTCGAACAGGTCGGTGTTCTGCCACGTCCGGGACAGCCCCCGACGCGCGCGCTGGTAGGCCGACAGCGAGCCGATGTCCTCGCCCTCGAGTTCGACGCGCCCGGTGAACCGGACGAAGCCAGTGACAGCGTCGATCAGCGTGGTCTTGCCGGCGCCGTTCGGTCCGATCAGGCCGACCAGCTCACCCTGGCCGACCTCGAGGTCGACGTTCTGGAGCGCGTGGACGCCACCGAAGGAGACGGACAGGTCCCGAACCACGAGCACCGGGGCTGCGGCGGTCGTGTCCGGATGGGGTCTCCCGGTCCCAGGGACGTCGAGCGCAGCGAGACCCAGTTCCGATTCCGAGGCCCCGGGTGGGCGGATCGAGGGCCGCTTGTGAAATCGCTTGTAGAACGCACCCGCCACGCCCTCGGGGTTCTGGATCAGCGTGATGATGAGGATCGCACCGCCGAAGAGCAGGAACCAGTTGCCGTTGATCCCGAACCACTTGTCGAGGGCGTAGGGGAACAGCGCCTGGGTCGAGATCAGGCCGGCGAACACGGCGCCGGAGATCAGCGTGATCCCGCCGGCGTAGGCGAACGCGATCAGGCTGAGCGCGGTGAACGGGTCGAACCGGTCGGCGCTGACCGAGCTGAAGTTGTACGCGTACAGGGCGCCGGCTAGTCCGGCGATCACCGAGCTGATCCCGAACGCTAGGAATTTGACGGCGCGTGGGTCGATCGCCGCGGCGGCGGCGGCGCGCTCGTTCGAGCGCACCGCGAGCATGCGCTGCCCGTGCGAGCCCCGGCGCAGGAGCCCGACGAGGACGCACACCGCGACGGTGACCGCGAGCACCACCCAGCCGAAGACCGGACTCGGGAGGTTCCCGTCCAGTCCGCGGAACCCCGCGCGAGGGCCGAGGTCGAGTCCGAGCAGCTTCGGCTCGGGCACCGGCGATCCGGTCTGTCCGCCGCCCCACGTCGTGTTTACGAACCCGAAGTTGGTGATCGCCACCACGGCGGCGAGGGTCACGACGGCCAGCGAGACGCCGCGGACCCGCAGGGCGGAGGCCGCCGTGATCAGGCCGAGGACCAGCGCCACGCCGGCGCCAAGCAGCGGCGCGATGGGGAACGCGATGCCGGCGTTCACCGCCAGGTGCGAGATCGTGAACCCCGACACCCCGGCCAGCGTCAACTGGACGACCGAGATCTGGCCCACGAACCCGGTGATCACGACCAGCGACAGCGCGATCAGCGTCCCGATCATCGTGTTCACGAGCGCCTCGCGGAAGTCGAACGGGAACACCACGAGGGCGATGGCGCAGACCGCGGAGAACACGAGCGCGGAAAGGGCTAGGCGATGAGGACGCGGCGCCTCAGGCAGGCGCTGCTCGACCAGCTCCCCGCGGCTGGGCAGACTGGCCCCCCGCAGGTACATGAACAACACGATCAGCACGAACACCACGAGCTCGTAAACGCCCGGCAGGGCGACCCCGCCGGCCGTCGGGAACCAGGATTGGCTCGTGACGTACTGGATCAGCGAGCCGACGATTCCGAGGCCGATCCCGGCGGCGCACGCGATCCCGAACGAGGTGAAACCGGCCAGCAGGGCCGCCGCGAGCGCCGGCACGATCTGCAGCGGCAGCGTCTCGGTGTCGAGCTGGGTGATCGACGCGGCCAGGATCCCGATGCCGCCGGCGATCGCCGAGGCGAGCAGCGTGTTGACCATCGACAGCCGGTTCGGCGAGAGCCCTCCGAGCATCGCCACCACCTCGTTCTCCGACGCCGCCCGGGTCGCGAGCCCGAACCGCGTGAACCGGTAGAGCGTCGTGAGCGCCGCGGCGACGACGATCACGATCCCGGTCAGGATGAAACGGTCGACCGGGATCACCGCGCCGAGCACCTTCACCGTGTTCTGCGGGAGCACGTTGGGCTCGGGCTGTGCCGTCGTCCCGAAGGCCAGCAGCATCGAGGCCTGGAGGACCAGCAGTACCCCGAGCGAGGAGACGAGCTTGGCCAGCGGCGGTGCCGTGCGGAGCGGCCGGAATGCGACGAGTTCGATCGCCGCGCCGACCGCCAGAACGATCACCAGGCTGATCAGCAGCGCCGGCACGGTCGCGAGGTGCAGCAGATCCGTGGTCAACGCCCAGAACGAGTACCCGGCGAACATCGCCATGCCGCCCGTGGCCAGGTTGATGATTCCCGACCCGCGGTAGGTCAGCACCACGCCGAGCGCGATGCCGGCGATCAGCGCGCCCGAGCCGAGCCCGAGAAGGCTGAACAGCAGGATCTGCTGCACGCTTAGTACCCGGGCTCGGTCACGGTCACGGACACATCAGATCACTCACGACGGAGGCTGGAGCCATCCCGCGGTCTTGACGAACGCGTGCTTGCCCTTGTACAGGAAGAACTGCGTCCGGTCGTTGCAGATTCCCGGCGCGGACGCGTACTTGCCGCACTGCAGGGCCGGCGCGCCGAGCGCCACGGGTCCCGTGAACGCCTTGGCCTTGTCCAGGACCGCCGTGGGAGTGATGTTGGCGTAGCCGATCTGGTTCAAGAACCGGGCGTTCGTCAGAACCTGGCCGAAGGTGACGATCACCCACGGGTCAGGCGCCACCGCGGGGGTTCCGTACTTGGCCATCACCTTCATGTACGCCGGCATCCCGGGATCCGTCGGGTCGCCGAACAACGAGCTGGCGATCGCGTAGCTCCAGATCGGGAAGTCGCCGCCCAGCCCGGCCGCCACGAGGCCGTTCAAGCACAGCGGCGCGGACAGGATCTTCTTCGTGTCGGTGATGCCGAGCTGCTTGAGGCCCTTGGCGAGGTTCACGCAGCCCGAGGAATCGCTGTACGGGATCACGAGGTCCGCCGTCTGGGCGCCGGCGCTGGTCAGCGGTCCGATCAGGTCGGTCTGGCTCTCGTCATAGCCGACCTTCTTGACGTTGACCCCGACCGCCTTCAGCGAGTCGGCGATCGCCGTCGCACCCTGGGTGATTCCCGCGATGTTCGGGTAGACGAGCGCGGCGGTCTTGGCGTGCAGAACGTCCCGGGCGTACGTGCCGAACGGGCCGAGCACGTGGGTGGCGTCGCCGAACAGGACCACGTTGCTCGCCTTCGCCCCGTCGATCGGGGTGACGGCGACTCCCACGATCACCGGCTTGGCCGATCCGATCGTGGACTGGAAGGACTGATCGCCGATCGCCACCGCGCCCTCGTCGATCACCGAGATGGACTTGTCGGCCAGGAACTGCTGGCCACACGTCGTGCCTTCCTCCTCGGCCGAGCGGATGAAACAGGTCTTCAGCACGAGTGGATGGCCATCGATACCGCCGAGCTCGGTGTTGATGTACTTGACCGCGATCTGCGCCCCGGTGGTCGCCAGCGGCCCGATCGCCTGCTGGCCGCCCTGCTGGTTGACGAAGCCGATCGTCACGGGCGGGAGCGACGAGTTCGCGGCGCCGGCCTTGCCGTCGACGTAGCTCAGGTAGTCGGTCACCGACTGTGCGCCGGCCCCACCACTGCCGGACGTGGTTGCCGGCGTTGTGGCCGTGGTGGCCGACGTCGCACTCGTGCTCGTGCTCGAAGCCGCGGGTGCGGCCGCTGAACTCGTGCTGCTGCTACTGCTGCCGCACCCGGTCGCGACGATCATGGTCGCGATCAGCGCCGCCACTCCAAGCCACCCTCTCCGGGCCTGTGTGGTCACGTCTTCCTCCTCTGTAAGTGTCATGACTGGGCCGCGTGTTGGCTGCTTACACGGCGGCCTTGGCGCCCCACAGCTCTTTTGAGGCGAGGCGCGCGCCCTCGGATAGCGCCTGGAGCTTGGCCCACTGGATCTCGGGGTGAACGCGCTCGATGAACGCCCCTTGCGCGAAGCCGCAGTCGGTGCCGGCGAGCACGTTCTCCCGGCCGACCACGTTGGCCAGGCGGACGAGGCGCTGCGCGACCAGCTCGGGGTGCTCGACGACGTTCGTGTGGTGGGTCACCACGCCCGGGATCAGCTTCTTGCCCTCGGGCAACGTCACGTCCTCCCACACCCGCCACTCGTGCTCATGCCGGGCGTTGGCCTGCTCCATCGCATAGGCGCCCGCGTTCACGGCCAGGATCAGGTCGACCATGTCCTTGAGCTCCGGGTCGAACACATGCGGGCCGTGCCAGCTGCCCCAACACACGTGGTAGCGGACGCGATCCTCGGGCAGGCCCTCGAGCGCGTGGTTGAGCGCACGCACGCGGAGGTCGGCCCAGCGCCGGTAGTCCTCCCACGACTGCCCGCGCGACATCATCGTGTCGGCCTCGTGCATCAGTACCGCGTCGTCCACTTGGACGAGCAGGCCGGCGTCGACGATCGCCCGGTACTCCTCGCTGAGCGCGTCGGCCAGCGCGAACATGAACGCCTCTTCGCTGTCGTAGTGCTCGTTCTGGAGCCAGTACGCGCTCGCCGGTGCGACCACCGGCAGGAAGCCGTCGACGACGTCCTGGCCCTCGAGCGCCGCCTTGAAGTTGGCGATGTCGCGGTCGATCGCCGTCCGGTCGTAGGTGAGCGGGCCGGTGCACACCCAGGCGACGCCCTGTCCTTCGGCGGCCGCTTGTTCGTCGGGCAGGTCGCTCGAGGCGGCCGCGTTCGATTCGTTGACGCTGGCATTCTCGAGCGCGTCCATCGCGGCATAGGCGCCCGGGAACGCCTGGCGATCCCGGCTCGGGGGGTACATCGTCCCGCCCTCCAGCTGGATCGGGCGCACCTCGAGCCCGCTCACGCGCTCGTACAGGTACGTGATCCAGCTTGCCTTGCCCATCTCGCCGTCGTCCGGGACGTCGATGCCCACCTCGACCTGGTGGTGGACGACCTCGGTGACCGAGTCGCGCAGCGCGCTCTGGTAGGCCGCCTCGTCGACGGGTTGGCCGCGCTCCTTGGCCGCGAGAAAGGCCAGCAACTCCGGCGGCCGGATCAGGCTCCCGGTGTGGGTCGCAAGGATTCGTTCCATGTCCACTCCTCCCCCCGGCATGGCTGCTAGATGTGTCCGTAAGGTGTCGCGATGCTAGGCCCGGGCCGGGGCGGGGGCGGACGGGTCGCTCGGATCAGTGCACGGATGCGCAATGCGCTGCGCGAGGGTGTGCGCTGAGTGGCAAGTGGCTTGCGTTAGTGCTTCGTTTGCAGCCTCGACACGTCGTTGGGCCGTCGATAGAGTGGCGGTTGGCTGTGTGAAAACGGCCAGGGAGAGGGACGGTTGCTGTCACGGAGACGTCTGGCGCAATGACGTTGATGATCGACACCAAGGCGGTGCCGGCGCGGGACCGGGCTGAGTTCTGGGCGAAGTCGTCGTGCGACGCGTATCACCCGTTGCACATCGGCACCGATGGGACCGACCGGTTCTGGGCCCGCATGTGGGCCGATCGCCTGGGCCAGATCGGGGTTTACCGGATCGCGGCGGGGCCGAACACGATGCGGCGCACGCCGCGGGACATCGCCTCGGGGGACCCCGAGTGCCTGCACGTCCAGATCGTGCTGCGCGGTCGGCTGCACGGGGCTCAGCAGCACCGTGCGACCGCGCTGAACCCAGGCGACATCACGAGCTATGACACGTCGTATCCGGCCATCTTCCGGGCCGATGCGCCGTTTGACCTGCTCGTCGTGCGCGTGCCGAAGACCGCGCTGGGCAAGCACGCGGTCAAGGTCTCGCGGCTGACCGCGGTGCGGATTCCCGGCGACGCGGGGCTCCCGCGGCTGGCTGCGCGGTTCTGTCGCGACGCCGCCACCGGGCTGGCCGACGGCAGCATCGCCCGCGACGACACGGGTCTCGCCGAGCACGTGATCGACCTGGTGCGCCGGCTGTACGTCGATCTCGACGCCTCGCGCCCGCCGCGGCCGCGCTCCACCGCCGAGCTCTTGATCCACGCCCAGTCCTACATCGACGCTCGCCTGGGCGACCCGGCGCTGAACCCGGACGAACTGGCGCGGGCGTGTTTCATCTCGACGCGCTACCTGCACCGGGTGTTCGAGACGGCCGGGCTGAGCGTGTGCGACTTCATCCGCTCCGCGCGCCTGGACCGTTGTCGGCGCGATCTGGTCGATCCCGCCTTCGCCGATCAGCCGATCTCGGCCATCGCCAGCCGGTGGGGGCTGCCGAGCGCGCCGCACTTCAGCCGCCTGTTCCGCAAGGCGTACGGGTGCTCGCCGCGCGAGTTCCGGCGCAGTGGCGCGATCTTGGCGGAGGGTGATTCGGGGTGCAACGGCGGCGCTGCGGGCGTGGCCGCGTCGTGGCCGCTCGACTACGGCTACGGCGAGTCGTGGGCGACGGCGCGCCTGTGAGCGGTGGCGCGCTCGAGTTGGCCGAGCTGACCGCGGGGTATGACCGCGCGCCGGTCGTGCGCGGTCTGTCGCTGACGGTCTCTCCGGGCGAGGTCGTCGCACTGATCGGCGCGAACGGCGCCGGCAAGACGACGACGCTGCGGGCGATCTCGGGGCTGGTCAAGCCGATGTCCGGCTTCGTGCGGCTTGCCGGCGAGGATCTCGCCGGCGTCTCGCCGGTGGCGCGGGTTCATCGGGGGATCGTGCACGTGCCGCAGGGGCGGGGGATCTTCTTTGGTTTGACGGTGAGCGAGCACCTACGGCTCGATGGGCTGCGGGATCGTTCCGCGCAGGAGGTCGCGTTCGCGCACTTTCCCGCGTTGCGCTCGCTTTCCGGACGGCGGGCGGGGCTGCTGTCGGGGGGAGAGCAGCAGATGCTGGCGATCGTGCGGGCGCTGATTCGCCAACCGCGGGTGCTGCTGCTCGACGAGCTCAGCCTCGGGCTGGCGCCGGTGATCGTCGAGCGGCTGTTGCCGGTGGTGCGGGAGTTCGCGTCGACGCACGGCACAGCGGTGTTGCTGGTGGAGCAGCACGTCAACCTCGCGCTCGAGATCGCCGATCGCGGCTACGTGCTGTCGCATGGGGAGCTGGTGGCGTCCGACAGCGCCGAGCGCCTGCGCGCCGACAACGCGCTGCTCACGGCTTCGTATCTGGGCGAGCGCCGAGGCTGAACCGCCGGGGGTGTGGTGAAAAATGCCCCTGCGCGGGGCATTTTTCACCACACCCCCCCGGGGACTACAGCGGGGCTGCGGAGGTGCGGGAGCCGCTGCGGGCGCGGTGGCGAGCGAACGTTTCCTCAACCCAGCGGTACCCGCGCCGGCCGGCCAGCGCCGCGCGGGCGCTCGCCACGGTGGCCGGCGGTTCCATCTGCAGCGGCCCCTCGGGCGGGAGCACGAGCGGATAGAACAGCGCCGCCGCGGTCAGGTCGGCCACCGTGAACCGGTTGCCCACCAGATACTGACCGTCGCCGAGCTCTGACTCGATCCGGTCGAACGCGGCCAGCACCTTGGAGAACGCCTGCTCGGCGCCGTCGTCGCTGGTCGTCTTGAAGCGCAGGCCGGTGTACACCCGGGCGTATGCCCCCACCATCCGGCGGTAGCGCGCGAGCGCGGGCGGGACCTGGCCGGCGGCCAGCTCGTCGAACGCGTCGTGGTCGGTGCGCAGGGCATGGAACGCGTAGCGACGCACGTACGGGCCGAGCTGCTCGTCGAAGAAGTCCTCCAGCTCGAGGGCGTGCCGGCGCTCGTCCGGGTCGGCCGGATACAGAGGCGAGTCGGGATAGGCCTGCTCGAGCGCGGCGATGATCGCGGTCGAATCGCCGATCCGGCGCCCGGCGAGCTCGAGCACCGGCAGCGTGAAGTTGCGGCCGCGGGTAAGGACGAGCGCGACAGCGATGTGGTAGCCGGTGAGCGGGGCGTGGCGGTCGTGCTGGATTCCCTTGTGATCCAGCGCCCAGCGGACCTTCTCGCTGTAGTGCGAGACGGGGAGGTGCCAGAGGACGGGACGGTCCACGCGGCAGATATTGCCCGGTGGCGCGGTCGGGCGTGCCGGCGCCTCGCTCTCGAGGGCCCCTCCGGTCACGCGGCCGGCAGCGGCGGGGCGGGCTGTTCGGCGCTGAGCACCTCGACGACGGGCACGCCAAGCGCCCTGATCCTGCGCGGCAAGTCCAACTGGAGCCACCGCGACGCGCCGGCCGCCATGGTCGAGACGATCACCTCGTCGAAGCCCATCACGGCCAGCGCATCGCGGACCGCGACGAGCGGCTCGCCGGCGCCGACCACCGCCACCACCTCGGCTCCGGCGGCGCGCGAGAGCAGCGGCACCGCTGCCGCAATTCGGCGCTCGGCGGCGCGCTGGCCAGGGTCGAAGCGATCGCCGAGGCGGCTCACCGAGGCCCGGTAGGCGGGCACCAGCAGCGTGAAGTTGCAGGGTCCCTGCCGGGCGCGCCGGGCCACCGCCTCGAGCAGCTCAGGACTGTCGGCGGTCCGGCGTGCCACGATCAGCACGCGGCAATGGCGCTGTGGCGGCACGGTGCCTGGAAGGACGCACCTTCTCGCGGATTTGTTCCCCGGCGCCGGGGTAGGTGGCGCGCCGCCCGACTACTTCGTAGCATCATCCGCCAGTGGCCTGCGGATCCCGTCCAAATCCGCCCGCCGACGCGGCCGGGGGAAGGTTCCGTCGAGCGGTGGCGTCGGGCAAAGCATGAGCCCGCGAGTATCCGACCTGTTCCTGAGCTCTCAATCCGACGAGCGCCTGGTGGCCCTGGCCCGCGCCGGGCACGAGCGCGCGTTCGTCGCGATCGTCGAGCGCTACCGCCCCGAGCTACAGGCGCTCGCGCGCCGGCTGAGCGCGGACGGCCGTTGCGAGGACGTGGTGCAGCAGGCGTTCCTCAGCGCGTTCGCCGCCCTGCGCTCGGGCGCGGAGGTCAAGCACCTGCGCGGCTGGCTCTACCGGATCACGCGCAACGCGGCGTACGGCTCGCGCGCACCCGTTTCGGTTCCGCTGGACGCTGCGACGGCCAGCCCGGAGACCGTCGAGGACGTCGTCCAGCAGCGTGCGCTGGCGCTCAGCGCGCTGAACGAGCTGGCCCGGCTGCCGGCGCGCCAGCGCCAGGCGATGGTCGGAACGGTCCGCGGCATGGGCCGCTCGGAGGTGGCCAACACGATGGGGTTGTCCGAGGGCGCGGTGCGCCAACTCGTCCACCGGGCCAGAGCGATGTTGCGGACCGCGGTGACCGCGGTGACGCCATGGCCGCTGGCCAGGTCGTTCGCGGCACTCGGGCAATCCACGCCCGGGTCGGCCGAGCTGGCGGCGGGCGCGGGTGCCGTGTCGTCGGGCGGCATCGTGCTCAAGCTCGGGGCGTTGGTGGCCTCGGGGACGCTGGCCACCGGCGTGGCGGCGGTCGACCTCCATGGTGCGGGTCCGCACCGATCCGGCTCCCGGCACGCGACGCCGGAGCACGCCCTTGCGTCGGTGCACCGCGGCGCGGTGGGCGTTTCGCCCGCCGTCGGTCCCTCGACGGCTCTGGCCGCGGGATCCTCGCGGCACTTCGTCAGCGTGCGGGTTGGCGCGACGAGCCCGGCGGCCGGTCAGTCCGGGAGCGGCTTTTCGCTTCGAAGAGGTCGCCAGGAGCCGGGTGACGTCCACTCCGGGACACGACACGACGGGCACCACGACGGCTCCCACGGCGACGATGGCAGTTCGCGCGGCTCGCAGGTCGGGTCGGGGAATTCCGACGCCGGCCGGGGCGGGCGTGGCGACCAAACGCCGAGCGGATCGGGCTCGACGCAACGGGGCGATGGCGGCGGGCGAGACGGACGAGGCTCCGGCCACGGGGACGGCAGCGGACAAGACTCGAGCCAGCCGTCCGGATCGATCGCCGACGCCGGCTCGCATCGCGACGGCGGCGACCAGGCTTCGGTGACTTCGCAGATGCACGACTCGACGGCGGATGGCTCGAGCTCGGATCTGGCTTCGAGCGACGGTGGGTATTCGGGTTCGGGCGACGGTTCGCCTTCGGGCAGCACGTCGCAGTCCGGTTCGGGCGGCGGCTCCGCTTCGGACTCTGGCGGCGGCTCTGGCTCAAGCTCGGGGTCGGGCTCGGGCTCGGGGTCGGGCTCGGGGTCGAGCTCGGGCTCTGGCGGAACCCCCGGGGACTGACCGCTCAAGCGGCTGGCGTCACCGGGCCGGAAGGGCCTGTGGCCTCCGGTCCGACGATGCCCTGCGGACGCAGCAACGCAGCGACGGTCGGATCGAGGAAGTCGCCGATGTCGTGTGCGTTCGCGTCGCGCCGGGTGAGTGCCGGTAAGTTCCACTTCGCCTCGATGGTCGCGAGCACCGAGGTGTGGTCGTGGTCGACGTTCGTCGCCGCGCCGGGCTTCGAGTACGGCGAGACCACGATCGCGGGCACGCGTGGGCCGTAGATGTCGTATCCGCCGGCCGGATCACCGGGCTGGAGGATCGGCTGGATGTCGTCGGGTGGAATCGCCGCGGGCGGCGCGACGTGGTCGTAGTACCCGCCGTGTTCGTCGTAGACATAGATGAGGCACGTCTGTGGCCACCGCGGCGATTGGGTCACCGAGGTGAGGACCTTGTACGCCCACGCCTCCCCGTAGTACATGTCCTGCGGGTCTTCTTCCGTTTCCGCCGGGTCCGAGGCGCTGAGGTCCGCGCCAATACCCTTGAGCCACTCGTCGAACGGCCACGGGAGCTCCGCGATCGGCTGCCCGATCCGCGAAGCCACTCCGATCCGCGGGTCGACGAAGCTGACCTGCGGCAGGCTGCCCTTGCGGCAGTCGTCGTGGAAGGTGTCGATCAGATCGTGGTGGTCGGCGTACCCGAGGATGTCGCGCCCGATGACCAAGCTCATGGGGACATCGGAGAAGTAGTCGCACCAGGTGATCTGGTGCTCCGACAGCAGGTCGAACACGGTTCCAGCCGGAGGTGATGCGGCCAGGATTGGGTCGCCGCGAGTCGCGGTCGTGCCATAGGCCGTCCCGGCCAACAGGAAACGCCGGTTCGGGTAGGTCGGGCCCGGAAGAGAGCAGAACCACCGGTTGGCCACGGTGAACGTCGAGGCCAGCGAGTACGCGAACGGGAGAACCTCCGGCGTGTAATAGCCCATCGGCTGGACGGAGTTCACCGATCGCACGAAGCCGTCCATCCGGCCGCCGTCGATCTGATCGTGACTGTCCCTCCAGGTCTGGGACACGTGCGAGCGCTGCGACGTGTCGGGCAGCGGAAATGCAGTGACGACCGGCGGCGTGCCGGACCCACCCGGATTCGAGTTCGTCGCGTTCCCGCCCTCGAAGGTCAGCCCGCATACGTCGCTGCGCGTCAGCGACAGGGCCCCGAGCAGGTTGTCGAACGAGTGGTTCTCCATCATCACAACCACGAGGTGCTCGAACGGCAGGCCCGGATTGGACCAGCCCACCGGCTTGTCGGGGAACGGCCGGCTGCCCCGCTCGCGCATCGGCTTATTGCTCGCCGGCCGGAATCGGCTCCGCCAGCGCGGCGCGCCCGGGAGCGGCGGGGAAGGGGTCGGCGAAGTATTGGGCCTCGTGGGTGACGAGACCGTCGGTGATCTCCATGACGCTGACCGAGTACGTGGGCGCGCCGTCATAGGTGATCACTACCTCGCTCACCCAAACCTCACCGGTTCCCAGGATCCGGCGAACGGTGAAGTGGCGCTCGGCCGGGTGTCCGCCGCGCTGCGCTTGGATCGTCGACCGGCCTCGGAAACGTTCGCCGGACTGCGGGTAGTCCAGGATCGCGTCCGCCGCGTAGATCGCATGCTCAGCATCGATGTCGCCGCGCTCGGACGCGTCCCAGTGCTCCTGGACCCGAGCCCGGATCTCGGCGTCACGGTCAGTCGCGCTGTCCACCGGTTAGCCCCTCGCGACGAGTAGAAGTTTCGCGTACGGCCCGCGCTGGGCGGGCCGTCACGAGTTACGACTTAGCCGCTCAGATCGTCTGAACGTTCTTAGCAGCCGGGCCCTTGGGGCCCTGCTCGGCGTCGTAGGACACCTTCGCGCCTTCGGCGAGCGACTTGAAGCCGCTGCCGGCGATCGACGAATGGTGGACGAACAGGTCCTTGCTCTGGTCATCAGGCGTGATGAACCCAAAACCCTTTTCGTCGCTGAACCACTTAACGGTTCCCGTTGCCATGTTCCCTCCCGGGAGATTTGCGTGCTGCGAAACGCGGAAGGTGCTGAGGGCAACTACTACGAACGCTGGCACTGCTTTTGCCGGGCACGCAGGCCCGCCTCAGCGCATATTTTAGCTGCCCGGGGCGGCGTCACGGACGCCAGGCGTTCGGACGCTCGTATCGATGGTCGAACTGTCAAGCTTTGGATCGTGGCCCGGTTACCGGTAGAGCAGCTTGCGCAGGGCTTCCGTGCCGGGTCGGCTTCTTTCGTTGGCGGAAGGGGGTGACGCGATGAGGCTTCGCTGAGCGGCGGTCGTCGCGGCTGCCCCGTTGGGGTGGCGAATGGTCCCCTCGTCCTCTTTCGAAAAGGAGCAGTTAGATGGCAGAAGTTGGTGTGGGCAACGCCGATGGCTTGCTGGCGGAGGTCCGCGACACGGCGAAGGCGCTGATCGCGGCGGACGCCGCCTCGATCGATCGTGAGTCGCGGTTTCCCGATGCGCAGCTGAGCGCGCTCGGGCAGCTCGGCGCGCTGGGTCTGTTGGTCCCGCGCGAGCAGGGTGGGGTGGGCGCCGGTTTGGCGGCGCTGGCGGAGGCGTGCGAAGCGATCGGCGGGGCGTGTGCCTCGACCGGAATGGTGTTCCTGATGCACAGCGTGGCCGTGGCGACGGTGGCCGGTGGCGGCGGTGAGTCAGCGCCGCAGCTGCTGGAGGGCATGGCGAGCGGCGAGGTGCTCGGCACGTTGGCCTTCAGCGAGCGCGGTACCGGCGCGCATTTCTACGCGCCGGAGCTGCGGGCTGAGCGACGCGACGGCTCCGTTTGGGTGAGCGGTCGCAAGGCTTTTGTCACCGCCGGCGGCCACGCCGACGTGATGTTGGTGCTGTTGCAGGGCGAGGGCGAAGGCCTCGATTGCTACGCGGTGGGAAAGGACGCCGTCGGAGTGCATTTCGAAGGGCGTTGGGACGGTCTCGGGTTGCGAGGAAACTCCAGCATTGCGGTCGAGTTCGACGAGGTCGCGCTCGGCGCCGACGCGCTGATCGGCGAGGCGGGCGAGGCCGCCGGGCTGGTGTTCGGTGTCGTCGCACCCACGTTCCTGGTGGGGCTGGCCGCCGTGAACCTCGGCATCGCACAGGCCGCGCGGTCCGCCGCACTCGAGCACGCGAAGTCACGCGAGTATCCGGACGGCAGTGCGCTGGTGGAGGTCGCGACGGTGCAGCACACGCTGGCGGACATGGACATCAGCGTCCGCGCCGCTCGGACGCTCCTACAGGAGGCCGCGCGGCTGGGTGACAGTGGTGACGAGGGGGCGCTCGTCGCGCTGATGGAGTCGAAGGTCCTGTGCACCGACACGGCGGCGCGGGTGACCCAAGCGGCGTTGGAGGTGTGCGGCGGGCAGGGATACACGCCCGCGCTCCCGATCGAACGTCATCTGCGCGACGCTCGAGCGGGCGCGGTGATGGCACCGACCAACGGGGTGCTGCGCACCTGGTCGGCGAAGGCGATCGCGGGGATTCCGGTTCCATGAGCGCCGCCGAGCTGAGGTTGGGTGCGGTCGCCTACCACCCGCGGATCGTGTCGATCTGGGAGCGTTTTCGGACCTATTTCGCCGATGCCGGAGTACCGACCGACTACATCCTGTTCTCCAATTACGAGCGACTTGTCAACGCGGTGCTGGACGGGACGGTCGACGTCGGCTGGAACACCAACACCGCCTATGTGGCCCTCGATCACCGGGCGGGCGGCCGGACGCGGATCGTCGGGATGCGTGACGTCGACCGCGACTGGGCGACCGTGGTGGTGATGCGCAAGGGACAGCAGGTTGGGGGCGTGACCGAGTTGACCGGCCGCGCCCTGGCGTTGGGGAGCCGCGACTCGGGTCACGCTGCGATCCTGCCCCTTCACTACCTGGCCACGGAGGGCCTGGACGTGGCGAGTTGCCGGCTCTTGCGGTTCGACACCGATCTCGGCAAGCACGGCGACACCGGCGACTCCGAGCTACACGTCGTGCGCGCCGTCGCCGAAGGCGAGGCCGACGCGGGCGCGCTTTCGGCCGCGTACTTCAGCGCCTTCCGGGCCGAGTCGGTCCCCGCCGTCGCCGACCTCGAGGTCGTGTGGCGCAGCCCCGACTACTACCACTGCAATTTCACGGTCCTGGACTCGCTGGACCGCGAGCTGTCAGACCGGTGGTCGCGGGCACTGCTGGCGATGGACTACGACGACCCGGGCCTGCGCCCGGCGATGGATCTCGAGGGGGTCAGACGCTGGTATCCCGGGGACCGCGAAGGATACGCGTCGCTGCAGACGGCGATGCGAGAACAGGCGCTGTTGTCGTGACGGTCGAGACCGCCCATCGGGTCGACGCCGAGCATCTCGAGCTCGGCGGCGGTCTGGAGATCCTGCTCGCGGCGGCCTTCGAGCGTGTCGCGCCCGGCGGCGTTCTGGAGATCAGAACGCCGTCGCGCGCGGTCGCGCTGGAACTTCCGGGGTGGGCACGGTTGACCGGCCACGAGCCGATCGATCACATCGACCGGCCCGACGGACACGTGGTCACGATCCGCCGCGGTTCCGCGGCGAGAATCCTGGCCGGGCCGCTCCCGCCGCGCGACGTCAGTCCGTCGCTTCGTGACGGAGCGTTGCACACCGCCGACTGGCGCGCCGGAGCGCTTCCGGCTGAGCCCGATCCCAGGGCGGGGTTCGCTCCCCTCGGATCCGTGCCCGAGACCGGGGCGCCGACACATGACTGGAAGCTCAGCCGCCGCGACTCGGTGTGGGCCGACGACATCGGCGAGCTCGTCGATCAGGCGTCCGGCCAGCAATGGGACGCCTCCCGCGACATCCCCTGGGAGGCAGCGCGCGGCCTGGACGACACCACCGAACGCGCCGTCGCTCAGGTCATGACGTTCCTGGCTCAGAACGAGTACGCCGCGCTCTACGTGCCGGCCGGCTTCCTGCCGCAGGTCAACCCACAGCTCGTCGAGCTGGTCCTGTGGCTGGGCAGCCACATCCACGACGAAGCGCGACACATCGAGGTCTTCACCAAACGATCGCTCGCCGGAGGACATCACGGGTATGCGCTCGCGTCCACCGAGCTGTCCCTGAGCACGCTGCTGGACGAGCACGACTTCACCGCCTCCTCACTCCTGCTGAACGTGCTGGGTGAAGGCACCTTCCTCGACCTGTTGCGCTTCATCGAGACTCACGCACCCGACGCCGCCACCGCCGCCGCGGCCCGGCGTGCCCACCGCGACGAGCGCCGACACGTCCACTTCGGCGTCTCGAACATCAAGCGCTCGATGTCGATCGACCCGGACATGGTCGGGCCGCTGGTGACAGCGGCCGAAACGCGCGCCGCCAAGCTGGCCAGTCTATCGGGGCTCTCACCCGTGCTCGTCGAGTCCCTCACGATCATGGCGGCGCGCTCACTCCAGCCGGCCGAGCTTTCCGACGCCGCGGCTGACGTCCGCGCGCTGATGCAAACCATGGAGCGCAACCGTCTCCGGCGTCTCCAGGCCTGCGGCTTCGACGCCGGCACCGCGCGCCGCCTGTCCGACCTCCATACCCCCAACCTGATGTGACCCGCGTCGAAGCAGCGGGTGCGCCGGCGCCGAGCCGGTGGGAGTTAGGCGATCATCGGGAGCAGCGTCAGCGTGCGCGGCTCGCCGGTCTGGCGCGCCTGGCAGTAGGCGGCGAGCTCGTCGTACACAGCATCGCCGCACACCCGCCGGAGTTCCGCCTCCATGGTGACGTACAACGGCTGATCGCCGCTGAACGCCTCGGGATGCTCGGTGCACCACCAGTCGAGGATTCCCTCCCCGCCCCAGTCGACGGTGCGGCACGCCCGCACCAGGGTGGTCTTGGTCTTGCCGTCGTTCTCGAAGAAGAGCGGGACCTGCCAGCAGATCCGCGGTTTCCAGTCGATCGGGTCCTCGCCTCGGCGCAGCGCCGCGACGTGGAGCGCGCAGCCGGCCCCGCCGGGATGGTCCGCGCGGTTGTGGAAGATGCACGCGCCGCGGTACAAGCGGGTGTGGACGCTGTCGCGGTTGAACCGCGCCTTGCCCCAGGGGTCCCGCCCGCCACGCGCCAGCGCGGCGCCGCGGTTCTGCCAGTCCTCGTCGGTGAGCTGTTTGACGCGGCCCCGGATCTTCGCGAGATCCCCGCGGCCGGGCGTGTCGCCATCCCCTTGGTAGATCTCCACGCCCTCGACACAGCAGCCCCGGGCGGTGTGCTGCAGCCTGGTGTCGGGGCATCCGCGTCCCCAGATGCACCGGTAGTTGGACAGCATGAAGGTCAGGTCGAACTCCCAGCTCCACCCGCTGGCGTCCCGGAACGTGACTGTCTCGCGCGTGAGCGTCAGGACCCTTCCTCCGTCGATGACCCCGTAACCGAGGGCACGACAATACCGCCAGCGACCGTGCCATCGCCAGATCGGAGGGAATGCCGTGACACCAGAAGATGTGGTTCGGGCGTACTTCGCTGCCTACAGCGACGGCCACCCGGAGCGGTTCGACGAGCTTGTCTCGCCCGAATACGTCGACTACGGCCACACGACGCCCGGACACGGACCGCAGGGCGCCCGGGACGATTACGAGCACGCCGTCGAGCTCGCGGGCGGCCTGATCCGCTACGACATCGGGGCGTTGGTGGCCGGCGAGGACACAGTCGCGGTGACCTGGACCGGGCATCTGCCGAACGGGACGGATTACCGCGGCCTGAGCCTCTATCGAGTCGCCGATGGGCACATAACCGAAGTCCGCAACACCTTCACCGACCCGCCGGTCGGTCGGTGATCGTCAGCGTCAATTCGACTCGGCAATCTGAAGTCAGGCGTGCTACTTGCGGGTGACAGCTTCCGGGCAGAAGACCGTCACGAGTCACCACCGCCGAACCGCGATCACCGTCACCAAGACGGTGGTGCGTGTGCAGTTCAGGGTCTGCTCACGGTGATCCGGAAGCCGATCGTGGCCGTCACGCCGGGAGTGTCTCGAACGCACCGACGTCGCACCCGGTGCCCTGGGGGCGACTCACGCCGCGCCGGTACTCACCTCGATCGTCGCGGCAAGCGCGGTGGACGGAAGCGCGGCAAGTGTCAGGAAGCCACGTCGTTCCACGCGGCGACTTCTGCGCGGAGCCTGGCGGCGGCCTGCAGGTGCAGCTGCTCTTGATCGAGCGGTTCGAGCCCGAAGCTCCGGCCGAAGAAATCCGCTCGTGCGATCGCTGCGCGCGCGGCCTCGATGTCGGCGGTGATCAGCGCGCCGTTCTCGCCGTCGGGCACGGCGAGGCAGTGGATCCCCACTCGGGTTGCCGGCGCCAGCACGGTCCCGGCGTGGACGACCGACCCCACGGCCAGCCGCGAACCTCGGCCGACGCGCGCTCCCTGGAGAACGACGGCCGCGGTGGCGATGTAGCAGCGCTCTTCGATCTCGCAGCCTGCGAGCGCCACCTGTGGAGCGACGATCGTGTCCGCGCCGATCCGTACCGGGAAGGCGGGTCTGCCATGCCCCCCGACGGAGCGGATCACCGCGTTCGCGAGGACGCTGACGCCTTCGTGGAGCTCGATGGCGGGTCCGCTGCTGGCGATCACCGCGCCGTAGTCGATGTAGCAACCCGCCCCGACCGTGACATCGCCGACGACGGTTGCCGTTGGGGCGATCCGCGCCATGGGGTCGACCTTCGGCGCGATGCCGTTGCGCGCGACGAGCACACAGACATGATGGCCGAGTCGCGTGACCTTTCGCGCCGACGAGGCTCTTCTCCACCACAAGAGCACACGACGCGTCGCGACCGGGCAGGGAAGGCGACGCAAGGAGGTTCACATGAGAAAGATCGTGCTGACCGTGGTAGCGACCTGCGCCGTCGTTGCGTTCATCCCGGCGAGCGCGCTCGCCCACGGACACGGCAGGCGCCACCACCACCATGCGCGGATCCACCACCGGCAGTTCGGACGCGCCTGGGGTCAGGCGGGGAACACGACGCCGGCCAACCCGACTGCCGCGCAGGACGCCGGCACCGTTCAGTCGTTCACGAACGGCGTGCTGACGATCGCGCTGGCCAACGGCCAGACGGTCAGCGGCATGGTCACCCCGGACACCGAGATCGAGTGCCGGGCGCCCGAGACGGCCGCGACCGCCGGTTGGCAAAGCCACGACCACGGCGGCGATAATGGCCAGGGCGACGACGATCAGGGCCAGGGCGACGACGACAACGAGAACGCGCAGAACTGCGACACGAGCGCTCTCACCGCCGGAGCCGTCGTCCACGAGGCCCGACTGAGCGTGTCGGGCGCCGGCGCCAACTGGGACAAGGTCGAGCTGGTGACCACGTCGACGGCGTCGCCCTCGTCGTCGCAGCACGACTAGCCCCGGCTCCCGAGCCCCCGCGGCGAAGCGCAGGCCCTGCCCCCAGCCACGCTTCAAGGGACCACAGCGGTGCACAGAGAGCGGCGGCCGTCGGCAGGCCGCCGCTCTCTACTTAGCCGGGACTGCTACAGCAGCTCGGCGATCAGCGCTGCGGCGCGAGTCGCACCGCCCCGAGCAACCGGGAGGTAGTCGACCTCGCGCCCGATCTCCTCGGCAATCGCGACGGCGATCGTCTCAGGCGTCGAGTCGCGGAACTCCATCCTCCGGCCCGCGCGGTAGCGCTCGAGCCGGTGGGGGACGTGTCGGCTCTGCTCGAAGTGGCGGGCGAGCGGGAAGTAGAGGAACGGACGCCGGCTCGCGGTCAGCTCCATCGTTGTGGTCAGGCCGCCCTGCACGACCGCTAGGTCGCAGGCGGCGAGGTGGAGGTGCAGGTCGGGCACGTATCGGTGGACCTCGAGCCCGTCATGGCCGGCATCGAGCGTTGCGGGATCGATGCGCGGGCCGGCCACGATGACCATCCTCAACCCCGGCACGAGCCGTTTGGCCGCATGGAAGCTCGCGATCACGCGCTCGAGCAGGTCGACGCCGATGCCCGAGCCGCCGACGGTGACGACGCAGACCTGCTCGTCCGGCCGGTAGCCGAGCTCGGCGCGCAGGGCATGCCGGTCCGAAGGAGCCGCGCCGAGCCCGGTGATGTAGCCGCTGAACCGATAGTGCTGCTCGGTCCAAGTGCGGATCGCGGGCAGCCCGGGGCCGAACGCGTCGGGGACGATGTCCTCGGGCTCGCCCACGAAGATTGACCGGTCCCGGACGCGCGGGTAACGCGCGATCTGCTCGAGCATGTCCGCGTTGTAATCGGCGGTCAAGGCAGCCTCGCGCTCGCCGCCCTCTGGCATGGGCAGCCAGCCGACGAAGTCGGTCAGCCACGCGTACGGTGCGGTCTTCAGCTCGGGGTTCTCGTGCAGGAAGTAGTCGAGCTCCCAAGCCTCGTCCCCGATCCACAGGTCGTAGGGCGCTTCGCGCACGACATCGTGGAAGACCATGAAGTTGGACACGAACAGCTCGTCCATGCGCCGGATCGCGTCGAACACATCGAGTTCCTGCTCGCGCGCTTCGGACTGCATATGGGCCGACTCGCCGGCGAGTTCGGCGCTGGCGGGATGGATGCTCTCCCCGCGGGCCTCGAGCGCTGCGGTGACCGGATGCTGGGCGAGCCAGACGATCTCGAGCTCCGGGCGAAGCCGGCGTAGCTCGTCCGCGATCGCGAGGTCCCGGCGAGCGTGACCAAGGCCGATCGGCGAGGAGACGTACAGGGCTCGCCGACGGCGCGACGCGGCGCGCGTCCACCGGGCGGACTGCTCGGGCGGGCAGATGAAGTCGCGCAGCAGCAGGTTCACTCGGACCGGATCGCGTCCGCTCGGCAGATGTCCCGAGCCTTCGAGCGTGACGAGCTTCCCGCCGGTGGCGTCGGCGAGCGCTTTCCCCTGCGCAAGCGGGCGGATCAGGTCGCGGTCGCCGTGGATCACCAGGGTCGGGCAGCGCACGCGCGCGCACGCGTCACTGAACGGCTCGGCGCGACGAATGCCGATCCCGAGCGTCGCGTCGATCAGCGACTCGGGCGTCGTCTCGAGCGACCATCCGATGCAGTCCTCGATCTGCTTGCTCGAGTGGGCCTCGTTGAAGCACTGGGCGAAGAAGAACTCGACGAACTCGCCGTAGGCGAGTCGCCAGTAGTGGCTGTTGTATTTCGCCCACTGCTCCTCGGTGGCGAGGGTCGCGTCGAACGGGTGGACCTCCCGGTCTGGGTGCCCCGGAGCGAGCCCGACCGCGGGGCCGATATAGACGATGCCGTCGACGCGCTCGGGATGATCGGCGGCGAGGACAGTACCCCAGAGCGCCCCGCACGACACCGCGGCCAGCGTCGCGTGCGCGGTGCCGGTCGCGTCCATCACCGCGAGGGCGTCGGCGGCGAACTCGTCAATCGCGTATGCCTCGGCCCCCTCCGGCCGGTCCGAGCGACCGTTTCCCCGCCCGTCGAAGGTGACCACCCGGCAGTGCCGCGCCAGGTAGGGGATCTGGAACTTCCAGTGCCGGGAGTGGACGATCGACCACGTCGGCAGGAGCACCACGGTCCGCTCGCCCTCGCCGTAGACCTCGTAGAACACCCGCACGCCGTCCCGCTCCACGTAGCCCTGCTCGTCGGGGTAGCGGGCGCGGGTCTGGTCCCGCCCGGCGCCGCCCGCGAGCTCGGAGCCCGCGGACGGCGCAGAATTCGAGACGGTAACCGTCACGGACGGGACTCGAACACCAGGTTGAACGGTGTTTCGGCCGCCCGGCGGAAGCGCGTGAAGCCGCCGGCCTCGACCACGTCACGGATCCGCGCCTCGCCGGCCTGCGCGCCGAGCGCGAGTCCCACCTCCTGCGAGAGCGACGCGGGCGTGCACAGCAAAGTCGAGAACGCGTAGTACGCGCGGCCGACCGGGTTGAGGTTGTCCTCGACGCGGTCGCCGGCGTTCGGCTCGACGATCATCCAGGTGCCGTCGGGTTTGAGCGTCGAGCGGACGTGGCGCGCGGCGCCGACCGGGTCGCCCATGTCGTGCAGGCAGTCGAACATCGTCACGAGGTCGTACCCGGCGCCGGCGTACCCGGCAGCCGGGGCCACGTCGAAGCGAACGCGGTCCGCCACGCCTGCCTCCTCGGCGCGCCGGCGCGCGGTCTCGATCGATCCGTCGTGGTAGTCCGAGCCGACGAACGTCGAGTTCGGGAAGGCCTGCGCCAAGAGGATCGTCGACGCGCCGTGCCCGCAGCCGACGTCGGCGACGAGCGCGCCACGCTCGAGCTTGGCGACCACGCCGTCGAGCGCCGGCAGCCATTCCGGCACCAGGTGAGCGTTGTAGCCCGGCCGGAAGAACCGCTCGCAGCCTTCGTGAACATCATGGACGTGGTCGCCCCACGCAATGCCCGCGCCGCTGCGAGCCGCGTCCATGATCCGCGGCGAGTCGAGGACCGAACCCAGCGCGATCTGGAAGAACCCCGGCAGGTAAGCCGGACTGCTGGAATCGGTCAGCGCCACCGTCTGCTCCGGGGGAAGACTGTACAGACCGCTGTCTGGGTCATACGCGACGAAACCGCCCGCGGCCTGGGCGTTCAGCCATTCCCGGACGTACCGTTCGGACGCGCCGGTGCGCTCGGCCAGTTCGGCCGGGGACAGCCCGCCGGAGCCGGCCAGAGCCCGGTACCAGCCGAGCTTGTCGCCCATCACGACGAGCGCGGCGTTCAGCGTGGCGCCTACTTCGTCCACCGCACGGAACACGAACTGCATCAGCTTCTCGCCGTCGACTTGGATCGGTTGTTCGATAGTGCTCAAGTCTTCCTCCTGAGGTCGGTTTCAGGCGAGGGTATGTTTGGTGAGGGTTGGCTCGCTTCCGGGGGGCACCTAGTCTTGACGGCGCGATGCTGGTCGGACGTGAGCGAGAGCAACAGGAGATCGACCAGGCCCTGACGACGGCGCGCGCGGGGTCCAGCGCGACGCTGGCGCTGGTGGGGGACGCCGGGATCGGCAAGACAGCGCTGCTCGACTACGCCGCCGACCGCGCCGCGGGGATGCGGATCCTGCGCTCGCGCGGGATCGAATCCGAGGCGCAGATTCCGTTCGCGTCCCTGCTCGAACTGCTGCGCCCGGCGCTCGACATGCTCGAGCAGATCCCCGAGCCGCAGGCCCGGGCACTCGAGGCGGCCCTGGCGCTGCGCCCGGGTCCGCTGGAGGACCGGTTCGCGCTCGGCGCCGCGACCCTGAGCCTGCTCGCGGCCTACGCCGAGGAGGGACCGCTGGTGATCCTGGTGGACGACGCCCACTGGCTCGACGGGTCGAGCGCGCAGGCCCTCCTGTTCGCCTTCCGTCGGCTGGTGGCCGATCCGATCGCGGTCCTGGTCGCGGTGCGCGACGGCGATCCCTCACTGCTGGACGGTGCGGATCTGCCGACGCTCCGTCTCGGCGGTCTGACCCGGCAGGACGCCGCCGTCCTGGTGGGCGAGGAGACGGACTCCGCGATCGAGTGGCTGCACGCGGCCACGGCGGGCAATCCGCTCGCCCTGCTCGAGCTTGCCCGCGGCGCTCAGGATCTGGCGCTCACGCCCGACGGCGGGCCGGTGCTCGTGTCGGCGCGGATCTCGCGTTCGTACCTGCACCGCCTGGACGAGCTCGACGAGCCGGCACGTCGAGCGCTGGTCCTGGTGGCCACGAGCGACACGGGCGACGTCGCCATGCTCGAACGGGCCGCGGCCCGTCTCGGTGTCGAGCTGTCGTCGCTCGCCGGCGCCGAGCGCGTGGGACTGGTCACGCTGCGGCCCGGGGCGGTCGAGTTCCGTCATCCGCTTGCCCGCTCGGCGGTGTACGCGGCTGCCTCGGCCGAGGAGCGCCGCGCGGCTCACCGAGCGCTCGCGGCCGCGCTGCCAGACCGCGACGTGGATCGGCGCGCCTGGCATCTTGCGGCGGCGGCGACCGGACCGGACGAGGCGGCCTCGGCCGCGCTCGAGCAGGCCGGTCGGCGCAGCCGCGGCCGCAGCGCATACGCCACCGCGGCTGCGGCGTTCGAGCGAGGGGCCCGGCTCACGACGGACGGCGAGCGCCGCGCTCGGCTGCTGCTCCAAGCCGCGGAGGCGGGCTGGCAGGCCGGGCTCGGGGACCGCGCCGGCCAGCTTCTCGACGAGGCCCGCGACTGCACCGACGACGCGACCACCCGGGTGGCGATCGATCATCTGGCCGGTCATATCACCGTGCGTCGCGGCCCGGTCATGGCCGGACGCGCGATTCTGATCGCGGCGGCGGAGCGCGCCGACCCCGAGCGCGCGGTCGCGATGCTCTCGGAAGCGGCCGGCGCGTGTTTCTACGCGGGCGACCCGGCGCAGATGCTGGCGATCGCCGAACGCGCGAACGCCGCCGTCGCCGACGGCTCGTCGGTTCGGCCGCGGTTCCTGGCCGCCACGGTGCTGGGAATGGCTCGGATCGTGGGCGGCGACGCGGCCGCAGGGGCGGCGGCGATCCAGCGCGCGGTGACGTTGGCCGAGGGCGCGCCGGAGCTGTTCGAGGATCTCGAGATGTTGCCCTGGCTGACGCTTGGGCCGGTGTTCCTGCGCCAGACGGGTGCCGGGCGCTCGCTGCTGGCGCGGGCGCTCGACACCGCGCGGGCCCGGTCCGCGGTGGGGGTACTACCGTTCGTGCTCGCCCTGATCGCCCGTGACCAGGCGACGACCGACCGCTGGGCCGTGGCCGACGCCACGTACCGGGAGGTGATCGCGCTGGCCCGCGAGAGCGACCAGCGAAACGACCTCGCGTTCGGTCTCGCCGGGCTGGCCTGGCTGCAGGGCAGGCGAGGCCGCGAGGAGACGAGGGCGCTAGCGGCGGAGGCGCTGGAGGTGTCCGCGCCGCTGGGCGCCCGACTGTACGAGGTTTGGGCCGCGGCGGCGCTCGGCGAGCTAGAGCTTGGTCTGGGCGATGCCGCTCGCGCCGCCGAGCACTTCGAGCGCCAGCGGCGCCTGCTGCGCGAGCTCGGGATCACCGACGCGGATCTCTCGCCGGCCCCCGAGCTCGTCGACGCTTACATCAGGCTCGGCCGGCGCAACGACGCCGAGCTGGTGAGCGCGCAGTTCGCCGCGGCCGCCGAGGCGAAGGGGCAGCCGTGGTCGCTGGCTCGCGCGCTGCGCTGCCGCGGGCTGCTGACCGAGGGGTCGGCGTCGCTCTCCGTGCCGTTCGAGCAGGCGCTCCGCTACCACGGCGAGACGCTGGACACGTTCGAGACCGCGCTCACGCGCCTGGCCTACGGCCAGCGCCTGCGCCGCGCCCGCAACCGCGTCCTGGCGCGCGATCAGTTGCGCGGCGCGCTCGACGCGTTCGAGCGGCTCGGCGCCGAGCCGTGGGCCGATCGCGCCCGGACCGAGTTGGCCGCGTCCGGGGAGACGCTGCGGCGGCGGGACCCCACCACGGTCGACGAGCTAACTCCGCAGGAGCTGCAGATCGGGCTGCTGCTGGCCGGCGGCAAGACCACCCGGGAGGCGGCCGCGGCCCTGTTCCTCAGCCCCAAGACGATCGAGTACCACCTTCGTCACGTCTACCAGAAGCTCGACATCCACTCCCGCGAGGAGCTGGCCGATGTGCTCGCCGCCTCATCGCCCGTGTCCGAACCGGCCGACGTCGAAGCCGGCCCGGCGGTCGAGGTCCGTCGATGAGGTTCCAAGCAGCACTGTGTAGCGGCCCGGCGCGACCGTGAACTTGCCGGCCGCGTCGCTGTAGTAACCCAGGTCGGTCGCGCTCAGGTGGAACAGGACGAGCCTGGTCTGGCCGGCGGCAAGGGTCACGTTCGTGTAGCCCTTGAGCTGCTTGGGCGGCTCCTGCGCGGCGGGCGGCGACTGGAGGAACAGCTCGACGGTGGCCGGCCCGGCTTGGCGCGAGGTATTGCTGACCCGCGCGAGCACGAACGCGTCGCCGCGGCGAGCGTCGTAGAACGCGTGGACGCCGGAGACCGCGAAGTTCTCGTACGACAGTCCGTAGCCGAACGGGAACAGCGGCCGCTGGCCGGTGGCGTCGTACCAGCGGTAGCCCACGTCAAGACCCTCGGCGTAGCTCTCGTTCCCATTCGCGTCGCCCGGGTACGTGGTCGCTGGGCTCGCTGCCGCCGGGCCCTGGTTCTCGTTGGCCGGGAAGGTGACCGGGAGGCGTCCGCCCGGGCTGGCGTCGCCGAACAGCACGGCCGCGATCGCGGCGCCGAACTCCTGTCCCGGGTACCAGGCCTCGAGGACGCCGGAGACCTGGTTCAGCCACGGCATCAGCACCGCCCCGCCTGTGTTCAGCACCACGACGGTGTGGCGGTTGGCGTGCGCGACCGCGTCGATCAGCTGGTTCTGGTCGCCCGCCAGCGACAGCGAGTAGCGGTCCATGCCCTCGCCCTGCGCGTCGTTGGCGAACACGATCGCCACGTCGGCGTTGCGGGCGGCGTTTACCGCGGCGGGGATCCCCGAGCTCGACGGCGGCTGCCAGCCGAAGTGGATCTCGTGACTGAACAGGCCGCTGCGGCTCGAGTAGTCGATCTCCACGGGTACGCGCTGGCCGGCGAGGAGCTGGACCGTTCCGTTCACGACGTAGCTCGGGCCGACGATGAACTGGGTCGCCTCGCGGTAGGCGGGGCCGAACGTCTGTCCGGCGATCTTCAGCGTCGCGATGCCGGCCTCGGACAGCGTGAACCGGTACAGCCCCGACGTCGTCGGGGTCAGCGTTCCTGTCCACTTGGCCGACCAGGCCGGCGGCGCCGGAGTGATCGGGGGGCTCGTCGCGTCGACGTGCTGGTCGACCTCGGTCACGCTTGCCGGGCCAGCGAAGTTGGCGTTGCCCCAGTACTGCCCGAGCAACCCCGGACCCGTGCCGGAGGCCGGCGTGAGGACCGCGGGGTCGACGAGCGTGGGGGATGCCACGTCGCCGGCCGAGCCCTGCACCGTCGTCACGCTCACTCCGGCCTGCGCGGCGCGAGCGGCAATCCCCTGCGCCGGCGTGATCGCCTGACCCGCCGCGAGCGGGACTCCCGCCGAGCCGCCGGTGACGAACACCGCGTCGTTGCCCGTCGGGCCGATCAGCGCGATCGAGTGGACGTGGCGGGAGAGCGGTAGAGCGCCGCTGTCGTTCTTCAGCAGCACCGTCCCCGCCTCGGCGACCTGCGTTGCGACCTGCTGGTGCTGCGGGGTCGAGACTTCAGGCGGCGGGTTCGTCTGGGGCGCCACCGGGTTATCGAACACGCCGGAGTCGAACATAGCGAACAGGATGCGGTGCGCCATGTCATCCAACCGCGAAGCGGGAATCTGCGCGAAGTCGGGGATCTGGGCCGGAGCGTTCGGCAGTTGCGTGAGGTCGACGCCGGCGAGCGCGGCGGGCGTCGGGTTCCTGACCGCGAAACCGAAGTCCGGCACGACGAACCCCTGGAGGCCGCCGGGCCGCTTGAGATCGCCGAGCGTGGTTGGGTTCTCGCAGCTGGGCACGCCGTTGATCTGGTTGTAGGAGCACATCACCGAGTCAACGCCGCCCTGCTGAACGGCAATCCGGAACGGAGTCTCGTAAATCTCCTGGAGCGCCCGCTCGGACACCTGGACGTTCACCGCCGGCGCGCCGATCGACGCGAAGCCGATGCGCCCGTGGTCCTGGTTGTAGGCCGTGTAGTGCTTGAGCGTCGAGATCACGTGCTGACTCTGCGCGCCGAGGATCACCTGCGCCGAGGTGTTGCCGGCCAGGAACGGATCCTCGCCCTCGGCCTCCGGCTGGCGGCCGGCGAGCGGGGTACGGGCGATGTCTACCGCGGGTCCCCACCAGTTGTTGAAGCCCTGTCCGCGCGCCTCGGACCCGACCACCTCACCGTAAGCGCGCGCGAGCGTCCGGTTGAAGCTCGCCGCGAGCGCCTGTCCGGATGGCATCGCGGTGGTACCCGGGCTACGTAGCCCGTCGGGACCGTCGTCGCCTACCAGGGCCGGGATGCCGACGGTCTGGAGCGGCGCGAAGTTCGCGGTCACGAGGTCGATCTTCTGGTCGGTGCTCATCGCCGCCACCAGCTCGTCAGCCCGCACCTCGGGCGGCTGGTTGCGGTTCTGCCAGGGCTGGCCCGAGTCCGCAGACGAGGAGCCGGACGCGGCGAGCAGGGCCAGCACGACAACGGTCAGCGTCGCCGCGGCGACACGGGGGCGTCGGAGCGCGAACATCGATCTCCTCCTCTTGGTGGGGCGGCCGCGCGAAGTCCTACCACCGTGCTTGACTCGTGTCAAGCAAACGGAGCAGAACGAGCTCAGGTGGTCTGACCGGCGACCACGGCCGGCTCGGACGCGAGCGTCTCGAGCCGCTCCGCCTCGCTCGAGATCATCGCGTGCAGGTCGCCGGCGATATCCCGCCAGCGGCCGTGGTCGTCGAAGCGCATCGTGGTCAGGCGCGGGCGGGATCGCTCGGCGGCGGGGCTGTCGTCGCAGCCGATCAGCGCCATATCCCCGGGAATCGCCACGCCGAGGTCCCGCAGCACGTCGAGCGCGACCAGGGCCAGTTCGTCGTTGAAAGCGTAGATACCGGTCGCGCGGTCAGACCGCTCGAGCTCCTGAGCGAGGACGTCTTGCACCGCCTCTCGTCGTATCTCGGCGTGCGCCGCGCGAAGCGCGACATCTCGCTCTCCGGCGCTCGCCGCGGCCCCAGCCAGCCGCTCGTCGGCCAGGCCGCGGAGCGGTCCGTGCGCCGGCATCAGCGCGAGCACGGTCCGATGCCCGCGGGTGGCCAGGTGCTCGACCGCGAGGCAGCCCATCCGGCCCTGGTTGATCACGTACGTATACACGTGCGCGAGCGGCCGATTGGCGAACGCGATCAGGCCGCGCGCGCCGAGTCCCCGCAGCCGGGCGGCCACCTCCGGGCTCAGCGCGGGTCCGGGCGCGATCACTCCGACCGGATGCACCCGTTGACCGGCCAGCGCCAGGCTGCCCGGGTCGACGCGCTGGAAATGGACGAGCGGGGTGTAGCCGAGCTGCTCGAGCGACTCGACCATCGTGTCGATCGCCTCGGCGACGGGCGGCCCGAGCGGCCAGTTCGGGAACTCGATCAGCACGATCTCGGTGCGACCCGCGCGCAGCGCGAGGGCCACCGCGTTGGGCTCGTAGCCGAGACGCTGGGCGACCGCGAGGACCCGGTCGCGCGTCGCCGGGGTGATCCGGTGCTTCTGGTCGGCGCCGTTGAGCACGTAGCTGACCGTGGCGCGCGAGACGCCCGCCGCGGCCGCGACGTCCCTCGAGGTCGGCCGCCGGCCCGGCGTGCTTGGGGAGGGATCGTCCCTTGCCACGCGGCCAGTCTAAGAGCCGGTCGGCTTCGCTACCTTGGATCGTGTCATGGCCGACGAGCTGCCGATCCTGGCCAGCGACGCCGAGCGTGAGCACAGCGTCCTGCTCCTGCGCGACGCCGTCACCAGCGGCCGCCTGACCCTCGAGGAGTTCTCGGACCGCGTCGGCCGTGCCCAGGTGGCGCGTACCGACCGGGAACTGGCGGCGCTGACGGTCGACCTTCCCGCACACGCCCCGGCGCCTTCACCCGCGCCGGCCGTCGTCAAGCATCGCGCGCTGTGCTCCCGGCTCGAGCGTCGCGGCGCGTGGGAGCTCCCGCCGCGATCGTCGTGGCGCTCGCTGTTCGGGACGATCGTGCTCGATCTCCGCGAGGCGCGGCTGGAAGGCCCCGAGGTCGAGCTCGAGATCTACAACCTGTTCGGCACGGTCACTGTGATCGCGCCGCCGGGCGTCGCGGTCGACGTCTCCGGGGGCGGGGCGTTCGCCAGTCAGGTGCTCGAGCCGCAACCGTGGCAACCGCCGCCCGGTGCGCCGCGGCTGCGGATCCGCCTGTCGGGGCCCGGCGGAACGCTGTACGTGCGCTCGCCTCGGGGCTCCGCTGTGTCGGCCGGCGAGCTCAGCCCGCCGTCGCGGTGACCGTCTTCGAGGTGCCGATCACACGGCCTTTGGCGTCGAGCGCCTGGACCTGGAACGTCTTGTAGGCGCCCTTCACCGGGATGCCCGTCTCGAAGCCGGACTTGGTGGCCGACGCGACCATCGTCTGCGCCCCGCCGGTGGTGGCGTTCACCCTCCACGCCTTGACCTCGGTGGCGCCGTTCCAGCTGGCATAGACCGTCGTCTTGCCGCTGACCCGATGCGCGGCAGCAGCGGGCGGGTCGACCGGCTTGCCAACCCACGGCTCCACGGTGGCGCGATAGGTGATGTCCGAGCCGGGCAGCCGCGCGTCGAGGAGGATGTTCCCGGAGGAGTCGTATTCGGAGATGAACGGCGCCGAGCCCCAGCCCACGAACTCGTTGCCGTTGGTCAGAGGCTCGGTGCTGCCCATGTACTCCGAGTCGAAATTGGCGCCGTGGCCGTACTGGGCGGCCAGGGTCGCGGTGTGGTGCTGCTGGTCGAGCTTGAGGACCAGGCCGCGGGACGGCGCCGTCGGAGAGACGTACGTGCCCCCACCGGTGATCTGGCAGCAGTGGTCGTCGAACATCGTGACCAGCGGAGTTCCGGGGTAGACGATGACGTCGTGCTGCCACTCGAAGTCCGCTCCCTTGCCGACCTTGAAGCTCGAGTGCCGGCCGCCGAGCGTCCAGTCGATCGCGCCGGTGGCGATGTTCACCTTGTAGGCCGCCCACGTGTTGCGCATCGAGACGATGAAAGTCCCGTCGCCCGGGAGGTTGATCGAGTTGACGTGGTAGGCGTCCCACGGGAACCCGTTGGTCGGCAGCGTGGCGCGCGAATCGCTGAGCGGGATGTGGTCAAGCGCGTCCCAGCTGTACACCAGCTTGCCGGTGTGCAGGTCGTACTCCTGGACCGCCGAATCGATCAGCGCGCCGTTGTAGGCGCCGCCGTAGCGCGAGAGGTTGCGGGGGATGTTCTTGTTGGCCGTGACCCAGGCGTAATGGCCGCGGATCACGATCTCGTGCAGGGTGAGGACCCAGCCGCCGGTCGCTTTGAGCGTGGCGAGGGGCCGGTAGTGCTGGTCGACGATCACGTCCTCGCCGGTCTCGGTGTCGCCCGTGGTGGTGATCGTGCCCTGCCACCAGGCAAGGACCGGCTTGCCGTCATAGACCTGGAGGCTGAGGTTGCCGGCGACGTCGTCGATCGGGACCGGCTTGAACCACACCGGCTGGAGGCTGTGGTCGAGGATCAGAGGACCGCTCTGGCCTCGCATCGGGGGATGGTTCAGGTCGTAGAAGTTCGCGGTGAAGATGTAGCCGGGCGCGAGCTTGCTCGTGGCCGTTGGCATCTCGGTGCGGATGATGGGCGGGTGTAGGTCCGGCGCCGTGGCGTACTTGTAGGTGCTTTCGGTCGTGTAGGAGCCGAGCGGCGCCCCGTGCGAGCCACCGAACGCGAAGGCGATCACCACGAAGGCGGCGATCACGCCGGCGGTGGCCAGCACGATCGTCGGGATCCGGCGGGTGCTCGGCGCCGTTTGGTCCGCGGCGGCGGGTCCCGCGACGAGCGTGAAGGTGACCACGGCGGCGGCAGCGCACAGGCCTGCGCCGATGAAGTAGCCGAGCCGGAACCCGTCGGTGAGCGCCGGGAGAACGGCGTGCCCCTTGCCGATCAGGTGGCTGGTGAGCGTGGTGGCGAGCGTGATCAGGACCGCGATGCCGAGCCCGCCTCCGACCTGGCGCGAGGTGTTGACGAGGCCCGAGGCGAGCCCCTGCTGCCCCTGCCTCGCACCCTGGGTGGCGGCGATCGTGGACGGAACGATCGACATTCCGATCCCCGCCGCGGTGAGGACGCCGGGGATGATCACGTACACGACCGAGCTGCCACTCGCGGCGATCTTGGTGAACAGGAGCATTCCTGCGGTCATCATCAAGAGGCCCGAGCCGAGGACCGCGCGCACGCCGAACCGGCTGACGAGCTTGCCCGCGCCCCGGGCCACGAACATGATCGTCAGCGCCATCGGCAGGAATGTCAGGCCGGCGTGGAGCGGCGAGAGGCCGAGCACCTGCTGCAGGTACAGCGAGCTGATGTACCACATGGGGAACAGCGCGGCGCTGAACAGCAGCACGATCCCGTTCGCGGTCTGAAGCGGTCTCGTCAGGTCCTTGAACGGGATGAGCGGGTCGGACGCGAAGCGCGTCTCGATGACGCAGAACACGGCGAGCAGCGCGAAGCCGACGAGGATCGGCCCGAGCGCCAGGCCGGCGTCCCAGCCGCGCAGGCCGGCCTGCACCACGCCGTAGACCAGCACCATCTGGCCGACCGTCAGCGTCACCGCGCCTGGGATGTCGAAGCTCCGACGGGCTTGGCCACGGCGGCGGTCGGCTACGACCGCGTAGGCGATGATCGCGGTGGCGATGCCGATCGGCGGATTGATCAGCAGCACCCAGCGCCAGCTGATTGCCTCGGTGATGATCCCGCCGAACAGCGTGCCCGCGGCGCCGCCCAGTCCGTTCATCGCCGCCCACAGCCCGATCGCGCGGTGCAGCCGCGGCCCGGGCGGGAAAGAGGAGGTGATGATGGCCAGCGAGGAGGCGGCCATGAACGCGCAACTGAAGCCCTGCACCGCGCGGGCCGCAATCAGCATCTGGCGGTTCACCGCCGCGCCGCCGACGAGCGAGGTGATCGAGAACAGGACCAGCGCGGCCACGAACACGCGTCGCTGGCCGAGCTGATCGGCCGCGCGACCGCCCAGCATCAGGAATCCGGCGAACGTGATCGCGTACGCGTCGACCACCCACTGGAGATCGGCCGAGGTGAAGTTGAGGCTCGACTGGATCGAGGGCAGCGCCACGTTGACGATGCTCAGATCGAGGATGACCATGAACTGCGCCACGCAGCACACGGTCAGGATCAGCGTCTCCCGCGAGCCGAATCCCCGCCGGCGCGGCGAGTCCGCCTGCGGGGGCGGCGGCGCCTCAGCGGTCAGGGCAGCGGGCGCTGCGGTGCCTGCGGCACCGGTTATGGCGTCCCCGCTGGTAGCGACGCCGTCCGTGTCCTGGGGGACAGACGAGGTTCCCGATGCCTCCATCCGCGTCGATACCTTAGCGGGGCCATGGGTCGGTCCCTCCCCGCCGCAACGTTGCGGCATCCCGGGTGTCTTGTACCCTGGGAGAGGCAAGTCTGTAAGCGAGATTGGAAGCGGGGTCCATGAAACGAGCGCTGCTAAGCATCATCGCGGCCGCCCTGGCGGTGGCCGGCTGCGGCGGCACGTCCGCCTCACAGACCACCTCCACGCCTGCCGCGGCGACGCCGGCGCAGACGCAGACGACGTCGTCGAGCACGACCGCCACGACGACGAAGAAGCCGGCCGCTGCGCACAAGAAGGCGGCCACGCACAAGCCCAAGCCCGCGACCACCATGACCCACTCGGCGCCGGCCACAACGACCTCGGCGCCGCCAGTGACCACGACGCACTCATCGGCGCCGGTGACGACGTCCACCGCCCCCGCTCCGGTCGTCGCGGCTCCGAAGCCAAGCACCGGCACGAGCACCAAGCAGAACAGCGGCAAGCCGCCGAGCACGCCGGGCTACAGCGTCACCAACCAGGGGTACTGAGGCACCGGGCGCGGTCAGACCGCGAACCAGACGGCGGTATCGGCCGGGACTCTCCCGTCGAACTCGAGCGGTCCGCTTGCCATCAACACGTCCGCGTTGGGCGGCGGCCCCACGGGCTCGGACCAGAAGTTCACGATGCACGCGAACCCCGGCTCGCGGGCGAACGCCAGCGCTCCAACCGGCGCCTCGAGCCAGCGAAGCTTTCCGTCGCCCAGGGCGGGGTGCCCGCGGCGAAGCCGGAGCGCCTGGCGGTAGAGCGTGAGGGTCGAGTGCTCGTCGGTGCTTTCCGCCTCGACGGTCTGATCGCGCCAGGCGGGCGGCTGGGGGAGCCACGGCGGCGCGCCGGCGCCGGGCGGGCTGAAGCCGAACGGCGGTTCGAGCCCGGACCACGGGATCGGGACGCGGCACCCATCGCGGCCGCGACGGGTGCGACCGGACTGCTCCCAGCCGGGGTCCTGGAGGACATCGTCGGGTAGGTCCTCGACCTCGGCCAGCCCGAGCTCCTCGCCCTGGTAGATGTAGGCCCCGCCCGGGAGCGCGAGCATCAGCAGCGCTGCGGCGCGAGCGCGGCGCAGGCCGCTGGCGAGGTCGGCCGGCCGGTCGATCAGGTCGTCCAATCGGCGCACCGGCCGCCCGTCCGCCGGGCGCGCGTAGCGCGAGACCTCCCTGACCGTGTCGTGGTTGGAGAGCACCCAGGTCGGCGGGGCGCCGACTGCCTCATGAGCTCGGAGCGTGGCCGCGATCGTCCTGCGCATCGGCGCCGGGTGCCAATGCGCGAGCAAGAAGTCGAAGTTGAAGGCGGTGTGGAGCTCGTCGGGGCGGATGTACCGAGCGAGGCGGTCGGGACCGTTCACCCAGGCTTCGGCGACGAATATCCGCGGGTCCACGTACGCGTCGGCCAGCGCGCGCCACGACCGGTAGATCTCGTGTACCTCGTCGCGGTCCCAGTGGGGATGATCGACCACCTGGCCGGCCGCGGGCGACGCGGCGATCGATCGCAGATCCGGGAGCCCGTCGGCTTTGATCAGGCCGTGGGCCACGTCGATCCGGAACCCGTCCACGCCGAGGTCGAACCAGAAGCGGATCGTCCGGGTGAATTCCTCGCGAACCTCCGGGTTGGTCCAGTCCAGGTCGGGCTGGGCGGGCGTGAACAGGTGCAGGTACCACTGCCCGGGGCGGCCGTCGGGCTCGGTGACCCGGGTCCAGGCGGGCCCGAAGAAGTTGCTCGTCCAGTCATTGGGCGGCTCCTGGCCGGCCGGGCCGCGGCCGTCGCGGAAGATGAATCGCGCTCGCGCGGGCGATCCCGGCCCGGCTCTAAGGGCGGACTGGAACCAGGGGTGGCGGTCGGACAGGTGGTTGGGGACCAGGTCGAGTAGCACGCGCAGGCCGAGGTCGTGGGCCTCGGCGAGCAGCGCCCGCGCCTCGTCAAGGGTGCCGAAGGCCGGGTCGATCCCGCGCGGATCGGAGACGTCGTACCCGCCGTCGCGCATGGGGGACGGGTACCACGGGGTGATCCACAGCGCGTCGACGCCCAGGTCGGCCAGGTAGTCCAGGCGCGAGCGCAGCCCGGCGATGTCGCCGACTCCGTCGCCGTCTCCGTCGGCGAAGCTGCGGATGTAGACCTCGTAGATGACGGCGCTCCGCCACCAGGGGATGGCGGCCCGGGCGGGGCTGGGGCGCTCCGGGGCGGGGCTCAAGCGCTCAGTACTTGTACTCGCGCAGGCCGTGCCTGTACTGCCGGCGACAGAATCGCTCCCCGCGCCAGCAGGCCAGCGCCACCGCGAGCATCAGCACCCGCGTCCCATCCGTCGCCCTGCACCAGTCCGAAACCAGCATCTCGGGGCGAGTATATGCCCGCCCTCACGGGCCGTTTTCGGTCCGGCGGCGCCACATCGTCGACCCGTCCGGACCGGTGTGGCTCTCGATCGCGCCGGTCGCGGCCAGCGTCACGAGCGCGTCGCGGAACGCGGGGTACGGGATCAGAGCGAGGCGCACCAGCGTCGGGTAGCCGACCCGCTCGTACAAGTCGGAGGTGCTCGCCGCCTCACCGGTGATGACCGCCATCAGCGCGAATTCGCGCATCATCGGCCCGACGGTAGCTCAGCGGCGCCTGAGCCACTCGCCCAGGAGCGGATCGAGCAGGTACGGCCGGGGCGGGTGGGGCTCGGTTCCTCGCGCGACGTTGCGCTCGTCCGCGACGAGGCGCTCGAGTGCGTCCTGCAGCGTCGAGCGGGCGATCCGGTGCTCGGCCGCGATCCGGCTTCCGGTCGGGGCCTGCCCGTCGGCGAGCGCGATCAGCACGATCCGCTCGGCGCGGCCGAGGCTGTCCCACACGGCCTGGTGAGAGTCCCGCGTCTCGGCCAGCGCGAGGTCCAGGGCGGCCGCCGCCGGGTCCTCGGGCGGACTGGGCGAGTCGAGCACGTTGTAGAGGTGGTGGGCGAGCAGGACGGTGCGCTGCGGGTGCCCGCAGGTGAACACGAGCAGCTCGTCCACGGCGCCCTGGGCCCGCAGGCCGTCGGCGGCGAGCAGGGACTCAACGTCGCGCGCGGCCTCGTCGGCGGGCAGGACCGGCAGCTCGAGCGGCCGCGCCTGACCGTAGAACGGCCGCTCTCGATCCGAGAACAGCGCCCGCATCAACGATGGCTGGCTGCCGGCGAACACGTACGCCGCCGCCCCGCCGTGGTGCTGGATGACCGAGCGAAACAGCCCGTCGAGCGCGTCGTCGGCCACCAGCAGGTCCTGGAACTCGTCGAGGCACACGACAGTGAGCCCGCCGTCCTGCTCGTGTAGGCCGAGCGGCACGTCGAGCAACTCGAGCAGCGCGGCGCGAGCCTCGTCGGCCGCCGGTCGCGCGGCGCTCGGCGCGAGCGAGAGCTTGACGCCGGCGAGCTTGGCGCTGACCCCGAGGCGCGCCGCCCACCGCCGGACGCTCCGTCGCGGGTCGCCCGGCAGCACGCTGAACGCCTCCGCGACGCGTGCCGCCACGTCCCCGACCGTCGCTACCTTCGACAGGTCGACCCGAAGGGCGCGGTGGCCGACCTGCCGCATCGACGCGACGTGGGCGTCGAGCAGGCTGGTCTTGCCGAACCGACGAGGCGCCGCGAGGCGGATGGCGACGCCGTCGGCGGCGGCGCGCTGGAGGGTGTCGAGCTCGCCGCGGCGGTCGATCAGGCGCGGTGGCGCCACGGGTCCTTGGTAGTTGAACGGATTCACCATACAAGAGTGTACGGAATATCCGTACGAACGACACGGGTGCCGGCGGCGCTGGCGTTACGTATGTGTCAACGCCATCGCCAAAGTCCCGGCTAGGCCGGATCGAGCGGGAGCGGGGAGGGCGGCTTGAGCTCCTCGAGGCGCAGCAGCGTCATGACCCGCGCCGCGCCGCCGCGCGTCGAGAGCCGGGTCAGCACGCGCTGGAGCTGGGCGACCTCCCGCGCGACGATCAGGAGCATCGCATCGGTCTCGCCCGTCACCCAGTCGGCCGAGATCACCTCGGGCATCTCCCGCAGCACCTCGACGAACCGCCGGTGCGAGGCCTCCCCGTGACGCTGGAGCGTGACCGCGACGTAGACCTGGAGTGGGAATCCGGCCTCGGCGGCGTCGAGCCTGGCGACCACGTCGCGGACGATCCCCGACTCCTTCAGACGGCGGACGCGATGCAGCGTCGCCGCCGGCGAGAGGCCCACGATGCGGGCCAGCTCGACGTTGGGGCGGTCCGCGTCGGTCTGGAGCTCCTCCAGCAGCCTCAGATCAATCAAATCAAGTGAAACGGCCATTTCACGAAATATTCCATCGTCTTAGGGGCGAGATGTCAAATCTCACTGGACTCCAGCGCGGAATGACCGATGCTGAGTGTTGTGAACACTCAGACGAACCGATTCGCGATCTTCGCGATCGCCGCGGCGGCCACGCTATGGGGCCTGAACGTGCCTCTGACCAAGCTCGCGCTGGGCTGGCTCGGTCCGGGCTGGGTCACCGTGGTTCGCTTCGCGGTGGCCGCGCCGATTCTGGCCGTGGTCGGGCGCCGTGGCCTGCGCGACGCGCTGACGATCCGCCTGCTCGCCTCCGGCGCGCTCGGCTTCGGGGCGGTAATCGTCCTTCAGAACATCGGGATCGAGCGCACCAGCGTCAGCCACGCGGCCGTCGTCGTGGGCGCGATCCCGGTGTTGGTCGCGCTGATCGCGGCGGGTCTCGGCCAGACCGCGGCGCGCCCGCTCACCTGGGCCGGGTACGCGGTGGCCCTGGTCGGGATCGCGTTCGTCGCGGGCGCCGCCGGCGGTGGGTCCAGCCCGCGAGGCGACCTGCTCGTGCTCGGCTCCGTCGTCCTGTCAGCCGGCTTCATCGCGGTCCAGCCGCAGCTGCTGTCCGGCCGCAACGCGGCGGCGGTCACCGCCGTCCAGTTCGCCGGTGGCGCGCTCGTCGCGCTTCCGGTCGCCGTCTTGACCGACGGGGTGCCGCACGCGCCCGGCGCGCCCGTCCCGGTGCTCGCGCTGGCGGCGCTCGCCTTCGCCGGTACACCGCTGCCGTTCTGGCTGTTCGCGTTCGGCCAGGCACGCGTCCCGGCCGAGCTGGCCGGCGCGTTCCTGAACCTCGAGCCCGTCGTCGGGGCCGCGGCGGGATGGCTCGCCCTCGGGGAGCCGGCCAGCCTCGGCCAGCTCATGGGGATCGTGGCGGTGCTCGGCGGAATCGCCCTGAGCACGATGCCGCCCAGCCCGGCGTCTGAGCGCGCCACCGTCGGGCTACGCCTGCGCCGGCTCGCCTACGAAGTTCTTAGCTTCCGAACGTGAGCCTCGGGCTGGTGCCTGGGTCTAGCGGGTGAAACCCAGGTCCAGGGCACCAGACCAAAGCGGGCCTCGATGACGAGGAAGCAAGGGCGCTCGTGAACCGCGCCCGCGCGTCGGTTCGGGACCGGTTCGGGGCGCTCGTCCCGGTCGATATGGCGCTGCGGTGGATGTCGGTGGCCGCCTGCTCGGGTCCGTCGCGCGCGGTCACGCTTGCGCCGGTCTCGATCGTCGCCCCGCCAACCACGCTCCACCCGGCCTCGATCATCGCCCCGGCAACCACGGTTCACCCGGCCACGGCCAGCTCGGCCACGACCTCGCCGGCCGGCCAGACCGCCTCGCGTGCAGGGCGATACGTGTGGACGACGCGCCACACCCTTCGCGGAACGGCAACGGTGGCGTTTCATCCACCTCTACTCATATGGACGACACGCCACACCCCCTCCCTTCGACAGGGCGGTGGCGCGTCATCCACGTTCCGCGCCCACCTGCCTCAGCGCCACCAGGGCTGGCGGCGGAGCTCGGCGACCTGGACGGCGGGCTGGACCAGATCGCCGAGGTGCTCGGAGAGATGGTTGAGGTGCTCGCACAGCCAGACCCCGTGGTAGGAATCTGATCCGCCCCGCGCGATGTCGCGCGTGTCGAAGCTCGGCGGCTCGAGCGGGGCGACCGGCTGGTGGTTCGGCTTTCCGACGAGATCCGCGAGTTGCTGGTACCAGGACTCGAGCGTGACCGTGCGGTGCTCGAGCGCGTCGCGGGAGGACTGGACGGCGTCGGCGTCGCCCGGAAGCTCTGCCACCGTGCGCGCCGTGAGCCGCAGTCTGAGCGTCCCGCCGACCAGGCGCCAGAGGTCCTGCTTGGTAACCCGCTTGCTCCCCTGGTCGGCCAGGAACCCGCGGAGCGCCTCGTCGAGTCGCTGGCCGGCCACCGCGGCGTTCATCGCGCCCGCGGGTTTGTCGGGGCGCAGCCCGGCCGCCCAGTCGATCGCCTGCCGCAGGTAGACGGCGCCCGATCGGTAGGCGTCGGCCAGGTCGTCGCCCACGACCGCCGCCACGCCGCGCGGCCAGAACACCAGACCGACGAGCGCGCTGACGGCGCAGCCGAGCGCGACGTCCTCGATGCGCACCACGCCGACCTTCCACCCGACCGGCGCGAGCAGGTTGAAGAGCAGCGCGACGGTGATCGTGAACGCGGCCTGACCGATCGCGAACGGGGCGGTGCCAGGCGAATACGCGGCGACGAACACGGCGACCGGAAGTACCGCCCAGAGCGCCCCCGAGCCGGTTGGGATCGCCAGGAGCAGCGCGCCGCCGATGACGAAGCCGATCGCGGTGCCGACCAGGGCGCGAAACGCTGTTGCCCCGGTCGACGCCGCGTTGGTCCGCAGGACCGACAGCGTGCCGAGCACGACCCAGAACCCATGCTGGACGCTCACGATGTCCGCGATAGCCACGGCGGCGGCGAGCGCGATCGAACCCCGGAGGCTGTTGACGAACCAGACCGACCGGAGACTGGCGTGGATATGCGCTGCCCGGACCACGCTCGACACGCGGTGCGCGGCACGAGCGGTGGTCTCGCCGGTGTACCAGCGCCGGCGTCGAGCCTCGACCCATTCGGGATCGGCGCGTCGCACCGCGACGAGCGTCTCGGCGGCGACCGCGAGCACGGCTACCGCGATGGTGTGGGCGTGGAAGGAAGCCTGCGCCGCCTGGCGGAACTCGCCCCGCGGCGGATGCGGATGATCGGCCCGCGCCACCATCTCGGCCTGGGTGCGCTGAAGAGTGTCGATGTCGGGTTGGGCGTCGCCGCCGTCGAGTAGCGTCGAGCTGTCCCGAAGGACCGAGCTGGTGAGCGAGAGCAGCTCCCGCGCGCCGGGTGACGCATCACGCAGGTCGGCCCGTTCGTGGATGGCGTCGGCGGTCAGCGCCTCGCACCATTCGAGTAACTCGACGACGTTGGCCAACGCCTGGTCCTCGGCGGCCAGCCCGGTTGGGCGGTAGGGGGTCGCGGTGAACCGCGCCAGGAGCTCCCGCTTGGCGTCCATCAGCCCGGTGAGCTGCTTCTCGGTCGCGGTGCCCGCGAGTGCCGCATCGAGCTCGTCGGCCACCGCCCCGGCCAGCTTCGCGCTCGCCCCGCGCAGCGCGTCGTCCCCGGGCCGGGGGGAGAGCAGGAGCACGGCGGCGGTGCCGCACACCGACGCGAGCCACCAGCCGGCCAGGCGGTCCGGGACCATTGAAATCGTGCCGACCGAGGCCGCCGGGAGGACATAGGCGAGCAGGGCCGCGTTGACCCCGGCCGCCGCGTTCGGACCGGCCACACCGGCGAAGAACACGGTGAAGGCGACCGGGACCGTGGCCAGCGCGGCAAGCGCGGTCGAGGAGCTGACCAGCGTGCCGATCGTGAGCAGGGCGCTGCCGGCCAGCGCGAGCCCCAGGTGGGCGACCAGCTTGTCCCGGCGGTTGCCGCCGAACGACGCGAGGACCAGCGTGGCGAAGCCGCCGAACGCCGCGAACGTCGCCATCTGGAGATTGCCGATCACCTGGCTGGTGAACGCGAACAATCCGGGGACGAGCACCGCGGCGCGCACCGCGCGCAGGAAGGCAGGAACCGACCACACCGGCCGCCAGCCCACGCCCGGACCGGGTCCGATCAGGTCCCGAGAGATCCGAACCGTGCTCACCGGAAACTACGTCTCCTCGGATCGCTCGAGCAACCGCTCGAGCTCCCGGTAAACCTCCGCGTTGACGGCCATCCCACAATGGCTGCCGTCGATCTCGACGCAGTCGGCGTCAGGATCGAGACAGGCGCGCCAATCGACGATCGCGTCGGTGCGCGAATACAACGCGACCGCGCGCGAGCCCGCGGGGAGTGGCGTGCGCAGCAGGGTGCGGAACTCGGAGCAGCACGCGCCGTCCCGGCAGTCGGTCGAGAATAGCCAGCGTACGCCCAGATCGCCAAGGAACGCGACCGAGCGCACGGTGCGGAGCACGTGCGGCGAGATCGCGAGCGGGTCGAGCACCGGCGAGCCCAGCGTCACGAGCGCGGCGACCTTGTCCGGGTGCCGCGCGGCCAACGCGCGAGCGAGCGTCCCGCCGCGGCTCTGGCCGATCAGCAGGACCGGTTCGCCGAACGCCGCGAGGACCGCGTCGAGCCGCTCGAGGTCGCGTCCGGAGCACCCGACGTTGAGCCGGATCCCGCTGGTGCGCACGGCGTGGCCGCGCCGGCGCAGCCACCCGGCCAGCACGGTGAGCGACGCGTCGCCCGCCATGAAGCCAGGGATCAGGAGGACGGGCCGGCCCTGCGCGGTGCGGGCCGGCGACCAGAACCGCGTATCGGTGAGCAGGCGGCCGAACTCGGGCCAGAAGCGCAGCTCGTTCTGCAGCGGCGGCGGATCGGTCACGAGGTCCCGTCCAGGTGGAGGATCAGCTTGCCGGTGTTTTCGCCGCGGAACAGCATCAGCAACGCCTCCGGGAACTGGTCGAGGCCGCCGTGGACGATGTCCTCGCGAGAGATCAACTCGCCGTCGCGCCGCCACTGGGCGAGCTGGGCCATCGCCTCCGGATAGCGGTCGGCGTAGTCGAACACGAGAAACCCGGTCATCGACGCGCGCTGAACGAGCAGCTGCATGTAGTTGGCCGGTCCGCGGGGCTGCGTGTCGGCGTTGTATTGCGAGATGTTGCCGCAGATCACCACACGCGCCCCCCGCGCGATCCGGCGCAGCACCTCGTCGAGGGTCTCGCCGCCGACGTTGTCGAAGTACACGTTCGCGCCGTCAGGCGTGTGGCGGCGCAGCTCGGCGCGCAGGTCGCCCTGCTTGTAGTCGATCGCCGCGTCGAACCCGAGCTCCTCGACCAGCCACGCGCACTTGTCCGGACCGCCCGCGATCCCCACGGTCCGGCAGCCCTTGATCCGGGCGATCTGCCCGGCCACGCTGCCCACCGCGCCGGCCGCCCCCGACACGACCACGGTGTCTCCGGGCTGTGGCTTGCCGATCTCGAGCAGTCCGAAGTACGCGGTGAGGCCGGTCATCCCGAGCGCCGAGAGATGAACCTGGGCGGGCGCCACCGACGTGTCGATCCGCAGCGCACCGCGGCCGTCCGACACGGCGTAGCGCTGCACGCCGAACTGCCCGAAGACCGAGTCGCCGACCGCGAAGCCGGGATGACGCGAGTCGACCACTCGCCCGACCCCGCCGGCCCGCATCACCTCGCCGATAGCCACCGGCGGCACGTAGGACCGCGCTTCGTTCATCCATCCTCGCATTGCAGGGTCGAGCGACAGGTACTCAAGCTGCACCCGGAACTGCCCCTCGCTGGGCTCGGTCGCCGGCGCCTCGACGAACTCCCAGCACGAGGCGGCGGGCACGCCGACCGGCCGCGCCGCGAGCCGGCACTGCAGGTTGACCTCTGGCACGGATTGAGCCTACTCGACGGGCTCGGGCCTCGCCCGCAGCGAACCCGAGTGGGCGCGGCGCCTCGGATCGCGACGCACCGCGAGCAGACTGGCGATCGTCGTGAACGCCAGCACGACCGCGATCACCCCCAGCGAGAGCCCGGTCGAGATCTCGGGGACCCCGTGTACATGGAGGTGCATGAAGTGGAGCACGAGCTTGGCGCCGATGAAGGCCAGGATCACGGCCAGGCCGGTCGAGAGGTACACGAGCCGGTCGAGCAGCCCCGAGACGAGGAAATACAGCGCGCGGAGACCGAGCAGCGCGAACGCGTTGGCCGCGAACACGATGTAGGCGTGCTGGGTGATGCCGAACACGGCCGGGATCGAGTCAAGCGCGAACACCACATCGGTGGTGGCGATGGCGACCAGCGCGAGCAGCATTGGCGACAGTCCACGCCGTCGGGCGGCGGCGACGACAACGTTGTCCTCGACCGACGGGTCCTGGTCGCGGTGGCGAAAGAGTTGCACCGCGGTGGCGGCGAGCGCCACGCCGAACACGAGGTAGGTGAACGAGAAGGCGTCGAGCAGCGCCGCTCCGAGCGCGATGAACACCGCCCGAAGCGCCAGCGCGCCGACGATGCCGATCATCAGTAGACGCGGCTGCTGTGCCGCGGGGACCGCGAACGTGCTCATGATGATCACGAACACGAACAGGTTGTCGATCGACAGGCTGCGCTCGACGATGTAGCCCGCGAAGTACTGCGCACCGAGGGTCCATCCGGAGATGAGTGAGAAGGCGACGCCGAACAGCACCGCGACGGCGATGTAGAACAGCGACCAGCCGGCGGCCTCGCGCAGGCCGACGGCGTGCGGCTTGCGGCTCGACTGCCACAGGTCGAACGCGATCAGCCCGCCGATCACCGCGAGCGTCGCCGCCCAGCCGGCAAGTGTCGCCTGGAAGGTCATCCCAGCCGATCGTGACTGCAGTGGGGCGGCGTTCCAATGGGGTGGAGGCTGCATCCCGCGCGGGGTCACCGGCCCGCAGCGTTCTGCGAACCGGGCTTCGCGTCCGGGCTCGATCGCGAACGGCGGTTCGTGGCGCCCCGGGCGGTCCGCGCCGCCACTCCGTCCGGCGGGAGGTGGCACGGATCTTGCTGAGAGGAGGACATGGCAAAGCGATATGCGGTGGTCCTCAGCGATATCCACATTGGCGACAACAGTCCGACCTGCTGGTACCAGAAGTCGGTCCACGAACAACCGCTCAGCACGGCGCTCTCGTGGGTCGCCGCTCAGAAGAACGTCGTCAAGGAGGTGCTGTTCCTCGGCGACATGTTCGACATGTGGACGTACCCACCGTCGGTGCGACCGCCGTCGATGAGCAAGATCATCGCCGCCAATCCGGATCTCCTCGGGCCACGTGGGCCGCTCGCCGCCCTGGTCAAGGCGCTGCCCGGCCAGGTTCGCCTGATGCTGGGGAACCACGACATCACGCTGACGCAGGCGGATATCGACACTCTGAACCGCTCGCTGGGCGGCAATGTCGCGCGCGGGGAGCGGATCATCTTCGACCCGCAGCAGTGGCGAGCCCTGTGGGGCGTCAAAGCTCGAACGGTGTTCTCTCACGGTCATCACTGGTGCATGTTCAACGCGCCGGATACGACCTCGCGATGGGGCACGCTCCCGATCGGGCATTTCGTCACTCGTGCGATCGCGTACAACGTGGCCAAGCGACTGTCGGGCACACCGGGCAAGACCGCTGCCCACCTTCCGGGCCATGGCAATCCGACCGGCATCAACGTGTCAGCGATCGTGGCGGCGTTGAATAGGGGCGACGACCTGGCTCGGTTTCTCCTGACCTATATATGCCGGACGCTCGGCATGTCGCCCACCGAGCCGATCGTCATGCCCGACGGATCGACCAGTAGCTGCGCTGAGGCGATGCGGATCTATTCGGGCCTGTTCACCCGTTGGGTGAGAATGGAGAAGGGTCACGCGCAGAACGCGGCCCGAGCGGCCAAGGCGGATTGGGGCGGCGACGATCTGGCGTGGTTCGCCCAACGACTCGCGTTGCAAACGGGCAGCGATCTCGTGGTGATGGGTCACACCCACAAGCCGGTCAGCGGCCTCGAGGTGGCACCCGCCAACTACGTCAACAGTGGTTTCGAATGCGTCCCGGCGCCGGACACGCAAGACCACTTCACGCTTACGGTGGTCGACCTCGAAACCGCGGTGGGCAAGCTGTTCACCGTGACCGGAAGCCGGGTGGTGCCGATCAACGTCCCGCGGATGCATTCGGCGATCCTGTCTCCGTTTCAGGACTACTCGTGCTACGTCGGGATCATCAACGATGGACCGAAGCCGCTGCGCCTGGTCAAGTCGAAGGCGGATTCCGACTCGTATTGGGTCCTCGACCCCCCGAAGCGGATCGACGCGGGTGGTCGCAGGATCGCGATCTGGCTGTCAGACACGTTCGGTCCGCACGGATCCGGCGGGAGCTTCACCTACACCGACGGCACCAAGACGCTCGACTTTTCGTTCAGCTGCCCGTTTCGCTTCTATTCGAACACCGTCTCATCGCCGGTTCCCGTTTACGAGACCCGGGTCGGGAACCATGCCTGGCGGATCGGCGGAGTCGAAGGGAGTGGCTATCCGCTGCAGGTGCGGTTCTACGTCGGGGCGCCGGTTCCGGGCGCTGCGCCAACTCCGCAGCCCGAGCTGGGTGAGTACGAGCTGGGTGAGTACGAGCTGCCCAGGTACGAGTTCCCGGAGATCGCCGCCGTCCGGGCCATTCTCCGGCGCGCCCGCGCGAGCCGGTGGCGGGGCGAGGTCCTGTGCCTGGCCCACCTGCGCTCGGGCGACGGCAGCCCGCTCCTGGACCCGACAAAGGACCTGCGGACCCAGCTCAACCACCTGTCGGGCACCTACCTGCAGTCGATCGCGCTACCTGACGGCCGGACGCTCCGCTACGTGACGATCCTCCCGAACGTCTCGGTGCCCTATGTCGGGGGCATGGTGTTTCTTCCCGACCCCGGGTCGCCCGGGTTGACAATCGTGACGCTAAACGTCTCGAGCATGGACGGCGACTTCGCCCACAGCTGCGACAACGCGCATCACGCCGAGATGCAGCTGGTTGGGTTCATCGACAAGCAATCAGCCCGCTGGCGGGGGCAGCTCGGCAGCCTCGCGCTCCACAACCGGTCCCGGCGGGGCCAGGGTTGGGGATACAGCGCGTGCAACCCGTGCCTGGCCGAGCTTGCGTGGTTCCTGCAGCGGCTCAACCGCGTGCCGCGGTCTGCCCCGGTCAAGGCGAGCATCTCATGGGAGCGTCTGTACGAGGGGAGGGCCAGCTGCCAGCATCCGAGCGACGCGCAGCACATTCGCGACCTCGTCGCGAGCGGTTGGACCGAGCCGATGGGACCGCGTCCGGCCGGGACGCAATGGCCTGATCCGGCCCCGGCGCCGGTGCGGCGCCTGCCGGCCCCGGTGGAGTCCCGATGGTGACGCGATAGAGGGTTGCAGCGCGTGCCTCGAGCGGAGATGCTGAACCTGCTCGACCAACCACCGCTTTGGTGACGGCAACACTCACGCTCGAGGTGACGCCGCGCCTGGAGCAACGGGCTTCTCCCGAGCTCCTGGCCTACGCGGGCCTGCTCGCCCTGCCCACCCTCGAGCTCGAGTCGCTCGTCGATCGCGAGGTCGAACAGAATCCCGCACTGGAGCGGCTCTCGTCGCCGGCCTGCCCGCTGTGCGGCGAGCCCGGTCCGCCGTGCGGGTGCGCCGGGCGGCGGCGCGGGAAAGCAGGCACCGACAGAGCCGGGGTCGACGCACCCGACGTGCACGTCGCCGACGAGCTGACGCCCGCCGAGGCGATGTTCGCCGAGCTCGCGCCGATGGTGACCGCGAACGACCGGCCGGTCCTGTCCTACATACTCGGATCTCTCGACGACCGCGGCTTCATCGATACGACCGTGGACGAGATGGCCTTGCGGCTCGGCGTATCGCCCGCCCGCGTCCAGGCCGTGCTCGCGGTACTCCGGCGCTACGGGCCGGCCGGCGTAGGCGCTTCGAACCTCCGGGACTGCCTGTTGCTCCAGCTCGAGCGACTCGAGGAGCAAGGGGCCGGATCGCGGCTCGCGCGGCAGGTCGTCGAGGGACACCTCGAGCGGTTGGCGAGCGGGCGGCTGCGCGCCATCGCGGCGGCGCTCGACGCCACGCGAGCCGAGGTGGCCAGCGCCGCGGAGTTCATTCGCTCCCGCCTTCGCCCTTACGCATCGCTGGACCCGCCGCAGTTCCAGCCGGCCGCGCCGCCGGCGATACCGGACGTCGTCATCCGCGAACGCGCGGACGCCCCGGGCGAGTTCTCGGTCGAGATCCTCGAGCGCCGACGCTTCACACTGGTCGTCGCCGCGTCGTTTGCGCAGGCGGCCTGCGCCGCCGAGCTCGCCCCGGCCGAGCGCGAGCGCGTCGACGCCCAGATCGCTCGGGCGCGAGCCTTCCTCGATCGTCTGGAGCGACGGTGGGAGACGATGCGGGCGGTGGCCGAGCTCGTGGTCGAGTGCCAGCGCGAGTACCTGGCGCACGGGCCACGCCACATAAAGCGGCTGACCCGAGCGCAGGTCGCCGACGAGTTGGGTTTTCACGAGTCGACGGTGAGCCGGGCGACGAATGGACGCTACGTCGTGCTTCCTCGCGGCCGGGTGGCGCCGTTCGCGCACTTCTTCGAGGCCGCCCAGGGACCGCGGACCGCGCTGGCCCAGCTGATCGCGGACGAGCGCACCCCGCTGACCGACGCCGTACTCGCCGATGAGCTGACTCGGCTCGGATTTCCGCTCGCGCGCCGAACCGTGACCAAGTACCGCGAGTACCTCGGAATCCCGCGGCACACCGAGCGCTGAGGCGAACCGGGGTTCGCGCCCCAGGGCGGCGAGACGAACCCGCTTTCGCACGATGCGCCGCAGCGCCCCGGCGCCGGTGTGGCACGCATCGTGCAAGGAGATGGGCAAACGCCAACTCCATCCGGAGGCGACCCATGCACGACAACGGCTCCAGGCAGTTCGAAGGCGGAGAGCTCGAAGTCCCGCTGAGCGAGACGCAAGAGCTCGAGCTGGCGTCGGAGCTCCTCGAGGTGGCAAGCGAACAGGAGCTCGAGCAGTTTCTCGGGGATGTCTTTCATGGGGTCGGCAACGCGCTCGGCCAGTTCGTGCGCTCCGGCACCGCGCAGGCGCTCGGCGCAGTCCTCAAGGACGCCGCCGGGAAGGCGTTGCCGGTGGTGGGGCGGGCGATCGGGGAGCGCATCGCGCCGGGCCGAGGCGGCGACATTGGTGGGCAGCTCGCCCAGGCGGCCGGAGGGGTGCTCGGGCTCGAGCTCGAGGGCCTGAGCCCTCAGGACCAGGAGTTCGAGGCCGCCCGGCAGTTCGTGCGCCTGGCCGGAGCCGCCGCCCACCAGGCTCTCCTGGCGCCGCCGGCCTCCACCCCTGAGCAGACGGCGCGGCGTGCCGCCGCGGCGGCGGCCGAGCACTTCGCCCCCGGGTTGGTCCAGGAGATCGGCCGCGGAGGGCGCCCGCCGATGCGGCGGGAGTACGGCGCTCGCGGCGGACCGGGCCAGCGGTACCCGGCAGACCCGCCCCGCCGTCCTGCCCAGTACGGTCGCCGAGCGCCGTATGGTGCTCGTGCGCGGTACAGCGGTCGTGAGCCGTACGGGGGTCGTGGGCCGTACGGGGGTCGTGCGCCGTACGGGGGTCGCGCGCCGTACAGGGCTCGCGCGCCGTACGGGGGTCGTCCACCGTACGGTGGTCGCGCGCCATACGGACCTCGCGCGCCATACCGGGGCCCGGCGTCCTACCAGCGCCGCCCCGCGGGACCGGCGGGGCGCTACCCCGGCGCAGCGCGGTTCGGTACGCGCCCCGGGGCGCCGTTCGGCCGCGCCGCAGGCCAGTTCCGTCCCGGCGGCGCGTACGGGCAGCGCCCGCGCGCGCCGGTACAGGTGCGCGCCGGCGTGGCGGCACCGAGCTTCCGCGCCGGCTGGCAGCGCCCGTGGCAGCCGTACCGCTACGGCGCCGCCGGCCAGCAACCGTGGCAGCGGCAGTTTCAGCCCTACCGGTACGGCGGCGCCCCGCAGCCACCGTGGCAGCAGCGCGCGTGGCAGCAGCGGCAAGGCTGGCAGCAACAGGGCTGGCAGCAACCGTGGCAGCAGGGCCGGCAGCGGCCGTGGCAGCCCGGCTATGGGCAATCTCAGCCCGGCGCGGCGCCGTCCGACGACAGCGGCTGGCCCTCCGGACCCCAGCCGTGGGGTGGTCAGGGGTACCCGGGCGCCGGCGGTCCACAGCCGCAGATCGAGGGGTCGACGGACTGGTCGCGGCCGCTGTACTTCTTCGGCCCGACCCCGCCGCCCTCGCCGGCCGGCGCGCCTGGCCGTTGGGTCTACGGGGGACTGCGGCGCGGACACCGGCTGTGGAGATGGGTCCCGTTCCCGCAGGCCGCGCAGTTCTGGTGGCCGGCCCCCGACTCGTACGCGCCGGCGCCGGCGGGCGATATGCCGCCTGGGGGCGAGCCGCCCCCGCCCGGTGCGAACGGCGCAGGCCCGATGCCGGGCGCCGGCCCGATGCCGGATGCCAGCCCGATGCCGGATGCCGGCCCGATGCCGGGTCAGGGCCCACCGCCAACCTTCGAGCCGGCGCCGCCCGGCGCGCCGACGGGCGCGCCCGCGGGCGGCGCGGGCCAGCCGGACGCCGGCGGGCCGCCGATGGGCGCCGGCCCGGGCGGTCAGACCCCGCAGAACGGCACGGCGCCCGCGGCGCCACCGGGAACGTGACAGAGGGGGGTTCGCCTGGCTGAGCTCACTCCCGAAATCGCCGTCCAGTTCGCACACCAGAGAAGGAGGACAAGATGAGCATGTTCGAGACGTACGAGTACGAGCAGGAGTCCGAGTACGGAGAGCTCGGCGGGGAGTACGAGACGGAGCTTGCCGCCGAGCTGCTCGAGATCAACAACGAACAGGAACTCGAGCAGTTCCTCGGCGACATCGTCAAGAGCGTCGGTTCGTTCATCAAAGGCCCGGTCGGCCAGGCGGTCGGCGGCGTGCTCAAGCAGGTGGCCAAGACCGCGCTGCCCGCGGTAGGAGGCGCGCTCGGGTCGTTCGTGGCGCCGGGGATCGGTACGGCGATCGGGTCCCAGCTCGGGTCGATGGCCGGCTCGGCGCTCGGCGAGTACGAGGTCGCCGGGGAGCAGGAGTTCGAGGTCGCGAAGAAGGTGATCCAGCTGGCGCAGGCGGCCGGGCAACACGCCGCCTCGGCCCCGCCCGACATGCCGCCTCAGGCCGTGGCCGAACAGGCCGTGGCGCGCGCGGCCAAGCAGATCATGCCCGGGCTCCGGCTCGACGGCGGCGGCGGACCGCAGATGGAGCAGATGGAGCAGGAGTACGGGCACGGACGGCGCGGTTCCGGGCGGGGCTCCCGCTCCCGCGGCTACGGCTCGTACGGCACCTACGACTCCTACGACGTCAACGACGGCGGCTACGACGACGGACCCCGCGCCTACACCGGGCGGTGGGTGCGCCGGGGGCGCAAGATCGTCCTGCTCGGCGTCTACTAACCGGACGGGTCCGGCGAACCATGACGATGCAGGCGCTGGCGGCGGAGTATCTCGAGCAGGAGGCGAGGTCGTTGCTGACGCGGCTCGATCGCGTCAAGCCGTTCGCGCTCCAGGAGACGATGCTGCCGGCGGCCGCTCCGTCGCCGGCCGCGATCGTCGCGATCGAGCGCTTCCTGGTGGGGGGCCGCTACCAGCTCCACCAGGAAGTCCTCGACTACATCGGCTGGCTCCAGACCGAAGGCGAGCGGGCGGACCCGGCCGAAATGCAGAAGCGGTTCGCCACCGTGCGCATGCGCTTCAACGACGTCCTGTCGCAGTTCGACCTGTTCTCGGAGGTGATCACCCAGCGGAGCGAGCACGACACCGGGGTGTGGCTGTCCGGCCTCGACGTCCTCGCCGCCGACGCGCTTTCGTTCCCCGAGCAGTATTTCGACCCGCCACAGGTCGTCTGCTACCTGGCCCGCGGGCCGGGAGCCGCCGTCCGGCGGGCCCGCACGCGCGTCCCCGGGGGCGGCGACAACCCGGTCGCGATCGTCCGCGTCCCGCGCGAACGGATGATCGGACATGGAATCGCCTCCTCGCTCGTGCACGAGGTCGGGCACCAGGCCGCCGCGCTGCTCGATCTCGTGCCCTCCCTGCGCCGGGCGGTGCGCCTCGAGAGCCGGAATGCCGCCCCGGACCAGCTGCCGGCCTGGCGGATGTGGGAGCGGTGGATCTCCGAGATCGTCGCCGACCTGTGGTCGGTCGGCAAGCTTGGCGTGGCGTCGACGCTCGGCCTGATCGGCGTCGTCAGCCTGCCCGCCTGGGCGGTGTTCCGGATCGGCGCCGACGATCCTCACCCGGTCCCGTGGATCCGGGTGCGGCTCAGTTGCATGCTGGGCGAGCGCCTGTACCCGGATCCGCAGTGGCGCAGGCTCTCGGCCCTGTGGGAGGCCCTGTACCCGCGCGCCAGGCTCGAGGAGTCCGTTCGCGCGCTGCTCGATGCGCTCGACGGGACGATCCCGCGGTTGGTCGAACTGCTCGTGGAGCATCGCCCGGCGAAGCTAGGCGGTCGATCGCTACGCGAGGTGATGCCGCTCGCCGAGCGCGGGCCGGAGCAGCTCGCGGCCTACTACGAGGCCTGGCGCCGCCGGCCCGAGCAACTGCGTGAGGTGGCTCCGTCGCTGGCCTTCGCCGTGCTGGGGCACGCCCGGATGCGCGGTCGGCTCGCCGCCCGCGAGGAGAGCCGGACGGTGTCAAACCTTCTCACCTACTGGGCGCTGCGCAGCACGCTCGACATCGCCGAGATCTGCGCCGCGCCCGTATCCCCGCCCGCCCGCAAGTGGGTCCCCGTGCCACCGGCCTTCACCCCTGAGCGCCGACGCCCGCAACCACAACCGGTCTCTTCGTCATGAATAGGAGGAACACATGGATGGTGATCAGCTCTCAATCGAGATAGTCGGTTCACCTGTCCCGCTGGATAACTCGGTGCGGTTCGCCGCGCACGGGCTCAAGGAGCCGGCCAGCTGGTACTACAAGTGGCGGGTGCTCGGCCACGGCAACGTCGATGTCAGCAAAGGGCGACTCACCAACGCCGACACCGACTACAAGGGCACCAACGTGCAGCGCGGGTCGCGGTTCGTCGACTGGCAGGCGCGCGATGTCCGGCCGGGCGTCTTTACCGTCGAGGTGACGGCGAGCTGGCGCGGCCGCGGCGAGGAAGTTCGTCCGCACACCAAGACCGAGAGCTTCGTCGTGCACACGAGGCCTCTGGCCCGAGGTGACGAGGTCCGCGTGGCGCGCGAGGACGACGCTCCGTTCGAGGTGAGCCTACGGCGCTCGGACATCGTCGACACGGTCGACCTGCCGCTGTGGTCGGTGATTCGGGCCAGCACGAACAAGGTCTCGTTCAACAACTACGCGGCTTGGATGGACCGGGTGTTCTGCCGCCGCGGTGAGGAGTGGCTGGACGAGCTTGCCCTGTGGGTCCGCCACGCCCTGCCGTTCCCGGACATCATCTCCTACAAGGCACTCAAGGTCGCCACCGAGGCGTTCCTGGTCGCGAACTGCGGGGTGGCGATGGCGGTCGGGGACCTGACGGTGCCCGAGGAGTGGAGGGCAAGAATCGAGCCGAGCCTAAGCCGCGAGCGCTTCGAGAACCTCTCCGAGGACGAGCGCGACGAGCGGCTCGGCCTGTCCCGCGGGGATACCGCCGGCCGGCTGTGGCGACGCTACCTCGTGCCGGCGGACCTGGCCGGGGACGTCGAGGAGGACGAAGAGCGGGCGCCGGGAGGCTCGATCGAGACGCTTCCCTATCTGGCGTTGATCCGCCAGAAGTTGCCCGAGGCCAGGATCGAGCTGCGGGCGGACGCCGAACAGCACGTCGAGCTGTGCTACGAGATCATGGGCCGCAAGCTCACCTCGCCGTGCTTCCTCGAGCTGTTGTGGTCCTACTGGCACGAGGAAGGGATGCTCGTGCAGACGATGGGCGCGATCAGCCGGCGGTTCCAGAACCGCGGGCGGGGACCGCGCGACCCGCTCGCCGGATTCGCGCTCGACCCGCTGCGGCCGCTCAACAACCTCCTGTGGGGCTACGTCCAGGACGAGCAGCACCGGCTCCCGCTCGCGCGGCGCGTCTACGAGTACGACCACGAGTACGGAATCTCGCTCTACGGTCGCTCGGTTCCCCGGGTGCGCTCCGCAGATCCGCGCTCCCGCTTCCTCGAGGCGTTCCACACGCTGCTGCACCGCGCGTCGATCTTCTACAAGGAGGACGACGACACGACGATGATCGCGGACCCGTTCCCGATCCTGAACGCCCTGCGCGACGTTCACCTGCTGCTGGCCGAGGGCGCTCACAACCAGTACGGCGACCTGCCGTGGACCGCACGCCAGGAGATGCTGCTCGAGCAGTGGCTGCTGGCACGGCCCGAGCTGAGAGAGTTCCTGCCGACGCGGGTGATGGTGGCATACCCCGAGCCGTGGATGGATCGGGTCGACGCGATGAAGCGGGTCCAAGGCTGGAGCGAAACGTCGGTGCGCTACTTCCACGACCTGGCGGTGTTCGGCGAGCAGCTCCTGTTGTCGATCCGCTTCGGCGACTGGAGCAACGTGTTCGATCGCAACCAGGCCGGGAACTGGGCGCGGTACTGGCGCCAGGAGGCGCAGTGGTACATCCACGCCTACCAGGCGGTGACCGGGGTCGACCTGTCCGCCGACACTCAAGACGTCCGAAACGGGGAATTGCCGCCCGACCGGTTCACCCAGCCCGCGTTCCTGATGCACCAGCGGCTGCTCGAACAGCGGCGGCGGATGTCGCGCCTGTCGCTCGCCCCGGGCACGCGGCGCGGGCCGCGACGCCAGCGCGGCTACGAGGACGAGGGGGAACTCGAGGAGACCACGCCGCGCTGAGCGGAGCGGCGTGCTCGATTTCACCGCAGCGCTGTACCTGGGCCTCCGGCACCCGAGCTCGTCGCTCGCCGCGTGGGCGAGTCTGACCACGGGGGTGCCGGCGGCCCTGGCCGCGCCGCTGGACGCGGGGCGGATCGCGGCGGCGGCGGGATCCCTGCTCGGGTGCGCACGGGCCACGCTCGCGCCGTCCACGCTGCATCTGTTCTGGGATCTGTTCGCGCTGCTCGCGGGCGACGACGCGTCCGTGCACATCGACGCGGGGGCTTACCCGATCGGCCGCTGGGGAGCGGAGCGGCTGCGCGGGCGCGGGATCCCCACGCAGACGTTCCACCACCACGATCCCGAGGCGCTCTGCCGGCAACTGCGCGAGTGCTCGCGGCGCCGGCGCCGGCCGCTCGTCCTGGCCGACGGCTACTGCCCGGGTTGCGGGCCGGCTCCGATCTGCGCCTACAGCGGGCTGGCACGGCGATTCGGCGGGCGACTGATCATCGACGACACGCAGGCCGTGGGGGTACTCGGAGCGGGCCCGGCGCCCGATGCGCCGTTCGGTCGCGGGGGCGGCGGCTCGCTCCGGTGGCACGGCGTCGAGGGCGCCCACGTCGTCGTGTGCGCGTCGTTGGCCAAGGCTCTCGGCGTGCCGCTCGCGGTGCTGGCGGGCGACGCCGACGTGGTCGAGCGGTTCGAGGCCGGCGCAGAGACGCGCGTGCATTGCAGCCCGCCGTCGGCGGCCGTGCTGCGTGCCGCCGAGCGGGCGCTCGCGCTGAACCGGACCGTCGGGGACGGGCTGCGAGTGCGACTGGGCGGCCTGGTCGACCGCCTCAGAACGCGGTCGTCGCTCGCCGGCCTGCCGCTGCGCGGTTCCATGTTTCCGGTCCAGTCCCTGCACTCCGGACCGTCAGTCGCGCGGGTTCATCAGGGGCTGCTGGCGCTGGGCGTTCGCACGGTGCTCCATCGCCCGACGCACGGGGGTGGGCCGGTGATCAGCTTGGTGCTGACCGCGCGCCACCGCGAACGAGATATCGACGCCGCGGTCGCCGCGCTTGTGAGCGCGACCCGCGCGTACGCTGAGACGCCCGTCGCGCTCCGGGGATGATCGTCGACTTTCACTGCCACGCCGGGCTGGGCGACGGGTTGACCGGTCCCTGGGACACCGAGGCCAGGCTCGATCGCTACCTGGTCAGGGCGGCGCGGGCCGGGATCGAGCGAACCGTGCTGTTCGCCGCCTTCCACTCCGATTACTCGATCGCCAACCGCGAGGTGGCGCGCATCGTCACGTCGCGCCCGGAGCAGTTCTGGGGCTTCGCCTTCGTGCATCCGGCGCGCGACCGTGGCCGGATCGCGGCGCTCGTCGCGACCGCGGTCAACACCTATGGCTTCCGCGGAATCAAGGTGCATCGGCACGATGCTCGCATCACCCGGGAGGTGTGCGAGGCGGCGGTCGCGTTCTCGCTCCCGGTGCTCTACGACGTGATGGGCGAGGTCGCCGTGGTCGAGTTGCTGGCTCGCGAATATCCACAGGTTCAGTTCGTGATCCCTCACCTCGGCAGCTTCGCCGACGACTGGCGCGCCCAGAGCGCGCTGATCGATCACCTCGTGCGGCACCCCAACGTGCACACCGACACGTCCGGAGTACGCCGCTTCGACATTCTCGAGGACGCGGTGCGGCGGGCCGGGGCGCGCAAGGTGCTGTTCGGCTCCGACGGTCCATGGCTTCACCCGGGCCTCGAGCTTGCCAAGGTACGGCTCCTCGGGCTGCCGGCGAGTGACGAGGCTCTGATTCTCGGGAACAACGCGCTGCGCCTGCTGGCCGGCGTCCGCCGGCGGCGCGTGAGCGACCCGCGCCGGTTCGCCGGCGGACGCCCACCCGCGGCGACGGACCCCTGGGAGCCCGCGCAGGAGGTCGCGCTCTGAGCGCCGTCAGCCGCCGTGCGGACTGACCGCGTGCGGGCTGGCAGCCGCCAGGCGCCCCGACGCGCGCCGCAGTTGGAGCGCCCGGGGCGTCACCCCGAGGCGCCGCGCGGCGCGCTGGAGGTTGTCGTCCTCCTCGGAGATGGCGACCCGGATGGCCAGGTCGGTGGCCGCCGCGCTGATCTCGCGCAGCGTCAACCCGCGGGCGACCGCATCGCGAATGCCCTCCTCGAGGCCGGCCCCGTTACCGGCGGGTCCGGGCGGCGTGGCGACTCGCTCGTCCTGCGGGACATCGCCGACCGTGATCGGGCCGGGACCGACGTGCCGGTAGGCGATCCGCATCATCAGCTGACGCAACTCGCGAACGTTGCCCGGATAGTCGCGGGTGAGCAAGAACGACTCGACGTCGTGGTCGAAATCGCTCGTCGCGTCGGCGCTCAGTTGACCGAGGAAATGACGGGCCAGCACGAGGATGTCGTCGCGGCGCTCGCGGAGACTGGGCAGGTGCAAGGTCGAGCCGGCCAGGCGATACAGCAGGTCGTGGCGGAAGCGCCCGGCGGCCGCCTCCGCGAACAGATCCCGGTTGGTCGCGCACACCAGCCGGAACGTCGTCCTTCGCCACTCGTTGCCGCCGACGCGCTTGTAGGCGCCCTCCTGTACCACGCGCAGGAGCTCTGACTGGAGCGCGAGCGGAAGCTCCCCGACCTCGTCGAGGAACAACGTGCCGCGGTCCGCGAGGGCAAACGCACCGTCTCGCGCCCCGGTCGCACCGGTGAACGCGCCGCGCTCGTGCCCGAAGAACTCGCTGCCCGAGAGCGTGGGAACGATCGTGGTGCAATCGACGAGAACCAGCTCTCCCTTCTTTGGCCGTGCGTCGAGCGCGTGGATCAGGCGCGCGACGAGTTCCTTCCCGGTGCCGGTCTCCCCGGTGAGAACGATCGGGGCGTCGGTGAAGCACGCCGCCTCGATCGCGTCTCTCAGCGCGGCCCGCCAACGCCGGCTGTCCCCGACCAGCCCGCCGCGGACATCGCTCGAGCTGGCGAGCTCCTCGACCCGCGACCAGCGCTGCACCCGCGCGGCGACCCGGAGCGCCCAATCCGGCGTCTCCTCGTACCCGAAGACGTCCGACGCGCCGGCCGACAACAGCCTCCAGGCGCCACCGTCCATCAGTCCGGCGCGGTCGCTGGCCACCGCGAGCAGGTACGCCGCGCGCTCGCCACCCAGCTCTCGGAGCAGTTCGAACACGGGCGGGCCCGCCACATCGAATAGCACGACGTGCGCCTTCGGCCGGGACCCGCCGTCAGCCGGCCGCGGCTCGAGTCCGTGCTTACGGAGACTCTCCGCGGCGGTCGCGCGAAGCCGCTGCGCCTTGGTCCCGACGGCAGCGAGCGAGACAGTCCCAATAGGGCAGGACGGAACCATTCCCCTCTCCGATCGCAGCCGTCAATGGCTGGGTTCGCGATCCGGGCAGCCAGCCCCTACTCCGACGATCCTGGTGAAAGGTTACTTACTACTGGTCGAGCGGTGGATCTTTTTTGGGTGACAGTGCGAGTCGCACATGCGGTCAGCTTGTTGGGATCGGGACATCGAGCCGGACCTCGCAGCCCGGCTCGCAGGGCCGGTTGCGGATCTCGAGGCTCGCGCCGATCAAGGTCGCCCGCTCGCGCATGCCGCGCATCCCGGTGCCAGGTGCGTTTCCCGGTGCCAGCCCGAGGCCGTGGTCGCGGACGGTCAGGAGCAACCGGCCTCGATCGCAGTCGAGCGTGAGGTCAGCCCGGGTGCTTGCCGAGTGCCGGGCGACGTTGGTGAGCGCTTCCTGCGCCACCCGGTAGACGACCAGCTCGATGTCGGGCGCCAGGTCCGGGAGGTCGGGACTGATGCGTTCGGAGATCTCGAGGCCGAGCTGCTCGGAGAACCGGTCGGCGAGGACGGCGAGCGCGCTGGCCAAGCCCAGATCGTCGAGCGCTTCGGGGCGCAGCTCGATCGCGATCCGACGCACGTCCTCGAGGCTGTCGCGGACGGTGTCCTGGACGGCGAGAACATCGGCCTCGAGGCAGGAGGGAACGCGGGTGCAGACGCGCGCGAGCCCGAGCAGTACCGCGGTGAGCTCCTGCCCGACCTGGTCGTGAAGCTCCTGCGCGATCCGGAGCCGCTCGGCCTCCTGGGCGCGGAGCACCCGGCCGGTGGACTCGCGGCGCTCGAGCTCGAGCCGCTCGAGCATCTCGTTGAAGGTCAGCGCGAGCTCCCCCGCCTCCGAGGTCGGTTCGGCGGCGGGGAGGCGACGCCCGAGGCTGCCGTAATCGACCCGCCGGGCGAACGCGGTCACCGCCTGGAGCGGGCCGATCACGCGGCGCAGCAGGTACACGTTGGCGAGCACGACCAGGGCGACCGCGGCGAGCACCACCATCACCTCCCCGTCCAAGGCGAGGACGGAGACCTTGTCCGGGGCGAGCACCAGGATCGTCAGCGTGACCGCCGCGGTGACCAGCAGGGCGTTGATCCCGACCACCCGGTAGAGCAGCGGCACGTAGCGCCGACGCGCCGCGGTGGGCGATGCCGGCGGCGTGCGGGTGAGCGCCGGCGCGTCTGCGGGCGCCAGGCGAGTCATGTTCTCGGCGCCGGCGGCAGCCCCTCGAGTCGCCGGAGGAGCTGACACAGCTGCGCCTCCAGCGCGAAGTTGGACAGGCCCAGCGTCGCGGCAACCTCGGCGGGCTCGAGACCCGCGAGCAGCATTCCGAAGATCGCCTGCTCGTCGTTGCCGAGGCGGCGCCGCAGGCTTTCCGCCAGTCTGGGCGGGAGGGCCGGCAGGTGTCGCTGGCCGTCCGCCGCGCGGCGAACCTCATGGCAGAGGTCGGATCCGACCCGGCCTTTGCTCACGATCGAGTCGGCCTGGGCCACGACCGCGGCCGCCGCGAGGATCCCGTCGGTATAGGCCGAGTAGATCAGGACCGCGGGCGGATCCGGCAATCGCTTGAGCTTGCGGCTGAGCCAGAGCCCGTTGCGCCCGCTCAGCTGGTAATCGACCACGGCGACGTCGATCCGCTCCTGCATGGCGAGCTCCATCGCGGCCTCCGCCGAATCGACGGCGGCCACGACCTCGAAGTCGGTCTCGTCGGCGAGCAGCTCGCGGAGCCCGGCTCTCACCGCCGGGTGATCGTCGACTACGAGCAGTCGCTTGCGCGCCACAGGGTCATCGCGCAGCGGCGCCCATTCGTCGGTGGGAGGCGAGGCGACGCAGGTCATGAGTTTCTCCTTTCCGATCCGGGCACCGTCCGCGGCGCCCCCAGCGGTCGGTGGCGCGGCCGTCCTGACCGGCGCCACCGACCGCCCTGGATGCGGCGGGAGGTCGGTCAGGTGCGCCCCGCCGCGGGTGCCCGAGTCGAGCGTTCCGCTGATGGCCGCTGCCGGTCCCACGCACACGGCCGGCGGATTCGCTCTTGCCCGGACGCTTGGTTGGTCATCGAGATACAGGATCGCCACCGGTCGAGGTCTCGACCATGGGGGCGAGCATGTATCTGTGACCTAGGGCTGGATCAGGCCTTGGCGGATCGCGTAGCGGGTGAGCTCGACGCGATCGCGCATGCCCAGCTTCTCGAGGATGTTGGCGCGGTGGCGCTCGACGGTCTTCTCTGAGATCACGAGCGTCTCGGCGATCTGCTTGTTCGTGTAGCCCTCGGCGACGAGCTTGACTACCTCTTGCTCGCGCGGCGTGAGTGGGTCCTCGCGCACCGGCAGGTGCTGGCGCGCGCGATGCAGGAAGTCCTCGATCAGCGGGGTCATCGCCCCGGGGTACAGGAACCGCTCGCCGCGCATCGCCGCCCGGACCGCCTCGACCAGGTCGCGGTCGGCGACCGTCTTCAGGACGTAGCCCGACGCGCCCGCCTTGAGCGCCTCGTGCAGGTAGCGCTCGTTCTCGTGCATCGAGAGCATCAGGATTCGCAGCTTCGGGCGGCGGCGGTGAAGCTCGGCGGCCGCGTGCAGGCCGGTCATGCGCGGCATGGTGATGTCGATCACGGCGAGGTCCACGTCGTCCTCGGCCCCGCGGTTGACCGCCTCGGCGCCGTCGCCGACCTCCGCGACGACCTCCATGTCGGGCTGAGCCTCGAGGACCATCCGCAGTCCGCGCCGGACCACCGCGTGATCGTCGGCGAGCAGGATGCGGGTCTTGAGCGGGGTCACGCGTCGATTGGCACGCGGAGGCGCACCTCGGCCCCCGGGCCCGGGATCGTATTGTCGATCTCCAGGCCGGCGCCGACGAGGGCGGCGCGCTCGCGCATCCCGCGCATCCCGCTGCCGGGCGCGTGGCCGTTGTGAAGGCCCTTGCCCCGGTCGCGCACGGTCAGGACGATCTGGTGCTCGCCGGGCTGGAGGCTGAGCTCGGCCCAGTCGCTACCCGAATGACGCGCGGCGTTGGTCAGCGCCTCCTGCGCGACCCGGTAGATCACAAGCTCGGTGTGAGGCGACAGGTTGGGCAGAGGTTCGTCGATCCGGTAGGCGACATCGAGCCCCGACTGCCGGGCGAAGCGGTCGCACAGCACCGCCAGCGCGCTCTCGAGGCCCAGATCCTCGAGCGCCTCGGGACGCAACTCGATCGCGATCCGGCGCACGTCCTCCAGGCTCGCCCGGATCGAGTTCTGGACGTCGAGCACCTCGGGCCCCAATTCCTCGGGCGCCCGCGTCTGCAGGCGGGAGAGCAACAGCAGGGCCGCGGTGAGCTCCTGTCCGACCTGGTCGTGGAGCTCCTGGGCGATCCGGAGCCGCTCCGATTCCTGTGCGGCGAGGACGCGGCCGGTCGCCTCGCGCCGTTCGGACTGGAGGCGGACGAGCATCTCGTTGAACGTCCGGGCCAGCTCGCCGGCCTCGGAGTTCGGGTCCGCGTCGACCGTCGGCGGCATCGGGTCGGTCAGATCGACGTCGCGCGCGCGGGCGGTCAGGCGCTGGACGGGCCCCACCACGCGCCTCACCAGTACCAGGTTCAGGACGACCACGAGGACGACCGCGACCACCAAGACGATGCCCTCCTCGTTGATCCGGTAGGACGATTCACGTCCGGGGACGAGGATTACGATGGTCAGCCCGACGACTACGAGCAGCAGCAGCGCGTTGATGCCGGCGACGCGGTGAAACAGCGACAGATAGCGCCGCGGGCGGCTCGGACCGTCAGTTTCGCGGGACGCGGGCACACGACGAGTCTGACACCACGATGGGTGCTGGTCAGCTCGATGCCTGGCTCACCGCGGTCCACAGCCCGTAGACCGCGAACGCGCTTGCCCCGATGCTGAGCAGCCAGGCCGGCCAGGCCCGCTGGCCCAGCTTGCGCGCGAACAGCGGGTACACGGCGAACACGATCAGCTGGCTCAGCCACAGCGCGACCAGCGATGGCTTCAGCAGCGCGTCGTAGAAGCCGTTGGGGTCGATCAGCGTGAGCGGCGCCGCGAGCACGATCACCGCGCCGATCACGGCGGCGATCGGGCGCACGCGCCAGTGGCCGACGGCGCGGACCAGCCGGGTCAGGGCCAGGTACTCGCACAGGATTACGCCGGCGATGCTCACCGCGACGCCGATGCCGATCGCTCTGGCCAGGCCGGCGCCGGCGAACTGCTCGACCACCCGCACGCCTGGGACGTCGGTATGCAGAACGCCGGGGATCGCGGCCAGCGGCGCCACCGCGAGCACGACTACCCCGGCGGTGATGAGGAACGCGCCGGTCACGCCGCGCCGGATCGTCCGGGCCGGCGTGGCCAGCTCGCCGCCGAGGAACAACGGGAGGCTGCCGCACACGTAGAGCAGCGAGGTCTGGGCCCCGGCCTTGGCCAGGGCGCCGGTCGGCGCGCCGGCGCCGAAGCTCGACAGCGGGGTCGAGACGTTGGCGAGCGTCACGCCGTCGAGGATGCCGGCCAGCACGAGCTGTCCGGCGGCGATCAATCCGAGCACGATTAGGGCGGCTGTCCGTCCGGCGATCATCACGCCGGCGAGCGCGACCGGGATGGCCAGCGCGAGCACGGACTGGTAGCGGCCGACGCCCGGCACGACCGCCGGCAGCAGGTCGTAGACGATCTGGACCGTGGTGTAGACGATGTACAGCAGGTAGCTGAACGTCCAGATCGCCGCCTGGGCGAGCGCGACGCGCCGGCCGGCAGCCGCCTCGACGAACGCGAACAGCCCGCCTGAGCTCGCGATGTGCTTCGAGTAGCGCAGCCAGATCGCGAGCGGGACGGTGAACACCACAGCCGCCGCGAGCATCGCGAGGCCGGCCGAGTCGGCGGCGTCATCGACCACGCCGGGGGCGGCGAGCGCCGCGAGCGCCAGCGGGCCGCCGAACGAGGCGACGGCGACGCCGGCGAACGCCGATGGACTGATCGGCCGTCCACCTTCGAGCGCGCCCGGCGCGGTCAGCCGGGCGCGTTCGCGTGGTGCGCCGGTGCCCGCCCGCACGCGGGCACCGGCAGTGGTCAGTGACATCTAGGCCCCACGCGTGCGGTTGGGTTACCCCCAACCGCCTCCGCCGCCCGAGGACGAGCTCGTCGAGCTGCCCGAAGCGCTGGCGGACGATCCGCCGGTGGTAATCGCGTCACCGGACGGTGCGACCAGCCACCACTTGGCGCCGAAGCTGTCGCTGCCCTGACCCGTGGTCGCGCCCTTGGACTTGTCGGCGACGAAGTAGTACAGCGGGTGACCCTTGTAGGTCACCTGCTCGCTACCGTCAGAGCGGGTGATCGTGCCGAGATCCGAGGCGGTGACGCCGTTTTCGGCCTTCGGCATGCCCTTGGTCTCCACGGGCGGCCACGCCTTGGCGCACGCGCCGGAGCAGCTGGACTTATCGCCGGTGTCGGCGACCCACAGGTACACCGCGCGGCCTTCGTCGGCGGTGAGGTAAGTCCCGGCCGACCCCGTCGCGGTGCCGACCGCCTCCGAGCCGGACTGGTCGCCCGACGTGGTCGAGCTGGTCGCGGTCGACGCTGCGGCGGCCGGTTGAGCGGCTTGAGCGGTGCTCGGGGTCGAGCTGCTGGCGCTTCCGCACCCTGCGATGGCGATCGCGGAAATCGCCAGCGCGAGCAGGCCGGCGACGTGGAATTTCGCTTTTTTCAAAGTGACCATTACTACTCCTGGATTGGTGTTCTGCCGACCCGTTGATTCGGGGCGGGTTACCAATGAAGACCCCGTAGCAGGGAAAACCTTCCGGGTGGTCAGGAGCGCGCGGGGCGCCCATCGAGGAGCTTGATCGCGATCAGCAGCTCCTGGACGTCGGCCAGATCGCGCAGGTTGCAGCCCGTTTTCTCCTCGATGCGCGACAGGCGGTGGTGAGCGGTGTTCACGTGGACGTAGAGCCGCTCGGCCGCGACCTTGGCGTTGAGGTTCGCCGCGGCGTAGGCGCGCAGGGTGCCGATCAGCGCGCCGCCGCCGGCCGCGTCCTCCTCGACGAAGCGCCGCACGGCCGGCGCCAGTAGGCGCAGCGCGGTCGCGTCGCCTCGAAGCGTCAAGTAGTCGAATGCGCTGAGCTCGGCCAGGGCGAGCAGGCCGCCCGCGGGACCCAGCGCCTCGATCGCGGCGCACGCCTCGCAGTAGGCCGCCGGAAGGCCCGCGATGGTCTCGAACGCCGTGCTCACCCCCACCGCGAGTTCGAGGCCGGTGTCGGCGAGTTCCTTTTGCGCGCGGGCGATCGGTTCGCTGCACCCGCCCGGATCCTGCCCGGCGCCTAGCGCGCGCACGATCACGATCTCGTCCTGGCGCACCACCGCGAGCGGGCGCACGGCCCCTCCGAGCGCACGGGCCAGCGTGGAAGCGGCCGAGCGCAGCGCGAGCTCGTCGTCGGGAGGGCTCATCGGAACCGCCGCGAGCAGCAGGCAGCGAGTGGGTGGGTCCGGGACAAGGCCGGTCGCGCGGGCGGCGCTCAGACGCGGGCCGGGAGCGGGCTCGCGTCCGGCGAGCAGATCCTCGAGCAGGTCGCGGCGAACGCGATCGCCCTCGGCCAGGAGCAGCTGCTGGGCCTCGAGGTAGGTCTGGGCGGCGTGGGTGCTGGCGAGGTCGATGAACTCCATGACCAGGCGGGCGGCGAGGAGCGCCTCGGCGCGGGCCTCGTCGTCGTGGTCGGCCAGCTCGACGATCGCGCCCCACAGGACGTGATGGCCGATGCGGAACGCGTGCAGAAAGTCCGCCAGGGCTACGCCGCGGCGCGCGCGCAGGGCGGCGTGGGGCGCGATGAAGGACAGGTCCTCGCTCCTCAACGGCCGTCCGCTGACCAGGCTGGCGCGGAGCGCGTCGTGGTTCTCGGCCACGTGCGCGGTCACGTCGGCGAGAATCGACTCGTCGGTGATCGCGGCGTAGGCGGGGATGCTGGCGCGAATCGCGCGCAGGCTCTCCTGGGCGAGCTCGTCCCGGCGCGCCGCCAACATCGTGGCGATGCGTTGCATAGCGGCGACGCCGGGCACGAGCATCTCGGTTAGGTCGTGACCCGCGGGGTCACCTGGCCGGCTGGTGCGCTGATGCGCGTCGGCGCTGCCGCCAGCAGACGGGAGAGGGCTCCGAGGAGCGGACCGAACAGGAGCGACACCCACACGCTGAGGGCCACGAACGGCCACGGCGTCGAGAGCAACCCACCCAACGCCCCGGTGCCGGCGGCCAGCGGGTGCGTGGTCAGCGCGAGCCCGAGTCCGGCGACGGTGTGCGGTCCGGCCGCTCCGGGCACGTAGTTGTCGAGGCCGGTGGCGAACCACCAGAACAGCACCGATGCCGCGCACACGAACGCGGGCGCCGCGGCGAAAGAGCCGTCCTCGGTTAGGGCCGAGAGGATCACCAAGCCACCTCCGACGATCGCGATGGCCAGGGCGATGCCCCACAGGCTGGGAACGCCGGCCAGGGCGGGGCCGAGGGTCATGATCACGATCGCGCCGATCGTCCCGGTGCTCGCGGCGATCAGGGTTTTGCGAAACGCCGTGCGGTCGGCGCCCAGTACGTAGTACAGACCCCACGTCACGAACGTCGCGGGGAGCACGAGCTGGAACTTCTCGGGGAGGCCGAACTTACCGAACACGCCGTCGGCGACGGTGAACCAGTGCAGGTTGAAGTTCAGGGTGAGCTCGGACCAGACGAACGCGACGAGCGCAACGCTGGCGGCGAGTGGCACGGCTTGCTTGAGCCGGTGTGACATGTGACTGCTCCTTCCTCAGGGAGGGTTTGTTGTTGTGAGTAAGTGAGGGCGCTGGTCAGTGCGCGACGGGCGGCTGGATTTCCCGCTTGAGGACCTTTCCGGTCGGGCCCTTGGGGAGCTCATCGACGAACCACACCTGCCGCGGGTACTTGTAAGCCGCGAGGTTGGTCTTGACGAACTCGCGAATCTCAGATTCGGTGGCATGCATGCCGTCGCGGAGTGCGACCGCCGCACCTACCTCCTCGCCCAGGGCATCGTGCGGGACGCCCACCACCGCCGCCTCGCGGACGGCCGGGTGCTCGTAGAGGACCTCCTCGATCTCCCGGGGATACACGTTGTACCCGCCCCGGATGATCAGCTCCTTCTTGCGGTCGACAATGAAATAGAAGCCGTCGGCGTCGACACGACCCATGTCACCCGAGTAGAACCAGCCGTCGTCGTCGATCGCCTCGGCGGTCGCGTCCCCGCGGTTCCAGTAACCCTTCATGATGTTGTGACCCCGGATGGCGATCTCGCCCACCTCGCCGGGCGCCGAGTCGCGACGCTGGAGGTCGACCAGCTTCATCTCGACGCCCTCGATCGGCGTCCCGATCGAGCCGGGCTTGCGCTCGCGGTCGGGGTGGTTGAAGCACGCCACGGGCGAGGTCTCGGACAGGCCGTAGCCCTCGAGGATCACGCACTCGAACGTCCGCTCGAACTCGCGCAGCAGCTCGACCGCGAGCGCCGCCCCGCCCGAGACGCACATCCGCAGCGTGCCGGTGTCGAACCGGTCGCGGTCGGGGTGGTGCAGCAGCGCCGCGTACATCGTCGGCACGCCCTCGAACACCGTCACGCGATGGCGCTCGATCACCTCGAGCGCGTGTCCCGCGTCGAAGCGCGGGATCAGCGCGAGCGACGCACCCGCCCCGATGGCGGTGTTGAGGCCGCACGTCTGGCCGAACGCGTGGAACAGGGGCAGCGCCCCGAGCACGACGTCCTCGGGCTGGAGCGAGAACAGCATCCGGGTGACGTCGGCGTTGACCGACAGGTTGGCGTGGGTGAGCTCCGCGCCCTTCGGCTTGCCGGTGGTACCCGAGGTGTAGAGGATCACCGCCGTGTCGCCGGCGGCGCGCTCCGCGATCTCCGGTGTCGGCGCGGCGGTGGCGAGCGTGTGCGCGAACTGGGACGGCTCGACCACGAGGCACTCGGCGCCCGCCTGAGCGGCGCCCTCGATCGTCTCGTCCGCCATCGCGTGCCAGGCGAAGACCAGCTCGGCCTGCGCGTCGCCGAGGTAGAAGGCGACCTCGCGCCGCTTCAGCAGCACGTTCATTGGCACGACGACGCCGCCCGCGCGCAGGACGCCGTAGTAGGCGATCGCGAACTCGGGGACGTTGGGGAGCATGATCCCGACCCGGTCGCCGGGCTCGAGCCCGCGGGCGAGCAGCAGGCCGGCGAGTCGCGCGGTGGCCTCGTCGAGCTCGGCGTAGCTGATCGCGGTGTCGTCGAGGCACAGCGCGGGCCGCTCGGGGTGCCGGCGCGCCGCGGCGATCAGGTTCTCGGCAAGGCTCTCGTTCATCTCCGCTCCTGTGGTCGGTTCAGCGATGAGTGGAGCGTCCCCGACGCGTGCTGCGCCGAACATGGGGCCAGAGACCGAAATCCGGTGACGGCGGTTGTGAGCCGGTAACAGTCGGCTTGGGTTAGTCGCCGCGCGCGTCAGCGTCGGCCAGCCGCGCGGCGATCAGGATCTCGACCAGATCGCTGATGCGGCGCAGGTCGCACCCGGTCCGCTCGGCGATGCGCCCGAGCCGGTAGTGCGCGGTGTTCACGTGGATGTGCAGGCGCTCGGCGGCGCGCCGCGCATTGAGATCGGAGGCGACGTATGCGCGCAGAGTGGTGATGAGCGGCGCGCCGTCACGCGCGTCCTGCATCACGAATTCGTGGATCGCGGGCGAGATCAGCCGGCCGGCGGTTGCGTCCGCCCGGAGGGTCAGGTACTCGAACGCGCTCATCTCGGTCAACGACGTCACACCGGGCGCGGGGCCAAGGGCGATCCGCAGCGCGCACGCCTCGCGGTAGGCCTCGGGGACCTGGGCGAGGTCGGCGACGGCGGTGCTGACCGCGATGTTCAGCGCTAGGCCGCCATCGGCCAGACGCTGCTGGACGTCGGCGAGGCGGGTGCCCAGGGTGGGCGCCGTCATGTCTGAAGTCGGGAGCACGACGACGATTTCGTCCCGGCGCACGACCGCGAGTGGCAGCGTTGGGAGACCGGCGGCGCGCGCGAGCGCCGCCGCGCCACCGCGCAACAGCTCCTCGTCGCCCGGGCTGTCGGACGGAGTCGCCGAGATTACCTGCAGCGAAGCGCCATCCCGCAGCCCGGCCGCGCGGGCGGCATCGAGGCGCGGTCCCGGCTCGAGCTCGCGCCCGGCCAGCAGGTCCTCGAGCAGGTCGCGGCGGATCCGCTCGCCGGTGGCGGCCAGCTCCTCCTGCGCCTCCAGATACACCTCGGCGGCGTGGGTCGTCGCGACCTCGAAGTAGCGCGGCAGGTGCGAGGCGAAGGCCAGCGCGGCCCGGCTCGAGTCCTCGTCTCGAGCCAGCGCGAGTGCCGCGTCCCACATGACCCGCTCGCCGACGTAGAACGCGCGAATGAAGTCGGTCACCGACACCCGCCGGGTCCGCCGGGCGGCGTGCGGGCGGACGAACAGCAGATCCTCGCGCGTGACGTCGCGACCGGAGCCGAGGGTCTCGATGCTCGCGGTCAGGTGGGCCTCGACGTGCGCGCGGACGTCCCGGCGCAGCTGATCGTCGATGTTGTTGTAGGCCGGAATATCGGAGACGATCCGGGCGGTCGCCTCATCGGACAGCTCGCCCAAGCGGGCGGCCAGCGCCTCGCGCAGCGCTGTGATCGCGGGATCCGAGTTTGCGCCCAAAGCCACCTCTCCTCGGCGGCGATTGTATGCGTCTCACAATCCGACGGCGCGCGGCATGGAGGCCGCGCGTAGCCGGCCCCACGGACGCCGAGCGAAGCGAGGCCCCAAAAGGGCGTTAGGGCATTGCGCGCCGCAGGTCCTCGACGAGGTCGGCGGGGTCCTCCACGCCGCAGCTCAGCCGGACCAGGTCGGGCGGGACGGCGGCGGCCGAGCCCTCGACGGACTGGTGGGTCATGGCCTGGGGCACTTCGATCAGCGACTCGACGCCGCCGAGCGACTCGGCCAGCGTGAACAGGCGGGTCCGGCCCGCGATCGCCACCGCGTCGGGGTGGCGGAAGCTGACCATCCCGCTGAAGCCGGGCCAGCGGACGTCGGTCACCGCGGGGGTGGCGCGCAGGCATTCGGCGACGGCCTGGGCGCTGCGCGCGTGCGCCTCCATCCGCAGATGAAGGGTGCGCAGCCCGCGGTGAACGAGGAAGCAGTCGAACGGGCCGGGGACGGCGCCGACCGCGTTCTGGACGAAGCGCAGGCGCTCGTAGGACTCTTCGTTGCGGGTGATCACGGCGCCACCGACGACATCAGAGTGGCCGCCCAGATACTTCGTGGTCGAGTGCACGACGAAGTCCGCGCCCAGCTCGAGCGGTCGCTGATTGGCCGGCGTGGCAAAGGTGTTGTCCACGGCGACGAGCGCGCCCAGCCGGCGTGCGATCACCCCTTCGATGTCAACCACGTTCAGCAGCGGGTTGGTCGGTGACTCGACCCAGATCAACCGGGTGTCGTCGCGAACCGCGCGCTCGAGCGCGGCCAGATCGGTCTGGTCGACCAGGTCATACGACAGGCCCCACCGGCTCAGCACCTTGTCGACGAGCCGGTAGGTGCCGCCGTACAGGTCGGCCGGCAGGACCACGTGCGAGCCCGTCTCGCAAACCACCGTGATCAGAGCGTGTCCGGCGGCCAGGCCCGACGCGAAGGTCACGCCGAGGCCGCCCTCCAGCTCGCCGAGCGCGCGCTCGAGCGCCGCGCGGGTGGGGTTCGCCGAGCGCGCGTAGTCGTAGTCGGCGACGAACTCGCCCGGTGCGCGCTGGGCGTAGGTCGAGGTCTGGTGGATAGCGGGGATGACCGAGCCGTAGGCCGGGTCGGGGGTGAGGCCGGCGTGGACCGCGCGGGTCGCGAACGCGTCCCGGCGCCCGTCCTCGTCAGACGTCGTCACGAAGCCAATGCTTCCAGGAGATCCGTCCGCGTGACGAGCCCCTCGGCGCGTCCGTCGCGCGTGACCAGCAACGCCTGCTGGTCGCCGACCAGCAACTCGACCGCCTCGCGCACGGGGTCGTCGATCGACACGGCCGGGAAGGGAGGCTCCATCACCTCGACGATCTCGGCGTCGAGTACGCGCGGATCCTCGGCGGCGCGCCGGAGCAGCCCGCGCTCGCCGATCGCGCCGACGACGGTGGCGGGATCGTGCGCGCTCACCACCGGCAGCTGCGACACGCGGTGCTCGTGCAGGAGCGCCACAGCGTCGCGCACCCGGAAGTGAGTCTGAACGGTGACCAGCGGCGGGATCTCGCCGGCCTCGCGCTTGCGGGCGAGAACGTCGCCGACGGCGAGCTTGGTGTCGCGCTCGAGGAAGCCGTACTGGCGCATCCAGGCGTCGGAGTAGATCTTCGAAAGGTAGCTGCGACCGCCGTCGGGGAGGATGACGACGATCAGCGCGTCGGGGTCGTCAATGTCAGCCGCCGTTTGGAGCGCGGCGTGGAGCGCGAGCCCGCCCGAGCCCCCGGCCAGGATGCCCTCGAGTTGGGCGAGCCGGCGCGTGGTCAGGAACGCATCTTTGTCCGAGACCGTGACCCAGCGGTCGATGACCGTCGGGTCGAACGTCTCCGGCCAGAAATCCTCGCCCACGCCCTCGACCAGGTACGGGCGGACGTTCTCTGCGCCGCCCGAGTAGATCGATCCCTCCGGGTCGGCGCCGATGACCACGAGGTCCGGCCTGCGCTCGCGCAGGTACCGCGCGGTGCCGGTGACGGTGCCGCCGGTGCCGACGCCGGCGACCAGGTGCGTGATCTGACCCGCGGTCTGCTCCCAGATCTCGGGGCCGGTCGATTCGTAGTGGGCCTGGGGGTTGGCCGGGTTGAAGTACTGGTTGGGCTGGAACGCGCCAGGAATCTCGTCGGTCAGCCGGTCGGCCACGCGGTAGTAGGACTGGGGCGATTCGGGGGGGACGTCGGTGGGGGCAAGCACGACGTCCGCCCCGTAGGCGCGCAGGAGATCGATCTTCTCCCGCGACATCTTGTCAGGCATCACCGCGATCACCCGGTAGCCCTTGAGCCGGGCCGCGATCGCCAGCCCGGTGCCGGTATTGCCCGAGGTCGGCTCGACGATCGTGCCGCCCGGCTTCAACCGGCCGTCGCGCTCGGCGGCCTCGATCAGGGCGACGGCGACCCGGTCCTTGATCGAGCCGCCCGGGTTGAACGTCTCCAGCTTGGCGACCAGCCGGGGGCGCAGGCCGGCGCCGATTCGCGACAGGCGCACGAGCGGCGTGTCGCCGATCGTGTCGAGGATGGAGTCGTGGAGAATCGGTTCTGTGGCGATGGCGGACATGCCTTCAGTCTGATCATCCTGCGGCAAAATGACAAGTCGCCGAAGATTCTGCGGCTATTGCTGGTTATTCGCGGTATTATTCGGTTTGGAGCCTCATGCCTCGCGTCCCGTCGAATCATCGACAGACCTCCGTCGACGCCGTCGACCGGGCGATCCTGGAATTGGTCGCGCAGGACGCCCGGATCACCAACCAGCGGCTGGCCGAACGCGTCGGGATCGCGCCGTCAACCGCGCTGGCGCGGCTGCGGTCGCTGCGCGAGCGCGGGGTGATCCGGGGCTTTCACGCCGAGGTCGACCTGGCCGCGCTGGGCCGGCCGTTGCAGGCGCTGATCGCCGTCCGCCTCGCGGTCCACGCCCGCGACCAGATCGACGACTTCACCGACGCGGTCCGCCGCCTGCCGGGCGTGCTGATGGTGTTCCACCTCACCGGCGTGACCGACTACCTGGTGTGGGTGGCCGCGGCCGACGCCCAGGATCTGCGCGAGTTCGTCGTCGATCACCTCGCCACCCATCCCTCGGTGTCGCACGCCGAGACCTCGCTGATCTACGAACACCGCCGCGGACCCGGGGTATGGGGCGCGGCGGACCCGGCATGAGTCCGGCCGCGCGAGTCGCCGGGCTCGGGACGACGATCTTCACCGAGATGAGCGCGCTGGCGCTGCGGACCGGGGCGATCAACCTGGGCCAGGGGTTCCCGGACACGGACGGGCCGGCGTCGGTGATCGAGGCGGCGGTGGCGGCGCTGCGCGGTTCTCATAACCAGTACGCCCCGCTGCCCGGCGTGCCGGAGCTGCGCGAGGCGGTGCTCGAGCACCAGCGCGATTGGTATGGCCTCGAGCCAGAGGACGTCCTGATCACCTTCGGCGCCACCGAGGCGATCGCCGCCGCGCTGCTCGGGTTGTGCGATCCCGGCGACGAGGTCGTCGTGCTCGAGCCCTACTACGACTCTTACGCGGCGTGCATCTCGTTTGCCGGCGCCTCGCGGCGGCCCATCACGCTACGCCCGCCGGGGTTCGAGGTGACGGTCGATGCGCTCGAGGGCGCGATCGGCTCGCGGGCGCGGCTGATGCTGGTCAACTCACCTCACAACCCGACCGGACGAGTGCTCTCGCGCGGCGAGCTCGAGCTCATCGCGGCGGCGTGCGTGGAGCACGATCTGATCTGCGTCACCGACGAGGTCTACGAGCATCTCGTCTACGACGGCGAGCACATCCCGATCGCCACCTTGCCCGGCATGGCGGAGCGCACGCTCACGATCTCGAGCGTGGGCAAGTCGTTCTCGTTCACCGGCTGGAAGATCGGATGGTGCTCCGGCCCGGCCGAGCTGGTCGCGGCGGCGCGAATGGTCAAGCAGTACCTGACCTTTGCCGGCGGCACCCCGCTGCAGTACGCCGCGGCGGCGGCGCTGCGCCTCCCGCGCGAGGAGATCGCCGCGCTGGCCGATGATCTGCGCTCGAAGCGCGATCAGCTGTGTTCAGGACTGCGCGCGGCGGGGTTGGGGCCGCTCGTCCCAGGCGGGACGTACTTCGTCAACGCCGATGTCGGCGTTGATTCGGTCGAGTTCTGCGCGGGGTTGCCCGAACGATGCGGCGTAGTAGCGATCCCCACGACCGTGTTCTACGACGACCACGACGTCGCTCGCACATTAGTCCGCTTCGCCTTCTGCAAGCGCCGGGAGGTGATCGCCGAGGCGGCCGACCGGCTGGCGAGCCTCGGCTGACCTCGGGAAGGATCGGGCGGCGCATGCGTCGGTGTCGGTGAGAGGGAATCCGTAAACGAGTTACCAGGAGGTCCCTCACATGACACTGCAATTGATGCGCCGCATTGGCGCGGTCGCCGTCGTTGTCGTGGGTGCTGTGCACCTGCAGCAGTACGCCGGTGACTATCACGCTATACCCACTATCGGTCCGCTGTTTCTGCTCAACGCGATCGGGTCTGGCGCCGTGGCGCTCGGACTGCTGCTCCCGATCGAGCGATGGCTGGGCCATCGCCGGGGCGAGATCGCGGTCGGAGCGCTTGCCCTCGGTGGGGTGGCGATCGGTCTCGGGTCGTTGATCGCTTTGTACATCGCCGAGACGAGCACGCTGTTCGGGTTCTCCGAAGGCACATTGGAGACCGTGATGTGGATCGCGATCATCTCCGAAGCCGCGGCGGTCATCCTGCTCGCCCCCGTGGCCGTGGCGAACCTGCTCGGATCGTCGCCTACGCGGACCCCAGCAGGCCCTCGAGCTGTGCGGTCGTGATCACGTCGGCCTGACGCGGAAGGATCCGCTCGATCAGAAACTCGTGGACGTCGGCCTCGGGATCGGCCGTGGCGTCGGCGAGCACCAGCACGCGGTAGTCGCGGTCGCTGGCGTCGCGCACCGTGGACAGCACCACGCCGCTCGTGCTGATGCCGGCGAGGATGAGTGTGTCCACCCCGCGCTCGCGCAGCTGCTCGTCGAGGTCGGTGGTCGAGAACGCGCCGACGCGCGTCTTGCGAACGATGATGTCGCCGTCCTGCGGCGCGACCCGATCGTGCACCGCGGTGTTGGGGGAGTCGTTTCGGAAGGCGTCCGCCGACCTCGCAACGCGCTGGCCCATCCGGCTCGTCGGTCGGATCGCCTCGAGGTCGGCGTCCTCAAACGCGACGCGGACATACCCCACGTGCGCGCCGGCGCGTCGGGCGGTGGCGACCGCGTCGGCCGCGATCGAGAGCAGATCGTCAGGCTCGCCGAGCATGCCGACGATCCCGTTCTGGTAGTCCATCACGAGGAGCGCGGCGCGCCGGGGGTCGATCTGGTCGGTCATGCTGGTCTCCTTTGTTCGAGGGGGACGGGTCGACGTGTACGTAGCGGCCGCCGCGGGCGAGCGACGCGATCGCGCCGAGCACCGACAGGCCGGCCGCCACGCTGAACACCACGACCAGTCCGTGGTGGAAGGCGGACGCGATCAGGTGTGGGAAGAACTCGGTCCCGGTCAGGATGTGCTGGTGAGCGGGGGAGACCGACGACAGCGCCCCGGTGGGTGCGAGCAGGTGCGCCACCGGGTTCTCGCCGAGGACGGCGGCGAACATCGAGGCCACGGGCGGGAGGCTCGCCACGTGCTGGGCGACGGTGTGCGAGATGCCCTGCTCCTGGAGGCCGGCGAGCAGCTGCCCGGGAAGGCTGGTCGCCAAGCCGGCGATCATCAGCGAGAAGAACACCCCGATCGAGAGCGCCGTGCCCGTGTTCTGGAAGGTCGAGCGCATGCCTGACGCGGCGCCTCGCTGGCGGGCGGGGACGCTGCTCATGATCGAAGATGAGTTGGGCGCGCTGAACATCCCGACGCCGATTCCGTTGAGCGTGATCAGCGCGGCGAACGCCCAGTAGGGAAAGTCGACCGGGAGCAGCATCAGCCCGATGAAGCTCGCGGCGAAGACGAGCATCCCCGCGGTGGCGAAGCCGCGTGAGCCGAACCGGTCGGACAGGATCCCGGATATCGGTCCCGAGATCAGGAACGCGGTGGTCAGCGGCAGGAGGTAGATGCCGGCCCACAGCGGCGTCTCGGAGTAGCTGTAACCGTGCAGCGGCAGCCAGATCCCCTGGAGCCAGATGATCAGCACGAACTGCAGGCCGCCACGCGCGACCGCCGCGATCAGGCCCGCGATGCTGCCGGCGGCGAAGGCTCGGATCTTGAACAAGGCGAGCTGGAACATCGGCTCCGCCACGCGTTTTTCGATCAGGACGAACGCGACGAGCATGGCCGTGCCGCCGACGATCGCGCCGATCACCGTCGGGTTGGTCCAGCCCATCGCGTGGCCGCCGTAAGGCTGGATGCCGTTGGTCACGCCGATCAGGATCGCGCTGAGCCCGACGGCGAAGGTGATATTGCCCCACCAGTCGATGCGGCCGGGGTGGCGCTCGCCGTTGTCGCGCAGCGACCGGTAGGCCCACACCGTCCCGATCAGCCCGACCGGGACGTTGACCCAGAACACGGCGCGCCAGTCGATCGCGGCCAGCACGCCGCCGGCGACCAGCCCGATGAACTGACCGGCGATCGCGGCCACCTGGTTGATGCCGAGGGCGAAGCCGCGCCGGTCAACGGGAAAGGCGTCGGTCAGGATCGCGGCGGAATTGGCGGTCAGCATCGAGCCGCCGAGCGCCTGAACCACCCGCCAGCCGATCAGCCACTGTGCGCCGTGCGCGCCCATGAAAGGGTCGAACGACAGCAGGATCGACGCCGCCGTGAACACCACGAAGCCGCCGTTGTAGATCTTCATCCGGCCGTACATGTCGCCGAGTCGCCCGACGGTGACCACGAGCACGGCCTGCACCAGCCGATAGCCCATGATCATCCACAGCAGGTAGCTGATGTTCCCGGGCGCGAGCGGGTCGAGGTTGATGCCGCGGAAGATCGCCGGCAGGGCGATGATCACGATCGACCCGTCGAGGGCCGACATGAATACCGCCATCGTGGTGTTCGACAGCGCGACCCACCGGTAGGAGTCGCCGCCGGCCGGCCGCATCAGATGCTGTTGGCGAGTCGTTCGAGCAGCGGTGTTGCGGCCGCCAGTTGCTCGAGTTCGGCCTTCGTGAAGCCGGCCGACAGCGCTCGGGCCAGTTCCTCGGTGCGCCGGTTACGGCGGTGTCTGAGGACCTCGAGCCCGGCGTCGGTGAGGCTCAGGATCATCCGCCGGCCGTCTTCGGGGTCGGGCGCCTTCGCGATCAGGCCGCGCCCCTGGAGTGCGCCCAGGGTGGCGCCGATCGACTGCGGGCTGATCTGCTCGGCCCGGGCCAGCTCGGCGGCGGTGGCGGGTCCTCCCCGGTCGAGCCGGGCCAGCGCCGCGCTCTCGGACAGCGTGAGCTCGTCTCCGGTAGGGATCTGGCGCATGCGGCGCAGCAGCAGGCCGATGCTCAGTCGAAGCTCCGCGGCGACGGTGTCTGGATCGGGCACGGTCGTAAGCCTAGCCTGATAAGGCTGGACTTACAAGTTTGTGCCGGGGCGTGGTCGAAACGAGCGTCCTGTGAGGACGCTTTTCCGACCAGGCCCGGGTTAGGTCAGCGAGTTATGGCTTTGGGTTCACGTGCTGGAACCCGAAGCGGCCCTTGATGCACAGGTTGCCGCGCGTGATGTCGTGATCCGCCGGCGAGGTGACCTTGACGATCTGGTTGTCCTGGACGTGGAGGGTGAGATTGCACCCGACGCCGCAGTAGGGACAGATGGTGTCAGCCTGGGTCTGGCGCGACTCGTCCCACGTGGCGGCGCCGCGCAGGTCGTGCTCTGACTTGAACATCAGCGCGCCGGTCGGGCACACCGCGATGCAGTTGCCGCAGTACACGCAGGCGGAGTCGGGTAGCGGGTTGGCGTACTCGGTGGAGATCCGGGCGTCGAAGCCGCGGCCGGCAACGGTGATGGCAAACGTGTTCTGGTACTGCTCGCCGCAGGCGTCCACGCACTTGTAACACAGGATGCACTTGGAGTAGTCGCGCACGTACAGGTCGTTGTCGATCTTGGGCGGCGCGTGGACGGTGGCCGCGCTCTGGCCGTCGGGGCGCTCGTGGTGACCGGCGCGTTTGGCATCGCGTCTCGGGTCCGGCGGTGCGGGCGGGCCGTAGCGCTCGGGCTTGCCTTGGTAGCGCTGCAGATACTCCTGCGCGGGTGGCGTGATCGACAGGTCGACGGACGACGCGAGGAACTCGATCACCATCTTCCGGCTCAGGCGCACCCGCTCGGAGTCGGTGTGGATGACCATGTCTGGCTCGACCTTGCGCGAGCAGGCCGGCACCAGCGTCCGGGCGTTTTCCAACTCGACCACGCAGATCCGGCACGCGTTGGCCGGCATCAGCGTCTCGCCGTAGCACAGCGTGGGCGTGTCGATCCCGAGCTTGCGGCAGGCGTCGAGGATGGTGGAGCCCTCGGGGACCTCGACCGCCTGGTCGTCGACGGTGAGCGTGATGAGTCTCGCGGCGGGGAGGGCCGGCGCCATGGGGAGCTCGATCGGGTTCACGCGGTCGGTCCTCCGTTTCCGTTGCTCGTGAAGACGTTCAGGCGCGCGATGGCTGACTCGACCGCGGAGGAGGCGGTCTGCCCAAGCCCGCAGATCGAAGCGTCGCGCATCGCCTGTCCGATCTCGGCGATCAGGTTCAGCTCGTCCTGGACCGTGCCGCGGGTGCGGCCCGAGGCGAGGCGCGCGAGGGCCTCCTCCTGGCGTACCGTGCCGACCCGGCAGGGCACGCACTGGCCACAGCTCTCGTCGCGCATGAACGCGGCGATCGTCAGGAGCAGCTCGGGCACGTCGATCTGGTCGTCGATGGCGAGCACGACGCCCGAGCCGAGCGTGGTCGCGGCCGCGCGCGCGTCCTCGAAGGTGAGCTTCAGGTCCAGATCGTCCGGGGTGATAAAGCTCCCGGCCGCGCCGCCGAGCAACACTGTACGCAGGTCTTCGATGCCGCCCGCGAGCTCGAGCAGCTCGCGCAGCGTGGTCCCGAACGGAACCTCGTAGGTACCGGGCTGCGCTACCGCGCCCGAGAGGCAAAACAGCTTCGGTCCCGTGGAGCGCTCGGTGCCGATCTGGGCGTAGGCGGGGCCGCCCTCGAGCACGATCGGCAGGACATTGATCAGCGTCTCGACGTTGTTGACCACGGTCGGCTGGCCGAACAGGCCGCGCTCGACCGGGAACGGCGGCTTGTTGCGCGGCTCGCCGCGGTAGCCCTCGATCGACCCGAAGATCGCGGTCTCCTCGCCGCAGATGTACGCGCCGGCGCCCTTGCGAAGTTCGATGTCAAACCGGAAGCCGTGGCCGAGGACGTCTTCGCCGAGCAGGCCACGCTCGCGGGCCTCCTCGACCGCGTTCTCCAGCCGGCTCTGGGCGAGCGGGTACTCGCCGCGCAGGTACACGTAGCCGTGCTCGCAACCGGTGGCGTAGGCCGCGATCGTCATCGCCTCGATCAGCGAGAACGGGTCGCCCTCCATGACCACCCGGTCCTTGAACGTCCCGGGCTCGGATTCGTCGGCGTTGCAGATCAGGTAGTGGGGGCGCCGGGGCTGGCGCGCCACCGCGTCCCATTTGCGGCCGGTCGGGAATGCCGCTCCGCCGCGGCCCATCAGCTTGGAGTCGAGCACCTCGCGGATGACGCCCTCGGGGCCCATGTCGACCGCGCGCCGCAGCGCGGCGTACCCGCCGTGCGCGCGGTAGTCGTCGAGGCTCTCGGGATCGACGACACCGATTCGCTGCAGTAGCCGCAGGCCCGGCTGGCCCAACTGGGGCGGCGTCGCGGACCGCGGTGGCGCGGGTGTCGCGCCGCGCAGAATCTCGATCAGTCCCTCGCCGTCGACGTGCGTCAGCTCGCGCTCGGCGGGGCTCTCTCCCGACTCGACGAGGAACGCGGCCGGCGCGCGGTCGCACTGCCCGAGGCATGGGCTCGGCTCCCAGGTGGCGCCGCCCACGTCGGTTCCGTGCGGCCCGACCTGTTGCTCGAGCGCTTCGATCAACTTGTCCGAGCCGGCGCACCGGCAGGCCAGGTCGTTGCACACGTGCAGCACGCGCGGCTCGCGCGGGGTGACCGAGAACAGCGCGTAGAACGTCGCGACCCCGTAGACATCCGCCGGCGGGATGGTCAGCCGGCGCGCGACGTAGTTGAGCGCTCCCGGGCTGATCCAGCCGGCTTTTTCGTGGACGGCGTGGAGGGTGGGGAGCAGTTGGTGGCGTTGCGCGCGTGCCGCGTGCCCGCCGTGCGCGGAGTGCCCGTTCTCGACCGCGTCGGCGCCGGCCCAGCTGGACACGGGCGGGCCGAGGAACGCGTCGACCGCCGCGCGCTCGTCGGTGGTCGGCTCTGCGTCGAGGAGTCGAAGATCCACTGCGTTACTTGCCGGCCGCGCGGCCGGCCACACCCGCCGCTTCCTTGGCGCGGCCGTTGCGCTTCTCCACCCGGATGGCCGTGGCCTTGAACTCCGCCGTGCCCGACTTGGGGTCGGTGGCGTCGATCGTGAGCAGGTTGACGTCGACCTCGTCCGGGAAGTGGAACGTCATGAACGCCAGCCCGGGGCGGAGGTTGGTGTCCAGGCGCACGGGTGCGTCGACGGTCCCGCGGCGCGATGTGATCGTGACGATCTCGCCGGGCGCGACGTCGAGCCTGGTGGCGTCGGCCGGATGCAGGTCGAGCGTCTCGCCGCGGCGCAGCGGGGAGGTGTAGAGGTTCGTCTGGACGCCGGTGTTGTAGGAGTCGAGGCGACGGCCGGTCGTCAGCCGGATCGGGAAGTCGTCGCTCAGCTCGTCGATGGGCGGGAACCAGGGGGTGATCGAGAACGGGGCCTTGCGTCCTTGTGTCGACTCCTCGTCGTCCCACAGGCGGCCGTGGAGGTACAGCGAACCGGGGTGATCCTCGTCCGGGCACGGCCACTGGATGCCGCCCAGCTCCTCGAGCCGCTGGTAGCTCATCCCGCAGTGCATGGGGCTGAGCGAGCGGCACTCATCCCAGGCCTGCTCCAGCGTCGGGTGGCCCCAGTCGTGCCCGAGGCGGCGGGCGAGCTCTGAGATGATCCAGTGGTCGTCGCGGGCCTGGCCGGGCGGGTCGACCGCCTTGCGCATGCGCTGCACGCGACGCTCGCTGTTGGTCACCGTGCCGCCGTCCACCTCGCACCAGGAGGCGGTGGCGGGGAGGACCACGTCGGCCATGTCCGCAGTCTTAGTCCGGAGGATGTCCTGGACGATCAGGAAGTCGAGGCCCTCGAGCAGCTCCTGTGACTTCTTGGAGTCCGCCTCGGATTGAGCTGGGTTCTCGCCGAACACGTAGAGGGTCTTGAGCTCGCCGCGCTCCATGCCCTCGAACATCTGGGACAGGTGCCAGCCGTACTTGGGGATGATGGGGGTGCCCCAGGCCTGCTCGAACCGACCACGGGCATCGACGTCATTCTCGATGTCCTGGAAGCCGGGCAGCTTATTGGGGATCGCGCCCATGTCGCCGCCGCCCTGGACGTTGTTCTGCCCACGCAGGGGGTTGAGGCCCGAGCCATAGCGGCCGACGTGCCCGGTCAGCAGGGCGAGGTTGATCAGCGAGAGCACGTTGTCGACCGCGGTGACGTGCTCGGTGATCCCGAGCGTCCAGCAGAGGATCGCCCGGTCTGCGCGCGCGTAGGCGTGGGCCAGCTCGCGGATCGTCTCGGCCGGGACGCCGGTCACGCGCTCGCCCTCCTCGAGGGTCCAGGGCTCGACGGCGGCTTTGAACTCCTCGTACCCGGTCGTGGCGTGCTCGATGAAGGCCCGGTTGGTCAGGCCGGCGTGGATGATCTCGCGCGCGACCGTGTTGGCCAGGGCGATGTCGGTGCCGACGTCGAGCCCAAGCCACGTATCGGCCCACTGAGCGCTGCTCGACCGCCGGGGGTCGACCCCGTACAGCTTCGCGCCGCGATGCACGGCCTTGAGGACATGGTGGAAGAAGATCGGGTGCGTCTCGCGGGCGTTCGACCCCCACAGGATCAGCAGATCCGTTTCTTCGACCTCTGTATAGGACGACGTTCCGCCGCCCGCACCGAACACTGTCGCCAGACCGACGACGCTGGGAGCGTGTCAGGTGCGGTTGCAGGAGTCGATGTTGTTCGACCCCATCACGGAGCGCACGAATTTCTGTGCCAGGAAGTTGACCTCGTTTGAGGCCTTCGAGCAGCTGAACATCCCGAACGAGCGCGTGGTATCCGTCTGGCGCGCTCGATCGAGGCCCGCCGCGGCGAAGTCGAGGGCCTCGTCCCAGCTGGCAGGGCGAAGCGTCCCGTTCTCGCGCACGAGCGGCTCGGTCAGCCGGCCGCGTGTCTTTGGCAATCCAATCACCTCCCTTCGTCAAGCCGGGGCGGTTCGGCCGTATGGACGAATATGCGCAAGGTTAGAGGAAGGGGTGGGCGGGCTCAATCGTGGTGGGGGTCGATTGTGCGCCTTCGGCCAACCCGACTTTCTCGCCACTCGCCCGCACTCCGGGATGTGAACGGAGCTTCATTCGGTCATAGCCCGAGTTTCGCCACATTCGTGCCGGTTCGGCGCGCGACTGTGACGTTATTCGCCCTGCGGACGGGGTCGGCGACAATGGCCCCACCGACGAACGAGGAGAGACCATGTCGAGCACCGCCGAGCGCACCGCCGCCGCGGCCGAGGTAGACCAGTGGCTGTCGCGCTTCGATGAGGCCCTGACGCGCGGCGACCCGGCCGGCGCCGCTGGGCTGTTCGCCCCCGAAAGCTTCTGGCGAGACCTCGTGGCCTTCACGTGGAACATCAGGACCGTGGAGGGACCGGCCGGCGTTCAGGACATGCTGGAGCACACGCTCGCGAGCACCCAGCCGCGAGGCTGGCAGGTCGCCGGGGAGGCGAGCGAGACCGATGGCGTCGCCGAGGCGTGGCTCGAGTTCGAGACCGAGGTGGGGCGCTGCAGCGGCCACGTCCGGCTGATCGACGGCAAGGCCTGGACGGTGCTGACCGCGCTCGACGAGCTAAAGGGACACGAGGAGAGCCTTGGCTCGCGCCGCCCCAAGGGCGTCGAACACGGCGCGAACCCCGAGCGCAGGACGTGGCTGGAGGAGCGCCGGCGCGAGGGCGAGGAGCTCGGAATCACGACCCAGCCGTACGTGGTGATCGTGGGCGGGGGGCAGGGCGGGATCGCCCTCGGGGCCCGGCTGCGGCAGCTGAAGGTGCCGACGATCATCGTCGAGCGCAACGCGCGCCCGGGCGACTCGTGGCGCAAGCGCTACAAGTCTCTGTGCCTCCACGATCCGGTCTGGTACGACCATCTGCCGTACGTGAAGTTCCCGGCGAACTGGCCCGTGTTCTCGCCCAAGGACAAGATCGCGGACTGGCTCGAGATGTACACGGGCGTCATGGAGCTGAACTACTGGGCGTCGACGACGGCCAAGCGGGCGAGCTATGACCAGGACGCCGGCGAGTGGACGCTGGTCCTCGAGCACGGGGGGGAGGAGATCACCATGCGACCGAAGCAGCTCGTCATGGCTACCGGCATGTCGGGCCGGCCGCGCACCCCGCGGTTCCCGGGTGCCGAGCGCTTCAAGGGCGATCAGCACCACTCCTCCGCCCACCCCGGCCCGGACGCCTACCGGGGCAAGCGTGCAGTCGTGATCGGCTCGAACAACTCGGCGCATGACATCTGCGCCGCGCTCTGGGAGCACGGCGCGGAGGTGACGATGGTCCAGCGGTCGCCGACGCACGTGGTGAAGTCGGACACGCTGATGGAGGTCGCGCTCGGGGCGCTCTACTCGGAGGAGGCGGTTGCGAGCGGGATGACGACCGAGAAGGCGGACATGACGTTCGCCTCGCTTCCGTACCGGATCATGGCCGGGCTGCAAAAGCCCGTGTACGCGCAGATCCGCGAGCGCGACGCCGACTTCTACGCGCGTCTGGAGCGGGCCGGTTTCCAGCACGACTGGGGCGAGGACGACTCGGGCCTGTTCATGAAGTACCTGCGACGCGCGTCGGGCTACTACATCGACGTCGGCGCGTCGGAACTGGTGGCGAGCGGCGAGATCAGGCTGCAGCCGGGCCAGGTCGACCACCTGACCGAGGACGCGGTCGTGATGGCCGACGGCACCGAGCTTCCGGCCGACGTGGTCGTGTACGCCACCGGGTACGAGTCGATGAACGGCTTCGTGGCCGACCTGATCTCGCCGGAGGTCGCCGATCGGGTCGGGAAGGTGTGGGGCCTTGGCTCGGGGACGGCCAAGGACCCGGGTCCCTGGGAGGGGGAGGAGCGCAATATGTGGAAGCCGACCCAGCAGGAGGGGCTGTGGTTCCACGGCGGGAACCTCCACCAGTCGCGCCACTACTCGCTGTATCTCGCGCTCCAGCTCAAGGCGCGCGCAGAGGGACTCGACACGCCGATCTACGGTCGACAACTGGTATATCACGCGCGTTAAACCGCGACGCGGTGGCGCTCGAGCACCTCGCCGGCGCGCTCGCGCGCGGCCTCATCAATCGGGGCTGGGACGAGGCGATACCGGCGCGCGTAGTCAGCCAGCAGCGCGCGCCGGACGTCCTCGGTGCCCACGCCGGGCGCCTCATCCGCGACCGCGCCGACCGTCGCCGGGTCCCAATCGAGCTCCAGCGCCGCGTACACGTCTACAAGCACGTCGCGCAACCGGCTGGCGCCCTCCACGACGACCACACTCGACATCAGCCACGCCCCGCGGACGATCCGCTGCGCGGCCCCGATCAGCTTCACGCGCCCGCGCGCGTTGACCGAGAACTCGCCCGGGCAATACTCGCCGGGCACCGCGCCGGCCCGCGCGTCGACGCCCAGGCCGCGGAGCGCCTCGGCCTGCCGGCGGGCCGCGGCGTCGAACCGCTCCTGGATCCCGACGGTCGGCTCGGTCGCCGGCATCACCTCGTCGAACACCAGGCATCCGTCGTCGTACGCCGCGGCACGGCCGCCGGCGCCGCGGATCACCGGCGTGAAGCCCCTCCCACGGGTGGCCGCGGCCGCGGGCGCGAAGCCGGGCAGAAACGAGTCGCGGCGCCCGAACGCGACCGTCGCGGCCGGCCGGTAGCAGCGCACGACGGGAGGGTGGCGCCCCTCGCCCACGAGGCCGACCAGGGCGTGCGGAAGGGCGACGTCGAGCGCCGGGTCATCGCCGGCGCGTCCCTCCAGGAACTCGACATCCACTACAGCTCGAGGAGGCGCTCGACGATTTCCGGGTCGACCGCCAGCGCGCCCACGTTCTCGGCGATCTGCGCGCGTGTGGTGGCGCCGAGCAGCACGGTAGTCGCGGCGGGATGGGCGAGCGCGAACGCGATGGCGAGCGCGGCCGGGCTCGCCCCGACCTCGCCGGCGACCGCGCGCAGCCGGCGCCCAAGCTCGCGCGCATCCGCAACCGGCGGATCGTCGAGCTCGCCAGCGGACCGCCCGGTCTCGCCAGCGTCGTACTTGCCGGTCAAGACGCCTCCGGCCATCGCGTACGACGCGACGAGCCCTGCGCCCGACGCCTCGAGCGCGGCCGTCATGTCGGGGTCCTCAACCCAGTCACGGCGTGCCAGGCTGTAGGGGAGCTGCGCGGCGCACGGTGGCGCGACGCCCTGCTCCTCCGCGGCGCGCACCGCCTCCCCGAACTGACGCGCCGGCCAGTTGACGATGCCCCAGGCGCGGGCCTTACCGGAGCTGACCAGCTCGCCCACGGCGCCGACCATCTCGGCCACGGCGAGCGCGTCGGGTGGCGGGTTGGCGTAGATCAGGTCGACGTAGTCGAATCCCATTCGGCCCAGTGAGCCCTCGAGCTCGGCCGCGGCGGTCTGCTCGGGCCAGAACTCCCACCACAACTTGTTGGCCACGACGGTGTCCTCGCGGTCCCAGCCGGCGGCGCGGAACAGCTCCCCGAACAGCACCTCGGAGTAGCCGGTGCGCAGGGGCGCGGCGCCGGTCTCGTCGTCGTAACGGGCGTCGTCGAGGAAGTTGAAGCCGTGCTCTCGGGCGGCGCGCATGACTGCGAGGCCGTCCTCGCGCGAGATTCGCTCGAACGTGCGCCAGGACCCCAGGGACAAGCGCGACACCTCGAGCTCGGAGCGCCCGAGCGGACGGCGCGGCATCGCAAGATCACGGGCCAAGCCGCTCCACCTTCCAGCCGCCGCTTCCGTCCGGCGTGTAAACGAGCCGATCGTGCCGTCGGCTCACGCGGTGCTGCCAGAACTCGAACCGCTGCGGCGTCAGGCGATAGCCGCCCCATGAGTCGCCCAGCGGCAGCTCGCCGGCGCTGTAGCGCTCCGCCAGCGCCTCGACCTGCGCCTCGAGCCATTGACGGCTGGGGATCGGCTGGCTCTGGGGAGAGGCGAGCGCGCTCAGCTGGCTGCCGCGCGACCGGGTGTGGGTGTAGGCGATCGACTCCTCGCGGCTGGTCCGTTCTACCGGGCCCTCAACTCGAACAACCCGCCCGAGCACCTCCCAGTGGAACATGAGGGCCGCGCGCGGGTTGGCGGCGAGCTCGTGCCCCTTGCGGCTCTCGTAGTTCGTGAAGAACACGAACCCCTCCGGGCCGGCCTGCTTGACCAGGACCATGCGGACCGACGGCGCCCCGTCGGGCGTGGCGGTGGCCAACGCGGCGGCCTCGGGCTGGGCGGCTCCGGCGCGCTGTGCGTCGGAATACCAGCGCTCGAACTGACGGAAGGGATCGGGATCGAGGTCCTCCTCCGAGAGCGGCGAATCGGGGTCGATCACAGCATCCAGGCGTCCGCCGACAGGCCCATCGCGCGTGCCTGGTCAACCGACATGATCTCCCGGCCAAGCGGCAGCAGCGACACCGGGATCAGTTTGAAGTTGGCCAGTCCGAGCGGGATCCCGATGATCGTCAGGCACTGCGCGACGCCGGTGACGAGGTGGCCGAGGGCCAGCCACCACCCGCAGAGGATCACCCACAGGATGTTCCCGATGCCCGAGGCGACGCCGGCGCCGGGCCGTTTCACCAGGGTACGTCCGAACGGCCAGAGCGCGAACCGGGCAATCCTCAGCGCGGCGATGCCGAACGGGATCGTGATGATCAAGACGAAGCAGATCAGCGCGGCGAAGGTGTACGCGATCGCCAGCCACAGCCCGGCGAGCACGAACCAGATGATGTTGAGCACAAGGCGTATGGGAGCCCAGGCTACCGACCATCATGCGCACGAAGACGGTCTGAGCCGGGTCAGGCGACGAGCGCGTGCCGGCTTCGTCCGCGCGTGGCGTAGGCGTATGGGTGCTTGAACGCCTCCAGCGCGTCCGCTGGGAAGACGGTGAGCTCGAACGCCTCGCCCGAGCGCAGGTCGACCACCGCGACCGAGACACGACCGGTGTCCGGATACCAGAGGAGCGTCACATCGATGCCGTCGCCGGTTCGATGATCTAGTTCGCGAATTGATATATCAGTTGTCGTCCACATGTGTTTCTGTCTCCTGTGGTCGGTCGACCAAGTGTCGACTTGGCTCACTGCCTGCTTAGACCACGCGGGTGGGCGGGATTCATCGCTGGTGGAGGTTCGTAAGCTTCGGGGTGATGGCGCCCGAGACGGCCAAGGTGGTCCACCTCGACGAGCTGCCGGCGATTCCGGGGCCGGGGAACCTGACCTGGCGTCCGGTGAGGCTGACGCTCGGCGTTCGGGCGTTCGGATGCAACGCGTACACGGCCGGCGAGGCGGGCCAGGACGTGGTCGAGCCGCACACCGAGGATCCGAAGCTGGCGCACCAGGAGCTCTACTTCGTCGCGGCGGGGCGGGCGACCTTCACGATCGATGGCACCGACCATGACGCGCCGGCGGGGACGTACGTGTTCGTTCCCGACCCCGCCTCGCACCGGCACGCGGTGGCCGTCGACCCGGGCACGACGATCCTCAGCTTCGGCGGCCCGCCGACGTTCGAGCCGTCGGCGTGGGAGTGGGCGTTTCGGGCCGGGCCGCTGATGCGCCGCGACCCGGTGCAAGCTCGCCAGGTCCTGGCCGAAGGTCTCCGAGCGCACCCCGACTCCGCGTCGCTGTACTTCAACCAGGCCTGTCTAGACGCGCTCGAGGGCGACCGCGACGCGGCGCTGGCGTCGCTGAGCCGGGCGGTCGAGTTGGAGCCCGAGGCCGCCGAATGGGCCCGACGCGACGAGGATCTCGAGAGCCTTCGGGACGAGCCTGAGTTCCGGGCACTCATAGACCCACCGCGCGCATAAGCTCGTTCGTGTCGCACGCTCACGGGATCGACGACGGCGAGCTGCGGCGCCGATATGCGCAGGTCTTCGATGACGTCGCCGAGGAGTACGACCGCGAGCGCCGCGGCTATCCGGACCGGCTGATCGATGCCGCCTGCGAGCGCGGTGGACTGCGGGTCGGCGACGCGGTCGTTGAGGTCGGCTGCGGGACCGGCCTGCTGACGGCCGGGCTGCTCAGCCGCGGACTGCGGGTGGACGCGGTCGACCCCGGCTCGAACATGATCCGGCTGGCGCGACGGAGAGTGGGGGAGGGCGGAGCGGTGCGGTTTCATCAGGGACGCTTCGAGGACGTGGCGCTGCCCGCGGACGCGTTCGCCGCGGTGTTCTCGGCCACGGCGTTTCATTGGGTCGAGCCCGAGGTGGGGTGGGCGCGCGCCGCGGGACTGCTGGCCCCGGGGCGGCATGCTGGCGCTGCTCCAGCACTGCGAGGTGTGGGACGCGAGCACCGTCGAGGACTGGCGGGCGCTCCACGCGGCGCTGACGAAGGTGGCGCCGGAGATCGGCGCGCGGTGGCCCGAGCTCCGCGACGAGGACACGATCCTGAACGGGGCGGCCGCCCGCGCCGACAACATCTCCGCCGTGTGGTCGTGGATCGGTCGGCACGAGCTGACGGTCCCGGAGGCGGCGCGCCGGTTCGACGACGTTCGCGTCACTGCGGTGCGCGTGCAGACCGAGCAGACCGGCGATCAGCTGAACGCGTACCTGCGGACGACCTCGCTCTACCGGCGCCTGGAGGCCCATCAACGAACCGTGCTCGAGGCCGAGAACCGGGCCGTCGTCGAGCGGGCCGGCGGCGTGGTCAATTCGAGCGAGCTTGCCGTGCTCGTGACCGGCCGGCGCGCTTAGGCGGCCGCTACCTTACGCCAGGGATGCGGATCGCGACCTGGAATGTCAACTCGCTCAAGCAGCGGTTGCCCCGGCTGTTGCCCTGGCTCGACCAGCGCCGGCCCGATGTGGTGTGCCTCCAGGAGACCAAGCTGGCCGACGACGCCTTCACCGAGCTCCTCGGCGACGAGCTGTCCAAGCGCGGCTACGAGGCCGCAGCGCACGGGGAGGCGGCGTGGAACGGCGTGGCGATCCTGTCCCGGGTCGGGCTCGACGACGTCGTTGCCGGGATCGAAGGAGCGCCTGGCTTCCCGAATCCCGAGGCGCGCGCCGTGTCGGCGACGTGCGACGGCATCCGGGTCGTGTCGGTGTACGTGCCCAACGGTCGCACCCCCGGTTCCGAGCACTATCAGTACAAGCTTGCCTGGCTCGCGTCGCTGCGGGAGATGGTGGCCGCCGGCGCGAAGGACACGGTCGTGTGCGGCGACATGAACATCGCGCCGACCGACGAGGATGTGTTCGACCCCGACGCGTATGTCGGGCAGACGCACGTCACGGCACCCGAGCGGGCTACGCTCGCCGAGCTCGAGGCCGTCGGCCTGCATGACGTCGTGCGCGATCACTGGCCGGACAAGCGCGTCTTCACGTACTGGGACTACCGCGCCGGGATGTTCCACCAGGACCTGGGGATGCGGATCGACCTGGTGCTTGCCGGCGGCGACGTGGCCGAGCGGGTCAAGGCTGCGTGGGTGGATCGCCAGGCCCGCAAGGGCACCGGCCCGAGCGATCACGCGCCGGTGATCGTCGACCTCGATGAGGCACCCGACGGCGATATCGGACCGGTCGTACCGCCGCCGTCCAACCCGGTGATCAAGCGCGGCGCGAAGAAGCTGCCGCAGGCGTAGCGGCTCACGGGCGGGGGCGATCCCGGTCGCGCGATGGCTGCACGCGCTTCGGCTCGCCGGGCATCTTCGGATAGTCGGGCGGATAGGGCATGTCCCCCTGCCCTCGCGCGAGGTCGGACTCGTACAGGTCCAGCAGCGGCTGGAGGGAAAACGCGCGCTGGTCGATCGCGGCGTGGCGGTCCCCGATCTCGGCGAAGCGGGCCGGCATCGTCGCCACGGTGAAATCCTCCGGCGCGACCTCGGCGAGCTCGTCCCAGGCCATCGGCGCGGACACCGTCGCGCCCGGCTTGGGCCGGATGCTGTAGGCCGAGGCGATCGTGCGGTCCCGGGCGTTTTGGTTGTAATCGATGAAGATCCGCTCGCCGCGCTCCTCCTTCCACCAGTTGGTCGTCACGTGGTCGGGCAGGCGGCGCTCGAGCTCGCGCCCGAACGCGATCGCCGCGTGGCGGACGTCGGTGAAGGTCCAGCGTGGCTCGATCCGCACGTAGATGTGGATTCCGCGCCCTCCGGAGGTCTTCGGAAACCCGACGAACCCCAGCTCCTCCAACAGCGCGCGGGCGTCACGGGCGACACGCGCGGCGTCGGCGTAGTCGGTGCCCGGTTGGGGGTCGAGGTCGAGGCGGAGCTCGTCGGGATGGTCGACGTCGGTGGCTCGGACCGGCCAAGGATGGAAGGTGATCGTGCCCATCTGCGCCGCCCACCCGACCACCGCGAGCTCGGTGGGGCAGACCTCGTCGGCGTGGCGCCCGGAGGGGAACTCGATCCGCGCCGTCTGCACGTACTCGGGAGCCCCCTTGGGCACGCGCTTCTGGTAGAAGGCGTCGCCCTGGCGCCCGTCTCGGGTCGACAGGACCATGCCCGGATAGACGCCCTTGGGCCAGCGCTCGAGCGTGGTCGGCCGCCGATCGAGCGCGCGCATGATGCCGTCGCCGACCGCGAGGTAGTAGCTCACGATGTCGAGCTTGGTCACCGGCGCGGTGCGGTCGGTGGCCGGGAAGATCACGCGATCGGGGTTAGACACGCGAAGGTCGCGCCCGCCGGCGTCGACGATCGTTTCGGGGGCCGGAGCCATCAAGAAGTTCTATCGCGGGGTGATCGTGATGTTGCCGAGCGACGACGTGGCGTCGATCGTGCGGGGCGAGGCGGCGTCGAGGAGAACCGCCGAGTCCGAGACGTGCCCGACGCCCGAGTTGGCGTGGACGACGTAGGTCGTGTCCGGCACGGTGAGGGTCATCCCGCCGGCCACGGTGCTGGCGGTCAGGATGCGCGCCGGTCGCGCCAGCGAGGCCGTCAGACCGCCGACCCCGGTCGACAGCTTGACCGACGGAGCAGCCAACCGGCTGGCGTGGAGGTCGCCCGCCGTCGTGCCGAGCTGGATCGACGATGCGCTGGTGAGGCCCGCCGCGCTGATGTCGCCGAAGCCCGAGCTCACCTTGATCGCGACATCGGGCGGAACCGCCAGGTCGTAATGCACCGAGCACTCCAGCTGCCCGGGACAGCTCGCGGTCAGACTCAGCGCGCCACCCCCACCCGCGGCGAACCGCGACCGGAGCCTCGGCTTGAACAGGCCCTCGGTCTCCTGCGCTTTGACGACCAGCGCGGAGCCGGCGGGAGCCGTTTTCAGGGTCACGTCACCGGCCCCGCTGTGCACGGTGAGTGTGCGGACGTTGGTAAACGCGGCGCTCGTCTGGAAGGAGTGCCGCGCGGCGACGTCGAGCAGCAGGAACGCCACGATCCCGATCACGCCCGCGGTCACGATCGAACCGAGCACGATGAGCACGACCCGGCCGACCGAGCGGCGCGGGGGAGCGGGAGCGGCTAGAGCTTCCATGGCAGCTCCGCTCGGATGACGGTCGGTCCTCCCGGCGGGCTCTCGATCGACAGCGCGCCGTCGAGCGCCTCGACCCGTTGGGCCAGGCCGTCGAGCCCCGATCCCGGCGTGCGCTCCGCGCCACCGTGGCCGTCGTCGCGCACCTCGATCGTGAGCTGGTCACCCGCCCGCCGCATGTCGACGATGGCGCCGGTCGCGCCAGCATGCTTGCCGACGTTGGTTAGCGCCTCGGCGACGACGTAGTAGGCGGCGGTCTCCACCGCGCCGGGCGGGCGCTTGTCCAGCGCGACATCGACGTCGACCGGCACCCGGCAGCGCTCGGCCAGTCCGGACACCGCGGCGTCGAGGCCGCGGTCGGTCAGCACCGAGGGGTGGATGCCGCGCACGAGGTCGCGCAGCTCGCCCATTGCGCGCTTCGATTCCTCGTGCGCGCGGGTGAGCAGCTCGGACGCCCCGTCGGGGTCGGTGGCGAGCCGCGCCCGCGCCCGGTCGAGCTCCATCGCGATGTACGCGAGGCGGTGCTGTGCCCCGTCGTGAAGGTCGCGCTCGAGCCGGCGCAGCCGGGCGTCCGCCGACTCGACCGCCGCGGCGCCCGTGGCCTCGAGCGCGCTGACCCGCGCTGCGAGGAGCGCCCGCTCGTCGGGGGCCAGAAGCCGGCGGCCGATCGCGGTGCACCCCAGCGCGAGCCCGTGGGTGAGCGCGGCCGCCAGCACCGCGAGCAGAACGCCGCCGACGGCGATGCCCGCGAGGGCGACCCCGCTGAACCCGCCGAGCAGCGACTCCGGCGGCGCCGCCGACGAGACGGCCGGCGCGGCGATGGCGGCGAGCGCGGTCGACCACGCCGCGACGGCCACGACGCCGCTGAACACCCCGACCGGTCCGAGCAGGAGAGGCCTCGGAGCCCGGGGGGCGCCCCGCGACGTCTTGCCAGGTATCCTCGGGCGCGAGCGATGAGGCTCGCTCCGAGCGCGACCTGAGTCGCTGATGGCCTCTACCCATACAAGCCCCCGGCTCGTGGAGGTCAGCACCGATTCGAACACCCCCCGATACACGTGAGCTTGCCGCGATCTGTGCCGGCGGCGCCGTCGGCGCGCTGGCGCGAGTGGGGCTGATCCAGACCGGCGCCGGGACGGCTCCCGGCTGGCCCTGGATCACGTTTGCAGTGAACGTGCTCGGGGCGCTGTTGCTCGGCTACTTCATCACTCGGCTGCAGGAGCGACTGCCGCTGTCCGCGTACCGGCGGCCACTGCTGGGCACCGGCTTCTGCGGCGCGTTCACCACCTTCTCGACGATGCAGGTCGAACTGCTGGCCATGCTCGACGCGCACCGGTACGGCCTGGCCGTGGGATACACGGCGTCGAGCCTCGTCCTCGGCTACGCCGCCATCCAGTTGGGCACGTCGTTGGCACGCCGGACGAGGACCGTGGCATGAGCGCGCTGGTCTGGGTTGCCGTAGGCTGTCTCGGGGCGGTCGGGGCGTTGCTGCGGTTCTTCGTGGACGGTGTCATTTCCAGACGAGTCGGGCGGGATGTTCCGTTCGGAACGTTCATGGTCAACGTCTCGGGCGCGTTGGTGTTCGGCCTGTTGATCGGGCTCGGGTTCGGTGGCAATCGGCTCCTGCTGGCCGGGACCGCGACGCTCGGGTCGTATACGACGTTCTCGACCTGGATGTTCGAGACCCAGCGACTGTCCGAGGAGGGGGAGTTCTTCGGGGCGGCGGGGAACGTCGTGATCAGCGTGGCCGTCGGGCTGGGCGCCGCCGCGCTCGGCCGTCTGCTGGGAGGGCATCTGTGAACGAGGACTGCCTGAAGCTGACCACGTACTTCGGCGAGCGCCACCGCACCGAGGACCGGTTCGTGGCCGACGCGCTGCTCGATCTCTACGGCCGACGTGAGGTCGAGGCGAGCGTGATGCTGCGGGGCGTCCAGGGGTTCGGTCGCAAACACCGCCTGCGCACCGACCGCCTGCTGACGTTGTCCGAGGACCTGCCGCTCGTGTCGGTGGCGGTCGACACGCGGGCGCGGATCGAGGCGCTGCTCGATGAGGTGATCGCGATCAAACGCGGCGGGCTGATCACGCTCGAGCGGGCGCGGATGCTGACGGGTGAGATTCTGCCCACGACGCTGCCCGAAGATCTCCACGAAGCGACCAAGCTCACGATCTACGTGGGGCGGGGCGAGCGGGCCTACGGCGTCCCCGCGTACGTCGCGGTATGCGATCTGCTGCGCCGGCGAGGCGTCGCGGGCGCTACCGTGCTGCTCGGGGTCGACGGAACCGCGCACGGCGTGCGCGAGCGCGCGAGCTTCTTCGGTCGCAACGCCGGCGTTCCGGTCATGATCATCGCGGTCGGGTCGGGCGGGGAGATCGCGCGCGTGCTCCCCGAGCTCGGCGCGCTCCTGCGCCGTCCTCTGCTGACACTCGAACGCGTCCGGGTGTGCAAGCGCGACGGCGAGCTCCTGGCGCGCCCCCGTGAGCTGCCGGCCACCGACGAGCGCGGCCTCGCGCTGTGGCAGAAGCTGATGGTCTACACCTCCGAGCAGGCACGTCACGGTCGCAGCCCGCTGCACCAGGCTCTGGTCCGCCGGCTGCGTGAGAGCGGGACCGCGGGTGCCACGTCGCTGCGCGGGATCTGGGGCTTCCACGGAGACCATCCGCCGCATGGCGACCGGCTGCTCCAGCTGCGACGTCGCGTGCCGATCGTGACCATCGTGGTCGACCGGCCCGACCGGATCGCGGAGGCGTTCGGCATCGTCGACGAGCTCACCGACCGGGCCGGGCTGGTCACCAGCGAGATGGTTCCGGCCACAACCGCCCTGGCCGAGGACGGTCCGGCGCACGGCGGTTTGCGCCTCGCGCGGCACCGGTTCTGAGCGCCGTCTCAGGGGTAGGGGAAGTGGCGACCGACAACCACCAGGAGGACCGACCATGCCACCCCGGGGAGTGCAGAAGGGCACCAAGCGAGCCCGTCAGTACGAGCACATCAAGGACAGCGAGCGACGCCAGGGCGCGAGCGAGGCCCGCGCCGAGGAGATCGCCGCGCGGACCGTGAACAAGGAGCGCGCCCGTTCCGGCGAGTCGACGCAACGCTCCCGCACGTCGATCAACGACATGTCGTCGTCGCGGCGTGGCGGTCAGCGGTCGGGCACGAACCGCGAGAAGGGCCGAACGCGTGACCAGCTTTACAACGAGGCCAAGCGACTGGGCATCGAGGGGCGCTCGAACATGAACAAGGCGCAGCTGGAGCGCGCGGTCGACCGGCGAAAGTAGAACCCGTGCAGGGCGGTCTGCCCTGGCGGCTCGGGAGGTAACTGCGTCCATCCTGAAGTTACCTCCCAAACGATTGCCCGGCGGCGGCGGGCGGTCGGCGGGCATACGACACCCCGCCGGCCGCGCCATCCGCCCGGTCAGCACCTCCGCGCTGGGTGCCGTCCAGCCCGGCGGGCTTCGGTGATGGCCGACGCGATCGACAGCTTGCGGCTCAGCGCATCGTGCAGCGCGAGCATCACCTCGTCCGGGTACAGCCGTTGGCCATCCGCGGCGCGCTCCAGCACCGGGTAGCCGAATCGCTCCTCCCACACCTTGAGATTCGTGATGCTCGTCCCCAGCAGCGCCGCCGCTGCCTCGGCGGTCATCTCACACCTGGTTTTCGTTGACCGCTGCCAGCCCCGACCAGCGGATTGGCCATGGTTCCTCCTGCAATTGGGTGCGCCACCGCGCAAGGCCCCGTTGCCAGGTCCCAGGGTCGGTCCCACCTCGCGCGGATGGCGTGTCGTCTGAGCGTCTACGCGCGCGAGGAGCGAAAGTCAGGAACTATTAGGGAACGGCCGATTTCTTGGCCTGGCCGGGCGGTGTCTTCGCCTGGCCCGGTGGCGTGGCGCCCGGGTCAGTGGTCGCCGGCGCTGCGGCCGCCGGCGTCGTGCTCTGGCCAGCGGATTTCTTGGCCTGGCCGGGCGGTGTCTTCGCCTGGCCCGGTGGCGTGTCGACCGGGGCGGTGGTCAGCGGCGCTGCGGCCGCCGCGGTGGTGCTCTGGCCAGCGGGTTTCTTGGCCTGGCCCGGTGGCGTCATGTCTTGGCCGGTGTCCTTCTTGGCCTGGCCGGGGGGTGTCTTCGCCTGACTCGGTGACGTCTGGGCCTGGCCCGTCCGTGTGTCGGCCGGGGGTGTGGTGGCCGGCGCTCGGGACGCCGGTGTGGTGGTCTGGCCGGATGGGGGGGTAGTCGGGGTGGCGCCGAGCGTCGTGGTGGCGGGTGCTCCCGACCAGGGCCCCGGGTGCGCTCGAGTCGGGGTCGCCGACCGCACCGCACGAATCCCACGTCCGGAGGATTCGACCGTCTGCTGGACGCCGCGGCCCGCGGTCATGGGCCGTCTGACCGGCACCGGCCTTCGGGCCGGCGGCGCGGCCGCCGGGGATCTGCGCACTGGGGCCACGCGTACTGTGGGTAGCGCGGGCCCCGCGCGTGCTGCGGGCGCCATCCTGCGCGACGCGTGGCCATGATCGGTGGCCTGGACGAGCGCGCCGACCCCCACAGTCGCGCCGGCCACGACTGCCATCCCAGCGAGGGCGTTCGTCGTCAGCGCCGCGGCCGCCGTCTTGCCGGCGGTGGCGGTGGCAAGCCCGACGAGGCCGGCGCCCGCGCCGTGGCCCGACCCGGCCCCGACGATGTGCTCGAGCAGTCCGGCCGCCGCCGCGGTGGGCAGCGCCGGCGCGAGCGCGCGGAGCTCCGCTCTGCGCTCGGAGATCGCCGCCGCGAACTCGGCGCAGGCCTCGCATTCGCGCAGGTGGGCGCGTACGCGGCGGCCGCGCAGGGCCCGCCCGTCGGCGTCGGATATGGTTCGGCGGATCTCATCGCAGGGCATCTCGCGACCCTCCGCGAACTCGAACAGGGAACGGCGCGCCTCGTAGATGGTCTGCTTGGCGGTCCCGACTGACGTACCGAGCGCGATCGCGATTTCCTCGTGCGAGAGGCCACTCAGCTCGCGCATCACGAGCGCCGAGCGCTGCCGCTCGGACAGCTTGTGCAGATCGCGCAGCAGCATCCGCAGCTCGGCGCGCTCGGCCACTCGGTCCTCGGTCGACGTGGTGCAGGCGCCCGACGCGGCGGACAGCTCGGCCGTGGGCCGGCGGCGCCGGAGGGCCGAGACGGCCTCGTTGTAGGCGATGCGGAACAGCCACGGACGTATCGGCGCGTCGCGCTGCTCCCGCCCGAGGGCCGCGAACGCCGCCGCGAACGTCGACTGCAGCGCGTCCTGCGCATCGGCGTCGTTGCGGAGGATCGAGCGGCAGTACCGATACAACGGCTGGTGGTAGCGCTGATAGACGACCGCGAACGCCCGCTCGTGGCCGGCCGCGGCCAATCGCGCCAGCCGTTCGTCGCCTAGAAGCGTGAACGAAGAGCCTTCGCGCGTCCGTGCGGCTATCGCCATCTACCGCTCCTTGCCTCATGTTTGACGATGACGCACATTGAACCCCATCGTCAGTCCCAAGTGCGGAAGAAAGTCTGCACATCCCGGCGCCTGAGGCAGGCGCCGGGATGCAATGTCGTATCTACCGGGTGACCTTGAACACCAGGCCGGCGCCGACCTCGCCGACGTACAGCGAGCCGCCGTGCACGCCGAGACCGACGGTCGGGGCGACGAAGCCCTTCACCACCGGCTTGAGCGGGCCGCCGCCGAGCGGCATCGAGACGACCTCACCCCCGGGGCCCTTGCCGCCCATGCCCAGGAACGACGTCATGTACAGCCGCTGGCCGATGATCGTCATGCCCATGATGTCGGTGTGCGGGCCGAACTGCTGGAACGGCTTCGCGAAGCCCGTGCAGGTGCTGGGGCTGGTCTGGTTGCAGCCGGGGAACCCGTAGTTGTCCCCCTGATGAACGCGCAGCACGAAGTCCTGCGGGTTCTTGGCCCCGCTGTCCTGGCCCAGGTCGGACACGAACGGCGACGAGGACCCGGCCGGGAACGCCATCTGCCAGGGCTGACGGATCCCGGTGGCGAACACCTTGAGGTCTTTGCCGTTGGGCTTCAACGACAGGATGTCGTAGACATACGGCGTTTTGGCCGGGCCGTGATCGTTGCCGTCGGTGAGCCCGACGTCAACGCCCACGTACAGCCGTCCGTCGCCGCCGAAGGCGATGCCGTTGAAGCCATCGAACTTCTTGGGCGCGGTGTAGATCGCCTGGCGCTTGGTGAACGTCGTGCCGTTCCACCCGCTCCACTTGAACAGCTGCCACTTCGCGGAGTGCGGGCCCGTCAGCGAGCCGCCGCTGACGTACAGGGCCCCCTGGTGCCAGGCGAGCCCGGCCACGAACTGCGGTGAGCCCGGGATCGCGACTCCCTTTCCGCCCTTGAGCACGAACACCCCGCCGTTGGGGGGTGCGGTCTTCGACTCGACCCCGCCATCGCCCTCGAACACGTTCCCACCGCCGAAGGCGAACGACGTGGGGGTGTGAAGGCCGCTGGCGAACAGGCTTACCTTGGCGCCGCCGACCCCCTTCGGAAGGGGCGGTGCACCGGCTGCGCTGGCGGCACTCGCCACCGCTCCGGTTACTGCGACGGATGCGGCCAGCATCGCCGCGCTACGTACGCGCATGACTCTCCTTTCACTTCTGTGAGCCCGATGACCCCCCGGCCCGGGGCGCGGGCGGTGGCCGGGTTACTCCGCCACCTCGGCGGCCCGCATCGGCAGGCCGGCCCGCATCGGCAGACTCTACCCGCGCGTGGAGTCTCTACGCCAGCCGGCGGGTTGCTGACCGTCCGCGCAGGCGGATCCCCGCGGGAGGCAGCGCAGCGGCGCCGTCGCGGCGATAGCCTGTGCGCCCGTCGGTGTTAGCGCTCACAAAGCTGATCAGGAGGGGAGTTCGATGGGTGGACGGTTCCGGACCGGTTCGCGCCGCGTGGCGCGCGTGGCAGCCTGGACTTCGCTGGTGGCGCTCGGGGGTGCGCTGACCTTCGCGGCGCCCGCGCTCGGGCGGCGTGCGGCATCGCCAGGGATGGCCGGGATGGCCCTCGCCGCGCACGCGCTGCCGGTCACGGCCGGGAATTCGTTCGCGCACGGTGCGACGTCGCCGAGCATGGCGCTCAACGAGGCCCTGACCGGCACCGCCACCGCCACGACCGCGGCGACGGGATCGCCGCCCGCGAACGCGATCGACGGCGACGCGACCACGCAGTGGTGCTCCAGCCAGTGGACCGGGAGCCTGACCGTCGACCTGGGTCAGGTGCGCCGGCTGAGCGGCGTCGGCGTCACCCTCGGCGCGACGAGCACGACCGCGCTGGTCGACCTGAGCTACGCGACGACGAACGGCGCCTGGCAGCCGGTTCCGGGTGGTCAGCAGCAGTCGGTGCCGGCGGGAGAGCCGGTGTACTGGCCCGAGCGCGCGGGCGCGCTGGACGCCCGTTACGTGAAAATCGACGTCACCGACAACGACGGCACGCCGCCGTGCATCGACGAGCTGCGCCTGTTCGAGCGCGTCCCGGCCGCCACGATTCCCGACCGCGGCGCCGATCTCTCGTTCGAGGCGCAGGAGGAGACGGCCGGCGCCCACTTCACCGACGACGGCGTTCGCGGCTCCGCCCTGTCGATCCTGAACCGGCATGGGCTCAACTACGTGCGTCTGCGGCTGTGGGTCAACCCGCCGCCGGGTTACAGCAACCTGGCCAGCGACCTGCGGATGGCCAAGCGGATCGAAGCGGCCGGCGACAAGCTGTATCTCGACATCCACTACTCGGACTTCTGGGCCGACCCCCAGCACCAGGACATACCGGCGGCGTGGCAGGGACAGGACCTGATGCAGCTGAGCCAGACCGTCCAGAGTTACACCCAGCAGGTGATCAGCGCCTTCGCCGCGCAGCACACCCCAGTCGACATGGTCTCGATCGGCAACGAGATCCGCAACGGCATGCTGTGGCCCGTGGGCCAGGTCGACTGGACGGCCAACACCGGCTGGGACAACCTCGCCACGTTGCTCAAAGCGGGCGTGGCGGGCGCGCGCGCCGGCAACCCACGCCGTCACCAGCTGCTGGTCATGCTGCACTTCGACCAGGGCGGCGACAACGCCGACAGCGTGACCTTCTACAACAACCTGGTGACCCGCCACGTTCCGTTCGACGTGATCGGCCTGTCCTACTACCCGTTCTTCCACGGCACGCTGACACAGATGCGCGCCAACGTCGATGAGCTGGCGGGTCAGTTCGGCAAGCCGATCGTGATCGCCGAGTCCCAGTACCCGTGGACCCTGGCCGGCGGCGACTCGACCGGCAACTTCGTGTGGCAGGCCAGCCAGGTGTCGGGCGGGTATCCGGCGAGTCCCGGCGGGCAGCTGTCGTTCTACAACGACCTGCTGTCGATCCTTGCTCAGGTCCCGAACCACCAGGGCATCGGCCTGTTCTACTGGGAGCCGGAGTGGATCCCGGGCGTGGGTTGGGAGCCCGGCGCGGGCACGCCGAACGACAACCTCACCCTGTTCTCGTTCACCGGGCAGGCGCTGCCGTCGGTCGGCCTGTTCCAGAGCCCACTCGCGGTGTGCGCGCACTACGCCCCGTATTCGTCGCCGTGCTCGGTGCCGAACGGGGCGAGCTCGTCGGGCGGGGCGTACTGACGGCGGGCGGTCGCGGCGAGCCAGACGATCGCGGCGGTCCAGGCCGCCGCGATCACCCAACCGGCGAACACGTCGGTCGTCCAGTGAACCCCCAGGTAGACCCGCGACCACCCGACGCCGGCGGCGAGAACGAGCGCCGTCACGATCGCGGGTAGTCGCGACTTCGACAGCGACGCGGCGCCAACCAGCGCCAGGGCGAGGAAGGCCGAGAGCGACTGCGTCGCGTGCCCCGACGGGAACGACGTCGTCTTGCCCACGTTGGTGAGCCAGATGTCCACGGGAGGACGCTGCCGCTGGACGAACAGCTTGGTCAGCGTGTACAGGAGGATCCCGCCTCCCCACCCGGCGATGAGCAGGCCGGCCAGGACGAAATGCCGCTTCGCCAGGAGCACGGCGCCGGCGACGATCGCGACGGGCGTCAGCACGACCTGGCTTCCGATCGTCGAGAGGGCGTGCGCGAGAGTGGTCAGTCCCTCCGTCCGGTGGGCGACCACCCACGAGGTGATCGAGCTGTCGAACGCGGTGGATCCGTCCGGGCGCTCGACGCGTTCCAGCAACTCACCGGCGACGATCGCGCAAGCGAGGATCGCGGCGAACGACACCAACAGCAGCGCCACCAGCTTCGCCGGGGCGCGCGCCGGCCTCACGATGGGGGCCGCGAGCCCTGGAGCATCTCGAGGATCTCCCGCGAGTGGTGCGGGGTCCAGTCCGACCCCTCGGTGAGCGCGCGCTCCGCCAGCGACAGTTCGTGATCGGAGACCGGCGCCCCGCGCGCGAGCAGGAGGCGGACGGTGTCGGTCCGCTCGCGCCACACCGCGATGGCCAGCGCATCTCCCGCGAGGGGGAAGCCCAGGTCGAGAGCCAGTGCGACCGCCGACGTGTTGCCCGCGCCGGCGAGCGTCGCGACCGTTTCCGGACCCTCGGAGGTCAGCCGCTCGACCATCCCGGGCCCGGCAGCCGTGAACGCTTCCAACTCGTTTCGATCGGCGCGGGCCAACGCGGCGAAGAACGCGTCGTCCCCGTGGAGGTCGAGTTCCGACCCACCGCGGGTGAACAGCTCGAGTGCGTCGGCTCGCCCCATGCGGGCCGCCAGCACCGTCGCGCTCCGGCCGGCGTGATTGGGCGCGGTCAAGGACGGATCCGCGCCGTAGTGCACCAGCGTCTCGAGCAGTGGCAGCGCGTTGCCCCGGGCGAGCGAGTGGTGCAGCGCGCGATCGCCCCACACGCTGAGGGCGTTCGGGTCGACGCCGTGGGCGAGCAGCCAGCGCACGCCGTCGAGGTCGGTCCAGTCGAGCTTGCGATGGAGCATCGTCGTCAACCCGCCGGCGTCCAGGCGCCCGCTCTCGACGATCGCCTGCATCGCCTCGTTGTCGAAGCCCTCGGGCGCGTGGTAGCCGACCTCGCCGCCCAGGTTCGGGTCGGCGCCTCGCGCGAGCAGCAGTCGCGTCAAACCGCCGTGGTGCGCGACCCCGGCGGCGCCGTACAGCGCGCTCTCGAAGGTCGGCTCCGGCTGATGGTCGGGCTCGTAGAAGCCGGTGTTGGGATCCGTGCCGGCGTCGAGCAGCGCCTCCGCGGCACGCACGAACCCGTCGGAGGGGCGCAGTCGCAGATACCGCGAGAAGCACAGGTACGTGAGCGCGTCCCAGTCGTACGGTCCACCCTTGGCGGTGGCGAGCTCGCGCTCGTGCGCGAGCAGTCGCTGCACGCTCACGTGGTCGCCCAGGATCGCGACCGTGTAGATGTCGGCGGCCGCGACCTCGGGGTGCGAGGCGAGGATCGCGTCCGCGTCGTCCAGAGTTCCCGTCGGATGCGCGGAGCGAGGGGCGGACGCCGCGACGATGAACTCGTCGGTCACCGCGGACATGCGGGCGATCGTCGCATTGGCGTGAGGTGATCGTCAAGGGATAGGCTGGCGACGCCAACCGGACTCGGAGGTGAGCATGAGCAGCGGCGACGCAGGCAGAGCGGCCGCGACGGACGCGGCGAAACCGGGAACGATCGACATGGGGCTCGAGGTAGTGACGCTGCCCGTGTCCGACGTCGACCGGGCGAAGGGCTTCTACCAGAGTCTCGGTTGGCGTCTGGACGCTGACATCGTGCGCGGCGAGAACTTCCGGGTGGTCCAGGTCACGCCCACCCATTCGCAGTGCTCGATCTCGTTCGGAAAGGGCCTGACCACGGCCGAGCCCGGATCGGCTCAGCGGATGCTGCTCGTGGTCGAGGACATCGACGCAGCGCGGGCCGACCTGATCAGCCGCGGCGTCGAGGTCAGCGGTCTGTTCCATCTCGCCGGCGGACAGGTCCCGGGGCCGGACCCGGAAGGTCGCTCGTACCAGACGTACGCTTCGTTCAAAGACCCGGACGGCAACGGCTGGCTGCTTCAGGAGATCACGACGCGGCTTCCGGGCCGAGTGTGGGAGGACTGAGATGGATATCGCATCGCTGGCGGACCTGTTGCACGAAACGGCCGAGCATCACGATCCGTACGAGAAGAGCCACGCGCCGCACAACTGGTGGGACTGGTACGCGGCCTACATGGACGCCCGCCAGTCCGGGAGCGCACCGGAGCAGGCGTCGGCGTCTGCCGGACGGTATATGGAGGAAGTCCACCACGTGGCGGCTCTCTGAGCCGCGCCGGCGCCTTCAGTGCGGGAGCGGCGCGCCGGCGAGCGCCGCCAGCACGCCGAGTGCGCCGGCCGCGACCAGCGTCTCGACCACTCCGCGCCTGAGGATCAAAAGCGTGACGGCGGCGCCGGCCAGGATCGCGAACTGCCACGCCTCCTGGAGCACCCCGGCGAGCACGATCGCGGCGCCCAGGATCGCGCCGATCGCGGCCGGTCCGGCCCCGTCCAGGAACGCACGAGCGCCCTGGTTGCTGCGGAGCTGCTCGAACCGGCCGCCCCCGAGGAGGATGAACGAGAACGACGGGGTGAACGCCACGAGCGCGGCGAGCAGTCCGCCCGCGATGCCGTGAGCCGCGTATCCGACGGCAGCGACCGTCGCGACGACCGGGCCGGGGGTGACTTGACCGAGCGCGACCGCGTTCAGAAACTCGGCGTTGGTCATCCAGTGGTAGGCGTTGACGGCGTCCCCCTGCATCAGGGGGATGATCACGAACCCCCCGCCGAATGAGAGCGCGCCGACCTTGAACGCGGTCCACGCCAGTGCGCCGATGCCGCCGGTCGAGACCGAGGCCGGTATGAGCAGGCCAAACGAGCTCACGGCGGTCGGCCGGTGGAGGATGAGGACCTCGGTCAGCCCGCACGCGAGCAGCGCGAGCACCAGATACGCGCCGAGCACCGCTGCGGCGGCGACCCCAACCGCGAGATAGGCGATCCAGCGGGCGGTCCGGGCGCGATTTCCGCGAACGTGTTCGTAGCTGGGGCCGATCAGCCCGCGCGCGGCCTGAACCGCCACCGCGGCGACGGCCGCGCCGGCGCCGGCGCCGGCCCCGCGCACCCACAGGGGTGGATTGCTCGCGAGGAACAGCACCGACAGCAGCAGGATGATGATGACCGCCGGAAGGATGAAGCCGATGCCGCCGACGATTGCGCCGGGCGGGCCGGCGACGCGGTAGGCGCAGAAGATCGACAGCTGCGTGGACGCCGGGCCGGGGAGGAGTCCGCACGCCGCGTTGGCGTCCTGGAACTCACGTGCGTCCATCCAACCCTTTCGGTCCACCATCAGCGTGCGCAGCAGCGCGATGTGGGCGGGCGGGCCGCCGAATCCCGTGAGTCCGATGCGAGTCCATTCTCGGGCCACTGTCCCGAGCGGCACGCGCTGCGCCGGCGCGTCGGCTCGCTCGCGGGAGATGTTCATCAGCTCTGCGTGTGTTCGATCCGCTCGAGCAGAAAGGCGACGCGGGTCGCGAGCTCACCCGCGGTGCGCTCGAACGCCGGGTAGGTCTCGCGGTTGGTGTTTCCCTCGCGGCCGGGGTCCGGGACGCTCCAGTGGATCAGGTCCGGGCGGCCGGGGAACTCCGGGCAGACCTCGCGGACGCGGTCGCACAGGCTGACGACGTAGTCGAAGCGCACGTCCGCGAACTCGTCCAGGTGCTTCGAGCGGCGTCCGGTGATGTCGATCCCGCGCCTGCTCAGTACGCGGACCGCGTTGGGGTGAACCGGCTTGGGATGGCTGCCGGCGCTGAATGCTTCGACCGCGCCACCGCTGAGCCGCTCGGTCAGCGCCTCGGCGATCTGCGAGCGGGCGCTGTTGCCGGTGCACAAGAACAGCACCCGGGTGCGGGACCGGTGGCGGATACGGGTTCGCCGCGCGGGCGCGCCGGGCGCCAGCCGCAGCCCAGGGTGAAGCGCGTTGCCTGCGCTGGCCAACAGCTCGCCGCAGCGAGCGAGGTCGAGCACGTAGTAGGAGTCCCGGCCATCCGCCGCGCTGCGCCGGCGCGACACCACGCGCTCGGTCCGGAGGCGGCCCAGGTGGTAGGAGACGAGACTCTGCGGCAGCCCCAGGCGTGCGCACAGCTCACCCACCCGCCGGTCACTGTAGGACAGCTCGCTCAGCAGTCGCCACCGGATGGGGTGGCCCGCCATGCGGAGGAAGCTGGGGGGAGACGGCTGGGGCCGAGACGCGTCCGTGGCCACGCTCCGGACGATACATCAATAGAGATTGATACGTTCGCGTCGCGACGTCAGCGGCAAAGTGCGGCCGTGTGCGCCCCGACGATGGCGCGATCCGCGCCACCGCCAGGACGAGCCCGACTATCGATCACCCAAAGTAGTGACCGTTCTGGACATCCTCGATCCACCCGGGATGGGTCGGCTCCCAGCCCAGCAGATGGCGGGTCTTGTCGTTGGATGTGGGGTTGTCGAGGCCGGCAAAGGCGGCGAGGAAGCCGAGGTACCGCGGCGCCTCCTCGTCGGTGATGCTCTTGGTCTCCACGCCGAGTTTGCCGGCGATGGTCTCGGCGATGACCTTGCGCGGGATGCCCGTGTCACCGACGCCGTGGAGCGTCGAGCCTGCCGGGGCCTCCTCGACCGCCAACCGGTAGAGCACGCCGATGTCGTGTGTGTTGACCGCCGGCCATCGGTTCGAGCCATCACCGGTGTAGGCCGCCACCCCGTTGTCGCGGGCAAAGCCGATCAGGGCGTGGGTGAAGCCGTGGTGGTCGAGCTCTGAGTGGACCATCGGCGACAGCCGCACGACGGACGAGCGCACGCCTTGGCTCGCGAGCGCGAGTGTGTAGTTCGCCGCGTCGGTCCGGGGACCGCCTTCGGCCTGGTCGTCCTCGGTACCGACCCGCCCGCCCGGACCGGTGATCCCGGCCATGGCGAGCATCAGGGTGCCGCCGGTGGTCACGAACGGCTTGTCGGTACCGATCAGGGTCTCGCCGAGCGCGCGAGTGGCCAGCATGTCCGAGTTGACCGCCGCCATGAAGTCACCCGTCAGCAGCGCCTCGTGCTTGAAGGCGAGATGGATGACCCCCTCGGCCTCAGACGCGGCCTGCCTGAGGCCGTCGAGGTCGTCGAGATCGCCGCGGCGAACCTCGGCACCCAGGGCCGCGACGGCCTCAGCCGAAGCGTCGGAGCGGGCGAGCCCGACGACCTGGTGGCCATTGTTGAGCAGTTCGGGGACGACGGCCGAGGCAATGTGGCCCGAGGCCCCGGTGACGAATACGCGCATGGGAACTCCAATACAGAGAGGATGTCACTTGGTGCCATCACCATAGCACGTTCACGACACCCGGTGTCATCAGCTACGCTCAAACCGCATGTCGCGTTGGAAACCAGATGCCCAAGGCCGCCTGATGAGCGCCGCGATGACCCTGTTCGCCGAGCAGGGGTACGAAGAGACGACGGTCGCCCAGATCGCGCAGGCGGCCGGGCTGACCAAGCGGACCTTCTTCCGCTATTTCTCGGACAAGCGTGAGGTGCTGTTCAGCGGCAGCCAGGAGCTCGAACGCCGCTGGCTCGACGGGATGGCCGCCGCGCCGCGGGACGCGAGCCCGCTCGCCGTGGTCCTGGCCGGCCTCGACCCCGTCGCCGAGATGTTCGTCGAGCGCCATGCCTTCGCCCGGGTCCGCGCCGGCATCATCGTCGCCAACCCGGAGCTGCAGGAGCGCGAGCTGATCAAGCTCCAGAATCTCGTCGGAGCGATCGGGGCCGCGCTGCGCGACCGCGGCGTCTCGGCGAACGCGGCGATCCTGGCCGCCCAATCGGGCGTGACGGTGTTCCACGTGGCCTTCGCCCGCTGGGTGGAGCAGGATGATCCGGCGGCTTTCAGGCGACTGATGGATGAGTCGCTCGAAGAGCTGAGGTCGGTGACCGCCGCGTAGGTGAGTGTGGCCGCCGGCGCATGCCGCGCCGGGCCAAACCTCTCGAGTCACCGAGGCGGTCGCCCACGGTGTAGGTTATCCGGGCAATTTCTGCGAACCGGGGGGGAGCGGCGGGCTTGCCAATGCTGCGTTCGGGCGGCATCCCTACCAGACGGGAGAGGCGGCTAGATGTGCGTGCGTAGGTGGATTGCGCGTGCGGCAGGTTGGTCGTGGCCGTTGGCGGCGGCGACCGGTGTGCTGGCGTTGATTCCGGGCCCGGCTTCGGCTGCGCCGACCGTGTGCGTCAACACCATCGGTGCGCGGGCGATCATCTTCGGGCCGGATTCGTTCTTCAGGCCCAGCCATGTCCAAGGCCCGACAAGCTTCAAGGAGAACAGGCGCCAGACGCAAGCCACCTACCCGTTGTATCGCGGTACGAGTGAGGGCCAGCCGGTGGAGTACGTGATCACCGACGCGTCGAGCCTTGGGGCGGCGCGAGCGCTCGGCGTCAACTACGCGCCGAAGCTGACGGCGGCCGCGCGGACGTCCGCGGTTGAGAAGTCTGGGTCGGAGATCCTCGACGGTAACGGGATCAACTTCCCGGCCACCGTGAATTTTTCCCGGCCGCGCACACTCGTGCCAGATCCGGTGATCGGTTATCCACCGCTCACCGCGGCACCGGGGCCGGTTGGGGACCCCGGGTACAGCCCGCTGGTCGAGGTGTCCTTCCGCGGCAAGCCGGTGATCCTCGACGCTCCGCAGATCGCGAATGCGACCGGACAGCACCCGAAGTTGACCTCCGCGATCACGCCGAGCTCCACGTCGGCCAGCATGAGCGAGACGTTTGGCTGCTTCGATGATCTGTCTGTCCATTACGTGTCGTTTGACGCGTCGAACCCCCGAGCGGCAGCGATCGAGAACGTGACATACGCTCCGGCGATGAACGCCGCGCCGTCCGCGGGCTGTGCCGACAGGCGACGGGGACCGTGCTCCCGTGAGTCGCTCGCGGACTTCACCAACGGCCCCACGCCGCTGACCAACAACCAGTGGCAGGGTCTCAACAACACGTTGCTGACGTTACTGCCGACCGGCTTCCAGACCTCGCCCTTCAACGTGCTCGCGGTCGTGCCCGACCGGGCACAGCGGTACCAGTACAGCCCGCTGTGGGACATTCATCTGACGAGCTGGACCCGACGCGCGATCGCTGCCGGTATACCGATCCGAGTTGGGAACTTCGACGACGTGGTGCGGGAGGCAGTTATGGGCCATTTGACGGCCCCCGGCGGCAGACGATGGGGTGCGAGCGGGTTCGTCGTTAACTGTCCTCCGGTCAGCCTCAACGTTCCCAAGCGTGGTCAGCCGACGCGCTAGGCGTTGGCCCGTCCACGCCGGGGGGTCGCGAGCGTGACAGGGGTGATGCTGGGGGAGACCATCTCGAGGTGCCTCGAGGCTGCGGCGGACACGGCCCGCGGGCTCGGGATCATCGATCGTCACCTGAACGAGAACTGGTGGACGTACGCTGAGCTCGACGAACGCGCTGCGCAGGTCGCCGCGGTTCTTGCCGAGTATGTCGAAGCGGGTGACAGGGTGTGTGTCGTCGGGCCCACGTCACTCGAGCTGCTGGCTGGGCTGTTCGGCGCCTGGTACGCGGGTGCGGTGCCAAGCGTCCAGCCCCTTCCACGCCGGATGAGCGATGCCGAGAGCTTCCTGGAGCAGATCGCGGCGCGGTTAGAGCGCTTGGGCGCGGGTGTCCTTCTGAGTGCCGGGGCCTCGTTCGAGGACCCCATCGCCGGCAGCGCGATACGTCCAATGCGCATCGCGGACATCATGCGGGGCGGCCGCGGCCAGCTTCGTGTCGACCGGGAACCCGATGACCTGGCGTTGATCCAGTTCACATCGGGGAGTACCTCAGCCTCACGAGCGGTTCCCGTCTCCCACAGACAGCTCGTTTGGGCCCTCGAAGCGAGCGTGTCGAGTCTGGATGTCGATCCGGAGACGGATTTCGTCGTGTCGTGGCTTCCCCTATTTCACGACATGGGCCTGATCGCCATGCTGCTCGGCGCGGTTGGGACGGGAACTCGTGGAGCGTTTCTGCCGACGCAGGAGTTCCTTGCTCGCCCCGGCGTTTGGCTGGACGCGATCGCGCGTTACCGCGGCTCGATAACCGCCTCACCAGCGTTCGGCTTTGCTCTTGCGGCGCGAGATCTCAGGGCGCATCCCCGCCCACTCGAACTGTCATCGCTACGGTGGGCAGCCAATGGAGGTGAACCGATCGAGGCGGGTGTCATAGATGAATTCAACCGCGCGGGTCGCGAGCTTGGCCTTTCCCCCTTTGCGATCAGCCCCGTTTATGGCCTGGCCGAGGCGACCCTGACGGTGACCCTCGTAACGCCGAAGGAGATGGCCTCGACCGAATTGCTGCCGCTCCGGCAATTCACGGTGGGACAAGCCTTGACCGAAGACGGAGACGGAACAACCCGTAAGGCCGTGGTCTCATGCGGTCGACCGATCAAGGATGCGAGGTGCGAGGTTCGGGGCCCCGACGGGACCGCTTTACCCGATATGACGATGGGTGAGATCTGGGTCTCGTCGCCCGGCGTGATGCGCCAGTACTGGCGCGAACCGACCCCGGTCGGAGAGCCGCTGCGAGACGGTTGGCTCAACACTGGCGATCTGGGATTCATGCGGGGTGGTGAGCTGTTCGTCGGCGGACGAGTGAAGGACGTCATCTTCCACGGGGGCGCAAATCTGTTCGCCGAGGATTACGAGGCGGTCGCCGAGTCGGTCCCCGGTGTGAGGAAGGGCAACGCCATCGCGTTCGCGATCACCGACCTCGAGCGCATGGTGGTGATCGTGGAGAGCGCCGCAGACCGAGATTCTCTGCACCTCGTCGCGAACAGCGTGTTCGCCGCGCTGGCGGACCGCCTACCGCGGGCTCCGGACGAGGTGGCAGTTGTGGCGCCCGGGGTGGTACCCAAGACTTCGTCGGGCAAGCGTCAGAGGGGCCTGTGCCGCGACCTGTACGTGTCCGGCGGCCTCGTGCTACTCGCCTCGGCGTCAGGTTCGCGAACCCACGGCTATCGACAGTAGGCGAGCTGCCGGGACGCCAGCCCCAAGCTGCGCCCTTCCTCGCATCGCCGGCGTAGCTCCGCGTACAGCGACGCCTCCACGTCGTGCGAGACCCGCGCGTGCCCGAGGCCTCCGGGCTCGAGCAGCGTCTCCACCGCGCCCCGCAGCCACGCCGGGTCTCCAAGGAAGTCGTCCGCGTCGCGGTGGTGAAACCAGGTCCCGGCGCACGCCGAAGCGGCGAACAGGCGCACCAGACGCTTCGCCTCGGTCAGCTCGGAGCGGTCCCGCTCGAGCCGATCGAATAACGCCGTCAGCTCCCGGAGGCCAGGTGCCGCGGCTGCATGCGCGAGTGCGTCCCGCACCGTGTCCGCGCGCCAGGGCTCAGCACCACTGAGCCGACGATCGAACGACAGCGGCGGCTCGTCCGCCTCGCGGCCGGGCAGTGTGCGAAACACCTCGCGCGGGAGCGGCTCGTTGTGTAGGGGGCGGCTGGATGAGGTTGCGTCCACCAGTGCGAGCCCGGCGGCTGCCGCGGCAGCGGCGTCGAGGGCGAGCGGCTTCAGGTCACGGAGCAGTTTCTGGAACATCCCCGAATCGCCTTCGCGGATGTAGAACCGCGCGCCGAGCCCGACCGACAGCCGATGCATCGCCATGGGCACGACATCGGCTGCCAAGCAGAACGATGCGAGCGAGTAGAGCTCGGCCTGCGCCGGCAACCGGGAGATCATCCGCGCCGCGGTCGTCGTCAGGCAGTCGCAGGTCATGAGGTCAACGAACGTCCGCGCGAGCAGGGACCGGATCGCCGGAAGGTCCGCGGCCGCCGCGCCGTACAGGCGGCGCGTGCTCAGGTGGTGGAACGTGAGCCGGAGCGCGGTGTCGAGGCCGCCGAGGGCAATCGCCGGGAGCACCGTCCGCAGGACGATCGCGCTCGGGTCGAAAGAGGCATCCTCGCCCGAGCAATCGTCCTCGAGGATGCTGTCGGGACCCACCCGGAGGCCGTGGAACTCGACGCCGGAGAAGCGAACGCCGGTCAGCCCGACGGTTCGGATCCGCGGCAGGTGCTCGACCGTGCCCGGCGTCGCTCCGGCCAGGTCGACCAGCAGCCATTCCCGTGTGCGCCCGCGCCTCGCGGGATCGGCCTGGGCCGGCATGAGGAGGGCGTTAGCGCCAATGCCATCGGCGACCAAGTCGCACCGCCCGGTGAGGGTGAGCGCGACGGAGGACGCGACCTCGAGCCGGGGAAGCTCGTGGCCTGAGCCCGCCCAACTAAAACCCGCGGTGAGCCGACCGCCTCCCAGCAACAGATCGGCGGCGGCTCGTCGCTGCTCGTCGCGGCCGCGGGTCCATAGCCCGACGGCGCCCACCAACGGGATCCCAAGGTGCGCGAGCGCAAGGCTTGGATCGCGTCTCGCGAGCACCTGCATGATCCCGAGCAGGCCACCGATATCACGTAGGCGCCCGCCCAGTTCGGCCGGGACGAGCTCCGCGTTCAGCCCGAACTCGGCGAGCACCCACGCGGCGCCCGAGAGCGGCTCGCGGCGCTCGTCAGCGGCGGCGACCGCCGCGAAGCCAACTGGACCGCGCGGATCGAACGGGTCTCCCAGAGCCCGTTCGAGCCGATCCATCCGCTCGGCGGCGGTTTCCATCACAGCTCTCCCCCGAGCAAGGACAGCGAGGTCTCCCCGCCGGGACCGGAAGCCCGGCGAGCAAGCTCGTCGAGCGAACCACAGACCTCGGCCGCGACGCTCACACCGAGCAGGCGCAGGGCGACGACCATCGCGCCCTCGAGCCACGCCGTGTCAGACCGGAGGTCCGCGTTGTGGATCCAGAGGCTCACGCATGCCGCGGCCGCGAAGCAGAGCTCATATCGGCGAGCGAGCGCAAAGTGCGCGGTCGGGATCTGCCTGACGGCCGGGACCAGCGCGCCCAGCTCGCGGTGCAGGTGGGCGCTCGCCGATTCGAGGGCGATCGCCAGCGCCAGCACTCGCCCCGGCAGCTCACCGCTGGCCGTGAGCCCGCGCAACTCGGCGAGCAGCGCGGGGAGTGCGGCAAGCACCGTGCAGCCCGGTGAGGAGAGCCTGAGCGCCGTCGGGTCGAACTGGGGCAGGGGACTGGCCAGACAGGTCGCCGACGCCAGCCGGTCACGGGCGGCGGCGTCGCCGTAGCCCTCGGCCAGCGTCGGGAACTGGGCGATCAGCGCGGCCTGGCAGACCGCCGTGCTGCCGTCGAACAGCGCGACGATCCGATGGTCACGCTCGAGCTTCTCGAACGCTCCCTCAGGCGACGGATCGACCACGAACGCAGAGGCGCCCATCAGCGACCCGAGCCGCCCGAGCAGCAGGTCGACCGCCGTCGGCACGAACCCCTTGGCCACGGCAGCGATCACGCTCATCTCCTCGGGGAACGCCTCGACGCCCCGCAAAGCGACGATCGCGGTCGCCTCGGCCAGCAGCCGCAGCGCCGCGGCCTCCCCGAGGATCCGGGGCGTCGACCGCGCTTGCCGCCGCGTGGACTCAACCGCGATGCTCATGGCATGGTCGGCTGCGCCGAGCGATAACACGGTGCAGACCGTCCTCGTGAGCTGGAGGGACTCGAGAACCACGTGCAGGCCACGGCCGACATCCCCGACGAGGGCGCCGGCCGGGACGGTGGCCTCGGTGAAGGCGATTCCGCTGATGTCCGCGCCACGGATGCCGTGGGTCCGAACTTTCGGCAGGCAGCGGTAGGCGCTCGATTCCAGCCGCCGCTTGTCGACGAGGAACAGGCTGAATCCGAGCGGTCCACCTCGCGGTCTGGTGCGCGCCAGGACGCATACCAACTCGGCTCGCGTGGCGTTGTTGATCAGCCACTTCTCCCCGCCGAGCCGCCACGTGTCGTCGTGGGCCGTGGCCGTAAGCTCGCACGCGAACAGGTCGCTGCCGTGATCGCGCTCGGTGAGGCCCCAGGCCACCAGTCGCCGCGCCCGGATCTCGTGGGCGAGCCACCGGCACTGGCTCTCGGTTCCGGCCAACCAAACCGAGACCGCGCCCAGAAAGGTCTTGGCGTGCGCGATCGCGACGGTCAGGTCGCGGCGGGCGACGGCCCGGACCAGAAGGGACGAGCCGAGGTGATCGACCAGCTCTCCACCCAGCCGTGCCGGCACGTAGTGGTCGGCGAGCCCAAGCTCATCGAGCGCCCGGTACGCGTCTACCGGAAACTCTTCCAGCTGGTCGAGCCTTGTCAGTGCGGCCGGCGCAAACGGCCCGTCGGGACCGGCCGCCTCTGCCAGCGCCGTCTCCAGGGCGGCGAGTGCGGGGGATGCGGGAGTGAGCAGGGTCACGAACCTGCGGTCGTTGGCGGGCTGGTCAGACCGGCCTGCGCTCGACGCTCACGGGCAGGCCACCGTGCGGACGCAGCACGAAGCGCCCCTCCGGCTGCGGCTTGGCCACAGGAGTGAGCCGGAAGCGCTGCACGATGCCGGTGACGACGCTTGTCGCCTCGGCCATCGCCAGCTGCGCGCCGATGCAGGTGCGCGGGCCGGCTCCGAACGGGAAGTACGAGAAACGCTGTGGCCGCGCCGCGCGATCGAGGTGGAAGCGCTCCGGACGGAATTCGTCGGGTGCCGCCCAGTAACCGGGATGACGCTGCATGGTGTAGGGACTGACCGCAACGGACGCGCCGGGCTCGACGGTCACTCCGTCGATCTCGTCGTAGTTCAGCGCCCGTCGCCCGAGGATCCAGCCGGGCGGGTACATCCGCAGGGACTCCTGCACCACCATCCGCGCGCCCCCCAGATCGCGCTCGAGCCGGTCGCGTTCGGCGGAGTGCGTGGAGATCAGGTAAAGCGTCCATGCGAGCGCGCTGCCGGTCGTCTCGGCTCCGGCCAGCAGGTAGGTGACGACCTGTTCGAGCAGGCTCGGATCGCCGGCGCGGTGATCACCCTTGCGTGAGGCGGACATGAGCACCGCGAGCAGGTCGCTTCGCGCTTCTCGCTCGTGTCGGCGGCGATCGATCAGCGACTCGATCAAGCCGTACACGGTCTCGCGGGCTTGCCGGAACTCTGGCTCGGAGGGGGCGGTCAGGAGTCCGAGCGCTCGGTCCAGCGAAACCGCGAGCTCGGCGGCTCGATCGCCGAGCTGCGCACCGAACAGCAGCTCTGCCGTCAACCCTAAGGCCAGCGCGTGCATGTCGTGCGCGACGTCGGTCGGCTCGCCGGTGCCCGAGAGCGCTCCCCAGCGGGCGGCGAGCTGCGCCAGCGAGGCGGACACGGCCGGACCGAGCGCACTCGGGCCGAGCGAGCGGAAGAACGGCTGCACCAGTCGGCGCTCGCGGCGCCAGCCTTCACCCTCGCGGGTCAGCAGCCCGTCGGCCACGGCAGTTCGGAACATCTCGTTCGAAGAAGTGGCCTTGCTGTATCGCGCCGTCCCCGAGACCAGCAAATGCTCGACGCCGGCGAGCGAGTTGACCAGATACGACGGCTCGGGCGCGCCGCGCAGGCGGACCATGTCACCGTGCCGGCGACTGAGGGCCAGGAGAAGGGAGGCCGGGTCGCGGGCTAGCCAGGTTGCGTCCACCGCGCCGACCCGGCCTTCGCGCTGACCCGCGCGATCGCCTCGCCGAGGGTCTTGACGCCCGTGAGCTCGTCGCCCAACTCGATCCCGAGCCGCTCCTCCAGGTCGACCACGACCCCGACGAGCTCCAGCGAGTCGAGTCCCAGATCCTCCACGAGCCTGGCCGATGCCGCGAGCTTGTGCGGATCGACCCTGTAGTCCGCCAGGATCTGGGCCAGCACAAGCGGGATCTCTGGCTCCGGCTCTCCCGTCCCCGCCGGTGCGTCGCGCTCGTCGCGCGCGACGAGACCGACCGACGGGGCGCATAGCACCGCGTAGCGCGCCTGACCCCAGTACAGGCGCGGGCCACCTAGGACAGTGAGCTCGAGGCCGATCCCTCGGAGCAGACGCATGACGGACTCCGTCGCGATCGCCGAGGCCGACTCGAAGCCACGCCGACGGAGCTCCTGCCAGGCGCAGCCAAGCAGCGCGCTCGTCACGGCACCGCCTCGGTGGCCCGGCTCGACCAGCAGACGATCGAGGGTCGGCCCGCTTTTCAGCGGCTCGACCACGAGGTCGAACACCACCTCGACCGGGAGAGGCTCGGTTGGATCGGGGAACACCAGCCTGCACGTGCCTACCGCTTGATCGCCGCTCCAGGCCACTACGTGCACCGCACGTGCGTCGAAGCCGTCCTGCTCGCGCTCGTCGGTGAGCTCCTCGGGCGTCGCCCAGGCGGCCTGAATCACATGCTGATAGCGGAGGCGATACACGGCGTTACGGTCCGCCGCTGACGCGGCGATCGCGATGCGCAGCGGGGCCACGTCGGCCACAGCCTCGGCCGCGAGGCGATCGACCGTCGTCCGCAGGAGTCCGTCGCGAGCAGCCGTGTTGCGTTCAGCGCGGGCGGCCAACTGGTGGCTCAGCTAGCCGGCTACGACCTGGGTGCCCGCGAGCGATAGCCGCACGACGGGCGGCGTGAGGCTCTTCGCTGTTCCCAGTCCGTTCGCGGTCAGCTGCGTCTTGAGGCCAGCGCGCCCGAACTGGATCGTCCGTCCCCCGAACCGGAAGGGGCGCGCGCCCACCTGATTCACCTGGCCCTCGAGTGTCGCCAAGCCCGCATTGGGCGACAGCTGGACGAGTACGTCCTGGAGGGCGAACTGGCTCGTGCCGATTTTGACTCCGGACGCGAATGAGTCCGGATTGGCGAAGTTGGACGCCGGGGAGCCCTGATAGTAGTGAGCGAGCGACCCGGCTACAGCCAAGGTGAAGACATCGCCGACTACGGCGCGCTGAACGAGCGAAGCAGTTCCGTGGAAGGTGAAGAAGGCTTTCGACTCCGACACCGGATCGGTCTGAGCGGAGAACAGTTCCGCCGGCTTCAGGCCCGCGATGAGCGTATAGAAGCCGTACGCGACGAAGGCCCCGTCCTTCTGATCGATCACCCCGACCAGCCTGGTCGCGGTCTCGCCCACACGCGCCCTTGCCAGTGCGGCCGCCGCGCCTGTCGGGTCGGCTGCCGCATCCTGGACCGACCCCAAAGCGGCGCCCACAATCGCCGCCCCGCCCGCGCTCGCGAGCGCCTGGCGTCGGCTTATGAGCCTTCCAGCCCGAGTTCCCCTGTCGCTCATAACTTCGCCCTCCAGTCCGGGGAGTCGGTCCCCTTTCCCAGTTCGGCGGGCAACCTACCAGACGCCTGACTGGCCGTCCAGCGAGGTCGGCATGAGCTACGCGCGAATCTCTAGACCACTGCGCGTGATGCGCCGCGGTGCGAAAGCCACGCGGTGAGATCGGCGAGCGCCATCGGGCGGGCCAGAAGAAAGCCCTGCGCGACATCGCAGCCGGCGTGGTCGAGCCAGGCCAAGGTGCGGTCGGTCTCGATGCCTTCGCCGACGACACGCAGCGAAAGGTTGTGGCCGAGGTCGATGATCGATCGCACGATGGCGGCGTGCGCCATGTTGTCGAGCAGGTCGGTGATGAAGCTGCGGTCGATCTTGAGCTCGTGCAGCGGGAGAGCGGAGAGGTACCCGAGTGAAGTCTGTCCCTGTCCGAAGTCGTCCAGGCTGATACCCACTCCCGCATCCGCCAGCCGGGTCAGCACGGCGGCCGCGCGAGCCGGATCGGCGAGTAGCGCTGTCTCGGTGACCTCGATGATCAGGCGCCGCGCCGGCACCCCGAGCTCGCCGAGAATCTGGATGACGTCGTCGGCGAAGGACTGGCGCCCGATGCTTCGGGCGGACACGTTGACCGCCACGCACACGCCATCGTCGGCGGGGTCGAGCTCGCGCACCTCGCGCAGCGCAGTGCGCAGCACCCACCGGGCGAGCTTCTCGATCACATCGGTCTGCTCGGCCAGGGGAAGGAACGCACCCGGGGAGAGCAGGCCCTCCGTCGGGTGCTGCCAGCGGACCAGCGCCTCGACCGCGCGGACGCTGCCGTCGACCAGGGTCGACTGCGGCTGGTAGTGGAGCACGAGCTGGCCGTCGTCGATCGCTCGCCGCACCTGGCTGACGAGCGTGAGGTTGGCGGCGTGGTAGTGATCAAGCGAGGGGTCGTAGCGCGTGACCCCGTCGTGCTGCGCCTTGGCGACGTACATCGCCACGTCGGCTCGCTGAAGCAGTTCGTCGACGTCGGTGCCGTCCTCGGGTGCAAGCGCGTACCCGACGCTGGCCTGTGTGGACACCGGCAATCCACCAAGCTCGACCTCTTGGTCGATCAGGTCGCGCAGTTGACGCAGCGCCGTCTCGGGATCGATGACGTTGCGGAGGATCAATCCGAACTCGTCTCCGCCGAGCCGGGCCACCGTGTCGCCATCACGCATGTGGCCGGCGAGCCTGCCCGCCAGTTCCGTGAGGAGCCGGTCGCCGTTGTGATGGCCCAGCGTGTCGTTGACATCCTTGAACCGGTCGAGATCGACGATCGCGATCGCCGTAGATCCGCCCGCCCGCTCGCCAGCGGCAACCGCGCTGGATGCCCGCCGGTGAAACAGCGTCCGATTCGGAAGATCGGTCAGCGGATCGTGCTCGGCCAGGAACGCGTTCGCCGACGCGGCACGGCGCAATCCACGGCTCACCGATGCGGTGATCGCGAACAGCGCGAGGTAGAGCAGCCCGAGCCCGACGCCGAGATCGAGGTAGAGCGTGTGCAGGTCGGCGGTGACGTCGTGGCTGATCGGCGCGTAAGGCAGGTAGATCTCGAGCACCCCGATCCGTCGGTTCGTGGCGCCCACGATGATCGGCAGATACACCTCGACCGATCTGGTGCCGATCCGCCCCGTGTCGTTTGAGTCCGAGTTCAGGCGCGTCAGGTGAGCGACGACTTCTCCGCCTGCCGCGTCGAGCGCGTCGTCGTCATCGTCCTCCTCCTGGCTCTGAAACCCCGAGCCGTCGCCTGAGAACACGACCCTTGCGGAGAGATCCTGACCCTCAGCCGCAGGACGTCGCCTTCGCCGATCACCCTTGAGACCAAGCGCCGGAGCCCCGCCCGTTCCGTTGCGTCGATCCCGCTGCTGAGCGGGTGCCCTTCGAGCAACGGCTCGACGGCGGTGCGGGCGACGAGGATCGCCTCGGACCGGCCCTCGGCCAGTCCCCGTCGGTTCGCCTCGCTGCGGATGCTGTCGGCGAGCACGATTCCGAGCGCCACCACCGGAAGCAGCGCGACAATGGCGTACCGCGCGAAAACTCGCGGTACCGACCGCGGTCCACGGGTAGCGGGCTTCATGGTTACCGTACTCGGACCGCGAGTCGGGTTCCTTGACCGGCGCTGGTCGAACTCGGCTCACAAGCAACGTGATTCCATTCAAGGACACATGCCCGGACGCCTCGCTGACACCGTCGCACTCGTCACAGGCGCCAGCAGTGGTATCGAGGAGGCCACCGCTCGGCCCCTCGCGGCCGAAGGCGCCGCGGTGGCGCTCGTCGCCCGCCGACGCGACCGGTTAGAGAACGTCGCCGAGACGATTCATGACAGCGGCGCGAAGGCGCTCGTCGTCGAGGCTGACCTGACCGACGGCGATCAGGCAGCCAGCGCGGTAGCTCGCACGGTGGAGCGGTTCGCGCGCCTCGACATCGTCGTGAACAGCGCCGGCGTCCTGTATCCGGGGCCGTTTGCCGATGCGCCGGCGGGTGAATCCGAGCGGATGGTCGCGATCAACATCGACGGCGTCCTCAACGTCATCCGCGCCGCGTTGCCTCACCTCGTCGCGGCTGCCGCGCAACCTCCGCGGCGTGTCGCGGATCTGGTCAACATCAGCTCCACCGGCGGTCGCGTGGCGCGCGCCGGCACCGCCGTGTACAGCCTCACCAAGTTCGGCGTCAACGCTCTCAGTGAATCGCTGCGCCAGGAGCTGATCCCGAGTCGCGTCCGCGTGAGCGTGGTCGAACCGGGTACCGTCGCCACCGAACTGGCCTCTCACACGCGGGAGGAGCTGCGAGAGGGCTTCGAGCGAATGGTCGGGGACATCGAGCTGCTGCGGCCCGACGACGTCGCCGAGGCGATCACCTACATCGTTACCCGGGACCGCCGGGTCGCCGTCAACGAGATTCTCATCCGTAACGGCGAGCAAACCTGGTGACGCCGCGCGGGATCGAACCCGGACCGCCCGGTCTATACGGGGACGGCTAGCCGCGGAAAGACCTGCGCCGCAATGCTCCGCAGGGCGGCGATGATCTGTTCTGTGGATGGGTGTGCGTTTGGGTCGGTCAACTCGGGCGGGATGGTGATCCCGGACTGTCTTGCGTGTTCGAGCAGGCCGCTGCCGGCGGTCTTGCCGAGGACGCTGAGTGCCCTGCCCATCTGCACCACGTCCATGTGAAACTGCGCGACCGGCAGTGGCTTCACGTCTGGCCAGCTCGCGGGGTCGCGGGGGGTCTCGCGGGACAGCAGGTGGTCGAACGGCGCAGCGTCGGCATCGCGGCCGGTGAACGCGTCGCCGAGGCCCCACACCTTGCGGAGCGTGGCGATCATCGACGTGTGCCGGTGCTCGTCGTTGATCACGATCCCCTCGTCCACCCAGGGGGAGACGATGATGGCCGGCACCCGGTAGCCGGAGCGGTCGAATCTGAAGTCGAGTTGTCCCGGCGGCGTGCTCGGGTCCGGTGGGGGCACCGGACCTGGTGGGACGTGATCGTAGGTTCCGCCGGGCTCGTCCCAGCCGATGAAGAACAGCGTGTTGTACGCGTTCGACCCCTGGGGTGAGGCGGCCGATCGGATCGTGTTATAGACGCGGGCTAGGAACGCCTCGCCGCCCCGGATCGATGACGGGGGGTCCATCGGGAGGTTCATATCGCCCGGACCGAAGGACCGGCCGAAGGCGGGGTGATAGTCGCTGTGGCCGGAGAGCATGTTCGGCTCGATCAGGCTGAAGTCGGGCAACGTGCCGGTGGCCGCGTCCCGTTCGAACTCCGAATAGGGCACGAAGTTCGTCGCCAGCCGGTCCCTGAGGCGAGGCATGTGGATCAGGCCCGTGAACGACAGCGGCATCGGCCCCTGCACGTACACCTTCCAGGTGCGGCCATGCGCCTCGAGGCGATTGAACAGCGTCTCGGCGGTGTTGTACTGGGTGAAGTTCGACACCGGGCTGTTGATCACGAACCCCGACGAGCTCGCAGCGGTCCAGAACGACCGGTTCATGAACGTCTGGGACGGCACCTCGGAGAACCAGTGGTCGAATACCCCGAAGCTCCTGGCGATCGTGTTCAGCACCGGGAGCTGTTGGGGCGTGTAGCCCGTCATGATCTGCGCGTACTCCTCGTTGGTGGGCTGGCGGCCCATCTCCGCGGTGAAGGTGCTGATGTAGTCCGTCACGAAACCGTCCATCGTCGGCACCGCGCCCGGCTCGGGGGCGTTCCAGGGCGGGCTGACCGCCTCGCCGATCTTGAACCGATTGGGCTCGTGGAGCGTGTTGAACAGCTGGGTGTTGGTGTGGAAGTACTCCTCGACTCCTCGCCCGAGTCCGGGTTCGGAGCATCCATGTCGGTCGCGACCGCGTAAGGGACCGTCTGTCGCTCCGCGCCGTGCTCGGCCCAGTCGGGGATCGGATTGCTCAGATCCTTGCCCACGACTCCCTCGAACGTCTTCCGGTCCGCCGGTCCGTACAGACGGCCGAACACGTTGTCGAAGGACCGGTTCTCGAACAGCACGAGAACGACATGGTCCATCGGGCTCGAACGATGGGAACTCATGGACGGGGATCACACGCTCACACCGGTGGCGGCCCTACGCATCACCCAAGATGGGTGATCTCTTATCCGGCCACGAGGTCGCCGGCCTCGGAGGCCCTCCTCCCGAGCAATGACGGCCGTGCGGCGCTCTCGGGCGGTCGATGTGACCGTCCGAGAGCGCCTGCGTTGGCTTGGTTGTGGCGATGCCGCAGCCCGCGGTCGGAGTTCGCGCGACTTACGCGATCGAATGCGTGCCGGTTACGGCTTTGAGGATCGCGCTCGCGCGCGACCCGGTCAGGCTGCGCGGCGGCCGACGATGCCGGCCGGGACTGAACGAACGCTCCAGCTTGGGTCCGCCAGCCACTCGTGGATTCCCAACGAGAGGGTCGGACGTTTTTTTGTTGTCCGCTCGCGTGAACGCTGCGAATCGGAGTAGAGTCGTCAGTGAGCTGGCCCTGCGGCCTGGATTCTCACCCTACGCCCTCATGCCACCGACGACGCGCTTGCGTCACGAGGCGGGAGGCGTCGGCTACTGGTTTTGACTGCGGGGCCGGCCTGTTGCTCTATGGGCGCTACCTACCGGCCCCGGGCACTCGTAACCTGGTTGACGCACCGCGCGTTCTTTCTTTGCGCGCGTGCCGAGAGCGGCACTGGAGGGCGTGAAGAGATGACGCGGGCGGGACACGATCCAGCGACGCGGCGCCGCGCGCCTTGCCACCCGCGACCCCGGCGACTCCGTGACGAGACCTGCCGAACGCGAGCGTGACGCGATGTCACCGGCGGATCTCGGCGAGCTTGAAGAGGTAAAGGGGCTGATCGAGCGCGGGCTGCAGTCGGGCGTGCTCACTTACGCCGAGATCGCGATCGCGACGGCGGACCTCGGGCTTGAGGACGCCGAGGTAGAGGAGTTGCACGGCGTGTTTGAGCGGTGCGAGATCGAGCTGATCGAGGAGGTCGATCCGGCTATCGCGGCAGCCCTGATCGGCGGCGAGCGCGTGGCGGAGAAGGGGGGCCGCCGCAAAGCTCAGATGAATCTCGAGCCGGAAGGGACGACGGACGGTCTGCAGCTGTTCCTGAAGGGCATTGGCAAGGTGCGGCTGCTTACCGCCCAGGAGGAAGTGGTTCTCGCCAAGCGGATCGAGCGCGGCTCGTTCGAGGCAAAGCAGAGGATGGTCGAGGCGAACTTGCGGCTGGTGGTCTCGATCGCCAAACGTTACCGCAACCAGGGGATGCCGTTTCTCGACCTGATCCAGGAGGGGACGTTTGGTCTCGTTCGTGCCACCGAGAAGTACGACTACCGCATGGGATTCAAGTTCTCGACGTATGCCACCTGGTGGATCCGGCAGGCGGTCGCTCGTGCCCTCGCGGACAAGGCGCGGACAATCCGGATCCCGGTCCATGTTGTCGAGAAGCTCAACCGGATCGGGCGTGCAGAGCGAAAGCTGGTGACCGGGCTGGGCCGCGAGCCGACCGCCGACGAGATCGCCGAGGTCACCGGGCTCGACCCTTCGGAGGTCGAAGCGATCCGGCGCTCCGCGCAGGCGCCGATCTCGCTCGCGACGCCCGTCGGCGAGGAGGATCAGGCTGAGTTCGGTGATTTGATCGCCGACGAGGGAGCTGAGTCCCCCTACCAACGAGCCGTAGAGATCCTCGCCAACCAGGCTCTGCGCGAGGCGCTCGAGAATCTCTCCTACCGGGAGCGCCGCGTGCTCGAGTTGCGCTACGGCCTCGGCGATCAATGCCCGCGCACGCTCGAGGAGGTTGCGCGCGCGTTCAACGTGACCCGCGAGCGCATCCGCCAGATCGAAAGCCAGTCGCTCCGGAAGCTCCAGGTTCTCGAGCAGACCCAGCACCTGCGCGACGACGTCGGAGCCGCTTCCCGCTATCCGATGCGGAACCCAAAGCGCCGCTCGTAGCTGGAGCTCGGTCCTCCGTGGTTCGACTACGCGATCGAGTGGGCTGCCTTGGGTGGCGCGGAGCCAGGCTCAGCGCCCGCCACTCGCACGCGGGTTGGCGCGGGCAGGAACGCCGCGGCCGCGATAACCATGCAGAACGCGAGCACGCGTCCGACGATCTGCGGTCCGCCGGAGCCGATCGAGTCGTGGAACACGAGGATCCCGCCGCTGATCGCGATCAGATTCGTGGCGACCGCCATGAGCGCGATCACTGCCAGCGCGGGTCCGATCTGGAGGCTGCGTGCGGACGCGTAGAAAGCGATCACGGATGCGGCTAATGCCGCAACCGCCCAGGGACTGATTACGGCCGAGGTCAGCCCGTCGGCGGCGGCGTGGGTTAGGAACTTGACCGAGATGTCGGAGGCGCCGAATAAGCAGCCGGCGGCGGCCGCCAGCAGCAACCCTTCGCGTTGATGGAAGCAGTCGAGCTTGACCGCGCCAACTACCAACAGCGCGCTGGCAGCGAACACACCCGCCTGGAGCGCGATCAGGGCGGCCGACGACGATGGGCTCGCCTCGCTCGGTGCGCCGCCGGTCAAGCCGATCACCGTCAGGCCCGCGGCCATGACGGCTAGGCCCAACCATTGGCGGCGGCCGAGGCGAAAACCGAAGAATCGCTCGGCGAATACCGCGAGGAATACAAGTCCGCCGGAGATCACCGCCTGGACAACGGAGACCTGAACCAGCGAGAGCGCACCGACGTGAAGCATCCACGCCACGACCGCGCCGACCCAGCCGATCGTCCACCACTTAGAAGCAAACAGGCCACGGGCGCTGCGAAGCGGGTGGCGGCCGTCGACCGGCGGGGCGGCCACCGCGCCCCGGTGACGAAGCAGAAAACCCACGTTGGTCAGCACCGCACATCCAACTGCCAGGCCGAGACCGAAGAACACGATTGACGTCTATCTCGAGCGAGTCGTCCAGCTCACCGGGTGCGCCGCCGCCGTGGGAAGCGCCGTCGTGCCTCGGCCGCCGCGACGTCCGCTTTGGTCTTCCCGGCCGCTTGTTCCAGACCGCGCCGGTGGTCGGCGGACGCGGTGTCGCCGGTGAGGTCGGTCTCGTCGTGGTCCTCGAGCCTGCGTTGTCGCTGGTTGGCGATCAGCCGCAGGATGCGCAGGTGTAGGTCGGTCATGATCGCCCTCCCCACGGATCCAAGATGGGGACCGCGACGGCCGACGCCTCGGGCGGCTCGTGGGAAGCATCGTTCTCGGGAACGAACAGGCTGAACCCGAGGACCCCCTCTGCGCCGGCGATCGATCGCACTGTCCGGCCGCACTTCGGACAAACGACGAGGTACGCCGTCACCGGGAAGGTGAACCGCAACCGGCAGCTAGGGCAGCCGACGTGAGTCATGACCGCCGCTCGTGGAGGGACGACGATTGAATAGCCGGTCTTCCGGGCTCGGTGTCAGCGAGCGCTGCTGTGCTGCGGGAGCTATGTCTAGCCGCCTCTCTGCTCTCTGACTGGGACGTCGCCCCGAAAGCGAGAAGAGCTGAACTCACCGAGCGCACCCGGACCCTAGCAGGTTCGACCTCGTCCACTTCGAACCCCACGACCCGTTCACGCGAATGCGTTCAGGCATGCTCTGCTTGGGAATCGCTAGGCTTGGCGTACGGGTCGAGCATGAGTTCTCGGCCAAAGCAGTGCCCCGCGTTTTCGCAGTCGTTGCCTCGTTGCACCCTCCGCGTTTCGCAGCGCACATACCCAGGAGGGATTAACGATGGCCACAGGAACCGTGAAGTGGTTCAACGACGACAAGGGCTTTGGATTCATCACGCCCGATGACGCCGGCAAGGATCTGTTCGTGCACCAGACCGCGATTCAGGGCAACGGCTTCAGGTCGCTCGCCGAGGGCGCGAAGGTGAGCTACGACGCCGAGCAGGGCCAGAAGGGCCCCGCGGCAGCGAACGTCCGGGTGCTCTAGTTTCGGGCACCAGCCAAACGAGAAGGAGGGCGCCCACGCGCCCTCCTGTCGTTTTCGCGTCGCGTCGCACGAGCCCGCAACGCAGGGCCCGCCCAAATCCGCGGCGCCATCGCGCTCAGCAGGACCTGCGCGCGTATTCCCCGAGTTCGGTGTGAGCGAATCGGCTCCTCGGGTCGCACCCGTTGGTTTGCTCGTCATCGCCGCGCTCGACATCCTGAACAGGAGGGACGCACATGGGCTCGACCGGCAAGAAGAAGACCACGATGGCGAAGCTCGCCCGCGAGAGCAGACTCCGCGAGCGTCGCGCGGAGAAGGAGGCCCGCAAGGAGGCGAGAAAGCAGGCTGCGTCACATCCGCCCGTCCTTGGGGACGACCCCTCGGCCGGCAGCCAGCTATACGCCAGCCTCACCGCTACCGGCGGTTCCACCTCGGGCGGGTTACTCGATCGAGCAGCTAGGAGTCCAGAGCCCGAAGCATCACCACGCACTCGGGATTGACTCCGATTGAGTCTCCGCTCTCGGCGTCAGTTAGCCACGCGAGCTGCATGATCGACCCACGTGCGGCGTCGAGGATCAGCCGCTCGACCTGCTTAGCCTCGCCCTCGACGCGATAGCGCTCGCCGCCGAGGAGGGTGATCTCTGTTATCGAAGCCATGACGGTGAGATGGCGGATGCGAACCAGGTGGCGCGGCTCTCGCCGGTCGTGACATACGCGAGCCGATGGCTGGCCTCGCGAGTGTTGATCGTTACCACCGGGTTGCTCGCGTCGGCGCAGTTCGGCGTCGGCGGCTTTTGAGCCCGAGCCGGAAATCCCGCCCGCGGGATCACGGCGGATCAGCGTACTCCCAGTCACCGCGTGGCGCAATACGATGGCTGGCAAGGGAGGCCGTCGTGGCCTGTTCGGCAGGTGCTACCGTGGTGGGTACGGGCGCCTCGGTCGCCCGTGGGGTTCTTCCCGGCCGACGCAGCGAATCTCCCTCCTAGTAGTCCGACACGCCGGCCCAGGAAGGAGTTGCATGTCATTCCACCACTCCGAGCGGAGATTGTCTGTCGGGACCATGTCCCGGACCGCGCCGCTCAAGCGGTCGCGGAGACGATGGTCGTGAGCGAGCGTGAGAGCCTGCTCGCACGAGTCCGCCAGGTTCGCCGTTCGGCGGAGGGCGCGGGCGCATCGGACCGGCGCGCTGCCGTCGATCCACAGGATGATCGTGTCACCTTGCTCGAAGCCCGTGTCGCTCATCTGGAGCGGCTCGTTGAGGGGCTCCAAGACTCCGTGCACCGGGAGTCCGACCGGCATGAAAAGCTGATCGCCGAGCTCCAGGGGCAGATCGAGCCGGGCGCAATGGGCGCAGCGCTCGCGGACGATGCCCGCAGTCGTGGGCTCTAGCTCGACATGACGACGTTCTTCATCCCGGGTGTCGACAGCGATCCACGTCTTCTCGAGGGCGCGTATCGCGACATGACCGGCGTGATCGAACTCGAGATGGGGCATCCGCCCACTACCCGTCGGATCCTGAGGTTGTGGACGCGGCGGGGAAGCATGGACTGCGTCACCGAGGTTGGCCACTCCGACCCACTACGGGGAGGCACCGTCGTGGCGATCTTCGACATGGGTCCCCATCAGCCCTTCGTCGTCTGGTGGCAGCCGGACACTGGGCATGTCGGCGTGCGTGAGATCCTCGGGTGCAGCGCGTATGCGGTGTTGGAGTTCGATTCGTGAGCTGGCGCCCGAGCCCTCGCCTGCTTGAGCTCGAAGGACAGCTGCAACGTGCTGAGCGACGGCTGCGATGCACGTGCGCGGGAGGCGCGTTGACGCTGCGTCTTTGCGGGACGGACCCCAAGAAATAGGATTCGCGGTACTCGCCGTCCACCCGGACCGAGGTCCCGAGGTAGATGACCGCGTCGTCGCTGACGTCTCCTTTAGCTCCGTTCGTCGATGCTTTACCGCTGCCACCGCGCTTTGACGAGGTCCGCGTCGGCCGACGTTGTTGACTCATCGAGTCGGAGCGGACCGCAGTCAAGACGGGCCCGGAGGGACGGAGCGGAAGGAGCCGCCGGGCGGCGTTCTTCACAGATGCGGAGCGGAGCCTGGGAGATCGGAATTGCCGGAGTGCTAGCGGGCGCGCCGCTGGGGCTGGCTCCCAAGCTGGGTGTCTCGCTCAACCGGGCAGTGTGGTAGCGCGTCGTGACGCTGACGGCTGAGATGCCGGGTGTCGGTGTGCGGCTGCGTCTAACAGTCCGCTGAGTCGGGCGAGGTCGCCGTCTTTTGGCCAGTAGCCGGCCGCCCCAGCGGCTTGTAGTGGCCCGGCGTAGATGCGCGGGTCGCCCATCCCCATCACGATGACTTGCGTTCGGCGCGCGAGTTGCTCGAGTCCGCCAGGTGCGGACTCGCTTCCGAGTCCAGCGAGCCGGACATCGGCTAGGACAATGTCGACTTGGCCAGCGGAGACGGCCTTGATGGCCGATTGGAGGTCCGGAGCCTCGCCGACGACTTTGACCGTATCGGCCGCTTTGAGGGCGTTGCGTATGGCGCTGCGGGTGCCCGGGTGGGGATCAGCGATCAGCACCGCGACGCGGGGCGCGCCATCCTCCTGCCTTAGCAGTCCTTCACTGGGCACACCCCTGAGCATCTAGCAAGCATGCGGTTTCCGGGGCGCCGTGCCATCCGCAGTAACTCTCGCACCCGATACGTAGAAGCCCCCCGATGCGTCCGCGTAGCACGTCCAAGGTCGACGCTCGTCTGGACTACGGGAGTTTCTTGGCCGTCGCTCTCGGGGACCTTGTGTCTTGGGACGGCGCAGCACGCCGATCGGAGCGAGGCGGCCTAACAAGCCGGGGGCGCCCGGTCATGCCGCCGGCGGGTCACGCCTTCGCGACTCTCGCGTTCGGTTCGGAGGTGACTCGAGGCTGACACGTCGGGGACCGGGGGACGAGGGAACGGCTTGCTTGGGTGTCAGTCGACGGATGCGGCCGTCTCAACCCGTCTCGCCTGGTCGCCGGCCGGTGCAAAACGTGAGGTAGGGCTTCCCCCTCGGCACATTGAGCTTAGGTTTCTGTCAGCCGGTTCGCTGCCGCTGGGGCGGCGCGTCGGCCGCATCTGGCTCGGGACGACGTTGAACTGGGAGCGTGGAACGGACGGTCGTTCCGTGGCCCGGCGCGGACTCGATCTCGAGCGTGCCGTGCAGCAAGCGCGACGCGCTCGCGCATGCCGAGGACCCCGAACCCTTCGGTCCGTGTCGCGGGGTCGAAGCCGGTGCCATCGTCCCGGATGCTCACCTGGATCGTCGCCGCTCCTTCGATGACTTCAACGATGCCGTGTGTAGCGTGGCCGTTCTTGGCGGCGTTGGTTAGCGCCTCTTGGACGATTCGGTACATCGTGAGCTCGAGCTCTGGTGTGTGGCGCTGAGCCGCTCGCCGACTTTCGTAGGCGAGCTCGACGGTTGCCTCAACGGTCAACCCACTGTTGCCGACTCGTTCGGCGAGAGCCTCGATCGCAGCCTTTGTGCCGAGATCATCGAGGATCGCGGGGCGGAGTTCTGTGATCAGCGCGCGAAGGCTCGACATATCACCCTCGAGCTGACCGACCGCCGCACGAACCGCCGTCTGCAATACCTCGAGGCCGCCGGAGCGGTCAGCGGCACCCAGAGCGATTCGCAGCGCCGCGAGGCCCTGCAGCGTCTCGTCGTGCAGCTCTCGCGCCCACCGCGCTCGCTCCTGCTCGGCAGCCGCGAGCCGCTGGCGCTGGCGCTCGGTCGCGACCGACTGAGCGGTCGCCACCGCGGTCGCGGCGCTCGTCGCGAACGCCTCCAACAGCCGCTCGTCCTGGGCGGTGAACCGCGGCCCGCCGGCAAGACGATCGACAGCGACGAGCACCCCCAATGGCTGCCCGTGGAACACCAGCGGCACGATCAGACCATCCTCCGCGTCGAACCCAAACCGGCCGAGACCATGGTCATTGAATCGAGCCCGGTTCAGCTCGTCCCCGGGGCGCTGTGTCGCGCCGGTGCGCAGCGCGGCTTGCGCAGCCGACCCCTCAAGCGGCATCTTCCGGCCAACGAGATTCGCTGGCAGCTCGCCAGCCGCGGCGACAACCTCTAGGCCATCATCGACTTGAAGCTCGATGACCAGCGCCCGGGCGGAGACCAAGGCGCGGCCACGTTTGGCGACGAGCGTCAAGATCAGGGGCAGATCGGTCTGGCCGCCGATCGCGCGCGAGATCTCGACCATCACGCCGAGCGCATCAACGGTCTGCTTGAGCTCGTCGCGATGCGTTTCCAGACCGCTGTAGCGCCGTGCGTGGTCGATCGCGATCCCGGCGAACTCCGCCAGCCCGACCACCGCCCGCTCGTCAGCCGCCGTGAATTCGCCCCCGCCGAGCTTCTCGGTGAGATACAGATTCCCGAACGGCTCGCCCGCGACCATGACCGGGACCCCGAGGAAGCTCCCCATCGGGGGATGCCCGGCAGGAAACCCATACGACCTGGGGTGATCGCCGACGCACGCAACCCGTAGCGGTCTGGGGTCGCGGATCAGCTCGCCGAGCACACCGCGCCCCGTCGGCAGCGATCCGATCTCGCCGCGCGTCGACTCGTCAACGCCCGTCGTGATGAACCGCGCCAGCGCAGTACGGGAGTCATCAAGCACGCCGATCGCGGCATACCGAGCCCCGGCCAACTCCCGAGCCGACCCCAGCACACGCTGAAGCACCCCCTCGAGATCCAAGTCGCCAAGCACGCCGCGAGCCACGCCCAGGACATCGGGTGAGGCCACGTTCACCGCACCATTCGCCGATCCCGGTCGCTCACTCATCGGCCTGCACCGCCGACGACGGCATCGACCCGAGAACAACACTGCGCGCTGCTAAACGGTGCGCCGTCCGCACTCTCGCCCCGGACACGGGCCGTCCGCGACATCGCCTCTCGCCACGAGCAAAACCGCTGTGGATCGACTCAGAGGACGGTCGCGCAGAGACGGCGTCGCATCGGATCGATCCCCCGTGCAGCGTGGCAGCCGGGCCGACCGTCGGCCAGCCCGCGAACGACCAAAACGCCACGCACCCGCCGGCGCGATACGGACGATTTGGCAAATCGAGAATGTTGGCTCCTTCGAGTCGGGTGTGCCGCCAACCCGGTCAGGTCGTCACGCCCACGCCGGCCAAGGGCTGGAGCCGGAAAACAACAACGCTCGCCGAGGGAATGAAGCGAAGCGGACACCCACGATACACCCCCGGCAAAACCGGGGCGGGCGTGGTCCACAACCCCGTCCCAAAGCTAAACTCGGTCGGGGTCGACCGCTCATGAGCTACCGGGACACTGAGCATCTGCGCGTCCTGATCGCCAACGAGCGCAAGGACCGCCTTGCGCTCGTTGCCTCAGCCGTGGTCGCGCTCGGACACGAGGTGATCGCCCGCGAGATCGAGATCGAAGACGTGGCCGCCGTCACCGCCCGAGAACGACCCGACGTCGCATTCGTGGGACTCGGCGAAAGCTCGCAGCACGCGCTCGAAATGATCGACCGGATCGTCCGAGAAGCCGCCTGCCCGGTAATCGTCCTGATCCACGCCCGAAACCCTGAATTCATCAAAGAGGCCTCCAAGCGTGGCGTGTTCGCCCACCTCACCGACGTCGACGTCGACGACTGGCAAAGCTCAATCGACATCGTGCTGCGACGCTTCGCCGAATACCACGACCTCGAAGGGGCCTTCGCCCGCCGCGCGCTGATCGAACGCGCCAAAGGCATCCTGATGGAACGCCACACCATCGACGACCAACACGCCTACGCACTCCTCCGCGAGCACTCACGAGTCAACAACCGCAAACTCATCGATCTCGCCACCGCCATAGTCGACGGCCACCGCCTCCTCCCCAAACAACCCTCCGCTCCTCCCCAGCCCGAGCCTCAACCACCATTCCCAGGCCATCAGCGGTAGGCACCCGCACCACTCGCGCCCCAGAAATCGCGTAGCTGACCCGGAGACTTCACAAAAGGCCGGAATACCGCGAGCAGCTTGAGTCATCACGCCGACCGCTGCCCCTGCGGCGGTTGCTCGCGCCTGCCAAGGGCGACCGGCCGAAGGAGGAATCCACGCCGGGGTGCTTCGAACTACCGATGCGGAGAGATCGCGGGTGGGGTGATGCTGCGATCGGGCTCCCGCACGGTGCCCCGGGACCAATCGAAGGAGGTCGCGATGCCGGTACAGCAGACAAGGACCAACGGGGCTCCGCCTGTTGTTGTGGTTCCCCCTGAGGGGGATGACGAGCAGGTTCGCATGCTGGCGGTTGAGCAGATCGAGCGCAAGCGCCGCTTCTCGACGCGTGCGTTCGGTGCGACTGCCCTGGCTGTAGTGCTAGCGATCATCTGGGCGATCGCCGAGTACCACAACGCGCACGGCTGGCCGACGAACGGGTTTAGCCAGAGCTCCGGCATTGACCACACGTGGAACAGCTGGATCATCTACCCGATCATCGCGTTGGCGCTCGGCGTAGCCATCGATTGGTGGCACACGTTCCAGCGCAGGCCGATCACCGAGGACGAGATCCGGCGCGAGATCGACCGTCTGCGCGGCGCGCACTAGGGCGGCCAAGGAGGCGCGACAGTGGCTACGCATGTGACCGAACGGCCCGAGGCGACGGCGTCGACGGCCACGTCGATCGAGCTCACGCTCGGCCGGGCGCGGTGTCATGGTCGCCCTAGCCCCGGATTTTGGATTGGAGGTCAATCATGAGCAGCGGCCTAACACCAACCCGTCGTCATGGAGGGCTCGAGAACGTCCCACGGGCGCTTGCGGTGCTCACCGCGCTCGTGCTGGCTGGGATCGTCATTCTGGTGCTAGTCGACCGTAGTTCCAACACCTTGAACAGTCAGGGCGGCACAGGCTCGGGCGTCGCGGCGACCCAGGCCCGCTCGCTTCCGCCGTTCACCCGCGTCGACCTGGCCGGCGCCAACAACGTCGTGGTGCGAGTCGGCGCGCGGCAGTCGGTGATTGTCCACGCCGACAGCAATCTGCTGGGACGGGTCACGACGCAGGTCAGTTCGGGCAGCCTCGTGATCGGGAACACGCCCGGCACGCTGAACGCCAGGACCCCGATGTACGTGGCGGTGACCGTGCCCTCGCTCGACGCCCTCACCGTGGAAGGCTCGGGAAACATCTCGGTGACCGGGATCAGTACCGCTAGCCTCACCGTGCAGCTTCCTGGGAGCGGCACCATCCACGCCGCCGGGACCACGGCGCGGCTCGACGTCGCGATCGGCGGCTCTGGAACCGCCCTGTTGAGTCGGCTGATCGCGCGCGACGCGACGGCATCGATCGATGGCAGCGGCAGCATCGTGCTAACCGCGACCCACGGCCTCGACGCGAGCATCTCGGGCAGCGGCACGATCCTCTATACAGGCAACCCCGCCCAAGTCACCAAGTCGGTGACCGGCAGCGGCACGATCAGCGCTGAATGATCGGGGGCGCAGCAGCGCCCCCGATCGCTAGGCCGACGTCGCGTCGAGCGAGCACCTCAGGTACCGGCAGGCCAACGTCCGGCAGGGCCGGCACGGCTTCGCGATCTCACAACCTGCCGTATGGCGACGTTCCCATGAGGGCGATCATGGGAACTCCCGGCTCACGTTCCCGTGGCCGGGATGAGTGGCGTAGCCGGCTCGGTCGACGCAACGACGGCCACATAGTTGGGTCTCCTCGCCGTTTCGCGGCTCCTCGCTGTCCGTGCGGAGCGGGGCTGGCGTCGAGGACGTCAAGATGCGCGTGCTGTCGCGATAGGAGGTGTTCGAACGTGACGCTGCGCGGGCCGGCTGCGTTCCACACGCCAGGTGTCTCTTTCCGTTTGAGCGGAAGCCACCGGGGCCGTGTTGTCGTCGGCTCGCCTGCCGGGCGCGAGCGACAGCGGAGGTCAACGCCGGCCATATGCTGCTCCGCGTGGTTCATGCCGCATGGGCGCGAGGAGGAGGAGTTCTGAGGGTTGATCCAACTCCCCTCCTGAAGTCCTCCGGCAACGTTGCGGTGGCATTTTTCGCAAAACGGGACTCGCATGTGAGCGCCACCGATCGGGTCGACGTGCTGTGGGAGCTGCCAGAGGCGCGTCGCGTGGTCGGTCGGCAGAGCCAGAACGGTTCATGGCGCTACGCGGGCGGGAAGCACTCGATTCGGTCCCAGGAGAACTACGACCAGCTCGAGACCTTTCGGCAACTCGGAATACTTGTCGAGAAATTTGGCTTCACCCGGCAACACCCGTCCATCGAGCGGGCGGCCACCTATCTCCTCTCGTTTCAAACCCACGAGGGAGACCTTCGAGGCATCTACGGCAACCAGTACGCAACGACATACGTCGGCGCGATCCTCGAACTGCTGATCAAAGCCGGATATGCCGACGACCCAAGGATCGCGAACGCGCTGTCCTGGCTGTTGGCAATGCGGCAGAACGATGGCGGCTGGGCGATCCCGGTACGGACGGTGGGCGTCCCCTTCCCAGAGTTCGTCGATGTCGCACGTCACCCGGAACCGCTTGCACCCGACAGGTCGAAGCCGTCGTCCCACCTGGTCACCGGCATGGTGCTACGGGCGTTCGCCGCCCATCCCGCATGGCTCAACGCGATCGAAGTCCAGGAAGCGGGAGAACTACTCGCAACCCGTCTCTATAAACGAGACACCTACACGGACAGGGGGGCCGTCGGCTACTGGGAGCGGGTGTCCTTCCCGTTCTGGTTCACCGACATCGTCTCAGCCCTCGACACCCTCTCACGCCTCGGCGTGAACCCACAGACACCAACAATCTCCGCGGCGCTAGCGCGGCTGCGTGAGCTCCAACGCGCCGACGGGACGTTCGCGTTCAAGCTCCTGAGGGCGAAGGACAAGGATCTGCCCTGGTGGATCTGTCTCGCCGTGTGCAGGAGCCTCAACCGCTGGTAACCGGCGCTCGTTGCGCTTTCCCTTCGAGCCGGATACGGGCACTCGTGACCAGTCGAACCGACGCGGGACCAGACGTCTTCTCCCGACCTGCCCAGGCTGACGCGCGCCTCCCAATCCGCGCGACGGGATATCAAGGGCCGGTTGAGAATTGACCCCGTAGCGCCGGTTGAGATTTGACCCCCTTGCCGGGTCGCGCCGGTTGCAGAGTGGGTCACCTGTGTCTGGACACGCGGGCGGGCCGGTCAGGTGGTGTCCCGGGGCCGGGTTGGTCGGGGTCCGAGGTCGCGGTCTTTGAGGCGGTAGCTGTCGCCTTTCAGGGAGAGGATTTCGGCGTGGTGGATGAGCCGGTCGACCATCGCGGTCGCGGCCATGTCGTCAACCGTCCAACCATCCAGGCGCGTTGCCGAACAGCTCGGAGTTCCGCTTTGGTACGAACTCGGGTGCGCCGCGGCCGCCGACGGCGTGGCCCCGGGCGCTTGCCGACGGCGTAACTTCGGCCAGCAAGCAGTCGAGGGCTGGCGCCCTCGCAGGCACCCCACTCCACCACAAGCACGGATGCAGTGAATGCGAGCTACTTGGTCGAGCCGAAGAGGCTAGGCCGCTTTTCGGGAAGCGCGAACCCGGGCGGCGCCTCGGCCGGGAGTTGGGCCGGAGGCTTGGGAGCTGGCGGCGACTTCGGAGGCGTGGTGGCCATCCAGATCAGCTTACCCCGTCAGGCTGAGCGTCCAAAGCACCACTTCCGCGGCAAGCAGGACGCAGCTGACCGTGAACCAGCCGGTCATACGTGACAGCTCCTCCCGGTTCCGGTCGAGATACGGCTCGATCCACATGCTCGTCGCGCGATAAGCCTCGTCGACGTCAGTGACGCCCAGTTGATCGGACTGGCCCAGGAGCGCCTGACCGCGAACCGCAAATACGAACTGATGGGGCAGGAGCACCCAAACCGAGCTCGCAAGGCAGAGCGCGAACGTGACCAGCGCGGCTATCGCCCAGCCGTCGAGGGAGCCACGGCTGGTCTTCGTCGTCAGGAACGAGCCCGCGATCGACGCCGCAGCGAGAATCGTCCCCGCACGCGTCCTGAGCGCCGAGACCGCGCGCTCCTGCTCGGCCAGCGCGTGGGCCGTGAGCTCGTAGCTGAACTGTTCGATGGACTCAGCCACGTTGGATCTCAGGTGCAAGTTCGGATCGGACTTGTTCGCACGGGCCGGGGAGGTGTTGAGGCCAGACGACATCGCTCGGAAAACCGCGGTCTCACGCGCCTGGGTATACGACGCCGCCCGGACGGGGCGGATTCTGTGGGTACCGATCGGCGGAATCGATGGACCCCCCCGGGTTCGTCCCTGAGGACATTGAGGCGTGGCTCTCGGCCACTCGATCGGAATGGGCATCGGTGAGCGTCGAACCGATTCCGCTGCAGACGGGGCAATGCGCTCGCTTCCGGAGCGCTGCCGAGCGTGGCCGCGAGGCCGCCGATCAGCGTCTAGGGTCCCGAGCGGGGACTCCGTTCAGCCGCGTGGCAGCCAAGGCTCCTCGTCAGTACGATGACCCCGAATCTCAACTGGGCGTTCCGGCTCCCGCCGGGGCCGGCGCAGCCGAGTATCCACAGCGTCAGTGAGCACAGCACAGGGCGGAGCATCGAAAGGCAAGGCATGAGCCCTGGCGGCTCCGAGGAGGGGCTCCAGGCGCTGGTCGGCGGGAGGCTGCTGGCGGAGATCACGAATCGGATCGTCGCCCTCATGCGCGAGCACTACGGCCGGGGACCGATCAAGGCCAAGACCTACGTCCTCGACAACCTGATCGTGTGCGTACTCAGCGACGGCTTCATCGCGATCGAGCGCACAATGGTGGAGGGAGGCGAGCCGAACCGCGTGCTCGAAATGCGCCGCGACTTTCAGCGAATGATGAAAGAGCGCTACAGCGCGATGATCGAGCAGCTCACCGGGCGCATGGTGCTTGCGTTCCTGAGCCAGGCACATATCGAGCCCGACCTCACGATCGAGATGTTTCTGATGGACGGTCCAGTTCCGGGCTTTGGCGCGTTGGAACTCGTCGACCCGGCGGCTCCCGGGCAGCCCGGCGAGGATTGATAGCCGGCCGGTGGGGGCGGCCCACCGGTCCAACCGTGCTCGCCGGGTAAGTGATCGCTCACTCCTCCCGGTGGGGCCTACTGCTTGGCGTATCGACTAATCTAGGGTGCTCTTCGAGACAAGCGGCGGGACCGTTGTGGTTCGGCCGGGTCGTTTCGAGCCATAGAAGCTTGCGCCCATGGCGGTCTGATGGCGGCCCTTGGGGGTTGTGCTCTAGAACCTCAACCCCTGGATCGGAGTGGTCATCTTGCCTAGATCGGACTGGCCGCTTGGCCATCAAGCGCTCGCCGCGTACGCGCGTCCCCGGCTTGGGCGAAGCGCACTCGAGATCCTCACCTCGGTCGTGCCGTACCTGGCGCTTTCGGTCCTGATGTATCTCGCACTTGGCGTCTCGGATCTGCTGACGCTGGCGCTGGTCCTTCCAGCCGCCGGCTTCCTGGTGCGAACATTCGTCGTATTCCACGACTGCGCGCACGGGTCGCTTCTGCCGTCCAAGCGCGGCAATCAGTCCGTCGGGCGATTTCTCGGCCTGTTCGTGCTGTCACCGTTCCAGCGCTGGCGCCACGATCATGCGATCCATCACGCCACATCGGGAGACCTCGAGCGCCGTGGCGTCGGCGACATCATCACGCTGACCGTGGACGAGTACCGGGCGCGCCGATGGCGAGGTCGTCTCGCCTATCGCCTGATGCGTAATCCGGTCGTGATGTTCGGGCTCGGTCCGGTTGTTGCGATGGTGATCGGGCCGCGGATCGCAACCCGGGCACAACGTCCGCGCATGCGTCACAGCGTGCTCGGCACGGATGTGGTGCTGGTCCTCATCATCGGTGGGCTGTGCTGGTTGATCGGCTGGCAGAGCTTCCTGATCGTCTGGGCGCCTTCGGCGCTACTCGCTGGATCGGTCGGGATCTGGCTGTTCTACGTCCAGCATCAGTTCGAAGACGCCTACTGGCAGAGCGCGGCTGATTGGGATTACTCGGAGGCGGCGCTGCGCGGCAGCTCCTACCTCAAGCTGCCGCGAGTGCTGCAGTTCTTCACCGGGAACATCGGGCTTCATCACGTCCATCATCTGAACTCGCGCATTCCGAACTACAACCTTCAACGCGCCCACGATGAGAACGCAGTCTTCCGCCAGGTTCCGACGTTGTCGTTGTGGGATGGGTTGCGGAGCGTGCGACTCAAACTATGGGACGAGGAGCACGGAAAGCTCGTCACGTTCGCACAGGCATGCCGCACGCTGCCTGCGAGCGCGGCACGCGATGGATCACCGTCCGCGCGAGTCGCGCCTGGGCAAGCCGGCGGGCTCAGCTAAGGACGCGAGGGACGGCTCGCCGAAGCTGAGTCGTTGTGGGGTCTAGAAGTCCGGTGTGCCGCGCCATTTCAGCCGCTCCTGCTCACGTGCCGCGCGGAGCTTGCGAGCCTCTTGGTGGGCCTGCTCGTTCCGTTGAGCGATCTCCTTACGGACATCGTTGAACGCCTGCTCCGACGTCGATCGCCCCGGGCCCGGCTCTTGACGTGGGGCGGTCGGTTTTTGGTTCTGCTTCGACAACGTGCTGCTCTCCTCTTCGCTCAACTAGGGAAGGTGGGCCACAGTAAGAATGGGGAGCGAGGCACTCAGGCCGTGGAAGCTAAATCTGACTCTACTCCGTGGGGTCGCTCGGCCACCGCGCATGCGTGCTGGCCATCCGCTGCCATTGCCTCAAGGCGAGAGCGTCGCTGGATCGCCCGCACCGGAACGACGCAGGCGCGCGATCAGATCGTCGATCTCACCGAGCCACCGGTCTGCCCGGCGGTCAACGTCCTCGTTCCACAGGTCGCGCAGCTCGCTCTCTGTGCGGACGCGCTCGACTGCCAAGATCGCGTGGTCTATCTCAGAGGTGTGAGGCCGATGGGGGTGATCGTCCACCCACCGGCGCACATCATCTGGCATGAGCTCGGGCGCGTGACCGGCGCAAGAGGCGGATAGTTCTGCGGCCGCGATCGCCTCGGATGCCGTGTCGAGGCCCAGGTAGTCGGCGTCGCCCAACGCTGTGTCGAGCGTTGATGCGATCACCTCACCCGGCTCAACCGCTTCCTCCACAAGTAGGAACCAGTCGATTGCCGGTTGGTTCTCGAAGCTTGCGGTGCCCCATGCGTCCACGGCCATCCGAACCATAGACGGCGGCATCGGATCGGTGCTCTGAGCCGGCGGACTCTCCGTTACGGGCCGCGTTCTCGGATGTGCCAGGATGAGTTACTTTGCGATTGTTCGGAAGACGCACGGCACCCCTGAGCGATGATGAGCGTCGAGCAGCGGCGGTCGATCTCGAGCGCATCCGAGATGGGGGGATCCCGCTCGGGGCGGAGCAGCGTTTGAAGCGGGCCGCGGCGTCGAGCTCACCGGTCTTTACGAGCGATCTGACCGTCAACGAGTTCGCGGTCGCGCAGCGCTCCGGCCTGACGCCGATCGCACAGGTCATGGGCTCCTCGGTCGTCCAGCACGGCTGGCAGAACTACGGTTGGTCTTCCTTCGGCGGAGGGGTCCGCGAGATGCCGTCGTTCGCGATGCCGTGGAACCTGGCGCGCCGGCGGTCATTCGACCGTCTGCGCCAAGAGGCGCAGCTTGCGGGCGCGGACGCCGTCCTTGGCATCGAGATGAATGTCAATAGCTCTGTCGGAGGCGCGGGCAACGTCGAATATGTCGTATTCGGGACGGCTGTCCGCGAGACCACGCTCCCGGCCCGTAATGCTCCGGGCCCCCGGATGTGCGCGCTCTCGGGTCAGGACGTGGACAAACTGCGCCGAATCGGAGCCGAGACGCTGGATGTCATTGGCCACACCTCGGTGGTCTGCGTGGAACTCAGTCCGTACGCGAATCAAATGATGAGCTCGTGGTGGGGAAACCAGGAGATGACCGAGGTCACCCAGGGCGTCTACGCCGCCCGCCGGCTCGCGATGGATGAGGTCAGCCATCAGGCGAGTCGGGCCGGTGCGAACGACATCGTGATCTCAGAGCTCACGCACAACATCGATCATCACGAGTACGAGAGCGTCGGTTATAGGCACCACTTCTTCATCGTCTCGATGCACGTGCTGGGCACGGCGATCGCACTCGGTGCGCACGAGCCTCATCCGGCGCCTCTCGGCGTACCCGTGATGTCGATCAACCTCGGGCATCAGTGACACGAGCCCACCACCGCGTCAGGAGAACAGCCGATGTCGACATACGATCCGACTAGCACCGAGGGGCTCGCCGAGCACGCCAGCGAGCGCCTACGGATGAACGCCCGTGGACTGTTCACGTCCGACCTCTCGGTGAACGAGTACCTATGCGTAGAAAAGGCCGGCTTCGAGCCAGTGGGGTTGGTGGTTGGCTCGAGCATCTACCACATCGGTTTTCAGCAGTCCAGCTGGAAGGCGAGCCAGGAGATGGGCGTGCTCACGCAGGCCATGTACGCGGCTCGCGAGCTTGCTATGACACGCATGGAGGAGGAGGCCGATCAACTCGGTGCCGACGGGATCGTCGGGGTCCGCCTCGAAGTCGGACGCTATGAGTGGGGCGCCGACATGGCCGAGTTCATCGCGATCGGCACGGCGATCAAGCACAAGGGTGGCAAGGTCCACCGCGCGCCGAGCGGACGTCCGTTTACATCCGATCTCAGCGGTCAGGCGTTCTGGACACTGATGCAGACCGGCAAGCGTCCGGTCGGCCTGGTCATGGGCACCTGCGTGTACCACGTCGCCCACCGCGGCATGATCCAGTCGATGCGTCAGACGGGACAGAACGTCGAGCTCGAGCAGTACACCCAGGCCCTGTACGACGCGCGGGAGCTTGCGATGGAGCGCATGCAGAAGGAGGCCGAGGCGATCGGTGACGGCGTTCTGGGGATCGTTGAGGTCAAGCTTCAAGCGAACAATCACGGCTGGGGGAGCCACGTGATCGAGTTCTTCGCCGTTGGCACCGCCGTGGTGCCCAACGAGCACGCCGAAGACGGGCAGCAGTTGCCGGACATCACTCCGGTCCTCGACATCAACGACTGACGCGCCCGGCAGGTGGAAGGGGTACGACTATTTACGTGTCGCCCTGCAGGGCGCTGATCACCTTGGCGACGGCGACCCTCACGGGGTGTCGTCGTGTCGGCTTGCGCTCGGCCGGCGACCTGGATGTAGCGGGGGGCCACGCGAGGTTGTCGTTCAGGCGTGGCGGCGTTGGGATGATCCCGGGCGCCGACGATCGGCCAGGCTGGTTGGTGTCGGTCATGCGGTAGCAGCTCTCCGTTCGTTAGAACCTGCAGTTACGTCTGAGGTGATAAGGACGGTGGACCCACCCACTACCGCGCGTGCCAGATGTTGCAGGCGGTCACAGACCCGCTAGCCGATCGACCCTTCCATCTGGAGTTCGATCAGGCGGTTCATCTCGACGGCGTACTCCATGGGGAGCTGCTTGATGATCGGCTCGACGAAACCGTTGACGATCAGCTTCGATGCCTCTTCCTCGGATATGCCGTGTGACATCAGGTAGAAGAGCTGGTCGTCGCCGACCTTCGAGACGGTTGCCTCGTGGCCGACGTTGACGTCGTCCTCGCCGATCCGGATCGTTGGGTACGTGTCCGAGCGCGAGTGCTCGTCCAGCAGCAACGCGTCGCAGACGACCTTGGATCTCGAGCCGTGGGCTCCCTTGGCGATCTCGAGCAGGCCTCTATACGAGCCTCGGCCACCGTCCTTGCAGATCGACTTGGCGAAGATGTTCGAGGTCGTGTTTGGCGCGGCGTGGATGATCTTGGCACCGGCGTCCTGGTGTTGGCCGGCGCCGGCGAACGCGATCGACAGGACTTCGCCGTGGGCTCGCTCTCCGAGCAGGTAGATGCTCGGGTACTTCATCGTCAGCTTGGACCCGAGGTTGCAATCGACCCACTCGACCGTGGCATCGTTATACGCGACGGCGCGCTTGGTGACGAGGTTGTACACGTTGGTCGACCAGTTCTGCACGGTCGTGTAACGGATCCGCGCGCCGGGCTTGGCGATCAGCTCGACCACCGCAGAGTGAAGTGAGTCGGAGCTGTATGTCGGGGCCGTACACCCCTCGACGTAGTGAACGTATGAGCCCGGCTCGGCGATGATCAGCGTGCGCTCGAACTGCCCCATGTTTTCGGTGTTGATCCTGAAGTAGGCCTGTAGTGGCATGTCGATGTGGACACCTTCGGGCACGTATACGAATGACCCGCCGGACCACACCGCAGAGTTCAGCGCCGCGAGCTTGTTGTCGTTCGGCGGGATGACGGTCGCGAAGTACTGACGCACGATGTCCTCGTGCTCGCGCAGCGCCGTGTCCATGTCCGTGAAGATCACGCCCTGCCTCTCGAGGTCCTCGTGAATCTGGTGATAGACGACCTCTGACTCGTACTGTGCGCCGACCCCCGACAGGAACTTCCGCTCGGCCTCGGGAATGCCCAAGCGATCAAATGTCCGCTTGACGTCCTCGGGCACGTCATCCCACGACCGGCTGGGCGTCTCGGACGCGCGGACGAAGTAGCGAATGTCGTTGTAGTCGAGCTCGGCCAGCATCGGAGAGCCCCACGTCGGCTGCTTGCGGGCCAGGAAGTGGTCGAGCGCCTTCAGCCTGAAGTCGCGCATCCACTGTGGCTCTGACTTGAACTCAGAGATCTTCCCGACGATCTCCCGGCTCAGGCCCTTGGGCGCCTTGTACAGGTAATGCTCAGCGTCGTGGAACCCGTAGCGCTCTTCGTAGTCGGCGTTGATGCCCGCCAGCTGCTCGTTCGGCATCATGACGGTTGGCGTGGGAGGAGCGATTACTTCACCTCCAGGTTGTCTCGGATTGCCGCGTTCTTCCCCGGTAGGCCGTGCTCGCAGGCTGGGCAGGTTCGGTTCATGACAGGGTCCTGTGACCGTTCGTCACTCAGCTCGAAATACACTCGGTGGCGACCCAGCCCGGACACGCGCAGGACGTGCCCGCACTCCGGACAGCTGTAGGTCCGTCTTGGATCAGGCTCGACTGGGGGCGGGAGCGGCTCTGCCGGCGCGATCAGCGTGGCGCCGGCCATTGGGCCACCGCCTCGCTGCTGAAGCTCCCGCCTTCGTCCAGCCAGCGCTCGGCGTCGGAGTCGTCGTCGGATGCAGCGCGACGTGCGGCCAGATCGACTGGGCCGGTCCCACTCGCGCCGGGGTGGACACGCGCCGCGGCGGCGCCGCTGCAGATCTGCTGTGCGGCCCGTTCGGCCGCGTCGTACGAACCGAAATCTCCCGACTGCCCGAGGGTTGAGCCGTCGCCGGCGAGGATCTTCCAATGGTAGGAGCCGCCGTTGTCCTCGAGGATGAGGAACTCCATTGGTGCCGGCGCATGCACGCGACCCGGGGGACCCGCGAGCTGTCTCGACGCGGGGGAATTCGTGTCTGCGGTGGCCATCGCCAACCGCCTCTCTGCCCTTCTGACCGAAGACATCGCCCGGGAAGCGAGAAGAGCGAGGGGCTCACGGAGCGCACTCACCACCATACCAGATTCCGACCTGAACGGTAGGAATTGGCACTTCACTTCGTCAACGTATGCGCGCGCGGATGGCCTCTGTCAGTCCAGCGTGCCGGGCGGCAGCACGAAGCGAAGTGGCGGACGAGACCCGGTCGCGTCGCCGGCGTTCATCCGCGAGCCGTGAAGCCCACGGCTGCGGGTCGCGGACACGCTCGCGTCGGGCGTACCGTCGTGTGCGGTGATCCAGTTCATGACCGCGGCGAAGTCGGCGCCTTCGGCGAGGATCGCGGCTCGCTCGATCACGACTCCGCCAGAAGCGTGCGGGCGCGACAGCCTCGTTACGAGGGCGTGGATCTCGAGATCCTCCACGGACTACACGGTACTCGGTGCGGGCGGTGAGGGTGCGTGACGGGGCTGCCGCCGGATTGCAACGTGCCCGATCGTCTCCGGGAGGTCGGCTTGGACATCGGCGCGCCCGGGGCGGAGGTGGAGCAGCGTGGTCAGCAGGAGAAGCGGGGCGCCCGCGGCCCAGGCTTGGGGACGCGACGCCGTCGGGAAGGCTACGGGGACCGACGTCAATGGACGGGGGAAGCCGGCAAAGACCTCGGGCAGCCGATACTCGAAATACGGCGCCGCCGCGAGGATCGCGGATGCGATCGTGCCCGCCGCCTCATGATGTCCGTATCGGGCGAGCCCGGCGGCGATCAGCGAGTTGTCGTGCGGCCAGACCGTCCCGGTGTGGTAGCCGAGCGGGTTGTATCCCGCCTCGCCTGTGGCGAGGGTCCGGACTCCCCAGCCCGAGTACAGCTCATCGTTCAGTAACCGCTCGGCGATGGTGGCTGCCCTGCCGTCGTCGAGGATTCCCGACCACAGCAGGTGCCCGACGTTGGAAGTCAGGCTGTCGACCTGCCGTTTGTCGCCGTCGAGAGCGAGGGCGTAGCAGCCGCGCTCGTGGACCCAGAAGTCGCGCAGGAAGTCCTCGCGGAGATCGTCGGCACGGTGCTCGAGCCGATCAGCCGCTCCATCCACATGTCGGCAACGAGTCTGTGGCGGACGATCGAACACGGCGCCTCTTCCTCAGGTCCCACTGCCGGCGTCAGGAAGAACTGAGCGTCGAAATGAGCGCTCTGATTGAGGCTCAACAACTCGAGTGGCGTCTCGTCGAGGCGAAGCACCCAACGTGATACGAAGCGAGTGTCGTCCGAGAAGAAGCCGTGTTCGCGACCGGCGTTGGGTCGCATGTCGCCAAGGCGATCCCCGAGGACGAACGTGCTGCCGTCCAGGACACTGAGGGTCCGCTCAGACACGGGCGACTGCACGCGCCGGGGCCGGGAAGGCCACGGCTCGATAGGTACGTTCGTACGCGGTGGCGACCACGTCGACGTCGCAATGCTGGCTCACCCAGACTCGGCAGTCCCGCGCATCGATCTGCGCCAGCCGGCCTACCGCCTCGCCCATCTCGCGCTCGTCACGGACGAGGAAGCCGGTCTTCCCGTCGACCACGAGCTCGCGCGCCGCGCCCTCGGGGAACGCGATCACCGGCGTGCCGCAAGCGAGCGCCTCGACCATCACCATCCCGAACGGCTCGTTCCAGCGGATCGGCATGAGCAGGCCGCGAGCCCGCGCGAACAGCGACCACTTCGCCGATCCGCCGACCTCGCCCACGAAGCTGACGCGGTCGCCGTCGATGTGGGGCGCGATCTCTCGGTCGAAGAACGCCTGCTGACCGGGCTGGATCACGCCGGCCAAGACGAGCGGCACGTCAACGGCGCGAGCGGCTGCGATCGCGCGATGAGCTCCCTTCTCGGGGGTCATCCGCCCGATCCAGAGAAGGTAGTCGCCCTTACGCTCCTGCAGCGGCCAGCCCCGTAGATCGATCGGGTTGGGGATCGCGGCGATCGGCCCCAACGAGGGCGGTGCCGATGACAGCTGAGCATGGCTGATACCGACGAGCGTGCCCTTGTCGCCATGGCGCGCGTAGAAGGCCGCGGTCTCCGGGGTGAACGGTCCGTGCAACGTATGCACGAGCGGTGTGTCGATTCGGTTTGCCATCGCGAGCCCCGTGAACCCGCAGTGGTCGTGAACGACGTCGAACCGATCACGACCGGTGGAGCCGTCGATCGCGTCGAACGCTCGCCCGACGTGGTCGACCTCGTACAACGACCGCTCGATTTCGTGAGGATGGGACTCCTCGAGCAGCGTCACAACGCTGGCGCGCGACACGGAGCCCGGAGCGCAGAAGAGGGTCACCTCATGTCCCAGGCGGACCAGCGCCTCCGTGAGGCTGCTGACGACCGACTCGACACCACCGTACCCGGGCGCTGGGACAGGGATCCACGGCGGAGCGAGCATCGCGACGCGAAGCGGCGCTCCGAGCGCGCCGCCCGACGAGACATTCGGCATGCGGCCGGAGCTCGTCCGTCCCCACATTTGACGGCGGGACCGCAGTGTGGGCGCAGGGCTCACAGCATTCATCGACACTCCTCACGTGCCTCTCAGGCGGGGCGCTCGCGAGGCAGAGAGGTCAAGTAGGACCGGGCGAGGCGCACAATCGCCAAACCCTGAGGGGAATGCGATGGACTCCCCTACCGTACCACGTGTCGGGATTAAATCCGAGTCGGGTAGTCGGAATAGGAAATGGGAGTCCCCCGACCGACCTCAAGGGGTCGGGCCAGGCGGTTCTGCCGAATCGGTCCGCGTGCGACAAGATCAAGCGGCCATGGGCGAGGTCAATCCAGAGGAGTCGCTCGAGATCGGTCGCGGCGTGTTCAAGCGACTCGGTGATTGCACCGGCTCCGACATCGAGTCGGCGATCCGTTTGATTGCCCAAAGGCGGATCGACCGGGCCTGGATCGCGGAGCAGGCGGCGGGACCCGATCGGAATGAGCTGACAATTGCCCGCCGCTTCTTCGCTGAGACGACGGATGCCGAGCGGGATCTCATCGCCTACTGGCAGATGGTCAAGCTCGTCGAGGAAGCACACCTGCGCTACGCGACGGACGGCGATGCGTGACGGCCAAGCAGGCTCACAGGCGTGAGGTAGATGTTGCGCCACTCGGGCCCCTCGGCTTGGTGGCCCATCTGCGTGGAGGCATCGGCCCGCGGTGCGTGGAGAGCGGATCTTTCGTTCACGGCGAAACGCGGTCATCAGCTAAGACGGCTTCGTGACCCGCGCGCGCTTAGCTGGTCGCATCAACCCTCGGGTGCCCCCAGGGCCAACGATCGATACGACCAGCTAAACGCGCTCGCGGCCTCGTTCTAGAGCCACGCTTCGATTCGACGCTTCATCACGGTGTCTGCGGATCGCCGGTCAGCCCGTGAAACCACAGCTGAATACCCACGGCACGTACTCATCTCGCAACCGCGTCACGGCTGAGGCTGCCGCCTCATCCAGCCGCCGCTACTGGGCGTCGGGGCTATCGCGTCTGGGGCCCGCGACGCGGCGCGCGGCGAAGATCAACCGGCTCGTTCCCACCGCCGCGGGGCTTGAAGCTCGCCGAGGCCGCGCGGTCGCGGACGTGGCGTGCGGCTTGCTCTGCGTCCTCATAGGAGGCGAAGCGCTCGGACTGCGCAAGGATTCCGCCCTCGCCGGCAACGATTCTCCAGTGATACCTGCCGCCGTTGTCCTCGAAGACGACGAACTCCATCGACGTCGGCCTGGATAGCGCACCTGCACCGCGAACGACCTGATTAGCCGCGCGAGCCTTCTTTGTTGCGATGGCCATCGCCAACCGCCCTCTGCCCTTCTGACCGATGTCACTCCGAAAGCGAGAAGAGCGCAGGGCTCGCTGAGCGCAACAACGACTGTAGCATAGTCCGACCAAAATAGTCGGAATTCTGGTAATTCAATTGACCAAAGCCCCAACCGCAACCCTCAAGTGGCCTAATTTTCAACCGGCGCGACTAGTCACTTTTCGACTCATGCGACGGCGTCCGTCCTTCTCGACAATGACGTCGATGTCTTCTTGGGGTGCTGCAGCCGCTGCTTGCCGGTCACTGGGACCCGACCCTGATCCCGCGGACCGACCCTGAGCCGGCCGCGAGCGACCGGCGCACAGGCCGGCTGTCTAGCTGCTCTCGCGGAGCGCCCGGGTGACTGCGTCGGCGGCGGTGTGTACGCCGAGCTTGGCTTCGAGGTGTGCGAGCCGATCTCGGACCGCGTGCAGGCTGAGGCACAGCTCCCATGCGATGTCCGCCTCGTCCTTGATCGCGAGCGCGGCACAGAGCACCTCTGTCTCGCGCGGGGTCAGACCAAGGCGATCGAGTGCGTCGGGCCGGAAGCTCGCGACCTCCTCCTCGACCAGCAGCGCGTGCGGATCGCCGGGGAGCAACTGGACGGTGAGACGTCGCCCGTCCCGGACGCTGACGAGCGGCGGACGCGGCGGCAGAGCTAGCCAGGCGGCGACGGCCCCAGGCAGCCAGCCGGCGTGCTCGGCCGCACCGAAATGCTCGGCCAGCCACCGCTCGGCGTCGAGACTCGAGTGCTCGATGTCACCGTAGCCGTCGAGCAGCACGACGGCGGTGCCCGGGGGCGGGTCGGCGGCGAGCGCGCGGACAAGCCGTTCGCGCGCCCCGGCATCCTGCAGCGCTGCTTCGAGGTCGGGCCGCACGAGATCGAGCACGTCGCGATCGCGCTCTGAGAACTGGCGCTCGCGCCGGCCGAGCCCCGCGACCACCATCTCTCGACGCTCCGCGCGAACGCCGATGGTGATGCAGTACTCGACGCCCGAAGGGTGGAGCAGATCGCCGTACAGCTCGCTGTGGAACAGGTGGCGGGGCTCAACGGCCTCCGACATGCGCAGCGCCGGACGCCTTCGGGCGGCATGCGCCGACAGCAGCGGATGACCCGCCGAATCGCCCACAATCGCCGCGAACGCACCCGGCGGCTCGGCATCGGCGGGGATCGTCTCGTGTCGCACGGCCCCGGTGGCGAGCTCGACCCGATCCCACATCAGCACGTCTGCGGGTACGAGCTCCGCGAGGCCCGACAGCGCCCGGCGTCGCAGCTCGGCCATCGTGCGGGCTCCGAACAGCTCGCGGGCGAACCCGTGCGCCGCGCCCACGTCGGTGTCGGCGAGCCAGGGCATGACCTCACCGGTCACGATACACCCGCGATCCAGGCATGATTCCGCGTGGGCCTCGTAGGGCGGCGTGAAGCCCCTGCGGAGCCCGCTGCGCGGCGGTCGATCCCGACCCACTGTCTGGGGCTACGTACTAAAGACGGGCGCATCGAACCCAGCCCGCGACGCGCACCGGCCGGCGGGGACTGAGCCGTCAGCTCGGACCGGGCGCGCCTTCGTCCGTGGTGCGAGCGCGTCGCTCCTGTGCCTCTACGGCGCGAAGACGCGCTTCTGCCTGCTCGTAGGCGCGTTCGAGCTCGCGCAGGCGAGCCGGGCTGGTGGCGCGTGGTCCGTACACCTTGGCCTTGTAGAGCTGGTAGCGCTGGCGGGCGTGCTGAGCCTGTGCTCGCAGATCGTCCAGATGCCGGGTGGACATGGGCTTCAGTGCCGAGCGGGGCGACGGGCGCCGGTCGCGTGTCGGTCGTGGCGCTGAGGGGTCAGCGGCGGGCGAGTCGGCGGCCGCTCTCGGTGTTGGGCGGGGTGTAGTTGAGCTCGAAGTGGTGGTAGAGCGCCGACTCGTCGGCCTGGGAGAGTTCCTCGCCGTGCTGCTCGATGTTCGGCGCGGACTTGATCTGCTCCTTGGTCACCGCGACCTGCAGATCATCGGGACCTACCGTGATCCCGCCCAGCGGCACAAAGGTCAGGTGGCGGCCGATGAAGCCCTCCTTCACGGTGGCGAACTGTGGCTCGTCGTTCTCGACGTCGACGTAGACGTCCTGCAACTTGCCGATCTTCTCGCCGTCACGATCGATGAGCATCTTGCCGTGCCACTCGGCGACGTTCCAACGGGCGTCCTGCTGGTCCTCGGTCATCGCCAATGCCTCCTCGTCTCCCCTTTGGTGTCTCGCGGTCATCAATCTTAGAACCGGGCGGGGTGCGCCCCGGCGGGCGCCAGCGAATGACCGCGCAGGCGAGATGCGCAAAACGCTTGGGCGGCTTGCGCGGACTCGTGCCAGGAGACGGCGCCCGGCGCGCTGTGGCGATCCGGGCGTCTCAATTACCGCGTCCGGTGATCTTTTGCATTGTCCGGGGCTGCCGTACGGCTTCCACCACCTCGGGAGCGGTTCGTTCGCAGCCGCGGCGGCAAGACGGCGACCATGCCGCTCCTGCTTCGCCACGGACTGGGACACCGCCTTCATCCGCCGCTTCATGACCTTCTTCGGGCCGATCAGCTCGATCTTCGACTTCGCGACGTTCGGGATCATGATCTGGGTCTTCCACGCCCACGCGCCGATATTCCGATCGGGCTGGTTTGTCGAATCGCTCGCGACACAGAGCCTGATCGTCTTCGCCATCCGCACCCATCGCGTCCCGTTCTTCCACAGCAGACCCGCCACCCCACTGGCAATCGCAACGATGATCTGCGTGGCGATCGGCGTGCTGCTGCCCTTCTCGCCATTCGCTCACGTCCTCGGGTTCGTCGCCCTTCCCGTCAGCTGCCTCGCCGCGCTCGCGGTCATGATCGTCATCTACCTCGTGCTCGCCGAGCTCGGCAAACTCCGCTTCTACCGCGTCCGGCCGCCCGGCCCACCGGTCGCTCGTCGCCGGCCTGAGCGCGAACACTGGATTCATCATCGCGCGACGCGGTGGAGCATCCACGGCCGCCCGCGCCGCCCAATGCCCGCCCCGCATCCCTAGCCGAGAGTGACGTCGCCGCCACCAGCGACGATGCGACCCGCCCGCTGAGCGGGGCCTTTCCAGTGCGCCCGAGAGGACTCGAACCTCCACGGACCATAAAGTCCACAAGGCCCTCAACCTTGCGCGTCTACCAATTCCGCCACAGGCGCTGGGGGCGGCCAGTATAGCCCCACACCACCCGGCGCAGGCCAGATCGGCCGTGCGCGAGGCGTGGGCGGACTTGGCACGGGGTTTGCGGAAATTGCGTCGGATTGAGTCCGTCCAGAAGACGCGCTACAGTGCCGAACACACGTTCGACTGACTCCAGATCGCCGAGCCAAACGAGCAAGGAGCGGACTCATGGACCTCACGAAACGTCAGCAAGAAATCTTCGACTTCATCAAGCGGTATTCGGCGAAGTACGGCTATCCGCCGACGGTGCGGGACATCGGCAAGGCGGTCGGTCTGGCCTCGTCGTCGACCGTGCACGCCCATCTGGCGAACCTCGAGCGCATCGGACTGCTGAGGCGCGACCCGTCGAAGCCGCGGGCGATCGAGTTGCTGGACCGCGCGGCGGCCGGGGTGCGCAACCTGGTGCAACCCCCTGGCCTGCCGCTCGTGGGCCAGGTCGCGGCGGGGCAGCCGATTCTGGCCGAGGAGAACATCGAGGACTACGTGCAGACGCCGCCGGTGGCAGGTGGGGAGGAAGGGGATTACCTCCTCCGCGTGCGCGGCGAATCGATGAAGGACGCCGGCATCCTCGAGGGCGACCTGGTCGTGGTGCGGCCGCAGGAGACGGCGCAGGACGGCGAGATCGTGGTGGCGCTGGTGGGGGAGGAGGCCACGGTCAAGCGGTTCTTTCAGGAGGCCGACCACGTGCGGCTTCAGCCGGAAAACGACTCGATGGCGCCGATCCGCAGCCGGGACGTGCGCGTGCTGGGCAAGGTCGTAGGGCTGATGCGGAGCATCACGTGACCAGCGGGACGCTCATGAGCACCCAGTCGCTCTTCGATCTCGACCCGGCCGGCGAAGCCGGCACGCTGGACGAGCTCGTAAGCGAGCTGTGGGAGGGGCTGGCCGCTCATCGCGCGGTCGCGTGTCCGATCTGCGGCGAGGAGATGGGCCCCGATTACGGGCATCACGCGCGCCCGGTCGGCGGGACCTGCTCGCGGTGCGGCGCCACGCTGCGCTAGGTCAGCGGCGCCACACCGCGCTGGGACCTGCGGCGCCACACCGCGCTGGGACCTGCGGCGCCACAGTGGGCTGGGTCTCGGGCTATGCTTGGTCACGGAGGCCGGGCAGCCGCGGAGGTGATGACGCCTTCGAGGAAAGTCCGGACATCACAGGGAAGGGTGGTCGGTAACGCCGACCCGGGGAAACCCGCGGGAAAGTGCCACAGAAACGACACCGCCTAAGCCTGGGGCCGCTGCAGAGCTTCAGGCCGGTAAGGGTGAAATGGTGCGGTAAGAGCGCACCGGCGTCGCGGTGACGCGGCGGCCGAGGTAAACCCCACCCGATGCTAGGCCAAGCAGGACCGTTTGCAGGTGACCCGCCGAGGTCCGGGTAGGCCGCACAGATGGATGGCTGCTCCAGACAGAATCCGGCTTATAGGCCTCCTACGGAAAGACCCCGCCAGCGCGGGGTCTTTCTACGTGTACGCCGGGCATGCCAATCGGCGCCGGCTGCGCCGCGGCGTCCTGGCACGCGGGAGGTCGGGCATGCATAGCTCGTCACGCTCCGCCGTCCGCCGGGAGCGTGCCGAACTCTGCACCAATAGCCTGCACAGCTCGTCACGGTCGCGAGATCTGTGCGGGCGTGACGAGTTATGCAGGGTCCGGCTGGGCCGATGCGGCGACCCGAGCGAGCGCGCCACCGTCCAAGCGGTGGAGCCGCCACTCGTCGAGCCGGGCCGCGCCGATCTTGTCGTAGAAGTCGAGCGCCGGCGTGTTCCAGTCGAGCGCGGCCCACCCGAGACGCGCGTAGCCGCGCGCCACGGTGATCCTGGCCAGCTCGGCGAGCAGCGCGCCGCCCACGCCGGCGCGGCGGTGCGACGACGGGACGTAGAGATCCTCGAGCCAGATGCCCGGACGAGACTCCCAGGTGGAGAAGGTCAGATGGAACAGCGCGAACCCGGCGGGCTCGGGGGGCGCGTCGTCATTGCGCACCTCGGCGATCAGGGCCTCGGCGCTGGGACTCGGCCCGAACAGCGCCTCCTCCAGCAGCGACGGAGTGCCCGTCACCTGGTCGCGGGCGCGCTCGTACTCGGCCAGCTCGACGATCCAGCCGAACATCAGCGCGACGTCGTCGCGGGTGGCGTCCCGGATGCTGACCTCCGCGCTCAAGACGGGTTCGACAATAGCTGCTGGGTTTCCGAGAAGATGTGGGCGCCGATGCCTCGCGTGCCGAAGACGATCAGTGCGCCCGCCAGGCGAGTCGGCGCAGCGGCGCAGAACGCGCTCGAGGTCGCCCGGTTCGGGGGTCTGACCACCGACGACGCGCCGGCGCCGTACGAGGTGGTGGCCGAGGAGCGCGTGTTCAGGTTGCGCCGCTACTACCCGGGGTCGAACGACGGCGCGCCGGCGGTCGTGCTCGTCCCGCCGCTGATGCTGGCCGCCGACGTCTACGACGTGTCCCGGCGCAGCAGCGCCGTCACCACCTTGCACGAGCACGGGATCGATCCGTGGGTGATCGATTTCGGCGCGCCCGAACGCGAGAAGGGCGGGCTCGAGCGGACGCTCACCGACCACGTGCTCGCGGTGTCCGACGCGATCGACCGCGTGCGCGAGGTCACCGGGCGCGACGTCCACCTCGGCGGCTACTCGCAGGGGGGAATGTTCGTCTACCAGGCGGCTGCCTACCGTCGAAACGACGGCCTCGCCTCCCTGATCACCTTCGGCAGCCCGGTCGATACGCGCCAGGGGGCGCCGTTCGGCATCCCGGGTCAGCTGGCGGTCGAGGTCGCCGAAGTCCTTGCGGTGTTGTTCCGGGGCGGGGGAGTCCCGGCGTGGTTCAGCCGCAACGGTTTTCTCCTGCTCGACCCGATCAAGTCCGTGCGCAACCGGGTGGAGTTCCTGCTCCAGCTGCACGACCGCGAGGCGCTCCTGCCGCGCGAGCGCCAGCGCCGGTTCCTCGAGTCAGAGGGATGGGTGGCCTGGCCCGGCCCGGCGTTGGCCGAGTTCGTGAACCAGTTCGTGGCCTCGAACCGGATGCTCGAGGGCGGATTCGTGATCGAGGACCGCTTGCTGAGCCTCGCCGACATCGAGGTGCCCGTCCTGTCCGTGGTCGGCACGGTTGACGAGATCGCGCCGGCGGGCGGGGTGCGGGCCATCCGGCAGGCTGCGCCGCGGGCCGAGGTCTACGAGCTCGCGTTGCACGCCGGCCATTTCGGGCTGGTCGTCGGGTCGATGTCGACCGCGGTGACCTGGCCGACCGTGGCGGGCTGGGCTCACTGGCGTTCGGGCGAAGGTGAGCTGCCCGAGGGCGTCACACCCGTCCGCGACGACGGCGCGTTCGAGCTCGCCCCAGAGGTCGGCCGTCGCGTCGGCTATGGGCTCGAGCTCGCCACCGAGGTCGGGGTCGAGGTAGCGCGGACCGGGGTCGGCCTGCTCGAGCGCGCCGCGCGCGGCGCTCGCGGGCTGTCTCGTGAGGCGGCGGCCCAGCTCCCACGGCTGGCCCGACTCGAACAGATCCAGCCGAACACGCGGGTCTCGCTCGGGCTGCTGGTCGAGGAGCGACGGCGCCGTGCGCCCGACGACGTGTTCTTCCTGTACGACGACCGCGCCTACGCCGCGCGCGAGGTCGGCGAGCGGATCGACAACGTCGTCCGCGGCCTGCTGTCGATCGGCGTTCGCCAGGGCGAGCACCTCGGCGTGCTGATGAGCGCGCGCCCGAGCGCGCTCGCGCTGGCCACCGCGATCAGCCGGATCGGCGCCGTGGCGGTGCTGATGCGCCCGGACGGAGACGTCGCGCGCGAGGCGAAGCTCGGCCAGGCCGAGCGGATCGTCGCCGACCCCGAGCGCGCCGCCCAGGCTGGTCAGCTCGAGGGCGTCGAGACCTTCGTGCTCGGCGGCGGCGGCGCGCCACGCGACCTCGGCATCGCCCGGGCCACCGACATGGAGCAGATCGACCCGGCCGCGGTGACGCCGCCGCGCTGGTACCGGCCGAACCCCGGGCGCGCGGCCGATCTGGCCTTCATCGTGTTCAGCGGCGAGGGCGAGCACACGCGGGCGAGCCGGATCACGAACCGCCGCTGGGCCCAATCGGCCTTCGGGACGGCCTCGGCCGCGGCGCTGACCCCCGCCGACACGGTGTACAGCGTCACGCCGGTGTACCACCCGTCGGGTCTGATGATGAGCGTCGGGGGCGCGATCGCCGGAGGCGCTCGCCTGGCGGTCGCTCGCGGGTTCGATGCGTCGACGTTCTGGGACGAGGTCAGGCGCTACGGCGCGACGGTGGCGTCCTACACCTGGACGATGCTCGACGAGGTCGCGGACGCGCCTCCCCAGCCGGCCGAGCGCCATCATCCGCTGCGCCTGTTCATCGGCTCGGGCATGCCTCGCTCGCTGTGGAGGCGGGTCGAGGAGCGGTTCAAGCCCGCGCGCGTCGTCGAGTTCTATGCCTCGACCGAGGCTGGTGCGATCCTCGTCAACGTCCGCGGCGCGAAGCCCGGCTCGATGGGCCGTCCGCTACCGGGGAGCGCCGAGGTGCGGATCGCTGCGTACGACCTCGACGCGGAGGGCCTGGTGCTCGACCGCGATGGCTTCGCCGAGAGCTGCGGCGTCGACGAGGTCGGGATCCTGCTCACGCGCGTGGGCCCGAACGACGCGCTCAGCACCACGCCGCTGCGGTCGCTGTTCGCGCGCGGCGACGCGTGGGTGGTCACGGGCGATCTGTTCAGGCGCGACGCCGACGGCGACTACTGGCGCGTCGACGGCGTCGGTGACGTCATCCACACCGAGGAGGGCCCGGCGTTCACCACGCCGGTCCGGGACGCGCTCGGCACGATCCCCGCAGTCGATCTCGCGCTCGCCTACGGGGTGCCGCGCGAAGGGGACGAGCACGAGATCGCGGTGGCGGCCGCCACCGTGCGCGCCGGCCGCGAGCTGACGGCGCGCGAACTCGGCCGCGCGCTGGCGGAGGTTCCCCGCGAGGGACGCCCGACCGTCGTCCACGTCGTCGACCACATCCCGGTGACGACGTGGTTCAGGCCGCTGGCCCAGGAGCTGCGCGACGCCGGCATACCCGAGCCGGGAGAGGGCCGGCAGGCGTGGTACCTCGACGGGTCGGGCGATCGGTACCGGCCGTTGACGGAAGCGGCCAGACGCCGGATCGCGCGTGCGCCGAGCGCTAGGCGGGCAGGCGCTCGCCCGAGTACAGCTTGACCACGCGCACGGTGCCGGCCGGCGCCGCGTTGATGCACAGCTCGCACAGCACGCACTCGTCGAGGTTCTCGGTCACGATCTCGAGGCCGCGGTCGGTGGCGTGGAAGATGTCGACGGGGCAGACCTCTTCGAGCTTCGCCGCCAGTCCGGGATCGCTGGCGACCGGCTCGTCGACCTCGACCGCGATGAACAAGGCGTCGGTCATACCGCGGTTCCGATGCGGTCCTTGACGATCCGGGGGATCTCCGAGATCTCCTCGGCCACCACGATCCCGGCGTCGGCCAGCCGCGCGATCTTCTCGGTGGCGGTGTCCTCCTTGCCCTCGACGATCGTGCCGGCGTGGCCGAAGCTCATCCCTGGCATCTCGTCCATGAAGCGCCCGGCCATGAACGCGACGATCGGCAGGCGGGAGTCGTTCTCGGTCACCCACCGGGCCAGCTCGGCCTCCATCCGCCCACCCGGCTCGGTGTAGATCACGATCGCCTCGGTGTCCGTGTCGGCCTCGAACAGCGGCATCAGTTCGGCGTAGGTCGAGCCGATGATCGCGTCGCCGCCGATCGACACGGCGGTCGACTGCCCGAGCCCGGCCGCGGTCAAGGTCGAGGACATCTCGGTCGTCATCCCGCCGCTGCGCGAGATCACGCCGACGGAGCCGGGGCTGTAGGACTTGGCGGCGTCCTTCGCCGGGCCGCCGATGCCGCCCATCTTGATCACGTCGGGGACGATGATCCCCAGGCAGTTCGGCCCGATGATGCGCGCGCCGTGCTCGCCCGCGAGCTCGACCATCTCGGCCACGTCGCCGCGCGGAATCCGCTCGGTCACGATCACCACCAGCTTGACGCCGTTCTCGATCGCCTCGAACACCGCGTCCTTGGTGAAGGCGGGGGGGACGGTGACCACCGATCCGCCGATCGGCCCGCCGTGGTGCTGGACCGCCTGCGCGACCGTGTCGAACACCGGCACGCCGTGGACGTCACGTCCCAGGCGGCCCGGGGTCACGCCGCCCACGATCTTCGCGCCGGCGCCGTAGTCCAGACACTCGCGCGTGAGGTTGACGGCCTCGCGCCCGGTGATGCCCTGGACGATGAACGTCGTGTCGGCGTCGATCAGGATGCTCACGCGATCGCCCCCGAGCCCTGGATCTTCACGACCGCCCGGCGCGCGGCTTCGTGCAGCGACACGCTCCGGTCCGCGTACTCGACGCCGTACTTCTCCAGGATCTTGAAGCCCTCTTCCTCCCAGGCGCCGGGGATGCGGAAGATCGCGATCTTCTCCGCCGGGTCGTAGCCCAGCTCGACGCACGCCTTGATCACGCCGCGGGCGACGATGTCGACCCGGGTGTTGGAGACGATCGACATCATCACCGCGATCTTGTCCACGCCCGGCTTCTGGAGCACGAGCTTGGCCAGCCCGCACGCCTTGCGCACGCTCGGGTTCCCGCCGATCTCGCAGTAGTTGGCCGGGTCGCCGCCATGGGCGCGGACCGCGTCGAACAACGTGAGCGAGCCACCGCCGGCCCCGATGACCAGGCCGAGGTTGCCGTCGAACTCGGTGACGTTGCCGGCCACGCCACGGTGATCCTGGGCGTCGACCTGCTCGCCGGCCAGCTCGAACGGCGTCGGCTCGCGGGCCAGGCGCGTCTCCTCGTCGCCCACCCCGAGCTCGTGCAGGATCGCCTTCTGCCGCGGACGACCCTCGTTCTCCATGTCCATGTGGGCGTCGAGGGCCACGAACGAGCCGTCCTCGAGCGCGCCGAGCGGGTTGATCTCGGCCAGGGTCATGTCGTAGTCAAGGAACAGCCGCGCCAGGCGCGCCACGATCGGCGTCAGGCGATTCAAGGCGCTCCCGGTGACCCCGAGCGAGGCGATCAGTTGCTTCGCCTGCCAGTCGCTGAACGGCCGGATCGTCGAAAAGTGCTGCCGGGCCACGTGATCGGGATGCTCCTCGGCCACCTGCTCGATGTCGATCCCGCCCATGTCGGAGAACAGCATCACCGGCCGCTTGCGGATCCCGTCCCACACCACCCCGGCGTAGTACTCGTGCTTGACCGCGGCGCGCGAGTCGACGAGCACGCCGCGGGGCATGTGGCCGCCGATCTCGAGGTCGAGGATGTGCTCGGCGTGGCGGGCCGCCTCGTCGGGTGTGTCGGCGAACTTCACGCCGCCGGCCTTCATCCGACCGCCGCTCAGCACCTGGGACTTGATCACGACCGGGCCGCCGATGTCCTCGGCGATCGCCCGCGCCTCGTCGGAGGTCTTGGCGAAGCCGTGCCGGGTGACCGGAATGCCGGCCTTGGCCACGATCGCCCGCGACTCATACTCGAAGAACCGCATTCCGGCGCCGGAGGCTAGCGGAGCCGGCCGCAGCCGGTCGTACGGGGCTACGGAGGCGTAACTTGGCTGGGGCGGCGGACTAATTCGATTGTTTTGGTAATCTCGATGAGATAAGTGGGGTAGGCTGTGCGCCGTCCGGGACCTTCTGGCCGCGCCCCGACCACGAGAACGCGTCGTCAACCAGGGAGCTCTGCTTTGAGAACACGATCACACCGGCTCACGTCTGCCCTTGCCCTCCTCTCGGCCAGCGCGCTGGCGCTCGCCGTCGCCGGCTGCGGCGGCTCCTCGGATGTCACGAGCAGCAGCGGGGGGGCGACGAGCAACGCGGCAGCCACGAGCGGCAGCGCAACCCTGCAGCTCGTCGCGTACTCGACGCCCAAGAAGGCCTACGACGCGCTGACCACGGCGTTCGCGTCGACCTCGGCGGGCAAGGGCGTGTCGTTCGGCCAGTCGTTTGGCGCGTCCGGCTCGCAGAGCCGGGCGGTCGACTCGGGCCAGCCGGCGGACATGGTCGCGTTCTCGACCACGCCCGACATGACCCGCCTGGTCAAGGACGGGATCGTGGCGGGGAGCTGGAACGCAAATCCGTCCAAGGGCTTCTCGAGCGACTCCGTGGTCGTGCTCGTGGTGCGCAAGGGCAACCCCAAGCACATCACCGGCTGGGACGACCTGATCAAGCCGGGCGTCGACGTGATCACCCCGAACCCGTCGACGTCGGGAAGCGCGCGCTGGAACATCCTGGCCGGCTACGGGGCTCAGCTCAAGGAGGGCAAGACGCCCGATCAGGCGCTGGCCTACATCAACACGCTGCTGACCAAGAACGTCAGTGTGCAGGACTCGAGCGCGAGCGCCGCGCTCCAGACGTTCACCGGCGGGAAGGGCGACGTGCTGCTCGACTACGAGTCCGACGCGCTCGCGGCCCAGAAGGCGGGCGACGCGATCGACCTCGTCTACCCGCAGCAGACGATCCTGATCCAGACCCCGATCGCGGTGACGTCGAAGAGCTCGCACCAAACGCAGGCACAGGCGTTCGTGAACTGGCAGTGGTCGGCGGCCGGCCAGACGATCTGGGCGCAGCAGGGCTATCGCCCGGTGCTCGCCTCGGTGGCGAAGCAATTCTCGAGCAAGTTCCCGACTCCGCCCGCCCTGTTCACGATCGACTACCTAGGCGGCTGGACGAAGGTCTCCAAGGAGTTCTTCGCGCCGTCGACCGGCTCGATCACCAAGATCGAGCAGGCCGCGGGGGTGCCCACTGCCAGCTGAGCTTCAGCCCGCGACGGCGTCGGTGACGGCCGGACAGGCCGCGCCGGCGCCCGCCGCGCCCACGCCGCGCGGCACGAGGGCGGCGCGGCGGCCCGCGATCACCGCGGGCGGCCTCGGCCTCGGCGTCGCGATGCTGTACATGAGCGTGTTCGTCCTGGTCCCGCTGGCGGCGGTGGTGGCCAAGTCGGTGTCGTCCGGGGTGGGCACGCTGTGGGACTCGATCGACAACACGCTGGCGATCCGCGCGATCGTGATCACGATGACCGCGTCGCTTATCGTGGCCGCGATCGGGGCGGTCATGGGGACGCTGGTGGCGTGGGTGCTCGTGCGCGACGAGTTCCCGGGCAAGCGCTTCGTCAACGCGCTGATCGACCTGCCGTTTGCGCTGCCGACGATCGTGGCCGGCCTGACGCTGATCGCTCTCTACGGGCCGAACAGCCCGCTCGGGATCGACATCGCGTACACCCGCGGCGTGGTCGTCGTCGCGCTCCTGTTCGTGACGCTGCCGTTCGTGGTGCGCTCGGTACAGCCGGTGCTGATCGAGCTCGACCAGGAGGTCGAGCAGGCAGCGGCCTCGCTCGGCGCCTCGAACGCCACGACCTTCCGCCGCGTGGTCCTGCCGGCGCTGAAGCCCGCGATCTTCTCCGGGGCGGCGCTCGCCTTCGCGCGGTCGATCGGCGAGTTCGGCTCGCTGGCGCTGATCGCCGGCAAGGTTCAGATCGCCTCGATCGTCATCTACGCCGACATCGAGAGCGGCTCCGAGCAGGCGGCCGCGGCCTTGTCCGTGGTGCTCATGCTCGTCGCCCTCATCGTCCTCTTCATCCTGCGGCGGATCGGAGCCCGCGTTGGTCATTAGCCGCCGCGCCACACTGTCGCTGCGCGGGGTCGCGCTGCTGTACCTGACGCTGCTTCTGCTGCTGCCCGTCGGGCTTGTCTTCTATCGAACGTTCGAGCACGGGTTCGGCACTGCGTGGTCGTTCATGACCACGCCGGCCGCGATCAGTGCGCTGTGGCTGACGCTTCTGCTGGCGGCGATCGCGGTGCCGCTCAACGCGATCTTCGGCGTCGGCGCCGCCATGGTCCTCGTCCGCGGCAAGGCGCCCCGCGCCGGCAAGGCCATCCTGGATTCGCTGATCGACCTGCCGTTCATCGTCTCGCCGGTGATTGTCGGGCTCGCGCTGATCCTCGTGTACGGCCAGGGCGGCTGGTTCGGCGACGCGTTCACGGGCAACGGGATCCGGATCATCTACGCGGTTCCCGGGATGGTGATCGCCACCGTGTTCGTGTCGCTGCCGTTCGTGGTGCGCGAGGTGGTGCCCGTCCTGCGCGAGGTGGGCGACGAGCAGGAGCAGGCCGCGGCCACGCTCGGCGCGTCGTCGTGGCAGACCTTCTGGCGGGTGACCCTGCCAAGCGTCCGGTGGGGCGTGGCCTACGGCGTCGTGCTGACCACGGCCCGAGCGCTCGGTGAGATCGGCGCCGTACTCGTTGTCTCGTCGAACGTCGCCGGCTCGACGCTCACCCTGCCGCTGTTGATCTTCCAGCGCGACGAGCAGGTGGGAGGTCAGGTGACCACCAGTGTGTACGCCGCCGCGACCGAGCTGGCGGTGCTGTCGATCGCGGTACTGCTGTTGATGACGATGTTCGGCTCACGGACAAAGGACGCCCGATGAGGATCGAGGTACAAGGCATCTCGAAGCGATTCGGGGAGTTCGTCGCGCTCGAGGACGTCTCGCTCGAGGTCCCCGAAGGCGCGCTGACCGCGCTGCTCGGACCGAGCGGCTCGGGCAAGTCGACGCTCCTGCGGATCATCGCCGGCCTCGAGCAGCCCGATCGGGGCGTGGTGCGGATCGCCGGCCAGGACGTCACCAGCGCGCGGCCGCAGGATCGCGGCATCGGGTTCGTGTTCCAGCACTACGCCGCGTTCGCCCACATGACGGTTTTCAACAACGTGGCGTTCGGGCTCAAGATCCGCAAGCGCAAGCCGGACGAGGTCCGGACCAGGGTGGAGGAGTTGCTGTCGCTCGTCGGGCTCACGCAGTGGGCCGGCCAGCGCCCGCATCAGCTGTCGGGCGGGCAACGGCAGCGGATGGCGCTGGCGCGGGCGCTCGCCGTCGAGCCGCAGGTGCTGCTGCTCGACGAGCCGTTCGGCGCGCTCGACGCCAACGTCCGGGCCGAGCTGCGGAGGTGGTTGCGTCGCCTGCACGACGAGCAGGGCGTGACCACGGTGCTCGTCACCCACGATCAGGAGGAGGCGATGGAGGTCGCGGACACGATCGCGGTGATGAACAAGGGGCAGATCGAGCAGGTGGGCGCGCCGCGCGAGGTCTACGACAAGCCGGCCACGCGGTTCGTGATGGGCTTCCTCGGGCCGGTCAGCACCGTCGACGGCAAGCTGGTCCGCCCGCATGACGTGACCGTCTCGCTGGTTCCCACCGACGGCGCCATCGAGGCCATGGTCTCTCGCGTCGTCCACCTGGGGTTCGAGGTGCGGGTCGAACTCGAGTTGCCGGACGGGGAGACGGCGCGCGCGCAGTTGACCCGCGGACAGACGGATGAGCTCGAGCTGGCCCGGGGGGACGTCGTGTTCGTGCGGCCGCCGCTGGCCGGCGCCGTCCGGATGGGCCCGAATGGCCCCAGGGACGCCGAGCGCAGCGAGGCCCCAAGCCTTAACGCGTGACCCAGGCCTCCGGGTCCTCGGCCAGCTTGTCGATCGAGCCCGGCAGCTTGCCGGCGGCGACGTCCGCCAGCGTGACGTGCTCGACCACCTTGCGGAGGTTCGCTCTGACCGCGATCCACACTCGCGGAAGCTCGGCGGCCGCGCCCGGGTAGGCGGCGTCCTCGGGCGGACCGCCTCGGACGCTCGCGAGTGGCCCTTCGACGGCGCGGATGACGTCGGCGACGGTCAGCTGGTCGGCGGGCTTGGCCAGCCGGAAGCCGCCGTCGGCGCCGCGATGACTGCGCACGATGCCGGCGTGGCGAAGCTCGCCGAGGATGTTCTCGAGGAAATTGAGCGGGATGTCCTGCGCGGTGGCAATGCGCTCGGCCTTGACCGGCTTGTCGTCGGGCGCGGCGGCCAGTTCGACCGCCGCCCGGACCGCATAGTCAGCCCTGGCCGAAATGCGCATCTACGCCGCCGCGGCGGGCTCGAAACCGTACGCCCGGGCCAGCTCCGGATCCTTGTGGGCCAGCATCTCGGCCAGCGACACCATCACCTTGCACTGCTTCCAGGTCGCGTCGTCCTGCATCTTGCCGTCGATCATATGGACGCCGCGCCCGTCGGGGATCGCCTCGAGGACCTTCTTGGCGAAGCGGACCTCTTCCGGGTCGGGGCTGAACACCTTCTTGGCGATACCGATCTGGACCGGGTGCAGCGACCAGGCGCCGACGCACCCGAGCAGGAACGCCGCGCGGAACTGGGTCTCGCACCCCTGCACGTCGCGGATGTCCCCGTAGGGACCGTAGAACGGGAGGATCCCGGCGGAGGTGCAGGCGTCGACCATGCGCGCGATCGAGTAGTGCCACGGGTCCTGCTGGGCCGTGTCGCGCGGTCCCTCCGGGTTGTCTGGGTCGGGATCGTTGATCACGCGGTAACCGGGATGGCCGCCGCCGACCCGCGTCGTCTTCATCCGCCGCGAGGCGGCCAGATCGGCCGGCCCGAAGCTCATCCCCTGCATGCGCGGACTGGCGGTCGCGATCTCCTCGAGGTTGACCACGCCGAGGCCCGTCTCGAGGATGGCGTGGATCAGGATGGGGCGCTCGAGTCCGGCTCGCGCCTCGAGCTGGGCCAGCAGCCGGTCGACGTAGTGGATGTCCCACGCGCCCTCGACCTTGGGGATCATCATCACGTCGAGCTTGTGACCGATCTCGCGCACCAGGGTGGTGATGTCCTCGAGCACCCAGGGCGACTCGAGGCTGTTGACCCGGGTCCACAGCTGCGTCTCGCCCAGCTCCATCTCCTTGCCGACGCGCACGAGGCCCTCACGCGCCGCCTCCTTGCGGTCGACCGGCACGGCGTCCTCAAGGTTGCCCAGCAGGATGTCGACCGTCGGCGCGATGTCGGGCACCTTGGCCACCATCTTCTCGTTGGAGAAATCGAGGAAGTGGATCATCCGGGAGGGCTTGAACGGTATTTCCAGCACCGGCGCCGGAGCACCGATGGCGAGAGGTTTTCCGAAGTCACGGGGGTTTCGCATGCGGCGGAACGTTAGTTGGGTCTCGGCGGTTGCGCATCCGCCAAGGGCTCCTGACATTCTCCGGACCATGAACCAAGTCGACACTGATCAGACCGTCCGCGAGGCCAGCGGCGCCCATCCCTATGGGCGCTACCTGGAGGAGTTCGAGGTCGGCGCTGTCTACAAGCATTGGCCGGCCAAGACGGTGACCGAGGCGGACGACCACCTGTTCTGCCTGATCACCATGAACCACCATCCGCTCCACATCAACGACGTGTACGCGGCGCAGTCTCAGCAGGGCCGAAATGTCGTGGTGGGGCCGCTCGTCTACTCCCTGGCGCTCGGGATGAGCGTGTCGGACGTGAGCGGCAAGGCGATCGCCAACCTCGCCACCGAGGAGCTCAAGCATCCCGCGCCGGTGTTCCACGGCGACACGCTGTTCTGTGAGTCCGAGGTGCTCGAGGTGCGGCCCTCGCAGTCCAAGCCCGATCGGGGCACGGTCCGGGTGCACACCCGCGTGCTCAACCAGGACGGCGTCCTGGTGGCCGAGTTCAAGCGGCTCGTGCTGGTTCCGAGGCGGGAATCCGGGGGAGACGACGAGGGCAGCCAGTCCGCGGACTCGAACGTGGAATGAGTAGTTTTCCGGACCGTATTTCGGCCATCTGCGGGCCATATTCGCTCTGGCCCGGGTAGGCTTGAAGACCCACCGAGACCCTAGGAGTCGCTGAAACCACATGGCCCACACCGCACCGACGCACCAAGCCAGCTCCAATCACGCCCGCCTGCAGGGGTGGGTAGACGAGGTCGCGGCGCTCACCCAGCCGGACGAGATCCATTGGTGCGACGGCTCGGATGAGGAGTACGACCACCTCGCGCAGACGCTGATCGCCGCGGGGACGTTCGAGCGGCTCTCCTCCGACGAGCGGCCGAACTCGTACCTGGCCCTGTCGGACCCGGCGGACGTGGCGCGGGTGGAGGACCGGACGTTCATCTGCTCCGAGAAGGAGGAGGACGCCGGGCCGACCAACAACTGGACCGACCCGGGGGAGATGCGCCAGGCGCTGACCGAGCTGTTCCGCGGCTCGATGCGTGGCCGAACTATGTACGTCGTACCGTTCTCGATGGGTCCGATCGGCTCGCCGATCTCCTACATCGGGGTCCAGCTGACCGACTCGGCCTACGTGGCTGCGTCGATGCGCATGATGACGCGGATGGGGCAGGAGGCGCTCGACCAGCTCGGCGACGACGGCGACTTCGTTCCCTGCCTGCACTCCGTCGGGGCGCCGCTGGCCGAGGGCGAGCAGGACGTCCCGTGGCCGTGCAACGCCGAGAACAAGTACATCGTCCACTTCCCGGAGACGCGGGAGATCTGGTCCTTCGGCTCCGGCTACGGTGGCAACGCGCTGCTCGGTAAGAAGTGCTTCGCGCTGCGGATTGCCTCGGTCATGGCGCGCGACGAGGGCTGGCTGGCCGAGCACATGCTGATCCTGAAGATGACCTCTCCCGAGGGCGAGTCGAAGTACATCGCCGGCGCGTTCCCGAGCGCCTGCGGTAAGACCAACCTGTCGATGATGATCCCGACGCTGCCCGGTTGGAAGGTTGAGACGATCGGCGACGACATCGCCTGGATGAAGTTCGGCCAGGACGGCAGGCTGTACGCGGTCAATCCCGAGGCCGGATTCTTCGGTGTGGCGCCCGGGACGAGCCGGAAGACGAACCCGAACGCGCTCGCGATGCTCGAGCAGGATGTGGTGTTCACCAACTGCGCCAAGACCGATGACGGCGACATCTGGTGGGAGGGGATGGGCGAGCCGCCCGCCCACCTGACCGACTGGCGCGGTGACGACTGGACGCCCGACTCCGACAAGCCGGCGGCCCATCCGAACGCCCGCTTCACGGTGCAGATCGCTCAGTGTCCCTCGAGCGATCCGCACTGGGACGACCCGGCGGGGGTGCCGATCGACGCGATGCTGTTCGGCGGTCGTCGCGCCACCGTCGTGCCGCTCGTGTACGAGGCGCGCGACTGGGAGCACGGCGTGTTCCTCGGCTCGACCATGTCCTCGGAGAAGACCGCCGCGGCCACCGGCAACGTCGGCGAGCTGCGGTTCGACCCGATGGCGATGCTGCCGTTCTGCGGCTACAACATGGCCGACTACTTCCAGCACTGGCTGAACGTCGGCCAGCGCACGGGAGCGAAGCTGCCGCGGGTCTTCTACGTCAACTGGTTCCGCAAGGACGAGGACGGCAAGTTCCTGTGGCCCGGATTCGGGGAGAACTCCCGCGTGCTGGCCTGGATCTTCCGCCGGCTCGAGGGCAAGGCGGAGGCCAACGACACTGCGATCGGGCTGGTGCCGCCGGTCGGCGAGGGCGGCATCGACACCACCGGACTCGACATCGACACCGAGGCAGTCGAGAAGCTGCTCGAGGTCGACCCGGAGAGCTGGACCGAGCAGCTACCGCAGATGCACGAGCACTACGGGAAGTTCGGTGACCGGCTACCCGCCGAGCTGCGGTCGCATCTGGAGCAGCTCGAGCGCCGGCTGGGCGCGTCCTAGACGGCGCTCTTCGTCAGTTCTCATCCGGGCCGCATACTTTGAGCGGTCGTGGCCCTTCCGTTCATCCCCTCAGACGCCGGCCTGCTCGCGCTCCAAGCCGCGGTGGTCGCGGCCCCGCGCGCGGTGGCTCGTCCGGGCTGGATGGAGCGGTTCCGAGGCCGTGGCTGGGCGCTCGTGCCGATCGGGTCGATCGTGGTCGTGGTGTTCGCGATCCGGTACGTGTCGGATACCGCGACGGGCCTGACCGACCTGGCGCTGGTCGCCGTGCCGATCCTGGCCGCGGTCGCGCTCGGGTGGGCGATGCGCGGGGCCAAGCCGCTCGCCGCGCTCCTGGCCGTGCCGCTGTTCCTGCTCGCGTGGCTCGACAAGGGGACGCTCGTCGGAGAGGCGTCCGGCGCGGTCCTGTCCGCGCTCAGCTGCGTGACGCTTGGCGTGCTGCTCTCGGCGGTCACCCCGGCCCGCTGGCTGAAGGCCGGGATCATCCTGATGGCGGCCGCTGACGTCTGGCTCGTGATCACCGACCTGCTCCAGTCGCCCAACGCGGCGCTCGTGGCGGCGCATCCGCCGGCGGGCCTCCCGCAGCTGCAGTCGGAGATCTTCGGGACGGTCTCGATGGGCTACGGCGACCTGTTCGTCGCGGCGCTGCTCGGGGCGGTGCTGGCGTCACAGTGGCGCCGGCAGTGGCAGGCGGCCGTGCTCACGTTGGTGATCGCGGCGTTGTTCGACCTGCTGTTCCTGGTCATCAGCGAGCTCCCGGCCACGGTGCCCGTCGCGCTGGCGCTGATCGTTGTGGAACTCGCGCCGCGGGTCAGTGCGGCGATTCGCCACCGCCGCCCGTCGATGCGGGCGGGCGTGATTCCTCGGCAAGCGAGGTGATCGCGAGGGTGCCGCGAGCGGCATCCTCGAGCACCTCGGTGGCCTCCTCCGCCGAGCGCGCGTAGAGCTCGACCAGCAGGTGGACGACGATCCGGTCGTCGTCGTGCTTGTGGAAGCGCACGTGGGTGAAGAACTCCCGGGTCCCGTGATCGCCGAAGGCGGCGTAGGAGAGCGCGTCGCCGGCCTCGGGGCCTGAGCACGTCTCCACATCGTCGGCGTCGACCGTGACCGTGCACGAGGCCACCCACGGGGTGCCGGCGATCATCCGCTCCCAGCGATCCTCGATCGGCTCGACCCGGCCGTTGTGGAAGCCGAGGTGCGGCTGGTCGTGCATGCACTCGAGGCACTGGACGACCGCCTCCTGCATCTCGTCGACGACCTCGCCCCGTTCGCCGGTCTCCGGGTCGATCCGGTGGATGCCCTCGTAGTGGACCTGGACCTCCAGATTTTGCGACCAGCAGCGGTAGCAGCGGAGCCAGCTCCGGACAGACGTTGAGCCCTCCATTGGGTTGATTCTACGATGGCGCTGTGAGTGTGCACCCAGAGGGGGGCTGATGCGGCTTCGATCCCGGCCGATTGGCGCGATCCTGGCCGGCGGCGCGGGCCTGCGGATCGGCGGCGAGAAGGCGACCGTCGAGCTGCACGGCAAGCCCCTGATCTGCTACCCGCTGGAGGCCCTCGGCCAGGTGCTCAAGAAGGTCGCGATCCTCAGCAAATCGAGCACGAGACTGCCGCCGATCTCCGGCGCGACGGTGTGGATCGAGCCCGAGCGCCCGCTACATCCACTGGTGGGGATCACCCAGGCGCTCGCGCTCGCAGGCGGCCGCCCGGTGATGGTCTGCGCCGCCGATCTCCCGTTCGTGACCCCGGACCTGATCCGCCGGCTCGTCCAGACCGATCCGGGCCGGGCGCCGGCGGTGGTGGCGTGCGCTCGAGGCTCCATGAATCCGCTCCTCGGCTGCTATCAGCCGAGGGCGCTCCAGCTGCTGGTCGACCCGGCGCGAACCGGCACGGAACCGCTGCTCGAGACGATCGCCACGATCCAGCCGCTGTTGGTCGAGGCCGACGACCCCGACGAGCTGTTCGACGTCGACACACCCGACGATCTCCTGCTGGCCGCGGCGATGATCGACCGCCGCAAGCTCGTGTCCCCGCGCCAATTCTGAGCCGGCGAAAAGTCTCCACGGCCGAGTGGGAGGGGCGTAGGCTCCGCTGGGGGTTTCGCGTTCGTCCGTCTTCCTGTCATCCGCGTCCAAGGAGTCGTCATGTCGAAGAGGCTCGTGTGGGGGCTCGCAGCCGTTATGTGCGCGCTCATCGTCGCCGTCCCGGCCCAGGCCAAGACCAAGACCAAGACCGAGCGCGTGGTCGGAGGGCACGCCACGGTCACCCCGGCGCGTCAGATCACTGCCTTCCTTCTCTCCCGCGGCATCACTGTGACCCCGCTGGGCGGGATGAAGACCGGAACCGGCTCGCTCACCATGCCGATGGTGGGCGGCCAGATGCAGGTGCCGACCATGCAGGGCACGATGATGGGCGGCGGCGGCCTGGAGTACACCAACGGCTCCAAGAAGGTCGTCGTCAAGAACTACGAGATCACTCACGTGGGGCACGTCGCGAAGCTGACCGCGGTCGTGAACGGCCACCGGATCCTGATCGCCACGATGGCGTCGCCCAAGACGCACATGTCGGGCAACACCGGGACGATGAGCGGCGGTCTGAAGCTCTCGGCGGCGTGGGCGCACCTGATCAACCGGCTGGTCGGGATGCAGGTCGTCCATCCGGGTGAGGAGCTGGGCGAGCTGAGCGCGACCGTGAAGATGAAGTGATCTAGCCGAACGTGAAGTCGTAGGCGCTGACGCCCGGCGGCAGCTCGATGGAGAAGCTGAACTGCTGTGCGGCCGGAAACGAGATCAGCGAATACAGGCGCTGCCCGGTGATCGTAACGACGCCGTTCTTGACGTCGGCGCCGGCGTGGGCGGTCGGGATCGGCTGGCCGTCGAGCAGGACTCGGGCCTGGCGCGGGACGTTGCCCGCGGACGTCAGCACCAGGTAGACCTTGGCGGCCTGCACCGCGCCGAGAATCGACGCGCCTGAGCCGTCGGCGGTAATCGACTCGGACGAGGCGTTCCAGGGCCCCTTCAACGCGAAGTGGTTCAGAGGCAGGCCACCGGTCACACCCGGGTACTCACGGTTGCCCGGGAACAGCTGAGTCACGAACCCCTGCTGGCGCTGGGTATCGAGGTAGGTCTCAGGGGTGCCGAGCCCCGCCGAGGCGGAGATCGCGGTGGCGGCCATGGGCGGTGGGAGGGTGCGTGCGCCGGCGTCGGCCAGGAGCGCGCGGACGGCCGCCTCGCTCTGCTTGTAGTCACCTTCGCCGAACTGGTAGTGGCGGACCTTGCCCTTGGCGTCGATCAGGTACTCGGCCGGCCAGTACTGGTTCTGCCACGCGTTCCAGGTGCCGTATTTGTTGTCCTGGACCACCGGGTAGGTGATTCCGTCGGAGCTGATCGCCTGCTTGACGTTGCCGGCCTCCTGCTCGAACGTGAACTCCGGCGTCTCGACTCCGACGATGTCGAGCCCGTACCGGTGGTACTGGGCGTAGAGGCCCTTCAGGAACGGCAACGTGCGCAGGCAGTTGATGCACGTGTAGGTCCAGAAGTCGACCAGCACCACGTGCCCGCGCAGCCCGGCGAGGCTCAGGGGACGGTTGCCCGGGGTGTTGAACCAGTCCTCGTTGTCGGTGAAGTCGGGCGCCGTGCCGAGGACGGGCAGCGACGGGGTCTTGACACCGGGGATGGCCACCTCGCGCTCCACGGCGGTCGAGACGGGGCGCGTCGACGCCTCCTTCTGCGCGGTCGCGAACCGGGACGCGGGACGGAGCGAGGCGAGCCGGTTCTGGACGGCGCCCGAGTTCTCGAGCGATCGCGTGGGATCGACCAGGATCGCCGGCAGGCTCGTGTCCTTGGCCAGCTGCTCCTCGAAGCGGACGTCCACGTTGAACACCATCAGGACGCCGGTGGCGAGCAGCACGACCCCGAGCGCCCGGTTCACGGCGTTATTGCGACCGGCGCGGCGGATCCGGTCGATCACGGCGCGTCCGGCAAACGCGTACACGAGCAACACCGCGGACAGGCCGACGGAGTACGAGATCGCGACCAGCACAACCCGCGCGTTGGCGCCGCTCGACGCGCTGACCGACGTGACGGCGGCGAGGATCGGGCCGGCGCACGGCGCGCACACGAAGCCGAGCGCGGCACCGACGCCGAGCCCGGACCAGAACCCCGTGCCGCGGCTCCTGGGGCCGAATCGGCCGAGACGGGACAGCGGCGCCTCGATGCGCGCGGTCAGATCCGGAAACAGCAGCGCGACGCCAAAGCCGATCAAGACGACGATGGCCAGCGTCCTTGCTGCGCCGCTGGCCAGGCCGATGCCGTTGACCAGCTCGGCGAGGAGCACGATCGCGATCGTGAACGTCGCCGCCAGCCCGATCACGATTCCGATCGGGCGCCTGCGGCCGCCGGTGGCGCTCGACGCGAGCAGGGCAGGCACGACGGGCAGAACGCAGGGCGTGATCGCGGTTCCCGCGCCGGCGATCAGGGCGAACAGCATCAGCAGCAGCATCTGCCCCCTGCATGATGCAAGGTGAGTCTTGCGAAAGGGTTAACCGGCTTTAGGGCTCGCTAGAGCCTTAGCCGCCGATGGCGGACATGCTGCGGGCGGGCTGGATGAAGCCGGGCTCGCCCACGTGGTGTTTTAGCTCCTTGCGCCAGACGGCGTCGCGGATGACCCGCTCGAGCTCGCCGTCGTCGGCGCCGGCGCGGATGAGGGCGCGCAGGTCGGTCTCGTTGAGGCTGAACAGGCAGGTGCGCAAGCGCCCGTCGGCCGTCAGCCGGACGCGGTTGCAGTCGCCGCAGAACGGCTCGGACACCGGGTTGATGAAGCCGATCTTGCCGTGGCCGTCCTTGAACCGGTAAACCCGGGCCGTGGCGTGGGGCTCGCGCGGCTCGGGCTCGAGCGGGTACACGGCGTCGATCGCGGCGCGGATCTCGTCCCCGGTCAGGACCTGATCCGGGGTCCAGGCGTGGTCGGCGTCGAGCGGCATGAATTCGATGAAGCGGACCTCGTAGGGCGTGCGGCGGGCGAACTCGGCGAACGGGATCGCCTCCTCCTCGGTGAAGTCGCGGATCGCCACGGCGTTGATCTTGATCGGGTGAGCCTCGGGGAACTGGCCGAGCTTTTCGAGGCCGCGCAGGACCTGGGGCAGCGCGTCGCGCCGGGTGAGCTCGAAGAAACGGTCCTTCTGGAGCGAGTCAATCGAGACGTTGAACCGGTCGACGCCGGCCCGCACGAGCGCCTCGGCGTCGCGCTCGAGCAGGAAGCCGTTGGTGGTCACGCTCAGGTCGTGGACTGGCTCGATCTCGGCGAGCATGGCGGCCAGCCGCGGGAAATCGCGGCGGACGAGCGGCTCGCCGCCGGTCAGGCGGACGTCGTGCACGCCCATGTCCGCGAACAGGGCGACCAGGCGAGCGATCTCTTCGAAGCTGAGGATCTCCTCGCGCTCGAGCCACGGCAGGCCCTCAGCCGGCATGCAGTACTGGCAGCGGAAGTTGCAGCGGTCGGTGACCGACACGCGCAGATCGCCGATCAGGCGGCCGTGTCCGTCCTTCAGGGGTTCGAGCTCCATCTCTCGGTGAGAGCCTAGCCGACAGGGTCGCTTGGCCTGGCGTTCGGGAAGAAACTACGGCCATGCTGAAGTTTCCTCCCAAAGGGGTCCGGTCGGATATGACCGGAGAGGTCGCCGGTCGGCTGGGGGCGGGTATGGCGGTCAGCGCTGGTCGCTTACCAGCAGCCCGAACGCCACCATGTCCTGGCGGCCCTCCTTGCCCGGCAGGTAGGACCTGAGGACAGCTTCGCGGGTGAACCCGCAGCGCTCGGCGACGCGCTGGGACGCGGGGTTGCCGGTCGCTGCCAGCAGGTCGATCCGTTCGAGGCCCAGGTGCCGGAACCCCCACTCGGTGATCAGGCGCACCGCGCGGGTCACGTGACCGTGTCCGCGGGCGTCTTTGGCCAGCCAGTAGCCGACCTCGGCGCGGGCGTGCTGCCAGGAGAAGCGCATGAGCGAGATCGATCCGAGCAACTCGTCGCGGTCGACGGCGGAGACGATCGCGAACGGCGCCGCGGTACCCGCGTGGAGCGTGTCGTGACGCTGGAGGAGATAGGCGCGCGCATCGGATGCGCCGTACGGGTACGGGACGCGCGTCCAGCGCGAGATCTCCGGGTCCTGGCAGGCCACCACCAACGACTGGAGGTCGGAGTCGCGCCAGGCGCGCAGCGCGGTCTCGCCGTCGATCAGCGGCTCGCCGGGCAGCACGATCCGCTGGGGACCTGTCGCGAAGCGGCGTCGCATGCCCCGCATCAGCCGCGCTCCTGAGCGCGCGCCTCGAGCGCGCGCTCGAGTGAGGGCACGTCGAGCGCCGCGTCCTGGCGCTCGAGCCAGCGCTGCGCGGCCAGGCGCCCGCCGAGGGCGCGCAGCCCGCGGTCGCCGTGCTCGGCCACGAACTCGTCGAGCGCGTGCCGGCGCCGGGCGCGGAGGCGGCGGGCCGGCAGGTCGAGGCCCGCGCGGTGGGCGTCGAGCGCGTCGACCAGTTCGGCGATGCCGGCCGGGGGAGGGACCGACGAGACGGCGCAGAGCGTCGTGTTGCCGGCGCCGAGCGCGAGCAGCGCGGCCTCGAGGTCGGCCCTGGCGCGCTGCGCGGCACCGCCCAGATCGGCTTTGGTCAGGACGAGCACGTCGGGTACTTCCATGATCCCGGCCTTGAGGAACTGGAGCACGTCGCCGGACGCGGGTTGGAGCACCACCGCCACGGTATCGGCCGCGTCCGCCACTTCGGTCTCGGACTGCCCGACTCCGACCGTCTCGATCACCACCACGTCAAACGCCGCGGCGAGCGCCTGCGAGGCCGTGCGGGTTGCCGGCGCGAGGCCACCGAGGCGATCGCCCGCCGCGGTCGAGCGGACGAACACGTCCCGGTCGCGGGGATCGGTCTCGATCCGCGCCCGGTCGCCCAGCAGCGAGCCGCCCGACCGGCGCGAGCTCGGATCCACGGCCAGTACCGCCACCGACCGCCCACGGCTCCGCCAATCGGCGACGAGGCGGCTGAGGAGCGACGATTTGCCGACGCCCGGCGGCCCGGTCACCCCGATGATGTGCCCCGGGGGCTCGGTGCCGAGCGCGGCCGGCGAGACCTCGCGCAGGAGCGCCTGCGTCTGCTCGCGCGCGTCGGAGGCGCGGCTCTCGATCAGGTTGAGCGCGGCGGGCGCCGCGGTCAGGTCACGCGCGCGAAGTCTTGCCCCCAGCTCGCGGCCGCTTGCGCGGGTGCGCTCGGTCAAGCCCCGACGGCGGTCTCGACGCCGTTCCGCTCGGCGACCAGGGCGATGATCTCGCGCATCATCCCGTTCAGGTTCCAATCCTTGGGGGTGTAGACGGCGGCGATCCCGGCTTGGCGCAGGGATTCGGCGTCGGCGTCGGGGATGATCCCGCCGACGATGACCGGCACGTCGTCCACGCCGGCCTCGCGCATGGCGTCCATCACGGCCGGGATCAGCTCGCGGTGCGAGCCCGACAGGATCGAGAGCCCGACGATGTGGACACCCTCCTGGGCGGCGGAGTTGGCAATCTGGGCCGGGGTCAGGCGGATGCCCTCGTAGACGACGTCCATGCCCGCGTCGCGGGCGCGGACGGCGATCTGCTCGGCACCGTTCGAGTGACCGTCGAGGCCCGGCTTGCCGACCATGAACTTGAGGCGCCGGCCGAGCGCTTCGCTGACTCGTTCGACCTCGTCGCGCAGCGCGGAGAGCTCCTGGGTCGGCGCGGCGACGGCCTCACCAACGCCCGTCGGCGCCCGGTACTCCCCGAAGGTGGCGCGGAGCGTCTGCGCCCACTCACCGGTGCTCGCGCCGGCCCGGGCCGCGGCGATCGTGGCCGGCATGATGTTCTCGCGGTCGCTCCGGGCGACGGCGGCGAGCTGTTCGAGCGCCGCGTCCACGGCGGCCTGGTCGCGGTCCGTCCGCCAGCGCTCGAGCGCAGCGCGCCGCTCGGCCTCCACCTCCGGGTCGACGACGAGGATGCCGCCATCGGAGCCGGCGGTGAGCGGCGAGGGCTCGGTCGAGGTGAAGCGATTCATGCCCACGACGACCAGATCGCCCGACTCGATCCGCTGCCAGCGCTTGCGATGCGACTCGACCAGCGCCGCCTTCATGTAGTCGACCGCCTCGACCGCGCCGCCCAGCTCGGCCACCCGGTGCATCTCGTCTCGGGCCTCGTCGAGCAGCTCGTCGACCAGCCCGTCCATCACCTTGGAGCCATCGAAGATGTCGGGGTACTCGAGCAGGTCGGTCTCGTAGGCGAGGATCTGCTGCAGGCGCAGGGACCACTGCTGGTCCCAGGGGCGGGGGAGGCCGAGCGCCTCGTTCCAGGCCGGCAGCTGGATCGCCCGGGCGCGCGCGCCGCGGCCGAGCGTCACGGCGAGCGCCTCGAGCGCGATCCGGTAGACGTTGTTCTCCGGTTGAGCCTCGGTCAGGCCGAGCGAGTTGACCTGGACGCCGTAGCGCAGCCGGCGGTGCTTCTCGTCCTCGACGCCGTAGCGCTCGCGGCCGAGCTCGTCCCACAGCACCGCCATCGCCCGCAGCTTGGCGTGCTCCTCGATGAACCGCACGCCGGCGTTGACGAAGAACGAGATGCGACCGAATACGCTGGCCATGAGTTCCGGCGGCACCCGGTGCTTGACCGCGTCGAGCACCGCGATGGCGTTGCTCATCGTGAACGCGATCTCCTGGACCGGGGTCGCGCCGGCCTCCTGGAGGTGGTAGGAGCAGATGTTGATCGGGTTCCACTTGGGGACGTGCTGCACGGTGTAGGCGATCGTGTCCGCGATCAGCCGCATGCTCGGTCCGGGCGGAAACGCGTAGGTTCCCCGGCTCAGGTACTCCTTGAGGATGTCGTTCTGGGTCGTGCCCTGGAGCCTGTCTTCCGGCACGCCCTGGTCCTCGGCGGCGACGATGTACAGCGCCAGCAGCCAGGCCGCGGTGGCGTTGATCGTCATGGAGGTGTTCATCTGGTCGAGCGGGATCTGGTCCAGCAGCGCGGCCATGTCGCCGCGGTGGGCGATCGACACGCCGACCTTGCCGACCTCGCCCTTGGCGAGCTCGTGGTCCGGGTCGTATCCCGTCTGGGTGGGCAGATCGAACGCGATCGACAGCCCGGTCTGGCCCTTTTCGAGGTTCCGCCGGTAGAGCTCGTTCGAGCGCCGGGCGTCCGAGTGCCCGGCGTAGGTGCGCATCATCCACGGCCGATCGCGTTCGGGCAGACGGGGCGATGGCGTCTCGGGCATGGGGCCGGATTGTATGGGGGATGGGGTGGGGGATCGGCCGGTCACTCGCTAAGGTCCGGGGCATGCCCGATCAGAGCTCAGCCTCCACCGAACACGCGATCATGCAGGAGATAACCGCGCCCCTGGCGACACTGCCCGACGATCCGGTCCCGGCGGTGGCCGACGTCGACTTCCCGCTGGCGCTGCGCGGATACGATCGGGACGCGGTCGACGCCTACGTGCAGCGGACCAGCCAGCTCGTGGCCGAGCTGCAGACGACCCGCTCGCCGGAGGCGGCGATCCGCCGCGCGCTCGAGCGGGTGGGAGAGGAGGTCTCGGGGATCCTCCAGCGCGCGCACGAGACCGGATCCCGGATCACCGCGCAGTCGCGCAGCGAGGCCGAGGATCGGCTGGAGGCGGCCCGTCAGGAGGCGGCGCAGATCGTCACGAGTGCCGAGGAGCGGGTCCGCGAGCTCGACGCCGAGACCGACCGGATCTGGGCCGAGCGCCACCGGATCGTCGAGGACACCCGCGAGCTGGCGCGCGAGCTGCTGACGCTCACCGACTCCGCCGCCGACCGGTTCCCGCCCGATCCGGCGGCGGCCGAGGATGGCCCGTCCCCGGCGGTCGACCCCGGCTCCGGTGCGCTGCCCGGGGGGGACGTGCGCGCCGACCCCGCCCCGGTCGAGGTTCCGATCGAGGACGCGCTGACCGATGAGGTGCCGATCCGCGAGGAGGACCCGCACGCCGAGCCCGACCCGCACGTCGAGCCCGACCCGCATGTCGAGCCGACCGCAATCCTGCCGGTCGTCGAGGCGCCCGAGGACGGCCCCGAGGCGGGGTCGCGGTAGCCGCTCGCAGTATGGACGAGCCGCGGCTGATCGACGTCATGCACCTCGGCCGCCCGCACGTGATCGGGGCGTGGGTCGTCGGCGACGTGGTGATCGACCCCGGCCCTACGTCGTGCCTGGAGGCTCTGCTGGGCGGTCTCGAGGGCCGGCGCCCGCGCGCCCTGCTGCTCACGCACATCCACCTGGACCATGCCGGCGCGTCCGGGTCGCTGGTCGAGCGCTGGCCCGACCTCGAGGTGTACGTGCACGAGCGCGGAGCGCGGCACATGGCCAGCCCCGAGCGGCTGATCAAAAGCGCCCGGCAGCTGTACGGGGAGGACATGGATCGCATGTGGGGCGAGATGGTCCCGGTCCCCGAGCCGAACCTGAGGGTGCTGCGCGGCGGCGAGACGCTGTTCGACGGCGAGTTCGAGGTTGCCTACACGCCGGGGCACGCCTCTCACCACGTCTCGTTCTTGCACGCCGGCACCGCGTTCGTGGGCGACGTGGGCGGGGTGCGGATCGCCGGAGCGCCGTTCACCATTCCGCCCAGCCCGCCACCCGACATCGACGTCGAGAAGTGGCACGCCTCGATCGAGCGGATCGCCGCCTGGCGTCCCAGTCGGCTGGTGATGACGCACTTCGGCGCCGCCGAGGACGTGTCCGAGCAGCTGTCCGAGCTCTCCGGACGCCTCGACGAGTGGGCCGCGCGAGCCCGCGAGCAGGATCTCGACACGTTTGCGGCCGGCGTCCGGGCGGAGATCACCTCGCACGTCGACCCGGAGACCGGCGCGGCGTATGAGCAGGCGGCGTCACCCGAACAGCTCTACGCCGGCCTCGAGCGGTACTGGCGCAAGCGAGCCGAGACGGTCACGTCGGGATGACGGGCGGCGGCTATGCTGGGATCGATGTCGCAGACGGTTGAGCTGCCTCGCGTCGGCGGGCCCGGCAGCGGGGTGGGCGGGCTGTGGCGGGTGGTGGTCCTGAACGACGACCACAACACCTTCGATCACGTGGCCGAGACCCTGTGCCGGGTGATACCGGGCGTCACGCTCGCTCAGGGCTACCGACTGGCCGACCGCATCCACAAGTCCGGTTGCGCGATTGTGTGGAGCGGTCCGCGGGACGAGGCCGAGGGATACTGGGTCCAGCTCGAGGGCGCCGGATTGACAATGGCGCCGCTCGAAGAGGGTTAGGTCCGTCCGGCCAGCGCCTTCGCGCGCTGGCGCTCCGGGCTGACCCGGACCACGTTCCAGACGATCCCCAGTTTCTCGAACAGCGCGATCAGCAATCCGGTCGGGTCGGCCAGGCGCTCGAATCGGCTGAGCCCGTGGAACGCTGAGGTGGGGAAGGCGTGGTGGTTGTGGTGCCAGGCCTCGCCCATCGACAGCGGCGCCAGCCAGAACACGTTGCGCGACTCGTCCTCGACGTCGAACCTTACGCGGCCGATGAAGTGACACACGGAGTTGATCGACCAGGTCACATGGTGCAGCAGGAACACACGGACGAAGCCTCCCCACAAGAGCGCGGTGATCGCGGCGCCGAGCCCGCCGCCCAGCAACCACCCGAGCGCGAAGGGAATGGCGAAGGTCAGGCCGACCCAGAGGAAGAACAGCCTGTCGATCACGCGCACCACGCCGTCCCCCAGCAGGTCGCTGGCGAACCGCTCGCGCTCGGCCGTGCCTACGGTCTCGAACAGCCAGCCGACGTGCGCGTGCCAGAGGCCCTTGACCGCTCCGAAGAACCCCGGCCCCGAGAGGTGCGGCGAATGCGGGTCGCCCTCCTGGTCGGTGAAGGTGTGGTGCTTGCGGTGGTCGGCGACCCAGGTGATGACCGATCCCTGGACCGCCATCGAGCCGAGGATCGCGACGATCGCGCGGAAGGTGCGGCTCGACTCGAACGCGCGGTGGGTGAACATGCGGTGATAGCCGAGCGTCACCCCGAGTGCGGTCAGCATGTAGAGAACCATCAGAAGCGCGAGCTCGAGCGGGCCGACGGCGCGGTTCCAGAGCAGCACGATCGCGGCGATCAGGCCGACCAGCGGCAGCGGCACGCCGATCAGGTTGACGATCTTATGCGTCCGCGACATCGCGACCAAGGATAGGAGGTCTTGCTGTGCGCGACGCTGGTTTGTCGACGCCGTTCAGGCGACGGCGTTGGGCGCCGGGGCGGTGGGCTCCGGCTCGAGCTCGGCGTCGGCTTCGACCTCGGGTCCGAGCTCGCCGGCCACCAGCTCGTCGTACCACACGTACGTGATCGGGATCGTGTAGCGGCCCATGTTCCGACGCCGGAATTCGATCATCTCGGGGCCCTCCCAGTAGCGGTACCAGTCCTGCTTGGTCTCGAACCAGGCCATCTGCGTGATCTTGTAGCGGTCGTCGCGCGAGCGGTGGACCGAGTACGCGGTGGCGCCGTAGCGCAGCGCGAGTGGCGCGGCCTGGGCGACCTCGATCGCGAACCCCTGCTGGCGCAGGACCGTGGCGTACCAGTCGATGTGAACCACGCCGGCGGCCATCAGGCGCCCACCTCGGCTCGGATCGCGCCGGGGCCTTCGGCGGTCTTGCCCTGGCCCTCCTCGGTGGCGCCGACCAGGATCGCGATCTTGCCCAGGTGGCGGTTGTCGCGCAGCAGCTGGTGCGCCTCGGCCACCTTCTCGAATCCCATCGTCTGCCACAGGACCGGCCGCACCTTGGACTCCTCGATCAGCTGGTTGGCCTTGGTGGCCTCCCAGGCGTTGGCGAAGTGCGAGCCGATGATCTCCTTCTGGCGCATCCACAGGTAGCGGACGTCGAAGTCGAGCTGGTAGCCGGAGGTGGCGCCGCAGATCACGACCTTGCCGAACGGCCTGACCGCGAGCACCGACGTGGGGAAGGTGGCCTTTCCGACGTGTTCGAACACGATGTCCGGCGGCTCGCCGAGGATCGCCTCGACCGCCTTGCAGAACCGGCGCGACTCCTTGAACCGGGCCCGCTCCTCGTCGGCGGTCTCGTCGCCGCGGCGCATCATGCCGGCGAAGTCGGCACGGTTGATGTAGTCGACCGCCCCGAGTTGCTTGATCAGCTGGCCCTTCTCCTCGCTCGAGACGACGCCGACCGCGTCCGCCCCGGTCAGCGCGCACAGCTGGGTTGCGAACACGCCGAGACCGCCGGCGGCGCCCCAGATCAACACGCGGTGTCCGGCCTGGAGGTTGCAGCGGTCGATCAGCATCCGGTACGCGGTGAAGTAGGTCAGCCCGTAGGAGGCGGCCTCCTCCCACGCGAGGTGGGCGGGCTTGGGCAGCAGCTGCTGGGCCTGGACCTTGCAGAACTGGGCGAACGAGCCCCAGCTCGTCTCGTAGCCCCAGATCCGTTGTGAGGGCGCGGCCAGCGGATCGAGCCCGTGCACCTCGGGATCCTCGTAGGAGGCCTGGTTGCAGTGGACCACGACCTCGTCGCCCGGCTTCCAGCGGGTCACGCCCTGGCCCACCTTCCAGACCACGCCCGACGCGTCCGAGCCGCCGATGTGGTGGTCCTCGTCGGGGTGGTAGCGGAACACCGAGACGGGCTCGCCCAGCGCCGCCCACACGTTGTTGAAGTTAACCCCGGCGGCCATGACGCGGACGATCACCTCGAACGCTCCGGGCTCCGGGACCTCGATTTCCTCGATCTGGAAGGCGTCGGTCGGCTCGCCCTGGCGCTCCTCGCGGATCACCCAGGCGGCCATCGTCGGCGGCAGCTCGCCGGGCTCGGTCTCGACGTGGGCAACTTGGCGGGATATCGCGGCCACTAGGGGATGCACCTTCCTCGGGTCGGGTCCGGATCTTGGTCCCTCCCTCGGGCCGGATGCTACCCGGGTGTAGCTCCCGAAGACGCGCTAGGTGGCGGTGCGCGCTCGTGTGAGCGTGCTCACACCAGGCTGACTTCGCTGGGCCGGTCCTCGGCTTGCGGCGATGGGGCGGCGTCGGGGACCGGCTGCCTGACCTTGGGGGCGATCAGCACCCAGGCGGCCACCGCTCCGCACACACACGCCGCGGCGCTGACGGTTAGACCGGTGCCGAGCGCCGAGACGAAGGCATCATTGGCGGCGGTCACGACCTGGGCCGGGGCGTGGCCGCCGAGGCTGGCGCCGCTTCCGAGGGCGTCGACGATGTGCTGTCGCGCCGCCGCGGGGAGGTGGGGGAGGCTCGAGTCGATCTGCGAGGCGCCGATCGTGGTCACGAGCGCGCCCATCACGGCCACGCCGAACGTGCTTCCGACCATGCGGATCATCGACAGCAGTCCCGACGCCGCGCCGGCCTTGGTCCGGTCGACGGAGTTCATGGCCGCGGTGCTCATCGGTGACATCACCAATCCCATGCCGAGGCCCATCAGCACGAACCCGGGTAGTAGCAGGCCGTAGCCGCTGTGCACCGTGAGGCGCGATTGGATGGCCAACGCCGATGCGACGATCAGCAGGCCGAGCGTCATCAGCGGGCGCGACCCCACCCGGTCGGTGAGGCGCCCGGCCAGCGGCCCCATGATGATGATCAGGGCCGTCGCGGGCAGGAATCGGATGCCGGTCTGAAGCGGCGAGTAATGCAGGACGTTCTGGAGGTAGAGCGTCAGGAAGAAGAACTGGGCGAACATCGCGAACGAGATCAGGAATGCGACCAGGTTGGCGCCCTGGAACGTCCGCGAGCGGAAGAAGGCGAAGTTGACGATCGGGGCCCTGACGCGGCGCTCGATGATCACGAACGCGATCAGCGCGCCGACGGCGAGTACGAGCAGCGAGATGATCTGGGGCGATCCCCAGCCCCAGCTGTTGGCCTCGACGAGCGCCAGCACCAGCGCGGTCAGGCCGATCGTGATGGTGGCAATGCCGGCGTAGTCGACGGTCTTGTCCACCGTCTCGTCGCGAGACTCACGGGTCGCGAACAGCGTCACCGCGACCGCCACGACGGCGATCGGCGGGTTGATGAAGAAGATCGCCCGCCAGCTCACGTCCTCGGTCAGGAAGCCGCCGACGACGGGGCCGATGGCGAGCGCGAGCGCGCTGACGCCCGCCCAGGTGCCGATCGCGGTGCCGCGCTGCTCGGGCGGGAAGGCCTGGCTGATGATCGACAGCGTCGCCGGCATCATGAACGCCGCGCCGACGCCCTGGACCGCGCGGAAGGCCACGAGCCAGGTGTCGTTCGGGGCGAAACCGATGATCAGGCTGGACGCGCCGAACACGACGACGCCGAACAGGAACATCCGTCGGCGGCCGAAGATGTCGCCGAGCCGCCCGCCGGTGACGAGGAGCACCGCCAGCGTGAGCGTGTACGCGTTCACCGTCCACTCGAGCGAGGCGAGCGACGCGTGCAGGTCGCGCTGGATCGACGGCAGCGCGACGTTCACCACCGTGTTGTCGAGCATCAGCATGAACAGCGCGAAGCACATCGCGGCGAGCGTCCACCACTTGCTGTTCTCGGCGTTGATCAGGCGGTGGCGATGGGCCATGAATCGGTCGGTCATGAGGCGGCGGTCTCCGGGCGGCAGGCGGCGATCTCGGGTCTTTCGAGCAACTGCTGGAGCGCGTTCGCGAGTGAGTCTTGCTCCGTGGCGGTCAGGCTGTTGGTGAAGTTGAGGAGCCCGTTGAGCCGGGCCGCATTGAGGCGGCGGATCACGGCGTGCCCGTCGTCAGTCAGGCAGACGCGTTTCATCCGGCGATCTTCCAGGTCCTCGCGCCGCTGCGCGAACCCACGCCGGACCAGGTCGTCGACCATCCGGCTGGCCGCCGGCAACGACACGTGGACCAGCTCGCCGGCCTCTTTCAAGGTCAGCTCGCGCGGTTGCTGGTCTTCGAGGTGGTGCAGCAGCTTGATCTGGGTGAGCGTCAGCTCGAGCGCGCCGATCGCCTCGAACAGGTCCGCGTTGCAGTTCTTGTGCAGGTGGACGATGAGCGCGTAGAGGTCGCCGGCGAGGTCGGTGGCAGTGGCGGTTGGTGTCGTCGTCGCCGTCGTCGCCGTCGTCGCCCCTGTGTCGGTTACTTGCACGCACGCAAGTATTGCACAAAAGTAATGAGAGGGGAACGGGGGGCTGGGGCGGTGGCGTGGGTCGGGGCGGTGGCGTGGGTCGGGGCGGTGGCGCCGGCTGGGGCCGCGGCGTGGGTCGGGGCGGTGGCGTGGGTCGGGGCGGTGGCGCCGGCTGGGGCCGCGGCGGACCCCGACTTTCTCACCACTCGCCGACGTTCCCGATGTGAATGGCGGTTCAGTCGCGTATAGCGCGAGTTTCGCCCCACTCGCCGGGCGCAGGCGCGCGAGTGTGACGTTAGTCGGGGTGGCGGCGGCGGCTGGTGTCCGGCGGCGGTGGCGGGCGGGTGGTGGCGCCGGCGCTACGGCTGCAGCACCTGGTTGTCGCTGCTCGGGCGCGGGCGGCCGATCCGGATCGAAGCCGCCTTGATCGAGCCGCCGGAGCCGTCCGTGGACAGCGAGTACGTCCCTGGCGAAGTGAAGTCCACGGTGACCTCGGCCGTCGCCAACGGGTTGATCGGGCCGGTGTTGGCGAGAGGCTGGCCGGCGGCGCTGCCGGCGCGCTGCACGGCGAGCGACTCGGCCTGGCTGGCCTGATTGGTGATGATGAACGCCACCGGGCCGGCGCCCACGCTGGTCGGGGACGCTGAGACGCGGCTGTTGTCGATATAGACGGTCAGGTTGACCGGCGCCGGCGGTCGCGGCGTGGTCGCGCCCTGGGAGGTCGCGCCGCACGCGGAGACGGCCAGGGCGGCCACGGCGAGCATCCCGATCGTCCACCTGCACATCCTGAGCCAACTCTCCTCTGCAAACCGACTCGAATGGGCGGGAAGTCGCCTGCAGTCCCGGTCCCGAGGCGAACCCTAACGACGGTATACCCGCACGCGCGAATGCGACACGGAATGATGTCAACCTCGGGCGTTGCCGGCGCCTGGGGCGCCACGCCCGGGCGTGTCAGGTCGAGTTCTGCGTGAGGGACGCGCGTCGGCGCTCGAGGCGCCGCAGTTCGCGCTGAAGTTCGGTCCAGGAATCGGTCTCGACGCGCTCGTACTCGTCACCGGCGAGGTCGCGGAGCCGCTCGTTGTAGGTCATCCATGCACGGCGGGTGCCCTCGTCCAGCTCGCGGAGCTTGTCGAGGTCAGGCGCGGTTGTGGGCACTTCACCTCCTTCCCGGGATGTGCGGCCGATCCTACCCGCGGGATCGGTCACTGAGACAGATGCGCCGCCGGCGCTCGCAATCCTGCTTGCGTGACGTCCGAACCGGGGCGTATCACCGGCGCCGTGACGCTGCTCGAGCAAGCCATCGCGACCGCAGAGTTCCTCGTGGTCGATACCGAGACGAACGGCCTGGGCGGCGACGCGTGCGAGATGACCGAGGTCGGCGCGGTGCTGGTCGGAGGCGGCGAGCTGCACGATCGGTGGTCCTCGCTGGTGCGCTGCAACCGGCCGCTCGGCCGCGGCATCCAGCGCTTCACCGGAATCACGCAGGAGATGCTGGCTGACGCGCCCGGCTTGGAGGAGGTGCTCCCGCCGATCCAGAGACTCCTGGAAAACCGGGTGCTCGTGGCGCACAACGCCCCGTTCGACCGCCGGGTTCTAAGGCAGGGCTTCCAGTTGATCGGCCTCGAATGGCCCAACCCGCCCGTGCTGTGCACCGCCGCGCTGGCGCGCAAGCTGCTGCCGCTGCAGCGCCGGCGCGGCCTGGGCGTGCTGGCCGACGCGCTGGGCATCGAGGTCGACACCGCGCACCGGGCGCTGGCTGATGCCGAGACGTGCGCGCGCGTCCTGTGCGCGCTGTTTCCGCGGCTGTGCGCGAACGCGCTGACCATCGCCGACGCGATGGCGATCGCGGGGCAGCGGCGCCGGCGCGCGACCGCTCGGAAGCGGAGAACCCCGGCCCTGACCCCGCCGCCCCAGCTCGACTTCGCCGACCTGCCGAAGGACCCCGGCGTGTACCTGTTCCGCAACGAGGAGGGGCGGGTGCTGTACGTCGGCAAGTCGATCTCGATCCGCAGCCGCGCCCGCGCTCACTTCGCGCCGTCGAGCGTGCCGGCCGACTGGACCGTGCAGGCGAGCGTGGTCGACTACCAGAGCACGAACTCCGAGCTCGGGGCACTGGTGCTCGAGAACCGCCTGATCAAGCGCCACCGCCCGCCGGGCAACATCCGCCTGACCAAGAGCGATGACCGGCTGTGCTACATCCGCTGCCGGCTCGACATCGCGTTCCCGATCCTCGAGGTGTCCTCCGAACCGGCCGCCGGGCACGCCGTGACGATCGGCCCGCTCCGGGGCCGCCGCCTGGCGCAGGAGCTGGTCGAGCAGCTCGACTCGCTGTTCGGCCTGCGCCACTGCGGACGGCGCCTGCGGCTCCGCGACCACCCATCCGCCTACGGGCAGATGGGCCGCTGCCTATCGCCGTGCCTGGGCGATCTGGATCCGAACCTGTACCGCCGCCGGCTCGACGAGGCGCTGCGGCTGTTCACGACCGAGGCCGACGGGCGCGACAAGCTCCTGGCTCACGTGCGAGGACAGATGCGCGAGGCGGCCGCCCGGCAGCATTACGAGCGCGCCGCGTGGCTTCGCCGGCGGATGCGACGGCTCGGCGTGATCCTCGAGCGGCTGAGCGGCACGCTCGAGGCCACCCACGTGCGGGCGAAGCTGATCCTCGCCACGCACCCGGTTGACGGCGACCGCCAGGATGCGTTCTGGCTCGTCGGCGGCCGTCTGGTGGACTGGGGCCCCGCCCCCCCGGCACCGCAGGACACCGACGATCTGGAGCGGCGTACCCAGCTCGCGTTGCGGCGCGGCGGCCGGGTGGAGCTAGGCGCGCACATCCCGCCCGACGAGATCGACGAGCTGCGGATCATCGCCACGTACCTCGATTCGCACCCCGACATCCCGCAGCTGACGCTCGAGCGGGAACCGCTCAGCGAAACGGCAGCTCTGTCACTTCCGCGGTGACAGAGTCGCCCACGGCGACCGTCGAGCCCGGTGGCGCCTCACGCCGGACCAGCGCCAGGCCGATCGGGCCGAACCGCGGTGACTGAGCCACGCTGGCAACGCGGCCAACCACCCGGCCGTCAAACACCAGCTCCTCGCCGGAGTCCACCGCCGCCGACAGCTGCAGCCCCCGCAGCTGCCGGTTGGGCTTGCCGCGGTAGTACAGGCGCGCCACGGTCTCCTGACCGACGTAGCAACCCTTGGTGAACGACACCGCGCGCTCGTTCAGCCCGGCTTCCTGCGGGATGACTGACTCGTCGAGGTCGATCCCGTAGCGTGGGCGCCCGCGCTCGACCCGCAGGCATTCGACCGCGGCGTCGGCAACCGGAACGACGCCCGCCTCTTCCAAGGCCGTCCGCAGCGCGTCGAGCTCGGCTGCATCACAAAGCAGGTCGATGCCCACGTCCGTGCGAATCGCCCGCACCTGGACGTCGCCGATGGAGGTGGGGACGTGGGCGTGCTCACGATCGGGGACCGCGGCCACGCGCGCGGAGTCGGGGCCGATCAGCGACAGCAGCCCGCTTTCCAAGGTCCGCTTGTGCAGCCCGACGGCGTACCCGAGGCTGAAGCGCCGGATCATGTTGAACAGCGCCTGGAGCGCGACGCGTTCGGTGTCGAGCAGCAGCTCGTCGCCGGCGTTGAGCACGCGGACGTCGCCCAGCATCTTGCCCTTGGGGGTGAGGAACGCCGAGTAGCACCCGGAGCCGACCACGAGCCCCTCGATGTCGTTCGAGACCTGTCCTTGGAGGAACGACGCGGCGTCGGCGCCAGTCAGCGCGAGCTTGCCGCGCTCGGAGCGGTCGAGCAGCCCACACGCCTCGGTGATCGTGCGGTAGTCGGTGCTGAGCGTGCCGACGGAGGCCATGTTCAGAGGATACGCACGGCCCTGATCACCCTTGCAAAATTCAAATTTAGGCGTACCATAACTTTTGTAATGGCAGCCCAGGAGACGACCATCCCGCGATCGCAGGCGATCGAGGACTACGCGAAGGCGATCTACGCGCTTGAGCGCCGCGACTCCGATCCGGTGAGCACGAACGCGCTGGCCGAGCGCCTAGGCGTCACGCCGGCGTCGGCGTCGGGGATGGTCAAGCGGCTCTGTGAGCTCGGTCTGGTCGAGCACCAGCCGTACCGCGGCGTGTCGCTGACCGAGGACGGGCGTCGCCTCGCGCTCGAGGTGATCCGTCACCACCGGCTGCTCGAGCTGTACCTGGTCGAGACGCTGGGCGTGCCGTGGGATCGCGTGCATCAGGAGGCCGAGGTGCTCGAGCACGTGCTCTCGGAGGAGCTCGAGGAGCTGATCGCGGTCAAGCTGGGCGACCCCACGCACGATCCGCACGGCGATCCGATCCCGACGCGCGAGCTGACGATCGAGGAGGGCACTACCGAGACCCTCCAGTCGCTCGAGCCGGGTGCCTGCGGCACGTTCGTCCGGGTGTCCGATTCAAACCCCGAGATGCTGCGATTCCTCGCCGAGCGCGGGATCGCGCCCGGGGACCGGCTCGAGGTGCTCGAGAAGCAGCCGTTCGACGGGCCGTTGTTCGTTCGCTTCGGCGATCGCACGCAGGTGTTGGGCGGCGCGCTCGCGCAAGCGATGCGCGTGGAGGTCGGCCGGTGACGCCGCCCCGAGGCGCGATTCGGGAGCCCGCGCTCGAAGGTGCCGCGGCCGAGGGCGCCTCGGTCGCGCTGCGCGAGGGCATCGCCCCGCGCAGCCCGCTCGAGGAGCTGCTGGCCAAGGGCCGCATGCGCGCGACGCTGGCCATGCTCGGCCCGGCGTTCGTCGCCTCGATCGCCTACGTCGACCCGGGCAACTTCGCGACCAACATCCAGGGAGGGGCCAAGTTCGGGTTCATGCTGCTGTGGGTCGTCGTGCTGGCGAACCTGATGGCGATGCTGATCCAGTACCTGTCGGCCAAGCTCGGGATCGTCACCGGCCGGAACCTGCCCGAGAGCTTCCGCGACCACTACCCCCGCTGGATGTCACGCGGCATGTGGGTGCAGGCCGAGATCATCACGATGTCGACCGACGTCGCCGAGTTCCTCGGCGCGGCGCTGGCACTGAATCTGCTCTTCCACGTACCGCTGCTCGTCGCCGGCGTGATGACCGGGTTCCTCGCGTTCGGCCTGCTCGAGCTGCGGGTGCACGGCTATCGCCGCTTCGAGATCGCGATCACCGGACTCCTCGGGCTGATCTTCCTCGGCTTCATCTACGAGACGTTCAAGATCGGCCCGTCCGCCTCGGGCGCGGCGAGCGGACTCGTCCCGCACCTCGGCGGCGCCGAGTCGCTGTACCTCGCGGTCGGGATCATCGGCGCGACCGTGATGCCGCACGCGATCTACCTGCACTCCGCGCTGACCCAGGACCGGATGCCGCTGCGCGACGACCGGGAGCGTGGGCGTGTGCTCCGGTTCGAGCGCACCGACGTGATCATCGCGCTGGGTATCGCCGGGATCATCAACATGAGCATGCTCGCCGTCGCGGCCCAGCTGTTCCATTCGACCGGGCACACCGGCGTCGACACGATCCAGGGCGCCTACCACGGCTTCGGGAGCATGGTCGGCGGCGGCGCGGCGCTCGCGTTCGCGATCGCGCTGCTCGCCTCCGGCGCCTCCTCCTCGAGCGTCGGCACCTACGCGGGCCAGGTGGTGATGGCCGGGTTCGTCAAGGTCCGGATCTCACTCTACGTACGCCGGCTCGTGACGATGGTCCCCGCGCTCGTCGTACTCGCGCTTGGCGTGAATCCGACCGACGCGCTCGTGCTGAGCCAGGTCGTGTTGTCGTTCGGGATCCCGTTCGCGCTGATCCCGCTCGTGATCCTGACCAGCCGGCGCGAGGTGATGGGTGTACACCTCAACCGGCTGCCCACCTCCGTGCTGGCGTGGAGCTGCGCGGCCCTGATCACCGGGCTGAACGTGTTCCTGATCTACCAGCAGTTCTTCGGGTAGCTACGCTTCGCGCGAGATGGCCCTCGCCGACACCTTCCAGGAGATCGTCGACGCGCTGCCCGACGACTGGACCGATCTCGAGCTCGACCTCCGCATCTTCGACGAGCGGCGCTACGTCGACGCGGCGGTGCTGCTCGTGACGTGCAACGCCCAGCCCTACTCGAAGAGCGACTGGCACTGGCGGCTGCTGGTGGCGCACCGGTTCGGCCATGCCGCCGCGGTGCCGGCCGTCCACACGGCGCTGCACCTCCTCGACGAGGCAGGGATTGACGGCGAGATGGCTGTCCGTGAGGAGCGCACCGGGCGCGTCGAGGTCACTCCGATGTGGGGGAGGACCGAGTCGGTGCGCGAGGAGTTCCGCCAGCTTCACTCCCAATAGGGGTACCGTGGCGCGGGTCGTCGCGTTCGTCCCGGATCTGCTGTTCGGCTCCAACGTGCTCGGAGCGCTGCAGGCCGCCGGTCACGAGGTGGTGCTGGTCTCAGACGTCGATGCCGTGCGACGCGAGTTGCCGGGCGCGCGCGCGCTGGTCGTCGACCTGACCTCGGACGCGCCCCAGCGGATCGAGCAGGTCAGCGCCCTGCCCCGGGTCAAGACGCTCGCCTTCTACTCGCACGTCGAGACCGACGTACGGGCCCAGGCCGAACAGGCCGGCTTCGACGTTGTCATCCCCCGCTCGCGGATGGCCCGCGAGGGTGCGACGGTCCTAACCAGGCTGCTCGAAACCTAGGGCACCGCCACACCCTGAAGCACGACCGGACCGAGCGTCGGGTCGAGCTCGTCAGCCTGCGGCACGCCGGCCGGCGGGATCGTGTCCATCACCTTCGGGACGGTGCCCGGGTCGACGGAGCAGATCGGACTGGACCCTCCGGGAGCGCACACGCCGAACTGGAACGGCTGCGGCGTCGCGGCGAAGGAGCGTGCCTGGTCGGGGCTGAAGCCGTCCTGACCGGTCAGTGCCATCGTGAACACCCAGCCGGATGTGACGGCGCCGAACGCCGACCGCGGCACGATCAGCGTGGCCGTCTGGCTCGGCTCGTCGACCACGAGGACCGCATTGCCGAGCGACTTCCCGTCCGCTCCGACCCAGATCGGCGAGGCGAAGCCCTGGGCCTCGAGTCGCTCGCTCCAGGCGCCGGCGCCCGCGATCGTGTAGTTCCGCTGCGGGAAGGCGGCGGCGGTCGACGTGCTCGCGGCCCCAGGGGTATGAACGTACACGTCGAGCATCTGGGCACCGAAGTTGTTGCCGAACGTCGGTACCAGCTTCGCGATACTGACCTGGATGTACACGTTGTTCGCGTCCTGGTTGACCTTGAAATCGGTCAGGTCGAATGACCCGGCGGTGAACCTCGAGTCTGTCGGGTACTGGTAGGTGCCCGGTCCGTTGTCGTCGCCGGTCGTGTCGGTCGCGTCGAGCACGGTGCTGCCGGGCAGCGCATCGTTGATCACGGTGATCTGGCGGTAGCCGGTGCTGCGCCCGAGTGTGGCGGTCACGGTGATCGTGGTGCTCCCGAAGCCGGTCGGCACCGACAGCGTCCAGTTGCCGTTGCTGTCGGCGACGGTCGACGCCTTGCCGGCCACTCCGCCGGCGGCGCCAAGGCCCTCGGCGTCGATGCTCGCTCCGGGGACGCTGGAGGTGCCGGTCACGGTCACGGTCGAGCCGGAGACGCGCGTGCCGTCGGACGGCGAGGTCACCGCGACGTCAATTGAACCCGGCGGGCCGTGTTTCACGTACCGGTTGGTGACGATCCCGGGCGTCTCGAGGTTGCGCCCCGAGCTGATGGCAAGCGCCAGCCGGGCGTACTGGGACTGGGCCCACGTGAGCGGGCTGGCCGATCCCGCCGGCTTCCCGTTGGCGAAGCCGATCGAGTCGGTCGTCGGATCCACGGGCGGATTCGTGGCGAGGACGGGATCGTCTTCCCACACCTGCTCGGGCTCGAGGCCCTGACCCGAGGTCATGTCGCGCATCGCGGTGAGGAACGTGCTCGCATCAGCGCTCGTACCCGCCGCAACGTCGTACTCGCCGCGCTCGCCGCCCAGGACGGGCCACAGGTGCCCCGAGCCGACGTTGCCCGAACCGCTCGAACCCGCGCCCGGATCGAACGTGGGCCACGGCTTGCCCTCGATGGTGCAGTTCGTGGCGTCGGGCACGTGGCAGTCGCCATACCCGTCCTCGGACCCCGGGGCGTTCGTGCCGTAGCGGTAGAAGCCCGGGCCGTTGTTCATCGTCACCTTGATCGTCGAGTCGATGACGGCGAGAGACGCCTTGACGTCCGGGTCGCTGGCGGGAAGCACGCCGAGCCGGACCAACTCGAGGAAGCCCTGGTCGACGATCGCCCTCTGATCGGCGTCGACGCTCCCGTTGCCGAGGTTGTAGGTGATCGCCGCGTTTGGGTCACCGGTCTTGGACAGGCGGATGAAATAGGGCGCGCTGCTGTACGGACCGTTGGTGGTGACCGTCCAGGCCTTGATGTTGCGTGCGAAGTAATCGGCGGTGGCCTGGTAGATGCGGGCCCGGACGAGGTCGCCGTTGACTCGGGCGATATGCGAGGCCGCGGTCAGGCCGGCGATCTCGGCCGCGATCGTCGAGGGCGAGTAGCCCGACTGCTCCTCCCAGCGCTCGACTCCGTCCGACGGCCCGTGGGCGACCAGGAAATCGGCGGCGGGGATGACGTGCTTCGTGTACAGCGTCGAGTCATGAGCCAGGCCAGACTGCCAGTCCATCAGGATCGGGTAGGAGGTCTCATCGAGTTGGAGGCCGCCGGTGTCTGGCGCGACCTTGCCGTTCTCGAGCGAGTTCCGTGGCATCGACCCGTCGGGCTGCTGCTGGCGCTCGAACAGGAACCGGGTGGCTTCCTGGGCGGTGCGGATGTCGCCAGCCACAAGCAATCCGGCGAACGCCTCGTACAGGTCGCGCGCGAACACCTCGCGGTAGGAGCCGAAGTACGTCGGCTCGCCATTGGTGAGGTTGCCGGCGGGGATCGCCTGGCCCCACGGGGAGGCAAGGCCGGCCGCGATCGCGCCAGGGAAGGTCTTGTCCTCACTGGCCTTGACGACGTTGACCGACTCGTAGTACTCGCGCACGGCGGCGAAACCGAGCCTGAACGACGGGCGCCGGAGCCCCTCGTCGTAGCGGACCCACTGCCGCGCGTAGTCCGCCCACGCGTCGTCGAAGCGCCCCTTGACCGATTGCTTGGCCACCTTCTCGGCGTCGCTTTGGGTCGTCCCGAACCCGAGCGCGAGCGTAACCGTGGAGTCGTGCTTGCCGCGGTCGACCTCGGCCGTCAGCGTGACGTGCCCGTTCGGCGCCGAGTTGTATGTCGAGGTGAGCGCGTGGGAGGCGTCAAGCATCGCGAGTCCGTCGCTGGTCGTGCCCGAGTAGCCGACGCTCGCGCCGGACAAGCCGTCCGAGGACTCGAGCGCCATGTACGTCGGCACCGCGTAGTCCCGGTTGGACGCGTTGGTGACCGTGTTGGTGTTGACGTCCACCGGCACGCCGTGGTCGACCAGGGCGGAGTTCCCGCCTGCGTTGTCCGAGCCGCCGCCCCCGGTGCCGCCGGCGAGCGGGTCGAGGCGCACGTAGAGGTGATCGCCCGACGGGCCGCTAAAGCTCGTGTCCATCAGGACGGCGTCGCGGGCCGGGTCGGCAATGTAGGTGGTGGTGATGCTGTAGCCGTGGGCGGCCTTCGGCGTGGCGATAACCGTGCAGCTCATCCCGGTCGGATCGGGGACCACCCGGTACTGCATGTCCCGCGTCTGGAGGTCCGTGAAGGTGCTCCCGTTCGTGACCAGGTACTGGAGGGTGTGGACGTTGGTCGCGTCGACGGTCGGCCAGTAGGTGTCGGACAGCACGCCGTCGGCGATCGTGAACCACACCTTCGAGTGGGTGTTCCGCGCGGTCCCGACGCAGTCCTTGCGAGCGAGGTCGAAGTAACTCTGGGCCCCGGGGGCTCCGGGGGCCCCGGGTGCGGTGGGCGTGGGGGTGGCCGCTGCGGTCGTGGCCAATCCGCCCAGCACCACGGCGGCGCCAGCAAGCACGCCAAGGACCCGGCTCTTCATGGTTCGTTCCCTCCTCGCTGCTGTCCGGACGCGGCGCAGCCTATGACGACGCCGGTGTGCCGGTCAAGCTCGGATCGAATGCTCGAGTCACGTCGGGCGGACGGGGCACGATCCCGAACCGGGCCTCCCAGGCGGCCCAGGCGCGCAGCGTCGCGAGGTTGAGCTCGCCGACGTGGCCGTCGGGGGCCCGGAAGGCCGGGAGCAGGCCCTGGAGCTGGGCCGAGACGAGCTTCGGGTCCAAGGCGGGGTTGAGCCGCTCGAGGTCGTTGGCGCTGTCCGACGGGTGCTGCACGGTGAACTCGTAGCCATCGCGCAGGGCGTTCACCACATCGCGAGTCAGGCCCGGGTCGCGCTGGAGCGTGTGCCGTGTCGTGGTCACCACGAGCTCCGGGTACGCGGGGGCGCCGTAGCTATCGACCCGAAAGATGCGAAAGCCGGGCCGTTTGCTCTGGATCGCCTGTCCCTCGTCGTTCCAGAAGGCGGTGGCGGCCGCCACCCGGCCGGCCAGCAGGTCGGCGACCGCGTTGAAGCCGATCGTGATCGTCTTGAGCCTGGCCGGATCACCGCCGCCGCCGGCCACGATCGAGCGCAGCACCGCCGTGTCGCTCGGCACCCCGGTGATCCCGACCGTCTTGCCGGGCAGGGCCCGCGGCGAGGAGACGCTCGGCGCCGCGATCACCGCCGACAACGGGCGCTCGACGATCGCCATCACCCCGACGATGTCCTGCCCGTGCTGCCGGGCGATGGCCAGGTCGTGGATGTCGAGGATGGCGAAGTCGACCCGGCCGGTCTCGAGTAGCTTGATCGAGTCGGTCGAGGCGGTCGGCGCGATCACGTGCAGGCGGACGCCGTGGTGGCGGTCGTAGTGACGGGCGAGTGCGGAGTACACGCCGGCGTGGACGGCGTTGGGCGTGAAGTCGAGGATCATCGTGGCCGACCGCGCGGGCGCGGCGGAGCTCGTGGAGGACGAGTCCGAGCCGCAGCCCGCGAGGAGGCATGCGATCAGCGCTGTGGCGGCCATGGCTGCGCGCATCAGCCGGGGCAGGTTAGCCCGTCCCTAGAATGGGCCGCGCGCATGCGCCGCCGTGTCACGTTCAGCCGGAACCTCACGTTGTCGCTGTCGCGGACATGCCGCTGCTACTGCAAGTACTGCGCGTTCGCGACGCACCAGGCGCACCTGCACGCGCCGGACGAAGTCATCGAGATGCTCGATCGGGCGGTCGAGCGCCACCACGTCAAGGAGCTTCTCGTCCTGACGGGCGAGAAGCCGGAGGTCAACGCCGGGGTCGCGGCTCGGCTGGGCGAGTACGGCCACGCGGACTTCGTCTCCTACGTGGTATGGGCGTGCGAGCGCGCGCTGGAACGGGGTGTCCTGCCGCACACGAACCTCGGCGTGCTGGGGCGCGAGGACCTGGCCCGGCTGCGCGAGGTCACCGCGTCGCAGGGGCTGATGCTCGAGTCGATCAACCCCGACCTCGTCGTGCACCAGGGGTCCCCGACCAAGCACCCGGCCCGGCGGATCGAGACGATCGCCGCCGCGGGGGAGCTGAAGATCCCGTTCACGACCGGGATCCTGGTCGGGATCGGCGAGACCGAGGAGGAGCGGTTCGCGTCGCTCGAGGCGATCGCGAAGCTGCACGAGCGCCACGGGCACATCCAGGAGGTGATCCTCCAGAACTACGTCCCGCACCAGAACTACTACGGGCGCGAGCCGGCCGAGATCGCCGATGTCGCCACGCGAGAGTATTGGCGAACCGGTGTGTGGGACGGCCCGCACCTCGACGCGCCCAAATGGGCTTGCGAGGTCACGCTCGAGGACATGAAGCGGCTCGTCCGCGAGGCACGTCGGCTGATGCCCGGCGTCGGCATCCAGGTGCCTCCGAATCTGAGCGACTGGTGGATCGAGCTGGTGCGCGCCGGCGCGACCGACCTCGGCGGGTTGAGCGCTAACGGCGATCACATCTCGCCCGAGCATCCCTTCCCGTCGCCGAGCGAAGTGCGCAAGCGCCTGCGCGCCGACGGGCTCGCGCTGTCCGAGCGGCTGTGCGTCTACCCCGAGTACATCGACCCCGAGTGGATCTCCCGGCCGGTGATGGACGTGATCAAGGCGACGTACTGGTCCTTCATCCCGCGTCGCGGGTCCGGCCGGACGGTCGATATGCGCGTGGCGGAGGACGTGGCGCCGCGCGCGATCGAGCGCGCACGGGAGGGGGCCGCGCTCACCCCTGAGGAGCTGACCGCGTTGTTCGCCGAGTCGAGGCCCGCGGTGATCGAGGAGATGCGCCTGGCCGCCGACGAGCTGAGACAGTTGCTCGCTGGCGACACCGTCACGTTCGTCGTCAACCGAAATATCAATATCTCCAATATCTGCACGGTCGGCTGCGCGTTCTGCGGGTTCGGGCAGTCGCGTCGCTCACCGGACGCCTACGAGCACTCCGAGGAGGAGTTCGTGCGCCGGCTCCACGAGGCGATCGAGTTCGGCGCCACGGAGATCTGCATGCAGTCGGGCATCCACCCGGACTGGGGGCTGGAGGAGTACGAGAAGTGGCTGCGGGTGGCCAAGCGGACCGCGCCGGACCTGCATCTGCACGCCTACTCCCCGATGGAGGTTGCGCACATGTGCGACGTGAGCGGACTGTCGCCACGCCATGTGTTCGAGCGGCTGCGCGAGGCGGGGCTTGGCTCGACCCCCGGCACGGCGGCCGAGGTGCTCCACGACGGCGTGCGCGAGCGGATCTCGCCGAACAAGCTCCCGGTGGCGCGGTGGGTCGAGATCATCGAGGCCTCGCACGCCGAGGGGATCCGCTCGACGGTGACGGTCATGTTCGGGCACGTCGAGGAGCCGTGGGAGCTGGCCGAACACATGCGCGTGGTCCGCGAGCTCCAGGAGCGCACCGGCGGGTTCACCGAGTTCGTTCCGCTGTCGTTCATCCCGTTCCACACGCTGCTCGGTCGCACCCACGGGGTGGAGGAGATCTCCCGCGAGGAGAACCTCAAGCACACCGCGGCGTTCCGGCTCGCACTGGGCAAGACGATCCCAAGCCTCCAGGCGAGTTGGGTCAAGATGGGCCTCGAGGTCGCCACCGAGTCGCTGCGCTGGGGCGTCAACGACCTCGGCGGCACGCTCATGGAGGAGTCGATCTCGCGGATGGCCGGCAGCTACCACGGAGTCCGTCTCACCCCCGACGAGCTGATCACCGCCGCGCACCGGGCCGGCCGTCCGGCGGCCGAGCGCACCACGCTGTACGAGATCCTCCGGCGCTACGACGTGCCGGTGGCTGCTTGACGTGAACGTCTTCGAGACGCCCGCCACCGATCGCGCACCCTCGCTGTTCGCCGGGGTCGAGCCGCTCGAGGTGTTCGTCGAGCTGCTGGCCGACATCGACATGCACACCGCGCCGACGGAGTTCTACGACCGGATCTGCGAGGCGATCTGCCGCCTGACCACGATGCGCCGGGCGGCGGTGTTCATGGCCGACGCGGCGCGCCGGCGCGTGCGGGCGATCGGGTCCTACGGAATCCCGTTCGAGCAGCTGTCGGGGATCCGGCCGACGCTGGTCAACACCCCGATCGCGCAGCGGGCGCTGCTCGAGGACAAGGTGGTCGTGGTGTCGGAGCGGATCGAGGAGGCCGTCCCGCCCGAGTACGCCCGGTTGCTCGGCGTCACCACGTTGGTCTGCACGCCGCTCAGCGCGGGCGGGTATGCGTACGGAGTGATCTGCGCCGACCGCGGCGGCGGCACGTTCGAGCTCTCCGACGGGGAGCGCCACCTGCTGTGGACGCTCGGTAAGACCGCGGCGCTGGTCGCGGCGGCGCGCAACGTGACGCGCCAGCAGGAGCGGATGCGCCGCCTCGGCGAGCGGCTCGACCTCGCGCGCGAGATCCATGAGAGCGTCCTACAGCGACTGTTCGGGGTCTCGCTCGCACTGGGCGCCGAGCAGCCGCTCGACCGCGAGGAGCGCGAGCGCTGCCGGACCGAGATGCAGGAGGCGCTGATCGATCTGCGCCGCGCGCTCGAGCGGCCGCTCGCGCCGCTGCCGCCCGAGACGGGAACGACGCTCGCCGCCGAGCTCGAGCGGGTACGCCGGTCGCCCGGGATGGTGGTCGAGGTCGACTGGCACGGGGAGTCGAGCGTGCCGGCCGACTTCGAGCCGCTGGCCCAGTCGGTGCTCGCCGAGGCGCTGCGCAACATCGCCAAGCACGCCGACCCGACCCGGGTCGAGGTCGCGGTTTCGCGCGACGACGCGGACTTCGTGCTCGAGGTGCGCAACGACGGGGCGCGCCCGGTCGACAACGAGCCCGGGATGGGGCTGCGCCTCGCCGCGTTCGAGGCGCTCCAGCAGGGCGGGACGGTCGAGTCCGGTCCGCTCGACGGCGGGCGCTGGCGCGTCAGGTTGGCGGTGCCGCTACAGCAGGGGCCCGAGTGACGGACGACCCTCGCCTGCGCGTGCTGGTCGTCGACGACCACGATGTCGTGCACTGGGGCTTTCGCGTGTTGCTCGGGGAGCAGCCGTGGGTCGAGCGCTTCTTCCAGGCCCGGACCGGGGCGGAGGCGCTGACGCTTGCCCGCGCGCATAAGCCGCAGGTGGCGCTGGTCGACCTATTCCTGGCCGGCGAGTCGGGCGCCGAACTGAGCGCGGCGATTCGCGAGGCCTCGCCGGCAACACGGGTGCTGCTGATCTCGGGCGCCGGCCGGATGTCGCCGGCGGCGGCGCGGGCGGCCGGCGCGTCGGGGTTCGTGTCCAAGGACTGGGAGGCCGCGCGCGTGGCGGCGGCGGTGCGGCGCGTCGGGATGGGCATGACCGCGTTCCCGCCCAAGGCCGAGCAGCCCGCGCCGCTCCTGACCGAGCGCGAGCGCGAGGTGCTCGACCTGATCGCCGGCGGCTCCACCAACCGCGAGATCGCGCAGACGCTGTATCTGTCTCCGCACACGGTCAAGGAGCACACCAGCGTGCTGTACCGCAAGCTGCGCGCGCGCAACCGCGCCGAGGCCGTGCAGCGGGCCCAGCGGATCGGGCTGCTGGGTTAGTCCTCGGGCTTCGGTCCGGGCTTCATGAAGCGGGCCAGCGCCGGGAGCTTGACGGCGTGCGGGATGTACCGGCTGGCCAGCATCGCGGCGCGGACCGGCAAGCCGGGCACGACAACCCGGTCGCCGTGCTCGAGGCCGTTCACCGCGGCGCGCGCCGCGTGCTCGACCGAGATCATCGCGCCGGGCACCGAGCGCTCGAACGACTTGCCGGTAGCGGTCTCCCAGCCGGCGATCTGCCAGAAGTCCGTATCCACGGGCCCGGGCGCGAGCGCCGTGACGGTGACGCCGAGGCTCCGCACCTCCTGGTGGATCGCCTCGGAGAAGGTCAGGACGTACGCCTTGGCCGCCGAGTAGCCGGCCGAGTACGGCATCGGTTGCATCGCTGCGGTCGAGGCGACGTTGAGGATCGCTCCCCGCCCGCGCTTGACCATCCCGGGCAGGAAGGCCGAGGTGAGCGCCACCACCGCCTCGACGTCGACCCGCACCTGTTCGAGCTCGCGGTCGGGGTCGGCCTCGTGGAACGGCTCGCCGCCGGTCGCGAAGCCGGCGTTGTTGATCAGGATCTCGACGGTCAGGGCGAGTTCCTCGATCCGTCCGGCGATCCGTCCGCGCGGCGTCGGCTTGCCCAGGTCGGCCGCGATCGTCTCGACCCGCACGCCGTACTCGTCGCTCAACTCGTCCGCGAGCGCGTTCAATCGGTCCTTGCGGCGGGCCACGAGCACGAGCGCGTGACCCCTCGCGGCAAGCAGCTTGGCGATCTCTCGGCCGATGCCGGCGGAGGCGCCGGTGACCAGCGCAGCGGAGCTCGAAGTTGGCTTCGGAAGGCTCAAAGTTAAGCTCCCCCCGAACGGGGGGAAGTCCGTGAAGTCCGTGTATCCGGACCGGGATTGCCGCGTAGGGTGATAGCAGAATGGCGGTTTCCGCGATCCTGTTTCCAGGTCAAGGCAGCCAGACCCCCGAGATGCGCGAAACGGTCGCCGAGGTGCGACCGGATCTGTTGTCCCTCGCCGAGCAGATCATCGGCGAAGACCCGTTTGCGCGGGCGGAGGAAGGCACGAAGTTCGCCCAGCCGGCGATCTTCTGCGCAAGCCTGGCCGGGTGGGAGGCGCTCGGGCGACCTTCCGGAGAGTTCATGGCCGGCCACTCGCTGGGCGAGCTGGCCGCGCTGGTCGCGGCGGGCTGCCTGGGCGAACGCGACGGACTCGAGCTCGTCGCGCTGCGCGGGAAGCTGATGCAGGAGTCGGGCGAGCGCGCCGGCGACGGCGGCATGATCGCGCTCATGGGTCGGGGCGCCGCCGAGAATGCTGGGGGTCTGGCCGACGCTCACAGGCTGGCCGTGGCCAATGACAACTCACCCCACCAGGTCGTCCTGTCGGGCGACCGGGCGGGGTTCGAAGGGGTCACGGCCGCGGCCTCCGAGCTGGGGCTTCGCGCCATTGAGCTTCCGGTGACCGGCGCGTTCCACTCGCCGATGATGGCCGAGGCCGTGCCGTCGTTCGTCGAGGCGCTGCGACGCGTCGAGGTCTCGCCGTCCGCCGACGGCGTCACAGTTCTGTCCGCCGTGACCGCGGCGCCGTTCGAAGACGTGCGGGCGCAGCTCGCCCAGGCCCTGACCATGCCGGTGCGCTGGCGCGAGACGCTGCTCGCCATGCACGAGCGCGGTGCCGATCGGTTCGTCGAGGTCGGCCCGGGACGCGTGCTGACAGGCCTGGTCAAGCGGACGCTGAGCGACGTGGAGCTGGCTCATGCTTGACCCGCGGCAGATCGGCGCGCGCCTGCGCGCGGCGTCCCGGATGGGGAGTGCGCCGACCGTGCTCGCGCCGGCCCGGCCGTCGATCCTGTCGGTGGCGGCGCAGGTGCCCGCGGGACGCGTGACCACCGCCGAGCTGGCCGAGCGGCTCGGGGTCAGCGAGGACTGGATCGTCTCGCGTACGGGAATTCGGGCGCGCCCCGTCGCCGCGCCAGACGAGCGGCTGTCGGAGTTCGCCGCCCAGGCGGGCGCACGCGCCCTCAGCCGGGCCGGAGTCGACCCGGCCGACGTCGACCTCGTGCTCGTGGCCACCCTCACCCAGGACGAGCTGATGCCGAACGCGGCCCCGATCGTCGCGCACGCGATCGGCGCCGACCGCGCCGGCGCGATCGACCTCGGGGCGGCCTGCACCGGCTTCCTGTCCGGTCTGTCGCTCGGCGCGGCGCAGATCGAGACCGGCCGTGCGGAGCGCGTGCTGCTGATCGGCGCCGACTTTACGACTCGGATCGTCGACTGGGAGGACAAGCGGACCGCGCCGCTCTTCGGCGATGGCGCCGGCGCCGCCGTGCTCGGCCCCGCCGAAGGAGACGCGGGCGGAATCGGGCCGATCGTGCTCGGCGCCGACGGCTCGGGCGCCGCGGCCATCCACATCGACCACTCCGACCGCAAGCTCCGCATGGACGGACCCGAGGTCTACCGCCACGCGGTCGCGCGCATGGGCGAGTCGACGCTCGCCGCGGTCGACGGCGCCGGACTCGCGCTCGACGACATCGACCTGTTTGTCTACCACCAGGCCAACGGCAGGATTCTGCGCGCGCTGGCGGAAAGACTCGAACTCCCGTCCGAACGTGTCGTGGATGTGATCGAGAACCTCGGCAATTCCTCGGCGGCCACGCTGCCGCTGGGCCTCGTGGCGGCCGAGCGGGACGGTCGCCTGCGGCCCGGCGCGAAGGTCCTACTCAGTGCGTTCGGCGCCGGGTTCACCTGGGGCGCCGGCGTGATCGAGTGGGGAGGCTCCGAGGATGCCTGACGGGCCGGCGGAGCGCACGGCGCTGGTGACCGGGGCCTCGCGGGGAATCGGCGCGGCGATCGCGCGCGCGCTGGCCCGCGACGGCTGGCGGGTGGGTGTCAACTATCGGACGGACCGTGACGGCGCCCAGGCGGTGGTCAGCGAGATCGAGGCCTCGGGGGGCGCGGCCGTTGCCTTGCCGGCGGACGTCGCTGACCGGGGAGCCGCGGACGAATTGTTCGGCGCGCTCGAGGCGCATTTCGACGCGCCCGTGCTCGCGCTGGTGAACAACGCGGGGATCAGCCGCGACGACCTGACCCCGTCGCTCGGCGACGAGGAGTGGGACGACGTCATCGAGACGAACCTGAGCGCCGCGTTCCGTCTCACCCGCCGGGCGCTGCGGCCGATGTTGCGCGCGCGAACCGGGCGAATCGTGAACATCTCCTCGATCGCGGGGCTCCGGGCCAACCCGGGGCAGGCCAACTACTCCGCGGCCAAGGCCGGGCTGATCGCGCTGACCAAGACCTCCGCGGTCGAGGTGGCGCGCCGCGGCGTGACCGTGAACGCGGTGGCTCCGGGCTTGATCGACACAGAATTCATCAGCGGGGCGTCGAAGGAACTGCTCGACGCGATCCCCGCCCGGCGCCTGGGCACGCCCGAAGAGGTCGCGGCGTGCGTGTGCTTCCTGACTTCTGAGGAGGCCAGCTACGTCACCGGCGCGGTGCTCACCGTGGACGGCGGGCTGGCTGCCTGAGAACTACTGGTAACTGAAAAAGGAGGAACGAAATATGGCAACGGTCACTGCAGAACAGGTCGAGGGGCGCGTCGTTGAGACGCTCGCCAGCTTCGGCCCCGACGCAGACCAGATCTCTCGCGGCTCCACCTTCGAGGAGCTCGACATCGACTCGCTCGACCTGGTCGAGCTGGCCCAGGTTGTCGAGGACGACTACGGCGTGGTCCTCAAGGGCGAGGACATGAAAGAGCTCAAGACCGTCGGAGACGCGATCGACCTCATCGTCAGCCGCGCGGAGTGAAACGGCGCGTCGTCATCACCGGCCTCGGTGCCGTCACGCCGCTCGGCGTCGGCGCCGATGTGCTGTATGAGCGCTGGGCGGCCGGCGAGTGCGGAATCCTCGACGGCGCCGGCGCCTGCACCGATTTCGAGCCGAGCGAGCTTCTGTCGGTCAAGGAGGTTCGCCGTCTCGACCGGTTCTCCCAGCTTGCCCTGGTGGCCGCCGCGGAGGCGATCATCGACGCCGGCTGGGACGGTGGGCTGCCGCTCGACCCGCTGCGGATCGGGTGCATCATCGCGACCGGGATCGGTGGGGTCCAGACGATCGAGCTCCAGCACGACGTGCTGCGCGACCGTGGGCCCGAGCGCATGTCGCCGCTCGGCATCCCCTCGCAGATGCCGAACGCGGCTGCCGCGGCGGTCTCGATGAAGTACGGCCTGAAGGGCCAGGCGTTCAGCGTCGCGTCGGCTTGCTCGAGCGGCGCGCACGCGATCGGCTGCGCGATGCGGATGATCCAGTACGGCGATGCCGACGCCGTCGTCGTGGGCGGCGCCGAGGCGACGCTCACGCCGTTCGGGTTCGGCAGCTTCAACGCCATGCAGGCGCTGTCGCCGAGCGGGATCTCGCGGCCGTTCGACGCGCGACGCGACGGATTCGTGATGGGCGAGGGCGCCGGCATGCTGGTGCTCGAGGAGGCTTCCGCCGCGGCCGAGCGCGGGGCTTTGATTCTCGGCGAGGTCGCGGGTTACGGGTCGACCTCGGACGCGTACCACCTAACTGCGCCGGAGCCCTCGGGTGAGGCGGCCATGAGGGCGATCGAACTGGCCATGAACGACGCCGGGATTGGCGCGGACCAGGTCGACTACATCAACGCGCACGGAACCTCGACGCAGCTGAACGACGCCGCCGAGACCGCCGCGATCAAGCGGGCGCTCGGAGAAGAGCGGGCCCGCAGGATCCCCATCTCGTCGATGAAGTCCGCAACCGGGCATCTCCTGGGCGCCGCCGGTGCGGCCGAGGCCGTGGCCACGATCAAGACGCTGCGGGCGCGGATCATCCCGCCCACGCTCGGCTACGGCGTCCCCGATCCGGAATGCGACCTCGACTACGTCCCGGGCGAGGCGCGGCCGCTCGTGCTGTCCAACGGGCGCCCGCCGACCGCCATCTCGAACTCTTTTGCGTTCGGCGGCCACAACGTGGCGCTGGTATTCGCGGGGCCGCGCTCGTGAGCGCGACGCTCGAACGTGAGGCGGTCAAGCGGCTCGATCCGCTCGAGCGCTTGGAGGCGTTGTGCGATCCGGGCAGTGTCCGGCCGCTGCGCTCGCGCGTCATCTCGCCGCGACTCGGGGCTCGCGCTATCGCCGGCGACGGGGTTCTGGGCGCGACCGGGTGCGTCGACGGGCGACCGATCGTCTGCTACGCCGAGGACGGGACATACCTGGGCGGGTCGCTCGGGGAGCGCCACGCCGACACGATCGTCCGAGTTCTGCAGATGGCCGAGCGCGCGCGGATCCCGGTGGTCGGGTTCGTCGAGTCGGGTGGCGCGCGCATGCAGGAGGGGACGGCGGCGCTGGCCGGGTACGGGCGGATCTTCCGTCACACCGTCGGCCTGACCGGGGTGGTCCCGCAGATCTCGGTCGTGTCAGGCGCATCGGCCGGCGGCGGGGCGTACTCGCCGGCGCTGACCGACCTGATCATCATGACCGAGGACGCTGCGATGTTCCTGACCGGCCCGGGCGTAGTGCGCGAGGCGCTCGGCGAGGAAATCGACGCGATCGAGCTCGGCGGTCACCGCGTGCACGAGCACAACGGCGTGTGTCATCTGGTCGAGCACGACGTGCGGGCCGCGGCTTCTCGCGTACGGGATCTGTTGGCGTACCTGCCTTCCGCCGCGGGCTCTTCGTTGCCTTTGCTCGATTCGGTTGGTCCCGAGATCCCTGACCCCGGTCTGGTCGTCCCCGATGAGCCGCGCCGGGTGTACGACGTTCGCGACGCGCTGCGAGGCATCGTCGATGCCGGGTCGCTGCTCGAGCTCTGCCCGCGCTGGGCCCGGAACGTCGTGACGACGTTCGGCCGGATCGAAGGCCGTCCGGTCGGGATCGTGGCCAACCAGCCGCACCATCTTGCGGGCGTGCTGGATGCCGAGGGCTCGGAGAAGGCGGCGCGGTTCGTGTCGTTCTGCGACTCGTTCGGGCTGCCGCTGATCGCCGTGGTCGACACGCCGGGGTTCATGCCGGGCTCCAAGCAGGAGCGCGCCGGGGTGATCCGGCACGGCGCCTCGCTCGTGCGGGCGTTCGCGGCCGCGCGAGTCCCCAAGCTCACCGTGGTCCTGCGCAAGTCTTACGGCGGTGCGTACATCACGATGAACTCGCGTGATCTGGGCGCTGACCTGGTGCTGGCCTGGCCCGAAGCCGAGCTCGGGATCATGAGCGCGCGCGCCGCGGTCGGGGTCGTCCATCGACGTCAGCTCAGCGCGTCTGAGGATGTGGAGACGCTGCGGGCGCAGTTGGCGGACGACTACTTCGACGAGCACCTGCGGGCCGAGTCGGCCGCCGCGTCCGGATTCGTCGACGAGCTGGTCGAGCCGGGTGAGACCCGGGAGCGTCTCGCCGCTGCGTTGTGGACGCTGGCCGGCGGCTCACGCGTGACGTGATCCTCGAGGGTAAGAGGCTGGTGATCACCGGCGTGATCACCAAGGACTCGATTGCCTGGCACGTGGCTGATCGTGCGTTGCGCGAGGGCGCCTCGGTGGTGTTGACCAGCTTCGGGCGGGCGCGGCGTTTGACCGAGCGCGCGGCGGGTCGGCTTTCGTCTGACGTGGACGTGCTCGAACTCGACGTCAATCGGGTTGAGGATCTGGAGGCGTTGACGGATTCGTTGCGAGATCGTTGGGGGGCGGTCGACGGTGCGCTGCACGCGATCGCGTTCGCGCCCGAGGACGCGCTCGGCGGGCGCTTCATGACCACGCCGGCGGAGAGCGCGGCGGCGGCGTTCCAGACCAGCGCGTTCTCGTTCAAGGCGCTGGCGGCTTCGTTGTCGCCGCTGATGGACTCGGGCGGGAGCCTTGTGGGGCTGGACTTCGACGCGAGTGTGGCCTGGCCGGTGTACGACTGGATGGGCGTGGCCAAGGCGGCGCTCGAGTCGGTCTCGCGGTATCTGGCGCGCGACCTCGGCCCCCACGGTGTCCGCGTGAATCTCGTGTCGGCGGGGCCGCTGGGAACGGTCGCGGCGCGCGGTATCCCGGGGTTCGAGGGGTTGGCGTCGCTGTGGCGGTCGCAGGCGCCGCTCGGGTGGGACGTGGAGGATCCGGGGCCGGTCGCCGACGCCATCTGCTTCCTGCTCTCGGATTACGCGCGCGGGATCAGCGGAGAGATCGTGCACGTCGACGGCGGCTTCCACGCCGTCGGGGCGCCGACTCAGGGCTAGCTTCCGCGGCCTTTACGCTCCTTTGGTCATGGACCGTTGGTTGGCCGACGAGCGGATCGTCCGCGTGTCCGCGCTCTTGGGCGCGCTGGCTATCGCGTTCTCGAGCATCCTGGTCAGGCTGAGTCACGCGTCGCCGTCGACGGCGGCGATCTTTCGGTGCTTGTTCGCATTGCCGGTGCTGGGGGTGCTGGCGTGGCTCGAGGATCGGCGGTTCGGGTCGCGATCCTGGCGCGAGCGTCGCGTGGTGATCGCGGCGGGCGTGTTCTTCGCCGCCGACCTGATCCTCTGGCACCACTCGATCGAGGACGTCGGGGCTGGCCTCGCCACCGTGCTGGCCAACATCCAGGTGGTGCTCGTGCCGCTGGTCGCGTGGGCGGTGCTGGCCGAGCGGCCGGGGCGTCGGGTGCTCGCCGCGTTACCGGTCGCACTGTTCGGGGTGGTCCTGATCTCCGGCGTCCTTCAGCACGGGGCGTACGGACGGGCGCCCGGCCGCGGGGCGCTGTTCGGAATCGGCGCCGGCGTCGCCTACGTCGGCTTCTTGCTGCTGCTTCGCCGCGGTGGGTCGGATCTGCGACGGGTGGCCGGACCACTGTTCGACGCGACGGCGGTGGCCGCGGTGGTCTCGGTCGCGGCCGGGCTCGTGGTTGGCGACGCGGATCTTCTGCCCGGGTGGCCCGGCGTCGGTTGGCTTGCGCTCCTGGCGCTGACCTCGCAGGTGCTGGGGTGGCTGCTGATCATGACGTCGCTCCCGCGCCTCCCGGCGGCGATCACGTCGCTCACGCTCACCGTCCAGCCGGTCGGGTCGGTTGCGCTCGCGGCGCTCATCCTGAGCGAAGCGCCGACCGCGCTGCAGCTTGGAGGTGTGGCCGTGGTGCTGATCGCGGTGATCACCGCGACCGCGCCGGGCGTGCGCGGTCTACCTAAACAGGTCCGTGCTCTCGGGGCGGATCAGCGCCGCCGCGCCGGGCCCGTCGTCCGCGGTGACGTGCCGGCCGGCGCCACGGATCAGGACTAGCGGCAGCGCTCCGTCCTTGGTGCGGGCCAGGTCGGCCGCTGCGGCGAGTTCGTCCCCGGTGGCGATCCACGTCGCTTTCAGCGTGCGTCCTGTGCTGTCGGTCCGGCCCCGCCAGTCGTCGCTGGGTTGGAGTCCCGCGCATCCGATGGCCACGTCGACCTGACCGTGGCGCCAGGCGCGGCCGAACGAGTCGGTGATGAGGATCGCGGGGGAGGCGCCCAGCCGGCGTTTGAGATCTGCGCGGAGTTTTCTGGCCGACGCGTCGGGGTCTTGTGGCAGCAGCACCACCGTGTCCTCGCCCGGCACGTTCGAAGCGTCGACGCCGGCGTTGGCGCAGACGAAGCCGTGGTGGGTCACGCAGATGAGGACGCCGCCGGTGGCGCGGCGCACCTCGCGGGACTCGTCCAGGATGACCTGGACGTGGCGAGGGTCCTTGTCGAGCTGGGCGGCCAGTTCGATCGCACGTGGTTGCGGTTGCACGTCGGCCAGGCGGCGGATCCTGCCCTCGGCCTTGGACACGATCTTGTGGGCGATGGCGAGGATGTCATCGTCGCGGATGTCGTCGGCGGCGTTTGCGATGAGGGCGGCCAGGTCGTCCCCGGGGGTTATCTCGGGCAGCCCTTCGACTGCCTCTATCGTGAGCACGTCTCAGGCGCGCGCCCGCATCAGCTGGTTGAGCATCCCGCGCGTGTGCGCGGCGCCGCCGTGCGTGGCGGCCAGCTTCCGCTGGAGAGCCTCCAGGTCGTCGGGCGTGTCGATGTCGAGGGCGAGCGAGTCGAGTTCGATTATTTCGGCCGCGATTTCGTGCGCGTGCGCGTCGGCGAGGTGACGCTGGCGGCTGTCGGGTCCGAAGCTTGGCGCGAGGACGTCGGGCGGGGTGAGCAGCAGCGCATTGGTGCCGGTGCCATGGCGGTCGGGGACGATCAGCGCGGATCGCTCGGGCACCTCGTGGGTCAGCAGCGCGTGGATGTCGGCGGGCGCAAGCAGCGGGCAGTCGCCGGGGACGAGCAGCGCGCGCTCGATGCCATCGTCGATGAGCGCCTCGATCCCGCGTGCGGCGGCGGTGTTGTGGCCCCGCTCGTCGTCCTCGATCACGCGCGCGCCGTACCCACCGGCGATTCGCTGCGCGACGCGATCGCCGCTCACGACGACGACCCACTCGAGCGCCGGCACCCGCCCGAGCGCAACGAGCGTGTCGGAGAACATCGACTCGGCCAGCGCCCGGCGGTCGTGCTCGGGCAGCTGGAAGCGCAGGCGCTGCTTGGCCTTGTCGAAGCTCTTGATCGGGAGGATCGCGACGGTCCGCATCTGACGGCGAAAGCTAGCTGAGAGCCATCGCGAACCCGAGCGTCTGCTCGGCGACGCGGCGCCGTTTTGCCGGCGTGTCCATCAGAACGTCGGTTTCCAACGTCGGGACGAGCGAGGTGCGGCGGTCGGCCACGAGGCCGTCGATCAGCCCGTCGTAGTAGGCCGCGATCCCGTCGCTACCGAGCGGGAGGTTCGCGAACTCCATGAACGCAGCGGTCGGGCCCTTGATGACCTTGCCGCCGACCAGCGGGCTGACCGCGACAACCGGAGCCTTGGCTTGGATCAGCGCTTGGCGAATTCCGGGGATGGAGAGGATCGGTCCGATCGAGATGACCGGGTTGGACGGTCCGATGATGATCGCCTGGGCTTTTGCGATGGCTTGTTCGACCTCCGGGGTGGGCTGTGCGTTGGGCGCTCCATGGAACTGGACGTCGGTTGGCGCCGGGGCGGCCTCCGTCGCTCCCGCGGCCTTGATCATGTACTCCTGGAAGGGCCACCATCGTTGTTGGGTTCTGACCTTGGTTCTCACGGGGTCGTCGCACATAGGTAGGACGGTGGCCGGCGCGTTCATGGCCTTGGCGATTTCGGCGTGAGCTTCGGTGAGCCGTTGGCCTGCCTGCAGCCGCCGCGCTCGTTCGAGCCCGATCGCCAGGTCCTGGTCGCCCAGGTTGAACCACACGCCGACCCCGAGTGTTTTCAGACCTTTCATGACCTCGAAGGTGTCGCCGGCGAGGCCCCAGCCGCGCTGGTCGATCCGGTCGGCCAGCCAGAACGTCACGAGGTCGGGATCGGGTGAGACGTAGGCGCCGTAGATTTCGATGTCGTCGCCGGTGTTGGCGATCACGGTCAGGTCGTCGGCGCCGACGACGTCCAACATGCCGCGCGCGAGCTTCGCCCCGCCGGTCCCGCCGGCGAGGACGACCACCGGGCCGCTCACGAGTCCGTAAGTCCCGTGATCTTGATCCCGGCGCGGACCTTGTTGCGCACGTTGATCGAGATGATCAGCGCGGTCAGCTGCTCGACGATCCGCGCCATCTCGAGGCGTCCGCAGTCGACGGCGCGCAGGCCGGGGATGGCGTTGACGAGATCGGCGAGCTTGGCCTTGTCCTCCTTGCGGTCGCCGCAGATCAGGACGTCCTCGTCGAGTTCGTGGTCGAGGTCGTCGAGGAGCGCCGCGCTTACCGTGTGAAACGCGGACACCACGCGAACGCCCTCGGGCGCCATCTCTTCGGCCTGCTGGGCGGCCGATCCCTGCCACACGCCGAGCGTGCGCGTCGCCTTGCCGCTGACCGCCGCCGCGAGCGGCACGGTGGCGTCCACGAGCAGGTGCTCGGGCGTCAGCACGTGCTTGAGGTTGGTCAGCGTCTCCGACTGAGTGCGAAACGGGACGCTCAGGATGACGACCTTCGCGTGGGTCACCGCCACAGGGTTCTCGAAGCCGGTGTACGTGCCGGTCGGCACCTTCGCCGACAGGTGCTCGGCTGATTCCTGCGCGCGGTGCGCGTCGCGCGAGCCGATGATCACCGGGATGCCGGCCACACCGAATCTCGCGGCCAGGCCGAACCCGAGCGCGCCCGTGCCGCCGACGATGCAGATCGGTTCGGGGTTGTCGGTCATGTTTCTTGTGGACCGGCATCGATGACGCGCCGCTCGTGCCTGCCAACGCCGATCGTCCGGCCGTCCTGCGCCGTCACCTCGACCGCGAAGCGCAGCTTTCGCCCATCTACGATCTCCTCGAGCCTGGCGTGCACGCGGCAGCGATCGCCCTTGCGCGCGGCCGCGACGTGCTTGACGTTGACCTCGAAGCCAACCGTCGCCTGGCGGTCCTCGAGGGCCGGACGGACGAGGATGGTGGCGGCGCGCTCCATCATCGCGATCATCCCAGGCGTCGAGAGCACCTCGATCGGGAGCGTGCCCCCGACGTCCGTGAGCAGCCGCCCGTCGACCTCGAAGTCGTCCGTTGTCTCCATTCCCACGTGGAGTGAGCCGCTCATCGGCGGGGCACCCTAGCGTGATTCATAGAATCGGGACCGATGAGCGACATGCCCGCACGCGTGAGCATCCGCGAAGTGGGGCCTCGGGACGGGTTCCAGAACGAGCCGGAGGTCATCGCTACCGCGGACAAGGTGCGGCTGATCGAGATGCTCGGGGCGACGGGATTGCCGCGGATCGAGGTCACAAGCTTCGTGCGGCCGGACGTGATTCCGCAGCTGGCCGACGCGTCCGAGGTGCTGTCTCGTGTCTCGTTGCCTTCCTCGGTGTCTGTGAGCGTGCTGGTGCCGAACGAGCGGGGTCTCGAGCGGGCTTTGGGGCTGCGCGAGCGCTTCAGCGAGATCAACGGCTTCATGTCGGCGTCTGAGACGCACAATCAGCGCAACGTCGGGCGGTCGGTGGCGGAGTCTCTGGCCGGGCTCGAGCGGACGTTCGCCCGGGCTCTTGGTGAGGGTCTGCGGTGCGAGGGCGTGATCTCGACCTCGTTCGGCTGCCCGTATGAGGGCCACGTCCCGGTTGATCGCGTGCTGGACATCGCAGGGGAGTTGGCGGCCGCGGGCGCGGCCGAGGTCGGCTTCGGGGACACGACCGGGATGGCGAATCCGCTGCAGGTACGCCGGTTCTTCGAGGTCGCCCGGGATCGCCTGCCGGGGGTTGAGCTGACTGCCCATTTCCACAACACCCGGGGCCAGGGCCTTGCCAACGTGCTGGCCGCCTTGGAGGCTGGGGTCGAGAGCTTCGAGTCGAGCTTCGGAGAGTTGGGCGGCTGCCCGGTTCCCGCCGGCGCGACCGGGAACATCGCCACCGAGGACCTGGTGTCGATGCTGCACGAGATGGGGATTGCCACGGGCGTGGATCTCGTGGCGCTGCTTCAGGCCTCGCGTGCGGTTGAGCGCGTTCTTGGTCGGCCGCTCGGGAGTCACGTGCTGCTCGCCGGTCCGGTCGAGTGGGAGTCCTCGTGAGCTCGCACGACGATCTTCTGGATGAGGCTGTGGAGCGGGCTCTTGCCGGCGGTCCGGAGCGCCACCGCGAGAAGGCTCTGGATCAGGGGAAGCTCCCGGTGCGCGAACGGGTGGCGCGCCTGCTTGACCCGGGCTCGTTCGCCGAGGAGGGCCTGCTGGCGGGTTGGGATTCGGACGGCCTGGGGGCGGAGGGGGTGGTAACCGGTCTGGGGACGATGTTCGGGGCTCCGGTGGCGGTGATGGCCAACGACCCGACGGTGAAGGCGGGGTCGTGGGCGCCGCGCACGGTCGAGAAGATCGTGCGTTTGCAGGAGCGGGCTCTGGGGTTGCGCGTGCCTCTGGTGTACCTCGTGGATTCCGCGGGGGCGCGGATCAACCAGCAGGTCCAGATGTTCCCGGGGCGGCGCGGGGCCGGCCGGATCTTCTTCAACCAGGTCCGGCTGTCCGGCGTCGTGCCACAGGTCTGCGTGCTGTTCGGGCCTTCGGCCGCGGGCGGGGCATACATCCCGGCGTTCTGCGACGTGGTGATCATGCGGGACGGAAACGCCTCGATGTATCTCGGGTCGCCCCGGATGGCGGAGATGGTGATCGGCGAGAAGGTGACGCTCGAGGAGATGGGCGGGGCACGCATGCATACCTCGCGGTCCGGAGTCGGGCACGTGCTGGTGTCCTCGGATGAGGAGGGGATCGACTTTGCCCGGCGCTACCTGAGCTATTTCCCCTCGTCGTTCTTGGGTGAGCCCCCGGCCGCCCCGCCGGCTGCGCCGGTTGCTTCCGAGGGGTCGATCCGTGAGCTCATTCCGGCCGATGAGAACAAGCCGTTCGACATGCGTGGGTTGATTGATGGGCTGATCGACGAGGGGTCGTTCTTGGAGATCCACGCCCGGTGGGCGAAGGAGGTGCTCGTCGGGTACGCCCGGCTCGACGGGCGCGTGGTCGGGATCGTCGCCAACCAGCCCAAGGTCAAGGGCGGCGTGCTGTTCGTCGACTCCTCCGACAAGGCCGCCCGGTTCATCTGGACGTGCAACGCGTTCAACATCCCGCTGCTGTTCCTGGCCGACGTCCCCGGGTTCATGATCGGCACTCAGGTCGAGCGCGAGGGCATAATCCGCCATGGCGCCAAGATGATCAGCGCGGTGTCCGAGGCGAACGTGCCGAAGATCTCCGTGATCGTGCGCAAGGCCTACGGCGCCGGTCTGTACGCGATGGCCGGGCCGGCCTTCGACCCGGACTGCTGTATCGCGCTGCCGACAGCGTCGATCGCGGTGATGGGGCCTTCGGCCGCGATCAACGCGGTCTACTTCAACCAGCTACAGGCGATCTCGGATGACGCGGAGCGCGCTGCGCGGACCGAGGAGCTACGGCGCGAGTACGCCGAGGACATCGACATCCTCCACTTGGCCTCGGAGCTGGTGATCGACGCGGTGATCCAGCCCGAGGACCTGCGCTCGGAGCTGATCCGCCGGTTTGCGCTGGCGGCCGGCAAGCACCGGGAGTGGCCGGAGAAGCGAAATCCGGTCACGCCGGTGTAGCCGTCTGCGGTTCGCTGGCTTTCAGATCCGGGTCGAGCGCGGCGTCGATTGCGCCTACCAGGGCGAGCGCAAGCTCCAGCACGCTCCTGAGTGCCTCCGGGTCGACCCCCTCCGGCGATCTCGGCACAAGGCCCTCCTGATCGAGGGCACCGACCGCGATGGCGGGCACACCGCTCATCGCCGCGGGGAGTGCCGGAGTGCCGCCGCGGCCACGGTATGGTGGGGCGCCGGCGAGCTCGCGAAGCCGCCGAGCGTACGGGATCGGGATCAACCGGCCGTCGCTGCGCCAATGGTTCGGTTCTCCCGCCCCGGATGGGGCGATCCCGAGCACGACGGCGTTGTCCCGCCGGACCTCGCGTCTGTGGGCGCGCAGATACCGCCGGATCCCGATCTCCTGACCGTTGCCGGCGCCTTGGAGGAGTAGCTCGGGGGTGAGGTTGCGCGGCGGCGTCGATCGGAGCGCGCGCACGAGCTCGATCGCCAGCGCAGTCCCGGTGGCGTTGTCGCCGGCCGCGGGACCGTAGCCGGCGCCGGCGGCCTCGAGGAGCAGCGCCAGGCCGAGTACGAGGCCGATGCTCGGGATCAGCTGGATCACGTCCACGGCGCGTCCGGGGTGCGGGAGGGCTATCCGGATCACGGCGATCGCGAGTAGCCAGATGATCGCCAGCGACAGGGTGCCGAGCCATCCGAGCGCGAACGGCCCGGCGGCGCGCCTCAGCCACGCCGCCGGCCGGCGCAGTGCGTCCCGGTAGACGAGCGCGCTCCGGCCGACGTCGTAGTTGGCGGTCACGATCAGGCGTACCGGTTTGGCGTCGGTGCCTTCCGTTGCCGGCGCCGCCACCACGTTCTGGCTTGCGTGCTCGGGGGTCAGGCGACGGCCGGGGGAGGCGCCGGCGAGCGCGTCAACCGCGATCGAGAGGAGGGCTACCGCGAGCAGCACCGCGCCCACGGTCGGATGGCTAACCGAGAGGAGGCTGCCCGCCAGCGCCAGGGCGACGTGCCAGGCGTGCGCCAGCGCCCAGTTCGGATGACACCAGAACGGTTCCACGCTGACCCGGTGGCCCTGTTTCCACAGCTCGCGGGCGAGCCATCGGGCGGCGCGCCGTTCCGCATCGGTCCCCGGTCCCCGCGGGTCGTAGTCCGCCAGGGCCGCGGTCGTCTCGAGCGCTCCCATCCGGGCGGATGATCGCACTCGTTACCGCCGCACCCGCCGGGCCCCATCGCGATCCGATAGAAACCCGGGCGCATGACCCCCGACGACGAACTACAGCTGCTCGCCGTCGCGCGAGAGGCGGCCGACGCCGCCGCGGCCGAGCTGCGACCGCGCTTCGGCGAGAGCGCGCGCGGCGTTCGGACCAAGAGCACCCCCACCGACCTTGTGTCCGACGCGGACCTCGCGGCCGAGCACGCGATCAGGTCCGTGCTCGCCAAGCACCGACCGGGCGACTCGATCCTGGCCGAGGAGGGGGGAGAGACCGAGGGCGGCGAGGTCCGCTGGGTGGTCGACCCGCTCGACGGGACGATCAACTACCTGTACGGCATCCCGGCCTTCGCGGTCAGCATCGCCTGCGAGGACGCCGGCGGCGCGATCGCCGGCGTGGTCCTCGATCCGGTCCGGAACGAGTGGTTCGAGGCGACCCGCTCGGGCGACCCGACCTTGAACGGCGAGCCCCTTCAGCCCGGCTCGCGCCCCGAGACGCTCGGCGTCGCGATGGTCGCCACCGGGTTCGGCTACGACCCCAAGGTCCGCGCCCGCCAGGCCGAGGTCCTCACCCGAGTGTTGCCCCGCGTGCGCGACATCCGCCGCGTCGGCGCCGCAGCCCTCGACCTCTGCTGGTGCGCCTGCGGCCGGTACGACGCCTTCTACGAGCGGGGGCTCAATCCGTGGGATGTCGCCGCCGGTGGGCTGATCGCCGCGCGGTCAGGCCTCGCGGTCCGGGACCTCGTGGCCAACGCGGACGATCGGGCTGGGACCCTGGTGGCGCCGCCGGCGTTGGTTGACGAGCTGCTGGCGCTGATCCTCGGCTGAGCGCCGGCGCCCCGCGTCCGCCGACGGGCGAACGCGTGGACCGGCCGTTCCGGCGCTGTCCGGGGCGCCGGCACTAAACTGCCCCGAGCGCGGCGGTGGCGCAATCGGCTGACGCGGTGCCCTCAAAAGGCACTGTCCTTCGGGACGTGTGGGTTCGAGTCCCACCCGCCGCACTACGACCTGACGCCGGCGTTCAGGCGGTCGCCGGCTCGCCCGACCGCGGCGGCTCGGGCGGGTTGTAGCCCCGCCGGCGGGCCTCGTCGATCGGGACCTCCTGCTCAACGTTCCAGCCCTGAGCGAACGCCTGCAGGGAGAAGATGATCAGCAGGAGTTGGACGGGCACGATCAGCAGAGTGACCGTCCCGAGCGTGTCCGCGCTGAGTCCGTTGCCGCCGAACAGCGACTGCGCCGGCGCGAACCCGGCGTGGCTGCGGTCGAACCAGCTCGTACCCGTCAGCCCCAGCCCGGCCACCAACGAGACCATCAGTAGCAGCACGGCCAGGCCGGCGGCGATCGGCAGCATCCCCCGCGACCACCGAGCGAAGATGTAGAACGCGATGATCAGGTACGCGATGCACCAGAAGAAGTTCAGCGGCTTCATGCCCTCCAGTTGCGACCACCCACCGATCGTCACGATCAGCAACAACCCGACCGACACGAGCAGGATCAGCGTCACCAGCGCCTTCGTCAGCTTGCTCGACGCCTTCTCGCGGTTCGGGAACACCACCGAGTAGCCAGGCGTCACCGTCCGGTGCTGGAGCATGCCGGGACCTTACAAACTGGGCTTTCGGCGTGCGACGGTTCAGCGAGGTGAACCGATCTGGCGTCAGGTCTTCGGCCCGACGAACTCGTCGAGCCGCGAGACGGATTCACTTCGGTAGACGGCTATGTCTTTGGCGCTGGGCCGCGTCCAGCGAATCCCGAGCGCGTCACAGCTCGTGCAGAAGAGGGTCTTGATGTCCTCCGATCTGTTGCTGGAGATGTATCTCGGGGCTTCACGCACCCGGCCCGCTTGTCGTTCGCGCGCGATGATGCGACAGCCGTCACTGTGGATCAGTCCTCGCAGAAACAACTCGCGCGCGTACTCAACCGCCTGGAGCTGCCACGGCGCGAGCTCGATGCGTCGATGATGCTTTCGCCCTGGCCCGTGCTGCGGAAACAGGCAAATCCAGTGCCTGGAGTACATCGAGATTTCCACGCATTGGCTGCGCTTGCGCCGCAGTCGATGCGCGCGCTGCTTGGGAAAGATCACCTCCATTGCGGCGGCGCACTCCTCGACGATGTCCGGATAGCGGCTATCCGCGAAGATCCGAAGTCGCCAGACGCCAGGTCGACTTGTCGAGGACAGGCACCCATCGCCTAGGTACATACCGAGGAGGTAGGCGTACGGCTTAGGGAGTGGCAGGTGCTCGAGGTAATTGCACGGCCCGGAGCCGGCAGCGCGTGGCCACCTGCCCAACCGCCAATCGGCGATGGTGCGCCGCGGGATACCTGTCCTCCGCGATATCTCGACGTCCTTGAGGCCAGCCGCGAGCAGCGCGCCGACAACGGTCACATCGTGTTGAGAATGCATGCGGCTGCTCCGTCGAACATATGTTCGTATACTCTCATAGCGGCCGGACGAGATCGACGACGTCCGGCTCTTAGAATCCAGTTGCGTCAACTCGCGGGCGTGGCGAAATATGGTCAGACGCGCCGGCTTTAGGTGCCGGTGGGCTTAGCTCATGGGGGTTCGAGTCCCTCCGCCCGCACTCGTCCTCCCGACCGCTACCATCGCGGCTCCCCCAGGGGAGTGAGTTAAGGGCTATGCGCATGGTCTCCAAAACCATGAATCCGGGTTCGAATCCCGGCTCCCCTGCTTGAAGTCCCACACGGTCTACCGGACCTTCAACACCGAGCAGCGCCGCGAGTTCGTGCGGATCACCGAGGACGTGACGGAGGCGGTGCGGGACGCCGGGATCGCCGAGGGCATGGCGCTGGTGTGCGCGATGCACATCACCGCGGCGGTGTGGATCAACGACGACGAGCCGGGGCTGCAGGCGGACACGCTGGAGTGGCTCGACAAGGTGGCGCCGCCGAGCTGGCGCGAGCCGTCGAACGAGGTCGCGCGGGAGCTGCTGCCCGATCCGGGGGATTACCGGCACCATCGGGGCGGCGAGGACAACGGCGACGCGCATCTGAAGAACCTGCTCGTCCACCACCAGGTGATCGTGCCCGTCACCGACGGCGAGCTCGATCTCGGTCCCTGGCAGCAGATCTTCTACTGCGAGTTCGACGGCGGGCGGCCGAAGCGGCTCGTGATCAAGGTGCTCGGGGAATAGAGGTGGCGGCCTCGCGCGTGTTCGTCGAGGGCGCACTCGGGGGACGGGTCGCGATCGTCACGGGCGGCGGCACCAACCTCGGGAAGGCGGCGGCGGCCGAGCTGGCGCGGTGCGGCGCGTCGGTGGTGATCGCGGGCCGGCGCGCCGAGGTTCTCGAGGAGGCGGCGGCCGAGATTGGCGAGCGCTGCTCGTGGGTGGCGGCCGATATCCGCGAGCGCGCCGGCGCCGAGCGGATCGTGGCGGACACGCTCGAGCGTCTCGGCCGGCTCGATCTGGTGGTGAACAACGCCGGCGGGCAGTACATGGTTCCGGCCGAGGGTCTCGCGACCAAGGGCTGGCAGGCGGTCCACCGGCTGAACGTCAACGGGACGCTCGCGATGTGCGAGGCCGCGTACGAGCTCGCGATGCGCGACGCCGGCGCGGGCACGATCGTCAACGTGACGGTCTCGCCGCACCATGGCATGCCGGCGATGGCTCACACGGGCGCGGCGCGCGCGGCGGTCGAGGCGATCACCCGCGAGCTCGCCACGACCTACCGCACACACGGGATCTCGGTAATCGCCGTCGCGCTTGGTCGCTTCGACACCGAGTCGCTGCGCAAGTACCCGGCGGAGCTGTGGCGGACCGCCGCCGCCACGGTTCCGCTTCAGCGACTCGGCAGCCTCGAGGAGTACGGCTGGCTGGTGGCGCTGCTCGCCACGGGGCTCGGTGCGGCGCTGTCGGGCTCGGTCGTGACCCTCGACGGTGGGCTCGACAACTGGTTCGGCCCGTGGCCGCCGTGGGGAATGACTCGGGACGGCCAGGTGCCCACGGAAGAGCGCCGGCCAGTCGCCTGATCGGCACCACGGGTACCATCTGGCCCACACTCAGCGGGCGAGGTGTCAACGGTTGCACGGGAGCCTTCCAAGCTCTAGGAACGGGTTCGACCCCCGTCGCCCGCTTTTATACCTGGTGCCCGCAACTAGGAGTGGACATGACAGCGGTTCGTCTGCGGCCCTGGCGGGTCACCGACGCTGACGACGTCGCGGTGATGGTCGACGACGAGCACCTCGGGCACTGGTCGACGATGCGCGAAGGTCTCGATGCCTGGATCCGCGCTGAGGTCGCGGAGGTCCGCGGCCCGACGCGTGCCATATGCCTCCCCGACGACGATCGTGCGATGGGGCGGGTCGCGCTGCGGCCTCCAAAGTTCGCCTCGGAGGCCGTTCGCTGCCAGGCGATCCGCTCGTCGGATCAGCCCGCCGGTGAGCTCAGCTACTGGCTCGTTCCAGAGGCTCGGGGACGTGGTCTCGCCGTAGCGGCGGTCCGAGAGATGGTCGAGTCCGTGGTAGTCCCGACGGGGCTGCGCTCAGTCGTGCTCGACATCGAGGACGGCAATACGCGGTCGATGCGGCTCGCCGAGCGCCTCGGCGCCGAGCGTCGAAGCCCCGCCAGGGTGGAGATCGACCGGCGGGGCACCCCCCGGACGCTCGTCGTCTACGTCCTGCCCGTCGCCCCCGAGCCGAGGTAGGGGACTATCATCCCCCGCTCTACGGGGAGTAGCGCAGTCTGGTAGCGCACCCGGCTGGGGGCCGGGCGGTCGCAGGTTCAAATCCTGTCTCCCCGATTAAAAGGAAAGCCCCGCTCAGGCGGGGTTTTTGGTTTTCGGAGTGCATAGCCCCGGCGAACAGGTGTACCGTCTGTGTACCGTTCTCCGGATCGGAACGCTGGGGCGCGTGTTTTAGGTAGTCATGCCGACTTCCCCGCCGGCAAGGTCGTGCGTGTGCCCGCGGCGGGCGCTGTTTGCCGATACCAAGAACTTCCAGCGAGTTCTGAGCGACCTCGCCACCACAGTTCGGGGCAACCACGGGTCGGGAGGAGCTAAGCCAACTGTTGCCGGCGGGGCGCCGCCTGAACCCCCGCGTCGGAGTCACGTCCATGGTCGCGCGAGCCTAGACAGGCCAGGCTAGGTCTGCCGCTGGGCGGCGCGGATCACTGGCTCGGCGGCGGGACCTGCCTCGGGGATCTCGATCGGCGCGGCCGCCCCGCCCATCTCCGCATACAGGGCCGCGAGCTCGTCGAGCATCTCCTGCAGCTCGTCCGGCGTGTGGGCAGCGGGGTGGAGCGCCAGCGCCTCGTGGTGAGACTTCGGCGACGCCTTGCGCATCGCGGCGTCGATCCGCTTGGCGATCTGCGGCGTCCACTTGACGCCGTGCAGCTTGCGGACCTGGACGTGGGCATGGAAACGGCGAACGACATCGTTGAGGACCGTGTCCTCGATGATCTGGTCATACGCCTTGCGCAGGTCGTTGACCCACCGGTCGGCATCCTCCTCGTAGGCGGGGTCCTGGCACTTGTGGCGGGGCCGCAGCTCGAACCGCAGCCGGTGGCGGAGGTTCGTGAGCTGCTTGCCCGTGCCGAGCATCTTCGTCGGCAGCTCGCCAGACACCATCCCGACGCGGTGGAAGGCGCGCCGCAAGGTCTGGCCGTGGAGCTCGATACCGAGCTCGGTGGCGGCTGCCTGCAGCATGTGCACGAACGCCATGTCGTGGCTGAAGACGATCACCTGGCGACGCTGTGACTCCTCCGCGAGGCGACGGGCGAGGTAGCTGCGCCGGTCGTGGTCCAGCGAGGACACGGGATCGTCGAGGACGATCGCGCTCCGCTCGTCGCTGACGGCGACCTCTCCGAGGAAGAACGCGAGCGCCAGTGCGCGCTGCTCGCCGTCGCTCAGCACGTGGTCGAGCTTCGCCCTGCTGGACGTCTTCAGCTTGAGGTGGATCAGGGTCTGTCCCTTGCTGGCCTGTCCGGTGATCTCGACTGTCCCGGCGAGCGGGTGCAGCTCTGAGACCTCGTCCTCGACCGCCTTGCGCAGCCGCTCGGTGATCGTCAGCTGCTGGAGCTCACGCAGCTTGGTGCTGATCTTCTGCGTGCCAAGCTGCGCGATCGCGGCCTCGATCCGCGCGATCCGCCGCAAGCCGCCTGCGTGCTGGCGGACCGCGTCGGCGGCAGCGATCAGGGCTGCGCGTGCGCGCAGCTCCTCGCGCTCGCGCAGCACGGCCTGCTGGCGCTGCTCGTCGCGCAGGCTCGCCTGCTGTGCGGCGACCTCGTCCTGGGCGCACGCGTGCGCGTCGAGCAGCTCGAGCTCGACGGCGCCGTCCGGCGATTTGACCAGAGTGCCGGCGGCGGCCTCGCCGGCGGCGACCAGACGGGCTTCCAGGATCTCGAGAGCAGTGTCGGTGGCGGTCGCGACGGGGTCGGGCACGCTCCGAAGCTCCGGCCCGACGGCGGCGCGCAGACGAGGGAGATCGGGCAACCCTTCGAGGATCGCGTCGATCTCGGCCTGCAGCTGCGTGGCCTGCGCACGCAGGTCGCTGGTGACGAACTGCTCGAAGCGCTGGACGCGCTCGGCGGCGGCGGTGTCGAGATCCTGCTGGCAGACCGGGCATGGGGTTGCCTCGGCAGAGTCCGGGAACGCAAACCCGGCGCTCTCGGCATACCGTTTGGCGGCCAGCCACATCTCCCGCCATGGGTCCTGCCCGGTGCCGTCGAGGCGCTGATCCGCGAACGTGTCCTCGGCGATCTGCGTTCCGCCGCGGTCACGCCGTCCAGCTGCTCTCGGAGCTCCGTGAGCCGGTCGAGGACCTGGGCGGGCAGCCGGGCGGCGGCGTCGCGGAGCTTCTCCGCCGCCGAGCGCGCGGCGGTGGCCTGCGCCCGTGCGGCCGCCTCGAGCTGCCGGGTCTGATCGGTGGCGATCGCCGCGGCGGCGGCATCGAGGTTCTTGAGCGTCGTGGCGTCGTGGTCGCTGAGCGCCATCTCCGTCAGCAGCGCGGCGATGTCAGTGTGAGCGTCGAGGCCGGCGAGCGCGGCCGCGGCGGCGCTACCGGGGCTGAGGTGGGGCAGCGGCGGCAGGCCGGCGCGCAGTTGGGCGGCGTGGCCGCGGAGCGTGTCGGCAAGCTCGTCCTGGGTGCGCGAGAGCAGCGTCAGCAGGCGCAGCGGCCGTGGAACATGCTCGATGACGTTGGCCTTAGTCACACACAGGCGTGCGCGGCCGGCGTCGAACGTGGTGATTGCCGACAGGACGCGTGGCGGATCATCGGCCAGGTCGACGGCGACCACGTCAGCTACGTCGTCAACGGCGATCTCGAACTGTGCCGTTTGCTGCCCGGTCGACGGGCCGGGATCGAACACGTCGCGCAGAATCTCCTCGGGCTCGCCGGAGCGGGTTACCCGGCGGGTGAGTCGCCCGTAGCCACTCTTGCCCGACTCGTTGTCGCCGAACACCACGTTCAGCCCGGCGGCGAAGGACAGGGTCTGTTCGCCAGCCAGGCAGTTGATATCGCGCAGGTCGCGGATCGCGCGCAGCTCGACCCGGCCGTTTTCGTCGGCGTCGGCGGGCAGGTGGGACAGCTGCAGCGCGATCGGCGAGGGAGCATCCGGAGCGTCTGCCAGGATTCGCATCACCTCGCTGCGCCCGGCGTGATCGAGCGGTCCGGCGGTCAGACGGCGCAGCAGGTCCCGCTGCCACGCAGGCAGGCTCTGGGACCAATCGAGGATGCGCTTCTGCAGGAGCATGACCGGGCTCGCGATTGTCCCATGCGGCGCGGCGGCAACCGCCCCGACGTGTGTCCCCGCTCGCACACGGGAAGCGGGGCGGATCGCATTCGCAGAGGTGGAGCCGATGGGCAGCTGAGACGACGCACGGGAGCGGGCCATGCCCTAGCCCGGGGGATCGCCGTCAGTGAGCCGTTAGGTCTCCAGGCGGGGTGCGCTGGCGAGGTAGCCGCCGTCGTGCATCTCGGTCACGTTACTCGCGTCGCCCGAGAACTCCGTCGCGTGCGCCACCGCGCCGATGAGCCCCATGACCTTCCGGTCGCCCTCGAGCTTGACCTCGGGAGCGAGCGCGTCCACCGAATCGCGAAGGCGATGGACCTCGAGATCTGCCCGCCCATCCTCGATCCGGCGCAGCCATTCGATGACGTCGCCGTCGCTCGGCGACAGATCATCGACGAGGTGTCCCGAGCGCATCAGCAGCAGCTGCTCGATCCGTCGCGAGACGTCTCGCTCGCCGGTGGTTGGTAGGCCCCGGATGTCGTGCGCTTCCATGACGGCGCGCATACGAGCGGCATGGATCGTTGCCTCCCAGGCGAGAGCGCGCTCGTCCATGACGAGGTCGCGCAGCGAGCGGCGGGCGACGAACATGCTGTCGCGCGCAGCGGAGAGAATCGGGATCAGGGACGTCCCGGTATCGACTGCCAGATCGCGGCCGCGGTTCGCGCCGCCGACACCGTTCCACGGCGGACGGACGCCCGTCTCCTTGCGGTGCAGCTCGATCAGCTGCCCCTCGCCGAGCGCGATGATGCCGTCCGAGCTCGCGCCCATGGTCACCGAAAGGTCCTGCATGAGGTCGAGCATCGCCACCGCGGCAGCCTGCAGCATCACGGTGAACCCCAGGACGGGATGCTCGGCGAACCAGGCATCGATCCGCTTGAGCTTGTTGCCGCCGCTGTGCTTGACGAGGCCGTTGTGCTGGGCGAAGCGCGTCGGCAGGTTCGTAGCAAGCCCGAGGTAGAGCAACTTTCGCGAGGCGGCGTCCCAGTAGCCGTAGACACCTTTGCGCGACCAGTCCGGGCTGTCCTCGGCAAGTAGGGACTTCAGCGCGTTCCACACGGCCCGTCGCTCGTCGGTGCGGTACGTGTCCCAGATGATGGTGCAGAGCAACCCGATGTGAGGGTAACCGGCAGCCCAACGGCGGCGTGTTTGCGGGCGTTGGGTCTTGCTTGAGGGACGACTAACGCCGGACGTCGGCCTCACATCGCGCTTCTCTGACAACCTGTCGGGTCATCCTGCTGAGGAATCCGTTCGAGCGCGCGGCCGCCGCCCGGACGTCGTCCCGAGTGATCAGCGGCCCGGCGGGTTGCACGATGCCCCGGCGTGCGGTGCAATTGGAAGTCTTCGACGACGGGAGCGACCGATGCCGACCTGGGGTCTGACGGAACAACAACGTGCGATGCGCCCGTGGGGAGCTACGCCCGCTGATCATCAGCAAGGACGAACACGCGAAGCAACTCATGTCCGCGGGCGGGATGCGTTACGCCTTCGCAGCTGACCTCGTCGGCAATACGATCTGCGCTGACCTGCTCGACTACCTGCTGCGCGACCACCTCTACACGGGCCTGCCCGCGGCGATCGGCCATCGGTTCACCTCGGCGTTCTTCATCGTGCCGGCGCGTCGCGGCCCCTACAGTGAGCGGGTTGCGCTGAACATCATGCAGGACGGCTACGAGCGGACCGACGTCCTCTCCGAGCTGCTGAAGGCGCTGCGCTACCGCTACGAGCTCTCCGAGCGTGCGCTCTACCACCACGCGAAACTGGCCGCCGACGTGATGGTCGGCAAAGCGCTCGACCTATGGGCCCGGGCCGTGTGGCTCGAGCATGCCGCGCCGGTGATCGCCACGCTCGATGCGGCCGAGGAGCAGGTCGAGGCCCTCGATCATTACGGTCTGCGCGGGAGCGCCGAGCGAGCTCTCGACGAGTTCGCCGATACCCACCGGCACGCGGCAGCGGGCGAGTTGCAGGGCGCCCAAGCTGACGCGCACGAGCACGTTCCTTCGTCCGCTATGGCGGACGAACTCTCGAGCGCGCCACGCGCTGATGGAGCGGAGCTCGATCCGGCCATCAGCGCGCTGATCCCGACCGAAGGGCCGGCGGGGGGCATCGTGCTGGAGCGCCAGCAGAAGCAGCTCGAGGACGAGGTGCTGGGACACGGGGATGACGGGTTGCTGGAGCGGATCGCGGCGCTCGGTGCGGATCCCCCATGCCCCGGGGTCTGCGGTGCGGTGATCGACGACCTGCGGCGCCAGGCGGCGGCGCTCGGGCGGGCCCTCCTCGATCGCGAGCTGTTTGCGATAGGGGGACGGGTCGGAGTCGACGACGCCCCCGCCGCCAAGCTATGGGACGCATTCGGATCCATCGAGCAGCGCACGGCCGCGCAGGACGAAGCGCAGCGGTTCGCCGAGGTCGGGCGCGATCCGCAGGTACTGATTTGGCTGCCGGATCCCGAGATGCGGCTGAAGCTTGCGCGGGTGCTGGTCGACAACGGCGAGCACATCAACGAGTTCCAGGCCTACGAGGAGGCGCGCGGAGGTCGCGGCGCCGACATCTATCGCGCGCACCGCCGCCTGTGGAGCCTGTGGGTGTTCTGCCATCGCTCGATGACGATCGAGCGGCAAGACGCCGCGCTCGCGTACCTGGCGGTCAAGTACGGCGTCGCATGGGAGCGGATGCGTGACCGCTACGGCTCGGACGCCCGCAGCTGGATTGTGCGATACGGGCTCAGTCGCCTGCTCGAGCTGCCACCCTTGGACGCACGCGTGACCGAGCTGATCAGCCACGCAGAGCAGCTCGCCGCGCGCGGACCGAGCTCGCCTACGGTGAGCGACCTGATGACGGCGCTGGCCCGGATCCCCGAGGTCGCCGCGGCGATGGGCGCGAGGAACGGCACAGAACAGGGCGTCAATGGACCGGCAGCGCAGTGAGGAGCACCTGACGGCGGTGGGGCAGTGCCCGCCACAGGCAGCGCAGCGCGCGAGCGCCGGATCCGATCAGGCCAGTGCGATCGATGCTGGCCGGATGAGACAGCGAACGCTGTAGCCACTCAGCGGTCCACCAGCGCGGCGGGAGGCCGACCGGTGCGACCCATTGGGGGCGCACCGACGGCGGGGCGACGTCCTTGGCGACCAGCAGGGCCACGAGCAGGCCACCGTGGAGCTCGGCGAACGCACGGGCGCACATCTCCAGTGACACGTCGTAGCGGTCCTGGAGCTGCAAGAGCCGAGCCGGGGTCGGGGCGCTACTCGCCACCACATCGTCGGGCATGAGCAGCGCTTGGGCGAAGCGATCACAGAACGCCTCCTCTTGGCCGCTGACGGGAAACCGGCGTCGGGGGCGGTGTCCGGATCGGACGTAGAAGAGCGTGTGCGCGATCTCGTGCGCCACGCGGAAGCGGTAGCGCTGCGGCTCGAGCCGAGCGCGGATGCCCGGGTCGAAGCGGGCCCACCCTCCCGGCGGCTCAGCGTCGACGGACACGGCGAAGCGGTTGCCGGGCAGCGGCGTGAGCGTGGCTTCGATGCCGCGGGCGGCGGCGCGCAACCTGGCCGGTTGCGCCTCAATGCCCGCGATGGCGCAGACGGCGTCGAGGTCGAGCAGCGGCGCCTCAGCTGGGACGGCGGCGAGCCGACGCAGACGCTCGGCGTACAGGGCGGCGTCGGCGGCGCTGGGGATGGCAGGAAGAGCGGGCGCGAGCCCCCAGGCCGACGTCCTTTGTGGCGCAGGGTCGGATGATACGAACATATGTTCGATATAGTCGCGCGTCACCCGGACTGCTCCGCGTGCAGACGATCAAGCTCGACTGGCATGGCGATGCTTCATACGGGGGCGGCAGGTCGGATCGGCCGATCGGCGCTCGCTCTGAGCGACTTTCTCGGGCCGCGCGTTTCGCGCCATTTTGCGGCTTCACCACCCGGGAATTCGCGCGCAACGCGAGATTCTGAAGGGCCGAGATCACGCGGGCGGGCGCGCGCCGGAAACGAGCCGGGGTGCTACGCACGGCCGGCGGCGGTGGGCAGCTCGTCGACGAGGCCGGAGGCCTCGCCCGTAAGACCTTCGACCTCAACCCAGACCCGCTCCCAGACATCTGACAGGCGTTCCCCGCGATCGAGATAACGCGGGCGCGATCGAAGTCCCGGTCGGTCCTGGAAATGACGCTGAGGGGATTCCGCTGTGGATCGCCAGTCCACCCCGTCCGCCCGCCCCGCCTGGCTTTGCAACCGCGCCCGGCCGCTGACCCCGCTCCCACATCGTGTGTGATCGGGGTCAACGGCCGGGCGCGTCAGATTCGAGGCGGGGCGGGCGGACGGCGAGCTGTCGAGTCCGAGCGGGCAGACGGGCTGCCGACCGGCCGGGCGGACCCAAGCCGGGACATGAACCGGGACGACTCACGGGACCGCGAGGAGGCGACCCAATACCTGACATGGGACGGCGACACGATCTCGGGAGGTCCAATGACGCAGGGCGCAGTGAGTTCCAGGATGCCGGAGCTGCCGGTGGTTCATCTCGCACAGCTGGTCGAGACGGGAACGTGGTTCGCCATCGGCGGGGCGCTCGGAGGGGCGGTGCTTGCACTGCTGATCCGCCTGCGCGGGTGGTCGTGGACGTGCGCGCTGCCGCTGCTCGTTGCGGTTCCCGACACGTCGTTGCTCAGGTGGCGTGCTGAGCTCTCCGCCGACGCGGTCGCGGTCGCAGCGGTTAGCATTGGCGCGTGGCGCCACCTGGCCGATCTGCGGGCCGGCGGTGACCTGGCACAGCGAGCACGAGATCGCGCCGGCCCGATGGCGCCGCGTCGGCGTTGGTACGGGTGGCGCAAGTTGCGCAACGGCGAGTGGGTGACGTCGCAGGGCGTGGCGATCGGGTTCACGCCGAAGGGCGAGCTGGTTCGCGTCCCGGTCGCGAGCTGGCGCGCGGTCATGTCGCTACTCCTCGGCGCAACCGGGTGCGGCAAGACAATTCTGCAGGTCTTGCTGGCGCTCGCCGCAATCAAGCGCGGGTTCGGTGTCATCTACATCGACCCCAAGGGAGACGACTTCGTCCACGAGGAGCTGCGCGCCGCGGCGTCCCGCGCAGGCCGGCAATTCCGCGAGTGGGATCCACAAGGCAAGACGATCTACAACCCCTACGACCGCGGATCGAACACCGAGATCGCTGACAAGCTGCTGGCAGCCGAGGTGTTCACCGAGCCCCATTACCAGCGGCTCGCTCAGCGCTATATCGGTCACGTCATCCGGGCGTTGCGACTTGCCGGCGTGCCGGTCAGCCTCGCGACCGTGGTCGAGCACATGCACAACGGACGCCTGGCGTCCTTGACCCGCAAGATGACTCCGACCGACGCCCGGCCGCTGCTCGAGTACCTCGAGACGTTGACGGCGCAGCAGGAGCGGGATCTCGCAGGCGCCCGCGACCGGCTCGCGATCCTTGCCGAGTCAGACGTCGGTCATCTGCTGGACCCCGCAACCGGCGGAGTGCAAATCGATCTCCGCGAGTCACTCGACCGCGGCGATGTCGTCCTCTTCCGGCTCGAGGCCGATCGGCGACCGCTCACGGCAGAGATGCTCGGCGCCGCGATCGTCCAGGATCTCGTCGCGATCAGCCAAGCACGGCAGCAGGGTGAGCACCGACCCGCGCTCGTGATCATCGACGAGTTCTCCGCGTTTGGCGCGCCGCAGACACAGCGCCTGTTCGGCCGCGGCCGCGGCGCCTGGCTCAGCCAGCTACTCGGCACCCAGGAAGTGGCCGATCTCGGACCGAACGACATGAACGCGCTCGGCAGGGGCGGCGGGATCCTGGCCCAGGTGGCCGGGAACATCGAAGTGCTCCTATGCGGCCGACAGAACATGCCCGCCTCGGCGGAACTGGTTGCTGCGATTGCCGGGACGCGTGGAGCATGGATCACCACCCAACAGACGCATGCTCCGGCCGCCGGTCTACTGACCGGATTGGGCTCACGATCGCGAGGCCGGGAGTACGTCGTCCATCCGGACACGATCAAGAGCCTCGACGTCGGCGAGTTCGTTGTCATCGAACCTCGCCTCGGGCGAGCCGTGACCGTCCGTGTCTTCCATCCCGACGAGCTGCGACGCCATGGTGTCGAATGCTGACCGAACGCGACATGACCATCACCGAGTGGATCGGGCGCCAAGGCGCCGTCCGCGCCGAACACGTGATGACTCGGTTCTCGATCGGCCGGACCGCGACGTACCGGCGTCTGCACGAACTCGCGGAGTTCGGGCTCGTCCGACGACACCGGCTGCTCTACAACGACGGCGGCTTGCTCACGGCAACGGCCGAGGGCCTGCGATGCGCAGGCCTCGATCGACTGACGCCGGCACGGATCAGTCTCGCGCTGGTGCCGCACATGATCGTGTCCGCCGCGCTCGCCGCAGAACTCGAACCACAGCTTCACGACGGGACGCTCCTCAGCGACCGAGAACACCGTGCGGCTGAGAACGCGGCGGGCGAACCGATTGCGTCAGCGATCGTCGGCAGTCACCAGAACGGACGTCAAGGACTCCACAGGCCCGACTTCGCGCTCGTCCGACGTGCGAACGACGAGGTCGTCGCCGTCGAGGTCGAGCTGACCCTGAAGAACCGGACGCGGCTCGAGCGCATTCTGCGCGGCTACCTGCGAAATCACAACGTGACCGTGGTGCGCTACCACGCGGCTCCGCCGATCGCTGATGCGGTGCAGCGCGCAGCGCGCGCCGTCGGCGCCGAGGCGATCGTCGAGCTCGCGCCGCTCCCGTCGACCGGGACGTCGACGATCCGGAGCCGATCATGAGCGACGCGATCGTCCCGCTCGATCACCAGCTACTCACCGCCGAGGAAGTGGCGGAGTTGCTTCGCCTGCCGGTGTCGACGATCTACGAACTGGCGCGGACCGGACGACTTCCTCATCTCAAGATCGGGCGGGCCCTGCGATTCAGCCGGAGCGATCTCGAAGCGCACCTCGCCGAGCGCTGCCGCGCCCAGGTCGTGGCTCGGGCCTGAGGCGGCTGAGTAGCCGCCGAAGCCCGGCCGTTAAGGGCGCCGCTTCGCGGCTCGCTTCGCTCGGCCCTGACGGGCCGCCCTTGACTGCCGGCCCGCTCCGGCTATGTGGCAATGATCGGTCCGCCGGGGCGGACCTCGGGAAACGCAGCTCAGGTCGGACCTATGCCAGAGCGCCGGCGAGGTCGCGCGCGTCGACCCTGACCTCGTGCGGCAACGTGATCGTCAGGTGGCCGTCGCGATCCAGGAGGCGACGAGCGTTGATGATCGTCACGCCGATGACTTGGCCGTCGTCGCCGTACCGCACGCCGTGACCCTCGGGCGTGAGGGCCGCGTCCGCTGCCTCGTTGGACTCGCCGCGCGCGAGGTAGAGCACGTCGCCATCGGCGTCGTAGTTCGCCCGGTCGAAAACGAGTCCGTCGATCTTGATGTTCATGGCATCCATCCGGCTGGCGACCTTCCGTGTCCGTAACCGAGCGCGGTGATGATCCGCGCCGGCTCCTGCTCGAAGGATACGACCACCATGAGCCAACGACTTGGGCCCACATCCCGCTTGTAGAAGCGCTCCCGACCGGGCAGCGCGTCCTGTTCGCGATGGTCGGGCGTGGCGATCGCGGCGAGGAGCGCGTCGAGATAGGGCGCCAGTTCAGCGTGACCCGCTTGCGGATCGAGGATGTGCTCGCGCCAGGTGTCCTCGAACAGGACCACCCGGACGCCGTCCGGCGTTGTGGATTCAGCGAGAACGGGCCGATCGGTCACGCGAACGCCCGATCCACGGCGTCTGCCTCCTGGTCGCTCGGCTGGTAGTGCGCGTAGATCTGAGTCGTCTTCGAGTCCGCGTGGCCCATCCAGTGTTGGAGGGTGCGCATCGGCGTACCGGCGGCGGCCATGCGCGTCCCGAACGTGTGACGCAACTCGTGAAACGTGACCTGGTGCACCTTCGCGCGCTTGAGCGCGTCCTTGAAGCGACGAACGAGCTTCGAGCGGTCCAATGGCTTACCAGTCTCCGGGTGGCAGAAGACGAGGTCGCGATCGTGTGCGTAGAAGGAACGTTTGCGCAGCTCGCGCAACGCGACGGAAACCCGCTCGGCCATCGGCACCGATCGTCCGGAGCCGGCTGACTTCGGATCGCCGAATTCGCCGCGGACGTATGGCGACACCACGCGGATCTTGCGGGCGTCGAAATCGACATCGCGCCAGCGCAGGCCGAGCAACTCGCCCTGGCGCAGCCCGGTCATCGCGGCAGTGAGGTAGAGAGTCGGCTCGATCCGCCCGAAGGCGTCGTCCGGGTACCAGGCATCGAGCAACTTCTCGAGCTCCGCCTGGTCCAGGAACTGGATCCGCGTCTCGGTCTTCTTCAGCGTCGGTCGATCGGCGAGCTTCACGGGATTCATCTCGCACCAGCCCTTGCGTAGCCCGAGCTCGAACACCGAGTGCATCGTGTTCACGTGATTACGGATCGTCTTGACAGCGAGCGTCTTCCGTTTGGCTGCGACGTAGCGCTCGATGTCCTCTGGCCGGATCCGATCGAGCGTCTTGCCGGCAAAGAACGGACTGATGTGGTTCGCGAGATCGGAGGCGACGGTCAGGCGGTGCGACTTGCGCCGGCCCTTCAACTCCAAGCGCTGACAGAACTCCTTGCCGGCCTCCCCCATCGTCACCCGCTCACCATCCGGTGCAGAACGCGGGCGATCGATCTCCCGCATGCGGCGCAGCGCGCGCTCGGCCTGCGCCTTCGTGAGCCCGTCGGGGCGACCCTCGGTGCGCACGGCGCCGACCTTGCGCTGGACGCGCCGGCCGTCAGGCCCGTACCACGACGCCAGCCAGGAGCCGCCGACGACACGCAGCGTGCCGGTGCCGTAGGCGCGTCGACCCCTACCGCGAGAGGCACTCACGTGACCACCCGGCCGAGGCCTTCCGGGTCCGTCATGTACCGTTTATGTACCATTTTGACCAGATCGTACCTGATCTGGCGGACAGGAAACTCCCGTAAATCGGCCTATTCTGACCTAGCCAGGTCGCACGGATTCCGGCTGGGGGCCGGGCGGTCGCAGGTTCAAATCCTGTCTCCCCGATTCGAGAAGGCCCTGGAAACGGGGCCTTTTCTCATCGGGGCCAGATCGCGTTGAGGGGCCGGAGGTAGCAATTGGGTAGCAATTTCCCGCGGGCTCGATCGGACCGTGGGACTCCGCTCGCTCCACTGGCTCGCCCGCGAGGACCTGATCTACGACAGCGAGGCCAACAAGCTGCATCGGCCGAGGTGTCCCGGAGCCGCCGGTGAGCAGCTCGATCAGGGCGATGACCTGGAGCTCCTTTTCGATCGCACCGCTCAAGCGTTCGAGAGTATCGGTGCTCGATCTAAGCGGAAGGCCCTCGACCGAGTTCTGCGAGTTGGTCCACGACCCTTGCAAGAGGCTCGGCGGCGTCAAGCTCGTGTGTGCAGGTTCTCCGCAGAAGCGGCTCCACTTCGGCCAAATCGCGCAAGACCAATTCCCGCTCCTCACGCCTCTTGCCGTAGGCGTTGGTCACCCGGTTGTCGATTCGGCTGAGAAGGACTTCGGCGGGAGCAGTCAGCAGCACGACCGCCTCGAAACGGTCATAGAAGCGGCCTTGGTTCGAGACCGTCCCGGAGACGAACAAAGACGGCCCGTCGTCACCCGCTAGCAGCTGCGTCATCCGGTCCTCCCGCCACACCCATCCGCCTTCAGCATCAGACCATTCGCTCCAGCCCCCCAGGTCGGTGTCGACGACGCGAAAGCCCAGCTTCTCGAGTTCCGCGAGCGCACTGGACTTCCCGGTTCCCGACATCCCAGTCACGAGGATCCTTCGCATCGTGGCCAGGCTAGGCGACCGCCCGAACAAGTTCCGCCTCAGGCCACGTCCGGTCGCTGCTCCTGGTCGATCTTTGTGTTAGCGCCGGCGGTAGACGTGCCGACGGTGGCCGATCGCAATCACCCGCACCAGATGCTCGTCTTCTTCGAGCTGATAGATGATCCGGTAGGGCCCGCGTCTGGCCGAGAATCGGCCTTCGTGCTCGAGCGTCAGTGGCTTGCCGAGACGCCGGGGGTTCTCGGCGATCGCGTCGAGCGTCTCAAGGACAGCCGCGGCGACCGAAATCGGCAGACGATCGAATTGCCTCCGAGCGGGGGCCATCACCACAACCCGCCAGGGCGGGTCGTTCACCTACGGTCGGCGCGTCGTTGCTCAAGACTGGTGCGCAGCTCGTCGAGATCGCTGCCGCGCTCACCAGCTGCGACGGCCTGCTGACTCTCGCGGATTTGGGCGGCGATTGATCGATCAGACATGACCGCCAGCGTTTCCTCGAGGCTTTCGAGGTCATCAGCACTGATCAGCACAGCAGCCGGCTTTCCGTTGCGAGTCACAATCACGCGGTCCTGCTGACGTTGAACACGATCCACCAGCTCCGAGAAACGGGCCTTCACGGCGGCGAGCGACATCGTCTCGGTCATGACCACGATTCTAGTCATCACTGGGCGGAATGCAAGCCGACCAAGAGTGTCGCAAAGGGCTAGTCGCGATAGCGACGATCGACAGCTCCTCCGAGCCCGCACGAGAAGCGACGGCGCTCCTCACCCGAGATTGCCTCTCGGTCACGGAGGGTTGGTGATCGGTCGTTGGTCGTGATTCCGCGAGGGAGGTCGTGGGCTGAGTGAGGCGGTGGACCGCGAACGCGACCCCAGCGGCTGGCTGATCCGGGCAACGCGCCTCGCAGGGAGATCCCCAGTCGCGTTACGCCAATTCTCACCCCGACCCGGGCTTTCATCGCGACGATCGGCGCCTCGAAACTGTTGAGTGGGTCACCCGCGCCATCGATATCTGCACCCGGACCTACGTCCCGAGCATCATCGGTCAGTCATCGACGAGTTCGTCAACGGCTTCCACCCATAGCGACGGCGGACTGTGGCCGACGCGATACAGCAGCTGACGCCCGCTGCGATCGAATGTCAACACGAGACCGTTTGGCAACGAAAACAGCGGCCCCAGTTTGGCTCGCGAGCCGATCAGATCAAGCCGCTGAACGACGCTGCCCTGGGCCGTCACAGCGGCTATGAAGACCGACCGTGGGCGGGCTCCGTCGCCCTCGATCTGGGTGTGGCGATGGCAGCGCGCCGCCGGTGATCGGCGCGAATCCGAATGCGCTGTACCACGTCTGGAGGGCTCCTAGCTCGCGGCTCCGCCGGGGCCGAGCGACACTTCGCGAGGCGCGGCGCAGGACGCGTCAGACTGTGGACAGTGCTCACCGCATTTGGCGCCGCTGCCGTCACGTTCATGATGCTGATGTATGCGTTGGAGCGTCGAGAGCCGCGATTCGTGCTCGCGTTCGCGGTGGGCTGCGCGCTGTCGAGCGTTTACGGATTCCTTGCGGGCACCTGGCCGTTCGGGATTGTCGAGGCGATCTGGTGCTTGATTGCGGTGCGGCGCTACTTCACCTTGCCAAGCCGCTGACGGGCGACCCGCCGGGCTTCCGCATGGGCTAGATCAAGCGCTGTCGGTGGTCGATCAGTGCGGTAGCGTGCGGTCCACCGACGTCGCAAGTGACAGCGCTTGGCTCGCGGTCGAGTGCCCTCAGCTAATCAGGATGCGTGCAGCATTCGCAGCAACTCGCGGTGCTCGCGTCGAAGCCGACGGGAGCGCAGTCCGCGCAAACCTCGCCAGCCCATGCTTCACGACACTCGTGCGCAGCAAGGCCAGCGATGCCGAAGCCAATGATCGGGTCCAACCACCACCAGCCGAGAGCGGCGTTGGCGAGGATGCTCGCAAGAACCCCAGCGGCAGCGATTGCACACAGCCAGGATTGGGCCGCGTCGCCGCTGACGGCGCCGGAGCCCAGCTGCGCCGCGACGCGGTTCTTTGCTCGCGCGAGGACGGGCATCACGATGATGGCGCCAGTCGATACGGCGACACCCACCCGGCTCACCGTGGGATGCGGGCCACCGGCGAGCGCGGTGATGCCGTCGTAGAGCAGGTACACAGCCAGTGCGGCGAAGCACCCAGCGATGAGCTGCTGCGCGCGACGCTCAGCGGCTTCGCTCTGGATTCGATTCCCCGTGAAGCGCCATATGACGATGCCAGCCGAGGACAACTCGATCAGCGAATCCAAGCCGAAGCCGAGCAGCGCGACCGAGCTCGCCACAAGCGCAGCGATGATCGCCGCGCCTGCTTCGACCGTCATCCAGCCCACGCTCAACCACGACAGGATCTTCGCGCGACGTACCAAACCAGGACGCGCACCGCCCGAGGACGAGGAGAGCGGCGCGGCTACGGTGTTCGTGCTCACGCTCGTGAACCTTAGCCGCCCACCAATCAACGAGGCGGCCGTCTCGCAACAAGCAGCGGCCCGCTCGCGCGGCTTCCCCTATGGGCCAGTTGCAGCCCGCTCACCCCAGCACAACAGCAGCAGCCTCGGCGGCACCGCCCGGACTGCTGCATCAGGCGTCGAGCGATCATGGACGACGTGGACGACGCGGGCGACGCCGCGCAGGGGCCCCGGCGTGGCCCAAAGTGTCCGATGCTCGTGCTCAAAACCGGCAGCGGCGCGTTGACTGCTCATTCCCATGGCGGTTGTCGCATAAACGATCGCCATTGTTGGTGAGACACAGCAAGCCGAAGTGGGTGCGCGGGCCTTTGGCGATCAAGGTGACATATGCGCAACTTCATCGCCAAGTCCGGGCCACCATGGCGGGGTCGCGCTGACGCGTTGTGACTCGATCACAACCAAGTTCCGGTGCCTCGGCTTTGCGCGACAGCCTACATGCGGAGCGGCAGTCTCGTGCTGCGTTCGGGCGGGTATTTACTCGGTGCTAGCGGGTTCGGCGTCTCCGCTCACCTTCTCCGCCGGCAGGACATGGAGGAACGCGTAGGCGGCAGCGGCTCCTCCGAGGAAGTCCGCAAGCAGGTAGATCCAGATATTGCTCCACTTGAACAGACCGGTGACCATCGCGCCTAGGGCGATGGCTGGGTTAAACGCGCCGCCGGAGATGCCGCCGACCGCGAACGCGCCGACCACGACTGTGAACCCGATTGCGAGCCCGTAGAACGAGTTCCCCTGGGTCCCCTTCGCGGTGGCGACGTTCAGCACGACCCACGCGAGCGCGAACGTGAACAGGAACTCGGCGATCAGCATCCTTCCCGCGCCAGCGACAGTTGCTGCCGCTTCATGACCACCGACTACCCGGACCGTTAGACCAGCCAAGATGGCCGCGACGAATTGGGTGATCATGTAGGCGCCGTACTCGTTGCTACTCATCCTTCCCCTCAGGAGCACTGCTGTGCTCACGGCAGGGTTGAAATGCCCGCCGGAGATATGCCCACCGGCGAAGACCATCACCATCAGCGCCGATCCGATTGCGAGCGGCGCCAGCGCCCCGGCGCCCGCCTTGTTGGTTGCCATCCCGACGGTGAAGACGAAGATGAACATCCCGAGGAACTCGACGACGAGCTTGCGGTCAAGCGGATAGCTCATTGCTACCCCCTCCTAGCTGAGGCGGTCACAGACTCCGCTCCTTTTCGACCCCGGTGAGCGCGGACCTTCCGCAATGTCACTTCTGTACGAGGATGCGCGGCGAGAATCACCGTGCCGAGGGCGCTTGCAGAGTCGGAGGAGAAGGCCTCGCCTGGGAGTAACGTCGGATCGAACCGGCTACGTCCAGAAGTCACGAAGCGCCACACCTCCATGATGCAAAGCGGCAAATAGACCCGTTGACGCAAGGCCGGGCCGCTGCTGCGTTGGGCTGCTTGCGGCGGTCTCGATCGACTCGATCCAGCTGCCGGTCAGTGTTGATGCGACGCGTCGGAGTTGTCGACGAGTTGAGCGATCGCGACGAAGTCGATCGTGGGTTCGACGCCGTACAGGCCGGTCACTCGCTCGCGCAACTCCTCCGAGAAGAAGCTCTTGGCAGCGTCTGCCGATTCCCAGACATAGAAATTCATCGCGCGCCGCTTTGCGTCGTCGACGGTGAAGACCTTGGACCTCAGCCCGGGCATGCCTTCAAACGTCCCGCGGGCGTTCTCCGCGATGGACACCACGCGGGCATGATCGAAGTCCTCGTCGTATTGGAAGGTGACGCTCACGCCGATCATTGTGTTTCCTCTCTTGGGTTCAGGCGAGCCTGCGAATCAGGCGAGCGGCTCGCGCAGTTTGCGTTCAGAAGTTTCCGTATAGCTCCCCGTGTCATGCTCGACGACCTTCACGCGGCGCCCAACCGGCGTCCGAAGTATCGTAGCCGCCGCCATTCATGCACCGCGTTCGCGGCGGTCCGCAGCACCGGGCGAGCATCGCCGTAAAGCTCGAGCGCGGAATGGTCCTCCAGCGCTGGCGCCGTGTGCGGCGTCACGGCCGCCGGAGCGTCGATTTCGCGCGCAACCAGACAGCCGGTGTAAGCACCGTGCCCCGCCTTCAGCGGCCCCGAGAAGTGTCTGCCGATAACGTTCACCTCACCGGCGCCCCAGCGCCCACCGTCCGACTCTCGTCGGCGCCTGCATGGTTCATGCGACTTCCTGCCAGCAGCGTTCGAAGCTCGCTGACACCGGCAATCGCGCTCTCGTCGTCATCGGCGCAGGGGATCACGTTGAATGTTGAGCAGCCGGCGTCGATGTACGGGCCGAGGAACTCCGCGATGTGCTCGGCGGTGCCGTATGGCGAGTAGCGCTCGAATGGTTCGAATGGCATTTGGTAGAAGCGCTGCATCTGCGAGGCCAGTGGTCCGCGTGCCGTCTCGCGCGTCGGGCCGAAGCCGCACCAGACGTTGAGCGCATGCTCGAATCCGCTCGGATCGCGGCCGGCGGCCGCGGCCTGCCGGGTGATCTGATCGCGCACTGCCGTGAACCGGCGTTCCGAGACCCAGATCCCCAGCCAGCCGTCCCCGAGACGCGCGGCGCGGTTGACGGCGGCATCCGAGCGCCCGCCGACGATCAGCGGTATCCGCGGCGACGGTGCGGGCACGATCAGCGCGTCCTGAAGCGAGAAGAACTCGCCCTGGAACGTAAGCGGCGTGCCGTCGGCTAGGCCGCGCAGGATCTGAAGGCACTCGTTCATCCGGCGTCCACGCGTGTTCGGGTCGATGCCGCAGACCTCGATCTCGTGACGGTCCTCCCCGCCGATCCCGACGCCGAGCGTGAGCCGGCCGGGCGCAAGCTGTGCGATCGTTGCGAGTTGCCGGGCGACCGGAACCGGGTGGCGCAACGGCAGCAGATAGAGCCCGATGTACACCGGCAGCTCGGCTTGGCTGGCGAGCAGGGACGTCGCAGTCACCAGCCCGTCCGACCCGGCTCCAACGAAGAAGCTCACGTGATCGCCGACGCACAGGTGGTCGACACCGCCCTCGGCGACGCGAGCGATGGTCGCCTGCAGCTGTTTCGAGCCGCCGCCCGGCTGATCGAGTGGAGGGAAGAGCCCAACGCGGACACTAGCCATGGGCGAGTCCTTTCAGTTGCGCGCGACCGCTCATCAGCGGCCGCACGATCGGCGGCATCGCGCGCCACGAGGCCTTGCTGGCCTTGACTTCGAAGCCGCACGCCCGCATCAGCTCGACAGTCGCGCGGTTGCAGCGACAGCCGCAGGCAAACCGACGCCAGGGATCCAGTAGACGGTCCTGCCACCAGGCGAGCGCCGGAGATTCGGCGCGGACGTGCTCGATGAACAACAACTGCCCGCCGGGCCGCAGCACGCGCGCGATCTCCGCGAGCGCCCGGTCGGGGTACTCGACCGTGCACAGGACAAGGGTCGACACAACCGTGTCGACTGACCGGTCGGCGAAGGGAAGCTGCTCCGCCGAAGCGTCGACGATCGCGGCTTGACGCTCTGAGCGCCGGACGCGCCGCTCCAGCCGCCGGCGCATCGCCGGCTCGGGCTCGACCAGGATCAGCTCGCGGGCCGCCGGCGGATAATGCGGTACGTTCAACCCGGTGCCGGCGCCAACTTCGAGCACCCGCCCGGTGGCCTGATCGACCAGCGTCTTTCTGGCGGCTCGCATCCCGGCCGCCTCCCCGACGCAAAGGAAGGGGTCGTAGATCAGCGCGGAGACGCGCGCCCAAGGTGCGGACGACAGAGCCGGTTGTGTGTTCCGCTGTGTGTTCCGCTGCGTGTATGTGTGCGAGGTGGACATGGCAACGACGATAAGTCGGGCCCCGGTCTCCCGCATCGCACGCGCGGGCCATTCTCTCCAGATGGCCGGTTCGGGTGATCGGCCGTCAGAGCAGGCCGAGGCGAGCCGCCTCGGCCACCGCCGCGGTACGCGAGCCGCGGCCGAGCTTGTGCCGTATGTTCGCCACATGGCGGTGCACGGTGTGCGGGCTGACCACGAGCTGCGCCGCGATCTCGCGGTCGTTGAGCCCATTCGCGACGAGCGCCAGTACCTCGCGCTCTCGGGCAGACAAGAGCACCTCGGCAGGCTCACCCGCCACCCGCGCGGCCCCCGACGGCGGTGAGAGGAAAGACCGCAGCGCCCGCACCACGGAGTGCGCGTCTCCGGCCCACGGGAAATGGGCGCTGCCCTCAAGCGGAATCAGCGTCGCGCCAGGAATCGCCGCCGCCAGCTCGCGGCCAAGGGCATACGGGATCGCGCGGTCAGACCGACGGTGCACGACCACAGTCGGCGCCTGCACAAGCGGGAGCTCCGTCCGAATGTCAGTCCGATAGATGAGCTCGAGCAGCCTGGCTGCCGTCTCCGCGCTCGCGGCAGCCCGCTGATAGCGCGCGAAACGTTCCTGCTCGACGCTGCCAACGGTGCCGAGGAAGATATCTGCCAGCAACCTCGACCCTAGCCCCCAATGCGACCGAACAGTCGTGACGATCGCCTCTCTCACCTCGGGTGTGCTGACCGCCGCGCCGTCGGCATAAGCGCCGTACAGCAGCAGCCGCTCCACACGTTCCGGAAACCGCGCCGCGAACGAAATCGCCGCGCACCCGCCCGAGGAGCCGCCCAACAACACCACACGCTCCAGCTCGAGCTCATCGAGCACCCTGCGAAGTAGCGCCACCTCGCCGTCCACCGTTGGGTGCGCGTCAGGCCCCTCGCGATCCGACATCCCCACCCCGAGGCGGTCATAACGCACCAGCGTGTACCCCTCCGCCAACGCCTCCCAGAACCGTCGGAACGCCTCATCTTGCCAATCCAACTCCAAGTGACTGACCCACCACGCCGCGGCGACCAGAGGCGGCCCGTCTCCACTCAGCGCATACGCGACCCGGCGATCGCCGAAGGGAAGAAACCGGATCTGCCCCGCTGTCAACATCGCGGCGCGAGCCTAAGCCCGTGCGCCCGCCCATGCAACCGCGGGACCCAGGCGCGCCGCCTCTGAACAGCCGGGGATCGCTTTGCCCCCTGGAGTCGCCTCAGGGCTCACGACCTCCATATGGGCGACGCAGGACGCGTCCGCGCGGATCGACGCCGGACGAGCGCTTCGCCAGGTAGGCACTTCCGCGCGTCCGACCGCCCGGAGAACACCTGGCGGATTTTGTCCGAGAGGCCCGCGTTCGATGTGGCGATCACTGATGCGGCCCTGTTCGGGCTCGGCGTCGAGTCCTTGCCAAACCATTACGGCTCTCCGAGCCGCTGGTAAGAGCGACGGACAACGGGGCGCGGAGGAGTCGAGCCTCGCATCAAGGCCCAACCCCCGACCTAAGGAGAACCGATGCGCGCAATCGCACGCCTTCGAACTCGCACGCTGTTGAGCGCCACCGTGCTCAGCGTTGCCGCCGCAGCGGCCGTGGCCGCCCCGGCTTCGGCCGCACCAAACCACCACGCGTCAGGGCTCGTCGGACACGTCTATCTCGATGACAACACGCCCGGGTCGAACACGATCGCGGCGTTCGACCGCCGCGCGGACGGATCGCTGACATCGCTTCCGGGATCGCCATTCAACGCCGGCGGGTCCGGCACCGGCGCCGGACTGGCATCCCAGGGCGCGATCCAGACCACCGGCGATGGGCGGTACGCGCTAGCCGTCGACGCCGGCAGCGATCAGGTATCGGTGCTCAGGATCGAGCGCAGCGGCTCGCTGATCCCGGTACCGGGCGGCGTGGTCTCCTCTGGTGGCGTTGACCCGGTCAGTATTGGCGTCCACGGGGGACTGGTCTACGTCGCCAACGCCGGTGCGACGGCACCGAACCTCACCGGTTTTCGGCTGACCCCCGGCGGCCACCTGATCCCCTTGCCGGACGGGACGGTCGCGTTGCCGGCGAACTCCCAGCCCGGCGACGTCTTGTTCAACCCCACCGGGACCAAGCTGGTCGCGACGCTGGTCAACTCCTCGCAGATCGCCAGCTACACCGTGACCGTCGGCGGTCACTTGCGGGCCGCGAACGGCTCGCCGTTTCCCGCGCAGGGCGTCGGTCCTTTCGGCAGCGAATTCCGGCCGACCGACCCGAACCAGCTGTTCGTCTCAAACGCCCACAACGGCGCGGGCCTGGGCACCGTCTCGGCGTTCAACGATGGGTTCGACGGGACGCTGTTCTCGATCGGGTCCTCCCCGTTCGCCGATCAGCAAACGGCGCCGTGCTGGGTGATCATCACCCCCGACGGGCGCTACCTGTTCGCGGTCAACACCGGCTCGGGCGCGATCTCGCGCTACACGATCGCGCACGACGGTAGCCTCGCCCTACTCGGCTCCACCCCGGTCAGCGCCAACGGTGGTGTCGGCGCCGTCGATCCGGGTCTGAGCCCCGACGGTCGCACGCTGTACATCAACGAAAGCAGGATCCAGGCCGTCGGCGTGTTTGCCGTACACGATGGCACCCTGACCGAGGAGCCCGGCTCGCCCGTCGCCCTCCCCGCCGGCGCCACCGCCGCAGGAATCACGGTCAACTAGCACGACAAACGGGCAGTCGCTCGTCGAGACATCTGCCTGTGCACGAGAAGCGATGGCAGCCGGGTCACTTGGCCCGGCTGCCATCACGCTTCACTAGTTCCCAAGGGCAATAACTCACGAGGGCGAGCCAGGCTGCGGTGAGACGATCTCGCCGTCGGAGCGCAAAAAGCACTCGGTCCGCGCCCGGCCCGTCATCACGTCCCGCGCATCAGTTCGAGCAGTCCTCGGAGATCCTCGGCACACACCGCACACGCCCTCAGGTGCGCAGCCACGCCCGGAAACCGCGGCTCGGCATCGCCCGCGAGCACACGCTCGGCGTACCGTTCGAGCACCGCGAACGTTTCCGCGCAACCGGCGTCGACGCGGTCGACCGCCAAGAACCGCTGGAGCGACGCCCAGCCGGTCATGAGCCGATTGAACCGAGATCGTCCATATATCCCTTCGCGACAAGCCGCGCCCGGAGCTTACGCCGCGCATCAAACAGCGTCTTGTAAACCGCGCCGCGGCTGGAGTCCAGCTCCTCGAGGAGCACGTCGAGCGGCACTCCCTTAAGCACGATCGCTTCAAACACCCTGCGCTGATGACTGGTCAGGTCTTCGTGCACCCCGCGGCGCAGTTCCTCCAACGCCTCACGCCGCTCGACGACCTCGCTGGGGCTGAAGCCAAACCGGTCGGGCAGAGCCCGCCACTCGTCTTCGTCCCAAAGCGGAGCCGAGCGCCGCCATGCATGCCGGGTGGTCTTATGAGCCACCTCCAAGACCACGAACTTGTACGCCCACGTCAAGAAGCGGCTCTCGCCACGAAACTGCTCCAGCTTCGCAAGGATCGCCAACAGTGCATCGCTGGCGGCCTCCGCCGCCACATCATCGAGCTCCGGACCAGCGATTCCCACGCGAGGACCGCGACGTCTCGCCTCTGCACGCGCCGCACGCAACAGGAGCTCATGCAGCCTGGTCACCGTCTCGTCGCGATTGTCGGCGCCCGATCGCAACTCGGCGACCCAGTCTGCGCTGTCGATTGTGCTCATCGATATCCGGCCGTGACCTTGGCCCTAATCCGCAGCAGTTCGCCGAGATGACCCCAAAGCGCCGACGCAGGCCCTGGGGGTTGCTTCCGCCCTACGAACAGTAGCCGTCTTCGTCCGCGACCCCGACCTCCCGCACAGCCCGCTACCGGTCGCTGAGCAAGGCGGCGACGGCCGAGCCGCGCCCTAATCGAGAAGCCGGGTGGGGGGGATCCGCCGCGGCGCGCTCAGTAAGCCCGGGCGACCAACGCGTCTACGCCGCCGGCATCCGGATCGTCCACGGGCGAGCCGTCGCCGCGTACCAGGCACCGGACCGACACGCCGGCGCGATTCAGGCGCTCCTCACCGTCGGCGCCGCAGACGGCCCAGGCCAGCCGGGCGAAGCCGCGGTCGGCCAGCTCGATGGCCTCGTCGACCGACTCCGCCGGGCGGGTGAGCTCATCGCGAAACGCGGTGGCCGACGCGAGGAGCTCTCGCTGATCAGCGGCCAGCATGGCGGGGATCTCGCGGGGTGCGGCCCGCAGCGCGACCGTCTCCTTCGCCGCGCGGACGCGACGCGCGATGACCACCTGGTGGGCGGCCAGATCGCGGGGCCCGAGCTCGAGCCGGATCGGGACGCCGCGCAACTCGTGGTCGACGATCCGTCGCCCCAGAGACACGTCCACGTTGTCGTCAAGGTCGGCGCGCACCCCGGCGCGCCGTAGCTCGTCGACGAGGTTCGCCGCGGCCTCGACGACCCCCTCACCGGCGCGCGCGACGAGCACCACCACCTGGGTCGGGGCCAGCCGGGGCGGCACGCGCAGGCCGTGATCGTCGCCGTGCACCATGATCATCGCCCCGAGCAGACGGGTCGATACGCCCCACGAGGTTTGCCAGACGTGACGGAGCTGACCGTCTCGATCGCTGAAGCGGATCTCGAACGCGCGCGCGAAGTTCTGCCCCAGCTCGTGCGAGGTCCCCATCTGCAGCGCCTTGCCGTCGCGCATCAGACCCTCGCACGACCACGAGACGTCGGCGCCAGCGAACTTCTCGCGCTCGGTCTTGCGTCCCCGGAAGACGGGAATCGCCAGCTCATCGACCATCGCCGCCGCGTACACCTCGTCGAGGATCCGGAGCGCATAGCCGTGAGCCTCCTCGCGCGTCGCGTGCGCGGTGTGCCCCTCCTGCCAGAGAAACTCGGAGGAGCGCAGCAGCAGCCTCGGGCGAAGTTCCCACCGCACCACGTTCGCCCACTGATTGATCTTGAGCGGCAGGTCCCGGTAGCTCGAGATCCACCGGCTGAACGATGAGTTGACGATCGTCTCGCTCGTAGGCCGGACCACCGCCGGCTCCTCGAGTTGCTTGCCGCCTCCGTGCGTGACGACCGCGAGCTCGGGGCTGAAGCCCTCGACGTGGTCGGCCTCGCGACGCAGGAACGACTCGGGGATCAAGAGCGGGAAGTACGCGTTGCTCGCGCCGGTCGCCTTGATCTGCTCGTCGATCACGGCCTGCAGGCGTTCCCAGATCGCGTAGCCCCACGGGCGGATCACCATCGTGCCGCGCACCGGGCCGTTCTCGGCCACCTGCGCCTTTGCGACCACGTCCTGGTACCAGCCCGGAAAATCCTGCTCCTGGGAGATGAGCACGCCCGACACGGGGGGGAATTTAGACGGACAGTGCGGGCGAGCGGAGATCCGCGAGCAGCTCACGCACGCGCGGGATCACCTCGCGCCCGAACAGCTCGATCATCGCCATGCGCTGCTCGTGCGGGATCCCCCCGATCGCGTAGTGCAGATCGAACCGGCTCAGGCTGAGCGTTCTGATCACGGCAGCGATCCGATTCGCGACGGTGTCGGGTGAGCCGACGTACATCGAGCCGTGGTCGACCTCGGCCAGGAACTGCTCGTAGCTCGGGGGCCGCCAGCCGCGTTCGGCCGCGGCCGTCTCGAACTGCTCCCGATAGAAGGGCCACTGGATCTCGATCGCCTCCGCGTCGGTCTCGGCGACGAACCCGAGCGTGTGGAGTCCGATCGGCCGCGCTGGCATGCCCTGCTGCTCGAGCGCGCGCTTGTACAGGTCGACGAGCGGCGCGAACCGCTCGGGGCTACCGCCGATGATCGCGAGCATGAGCGGCAGTCCGTACCGCGCGGCACGCAGGACCGACTGCGGGCTGCCGCCGACGCCAACCCAGGTGGGGATGTGTCCCACGGGGATCGGTGGGCTGAGAAGCTGGTCGCGCAACGGGGCGCGGAAACTTCCCGACCACGTGACGGGCTGGTCGCGCAGCAGTCGCACGAGCAGATCGAGCTTCTCCTCGAACAGCTCCTCGTAGTCGGCGAGGTCGAAGCCGAACAGCGGGAAGGACTCGGTGGCCGAGCCGCGCCCGACGATCAGCTGCGCGCGGCCGTTCGAGACCGCGTCGAGCGTGGCGAAGTCGGTGTACACGCGCACTGGGTCCTTGGTGCTCAGCACGGTCACGGCGGTTCCGAGCCGGATGCGCTCGGTTTGGCCGGCGATAGCGGCCAGCACGACGTGATTCGCGGAGTCCATGAACTCGGGCCGGTAGTGCTCGCCGATGTTGAACGAGTCGATCCCGACGGACTCGGCGAGGACGGCCTCCGCGACGGTGTCGCGGATGGCCTGATCGCCGCGGACGGGCTGCCCGGCCGCGTCGACGGTCACGGGCATGAAGGTATCGAGGCCAAATTCAAATTCGGCTGACGACATCTGAACGTTCCTTTGCCAGGTCGACGAGGTCGGACACGATCGCGGTCAGGGCCTCAGACAGGTCGGGGTCGATCAGCGCGTCGTCGTCGAACGCCTCGTGTGCGGTGGCGACCGCCAATTCGGCGTCGAGCACTCGCGCGCCCGCCGAGGCGAGGACCTTGCGCAGCTCGGCCTGCGCCCACAATGCACCGAACATGCTCTTACTCGCGCCCACCACCGCGACCGGCTTGTTGCGCAGCACGGCATCGGCCTTGGTGCGCGAGGCCCAGTCGAGCGCGTTCTTCAGCTGCCCCGGGATCGAGGAGTTGTACTCGGGCGTCGCGAACAGGACCGCGTCCGCCGCATCGATCGCGGCGCGCCACTCCTGAACCTCGGGGGCGGGCGTCGCCTCGTCGTCCTCGTCGAACGGCGGGATCTGCTTGAGCCCGTCGAAGAGCTCGAGCTCGACCCCGGACGGCAGCTGCTGCGCTGCCGCCCGGAGCAGGCGGGTGTTGTGCGAGTCGCGCCTGAGCGACCCGGATACCGCCAGGAGCCGCATCGTTCTACGCCGCCTCGTGGGCCAGCTCGAGCTCCACGTTCAGCTTGACGTCGTCTGCGACGGCGAACCCGCCCTTCGGGAGCGGGGCATTCCAGTTGAGGCCGAACTGACTCCGGTCGATGGTGGTCTCGAGCGTGATCCCGACCTTGACGACGTCACCGAAGGTGACCGCCGGGCCGGTGATCGTTCCGGTCGACTCGACCTGGTGCGTCTGATCCTTGATCGTGAGGTCGCCGGTCACCTTGATCTCGTCGCCGGGCCCGATCTCGATCTGCGATGACTCGAAGCGGATCTCCGGATAGCGCTCGACGTCGAAGAACTCGGGGGAGCCAAGGTGCGCCTGCAGGTTCTCGTCCTTGACCTCGATCGAACCGGCCTGCACGACGCCCGACAGCGCTGCCGTGCCGTCCTCGCCGACCGTGAGCTTCGCGTCAAAGTCCTCGAAGCGGCCGCGGAAGGTCGCGACGACCATGTGCTTCACGGCGAAGCTCGCGCTCGAATGAATCGGGTCGAGCTGATACGTGCCGGCGGGCAGGGCAGTCGCGCTGCTGCCGATCTCTGTAGCTGACATCTAATCCCTCCAGGTGGTTTACTGCGGTCTAACCGGACTCGGGTCCGGATCCTGGAGGTAACCATAGCACAACCGGACCCCAGTCCGGTTATACTCGTGGAGTATGTTCATCACGTCCTCCATGTCGACCGCGCCCGACCTCCCCGTGCTTGTCGAGCTCCCGCTCGCCGACCTCCCCGTGCTGGAGAATCCGCGACGCGAGCGCGCCGACGCCGCGCGCAACCGGGAGGCGCTGCTCGAGGCGGCCAGGCGTCTGCTGCGCGAGCGCGGACCGGAGGGCCTCACGATGGACGCGGTCGCGTGCCAGGCGGGCGTGGGGAAGGGGACGCTGTTCCGGCGTTTCGGCGACCGCGCGAGCCTTTTCCATGCGCTCCTGGACGACCGCGAGCGAGCCTTCCAGGAAGGCTTCATCCGCGGTCCCGCTCCGCTCGGTCCCGGCGCTCCCGCACGCGAGCGGCTGATGGCGTTCGGTCACGCGATGTTCCAGCTGATCGAGGATCAGGGTCCGCTGCTCGTCGAGTCGACCCCGCCGAACCGGGCGCTTCGCTACGGACACCCCGTGTACCTCGCTAACCGAGCTCACGTCATCGCGTTGCTGACCGAGATGCTCGGCGAGGAGCGCGCGCCGTACCTCGCGGACTTCCTGCTCGCCGCGCTCGACCCCGAGCTCGTGATGTACCAGCGCCGCGTGCTCGGCCTCTCGGAGCAAGAGTTGCGGGCAGGCTGGGCGCAGCTCGTCGGATGCCTCTAGCGCTGGACGTGGTGTTCGCCGGCCTCTATTTCGACGCCGAGGCCACGATCGACTCCGGCCGTGACTGTCCGGTGCCCTGGCGGCCCCGCCGGTCGCCGTCGTCGTGACCTGCCAGGAGTTGGGACTCCCGCCGCAGGACGACAGCGCGATCCACCGCGACTACCAGCGGGTGGACGGCCTGATCGCCACCGTCGAGACACAGGTAGCGGGCTGGTTCGAGACCGGGCTGATCGCCGATATCGTGGACGTGACGCCGGAAAAGACCGACGCGGCGATCGCGTTGTGGTCGATCTCCGCCGCTCGTGACGTGGCGGGGGACCACGCGAAGCTCCTCTGGGCGCTGCGCGACTCCGGACCGATCCGGGACGGCTACCTCGACACGCTCGCCTGCTCGAGCGAACTGGCCGCGCGCGCGATGCTCGTCTAGGGCGAGAACCGTCTGCGCGCCGGAGCGGGTCATACGCGAAATGGACGACCTCTGGGCGAAAATCCGGTTCTGGCGCGATCATCGATGGACGCCCGATCGAATGTCGGACTATCTCGACGGCGACTTGGCGCCGGCTGAGCGCACTCGGGTCGAGCGCCACGTCGGCGAGTGCGTCGAGTGCCGGCGGGTGATCGCGGGTCTGAGGCTCATCGTCGAGGCTTTGCATCTCCTGCCGCCGCCGGAGCCCGGCCGCAATCTGATCGGGTTCGCCGGATCCGTCCAAATGCGCCTCAAGAACCCTGAACCGTCCGGCGGATCACGAGGGTCAAACACGGCATGAACGACAGAACTCCCAACCAGAATCAGACCGCGCCCCGCGTCGAGAAGAGCGAGAGCGAGTGGCGTGAGCAGCTCACCCCCGAGCAGTACGAGGTGCTGCGCAACAAGGGGACCGAGCGCGCCTTCACCGGCGAGTACTGGGCCGAGAAGCGCGACGGCACCTATCGGTGCGCCGGATGTGGCACCGAGCTGTTCTCCTCCGACACCAAGTTCGACTCGGGTACGGGGTGGCCGAGCTTCACCGAGCCGGCCGACCGGGCCAAGGTCGAGCTGATCGACGATTTCAGCTACGGCATGCACCGCATCGAGGTGAACTGCGCGACCTGTGGCGGGCACCTCGGGCACGTGTTCCCCGACGGTCCCGGGCAGACCCGGGAGCGCTACTGCATCAACTCCTGCTCGATCGAGCTCGAGGAGCGGTAGCACCGAATGGGGCATGCGGGCGTCGCGCGTCGCGTGGCGCCCGCTCGCCAGGCGGTATAACCGCCGCTTGGACTCCGAGCGTGAGCTGATCCGCAGAGCGCGCGCCGGCGATGAGGACGCCTTCGCGGAGCTGGTGATGATGCACGCCGATCGCGTCTACGGCGCGCTGCGGCGCTTCGGGCTGGACCCGGCCGAGGCCGACGAGGTGGCCCAGGAGGTGTTCGTGCGCGCCTGGCGGGGGCTGCCCAGGTTCGAGGAGCGAGCGCGCTTCTCGACCTGGCTGTATCGGATCTCCTTCAACGAAGCGCAGCGACGGCTGTCACGCCGTCCGCCACCGCGCGCGGAGACCATCGACCCGGACCGCGATGACCCGGTCGTCTCGCTGCCGGAGTCGGCGCGCCTCGGGCCCGAGGCTCAGACGCTGGACCGCGAGTTCGAGCAGACGCTCGATCGCGCGCTCGACGAGTTGCCGCCCGACTGGCGTTCCGCGGTGGTGTTGCGCGACATCGAGGGGCTCTCGACCGAAGAGGCGGCCGAGATCGCCGGGGTCGGCCAGGCGGCGTTCAAGAGCCGCCTGCACCGAGGCCGGCTGCAACTGCGAACCCTCCTCGAGCCATACCTCCGGCTCGACCAGGGCTGAACGGCGGGGCTAGCGGAGGGTCGTCGCGCAGACCGCGCCGCCGTGCTTCTCGTAGTAGCGCTGGTGGTAGTCCTCGGCCTCGTAGAACGTCGGCGCGGGGACGATCTCGGTCACGATCGGCCGGTACAGCGGTGCCTGGCGGGCGTCGCGGGAGGCGATCGCCAGCCGCTCCTGCTCGGCGTCGTGGAAGAAGATCGACGAGCGGTACTGGCTGCCGAGGTCCCAGCCCTGGCGGTTCGGGGTTGTCGGGTCGTGGATCGACCAGAACACGTTCAGCAGGTCGTCGTAGGAGACCAGCGCGGGGTCGAACCACACCTCGACTGCCTCGGCGTGGCCGGTGCCGTCCGAGCAGACCTGCTCGTAGGTGGGGTCGACGGTATGCCCGCCGGTGTACCCGACGCTGGTGCGCACGACGCCCTCGATCTCGCGGAACGCGGCCTCGATGCCCCAGAAGCAACCCGCGGCAAAGGTCGCGCGCTGCAACCCATCGTTATTCATGGACTGTTGTCCTTTCCGTTCTCTGTTCACGCGGATATAGACCCCGCGCGAGGCGAAAACGGTTCAGACGAGCTTGGCGTCGAGCGTGATCTCGCCGACGCTGGCGAGCGCACGCGACACCGGGCATCCCGCCTTGGCCTGCTCGGCGTACGCCGCGAACTGATCCTGGTCGATGCCCGGTACCCGGCCCTCGGTGACGAGGTCGATTTGGGCGATCGTCGGCGCGTCGTCGACGAACCGCAGGTGGACCTTGGCCGTGGTCTTGACCGATTCTGCGGGGTGGCCGTCGCTCGCCAGGATGTTGCTGAGAGCCATCGAGAAGCAGCCCGCGTGGGCCGCGCCGGTGAGCTCCTCGGGGTTGGTTCCGGGACCCTCCTCGAATCGGCTCGAGAAGGAGAAGTTGCCATCGCTGAACAGGCCGCTGGCGACGGAAACCGTGCCGGACCCGCTCTTCAGATCACCGCGCCACTCGGCGCTGCCGTCTCGCGTTGCCATCGAGGCTCCTTGTGCTGCGTGGTTTGACCGAGGGCCGGATGCTATCCCGCGCCCTCAGGCGGCGAACGCCGGCCAGAGCTGATCGACCGCGTGCTCGCTCCAGCCCTTCTTCGGCTGGCCCTCGGCGATCCGGTGAAACATGAAGGCGCCCATCAGCGCCTGCACGGCGAACTCGGAATCGAGGTCGGGGCGCACCTCGCCGCGTGCCTTGCCGCGCTCGAGCGCGGCGACGATCTCCGAGGTGCGGGGCTGAAGCATCCCGCGCCGGAAGCCGTCGAGCAGCTCCGGGTGCTTGCGCCCTTCGACGATCATGGTCCCGGCGAGTTCGACGGCGAACCGCCGGCGAGCGAACTCCAGGTGGGCGATCAGGTCGCTGCGGGCGCTGCCGGTGTCGATCGGCTGCGTGCGGGATTGCTTGTCGGCCAGGACGGCCGCCACGAGCTCGGACTTGTCGCGGTAGCGCCGGTAGATGGCCGGACGGCCGACGCGGGCCTCTTCGGCCACCCGCGCGATCGACATGCGCGCGTAGCCCTCTTCGAGCAACAGCCGCCAGGCAGTGCTGAGGATCGCGGCGTCGACGTTCTCGTCGAGGGGACGGCCGGCGGACCGAGCACGGACTGGATCAAGCGACTCGGCCGGGTCTCGGTCGGGCATCGCGGCAAGTCTCTCAGATGCCAGGGATACCTCGGGTTCGGGATTGTTCATATTACGTGACTTGCATGTAGCGTTACATATCTGTATCGTCACGCATTGCCGCGACAACCATAGCAAGCGAAGGGAGAGGCGGCAATGAACATGCTCAAGCGCAACCAAGAACCAGAGGAGACGGCGGGCGCGCAGCGCGCCCAGCTGCGCAGCATCGACGGTCTCGGCCCGGTCGAGTCCGGCATCCCGGCGGTGGAGGTCGTGCAGCTGCGCAAGACCTATCCGGGCGGGATCGAGGCGGTCAAGGGGATCGACTTCGAGGTCATGCCGGGCGAGGTGTTTGGTCTGCTCGGCCCGAACGGCGCCGGCAAGTCGACCACGATCGGGATGCTGACCACCACGGTGGCGCCGACCTCGGGCACGGCGCGGCTCGCGGGCCACGACGTCGCGACCCAGCCACTGCTCGCGCGCGGGGTGAGCAGCGTGGTGTTCCAGGATGCGGTGGTCGACCGTGCCCTGAGCGGACGCGTCAACCTGGAGCTCCACGGGCGGCTCTGGGGGGTGCCGGCGCCGCAGGCCGGCCGGCGGATCGCCGAGCTGGCCGAGGCGGTGGGGCTCACGGAGCTGATCGACCGACCCGTCGAGAGCTACAGCGGCGGTCAGCGCCGAAGGCTCGAGATCGCCCGCGCGCTGGTATCAACCCCGCGGGTCCTGTTCCTCGACGAGCCGACGGTCGGTCTGGACCCGCGCATCCGGCACGAGCTGCTCGACGTGATCGCCGGGCTGCGGGCGCGCGAGACGATGACGATCGTGCTGACGACGCACTACCTCGACGAGGCACAGCGCCTGTGCGACCGGGTGGCGATCATCCATCAGGGCATGATCGTCGGACTAGATCGACCATCGGCACTCCTCGATGGTTTAGGGCGCGAGATCCTCGAGTTCCGGGCGGGTGACAGTCCCGAAGCGGCGCTGGCCGCGCTGCGCGAGCGGGGCGTCGCCGGCGAGGACGCGTTCGCCATCGGCGCTCGGGTGACGATTCCCCTGCACGAGCACGCCGTCACCGACGCGCTGGCGGTGATCGACGGCGAGCAACTGCGCGTGTCGGAGATCGCCACCCGGATCCCGACCCTCGACGACGTCTACCTGCACCTGACCGGCGAGCGGATCGCGCACGTCGGCTGACCAGCCTCACGAACAAGGAGATTCCTATGTCCGCCATCGCAGAAGTCCCATCGATTGCTCTCCGCGCCCCGGGACGTGCCCGGGCCGGAAGCGCCCTTCTGACGCTCGCCAAACGACGGGCGTCGCTCACCTCGAAGACCCCCCGCCAGATCGCGGTGCCGCTGCTCGGGCCGGCGCTACTGGCCCTGGTCGTGGCGCCGGCGCTGAAGGTCGCCACCGGCGGCCTGCACTCCCACATCGACTACACGTCGTTCGTCGGGGTGGGGGCGGTCGGCCTCGTGATCCCGCTCAGCTGCATCTTCGCCGGGCTAAGCGTTCTGGTCGACCGGCACTCCGGCGCGCAGCGCGAGCTGCTGGCGGCGCCGGTCCCGCGCGCCTACCTCGTGCTAGGAAACCTGATCGTGGCGGTCGGGCTCGCCACCCTCCAGGTCGGCGCGCTGATCGGCCTGTCGGCGATACGCGGCGGCGCGTTCCACATCACGGGCGCCGGCGTCGCGTGGTTCGTCGCCTCGGCGCTGCTGTTCACGGTGTTCATGTACGGCGTCGCTGAGACGCTCGCGGCCCGGGTGACCAAGCAGGAGGACTACGTCGGGGCAGTCCCGGCGATCGCGATCCTGCCGTTCTTCCTCGCCGGCGCGCTGTACCCGATCGGCGCCATGCCCGCGGTGCTCACCGCGATCGCCAAGGCGTTCCCGCTCACCCACGCGCTGGCACTGATGCGCTATGGGTTCATCGATCCGAGCGGCAAGGGACTGCACGACATCTGGGGCATGCACAGCGTGACCGCCGAGGCGTGGCTCAGCCTCGCGGTCGTGGCGGTGTGGGCTGTGGCGCTGACCGTGCTCTCGATCCGGGTCTTCTCGCGCTCGGCGGTGAGCTGACTCGATCCGGCCGCCGCCCCGAGAAGCCATTCTTGAGCGATCGCTACGCTACCGTGACAAGTCATGGCCAGACCCCGCCAGTTCGACCCCGAGGAGGTCGTAGACCGCTCGATGCACGCGTTCTGGGAGCGTGGGTACCGAGACACCTCGGTCGACGACCTGGCGAGCGTGACGGGCGTGCGGCCGGGAAGCCTCTACAACGCGTTCCCCGCGGGGAAGCACGGGTTGTTCCTCGAGGCGCTGGAGCGCTATTCGAACCTGGTGGTTCCGGCGAAGCTGGGCGCGCTGGAGCGGCCGGGCGCGGGCCTGGCCGAGCTGCGCGCCTACTTCGACGGCCTGGTCGACGACCTGACGCTGCGGGAGGGGCGGATCGGGTGCCTGATGGTCAACTCGACAGTGGAGCTCGCGGCGGTCGACTCCGAGGTGGGGGAGATGGCCCGCGAGCACATGCGCCGGCTGGAGCGAAACGCCCAGCGCGCGCTGCGCACCGCCAAGCGGCGCGGCGAAGTGCCGGCACACGTCGATCCCCGGGCCAAGGCCACGCAGCTGATGGCGACCGGCATGGGGCTGATGGTCGTCGGCAAGACCGATCCCGGGCGCAAGGTCCTGGAGACGATCGTCGAGGCCGCGTTCGCGGACCTGACGCCCAAGCGCGCCGGCAACGGACACGCCGGGTAAGGAGGAGCACGGTGCCGATTCCCATCCCGCCCGACGTTCGCGAGCTGCTCGATGCGCCCAACTACATCCACCTCTCGACGCTCCGGGCCGACGGCTCGCCGCGTAACTGGGTGGTGTGGGCCGGGGTCGAGGGCGACCACATCCTGATCTGCACCTCGGCCACGATCTGGAAGGGCAAGGACATGCTGCGCGATCCGCGGGTCGCGCTGTCGGTCACCGACCTCGAGAACCCCTACCGGATGGCCGCGATCCAGGGCCGGGTGGTCGAGGTTCGCCCCGACGAGGACTGCCAGCACATGGACCGGCTGTCCTACAAGTACACGGGCAAGCCGTTTCCGGTGCGCGGGCCGGGCCGGGTCTGCTTCGTGATCGCGGTCGAGAAGGCCGCGCAGCGAACGCTCAACTTCACGCACGACCCGGCCTGATCGGCCGCGTCACGCCGCACATCTGCAACCCGCCGTCGCGGTCCCATGAGGGGGGCATTTCCGGCAATGCGTCGCGTCCCCCGCGTGTCTGACGGATTTCGCCCCTGAGAGAGGCAGGATCCGCCAGTCGACGCGTCGACGAGCTCGAATGGCGGAATTTGTACGGTCACTGTGGGCATGACGCGCCACTGCCGGCCGGATGCAGGCCGTCACCGCGTCTTAAGAGTTTTTGAGCGTTCGTTCGGTTACTCTTGCGGACCATCATTGAACGCTCGCTCAAAAACCCCGTTGAGGCGAGCCCGGCAACAAAGGAAGGCAAGATGCGCGCGATCGTCATCACCGAGCCCGGTGGCCCCGAGGTGCTTCAGATCCAGGAGCTTCCCGAACCGATCCCCGGCGAGGGGGATGTCCTGATCCGGGTCGAGGCGTTCGGGGTCTACGCCGGGCCAAGCCGGCGCGGGTGTTCGCGTTCGACGAGATCGCCGAGGCGCATCGGATGATGGAGGCGAGCCAGGCCGCGGGCAAGCTCGTCGTGCGTGGGGGGTAGGGCCTCGTCAGGCCCGCGATCGCCGGCGCCCGGTCCGGCCCGCCGATCCGTTGGCCCGGAGCTGCGCGATCGCGCCGTCCAGCGCGGCGCGCAGCTGACCGGCGTCGCGAGAGGTCTTGGCCAGGAGCAAACCGCCCTGGATCGCGGCCAGGGTGATCGTGGTGAGCGTGTCGAGGTCGGCGCCGGCGGCGATCAGCCCGTCGGCCTGGAGCCGCAGCAGCGCGGCGCGGATCGCGTCGCTCCAGGCCCGGAACGCCTCACTCAGGCTGGTGCGCAGTCCTTCGTCGGCGTCCGAGAGCGTCGCCGCCAGCGTGCCGATCGGACAGCCGACGCGCGCGTCCTGGTCCTCGACGGTCGCGACCAACGCATCAGCCCAGCGCTCGAGGTCCTCCCAGCCGCTGACCGAGGCGAGCGCGTGGGCCTGCTGGCCGAGCACGGCAGCGCACTGGTAGTCGACGACGGCCTGGACCAGTCCGTGCTTGTCGTCGAAGTAGTGGTAGAGCTGGCTCTTGCTGGCGCCGGTGGCGGCCCGCACGTCGTCCAGGCTCGTGCCGGCGGCGCCGCGCTCGGCGATCAGCTCGGCCGCCGCGCGGACGATGCGCTCGCGTGTGGCGCGTCCCTGCTTGGTGGCGGGCATCGAGCTCATGGCGCGGGAGCCTAGCAGCCCTGGACTCAACGGTCCATCAATCGCAGGGGTTGGCGACTACAACGAGAGTACTGGACTATGCGGTCCAAAGCTGGTAACGTCCCGACACAGCGCAACTGGAACCCGAGAGGAGCCGAGACATGGCCGCACTGCATCCCAGCCCGCCGTTCGACGAGATGACCTACTACCCGATCTCACGGTGGATCCGGGGAAGACGCGGCGCCGACACGGTCGTCGACAGCCGGCGCGCGGCGCTCGTATGGGAGCCGGGCCACAAGACACCGATCTACGCGTTTCCGCGCGAGGACGTGAGCATCGTGTCCGACGACCCGGCGGCCGAAGGAGTGCGCCAACTGCGCGATCCGGATCTCGAGGGATACGTGACGATCGCGTGGGATGCCCTCGACCACTGGTACGAGGAAGACGAGGAAGTCTTCATCCATCCGCGCGACCCGTTCGTGCGCGTGGATGCGCTCAAGAGCTCGCGCCACGTGCGCGTCGAGCGCGAGGGCCACCTGCTGGCCGAGTCCGACGCTCCGGTCCTGGTGTTCGAGACCGGTCTCCCGACGCGCTACTACCTCAAGCAGTCCGATCTGGACGACTCGCTGCTCGAGGACTCAGAGCTCGAGACCGGATGCCCGTACAAGGGCTACGCCTCGTATCGCGACGTGGTGATCGCAGGCCGACGCCATCCGAACCTGTTCTGGTACTACCGGTCGCCGTTCGCCGAGGTGTCGGCAGTCAAGGATCTCCTCGCCCCCTACAGCGAGCGCGTGGATCTGTTCGTCGACGGCGAGTTGCAGGAGAGGCCCGCGGGGCCGCTGGGCCGGCGCAGCGCGCGGACCAAGCAGACCGCCTGAGCGCGGGGGCGTCTACGCGCGCGGTTCGAACTCGGGTGGACGGCTGCTAGCTTCCTGGCCCGTGGGGTACTTATCGGTGCGGTGCGGCGGCGATCCACTGCGCCGGCGCCGCGCGATCCTCGCGTGCGTAGTGGTGTCGGTATGCGCGGCGGTGCCGGCGACGGCGCAAGCCGAGGAGGCGACCGCGGGCATCGGGCTGAGCGACAGCGCCTCCAATCTGGTCTGCACGCTGTCTCCGGTGCAGGGCTGCCCGGTCCCGAACCCGGGCAACGCGTTGTTTGACCGGTATCAGGCGCTGGCGAGCGATCAGACCGGCGGCGCGAACGCGTTTCAGTACGCGCGGACCGGCATTCCGTGGGACGCGGTCAGCACCGGTCAGGCCGCGATCGGCGGCGCGTGCACGACCGAGGCCCACCCTCCCACGTTCTACGGCGAGCGGTGGATCGACCTGGCCGAGAACTACGTGCTCGCGGCGCGCCGGGCCGGGATCGACCCGCTGATCGCGATCACCACCAACAGCGCCGCGCGCTACGCCGGCAACGGGAACCCGAGCGACCCGCCCAATCCGTCGGCCAACCAGTATTTCTGCGGCTTTCGCGGCCTCGTCTCGACGCTCGACGCGTTCGCGGCCAGGCACGGCATCGCACCGCCCACCGAGTACGAGACCTACGACGAGCCGGACGGGGCGCGAGTGACCAACGAATGCAACCCCACGCCCGACGGCAACTTACCGCCGCACCAGGCCGATCAGTGCGCGGGCTGGTACTACTACGAGGCCGACCTCGCCAACCGCACGGTGTTCGGCGGGCGCCTGACTCTGGTCGCGCTGTCGGCCGACGGCGACAGCGCCAACGACCCGAATCTGATCGCGATCAAGGCCTACGCGAACTACCTGACCGGCACCATCGGCCTGTACCCGAGGGTGTGGTCGTTTCACCCCTACGAGGACCTGAGCGCCACCGCGTACCTGGGTGACGGTGCCCTCGCCCACCGCGACACCTCGCTCGTGAGCGCCTACATCGCCTCCCTGTACCACTCACCACGGGCCCAGCCAAAGGTCTGGTTGACCGAGGTGGCGGCGCAACTCACCGATCCCGTGCCGACCTACGTCGGGGTGCCCGAAGGTTGCCGCGACCGCGCCTCGGAAGATCCGGTGCCGGTCGGCCTGGGCGCGTGCCTGGATGGCAACCCGAGGGCTCAGGCCTACGCGGGCCGCGATTTCCTGGACCTGGCGCGGGTCGGGTCGGCCTTCCCCCGACAGATCACCCGTGCGTACTGGCATCAGTTCGACAGCCCGGCGGCTCACCCGACGAGCTGGGACTCCGGGCTCGTCTCGCCAGGCGATCGCTACGAGCGTGCGAGCTACTGCGTGCTGTCCGGGGAGAGCGTCGCGCGGGCGATCTCAGACCGCGACTGCAATCAGATCGTGGGAGCCGAGCCGACCGAGGCCGTGGAGCGGCACTACTCCCGGCTCCCGGGCGGAGATCCGTCGCGCGCCACGTGCCCGCAGCCGTGGTGCGGCTTCAGCCTGCTCCGGCTCAGGCTGACGCAGATCGTCTCGTTGGCCTAGCCGGCGGCGGTAGGGTGCGCACGCTGCGATGAACCTGAACCACGTCACGCTGTGCATCAGCGATCTGGACCGGTCGGTCGCCTTCTACCGAAACCTCGGGCTGACGCAGATCGTGGCCGACAGCGACTACGCCCGGTTCGTCTGTCCCGACGGCGACAGCACGCTGTCACTGCACTGTCATCCTGGCTCCGGCCCGGTCGAGGGCGCGGCCAGCGTGATCAGCGTGCACTTCGAGACCGACCGGCTCGACGAGGTCGTGGCCGAACTCGTGCAGAAGGGATTTGAGTTCGAACAGGCGCCGACCGACCAGCCCTATCTGTGGCGCGAGGCGATCCTGCGCGACCCCGACGGGCACCGGATCTTCATCTACCACGCGGGCGTCAATCGGCTGGACCCGCCGTGGCGCCTGCCTCAGACTCGGTAGCGCTCGGTTACCGCGGTGAGCTGAGCGGACAGGTCGTTCAGCGTCTCGGCCGCCATCTGCGACGCGTGCGCGCCCTCGAGGAACTGCGAGGTGCCCTCATTGACGTGGTTCATCGCCAGGGCGATCTGCTCGATCCCGACGCTCTGCTGATGCGCCGACGCGGCGATCTGCTCCGCCGCCCCGAACGCGCCGTGGATGGTGTCCGACAGGCTGCGGATGCCCTGGCCGGCGCGCTCGGTCAACTCGAGTCCGTGCTCGACCACCTTCGTCCCCTCGTGGCTGGCGCGGACCGCGGCTAAAGTCGCGGCCTCGACGTCGCCAAGAATGGCCTCGACTTGAGCGGTCGCCTGCTTGGACTGTTCGGCCAGCTTGGTCACCTCTTCGGCGACGACCGCGAAGCCCTTGCCATGCTCGCCGGCCCGGGCCGCCTCGATCGATGCGTTGAGCGCGAGCAACTTGGACTTGTCGGCCAGTCCGTTGACCGTGGCGGTGATCTCCCCGATCTGCTTGGTGCGCTCCGACAGGACGACAATGTCGCGCGCCATCGCGTCGACGCGCTCGCGGATCTCCTCCATCGCGGTGGTGATCGCGGCGACCGCATCGGTCGCCTCGCCCGACACCTGGAGCGAATTGTTAGCGCGGTCCGCCACCTCGCTCGCCATCTGCGCGGTGTCCTCGGCGGCCAGGCGCAGCTCGTTGACGGTCGAGGAGGTCTGCTGGATGGCGGCTGACTGGAGGCCGGCGCTCTCGGTGTGCCGGCTGACCGAGGCGAGGATCTCGGCGGTGGAGGCGCCGATGTCCTGGACGCCGGCCTGGATGTGCCCGGAGATCTCGGCCAGCCCGCCGACCATGCTGTTCAGGCTCTCGGACAGGCCGCTCAGGTCCTCGGTGGCGTTGGCCTGGACGGTGGCGCGCAGGTCGCCGTCGGCGACCCGGGCTGCGAACTCGGAGTAGTCGCGCACCGCGCTCTGCAGCGCCTCGTGGGACTCGCGCTCGTGCTGGGCGGAGTCCGTGAGCTGCCGGTGGCGCTCATCGGTGAGCGCTCGCAGCCGCAGTAGCGCCAGGCCGAACCGCACTCCGGCGGCCACCAGTGTGGCGGTCGCCAGTCCCAGTGCGATCTGGTTGATGTGGTTCAGGGATCCGACGAACAGGATCAGCAGGGCCAGGCCGGCGGCCACGCCGGGGATCGCGAATCCCGAGCTGGTCTCCGGGAGCTCGGACTCAGACGGCCGGTATGACGGCACCCAGACCGACAGCGAGAACAGGAAGAGCGAGGCCGGCCACGCCACCGAGTTCCAGAAGTACCCGAAGTGCGTCGAGCCGATCCCATTTCCGAACAGCGCGCAGATGTCGCCGATGGCGTTGATCAGACTCGCCGCGGCCATCAGATACCACCGCGTGCGCCGCGCGGGCGGGAGCATCGCGGCGGCGGCGAGGGTGAGGATCAAGAGCAGGATGTCGCCGACCGGGTAGATGAGGTTCCACGCCACCGTCACCGACTCGTCGCCGGCGGCCTTCTGGATGGCGCCGAAGGCGAACGCCGCGAACGCGGCCGCGCAGGTCAGGGTGGCGACCACGCCGTCCAGGTAGTTGGCCGCGCTGAACTTGCGGACCTCCTGGCGCATCAGCACCATCACGCCCACGTACGCCACGGGGAAGAACGCGGCCCACAGGTAGTTCGCCAGAACCGGGGTGGGCGGGTTCGCGTCGTGGAGGCCCTCGTAGGTCATCGCGAAGTCGCCGAGCGCCCATAGGCACATCGCCGCCCCGAGCCACAGGCAGAATTTCCGGTCGCGGGGGCTGACGGCGGCGCGGATCAGGACCAGCACGCTGACGAGAAGCTCGTAGGCGGACACGCCCCAGCCGTCGATCCATGCGGTGCTCGCGCCGTTAGAGCGCACGACCAGCGCGATCGCGTAGCCGAGCAGGATCAGCCCGAGCACCCAGTACACGGACTTGTACCCGTTGCCGGTCGTCTCGCTCGGCGGACCAGCGGTCGTCGCCTGTAGCTGACTCATTCCTCGCCCTCCAACACTCCGTTTTGCTGCGTTATCGGCAGGGGCGCGGATGAGCTGTAGGAGAGTTCGCTCAGTCGGTGGCGATCATCACGTCGGAGGCCTTGACGATCGCGGTGACCTGGGCGCCTTCGCTCAGGCCGAGCTCGTCGGCGGCCTCGACGGTGATCGACGCGACGAGGCGCGAGCCGCCTACGTCGAGCACCACGTTGGCGATGGCCTCACCCTTGTTGACGCTGGTCACGGTCCCCTTGAGCTGGTTGCGTGCGCTGAGCTTCATGGAAAACCTCCTGGCCGGGGTGAACTGACCCCGTAAGTCTCCACTAAGCGACGCGGCGGATCTTCGCTCGGGTGCCGCCAGCCTCGAGCGGGCGGCGCCGCATCCACTGGGTGAGCTCGGCCGCCGGCACGGGCCGGGACAGGTAGTAGCCCTGCGCCAGGTTGCACCCGAGCTGGCTGAGCTCGTCCCAGGCCTGCTCGGTCTCCACGCCTTCCGCGACCACCTGAAGGCCGAGGTTGCGGCCGAGGTCGATGGTGGAGCGGACGATCACGGCGTCGTTGTCGCACTGAGCCATGTTCATCACGAACGAGCGGTCGATCTTGATCTCGTCTACGGGAAGATGGCTGAGGTAGGCCAGCGATGAGTAGCCGGTGCCGAAGTCGTCGATCGAGAGCCGGATGCCCATCGCGGAGAGCTTGTCGAGCACGCGCTTGGTGCGAACGGGGTCGGACAGGACGATCGACTCGGTGATCTCGAGCTCGAGCAGCGACGGATCGACCCGATGCTGGTCGAGGAGCCGCCGGACCTGCTCGGGGAACTCGGCGTCGAGCAGGTTCCGGACCGAGAGGTTGACGGCGACGCCGAGTCGCATCCCCTCGCGCTGCCACGCATGGCACTGGCCGAGGGCCTCCTCGAGGACGTACAGGGTGAGTGGCTTGATCAGCCCGGTCTGCTGGGCGAGCGGGATGAACTCGTCGGGCCCAACCAGGCCGCGGGTGGGGTGGTTCCAGCGCAGGAGCGCCTCGACCGAGTTCACCGTGCCGCTCTCGAGCGCCGCCTTGGGCTGGTAGTAGAGGACCAGCTCGTGCTGCTCGATCGCGCGGCGCAGCTCGCTCACCAGGGTGAGCCGGGCGGGATCGGATTCGCTGCGCGAGTTGTCGTAGAACAGATAGCCGGACTTATCCTCCTTGGCGCTGTACATCGCCACGTCCGCGTGGCGCAGGAGCGTGTCGACGTCGCGTCCGTGCTCGGGGAACATGGCGATTCCGATCGACGCTTCGGCGGGGAGGGACAGCCCGTCGACGATGACCGGCTGCTCGAGCGCGGCGCGGACCTTCTCGATCACCACGGCGACGTCCTGCGCGCTGCGGGGCTTGGAGATGAGCACCCCGAACTCGTCACCGCCGAGGCGCGCCACCGTGTCCGAGGTGCGCAGGATGCCGCGCAGCCGGCGGCCGATCTCGACCAGCAGAGCATCGCCGGCGTGGTGGCCGAGCGAGTCGTTGACGTCCTTGAACCGGTCGAGGTCCATCATCGCCACCGCGAGGTGACCCCCCTCGCGCTCCGCCATCGCGATGGCCTGCTTGATGCGGTCGCGGAACAGCGTGCGGTTGGGCAGGTCGGTCAGGCTGTCGTGGAGCGCCTGGTGCTCGTTCAGCTCGGACTGGCGCAGGAGCGCCTGCTCGGCCATCTTGCGCTCCGTGTCGTCCTGGACCATCGCGACGCCGAAGCTGGGGCGGCCATCGGACCCGCGGACGATCGACAGCGAGGCGCTGATCCAGATCGGCGCGCCGTCGGCGCGCTGCAGGCGGGTGTCGATGCGCAGCGAGGTCCCCTCGCCGGCGAACAGCTCCCGGACCGACGCGATCACGCGCTCCCGCGCATCCGGGTCGAGATGCTCGGAGAGGTGAGACGGTACATCGTCGACGCGGTCGAGTCCGAGCATCCGCACCATCGTCGGGTTGGCGTCGACGATATGGCCGTCGGCGCTCATGACCATCACGCCGGTCAGCGCGCCGTTGTAGATCGCGTCGAAGCGCGCCACGGCCTCGGCCTGCCGGCGCCGGGCTTGGAACTCCGCCGCGCGGCTGACGCCCTCGGACAGCACCCCGGCCAGCAGCTCGAGCGTCTGGCGGTCCTCCTCGTTCAGCCGCTCCTCCTCGGAGGTGCTCATCACGCTGAGCGCGCCGACGGGCCGCTCGCCGGCGAACAGGGGCACGCAGATGTGCGAGCGATCGCCCATCTTCGCGCGGATCTGCGGGTTGAGCCGGTCGTCGTCCTCGGCGTACTCGATCAACAGCGGCCCGCGAGCCGCGATCGCGAACCGAGAGACGCTCTCGCTCAACCGCCGGCTGGTGTGCAGGAACCGCTCGGCGATCCCGCACGCCGCGCGCGTGACGATCTCGTCGCCCTCGATCAGGCTGACCATTGAGCCCTCAGCGCGAGTGAGGGCCTGGGCGCGCTCGACGATCACCTGCATGACGTGCTCGAGGTCGCCCGACGACGCCGCGGCGATGTCGCGCTGGGTGGCGATGATGCGCTCGAGGCGGCTGGCACGCTCCTGGAGCGCGATCTCGGCCTGCTTGGCCTGGGTGACGTCCTCGATCATCGCGATGGCCACCTGGGCCGAGTCGTCCACGCCGGCGTCGCTCCAGACGCTCACCCGGCACCAGATGACCTCGCCGTCCTTGCGGAGGTAGCGCTTCTCGTACTGGTAGGAGTCGCGCTCGTCCTCGAGCAGCTCGCGGTAGAGGTCCTTGGAGATGTCGACGTCCTCCGGGTGGGTGAACTCGGTGAAGCTCATGCTGGTGAGCTCGCCGGAGTCGTAGCCGAGCATCCGTTCGACCGCGGGATTGCCTTCGACCGCGCGGCCGTCGGGTCCGACCGCGATGATGCCCACCGAGGCGTGGTTGAACAGCATGCGGAAGCGCTGGCCACCCTCCGTCGGGGCGAAGCCGGCGGCCGCGGGATCGGTGGATCGGCTCGGCGCCGCGTCCGAGCCGGGGGGCGATGCACGTGGCGCGCGCGCGCGGGTCCTCCGCATGGTCGTCTTTATCGGTTGAAGTCCGCAATTGCTTAGGAGGTTTGTCGCCCCGTAGGCGGACGGGCTGGGCCGGCGGCCATAAAATCGGACTCATGCCGGCGGCGACCGACGCGCCCAGAACGCCTCGATTCGAGGCCGTGCACGCCGATGCAAGCGAGCAGATCGCCCGTGAGCTCAGGAAGTACATCGAGCGGGAGAGTCTCCGTCCCGGGGACCGGATCGGCACCGAGCACGAGCTGGCCCGGGAGTTCGGGGTCAGCCGGCCGACCCTGCGGGAGGGTCTGCGCCGCCTCGCCGGAGCCCACCTGATCCGCGTCCAGAAGGGCCGCGCCGGCGGGGTGTTCGTCGATAACACGCCGAACGTCGGGATCGGCCGTCACGTCAGCGAATCGATCGCCGCGATGCTCGAATCAAAGAGCGTGACGCTGTGCGAGCTGCTCGAGGCACGCATGTTCCTCGAGGTTCCGCTCGCCGGGCTGGCGGCCGAGAACGCCGACGACGGGACGATCGCCGTGCTGGCCGAGGCGATCGACGACGCTACCGGCCGCGATCCCGCCGGCGACGAGTTTCGCCTGGCCGACGCCCGGTTTCACCGAGCGATCGCGGTCACCGCCGGCAACGACCTCCTGCTCACCTTCACGAGCTGGATTCTCGACGTCCTCCAGCCCTCGCTGATCGAGCACCTGGGCGGCGCGCTCGACGTGGAGCGCATCATCTGCCAGCACCAGGTGATCATGCGGGCGATCCGGCGCCACCAGCGAACGGCCGCCGAACGCGCCATGCGTCAGCACATCGAGTACATGATGGAAGTGCTGCGCAGCGTCGACGCCTGACTAGGGCGAGATCTCTTCGTAGTGCCGGTCGCGCGTGTTGACGCTGAACTGGGCGACGATCGCCGCGGCGAGGAGGAACGCGCTGACCAGGAGCATCGCCCCGAGCACGCTCATGTGCGGAATCTGCGGTGCGATCACGAGCACGCCGATGCCGCCTCCCAGGTGGCCCACGCCGTCGACCAGCCCAAAGCCGGTCACGCGCGCGCGTGGGGAAGCTCTGGGTCGACAGGGTGTAGGTCGCCGGCACCCAGATGTTGAAGCCGAAGAACACGACCGCCGAGCCGATGAACGCGATCGCCAGGGACGTGGTCCCGGCCTCGGCCACGATGATCCCGCCGACCACCGTGATCGCCGCGCCGATCGCCAGCCAGTACTTGCGCTCGACGCCCTCGACGAACGCCACCGCGAACAGGGCGCAGGCCAGAAAGCCGAACGCGCCCACGGCGGTGATCAGGCCGGCCTCGGACGGCGCGTAGCTGAGCGAGCTCAGCATCGCGGTGAACCCGGCCGAGAACGCGAACACGGTGACGTAGGCGAGGAACCACACGGCCAGGAGCTGGATCACCCGCCTGAAGTACATGCGGTTGCGCAGCAGGCCGCGAAGGCGCTCCGGCGCTCCGGGCTCTCCTGGTCGACCGGGATGTCTTCGTCGACCGCCGGCAGCGGCCCGTGCTTGGCGGCGAGGACCTCCATGTCACTGACCACGCGGTCGGCTCGTCCAGCCGTCCCTGGCCGACGAGCCAGCGCGCGGATTCGGGCAGCTCCAGCCGGAGCATGACGCCGATCGCCGCCAGCAGCGCGCCGACCGCGTACATCCACCGCCAGCCGTTCTCGAACCCCGGGCCGGCCTGGGCAAACGACAGGCCGTGCGGCCCGTCGCGGGCGAGTCTCGCAGCAGTCGTCCCCGAGTGGAGGTAGAACTCATCCCATCCCTCACTTTCCTCGTCTGTGCTCAAGTCGTACCCATGGCCCCAGAGCCGGAAACGCATAATCAATCTGCTGAGATGATCTGAATGTTCAATTCATTTGACAGTTCCGGGAGACGGTCGTGAAACTGGCGGGGCGGACCGCGATCGTCACCGGCGGCGCGGGAGGCATCGGCCGGGCGATCGCGCTGCGCTGCGCCGGCGAGGGCGCGCGAGTAGCGGCCACCGATGTCGACGCCGCTGGACTCGAGGCGGTCGGCGCCGAGCTGGGGGCCGGCCATCTGGCGCTGCCGTGCGACGTGACCGATGCAGTGGCGTTCTCTGGGTTGATCGATCGTGTGGAGTCGGAGCTCGGGCCGGTCGAGGTGTTCTTCGCCAACGCCGGCGTTGCGATCGGGACCGACCCGCTCGAGACGCCCGACGAGGTGTGGGACCTGGCGTATGCCGTCAACGTGCGGGCGCACCTGCTGGCCGCGCGGCGGCTGCTGCCCGGCTGGCTGTCGCGCGGCGAGGGGTATTTCGTCGCCACCGCGTCGGCGGCGGGCCTCCTGACCCAGATCGGCTCGGCGCCGTACGCCGTGACCAAGCACGCCGCGGTCGCCTTTGCCGAGTGGCTGTCGGTGACGTACGGGGAGCGCGGGGTGCGCGTCAGCTGTCTGTGCCCGATGGGCGTGCGGACCGCGATGCTGGCCGGGGATGAGCTCGGCCAGCAGGTGGTGCGGGCCGCCGGCGCGGTGCTCGAACCCGAGGAGGTCGCCGACGCGGTGATCGCCGCGATCGACGCCGAGCAGTTCCTGATCCTGCCCCATCCCGAGGTCCTGACCTTCTTCCAGCGCAAGGCGCTCGACTACGAGCGGTGGCTGGCGGGCATGCGGGGGTTGCAGGCGCGGGTGGAGTCGGGCGGCGGCTAGCGGTTCGGCTCGGCCCGCGCCGGCCTCGCGCGTCCGCTTTGGTACGCAAACTAGTTGCGTACGATACATGCGGAACCTGCCACTGGGGTGGTCTCCGGCGGACCATGGCATGTTGTTCACCTGGGGCGTGCGTAACCTGCCACGGTCCGTGGACGGCGCATCGAGTGGCAGGCTGTGCAGGTCGCCGGCGCCGCGGTCGGCGAAGGGTGCGAAAGCGCGCGGCCGTGCCGTCGCCGCCGGATCTGCGCGCGGGAATGCACTTGTGGTCTGCAGAACGCGCGGATCCGGGGACCCGTGGGCCATGCGAGCTCGTGCAGGTCGGACGGACGGGCCCGACTGTGATTTGATCGCCGGCATGATCGTCCGCTGGGGCCTCGACGCGTTGCCGGGCGTCCTCACGGAGCTGTCGGTGAGCGATCCGCTCCTGATCAGCACCGAGCGGTGGCGCGATTACGAGCTCCCGGTGGCGCTGAAACGGCGCTTCTACGGCGTACAGCCGCACGCGGAGGTTGCCGGCGTACGGGAAGCGCGGGCCGCGGCCGACGGCGCCGACGGGCTGATCGCGCTCGGGGGCGGGAGCGCGATCGACGCCGCGAAGGCTGTCTCCAGCGAGACCGGCCTGCCGATCGTGTCGATCCCGACCACGTACTCCGGCGCCGAGTGGACGGAGGGCTTCGGCATGCGCGACCGCGGGGCCGGGATCAAGCGCCGGGGCGCCGGCGGCCGCCCGGTGGCGATCGTCTACGACCCCGCCCTGACGCTCGACCTCCCGCCGGCGCCCACCGCCGGCACGTCGATGAACGCGCTCGCGCACTGCGCCGAGGCGCTGTACACCACGGAGCGCGGCGACGAGACGGACGGCTACGCGCTCGCCGGCGCGAAGCTCATCTCGGACGCCCTGCCGACCGTGATCAAGGAGCCGAATAACCCGGACGCGCGCCGGCGCCTGCTCGAGGGCGCGATGCACGCCGGCATGGCGCTGCGCGCCGGCGTGGGGCTGGGCCACGCGATGGCCCAGGCGCTCGGCGGGCGCTACGGCCTCCAGCACGGGACGATGAACGCGGTCACGCTCCCACCGGCGCTGCGCTACAACCGGGACGTGGCGGCCAACGGCATCGCGCGCCTGGGCGAGTCGATGAACCACAGCGACGATCCGATCGGGAGGGTCGCCGAGCTCGCGGCGCTCGCGGGGTCGGCGCGGTTGCGCGACTACGACGTGCCGCGTGAGGACCTGAAGTCGCTGGCCGAGGCGGTCGCCGAACGAGGACCGGCCAAGAACAACCCCCGGCCGGCGCCGCCCGAGGCCGTACTCACCGTCCTGGAGGAGATCTGGTGACGCGCATCCTGACCACCCACGTCGGCAGCCTGCCGAGGCCGCCCGAGCTGGTCGAGTTCGTGTTCGCCGAGGACCGCGGCGAGGAGGTCGATCGCGCCGAGTACGACCGCCGGCTGGATGCGGCCGTGAGAGACCGCGTGCAACACCAGGTCGACGCGGGCATCGACATCGTCAGCGACGGCGAGATGAGCAAGATCGGCTACGCCACGTACATCCGCCACCGCCTGAGCGGGTTCGACGTGGGGGACGTGCCGCGGGCCACCCCGGCGGATCTCGACGCCTACCCGCGCTACATGAAGCGGCTCGCGGACGAAGGCGGGAGCGCCCGGTACCTGCGCCCGATCTGCCGCGGCCCGATCACCTACGAGCACCCCGAGCCGCTGCAGAGCGACCTCAAGCGTCTCATAGACGCGACCGAGGGCCAGCCCGTCCAGGGCGCGTTCATGAACGCGCCGTCGCCGGGAATCATCGCGCTGTTCCAGCCCAACGAGTACTACCCCAGCCTCGACGAGTACCTGGACGCGATCGGCGAGGCGATGAAGACCGAGTACGAGGCGATCGTGGCGGCCGGCATCCAGCTTCAGATCGACGCCCCCGACCTGGCCATGGGGCGCCACATCATGTACCGCGACCGCTCCGACGAGGAGTTCGTGGCCGTCGCCGAGCGGCACGTCGGGGCGATCAACCGCGCGCTGCGCGACCTCCCGGCGGACCGGGTGCGACTGCACCTGTGCTGGGGCAACTACGAGGGCCCGCACCACCTCGACATCGATGTGGCCAAGATCATCGACGTGGTGCTGCGCGCGAAGCCGGCCACGATCCTGTTCGAGGCCGCCAACCCGCGCCACGAGCACGAGTGGGCGACGTGGCGCGAGGCGGAGATCCCGGCCGACAAGGTCCTCGTCCCGGGCGTCCTCGATACGACGTGCAACTACATCGAGCACGCGGACCTGGTCGCGCAGCGCATCGAAACCTACGCCGACATCGTCGGTCCCGACCGCGTGATGGGCGGCACCGACTGCGGCTTCGGGACGTGGTCAGGGTTCGGGTCCGTCGACCCCGACATCTGCTGGGCCAAGCTGGCCTCGCTGGCCGAGGGCGCGAGGCGCGCGAGCGCACGGGTCACGGCGTGACCCGGCACAAGCCGACCGGCCCAACATCGAGTTGATCCAGCTCGTCGAGCATGGCGTGCACGGCAACAGCCACGGGATCATGCTCGAGCGCAACAACGCCGAGGCGCTGGCCGTGCTGACCCGCTGGGTGGAGGGCCGGGTGACGGCGGGCTGAAAAGTGGTCGCCAGAGCGACACATTTTCAGCACGGTTGATCGGGCGGAGCGGTACCGAGACGCGTCAGCGCCCGGGCACGCGCTGCGGCTCGCCGAGCGCGGCGCGCCCGATGTCGCCGTAGAACATGTCGCGCAGCTGCAGGTTGCGGTGCGCCGCGGCCACCGCCATGTCGCGGAACACGCGCGTGGTCCGCTCGCCGTCGCGCGCCACCGAGGCGCCGACGGTCTGCCAGATGTCCTCGTCGATCACGCGCCAGCACATCAGCAGAGCCTCGCGCGCGATTCCGGCGATCAGCATGTCCTCGCCGAACGTGTAAGGCACGCCGTCCTCGACGTTGCGCCGGCACGCCTCCATGTGTCGCTCGGCCGCGTTGTGAGTCGCCGCCTCGGCGGTCGCGATATGGGTGAGCGCGCGGCCGTACCAGCGCTGATAGTCCGGATCCTTGACGCGCGGGATGAACGGGGGGAGAGGCGTCTTCCGTTCCCGCATCAATCGCTCGTACTCGTCGAGCGCGTTGTAGGCGGCCCCGACGGTGACCGCGGCGAGCGAGATCGTGAACACCGAGATGGCGCGGCCCGAGTACATCGGGTTGCCGTGCAGCTGCGAACCCGGCGTGCCGTCGCCGACCGGTACGTCCAGCATGTTCCCCTCGAAGCCCCAGCTGGGCGGGATCCGCGTGCCGGAGAAGCGGATGCTGTGCGACCCCGAGCCCTTGAGCCCGAGCATGTCGCCCCAGTCGTCGAGCATCTCCCACTCGGCGCGGGGCGCGACGAACAGCAGCAGCGGCGGAGGATCCTCCGGGCCGGCGTCGGGCGGAGAAGGCAGCATCGCCTGCCCCATGTAGAACGTTGACCACGGCACGCCGGAGGCGAACGCGACCTGGCCGTTGATCTCCCAGCCGTCCTCGGTCTGGGCGGCCTGGCCGACGGGAGCCGCCACCGAGGCGCAGCGGAAGTCGCCGCCAGCGAAGATCTCGTCCTGGGCCTCTTGCGGCCACCACGAGCCGACCATCAGCGCGTGGTTCATGGCCAGCCCGAGGCACCAGGCGGTGGACACGCACCCGCGCGCGATCTCCTGCACGACTCGCACGTAGGTGGGCACGTCGAACTCATACCCGCCGTAGCGCCGAGGGACGTACAGGTGGTAGAAGCCCGCATCGAGAAACGCCTCGTGCATCTCAGCGGAGTAGTAAGTGCGCTCCTCGGTCGCGGCCTGCTCGGCGACCAGCCGCGGGCGCAGTGCGACGGCCCGGGCGACCATCTCCTCCTGGGTCAGGGCCCCGACCGTCCCAACACTGCTCATCGCGCGGATCGTAAGCCAGGATCGCCGACGGGACTTTGCAATGCGCGCACGATCGCTTGGGCCACCGCGCCGGCGCCGGCCGCCCCCATGACGATCGTGTAGTGGTTGACGTCGGGCACCTCCGACACGAGGCGGCGGCCCGGGTCCTCCGACACCCACGCCGCGGCCAGCGCGGCCGGGATCATCGGCTCGGGCTGGTTCTGCAACCCGCGCGGTGCGCGCAGCATCTCGGCCGGGACGGCGAGCCGGTGGGCCGGCTTGCCCATCTCGAACAACTCACTCGCGTCGGCCCGGACGCAATCCTTCGCCACAGTCGAGCGCAACCGCGGCGGGTCGCCCGTCAGGTCATGGTCGGCGTATGCGATCAGGTCGCCAGAAGCGACGGCGTCCCCGGCGAACGCTGGGTGCGCCCGCCACCACGCGTGATAGGACTCGAAATCGGGGAATGTCAGCTCGAGCCGGGCGAGGGCCGGCCCGAGGAATGCCTGCAGGAACGCCTCGGGATCGTCGACGTCCTCGATCTCGGGCAGGGTGAGCCCGCCATCCACCAACACCACCGCGCTGACGCGCGATGGATAGTCGGCGGCGAACCGCGCGACCGCGTAGGCGCCGAGCGAGTGGCCGACGAGCACGGCTCGCTCGATCGCAAGATGGTCGAGCACCGAGAGCAGGTCGCGGGCGTAGACCTCCATGCCGTAGGGAGGCGGTAGGACGCTCGAAGCGCCGCGACCGCGCAGGTCGACGGCGAGCAGCGAAGCCTGGCCGTCCAGCGCCCGCGCCACAGCCAGCCACGAGCGGCTGTTTCCCGTGATCCCGTGCACGGCGAGCACCCGCTCGGCCCCGTCGCCAAGCGAGAAGACCGCGAGCGTTCCGCCGGCGACCGGCACGTCGAGGCGGCGCGTCACCGCGTCAACTCCTCGACGGCACCCGCGCGCGCCTGCCAGGGTCGCTCGAACACCAGCCACAGCACCGCGACGAACAGCAGCGTCGCGCACAGCACCCAGCCCAACGCGGTGGTCTGGAGGCCCACGTACTTCAGCCCCGAGGCGAAGATCACGAACGCGATCGCCGGCCGCACGTACCGGTCGGGGATGGTCGAAGACAGCAGCGACCCGACCAGGACCGCCGGAACGCTGCCGATGATCAGCGAAGCGGTGACTGTGAATGACACGTGGCCGAAGATCAGCGCGCCGACCGCCGCCGCGGCCGTCAGTGGCACGGCCTGGGTGAGGTCGGTTCCGACCAGCTGATTGGCCCCGATCGTCGGGTACACGAACAGCAGCAGGACGATCATCAGCGAGCCGGAGCCGACCGAGGTCAGGCCGACGATCACGCCACCGATTACGCCGATCGCGATGGTTGGTAGTGGCCGGGGACGCAAGTCGTGCACCACGCCGAGCCGCGTCTGGCCGGTGTGCCGGTCGAGCACGAAGCGCAGCGCCATCGCGCTCGCGCCGACCAGCAGCGCGACGCCCAGCACGGTCTCGACGTGGTCTTGGGCCGACTTGGAGTTCCCGAGGAGGTGCAGGAGGTAGGCACCGAGGAACGCGGCGGGCACCGACCCGAGCACCATCCACCGGACCAGGCGGAGGTTGACCGTGCCGGCGCGCAGGTGAACGGCGGCGCCGAACGGGCGCATCACGACCGCGGCGACGAGGTCACTCGAGATCGCCGCCGCCGGCGTCACGCCGAACAGCAGGATCAGCATCGGCGTCATCAGGGCGCCGCCGCCGGCCCCGGTCATGCCGACGAGCAGCCCGATGATGGCGCTCCCCAGAACGATGTATGGATCGATGTGCAAGGGCTACGGAGACCCGGCTGTCCTACTGGCCCGCCGGTTGGCCTCGCGCGCATAGGCAAGCAGTTCCTTCGGCGCCTCACCGGACAGCACCCAGGTCTCGCCGTCACTCGAGACGAGCCCGCGCCGGCTGAGCTCCGAGAGCGCCGTGGTGACGGTCGGCCGGCGGGCGGCGACGAGGTCGGCCAGGATCGCGTGGGTGAGGCGCAGCCGCAGCACGGTGCCGTCACTCCGCACTCGCCCCCAGCGCCCGGCGAGGTGCCACAGCAGCATGTGCAGCCGGACGTCGACCCGGGCCTGGTGCACGATCGCCATGTTGACCGCGAGGTTCTTCGAGCGCAGGATCGCGCGCGCGACCAGGGCGCGGGCCAGCTCCGGGTACTGCGCGATGCACTGCTCGAACGCGCGATCGAGCTGGGCGGTCCGGGTCGGGACCAATACCGACCATTCCGTCGTCAGGGGCAGCAGCGGCGAGACGTCCTCGTCGGCGGGGCGCAGCAGGTCACCATCGCCGATCACCTCGGCTCCGAACCGCCCGTCGATCCCGACGCGGCGGATCATGAGCCCGCTGAGCACGAGCACGCCGATCCCGCCGCGGAAGACCGATCCGCGCACCGGTCCCGGGCCGGGCGTAAGCCAGACCTCAGGCGCCGTGCAGTCCTCGAGTGCCTGATCGCGGCGCTCGACCGGAATGGCGTCAGCCAGTTCGGGGTCTTCCCTCAGTACGTAGCACACGGACGACGGTTGGGACACGGCGCTCACTCCCACCCACACACTGTGTCAGGGTTCAGGCCAGGCTGCGGTCGGGCGCGAGCGCGACCAGCCCGGCCAGGGCGTCGGTCATCACGTCCGGCCGCTCGAGCGGCGTCATGTGGCCGACGTCTTCCAGCACGGCGAGCCGATCGAGCTCTGGCAGCATCTCCGCGATCCGCCGCGCGTGCGAGGGCGGGGTGAGCCGGTCGACGGCCCCCGCGATCACGATCGTCGGGACGGTCAGGTGCGGCAGCGCATGGTGGAGGTCCATGGCGGACATCGCGATCCCGATGTCCGCGCGCACCCCCGGCGGGCAGCTGACGAGCATGCGCTCGTAGAACGCCACCTGGGCGGGGGAGGCGTTCGGGCCGAACGCGACGTAGCGGATCGCCGCGGAGCTCAGCGGGGTCGAGACGCGCGGCAGCGGCGTCTTGTTGCCCAGGAACCCGCGCACCGCGAGCGTCTGGTTGACCGCCTTCGCGATGCCGGGAAGCGGGATGAGCAGCTGGTCGGCGATCAGGTCGCCGACGCCGGTGTTGAGCAGCAGCGCCGCCTTGGCGCGCCGCCGCACATCGTGCGACCCAGCCCATGCGGCGATCGACATCGCCCCCAGCGAGTGGCCGCCCACCACCGCGCGGCTTGCGTCGGGGAGGCAGGCAGCGAGAACCGCCTCGAGATCCTCGCCGAAGCGCTCGATCGCGTAATCGCCGCCCTGGGCGGGATCGCTCTCGCCGTGGCCGCGCAGGTCGTAGGCGGCGACCCGGATGCCGCGCGCCGTCAGACCGCGGATCACGTAGGCCCAGTACTGAAGCGTCTCGGTCCAGCCGTGGGCGAGCACGACGGTGTCGGCGTCCTCGGGCCCGAACACCTCGACGTGCAGGCGCGTGCCGTCGGCCGAGCGGACGCTGTGCACCCGGCCGCGCGGCGGATCGTCGAGGAACTCCTTCTCGGGGTCGCGCGCGATCCGGCGCATGTGCCGGGCCTCCGCGAGCGCGCCGGCCGCCAGCGCGCCGGCGGCGCCCGCCGCGGCCACCGCCCAGCGATGTCCGTCGTTGCCGGTCAGCGATGGGAGCTTCATGCCTGGATTCACCAAGCGTACAAGCGTGGCCGCGGCCGCTCGCATAGCATTCCCGGCTGATGCGCATCGGGATCCTCACGGGCGGTGGCGACTGCCCGGGCCTCAACGCGGTGATCCGCGCCGTGGTGCGCAAGGGGATCGACGCATACGGCGATCAGCTGGTCGGCTTTCATGACGGGTGGCGGGGCGTGCTCGAGGCGTCGTTCATGGACCTGACGATCGAGTCCACGCGCGGGATCCTGCCGCGCGGCGGGACCATCCTCGGGAGCTCGCGCACCAACCCATACAAGCGTGAGGACGGGGTGGACCGGGTCCGCGGGACCCTCTCGGACTTCAACCTGGACGGCCTGATCGCGATCGGCGGCGAGGACACGCTCGGGGTGGCGAACCGCCTCAACATCGACGGCGTCAGCGTGATCGGCGTGCCCAAGACGATCGACAACGACCTCGGCGGCACCGACGTGACATTCGGGTTCGACACCGCGCTGCACATAGCCACCGAGGCGATCGACCGCCTCCACACGACCGCGGAGAGCCACAACCGGATCCTGGTCGTCGAGGTGATGGGCCGGACGGCCGGCTGGATCGCGCTGCACTCGGGGGTGGCGGGCGGCGCCGACGTGATCCTGATTCCCGAGATCCCATTCGACATCGACGAGGTGTGCCGGCTGATCCGCCGCCGACACGAGCGCGGCCGGTATTTCTCGATCGTGGTCGCGGCCGAGGGCGCGATGCCCAAGGAGGGGACGATGACCGTGCAGACCGGATCGGTCGACGAGTTCGGTCACCCCCGGTTGGGCGGGATCGGGTACGCGCTGGAGCGCGAGATCGAGGCCCGGACCGGGTTCGAGACGCGCGCCACAGTGCTCGGGCACGTCCAGCGAGGCGGCACTCCCACCGCGTTTGACCGGGTGCTCGCCACCCGCCTCGGGCTGGCCGCGATCGACGCCGCGCACGACGGCCGCTGGGGGATGATGGCGGCGCTGCACTCGACCAAGGTCGAGCTGATCGCGCTGGCCGACGCGGTGGCCGAGGTCCGGCACGTCCCGATCGACGAGTACCGGTCCTTCGACGTCCTGTTCGGCTGAATTGGGCTGGCCCACCGCCGAATTTACGCCGCCGTTTCTTTTCACAAACGGCGATCGGGTTATGCTGCGCCGGTGACCGCGACGGATACCGCCACCACGCTGGACAGGCTGTGCGTCGACGCGATCCGCGTCCTGTCGATGGATGGGGTACAGAAGGCCAACTCCGGGCACCCGGGGACCCCGATGGCGCTCGCGCCGGTGGCGTACGTGCTGTACGCCCGGGTGATGCGCCACAGCCCGCGGGACCCCAAGTGGCCCGACCGCGACCGGTTCGTGCTCTCGTGCGGGCACGCGTCGATGCTCCTGTACTCGACCCTGTACATGACGGGCTACGACGTCAGCCTCGAGAACGACCTGATGCGCTTCCGCCAGCTCGGCTCGATGGCCGCCGGTCACCCCGAGTACGGCGACCTTCCCGGGATCGAGGTCACCACGGGCCCGCTCGGGCAAGGCATCTCGCACGCGGTCGGGATGGCGCTCGCCGAGCGGATGCTCGCGGCGCGCTTCAACCGCCCCGGCCACGAGATCGTCGACCATCACACATACGTGATCGCCTCCGACGGCGATCTCGAGGAGGGGATCTCCAACGAGACGTCCTCGCTGGCTGGACACCTCGCCCTCGGCCGTCTGATCTCGTTCTACGACCAGAACCACATCTCGATCGAGGGTGACACCAAGCTGGCCTTCACCGAGGACGTCGGCAAGCGCTACGAGGCGCTCGGCTGGCACGTCCAGGACCTCGAGGAGGACATCGGGCTCGACAACCTCCAGCGCGCGCTCGAGACTGCGAAGTCGGTCGAGGACAAGCCGTCGCTGATCATCGTCCGGACCCACATCGCCCAGGGCAGCCCCAACAAGCACGACACCGCCGGCGCGCACGGCTCGCCGCTCGGTGAGGAAGAGATCAAGCTGACCAAGGAGAAGATGGGGTACCCCTCGCTCGAGCCGTTCTACGTCCCGGAGGAGGCGCTCGAGCACTCCCGGCGCGCGATCGAGCGCGGAGAGGAGCTGGCGGCCGATTGGCGCGAGCGCTTCGACGCGTACGCCGAGGCGCAACCCGAGCTCGCGCAGGAGCTCGAGCGGATGATCGCCGGTCGGCTGCCGGACGGCTGGGACGACGACGTGCCGAAGTTCCACGCCTCGGGCTCGATGACCGCCACCCGCAAGTCCTCGCAGGAGATCATCCAGTGGGCGGCGGCCAAGGTTCCCGAGCTCGTCGGCGGGTCAGCCGACCTCGCCCCGTCGACCCTCACGCTGATCGACGGGGCCGACAGCGTCGAGCCGGGCGCCTACGCCGGCCGGAACCTCCACTTCGGCATTCGCGAGCACGGCATGGGAGCGATCGTCAACGGCATGTCGCTCCACTACTTCAAGACGTTCGGAGCCACGTTCTTCACCTTCAGCGACTACATGCGCGGCTCGATCCGGCTGGCCGCGCTCATGCACCTACCGTCGATCTTCGTGTTCACCCACGACTCGATCGGGCTGGGCGAGGACGGGCCAACGCATCAGTCGATCGAGCAGCTCGCGGGGCTGCGAGCGATGCCGGTGCTTCGGGTGGTGAGGCCGGCGGGCGCCAACGAGACCGCGCTGGCCTGGCAGTACGCGATCAAGGCGCAGGACCACCCGACGGCGCTCGTGTTCTCGCGCCAGGGGGTCCCGACGTGGAATCCGTCGGCGATTCCCGTCGACGCGATCGACCGGGGCGCGTACGTGCTGCGCTTCTCCTTCAAGGAGCCCGACCCTGATCTGATCCTGATCGCCACCGGCACCGAGGTCCACATCTGCGCCAACGCCGCGGACACGCTGGAGGCGGAGGGGATCGCGACCCGGGTGGTCAGCATGCCGTGCATGGAGAACTTCGCCGCCCAGGACGCCGAGTACCGCGCTAGCGTCCTGCCACCGGCATGCCGGGCTCGGGTGTCCCTCGAGGCGGCCGCGACCTTCGGCTGGCACGAGTGGGTCGGCGAACTGGGGGAGGCGATCGGGATGCACAGCTTCGGCGCCTCCGCTCCCGCCGGCGCGCTCTACAAGCACTTCGGCTTCACGCCGGAGCGGGTCGCCGACGCCGGGCGGGAGGTCGTGAAGCGCGTGCGTTCCGGTTAGCTCCAAGGGGGTACAGATGAGCACGATCACCGAGCTGAACCCGCGGCTGCTGGCGCTGACCGAGGCCGGCGTCAGCGTCTGGCTCGATCAGATCCGACGGTCGATGGTCGAGGGCGGTGAGCTGGCCCGCATGGTCGCGGTGGAGTCGCTGCGCGGGGTGACGTCGAACCCGTCGATCTTCGAGAAGGCGATCCTCGGCTCGGCTGACTACGACGAGGATCTGCGCGCGCTCGCGCACGAGAACCTCGACTCGGTGGCGATCTACGAGCGGATCGCGATCCGCGACGTTCAGCTCGCGGCCGACGTCCTGGCCGAGGTGCACCGCGGCTCGAACGGGCGGGACGGGTTTGTGTCGTTGGAAGTGGCGCCTGAGCTGGCGCACGATTCCGAGGGCACACTCGAGCAGGTCCGCTCGTTCTGGAAGCGCGTCGATCGGCCGAATGTGATGATCAAGATCCCCGGGACGAACGAGGGCGTCCGGGCGATCGAGGAGGCTCTGTACGAGGGCATCAACGTCAACGTCACGCTGCTGTTCTCGGTTGGGGCGTACGAGAAGGTGGCCGAGGCCTACTTGAAGGCGCTCGAGCGGCGGCAGCGCGAGGGCCTGGAACTGAACGTCAACTCCGTCGCGAGCTTCTTCGTCTCGCGCGTGGACACGGCTGTGGATCGCCAATTGGAGCAGCTTGGTCACAGCGATCTGGCCGGTCGGGCGGCTCTGGCCAACGCGCGCGTGGCCTACCGGCGCTTCCAGGAGATCTTCTCGGGGGGCCGATGGGACGGACTGCGTCACGGCGGCGCCGCCGTGCAACGCCCGCTGTGGGCCTCGACCGGGACCAAGAACCCGCACTACCCCGACACGATGTACGTGGACGGGCTGGTCGGCCCGCACACCGTGAATACGATGCCGCTCCCGACCCTGCTCGCGTTCGCCGACCACGGCTCGGTGACGGGCCCGACCGCGGAGCACGACCCGTCGGGCGATCTGGACGCCCTGGCCAAGGCCGGGATCAGCCTCGAACAGGTGACCGACGAGCTCCTCGCCGACGGGGTCAAGCAATTCGAGGAGGCGATGAACCGGCTGCTGGCGGGGATCGAGGAACGCCGCGCCGCCGTCGTGACCGGCCAGCCGAGCCGGATCCAGGCCCGCGTGCCGATGCTCCTCCAGGAGCCGGTCGCGGGGCGGGTGCACCAGGCGGTGTCCGAGAACGTGGCGCAGCGGGTGTGGCGGCGCGACGTGACGCTGTGGGGCGAGGCAGGGACGCCTGAGATCGAGGACCGGCTGGGGTGGCTGACCGTGTGTGAGCCGATGCTCGAGCACGCCGCCGACCTGCACGCGTTCGCTCGGGAGTGCCGCGAGGCCGGGTTCACCGACGCGGTGCTGCTCGGCATGGGCGGCTCATCGCTCGGCCCCGAGGTGATCCGTCGCTCGTTCGGCGAGATCCCGGGCGCCTTGCGCTTGACCGTGCTCGACTCGACCCATCCGGACGTCGTACTCGGTGTCCAGGATTCGCTCGACCTCGAGAAGACCCTGTTCATTGTCTCCTCCAAGTCAGGATCGACGATCGAGACGCTGTCGCAGTACCGCTACTTCAAGGCGATGGCGCGGCCCGACCAGTTCGTGGTGATCACCGATCCCGGGACGCCTTTGGAGCAGCTGGCGTCCGACGATGGACTGCGGCGGTGCTTCCTCAACCCGCCCGACATCGGCGGGCGCTACTCGGTGATGTCGTACTTCGGGCTGGTCCCCGCCGCGCTGATGGGCGTGAACATCGAGGCGCTGCTCCACCGCTGTCAGGTTGCCGAGCAGATGTGCGCGCACTACGACTCGAGCGAGTCGAACTCCGGCCTGTGGTTCGGCGCCACGATCGGCGAGTTGGCGCGCCACGGCCGCGACAAGCTGACGTTCGTGATCTCGCAGCCGATCGAGAGCTTCGGGCTGTGGGCCGAGCAGCTCGTGGCCGAGTCGACCGGAAAGCACAGCCGCGGGATCGTCCCCGTCGTCGACGAGCCGCTGAGCGATTCGGCCGACGCCTACGGGGACGATCGGGTGTTCGTCTACCGGCGCAACCTCGAGCAGCCCGACGAGCATCTCGACGCCGCGATCGAGCAGATCGCGGCCGCCGGGCATCCGACCATCACGCTGCCGGCGCACGGCGCGGCCGACCTCGGGCGGATCTTCTTCCTGACCGAGTTCGCGGTCGCCGTGGCCGGGTGGGCGCTCGAGATCAACCCGTTCGACCAACCGAACGTTCAGGAGGCCAAGGACAACACTCGCAGGGTCTTGGAATCCGGCTCTGTGCCCGACGTTCCGGTCGCTTCGGACGACGATCTGCGGGCGCTCCTCGCCGACGCACGGCCGCCGCACTACGTGGCGATCCTGGGCTACCTGCCGCCGTCCTCCGAGTTGGAGGAGGCGGTCGCGGAGCTGCGCAGCGCGATCCGTTCCGCGACCGGCGCAGCGACGACGTTTGGGTATGGTCCGCGCTACCTGCACTCGACCGGCCAGCTGCACAAGGGCGGGCCGCCGACGGGTCGGTTCCTGCAGCTGGTGAACGCCCCCGCGCGCGACGCCGAGATCCCCGGCGCCGGCTACTCGTTCGGAACGCTGATCGCCTCGCAGGCGGCCGGCGATCTCGAGACGCTGCGAGCGCACGGGTTGCCGGCGCAGCGAGTAACGGTGGATGGAGACCCCGCCGAGGCGGTCCGGGCCCTGACCGCACGGATCACCGCGATTCTTCAGGAGGGCTGAATCCAGATGACGAGCGCAGCCGTAGCGACCGACCTCGAGCAGGAAAACCCGCTCATCGAGGGCCTCGAGCGCCTTCCCGTCCGGCCGACCGCGCTGGTCATCTTCGGCGCGACGGGCGACCTGGCCCACCGCAAGCTCCTACCGGCGCTCTACAACCTGGCGCACGAGGGGTCGCTGCCCGAGCGGTTTGAGTTGATCGGGGTCGCCCGCAGCGACATGACCGACGAGGGGTTCCGGGAGATGGCCCGCGAGTCGATCGCGCGGTTTTCCCGCCGCCGGCCGGACGACCGCGTCCTCGACGGGCTGCTCGCCGAGATGCGCTACATCGCCGGCGGGTTCGACGTCGACACGGTCTACAGCGGGCTCGGGGAAGCGCTCACCGAGTTCGACGAGCGGGCGGGCCAGACACTCAACCGCGTCTTCTACCTATCGACCGCGCCGCAGTTCTTCCCGGTGATCGCCGGCAAGCTGGGCGAGGCGGGCCTCAACCACGTCGAGAACGCCGACACGCGGATCGTGATCGAGAAGCCATTCGGCTACGACCTGGCGTCGGCGCGCGCGCTGAACGCCCAGGTGCTCGAGGCGTTCGACGAGTCGCAGGTGTTCCGGATCGATCACTACCTCGGCAAGGAGACCGTCCAGAACCTGCTGGCGCTGCGCTTCGCCAACGCGCTGTTCGAGCCGGTCTGGAACCGGAACTTCATCGACTTTGTGCAGATCACCGCGGCCGAGGACATCGGGATCGGGGGGCGGGCCGGCTATTACGAGGGCGCCGGCGCCCTGCGTGATCTCGTCCAGAACCACATGATGCAGTTGCTGGCGCTGCTCACGATGGAGCCGCCGAGCACGTTCGACGCCAACGGCGTGCGCGACGAGAAGCTGAAGGTGCTCGAGTCGATTGTGCCGCCGTCGCCCGGCGACGTGCCCGCGATGACGGTGCGGGCGCAGTACGGCCCGGGCGTGGTCGGCGGCAAGCGGGTGCTCGGCTACCGCGAGGAGGAGGGCGTCGATCCGCATTCGCGGACCGAGACCTACGCGGCGCTTCGGCTGCACGTGTCCAACTGGCGCTGGGCGGGTGTGCCCTTCTACCTGCGCACCGGGAAGCAACTCGCGCGCAAGGTGACCGAGATCGTGGTCACACTCAAGCCGGTGCCGCACCTGGCGTTCAAGAGCATCGGCTCGGTCGGGGTCCAGCCGAACCAGATCATCCTGACCGTCCAGCCCGACGAGGGGGTGACCGTGTCGCTCGGGGCGAAGATCCCCGGGGCGCAGATGCGGATCCGCCCGGTGAACATGGAGTTCCGCTACGGGACGTCGTTCCTGTCCGAGTCGCCCGAGGCTTACGAGCGGCTGATCCTCGACGCGATGCGCGGAGACGCGACGCTGTTCACCCGGGGTGATGAGATCGAGGCGTTGTGGGGGATCATCGATCCGATCCTGACCGCGTGGCATGCGGACACTGAGTCCCCGATCCCGCAGTACCCCGCCGGCTCCGCCGGTCCGCCCGAGGCCGACGCGCTGCTTCAAGGCAACGCTAGGTGGCGGCGGCTGTGAGCGAAGACGTCTGGGCCGAACAGAAGACCAACCCCGACGCGATCGAGGCCGCGCTGCGTGAGCTGCTGCGCGAGCGCCACGCCGCCAACCAGGCGCTGGCCCCGGCGCGCGTGCTCAACCTGATCGTGGTCGTCGACCGGTCCTGGAAGGGCGAGATCGCCAACCGGCTCGAGCGCGTGGGGCGTTACCACGCCTCGCGCACGATCCTCTGCACGGTCGAGGACGGGCGCGACGAACTCGACGCGGTCGCGGTCATGCAGTACGAGGACTCGGCGAGTGGCGGCATCGGGGTGATGCGCGAGACGGTCGAGATCGACATGGGGCAAGAGCACCTGGCCGGACTCGAGACGATCGTCGATCCGATCGTGATCTCCGAGCTGCCCACCGTCCTGTGGTCACCCCACGGGCACCACGAGGCGGTCGCCGCGCTGCAGAAGATGGTCGACGTGACATTGCTCGACTCCGACGACGCGCCCGAGGCCGACGGGGGACTGGGGCACGCCGAGGAGGAGCTCCAGACCTCCTATGTGGTCGATCTGGCCTGGTTGCGCACGACGCCGTGGCGCGAGCGCCTGGCCGCCAGCTTCGACCCGCCCGGCCGGCGCGGAGCGCTGGCCTGCCTTGACGGCTTCATCGTCCGTCACCACTCGAGCTCGACCGCGAGCGCGCTGCTGCTCGCCGGCTGGCTGGCCTCCCGCCTGGGTTGGGACATCCGCCCGCTGCAGCCGTCCAACGGCGCGGGGCTGCGGGGGCGGGCGTACACGGGGAGCGCGCGCTACATCGACGTCCGCCTAGAGCCCTACGAGCAGGACGTGCCCGGGCTGGCCGGGGTCACCGTGGCGTGGGACGAGGACCGTTACATGATCTCACTGGACCGGTCCCAGGGCGGCCTGCGCGCACGCCAGTGCTCTCCCGAGCACGGCGAACAGAGCTGGCTGGTGCTGGGAGCGTCCCGCGGCGAGGGCGGGATCCTGGGTGAGGGAGTCAGGCAGGCGCTGCTGCGCGACCCCACCTACGGTCCGGCGCTTCGCGCCGCCAGAGAGCTGTGCGGCAGTGCCGGTTGAGATCGAGATCCTCGACGACCCGGCGCGCGCGTGCGCCGCGATGCTGGTGGGCGCTGCCGCGGGTTCCGGGCACATCGTCTTGACCGGCGGGAACACGGCGGGAGCGGCGTACAGCGAGTTCGTCGACGCGGTGCGGTCGGTGGGGATCGACGTGTCCAGGTGCCAGATGTGGTTCAGCGACGAGCGGTGCGTTCCGCCCGAGGACGAGCGCTCGAACTACGGCCTGGCGCGTGCGACGATGCTGGAGCCGCTGGGTCGGTTCGGCGAGCTGCCGACGGTGCATCGGATACGCGGCGAGCTCGGGCCGTTTCCGGCCGCCGACGAGTACGACGGCCTGCTGCGCGACGCGGGCTCGCCCCGCTTCGATCTGGTCATGCTGGGTCTGGGTGGCGACGGTCACCTTGCCTCCCTGTTCCCCGACCAGGCGGCGTTGAATGAGCGCTCGCGGCTGGTGGTCGGCGTGGAGCACGCGGGGCTGGAGCCGTTTGTTTCCCGGGTGTCGCTTACCTTCCCCGCGCTGGCGAACGCGCGCCAGGTCGTGTTTCTGGCGACCGGCTCGTCCAAGGCCGAGGCGGTCGCGGCCGCGTTCGGGCCGGACGCCAAGCCCGATCCGCACGTCCCATCGTCGCTGCTGCCGCCGCTGGCGCGCGAGGTGAAGGTGCTGCTGGATCGCGACTCGGGGCGTCTCGTGGAGTCCCTGGCGGTGCGCGCATGAGCTCGGTCCTCGGCGTCGACCTGGGGGGGACGAAGGTGGTCGTCGCGTGCCTGCGCGGCCGCGAGATGGGCGACGCGGTCCTCGAGGCCACCGATCGTTCGGCGAGCGGCGCGCTGATCGATCAGCTCGTCGCGCTGGTCGGGCGGGTCCGACCCGATGATCTGGCCGCGGTCGGGATCGGCGTGCCCTCGGTGGTGGAGTTCGAGACCGGGCGGGTCCTGTCGTCGGTCAACATCCCGTTGACCGACGTGCCGCTACGCCAGGTCCTAGGGGAGCGCCTCGGCGTGCCGGTGTTCGTCGACAACGACGCTACCGCCGCCGCGCTGGCCGAGGCCCACGACATGGATCTCCGGTTGGTCGCGCGCAACCTGGTGATGCTCACGATCGGCACCGGGTTGGGCGGCGGGATCGTGCTCGGCGGACGGATCTACCGCGGCGCGACCGGTGGCGCGGGCGAGTTCGGACACACCCTGGTCGGGATGCCGGTGGACGCGGACGCGCGGGTGCCCGCCCCGGGTCAGAGCTTTCCTCAGCACGGGTCGCTCGAGTACGCCGCCGCCGGGCGCGGGCTGGACCGGCTCGCCGCCCACGCCGCCGAGGAACGCCCGGAGTCGGCGCTGGGGCAGCGCCGGGCCACGGGTCTCCCCGTCCTGGGCGCCGACGCGGTGGAGGCGGCGAAGGCCGGGGACCCGGTTGCCAGGGACATCGTCGAGATCTGGGCCGAGCGCGTCGGGATCGGCATCGCCAACGCCATCAACACGTTCGATCCCGAGGAGGTGGTGATCGGCGGCGGCGCGGCGCGCGCCGGCGAGCTGCTGCTCGAGCCGGCGCGTCAGATCGCGCTCGGGTACGTGGTGCCCGGGCTGCGTGGCCGCGCGAACATCCGGCTCGCCTGGCACGGTGTGCGCGCCGGGGTGCTGGGCGCGGCGCTGCTCGCCGCGCACGAAGTCGAGAAGTCCGGCGGCCACGTGGACGGCCTGCCGGCGGAGCGGGAACCTCTTAGAGCCCACGAGGAAGCGAGCGGGTGATGAAACGAACGATCGAGTGCAATCTATGCGGCGAGCCGCTATCGGCGGCCAACAACGACGAGCTGGTCGCGCAGATTCAGGAGCACTATGCGAAGGAGCATCGTGACAATGCCATCGAGGAGGCGCAGACGCGCGAGCTGATCGCGCGCGAGGCCTACGACGCCGGCGACGCCTGACGTTTCTGTTTCGCGGTTTCTGTTGGATCCTTTGTGAGGGGGGTTTTTCGAGGCATGCAGATCGTCCTGGTTCGCCACGGTGAGACGGAGTGGAGCCTGAGCGGACAGCACACCAGTCGCACCGACCTGCCGCTGCTGCCGGTCGGGTGCGAGCGCGCCGAGGCGCTCGGTTCAAAGCTGGCGGCGTGGGATTTTGCGTTGGTGCTTTGCAGTCCGTTGCGGCGGGCTCGCGAGACGTGCGAGCTGGCGGGCTACGCGGACCGGGCCGAGATCGTCGATGACCTCCGGGAGTGGGACTACGGCGAGTACGAGGGCCTGACCACCCCGCAGATCCGCGAGACGACACCCAGCTGGAGCCTGTGGACCGACGGGTGCCCCGGCGGCGAGCAGCCTTCGGAGGTCGGCGCGCGGGCGGACCGGGTGATCGAGCGGATGCGGGGCGCCGGCGGTCACGTGCTGGCGTTCGCGCACGGACACATCTTTCGGGTGGTGGCCGCGCGTTGGATCGCGCTGCCGGTGGCGGGTGGGGCCCGGCTGGCCTTGAAGGCCGGCGCGCTTTCGGTGCTCGGGTTCGAGCGCGAGACCGAGGTCATCTCGCTCTGGAACGACGCGCCTGCGTAGCGGTTTGCCGGCCTGCGTCCTCCGAGCCCGGCTGCGACCTGCGTAATTCGTCACGCCGCGCTCGTGTGGCCGAGCGTGACGAGTTCCGCATGCCCCAGCCGCGTAACCCGTCACGCCCGTGCGGTCACGCCTCGGGTGTCGACTTATCCAGTCCGATCTCTGACCGAGCGTGACGTTTGTCACCCTGGATTTCGGCCGCGCGCCACTTACGCGGCTCGGAGTCGCTGCCTACCCTGCCATGCATGACTACGACCCATACACAGACAGATGGACTTGCCATCGAGGTGCGCGACCTGCGCAAGGCGTACGGCGAGGTGGACGCGGTGCGCGGGGTGAGCTTCGAAGTGTCTCGCGGCGAGGTGTTCTGTCTGCTCGGGCCCAACGGCGCCGGCAAGACGACCATCGTCGAGATTCTCGAGGGCTACCGGACGCGCTCCGGCGGCGAGGCACGCGTGCTGGGGATGGATCCGGCACACGGCCAGCGCGAACTGCGCGAGCGCGTCGGGATCGTCCTGCAGCAGTGCGGCGTACAGAGCGATCTGACGGTCACGGAGCTGCTCGAGATGTACGGCCGCTACCAGCCGCGCCGGCGCCCAGTCGACGAGCTCCTCGAGCTGGTCGAGCTCGGTGAGAAGCGCGACACTCGCGCGCGATTCTTGTCGGGCGGCCAGCTTCGACGGCTGGACCTGGCCCTGGCGCTGGTCGGCGACCCCGACCTGATCTTCCTCGACGAGCCGACCACGGGCTTCGACCCGGGGGCGCGCCGCCACGCCTGGTCGACGATCCGCTCGCTCTGCGACCTCGGGAAGACGGTGTTCCTGACCACCCACTACATGGACGAGGCGCAGCACCTGGCCAACCGCGTCGCGGTGATGAACGCCGGGCGAATCATCGCCATGGGTCGGCCCGAGGAGCTCGGCGGCCGCGACCTGCGGCCGGCCGAGATTCGTTTCTCGCTGCCGGTCGAGTGGTCGCTGGGCGATCTGCCCGACCTGCCGTGCGAGTCGCGGGCGCTCGAGGGCGACCGGGTTGTGGTCAGCACCAAAGAGCCCGTGGTGGCCGCGCAGCGGATCACCACCTGGGCTCTGGATCACGACGTCGACCTGGGGCACTTCTCGGTCAGCCAGCCGACGCTCGAGGACATCTACCTCGAACTGACCGGGGATCCGCGAGAGAATGCTTCAGCTGAGGAGGTAGTTCGATGACCACGTCTTCCCTGAAGCGCGACCTGGGCCTGATCGCCTGGCAGATCCGCTACGAGCAGCGCGCCTACTGGCGCAACCGCGGGCGGGGCGTCTTCACCTTCGTGTTCCCGCTGATGTTCCTGGTGATCTTCGCCTCGCTGAACCAAGGAGCGCACATCGCCAGCCGGGGCGGGATCCCCTACGACGCGTTCTTCGTCCCGGGCATCCTGGCCTACGGCGTGATCGCCACGACCTTCGTGAACCTGGCGATCAGCACCGCAATCCTGCGCGACCAGGGGGTGCTCAAGCGGATGCAGGGCACGCCGCTCCCGCCGTGGGCCTACGTGGTGGCGCGAATCGGCTCCACCGTGATCATCGTGCTGCTCATGACGGTCCTGGTGCTCGCGCTCGGCGCGCTCGCCTACAACGTGCACGTCCGCGCGTCGACCGTGCCAGGCCTGCTCGCGACGCTCGTGCTCGGGACCGCGGCGTTCACCACGCTCGGGATCGGCATCACCCGCTTCATCCCGAACGCGGAAGCCGCGCCCGTCGTCGTGAACCTGGTGATCCTGCCGCTCACGTTCATCTCGAGCATCTGGTTCCCCCCGAGCGGGATGCCGAACTGGCTGGTCCAGATCGCCAAGATCTTCCCGATCCGGGCCCTGGCCGACGGGCTCCAGTACGCGTTCGATCCGCGCACCGTCGGGTCGGGGCTGAACGCGCAGGACCTGCGGACGCTCGCGATCTGGACGGCGATTGGGGTCTTCGCGATGCTCCGCTTCCTGCGGCGCCCGCAGGGTGAGGTGTCGGGAGGTTCAGGCAAGAGGCTGGCTCTGGGATCGTTGTGGACTCGGACGTGAATCTGGCGGACGCCGGCGGCGCCTCCGATGGCTGCGATAGCCCGGCTGAGCGCCGCTGGCGTCCGTTCGTGATGAGGTCGGGCTCCTTCTTTGGGCGCGCGCCGGGCGGAGTGCGGTATCTGGCGGCGCTCGTCTGGCTGCTGTTCGTCATCTTTCCGGTACTCAACGCGATCGGCAAGCACGGCACGCCGCTGGGGCACGGTCTCATCATCGGAGGTGCCGCCCTGTTCGTCGCGACCTACGCGACGCTCGTGATGCGGTGGCGCAGCGGCGCGTCCGACGGCGTCACGTATCTGCTGATCGCGCTGCTCGTCGCCGCAGCGATCGCGCTGACCCTCACCCAGGCGTCGGGTTGGGGCTTCCTGTTCACCTACTGCGCGGCGTGTGTCGCGGTGGCGGCGCCGCGGGGCGCCGGCTTTTACGGCGTCGCACTGGTCTCGATCCTGGCCGCGGTTACTTCGGCCGCCGCCGGCGCCGATGGCGGGACCGTGCTCGGCTTCGTGGCGAGTTCGGCCGGCATCGGGATGCTGATGCTGGTCATGAGCGACCTGCGGATACGCAACCAGGAGCTCGGCGAAGCGCGGGCCGAACTGGCGCGGCTGGCGGTGGCACAAGAGCGCGAGCGATTCGCCCGCGACCTGCACGACCTGTTGGGTCATTCCCTCTCGGTCATCGCGCTGAAGGCCGAGCTCGCCGGTCGGATGCTCACCGACAGCTCGGGCGTGGGGGTGACCGAGCCAGGCATGCTCGACCGTGCCGGAAGCGAGGTGCGGGAGCTCGAGCAGGTCGCACGCACCGCGCTCAGCGAGGTGCGCGAGGCGGTCAGCGGCTACCGTCAGCCCACGCTCGCTGGTGAGCTTGCCGGCGCGCGCATGGCGCTGTCCGCAGCGGGCATCGATGCCGACGTCCAGGAGACGCGGGTTCCGCTCGAGCCAGCCGTCGAGGCCGTCCTCGCGTGGACCGTCCGGGAGGGCGCCACCAACGTGATCCGCCACAGCGGCGCGCACCACTGCACGCTGCGGATCACCGCCAGCCTGACCGACGCCGGGGTGGAGGTGATCGACGACGGCGTCGGTGACGGCGGCCGCGTGCGCGCTGGCACCGCATCCGCGCGCAACGGGAGCGCCGTCGCCGAGCGGTTTATCCAGGGCAACGGAACGGCCGGCCACGGCCTCGCCGGCCTGGCGGAGCGAGCGCGCCTGCTGAACGGAATGCTCGAGGCCGGCGCCCTCGCTGGCGGCGGCTACCGCCTCGCGGTCACCCTCCCGGTCTCGCACGCGTGATCCGAGTACTCTTGGCCGAGGACCAGACGATGGTCCGTGGAGCTCTGGCCAGCCTGCTCAACCTGGAGCCGGACATCGAGGTGGTGGCCCAGGTGTCCCGGGGCGACGAGGTGGCGGCGGCCGCTGTGGCAGCGGTGCCCGACATCGCGCTGCTCGACATCGAGATGCCCGGCCGCACCGGCCTCGACGCGGCCGACGACCTCGCGCGGGTGTTGCCCGACTGCCGGATCCTGATCGTGACCACGTTCGGGCGTCCCGGGTACCTGCGACGCGCGATGGAGGGCGGGGCGGCCGGATTCCTTTTGAAGGACGCGCCGGCCAGCGAGCTGGCCTCGGCCATCCGGCGCGCCGTGGCGGGCGAGCGCGTGGTCGACCCCGGGCTCGCGGCGGCGGCACTCAGCGAGGGGGAGAGCCCGCTCACCCCCCGCGAGCACGAGGTCCTGAGCGCGTCTCGCCAGCACGCCACCGTGGCGGATCTGGCCCAGGCGCTGTACCTGTCGCCCGGCACGGTCCGCAACCACCTCTCCTCGGCCATGCACAAGCTCGACGCCCGCAACCGGGGGGAGGCCGTGCGCTTCGCGGAGGAGAAGGGCTGGCTCTAGCCGGACGTTCGCCGATCGCGAGCCCGACCTCCGACTCATCGCCTGCGACCACTTCCAGCCAGCGCTACCCGTCAGCCCACCAGTCGCGCCGTCCCTCGACGTCTTCGCGCGGAGCGTCGCCGAGGTTGGGCGCGCCGATGACGAGGATCTCGAGGCCGTCCGGCCCGGCCTCATAGCCTCGCCACGCGCCCGGCGGGACGCGCACAGCGTCCCACTCCTCGAGCTCGACGATCTCGTCATCGACCTTCATCCGCCCACTCCCGCGCACGACCACGTACACCTCTTCTTGCGTCTTGTGCTTGTGGCCGTACGGGAAGCGATAGCCAGCTGGGATGCGCTGGTAGCTCAGGGCGGATTCCTTGAGCTCGAGCGCCGCGGTCGCCGCGCGGAACTCCAGGTCGGGCGCACCGTCGAACCTCGAGCCGAGGTCTTCCAGGTCCGCCCTGATATTCGCCAGCGTGAACGGCACGGCCCAATCGTATGGCGGCGCGCGGAAGGTGCAGTGCAATCGCGCCACCTAGCCTCGCCACGGCGGCCACGAGCGCAGCCCTCCGATGCGGCTGAGAGGACTCGAACCTCCACGTCCCGAAGAACACAGGCACCTGAAGCCTGCGCGTCTACCAATTCCGCCACAGCCGCGGGAGGCAAGAAGTTAGCAGGGTGGAGGGGGGCGAGTGGGATTGAAGTCAGTCGAACACATGTTCGTATGCTACGCGCCGACTCGGACGTTAAGCCCTGGAAAGGACGGGTTTCAGAGTTGTCGGTCGACGTGACCTGCGCACGCGCGATTGCGACGCGCGATAGCCTTGCCGCTACGCTCAAACAGGTTGGTCGCAACGCTGGCTTGGTGCGCATCGCGGATCGGAGCCGAGGGTCGAGACCGCCGCTCGGATCGTCACGCGCCGCTATCGTCTAGGGGACTAGGACGCCGCCCTCTCACGGCGGAAACCCGGGTTCGAATCCCGGTAGCGGTACCTGTCAAAAGCCCTGCAAATGGCCGGATCTCTTTTCCTCTCTCATCATTTGTCCGGCCCTCAAAGCGCGTTGTGCCCCACTGTGAGCCCACATGCGTGGCGGCGGGCCGTCGCGATCTCCGCCTCCGCGTCGATCGGCTCGCTCTCGGCGTACTCGTCGATCAGGTGCGCGTAGGTCGACAGCAGCACAGCGAGCGAGTGCCCGAGTTGCTTGGCGACGTAGAGCGGCTGGCGTCCCTCTGCGAGTAGGAGCGAGGCGAAGCTATGGCGCAGGTCGTACGGGCGCGGGACCGGATCAAGGCCCGCGGCTCGGCAGGCGGGCGCCCAGCGGTCAGCGCGCCACATCTGCCAATTGGACTTGTCCCACGGCTTGCCGTCATCGTCGCACAGCAGCATCGCCCCTTCGGGCGGACGTCCTGCGGCGAGCCGATACTCGCGCAGCTCCATCGCGAGCGGCGAAAGTAGCCGCACGGTGCGGTCTCGCTCGTTCTTTGTCGCCTTCATCGACCCGTCCGGATTGGCGGCGCGCTGTATGAGGAGCGTGTGCTCGCGGGCATCTCCGAACTGCATCCCGCGCAGCTCGCCCGGGCGCAGGCCGGCGTAGGCGAGCAACGACACAATCAGCGCGTCGCGTCGCCTGGTCTGCGGGGTACCGGGCGGTTTTAGCGCGTATCGGCGGCGAGATCGCTGGCCTTCGTGCGCGGCGGCCACTTCGCGCGGCGGCGGGTTCAGGAGCATGCTGCGGATCGCCTCGACGGTGAGTGGCGAAAGCGGCCGCACGGCATCGCGGTGATTCGCTTTTGGCGGGCGCACCAGCGACAGAGGATTGCCGGGGATTGCTTCGCTCTCCGCCGCGTGGCGCAGCACGCTGGACAGGAAGGTTCGGCACTTGTGAATCGTGCCCGGGCTCACGTCTGCCTTGATGAGCCCGGCCTGCCATGTGCGCAGCCGAGCGACCGTGAGCTGGGCGAGCGGCGTGTCGCCAAGTGCTGGCCAGACGTGGCATTTGTAAACGTTCGCGTAGCGCTCGCGCGTGGACTGTTCGACGCGTGCCAAGCGCTCCAGCCCGGTCGGCAACTCGAGCAGCCCACGCAGGGAAGAAGGCAGCGTTGCATCGAACGTCGCTACGTCCACGACGGTCTCGCCGCGCACAAGACTGACTCGCGGCCGTCCATCCGAGAGGTACGAAGCGATTCGCATCGTGCAAGGATAATCATGTAAATACTTGCATGTCAAGAGCGACCTGATTAACCGGCCCATAGCATCGCGCGCGATGCGCGATGCGCGGTGACCGGTCGCCGAGTCCGCCGATGGCGACGCACCGAGCCGCGAGGCGAGCGGCGAGCGGCCAGCGGCAGCCGACCAGCGACGCCTCGGCCCCTCGGAAGGCCGCGCCAGCGTCGACTATCTCGAGGGGCGTTTAGGCGAGCTCGAGCGGTCGGCGCGGGCCCCAGCGCCGTTTGACTGGCCCCGGGCCGCTAGCTTCTCAGGGGTGCCTGCCGCCGCCCGCTTGGCGCGTCGGCGCGAGCGCGGTGGCGGTTCGTGCGCGGCAGCGCGGTCGTGCTCGTCAAGCCTGGCCAAAGCGGCATCCGCCCACTCGATCTCCATCTCGGCGCGGACGATGTCACCGCTGTAGGCGAGGTCCCGCAGCATCAGCGTCAGCGCCTGCTCAGACGGACTGCGCCCCGCCAGACGCTGCTCCACCCGCGCGTGCCGGCGTGACAGCATCAAGTCGAGAGTCTCCCGCAACTGCGTGCGACGACGAGCAAAATGCTCGCGGTGCGCCTCGAGATGCCGTCGAATCGCATCGGTGCCCGCGAGATCGGAGAAGATCAGCTGAAGACGCTCGGGATCTCGGGTCGGTCGGTAAACCGGGGGGCCGGCCGTCCATCCAACGAGATCCTCAATGCCTGCGTCGGTGATCGAGTAGACGCGCTTCTCCAGTCTCTCCCCGACTGTCGTCGCAGAGCCCTCGATCAGGCCGGCCTCCTCCAAGCGCTTCAGCTCGGGATAGATCTGGCTGTGCGCGGCCGACCAGAACCAGCCGAGACCTCCGTCGAGCTGCTGCATGAGGTCGTAGCCCGACCCAGGAGCCGTGCTCAGGTACCCAAGGATCGCATACCGAAGCGCCACACTGCAAAGCATACATGTATAAGCTGACCTATCACCGGCTGGATCCCCGACGGTTCCCGTACGGCGGTCTCTAATCAATTAGCCGTGCATGAGCGCGGCGGCTCAAGAATTGAACAGCTCAAGACCCTTCCGCGTCTGGCGCCTTGCCCCGGACGCAGTGCGTGTCAAAGCGAAAGCAGGCCTGGCGGGGCGCGACGGGTTGCAGTCTTCCATCTCGCCCACAAGCGCGCACGCTTCGCATCGCAGCGGCCCGGTCCCGACCGGTGCACGGAGCGCTAACTCAAGGTCGAGCGGCTGCAAGCAGGTAAGCAGTCACGGCGGGGTCGACACCAGTACTGCCGCTTAAGGCGTAACGGCGCCGTGCGTGCTCGCTGTCTCGCGTGGCTGCTTCATCGCCGCACCGATAGCCACATCTGGCGCGGTGACCGGCGTCGGTGATCGGATCAATACTCACGTTCCTTCAAGTCGGCGGCAACCACGCTGGCCGGCGATGGGCTCGACGCCGCTGGTGCTGTGGAATACGCAGAAGCGCTTGAGCGGTCCTGTTCACAGACGGCGATGGATGCCCATGCGTTCAGGCGCCGCCGAAGGCGTCGGCGACGCCCCCCGCCCAGCTCCCGTACAGATCGATCACAGTGGACGGCGCGGGCCATTCTCCGACCTGTAGTCGTTTGAGCGCTTCGCCGCCGCGCCGGCGTGCGTGGGTGCGCGACCAGTCGTAGGAGGACGGCGCGGCGCCGTAGCGCGCTCGCCAGGCGCGCATCGCCTCACGGCTCCGCTCGCGCGTCCATTGCCGCGCGATCGCCCCGGGACGGCAGCGCTTGCAATAGGCGTACGCGTCGCCCTTGCCGTTGCGCGCGCTGGTCGGCGCGCCGCAGCCCCGGCAGACGCCCCGGTAGCGCGCCTTGACCTCGCGCGCCTTTTCGCCGATCGGATCGTAGAGATAGGCCTTCACGGTGCCCTCTGCGCGCCCCAGCCGGCGAGCGATCTCGGCGATGGTTAGGCCCTCCTGGTCGCGGTAGTGGCGCGCGAGTTGCGCGGCGCGGCGTCGCTCGCTAACGCGGTCTGTCATGAGCACCTGGGTCTTTTGTTACGCTCAGACGGGTCGTAGAAGTACGCCTTGATCGTCGCCGGTGAGCGGCCCAGTCGCTCAGCGATCTGGGCGATCGACAGCCCCTCGCATTCGCGGAAGTGGCGCGCGAGAGCGACGGCACGGCGACGCTCGACCACTCGGTCGTATTTCTCCACGGAGACGTTGGATCGCAACGCCGTCCAGGTATTGCTCATTGCTCGACTCCGCGTTCGCCCCGGGATGCGCGCTTCAGCGTCTCATCGAAAGGGCGGCGAAGGCTTGGCGATCGTCGTCCGAAGCGGGCACACCGGCAAAGGTGCCGCTGGCTAGCGGTAACGCACGGGAAGCAGGTGCTTGCATTTCGAGGAGCAGGGAAGCTGCGGGTTGCGGCGAGACACCTGCAATCCTGGTAGCACGGGTGCTGGCCCACGATGGCGGCCGCGTTGTTCGTGGGAGGCCTATCCGCAGGTCCCGAACGCGCGGGCGTAGAAGTCCAGGTAGTTGCTCCAGTGCGCGTTCCAGTACGTGAAGTCGTGGCCCCCAGGCCAGGTGTGCAGGGGGATGTGCAGGGCGCCGGCGAGTTGCTGGTCGCCGTCGTGGAGCGAGTCGTCGGAGCCGTCGTCCAGCCACAGCTGCGTGCGGCCGTACAGGTTCGGGTTTGCCCCGGCGGCCGCGAGCACGTCGTTGCGGGCGAAGTCGGCAGCGTCGTCGAAGGCTCCGCCTTGCGCGGTGTCGATCGTCGGCCAGATGGTGGCGGAGTGGCCGCCGACGGCGCAGAATCGCCCCGGTTCGAGGCGGGCGAGGGCGTAGGCTCCAAAGCCTCCCATCGAGATACCGCCGATCGCCACTCGGCGTGGATTGGCTCCCAGGATCGTAAGCGCCTTCGGGATAGCCTCTTTGAGTACGTAGGAACTCCATGCGCCGTCGGCGCGGTTGTGCCAGTAGGACTGATCCCCGTAGGGGAAGGCGATGTCCGGGGCCCGCGGGCGGAGCGCACGCAGCGCGGCGAACAGTTGGTCTGTGAGTTGGGAGTTGTTGTCGTAGTAGGCGCCGTGCAGGAAGACGAGCAGCGGGCGGTGAGCGCCGCCGCCGGCGGGCGTCACGAGCGTCAGCGCCATCGGGCCGTGCACGAATCGGCTGGCAACCGTCAGATGCAGAATCCGTGCTCCGTCCGTTCGCAGTGGAGGGGGAGGGTGCGAGGAGCAGCCTGCAAGCACCAAAACGATGAGCGGGGCGCCGATCGCCAGCGCGCGAGACAAACGCCGGCGAGCACCCACCCGGACCCGCTGCGGGGGTCCGGGTGGTGTGAGTTCATCGCCCATCGTTCTTTCATGCGTACCTGAGCGCTTCGCCGAGCTTGAAGTGCAAGGCGCGGCGCAGCGGAACCTGCACGAGTGTCCGACTCGCGTCGGATGGAACCGCTCCGGAATCGGAGGAACAACGGAACACTCCATCGTCGTGGCCAGAAGTCGCCGCCGATGCACATGGAGCCGTTGGGAAACCCCGTCGAGAACCTCGGTGCGGCGGAGGCGATGGTGGTACCGGGCACAGCAGTTGATTCGCCAGCCCAGGGTCGTGCTGGATCGCGTATCCGGTTGGTGCGCGCCCGCGGACAGGAGTAGGGTCTTGTGCGACGAATCACGTGCTATGCCAGTGGGTAAGCCAGTCGAGAGTTCGACGATCCAACTCACGGAGGAGGACTATCTGGTCGCGATTCGGCCGCGCAGACGCGGCGATGCGCCGCTTGTAGACCCGGGACGCACGACCGCGAGGCTGCTGGAGGAACGGACGCTGCTCGAGGAGCTCTGGCGGATCAGCCACTTCGGCTGGATCCCGGAAGCGGTGATCGCGCGCGCGCTCACGCTCGCCGGTGGGCGCGAGTTCCCGACCGACAGCCTGCACCAGGGTCTGCGGCAGCTGCTGGACCGCGGCTGGGTCGAACACCAGGCCAGCGAGGACACCGACGGCGAACAGCGCTGGCGGCTGAGTCACCGTGGCCGACAGATGCGTGTGAGCTAGACGGCCACGAGTCCGATCACGCTCGCGATCCGTCTGCGGGGAAGGGGGGGAACGGCGTGATGAGTCAGACGCACCTCGCCGGTGGCGCGCCCTTCACGGCAGCAGGATTGGGAGCACGCTGGTGGTCGACACCGAGCGTCCTCCCCGTCCCGCGGCGTGGCGAGAGGCGCAGCCAATGCGCGAATCGGGAGCGACGTGCCGGTGCGTCGTCGGGGTCGCAGGGGTGGCCAAGGCTAGCGCGATCGACCGGGCGAGTCTCGGCCAGCGCGCAAGTCTGAGGCCGCCGAAGTGGCGGCCGTGCACCGCGCGGAGTGGACTCGATCGGCGGGGTGTGCGATCGTGGGCGGCGTGGGGAGACGTGGGAGCTACCGACGGCGGCGACCACGCCTCTGGCCGCGCGGTGGAGATCGAAGGTCTCGGCATTCATGAGCTTCTCTGATTTCGATGGCGATGGGCGGGCGGAGTTGTTGGTGACGAGTCCGTGGGGGATCGGGCTGCTCAAGCTGTCCGGCGGGGCGCTGAGTCCGGTGGTGATGGCGGCGAACGGGACACGGTTCGGTGGGTGGCTGCTGAACACGCTCGACAACCGGTTCGGGCCGGTGGGTGATTTCGATGGCGATGGGCGGGCGGAGTTGTTGGTGACGAGTCCGTGGGGGATCGGGCTGCTCAAGCTGTCCGGCGGGGCGCTGAGTCCGGTGGTGATGGCGGCGAACGGCACACGGGTTGGGGCCTCGTCGGTGGCCACTGCACGGGATCGCGTCGAGATCGCCGCACGTCTCGACGGCGACGGCGGAGCGCAATTGCTCGTCTCGAGTGCTTGGGGGCTTGCGGTGATTGACGTTTCCGACGGCGGCCTCCTCCCCGTCACGACGGCGCCGAACGGTGCGAGCCTCGGTGGCTGGCGCCTGAACACTGCGGATAATCACTTCGCGGTCGGGATGGAGTCCGGGCGTTCCCCGTTTCGACTGATTCCTTGCGGAACGGCCGGAGCGCCGGTGGCCCCGGGCGGTGTCGTGGCGGCGGGTGCCCTGCGGCGCCGGTGAACACGCAGTTGCCCGGGCCCGCGGGGCCGCCACCTGGGCTCAGTCGGCCGTGTGCTCGACGATGTCGAAGCGCAGGCCGCCCGAGGCTGCCCGCGCGCCGGGGCGCTTGGACCGGCCGATCCACAGCCACGTCGAGCCATCCGTCCAGCGTGTGCGCTCGAAGCGACGCGTGAGCGTGAAGCCTTCCAGGCCCAGCTCTTCCTCCTGGAGCGCCTCGGTCTCGCGCAGGATTCGGCCGCGTCCCCGCCCGATCACGTCGAGGAGGAGCCGGCGGCCGTCGGATCGCGGTACGAGAGGGATCCAACCGGGCGGCGGGTCGCGGCGGAGCCGGTAGACGAGGTCGGCGGCCAAATCCTGTTCGGGCCCGGAGTCGTCGGGGACGATGGTGGGCAGGATGGGTTGGCCCGTCGGTCCGGGGATGATGCGTTCGATGGCGAGGCCGACGTTGGCGAGCTCGTCGCGGAGGAACTGGACCTCCTCGAGGGGCTGGCCGGAGATGCGGTCGGTAATGCCGATCGGGGGCACGAGCAACGGCGGCGCGGGCGAGGGCACGCCGGTCAGCTCGAACACCCTGACGCCTCCTTCCTCGGGTGAGCGTCGGAAAGGGGCTGCCAGGATGTTCTCGCCGAATGTCGTGCGTACAACAAGTCGCTCGATGGTGCACAGCGTGCCGATCGGCATCGTGAGTGGGAGCAGGTACCAGTCGTTGCCGTAGTCGACCGCGAAGCCCGTCACGAGGAGGCGGGCGACATCGCCGGGCGCGGCGGTGAGCTGGCCGAAGTCGACGCGGGCGTCCTCGAACTCCCAGAAGCGTCGGTTCGGCATGCCCGGATACGCCAGCTCGGCAAGGAGGCGCGTTTCAGTGGGGCCGGCCGCCGGTGTGGCGGCGAGCGCCGCTATGTCGAAGCTGTGCCAATCGAGCTCGCCGAGGTGCTCGGGAGCGCGGATGAGGTGCGTGGTGCGACCCCCGACGACCGCCGACGCTTCGAACCGGTACTCGAGGCGACTGGAGTCCCAGGCGGACTGCGCTCCCGGCGGGGGCACGGATACGAAGTTGGCCACCCAGGCGAGCCACTCGTCATGCACCGCGGTGACCGCGGCGCGATCCTCGGCGTGGATGCCGAGCTCGTCTAGCAGACCGGCGGGGGACGCCAGTCTGCGGGACAGCGTATGTCCGTTCGGGGCGCGGCCCGCGATGATCGTCGCGAAGCGCCGAGCGTCCTCGTCACCATCGACCGGGTCCGGTGCTCCGATGGGGAATCGCTCGAGATAGCTGGCGCGATAGGCGACGCGCCGCTCATCCGGCGCGGCGTGGAGCGCGCGGTCAAGCAACCATAGGAGATGGAGTCCGAGCTCGGCGGCGAGCCGCAGTTCGGTCGCGGCGTCGCCTGCGATGCCGATGAGCGGCTCGCGCTCGACGAGTGGCTCGAGCGGCAGGATGTTTCCTTTGGCATCCCGTAGCTCGGCGGTCTGGGGCGCGTCGCCGAGGCGGTAGTGCGTGAGCGAGACCGTCGCGGCGCGCAGTTCGGCTTGGATCGGCGTGCCGGCGTCCTCGCCGTCGAGCTCTCCGAGCTGCCACTGGCGAGCCAGGAGCCAGAGTGGATCTTCGATCCGTGCCTCGAGCTGTGCCTCCGCGACGTGCTTCCAGCGCGTGGGGTCGGCGCTCGTGCATCGAGGCTCGATCCTCGTCCAGGTCGTGACCGAAGGGAGATCGCCCCGTTCAGTCATCGCCGAGGAAGTCGGTGGAGACCGTGTGTCCCTGTGCGTTGAAGGCGCAGAGGATTGCCGGCAGGAGCTGGCCGACGTCGCGAAGCTGCTCGGGGTCGGCGGCACGGATGTGAACGAGGTCGATGGTGTCCTCGAGGAGTTCCTGGAGCGCTCGTGGACTCCACGGTCCTCCGGATCCGACAGCCAGCAGGATGGCCTGGGGAGCGCACGCGTTCGGCGTGTCGGCGCGCACAGCGATGCCGGTCGTCTGCGATGCGCTCGGGATCACCTCGACCCAGTCCGCGATCAGGACGCCGGACAGTGCCGGCGGCCGCGCTCCGCCCAGGGGCGTTTGGAACAGATCCTGGGCGAGCGTGCCGATCGGTGTCTGGAGCACGACCGACACACCGCCCGCGGGAAGCGGGGCCGGCTGAGGCAGCCCGATCCAGCGGTCGGACGGCCCCGATAGTTGCAGCACGGCAAGGGGCGGCACCCGTTCGGGGAGCAGGGCCTGGCGGGCCACGTTCGCGTCGACGAGCTGGCGCACGCCGTCCTGCACGCGGGCGACCTGGTGCAGCCACCGGGCTGCGACGAGATCGTCACCGCCCTGGAGAGCTTTGCTGGCGCGTGCCAGTTCCGCGAGCGCGTCGGCATCCGCGCAGGCGAATCGCGGCAAGACGGGAAAGTGGCGACCGGTGTCTGCGTCGGCGCCGAAGACCGCCTGGATGGCGCTCACGGCAGCGATGGCGTCGTGTGACCCGTCGGTGACGGTTGCTAGAACGTGCTGCCGGCGCCGTCGCAGCTCGGCGAGCGTCCGCGCGCCGCGCTCAGCGACTGCCGCGGCGTCCAATCCCGCGGACGGGTAGCTGTCCGGCACGGCAAGGCCGGCGGCCAGCGCGAGGGCCGTCCGTGAGGCCGGGGCCTGCGTGAGCGCGTCGATCGTCTCGTCGAGCCTCGCGACGGCGGCGGTCGCGCGGCCGTGCAGCTCGTCCACGTCGACGGCCGCGTTCGGAGGCTCGCCGGGACGCTGGAGGTCGGCCGGCTCGAGGGCGCGGCTCCGCAGCAACAGCGCCGCCACGGTCCGCGCTGCCTCGAGGAACTCGTTCACGCTGAGGACGTCAGCGGCCCAGGTCGCTCGGCGCGAGAAGTCAAGGCCCGCAAGCGCATCCGCAGGATCGCTGACCTGCGCCAGCAAGCGCTGTCCAAGCTCCGAGGATTCTGGCGGGAGCGCGGCGTCGCGCTGCGCGAGATCGACATAGTCGAGCGGCGACAACGGCAGAACGGATAGCGGGAGCGTCGGCGGGGCGTCTGCGGGCGCACCGTCCCCCCATACGAGGCCACACCGCACCTGCGACGGCGCGGGCAGAAGGTCCGCTGCGAGCGCGTTCAGCGTGGGCTCGGCGAACGCACGCGCTTCGAAACGGTCCAGCGCTGGCCATGATTCGGCGGCCGCGGGTGGTTGCTCCGGCGTCGATTCTGGCCAGCCCGCCGGCCACGGTCCCCTGACGACCGGCCAAGGGGTCGAGGTGGCGAACGCGAGCCGGTGAACGATGGCGGTGCCGCTGCGTGGCGTGCGCAGAAAGTCGAGGCCATCCGGCGGCGACGCGTCGCCGCTGAGTACGTCCGCGGCAGCGCCGGCACGCAGCGGCGTCCCGGACACCACATGGTGGACCGTCTCCGCCATCAGCGCATCGCCGACCGCGTCGATCAGGTCATGAAGCATGTCCAGCGCTGCCTCCAGGATCGGCTCCACGGTCGCGCGCTCCTGCGGTGGGATGTCGAGCGTGGCGAGGTTGAGCGTGCGCTGCCCGCAGTCGGTGCACCAGCTGGTGTGCAGCGCGAGGCCGTCGGTCACTCGCTCGCTGATCGGCGCCTTGCCTCCTGGGCCGTCCGGCGTGAGCACGGTTCCCTCGAGCGACGCGCGCACACGGAATTGATCTATCAGCCAGCCGAGGCCGGCGTCTTGGAGTCGTCGCTCGAAGCGGTGGCCGAGCAGCGCGCCGAACGGCAGACCGCGGCGCAGGCCGTCGAGCAGCCACAGCGCGCGCCGGACGCGACCGGAGGATAGGTCGATGTCGAGGCTGCCCGTGCCATCGTGGCGTTCCAGCGCCGCGAGGTGCGCCGCCTGAAGGACGGCGGCTGTGGCCGCCTGGCTCTGGCTGGGCGCGTGCAGATAGCCGTGATGGCCGGGACCGCTCGCCGGACGCAGGTGCTCCACCCATGCGTAGGCGCCGAGGTGGGTCCCGGCGGGCGCCGCCGCGGCCCGTCGCCGCAGCAGTCGCCGCCAGGCAACCGAGGTCACCCAGGCGTCGAGGCGGTGAGATGCGAGGTCGAGCGTCTGGGCGGCGAGCCTGGCCGTGGTGGCCGCAGGCAGCTCGGCGATCTGAGCCGTGCTTGCGGAGAAGTCGCGCAGGCTCGCGGGCGGCGAATCGTGCAGAGCGCGGCCGATCGTGCCACCGCCGGGCGCGGACTGGGCGAGCAGACGCCAGATCGTCATGGTGGCGCCGGGGCGGACGTTGACGAGTTCCGGTTCTCGCTCCAAGCCCGCCGGTTGATCTGGGTCGGTCGGCACGAGCTCGGCGGCCTCCGGGCGGGCGAAGGCGGCCATGGCGAGCTCGACGAGCGCGGCGTGTCGGAGCAGTCGGTGCAGCAGCGGAGGGCGATGACCGAGCAGCGCACGCAGACCGACCTCATCGCGCAGCGCCTCCCAAGGGGACGGGTCGATCCATGCCGAGCCGGGAAGGTGCCTGCGCAGCCAGTTCAGGCAGGCGTCCAGGTCCTCTGGAGCGGCATCGAGCGAACCGTCGATGTCGAACGCCTCGGGGAGGAACGCGACGCGCGCGATACGCACGTCCGAAGGGATGCCGAGCGCGCCGAGCGCGGTGAGCAGCACGTCCGCGGACGCCTCGGCGAGATGGACTCGATCTTCGGTCAGGCGCCAGACGTACTCCAGTTGCTCGCGCCCGAGCATCGGGCGCCCGGCCCACTCCACGGAGTAGGCCGACTGGCTGAGGATGCGAAGCAGGAGCTCGGGCGTCGTACCGGCCAGCGTGCGTACGGTCGGCACCCGCGCGACCGCGGGGCGCCAGACCTGCTGGAGCGCCCGTTGCAGCAGCTGGACGAGCTTACTTTCGCGCAGGTCGTCGTCGACCGCGCTTCGCAGCGGCGTGACCGGGAGCACGCCGTACGGTTGGCTGCCGATCCGCAAGGCGGGCAGCGGGCCGCCGGCGCGCACGTGGTCGATGAAGTGCTGTCGCGCCCAGGCGACGTCCTCGTCGTTCAGCGTGGGCGTCAGGAAATGCCAGGCGAAGTAGCCCCATGTGAGCGGCCACAGCGCGGTGTTCATCGCGCGCGCCGCCGTCTCGTCGTCGGCCGCTCCTCCACGCGCGCCGAGCACGACGGACCGAGTACCCGTCGCATCGCCGGCGCGCTCACGGACCAGGGCATCGCTGGCCGCACGCCCGAGTCCCAGCGCGCCCAACAGCAGGCCCGCGCGCGTCGTGTCCTCCTCTACAGGAAAATCGTCGGGCGCCGTCATCTCGGTGCTCGTGGGTATCGACCGGGAGTCCGAGCCGGAGGCGGCCGTTTCGGTGTTGTTCGTCGGAGTGCCGGGCGCGACGAAGGCGAGTCCGTCGGTGTGGTGATGGGCTTCGAGCAGATCCCGAAGCGCGCCCGCGCCCGCGTCAGCGTCGCTCCCCACGTCGACGCCGAACACCAGCAGCCTGTCCACGCGGAGATCGTCGAGCTCCCGCGCGATCTCGGGGAGCGGGATGTCGAAGGCCATGCCCTGCTGACGAGCGACGTCGTAGTCCGTGAGCCACAAGAGCGACTGTGGCAGCCCAGTCGTCTCGGTCGTGTCCGAGCCGGGGTCGATGCCGATCGGAAGCGGGCGCCGGGCCGTCGGGACGGGCGGCAGCGACAGCGCGAACGCCTCGGTCACCTCGCCGTCAGACCGACGCCCGCTGACGGACCCGGTGACGTACCACTGCCGCGGCAGTCCGCGCGCGACCGCCGTCTGCTGCCACGCTCGATCGGTTCGGAGCTCGCTCTCGCCGTCCGGGGGCGCTTGCGTCGGCGGCCGCATGACGCGCGCCACCCAACCGGCGCGCCGCGCACCAAGGCGTTGCGCGAGCTGATCCCACGCCGCGCGCCGCGCGTCCTCGTCCGCATCGGGTGCCGCGAGCGCGTTCCAGTACGCGGCCCCCCATTGCCGTTCCACCTTCGACAGCGACGCGTCGTGCGCGTCGATGTGGACCTGGTCTGGATAGACCCGGGCACGCAAACGCGGGGTGGCCAAGCCCAGGGGCTGCCGTGTCCACGGCCTTCCGGATCCGTAGGACACTTCGTGTATGTGGCTGTCGGTGCCGCGGTAGACCACGCGGGGGGCGGGGCCGTCGAAATCGGTGTAGTAGCCCATCGGGTCGCCGGCGGCAGGGGGTGCGGCGGCGAGCGCGGTGAGGTCGCCGCGTGACCAGGGGGTGCCGGGGCGGTACCAGAGCTCGTGTATGTGGCTGTCGGTGCCGCGGTAGACGACGCGGGGGGCGGGGCCGTCGAAATCGGTGTAGTAGCCCATCGGGTCGCCGGCGGCAGGGGGTGCGGCGGCGAGCGCGGTGAGGTCGCCGCGTGACCAGGGGGTGCCGGGGCGGTACCAGAGCTCGTGTATGTGGCTGTCGGTGCCGCGGTAGACGACGCGGGGGGCGAAGCCGTCGAAATCGGTGTAGTAGCCCATCGGGTCGCCGGCGGCAGGGGGTGCGGCGGCGAGCGCGGTGAGGTCGCCGCGTGACCAGGGGGTGCCGGGGCGGTACCAGAGCTCGTGTATGTGGCTGTCGGTGCCGCGGTAGACGACGCGGGGGGCGGGGCCGTCGAATTCGGTGTAGTAGCCCATCGGGTCGCCGGCGGCAGGGGGTGCGGCGGCGAGCGCGGTGAGGTCGCCGCGTGACCAGGGGGTGCCGGGGCGGTACCAGAGCTCGTGTATGTGGCTGTCGGTGCCGCGGTAGACGACGCGGGGGGCGGGGCCGTCGAAATCGGTGTAGTAGCCCATCGGGTCGCCGGCGGCAGGGGGTGCGGCGGCGAGCGCGGTGAGGTCGCCGCGTGACCAGGGGGTGCCGGGGCGGTACCAGAGCTCGTGTATGTGGCTGTCGGTGCCGCGGTAGACGACGCGCACCGCCGGGCCGTCGAAATCGGTGTAGTAGCCCATCGGGTCGCCGGCGGCAGGGGGCGCGCCCGCGAGCGCGGTGAGGTCGCTGTCGGACCAGGCCTCGCCCGCCGGAAAGCGCAGCTCATGGATGTGGCCGTCGCCGCTGCGGTAGACGACTCGGCGTGTCGGACAGTCGAAATCGGTGTACAGGCTCCTCGGGTCGCCGGCCGCACGTGGCGCGCTCGTCGTCGGGTTCCACGCAAAGCGCGTTTCCAGTCGCACGGGCAAAAGGGCGATCGGGACGTCGGCGCGCAGCGGCCAGGCTGTTTCGGGGAGGGGACTCATCGAATGCCTGGTGGGCGCGGTGTGTCCCGGAACACCGGGTCGCTGACTGACCGTGCTGCGCCGCGAGCGGCGAGCCACGCCGACTGTTCCGGGGTCGGCGGCTCGGGCACGAGCGGTTCCCCGGACCGGGCGGCAAGCCGGCTCGCCTCGGCCGCTTCCTCTGGGTGGATCATGCGAGACGCGTGGATGGCGAGGCGGATGGGTGCGCGGTAGGTGATGTGCGCGAGCGCCGCCGCGTCTTGTGCCCACACGACGGAATGAGCGTTGACCGGGACGGGATCCTCCGGCGCGACCACGGGTAGTGAGGGCCAGGTCGTGGGCTCCGCGGTGGCGCGCCGCTTGAGCTCGAGGGCCGTCTCGTCGTCCAGGGTAAGGTGGGCGAGCGCGTCCACCGCCGAGCGGCTCTTCCGTAACTGGCTCCAGCGTAGGTCACTCCACTGACGCAATGGCGGTGGTGTGTCCGTCCAGTCGCGCTCGTCGATGTCGTCGAGGCCGAAGCGGGGTGCGCTCGGCGCTTCCTCGAGGAGCAGGAAGACGCCGTGGGGGTACTGCTCGGTGCTCCCGAGCGCATCGTCGATGGTCAGGTCGAAGCCGAAGAAGGCGACGTCGGGCGGTGCGATGGCGTCGAAGATCGGCGCGAGCACCGGCGCGGCCGGGTCGAGCCGGGGCACGCCGTTGACGGCGAGGGCGCGCTGCGCGGTGATTCGCACGGAGGGAAAGCGCTGCAGTAGCTGGCCGCGCAACACGAGGACCAGCGCGCCCGTCCCGGCCCCGGCGGCTGCGCGGCCGGGGCCCCGAACCCCGCCAAGCGGGCGGTCCGCCGGCCACTCGGCGATGGGATCGAATTCCGGCGGCTGCGTCGGGCCGCTGGCGGCCCAGAAGCGCTGGAAATACGTGGCGCTCGGATCGGTCGTGAACCGCCGCCACAGCAGCTCGCGTCCCATCTCGTGCGTCAGGCCGACCATGAACGCCTCGATGAAGACCGGATTGGTCTCCGCGATCGATACCGACTCTGCCGCGACGCTCGTCAGCCCGGGGAGGAGCAGCTCGGCGTCGAGGTCGCGCAGCGCCTCGTACATCGGCTGGTCGAACCGCGGAGCGGCGAGCACGAACCCCGGCGCGACATCGTGGTCGAACGCCTGCCAGAGGGACATGAGCGCGCCGTCGCCGTCACCGCGCACCTTCATGCGGCGCAGACGCCGCTTGGAGAGTGCGTCGGGGTTGAGCGCATGCGCGGCCTGCGGCGTGCCGCCGGAAGCAACGTTTGAGCGGGGCGCCGGTTGCGTGGGTGCGGGCGGGATGCGGGAGAGCGCGGCGCAGGATTCCCGGACGGCGATCGCGCAGCGCTCGAACATCGCTTGTCGCGGGCTTGGCGCGCCGGGAGCGGGAAGGTCGGCGAACGCACTGCCGTAGTCAATGACCGGGTACAAGCCGCCGCCCGTCGACCCGTGGGCCTCGTCGGTGGACCAGCGGCGTGCCCCGGCCGGCGAAACGTCCCACGCGATCGCGCCGGGCATGAACAGGTCCAGGCCACGCCGCCCGCCAGCGTCCGCGAACGTGATCGCCCCGCGGTGCGACCGAGGCAGGCCCGTCCGGAGTACGACCGGCCCGATCCAGCCACCGCGCAGCACCCCATCGGCGGCCAGATCGGCGCCGAACCAGCAGGCCAGGCGGTCCGTGTCGGCGGTCTCCTCGAGCAGTGCCGCGACCACGAGATCGACCTTGCCATCCCCGTCGATATCGCCGGCGAACGCGCCGAGCGCGGCCGGCTTCGCGGTGACACCCGGCAACTCCCGGAAGGCCGAGAAGGCCTGGAACCCGCCGACCCACGCCCACCCGGACGCGATCCGGAAGGCCACCCGCGCGCCGACGGCGTGCAGCATCACCACGTCCCTACGCAGCCCGTCGCGGTCAAGATCCGCAGCCGCGACGGCAGCCGCATCGACAATGGGTGTACCGAGGTCGCCGGGCACGTCCCTGACCCAGGAGCCGATCGCCGTGCCGTCGTAGCGCAGGCTGTGGTATGTGACGATCCAGGCACGACACGGCGAGCCCTGCTCCGGGAGGCCCGAGTTCGCGATGATCAACAGCACGAGGTCCGGCCGACCGTCGCCATCGAAGTCGGTGACCGCCACCGGCGTCTTGAAGATCCGATACCCGATCGGCGCCCGCGTGGCGGCGGTGCCGCCGGCCACGTAGCTGCGTTCGCCGAGGAATCCGACCGACGCGACTGCGAGGTGCAGCCACGCCGGCCCGTAGTGGTGCGTCGTCGCGGTAACCCAATTGGACAGCATCCCAAGCGGGATCTCCCGGGCGGAGGCCGGACGGGCGGGATCGGCACGCTCGAGGACCTCGCTCAGCGACGGACTCGAACGCAGCAATCCGGGAAGGGTGACCATGCCGTGCGGCGGCTCCCGCGGGCCGATGGGCAGAGGGAGTTGCTCGGGGACGGTGGGCAGCGGCGCGCCATCCGTCCGTGTCCGCCGGCGCGCCTCGAGCGGCCCCGTCGGGCGGCTGAGCCGCCGCACCGTGCGGGTCGTCACAAGCGCCTCGACGGGATCTGCGCTCGCGCCGCGCAGCACGGGCCGTGTGATCGTCACGGCGGCCCGCGGGCCGAGCTCATGGTCGCCCGGCAGACATTTCCGTCGGATGGCGGTCTGGGTCGGGTGCGCGACCTGCAGGTTCGCGATCGCGTCGTTCGCGGCCGCGAGGTGCAGCTGCTCGAACGCCTCGGCGACGAGCTTCTCTTGCTCTCGCCGGACGACCTCGGCGCCGAAGCCGGCCGCCGCGCGATTGCGAGGGTCGTAGTTGAGCTCGGCCAGCCAGCGCGGGGAGCCGTCAGCCCCCGGGGGCCCCTTCACATGCGCACACGCAGCGCCGTAGAGCGGTGGCGCAACCCGTTTCGGCGACGGCGCGAGCGCCGTATGAAGGCGGGCCTGGAACTCGGCGCGTCCGACCCAATCACGCGGCACCGTCCTGGGCGCACGCAGCGCGCCCTCGAGGTCCAGTACCGCGGTGGGGGTCTCCAACCCCGGTGCGGCATGCCCGATGTCCATCGCCCTCAACCCGACACCCATAGCCAGCTGCTGCGGGTCCAGCGCGACCGCGAGCTTCTCGAAGCTCCCTCCGCTCCCGGTCTGAAAGGACCAGGAGTGGTAGACGGGCAGCCGCACATCACCCTCTCGCTGCTGCTCCCATGCCGGCGCCGTGCTGTGCGGGTCGCTCGGGTCAAGCCCGAGGCCGGCGTCGCGGCCGCCGGCGAACGCCGGCACCACACAGGCGTAATAGCGTGTGTTGGCGGCCAGCCGCCGCGGGCATAGCAGCCGCGAGCACGTATCGCCGCCGGCGGCCGCGAGCGCGTCATCCACGGCAGACTGCATGAGCTGGGCACCAGGGACTGCGACCTGCACGTGCGCCCACGCCCAGTTCGTCGCCAGGTCCGGCAAAGGCTCGGCGGGCGGCACGGTCAGGACCGCCAACCCGTCCGACGCATGCTCCGGAGCGATCCCGGTGACCACCAACGCGAGCCACGGCGCCAAGCGGTTGTCCTTCGGCACCACGGGCGTGAACAGCCACGGCAGCTCCGGGGCGCGAAACTCCACGTACGCAAAGAACGTCGGGTCCACGGCGTCGCTGCCATCGGGCGGCTCGGTACGCAAGAGCTGAGCGTGATCGAGCCCCGTCACGTCGCCCGAGCCGTACAGGCGCGCCTGAACCGCCGCGAGAAGCGGTCCCTCGTCGCCCGGGACCACCGCGCCGGCCGCGTCGCGAGCCTCGATCTCCACGCTCAGCTCCACCTTCCCAGCCGTCCCGGCCGCGGACAGCCCGGCAGTCAGCCCGCCTTGCAGCCACGAGAGGAAGACCAGCGCGCTCATGCCGTCACGACGTGAACGCGCCGATCTGACCGACCCGCGGCCACCACCGCCTCGGCGTACGTTCCGCTCACGGCCCCGGCCGCGTAGCGACGGTCCGGGACGACGATGGTCAGGCCTCTCGGCGTCGGGCGCCCTGTGGGCGCTGGCGCCGCCTGACCTTCACGCTCGCGCGAGCGGACGGCGCCTGATATGCGCGCGGCCGCCGCCGACGCGCCGACCGCGGGCGAGATGGCGGCGTCTTCCTCGCCGGCATACTTAGTCGCGTACTCCCGCACCATGGGCGTCGTGGCGAGCGAGCCGCGGTCACGGGCCTCACCGCGCGCAAGGCCGAACCGCCGCCCCGCCTCACAGCGAACGAACGCCGGCCCCGAAAGCCGTTGCTCGTCGGTGAGGTCGACGAAGTCGCCCAGCGCGAACTGCTCATACACCGGTTCGCTGGTGCGCGCCGCCGCCGTCACCGTCCCGTACGAGACGCGCTTCACCACGAACACACGGCCGCCCCCACCCGCCAACGTCGCGTTCCCGAAACGGGAGATCGACACTCCGAGCGGAACCACCCGTTCCACGAACGCCACGGTCCCCAGCGGATGCGCAAGCAGACCATCCACCGCGTTGGCGCCCGCCCGCAGCGCCACGAAAGCTCCAGTGGCCGGCGGCAGCTCGACGTTCCATGCGCTCCTCTCCTTGAGCGCGTCGCGGAGCAACTTGCCAACGTTGACCGGCGGCGGAGGTGGCGGAATCTCCTCCGAACCCCACTGCTCGTCGAACTCTCCGGAGATCTCGATGAACAGGATGCGGAAGCGAGCAACGCCACGCGCGTGCCATGGGTTCGTACCCGCCAGCGACAGCTCCAGCCGGACGCTGAGCAACTCCCAGGAGCGATACTTGATCGCGATCGCGGCTCCCATGTCGACCATGAACCCGAACCGCGGGGCGAACTGCACAAGCGCGTCGAAGTACAGCAACCCCTCGACCGTGAAGCCGCCGGCGCGCGCGAACAGCTCCAGCCTCGCTCCGAACTGCACAGTGGCCGTGGTGAGCGCGAGGTAGCCCTCCAGGCGCAGCCGAAGATTCGGCTTCTCCGCCAGGCTGAGCGCCAGCCGGCGCAGGTCCGGAAAGCCCGCCGGAGGCGCGAAACGAGGGTGAAAACCGCCGATCGAAAGCGCGAACGTGGGCTCCTCACCCCAACGCACGCGCATAGCCATCTCCCCCGTCAGAGTGAACCCGGCGATCTGTGAATCGAACAGCCGCGCGTCCACGGACGCCTCGCGCGCCTCGAAGTCGATGACGCCGAACACGTCCATGTTGATCGCCACGATCGCGTCCGATGGCCGCGGCAACGCCATCCGCAGACGCCCCATCACGAGCAGCCGCAGCGGCGCCGGCAGCTCGAACAGCAGCGCAACGTCGATGGTGAGCAACGTAGCCGCCCCAGGGCCCCACGCGATCTTGGCGGTCGGCCCGAACACGTGCCGCCCCACGCTGATCGGGAACAACTCAGCCAGGCTGGCCACGCGCTCGAGCGCGTTGTCAGGCCCCGTTCCGCCGAACAACAGATCGCCGAGGACTCCAGTCCGGGCTGCGACCCGCAACGCCGGCACCGCGGCCGTCCGGTGCAGGCCAAGCACGCCGCCCAGGCCGTTCAGCGTGAAGCCCAAGCCCAGCTGGATCGGCGGAAACTCTCCGGAGATCACAGCCATGAGTGACCACCCGGGGGCGGGCAGAGCGTCGCCGCCGGGCGTACGGGTGGCCAGGATACCGGCCGCGCGCAAGACGAACTTCTCGAGCGTGAGCGTCAGCTCGCCTGCGTAGAACCCGCGCCCGAGAACCAGTTGGCCTCCTCCGCCAACCGGACCGGCGCTGAGTGTGAGACGGATGCCGTCGGGGGGCTTGAAGCCAATCGACAGTGCGGCTACGCCGAGGTTGCCCGGGGACCCGAGCACTAGTTCGGTGTCGAGGCCGATGCCCTGCACCATCGCGGCGAGCGGACCGAGTTCCAGGCCGCCCGTGGCCGTGACCTGGAGCGATAGCGACTCCTCCTCGAGCCCGAGCGCCAACTTGACGCTGTCGACGAACAGCGGCCCCGTGCGCTCGTTGAGGCTGAATGTGTACTCGAGTTCGCTGCCTCCCGCGAAGTAGAGGCCGCGTTTGTGGCTCATGCCGAGCACCAGATCGAGTGACAGCGTCAGCGGCTCGGAGGGCAGCACTGCCTTCAGGAAGCCGTCGGCCTCAGCGGCCGCCACTACCAGAGCAAGATCGCCGAGGCGCAGTTCGACGCCGACGTCCGGATCGCCGTCGGGGTCGAATGCCGCGCCGATGCCGATCGACAGTTCCGCGAGCTCGACGCGGGTGGCTGTGGCATCGCCGAGGAGGACGAAGGGGCCCAGCACGTCGCCGTGGCGCGCGAGCGCGATCCCGGCAGTACCACTGACGCTGCCGGTGGCCGACAGCCGCGGACCTGTCTTCGGATGCAGCGCGATCGTCAGTCCTTCGGTCAACAGCGCTGCCGTCAACGTGAGCCCCCAACCCTCGCGCAGCGGCAGCTCCGTCTCCGCGGCGCCGGCGCCGTACGCCACGATGCCTAAACCGGCGTCCTGCGCGTCGGCGGGGTTCTCGACGCGGCGCACGCGCGTGCCGACGGCGATGCCCGTGAGACCGTCGGGTGGCACGTCGATCGTCGCGGCGTAGAGCGGCAGCTCGAGCTGGACGGCGGGCGGCGGCTCCGTCGGATCGACCGGCTCGGGCTGCTCGGGGTACGTCGCCGGGACCCCCAGCATCCAGAGCATCGCACCCAACCGCTCCAGCAGCAGCGCGTCGTCGAACGCAGCCGTGCCCCAGGCGTACTCGTCGGCGAGCACGCCGCTCGGATCCACGAGCCAGCGGGGGAGCCGCTTCCACTCCACGGCGATGAGATAGAAGTCCGGGTTGTGATCCCCCTCCGGGACGAAGCTCTGGTGGACGACGCCTAGCAGCTCGAGCGTGGCCGCGATCCGCGGGCGCTCACGCCGCAGATAATCGACGACGAGGTAGTCCAAGAGCCGCCGCCCAAGCTCAGAGATCGGCGCATGAGCCAGGAAGTCCGCGTCGCCGGCGAATACCGTCTCGGCACGCTGGGCGAGCTCGCTCGCCGCGTTCGCGAACTTGACGACGGCGTCGGCGAGCGCTCCGAGCTTGAGCAGGAACGAGTCGTCCTCATAGCTGCCGTCGTCGTACGCGGCGAGCACGTTGGCCAGCGAGTCGGCGAGGTGGCCGGTCGCCTCGCTCATCGGCGCGAGGAGCGCCGAGAGGTCGCTGCCGTGCGGAACCTTGTAGCCCAGATCCATAAGGAGCTCGCCGCCATCATCGACGCCGAGAAGTTCGCCAAGGACGGCGAGCGCCTCGGCGCAGGGCACGACGACGGCGTCCAGCGTGCCGCGCGCCATCACACGCCCCAGGCTCGCCCAGCGGGAGCGGTCGTGTCGGGAGTCGCCGTGGGGTAGTCCTTCGGCGCCTTGCCCAACATGGAGTCGAGTCGGAGAAACGCGTCCAGGCCCACCGCGAAGCGGACGACGTGGTCGATCACCTGGTTGCCGCGGCTGTGCCTGAAGAGGAAGAAGTCACGTAGGCCGAGCGGAGAGGCCTCGTTCGCGTGATCGGCCTGGGCGGACCTGACCAGCGCCCGCCAGTTCTCAGGCGCCGTGTTGTAGCCGGCGTAGATCAGCGCGAAGTAGCTGATGTAGTCCTTCCACGCGATGTCCGTGGGGGACTTCCCGGTCAGGTCCGGCGGGCTTGACGCGGCAGGGAACCACGCGGGATCGGGGTGCCACGGTGGCTGGCTGAACGGGTTGTCGGCGAGCACCGCCGCGCGAATCTGTGCCTCGATGTGACGGAAAAAGCCCGCCATCAGCGACAGACCTGCCCAACGCACCCGCCGCGAGCGCTTCCAGATGTGCGGACGGCCGGGACCTGCGGGCGGGGCGGCAGCGTCCCACTGGGAGAAGACCCGCTCGCGCACGTAGCGCGCGACGTCCTCGCCGTCCGCGACTGCCAGGACGCCGCTGTCCTTCATCGCCGTCACGGTCGCCGTGACACCAGCGTCGGTCTTCGGCCGGCCGAAGACGTCCAGCCCGTAGGGGAACAAGAACCAGCCCTGACGGCCCATGCCGTCGAGTCCGGCCGCCCACGCGGCACGAGCCGTATCCTCGTAGTAGGCCTCCCAACGCAGAGTGCTCGCCGCGGTGGTCGTGTTCCGAACGTGGCGGTTGATCGCCGCGAACAGCTTGATGCCCTCCCGTTCCATGATCGCCAGCAGCACCGGCAGCGGCAGGCGGTTCGGACCGTCGATCGGATCCGACATCCGACCGGTGGCGAGCATGGCCGACTCGAGGTCGAACGTGTCGAAGCCCGATGGCCTCGCCAAGGCCGGATCGACCGGGTTCAGATCGTCGAACCGCAGGAGCCCCGTGAACGTACGCACACGCGTGCGCCCGGCGCGGTACGGCGTCGTCGGCGTCACACTGGGGAAACCAACCCGGGGCGCCCACCACGCGGCCGAGTCGGCGGCGAGGGTGGTCGCCTCCAGGGCGTCCATCTGGCGGCGCAGATGGATCGCCCTATTGTGGTCGTCTGCGCGCAGCGCGGCGAGCACGGGGTGGCCGCCACCGGTGTCCGGATCCATGAGCTTGAAGAGATCGAGGAACCCGGCCTCGTCTTCGCTGAAGTGGATGCCGCGCGTGAGCTCGACGAGCCAGTCCACGGTCGTGTAAAGCGAGTCGCTGCCGCTGCGCTGGGCGGTGAAGAGGCACGCATGGCCGACGGTGTTCGCCGTGTACGGCGAGACGTCCATCGCCTCGCCGGGGTGCGGCGGAGCCCCGGCGACTGGATGCGGTAGCCCAAGTGCGGTGTGCGCCTCGCCGGCGGCGTGCAGTACTTCAAGCTCGTAGGTCGACAGGCCGCCGGCGGGAAAGCCGACGGAGCCCGGCAGCGGTGCCGTCGGGGCGTATATGCAGCCCGCCAAGCCGATCGGGCAGCCTGCGAAGCACGGCACCCACCGCCAGTTGGGGTCCTCGATCAGGCGCAGACGCTGGTGCTGGGTGGCGAGCGCGTTGTCCCTTGGCGCGAACGGGGGCTGGTCCTTGGTGACCGGGAAGCGCTTGGTTGCCGGGTCCTGGCCGTTGCGCGCCAGGATCTCGGTCCACGTGAAGCCCGCGAGCTTCGGGGCGAGGACGCTTTCGCTGAAGAACAGGAGTGACTCGACCCAGTTGGCATGGGCGACGAGAGCGTCGACGGCGTCCGTCACCCGCTTTGCGTCGGAGGGCTTCAACGGACGCGGCGGGAACGCGCTGAGCCACGCCGCCGGGATCGCTCCGGCGACGGCTGCGTCCTGCGCGCGCCAGCGCAGGACGGAGAGGTAGGCGGTCCAGGCGCGCAGCATTCCGTTGACTGCGTCGAGCACCCAGCCGAGCACCTCGGGGCTCGAGTTGGGGATTGCCGCGCGGACCGTGGCCCCGGCGTTGTGCGCCGTGACCATCTCCTTGACAAATGCCAGCTGCAGAACGAGCACGTGGTGGATCAGCGGCGCTACGGCGGTTCGATCGACGTGCTCGAAAGCGAAGACGCGGGCCTTGAAGACCTGGGTGTCCGTCTTCTCGATCCGTTGTTGTGTGCTCAGCGCCGGTTGTTCGACGAGCAGACGGCCGCTGTTGCTCGGCCCCACCGCTTCGAACGTCGTCGCCGTCGGCTGCGAGTAGACGTAATAGGGTTCGAATCGGAACCGGCCGCTGACGGGCGCGCGCAGCAGCAGCCGGTTGAGCTCGCCGATATGGCGAGTCCCGCCGTCCATCCGTGTGGCCAGGAGCGTCCCCGGCAGGGTAGCCGGAAGGGTTGTCCCGACCGGCAGCACACCGCGCTCGTCGAGCCCAAACGTGCCGGCGAATGGGGGCGCCGACTGCGAGGCGAAGAAGAATCTGATCGAGTCGAGATCGCGAAACGGAATCGGCAGCGGCGCGAAACTCCGGCTTGTCCTGTCGAACGGCACCTTGCGCTGCAGCTGGGCCTCGACGTCTGCGGGCGTGCCGGGGTCGGGCGGCTGCGGCGAGAAGGGCCGACCGTCGACGACGGCACTGGCGGCGGCCGGGAGCGTGGAGCCGATGGGCGCCGCGGCGCTGTCGCCAGGCAGGATGTGCCCGCTCGCCGTCTTGCGCACGGCCGTGAACTCGGGCCTGACGGTGAAGTAGCGTCCGTAGGTGCTGAGCGGGATGTCGGCACCGGCGGCCAGCCCACGGGCGTACTGCACGCGATCGGCATCGGTGATCGCCTCCGGCGGCACCCCGATTGGCAGCGTGTGTGGCCGCTGCCAATCGATGCCGCAGGCCGGCGTGGCGTTCCTCATCCAGGCCGCCTGTGCGACGTGCTGATCGTGACTCGCCGGGCGGCGGAGCTTCGGGGCGCGAACCGCTGCTCCATTCGATTCAGATAGATACCAGTAATCGGGCGGAGCGATCAAGGGCCGGCAACCGCTGAGCCGCGTCGACGAGCTACCCGGTCCCTCCAGGGCTGACGACGGTGCTGGTCCCTACTGCCGCGACGAAATCGAACGAAGCGGTGGACCTGCAGCAAGTCAACACAATCGGTTGCGAGCTGGGCCTGCGAGTGGTCGACCTGTTCGAGGATCGCCTTGCGACGCCCGATGTCCGTGGAACTATGCTCGCGGTGCGATGGCTCGTTGCAGGCGATGGAAGCTCTGTCGCCACGGGCAGAGACGCGAGAATTGCCGGTAGGAGGAGCTCCGCTCCTGCTTCGCCTTTGCACGGAACAGCCCGAGCGGAAGACCATCTCACTGCTCTGATGGACGACCGAGTTGGGAGAGCGCGCTCTCCACCGCCGCTGGTGCCTGCTCCGCCGGGTAAACCAGCGATGCCCGCGGCCGACACGGCGCTGCCGCTTCCGATCATCGAGACGAGCTACCCCGCCGCCGCGACCCGTTTAGGCGTGAACCAACAGTCGCCCGACGCCGGATCGTGCTGCAATACCAACAAAGCCAAGGTCGGTGTCAATGCCTAATCGTGGTCCCCTATTAGGGGCTCGCGCGACTGCGGCGAGGTGGATCCTCAGGCCGGCTGGGAATGCCGAACTCAGCTCGGCGAACGGCACACACGGGCACGGCCTGTGGTGGCTGGAGCGGCCGCCCGTGTCGCACGGCTTCGAGCACGTCGATCAGATCGAGCGATGCGAGTTCCTCGCGGTCGGGACCGGGGTGGATCCCTCGCAGTGATTCGCCGCTGGGAGTCTCCTCGTCGGCTGGACGCTAGCGCAGCCATTTCACAAGTCGGATCTTCCCGTCGTCGATCTCGATTCCGCTCAGTTCCCCGTCGCGCTGCTGCTCGTCCTGGACTGCCCATCGGTGCAGCTTGGTCTGCCATCCCAGTACCCGCTGCTCGGCCACATGGACCGGCATCGGCGCGGGCGTATTCACGCCCGACCTCCCGAACGACTTCTCACCCCGCGGCCCTGCTGTCCGCCTTCGCCATGTGGACGGCTTTCCCGCGCTCGGACTACTACGCGGACTCCGCCACGCCCCACGCGCATCAGCCGGCATCGGGCCTTGCCGGTCTGCCACCAGCAGCCCGGCACGCACGGGGCGCTTCCCACGTTCACCATGATCCGGTTTGACCGGGTCGGAAGCTGGCTCTACCCCTACAGCCCATCCGGCGGGCACTCGCAGCATCCCGCCGGTCACCACGCCCAGGTCAAACAGCCAGGCGCGGAGCGCGCCGCCATCAAAGAGAGCGGCGTCGTTGCTGTCGACGACCCAGATCCGCCAGGTTTCGGGTCGCTCAAGGAATCGAGAGGCTTCTACCACCAGATCGCTTTCGCTCTTCCTTTCGGTCTTGCTTGCGCGCACGCGGGCGTCTGGCAGTGCCGCCCGGCCGCCACGTTGTCAGGGCGCTTTCGCCGCTGGCGCTCAATCCCGCGCCTTGGCTGCCCTCAGCTTCGCCGGGCCGCTGCATCGGACCGGGACCGGCATTCCAGCCGGCACGGACGAGATGTTTGATGTCCGTCATCTCCTTTCGCATGGCGCCTCGTGGCGCACCTTCGACTTCCCTCGGATTCCGCATCAAGCGGCGCCCGCGCGGATGACTTCGATGGGCGGGGTTGCGCCAGGTGCAGGCCGTGAGCGATCACGCGCGTCGTCCTCTCGTGCGCCGGAGGGCCCGCGCCCACGGGAGCGAGGCTCCTCGCGCAGCTGACGGTGGGTGGTCCGGCCGGCCGGTAACCACGACCGAGGCACGTCGGCGAGTAGCCTTTGCTCCTTCGTCTCAAATTTCTGGTTAACGGGGCATTGCATACGTTGTTCACGCCTCCGCAGCGTTTCCATTGCGACGCCGTAGACGGTCGTGCTCAGGTGCCATTACTGCCTGCTGCATCACAAGTCGCGCGGCAACGGGTTGCGACGTTTAGCACCTCAACCACGGTGGTCGGTCCGACGGTCGCGCACCACGCATCACGCGCGGGCTGGACTTCCTGGACTTCGCGCAATAACAGGTTCCGAGGCCGCCTCGAGCAGGCGCGCCGCGAGCTGGCGGTTGCCCCTTGGCTCGTCACGTCGTCGGATGCCGAGCGCTACGTCTTCGACGGTCGGGCGCCCGGCCAGCGGCGTGGGTGAAGCCACGCGGCGGGGGCGCGCGGCGTCGGCCTCGGCCGGTTGCGCCGTCGCAGGCGCGCCTGCGCCGCGGCGATCCCGGTGACCGCGATGCCTGCGGCTATGGCGAGCAGGGCGCCCTTGATGAGCGTCTGCTCGAAGACCTGCCGGGTGAATGCCGTTCCGGCGAACGTCGGGCACTTCGCGCCGGAATGGAGGCTGAGCGGCCCTAGGCAGCTTCCGACCGTCTGCCCGAAGATCAGCGCGAGGTCGGCGAGGACGCCGGCCACGAACGCGGCTGCGAGGCCGTGGAGTACGCGTGCGTGGGAACACAGCGCCGCGGCGAGAACCGCAGCGAGCACCTGCGCGGCGAGCGAGGCGTACACGTTCCAGTAATAGAAGGCGGGCACGAACTCGTCGAAGCCGCGCCGCTCGACCGGCACCCAAGCGTGAACACCGGCGCGCAGAGCGAGCATCGCGATGATGGCGGCGATGCCGACCGCCCCGCCGATCGCGAGCACGCGGCGGATGTGCACCGCGGGAGCCGCGACGCGCGGGCGATCGCGTGCATCGCCGAGCAGCCAGCGCGGCGCCGTGCGCGCCTTGTCGATTGCGACGCCGGCGGCGAGGGGGAACAGCCACACCAGGACGGCGGCAGGAAGGACCGGCCACCGTGCCTCGACGTACTGCACGATCGGATCAGCGACGAACCGGAACACGGTGAACGGGCCGATCCAGAACGCGGCAGCGATCTGCGCCGCATCGGCCCGGGTCGATGGCCCGATGATCCGCGAGACCGGCGCGCCGTAGTCGTGCAACAGGAAGAAGACGCCCGTCCAGACGGTGAGCACCGCCGCACTGGTGGCGAGTCCGCACCAGGCGGCGATCCGCGGCGCGCGCTCACCGCCGTGGCGCAGCCACAGCAGCGCGCTCGAGGTCATCCAGCGCACGAGCAGGACCATGCTGACGATCAGGCCGACCGCCCAGAGCACGCCCCAGCCGAAGAGATACGAGCTGAGGATCGCGTGCGAGATCCCGATGCCGGTCAATCGGCTGGCCAGCCCGACGATCCCGGTAAGGTCGCCGCTGACGACGCCGATGTCCTGAAACGAGATCGCCTCTCCGATGAGCGCCCCGGCGCCGAGCGCTAGGCCCGCGGCCGAGACGCCAGCCGGCCTGACGCCGCGCACGACGGCGACCTGAGCGGCTCTCCAGACGGCAAGCCACATGACCGCGACGACGAACGGCGCGATGCCGAGGGCAGCCAGCCAGTTCACCGTCATCGGGTTCGTGTCGTAGAACCCGATCAGCATCGTCAGCTCGCGAAAGACGAGAGGGAACACGATTCCGGTCGCGAAGGCGGCAGGGATCGAGAGGCGCTTCAGGAGGCGATCGGGGTCGGATAACGCATCCGCGCGCGTGCGCGGATCGGGGTGCAGCCGAAGGACGGTGAGGACCGGTCGGCGCGGCACGTTCGTCATGGCGGCGAGCACCCGATGGAGGCCGCTCGCGCCACTCGCCTCCGCTCGCGCGTCGGCATACATCTCGCGCGTTCGCAGGACCCCGTTGCGCGTCAGGTAGACGAGCCCGCTCAGCACCGCCATGCGCCAGGCAACGCTGAGGATGACATCGCTCGAGTCGTCGCTGAGAGCGATCGCCAGCGGGACGAGCGCAGCGATGACGAATGCGTACCAGAACGCCATCGTGAAGTACGTCCGGTCCACATCCCGGTTGCGCAGGTGGGCCAGCTCATGAAGCACGACCGACCGGAAGAACTCCGGATCGGTGAAGTACATCAGCACGAGGCCGCCACGCAACGCGACGTAATGGCGGCGCGGGCGACCGAAGGCGAGCGCGGTGGCGGCCGGGTCGAGCGGGTTCCAGACGAACCGCGGCTCACGGCGCAAATCCGATGCGTGGGCGAGGCGCGCGAGCTCGTCGACGACCGCGGGTGCGTCGGCGGGATCGAGCGGACGCCAGCCGCCGCGTCTGAGCTTCCACCATGGTGTGGCGAGGTAGAGCGCGGTAGCAAGCAGGAACAGCGCCGCGAGACACGCGAGCATGAAGAGGCCCTTCGGATGCGTCACCTGGGTGATGCAGTCACTGAACCGAGACGATCGCGCGGCGTACGCGGCAGTGTTGCCGGCGCCGGCGCCGACCGGTCCGGCCTCGGCGGCGCAGCGCAGCGAGATCGCGGCGTCGTGCGCTGAGTTGGTGATGCCGAAGTACACCCAGTTGTAGGCGAACAGCGCCGCCGCAGTCCCGGAGAGGATGAGCAGGAGAAAGCGTCCGCCGGTCTCCGAGGGGAAGGCGAACAGGTTCAGGCGCGGTTCGTCGTCGCGGGACGAGCTGGGCATCAGCCGACCGCGAGCGTTCCGGCGACCGACGTGGCGAGCAGCTCGGCCTGATCGGCGGGCAGGTGGAGCCGTTGTGCCGTAGTGAGTGCCACTTCGTGGACGCGGGCGAGCTGCTCGTCGGTCAGCCGCTCGTCCGTCGACGCCTCGCGGTGGAGCAGCCTGTTCAGACGCTTCACGATGTTGTGCGCCGCGTCCTGCTCCGCCGCGCTTGCGAGCTCTCGGAGCAGGTACTGGAACACCGCCTTCGCCACCTCGAGGACGTAGGGCGTGAGGAACGCCGCCGCCTCGACAACGCCAAAGCCGAGCTTCTCATCCTTCGCGGCCGCGCGGCCCACTGACCCTGGCGGGTTCTCGAAGTACGCCTTCGCGGTTGCGTTGAACAGGGGCAGCTCCTGCGGGGCTGTGGCGCCGATGGCCTGCCGCGCCAGCTCCTCGACGACGCCCTGGTCTTCGAGATGCTGCATTGCGTTTACCATCACAGCCCTCCGAGCTTCTCGCATACGCTGGACCCCGCCTCCCGCGCCGCGGCGGCCGTGGCCTTGCCGGCTTCATCAAGTGCCTGGGACTCGCTGTTGCCGACGCGGCCCTCGCTGTACGCGGCGGCCAGCGCCTTACCTGCCTCGACCTGTCGGTCGAGCGCGTCGGCCAAACCGGTCGCGCCCGCGGCCCGGATCTTCTCGGCGGCCGCGGCGAGCAGCCCGGTAGCTTTGACTTGAAGCGTCTGCGGGTCCGCGCCGCTCGAGGGTGACGGCTCCGTCGAGTGGTATGCGTCCCGCGCCTGGTTACAGACCGCATCGAGGTCGGCGACCGACGCGGCGGCGGTTGCGGTTGACTCGGACGTCGTCGTCTCCGACGAGGATGTCGAGGTGTCCGACGACGCGGTATCCGTCGACGTCGTGTCGGTTGGTGTCGTCGTCTCCGTTGTCGAGGTCGTCGCCGATGACGTGTCGGTGGAGGTCGTTGCGGTCGTACTCGAGCTTGACCCGCACCCGGTCCCGAGGCCGAGTGCGATCACCGTGAGCAACGTTGGCACCCCAAGTGCCCGATACCGAACAAACATACGCCCTCCGATCGCTGGTCCGCGACCCAGTCCGGCAACAACGTATGCCTCGGGAGCGACACGGACAACGGCATTAACATGCACGCCAATCCGGAGAACTACGGAATGCTCCACCGGGCGATCCGTTGCCGACGGCGCGTTACGAGGAATGGACGCCGCTTAGCCGCCACGCCAGACCCGCCTCTCCGTCGGGACGACCGTGCTTCGCCTGATCGATCGCTCAAGGCGTGTTGCCGTGGCGAACCACGATCAGCTCGTGGGGCTGACCTCCAGCACGCCGGCAGCAACGGCGGTTGGCTTCCGGTTGCGCGGCGGCCCCGCCGGATCGCCTTCGTGGACCACCTCGATCTGACCCGGGAGTGGCAGCTCATCGACGGTCGCTTCGGCCTCGGTGGGCCTCAGGATCTGCGCGAGAACGTCGCTCAGCTCTGCGCTCTGAAGGACCTCGGCGCGGATCTGGCCACAATGCGGCCCGTCAGGATGCCACGCCCAACGCATCAGCCTGATCTGCCCATCGGCGATCTCGATCGCGGTGATGTCGCCGTCGCCGAAGCAGCAGGCGCCGGTGTTGAAGTAGCAGGGCCGCTCCTGAGCGAACGGCAGCCGCTGCATCGCCTGGCGGCGCATCTCGGCGACGATGAACTCGCCTGCCGCGAGCGTTTCGGCACTCAGGTCATCAGGATGATCTAAATCGCGCTCGCGCGCGGCGATCTCCGCCCCCTCGGGGACGTGCGGCCGGGTGTGGGTCGCGAAAACGGGCCGGTGCGTGTGGCCGGTCACGAGGAGAACTCCCGGCCGCTGCCCGTTGGCCCAGTCGTAGACACAGCGATCCGCGTTATCCCGCAGCTCCCAGTCATCGGCAGGCACGCCCGTAAGCGCGCCGATCTTCTTCTGCCAGAAGGCCCAAAAGTGAACGAACAGTCGGGAGATCGGAGCGAAAACGGCGCTGTCGAGTGTGCCGGCGTCTCCGTGGGTCAGCAGGATCACCGGCGCGGGCTCCCCTCCGATCTCGGCCGCGGACCCCGTGACTCGGATCGCGATCGCTCCCCGGACGTCGACGCTACCGAGGTGCCTCTCAAGCTTGCGACGCGCCCGCTTGGAGGCCCAGAGGCGGTCGTGGTTCCCGTACACGCGCAGGTAGCGATCACGCTCGTTGAAGCGCGCCTCGAGCGCGAGCGAGCGGGCGTAACCCTTCGCGTCGGCCTGCTTGTAGCGGGCCAAGACCTCGTCGGGACTGCATTCCCACAACTCCTCGGCATCGCCGAGCACGGCTAGGTGATACCCGCGTCGGAAATACCATGCGAGCGCCGCGTTGTAAACGCGCTCGCTGCGACGGAAGTCGTCCGCGCCGTCGCGCTTGCCGCGGTGCAGATCACTGACGCAGACGAGCCGCTGGGCGTCCGGATCAAAGCTCATCTCGTGCGGACGCCTTCGCGCCTCGGCGAAGAGATGGTTCAGCGCATCGTGGATCAACCAGCGCTTAAGCGTGTCAAACATAGTCGTGGCCCTCCTCGGTCCACGGGCCGTCAACTGCATGTTTACGTTTCCAGCAGCGTGTCACCGTAGGCTCAGCGAGTCGTCCGTAGAACCGTGCAGGTCGGGTGGGTAGTTGCTGGCATCCCGCACGGTCCCCTGGCGGCCGCTAATCGCGAGCGCGAATATTGATTAGCAATTGGAGCCGGCTCCGAGCCGCGTGATGTCGTCGCAGGATGCAGCCAAGAATTGAAGCGCAGACATTACGCGGCTCAGTACGGATGTGATATCCGGCCGGTTCGCGCGTGCCGTGGTCGCGGTTGCCTGCATCACGACCCCGGGGCTAGCTGCCAGCTCCGGCGATGCGGCCGCCAACGCCACTGCGCTGGTCACCTTGGACAAAGGACGACCGATCGGAATCGAAAGACGCTCAGTGTTTTCGCGCAGGGACGATGCCGCAATCAACTGATGACCCCACCCCGGTATAGGCGCATGATCGCGACATGAGCAGTGAAGAGATCATCGCCCTCGCACTGGTATTTATCTTCGGCTCGAGCGTTATTCTGACGCGGCGGCTGGTGATCGCGCCGCGCGTCCACGATCACACCGACGCCGAGATCCGGGAGCTTGAGGCGCAGTTGCCCGCGGCCGCCGAGGTAGAACCCGACGCTGCTCGAGCGGCCGAGCACGCCCGACGCATGCTGCGCGAGGCACGGGCGAAGATCGTAACGAAGCGAGATCGGACGCTGTGGGAGTGGGTCAAGGACGCGTTCATGTGGAGCGGCTCTGCTGACCTCGTCGCGTTCGAAATGATTCACGAGGCCAAGCTCGTCGCCATCGCGACGTGGTCGCCGGCCGAGATCCGGGCGCGGCTCCGTGCGGCCGCCTGCCATCTCGATGAACTGCCGGCGGGTCAACGCCGACACTGGAAGGTCGAACTCCCGCGGCTAGTCGCATCGCCTGACAGCAGGACGCAGCGCGCTGGCCTCGCGGCATTCTCGCGCGACCTGTATGCCGCGCGCGACACGAGGTTCGCCGAGCTCAACGGGATCCAGAACAAGACGACGTGGCTCATCGGCATCTCTACCCTCATCGTCGCGGCCTTGGCGGTCGACGGCTTCGACGAACTGCTAATGGCCGGCGCGGTCGGCGGCATCATCAGCCGCGCTCACCGCGTTCTCGGACGGAGCCGCGCACCCACGGAGTACGGCCTGTCGTGGACACGCGTCTTCATCGCGCCGATCGTTGGCGCGCTCGCGGCTTGGGCCGGGGCGCTCATCCTGATCGCCCTGCGCGACCTGAGCCTCGTCTCGCTTGACCCGCTGTTCACCGCCGCCGATCCCATGCGGGATCCCTCGAACGGATTGCTGGGCCTCGCGGTGGTGTTGGGCTTCTCAGAACGATTCCTCAACCGCATGGCGACCATGGCGCAGGGCGGCATTCGAGAGCCACAGCATGGCGGCGGGGCCGGGGCCTAAGGCTCCCCGCAAAGCAGGCTGCTGAGGTCGGTCCGACTTCGTCTGCCGCGTGGGTCTTGGCGCGCTACCACACGACTTTCGCGAGCTCGCTCGGTGGGTCTCCAGCGCCTGAAGCCCAGTTCAGGCCGATCCCCGAGGATCTCGCTCGAGCTACTGGCCAGAATGACGATTCGGTACACAAGTAGGAGCGGCGCCCGTGCGGCGAATCCCGGTTGTGGCCGTCGATCCGACACCCGAGCAGCGGAGACACCAGCTGGTCGAGACACCGCGTGAGCGGCATTCCGTGCCTCTACCGCACGTGCTGGATCGACCGTCAGGGCAAAAAAGAGACCCCACCTGGGGCTTGCGGCTCGCCCGTCCGCGGAAGATCGGGCGAGCCGCATTGGGTGCCTGATCAGAACGGCACGTCGTCCGCGCCAGCCGGCACAGCTGCCCCGGCTTCGGCGTACGACTCGCGATCCCGCGAACCGTTCCATTCGCCGGGTTCAGGCTCCGCCGATGGGGTCGAAAGCGTGCGCTCAAACAGGATCTGACGGGCCCTGAGCACGACGCCTTCGCGCCGGTTCTGTGGTCGGTCCATTCCCGCCAGTCGAGCTCCCCGTCGACCACGACGCGCGAGCCCCTTCCGAGGCGCTCGGCGCCCAGGGTGGCCTGCGGGCCGTAGACCTCGACCGTGAAGTAGTTCGTCCGCTCGACCCACTCCTCCCCGTTGCGCCGGCGGGTGCCGCTGGCCACGCGACGCCGCGCCACCTGGGTGCCCAAGGGCAGCGGCCGCAGCTCGACCTCGCGGGTCAAGTCGCCGGACAGAGTCGCGGTCGCAATGTCACGCAGGTGTGGTTCTCCTTACTCACGTTTGCCATGTCGGTATGCGGGTCGTTCACGCGGCGCGCCGCTTGCCGGACGGCTGCTCGACTGGGCGCAAGAGCGCGAGCACGACCGCGCCCTCCTCGGGCCAGCACCCGCACGGCGGCGTACGGTCGCCGGGCAGTCGGCCGTGGCGGCATTAGCCTCGATTATCGGTGAGGGGTTCGTTCACCGATTTCGCTGTGGTCTGTGATCGGCGGCTGTAGCGGTAGTTGGGGCTTCTGGCGGCCTTGGCGGAGCTGGGCTTAGCTAATTTGGTGGATCCTTCTCGGGGTGTGGCTCTGGTTGTGTGCAGCGCGGTGGACGAGCGCCGGGGGCGATGATCCCATGGTTGTGCAGTATTCCGCCGGACGGCGGCGAGTTCGTCGCCGCGTTCCGTCCGCTGGGTGCGTAACCATATCCGCAGAATCGTCCACTAAATCGGCTGAGCGATGGCCCGGATGGGACACGAACGCTTCACCAAGCCGACGGTCGCCGGGCACCGTCGGTATGAGGCGCTGCGCGCCTACTACGTGGAGGAGCTGTCGGCGGCGGAGATCGCCGAGCGGTTTGGTTATACGAAGGCGAGCGTGCAGACGCTGATCTCGCAGTACCGCCAGGCGGATGTGGGAGAGCTGTTCCAGGCCTCGCGGCCAGGACCCAAGCGTCAGCCCAAGAAGGATGCCGCCCGCGAGCGGGCGCTCGAGCTGCGTCGCTCCCGGCACGGGATCGAGGAGATCGTCTCCGAGCTTGCACGGGCGGGGACGCCGCTGTCGCGCACGGCGGTGTGGGAGATCCTGCGCGAGGAAGGGCTCTCGCGGATGCCCCAGCTGCGCCAAGACAAGCCCGAGCCGGCGCCTGAGCGGCTGGCGGCGGAGAAGGTGCGCGTCCTCGCAGAGGAGGACTGGCCGACGGAGGGCCAGGTCCAGACCCAGCACGCCGGCCTGTTCCTGTTGGTCCCGGAGCTGGTCGCGCTCGATCTGCCCGGACTCATCGACGCGGCCGGCTGGCCGTCCACCAGCCAGCTTCCGGCGATCCGCTCGGTGCTGTCGCTGCTGGCACTCAAGCTCTCCGGCCGCCGCCGGCGAAGCCACGTGCGCTCGGTCGTGCACGACCCGGCGCTGGGCGCCTTCGCCGGTCTGAACGTGCTGCCCAAGACCTGGCATCTGACGACCTACTCCTATCGCACCAGCCGCTCCCAGCAGGTCGCGTTCTTCGAGGCGCTGCAGCCCCGGCTCCGGGAGGCGGGGCTGATCGGCGAGCAGGGAGTGAACCTAGACTTTCACGCGATCATGAGCTACGGCGAGCAGGACACCGTGCTCGAGAAGCACTACGTTCCCCGCCGCTCGCAGCGGACCCGCTCGGTGCTGACGTTCATCGCTCAGGACGGGCAACAGCACACGATCCTCTACGCCAACGCCGAGCTCACCAGCCGCCAGCAGGCGGGCGAGGTGACCGACTTCTGCCGCTTCTACGAGCGCGCCCACGGCCAGCTGCCCAAGCTGCTGGTGTTCGACGGCAAGCTCACGACCAACGAGCACCTCGCCGAGCTCGACCAGATGGGCGTCGGATTCATCACGCTGCGCCAGCGCTACCCGAAGCTGATCCAGTCGCTCGAGGCTCTCCCGGCCAGCGCCTGGACCAAGACCCGACTGGACCGCTCCGGCAAGCACAAGACCGCCAACTACCACGAAGACGCCGTCACGATCAAAGGCAGCGTCTTCCGCCAGCTCGCCGTGCGGCTCGGCCGCGATCAGCCGACCCTGATCCTCACCAACCAACGGCAGCTCACTCCCAAGCAGCTGATCGAGCGCTACGGCCAACGCTGGGGCATCGAGAACCAACTCGCCGAGCAGATCCGCGCGTTCCACCTCGACTCGCTCTGCTCCCAGGTCCCGCTCGCCGTCGACTTCGACGTCTCGCTCACAGTACTCGCCGACATCATCTACCGACGGTTCGCCCGCGGCCTCCACACCGCCTACCGCAACCAAACCCCCGACACGATCCGCGACTACCTGATCGACGGGATCGGCGAGCTGCGCTTCACCCCCGGCCACATCGAGGTCGCACTACGCCGCCGCACCCACACCCCCGCACTACTCGACGCCGACTACCAGAACCGCCAAGTCCAGGTTCCCTGGTGGGGCGGCCGCACCCTCAGCTACACCTTCCCCGCCCGATAACACTCAACCGAATTACCGGACCGACAATCCAGGTTAGTCGGGTCGTAGAAGTAGGCCTTGATCGTCGCTGGCGAGCGACCCAGGCGTTCCGCGATCTGGGCGATGGACAGACCCTCGGTGTCACGGAAGTGGCGGGCCAACGCGACGGCGCGGCGACGCTCGACCACGCGGTCATACGCCGCCGAGCATCGGCCGGAAACCATGCCTCCATGTATTGGCTGCGTCGACGAAATTCCCGTTACTCGCGTTGTTCCGGGACTCCGCGCGCGGAGTGGGCGCTCGCCGAGACGGACGATGAACAGGCGAGGCCGAAGGGAGGACCCCGACCATCACGAGCTCCGCGTCTTGACATAGCGTTTCTGCATTCCCCAGGCGAAGGAAGCGTGCGCCGCCATCCCGCGGCCGCTCACGCTGGTCGTCGAGGCTGTTTCACAAACCAACGGCATTGGTGCAAAGCAACAACAGCTTGGCGAGCCGCTAGAAGCGGACGCGTCAGGAGAGCTCCTGAGGGCCTCCGCGGGATCCGCGCGATTGATTTCTCTCGACGAGGATCTGTGCTCTTGGTGCTCGATCACAAACAGTTTCCGGTCCGTCACCTTTGTGAAACAGCCTCCGTCCAGACCAACAGCGTCGTCGAGTGTCGCCGGCGTGGCTGGTCATGCAGGTGGAGCGGAAGCCGCCGAGCGCCGGCCGCGCGGTCGGGCTGTCGACTGCTGGTTTCCACCAATTCGGGCCATGGCCTCGTCGCGGGATCCGGTGGCCGCCTTTGTCCGACAGCAGCAGCTGGACCGGGCTGCCCGACGGGGCGTCTCGTGACCGCTGCTCGCGCGAAGCGACAACAACGCCGGGGGCGTAGACCCCCGTGCACGCACGCAGGATCAGGGAGCGCGAGGAGAAGCTCACCGCGCGTTGACATTCAGAAGCCGTCGTCGCCCCGGTTCGGGGGGGTCTCGGGCGGCGAATCCCACGGCCCCCAACCCAACCCGATCGCCACACCGAACGGGAAGCCAACCTGAATAGAGAACGACGACGCGCGCGTCGCGTTCACAGCCTTGAGCAGGTATCCGCTCCACTTGGCCGCGAGATCCTCAAGCTTCTCGTTGACTGACCCGCTGAACCCGCCACCGCCGAAGAATCGACGCTGGACCATCGTCGAAATAGAACCGGGTCGTCGCGTACGACGCGGCTGATGCCCAGCCCTGCACCGCGGCAATCACGGCGTGCCCGTCGTCTGCGTCGATAGCGGCAACTTGGCGCAGATGCGTTTCCGACGCTTCGCCGATGTCGATCAGCACCTGCGCGAGAGCACCCTCGTCCCACGTCTCCCGGGCGCTCTCAACGCGCCCAACCACGAACTGCCGCTGTTCGTCGAAGAACTGCTCGGCGTCAAATCTCGGCTCGCCAGCGTCAGCCATCGTGCCGAATGTAACCAGGCGTGTTTCGACGGCGCAAGCGCACCACTACGGAGCTGAACCACACATTGCTGGGGACCACGGCATGTGGTGCGCCGCTCGTCATTAGCGGGCGCGCCAGACCATCGTCACGAGTTATGGGGCGCTGCCGCATCCGCGTTGATGCAGCCACGAACTCGCCGTGGCCCATTGAGGCGTCGAGGAGTAGCTCGCCGGCTGTAGCCCCGATTTTATGGTCGACGTCGTCGCTGACCGGGCCGACACGACCGCTCGTGTCCGACACCGGTCGCCATTGGCCATCCTCCAGAGGTCGTGCTCGTGACTCCTTCCAGTCGTGGACAGCACCGCTGTGATCGGTCTGGCGCGTCCGCTCCGGTGCTAGCGGTCATCTGGAGACGCCGATAGGGTCTCCCTTTTCTCGGCCGAGTGACATCGGTGTCACCTACGGTGTCTGTGGAGGTAGGGGTCCGCGCTTGGAGCGTGGTTTCTACGGTTTACGACGCGCGGTTCGACGTTCAGGCTGGGTGTTTGCCGATGCGCCTGACGCGCGCAGCCCTCGACCGGCCGAGGAGGGTTCCTTATGCCAGCTTCCGTGCTTCCGCCATCCCTTGATGAGGGTCGGGGCCGCTCGGGCCTATTCGAACAGGTCTACCGGCGCTCGTTGGACCAACCAGAGCAGTTTTGGGCGCAGGCGGCCGCTGAGATCGACTGGGTCCAGCCCTGGGACAGGGTCCTTGACGACTCCCGCGTGCCGTTTTATCGCTGGTTCGCTGGCGCCCGGCTGAACACCTGCTACAACGCGCTTGACCGTCACGTCGACCGCGGCCGCGCCGATCAGCTCGCGTTGATCTATGACTCGCCGGTCACGGATACGGTCGCGACGTTCACCTATCGCGAGCTGCGCGACGGGGTGGCGAGGTTCGCGGGTGTGCTGGCATCACAGGGCGTCGGGCGCGGCGATCGTGTTGTCATCTACCTGCCGATGGTTCCCGAGGCAGCGATCGCGATGCTAGCCTGCGCGCGGATCGGAGCGATTCACTCGGTCGTGTTCGGCGGCTTTGCCGCAAACGAGCTCGCCGGCCGGATCGAGGATGCGCAGCCGAAGGTCGTCGTGTCCGCGTCGTGCGGAATTGAGCCCGGCCGGCTTGTGCCGTACAAGCCGTTACTCGACGCGGCGATCGAGCTCGTCGAGCGCAAGCCCGAGCGGTGCATTGTGTTGCAACGGCCGCAGTTCGAGGCCGAGCTCGACGGGCACCGCGACGTCTCCTGGACGGAGGCCATGGCCAGCGCCGAGCCTGTCGATTGCGTCGCGGTCAATGCCACCGACCCGCTCTACATCCTCTACACGTCGGGCACAACCGGTCAGGCGAAGGGAATCGTGCGCGACAACGGCGGCCATGCGGTGGCCCTGAAGTGGTCGATGAAGAACGTCTATGGCGTCGAGCCCGGCGAGGTCTACTGGGCTGCGTCGGACGTCGGCTGGGTTGTGGGCCACTCGTACATTGTGTACGCGCCGTTGCTGCACGGCTGCACGACGGTGCTGTACGAGGGCAAGCCGGTCGGGACGCCCGACGCAGGAGCCTTCTGGCGGGTCATCTCCGAGCACGGCGTGAGCACGATGTTCACTGCACCGACCGCGTTCCGCGCGATCCGCCAGCAGGATCCCGAGGGCGCTCACATCCGGCGCTACGACCTGTCCCGGTTCCGCGCGCTGTTCCTGGCGGGCGAGCGCTGTGATCCCGACACGCTCGGCTGGGCCCAGGCCCAGCTTGGCGTGCCGGTGATCGACCACTGGTGGCAGACCGAGACCGGCTGGGCGATCGCAGCCGACTGCATCGGTATCGAGCACCTGCCGGTGATCCCGGGCTCCCCGACGCGTCCTGTACCAGGCTGGGAACTCAAGGTGCTCGACGGCGACGGGCGCGAGCTCCCGCCGGGTCAAACGGGGGCGCTGGTGGTCAAGCTCCCGATGCCGCCCGGCGCCTCTCCGACGCTCTGGAACGCGGACGAGCGCTTCCGCGAGATCTACCTGTCCAGCTTCCCCGGCTACTACGAGACCGCCGACGCCGGGTACCTCGACGAAGCGGGCTACGTGTTCGTGATGGCCCGCACCGACGACATCATCAACGTCGCCGGCCATCGCCTGTCGACCGGCGCGATCGAGGAGGTACTGGCCTCGCACCCCGACGTCGCCGAGTGCGCCGTGATCGGCCCTGCGGACCAGCTCAAGGGACAGCTGCCCGTCGGCTTCCTCGTCCTGCAGGCTGGGGTGGAGCGCCCACACGAGGAGATCGTCGCGGAAGTCGTGCAAATGGTGCGCGAGAGGATCGGTGCCGTCGCGGCGTTTAAGACCGCGACCGTTGTCGACCGTCTACCCAAGACGCGATCCGGGAAGGTCCTGCGAGCAACAATGCGCAAGATCGCCGACGGCGAGAACTACACCACGCCGGCCACAATCGACGATCCCGCGATCCTCGGCGAGATCGATGGCGCGCTCCAACAGATCGGATACGCACACAACACAACCACGTAGCACCTGGACACCTTCGGGCTACGACGCAATGCCCAAATGAGAGGAACCGCGTTCACCGGCTCGGAACCCGAGCCGGTGAGCGCGGAACCACAGGATGCGCGCATCGGGTGGTTCAAACGGCTCGTGGTAGGGCTGCCAGCGTCGTCCGCCGGCATCGGGTCCCCCAGTGAGCACGCCAAAACGTCCAGGCGGACTTCGTCACCCGCGACGCCGCGGTCAGGGTCTGCTGTTCAGGCGATCGAAGCTCCCTCGGTAGCGCACGTGGCGACGATCCGTCCGCCCTCGAGACGCGCCCGCCGGGGATCGTGGCGGGCCGCGCACCGTCACGTGCCAGCGGCGAACAAGCTCAGCCTGCGAAACGACTGCAGGAGCAGCTCGGCTACGGCGGACGCAAACGCCGGCCAAGTACCTCGACGAGTTCAACTGGTACGTCATGGTCGGCGCCACGCGTCGCCCACCCCACATGACGTCGCAGCGCGTCCGCGCGCAGTCGGTCACGGGACTCGGTAGTTGTGCGACCGAGGGACCATGGGACGAGAACGACGTTCTGCTCGTTTGCCGCGCCGTCGAGGCCCACCTTCGAGCCGCTGCTGGCTCGCGGTTCCTCCCCCGCTGCCCGTATCCGAGCTGAGCTCGGACTTGTCCTTTCGCGGTCAGTCTGTCGTCGCTGGCCGGACGACTGCTTCGATCGGATCGTTGGCACCGAGCTTTGCAATCGCGCTTGAGTCAGCGGCCGCGGGGATCGCGTTCGCCAAAGGGATCGCACCTGTTTGGACCGCTCGCTTGGCCTGATGATCTGCGGAAGTGGGGGCTCTGGCAGTATCGAGGGTGTCGCGACACGCGTGAGCCGCGGGGTGGGATTCCACAGCTGGCCGCGCTCGGTTGCGCTTTCTGCAATCACAGTGTCGGCGCGGGACCTGGGATGATGGCCCGCAATGACATTGGGGGTGGAGGAGCTGTCCGACCGGGCCGCTGATCTGGCGGGGCGGCTTCCCGAGCCGCTCGCGCCGCTGGCCCGGATCGCCTTTAACTATCGCTGGGCGTGGTATCCGCGTGGGAAGGAGGTGTTTCGCGCGATCGACGCGCGCCGCTGGCAGGTTTGTGGCGAGAATCCTGTTCGCCTGCTTCAGGAGGTGTCGAGTGAGGCGCTCGCTCGGGCGGCGGGTGATGCTGGTCTGATTGCGCGCGCTGCGGAGCTCGAGGACGCGTTCGCGGCGGACCTTCGGCGTCCGTCGGTGGGGCCGATTGTGCCGGAGCGACCGGTGGCGTTCTTGTGTGCGGAGTATGGCGTGCATCATTCGCTGCCGGTGTATTCGGGCGGGCTGGGTGCTTTGGCCGGTGATCTGGTTAAGGAGGCTTCGGATCAGGCGCTTCCGCTGGTGGCGGTGGGTCTGTTGTATCGCCAGGGGTATTTTCGGCAGCGTCTGGATGCGTCTGGGTGGCAGCAGGAGTACTGGATCGAGAACGATCCGGAGCGGCTGCCGATGGCGCTGGTGCGCGCCCCGGATGGAGGGCCGCTGACGATCACGGTTCCGATCGGTGGGAGCGAGGTTCGTGCGCAGATATGGCGGGTTGCGGTTGGTCGGGTGCCGTTGTTTCTGCTGGATGCTGATCGGCCCGAGAACGGGCTGTTGGAGCGGTGGATCACGTCGCAGTTGTATGTGGGGGATCCGGTGACTCGTCTTTCGCAGTACGCGCTGTTGGGCGTCGGTGGCGTGCGGGCGCTGGGGGCGATGGGTATCGAGCCGGCGCTGGTGCACCTGAACGAGGGGCATGCCGCGTTTGCTGTCCTCGAGCTGGCGCGGGAGGAGGCGGCGCGCGGGGCCACGATCGAGGAGGCGCTCGCGGCGGCGCGAGAGCGGACGGTGTTCACGACGCACACGCCGGTCGGGGCTGGCAACGAGACCTACTCTCAAGATGATGTGGTCGCGACGCTCGGGGGGGTGATCGCGGAGCTGGGTGCTGATCCGGAGGTGATCGTGCGGTTGGGCCGTCAGCATCCCCCAGACGCTGCGGAGCCATTCGGAGTGACGCAGTTCAGCCTGCGGATGAGCCGGGCGGCGAATGCGGTCAGCCGTCGGCATGAGGGCGTGGCGCGCGAGATGTGGTGGGGGCTGTGGCCGGAGCGGGCGGTGGAGACCGTGCCGATCACGCACGTCACGAACGGGGTGCACCTTGCCACCTGGGTCGGGCCGGCGATGCATCGCCTGCTCGACCGCCATCTGGGTGAGGATTGGTGGCGGCGCGCGCGCGACGTCGCGATCTGGGACGGGCTCGACCGGGTGTCGGACGCCGAGCTGTGGGAGGCGCGGTGTAAGCAGCGGGCGGATTTGGTGGCGTTCGTCAAGGAACGCAGCGGGATCGACCGGCTCGCCGAGCGCCAGCCGCGGCCCGATGATCGAGGCGGCCGCTCGCGTGTTCGACCCCGACGTGCTCACGGTCGGGTTCGCGCGGCGCAACGCGACGTACAAGCGACTCGGGCTGCTCGTCCAGGATCCCGGCCGGGCGATCGGGCTGCTCTCGGGGCCTGAGCCGATTCAACTCGTGCTGGCCGGCAAGGCGCATCCAAGTGACGAGGAGGCCAAGCGCGTCGTCCAGGATCTGTATCGGATGAAGGATGTGCCGCACGCCGCGGAGCGTGCCGTGTACTTGCATGAGTACGACCTGGCTGTGGCCAAGCTGCTCGTGCGGGGCTGCGATCTTTGGTTGAACCTGCCGCGGCCGCCGCTGGAGGCCAGCGGCACGAGCGGGATGAAGGCGGTCATCAACGGCGGCTTGAATCTGAGTGTGCTCGATGGCTGGTGGGCCGAGGCGTATGACGGGACGAACGGCTGGGCGCTCCCGGGTGACGTGCAACCCGATCACTGGACGCAGGACGCGCGCGATGCCGGCAGCCTGTACCGGTTGCTCGAGCAGGAGGTCGTGCCGGCCTTCTATGACCGCGACGCGGAAGGGCTGCCGCGGGCCTGGCTGGCTCGCGTCCGCGCGTCGCTTCGCACGCTGGCTCCTGCCTTCTCTGCGGGACGTATGCTCCAGGACTACATCGAGCGGATCTACGCGCCGACGAGACGCTTGACGTGAGCCGCTTTGGTGCTGTGCTCGATCGCGTCCGGGCGGCCCTCAGCCCGGGCGTCGCGGGGTAGCGGTTCGAGCGATGCGTGTCCGGGCCGACCCGGCGATCTACGAGATCAACACAGCGGCGTGGTTGCAACGGCTGGGCGGTAAGTACGGGCGCCCGGTCGGGTTGGGGGACGTGCCGGGATTGGAGTGGGATGCGCTGGTCGCGCTGCCGGTCGACGCGGTGTGGCTGATGGGTGTCTGGCAGCGCAGCCCGATCGGGCGCACGGTCGCCCTCGCGATGCCGCAGCTGCTCGCCGCATACCGTTCTGCGCTACCCGATGTGGAGGAGGACGATGTGCTGGGCTCGCCGTACTGCGTGCGCGACTACATCGTCGACGAGCGGTTCGGTGGGCCGGACGGGCTGGCGGGGGCGCGGCAGGAACTTGCGGAACGGGACCTCGCGCTGATCCTCGATTACGTGCCAAACCACGTCGCCGCCGACCATCCCTGGGTCATAGATCGCCCGGACTACTTCCTTGCCGGCAGCGACGCGGAGCTCGCGGCGCAGCCCGAGGAGTTCATGGCGACCGAGGGCGGGGTCTTCGCCAAGGGGCGCGACCCGTACTTTGAGCCGTGGCAGGACGTTCTGCAGCTGAACGCGTTCTCGCCGGCGCTGCGTGAAGCAGCCGCCGACACGGTGACCGCGATTGGAAATCAGTGCGACGGGGTGCGCTGCGACATGGCGATGCTGATGACAAACGAGGTGTTCGCGCGCACCTGGGGCCAGCGGGCCGGCGCCGCGCCCGAGGCCGACTTCTGGCCGCTGCTGATCGCCCGCTGCAAACAGACGCATCCCGATTTCCTGTTCATGGCCGAGGTGTATTGGGACATGGAGTGGACCCTGCAACAGCAGGGGTTTGACCTGTGCTACGACAAACGCCTATACGACCGGCTCGTACGCGACCCGCCCAACTCGGTGCGCGGCCACCTTCGGGCCGACAGCGCATACCAGCAGCGCCTGATCCGATTCATCGAGAACCACGACGAACCCCGGGCGGCGCTCACCTTCGAGTCTGCGCGAGGGCGCGCTGCCGCGGTCGTGATGTCCACGCTACAAGGGGCGCGCCTCTACCACGACGGGCAACTGGAAGGATTTCGGACGCACCTCCCGATACAGCTCGGACGCCAGCCGGACGAGCCATCGGACCCCGACCTGCGCAGCTTCTACGGGCGGCTGCTCCGCGCCGTTGCCGTGGAGCAGCTGCGATGCGGGGATTGGCGCCTGTGCGACTGCACGCGTTGGTCGGACGACTCTCACCGCCACCTCGCTGCCTGGTGCTGGTCGAGCTCGCAGGCGCGCCATCTGGTGGTGGTCAACCTCTCGCCTGCCCGAGCTAAGGGCCGCGCGCGCCTGCCATGGGACGACCTCGCCGGACGGACCTGGAGCCTGGACGACAGGCTAAGCGAGGACTGCTTCAAGCGCTCCGGCGACGAACTGGCCCGCGAGGGCTTCTGCGTCGCACTCGAGGGCTGGGGCTCGCGCTTCCTGGCCCTTGAGAGCTAACCGGATCGGCGACGGACAGCCAGCCGATCTACCCGCAAAGACCGGAGAAACCACGGATGGATTCTCCGTCCAAGGTGTTTACGTTCAAGACATCCACGTGCCCGTGTGAGGCACATGCTTATGGACGATGAGCCCGCCGCGTCAGGGGGTTGGCCCGTCGTAAGATGGTTCATGGTTGGCCTAAGCAACATCTGTTCCTCGCCGACCGGTTGTGCCGGCGCTCTTGGCGACCGCAGGCCGAGAAGCGTCTCCGCCAGCTGTGACCGCGACCGCCCCCGGCACCCAGTGGCACGACGCCGCGGTCCGCTGCACACAGACCACTGGGAGATGCGTCGATGAACGCGAGAACAATGTACGTGGACCACACCACCCGTGGCGCATGGGAGATCGCCCTGAGCGACCACCGCGAGCTGGTGATCTGCAACACGCTAGATGAGGCCAGCCGCCTCGCACGCCAGCGCGCAGCCGACACGAGGCCGTGTGAGCTGATCGTCCGTGATGCCTACCACCGAGTGTTACGACGCGAGCTGATCAATGCTCGCGACGAGTTGGCGCAGGCCGTCGGCACCGAAGATCTCATCGAGAACTAGCTTCATATATTCCGCAGCTCGCCAGGCCGAAGGGTCGTGACGGCTTCAGCGATCCGGTGGAAGTACGCCGCTCGCTCGAGCTCCCGTCGGCCCATCCGAGCAACGGCGGCGACTCCCGCTCGATCGCGAGGCAGCCATCCTCCGCGCGGCAGCAACATGCTCAATATCGACGACGTACAGAACTGGCACGGCGTTGTCGCCTGCACCGCAGTGTGTGCCTCGCGTTGAAGCCGCTCACCTGCGTGCGGCTGCCACCCATGACCGCGTCGCCATTCGCTACGAGGAGGTTGCCGAGCTGTTCGACGCGTTGGGTTTTGCCCTCGTTGGCCAGAGAGGAGCGTGCCCGGGGGCGGTGAGACCGCGATCGAGCTACGGCCGAACGCGAGTACGCACGGCTACGCCGAGATCGAATCGCCTCGCGCCCTGGCTAGCTCCGCTAGACCATATGGATCGAGGTCCCGTCCGGCCTGTGGTGTAAAAGAGGCCGGTTCCCCCATGTCGGTTGTGGGGGATGTTCTGGCCGCGCGGTAGCCGCCGCGCAGCCGGCCCACAACCGAATAGGAGGAGCCAGCCATGACGAAGGCTAGAACCCTCGTCGGCTTGGATGTGCACGCCACGAAGATCGTGGCGGCGGTGCTCGACGCCGAGAGCGGCGAGCTGCGGACGTTTCGGATGAACGGCGATGCTGGCGAGGCGGCCGGGTTCTGCGCCGGGTTGCCGCGGCCGGTGCATGTCGCGTATGAGGCAGGCCCGACCGGGTACGGGCTCGCGCGCGAGCTCGCTAAGCGGGGCGTGGAATGCGTCGTGGCGGCGCCGAGCAAGATCCCGCGAGCGAGCGGGGATCGGGTCAAGACCGATGTTCGTGACGCCAAGCTACTGGTCCGCTTGTTGTTGGCCGGGAATCTGCACGCGGTCCGGGTGCCCGGTGCCGAGGAGGAGGCGTTACGCGATCTGGTCAGGGCGCGGGAGAGCGTGCGGGTGGATCTGATGCGTTGCCGGCATCGGCTCTCGAAGCTGCTGTTGCGCCACGGGATCCGGTTCGACGACGGGCCCGCGTGGACTCAGCGCCATCGCGACTGGCTCGCTCGAGTCGCGCTCGAGTGGCCGGCCGCGCAGGCGACGCTGCTCGACTGCCAGGGCGCGATCGACGCGCTCTGCCACCGTCGCGATGCTCTGGAGCGCGAGGTCATCGTGCTGCTGCCAGGATGCCCGTGGCGAGAGCAGGTCGGCCGGTTGCGCTGCCTGCGAGGGGTCGACACGCTGACCGCGGTCGGGCTGTGCGCCGAGGTCGGCGATTTCGAGCGGTTCGCCCGCGCCGAGCAACTGATGAGCTACATCGGGCTGGTCCCGTCCGAGAACACGACCGGACAGCAACGGCGGCTCGGGTCGATCACGAAGACCGGGTCCGGGCACGCCCGCCGGCTGCTCGTCGAGGCCGCCTGGCACTAGTGCGCCACGAGGCGCTCTGTTGTATCCCCGGCTCAGCCGGGACGAACTCGAAGGAAGGTTCGTGGGTCTGATGGCTAACCCGGATCCGAGAGGTGAACGGAACAATCGCATGCCAGCAAAGCGACGATCGGCTCAGGTGTCAGGGCTGGGGCGTCGCGGGACCCGCGTGATATGGCGAAAGCTGGATCTGCGCCACGAGGCGCCAAGCGAAAGGAGATGACGGACATCAACATCTCGTCCGTGCCGGCTGGAATGCCGGTCCTGGGCTGTTGCAGCGGCCCGGAGAAGCTGGGGACGGCCGAGGCGGGGGATCGCGCGCCGGAGGTCAAGCGTCCCGACAACGTGACGGCCGGGCGGCACTGCCAGACGCCCGCGTGCGTGCTAGCGAGACCGAAAGGTAGAGCGAAAGCGATCTGGTGGTAGAAGCCCCTTCAATTCGCAAACGACCCGAAACCTGGCGGACATGGGTCGTCGACAGCAACGATGCCGCTCTGTATCGTGGCGGCTCGCTCCGCGCGCGGCTATTCAGCCCGGGCGCGGTGGCCGGCGGGAGACTGCGAGCGCCCGCCGGAGGTGCTGTAGGGGTAAAGCCAGCTGCCGACCCGGTCAAACGGATCTTGGTGAACGTGGGAAGCGCCCCGTGCGCGCCGGGCTGCTGGTGGCGGCCCGGCAAGGCCCGATGCCGGCTGACGGGCGCGGGGTGTGGCGGAGGCCGCGTAGTAGTCCGAGGGCGGGAAAGCCGTCCACATGGCGAAGGCGGACAGCAGGACCGCAGCAACAGAAGCCGTTCGGGAGGTCGGGCGTGAACTCGCCCGCGCCGCTCGACGTGAAGTCGGCGTCGGAGCGGGTACTGGGATGGCAGACGAGGCTGCACCGATGGGCAGTCCAGGACGAGCAGGCCCGTTTCGGCGACCTGTTCAACCTGATCTGCGACCCCGCGACGTTGCTCGTCGCGTGGGAGCGGGTGAAACGCAACCGGGGGTCAAAGACCGCCGGTATCGATGGCCAAACCCGCAAGCGAGTCGAGCAGATGGGCGTTGACGATGTCCTTGCCAAGCTCCGTCAGGAGCTCAAGGCAGGCACCTACCGTCCGCTGCCCGCCCGCGAGCGGCTGATCCCGAAGCGCTCGGGGAAGCTCAGAAGCTTGGGCATCTCCGTTGTGCGCGACAGGATCGTGCAGACCGCGGCCAAGCTCGTGCTCGAGCCGATCTTCGAGGCGGACTTCTGCCCGACCTCGTACGGATTCAGGCCCGGGCGTCGAGCCCAGGACGCGATCGGAGAAGTGCGGTTCTTCCTCAACGACCCACGTTCGTATGAGTGGGTAATAGAGGGAGACGTCGAGGACTGCTTCGGGCAAATCCATCATGGTCTGTTGATGGAGCAAATGCGCCGTCGGGTGACCGACAAGCGCGTCCTGCAGTTGGTCCGACTGTTCCTCGCCGCCGGTGTCATGCGCGAGCTTGGCACCGTGACCGCGACGCCATCGGGCACGCCACAAGGGTCGAGTCTCTCGCCTCTTCTGTCGAACATCGCCCTCTCGGTACTCGACCGCCGCTTCGAGGCGGTGTGGACGTCACGCACGCAAACTCAGCGGTGGCGTGACCGGGCCAAGGGCCACCCCAGCTATCGAATGATCCGCTTTGCGGACGACTTCGTGGTGCTGGTGCGCGGCACCGAAGCCCAAGCCCACCAAATCAAGGAGCAGACGGCCGAGTTCATGCGGGAGCAGATGCGCTTGACGCTCTCGCGCGAGAAAACGCATGTCACCCACGTAGACGACGGCTTTGACCTGCTCGGGTTCCGCATCGTGCGGGCGCCCTGGCGAGGCACCAAGCGGGTCGCCTACGCGTTCCCAAGCAAGCGAGCGCTGCGCGATGTCATGCACCGCATCAAGACGCTGACCAACCGCAGCACGCTGAACCTCTCACTCGATCAGCTGATCCACGCGCTCAACCCGATCCTCAGGGGTTGGACCAACTACCACCGTCATAACGCGAGTAAGCGCTGCTTCGCGTATCTCAGCTACTACCTGTGGTGGCGAGTGATCCGCTGGCTGCGCAAGAAGTACCCGCGACTGACCTGGAAACAGCTCAGGCGACGATGCTGGGGGCGCCACTGGACCAGCCGCGAAGGCACGAGGCTCGCGTGGCCCGCCGAGGTGCCGGTGACCCGATACCGCTATCGCGGCCACCAGATCCCCTCGCCGTGGGCGGCGACCACCGGAACAGGACGGGCCACCACCCCACCGGAAACCGCGAATGCATAGACCAGCGCCACGATTCGGCCACCGCATGTCCTGTGGAGAGCCGGATGCTCAGGAATGGGCACGTCCGGTTCGGAGGGCAGGGGCGAGCAGACCACCGCGCGTAAGCGCGGCACCGGCGGCTCTCCCCTGACCCTGCTGCCTGAAGCCCAATCTCCAGACGATGCAAAGGCTCATCCGTCGGAAAGACATCCGATACCGGCGCCACGCCCTGCGACGGCACGGTAGTGCTGCTGTTGCAACCTTCGGGGCGGGGAGCGTTGCCCAGTGAGGGCAATTCAAGGAGATGAGTGGGACGCCTACGTCACGCTCGGACGTACGACAGGGACGAACGTGGGATCAACCCCTTGGGGCGCGAGCCCTGGGGTGACGGAGTGCCCGTAGTAGTCGTGGGAGCAACGACCCACCAGGGAGGACGGGAGAGCCGTCCGCAGGGCGAAGGGGCACAGGTGGCTGGACATCGACGAGCCGCGAGGTATGCGTAATGCAGAACGCCGAAACGGTCCTTGATGTCCTCCGTGAACGCGGCAGGCGCGGCCTGCCGTGCGACGAGTTGTATCGACAGCTGTTCAACCCGCAGCTGTATTTGCTGGCCTACGGGCGCATCTACTCCAACAAGGGAGCGATGACGCCCGGTCCCGACGCGGAAACCGCGGACGGCATGACCGTGGCCAAGATCGAGCGCATCATCGACGCTCTGCGTCACGAGCGCTACCGGTTTCGGCCCGTCCGGCGCCGCTACATCCCGAAGAAGGACGGGAGAAAGCGGCCGCTGGGTCTGCCGTCGTGGTCGGACAAGCTGCTCGGCGAAGTGATCCGTCTGCTGTTGGAGGCGTATTACGAGCCGCAGTTCTCCGAGCACTCCCACGGCTACCGGCCCGGCCGAGGTTGCCACACCGCCCTGGGCGAGGTGGCGAGAACCTGGACCGGGACCGGCTGGTTTATCGAGGGCGACATCTCCCAGTGCTTCGACCGGCTCGATTCTCGGGTCATGCTCGACACGCTGGGCGAGAGGATCCACGACAACCGGATGCTTCGGCTGATCGGCCAGATGCTGCAAGCCGGGTACCTGGAGGACTGGGTGTGGAACGCCACGCTCAGCGGCGTGCCGCAGGGTGGGGTTCTCTCCCCGTGCCTGTCCAACATCTACCTGGACCGGCTGGACAAGTTCGTCGACACAACGCTATTGCCGGAATACAACCGAGGGGCGCTCAGGAAGCACAATCCTGAGTACCAGAGGGTGCAGTGGGCGGTCAGTCGTGCCCGCCACCGTGGCGATGATGCTGCGGTGCGGGAGCTGCGCAAGCAGCAACGCGGTCTCCCCAGCCTGGATCCGCACGATCCTGGCTACCGGCGGCTGCGGTACGTGAGATATGCCGACGACATCCTGCTCGGATTCATCGGACCGAAGGCCGAAGCCGAGGAGATCAAACGTCGCCTCGCCCAGTTCCTGCACGACGACCTCGCGCTGGAGCTGTCTGAGACAAAGACGCTGATCACCCACGCCCGTACCAGCGCGGGGCGGTTCCTCGGCTACGAGATCATCACCCAGTACGACAACCGCAAGCAGACCGCTGGCCGCAGGTCGGTCAACGGTCAGATCCGGCTGCGCGTGCCGGTGGATGTGATCAAGGCCAAGTGCTCCCGATACACCCAAGGCGGCAAGCCCGCCGACCGACCCGAGTTGATGAACGAGCCGGACCACACGATCATCAACTGCTTCGGAGCGGAGTACCGGGGGATCGTCCAGTACTACCTACTCGCCGGCGATGTCTACCGACTCGACCGGCTGCACTGGGTCATGCAGACCTCGCTGCTCAAGACGCTAGCCGGCAAGTACGGCTCGACGGTCACGACCATGGCGCGCAGGTACAAGGCCACGATCGAGACGCCGCACGGGCCACGCAAGTGCTTGCAAGTCAGCGTTGAGCGCGGCAAGGGACGCAAACGACTGGTCGCAACGTTCGGTGGTATCCCGCTCATACGGCAGAAGCACGCGGCCCTCAGAGACCGCGCGCCAGTCCCGGCCGCCGCCCCTGGCAAAGAGCTGATCGGTCGGCTCCGCGCTGGACGGTGCGAGATCTGCGGGCAACCGGATCAGGTGCAAGTGCAAGTGCACCAGATCCGCAAGCTCTCAGACCTCGACAAGCCCGGGCAGCCAGACCAACCCGAATGGGCCAGGATCATGCTCAAGCGGCGACGCAAAACCCTCGTGGTCTGCGCCACCTGCCACGGCACGATCCACCCCGGGAGGCCAACCGCGTCAATCACGGCATAGTCGCTGGAGAGCCCGGTGATCGGAAACGGTCACGCCGGGTTCGGGAGGGCGGCGTCGGAGAAGGACCCGCAAGGGCACCTCGCCGACGTCGTACCTCGACCCGATCCAGCCCGCGGATCGGCAAGGCGCTCACAGACCGCCAAAACGGCCAGCCCGCCGAGGCCGTCGCGATCGCCTGGTCAGCGCAGCAGCGTCTGCATCGCACCTGGACACGACTCGAGCAACGCGCCAAGCGCCGCACGATCATCGCCGTCGCCGCCGCCCGCGAACTCGCCGGCTTCTGCTGGGCGATCACCCAGATCGAGTAACCACAACCCGAAAGTCCTCCATCCCGTCGGCTGGGTCGGTGGCGGCCCGGCAACGCGCGGGGAATCCGCGACAACGGCTTGAGCAACCCGCCCTACCCAGGGCCGGCCACGCCCGATGCTAGCCCGGATCGTGCAGTAAGACCCGCGCCCCCGTGGTGAGCGAGGGCGCGGGAACGTCCGGCACAGCAGGGATTCTTGGGATTGCTGAAGTCCTGGATCCCGAGCTTTGGAGGTCACCTTGCGGGTGATGCGTGACGGACGGTCCGTAACGGTAGAAGTCACGGCGGACGGAGCCGGGCTGGTCTCGCACGCCGGCAGCGCGCTGCTCGCCCAGGTCGCGGACACGCTTGGGCTCACGCGCGCGGTGTCGTCTCGGCTGGGCGGTGTGAAGCGGCGGCGGCGTGGGCATGATCCGGGTCGGGTGATCCGTGATCTCGCGGTGATGCTTGCCGATGGCGGTGAGTGTGTCTCGGATCTCGCGGCGGTCCGGGAGCAGCAGCCGTTGTTCGGCGAGGTGGCGTCGGACGCGACGGCGTTCCGGATGATCGATCGGATCGCGAACGAGCCCGGGATGCTCGATGCGCTCAGGGCGGCACACGCGACCGCGCGTGAGCGGTTCTGGGAGTTGTCCGGCGCGCCGCAGCGGTTGACGATTGATGTCGATGCAACGTTGATCACCGCGCACTCGGAGAAGGAGCGGGCGGCGGGGACCTACAAGCATGGCTACGGGTTTCACCCACTCGCCGCGTATACCGACCAGACGCGTGAGGCGCTCGCGGTCCTGCTGCGGGCGGGGAACGCCGGCTCGAACACCGTCGCTGACCATGTCACGGTGATCGACCGCTGCCTGGCGCAGATCCCCGACGCGCAGATCGAGGAGCTGGAGATCCTGATCCGTGCCGATTCGGCCGGCGCGACGCACGGGACCGCCGATCATTGCCGCCGCTGCGATCTGCGGTTCTCCTTCGGCTACGAACTCACCGATCCGGTGCGCGCCGCGATCCTTCAAACCCCAGCCGACGGGTGGATCGCAGCCGTCGATCAGGACGGCAGCGAGCGGGAGAACGGGCAGGTCGTCGAGCTCACCGACCGGATCGATCTCTCCTCCTGGCCTGCCGGTGCGCGAGTGATCGTCCGGCGTGAGCGTCCGCATCCCGGCGCGCAGTTCTCCTTCACCGACCATGATGGCTACCGCTTCCAAGCGATCCTCACCGACCAGACCGGCACGGAGATCGCTCTTCTGGAGCGTCGTCATCGCCAGCGCGCGCGGGTGGAGGACCGCATCCGCGACGATAAGGACACCGGGCTGGCCAAGCTCCCGTTCCAATCGTTTGCTATGAACGAGGTATGGGTCGAGATCGTGATGCTCGCGCACGACCTGCTCGTCTGGACCCAAACGCTATGTCTTGATGGTGAGCTCGCGACCGCCGAGCCCAAACGCGTGCGTTACCGGCTGTTGCACGTCGCCGGGCGGCTCGCGTTCTCCGGCCGCCGGGGCAAGCTGCACCTCCCCACGCCATGGCCGTGGGCTGCCGCGCTCACCGCCGCGTTCCAGACGCTCGCGACGCTCCCCGCCACCGCGAGCGGCTGACACCCAGCCGCCCGGCGACGCCATTCCTCAAGCAGACCCTCCACGCCCGCGGGCCGCGATCACCGCTGCCCGCACCGCGGTCCGAGACCACGGGGCGTTACCGCGCAAACGCCGCGCGCAACCACAACCGCCACCCACGCCGTCACCGACCGCCGATCAGCAACAAACCAAGTCCCGCCGTCACACCATCACGCCCTACTGCACGATCCGGGCTAGAGAGCGGCTCCCCACGACGAACCATGGTCTTGCGGCACACAAACCCGCGTATATCAGTCTGACCGCGCGTCGCGCACAAGCCTGCCGGACCGCCACCAACCCAGCCGACCATAACCCCAGCTCCCCGAACCGCGAAAGCGAGAAATTCGTGACGTCCCCCTTGACAAACGTCTCTCCATATCACCTCGCCGCGTAACCCCTGGTTTTTCCGTGCGAAACCTATCGGCGGCCCGTGGAAGGGTCGGATGCCGTGACGTCGAAAATGCTCGGCGCCCCCGCGGCGCAGGTCGCGGGGGTCAACCTTCGCGTCGAGGCCCCGGCGGCCGCGACGCGGGGCTCGCAATCGACGAGAGGAGTGCCCAGAGTGTCGGAGAAGCCCGCCAAGCCCGCAAAGCCCGCCGCCAGCAAGCCCACCGGCTCGCGTAAGCCCAAGACGAGGCGGCGCAAGCCCGATCAGGATGAAATCTCCACGCGCGCTTACTTCATCCACCTCGAAGAGGGCGGATGCGATCAGCTCGCAAACTGGCTGCGCGCGGAGCGCGAACTGACGGCGGCGTGGGACGATCGCTCAGGACTCAAGGGTACGCATCAAGCTCGGGGGCGCTGCCTCCGCGGCCCCCGAGTCGACGTCGCGGAACACGCGGCCTGCAGCCGGGGCCTGCTTGACCGCGTCGGGCCACAGCGCGACGTCCTGATCGTCAGTCGAAACGCGCGTAGCCGATCAGCAGGTATTCGTCTCAAAACTCGCGGACAGCGAGCATCGGCGCGATGAAGCGGGATAGCTGCTCGAGCGCAGCGTCAGGCACGTGTAGAACGTCGGTCGAATGACAGCGACGGTCAAACGGCGCAGGCTGCCGCGACGGAATCGTCGAGATCGTACGACGAGTTCTGCTGGACGAATGTTCGAGCGCGGCTGGATTGACAGCTTTCACGCGCCTTCTGTAGCGTTGGTTATGGAGACTTGGGGATTGGGCTCCGGGGGCAGAGATGACATGGGGGCGCACCGGTGCTCATCGCCGGTGCGCTGACCCTCCTCTTGTGGACTAGCAGGCGCGACCAGTTTTGAGCGCCGTTTGAATCCGGTTACGGGAGATGCGGGTTGGTGCCGTTCGTCGCCGGAATGGCGCTCGCGGTGGTGGCAGGCTTGGTGCCTTCCAGCAGGTCGAAAGCAGGTCAGCATCGCGGGTGCAATGCGGGCTGCGCGGCTGCCGGCATCCACCGCTGGACAACCCGGAGCGCCGGCGTTGCCGCCGGCGCTCCACTCGTGCTTTCTTCTTTGCGGCGATTTCTGGCTGTAGTTCTACTCCAGCGCAGCTTCGTCGTGGACCTTTTCCACCGTTTATCGCCGGAGCGGAACCACTGGCGCCACCACCCGATCGAAGGTCGAGTTGATCACCGCGGCGAACGAGGCGTACCAGGCGACGATCGCGGTCGCGATGCCGACATAGCCGCCGAACTTGACCGTGTTGTTGGTGACGCCGGTGCCGCCGACCAGCGAGGCGTTCCCGATCGCGAGGAGCAGGAACGTGATCGTCAGCAGGAGGAACACCAGCGCCACCGCACCGCTCGTGCGCAACGACGCCACGAACATGTAGGCGGTGAAGATCGTCCACGTGTACAGGTACAGCGAGAGCCCGGCGAAGACGTCGCCCTTTTGCGCGAGCACCCCGGCCACGCCGAGCTGGACGATCAGGAAGAACGAGATCCAGAACGCGGCGTAGGAGCAGAACGCGACCGCCCCGAACGTGTTCCCGGTCCTGAACTCCCAGATCCCCGCGACGAGCTGGGCGATGCCCCCGTAGGCGAGCGCGAGCCCGGCAATCATCGGCAGCAGGCCGCCGCCGACCAGGCTGCCGTGGCCGACCAGGCCGGAGTTGATCATGCTGAGCATGAAGGTCGTGCCGGCGAATGCGGCGAGCCCGAGCGGACCCGGGTCGGCGGGCGTCCAGCCGGCCGACCGGCCTCCGGTGGGATCGGCCGCGGGCGCCACGTCGGCCTCACGCGGCCCGATGTTTGCAGCTTCCATTGAAGCCTCCTCATGAGAGGGTTGACAGTCGGCGTAATACCTTGCACCCGCTCGGGGCGCGCCTCAAGAGGGAGATCGTTGAGCGGACGGGTTATCACGGCGAGCGGCCGCGAACGCACGATGAACGGTGACCGCCGGACGGCGTTCTGCCGCCCGGCGGCCACCGAAGCGAGCCCGTGCAACCCGCCGCCCGGTCTGCGCCCCAGGCGAGTGGCCGAGACCGGTCGGGGGGCTGCGTATCACGGCCCGTAAGGGCGAACCTGTCCCGGCCCCCGGCGTGGACAGGAGCCGGGACAGCTATGCCAGCATCGGCATCCCGCCGGACCGCCGTTAGTAAAGGCACCATCGCGGGCCCGGCGAGCCCGCCGCGGCGCTGGCCGCCTCGTACTGCACCCGCCGCCTCGGACAGGCCTACGCCCAGGCCGCGTGCAGATGCTCGCCGACGCCGCTCGCCTTGGTGTCATTCGTCACGGCCGGCCGGAGGCGCGGGCGGGTGGCGCTGTCGTGGCGCGGCCCTCCGAGCTGCCACAACTACATCATGCGACCAATCCGCTATGGCAGGGCAATCACGCCGTCCTGTCTCGCGCCCTGTCGCGTCACGGCCTGCCGTTAACGAAGCTGTCACGAGGGGCAACGTGATCGGCTGGCGCGACAGAGGCGCAGGGGTGGTTCACGGCGACGACTGCTGTCACTGCCTTTGTCAGGAGCATCTCGCTCGCGACGCCGACTTCCCTGCTGTGCGCGCGGAAGGCGCTCATGGCGCGGCCCCGCTGCTTTCAAGTTCGCTGCACGCGGTTAAACGCGGCGGGCGGTCGCGGTGGTTAGGCGTTCTGTTGCTGGCGTGGTGTGTAGCTTGCGCTGGACATGGCGAGCAGTCGCGGGGACATCGATCGTCGGGTGATCCGCGCGGCCGAGGCGGCGCTTGCGAAGCGCAAGTTCGTGACCGCGATCGACGTGCTGGTCGGCGTCGGCTGGCTCGAGCCGCGTCGGGTTGATGAGTGGCGCCAGGGCCGCGTCGAGTATCTCGAGCGGGTCACGGTCGCGAACCTGGGGAAGATCTCGACGGCGATGCGCTCGTTTCGCCGGTGGGCGCAGATGCGCGGGCTGAAGCCGAACGAGACCGCTTATCTCGCGCGCACACGGGACCGCCGGCCGCTGCGGTTCTCCAAGTCAGGGGACCCCGGGATCGAGCAGGCGTACCGCACGCATTGGGTCTCCCCGGAGCTGTCGGAGAAGAAGCGCGCGAGGTTGGCCGAGCGCGAGAGCCGCCCGCCCGAGCTGGTGGTCGTCTCTCCGCTGCGCGACTTCACCTGTTAGCCGTGCGGAGAGGAGCAGGATGGCTGGCTGATCATGGAGGACTCCGGCCCAAGCTGCATGGCGTGTGCGGACATGGCCACCTCGTGTTCCTGCCCTCGGGGGACGCGACGCTGACGCGGCGGGCGAAGGCGCGCAGCCGCCTGTCGGCGGTGGTCGTGCGCTTCAGCGGCAGCCGCAGGCGCTTCGAGCGCCAGGGGATCCTGGTCGAGGAGCAGACGCTGGAGCGCGCCGAGCGAGAGTGCTTAGCCGACGAGGACGCGCGGTCCCGCCGGCGCGAGCGCGACGCCCAGCGGCGCATCGGCGAGGATCTGGAGCTGCAGGCGCGGATGGCCGCGAAGATCGTGCGTCGGTTTCCCGGCTGCCCGCCGGAGCGGGCGCAATCGATTGCCCGCCACACGTAACTTCGGGGCTCTGGTCGAGTGGGTCGCTCGGAGGCCGGGCGCGCGCTCGAGCCGGCGGCGCTCGAGCTGGCGGTGGCGGCCGCGGTCCGCCACGAGGACACCCGCTACGACGAACTCTTGATGCCGGGGGTCGAGCGCGAGCTCGCACGCGCTCAGGTGCGGGACGAGGTGGCGCGCGTGTTGGACGGCTGGCGGCAATGAGCGGTTCGAGCAAGACGCCGATCTACGGCCCCGAGCCGTGGGCGACCACAAATAAGACGGCGTGGAGCTACTGGGATCTGTGGTTCTGCGTGGTTGCGCTCGCCGACCACGACGGCGACCTGGACGAGCTCACCGTGGCGATCGAGCAGGGCGGCCGCGTGTCCGGGGGTGGCACGGCCGAGGCCAAGCTCTCGCATCTGGACGATCTCAGGCGACGGATGGCGCAGGCCGGCATCGACGCACAAACGCTCGTCGCAGTCGAGGACACCGATCCGAAGATTCGAGCCAAGGCGCGAGCGAAGGTGCTGAAGCAGGGGCTCTACCCCGCGCGACATGACCGAGCCCATGTGGCACCCCCCACGAGAGCGCCTGTACGAACGGGCGCTCCATGGCCGCTGGTCCCTGTTCCCGGTCTCGCCGAAGCCGTTCTACGAGCGCCTGTGCAACGGGCTCGGCGAGGGGTTCCGCTCGAAGGGCCAGACGTTCAAGCTCGCGCGCCGGTTGGAGGCCGCGATCGAGCGCATCGACCACACCACGGCCAACAGCGCCGCAGAGAGACTCGCTGCCCGCCGTGCGCTGGTGGCGTGGTGCTACCGGGCGATGGAGCGCTGCGATGACTCCTACGGCGTGATCAGCGAGCTCGCGCGCGACGCGCTGATCGGCTACGCGACGCTCTCCTACGAGCCCGCGGGCATCGCTGGCGAGGACTGGTGCGAGGATCTCTGCGAGCTGCTGGCCTGGGAGGACTGGGGCCTGCTTCACCGCCACGAGACCAGGCCGTTCACCCAGCTCCAAGGCCAAATCGCCGCACACGCCGAGCGGTTCATGCTCTCGCTCGCAGACGAGCTACCCGCCAACCGTCTCGGCTACCAGGCCGACCAGACGCTTCAGAACGTCGCTTACTTGCACATCGCCGCCGGGCGGCTGACGCGCCTCGCGCAGGTCGCCGAGCGACTCGGCTCCGATCATTGGATACCGATCGTCGCGCTCGCAAAGGCCGCGATCAAACGCGGACGGGACGACATCGCGCGCGACGTGTTCGCCGCCGCCGACCAGCCTGGTCTGCAGCGTGACTACCTGCGCCAGCAATGCATCGAGCTGACCGGCGCAGCACCTGTGCCGCTACGGCCCGCATCACCCTGAGACGGGGGCGGTCCCGCAAGCGTCCTCGCGATCCGACTGGATCGATCGCGGCGCGCATTTTCAGCAGCCCCATCGTCATGACGGGCCTCTTCCCGCGCTCCTCGCCGAACATCGCTCACCGAGCGGCATACGCCCGGACGCTCGCCCGCCAGCAACGCCGGCAGAGCGTCGCGCTCTTCTTGGCAGCGGTCCGTTCGCCGCATCGCGCGCAGCGGTCGCGGTTGTTCTCCTTGTAGCCCCTGGCCTTCTCACCGGTCGGATCCCAAGCGTCTAAAGGGCGCTAGCGTCCATCCGGCCGAGAGGAGCGAGCATGCAGAAGAAGCCCAGAGACGTCGTCGTCGTTCGCGTCAGCGAGCAGGGGGACCGGGAAGACGAGAACTTCCACTCGCCCAAGGCCCAGCTCGCCAAGGCCAGGCTGTGGAGCAAGGACCAGGGCAACCGCGTCGTGGACGTCTTCGAGGAGATTGACGTGAGCGGCAAGCTTCCGCTCGCCAGGCGGCCGGGGCCTGCTGAGGGCGATCGAGATGGTGGAGGCCGGTGAGGCCGATCACATCGTTGTGGCCTATTTCGACCGGCTGGTGCGCTCGCTGAAGGTGCAGCTCGAGGTGATCGAGCGGGTGGAGCAGGCGGGCGGCGAGATCTACGCGATCGACCACGGCAGGCTGACCAACGGTACGGCGGCGACGCGGATGAGCAACAACATGATGGGTGCGGCGTTCCAGTACTACGCCGAGGTGACCGGCGAGAAGGTCAAAGCGGCCCAGGAGCGGGTGGTGGCGCGGGGTGTGCTGCCGAACTCCAGGATCTCGCCCGGCTATGTGCGCGGCGAGGACGGCGTGCTGGTCGTGGAGCGCGCCAAGGCCCGGATCGTGGTGCAGGCGTTCAGGCGCCGTGACCGGGGCGCGTCGCTGGTGGAAATCCAGGCGTGGCTGGCCGGGCATGGGATCGAGCGCTCGATCTCCGGCGTGGCGTCGATGTTGCGCTCGCGGATGTACCTCGGTGAGATCCATTTCGGCGAGTTGCACAACCTCAACGCTCATGAGCCGATCATCAAGGATCGCGGCCTGTTCGAGCGCGTGCAGCGGCGGACGGTATCGCGCGGGCGTCAGGCCAAGTCCGAGCGGCTGCTGGCGCGGCTCGGTGTGCTGCGGTGCGGGACGTGCGGGTCGCGGATGGTGATCAACTCCGATAGCGGCAGCTACCGCTGCGGCGACACGAGCGCGAACCGGTGCCAGCGGCGAGCTGCGGTCAAGGCCGACCGCGTCGAGGAGATGGTGGTGGACGCGGTCCGGGCGTACTGGGCCACGCCCGACACGCACGGACGCGCGTCGCGCAGGCGGCAGATGCGCGAGGCGGACGAGGCGATCGAGCGCGCCAACCGGGAGCTCGATGACACGATCCGGCAGCTCGGCGAGCTTGGATTGTTGGGCCGGCCCGCGAGCCAGGAGACCCTGGAGAAACTGGCCACGGCGCTCGATCACGCGCACACCGCCCGGGCCCGACTCGGCGATGGGGGCGAGAGCGATGTCATCGGTCCTGACGACATCGACAAGCTGCGCGAACCCGCGCAGCGGTTAGCGGCTTGGCGACGGCTGATCACCGACACCGTCGAGTCAGTTACAGTCGCGCCGGCGATGACCGCGGACGGGCGCCCTAGCCGCCGCTGGGACCCCCGCCGGATCGACATCAGGTTCCTGGGCCGGCATCCATAAGGAAGCCGCCAGCAGCGACTTCTCGCGCCTTCATTCGACACGCTCCGGTCGTACGACTCACACAACTCTGCCGACCGTCGCGGAGTCGGACATCGCCGTCCGGCACGACTTGTGCACGTCAGAAACACCAGAGGGAAGATCGACCCGTCACCCGTGTTGCGAGATTCGGCCGCTCGGGAAACCAGGCTAGCCCGAGCTTGGCGACCGCGTTGTTGACGGAGCAGCAGCGCGGGTTTTAGCAGGCCCACGCCGTCGCGGCTAGCACCAACTGCCGCCGCGGTTGCGGTTGGTCGCCGGCGCAGCGGCCGGCTCCGCGGCGAGACGCGCATGGAAGCGATCGTCGCACCGGCGATTGCGGCGTGATCGGATTCCGCGCAATCCGATCGTCCGGCGGCGGTCGCGCAGACGAGCGCTCGCGTGGCATTGCGCAAGCGGGCTCGGCGGCGTGTCCGACGGTCCGCTGCCGCGAAAGCAGTCGCGCACGCAACCCCGGGCCGTGACGATCGGCGTGATTCAGATATCGCCGAAGCGATAGCACCCCCGAAGGCGGTGCCGCGGCCGAAGCGATCGTCAGCTCGGATGGCTGCATCGGCGGCCTGGTCCAGTTGTCGGGCCGGGTCAAGCCGGCGCGCAAGGCGCGTACGGGTCGCGACCCCGCGACCGGTGAGCAGATCACGATCGTCGCCCAGCGGGCCAGCGTCGATGTGCGTGCTCGACCGCTGGCGCGAGCGGAAGGCGCGCTGCCCGCGGCATAGAAGGCCCGCCGCCGGCTCGGTGCCTGAACCCAACGCATTGACTTTGACAAGGGAGAGTCATCATGGCCGCCAATCCCACAAAATCCGCCGGTAAGCGCGCGAGCTCGCGAAAGCCCAAGGCGAAGCCCCAGCCAGCTCGGTCACGACGAGATCGCCGAGCGCGTGTACTTCATTCACCTCGAACAGGGCAGCTCCGACGAGCTCGCTAATTGGCTGCGTGCCGAGCGCGAGCTCAAAGCCGCCTGACATCCGTCCTTCATCTGCATGGACGCTGTCTCGTTTCGAGGTCGCCTTGATCCAGCGTGGGATGGCCGCGGCGTCGCATCGCGGCTTGTCTTGGGTGTCAACTCGCGAGGGGTTGCGTCTTGGGTGGGCGGAGTGGCGTCACGCTCGCCCGGCACATGAGTTCCGGGAACGGGACGGGGCGCCCTCGATCATTAAGATCTAGGAGCTATGGCGAGCGTTGAAGAGATCGACCACCGCGTCGAACAGCGGCTCGAGGAGCTGCTCGAAGAGTCGGCCCGGCTTCGCGCGGCGCTCGAAGCGCTCCGGGGCGACGGTGCTCCGGCCAGCCGCGGTGTGCACGCGGGCCGCACAACCAAGCCCGTCGTCGAGACCCTTAGCCGCAATCATCCCGTCAACCCAAGGGGCGGTTCCGCGGTCACGTCCGCGGAACCCAAGGCTGTGGAGGACAATGACGCCACCCGGGATCCTCCGGTGGAACGCGCCGTACGCCAACTGCGCCAAGAGCTTGCCGCGGGCCTGCGCAACCGATAGGAGCGGCGGTCGCGATGCCCTGCGGGAATCACGCCCGTGGCGTCGGACCGCTGCGTCTGTGCCCACGCGAGGCGGCTGTGGCTGAGGCATTTGTCGACGCACCCCTGAGCCATTGAGGTGGCCGGAGCCATCTGGCCGGCCCCAGCTGGAGACCTCAGGCCAGCCCAGCCGACACGACCGGATGGCAATCCCGCCGAGCGACCAGGAATTGCTCCAGGAGTTGTGGTTGATCAGCCACTTTGGATGGATCGCGGACGCAACCATCTCTCGCGCCCTGATCATCTCCGGCGCCCAAGAGACCCTCACCAGCGGGCTAGGAGGCCGTCTGCGGCAACTGCTGAACCGCGGGTGGGTCGAGCGGCGCCACAACGACGCCGGAACGGATGAACCCGAGTGGCGTCTGACCGACAGCGGTCGAGCCGCCTTAGCGCATCGAGGTTGAACTGCTGTCCGGCTGCTCGCGTCGATCCTGACCGAGTGAAATCGAGCCGTCCGACACGCTGAAACGCACGTATGTGAGAACAGTGCGGCGCCTGGCCATCGCGCGCGATAGCCGGCAATACGCCGCCCGCGCTCGACCGCGACCACGGCGTCCGTATTGCTGCTGACAATCCGCGGCGATGAGCGCTTCCGGGCCGGAGCATCGGGCCTACTCTGCGAGCATGGCAAGCGGACTATCTAGGCCGTGGTTCGAACGCCCGGCCCCGACGCACCCGCTGCTCACGCAGCTCGCAGACAGGAAGGCGATGATCGGCGTTCAGGGGGCCGAAGAGGTCCTGAGGGTGGTGCTCGCGGCCTACAGGACCTTCGCCGCCGGCCGCGACTGGGACCCCTCAGCGGGCACCACCACGCTCGACGGCCCGACCGTCGACGCGTGTGTGCGGCTCGGCTGACTCATCTATCAGGCGGGCGCCTCTGACTTCGAGCACGGCATCCAGCCCGGCCCGGTGTTCCACTTCGACGGGGGCGCGATTGGCTGGGACCTTCGCTTCGGGGATCCCGACGCTGATGGGCGCGCGGTCGAGGCCATCGCTGAAGGCTTCGCGGCGCTCGGCTGCACGCTCGGCGGCGAGGGCGGTGCCCCCATCGTCTCCGGCGGCTCCTGACCGGTCGCGGCGCGTTGCCCGCTCCAAGGGTGCGGTGACGGCTGACCGAAACCTGCTGAGAGCCCGGCGCCCGGTCATACACGCTCGATAATCAGTCTTCGGTCCCGACGTTTGTCTACTCGGTAGCCCGCGAGGACTCGATCCGTAAGCTCCGGGGCGATGGAGCCGATCACCGTACGAGAGGCCCGGCGGGGTGATGAGGAGGCGCTCGCGAGAATCCGTGCCGAGGTCGCGCGCTATTACCTCGACCGAGCTCCCGACTACTTTCAGGTGCTCGAGCGCTTCGCCGGACCGCTCGGTAGCGAGGCTGCAGCGATCGACAGCGCCACGTTGCACCTCGTGGCTGAGGCTGAAGGTCAAGTCGTCGGCGCGGTCGTCGCGCGGCTGCTGCCGCCAGGGGACGCAGCGAAACGGGAAATCACGCCGGAGCTTGGAGCGACGAGGTCTGCGGATCGAGTATCTCGCCGTAGCGGCGGCAAGCCGAAGGCAAGGCGTCGGTGCCCGCCTTGTAGAGGCGGCGGAGGCGTGGGGGCGAGCTGCTGGCGCGACGATCGCCGAAACGACGACCTACCACGGAAGCCCGATGAGGCTCTCGTTCTGGGGGGAACACATGAGCTACGAGGAACTGTCGGTGAACCTGCGTAAGCCTCTCTGACCGCAGCCGGCTCGCCAGCGCCGGAGACGACCGCACGGTGCGCCTGAGCTTCGTGCTCGATAACTGGGCTTGCGACGGAAGTGGGGGTGGAGGTCGGTCCAGTGCTGGCGGCGCTTGCGTGCGGCAGGATGTCGGCTGTCTCGCTCACTGACGTGCGCTGATTGCGGCGCCGAGGTCGAGCACTCGTTCCCGCTGGCGACCGACGGGCCGGACAACGCTTCCCGCTCATCCGGCAGCGTCAACGATGACCGCGCTGCAAGACCGGCACCGCGGCCGGCGGCGAGGTCTCGCGCGTCGACGCCAAGGCCTCTGCGGACGCGTGGCAGCCCGAGCAGCTGATTCTCGTCTCGATCGAGCGTGGTGGGGTGCAGATCTGCGAGGGGGAGCTTCGCTAACCGGCTGCATGGTTGCGACCATGACTCTAGGGACCTGCTCGACCGGCTCGCCGACCTCGACCGGCGGGGCTGATCGAGAGCACCGTGTGCTTTTGGCTCACCGACAGTGATCGACAGCAGCTTCCGCGGATCACAGTGGGCGTTGCGGGCAGGGACCCGGATGCCCTGGGAGCGTCATTCCGCCGCGAGGTGTTGGGCGGTGAAGCGGGATCGCATCGCTACACGAACTAGGAATTAGGTGCTTGGCGCGATCACCCGCCGACCATATGAGCGTTGAGTCCTGGACGAATCCTCGCCAGGGCCCCGGTTGGAAGCGGTTGGCGCTGTCAGTTGTTCTCCCAGGTTGGAAGCGGTGGGGACTACGGATGCGGGCGGTGCGCGCCGACTGGGAAGATTGACAAAGACGGAAGGTCGTCAAGAAGATTCTCCCGAAAAGGAGAGTCAAGCGGGCGGCCTTTCGCCGTGCTTGGGGCCAAGTTGGCTAGCGGTCAAGGCGCCTGGCGAGCTCCGCGCGCTGGCGCTCGCTCGGGCCACCGAACGTGTTGCTGGCCTGGGCCCGGGCAGTCGTCGGTGGGGACCGATGAGACGAAGAGTCACGTCCGGTTCCGCGGGCCGCGACTCGCCGGGTGGATCGGGTGCCCCGCGCTTGATCGTGTCGGCGACACGCGAGCGCCGACGTGTCCGCCCGGCAAGGTTCAGTAGCGATCCGTACCTCGCCACCGTGTGACCTGAAGGAGGAGCTTCCCTTGGCGCTCACTCAGACTCAGCTCGCGAGCGCTGTCGCGGACCGCGCGGAGCTGAGCAACACCGACGCGAAGCGAGCGCTCGCCGCGCTCGAGGATGAAGCGCTCCCGCCTGACGTTGACAGGTCAGGCCGCGTTGTTTTGTAGTGCTCCGTGGGCATCGTCCCACGTGGCGCGAACCTCGTGGGGTGTTCGGTAGTCGAGCCGGCTGTGGGGCCGGTCGTGGTAGTGGTCGATGTAGGCGGCGATCACCTCCCGGGCCTGGTCGAGGGTCTCGAACTCGTGGCGCCAGACGCAGCGTTCCTTCAGATACCGGAACCAGGATTCGATGAACGCTTGGCTCTCGGGGTCGCGGTACCCCGCCTCGGCGGTGAGCGATGCCGAGCCCGGAGAGCACGAGCCGTGTCGCTCTGGCGGTGAACGCGGAGCCGTTGTCGGTCCCGAGCGTCAGCTGCCCGGGCCGGATGCGGTGCTCGGCGACGGCGTTCTCGATGACGGCGATCGCCTCCTTGGCGCGGCAGCGGACGGTGAGGTCCCAGCCGACGATCTCGCGGGTGCAGCAGTCGATGATCGCGTTCAGATAGCACCAGCCGTGCTCGGCGACCCAGATCGAGGTCATGTCCAAGTGCCACAACTGGCCGGGGCGCTCGACCCGGAAGAACCCGGGCCGGCGCCGGCGCGGCTCGGTCCGCCGGCGCTGGATCAGCTTGCGCTCGCGCATCACGCGCAGCACCCGCTGGCGGTTCACCGGCCGACCGAGCCGGCGGCGGACCCAGGCGGTCACGATCCGATACCCGTCGGTCGGGTTCTCCTCGGCGACCTCGACGATCGCCTGCTCGACCTCGTCGGCCGGAGGGCGCTTGCCCGGATCCAGCGACCACCGGGGTCTGGGGACGCGGTAGACCGCCTGGCGGCTGATCTGCAGCACGCGCGCCACGACCGCAACCTTGTGGCCGCAGTCGACGAGCTCGCGAGACCGGGCGACGCGCTCGTTCACTCCCAGCCTCGCAATGCTTCCCCCGCGATCTCCAGCTCGTAGGTCTTGCGACCCAGCGCCCGCTCGAGCTGCGCAATCCGGCGACGGAGCTCCTTCTCACCCGTGCGCTCCTCCTTGCCGGCCAACGCCTCTCGGCCGCCCTCAAGCAACTTCTCCCGCCACGTGTAGTACAGGGTCTCGGCGATCTCGTGATCGCGGCAGACCTCCTTCACCGACCGGTCGCCCCGCAGCCCGGCGAGCACGATCTCGATCTTCTGCTGGGCAGTCCATGTCCGGTACTGCTTCTTGGTCTCGCTCAACGTCGTCTCCTTCGGTCGAGCGGCCCATCCTGAGCGGCGCCCCGGACGCAATCATCGCCTCGGCGCTCCGCGCCTCGGCTCCGATCGCGTCCGGGCATTCGCCTCGGTTCCTCAGTCAGTCACCTGTCAACGCCCCGACGGGGAGCGGACCAAGGACATCGTGCTCGAGCAGCTCGCCAACGCCGAGAAGGTACGGATCGGCGGGCTGGTGCAGCTGACCGTTCGCGTCAAGCCGGCGCAGAAGAAGCGCCACGGCCGCAACCCCGCGACCGGCGAGGAGATCACGATCGCCGCCAAGCCAGCGAGCGTGGATCTGCGCGCACGACCGCTGGCGAATGCGAAGACAGCGCTGCCGTCGATGCAGAAGGCACGCCGGCGCCTCGCCGCGTAACTCCGGTTTTCCCGTCCGAAACCTGTCGGCGCCCCCTTGGAAGGGTCGGATGCCGTGACGTCGAAAGTGCTCGGCGCCCCCGCGGCGCAAGTCGCGGGGGTCAACCTTCGCGTCGAGGTCCTACGGCCGCGACGCGGGGCTCGCAATCGACGAGAGGAGTGCCGAGATGACCGAGAATCCCGCCAGGGCCGCCAAGCCTGCCGCCAGCAAACCCGCCGGCTCGCGTAAGCCCAAGACGACGCGGCGCAAGCCCGATCAGGACGAAATCTCCTCGCGCGCTTACTTCATCCACCTCGAAGAGGGCGGGGGCGATCAGCTCGCAAACTGGCTGCGCGCGGAGCGCGAACTGACGGCGGCCTGAGACGGTCGCTCACGGTCAAGGCGGCATTGAGCTCGGGGGCGCTGCCTCCGCGTCCCCCTGAGCCGACGTCGCGGAACATGCGCCCTGCAGCGGGGGCCTGCTTGACCGCGTCGCGCCGCAGCGCGAGGTTCTGATCGTCAGTCGAACCGCGGCGCGTAGCCGATCAGCCCTCCGTGTCGGTCTCACAACCCGCGGACAAGGCAAGATGTGAGACGTTGATTGCGGACACAGGTTTTCGACACAAGAAGTCCCTGCACGCGCTTACCAGGCGCCAGCGTCTCATAGACGAGCGGATGTGGAGCTGATCGAGCAGGCGCTCCCGGAGGTTGGACTGGCTCGACTCGCCCAATTGCCGTCCTGATCGCGCGTCGCACTGGTGCTCAGAATGCGCGGCCCCGGGGCGCTCGCGGCCTGCAGATCACCGGAGCCGGGCGGCGCTGCCCGCGCGCCCCGTGCGTCAGCCGCGGGCGACCGTGATCACAACAAGCTTGCTCTTAATGCAGTCCAGCAGCTGATGGTAAGAGTCGCAGAACGTCTGCACTCCTTCGCGCTCGAGCTCGGCGGACACCGATCGCGAGATCGACCCCTGCAGCCTCCGCGTCGGCGAGTGTACGCTAGGCCGCGTCCGGGTCGGCGTCGAGCGTGCGCGCGATCTCGCCGTGGTCGGCGAACGCGCGCAGCGTGTGATCGGGCGTCGTCTTCCCCACGGGTCGACGGGACGCGATGCAGAGGCGCGACCGGCCGATCGGCGCGATCAGAGTTTCGTCACGAGCCCTTAAACTCCCGCCAATCAGAACCAGCATCCGGTGGGTCTACTGTCGGGGTGTCTGCAGTCGCGGTCACGTTGCCGCGATACGAGCGCGGCCGTGTCGCCGCCGTCCGAAGGAGGACTTCGTGAAGAAGCTAACGGCGATCTTGATATTTCCCGTGCTCGCTGTGGCCGCGGCGGGTTGTGGAAGCAGCTCGTCCAGTTCGTCGAGCGCGAGCAAGCCCGCGGCGACGATCACGACGTCGGCGACGAAGCCGGCCAAGGCGGCGGCCACGAAGCTGCCCATCTCTACCGCCACCGTGCCTGGGCTGGGGGTGATCCTCGTGAACGCCGAGGGACGTACGCTCTACACCTTCGCTCCGGACAAGAAGAGCAAGGTCACCTGCGTGAGCTCGTGCGCAGCGGTGTGGCCACCCGTCACCCTCACAGCCGGCGGGGTGCCTGCCGCCGCGAAGCAGATCAAGGCGTCGCTGCTCTCCAGCGACGCGAATCCCTCGGGCGGCAAAGTCATCACGTACGCCGGATGGCCCCTGTACACCTACGTCGGCGACTCCGGCCCCGGGACCGCGGCCGGACAGGCCGTGAACCTGAACGGCGGCCTCTGGTACGTGATCACGCCGGCCGGCAAGGTGATCACGAAGAAGCCGTAGAACGCATGGCGCCACACTACGACGCCCGCACGAAAGTGTCCCGTATAGGCCCCGGTCGGGGGGCCGAAACCAAGACGTCTCAGGCGCTGAGCCGCGGTCCCAGTAAACACGGAGGCCAGACCGTCCCAGAGCGCTGTCGCACCGTATATCGTCGTCTGTACGCGCAAGAACAAATGGGGGGCGGCGGTTCTACAGTCCGTTCGCGAGCGAGCACGAGGCGATGATGTGGACGCAGCCGCGCGCGCACCGCAATTACGGGTGGGATTACGTCCGCGTGCCGCTTATGCCACCGCCCGTCGGTGATGGACCCGCAGCGGAGAATCCCGCTGACAACGGTCTGAGAATCGACACCGATCGCTGCCTGCGCCTTGGCCCGTCGATGTCCGCGATCGGGCGGTGAAGCGCTCCCCTCCTCCCCCTCGCGAGAACTCGGGGCTGATCGCTCGGGATCTCACGCCTCGTCGGCGACGGCGAGCGCTAGCCCCGCAAAGCCGGCTGCTCCAGGCGGCCTGATATGGCTCGATACTCCGAACGAAACCGGCAGCCCGTTGATGAACTGGTCGCGCGCTGGCGCGGCGAGTGCTTGATTGACGACGGCTCTCCGCTAAGAGCCCTGCTTGCTTCGCGCGGCCGGAACCGCGACGGTGGGGCACTCCTGCGCTTTACCGCGCCGGTTTCCATAACCCGCGCTCGTCAGTTGCGGGTCTGCCGATCAGAGCGGAAGCGGGCGGGGCGGCGAGCCGCTCCGGCGAGTGACGCCGCGATCGGGCCGCCGAGCCGTTCCAAGGCTTCCAACTGAACCCACGTAACTCCGTGCCACTGGCCGCTGCCCGTGCTCCTTCGCTCGGTGGATGCCAGCGAGCGTGCCGACGAGGCCGGCTGGTCCGACCTTGCGATTCGTAGAAGCAGATGGACAGCCAAAGGTCGAATGACAGTGGCCTCTTGTCCGGTGAGTGCCAGCTCCCCGGGTCCCGGCTCGTTCACGGCCAGCGGGCAGGTGCAGCGTTGGTGGCGCTCACCAGTTCAGAATGGAACGTCGTCGTCGCCAAGCCGGTCGTTCGATTCCTCGATCGAGGATGGTGCGGTCGCTAGCAGCCCGGCGTCGTCCAGCGCCGCGACGTCCAGCCCCATCGCCTCAAGGTCCGCGCGGTCGAAGTCACAGACCCGCAGTCCGTAAGGCGCGCCCCCTGACGTGTAGCCGGCGACCCAGATCAGCTCACCGCCCCATTCGATCCAGTCGACGTCCGCCAGCCGCTGCGTCTCGATCCGCTCGAGCTGCTCACCAAGCCGGGGCCGGCCCGGGGTTCGCGACCCGCGATGGCGTCGGGAGCGCGCCCGCGGTCCCGACGAGTTGCGTGTCGCCTCGTTTCGCTTCGCCACGGTCGCCGACTCTAGCCGGGTGGGCAGACGCGAAAGCCGTTCATACATCTGGGACGTCGAGCGCTGGCCGGCCAAGTTCCGGTACGTGACCGCTGGATTCGGCGCGATCGTGCGGAGGTGTCCGCCGCTGCCCGTACGCTGCCTGGCTCATGTGCCTCGCCGACCGACGGGAGATGAGACATCGATGAACAAGACCGAGCTGATCGAGATCGCCGCCGAGGACAGCGGCCTCGCGCGCGACGACGCAGCCAAGGTGATCGACTCGATGCTGACGACGGTCACCAACACGCTGACTATGGGTGGGGAGGTCACGATCCCCGGATTTGGCAAGTTCTCGACCGTCCAGCGCGCTGCTCGTACCGGCCGCCACCCGGGTACCGGTGCCGAGCTCGAGATCAAAGCCGCGACCGCACCGAAGTTCACCGCCGGCGCTGGCCTCAAGGCCGCCGTCAACCCCAACAACAACTGAAACAGCCAGCGCGCGTGTGTCGCGGCGCCAACCACTCGGGGGGGGGTGGGATCGGCGGCGGTGCGGCGATAAGGGGCGGCCGTGTGGGCACTCGGAGAGCCGCGGTCTCACTCGCGCATTCGCGCCAACTTACGGCCCGTCGATGGATGGCCGCTCGATCTGAAGGCGGCGGGTGCAGGGTTTGCCGGGGTGGTGTGGAACTCGGCGGGCGTGCTCGATGAGCGCTCGATCGCCGAGCACTTCCGCTACCTGCCTGTCAGGTGCGCGGATCTATCGACGGACAAGACAGCCGACTGCCGCTTGAGCCGTTGGGGGTGAGGATCGGTGTGAGGTCGTCGTGAAAAGAGCGACGGTGACGCCCAAGCGTGAGCCTGCCGATGTCATGACCCGACTCTACGCGCGCAACGCGATCTTCCACCACCCGGGGTGGACATGGGTTGGCAAGCACGCTTTGTCTGCGCGAAGCTTTAGCCTCGTCTAGCTCAACCTCGGGATTAGGAGTCCTCTATGCCAGCAGCCAAGAAATCCGCGGCGCGCACACCGAGCACGCGTTCACGTGCCGGCACGCCCCCCGCGCGCTCAAGCTCCCGCACCCATCCGTCTCGTTCGACTGCCACGCGGCGCGAGGCCGAGCGTCAGATCGCCCGCTTCGAAAAGCACCTCGATGATGCCAGCGAGGCGCTTCAGCTACTGGGCAAGGACCTGGGCCGCGGCGCCCAAGACGCCTACAAGGACGTGACCAAGGCGATGCAGGCACTACGACGCGACGCGAAAAAGACTAACCGCAACGTGCTCAAGGACTTCGACAAGCTTCGTGCCGCCGTTACCCCGACCCGTTCAACACGACGCTCGTCAACCCAGCCCGCAGCCCGTTCAGACGGTACGAGCAGCGCCACCCGGTCAAGCCGCTCAACAAACGCGACTCGCGCCCGCAGCTCTCGTTCAACGGCAAAGCGCACGGCGGGCTCTGGCGGACGAAAGTAACAGCCGACAACCGGACTGGACGGAAGCCCCCGGGCCGCGTCGCTTTCCCAACGGCTTGTGTCGCGACCATTCCCGTCATCAAGCGCGGGGCGTGACCTCGGATCGCTGCCAAATGCATCGCCCGCTGTGACTACGTCGACACACGTGAACGAGTGAGCGCCGGCGGGGCGCCGGTTCCTGGCTCCCCGCGGATCTCGGGGCTCGGACCGGCTTGGTGCCGTCATCGGCGCCGACGGCAACGGCCGAGACGCCCTATCCGCGGAGGCTGTTGCACAAACCCGTCAGGTAGTCACTGTTCGAGTGACGGTGGGAGGGACCGGGTTGAAATGTTTCCCGATCGACGGCGGTATCCCAATCTGTGCGTCCGTCGGCACTGCCCACAAACTGTTATCCCAGCGACCGAATGATGCACCAGGTTCCTGAGTGGTTTGTGCAACACCCTCCGCGCATTGCACGTCTGAGCGGCGCAGCAGGTCGACACCTGCTTCCGAATTTTGCGGGTTCCCGGATCGGCGCGGTAAATGCTGGTGGCGCCTTCCCTGCATCCGTGAGAACGCGCTACTCCGGGTCAGCGGTCCCGATGACGGAGAGGGTGGACGACGGGACGCGCCCCGCAGGTGGCGAATGCGAGGTCAACCGGGTCAGAGCGGCAAGGCTCCTGCTTTGCGTTCAGCGCGCAACTGCCGTCGGCTCGTGGAGCTAGCGAGTCGCGTCCGCCGCTCGTATCGTGGCGGCGAGTTCGCGCGTGACGTCGACCAACAGGTCGACGTCCTCGGTCTGCGTCAGCCAGTTGACGATCGCGGGCCGCAGCGCCACCTTCCCGGCGTAGATGGTGTTTCCTGCGAACACGCGTCCGTCGCCGCGCAGCGCGTCACCGAGCCGGGTGTTGAACTCGTTCAGCACCTTTTCGGCGAGGCCCTCGGGGTGCGCCCGGAAGCAGACGATGTTGAGTGGTACATCCCCGAGCCGTTCGAGTTCCGGCGCTCCCGAGTTCGGGCATCTTGGTCTTGCCGATCACGATCGCGCCCGCCGCGCGCAGCCGGCGGACGACCTCGGCGTCGGCTGGAGCGGGGTTCGTGTACGCCCCAGTCCCGCGGCTGGTGACCTCGCCGGCGATGTCGATCTCATCCTTGACGGCGATCGGGACGCCGAGCAGCGGCGCAAAATCGCCCTTAGCCACCCGAGCATCGACTTCGTCCGCCTCCTGGAGCGCCCGCTCGCCATACACCGCGGCGAAGGAGTTGAGCTCGCGGTCGAACCGATCGATCCTGCTAAGAGACATCTCAACAAGCTCCCGCGCGGAGACGGCACCGCTGCGAACCAGCTCGATCTGGCCCGCCAAGCCCGCGAACGCCACATCCTCACCGGCCACTCGCCGATCCTAAAGGCCCCCGACGGCCCCGTCCAGAACGCCTCACAACGCTGCCGCTCTTCCAACCGGCCAGGCGGGACCCAGAGCGAGAGTCGCGCCGTCGCACCACTGTCGGCGACAAGAGCGGGAGCGCGCTCTGAGGCTAACCTCCGCTCCCGGCGAAGCCGATCGCTTCTGGTTTCACGAGAGGCTGTTGCACAAACCAGCGCCCTTGGCGCCAAGCAACAACGGGCTGGCGAGCCGTCCGAATCGGACGCGTCAGGAGCGCTCCTGACGGCCTCCGGGGGATCGGCGCGATTGATTTGTCTCGACACCCACAGGTGGTATTGGCGCTCGACCACAAACAATTTTCGGTCCGTCACCTTTGTGCAACAGCCTCACGAAGCAGCAGCACTCTCGACTCCGCGGCGCGCCGGTCTCAACAGTGCCGCTTTTGGACATGAGCAGCGACGCTGCTCATGCGTGAGGTCACACGTCTCCTCACAATCGCTTTTGTCTTTGTCCCTCCGGCGCGTCGCGATTGCGTTGGCGACGTCCGGTGGCGCCGGTCAGGGGCGGCTTGTGAGCTTGGTGACGAGTAGCTCGACGGAGCGTTCGAGGTCGTTGAGGGTTGCGTGCTCGACCGCCAGGATTCCGACCGTGCGGTTGACCCAGGTGTTGATCTCGCGGTGAGTGCTTCCGTCGCGGCGGGTGAGTCGGAGACGAGCCGGTGGCGCTCGTTTCGCAGCCTCGCGCGTTGTTCGAACGCCGGTGTCGGATGTGGCCGGGGCGCGGGATCTGGGTGTGGGGCGAGGTTGGGTGCTGCCGTCGCGCGGTGCTGGCCTGCCGGCGGGGCGGGCGTTCCGAATAGGGTCAGCTGAGGGGTCACGTCCGCGCTGAGCGGTTCGAACGCGGGGGTTCGCCGCGCTCGGTCTGAAGTCGGTCGGCCCGGTCGAACTCGCTCGTGTCTTGATCGTCGGCTCCTCGCAGCGCGTGGCGGAGCTCCTGCTGGACGGTCGCGGCGTGGTCGCGCAGGATGGGATCCGCGGGGATGTAGAGCCAGCTCGGCTCCGCTGGCCGGTGTTCGATCGTGCGCACGAAACGGCCGACGATCTGCCGGAACACGAGCGGCGTCTTGGCCGCCGTCGCGTACACCCCGACCCGCAAGCGGGGGATATCGACGCCTTCGGAGACCATGTTCACCGCCACGATCCACGGGTCCCGCGCATTGGTGAACGCGGCCAGCTTCTCGGCGGCCCTGGGCTCGGTGTGCAGCACCACCAATGCCCGCTGCCCGGTCACCTGGCGCAGCAGCGCGGCGATCCTCCGCGCGTGCGTCGAGTCAGCGGCGATCACCAGCCCGCCGGCGTCACGGTGCCCGTCAGCGCGCAGCGTCCGGAGTTTGCCGTCGGCTTCGCGCAGGATCCGCGGCAGCCCGTCGGGAAGCTCGGTCGAGATCGCCGTGCGGTATCGGCGGCTGGCCTCGCGTGCGCTCAGGACAGTCTCAAAGCTCGACTCGATCACGTCATCGCCGGTTCGCCACGACAGCGTCCCGTCGTACGCGACAAAGCACACCGGCCGGCAGATCCCATCCACCACGGCATCCGCGTAGGCGTAGGAGACATCCGGCTGCGCGAGCCCGTCGCGGTCGTAGCGAACGCCGGGAATCGGGGTCGCGTCGGAACGAAACGGCGTCCCGGACAACAACAGCCACCGCTCGCACACGCCAAACGCCCTCGCGAACGCCTCCCCCCACGCGAGCTCCTCGCCGAGATGGTGCGCCTCATCGGCGATCACCAGCGTCCGCCCGGTCGCTGCACGCTGCCACCGGCCCGGGGCCTTGGCGATTCGTGCGTATGTGACCGCCACCCCGTCAAACCCCGGCGGCGGGCGGGGCGAGGCCGCGTCGGGCGCCAGCTCGACGCCCAGCCGGCTCGCCGCCCGCGCCCACTGGCGAGTCAGCGGCCCGGTCGGGCACGCGACCACGACCGACCCGGCCGCACCAGAGGCCAACTGCCCTCGAGCGAGTTCCAACGCCGGGCGGGTCTTGCCCGCTCCCGGCGCCGCCGAAAGCAAGAACGAGCCGCGCTCCCATCGATCCATCGCCGCAAGCGCGCACACCTGCCAGACGCGCAAAGCTGGCGTGGTCTGCAGATCGGGCCGAGACACGGGCCGGACATAGTGACCAGCCGCCCGGACACAACCACCAACCCCGCGCGCCAGGCTCTGGTGCGCCCCCCGACGCCCGAGAAGTACCGGTGGCCGCGGATCACTCCGCGGGGCCCGGGCCGCGATCCAGGCAAATCGCGAAAGCGCACCGGACGACAGGCACGGCGCACCTCGGCGAATAATCGCCAACCGGTGCATCGCCGGCGACAACGCGGAAGCGCGACAGCGACCTTCGAGGCACACTCGGTTGCTGCTGAGCGAAGGGACCGCCACCCGAGCACAAGCGACACCTCGCCGGGACCGCCACTTCACGGTCAAGCGGTTGCTCACGACATCACCGTCAGCTCTCACCCTCCCACCGACGCTGCGCGGCCGCGCTCCCCCGGCGAGTGCCGCTCGGCATGGACCGAAGAAAGTCAAGTGTTCGGGTCGTCTGGATAAGCGCTTGCGATGAGCTCGGTCGCGCATGCGGGTGCTCCATCGCGGCTGCGTCGGGGGATGCCCGGTCCGGTTTCGCTGGTACTGCTCGCGCGCCTGGTGCCGGACCGCACGGAGCAGCGCAAGGCGCTCGGCGGGCATCTGCTTGTGGACGCGTTGCGCCGTTGTGTGCGTGGGGGCCGCGAGTCGGAGCACGAGCCCTGATCGTTGAGCGCTCTTGGCTTCGAGCTGTCACCGCGGTGCGCGGAGTCCGAGAACGCCGTTCGCCGTGTGCTGAGGGAACTGGCCGGCGAGCGCTCGGAACGTTCGCCTCGGTGGTTGGTGGCCCGGAGGGGTGACATCGCCCATCTCGTGCGAGCTCGGAGCGCCGTCGGCTACGCGATCGGGGTCGAGGAGCGGCGGCTTGACGATCACCATTTGGTCCGCACGGGCGACACGGCGGATGCGCGTCCTGAAGGGTCGTCCGGAGCGGCGGACTCGCTTGGAGAAGGCCCGCGGCTCAGGAGTGTGGACTCAGGAGTCTGGCCTTTTGGGCGCGGAACTCCTCGTCGGTGAGATCACCGCGGTGGTAGAGGTCGGCCAGGCGCCCGAGGTCGGTTATTTGCGCGTCTCGTTCGCCGCTGTCCGCGACGGTCGGGCGTGCTGCCGAGATCGCCACGAGCGCCGATTGTCGGCGCGCCGAGGACCAGGTGCGGATCGAGCGGGCGGTATCCCCGGCGCGCGCATCGGGGAACTCCCGCGCCGTCATGCGGCGCAGAGCCCGGATGCCCAGCGCGAGTAGCACGGCGATGCCGATGACCGGGATCGGCTGACGCGTTGAGGGGAACGGCCCCCAGACGACGACGATCAGGAGGGCCAGGCCGGCGGCGGCGTAGACGTACGGTGCGTGCACGCGCAGTGACGGTGCCAGCGCGCGGCGCAGTGCCAGCGCGAGCCGGGTTTCACCGAGGATCCAGGTGCCGATCACGATCGCCGCTCCGTAGGTGATCAGCGCGATCGCGCTGTCGTAGAGAAGGCTTGTGCCAATCGCGTAGACCTGGTGCGCCGCGGGCTTGGTGGACGGCGCCTTGACCAGCGAGTCGACCAAGACGTCGCCGATGATGCGCCGGGCGAGGACCACGATCACACCGATGCCGATCAAGCACCAGCCGGTCGCGCGCACCGCCACCCGCCGCCACCCGTGCGCCAGCCACACCGTCAGGATGAACAGTCCCAAGGCGATCACGGGCAGCACGAGCGCGAAGCCCTTGATCGACTTCGCGATGTTCTGTGCGGTCTTGAGCTGGGAGGAGCGCAGGATCACGATGTTGCCGCTCAACGGAGGCAGCGTCACTCCCAGTTTCTGCTGAGCGGCGCCTCGAGCGGCCGCGCCGGCGGCGCCCTGAAGTCCTGGCTGCACGCTCGCCAACTGTTCCTGTAGGCCGAGCTGCGTAGCGAGTTGCACGAGCAGCGGGTACAGGTGGAGGACGACGACGCCGTTCGTGGTTGAGACCGTCTTGCTCCCCTCCGTTCAGAATCCGCACCAGCTCGAGCTGCGCACTGCGGTTGGCCAGGCGCCAAGCGCTCTGGACCGTCGCACCGGAGAGGACCTGCGGGGCGACCTGGATCGCCAGCGCCCGCAGTCCCGCAGTCGCCGGCGCGGCGAGCCCGGTGAGCTGCGACGGCAAGACCCCCCTGATCTCGGCGGCGACGTTGACCGAGCTGAACAGCTCGTTGACCAACACGCCGCTAACGGCCGCCTC
>CAWIDF010000016.1:0-913218 GCA_963834885.1 uncultured Solirubrobacterales bacterium | reverse complement strand
GGGATTCCCAGGCCCAGTAGCTTGCCGCCGGCGGCCAGGATCGCGAACAGCGCTCGTTCCAGCCAGCGCGGTAACGGCGTCGGGTGTTCGACGTCCGGGAATCGATTGAGCACGCGGGCGGCGGTCAGTACGTAGGGCAGACCCTCACGTCCGGAGTTGTTGACCGCCGTGATCTGAGCGAGGAACTCCTCAAACCGACCGGCCGGGCGCATCTCCGCGACGAACCTGAGCTCGCCGTCGCCGGCGTTACGCGGTAGATGTCTCGCGCCTGGCGCGACCGTGAACGAGTCCCCCGGTCCGAGCAGGTGTTGCTCACCGTCGACGGTCAGCTCCAAGGTCCCGGCGAGCACCTCGAACCGCTCGCGCTGGCTTGGATGGGCGCTCGTTGGGCGTCGACTCGGCCCGGGCGCGGCGGTGTCTTCGACCCTCACTAGCTCTCCGCCGCTAGCTCGTGCCGTCTCGAGCACCACGTATCGCTCGCGGAACCGCTTGTCGTAGAGCTCGTCACCCTCGCTGAACATGGTGCCGTCGGGGATGGTCAGGATCGGATTGGCGGCGGCAGGTTGCACGAATGCTCCTTTGATGGATTTGGTGGATGAGGTGGAGATCGTCATGACGTCGGCGCACTGTCGGGGTGGTCGGTGGTGTCCCCCGCGGCGGGCCAGGTCCTAAAGGCGGTGTCCAGGGAATCGATCAGGCGCGTGTAGGTTGCGTCCAGGGAGCGGGGTAGGCCGAACCCGCCCGTCGCTTCGAGGGTCACAAAGCCGTGAATTACTGCGCGCAGCGAGCGGATTGCGTCGATAGCGTCTTGTAGGGAGCGCTCGTCCTGCGGAGCAGGCGGCGCTGTGCGGTCCAGTAGTTGACCGAACTGGCTCGAGTAGTCCGTAATCCCGTACCCGCGTAGGGCGGCCATGAAGATCGCCAGCGCAGCTTCATTTGCGGCGATGAGCTCGGCGTCTTCGGGACCCGGGCCGCGGACGCTGGCGGCGTAAAGGCCAGGGTGGGAGCGGGCGTAGTCGCGGATAGCGTTGGCAATCGCGTGCAGAGCGTCGCGGCCCGCTCGGCCCACTGCCGCGGTCGACATGGCCACGGTCAGCTCGCGAACTGCCACCACGGCGAGATCGCGCTTTAGCGCCTCCAGCCCGTTGATGTGTTTGTAGAGGCTCGGCACGGTGACACCGAAGCGGTCGGCCACCGCGGCGAGAGTCAGCTGCTCCAGCCCGAACTCGTCCGCCACCGCGGCCGCTTCGGCGACCACGCGCTGGTGGCTCAGCCCGGCGCGCGGCATAGTCTCGCCACCCGGTGGTGGGCGCGAGGGGCGGCCCGCGATCCGGCCGACGACAGCAGATCGCGGGCCGCTGAGCGGTCAGGCGTCGAACTAGGCGAGGGCGGGTACGGCGCCGATCTGCTGGAAGAACTCGAGGGTGTTGAGCTCGTCCCAATGCTCGACCAGCTGGCCGTCGCAAACGCGCCAGATGTCGATCGAGTGCATCTCGATCTCTGCCCCGCTCGGTGGGATGCCAAGGAACTCGCCCGTGTGGCGGCCACGGTATGTGTAGCGCCCGACGAGGCTGTCACCGACCTCGAGTACGTCGTCCGTGTCGACTCGAAAGCCCTCGAACGCGTCCAGGAACGCCGCAAAGATGGCGACGGAGCCGTCCTTGCCGGGCTGCGCGAACCGGTTGTGGTTGACGTAGTCGGGGTGCAGCAGCTGAGCAAATCCTGCGAGATCGTGGTCGGTAAGGGTCTGCGCGAAGCGCTCAGCGAGTTCACGGTTGGAAGCCATCGATGTCCTCCTTGGGGTCGAGCAGGGAAACAGCCGGCGCCCGCATGCGCGTGAGAGGCTGACTGCGGTGTCCCGACTGACTCGGTCGACGTGTTGGTAAGGATCATTAGCTAGTAGGCTAGCATCCTTTACTTATCGTCGCAAGTGCACGTCGAGCTGATCCGGGTATGAGGAGCAGTGACCCTCCCCACGGCGACGCGAGCCCAGTCGCGCAGGTTGGCGCGACAAGCCGTCGGCACCAACCTGCAGAAGTCTCAGGCGCCCCGATTTGACGGGAGCGCGCTGCTCCTGGTCGGCCGGTTGCAGAAGTTCAGGCGGGTCCTGCTTTCACTTCTCGACGAACACCGAGGGCGCGCTCACAAGAGACGCGGAATGCGCGGGATGCGCGCGACTCTCATCCGACCGTGCCGTCGGGGGGGCTGGCGGAGCCGACTCGTGCGCGCCTTCCGCGCATAAGAGGTCCGCTGCACGAAGCGGCTAGAAGTACCGCGACAGAGGCAAAGCGGGTGTCGAGGGGTTCTTCGCTGCTCGAGACGCTCTTCTTCCGCATCGCGGGGAGGAACCAGCCGTGCCGCCTACGCGTCAGCGTCGATGCTGCTAGCCCAAAGCGACAGTCCCGGTTGGGCCAAGGGCCTGGCTAATCGACCGTCCGTAGTTGTCCGCCGGTGCGTGCCCAAGTTCCCGGATGACGGTCGAGCCTGCCAGGCGCGAGCATCGTCTATGACGTGCCTGAGCTGAGGTCCAAGAAAGCGCTGCTTCCTCCCCGCTGGTTCATCCGGCTGTTCTGGGTCATCCACCGCGGCGTGTACCGCGCGACGAGGGGCCGATTCGGTCTGTGGCGGCCGAAGCCCGGCGGTTGGGGCGCCATGTGTCTTCGGACCGTCGGGCGGCGGACAGGCCGAGTCCACCCGGTGGTGGTCGGCTACTTTGAGGACGGCGCGAACCTCGTCACCATGGCCATGAACGGCTGGGGCAACACCGAACCGGCCTGGTGGCTGAACCTTCAAGCACATCCCGACGTGAGCGTGGATCTCGTGGACGGGCCCCGCCAGGTCACCGGCCGAGCGGCACACGGTGGCGAGCGCGCCCGTCTGTGGGCTCGATGGCAACAGATCGACAAGAACCTCGATGCCTATGCAGCGCGCCGACCCGTGGAAACCCCGGTCGTTGTTTTCGAGCCGCGCAGCAGCCGGAGAGCAGATGGCAGTGCGAGCGGCCTCACGCGTCGAGCCGAGGATGGCCCCGGCCCTGAAGATCCGGTTGAAGGAGTCCGCCCGGCTGTGCCGGCAGCTTCGTTCGAGACGGGCGCGTCTACGGCCGGCACCGTCAAACGGACGTGAGGGCCGTCGTCTACGACCGCTACGGACCGCCATCCGCGCTGCGGGTTGACGATATCGCCATCCCGACTCCGGCCCCAGCAGGTGCTGGTCAGGATCGCGGCAACGTCGGCGAGCTCGCCCGGGAGGGGGTGCCGCTGCCGGTGATCCAGCGCCAGCTCGGGCATTCGTACATCTCGGCCACCAGTGTTTACCTACAAGGATCGACGTCGAGGAGATCGTCGGCACGATCCATGCGCGGCGCGCGCCGATGATGCACGTCAGCGCCGGCCTCAAGCTCTGACACCTGGCCCGGCCGAATAGGCGGGCGGGAGTGCTGCACGGCGCAACCGCCCGCCGGCCCCGCCCTGACTCGGCCGCTTCGCGGGATTGCGGCAGCAAGTCCCTCCTCGCTGGCGTGGTCGGTGCTGCTCACGGCCGGAAGCGTCGCGCGGACTGCTCCGTGTCGATCAACGCAGCAGCGTTTTCCGTAGTTATCAGCACCGTTCGCGCATCTGATTCCGGATGGTGCATCGCCCCAGCAGCGGGACCATTACAGATAGCGAAATACGGCCATGCTCGGAGGTGATCGATATGGCGACGGCTACAACGGATGATCGTGAGGAAGTCCTCGGCACGACGCCAGAGGCTCTGCGCGACCAGGCCCTCATTCACTTGAAGAAGCGTCGCGATTTCAAGGCCCACGCGTTCGTTTACGTGATCGTAAACGTCGTCGTGTGGGGCATCTGGACAGTGATTGGCTTGAGCTCACATAGCTGGTGGCCTTGGCCGGTCTTTGTCACGCTGGGCTGGGGGATCGGGCTCGTAATGAACGCTTGGGATGTGTACGGCCGCAAGCCGATCACTGAGGACGAGCTCCAGCGTGAGATCGAGCGTCTTCATGGGTCCGAATCGCCAGGATCACGGTCGCCGTCCATGCGTTGACAGGGTTGAAGAGCAAAGGTTCATGTGGCCTCCGACGTTGTTCGCGATCAGCCAGACGATGAACCAGACGATCGTCATCCCTCAATGCTCCCGACTCCGAATCCCCCTTGATCTGGGCGCCGCCCACGCACGCGGGGCCCAGAAGAACCGCTAGGCAGCGATCCAGCGACCGAGCGCTCCCCGGCCTGGGTCACTGCTGCTCAGTGCTAAACGCGGCAGCGCGGCGCGGACCGCCGACTGCCCCGCGCCCGAGACTGCTCCGTTTCGATCAGAGCGACGCTATCGCCAAGAGGCGGAATGCCCAGCCATACCGGCGAGCGCTGGCCACTAGCCCGAGCGTGCAGTAGACGATCAGAGGGGTGAGTCGTTCTCGGTGCTCGTTCTCGATCGCCGCAATGATCTCGCGGTGAGAGCGACGGCTTCGCTTGGCCCCAGCGCGACGGCTTGAAGTGGCCCCACTTCGCGATGGTTGATGTTGGTGTGGTGATGGTGCCTGATCGGGGCTGGGTGATGGCAAGACGCGCTGTCGTTGCGGAGCCGAGCCGTAGGCGAGGCGCAGCAGCGATAGCGCGTGCGCGCCGGTCGGCCGGGGGTCAGGTCTCCTTGCGGCGGGCTAGGCCGTGGCGGAAGCGCCAGGACTCGGTGCCGGTGTCGATGATGTGCGCGCGGTGGGTGAGCCGGTCAACGACGGCCTTGGCCATGCGGGCGTCGGGGAATACCTTGGTCCACTCGCCGAACGGGAGGTTGGTGGTCACGATCAGCGATCCGCGTTCGTGCAGTTCGGAGAGGACCTGGAAGACGAGCTCGGCCGCGCCGTCGGGCAGGGTGAGGTAGCCGAGCTCGTCGAGGCAGACGACCTCGGTGCGGGCGTAGCGGCCAACGACTCGGGCGAGCTCCTTGCGACTCTCGGCTTCCTGCAGCTCGTTCGCGAGCGCGGCGAGGGTGGTGAAGCGGACGCGGCGTCCTTGTTGGCAGGCGCAGACCGCTAACGCGATGCAGAGATGCGTTTTGCCAGTGCCCGAGTCGCCGATCAGGATGATCGAGTCGCGGTCATCGATCCAGGACCCCTCGGCGAGCGCGGCGATCGTGGCCTGCGGGATCTCGGGTTGTCAGCGAACCGGAAGTCCTCCAGTCGCTTGAGCTGCGGGAACCTGGCGTCGATCAATCGACGCTTCTCGCGGCGTTCGGCCCGTTCGGTCATCTCGGCTTCCAGCAGCGCCGCGAGATAAGCGACCGGCGTCTGTTGCTCGCGGACCGCTTCCTCGGCGAGGGCGCGGAACCGGCGGCGGACGGTCGGGAGCTTGAGCTCGACGGCATGCGCGTCGATCAGCGCCTCAAGCGCGGCGGTCCGCGCGTTCTTGGCCGTGGTCATCGGGCACCGCCGATCAGCTGGTCGTAGCCGGCCAGGTCGGGCTCCGGTCGGTCGTGCGCTTGGAGCCTAGCTTCGAGTCCGTCCAACCTTGGCGCCGGCAGCGCGGGACTGGTGCGGCGGGCGAGCACACCGACCGCGCGGCCATCGATCGCGCCAGCGGCCAGCACCCCGCGGACGGCGAGCTCGACGGTAGCGGGGCCGTGCTCGCGGCAGAGCATCAGCACGTCGACCATCTGCTTGTCGGCGTCGGACTCGCCCCACCTCGCCCGGAGTGCTGACCACAGCTCGTCGAACGTTGCGGGCCAGTTGCCGCGGTCGCGTTCCTGGGCCAGCGGCAGGGAGCGGGCGAGCGCTCCGGGCTTGCGGGCGAGCAGCTCGAGGTAGTGATCGAGCGTCGCGCGAGTGCCGTATTTGCCGTGCAGCCGCTCGTGCCGGGCGACCTCCCGGTCGCGGTGCATGATCCGGATCTCGGTCGCGCCGATCGCGACGCTCACGCGCAGCCCGGCCAATGCGACCGGGACTGAGTATCGGTTCTGCCGAACCGTGACCAACGCCTTCGCATCGACCCGGACCGTGGTCGTCTCGGTCGCATCGAACGGCGCGGGCAGCGCGCGGAGCAGCGGACGCTCGGCCGCAAGCCGCTCGGCGACCGTGACCGGCCGCCCCACGATCCGACGCGTGAGGTCGCTCTCGCATGCGTCGGCGAGCAGCCGGTTCAGCTGTCCGATCGACCCGATCTGCGGGACCGGGACGAGGTGGTTGCGGCGGAAGCGGCCAACCTCGCCCTCCACGCCGCCCTTCTCGTGCGCGCCTTCGATCCCCGGGGTGGTGAAGATCGAGTCGAACAGATAGTGCGAGCGCATCGCGACAAACCGATCGGTCTCCACGCGCCGGCGGCCGCGCAACACCTTCTTCACCGCCGAGCCCAAGTTGTCATAGCGAACCTCGCCGAACACGCCACCGAACCAATCGAACGCCAGCACGTGCCCCTCCAGGAACGCCTGCTGAGTCTCCACCGGCGAGGCCATCGTGAACGCCGCACCCGAGAAACACGACCGCATATGGAACAAGTGCACCCTGGTCCGCGCGCCCGCGAGGTCGACCTCGGCCTCGCCCCAATCAACCTCCGCCGTGCAGGCCGGCGCGTGGATCTGCGGCACGAACACCTCACCGACCATCAGCCCGAGCTCGCGGCGGCGCTTGCGGACGTGATCACGGACCGTCGACTCCGCGACCTCAACCCCGTGCTCGTCGAGCAGCCGCCGCCAGACCCGCTTCGCCGTGTGCCGCTGCTTACGCGGCGCCAGCTGGTCGGCGATCAGCCACTCATCGATCACCTCGCGATACTCGCCCAACTTCGGCGCCGGCCGCGACACCGGTGTCCGCTTCGCCGGCGGGACCGCCGACTCCAACGCCTGCCTGACCGCCCGACGATGCACGCCATGCTTCGCCGCCAACGCCCGGATCGACAGCCCGTCCCGATCCCTATCCCGTCTGATCTGCTCGAACAACTCCACTCTGGACTCCACTCCTGGCCGCCTCCGATCCCGCGCTCAATGAGCGCAGGATCGTCAGCGTCCGCTCGGACGAAGTGGGGCCAGTTGAGACCGTCGCAGTGGGGCCAGTTCAGACCGTCGTTCTCACGCGGAGCTGAAGCGCTTCAGCTTGCCTTGGTGCGCGGTCGCGCGATAAGCCGATAAGGGACCAGCAAGATGCCCCAGATCAAATACCAGCACAGCACGACGCACCACGCCAGTCCAATGAGCGCCACGGCCGCAATAGCAAGCACGATGTCGTTACCCGGGCCGACGAGCTTCCAGATCCGCTCTGCAGATCGACCGAGGCTCATCGGCATGGACGCGACGACCCTGTCGCCCTCAAGCTCGCCCGCGCCGTGACCCGAGTCTCGTTGCGCTGGAATTGGAGGCGGAGCCGGTGGCGCTTTGAGGGGTGACTGGAAATGAAAATCGAGCCAGGGCGACCGCGGTAAGGAGACTTCGACGGAATATTCGGAAGGCGACGGCGAGAGTGCGGACTTGTCGGTCTTGAGACGCCGCGCCTGCCCGTCCTTACTCTGAGGGGGGCGCTCCTGGCGTGTAGGACGGCCCGTCGGCTCATGCGTGCTCATAGCTCCGTCTCCAACTCGTGCGAATCGACAAACCAATTCTGGACCACGTCGGCGACCGCCGGCATCGGGAGAAACCCGGTGGCGAACTACGGGATATACCACTGGCAACGGTGGCGCTAACGGGTCCTCGGCAACGCTTCCGGATGGGGCTAAGAGCGAAAGCGAGGCAAGTCCGTCGGCCCGTGAACCATGGAATGGTGGCGGTTTCCCCTCAGCGCCTACCGGAAAATTCGGTCGGCATCGAGCGTTTTTGCTCATGCGGGCGCGTGCGCAGGCGGACTGTTCCTCACAGGTCGATCGCCTCGCCGCTCCCGCCCATGGATGTCCAGCAGTTCCCGCGCGTGCCGTTCGACCAACCATGGAAATGGTGGCCGCGACACACGCTGAGGATCGCGACCATGCGGCGGGAAGGCTCCGAGCGGGCGGTCCGGCTGGACGTTGAAACCGACAACCTCCCTCCGACCGTCGGCTCGACGAATGTTCGAGCCAGCGCGCAGCAACCTTCGTCCGTTAGGTGGGTTCTGAACAGCGGGGGCAGGGGCGGCACCGAGGGGGCAATGATCGAATGCTTGGTGCCGCCCCAATTCTTTATTAGAACGCGGCCCTTCCGGGCCGTCTGTCCAGCGCGATCGGCTCCGGTCAACCCGGGACCACCGTCCGCCGAGAAGACCAAAGACGACAACGCCCGCGGCCACTCCAGCGTCCATGCCGGCTGCGGGCCCACAGAGACCCAACTCAATCGGACGGGGGACGCGGGCAGCGGCGAGCTGCCCGCTCCCCGCGTCCCGGTGCTCCGCTCGCCCCCACGAGCCCCGACCTACAGCACCGCTGGCGTGCCCTGCTGCGATCGATTATCGGCGCTTCCGGTTTGGGCTGAGGCTGTTTCACAAAGGTGACGGACCGGAAATTGTTTGTGATCGAGCCCCAAGAGCACGGTTCCGCGAGACAAATCAATCGCGCGGATCCCACGGCGGCCCTTAGGAGCTCTCCTGGCGCCTCCTTTTCCGGCGGCTCGCCAAGCCGTTGTTGCTTGACACCAATGCCGTTCGTTTGTGAAACAGCCTCGGCTAGAAGCAGCAGCGCATCGCGCTCGCCCTTCCGATCAAGCGCGAGACTGCCGGTTCTCGATCAGAGCAGCAGCGTCTCGGGATGCCTTCAGAGAAGTGCGAATCGCAGGACGCTTGCGCCACCGACGAGCAGGCAGTAGGCAGCGAACGGGCGGAGGGTGCGGGTCCGGAAGTAGCGGACCAGATAGCGCACCGAGAGGTAGGCCGCGACGCCGGTGACAAGCATGCCCACGACGACCTGACCGTGGATGTGCGCTCCGGCCTGTCCGAAGAGCGTCGGCAGTTTGAGGATGCCGGCAGCGAGGATCGGCGGCGTGGCGAGCAGGAACGCGAAGCGGGCGGCGTCCTCGTGGTCAAGCCCGCGCCACAGCCCCCCGACCATCGTCACGCCCGAACGGCTGATCCCGGGGAGCAGTGCGAGCACCTGCAGCAGGCCGACAGACACACCGTCGCGATAGGGAAGTCGGGAGATGCGCGAGTCTGACGCATAGGCTTCGGCGAGGTCCTCGGCCGAGCGAGGGCCACGGAACGAGGGGGTGAGTACTGCAGCCTGCGCGTCAAGCTCAGGCGATGCGCCGGCGATTGGCATCCGCGCGTGTGGCGCCAACCCCGCCGCCGTGGCAGACGCCTCCGCGCGGCGGCGTGCCCGGTCGCCCGCGAGCAGAATCAACCCGTTGATGACCAAGAAGACGCTCGCCGCCAGCGGCTTGGCGAAGATCGTGCGGAAAGTGTGCTCCAGGAGTAGGCCGGTGAGGCCGACGGGGATCGTGGCGATTACGATCAGCCACGCCAGCCGCTCGTCGGACCCCTGGGCGCTGAATCTGCGGTCGCGGAGGCTGCGGCGGGCGCTGCGGATGAACCCTCCGATGATCCGGATCCAGTCGGCACGGAAGAACCACAGCAGCGCCAGTGCGGTGCTGACGTGCAAAGCGACAATGAACGCGAGGTAGAACGAGGTCTCGCTGTTGGCCCCGGCGGATTGGGTGACCAGCGTTTGCCAGCTGCCACCGAACCACGCCGGGACGATCACCGAGTGTCCGAGGCTCGAGACCGGGAACAGTTCTGTAACGCCCTGGACGAGCGCGATGACAATCGCCTGCAGATAAGACACACCTCAGCAACGCAACCCGCAGGCGCCTGCTTTCGCTCGACTCTTGCGGCTGCTGTCAGGCGACGCGGTGCTGCTGCTTCGGGCTAAACGCGGCAGCGTGGCGTCTGGCGCCGAGTAACGCGTGTCGGAGACTGCTCAGTTTCGATCGAAGCGGAAGCGGGCGCTGGACGTTAGGCCGTCGTACGCTGTTGCTCGCCAGTCCGAGCGTCGAAGTCCCGGACGGCCGCCTGTACACGTTTGTCCCTGGCCATGATCCGGTCGCTCATCGGCCCAAGGAGGCCGCGGAGCGCGTAGACGCTGGCGTAGAGCCGCGGGCGGATAACCCGGGGCTGGCGGCGCTCGATACCGACGGCAATCGCCTCGCCGGCTGCGTCGGGCTGGAGTCGCTTCAGGAGCGCCTTGGGGAGAACGCCGAACAGCTGGTTGACCGCCGGGTCAGCATCGATCGTTTGATGGACGAGCTCGGTGTCGATCAACCCGAAGTAGGCGACACTCGCACTCGCACCGTGCGGGACGAGCTCGAGACGCAGGGCGCGGCCGAGTTGCTCAACCCCGGCCTTACTCATCGCGTACGAAGCGACGCCCACGCCGTTTTGGAAGGCATAGACGGACGCGACGAGGACGACATGTCCTGCGTTGCGCGTCACCTCGGGGAGTGCCGCCCGCACGGTGTTAACGACGCCCATGAGGTTGACCTCGATGACGCGGTCGAACGTCTCGACGGCGGTCGCGCGCAGCGTCGCGTACGTCGGTCCGATGCCGGCGTTGGCGACCACCACGTCGAGGCCCCCTAGCCGATCTACGCTAGCGGCCACCGCCTGATGCATCGCGCCGCGGTCAGCCACATCGGCGGCCAGCCCGATCGCGCGCGAGTCATGCAACCGTACGGCCGCCGCCTGCGCTGCTTCAGCATCGAGGTCGACGACCACCACCGACGCACCGCGCGCGACGAGCGCGCGCCCCGTGGCAAAGCCGATGCCGCGCGCACCGCCGGTCACCAGCGCGACCTTCCCGGCCAGGTCGTACCTCGCCATCGACCGATCCTATTCCGCGTCGACCGCGCCCTGCAACGCTAGGCCTGCAGCGCCTTTCATTGCACAACCACACTCTCTCGGGCGCCCATATTGCTCCGGTAACGCATTAGCGAGAGACGGGTCGTCAGGCGAACGACAGCTCGATTGCGACAAGGGCGACGATCGCGGCGGCGCAGAAGAGGTGATCGCGGCCGATCGATTCCGCGAGTTTGCTCTGGTGTCCAGACGAGTCGGTCCGGGCGCCGAGTCGCACCGCGGCGGGCACCGTGCGGAGTGCCACGAGGAGGATCGCCGCGCCAGCCAGGACGAGCGATACCCATCCCACCCATTGTGGTCGATCTCCGCGCACGATTTGGGCAATGATCGCCCCGATCGTGGCCAGCATGACTGCGGCGACTAGGCGATTCATCGGCAGCGCGGTCGTAGTCACGCGCCGGTAGTAGCCGGCGATCGACGCGAGGGTGTGCTCCGGGAGCTCGTGGCCGCGGTGAGGGAGCGCCTGGACGTCAAACATGAGATCGAACCACAGGACGGCCAGCAGGAATCCGGCGCCAGATGTGACGAAAGGCGTCATCTGGGCGAGTATCCCAGTGCTGCTTGTCGATCCTTGCGGCAGCGAACGAATCGGCGGTCGGTGGCGGCGATTGTGCTGATGGTCTACGCGGTACGGGTGCCACGAAGGAGTAAGGTGCGCCACGCGATCGTCGGCTACAGGGGTTCGTGGATTGGAGTGGGGTGCATGTTGTCTCGGGGACGTTTAGGGCCGGTCGGCGGCCGCTGGGCAAACGCGAGCACACGGGCTAGGTGTAGCTGGCCGGCTCTACGTCGACGCGGATTCCTGCTCGGAGCGGTGCTGACGGTTATGGCTTTGCCGGCGACTGCTAACGCCAGCCTGAGTACGACAGCGGTCCCATACATGGGCTGGAACACCTACTACCAGGTTGGCGGGAACTTTTGCGAGTCGACGATCAAGTCGGTTGCGAACTCGCTGGTCACGACCGGCCTGCGGGACGCGGGCTACAACATCGTGTGGCTTGACTTCGGCTGGGCATCGGGGGCACGGGACTCGAGCGGCAATCTGCTCGTCGATACCACGCAGCCGACTACCTATTGTCCGAACGGCCAGTGGCCGGATGATGGGACGACGACCGACGCGGCGATGTCGGGATTCACGGCCTGGCTTCACGGGCACGGCTTTGAAGCTGGGATCTATACCGATGCCGGTACGAGCGGCTGCAGTGGACGAGGTGTCGGCTCCTACGGCCACTATCAGCAAGACGCGAACCAGTTCGCCGCGTGGGGCTTTGACGCGGTGAAGATGGACTTCTGCGGCGCCGGCCAGACGTGGCTGGACCAGCCGCCGAACGACCCCCGGACGCTGTATGCGCAGTTTTCCACTGCTCTGGCTAACAACTCGAGCGGGCGTCCGATGATCCTCAATGTCTGCAACTTCTGGACGCCGGGGCAGATCAACGGGACGGCTCCGTCATTTGCGGACTCCTCCTGGGATGCCTACTCGTGGGCGCCGGCGGACGCGCAGAGCTGGCGGACGGACACCGACATCGGCGGCACGGGAAGCATCCAGTTCGTCAACGTCGTGAGGAATCTCGGGCATGACGCCGGCACGGCCTCGGGCGCGTCCCAGCCCGGTATTCAGGGCGCCGCGGGCCCACCCGGGTCGACCCCTCCGGGGCAGTCGCCGGTTCCGTGGGGGCACTGGAACGACCCGGACTACCTCGGGCCCGGGCTGGGGATGACCGACACCCAGGCGCAGTCGCAGTTCTCGATGTGGGCGATGGTTGCCGCGCCGCTGATCCTGGGCAGCGACCCGCGCTCGCTGTCCTCGACGAGCCTCAGCACGCTCGAGAACCCGCGGGTGATTGCGATAGATCAGGACTCGCTGGGGGTCCAGGGCTATCTGCTCTCGGGGCAGGGCAGCACCGCGCAGGTATGGGTCAGGCCGCTCGCGAACGGCGATCGCGCGGTCGCGCTATTCAACACCGACTCGAGCAGCCAGCAAGTTTCCACGACCGCCAGCGCCGTCGGGATGCCTAGCGCGAGCCGGTATCAGCTGCTGGACGCGTGGACGAACCAGACCAGCACGACGAACGGCGACATCACCGCGACCGTGCCAGCCAACGCCGTCGTGCTGTATCGCGTCAGTTCCGCACCGACGGTGACGACCGGCTCCCCAAACTCGGTCGGGACGACCTCGGCGACCGTCTCCGGCACCGTCAACGCCAATGGTCAGGCGACCACCTACCACTTCGACTACGGGACATCGACCAGCTACGGCTCGACGGCACCAGGATCTCCCGACCCGAGCGCAGGCTCAGGAACCACCGCTCAGTCGGTATCCACGAACCTCACCGGCTTGGCCGCTAACACGACCTACCACTACCGACTCGAAGCGACCAACGCGACCGGGACGACCTACGGGGCGGACCAGACCTTTACGACGGGGAGCGGGGTGACGACCGGCTCCGCAGACTCGGTCGGGACGACCTCGGCGACCGTCTCCGGGACCGTCAACGCCAATGGTCAGGCGACCACCTACCACTTCGACTACGGGACATCGACCAGCTACGGCTCGACCGCACCAGGATCTCCCTACCCGAGCGCAGGCTCAGGAACCGCCACTCAGTCGGTATCCACGAACCTCACCGGCTTGGCCGCTAGCACGACCTACCACTACCGACTCGAAGCGACCAACGCGACCGGGACGACCTACGGATCGGACCAGACTTTTACGACGGCGAGCGGGGTCTCTAACGCACCCCAGGGCAGGTGGGTTGGCACCTATGGCGCAAACGGCTATGAGTTGGCGGCGTGGAGTGGTGGGAGCGATGTGGTGGCGATGCCGGGCGTGTCGTTGAGCGTCAGTAATGCGAGCCGCTACTTGTGGGCGTCGAACACGACGAATGTGCGAGCGCTCCAGAGCGCGGATCGGTCGACTCGGAACGCCGCTACGTATTACAGCTCGAGCGGCTTCAAGGTGACGCTGACGTTCAGTTCGCCGTACAGCGGCAACCTCGCGCTGTACGCCGTCGACTTGGACAACCTGGCGCGCGCCGAGACGATCACCGTCGGCACCCAAACCGCGAACCTATCCGACTTCAGCAACGGGGCGTGGGCCACCTTCCCGATCTCCGCCGCCGCGAACGGCACCGTCACGATTACCGTCACCAACACCGGACCCGGCAACGCCGTCCTCTCAGGGATCTTCCTCGGCGGCGGCGGAACTCCGCCCTCGCCGAACTTCTCAACAGCCCCGCAGGGGTCGTGGGTGGGGACGCATGGGGCCCGTGGCTATGACTTGGCGGCGTGGAGTGGTGGGAGCGATGTGGTGGCGATGCCGGGCGTGTCATTGAGCGTCAGTAATGCGAGCCGCTACTTGTGGGCGTCGAACACGACGAATGTGCGAGCGCTCCAGAGCGCGGATCGGTCGACTCGGAACGCAGCTACGTATTACAGCTCGAGCGGCTTCAAGGTGGCGCTGAGGTTCAGTTCGCCGTACAGCGGCAACCTCGCGCTGTACGCCGTCGACTTGGACAACCTGGCGCGCGCCGAGACGATCACCGTCGGCACCCAAACCGCGAACCTATCCGACTTCAGCAACGGGGCGTGGGCCACCTTCCCGATCTCCGCCGCCGCGAACGGCACCGTCACGATTACCGTCACCAACACCGGACCCGGCAACGCCGTCCTCTCAGGGATCTTCCTCGGTTAGGTTGCAATCAGGAAGCCTTTGTTTTCGTCGTTCCGATGAGTTTCGCAGCCGTGAACGCGGCAAGGGCGAGGATGCCGACCGCGACCAACAGCTCCCCGAGCCCGACCGTGCCTGAACCGGCCCTGGCCCCATGGCTCGGGGCTGCCGGGACTGGACGCTCGCGGTCAGCGGCGGACTCAACCTCAGCGTCCGGCGGTCATGAGAGACGGGTGGACGCGCGACAGCCGACACGCGCTCACACGACGCGAAGGCGCGCAGGGCAGAGGCTGGAACAGGCGAGGTGCGGGCAGATCCGCTTCCGCTACGGGCTAAACGCGGAAGCGTCACGAACACCCCGTGGCAGAGTGAAAGCAGGCGTTTGCCATCCGGACCCGGAAGTCGCGCAATTCGCCAATCTCGGGACGCTCGGCGTCGGCGGCGCTCCGTCGCGGGTGCCGACGAGCTCGGAGTTGCGCTTTGTCATGAAGTCGGGTGCGACGCCAACGCCTACTCCGCGGTCGCGAAGGTGCTTGCGGATCGCCTGACTCCCGACGGGCAGCAAGCGCTCCGCCGCTGTCGCTCGCATATTCGGAGCGGGCACCAGCTCGAGCCCGCCGATCTCTTCCCCGATGGACGACGAGGGACAGCGCTGGGCCAGACTGTCGGATCGTCGCGATGCGGAAGTGCGCCTGCTGGGTGGGGCTGCGGACCGACGTTGAGCCGAGTCGCGCTACCCATCGCCGCGCGAAGCATCTGCGGGATGTCGTGGCTGGTGTAGCGGTCGAGGTGGTGGGAGTCCGCGGCGACGTCCATTGAGCGTCCGCTAGGTTCGCTTCGTCCGCTAACCGGATATCACGGACGTACACGCCAAACTCTCGGTTTGCAGGACTGTCGTGTCCGCTCGTTACCGGTCGTGAACTCTCGCGAGGCGGTCCTCTTTCACTCGTAACGAAGGGCTCCGAGGTTGCGGCCCCGGGCGTCGGTTAACGACCGATCAGTCGGACTACTCGCTCTGCGGGACCGTCTTTCTCGTGTCCGGGCACTGCCGGAGTGGTGGTCGGCGAGCCGATCCGGCGCCGGCACGGCGTGGTGGAGCCACCTCCCGAAGCGTCATACAAGCTCCTCGAACCGGTCAGCACCGCGTCGGCCCTCGATTACGACACATCGATCGGCTGCCGTCCACAGGACAACACCCCCGATGTGCGGCTGCCCGGCGAACGATCCGAAGCGGTCCCATATCGGCGCCTCGAGGGCGTAGCAGAGCTCGTCGCGCCCACTCCAGCGTTCGACATCGACCAGCTCGTTGCCGTCGACTCGGCTCACGACGATCCGGTCGACGCTCCCGCCTTGTCCGGCGCGGCCGCTGAACGGAACGGTCGCGATCGTCGCGCCACGCTGCTCGAGTTCGGCCCACACGTCATCGCGCGCCAGCAGCTCGTATCGACCTGGGCGGAGTCGCGCCTCGTGGACCTGCGATGAGTCGCGCCCGGAGGGTGTCCGACAGGACTCGCCTGGGCTCGCCTTGCACTTCGGGCATCGTCGGGCTCGCCATCCGCGCGCGGCGTGGAGTGCCGACGGCTTCGCTGTTGCTCGACGGCTCCACGGGAGACGGCATCTCGCAGCCGGCGCCGCCCGACATGTCGGGCACCACTCCTCGAGCCACAGAGCGCGATCGCTCATTGGGATCTCCTCGCGGGGCAGGGTGACCTCGCGGACGACGTGATGCAGGTCTGGTTAGCCGACATCGGGCGGACCTGGAGGTCCGCCGGCGATCAGCCGGGTTAGACCAAGGTCAGCCTTGGAAATGCGCCGATGCAGCGTCGCTGGTTTTCCGTCCACATTCCGTCCACCAGTTTCACCTCGGCCGTATTTCGGCCGCCGCGGCCCTTCACTCAGATTTCCGGCGATTTGCAGGAACTTTGTGCCCGCCGGTGAGCGTCTGTGAACGCGCGTAAAACCCTCGTCCTTCCATGGTAAGGAAGGGGTCGTCGGTTCGAGTCCGACAGAGGGCTTCGGCTGCAATTTCGCAGGTTTTCCGGGCTGGGGATCGAGACCGATGGGGCTCGTGCGCGTCCACTTCGCGTCCAAAATCCGTCTGTTCGGAAGGGGTCGTCAGTACGGGAATTGCCCGCATGTGCGGGTACGGCGCGGGTGGTTGAGCACTTCCTGGCAGCACGGTTGGTTGAGCACTTCCCTGCATTTGTAGGCTCGTGCCGCTCGGTGCAGGCAGTCCCAGCATGCGCCGGCGATCGGCCGTGGGACGTGGGCGGCCGGCGCTGGGAAGGACTCGGAGTAGCGTCGGATGAGCTGGACACGTCTCCGCGGCCGCGGTGAGCCGATCGTCTACTCTTCGCTACATGAGTAGCGAAGCGATCCGAATTGAGTCCGAGACGTTGAGGGCGCTCCGCGAGCGCAGTGCTCAGAGTGGCGAGCCGATCGTGCGTCTCGCTCAGCGCTACATCGGCGAAGGTATGAGGTTGGACCGCCATCCCGGGATCATCTTTCGAGATGGGCCGGCGGGACGCCGCGCGGTCGTGATCGGCGGGCCGGATGTGTGGGAGGTGATCGCGGCGGCCAGGAGCGCGTCGGAGCGTGGCGAGGAGCTGGTTCGTGCGCTTGCTGAGCGGATCGGCGTCCCGGTCGAGAAGATTCGGATCGCGGTCAGCTACTACGGCGAGTACCCGGACGAGGTCGACCGGTTCATAGCCGCCAACGAGCAGGAGGCCGAACAGCTCGAGCGCGCTCTCGAGACTGAGCGGCGCCTGCTCGGATGAGGCTGCTGCTGGACGAGATGTACTCGCCGAGGATCGCCGAGCAGCTTCGCGCGCGAGGTCGCGATGTGGCTTCCGTGCACGATCCGGGGTACCGGGCGCTCGAAGGGGAGCCAGACGAGGAGGTGTGGGCGGCGGCCCTTGCCGCTGACCGGGTGCTGGTGACAGAGAACGTTCAGGATTTCCGGCGCATCGAGACGGACGCGCTAGCCAGCGCGCAACCCACGGCACGCCTCATCTTCACGACCGATCGTCAATTTCCGCGTGGCAATCCCGCGACGATCGGCCGGCTCGTCACCGCGCTGGACGGGCTGTTCATCGCGGAGCCCGAGCTGGCCACCAGCCTGTTCCTCACGCCCACGCCCTCTCCCTGATCCCGCAGCCCTGGCGCACTACCCTCCGCACGCCCGAGGGGCGATCCAGGCATGATCGGCCCGGACGGGCGTTGAGACCCTTGCGCTCGAGGCCAACCAGAACGGGCCGTCGTGTCTTAGCTCGTGCAGAGCGTGCTGGTTCGGGCGCAGGGCGCGCGCCGGGATCGATGCTGTCGCTCGTTGGCTGACAGAGCTCACCGGGGCAGGCCGACAGCAGTAGACGCCGACGACGGCGGCGCCGAAAGCGCACGTGACCGGTCACGCTATGTCGACAGCACGCGCTGGAAGAACGATGGCTACGCTGTGGCGCGATTTGGAGGAGCCGGTAGGACCGCTATGACAGACAGAAGCATCCAGATCATGGGCCTTCGCTCCATTCAGTTCCCGGCTCAAGCAGGTCGACGGTCTCCCGGCGGCTCAACCTACTGTGCGGCGCGAGGTCGTCATTGGAAGCAGGCGTCGGCCGTACGTACGTGTGCGGACGCCTGGCCACGGGCCACATTCGGGCCCTGGGGCCGGTGAGCTACCCTGGTGTCGCCTAATCGGCGGCCGCGGGTAGTGTCACCAGGTGGACACGAGCAGTGAACAGAAAGTGGAGCGGCTCGATCGATGGCATCGGTGACGGACCTCATCAGCATCGTCGATGCCGACCCCGATCTCGCCGACCTCCTCGACGAACCGGAGCTTTCGCGCGCCCGCCGGCAGGCGCTGACGCGTGAGCGTCGGCTCTCCCCGGGGGACTGGGATGCGTCGCGTGCGATCGAGCCGGACAGACACCATCGTGGCTTTCTGATCATCGATGGGCTGCTGAGTCGGGCCGTCACGGTGCTTGGGCGCGACTGCGTCGAACTGCTCGGCGCCGGGGACGTTCTGCGCCCGTGGCGTTGGGACACCGAGGGCTCGCAGGTGCACGCCGAGGTCGGATGGGCCGTGCTCGAGCCCACTCGTCTCGCGGTCCTCGATCACGGCTTGGTCGAGCGTATGAATCCGTGGCCCCAGCTTGGCGTGGAGCTTTTCGCTCGCGGCACTCGACGGGCCCACCACTTGGCCGTCGCGCTCGCAATCGCCCATCACCAGCGCGTAGACGACCGGCTCGTCCTCACCTTATGGCACCTGGCCGAACGCTGGGGGCGGGTCGGACCCGAGGGCATTGCGGTACCGCTGCCCTTGTCTCATCAGCGCCTGGCAGATCTCGTCGGAGCGCACCGTCCGTCTGTGACCAAGGCCATGGGGGAGCTGGCTCGCGCCGGGACGTTGAGCCGGCGAGAGGACGGCGTCTGGGTGCTCCACGGCGCCCCGCCAGAGGAACTGCGACATCACCGTCTTGCCGCCGCGATGACCTGAGCACCGTGCCGCGATCGCCCGACGGCGATTCCTCGAGGAGCTGCGATGCGCGATGACTAACGGGCAGCCCGCCAGGGAGCGGGCTGCCCGTCTTGATGTGGGTCGTAGCGGGTCAGAACCGGCCGGTGCGGCCGGCGAAGAGCGCCAGAACCGCGAGAACCGCGATTAGGAACAGCAGCGGGTGAATGGCGATGCCGCCGACGACCGCGAGAACCAACAGAATGACCGCAAGGGCGAGCAGCATGGATACCTCCGAGTTGGCTTTCCCAGATGTATCCCCCGCCGCCGTAGCGGGTACGGCGGCGAGTAGGTAAGCAGACGTCAGCATGCCGACATCGCGAGTCCGTTACGTCGGTCATGCCTGAGCGCTGGTAGAGCGAGCGCCCAAGCATGTCTCTTCGCGGTGCTCCGCCGCGCCGGCACTCGCCGAGTCAAGGACTTCTGTCCAGCGCCGGTCAAGAGTTGTCGTGGTCTTCCGCGCCGGCGAACGGCGTGGGGTGCTCGAATCCGGCCCGGCGCGCATCCGGACTGCAGTCGATGGGGTCACTCAAGAGGCTCGCCCGTGCGACAGCGTGCCGCGGTGACCAGTCGGCCGTTCATCGCTCCTGTGAGCGCGAACGTCCTACCCATAGGTCAGGGCTCCCTCGCGGCGACAGTGCCCACGTGCCGTCCGAAGCGAGATGAGCCGGTAGAGCGAAGCGCGATGTCTCGATGTGAATCGCGACAACGTGATCGCTGCCGTCCGCTACCGGGGAGCGGCCGGGGCTGGAGGCCCCGATGGTCGCTGAGGGGTTGTCTGGCGGCTTTCGGTGTCGCGGCTTCAGGGTGTGGCGTTGGCGGTCGCGAGCTTCGATCGGATGCGCACCAGCGGCGCGTCGGGGTCGTGAGGCTGAGGGATTGCCGTCAGGGTGAACTCGGCGATCGTGCCCGGCCGGAACACGAGGCAGTGGGTCGAGCCGCCGAACTGGAAGTAACCGAGCTCCTCACCCTTCCCGACGTGATACCCGGGCGTCACCTTCGAGTCGATGAGGCACGAGGAGACTTCTGACATGCCGACGGGCACGAAGGCCATCAGCCCGATCACCGGATCATCGGCTTGGATCAGGATGATCGCCCGAGCCGCAACGTGGGCAAGGTAGGACTGCGAGTTCATGGGCTCGACTGCGTCCTTGCCCTCCGAGTCGGCCTCGGAATAGTACGTGCCGTCCTGGACGAACGCGCGGACGATTGTGCCGGCCACCGGGCTGTGCCACCGGTGGTAGTTGGTCGCACTCAGAAATGCCTGATACACCGTCCCGCCGACAAACTGATCGACCGAATCGTCATTGGCCAGCATGTCCTGAAGCGAATACGGCTGACTCTTGATCCAGAAGCGATCTTGTCGCTGTACGTCGGTGCTGATGCCGTAGGGCAGCGACTCGCAGGCGCTCACGATCACCTTGTCGTCATCCGGGGAGTCCACCGGACGAGCGCCGTCCTTGAAGCGCCGGGTGAAGAAATCGTTCCACGAGGCAAAGCCCCAATGCTCGTCCTGCGGGTCGCACTCAAACTGCTCCATACCCACCGCAAGCTGGGCGTCGGGGGACTTCCAGCCCGACGGCGAGTCGTTGAGCACATAGAGCGAGTCGCTGCTGCTCAGAAACTCGCACCACACGGTCAGGATCTTCTTGAGCATCGCGTTGATCCGCGGGTCCCGATAGGCCGCGAAGCCGGCCCATGTCCCCATCGTCCAGTCCAGGATCGCGCCCAACGGGGTCGCCACCATAGCAGGGCCAAACTCCGGCGCCATCCTTAGCACCTCGTTGATCAGCCGCAACAGGTGATCGACGCTCTCGAGATGCCGCGTGCGGTACGGCTTGGTGGTAGGCACCTGCGCGATCATCTGGTTGACATACATCCGCACCACCGGATCGCGGTCAATCAGCTCCTGAAACTCGCTGATGACGGGGTGAAGGACAATCTCCTCCCCGCGCGCCTGCACCCGCTGCCGGTGGCCGTCGAGCCACGCTTCCAGGTCCGCGTGATCATCCGGCAACCACCCGGCCCGCCGCCGGACGTCGATCGCGTGGGAGAGAGTCCTCACGACAGGGACGCTACCCGCCGGCGCGTCATCTCAACGCGGGACTCGGCCGATCACGCTGCTCGCACCCGAGACGTCTCGAAAATGGAGCGCTCGCGACAACGTCGGCATGCCCAAGCCGATAGCCCAAAGCGGTAAGCGGGTGTGATCCTGTGCCTGACGCGGTCCGCCGTTGGCGAAAAAACTGCGGGACCGTAGGACCGGCTTGTCGCGTCTCGTCCTGCCCGTAGCAGCGCTGTCGCCTGGGAGGGGTTGGGAGGTGGCCCCGAGCAGGACGATCCGGTTCACTTAGGGTCAGCTCGGGCGATAGAAGCCCTCGATCAGCGTGCGGTCGAGCACCGGCTCGGCTGATGTCCGCGACCAGACGTACGCGTGCGGACCTTCGCGCGTTTGGCTATCAGCACAGGGGACAGAATAATTTTGCCGGCCCCGACGCCGTTACGGTTGCGCCGGGGCCGGTTCCAAAGTGTCTGCGTCGGACGACGCAAGGGACGCATGTTGCGGCCCCTGCACGGACCTCGCCGTAGCAATCCGTCCAATGGAGGTCCCATGACCGCCGCAATCGCACCGGCGCGCGACCGCGCGCGCCTCACCGACGCCGAGCTGCTGCACCGCTATTGCCAGGATCACGATGTCGCCGTGCGCGACGAGCTGGTGCGGCGGTTCATACCCTTCGCCCGCAAACTCGCGCTCCGCTATCTCCACAGTCGCGAACCGTTGGACGACCTCGTCCAGGTCGCGACCCTTGGACTGCTGAATGCGATCGAGCGGTTTGAGCCGGGCCCGGGCCGGAGCTTCAAGGCGTACGCCGCTCCGACCATTCTCGGGGAGCTCAAGCGACACTTTCGCGACAAGGGTTGGAGCGTGCACGTCCCTCGCGACCTCAAGGAGCGCGCGCTCGCTTCCAGCCGGCACAGAGAACGGTTGTCCGTCGAGCTGGGTCGCTCCCCGACCGTGGACGAGCTCGCGCTCGCGCTCCGGTGCACGACCGAGCAAACCATCGAGGCGCTCGACGCCGCCGACAACTATCAACCGCAATCCCTCGACGCTCCCGGCGATGACGACGAGGACCGGATGCCCCTGCTCGAGTTGCTCGGCGACGCAGACGACGGATTCGAGCTCGCCGAGGACCGCCAGTCCATCGCTGCCCGCTGGAGAACGCTCAGCGACACCGAACGTCGGATCCTCGGGCTACGACTCCTCCACGGCCTCACACAGCGGGAGATCAGCCAGCGCGTCGGATGCTCACAGATGCACGTGTCGCGGCTCCTGAACAGATCAATCCTCCGCCTCAACACACCTGGTGGATCCCCGCCGTCCGCAGCGTTCTCGTTCCGATCCGCGAGACACGCACCGCCCGCGAGGTCAGCACCGCGCGTGCTCAAATCGCTCGAGACCGGGCCGTGAAGGCGAGGGCATCGTCGCCGCGCGCGCCGGGCGCCGTGGAGGACACCGAGCGTCCTCCAGGGCAAGTCTGCTGCCCACGATGCGGATTGCGTATCCAACCGCGCAACACTTGGCTGACCCCGCGCTGGTGTCCGCGGTGCCTGGCGCGCCGCGAGGCTCCGGTACCGATGCAAATCATTCACAGCAGCGACGGGGCTACCTCGAACGGCCCACCCCCGAGCGCGGATCGCCGGCAACGACCTTCCTCGCGCACCGAAAACTCAACCAGCCCGGTTGCCCGGGCCCGCGTGACCGAGCCCTGAGGTCCGCCGCCCACGCTCACCCGAGATCCGCGGCTGGCGTGCGACGACAGCGCTCTCGCAGCTCAGACGGCGTTGAGTGTCCCGGCGCGAGCCGACGAGCTGGGCTCCGACCCGACACTGGTGGCGATCGCCGTCGGTAACGATCCTGACGCCGATCTGCTGCTCGTGTTCATCCTCGAGAACACCGAGAGCGTGCGGATCAGCTTCTTCGGCGCGAGCCGCCACCTCCCACTGTGGGTGGGACTACGGCTGGCCGCGATCGGTGGCGCGCTGCTGACAGGGATCGTGGGCGCCGCTCGGATCCTTCAGCTCCGTCGCAACGTCAAGTCATCGGGCCGAACTCGCATCTCGTCGCCGCAGGGGTGGGTGTTCGGTGTTGTCTTCGGGGCAGAAGAAGGTGTGTACGGAGCCGCCGGGTTCGTAGAGGTAGGAGCCGGCGGTCTGGGGCTGGTCGGGGTATTCGCGGTACTCCCAGCGGCCCTGGAGGGTGTAGACCTCGGCGGTGCTGGTGTGGTAGTGGACGGGTAGGACGCAGCCGGGGGCCATGGTGGCCATGATCACCATCTTTCCGTGGTCGGGGTCGAGGTGCAGCGGCTGGAAGTGGATGCCGGCGCCGAAGGCGTCCTTGAGCAGCGGGATGTCGGCGACGTTGACGGTCAGCAGGTCGTCCTGGGGGAAGGCGACGAGCGGCAGCGGGGCGCCGCTGTGGGTGGTCTTGGGGCCGGGGGAGGCTAGTGCGCTCATGGGTTGCACCTTCTCGATGAGTACGTATTTACGGATATGAAACCGGATAACCGGATCACGGGGAAAGGTACTACGGCTCGCGGCCCGTTGTCAAGACCACCCGCACTGATCCGATGGGCTTGCTAGCGTCAACCCCATGCCCGCGCGCCCGCACCGCACTGTCGACCGAGTGGTACAGATCCTCGAGACTGTGTCCGTGAGCCCGCGCGGCGTGACCTTGACCGAGTTGACAGTCGCCCTGGACGCAGCGAAGAGCTCCGTTCAAGAGCTGACGAACGGACTTCTCTCCCGGGGGTATCTCATCGAGGACGAGCACCGGTTCCACCTCGGACCGGGCCCGTTCATCCTCGCCTCCCGCGCGAACAAGCTGGCCGCGCTGTCACTCGATCACGAGTTCGTGGTCGAGTTGAACAAGGTCCTCGGTTGCAACGTTCTCGTCGGCGTACGCGTCGGCGACGCGATCGTTTTCACCGACCACGTGGGGGAAGAGTCACCCAGCCTGACGTTCGTCGCGCGCACCCACGCCCGCCGCCCCCTGTACACGAGCGCCGCCGGGAAGACCCTGCTCGCCAACGTCCCCGACGACGAGATGTACCGCCTCCTGGACCTCGCCGGCCCGGAGCAGGCAGACGCCGTCCGACAGTTTCTCGCCGAGCTCCCCGAGATCCGTTCCCGCCGACTCGCCTTCAACCGGGGGGCCACGCTCGCGGACGCGTATGTCGTCGCCACGCCCCTGCTGGCACCGGACGGCGATCTGATTGCGGCGATCAGTGCAGCCGTCGATCCCGCAGAAGCGGATCGTCTCGACGACGTCGGCGAACAGCTCAAGAAGGCTGTTGCCACTCTCGGCCCGAAATACGGGCCGCAAAACGCGACGAACGGGCGACGGCGAAAGCCATGAGGCCCTCTCCCTGGGGCGAGATCCGTGGGAGAGGACGCTGGTTCATCTCTGCGCCGCCGCCACCCCGTGTTCGGCTGAGGGCTACGTCTTCACCAGAGATCGCGGCACCTCGGCGCTGCGTGAGCGTAGCCACTCGCCGAGCGCCTTCGCCTGCGAGTCGAGCCGCAGTGTCGAGGTGGCGCCGCTCCCGAGCAATCCTCGGAGGAGGAAGTTGACCGCGCCGAGGTTGGGGAGCTCGTAGCGCGAGATCGCCAGCTCGCGCGTTTCTGGCAGAAGGCGTCGAAGTTCATCGACGGTGAGGGTTGACTTGAGCCACTCCCATGCCGCACGGTCGTGCACCCAGACGCCGAGATTCGCGTCGCCACCCTTGTCCCCAGAACGGGCATGCACGACCTCGCCGAGTGAGGCGATGACCAGTTCGTCGGTCGACGAGGTTCGAACCGATTGCGCGAGCGACGCCTCGGGCTCCGGCGTCACCTTGGCGCGCGCACGCTTTGGGTTGCCGGGTGCGATGGGCTCGGTCGTGCCGTCATGGTGGTGGGCGGTGTGTTCGAGCATCGCCTGATCGAGCAGTCCGGGCCAGTAGACACCGAACGCCGACCCTGGTTGTGGTGGGCCGAGCGAGTACAACCCGGGATAGCTGGACAGGGCGAGCTCGACAATGCGCGACGAGAATGCGCGCCCGGCGGCCTCCTTCGTGCCCTGCACTGCGATCTTGAGCAGCTCGGTTCCCGCATTCTGGCTGTCAGGATCGGGTCGGGCCTGCCCAATACGGTCGACCGCGACCGCGTCGATCCCGTCGACGGCCTCGACGTAGCGGTGGACTGACTGCTCGACGAGGGCGGCCTTCGCGTCGAGGTCGGTGCCGGTAAGCGCGAGGAGCACGCTGTTCTCCCATCCCCCCACGGCGGTGATCGCGACCTTGGTGGTCGCAGGTGGTGCCGAGCCTCGCACGCCGCGGATCTGGACGCGGTCGTCGCCGAGGTCGGTCAGCTTGGCGGTGTCGAGGTGGGTGGTGACGTCGGGATTGAGGTAGGCGGGTTCACCGATCTCGTAGAGCAGTTGAGCCGTGACCGTGTCCTGGGTCACGGCACCACCGGTGCCTGCGTTCTTGGTGATCACCGAGGAGCCGTCAGCCGCGATTTCGGCAATCGGGAACCCCGGCTGCACGAGGTCGGCCACGGCCCGAAACCCGGAGAAGTTGCCGCCCGTCGCCTGCGGCCCGCATTCGATGACGTGCCCGGCGCAGACCGCGCCAGCCAGGGCGTCGTAGTCATCGGGAGTCCAACTCCACCACCAGGCCGCGGGACCGACGACCAGCGAGGCATCGGCGACGCGGCCGGTGATGACGATGTCGGCCCCATTGTGCAGGGCGCGCGCGACGCCGAACCCGCCAAGGTAAGCGTTGGCCGTAAGCGGCTGATGCGGCCACGACGACACCGGCTCGCCGCTCGTCAGGTGCGGCAGTGAATGGCCCGCTTGCTGGAGAACATCCAGGCGACCGAACACGTCGTCGCCCTCGACATGGGAGACCCGCAGGTCGTAGCCGTGGCGTGCGATCAGCTCGCGGGTTGCGTCGGCCAGCCCGGCGGGGTTGAGTCCGCCGGCATTGACGATGAGCCGAATCCTGTTCGCGACGAGATGCTCAACGGCCACCCCGACATGCTGCAGGAAACTGGTCGCATAACCCTTGGTGCTGTCTTTGGCGCGCGCCTTCCCGAGGATCAACATCGTGACCTCGGCCAGGTAGTCACCGGTGATGACGTCGATGCCGCCGGCTCGCGCCATGTCGGCCATGGCCGAGGCGCGGTCACCGTAGAAGCCGGAGCTGTTCGCGATGCGGATGGGACGCTGTCCCTGTTCTGCTGACGATGTCATGTTCTCTCTACCGTTGTCGAAGTTGGGTCTCTGAATGGGACGCGCTGCGCTTTGCCACGCGAGCCTCCTCCGCCGCTCACGCGACGGAGGAGGCCAGAGGTGCTCAGGCCAACGCGGGCTGGGGCCGCAGGACTTCCTGCGCGAGCGGTTCCGGCTGCTCGAGGGCTGCGAGCTCGGCGGCAATCCGGGCCTCGTGCTCCTCCTCGGCCCGCTTGGCCTTGCGTGGATCCCAGAATCCCGCCATCAGGAAGATCAGCGGCAAGAAGACGACTTGCCCTCCGATCGCGATCAGGAAGTACTTCTGCCACTGCTTCGGCGAACGCTCAGCTGCCCGGGCGACGCCCGGACCGACGGTCGCCAGCGTCGTGAGCTCAGCCCGCAACCTGGGCGTTGGCGCCGAGAGCGCGACGAAGTTCGCTGGTCCCAGCGCCTTCGGCGCCGTCGTCGCCAAATACGCGAGGTCGCGCTGGGTCTGGGGCGCCACCAGCTGGTTGAACGCGGCCGTGCCAAGTGCCGCCTTGATCAGGCCGAGCTGTGCCTGAGTAGGCTTGGCGCCCGACGCCTGCGCCGCCGCGAGTGCCTGGGCGATCCGCGGATGGGCCTGTAGCGCGGCGATCACGGCGCCGTCTCGGGCGGTGATCGTGGTCAGCTTGGCCATGACCGCGGGGTTGGCCGCCGCCGCCCTCGCGACCTCACCGATTGTCGTCTGGCCGACCGGGGTCGGATCGGCGAGGATCGCCTTTACGGCCGGGCCGTTCTCCACCAGCGGCGTGACCGTGTTGACGACATGCGGGACGAAGAAGATCGTCACCGCAATGAACATCCTGACGATCCACCCCCACACCGCGAGGCCATGCGCGATCAGCGCCGGATTGCGGCGCTCCACGGTCTCCGTGAAGGCCGCCATCCACGGGGCGAACGCCGTCGCGAGCGATACCGCAATGCCGATCATCAGCACCCTGAACGTTCCGTACGTGGTGCCGTGGTGAATCGACGCGACGGCAAAGATCGTTGTGAACACGATCGCCATCAGACCGCCCAGCACCATGAACGGCTTCCGCACGCGCAGGCGGTCCGACAGGATGCCGACGATCACCAGCGCCGCGGCATCGAACGCCCAGAACCAGTTCCCGAGCGAGTTCGCCTTGGACTGGCTGTAGCCGAACACGGTCTGGAAGAACACCGGGAAGAACCCGACCGCCAGGTAGTAGATGATCAGAAACGCGCCGATCGCCACCGCCGGGAGCAGGATGTCGCGATGCAGCACCTGCGCCCACGGTTTACGAAGCGTTTCCTCGACGTCCACGCCTTTCGCCCGCGCCTCGATCAAGGCGCGGTCATGGCTCGAGACCATGAGCTGGTCCCGCAGCTTCGGCGACAGCTCGCGCAAGAACAGAAACGCGACGGCACACACGCCGAGGCCGATGAGGCCCGCGGTGCGGTACTGATGCTGCCAGCTCGAGGTCGAGCTGGAGCTCGAGACTGCGATGCTCACCACCAGGCTGCCGATCGCGGGTCCGAGCGTCCAGAAGCCCATCGCGGAGGCGCGGCCGACCTGGGGGCTGAAGTCCCTGACCAGCGCCGGCGTCGCCACCAGGATCACGCCCTCGACGAAACCGATCGCGATGTACACGATTCCAAACCCCAACGAGGAGTGGACATTGGGAAGCGCAAACACGCACAACAGACCCGTGATAGCCAGTCCGCCCACCACGATGTTGGCGCGCCCGTAGCGATCGGCCGCGCCCGCGAAGATCGCGGAAAACGCGCCAAGCACGAACCCGATCACGCTGACGTTCACGTAGAACAGGAACGACATGTGCAGGTCTCGCAGGATCGACGTCGCCACGCCGCCCGCGAGGTACAGCTGGTAATACAGCAGCACCGTCGCCGCGACGACGATGCCGAGGCTCGTCAAACGAGTCACGTTGCTCGGGTAGTGCTCGAGCGACCGGTTCCAAAGTCGGCTGACCGGTCGCGATCGGATAGGCAGAGCTGCCGTTGACACAGGAATCTCTCTTTCTACGTGTTAGTTGTGGTGGGTTCGGCCTCCTTTCCGGGTTAGGGGTTGATGGTGGTGGCGTTGCCGGCGTGGATGTAGGTGACGGGGCCGGTGTTTTGTTGGGTTGAGAGGGTTTCGGTGAGGTATTGGGCGGTGGTGGCGTCGTTGATGGCGTAGAGGGTGCCGTCGTCGTTGAAGTTGATTTGGGCGCCTTCCATCCAGAGCAGGACGATGGTGTCTTCGGTGTTGTCTTCGGGGCAGAAGAAGGTGTGTACGGAGCCGCCGGGTTCGTAGAGGTAGGAGCCGGCGGTCTGGGGCTGGTCGGGGTATTCGCGGTACTCCCAGCGGCCCTGGAGGGTGTAGACCTCGGCGGTGCTGGTGTGGTAGTGGACGGGTAGGACGCAGCCGGGGGCCATGGTGGCCATGATCACCATCTTTCCGTGGTCGGGGTCGAGGTGCAGCGGCTGGAAGTGGATGCCGGCGCCGAAGGCGTCCTTGAGCAGCGGGATGTCGGCGACGTTGACGGTCAGCAGGTCGTCCTGGGGGAAGGCGACGAGCGGCAGCGGGGCGCCGCTGTGGGTGGTCTTGGGGCCGGGGGAGGCTAGTGCGCTCATGGGTTGCACCTTCTCGATGAGTACGTATTTACGGATATGAAACCGGATAACCGGATCACGGGGAAAGGTACTACGGCTCGCGGCCCGTTGTCAAGACCACCCGCACTCGAGGCGATCCCGCCCAAGTAGTCCGTGTTTCTCGTGCCGCGAGGGCCAAATCGCCTCGGGACGCCAGCGTTTCTCGGTCGCATGCGCGCCGAGCGACGCCCAGACACAACTCACGATCAATGCTGCGGGCGAGTCCACGCGACGCCGGACGACCAGCGTCCGGGCCGTGGCCGACGCGATGTCAGCCGGCGCGGCGTCCTGGCCGCGATGACGAACGTCATGAGCGGGCGCCGGGAGGCGGACTCGGGCTCGGCGAGCTCGAACGCGCCGAAGATCCGCCGCGCAGCTCAAGCGCGTCATCGATCGTCTTCTAACCGCGGAGCGTCGCGCGCGTACTCCGGGTGACCGAAGTACGACTGGTCCGAGCCGGGTGCAAGGACGAACCGCAGCTGTCCGTCTCGGTTCGAGCGATGCTCTGCCGCTCCGCTATCGGGATGCGGCAGTCATCGAAATGCGCTCGGTTAGCGGGCTTCGCGTCGGTCAGCAAACGACTGGGACCGGCGCCGGTGTCCAACCTGCGCGTACGCGCGGTGGGCGACGGGCGACGGGCGACGCCAACGACCTCGGCGAGCGCGGCCCTCGGAATCGCCCAAGAGGAGGCGTCCGAATCGAGGCCCGCGACGGGCCGGAGATGGGCGAGGCTCACCGGCGCCGGCGACGGTGGCGCGCTTCTGGTTTGTCGCCGCTGCAGCCACCAGGCGGGCACCGCTGATCCGATCGTTCGTGATCGCGAAGGAGCAGTCGGCGAGCGCCGCAGGTCCGCCGCCCACGTCGCCACCTGTTCGTGAAGGCAGCGTCCGGCCCTCTCTGCCAGCAGCACGGACGGTCAGCTCACCGTCTCGTGGCTCCCTCCAATCACGCAAAGTGAGTGACGACAGCTCACACGCCGCGGTCTCATCCTAGAGCACAGCTGACATGGCGCCGGCCGATCTCCACGGTGCGGATGCCACCACAACCTAAGGAGGCTAGATGGAGCTGCTTGCGACATACACCTTTGGCCAGGCGCTACTCACCGTCCTAGAGTTTGCGCTGCTCTTCCTCTGGATCTGGATTGCCGTAACCGTCGTCGTCGACGTCTTCCGCAGCCACGATCTATCAGGCTGGGCGAAAGCCGGCTGGCTCGTGCTGATCGTTCTGGTCCCGCTGTTGGGCGTGCTCATCTACGTCATCGCGCGCGGCGACAAGATGAAGGCACACGAGGTCAGCAGCGAGCGCCTGCAAGCACGAGCCTTCAACGCCGATGTTGAGGACCTGAGGGATCGCGGGATACTCACCGACGCGCAGGTCCAACGCGCCAAGAGCGAGAGCCAGCCGATCACCGGCGCGCGCCCGTCACCAGACGACGACGTGGCCGAGCTCGAGGCCCTAAGGGATCGCGGGATACTTAGCGACGAAGAGTTCCAGCGCGCCAAGAAGAAGGCACTGGCGGCGTAGTGGCCGAGCTGTCAGCCTCGAGCAGATCGCAACGCCTTCCCACAACCTGCGCCTTCATGATCTGCTCGAGGCCTGTCAGCGAAACAGCCGCCCCTAGCGTTCTGCGCGGCGCGACCCGGGGCCGGCCGTGCGCTCCCGCAGGCGTTCGGATGCAGCTGCATAACACTGCCCGAGCGGCCCGCGTCCGCCGGCGGTTCGCGCCGCAGAAGAGCGCGCCGACGGGCAGGTTGGCGCGGAGCTCGAGCCAGGGATCGAGACTTTAACCCCAACGGTCCATCCCAACCTCGCGGCGCTTGCCGCCCTTCCCGGCCCGGATCAACAGAGCTCCCCGGTGGCGGTCAAGGTCGGTCTCGGCCAGCGCGAGCGCTTCGCTGATCCGCAGCCCGGCGCGCCCAGGATCGCGATCAGCCCACGAGTCCTGTCGGCATACGGGCCTGGTCCGGCCTGGCGCAGGACGAGGATGATCTCCTCCACTGTCGGCGGATCGGCTGGGTAGCGCTGTCCCGCGCTGGGATTCGCGCGATTGCGCTGGACCGGTTCGTTGGCTGCGCGTTATCGCCCGGCGGTTCGTGCCTTCGCACGCCATGCGCTCGGCGAACCGCGTGGCGCGGCTGGTGGTCGCCCATCAGCAGGCATGTCGTCGCCGCTGGTGGCTCGCCCCAACCACGCGATTGCGGAAGCGTGCTGGGTCTGTTCTTGCGGGCGCTGATACGTTCTCAGCTCCATGAAGATTCCCGATTCCGTCCGAGCTGTGCTTGACGGTCCGGGGCTGGCCCACTTGGTCACGATCGAACCCGACGGGCGTCCGCAGGTCTCGATCGTTTGGGCTGGCCTCGATGGTGACGAAATCGTGGCCGGGCACCTGCCCGAGCACCGCAAGATCCGCAACATGCGTCGGGACCCGCGGGTCGTCCTGTCCGTCGAAGCGGGCACCCGTAACCAGCTCGGGCTCGACGAGTACTTGGTCGTTCATGGACGCGCCCGGATTACGGAGGGCGGCGCTGCGGAGCTGCTCCAGCGGCTGGCTCACGTCTACCTGGGACCGGAGGTCAAGTTTCCTCCAATGGATGACCCGCCGCCGGGTTACATCACGCACATCTCCGTAGACCGCATCGGCGGTGTGGGTCCGTGGGCGCGCTGACCATCAGCCCTCGAATCCTCCTCAACTCCAGGCGTTAGGACTGCTTCCTTTCGCGAGTAGCGATCGCGCAGCCGAGGCCCGAAGCGGCGACGGCCGCGCTCCTAGTCTCTCGACGACGTTCGGATCCGGGTGGGAATGATCGTTGCGATCACCCGTTTGGCGCCCGGAGGGTCGAATGCCGTGCCGTCGGGGAACCCGTGTTTGACCGCGATCCGGTCGCGCATCTCGCCGTCGGGATCGTCGTGGAGCTCCGCCGTGCCGCGGATCTCGATGTAGCGCAGCGGCTGCGCCGGATCGAACACGGTCAGCGCGAGCCTAGGATCGCGTCGCAGATTGCGGTACTTCTGCCTGCCCGCGAGCGTGCTCACGTGCACGCGCACCCCGTCAAACCAATACCAGACCGGCGAGCCTTGGAGGCTCCCGTCCGGCAGGACTGTGCTCAGCACGGCGGTGTTCGGCGCGCGCAAAAGATCGCGAAAGTCCGGCGGTGCTTCCAGGGTCTCCGATGCCACCGAAAGACAGCCTACCGGCCGACCCGCGCGAAGCGAGGCGGCCCACTGACGCCATCTTGGCGTGACATCCACGCACGTCGGTCGGCGTCGCCATCGTCGCGGCTCGCGCGGAGCACAAGCAGGCGCTTGCAAATCGCCGGAACAAGCGCAGACGCGCCGACTCCGGCCCGCTGCTCAGTCAGAGGACGACCGGATCCACGTGCAGGCGAGAGCCGGCTCCGCGTCCGGCCCGACGGGGTCGCGTTGCAGCGCGAATCCAGGGTTGACGGTCGGACTGCGCCAGCTTCGTAACCATGTGCGTCACCCAATGACGCGCCGGTGCAGCTACTTCCTCCGTACAGCGCTAGCGCCGTCGGGATGGTGCGAGGAGCCCGAGCTCTCGGGCGCGGGCGACCCCCTCGGCTGTGGACGCCGAGCTTGGCGTAGATGTGGCGCAGTGTGTCCTGATCGTGTTCCTCGCAGGTCGAGGATTGTTGACAGGAACGTGGCGTGGGCGGTCCGAAGCCGCAGATAGCGCTCTACGAGGCCCTCGACCGGAATGATCGTGAACGCGCGAGCTCTCCGGATGGAGTTCGTGCTTGCTCGAGCCGGCTATATCGTCAGTCGCGCACCGCGTATGAGCTGCGCCGTCAGGCCTCCTGCTGCTCCGCCGCGTCCGCGGCGGCGATGCGGGCTCTTCTGGCGGCGGTGAGCTCCTCCACGACGATCTGGATCCCGGCCGCGATCGGCACGCCGATGATCGCCCCGATCAACCCGAACAGCGCTCCGAACGCCAGGACGCTGACGAGCACGGTGAAGCCGGAGACCTCGGCCGCCTTTCCGATGATCGTCGGCTGCAGGATGTAGTTCTCGATCTGCTGGTAGACCACGATGACGATCAGGAAGACGATCAAGGCTTGGACGCTGACCGACAGCGCGACGATCGCGATGATGATGCCGGCGGTTGTGGCGCCGATATTGGGGATCAGGTCGAGGATCCCGGCGACGACCGCCAGGGCGAGCGGGTATGGGAGGCCGAGGATCAGCGCCGTGATCCCGTAGACGGTCCCGCAAACTACGGAGATCGCCAGGTTGCCGAGCATGTAGCGCGATGTCGTCTGGATGATCCGGTCCGTGACCCGCAGGTAGCGCTCCCGCTTGTCCCGATAGAGCAGACCGCTGGTCCAGTCCCGCACGCGCGGTTCCTCGATCAGCCCGAAAAGCGTCAGGAAGATAACCGAGAGGGCGAGGGTGACCACCCCGAAAGCCGAGGCCCCGACGTGGGCGATTCCGCCCGACGCCTTGCCCACCCCCATGGTGATGTCGCTCGCGTGCTTCCTCAGCGTGTCGAGCGAGTCGCTCCCGCCGTTGATGAAGTTGCCCACATCGCTGTGCCTGACCTTGTCCACGATGTGTGGCAGGTCGTGGCTGAGCCCGCGCACGGCGCCGCTGATCGCCTGCACGAGGACCAGCAAGACGGCACCGATGACAACAAAGGTCCCCACCACGAGCATCGTGGAGCACAGCCCCCGGCTCCAGTGAAACCGCCTCTCCATAAAAGACACGACCGGCAACAGAACCGCGACGCTGAAGACAGAGACAAAGATCATGAGAAGGACCTTCGCGATCGATGCCAGCGCTCCCGCGAGGGCGACGACGCCCGCGACCAGCAGGATCGTCTGGACCGAGATCGAGACCTCGAGCTTGCGAGGACCGGTGCCCCCGGTCCCCGAGGAGGGTTCTGCCGCGCTCATCTGCTCTTCATACCGGTTCGGGCGGATGACCTGGACGTGCGTCATCGCGCTGGACCGTCGGGAATCCAGGCGCTCGCAGCCTGTGCCCGACCTGCACCCGCGCCACCACTGCGGCTCCGAGCAGCAGACCGAAAGCGACGATGTAGCAGGTGATCAGCACGCCGGCGAGCACCAGGAACACCTTCACGGGTGTGCTGTTGGCAACCCAGCGGGTGTAATAGCCGGCGACGGTTGGCGTGATCAGCAGGATCACCCCGCTTACACCACCTCCCGCCAACGCGGCATGCCAGCTGACCCTTTCGCCCCCCAGCACGCGGAACACGCTCGCGCAGATCAGGACGATCACGGCGAGCAGGATGAGCGGCAAGGCCACGCGCACCAGCGTGGTGTTCACGTGAAAGCGATCGACCAGCCCGGTCCCGGCCGTCGCCAGCAACACCATCACCACCACCAGCCCGGCCACGGCGAAGGCCACGCCGATGTTGCGCAGCTTGCCCAACACGGGATTCGGGCCTTTGATCGAGAGCGTCCGGCTGAGACAGCGGTCGATGACTCCCACCGACCCCGAGCTCGTCCACAGCATCCCCACGATGGCGCCGGCGATCAGGAGCGGTGAGTCTCGCTTGGTCCTCAAGACCAGGGCGACGATCTGGTCATGTACGTCGTGTGGGAGGACGCGGGACACGCGCGCTGCCAGCGCCTGAGCCTCCGCGTAGTCGCCAAGCACGACGGCAGCCAGCGCGGTCAGGCCCAGCGCGAGCGGGACCAGGGATGAGAGCAGGTACCAGGCGAGAGCCGGGATGTCGGCGCTGACGCCGGACTCCCAGTACAGCCCGACCAGCTCTCGCAACGCCCGACGCACCGTAGACCAGCTCGAGTCTCGACCGAATGCGACGCGAGGGCATCACCCGCTACGGGTGAGCCGCACCGCACAGGTTCCGCGGCCTCGTGGCGCCGGAGCCGCCATCGATCACGCAATACATATGACGACAGCTCACACACGTGGCCCCGAGCATCGGTCCCGACAACAACGACGTTTCGGAGGCAGCTGGTGTTCGACGGCGCGAACGCGGCGACGCTGCTCGAACACTGGGGGCGGCTCGTCGAGCAAGCGCCACGGGAGCTGACCGGCTCCGGTGCTGCTTCTCCCGGGAGCCGCTCGTGCGCGTCGTCACCGTCTACGCCGACGATGACCCCGAGGACGCGGTCGCCGGCGCTATCGGCAGCTGCCGACGTCCTACGACTGTCGCGAACGCCCGCGCCCCGGCGCGGTGGCGAAGCGCTGCCGAGGTTGAACCGACGTCGCTGGCCGTCGGCGAGCGCCGTCGCTGCGGTGTGTGGCAGCTGGTCTGGCGCTCGCAGTGCGGCGGTGCTCGAGCGTCGGGCGGGGAGCAGGGCGGAGCAAGAGTCGGGGGGCCGGCCACGGCGGTCGAGAGGTACGGCAAGCTCGACGTCCTCCTGAACAACGCCGGCATCGCCGGTGGCGCCCCCATCGACGAGCACAGCCGTGAGGACTGGGACACGATCCTCGCGGTCAACCTGACGGGCGCGTTCAACGGCATCCAGGCCGCGGTGCCGGCGATGAAGAACACCGGGCGCGGCTCGATCGTCGCACATCTCGTCGATCGAGGGGCTAATCGCACCGCGCGGCCCGAGCGGCATCCGCTCCGCGAGGCCGAGCGGATGCTCGGCGAGGGCAAGCAGATCCCCGACGCGGCGAAGGAGCTCGGGATCTAGGAGGCAACGTTCCATCGCTGGCGCAACCCGTACGGGGGGATGAAGGCTAGGACCTCGGCTGGGCGACCTCAGGCGTCACCTTCTGCCGCTGCATGGCGGCTCGACTACGGATTCCGGCATGCCGACCGACCGCAGCTCATTGCAGGAGCTCGAGCGGGGGGTCGGCGTCCTGGCCCGGCGGGAGAACCCGGTGGCTCTTTACCAGCGGATCGCCGCTCAGGCGGGGTTGAACGGCGTTCGCCCCGGCGCGTGCTGCCTGCTCTCCCGGATCGGTGACCAGCCCGGGGTCAGCCTCACCGAGCCGGCCGAGCAGATCGGAATCCCCGCCTCCGATCTCGCTCCAGGGTCAGCTCATCAGTCGCGGCGTAGTATCGATCCACCCGGGCGTCCAGAGTGTTAGACCTCGTCGCTCACGCTGACCGACCGCGGACAGCCAGCGCTCGAACCCGTGCGCGCGGCGCGCTCAGTAGCCGTGCCCGCTGTGGGTCGGCTGGCGGACAGTCCGGCCGGCGCTGCGTGAGCGCAGATCCGTGATCGACGCATGGAAGTCGTCGGCGAGCGCGTCAGCGAGCTCCCGCGACTGATTGATCTTCACCAGCATGCGCAGGATCTGCTGGTCGTCGTTGGCCGGCGGCAGATGGTAGGCGGGCACCATCCAGCCGCGGCGCTTGGCGAGCTCGCCGACGAGGTCTGAGCCCGTGAACGGCTCGTCGTCGCGGACGCGGGCGATGACCAACGGCAGCCGCGGCGACCCTTCGATCAGCTCGAGCGCGTCCTCGGCGCCAAGCCGCGTGGCCAGTGCGGCGCTGTTGGCGTCCATCGCGCGGACCAGCGAGGCGTAGCCGGCCCGGCCGTGCCGGATGAAGTTGTAGTACTGGGCGAGGATGAAGGCCGAGCTGCCCGAGAAGTTCAGCGTGAAGGTGGCATCGAGCTGCCCGAGGTAGTCCTCATAGAAGACGAGCTCCTCAGGGAGCTGGCGGTCGTCGCGGAAGACGAGCCAGCCGACGCCGGGATACACCAGCCCGAATTTATGACCCGAGACGTTGATCGACTTCACCGAGGCCAGGCGGAAGTCCCACGCGAAATCGGGATCCGAGAAGGGGAAGACGAAGCCGCCGCTTGCGGCGTCGACGTGCATCGGCACCTCGAGCCCACGGCCGGCGAGCTCACGCAGCATCGCGTCGATTCCGGCGACGTCGTCGCAGTCACCGGTGAACGTCGTACCGACGATGGCGACCACCCCGATCGTGTTCTCGTCGATCCGCGGCGCCAGCTCGTCGGCGCCGACGGTGTAGCGCCCGCGCGCTAGGGGCACCTGGCGCGGCTCGACCTCGAAGTAGCGGCAGAACTTGTCCCAGACGACGTGCGCGTCGGCTCCGTAGACCAGGTTCGGCCGGTCGATCGGCTTGCCCGCGGCGGTGCGGGCGGCCTTCCAGCGCCACTTCATCGCCAGTGCACCGAGCATCACGGCCTCGGAGGAGCCGGCGCACGCGGTCCCGGGCGCGTCGGGCTCGCCCGTACCGTGAAAGAGATCGTGGAGCATCCGCACACAGCGCCTGGCGAGCTCGGCGGTGCGCGGGTACTCGGCATGGTCGATGAAGTTGCGATGCAGGTTGGCGGCGATCACCGCGACCGCTTCGGGCTCCATGAACGTGGTCACGAAGGTCGCCAGGTTCTTCGCTGGGTCCCCGTCGAGAGTCGTCTCCGACTCGAGCAGCGCGACCGCCGTCCTCGGCTCGCGGCTGTGCTCGGGAAGGCGACGGTCGATCGCCGGCTCCGTGAGGTACCGCTCAGCCACGTGCACGTCGAATCCGATGTCATCCCGATCGTCGGGCCGCTCGTTCTTTGTCATTGCGATCTCCCAGCCGGCTTAGCTGTCTTTCGCCTATCAGGCGCCGTGCGTCAGGACCGCGGATCGGGACGGCCTCACGATGGTGGTCCTATGCATGCGCGGTGACTTCGCCGACTTCGACGCTGTCGATCGTCGCAGCGTCGCTGCCGGCCACTTGGGTGGTAAGCGCCTGGAGCGAGGCTGAGGCCTCGGACTCGAACACCAGGATCGAGTGCCTTGGTTTGTCCCAGAGCGATCCAGTAGCCAGCGACGAGCCCTGGCGCGCCAGAGACTTCCGGCACGAGTTGGTCGGGCGCAGTCGGGAGGGCGTCTCGGTCGGCGATCGTGGCGTTGATGACGAGTGCGTGCATGGCGCCGCCTTTCTCGCGATGAAGGTGCGACGAGCTTATCCGGTGCTGTCCGACGTGAGGTCGTGATGGCGACAAGGGCAAGATGGTGCTGAAGTCGCCGGGTGCGGCGAACGAAGCAATGAAGATCGTTGCGCGACACTGCTGCCGAAAGGACGTCAGACCGATCCTCACGGCGGCGAGCACCCAGCGACTCGCCGACGTGGCTCCGCTGTCCAGCGCGCCGGCGTCGGCTGGTGACGCGGTCACAACCGCCGCAGTCGCCAGGTAACCGGGCTCGACTCCTGCTCGCCGAGGCGTTGCACGAGTGCGCGGCGATCGGGGCGTGGCTCTCCACTTGGACCCATGGAGAATCAGATCGACATCGTTATCCGCAAGCAGACGGGCGGCCTGGGGCCAGTCACGCGCCGCCTGCGCATGCCGGACGGTGTCCACCACCTAGCCCTGCTGCTCGTACCACTGGGCAGGCGCCCGGTGTAGCGACCCGACCATTGTCGACCAGTGCGGCAGTACCCGTCGCGATGGAAATCGGTCAGGGGATCGATGCCGCAGCTCTCAAGCGGCCCCCGAGCGCACCCTTTTGAGTCACCCTGCCAGTATCCCCGTGTCGTGCAAAGTAGCCGCCAGGCACGCGGGAAGCCGGCGGGTCCCTTCGTAGCATTGCGGCGCCCATGGGCCGCCCGGTCCGAGAAGCGGCCGCGGCTGTACTACACGGCCGCCGAGGCGGCGCGCACTGGCGCCGGCATGAGCCAGGCCGAGGCGATGACGAGCACGAACGCGACGCACTCAACGGCCAGCAAGAGTGGGTTGCCGGCGAGTGGGTCGCCGAAGACGATGATCCCGCCGACGATGCCAGCCACGTTTGCGGCGGTTCCCGTTACCGCGATCACGGGGACCGCGTCGCCGTCCTGCAGGCCCCTGGCCGAGGCGTAGAATGCCGCCACCGAGGCGACCAGGCACAAGAGCGTCCACGGGGTGAGCAGTCCGGTGAGGCCGTCGCTGCCGATCAGCCCGGAGATCGCTTTGATCGCGATGTCCGAGACGCCGAAGAGGATGCCCGCGGCGGCGCCGAGCATGTACCCGTGATGCTCTCGCGGCGCTCCGATCCGCGGTCCCATGATGAGCAGCGTCCCGGCGGCGATCAGGCCGGCCTCGAAGGAGATCATGCCCGGGATCGAGAAGGCCGAGTGGGCGCCGTGACCGACCGGAAGCGTCACGCCGAGGAGTACCAGCCCGAGGGCAGTGAGCCCGAGTCCGATCCACTGACGACGGCCGACCCGGATCCCGAAGATCCGTTCGGCCATCACTGCAAGCAGAACCACCCCGCCGGCCAGCACCGACTGGACAACCGACATCGGGGCCACCGACAGCGCGGCGACGTGGAAGATCCACGCTATGGAAGCGATCGCCATCCCGATCGTGAACAGGCGGGAGGCGAACAGCAGCCGCGCGGCGCGCACCGGCCTGCGCATGTCGACCCGGGCGGCAGCGCACGCGCCCCGATGCTTGAACAGAAAGCCAATGTTCGTCGTGAGAGCGCAGGCGAGCGCGAGTGGGATTCCGAGCAGAGAGATCATTAGGAAGAAGGGGCTGAGACGGAGCCGGGGTGGCGCGCGCGCCGCGATACGACACCATGAGCGCCTGCACGGGAACTCAATCCGCTCGTAATTGCATACACCAAATCCGTGAGGCGGTTACCCAGCGCGGTCCGACGGCCGACAAGGGAAGTGCATGAAAGGTATGGCGACCAGCCATTGCTCCTGATCAACGTCGAAGGCGTGATCTCGCCATTTCCCGCCGACCGCAATAAGCATTCGCGCACTCGCACGTCCGCGAGGCGGTCGACTTGGAACGCTTTCCCAGCCCGGCCTGCTCGCATAGCGACTCGACATCGCGCATCGGCAAGGCGCGGACGAACGCACCGATCACTCACGGTTTGGCGGCTCGGTCCGCAACAGCTTCGGTGTGATACTCCGGCCGGCGCTCATACCGAGCTCGCCCCAGCCAGGCATCGAAGTCGTCCTCCACCGCCCGCTCAGATCGCTGAGCGAGTTCCTCGACGAGCTTGCGTCGAACCACCCGCCGGTCGTCCGGATCCCGAACGTGGCGGTGTTCCTGTGTCGCGACAAGGACACCACTCCGCTTGCCCTTCGTGGTGAAGTCGAACATACCCGCACGCTGCCCGAGAAGGTTGTACTCGTGTCCGTCGATACGGTCAACATCCCCCTCGTCGACCCCTTCGACCGGTGCGCCGTGCAGGTGCTGGGGCATGGCCTGTTCAAGGTCGTTCACCTGACCAAGCGGGTCGGGTATTAAGACCCGCACAACGTGCCGGAGGCGCTGGTCCTGGCGCGCAAACACACCCGAAGGAACACCGGCAAGCGATTCTCCGAGCGCGCCTGCCTAGCCCCGGGGACTGAAAGCTTCCGAGCCAGGCGCGGAGCTCGTTCTGCGCCAGGGGCTGCGGAACGTTGATTTGCACGGTTGGACGGCCGAGCGTGGCATGGCCGAGAACTGACCCATACGGTCTGCCGCCCGTCGCCGGACGCTGCGCCTGCGCCCTGCCCGCCCGGTCCGGGCCTTGTTGGCGAGTTCCGGTCGACGCACTCGTGCCGCTTCGGGGGTGCATGGAGCCCGAGAGAGCGCCTCTAGCGTGGAGTAGGATCGCTGCACACGTCGGCTGCGTTCTGTGGCTCGGCGTCGGCAAGCTGGCAAATGGGACGGGGCGCACAACGATCGTGGTCTGCGCCGCTGCGGGCGGTTGTGGGAGTGTTGAGCGCGTGCACCGCTCTGGTCGCATGCGGATCCACGGCGCCGACACCCAGGGCGGCCAGGGACAGTACATGCCGCGGAAAGCTGAGCGGCACCGCCTACATCACGGTTTGGTTTCACGCCAGCGCCAGCGTGGGTGCCGAGTGGCAGACGATGCTCCGGCAGGTGGCGCAGTTCAACCGCTCACAACGCCAGGTCCGGGTGAGGCTGATCACCCTTCCCGAGGGGGACTACGACCACGAGGTGGCGTCTGCTGCGGCCACCGGGAACCTGCCTGACGTTCTCGATTTCGACGGTCCGAACCTCTACAACTACGCGTGGGCCGGCCACCTGAAGCCGCTCGACTCTTGCCTGACGGCGCGCCAGCGCGCTGATCTGCTTCCGTCGATTCGCCGGCAGGGGACGTACGCCGGCCGCACATGGGGGGTGGGCACGTTCGACTCGGGTCTGGGGCTGTACGTGCGGAGGTCGATCCTGCGCAGGGCGGGAATCTCGATTCCGACCGATCCCGCCCACGCCTGGACCGCCGCTCAGTTCACCGGGATCCTCGCCCGTTTGCGGGCCATGGGCTATCGCCATCCGCTCGACCTCCAGATCAACTACAACAGCAAGGCGCCCGAGTGGAACACCTACGGCTTTGCGCCGGCGGTCTGGTCAGCCGGCGGCGATCTGATCGACCGCAACGGTTATCGCCAGGTACTCGGTTTCCTGAACGGCGCACCTGCGGTGAGGGCCCTGACCGTCATCCAGGGATGGGCCAGGTCCGGCTACGTGAATCCCAATCGCAACGGACTCGCCTTCGAGGAGGGCAAGACCCCCGTCTCGTGGGTCGGCCACTGGCTGTTCGGCGCGTACACGAAGGCATTCCCCGGCGACGTCCAGATCGTTCCGCTCCCGCGCTTCGGTCCGCGCGACGTGACCGATATGGGCTCGTGGCAGTGGGGCATCACCGCCAACGCGACAAACGGCGACGCCGCCTGGCGGTTCATCTCGTTCCTGCTCCGTCCCCGCCAGGTCGTACAGATGACGTCCGCCAACGGCGCGGTGCCCGGCACGTACAGCGCCATCCGGAGATCGCCGGGGTTCGCGCCCGGGGGGCCGGAGCATCTGTACGTCGAGCAACTGGAGAGCGGGGTGGCGAGACCGCGCCCGCAGACGGCCGCCTACCCGGCCTTGACCGCAGCGTTCGCCGGCGCGTTCGAAAAGATCGTCATCGGCCTGAAGCCGGTGAAGCCAACGCTAAATGCCGCCGCCCGTTCGGTGACGGCTGACCTGACCGCTCATGGCTACTACGCGAATACCGGGCGCTGAGCGAATGCGGCCGGCCCGTCTGCGGGCCCGACGCCTCGTGTCGCCGATAAAGCGGATGCGCGTCGGGACGAAGCTGCTGCTGCTGGCGATGCTGCCCGTGTGCTGCGTGGTCGCGCTCGTGGTGGTCTCGGCGGTCTCTCACTACCGGGCCGCCAATCGCCTGTCCAGCTATCGGGCCCAGGCACGGCTGTCGTTTGCCCTCGCGCCCTTGGCGGACGATCTCGCCCACGAACGGCGGGACGCGGCTCTGGTGCACCTGGACCCAAGCGCCGTGCCGCAGGGGCAGCTGAGCGCGTACGAGCGCGCCACCACACGGGCCTTTGCGCAGGCGCGTGCACGTGCCGTTCACGTGGCATCGCCGGTCGACGTCGTGGGCGGCCTGGACGCTGCGCGCAGGCAGCGAGACGCGTTGGTCCTTCAGCTCGATGCCGGATCGCTCACAACGGATGAGGCGATCTCCGGATACAGCGCGATTACGCAGAACGTGCTCAACCTCGTAGCCGCGCTCGACGCAGACGCCCCGTCGCCTGCCTCCTCGCGGGCCGCGACCGCGTACGGGGCGATCCGCCAGACGATCGAGGCCGACTCGCGCGAGCGCGTGTTCGTGGCCACGCTGCTTGCCCCGCGAGGCACGCGGCCGCCGCCGACGGCGTCTCCGTGGGCGTCCCTGGAGTCGGCGGAGCTGAGCGCCTTCCGCCAGAACGCCGCAGGGCCACTCGTTTCCGATCTGAACGCCGTCCTGTTCAGCCCGCATGGCACGGCGGTGCAGCACGTCCGGGATCAGCTCGCCACCGATCCGTCGGCCGCCGTCCGCGGCACGTCGCTGCAGCGGTGGATCTCGATCTCAGGCGCCAGAATCGACGCATTGCGCGGAGTCGGCGCAGGGGCCGGAGCCAATCTGGAAACCGTGGTGTCGGACCAACTCGACAGCGCGCGCGCCTCAGCCGCACGCGATCTGGCCTTGTCTCTGGCCATCCTCGCCGTGGTGACCGCGTTGGCGCTGGCGCTGCGGCGATCGATAACCCGCCCGCTGCGGGACGTATCGGCGGCGGCGCGCGGGCTGGCTCGCGGTGACATCGCGGCGGGTGTCGAGTACGCCAGCCGCGATGAGATCGGAGACGTCGCGGCCGCCTTCCGCGACGTTCACGCCACCGCGGCACGGCTCGTGGAAGAGATGCGCGCCAAGAACCGCGCGGTCAGGGAGAACCGGCTGGATCACACAGCCGACGTGAGCGGGCTCGATGGCGTGTGGTCGCAGTTGGTCGCAGGCATGAACGACACGATGGCCTCGTTCGTCGAGTTGCAGGAGCGGCGCGAGCAAGCCGAGCGGGAGACGGCGCGAATCTTCGAGATGTCGCTCGATCTGCTGTGCGTCATCGGATTCGACGGCTACTTCAGGCGGGTCAACCCGGCGTTCGAGCGGACGCTCGGATATTCGCGTGAGGTCCTGATGTCTCGCCGGGGATTCGATTTCACCCATCCGGACGACCTGGAGCGCTCGAGCGAGATCTTCTCGGTGCTGCGGGAGGGTCGGCACATCGAGCAGTTCGAGAACCGCAACGTATGCGCTGACGGCTCGGTCCGGTGGCTGCAGTGGAGCGCTCGAGCGGTCCCTGAGGAAGGCGTTGTGTACGCCGTCGGACGCGATGTCACGGAGGGTCGGCGCGCCGCGCAAGAAGAAGCCGCGCTGCGCCGGGTAGCCACGCTGGTCGCCCGCGGCGTCGCTCCCGAGATGGTGTTCGGGGCGGTCGCCGAGGAGGTGGCCCAGGTGCTCCCCGGTGTCGACCTCACGGTGATCGGCCGCTATACGCCGGACGGGTCGATCGAGTTCGTTGGCGGCTGGAGCCGGCTGGGCGAAGCACTCTGGGTCGGTAACAACGTGCCGCTCGGCGGGCGCAACGTGACCACCGCTGTGTTCGAGACCGGCCAACCCGCGCGGGTCGACCAGCTCCAGGACTCAACCGCCGTCACGGCGGTCGCGCGCCGGATGGGGGCGCGCTCGTCGGCTGGGGCGCCGATCAAGATCGAGGGCCAACTCTGGGGAGTGATGACCGTGGCTTCGGTCCATATGGACGCGCTGGCACCTGGGATCGAGCACGAGCTCGCGGGCTTCACCGACCTTCTCGCCACTGCCATCGCAAACGCCGACGGTCGTGCCCAGCTGGTGGCCGCACGCCGGCGGGTGATCGAGGCGACGGATGCGGCCCGGGCGAAGCTCGCCCGCGATATTCACGACGGCGCCCAGCAGCAGTTCCTGACCGCTCTGATCGATCTTCAGCTGGCGCAGCAAAAGCGTTCCTCGGACCCGAGTCGTTCGCGCGAGCTGGTCGACCTTGGGGCCGTGCTGGTGGAGACCGGGGTCGAGACGCTGCGCGAGCTGGCCGCCGGGGTTCATCCGGCGATCCTCAGCGATATGGGCCTGAAGGCGGCACTCGAGGCGCTTGCCGGCCGGATGCCCCTGCCGCTCTCGCTCGAGATTGACGATCTCGAGCTGCCCGCGGCGGTTGAGGCGAGCGTCTACTTCTTTTGCTCAGAGGCCCTCGCGAACGTGGTCAAGCACGCGGGCGCGAGCCTGGCCTCGGTGCGGGTGCTGGCGGTCGACGGACGGCTGGAGGTGGAGGTCCGCGACGATGGGGTGGGCGGCGCCGAAATCGGCTCCGGCGGGACCGGGCTCGTCGGCCTGCGCGACAGGATCGGCGCACTGGAAGGCTCGCTCGTCGTAACCAGCCCCCGCGACGGAACAGGCACGACGCTCGTCGCTCGGATTCCCATGCCGGGCTAGCCGCTGGCGTGGCCGTTGAAGAACGTGTCCAAGTCGCTGAGGGCAAGCTTTGACTTAGGGATGAAACCGCTCGCCCCACTGGCTCGCAGCTGCTCGGGGGCCACGGCGGTGGGATCGCTCGAGGTAAGGACGACCCTGGGTGGACGAGGGACCGCGCGCAGCGTCTTGACCAGCGTCACGCCGTAGCCATCAGGCAGCCGCACGTCGAGGAGAATCCCGTCCGGACGCAACCGGCGACCCTCGACCACCGCGTCCTCGGCCGTCGCGGCGTGTCCGACCACGCGAAAGCCGCGATCGGCCAGGAGTTCCGCGGCTGCGCGGCAGAACTGCGCGTCATCGTCCACGATCAAGATCGTGGTGTGGCTATCGGCGTCGGTTTGCGGGTTCGCCGTTGTCATCGGCAACTGAGCAGCATGCCCGATTGAAGCCGCCTTGCCCATGGGGATAACCCCAGAGCCGCCCGGTCGAGCGGCAGAGGAACCCGAACCCTCAGCGCTCGAGGTACCGAAGGACGGCCAGCACGCGGCGATGGTCATCCGGCTCGCGATGTAGGCCGAGCTTGTCGAAGATCCCACTGACGTGGTTTTCGACCGCCCCGACCGTGACGAAGAGGCGGCCCCCGATGGCTGTGTTCGAGCGACCCTCGGCCATCAACGCCAGCACCTCGCGCTCGCGCGGCGTCAGGTCCTGAAACGGACCCGCAGCCCGAGGGCGGCCCACCATCCGTGCCACCACCTGGGGGTCCAGCACCAAGCCGCCGCGAGCCACGCGCCGGACCGCCTCTGTGAATAGCGCCAGGTCGCTGACTCGTTGCTTGAGGAGGTATCCGACTCTCTCGGCCCGATCCCCGACCAGCTTGAGCGCGTAGGCGGCCTCGAGGTATTGCGAGAGGATCAGAACGCCGATGTCGGGGTGCGTCGCGCGGATCTGCTGGGCCGCGCGCAGGCCGTCGTCGGTGTGGTCAGGCGGCATCTGGATGTCTGCGACGACCACGTCGGGCTTGTGGGCCGACGTCTTACGCACAAGGTCGGCGGCGTCGCTCGCGACTCCGGCGATTTCGAACCCGGCGTCCTCGAGCACGCTGACGATCCCCCTTTGAATCAACGGTTCGTCGTCGGCGACCACTATCCGCACCGGATCCGCGTCCTTCACGGCCTAAGGCTACAGCCGGACGGCACGGCGGGTCATCCCTACCCGTATTTCGGGCTAACCCGAGGCACACAATGCCGCCTGCCGGATGGTCACGGCATCGCGGCGAGCGCAGACTTCAGCTCATGCCACGACGCGGCGAATCGGCCAAAGCCCCCGACACCGCGACCGCACGCTCGATCCCGCCAGAGAGATGGAGAGAGACATGACGCCCCTAACGCTCACCCCACAGTCCACAGCCCGCGGGCACGGTGGCACACCGGCTATCAAGAAGGCGTGTGGGCACACCCGGCACGTCGGCCCGTGCCCGTGGTGCCAGCGTGACCAGCTCGCGCGATGGGAGTTCCAGCTTGCCCAAGTCTCACTGCAGAGGAGGCATCGATGATGGGCTCGCTTTATCGCGCCGTATTCGAGCGCCGGTGGAATCGAGACCGTCGCCGACGGATCGACTCGATGCTCGAACACGAACGCGCCGGCAACCCGGCCGTGCTGGATTGGGTCGAGGCGATGGCGGCCCAGCTGGCCGAAATCCGGACCCTGCCCGAAGCTCCCGATGTGCGGCGATGAGCCGCACGGCGACTAGATCAACGATTGGAGAGTCGTGATGACATCCTCCGCAGCACTTGCTCCTGAGTTACCGCGGACGCGGCCGAGCCGCCTCCGCGCACTACCGACCCCCTCAGGCCTGTCTGTCGCGGCTGCCGATCGTTCCGGTGCGCGCGAGGCCGACGCGGTCATCGCCCGGCCTCGGCTGCTCGAGCAGCTCGGGGACGCCACGCGGGTCGTGGTCGTGTCGGCACCGCCGGGAAGCGGGAAGACATCCCTGCTGCGCTCATGGATTCGTGAGACGGGCCTCGGGACGACGGCCGCATGGCTACCGATGGAACGCGCGAAGCGCGACCCTCAGCACTTCTGGCTCTCCATCGTGCAGGCGCTGCGCCACACCGAGGCCGGCTTCGCGCGGCTGCACGAGGTTACGGCGGCGCCAGATTTCGACGGTTGGGCGTTCGTCACTGATCTCCTGACGGACCTGGCACCGCTGGACCGTCGCCTGTGGCTGATCATCGATGACCTTGACGAGCTGGACGACCCTGACACGTTGCGCCAGCTCGAACTGTTGCTGGCGGACGCTCCGGCGGAGTTGCGCTTCGCGCTTTCCACGCGTCGTGACCTGCCGTTGGGGCTTCACCGTATGCGCCTCGACGGAGGCCTCACCGAGCTGCGTGGCCCCGACCTTCGCTTCGACCTCGCCGAGGCACGGGCGATGTTCGAGACAGCCGGAGTCGACCTACCGGACTGCGCGCTCGCGGCGTTGGTGGAACGGACGGAGGGCTGGGCAGCCGGCCTCCGGCTGGCCGCCCTGTCACTGGCCCGGCATCCCGACCCGGAGCGGTTCGTGTCTGAGTTTTCGGGCAGCGAACGCACCGTCGCGGGGTATCTGCGGGCGGAGGTCCTGGAGCGCCAACCGGCGGACGTGCGCGAGTTGCTCTTGCGCACGTCGATCCTCGAGCGGGTCAGTGGACCGCTCGCGGACCACGTTGCCGGATGCTCGGGCTCAGAGCGCATCTTTCAGGAGCTGGAAGACGCCAACGCGTTCGTGACCTCGCTCGACGCCGGGCGATCGTGGTTCCGCTACCACCGCCTGTTCGCGCAGTTGCTCCAGCTGGAGCTGCGGCGGACTTTCCCGGCGATCGTCGGATCGCTGCACCGGGCCGCGGCCCGATGGTTCGAGCAGGAGGGATGCAAGGTCGAAGCGATCCGGCACGCGCAAGCCGCGCGCGACTGGCCGCACGCCGCGCACATGCTGTTGGACAGCCGCATCGGCCTGACCCTCGACGGAAGACTGACCGCGGTTCACGAACTGTTGGGCGCATTCCCCGCCGGCTTGGCGGCCGAAGATCCCGAGCTCGCCGTCACGGCCGCCGGCGTTCGACTCCGTGAAGGATCGTTCGATGAGGCGGACGAGTACATCGCCGTCGCCGAGCGGCACGGGAACCAGGTACTCGAGGATCGCCAGCGGCTGTTCGAGGTGCATCTGGCCAGCGTCCAACTCGCGCTGGCTCGTCAGCGCGGCGATCTCCCCGGTGCCGTGCGGGGGATGCGCTCCCTCGAATTGGCGCTCGACTCGCAACCACCCAACGCGGCCCGCCGTACCGAAGAGATCCGCGCCCTGGCGCTGATGACGCTCGGCACCGCCGAGCTGTGGTCGCTGGCGCTGGGCGACGCCCGCCGCCATCTCGAGGAAGGGCTGGCGCTGGCGCAGCGGATCGGTCGGCCCTATCTGGAGATCGGCTGCCTCGCCCACTTGGGGATCGCCGCGCCGCTGAGCGGGCTCTCCGCGTCGGAAGCTCTCGACTTCACCCAAAGAGCCGTCGCGCTGGCCGAGGAGCACGGACTCGCAACCAACCCGATCGTCACACTGGCCTTTGCCGTTGGCGCAGGCTCACTCGCGTGGCTCGGTCGCCTCGATGAGGCAGAGCGGTGGCTCGAGCGGGCCGAGATGGCGCTACGTCCCGGAGGGGATCCGGGCACCGAGCTGGCCTTGTGTCACGCGCGCGGCCTGGTGTACTCAGGACAAGCCCGGCTCGAGGACGCGCTGAGAGAGTTCCGCAGGGCAGAGGAGATCCAAGGAATGCTGGCCGGCGAGCACGCGCTCACCGTTGACCTGCGCGCGCGAATCATGCTGACGCAGGTTCGGATGGGCCACGTGAACGAGGCACATGCCGCGCTCAACAGCATTGCCGAGCAGGACCGTGACCGGGCCGAGGTACGCATTCCGGCGGCCGCCATCCACCTTGCCGAGGGCGACCCAGAGCGGGCAATCGAGCTGCTCGAGCCGGTCACCGAGCGCACGGTCGAATCCCTCATCCCGACATGGGCGGCGATCCATGCCCTGCTGTTCGACGCCGCCGCTCGTGAGGAATTCGGCGACGGGCGCGGCGCGGAAGCCTCACTCGAGCGGGCCCTCGATTTGGCCGAGCCGGAAGGCCTCATCCTGCCGTTCGCGATCATTCCGGTCGAGGGGCTCGTGGAGCGATACCCCCGGCATCGCACGTCCCACGCCACGTTCCTCTCAACGATCCTCGACGTGCTCGCCGGCAAGTCTGCGCCGCGGTGCGGTGAGGGCGCTCCGCTGGTGGACGAGCTCAGCACGGCAGAGTTGCGCGTCATCCGATACCTGCCGAGCAACCTGAAGGCCCCCGAAATCGCCTCAGAGCTGTTCGTCTCGACGAACACGATCAGGACGCACCTACGCCACATCTACGCCAAGCTCGGCGCGCATGGCCGCGCCGAGGCGGTCGCCCGGGCGCGAGAGCTCGGGCTTCTCGCACCATCTCACCGCCGCCGCTGAGAAAGGTGCAGAATCGGCGGATGATTCAGCGGCCGCCGGGTGCAGCGCACAGACTCATCGAGCGGGACACCCTGTTCGAGCGTCTGTCGGCGGCGGAGGCGGGCGGGGTGGTGCTGGTGTGCGCGCCGGCCGGGAGCGGTAAGACGGTATTGCTGCGCTCGTGGATCGAGGCGTCTGGCCTGGAGGATCAGATGGGATGGGTCTCGGTCGAGCGCACTGAGCGCGACGCACAGCGCTTCTGGCTCTCGGTGATCGACGCGCTTGCCGATGCCGTGGGCGTCGTGCAGCGGGTCGCCCCGGCACCGATGTTCAACGGCCGAGCGGTCGTCGAGCAGGTCCTCGCGGACCTCGAGTCGCTGGAGGAGCCCGGCATGCTGGTGATTGACGACCTGCACGAGCTTGCCTCGGCCGACGCGCTGGAGTGGCTCGAGGTGTTTCTCTCCAGCGTGCGCTGGGGGCTGCGCGTGGTTTTGGCGACGCGCGAAGATCCGCGGCTCGGCTTTCACCGTCTCCGTCTGTCCGGCCAGCTCACGGAGCTGAGGGCCGGCGATCTGCGCTTCTCGATGGACGAGACGGAGGAACTGCTTCGAGCGGAGGGCATCGCTCTGCCCCCCGGCGCCGTGGCGCGACTCTATGAACGCACGGAAGGGTGGGTGGCCGGGTTGCGGCTGGTCGCGATTTCGCTGGCGCACCATCCGGACCCGGAGCGCTTCGTCACGGAGTTCGCGGGCAGCGAGCGAAACGTGGCGGCGTATCTGCTGGCGGAGGTCTTGGATCGCCAGGCGCCTGAAGTGCGCGACATGCTGCTACGCACCTCGGTGCTCGAGGGTGTATGTGGTCCGCTGGCCGATTCTCTCACCGGCGGCGAAGGCGCCGAACGCATGCTGCACGAGCTCGAGGATGCCAACGCGTTCGTGACCTCCCTGGATGCCAGGCGGTTCTGGTTTCGCTATCACCATCTGTTCGCCGACCTGCTCCAGATGGAGCTCCGTCGAGCCGCGCCCGCGGAGGTGGCACCGTTGCATCGAGCAGCGGCGAAGTGGCACGAGGAGCAGGGTTTCGTCATCGAGGCGATCCGCCATGCGCAGGCGGCGCGTGACTGGCGGCTCGCGTCGCGCCTGCTGGCTGACCATCACATCGATCTGACCTTCGACGGCCGCGCCGGATCGGTTGCCCAACTGTTGAGCGCCTTTCCAGATGATGTGGCCGGGGGCGACGCCGAGCTCGCGGTCGTTTTCGCCACAGCGGGCCTGCTGGACGGTTCGCTCGAGAGGAGCGCGGCATTTCTCGATCTCGCCAGGCGGCTGGCCGACGCGGTGACACCCGAGCGCCGTCCGGCGTTCGACCTGCTGCTGGCTGAGGTGAGCCTGGGCCTCGCCCGCTGGCGTGGTGATCTCGCCACTGTCGTGGAGACGCGGCCGCTGGTGGACGCGGCGCTGGCCGCCCAGCCTCCGGGCGAGCGCACGCTGAACGATGAGATCAGAGCGGTCGCGCTGCTCAATCTCGGCATTGCCGAGCTTTGGTCATCGAGGCTCGTCGACGCCGGCCGTGACCTCGAGCAGGCGCTGGCACTGGCCCGCCGCGCAGGGCGGCCCTGGCTCGAGATCGCCTGCCTGGGTCACCTCGGGATCGCCGGCCCATTGACGGGGTCGTCGCTGTCCGCGGGTCTCGAGCTCAGCGAGAAGGCGGTGAAGATCGCCGACGATCACGGCTGGAGCGAGGATCCAATCGTTGTCTGCGGCCTCGCCGTGAGCGCGATGGCACTGCTCTGGCTCGGCCGACTCGGTGAAGCCGAGCGGTGGCTCGAGCGAGCGGAGCGCACACTGCAACCGGACGGTGAGCCCGGCACCGAACTGATCGTGCACCAGGCCCGAGGTCTCCTGTGCCTCTCGCAAGGTCGGCTCGAGGACGCGCTGGCGGCGCTGCGCGCGGCGGAGCGAACGCAGGCCATGCTCGCGGGCACACACGTGTTCTCCGCGGCCGTCCAGGCGCGGCTCCTTCAGACGCAGGCGTACATGGGCCGGCTGCCCGCCGCCCGTGCGGCACTCGCCGAGATCAACGGGGCACAGCGCGACACCGGCGACATGCGGTTGGCCACCGCGGTTCTTGAGCTGGCCGAAGGTGAGGCGGACCAGGCGACCCGCGTGATCGCTCCGGTGATCGATGGATGGGCTCCGGTGATTCACCGGCCGTCCGCGACGACGGAGGCGCACGTGCTCGACGCCCTGGCCCGCGAGCAGCTCGGCGATCGGCAGGCCGCGGAGGCGTCGCTCGAGCGCGCGCTCGACGCGGCCGAGCCCGAGGGGATCGTCCTCCCGTTCGTCCTGATGCCGGTGCGGGACCTCCTTGAAAGCCTCCCCCCGCACCGCACCGCGCATCCCACGCTTCGGCAAACCATCCTCGACGTGCTCGAAGGTGAAGCGCCCAGGGCAGCGCGGACGCCCAGCGAGCTGCTGGATGAGCTCAGCGAGGCGGAGCTGCGGGTCGTGCGCTACCTACCCAGCAACCTGCGCGCGCCGGAGATCGCCTCTGAGCTGTTCGTCTCGACGAACACCATCAGGACCCATCTGCGCCACATCTACGCCAAGCTAGGCGTCCACGGTCGCGCCGAGGCTGTCGCCCGCGCCCGAGAACTCGGCCTCCTCGCCCCGTCGCACGCGAACCGTTAGACGCTGAACGGGAAGCTGGCGTGAGTGACCGCTTCATGCGGCGCGCTGGCCGGGCGTAATTACGCCGCTACCGGCCCTGCCAGCACCGCCAGGTCGGCCGCCGCCGCCTCTTCGGAATCGAGCGCCGCCAAATACGACGCGAACGCGAAGACCCGCATTTCCGGCTCGGCATGAAGGAATCGGTCCCAACGTGACGAGACGAGGTGAGCCGCGGCACGCCAAGCCTCGAGGGCTTCGCACCGAATGCGTGACTGCTGTGCCCTGGTCGTGAACATCTGATCTCTCCTCGCTGAATCGGTTCGTCGTGTGGTGCTCAGCAGGTTCACGCCGCGTCGGGTGACTCGTCGTCACGCGGAATGGATGATTCCGCGAGGGGTCTCATCAATCCGACCGCCAGCGCCGCCGCCTCGCCGGAACGGCGGATCACCCAAAACGCGTGATGACCGCTCACCCGCTCCGTGTGTGACGTCACAGAACTTGCCACCCGATCGCCGTTCACTCCGATCGCCAACTACGGCTTCCTGTCGGACTGCCATACGGGCGCGCTCGTCGCGCCGGACGGCACCGAGGACTGGCTGTGCGTTCCGCGCTTCGACTCACCGAGCGTGTTCGGGGCGCTGCTTGATCGTGGCGCCGGTGTCTTCCGGTTCGCGCCGTTCGGAATCAACGTCCCGAGCGACAGGATCTATGAGCCGGGGACCAACTCGCTCGCAACGTCGTGGAAGACCGCCACCGGGTGGGTGGTAATCCGCGACGCGCTCACGATCGGTCCGCGCCGAGGGCCGGACACAGTCGCACCTCACACCCGGCCGCCCGCCGACGAGGACGCCGATCACACGCTCGTGCGGACGGCCACTTGCATCGCGGGCACGGTCGAGGTCGATCTGGTGTGCGAGCCGGTGCTTGACTACGGCCGCGTGCCGGGCGAGTGGACTGTCAGCGCCGACTGCCATCGCGGCGAGGTCACCGGGGCCGATCAGGGACTCCGGCTCCAGACCGACATGCTGCTCGGCATCGAAGGCGGCCGGGCCCGTGCCCGACATGTCCTGCGGGCCGGCGAGACGGTCTTCTGCGCGCTCGCCTGGAGCGACGAGGCGCGTGTGCCAAGCAGTGCCGACGAGGTGTTTGAGCACTTTGACGCGACGACGATGTTCTGGCGCGATTGGCTCGCACGCGCGTTCATTCCCGACCACGAGGTCGGGCCGTTGATCCAGCGCTCGGCGCTGACGATCAAGGGGCTCACGTACACGCCCACCGGAGCGGCCGTCGCGGCGCTGACTACGTCGCTGCCCGAGACACCCGGCGGCGAGCGGAATTGGGACCTGTAGGGGATCGACGGCCGCGTCGGCAACGGCGCGTTCGATCAGCGCCAGAACGACGTCTTCGGCGCGGCGCTCGACACGGTCCTGCTGCACAGCCGCCGCAGCCAGCGCATCCCGCGGCGCCTGTGGCCGCTCGTGCAGGCACAGGCTGAGTGCGCCACGGCGATCTGGCAAGAGCCCGATCAGGACATCTGGGAAGCGCGGGGCAAGCCGCAGCACTACGTCTCCTCGAAGCTGATGTGCTGGGTGGCGCTGGACGGCTTCGTGCTGCGCTACCGCACCGAGGAGACCGACGACGGCCTGTCCGGAAAGGAAGGGACATTTGTGATCTGCTCCTTCTGGCTCGTGTCGGCACTCGCGATCATTGGCGAGATGGAGCGGTCAAGGACGTTGATGGATCGCCTCGTAAGGGCGGCATCTCCGCTCGGCTTGTACGCGGAGGAATTCGACGCCGAGACCGGCAGGCACCTGGGGAACTTCCCTCAGGCCTTCTCGCACCTCGCTCTGGTCGAGGCCGCCGCGCGGATTATCGTCGCCGAGAGCCTGGCCGAGGTCGACGGACCATGACGCCCTCGCCCTGCGTCGGTTCTCCACGTCGTCGGATCGCGTCGATGTGATCGACCAGCGGGCGATCACCCCTCGATGTCGGGCGGTACCGAGCACTCCGCCTCGCTCCAGGCCCTTGTGACTCAAGTCGCCGGTAGCGACGCGGCAAAGATCGACAGCGTCGAAGTCGGCGAAGTCACCGCACACGCGTAGGGCGCCATTGCGACGCAATCCGGCCTTGTCGCCTAGCTGCTACGCAGGTACGCCAAGACAGCCAGGACGCGTCGGTGCTCGGTCTCGGCGGGATCGAGCCCGAGCTTGTGGAAGATGCTCGTCACGTGCTTCTCGACGGCAGCCTGACTGACCACCAATGTCGCGGCAATGCCACGGTTTGACTTCCCCTCGGCCATCGCCGCCAGCACGTCGAGCTCGCGCGGACTCAGCTCCTCGATGGGGCTGTCACGCCGGCGGCGACCCACCATTCGTGCTACCACCTCTGGGTCGAGCGCGCTGCGGCCGTCTGCCACTCGGCCCGCAGCCTGAACGAAGCTGTCCACGTCGCCGACGCGCTCCTTCAGCAGGTAGCCGACACCATCGGCCCCGTCGGCGAGCAGTTCGCCCGCATAGGACTCGTCGTAGTACTGGGAGAGGATGAGCACGCCGATGTCCGGTTGACGACGTCGTACCTCGAGCGCGGCCTGCAGCCCATCGTCGCCATGGCCGGGCGGCATGTTGATGTCCGCGATTATCAGGTTGGGATGGTGGGCCAGTGCCTTACGAACCAAGTCTTCGGCGGTGGCCGCCTGGGCGACGACCTCGAACCCGGCCTCCGACAGTAGCCGCGCGATGCCCTCTCGCAGCAGCACGTCGTCCTCCGCGATCACGACGCGGCAAGGCGATCGGGTCGCCTCAGCAGGCGCCGACACTAGTCGCCTCCCAACAACCGCGCCAGGGGCGCATTGGGGAGGTCGGCCTTGGGCACGAACGCCTCGGCTCCGGTGCTCCGTACCTCGCCATCTGACCCGATGTCCGATTCGACTGACGTGAGGACAACCCGAGGCCGCCACGGCAACGCGGTCAACTGACGGGCGAGCCCTAGCCCGTCGCCGTCGGGCAGCCCGAAGTCGACGAGGGCCGCGTTCGGCCTGAGCTCCTCCGCCACCGCGAGGCCCTCGGCGACGCTCTCGGCCTCTCCGACCACGACCAGCCCGGCTCCCGTGAGCAGTCGCCGCACGAGTGCGCGGAAGATGGGGTCATCATCGACGATCAGGACGGAGGCAGGCATCGCTTGAATGATGACGTGCTCCGCGTGGCTCGTGGTAGGGAAAACCCAACCTGCCGGTTCCGGACTGGCGGGACGCGCCCTGCCTGGTCACGGGAGCCATGACGCTCCTGGGGGTCGGGCGGTTCGACGAGACCGAGGAGCGGCTGGAGGCGCGTTTTGCGGGGGGACGGAGAGTCGCCTTCGTAGCCGGGAACGTTGGTCACGCCGAGGCGCACGATCGCCGCGCCCCGGCGTCGCTATCGGAGCGTCGGCCGTCATGGGCGAATGCTCACACGAGAGCGGGGCTCGCGCAGATGCTTGAGACGACCCTTTTTGAGGGTGTGGTGGTTTCGTTTGAGGAGCCACACCGCCACGACGTACGCGAGGCCCTCTTTGTCGCGCTTGCCGGCGGCCCAGCTTACCGCTGCCCCTCCTCGGCCTCGCCGAGCTCGCCAACGCTCGGGGGCGACGCCGCTGTCAAGGCCGGTTGAAAAGTGCCGCAGCCGCAGACGAGCTGCGCGCTCGCGCTGCGATCGGAGCGGCCTGGCGCTGATTCCCGGGCTGCTCTTGACTCTGCGGCTGCGGGAAACCCGCAGCAGCTCGGCGGGAGTCGCGCCTTGCTGCCTCCGCGGCCTGTTGTTAGTTTCCGACGCTAGACCGTAGATGGAAGCCTTTATCGAGGGACGCTTGCCGGCGGCCCGAGGGAGTTCGGGCGTGCTGACAGTCGGGGATCGGTCTCGTGCGGCCGAGGCCGGCGGGGAGGAGTTGATCGACGCGCTGTGGGGGGAGGATTTGCCGGCCGCGCCGCGCAACGCGCTGCAGCACCACGTGGCACGACTACGGCGGGTGCTCGGGCAGAACCAGATCGTTGCCGCGCCGCATGGGTACGCGCTGACCGACGCGTGGGTGGACGCGCTGCGGTTCGAGGAGTTGCTGGCAGAGGCTCGGGTCAGGCTGCGGGAGCGGGATGCTCGGAGCGGGGCAGAGTCGGTCTCGCTGGCGCTGGGGCTGTGGCGTGGTCCACCCCTGCGGGGCCTACCCGACACGTCCTGGTCGCGCGCCGCGGCGCAGCGGCTCGAGGCGCTTCGCGTCGACGCACTGGAGGAGCAGTTCGAGGCAGCGCTGGCGGCCGGGGAGCAGCGCGAGATTGTGTCCGCGCTGCGGACGGCGCTTGCGCAGAGCCCGTTTCGCGGGCGGCTGTGGGGACAGCTGATGCTGGCGCTGTATCGCAGTGGTCGCCAAGCCGATGCGCTCGAGGCCTTCCAACAGGCGCGGCGGATTCTTGCGAGACGCGCGACAAGGCGGATGGCGCCACCGGCGATGGCGGAAGAGCAGCTGAAGGAGCTCGGTCGCCGAATCGACGGGTTGGCGGCAAGGCAGACGGCGGAAACCGGGACGTGGATCCAGCGCCGGATTGCCGAACTGCGAAGGCTCAAGGCCTCCGCGCGAGCTGCCGCACACGATGCGGCGGCCAGCATCGAGGAGAACGTGCTCGGGGTCGAGGTCAGAGTCAAGATCGCCGAGCAGACTGCTGCGGTCGAACTCGCGCAAGACAAGGATGAGGTCCTCGACGCCCTTGTGGAGGAGCTGGGTAGCTGGGACGTGCGCCTCGAGCGCTTGCAGGTGAAGGTGGCGACGACGGCCGGCGACGGCCGGGACCAGGCCGACGTAGCGATCAGGCAGCTCAGGCGCCACAGGAATACGCTAGGCGCAGGCATGGCCGAAGTTACCTCAAATTCCGGCGAGGCATGGTACGAGGTCAGGGAGCACGTAAAGGCCGCACGCAACGAACTTGAGTCACGGGCGGCAGAGGTGGAGGCGACGTTGCAGAAGGGGGCAACCCATAACGCAACCCATCACTGAAACCGGCTTATCGCTTGAGGATTGGGAATCGAACATGGCGCCAGCGCGCGCTGAGGACGGCTGGGCTGGTCTGACATGAAGACCGCCCGGCATCGCTGGCTTCGCTCCGCAGCTTCACCCGGCGTCGCGGTGTTGCTCCTCGTCGTCTTGCTCAGCGTCGCCGGCTTCCTGGTCACCAAGCACCTTGTCAATGCCGATCGCGCGGCGGCGGCGCGTCAGCGGGCCGCCAACGACGCGCAGCAGATCGAAGGACTGCTCGAGCGTGCCGGCACGTTCATCAGCGGTGTTGGCAGCGCGCTGGCGGGGGACTCCGCTCCGGATCAGACCCACTTCGACACGCAGGTGGCAAGCGAGACCGGGACCTATCTGCTGGCCGACGCGATGTGGGTCGAGCGCGTGACCGCCGGGGAGCGCCGGCGGTACGAGGCGCGCATCCACGGATCGATCAGGCGTCTCGTGGGCGCGCGGCGCGAGGGGCCGGCCAACCTCTACTTTCCCGCGACGTTCGTCACCGGACTTAAGTTCCGGTCGGGCACCGATGTGTCGGCGCTGCCTGCTCTGGCCGCGACGCTGCACAGCTCGGCTTCGGCGGTCACCCGGGCGTCGGACGTCGAGGTGGTGGAGGGCCAGCGTGGTTTCTTCCTGGTCGAGGCCGGCCAGTTCGGTCAGCGTGCCGGCAGCTCGGGGTTTCTCGTGGTGTTCGTGCCCGCGAGCTGGCTGACGCTGGCGTCAACCCTGAGCCTCGAGCGCACCGATATCAGGCTGGGCGGGCGTGAACTGGCCGGCTCGCTTGGCGGCCCGCCAACCGGCCGCCAGAGCTTCGCCGATTTTGCGCGCACCTGGCAGGTCAACACGGCCACGGATCCCGCCACTGCAGTGCAGGCGGCGCTGCCATGGCTCGCGCTCGTATGGCCGCTGGCGCTGGCGCTGCTCGTCTATCTGATCGTGCGTGGGGTTCTGCGGCGGCGCCGCGCGGAGCGCGAGGTGGAGGAGATACTCGAGGTCTCGCTGGACCCGATGTGCATCATGGGCGTCGATGGCTACCTGAAGCGGGTGAACCTGGCGTTCGAGCGTACGCTGGGCTTCGACGGGCACGAGCTTCTCACCCGCCCCTTGCTCGACTTTGTGCATCCCGACGATCGCGACGCGACGGCGCAGTCGCTGCACCGGCTGCAGGAGGGCCACGGCGAGCAGTCGCTCGAAAGCCGTTACGTCCGGGCCGATGGCGCGGTCCGGTGGCTGCAATGGAACACGCACCCGCTGCCCGAGCGAGGTCTCGTCTATGCCGCGGCTCACGACGTCACGGACATCCGGACGCTGGCGCAGGAGCAAGCCGCGCTGCGCCGCGTCGCCACCCTCGTCGCCGAGGGCGCGGACGACGCCGACGTGTTCAATGCCGTCACGGTCGAGGTGGGCCAGCTGCTTGGGGCCGATGCCACGCGCCTGCTGCGCCACGAGCCCGACGGCACCGTCGCCGTTGTCGCTCGCAATGGCGCGTCGTACGCCGAGATGGGCATTCATCTGCGCCCGGGCCAGCCCGCAGACGACGTCTGGTGGGCGATAGCGCAGCGTGCAGCCAGCAGGCGCACTGAGGATGGGACGAACGGGTCCGACCTGCCCGCGGAGGAAGAACCGGTTCCCGAGATTGGAGCGGCCGTGGCATCGCCGATCGTCGTGTCGAGCCGACAATGGGGGGTGATCGTCGCCGCCTGGAAAGGCCGCGAGAGCGTCCGTGGCGATACACAGGCACACATGGCTCAATTCACCGAGCTGGTCGCGACCGCGGTCGCGAATGCCGAGAGTCGCGCTTTGCTGGCCGCCTCGCGCCAGCGGATCGTGGCCACCGCCGACGAGACCCGTCGGCGCCTGGAACGTGATCTGCATGACGGCGCGCAGCAACGGCTCGTGCATACGATCGTCGCGCTCAAGCTCGCCGGGAGGGCGCTCGATCAAGGCGACGAGAAAGCCGAGGGTCTCGTGCACGAGGCGCTCGAGAACGCCGAGAGCGCGAACGCAGAGCTGCGCGAGCTGGCTCGCGGCATCATGCCGGCGGTACTGGCCCGGAACGGACTGAGCCCTGCCCTCGAGGCGGTGGCTGACCGCTCCCCGATCCCCGTGACGCTCGACGTACGAACGGACGGTCGGCTCCCGCAACGCACCGAGGTCACGACGTACTTCGTCATCTCCGAGGCGCTGACCAACGCGACCAAGCACTCGCACGCCTCAGCCGTCCAGGTCACGGTGGAGTCGATCGACGGCGAGGTACGGCTGTCGATCGACGATGACGGAATCGGAGGCGCGGATCCGGCACGCGGCTCGGGCCTGGTCGGGCTGCGCGACCGCGTCGAGGCCGTGGGGGGAACGCTCACGGTCCGGAGTCCGTCCGGCGGAGGCACCCATCTCACGGTCGAGCTCCCACTGGCGCCGCATTCGGCGGCCGGCGCGCTACAGGGGGAACCGAACCACCTTGCCGCTGAGGGTAAGCATGGCGTAGAGGTTGCCGTCCGCGCCGAGGGCGAGGCCGATTAGATCGTGCGGGACGGGCGAGCGCCAGAACATGTTCGTGTGGCCGGTCCGCAGGTCGACCCGCACTATCCCGGTTGGAGCCGGGTATTTCGGCACTGAGGATCCGTAGTCGGCGACGTAAGCGACGTCGTCTTTGACGACGATCCCTTCAGGGGTGGAGTGCGAGGGGAACTTGACCAGCGGCGCCGGGACGCCCGCGCATGAGGCGCCGCCCTGGCCGTAGCACTTCGGGAAGCCGAAGTCGACCACCTGCCCCCCGGGCTCGAAGGACTGGAGCTCATCCGGAGAGTTCGCCGCGGTGTCGGGACCGTTGACCGTGATCAGCAGGCGCCGACCCCAGAACGCGAGCCCTAGGTCAGTGCGAAGACCGTTGGCTTCGGTGGTGGGCGTGCCGCCGCTTGGGGCGAACGACAGGATGTGTCCCGCCGGCCCTTGATCCCCCAGCGCACCCGTACCGATGAACAGCCGGCCATCGGGACCTTGGACGATCGAGCCGATCGTGCGGCTGCCCACCGGCACCGCGTGAACCAACACGCGGCGGTGAGCGAAGCCGCGTCCGGTGAAATCCTCAAGCAGCGAGACCTGCCCGGTACCGGGACCCGTGTTCGCCGCTTCAAAGAGCTGATTCCCGCGCCACAGCAGAGCGGTCGCGCCGGCCAGTCCGACGTGCCTGGGGTGTCCTCCGGCGGGCACGTACCAGACCCCCTCCGAGGGTGTCCTACCGAGGGTGGCGGACACAACCCACAGTCCGCCGTGCGCGTCGGCGGCAAGGGCCTCGGGATACGGGATGCCGGTTGCGACCACGGCTGGGGGCCGCGCGGCGGTTAGCGGAGGCTCCGCCGTCGTCGACGTGCCGCGTGTAGTGCCGCTGCCGGTAGCGGTCTGTGAATGAGTGCTCGAACCTCCGCAACCGCCGAGAAACGCGGCAGCCGCGAGCGCGGCTACGGCCGCCGCACGTCTGAGCAGAACCGTCGTGGCCATGCCGCACATCATTGACGTTTCACGGTCGCGCCGGGGTAGGGAAAACCCGAGAAACGGGAGACGTCATCGCTGAGGCTTCCTGACTCTGGCTTCTCACATACATCACAAACTGGCGTTCGAACTCAGGCCACCACACCGGATCGTCTCCGGGCCGTGGGGGCGGCGTCGGTCGGCGGGGTCCCCCGCCGCCACCCGAGCCGGAATCGCCAGGGTCATCTTCCTGGTTATGGCTTGCACCTCGCGCAACCAAACCGATCGCAAGACCACTAAGCGTCGCGACCAGTACGAAGGCGATGACGAGCGCTACGCCAGAGCTCGCGCGGGTCCCGGCGCGCACTGCGTCGCCAGAAGTGGCGACCGCAAGCATGAACGAATGCACGATTTTGGCCCTCTCGAGTAAGGCTGAGATGAACCGAACTGATCAGTGCCGCAATCCGCCTCGGGTGACTTGCCCCAGCTGAGCGCTCCATCTCGCCAATTGGGCGCGCTGGCACTCCGGACAACATCCGAGATGTCGCGCGTGCCCGCAACGCTTCCGGGCGGTGATTGCGAGCTCAGCCCGAGCGCTCGTCACGGATTGCTGTGTCAGTGTCTGTTCCATCTCCGCTCCAGTCTGCTCACGTTTGTTTGCTGCTGGGCGGACTATCCATCGCGGCGGGAACCGCGGCTATACCCTCGAGCCAGACTTCGTGGGGAGGAATCCCCGAGAGTCTCGGTAGGGCAGGCCCGACCTCGGCGTTATGGAGTCGTCCTGATTCACGGCTTGCGGTGCCGCTGGCGCCACTACTCGCGCCAGATCGGCTGGCTCGCGCACGCTCGGCGAGTGATCGCTGTGGACATACGAGGCGGCGCCGCCAGGACCGGCTACACCCGGCCTGGTTGGAGCACGGCCGATAGGCGGCCGATCTCCACGGGTCGTCACCGATCGCAGTCGGCCCAATCACGCAAAGTGAGTGACGACACGTAACACGGCGCGGTCTCATCCTGCACTACAGCTGACATGGCGCCGGACGATCTCCACCGCTCAGGTGCCACCACAACCTAAAGAGGCTAGATGGAACTGCTTGCCACATACACCTTCGGCCAGGCGCTACTCACCGTCCTCGAGTTTGCGCTGCTCATCCTCTGGATCTGGATTGCCGTGACCGTCGTGGTCGACGTCGTGCGGAGCCACGATCTATCCGGCTGGGCGAAAGCGGGCTGGCTCGCGCTGATCGTCCTGGTCCCGCTGTTGGGCGTGCTCATCTACGTCATCGCGCGCGGCGACAAGATGAAGGCACACGAGGTCAGCAGCGAGCGCCTGCAAGGGCGAGCGTTCATCGGCGACGTCGAGGACCTCAGGAATCGCGGGATACTCACCGACGATCAGGTCCAACGCGCCAGGACCAGCAGCCAGCCGATCACCGGTGCGCGGCCGTCACCCGACGACGACGTGGCCGAGCTCGAGGTCCTGAGGGAGCGCGGGATTCTCAGCGATGAGGAGTTCAAGCGCGCCAAGCAAAAGGCATTGGCAGCGTAGTCCGAGCTGTTCCGCCTCGAGCAGATCGCTGTGCCTTCTGTCTACAGCGCCTGCGTGGTCTGCTCGAGGACGGTCAGCGGGAGCGTGCCTCCCAAGCAGGATCTCGTCTCGTCGGATGAGCCGAGCACGGATGGTTGCGACGCGCACGTGAATGCAAGAGAGTTACGTCAGACTCATGGCGACGGTCGGTCCCAATTCTGCTGGACGGACATCCGGACCGGCGGCTCGCACATCGGCAGCCGGATACGTTCCGTCTGCCGATCGCGCCGCGACAGGTAAATCGCTGCGGACGGAGACGCCCCGCTCGAGCCACGCCGCGTGGGAGCCACGGTCCGATCGACCCGATCCGATCTCCCTGCTGGAGGAGCAGGCGACGGAGCGGCTGCCGGAGCTTGCGCCAATCCGCTACGGACGAATGTCGGCGTCACCGTTCGCCTTCTACCGCGGTGCGGCGTACATCATGGCCTCGGACCTGGCCGGTTCGCCACAGACCGGCCTGCGGGTTCAGCTTTGCGGCGATGCGCATGTGGGTAACTTCGGCGCCTTCGCCTCGCCGGAGCGGCAGTTGGTCTTCGACCTCAATGACTTCGACGAGACCCTTCCAGGCCCGTGGGAATGGGACGTGAAGCGTTTGGCGGCGAGCGTTGCCATCGCGGGCCGCGAGAACGGTATTGAGACTACTCGGCGGACCGAAATGGTGCGGGAGCTTGTCGGCAAGTACCGACAGGAGATCCGTCGCTTCGCCACCATGAACACGTTGGCTGTGTGGTACGCGCACATAAGCGTCGACGAACTTCGGGAGACGGTGTGCTCACAAAAGGGCGCAGGCCAGAGCAAGCGGCTCGAGAAGACGGTTGCCAAAGGCCAGCGAAAGGACAGCGCCCGGGCGTTTGCCAAGCTTGCCGTGACGGACAATGGCGATCCGCACATTCGGGCGGATCCTCCGCTGATCGTCCCGATCGCCGACCTCGTAGACCCGTCGGGGGCGGTGCGGCTCGAGCTGGGCGCCCGGAGGATCTTGGAGTCGTACCTCGGCAGCTTGCCCGGTGATCGCCGGCACCTGCTGGAGCGCTTTCGCTACGTCGACCTCGCGCGCAAGGTGGTCGGCGTGGGGAGTGTGGGGACCCGATGCTGGGTGATCCTGCTGCTCGGACGCGACTCGAGCGATCCCCTGTTCCTGCAGGCGAAGGAAGCATCGCACTCGGTGCTTGAGCGATTCGTCGGCAAGTCCGAGTTATCCAATCATGGGCAGCGGGTCGTCGAGGGTCAGCGCCTGATGCAATCTGCCAGCGACATCTTCCTCGGATGGTTGCGCCAGCCGTTTGGTCTCGAGGACCTCAAGCCTCGCGACCTATACGTCCGTCAGCTTTGGGACTCCAAGATCTCGGCGGACATATCCGAGATGCGCCCGTCCGAGATGGCCCGCTACGGCAGGTTGTGCGCGTGGACGCTCGCCCGCGCCCACGCTCGATCTGGTGACTCCGTGGCGATCGCGGGTTATCTCGGTTCCTCCGAGGTGTTCGACCGTGCGATCGCGGCCTTCGCCGAGGTCTACGCCGACCAGAACGAGCGCGACCACGCCATGCTCATCGATGCGATAGCGACTGGGCGCGTACAAGCTCAGTCAGAGTCCGCTTGAGCCGCCTGCGTTTAGCGCTGGCCCCAGTCGTCCCGCTCACGCGGTGCGGGGACGTTTGTCTTTGAGCTCGGCGGTCTCTGCGCTGATGGCGGCCCTGCCGTGCCGTTGGCGTCCACGGATCAGATCTTTGCGGTCTTCCAACTTGGCCTTGCGCTGAGCCTTCTTCGCAGCTTGGACCTCAGCCTCGACGTCGGCTACCGAGCGGCGTAGCACGGTTCCACCGAGTCCGGACAGTGAGGTGTCGATCACGTCGGGGCTCTGCTCGGTGACCACGGCCAGCAGCGCGGTTCGCCCGACCCTGACCGAGCTGGAAATCGCGGCCAGCGCCGACTCCACCTCGCCGGCGTCGTGAATATCAAACAGCGCGCCGGCGTATAGGCCGCCGGCGCCGCCGATGAGCATTCCGAGCGGTCCGCCGATGATTCCGATCAGGAGCCCAATGACCCCTCCGCTGGCTGTGCCGAGCATGAGCGACGATTCCGTCCTGTCCGCTTCGACCACTTGTCCGTCCTCGCCACGCACAACCACGACTGCCTGTTGGATGACGACCCGCCCTTTCGCGTCAAGCTCCTTGAGTCGTGTCATCGCCGTTTCGGCGTTGCGGTCATCGTCGAATGAGACGGCGATCACGTTGTAGCTGCTCAATCCTTTGACCCGCTTGTTGGGTGCGATCTGTTTATTGGTCATGGGGAGAAGCCTGATCGATCGCGGGGTGATCAGTCGTCACGCATTTCAGATGATCGTTGAAGCACACGTAGCGGTTGACCGGCACAGCTGTTGGATCGCGACCTGGCGCGACAGATCACCCGCCGAGGAATCAGGCTTCGCCCTCAGAGGCCGTGCTCGTGACCAGCCCTCACGCGGGCCGCAGCCGCAAGCTCGCGAGTGCCCGTCGCGCGCTCGACGAGGACCGGATTCGTGTGGTGGAGGAGCTTGCGATCGAGCACCTCGACCGACTGTCCGAGTTGCTGCGTACGCAGGACGGGTTGCCACGGTTGGTGATCGCGGCCGGCGGTGACGGCACCGTCGGCTCGGTGGTCGGTCGGTTAGCCGGCGCCGAGAACCCACTCGGCATCTTGCCTCTCGGGACGGGGAACGACTTCGCGCGGTCGCTTGACATTCCGCTGAATCCGCGCCGCGCCGCACGGTTACTCGGGACCGGCGAGATCTCCCGTGTCGACCTCGGGCGCCTGACGCGTCCCGCGGAACCCCCGAGGTACTTCGCGCACGCCGCGACCGTTGGCCTCAACGTCGACTTCGCGAAGCTGGCCACCCGCGCATCGATCCGCGCCCGGCTCGGGCGCCTCACCTACCTGGCGGCGGCGGTCTACGCGGTACGCGACAGGTCGACATTCAGGTGCACCCTGCATCATGACGGGGTCGCCCAAGAGTTCGACCTGTTACAGCTCTCGGTGATCAGCGCGCCCGTCATCGGCGGAGCGCTCGGACTGAGCCTGAGAGGCCCTCACCGCGACGAGCCTCGGCTCGACGTTCTGGCCGTCGAGGACGTCTCGCCTCTGAAGATGCTTCGCGCCGGGCTCGTTCTGCTCACGGGCATAAACCGCGCGGTTCCTGGCGTCCGGGCGTTGCAAGTGCAGCGACTCGGCGTCGACAGCCCGCGCCCGCTGGGACTGTCCTTGGATGGCGAGCTCGACGGAACCATCCCCGGGCAGTTCGAAGTGGTCGCTGGCGCCGTTCGCGTGATCGTTCCCACCGCTCGTGACCGGCCCGCTGAAGGACGCGCGGCGGACGGCGGCTCGAACAGGTCTTAGCGTCGCGCAAGCAGCCCGAGCTCGCGGGCGCGGGCCACCGCGTCGTTGCGGTCGTGGGCGCCCAGCTTCGCGTACACGTGGCGAATGTGCGTGCGGACGGTGTTGGCCGACACGCATAGCTCGGCGGCGATCTCGGGAGCTTTGAGGTTGCTCGGCAGGTACCGGGCGATGCGCAATTCGGCCTCGCTTAGCTCCTCGGGCAACGCGCACGGGTCACCTCGAGGCGACGCCGACACCCCGGCGAGCACGGAGAGAATCGTCCTCAGCAGGGTGGCATGCGCGGTGCGATGCCGCGGCAGGCGGTCAAGCAGGTCCGGTGCGCGAACGAGGATGAACGGCAGAACGAGTCCTTCGGGCTCGGCGAGATCGAGCGCCCGCTCCAGCGATGAATCAGCTGCCCGCCGGTCACCGAGGCGGTGGCAGGCGACGGTATGGAGCCACTGCGCCTCCGTTTCGGTCGACGGCCGGTGAATCGCTGGCGCGGAGCCGTTGATCACCGGGCCCAGCACGTCGATCGCCTGATCCGGCTCGCATTCAGCGAGATGAATGACGGCGGCGGCCATCCGCACGGCGGAGCTGGCCCGGTCTTCAGCGCTGATGTCTGCGAGTGCCGCCCGGGCGTCAGCCAGCTGGTCCATGTGTGCCTGGGTCTGGAGCAGGCGCGCCCGTGTCTGCAACGCGAATGGGTGCCTGTCCGACAGCAGCGTCTGCATACGCTCCGCGGCGCGGAAGGCCGCGAGTGCCTCATCGAACCGGCCCTGCGCGAGGCACAGGAGACCTCGCGCGTGGTGCGCGATCAGCTCGCTGGCGGGTTCACCCTCCGGATGCAGGGTGCGCTCCGCCCGCTCGAGCCATCGCTCGGCCTCATCGAGCCGTCCGAGCCAGACGAGGGCCATCGCTCCCGTGGCCAAGGGGGTGAGGATGACTGGATCGTCGCCCCAGCCGTGTAAGTCGCCGATGTTCACTGCCTCCTCGCTGAGCTGGAGCCCCGCCGACAGCGGCAGGCCGGTCCACGGGCCGGCGATCCCGAGGTGACCCAGACACGGGATCTCGAGCCAGGGCCGCCGGGCTCGGCGGGCCAACTCGAGCGCCTGCTCGAGGTGCCGCCTGGCGTCGTCGACGCGCGTTGACCACAGCTCTGCAACCCCGAGATTCTGCGCCGCGGCAGATCTGAGGGCGTCGCTGAGCGCGCGCTCGTCTTCCGGCAACGCTGCAAGCGCGTCCTCCAGCGCGCCGATCGATTCGAACACAGCCTTGAGGTCACCGCGCCAGCGCGCGAGCACCAGCCTCAGGACGGCCCGGAGCACGTCGAAGCGCGGCCGACGTTCGCGCTTAACCGCATCAGCATGTCGCTCAGCGAGATCCACGTACGCCGCACCCTGGTCGAGCTGCTGGTCCATGAGCTTCGCGGTGGCGAACGCAAGCGCGAGCTCCGCATCGGCTGCCACCACATCATCTGGGAACCTGCTCAGGAGCTGGCAAATCGTGCCCCAACGGCCGTCGAGGGTCAGATCGAGGTGGTGGTCGGCGAACAGGCGCGAGGCGAGAGGCCAATCGCGGGCCGCCTGCGCGTGCCGGATCGCATCGGCGAAGTAGCCCTCACGCTCGTGCCACTGCGCCGCCGCCCGGTGCAGCGAGGCGACGCTTGCGGGCGCAACCCGCCTCAGCTCTAGCTGCAGCAGATCAGAGAAGAGATGGTGATAGCGAAACCACGACCGCCCGACATCGAGCGAGGTCACGAACGCGTTGGCGTCCTCCAGTTCCTGCAGGATGCGCTCTGCGCCCGTTCCGCCCGTCAGGTAATCGGCCAGCGGGCCACTCACCCGCTCGAGAACGGAGGTCCGCAACAGCATCTCGCGCACCTCCGCCGGTTGGCGCTCCAGTACCTCCTCCAGCAGATATCCCGCCACAGTCCGCTCGCTGCCCGAGAACTCGGCCACGAAGCGTTCCGGATCGGGATGCCGGGCGAGCGAGATCGCGGCCAACCGTAGGCCGGCTGCCCAGCCCTCGGTGCGCTCATAGAGGAGTGCCAAGCCATCATCCGAGAGGGTGATCCCCGTCACGTGAAGTAGCTCCCGCGTCTCCTCCAGCGAGAAGCGAAGATCCGGGCCTCGAAGCTCGGCCAGCTCGCCCGCCAGGCGCAAGCGATGAAGCCCAAGCCGCGGATCCTCACGCGTCGCAAACACCACCCCGAGGGGCGACGGCAGCCGGGACAGAAACAACTCAAGCCACCGCACGGCATCGGCCGACCCAAGCTCATGGAGATCATCGATCACAAGCAGCGCCGGTTCATCCAGCGACGCAAGGTCATCCACCAGTTGGCAGACCGCGGCTTCCCCGGCGAAGCTCGGTGCCGGCTCAATGCGCTGGACCTCCTTGAGTACGCAGGAGAGCGCGCCGATCACCGACAGCCAAAATCGCTGCCCATCCCGCTCACGCCGCTCCACTTGCACCCACGCCATCCGGTCGGACAGTCCCTCGGCCTCGGCCCACGACCGCACCAACACGGTCTTGCCGCTCCCGGCCGGTGCGCAGAGCAGAATTACCTTGCCCGATCGTGCTGCCGACAGCCAGCGGAACAGCGCGCTGCGATGCACCAGCCCACGGTGCGAAGCATGCGGCTCAGAGCCGACTCGGCGCGCCGGCAGAGCTTGCTCGATCAAACCTCGCATGCGCCGCTCCCAGGTGTAAACAACCTGCATGCGACGATCGCATAAGACCGTCCGGCCCCGGAACCGTAGGAACCCGCAGTTCACCCGCATGAGCTCCGCGGGAAATGCCGTGCCGACCGTGGGCCGTGCCCGCGTATGGACGACTACGCGGGCACGGCCCGTCTACCGTGCCGCGGGGGCAACAGGCTCGATCGTCGCAACGGATTCAGGGATCCCGGCGGCGGCGTAGGCGTCGGCCTCGTCGAGGGTCTCGCGCTCGAGCAGCGTCTGAGCGAGGTTGTCGAGCTGCTCGCGGTGCTCAGTCAGCTGGCGCCTGGCCTCCTCCGCGCATTCGGAGATGATGCGTCTGATCTCCTCGTCGATCTTCTCGAGGGTGTGCTGGGACAGCTCTCCGGCCGGCACGTAGTTGTCACCGCCGGAACGGGGGAAGGCTGAGATCGCGCCGACCTCCTCCGACATCCCCCAGCGGCCGACCATCTGGCGGGCGATCGACGTGGCCTGCTCGAGGTCGGACTCGGGTCCGGTGGTGGTCTCGCCGTAGATGAGGATCTCGGCCGCCCGTCCTCCCAGCATCCCGATGAGCCGCCCTCGCAGGTAGGTCTCGCCGTAGCCGTAGCGGTCGGCGGCGGGGCTTTGATAGGTGACGCCGAGCGCCTGTCCGCGAGGGATGATCGAGATCTTCCGCACCGGATCTGCGCCGGGTTGCAGCATCCCCAGCAGGGCGTGCCCGGACTCGTGGTAGGCGGTGCGGCGTCGCTCCTCCTCCGAGAGGACGATCCGCCGGGCGGTGCCGATCGTGATCCGTTCCAGGGCATTGCTGAAATCCTCGCGAGAGACGGTCTGCTCACCTCGCCGCGCGGCGTTCAGAGCCGCCTCGTTGACCAGGTTCTTCAGATCGGCACCCACCATTCCGGGGGTGCTGGCCGCGAGCGCCTCCAGGTCGGACGGATCCTTGAGCGGAACGTCGCGCGTGTGCACCTGGAGGATCTTCAGCCTGCCCTTCTGATCCGGCGCTTGAACGGTGATCCGGCGGTCGAAGCGGCCGGCACGGAGCAGCGCCGAATCGAGCACCTCGGGACGGTTGGTGGCGCCGAGCACGATCACGCCCTCGTTGCCGGTGAACCCGTCCATCTCGGTCAGGATCTGGTTGAGCGTCTGCTCGCGCTCGTCGTTGGAGCCGCTCGTCGTTCCCGAGCTGCGGGAACGGCCGATCGCGTCGAGCTCGTCGATGAAGATGATCGACGGCGCGTTCGCCTTGGCCTGCTCGAACAGATCGCGGACCCGGCTGGCGCCCACCCCCACGATCATCTCCACGAACTCCGACGCCGAGATGGAGTAGAAGGGGACGTTTGCCTCCCCGGCCACGGCCCGAGCCAACAGCGTCTTGCCCGTGCCGGGTTCGCCGCTGAGCAGCACGCCATGAGGGATCTGAGCGCCGAGCCTGGTGTAGCGATCCGGATGTTTGAGGAAGTCGACCACCTCCTCGAGTTCGTCCTTGGCCTCGTCAATTCCGGCGACGTCGGCGAACGTTGTGCGCTGCGTGCTCGCCTCGTACTTCTGGGCCTTCGACTGCCCCATGCCGAGCATCCCGCCGCCCTGGCCCAGCTGGCCCCAGTAGCGCTGAACGATCCAGATCGAGAAGCCGATGAGCAGAATCGTGGGCAGGATCCCGCCGAGGATCGTCAGCAGCGTGCTGGACCCGTTGCTGACCGGCTTAGCCGTCACCGTCGCTCCCTCGTTCGTGAGCGCCGTGAGGAGGTGATCGTCGGCGAACGTCGGCCGCGTGGTCGTGAACAGCGTTGTTGTCGTCGACTTCTGCCCGCTCGAGGTCGTCCCGCTGTGTGCCGGGTAAGTGATGGCGTGGCGGAAGGTCCCCTGGATCGTTGAGGCTTGCGCGGTCACGGACGCCACGTTGCTCGCCTGGATCTGCTGGGTGAAATAGCTGTACGGGACGGTGATACGCGGCTGCGATGACGGCTGGTACGCCAAGACGAGGATCCAGTCGAGAGCCAGCAGTAACAGCAGCCCGACAAGCCAGCTGCTCGGGCGCTTGTGCACCGGTCGAGCGCCAGTCGCGCCTTCCGGCGGCCGCGCTCCCTCCACCCGCCACGGCGGACGGCTGTCGTCCGGCGTTGTTTGCCGGTTGGCGCCCGTCCGCTGTGCAGCGGACGGGTCGCTGCGTTCCGGTTGCTGGGCTGGCTCAGTGCTTGGCGACATGATCATCTCCTCCGATACGAAACTGTGCCCGAGAGCATGTTCGTCGGCCGGGTGAGCCGTCGTCACGCATTTCGAGTGATTCCCGCCCCGCCCCCGGTCCTGGTGTCTCACCGCAGATCACGCAAAGCAGGTGATGACGCCGAACTTGCGGCAGCGCGATCAATACTGGGGCAGCTGCTCGAGCTCGGTGGGGGTATGGCCTCGATCGGTGCCGCCGGCACCTTCAGACGGTGTCTTCCTGAGCGGGATTGTGGCGGTCCTGCTGGTCAGCGTCCGATAATCAGCGGGGTGTGACCAAGCGAGGGCAAAGGAGCGAGCGGCGCCGATCGCGGGTTGGGGCGCGACGGCGCCGATCGCGGACTCAGCTCGACCGATTGACCTTCTTTGCGGAGGCCTCGAGGTGATCCTCGGCCTTCTCGAGGCGCGCCTCGGCTCCTGCGGTGTGCTCCCTGAAGGAATCCTCCGCCTTCTGGGCCGAGGCCGCGAGGTGATCCTCGGCCCCTTCAAGGTGCGCCTCGTACTCAGTCGCGGCTTTGTCGGCGTGGTCCTTGATCTTGTCTGACTTCGGCATTGTTGGTCCTTTCGTCGGGTTGCCGGAGCTGTACTTCACTTGCCGGGTTGATGACCCGTCATCACGCGTTTTGCGTGATCCCCCAGTTTCGTTACGACCCGATCGTGGCCACGAGGATCGCTTTGATCGTGTGGAGGCGGTTCTCGGCCTGCTCGAACACGATGCTGGCCGGAGACTCGAACACCTCGTGCGTCACCTCGAGCCCGCTTTTCATGCCGGTGTGCTCCATGATCACGTGCCTGACCGATGCTGCGCGCCGGGCAGGAATGCGCCCCTCACCTCTAAGCGCTGCTCTCACCGGGGACGACGAGCACCGGGCGATCGGAATGGTGGACGAGCGCGAAAGCCGTGCTCTCGAGAGGCGTGACGGAAAGCCGATGTCCTACGACCAGGCAGGCAGCCTCTTCCTTTATCGCGGCGCGGAGCAGGCGCCTCCACGGATCTTCTTCTTCCTCGCTCGAGGCGTCCATGCCCGGGATCGCGACGGGTCGCGGCGCGAATCCGGCCGCCGCCGCGACACGCGCCCCGTCGGCCGCAAGTCTGCTGGGGACTTCGCCCTCTTCGCGGTCTATGCGCCCGAGTCGGTCCTCCATCTCGGCGTTGACCGGCCATGGCAGGTTCGAGCTGAGCAGGGCCGAATCGTCGACGGAGGGAACGAACGCCGCGACTATCGCGGTGCGCCCGGCGAGCACACCTGCCGCCCTGACGAGCGCCTGACGCGCGATGCCCGAGCCGTCGTAGCAGGCGAAGACCGGCTCGCTCGCCGGGGATGGAAAGTTCCCGGGAGGGACGACCAGCAAGGGTATGGGGGAACGGCGAACCAGAATGCTCGAGACGTCCCCGAGCAACGCGGGCCGCTTCCTCGAATGGCCGTGTGATGCGATCACGATCACGGACACGCCGCGGCTCTGCGCTTCGTCGAGGATCACCGTGGCGCTTGGTCGGCGCTCCGGCTCGGCGATCGCGACCGGCTCGAACCCTGCGTCGACCGCAATCCGGCGTGCGGACTCGGCAACACCGCGGATGGCCGCTCTAGGCGTGACGCGAATGACGATCGCGTGCTTGGGCCGCAAGATCATCCCTGCCCGTCGGATCGCCTGGGCGGCGTCATCCGAGCCGTCGTAGCAGAGAAGAACCGGGCCGACAGTAGGCAAGGTGCCGGCGGCTGGAAGCTGCGGTGGCATGGCATCAGTCTGAGCGGTCGTTGCGTGAGTGGTCATCACTCGGATTGCGTGATGGCGTCGGCGGTCGCGCTGCGCGACGGCTCACGCGTGCGAATACGCCAAGGCCGCCGGTCGGACGGCGAGCTGGTGCTACGCGCCTTTGACGACCTGAGCCTGCGCTACCTGACCGAGGTCGACCATCACGACCAGCAGTCGGCCCGCCTGGGCTCCACCTGCGCTCGGCGAACTGCTCCACGTGCGGCGCTTCACGGCGTCGTAGTGCCGCGCGCGATCGAGCCCCCACGGCAGGCGTTGGCTCAGACCCGCAAGTGTCCGGCCGAACTTGCGCCGGTCAGCCAGTAGAGGTCGGACGCCAACCAATTCGGAGAGGCAATCACGCAAACGGTGTGATGACCGCTCACCCAGCCGTGCGCCAGCCTGCATGGTATGAGCGAAACACAATCAAATCGCGGTCTATCAGACATCGGCGCGTGGGGTTTCTACAGCGTAATCACCGTCTCGTTCGAGGACGACGACAAGGCCCACGACGCGCTGATGCTTCTCAAGCAACTGGATTCTCAACACCAAGTCGGGATGGACGAGGCCGTGCTCATCCTGCGTGAGGCCGACGGCCGTGTGGTCGAAATGGACCGCGTTGCCTCCGCACCCATGCCGAACACCGTCGGTGGCGGGTTGGTGGGGCTGCTCGTGGGAATCATCGGCGGTCCTCTCGGGATCCTGATCGGGGGGACGACCGGCTCCTTGGTCGGCACGCTCTTCGACTTCCAAGATGCGGATAAGACCGAGTCGGCTCTCACCGCCCTCTCGAGCGCCGCCCGGCCCGGGCACACCGCGTTGCTGGCCGTGATCAAGGAGCAGAACCGGGACGTCGTCGACACCGCCATGAGCGGGCTAGGCGGCACCGTCCTGCGACGGCCCGTGCATGACGTGGAGGCCGAGATCGCCGTCGCCGAACAAGCGGAACGCGAGGCCAAGCACGAGGCACGCAAGGAGTCGCTCCGCGGGCGGCACGAACGCGACAAGCGAGCGGTCGACGCGAAGGTCGCGAACCGAAGGCCAGACTGAACCCGCGGAAACGCCTCGTGCGGTAATCACGCAAACCGTGTGACGACCTCTCACCCCGCCAAGGATCAGGCTGCAGGCAGGCAAACAGACCGGCCCGAAATCGAATTAGCGAGCACTGATATCTCATGATCCCTCTCTCCGACGGCATCCCGGCCCGGCGGTTTCCGATCGTCAACGTGGCGCTGATCCTCGCGAACTTCTGCGTGTGGATCTTCTATGAGCTGCCCCACCTGAACTCTGCCGTCTACCACGCGTCGTTCTATGCCTGCACGGTGAACAGTACCTGCCATGGTCCCGAGCCCTGGCAGATCAGCTGGTTCACCGCGATGTTCATGCACGGCAGCTGGGACCACATCCTCGGCAACATGCTGTTCTTGGCCGTCTTCGGCAAGAACGTGGAGGACGCGTTCGGGCGATTGCGCTACCTCGCGTTCTACATAGCGGGCGGCTTCGTCGCCAACGCGACGCAGACGGCGGTCACGCTGCTAGCCGGCTCCGCCGCGTCCGCGAGGGTGCCGGTGCTCGGCGCCAGCGGCGCGATCGCCGCCGTGCTCGGCGCGTACTTCGTGCTGTATCCGAACTCGCGGGTGCTCACGCTCGTGGTGGTCTTCCCGGTCAAGATCCCCGCTTGGATCTGGCTCGGCGTGTGGTTCCTCTACCAGCTGGTCGAAGCCAACTACGGCCTGACCTCGGCACACGCCAACGGCGGCGGCGTCGCTTTCTTCGCGCACGTCGGCGGATTCATCTTTGGGGTGATCGTCGCCGGGTGGCTTGCCCGGACCAGGATCGAAACCCAGCGACGATCGCGTCCACGGCTTGCCTAGCGCAGTCGCCGAGGGGCAGCCGTGATGGTGGCTCCACGATGGAACTCCTCAATTGCGCGGCGGCTCCTCGAGCGGGATCCGGGGCTCAGCGCGCGGGCGCCCGGCGACGTTCGGCCCGCGCGATCGCGTTTCCAGCGTCGGGCGGCCGATTCGTCGTTCTCAGCGCGAGGGACGATGATCGACCGCAGCGCACGACTGGTGATCGCGCTGCTCGTGCTTTCTGGTGGGGCGTCCTCGTCCCCCCGTGCACCATCTCGAGAAGGTGAGCAGCTGCAGCTTTCCCTCTGGCCGCGCGGCTCAGTCGGCCGCCTTCGTCACCGCACTGGGGTGCACTACCCGAGCGACGTCATCTGAGGGTTGGCGCTCGGCACGGCCTGCGCCATCGTTGCCAGCCACTACGTCACCGGGCCGCCTCCGGGCAGCAGCACCCCAGAACCCAACGCTTCGAGATTCGTCGCGCCTTGAAGCGCTTCTCAGTACCCGAGCGGCTTGATCTCGTTGCTGATGCCCGTGACGCCGTCGAGCGTCGCCACACGATCGTAGGCCGCGATGCGTTGGGGCTCGTACTCCACATAGCCGGTCAAGGTCACCCATCCGTTCCGCACGCTGACGTCAATTGACTCGGTCGGAACCTCCGAGTCGCGAATCAGCGCCTGCAGAGCGGCGGCGCGGATCTCGTCGTCTTCGCGACGATCCATGGGGCCCAGCCTGACCTTGAGCTGGTCGTCGATTTCGCTGACGCCCTCGATCTGGCGCACGTCATCGATCGCCGCATGGCGCTGGCGAAACGTCTCGACGACGCCGCGCAGGGTGACGACGTTTCCCTGGGCGGACACGGCGATGGTGAGCGGGTCAGGGATGCGTTGATCGCGCTCCAGGGCTGCGATCACCGCTTCCTGAAGCGGAGGGTTAGCGAGCACCGATGCTCCCTTCTGAGTCGTTGGGCGGGGGCGTACTGGCCGGCGGACCGTTGAATCGCTCGCATGGCTCCATCACCGCTCGCAATTCATCGAGCATGGCTGATTCCTTCGATCCGAAGATGGACGACATCTCGATCGCATGCGGCAAGCGCAGCCGCGTCCGCGGCTGCCGCTTCCTCAGCATCGAGCGCGGCGAGATAGGACGCGAACGCCAGCCGACGTGTCTCGGAGCCCGCATCGAGAAATGTCTGCCAGCGCGCCGAGACTAGATGAGCCGCGGCGCGCCAGACCTCAAGCGCCTCACGACTGGCGCGTGTCTGTGGCAGGCTGGTCAGGAACATCTGGAGCCTGAGCATGAACACGCGCGGGGTGAGACGTCGTCATGCGTTTTGCGTGATTCGCGTGCGTGTCCCGCGCCCGGCGCTCAGCAGCGAATCACTCAAATCACGTGATGACGCGTCACCTGGATGGAGCAGAGGCTGTATGGCCTGAGCTGCTGTCGGTTCTGTGAGCCCGTGATGAGCACAACGGCGATGAAGGAGGGGCTGGGGCTGGTGCGCCCGCGTCGCGGGATGAACAGGCCATCTCGAAGCTGACGCATGGTTCCGGGCGAAGGAGCAAGGAGCGCCGGATGACGACGATCATGGACGGGCTGTCGAGGATGGATGACATAGACGTCGAGGGCCGCCGCGTTCTACTTCGGACCGATTTCAACGTCCCCCTCACAGCAACGTCGGGCGGCGCATACGCGACGGTGGCCGATGACACCCGAATCCGCGCCGCGCTCCCGACGATCGAGGAGCTGCTGCGCCGAGGCGCGAGGCTCGTGCTCGTTTCGCACCTGGACCGGCCGAGATGCCTCGATGTGGGCTTCTCCATGCGACCGGTGGCCAAGCGTCTGGCCCAGCTGACCGGTGCGAGCGTGCCCCTGGCACCGGGGGTGACCGGCGCCGCGGTCCGTGAGCTCACCGAGGGGCTGGCGCCGGGCGCGATGCTGATGCTCGAGAACCTGCGGTCTGCCCCGGGGGAAACGCGCGACGATCCACGATTTGCCTCGGCGCTGGCCGAGCTCGCGGACTTCTATGTGGACGATGCGTTCGGGAGCGCCGACCAGGCGCACGCCAGCACACAGGGCGTTGCGTACCTGCTCCCGAGCGCGGCCGGGCGGCTGATGGAGCGCGAGATCCTCGCTCTCAGCGCGATCGTCGATCAGCCCGCCCGGCCTCTGGTGGCGATCCTCGGCGGAACTGACGTAGGGGACGAGATACGGCTGGTTCGTCGCTTCGTCGACCTCGCCGACGCCGTATGCATCGGCGGAGCCATGTGTCTTCCGTTCCTCTGTGTCGTACACGGCGTCGGGTGTTCGCTGTGGCCGCCGGAGGATCTGGAGCCGGCGCGTCTGGCGCTCGCGGCCGCCGCACAGTCGGGTCGGCTGGAGCTCCCCTCGGATCTGCTTCTGCGCGCGGGGGGAGCGTTGACGGGCATCGAACCACGTGTGTCGGGCCGGCTCGACGCGCCCAATGATCACGTGGGGTTTGACATCGGACCCGACACGGCCGACCGCTACGCCGCCGAGATCGATGCAGCGGCGACAGTGTTCTGGAGTGGCCCGATGGGCCGGCTCGAGCTGCCTGCGTTCGCCGGTGGGACTCGGACCATCGCCGAAGCTGTCGCGTCTACGTCGGCAACGACCGTAGTCGCGGGCGGGGAGACGGTCCAGGCGATGCGGGTTTACGGACTGCAGGACCACGTGAGCCACCTGTCTACCGGTGGCCGCGCCACGCTCAAGCTCCTGGAGGGCCGCGAGCTGCCTGGCCTGCAGGCCTTGCGACGCGCAACGAGCCGAGAATCCGGCGTCGACCCTCGCGTGGCACGTCCGTGACGGACGATCATCCAAAGTGCGTGACGACGGCTCACTAGGTTGGTTGAGAGGGTCTGTGGGCGCCCGAGCAGGCGCTCTGGACCTCTACGGCACACGGAGTGTGACTCATGACGGACATGAAGATCATCGATGCAATTCGGGCCGAGCTCGAAACCAACCCGCACATCCACCATCCGGCGGAGGTCGCTATCTCCGAGCGCGAGGGCGACGTGACGTTGCGGGGAAGCGTGGCCAGCTTCCGCGAGCGGCAGACCGCGGTTCAGGTCGCCAAGTCGGTTCGCGGGGTGCGGCGCGTGGACGATCAACTCATGGTCGACCTGCGAAACCACTGGGACGACGACGTGATCCGCGGCGTAGCGCTCCAGGCGCTGATGTCCTCCGACCATGTGCCCGCCGACCGCGTCGACGCCAAGGTCGACGGCGGGTGGCTGACACTGAAGGGCGAGGTCCAACACCAGTCCGACAGCGACGCGGCATTCGCCGCGGTATCGGGCGTGCCTGGCGTCGGCGGAATCACGAACGAGATCAAGGTCATCACCGCCGGCATCGACGGTTGAGCCGAGGCCGCAGCAGTCGCTCCGCGCGATGCTCGCGGCTAGGTCCCGTTACTGCTCAACGGTCATGACGCGGCGGCGCGGTGGGTCGCGGCACGACTAGAACCGGGCATGTGGCCAGCCGCAGGATCCCGCGTCCAGTGCCCCCCGGTTGCACCCGCCCCGGCGGGGCGGAATGCCCCGAGCCGATGACGAGCAGGTCGACCTGATCACAGAGCGCAGAGAGTACGTCGGTTGGCATGCCCACCTCGACTTCGAGGTTCGTGGGCACGCCGGTGCCGGATATGGCCGTACGATCGCGCTCGAACGCCTCGGTGAGCTGTCGGTCGGCGACCGTGTTTCCCTGGAGCACGATCTGATCGGTTTTTAAGCCGCCCGCCACTCCGTCATCGATCGCCCCGCGCACTTCGAGCGCCGCGCCGGCTGTGGACGCCATCGATACAGCAAGGTCAAGCGCTGCACGTGACTGGGGGGTATCGTCATATCCGACGCCGATCCGGTCGAGCCTTGCCTCGGTGTGCTGCCAGCTCGACGGTGCGATCGCAAGCGGACACTCGAGGTGCCCGAGCAATTCGCCAGCGCTTCGCCCGAGCCGGACACGCTTCGCGTCGGCATCTCGAGCCGAACCCACGACGAGCAGGTCGCGGTGCTCGTGCCGGACCACGCGGCGCAACCCGCGCCAGACCAATACGTCCGCTTGAACCATGATCCTGGCGTCGGGCGCCAGCGAATCACGCGTCTCGGCCAGCATCGTCCGCGCCTGCGCCTCGATCGTGGTCCAGCTTGCCCCGCCGGGGAGGGCAACCGGCACGAGCGGCTCCTCGTGGATGGCGATCAACATCAGCTCGGCGCCCATCGCGCGTGCGAGGAGTGAACCCAGCACGGTCGCGTCGCGGCCAGAGGAATTGCCGTCGACCGCGGCCCCGACCAGCTTGGGTGCCGGCCACCCGCTGGTCTGCGCGTCTCGCGCAGAGCGCTTCGGGCGGTCTGGACCAGGAGTGGGGGTGGGAGTAGGACGTGACATACGCCGAGCTCCCCAGAGTCTGTAGCGCGATCATGTGAGACGGCATCACGCATTTCGGGTGATGCGGAGTCAGCGCTCTCGGTGCGATGCTCCAAAACACGAGCCGCGCCGCGCGATGAACGGTTGACCACGCGGCAAACGTCAGAAAGGACCCGCCATGGTAGAAGACGACTTCACCCGCGAGAACGTGCTTGCCGTGTCGTTCTCGGAGCATTCCAGCGCGTACGAGGCGCTGAGCCGATTGAAGGAATTCGACGCACAGGGCGAGGTGAGCGTGCGGGGCGCTGCGGTAGTCGTCCGGGAGGAAGACGGCAAGATCGTGACTAAAGAGCAGATCGAGGACGAGAGCTGGGAAGGGACCGCGAGCGGAGGCCTGGTTGGCCTGCTGGTCGGCGTTCTCGGGGGCCCCCTCGGGGTCTTGGTCGGGGGCGCGACAGGAGTGCTGGTCGGCTCGCTGTTTGACATGGACGATGACGAGGCAACCGACTCGGCGCTCGCCGATATCTCGAAGTCGGTACGCGTGGGACCCCCTGGACTGCTGGCTGACGTTGTCGAGGAGAGCCCGGTGGCGATCGACGCCGCGATGGCGAACCTGGGAGGCACGGTGCTGAGGCGATCCGCCGTCGACGTACGAGCGGAGATAGCTGCGGCGGAAGAGGCTCAGCGCGAGGCGAAGAAGAAGGCCCGCAAGGAGCTGCGCGAGGCGCGTAAGAACAAGCAAGAAGACCAGATCGACACGAAGGTGGCTGCCCTCAAGGCGAAGCTCGATCGACACAAGGAGCCGGCGGCGAAGTCGTGAGCCGAGCCGCTCTCGGTCGTTCCCCGAATGCGCACGCTGGTGATCTCTGACTTACACCTCGGCATACGCAACCAACGGGATGTCCTGAGGCGCCACGCGCCGCGCGCCGTCCTACTCGATGCCCTTGCTCAGGTCGAGCGGCTGGTCCTGCTCGGCGACTTGGTCGAGCTCTCAGAGCACAACCCGGAGGACGCTCTGGCGGCGGCCGAACCGGTACTGCGCGCACTCGGACGGCGGCTGGGGCCAGACCGGGAAGTGATCCTCGTTCCCGGAAACCACGATAGGCGCTTCGTCGCTCCGTGGATACAGACGATGGGCGCGCGGCTCTCGGTCGACAGCTCGGTGCCGCTGGACGCCACGCCCGAGCTCGCCCTCGCAAGCTCGTGGCTGGCGCCGGCCAAGGTGAGCGCGCGGTATCCGGGTGTGTGGCTCTCCGAACGGGTCTGGGCCACCCACGGTCATTATCTCAACCGGAACCTCGTACCGGCGTGGTCGCTCAGCATCACGCGCGGACAGTTGGGCCGGATGCCACACGACGGTGCGCGGCCGATCGACTACGAGCCGGCCGGTGGTCGGTCGCTGCGGAGTGCGCACGAGGCAATCTCGGGCGCCCTGCCGCAGCCGCTGGCTGGAGCGGCCGACCGGCTTGGGGTGGTGGCGCGGGCCGCGACGATGACGAAGGCGTCCCGGAGGCTGCTGCGGCCTGAACTCGCACGAGTCAACTCGGGTCTTCTGAGCCTGCAGATGAAGGTCGCGAGTATCCCGGCGCTCATCCAGGTGACCCGAAGCCTCGGCGTCGACGCCGACTACGTCGTGTTCGGACACGTGCATCGGCTGGGACCGCTGCCGGGCGATGACAAGAGTGATTGGGAGGGCGCGGGCGGCGAGCCCCGCATCGTCAATACCGGGTCATGGATCTACGAGCCGCTGCTGGTGCGAGACGTAACCCCGCCCGATCCCTACTGGCCTGGCGGTGCCGCGATCCTCGATGATGGCGCAGACCCGCAGCCGATCGGGCTCCTCGACGCCATGCCGGCAAACGCACTCCAGTGACACGCTCCTCGGCGCCCACCGGCGGGCGGCTCGGCGCCGCCCGCCGGCGACTCAGAGCGCCCACCGGTCGTTCCGCTTCGCGATCGGTTAACGCTAACTGCGCGCGGCAGTTTCCGTCTGCTTCAGCGCGTCGGACATCTCCTTGGTCAGCTCATCGGTGGCGATGTTCATGTCGTGCTTGAAGGTCTTAGTGGACCGGATGAGCGCCCTTTCGACCCCCTGCGCGATCGTAGGCTCGCCGACCACGACCAGCGCGGCCTGCCCGGCGTCGAGAGCCTCCGCCGCCTCGTGGAGGTCCTTTCGCGGCAAGGTGCCGGACCCGAACCACTCCGGGATCACACGGTAGTACGGACGATCGACGCGTTTGACGATGTGCGGCTTGCCATCCTCCTGGTCGATGACCGCCGCGTCGAACTTGCCGATCAGATGATCCTTGTGCAACCGCTCGACTGCATCGAGATCGAACTTAGCGTCCTCGAGATCGGTGTAGACGGCGGTGTAGAGCACAGAGTTATCAGCTGCTTTATCAGCCATTGATCCTCCTGGGGACGTGGGCAGAAACACGAGGGAGGATGAGCCCGCTCGGGATGAGCCGTCATCACGCACTTTGAGTGATTGCGCGCGGGCCGATCACGCAAATCGTGTGACGACGGCTCACCCCGCGAGCGCTCACCGTGTGCATGGCACTAGGAGCGGACCAGTTGATCGAGAACCACCAAAGAACGACGAGAACAGCGACGTTCGATGTACGCCCCTCGCTCGGCATCGACCGTCAGACGGTCAAGCCGGCGCTGCTGGTCCTCGCGCTGGCGCTACTGATGAGCGTCGTCCTCCCGTCGATCGACAGCGCGACCCCGTACCGCAACTCCCTGCACAGGGGCGACATCGCCGAGCTCGCCGACGGGATCACGCTGGTCCCAACTCCGGGCTGGGATCTCGCCACCGGCGCGCTCGTCGGTCACACGCGTTCGGTCGTCGGCAGCACCGCCACGACGGAATTGGTCGACGGGGGCGTGAACTTCGACGTGCAGGTGGCCCCGTTCGCGGGGCAGGCGGTGGCCTTGCTCGGGAGGGTCAACAAGATCAGCGCCGAGCTGCACCACGCGCGCGGGAGCGCGTCCGCCACCCCCCAGTACCCGGTGACGACCGACCAGGGCGTCGTCGGCGTGGGCGAGGATTTCGTCGGCGTGGGCAGGCAGGGATCGGTGGTCGCGTTCGTGTTCCGGCCGGCCGGGCAGCCCACCAGTGGGTCCGCACGGCAGACGACCCGTGAGGGCGTCGAGATCGTCGTCTCCGGCCCGAACGGCGCGATATCCCGCCGGCGCGGCGACATCGTCTCGATGATCCGCAGCATCCGGGCGGGGTCATGAGCACGCTCGCCGAGGACCGTCGCCGCGCGATCGACCAGTCCGGGTGGGGCGAGAAGTTCCACCTCCTCCAGCCGCACAACCTGGCCTTCTGGGTGTATTGCCTGCTCGTCGCGGCTGGCGTTGTGGTCATATCGGGCCAGGTCTCGATCGCGGCGGCGGCGTACAGCGGTGCCCTCACCAGCGGGATCATCGCCTTCGGCCTGCTGGCGGTCGCGTACCTGTGGTTCATCCATTACGAGGATCGCTACGCCACCATTCCGGCCAAGCTCGCGGCCGCCGGCTTCATCTGGGGCGCCCTCGGCGCGGTTGGCGCCTTCGCCCTGCTCGGCAACGACGCCGTGATGAGCCTGTACTCCAAGACGTTCGGAGCAAGCTTCACCTTCGACTGGGGCGCCGCGCTCGCGGCGCCGATTGATGAAGAGCTTGCGAAGGGCGCCGGCGTCCTCCTGCTCCTCACGCTCGCGCCGCGCCTGATCCGCAGCCCGTTCGACGGCCTGATTCTCGGCGCGTTCGTCGGGCTGGGCTTTCAGATCAGCGAAAACATCAGCTATGCCTGGATCGGCGCGGCCAACTCGTTCGGTGACCTTGGTGCGACATGGTCGACGATCATCGCGCGGACGCTCGCGTCTATCCCGTCGCACTGGATTTACACCGGCATCTTCGGAGCCGGGCTGATCTGGTTCATCGGCCGACCCGAGGTGCCGGCGCGCAAGGGACTCGGCGTCGGCCTGATGCTGAGCGCGATGGTCATGCACGGCCTGTGGGACGCCAGTGCGGCGATCGCAGGCGATAACGCGATCTCGATCGTCCCGGGGATCGTCGCCTTCGCGCTCATCGGCGTGTTCGTGTGGGTCTATGACAACAGCGCGTCGATCGAGCGCGAGTGGATGCGGGAGCTCATGGCCCCGGAAGTCGAGCTCGGCGTCGTCACACCAGACGAACTCGACGCACTGGCAGGATCGCGCTCGACGCTCAAGACCTACGTCCGCTCGCAGCCGAGCCGGCGCACGGCAAGGCGCGTGCTCGAGGCCGAGACCGACCTGGCGCACCAGATCGCGCGCGACGGTGGCGCCGAGACCGCCGCGGTTCAGCAGGCCCGTGCGGCGGTGGCGCAGGCGCGCGCCGTCTGAACCCCCGCTCAGGGTGCGTCATGGAGCAACTGTTCGCCGTGCTGCGTCTGGTCGCGGGCGACGAGCTACGTGAGCTCTCCCACCGCGCGCCATAGATCCTCGGTGAGTGGACCCGGCCGGCGCCGGTCGAAGAAGAACTCAACCAGACCGCTGTAGTACCAGAGTTGCTGGCGGGCGCTCCTATGCAGGAAGCGGGCCCATAGGGCGTGCCCCTCCTCGCGGAAGTCACGCACGATCGACCGGGTGCGCCATGTAGAGAATCTCTGTGCCGGCCCGCCGCTGTTGTCCGTGGACGTCCTGCGCCAGGGCCACGGCGGCGAGGAACCGTCCGGTCAGCGCGGGAGGGACAGCTCGCATCTAATCCCTCTCTGAGGGCGGTCGTTCGCTGCCTCGCTGCGGTGGGAAGCTAGCCTGATCGGTGGCGGCTGAGTCCAAGGGGGCGGTGGATCCGCGCCCGAGCGTCCCAGATGCAGACGCCCACGCCGTGGGGTCCTCGCCGCCGCGACCGCGGAGGATCACCGCGCACCCGACGGCGATGATCGCGCCGATCAGCGGACCGACCACGTACACCCAGTAGGCACTCCAGTCGCCGCTGACGAGGGCCGGTCCGAACGATCGCGCCGGATTCATCGAGGCCCCGCTGACGGGGGCAGCCCACAGGCCGGCGAGCGCGATGTAGCCGCCGACCCCGAGCGCGCCCACCGGACCGACGTTCTGCGCCCACGAGGCGGTGCCCAGGATCACGCTGACCAGTCCGCCGGTCAGCGCGATTTCGAGCAGCAATGCCTGCCAGTTGTCGTAGCCGGGCCCGGGCAACGTGGCCCCGAGGTGCTCGACGTTTCCGAACACAGCGAGGAGGAACAGCGCCGCCAGCGTGGCGCCGACCAGCTGCGCGAGGACGTATAACGGGATCCGATACCACCGAAAATCGCGCCGCAGGGCGAACGCGATTGACACCACTGGGTTGAGATGCGCACCCGAAACGGCACCCATGAACAGGATCACCGCCATCACCGTCAGGCCAGGAGCGACGACGGCCGCCGACAGGCTGATCTGCCCTTTGGCATGGAGCACGCCCCCACCCGCGGCCGCGAGGACAAGCATGAACGTCCCCAGCGCCTCCGCGAACAGCCTCCGATAGCCGAACCGCGGATCCTCAAACTCCTCACGCGAGCCGAACTCGAGCGCGAGCCGCGCGCGCTGCTGCTCTCGCTCGCTGAGGACTGTTGGCTGGCGGTCGCCAATCCGGGGGTGGTCAGGGTCGGCCTGCATGCGCATGGAAGCCGCTGGTGTAAGCCGATCGCAGCTGGCGTCTCGCCTGCGCCAGGACCGTCTTGCGGCGTCGGTGAACGTCCTCGTACAGGGCTACGGTGGCAAGCTCCTCCGGGCCCGCATCCGCCAGGCGGGCGATCACGTCGTTTGCCGTCATCTGTGCGTAGCCTATCCACGGCTCCTTGACGTGCACCTCGGCGCCGGCGCCTTCCTCGGCGCCGGGCTCGGCGAACGCCTCAACGAACTGCAGGCCTTCCGAGACGTGCACCGCCGGGATCTCGGGTGCAGCAGGAGCCTCGGGTGCGGGCGCGGCTTGGGTTGCACTCGGCGCCGTCGGGATGGCCTCAGGCGCGACTCGCGTTGGCGCGGGTGCTGCGGCTGGCGCTGCCTGAGGGTGCGGCGGCGAGGAGGCAATCACGACACCAAGGCCGAACGTGCTCGACGACTCGCGAGCGCTGGCAGCGGTGCCGTGCGAGCCCGGCGGCAGGGACCCTGCGATCAGTCGCCGGGTGATCCCGAAGGCGACGCCGGCGGCTCGTGCGGTGACGCGGACGCCGAGGCGAGTGGCGCATACGCCGACGCGTAGGGGCAATGTGATCGTTTCGTGGAGCATGAAACGGAGGCTCGCGTCGCTCTGGGTGAGTCCGCGTCATCCGATCTGAGTGATCGTCGATACCGGTCTGGTCGGCTCGAGGCGATTGGCCCGATCACCCGTCGATCCCGGCGGTGATGACCTTGATCTCGTTGGTGATCCCGCCGACCCCGGGGAGCCGGCGGACCGCCTCGAATGCGGCGTCGGTCTCATATTGGTGCTCGACCTCTCCCTTGAGGGTCCCAGGCGTCGCTGATGAAAGGTGCCGACGCTCTCGCGCAGCCTGACGGTGTCGTGCGGCTCTAAGACGGCCACCTCAGCCGGGTGGGGCAGGCGCTCGTCACGCTCGAGCGTCGATCGGATCTCGTCGGTGATGTACCTGTTCTCCCGTCGCTCGCAATCATCCGAATTGCGTGACGACGACTCACCGCAGTGAGCAGGACGCTGTCGAGCCTCCACCTGTCACCGGGGGAGTGGGCGCCGCTCCACGCCGGATCAGGCGCACACAATCAAACAGAAAGGCAAGGCAATGTCGTACACACAGAACAAGACCTCGTCACGCTCCCTGCGTGATAAGGCTCGAGAGCGGTTTGCTCACGGCGACCAGCAGGGGCAGGCAGCGCCGGACGTCGGCGGGCCGCCAAACGGCCAGATGCCGGGTGGGCCCGACTTCGGACTCGGGCCGGTGGCCGAGAAGGTCGCCTCGTACTGGTGGGTTGAGCTCCTGTTGGGCGTGTTCTGGATCGTGATCGCGGTTGTGGTGCTGAAGTTCAACCAGGCGTCGGTCACCACCGTTGGAATCCTCACCGGGCTCATGTTCCTGCTGTTCGCCGCACAGGAGTCCGTCCTCGCTGCGGTTGACCGGCCCCGCCGGTGGCTCTGGGTGATCTTCTCGGTGCTCCTGGCAGCGTCAGGCATCGTCGCGCTGATCCACCCCACCGCCACGTTTACCGGATTCGCCGACATCCTCGGCTTCGTGTTCCTGCTCATCGGCGTGATGTGGATGGTGCAGGCCTTCACCGAGCGGCCGGTCAACGACCTCTGGTGGCTGACCCTGATCAGCGGCATCCTGATGACCGTGATGGCCTTCTGGGTCAGCGGGCAGTTCTTCGTCGTTCGTGCATACACGCTGTTGATCTTCGCCGGAGTCTGGGCCATGACCACCGGCATCATCGACATCGTTCGTGCCTTCCAGATCCGCGAACTGGGTCGAGACACGGGCCGTCACTCGCGGTCGTGATCGGCTCCTGAGAGGCCGGAATCCCAGCGCGACTGGGGTTCCCGGCCTCTCTGTGTCGGTGTGCCATGACTTCCACCCGAACATCCCCGCGCCCGACACGCAAGAGGTCCGACAACGGTTCGGACCCTGTCCGAGTCCGGCTCGCGGCGCCACCCTTGAGTGGAGTGCTGCGGATCGTGCTCCTCGTCGTGGCGACGGTGCTCGCGCTGTACCTCGTGTGGAGGATCCGGAGCGTCATCCAGCTCCTCGTCATCAGCCTGTTCTTCGCCTTCGCGCTGTTTCCGGTGGTCGATGCCCTGGCGGTCAAAACCCGGGCGCCTCGGGCCATCCTGATCCTGGTCGTGTACATGGCGTTGGCGCTCCTGGTCGGGTTGATCGGCTACGTGGTCGTCCCAAGCGTCGTCAGGGAGGTGCACACGCTCTCCCACGATGCCCCGCATTACGCGGTGCAGCTGCGCCATAACTCGACCTTCCGCCACTACGACGATCGTTACCACATCACCGCGAAGCTCCTGCGCGACACCCACCGCCTGCCCGAGCTACTGGCCAAGGCCGCCGGGCCGCTGAAGGACGTCACCGTCGGAGCGGCCAGCTTCGCGACGCAGCTGATCACGGTCCTGGCGGTCACGTTCTTGCTCGTCTTGCACGGCCGCGAGTACGCCGAGTTGGGGCTGTCATTGACCGGAGAGCGCCAGGAGCGCTACCGGCAGGTCATCATCGAAATCAAGGACGCGGTGGCCGGCTACACGCTGGGCAACATCATCATCAGCGTCCTGGCCACCTTCGCGACGTGGATCGTCCTCTCCATCCTCGGCGTCCCGTACGCGCTGGCGCTCGGGCTGGTCGTGGGCTTCTTCGACTTCGTCCCGCTCGTCGGCGCGACGCTCGGCGCGATGGTCGTGGCGCTGGCCACCGTCCCGGTCAGCTTCCCGACCGCCACGATCGTCTGGATCGTGTTCATCATCGTCTGGCAGCGGTTCGAGGACTACGTCGTGCAACCGCTCGTGTACGGCCGATCGGTCCACGTGAATCCGCTCGTGACGATCGTCAGCCTGCTCGTCGGCGCACAGCTGCTCGGGATCCTCGGCGTCCTGCTGGCGATCCCCAGCGCGGCGGCGATCCAGATCATCCTCCGCGACTGGTGGACCGCAAAGGGCCTTAAGGCGCCCACGGTGACCGCTGACGAAGGGCCGACGCGCTGACCAGCGCGCCGGCCCTCGCGATCAGCCCTCGGGCGCGGCGCGACCGGACATGATCATCGACAAGCTGACGATCAGGCCGATCGCGCCGACCACCATCAGGATCACGCCAACGGTCGCGAGGCTGATGCCTGCCACCTGGGCCGTGACGGCGAACTTCAAGATCGCGCCGACCATGATCGTGAACAAGCTGAGTCCGATGGACATTAGGTCCTCCTCAGGACGTGAGTTGCTACTGGACACAGTGGTAAGAGCATGCGGCCCGGTGCGGTGACGCGTCGTCACACGCTTTGCGTGATTCGATCGCTGGTCGCCTGAATCACGCAAAGCGAGTGATGCCCGGTCACCCGCGCGTGGTCGAGACTTTCGGTCATCCCCTCACACCGACTCCACCAGGCCTCCCCTTGTTCAACGACGATCGTCTAGCAGATGCTGTCCGAGACGCGCTGCAGCGCGATTCCCGCATCAAACATCCCGAGTTGATCGCCGTGTCGGTGGACGAGATCGGCACCGTCGTACTGCGTGGGGCTGTCGCGACGCTCCCGGAGCGGATCGCTGCGGCACACGACGCACGACACGTCGAGGGCGTCTTTGAGGTGATCGTCGACGACCTGAAGGTCCACCCGCTCTTCGGCCCTCGCCGCGCCGACGACGGATTACGCGCTGCAGCGCTCCAGCGGCTGACCGCTGACCCGAGGATCCGATCGACGCACATCCACGTCAAGGTTTCGCGCGGGCACGTGACGCTGACGGGCTACGTCAGGGACCAAGCGGAGAGCCTCGCCGCGCGCGAGGACGCCGCGAGCCTGCCCGGCGTGACCGAAGTCACCAATCGGATAGAGATCAGGTAGACCGCCATGCCGGGCACGCCGCGGGCCGGCTGGCGCCGCCACCGGCGCGCGATCACCGTGGTGCTCGGTGCGCTTGCTCTCGCCGCGTTCGCGCACTACGTCCTGCCCCACATCGTGGCGCTCGGCCCAACGCTCAAGCGTCTGCGGCAAGGCCATATGGCATGGCTGGGCGTGGGCGTGGCGCTGGAGGCGTGTTCGCTGGTGGGTGAGGTTGCGCTGTTCCGCGGCGTATTCGCCAGGCCCGGCAATCGCATCGGCTGGAGAAGCAGCACCGAGATCACCCTGGCGGGCACGGCGGCCACAAAGCTCGTAGCGGCGGCCGGGGCCGGAGGGGTTGCGGTGACGGTGTGGGGACTTCGCGCCTACGGCCTGTCCGGGGTCGAGGTGGCGGATGGCATGGTGTGCTTCGGGGTCCTCACGTACGGGGTTTACGTCGCCGCCGTCGCGATCGCCGGCTTCGGCCTCTGGTTCGGGGTATTCACCGGTCGCGCCCCCATTGGTCTCACGCTGGTGCCCGCGATCGTCGCCACCGCCGTGATCATCATCGCTTTCGCGATGCTCTTCGCGGACGGGCCGATCACCCAGTCTCTCGAGCGACGGGCCGAGCGCTCGAGGGGGCGGGCAGGCAAGTGGTGGCGGCGCGCCGCCGCCGTGCCGCGCTCGGTCCACGCCGGGATGCTGGCCGCCCTGGCCATGGTCAAACGGCGAGATCCGTCGCTGCTCGGCGCACTGGCCTACTGGGGCTTTGACATCGGCGCGCTGTGGGCCTCCTACCGGGCCTTTGGCCACTCTCCGCCGGGCGCGGTGCTCGTGACCGGCTACTACGTCGGCACGGCCGCGAACGTGCTGCCGCTCCCCGGCGGCATCGGCGGGGTCGAAGCCGGGATGATCGGCGCGTTCGTGGGCTTCCGGGTGAAGGCCTCGCTGGCCGCACTCGCGGTCCTCGGCTATCGGACGATTTCCTACTGGCTTCCGACCGTCCCGGGAGCCGTCGCATACCTGCGCCTGCGACACACGGCCGGTTCACCCGTTCCGAAGGCGCAGCCGCCCGGTGCCGCCGGCGCGACGCCTCAGGCGGGATAGGCGCTCCCACGCTTTCTGCGTGATTGGCGGCCAATCCCTGTAAATCACCCAAACTGCGTGACGGCGGCTCACCCGCGCGACCGCCACCCTGCGGTCATGTTCAGCAACGCCATCGTAGGTGTGAAGGAGATCGAAGCCGGCCGAGACGCGATCCGCCTCGCACGCGTCCTCACCTCAGCCAATGGCAATCTGACGCTTGCTCACGTGCGAGTGCTGGCCACGAAGCCCGCGCCCGACTCGGGGGCGGCAGGGTCGGCCGCGAAGCGCCGGTATGCGCTCGAGCGCCTCGCGGCGCTGCGCAACGAGTCGCAACTCGATGCCGAGGTGGCATACGCCGAGTCACGCGACGTGCGACAGGGGCTCCATGACCTGGCACGCGCCCGGGACGCGGACCTGCTCGTCATCGGTGCGAGCCGCGCGGACGAGATCTACCGAGACCTCGTCGGTGATGAGGCGCGCGAGTTGCTGAATGACCCGCCGTGTGCGGTGGCCGTGGCGCCGGCCGGGTATTGCGCTCACCGAGCCCCGTTGCGGACGATCGGCGTCGCCTACGACCGCGCGGCGGACAGCGACCACGCTCTTGCCGTGGCGAGGGGTCTCGCGGCCGACGCCCACGCCAGGCTTTCGGCCTTCCATGCCGTAACCGGTCTGCACCTGCGCGACCCGGGGCGGTTCGAGGAGAGCACCGACGATGAGGCGGCGCAGGCGCGTGAGCGGATCGACCGGCTCGGTGGCGTCGAGGGCCATGCTGAGTACGGCGACCCGGTCCAGGAACTCGGCCGCTACGGAGCCTCAGTGGACCTGCTGGTGCTCGGCTCGCACAGACGCGGTCCGGTCGGGCGCCGGCTCGGACGCGGGACGGCACAGAGATTGGCCGACGAGGCAGTTCGCCCCCTGCTCGTGGTGCCCCAGGACGCCGGCGCGTCTCTCGCCGCTGGGATGACATGAACATCAGACTTGACAATCTCATCAGAAATGATGTAGGCTGACGGCTATGGAGATTGATATGACTTCCCACGAATCCGAGGCGCCGGACTTCGATGTCGCGATCGTCGGCTACGGTCCCGTCGGGCAGGCGCTCGCGGCACTGCTCGGGCGAGCCGGACATCGGGTGGCCGCGTTCGAGCGATTCAGCGAGACCTACCGGCTCCCGCGGGCTGTTCACCTCGATCACGAGATCATGCGGCTGCTGCAGACGCTCGGACTGTCCGAGGTCCTGGCCGACGAAATGGTTCCAGTCGAGGACTACCGCTGGTTCGGCGCCGACGGCGAGCTGCTCATGCAGTTCGACCGGCAGAGCCGCGCCGCCTCGGGGTGGGAGTCGGACTACATGTTCTTCCAGCCTGAGCTCGAGCGGGCGGTCGACCGCCACGCGTGTACCCCGGCGGGGGTGATCGTCGAGCGCGGATGGGCAGCCGAAGGGCTCGAGCAGTCGGATGAGCTGGTGAAACTCACGCTCCGGCGGCTTACCGAAGAGGAGCCGGGCAGGCTCGGCCTGACCGGTGAGACGCGAACGGTGAGCGCACGGTGGGTCGTGGGCGCCGACGGCGCTAACTCACTCGTGCGCGAGGCGAGCGGGATCACGCGCCGGGACCTCGGCTTTCAGGAGCGGTGGCTGGTGGTCGACGCCGAGCCGCACGACATGGCCGCCCTGGCACACCTGCCGATCGCAAGCCAACATTGCGACCCGTCGCGCCCGACCACGGTGGTTCAGAGCGGGCCCCGGCACCGGCGCTGGGAGTTCATGCTCCTTCCGCAGGAGCGGGCATCCGATTTCGATGATCCCAAGCGGGTGTGGGCACTGCTTGAGCCGTGGTACCGGCCTCAGGATGGCCCCCTCACGCGAAGCTCGGTCTACGAGTTCCGCTCGATGCTCGCCGACCAGATGCGCAGCGGGCGGGTGTTGCTGGTGGGCGATGCGGCTCACTTGACCCCGCCGTTCCTGGGTCAGGGGCTGTGCTCGGGTCTGCGGGACGCCGCCAACGTCGCCTGGAAGCTCGACCTCGTGCTGCGCGGCCTGGCAGGCGCGGAGCTGCTGGACACAATCGATCCCGAGCGCCAGCCGCAGAACGAAGCCATCATCCGCCTGGCGATCGAGCTAGGGAAGGTGCTCTGCCAGCTGGACCCCAAGGCCGCCGCCGAACGCGACGCGATGCTTCGCCAGGTCGATGCGCCGCCACCGCTCGATCTGCCGCCGCTGAGCAGTGGTGCCCTGCACCGCCCTGCCGGCGCCGACTCGGACCCACTCGCGGGCGCGTTGAGCGTTCAGGGCGTGGTGCGCCGAGCGGGGCGGGAGGGACGCTTTGACGACGTGGTTGGCCGCGGCTTTCAGCTGATCGTCGCGAGCGGTGACCCGCTCGGCGAGCTTTCGAGCGAGCAGCGTGCGCTGATCGATGCGCTCGACATCAGCGTCGCCTCGCTTGACCCGGCGGCGCCGGGCGGAGTCCAGGATATGGACGGCCGACTCACCGCGTGGCTGGCCGGGCACGGAGCTCATGCCGTCCTCGTGCGACCGGACTTCTATGTGTTCGGCAGTTGCCCCGCAGTTCGGGAGCTGCCGGAGCTTCTCGACGACCTTCGATCCCAGCTTCACCCGACCTACACATCTGCCACCGCAGGAGCCCTCCCATGACCGACACCGCCTCAGTGATCCATCCCAAGTTGCACCACGTCAATCTCAAGACCACCCGTCTGCAGGAGATGATCGACTTCTACCGCACGCTCGTCGGCGCCGAAGTCGTCTTCCAGTTCGACGGCGGCGCGTGGCTGTCGAACGACGGGGCCAACCATCGCGTCGCGCTGCTCGCGTTCCCGAACTTCGTGGACGATCCCGAGAAGGACACGCGGACCGGGATGCACCACTCCGCGTTCGAGTACGCGAACTTCGAGGAGCTCAACTCGAGCTACCTGAGGCTCAAGGACGAAGAGATCGTCCCGGCGCTGTGCCTGGACCACGGGATGACGCTGTCCTACTACTACGCCGATCCGGATGGCAACCACGTCGAAATGCAAGTCGACTGCTTCCGCAACTGGGCCAAGTCCAAGGCCTGGATGCAGGGCTCGCACGAGTTCAAGGCCAACCCGATCGGAGTGTTCGTCGACCCCGACCAGATCGCGGCCGACCATCTGGCCGGGATGAGCTTTGACGAGATCCACGCCAAGGCGATGGCGGGCGGCTACATGCCCGACCAGGCGCCCGTCGAGATCCCCGAGGTGTCGTGATGAGGCTGTGTCGCTTTGACGCGGGCGCCGGGCCGCGCCCCGGAGTCGTAGAAGACGGTTATGTCGTCGATCGCGATAGCCCGGACGATCACCATCCGATCGACGAAATCCGGCTGTTGGCGCCCGTCCGGCCGCGGAAGTACCTGGCCATCGGGCTCAACTACCCCGACCACATCGCCGAGTCGGGCATGGAGGCGCCGGGGTACCCGGTGTTCTTCAACAAACAGATCACCTGCGTGGTCGGGCCGAACGATGACGTCCACATGCCCCGCGTCTCGAGCCTGCTCGACTACGAAGGCGAGCTCGCGGTCGTGGTCGGCGCTCGCTGCCGACACGTTCCGGTCGAACGCGCGCACGAAGTGATCGCCGGCTACACGGTCGCCAACGACGTGTCGGTCCGGGACTGGCAGATACGGACTCCGACGATGACAATGGGCAAGTCGTTCGACACCCACGGCCCACTGGGGCCGTGGCTGGTCACGCCCGACGAGCTTGGCGATCCGCACGACCTTGCCATCCGGACCTATGTCAACGACGAGCTGCGCCAGGACGGCAACACGCGCGGGATGATCTACGACTGCTTCCAGCAAATCGCGCACCTTTCCGCGGCGTTTACGCTAGAGCCCGGCGACGTGATCGCCACCGGCACGCCCGCCGGCATCGGCGCCGTGCGCCAGCCGTTCCCGCAAGGGTTGCTCAAGATGGGCGACGTCGTCCGTGTCCAGATCGACGGGATCGGCGAGATCTGCAACACCGTGGTCGAGGAGCCTGAGGACTACCTCGCCCCCGAAACGGAGGTGGAGACGGCATGGGCGCGCTGACGACCGAGAACGAGCTGTTGTGGCCCGGCTTCCATGGGCCAGACGACCTGGCGTCGGTCGAGCGCGTCCCGCTGAGCGAACGCGGCCTGCCCGCGAGCACGTACGAGCTCGTGACGCGAGCGGCCGAGCTGTGGCCCGATCGGACGGCAATATCTGTGCTGCCGAGTGCCGAGTCCTTCGACGCGCCGCTCGTGCGGACATACGCCGAGCTTGCCGCCGACGTGCACCGGGCCGCGGCCGTGCTGGCCGAGTTGGGAGTGCGGCGTGGTGACGCCGTGGCGGTCGTGTCCGTCAACTGCGCCGAGATGTTGCCGCTGCTGCTGGCGGCCGAGGCGGTCGGGATCTACACCCCGATCAATCCCGGTCTGACCGCCGAGCATGCCACTGAGCTCGTGCGGCGTTCCGGCGCGAGTGTCCTCGTCGCCTCGGGACCTGAGCTCGATCAGCATGTGTGGGCACACGCGCGCGCAATCGCAACCAATACCGGCGCGCGGGCGCTGCTCGCGTTCCGCCCCACGGCGGCGGCCGGGCAGCCGCCCGCGCTCGAGCCACTCGACGGTACCGAGGTCGCGTACCTGGACGAGCGGATGGCCAGAGCCGACCACAGCGGACTGCCGGCAGCGCCTCCTGCGGCGAGCGACATCGCCAGTTACCTGCATACCGGTGGTACGACCGGCACTCCGAAGCTCGCGGCGCGAACGCATGCGAACGAGGTGGCCAACGCGTGGATGATGCGCGCAAGCGACATCCTCGACCAGGACAGCGTCATCTTCGCGGCGCTGCCTCTGTTCCACACCAACGCGCTGGTGGTGACCGTGCTGGCGCCGCTGCTCAAGGGACAACAAGTCGTCTGGGGCGGCCCGCTCGGATACCGCGACGCGCCTTTGTTCCCGAACTTCTGGAGGATCGTCGAGCGCTACCGCATCTCCTCCATGTCCGGCGTCCCGACGATCTACGCGGTCCTCTCGCAGATACCGGTCGACGCCGACATCTCGAGCCTGAAAGTGCCGGTCGTCGGTGCCGCGCCGCTACCAATCGCGGTGCGCCATGCCTTCGAGGCGCGTACCGGGGTCTCGCTGTGCGAGGGTTACGGGCTCACCGAGGGCACCTGTGCCAGCGCGCTGAGCTGGCCCGCGGTGAGCCGGCCGGAGACGGTCGGGCAACGCCTTCCGTATCAGGAGGCGAGCACGGTGGCCATCGACGAGGCGACCGGCGACTGGACGTTCCTGCCCGAGGGCGAGGTTGGGAGGCTGGCGCTGCGCGGCCCCAACATCTTCGCCGGCTATCTCGTGGAGGGAGATTCGGGCCTCGAACTCCGCGCGGACGAGAAGGTCAGGGACGGCTGGCTCGACACCGGCGACCTCGCTTCCGTTGACGCGGATGGGTTCATCCGGCTCACCGGGCGCGCCAAGGACCTGATCATCCGCGGCGGTCACAACATCGACCCGGCGACCATCGAGCATGCGCTGCTCGAGCATCCGGACGTGACTGCCGTCGCCGCCGTCGGACGGCCGGACCCGCACGCCGGCGAGGTGCCGGTCGCGTTCGTCACCCTCGTTGCCGACAGTCCGGTCACACCCGACGAGTTGGTGGCGTGGGCGGCCGACCACGTGCCCGAGCGCGCCGCCGCGCCCAAGCACGTCGAGATCATCGACGAGATCCCGCTTACCGCGATCGGCAAGCCGTACAAGCCAGAGCTGCGCCGCCACGCGGCCGAGCAGGCGGCGCGAGACGCCGTCGCCGAGGCAGGTCTGGCCGATCAGGTGCGTGCCGTTCTCATCGACGGCGCGATCGAGATCCGCGTCCCAAGCTCAGCCAACGACGACCAGGTGCGCTCGGCGCTATCGCTGTACGTCTGGAGTTGGAGGCTGACGAGCCACGAACACGACACAAGGACAAACCCATGAGCACCACCACCCCGCAAACCGCCAAAGCCCCCGCCCTTGAGAAGACACGCTGGCGGATCGATCCCACCCGCTCGAACGTCGAGTTCCGTACCCCGACGTTCTGGGGGCTGGTGACGGTCAAAGGCCGCTTCGAGCGCTATGACGGCACCATCGATCTGCGACGACAGCCGGCGGTTGACCTGACGATCGAGGCAGCCAGTCTCGACACCAGGAACAAGATGCGCGACAAGCACCTGCGCGCGGTCGAGTTTTTCGATGCCGAGCATCACCCCATGGTCCGCTTTGTTGGTCAGACGGCACAGCTCGAAGGCGAGCGGTTGAAGGTTCGCGGCGAGCTGCATGCGGCCGGGAACAGCGTGCCAGTTGAGTTGGAGGCCAGCGTGCGACGTGTCGGCGATGAGCTTGAAGTCGATACCAGCACGTACGTCGACCAGCGCGAGCTCGGCATGACGCACAGCCCACTCGGCATGATCCGCACCCCGAGCGAGCTGATCGTCCACGGCCGCCTGTGCGCCGACTGACGGGACATCACGGACGTGAGCGCGTTCGCATGAAGCCCATGAGCGCGGATACCCCACCCGAGCGAATCTCCCGTCCCGAGCCTGGGTTGCGACTTGCTGCCCAGTCCGGCCTCGACGTGATGCTGAACGACGCCGTGCTCGAAGACGGCGGGGTGGGTCGGTTCCTGAAACCCCGGGCGGCCGGGAGCACGATCGCGGGACTGGCTCTTCACCCGCGCCGCACCGCGCGCGACGCCGGGGCACTGGGCCTGGAACTGGGCCGCGTGGCGGCCGGTCGTTCCGCCGTCGGCCCCGCCAAGGGTGATCGCCGCTTCGGGGACCGAGCGTGGCGGGACAACTGGCTCCTGCGCCGGGTCATGCAGGGCTACCTGGCCACCTACGGCACCGTGGACCGGTTGATCTCGGACGCCGAGCTTGACTGGCGCACCGAGCGCCAGGCGCGGTTCGCGGCGAGCAACCTCCTCGACGCGCTGGCGCCGACCAACTTCCCGTGGTCAAACCCCGCCGTGCTCAAGGAGAGCATCGACACCGGCGGGGCCAGCCTGGCCAGCGGCGCGCGACGGCTCCTGCACGACGTGACCCGCCCACCGCATCTGCCGGCCAGTGTCGACGTGAGCAAGTTCGAAGTGGGAGGAAATCTGGCGGTCACCCCCGGTTCGGTGGTGTTGCGGACCGAGGTGTTCGAGCTGATCCATTACCGGCCGCGCACCGAGCAGGTGCACGAGGTGCCGTTGCTGTTCGTGCCGCCGACAATCAACAAGTACTACATCCTCGACATCTCGCCGGGGCGCAGTCTCGTGCAGTGGCTGCTCGACTCCCAGCAGCAGGTGTTCACGATCTCGTGGCGTAATCCCGACGTCGAACAGGGCCATTTCGACCTTGACACCTACGCCCAAGCGGTGCTTGACGCGCGAGACGTGGTGGCGGAGATCACCCGGCAGCCTGCCGTGAATGTCAACGCGGCGTGCTCGGGCGGAATCATCACGGCGTGCGCGCTCGGGCACCTCGCGGCGGTCGGCGAGCAGGACAAGTTCGGGGCGCTGACTCTGATGGTCTGCGCACTGGACCAGGCGAGGATGGGTACGACAGGTGCGCTCGCCAGCCGCGAGCTCGCGGCCGCGGCCGTGGCCGAATCGGCGCGTAAGGGCTACGTCGATGGCCAGGCGCTCGCGGGCGTATTCGCCTGGCTGCGTCCCAACGACCTGGTGTGGAATTACGTCGTCAACAACTACCTGCTCGGCAAGGACCCGCCCGCGTTCGACATTCTCTACTGGAACCAGGACACCGTGCGACTGGCCGCCGGGCTGCACCGGGACTTCGTCCGAATGGGCCTCGAAAACGCGCTCACGCGCCCGGGAGAGGTCGAGGTGCTCGGCACCCCGATCGATCTCGGTGCGATCGCGCTCGATAGCTACACGGTCGCCGGACTGAACGACCACATCGTCCCCTGGGAGAATGCCTACCGCAGCACTCTTCTGCTCGGCGGCCCCAGGCGATTCGTGCTCTCGACAAGTGGTCACATCCAGGCGCTGGTCAACCCGCCCACCGCCGAGACCCGCGCCAGCTACCGTGCCACCGACGACATCGACGTCGATGGCGAGGCATGGGCCCGAGCGGCCGATGCAAGGCCCGGGAGCTGGTGGCCCGACTACCGCGACTGGCTCGGCAAACGGGCTGGGGATCTGAAGCCCGCACCGAAGAGCTTGGGGAGCCGCCGGCACAGGCCGACAGCTAAGGCGCCGGGTAGCTACGTCCATGCCACCTGAGCGGTCGGTGGCGCGGGAGCCGGAGAGCGAGGATTGGAGCGGCGGCGCCGAGGATGGTGAGCGCTTCGTCTTCGGCGACGAGGCGATTCGTGAGCGGTGGCTGGGGCGGCCGCTGGCCGAGACGCGGTGGACGCTCGAATTGGGCCGTATGCTGGCGGACCCCGTGTGGCGCGGCGTTGGTGTGCCGCGCGGCGACGGTCGTCCGGTCGTGTTGATGCCGGGATTTCTGGCCGGCGATCAAACGCTTCTGGTCATCGCGGCGTGGTTGCGCCGGCTCGGCTATCGGCCGCGGCTCTGCGGCTTCGTCGCCAACACCGGGTGCTCTGACCGCACCCTCGACCGGGTCGAGCGGCGAGTGGAGACGCTGTGGCGGGCGTATGGACGGCGTGTCGCGTTGATCGGCCACAGCCGCGGTGGCCACTTCGCCCGAGCGCTCGCCGCCCGCCGGCCCGACCGCGTCTCCCACGCGATCTCGATCGGGGCCGACCTGCAGGGCCTGTTCGGAGCCAGCACCCCCACGCTGTTCGCCGTCGATGTGGCCCGCCGCGTCGTCCACGCCAGCGGACGAGCGCGCCGGGACGCCTGTCTCTCGGCCCACTGCGGCTGCCCGTTCAGCCACGACTTCGCGCGCAGATTCCCTTTCGAGCAGGTGCGGCTCACGAGCGTCTACTCCAAGGGTGACGGCGTGGTGCACTGGCAATGCCAGGTCGTCCCGCACGCCGACTGCATTGAGGTGAGCGGCAGCCACGTCGGTCTCATCTTCAACCGCAAGGTGTACCGGGCGGTGGCCGGCGCGTTGGCGCTCCCCGAGCTGACCACGCCGAACGCGTAACGATCGGCGTTGCGATCAGGCGCCTGGGTGCGCGCCCGAGGCTTGGCCTGGCGCTCGTCAGGGATCTTGCCGCGGGACCTGGGGCATCGGCCGCCGCGCCACCTCGGCTGCGTCCTCGGCGGACAACCCCAACATGCGGAGCACGCCCTCGGAGTGGTGGCGGTCGGCGTCCTTGGGCGCGTGCCCATCGAGGACGTCGCGCATGACCCCGAGAAGCGCGCCACCGGTCGCCAACAAGGCGACCCGCTTGTTCGGAACGCGGAACCGGCCCGCTTTGATGCCGCGCTCGAGATCCCGCCGGGCAAACGGGCCGAGTGACTCCAAGCTGACCTTCAAGTCGAGGCGGATTAGCAGCCACCCCCAGTCGGGATCGATCCGGGCTAGGTTGACGAAGTACCGGTGCGCCACCGCAACGATTTCGGCCGGGTCATCGAGGTCCGCCGTGACGAGCTCCACCGCTGTACCGTGAGCGGCGACCTCCTCGCCGAGGACGGCTTCGACGATCGCCTCCTTCGATTCGAAGTGGTTGTAGAACGACCCGAATCCGACATCGGCCTCGTCGGTGATCTCATTGATCCGGGTGTTCTCGACGCCTTGGCGGGCAAACAGCGCCTTTGCGGCGTCCAGCAGCTTGCGCCGAGTCCGCTCCCGCCGGCGAGTGTGCCGGTCCCGATGGGGTGTGTCCGCGCTACTCGGCTCCGTCCCGGTCGTCATATATGACGATCCTATCAGATACGACGCCCGGGACGGACATGCGACTTACGAGCGAATGCGCGCGGCTCAGACTGCGGACGCGGCCGGTGCCTCGACCGGGCGAGCCAGAATGCAGCGAAGCGCGGCCGCGAGCTCGGCCCGAGGATCATCGGCGGCCGTCCGTGCACGCCAGGCGACGAATCGATCAGGTCGTACGAGAAGCGCTCCGTCGCCGGCGATCTGGCGACGGCGCAGCCAGCTGCAGCGTGGGTCGTACAGGTCCCCGTCGAGATGACCGATCCGCACCGTGTCCAGCGGAAGTCCCGTCTCCTCGGCCAGCTGATGTGCGGCCTCGCACCATGCGTGGCCGTCCTCCCCGGCGATGAGAAGAAAGCGCCCTGGCCCAACCAGGTCCTTGATCGCTCGGCGATTGCCGCGTTCGTCGTCGATCCACGCGTGCGGGAGCGGCGCCCCCGGGCGTGTCGTCGGTTCATACACGCGGATGTCATCGAGTGGCGCGGCGGCCGCGGTCCCATCGGGTACGATCGCCGGCGAGTCGTAGGCGTAGCCGTATTCGACGTTCAGCTCACTGAATTCCATCGACTGCGCCCGCATGGCCCGGAGCACGCTCGAGCGGTGCGCCGCGTCTTCGGGCCGGTCGCTCCACATCCGACGCAGCAGTTGCAGGTTCTGCTCGGGCGGGTTCTCGGGAGAGATCCCAAGCTCGGCGCCGATCGCGAAGTGATTGACGGCGTTCTCCAGCGAGCGCTGGCAGTTCCGCTCATCGACGCCTCTCCGCTCGGCTTCGTAGGAGTCGAGGAGCGCCGACGATGCGTCGCCCGCCAGCACGGCGGCGAGCTTCCAGCACAGGTTCTGCGCGTCGTGGATCGCGCTGGTCAACCCGAGTCCGCCGGTGGGCGGATGCCGGTGCGCCGCGTCACCGAGCAGGAGCACACGCCCGACCCTGAACGCGGACGCCATCACCGCTTCGACCGACCAGCGCGTGATCTTGTGGATCCGGAGCGGGACGTCACCGATGCCCAGCGCCTTGCGAGCGTCGGCCTCGATCTGCGCATCCGACTGAGCCCGAGGATCGTCGACCGGGTAGTTGAGGTGGATCACCCACTCCTCGGATCCGGGGCCCCACCGCTCCGGCCCCATCGGGACCATCACCACCAGCACGCCGGCCTGCGGCGAGAAGATCCAGCGGATCAGCACCTCAGGATCGCTCGCCCATCGCGACAAGTCCGCCGACACGTGGAGCGTCGCGGTGTCGGTCACCACGCCGAGGCCCTCGTACTCCACCCCGATCAGTCCGGCGACTCGGCGTCCGCCGTCCGCCCCAACCAGGTAATCGCTTTGCACGACGTATTCCCGCTCCGTGGCGTTGTCTCGAATCAGGGCGCGCACGCCCTCCTCATCCTGTTCGAGGTCGATCAGCTCGTGCCCGAAGCGGATCCGCCCCGGTGAGAGCTCCTCGGCGCGAGCCTTCAACAAAGGCTCCAGGCGGATCTGCGGCAGGTTCAGCTGCCGCCATGGACTCGCGGCGCGCCAGTTTTCGTCCTCGCCGCCGGCGCCCCAGCACTCGAGCCGCGCCAAACGGCGGCCGTAGTCGGCGTCAGGCCCGGCGAAACCCGCATAGAACGCCGTTGCCGCCATGTTCTCCGGGGGTGTGCTGCGCTGCGCGATGGCCTCCGCCACCCCGACATCGTCGAGCACCTCCATCGCCCGCTGGTTCAGGACGTGCGCCTTGGGCAGATCGGAGGTCTCCGGGCGCGCGCTGACCAGGAGGTGGTCCACGCCCTGGAGCGCCAGGAGCATCGAAGCGGTTAATCCGGCGCCTCCGCCACCGACCACCAACACCTGGACGTTCTCATCGACACTTGCTGGGAAAGGCATGGTTGCTCCTCTTCGAATCGAGTATTGGAGTAAACACTACAATAATGCTATTGGAATGTCAACTCCAATAATGCGATATGCTGCGGAACATGGCTACGCGTGACGAGGTAACCCCCAACCGCCGCGGCATGAAGTCGCGCGAGCTCGTCCTGGACGCCGCCGAGCGCGTGATGGCCGAGCACGGCTTCGAAGCCGCCACCGTGGCGCGTGTGGTCGAGGAAGCCGGGATCCCGCTGAGCTCCGTCTACCACTACTACGGCTCGAAGGATGGGATCCTTCTCGCCGTTATGGAACGCGGGGCCGAGCGTTTCTTCGCCGACCTACCCGACTGGGACCGGCGTACGGGTCGTCCTGCCCAGCACCTGGCCAGGATCATCTCGGCCGCGATCAGCACGCTGGAGCGTCACCCGAACTTCCTGCGCCTGCTCATCGTCCTCGCCGCGCAGCCGCCGGACGGCGACGGAGGAGAGATACGAGCGGTCATCGGCCGCATCCGCAACCGGGCCCTAGGGCTACTGCGGAGCCAGATCGGACTCGCGTTCGGCGACGATCCGGATACCCCGGTCACCGACCAGCTGGCCCGCTTCGCCCTGGCCGCCATCGACGGCGCGTTCGTCGCGTCGCAGGCTGACCCCGCGCTAGGTCTCGAGCGGCTACTCGAACCGCTCGCGCCCGCGCTCGTCGCGGCACGGCGCGCGTTGCTGGTGCGCGCGCCTCAGCGGCCTGGCGGCTGACCGCCGCGGAGCCCCATCACTCAGCGCGCCTGAGCAGCCGTGCGATGAGGCCGCGATTCGGATCCTGGTCGCGTTCGTCGCGGAGGAACTGGATTCCGAGCAGGATGGCCTGTTTGACCTCATCGCGTAGTGCGCGCGCGGCGGCGGTGTCGTCATAGCGGCTTCCGAAGCGCGTGCTGTCGATCGGCTGGCAAAACCCGAAATAGAGGCGCTCAGGACGTGGGATCGGGGTCAGTCCCACGCCGCGCACGATCGGCGGGGTCGGGAACCCGATGACCTTTTCGTAGATCCGCGCAAACTCGCCCCATATCGGTGTCGTCTGATCGACGACGACATCGAGCATCTCCTCGGCGCCGACCGCGGCAAACGGGACGATCGGGTACCCGTGCTCGATCGCGAGCCGGGCGAAGCCGATGCGCTCCCTCCACAGCAGCTGGTAGCGCTGCCCGCGCTGCTTGTTGACCTCGCGCGAGCCACCGGGGAACACGAGGATCGTCTGTTGCGCGCGCATCAGCGCACGGACGTTCTCGCGAGTCCCGCGAACCATGCCCCCCACAGCCAGGAGATCGCGCCAGATCGGAACGGCATAGTGGGCGTTCTCGCCGAGACCGCGAATGGCGAGCCGGCGGCGCTTCCAGATCTCGGCCATCATGAACGGCAGGTCGAGGAAGCCGTAGATGGTGTGGTTGCCGACCAGCAGTGATCCGCCGGTCGGCAGGTTCTCCACGCCGTAGACCCTCGGGCGCGTGATGCGACTGAGTGGCTCGAGCGTGGACACCAGGCGGTCGATCGATCGCTCCGAAGGAAGGTCCGGAATCTCGATGGGGGACTCTCTCATGCCGCGCTCACTGAAGCTCGTCATCTGTCCGCCCCAGCGGTCAATCGAATTTGCGCTCTTCCCGGCTGCGGCGGATATCGCTGATCGCGGCCTCGGCTTGCTCGCGCTCCTCGGCCCTCTTGGCAGCCGCCTTCGTCGCCATCCGGTCGGGCAACGCCTTGGCATGCTCGGGGGCGGCCTTGACGGCGGCGTCGAGTTCTGTGTCCGCTTCGGCGAGATCTGCGGCCAGCGTCTGCTCGGCCCTGCCGAGCCTGGTCTCCAGTTCCAAGTACTCGTCCTTGCTCGGGTCGTGCGTGCTCATCTCATACCTCCTACGGGGAAGTGGCGTCGTGAGCAGAGCTTGAGCGCCAACAGGGTGAAATGTCATCACTCAGCATGCGTGATTGTGTGGTCGACCGACGGACGTCAGGCGTTAGCCAAAGGTTCTGGGCTCGGGGACCTTGGCATCGGCCGCCGCACCACATCGGCTGTGTCGTCGGCCGGCAACCCAAGCATGCGGAGCACGCTCGGCGCAGGCCGGTCCCCTTATGTCGTGGCTGACCGGATGCCCCAGGCGGTGTAGTCGATCCAGGCGGCTTGTTGCGCCCGGGTTGAGAGGGCGTGGTCGATCACCCGCAGGATGACCCCGAACTCGGCGCGGTCGATCCCGACGATGAGTAGGCAGCCGGCGTGCGATTTTCCGGCTGCTGCCCATTCGGTGGTGATCCGGGCGAAGTCCTTGACGTTGAAGGTGACCATGAGGCGTCCCTGCTCGGTGGCGAGAGCGAGGAGGCGTTCGTCGTCCCAGCCGTCGAGCTCGCGTTCCTCGTCAGCGGGGCGGACATCGTGTCGCTCGCGCAGGGCCGTCGCGATGCGGCGCGCGGACACGTGCGCGTCGAGGAACAGCCTCACGGTTTGCTAACACCGACGGCGATCGTGTCGACCGTCGGGTACTGGCGCTGGAACTCCGGGAGCGATCGTTCGTTCTCAGCGATCGCGGCGTCAATCTCCTCAGCGAATTCGGCGTAGTAGGCGAGCGCCACCCGGATCTGCGGCTCGGTCAGATCGGTCGCCGCCGCCATCGCACTCGGCGTGTCATACGAGCGTGAGGCGGCCGCGATCTCCCAGATGTCGAGCGCGGTGCCGATCACCCAGGGACGGCGGTTCCAGTCGCTGCCGCGGAACGCGATCCCGGGAAACCGGCGAGTGCGGAGCGCCTCCTCGGCGAGTCCTTCGACGACGGCGCCTTTCGTCCGCCGCGTGCGCCTCGCCTCCTCGCTCACGAGCTGATCGGTGACATCCGAGAGGCGCATGCTGAACGGGGCTGCCTTGGGCATACCTCAAGCCTATCACGGCAATTACACCGTAACTATCGTCAGGTGGCTAGGTCACCGATCTCCCGACGGCAGGCAGACCGCAGACTCGCTTGGTAGTCGCGGCGTTGCCCCGACCTGCAGCGCTCGGCCCGTCTCCAACTGAGTCACGTGAGCGTTGCAAGCGACGCGTCCATCTCGGCTTCGCGCCAGTCGGGGATCTCCAGCGTCCGCCCGAATGCGTACTCGCGAGGCGAGATCCGGCCGACAAACCCATGCGCCCGTCGCTCGTGGACCTTGTGTGCGTGTCCTCGAACGTGTCGTCGCCGAAGCGATCGCAAGCCGCGGGGCGGGGTGGAGGCGACTGCGATCGTCTGCGCGGGCGCGCGTTATGGTGTGCGTCGGCCGTTTGACGCTAGGGTCGACGGGGCTCGTTGACGCTTGGTGCGGCAGCAGCGCCGGGATGGCCCGGACGGTTGCCACCGAACAAAGGCAGCCACGCGAGCCGCGGTCGGGTAATTCGCGATCGATGGGATCCCGGTGGTGAAGGTTGATGCGCGTTCGGGCGGTGGCGGCGATCTGGCCCGGGTCTCATGGCCGTGTCGCGATGCCGTAGACGACATCCGGCGTAGCGTCGCTGTGGCGTGCTCAGCGAGTCTGGTGAGGACTCGCTCGCGAAGGGTCGCGCGTTGGTCGGGCAGCAGGCGGTCGACGGTAGCTCGGTAGCCAGAGCCGAGGACGATGTCCCAGAAGTCGTCGGGCTGGTTGAGCGGGTGCTGGGCGGCAACTGCCTCCGCATTCGCCGTCTGTATGCCGGAGCGCTTGAACAGGTCCGTGAGCGCGGTGGGCGTCGTGATCTCGTCCCATGGGTTAAACGCTTTGAACAGCGATGGGTCGAGCTCGTGCACCGCGTCCCAGAACAGTCCGCTTCCCGGTTCGAACAGCCCCGGTCCTCAGGTGGTGATCGCGAGCGCTCCTCCGGGGCGCACGTGCCGCCACATCTCGGCCACGAACGACGGCATGTCTGACGCGAAGAACACGCCGAAGACGCAGATCACTGCGTCAAAAGATTCGCTGGGCAGCCCGGTCGATCTGGCGTCAGCGCGGCGGAACTCGACGTTCCGTAACGCCGCCGCCGCAGCGCGTGAGCGAGCCGCGCGTAAGAGGGGAGCGGCGACGTCGACGCCGACGACGGGGCCGCTCGGCCCGACTGCGACGGCAGCGGGAAGCGCGGATGCTCCCGCACCGCAACAAAGGTCCAGCACCGCCTGCCCGGCCGACAGCGGCACCCGCGACACGGTCGCCGAGCCGAATCGCTCCCAGAACCCGAGCGCCGGCAGCATGTAGTGATCAGCCGCAGCGCCATAGGTGCGGGCGGCCTTGTGTGCGTCCGGGGCCAGGAGATCGTCGCTCATCTCACCCGGGCCGGGATGCTCGCCCGATTGCCCGCGAGCCGTCAGCCGCTACCGGTTCGCCTTGGAAGTACCTCCGCCGCTGCCGACGGAGGCGGCTCGCGTTTGTGTGCCCGCTTTCACGACTGCGGGAGAGGTTTAGGGCATGAGACGGTAAAAGCGCCATGATTCGTGCTCGATCGGGAGCACCCTCACCTGCCCGAATCCGGCCTGCATGGCGTAGGCTCTGACGGTGGAGGGGCGCATCACCGCGCCGGTTCCGGCTGAGTCTGGATCCATCATGCCGACGGGCAGACAATGCAGCACGCTCCAGCCGTAGTGCGAGCGCTCCAGTTCGTCGCCTGGCGCCGCGAACCGCTCGGCGACGCGCTCGTCGCTGATCACGACGGTGCCGTGCTCAGCCAACATGGCGCGGGCTGCGCGGAGTGCCTGCACGGGATGGTTCATGTCATGCAGCGCTTCAAAGATCGTGACGAGGTCATACCGCCCGGTGAGCTCGGGGTCACTCGCGTCGCGCCTCTTGGGGTGAACCCGGTCGCCGAGACCGGTCGCCGCTACCGTGTGACGAGCAGCCTCGACCGACTCCGGGTCGGCGTCGATCGCGTCGACATGTACGTCCGGGTAGGCGCGGGCGATCGCGACGCTAGACCATCCGGTGCCGCATGCGAGATCGGCGACGCGGGCCGGAGGCGGCGTGCGCAGACGCGTGTCGACCTCAGGGATGGAGGACAACCAGCCGGCGAGTTGGTTGACAAACCCTGGCCGGTTGATCGCCGCGATCCCCTCGCGCGTGTCTGCGCCGTACGCGTCGTAGGGCACTCCGGCGCCGGTGCGATACGCGTCAAGCACCGTGTTGATCGGCCCGAGCACGCCGATCGCGAGCGTCGCCAACGGCGCGAGATGCCTCGGGTCCTCCTCGTCCACGAACACCGGGCGGTGCGCGGCGGGCAACCCGTAGCGGCGCGCTTCGGCTGACGCGTCCGGTTGGTGAGCGGTCAAGAACCCGGCGACGGCCTGCTGTTCCAGCCATTCGCGCACGTAGCGCTCGGCCGTGCCGGTCCGCGCAGCCATCTCGCGCGCTGTCGCATCACCGCCCGCAGCCAGTGCCCGGTAAAGCCCGAGTCGGTTCCCGACGTGCACGGACGCTAGCTCGAGTGTCGCCAACGACGCGGCGTTCAGGCGCTCGACCAGCGAATCCGTAGCGCCGGGCGGCGGGATTTCAGCGCTGCTCATGGAGCTGGCCTCTCGAGTTGAACATGATCGCGGCTATAAGACGACTCTTCCAGCCCGAGTGCGACGGGTCAACCGTGTGCGCAGGACGCGAGACACCACGCAGCACACCAGGCCCCGTCGATCGGCGTCAGACCCTTTCGACGAGCGTTGGATAAGCGGATGTCGACCGGCGATCCCTATCCAGGGGCGAGCGAGATCGGCACCAGCGATCGCCGAACTCGCTAGACGGAGGGTTCTAGCGCCGGTGACAGTACCTTCGACACCACACGAAGAGCCCTGCGGGCGGGACAAGGAGGACAAGTGCGACCAGCCATGGCTCGAATTGACGGTCGGTCGGAGTCCGCGGGACGGGCAGCACCGTCCCCTTGCGGGCAAGTAGGGCCCTCCAGCCGAACCGCAGAGACTGATGTTGTTTTGCGCGCGCCATGTCAAGGGCTCGGGATTGCGTTAGTGAGGAAACTAAGCACGCGTGTGGTGTACGCGTCTGGGTGCTTGCCGAATGCGTCTGTGTGGGTTGCGTATGGGACATACCAGAGCGTTGCCCTCGGTCCGATGAGTGCCCGATACGCGCTGTCGATTGTGCGCTCGTTGGCTGCGTTGGAGGCGATGAGGAGCACGGGGATCTGGATGCGGGCAACGATGCTTTTCAGTGGGGCGGGTTCGGTCTCGCCGGAGACGAGCTCGATCGTACGCATCGTCAACCAGGTCTCGGAGAGAAACACCGGGGCGAGTTCGTGGGGGGCGAGCTGGTCATCGCCAAGAGTGGAGGCGCCCGCGCCGTCGGCGACTACCGCGTGCAGCGCCACCCCGGATCCGGCCGCTCGCAGCGCCTCCTCGGCGCCCATCGAGAGTCCGAGCGCGGCGATCCGCCGCGGGTTGACACCACGCTGATGATCGAGGAACACGACGGCGCCCCCGAGGTCGTTGGCGCCGGCCCATCCCAACGCATTGGTTCGTCCGGCGCTGTGGCCGTGGCCGCGGGCGTCATAGGCGAGGCTGCCGTAGCCTGCCGAGTTCAGCATCCGCAGTTGCGGCAGGGTGTCGACGCGGCTGCCGTGCGAGCCGTGGAGCAGGACGACGGCGGCGCCATTGCGGCTCGGGACGTACCAGGCTGACAGACGGGTCCCGTCCCGCGCAGGGAACGTAACGTCGCGAGCACCCGGTACGGCGAGGGTTCGAGCGGCTGGGATCGCCTTCCGCGGCGCGTGCGTCGCGACACCCGCGTTGATCGCGGGAGCGATCAGCCACTGCGCGATCACGAAGAGCGCCATGATCCCCCCGGCCAGCTTGACCGCCAGGCGCCGACCACGCAGCGCGATCCAGAACGCAAGTGCCACCAACGTGATGCCCGACATGGTGGCGAGGATCCCCGTGATGTCAGTGCCACCGATTCCGGTCAGCACGGCGTGCGGAACGCTCGTCGCCAGTCCCGCGACGGTTGCACCGAGACCGGTCAGTCCGGCCAGCAGTACCCGCACCGGCGGACCGCGGCTGACGAAGAGCACGCTGAGCGCGGCGGGTCCAACAGCGGCGATCACCAGCACCCCGACCCGCACCAGCGCGCCGGCATCGCCAGGAAAGAGAAGCGCGAAAACCGCGAGGTGAAGCGCGATCAGCGCCAGACATACCGCGAATATCTGCTCCTCCCGGCTCCTCTGTCGAATCCAGGCGCTGACCCGGTCGTGTCCGCGCTGCGAGCGTGTGACGCCGCGCGGTGACCGGCGGGTAAGTGGTTGATGTCCTACAGACATTGGGCGTGTGTCCCTAGTGTCATCGGACGGCAGCTACCCATACATCCGCAAGTTGCCGCAGCCGGGTTCGGGGGATCTGCGCAATTGGCCGCTCGGCCAACTCGGCTTTTTGGATCTCGTTCAACGCGAATCAAGGCACGAACGCGGCTCCGGTGCGTAATCGCCCGTAGCGGCCACCGCGCAAGTCCCGGATGTGCTGCCGCCCGTCTCGCGGGACGCTAGCCGTGGAAAGGAGATGCCGTGGCAACCGAGACGGTCCAGCGCATGGTCCGGCGGCCCGCCGCCGACTTGGACGCTCTCTTCCCAGGCCGGTACCTGAGCGTGACGAGCTTCAAGCGGGATGGCACCGGCGTCGCCACGCCGGTGTGGTTCGTGTCCGACGGCAGGCGGCTGTTCGCGTTCACTGACCTGCACTCGGCGAAGGTCCGGCGCATACGACGTGACCCACATGTGCTGGTCGCGTCGTGCCGGGTGGACGGCAAGCTGCACGGCGAGCCGGTGTCGGCGCGCGCAGAGGTGCTGACGACTGATGCAGAACTGGAGCGCGTCCAGAAGCTTCTGCTGGCGCGCTACAAGATCTCGTACCGCGTCGTGATGCTGTTCTACCGGCTGGGGCGCCGTCTTCGCGGCAAGCGGAGCGTCGCCGACGGCGCCGCGCTTGCCATCACGCTGGAGTAGCGAGCATCGGGAACCACCCGTGTCCATACGCGGCGATTGTGTGCGTGCCGCGACCGAATGCGCGCCAGTCGACAGCGAGCAGCCCAACGATGACCGCGAGCGTGGCTGTCCACCCGACGACGGGTTGACCTCAAGCATGGTTGCGGGCGGCAGCCGGAATGCGACCTCCTTTGTCGCTCAGTGGGCGGGTTTGCGTGGCCAGTTCTTGAGACTCTGCTGGACGATCAGCAGCAGCAGTCCGATTGCGACCAGCACGATGGCGATGGGCTCGCCGAACCCGATCACCGCGCCCGCGAGGACGAGCGCGACTGCCGTCATTCGCAGGGCGAGGTCAGCCAAGCGTGCGGGCCGCGCTTCCGGTTTGGTGGGTTTAGCGTCGTGGGTGGACGCGGTCTTCATGCTTTGCCTTCCCGTCGCTCTTGCGTCGGTTGCTTGCATCCGGTGCGAGGGGATCCCGAGTACACGGCCGAGGTTGACTGGCGCGCCGACGCGCAGGATCGCTCGCTCGTAGATGCGTCCGGCAAGCAGGATCAGCCCAGCGGTGGCGATCAGGTCGACAGCCACCGAGAGAATCAGTCCGAGCGTGGTCATGTTGCCGAGCACCATGCGGGCGGGGACGACCATCGGAGCAACCGGCGGGACGAACGCCGCGATCTGAGCGAGCGTGCTGTTCGGGTTGCCGTTCGCGATGATCAGCGCGAGGTAGAAGGAGGCGGTCATGACAATCGTGATCGGCACGATCGCCGTCGAGAGGTCCTCCTGGCGCGAGACTAGCGCCCCCACCGCGGCGAAAGCCACGCTGTAGAAGGCGTAGCCCAGGATGAACCAGAGCAGAACGAGCGCGACCGCTTTGGGCGCAGCCGACGGTAGACCGGCGCCGCCCGCCAACTTGCCGGCAGCGAGCGCCGCTGCGCCGGCGAGGAACAGCTGCGCCAGGCCGAGCAGGCCGATGCCGAGCACCTTGCCCGTCAGCAGACGCCGTGGCGTGACCGTGGTGAGGAGCAGCTCCACGACGCGCGAGGACTTCTCCTCGGTTACACCCTGTGCGACTGCCTGGCCGTAGAAGATCATCACCGTGAAGAGGGCGAGCAGTCCGATCACGATCAGGCCTCGGTTGCGGTCGGTGTTGCGTGGGTTCGGCTCGAGTGCGGCGACGGGGACGGGCTCGGGCGACATCACCGAGAGCGCCTGGGTGGTTGTGAGCCCCGCGCTGCGGAGGCGGTCGAGCACCCTTTGGGCGGCGGCGGCGTCGCGCACGACGCGCACCGCGGGCTGTGAGGTGTTGCTCTTGACGAGGATGCGGCTTCCGTCGAGCAATGCGACGTCGACTGTGCCGTCGCGCAGCCAGCGCGAAGCGGTCGTGCCGCTCTCCGTCCGGCGCACGCGCGCCTTGCGGCCCATCTCCTTCGCCTGCAGCTGGACCGCCGGTTGCAGGGCGGCTGACCGCGCCCCGACGAGGGCGATGTCGTCGGTCGGCGTCAGGCCGGTGAGGCGCGCGGCCGCGACCGCGCCTCCGATGCTGAGAATCAGCAGCAGCACGACCGATATCCGCATCGTACGCGAGCGGGAACGCTCGACCAGCTCGCGCCGAGCGACCTCCCACACGGCGCGCCGTCCGCTCATGGCGAGATCACCTCGCGGAACAGCTCGGCCAGCGACGGCCGTTGCTCGGCGAAATACGTGACTGTCCCCGCTCGGCGTGCCGAGTCGAGGATTGCCTGCGGATCGGCGCGCGGATCGAGCGCGAAGATCGTGCGTCCGTTGCGCTCCACCACCCGGACGCCCGCGAGCGACTCGGACCAGTCCTCCGGAGCGCCCTGCACGTCGACGCGGATCAGGCGGGGGCCGCCGGAGCGGAGCTCGTCGATCTGCCCGCGCGCGACGAGCCGGCCCTGGTCGACGATCGCGACCGAGTCACACAGTCGCTCGACTAGCTCGAGCTGATGCGAGGAGAACAGCACCGGGGCGCCTCGCGCGGTCTGCTCGCGCAGCACGCCGGCCATCACGTCGGTGGCGATCGGATCGAGTCCGGCGAACGGCTCATCGAGGATCAAGAGATCCGGGCTGTGCACGAGCGCTGCCGCGAGCTGAACCCGCTGCTGGTTTCCATGCGAGAGCGCATCGACCCGCGTCCCGAGGCGATCTCCCAGGCCGAGCCGCCCGAGCCACGAGCGGGCGGCCGCGCGCGCCTTACCATGCGGTGCGCCGTGTAGGACCGCGAAGTATTCGAGCTGATCGCCCACCCGCATTTTCGGGTACAGCCCGCGCTCCTCGGGCATGTAGCCGATCCGCTCGCGCACCCTCCCGTCGATCGGCCCGCCCTGCCAGGTCACGTGGCCGGCATCCGGGGCCAACAGCCCGCAGATGATCCGCATCGTCGTTGTCTTGCCCGCACCGTTCCGGCCGACGAACCCCACCATGTGCCCTGCGGGAACCGAGAAGCTCAAGCCGTCCACGGCGACCAATTTTCCGAACGATCGCCTAAGCGCATGGAGCTCAAGGCCTGCGGCGCTCATGGTGCGAGTGTCCGCCGCCTGGCACCGCGGGCGCATCCGGAATCGCGTGCAGGAAGTCGCGGGGGAACTACCGGTCCGGCCCGAGCGAACTCAGCCAGCAGCGTCCACGGCTAGCTGCTCGGCGCGCGGCTTGATTCCGAGCAGCATCTTGCGCTCCATCAGGAGCGACGCCGGCTCCATCGGCGTCATGCCGATCCGCGCCGCGAGCGTCGGGAGTCGGAACCGGTTGCGGCTGATCAATCTCGTCCTGCCGTCCTCGGAGCGCAGCACGAACGGGTCGCACGAACGCCGAGTGCTTATATCCGCTCGCACCACTGATTGCCGCCCGTACTCACCACGGATTTGAGCGGGGGCATTGGCTGCGACGCTGACATCATGAACACCGTTCGCGCGCCTGCCATCGCGCGCGCGGGCGAGTCGCCTCGTCGCGCGCGCCCACGCCTGCCCGGCTGGTTGGCGTGGCTGCTGGAGCATCGCGCCCAGATCCTCGCCGTCTTCGCCTTCGCCGCGATTGTGGTCGGCGGTCTGCTGCACCTCGTCGGCGAGGGTGCGGCTGGGCAGACGGTGTGGGGTGTGGCAGTTGCGGTGCTCGCTGCCGAGCTGACGGTCGAGGTCGGCCGGACCGTGGTTGTCGAGCACAGCCTGGGCGTGGACACGATCGCGCTTGTGGCCATGGTCGGCGCGCTGGCGCTGGGCGAGGAGCTCGCGGGAGTCGTCATTGGCCTGATGTTCTCGGGTGGTGCGGCGCTTGAGGCGATCGCCTCGCAGCGGGCGCGCCGCGAGTTGACCGCACTCGTTCAGCGCGCTCCCAAGACGGCGCAGCTGCGGATCGACGGCCACCTAGAGGAGGTCGCTGTCGAGCGGGTCGAAGCGGGCGACGTCGTGCTCGTACGGACCGGAGAAGTGGTCCCGGTCGACGGAACGCTTATCAGCCCGGAGGCGGTGATCGACACCAGCACGCTGAGTGGAGAGTCCCTTCCCGAGACGGTGCGGTGCGGGATGCCCGTCCTCAGCGGCTGCGCCAACGCCGGCACCCCGTTCGACGTCCGCGCTGACCGGCCCGCGCGCGACAGCGCGTACACCGCGCTGGTTCGGCTGGTCGAGCAGGCGCAGACGCAGCGGGCGCCGATGGTGCGGATGGCCGACCGCTACGCCGGCTTCTTCCTTCCCGTGACATTGCTGACCGCGGGGCTCGCTTGGGCGTTGAGCGGCGATCCCGTGCGGGGGCTGGCTGTCGTCGTGGTCGCAACCCCGTGCCCGCTGATTCTCGCCGCGCCGATCGCGCTGGTGTCCGGCCTCTCTCGCGCCGCGCGCTCGGGAGTGATTGTCAAGGGCGCCGGTGCGATCGAGACGCTCGGCGAGGCGCGGACCGTCCTGTTCGACAAGACCGGCACCCTGACCGTCGGCACGCCCGAGATACGACAAATCGTAGCCCGGGGCGGCTGGGCACAAGGGGAGCTCCTCCGGCTCGCCGCCTCGGTCGACCGACTCTCGGCCCACGTTCTCGGCGAGGCCCTGGTCGCGGCCGCCAAGGAGGCGGAACTCGAGCTGACCATGCCGGCTGACGTCCACGAAGAGCCCGGCCAGGGCATCGAGGGCCGCGTCGACGGCCACCGCGTAGCGGTCGGAAGCCGTGCGTTCGCGCGCCACAGCGGCGTATCCGAGGAGGAGATCGTCGCGGCCGCGTCGACGACAACCCGAGGATCCGGAGAAGCGCACATCGTGGTCGCGATCGACGGGCATGTCGCCGGCGTCATCGTGATGGCCGATGAGCTTCGGCCCGACGCGGACAGGATCGTAGAACGTCTGCGGGTCGAGGGAATCCGGCATGTCGCAATGATCTCGGGCGACCGGCGCTCGGTCGCCGAGCGCGTCGGGCGCGAGCTCGGCGTCGACCGCGTTTACGCCGAGCAGTCGCCCGAGCAGAAGCTCGAGGTCGTGCGCCGCATCGCCGCGGAAACCGAGCTGCGGCCCGTGATCATGGTGGGCGACGGGATCAACGACGCCCCGGCCCTCGCGATCGCCGATCTCGGGATCGCGATGGGAGCGGCCGGCGCCACCGTTTCCTCCGAGACCGCCGACGCTGTGATCACCGTCGACCGGATCGACCGCGTCGCCGACGCGGTTCACATCGGCCGGCGAGCGCTTCACATCGCCCGCCAGAGCGTGCTCGCCGGGATGGGACTCAGCATCGTCGCAATGGGTGTTGCGGCGCTCGGGTACCTACCACCGCTTGCCGGCGCCCTGTTCCAGGAGGCGGTCGACCTCGCAGTGATCCTCAACGCCCTACGAGCACTCCGCGGATGACACCCGGGACACGCCAAGAACTGCCCCATATACCGAAGCGAGGTTGTCATGGCGACCGCAATCGTCTGGCCCACTGATGGCTCAGAGCACGCGACGGGGGCGCTCACTGTGCCAGGTCTCTGTTGCGCGGGGGCGCCACCGTGATCGCGGTCCACATCGTGCACGACGCGCCACACCACCCCCGTGCGACGACCACATCCCGCGACCTCGCGGAAGCCCTTCAGAAGCTCGTGCTGGACCTCTCGTAGGAGGGTCTCGAGATAGCACTGAAGGTCGCCGATTACGTCGGTTCGCAGCCGGCGCGGGCGATCGCCAACATCGCGCGCGAGGTCGGCGCGGACGTAATCATCGTTGGAACAGGTGGATACTCCCCCCGTCCACGGCGCATTCGTCGGAAGCGTTACGCAGAATCTGCTTCACGTCCCTCCATGCCCGGTATTCGCCGTACCACCGGTCGAGCAACCCGTCGACGCTCTAGGTTGGCGCGCGCGGCGACCATGGCGGATTACGTCCTCGGAGCGCGTCCGAATACCCTCGCCCGGGCAGCGTTCGCATTGACGCCGCGCTATTCGCCGCCGCCGAGAAAATCAGAAAGGAACTGGGTGGCGCTGGTGCGCCGGCTCCCACGGCCTCGCTTGTGTTCGTCGTCATCGTGGTGGCCGCGATGATGGTCGTCATGCTTGTGCTCGTCCCGCTCGTCGCGTCGCTCGGGCCCGCATTCCGCGTCCAGCAACTGCTCGAGCTCGCCAACGGTCGAGAAACACTCCCCGGCACTCCTCGCATTGGTCGATCACGACGCCGTTGCGCTCGTAGGTGCGCATCTCGCCGCGACACTTCGGGCAAATCAGGATCGTTGTGCCAGCCATTGGGTCCTCCTGGTTGGACAACGGCGGCACGGGTTGGTCTTGCCGCCATCGCTTCCGATGTTGATGCGGCCCCCGCAGCGCGCCATCCGTAGCTGCAACGCGTGACGTTGCGGATGCGAGCTGATCCATCGCCGGCCTCAGCTTGACGGACCCATTGCGGGTCACTACGTACGCCACCGCGCGTATTGCTGCGGATGGCAGCCGGGGCATTCGATGCCACGCTGGCAGCACATCGGTTTGAAGGTGCGGCACTCGTTGCCCATGTAGAAGGCGAGATCATGATCCAGCGCCCGGTTGAGGAGGTGTTACTTCGTCGCCGACGAGCGCAACGAGCCCGGCTACAACCGCAGCATGGTTCGCGCCGAGAAGATCTCGCCGGCCGCCCGGGCTCGTGGGGTAACCCCGGGTGCGGTGAGCAGCCCGGACGCTGCTCACCGCCGTTCGGGTTTCTGGCATCAGCGGTTGAGCGAGTCCGCGCTCCGGTCGGCGCTCCGGTCCGCAGTGCTGCGATCGGGACTGCGGTCGACGTGCCGCACGCTGCGGACATCGCGCGAGCGATCCACACTCGCGGCCTGCGCGCCCGAGTGGTGGGTGGTTGCCGCGACGGCGGCGATTGGGGTCGCGGCGAACGCCAGTGCGGCGATCGACCCGGCGATGGCGATTTTTCGTGATCTCATCGGTTCCTCCTTATCGAGGGTTCCGCGCCTCTCTGGCGGCGGAGTTCGGATTGACGTCGATCATCGTGAGGCGCCCGGTCAAGAGCGCGGTAAGCGACGGTTCAGAACCGCCTTACCGCTCCGATTTCGCCACCGACAGCTCGTAACGTGAGTTGGCATGCGGGTTCTCCTGATCGAAGACGAGCGAACCCTTGCCGGGTTCATCGAACAGGCCCTGGGCGCAGACGGATACGCCGTCACCGTCTGCCACGATGGCCCGAGCGGAGAGGCGGCGGCGCTGACCGGCGACTACGCGCTGGTGCTCCTCGACCTGACGCTCCCGGGCAAGGACGGCCTCGAGGTACTTCGCGCCATTCGCGCGCGGCTCCCCGGCCTACCGGTGATCGCCTTGACCGCGCGGGCAGCGATCGAGCAGCGAGTCGAAGGCCTCGACCGCGGGGCCAACGACTACGTGACCAAGCCGTTCTCCTTCGAGGAGCTGATGGCGCGGGTGCGCGCCCAGCTCCGCTCTCCCGACCAGCGCGAATCCTCAGCGCTGGAGGCGGCCGGCATCCGCGTGGACCTGCGCACCCGGCGCGTGCAGCGCGACGGACACGAGGTCCAGCTGACCGCGCGGGAGTTCGAGGTGCTCGCGTACCTGATGCGCCATCCCGACCAGGTCCTCTCGCGCGAGCAGATCCTCAACGCCGTGTGGGGGTTTGACTTCGATCCCGGCACCAAGGTGCTCGAGGTCTACATCGGCTACCTGCGCCGCAAGCTCGGCGCCACCGGCGATGCTGACCCGATCGAGACCGTGCGCAACGTCGGCTACCGCCTCCGGATGCCCCATGGTTAGCCGTCTGCTCCCCGGCAGCCTGCGCGCACAGCTGGCCATCGCGATCGCCGCGGTGATGGCCCTGGGCGTCGGTGTCAGCTTTCTCGCCGTCTACAGCGCAACCGGATCGCGCCTGCGCGCACAGATCGACTCTCAGCTGAGAACCCAGGTCTCGGAGTGGCGACAATCTACCGCCCAGACCGACCTGGCCACACCCGCCGCTCTCGAGCGTGCGGCGACCCGCTTCATCGCCGCGCAGCGCTACCACGCAGAGTCGCTGCTGATCGTCATACGGGGCGCCGGCGGCCAGACTGTAACCAACAACCCTGGCTTGCTCGCGCGCGAGGAAGCACGCGAGAGAAGCGCACCGGAGGCCACCGGTTTGCTCGACTCGCCTGACGGCCTCTCCACTGCCTCAGTCGCCGAAGCCGGGGGGATGCGCGTGCTCACCACCCCCCTCAAATTCGGCTCTCGAACGGTGGGAACCCTGCGTGTTGCCAATCCCCTCACCCCGGTCCAGCAGGCACAAACGAGCTTGCGGCGGGCGTTCTTCGTCGTTGGTGCGTTCGCGCTCCTGGTGGCGATCGCCGTGGGTCTGGGGCTCGCCCACCTGATCGCCGCCCCTTTGCGGCGGATGGCACGGGTCGCCGCCGCGGTGGACGCCGGCGATCTGTCCGTCCGCGCGGGCGCGGTCGCTGCGCGCGGCGAGGTCGGGGTTCTCTCCGACGCGTTCGACCACATGCTGGATCGACTCGAACGAGCCTTCAAGCGGCAGCGAGACTTCGTCTCGGACGCATCGCACGAGCTCCGGACACCGCTATCCGTGATCCGGGCGCAGGTCGAGCTGCTTGATCGCGAGACAGACGAGCGCAACCGCCACGAAAGCACGGTTACCCTGCTGCGCCGGCTGGATCAGCTCGACCGACTGGTGGGAGACATGCTCACCCTGGCCAGCGCCGAGGCCGGTCAGCTGATCGAGCCTCAGGCGATCGATCTCCACGACTACTTCGAGGATCTGCGACGCGACCTCCCGCTGTTCGGCAACCGCGACTTTCACCTCGTCGCGGTTCGCGGCACCCTGTGGGCCGACCCCGACCGGCTAACCCAGGTGCTCCGAAACCTGGTCCGCAACGCAGTGGCGTACACCGAGTCGGGCGACCGCATTTCGATTCTTGCACGCGCTCACGACAGTCGGCTCAAGATCTCGGTCAGCGACACCGGTCCCGGCATCCCACCCGACAAGCTGGAACGGATCTTTGAGCGCTTCCACCGCGTCGACGGCGGCCGCAGCCACGACCCGGGCGGAAGCGGCCTCGGGCTCGCCATCGCCCGGGCCATCATCGAAGCCCACGGCGGAAGCATCCGCGCCGAATCATTCCCGGGAGAGGGCGCCACGCTCCGGATCGATGTGCCGGGCTATCGCCCCGCTCAGCCTCCGGAACGGTTCACCACCCGTGTGCCGCGGCCGGTCGCGTAGACCGGGCGCGAAGGACACCGCCTACTGACGCCAATCCAGCACGATCTGGCGACGCGATCGCCCCTCGCTCCTCCGAGTCGTCGGGCCACGCGACGCTTCGGGCGGACCGCGCGAGCACGAGCAACGCACACCGCGCGGTTCGCGCAAGTCCTCGGACCTGCTTCCGTGCACGAGCCGCCCGAGCGGCCCGTAGGACCGCGAGGCGACAACCAGCAGATCGACCGACTCGCTATACCTGGCGAGCACGTCAAACCGGGGCCCCGTAACCAGCCAGCGCCGCCACGCCGCCGAGCCCTGCGACCCGCTCGCGCGCCCTGTGAAGAGCGGCTCGATCACGTCGGTGACCGGCAGCGGACCTGGCCCGAGCACGGGCAGCGGAACCGACACCGCGGTGCAGGCCGAGAGCTCCGCATCACGTGCCGCGGGGAGCCGCCTGGCGATCTCGAGCGCCTGCTCGCTCTCGACCGATCCGTCATAACCTACGCCGATTCGACGGATGCCGCCGAAGTGATCGCAGTAGCCCGCGGGGGCGAGGGCCACCGCGCACGGCGCACCGTTCAAAGCGGCGCGAGTGTGATCCCCGACGAGCACCCGGCCGAGCAGCCCCCGGCGCGAGGATCCGCATACGAGCAGGCCTGCTCCCTCACTCTCGGCGAGCTCGTGCAGACCGCGCCCGACCGACGACGACCAGACACGCTCCAATGAGACCTCCCCCGAGCGCAGCGTGATGCCGGCCTCGTCGCGAACGCTACGGAGCAGCTCCTGAGCGCGTTCGCGCCCTACAGACTTCGCTTGCTCACCCGCCGCGTACGCGGCGCCTGATGCCCATGGCTCCCACGCCGGCAGGGTGAGGACATAGGCCAGTGTCAGCTTCCCGTCCGGCCCGACCAGGCGCTTTGCGAGAGCAATGGCGTCACGGCCCCGGCCCGACTCGTCCACGCCCACGATCGTTTCGCGGGCATGCTCGTCTCCTTCGATTGTGCCTCTACCGTAGGCCGTTCACCCGCCGACCCCATCGGGGTGATGCCGGTACCCGGCTGCGGCTTTTCTGCAGTCGTGCAGCGCGATCGCGTCGGTCCGCACCGCAGCTGCGGTCGATGTTCGGGCGCGTGGTTAGTGGCAGCGGGATCGCGGATCGACCCGGATGTCCGGTGGCGGCGGAGGAGCGACGCTAGAGCTTCGACTCAACCGATACATGGATCCGAAAGAAGGTGAGTCTGATGCAGGCGACGTTCGCGACTCCTCTCAGTCCATATCCGGTCCGGGTGGAAGGACATCTGGAACATCCCTCCCGCGGACTCTGGCTGATCAAGTGGCTGCTCGTGATCCCCCACTACTTCGTGCTGGCGTTTCTCTGGCTCGGCTTCTTCGTCAGCGCGTTCATCTCGTTCGTCGCGGTGCTCTTCACCGGCCGCTACCCGCAAGCGCTGTTCGACTTCAACGTCGGCGTGATGCGCTGGACCTGGCGCGTCGAGTTCTATGCGTTCGGCGCCAACGGCACCGACCGTTACCCGCCGTTCGCGCTCAAGGATGTGGCCGACTACCCGGCTCGGCTAGTGATCGACTACCCAGAGCATCAGCGCAGGGGGTTTCCGCTGCTTGGCTGGTGGCTGGCCGGCATCCCCCAGTACCTGGTCGCCGGGGTGTTCGTCGGCGGCGGCGCTGCTGCCTGGACATGGACTGACCACTCCTGGCAGGGCCCGACCTATGTCGGGCTGATCAGCCTGCTGGTGTTCGTCGGGGTCATCGTGTTGCTGTTCCGCGGCGAGTACCCGCGCTCGATCTTCGACTTCGTTCTGGGCCTGAACCGCTGGGTGTTGCGCGCGTTCGCCTACGCGGCGGTGATGACACCGGTCTATCCGCCGTTCCGGGTCGATGGAGGTGAGACCGAGCCCACCGGCGCCTTTGCAGTCGCTGCGCCGGCTGCCGCACCGACGGACGAGCCCGCGGCGCCACCGGAGCCGGGCGCGGCGGTGCCTCGTCCTGAGCGATAGGAGTCCGGCCCGTGTCATCGCTCTGATCGCACCATGCCGAAACCGCTCGCGGAACGACATCTGCCCCGGCGCGGTCGTCGAGGTAACTGACAACGCCCGACCCGCGCCACAGCGTCAGAGTTAGGAGGCGAGGATGTTCACGAACGTTCTTATCGGTGTCGATGGCCGCCAAGGCGGCCGGGACGCCATCGCATTGGCCCGGCAACTGGCCGAACGCGAGGCGACCATAACGCTGGCGCACGTCTGCACGCCGATCCTCGGGCGCGGGGCTGTTGAAGCTCTCGAGTGGCAGCGTGCCGACGCTCAGACGGTGCTCGAGCGTGAACGGAAGCTGGCGGCGGTGGATGCCCATCTGGTCGTCCGCGATCCGTTTCCGGTGGGCGGCGGGTTGCATGCGCTCGCCGAGGAGCAGCAAGCCGACCTGCTCGTGGTTGGCTCGACGCGGCATGCCTTCTTAGGCCGTGTTTTGATGGGCGATGACTGCCGGGCGGCGCTCGACGGAGCGCCGTGCGCGATCGCGATCGCCCCGCGCGGATACGCGCTGGCAGCACATCGCCTGGAGCGCATAGGGGTTGGATATGACGCCTCACCGGAGAGCGAGCATGCTCTGAACGCCGCCCGAGAGCTAGCGCGCCAGGAGGGTGGCGCGATCAAAGTGATGTGGGTGGTCTCGCTCCAGAATGTGCGCGAGGAGAAGCCCATCCCGGCCGACTGGCCCAGCGCCATCGACGAGTTGATCGACCGTCACGCCGGATATCTCGCGGGGTTACACGTGCACGGCGTCGTCACGTACGGTGGGCCGAGAGAGGAGCTAGCTCAGTTCGGTAAGAGCCTCGACCTGCTCATCGTCGGCTCGCGTGGCTACGGTCCGACCGGGCGGCTGGCTCACGGCAGTGTCTCCCGCTATCTCGTCGGGCACGCGACGTGCCCGCTGCTCGTGCTGCCGAGAAGGGCGGCCGCGGTCGCCCCACCATCCGAGGCCGAGCTCGACGCGCATGCGGCCGCGGCCACGGCGCGCTGAACGGCGCGCTGGTCCTTGCCGCTCTGACCACCGGCACAGCAGTGGCGGGATTCGCCGACTCGCGTTCGGCCGCCATCTCCGCGGCGACGCTCACGCACGGCGACAACGTCACGGCAACCACCGCAGCCGTAGTTGCTCTCGCGCTCACCACCAACACGCTGAGCAAAGCCCGGTCGTCGCCGGCGTCGGAAATAGAGCTACGCACTTGCGGTCTGGCTAGGCCCTGTCGTTGATCCTCGCCGGGGCGTGGGGTGCCTTGGCGATCACGCGACTGGTCTGACTTCGTGCGATTCTGGCGGGTCGGACTCGGCCGCGTCGGGCGCGTCGTCCCGGTTGGTGCCTTGCCTGAGGGCGCCGGCATATGCGCGGCTGGCCGGGTCGCGCTTGGACTTAATGACGCTCGCGATGGTGGTCATGACCAGCATTACGACGATCACCGCCAGCGATACCACGGTCGGCAGCGCGGGTATCGAGTGATTTCGCTGGTGGGCGAACTCGAGAATCAGCTTCACGCCGATGAAGGCGAGAATCAGCGCCAGCCCCGTCGAGAGGTAGACCAGCCGGCTGAGCAGACCGGATACCAGGAAGTAGAGCGGACGTAGACCCAGCAGCGCGAACGCGTTCGCGGCGAAGACTATGTACGCATGGTCGGTGACGCCAAACACGGCGGGAATCGAGTCAAAGGCGAACAGAAGGTCAGTCGTGCCGATCGCCACCAACGCCAGGAACAACGGCGTCAGCACACGCCTGCCGGCGCGGCGAGTGACGATCCGCCCCTCGTCGTAGCCGCCGCTCATCGGCAGCGCCCGACGGGCCCAGGCGACGATGAGATTGTCCTCGATGTGTGGATCCCGGTTGCGGTGGCGAAACAGCTGAATCGCCGTCATCGTCAGCGCCACGCCGAAGATCAGGAACATGAACGAGAACAGGTGCAGCAGCGCCGCGCCCAGGGCGATGAACACCGCGCGCAATCCCAGCGCGAGGACGATGCCGATCGTCAGCGTCTTCGGCTGGTGTGCCACAGGAACAGCAAAGCTGCCGATGATGATCACGAACACGAACAGGTTGTCAACGGACAGGCTCAGCTCCACCAGGTAGCCGGTGAGGTACTGCGTAGCCAGATCCGATCCGTTCAGCAGCCCGAACACCACGCCGAACGCAACAGACACCGCGACATAGAACAAGGACCAGCGCGCCGCGGCCGCCAGGCCAACCGTCAGCGACCGCCGGCCGAGCACGACCCAGTCGAGGACCAGCAGCCCGAAGATCACTGCCAAGGTGACCGCCCATCCTTCAGTCGTGAGTTCGAGCATCGCCGCGAGCCTAGCCCGTCGATAGCCGCTCCCCAGCGCTCCGCGGCCCGGATGATGCTTCAGAACGCTTGCAGTCCGCGTCCGCCTGTGGACGACCCGGCTCGTGTCGAGACCGAGACCACGTGCGCGGCAGCTCACCGCCAGACGAAGTACTCCCGGTGGATCGCTTTCCGGGGGACGCCAGCCCGGTGGAGCCCGGATTGGAACGTGCGGACCATGCCCTCAGGCCCGCAGAGAAAGACAGACAGAGCAGCGGGGTAATCGCCGACGGTCGCGAGGACCTCGTCGGGAGTCAGGCGCCCGTCGACGGTCGAGTTCACGAGGTGCAGGCGAAGCTCGTCGTGGCGGCCAGCGATTCCGTCGAGCTCGGAGGCGAAGGGCGCACCGCCGTCCGTTGAGGTGTAGAAGAAGTCGATTCGGCCGGGACCGGGCTCATCGTCGAGCGCGCGCAACCAGCTGAGGAACGGTCCTATCCCAACGCCCCCGGCGATCCACACCTGATGATCACCGCCCTTGCCGTGACTGAAGCGACCGAAGGGCCCGCGGATCACCGCGGGCATCCCGGGCTGAACTGACTCACGCATCGCCGTCGTGTCGTCGCCGAGTGCCTTTACCGTGAACCGCAGGACATCGGAGCTGGGCGGACTGGCGATCGAGAACGGGTGACGTCGCCAGCCGGGGGCAGCCTCTAGATACAACATCGCGAACTGGCCGGGGACGAAGTGCATCGGAGCGCCAAGGGGCTTGAGCGAGATCTCCATCATCCCGTCGTCGAACAGCTCGACGTGCTCGACCTGATAATCGTGGAGCGAGACGAAATGACGCGCAAGGAACTCGCGATATAGATAAAAGGCGAGTCCGATACCGCCGATGGTGACGTAGACCCAGCGCAACGCGGGCGCTTGGGGGAAGGGGGTCGCGTCGAGAATCCCGTGGACGAACGCGATCGCGACGAACACGCCGGTCAGCCGGTGGAAGGACCGCCATCGCTCGTAGCCGCCTAGCAGAGTACGCGCGTGGCGGAGCCCAGGGAGGTCGCGCACGGCGACGACGCCGCGCCGGGCGAAGGGTGGCAGGACCGACCGCCATCGAGGGACGATTGCCCAGACGACGAGCACCAGCAGTCCGAGGGCTCCAACGACACCGAGGGATTTCCCGGAGCCACCCGCGGGGGAGCTTTTCGACAGCAGTATGTGAGGGACAAGAAGCAGAACGCCCGTGATCGCGACGCGTCGATGCCAGATCGCCGCTCGATCGATTCCGTCAAACCACACCTCAACCCACGGCAGGGTGCTGATCAGGACGAGTGCGATCGAGAGGAGCAGGATCGACTCGGCGCCGCAGAGTTGTCCGACGTAGCTGGCGCCTCCTTGGCCGGGAGGCCGGAGCGCGAGCCAGATCGCTCCCCAGGCGGCCACGAGGGCGACGATGGCCGCCGGACCGGCTTGGCGCGCAGCGGTCGAGCGGGGAAACGCCACGCGACGAACATAGCTAGGGAGCGGCCGAGGAGCCACGGCTTCGCGCAGCGGACCGGACTCGAGCTCCCGAGCGGCGGCTCGAGGGCCGGGGTGTTGCGGTTGTGCTCCGCGCGGATAACTAGCCGATGGCGGTGCCGAACAGCCGCCCGATGCCGTAGGTGAAGCCCAGGCCGAGCGCTCCACCGATGACTAGCCGCAGGACGGCGCGGCGGACGTTACTGGCCCCGAGGCGGGCGCTGAGGGCACCGGTCAGGCCGAGAGCGACCAGGACGGTGGCGAAAGTCACCGGGACCCGTAGCCCCGCCGGAGGCAGGAGGATGGCCAACATCGGTAGCAGAGCGCCGGATACAAACGACAGCGCCGAGGCGCCGGCGGCCTGGATCGGGCTGGGAATGTCGGCGGGATCGATGTGTAGCTCGGCGTCCAGATGGGCGGCGAGGGGACCGCGTGCGGTGAGCTCGGCGGCCACGGTGCGGGCCGTGGCCGCGGAAAGCCCCTTGGCTTCGTACAGCGCGGTCAGCTCGGTCAGCTCGGCCTCCGGGGAGTCAGCGAGTTCAAGTTTCTCCTGTTCGATTTGTGCGCGCTCGCTGTCGCGCTGGCTGGAGACCGACACGTACTCTCCGAGCGCCATCGACACGGCACCGGCGACCAGCCCGGCCAGTCCGGCAGTGAAGATCGGACCGCGGGCCTTGGTGGCCCCGGCCACCCCGATGACGATGCCCGCCACCGACACGATCCCGTCGTTGGCGCCGAGTACCCCGGCCCGCAGCCAGTTCAACCGCCCGGCGGTGCCGCCAGAATGCGGCTCTGACGGGTGAGTCGCCCGTCCGCGCTCGGCCGCCTCGAGCTGCGCGGCAGACGGCATCGCGTCGTCAGGGCTCATGGGAGAGCTCGCAGGCATGGATGATCGCCGAGCCGGCGCCCGGTTCGGGCGAGGACCAGCAGCGCGAGGCGGGCAGCGACCAAACGCGCACGACGCGACGAGGACGCCTGGTCCCGGAGAGAGACCTCAGATGCCGGAGCTGTGATGCGCGGCCAGGTCAATCGACTCCACGCGCGCGGGAGGTCCGCTGATACCGCCCTCCTGAAGGGCCTGCCCGAGTCGCTCGTTCATGAACTGCTCCTGCGCCTGCCGCGAATCCCACACCTCGAACACCACCCAGCCACCGGGCTTCGCGCCGCCCGCGTGAAACAACAAGCCCGACGGCCAATCGCCTCGGCCGCTTTCCGGATCGATTCCCAGGAACCCGTTGACCGCTTCGTACTCCTTGAGACCAACGCCCTCGAACTCCAAGATGAGTCCCTCGGCCATATCGTCGCGCTCCCCGATCGATTCGACTTTGCCGCACGCATCCTCTCGTCACCAGCTCGGCCCGTCAAGTGACGATCCCGTCCGACGAAAGATGGCTCAGCCGAGGAACGGAGCGGCGCACCGCTCGCCTGCCAAGGCGGCCCGCGGCGCCGGGACGCGTGCGCGAACACAAGTGGCGGCAATAACGCCGGGCCGCGGCCACACCCTCGGTCCCAGAACCAATGCGCTCGTGACCGGCCTCGCTGTCGGATCGGAACGCCAGCCCCAGCGGTCAGGTCCGGTCCAGTGACGCGCCTGCTCTCTCGGGCGAGGGGCGGCCTGGCTCGTTGGGTGCTTGCTCCCAGATGAGGCCCGCTGCCGGTAGGGACCGACGAACGGGGGGCGACGGAGGGCCACGCGGCAGGCCGACGCCTCACACATAAACATCGGCGCGCGGCGGCGCGCTCGCGAATCCGTAGCCGACCACGATGCTGTCGGGAGTAAGCCCGGAGGCGGCCTGCGGGAAAGCGGGCATTATGGAGGGATGCCACGCTCCACTCCCGTGGGGTTCAGCCAATCAGCCGCGCGCGACCAGCGCCCGCTGGTCCTCCTCGTCGAGGACGAGGAATCGATCTCCGAGCCGTTCGCGCGCGCCCTGGCCCGGGTCGGGTTCCGGACGAGAGTGGCCCGGACCGGGAGCGAAGGGATCGAGCTCGCCTCAGACCTCGGGCCCGACGTCGTGCTGCTCGATTTGGCCCTGCCCGACCAGGACGGTCGCGAGGTTTGCCGGGCGCTGCGCCAGCACTCCGATGTCCCGATCATCATGGTCACGGCCAGCGGCACGTTGACCGACCGGGTCGCCGGGCTCGAGCTGGGTGCCGACGACTACGTCGTCAAGCCGTTCAGCGTGGCCGAGGTGGTGGCCCGCATTCGAGCTGTCCTGCGCCGTGTGCGGCCCGATCCATCCGCCGACGGACAGCTCACAATCGGAGAACTGCGCATCGACCTGCCAGCGCGCCGCGTCTGGCGCGCCGGTCTTGAGGTCGAGGTGACCCGCAAGGAGTTCGACCTGCTCGCCCGGCTGGCCCAGGATGCCGGGCGGGTGGTGACGCGCGAGGCGTTGATGTCGGACGTGTGGGACATGAACTGGTTCGGCTCGACCAAGACGCTCGACGTCCACATCGCGTGGCTGCGGCGCAAGCTCGGCGACGACCCGGCCCGCCCCACTTACATCCACACCGTGCGGGGCGTCGGTTTCCGGCTGGCCGGCGCGGAGGAGGTCTCGCCGTAACTCTGCGCACCCGCCTGCTGGCGGCGATGGCCTATGTGCTCCTGCTCGCGATCATCGCCCTGGGAGTCCCGCTGGCCATCAACCTCAGCGCGCGCGTGAACGCGGAGGTCCGGTCGCAGGCCCAGGCGCAGGCTGACCTGGTAGGGGCCCTTGCCGCCGACCTGCTCGCGCCGGCGGACCGTACCACCCTGGGCACGTTGGCTCACAACGCCGCCGGCTCGGTACGAGGCCGGATCCTGATCGTCGATGCAAGCGGTCGCGTCGTGGCCGACAGCGCCGGCCCCATGCAGCTGGGGACCAGCTACGCAAGCCGACCCGAGATCCAGGCGGCGCTGCACGGTCGCCAGATCCAGGTCACGCGCTCTTCGCAGACGCTCGGACAGGAGATTCTGGCCACGGCGGTTCCGATCGTCCACCAGGGGCGGCCGGTCGGCGCGGTGCGCGTCACCCAAAGTATTGCCGCCGTCCACAGCGCGGTTCGTCGCGCCCAGTTCGTGGTGATCCTTATCGGGTTGATCGTGCTGGCCCTCGGTCTAGCCGCTGGCGCGGTGATCGCCGCCCAGGTCGGGCGCCCGATCGGCCGGCTCGAGCAGGTGGCGCGGCGCGTCGCGCAGGGCGACCTGACCGCCCGCGCCGAAGTCGAGGGCAGCCGTGAGCAGCGCTCGCTGGCAAGCTCTTTCAACGACATGACCAGTCGGATCGAGCGGCTGCTCGGCGCTCAGCGCGACTTCGTGGCCGACGCCTCGCACCAGCTGCGCACCCCGCTGACCGGCCTTCGTCTGCGCCTCGAGGAAGCGAGGGCGCTGGAGACCGACGAAGCAGTAGCGGCAGAGCTGGACGCGGCGATCGAGGAGGTCGATCGCCTGGCCCACACCGTCGGCGAGCTGCTCGTCTTGAGCCGCGCCGGGGAACGCAGGGTGGCCGGGACGGCGGTTGACCTGGATGATGTCGCGTCGGCGGCAGCCGACCGCTGGCGCGCTACGGCCGCCGAGCGCAGAATTGATCTGCTTCATCGTCACGCCAGAGGCGGCACAGTGTGGGCGGCGCGCGCCGACGCCGACCGAGCGCTCGATGCCCTCATCGAGAACGCGCTCGCCTACTCCCCGATCAACACGACCGTCGAGGTGGTCAGCGCCCCCGGCCGGATCGAGGTACGCGACCGCGGCCCCGGGCTCGCCGTCGACGAGCGTGCCGCGATCTTCGCACGATTCCACCGCGGTCGCGCCGGGCTGACCGGACCGCCCGGCAGCGGTCTAGGGCTATCCATCGCGCGCGAGCTCGCGCGGGGTTGGGGTGGCGAGGTGACGCTCGTGAATCGTGAGGGCGGCGGGGCGCTCGCCACGCTGTCGCTCTCGGCCGTCCAGGACCGCGAACCCGCCGCTTTGCCGGGGCTTAACCGAGCCCGGAGTAGCGTGCCGTGATCGTGAACCGCCACACGATGTTGTGGGTCGCCGCCGCGCTGCTCGGGATCGTGGCCACGGCGACGGTGGCCTGGTCGGCGAGCCAGCTCGCCGCCAGCGGGATCGGTCTGGCCGGGACCCCGCTGTCGGTCACGTCCGGGCTGGCGCCGGCGAGCCCTTCCGCTCCCTCGCACCGCCCCGCGCCGGCCGCGGCATCCAGGCGTGCGAAGCCGCAGCGACCGGCCCATCGCCCAGTGGCTCAGAGGACGGTGACATCTGGTGGCTCGCGCGCGCCCGCGCCGATCCCGGTGACCCCGAGCCCGCCCGCGTCGAGCGCGCCGGCCGTGTCGAGGACGCCCGCGTCCACGACCGTCTCCTCGACCCCGACGCCCAGCACCCAGACGCCCGCGCCTCGGCGCCCGACGCACAACCGCGACGATTCGAGCGGCGGCGGTTCCGGCGGCCGTGGTGCGGGCGGCGGCCGCGACGACTGACGATCAGGGGTAGATCGGCTCGGAGGTCTCAGCGTCGACGAGGTGGATCGCCACGCTGGGACACGCCTCCGCCGCCGCGAGGAGGAGCTCGTCCGAACCCTGGCCGATCACCCGGGCGATGTCCTCCAGCGCGAACACCTCAGGCGCGATGTCGACGCAGTCGCCGTGCGCCGCACAGGCCCCCTCGTCGATTTCGATTAGATACGTCATGTAGCTCCTTTTTCGATGAGGTCACGGAAGGCGGGAAGAGAGCGGGGCCGGTCGACCAGTAGCGCGGCCACCGGTCTGCCCGCTCGCAGGAAGGTCGCGGTGAAGCTCCGCGCCGCTGGCTCGCCGTCGATGCTCAGCGCGTCGGCGCCTTGGGCTCGGCCCAGGTACTGGACCCGGATGCCGTACTGATCGGTCCAGAAGCTGGTCAGTGGCGCGGCGCCCGGGTCGAGTCCGAGCATGGCGCGCGCCGCGCGCGCTGCCTGGCGTCCGGCGGCTTCCCAGTGCGATCCCGGCACGTGGCGGCCGAGCACCGGGTCGAACGTGGCCGCGGCGTCTCCCGCCGCCAGGATCCCGTCGATCGCGGTGCGCCCATGCTGGTCGACCGGCACTCCGACCGTGGTGGCCAGCGACGTGCCGGCGAGCCATTCTGTGTCGGTCTGCACGCCCACCCCGACTAGCACGTGATCGGTCTCGAGCACGCGGCCGTTCGACAAGCGCAGCCGCTCCACGCTGCCGTTGCCCTCGACCTGCTCGACGGTGCAGTGGGTCAACACCTCGACGCCCTCGGCGCGGTGCAGCGCCGTGAACCAGCCGCCAAGCCGGGGGCCGAGCACGCCCTCCAGAGGACAGGCGGCCGCCTCGATCAGCGTCACCGCGGCGCCCAGCGCGCGGGCGCTCGCGGCGACCTCCTGGCCGATGAACCCGGCGCCGATCACGGCCAGGCTGGGCCGGCGCGCGAGCGCGTCACGCAACGCGGTCGCGTCGTCCAGGGTGCGGAGCTCCGACACATTGTCGTAGCCAGCGAGGATCGGCAGCGCCCGTGGCCGGCTTCCGGTGGCGATCAGCAGCCGCGCGTAGCGCAGGGTGGAGCCGGCGGAAAGCGCGACGCGGCGTTCGCTGGGCCACAATTCGGTGGCCCGCACGTCCAGCACCAGGTCGATGTCGTGCCGTTCGTACCAGGTGTCTGGGCGGTACGCGAGCGATTCGCCGTCGACCGAGCCGAGCAGCAGCTGCTTGGAGAGGGGCGGGCGATCGTAGGGCGGGCGCGGCTCCGCGCACACGATGCGGATCGCGCCCTCGTGTCCCACCCGGCGGAGCGTCTCGGCGCAGCGCTGTCCGGCCAGCCCCCCGCCGACAATCAGGATCGGATCGCGGTGGTCGCCTCGGCCGTTGGCAGTGCTCATCGCGTCAAGGTTGCTGCTCGGGCGTAAAGAGATCGCTGCGTGGGCCTAAGAAAAACGTGGGCTTAGCCGAGTCTTTGCCTTCGCTTGGCTGCTCCATAACCCGCACCCGGCACAGTCGCGGCGAACCCACGACTCGGAGGCATTGGCAATGCGAAGGAAGTACTCCCGCATCGTGGCGATCGCCATGGCGGCTGTCGCCGGCGGTCTGGCCGCGTTCGCGCTGAGGCCGGCCGCGGGCACGTCGACCGCGACGCTCGCGGCGCGCAACCCGGCGGTCGAGGTGCGCACCCAGGTGATCCGCCGGACGATCCACGTGATTCGCCACGAATCGGGCGCGCAGCTCCGGGGCGCTCCTGGTTCCTCGGCGCTGGTGATCGCCGGGCACCGCGGGACGGCCCGAACCGCCTCGAGCGGCGGGCATCGCACGGCGCACACCGCCGGGACGGCGGCGGTGGCGACCCGGGCAAGCGGAGCGCACCGCACCAACAGCGGGCAGAGCACCGCCTCGGCCGCGCCGGTCGCCACCCGCAGCAGCGGATCGCACAGCACGTCCTCGCCTCCCCCGAGCCAGAGCCGCCCGGTGAGCACACGTAGCAGCGGATCGCACCGCACCTCGTCCGGCGCTGCGTCAGGCACTTCATCTGGGCGGCCGGTCAGCACGCGTTCAAGCGGTTCCCATGGCACCTCCTCGGCCGGTTCGCCCGTCCGGCCGGTCACCCGATCCAGCGGCGGCGCGCACCGGGAGAACGGAGACGGCGGCGATGGCAACGGTCGCGACAACTAGTCCACATCGGGCGACCGCGCCCGTCGGCGCCGACGGCGTCACGGTGATGCTGCTGACGCTGGCCGCTTTCCTCGCGATCCTCGCTCTGCTGGCCTGGCAGGTCAGATCCGCGCCGACTCCGCCCCGGCACCGCGTGATGGTTCTGCGCCGGGTGTATGAGACGCGCGTCGTCGAGACGGTTATCGGCGCCGCCCGCGGCGGCAGCACGGTCACGCAGTCGGTCTCGAGCAGCGCTCCTGCGTCGTCGGTCTCGGCCGCGCCCACCACCCGATCCTCGTAGGCGATGCAGGTCGACTACACATTCCACGCCATGGGCAGCGACGTGCGGCTGCTGCTCGGTCCGCGCCTGCGCCGCACGGCTCCCTCGCCGCTCGACGCCGCCGAGCGGGAGCGCGCGTTCGTGCTGGAGTTCGGCCGGAGGCTGTCGCGCTTCGTGCCCGAGAGCGAGCTGTCGATGCTCAACCGCGACTCCCTTACGAGAGTGCCCGCGAGCGCGTTGTTGCGAGCCGCCGTCCGGGCCGGCCTGTGGGCGGCCGAACGCAGCGGGGGGCTGGTCGAGCCGACGCTGGTCGGCGCGCTCGAGCGCACCGGCTATGCCGCGTCGCGCGACGGCATGGTTCCCGCGTCGCTGTGCGCCGCGCTTGGTGCCGCACCGGCGCGCCGGCCGGCCCGTCCGGATCCGCGCTCTCGCTGGCGGGAGATCGTCGTCGACGACGAGGCCGGCACGATCGCGCGTCCTCCCGGCGTGCTGCTCGACACCGGCGGGACGGGAAAGGGACTGTGCGCCGACGCCGTCGCCTGTCGCCTCGCCGGCTACGCCCGTTTCCTGATCGACTGCGGCGGTGACATCGCCGTGGGCGGGCTCGGCGCCCAGCTCGAGCCCTACGAGATCGACGTGCAGCACCCTCTGACCGGGGAGGCGATCGGGCGAATCCGGCTGGATCGCGGCGGGATCGCCACGTCCGGACTGAACGTGAATATCTGGCAGCGTCCCGACGGCACCTTCGCGCATCACCTGCTGGACCCGAGCACGGGCCAGCCCGCGTGGACAGGGCTCATCGGCGTGACCGCACTCGGAGGCTCGGCGCTCGAGGCGGAGACCCTATCCAAGCTGGCGCTCCTGGCCGGCGCGGACGCCGCCCGGCGCGCCCTGGCCGAGCACGGCGGCCTGATCGTGCACGACAGCGGCGCGGTGGAGCCGATCGGGCCGCTGGAGGGTCGTCTGGGTCCTCCCGCGCTGCGCTCTGCCGCCTAGTGAGACCCGACCCGCTGCACTACCTCTGGTGGCTAATCAGTCGCGCGTCCGGTGTCGTCGCGCTCGTGCTGGTGTCGCTATCGGTCCTGATGGGCCTGTCGATGGCGGCGCGCGCGATCCGCCGGCCGGGACGCAAGCGCCTGGTTGTGCGGCTGCACGAGCATATGGCGCTGGCCGCGATGGCGGCGATCGGCCTGCACGGACTGTCGCTGCTCGGCGACGGTTGGCTGCGACCCGGGCTGGGCGGCATCGCGATTCCGTTCGCGATGAGCTACCGGCCGCCGTTCACCGCCGCAGGGATCGTGGCCGGCTATCTGCTCGTGCTGGTCGGCCCGACCTTCTACCTGCGCCGACGGATCGGCGCGCGACGCTGGCGCAAGCTGCATCGATTCAGCGTGGTCGTCTGGGCGTTGTCGGTCGCGCACACGCTGGGAGCGGGCTCGGACGCGACGGCGCTGTGGCTGCGGGCCGTGGTCTTTGCGCCAGTCGCGCCGATCGCGTACCTGCTCGTGTTGCGGGTCGCACGCGAACGGCCGGCAAGGTCGCACGCCAGTGCGGGCCGGCGCTCGCTCCGGTCCCCGCGCCCACATCGGCAAGCGGATTACTACGTCCCGAGCGAGCGGTAATGATCGCGCCCGATCAGCTTGTAGATCGGGATCCAGCGAGGAATGTCGCGGACGCCTGGGATGAACGGGACGAGAATGAGCGCGAGGCTGAGCAGGCCCACGATCGCGATGACCAGGACGTCGGCGTTCGCCGACGTGGAGAACGCCTTGCTGACTGTCGGTCGTTCGACTCGGCAGCCAAACTTGACGTCGGCACGCACTTCCGCTCCGGTCTGATCGTTGGCAACGAAGTTGCGCAACAGCGCGTGGGCTAGAAGAGCCGCGGGTTGTGCGTAGCTGCTGAGCGACGTGGTCCTCGGCGGAGGTTGAGTTTCGGGGATCGGCGCGCCGGGTCAACGCACGTCGAACTGCTCCCACCGGATGCGGCCGGCTGGGACGCCGAGCTTCCGGAAGCCGGCGGAGAAGGCGTGCATCATCGGTGGGGGCCCGCACATGTAGACCCAGGGACTGCGCCCGCGAGAGGCGTCGTGCATGACCGCGTCCGGCGTCAGCTTCCCGTCGGTGTCGGCGCAGACGAGATGGACTCGCAACGACGGGTGTTGGTCGGCCACGCCCCGAATCTCGTCGAGATCGACTGCATCCTCAGCGTGGGCGACCGAGTAGAAGAAGTCGACCTGTCGGTCGAACCGTCCGTCGATCGATCGGATCCAACTGAGGAACGGCGTCACGCCGATTCCGCCGGCGATCCATATCTGATCGTGGCCGCCCTGACGATAATCGAAGCCGCCGAACGGGCCGGCGAGCTTGGCGGGGATCCCCGGGCGGAGCTGGTCGTAGAGGTCGCGCGTGTAGTCGCCAGAGGCCTTGATCGTCAGCTGGAGGTGCGGATCGCTCGGGGGGCTCGAGACCGAGAAGGGATGGCGCTGCCAACCACCGGAGCCACCGAGGGCGAGGAACACGAACTGGCCCGGCGCAAACGTCAGTTGCTTGTGGACGGGTGTCAGGGTGACCTCGAGCGTGGTGTTGTTGGGCCGCCGGATCTCGGCCACCGTGTAGTCGTAGAGCGGGACCACGTAGCGGGCGAGCAGCTCTCGGTACAGGTACGCGATCGTGCCGGCAGCGCCGACGATCAGGAAGGCCACCCGCAGAAGCACCGACTCGCGCAGCACAGGGTCGACGATCGTGGCGTGGACGACCGCGACGATGACGAACAGTCCCGTCAGCCGGTGGCCGGTCAACCATCGCTCGTAGGTCGCGCGCGCCATCCGCTGTACGGGTCCCGGCCAACGCGCCCCCCGGAGGCTCGGCGCGAGCGCCCACACCGCGAGCACGAGGAGACCGATCAGCGCGATGTCTCCGAGCGCATGACCAAGGGATGTCGCGTACCTATCGGGAGCCGAGCTCACGAGCGCGACGTGCGGGATCAGCAGCAGCACCCCGGCCACCGCGGCACGGCGGTGCCACACCGCAACCCGATCGAGCCCGCCGAAGGCCCGCTCGATCGGTGCCAGCAGCGTCGTAAGCATCAGCGAGCAGGAGAACAGCAGCACCGCCTCGGCGCCGCACAGCTCACCCAGGAATCGACCCAGCGGCTGACCGCCGGGCCGCGCCAGCACCCACAGAACGGGGTAGGCGATCGCGACCGTGACGAGTGCCACCACCCCGGCGCGACCCGAGCCCGCGACCGGCGAGCCATCGCCTCTTTGCTGCTGCGCGCCGGGCGACCCGGCAGCGTCGTAAGGTAGATCGTGGGTGGACACGGGCGATCCTCCGCAGATTGGTTGACGTCATTATCGGCGTCGTCTCGCCGCGCGTATACGAACACTGCACCGCCGGGATAACGGCCGGCATTCCAATAACGTGCCGTGCGGCTGATCCAGCTCGACTCAGCAGACACTTGGCGGACCCGGAGGTCCGCGACAGAATGCGAGCTGTACGTTCGTGCCCGCTCGGTGCACGCAATCCTGGCATGCGCACGGGGTCGCGGCTGGCGGTGAGCGGCCGGTGCGAGCAGGTGTCGCACCTGTGCAGCCTTGGTGCTACACTTGCGTTTCGTGCCTACGACCAAGCCTCGATACACGGTGACGGACACCGGGCATCTCGCGGAGCTGCTCGACGCGGCGGCGCGCCGGTGGCCGGATGTCGTTGACCGCAAGCAGCTGCTGCTGAGACTCGCCGAGGAAGGGCACCACGCGCTTGCCAGCGCCGAGCTTGCGACGGCTGCCCATGATCGGCGCGGCCGGGTTGCGCTGGCGCTCGAGCGGATCCCGTCGCTGGTTGACGTCGATCGGTTGCTCTCCGATGAGGCGTGGAGCTGACCGGGTCCCGCGAGCGGCGGTGGTTGCTGTTGGACAAGTCGGCGCTTGTGCGCGGCGCGAACGTCGGCGGGGCGGACGGGGAGCCGTGCCTGTGCGCGATCACGAGACTTGAGGTGCTCTACAGCGCCCGGTCCGCTCGTGCCTACGAGGAGCTCGAGACCGAGCTCGACACGTTCCATCAGCTCCGAGTCGACGCTGAGACGATCGCGACCGCATTGACGGCTCAGCGTGAGCTCGCGACCCACGGTCAGCATCGCGTGCCGATCCCAGACCTCCTGATCGCCGCGTGCGCCCAGCAACACCAGGCGGCCGTGCTCCACGTCGACCGGCATTACGAAACGCTTGCTCGCGTTCTGGCGTTCACTCCCGTGAGACTCACCACCTGAGGACGCGCGCAGGAGAGGGCGCTGGCCCGAGATGCGTGAGCTGCCAGCGAGGCAGGACCGGCGAGAGTTCTGCTTGGCCCTGGCATTGCAGCACACGGCGCGGCCTTCGATCGAGCTCTCGCGCTGTCGAGTAACCGGTCAAGCGCGGCACGCTCGTCTCGTCGACCGCGCGGTGACTGTGGAACTCGGACCCGGCCCCCCGGGATTGTGGTCTCTGACCGCTGGGACGGGTTCGAGCACCGCGACCCCCACCAGCGGCAGGTGTGCTGGTCGCACATCCAGCACGACTTCCGCCGCTTGGGCTGAGGGGCGTCTTCCAAATTCGTGTCAATCTACATAACCGGAAGCCTACATCAATACTGATGGTCTTGTCAAATATGACTTTGCATCATCCGTCGATTCGATGCGTGCGCTCCGAGTTGCTGAACCGCCAGGAGCGAACAAGCGGGTGCGGCGGCCACCCGCTGGGCGATACCCGTCCTTGGCGAGCGCCGATAGGCGACGCCGATCGTCCGCAATGAAGCGCGCGAGCGGAATATCCGACCGGCGCGACCGCAACTGCGCATTGCGGGTTGTCGAGCAGAGCACGTGCGTCGCCGCCCACGAGGTCGCGATAGAGCTCGTCCTCGCGGCTCGCTCTGGTGACAGGCAGGTCGGCGTCCCGAGTTCGTGCGATGTCGTGCCGACCTCGCCGCACGTCACGTGCCTCGCTGTACATCATCTCCACGTTTAGTCGTGATTCGCCACGCAGCACCGTCAAGCACTCGAGTGCATCCCGACGCCTCGCGGCGGCCCCCGCCGCGCCGAGTCGGGCGCGGGCGTGGGGGCTACCACGTGCACGTGAGCAAGCGTCAGATTGCCATTGGCTGAGGTGAGGGCGCGGGCCAGGTAGAGCGCGTCTCGGCTGGCTTCGAGTTCCTTCACACCTACGACGACGCTGCTGAACATGTCCGCAGGCTGGCGGTCGAGCGGGTGAGCCGTCGTCACGCAGTTCGCGTGATCCATGGCGCGGCCGGCAAATCACGCAAAACATGTGACGACCTTTCACCCGGTCCGCGGTCAGGCTATCCGGGATACGTGATGCGCACTCAGCAAACGAACACCCGGGACCGATCGCATCGGCGAAGCGAGCACGACACGACACCGGTGCCCGCGCCGCACCTGATCGGCGTCGGCGTCGATGGCGCACCGGCGGGCCGTGATGCGGTCGTCCTTGCGGCGATGCTCGCGCGAGCGACGCAGGCGGAGCTGATGCTAATAGCGATCTTCGAACAGCCGCTCCTCGAGGGTGTCGTCCCGGCCGAGCTGGGCTGGACGAGCGTCAAGGAACAGGCTCGGGCGATGCTGGCGCGCACGCGAGACTCACTGGCGCCCCAGGCCCGGATCGCGGTCCAGTCGAACGCGCTCGCGTGGCGCGGACTTCTCCGTGTCACTCGCCTCGAGCACCGCGACCTCCTCGTCCTGGGCTCGACTCGTCGCGCCAACGACGGCCAAGTCCGTCTAGGGAACGTCGCCGACGAGCTGCTGTCGCACCTGGAGTGCCCCCTCGCCATCGCCCCGCGGGGCATGCAGGAAGAGGCGGGCGCGCGGCTCGAGCGGATCGGCGTTGGCTTCGACGAGACCCCCGAGTCCGAAGCGGCCCTTAGCCTGGCCGGTGCGATCGCACTCGCCGCCGACGCGGATCTGCACGTCCGCGGCCTGGTTGACGATAGAGTGGCGGCGCAGCTCGCGTCTCTTTCCGAACGCGCTCGGGCTGCCGCCCTGCACACCGGCGCGCGGACACACGTGGACGTCGTTCCCGGCGCCCCGGCCGACGGCTTGCGCGAGCTCTGTGATCACGTAGACCTGCTCGTGATCGGATCGGGGCATGCGGGAGCGTCGGGTCGAGTGCAGCTGGGAAGCGCCGGCCGGAGACTTCTGGGCGACGCGCCCGCGCCAATCCTGATCGCTCCGAGGCCCCGTCATGCTGCCACTGTCTGACGGCATCCGAGCGCGGCGCTTTCCGATCGTCAACCTGGCCATCATCGCGGCCAACTTCTGCGTGTGGATCTTCTACGAGCTTCCACATCTAGGCTCGTCCGTGTACCACGCCTCCTTCTACCCGTGCACGGTGAGCGGCGCCTGCCACGGACCCGAGCCGTGGGAGCTCAGCTGGTTCACCGCCATGTTCATGCACGGCAGCTGGGAGCACATCCTCGGCAACATGCTCTTCCTCGCCATCTTCGGCAAGAACGTCGAAGACGCCTTTGGTCACCTTCGTTACCTCGCCTTCTACATCGCCGGCGGCTTCGTCGCGTGCGCGACCCAGACTGCGGTCACATTGATCGCCGGGTCGGCCGGCGCCGCCATGGTGCCGGTGCTCGGGGCCAGCGGCGCGATCGCCGCCGTGCTCGGCGCCTATTTCGTCCTGTATCCGAACTCCCGCGTGCTGACGCTGGTCCTGGTCTTCCCGGTTCGGATCCCGGCGTGGGTGTTCCTCGGCCTCTGGTTCCTGTATCAGCTGGTCGAAGCCAACTACGGTCTGACCTCGGCCCACGCCAACGGTGGCGGCGTCGCCTTCTTCGCGCACGTCGGCGGCTTCCTGTTCGGGCTGGTCGTCGCCGGAGGCCTCAAGCAAGCACGAAGCGGCGTGCCCCAGCGCCGTGCCCTTCGCTCAGATTTCGCGTAAGGGAACCTCGCGCCGGCACGCGACGGTCAGTCCGCTCCGGTGGGAGTGTCCCCGCGGTGTCGCACAGGCGCGCGTAGGCGACTGCCCCCGGGAGGGCCGGCAGTCCGTAAGGAAGTCGTCCTCTACCCCGAGCACCGAGAGCGCGGCAAGCGGCTCGCTGACCCGGAACCCGCGAAGGAGCCGGTCAGGCCGGCTTCGACCCCGCCCGCCGCTTCCGGTGGCTGAGGTCGGTCACGTAGTGCACGCTTTGGCTTGGAGAGTTCGGCCGCCCAATTCAGGAACCCGCTGTAGCGCGATTCCGGACTCGGGCAAGCCGCGCCAATTCTCATGTCCGACTGGTGAGCCCTGCTCGGCTCCGCCCCCGCGAGCCGTCGCTCAGAGGTCACCGGCGCGCCCAGCATGATGAGGCCCTCGAGCGAGGGTGCGGCACGGGGCTGCGGCCCGAAGCTCGTAGCGGCGGCCGCGGCCGCCCGCGAACATGGAACGAGCCACCTCGGCCATGGCCGAGGTGGCTCGTTCAGCCTCGTGAAAGCCTGGAGGGGGCGCCGCGGATCGCGTCGTTGGTCCGCCGGTCCGCCCTCGGCCTGGTTACTGGTGCTTTTGAGACACGTACTCGCGCGCATGCGCGATCCGCTCACGAGCCTGTGCGGCCCGCTCCGCGCCCTGCGTGTCGGCATTGTGGGCGGCCACTTCCAGATGGTCCTCCGCCTTCTCGAGATGCACCTCGGGCACCGCGGTGTGCTCCTTGAGGGAGGCCTCGGCGCTCCGAGCGGCCGCTTCGAGATGGTCCTCGGCCGTTGTGAGATGCGCGTCGTGGTCGACGAAGGCTTTCTCGGCCTGGCCCTTCATCTTGTCTGAGGGACTCATGCTTCTCCTTTGGTGGTTGGGTGCGATCGCTGTAGTTCACCCCGGGCCAGGGTGACCCGTCATCACGCGCTTTGCGTGACCCCGGCGCCTGCGGTGTGGCGTCGACCGGGCGCGATTCTCCACGCGCTCTCCGGGCTTCCTCGGGCGTGTGCCGTAACGTGGCAGGCGGGTCGCTGTGCGGAGGGTGTCGTTAGTGCGGGGCCCTCCGCGCGCCTTCGCGGCGGGCGGCCCGGATGCGCTCGAGTGCGGAGCGGCCCTGCTCGGTGAGGGCCCTCGGTGCGGTATTGGCTTCGCCAGCGGCCGGCACGGTTAGCGGCGCGCGGCTGGTGCCCTGTTCGACGACCAGCGCGAGGTTCGAGGTCGGTATTCGAACCTGGCCCGCCAGTTCCATGAGCGTGACGCCTGCCTGCCTCCGGGGGCAAGAGCAGGCGGCCCGGTCCTCGTCCCAGGCCAGCCAACCCACGGCCACCTAGAGCGCTTGTGGCGAGGTGCGGTCGGTCGGCATCCCGAATGTCTGGCCGGGGTCGGTGGCTGCCACCGTCTTTCGCAGCTTGACCTCTGGGAGCAGCCATGCGAGCACGAACCCAAACGCGGCCACCGGAGCCGCGGCCCGGAACACGCTCTGCAGTGAGCTGGCATACGCTTCGATGAACGCGTTGTGAACCGGTAAGGGAAGTGTGCTCAGCGTCTTCGGGCTCAGGGCCGCGCTGGTAACCCCGGCCGGAAGTTTCACGGCGCCCAGAAAGTGCGCGATGTTCGCGGTCAAGTGGCTGGAGAAGAGCGAGCCGAAGACCGCGGTGCCGAATGACCCCCCGATCGAACGGAAGTAGGTCACTCCGGAGGTAGCCACACCGAGGTCCTTGTACTCGACCGCGTTCTGGACGGCGATAACCAACACCTGCATCACCGAACCGAGGCCAAGGCCAAACACGAACATGTACAGCGACGTGGCTGGCCCGCTGGTCCGTGGGCCGAGACGCGAGAGCAACAGCAAGCCGATGGTCATCAGCGCCGTGCCGATGATGGGGAAGATCTTGTAGTGGCCCCATCGGCTGATCAGCTGCCCTGAGGTGATCGAGGCGAGCAGCAGCCCGACCATCATCGGCAACAGCCGTACCCCGGAGACGGTCGGGTTGACCCCCTTGACGACCTGAAGGTAGAGGGGCAGGAAGGTGATCGCACCGAACATCGCGAAGCCGACTACGAAGCCCAGCGCTCCGCTGACCGAGAAGACCCGGTTCGAGAAGAGCCGCAACGGTAGAACCGGTTCGGCTGCGCGCCGCTCGGCGGCCACGAACAGCGCGATCAGCAATACGCCGGCCACACCGAGCGTTGTGATCGGTGCCGATCCCCAGGCGTAGGTCGTTCCCCCGAGACTCGTCATCAGCACGAGGCAGGTGGTGGCAAGCGCCAACAGCGCCGCGCCCAAGTAGTCGATGACGTGGGCGACCCGCTGCTCCGCGGCGGGCAGGAATCGCGCGGTGACCAGCAGTGCAACGACCCCGATCGGCAGGTTGATGTAGAAGACCCAGCCCCATGATGCGTGGTCGACAATCAGCCCTCCGATCAGCGGACCCAGGACGCTGGTGACGCCGAACACCGCGCCGAACAGGCCTTGGTAGCGGCCGCGGTTCGCCGGCGCGACCACGTCGCCCACGATCGTCTGCGCGCCGATCATCAACCCGCCACCGCCGATCCCTTGCACGGCGCGGAAGGCGATCAGCTCGCCGATCGAGTTGCTGAGGCCGGCCAGCGCCGAGCCGACCAGGAAGATTACGATCGCGGCCTGAAAGAACCGCTTGCGTCCGTACATGTCGCCGAGCTTTCCCCACAACGGCGTTGAGGCAGTCGACGCAAGCAGATAGGCGGTAACGACCCACGACAGGTGGGAGGCGCCCCCCAGATCGCCGACGATCGTCGGCAAAGCCGTCGCGACGATCGTCTGATCGAGCGCGGCCAGCAGCATCCCGAGAAGCAGCGCCACGAGGACAAGCCACAGCCTCCGGCCGTGCAGCGCGATCGGAGCGCTTGGTGTGTTGGTTTCCGTGTCCACCACCGACACGGTTCGGGCCGCGCGGGTGAGCTGTCGTCACGCAGTTCAGGTGATTTCTCCGCCTCAGTAATGCGGGCGATGCTCGGAATCACGCAAAGCAGACGATGCAGGCTCACCCAGCCGGCTGCCAGCTTGTGTCCACGATGACAGTCTCAGCTGATCTGGACCGGTTGACCGGCCCAGAGGCGCGACATGGACATCAATCGCAGGTGACTGACACCACTCTGGCCGCTTGTCGCGGCCGGGCTACAAACAACCCAAGGAGGCTGCATTGCAGCTGTACGCAACATACACGTTTGGTCAGGCGCTGCTCACGGTGTTGGAGTTCGCCTTGCTGTTCCTCTGGATCTACCTAGTCGTCACCGTGGTCGCCGACGTCTTCCGCAGCCACGATTTGTCCGGCTGGGCGAAAGCCGGCTGGCTCGCGCTGATCGTTCTGTTACCGCTGGTGGGCGTACTGATCTACGTCATTGCCCGCGGCGACAAGATGAAGGCGCACGAGGCGAGCGGGCAACGTGTGCAAGAAATCGGGTATCTCGCTGACGTCGCGGACCTAAGGGACCGCGGGATACTGACCGACGAAGAGCTTCAGCGCGCCCGCACAGGAAGCCAGCCGATCACCGGGGCGACGCCGTCGCCTGACGATGACGTGGCCGAGCTCGAGGCCCTGCGGGATCGCGGGCTCCTCAGCGACGAAGAATTCCAGCGCGCCAAGGAAAAGGCGCTGGCAGCGTAGGACCGATCATGTGACGCGGGCCACGCTAGGGCGCAAGCAGGTTGTCCCTAGTGGCGGCTCGCGTCCCGCGGCGGGATCGTCCCGGCCGACTCACACTCTCCATCGTCTGCTGGGCCAGTCCGCGAGACCGCGGCGCTCGGGGCGATGTTCCGCGACGACCTGGGGACCGGATTGGACATTGGGTGCGTATCGTTTCTCCGGTCTCCGTTGCCGCGGCGGCAGCAGGTCCACATCGCCAGAGAGGCTGGAGGTGGGCCGGCTTGTTCGACCGCCACGGCGAGAGGGCCGCGGTCTTTGGGCGAATCATCTCGATCCCGGTCTCGGCGCCGCGTTCCTGGTCGGCGTGAACCGGATGGCTTTGGAACGGAGCGCTAGCCGTTGCGATCGGCGTCTCCCTCGCAGGTATCCGCGTCACGCCAGGCACCTGACGCGGGAGCCGGAGCAAGCCCATCGGGCACCGCTCGAAGACGATCGTGCTCCCTGCCGGCACCGGCCCGCGGGCGGGGTTAGTGGCTGGGGCTGCGTCCGGAGCGGCACTGTGTGGACACGTGACCTCTCCGCCGCGCATTGCGCTTAATATGTCCAGCGTGATTGAGTCGGCTCAGAGTTGGATGGCGGTCAAGTCAGTGTGGGTTTGCCGTCAGCGTCGAGGACCTTTCGGATCGGCCCCGGCTAGCCCAGGCGAGGCCCTCGGCGTCGTGATAACGCTTCACCTGCAATCCGAATCGGTCCTGATGACCGTGGCACAGGCACGGATCGGCGGCGTCGTCGTCTAAGGGATCCGCAGCGCGTATGTCATGTGGTGTCGGCTTCGCGCCGACGCGCGGCAGTTACTGCGCCTCAGATGGGGGTGTCCCGGCGGTGCGGCGTAGGCGCAGGCATGCGACTGCTCCCGGGACGGTCGACAGCCAGTAGGAAATCGTCCGGTACCCGAGCACCGCAAGCGTGGCAAGCGAGGCCCTGACCCGGAAGCCCACGAGGAGCCGATCATGCCTGCCTCGACCCCGCCGATTCCGCCGGGGACCGGCAGCAGGTTCCCGGCTGTGCCCACGTAGTAGCCGAGGACGAGCACGGCGCCGGGCGGCGAATGGCCGAAGGCGATGAGAATGGCAGCGGTAGCCAGAGCGGCGGGGACCAGCGTCAGGCCCAACGGGAGCGGAACCACTGAACAACCCAAACCAGAGGCCGAACCCCGCGACCGCGACGGCGACGAGGTAAACCCCGTAGGTGAGGATCCCGAAGCAGACCATCCCGTCCGCGACCTCTGCGCCCGACAGCCCACACGCACGAAGCCCCCACACGAGCGACTGCCGGCTGGTCGCGGCGGCGGCCATCCTGACGTCGCCTACCTGATCTCGATCTGATTGGTCACGCGGACGACGCCGGCCACGGTGGCCGCGTCGTCGGCTGCAGCGTCGCTCTCCAATTGCTCTCTGACGTAGCCCGACAGCGTCGGGACCACGTCGAAGACACCCTCGACGTCTCGCGTATCGTGGGCCGCGGCGAGACGCTCCGAGAGCGGTCCGACAGCCCCGTGAAGGACGACCGTGCCGACCTCGTCGACGGATACGGCAATCAGTTCGGGATGCTTGAGCCTGGGATCGCGCAGCGCGGCACGAACATCGTCTTCTCTGCGGCTGTCGGCGAACATGGCCGCGAGAGTCTCTGTCCGGTCCGAGTGAGTGGTCATCATCCGCTTTGCGTGATTCAGCCGGCGGGGTGATCCAATCACGCATAGTGGGTGACGATCGGTCACCGCACCCGCGGGCATGCTGGCACCCGAGTGTCCATTAGCAACCCATGTCCTGAGGAGGACCAAATGACCATCGGACTCAGCTTGTTTGTCATCATGGTCGGGGCGATCCTGAAGTTCGCCGTTACGGCGCAGCTGGCCGGCATCAGCCTGTCGACTGTCGGCGTCATCCTGATGGTGGTCGGGGCGATCGGCCTACTCATGAGCCTCTGGCTCATCCTGGCTCGCCGCGCTGCTCCGGAGTTCTGATCGTGGGGCCGGCGTGCGAAGCGCGAAGCGTCGTACCTCATTGGTTGTACGGCTCTCGCTGCCATCGGCGTTAGCGGAGAATGTTCACGGCCCGCGCAGCAACCAACAGCGTAGTTATCGCCGAGACCGCGGCCTCAGCCAGCATCATCACTTTCACCCGTCTGGTCAGCGGCATTACATCGGTGGGGCTGAACGCGACGGCATTGGTGAACGAGACGTACACATAGTCCGTCAGTCGCGGGTGCCAGTCCGGCTCGGCCAATGTCGGGTTTTCATCCTGCGGGAACTGGAAGTCGCGCGGCGGCGGATCGGGCTCGCGCCGGCGGATCGGCCCGCCGCGGTCGAACTCCCAGAACAGCAGCCCGAACGTGATCATGTTCGTGCCCCAGACCGTGGCGCCCTTGAAAAGCAGCTCACCGCCGCTCTTCTCATGCCCACTCAAGAGCGACGCGATAAGCGCGACGAGGCCGAACGCGTCTGCCGCGGTGATCACACCGACGAGCACAAGGGCGACAGCTCGACGACGCCCCATCTGCTCGAGACGATGCCGAGGCAAAGACCAGGAGAGAGCCAGCAACAGCGCCGCCTCGGGAATGACCGGGATCAGCCAGACCCACCCCGGAAGGCCGACAAGCGTCCAGCCATTCGCGAGGCTCACCCCTGCGAGCGCGGTTTGGAGTCCGATCACGATCAGGACGCCAAACGTCGCCTCGTACCTGGATTCGACCTCCTCCTCATGCACATCGGCCGCGCTCACCGCACGATTATCAACGATCGCCGCCGGCCACCGAACAGCATCAGGGTCTACGTGACATCGCCAGGCGGTCGCACATTCGGCTCCCGAGCGCAGCAATGCGCTGGGGCCTATCCCAGTTATCCTGACGAGAGCAGGGCCGAGGGCGAGGCGCCCGGGTGGTGGCGTGAGATGCGGACGCGCAGCGCAGCGGGGCGCGATGTGAAGTGGAGCGGCGGGAGCAGCGTGACGGCCTCGCCGTCGAGGCCTGCGGGCAGGGGCGTGTTGGCCGCGATCTCAACTGAGCGCGCGCTCCAAGGAAAAACCCGGGGGCGCTCCGCGCCGGGCCGGTCCAGCACGATGATGCCCAGTCGGCCGCTGTCGAGTCGTAGTCGCGAGCCCGGGGCCAGTGGCTGGTCGAGTGCGTACTCGTTGTTCGACACCAGCACGACCAGCGGGGAGGTGTGCCGACGAGCCAGATCGTCGGTGACGAGTAACTCCGGTGTCGGGGCGGTTGAGCTCAGCACCTCGTGGACCGTGTCCAGCATCGTCCGCAGCTTGGCGTCGCGGTAGGCCGACCGCTGCACCGCGTCACCGTAGATGCCCAGCGAGACGTTGTTGAGGAATGGGCGGCCATTGACCTCAGCCATGTCAATCCGGCGCTCGAGCGCCTCCGTGAAAGCGTCGAGCGCTCCGATCAGATCATGTCGAACGATCCCCAGATCGAGGGCGAAGTGGTTGCGCGTCCCGGCAGGCAGGCAGATGAACGGCAAGTCGCGCTCTGCCGCCGCCGCGGCGACTGTCGCCAGCGAGCCGTCACCGCCGGCCATGCCCAGCGCGTCAGCTCCCTCGTCGACGGCGATCGCAACGAGCGTGGCGAGATCGTCGTCAGGTCCGAGCACGACAGGCTCGACGCCTCGTTCGCGTGCTCGATCGGCGAGAGCCGCGCGCGTTGCCTTACCGTCGCCGGACCTCGGATTAATCAACAGCACGGGTCGCCGCGGCGGATCGACGCGCTCCCACTCGGCTCGCAGAACTCTAAGTCGAGCGGGCACGCTCGCCAGCCAATTTCAGCCGTGGACACACGCCGTGGATCCCAGTCGGGCTGCGAGGTCGCGCGAGCTCCGTCAGCTCGAGCCGAGCTGACGGAGCTGGAACGCCCGCACGATGTCGGTGATGCCCTTCACCAGCGCCCAGGCGCCGGCAAACACGAGCAGCGTGGCCGCGCGCGTGAGGAAGAACTGGCCGCTCACCCAGAACGCCAGTCCAACCATCAGGATCCCGCTGATCAGGCCTAACCACCAGAGGTTGTTGAAGACCCGCTCGGCGAATGCCTGGACCGTCCAGATAATCCCGATCAGCAGGAACACGAAACCGAGGATGTCGGCGAACCCGGCGAAGGTCTGTTCCGGATGGATCAGGGCGATGATTCCGGAGGCGGTCAGCAGCACCCCGAAGAAGCCCCATAGCCACCTGGTGGCGCTGTGGTCCAGGGCGGCCAAGAGGAACTCCTCGGCGGCGAACAACAGGAACATGATCCCCGTCAGCACCCCGACGGTGACCACCGAGGCGTGGTTGAACTTCAGCACGACCAGCGCGATCACCAGCCAGAACACGCCCAACAGCAGCTCCACCCACCAGTAGCGCGCGATCTGCGCCAATAGCGGGCGCAGGCGCGGGTCATCCGGCGACTGGCCGCCGGGCGGTCCGTTCACCGCTCTGACGGCCTCTCTCATCTCTCCGACACTTGACATGACTAACTCCCCTTGTTGAAAGTGGATCGCGCGGGGGCTCCCAGCCAGGCCCGCGCGCCACTCAGGTAGGTGATCAGGCCGTCGACCGCTCGTCCGCCTCGATCCTCGCCAGTTCGGCGTCGAGCACGGCGTACTCGGCCTCTTCGATCGCCGCGTACGCGAACTCAACCGCGAACGCCGCGTCTTCGGCCTTGTGCTCGGCGTGGTGCTCGGCTCGATCCGCGTCGTGTTCGGCCCGCTTGGTGTCGATGTCGTCGCCGATCTTCGCGATGTGCTCGTTCCAGGTGCGCTGCAAGTCGTTCCACCAGACCGAAAGCCTGTTCTTGTTCGCCTCGGCCGACTCGCGCAGCTTCTTGGCGCGGGCCTGAGCGGACGCTCGCGCGGTCTCGGCGTCGGCTTGAACGTCGGCCTTGGACTTGTCCCGCGCTGCTGCGGCGCGCCCCTCCGCTTCCTTGGCCCGAGCGGAAAGCTCCGCCAACTTGTCCGATAGCACCGTCTTCTGGTCAGATAGAGCCACGTCTACCTCCTTGGGGTCGTATGAGATTCAACGTTGACGCGAAGCCGCCCGTGGGGCATCCGTAGTTCCCCGACTTCGCGCCTCGCGTTACTTCGGTGGCGAGGTCACATCGGTGCAAGCCGGAGCTCGCGGACCATTACTCGCGCAGCGTGCGGCGGGCAGAGACGAGCGCGTGCGAGAGTGGTTTCAGAACGCGCTCGAGCGTGATTCCGGGGTCGGCTTGCGACGCGACGAACGCGCCGTCGAAGGCGGCGAGCGCGAAGCGCGAGAGCTGCTCGGTGACTGCGCCGTGCGGATCGTCGTCGAAGGCGATCGCGATCTGCTTGCGGAGTCGCCCGAGCGCGTTTTCGCGTACCCGTCCCACGACGGTGTCGATCTCGCCGTTGCCGCCGCGCGGCGGCTGAATGGCGAAGACGATCAGGAGGCGCAGGAAGTTGGGGTGGCGTTCGAGCGTCTGCACGGCGGTCGACACAACCCTGCTCAAGTGCTGCGCTGCGCGTCCGATGCGCCGGTCGGGATCGCGTAGGTCGGCGAAGAAGCGCTCGGCGCCGCGTTCCATGACGGCGAGCAGGATTCCGTCCTTGGAGCCGTAGTAGTGGTAGACGGAGCTCATCGGAATCCCCGATTCCGCGACCACACGGGCAAGCGTCGCCGCCTCGAAGCCGTCCTGCGCCATTACGCGCTCGGCGGCGTCGAGCACCAGCTCGCGCGAGCGCACGCCGCGACCGGTTCGGGGTCACTGCAGGGTCCGCGGCCATGGCTCCCAAGCATACCGCAGAATTGTAGTGGAGCTTCCAAAAACAGTATTGTAGTCTACGTTCCAATTCCGACGACGAGGAGAACGCTGCAGCGGCGCCTCTCCCCACCGGTCACACGAGTTCCTCGGGACAGGTTGGCGAGGTCCGTGACCAGCGTGCGTGGCGGGGACCCCGAGGAACGCGACCATTCCCCGGGCGCCCTCGGCGACGACTGGAGCGCTCGCCTGGTGATCTAGGAGCGGGCATCCCCGGGCGCCGGAGCCACGCGGCGTCCGCCGTTGCCGCCTATTTGCGCGGCCCCCGCCGCGAGGGTGCCCCTGAGCATGCCCTGCTGGACTTCGTCCATCAACGATCCGACCGCGGACGGGGATGCGGGGAGTAGAAGCGTGGTCATGTTGCCGTGCTCGCCGACCGACCGGATCGTGTCCATGTACTGAGTCAGAGCGACCAGGGACATCGCTTCCTTCGGATCGATGCCCTGTTCGTCAGCGAGCAGAGCCAGCGACTTCTTGAGCCCCATCGCGATGGCCTCGCGTTCGGCCGCGACGCCCTCACCGTGAAGACGCATCGACTCGGACTCCCCCTCGGCCTTTTTGATCCGCAGGGTCTTATCGCCCTCGCCTTGAGCCGTCGCGGCCTCCTGATTGCGCCGCGCCGCGTTGATATTGTTCATCGCGTCCTTGACCCGCTGGTCGGGCTCGATGTTCGTGATCAAGGCCTTGATGATCGCGTAGCCGTAGTCCGCCATCTGCGTCTGCAGGGTGTCCTGGATGTGCTTGGCGATCGTGTCCGCGTCGGCATAGGCCTCGTCGAGGTCCATCGTCGGGATGTGCGAGCGAACGACGTCGAAGGCGTACGACTTCATCTGCACCTCGGGATCGTCGAGCTTGTAGAAGGCGTCCTTCACCTTGTCGGGCTCGGCGCCGACCATGTACTGGATCGCGAGCTGGACGACCACGAACACGTTGTCCTTGGTCTTGGTCTCGATGTCCGCGTTTAGCTGCTCGACTTGCAAGCTCATCCGGCCCGCCACCTTCTCGACGAAGGGTGTCTTGCGCTGAAGGCCGGGGCCGGCAACTCGCACGAACTTGCCGAACCGCTCGACAATCGCGCGTTCCTGCTGCTCCACGGTGAAAAAGAAAAGGGGCACGGTGATAGTCCTTTCAAGTTCGGACGCGTCCGCCGTTTGCCCACCCGAAGGCGGGGGTGGCGGGCTTTCAACGTCCAACCGCTCAATTGGGCGGCTCTTCCGTCGCTGGGGACGAAACTGTCCGTGAGGTCGCCGTGCGGGCTTGGTCCGACGGTGCTCTGCGCGAAGTCGCTTCGCAGAAGCGGTGAAATGGCCTGACAACAAGTGTACTCCGACGCCCGACGACGCCTGAACACCCGGCGTCCGGATCGCCCTCGGACCAAAGCAGATCCACCCACCCGAGGAAGTCGCGCTACGCCTACCTGGTGCGCTCGCACGACCACCAGGGCGAGCCGGAGCCAGTGACCCGGGGCAAAGGATCGAGGAGATCACGGTCGTCTTCCGGCCGGAATTGGCTGGCGACCTTGACCGCGACGCTGACAGATGCGCGATCCGCGACTGCGCGAGATTTGTGAGATCGAACGAAGGGCACAGCGATGGCAGTCAGACAGACGGTGACCGTATCCGTGCAACCCGCGACGCCACGGCCAAGTTCCGCCGAGCGTCGCGCAGCGCAGATGGCGACGGTTTCAACGCAGCAAGCGGAGCTCAAGCGCGAAGCGGCGGAGCGTCGCGCCAAGCGCGCCTTAAACGGCAACGCCCCAACCGCATCCATGCCGTACAAGTCGGCAATCGCGAGGCGGCGCAACGCCCGCTGATCGGCGAGAACCTCGTGCGGTAAAGCAAACTACTTTGCGTGGTCGCGGGTGATGCTCCCCGCGGCCGCTGGCGTTGCGGTGCGCTCGGAGTCGAGCTCGCCGGAGGCCATAGCGAAGCCACGGCCGGATTTCACGCCGCTGCGACCAGATCCAACTCGCCAGACCGCAGTCCCCGGATAACTCACACCATCCCGGCCGCATGAGGGAACGTGTCACGGGTCACTCGATGAGCCCGAGCCCGCGGGCCCGGCTGACCGCATCGGCGCGATTGTGCACCCCGAGCTTCTTGTACGCGCGCTCGGCTCGTTCCTTTGCCGCCGAGCGAGAGATCCCGAGCTTGTCGGCGATCAGCGCGAAGGTTAAACGCGTGGGCAGGTAGCGGAGGACTCGCGCCTCGGCGACGGTGATCGACGCAGCGGCGATGTCCGCGGCGGCTTCGGCGACCGCGTCCGCCGCTGCTTTGTCGGCCGCGATCACTGCTGTCGCGTCTTGCGCGACGGCCTCGGCGGCGGCCTGGTCGGCCGCCGCGACCATCAGACCGGCGGCCTCCAAGGCCTCAACGGCCTCGTGGGCGGCGGCCTCCTGCACTATGCCGGCGTCGATCAACGCTCGAACCGCGACAGCGGCCGCACCGGCGACGATCGCCTCTGAAGCCGCGATCGCGTCGGCTGCCTGGGTCTCCGCCGCAAGTGCGGCCAGCGTCGCACGGGCTTCGGCGGCCTGCGCGACCGCGATCACCTGCGCCGCCTCCTCCAGCGCCGCGACCTCGGCCCCGACGACCATCCCCGCCTCGGCGGTGAGAAAGCCCTCCCCCAACAGCGCCCCACCAGACTCAGAGACCACGTCAAAGAGCGCCTGCGCCCAGCCGTGCTCGACGAGCAGCAGAGCGAGCGCTGTTCCGGGCACCAGGGACTCTGCCAGCGCCCACGCGTCAGCCATTGCAGAACCCGACGTGCCAGCGCCCCCCGTCGGCTCGACAAGACCACCGCCGCCAAGCGGCAAGATGCTCGACAGAAGAGCGCCAAGGTCGTCGTCACCGCCGACGACCACAGGCTCCACCGTGCCGTCCTCATTCTTAGCGACGAAGATCACGTCGAGCAGACGCAACACCCCTCGGCCCTGCAATCGATCGACCTCGGTCAACACCCGAGCCTGGAAGTCAGAAGCGGGGCTAAAGCTCACGGCGATCACTTGCAACGGACCCGGCATCAGTCGACCTCCGCTCGGTACTGGACGATAAGCCAACTAAGCATCGCAGAGCCCGGTTTCGGGGAGACGGCTAGCCGAGCAAGCGACACGACCACGATCGTCGGCAGCCGCGTGCGGTTCCGCCCGACAAGACTCACGCCATCTCCGGTGCGGGTGCTAAAGCTAGCAAGTGAATTCAAGAGATATGCATCTATACTTTGTGCGATGGCGGAGTGGAGCTTCCTTACCAACCATGCCCGCGCCCTGGTGTGCATCGCGCATGATCCGGGGGTGCGCCTCCGCGACATCGCCGCTGCGCTCGACGTCACCGAACGCACCGCGTTCGGCATCGTCACCGACTTGGCCGAGGCCGGCTACGTCGTCAAGGACAAGGACGGCCGTCGCAATCGCTACCGCATCGAGGACCATCTCCCCCTCCCAGACGCGGTCGGTCGAGAGCGAACGATCGGTGAGGTGCTCGGACTGCTCATCGACACCCCAGCAACAGACTCCGCGCAACTGCCAGACGGGAACGCCGCTTCTGACGGACTGGCTCCAACCCGTCCCAAACGCTCCCCGCACCATGACCGAAAGTCCGTGCCGCCGAGCCAGCGAGGTCGGGACAGCGCAGGACGTCAAGATCGGCGATAGCGAGCGGCTCGTGACTCACGTCGACGTGACTGCGATGCCCGACGAGCCGGCGTCGATCTAACGGCCGGTCCTGGCCCAGCCGAGCCTGTCGCGACCGCTGGACCGGACCGTGAACGGACGACATCAACGCTTTCGCGACACCTCGGGGCGCTCGTTCCGGCACGCCGGTCCGCGCGCCCCGATCTGACAGGCGGCTAGGCTGGTGCGCCAGCCGTTTCGGGGAAAACGCCCAGCTGCTGCATTAGCGCGGCGGCGTTCCAGTAGTTGCCGCCGCGGTGGATCAACCCGTCCTCGCCGAATTCAGCCGTCCCGCAACCGTACGTGGTCGCGCTCTTGCCGGTCGGCGCAATGCCCAGGAGCTCGCCGTCGTTTGTCCCGGTGACCTTCCACTCCTGGGCCGCCCGGTTGCCCGAGACGATCGGCTCACCCAGGTTCACGGCGTGTAGATCCACAACACTAGCATAGAACTTCTAGAGATAAATCTCTAGTGAATGTGCTGATGTCTTAGGGCGCTCAGTGAGCTTTCGAACGGGTTAGCGCGCTACGAGGATGCCCTCGGCGCCGCGGAGCAGGCGGCCGCGTATCCGCACGAGCTGTGGTTCTCCAACTGGGTGGCGATCGAGCTGATCGAGGCGGCCAGCCGTACGGGGGAGATCGAGCGGGCGGCTGACGCCTTGGGGTGGTTGTCGAGAACCGCCCGCGCCGGCGCGAGCGATTGGGGCCTGGGTGTGGAGGCGCGTTCGCGGGCGCTACTCAGCCACGGCGAATCAGCGGAGCGTCTCTATGGCGAGGCGATCGAACGGCTGGGCCGCACGCCGCTCCGCGTCGTTCTGGCCCGCGCCCACCTTCTCTACGGCGAATGGATGCGGCGCGGACGACGTCGCCGGGACGCCCGCGCGCAGCTGCGCACCGCGTTCGAGATGTTCAACGCGATGGGCCTCGATGCGTTCGCCGGGCGCGCCGAACGCGAGCTGCTGGCCACCGGCGAGCGTGTCGGCAAACGCCCGAGCCGAGACCCGGGACGAGCTCACCACCCAGGAAGCGCAGGTCGCGCGCCTCGCGCGCGCTCAACATCACCTCACGCAACCAACTCGACCGGGTACTGTCCGGCGGCGGCCACACGTCGAGAATCCCGTAGCCCGGCGTCCTCGCCGTGATCCGGTTCGTGCAGACCGGGTTGAGACGACCCGCGCCACCCGCCCGCCGCCGGGTCATTCGGGCTAGCCGCCGCCGCCAATAGCGGCTAGCCCCACCCCACGATGGGCACTGCCCATGTGGTCCGAGCGGCCATGTGGCGGGAGGCTGTGGATGTCCTCGAATCCCATCGAAAGGAACCAGCTCGCGGGCGCCGCCGCGCATCGGCCGAACCCCAACCTCTGTCCCATGCAAAGGAGTCACCATGCAAACAGTTCAACTCAAGACCACACAACTCGGCCAGACTGGCCTCGAGATCACTCGCGTTGGGTTCGGCGCCTGGGCAATCGGCGGCGGAGGCTGGGAGTTCGGTTGGGGCCCCCAGCAGGACGAGCGGTCGATCGCTGCGATTCACCGCGCACTCGAGCTGGGCGTCAACTGGATCGACACCGCCGCCGCGTACGGCTTTGGCCATTCTGAGCACGTGGTGGGGCGCGCGCTGCAAGGTGTTGCCGACCGGCCCCTCCTGTTCACCAAGGCGTCTCTGCTCGAAGGTCCGGACCGCCGGGTTGTGCACAGCCTCAAGCGTGATTCGATCCTGCGCGAGGCGCACGCCAGCCTCGAGCGGCTGGGGGTCGACGCAATCGATCTCTACCAGATCCACTGGCCCATCCCGGATGAGGACATCGAGGAGGGGTGGGCGGCGTTCGCCGAGCTCCGAGAGCAGGGACTGGTTCGGCACATCGGCGTTTCGAACTTCGACGTCGAGCAGCTGCGGCGGATCGGACAGATCGCGCCGGTTGAGACGCTCCAGCCGCAGTATTCGCTGATCGAGCGCGGCATCGAGCGCGAGATCCTCCCGTTCGCAGAGCAAGAGGGGATCGGTGTGATCGCGTATTCGCCCATGGGCTCGGGGCTGTTGACCGGCGCGATGACGCGCGAGCGGATCGCCGGCCTCCCCGACGATGACTGGCGCAAGCAGGACGAGCGGTTCCGTGAGCCGGAGCTGACGCCGAACCTCGATCTCGTCGAGCGCATCGGTGTCGTCGCCGACCGGTACGACACGGTACCCGGGGCGGTGGCGATCGCCTGGACCCTCCACAACCAGGCGGTGGACGGCGCGATCGTCGGGTTCCGCTCGCCCGAGCAGGTCGATCCGCTCATCGGCGCGGCCAACCTCCCGCTGTCAGCAGAGGACATCGACGCGATCGAAGGGAAGCAGTAGTAATGCTGTTACCAAGAGTTTCGCGTATGTACGCACTCACCACCAGACCCTAACCACCCCAGACGACACATGAAATGGAGATCCAATGACCACCACCACTCATCATCCGACGCGCGACGCTGAGGCATCGACACACGAAACGCGGGAGCGGAACCGGACCCTCCGCATTGGCAGCTTCGCTGACGGTCAGCGCACCGTGCCGCTTGACGCCACCTACTCGGCGAACGTCGGCTCATTCGCAGACGCCCAGCAGAACTAGTCGACGGCCGCGCGCAACGACGGTTTCGAAGTGCGAGCATGAGGCTCTCATGCTTCGCACGGCACGTGACGAGATCGCGCCCTTGGTAGGTCGTATGCCCGAACAGCGGCTCCTCGAGTCGTTGCTGGATGAGCTCGCAACTCGTGGCCAAGCGCTCGTGCTTCTCGGCGAGCCGGGTATCGGGAACTCACGTCTGCTGTCTGAGGCCGCACGTAAGGCTCGGGAGCGTCCCGACGTCCTGCCGGCCGCCGCGAGGAGTGCGTAGGTCTACCCTCTCCTCTGGCCGCTGGGCGCCGCGGGCCTACGAGATGGTTGATTGCGCGGGCGCGGCCGGCCCTTCGGCCGGGGCGCCGGGGGGAGGGTGCGTAATTCGTCACGCATCGGTGATCCGCTGGAGCGTGACGAGTAATGCATCTGGGGCGTGCATAGTTCGGCACGCTCTCCGGGTGGGCGGCAGTCGTGACGGATTAAGCGGGTTCCCCCGCAGGCGCGGGACGTGCAAGAGCGCTCACGGCGTCCATCGCTCTAACCCCGGACGCGAGCTTCTTCACCTCACAGCGGCAAACCCGCGCATGGCTCAGCGCCCAAGGGGGCAGATGCGCGCTTCTGCACGTTCTGCGCCGACGCGCCCGGGGCCGCCGCCAGCCGACAGCGCCCGCGTGCCTCGGGATAGCGGAATCAACCATCTACGAGTTGTCCGGACGAGGGACCTTGTGAACGCGGCTGATGGGTGGCCGGTCTCCCAGGCTGCTGTTTAGTCGCCCGCGGCTCCAGCAGCGCCGATTGATCTCAGGGCCCGGGTGCGTTGCTGGGAGCTGCCCCAGGACGCGACTTGAGGCCGCCGCGGGCGCGTTGCGGTGGGCGCGCCGGCGCCGGGTCGGCAGCTACTGAAGGCCGGTCCGGACGGAGGTGATCCGCTGGGTGTTGAAGCCAAACCAGTGCATCCGGCCCATGTAGCGCGCGTGCTCGACCTTGAGGCAGCGATCCATGATTACGGTGACGCCACCGTCCTCTGCGATCCGGGCGCCCTCTTCGTTGATCACGCCGAACTGGCACCAGAGAGCGCCGGCGCCGATCGCGACGGCGTCGCGTGCGATCGCCGGCAGCGCGTCCGGCGCGCGGAAGACATTGACGACGTCGACCGGCGTGGGCACATCGAGGAGGCTCGGGTAGCTCTCGGTGCCGAGAACGTCGGTCTCGCGGGGGTTCACCGGCATGACCCGGTAGCCGTGGCGCTTGAGGTAGAAGCCGACGAAGTGGCTGGCTCGCAGTTCGTTGCCGGACAGACCCACGATCGCGATCGTGCTCGCGGTATGGAGGACGCGCTGGATCGTCTCCGGATCCTGATATCGCTCGAGCTCAATCATGGCTCAATCGGCCGAGACCCGGGCGAGGCCCTGCTCCAGGTCCCAGATCAGATCCTCGACCGACTCCGTGCCTACCGACAGCCTGACCGTCCCGGGACCCACGCCGGCCGCCGCCAATTCGGCGTCGCTCAGTTGGCGGTGGGTTGTGCTGGCGGGATGAATGATCAGGCTCTTGGCGTCGCCGACGTTGGCGAGGTGCGACCAGAGCGTAACCCCGCGGATCAGCTCCTGTCCACCGGTTCGGCCCCCGGCACAGTCGAAGGAGAACACCGCGCCTGCGCCGCGCGGCAGGTACTTCTCGACCAACGGCCGGTATCCGCTCGTCGGCAGACCGGGGTAGGTGACGTTTGAAGTGAGCTCGTGCGACTCGAGGAACGCGGCGACCGCTCGCGCGTTGTCGACATGGCGTTCCATTCGCAGCGAGAGTGTCTCCAGCCCCTGAAGGAACAGGAAAGCATTGAAGGGCGCGAGCGCCGCACCGAGATCGCGCAGCGTCTCGGCCCGCAGCTTCATCAGATAGCCGTAGGTCCCGAAGGTCTCGTGGAACTGCAGGCCGTGGTAAGCGGGTGACGGATCCGCGACTACCGGAAACCGCCCGTTCGACCAGTTGAACGTGCCCGACTCGACAACCACGCCGCCGATGCTCGTGCCGTGACCGCCGATGAACTTGGTCGCCGAGTGGATCACGATGTCGGCCCCCCACTCGATGGGGCGGCACAGGTACGGCGTGGCGAACGTGTTGTCCACGATCAACGGCAGGTCGTGATCGTGCGCGATCGATGCCACGGCCTCGATGTCCAGCACGTTGCCGGCCGGGTTGCCGATCGTCTCGCCGAAGAACGCCTTGGTGTGCGGGCGGACCGCCTGGCGCCATGCGTCGACATCGTCGGGATTGACCCAGGTCAGCTCGACGCCCATCTTCCGCATGAAGTGCTTGAGCTGATTTACCGTCCCGCCGTACAGCGCCGAGGACGAGACGATGTGGTCGCCCGGCTCCAGCAGCGTGAACAGCGCCGCGGCCTGGGCGGAGATCCCGCTGGCGAACGCCACCGCGCCGCACCCGGCCTCGAGATTCGCCACGCGCTCCTCGAAGACGGCGACCGTCGGATTCATGATGCGTGAGTACGTGTTCCCGTACTCCTGGAGGTTGAAGTAGGCCGCGGCCGATTCCGGGTCCTCGAACACATAGCTGGTCGTCTGGAAGATCGGCACCGCCCGAGCTCCCGTGTTCGGGTCGGGCCGCTGCCCGGCGTGGAGCTGCCGGGTTTCGAATCCGAAGTCCCGGGCTTCTTCCAGGCGCTCGCGCTCTCCGCTCACGGGCTCTCCTGCAGGAAGCGGCGGATGATGGGCGTCTGGCGCGCCTCTTCGAGCAGGAAGCAATCGTGCCCGTAGGGCGCGTCGATCACGTGAAGCTCGACGGGTTTGCCGAGCGAGGCAAGCGCGTCCTCGATCTCCCGCGATCCGGACGGCGGATAGAGCCAGTCGGAGCTGAAGGCGATCAGCAGGGTTCGCGCAGAAACGGGCTCGAACGCGCGGGCAAGCGACCCGCCGCCGTACTGCCGTGCGAGATCGAAGTAGGTCAAGGCCCTCGACGTGTAGAGGTACGTGTTGGCGTCGAATCGCTTGACGAACGAGTCGGCCTGGTGGCGGAGATAGCTCTCGACCTCGAACTCCGGCTGGCTGATCGTGTACCGGATGTCGTCGGCGAACTGAAGTCGCCGGCCGAACTTGTCACTCAGCGCCGGGGCTGACAGGTATGTGATGTGGCCGATCATGCGTGCCACGCCCATGCCGGCGTCTGGCACATCGGGTCCGGCATAGTAGTCGCCGCTCCGCCATGCAGGGTCCCGCATGATCGCCTCCCGAGCGATTGCGTTCCAGGCCACGCCTTGCGGGTGCAGAGCGTGAGTGCTGGCGATCGCCACGACGGCGTCGACCTGGTCCGGGAACAGGATCGCCCACTCGAACGCCTGCATCCCCCCGAGCGAACCACCAGCCACCGCCGCCAGCCGCTCGATCCCGAGCTCGTCCAGGAACGCGCGCTCCGTTCGCACCATGTCTGCGACGGTGATCACGGGGAAGTCCGAGCCATATCGCCTGCCCGTGGCCGGGTCGAGCGATGACGGTCCCGTGGTCCCGCCGCAGCCGCCGAGCAGGTTCGTGGAGATGACGAAGTACCGGTCGGTGTCGAAGGCCTTGCCGGGTCCGATCATCCCGTCCCACCAGCCGAGCCCCTTGCCGGCGGAACCGTCGCGATCGTCGGCGCCGAATCCGTCGCGGGTACTCCGGCTCGCCGCCGCCCTCGAGTAGCCGGCGGCGTGGGCGTCGCCGCTGAGCGCGTGGCAGACCATGATCGCGTTGTCGCGCCGGGGCGAGAGCGCACCGTAGGTTTCGTAGGCCACGCGGACCGGGTGCAGGTCCCGTCCGCAGTCGAGCCGCACCGGGTCGGGCAAATCGAGGTATTGGGTCTCGACGGTTCCGACCGAGCCGGCCGCGAGCGTCGATTCTGGCGCCGTGGGCGCGGTCATTTCTCTGTCCTTGAGGGTCTTGATATTGTCGACCAAACTTGTCGAAAAGCTACATTACGTAGGGAAAGGGGCACGAAGGCAGATGGCAACGATCGATAACGGAGTCAACGTTCAGGCGCTGCTCGATGCGCGCACGGCCCTGGCGGAGACGCCGGCAGCCGCCCAGTTCACGTGGCGGGCGTCGTCCAGGTGGACGAGCGGCGTCCACAGCACGATCACGGTTCAGGACTTCTTCGGCCTCGGGGAAGAGCAGAGCCACAAGGTCGAAAACGAGTTCGACTCCGACCACCCGGAGATCTTCGCAGCCGATGACAACGGGATCACGCCGATCGAGTACCTCCTGGTGGGGCTGGCGGGGTGCCTGAGCGCGGGCGTGGCCTCGATCGCACAGAACCGCGGCATCCAGTTGCGTTCCGTCGAGTCGACCGTCGAGGGCAGCCACGACCTCCGCGGGTTCCTCGGCGTCGACAGCGACGTCCGCAACGGCTTCAACGACATCAAGGTGACGTTCACGATCGACGCGGACGCGTCCCGGGAAGAGATCGAGGCGCTGGTCGCCCAGTCCCAGAAGCGCTCCGCGGTGTTCGACGCGCTCGCGAACCCGACAGAGGTCACCGTAGCCGTCGCGTGAGAGATCGCGCCACCGCGGGCTGAGGGGTCTCGACATCGAGCGCATCACCGCCGTCGTCATCGGCGCCGGGCACGCCGGCCTCGCGGCGAGTCATTTTCTCGCCGGGCGGTCGATCGATCACGTGGTGCTCGAGCGTGGCGAGGTCGCGAACTCCTGGCGGCACGAGCGCTGGGACTCGCTGCGCCTGCTGACTCCCAACTGGCAGTGCCGCCTCCCGGGCTTTCGCTACGACGGCCCGGACCCGGACGGCTACATGACCAGCGCGGACGTGGTCGCGCTGATCGAGCGGTTTGCCGGCCGCGTACGCGCGCCTGTCCGGGCCGGCACGAACGTCAGCTCGGTGCGGCGCACCGACGACGGCTACCACGTGACCACGAGCGGCGGTGAGATCCGGTGCCGCGCGGTCGTTCTGGCCAGCGGGGCGTGCAACCGGCCGACCGTGCCGGACTTTGCGAATGCCGTGCCGCCCGCCGTCGAGCAGCTGACGCCGTTCACCTACCGCGGCCCGAGCCAACTCCCCGACGGCGGCGTGCTGGTCGTCGGGGCCTCGGCGACCGGTGTGCAGCTGGCGGCCGAGCTGAGGCGATCGGGCCGGCCGGTGTTCCTCTCGGTCGGCGAGCATGTGCGGTTGCCGCGGACCTACCGTGGCCGCGACGTCCTGTGGTGGATGGATGCATCGGGCGTGTGGGACCAGCGCTACGACGAGCTCGAGGATCTCACCCGGGCGCGGCGGCTCCCGTCGCCTCAGCTGGTCGGGACGCCTGAGCGAACGACGCTCGACCTGAACGCGCTGTCCGCGCTGGGGGTCGAGTTCGTGGGCCGCTGGGCGGCCGTCCGTGACGGCCGCGCGCTGTTCTCCGGCGGTCTACGCAACGTGTGCTCGCTCGCGGACCTGAAGATGGACCGGCTGCTCGGGGTCTTCGACGAGTGGGCGGCGGCCGGGGGATCAGACGCCGAGTTCGACCCACCTGAACGCCTCGCCCCGACTCAGCTGCCCGGATCGCCGCGGCTGCAGCTCGACCTCTCGAGCGGCGAGATCCGTGCGATCGTATGGGCGACGGGGTTTCGACCGGACTACCGGTGGCTCGAGGTGCCCGTCGTCGACGCCAAGGGCCAGCTCCGCCACGACGGTGGCCTAGTCGACAGCCCGGGTCTGTACGCCCTCGGGCTGCCGGTGCTGAGGCGGCGCAAGTCCACTTTCATCCACGGCATCGAGGATGACGCGCGTGAGGTGATCGAGCACCTCGCGTGGTACCTGGCGAACGAGAGGCCGGTGTCCGGTGTCGATCACGCCCCGGAGTCCAGCGATTTGCAAAAAAACTCAAAAACTTGCTCTGTGTAGCGCCAGCAGATATGAGTTTGCGGCATCACGCTGTGCCGTTTTGAGGAGGCGGCGTCGGGAAGTACGGGCGCTGACGCCCTAACCACATGCCGTTCGAATTCACCCCGCGGGCGAACGCGGCGGGGGTGGAAGCAGTGCCGTTACCGGTGGCACTGCCGTCACCCACAGCGGGTGAATCCGTAATTCCACCCCGCAAACTTTCACCTCTGAGGAGGATCCATCCATGGCAACTCTCACCGTCGAGACTGAGGCTCCCGCGCCGGTACAGGTATCGCTGATCGCGCCTGGCGATCCGGGGATCATCGGGCTGCCCATCTTCGCCGCCGGGTCCGTGTGCCTCGGCCTGGCGCTCGTCGGCTACGTCCCGGCGGCCGCGGTCGGTGGTGTCCTCCCGATCGTGCTGGCGGCGACGGGTGTCGGACTCGTCATCGCCACAATCTGGTCGATCGCGGTCGGGCAGACCGTCGTGGCCGGCGTGTTCGGGCTGTTCGCCGGCTTTTGGCTCAGCTACGCGCTGTTGCTGTTCGGCGTGCTTCACAACTGGTTCCTGATTCCGGCGAAGGACGTGACGCACGTCGAGGCGATGTTCCTGATCACGTGGGCGATCGTGCTCGGCGCGCTGACGATCGCGAGCCTGCGGCTGCCGCTCGCGTTCACGCTCGTGTTCGCGCTCGTCGTGCTCGCGCTCATCTTGCTGGTGCCTGCGACGATCAATGCCGACTCGGGACTCACCCACGCGGCCGGCGTGGTTGTGCTCGCGTTCGCGGCCCTTGGGATCTACCTGTTCCTCGGGGCGGCTTCGGTCACGCTTGGAGGAGCCGCGTACCCGCTCGGCAGGCCGCTCATAAAGTGAGCGGGTCCTAGCGGGATCGCGCCCGGATGGCTTTCTGGTAGCCGGCCTCCACCCGTGCCGCGAACGCTTCCTGGGTGAACTCGCGATCGAAGCGCTCGACGGCGGCGCGCTCGTACTGCTGTCTCAACCGGTCGTCGTTGACGAGCCGGACCAGGGCCGACGCGAAGGCGGTCGCGTCACCCGGCGGGACGAGCAGGCCCTCCCGTCCGTCGGTGACGACCTCCGGCATCCCTCCTGCGGTCGTCCCGATCACGGCCTTGCCGTACTGCATGGCCTCGATCAGGGGTAGGCCGAAGGACTCGTAACGCGACGGGGCGACGACGAGCTTGCACGTGCGGTAGAGACGACTGAGTTGCTCGTCGCTAACCCAGCCCAACATCTGGATTCGCGACCTTGCCTCCTCGCCAACTTTGTCGAGGACCGTGTCGCGGTAGGAGCCGTGGCCGGGCCCGGACGGGGTGTCCTTGCCCGCCACCGTCAGTCGCGTCGCGGGTGGAAGGTCGGGAAGTGCGAGCGCGAATCCGTAGACCGCGACGTCGAACCCCTTGCGCCCTGACAGCGCGCCGACGAACAGGAGGTCGGCGACATCGCCGACGCCCGTGGCTTGCGGGCCGGGCCGGACCGCCGATCCGAGCGGCATCGCGTCAGGAAGCAGGGGCAGGCCCAACTGCCTTGCCACGACTCGCGCGTGCTCGGCGGAGTGGGCGAACAAGAGGTCGCTTCGACCCACGGGGAGCGCCTCCGTCCAGTCCCGCCAGCGATCGGCGATCGGACCGAACCGTGACCGCTCCTCGTCGCCGCTGTGCTCTCGCTGCCAGCCCATGCTCGATATCCGCGTCACGTGCGCGCGGCGTCGCAGCAGCGAGTGGGCGAAGCCCTCGGAAGCCCAGTTGCTGAACTCGACGATGTCGATCGGACGGCTTCTGTGCACGCGTTCGATCTCGGCAAGAAACCTCGCGGACATCACCACGGGCATGAGGAGCGCGGCGGCGCGAGGCAGCCGTCCGGTGATCGGCCGCAATCGGTTCACGCGGATCCCATCTTCGAGGGTTCTGGTGGTCTCTGACCCGGACCCGGTGGTGATCACCGTCACGTCATGGCCGCGGTCGCGCAGACCCTCGGCCTGGCACACGAGGTAGCGCACGATGCCGCCGAAGGACTCGCACGGCGGCCAGGCGCTATGTACCAGGGCAACGTGCAGCTTCGGGGAGGCCATCGGAGCGAGAACGTAACGGAACCGCCATTCGTCACTGTCGTAACCCAGGATGGCCACATCTCGGAAACACCTTGGTCACGGCAGGCCGACTCCGCTGATTGCGTTGGGACTGCTCGCCGTGGTCATCTCGATCACCCCGTCCCGGTGGCTGCCCGGGATCATCTTCGGGCTGATCGCGGGCGCCGCCACCCGGGTCGTCCGCAGCATGCGGAGCAAGCGGCCACCGGGCCGGGTCATCGGCGAGGCAGATGACCCCGATCTGTTCGGCATTCTCAATCGCCTCTGCGCGCTGGCCGACATACCGAAGCCCGAACTCGTCCTCAGCGACCAGGCGCAGCCGAACAGCTGGGTGACACACCTTCCGGGTCGCGCTCCGCGCCTATATCTCACGCGTGGCCTGCGCGAGGCCTTGACTCTCGAGGAACTGCAGGCGGTCCTCGGGCACGAGCTCGCGCACATCGCGAACCGCGATGCGCTCGTGATGACAACCGCCGGGGCGCCCGCCGCGGTGATGGTCCGGTTCAACGGTGCGGCTGGACTCGACGCCATACCCATCGTGGCGATCGGAATCCTGAGCCAACTCGGCGTCACGGTCCTGTCGCGCTACCGTGAGCTCGCGGCGGACGCCGGCTCGTCCGCGATGACGGGCCGTCCGTCGGCCCTTGCCTCGGCCCTGCTCAAGGTCTCCGGCGCGCATGCGCAGATCCCACGGGAGGATCTGCGCGCCGCCGCCGCGCTCAACGCGTTCAATCTCGTCGCGGTGCCGCATCGGAGCCAGCTACTCGGCCGAGTGCCACTCCTCGCACGTCTGACCGCTACTCACCCCCCGCTACGTGCGCGACTCGAGGCGTTGGAAGCGCTCGAGCGCGCGCAGTAGCCGGCCGGAAGCGAGGAGAGAGGGGCGCGAGCGTGACAACGGAGCGCGCATAGATTCAAGTCACTCGGAATGAGGACACTAGCTGCGCGGCAGACCAGGCTCCTGACGTCTGCTCTTCGCTCTGTCGGGCACCCGCGCCCAGATACAAAATAGTCCAGCGTCACCCCGGGCACAAGACCCAGCCCGACGAACGCCACGCAAATACCGGGAACAACAGCTGTCACCTAGCCCGTGGTGTCAGTGCCCCGGCGCAGGTCCTCGAGGGCCTCACCCGAGGCACACATCGGGCACGCGGCCGGCTCCCAGATGCGGTTAGGCAGCGACTCGACACAGATGAGCGGCACACCCTCCCGCGCGGCGTATTCGGACGCGCGGTCGCCCAGGACGAGCAGCGCGCCGACGGCGACGACGGTCGCCCCGGCCGCTCGCAGATCCGCCACCGTCGCGCGCGTCGCGGACGCGGCGTTGACGACGTCGTCGAGCACCGCGACCCGCCGGCCGGGAAGGCGCGCGCGGACGGGTGGCGGCACCGCATACCGCGCCCGGAAGAGCGCCCCGGGAGTCCCGGCGGCCGACGCAGGTTCGGCGACGTACAGCTCGCAGTCGAGCGCGGTGGCCACGGCGCTGGCGATGAGCGCACCGCCGAGCAGCGGTCCGGAGATGGCGTCGGGCCGGACCGTCTCCGCGAGCCGCCGCGCGAGGGCTTCGACGTAGGGCAACAGCAGTGCCGGCCGGAGCAGGAACGCATCCAGGTCGAGCCACAGCTCGCCGTGGTGTCCCGACTCGAGCTGGAAATGCCCAGAGCGCCCGTCGAGCAACTCGAGCAGCCCGGATGGCTCGTGCGGCGTCATGCGCCGATGCTCATGCCGTTCACTCGGCGAGGAGCTCGTGTAGGAAGCGGTCCTTTGCGCCCAGAAAGCTCCGGGTCAGGCGTACCGGTTCGGCGTCGTCGTAGTCGGTGATCTCGAGGCCTCGCTCGGTGCACGCGTAGATCGTCGCATCGGGATAGGCGAGAACGATCGGCGAGTGGGTGGCGATGATGAACTGTGATCCCGCGCGCACCAGCTCGTGGATTCGCCGCAGGCAGGTGAGGCAGTTCTGGGTGGACAGCGCGGCCTCGGGCTCGTCGAGGAGGTACAGGCCGTTCGGCCCGAAGCGATTCACCATCACGGCCAGGAAGGATTCTCCGTGTGACTGCTCGTGCAGTGACACATCGCCGTAGGCTTGAAGCGGGTTACGCGGGAGCTCTTCGAGGTACGTGGCCGTGGTGAAGAGGCTCTCCGCGCGCAGGAAGAAGTCCGTCTGCGGGCGGCGGCCGGCTCTGACCAGGCGGATGCTGCGCCACAGCTCGGAGTGCGAGTTCCGGGTCGAGAAGGCGAAACCTGAGGACCCGCCTTCAGCGTTCATCCCGGCCGCCACGGCGATCGCCTCGAGCAGGGTCGATTTGCCGCTGCCGTTCGCGCCGATCAGGTAGGTCACGCCGGGGTCGAGCGCCAAGCCCGACTGCAGCGCGGCGACGGCGGGCAGGTCCCACGGATGCCCGCGCCGCGAACCCGACTCCTCCGCGGCGGTGAGCTGCACCTCCCTGATGAACGGCCCGTGCATCAGGTCGAGGCTACCTCGGGATGACTATGCTTCCCGCGATGGACGCCGATCGGGCCAAGGAGCTACTGCAGCGCGAGCGCGAGCGCATCGAGGATGCGCTGAACCTGCTCGATCCCGAGCCCGAAGAGGGCGACGACGAGGTGGAGCCGGGGGACCTGGACTCCGAGGGCCTGTATCAGGATGAGTACGACGCCGGCCGGCGCGAGCAGCTGGGCCAGGAGATGGAGGCGCTCGAACGGGCAGAGTCCAGGCTGAAAGACGGGACATATGGGCTGTCGGTGGAGAGCGGCGAGCCGATCCCGGACGCGAGACTGGAGGCGCTCCCAACGGCCGAGCGCACGGTCGACGAGGAGGCGCGCTACCGCCGCGGGCTCTGACGGCCGGCCACTCAGCGGCCGATCGCCTGGGGGAAGTTGAAGTAGTGGTGGGGGTCGACCGCGCGACGGATGCGGAGCAGGCGCTGGTAGTTCGAGCCGTAGTACGCGGACTGCCAGTTCCTCAGCCCCGGGTCGGTGTAGTTGAAGTACGCACCGCCGGTCACGTAGGGGCGCATCGCGGCGTGGGTCGAGGTGAGCCAGTTGGAGCCGCCGTTGTAGGTGAGATACTGGATGCAGAAGAGCACCTTGCGGTGCACGAAAGCGGTGGCGGCAGGCGCGACTTGGTTGATCGCGCCCCCATACGAATCGAATAGGATCGCGCCGGAGCCCGAGATGTGGGCACGCGTCTGGGCCGCCTGCACGAGTGCGTTGCGAGCCGCGGCGGGCAGGGGCTTGGACACGTAGTCCGATTTGGCCTGGAAGCTCTCGCGGGGCAGGGCGCCGCCGGGGCGGGTGCCCATCGTGTGGCAGGCGGCGAACGGGATGTTCGAGCAGCCGGCCCACATCAGCTGCGCGGGCAGATAGCCGAGGTCGCCGGTGTGCACGGTGCTCGGACCAATCGAGGTGAGCGACGCGAGCAGCCCGGGCAGGTCGCGGGAGGGGCCGAAGTACTGGCCGGTGACCTGCGCCGGCTCGTTGCCTCCGCCGTTCAGGTGGAAGATCGAGGTCAGCTCGGGGCGGGCGTGGGGAGCCCACTCCTGCCAGGCGGCGAGCGCGTCGGCGGCGCGCGAGGCGGGCCAGCGGAGGATGAACCACGCGACCGTGCTTGGCACCCGATGGGTGCGGAAGGTGAAGCTCGTCACGACGCCGAAGTTCCCGCCGCCGCCGCCGCGCAGCGCCCAGTAAAGGTCGGGGTTCTGGTGGGCGCCGGCGGTGAGCACGCGGCCGTCGGCGGTGACGATCTGCGCGCTCACGAGGTTGTCGGCGGTGAGGCCGAACTTCCGGCCGGCCAGGCCCATGCCGCCTCCCAGCGCGTGGCCGGCGATGCCGACCGACGGGCAGGAGCCGGCCGGGATCGTCAGCCCGCGGGCCGCGAGGGCGGCGTACACGTCGATCAGCTGAGAGCCGGCGCCGATCGTCGCCGTGCCGGCGCGGGTGTTGATCGTGACGCCGCGGAGGTTGCGCAGATCGAGCACCATCCCGCCCGACAGCGTGGAGTAGCCGGCGTAGCTGTGGCCGCCCGAGCGGGCCCGCAGCGGCACGTCGTGCGCGACGCCCCAGTTGACCGCTGTGCGGACGTCGGCGGTGTCGAGTGGGCGCGCCACCAGCGAAGGGAGCACGCTGTCGAAGCGCTCGTTGTAGACGTGCGCCGCCTGGGCGAAGCCGGACGCGCCGCGTTTGATCACCTGGCCACGTATCGGCGGACCGGCGAAGGTGGAGCCGGCCGCGCCCGACGCGATCGTGTCGCCCCCGGCCGTGGAGGCACCCCCGGCCGCGGTTGCACCCCCGGCCATCGAGCGGCCCGACGCCACCCCGCCGGCGCCGGCGCCGACACGGCCGGCCGTGCCGCCGCGCGCCGCGGCGCCGGCCCGGGCTGCATCACCGCCGCGTACGAGCGCGACGCCACCGGCTACGAGCCCAAGGGCGGAGCCGACCCCGGCCGCCCGGAGCAGGAAGTCGCGCCGGTCGATGGAGTCGGGCACCGTTTCCCCGGGCGCCGGAGCGCCCCGCGCTACGGATTCACGTCGTTGAGCGCCCCGCACTCGGGGCACTCGATGAACACCCCGAACAGCTGCCCATCGCTGACGCCCTCGGCCAGGATCACGGTGCAGCCGCCGCACAGGAGGCGGTCGGGGCCGTCACCGCTGAAGGCCATCTTGCCCTTCGGCGGAGCGTGGATGATCGCGCTTGATCGCGGCGTCTCTTCGACGACGCTCAATGTCTTGTCGGCCATGACGCGCAACCTATCCGACCGGGCGCCGGGCGGCAACCCTGCGGGGCTCCTCGCGCCCAACCCAGCGCGCGTCAACCATGTCTTGACGCGGCACCAGAGAGTCAATGTAGGGTTGACGCGTATCGCCGCTCTTCCCACCATCGACCAGCTCGCCGCCGAGATCCCGCCCGGCTCACCCCTCGATCGGCTGGGCGCGGCAAGCGACCTCGCCGGAACCCTCCGCGCCCGAGGCGACGAGCTGCTCGACCAGTTCGTGGAGGCGGCCAGGGCGAACGGATCGAGCTGGAGCGAGATCGGCGGCTCGCTCGGGACCAGCAAGCAGGCCGCCCAGCAGCGCTTCGCCGCGCTGCCCGACCCCTCGGTCGGCCCGGCTCCGTTCGGGCTGACCGGCCCCGCCGCCGACGCGCTGACCGCCGCGGCGGCCGCCGCGCGCGAGCTCGGCCATCACTACATCCGTCCCGAGCACCTGATCATGGCCATCGCCGCGCAGCCGGACGAGTTGGGTGGACAGGCGCTCACGGAGCTCGGCGTGACGCCCGCTGCCATCCGGGCCGAGGTCGAGCGCCGGCTCGGAGCCGGGTCGCCACGGCCCAGCGGGTCGCTCGGCGTGGCGCCTCAGACCAAGCGCCTGCTCGAACACTCGCGGTCGATCGCGAGGTGGCTCGGGCACCGCTGTCCGCGCACCGAGCACATCCTGCTCGCCGCCACATCGCCCCGGCTCGACAGCCCGGCCGGCACCCTGCTCACCGGGTGCGGCGCCGACCCCGCGGAGATCCGCGACCAGCTCACCCGGACGCTGCTGAAGCAGGCTCCCGAGCTGGCCGATCGCCTGCGGCGCGGCGGGCCACTGCGGTTCCGGATGCGCGGGCGGGTGCTGTAGAGATCAGGGACCGGCTACGGGAGACGGACGTCGTGGTGCTCGTGTGCCGAGCGCCGTTCCCCGTCGCTCAGCTCGGACTCGTTGACGGGCGTCACGAGCGAGAAGTGGTGGCCGACCGGACAGCGCTGGAACCGCCACCACCCGAACCGCAGGGCTTTGACCGAGATGCCCGGGATCCACAGCGTGGTGTACAGATGGCCCGCGCGGCAGCGGACGACGATGTTCCCGCCCGGCCGGCCGGTGCGGCGCCAGAGGCCGATGGCTTCGGCGAGGGTGAGGACGGCCGCGATCGCGAGGCCGCGCTTGCGCTTGGACGAGCCGTTTGTGGAGGCGTTTTCTCTCATACCCGATAACGTTACCGGAACTGATAACGCATTAGGGTGTGATTTCCGAAAGATCCACCGACAGTCATGACCACCGCCGATCTACTTCTGCACCCGGTTCGTCTGCGCATCATCCAGGCGTTCCTGGGCGACCGCGCGCTGACCACCGCCGACCTGCGCAACGAGCTTCCGGACGTGCCCCCGGCGAGCCTGTACCGGCACATCGCGCGCCTCGTCGACGCCGGCGTGCTGAGCGTGGTCAGTGAGCGGCGAGTCCGAGGCGCGCTCGAACGCACCTACGTTCTGCGCCTCGCCGCCGCCACGATCAATCTCGACGAGCTCGAGCGGATGAGCCGCGAAGACCACCGGCAGGCGTTCGTGGCCTTCGTCGCCGGGCTGCTCGGCGCGTTCGACCGCTACCTGAGCCACGACAACATCGACCTGCTCCGCGACGGGGTGACGTACCGGATGGCCGGGCTCTGGCTGGACGACGCCGAACTGGCTGAACTCGGGCGGGACATGACTCGGGTGCTCCAGCCCCGCCTGGCCAATCCGCCGCGGCCCGGGCGGCGCCGGCGCATCCTCGGCACCGTGCTCATTCCGGGCGAGGGGGCCGCGGAGTAAGCGCCTCCCGGGCCGGAGCCTGCCACCTCATCGGCGCTCGTGTCCGGTGCGATCATCGCCCCGAAATCAGTCCGCACTCGGACAGACCGAACCGCCCGTTCACCATAGGCTGAACAGGACCGAGAGGAGAGGATCAGATGGCAGGCTTTCGCCTGGGGATCTACGTTTTCAAGGACGCCGAGATCGTCGACTTCGCGGCGCCCTACGGCGTGTGGTCGGTCGCTCGGCGCTACGACCCGGAGCTCGACGCGTTCCTGATCGCCGATGCGATGCGCCCGGTGCAGGCGCAGGCCGGGTTCACGGTGCTCCCGAACTACAGCTTCGGGGACCGCCCCGCGATGGACGCGTTCCTGATCCCGGGTGGATTCGGCACCCGCCAGGAGATGTACAACCGCCGGCTCCAGGAGTTCGTGACCTCGCTGCCCGAGGAGTGCCTGCTGACCAGCGTGTGTACCGGCTCGTGGGTGTACGGACGGATGGGGTTGCTCGACGGCCTGCCCGCCACAAACCGCAAGGAACCGGACAAGGTGGAGTCAGGCGCGGCGGGAAAGGTGCCGATCGACCGGTTGGCCGAGATCGCGCCCGACTGCCGGATCAGCCGCGCGCGCGTGGTCGACGCCGGGCGGATCGTGACCGCCGGCGGGATCACCTCGGGCATGGAGATGGGCTTTTACCTGCTGCGCCGCGCCGGCTATTCCGAGGAGTTCGTCAATGATGTGGCGCGAGTGATGGAGTACTCGGCGGCCTTCGACCTGTACCGGGACGACCTCGAAACCGCGTCGGCGCCGTGAGCGAGGAGCCGGATGTCCTGATCGTCGGCGGCAGCCTGGTCGGCCTCTCGACCGCGCTGTTCCTCCGCCTCCATGGTGTGAGCTGCCTGGCGGTCGAGCGGCACTCGAGCACCGCGATCCACCCGCGGGCCGGGCACTTTCAGCTCCGCACGATCGAGATCCTCCGGGCGGCCGGGCTCGAGGAGGCGGTGCGGCGCCGAGGCGAGGAGCAGTACCACCCGGACGGCGGCATCAACAACGTCGAATCACTGGCCGGGCGCGAGATCGCGAGCTACTTCGCGAACCTCAATGCGGGCGTCGAGGAGTTCAGCCCGACCGTGCGGCTGTTCATCGACCAGGACGCGCTCGAGCCGATCCTCCGGACGCGGGCCGAGGAGCTGGGGGCCGAGCTTCGGTACCGCGTCGAATGCACGTCGGTCGCGCAGGATGCGTCGGGTGTGACCGCGACGTTGCGCGATCTCGACGACGGCGGTCGCGAGGAGCAGACCGTGCGCGCGAAGTACCTCGTCGCCGCCGACGGGAACCGCAGCCCGGTCCGCGAGCAGCTCGGGATCGCCATGCGCGGGCACGGCGTCCTCTCGAATAGCGTCACGATCTACTTCCGCTCCGAGGTCGACCTGGCGCCGTTGCTCGAGGGTCGCGACCAGGGCGTCAACTACGTGACCAACCCGGTGCTGCGGGGGTTCTTCCGGCTCGATCGGACCGGCAACCGCGGCTTCCTGGTGGTCAACCTGGTCGGCGACACCGCCCGCCCCGAAATCGTGGCGGCGTACCCGGACGCGCCGTGGGCGAATATCGCACACACGATCGATGAGCAGCGAGCGTTCGAGCTCCTGCGGGCCGCGATCGGCGTGCCGGGCATCCCGGTTGTGGTGGAGGACGTCGCCACCTGGCGAGCGGTGGCCGACAGCGCCGAGCGCTACCAGGACGGGCGCGTGTTCCTGGCCGGCGACGCCGCCCACACGATGCCGCCCAACGGCGGGTTCGGCGGCAACACGGGGGTCCAGGACGCGTACAACCTGGCCTGGAAGCTTGGGCTGGTCCTCAGCGGCGTGGCCGGACCGGGTCTGCTCGACACCTACGACGGCGAGCGCCGCCCGATCGGCGCGTTGATGGTCGAGCAGGCGTATTCGCGCTACGTGACGAGGGTCGCCCCGTACCTCGGGACCGACGGGATGCAGCCGCTCGTCGACGACTTCTCGCTCGAGATCGGAGGTCGCTGCAACTCGCCCGCGGTGGTCCTCGAGCCCGGCGAGGCCCATCCGCTGCACGAGCACCCACGGGAGTCGAAGGGCCGGCCGGGCTCCCGGGCGCCGCATGTGCCCCTTGAGCGCCACGCGAGCTCCACGCTCGACCTGTTCGGGAGGCGCTTCGTGCTGCTGGCCGCGGGGGCGGGTGATGCGTGGCGCAGCGCGGCGCTGTCTGCGGGCCAGGAGGTTGGTCTGCCGATCGACTCCCACGTCCTGGGGAATCCCGAGTTTGCCGACGCGTACGGGATCACGGGCGCTGGGGCCGTGCTCGTCCGGCCGGATGGAGTGGTCGGCTGGCGGGCGGTGGATGCCGCGGGTGCCTCGAAGGACAACATGCGTGACGTGCTGACGGGATTGCTGTGCCGTACCGACTGAACGGGAAGGTGAGGAGATGACGACCGTTTATCGCGCCGACACCGTTGGCTCGCTGCTGCGCCCGGACTACCTCGTCCGGGCTCGCGCTCGGTTCGAGGCCGGTCAGATGGCGCCGGCGAGCTACAAGGAGATCGAGGACCGCGCCTTCGACCAGGTGATCGCGACGGCAGACGTTTATCGACCAGCCGCTCGAAGCGGTGGCGGGATTGAGCCCCGACCCCGCGGGCGCAGTGAGCGATCACATCCCGGTGCCGTTCCACGACGAGGGCGGCTCCGCGCAGAGCGTGTTCACGATCCCGGTGTCGGTGACGGACAGGCTCCGCCGCAAGCGCATGATGACCGTCGAGGAGTACTCGTACGCGCGGGCGAGGGCGCGGCGACCGGTCAAGGTGACCCTGCCGAGCCCGCTGATGCTGTTCCTGGCGTGGTCCCCGTCGCGCTCCCGCGACGCCTACGGAGATCCGTTCGAGCTGTTCGCCGACGGGCTGACGCTGATGCGCGAGGAGGCGCAGGAGCTGGCGCGAATGGGCTGTACCTACATCCAGGTCGCCGCGTCGCACACGGACACCTCTACAGATCAAACGGAGTGCGCATATCGGCGGCAGTGGCGGCGTTGCCGAGCAGCGGAGTCAGATCCAGCATCTCCTGGGTGGCGCGCAGCAGGGCGTAGTGATCGAGCCGCGTGCTCACCTGCGTTCCGGGCGGGACCGACGGCGCGATCACCAGGGTCGGGATGTGGTTGTCGCCCAGCAGGTCGTCGTCCTCGTCCCAGGTGATGAACAGCGCCGTCCGGCCGCCGGTGTACTCGGCGCTCGAGAGCACCTTGGGGATGAACGTGGACAGCCAGGTGTCGCCGTCGGACACGGTGCCGTCGTGCATGTCGTTGATCAGGTTCGGGGTGACGAAGGTGAACCGGGCCGAGAGGTCCGGGGTGTCGCCCAGCGGCACGTTGTACTTGCCGCAGTCATCGCCGAGGTTGACGTAGTAGGCCTGTGGGTTGTGTCGCACGGCGTACTCGCCCGAGTCGGTCTTTGCGCAGTTCGACGGCATCGACTCCTCCAGGGAGCGAGAGCCGCCGGCGGGCAGCAGGCTGAAGATGCTCGGCACGTCCAGCGGATGGTCGGCGGGAGGGTCGTCGTCGGCGAGGCCCTGGGTCGAGCCGGACGTCATCGCGACGTAGTTGGGCAAGCTGGGATGCGACTCGGCGTAGAAGTCGGTGGCCAGTCCGAACCGGGCGACCAGCTGGTTGATGTACGGCGCATCCGAGGAGCCGATGATCTGGCCGTAGGAGTGGTTTTCCATCACGATCCAGATGACGTGGTCGTAGGTGGGCGGTGGCGCGGTCACGGTCGCGGATAGTAGGCTGGCGCCCGCGGGACGTGCCTCATGGCATACGACCTGGTCATCGACATCGAGAACACCCCCGGCGCGCTGGCCCAGGTTGCCGCTGCCATCAGCGACGCTGGCGTGAACATCGCCGCCGCGACGTGCATCGGGCCCGGCGAGCGGGCCGAGCTGCACATCCTCGTCCCGCATCCCGAAGCCGCGAAGCACTCGCTGGCCATCTCGCAACTGGCCGTGACCCGGGAGCGCGAGGTCGTGGTGGTCGACGTCGAGGACCGGGCGGGCGTGCTGGCCGACCTGACCCGACGGATCGCGCGGGCCGGCGTCGACCTCGACCTGGTGTACGTGGCAACTCGCAACCGCGTCGTGTTCGGCTCGGCCGACCTGCCGGCGCTGCGGGCCGCGCTCGAGCTGGAGCCGGTGACCTGAGCGCACCTCGTCGGGCGGCGAGCCGCGACTTGCCGCCGACCCGGCGGCTTACAATAGGACCCGTTGTACGACGGGAACCCCGGAGCGGGCCGGGGGAGGGAATGTGCAGCTGGCGAGTCAACTGAGTCTGGAGCTTCGGCGAGCGGGGGGCGCCTCGGTCGTATACGCCCGCGGCGACATCGATCTGTCCACGCTGGCCAAGGCGGCCGCCGCGCTTGACAACGCGCGTGACGGCGCCACGACGCTGCTCCTGGATCTGAGGCACGTCGGGTTCATGGACACTTCTGGCCTGCGACTGGTCATCGAGGAGCAACAGCGCGCCGCGGCGAACCGGTACCGGTTCGGGGTCGTGCGCGGCCCGCGCAAAGTGCAGCGATTGTTCGAGATTGCCGGGTTCGCGGCGGACGACGCGCTGTTCGTGGAGTCGCCGGCGCCATTCGCCGGTGGTGGCGATTGAGCACCGGGGGAGAGGTTGACCGGATCGCCGTGCTGGCCTCGATCGACGAGGTCGCGACCGGCACGGTACTGCTGGGGGAGACGGTCGCGCGGCTGCTCGAGTTCGTCGTTCCCGTGTTCGCCGACGTGGCCACGCTCGACACGATCTCGCCGGCTGGCGCGTTTCACCGGATTGGCTCGCGGGTGGAAGGTCCGGGGCGGGAGGATTTGGAGAAGGGCCTGCTCAGGCGGCGTCCCGTCCCAGAAGCGCCGGTCGGACTGCCGGCGGCGCTGGCCAGCGGGGAGAGCCAGCTGATCGAGCGGGTGACCGACGAGCACCTGCGGGCCATCGCCGCCGACGACGCGGACTTCGAGTTGCTGCGGGCGCTCGAGCTGCGTTCGGTGCTCGACGTGCCGCTCGTGGCGCGAGGGCGGATCGTGGGTGCACTGGCCTGCGGAGTTGGTACCTCGGGGCGGAGCTACGGCGCGGAGGACCTGCTGTTCGCCGAGGTGCTTTCGGGTCGGCTCGCGCTCGCGCTCGACAATGCCGGCCTGTCGGCCGCGATCTCGGGGCTCGAGCAGCGGTTCGAGACGACGCTGACGAACCTGGCTGAGGCGGTGATCGTCCGCGACGGCACCGCCCAGATCGTGTTCGCCAACGCCGCGGCCGCTCGACTGCTCGGGCTCGCCTCGGTCGATGAGCTGACCGCCGCGGCGCCGGGCGAGGTGATGGCTCTGTTCGACGTGTTCGACGAGGGGGGGCGGCGGTTGGGGTTGGCCGACCTTCCGTCGGCGATCGTCGCCCGCGGCCAGCCGGCTGAGCCGCTGCTCGTGCGCAACGTGGTCCGGGCAACCGGTCAGCAGCGCTGGTTGCTGCACAAGGCGACCCCGGTATCGGACGCCGACGGCCGGTTGTCGCTGGTCGTCAGCGTGATCGAGGACCTGACCGAGGTCAAGCGGGCCGAGCTCGCGCAGCGTCTGCTCGCGGAGGCGGGACAAGCCCTGTTTTCTTCGCTCGACTACCGAGACACGTTGCAGCAGGTGGCCGAGCTGACCGTTCCGGGGCTGGCCGACTGGTGCGCCGTGCTGTTGCACGACGGCGACGGTGAGCTCGAGCAGGTCGCGGTGGCCGGCACGGGCGGGGGAGGGGTGGCGCCCGTCGCGGGCGAAGCCGGAGAGGAGAAGCTGATCGACGGCGTCATGACCGTCCCCCTGGCGATCGCCGGCCACGCGCCGATCGGTGTCCTGTTGCTCGCCGTCACCGCGTCCGGACGCGAGTTCGACGCGGCCGACCTCGCCCTCGCGCGAGAGCTCGGCCACCGCGCGGCAACCGCGATCGAGAACGCCCGGCTGTACGCCGAACGCTCGTTGATCGCGGCGACCCTCCAGCGCAGCCTGCTGCCGCCCGAACTGCCACGGATACCCGGGTTCCGGCTGGCCGGCTTCTACCACGCGGCCGGCGAGCAGAACGAAGTGGGCGGCGACTTCTACGACGCGTTCGAGGTGCCCGGCGGGTGGATGGTGGTGGTCGGCGACGTAGCCGGACGGGGCGCCGAGGCGGCGGCGCTGACCTCGCTCTCGCGCTACACGCTACGAACCGCCGGACGGCTGGTGGGCGACCCGATCGCGGCGCTCGAGCAGCTCAACGACGCACTGCGCGAGGGCCCCGCCCTGTCGCTGGTCAGTGTGTGTTGCGCTCTGCTTCGCCTCGCCGACGGTGGCGCCAGCGCCGACGTGGTGCTGGCTGGGCATCCTCCGCTGGTTCACCTGCGGGGCGGGACGCCGGAGCCGGTCGGGGTGTTCGCCCCGTTCCTGGGCGCGTACGAGCAGGCAGGATGGACGGTCGTCACGGTCGCCCTCGATCCCGGCGATCAGCTCGTCCTCTACACCGACGGAGTGATCGACACCGTCGGGGCGGACGAGCGCTTCGGGGAGGATCGGCTGATGGAGGTGCTCCGAGACGCCGCGAGCGCCGCCGACGCGGTGGGGCGGATCGAGGGTGCCGTGCGTAGCTTCGCCGAGGGCCCGCAGGTCGACGACACCGCGGTGATCGTGGTCGAGCGCCTCGCGGACGGTTAGAGTCAGCGCGGGGCGCCGCAGACTCGAGGGAGGGTCGTGATGGTCGAGCCGTATCAGGCCGTAGGTTTGATCCAGACGATGCGCGGGATCCGCCGGCGCGAGGAGATCAGCTGGAACCTCGAGCACATCTCGCACCTGGTCAAGGCGGCGTCGTGGCTGTCCAGCATGGACCTGCCCGTGCGGTTGATCTGCATACCCGAGGGCGGGCTGCAGGGCTTCACCGACGAGGTGCTCGACCTCGATCACGAGACCTACGCGAGCGAGTGCGCGATCGACATCCCCGGGCCGGAGACCGACTACCTAGGCCGGCTGGCGCAACAGTGGCATGCGTACGTAATTGCGCAGGCGAAGGCGCGGCACCCCGAGTTCCCGGGTCGCTTCTTCAACGTTGGGTTCGTGATCGAGCCTGAGGACGGGAGCGTGATCCTCAAGCACCACAAGCTCGTGCCGCTGCTGCCGGTCGAGCATTCGGTCACCCCGCACAACGTGTGGGATCGCTGGATCGAGCTCTACGGTCGCGAGCTCAGCTCGTTCTATCCGGTCGCCGACACCGAGATCGGGCGGATCGGGATCATGATGGCCAACGAGGCGTCTTACCCGGAGAACGCCCGCGGCCTGGCCATGAACGGGTGCGAGATCGCCTACCGCGGTCCCTACCCGGCCCCCGGGGTGATGAGCGGCATGTTCTCGGTCCAGAACCGCGCCCGCGCGCTGGACAACAACATGTACGTGATCGGGATGAACCTGGGCACGTACTATCTGGACGCGGCCTCGACGACCCCGATCGACACGTTCTCGGGCGGGTCGCAGATCGTCGACTACCGCGGTCACGTGGTCACCGAGGTCCCCTATGGCGCCGGCTCGACCTGGATCGGTGGCACGATCGACGTCGAGGCGCTGCGCCACTTCCGACAGACCGCGCAGTGGGACAACTGGATGAAGGACCTCACCACCGAGCAATATCAGCTGATCTACGAGCAGCCGATCTACCCGAAGAATCTGTACCTCGAGCGCTCGCCGTACACCCACGCCGAGTACCGGGAAGAGGTCACGCGCCGCCAGGTGGAGTTGCTTCAGGAGCGGGAGGTCTGGGCGCGACCGGCGCACTCTCGTCCCGACGTCCTCGAGCCATCGAGTGGCTAGCTGGGACGAGGTCCGGCGGATCGCGCTGGCGCTACCCGAGACGGGCGAGCGCCCGTCCCACGGCAACACCGCCTGGCGCGTGCGGGACAAGCTGTTCGTGTGGGAGCGGCCGCTGCGCCCGGCGGACCTGCGCGCGCTGGGCGACGCCGCGCCCGACGGTCCGATCCTCGGGGCCCGGGTCGAGCACCTGGGAGCCAAGGAGGCCCTGATCGCCGATGACCCGGCCGTCTTCTTTACCACGCCCCACTTCGACGGGTACGCCGCGGTTCTGGTCCGTCTGGATCACATCGGCGTCGCAGATCTCGAGGAACTGATCGTCGAAGCGTGGCTGTGCCAGGCCCCCAAACGTCTGGCCGCGGAGTATGAGAAGAGTCATCTGAGCCGGGACTAGACTCGCAAGCCGCCGTGGTGCACGCGATGGCGCCCGAGCTGGCCGTCGTGCTCGGGTTCGTGGGCTTCGTGATCGCGCCGAGAAGCGTCCAGCCGGCTAGTGGGCCGGCTTACGGCGCCGCACAGCTCTGAGCGTAGGCGCAGTCGTTGAACGACTGGCCGTCGGAGGCCAGCGCCGACGGGGTGGCCTCGTTGACGACCCCGGGCGACAGGAGGATCTGAGTCGGATCACCCTGCGCGATGGTGTGCGTCACACCGCCGGTCGTGTACGTCGAGGTCGGCCCGAAGTGCACGGTTCCGACCGGCGCCGGCAGCGTCTGCGCGACCAGCGTCGGCGCCTCGAGAATCCACTCGCCGGAGGACTCGGATGAGGTGTAGGTGACGTTCTTGCTCCAGCTCCAGTGGCCCGCGTCGGTCATCGAGATGCTCCAGGTGTTCCCGGACACCTGGCTGATGTCGACACTGATCGCATCGCCCGGGGTGACCGTGCAGTTGGCGTCTGGGGTGCAGTTCGTCAGCTGTGTCTCGCTGGCGGGCAGCAGCTCGTACCACGCGTAGTACTGCTGACCGACCAGGGGGTTGTCGGGCGCCGACTGCTCGGCGGTGCCGGCCTGGATCAGGTCGCTCGTGTTGTAGCCGCCGATCCCGGTCCAGGTGGCGGCGAACCCGGGCGGGACGAGCCCGGCCGAGGGGACCGTGAACTTCGAGGACACGGCGGTGATCCCGCCGCCGCTCGGGGTGACGGCGTAGCCGGACCAGTTGAGGCTGGTGGCGCTACCGCCGTGTAACGGGAGCCGCTCGTTCTTCTTGGTCGGTACCAGTGCCCCGAGCCCATGGGCCGCGCGTGCGGAATGGGCCTTGGCGCCGGCTGCTGCGGCTCCAACCAGCATGGACATGAACACGATGGCGACGGCGACGGTGGTGCCGACGGCTCTGCGCATGGACATTCCTCCAGTGGCACGGCAAAGGGCCGATCCCCTGCCTGGATCGACCCCGACGCTACTAACTCGAGCTGGAGGGTGCGCCGGTTGTCGGGTGTGCGTCAGCCTGGTTGGCAACGGTCGCGGAGTCGAGCTGACGGGCGGGCGACTCGCCGCTGATCGATTCCTTGAACCCGCGCAGGCCGGCGCCGAGCGAATGGCCCAGCTCGGGCAGGCGCTTGGCCCCGAACACGAGCAGCAGCAGTACGAACAGGAAGGCGATGTGAATCGGGTTGTCGAGTCCCAGCATGGCGTGTCTCCGATCTGGTTGGTTACGAGTGTGATACGTGGGCGAGGGGGAGTTGGATCACCGCGGGCGTCGTGGGGTGCACGCTCCCGCCGCGCGGCTCGACCGTGACGAGCAAGCGGGTCACCCCGTGTAAGTCGGCGGGGACGGCGACGTCGGCCGTGCCCCGCGCGGTGACGCCGAACAGCGCGCTTGGGACGGGCGGCCGGGTACCCGCCTGCAGCCAGACCTCGTAGGTCCGGTCCGCCGGCAACGCCGGCAGTCGGGCGACGACGAGCTCGCCGCGAGCGTGGCCGCGGGCCACGCGCAACTGCGCGTGGCCGATCACGCGCTCGGGCGGGCCGGGGGTGGCGATCTGCACGACGACGGCGGCCGCGGCCATGCTCGCGGCGAGCGCGAGCCAGCCGGCCGGCGCGGAGCGGCGCAGGGCGCCGAACCGGTTCGTACGCGGCCGCGGCGAGGGCTTCGACTCGGCGCGTGCGGCGCGCAGCACCCGCCGTCGCAGCGCGCGGGGCACCCGCTGCGCCGGCGCGGAGGCGGGCAGGGCGTCGAGGACGGGCGCCAGCGCGGCCACCTCGTCGCGGCAGATCGCGCAGCGCTCGAGGTGATCCATGAACGCGCGCGCCTCGTCGGGCTCGAGCGCCCCGAGGAGGTACGGCGCGGCGTCGTGCCCGCTCACGGCAGCACCCCCGCCGGCTCGCCCAGCGCGATCCGCAGCTTGCTCAGGCCCAGGCGCATGCGGCCCTTGACCGTGCCGGCCGGCACGCCGAGCGCGGCGGCGATCTGGGCGTGGGAGAAGCCGCCGAAGTACGCGAGCTCGATGACCTGACGCTGGTCGCGCGGAAGCTCGTCGAGGGCAGTGCGCACGAGCCGCGCCTCGGCTCTCCGCTCGACCTCCTCGTCGGTGCGCTCGCGCGCCGGCAGCACCTCGCTCATCCGGTCGTCGGGGACGTCGTGGCTGGCGCTCGCCAGCTCTCGGCGGAAGGCGTCGATGGCGCGGTTGTGCACCACCCTGAGGACCCAGGACCTGACGCTGCCCCGCGTCGGGTCATACCGGGCAGTGCTGCGCCACAGCGACATGAACGCCTCCTGCACGATCTCCTCGGCCACCGGCCGGCGGCCGCACATGCGAAAGGCCAGGGAGAACGCGACGGCGGCGTGGCGGTCGAAGATCACCTCGAACGCGCGCGTATCGCCCCCGTAGACGAGCGTCATCAGCTCCTCGTCGGCGAGCGTGCACAGACTGGGTGAGAAGACCCGGATCACTGCTCCGCACTACGCAACCGCACCGTGTCTGGATCAGTGATCCAGCTCGGCCGGCCGTGCGTAGAGGGGGTCAACCATGCTGGGAGCGATCGGCACCGCGCTGCGAACCGTCGGCCACGACGATGAGCTGAGCACGGTCGGTCATCTCGACGAACTGCGCACCCGGTTGATCGCCTCGCTGGCGGTCATCGCGGTGGCGTTCGGGGCTTGCTTCTGGCAGAACCACCGGCTGCTGCACGCGATCGACCGGCCGCTCGCGCACCAGACCCAGGAGCAGGTGCGCGAAGGCCACGGGCCGCTCGGCGCCACGTACACGGTGAGCCAGAGCGCCCGCGACGTCGCGGTGCAGTTGCACGCCGTGGTCGGCGTGCTGGCCGCCCCGGGCGTCCCGGTGACCCCGGCAGGCCGCGCCGCCCTCGGCCGCGTCGACAGGCGCCTGGAGCACGACATCGCGAGGCTCTCGGCTCAGCCGCAGGGCGATCGCCCGGTGACGCTCGGGATCGGCGAGCCGTTCACGACCACGGTGACGATCTCGTTCGTGTTCGCGCTGATCCTGTCGCTGCCGTTCGTGCTCTACCAGCTGTACGGATTCCTGATGCCGGCGCTGGGCCCGGCCGAGCGTCGACACCTCCTGCCGCTGGTGCTCTCGATCCCCTTCCTGTTCGCCGCCGGCGTCCTGTTCGGCTATTTCGTCGTGCTCCCGGCGGCGGTGCACTTCTTCCAGAACTTCAACAGCTCCCAGTTCAACGTGCTCGTGCAGGCGAACCAGTACTACAAGTTTGCCGCCACCACGCTGCTCGCCATGGGATTGCTGTTCCAGGTGCCGGCCGGGATCGTGGCAGTCACTCGGATGGGGCTCATCACCCCGCGCCGGCTGCGCAAGAACCGGCGCTACGCCGTGCTCGCGTGCGGTCTGGTCGCGGCCTTCCTCCCGGGTGACGCGGTCACCCTGCTGCTCGAGACCGTGCCGCTGTACCTGCTGTTCGAGCTCGGTGTGCTGCTCGCCTCGGTGGCGGAGCGCGGCGCCCGCGCGCGTGCCCGCTCGGCCGAGCTGAGTTACTGAATTAACACAACTGCTGAGTGATCCAACTCACGTCCACCTGCGAACTATCGGTCACAGTCAACCACCTCTGACGGAGGGCAGTCATGAGTGACAGTACAAGGCGTGGGTTCGTCAAGAGCTCGGCCGCCGCGGCCGCAGGTGTCACCGTCGCCGGCGCGCTGATCGCCGAGCAGGCCGACGCCAAGGCAGCGGCCGGATCGGGTCCGATCGTGGCTTACATCCGCGAGCCGCGCACCGGAGAGATCTCGGTCATGGCCGGCGAGCGACAGGTCAAGCTGCACGACCGCAAGATCGCGGCGCGGATCGCCCGCGCGGCGAAGTGAGGAGCTAGGAATGTCATCCCATCGCGAGGCCCCGGCGATCAGTCGCGATCCGGTCGCCGACAACACCGACACGTACGCGTTCGTCTCACCCGACGACGCGAGCACGGTCACCATCATCGCGAACTACCTGCCGCTCGAGGCGCCGTTCGGCGGCCCGAACTTCTTCGAGTTCGGTCCCGATGTCCGGTACCGCATCAACATCGACAACGACGGCGACGGGGACGCGGACATCATCTACGAGTTCGCGTTCCAGACGCAGGTGGCCAACCCGAATTCGTTCCTCTACAACACGGGTCCGATCGACTCGATTTCCAGCGCGAACTGGAATCGCAAGCAGTTCTACTCGGTCACGCGTATTGCTCGCGACCGGCGCCAGGTGCTCGCCACCAACCTGGCCTGCCCGCCGTGCAACGTCGGCGTGCTGTCGACGCCGAACTACGACGCGCTGGCGGCCCAGGCCGTACACGGCATCGGCGGCGGCCGGACGGTGTTCGCCGGTCAGCGGCTCGAGGGCTTCTACGTCGACCTCGGGTCGGTCTTCGACCTCGGCAACCTGCGTCCGTTCCAGAACCTGCACGTGCTCGGCGGGAGCCTCCAGGCGATGAGCGGGGTCAACGGGACGAACGACTTCAGCGTTCACTCGATCGCGCTCAAGGTGCCCAAGCAGGACCTGACCCGCCACGGGGTCAATCCGAGCGATCCGAACTCGTCGGCGTCGGTCGTCGGCGTGTGGGCGTCGGCTAGCCGGCAGTCCGCGGTGGTCCACGACGGGTACTGGGGCAACGAGCACCAGGCGGGCGCGTGGCTCCAGGTCTCGCGCCTGGGGAACCCGCTGTTCAACGAGGTGCTGGTGGGGATGGGCTTCAAGGACCTGTGGAACGCCACGCCGCCGTCGGCCGACAAGCGGTTCGCCGCCGGCGTCCAGCACCCGGAGCTGGCCGCTCTGCTGCCGGCGCTGTACCCGGGTGTGTTCCCCAACCTGGCCAAGTACACCGCGCCGCGGGCCGATCTCGTGGCGATCCTGCTCACCGGCATCCCGTCCGGAATCATTCCCGGCTTCCAGAACTTCACCGGGAAGACGCTGGCGGACATGCTCAGGCTGAACCTGGCCATCCCGCCGGCGAGCAACCCGAGCGCGCTCGGGATCCTGGGTGGCGACCTGGCCGGGTTCCCGAATGGACGGCGCGTGTTCGACGACGTGGTCAGCGTGGAGCTACGGGCCATCGCCGGCCTGACGATCCCGCTCGTGGACAAGACGTTCACGCCGGACGCGGCCGCCTCGGTCGTGACCGACGGGCTGACCCAGGCCAACACGCGCTACCTGTCGCAGTTCCCGTATCTCGGGACCCCGCAGGGCGGGTATCAGACCGCGCCGCTCGGAGCGCTGTGAGCCATGGAGAGCGTGTTGACGCACCACTATCACGGGACGCTCGCGCCGGCTGCGGCCTGCGCGAGCGTCGCCCTCGACATCGGCGCCGGCTGCGGAGCGCTCGTGCTCTACCCGAGCGAGCGCTTCCGTGGCCGGGAGATCGAGATCAGCCGCGTGGAGTCCGGCGACGACGAGCGCCGGGTGCACACCGGCGTGCACGAGCGGCGGTCCCACGAGCGCACGCGGCTGACCGCGGTGTTCGGGAGCCTCCCGGCCGGCGAGTACCTGGTGTGGGAGGATGAGTCGACACCGGGCCCCGTGGTCAATGTGCCCGACGGCGCGGTGGCGGAGGTGAGCCTGGCATGAGCGCGAAGCTGAGCCCGAGAGAGTGGCGCGCGGTGGCGGCGATGGCCGGCGCGGTGATCGCCCTGCACGTGATCGGGTTCTTCATCCTGATCGTGCTGGTGGCGCCAAATCACTACCACCTCGGACCGTCCGGTGGCTTCACGATCGGGCTCGGCTTGACCGCTTACACGCTCGGGCTGCGCCACGCGCTCGACGCGGACCACATCTCGGCCATCGACAACACCACGCGCAAGCTGATGGCCGAGCGCCAGCGGCCGCTCAGCGTCGGCTTCTGGTTCTCGCTCGGGCACTCCTCGGTGGTGTTCGCGCTGTCGTTCCTGTTCGCGATCGGCATCCGTGCGCTGAGCGGCCCGGTCCAGCATGACGGCTCGACCCTGCACAGCGTCACGGGCTGGATCGGCACCAGCGTGTCGGGCACGTTCCTGTACGTGATCGCGGCCTTGAACGTCGTGATCCTGGTCGGGATCGTGCGCGTCTCGCGCGAGCTGCGGACCGGGCGCTTCAGCGAGGCGGAGCTCGAGCACCAGCTCGACTCGCGGGGACTGATGACCCGCGTGTTCGGGCGGTTCACGCGGACCATCACCAAGCCCTGGCACATGTATCCGATCGGCCTGCTGTTCGGGATCGGGTTCGACACCGCCAGCGAGGTCGCGCTCCTGTTCCTGGCCGCCGGCGCGGCGGGCGCCGGGTTGCCGTTCTACGCGATCCTGTGCCTGCCGATCCTGTTCGCGGCCGGGATGAGCCTGCTCGACACGATCGACGGCTCGTTCATGAACTTCGCCTACGAGTGGTCGTTCTCGAAGCCGGTCCGCAAGCTCTACTACAACATCACGATCACCGGGCTGTCGGTGATGATCGCGCTGCTGATCGGGACGGTCGAGCTCGGCGGGCTGTTCGCGGAGAAGCTCGGGGCGCAGGGTTCGTTCTGGCAGTGGGTAGAGAACGTCAACCTGAACGAGCTCGGCTTCGTCATCGTCGGCCTGTTCGTCCTCACCTGGGCGGTGGCGCTGGCGGTGTGGCACTTCGGCCGGATCGAGGAGCGGTGGACCCCGCGTGAGCCGGGGGCGGACCCGGCCGGCGCCACATGACGCACGGTTGTCCGCGGGCAACCGCTGCGTTTATTCGTTTATTAGCGTTGCGTTAGGTTCCTGTTAGCGCGACCCGGGTAGGGGACGAGAGCCATGTCGCCGTCGTCCCGCCGCCGGGCCCCGCGCTCCGGATGACCACCGCCGCCATCGGTGCCGCGATCGCGCCGGCCCTGTTGCAAGGAGCGCTCGTGGCCCTGCCCCGGGGGGACGCCCTCGGGTTCCTGCGCCGGTTACGCTCGCCCGCCTGGGCCGCGGCGCTGCCGGGCGCGATCGTGGTCGGGACGTTCGCGCCGCTCGGTGCCCGGTCGCTCGCGCTCGGCATGGTCGTGATCGCGGCGCTCGCGACACCGCCCCTGGCCGCCGTGGCCGTGCTCGCGGTGGTCAGGGGGCCTCGGGTCGCGCTCGTCGGCCTCGCGATCGCGGCCGGCCTGGTGGCCGCGTTCGCGGGCGGGCCGAGCGGCGAGTTGTCTTCAACCATCCTCACCGCGCTGGGCGCGCTGGCCGTCGGCGCGGCGCTGGCGCGCCTGATCCCCTGCGGCTGGGTCATCGTCGGCTTCACCTGCATGTGCGCGGTCGACGTCGGGTTGCTGGCCGCCGGAATCGGGCAGCCGGCCGCGGTCGATATCGCCCAGGCCGCCGGCCACGTCCCGGGCGCTCTGTTCGCCCACGCGCAGCTTGGCCGGGTCTCGCTCGACTACCCGGACCTGGTGCTCGCCGCGGTCCTGGGCGGGTTCGTCGCGGGGCAGCGCGGGCAGCGGTGCGCGGCCGCGCTGGTGACCGTGTTCGCCGCGGCGAACCTGGCGTTCGCGCCGGCGCACGCCGTGTGGCCCGCGACGGTCCCCGTGGCGATGACGCTGATCGCGCTGCGCACCCTGGGGCTCCCGCGGCAGCCGGAGGTCGCGGCACTCGGGGCCGGGGCCGCGGCCGTCTGAATTGGCGCGCAGGCGTCGAGTCCGGCCGCCCGCGGGCGAGCGGTGCGATGCTTCCGGGATGCCGGCGACGAACCGGGACATCTGGGTTTGCCCGACCTGCGGGGCGAACTTCCCGCCGGCGCCCGAGCCGCCGGCGCGGTGCCCGCTGTGCGAGGACGAGCGCCAGTTCGTCCCGCCGACGGGTCAGGTGTGGAAGCGGATGGGCGAGCTGGCGCAGGCGGGCTACCGCACCGAGGTCCGCGAGCTCGAGCCCGAGCTGGCGGGGGTCGGCGTTCGCCCCGGGATCGGCGTGGGCCAGCGCGCGCTGCTCGTCCGCACGCGCGAGGGCAACCTGCTGTGGGACCCGCCGGCGTTCGTCGACGAGGCGGGGATCGACGCGGTGCGTAACCTCGGCGGACTCGCCGCGGTCAGCTCGAGCCACCCACACATGTACGGCGCGATCGTCGAGTGGAGCCACGCCTTCAGTGCCGAGATCGTGCTGGCGGAGGTCGACCGGCCGTGGATGACGCGACCCGATAAGGCGGTGCGGGGCTGGTCGGGGTCGCTCGAGGTGCTGCCCGGCGTGACCCTAGTCCAGTGCGGCGGGCACTTCCCGGGCAGCGCCGTGGTGCATTGGGCGGCCGGCTCCGGCGGGAACGGCGCGCTGTTCGTGGGGGACACGCTGTTCGTGACCTCCGGCGGCGATCGGGTGTCGTTCATCTGGAGCGCGCCCAACCGGCTGCCGCTCCCCGAGCGCGAGGTCCGCGGCGTCGTGGACGCGCTGGCCCCGTACCGCTACCAGCAGATCTACGGCGGGTGGTGGGACCCGGTCATCGACGACGACGGCGAAGGGGTCGTGAAGCGCTCCGCCGCCCGGTACATCGAGATCCTGCGCGGCGCGATCTAGAACTCGGCCCGGACGCGGGCCGCGCCGGCGCTCAGGGTCTGGAGCTTGGCGAAGGCGAGGGCGCGGGGGAGGTACTTCATGCCGCAATCCGGGGCGGGGACGAGACGCTCGAGAGGCACGTGCGCGAGCGCGGCGCGGATCCGCTCGGCGACGGTCTGCGGGCTCTCGACCTGGGAGTCGCCGAGGTCGAGCACGCCGAGGACGATCACCTTGGGCGCCAGATCGGACAGCTGGCCCAGGTCGAGCCGCGGCTGGGCCGCCTCGACCGAGATCTGGTCGGCCACGGTGTCGCTCAGCTCGCCCAGGAAGTCGTAGCGGTTGGCGCTCTTCTCACCCACGAGCGCCGCGTAGCCGAAGCATAGGTGCACGGCGGTGGTCACCGACAGCCCCTCCAGGGCGCGATCGACCGCGCGCACGGCGATCCGGCGGGCCGCCGCGGGATCGTTGCGAAACCAGGGCTCGTCCAGCTGGATCACATCGGCGCCGGCGCGCTCGAGCGCGTGCGCCTCGGCGTTGACCGCCGCAGCCAGATCCATCACCAGCTCGTCGAGATCGTCGTAGGCCTCGTTCCTCGCCTGCTGGGCCATCGTGAACGGGCCGGGGAGGGTGATCTTGATCGTGCGGTCGGTGTTCGCGCGCAGGAATTCGACGTCGCGCACTTCGACCGGGCCGCGCCAGCGCACGGGGGAGACGATCCTCGGCACGGTCCTGGTCTCGCCCGTGCGGGTCAGGATCGTGGCCGGCGCGTCGGCGTCGACGCCGTCGAGTGCCGTAGCGAACCGGTTCGAGTAGCTCTCGCGGCGGATCTCGCCGTCGGTGATGGTGTCGATCCCCGCGCGTTCCATGTCGCGGATCGCGACGATCGTCGCGTCATCCTGCGCCTCGGACAGGAACGCCTCGGGCACCCGCCAGGCGTGGCTCGCGCGCACGCGCGGGACCGAATGCGAGCCGAGCGCGTCGCGATCGATCAGCCACTCCGGCTGCGGATAGCTTCCGACCACGGTGCTTGGCAGGGCCTTGTGATCCACGGCGACGGCGACGATAACCGAGAATCTCCGGCGTGAGCACGCCCGAGCACGTCTTCGCACCGGTCACGCTCGTCACCGGCGGCGGCACGGGGATCGGTCGGGCGGTCGCGCGCCGTCTGGCCGGCGCCGGGTACGTGGTCGTGGTGTCGGGCCGGCGCAGCGAGCCGCTCGAGGCCACGTTGTCGGAGCTGCCGGCCGAGTCCGGCTCGTTCGCGGTGCCCGCCGATGTGACCGACCCGCCCGGCGTGGAGGCCCTGTTCGACGCGGTGGTGCGACGCGCCGGCCGGCTCGATCTGCTGGTCAACAACGCCGGCGCGTTCGGCCCGCCGGCGCCGATCCAGGAATACTCCGACGACGGGTGGGCGAGCACGCTGGCGGTCAACCTGACCGGGTCGTTCCTGTGCGCCCGCGCCGCCTTCCGGCAGATGCTCCGCCAGCGCCCGAGCGGCGGGCGGATCATCAACAACGGCTCGATCTCCGCGCACACGCCGCGCCCGAACGCCGTCGCCTACACCGCCTCCAAGCACGGCATCACCGGGCTGACCAAGGCGCTGGCGCTCGAGGGGCGGGCCCACAACATCGCCTGCGGTCAGATCGACATCGGTAACGCGGCGACCGAGCTGACCCAGCAGATCGAGGCGGGCGCGCTGCAGGCCGACGGGTCGATCGCGGCCGAGCCGACGATGTCGGCCGAGCACGTCGCCGACGCCGTCCTGTACATGGCGAGCCTGCCGCTGAGCGCGAACGTGCTGTTCATGACCGTGATGGCCACCGGGATGCCGTTCGTGGGTAGAGGGTGAGGCGGTGAGGCATTTCGGGGTCGTGATCGTGCTCGGGTTGCTCGGGCTGGGCGCCTGCGGTGGAGGCGCCGGCTCGACCACAACCACGACGCGGACGTCGGCCGTGAGTCCCGAGCGCACGCGCCTCCAGTCAGCGCTGCGCTCGAGCCTCGAGGCGCCGAGCTCCCCGGTGGCCGGCGCCCGCGACCTCGACGAGTGCGTCGTCCAGCAGGCGAGCGCGCTCTCGCTGCCCAGCCTGCGGCGGCTCGTCACCGCGCAGACCGACCGGCCGGTGGCCGACCCGCTGCTCGCGCGCTGCGTCGAGCAGGGCAAGGGCGTGTCCTGGATGCGCGGCGCGATCGCCGCCTCGGTGGCCGGCAACCTGCCGTCGTCGACCCCGCCGAAGTTCACCCACTGCATGATCGCCGGCGTCGACGAGCTGACCCCCGCGCAGCTGGCCGCGGCGCTACGCAAGGGCGCGACCGGCGACGAGTCCTACGCGGTGCGGCTCGGCCAGCGGATCGCGCTCGGTTGCGTACAGCAGCCCGGAGTGTTCGAGGAGTACCGCAAGCTGTTCCTGAGCGGCATCCGCGCCACCTTGCAGCGCCGCCACGTCCCGCCGGCGTTCGCGCAGTGCGTGCTGGACAAGGCGGGCCGGATGAGTCCCCAGACGCTGGCGATGCTGATCCAGGGCGGCTCGGCGGTCGAGAACACCTTCGGTCAGAAGCTCGGGCGGGAGTGCCGCGTGGCGCCCAGCGCCTGAGCGGGTTGCCGGGGTGCGTTAGGCTCGCGGATCCACAACGGACGAAGGAGGAGCGATGGAGGCAACCACGACGCGGACGCCGCAGGAGGTCTTCGCGCACCACGGCGAGGCGCTGGTGGCGGGGGACCTGGACGCAATCGTCAGCGACTACTCCGACGACGCAATCTTCATCACGCCGGCCGGGATTCTGCGCGGGAAGGACGGCGTCCGGAAGGGATTCGAGAAGCTGCTGTCCGACCTCCCCAGCGCCGACTGGGAGATCTCCACGACGCTGTTCGAGGACGACGCGATGCTGCTCGAGTGGAAGGCACGATCCTCGACGACCAAGGCCGAGGACGGGATCGACACGTTCATGTTCCGCGACGGCCTGATCCGGGTCCAGACGGTGCGCTACACGCTGACTTCCGCCGACTGACGCGCCCCGCGGCTCGATGGCGTGCCGGGTCGCTCGCCCGCCCCGGAAAATTAATCATCAAAAGCTGCCAATCGTTGACCACGCGCGCGTGTTGAGCTCGCGATTAGCGGGTAGAGGCGTGCCGTGATCGAGCGGGACCCGCGCATGCAGGTGGGGGCGTACATCACCGACGGGATCGACCTCTACGAGGTCACCGGGATGCAGCGCGGCCCCGGCGTGATGGGCATGTCGACGGTCCGGATCGCCGTCGAGAACTGCCGCAACCTGCGCCTGCTGGAGTTCCTCCCGGACAAGATCCGGTCCGCCTTCGAGCTCGTGCGCGCCGCCCCGGTGGGCACCTGCCCCGATCGCCTCGAGGACATCCCGTGGGATCCCGCGTTGCTGCCTGAGCAGCGCGCCGCCTAACCCGGCGCAGCCTTCACCACCGGCGCCTCCTCGGGATCGTCGATCTCGATGCCCCGGTGCACCCGCAGGAGCGACCGGCAGATGCCGCCGTTCACTTCGAGGCTCAGGCGCATCAGCCGCGCCGTGCGCAGCCAGCGGGTGAGCTCGGGCGCGGTGACCGGCTCGCCGGTCGGCAGGATGAACGCGGATGCTTCGGGATCATGCGGTAGGCCGAGGTACCGGCGCAGCGCGATGCAGCGCCGGGTGTCGGGCACGTCGGGCAGGTCGGCGAGGCGTGTCGCGGCGATCTCGGTCGGGGTCGCGCCGCTTCGCAGGAGCGACTCGCAGATCCGCGACTGGCGCCCGACGAGTGCCTTCCGAAGGAACAGATCGCGCAGGCCGGCGAGATCGTCGTCGGTGGTCTCGCCGGGAAACGCGCCACTGAAGCCCTCGCCGCGGCCGATCGCGGCGTTGATCTCAGCGCCGGTGTAGTGATCCTCGAGACGGATCGTCACCCGCCTTACGTCGGGCAGGCGACCGACCGCGGCGCGCGCATCAGCCGCCATCAGGAACGCGAAATTGGGCGCGCACTGCGGCGTGGGCAGCCGCAGCGCGACGTCGATGTCACCGTCGGGGCTGACCTCGCAGCACGTCACGAACCCGAGCCGGGTGATCGGCTCATCCAGCTCCGGGTCGTAGACCTCGGCGAGCGCGTCCATCACGCCCGCGCGGGTGGTCATGCCGTCTCGACCAGCTGCGCGTCCTCCTTCGCCGCCGGCGTGCCGCCGTTTTGGAGCTGGAGCTCAGCCGGGACCTCGATGTCGTACAGCTTGGCCGCGTTCAGCCCCATGATCTTCTTCTTGGTCGCGGTCGTGACGGGCCCGTAGTCGCTGAACTCCTCCGTGGTGGGCATGGTCCAGTCGACGAAGCCCTCGACCTGCCACTTCGGCTCCCAGATCGCGTAGTCCGAGCCGAACAGCATCTTGTCCTCGCCGACCCAGAACAGCAGCTCGCCCATCACCTTGGCGAAGAACCGCGGGCGGGCGTGCATCAGCCCACCGATCACGACGGCCAGGCCCGCGTACACGTTGGGCTCCTGGGTCGCCATGAAGCAGAAGTCCTCGATGCGCGGGAGTCCCACGTGCTCGACGATGAAGTTCAGCTCGGGGTTGCTCGTCGCGGCGACGTCGATGTCCTTCACGTCGAACGCGTCCTTGTCGAGCGGCCAGATCGTCGGGCCCTTGTGGGCGTGGACGTTCTTGATCCCGAGCTCTTTGCACTTGTCGAGGAACATCTGCGCGGCGGGATCGGTCAGCTTCCAGCCGCGCGACCCGTTGTGCCACTCGGCCGTGTACACCTTGACGCCCTTGAGGTTGTAGCGCTTGGCGTCCTCCTCGAGTTGCTTCAGCCCCGCCTCGCCCTCGCGGGGGTCAAAGCGGCCGTTGACGATCAGGCGGTCGGGGTACTTCTCGGCCAGGCTCGCGTTGCGCTCGGCGGTGTTGAAGCCGTCGGTGTACCAGGACTTCAGGTACGTGGACTGGAGGATTCCGACGTCGACGTGGCCCTCCTCGAACACGTCGTGGACGTAGTCCTCCTCGGAGTACTTCTGGAACTTGTCGAGCGGCCAGTGCGTGTCAGCCGGACCGAGGCCCATGTACGCGTGGAAGCACTCGATCCACCCCTTCGCGTACTGCTCCTGCCCCTTGACCCAGTTCGCGGGACTCGCGTCCCAGAAGTGCTGATGGCTGTCGACGACGAAGTACTTCTCGCCACCCTTCTCGTACATGCCCTCTCCTCTCGGACGGTGTGGGTCGGACTCTACTCCCGCGGGGGAGGGGCGGTTCTGGGATTAGTGGGCCGCCTGCGGCGGCGTCCGTGGGGCCGGTCCGGGCCCGTCCGGTCGGGTCCGGCGGACCCACAGGTGCCCGCGGTAACCGGCGCGATCCATGCGCAACCTGCCATTCGTGGCCGACCGACGCGGCCGTGGCATGTTCCGCATGCGGGGCGTGCTCAACCTGCCACGGTCGTCGGGTTCGTCGGCGATTGGCATGTAAAGCAGGTTGGACGGAGGCCCGAACGATCAGTCTTCGGGGTCCTGCGGGGTGGGGAAGGTCTTGTCGATCAGCTCGATCCGGTAGCCGTCCGGGTCCTGGACGAAGCAGATGCGGCCGACCTCGGGACGGCCGCCGGGCGCGTAGGGCGGACGCTCGGGCTCGACGCCGGTCGTCGCGAGGCTGGCGAGCAGCGCGTCGAGGTCCTCGACGACCAGGGCCATGTGGTTGTAGCCGTCGCCGATGTCGTAAGGCTCGGTCCGGCCGCGGTTGACGGTGAGTTCGAGCGTGTCGCCGTCCCCCGGGAGGCCCATGTAGATGTTGTAGGCGGTCTCGAAGTTGAGCCGGCCGCGGCGCTCGAACCCGAGCGATTGGTAGAAGCGCATCGAAGCCTCGGGATCGCGGACGCGGACGCAGGTGTGTACGTAGCGCATAGGCGGCAATCTATTGCCTGACGAAGGTCCGCGGCGCTCCAGTGGGTACACGCCGAGCACCTGCGCGGAACCCCGTCCTGAGGATCTAGCGGCGCGAGGCCGGCGACACGCCGACCAGGCGCCCCGCCTTCCTCGCGCCTTTGCGGCCCGGCCGAGCCGCTGAAACCTTCAAGACCGGGCCTCGTAACCCTTACCCCCTCGGTGCCGCGGCTAACGACGCGATCGAGTTCACAAGGCGGTGACAATCCGACCGGGGCGTGTGCGGTTAAGATCGTCGGGAAGGTAGGTGGCCATGACGACCGAAACCGCCAGCCGCGCCGAGTATCTGTCCGCTGGAGAACGGGACGCGCTGAACACGTGGTGGCGCGCCGCCAACTACCTGTCGGTCGGTCAGATCTACCTGCTCGCCAATCCGCTCCTGCGCGAGCCGCTCCTGCCCGAGCACATCAAGCCGCGCCTGCTCGGGCACTGGGGGACGACCCCCGGCCTGAACTTCATCTACGTGCACATGAACCGGGCGATCCGCGCGCGGGGCCTCAGCACGATCTATGTCACCGGTCCGGGCCACGGCGGCCCCGGGCTGGTCGCGAGCGCGTATCTGGACGGGACCTACACGGAGGTCTATCCCCACATCGGGCACGACGTCGAGGGCCTGCGCCGGCTGTTTCGCCAGTTCTCGTTTCCGGGCGGGATCCCCAGTCACGTGGCGCCCGAGACCCCGGGGTCGATCCACGAAGGCGGCGAGCTGGGGTACTCGCTCGTGCACGCCTACGGCGCGGTGCTCGACAACCCGGATCTGCTCGCGCTGTGCGTCGTCGGCGACGGTGAGGCCGAGACCGGACCGCTCGCCGCGAGCTGGCACTCGAACAAGTTCCTGAACCCGGCGCGCGACGGCGCGGTGCTGCCGGTCCTCCACCTGAACGGCTACAAGATCGCCAACCCGACGGTGCTGGCGCGGATCCCCGGCGAGGAGCTGCGGGCGCTGCTCGAGGGCTACGGGTACGCGCCGCGGTTCGTCGAGGGATCGGATCCCGACGAGATGCACGGGCTGATGGCGGCGATGCTCGACGAGGTGCTCGACGAGATCGCTGCCATCCAGAATCGGGCCCGGGCCGGCGGCGCGGAGGCGGAACGACCGCGATGGCCGATGATCGTGCTGCGCTCGCCGAAAGGATGGACCGGCCCTAAGGAGGTCGACGGGCGGCCCGCGGAGGGGACCTGGCGCGCGCATCAGGTCCCGTTCGCCGAGGTCCGCACCAACCCGGGGCATCTGGCGCTGCTCGAGGAGTGGCTGCGGTCCTACCGTCCGGAGGAGCTGTTCGACGAGGGCGGCGCCGTGGTGCCCGAGATCACGGCGCTCGCGCCCGAGGGCGAGCTGCGCATGAGCGCCAACCCGCACGCCAACGGTGGGCTGCTCACGCGTGTCCTCGAGCTGCCCGCCTTCCGCGACTACGCGGTCGAGGTCCCCGCCCCCGGGACGACCACCAGCGAGGCGACGCGAGTGCTGGGCGGCTGGCTGCGCGACGTGACCAAGGCCAACCCCGACCGGTTCCGGATCGTGGGGCCCGACGAAACGCTCTCGAACCGGCTGAACGCGGTGTTCGAGGCGACCAACCGCCAGTGGGAGGCCGAGCGCCTGCCCACCGACGAGTTTCTCGCGCCCGAGGGTCGGGTGACCGAGGTGCTCTCCGAGCATCTGTGCCAGGGCTGGCTCGAGGGCTACACGCTGACCGGGCGCCACGGTCTGTTCAACTGCTACGAGGCGTTCATCCACATCGTCGACTCGATGTTCAACCAGCACGCCAAGTGGCTGAAGACCACGCGCAAGATCCCGTGGCGGCGGCCGATCCCCTCGTTGAACTATCTGCTGTCCAGCCACGTGTGGCGCCAGGACCACAACGGCTTCTCCCACCAGGACCCGGGGTTCATCGACCACGTGATGAACAAGTCGCCCGACATCATCCGCGTGTACCTACCGCCCGACGCCAACTGCCTGCTGTCGGTGGCCGACCACTGCCTGCGCAGTCGCCACTACGTCAACGTGGTCGTCGCGGGCAAGCAGCCGGCGCTCGACTACCTGACGATGGACCAGGCGGTCAACCACTGCACGCGCGGGATCGGGATCTGGGAGTGGGCGTCCAACGACGCCGGCCTGGAGCCCGACGTGGTGATGGCGTGTGCCGGAGACGTGCCGACGCTCGAGGCGCTGGCGGCGACCTCAATCCTGCGCGCGCGGATTCCCGAGCTGAAGGTGCGCGTGGTGAACGTCGTCGACCTCACGCGCTTGCTGCCCGACTCAGAGCACCCGCACGGCCTATCGGAGGCGGAGTTCGATGCGCTGTTCACCTCCACGCGCCCGATCATCTTCGCCTACCACGGGTATCCGCTGCTGATCCACCGGTTGACCTACAGCCGGAGAAACCATGGGAATCTCCACGTGCGCGGCTACAAGGAGGAAGGCACCACCACGACGCCGTTCGACATGGTGATGCTCAACGACCTCGACCGCTTTCACCTGGTCATGGACGTGATCGATCGGGTGCCCGGCCTGGGGGAGCGCGCCGCGCACCTGCGCCAGGACATGGACGACGCGCGGATTCGTGCCCGGGCCTACACGCGCGAGTACGGAGACGACCTGCCCGAGGTCCGCGACTGGACCTGGCCGGACTCGCGGCATCTCACGCCGCCGCCCCCTCACCGTTCGGACACGTCGGCCGATATGTAGACGCCGGTTGCGCGTGCTCGTCGTCAACGCGGGGTCGAGCAGCGTCAAGCTGTCGCTCCTCGGACCGCGCGACGAAACGCTGGCTTCCGAGGAGCTGGAGGCCTTGCAGGCTCGGGTCGACCCAACCGCGCTGCGTGCGGCGCTCGGCCAGGGGTTGGACGCGGCGGACGCGGTCGGGCACCGGATCGTGCACGGCGGCGCGCAGTTCCGCGAGCCGGTGCGGATCGACGCGTCGGTCGAGGCGGCGCTCCGCGGGCTGGTCGACCTCGCGCCGCTGCACCAGCCGAAGTCGCTGGCGGCGCTGGACGCGGTCTCCGCCGCGCTGCCCGGGCTGCCGGCGGTGGCGTGCTTCGACACCGCGTTTCACTCGACCCTGCCCGCCGCCGCGTTCACCTACGCCCTGCCCGACGCCTGGACCTCGCGGTGGGGGGTTCGTCGCTATGGGTTCCACGGGCTCTCGCACGCCTGGGTGGCGCACCACGCGCCGTCGATCCTGGGTGTGCCGGGGGCTGAGCTTCGGATCGTGTCCTGTCACCTGGGCGCGGGCGCATCGCTGTGCGCGATCGCCGGCGGGCGCTCGGTCGACACCACGATGGGGTTCACGCCGCTCGAGGGCCTCGTGATGGCGACCCGGTCGGGGAGCGTCGACCCGGGGCTGCTGCTGTGGCTGCTCGAGCGCGAGGGGCTGACCACGGCCGAGCTCGGGGAGGCGCTCGAGCATCGGTCGGGGCTCCTCGGGCTGGCCGGGACGGCCGACATGCGGTCGGTCCTGGAGCGCGCGGGGTCTGGCGATCCTGCGGCCGGCGTGGCGCTCGAGGTCTACCTCCACCGTCTGCGCGCCGGCATCGCGGCGATGACCGCCGCGCTGGGTGGGCTCGACGTGCTGGTGTTCACCGGTGGCGTGGGGGAGCGCTCGCCCGAGATCCGGGGTCGCGCCGCGCAGGGGCTGGGGTTCTTGGGTGTCGCCGTCGATGGTGGGCGCACCGCCGGCGCTGACGGTGACGTCGAGATCACAGCCACTGGTGCCTCGGTGCGAACCGTCGTCCTTCACGCGCGCGAGGACGTGCAGATCGCGCGCGAGACGCGCCGGGTCCTCGGCGCCGGCCAGTAGCCGGCGTATTGCCGGAAAACGGTCACGCCCCCGGGTAGCGCGCCGCCCAGGGCTCGGGCTGGATGCGGGCGGTGTTGATCACGAAAGCGATCGTGTGGTACCAGCCCGCCGTGATCGTCAGCTCGAGGATCTCGGGCGCGGTGAAGTGGCGCTCGAGCGCCGCGTAGGCGTCGTCCGAGACGCCGGCGGTGCCGTGCAGCTCGTCGGCCAGGCGGATCACCGCGCGGTCGGCCTCGGACCAGACGGGATCCTCAGGGCCGCCATCGACGGTCGCGGCGAGTTCCTCGTCGCCCAGGCCGACGCGGCCCGCCCAGAACGCGGCGTGGACGCCCCACTCGTACTCCGCGCCGCAGCGGGCGCTGGTGCGCAGGATCATCAGCTCGCGGACACGCGGCTCGAGCAACCCGTGCGCGAGGATGGCGGCGCCGAGCGGCCGCATTCGTGACATCAGCGAGTCATGCACGAGCAGCGTGCGGAACAGCTTGAGCGGCGGGGCTCCGCTCCCGGGCGGCATCCACTTGAGGAGCGTCTCCTCGGTGGCCGGGTCGTAGGGAGGCTCTAGCGGTGGGATACGTGGTTGTGTAATAGTCATGCTTCGAAAAGCGTAGCGCTTCGAAAAGGAAAGCGCAAGGGCGATTCATGACCAACATTCCGAGACCAGGCAAGCCCGTCCGCGGGTCCGAGACCGGCCGCCCGATCATGGCCCTGCTCGACCTGCTCGGCCGCCGCTGGGCCCTGGCGGTGATCTGGGAGTTGCGCGACGGGCCGCTGTCGTTTCGCCAGTTGCAGGCGCGGGGTGGCGCGATCAGCTCCTCGGTGCTGAGTCACCGCCTGGCCGAGCTGCGCGAGGCCGGGATCGTCGACGCAGGCGACGCCGGCTACGCGCTGACGCCGGAGGGACGCCGGCTGCTCGAGCTCTACCCGCCGCTGGACGCGTGGGCTGAGCGGTGGGCGCAGCGCGAACGCGCCGCCCGCGGGCACTAAGCTCCGCCGTCGTGTTCAGTACGGCGGTGGAGCTTCTCGTTGCGCCGGCGCTGGTGGCGATCGCGACCCTCGCCGCCCGGCGCTACGGCGAGCGCGTGGGCGGGGTGGTGAGCGCGTTTCCGGCCATCGTCGGCCCGGTGCTGCTGATCGTCGCGCTGGCGCACGGCGAGCGGTTCGCCGCCCGGGCGGCCAACGGGACGCTCCTCGGCCTGGCCTCGCTGGCCGCGTTCGCGGTGGCGTACGGGCGGGTCGCGCGCCGGCGCGGGTGGCGCGCCAGCCTCGTCGCCGGCTGGGCAGCCGCGGCGCTGGCCGCGCTGGCGGTCGGTGTGCTCGCCGGCGGCGCGGGCTCGCCGGCGGGACTCATCATCGCGGCGGTGGCGCTGACGGTGGCGTGGCGCGTGTTGCCGGCGCCCTCATCCGAACCGGCGCCACCCGCGTTGCCGCGGCGCGGCAGCCTCCCGCTCCGGACGGCGACTGCGGCGGTGCTGGTGGCGGCGCTCGCGGCCGCGGCCGGCGCGCTCGGGCCACTGGCCGGCGGCATGCTCGCCGCGTTGCCCGTGCTCGCGTGTGTGCTGGCCGTGTTCACCCATCGGGAAGCCGGCGCCACGGCGGCGATCGGGCTGCTGCGCGGGATGCTGGCCGGGATGGCGTCGTTCGTGATCTTCTGCCAGCTGATCGCGCTGCTGATCGTTCCCGACGGCGTCGCCGCGGCGTTCGCCGCCGCCACGGCGGTGGCGTTGGCGATCCAGGTCGTGGCGGTCTACGCGCCGGCGGCCGTCCACTCGCTGCTGCGGCGCCAGAGCTCGGCGCCCAGCGCGGCGGTGGCCGCGGCCGCCGGCTCCCTGCGCCGGCAATCGTCGTAGTACTGGCCGCTTTCGCCGGCCACCTCAGGGGCGGTGGCGCAATACACCGGCGTGCGCGCGCCGCACTCGGGCGTGTCCATCCGGCGCTTCATCAGCGTCCTGACCGGCCACGGGACGCGCCGCCAGATGTCGGATGCGATCACTCCGGGGTGAAGGGCGTACGTAGTCACCCCACTGCCGTCGAGCTGGCGCGCCAGCTCCTGGGCGTGCAGCACGTTGGCCAGCTTGGAGACCGAGTACTCGCGCATCCCGGTGACCGACCGGGTGGGGCGGCGGACCGCGTCCCAATCGATCCCCGGAGGGTCGTAGTGGGCGATGCTCGAGACGTTGACGATCCGCGCCGGCGCGCTGGCCCTGAGCCGGTCGAGCAGCAGGCTGGTGAGCAGGAACGGCCCGACGTGATTGGTGCCGAACGCCCGCTCGAAACCGCTCGCCGTCATCCCGCGCGCGCCGGCCACGCCTGCGTTGTTGATCAGTCCGTGCAGCGGCTCGCCGGTGGCGAGGAACGCATCGGCGCACGCCGTCACCGAATCGAGATCTCCGAGATCCAGCGACAGCAGTTCCATCGAGCGGTTGCCGGTCTCGCCGGCGATTTCGTCGATCGCGCCCTGCCCGCTCTCCTGCGAGCGGCAGGCGATGAACACGCGAGCGTCCCGCGCGGCCAGGGCCCGTGCCGTCTCCTTGCCGATCCCGGTATTGGCCCCGGTGACCAGGAACGTCCTGCCTTCGAGATCCGCCACCGGCGCGAGACTACCCGGCCGGCGCCGCGGCGCGTCGCAGGCTGGGGCTCAGCCAGGACGCGAGCGCGGCCAGCAGCGACCAGCCGCACAGCAGGAGGATGCAGGCGTCGCTCGAGAACTGCTCGAGCGCGACGCCGATCAGGAGCGGCCCCGCCCACCCGAGCGACTGAGACAGCGTGCCCGCGGCGGCGTGGACCCGTCCCTGCATGTGCTCGGGAGCCAAGGTTCCCCGGAGGCCTTCGACCGTCGAGTTGAACAGCGGCGCCGGGATCTCGATCAGCGCGACGAGCAGCGCGGTGAACAGCGTCCCCTGGGCGATCAGTAGCAATGGCATGAGCAGCGCGCAGGTCCAGGCGTCGAGGCGGACCGCGGTGCGCACCGAGATTCGAGCGGCGAACCGAGAGCTCGCCACCAGCCCGCCGAGCAGCCCACCGGCGGCGATCATCGCGAACATCACTCCGACCAGGTCCGACGAGGCGCCGTGGCGCTTGGCCAGCACGACCAGCAGCAGGTACAGGGCGCGGTAGGTCGGGTTGCTGACGGCGCCCAGGAGCGAGCAGGTTCGCAGCAGCGGCTGGCGCCACAGCCAGCGCAGCCCCGAGGTGAACTCGGCCACCAGGCTGCCCCGTGCTTCGGGCCGGTCGGGCTGGAACCGCGTGCGCGTCAGCAGCGTCGCCGTGGCCGAGAAGGCATAGGAGGCTGCGTCGGCCAGGAACGGGAGCGCGCGCGAGATCGCGAACAGCAGCCCGCCGACCGGCGGTCCGACGATGCTCGAGGCGTAGAACACCGATTCGTTCTGCGCTACGGCCGCCGATAACTGCTCCGGCGCGACCAGCCGGCGCAGCACACCCCGTTCGGTGACGAACGACACGGTGAGGAGCGAGCCGTCCAGGAAGGCCACGGCGGCGACCACGCCGTAGGACACGCTCCCGCTGAACACCGCGATGGTGAGCGCCGCGAGCGCAAGGGCACGGATCGCGTCGCACATGAGCATCAGGCGCTTGCGGTCGAAGTGATCGGCCAGCATCCCGGCGGGCAGCGCCAGCAGGGGAAGTGGGAGGGTCGCGGCCAAACCGACCACGCCGGCCTTGGCCGGCGAGTGGGTGAGCGCAAGCACGAGCAGCGGGTACGCCACGGTCGAGACCTGCGAGCCGAGTTCGGACACGCCTTGCCCCGCCCATACGAGCATGTAGTCGCGGTTGCGACGTAGCGGCACTTCCGGTCCCATCTGTCCAGTCCGTATCGGCCGTCAAGAATCAGCGGTCAAGCAACAGGACGCACATGCCGATGCTTGCTCTGACCGTGAGCACGACCAAGCGCAACGACGTCGCCCTGATCGGAATCGTGCTGCTCGCGTGCGGCATCGCGGTGTTCGCGGTTCAGCGGGCGGCGCTGGCCGAGCGCCTGGCTCTGTCCGCCGGGCTCTGGACCGCCGCCCTCGTCACCTTCGCGGCCGCGCGCCGGCGCTAGTCGGCCACCGGCTCCGGGGTCGCCACCCGGCGCAACTCGCCGCGGGCGATTGAGCGCTTGTGCACCTCGTCCGGACCGTCGGCGAGGCGCAGCGTGCGCAGGTGCGCGTACATCGTCGCCAGCGGGAAGTCGTCCGAGACGCCGCCGCCGCCGTGGACCTGGATTGCGCGGTCGAGCACTTTGAGAGCCACGTTCGGGGCGGCGACCTTGATCGCGGCGATCTCGGTGCGGGCGTGCTTGTTGCCGACAGTGTCCATCAGCCAGGCGGCCTTGAACGTGAGCAGCCGCGCCATGTCGATCTCAATCCGCGACTCGGCGATCCAGTCCTGGATGTTGGCGCGCTCGGCCACGGGCTGGCCGAACGTGACGCGCTCGGATGCCCGCTTGCACATGAGCTCGAGCGCGCGCTCGGCCGCGCCGATCGTGCGCATGCAGTGGTGGATGCGGCCGGGCCCGAGCCGGGCCTGGGCGATCAGGAAGCCGTGCCCCGCCTCGCTGATCAGGTTGGCGGCGGGCACGCGCGCGTCCTCGAACAGGATCTCGGCGTGGCCCTCCTGGTCGACGTAGCCGAACACCGGCAGGTTGCGCAGGATCGTCACGCCGGGCGTGTCCTTGGGCACGAGGATCATCGACTGCTGCTTGAACGGCGGACCGGCGGGATCTGTCTTGCCCATCACGATCAGGATCTTGCAGCGCTCGCGCATCGCGCCCGACGCCCACCACTTGCGGCCGTTCAGCACGTAATCGTCGCCGTCGCGCTCGATGCGCAACTCGATGTTGGTCGCATCCGAGCTGGCCACGTCCGGCTCGGTCATCACGAACGCCGAGCGGATCTCCCCGTCGAGCAGCGGCCGCAGCCAGCGCTCCTTCTGCTCGTGGGTGCCGAACAGGTTGAGCACCTCCATGTTGCCGGTGTCGGGGGCGGCGCAGTTGCACGCCTCTGGGGCGATGTGGCTCCGGCCCATGATCTCGGCCAGCGGCGCGTACTCGACGTTGCTGAGCCCGGGCGCGGCGGCCTCCTCGCTCGGGTGCGGGAGGAACAGGTTCCACAGCCCGAGTTCCCGCGCGCGTTCCTTGAGCTCCTCCATCACAGGCGGGTGGGCGTGCGGATGGCCCGAGGCGACGAGCTGCTCGTGGTAGACCGACTCGGCGGGATAGACGTGCTCGTCCATGAACGCGAGCAGTCGCTCGCGCAGCTCGGTGCAGCGGTCTGAGAACCCGAACTCCATCGCCTGGACGGCGAAGGGTACCTAGGCCATCATCGAGGAGATGACCGCGGAGAAGCGATGCAGGTCGATCGGCTTGGCCACAAACGCGTCGCAGCCGGCCTCGCGCGCGAGGTCCTCGTCGGCCGGCATCACCGCGGCGGTGCACGCGACGATCCGGATCGCCGCCGTCCGGGGCTGGGACTTCAGGCGCCGGGTGAGGTCCAGACCGCTGCCGTCGGGGAGGTTCAGATCGATCACGATGACCGCCGGTTCCTGATCGGCGATCGCCCGCTCCGCGGCGGCCAGCGACTCGGCGCACCGGACCTGGTGGCCGTCGAGCTCGAGCAGCCGCTCGAGCAGCTTGCGGTTGAGCTCGTGGTCGTCGATGACGAGGACCGGGCGTGCCATGACGCTCTCATCGTCTCCACGCTGCCGGAACTTAACCCGCGTTTGCAGGATTTGTGGAGGCTCAGGGCGTCGATGCCGGCGCGCACTCGGGCTGGGCGGCCCGCAGGACCACCGGCGACCGCCCCGGCTGGAAGGCGGTGATCGACCATGCGCTGCACCGGTCGATCCCCGCGGAGAACGTGGTGGTGAACGCACCCCGAGCGTTGGTGAGCGGCCGGCGGACGAGCGTCGCGCCCTCGACCAGCGCGACCCGGACGCGAGCGCTGGGCTTGAACCCGGTTCCCCGGACGGTGACGGGGTTGCGGGTGGTCAGAGTGAGCGACGCCCGCGCCTGATGGGCGTTTTGAGCGCCGCTGGCCAGTGCGGCTGCGGCCCCGAGGAGCACGAGCAGCGCAAGGGCGCCGGCGAGACGGATGTGGGATCGGGTCAATGCATTTCCCATGCCGCGATGCACCGGGGTCGAGGTTAGCGCCGCTGGGGCACCCGTGGGGCCCGGATCGCTCCGGGCCCCACGAGATTGCCTGTCTAGTGTCCGTGGCCGTTGCCTGTCGGGACGTTCACCGTCGCCATGAACGTCTCCTCGTCGTTGGCCTGCTGGCCGTTGGACTCGTTGGCGGTACACAGCGCCGGCGGAACGCCGGGTTTGGCGGTGCCGGGGCACACGAACAGGTCCGGCTCACGGGTGTCGGACCAGATCGCGTATGCCTTGTCGGACGCGGAGAGCCAGACGTAGTCGCCGTAGAAGAGGCCTCCGTTCGTACCATAGAACTGCGTCGGCGCCGGCATCGAACTCGACGTCAGGCGGATCTGGCCGAAGTGGGTCAGATCGTCGCTCCCGGACAGGCTGAAGTCCGAGGATCCCGTCGTCTCGTCGTTACCGTACTGGCGGTCGTAGTAGTCCACCGCCAGCTTGCCGTCACGCGTGTACGCGCTCCACTGCCAGAACTGGTCGGTGCCGTTCTGCCCGGGAGCCTGAGTGACGAGCGTCTCGTTGCGCGGATCCGTCGTCGTGCCGGTGAACGTAGCGCCACCGTCCTTCGACACGCTCAACAGGATCTTGTTGTTGCACGCTCCGGGTGTCTTGACTCCCGTGTAGCGGTTGATGCCGGTGTCCGGGCTGACGCCCGCGGGCACGCACCCGTTGGACTCGTTCGAGTCCTTGTTGATGTACGAGCCGAAGGCGATCGTAACCTTGTTCGGATTGTGCGGGTCGACCTGCCCCGAGGAGTAGTTCGTGGCGCGGAACACCGACTTGGTCGAGGAGCCCTTCTCGGGCACGCACGCCCGCCCTGCATCGTCGCCCTGGTAGGTGAGGCAGTCGGGCAGGTCGTAGTAGTCGCTGACCTTCACGGGGGCCGAGAACGACGCGCCGCCGTCCGTCGACTTCGCCAGCATCACCTGGTTGTGGTTGTCGGAGGCGCTGCTGGTCGAGTTGTTGAAGTTGACCCAGGTCACGTACAGGTCTCCGTCCGGGCCAACGAACGGATCGGAGAACTGGTTCTCGTTGCACTTGCCGTTGGGAGTTCCCTGCCCGAAGGTGACGTTGCAGAGCGGGCTGTCCGCGCTCACCAGCACGCGGCTTGAGAACGTCTCACCATAGTCGTCGGAGTGCGTCTCGTAGATGTAGGCCGAGCCGTCGGCCGCGAACTCCGTCCAGGTGACGTAGATGCGATCTCGGAACGCGCTGCTTTTGTTGTCGTCGATCGCCATCAGGGCCTTGTCCTCGAGCACCGTTCCCGCCCCGGCGGGATCGAAGAACACCGTCGTATAGCGGCCGGGGAAGTTCCACGACGCGCCGTTGTTCTGGGTCGCTCGGAACACTGCGAACGCGCTCGACTGATCGGGGTTCGCCGAGGTGCCGCTGCCGCGGTTGAACAGCTGGCAGCTCTCATACGCGTTCCCGCGCGTATCCCACGCCACCGACGTGTCGCCGCCGGCCTGCCAGTACTGGCGGGGAACGCCGGTGGCTCCGTAGGTGAAGCTGTTCGGCATGGTCGTGTCCGCCCACGTCCGCCCGCCGTCGAGCGAGAAGTGTGACCCGCAGGTCCCGTCGCCGCGGATGTAGTTGTTCTCGCTGGCGACGAGGTGCTTGGAATTGAACGGGTCGACCGAGATCGACGGCTCATTGTTGGCCTGTGACCGACCCTGCAGTGGGGAGTCAGCCACGTTGAGGCAGTTCTGATTGACCTTCACGTCCTGACCGAGGGTCTGCGAGCACTGTCCCTGCTGTGTCGGGAAGTAGTTGCTCGGGGATCCCGTGCCGCTCGGCGATCCGAACGAAGCCGGCGGATTGGTTGGTGCGCCGTCGCCTCCACCGTTGTCGTCGTCGCCTCCCTGGGGAACGACCCGCGGCTTGAGGCCCTGTCGCGGCGGCCCCAAGGCGCTGGCCAGCGTCTCGGAGATGAGCCGTTTCTGGATCTTGGCCAGGTGCTTGTAATTCAGCCCGGCACGCGCGGACGCATGCGACTGCATCAGCAGCAACCCAGCCCCGAACAGCAGGCCCGCGGCCACGGCTGCCACGCTAAGACGAACCTTTAGTGACACTTCCTCCCCTTCCTGTCGGTCGACTACCCGGTTCCGGCCGGGACCCTATTCCCGCCGGAGCCCGGTGGCAACTCTCTTAGGGTGTCCGGGCCGCGCCGGCGAGCTCGTCGCGGGTCGGCGGCCATACCGCACGCAGGTGCTCGAGCCCAGCGCGCGCTGCTGCCCCGTCGCCGGCGCGCGTGGCGGCCTCGAGCTCAGTCAGCGCCTGTTGAAGCTGCCCCGCGCTGAGCATCAAGGCGTCATTGCGAGCCCGGTGGGCGTCCTGGGTCGCGCGGTCGAGCTCGCCGGCCGCGATTGCAGCCTCGACCCGCTCGATCGCGCCCGTCATGCTGGCCAGCATCGAGGCGAGGATCGATTGGGCGTCGGCGCCCAAGATGTCCTGGAGCTCGGCGATCCGCGCGAGGTCGAAGTACTCGCTCACGGCAGGGTCGTCGCCATCGCGGGCGGATCATAGGTCGCGTGCGCTAGCCGTGCAGCGTGCGGTGCAGGTGGCGCAGGAAGCGGCTGTGCGTCGCGCCGATGCCGGTAACGCCCAGCAGGACCACGAACAGTCCGGCGGCCAGGGCCAGGGCGGCGAGCACCGCCGGCCAGTGCCGCTGGAGGAACGACCGCGCCGTGGACAGGATCCGCTCGGAGTTGCCGGGCGCGAACGTCAGCGTGCCCACGATCAGCAGCAGTGGCAGGACGAAGCAAACGTTGAACAGGAACAGCAACGACACGGCCCGAACCGGCCCGACGTTCGCGCCGACGATCGCCGCGATGGCGGCGAAGTACGGGAAGGCGGTCGGCAGCTCGACGGCGGTGATCGACGCGCCCAGGACCCAGCTCGAGCGGCCGTGAGGGTCGAAGCGGGGCGGCTCGCGGTGCGAGAGCCGTTGTCGGTGGCGCCACAGGAACGCCGCGCCGGCGATCAGCGCCACCCCGACCGACACCTCGACGATGTAGGCCAGGTTGTGGTGCGGGTGGGGCAGCAGATCTCGGACCAGTTCGCCGGCGCCGACCGCGATCGCCGCCCCGCCGAGGAAGTAAACGGCGAACACCGCCAGGGTGAACTCGGCCACCCGGTCGCGCGCCCGCTCTCCGGTGGCGATGTACAGGGCCGGCGCGATCGTGCTCGGGTTGAGCGAGTCGGCCAGCCCGATCGAGACGACGATGCCGATCAGTCGCAGCATTGGCGCGCATTCTCTACTTCCCGGTGGGGGTGGGCCGCATGTGGTTAGAGGGTTCTCAGATGGGCCTCGCTGCGCTCGGCGTCCGTGGGGCCGTGCGGGCCTGTCCGGTCAGTCGCGCTCGGTCCGGTCAGCCAACGGGTGAAATTTCCGCCATTCGCGTCGGCCCGAGGCTTAGCGCCGGATTTCTCCCGCTCAGCAGTAGAAATTCGTCAGCGGCGTTGGGGATCGGCTGGAATGGCGGAAATTTCACGGTGTCAGAGACGCGCGCGACGGTGGGGCGACGGGCAGGGACGCCCGGCGGAACCGGCCCCACGGATGCCGCCGCAGGCGGCCCATCATGCGTAATGGAGCTCGTCTTCCTCGTCTTCGACGATCCGCTCGCACGTCGGGCACCACCAACGCGCTTCCATCGGGGTGTCGCAGACGGCGTGACGGGGCGCTGTGGCGCCTTCGGCGTTGCGGGCGCCCCAGCCGGCGATCAGGCGCAGGGCGCCGGCGAGCTCCTGGCCGGCGGTGGTGAGCTCGTAGACGAACCGGGGTGGGCGCTCGGAGTAGGGGCGCGCGACCACCAGCGCGTTCCGCTCGAGCTGGCGCAGCCGCTGGGTTAGGACGTTCGGGGCGATTCCCTCGACCTCTTCCTGGAGGTCGCCGAAGCGGCGCGGCCCGTCGAGCAGCGCGGCGATCACCAGCAGGGTCCAGCGGTCGCCGATCGTGGTCAGGGCATCGGCCAGGGCGGAACGGTCGTTCATCTCCTGAATCGTAGGTGGTAGAGTTGTGACTTGCATATTGCAAGTAAGTAGCAGAAGGAGTTGGAAATGGCTGTAATAGAAGAGCTCGAGGGTGCGATCCAGACCGCCGTCGAGCGCACCGGCCCGGCGGTGATCGGGCTTGGGCAGGGATGGGGACGCGGCTCGGGGTTCGTGATCGAGTCGGGCCGGATCCTCACCAACGCCCACAACCTGCGCGGGGACGAGGTCACCGTGACGTTCCACGACGGGCGCCGGGAGGCCGGCAAGGTCCTGGCCTCCGACGAGGATCTGGACCTGGCCGTGATCGAGGCCGACACGGCCGACATCGAGCCGATCCAGTGGTCCGAGGAGGACGTCGACTCGCTGCCGATCGGGCGCTCGGTGTTCGCCCTGGCCAATCCGGGCGGGCGCGGACTGCGTGTCACTCCCGGCTTTGTGTCCTCGAGCGCGCGCAGCTTCCGCGGCCCCCGCGGCCGGCGGGTCCGCGGCGCGATCGAGCACACCGCGCCGCTGCCGCGCGGCTCGTCGGGCGGGCCGTTGGTTGACGGCGCCGGCCGGCTGCTGGGCGTCAACTCGGTGCGGGCGGACGGCGGCCTCATCCTCGCCGTGCCGGCCGACAGTGTCACGCGCGAGCGCGTGGAGAAGCTGGGTCGGGGCGAGGCGCCCAAGCGCGCGCGTCTCGGCGTGGCGATCGCGCCGCCCCGAGTGGCCCGGCGCCTGCGCGGCTCGGTCGGCCTGCCCGAGCGCGACGGCATCCTGGTCCGCGCGGTGGAGCGCGGCAGCGCCGCCAACCGGGCCGGGCTGGAGCGAGGCGACCTGCTGGTCACGGCCGGTGGGCGCGATCTCGACCGGATCGAGACGCTGTACGAGGTGCTCGACGGTGCCCAGGCGGACAGCTCGCTGGAGCTGAAGATCGTCCGGGGCGCCGAGGAGCGCACAATCTCGGTGGGCCTGTAGTCCGATGAGCACAACGACGGAGCGATACGACGACGAGGCCGCCGAGCGGCGCGAGGCGGAGGCGCTGGACGCCTACTCGCGGGTCGTGGTCGACGTCGCCGAGCGGGTGGCGCCGAGCGTGGCGAACCTGCGCGTGATGCGCCGGGGCCGGGGCGGGCAGGTGCCCGCCGGCGCCGGCAGCGCGGTGGCGCTCACGCCCGATGGGTTCCTGCTCACCTCGGCGCACGTGGTGTCAGGACCGGGTCGCAGCGACGCGGCCGAGTCGGGTCGCACCGGCCGCGCCACGTTCGTCGACGGCCGTGAGCTGAGCTGGCGGGTGGTCGGCGTGGATCGCCTGACCGACCTGGCGGTGCTCCGCGCCGAGGGGGACGGTCTCACCCCGGCCGGCCTGGGTGAGGCGGAGAACCTGCGCGTCGGCCAGCTGGTGGTGGCGATCGGAAACCCGAACGGGTTTGCCGGCTCGGTCACCGCCGGCGTGGTCTCCGCGCTCGGCCGCTCGTTGCCGGCGCGCGCGGGACGCACGGTGCGCCACATCGACAACGTGATCCAGACCGACGCGGCTTTGAATCCCGGCAACTCGGGTGGCGCGCTGGTCGACAGCTCGGCCCGGGTGATCGGGATCAACACGGCGGTGGCCGGCGTGGGTCTCGGGCTTGCGGTCCCGATCAACGCCGCGACTCGGCAGATCGTCGGAACGCTGATGCGCGACGGCCGGGTGCGCCGGGCGTGGATCGGGATCGCCGCCGGCCCTCGGCCACTGCCGCCCCACGCGCGGGTGCGGGTCGGCCGGACGGCCGGGGTCGAGGTCGTCGACGTCAGCCAGGGCAGTCCGGCCCAGCGGGCGGGGCTGCGCGCGGAGGATCTGATCCTGGAGCTCGGCGGGGAGCCGATCGAGCGGGTCGACGACGTGCAGCGACTGATGACGAGCGACGCGATCGGGCACGCGATGGCGATCCGTATCCTCCGCGGCGACCGGTGGCTGGACCTGGAGGTCTCGCCGATCGAGCTCGTCGAATAGCCACGTCTCGCCATGGACCTGTCGCTACACTGAGGACCGGCGCCGGGCGGCGTTCGTTTCTGCGCCCGCGGTCCGGCCGCCGGACCCTAACCCTCAAGACCCGAAAGCGTCAGCATGGCTCGTGGAGACGTTCGGATCGCTGCCACTCTCGCGTGTGAAGAGTGCAAGCGCCGCAACTACCAGACCAACAAGAGCAAGAGAAACAACCCCGAGCGCCTGCAGCTGCGCAAGTACTGCAAGTGGTGCCGGCGGCACACTGCGCATCGCGAGACGCGCTGAGCTGACCGGAGGGATCCGTGGCTCGTAACCGCAAACGCGCCAAAGACCGGCGACCTCGCCGGCCGCCCCAGGGTGGAAGCCCTGAGTCGGGCGTGCCGAGCGACCGTCCGAGCGTTCCCGGGGTTCTCCCTCCCAGGCCAACCGTCACGCGCGAGCCGTTGCCGGAGCTGGAGCCCGAGGAGAACGGCGCTCCGAATCCGCTCGAGCACGCGATGCCCGACGGGGAGCTGGCCGAAGAGCAGCTCACTATCGGACGCCCGCTCGAGCCCGAGCCCGGCGACGAGGCCGACGAGGAGGAGCTCGAGCTCGAGGTCGAGGAGTCGATCGCCGAACAGGATGGCGGTGATGGTGGCCGCGGCGGTGGTGGTCGCGGTGGTCGGCGCCGCGGCGGCGCGGACGGCGGCGGGGAGGTGGCGGTGCCCGGGCCGGCGCACGTCGAGGCCAAGGCCGGGATCTTCGCGCGGCTGATCGCCTTCCTTCAGGGAAGCTGGCACGAGCTGCAACGGGTACAGTGGCCCGATCGCCGTCAGGTGATGCAGGCCACGGGAGTCGTCATCGGGTTCGTCATCGTCGCCGCGGCGTTTCTCGGCTTGGCGGATCTGGTTTCTCAGAAGGTCGTTACCTTCATATTGAAGTAGCCGGCCCGGGGAGGGCCAACCTAGGAAGACAGAATGTTTCGCTGGTACGTCGTCAACACATACTCGGGTCACGAGAACAAGGTCAAGCACAACCTCGAGCACCGGATCGTCTCGCTCGGGCAGCAGCAGGCTGTCCGGCAGATCGTCGTCCCCACCGAGTCCGTCTCGGAGATGAAGGACAACCAGAAGATCACGGTCGAGAAGCGCACGATGCCTGGCTACGTGCTCGTGAACATGGATTTGAACGAGGACTCGTGGTCGCTGGTCAAGGGCACGCCCGGCGTGACCGGCTTCGTCGGCGCCTCGAACGAGCCGGTGCCGCTGACTCAGGACGAGGTCAACCGCCTGCTCCATCGCGAGGTGGCGGAGCGGCCGCGCACCCGCGCACAGTTCGCGATCGGTGAGTCGGTGAAGGTCATCTCGGGGCCGCTGTCGGACTTCTCGGGTGAGATCTCCGAGGTCAACGAGGACGCCCAGCGGCTCAAGGTGCTGGTGTCGATCTTCGGCCGGGAGACGCCGGTCGAGGTCGGATTCGATCAGGTGAAGAAGATCTAAATGGCCAAGAAGGTTCTGACGCAGATCAAGTTGCAGGCCGTGGGCGGCCAGGCCTCGCCGGCGCCGCCGGTCGGCCCCGCGCTCGGCCAGCATGGCGTCAACATCATGGAGTTCGTCAAGGCGTTCAACGCGCAGACGCAGGGCGACCTGGGCACGGTGATCCCGGTCGTGATCACGGTCTACGAGGACCGGTCGTTCACGTTCATCACCAAGAGCCCGCCGGCGGCGGTGCTGATCAAACAGGCGCTGAACTTGGACAAGGGTTCGGCCGAACCGAACCGGACCAAGGTCGCGAAGATCACCCAGGACCAGCTGCGCCAGATCGCCGAGAAGAAGATGAAGGACCTGAACGCCGGCGATATCGACGCCGCGGCCAGGATCATCGCCGGTACCGCTCGCTCGATGGGTGTGGAGGTCGTCTAAGGGTCATGGCACATCACGGCAAGACATACGACGAGGCCAAGAAGCGCTTCGACCGCGAGCGGGAGTACACGCCCGCGGAAGCGGTGGCGCTCGTCAAGCAGCTCGCGCGCGTGAAGTTCAACGAGTCGGTCGAGGTCCACGTGCGGACCGGGCTGAACGTCCGCCACGCCGACGAGCAGCTGCGCGGAACGATCGCGCTGCCCAACGGGCTGGGCAAGGACGTCAAGGTGGCGGTGTTCGCGCAGGGCGACAAGGCGCGCGAGGCCGAGGAGGCCGGCGCGGACGTGGTCGGTGCCGAGGACCTCGCCCAGCGGATCCAGGACGGCTTCGACGACTTCGACGTGGCGATCGCGACCCCCGACCTGATGCCGGTGGTCGGCCGACTCGGCCGGATCCTCGGCCCGGCCGGCAAGATGCCGAACCCCAAGGTGGGCACGGTGACGATGGACGTCGGCAAGGCGGTCGAGGAGTCCAAGGCCGGCAAGGTCGAGTACCGGACCGACCGCAACGCGATCGTGCACCTCGTGATCGGCAAGCGCGACTTCGACGACCGTAAGCTGCTCGAGAACTACGCCGCGGTGATCGAGGAGCTGATCAGGGCCAAGCCGTCGGCGGCCAAGGGCCGCTACCTCCGTACCGTCACGATGGCGACGACGATGGGACCCGGCGTGAAGGTCGACCCGACGCGCACGCGCGACATCGTCGAGGAGCCGATCGCGGCGTAGACTTACTTCAAAGAAGCACTGCCCGAGACCTCCGGCGGTCTGTAAGTCCGGGGTAGGCGGAGTCTTTCTGGAGCCTCGGCTCTTGGTTCGACGCCCGCCTGATGCGCGGGCGTTTCGCATCTTGAAAGAGGAACTGACATGAACCGAGACCAGAAAGCAGCAGTCGTCGAGGAGATCGCCGGCCAGATCCGGTCCTCCGACGCCGTGTTCGCCGTGGACTACCGCGGCATCTCGGTGGCCCAGGCGGCCGAGCTGCGCGACCGGCTGCGCGAGTCGGGAACCCGCTTCCGGGTCGTCAAGAACTCGCTGACCGAGCGAGCCGCGGACGAGGCTGGCGCGTCGGCGCTGAAGGAGTTGCTGAGCGGGCCGACCGCCCTGGCCTTCGTGTCCGGCGACGCGGCGCTCGCCGCCAAAGCGCTGAGCGACGCCGCGCGGGCGCTGCACACGCTCGAGTTCAAGGGCGGACTGATGGACTCGACGACGCTGAGCGCGGCCGACGTGCAGTCGATCGCCCGCCTGCCGACGCGCGAGGTGCTCCAGGCTCAGCTCGTGGGCACGATCGCCGCACCGATCACGGGTCTCGTGCGCACGCTGAACGCGCTGATCGCGGGGATCGCGATCCAGCTGCAAAAGATCGCTGATTTGGACCCGCCCGTCCTGGTGGCCGGCGAGGCGCCGGCGCCGGCGGCCGCTGAGCCTGCCGCGCCCGAGCCGGAGCCCGAGGCCCCTCAGGCCGAGGCCTCGGCGCCTGAGCCCGAGGCTCCGGCGGCTGAGCCCGAGGCTCCGGCGGCTGAGCCCGAGGCGCCGGCTGAGCCCGAGGCGCCGGCTGAGCCCTCGGGGGCGGCTGAGCCCGAGGCGGTGGCTGAGCCCGCGGCCCGTGAGGCCGAGGCGCCGACCGAACCGATCGTCGATGTCGAGGCAGAGCCCGGCGTCACAACCGAAGAAACTGAACAGGAATCGTCGCCGGACCAGGAATCCGGCGCGTAAGGAGGAACCATGCCCAGCACTCAAGAGTGGATCGACGAGCTCAAGTCAATCTCCGTGCTCGAGCTGTCCGAGCGGATCAAGGCGCTCGAGGAGGCGTTTGGCGTCTCCGCGACCGCGGTCGCTGCAGCGGCACCGGTCGCCACAGGGGGCGACGGCGCCGGCGCTGAGGAAGCCGAGGAGCAGACCGCGTTCGACGTCGTGCTGCAGGCGGCCGGCGACAAGAAGATCCAGGTGATCAAGGTCGTCCGCGCCGCGACCGGCCTTGGCCTCAAGGAGGCCAAGGCGCTCGTGGACGAGGCGCCCAAGTCGGTCAAGGAGGGCATCGACCGCGCCGAGGCCGACAAGCTCAAGGCCGACCTCGAGGAAGCCGGCGCCACCGTCGAGCTGAAGTAACGGGGGGTAGCCGGCCTCGCACCCGGGGGGCACTCGCGCGCCGCGCGGTGCCTCCCCGGCCACGGAAACCCGCCCACTCGGTATCGCTAAAGGCATCCGCCAGCACGGGCCAGTCCTGATCAGGCCCGACACCCGGCCGGGCCGCGGAGTTGCCGTGATTCCGTATTAATGTGCAACGCAGGCAATGTGTGTTTCTTCACATTTGGTCAGCGACTTTTTCGCATTGACTTAACACCCGCCATTAGTTAGTTTTCAACACGGTTGTCGAGTAATACGTTGGCGTGGTAGCCCTGCACGATTGCGGCGGACCCGCCAGATCTGGTCCTCGCGGGTGTAGAACCAGGCTCCGGGGCGGGATTTGGCCTGGTGCGAGTGATCCGGTCCCGCATGCCCGAGCTGCAGATCGTGATCGTCGCGGATCTCTTGCAGCCCGATGTTGTGAGGCTGGTATTCGACCAGCGCCTGGGCGGGTTGCTCCTGACCGACATGTCCGCGCTGGGCATTGCGACATCGCTCGACGAGGTCGCGCACGGCCGCTCGGTATTGCCGGTGGGATGGCAGCAAATGCTCGTGCCTAAGGACGATGAGCCGTTGGACGCCCTCAGCCCACGGCAGATGGACGTCCTGAGATTGCTCACCGACGGGCTGTCGTACGAGGAGATTGGCGCGCGCCTGTTCATCACGGTTAATACGGTCAAGTTTCATGTCAGGTCGATCTTCGAGCGCCTCGGCGTCTGCAACCGCATGGCGGCCGCCCGAGTCTTCGCCGAGCGCGCCGGGGAAGAGCAGGCTCGGCACCACGTGACGTCCTAACCGCGTCGGCGGCGACCAGCCCACCCAATAGGGTTGGTCGGAACTAGCCGTTCAGGCGGGTGACACACCACACGTAAAGCTGTTGCCGACGGTACACGCGGGACCGTAACCTTACGGAAAAGCACGCCGGGGCTAGGGGCGCGCCAGCAAATAGATCGGATGGGTGTAGTTTGCACGGGGCAGCGGCTCGATAGTCGGTCGTGTCCGCGGGCGAGCTCGGTCGTACACCGAGGCCGCCTGCGCGAACCCGGCGCTCGGACGCGCTTCCCTGGCGCCCAAAGGAGGTGTCACGGGAACAGCGGACTTGAGGAACGGCGTGGGTCACTCTGCCGGCACTGAGGCGACCGCGCGCAACTGACGGATTTGTATTCGCGTCAAAGTTGGGAGCAATTATGAAGAAAGCATTGCTCGGAGCCGCGGTCGCCATGTTGATGATGGTCTTCGCCGCGCCCGCGCTTGCCACTACAACGGACCCAGGATTCCTCGAGATATGCAAGACGTCGACCGGTCTGGCGGGCACGCCGACATTTACGTATCACGTCACCGGCCACGCGGATGTCACGGTCCCCAACAATTCGTGTAGTGCGCCGTTTGCGGTGCCTCCGGGGAATGTGACGGTCCAGGAGGTCCCGGGCACCTTCTACACGGTGTCGAGTATCAGCACGGCTCCGGGTAGCGCGTTGATCTCCTCGAATCCGAAGGGATCTGGAGGGCTCAACAGTGGGCCCAACGGTACGGCCTTGGTTTCGGTGGCCGCCAGCAGCGACCCATCGACCGCCACCATCGTGAACTACACGAACGCGCCGGTGACCGGCTACATCGAGGTGTGTAAGAGCAATGCCTCCGATGCTGGCCTGACCGGCAATTTCACGTTCACGATCACCGGCAATAACGCGTTCACGACCACCACGGCGGTTCCGATCGGACACTGCAGCCTTCCGATCCTGGTGCCCGCGGGCGCGGTGACCGTCACGGAGGCGGCGCCCAACAGCGTTACCGGCATCACCGTCCAGAACGGAAGCCCGGCGACGACGAACCCGGGCGGCGGAACCGCGACCGTGACAGTGAAAGCGTCTCCCGCGCCGAATGACACCTCCCAGGAGGCGATCGTCACCTTTGCCAACGAGACGGTCCAGTTGAAGATCTGCAAGATCGCATCGGACGCCAAGGTGACGGCGCCGTATACGTTCACGGCGGTCGGTACCGGCGATCCCAGTTTCCCGACTGGCATCACGAGGACCGTGACCGTCCTCCCGGGACAGTGCCAACTCGTCCCCGGGCCGTGCACGAATCCGAACGGCACCACGGGCTGGAGGGCCGGTACCACGGTGACCGTGTCGGAGGGCGTTGTCCCGGGCACCGCGGTCACAGCGATCGCAGTCACTCCGTCGAATCGGGAAGTCCCGGGAGCTAAGAAGCTCTCGCCGCTCCCGAATCCGACCACACCGGGGCCGGCCGGACAGGATGCCGCGGTCCTCGGCTCGGGCGAGACGCAGATCTCGTTCACCAATGACAGCGAGCCCGGTGGCACGCTGAAGATCTGCGAAAACGCCGATTCGAAGGCGCCAGCCACGGCGGTAGAGACGTTTGCCGTGTCCTCGCCGACGCCGGCTGGCAGCACGACGACCGCGGCGGTCCCGTTCGGATCGTGCACGATCGTCCCCAACCCCGTCACGGCCGACGGCCTGTGGCTCTACAACTCGACCGTGACGATCACGCAGAACGCGAGCACATTCCCGTTCCTGTCGGTCGCCGTGAGCCCAGCGGCGAGGTTGCTGGGCCCGGCGGGCGCGTCGATCATGGTCTCGATCGGCAGTGGCGACACGACGATCGCGACCTACACCAACGACCCGCCCGGTAGCGGTGGCTCGTCCGGCGGTGGTTCGGCCGGCGGTTCGGTCAGCGGTGGTGTCACGATCGGCGGGGCGACGGTCATCGCCGCCGTCAGCGGTACGACGGCCACCGGCGGCTCGGCAGCCGCTGCGTCGCACACGCAGCTCCGTTCGGCACGGTTGATCAAGATCCACGGCCGCGTCTATCTCGTGGTCCGGGTGGCGTCGACGAGCGACTCGGCGAGGATCCGGATCGTCGAGCTGAACAAGCGCGGGCAGAAGATCCGGTCGTTGACGGCGACCATCGCCACGAACCGGAACGTGAGGCTGGCGATCCCGGTGAGCAAGCAGCTTCGGGTCGCTGACGTGAAGCTGATGTAGCCGGTTCTCGAAAGGGGCGGGGCGGCTCCGATCGACTAAGAGGAGGCCCGCTTCGGCGGGCCTCCTCGCTTCTGGCCTACCGCCGCCCGACGTCGGCGGCCGGCAGCCCGGTACGTCGCCCGCGACGAGTGCGCGGTCCAGCCACACTTCCGTGCGTCGTCCGGGTAGGTTTCCCCCGTGGGCGTGTGGGAGCTGGATGCGCTGTCGGTCCCGGTCGACGGTCGTGTGCTGGAGGTGGTGCTGGCGGGCCCGCCGGACGGCCTGCCGCTGTTCGTGCACCACGGGACGCCCGGCGCCGCGGAGATGTTCGGTCCCCTGGTCGAGATCGGCGCGGAGCGAGGTATGCGGCACATCACCTATTCGCGCCCGGGATACGGCGGCTCGGGACGGCACCCGGGCCGCACCGTGGCCGACTGCGTTGCCGATGTCGTCGCCGTCGCCGATGCGCTCGGTTATGAGCGCTTCTATTCGGTCGGGGGCTCGGGCGGGGGCCCGCACTCGATCGCGTGTGCGGCACTGCTGCCCGAACGCGTGATCGCGGCAGCCTCGATCGCGTCGCCGGCCCCGCTGGATGCGGAGGGGTTCGATTGGACGGCGGGCATGGGCCAGGAGAACGTCGTCGAGCTGGCGACGGCGCAATCCGGCGACGACGAGTTCGAGGCCTACCTGGATCGGGAGGCGGACTCGATGGTGGGGACCTCGGCGGAAGAGATCGTCACCGTGCTCGGAGACGTGGTCTCCGAGGTCGATCGCCGCGCGCTCAGCGGCGCCCTCGGCGAGTTCATCGTCAAGGAGATCGGCCACGCCCTGGCGCCCGGCGTTTGGGGCTGGTTCGACGACGACCGCGCGCTGTTCAAAGACTGGGGGTTCGAGCTGAGCGAGCAACACGCTCCGCTCGCCGTTTGGCACGGCGGCCACGACCGCTTCGTCCCGATCGCGCACGGCGAGTGGCTCGCCGGCCGCCTCGGCGCCGAGGCGCACCTGCGCCCGAACGACGGGCACCTGTCGCTCACCCTCGGTTCGTATGGCGAGATCCTCGACGGGCTGCTGGCTCGTTGATCCGTCGCCGTCGTCGCGCTTAGACTGCGCGGTCCGCGCGAGGAACCAAGGCCGGCCGACCGGGGGGTTCGCCCGCAGGTGAGAACCGATACCGCCAGACGCGACTCGTACGTGCCGAGGATGCTGCTCGGGCGGCTCGCGAAGCCCGCCGACGAACTGGTCGAAACGCTCGATGGCACGATGGTGTTCGCCGACGTGTCGGGCTTCACCCGGCTTTCCGAGCGTCTGGCTCGCAAGGGCAAGGAGGGCGCGGAGTACCTAGTCGACGCGATCAACGTCTGCTTCTCGGCGCTGCTGGAGGATGCCTACGCGCGCGGCGGCTCGCTGCTGAAGTTCGGCGGCGATGCGATGTTGCTGTGGTTCGCCGGCGACGAGCATGCCGTGCGCGCGTGTGCCTCGGCGAGCGCGATGCGCCGAACCCTGCGCGACGTGGGGCGAATTCGGGCCGGCGCGAGCGACGTCGTGTTGCGGATGTCGGTCGGCGTGCACAGCGGGTCCTACGCGATGTTCCTGGTCGGCGGGTCCCACCGCGAGCTGCTGATCGGAGGTGACGGGACGACGACGGTGGTCGAGATGGAGAGCCTGGCCTCGGCCGGGCAGATCCTGGTCAGCCTGCAGGTCGCCGCGCTGCTGCCCGGCAGCTGCTTGGGTGCCGAGGTCGGATCGGGGCGGCTGCTCGCGCGATCGCCGACGGACTCCGACTGGACCGCCCCCGAAGAGCCCGTCGCGCCGTCCGATGAAGCGATCGCGGCCTGCCTGCCGGAGATCGTGCGACCCCATCTGCTCGAAGGTCATGCCGTACCCGAGCACCGGACCGCCTCCATCGCCTTCCTTCAGTTCACCGGGCTCGACCGGATCGTGGCCGACCTCGGCGCCGGTGCGACCGCGTCGCGGCTCGACGAGCTGGTCCGCCAGGTCCAGGACGCGTGCCAGCGCTACGAGGTCTGCTTCCTCGATTCGGACCTTGCCGCCGACGGGGTCAAGATCCGCCTATGCGCCGGGGCGCCGCGGGTGGTCGGCGACGACGAGGAGCGAATGCTGCTCGCGCTGCGCCAGATCGTCGAGGCGGACCTGCCGCTGCCCGTCCAGGTGGGGGTCAATCGGGGACCTGTGTTCACGGGCGAGGTCGGTCCGGGCTACCGCCGCTGGTACGCGGTCATGGGTGACACCGTGAACCTGGCCGCGAGGGTCATGGGCAAGACGCCGGCCGGCCACCTCTACGCCACGCGCGAGGTTCTTCGCCACGCGCGCGGGCGGTTCCGCCAGAGCGAGGTCGGGCCGTTCACGCTCAAGGGGAAGATCCGGCCCGTGCCGGCCTGGGACGTGGGTCCGCCGGTGCGGTCGGCCGAGGATCAAGCGATCCGTCCCGAGCTGCCGCTGATCGGGCGTCAGCAGGAGCTCGAGCGGCTCCGGTCGGCGATGGCGGACGCCCGGCGCGGCGCGGGAAGCCTGCTCGAGCTGGTGGGCGAGACCGGCAGCGGCAAGTCCCGCCTGCTCACCGAGGCACGAAAGCTCGGCGACGGCATGCGCGTGCTCCGCACGACCTGTGAGGTGGTGACGCAAGAGACGCCGTACTTCCCGTGGCGCGAGTTGCTGCGCCAGCTGCTCGGGGCTGGGTGGGACGATCCCGAGGACCGCGTACGGGAACGGCTCGAGGCCGAGATCCGCGCCGGCCAGCCGGATCTGATGCCCTGGCTGCCGCTGATCGCGATCGTGGTCGATGTGCCGGTGCCGTCCAGCACCGAGGTCGACGAGCTCGCCGCCGAGGCGCGCGCGAGCAAGCTTCGCGAGGTCGTGCTGCGGTTCCTGGGCCGGGCGCTCGTCGTCCCGACGATCCTCGAGGTCGAGCACGCACACCTGATGGACGCCGCCTCGGCGGCGCTGTTCGAGACGCTGGCCGGCGAGCTCGAGTCATCGTCCTGGTTGGTGCTCCTCACTCGTCAGGACGCGCCCGGTGGGCCGTTGGAGTCGCACCCGAGGATTGAGCTGGGGCCTCTGGCGCGCGACGACGCGTTGACGCTGGCCCACGCCACCCCTGAGGCGGCGCAGGTGCCTCCCCACGTGCTCGAGCTTGCCGTCGAGCGCTCCGGGGGCAGCCCCGAGTTCCTGCTCGATCTGCTGGCCGCGGCGGCCGCGGGTGATCGCGACGAGCTGCCCGAGAGCGTGGGCGCCGCGACGATGGCGCGGATCGACGCGCTCGATCCGCGTGACGGCGCCGTGGTCCGCCGGGCTGCCGTGCTGGGGATCAACTTCCATCCCCGGCGGCTGGCCGACGTTCTGGGGGGCGGTGTTCCGATGCCGGAGGAAGGGTTCTGGGACCGGCTGTCGGGTGTGTTCGCGCGCGAGGCGGACGGGCACGTCCGGTTCAGGCGACCCGCGCTCCAGGAGGTCGCGTACTCCAGCCTTCCGTTCAAGCTCCGGCGGGAGCTGCACATAGCGGTCGGGCTGCGGTTGGAGCACGACGCCGGCCATGAGCTCGACGCCGGGCCGTCCATCCTCTCGCACCACTTCTCGCTGGGCGGGGACTACGCGCGGGCGCACCGGTATGCGATGGCGGCGGCGCGGCGCGCCACCGAGCAGTTTTCTCACGCCGACGCGGCGCGGCTGTATCGGCGGGCGATCGAGGCCGGGCGGGCGGACGGAGGCACGGACGATGGTCAGTCACTGGCCGAGGCGTGGGAACAGCTTGGCGAGGCGTTGCGGAACGTGGGCGAGCCGGCCGCGGCGGCGAGGGCCCTCACCGAGGCGCGGCGGCTTGTGCGGGACGATCCAATCGCGCAGGCGCGACTGTGCCACCGCCATGCCGAGGTCGCGGAACGGACCGCCGCGCTGACTGCGGCTGTGCGGTGGCTGATGCGAGGGTTCCGCAACATCGATTCGTTCGACAGTGCGGAAGCCGCGGCGTTGCGAGCCCGGATGCGCGCCTACCTGGGTGGCATCCGCAATGGCCAGGGCCGTTGGGTGCAGGCTGTCGCGACGTGCCGGGAGGCGATTTCAGAAGCCGAGGCCGTTGGTGAGCTCAGCGCCCTCGCGCACGCGTGCTTTGCGCTCGACTACGCGCTTGTGGAGTCAGGCCTGCCCGACGAGGCCACACACTCGTGGCGAGCTCTCGAGATCTACCAGCAGTTGGGAGATCCGGAACACGAATTTCAGGTGCTCAACAATCTTGGTGGGATCGCGTACTGGGGCGACCGGTGGGATGAGGCAGTCTCGCTGTACCGCCGCGCTGGCAGCTGCGCTGAACGAGCCGGTCGGCCGACCGATGCCGCGTTCATCGACTGCAACGTCGGCGAGATCCTGTCCGACCAGGGTCAGCTCGAGGAGGCTGAAATGCACCTGCAGCGGGCTCGCCGGATCTGGAGCGCGACCGGTGAACGACAGCCTGTCGCTTACGTGGACGCGCTCCTGGCACGCCTTGCCGTTCGCCGGGGGCAGTATGCGGAGGGGATTTCGCTGCTCGAGGCGGCCGCTTCGGAACTCCGCTTGCTCGGTGTCGACGCCTACGCCGAGCTCGCGCAGGCATGGATCGCCGAGGCGGAGGCGTTCGGAGGCGATCCGTTTCGAGCGCTTGAGATCGGCAGTCAGGAACTGGAGGCCAATGACCGACAGCGACCACTCCTGACGCGAATGGGCGGAATTGCGCTCGCTCGCCTCGGTCAGAAGAACGCGGCCATGCGAGAGCTGAGGCACTCTCTGACGGCGGCGCGTGATCGAGGCGCGGAGTACGACATAGCAGCGACCATCGATGCAATGGGAACTGTCGCCGGCGTCGACCCGGATCTGCTCCAAGAGCGCGACGAGATCCTGGGCCGCTTGAAGATCGAGCGTCTGCCGACCCCGGCGATGTAGGTGGCGGCGCTGATGAGGGCCGCTGGTGAGGCGGCCCTCATACGCAATTGCTACCTAGCCATCCACGGGTCGCCCTGCAGACCCGCCGGGATGAAGACCGTGGCTACGGCCTCCTCTTGCCCGTTGGTCGGGTCCTCCTGCGTCTCGAGGCTCGAGATGCACGGGGAACCGCCGGTGTAGTCCGAGCACGGTGCCAGCAATCCGACGAACCCCTGGCTGCCGTCGGGCAACCTGCCCGCCGGTGCGTCATCGGGGCGGCCGTCCGAGTTGAGGGCCACGAACCCGTACGGCGCGCCGAAGCACACCTGGAACCCTTCGGCCGTCGTGCCCCTGACGATCCACGTGACGGTCTTGCTGCGGTCGAACGTCTCGTTGTCGGCGGGCTGCACCACGAACTCGTACCAGTCGGCGCTCGCCTCCGGCGGCGTGTAGTTGGCACAGCCAGGGTCGGCCTCGGGATCGCTCCCGGGTCCATCCATCGGCGTGCCGACGTCGACCGCCTCGGTCAGCGTCGCGTCCGTCGCTCCGCTGCCAACGTCCACCCCGAGGCTGCCGCTGTTGCTGGTGACGGTCTGCGTGCACGTCGAACCGGTCGGGCACGGCGTGGCGCTGTCGTTCTCGTCGAATGAGTTCGACGTGTCGCTGGTCAGCCCAGTGCTCGACGCCACCAGCGTGTAGCCGTTATTGGGTTTGTCGACGGTCAGGTCGTGGAACGTAGCCACGCCGTGGACGGCGTTCACCGTCGTGGTGCCGCCGAGCGTCGCGGGGGTCGGGTTGCTCGTCGGGTTGACGAGCGCGATCGTCACCGGCGCGGAGGAATCCACCGTGTGGCCGGTCGAATCGACGACGTCGACGGCCACGGGCGGCCCGGACGTATCGTTCGCGGTTCCCGTGATCACGTCAGAGACGAGTGCGTCGTCCGGCTGTGTGTCGAACTGGAGCCCCGAGCCGGCCGGCGCGCAGGTGACTTGGGTGGTGAGGCTGCTGTTGGCGGTGTCGAGGCGGAGCAGCGGGCCGAACAGCCCCGTCGCGCTCGCCACGGACAGCCACCTGTTGAAATGGTTCGTGCAGCGCGACGGCGCGGCGGCCGTTACCGAGACGTGGAGCGTCGAGCCGGACGGCACATTGACGCGATCGAGCACCACGATGTTGAAGAGCACGAACGCGTGGCCCGTGGCCCCCGAAGGCAGCGAAGCGTGTGACACCCTGAAGCCAAGTGGCGGGGTGAAGGCCGCCGATCCGAGGGCTATCCCAGGCGAGGAGGTGTTCTTCAGGGCGACGTCGAACGTCGTCCAGTTTCCCGCCGGCGCAGTCGACGGGGAGACCTTGACGACGTATGAGTACTGCCTGCCTCCCCCGGCGAAAGCCGACGAGGCCACTGCTCCGAAGGCGGCGCAGGCCAGTGCCGTCGCCACCGCCACCGACAGCGTCGCGCGCGCGACGCGGAGTCTTCCTTGCGACATTGCTCCCCCTAATTGGATGTCGAGCGCCCCGAGCGCGCCCCAGGTCGCGCGCGAAGATACCGCCTACGGCGGTCGCTAGCAAGGGAAGCGGGCCCTGGTCCGGACGAGGCGGTTGAGTAAATTCCCAGCGTGGGGACCGCATCGCTGGCTCCGTTCGTGCCTCGGGCGCTGGTCGCCCGTCTGGCCCGGCCGATCGATGACCTGACCGAGACCATCCCGTGCACGATGGTGTTTGCCGACGTCTCGGGATTCACTCGGCTGTCCGAGCGGCTCGCGCGCCGGGGCAAGGAGGGGGCCGAGCAACTCGTCGACGTGATCAACGCCTGCTTCTCGGCGCTGCTGGCCGAGGCGTACGGACGCGGCGGATCGCTGTTGAAGTTCGGTGGCGACGCGATGCTCCTGCTGTTCTACGACCAGGAGGGCGACCAGGAGCATGCGGCACGAGCATGTTGTGCGGCGGCAGCCATGCGACGGACCCTGCGCGAGGTGGGCCGGATTCGCGCCGGGGACTCCAATGTCGTCTTGCGGATGTCGGTGGGCGTGCACAGCGGCCCGTATCAGATGTTCGTTGTCGGCGGATCGCACCGCGAGATGCTGATCGGGGGCCCGGCCGCGAGCACGGTAGTCGCGCTCGAGGGGGCGGCGTCCTCGGGGCAGATCCTGCTCAGTCCGGAAACGGCGCGATGGCTGCCTCGCAGCTGCGTGGGACAGGAGGTGGGGCCTGGCCTTCTGCTGACCCGCTCACCGTCGGCGTGTGATTGGGCGCCCCCGACTGCACTGCCCACTCCGAGCGAGGAGGCGATCGCCCGCTTCCTGCCGACTGCGATCAGGGCCCATTTGGAGAGCGGTTCGGCCGTCCCCGAGCATCGCACCGCGACCGTCGCCTTCCTTCAGTTCGAAGAGTTCGACCGCCTGCTTGTGAAGGAGGGCGCCGAGACCGCAGCGCGGCGACTCGATCAGCTCCTGCGCCTCGTGCAGGAGGCAGCCGACCGCTACGACGTGTGCTTCCTCGACTCCGACGTCGCCTCTGACGGCGGCAAGATCCGCTTGAGCGCCGGCGCCCCGCGGTTCGTGGGTGACGACGAGGAGCGGATGCTGCTGGCCCTGCGACACATCGTCGAGGCGGGTCCGCCGCTGCCCGTAAAGGTCGGGGTGAACCGGGGCCCGGTGTTCACCGGTCCGGTCGGCCCGGAGTACCGTCGGTGGTACGCGGTGATGGGCGACACCGTGAATCTGGCCGCCCGGCTGGTCGGCAAGGCGCCCGCCGGGCGGATCTACGCCACCCGCGACGTCCTGCGCGGGGCGAAGACGACCTTCGAGCAGACCATGCTGCTGCCGTTCGCCGTGAAGGGCAAGTCGCGGCCGGTCCAGGCCTGGGACGTCGGGCCGCCGGTACGCGGGTCCTCGGAGGTCGCGATCCGCCTGGAGCTCCCGCTGGTCGGCCGCGCGCGCGAACTGGACCAGCTGGGCTCCGCGATCGCGGGCGCGCAACGTAGCGCGGGTTCGCTGATCGAGCTGTGCGGCGAGACCGGCAGCGGCAAGTCGCGTCTGCTGGCGGAGGCGGCCAACCTCGCGACCGGAATGGTCTCGCTGCGCGCGGCGTGCGAGGTGTACACGCGCGAGACGCCGTACTCGGCATGGCGGGACCTGCTTCGCCAGGTGCTCGGGGTGGGAGCGGAGACGCCCGACGCCGAGGTGCTCGACCGGCTCAGAGCGGAGATCGAGCTGACCGATCCGGGACTGGCGCCATGGATGTCGCTGATCACGATCGTGCTCGACGTCGAGCTCGGCCCGTCCGTGGAGGTTGAGCAGCTGTCCTCGGACGCCCGCCCCGCGAAGCTACGCGAGGTCGTGCTGCGGCTCCTGCGGCGGGCGCTGGCCGTCCCCACCATCGTCGAGGTCGACCAGGCGCAGCTGATGGACGGCGCCTCCGTGGAGCTGTTCGAGGCACTCGCCACCGAGCTCGAGTCGAGCGCTTGGGTCGTCCTGGTGGGGCGGCGAGACGAGGCTGGCGGTCTGGTGCCGGCCGATTCCCGGCATGCTCGGATCGAGCTCGGCCCGCTGTCGCGGGAGGACACGCGCGCGCTCGCGCTGTCCACCTCGGAGGCGACCCAGGTGCCGCCCCATGTGGTCGAGCTCGCCGTTGAGCGCTCGGGAGGCAGCCCGCAGTTTCTATTGGACCTGCTCGCCGCGGCCGTCGCTGGAAACCGCGACGAGCTGCCCGAAAGCGTCGGTGCGGCAACCATGGCCCGCATCGACGCGCTCGATCCGGCCGACGCCGCGCTCGTTCGCCGGGCCGCCGTCCTCGGCCTGTCGTTTCAACCCGACCGTCTGGAGGACGTGCTCGAGGCCGGCACGCCGGTGCCCGACGAGCGTTTCTGGGACCGCATGTCGGTCGTGTTCGCGCGCGAACCGGACGGCCACGTGCGCTTCCGCCGGCCGGCGTTGCAAGAGGTGGCGTACTCGAGCCTCCCGTTCAAGCTGCGGCGCGAGCTTCACCTCTCCGTTGGGCTGAGGCTCGAACGTGAGCAGGCCGGAGACCACGACGCGAACGCGGCAGTGCTCTCGAACCATTTCGCCCTGGCGGGCGACCACGCGCGCGCCCAGCGCTACGCGCTGATCGCCGCCGGTCGGGCGAGCGAGAGGTTCGCCCACGCCGACGCGGCGCGTCTCTACCGGCGAGCGATCGATGCGGGGCGCGCGGTCCGGCCGGCGGCGGACGGCCGGGCGTTGGCCGAGGCGTGGGAGCAGATGGGCGATGCGCTTCGGTCCGTGGGCGAGCCGGCGGCTGCGAGCCGAGCCCTCACCGAGGCGCGCCGGCTGCTGCGCGGCGATCCGCTCGCCGAGGCCCGCGTGTGTCAACGCCACGCCGAGGTGGCGGAGCGAAGCGACGCGTTGATCGGGGCTGTGCGGTGGCTCAAGCGCGGTCTGCGCGTCCTCGATCCCCTCGAGGGCGCGGACGTCGTGGCGCTCAGGGCGCGGATGCGCGCCTACCTGGGCGGCATCCGGAATCGGCAGGGCCGCTGGGACGAGGCGATCTCGTCCTCTCGGCAGGCGATAGCCGAAGCGGAGTCGGTCGACGAGCTGAGCGCCCTCGCCCGAGCTTTGAGCGCGCTTGACTGGGCGCTGCTGGAATCGGGTCGCCCCACCGAGGCCACGCACTCGTGGCGAGCGTTGGAGATCTACGAGGGGCTCGGCGACATCGAGCAACAGGGCCTGGTGCTCAACAACCTCGGGATGTTCGCCTACTTCGACGGCCGCTGGGACGACGCGATCTCGCTGTACCGACGGGCCGGCGCGTGCGGCGAACTGTCCGGGCGCCCGGCGGACGTTGCCTTCACCGACTGCAACGTCGGAGAGATCCTGTCCGACCAGGGCCGCCTGGACGAGGCCGAGGCGAGCCTCAAGCGTGCGCGTCGGGTGTGGAGCGGGACGGGGGAGCGACAGGCGGTGGCCTTCGTCGATGTGCTCATGGCACGTCTGGCCGCGCGTCGCGGCGATCGGGACGCGGTGCCATCCCTTGAGTCGGCCGAAGCTGAGTTGCGAAAGCTCCACATCGACGGTTACGCCGACTTCGCGCGCGCGCTGATTGCCGAGGCTGAGGCTCTGGTCGGTGACGCATCCCGTGCGCTCGTCGTCGCTGGCCGGCAGCTGAAGGCGCCGGACCGCCAGCGCGCCCTGCTCCACCGGGCGGCCGGGATTGCGCTGGTCCGGCTAGGGCTGACCGATGCCGGACGGACGGAGCTGAGCCAAGCACTGGCGTTCGCCCGGGCGAGCGCGGGCGATTACGACGTCGCCGCGACGATCGACGTGCTCGACCGGCTCGGCGACGCCCAACCCGACATGCTGCGGGAGCGCGACGAGATCCTCGACCGCCTGAAGATCACGCAGCTCGCGACGCCGGCGCCGTCCGAGCTGGGTCCTACGCCCGCCCCCACGGATCGCCGTTCTCGGGAATCTTGATCTTCATGAACGCGTCGAACCCTGTTCTCGTGGAGGGGTCCCGCTTCTGCGAGACGCTGGCAATGCACGGCGGCTTCGACCTGGAGCACCTGGGGAGCAAGCCGATGAAGCCCGGATTGCCGTTCGGCAGCGTGCCGGACGGAGCCGGCTTGCCCGAGGCAGTGGTGAACTGGTAGCCCGCGCCGAGGCAGAAGCCGATGCCCTTGGCCGTTGTGTTCCGGATCGTGTAGGCGACGCTGTCGACGATCGGAGGTGGTGCCGCTGTCGGCCCCGGCAAGGAGGGCGGAACCACCACCGAGTCGTACCAGTTGGGGTCTCGGACCCGGTAGGTGCCGCAGGTCAAGTTGTGGCCCACATTCACGGTCTGGCGCAGCGTGCCGGTCGGCGCGTCGGAGACCACCGCGTACGTGCTGTTCGACGTGACCAGGCCGGTCGAGCAGGGTGGACCGCCGTCGCCGCACACCGCGATCGACGGACACAGGACCTTGACGCCCAGGCTGCTGAGCGCCGACTGCAGCGCGAGGTGCCTACCGGATCCGGTGGCGCCCTGGAAGCCCTGAGCGCTCCAGTTCCGGACGGTCCGGCCGCACTTGGTCGGCGCGGTGGTCGTGATCGACAGCGCGGCGTGGCCTTGCGGCTTCAGCGAGATCCGATCCAGTGACAGCGTCCGGTTCTGGACCTTGATCTTGTGCCGCAGCGGCGATCCCGGCGCCGGCTGGGGCGGACTGAACCCGGTCGGTGGCGTCACCTTCACCGAGCGCAGCGTGGTCGCCTGGGTGGACGTGTTGACGACCGTCAGGTGGAACGTGGTCGGCTGCCCGGCCGTCGTGTACTCGGGGGAGATCGTCACCGTGAACGATTGAGGCGCCGGCGCGGCGCCCTGCGTAGCCGCTGTGGCGGCGCCGGGCGCAGCCAATGCGAGCGCGCCTCCGATCGCGAGCGCCAGACGGAGATATCCGAAACGTGCAACTCGCATACGTCCCCCTCGTAGGTCGCGGGGCGCGGTCGGGTTGGCAATGCGCCCCTTGCCCCGTCGAATGTACCGGGTAGGTGTGGCCGGCGGGCGGAAATTCGGCGGTGGCTGTGGCGTGTGGGGTGGCGGCGGCGCGTAGGCGGTGTGGGGGGCGCGCGGAGGACACGGTGGCGCGGGGACCATGGTGGCGCGGCACGAAACGGGGCGCCGCAGGCCAGCACCCCCGTCTGGACGGACTCGCGTACTACGGGTACACTGCGCCCGTCAGCCAATAGCCGTAGCCGCCCAAGTGACAACGGCGCCGCGCCACATACGCGGCGACCCGAGGGCGGGGTCCGTGAGAGCTGAGCGTCCCTGCACAGGGCATCACTGCCGTGTGCTATCTTGAGTGGTCGCGCTTCGTTGGGGAGTACGTGCCTCGAGAAGCGCAACTCTGCCTCCCTCTCGACCGTTCCGAGGAGTCGCCGTCTTGGCAACCACTCACGCCCCCCGGACGCGCCGGAGCTTCGCGCGTCTGAACAAGGTCCTTGAAGTCCCCAACCTGATTGATATCCAGCGCAGGTCCTTCGCCTGGCTGACCGACCCTGATGGCGGCGGCCTGCGCGAGACGATCGACGACATCTCGCCGATCGAGGACTACACCGGCAACCTCGCCGTCCAGTTCGGCGATTTCACCTTCGACGAGCCCGTCGCAGATCTAGAGCAGTGCCGCGAGAAGGATCTGACCTACGCGCGGCCGCTGACCGTCACGGTCGCGTTCATCAACCGCGAGACGGGCGAGATCCGCGAGCAGTCCGTGTTCATGGGCGATTTCCCGTGGATGACGGAGCGCGGCACGTTCATCATCAACGGCACCGAGCGCGTCGTCGTGACGCAGCTGGTGCGTTCCCCCGGCGCCTATGTGATGGAGCCGAAGGATCGCGAGAAGCAGGTGTTCATCGCGAACCTGATGCCGGCTCGCGGCTCGTGGCTCGAGCTCGAGATCGACAAGAAGGGCCGCGTCTACGTCCGCATCGACCGTAAGCGCAAGCTGCCGGTCACCGTGCTGCTGCGTGCGATGGGCTACGCCTCCGACGAGGAGATCCTGAACCTCTTCGACAACTCGCTGTACATCCGCCTGACCCTCGACGCCGACCCCGAGATGGTCCGCAGCGAGGAGGGCTCGTTGATCGAGCTGTTCAAGAAGCAGCGCCCGGGCGAGCCGCCCTCGGTCGACGCCGCGCGTTCGCTGCTCAACCAGCTGTTCTTCGACCCCAAGCGCTACGACCTCACGCGCGTGGGTCGTTACAAGCTCAACTCGCGTCTGAACCTCGACATCGACCTCGAGACCCGGACGCTCACCCACGACGACATCATCGCGCTGGTCAGGGAGCTCATCACCCTGCCGCGGCTGCTCGGGATGCCCGAGGACGACGGCGTCGACACGAAGGACTACGCCGCCGAGGCGCTGGCGATGCCGCGCGAGCCGATCCAGGATCACCTGGACGAGTACGAGCACTTCGGCAATCGCCGACTGCGCACCGTTGGCGAGCTGATCCAGGAGGCGTTCCGGATCGGCCTCTACCGGATGGAGCGCGTCGTGCGCGAGCGCCTCACCACCGAGGACGCCGACACGATCACGCCTCAGACGATCGTCAACATTCGGCCGGTCGTGGCGGCGCTGAAGGAGTTCTTCGGCTCGAGCCAGCTGTCCCAGTTCATGGACCAGACCAACTCGCTCGCCGGCCTCACGCACCGCAGGCGCCTCAGCGCCCTGGGTGCCGGCGGCCTGACGCGCGAGCGCGCGCCGATCGAGGTCCGCGACGTGCACCCCACCCACTACGGGCGGATGTGCCCGATCGAGACCCCGGAAGGCCCGAACATCGGCTTGATCGGTTCGCTCTCCTCCTACGCCGAGGTGTCCGAGCACGGCTTCGTCACCACCCCCTACCGGGTCGTCAAGCACGGCAAGGTGACCGACGAGATCGTCCACCTGGACGCCACCCAGGAGGAGGAGCAGATCATCGCCCAGGCCAACACGCCGGTCGACGACAACGGCAACCTCACCGGCGACGAGATCATCTGCCGGACCCAGGCGGGTCAGTACGTGACCGTCGCCGCGGACGAGGTCGACCTGATCGACGTCTCCCCCGAGCAGATCTGGTCGGTCGCGACCGCGATGATCCCGTTCCTCGAGCACGACGACGCCAACCGGGCGCTGATGGGCTCGAACATGCAGCGCCAGGCCGTACCGCTGCTCGTGACCGACGCGCCGCTGGTCGGCACCGGGATGGAGCGACGGGCGGCGATCGACACCGGCGACGTGGTGGTGGCTCGCACCCCCGGCACCGTGTCCTACGTCGACGCCGAGCAGATCGTGATCGACAAGGACGGCGGCGGGCAGGACGAGTACCTGCTCCAGAAGTTCATGCGCTCCAACCAGGGCACGCTGATCCACCAGAAGCCGATGGTCGACGTCGGCACACAGGTGGGTGACGGCGAGGTCCTGGCCGACGGCTCAGCTACCGACAACGGCGAGATGGCGCTCGGCAAGAACCTGCTGGTCGCCTTCATGTCCTGGGAGGGCTACAACTTCGAGGACGCGATCATCCTCTCGCGCCGGATCGTCAAGGACGACGAGCTCACCTCGATCCACATCGAGGAGTACGAGATCGACGCCCGCACGACCAAGCTGGGCGACGAGGAGATCACCCGCGACATCCCGAACCGCTCGGAGGAGTCGCTGCGCAACCTCGACGACCGCGGGATCGTCCGCATCGGCGCCGAGGTCGGCTCAGGCGACCTGCTGGTCGGCAAGGTCACGCCCAAGGGCGAGACCGAGCTGACCGCCGAGGAGAAGCTGATCCGCGCGATCTTCAAGGAGAAGGCGCGCGAGGTCCGCGACACCTCGCTCAAGGTGCCGCACGGCGAGGGCGGCGTCGTCATCGACGTCAAGACGTTCAGCCGCGACGAGGGCGACGACCTGCCGCCCGGCGTCAACGAGCTGGTCCGCGTGTTCGTGGCCAAGAAGCGCAAGATCGCCGAGGGCGACAAGCTCGCCGGCCGTCACGGCAACAAGGGAGTGATCTCGAAGATCGTCGACGTCGAGGACATGCCGTTCCTCGAGGACGGCACTTCGGTCGACGTGATCCTCAACCCGCTCGGCGTGCCGAGCCGCATGAACCTGGGCCAGATCCTCGAGACCCACCTCGGGTGGGTGGCGGCCAACGGCTGGTACGACGACGGCACCGCCGCCTACAAGGAGGCCCGGGAGGGGAACGGGACCAACGGAATCCAGGCGCCGAAGGTGTACGTGGCCACGCCGGTGTTCGACGGCGCCACCGTCAAGGACGTCGACGAGGCGCTGGTCCGCTGGCAGGACGAGCACCAGGGCCGCATCAAGATGGACGTCGACAAGCGCCGGCGTGAGGGCGAGCAGGCCTCCGGCAAGGTCCAGCTGTTCAACGGCCGCACCGGCGAGCCGTTCGAGGAGATGGTCACTGTCGGTTACATGTACATCCTCAAGCTGCTGCACCTGGTCGACGACAAGATCCACGCTCGTTCGACCGGCCCGTACTCGCTGGTCACCCAGCAGCCGCTGGGCGGCAAGGCGCAGTTCGGCGGCCAGCGCTTCGGCGAGATGGAGGTGTGGGCGCTCGAGGCTTACGGCGCGGCGTACACCCTCCAGGAGATGCTCACGATCAAGTCCGACGACACCGTCGGGCGGGTCAAGGCCTACGAGGCCATCGTCAAGGGCGAGAACATCGCCGAGCCCTCGATCCCCGAGTCGTTCAAGGTCCTGCTCAAGGAGATGCAGTCGCTGGCGCTCGACGTCAACGTGGTCTCCGAGGAGGGCGAGCGCGCCGAGATGCGCGAGGAGGACGACGACCTGCTGCGGGCGGCCGAGGAGCTCGGAATCGACCTGAGCGGCGTGCGGGCGACCGACGGCGCCGCGGCGGACGAGCAGACCGAGAGCGAAGGCGACACGCCCGACGAGGCCTCAGAGGATCGGCAGGAGGCCGACGACGAGAACGCCGAGGATCTCGACCCCGGTGAGGACCTCGAGGACACGGACGAGGACTTCTCCTCCGAAGAGGACCCGATGATCGATGAGGAACTGGCGTCCGGCGACGCGGAAGGCGTAGTGGAGGAGGACGAGGCCTGATCGGGCCTCGTCCACCCCACCAACAGATTTCAAGACACTAAGAAGGGATCGATTTGATCGACATCAACAATTTCGACGCGATCGAGATCGGCCTCGCCTCCTCCAAGCAGATCCGCTCTTGGAGCTCGGGGGAGGTGACCAAGCCGGAGACGATCAACTACCGGACGCTCAAGCCTGAGAAGGACGGCCTGTTCTGCGAGCGCATCTTTGGTCCGACCAAGGACTGGGAGTGCTACTGCGGTAAGTACAAGCGCGTCCGCTACAAGGGCATCGTGTGCGAGCGCTGCGGCGTCGAGGTGACGCGGTCCAAGGTCCGCCGCGAGCGGATGGGCCACGTCGACCTGGCCGCGCCGGTCAGCCACATCTGGTTCTTCAAGGGCGTGCCCAGCCGGATCGGCTACCTGCTCGACATGGCGCCCAAGGAGCTCGAGAAGGTCCTGTACTTCGCCGCCTCGATCGTGACCTGGATCGACGACGAGGCGCGCGCCAAGGACATCGACACGCTCGAGGGCGAGGTCAACAAGGTCCTCGACGCGTACGCGGCCGAGAAGGAAGAGCGCATGCTCGAGCTCAAGGAGTCGCTGGCCCGCCGCGAGGAGCACCTCCAGAGCGGCAAGACCGGCCGTGACTTCTCCGACGACGACCATATGTGGGCGGAGTCGCTGGGCGTGACCGTCTCCAAGCTCTCCGACGAGGAGCGCGAGAAGATGCTCAAGGACCTGCGCAAGAGCCTGCAGGCCGACATCGACGACACCGAGGCCTACATCGAGGACGCGGCCGAGCGCATGCGTCAGGTGTGGGAGCTGTTCAAGACGATGAAGCCCAAGGACGTCGTCAACGACGAGACCACGTTCCGCGAGCTCAAGGACCGGTTCGGTTCGCCGTACGGCTTCGGCGAGTACTTCCGCGGCGGCATGGGCGCCGAGGCGGTGCGCGATCTGCTCCAGCAGGTCGACCTCGAGGCCGAGGCAGCCGACCTGCAGGATCAGGTCAAGACGGCGAAGGGCCAGAAGCAGGCCCGCGCGGTCAAGCGGCTGAAGGTCGTCTCCGCGTTCCTGCACAGTGGCAACAAGCCCGAGATGATGATCCTCGAGGCCGTCCCCGTGATCCCGCCGGAGCTGCGCCCGATGGTCCAGCTCGACGGCGGCCGGTTCGCCACAAGCGACCTGAACGACCTCTACCGTCGCGTCATCAACCGCAACAACCGCCTGAAGCGGCTGCTCGACCTCGGCGCGCCCGAGATCATCGTCAACAACGAGAAGCGCATGCTCCAGGAGGCGGTCGACGCGCTGTTCGACAACGGCCGCCGCGGGCGTCCGGTCACCGGACCGGGCAACCGTCCGCTCAAGTCACTGTCGGACATGCTCAAGGGCAAGCAGGGCCGGTTCCGCCAGAACCTGCTCGGCAAGCGCGTGGACTACTCCGGCCGGTCGGTGATCGTGTCGGGCCCGTCGCTGCGGCTGCACCAGTGCGGTCTTCCGAAGCTGATGGCGCTCGAGCTGTTCAAGCCGTTCATCATGGCCCGCCTCGTCGAGCGCAAGTCGGCGCAGAACATCAAGGCGGCCAAGAAGATGGTCGACTCGATGATCCCCGAGGTGTGGGACGTGCTCGAGGAGGTCATCCACGAGCATCCGGTGCTGCTCAACCGCGCGCCGACGCTCCACCGCCTGGGCATCCAGGCGTTCGAGCCGGTGCTGGTCGAGGGCAAGGCGATCCAGGTCCACCCGCTGGTCTGCCATGCGTTCAACGCCGACTTCGACGGCGACCAGATGGCGGTCCACCTGCCGCTATCGGCCGAGGCGCAGGCCGAGGCGCGGATCCTGATGCTGTCCTCCAACAACATCCTGTCCCCCGCGCACGGGGCGCCGCTGGCGACTCCGTCGCAGGACATGGTGCTCGGTGCCTACTACCTGACGTACGGGCCCGAGGGCGACGCGCTGGCCAAGATCGACCCCGCGACGCACGAGCCGCGCCCGCACGTGTTCCGCACCGCCCAGGAGGCGGAGTGGTCCTACGAGCACGGCGTGGTCAAGCTCCACGACCTGGCGGAGTACCGTCCGCTCGGGCGTGAGGGCGGCCACGTGCTGACCACGGTCGGCCGGATCCTGTGGAACGACCGGATCGAGCGTGCCCTGGCCGAGGCGCTCGGCGACGGGTTCGACCCGAGCACGTACGAGTTCGTCAATCGCTCGATGAAGAAGAAGGACACCACCCGGCTCGTCGACGACCTCGTGCAGCAGTACGGGGCGCCGACGATCTCCCAGGTGCTCGACGCGTTCAAGGACGTCGGCTTCCACTTCGCCACCCAGGCGGGTGTGACGATCTCCAAGAACGACGTGCAGACGCCGCCGACCAAGGCCGAGATCCTGGCCAAATACGACGCGCAGCTCGCGGTCATCGAGGAGCAGTACGAGAACGGCGAGATCAACCAGGAGGAGCGCCACGAGGCGGTCACCGGGTTGTGGGATCGCGCGACCAACGAGGTCGGTCAGGCGCTGTACGACCACCTCGATGAGCTCAACCCGATCTTCATGATGGCCAACTCCGGAGCCCGCGGGTCGTTCTCGCAGATCCGGCAGCTGGCCGGCATGCGCGGGTTGATGGCCAACCCGAAGGGCGAGATCATCGAGCGTCCGATCAAGGCCTCCTTCCAGGAGGGCCTGACGGTGCTCGAGTACTTCATCTCGACCCACGGCGCCCGCAAGGGTCTCGCGGACACGGCGCTCCGCACGGCCGACTCCGGCTACCTGACCCGGCGTCTGGTCGATGTCTCCCAGGACGTGATCATCCGCCAGGAGGACTGCGGCACCGAGGAGTACATCGAGATGCCGGTGTCCAAGCTGGAGGCCGGGACGGACAGCCGTGCGCTGCGGCCGACCGGGGAGCCAAACGGCAACCTCATCGGCCGGGTCGCGGCGCAGGACGTCACGACCAAGCGCGGCCGCGTGATCGTCGAGAAGGGCAAGGAGATCGACCGCGCTGAGCTGGCCGATCTGGTCGAGTCCTGGCACGACGACACCGAGAAGGGCGTCGTGATCACCGTGCCCGTCCGCTCGGTACTCAAGTGCGAGGCCCCGACCGGCGTGTGCCAGGCCTGCTACGGGCGGTCGCTGGCGACCGGCAAGCCGGCGCAGATCGGCGACGCGGTGGGGATCATCGCGGCGCAGTCGATCGGCGAGCCGGGCACGCAGCTCACCATGCGGACGTTCCACACCGGCGGCGTTGCCGGCGCGGACATCACGCACGGCCTGCCCCGCGTAGTGGAGCTGTTCGAGGCGCGCAAGCCGAAGGGCCTGGCGAAGATCGCCGAGGTCGGAGGCAAGGTCTCGATCGAGGAGTCCGACAAGGCGCTCACGGTCGTGATCACCGACGACACCGGCGAGGAGCACCGCAACACGTTCCCGCGGCGCACCCGTCTGTTCGTCAACGAGGGCGAGAAGATCGAGCCGGGCGTCCAGCTCAACGAGGGCTCGCTGTACCCGGCCGAGCTGTTGGCCGTCCGGGGGCGGACCGAGACCGAGATGTACCTGGTCCGCGAGGTCCAGGAGGTCTACGTGTCCCAGGGCGTCGACATCGACGACAAGCACATCGAGCTGATCGTGCGCCAGATGATGAAGCGGGTGCGGGTCGACCAGAAGGGCGACACCGATCTGCTGCCGGGCCAGTACGTGGACCGGTTCGACTACGGCCGGGTCAACAGGGCCGTGATCGAGGGCGGCGGCGAGGCCGCCCAGGCCGAGGAGATCATCCTCGGGATCACCAAGGCCTCGCTCAATACGGACTCGTTCCTGTCGGCGGCGTCGTTCCAGGAGACCACCAAGGTCCTCACGGACGCGGCGCTCGAGGGCAAGATCGACCGTCTGGTCGGGCTCAAGGAGAACGTGATCATCGGGAAGCTGATCCCGGCGGCCACGGGCCTCAAGCGCTACCGGCGGATCGAGATCGAGCCGGCCGAGCCGCTCCCCCGCGGCATGGACGACGTCGGTCTCCTCGACCACGACGACCTGGCCGCCGAGCTCGGATTGACCGACAGCGATGGCCTCACCGGGTTCGGCGGGCCCGAGCCCGACCTCTCCGATCTGGAGGGGATCGGCGACGGCCGCTCGTCGATGGGGTTCGTCGACGAGCTGGCCGAGCTCGACGTTCCCGACGACGTGGATTCGGGCGACGAGTAACCATCACCTGATAGCCGGCGGAGTCGAATGACCCGGCGATCTCGAATCGTCGGCTTCGGCTCTGCCGCGCTGCTCGTGGTGCTCGGCGTGGTCTGCGCCGCGGTGTTTTCGCCGGGGCTCGCTGAGGACCTGGCCCTCGTGTTGATCAGTCTGGGGGCGATCCTGGCCGTCAGCCTCGTGTTCCTCGAGGTCGGGTTCAGCGAAGATCGCGACCGGGCTCGTGAGGAGGCGGCGCGCGCCCGCGAGGCCCGCGAGGAGGACCGACGGCGCAAGCCCGGTGCGCGGCCGGCGCGCGAGCCGGGCAGAACTCGCCTGCCGCGGATGCGCGGGCGCCCCAGGCGCCTGCGGTAGCCTATGTGAATCGCGATTCACACCGACATCCACGACCCGGCCCGTGAGGTCCTGAACCAGGCCCTGCCGCTCCAGCCGGTCAACCTGTTCGATGTCGATCTCGCGCTGCAGGAGGCCTTGGAGCGCGAGGGCGGCGACTGGGGTGCCGCGCGGGCACGGGAGGCCGGCGAAGTCGCCGGCAGCGTCGAGGCGCTCGAGCACGCTCGCCGCGCGGAGCGCCACGTCCCGGTCCTGCACACCCACGACCGCTACGGCCACCGGATCGACCAGGTCGAGCTCGATCCCTCCTGGCACTGGCTGTTGCGCGGCGCGATCGAGCGCGAGGTCCACAGCCTGCCGTGGCGGGGTGCGACGCCGGCGGGAGGTCACGTGGTGCGGGCCGGGCTGTTCATGCTGTGGGGGAACGTGAACGCGGGCGTGATGTGCCCCGTCTCGATGACCTACGCGGCGGTTCCCGCCCTGCGCGACGGCGCACCCGAGCTGGCCGCCGAGTGGGAGCCTCGCCTCACGCTCCCCGACTACGACTCCGGCGCCCTGGCCGGGATGGCGATGACCGAGCGCCAGGGAGGCTCGGACGTGCGCGCCAACATCACCCGCGCTGACCCGGCCGGCGACGGCGTCTACGAGCTGCACGGCCACAAGTGGTTCTGCTCCTATCCGCCGTGCGACGTGTTCCTGGTCCTGGCCCAGGCACCGGCCGGGCTGTCCTGCTTTCTCGTCGAGCGCGGCCTTGGGATGGAATTCCAGCGGCTCAAGGACAAGCTGGGAACGCGCTCGCTGCCCTCCTCCGAGGTCGAGTTCGACGGCGCGCCGGGACGGCTCGTGGGGGAGGAGGGACGCGGAGTGCCCGCGATCATCCGGATGGTCAACCACACCCGCCTGGACTGCCTGCTCGGCGCCGCGGCCGGAATGCGGCGGGGAGCGATCGAGGCGATCCACCACGCCCGCCACCGGGAGGCGTTCGGCGCACGGCTGATCGAGCACCCCGCCATGCAGAACGTGCTCGCCGACCTGGCGATCGAGTCCGAGGCGGCGACCGCCTCCGCGCTGCGGGTCGCGCGCGCGTACGACTCCGGAGACGGGTCGTTCCGGCGCTTCGCGACCGCGGTCATGAAGTACTGGGTGTGCAAGCGCGCCGCGCCGCACGCCGCCGAGGCGCTCGAGTGCCTGGGCGGCAACGGGTTCGTCGAGGACTCCGGGCTGCCGCTGCTGTATCGCGATGCGCCGTTGAATTCGATCTGGGAGGGCTCGGGGAACGTCGCGGCGCTCGACGTGCTGCGCGCGATGGTCAAGGAGCCCGACGGGCTGCCCGCGTTCCTGGCCGAGTGCGAGCTGGCAGCCGGGGCGGATCCACGACTCGATGCCCACCTGGAGCGAGTAAAGGCCGAGGTGGTGGCGGTGTTCGGATCGGCCGAGCCGCAGTTCTCCGCTCGTCGCGTGGTCGAGGACCTCGCGGTGGCGCTGCAGGCGTCGCTGCTCGTGCGCGCCGCGCCGCCGGCGGTGGCCGACGCGTTTTGCGCTGCCCGGTTGGGAGGAGAGGGCGGGCGGGTGTACGGGACGCTTCCCTCCGGGATCGACGCGCGCGCGATCATCGACCGCGCCCTGCCGGCGTGAGCACGGTCGCGGGCATCGCGACGCGGCAGCGGCTGCTGGCGGCCGCGCGCGAGCTGATCGAGGACGATGGCTACGGCTCGGCCTCGGTGGCCGCGGTCGCCGAGCGCGCGGGGGTCGCCTCCGGCACCGTCTACCGCCACTTCGAGTCGAAGGCCGAACTGTTCCTCGAGGTGTTCCGAACCGTGTGCGCCGGCGAGGAGCGGGCCATGCTGGCCGCGGCCGACGACGCGGGGCCCGCCGCGACTGACAGGCTCGAGGCCGTGCTGGCGACGTTCGCCCGGCGTGCGCTTCAGAATCGCCGGCTCGCCTGGGCGCTCCTGGCCGAGCCGGTCGATCCGCTCGTGGACGCCGAGCGACTGGCCTACCGCGAGCGCTACGCGCGGGTGGTGGTACGCGAGTTGCAGGCGGCGATCGACGCCGGGGAGATCCCGGCCCAGGACGTGGCCTTCACGGCCGCCGTGCTCGTCGGCGGGTGCGGAGAGGCGCTGGTCGGGCCGCTGTCGTCGGTGGATAGCTCCGATCGCGTCGTCGCGGCCATCCAGACGTTCGTGCGCCGGGCGATCGGGGCGACGTGAGCGTGTCCGGCGTGCGTGTCGAGCGCGCCGGGCCGGTCACCACCGTGCTGCTGTCGCGCCCGGAGCGGCGCAACGCGGTCGACGGCGAGACCGCGGCCGCACTGGCCGACGCGTTCCGGGAGTTCGACTCCGACCCGGATGCCGCGGTCGCGGTCCTGCACGGCGAAGGCGGGGTGTTCTGCGCCGGCGCGGACCTCAAGGCGGTGGGCACGCCGGCCGGGAATCGGGTGGCGCCGGACGGCGACGGGCCGATGGGGTCGACGCGGATGCGGCTGGGGAAGCCGGTCATCGCGGCGGTGGCCGGGCACGCGGTGGCCGGAGGGCTCGAGCTGGCGCTGTGGTGCGACCTGCGGGTGGCCGAGGAGAGCGCGGTGTTCGGCGTGTTCTGCCGGCGGTGGGGGGTGCCGCTGATCGACGGTGGGACGGTCCGGCTGCCCCGACTGATCGGGACGAGCCGCGCCATGGACATGGTGTTGACGGGGCGCGGGGTTGGGGCTGCCGAGGCGCTCGAGATGGGACTGGTCAACCGGGTGGTCCCGGATGGCGACAGCCGTCGCGCGGCCGAGGATCTGGCGGCCGAGCTCGCCGCGTTCCCGCAGAGATGCCTACGGGAAGACCGGCTTTCGCTCCTGGAGCAGGACGGGCTCGAGGAGCCGGCCGCGTTGGCTAACGAGTTCGGGCACGGGATGCGGTCGCTCGAGGAGGTCGCCGCGGGCCTTGAGCGGTTCAGGTCTGGCGAAGGGCGGCACGGGGCGTTCTGACCGAGGGCTGGTCGGAAAACGCAACGTACGCTTGCGTTTCTCGACCAGGCCTCGCCGGACCGATGAGTTTCGGCGGCCGGTCCGGTCGTAGGATGCGACACGGTATGGCCATCGTCTGTCTCCATGGACCCTTGCGCAACCTCGCCGGCGGGCGCGCCACGCAGGAGGTCGACGGCACGTGCGTCGAGGCGATTCTCCGGGGCCTGGAGGATCTGCACCCCTCGGTGACTGGGTGGATCCTCGACGAGCGCGGGACGATCAGGCGCCACATCAACGTGTTCGTGAACGGCGAGCGCGGCGGCGAGCAGACAGCGGTCGCGGCTGGCGACCGGGTCGAGGTGCTACCTGCGATTACGGGAGGAACATGACCGAGCTACTGGTGGGAACCAAGAAGGGGCTGTTCGCGCTGGAGGGCGACCCCGACTCGGGGGAGTTCGAGGTCTCCAGCCGGGCCTTTCCCGGCGAGCCGATCGACTTCGCCATGCGCGATCCGGCCAGCGGGCGCCTGCTTGCCACGGTGACCTCGCCGTTCTACGGCCCCAAGATCTGGTTCGCTGAGGAGCCGGCCGGCGAGTGGACCCAGGCCGAAGGGGTGGCCCTGCCCGAGGGCGGCGACTACGCGCTCGAGCGGATCTGGGTGATCGTGGCCGGCGATGACGGCGCGCTGTACGCCGGCGGCGATCCCGGCGTGCTGTTCGAGAGCCGCGACGGTGGCGCGACTTGGGAGCTCAACCGCCCGCTGTGGGACCACCGGGTGGCCGAGGACTGGCAGCCGGGCGGCGGCGGCCTGTGCCTGCACTCGATCGTGCCGTGGCCGGGCGAGCCCGACCGGCTCGCGATCGCCGTCTCGGCGGCAGGCGTGTGGCTGACCGACGATCACGGCGAAAGCTGGCGGCGGGGAAACCGGGGCATCCGCCCGCGCTACCTGCCAGAGGACGCGCCCGAGGACACGTTTCAGCTCTGCGTACATCGCATGGAGCGCGCCAGGCTCAACCCCGAGCGCATGTTCATCCAGTTCCACGGCGGCGTCTATCGCTCCGACGACGCGGGTCAAAGTTGGACCGCGATCGGCGAGGGGCTGCCCTCGGACTTCGGCTTCCCGCTCGCGCTCGACCCGGGCGACCCCGACAGTGCCTACGTGATCCCCCTCACGGGGGACTTCGACCGGGTCACGCCCGAGGGTCACGTGCGCGTGTACGAGACCCGCGACGGCGGCGCCACCTGGACGCCGCGCGGCGAGGGTCTGCCGGCCGACAAGGCCTACCTGACCGTGCTGCGCCGCGCGTTCGACCGCACCGGCCAAGGCGCCGGGCTGCAGCTGTATTTCGGCGCCACCTCGGGGGACGTGTTCGGGTCGGGTGATGCCGGCGCGAGCTGGTTCACCGCGGCGACGCGCCTGCCTCCGGTGTTCTCGGTCACGGCAAGCGCTTAGCCCACTCGAGAAGCCGCTCCACGTCGTCGTCGGTCAGGCCGATCGCCGGGTCGGTGGTGACCAGCAACGTGGGCGCGGCACGAGCGGTCGCCCAGGCCTCGCAGCCATCGTCGTGGGCGTCGTCAACCCACGCTAACGGCCGGGTGCCGTCGACGTGGCGGTCGATCGCGCCCAGCTTCCAGTGGGCCTGGGGCGGGCGCTCGCTGTGGTCGAACACCACGTGGGGGAGCGGCCCGGCGAGTCCGAGCGCCAGCGGCAGGTAGTCGTTGGCCTTCTCCTCCCAGCCGGTGCACCAGGCGAGCTCGTAGGCCTCGCCCAGCCGGCGCAGGTGCCCGCCGGCCGTCGCGGAGAGGAAGTGCGTGATTCCGTCGACAAGCTGGTACCGTCCCGCCGGCGGCGAGCGGTGATCGAAGCCAAACAGCGAGATCACGCCGTCGACGTCGATCAGTAGCAGGGGTCGATCCACGCGGCTCTTAGGTTGCTGTTCGGTTCGTGCGGTTTGCTCGCCATGCGTGGTCTGATGCTGCCACGGGTACCCACCTGTTGGCCGCCCGATGGCCAGGGCGCTCAAGCCCGTCGCTCGTGCTGCCGAAACCAGAGGTGAGGCAAGCACGGACAGCTTCGCCACGCCACCCAGCAATGAGCTCATTTCTCGGCATCTTCCTCGCGCTGCTCTGCGCCATGACCACGAATGTGGGCTTCCTGTACAAGCACCGGGGAGCGTGCGCGGCACCGTCGGTGGACATCCGCCATCCCCTCCGGTCGGCCAAGTGCCTGTTCGCCTCGCCGCTGTTCACGATCGGATGGATCATCGGCGCCGGCGCGTGGGTGTTCCACGTCGCGGCGATGTCCGTCGCGCCCCTGTCGCTCGTGCAGGCGGTGCTGGCGGGAGGCATGGTGCTGCTGGCGATCATGGCCGAGCAGATGCTCGGCTGCTCGATCGGCCGCCGGCAGTGGACGGGGCTGGCGCTGACCGCCTTCGGGCTGATGCTCCTCGGCTTCACGCTGCCGGCCACCCACGGCGCACACTCGCAGTTCTCCACCCCTGGGATGATCGTGTTCGAGGCGGTGCTGATCGCCGCCGGCGGCCTCCTGATCATGGGCCCGAGCATGGGCGCCCCGGCCGAGCACCACGGCTACATGCTGGGCGCCGCCTCAGGGATCCTGTTCGGCGTCTCGGACGTCGCGATCAAGGCGATCTCCGGCATGGTGGGTACCTCCGGCGCGAGCGGACTGCTCAGCCCGTGGGTGTTCGTCTGCGTGGCCGCCTCGGTGGCGGCGTTCTACTCCTCGGCCAAGGGCCTGCAGGAGGGCGACGCGGTGCCGGTCATCGCGGTCACCGGCACGGCGGCCAACGTCGCCGGGATTGTCGGCGGCTTCATCGTGTTCGGCGATCCGCTCCCGGGAAGCCCGGTGGCGGTCGTCGTCCAGTGCCTCGCGTTCGCGCTGGTCGTCGGGGCGGCCTGGCTGATGCCGGCGCCGGTGCGCGCCGCGCCCGCGGGCGCCGCGGTCCCCGCCGCCGCTTAGTCTGGGCCTCGCTTCGCTCGGACGCCGCGCAGCGGCCCATTACTCCGATCTGCACAATTGCTCCGCCGCCATTCGGTCGCTACGGTTGTACAAAACGGCGAACGAGTTGGAGGAACCTGAATGGCGAGCACGGTCGGAACCGAGCAGAGCACGCTCCAGGAGCTGGCCAAGCGCCACCTGTGGATGCACTTCACTCGCATGTCGGCGTACGACGACGCGGAGGTGCCGGTCATCGTCCGGGGCGAGGGGTGCTACGTCTGGGACGTGCACGGGAAGCGCTACCTCGACGGGCTCTCGGCGCTGTTCTGCGTGAACATCGGCCATGGCCGCGCCGACATCGTCCAAGCCGGCGCTGATCAGGCCAAGGAGCTTGGCTTCTACACCAACTGGTCCTACGCGCACCCGCCGGCGATCGAGCTGGCGGCGCGGATCGCCTCGCTGGCTCCCGGGGACCTGAATCGCGTGTTCTTCACGAGCGGCGGGTCAGAGGCGGTCGAGTCCGCCTACAAGCTCGCCCGCCAGTACCACAAGCTGACGGGCAACCTGAACAAGACCAAGCTGATCGCCCGCGAGATCGCCTACCACGGGACCAGCCTGGGCGCGCTGTCGGCCACCGGCATCACCGGCTTGCGCACGCCGTTCGAGCCGCTGACCCCGGGCGCCTCGCACGTGCCCAACACCAACACCTACCGCATGATCCCAGGCATGACCGAGGAGTATTTCGCGGAGTCGATCGCGGAGCGGATCGAGTTCGAGGGGCCGGACACGGTGGCGGCGGTGATCCTCGAGCCGGTGCAGAACGCCGGCGGCTGCTTCACCCCGCCGGACGGCTACTTCCAGCGCGTGCGCGAGATCTGCGATGAGTACAACGTGCTGCTGATCTCCGACGAGGTGATCTGCGCGTGGGGTCGTCTCGGTGAGTGGTTCGGCGCGATCAAGTACGACTACCTCCCCGACGTCATCACCACCGCGAAGGGGCTGACCAGCGCGTACGCGCCGATGGGCGCGGTGATCGCGTCCGACCGGGTGGCCGAGCCTTTCATGGCGGGCAACAACAGCTTCACGCACGGGTTCACCTTCGCCGGGCATCCCGTCTGCGCGGCGATCGCGATGGCCAACCTCGACGCGTTCGAGCGCGAGGGCGTGCTCGAGCACGTGCGCTCGAACGAGGGCACGTTCCGGGCGATGCTCGAGTCGCTGCGCGATCTTCCGATCGTGGGCGACGTCCGCGGAGCCGGGTTCTTCCAGGCGATCGAGCTGGTCAAGGACAAGGAGACCAAGGAGTCGTTCGACGACGAGGAGTCCGAGACGCTGCTGCGCGGGTTCCTGTCCGGTGAGCTCTACCGCCGCGGGCTGATCTGTCGCGCCGACGACCGTGGCGACCCGGTGATCCAGCTCTCGCCGCCGCTGATCGCGGGCCCCGAGCAGTTCGAGGAGATCGAGGAGATCCTGCGCGGCGTGCTCAGCGAGGCGGCTGAGCGCATGGACGTGCACCACCACGAGACGCACTACAGCGCGCAGGAAGAGACGCGCCGCGGCTGATGCTGACCGTCCGGGACCTGATGCAGGACCTCGACGTCCGGCTGCTCACGGGCGAGCGAAGCCTGCATCTCCCGGTTCGCTGGGTGCACATCTCCGAGCTGCTCGACCCGACCCCGTGGCTGTCGGGGGGCGAGCTGCTGCTGACCACCGGGATGCAGCTCGAGACGCCCGAGCAGGAGCGCGAGTACGCGGCGCGGCTGGCCGACCACCATCTGGCCGGGCTCGGGTTCGGGACGGGGTTCAAGCACGCGACCGTGCCCGAGCCGCTGCTCGAGGTGGCGGCCGGGCGGGAGTTCCCGGTGTTCGAGGTCCCGTACGAGGTGCCGTTCATCGCAGTCACCGAGGCGGCGTTCACCCAGCTCGTCAACGAGCAGTACGCGGTGCTCAGGCGTGCCTTGGCCGCGCAGGAGCGGCTCGAGCGGATCGTGCTCTCCGAGCGTGGGTTGGATGCCCTCGTGGGAGCGCTGTCGACGCTGATCGGGGCCGCGGTGGTGGTGTTCGACTCGCGGGGGGAGACGCTGCAGCAGCACGCGTTCCGGCGGGAGCTCGAGCCGGGCACGGTCGAGACGCTGCGCGGCGAGGTGCGCGAGCGGGCGCGCCGGCGCGAGGGGCGCGCGTTCATGCCCTCGCTCCTCGACGGCAATCAGGGGCTGGCGCTCCCGGTGGCGTCCGACGGCGCGCCGCGCCCGGGTTCCTCCAACGGCCTGGTTCGCGCGCCGGAGGCGTGGCTGGTGGCGATCAAGGACGCGGGTCCGCTGTCGGACTTCGACCGGCTGACCTTGCACCAGGCGGTGACGATCGTCGCGCTCGAGTTGCTGCGCGCGCGCGTGGCTGGGGAGACCGAGCGGCGACTGGCCGGCGACGTGCTCGACGCGATCGTGAGCGGTGAACTGAGCGGGGCGGATGTCGCGCGCCGGCTCGGGCCGTTCGGGCTGTCGGATCGGGTGGCGGCGATCGTGCTCAAGCGCGGCGACGGGTCGGCTTCGGCGGCGGGCTCCATGGAAGGGGCGCTCTGGTCGGCGCTGCGCGAGGAGGCCTCGCCGGCGCTCGTCGCGTCGGTCGGCCCGCTCGCCTGCGCGCTGGTGCCGGGCGGGAGCGACGAGGATCTGGTCGGGCTCGGGGAGCGCGTGGCCGCGGCCGCCGAGATCGAGCTGCGCGGCGACGTGCGGGTCGGGATCGGGCGGGCGACGCCGGCGCTCGACGCGCGGCGGAGTTTCCACGAGGCGCGCTGCGCGCTCGAAGCGATGGCGCTGGGCGTGTCCGCATCGGCTGATGGGAACGGGCCGGGCCCCACGCCGCGCCGGCAGATCGCCACGTACAAGGACCTTGGCTCCTTCCAGCTGCTGCTGTCTTTGCAGGACGATGAGGCGCTGCGCCTGTTCTGCGACTCGATCCTGGGGCCGATCGAGGCGAGCGAGGGGCCGTACGGCGGCGAGCTGATGCGATCGCTCGAAGCGTTCATCGAGGAGAACGGGCAGTGGGAGCGGGCGGCGCGGCGGCTGTACTGCCACCGCCACACGCTGCGCTACCGGATCCGGCGGGTGGAGGAGCTGACCGGGCGGAACCTGGGCTCGGCGCGGGATCGGATCGAGTTCTGGCTGGCGCTCCGCGGGCGGCAGCTGGTGTCGTGAGAGTCGTGTTCACATACGGGAAGGCGGTGCCAGGAGCGTGAGAGTCGGGGTCCCAACAGAGGTCAAGTCGGACGAGTACCGGGTGGCGCTGACGCCGGCGGGCGTGCGTGAGCTCGTCGACGCCGGGCACGAGGTGTTCGTCCAGAGCGGCGCCGGCGAGGGTTCCAGCCTGAGCAACGAGGCGTACGCCGCCCAGGGCGCCGCGATCGTGCCCGACGCGGACGCGGTGTTCGAGGAGGCCACGCTGATCGTCAAGGTCAAGGAGCCGCAGCCGGAAGAGGTGGGCCGCCTCCGACCGAGCCACACGCTGTTCACCTACCTCCACTTGGCGGCGGATCCTGAGTTGACACGGGGCCTCATGGCCTCAGGGGCGACGTGCATCGCCTATGAGACGGTCGAGGACACGCGGGGCCGGCTGCCGCTGCTGGCGCCGATGTCCGAGGTGGCGGGGAAGATCGCCACCCAGGCTGGGGCGTTCATCCTGGAGAAGCCGTTAGGGGGGCGCGGGATCCTGCTCGGGGGCGTCCCGGGCGTCGCCGCCGCGAACGTGATGATCATCGGCGGCGGGGTCGTCGGCATGAACGCCGCGTTCATCGCGCTGGGGATGGAGGCGACCGTGTTCGTCTACGACCGCAACATCGACCGCCTCCGCGAACTCGACGTCGCCTTCAACGGCCGGGCCGACACGTGCTTTGCCACGACGCTGGAGATCGAGGAACGCCTGCCCTACATGGACCTGGTGATCGGCGCCGTGCTGGTCCACGGGGCGCGGGCGCCGCGGGTGATCACGCGCGCGCAGCTGTCGCTGATGAAGCGCCACGCCGTGCTGGTCGACGTGTCGATCGACCAGGGCGGCTGCTTCGAGACCTCGCGGCCCACCACCCACTCCAATCCGACCTACGAGGTGGACGGGATCACCCACTACTGCGTGACCAACATGCCGGGTGCCGTCCCGATCACCTCGACCTACGCGCTGACCAACGCCACCATCCCGTATGTGCTGCACCTGACTTCGGCGGGAGTGCTCGGGGCGATCACCGAGAACCTCGGTCTGAAGCTGGGGGTCAACGTGGCCGGTGGGCAGGTGACCTACGCGCCGGTGGCGGAGGCGGTCGGGCTGCCTTCGGTGTCGGTGGACGAGGCGCTTGGGGTGGCCGCGTAGGTTTCGGCCGGCGGCGGATCGTCTGCGCGTCTGTGGCACCCCCGCCGACCGAGCGCGCGTGAGTTGCCCGCGCCCCGTCTACAGGGGCGATGTCGGCGCCACAGGATGTAAACAGTCCTGATCGCCGCCCCTGCTACGCTCCGCTCCGGATGCCGACCACAAGCCAGTTGATCCGCAAGGGCCGCACGCCCCCGAAGAAGAAGCTCGCCACCCCGGGCCTGAAGTCCGGCAAGGGCCGCAAGAAGAAGGTCGCAGCGCCCCAGCGCCGTGGCGTGTGCACGCGCGTGTACACGACCACGCCCAAGAAGCCGAACTCGGCGCTTCGCAAGGTGGCGCGTGTGCGGCTGACCAACGGTATGGAGGTCGGCGCGTACATCCCCGGCGAGGGCCACAACCTGCAGGAGCACTCGGTCGTGCTGGTCCGCGGCGGGCGCGTCAAGGACCTGCCGGGCTTCCGCTACAAGGTGATCCGCGGGACGCTCGACGCCGCCGGCGTCGGCGACCGCAAGAAGGCCCGCTCGCAGTACGGCGTGAAGGCGAAGTAACCACCCGATGCCTCGCCGCGCAGCCGCCCAGGTCCGGCCAGTCGAGCCCGACCCCGTCCACCGCAATCGCCTGGTCCAGCAGGTGATCAACAAGGTGATGCTGGACGGCAAGAAGTCGGTCGCCGAGCAGATCGTCTATGACGCGCTCGCGATCCTCGCCGAGCGCACCGGCAAGAACCCGATCGAGCAACTCGAGGCCGGGATCAAGGCGATAACGCCGGTGCTCGAGGTCAAGTCCCGCCGTGTTGGCGGCGCTACCTACCAGGTGCCGCTCGAAGTTCCGGCTCGCCGGGCTCGCACGCTCGCTGTCCGCTGGCTCGTCCAGTACTCCCGCGCGCGCCGCGAGAAGTCGATGTCGCAGCGCCTCGCGCACGAACTGCTCGACGCCCAGCAGCAGCAGGGTGGCGCGTACAAGCGCAAGGACGACGTTTACCGCATGGCGCAGGCCAACAAGGCCTTCGCCCACTACCGCTGGTAGGGGCTGCTGCGGTGGACGTCCCTCTGGGGCGCCGAACGCGAGTGGTTTGATTCCCGCAGCCTGCGCAAGGGTTCCGCGAGGCGCCCCAGAGGGACATCCACCTCCGCAGCACACCAGGGACCGCTGAGCTCGGCAACAGCACTGAAGCGAGCCGGCGCGCGATCAGGCTGACCACTCGGTTGGCATCGCGTCTGTCCGGCCCGCGGTACGGATGGGACGGGGCTACGTAGGCGGCCGGAGAGCTAAACGCGAGGGCTGCCCACCACACGGGACCGGGGGCTGCAGTGAGACAACCCTCGCGTTTGTCAAGGGTAACGTCGTATTCCTCCTCGTTCGCAGCTTGGCCCTGCCCATGTCAGGATGCCGACCAGATTCGCCGCGATCCGGGGAAAATTGCTAAGGGAAGGCTTAGTGGTCGGGTAATCAGCCCCCCAAATGGGGGGTTTGCGCCGAGGCCCCGGCCGGCGCCCGGCCGATATCCGGCGACCCGGCCAGGAGCAGTAGCCTCACTCCACCGCTGATCATCAGCACCACCGCGCCGAGCGTCTCCATGTACAGACCGGCGCTGCGGGTGGAGACGGCGCGGGCGTAGCCGGCGGCAGCCGAGCCGACGACTCCGGTGGCGTGGGTCGGCGGCAGGTCGCGGAGCAGCGCGATCAGGAGCGTGGCCACGCCGAGCGCCAGCAGTCCGGCCAGCGCGGCCCGGTTCCCGTAGCGGTAGACCGCGTAGGCAAGCGCGGCGGCGACCAGCGCGAGCGGGATTCCCGCCCAGGCGTGATTGGCGCCCGTGCCGACGGTCTTGATCGCGGCGGCACCGGCCGTGGAGTGCACCTGGTAGAGCGCGGTGAACTGCGAGACGAGGATCAGGAGGGCGCCGAACAGCGCGCCGAGCGCGGTCGCCGTCCGCGCGTGAGCAGGGGCTTCGTAATCCGGGGAGGCGGAGGCTTGCCGGCGCGGCGGGGTGCCGTCGCCTGAGGTCCACCGCCGAGCCGCAAAAACCCCACGGAACGCCCCATTCGCTCTGCTATATTCGGTATTCGCCTCGGGTGGGGCGTTCATCTGCGCTCGCTCCCGAGTTTGCAGGTTCCCCGTAATGGAGTCGTCGAGCAGATAGACACCCGCCCCTTCCCGACAGCCGAGTCGTGAAAGGGCCCGATGGGCCCTTTTTCATGTCTGCAGGTTTGGGTCGGGAAACCGGTGCAGTTTCGACGCCCCCGACCGACAAAGCGCAGCCCTGAATAACTGACACTCATGCCTCGTACCTTCCCTCTCAACAAGATTCGCAACATCGGGATCATGGCCCACATCGACGCCGGCAAGACGACGACGACTGAGCGCATCCTTTATTACACCGGCCGGACCTACAAGATGGGGGAGGTTCACGAAGGTGCGGCCGTGATGGACTGGATGGCTCAGGAGCAGGAGCGCGGCATCACGATCACCTCCGCCGCGACCACCTGCGAGTGGCGCGACCACCGGATCAACATCATCGACACCCCCGGCCACGTCGACTTCACTGTCGAGGTGGAGCGTTCGCTGCGCGTGCTCGACGGCGCGATCGCGCTGTTCGACTCCGTCGCTGGGGTCGAGCCCCAGTCCGAGACCGTGTGGCGTCAGGCCGACAAGTACCACGTCCCGCGGATCGCGTACATCAACAAGATGGACCGGATCGGCGCCGACTTCGAACGCGGCGTACAGACGATGATCGACCGCCTGGGCGCCAACCCGGTGCCCGTTCAGCTGCCGATCGGCGCGGAGGCGGACTTCCGTGGGATCGTCGACCTGATCGGCATGAAGGCGATCATCTACAAGGACGAGCTCGGCAAGGAGACGGACATCGTCGACATCCCCGCGGAGCTGGCCGACCAGGCTGCCGCCGCGCGCGAGCACCTGCTCGACGAGGTCTCTCACCACGACGACGAGCTCGTCGAGATGATCCTCGAGGAGCAGGAGATCTCGCCCGAGCGCCTCAAGCAGGCGATCCGCAACGCCACGCTGGCGATCCAGATCACCCCGGTGCTGTGCGGCTCGAGCTTCAAGAACAAGGGCGTGCAGCCGCTGCTCGACGCGGTCCTCGACTACCTGCCGAGTCCGCTGGAGGTGCCGCCGGTCGAGGGCGTCGAGCCGGCTAAGGGCTCGAGTAACGGCGACGAGGCGCCGGCGGTTCGCCATGCCGACGACAACGAGCCGTTCGCGGCGCTCGCCTTCAAGATCATGGCTGACCCGTACGTCGGCAAGCTCACCTACTTCCGCGTGTACTCCGGCTCGCTGGACGCCGGCTCGCGCATCCTCAACGTCAACACCGGCCGGACCGAGCGCATCGGGCGCATCCTGATGATGCACGCCAACGAGCGCGAGGAGCTCAAGGAGGTCCACGCCGGCGACATCGCCGCCGCGGTCGGCATCAAGCAGGTCGTGACCGGCGACACGCTCGCGGCGCCCGACCGTCCGATCAAGCTCGAGACGATCGAGTTCCCCGAGCCGGTGATCAAGGTCGCGATTGAGCCCAAGACCAAGGCCGACCAGGAGAAGATGGCGACGGCACTCGCGCGGCTGGCCGAGGAGGACCCGACCTTCCAGGTCCGCACCAACGAGGAAACCGGCCAGACCGAGATCTCCGGCATGGGCGAACTGCACCTCGAGGTGCTGGTCGACCGGATGCTGCGCGAGTACAAGGTCGACGCGAACGTCGGCCGTCCGCAGGTCTCCTATCGCGAGACGATCAAGGGCACGGCGGAGAAGGTCGAGGGCCGCTTCGTGCGGCAGACCGGTGGCGCGGGCCAGTACGGCATCGTCTACATCAACGTCGAGCCGGCGCCCGGCGAGGGGTTCGACTTCGTCAACAAGATCAAGGGCGGCTCGATCCCGACCGAGTTCATCCCGGCGATCGAGAAGGGGATCGAGGAGGCGCTCGAGAACGGGCCGCGCGCGGGCTATCCAATGGTCGACGTGCGCGTCACGTTGACCGACGGCAAGTACCACGACACCGACTCCTCAGAGCTCGCCTTCAAGGTCGCTGGGTCATTGGCGCTGAAGGCGGCGGCAGCGCGCGCCAAGCCGATCCTGCTCGAGCCGATCTTCGCGGTCGAGGTCGTGACGCCCGAGGAGTTCATGGGCGACGTGATCGGCGACCTGAACCGCCGGCGCGGCCACGTGAACGGGATGGAGCAGCGCGGCAACGCGCAGGTCATCTCCGCCTACGTGCCGCTGGCGGAGATGTTCGGGTACGCCACCGACGTGCGGTCGAACACCCAGGGTCGCGCGACCTACACGATGCAGTTCGAGCGCTACGACGAAGTCCCCCCTAACATCGCCGAGCGAGTGGTCGGCGACCAAGCCCAGGCGGCTGCTTGACCCCTTGCAGCACCGAAGCCCACGAATTTATATCCTGCATAGGTTCGTCCGCAGACGAACTTAGGCGACTGAAATAGAAGGAGCGAAAACAAAGTGGCGAAAGCCAAGTTCGAGCGCGACAAGCCCCATGTCAACGTCGGGACCATCGGTCACATCGACCACGGCAAGACGACGCTGACCGCGGCCATCACCAAGGTGCTGAACGAGAAGTACGGCGGCACAGAGGTGCGGTCGTTCGAATCGATCGACAACGCTCCGGAAGAGAAGGCTCGCGGCATCACGATCGCGACCTCGCACGTCGAGTACCAGACGCCTAACCGGCACTATGCGCACGTCGACTGCCCGGGGCACGCTGACTACGTCAAGAACATGATCACGGGCGCGGCCCAGATGGACGGCGCGATCCTGGTCGTCTCGGCGGCGGATGGCGCGATGCCCCAGACCCGCGAGCACATCCTGCTCGCGCGTCAGGTCGGGGTTCCTTACATCGTGGTGTTCCTCAACAAGGTCGACATGGTCGACGACGAGGAGCTCCTCGAGCTCGTCGAGGTCGAGATCCGCGACCTGCTCTCCGAGTACGACTTCCCGGGAGACGACATCCCGTTCGTCGCCGGCTCGGCGCTGAAGGCGCTCGAGGGCGACGAGGAGTACGAGGCGAAGATCCTCGAGCTCGCCGAGGCGCTGGACACCTACATTCCGGAGCCGGTGCGCGATCTCGACAAGCCTTTCCTGATGCCGGTCGAGGACGTGTTCTCGATCACCGGCCGCGGGACGGTAGCCACGGGCCGGATCGAGAGCGGGATCATCAAGACTGGTGAGACCGTCGAGATCGTCGGCATCAGGCCTACCACCTCGACCGTGGTGACCGGCGTCGAGATGTTCAAGAAGAACCTCGATCAGGGGCAGGCGGGCGACAACGCGGGCTGCCTGCTGCGTGGCACCAAGCGCGACGAGATCGAGCGCGGGCAGGTGCTTTGCAAGCCCGGATCGATCACGCCGCACACCAAGTTCAAGTCCGAGGTCTACATCCTGAAGAAGGAGGAGGGCGGCCGTCACACGCCGTTCTTCACGGGCTACCGGCCACAGTTCTACTTCCGCACCACCGACGTCACCGGCGTGGCGAGGCTGCCCGAGGGCACCGAGATGGTCATGCCCGGCGACAACGTCCAAATGGAGATCGAGCTCATCCAGCCGATCGCCATGGACCAGGGGCTGCGGTTCGCGATCCGCGAGGGCGGCCGTACGGTCGGCTCGGGGGTCGTTTCCGAAGTAATCGAGTAGTTGATAGGGCGGCTGGGCCTGCCGGCCCGCCGCCCTTTTTTGTGACAGATACGACCTTTGGGGCGGGCCCCATGCCCGGGGCTCGCCCTCAACACTGAAGAGACAGAGATAGAGACTGACGCACGTGGCAACTATTGCCCAGAACAAGATCCGAATTCGCCTGAAGTCCTATGACCACACGGCGATTGAAACGGCGGCCAAGGAGATCGTCGAGACGGCCACGCGCACGGGCGCGACCGTCTCCGGTCCCGTGCCGCTGCCGACCGAGAAGAACGTCTACTGCGTGATCCGCTCGCCGTTCAAGGACAAAGACTCGCGCGAGCACTTCGAGATCCGCACGCACAAGCGGCTCATCGACATCCACCAGCCGACCCCGAAGACGGTCGACTCGCTCCAGCGACTCGATCATCTCCCGGCCGGAGTGGACATCGAGATCCGCCTCGCCTCGTGACGATCTGATGGCCGCGATCCTCGCCAAGAAGCTCGGAATGACGCAGCGGTTCCTCGAGGACGGCAAGGTGGAGCGCGTCACCGTGCTCGAGGCGGGACCGTGCCCGGTCACGGCGATCCGCACCGTCGAGCGCGACGGCTACGAGGCGGTCCAGCTCGCCTTCGGTGCGTGCAAGGAGAAGTCGATGACCAAGCCCGAGCTCGGCCACCTGAAGAAGGCGGATGCCTCGGCGCACCGGCACCTGGTCGAGTTCCGCGACGAGGCCGGCGAGCTGCTCGTGGGCCAGACCGTGACCGTCGAGGCGTTCAACGTCGGCGACAAGATTAAGGTCTCCGGCAAGACCAAGGGGAAGGGCTTCCAGGGGACGATCAAGCGCCACAATTTCTCGAGCGGCCCCAAGTCGCACGGCTCGCACAACGTCCGTGCGCCGGGTTCGATCGGAGCCTCGGCCACGCCCTCGCGTGTTTTCAAGGGCATTCGCGGGCCGGGGCGGATGGGCGGCGGACGGGTGACCCAGCGTGGCCTGACCGTCGTCGAGGTGATCCCCGGCCAGAACCTGTTGCTCCTGCGCGGCGCCGTTCCGGGCCCGCGTGGCGGCACGGTGGAGGTGCGGACCGATGCCTAGGACCGCGTCGCTGCTGGGTGGCGGCAGCATGGACCTCGATCCGGTCGCCTTCGAGGCGTCGTTCAACATGCCGCTCGTCCACGAGGCCGTCCGCGCCGAGCTGAACGCGCGCCGGCACGGCACCGCGTCGACCAAGACGCGCGGTCAGGTCTCGGGCGGCGGCGCGAAGCCCTGGCGCCAGAAAGGCACCGGCCGTGCCCGGGCCGGCTCGTCGCGCTCGCCGATATGGACCGGCGGCGGCACCGTGTTCGGGCCCACGCCGCGGCATTACACGGTCAAGGTCAACCGCAAGGCACGCCGGGCCGCGTTGCGCAGCGTTCTGTCGCTGCACGCCGAGCGCGCGACGCTCGCGGTGTTTGACGCCACGTCGTTTACGGAGCCCGCGACCAGCCGCGCGGTCGACCTCTTGGCCGACTGGGGTGCGCCGGCCCCCGCGCTGGTGCTACTGACCGACGACGAGGTCGCGGCCGGGAAGTCGTTCCGGAATCTGCCGCACGTCGAGGCGATGCCGGTGCAGGACGCCGGCGTGGCGGAGATCGTCGGTGCCGCGTCGCTGCTCATCTCCGAGGCGGCGCTTCCGTCCCTCGTAGCCCGCGCCGGCGCGTCGACCGGCGAGAACGGCGATGCCCGATCCGAGTCTGAGGAGGCCGCCTGATGGACCCGACCCAGGTGATCATCCGCCCCGTCCTGTCCGAGAAGACCTTCGCGCTGGCCGAGGCCGGGAAGTACACCTTCCGCGTGAACGATCGGGCGCACAAGACCCAGATTCGCCAGGCGATCGAGCATCTGTTCGACGTCAACGTGCTCGAGGTCCGGACGATGCACGTGCACTCCAAGCCCAAGCGCCGCGGCCAGACGCGTGGTCGCACCCGGCAATGGAAGAAGGCGATCGTGCAGGTGCGCGAGGGCCAGTCGATCCCGATCTTCGGTGGACTCGGCGGGGCCGAGGAGTAGCCAGATGCCAATCCGCAAGCCCAAGCCAACCTCCGCGGGTCGCCGCTTCGTCACCTATCCCGACTACGCCGAGATCACCCGGACCAAGCCGGAGAAGTCGCTCGTCGAGGGACTCAAGAAGTCCGGCGGGCGCAATTCGAACGGTCGCAAGACGGCGCGCCATCGCGGCGGCGGCGCCAAGCGGATGTACCGCTTGATCGACTTCAAGCGCCGCAAGGACGGGATCCCGGCCAAGGTGGCGCACATCGAGTACGACCCCAACCGTTCGGCGTACATCGCGTTGCTGCACTACGCCGACGGCGAGAAGCGATACATCCTCGCTCCGCAGCGGCTTCGGGTGGGCATGACCGTGCAGTCCGGGCCGACCGCGGAAATCCGCGTAGGCAACAGCCTGCCGCTGGCCAACATGCCGGCGGGCACGGTGGTGCACAACGTCGAGTTGACCCCGGGGCGCGGCGGCCAGATGGCGCGCGCGGCCGGCGCCAGCGTGCAGCTGCTGGCCAAGGACGGCGACTACGTGACGCTGCGCCTGCCCTCGGGCGAGATGCGGATGGTGCGCGCCGAGTGCCGCGCGACCGTCGGCACGATCGGCAACAGCGACCATCAGAACGTGTCGGTCGGCAAGGCCGGGCGCAAGCGGCACATGGGCGTGCGCCCGCAGACGCGCGGCACCGCCATGAACCCGGTCGACCACCCGCACGGTGGCGGCGAGGGCTCGACCACGCCGGGGCGCCACCCGGTCACGCCGTGGGGCGTGCCGACGCTTGGCTACCGCACCCGGCCGAAGGGCAAGGCTTCAGACAAATACATCGTGCGCGGACGCAGGAGAGGTAAGAAGCGATGAGTCGCTCCAGCAAGAAGGGACCGTTCGTCGAGGAGCGGCTGATGTCGCGGATCGAGGCCATGAACACCTCGGGCGAGAAGCGCATGCTCCGCACCTGGTCGCGCGCCTCAACGATCTTCCCCGAGATGGTCGGTCACACGATCGCGGTCCACGACGGACGCAAGCACGTCCCGGTGTTCGTCACCGAGTCGATGGTCGGCCACAAGCTGGGCGAGTTCGCGCCCACGCGGCTGTATCGCGGGCACGCAGGAACCGGTAAGAGGCGATGAGTACTTCTGATTCAGAAGACACGCCGGAGACGCCGGAGACGCCGGAGACCTCGGAGGAGCCGAAGCGGCGGCGGCGTCGGCGTCGCGGCGCTGCCTCGGAGGACGCGCCTTCAACTGAAGCCACGAGCGCGGAGACCGAAGGCGAGGGCGACGACGACGTCGTCGATGAGACCCCGGAGGACGTGGAGGCCGAGGAGGCCGCGGCGGACGTGATGCTCGAAGCCGACGCCGAGGCGGAGGGCGAGGACGACGCGCTCGCCGAGGCCGAGGAGGAAGCCGACGAAGAGGCCTTGGCCGATCTGGAGCCGGTGGACGATGAAGAGGCCGAGCCTGAGGAGCAGCCCGAGCCGCCCATACCCGCACCCGCGCGTCGCAGGCGGGGACAGCGTGGTGATCGGCGGGATGTGGTGGTCAGGGCGCAGGCCAAGTACGTGCGGTCGAGCGCGCGGAAGGCCCGCCTGGTGTGCGACCACATCAGGGGAAAGAGCGTCGAAGAGGCGCGAGCTATCCTGGCTCACACCTCTCGTGCCGTGGCGCGGGATTGGAGCAAGTTGCTCGAGTCCGCGGTGGCCAACGCGGAGAACAACCACGAGCTCGTGGGCGAGGACCTTTACGTGAAGGCGGTCCACGCCGACGAGGGGCCGACGATCAGGCGCTTCAGGCCGCGCGCGATGGGTCGCGCGACCAGGATCCGCAAGCGCACCAGCCACCTCACGATCTTGCTCACGCCGAAGGATTAGTCACTAGTTATGGGTCAAAAAGTTCATCCCGAGTCGCTCCGCGTGGGCTACATCCACGACTGGAAGTCGAACTGGTTCAACGAGCGGTCGTTCGCGGACTTCCTGCACGAGGACACGCAGATCCGCAACCACATCACCGGCCGGCTCTCGCACGCCGGGCTGTCGGACATCACGATCCGCAAGAACCAGAACGAGGTCGAGGTCAACATCCACACCGCCCGGCCCGGGATCGTGATCGGCAAGTCGGGCTCGGAGGTCGACCAGCTCCGTCGCGACCTGCACCGGATCACCAACAAGCAGGTCAAGGTCAACATCCTCGAGATCAAGCGTCCGGAGCTCGATGCGCGCTTGGTCGCGCAGTCGATCGCCGAGCAGCTCCAGAACCGCGTGGCCTTCCGCCGGGCGATGAAGCGCGCGCTGACCAGCGCGATGCGTTCGGGCGCCAAGGGCGTCAAAGTCCAAGTGTCCGGCCGCTTGGGCGGGGCTGAGATGGCGCGGACCGAGGGCTACTCGGACGGCCGCGTGCCGCTCCACACACTGCGCGCCGACATCGACTACGGCTTCCACGAGGCCCGCACCACATTCGGCCGGATCGGCGTGAAGTGCTGGATCAACAAGGGCGAGATCATGCCCGAGGGCTACACCGGCGCCGACCTGACGATCATGGACGAGCCGGCGCCGCAGGCGCCCGAGCGCGACGGCCGCGGGCGCGGCGGGCGCGACGGGCGTGGTGGCGGCGGTGGTGGCGGTCGCGGTGGACGGGGCGGCGGTCCCGGCGGTCGCGGTCCGGGCGGTCCCGGCGGGTCCGGTGGTGGCGGCGGCGGTCGCGGGCCGGGTGGCCCCGGTCGTGGCGGTGGCGGCGGTGGTCGTGGTCCGGGTGGTTCCGGCGGCGGTGGCGGCGGCGGTAGTCGCGGCGGCGGCGGTGGCGGCGGTCGCGGTCCGGGCGGTCCCGGCGGGTCCGGTGGTGGCGGCGGCGGTCGCGGGCCGGGTGGCCCCGGTCGCGGCGGTGGTGGCGGCGGCGGCGGTCGTGGTCCGGGTGGTTCCGGCGGCGGCGGCGGTTACCGCGGTGGCGGTGGCGGCGGCGGCGGCGGTTACCGCGGTGGCGGTGGCGGCGGTGGTGGTGGCGGCGGCCGTGGCGGTGGCGGCGGCGGTGCCCGTGGCGGCGGCCAAGGCGGCGGCGGTGGTGGCGGCGGCGGCCGTGGCGGTGGCGGCGGCGGTGCCCGTGGCGGCCAAGGCGGCGGCGGTGGCGGCGGTCAGGGCAGCGGCGGTGGCGGCGGTCAGGGCGGCGGCGGCCAGGGAGGCGGTGGTAGCTGATGCTCGCCCCCAAGCGCGTCAAGCACCGGAAGGTTCACCGTGGACGCCGGCGTGGCCTGTCCCGCGGTCAGACGAAGGTTCAGTTCGGCGAGTACGGCCTCAAGGCCCTCGACGCCGGCTGGCTCACCAACCGACAGATCGAAGCCGCTCGTATCGCGATGACCCGCAAGATCAAGCGCGGCGGCAAGGTCTGGATCAACGTCTACCCGGACAAGTCGTACACCAAGAAGCCGGCCGAGACCCGCATGGGCTCGGGGAAGGGGTCACCCGAGGGCTGGGTCGCCGTGGTCAAGCCGGGACGCGTGATGTTCGAGCTGGCCGGCGTGCCCGAGCCGCTCGCGCGCGAGGCGATGCGGCTGGCGGGCCACAAGCTGTCTGTCCGCACCAAGTTCGTGATGCGAGAGGACGGCTGAGATGAGGCCGGCCGACGTCCGCGACATGACCGACACCGAGCTGCGCGAGCACATCCAGACGGCGCGGCGTGAGCTGTTCGGGCTCCGCTTCCAGAACGCCACGTCCGAGCTCGAGAACACCGCGAGCCTGAAGCGCGCCAAGCGCGAGATTGCGAGAGCGCTGACCATCCAGCGCGAACGGGAACTGAATGGGAATGGCTGAGACAGAGAACAACGAGACCGAAACCCCCGACGCGGCTGCGGCGCCGGCGGTCGACGACGCCCCCGCGGCGGAGGCGGCTGCCCCCCGCCAGCCCGCCGAGATCGTCGCGCCCAAGGAGCGGCGGCGGCGCGCACGGGCGGCGAAGGCCGCTCAGACCAAGGCGGGCACGCCGCGCACGCCCGAGGAGCGCCACGCCGAGCGCGTCGAGGAGCGCCGCCGCAAGGCGCTCGCGCGCCGAGTTGAGCGCACCCGCTCGCGCGAGAAGGCGCGTGCCGCCCGGGCCAGCACCGAGGTCGAGACCACGCTGGCGCGCGAGCACGGCCCCGGCCGGCAGAAGACCCGACAGGGCGTGGTTGTGTCCGACAAGGCGGACAAGACGATCACGGTGCGGATCGACGTGACTCGGCGCCACCGGCGCTACGCGAAAATCGTCCGCACCTCCACCACGCTGCACGCCCACGACGAGGCCAACGACGCGCATATCGGCGACACCGTGATCGTGCGCGAGTCCCGGCCGCTGTCGCGGCTCAAGCGCTGGCGGCTGATCCAGGTTGTGGAGCGCGCAGAATGATCCAGAACGAGACGCGCCTGCGCGTGGCCGACAACACCGGCGCACGCGAGATCCTCGTGATCCGGGTTAAGGGCGGTCATCGCCGCCGCTATGCCGGCGTGGGCGACATCGTGACCGCCACCGTCAAACAGGCCAGCCCGCAGGGCTCGGTCAAGAAGGGCGAGGTGGTCCAGGCGGTCGTGGTGCGCACGCGGAAGTCGTATGGCCGCGAGGACGGCACCTATATCGCCTTCGACGAGAACGCCGCCGTGCTGATCGACAGCCAGAACAACCCGCGTGGTACGCGCATCTTCGGCCCGGTGGCGCGCGAGCTGCGCGAGCGCAACTTCATGAAGATCGTGTCCCTCGCTCCGGAGGTTCTCTGACCATGCCTGCGCGACTCAAGGCCGGCGACGAGGTGATCGTGATCGGCGGGAAGGACCGCGGCAAGCGCGGCAGGATCCTGCGGGTCGAGCCCAAGAAGGATCGCGTCTTCATCGAGGGCCTGAACATCGTCAAGCGCCACCAGCGCCCGCAGCAGGTGGGCGGCGCCCAGCGCGCCGAGACGGTGGGCGGCGTGATCGAGCGGGAGGGGCCGATCCACGTCTCCAACGTGATGCTCCTCGACCCCGCGGACAACAAGCCTTCGCGCGTCGGGATCGAAATCCAGGACGGCAAGCGCTTCCGGATCGCCCGCCGCAGCGGTACTAGATTGGACTGAGTTATGCCCGAAGCACGACTTCAGACCCGCTACCGCGACGAGATCCTCCCCGCCCTCACCGAGCGTTTCGGCTACTCGACGCCGATGCGCGCACCGCGCATCCTGAAGGTGACCGTGAACATGGGCGTGGGCGACGCCAAGCAGGACTCCAAGATGCTCGACGCGGCCTCAGAGCAGTTGGCCACGATCACCGGCCAGCGCCCCAACGTGCGCCGGGCGCGCAAGTCGATCGCCCAGTTCAAGGTCCGCGAGGGCATGCCCGTCGGTGTCGCGGTGACGCTGCGCGGCGCGCGCGGATACGAGTTCCTCGACCGGCTGATGTCGGTCGCGATCCCGCGGATCCGCGACTTCCGCGGGTTGAACCCACGCTCGTTCGACGGCCGCGGCAACTACTCGATGGGCGTGCGCGAGCAGATCATCTTCCCCGAGGTGGACTACGACGAGGTGGACCAGGTCCGTGGCCTGGACATCACGATCACCACCACCGCCCAGAGCGACGACGAGGCGTTCGCCCTGCTCGAGGCGCTCGGGATGCCATTCGCCAGAGAAGGCCGCCCGGGGGCGGCCGCGACCCAGAACTAAAAGGACCTATGGCCAAGACTTCACAGATCGTCCGTCAGCAGCGCACGCCGAAATACAAGACGCGCGGCTACACCCGCTGCCGCCGCTGCGGCCGCGCCCGCGCCGTCTACCGCAAGTTCGGCGTGTGCCGGATCTGCCTGCGCGAACTGGCGCACAACGGATACGTCCCCGGCATGACCAAGTCGAGTTGGTGACGCGATGACGATGACCGACCCGATCGCCGACCTGTTGACCCGGATCCGAAACGCCGCGGCGGCCCAGCACCACGACGTGACGATCCCGGCCTCGAGGCTCGGCCGCGAGATCGCGCGGATCCTCAGCGAGCAGGGCTACATCGACGCCTACGAGGTCCACGACCCCGCGCCGGGTCGTCCGGGGCAGGAATTGACGATCACGCTCAAGTACACGCAGGCGCGCAAGCCGGTGATCACCGGCCTGAAGCGCGTGTCCCGCCCCGGCCAGCGCACCTACGTCGACCACTCCCACATCCCGCGCGTTCAGGGCGGCATGGGAACGGCGATCATCTCGACCTCCCAGGGCGTCATGACCGGCCATGAGGCCCGGATCGCCGGCGTCGGCGGAGAAGTCGTGGCGCAGGTCTGGTAGACCCGTTGCACCATGTCCCGAATTGGCAGACAACCCATCCCCGTCCCGGCCGGAGTGACCGTCTCGATCGAGCCCGAGATCGTGCGCGTCAACGGCCCCAAGGGCGAGCTCTCCGAGCGCGTGAATCGCGACATGAAGATCGAGCAGGCCGACGATCGGATCGTGGTCACGCGGCCGACCGATCGAGGCGAGCACCGCGCGCTTCACGGCCTGACCCGGACGCTGATCGCGAACATGGTCCAAGGTGTGACGGCGGGGTTCGAGAAACGGCTCGAGATCCAGGGCGTCGGCTACCGGGCCCAGTTGCGCGGGCGCGACCTCGAACTGGCGCTCGGCTACTCGCATCCGGTCTCGATCAAGGCCCCGGACGGGATCGAGTTCGAGGTGCCCCAGCCGACCCGGATCACGGTCAGGGGGGCCTCCAAGCAACAGGTGGGCGAGATCGCGGCGCTGATCCGCAAGCAGCGCAAGCCCGAGCCCTACAAGGGCAAGGGGATCCGATACGAGGGCGAGTACGTGGCACGAAAGGTCGGTAAGCGCGCATGACCGTGATGACCAAGCCGGCCCAGCGGCTGAAGCGCCGGCGCCGGGTTCGCGCCAAGATCCGCGGGAGCGCCGAGCGCCCCCGGATCTCGGTGTTCCGCTCCAACCGCGGCATCTTCGCCCAGCTGATCGATGACGAAAGCGGCCGCACGCTGGCGTCGGTCAATTGGGTCGAGCCCGAGCTGCGCGGCCTGGGAGCGATGGAGCAGGCCACGCGAGCCGGAGGGTTGCTGGCCGAGCGCGCCAAGGCGGCGGGGGTCGAAAGCGCCGTGTTCGACCGCGGCGGCTACAAGTATCACGGGCGCGTCAAGGCGCTCGCCGACGGGGCCCGCGAGGGCGGGCTGACCTTCTAGGCGCGCCCCGCTAACCTGGATCTGCTCATGCCTCCCGTACGCGATCGCTCAGTTTCATCCGCCGGACTCGACCTCCAGGAGCGCGTGGTCGAGATCAACCGCGTGGCCAAGGTGGTCAAGGGCGGTCGGCGCTTCTCGTTCACCGCACTGGTCGTGGTGGGAGATGAGCGCGAGATCGTCGGGATCGGCTACGGCAAGGCCAACGAGGTTCCGGTGGCGATCCAGAAGGGCGTCGAGCAGGCCAAGAAGAACCTGTACCGCGTGCCCAAGCACGGCTCGACGATCACCCACACCACGACCGGCATCTTCGGGGCTGGGCGCGTGTTCCTCAAGCCCGCCTCGCCCGGAACCGGCGTGATCGCCGGCGGTGGCGTCCGCGCCGTGCTCGAGCTCGCCGGGATTCACGACATCCTGTCCAAGTCGCTTGGGTCGCAGAACCCGATCAACCTGGTCAAGGCCACGATGGCGGGGCTGCAGTCGCTGCGCACGCCGGATGAGGTGGCCGACATCCGCGGGCTTTCGGTCAACCAGGTGCTCGGGCTGACGACGCCGGAGGCCGAGGAGGTCGCATCCGAGACGGTCTCGGCCGCGCCGAGCTCGAACGGCACCGGAGCACCGGACGCCTCGGCCGCGGCCGAGGAGCCGCAGGCGGCGGCAGAGCCCGAGGAGTCCGAGGCGTGAGCAGGCTGCGCATCACCCAGCGCCGGTCGCGCAACGGCTCCGATCAACGCCAGCGGGACACGCTGCGGTCACTCGGCCTGCGCAGGATCGGCCATTCTGTGGAGCACGACGACACGCCCCAGATCCGCGGCATGATCGCCAAGGTGGCACACCTGGTCGAGGTGTCGGAGAACCCGAATGGCTGAGCTTGAAGACAACGAGCGCGAGGAGCGCATCGGGCTGCACAACCTGAGGCCGGCGCCCGGCTCGCGGCGACCGCGCAAGCGTGTGGGACGCGGCGAGGGATCCGGCACGGGCAAGACCTCGGGCCGAGGCCAGAAAGGCTGGGGCTCGCGCTCGGGCGCCAAGCGCCGCGCCCGGTTCGAGGGCGGTCAGAACCCGATTCACATGCGGATGCGCAAGCTGCGGGGCCCGCACATGAAGAAGTCGATGCCGTTCGAGCCCTTCCGCACGCAGACCCAGCCGGTCAACCTGCTCGACCTCGAGGCGCGGTTCGAATCCGGCGCCGAGGTCACGCTCGAGGCGATGCACGCCAAGGGGCTGGCCACGAAGAAGGGCATCCCGGTCAAGGTCCTCGCCAAGGGCGAGGTCACCAAGCCGCTCAATGTTTTCGCGCACGCGTTCAGCGCCGCCGCCCAGGCAAAGATCGAGGCGGCCGGCGGGACGTGTGAGGTGATCGTCGAGGCCGAAGGCGGAGGCCTACCGAGATGATCGCGACGATCCTGGGTGCGTTCAGGGTCGGCGAGATCCGCAACAAGGTGCTGTTCACCGCGGCGATGCTCGGGCTCTACCGGCTGGGCACGCACATCCCGGCGCCGGGCATCAGCGCCTCAGCGGTCAACCAGCTCCAGCACTCGAATCTCGGCAACAGCGGCGTCCTCGGTCTGCTCAACCTGTTCTCGGGCGGCGCGCTGTCCCGGATCGCGATCTTCGCGCTCGGGATCATGCCCTACATCACCGCCTCGATCATCCTCCAGCTGCTGCAGGTGGTCGTGCCTTCGCTGGAGAAGCTCTCCAAGGAGGGCGAGGTCGGCCAGGCGCGGATCACCCAGTACACGCGCTACCTGACCGTCGGCCTGGCCTTCGCCCAGTCGATCGGCTACGTGTTCCTGTTCAAGAGCCTCGAGACCAACGTCGGGCAGACGCTGATCCCGAACTTCAACCTGGCCAAGGTGTTCCTGATCGTGATTTCGCTGACGGCCGGGACCGTGCTGCTGATGTGGATGGGCGAGCTGATCACCCAGCGCGGGATCGGCAACGGGATCTCGCTGCTGATCTTCGCCTCGATCGTGGCCCGCATCCCGCATGGCGTGCAGTCGTGGTGGAACAACCCCGACCAGGTGTTCCGCGTGATCATGCCGTTCATCGTGCTCGGCGTGGTGGCGTCGATCGTGTTCGTGCAGGAGGGCCAGCGCCGGATCCCGATCCAGTACGCCAAGCGGGTGATCGGCCGAAGGATGACCCAGGGCAGTCAGACCTACCTGCCGCTGCGCGTGAACATGGCCGGCGTGATCCCGGTGATCTTCGCCGCCAGCCTGATGGCGATTCCGCCGACGATCGGCCAGCTGCTCGGTCAGAACCGCACCAACTTCGCCACCGACGTCCAGAACTTCTTCAACCCGCAGGGTTGGCACTACGTGCTCGGCGAGAGCCTGCTGATCATCGTGTTCACCTACTTCTACACGGCGGTCACGTTCAACCCCGTCGACCAGGCCGAGAACCTCAAGAAGTACGGCGGGTTCATTCCCGGGGTGAGGCCAGGCAGACCCACAGCCGAATTCCTGGATCGCATCCTGGCGAGGTTGACCTTCCCGGGTGCGTTGTTCCTGGCCGCGGTTGCCGCTCTGCCGACGGTCCTGATCAACCAGACGTCGGCCAACTTCTTCTTCGGCGGCACCTCGATCCTGATCGTCATCGGCGTCGCGCTCGACACGATGAAACAGCTCGAGGCGCAGCTGATGATGCGAAATTACGAAGGCTTCTTAAAGTAGCCCGGCCGGACGCCGGGCTGTGGACTGAGCCGAGCGAGCGGCGCGGTCTCACCAGGAACTCAGAAGCGAAGCGAGCGAGGCCCGGAGCCGGATGCGGTCTCGGGGCGGCCTACACGCTCAACGCTTCAGCAAGCTCCGCGCGGTTGGCGATGTCGAGCTTGCGGTAGGTGTTGCGCAGGTGGTACTCGACGGTCTTGGGTGTGACGAACAGCGCCTGGGCGATCTCGCGGTTGCTCTGGCCGGTGGCGGCCAGCTCGGCGATCCGTCGCTCTGAGGGGGTGAGAGAGGCCGGTCCGCTCAGGAGCGCCTCGCGCCGGGGACGGGCGCCGGTGGCGGCGAGCTCGACGCGAGCGCGCTCGGCCAGCGCGACGGCGCCACCCCGGGCCGCCATGTCGGCCCCGCGCTCGAGCCATTCCCGCGCTTCGCTGCGGCGGTTCTCTCTGCGCAAGGCGGCGCCGAGGTCGACCAGCGCCCGGATCGTCTCGAGCCGCGTCGGCGCGTTCGAGCCCAGGCGCACCGCGACGCGCAGGCTGCGCACGCCCTGGCTGCCCAGCTGAGCCAGACCGACGACGCGGCGCGCGCGGATCCGCATGTGCAGCACGTCGGTGCGCTCGGCGCGCGTGAGCTCGTCGCTGGCCAGGTCGACCGCGCGGTCGGAGTCCCCGAGCATCAGCGCCGCCTGGGCCGCGGTCGTGCGCCACGGGCAGTAGCCGAGGTAGCGGACCGTGCGCTCGCCGATCTCTCCGACCTGCATGGCGGCGTCGAGGGCCTCGTGCCGGCGTCCCTGGGCCAGCCGGAGCTCCGCCAGCGAGTAGAGGCGGAGCACGTCCTCGAGGTCCTGGGGCTGATCGAACGGCCCGTCCTCGTCGAGGACCTCTTGCGCGCGGTCGAGCTGGCCGCACTCGATCAGACACAGCGCGTAGTGCGCCGCGGCCGAGCGGGCGAACTCGCGCCAGCCGTAGCGGCGCGCGTCGCGGGCGAGCTCGAGGTCGGCCATCGCATCGGTCACGCGCCCCTGCCACAAGAGCGGCAGTCCCCGGACGTAGCTGGCGGTGGCGAAGTGCAGTGGCCACGCGCGCCGACGCGCGTCCTGGAGTGCCGCGTCGGCCACCGCGACACCGCTTTCGAGCTCACCGTTGAGTAGGAAGGCGCCGGCGACCATCCGCCACCCGATCCATTCGTCGCCGGCCTGACCCAGGATCCGGCCGCCGTCCCACGCGCGCTCGGCGAGCTCGACCGCGTTGTGGGCCGACTCGCCGGCGGTCGTCGCGTGCACGGCGGCCTGGGCCAGGAGGAGTCGCTGCCCCTGGGTCCGGGGTCCCTTGACCGCGTTCTCGATCACCCGGGCCGAGCGCTCCACGGCCACCGGCTGCAGATCGGGGACGATCGAGGCCGAGGTGATGAAGTTCGCCTCGAGCTGGTCGCGCAGCTCGAGATCGTCCCGGCCGGTCGGCGCTGGCGGGAGCGTCGACAGGCCGGCGTCAAACGCGCGCGCCGCCTCCTCGTGGCGGCCCTGGGCGTTCAATGCGCGTCCCAGCTGGAGCGAGAGCTGGGCCTGGCGGCGGGGATCGGTGGTCGCGGCGGCCGCCTGGGCCAGGTGCTCGACGGCGCTCGCCTCGCCGATCGCGGCCTCGGCTGCCCCGAGCTCGGCGAGCACCTCGGGTCGGAGCTCGGGCTCGGGAGGCTCTTCCAGGGCGCGCTGGAGGTAGCGCACCGCGGGCTGGGCTGCGCGCGCCTCGCGGGCGGCCGCGCGCAGCTGCTCGACCGCCCACGGGTCGCTGCCGGCGTGTCCGAGGAGCAGGTGCGCGGCGACCAGCTCGACGTCCTCACCGTCGATAGACAGCAGCCTTGCCGCGTCGAGGTGGCGGCTCGAGCGCTCGAACAGCGGGATGTCCTGTTCGACCGCGTGGTGCACGAGCGGGTGCAGGAACCGCAGCGGCTGGCGGGCGAGCAGCACCTCGACCCCGGCCAGCGCGTCGGCGGTGGCGGTCGCCGACTCGATGGTTATGCCCGCGAGCGCCGCGGCACGGCGCAGCGGGACGTCGGTGCCGAGAATCGCCACCGCGCGCGCCAGCGCCCCGGCGTCGGCACCCAGCCGTCCGACGCGCACCCGGAGTGAGCGCGTAACGGCGTCGGGCGCCAGCGCGCGGGCGCGCCGGGTGAGCTCGGCGGCCGGGGCAGAACGTTCCTCGGCCAGCGCCAGAAGCAGCTCGCGGAGGTAGAACGGGTTCCCTCCCGTGACCTCGAGGGTGGCCTCGACCAGCGCGGGGTCCGCTCGCTCGCCGAGCGCGTCCTGGACCAGCTCCTCGATCGCCTCGCTGCCAAGCGGCGCGAGGCTCTCGACGCCGACGCGTGGGTGACTGGCGATCCGGTCGAGAGCGTCCGAGGACTCCCCGGGTGACGCCGGGCGGCGGGTCATCACCAGGGCGACCGGCAGTTCGTCGAGTCGATGCAGGACGTAGAGGACGAACTCGAGCGAGGCCGCGTCGCACCAGTGCAGGTCGTCGATCGCCAGCAGGGTCGGGCGGGTTTCGGCCGCGCCGGCCATCACCGTGAACAATCCGTGCGACACGGTCAGGTCGGCTTCTTCGCCCGGCTCCACGAGCTCCTCGCGCGGCCCGGCCAGCGAACGCACCCGCTCGGGCGCCTCGGCCAGGAAAGCGCGGCGGGCCTTGGGCGGGAGGTCTTGGAGGAGCGCCCGGACGAGTTGCCGGGCGACACCGAACGCGACGTTCTGCTCGAGCTCGGCGCCGGCTGCGCGCAGCACGCGCAGTCCCCGCCGGCGAGCCTCGTCGAGGGCGGCCTCGTGCAGGCGGGTCTTGCCCATGCCCGCGTGTCCCTCGAGCAGCAGCGCCTCGCCGCCGCCGTCCTTCACCGAGTCCAGCGCAGCGGTGATCGACTGGAGCACGGAGTCGCGCTCCAGCAAGCCCCTGCGTCCGCGCAGGGGCCGGCCACGTCTGTCGGGCGCCTCCCGCACCGGCATGTAGTGCGTTGTACCCCGATGAGGATTGCGCCTAATCCTGGGGTGGTTGCCTGGTGCGAAGAAGTGCGTGAGTACGCAACATTTCTCACCGTGGCGAGGGACACCGCGCATCTGGAGCTGTCGATCGACGTCGATTCCGACCCGATCAGCGGCTTGGTCTCGACCGGGGCGTATGGGACGCGGCCGTTCAGCGGGTGGATCGAGTTGGTGGCAGCGATCGAGGCGGCGCGCAGCCCGGTTGCCGGTGCCGGCAGGTCGGGTGAGATCGAGCCGGAAACCCTGGGGTGGCTCCCTGGTGCGAAGGCCGCGGGGCTGTAGTTAGCTACTCGTCATCGCATGACTGGGAACGAGTCAAGGGGCATCAGAAGGCTTGGGGCGACGGTCCAGGACCAGGGCAGGGGTGCAGTACCGATGGATCGCCGGGGCGGCGATCCATCGCGGGGGCAGACACGCAGTAGCGACACGGACCGGCATATGAGTGGGGGCGCCGGTCCGTGTTGGGGGCGAATCTAGGGGCATCAGCAGGGGCGCGGGGGTTGCAGCGCTTGGGGTGGGCCGGCATGGACGCCGGCCCGAGCGCCCGCCGCGGGGCGAGCGCTGTGACATCCGCCGAGGTGACGGTTTGCTCAGCGGTTTCCGATCGCTGACCTGCTGCGTTTCCGCCCGATACAGTGGTGCCCTCGTGTCCGAGCTCAACCTGATCCTGTTCGGCCCGCCCGGCGCCGGCAAGGGCACGCAGGCCGATCGCCTGCGGTCCGACTTCCAGCTGCCCTACATCGCCACCGGCGACATGCTCAGGGCCAACGTCAAGGAGGGCACCGAGCTGGGCAAGCAGGCCAAGCAGTACATGGACCGCGGCGATCTGGTGCCCGATGACCTGATCGTTGCGATGGCGGCCGAGCGGCTTCAGCAGGAGGACGCTCAGGACGGCTTCATCCTCGACGGCTTTCCCCGCACCGTGCCTCAGGCCGAGGCGCTCTCCAAGCAGCTCTTATCGCTCGGGCGCCGCATCACCGCGGTGCTGCTGATCGACGTGCCGGACGACGAGGTCGTCCGGCGGCTGAGCGGCCGGCGCGTGTGCGTCAAGTCGGGGCACAACTACCACGTCGAGTTCGACCCGCCCAAGCACGACGACGTGTGCGATCAGGACGGCTCACGCCTCGTCCAGCGCGACGACGACAAGCCCGACGTGATCCAGAAGCGGCTGAGGGTCTACCACGACCAGACCGAGCCGGTGATCGACTACTACGATCAGAAGGGAATTCTCCGTCGCGTCGACGGCACCCGCGGTCCGGCCGAGGTACACGACCACATTCGCGCGGTGATCGCGACGCTTCGCCTCGAGGAAGACGTGTGATCATCAAGAAGACCCCCGAGCAAATCGACCAGATGGCCGCCGCCGGCGCGATTCTGGTCAAGACCATGAACCTGGTGGCCGGCAAGATCCGGCCCGGGGTCACCACCGCCGACCTGGACGAGGCGGCCGAGAAGTTCATCCGCTCGCAGGGCGCCACGCCCGCGTTCAAGGGCTACCGCGGCTTCCCGGGATCGATCTGCGCGTCTCCCAACGAGATGATCGTCCATGGGATCCCGGGTCCGTACGCGCTCGATCGCGGGGACATCCTGTCGGTCGATATCGGGGTGGTGTTCGACGGCTGGGTGGCCGACGCCGCCCGGACCTTCCCGGTCGGCCCGATCAGCCCGGTGGCGACCAAGCTGCTCCGGGTCACCGAGGAGTCACTGTTCCTGGCCGTCAAGCAGTGCGTGGTCGGGAACCGGCTCGGCGACGTGTCGCACGCGATCCAGGCGCACGTCGAAGCGGCCGGCCTGTCGATCGTCCGCTCGCTGGTCGGGCACGGGATCGGGCGCGAGATGCACGAGGAGCCCCAGATCCCCAACTACGGCAGCCCGGGGACCGGCATCCTGCTCGAGGAAGGGATGGTCCTCGCCGTCGAGCCGATGGTGACCGCCGGCCGGCACGCGGTGCGCGTCGGCGACGACCACTGGGCGATCTACTCCCAGGACGGGTCGCTGGCCGCCCATTTCGAGTTCACGATCGCGATCACGGCTTCCGGACCGCGGATCCTCACGCCCTGGCACGAGGCCAAGGGGGGTCGGGCGGCGGCTTGAAGTGCGGCCGCGGGGCAAGGATGCACCGCGGAACGGCCCCAGGGATGCCGCCGCAGGCGGCCCATCATCCTGTGGAGGCTCGTGGGCGCGCCCCTGCTAACATCGCTCGTTGCGCCCGCGCGCGGCTTGTGTGCGCTGCGAGGCGGTCTACAGCGCCGGTAGCGGCGGCCGGAACGGTCTCCAGAGCCGGGCTGTGGGAACTATTGCAATCGAGCAGAGAGCGAAGAGACGTGAAAGTACGACCGTCGGTCAAGCCGATGTGCGAGAAGTGCAAGATTATCCGCCGCAACGGGCGGGTCCTCGTGATCTGCTCGAATCCGCGCCATAAGCAAAGGCAGGGTTGAGATGGCCCGCATCTCCGGAATCAACATCCCCCTCAACAAGCGTGTCGAGATCGGTCTGACCTACATCTACGGGATCGGGCGCTCGACCTCCAACGAGATCCTCGCCAAGCTCGGGATCGAGCCCGACCGTAAGGTGCGCGACCTCACCGAGGAAGAGGTCATCAAGCTTCGCGAGGCGATCGACGGCGACTACACGGTCGAGGGTGACCTGCGCCGCGAGCGCTCGCAGAACATCAAGCGCCTCCAGGAGATCGGGTCGTATCGCGGGCTGCGCCACCGTCGCGGGTTGCCCGTCCACGGCCAGAACACCAAGACCAACGCGCGCACGCGTAAGGGTCCGAAGCGGATGCAGGTCGCCGGCAAGAAGAAGGCGACCAAGAAGTAGATGCCAGCTCCTCGTAGACCTCAACGCGGCCGCCGGCGGGTTCGCAAGAACATCCCGATCGGCCAGGCGCACATCAAGACGTCTTTCAACAACACGATCGTGTCCCTGACCGATCGTGAGGGCAACGTGATCGCGTGGGAGTCGGCCGGTGGCGCGGGCTTCAAGGGTTCGCGCAAGTCAACCCCGTTCGCGGCGCAGGTGACGGCGGATGCGGCGGCCCGGAAGGGGATCGAGCACGGCCTGCAGCGGGTCGAGGTGTTCGTCAAGGGCCCGGGTTCCGGTCGGGAGACGGCGATCCGGTCTTTGCAGGCGGCCGGGCTCGAGGTCACCGGCGTCAAGGACGTCACCCCGCAGGCCCACAACGGCTGCCGGCCCCGGAAGCGGAGGCGCGTCTAATGGCTCGCGACACCAGCCCGCAGTGCAAGCAGTGCCGCCGCGAAGGACAGAAGCTGTTCTTGAAGGGCGAGCGGTGCCTGACCGACAAGTGCGGCGTCGAGCGGCGTTCGTACCCGCCCGGTGAGCATGGGCGGGGGCGGATGCGCCAGAGCGAGTACCGCGTCCAGCTGCGCGAGAAGCAGAAGGCCAAGCGCTACTACGGCGTACTCGAGAAGCAGTTCCGGATCTATTACCAGAAGGCCTCCCAGCAGCCGGGCATCACCGGCGAGAACCTTCTGCGGATGCTCGAGTGCCGCTTCGACAACGTGCTCGTGCGGCTGGGATTCGCGGCGAGTCGCCGGCAGGCGCGTCAGCTGATCCTGCACGGGCACTGGACGGTCAACGGCCGTCGGGTGAACGTCCCGAGCTATCAGCTGCGCGACGACGACGTGATCGCGATTCACCCGAAGTCGACGGCGACGCAGGTGATCCGGGACGCCACCGAGCTCACCGGCCAGGTGCCGGCGTGGCTGCAGGCGGACCACGATTCGCTGACGGCCAAGGTGCTGCGCAAGCCCGAGCGCCGCGAGATCGCGGCGCCCGTGCAGGAGCAGCTCATCGTCGAGCTGTACTCGAAGTAATTCACAAGCTTTAGCCGCGCGGCTTCTGGCCGGGTGCGGCACTGACACCGCCCAGACGGCGGCACGAACCCCACGACGTTAGGACCCTGATGCTCGACTTCCAAGTCCCCCGAATCTCTTCCGAGAGCGTTGACGACAACCGCGGGTCGTTCACGATCGAACCGCTCGATCGGGGCTTCGGTTACACCTTCGGCAACTCCCTGCGGCGGGTGCTGCTTTCTTCTTTGGCGGGCGCGGCCGTTACCTCCGTGCGCATCGAAGGCGTGGCGCACGAGTTCTCGACGATTCGCGGCGTCAAGGAGGACGTGACCGACATCGTTCTGAACCTGAAGGGCGTGGTGTGCCGGATGCACTCGGACGCGACCGAGATCGAGGCGCCGCTGGTGGTGACTGGTCCCGGTGACATCACCGCCAAGGACATCGACTTGCCCTCGGGTGTCGAGATCTTGAACCCGGACGCTCACATCGCGACGCTGGAGAAGAAGACCAAGCTCGAGGTGTACCTGACCATCGGGCGCGGTCGCGGCTATCGGCCGGCGGAGGAGAACAAGTCTCCGGACCAGCCGATCGGCGTGATCCCGATCGACTCGATCTTCTCGCCCGTGCGGCGGGTCGCCTACAACGTGGAGCAGGCGCGCGTCGGGCAGCGGACCGACTACGACAAATTGACTTTGGACATCGAGACCGATGGGTCCATCGATCCGCATGCTGCACTGCGGGAGGCGGCTGAGATCCTGATCTCGCAGCTGGCGATCTTCACGGACGCCGAGCGGGTGGTGGAGCTGCGCGAGGCCGGCGCGCCGGGCGTGTTGGAGCCTGGGGTCGGCGGGTCGGTCGGCGGCGTCCCGTCGCGGCCGCCCAACGCGATGGACGACATCCTGATCGAGGAGCTCGAGCTGGGCGTGCGGTCCTACAACTGCCTGAAGCGGGCGGGGATCCAGACCGTGGGGGATCTGGTGAGCAAGAGCGAGTCTGAGCTCGCGGCGATCCCGAACTTCGGCAAGAAGTCGATCGACGAGGTGATCGAGACGTTGCACGCCCGTGGTCTTGGGCTGCGGAACGAGTAACCTCGTCGGTTGTAATGCGCCACCAGCGGAACCGATATCAGCTGAGTCGTGACGCGGCGCATCGCAAGGCGCTGCTGATGAACCTATCCAAGGAGGTCATCGCGCACGAGCGGATCCGGACGACCGAGGCGAAGGCCAAGGCGGTCAAGCCCGAGCTCGAGAAGCTGATCACCTTGGCCAAGCGCGGTGATTTGCACGCGCGTCGCCAAGCGCTGTCGGCGTTGGGGCAGGACAAGTTCATGGTCTACAAGCTGTTCGAGGAGATCGCGCCGCGGTATGTGGCGCGGTCGGGCGGGTACTCGCGGATCTTGAAGCTCGGTCCGCGGAGGTCGGATTCGACCGAGATGGTGCTGCTGGAGCTGGTCTAGGGTCTGGTCTCGCGGCTCGATCTCGAGTACGACGGGGGTCGGTTTGCCGGGTGGGCTCGGCAGCCGGGGCAGCGGACGGTGCAGGCAGAGGTCGAGCATGCTTTGTCGGTTCTCTTGCGTGTGCCAGCTGTACCGCTGACGGTGGCGGGGCGGACCGACGCGGGGGTGCACGCCTGGGGGCAGGTGGCTTCGTACTCCGGTGCTCCGGTTTCGGTGCGGTCGCTGAATGCCGTACTGCCCTCCGATGTGGCCGCGCTGGCCTGTTTTTCGGCTGGGGAGGGGTTCGATGCGCGCCGCGACGCCACGTCGCGCGCGTACTGCTACCGCGTGCTGGTTCGTTCGGCTCGGTCGGCTTTCGAGGCGGGGCGGGCGTTGTGGTGGCCGTACCCCCTCGACCACGCCGTGCTATCCGAATGCGCGGCGGCCCTGGTCGGCGAGCACGACTTCACCGCGTTCACGCCGACCGACACCTACCACGAGCGCTTCTCACGGGTGGTGTTGGACGCGTACTGGCGGGTCGGGGCCGGGGGCGAGCTTCTGGAGTTCTGGATCGAGGCCGATGCGTTCATGCGCCAGATGAACCGTGTGTTGGTGGGGACGATGCTCGAGGTTGGTTCCGGCCGGCGGTCGGTGGCGGACTTTGTGGGCTTACTGGGCGGGCGACCGCGCTCTTGCGCCGGGCGGACGGCGCCGGCGCACGGGCTGTACCTCGCCGGCGTGGGCTACGGGGGCGAGCGAGTGCTACGGGACAGCGCCGGCGTGTGACAACTCTGCGACAAACGCTAGGCCGGGGGGGTGGGTTGGGGTGGGCTGCGGGCTCTGGGAGTCGATGGTCCCCCATGCGAAACGTGCATCGGCCGCGGCGCGATCGCCGCACGACGCCGTCGGCGACTGCTGCACCCGGTGCATCGAGGCGTCTTCCTTGGCCGCGCCGGCGTGGCGAGGGTCAGGGCGATCCTCGGCCAGCCGGGCGGCCCGAGCCGCACGGGCTCGGGCGGAGAGCGCGCGATGCTCAGGTTGATTCGCGCCGCCCGCCTCCCGGCGCCGCGCGCGAACTACGTGGTGGCGCCACCGTGATCGCCCGGGCGCTGCATCGGCGCAGCCGGACCCGCGGATAGCATCAGAAGAGCCCCATGCGCGTCCTACTAACCAACGACGACGGAATCGAGGCCGAGGGTATCCAGGCCCTCCGAAAGGCCCTACAGGGCGTCCCGGGCATCGACCTCGCCGTGATCGCCCCGGACGGGAACCGCTCGGCGATGGCCAGGTCAATCACGACCCGGCGGCCCCTATGGGTGCGGGAGGTCGACTTCGGCGACGGTACGGTCGGCTACGCGACCGACGGCACTCCCGTGGACTGCGTCCGGCTGGCCAACCTCGGGCTGGTGGAGGGCTTCGAGGCCGAGCTTGTGGTGTCCGGCATCAACCACGGCTCGAACCTGGGCGACGACATCACCTATTCGGGCACCGTGGCGGCTGCGCTCGAGGCGATCGTGCTCGGGCTGCCCGGGATCGCGGTCTCGCAGCAGTCGAGCCTGCGCGAGCTCGACTTCAGGGTGGGGAGTGCGTTCGAGTTCGAGGTGGCCGCGACGTTCACGGCCCGCCTGGTGGCCGAGCTCGAGACGGCGCCACTGCCCGTCGGCACGCTGCTCAACATCAACGTGCCGTCCCCACCGGCCTGTGGCGTCGAAGTGGCGCGCCTGGGCAAACGCGTGTACCGCGACGAGCTCTCGCTGGTTGAGGAGGATGGCGACGGCCGCCGGCAGTACCGCATCTACGGGGACGCGAGCTTCGAGCGCGACGAGACCGGCACCGATCTGGCCGCGGTGGCGCGAGGCAAGATCGCGGTGACCCCGGTGCACTTCGACCTGACCGACCGCGACGGCCTGTCGGTGCTCGAGCGCTACGACCTCGAGCGGCTGGTCGAGCCCGCAGCGAGCGAGGTCAGCGAGGTGACCGACCACTCATGAGCGCCGTCACCACTGAGCGTGCCGGGGAGCTGCGCCGCGCGATCGAGTACCACAGCCACCGTTACTACGTCCTCGACGACCCCGAGATCGGCGACGACGAGTACGACGCGCTCTACAACGAACTCAAGGCGCTCGAGGAAGAGCATCCAGAGCTCGTCACCCCGGACTCGCCCACCCAACGAGTGGCCCCAGAACCGGTCAGCGAGTTGGAGAAGGTCGCTCATCCCCAGCCGATGCTGTCGCTGGCCAACGCGCACTCGGCGGAGGACCTGACGGCGTGGATCCAGCGCATGCGCAACCACCTCGCGCGGGAGGGGATCGACGATCCGCAGTTCGAGTTCGTGGCCGAGCCGAAGATCGACGGGCTTGCGATCTCGCTGATTTACCGCGACGGAGTGTTCGAGCGAGGCGCTACCCGCGGCAACGGCGAGATCGGGGAGGACGTCACTCACAACCTGCGGACGATCCCCGCCATCCCGTTGCGCCTGGAGGACCCGGACCCGCCGAAGCTCCTGGAGGTCCGCGGCGAGGTGTACATGTCGCTCCCGGACTTCGCGGCCTTGAACGAACGCCGAGCGGGGGCCGGCCTCTCAACGTTCATGAACCCGCGCAACTCGGCGGCGGGGACGATCCGCCAGCTCGACCCGAAGCTCGCGGCCGACCGCCCGCTGTCGCTGTGGACCTACGGTGTCGGCGCCACCGAGGGCGTCACGTTCGAGGCGCACTGGGACGCGTTGCAATGGCTGCGGGAGCATCGGTTCCCGGTTCACCCCGATGTCAGGAAACTCCAGACAGAGGACGAGGTCGTCAAGCAGTGCCGCTCCTGGGAGGAGCGCCGCGGCTCGCTCGACTTCGAGATCGACGGCGTCGTGGTCAAGGTCAACCAGGTCGAGTTGCAACGCCGGCTGGGATCGGTCGGGCGCGAGCCGCGCTGGGCGATCGCCTGGAAGTTCCCGCCCACCACGGCGGTCACGACCCTCAACCAGATCATCTGGGCGCCCGGCAAGTTCGGCGATCTGCATCCGGCGGCCATGCTCGAACCGGTGCGCGTGGGCGGCGTGACGGTGAAGATGGCCACGCTGCACAACGAGGAGGACCTCGCGCGTAAGGACATCCGCGAAGGCGAGGAGGTCATCGTTCTGCGCGCCGGCGACGTCATCCCGCAGGTGCTGAGCCCGGCTCCGCACGTGGCGGAACGCGGAGACCGGCCGCCTCCGCCACAACCGCCACAGGAGTGCCCGATCTGCCACACGCCGACGGTCAAGCCGGAGGACTCGGTGTTCACACGGTGCCCGAACCGCGACTGCCCTGGCCGGCGCTGGCAGCTGCTCAAGCACTACGCGGGCGCGATGGACATCGACGGTCTGGGCGAGAAGCAGGTCGACCTGTTCATGAAGCTGGGCTGGGTCCGAACGCCCGCCGACTTCTACCGCCTCACGCCCGAGCAGATCGCGGAGCAACCCGGATTCGGCCAGGTCTCGGCGGAGAAGCTCGTCCACGCCATCGAGGACTCCAAGCGCCAGCCGTTCGGCCGGGTGCTGTTCGGGCTCGGGATCGAGGAGGTCGGGTTCGTGATCGGGCGCAATCTCGCCCAGCACTTCCGAACCATCGATGCGCTCCTGAACGCAGGGCCGGACGAGATCGAGCAGACCCAGGGCGTGGGGCCCAAGATGGCGGCCAAGATCCACGACCAGCTGCACGACGCGCAGATGATCGAGCTGATCGAGGACCTCAAAACGCAGGGTCTCACGCTGGAGGAGGAAGGGCCACCGCCTGGTGAGGGACCGCTGGCGGGCAAGACGTTCGTGCTCACCGGGACGCTTCCCGAGCTGACCCGCGAGCAGGCGAGCGAGATGATCGTGGCGGCCGGCGGACGCGTCACCGGCTCGGTGTCGCGCAAGACCGACTACGTCGTGGCGGGCGAGAGCGCCGGCTCAAAGCTGGCGCAGGCCGAGAAGCTGGGCGTGCCCGTGGTCGACGAGGCCGGGTTGCGCGCGCTGCTGCCCTGAACGGGTGCCTGCCGTCGTCAGCCGGTGTACCTGGACAGCGCCACGGCCATATTCGCCTCGACCTGGTGCACGAAGTCCGGGTTGCCGATGCCGTTGGCCATGAACGCGAACGCGAGCGTGTGACCGTCCTGCGCCCGGCAGTAGCCGGCCAGGTTCGCGACGTCGTGCAGGGTCCCGGTCTTGCCGCGGCAGTTGCCCTGGGCACTCGTGCCGTTCATCTCGTGCTGGAGGGTGCCGGTCTCTCCGCCGACCGCCAGCGAATTGACGAACGTCGAGTTGGTCGCCATCGCCTGGAGCAGGGTGACCACCTGCTGCGGGGAGGTCGAGTCGTAGCGCGACAGGCCGGAGCCGTCGTTCAGCCGGGGCGCGATCCCGAACCGGCTAAGCAGCTCGGCGCGGACGACCGCGGCGCCGGCGGCGGTCGTGCCGGCTCCGCCGAGGCGGGCGCCGATGTCCTTTAGCAGCGTCTCCGCCAGATAGTTGTCTGACGGCGCGTTGGTGAGCGCGATCAGGTTCGCGAGTGGAGGCGACTGAACGGAGGCGAGCAACGTGGCGTTGGCCGGCGTCCGGCCTGTGGAGATCGGGAAGCGCGGGCCCAGGCGTACGCCCGCGGCGCGGAGCCCACCCGCGAGCGCCTGGGCCGCGAACAGCGCCGGCCGGGCCTGGAATGCGGTGCCGTGCAGGTCGGTGAAGCCGCGGTCGTAGGCCAGCGCGCTCAGCTCGCCCTCGACGTCGCTCGAGCGCCCGTAGCCGGTCGCCGGCGTGCCGCGCGCCGAGTCGAAGTAGGACTCATCGCCGACGATCCGGCCGTTCACCCCAGTGAGGCCGGTGGCGCTGAGCAGCGCGCCGATCAGGCCGTGCATGGTCGTGCCCGTCCCATACCACGCGTGGTCGAAGCCGACCGCGCCGAAAGTGGGGTCGCCGCCGCCGCGCAGGTAGAGCGTCCCGTTCCACACGCGTGCGGGATCGGCCGCGCCGATGCCCAGCACCGAGGTGGTGAACGTCTGGGTCGGGCCGAGGCGCAACAGCGCGGTCGAGGTCGTGTAGAGCTTCTCGAGCGAGGCGGGGAGGCGGCCGGTGCTCGGCGCCACGGCGAACAGGGTCTGGCCGGTATTGAGATCGACCACGTACGCGCCCCCGCTGCCCATATTGCCCATCGACCGGGTGAGCGCCCGCTGCGTCAGGCTCTGCGATGACGGCTGTGCCTGCGCCGCGGCCGCCGTGCCGGCGAGCAGGGAGACGGTGGCCCCGATGGCGGCCAAGAACACCCGCATCGGCCCATATAACCATTTGGGCCGGTCAAAGTCGCGGTGAAAGCCCGGGGGCAGGGGATCGTTGCGTCCGCTCTCCGTAGAATTGCGTGCAGGATGGGCAAGGTGGTCACGCTCGACACCGCAGGCGGGGAACGGGCTTCCGCGGCCTCACGCACCCCGAAGGCACGCCGGCGCGCGGTTCGCTCCAAGTCCGCGCTGGTCCTCGGCGGCGGCGGCTTCACCGGAGGCGTGTACGAGATCGGGGCGTTGCGCGCGCTCGACCTCCTCTCGGTCAACCGGACGGTGAACGAGTTCGACGTGTACGTCGGAACCAGCGCCGGCTCGTTCGTCGCCGCCGCGGTGGCCAACGGGGTCACGCCCGAGGAGATGATGCGGGTCATCGTCCAGCAGGTGCCGACCTCGTTCCCGGACGCGCGGGTGAGCGCGCTGCTGCGCCCCAACTACCGCGAGTTCGTCAGCAAGGGCGTGCGGTTGCCCTTCCGGGTGGCGCAGTTGGTGCGGACGCTGATCCGCGACCTGGGCCAGATCTCGGCGGTCGACATCGCGATCGGCCTAGCCGAGGCGCTGCCTTCAGGCCTGTACACGCAGGAGGGGATCGAGCGCTACGTACGGACGATCCTGTCCGACCCCGGCCGGACCGACGACTTCCGCCTGCTGCAGAACGAGCTGTACCTGGCCGCCACCGACCTCGACACGTGCGAGCGGATCGTGTTCGGCGCCGAGGATTGGGACGACGTGCCGATCTCCACTGCGGTGGCTGCGTCGAGTGCATTGCCGATGATCTACCGGCCGGTCCGGATCAAGGACCGGGAGCTCGTCGACGGCGGGGTCGTCTCGACCACCAACCTCGACATCGCGGTCGAGGCGGGCGCCAAGTTCATCGTGGTGGTCAATCCGCTCGTGCCGTACGTGAACGACTTCAAGAAGCGCATCCCGACGATCAGCGGGCCGCGGGCCCGACGGGTGTCCGACATGGGCTTCCCCCAGATCGGCTACCAGGCATTCAAGCTGCTCGCCTACCAGCGGCTGCACGACCTGGCTCGGCGGTGGGAGGAACGGTATCCGGGCGTCGATGTGATCCTGATCGAGCCCGAGCCCAACGACGAGCTGATGTTCCAGACGAGCATCATGAACTACACCTCACGGGTGGATATCGCGCGTCACGGATTCCAATCGGTGACGCTCAAGCTGGCCAACGACTATCCGCGGTTCAAGCGGATCTGCGCCCGGCACGGGATCGAGATCTCGGCGACGCGCGTGCGCAAGGTGGTCAAACACTTCGAGGCCGAGCGCGAGAGGACGCGCGCATGGCGGAAGATCCTCGAGCAGACCACGTCGACGCTGCTGCGCCAGTCGGCTCAGGACTAAGCCAGGCTCGCCGTCAGGGGCGAGACCCCGGGTACGTCTATGACTGGCGAAATCCCGCTAGGCGGGCTGGGGCTGCTGGGCCTGCGACGGCACGGAGCCGGTAATTTCGCGCAGGCTGGAGAGGAAGAGCGTCTTGTCGATCCGGCCGTTGAAGATTGGAATCCCCCACTCGCAGCATTTCACGATCACGTCGCGGCGCTCCAAGCCGGACTCTCGTGCAAGCTCGGTGGGGGTGAGGTGAATTGCCATCGGTGTTGACCTCCTGTGAACCGCCTGCCGGTTTGGCCGCGAAGTATGCCGTCTGAGCCGGACGCTCTCAACAAGTCTTTCGGCCAGATCTTTGCCTAAACCTTAGCGACCCTCCCGAAAGCTCTGGACATATGGCTGATTCCCGGTAGAGTCCTCCGCTGCTAGGGGCAACCCGGCGCAAAGGGGGAATTGGCGATGGCACGGCTGCTTGCAGAGGCGCTTCCCGTTCCGTGGTCCACGGACTACGAACTGGTGGGCGCGGTCCGGCGCGGCGAGGACAGTGCGTTCGAGGAGCTGTTCTCGCGGTATCGCGGGCGGATCCGCTCGTACGTCAGCGTGATCCTGTCCGACGCCGACCGCGCGGAGGACATCACTCAGGAGGTGTTCATCGCTGCGCTGCGCCGGCTCCGTGATACCGATCGACCGATCGCGTTCAAGCCCTGGATCTACCAGATCGCCAAGAACGCCGGCATAGACGAGCTGCGGCGCACGCGGCGGAGCCTCGAGGTGCCGCTCGACTCGCAGCGCGACCAGCCCGGCGGTGAGATCGATCTGCTCTCGCGCGATCCCGAGCCCGACCTCGCGGTCGAGAGCAAGCAGCAACTCGAGGACCTGCGCGCCGCGCTGTGCGGCGTGTCGGACCTCCACCTCCGGGTCCTGGTCCTGCGCGAGCTGGAGGGTCTGTCCTACAGCGAGATCGGGGAGCGGCTCGGGATATCACGACCGATCGTCGAGAGCACACTGTTCCGCGCCCGCCGGCGGCTCGCCGAGGAGTACGAGGAGCTGATCAGCGGGCGCCGCTGCGAACGGACGCGGGCGCTGATCGACGGGCGGGGGCAGACCCTGCGCCGCCTGGGAATCCGGGAGCGCCGCCGGCTGGCGCGCCACCTGGCGCACTGCCAGCCCTGCCGCCGCCACGCGATGCTGGCCCGCAGCGCCGGCACGCTGCCGACGGCCGTCGGTGCAACGCTCGCGGCGGCGTGACCCGCCGCCGGGGCTACCCAATCGCGATATCCCCGGCCGCGACTCGGAATCGGCTGTGCCTGTGGAATACTGGACCCATTCGGGGCGTGGCGCAGCCTGGTAGCGCGCACCGTTCGGGTCGGTGAGGTCCCCGGTTCAAATCCGGGCGCCCCGATTGAAGAAAGCCCTGCTCCGGCGGGGCTTTCTGCTTTTCAGAAGTCGGTCGCGCGATGGGCCGGTTGGCCCGTAGAGGGCTCTCGCTGCCCATTCGCTCTGCTTGGAGAAATGGGGCACATACGCGACCATCGCTGGCGGTGGTGCGGCCGGCCTGACCGGCCTGCTCTTCGTCGCGGTTTCAATTCGGATTGAAGTCATCGCGAAGTCTCAAGAGCTCCGACTCCGCGCCGCGGAGACGCTTGCACTGTTCGTCACGGTGCTGTTCGTGACGATCCTCATTGCCATCCCGGACCAGTCATACCGGCTGGTTGGGATTGAGCTCATCGCACTCGCTGTCATTACTGGAGGTGGCTTCCTGACTCTGGATCGACGCGCCAAAGACAACCCGAATGCGCGCGAGGTCGGCGCGCGCGCCATCGCCTCGATTCTCGATGCCGTAGCACCCAATGGGTAGAGCTTCATCGCCATCATCTTGAGTTCTCGGAGTACCGGGCGCTGGTGGAAGATCCCGGCTCATCGTGGGCGAGCCGACTGCGCTGGTATCGCCAATTAGTTGCGGAGGGTGGGTCGTACGTGACCGCCGAGGATCACCGAGGTCATGTGATCGGTTACGCGATGGTTGCGGTAGAGGACGGTCCGGACGACACATTTGATGTCAGGGGCGGCATCGCCGAGGTCGTCACGCTCATCGTCGCGCATGACAAGCGCTCATTGGGCCTCGGCCGGGCACTGCTCGCCGCTGCCGAGGCCATCGCGCGCGACCGGGGATACGACATGGTCAAGATCGCTGTCATGTGCGGCAACGTGAGAGCTCACAGCTCCTACAAGGCAGCCGGCTATTCGGTTGCTGAGCACGTGCTCCTCCGCCGCCTTGACACCTGAGGCCCCACCCGGACCGCGGGCACCTCCTCTTCCCACGGGACGAGCATCCCCCGGCCCAAATGACCGCCTCGTTTGCGCGGGCAGCGCGACCTCGTCGCCTATCTTGCCGTGGCGCGACGGCGGCGAGGCTGATGCGCGCGCGCAGTGGATCGCCGAGAGCTCATCGACGCGTAGCCGTTGGTCGGCTACCGGTCGGCGCCATCGCCGTGGCTGACGCCGGCGAGCCCTTCGTCTTCGAGCGGTCGATTACCGACGAGTTGGTGGAGATGGGCCTCGAGCGCTTGCAGCGGCTCGTCTCCGATCTGCGCGGCCCACCGTTCGCGTAGGTCGTCGAACAGGGCTCCACCGATGGCGGCCATCTCGTGCCCGCGCGGCGTCACCTGAACGCGTTTGCGCCGCTTGTCCTGCGGGTCAGTTTCTCGCTGGACGTAGCCGAGTTGCTGGAGAGCGGTGATCGTCTTCGCGGCCGCTTGCTTGGTCACCGACAGGCGGCGTCCGAGCTCGGCGGCGGTGTCCGCTCCCCCGTCGATGGCTCGCACGGCGAACCCTTGCCCGGGCCGAACTCCGGGATGCCCGCGACGTTCCAGCTCCGCGACGACCTCGTCCACGATCGCGTTGAATCCACCGAGCAGGAGCAGGGCGAGCCTCGCGCCCTGGGAAGGAACCATCGGATGGTAGGCGGAATCACGCATATAGACAACCTAGTTGTCTGTCTGATACAGTATAGACAACTTAGTTGTCGATCTAGGCGAACGAGTACAGATGACCACCGCGACACCCGCAACCATCATGACCGCGTTATAGCGCCGTAGGCGTTCAGCCACGAGCAAGCGCGGGTTAAGCGCTCCGGCAGAGCCTTGCGTCAACACCTCGCTTCACACGCCCCCCTCGCTAGGCAGGAGAAGCGCATGGCCATTACTGACACGATTCCACAGACCAATCTCGACATGCTGAGGGAGATGGTCGCCGGAGATGTGTTCGCGCCGGGAGATCAGGGGTATGACGGGGCGCGGCAGGCATGGGATCTCGCGGTCGACCAGCGACCCGCGGTGGTTGTGTTGGCCGAGTCGGTCGTCGATGTCGTCAGGGCGGTCAGGTTCGCTCGCTCGCACGGGTTGCGGATCGCTCCGCAGTCCACGGGTCACGGTGCGCTGCCACTTGAGCTGCTCGAGGACGCAATGCTGCTCAGGACCTCGCGGATGCGCCGCGTGGACATCTTTCCGGCGACTAACTCAGCGCGCGCCGAAGCGGGCGCGCAGTGGGAGGACGTGACGGTGCCCGCCGGCGAGTACGGCCTCGCGGCGCTCGCGGGGACGTCACCCAACGTGGGGGTGGTGGGGTACACGCTGGGCGGCGGCATGGGTTGGCTGGCTCGCCGGTATGGGTTGGCCGCCAACAGCGTGACCGCGGTTGAGGTCGTGACGCTGGACGGCCGCCTCGTGCGCGCCGACGCCGACCACGAAGCTGACATCTTCTGGGCGGTCAGGGGCGGGGGCGGCAGCGTCGGGGTGGTGACCGCGCTCGAGATGACCCTCTACCCGGTCTCCGAGCTGTACGCCGGCGCGCTGTTCTTCCCGATCGAGCGCAGCTCCGAGGTCCTTCACGCCTGGCGTCGATGGACCGATACGGTCCCTGAAGAGGTCACATCGCTCGGCCGGTTGTTGCGTCTGCCACCGGTCGATGAGTTGCCCGAGCCGATCCGTGGCCGGGAGTTCGTGATCGTCGAGGCCGCGTACCTCGGCGATCCGATATCCGGCGCCGACCTGGTGCGTCCGCTGCGTGAGCTCGGTCCCGAGCTAGACACGTTCGCGACGATCCAGGCTCCCGCGCTCGCGCAGCTGAACATGGATCCCGAGGTGCCGGTGCCCGTGGTGGGCGACGGCGGTTTTCTGGCCGCCCTGCCGCCCGATGCGATCGAGACGATCCTCGCGTTGGTCGGTCCAGGCGTGGACACGTCGCTACAAAGCGTCGAGATCCGCCACCTCGGCGGCGCGCTCGGGCGCGAAGCGCGCGGCGCCGGCGCCCAGCCGAAGATCGACGCGGACTATGTGTTCTTCGGCGGCGGCATTGCTCCGACGCCTGAGCTGCGCGAGCTCGCGTCGAGGGATGCGCGAGTCCTCAAGGATGCTCTCGCCCCGTGGCACGCCGGTTACGACTACTACAACTTCGTCGAAACCGCTGCCGAAGCCGAGGTTGTGCTGCCGGCCGCGTCCTACCGCCGCCTGCGGGAGGTGAAGGCCACCTACGACCCGGACCAGGCGATCATCTCCGCCCACCCGGTTCGCCCCGCGAGGTCATGACATGAGCGCGACAGCAACTGTGACCGACGGGCCGACGGCTGCGACCGTCTGGCAGGCCGTAGCCGGGAGCCGTGATCCACTGCAACCATCCGATCCCGCCGGCACGATGACGTCTAGGGCGCCGAGCGAACTCGAGGGCCTTGTAGGACGCGGCGCGGAGATCGACGTACTGCGGTCGTTCGTCGAGCGCGCAGGGGTCAGCGGCGAGGCGCTGGTGCTGGTCGGGGACGCCGGCGTCGGCAAGACTGCGTTGCTGGACGTCGCCGCGCGGCGCGCGGTCTCGCTGGGTGTCAGCGTGGTGCGCGCTGCCGGGGCTGAGTTCGAGGCCGAGATCTCTTTTTCGGCGCTGCATCAGTTGCTGCTGCCGTTGCTGGACGGGATTGAGGAGTTGCGCCCGCTGTACCGCGACGCTCTGTCGGTCGCGCTGGGGCTCGGCGAGGGCCGGCCCCCGGACCGGTTGGTTGTCGCGGGCGCGGCGCTCGAGCTCGTGCAGAGGGCAGGCCAGGAGCAGCCGCTGCTGATCGTGCTGGACGACATGTTCTGGGTGGATCGCGCGAGCGCAGACGTGCTGTGGTTCGTGTCTCGGCGGCTGGCGGGTAGCCGCGTCGGCTTGCTGGCCGCGCTGCGCACCCCGATCGAGGGCTGCAGTCTGCCTCAGTGTCGGCTCGAGCCGCTGGGCTGGGACGCGGCGGATCGGCTTGTGCGAGCGCGGTTCCCGATTCTCGGTGCGGATATGCGCCGGCGTCTGCTCGCCGAGGCGGCCGGCAATCCGCTCGCACTCCTTGAGTTGCCGGCGGCGTTGAGCGGGCGCCGGCCATTCGTCTCGCCGGGGTCGGCGGCGGTGCTGCCGCTCAGCGCGCGGCTGGGTGAGCTGTTCGCATCGCGTGTGGAGGAGTTGCCGCCCGCGACACGACGCCTGCTGCTGCTTGCCGTGCTGGACAACACGGGTGACCTGGCGGCTCTGCAGCGGGCAACCGGAGACGCCGAGCTGGCGGACCTAGGGCCGGCCGAGCGAAGCCGGCTGGTGCACGTCGATCCGGAGACTCGCCGGCTGGTGTTTCGCCACCCGCTGACCCGCTCCGCGGTGGTCGAGCTATCGACGGCACAGGAGCGCCGCGAGGTGCATCGCGTCCTGGCCGGCGTGCGGGCGGATGAGCCTGCGCGGCAGGCTTGGCATCTGGCGGAGGCGAGCGTCGGGCCGGATGAGCGGGTTGCGGACATGCTCGAGGCCTCCGCGCGGCAGATGCTGGGTCGCGGCGACCCGGTGGGCGCGGTGAGCGCGCTGAGGCGCGCGGCCCAGCTCAGCCCGGCCGAGGTTGACCGCAGCCGCCGGCTGACCGAGTCGGCGTTCGTGGGCGTGAACATGGCGGGGCGCCTGGGCGACAGCGAGGAGCTCGTCGCCGAGGCGCTGGAGGCCGAGCGCGGGCCCGGCGCCTCGCTGCAGGCGGTCACGACCGCCGCCTTCGTGCTGCTCAACGGCGACGGTGACTTGGACACGGCCCACCGGCTGCTCGTGAGCGCGATCGACGCTCAGGGCGACGAGCTCGACGCGACGGACGAGGATCTCGCGGCTGCGGTCTACCTGCTGCTGCTTGTCTGCGGCTTCGCGGGGCGCGCCGAGCTGTGGGACCGGTACTTCGCGATCCTCGACCGGCTGCGGCCAGGCGTCCCCGAGGATCTGCTGCTGGCCAGCCGGACGCTGCCAGATCCGGTCCGCGATGCCGTCGGGGTGCTCGATCGCCTCGAGCAGGTCATATCGGAGCTGGGCGAGGAGTCTGACTCGTGGCACCTTCGCAAGGTCATGCTGGCCGCGGTGTTCATCGACCGCCTGGGCGGATGCCGGCAGGCGCTGCGGCGCATGGTCAACAGCTCGCGCGAGGCGGGCGCTTGGACGCTGGTCGTCTCCGCGCTGAACTTCATGGGCCTGGATTACTTCCTGACCGGCGAGTGGGACGAGCTCGAGCGGGTGCTGGCGGAATGCTTTGAGATCTGCGAACACGCCGGCCTGCGGGTGTACGTGCCCGTGCTGCGCTACGACCGTGCGCTCCTCGCGGCGGCGCGCGGCGAGGACGCCCTCGCCCGCGAGCTGACCGACGCCATCACCGACTGGGCGCAGCCGCGCGGCGCTCACCTGATCGCTCAGTTCGCCAGCCACGCCCGTGGATTGGCGGCACTCGGGCGCGGCGACTTCGAGGCCGCGTATCACCACGCGTCAGCCGTCTGCCCGCCGGGCGAGTTCGCCCGCTACGCGCGTCACGCGTTGTGGGTGTGCATGGATCTCGTCGAGGCCGCGGTCCGCACCGGTCGTCATGCCGAAGCGGCGGCCCACGTCGCCGCGATGCAGCGTTACGGGATCGCTCGCATATCGCCGCGGATCGCATTGCTGGCCGGTGGATCGGCCGGTCTGGCAGCGCGGGACGACGAGGCTGCGTTGGCGGAGTTCGAGCGGGCGCTCGCGATCCCAGGAGCCGCTCGCTGGCCGTTTGACCTGGCGCGCGTGAGATTGGCCTACGGCGAGCGGCTGCGTCGCGCGCGCTCCGGGCGCGGCGCCGGCGCACAGCTCGCCGCCGCCCTCGAAGCGTTCCAGCGTCTTGGCGCGACCCCCTGGGCTCTGCGCGCGGCCGCTGAGCTGCGGGCGACCGGCCAGGCTCCGGCGGTGGCGAGCACGAGCGGCTCCGTCGAGCCGCTCACCCCGCAGGAGCACGAGATCGCGAGCCTTGCGGCGGCCGGACTGACCAACAAGCAAATCGGAGAACGCCTCTACCTCTCCCACCGCACGGTCAGCGGGCACCTGTACCGGATCTTCCCCAAGCTCGGGATCAGCACGCGATCCGCCCTGCGCGACGCGCTCCCGTCGGATTGAGCGTGCGGTCAGGACCCGCCCAAGACCTTCTTCGCACGTGCCTCGGCCGGCAGCTCGGCGAGCATCACCCCGTCACCGACGGCCGGCGCGAGCGGCAGTCGCGGGAAGAGTGCCGCCTGGGCGACAACCAGAAGCGGTCGACGTCCCAAGACACCGTGAGTCTCGGCCTTCGCAGCCTCGTCGCGGCCGCCGATCCCGGGGAAAACCAGAGGCGAGAGATATCTACGTGATCGTTAGCCAGCTAACGCAAGCCGGGAGCACGCCGCTAGCAAGGGAGGGCACTGCGTCAGCTAACACACGCGCGTATGCGTCCTGAAATCGAACGAGCTGGCGGCCTGTGGCGTCGGCGCGAGCAGGCGGCTGGTCCTGCCCGGCGCCGCCTCGAAGCTTCACTGCTGCGATCCCTGACCAGGGCGGGAGTCGGCCACACCGCCGAGCCGACTGCTCGTTGTCGATCGCTCCAGCGGCCGGACCTCGGTCGCTCAGTGCTTCCACACTGCCTCAGCGAGCGGCGGTCAACCGCGGGTACCTCGCTACCGCCGTGGTGGCGCCGAACAACTCCCCGATGGGTTTATCCCTGGCGTCGTGCCGACTGAGCGCCGCGATGGCCGTCACTACCGAGGTCGGTGACGACGGCGACCTCGCCGTTGAGTCGGTCTGACTCGGTCGGCCCGGAGGGGTGGTGTGTCAGGAGCGTGCCGCGAGGGGCGCCCGCGAGGCTCAGACCGAGGTTGAGGTGGCGGTTACGCCGCTGCTCTAAGGCCAATCCCAGGATGTCACGAGCCAACGTTTCGCTTTCCGGGACACCGGGCCGATCGGCCCGGACCACGGCAATTGCTTGATCGAGCGTCCGCTCGAGGTCTGCCGGAGCGTCGCTGGTGAGAAGCCGTCGCATCGCTTCAAAGGCCTCTGTGAGCCCGGAGGACCACTCCTCGATCGCGAGTCCCGCTCGCCATGTCACGTCGCCCCCTGTTTCGGCGAGGGTTCGGTCGAGGTGTTCGGGAGCGGAGGCCAGGACTTCCGCGACGGCCTCGGCCCAGGAGCGGAGGATCGTGAGCTCTTCGGGTGCAAGCCGTGACTCGGCCGGCGGCGCGCCCGTTGACGTCTGCCGGGGGGCGCTCGACTCGGCGGCCCGGACTTGGAAGATGCTGACGTCGAAGAATTCCATGCAGTTGTCGACCGGTTGGCGGCCGTCGCCGCTGCGCCGGGTGGTGAGGTCCACACTCGCGGTCAGGAGCACTCCGTGCGCGCCGGCCTCGAGCGGAATCTCGCGGGTTCCCCGGACCGGGTCCTTCCACAGCGCGACGATCGGGGATGAATCGCGTCCGTTCGGGCGCGACCGCTGGGCCATGCCGTAGGAGGTGAGCGTGAGGACCGCCGAGCCCGGGTCATCCGCCAGGACGCTGGCGTAGCGCGCAGCCCACCGCGAGCTCAGCTGCGGCCCGTCGAGCAGCGGGGTGACGACGATGGTTGGGCCAACCGAGCGGATTACTTCTGCGACTTCATCGATCTGCGCGAGGTCCTCGCAGATGATCGAGGCGAGCACCGCGCCGTCGCCCCGCTCCACGAAGTGGATTGAGCGCCGCGGAACCTGCATCGCTTCCCACCAGCGGATGTGGGGGTGAAGCGCGCCGCCCAGGTGATACTGGTCGATCTGTCCCTCATCCAGCGACCAGCGATGGTGCTTGTCTTGGCGCACGTGCTGCCACCCCTGGCCGGTCGAGCGGCCGTAGTGGACCCAGTTTGAAGGCAGCTGGCCCGGCCCCCGCGGCCGTCCGCGGACCCCGGCGATCAGGCCGTCAATCCGGTGGCGAGCCAGCACCCGCTCCAGCTCGTCGATCTGGCTTTCCTCGATAGCGCTCTCGGGCAGGATCACGGTGTGCACGTGGTCGATCTCGTCCAGCGCCGCGGCCAGGGTTCGGTCGACCAGATCGAGATCGAGCTCCTCCGAAGGCGCAAACTCGAAGTAGCCGAACGGCTCCTTGGTGAGGTTCCGGACGGATCCGGGCACCGCTCGAAAGTCCGACTCGCGCACCCGCAGCGGCCACGGCAACAGCAGAAACGTCGTGTCCTCGGTCTGTGGCTCGGTGCTCGATCGCCTGGCCGAGACCTTGTGCCAGTGCGTCTCCACCCCGGGCCGGTGGACACCGACGTAGCGCGATAGCGTTCGTGACGAGGTGCCGTTCGGCGAGGTGCGGACCTTCGGCAGCACCCGAAGGGCCTCCACCGGCGCGCGCGACAGCGATCCCTTTCGCGCGAGCAGCTCACGACCCCGGGCCCGATAGATGGCTCCGTACCCGTCGGACGCGGTCAGCGCTACGCCGAGCCCGCAGCAGGCCTCATCAGCGATCGCATGCAGCGTCAAGATCGCCTCGCACACCCGCCAGTCCTGCCCCTCGCCCAGGCGCGCGAGCGACATCTCCACAGCCGAACGGAACACCGCCCACTCCTCGGCGACCAGCTCCGGGAACGGCTCATCGTGGTCTTCGACCCAAGCGCTCCATGAGCGGCCGGCGTCCGCCACCTCGCGTGCCCAGTCCGCGAACCGATCGGGCGGCCAGCTCATCCCGCTCGGCGGCGACAGGGCGAAGCGATGGGCCTCTGAGCGTTGAAGCACCAGGTCGCTCAGGGCGAACAGATCGGGCGGCCACTCCAACAGCTCGTCATCGATTTCGGTTCCCGCGACCGCTCGCCACAGGGACGCCGGCGTCATCTCGTACGACGCAAATGCTATTTCTTGCACATTGGCCACGCTGGGCTCCCATCATCCGTTTGTTTGTTGCTTGTAGCCCGCCTCCGGCCTCAGCGCCGCCTCAGGCGGCCTCAGCGCCGAGCTCGGCGCACGGCGAGCGGTGCGCCTCCGATGAACGAAACCGCGGTGGCGCCGAGCAGCGACGCTTCGAGGATGTCGACGAGGAAGCTGCCGCCAGCGAGACCGCGCGCCGCGCGGCGACGTCCAGCAGCGCCGTCTTGCCGACGCCGGCTTCGCCGACGAGCACCAGCGCCTCGCCGCTGACCCCTGCGCGCTCGACGAACGACTGCAGTACGTCTATCTCGGCGCGGCGTCCGACGAGGCCCTCGGATTCCGCGGGCGCCGCGGGCGTCATTCGGCCGGCGGGATCGGGTGGTTCGAGCGGATCAGATCTCCCGGGTCGACCGCGGATTTGACCCGGCGCAGCCGCTGGTAGGCCTGCGCTTCCCAGTAGCTCGCTGGGTCGCGTTCGGTGTCTGAGTAGTTGAGGTACATGTACGGGGCCGCCCAGGGAGCGAGCGCCTGCTGGATGGCCTCGATTTGGCGCCACAGGGTCGACATGAGCTCGGGGACGGGTACGAACCCGCCGGCGGTCAGCGTGTACTTGGCCGGGATCGAGGCGAGGGCACCGTTCTCGGGTCGGGCGCGCGCGAGCTCTCCCTCGAGGTGCCTCAGCTCGATCGATCCCAATTGGTGGCCACCTCGCGGGCCTGCGACGCCGATGAACGTGTCGAGCGCGTCGGGCGGGAGCTCGGCGAGGGTCAGCCCGTCACCAACGGTTGGGACGGGCTGCTCCGGGTCCATGTGTACGCGGCTCAGCTCCGGCGTCGAGACGATCCGGATTGTGTCGTTCACCGGGCCGAGCGCCCGCAGCGGGGCGAGCAGCTCGTCCGCTTGAGCGCGATCACCGGCGTGGTAGGCATTGACGGTCACAAACGACTTCCCCCTGACTAGCTCCGGTAGCTCGGGGATGGGCGGGAAGTTGACAAACCGGCTCTCGGTGGTGAGTTCGTCGGGGGGAGCGGCCTGCGTCAGCTCCCGCCAGGCGTGCAGTACCTCACTGGCGCGCTCGAGCGGGAACCACAACATCCCGGCGTACGCCTCCGCGAGCTCGAACAGCTCGAGCTCGATCGCGGTCACGACGCCGAAGCTGCCGCCACCGCCGCGCACGGCCCAGAACAGATCGGGTTCCCGCTCGCGGTCCGCTCGGACGAGATGCCCGTCGGCGGTCACGAGCTCGATCGCATGGACATTGTTCGCCGCCAGGCCGTAGCGGCGGCCGAGCAGGCCGATGCCCCCGCCGATCGTGTAGCCGACGACGCCGACGTCCGGCGAGGTGCCCGACGGCATCGCCAGTCCGTGCCGAGCAGCGGCCTGCACGACCTCGAGCGACACGACTCCCGCCTCCGCGCGGGCGATCCGGGTCCGCGGGTCGATGCTCACGCCCCGCATCCGCTCGGTCTTCAACAGCAGCGTGTCGTGCAGCGAGCCCAGCGGCGCGGCATTGTGGCCCGTCCCCTGGGCGGCGACACGCTGCCCGCGCTCGCGCGCAAACCGGACCGCGCTGACGACATCCTGCGCTGACTCCGGGTGCACGACCGCGGCGGGCCGCTGGTCGACGCTGAGCTGCCAGGCGCGGCGCGCCTCGTCCCAGCCGGGCTCGCCGGCTAGCGCGATCTTCCCCTCCAGCGCCGAGGCGACGCTCGATGTACGAAGAGGTGTTGTGGACATGGATGATCCTCAGAGGTCGCGCGGATGGGGGCCCGTGATGATCAACCCGGCGTCCTCGAACGCCCGGCCGAGGATCGTGAGGTCGTGGCGCGCCGCCCCCGGTCCCGGGACGCCCGGCACGTAGTCGGCCGTGCGATGGTCTGAGAACACGCGCTCGAACCCGTTCGGCGTGTACAAGAGGAACGCGCGCGCCTCTCCCGTGCCGTCAACCGCGAAGGTGTGCGGAACGTTTCGAGGCAGGAACACGAAACCGCCGGTCTGAGCGCTCAGCATCTCATCGGCGACGTACACCGTGAGCTCACCGTCGAGGACGTAGATGAACTCCGTCTCGCGGGTATGGATATGCATCGGGGGCTCCGAACCCGCCTCGAGCGTGCAATCGACGAGGCCGAGGCCACCTTCCGAGCACTTGATCGTAAACAGCTGGGACTCCCACCAGAAGGTCTCCCCCTCGCCGGCGGCGAGCGCGAAGCCCATCGGAAGATGGTCGGTGGTGATCGGGTTGTCGATCATGGGTCTCATAGTGGTCATCGAAGCTTCCTTCCATCGGGACGCTGGGCAGTGCGAACAGTCTGCGTCGCGCCGCCGCCCCCGTCTTGAGTCAAATGACCTCGCCGGCGTCTGGTTACGACTGGTCAGGCACCCGGCCGCACGCCATCGGAGGCCGTGCCGCTGCTCCATTCGTGAGAAGCACCAGCAAAGCGCTGACTGCTGGTATCCATGCATCTGAGCCGTCGCGATCACGGCCGGCCGGCCGCCGGCCGGCGCTATCGCTATCGCCTGAAGGGGGGTATCTATCTAACTCAGGTAGCCTACGAATGTGCCGCAGACCGGCAAGGACTACCCGGGCTCTTACGCGGAGCTGCTGACGTGGTTCCCCGACGAGGCTGCCTGCCTCGACTACCTTGAGTGGCTGCGCTGGCCGGACGGGTTCCGCTGCCCGCGCTGCGTTGGGCGAGCTGGGTGGCGGTTGAGCAGCGGTCGTTGGGAGTGTTCGGTCTGCGGGCGGCAGGTTTCGGTCACGGCAGGGACGATCTTCCACCGCACTCGGACGCCGCTGCGGTTGTGGTTCGGGGCGGCGTGGGCGATGACCAGCCAGAAGCAGGGCGTCTCCGCGCTGGGGATCCAACGGTCGCTGGGGCTCGGCTCCTACCAGACGGCGTGGGCGATGCTGCACCGCTACCGCAAGGCGATGGTCTGTCCCGGCCGTGAGCGCCTCGCCGGCTGGGTCGAGGTCGACGAGGCATACCTGGGCGGGGTTGAAGGCGGCGTGTTCGGCCGGCAGACCGACACGAAGGCGATCGTGGCGATCGCCGTCGAGATCAAGAACCCCAAGGGTTTCGGGCGGATTCGACTGCAACGCGTCGACGACGTCTCCAAGGACAGCTTGATCCCGTTCATCGAAAGCGCGGTCGAGCCGGGCGCGACTGTCCACACCGACGGGTGGCAGGCCTATTGGACTGTGCCGGACCGCGGCTACGAGCACGAGCGGACCATCATGCGCGCCCAACACGATCCCGCTCACGTGGTCATGCCGGGCGTTCATCGCGTCGCGAGCCTGCTCAAGCGCTGGCTGCTTGGCACCCACCAGGGGTCCGTCGGACCAGAGCACCTCGACGCGTACCTCAACGAGTTCACGTTCCGCTTCAACCGACGCGGGTCCCGGCGTCGTGGCCTGCTCTTCTACCGACTGCTCGAGCAAGCCATCCTCGCCGACCCCATCACGTACCGAAGCCTGATCGTCAACCCGCGCCCCGGACGCCCACGACCAACGCTGCCGATCCGCTCCCGGGCACGTCCGCCCGTCGAGAGGCCGTGGCGCGACCCAACCTGACTCAAATAGATACCCCCCTTCGCCTGAAAGGAGAAGTCGCCTCGTCGTAACCGCTTCAGGCGTCGAGCGGTGGCGGACGACGCTGGACGACGCCGTCGACGCCGCGCTCCGCCCAGGGCGTACCCAAAGTGTCCGGAAGCAGCAGCCAGCGGCGACCCCGATCGCGTCGAATCGTGGCTGCTTGCATGCGAACGCGGTAGCGCCGGCTCGATCGCCGGCATCGCTGCTTCACCTGGCGGAGCAGGCGCCGCGAAAGTCGAGCGCGCTCTGTTCCAACTCGTCCCGAGCATCAGCGGGGAGCCGGCCGGCCGGGGTTCTCGAACCCCTGGCTGAGGGGCACTCTCGAGGCTGAGCGTTTGCCGCCAGGCATATCCGTGGTGTCCACCCGCGAGGGATCGCTTAGTGAAGACCTCGATGTGTGTCGCGCTCGTTGTGGACGTGGCTGTCCAGCCAGACGACCATTTCAATGAGCTGCGGGTTGACGTGCGGGAGGAACCCGGCGGGCATATAGAGAGCGGCGCTTGAGCACGCAGCGAGCTGGAACGACCCGATCGCCTGCGTGAGCCAGACTCTCGCTGACTCTGGTCGGCGGACCGCCCGCATTGCCCGGTCGGGCACAGCGGCTCATATGTGGAGCATTGGTGCAGCAGACGGGACTCGTTTGCCGCGACGCCAGGGTTTGGGACAATGGGTAGCGTGTTGGATGGGGGCAACGCGACGCTTGCCGGCGTGATCGGGCGCGAGGCGGAGCTTGCCGTGTTGTCGGATTTCGCTGGGATCGGTGCGCGCAATCGCGCACTGGTGCTCGCCGGTGAGGCGGGGATCGGGAAGACGACGTTGTGGGAGGCGGGGATCGAGCTTGCGCGTGACCGTGGGCTTCGAGTGCTGCTGGCTCGGCCGAGCGGGGCGGAGGCGGGGTTGTCGTTCGCTGCGTTGATCGATTTGTTCGAAGGGGTCGATGTAGGAGCGTTGGCGACTGTGCCGGCTCCGCAGCGAGCGGCGTTGGAGGTGGCGCTGTTGCGGGCCGAGCCGTCGCGGGTGCCGCGGGAGCCGCATGCGATCGCGCTTGGTGTGCTGAACGCCTTGCGCGCCCTGGCCGTCGATGAGCCGCTTGTGGTCGCTGTCGATGACTTCCCGTGGCTGGATGCTCCGTCCGAGGGTGCGCTGGTGTTCGCGGTCCGCCGGCTTCAAGGCGCGCCGGTGGGGGTGCTGCTTGCGAGGCGGCCTGGGCGTGTGTCCGCGATCGAGCGTGCGCTCGAGCCGTGGGGGCCTCAGCGCGTGGAGGTCGGTCGGCTCAGTTTCAGCGCGTCGCGGCGGCTGCTGGCGGATCGGCTCGGGCTGGTGCTGTCCCGGCAGGTGTTGCGTCGTATCGTGGCCTCGACGCTCGGCAATCCCCTGTTCATACTTGAGGTTGGCCGGGCGTTGCGCGAGCGGGGGGTGCCTCGGGCGGGAGACGACATCCCGGTGCCTGACGGCGTCGAGGAGCTTCTCGGTACGCGCGTGAGTCGACTCGCCCCCGAGGTGCGCAGGCTGCTGCTGGCGGTTGCGCTGAGCGCTGAGCTGCGGGCTGACGAGCTGGCGGCGGTTGTCGGCGCGGAGGTGGTGGAGGAGGCTGCTGACGCCGGGCTGCTGCTGATCGACGGTGGGCGCGTGCGCGCAGCGCACCCGCTGCTGGCAGCGGCGGCGAAGAAACGCTCGCGGCCTCGCGAGCGCCGCGAGCTCCATCTGATTCTCGCGGAGGCCGTGGCCGACGAGACGCTACGCACGCACCACCTCGCCCTCGCGCGCCGGGAGCCCGACGCCCGCCTCGCCGCCGCGGTCGCTGCCGCCGCCGCGAGTGCGTCCGCGCGCGGCGCGCGAACCGAGGCGGTTGAGCTGGGCGAGCATGCGCTCCGGCTCACGCCGGACGCGTCTACGGCGTGGGCGGAGCGGCTGCTCGCGCTCGCGTCCTACATTGAGAGTGCCGGGGAGCCCGACCGCTTGCGGGAGCTGCTGACGGCCAACTTCGAGTCGATCCCGAGCGGCTCGTTGCGCGCTCGTGCTTGGCTGCTGCTGTCCGAGGGCGCCCACATGCGGCTGGACGATTACAGGCGACATCTCGAGCGTGCGCTCGCGGAGGCAAAGGACGATCCGGCGCTGCATGCGCGGATCGTCGCGAGGATGTCGAGTGCCCTTATCAGTGTCGAGCGGATCGCCGACGCCGAGGCGCGCACGCTAGAGGTGCTTCCGGCCGCAGAGCGCGCTGGGCCTGAGGTGCAGCGGGATGTGCTCTTTGCGCTCGCTTGGGCCCGTGCGCTGCGCGGACAACCCCTCGACGATGTCTGCGAACGGTGGGCCGCGGCGTCTGACGTTCCCGGTCACCTGGCCGAGTCCCCCGAGCGGGTCGCGGGTCAGCGATGCGTCTGGCGCGGGGAGATAGAGGAGGGCAAGCGGGTGTTCGAGCGATTGCTCGCGCTCAGCGACGGGCGGGGCGAACTCGCCTCTTATGTCTGGGCTCGGCTCCATCTCTGCGAGCTCGCGCTCCGGGTTGGCGAGTGGCAGACGGCCGAGCGGCTGCTCGACGAGTGGGCTGAGACGTCCGAGCGCGAGCTGTTCGTCGAGCCGTACTACCAGCGTTGCCACGCTCTGCTCGCGGCGGGCCGGGGACTTCCGGCAGAGGCGATTAAGTGGGCCGCCCAGACGATCGACCGAGCCCGAGCGATCGACCACCAGTGGGACTGGCTCGAGGCAGAGCGGGCTTGCGGGATGGCGGCGTTGTTCGAGCTAGATCCGGCACGGGCGGCGGATAGCCTACGAGCGGTGTGGGAGCACACCACGCGCGAAGGCGTCGAGGAGCCCGGAGTGTTCCCGGTCGCGCCCGACCTCGTCGAAGCGCTGGTGGAGCTCGGCGAGCACGACGAAGCAATGGCGGTAACGACACGGCTGCGGAAGCTGAGCGAGCAGCAGCAGCATCCGTGGGGACTCGCGACCGCCCGCCGCTGCGACGCGGTCGTGCGCCTCGCCAACGGCGCCTATGATCAGCGGGCGGCCCGCGTGCTCGCTGACGTGGCGAGCGAGTACCGACGCCTCGGTCTGCGTTTCGACGGCGCGCGATCGCTGCTCAGCTTGGGGCGAGCTCAGCGGCGGATGAAGAAGTGGGGGTCGGCGCGCGAATCGCTGCAGGGCGCGATCGCCGCGTTCGCGCAGCTCGGTTCCTTTGGTTGGGCGCGGCGCGCACGGTCGGAGCTCGACCGGATAGGGGGTCGCCGCCCGGTGGCAAGCGGAAAGCTGACGCCGACCGAGCATCAAGTTGTCGAGCTGGCCGCGAGCGGGCGCGCGAATAAGGAGATCGCGCAGGCCCTGTCCCTCGCTGTGCATACGGTAGAGACGCACCTCTCGCGCGCGTACGCGAAGCTGGGCGTGCACTCGCGCTCTCAGCTCGCCGGCCGGTTCTGATTCCGAGGAACGCGTCTCAATTCTGTGAGGTTTCCATGATTGAGCGTACGCAGCCGCACGCGTAGCGTCACTGCTGTGACGGAGTTCCTGGTTGAGCTGTACGTGTCGGCGACAGAAATGGAAGGGCTCACGCACCGATTGAGCTGCGCGCGCACGGCCGCGGAGCTGCAGTCCGCCCAAGGGGTGCCGGTGCGATACGTGCGCTCGATCTTGGTTCCCGAGGAGGAGACATGCTTTGTGTTCTACGACGCGCCGTCGCGAGAGGCTGCGGGCGAGACTGCGCGGCTAGCAAAGCTGGCGTTCGTGTGCGTCGCCGCGGCGGAGACGACCGAAGCGGAGAGTTGATGAAAGGGGGGAAGTAGTGCCAGCAAATCGCAGGGTTGTTGTCAACCTCGCGACAGACTCGAGGATCCTGAGCGCGTCACCCTCGCCTTCCTTGTCGGCGGCGCGGCCGCCCAGACGGGTAGGCAGGTGACGATGTTCCTGAGCAAGGAGGCGGTCCGGCTTGCGCTCCCGAGCGTCGCCCAGGGCATTGCCTGCGATGGGTGTCCGGCGCTGCCTACGCTCGCGGCGCAATACGCGGAGGCGGGCGGCCGGATGCTCGTCTGCCCGATCTGCTTCAACGCGCGCAAACTCAGCGAAGACGAACTGATTGACAGCGCGCAGCTCGGTGGTGCAACGCCGCTTTGGGAATGGATCGACGAAGGCGCGACGGTGTTCAGCTACTGACCAATTTCCAGGCCACGACCGCGCCTCAAGCCACGACAAGTCAACGGCTCGGCTTTGCGCCGACGGTAGCCGAGGTGGAGCAATCAAACCCCCGACAAGGTCTACTCATTATTGATGATCGTGTAGGAGAGAAGTTATGTCAGCAACAGACCGCGTAACCCTTACCGGAAGCGATAGAGAGGTTGACCCCCGACATAGCCGCGTCGGTGATGTCGATGCCGCCGTCCAGATTGAGGTGACGGTGTATGTCCGTCCGCGGACGCCGGTGGACTGGGTCGATGAGGAAGCCGAGCGTGCTCCGGACGAGCGTCGTCGGCTGGAGCGAGAGGATTGGGCGGGCGCGCACGGCGCGAGCGCGGATGATCTCGCTGCGGTCGAGGCATTCGCCTCCCAGCATCAACTGAAGGTCGTGGATGTTGATAGTGCCCGACGGAGCATTAGCCTGCGCGGGACGATCGACGCGCTCGCTGGGGCTTTCGGGGTGGAGGATCTTGGCTTGTATAAGCATCCGTCCGGGGTTGTGTATCGAGGGCGCCGAGGGTCGCTGACGATCCCTTCGGCGTTGTCCGGTGTGGTCACGGGGGTGTTTGGAATCGACGATCGTCCGCAGGCTGAGCCGCGGTTTCGTCTCGCTCCGCGCGACACTACGACCCATACCCCGGTGCAGGTCGCGGAAGCCTACGGCTTCCCTCCCGGCGTCAACGGCAGGGGCCAGACCGCGGGAATCATCGAGCTCGGGGGCGGGTTCAATCCTGACGACCTCACGACGTACTTCGAGCGCCTCGGTTTGAGCGCTCCCAGCGTGACGGCGGTGAGCGTCGACGGCGCCCGCAATTTTCCAGGGGTTGATCTCGCTGCCGATACGGAGGTGGCGCTCGACATCGAGGTAATCGGCGCGGCGGCCAACGAGGCAGCGATCGTCGTCTATTTCGCCCCTAACACCGACAAGGGCTTTATCGATGCCGTGTCCACCGCGGTTCACGACGCCGTCCACAAGCCGTCGGTGATCTCAATCAGCTGGGGCAAATCCGAAGACGAGTGGAGCGCACAGGCCAGCACGCAGATGGAGCAGGTCCTTATCGACGCCGCGGGCCTGGGCATCACCGTCACGGTCGCGTCCGGCGACGATGGATCGAGAGACCGCGAGACCGACGGCCACCAGCACGTCGATTTCCCGGCCTCCGCGCCTCACGCCCTCGCCTGTGGCGGCACGTCACTGCACACGAACGGTTGCGCGATTACCGGTGAGACGGTCTGGAACAACGACAGGGGAGCGACCGGCGGGGGCGTAAGCCGAGTGTTTGCCCTCCCCGGCTACCAGACCAACGCCGGCGTGCCGGCCCATGTCGAGACCGGTCTCCCTGGGCGCGGCGTGCCGGACGTCGCCGGCGACGCGGACCCCGACACCGGCTACAGCATCCGCGTCGACGGAAGCGAGCAGACGGTCGGCGGGACCAGCGCCGTCGCGCCGCTATGGGCCGCCTTGGCCGCTCGAATGAACCAGCTGCTCGGGCAGCCGGTCGGGTTCCTCCACCCGCAGCTCTACAAGCGGCTGGGAACCTCCGCCTTCCGCGACATCACGAGCGGCAACAACGGCGCGTACAGCGCTGCGGTGGGGTGGGATGCCTGCACTGGCCTCGGCTCGCCGAATGCTCCCGCGCTGACCGGCATCGGCGTGGTGGACCGATCGGGCGAGTTTGGCGCGCCCCGCGCTTCTGTCGGGCCAACCGCATGCGTGAACCCGGGGCTTGGCGTCAAGGAGATTGTTTACCCGGACGCGTCGGGGCACCTGCAGGAGCTGTGGCGCGACGCTCTGGACGGCACCGGCATAGGCGAGTTGAGCGCGAGCGCGACGGCGGCCGGATACCCGTTCGCCTACGTCGACACGAGTAGAAACATCGTAATCGTGCTCTTCCGCGACAGCGACGGCGTCGTGCAGAGCCTGTACTGGTCGACCGGGACGGCTGGGAACGACAATCTCAGCGGCACGGCAGGGGCACCGCCTGCGGCCGGCGACCCGGTCGGCTACTACGTGCCCGGCGCCGATATGCATCACGTCGTCTACCGGGGCGGGGATGGGCACCTGCACGAGCTGGACTGGGTCGGTGTCGCCCCAGTCGTCTACGGGGGAAATCTCACCGGCACGATCTCAGCCCCGAAGGCGGCCGGTAATCCATCGGCGTTCGTGAACGGGTCTGGCGTCAACATCGTCGTCTACCGCAGCACGGCTGGCGAGATCCTCAGCGTGTACTGGTCCGACGGCCCCAGCGGCCTAGACGAGTTGTCCTCAGTAGCAGGAACGCCCGCAGCCGCGGGCGACCCAGTCGCCTACTACACGGCGCACGACGACACCCACCAGGTCGTCTATCTCGGCAATGACGGCCACCTGTGGGAGCTCTACTGGCCAGGCGTCGCTCCGGTCGCCGGCTGGAACCTCACCGCGCCCTCGGGGGCTCCTGCCGCGGTCGGCACACCCGCTGCTTATTACAGCGCCGGCACCAACACCAAGCACGTCATCTACCGCTCGAGCGACGGGCAGCTGCACGAGCTCTGGTGGGTGCCAGGGGGCGGGACACCTGCGCACGTCAACATCACCGCCAGCTACTGCGCACCGGCGGCCGCGGACCGACCAGCCGCGTTCACAGTCGATGGACCCAACACGCAGCACGTCGCATATCGCGCAACAGACGATCACATCTACGAGGTGCGCTGGCGGTAGTACACACCTCCAGAAACCGTAATCACTTCGACGGCGTCTGGACGCGCCTGACACAAACCGGTCGGCATCTCCCGGGCGATCAGCGCCATGCCGGCGCCCTCCTTCCGACACTGGGCTGGCGATGACCGACGTCCGCGGCCATTTGCGCCTTGCGCGGAAAGACCGACGGGGCGCTCGCTTCGCCCGGCTGTCCGGTAGCCGCCTCGACCTGCGAGGCGGCTACCGGAACGGACGACGAGTAGGAAGAGCGCGCCTTCGACCGCTCCGGCCACCTGCTTCGCCAGGGGAAGGAGCGATGTCGGCCGCCGAGACGGCGCTACTGCTCTCAATCGAGGGTGTCGCACAAATCTCTGCGAACGACCAGTCGTTGTGATCAACGCACAACGACTCGCGGAGGCAAGGCCGCCCCCGGGAGGAGCCTGGTCGAGAAAGCCGTCCTCTCTGAGGGACGTTTCTCGACCAGGCTCGGTGTTTCGGCGGTGAGGGCAAGGCGGCGCTGACTAACACTTGTGGCCGACCCTACATACGTTTCATTTGTGCGACACGCTCCATCGAGAGGAGTCACCCCCTCCGGGCGACTGCTTCAGGCGTTGAGCAGCCATACTCGGCCCTACTCGCCACGGCCGACGTAGCCCTACCCTCGGGGTCGGACGGGCATCTGGTTGCCGACGCGTCGACCTCCCGCAACGAGCGGTCTGCAAGGCTGGTAGACGGCTCGTCGGGCTGCGGCACGAAGGGACTGCCGGTCAGGCGGGCTTCAGGAACCGCGCCGTAACCAGATCTGGTTCTGCGGCGAGCAGCGCGTCGAGCGCGGTAACGAGACGGCCTATCGTCGCGGGGTCGCCTCGGGGGAACTGCCGATCGGTCGTGAAGATCAGGGGTGGGCGCGGTTGCGCGGCGGCGAGGGCGTGTGCCTCGAGGCGACGGAAGTCCCGGACGTTTTCGGACACGAGCGCTCTGTGGTCGGCGATGGCCGCCGCCCACACCTCCTCGTCCGGCTCGCCTTCGAGCGCGCGATACGCCGGATCGTGCACTGTGCTGACATCGTGGCCTCGGGCTCGGAGTTGTTCGGCGATGGCTGGCGCGTACATCTCGTCGAGCAGCAGCTTCATCCGAGCAGGCGCCGCTCATTCTCGAGCGCTCGCTCGAGTTGCTCTGCCTCCTGCTCATTGGCTGCGATGAACTGGTCCACCTCGTCCGGGTACTCGCCGTAGTAGCTCACCGCCACTCGGATCTTCTCGACCGGCACGCCGATCCGCTCGGCAAGCGCAAGGACGAGCTTCTCGCCGCGCTCCGGTGCGCTGCGGGCTGCAGCGATCACCTCCCACACGTCGGGCCCGCCGATCACGACTGCTCTCCGGCCTGCCGGCCCGTCGCGGAAAACGATCCCCGGATGCCGGTCCCGCCGCATGCCTTCCCCGATGTACCGTTGGGCCAGTCGCACGATCGGCTCGCCGCTCTGAGCGCTTCGTTCACGCAGCGCGTTGAGCGTCTCGGTCTCGATTCGGATCGCTTCGCTACCCATGTAGCGAAGTGTAGGCGATGCGTCCACTGCCCGTTCCGAAGAGGGTGGGATACCCAGCGCCTTCCCGGTGGTCAAGTCGGGTCTAGTGGTGTAACCGGCGCTCACAGTCGGGCGAAAGGCGCGCGTGGTGGCCTACTCGCTCGCCCAGCACATTGACCCGCCCGGTGCAGATGACCAACCTCGCCGCCGCCTGGTCTGCACCACGTTGCTGCCAGTGGCTCGGCCAGCCTGGGCAGGCGAGGTACGATCTTGACAGGCTCTGCGTGAGCCAGCTCATTACCTCGCAGCCCCAATGTCCGCATCACCCGTCAGCGCCGATGACTTCGAAGGGGCTCCACGCGCTGTCGTTGCCGGCGCGTTCGCGTTGCTGACGTCCCTAAGCGGGCTTGGATCCGCCCGGGTGAGCGAGTTGCAGCGTGACTCAGGCCTCCCGCGCACCACCGTGCATCGACTGCTCTCTCAACTCGAGCAGGTGGGAGCGGTCGAGCGGTCGTCCAGTCGCTGGCGTCTCGGTCCGGCGATGGTGGCGCTCGGCGCCGGGGTCCCAGCGGAGCCGCGCCTGCGATCTGTGGCGCGACGGCCGCTGATGGATCTCGCGAGGGCCACGGGGGAAATCGTCGCGCTCAGCGTCGAGATGGCGGGCGAAGGCGTGGTCGTCGATGTCCTAGCGGGCAAGCGCCCGCATCCGCATCAGCCGGAGCCCGGGAAGACGCCCACCAGGGCAGAGCTCGCGGAGCGCGGCTTTGACCCGGCGAAGCTCGCGTATCTCCGCGCCCACGAGCAGGCGCACCGCGGCGACATGCGACCAGTCATCGATATCGCGATCGTTGCCCCCGACGTGAGCTGCGTCGCGGCGCCGCTACGGCTCGCGCACGGCGGTGTCGGCGCGGTCTGGATGATGATCCCCGGCGGCGCACCGATCCCGGCGCCCTTCGTCGCAGCGACGCGCCGCACCGCCGGACGGATCGCGTCGCAGCTGTCGCGGCCGTTCTGACCGCTCAGCGGTCATCTGAGCGGGAACTTCGGGCACGCTGACCGCTCAGCGGTCATCCGAGCTCACGATTCCCCGGGTCGAATCTACGGTCGCCGGCATGAGCGATCAAGAAGGGCTTCCACAGCAGGCCGACGTCGTGTTCGTCGGCGCCGGACACAACGCGCTCGTCGCCGCGGCGTACCTGGCCGGGGCAGGTCGAAGCGTGTGCCTGCTCGAGCGCATGCCGCATCCCGGTGGCTGGGTGCAGACCGCCGAGCTCGGCGCGGCGGGATTTCATCACGACCTCTACTCGGCCGCGCATCCGGCGTTCGTGCGCGGGCCGGCCTGGGCCGAGCTGGCTCCGGACCTGAGCCGTCACGGGCTGGAGTACGTGACGGCGCCGCTGTCCACGGCGTCGTCGTTGTCTGACGGGCGGGCGGCCATCGCTCCAGTCGACGCAGACAGCTTCGCGATCGAGTTGGAACGTCTCGGCGAGAAGGCCGGGTGGGACGCGCTGTTCGCCGCGGCGGGCCCGGCGCTGTCGGCGCTTCCCGAACTACTGGCCGACGGCCTCCAAGATCCGGACGCGCAGGCGAGGTACGTGGCTCTGCTCCGCGGCGGCCGCGACGGCGCGCTTCCGTTTAGCCAGCTGCTCGCGCGCAGCGCCGTCGATCTGGTTCGCGACTACTTCCACACCGAGGAGTTCCGGTCACTTGCGGCACCGTGGCCGCTTCACCTCGGCGCCGGACCCGAGGACCCGACCAGCGCCCTCTGGGTGATGATCGCTCTGGCCACGTTCGCCTACGGGAATCCGACCCCGGTCGGAGGCAGCGGCCGCCTGACCGACTCGCTGGTCGGGCTCGTCACCGAGCGCGGCGGCGATGTGCACACCGCCGTCGACATCGACGAGATCGTCGTGCGCGACGGTCGCGCCACCGGCGTGCGTACGGTCTCTGGCCGTACGGTCGACGCGACCCAGGCCGTGATCGCCTCCAGCACTCCCGACCAGCTGTACGGCCGGCTGCTGCGCTCCGTCCCAGGGGTGCCCGAAGGCGTGCGCAAGCAGGCAGCGGGCTACCGCTACAAGCGCGGCTGCTTCCAGATCAATCTCGCGCTGTCGGCACGCCCGCGCTTTCATGACAGCCGGCTCGACGCCGGCGGCGCGCTGAACCTCACGCGCGGCCTCGACACGCTCATGACCTCGGTGCGTGAGGCAGAGGCCGGGCTGCTGCCCAAGCACCCATCGATCGCGTGGCACGAGCCGACCGCCGTGGACCCGACGCGTGCGCCCGCCGGGCGCGCTGTCGTGCGCCTCCAGGTGCTCGACGCCCCGCACACTCCGCGGGGGGACGCGGGCGGGACGTCCCACGGCACCAACGGCTGGGATCCCGCCAGCGCCGAGGCATTCGCCGACCGCGTGATGGCGGAGGCGGAGCTCCACGTCCCCGGCCTCGAGGGACTCGTGCTCGAACGGCACCTGACCACACCGTCCGACCTCGCCAAGGCCAGCCCGAACGCTGGCCCAGGCGACCACGCCGCGGGAGAGAACTCGCTCGTGCAGGCGCTCACCGAGCGTCCCATCCCCGCCCACGCCGGCACACACCGGACGGCGGTTCCGAGGTTGTGGCTGATCGGCGCCGCGACGTGGCCCGGGCCCGGCGTTACCGGTACCTCTGGACGCGCGGTCGCGCGAGAGCTGATCGGCACCACGGCCTACGCGACGCTGACCCACTGAACCGGACGACCATCCGTATCCGCAACGACCAACTCCACATCCGAAAGCAAGCAACTCATGACCGACATTGCGACCATCTTCCGATGGGCTTCGCGCTCGCCGCCGGCGAGGGGGAGACCTTCTGGTGGGAGTCCCAGCTGTTTACGATCAAGTGCTCGGAAGGTGGCCTCGGCCTCGTCGATTGCACGCTCGAGGCGGGTTCGGAGCCCCCGATGCATATCCATACCCGCGAGACGGAGTTCATCTACGTCCTCGACGGTGAGCTCACGGTGTACGTCGCCGATGAGATGCTGAGCGCTCAGACCGGCGGTTTCGTGTTCCTGCCTCGAAACGTTCCGCACACCTTCGCGGTTGACGGCACGGGAGAGGCGCGCGCGTTCCTCTTGTACACGCCGAACGGGTTCGAGCGCGTGTTCTCAGACCATCGCACGGCCGACTACGTGCCGGGCGTCCCGGGACCGGGGGCGGCGCGCCACGACCTCACGATCCTCGGCCGGGCGTTCGAGGACGCCGGGTTGATCATCACGGGCCCCCATCCGCGCGACCTCTGAGGATCATCCATGTCCACAACACCTCTTCGTACATCGAGCGTCGCCTCGGCGCTGGAGGGGAAGATCGCGCTAGCCGGCGAGCCCGGCTGGGACGAGGCGCGCCGCGCCTGGCAGCTCAGCGTCGACCAGCGGCCCGCCGCGGTCGTGCACCCGGAGTCAGCGCAGGATGTCGTCAGCGCGGTCCGGTTTGCGCGCGAGCGCGGGCAGCGTGTCGCCGCCCAGGGGACGGGCCACAATGCCGCGCCGCTGGGCTCGCTGCACGACACGCTGCTGTTGAAGACCGAGCGGATGCGGGGCGTGAGCATCGACCCGCGGACCCGGATCGCCCGCGCGGAGGCGGGAGTCGTGTCGCTCGAGGTCGTGCAGGCCGCTGCTCGGCACGGACTGGCGATGCCGTCGGGCACCTCGCCGGACGTCGGCGTCGTCGGCTACACGATCGGCGGGGGCATCGGCCTGCTCGGCCGCCGCTACGGCCTGGCGGCGAACAATGTCCATGCGATCGAGCTCGTGACCGCCGACGGGCATCTCGTCCGAGCGGACCGCGAGCGGGAACCCGATCTGTTCTGGGCCGTGCGCGGCGGTGGCGGCAGCTTCGGCGTCGTGACCGCGATCGAGCTCGAGCTGTTCGAGCTCGCGGAGGCGTACGCCGGGATGTTGTGGTTCCCGCTCGAGCGCGCCAGTGAGGTACTGCACGCCTGGCGGGAGCTGACGCAGGCCGCTCCCCCCGACGAACTCACCACCGAGAGCCGGTTTGTCAACTTCCCGCCCATCCCCGAGCTACCGGAGCTAGTCAGGGGGAAGTCGTTTGTGACCGTCAATGCCTACCACGCCGGTGATCGCGCTCAAGCGGACGAGCTGCTCGCCCCGCTGCGGGCGCTCGGCCCGGTGAACGACACAATCCGGATCGTCTCGACGCCGGAGCTGAGCCGCGTACACATGGACCCGGAGCAGCCCGTCCCAACCGTTGGTGACGGGCTGACCCTCGCCGAGCTCCCGCCCGACGCGCTCGACACGTTCATCGGCGTCGCAGGCCCGCGAGGTGGCCACCAATTGGGATCGATCGAGCTGAGGCACCTCGAGGGAGAGCTCGCGCGCGCCCGACCCGAGAACGGTGCCCTCGCCTCGATCCCGGCCAAGTACACGCTGACCGCCGGCGGGTTCGTACCCGTCCCCGAGCTCATGTCGACCCTGTGGCGCCAAATCGAGGCCATCCAGCAGGCGCTCGCTCCCTGGGCGGCCCCGTACATGTACCTCAACTACTCAGACACCGAACGCGACCCAGCGAGCTACTGGGAAGCGCAGGCCTACCAGCGGCTGCGCCGGGTCAAATCCGCGGTCGACCCGGGAGATCTGATCCGCTCGAACCACCCGATCCCGCCAGCCGAATGACGCCCGCGGCGCCCGCGGAATCCGAGGGCCTCGTCGGACGCCGCGCCGAGATAGACGTACTGCAGTCGTTCGTCGAGCGCGCAGGGGTCAGCGGCGAGGCGCTGGTGCTCGTCGGGGACGCCGGCGTCGGCAAGACGGCGCTGCTGGACGTCGCCGCGCGGCGCGCGGTCTCGCTGGGTGTCAGCGTGGTGCGCGCTGCCGGGGCTGAGTTCGAGGCCGAGATCTCTTTTTCGGCGCTGCACCAGTTGCTGCTGCCGTTGCTGGACGGGATTGAGGAGTTGCGCCCGCTGTACCGCGACGCCCTCTTGGTCGCGCTGGGACTCGGCGAGGGCCGGCCCCCGGACCGGTTGGTTGTCGCGGGCGCGGCGCTCGAGCTCGTGCAGAGGGCAGGCCAGGAGCAGCCCCTTTTGATCGTGCTCGATGACGTGTTCTGGATGGATCGCCCAAGTGCGGAGGTGCTGGGGTTCGTGGCGCGGCGGCTGGCCCGCAGCCACGTTGGCTTGCTAGCCGCACTGCGCACCGCGACCGGGAGTGTCTTCGATGGCTCGGGCCTGCCTCAGTATCGGCTCGAGCCGCTGGGCTGGGACGCGGCGGATCGGCTTGTGCGAGCGCGGTTCCCGATTCTCGGTGCGGATATGCGCCGGCGTCTGCTCGCCGAGGCGGCTGGCAATCCGCTCGCACTGCTTGAGTTGCCGGCGGCGTTGAGCGGGCGCCGGCCATTCGTCTCGCCGGGGTCGGCGGCGGTGCTGCCGCTCAGCGCGCGGCTGGGTGAGCTGTTCGCATCGCGTGTGGAGGAGTTGCCGCCCGCGACACGACGCCTGCTGCTGCTTGCCGTGCTGGACAACACGGGTGACCTGGCGGCTCTGCAGCGGGCAACCGGAGACGCCGAGCTGGCGGACCTAGGGCCGGCCGAGCGAAGCCGGCTGGTGCACGTCGATCCGGAGACTCGCCGGCTGGTGTTTCGCCACCCGCTGACCCGCTCCGCGGTGGTCGAGCTATCGACGGCACAGGAGCGCCGCGAGGTGCATCGCGTCCTGGCCGGCGTGCGGGCGGATGAGCCTGCGCGGCAGGCTTGGCATCTGGCGGAGGCGAGCGTCGGGCCGGATGAGCGGGTTGCGGACATGCTCGAGGCCTCCGCGCGGCAGATGCTGGGTCGCGGCGACCCGGTGGGCGCGGTGAGCGCGCTGAGGCGCGCGGCCCAGCTCAGCCCGGCCGAGGTTGACCGCAGCCGCCGGCTGACCGAGTCGGCGTTCGTGGGCGTGAACATGGCGGGGCGCCTGGGCGACAGCGAGGAGCTCGTCGCCGAGGCGCTGGAGGCCGAGCGCGGGCCCGGCGCCTCGCTGCAGGCGGTCACGACTGCCGCTTTCGTGCTGCTCAACGGCGACGGTGACTTGGACACGGTCCACCGGCTGCTCGTGAGCGCGATCGAAGCTCGGGGCGACGAGCTCGATGCGACGGACGAGGATCTCGCGGCTGCGGTCTACCTGCTGCTGCTTGTCTGCGGCTTCGCGGGGCGCGCCGAGCTGTGGGACCGGTACTTCGCGATCCTCGACCGTCTGCGGCCAGGCGTCCCCGAGGATCTGCTGCTGGCCAGCCGGACGATGCCAGATCCGGTCCGCGATGCCGTCGGGGTGCTCGATCGCCTCGAGCAGGTCATAGCGGAGCTGGGCGAGGAGTCTGACTCGTGGCACCTTCGCAAGGTCATGCTGGCCGCGGTGTTCATCGACCGCCTGGGCGGATGCCGGCAGGCGCATGCGGCGCATGGTGAACAGCTCGCGCGAGGCGGGCGCTTGGACGCTGGTCGTCTCCTCGCTGAACTTCATGTGCCTGGATTACTTCCTGACCGGCGAGTGGGACGAGCTCGAGCGGCTGCTGGCGGAATGCTTTGAGATCTGCGAACACGCCGGCCTGCAGGTGTACGTGCCCGTGCTGCGCTACGACCGTGCGCTCCTCGCGGCGGCGCGCGGCGAGGACGCCCTCGCGCGCGAGCTGGCCGACGCCATCACCGACTGGGCGAAGCCGCGCGGCGCTCACCTGATCGCTCAGTTCGCCAGCCACGCCCGTGGATTGGCGGCACTCGGGCGCGGCGACTTCGAGGCCGCGTATCACCACGCGTCAGCCGTCTGTCCGCCCGGCGAGTTCGTCCGCTACGCGCGTCACGCGTTGTGGGTGTGCATGGATCTCGTCGAGGCCGCGGTCCGCACCGGTCGTCATGCCGAAGCGGCGGCCCATGTCGCCGCGATGCAGCGTTACGGGATCGCTCGCATCTCGCCGCGGATCGCACTGCTGGCCGGTGGATCGGCCGGTCTGGCAGCGCGGGACGACGAGGCTGCGTTGGCGGAGTTCGAGCGGGCGCTCGCGATCCCGGGAGCCGATCGCTGGCCGTTTGACCTGGCGCGCGTGAGGCTGGCCTACGGCGAGCGACTGCGTCGCGCGCGCTCCGGGCGCGGCGCCGGCGCACAGCTCGCCGCCGCCCTCGAAGCGTTCCAGCGTCTTGGCGCGACCCCCTGGGCTCTGCGCGCGGCCGCTGAGCTGCGGGCGACCGGCCAGGCTCCGGCGGCGAGCACGAACGGCTCCGTCGAGCCGCTCACCCCGCAGGAGCACGAGATCGCCAGCCTCGCGGCCGCCGGACTGACCAACAAGCAAATCGGAGAACGCCTCTACCTCTCCCACCGCACGGTCAGCGGGCACCTGTACCGGATCTTCCCCAAGCTCGGGATCAGCACGCGATCCGCCCTGCGCGACGCGCTCCCGTCGGAATGAGAGCGCGTTTCTTATGCCGACTCAGCCGGGCTTGCGCCCCCAGGCCTGGAAGAGGAGCGGATGGACGACGAAGGTGTCTGGTGAGTCGAGGTGCGTGCGCAGGTCATCGCTGAGGCGATCCAGCCGTCCCTCGGCGAGAAGATCGGCCTCCAGGATGCGGTGGCGACAGATATCGATGAAGGTGAGAAGCAGGGTCTGGTACGCGTGTCCGGCGCGCCAGTGGTGTGCAAAGGCGTCGCATTCGACGTCGGCGAGGCCTGCTTGGCGTAGCAGCGCAGGGAGGCGCCGGCCGATGAACGGGTCCTTGCCGTCGACCCTCCATACCCGCCGGAACGTGTCGAGCAGCTCATCAAAGGCGCGATGACCGGGCTCACACATCCACGAGTACACGTCGAGCTCCTGCACAGCAACCCAGCCGCCTGTCCGGGTGATGGCGACCATCTCCTGGACGATGGCCTCAGGCGAGGGGTGGTTGATCAGTACGAGTCGTTCGTGCACCCCGTCGAACCAGTCCCCGGGAAGGCCGGTGTCGATCGCGTCGCCTGCGACCAGCGCGACGTTGGCCAGCTTGCGCTCGGCGATCGTCCGCTTGGCATGAGCGAGCATCCGCGGCTCGTTGTCCAGGCCGATGACTTGGCCCGTCGGGCCGACGTGAGCGCTGAGAATGTCGAGCACCCCAAGCGGGCCGCAGCCGACATCCAGCACACGGGCTCCGTCAGCGATGTGGACCCGGTCCAGGAGCCGCTCTGCCTCGCGGCGGTGCAGTTCACACTGAGCGAGCAGCCTCGCTCGCTCACTTTCATCGGCGCCGAGCGCGTACTCATGGGTAACGGTGTATGGCACGGCTGACATGACGTCTCCTGTCTTTCAATGGATTTGGCTAAGCAGGGCTGCCATGTTCACCCGTGTAGTCGCTTATTCCGACGCTGGCACGCCGAACGCGGCGGGCGACGTCGACCCGCCCTCGTGGCCAAAGATCGCTGTCAACATCCCAAAGTGATGTATTCCAAGGCCCGATCAGTCCAGTTCCTGTCGGGATGAGGCCGCGGTCAGGACGCCGGCTAGGCTCGGTGGAGCGAGTCGGCGTCCTCGGCTTGTCGGGTGCAAAGCTGTTCAAGCGGTGTTTGCAGCACCCGGCGTGCCAGTCCGTCGAGTGCAGACTCGCCTCGGTGACCTTCGTGCACGGCTAGGAGCAACCCGTCGAGTGACGGTTCGCCGCCGGGGGGGATAGCCGCGCTGACTGCTCGCTCGATCGCGTCGATCGCGTCGCTGAGCCGCGGCGACGGTTCCGCGACGCCGAGGTCGCGCCGCCATGGAGCACCGGGCCTCGCCTCGGCGAGCACGGCCTGAACACGGGCCGGCGTGCAGGCGAGCGCTTCTGCAATGGCCTCGGCCCAGCCGGTGAGGATCGTGAGATCATCGACTTCGATCACACGCGGAGTCGGACTCCCGGAGCGGGGATTCGGTGACTCCGAGCGCGCGTCCGAGGCCCGGATCTGGTGGACGGCGACGTCGAAGTAATGAGTCCCGCTCTCGACGGGCCAGCGACCATCGGCGCTCCGCCTGGTCGAGCGAGCTCCACATACGGTCAGAACCACGCCCTGGGCGCCCGGCTCGAGCGAGATCTCGCGGGTCCCCCGCGCGGGGTCCTTCCACAGCGCGATCACCGGTGAAGCATCGTGTCCGGGCGGCCGGGAGCGTTGTGCCATGCCGAAGGAAGTCAGCGTCATGACGGCCGAGCCCGGGTCATCGGCCAGCACGCTCGCGTAGCGCGCTGACCAGCGGGACGTGAGCTGTGGCCCGTCGAGTAGAGCGGTCGAGACGATCGTCGGGCCGATGCACCGGATGACCTCCGCCACATCGTCGTTCTGCGCGAGGTCCTCGCACACCAAACAGACGATCGTGATCCCTTCGCCGGTTTGCACGACCTGGACAGACCGGCGAGGGACGTCGATCGCCTCCCACCAGCGGATGTCAGGGTGAAGCGCGCCACCAAGGTGGTACTGGTAGATCTGGCTTGCGTCGAGCGACCAGCGATGATGCTTGTCCTGGCGAATGTGAAACCACTGTCCACCGGCGGAACTCGGAAGCGGCGCACCTTTTTCGAGGTTGGGGTTAACGCCAACATGCATCTGATTGCTTCCAAGCCCGCCCGGTTGGCCTGAGCCCCTCCGAATCCCAGCTTGCAGGTATGTCACTCCGTGGCGGTCCAACAGCGCTTCGAGGGCGTCGAGGTCGCTTTCCTCAACGGCGCTCTCCGGCAGGAGCACGACATCAACCCGTCCGACCTCGTCTCGGGCCGCGATGAGCATGCGGTCGACGAGATCCAGATCGAGCCGCTCCTCCGGTGCGAACTCGAAGAGGCCGAACGGCTCCTTTGCCAGCCTTTGGACGGAGCCGTCCACGGCCCGGAAGTCAGACTCTCTGACCCGCAGCGGCCACGGCAGCAGCAGCATCTTGGCGTGCTCGGCCTGGGGGTCCGTACCGCGATGACGAGCGGGCAGCTTGTGCCAGCGGACCTCCAAGCTCGGACGATAGACGCAGGCGTAGCGCGAGAACGACGCTCCTCCGGTCGGAGGTGTGCGGATTTTGGGAAGCACGCGAACGAGATGCGAATGCAGTCGAGCGAGGCACCCGACCCTCGCCAAGAGCTCCCGGCCCCGGGCCCGATAGATGCACCCCTCTCCGTCCGAGCGGTCAAGCGCGACGAACATGCCCGCGCATGCCTCGTCCGCGATCGCATGAAGCGTCAAAAGCGCTTCGCAGACGCGCCAATCTCGCCCAGCCGCCAGCTCTTCCAGCGGAATCCCCGCCCGCTCCCGAAAGACACGCCACTTCTCGGCCACAAGGTCAGGAACTGCACCATCCCGATCCTCAGCCCACGCACTCCACCGTCGCGCCGCCTGCCCGACCGCGTCGCTCCAGCTCACATCGCCACCCGGCGGCCACACCACTCCCTCGGGCGGGGACAAAACGAACCGAAACGCCTCAGCGCGCTCCAGAATCACATCGGTAAGCGCAAACACATCCGGCGGCCACTCGAGCAACTCATCCCCAATCGGGCTCCCAGCGACCGCCTGCCATGTGGAAGCCAGCGTCGGCTCCCGTAAACGGTCACGGACCGAGGTCCCATCGGCGGTCGCGCTTGTGCGCGCTGACACGGGGTCGCTGGGGGTCACTGTGGCTTGACTGTGATTCATGGCTGTTCCGCTCCGCTCTCGCACGTCATGGAAGATCTCCAGACACGCCGCTAGCTCGCTAGGAGACGCCGGCCGCCGCGGCGAGGTCGCGGGTGACCGCGGCTGCGGCGTCGATCACGACCGCGGCGACGCGGGCGGACTGGGAGAGTGCGATTGAGTGCGAGCCGCCTTCGATCTCGACCGTCGTTGCGCCCATCCGCGTGGCCGCGGCACGCTGAGAGTCCGGATCGATCGAGTGATCCGCGCCGGCGATCACGAACCAGCTCGGGATCGTCTTCCAGCCCGGCGCTACGGCCAGCGGCTCGTCCAGCGCGTTCACCGCGACCGGGCGCTGGCTGGCGCCGTACAGGGCCGCCTCCTCGACCGGTACGTCCGCGCAGAACGCCGAGTGAAACTTGTCGCGCTGGATCAGCGCCTCGAGGCCCGGCTCGTCGCCGTTGGGAAAGGTCCGCACCTCGACCGAGCTCGCGAGCTCCGGCGGAGCGAAGTCCGCCACCGACTCGTTGGCGCTGATGCCCTGGTCAAGGCCGAACGACGCAACGTAGACCAACGCGCTGACGTTGGGCGCCTTTGAGCTTGCGTAGGTCATCACCGCGCCGCCGTAGGAGTGACCGACCAACACGATCGGTCCCTCGAGCTGGCCGAGGACGCTCGCAACGTACTCGCCGTCGAAAGTCAGCCCGCGAAGCGGGTTGGGGATCGCCTCGGCCTCGATCCCAGCGTCGCGCACCCGCTCGAGCACGCGTGCCCAGCTCGAGGCATCGGCGAACGCGCCGTGGACGAGAATCACGGTGGGCTTCCGGCTATTAGCAGTCATTCAAGCTCGCTTTCATCGGACGCTGGGCAGTGGCGAACAGTGTGCGTCCGCCCGCCCGCCCTTGTCTTGAGTCAAATGACCTCGCCGGCGTCCTGGGTCACGACCGGTCGTGCCGAACATCTGATGACCTGAATTCACTCAGCGCCACGCGTCGGGTTTAACGGCGCATTTGGGCAGACGTCGCTTTCCCGGTTCGGCGCAACGCTCGACCCCTGGCGGGCGAAGCTGCTCGTGTTCGTTCCTTCGCGCAAGTCCGATGGCGCGTTGCAAACCACTGCCGCGTTCACGTGGAGCAGGAGTCCGGACGTCGCGCGCGTTACTGGCTGTTTGCCTGTTCCGATCTGCTGTCGTCTCGCCTGAACGGACGTTGCGCCGTGCGGGCCAGGGATTGTCGCGGGCTTGTGTGCTGGCCGTTAGCCGTCGTCGTCACCGCTCGCCGACTAGACGGCTCTTTCCGATCCCCGCCTCGCCAACCACCAGGGCCGCGCCTCCGTGACCCTCGCCGGCTCGTCGCACCAGCCCCAGCAACAGTTCCAGCTCATGATCGCGCCCGACCAGCCGGCGGCTCGAGACACGGTTCGCCATGCCGCCATTATCAATCCTGGCCCGGGGTGCCCCGCCCACGTCGGGCGGGACAGCCACACCCGGGCTATGCCCTTGTGACCAGGTAGCGGAAGGCCGAGCCGATCGCGTACCCACCCGACCGCTGACCGAACGGCTCAATCGCGGCCGCGACGGCGTCTCGCGTCGCCGCTTTCCCCGCGGAGCGAATCGCCTTGAGCGCCGGACCCCCCTGGACCAGCACCGGAGTCAGCAGGCGCCACAGCTGCCCGTGGCCCAGCTCCGTCGGGTCGCGGCGAAGCGAGTCGAACCCGCCTGGTCCGAAAAGGCGGGTGAGCGTCCCGAGCAGTGTCGCGGTGAGCGCGATTGTCGTCAGGATGGGTACACGACGCGGCAGCCCCGCGTTCTGATGGACACGATCGCGGGGATTGGGACGCGCAAGCCGCCGCGGGCGCAGTCTGACGGCTTGCCCTGGCACGCGTCCGCGAGTCAGTGCCGCGGCGCGTAGTGCGAGGCGATCCGGTGGGTGGTATGTCCGTCGTGGAAGTGGATTTGTGTGAGCGCGGGTGGGCAGTGCAGCGGATGCTCGGGCGGGCTGTCGAGCCAGAGTTCGACCACCGCGATGTCGGGGCCGGGGACCACGCGGATGGGGCGGGTTCTCACGCCGTCTTCGAAGTCGGCGGCGAGCAGCGAGGCGAACAGGTCGAGGCCTTGGCGCTCAACCCCGTCGGCGAGTGTGAAGTGTAGGTCGCTGGCGAGCGCGTCTCGCAGGAGCGCGGGATCGCCGGTGCGCTCGAACGCGCTCATCGAGGCGCCGACCTCCAGCGCGCGCCGCCGGTGCCGCCGCGTGTCGGGGTGGGCGCCAGCGGCGGTTTGGAGCAGGTCGTCGGCGAGCTTCGCGCGCGCCGCGTTGAGGCGGCTACGCACGGTCCCGACCGGGACCCCGCAGACCTCGGCGATCGCCTCGTATGAGTTGAGGCGGGTGAAATAACGCAGCAGGATGGCCAGGCGAAGGGGCTCGGACAGCCGCTCGAGGGCTGCCCACACCCAGTCCCGGAGGGCAGCGCGGTCGATCGCCTCCTCGACAGGGAACCGGTCCGCGTCGACGGCTGGTTCGAGGGTCGGCGAGCGGTTCGGCCGCGGGTCGTCGCAGCTCGGCCAGACAGACGTTGCCAACGATTCGCGTCAGCCACGCGCGGGCTGCGCTCGGGTCCCGGAGGTCGCCGATTCGCCGCAACGCGACGAGGAAGGTGTCGTGGACGGCATCCTCTGCCCGGGGTCCGTGGCCTAGGATGGCGACCGCCGCCGCGTAAAGCCGCGCCCGGTGGCGCTCGAGCAACACCCCGAGGCTGGCGACATCGCCGCCTTGGGCAGCCCGTACGAGCAGGGCATCCGGAGGTTCACTCACGCCGCGATTCTCCTCCTCGCGAGCCCCGCCTTGAGCATTTTTCGCGGGCCGAGGAGCCGTAGGAGGTTGCGCGGCGTTAAGAACTCGCCGATCGGTACGGCACCGGCGAGCACGCCGAGGAAGCGCTCAACGTCCTGCGGCCTGCGTGCCAGGGCCTCGAACAGCATCAGCTGCTCGGGCCGCGGTGGCCCCAGCGACGCCAGCTCGGCGGTGAACTCGTACATCGCACGCGCGGCCTGGTCGCGCTTTCGCTGATACCCGGCCAGCGCGTCCTCAAGCGATCCGCCGCCACCCAGCCCGGCGGTGATCGCGTCCGCGAGCAGCTCGGCGTCCCGAAACGCATCGGCGATTCCCTGGCCCGTGACCGGGTCCATCACCAGGCCCGCGTCGCCGACCAACGCCCACCCCGGCCCGTACGGCCGATGAAAGCGGCTCTGAAGGTCCGCGGTGCCGAAGATGCGCTCCGCCCGCTCGCCGGCGCGGACACGCTGCCCGAGATCGCCGGCCAAATCGAGCGACCCAAGCAGGCTCCGATCAAGGTCCGACCTGAACGCCTTGAATTCGCTCGCCGGGGCGGCCACATACGTCATCACCAACCCGTCGTTGGTCGGCCAGGCGCCGATCATCCGCCGCTCGCGCGAGTACATCTCACCGCCCCGCATCGGGACGCCCGCCCAATACGTGTAGTAGGCGATCGACAGCGCCGGCTTGGCGTCATACGCGACCGCCCCGACCGCCTTGGCCACCAGCGAGTGCCGCCCATCAGCGCCCACCACCAGCCGCGCCCGCTCGCGAACCTCACCGCCACCCCGCTCGCGGCCGCGGATCCCGACCACGCGCCCATCATCAAAGACGATCCCCTCGACCGCGAACCGCTCGCGCACCTCGGCACCCGCTTCGCGGGCGGCGTCCACCAACAGCTTGTCCAGGATCGTCCGCCGCGGACTGTAGAGCGCATCGACCCCGTCGACCGCAGGCCACCGGCCCTCGAGCACGACCGGCCCCGGATCAAACCGCACCCGGCGGGTGGCCGGCGTTCCCGCCGCTCGCACACCCTCGAGCACTCCCCAGCGCGCCAGCCGCGCCCCGCCCGGGACCTGTACCTGATGGGTCGAGAGCGTGTCGCTCGGAAACCCGGCCCGATCAACCGCCAGCACCTTCAGGCCGCGGCGCGCCAACAACATTGCCGTCGGGGCCCCGGCTACCCGTGCCCCGACCAAGATCACGTCGTACATGCCCCATAGATGCGCGAGTCCGCAGAAAAGTTCGCCGCTCGCCCGTCGAGTAGCCCCCCCGAGAGCAAAGCAGCGACCGACGAGCGTCAACGCACAGCCCTGGTGTTCGCCGAGGAGCAGGACTCTTACCGGTTTGGTGGTCGAGCCTCACTCCGCGCGGTAGGCAGGCGCGGGGCAGCCGTGGTTGGTGGCACGGGCCTCTGGTGTTGGCACGACTGCTAGAATCTGTCTAGTCTGTCCAGAATAATGAGGCCGATGTGAGCTGGCAAATACAGACAGCCAAACAGCACTTCAGCGAACTTGTCGAGCGTGCCCGTCGCGACGGTCCTCAGGTCGTGACCAAGCACGGCAAGGAGGCTGTCGTCGTTGTCTCCGTCGAGGACTACCGACGACTGCGCGGGGGCGGCCCGAGCCTGGTCGAGTTCATTCGTGCTGCTCCGGATTTCGACGCGCTTGCGCTCGACCGTGCCGACGACCGGGGCCGCGAGATCGATCTTTGAGTCTTCTGCTCGACACGAACGTCGTCTCGGAGATCCGCCGCGGCCGCGATCCTGCTGTGCGCGCCTGGGCTGGCGAGGTAGACGACGTTGATCTGCATCTCAGTGTGCTGACTCTCGGTGAGATCCGCAAGGGGATCGAGATGCTGCGCGACCGCGACCCTGCTCAGGCAGATCTCTTCGCTGGCTGGTTGGGCGAGCTTCAGACGCGATTCGCCGACCGGATCGTCCCGATCGACGTCCGCGTCGCCGAGGAGTGGGGGCGTCTCAACGCTTCCACGCCGCGCAACACGGTCGACAGCTTGATCGCCGCGACCGCCAGCGTCCACGGACTCACTGTCGTGACCCGCAACACCGGCGACTTCGAGGGCTGCGGTGTTCCGCTCATCAACCCGTGGCATCACGAGCCCAACGCCGACGGCTGACCTGCTCTGCGGAAACCGCATGAGGGGCGCTTCTCGCCTGTCGTCTAGGTCGAGCATCTGGGAGAGCCGGCGTCACACGTGAAACGCGGAACGAAGGGGGCAGCAGAGCCGCGGTCTCGGCTGCTGCCGGCGGACCACGCCGCCTGGTCGACGATTGGGCACAGAGCGCATCTCTGTGCCCAATCCCCGGTAATCCACCGCAAATCCGCGAGCCTGAGATGACCGTGGATCATCGGCAACACCGTCGATTTCCAGTGGGGGGTGAAATCCCTGCAGTATCGGCATTCCCGAACTGCGCGCATCACCGGCAGCTGCGGTGACGGCCGAGTTGCCGGGGCTCAGAAGACCGTCTAGGTGATGCGTTATGCTGTATGCATGAAGCGGACGACCATCATGCTGCCGGATGACGTCGACGCGCGGCTGAGACTCGAAGCGCGGCGCCGGGGCCAGTCGATTGCTCAGGTCGCTCGCGAGGCGATAGAGCGGGACCTGCCGCCGCCAGCAGACGGGCGCCTGGGCTTCTTCGCGATCGGGGACGGCTCACCCGCGGACGCCTCGGAGCGCGTCGACGAGCTCGTCGCCGACAGCGTGCGGCGACGCCAACGCGGCAGCCGGTAAACCCGTGCTGATCGTCGACGCCGGGCCGCTTTACGCGGCTGCCGCCAGGCGCGACAAGCACCACGAGCGGTCAGTGCAGCTGCTCTCGACCGCCGAGAGGCCGCTGCTGATCCCGGCGCTCGTGCTGACCGAGGTCAGCTACCTGCTAAGCGACCGGATCGGCCCTCACGCCGAGCTTGCGTTCGCCCACTCGCTCGCCCACGGCGAACTTGTGGTCGAGCCGGTGCTCGACTCCGACTGGGAACGGATCGCGGAACTGATGCAGGAGTATCTCTACCTGCCGTTGGGGATGGTCGACGCGTCGGTCATCGCGCTGGCAGAGCGACGCAACCTCGAGGTCATCGCAACCCTAGAGGTACGTCACTTCCGTGTCGTCAGGCCGCGACACACAAAGGCCTTCACGCTAGTTCCGTGAAATGGGCGGTGGCCCGACGTCCTTGGGTCGAACACGCGCCACGTCCTCCGCGAGAACCCCGTGCTTCTGCAATCGTTGGATGCGGTCGCCAGTGTGCGGACGGTGACTGCTGCTGCGTCGTCCAAAGCGCTCAGCGAACCGGTGGGTTCGCCCTCCGACCCTGTGAGGTGCACCACGTGGTGACGGCATCCAGGTAGCCAGGGGCGAGGGTGCCATCGATGCAGAGCCGGTGGTCGGCGTCGGGGAAGACCTTACGGTGGACGGTCGGGGCGAGTTGAGCGAGGCGGTCCACGCTCGCTTGCACGGGAGTTAACGCGTCGCGTGTGCCATAGATAGCCAGAGTCGGGATTCGGAGACTCTCGAGATCGGCATCGGGCGCATAATCGATCCACGCCCGCAGCTGCGAGTAGCTCTCGTCGGTGAGACGGAAGCCACTCCGGTCGAGTACGTCCCGCAGGACCGGGTCACGTTCGTCAGCGATCACCCGCGCAGCGGTCGACAGGTCGGCGTCGGCTCGGACCGCGTCTCGCAGACGGCCAAACAGGACTCGGGCCGGGTCCGAACCGCCACCAGCGGCGGTGAGCGCGTAGACCTCTGCCTCGAGAAAAGACACCGCCGGAGAGGAGTTCAAAACCAGGTAGCGCGGTGCCGCGGCGTACACGGCCGCACGCAGCGCCACCCAGCCCCCTTCGCTGTGCCCAAACAGCCCGACGGCACTTGCATCCACGGCAGGCTGCTCCCGCAGGGCGTCCACTGCGCTCGCGACGTCGGCCGCCAGGTCGTCTACACGTGCCGACGCCCACGCCCCGGTCGAGCCTCCGACGCCGCGCTTGTCGAAGGCGAGCACGGTCACGCCGGCACCGACCAAGCGGTCCCGAAGCGCGTCGAAGTAACCGCCGTTGCTGCGGTCGGCCGGTCCGGAGCCACCGACCAACACGACGCCAGGTGTCGGGCCCTCCCCGTTCGGCACCCACACCGTCCCACTCAGCCTGACGTCCCGAACGCCAAACTGCACCTCGCGGGCGTTCATACCCACATCATCGCTCACGGGTGCGGACAGCCGACTTGCCGTTCGGTGCCACGATCACGAGATGGCGGGCGTCCAGTCACGAATCCTGAGCGCCGCTCCGCGCCAGCGATCAGACGGTGGGTGACCCCCGGGCCGTATCGCCTGACCTGCGATCCGCGGACGCTGGCTTGTGAATCCCTTGAGGTGGAGGGGCGCCGAAGAGCATGCGAAAGCGGGCCTCGCCGCAGGCCAGCCCGCGTGAGCCTGCTCGATTGTCAGTTGGGTGCCGCGTGCTCCGTTGCCGAAGGGACGGTGTGGGCCGCCGGGAGGAGCCTCCCAGGTATGAGTCTGGCTTTCGCGCCCAAGGCAGCAATCAACGGTTCGACAGGCTCCTGCGCCACGCTGTCGCACGGGCTCTAACTACCGCACCAAGCCTCGCCGGCGTCGGCCCGGCGGCCCCTAAGATTCTCACCCCTCAGAGGTGGCGGCGCAAGCGCCGCCCGGGACGCTGTCGCGCAAATGGCCCTCGCGCCCCGATCGTTATGACCGCCGCACAAGAGGGTGATGGTCGGCGTGGGGCCTGGTCGAGAAACGTCACCAGAGAGAGGACGTTTCTCGGCCAGGCCAGACGAAAATCCCCTTGGCGCCGGTGTCTCGCGGATTGCGTTTGTGCGCTGGTCACAACTAGCGAGCTTTGTGCGACATCCACCGCGCAAACCGGGACTGTGCGCGGCCGTCGAGATGCCTGTACGGCGACCGACGCAGGTGCCCCTTGCCGGCCGAGAGAGTGCAGGTGCGCCGTCGCCTCATCGTCCAGCTGCAACGCCCGGGCGAGCGCGTCGAGGACCTGCGCGGACGGGTTGCGATCCCGTCCCTGCTCGAGGCGAATGTAGTAATCAGTGCTCACGCCCGCAAGCAGCGAGAGCTCGTCGCGGCGCAACCCAGGAACGCGCCTACGGCCGCTGTGCGAGATCCCGGCGCTCTCGGGCGAGACCAACTCGCGGCGGGCGCGGAGATACTCGCCAAGCGCGTTGCCCGGCTCCATGCCCAAACGATAACCCCGGCAAAACTAATCAGGGTGGCCCCGCCGCTACTAGGGTTCGCGGACCTCTGGCTAACCGACCGATCGCGCACGACCCTATCTGCATGACACCGATCACAATCCCATCACCACTCCACTTGGATTCCAGACGACCGCGGCGGAGGTCCTTGCCGACGTCGATCTGTCGGGCAAGCGAGCGATCGTGACCGGAGCCGCATCGGGCATCGGCGTCGAGACCGCACGCGCCCTGGCCGGCGCGGGCGCCGACGTCACCCTCGCCGTACGCAACCAGCCGGCCGGCACTGAGATCGCGGCGCAGATCAGGGCGAGCACGCGGAATCCTGCCGTCCGCGCCGCGGAGCTCGAGCTCACCAGCGCCCGTTCGATCTACCGGTTCGTCGGCGGCTGGCGCGGGCCCCTCCACATGCTGGTCAACAATGCGGGCGTGATGGCCTCCCCGGAGGCCCACACCGACGAGGGCTGGGAGTCGCAGTTCGCGACCAACCACCTCGGTCACTTCGCGTTCGCGCTCGGTCTCCAGCCGGCCTTGGCCGCAGCGGGCGGAGCCCGGATCGTCGCCGTGTCCTCGAGTGGGCACCTCTGGTCACCGGTCGTGTTCGACGACATCAATTTTCGTTTCCGCCCCTATGACCCGCTGCTCGCCTACGCGCAGTCGAAGACCGCCGTCGCCCTGTTCGCCGTAGAGGCGACCGCGCGCTGGAGCGAGGACGGGATCTATGCCAATTCGCTCAACCCCGGCGCGATCCACACCAACCTCCAACGACATGTCGGCGGGACGGTCAGGACACCGCCCCACCTGCAGAAGACCCCCGAGCAGGGCGCGGCGACCTCCGTCCTCTTGGCCGCGTCGCCGCTGCTGGAAGGGATCGGTGGACGCTACTTCGCCGACTGCAACGAGGCGAGGCTCGTCGACCGCCGGCCCGACGGGTTCACCGAGACGGGTACCGCGGTCGCTCCGTACGCCCTCGATCCCGAGAACGCAACGCCGCTGTGGGAGCTGTCAGTGGCAGCGGTGTCGTAACGCGACGAAGCAATACTCGCCGCTACGCCGCGCGGCGCGTCGTGCCCGCAATCGACCGCAGGCGGTGGAGCGCTTCGCGTTCGATCTGGCGGCTGCGTTCCTCGCCGACGCCCAGCCACTCGGCGATCTGCTGGTGGTTCTGCACCGGCTGGTCGGCCAGGCCGAAACGACGCTCGAGGACCTGGCGGTGCCGGGCGGGTAGGAGGCGCAGCATCGCCGAGAGCTCGCGCTGGTTCTCCCGCGCGATCACGGTATCGGACGGATCGATGGCCTGCTCGTCGGCCACGAGTTCGCCGAGCGGAGTGTTGTCGTCGCCGATCGGTTGATCGAGCGACGCGGTCACGTGCGCGGCACTGCGCAGCGAACGGACGGTCGTCTCGCGCAGCTGGGCGTGCTCGGCGATCTTGGCGTCCGAGGCGTGGCGTGGTCCAACGCGCTCGAGCTCGCTCTCGGCGCGCCGCACGGCGGCGAGCTGCTGGTTGGCCTTCGCGGGGACTCTGATCACCGCCGAGTTGGCGATGGCGTCGAGGATCGAGCGGCGGATCCACCACACGGCGTAGGTCGAGAACTTGACGCCGCGGTGGTGGTCGAACCGCTTGACCGCGTGGACCAGGCCGACCGTTCCCTCCTGGACGAGGTCCGTGAGCGGGACGCCGCTGCCGAGGTAGTTCCTGGCGATCGCGTGTACCAATCTAAGGTTGCTCTCGATCATCTGCTGCTCGGCCCTCAGATCGCCTTGCTCGATCCGCCTGGCCAGCTCAACTTCCTCGGCGCGGGACAAGAGCCGCGCGTCACGTTTGGTTGCACCCGGGAACAGCTCGGTGACGCTCACCGCGAACGCTCCCCGGCGGTGCGATCACTTTTGCGTATGCGGCGAGCGGATCTGCGGTCTTGGGTCGGCGGTGGCCACGGACGACCTTGAACGGCATGCCACACATCGTCTGCCCACGCTGCGCAGGGACGAGTTACGTCGGCCGGCCGTCGCTCACCCGCGGCGATCCGTGCCCGAGCTGCGACGAGCCTCTGAGCGGCAGCCTCGGTGTGGTCTGGCCCGGACCGCCGGTGGTCATGGGTGAGCCGCGGGTCGGACGCGGCGATCGCGCGGAATCCGCACGTGCGCGGAGGGGCGACAGTCATCGACGCACCCACTCACGCAGCGGCCGTCAGTGAGCGGGTCGAGGGCGCGCGCTCTACCACGGCAGCCGCCGTCTCGACGAACGCGGACAGCGCGGGCGAGGCGGCCTCGGCGCGCCACAGGAGTTCGAAGCGGAGCACCTGCGGCGGCTCGAGCTCGCGCGCGATCACGCCAGCGGGTAGCGCGCCCGGGGCGGTGGTCAGCGCGACGACCTGGTTCTGGGCGACCGAGGCGTAGAACCTGGCGCCCGGCGCGCCGGGCACGAGCTCTGCAGCGACTCCCAGATCGTCGAGCAGGTCAGCCACCGCCCGGTCGTGCACGGCGCCGTCGCGATGTGCGGTGATCGTGATCCGCTCGTCGCCGAGGTCGATCGCGCGCAGCGGTCCGATCCCCGCCAGGGGGTGGCCGGTGCCGACGAGGGCCACCCACGGCGCGGCGCCCAGCTCTAGTGACACGAGGTCGGGGGAGGCATGACCGGCCGGCGCGAGCAGTGCGTCGAGCCGCCCGTCGCGCAGATCGCGCCACAGCGTCCCGCCATACCCCTCGATCAGGGTGAGTTCGACTCCCGGTCGCTCGCGGGTGAATTGGCTGAGCAGCTCGGTGGCGGGGCGCCACCACGCCTCGGTGGCGATCCCCAGGAGGAGGCTTCCGAGGAGCCCTGCCTGGAGGTCGGATCCGGTCGCGGCCGCCAGGTCGGCGGCGGTCAGCGCGGTCCGCGCGCGCTGGAGGAACAGCTCGCCGGCCTCGGTCAGCTCGACGCCGCGCGTATGGCGATCGAACAGCTTCACGCCAAGCTCGGCTTCCAGGCGTCGGATCTGCGTGGAGAGGCCCGGCTGCGCGACCCAGAGGCGCTCGGCCGCGCGGGTGAAACTGCGCTCCTCGGCGATCGCGACGAAATAGCGAAGATGACGAAGTTCCACCGAGGCTCCGATCACGCGGCGAGGCTCGTGGACAGCGACGATAGGTCAGCCGCGGCAGCCTCCTCGGCGTCGAGCGCCGCGAGGTAGGAAGCGAACGCCCAACTACGACTTCCGGGCTCGGCCTCTAGGAACAGCTGCCAGCGGGTTCCGACGAGGCCGGCCGCCGAGCGCCACGTCTCGAGCGCTTCGGCCGGGCTAGGTGCGGCGAACAGCGGGATGCGGGGAACGGTGGGAAACATGAGGTTGAACTCCGGGTCGGCTTTCGAACTTGGACCTCAAGCTACGTCAGCCGACCTTCGTTCGCATCGCTTGGATTGACAGTCCGTAGCGACTCCCCTGACAGCCGACTGGTAGCAGCCCCGTCATCCAGTAGACCAAGGTCAAACCGGATCGGGTGGGCGGCACCGGCCGCCCACCGATCCGATCAAGTCGATTCCTCGGGGGTCTCCCGGCCGGTCGCGACCAGCCACAGCCCGATGACCAGCCCGACGGCGCCGATCACCATGAGGATCACGCCGACGGAACTGACATCGATCCCTGACACGGTCGCGGTGACCGCAAACTTCAGGATCGCCCCGACGGCGATGGCAAGCAGGCTCAATCCCAGCGTCATTTTGCGCGTCTCCGGGGTAGTCGGCCGGCGCGCCGCTCGTCGCACACGCCGGCCGTATCCGTTCAGGGATTGAGGACCGTCAGGTTGCTCGTGACGCCGATGACGCCGGATAGGTCGGCGACGTCGTCGTATGCGGCGTCGCTTTCGAACTGGTAGTTCACCGTGCCGGTCAAGGTGATCCATCCGTCGGTCACGCTCACGTCGATGAGATCCGAGGGAACCTCGGTGTCCCACATGAGGATCTGCAACGCGAAGCCGCGGATGTCGGCGTCCTCGCGGCGGTCCTCGTCGAGTAGCTGCACGTCGATCTGATCGTCCACGTCGTCGACGCCGTCGGTCTCGAACGCATCGTTGACCGCAGCACGGCGCTGGCTATATGTACCAACCGTGCCGCGCAGGGTCGCGGTGCCGGCGTCGACGGCAACCGCGACCTGGTCGGGATCGGGGAGCCGCGGATCCAGGTCCAGCGACTCCTTGATCGCGTCCTCGATCGTGGCATTTGCGGGCATTTAGTGCTCCTTTCAGGGAGTGGGTTTACGAACCTGAACGTAGGCACGAGCGCTGGCCCGAGGAATACCGATCGCGTCTGCGGCCATGCCTGACGCGAATCACGGTGCCGTCGGCGGGGCGCCAATTAAGGAGCCATTCGTCAGTCCAACCAAGAGAGGTGACGACATGAAGCGAGCCGTGATGGGTTTGCTGACACTGCGGTTTCTCCGGCGCGGGAAGAAGCGCGCTGGACACTCGCACCGATGAGTGCTGACTGATGCTGAGCCGGGCCCGCTTCGCGGCGGGCTCGGCCGCTCACCGGGGTCTGCCCGCATCGCCGTCGGCGATCACGGGACCCGAGCGTCGGAAGGGTTTTAGGATCGCCGTGTCCGCTGACTCCTGATCCAGCCGCTTCCGGAGCGCCCGTCCTGTGGCCCGGCACCGGACCGGCTGCTGGTTGCCCTGGCGAGCCCGAGCTTGCTTTCCGAGGTGGCGCAGGAGCGGCCGCTGTTGTGCGTGGTCGACGACGCGCAGTGGCTGGACCGATCCTCCGCGCAGGCGTTGACGTTCGTGGCGCGAAGGCTGCTCGCCGATCGGGGATCCGGATCGGCGGGCGTGGCACATGGCCGCACCGTCGAGACCCGCGACGAGCTCACCACCCAGGACACACAGGTCGCGCGGCTCGCCCCCGACGGACTGTCGAACGCGGAAATCGGCGCGCGGCTGTTCATCAGCCAGCACACCGTCGCCTACCACTTACGGAAGGTGTTCGCGAAGCTGGGAATCACCTCGCGAAACCAACTCGGCACAGTCTTGGATCAGGGCGACGACTCCACGATCGTCCGCGTGTCGGTCCAGTCGACGTAAAGCCGACGCTCGGCGAACAGCCAGGCGCCGTCGGACTTGGCGAACGTGTCGAGGTAGCGGATCGACGCGATCATCAGCGACCGTGACTCGCCGGCGGCCGACACGTGGTGTGCCAGGCAGTAGCTCTCGCCCGTGGCTCGGTTGCCCTCGAGAGTGATCGTGCTCTGTCCGTTGAAGTGCGTGGTCGCTTCATAGACGTTGAGGTTGTCGAAGACCGGCGCCAGATCCGCGCGGGTGTGCAGGTCCATAGTGGGCTCACTGGAACCAGGGTCCATGTAGACCACGAAGCGAGCGTTCTCGGAGAACAGCGCCATCTGCCCTTCGGCGTCGCGGCCGTCGGCGCAGTAGGCGTAGGCGTCGATCAGCTCGCGGATCGCGAGACGGTCGGCGGCCTCCTCCGGGGACACTGCGGTATGGACACTCACCTAACTTCCTTTCGTTGCGGTGATCCGGTTACCGTGAGCATCCGCCTCCGGGGGCTGTTCGCGAGCACTACCAGCGCCGGCCGGTATAGCTACCGGTTATAGGATGGCCCCCCTCATGGCTGGTGGTCGATCAGCTCCCGGGCTGCCCATCCTGCGTGGTCGGCGAGACGAGTGCGCCGCGCTTGATCGACTGCTCGACGGAGCGCGGGAGGGGAACAGCCGGGCGCTGGTGCTGCGGGGCGAGGCGGGCGCCGGGAAGACTGTGCTGCTCGAGCACGCCATCGCGTCGGCATCGGATATCAGGGTGGCGCGTGCCGATGGGAGCGAGTCGGAGATGGAGCTTCCGTTCGCGGTTCTGCATCAGTTGTGCGCGCCGTTGCTCGACCACCTGGACCGTCTTCCGGGTCCGCAGCGCGATGCACTCGCGACGACGTTCGGGTTAAGCGCCGGCGCCGTGCCGGACCGCTTCTTCGTCGGGCTGGCCGTGCTGGGTCTGTTGGCCGAGGCGGCCGACGAGCGGCCGCTGTTGTGGGTGATCGACGATGCGCAGTGGTTGGATCGGGCGTCCGCGCAGGCATTGGCGTTCGTGGCGCGAAGGCTTCTGGCCGAGCCGGTTGTCATGTTGTTCGCCACCCGCGAGACCACTGAATCCCTCGCGGGTCTCCCCGAGCTGGTGGTCGAGGGACTGGCGGACGTCGATGCGCGCGAGCTGCTCGCGTCGGTAATTCCCGGGCGCCTGGACGAGCGGGTGGCCGAGGAGCTCGTGGCCGAGACGCGCGGTAACCCGCTGGCGTTGTTGGAGCTACCGCGTGGACTCAGCCCGATGCAGCTGGCGGGTGGGTTCGGGGTGCCGGCGGCGCTGCCGCTGTCCGGCCGGATCGAGGAGAGCTTCCGACTGCGCCTGGAGGAGCTGCCGCCCGACACCCGGCAGTTGTTGCTGGTCGCCTCGGCGGAGCCAACCGGCGATCCGGCCGCGCTGTGGCGGGCGGCCGAGCGGCTCGGGATCACCGGCGCGGCTCTTGAGCGCGCGGAGTCGGCCGGGCTGATCGAGATCGGCAGCAGGGTGCGGTTTCGCCATCCGCTGGTGCGCTCGGCGGTGTACCGGGACGCGGCGCCGGAGGATCGGCGGCAGGTACACCAGGCGCTCGCGGAGGCGACGGACGCGCGGATCGATCCCGATCGACGCGCCTGGCACCTGGCGGAAGCGGCGGCTGGCCCCGACGAACAGGTCGCCGCCGAGCTCGAGCGTGCGGCGGGCCGAGCCCAGGCTCGTGGCGGGTTGGCCGCCGCCGGCGCGTTCCTGGAGCGCGCGGCCACGCTGACGCCGGAGCCCGAGCGCCACGCGGCGCGTGCGCTCGCAGCGGCGCAGACCCAGTACGAAGCGGGCGCGCTCGACGACGCTCTCGCCCTTCTCGACCTCGTCGAGGCTGGCGCCCAGGGCGATTCGGAGCGGGCGAGGGTGGACCTCCTGCGCGCTCAGATCGCGTTCGCGGCCAGGCGCGGCAGCGACGCGCCTCCGCTCCTGCTCAAGGCCGCGCGCGCGCTCGAGGCAACTGATCCGGATCTCGCGCGCGCGACGTACCTGGAGGCCCTCTCGGCAGCCATGTTCGCGGGACGGCTGGCCGATCGCGGTGGCGCGGTCGAGGTCAGCGAGGCCGCGCTGAGGTGCTCCCCGCCGCGGCACCCGCCGCGCCCGCCCCATCTCCTCCTGCACGGTCTCGCGGTCCGGTTCACCGAAGGCTTCGCGGCGGGGGCGCCACTCCTCAAGGACGCGCTCCGCGCCTTCGCGCGCGAGAGCGTGCTGCCGGCGGGAGAGGCTCGCTGGCTGTGGTTCGCCAGCTGGGTTGCGTTGAGTCTCTGGGACGACGAAAGCTGGACTGTCCTCTCCAACCGGCAACTCGACCTCGTCCGGGAGGCCGGAGCGCTGACCGCACTGCCTTTTGTCCTCACCAATCACTCGAGCGTTCTGGCCTTCTTCGGCGAGATGCGCGCCGCCATGTCGCTGGAGGAGGAGTTGCGAGCTGCCACCGAGGTGACGGGAATCGCGCCCGTCCCCTACGGTGCGCTGTCGATTGCCGCGCTGCGTGGGCGCGAAGCGGAGCTGTCCGAGCTGATCGAGACTTCGGTGGGCGAGGCGGCGGCGCGGGGAGAGGGACTCGCGCTGACCGTCACCGAGTTCCTGAGTGGCCTCCTGTTCAACGGACTGGGCCGTCCCGACGATGCCCTGGCCGCCACGCGCCCGGCCGAGCGCGTCCTTCTGGAGGCCCCGGCGCTGTGGGCCCTGACCGAACTGATCGAAGCGGCCGTTCGGGTCGGGGAGCGGCACCTGGCGGGCGACGCGCTGGCACGCGTCGGGGAGAGCGCCCGTGCCAGCGGCACCGACTGGGCGCTGGGCATCGAGGCCTGCTGCCGTGCCCAGCTCAGCGACGACGAGGACGCGGGTGCCCTGTACGAGGAGGCGATCGGACGGCTCGGCCGCACGCGCATTCGCGTGTCGCTGGCGCGCGCCCACCTTCTCTACGGTGAGTGGCTTCGGCACCGACGCCGCCGGCGGGACGCTCGGTACCAGCTGCGCACCGCGCTCGAGCTGTTTACGAGCATGGGTACTGACGCGTTCGCTGCGCGCGCCGAGCGGGAGTTGCTGGCCATCGGCGAGCGCGTCGGCAAGCGCGCCGTCGAAACCCGCGACGAGCTCACCACCCAGGAGGCTCAGGTCGCGCGACTCGCCCGCGACGGATTGTCGAACGCCCAGATCGGCGCCCGGCTGTTCATCAGTCAGCACACCGCCGCCTATCACCTGCGCAAGGTCTTCACCAAGCTGGGCGTCACCTCGCGCACCCAACTCGCCGGCGTGCTCCCCGACCTCGCCGGCGGCGCCCCGGAGGGCGCCGCCCCGACGCGCCGGCAAGTCAGCGATTCCCTTACATGATCGTGAGGACGATCTTCCCCGGCCCGTGCCGGCCCGTGCCGGCCCGTCTCGGCCGCGCCGCCTGCGTGGCTTTGCCGCCGCCTGGCAGCCGAACGGGCTGCGCGCGACGCACGAGCGGCGATAGGGGCGACGTTCAGGCTTCACGACGAAAACAGTCGCCATCGCCGGGGATGAGCGGGGGCCTTGGCCCGGGCCCGTGCCACGATTCTATGCTCCGGGGCATGGCCCGCCTCGAGCTTCCCGAACACGAGATCGTCGGCATCCGCGCGCACAACCCGGGGCCGTTCACGCTCAGCGGGACGAATTCGTGGATCGTGGGGCGCGGTCCGGCCTGGCTCGTCGATCCGGGGCCGGCGCTCGACGAGCACCTGGCCGGTCTGTGGGACGAGATCACCCGCCGGGGCGACCTCGCGGGCATCCTGCTCACCCACGATCACCCCGACCATGCCGAGGCGGTTGCCGCGATGCGTGCCCGGTACCCAAGTGCGCCGCTGGCCGCCGCGCGCGGCGAGGTGGATGTGCGGCTGTCGGACGGAGATCTGTTCGGCCCGTTCGAGGTCGTGGCCACCCCGGGGCATGCGCCCGATCACCTCGCGTTCGTGAAGGGACCGGTGGCGCTGACCGGCGACGCGGTGCTGGGGGAGGGAAGCGTGTTCATCTCTCCTGACCCGGGCGCGCTCGTCGGCTACCTCACCGCCCTCGGTCGGCTCCGCGAGCGGCCGCTCGAGGTGCTGTGCCCCGGGCACGGACCGCCGGTCTACGAACCCGCGGCGAAGCTCGACGAGTACATCGCGCACCGGCTTGACCGCGAGCGTCGGCTCCTCGAGGCCCTCGGCGAGGGGAAGCGCACCGTCGACGAGTTGCTCGACGCCGCCTGGAGCGAGGTGCCGGCGGCGCTGCGCCCGGCCGCGGCGGTCACGCTGGCGGCCCACCTCGACAAGCTGGCCGGTGAGGGCCGGCTTCCCGCGGGCGTCGAGCGCCCGTCATTGCATATATAGATAGATCTATAACTAGATATATATCTATATGTATCTAGATCTGGAGCTGGAGGCGGGCGCGGGCGAGGTCCTCCGCGGCCGCGAGGGGCGTGGTGCCGGTGGCGCCGGCGCGATCGAAGATCTCGAGGAGGATCTCGCCGATCCGGCGCACCCGACGGCGGGCGGCGGCCGGGTCGTAACCGTCGAGCTCCTCGGCGATGTTGATGATGCCGCCGGCGTTGGCGACGAAGTCCGGGGCCCAGAGAATGTCTCGCGCCGCGAGCAGGTCCGCGATCGACTCGTCGGCCAGCTGGTTGTTCGCCGCGCCGGCGACGATCCGGCAGCGCAGGGCGGGCACCGTGTCGTGGTCGAGTACCCCGCCCAGGGCGCAGGGGGCGAGTACGTCGACGTCGAGCTCGAGCGCGCCGTCGGGCGCGGTCCAGCTTGTGCCCAGTTCCTCGGCCAGCCGGCGCTTGCGCGGGTCGATGTCGCTGAGTACGAGGGTCGCGCCGGCGCGCGCGCACCGCTTGGCGACGCGCGAGCCGACATGCCCGAGCCCGATCACTGCCACGGTCCGTCCACGCAGCCCGCCGGAGCCGAACACCCGCTCGCAGCACGCGCGTATCGCCGACTCCACGCCGAGCGCGGTGAACGGACTGGGGTCACCGGACCCGCCCTGCGGTCGCGGCAGCCCGGCCACATGCCGGGTGCGCTGCGCGATCACCCGCATGTCGCGGCTCGACGTGCCGACGTCCTCGGCGGTGATGTAGCGCCCGCCCACTGACTCGACGGTGTCGCCGAAGTCGAGCAGCGCGTCGGTTCGCTGCCGCGAGGACAGCGTGATCCCCGGCGGAGTCATGATCACGCCCTTGCCGCCGCCGAGCGGGAGGTCGGCCACCGCCGACTTGAAGGTCATGGCGCGGGACAGGCGCAGCGCGTCGCGCAGGGCCTGCCGCGAGTCCTCGTAGCTCCACATCCGGCAGCCCCCCAGCGAGGGGCCGCGGACGGTGGAGTGAACTGCGACGAACGAGTACAGACCGGATCGCCGGCCCCGGTGAACGACTACGTCCTCGTGATCGAGGGTCTCCGGGTAGCTCTCGTTCCTCGTCGCGACTTCCGCGCGAGGCGCGCTCACTGCGGGGGGGTCGACGAGCCGCTCGTAGCGGTGCCGGTCGAAGACCCCGTACCCGTCGAGGTGCCGGTCGTGGAGCCCGCACCCGTCGACGAGGTGCCGGTCGAGGGCGGCTGGGCGGAGGCCGGGGTCGTGCTCGTGCCCGGTTGGGTGCTCGACGTCGGACCACCGGGCGTGCTGCCGGCCGGCGCGGTGCTCGTGGTGCCGGGGCTCGTCGTCCCGTCCGTCGAGGTCGGCGTCGAGGAGTCATCCGGCAGGGTCGTACCGCCGCCGGGATCGCTCAGGCCTGCGCCACCGGTCGTCGTCCCGGCCGAGGTCCCGCCCGTTGACAACGGCGGGCGCTTGCGCATGATCGTGGTCGTGGAGGTCGACGGCTTCGTCTTGGCGGCCGTGGAGTCGGTGCTCGGCGCGGACTCGCCCACGGCCGGGGCCATCTGCGCTTGGGTTGGCGGGATCCCGATCGACGTCTGGGTGGCCGTGGCATCGGAGGCCGAGAATGTGCTCGCGCTCGGCCGCGCGGCCGGCGTCGACGCCGGCGCGACCGCCGCCGCGCGCGCTTGATGATGGTGATGGGGGAGCGTCGTCGGAAGCGTGTGCTGGAGCTCAACCGCGCCACCGGCCGTTACCACCGCGGCGGCGAGGATCGTCGCCACGTGGGTGGCGCCGGCGCTCAACGTCCCGACGCCGACGACCGCGGAGCCCGTTCCGGCCGCTCCGCTCGCGGCGAGTGCGCCGCCGGCCGCTCCGCTCCCCGCCCCGCCGATGCCGAGCATGTTGGCCAGGACGCCGAGCGGGCCGAGCGTAGGGACGATCGCCGCGAACCGGCGGCTGACCCCGCGCAGCTGATGGCGGAACTCCTGACAGCCGTCGCAGTCGCGCATGTGGCGCCGGGCGGTGGCGTTGGGGCGCAGCCCGCGATCGTGGGAGACGATCAGTTCCTCACGTATCTGCGAGCACGCGGTGTCGCGCGCCTCGAGCGCCTGGGCGAGGCCGAGCCTGGCCCGCACGAGCAGGGACTTGACGGCCGGGACGGTCACCCCGAGCGCCCCCGCCAGGTCGGCGTAGGACATCCCGCCGAGCTCGCGCATGAGCAGCGCTGAGCGCTGCTGATCGGGCAGCCGGCGCACGTCCGCGATCAGGCGCCGGAGGGACTCGCGCTGGTCCGCCTCGGCGATCGGGTCGTGGACAGGCGAGCGCAGGAGCTCGATCACCTCGGGCGGCGGCGGCGCGGGCCGGCGCAGCTCGTCGATGCACCGATTGTGCGCCACCCGGTACAGCCAGGCGCGCAGAGCCAGCTCTCGGTGGTTGGCCCGCAGCCCGGAGTAGGCGCGGACGAAGATGTCCTGGAGCGCGTCCTCGGCGTCCTGGCGAACCGGCAGCATCTGGCGCGTGTAGGCGAACAGCCGCTGGCGGTAGCGGTCGTGGATGACCCGGAACGCCTCGTCGTGGCCGGCCCGGAACAGCGCCACCAGCTGCTCGTCGGAGCGCAGCCGAAGGAGTGGTGTACCTATCGAAGGCCGGGTCCGAGCTACTGCTGCCGGTGCTGGGAGTGCGGACGCTTCCACGTGATACCCGTGCTCACTCTAACGTGTGGCACGGAAGAAAGGTTGCGCAAATCGATCGATCGCGCCCCGGGCGCCGCGGGTTCGTGTCAGGAAAGCGACACCATCACGTGCTTGACCTCGGTGTAGTCCTCGAGCGCGTACATGCTGAGGTCTTTGCCGTAGCCGGACTGCTTGAAGCCGCCGTGGGGCATTTCCGAGGCCAGTGGGATGTGGTCGTTGATCCACACGCAGCCGAAACGGAGCGCGTTGGCCACCCGCATGGCGCGCCCGACGTCGCGCGTCCAGACGCTCGCCGCGAGCCCGTACGGAGTGCCGTTGGCCCAGGCGATCGCCTCGGCCTCGTCGGTGAACGGCTGGACCGTGATCACCGGGCCGAAGATCTCGCGCTGGATCATCTCGTCGTCCTGGCGCAGCCCTGACACGACCGTCGGCTCGAGGAAGAACCCGGGGCGGTCGGGCTCGATCCCGCCGGTGACGATCTCCACGTGGTCGGGACGGCGGGAGAGGAAGCCTTCGACCCGCTCGCGCTGGCGCGCGGAGTTGAGTGGCCCGAGGGTGGTGTCGGGCGAGCGGGTGTCGCCGAGGACGAGGCCCTTGGCCTGCTCGGCGAGGCCGTTCACGACGTCGTCGAGGACGTCCGAACTCGCCAGCACGCGCGTCGCGGCGGTGCAGTCCTGGCCGGCGTTGTAGTAGCCGGTGCCGGCGATCGTCTCGAGCGCGGTCGACATGTCGACGTCGTCGAACACGACCACCGGCGCCTTGCCGCCCAACTCGAGGTGGACGCGCTTGAGCGTGTCGGCGGCGGTCCGGGCGATCCACTTGCCGGTGTCGACCGAGCCGGTCAGCGAGACCATGTCGACGTCGTCGTGGGTCACGAGCGCGCGGCCTGCCGGGTCGCCGTGCCCGGTGATCACGTTCAAGACGCCCTTGGGGAAGATCTCCGCCGCGTACTCGGCCATCTTCAGCGTGGTGAGCGGGGTGGTCTCGGCCGGCTTGAGCACGACCGTGTTGCCGGCCGCGAGGGCCGGGCCGATCTTCCACACGGCCATCATCAGCGGGTAATTCCACGGCGCGATCTGCCCGATCACACCCACCGGCTCGCGCCGGATCATCGACGTGTAGCCGCTCACGTACTCGCCGGCAGACTTGCCCTCGAGGCATCGCGCGGCGCCGGCGAAGAACCGCAGGTTGTCGACCATGAACGGGATCTCGTCGTCGCGGAAGGCGTTGATCGGCTTGCCGGCGTTGTCGGCCTCGAGCTCGGCGAGCTCGTCGGCGTGTTCCTCGATCGCGTCGGCGAGCTTGAGCATCGCGAGGGCGCGCTCGCCCGGCGTGGTGGTGGACCAGCCGTCAAAGGCGGATCTGGCCGCGTGCACGGCTCGATCGACGTCGGCGGCGGTGGACAGCGGAGCCTCGGCGATCGCTTCGCCGGTGGCGGGGTTGAGGATCGGCTCGGTCTGACCCTCGGCGGGGTCGACGTACTCGCCGTCGATGAAGTTCTTGAGTGCGGTGATAGCTGTGGCCATGGGAGAGCAAACCTACCACCGCCGGACAGCGACGGCGGGGAGCACGTAGCGCGGCCGCGTTCGACGCGGCGGCGATATCCTCGGTTCCGACCAAGATGGACCCTGCCTCGGGTATTGCCATTCCGGTGGCGTTCGGCGCCGGGCTGATCTCGTTCCTGTCACCGTGCGTGCTGCCGCTCGTACCGGGCTACGTCTCGGCGGTAGCCGGGGTGACGCCGGCCGAGATCCGCCCGCAGCGCGTGATCGGACCGAGCCTGGCCTTTGTGGCCAGCTTCTCGGCGATCTTCATCGCGCTCGGCCTGCTCGGTCAGCAGGCGCTCCACGGCGCGCTGACCGGCCCGGCGTCGCTCAAGATCAGCGGCGGCGTGATCATCGCCATGGGGGTGCTGTTCGTGCTCGCGCCGTTCGTCCCGCGGCTGTCGCGTCAGTGGCACGTCGGCGCGCTGATGCAGCGCGCCGGCCGGGGCGGGCCGGTGCTGACCGGCGCGGCCTTCGCGCTGGCCTGGACCCCGTGCACCGGGCCGACGCTCGGCGCGATCCTCACCGCCGCCAGTGTGTCGGGGTCAGCCGCGCACGGTGCCTTGCTGCTCGCGGTCTACTGCGCGGGGCTCGCGGTGCCGTTCCTGATCACGGGGCTGGCCTTCGGGACGGCGACCTCGGTGTTGGCCGTGGTGCGGCGCCACTACGCGCTGGTGATCGGGGCCGGCGGGGTGATCCTGATCGGGATGGGGGTGCTGATCTGGACCGGCGAGTTCACCCAGCTCAACATCACGGTCAACCACTGGCTGAACACTCTGGGGCTGCCGGACTTCAACTCCGACACGTGAGAGGGCGCTTATCTCCGACCGCGACGGTCTGACTTAGGGCGGCCTAATCTGATAGCGTGCGCCAGTAATTAGGCGGACCTAATCACGGAGTCCCGATGTCGTTTGCACAGACGGTTGCTCTAGGCGCTCTCGCCGGGTTCACGATCTTCATCGGTCTTCCCGTCGGGCGGTTGCAACTGCTCTCCAGCCGGGCGCGTGTCGCGCTCGCGATGTTCTCGGTCGGCGTGCTGGCCTTCATCTTCGTCGACGTCATGTCGGGCGGCCTCTCGATCGTCGACGACGCGCTGACGGCGTTCAAGGACGACAAGCAGACGCTGGGCTACGTGATCTGGCTGGTGATCCTGCTCGCGGCTGGATTCACCGCGGGGAGCGCCGGGCTCGCCACGCTCGAGCGCCGGATGCGTCCCGCCGCGTCGCGCAAGCCGCCGATCGCCGGCGGCGCAGAGATCGCCACGCTGGAGCCCGATCCGCTCGCCGGCGAGCTCGACGCGGCCCGGCGTCGGACGCTGCGGGTGGGGCTGACGATCGCCGCCGCGATCGGGGTGCACAACTTCGCCGAGGGCCTGGCCATCGGGGTCAGTGCACGTGCCGGCGCGATCAGCCTCGCCACCGTGCTGATCATCGGGTTCGCGCTGCACAACGCGACCGAGGGGTTCGGGATCGTCGGCCCGCTCGGCGACGTCAAGCCGTCATGGGGGTGGATCGGGCTGGCCGGTCTGATCGGCGGCGGACCGACCTTCCTCGGCTCGATCGTCGGCTACGCCGTGACCAGCCAACCGCTCGAGCTCGCCTTCTACGCCACCGCCGGCGGCGCGATCCTGTACGTCATCGGTGAGATCTGGAACGGGATGCGCCGCTACGGACACCGAGAGCTGGGACTGCTGATGGTGTCCGCCGGCTTCATGGTCGGCGTGATCACCGACCTGGTCGTCGCCTACGGCGGCGGCTGATCAGTCCTCGTCGTCGGGATGGCGCTCGTGCCAGCGCAACGCAGCCGCCTCGGCGCTCGCCGAGTGCCGGTTGGGCACGACCTCATCGTCCTCGGGAATCCGCGAGGGCGCGTCGTGGTCGGCGTCCTCGTCCGGGTGGGCCTGCCGCCAACGCGTCGCCGCCGCCTCGGCGCTGCTCGAACGCCGCTCTGGCCGATTTGTCTCGTCTGACACCTCTCACCTCCGTCACTCGACAACCGACAGGTTAGTAGCTGGGGCCGGGACGACGGGGGTCGAGCGTGGTGCACATTGATCGGATCGGTCTTGCTGAGGCCGGGGGCTGTCGCTGCGACCGCGCGCCGTGTGGATGACGCGCCACACCCCTGCGGTCGCGGGGCTGTTGGCTTGTCGTCCACTTCTACCGTGGATGACACGCCACGCCCCGGCCGGGACGGCGGGTGTGGCGTGTGGTCCACACGCGAGTCCGATCCTGACCGGACGGGCCCGCCAGGCCCCATGGACGCCGCCGGAGGCGGCCCCTAATCGACTTGATCGCCGCGGTGCGTGGCGCGGTAGGCCAGCCACGCGAGGCAGGCGAGGCCCGCGCCCAGCAGCACCTTCCCGAGCACCGAGCTGACCGACGCCCAGGCCGTGCCCGAGACCGCGCCGATCAGGATGAACGCCGCCGCCCACAGGCCGCAGCCGACCGTGGTCAGCGCGACGAACGGACCGAGCGGGACGTGGCGCGCGCCGGCGGGTAGGGACACGAACGTCCTGGCCAGCGGGAGCAGGCGCGCGATGAACACGGCGCGCAGGCCGCGCTCGTCGAAGGTGTGGTCCCAGCGGCGCATGATCACCCCGGCGCCCGGGATCTTGTCGACCAGCCGGGTCGCGCCGACGCCGTACGCGATCAGCGAGCCAACGACGTTGCCGGCGGTGGCGGCCAGCACGGCGAGCCAGAAGCTCATCCAGTGCTGGCTCACCCCGAAGCCCGAGAACAGGAGGGTCACCTCGCTGGGCACGGGGATGCACGCGCTCTCGGGGACCATCAGCGCGAACACGCCGAGGATCCCGAATCTCTCGATGATCCCGGTCATGGCTTCGGCGGATGGTGGCCCGGCCCGCCCGGCCGGTGGTGTGGCGGGTGCGGCGGTCGGGGCGGTGGGGCGCCGGGCACGGGTGGGCGCGGGCGCCGGTAGCCGAGCGCCGACTGGACGCTCGAGGGGCGCCACTGCGCGCCGCCACGCGGCGTGGGGACGCCCTCGGCGGTGAGCGCGTCGGCGATCGCCTGGAGGCTCAGTCCGCGCTCGCGCAGTTCGGCGATCCGCTCGGCCACGTGGGGCGCCAGGTGCGCCAGGCCGGGGCGGCCGCGAGGCCGCTTCGGACGGTCGGGTTCGCGGCCCCAGCGGTCGATTTCGCGCAGGAGCGCGACCATCCGCCGGCCCTGGGGGGTGGCGGTGTCGAGTCCGACGTCGGCCGCCACCAGATCGGCGCCGGCCTCGGCCAGCCAGTCGAGCAGGCGGATCAGCTCGCCGAACGAGCCTGCCACCGACTCGAGGCGGTGGACGAACAGCGTGCCGGCCTGGCCGGCGGAGATCGGCTCGAGCGCGCCGGCGAGCCCGTTGGCGGGATCGACGACTGTGGTTATCTCGAGCTGATCGGGTAGCTCTTCAGGAGAGCCGTATGAGACTGCGGTTCTTGTATTGGTCACATCCCTAGTATACGCAAATAGTTTGCGTACGAAACAGGAATGTGTGAAGTTCAGGCGCGGCGGGCGAGTTCGCGCTTGGCGGTGCGGGCGAAGCGGACGGCGTTGCCGGCGTTGGCGCGGAGCAGGGCCAGGCGCGAGGCCGGCGCCTCGAGGCCGCCCACCAGCTTGTGGGGGATCAGCTCCCAGCAGCCTTCGCGCAGGACCAGGTCGCCGCGGACCTGGAAGTTCTCCATCGAGGTGAGGCCCGGCTCGTGGGCGTGCGCGGTCAGGCAGGCCAGCCCGGCCTGGAGAGGAGCGCCCTGCGGTGGGTCATCGATCCGGATCATGCGATCGGCCTGATGAGCGCGGGCATGCACCCGCATCGCGAACGGGAACCCGTCCGGGCAGACGAGCGAAAGGACCGCGGTCGGATACCTGGTCCCGAGCTCGTTCAGCCTGGGGTGCCAGGCGGTGGCGCCACCCTCGGGGTCGGCGTGGAAGCGCGCGGGCTCCTCGGATTGCCCGGAGCGAACCTCCTCCATGTGGGCGTCGAACAGCTCGGGCTCGGCGTCGGCGGCGCGCCAGACATACACGCGCTCGGGCCGGACGTGGATGTAGATGCGGGTGTAGTACCAGGTGAGGAACCGCTTGAGCGCGTCCGGGGGCTGGCGCTTGGCGAGCTCCGGGAGCTTCTCGGCCGACTCGCGGGCGTAGCGCTCGCGGTTGGCCTCGAGGTCGCGGTCGTCGACGTCGGCGGAGCCCTGGACGAGGACGGTCGGCGGGTCGTTCAGGCCGCTTCCAGTCGGGTCGGAGAAGAGCAGCGCGACGAGTGGGTTGGCGCGCGCGTCGTTGGCCTTCTTCGGGTAGCCCAGGCCGGTCGTCACGTCGATGCATGGCTCTCCGGGCCGGTAGTAGGGCGTCACGGGCCAGGTGATCGGCTGGCCGGCGCGGTCCACGGTGGTCAGCTCGGTCGTGATGAAGCGGTCGAACACCGCCTGCACGTCTGCGGGCAGCGACGCGGTCACGTGGCCAGTCTAGTCCTGATAGCCCGGCTCGCCGGGAAGAACGATCCGGGCCGTCTCGCCCTGAAGGAAGACGCGCGGCTGCACCGGGTGGATCGCGCGCCCGCGCGCGTGCGCGAGGAGCTCGTCGGCCGAGGCGAACGCCGACAGCTGCTCGAGGTGCTTGATGGTCGGGAACACGAGGAACAGCTCGCCGCGGTGGCGGGCCTCGAGCGCGGCACCCGGCTCGTACCAGCGCGCCTCGACCACCTCGCCGCCGTCGGGCTGCGCCTGCGCGCCGTGCGGCAGCGGCGCGAGGTAGAACCAGGCGTCGAAGCGGATCTTGACCTCGGCGGGGGTGATCCAGCGCGAGAACGGGACGAGCTCGGCGGGGTCGGCGATCGTGATGCCGGCCTCCTCCTGGAGCTCGCGGATCGCGGCCGCCCGGTGGGCGTCGTCGCCCTGCCCCTCCTGGCGGTTGACCGCGCCGCCCGGGAACACCCAAGCGCCGCCCATGAAGCGCGCGGTCGGGTTGCGCCGGACGAGCAGCACCTCGAGCGCGTCGCCGCCGCCGCGCAGCAGAATCACCGTGCCGGCGGGGCGCGGCTGGGTGCTCGGGCCGAGGTTCAGCTCGCCCTCGGGCCCGGGTCGCTCGCCGCTCGTCATGTGAGCGCATTCTCTCCGACGCGCCGTTAGCCTTGGGCCGGTGAAGTGGATCTGCGGCTCGTGCGGCTTCATCTACGACCCTGCCGAAGGGGACCCCGACGGCGGGATTCCGGCGGGGACCGCGTTCGAGGACATCCCCGAGACGTGGTTCTGCCCGGTGTGCGGCGCGCGCAAGCGCGACTTCGAGCCCTACGACGACTAGTCGGCGCGCGCGTGACTCCGCACGCCTAAGCCGCGCGGGCGGTCTGCTCGTAGTCGTACGGGACGCTCGTGTCGAGCTCCTCGTACGGCCGGTCGGCCTCGACCTCGTAGAACTCATCGTCCGGCTCGTGATGGACGATCGTCGCCCGTGGGTCGAACCCGACCGAACGTGCGGCCCCGGCCATCACCCGGCCGGCGGCGCGCAGCTCCTCGCTGCGGTGCGACGCCATCGCGCTGAGGCGCACGCAGGAGTCGATCGCCGCCGTGGCCGGCGGGGCGACCGCCTGCGCGAACACACCGCGAGCGAGGGCGGCCTCGCACATGCGCAACGCCAGCTCGGGCTCGCCGGTCGTGAGCGCGAGGATGTGCGTGCGCGACCCGGCCAGGTCGAAGCCTTGGGCGGTCAGCCCGTCGCGCAACGCCGCGGCGTTGGCCCTGAGCTTGTCGACCAGACGGGGCCGCTCGTCGAGCAGGGCCAGCGCGGCCAGCGCACCCGCGACCGCGGGCGGCGCCGGCGCGGTCGAGAACACGAACGTGCGCGCCGCGTTCAGTAGGTACTGCGTCATCACGCGGTCGCACGCCACAAACGCGCCGTAGGAGCCGAGCGCCTCGCCGAGCGACCCGACGATCACGTCCACCTGATCCTCGAGCCCCCGTTCCGCGAGGGCGCCGCGTCCGCCCGGGCCGAGCGAGCCGAGGCCGTGCGTCTCGTCGACGATCAGGCGGACCCGGTGGCGCTGGGCCAGCTGGACGATGTCCGCGAGCGGCGCCACGCCACCGTCGAGCGAGAACACGGCATCGGTGGCGATCAGGGCGGCACGGCCGTGCGCCTGGTCGAGTCCCCAGGCCAGGTGCTCAACGTCGCCATGGTCGTAGACGAACACCTCGGCGCGCGAGAGCCGGCAGCCATCGATCAGGGCGGCGTGGTTGCGCTCGTCGGAGAACACCACGTCGCCGGGACGGGCCAGCGCGGCGATCACGCCGGCGCCGGCCAGGAAGCCGGACCCGAACAGGAGCGCGCTCTCGCGGCCCATGAACGCCGCGAGGCGCTCTTCGAGACGGCGGTGAACGGTCATCGTCCCCGACGCCAGGCGCGAGGCGCCGGCGCCGACGCCCCAGCGCATCGCGGCCTCGGCCGCCGCCTCGCGCACGCGCGGGTGGTCGGCCAGGCCCAGGCAGTTGTCCGAGCACAACAACAGCACGGGCTTGCCATCGAGAACGACATGAGGACCCTGCGGACCGCTGACCAAGCGGATGCGATGGTGAAGGCCCAACGCGCGCAGCTCGCTGAGGCGAGCTTCGATCTCGATCATGTTGGACCCGCAGATTAAGCACTGCGCCGGACGGATCAACCTCCGTGCGACGTCCACCCCGCTCTTTCCGGGGAGATCAGCGCCCCTGCCACCGCGGCGAGCGCTTCTCGGCGAACGCGCGCACTCCCTCGCGGAAGTCCTCCGAGGCGAAGCAGGCGCGGCGTAGCTCGTTCAGCTCGCGCTGGAGGTCCGGATCCATCGTGCCCCGCGCGTCGAGCACGGCGCGGATCACGCGTTTGTTGCCCTGCTGGGCCAGGGGCGCGTGGCCGGCAATCTCCTTGGCCAGCTCGATCGCCTCGTCGGCGAGCTTGCCCTCCTCGGCGATCGCGTTGACCAGTCCCCACTCGCGCGCGGTGCGGGCGTCGATGCGGCGGCCGACCAGGAACAACTCCCGCGTCCGGGGCGCGCCGATCGCGTCGATGAACTTGCGGATCCCCGTGTGCGAGTACACGAGCCCGATCCTGCCCGGCGGCATGCCGAGCGCGATGGTCCCGGCCGCGATTCGCAGGTCGCAGGCGAGCGCGAGCTCCAGCCCGCCGCCGATGGCGTGACCGTTGAGCGCGGCCAGCGTCGGGTAGCGGTACTCCTCGAGGGCGTCGAGCGCGGCGGTGAATGGGCTGGCGACGAGGCGGTCGGCCTCGTCGGCGAACCGCCCGCCGCCGCGGAGGTCGCCGATGTCGTAGCCGGCCGAGAACGTGGTCTGCTCGCCGGTGATGATCACGCAGCGCGCGTCCAGATCGGACAGCGTCGAGGTGAACGCGTCGAGGATTGCGTGGTCGAGTGCGCCGCGCTTGGCCGGGTTCGAGATCGTGAGGCGCGCCACGCCCGGCGCCGGCTCGTCGACGAGGAGACGTCCGCCTGACGCGGGCGGTTCCTCCGGGCTACTCGAGGACAACGAGCGTGTCTCCCTCGGAGACCGACTGCCCCTCCTCGACCAGGACTTGCTTCACCACGCCGGGATCCTCCGCCTCGACCGGCATCTCCATCTTCATCGACTCGAGGATCACCACCGTATCGCCCTCCTCGACGGTGTCGCCGACCTCCACCTCGATCTTCCACACGGTTCCCGTGATGTGGGCCTCGACCTGCGGCATGCGCTGGAGGATATGCGACAGCGGCCGTCTGGGTGGCCCCGTGTCTAGAACGGACAGCGGAACGTGAAGCGGTGAAATGCCGCCGGCGGGGCGCCGCTCGGGAACGTGAACGTGGCGCGGCGGAAGGCCGGGTGCGTGTGGCCCGGACAGGCTTTCGGTTTCGACAGGGTGACCTCGACCGGCCGAGCGACCACGTGCCCGGCCGAGCACGTTGGCGTGCAGGTGTTCTCGTAGTAGGTCCCGGTTCCGGTGGACGTGGCGCGGCCCCAGCGCGACCACGTGAGCTTGCTCAACCCGATGCCGGCGTCACCGCAGGACAGGATGATCCTGGCCGGCTCGTACTGCTCGCGGGTGCAGTTGATCGCCCAGACCTGGTGGCTGCCTGCGCTCGCGACCGCGGGCACGCCGAGGAGCGTGACCACGATCGCGATGCGCAGGGCGTGGCGCACGGCTACGCGCCGAAGGTGTCCGGGTCCGGGCCGGTGCGCTCGCCGCGATCCAGCTCGCTCAGCCGGCGCATCTCTTCGTCGGTCAGATCGAAGTCGAACACGCGCAAGTTCTCCGCGATTCGCGCGGGAGTGACCGACTTCGGGATGACCACGTTGCCGAGCTGAATGTGCCAACGGAGCACGACCTGGGCCGGCGTGCGCCGGTGCGCGGTGGCGATCGCCTCGATCACCGGGTCGTTTAGCACCGTGCCCCGGCCCAGGGGGCTCCAGGCCTCGGTGACGATGCCGTGCTCGGAGAGGTAACGGCGCAGCGCCGGCTGCTGGAGTCGCGGGTGCAGCTCGATCTGGTTGAGCGTCGGCACGACACCCGTGGCGTCGACGATCCGGTCGATGTGCTCGGCCTGGAAGTTCGACACGCCGATCGAGCGGAGGTGACCCACGTCCTTGAGCTGACACAGGGTCTCCCACGTCTCCACGTACAGGTCCTTGGTGGGGATCGGCCAGTGGATCAGGTACAGGTCGATGTAGTCGCCGCCAAGCCGCTCGAGACTTTGCTCAAACGCGCTCCGCGCGCGGTCACGACCGTGATCGCTGTTACGCAGCTTGGTGGTGATGAACACCTCGCCGCGGTCCAGGCCACTGGCCCTCAGCGCGTCCTCGACCCCGGCCTCGTTGCCGTACGCGGCGGCGGTGTCGATCAGCCGGTAGCCGGCTTCGAGCGCGCGCGTGACCGCCTCGGCGGTGTCCTCGAGTGGCACCTGGAAGACACCGAAGCCGAGTTGCGGGATGCGATTTCCGTCGTTCAGGTCCACGTAGGGGACCGATGTCGTCTCAGTTGTCATGTTCGGAGGTTTCCCCCAGTCGGTGTGGTGAATCAGCGAATGGCGTAGCCTGGAATCGTGACACCCGACGAGCCCGCGCTGGACCTGGATCTGCTGGCCGCTTCGCTGCGCGCCGACTCGACTGACGTGAGCACGTTCGTGGAGAGCCTCGCGGCCAAGCTCGAGGAGGCGGTGCCGGGTCGGGTCCGTGTGCAGCGCCGGCGGGAAGGAATGTTCGGGCCGAAGAAAGTGCGGACCGTCGCGGTCGATCTGGATGAACGGCGGTTCGAGCTGGTGTCCGAAGGTGCAGGCGTCCAGACGAGGTGCGCCAAGCTATCGGGCGGGATCGTCCTGAAGAACGAGGAACTTCAGACCGATGCCTGGCTGGCCACGCTGGGCGAGGCGCTCGCCACCGAGGCGCAGCGCAACGAGACGACGCGCAGGGCGCTCGAGCGCCTGCTGATCCAGTAATCATCGAGGAGGACCGATGGGATTCCTGAAGCGTGACGGCGACGACGACGCGCAGGCGGCGGCCCAGGCCGCGCCGGCCACGGTGGCGCCGGGAGAAGCCCCGCACCAGGGCGTGTACGAGGCCGGATCGCTCGCCGGCATCCCGCAGTCGGGGCGCGAGCGGATCGAGCGGATGAAGCAGGAGGTCGCGCGCGGGTTCTTCACCAGCGACCTGTCCGTCAACGAGTTCCTGCTCGTCAAGCAGTCCGGCTTCGAGCCGCTCGGGATGGTGCTGGGCAGCTCGATCTACCACATCGGCTGGCAGCAGGCCGGGTGGAACCAGAGCCAGGAGATGGCCGTCCTCACCCAGGCGATGTATCACGCGCGCGAGCTGGCCATGACGCGCATGGAGGAGGAGGCCGACCAGCTCGGCGCGGACGGCATCGTCGGGGTGCGGCTCGACATCGGCCGCTACGAATGGGGCGCCGACCTGGCCGAGTTCATCGCGGTCGGGACCGCGGTCAGGCACCGCGCGGGCGAGCTTCACCGCGCTCCCAACGGACGTCCGTTCACCAGCGATCTGAACGGGCAGGACTTCGCCACGTTGCTCCGCGCCGGCTACCGCCCGGCCGGGCTGGTGATGGGCAACTGCGTCTACCACGTCGGGCGCCAGGGCATGCTCGCGTCGCTCAAGCAGGTGGGGCGCAACGTCGAGATGCCCAACTACACCCAGGCGCTGTACGAGGCGCGCGAGCTGGCGATGGAGCGGATGCAGCGCGAGGCCGACGAGCTGCAGGCCGGCGGGATCGTCGGGGCTCGGATCGTCGAACGCAGCCACGGGTGGGGCTCGCACGTGATCGAGTTCTTCGCGATCGGCACCGCGGTGGTGGCGGTCAGCGTCGAGCACGAGATCGAGAAGCCGACGATGGTGTTGCCGCTCACCGGCTAGCGTACCGGCGGGATGCCCGACGTCGAGCTCAAACCGCAGGTCTACAAGGACCCGCGCCCCAAGGAGGACTTCGATCGCTACCACACGATCGTGCGCGACCACGAGCCCGAGTCGAGGGTGTACGAGGTGGTCCGGGTGGCGACCGAGCTGGTCGCGCTGCTCGCCTATCGCGCCCGGGGCTACGGCTCCGAGCGCGTTCCCAACGGGCCGGTCATCCTCGCTCCCAACCACGCCTCGTTCATGGACCACTTCTTCGCCGGCGCGTTCATCCGCCGGCGGGTCCAGTTCATGGGAAAGTCGCAGCTGTTCAAGGGCATCGGCGCGTGGGTGTTCAGCCACGGCGGGGTGTTCCCGGTCCGCCGCGGCTACCAGGACGAGGAGGCATTCATCACCGCGTTCCGGATCCTCGCCCGCGGTGGCGCGATCGTCATGTACTGCGAGGGCGGGCGCTCGCGGACCGGCAAGATCGCGGACGAGGCGCGCCCCGGGATCGGGCGCCTGGCACTCGAGGCCGGGGTGCCGGTGGTCCCGGTCGCGATCCTCGGGTCCTACCAGGTACGTAACTGGAAGCGGCTGCAGTTCCCCAAGGTGACCGTCCAGTACGGCGAGCCGTTCAGGTTCGAGGCGGTGCAGCACTCGACGCGCGAGCAGCAGCAGGTTGCGGCCGACTACATCCTCGGGCGGGTCCGCGAGCTGCACGAGGAGCTCGCGCGGGTGGGGCGGAGCGGTGCGCGACGGGCGGCGCGGGCGCAGCTACGCGGGTCGGCTGGTAGCGCCGGCGCGGCGGCCTAGGTCGGCCGACCCGTCGCCGCGGCGGCCTATGTCGGCCGACCCGTCGCCGCGGCGGCCTAGGTCGGCCGACCCGTCGCCGGCGGCGGCGGCGCGTGGGATGTTTCTGGGTCTATAGACCCAGTTTCTTCCCAACCGTGTCCGGGCGGTGACCCGGGCTAACACGCCCAGGGCGCGCCGACGTGGGAGCCGCGCCGCCCGCCTCAGGCCGTGGCGATCGCGGCGGCCTCGCCGAGGCCGAGCTCCTCGGTGGCGAGTTCGCGCATCTTGAACTTCTGAACCTTGCCGGTCACGGTCATCGGATAGGCGTCGACGAACTTCACGTAGCGCGGGATTTTGAAGTGGGCTATCTGTCCCTTGCAGAACTGCTTGACCTCGTCCTCGTTCGGCGCGGCGCCGGGGCGGAGGATGACCCAGGCCATCAGCTCCTCGCCGTAGCGCTTGTCGGGCACGCCGATCACCTGGACGTCGGCGATCGACGGATGGGTGTAGAGGAACTCCTCGATCTCGCGCGGATAGACGTTCTCGCCGCCGCGGATGACCATGTCCTTGATCCGACCGACGATCCGCACGAGCCCAGCCTCGTCCATGGTGGCCAGATCGCCGGTGTGCATCCAGCGCTGTGCGTCGATCGCGTCGGCCGTGCGCTCGGGGTCGTTCCAGTAGCCCTGCATCACCACATACCCGCGTGCGAGGAACTCGCCCGGCTCGCCGCGCGGGACGGTCTGGCCCGTCTCGGGGTCGACGATCTTGATCTCGACGTGCGGGTGAACCTGGCCGACGGTGGCGCAACGGTTCTCGAGCGTCTCGTCGCGGAGGGTCTGGCACGTGACCGGCGAGGTCTCCGTCATCCCGAAGGCAATGCTCATCTCGGCGATGCCCATCTCCGCGCTCACACGTTTCATCACCTCGATCGGACACGGCGAGCCGGCCATGATCCCGGTTCGGAGCGAGCCGTAGTCGAACTCCGAGAAGCGCTCGTGGCCCAGCTCGGCGATGAACATCGTCGGCACGCCGTACACGCTCGTGCAGCGCTCCTCCGAGCACGCCTGCAGCGTGGCCACCGGATCGAACACCTCGGCGGGATAGACCATGCACGCACCGTGGGCGGTGGCGGCGAGGTTTCCCAGGACCATGCCGAAGCAGTGGTACAGCGGGACCGGTATGCACACGCGGTCGCGCTCGGTGTACCCAAGCAGCGCACCCACGAAGTGCCCGTTGTTGAGGATGTTGTGGTGGGTGAGCGTCGCGCCCTTGGGGAAGCCCGTGGTGCCGCTGGTGTACTGGATGTTGATGGGGTCGTCGAAGTCGAGCTCGTCCCCGTGCGCGCGCAGATCGCCGGTGAAGCCGTCGCCCGACGCGAGCACCTCCCACTCGGGTGTCTCGAAGAACACGGCGCGCTCCAGCTGCGGCAGGTCGGGGCGGACCTGATCGACCATCGCGACGAAATCGGAGCCCTTGAGCTCCTGGGTGCAGATGAGCCAGCGGCAGCCCGACTGCGCGAGCGCGTACTGCAGCTCGCTCAGGCGGTACGCGGGGTTGATGTTCACGAGGATCACGCCGGCCTTGGCGGTGGCGTATTGCACCAGGGTCCACTCGGCTCGGTTCGGCCCCCAGACGCCGATCCGGTCCCCTTTCTCGAGGCCCGCGGCCAGCAACCCGCAGGCCAGCCGGTCGACGGCCGCCCCGAACTCGGCGTAGGTGTACCGGAGCCCCTGGTGGAAGGACACGAGCGCGTCGGCGTCCGGGACGCGGGCGATCGTGCGGTCGAGGTTGCGGCCGATCGTCTCGCCGAGCAGCGGCTCCGGGTAGGCGCCGTGTGCGTAGGACAGCATCGCTTCTAGCTCCCTTTCCTCGAGTCGGGACACGATCCTACTGTCCGATCGCGGTCGCGTCACCGGGTACGGTGTGCGGCCGGTGACAGTGCTCCGTCCAGGCCTTCTCGATGGCCGTGCGATCGCGCTGGCCGGCGGGCCGGCGCCCGCCGTCGCTCGCTCGCTGGCCGACCTCGGCGCCCGCGTGCACGAGGTCGACCTCGTGCTCGGCGAGGACGGCGTGAAGGACTGGGCCGCGGGTGCGGGGCCGCTGCACGCGCTGGTCTACGACTCCGGGCCGGCGTTTGCGGACGGAGGCCAGGCGCGTCTTCAGCTGGCGCTCGAGGAGGCATGGATCGCCACCCGGGGCGTGGCGACGGGCGCGCTGATCCCGGCCGGCGCGGGGAAGGTCGTTCTGATCGCGCCGCGTCCGGGCGGCGGGTCGTTCGCCTGTGCGGCCCGCGCGGCGCTCGAGAACCTGGCGAGGACGCTGTCGGTGGAGTGGGCCCGCTACGGGGTGACGACGGTCGCGCTCGCACCGGGAGCCCGGACCAGCGGCGCGGAGCTCGCCGAGCTGGTCAGCTTCCTCGTCTCGCCGGCGGGGGAGTACTTCAGCGGCTGCTCGCTCGAGCTCGGCGCCTCCGATTCGCTCCTACGCACCTCTTAGCCGGCCCTCACGCGGTTGATACGGGAGGGCCCGAAGCTTCATCGCGACGCTTCAACCCCCAATCAGACCGATACCGAGGTACACGAAATGACTGACACCAACGCCGACGCCGCCCGCGCTCGCGGGCAGGCGCTGAGAAGCGCGCGAGTTGCCCGCGCGCGGAGCATCCGCCGGCGGATCGTGGCCGGGTCGGTGGCGCTGTTCGTCGCCGCCTGGTTGCTGATCGCCGTCGTGCTCGTCTCCGGGCACGATCCGGCCCTGGCCAAGAAGTCCGCCGCGACTTCCTCTTCCTCGGCCACCACCGTCGCGTCGAATCCGGTGACCACAAGCAGCTCCGGCGCAACCACGTCCACCGTCCAGTCGAGCGGGTCCACGTCGTCCTCGAGCGGCACCTCCAGTGGCGGATCGGTGAGCAGCGTGACCACGAGCCAGTCATGAGCGCCACCCTGGCACCGCCGATCGAACAGCGCGACACGTTCGCGTGCTTCGGCTCCCGTTGCACGGTGATCGTGGCTGACGCGAACGCGGACCAGGCGGCCCGCGGGGTGGCGCTGGCGCGCCGGCGCCTGCGCGACTGGCACGAGCAGTTCTCGCGCTTTGAGCCCGACAGCGAGCTGACCCGGCTGAACGAGGACCCGCGCGAGACCGTGCCGGTCAGCCCGATGATGCGGCGCGTGGTCGAGGCCGCCGTCCAGGCCGCGGCGGCCACCGGCGGGCTGGTCGATCCGACGCTCCTGGCCGAGATCGAGCAAGCCGGCTATGGCTCGCACTTCGAGGGTGACGGCCTGCCGCTGGCGGACGCGCTGACGCGTGCGCCGGCGCGCAGGCCGGGGCGCCCGTCGCCCGACGCGAACTGGCGGCTCGTGCTGACCGACCGGCGCACCGGCACGGTGACGCGCCCGCCGGGGGTGCGCATCGACCCGGGCGGAATCGCCAAGGGCGTGTTCGCCGACGAGCTCGCCGCGCGGTTGGCCGGTCTCGCCGCGGTCGTGGTCGAGTGCGCCGGCGATCTGCGGCTGGGCGGGATGGAGGCGCCGGCGCGCGAGGTGCACGTGGCCAGCCCGTTCGACGATGCGATCCTCCACACGTTCACGCTGCGCTCCGGCGGCGTGGCGACGAGCGGGATCGGCAAGCGGAGCTGGACCGCGACCGATGGCGGGGTGGCGCATCACCTGCTCGACCCGGCCACCGGCCGGCCGGCGTTCACCGGCGTCGTCCAGGTCACCGCGCTGGCGCCGACCGCGATCGATGCCGAGGCGCTCAGCAAGGCGGCGCTGCTGCGCGGGCCGGCGCAGGCGGGCGCCGCGCTGCCCTACGGAGGGCTGATCGTGCTCGACGACGGGAACGTCGTCGTGCTCGACCCCGGGGCTGAGACCCGCTATTAGCCCGGCAGGCTCTCGTCCGGGGCCTCGGCCCAGGGGACGATAACGGCGTCCTCGAGCGGCGAGTCGCGCGCGACCACGTATTCGGCGGGCTCGGTGTCGGACACGTTCTCCAGCAGGTGCGTCTCACGGGGCGGGACGTAGACCAGGTCGCGCGGCTCGAGCACCAGTTCGTGCTCGAGGCGGTCGCCCCACTTGACCCGGAGCGAGCCGGACAGCATGTACACGGCGCTCTCGCAGCCCTCGTGGTAGTGCGGGCGCGACTGCGCGCCGGGCGGCACGCGGAACACGGCCATGTAGATGTTCGCCGCGCCGGTCGAGGCCTGGGAGATCTCGCTCCCGCCCACCACTCCCCGGGGCACGTCCCGGTCGGGACCGGGCTTGACGACCTTCATCGAGCAGGTCCTGACCGCGCGACCGTCATGGGCGGCGAGTCTACCGCCGCTCGCCTTGAGGCTCGCCGGGCGCCGGTACGTCGATCTGCAGCGGAGCCGCCTCGTGATCGACCTGGAGCGTGGTGTGGTGGATGTCGAAGCGGTCCTCGAGCAGCCCCTGCAGGGACCGGCGCAGCTCGTGGCAGTCGTCGCCGGCGCGCACCACGACGTGCGCCGACAGCGCGGGAAAGCCCGAGGTGACCTCCCAGACGTGTAGGTCGTGGACCTCGACCACACCCGGCTGCCGGACCAGGGTGCGGCCGATCTCGTTCGGATCCAGGCCAGCCGGTGCGGCCTCCATGAACACCCGCCCGGACGCCTTGAGCAGGTCGTAGGCGGCCTTGAGCATCAGCCCGGCGATGAACAGGGATGCGATCGCGTCGGCCCGGTTGAACCCGGTGGCGAGGATCACGGCCGCGGCGATCGCGGTGGCGATGAAGCCGTAGAGGTCGGTCAGCAGGTGCCGGTAGGAGCCCTCCACGTTCAGGCTCCGCTCGCGCTCGCCGCCGCCGGACAGGATCCGCACCGCCACGACGTTGATCGGGATCCCGGCCAGGGCGACGGCCAGCACGATGCCGGCGCGGACCTCGGGCGGGGAGACCAGGTGCACGATTGCGCCGTAGGTGATCAGGCCGGCGAGCACGAGCAGCGTGAGCCCGTTGGCCTGGGCGCTCAGGATCTCGGCCCGACCGAGGCCGTAGGTCATGGACCCGAACGCGGGCCGGGCGGCGAGCCGGGCCGCCGCGAGCGCCAGCGCCAGCGCGGCGGCGTCGGTCAGCATGTGGCCGGCGTCGGACAGCAGGGCCAGCGACGAGGCGAGCACGCCGGCCACGATCTCGACGGCCATGAAGGCGAGGATCAGGATCAGCGCCAGCACGAGCGAGCGCACGTCGGTGTCGCGATTTACGTGTGCGTGCCCGTGCCCGTGTGAATGATCGTGCGCTATGGCCTGATCGTAGATGCCCCGGGCGCGTCTGCTCAGGCGCCCGGACCGTCTAATTCATCGACGGGTCGGCCGGCATGCGCGCCACCAGGGCGTAGCTGCCACCCTTGCGGGTCAGCACCTCAGGCCACAGTCCCTTCGGGTCGGCCGAGAAGGCGTCCTGGAGCCTGGCCGGCTCGAGGATCCAGTCGCCGCGCTCGAGCTCTCCGTCGAGCTGGCCCGGCCCCCATCCGGCGTGCCCGAGAAACGCCCGGCCGGACCTCACCCCAGCGCTCAGCTCGTCGGACGACGGTCCCGTGCCGAGCACCCCGACGTCGTCGAACGCGATCAGCGCGGCGTCGGTGGCGTCCTCGAACTCGGCCAGAACGATGACCGACGAGGGCTGGACCGGGCCGCCGATGAACAGGCGCTCCTGGGGATCCAGCAGCGTCTCGAGCTGCGGGACGGCGTCGGCGACGCTGGTCTCGGAGGGGCGGTTGAGGACCAGCCCGAGCGCCCCTTCGTCGTTGTGCTCGACCACGAGCACAACCGTGCGCCAGAAGTTGTGATCCAGCAGCGCCGGCCCGGCGACCAGCAGCTGTCCGCGGACGGAGTCCATCAGGACAGACCGTTACCCCGATTTGCCGTCGCGGCGCGCCCGGCCGGCGTCACGGGCGGCGATGGCTCGGCATCGAGGCCAGCCGATGCCGCGCGTCGGTGGCGAGGCGCGTTGCCTCCTCGGACTGATCCTCGTCGTCGAGATCGAGACCGGCCAGTTCCGCGATCACCTCGAACAGGTCGATGCCCAGGCAGATCTGGGCCTCCTCGGTCCCGCCGGCACGGAGAGCGGCAAACATGTCCTTCTCGCGCCACACGAGGATCTTCGCACCAGTGCTCGATGTCAGGGTCACGGTCATCGGATATTTCGCCGTGCCGTTGCGGCTCGTCTGAATCGCCCGCTCGTCGGGCGAGCGGGACCGGACCTCCGGAACGGGGGCAGACCTCCGGAGCAGCGCTAGCTTAACAGAAATCGCACCGCAAAACGGTGCTTCGGAAATAGGTAGCAATAGGGAAAGATAGTGAGGTCGCGCTCAAGGCGCGCCCCACTGCGCCGGCTAGGACTTGGCTGAGCCCGGAATCAGGGCGGCGGGCGCGCGGACGGTCGGCGCCGGGGCGGGCGCAGGTGCGACGGCGCCCGCGGCTTCGGCCGGCGCGACCATCCGGATGAACGTGTCGACCAGGTGCGGGTCGAACTGCTTGCCGGCGTTGCCGAGTAGCTCGGCGACGGCGACCTCGGCCGAGAGCGCGTTGCGATACGGACGGTCGGTGCGCATCGCGTTCCAGGTGTCGCAGCAGGCGATGATCCGCGCCTCGAGCGGGATCTGCTCGCCGGCCACGCCGTCGGGGTAACCACTGCCATCCCAGCGTTCGTGGTGGGAGCGGACGATCAGCCCGACCTGGCGCATGAACCCGCCGACGCGATCGAGCATCTTCTGCCCCTCGAGCGTATGGGTCTTGATGATCGTCCACTCGTGCGGGTCGAGCTTGCCGGGCTTGTTGATGATCTCCTTGGGGATGGCGATCTTGCCCACGTCGTGCAACAGCGCGGCGAACTCGAGGTTGCGCCGGCGCTCGGGGCTGAGGCCGAGATGCTCGGCCAGCTCGAGGCACAGGGTCACGACGCTCTTGCAGTGCTCGCCGGTGTAGCCGTCGTCGGCCTCGATCACGTCGCCGAGCACGAGCGCGGTCCCGCGGTAGGCGCTCGAGAGCTCGAGCATGCTCTGCAGGCGCTGGTGGCGCTCCCGCGCGAACACGGCAAGCAGGCCGAGCAGCGGTGCCAGTGCGAGTACGACGAACGGCGCGCGGTGAATGTCCTCCGCGACGACCAGCGCTATGCAGGAGAGGGCCGTGTCGATCAGGTAGACCCAGTCCGCCCGGAAGCCGACCGACACCGCGACGCCTCGCACGCTCAGGCGGTACACGCCGGAGACGATCAGATCGACCAGGAACTGGGCGGCCAGCGCGCCGGCCAGGATGAACGGTCCGGCGTGCTGGGGCACAACCCCGGCGAGGGCGAACACCGCGACGGGACCCACCGCGAAGAACGAGTTCCACGGTATCTGCACCAACCGCGCCGGTCGCAGCTCGCCGGTCCGCACCTCGGGCAGCCACGTGATGGCGAGCGCGAGCGCGACCGCGATCGGGACGAGGGCGAGCGGCAGCGCGAACAGCAACGGCACGAAGCCGAGCTGGGTCGCGTCGGTGAAGCCGAACGGCGTGTCGAACCGCACGAGCATCGACAGCACCAGCACTGCGAAGCACAGCGCGGCGGGCACGAGCGAGAAGGAGTGCGGCGGACGCAGCAGCCAAAGCCCGAGGACGGACGCAGCGAATGCGGCGGCGACGAGGGCCCCGGCGGTGAGTTCACGCCGGGTCATGTGCGCGCTGTCACGCTCGACCGTCTCGGCCAGCAGCTCCTGATCCTCGAAGCTTGGCTCGAATGACATGTCCGAGACGTATCGATGCAACACCTGCCGCGCCTTAGCAATCCGGCCAAAACCTGCCGATTTCTCGTACAGATGTCGAGATTTCGGCCGACCCCTCCGGCGCTACCTGCGACGCCCCGATCAGACCAATACGAAACCCAACTGAAAAGGGCAAACCTGGCGTGAGCCGGGGACGCAAAGCCAGAGGTCTCACGTCGGGTGAGATGGCTCGGCTGCCAGTAAAGCCAAGGAGGGCTCTACTTGTTCAGTTCTATTGCGTCCCTGAATCCGCCCCGCCGCCGCCTGCTTCTGGTTGGTTTGCTCGGCGGGCTCGCGCTTGCCGTTCTCCCTGCCGCCTCCGCGAAAGCCGCGCTGATCAGCACCGATCCGTGCGACAACGCCGCGCTGACGCAGCCGTTCGCGCAGTTCGGCGACAGCAACTCCTACAAGCTCGTCCCGGGTGGCGACTTCGAGGGCAGCCTGGCGGGATGGACCCTGTCCGGCAAGGCCGCGCGAGTATCCGGGAGCGAGCCGTTTGGCGCGACCGGGAAGGTCGGTAAGTCGTCCATCTACCTGCCGGCCGGTTCGAGCGTGCAGTCGCCGTACACGTGCGTCGACTTCGCCTATCCCACGTTCCGGTTGTTCGCCCGGAACAACGGGCTGCTGTCGACGGTCGCCGTGTCGATCGTCTACAAGGAGCCGCTCGTCGGTCCGGTCGCGGTGCCGATTGGAGCTGTGCTCCTGAGCGGCGGCTGGGCGCCGACGGCGAACATGCTCACGCTGTCCGCGCTGCAGGGCGTCGTCAACGGTCTGCTCACCGGCACAACTCCTCAGGTGGCGCTGCGCTTCACCGCGCTCACCGGCTCCTCGCAGATCGACGACATCTACATCGATCCCAACCGCATGCGGTAACCCGCACCCAACCCTCCGTCGAGCCCAGGCCCGTCTCGCGTCCCATCGGCGCGAGGCGGGCCTGGCTCGTCAGTGCACTACAGCCCGTAGGAGCGGCCGATCACCTCGAGCATGATCTCGTCGCTGCCGGCACCGATCCGGTTCAGGCGCAGGTCGCGCCAGGAGCGCTCGATGCCGTACTCCTTCATGTAGCCGTTCCCGCCGTGGATCTGGATGCACTCGTCGGCCACCTCCACCGCGATCCGCGCCGCGTACAGCTTGGCCATGGTGATCTCGCGGACGGGGTACTCGCCGTTCTGAAAGCGCCAGGCGGTCGTGTAGACCATCTGCCGCGCCGTCTCGATCTTGGTCGCCATCTCGGCGAACTTGTGGCGGATGGCCTGGAAGTGTCCGATCGCGCGGCCAAACGCGGTCCGCTCCTTCGCGTAGACCAGGGTGCGATCGAACACGTGCTGGGCACCCGCCACCGAGCCCGCCGCGCCGATGAGCCGCTCGCCCTGGAGTTCCCACATGATGTGGTAGAAGCCCTTGCCGACCTGCCCCAGCACCGCGGACTGCGGCACCCGCACGTCCTGGAAGGCCAGCAGCGCGGTGTCGGATGCGTGCATGCCGAGCTTCTGCAGGCGCTTCTCTCGGATCACGCCGGGTGAGTCCATCGGCACGAGCAACAGCGTGAACCCGTCGTGAATTGATTCGGTCCCGCCCACCCCGGTCTTCGTCACCAGCACGATCGCGTGGGCCCGGTGGCCGTTGGTGATGAACGTCTTCGAGCCGTTGATCACGTACTCGTCGGTCGCCTCGTCGTACACCGCGCGTGTCTTGATCCCGGCCACGTCCGAGCCGGCGTCGGGCTCGGTGATGCCCAGGCACAGGATCTTGCGGCCGGCGATGGCCGGCACGGCCCACTCCTGCTTCTGCGCCTCGGTCCCGAACTTGAGAATCGGGGGGATCGTCATGTCGGTCTGGACGGCGACGCCCATGCCGAGCCCGCCGCAGTGCGCGTGCACCAGCTCCTCGGCCAGGACCAGCGTGGTGTAGTAGTCGCCACCCTGCCCGCCGTACTGCATCGGCTTGTCCAGCCCGAGGAAGCCGAGCTCGCCCATCCGCTCGAACACCCAGTCGGGGAAGGTGCTCTCCTCCCACTCCTCGGCGTGAGGCTGGAGTTCCTTGATCACGAAGCGGCGGATCGAGTCGCGCAGCTGATCGTGGTCGTCGGTGAAGATGAAGTGACTCCGGCGGGTGGCGAAGTCGGGCTTGAGGACGTCTGCGGTGGCCATCGCCCGGACGCTACCTGAGCGGCGCCCGGAAGTAAACAGTGGGACTAACTACTTCTCACTTTGTGGAGTAGGCTTGCCGGCGATGCCGTACGGCACGCTCCGCTACGAGAAGGCCGACACGGGCGTGGCGACGATCGCGCTCGACCAGCCCGACACGCGCAACGCGCTGTCCGACGAGCTGCTCGACGATCTGATCGCGGCGCTCGAAGAGGCCCGTGCCGACGCCGACGTGCGGTGCGTCGTGCTGACCTCTACCCACGAGCGGATCTTCTCGGCCGGCGCCAACCTGGGAGGCTTCGCCGGGGATACGACGCTGGTGGAGAAGCATTTCGGGACGACGCGCTTCCCTCGGCTGTTCCGCACCATCGGCGAGCTCGGCAAGCCGACGGTCTGCGCGGCGAACGGTCACGTGCTGGCCGGCGCGCTCGGCGTCGCGCTCGCGTGCGATCTGATCCTCGCGCGCGAGGGGGCTCAGTTCGGGACGCCTGAGATCAACGTCGGGGTGTTCCCGTTCATGATCATGGCGCTGATCTACCGCAACGTCCCGCGCAAGAAGACCAACGAGCTGCTCCTGCTCGGCGAGCGGATCTCGGCGGCCGAGGCCGAGCGGATCGGGATCGTGAACAAGGTCTTCTCGCCCGAGGAGTTCGAGACCGGCGTGCGCGACTGGGCCGAGAAGCTCGCCGCGAAGTCGCCGCTGATCATGCGGCTGGGCAAGGACGCGATGTTCCGCCAGCAGGACATGGCGTTCCTCGACGCGCTCGACTTCCTGCGCGCCCAGCTCACCATCGCCTTCTCGACCGAGGACATCCAGGAGGGAGTCAGGGCCTTCTTCGAAAAGCGCGAGCCGGAATGGAAGGGCCGATGAACGAGGCCCGGCTCGAGCAGACCGAATACGGGCTGGCCCCAGCCGAGGAGGGTTGGTTCGTCGTGGGCGTAGCCGATGCCGCCTGGGTGAACAACGAGTACTTCGGCGACGCGTGTGTGCTCGAGGGCGACGCCGTGACCTTCCCGCAGGTCGGATACACGATCCACGTGCTGCGCCCGGGCCAGCCCAACGGGCTCTACCACCGCGAGGACGACCAGGAGGACTTCCTCGTCCTGGCCGGCGAGTGCATTGCGATCGTCGAGGGGGAGGAGCGGCGGCTGCGCGCCTGGGACTTCCTGCACTGCCCGGCCGGTACCGAGCACATCTTCGTCGGCGCCGGCGTGGGCCCATGCGTGATCTTCATGGCCGGCGCCCGGCAGCACCGCGGCAGCGCCGTCTACACGCGCTCGGAGGCAGCGCTCCGGCACGGAGCTGGCGTCGAGGAGGAAACCGCCGACCAGCCATACGGGCCGTTCCCGAAGTGGCAGTCGGGGCCGCCGACGAGCTTCGAGGGACTTCCGTTCGGCTAGGAGCGCTCGACCCGTGGCCACCGACGCACCGACCAGCCTGCTGCGCCCGCTCGCCGAGGACCTGCGCGAGCGCCGGGAGCGGATCAAGCAGGGCGGCGGTCCGGACAAGGTGGCAGCGCAGCACGCGGCCGAGAAGCTGACCGCGCGCGAGCGCGTCGACCTGCTGATCGACGCCGGCACGTTCGTCGAGCTCGGGATCCACGGCCGGCCGCACTTCTCCCAGCGGGCCATGGACGGGCGCGAGGCTCCGGCCGACGGCGTCGTCACCGGTTACGGGAAGGTCGACGGCCGGCTCGCCGCAGTGGCCGCGTACGACTTCACGGTGATGGCCGGGTCGATGGGGATGACCGGCGAGCTCAAGGTGGCGCGGCTGCGCGAGCTGGCGCTGACCAAGCGGATTCCGATGATCTGGCTGCTCGACTCGGCCGGCGCCCGCATCCAGGAGGCGGTGGGTTCGCTGTTCGCGGGGTCCGGGCACCTATTCCGCGAGGAGGTGGTCGCCTCCGGCGTGGTGCCGCAGGTAGCCGCTCTGATGGGGCCGTGCGCCGCGGGGACCGCGTACATCCCGGGGCTGGCCGATTTCGTCCCGATGGTGCGCGGCCGCGGCTCGATGGCGCTGGCCGGGCCGCACCTGGTCCGGGCGGCGGTGGGCGAGGATGTCACCCAGGAGGAACTGGGGGGTTCGCGCGTGCACTGCCGCAAGTCGGGAGTCGGCGACCTCGAGGTGGAATCGGACCCCGCGTGCATCGAGGCGATCAAGGACTACCTGAGCTACTTCCCCCAGCACTGCGAGCAGGCGCCACCGGTCAGGCCGACCGGCGACCCGGTCGACCGACGCGACGAGGAGTTGCTCGACGTGCTCCCGGATTCGAATCGCAAGCCCTACGACATGTACGAGGTCATCCGCCGGATCGTGGACGACGGCGTCTACTTCGACCTGAAGCCGCAGTGGGCCAAGACGATCATCACGTGCCTGGCGCGGTTCGGCGGCCGGCCGGCCGGGATCGTGGCCAACCAGCCGCGCCAGCTCGGCGGGATCCTCGACAACGACTCGGCCGACAAAGCGGCCCGGTTCATCAACCTGTGCAACGCGTACGGCCTGCCGCTCGTGTACCTGATGGACGTTCCCGGGTTCATGGTCGGAACCAAGGTCGAGCAGGCGGGGATCATCCGCCACGGGGCCAAGATGCTCTACGCGACGGCCAACGCGACGGTGCCCAAGGTCACGGTGGTGCTGCGCAAGGCCTACGGGGCGGGCTACTACGTGATGTGCGGGCGGGCGTATGAACCGGACCTGATCGTGGCCTGGCCGTCGGCCGAGATCAGCGTGATGGGCGCCGAGGGCGCGGTCGAGATCATCTTCCGCAAGCAGATGCTCCAGGCCGAGGACCCCGCCGCCAAGCGCGCCGAGCTGATCGCCAACTTCCGAGAGATCATCGACGTGTACGTCGCGGCGGGCAACGACATGATCGACGATGTGATCGACCCGCGGGAGACGCGGCCGACGATCTGCCGAGCGCTCGAGATGGCCGCGGGGAAGCGAGTCGACCGTCCATGGAAGCGGTCCGGGGTCGTGCCCGTCTGATGAGCGTCGAAGACCCGGTCGTCATCACGTGTGCGATCAGCGGCGCGATCGCCAACCGCGACCAGTGCCCCGCGATTCCCTACACGCCCGAGGAGTACGCGGCCGAGGCGCGGCGGGTCGTCGACGAGGGCGGCGTGCACATCCATATCCACGCGCGCACGCGGGACGGGGCGCCGAGCTACGAGGCCGACGACTTCGTGGCGATCCGCGACGCGATCGTCGGCGAGATCGGCGACGCCGCGATCATCAACTTCTCGACCGGCACGGTGGGGGTGCCGGTGGCCAAGCGGATCGCGTACCTCGAGGCGGGCCGCCCCGAGGTGGCAGCGCTCAACATGGGCTCGATGAATTACGCCAAGTACTCGCGCACCCGCAAGGACTTCGTGTTCAAGTTCGTGTTCACCAACCCGTTCGACGAGATCATCGAGCTGCTCGAGGCGATGCGCCGGCTGGAGATCAAACCCGAGCACGAGTGTTTCGACGTCGGTCACGTGGGCTCGCTGGCGCCGCTGCTCGACATGGGCTTGCTCGAACCCCCGTTGCACGCCGATTTCGTCATGGGGGTGGTCGGCGGTGTTCCGGCCAGCGCGCGCAACCTGGCGGCGATGGCGGACAACCTGCCTCCGGGTCAGCACCACTGGGGCGTGATCGGCATCGGGCGAGAGCAGTGGATGCTGGTGGCGGCGGCGCTGACGCTCGGTGGGTCGATCCGCGTGGGTCTCGAGGACAACTTCTACCTCCCGCGCGGCGAGATGGCGCGCTCCAACGGTGAATTGATCGCCGCAGCGCGAACGCTGACCGAGGAGGTCGGACGGCGTCCGGCCACCGTCGCGCAGGCGCGCGCCTTGCTCGGGATCGGAGCGCATGAGCCTGCCGCTTGAGGGGCTGAAGGTCCTCGATCTCACCCGTCTGCTCCCCGGCGGGTTCTGCTCGATGCTGCTGGCCGACTTCGGCGCCGACGTCGTGAAGGTCGAGGACACCGGGTTGGGCGATTACGTGCGCTGGGCGCCGCCGGTGTACGACGGGGTCGATCCGAGCGCGGCCAGCGCGCTGTTCCTGTCGCTCAACCGGGGCAAGCGCTCGGTCAGGATCGATCTGAAGTCGCCGGGCGGCAAGGACGTGCTGCTGCGCCTGGCGCGAACCGCCGACGTGCTGCTCGAATCGTTCCGACCGGGGGTGATGGACCGTCTGGGGGTCGGCTATGAGCGGCTCCGCGGCGAGAATCCCCGCCTCGTCTACTGCGCGATCACCGGCTACGGCCAGGACGGCCCGGCCCGCGACCGTTCCGGGCACGACCTCAACTACCTGGGCCTGAACGGGATCCTCGGGCTGAGCGGCGAGGCGGACGGGCCGCCGGTCGCCTCGGCGGTACAGATCGCCGATCTGGGCGGCGGCGCGATGATGGCCGCGGTCGGTGTCCTGACCGCCCTGCGGGAGCGGGATCGCTCGGGCGAGGGACAGCTCGTCGACTGCTCGATGTTCGACGGCTCGCTGTCGTTCCTGGTCATGCTGGCCGCCGAGATGCTGGCCGGCGGGCCGGTACCGCGGCGCGGCGAGCTCCGCTTGGCCGGCGGCGTCGTCTGTTACCGCACCTACACCTGCGCCGACGGCTACGTGACGCTGGGCGCGCTCGAGCCCAAGTTCTGGGCGGAGTTCTGCCGGGGCGTCTCGCGCGACGACCTCGCGGACCATGCATTCGACCCGCCCGGGTCGGAGGCGCACCGCGCGCTGTGCGAGATCTTCGCCGAGCGCACCCGGGAGCAGTGGCACGCGTTCGCCGCCGAGCACGACTGCTGTCTGGAGCCGGTGATGGGCCTCGACGAGGCGCTCGACAGCGAGCTGGTCGCCGCGCGGGAGATGGTGGTCGAGCTCGACCAGCCCGGGGCCGAGAAGCCGGTGCGGCTGCTTGGGCTGCCGTTCAAGCTGAGCCGCACGCCCGGCGATCCCACGCGCGCCCCCGGGCCGAGCCTCGGCGAGCACACGCGTGAGGTGCTGTCCGAGGCCGGTTACTCGAGCGCCGAGGTCGACGCGATGTTGGACGACGGAGCCGTGGCCGGGCCTCCGGACGCGATCCAGAGCGGCACTTTCATGGCGTGATGGCGGCGCCGGCGCGCAACGGGTTGCTGCGGATCTCCGAGCTGGCCGCGCGCTCGGGCGTCAGCGCCGGCACGATCAGGCACTACCTGCGCGAGGGCCTGCTCGGCTCCGAGGACGAGGTCGTTCGCACCTCGCGGAACATGGCGTACTACCCACCGGAGTACGTGGAGCGCGTCCAGCTCATCAAGCGCCTGCAGGAGGAGCGGTTCATGCCGTTGCGGGTGATCCGGGAGCTGATCGGCACCGACCCCGGACGGACGATGCGGCTGATCGAGCTGGAGGACCGGATCCTCGAGCGCGCGATCGAGGCGGGCGAGAGCGGTCGCGTGTCGCGGGCCAGGGTCCGCGAGACCTACGACCTGCCGCAGAACGTGCTCGACCGCCTCGAGCAGCTCGCGGTGCTGGCGCCCAACGCTCGCGGCTACGACCGCGACGACGTGGCGATCATCGAGGCGATCTCGCGGTTCCGCGCCGGCGGGTACGAGGAGGCGATCGGCTTCACGGTGTACGACACGCTCCGCTATCGCGAGGCGCTCGAGCCACTGGTGGAGGAGGAGGTCAGGGTCCTGCTCGACCGCCTGACCGGCACGGTCGACGTCGATCGGGCGGTGCAGATCATCTCCTCAGGCGCCGAGCCGCTGCGCGAGCTGATCGGCGCGATGCACTCCAAGCTGCTGCTGGCAGCACTGAGGCGCGCCCGTGGACGCGTCGGATACACTGACTGACTGGTCAATCGACCAGGGAGAACCCCGCCCCACCCGCGCCGTGCGCGTCGCCGCCGTTCAGCTTAACGCCACCGAGGACACCGCTCGCAACCTGGAGACGGCCGATCGCCTGACGCGAGAGGCAGCGGCACGCGGCGCTCAGCTGGTCGTGCTACCCGAGAAGTGGAGCGTGCTCGGCACCGACGAGCAAATGACCGCCGGGGCGGAGCCGCTCGACGGCAGGTGCATCGAGTGGGCGAAGTCAGCCGCGCGGGAGCTCGGGATCGATCTCGTCGCGGGCTCGATCGTCGAGGAGATCCACGGACGCGCGAAGGCGGCGAACACCAGCGTCCACGTCGGCGCCGACGGCGTCGTGCGTGCCGTGTATCGCAAGCTGCACATGTTCGACGTGGAGGTCGACGGAGACGTGTATGCCGAGTCGGCCCACGAGGAGGCGGGCGACGAGGTCGTCGTGTCCGAGCTCCCCGGCGGGATCGGCCTGGGGATGAGCATCTGTTACGACGTTCGCTTTCCCGAGCTCTATCGGATGCTCGCCCTGCGCGGCGCGTACGTGATCGCCGTACCCGCGGCGTTCACGCTGGCCACCACGCGCGACCACTGGGAGGTGCTGCTGCGCGCCCGGGCGATCGAGAACCAATGCTTCGTGATCGCGCCGAACCAGATCGGCGCCCACCCGCCGGGTCACCGCGCCGGCGGTCGCTCGATGATCATCGACCCCTGGGGGCTGGTCCTGGCCCAGGCGTCCGACGTCGAGACGGCGATCGTCGCCGATCTCGATTTCGACACCCTGCAGAGCGTGCGGCGCCGGATCCCGGCGCTGACGCACCGCCGGGCGGACGTCTATGGCTGCGAGATCTGATGGCGGCTCCGAGCCCGGCAGCCGCCGACAAGCGCCGGATAATCCTCGACGCCGCCATGCGCGTGTTCGCGCGCCAGGGCTTCCATACCTGCCGGGTGTCGGACATCGCCGACGAGGCGGGCGTCGCCTACGGGCTCGTCTACCACTACTTCTCCTCCAAGGACGAGATCCTCGACACGCTGTTCCTCGAGCGCTGGAACGTGATGCTGGCGGCGATCGCCGAGGCGGACCACAGCCACCGCGCCCCGCGCGAGAAGCTCAGCGCGATCGCCGGCTTCATCGTCGACTCCTACCGCTACGAGCCCGAACTGATGAAGGTGATCGTGGTCGAGGTCACGCGGGCGGCGAACACGTTCGGGCGCACGCACCTGATCAAGATCCGCGAGGCCTACGAGCAGATCGCCGGGATCGTCGCCCGCGCCCAGGCCGACGGGCTGTTCCGGACCGAGATCACCCCCGAGTTCGGGGCGCTCGCCTTCTACGGGTCGATCGAGCAGGTCCTGACCCGGTGGATCTTCGACCGAGACGCGGTCGACGACGATGAGCTCGAGGACGCCAAGACGATGATCGTCGAGACGATCTGCCGGGGCCTCGAGCGCGGCTCGACCTCCTCACCGGAGGGCGTCGCCTCGCCGTCTGATTGAATCCGCGACGATGACTGAGAGTCCCCTGTTGAAGCGCCTGCTCTGGTCGGGCTTGCTCGCCGGTACCGGCGCGCTCGCGACGCTCGTATCGGCGCGCATCGCCAGCATCATCTGGATGCGCGTGTTCGGCGAAGAACCGCCCGAGTGACCGAAGACATCCAGACCGAGACCCAGCAGCACACCGTGGAGGACATCCCGGCCGCGGCTGGGCAGCAGCCGCCGTCGGCCGTCGGCTCGGCCATCCAGGAGCGCGTGGCCGCGATCGCCAACGAACGTCCGGAGGTCGCGGCCGGAGCCGCCTTTGCCGGCGGCCTCCTCCTGGCCCTGATCCTCAAGCGCATTGCCCGCTAGCAACGGCACCCCCGAGAAACTAGTCAACACGGTCACGGAGGTTTCCGACCGGATCAGCACGCTGGTCCGGGAGGAGATCGAGCTAGCCAAGGCGGAGGTCAGCCGCAAGGCCATCAGCCTCGGCAAGGGCACGGTGTCGGTGCTCGCGGGCGCACTATTCGGCGTGTTCGCGTTCGTGTTCCTGCTGCTCACGATCGCCTGGGCGCTCGACTCGGTCCTGATCGAGGGCGCCGGCGACATCTGGGAGGGGTTCGCAATCGTCACGGGCGGTCTCGCTGTGCTGACGATTCTCTCGTTCGTCTTCGCGCAGCGGTTCTTCAAGCGGGGGGCGCCGCCGGTGCCGACGATGGCGATCGAGGAGGCCAAGCAGATCCGCGAAACCGTCGTGGAGAAGAGCGGGGTCGAGGGCTGATGGCCACTCGCTCGCGCTCGCCGGAGGAGATCCGCGCCTCGATCGAGCGGAACCGCCAGGAGCTCGGGAGCTCGCTCGAGAAGCTGCGCGTCGAGGTCGGCCAGCTCATGGACTGGCGATCGCAGCTGCGCGAGCACCAGCGTGACGTGATGATCGGCGCGGCGGCCACCGGGTTCGTCCTGGGCGGCGGTATCGCCGCGCTCGGCTCGCTCGTCTTTGGCGGGCGCCGGCGGCGGCATCGCCGCTGATCGGTTCAGTCGACCCGCGTTGGCCACCCTCTACCGCTGTACCACGCCCACCAACTGGCTTTGTCCGTGCGGCAAGGTCGCCCGGGCGCTGGCGCGCGAAGGGATCGCGTTCGAGGAGGTGCGCGTGCCGCAGCGGCGCTCGCGCCGGCCCGAGGTCGAGGCGCTCACCGGGCAGCGCCGGGTTCCAGTGCTGGTGCTCGACGGGGAGGCGATCTGCGACTCGCGGCGGATCGTCGAGTACCTCGAGTACCGGCGGACCCGAATTACCTCCGCGGGTCCACCACCGACTTGACGGCCGGGCCGGCGTTTCCGGCGGCGAGTGCTTTCGGCAGCTCCTCGAGGGAGATCGTCGGTCCGAGCAGCATCTCCCAGGGGACAATGCCGTCGGCGAGCGCCGCGAGGGCACGATCGACCTCAGCTGGCGCGTGGTGGAAGGTGCCCCGCAGCTCGAGCTCGTCGTAGTGGAGCGGGCCGGGATCGAAGGCCACCTCGCTGCCTCGGGGGCAGCCGCCGACGAGCACCACGACCGCGCCGGCCGCGGCGGCCGCGACCGCGGCGCGCCAGGTCTCGGGCCGGCCGACGGCCTCGAAGACAAGGTCGTGCTCGGTCAGGGCTTCGGTTGCGCTCGCGCCGAGCTTTTGCGCTTGAGCTCGCCGCTCGGGATGCGGGTCGGCGAGGGTGACGGTGCGCCCTTGCGCGGCTAGGAGCGCGGTCAGCATCAGGCCCATCGAGCCGCCGCCGAGGATCCCGACGTCTTGGGCGTCGCCGGCGCGGTCGACCGCATGGACCGCGGCGGCGAGCGGCTCGGCCATCGCCGCCGCGTGCGACGGCAGTCCGTGGGGGATCGGGTGCAGGGCGGCCGCGGGCGCGGCGAGGTACTCCGCGAACCCGCCGAGGACCCAGTCCGGGTTCCGGCAGATCTGGGCGCGCCCGGCGCGGCACGGCGGGCACGCGCCACACGCGACCGAGTCGGACACCAGCACCCGCTCGCCGGTGTCGGTCCGGACGCCCGCCGTCTCGTGGCCGAACGCGCACGGGTACGGCGGCAGCACGCGATGCCCGTGGCGCCACATCTTCACGTCGGTCCCGCAGGTGGTGGCTGCCTCGACCTGGACCAAGACCGTGCGGTCCGACGGCTCCGGGTCGGGGATCCGCTGCACCCGGAGGTCCTCGGGGCCGTAGAGCAGCGCGGCCTTCACGGCTCGACCACGACCTTCAGGGCGGTGGCGCTCCGCTGGAGGTCGAGCGCCTTGGCCGTCTGGTCAAGCGGGAGGCGGTGCGAGACGAGCGGGGTCGGGTCAATCCAGCCTTTGGCGATCAGATCGAGCGCGGCCAGCATGTCGCCCGGTCCGGCCGAGTAGCTGGCGGTGACGGCCAACTCCCGCAGGAACAGGTCCGAGCCGTCGAGCGGCAGGGGCGCGCCCGGCGCGGGCGGCGCGTACAGGCACAGCGTGCCGCCGGGTGCCGTGGCGCGGGCCGCGGCGGCGATCGCGTCGGGCTTGGGGGTGCACACCATCGCCACGTCCACGAACTCGTTGCCGTGGTGCTCGGCGCCCCACCGCTCGGCCAGCTCGAGGCGCTCGGGGCTGGGTTCGCGCACCCACACCACCTCGACGCCGCGGACGTGCGCTGCCGCGATCTGGAGCAGCCCGTTGACGCCGGCGCCCACGACGAGGAGCGCGTCCCCGGGCCGAAGCCCCGCGCGGTCCTGGGCGCGCAGCACGCACGCCAGCGGTTCGACGAACGTGCCGGCCAGCGCGTCGAGGCTCTCCGGGAGCTCGAGCAGCTCGGCGGTCAGCTCCGGGGAGATTCGGACCTTCTCGGCGAATCCCCCGGGATCCAGACGCGTGGCGCGGAAGCGCTCGCACAGCGTCTCGTGGCCGCGCCGGCACCGGCGGCACTCGCCGCACGGCGCGTGGTGGTGGATCGCCACCCGCGTCCCGATGGGGGGTGCGCTCGCGTCTGCCGCGGCCGCGGTGATCGTTCCGACCAGCTCGTGCCCGAGCACCGCGGGCAGCCGTGGCGCGACGTACCAGTCGGTAACGTCCGAGGCGCATACCCCGCAGGCCTCCACGGCGCAGACGACCTCGCCGGGGCCGGGCTCGGGGTCCTGCGCCTCCTCGATCCGCACGTCGCCCGCGGCGAACGACCGCGCCACCCTCATGGGTCGAACGGCGGCTGCACGATCCCCCGCTCCGTGACCAGTGCGGTGACGAGTGCGGCGGGCGTCACGTCGAAGGCCGGGTTGCGGATGCGCGTGCCCGGGACGGTGAGGAGCTGCCCCGCCGCGGTGCGCACCTCATCGGCGTCGCGCTCCTCGATCGTGATGTCCCGGCCGGTGGGGGTGTTGGGGTCGATCGTCGAGGTGGGCCCGGCGACCACGAACGGGATGCCGGCCGCGCGCGCCGCGAGCGCCAGCCCGTAGGTGCCGACCTTGTTGGCCACGTCTCCGTTGGCCGCCACCCGGTCGCAGCCGAGGATCACCGCGTCCACTGCGCCGCCGGCGATCAGGCCCGCTGCGGCCGAGTCGACGATCAGCTCGTGCGGGATCTCGAGCTTGGTCAGCTCGTACACGGTCAGCCGCGCGCCCTGGAGCAGCGGCCGCGACTCGGTGGCGATGACCTGGTCGAGCCGGCCGCGCACGGCGAGCTCGGCGATCACGGCCAGCGCGGTGCCCCGGCCGGGAGCGGCGAGCGCGCCGGTGTTGCAGTGGGTGAGGATCCGCCGAGCGTCGGCGAGCAGGTCCGCGCCGTGGGCGGCGATGGCGTCGCTGGCGGCTTCTTCCTCGGCCTCGATGGTTCGGGCCTCGTTCAGCGCGACCGCCGCGGCGTCGGCGCTGCGGCCGGGGGTCGCACCGACCGCCCGCTCAACCCGGTCGATCGCCGCGAACAAGTTGGCCGCCGTGGGTCGGGCGGCGCGCAGGGTTTCACACGCCCGCGCCAGCGCTTCGGCGTCGCGGGCCAGTTCGATGGCGATGCCGTACGCGGCGGCCACGCCGATCAGCGGCGCGCCGCGGATCTGGAGGCGACGGATGGCGCCGGCGACCTCGTCGGCGCTGCGCAAGGCGAGCTCGCGCTCGCGCCCCGGGAGCTCGGTCTGGTCGATCGCCCAGAGCGTCCCGTGCTCGTACCGTAAGGCGACGAGTCGCTGGCCGGGGGCCTGGATCGAGAACATGGCGCGATGTTATGCTCTCGCGCGCCTGCCAGGGACCGGCCGGGTCGCGGCGACGGCCCGCTCGGCGTCCTTGCCTCGCCTTACGGGCCTGCCGCGCCACATCCGACCAGGGCCTGCGTTGCGTCTGCCACTGCTCATCTTCTGCCTGTTGCTCGGGCTTCTGGGGCCCGCTGCCGCGGCGTCGGCCGACGGCGGTCCGATCATGCCGCTGTCGTCGGTCCAGCCCGGGATGAACTGCACGGGCGAGACCGTCGTCCAGGGCACCACGATTGTGTCGTTCGCGGTGCACGTGATCGACATCGTCCAGGCGCCGGGCGAGGGCGCCCGGATCCTCGTCCAGGCGTCCGGGCCGGCGGTCGACTCCACCGGCATCGCCGAGGGCTTCTCGGGCTCGCCGGTTTACTGCCCCGACGCGTTCGGGACGATGGAGAACGCCGGCGCGATCTCCGAGGGGATCGGGCAGTACGGCAACAACGTCGCGCTCGTCACGCCGATCGAGCAGATGCTGGGCGAGCCGGTCGCTCCTCCGTCGTCGGCCCCGCGCCTCGCGGTCCGGCCGAGGCCGCTGCTCGCGCCGCTGACCGTGGCCGGCCTCTCGCCATCGGTGTTCGGCGTCCTGGAGCGTGCCGCCGCGCGGTCCGGGCGCGTGCTCCTCGCCGTGCCGGCCCCGACCGGCACCGCCGCCGGCTTCCCGGTCCAGACACTGGTCCCCGGGGCCTCCGTGGGCGCGAGCTATTCGTCGGGCGCGATCACGCTCGGCGCGGTCGGCACGGTCACCTACGTCAATGGCCAAACGGTGTACGCGTTCGGGCACGAGCTCGACGGGGCCGGCCGCCGCTCGCTGCTGCTCCAGGACGCGTACGTCTACTACGTGGTCAACAACCCGGACCCGACCGTCGCACCGAGCTACAAGCTGGCCCTACCCGGGCACACGGTCGGCATCCTCTCGAGCGACACGCCGAACGCGGTGATCGGCGAGGTCGGCGCGCCGCCGCCGAGCGTCCCGGTCGACGTGACCGCGCACGACCTCGACACGGGGACGTCGATCGCGCTGAACACCCTCGTCGCCGACGAGACCGACATCGGCTTGCCGCTCGGCGCCTCCCAGGTGGACTCGGTCGCACCGCTCGAGGTGGCCCAGGCGGCGACGCAGATCTACAACGGTCCCCCCGCCGAGGAGTCGGGGCGGATGTGCCTGCGTATCTACCTGCGCGAGAGCCGCGCCCCGCTCGGGTTCTGCAATCGGTACGTCGGCACCGGCGTGCCCGGCGATGCGGGGACGATGCCGCCGGAGCTGGCCAACGCGTCCTCGGCCGACGTCGCCACCGCGTTCGGCGTGCTCGAGCAGGTCGACTTCACCGCGCTGCACGTGCGGCGCGTGACGGCCAGCCTCGACGCGCAGCGGGGCCTCGCCGAGGCGGCGATCGTCAGCGCGCATGCGCCGCGGCACGTCCACGCCGGCCAGGTCGTCCGCGTGCGACTGCGCGCACGGGTCTTCCGCGGCCGGGTGCGGAGCTTCACCTTCCCATTCCGCATCCCCGCTCGTGCGAGCGGGCCGCTGCTCATCACCATCCACGGACCGAGCGGGCCGGCGCAGCCGTCCCCCGGCAGCCAGAGCCTGGCGGACGCCCTCGCCAGCGTGATCTCGAGCTCCTCCTCCGAGGGGTCGACGCCGAGCTCGTTCGCGATCTCCTCGCTCGCCGAGCTGCGCGCGTTCATCGCCGCGATCCCCGCCTACGACGGGCTGTACGCGAACCTGCCGGGGCACATCAAGCGGCCGTTGTATCGAAACCGCGCGCTGCTGATCACCGGCCGGACGGTGCTGTCGTTCGTGGTGGCGCCCCGGTAGCCGGGGCGCGCGGCTACAGCCGGTTCTCGATCGTGAGCGGCGCGGGCTCGGCCTGCTGCGGCCCGGGCGCCGTCTCGGCCTCATCGGCGTCGCCGGCTTCCAGGCCGAGGGCCTGCTGCAGCTCGCCCGACTGGTACATCTCGGAGACGATGTCGCAGCCGCCGACGAACTCGCCGTCGATGAACAGCTGCGGGATCGTGGGCCAGTTCGAGAGCGTCGAGAGCTCCTGACGGATCCGCGGGTCGGGCAGGATGTTGACCGCCGCGAACGGCTGGCCGACCGACTGGAGAATCGCCACGGTGCGGGCCGAGAAGCCGCACATCGGCTGGTCCGGGGTGCCCTTCATGAACAGGATCACGGGGTTCTCCTCGATCGCGGCCTGGATCTGCTCGCGCATCGGGTTGGTGCTCTCGTCGCTCATGTGATGCTCTCCGTTTCCGAAGTCCGGGTCTGGATCGACAGTGCGTGGATGCGGTCCCCGACCTCCGGCCCGAACACGTCGTAGACGAGCCGGTGCTGAGCGATCCGGGACAGTCCGGCGAACGCCGGCGCCGTCACGACCGCGTCGAAGTGGTGCCCGTCTCCGGTCACCGCGGCGCTGGCGCCGGGTATCCCGGCCTCGATCCGCTGCTTCAGCTCCTCGGGGGTGGCTGCTGCTCCACTGGCTGACATGGTCCCTTAGCGTAGCGGGCCCGAGCTCATCGCTATACTTCGTGAAGCAAGAGCCGATTATGGACTCAATGATCACACTGACCGACAAGGGCGCTGAGAAGGTTCGCGAGTTTCTCGCCTCCCAGAGCGCCGTGGCCGACACGGCCGGACTGCGCGTCGGCGTCCGCGGTGGCGGTTGCTCCGGCTTCCAGTACGCGCTCGCCTTCGACGAGCAGCGCTCGGATGACGTCGTGTTCCAGGACAAGGGCATCCGCCTACTGGTCGACCAGCCCAGCCTCCCCTACGTCAGGGGCTCGGTGATCGACTTCGTCGATGGCCTCCAGGGCGCCGGCTTCAAGGTGGAGAACCCGAACGTGATCGCCGCCTGTGGCTGCGGTTCGTCGTTCCGGGTCGCCGAGGAAGAAGAAGTCTCAGCCGTCTGAGTCGTGCCGCCCGGCGCCGGCAACCCCCGCGTCGGTGAATCGCGCGGACGACACGCGCGCGGCCATCAAGGTGCGCGCCGAAACGTGCGCGGCGGCGCGCCCACGTGCAAACCGCCCTCGCCCCCGGCACGTCCGGGCCATAAGCACCCGGGAGATGCTTATCCGCGGGAACCGGCGACCGCATAGGCGGTTCCGGGACTCTTGCACCTCGCAATTTCCGCGGTTGGTTAGCAACCAAACGCCGGCGCCACCATTGAACGATCCGACCGCGGGCGAGAGACTGACTTGCCCCGGACCGGCTGAGCATACGGGCCACGCAGCGTCTCGGAGCCGGCTGGTTCGTGGAGGGGAGAGCCCCCAGCCCGTATCGCACGGCCAAAGCTGCCGCTAACGCGAGTGAGGCTCCTCTCGAAGGCCGTTGGCCTCGGACATGGAGGTCCGAGGGACGGCCGCGGGGCCAAACCGACCAATCGCCGGTGTATCGGGGCCTGGACGTTCGTACGAGTGCTTCCGCGGACGCCACTACAACGATTGTCCTGAGGGATTGACTCCTTGTCGAGGTTCTGGCAGGTTTGTTGCGCGTCAGATCGGAGAGCGGCGTCGGCATCTCGAGAGATCTCGCGAAGCCAGGTGACCATGGATGGTTCACCGGGGGGTGACGACGGAACCTAGCCTGGGGGCACGGTGTGGAATCGGCGCCGCTCTCCTCGACGTAGCCGGCGGCCGCGCACGCCGGCCTCAAACCGGCCCGGTGCGGAGTGATCGCCACAGGTACATCGACGCCAGCGTTCGGTACGGGCGCCACCGCTCGCCGATCGCGTCGACCTCGGCCGGAGTGGGCATCGCCGGCAGGCCGTAGCGGATCATCACCGCGCGGCGGATGCCGAGATCGCCGGAGACCAGGACGTCCGGTCGCCGGAGATGGATCATCAGGAACAGCTGGGCGCTCCACGGCCCGATCCCGCTGACCGCAGTCAAAGCCGCGGTCACCTCCTCGTCGGTTAGGTCAGCCAACCGGTCCAGCTCGAGCGAGCCGTCCGACACGTGCTCGGCCAGCGACCGCAGGTACTTGACCTTGGCGTGGCTGAGCCCGACCGAGGTCCGGAGCTCGTCCGGGTCATCCGCGAGCACCTGCTCGGGCGTCGGCGGGTGCCCATCGAACCGTTCGAGCAGCCGCCCGTAGATCGCGGCCGCCGATCGGGTCGAGAGCTGCTGCCCCACGATCGAGCGCACGAGGACCGCGTAGTGGTCGGTAGGCCGGCCGGCGAAGAAGTCGTCGAGCGGGCCGACCTCGTCGATCAGCTGACGCAGAACCGGATCGGCTCGCCGGAGCGCCTCGACCGCCGCGGCCTCGTCCACCCGGGCCTGTTCAGGGCCGGCCGGCACGGATCCGCCGCCATGCCTACGCGATCTCGGTGACGGTCAGCGCGGCGCCGTCGAGGGCGCCGAGGGCTCGCTGCACCGAGCACGAGATGCACGTGAAGGTCGGGGTGTCGCGCAGGGTGTAGGAGCTCGACTCGGTGGTCCGCAGCCGCTGGACCAGGTCCAGGAAATCGGCCGGATTGTCGGTCTCGAAGGCGACCACGAACTCTTGGTCGTCCAGCCCGAACGAGTAGCTCGTGTTCAAGTCGACCGAGGGGTATTCCCGCCCGACCCGAATGTGGTCCTGCATGATCCGCCAGCGCTCGTCGGCCGGCAGCGCGTACCAGGCCCGAGTCTTGACGAACGGGTAGACGAACAGGTACTTGCCGTTCGCCGGCCGGACCTCGAGCCGGGACTCCTCCGAGTACTCTGACGGCTTGGTCATGGCCAGGAACGAGTAGGGGGCCTCGCACCACTTCATCAGCCCGCTCTGGGCCAGGACGACGTGGAACTCGTGGATCCGCTCGAGGTTCTGGGCCTGGCTCAGCAGCATCAGGTCCGCGTCGCCGCGGGTCCCGACCAGCGAGAACGCCCGCAACAGATGGCCGTCGGCGAAGTCCTCGCAGGCCGCGATGAACTCGCGCTTGTCGGCGGCACGACGCTCCTCGTCGAGCCGGCGCCACGCGGGATCGACCTTCAGGAACGTGTACTTGACGAAATGTCGTACGGGCATGGGCCTACGTGGATGATACGCAGGCCCCGGTGGCGAAATAGCTCTACGTGGGCGCCAGCCTCTACCATATGAGGGCATGCGAGTAGCGATACTTTCGCCGTACTCGTGGACGTATCCGGGGGGTGTCACGAGGCATATCGAGGCGCTTGCGGAGCGGTTCATCGCGGAGGGCCATCACGTGCGGGTGCTGGCTCCGTACGACGCACCCGACCGCCTCGGCGCCGTGCTTCACCGCGGCGCGAAGCCGCAGGTCATGGAGCCGCCGGAGTACCTCGTCTCGCTCGGACGCACGTTCTCCCTGAAGGCGAATTACGCGGTCTCGAACATCTCGATCACCCCGCACGCGATGGCGACCGCGCTCCAGGAGCTGCGCACCGGCCGGTATGACGTGGTCCACGTGCACGAGCCGCTCGCTCCCGTCGCGCCTTGGTGCATCACCGACTCGACGCCGATCCCCGTGGTCGGGACGTTCCACACCTACAACGAGAATCGCGTCTCGAACGGAATCGCCAACGTGCTCGGCGCGCGCCGCATGCTCAACCGGCTGCACGTCCGGATCGCCGTGTCCGAGGCGGCGGCGTGGACCGCACGCCGGTTCTTCGGTGGCCACTACCGCGTCATCCCGAACGGGGTGCACGTCGATCCGGCCCGGGCGGCGCTGGCGGCGCTCCGGCCGCAGGGCGACAAGCTCCGCCTCGTGTTCGTCGGGCAGGCGGTAGAGCGCAAGGGTCTACCGATGCTGCTGCGTGCGTTCGAGGCGCTGCGCGAGCACATCCCCACCGAGCTGACCGTGATCGGCCCGTCGATGGAGGAGCTCTCGCCGCTGATGCTCGACATGCGCGACGTCCGCGTGCTGGGCAAGGTCGACGACGAGACCAAGCACCAGGAGCTCGCGCGCTCAGACCTGCTGTGCGCGCCCTCGCTCGGGGGAGAGAGCTTCGGCATGGTCCTGACCGAGGCGTTTGCCGCCGGCACCCCGGTCGTCGCCTCGAACATCGCGGGCTATCGCGACGTGGTCCGCGACGGCGTCGACGGAGTGCTGGTGCCGCGGGGCGACGCGCAGACCCTCGCCGAGACGCTGCGAGACCTGTGGGAGGAGCCGGAGCGCCGGGCTCAGATGGCCCGCGCCGCCGCCCTGGGCGCGGAGCGGTTCGCGTGGCCGCGCGTCGCGGGGCAGGTCATGGAGGCCTACGAGGAGGCGATCGAGACGCCCGCGCCGGCCGGAGCAACCGAGCGCCTGGCCGTCCGCGTGGGCGCCCGGGCTGCCGATCTGAAGCCGTACGTGCCGCCCCAGCGGCTGGCCGGCCTCGAGCCGAAGCTGACCGGACCGGCGCGACACGGCAAGGCGCTGGCCACCGCCCGCCGCCTCGGTCTCGCGACCGTCTCGCTGGGCGGCGCGGTGCTCGCGTTCCTCGCGCTCCAGAAGATCGGGCTGGCCAACATCGCCAAGTCGCTGATCACCGCGAGCCCCACGCTCGTCCTCCTCGGCCTGGCCGTGATGTGCAGCGCGATGGTCATGCGCGCGTTCTCGTGGTACGCGATCCTCCGCGCTGCGCTGCCACGCGGAGCGGTCCGGCTGGCCGACGCGGCACAGGGGACTTTCATCGGCGTGCTCATGTCCTCGACGCTGCCCGCCCGCCTGGGCGAGCCGTCGCGTGCCCTGGTGGTGGCGCGGCGCACCGGGCGGCCCCGCGAGAACCTTCCGGTCGTGCTGGGCACCGTGGTATCGCAGACGCTGCTCAACATCGTCGCGCTGCTCATCCTCGGCGCGATCATGTTCACCTCGGTCGACTTCTTCAGCGGGCACCAGAGCGCATTGCTGGTGGCTGCGCTGGCGCCGCTCGCTCTGCTGATCGTGGTCTTGCTCGCGCCGATCGTGCTCCGCGGCACCGGGACCGGGTCGCGCTCATCGCGCGTGCACGCGCTGGCGGCACGGGCGCGGGGCGCGCTGGCCCGGGTCAGGGCCGGTCTGAGCGTGTTCCGCAGTCCTCGCCTGGGCGCGGAGGCGACGATCACCCAGCTTTCCGCCTGGGCGCTTCAGTGCCTGTCCTGCTGGATCCTGCTCGTGGCGCTCGGGCTGGACAAGCACGCCGGGATCGGCGCCGCCGCGGCGGTGCTGTTCGCGGTCAACATCACCGCGGTCCTGCCGGCCACCCCGGCCAACCTGGGCGTGTTCCAGGCCGCCTGCGTCGCCGTGCTGCACACCGGCTGGCACATCGGCGTGACGGACGGCGTCGCCTACGGCGTGATCCTCCAGGCCGTCGAGGTCACCACCGCGATCGTGATGGGCATGCCGGCACTGCTCAAGGAGGGCATGTCCTGGCGTGAGGTCAGGCTCCGCGCGATGCACTCGACGCCGGTCAAGCTGCCGGCGCGACCCAGCACCGGGCGCGGATCAGCCCGCGGCGCGGCCGCGACCGAGACCGCCGGGAACTAACTACGCCTCGGCCATCGCCGGCTCGCCGTCGCCGGCGCCCTCGTCCACCGGCCCCGGCTGCGCGTCGCTGAGCTCGGACAACCGACTCGGGTCGCGTTTCGTCCCAGCGATCAGCTCGTCGGCGGCCTGGCGCGAGGTCTTGGGCAGGAAGCCCGACTTCATCCCGAAGTAGACCGCCTGGGGGTGGTGAGCGACGATCGCGAGCGTTGACTGCTCGGGCTCGACGGCATACCCGCCGGAGAGCCGGAGGCCGATGCTCGGAGCGTCGAGGAGCGCGAACACCTTCTCGTGCTCGGACTGCTCGGGGCAGGCGGGATAGCCCCAGGAGTAGCGGCGGCCCTGGGTCGGCTCGAGCCCGAGATCGGCGCGCACCCGGGCGTGGAGCCACTCGGCCATTCCCTCGGCGGTCTGGACGCCGAGGCCGTGGGTGAACAGCTGCTCGGCGAACTCGCCCTCGGCCTCGAGCTTGGCCATCAGCTCGGTCACCTCGTCGCCCGCGGTGACCGCCTGGAGGGCGACCACGTCGACTTCGCCGGACTCGACCGGGCGGTAGAGGTCGGCCAGGCAGATCCGGTCGTGGCGCGGCTGGCGCGGGAAGACCAGGCGGTGGAGTTCCTTTTGTTGGGCCCCACCCACCCCTTCCGGGTCCCAAATAATCAGCTCGTTGCCGTCCGAGTTGCACGGGAAGTAACCGAGCAGCGCCCGAGGATGCAGGTAGGTCTGCTCGCGCCACATCCGCTCGAGGCGCGGCTTGAAGTCCTCCGAGACCAGCTTGCGCCACTCCTCGCCCTTCACGCCGCGGCCGCCCCAGTGGAGCTTGAACAGCACGTGGGTGTCGAGATGGTGGTAGACCTCGTCCAGCGGGACGTCGATCTCGCGCACGCCCCAGAACGGCGGCTCCGGGATCGGGTTGTCAGTAGGGATCGAGCTGCGCACCGAGGCGTCGGTGACGGGCGGCGCGTCGTCGTCGGTCTGCTCGGGCTGCTCGCGCAGGCGCTTGGCCGCCGCGCGGGTCTTGGCGATCAGCCCCGCGCGCGCCTGGTCGTCGACCAGCTCGTCCATCTTGTGGAGCCCCTCGAACGCGTCCTTGCAGAAGAACACGCCGGGCTCGTAGACCTCCTCGGACTCGGTGCCGTTCGGGTAGAGGATGCGCAGGCCGAAGTTCCGGTTGATGGCGGCGCCGCCGATCAGCAGCGGGAACTCGAGACCCTGCGAGTGGAGCTCCTGGACGCACGCCGGCATCTGCTTGGAGGTTGAGACGAGCAAGGCGCTGAGGCCGATCGCGGTGGCCTTGTGCTCGACGGCGGCGTCGATGACCGTCTGGATCGGGACCTGCTTGCCCAGGTCGACCACGCTGTAGCCATTGTTGGTCAGGATCGTGTTGACCAGCGACTTGCCGATGTCGTGCACGTCGCCGAACACGGTCGCGAGCACCACGGTGCCCTTGGTGTAGCCCTCGATCTTGTCCAGGTACTGCTCGAGCTGGGCCACCGCGCGCTTCATCACCTCGGCCGACTGGAGCACGAACGGGAGGATCAGCTCGCCGGCGCCGAACTTGTCGCCGACCTCCTTCATCGCCGGCAGCAGGACGTTGTTCAGCGTGGGCACGGCGCCGATCTTCTCGACGCTGCGGTCGATCCAGTCCTCAACGCCCTCCTTCTTGCGGCGCAGGATGTGGAAGTGCAGGGCCTCCTCGGGCTCCATCCCGGCCGTTGGGTCGGCCTTCTCGGCCTGGGCCTCGGACTCGCCCTTGGACTCGAAGTGCGCGATGAACCGCTCGAGCGCGTCCTCGCGCCGGTTGAACACGAGGTCGTCGGCCAGCTCGCGCTCGTTCTCGGGGATCTCGCCGTACGGGGTGATGTGGTTCGGGTTGACCATCGCCAGATCGAGCCCGGCCTCGACGCAGTGGTGCAGGAACACGCTGTTGAGCGCGCTGCGGGCGGGGAGTCCGACGCCGAAGCTGACGTTCGAAACCCCGAGGCTCGTCTTGACCGCGGGGATCTCCTGCTTGATCCTGCGGATCCCCTCGATCGTCGCCACCGCGCTCGGACGCCACTCCTCGTCGCCGGTGGTCAGGGTGAAGGTCAGGCAGTCGAAGATCAGCAGCTCCGGGTCGAGCCCGTGCTCGTCGCAGCACAGCTCGGTGATCCGCCGGGCGATCTCGAGCTTGCGCTCGGCCGTCTTGGCCATGCCGACCTCGTCGATGGTCAGCGCAATCACCGCCGCCCCGTGGGACTTCGCCAGCGGGACGACGCGGTCGAGCTTGGCGCGCCCGGCCTCGAGGTTGATCGAGTTGACGATCGCGCGCCCGGGGATCTGCTGGAGCGCGGTCTCGATCACGTCGGGCTCGGTCGAGTCGATCTGGATCGGCGCCGGCTGGGACAGCGAGATCCGCTTGACCACCTGGCGCATCTGCTCGTCCTCGTCGCTGCGCTCGGTCAGCGCCACGCACACGTCCAGGACGTGCGCGCCGCCGGTGACCTGGTCCTCGGCCACGGTGAGCAGGCCGTCGTAGTCGTTGGCCAGCAGCATCTCCTTGGCCTTGCGCGAGCCCTGCGAGTTGACCCGCTCGCCGACGATGGTCGGGGCCGGGTCTTGGGTCAGGGGGGTCGCCGCGATCATGCTCGAGACGTGCGGCGGGCGCTTGGCCGGGCGTTCGCGCGGCGAATGGACGGCCGCGCGCTCCGCCATCGCCTCGATGTGCGCCGGCGTGGTGCCGCAGCAGCCGCCGATGATCGAGATGCCGTAGCGCTCGACGAACTCGTTCAGGACGTCGGCCAGCGGTTCTGGCTTCTCGGGGAAGATCGTCTCGCCGTTCGGGCCCTGGAGCGGCAGGCCGGCGTTCGGGATGCAGTGGACCGGGACGCTCGCGGTTTCCCCGAGGAAGCGGATCGCGTCGCGCATGTCCTCGGGGCCGGTCGAGCAGTTCAGCCCGATCACGTCGACCTCGAGCGCCTCGAGGGTGGTCAGCACCGCGCTGATGTCGGTCCCGAGGAGCATCTTGCCGCCCTGGGGCAGCAGCGACACGCTGCACTGGATCGGGACGCTGCGCCCGGCCAGCTTGAACGCCTCGCGGGTGCCGAGGATCGCGGCCTTGACCTCGAGGATGTCCTGCGCGGTCTCGATGATGATCAGGTCCGCGCCGCCCTTGATCAGCGCGTGGGCCTGCTCCTGGAACACTTCGAACAACTCGGGGAACTTGATCTGGCCCAGGCTCGGGTCGTCGCTGGCGGGCAAGAACCCGGTGGGGCCGATCGAGCCCGCCACAAACCGGTGGTCGCCCGCGGCCTTGCGAGCGATCTCCGCCGCCTTCTGATTTATCTCGAAGGTGTGCTCCTCGAGCCCCCACTCGGACAGCTTCAGCCGCGAGGCCTGGAACGTGTCGGTCTCCAGCACCTCGGCGCCGGCGTCGAGCATCGCCGTGTGCACGCCCTCGATAACGTCCGGGCGGTTGAGGACCAGCACCTCGTGGCACCGGCCGGGGAGGCGGTAGTCGTCCTCGAGGCTGAGGTCGAACTGCTCGAGCGTCGCGCCCATCCCGCCGTCGAAGACGACAATGCGCTCGCGCGTGGCAGCCAGGAAGTCGCGCATCGGGGGGACTCTAGCAAACCTTGACATGACCCTGTCAAGGTTAACGGCGGTGGGGTGGCGGACTTTTGGCCTCGCTGCGCTCGGCGTCCGTGGGACCGGGTACCCCATCCGGACACGAGCCGAGTCCCGATCGAGCGTGAAATTTCCGCCAATGCCGACGGTCTGCGGGCGTGGCGACGGATTTCTCCCGCTCAAAGGGAGAAATCCGTCACGAGACCAGCGGGTCGCATGGAATGGCGGAAATTTCACCGGTGGGCGACGAGCGGGGGATGGGACTAAGTGCCGACGCGCGACACCAACCGCGACATGACCACCTGTGACCGGGTCCGCTGCACGCGGCCGTCGCGCTGGAGGTCCATGATCAGACGCTCGAGGTCGGCGTTGTCCTGGGTGCGGACGCGGGCGATCGCGTCGGCCTCGCCCGTCACGCTCCACGCCTCGACGACCTCGGGGTGGCGCCGGAGGGTCTCGGTGACCTGGTCGAGCAGGGTGCCGGGCGCGTAGAACAGCTCGATCAGCGCCTCGGTGTGGGCGCCGAGCGCGCCCTGGTCGACGACGGCGGTGAAGCCCTGGAGCGTGCCGCGGGTGCGCATGCGATCGACCCGGCGCTTGACCGCCGGCGGGCTCAGCGACACGCGCCGGGCGATGTCGTCGTAGGTGCGACGTCCGTCCTCGACGAGCAGCGCAAGAATCTGACGATCTTGGTCGTCCATGATGCGATTCATAAACGATATGGCATCGATTTCGGCATCGACAACCGCCGGGAGCAGGGGTAGCCTGAAGACATGACCGAGTCCGGAACGCTTGCCCGCGTCGTGTTCGACGAGTCCCACAGCGAGGCGTGGACGATCCGCCCCGAGATGGCCCGCGCGATGCAGCCGGCTCACCCGGGCGACTCCTCGTACGCGCGCGCTGCGGCCGTGCTGGCCGAGCGCGATTTCGTGGTGATGCCCAACGTCGAGCAGCCGCTGACCGAGAAGACCCTGCGCGACGCAGGGGTGCTGGTGATCGCCCACCCGTCGGACCCAAGATGGGAGCGCACGACCGGCACCCGGTCGCCGCGGCTGAGTCCGGACGAGATCGACGCGATCGAGGCGTTCGTCGCGCAGGGTGGCGGGTTGATCGTGCTCGGCGAGACCGAGCAGGAGAAGTACGGCAACAACCTGAACGAGCTGCTGGCGCGGTTCGGGCTGCACCTGGAGAACGACACCGTCCAGGACTACGAGCACTTCCGCAGCGCGCCGAGCTGGATCCTGGCCGACCTCCACGAGGGAGGGCGCGGGCGCGGCGGCGACCTGCTCGCGCGCGTGAACGCGGCATGCCTGTACCGGGCCACGACGATCACCTCGAGTAACGGCGCCACCGTGGTGGCGCGCACGCACGCGACGGCGTCCTCGCCGGCCGCGCCGGTGATCGTGTCCGCCACTCACGGTCAGGGGCGTGTGGTCGTGCTGGCCGACTCCGATCTGTTCGGCGACGACTGCATCGACGACCTCGACCACCGCGCGCTGTGGGTCAACATCGTCTATTGGGTGTCGCGCGCGGACGGCGGCACGTGGCCGGTCGCGGCGCGCGAGGCGGGCGCGGAGCAGGACCCCGCCTGGATCCGCCTGCGCGACGAGACCAACGCGCTGGCGACGCTGCAGGCGCCCGACGGCTCGCTGGCCGGCGATCCGGACGCGGCGCGCGAGCACGTGACGCGGATGATCGGCGCGATCGAGGAGCTGGCGCCGAGGTTCCCGCACGACGAGGAGTACCTGCGCGCGGTGGTCGAGGACCTGCGGGCGTGGGACTTCGGCAAGCCCGACTTCACGCGCGCGCTCGGGCTGTTCCGCCCGGAGCTCCAGCGCGTCGACGCGATCGAGCACCTCGTCGTGTTCCCGATGTACAAGCAGAACGGCTCGCGCGAGACGTGCTTCGAGGCGCTGATCATCCGCGTGCCGTGGCCGGATTGGATCGCCGGGCTCGAGCGCGCGCGCTACGACAACCCCAAGTTCGTCCCGGTCGAGCTGATCGACGCCACGCGCGGGTACGACTCAGAGTGCGCGGTGCTGTTCCCCGAGACGGTGTCAGTGGCCGGCCGGCCGGTGAGCAACTTCGGCGCGATCTTCTGCGACCGCGAGGCCGAGCGTCTGCGGCGCCTGGCGGGCGAGGCGGCCGATCTGCTGCGGCTGAACCTGCCCCCCGACGCGGCGTGCATGCTGGCCAGCCCGGCCATCTCCCAGCAGGCCTACATCCTGTGGGACCTGATCCACGACCGGGCTCATAGCCACGGCGACCTGCCGTTCGACCCGTTCATGATCCGCCAGCGCGCGCCGTACTGGATGTACTCGCTCGAGGAGCTGCGCTGCGACCTGACCGCGTTCGGTCAGGCCGTCGAGCTGGAGCGGGAGGGCGTCACGTTCGCGCGCTACGTGCAGTACTCCATTCTGCTCGACCGGCTGCTCCGCTTCCCGATCACGGGCGCACGGGTGCGCAACTACGACGGGCTGGGCGGGCAGCTGCTGTTCGCCTACCTGCACCGGCACGGCTACCTGCACTGGACCGACAACCAGCTGACGATCGAGTGGGAGCGGGTGGCCGACGGGGTCGCGTCGCTGCGCCACGAGGTCGAGGAGCTGTACCGCCTCGGCATCGACCGCACCAAGCTCCAGCACTGGGCGGCGGCCCACGACCTGGTGGCGGCGAGCGTCGCGCCGGCGGCGGGCTCCAAGTGGACCGCGTCGGTCCGCGAGTTCGCCGACGTCGAGGATCCGCGGCCCTACATCGACCTCGTCCGCGACGACGAGTTCCCGCTGTCGATCTTCTACTCGTCGCTAAAGGCTAAGCTCGCGGCGTGAGCCTGAACGGCGCGCGCGGCTTCGCCTCCGACAACTCGGCCACGATCCACCCCGCCGTCCTCGAGGCGATCGCGCGGGTCAACGTCGGGCACACCTTCGGGTACGGGCACGATGACTACACGCTGTCGGTCGAGGCGCGGGTGGCGCACGCGTTCGCGCCCGACGCCAGCGCGTTCTTCGTGTTCAACGGGACCGGGGCGAACGTGGTGTCGCTCCGGGCGGCTTGCCGGCGCTTCGAGGGCGTGATCTGCGCCGAGACCGCGCACCTGAACGTGGACGAGTGCGGCGCGCCTGAGGCGATGGCGGGACTCAAGCTGCTGACCGTCCCGGGGGTCGACGGCAAGCTCACGCCCGAGCTCGTCGAGAGCCGGATCGCCCGGGTCGGGGACGAGCACGCGGTCCAGCCGCACCTGGTCTCGATCTCGCAGTGCACCGAGCTCGGGACGCTGTACAGCCTGGAGGAGACGCGAGCGCTGGCCGAGCTAGCCCACTCGCACGATCTGCTGCTGCACATCGACGGGGCACGGCTATCGAACGCCGCGGCGGCGCTCGGGGTGTCGTTGGGCGAGGTCACCGCCGGGGCCGATGTCCTGTCCTTCGGCGGCACCAAGAACGGCCTGCTCGGGGCCGAGGCGGTGGTCATCCTGAACCTGCGGCTCGTGCACGACTTCCTGTACATCCGCAAGCAGTCGATGCAGCTCGCGTCGAAGATGCGGTTCCTGGCCGCTCAGTTCGATGCGCTGCTGACCGACGACCTGTGGCTGAGCTGCGCCGGCCACGCGAACGCGATGGCCTCGCGACTGGCCGGCGCGCTTGCGGACGTCCGGGGGCTGACGATCACCCGGGCGGCGGAGACAAACGCGGTGTTCGCCACGCTGCCGTCGGCGGTCACCGAGTCGCTGCAGCGCGACTACCCGTTCTACGTGTGGGACGAGGCCGCGGACGAGGTCCGGTGGATGTGCTCGTGGGATACCACCGAGGACGACGTTGATCAGTTCGCCGCCGCGGTGCGGGACGCGCTGACTTAGCCGGACACGCAGCGGTTCTCGAGGCGGCCGACGCCGTCGACCTCGACCACGACCACATCCCCGTCTTTCAGGAGCAGCTGGGGCTCGCGGCGATAGCCGACGCCGCCCGGGGTTCCGGTCAGGATCAGATCGCCCGGCTCGAGTGTGGCGAACTCGGAGATCACGCTGACCAGCGTCGCCACGTCGAAGATCAGCAGTTCGGTCGAGGCCTCCTGAACCTGGGTGCCGTTGACGGTCGTGCGGAGCGTGAGGGGCGCCGGGGCTTCGTCGAGGGTGACCAGGTCGGGGCCGACCGGCGTGGAGGCGTCCCAGGCCTTGCCCTGCAGCCACTGATGGGTCTTGTACTGATAGTCGCGCATCGAGACGTCGTTGGCGACCGAATAGCCGGCGACGTGATCGAGCGCGCGCTCGCGCGGGATCCGGCGCCCGCGCTCGCCGATCACCACGACAACCTCGCCCTCGTAGTCGATGGCCTCGCTCTCGGGCGGGAGCGGGATCGGGTCGAACGGACCGGTCAGCGTGGTGGCGAACTTCGTGAACAGGACCGGATAGTCCGAGTGCTCGCGCTTGGTCTCCTCGACGTGGGCGGCGTAGTTGAGGCCGACGCAGATGACCTTGCCCGGCCGGGGCACGACGGCCCGTCGTAGCACCTGCGAGATCGGCATCGCCGAATCGGGCTCGAGTGGCGGGTCGCGCAGCAGCGATGACGGGGTTTCGACGCCGAGCTCGGTGATCCCGCGCAGCGGCACGGCCTGATCGCCGTCGACGAGGACGGCGAGCGGCGTGCCCTCGTGCAGGACCGAGGCGAAGCGCATGGCGCGGAACGATACGCGGGCGCGCTGACTCCTGACCCTGACCGTACGGAGCGCAAGCTACCCTGCGATCCGCAACGTTTGCTCACGCAACGGGTTTCATCTGAGGTTGCAGGACGTTTCGAGACAGCTGAAGGCGTGGATCCGCAGGGCAGTCGCCGCCACGGTCGTGGCGGCGTTCGTGTCGCTGGGCGCGGCCGCCGCCGCCCTCGCCCAGCCGCCGGTGATCAGCGTCTACCCGCTGCCGAACTCGACCAGCTCGCTGCCGCAGACCCAGATCACCTTCCGTGGGATTCCGGCGTCGCAGATCGGTGCGGTGCAGGTGGTCGGCTCGAGCACCGGCGTCCACACCGGCGCGATCCAGGCTGACTCCGACGGCCAGGGCGGGAGCTTCATACCGACCGCGCCGTTCGCCGCCGGGGAGACCGTGACCGTGACCACCGGGCTGAACGTGGTGGGCGGGACGAGCGGGTCGTGGAAGTTCGCGATCGCGCTGCCGTTCGGGACGATCAACCCGATGACTCTGCCGATGGTCCCGGCGGGCTCGAACGGCGTCCAGCACTTCCACTCGCGCCCCGACCTGCAACCGGCCTCGGTGACGGTCAACAAGAACTCTGGCGCGGCGCCGGGCGACATCTTCGTCACGCCGCAGTACGGCCCGGTTCAGAACGGGCCGATGCTGCTCGATCCGTCAGGCAACCTGATCTGGTTCCAACCGCTGCCGCCGAACGCGCTGGCCACGGATTTCCGGGTTCAGCAGCTCGGCGGCCAGCCCGTGCTCACCTGGTGGCAGGGGTACACGAACAACGGCTCAGGGCGCGGCGTAGGGGTGATCTACAACACCGCCTACCAGCAGATCGCCACCGTGCAGGCGCGCAACGGGCTGCAGGGCATGGACCTGCACGAGTTCCTGGTCACGCCGCAGGGCGACGCCTGGATCGTGGGCGTCTCGCCCGTGCACTACGGCTCCCTGGCGCGGCCGTTGATGGACGCGGTCGTCCAGGAGATCGACATCAAGACCGGGCTGGTGATGTTCGAGTGGCATGCGCTCGACCACGTCCCGATCACCGAGTCGTACTTCCCCACGAAATCGAAGGGATACGTGTACGACCCCTACCACCTCAACTCGGTGGCGCTCGACCAGGACGGCAACCTGCTCGTGTCGATGCGTAACACCTGGGGGGTCTACAAGATCAACGTCCAGACGGGCGCGATCATCTGGACGCTGGGGACCAACCAGAGCACCTTCAAGCGCTTGGCCGGCGCCTCGACCGCGTTCCAGCACAACGCGATCGTTCAGTCGGACGGCTCCATCACGATGTTCGACGACGGTGGTGGCCCGCCGAGAGTCCGCGCGGGACGGGCGATCCAGCTGTCGCTGAATACGGCCAAGCACACCGCGACGCTGGTCAGGCAGTTCCAGCACACGCCGGCGCTGAACACCAACTTCGAGGGCAACGCCCAGACCCTGCCGAATGGCGATCTGTTCGTCGGGTGGGGCCAGCAGCCGTACTTCTCGGAGTTCAACTCGGCCGGCAAGATGGTGTTCGACGCGCGCTTCACCTCGAACACGTCGAGCTACCGCGCCTACCGGATGGCCTGGAGCGGGCAGCCCACGACGCCGCCGAGCATCACGGTGGCGCCCAACAACGACGGCACGACCGAGGTGTGGGCGAGCTGGAACGGCGCCACCGCGGTGTCTTCGTGGCGCGTGCTGGCCGGCCAGAGCCCGAACTCGGCGGTGCCCCTGTTGACCGCGCCCAAACGTGGGTTCGAGGCGGCGATCGCGGCGCCCACCGGGATGCCGTACTTCGCCGTGCAGGCGCTCGACTCGGGTGGCCACGTGCTGGCCGGCTCGGGCGTGGCCTCCGCGCCGGCGCACATCGGGGTCGCCGGCCGCAGCGCGTTCGTCTCGTCGTCCGGCGTCGGCGGGCTGCCTGCCGTGTGCTTCAACTCGAAGACCTGCCACATCGCGGTGTCGATGACCGTGGGGCGGACCGTGATCGCGCGCACGGGCTCCGAGCAGATTCCGGCTCAGGGCGGCGGGATCCTGTACTTCACGCTGACCGGGGCGGGGCGCTCGATGCTCGCGCACGCGCGCGGCCGCCGGCTGCTCGTGCACATGACCGGCCAGGACGTCTCCAAGCTGAGCTTCAGCCGGTACATCACCCTGGTCCCGTTCTCGACCAGCGGGGCGGGGCCGGCGCGAACAGCGTCGCAGCCCGCGAGCCTCCAGATCCTTGGCCTGACCGATTTCGTGTCCGCGGTGGGCGGGGTCGGCGGCATCCTCGCCGAGTGCGCGTCCAGCTCACCGTGCCACACGAGCACCTCGCTGTCCGTCGGCAAGACCGTGATCGCCTCGACCGGGTCCGAGCTGCTCGGGGCGCGCAGCGTCGGGTACCTGATCTTCACCCTGAACTCGGCGGGCCGCTCTCTGCTCGAGCACGCGCGGGGCAACCAGCTCGGGGCGGCGGTGACTCTGTCCGACGGCAGCGCCACCGCACGCGGCCAGGTCGCGCTCGTGCGGTTCCGGTAGGACCGCGCCCGGTACTCTGCCGCGAGTGCCCCGACTGATGATCGTGATCGCCAGCACGCGCCCCGGGCGGGGCGGTTGGCCGGTCGCGCAGTGGTTCGTTTCGCGAGCCGGCGGTCACGGTGGGTTCGATGTTGAGGTTCTCGATCTCGTCGAGTTCAAGCTCCCGCTGCTCGACGAGCCCAACCATCCTCGGTTGCGTCGGTACGTCAACCCCCACACGCATCAGTGGAGCGAGCAGGTCGGCGCCGCCGACGCGTTCGTGTTCGTCACCCCCGAGTACAACCACGGCTACCCGGCCTCGCTCAAGAACGCGATCGACTACCTGCACCACGAGTGGCGGTTCAAGCCGGTCGGGTTTGTGTCCTACGGCGGGGTCGCGGCCGGGACCCGGTCGGTCGAGCAACTTCAGCAGGTCGTCACCGCGGTCAAGCTGTTCCCGCTGATCGAGCAGGTCAACATCCCGTTCTACCAGCAGTTCCTCGACGACGAGGGGGTGCTCCAGGCCAACGAGGTGATGGAACAGGCGGCCGGCGCGCTGCTCGATCAGCTGGTGAGGATGGAGGCGGCGCTCCGGCCGTTGCGGGAGTCGGCGGCACAGGCGGGCTGACGCCGGCCGATTACCGTGCGGTCCAGCCCTGGTCGAGCGTGATCGGGGCGCCGGTGAACATCTTGCCCTCCGGGCCGGCCAGGAAGGCGACCACGCCGGCGACCTCGGAGGGCTCGATCAGCTCCTTGACCGCGTGGGGCTGGAGGATCACCTTCTCGAGCACCTCGTCCTCGGGCAAGCCGTGGGCGCGGGCCTGGTCGGCGATCTGCTTCTCGACCAGCGGCGTTCGGACGTAAGCCGGGCACACTGCGTTGGCGGTGATCCCGTGCTCGGCGCCCTCCAGCGCGAGCGTCTTGCACAGCCCGACGACGCCGTGCTTGGCGCTGATGTACGCGGCCTTATATGGCGACGCGACGAGCCCGTGGACGGAGGCGATCGCGATGAACCGGCCGCGGCCGGACGCTTTCAGCGACGGCCAGGCGTATCTGGCGAGCAGAAACGGGCTGGTCAGCAGGAGCGCGACGATCGTGTTCCACTGCTCGATCGGGAAGTCCTCGATCGGCGAGACGTGCTGAAACCCGGCGTTGGCCACCACCACGTCGAGTCGGCCAAAGCGCTCTATCGCCGTGGCGACCGCTTGCTGGTTGGCGGTTGCGTCGGTCAGGTCGGCCTGGTGCGGGATCCCGGGGCCGTCGAGGTCGGGCTTCAGGTCGACCGCCAGCACGTCCATACCCTCGGCTTGCAGGCGCTCGGCGATCGCGCGACCGATCCCGCTGGCCGCCCCGGTGACGATGGCGGCCTTGCCCGGCAGCGCGCCGCCGGTCAATGCGAGTTCCGCCTCCCCGACGGAGACGAGGCCACGAACGACTCGTAGATCTCGGCCAGGGCCTTGCGCTGGCGCGAGGTGAGGCGCGGGTCGGCTTTGATCGCGTCGAGCACCGCGTTGTCCTCGGGCTCCGCGCCCGGCGGGGTCATGCCGGCCTGCTCGTACAGCGCGTCGGAAGAGAGCTTCAGCGCGCCCGCGATGCCGTCCAGCACCTGCTGCGAGGGGGCTCTGAGGCCCCGCTCGATCTGGGACAGGTAGGGGTTCGAGATCCCGGCCACCTCGGCGAACTGACGCATCGACATCTCCGCCAGCTCGCGTTGGTGTCGGATGATTTCGCCCAGGGCCGCCGAGGCACGTGCCGCCATGCTCTCAGCATAGACCGGCGGCCCCTTTTCGCGAACGCAACATTTTCCAATGCGTTAGCGCTAACATGGCCGCGGCACGTTGCGCTAACAGACCGGCCAAACAGTCAGCGCCCAGGCTGCGGTTTCGAGCGCAAACCACAACACGAGGAGAGAGACGCAAATGCTGCATCCGTTTCGCAGCGGCAGGAAGCTGCTCGCGTTCTCATCGGCCACGGTCATCGCCATCGGACTCATGGCGGGGCTCAGCGCAGGAAGTTCGGCCCATCAAGCGAAGCGCCCGAGCCATAGGTCGGCTCATCATCATCCGGGCGGCGGCGGCGGCGGCGGAACCGTCCCCAGCATCCCGTGGGGAACCGTCAACGGCCAGCCGGTCAGCCTCTACACGCTGACCAACGGTCGGATGACCGTCGACATCACCAACTACGGAGCGATCGTCCAGTCGATCTGGGTTCCCGACCGCTGGGGCAAGATGCGCAACGTCGCCCTCGGCTTCCCGCAGCTGTCGGACTACGTGAATGACTTCACGCAGGGCTTCACCGGCGTGGCTTGGCCGATACCGGGCGCCAGCGGCTCCGGCGACACCTATTTCGGCGCGACCATCGGGCGCTACGCGAACCGGATTGCCAATCACACGTTCACGATGTCGTGCACCGGGTGCTCGAACAACGGCACTACCTACACGCTGGACTCGAACAACGGCCCCAACATGCTCCACGGCGGGTATCTCGGGTGGAACACCGTCGTGTGGTCAGCCAGTGGGTCGTCGAGCCACGGCGAGCCGTCGCTCACCCTCACGCACATGTTCCCGGCGGGGGAGGGCTGCAGCATTCCTCCGAGCGTGAGCTGCACGGGCTTCCCGGCGCCGATGACGGCTACCGTCACGTACACGGTCACTCGCGACAACGCGCTGCGGATCGCTTACAACGCGGTCAACACGGCACCTGCCGGCGGCGACGCCACCGTGCTCAACCTCACCAACCACACGTACTTCAACCTGGGCGGTGAGGCGAGCGGATCGGTCTTCGATCAGCTACTCCAGATCAGTGCCAGGCAGTACCAGCCGGTCAACCTGAACCTGATCCCGACGGGATTCGCGCCGGTGGCCGGCACGGCGTTCGACTTCACCCGGTTGAAGCCGATCGGCCAGGACATCCGCAATCCGACGCCCGACAACGGCGGCCAGGCGTTCCCGCAGCTGGTCATCGCCCACGGCTATGACCACAACTTCGTCCTCGATGGCTCCGGCTACCGCCTGGCCAGCGTGGCGAAGGATCCGGCGGACGGCATCTCGCTGCTCACCTTCACCGACGAGCCCGGGGTGCAGCTGTACACCGGGAACTTCCTGGTCGGCGACCTGACCGGGACGAGCGGTCACACCTACCGGCAGACCGACGCGTTCACCCTCGAGACCCAGCATTACCCCGACTCGCCGAACCACATCGGCCAGATGGGGTGGCCGTCCGTGGTGCTGAACGCCGGACATACGTTCACCTCGACGACGACGTATCAGTTCTCGGCCGGAGGCCGAGGCCACGACGCCCACAACCATCGCTAGCTGACAAACCTCGTGGGGTAGTCGCCGGGCGCGGCGGCTACCCCCCGAGTCTCGCCGCTCAGGAGATTCTCATCGCGCGGCGGCGCAGGGGGTTTGGTTCCGCGCGCGAACCCGAAGTCGATGCGGTCGCCCGCGGCGATCAGGGAGTACGAGGAACGGATCCTCGCCTACGAGGAGCGAGCGGCGCGATCGCGCCGCGTCCGGGTCGTTCCGCCGGCCCGGCGAGCGCCGGCGCGGCGACGCGCGTCGGGCTTGCGATTGCGTCTGCGCCGGATCGTCGCGATGGCGGTCGTGTTGCTGGTGGCCGACACGTGCCAGTCGTTCGCGAGCGCGATGCTCCGCCCCTCGAACGTCGGCATCGGCGTACGCGTCGTCGAATGGCTGCGCGACAACGGCGCGGCCGGACTGGTGTCCGACATCGAGGCGGCGTACTACTCGCTGAACGCGCCGTCGACCGGCGGGGCCGCTTTGCGCTCGCTGCCACGGGTCGGTGTGCGGGGCGGCGCATCCCGGGCCGCGAGCTACGCACCGCCACCGGTGCCGCCCGCGTTCGAGCCGGCGCTGCCGGGCGAGGGCGTCTGGCGCGGAACGGGCCCGGTGGTGGCCGGCGCGCCGCCGGTGCTCGTCACCACCCTGCGCCCGGACCCGCGCTACCCGCAGGTGGTCGCCGGTCTCGCCTGGATCGACACGTCCCGCGCCTCGATCGGTTTGATTCCCGGCCGCTACGAGCCGCCCGGAGGCGGCAGCCGACCGGCGGAGGTGCCGGTGGCGCTGCTCGGTGCGCTGATGGCCACGTTCAACGCGGGGTTCAAGCTCGAGGACTCGGGCGGCGGGTTCGTGGTGGGCGGCCGCGTGTATGCGCCGCTCCGCGACGGGCAGGCCACGCTGATCGCGTATCGCGATGGCAGGGTCGACGTGCGGACGTGGACGGGCGGCCCGGTCCCGGGGGCGGACGTCGCCTTCGCCCGGCAAAACCTGCCGCTGATCGTCTCCGGCGGGCGACTCGCGTCCAACCTGAGCGATGGACCGGAGTGGGGCGCGACGCTCGGCAACGCCGTGCGCGTGTGGCGGTCGGCGGTGGGCATCGATGCGCGGGGAAACCTCCTGTACGCGGCGGCGGATCTCCAGACCGCCGCGAGTATCGCTTCGATCCTGCAGCGGGCCGGCGCGGTGCGCGCGATGGAGCTCGACATCAACTCCGAGTGGGTCACGTTCAACTTCTACGGCGGCTGGCGGGCGGCGGCGCCGCAGAAGCTGTTGCCGGACATGACCCGCGACGCGACGCGCTACCTCACGCCGGACGACCGGGACTTCTTCGCGGTGTACGCGCGGCTCAGGCTCAGGTGAGGGCGACGTACTGCCCGGAGTCGGCGGCGCGGTACAGCGCCTCGATCGTCCGGGCCTGGCCGAGCGCGTCGGCGCGGCCGAGGAGCGGCGTGGCCTCGCCGCGAATCGCCGCCGACAGGTTCTCGGCCTCGAGCCGGTACGAGTTGGCGCGCTCGATCTCGATCCGCTCCGTGCCGTCGTCGCGCCGCAGCTGGATCACCGGATTGCGACAGTGCCAGGGGTCCTCGAGGAGCAGCGAGCCGGCGTCCCCGACCACCTCCAGCAGGTCACGGCTGTCGATCGCGAGGCCGGCGTCGAAGTGAGACAGGACGTCGTCACGGTGGCGCATGGTCGTCGCGAACACCACGTCGACCCCGTCGCCACCGGTCACCTGCTCGGCGCTGACCCGCTCGGGATCGCCGGCGATCAGCCGCGCCGCGCTCACGCAGTAGCAGCCGACGTCCATCAGCCCGCCGCCGTCGAGCCCGGTTTGCAGCCGGACGTTCGCCGGGTCGTTCGCCACGAACCCGAACGCGGCGCGGATCACGCGCACGCGCCCGACCGAGCCTTCGTCGATGAGCTCGACGAGGCGCCGGGTCTGGGGGTGGTGGCGGTACATGAACGCCTCCATCAGCAGCCGGTCCTGCTGGTCGGCCACGTCGAAGGCGCGCTGCACCTCCCGGGGATGACGGCTGAGCGGCTTCTCGCACAGCACGTGCTTGCCGCTCTCCAGGGCGCGGTTGCTCCACTCGACGTGCATCGAGTTGGGGAGCGGGATGTACACGGCCTCGACGTCCGGGTCGGACAGCAACTCGTCGTAGCTGCCGAAGGCGGCGGGGATGTCGTTCTCGCGCGCGTATTGCCGAGCGTGCGCCCGGTCGCGGCTGGCCACCGCGAAGATCTCGACACCCTGCGCCTCCCGCGCGCCGGCCAGGAACAGGCGGTTGATGTGCGCAGTCGAGATGATTCCCCACTTCACGTCAGACATCGCCCCGGCACACTAGTGAAATCTTGACCAGCCCCGCGATCGCATTCGGCCCCGGCCGCGTCAACCTGATCGGTGAGCACACCGATTACAACGACGGCCTCGCCCTGCCCTTCGCGATCTCCGACGGAGTGACGGTCCGGGCGGTACGGAGGCGTGACGGGCGGATTGACGCGGTGGCGGCTGATCTTGGTGAGCGGGACAGCTTCAGCGTGGCCGCGGTCGAGTCGGCGGACGGGTGGCGCGCGTTCGTGCGCGGGGCGGTCGGGGAGCTCGAGGCGGCGGGCGTGCCGGTGGTTGGCGCCGAGCTCGAGTTCTCCGGGACGGTGCCGCGCGGGGCGGGGTTGTCGTCATCGGCGGCGCTCGAGGTGGCGTTGGTGCTGGCGCTCCTGTCGGTGTCGGACGCGCCGGAACCGGATCGGATCGAGCTGGCCAAGCTGTGCTCGCGGATCGAGAACGACTGGGTGGGTGCGCGAACCGGCCTGCTCGACCAGATCGCGTCGCTGTGCGGCGAGGCCGACCGTGCGCTGCAGGTCGACTTCCGGACCTTGTCCGTGCAGCCCGTGCCGCTGCGGCTGGGGAATTTCAGGCTGATCACGCTCGACTCGGGCGAGGAGCACACGCACGCCGGATCGGGCTACAACTCGCGTCGGGCCGAGTGCTCGGAGGCGGCCGCGCTACTCCGAGTGGCGAGCCTTCGAGAGGCTACTCTGGACATGGCCGCCGGGTTGCCGGAGCCGCTGTCGCGCCGGGCCCGGCACGTGATCACCGAGAACGAGCGCGTGCGAGCGGCGGTGCGCGCGCTCCAGCGGCGCGACATGGCTTGGTTGGGGCGATTGCTCGACGCCTCGCACGCGAGCCTGCGCGACGACTTCGAGGTCTCGACGCCGGCGGTCGAGGACGCGGTTTCGCGCTGCAAGCGCGCCGGCGCCCTGGGGGCGCGGATCATGGGCGGCGGGTTCGGTGGCAGCGTGCTCGCGTTGTTTCCGGCGTCCTCCGTGGCTCCGGCGGGAGCGATGGAGGTCCGCCCGGGGCCCGGCGCGCGGGTGAGCGAGTCGTGACGGTCGAGCTTCTCGTCGACGGGGTGGCGGCGGCGGACGTGGTCGCGGTGGCGCGCGAGGGCGCTTCGGTGTTTCTGGGCGACGCGGCGCGGGCCGAGATGGAGCGGAGCGCCGCGGTGGTGGCTCGGCGCGCCGCCGCCGAGGAGCCGGCCTACGGGATCTCGACCGGGTTCGGGTCGCTCGCGCTGGTCCGGATCCCGGCCGAGGCGCGGGTTGCCCTGCAGCGCGCGCTGATCCGGTCGCACGCGGCGGGAATGGGACCGCCGATCGAGCGCGAGGTGGTGCGCGCGATGATGCTGCTGCGGGCGCGGTCGCTGGCGATGGGACGGTCGGGTGCGCGTCCGGTGGTGGTCGAGCGTCTGATCGAGTTGCTCGGCGCGGGAATTACGCCGGTCGTGCCCGAGCAAGGATCTTTGGGCGCGAGCGGCGATCTGGCGCCACTGGCGCACTGCGCGCTGGTGCTGATGGGCGAGGGGTTCGTCATGGATGGCGCTTCTGGCGAGTCGCGGCCGGCTGCGGAGGCGCTCGCTGCGGCCGGGATCGAGCCGCTCGAGCTGACGGCCAAGGAGGGGCTCGCGCTGATCAACGGCACCGACGGGATGCTCGGGATGCTCGTGCTGGCGTGCTCGGATCTGTCGGCGCTGTTGAAGGTGGCGGACATCGCCGCGGCGATGTCGGTCGAGGCGCTGCTCGGGACCGACCGGGTGTTCGCGGAGGACCTGATCGCCCTGCGCCCCCAGCCGGGTCAGGTCGACAGCGCCTGGAACTTGCGCGCCTTGTTGGCGGACTCCTCGATCGTGGCGAGTCATCGGTACGGCGATCCCCGGGTGCAGGACGCGTACTCCCTGCGCTGCGCGCCCCAGGTCTGTGGGGCGGCACGGGATGCGCTGAGTTACGCCCGCGGCGTCGCGTCCGTGGAGCTGCGCTCGGCGATCGACAACCCGATGGTGCTGCCCGACGGTCGCGTCGAGTCGTGCGGCAACTTCCACGGCGCGCCGGTCGGCATGGCGTGCGACGTGCTCGCGATCGGCGTCGCTCAGGTGGGCGCGATCGCCGAGCGGCGCACCGACCGGCTGCTCGACGCATCGCGTTCGCATGGCCTGCCGCCGTTCCTGGCCTCGGACCCGGGAGTGGACTCGGGGATGATGCTGGCGCAGTACGCGCAGGCCGCGATGGTGGCCGAGAACCGGCGCCTGGCCGCGCCGGCCAGCGTCGACTCGCTGCCCACCAGCGCGATGCAGGAGGACCACGTGTCGATGGGGTGGGGGGCGGCGCGCAAGCTGCGGGTCTGCGTGGCGAACCTGACGCGGGTCGTCGCGGTGGAGCTGTGTTGCGCGGGGCGGGCGCTGGATCTGCGCGCGCCGCTCGCGCCGGCGCCGGGGACGGCGGCGGCGCTCGCCTGCCTGCGCTCGCGGGTTCCGGGGCCGGGACCGGATCGGTTCCTGTCGCCCGAGCTGGCTTCAGTCGAGGCGCTGGTGGCCTCGGGTGAGCTGCTCGGCGGTGTCGAGGCCGCGATCGGCCCGTTGCGCTAGTTCACGCCGGGTATGTGCAGCTCCGAGATCGCGAGGTTGCCGGTCGTCGCGTCGTACGGCGCCTGGCTCGTCATGTCGAGTCTCAGCGCGGTCGTGCTGACCGGGTCGAACGTGATCGTCGACGGTGCGTTCGAAGCGCCGGCAAAGGTCACGTGCTGGCCGGTGACCGGCAGCCAATCCTCGCCGTCTTTGTAATACACCGTGGTGGTGGCGGGCAGTTCGTCGTTCGCGTCGGTGATGAACGAGGCGTTCAGCGAGCTGACCTGCTTGGCCGGGGCCCAGGAGACGCTTACCCAGTCCTCGGGGCGGGCGTTCGTCACCCCGTTCAGCGTCTGCGTCGCCACCTTGCTGTAGCGGTTCGACCAGAACGTCGAGGGGTCGCCGTCGAGCATCGTGGCGGGCAGCGTCGTGCTCACGCCGAAGTCCGAGCCGAAGCCGGAGAACACGCCGCCGGAGAAGCTCGCGTCGGCCATCGGCGGGAGGCTGCTCGGGGCTGGCGCGGCGGGGCTGCGCGGCAGCCGCTGTTCGGCGGCCGCGTTGCGGTCGCTCGTGGGGTGCTCGCTCGAGCGCAGCGTGATCTCGGCGCCGTCCAGTCCGGGGGAGGCGACGGTGACGTGGATCGGGCCGGGCGTTGTCGAAGCCTGCGCGATCGCGAGCATCAGCCCGTTGAACGCGTCGTGGGTGGTCGACTTGTAGCCCTCGGCGTCGTCCTCCTTGCCGTTGTCCGCGCCGGCGAACGTGCCCGCGCCGGTGACCGAGACGTGGATCGGGTTGTCGGCGTCCGGCACCTGGACGCCGTGGGCGTCGAGCACGTGAACGGTGAGGTAGGCGAGCGACTTGCCGTCGGCCTGGAGCGACGTCTTGTCGGAGTCCAGGGCGAGCGCGTCCGGATGCCCGGCCGTGTCGACCTCGTCTTTGGCGACCGTGTGGCCGGCCGCGTCCTTGGCCACCGCGACGAGCCGACCCGGCTGGAACGGCACGCTCCAGGTCAGGCGGAGCTTGCCCGAACTCCCGTTGGGGCTCTCGTACGAGCCCGGGCAGGGGCCGCCGGTGGTCTTCTTGTCATCACCGGGGCACTCGGTCGTCTCCAGGTACGGCTGACCGAAGGTGGTCGTCTTGTGGCTGAACGACTTCGCGCCGAGCGAGACGCCGTTGAGGAACAGTTCGACGGTCGGCTCGTTGGCGTAGGTCCACACCTGCACCGGCTGCCCCGGCTGATAGTCGGTCCAGTTCATCGGAACGATGTGGACCATCGGCGCCGGGTCCCACTGTGACTTGAACAGGTACAGCTGGTCCTTGGCGAAGCCCGCCGTGTCGGCCAGACCGAAGAACGACGTCTTCACCGGGAAGGTGCTGTAGGGCGTCGGCTCGCCGATGTAGTCCCAGCCCGACCACACGAACTCGCCGGCGAAGAACTGGCGGTCGCGGTCGACCTTGAGGCTGTAGTCCCCGCTGAGCGTCCAGTCGTCGAGGTTGTTGTCGTAGGACGAGAGCTCCTGTTTGCCCGGCGTGAAGTTCTGGCCGGTGTTGAGCAGGCTCGGGTCCTGGTAGTAGCCGCGCGTCGACGTCTCCGACGAGGTCTCCGAGGCGAAGAAGAACTTGGTCGGGTACCGGGCGTGGAGGCCGTCGATCGCCTGCGCGGTGTCGTAGTTCACGCCGAGGCCGTCGAGGCTCTGGAGCATCTGGTCGGCGGTGGACCCGGGGGCCGGGACGCTGCGGTAGCGGTCCGATCCGGCCACGATCGGCCGGGTGGTGTCGATCGACTTGATGTCTGCGATCAGCCGCTGCTCGATCGGGAGCGCCTGCGGCGAGGTCCAGTCCGGGATCTCGTTGCCGATCGACCACATGATCACGGCCGGCGAGTTCTTGGCCTCGTTCACCATCTCCTTGATGTCGTAGTCGCTCCACTGGTTGAAGTACAGGTGGTAGTCCTGGGAGAGCTTCGGGGTGTCCCAGGCGTCAAACGCCTCGACCATCATCACGATGCCCAGGCGGTTGCAGACGTCGATCAGCTCCGGCGAGGGCGGGTTGTGCGAGGTGCGGAACGCGTTGACGCCCATCGCCTTGAGCATGCTCATCTGGCGCCACAGGGCGTCGTAGTTGTCGACCGAGCCAAGCGCGCCCTCGTCGTTGTGCAGATCGACGCCGTGGAGCTTCAGCGGCTTGCCGTTGAGCGATATCCCGGTGGTGGGATCGAAGGTGAGCCACCGGATCCCGAACGTCGTGGTGGCGCTGTCGACGGTGCGGTTGTGGCCGCCGATTACGGTGGTTTTCAGCGTGTAGAGCGCTGGGTCCGTCGTCGACCACAGGTGCGGGTGATCGACCCGGAGGTCCGTCGCTCCCGCACCGCCGGTGATCGATCGGGCGACCACTCGGCCGGCGGGATCGACGACCGCGTATGCGATGCGCACGTGCGCGGGGCGGGTGGTGTCGTTGGCGATCTGGGTGGCGACGTGGACGTCGGCGTACTGCTGTTTGATCGTGGTGGCGAGGTTCGGCGTGGTAACCGACGTCCCCCACCGCGCGATGTGGACCGGGTCGACCACGGTCAGATGAACGTGCCGGGTGATCCCGCTGCCGGAGTACCACCGGCTGCTCGGCTCCTGGTTCTGCACGACGACCGCCAGCACGTTGGGTGTGTGGCCGTCGGTGTGGGCCAGGCCGGTGATGTCGTAGCTGTAGCCGGTGTAGCCGTAGGGGTGGTTTCCGAGCAGGTGCCCGTTCAGGTACACGTACGAGTTGTCGAACACGCCGTCGAAGTCGACCGAGATCTCCTTCCCTTCCATGGAGCGCGGGAGCGTGAACGTCTTGCGGTACCAGCCCAGGCCGCCGGGGAAGTAGCCGGTGGCGTTGGTCTGGGTCGGGCTCGGGAGCTGGGTGATGCTCCAGTCGTGCGGAAGCGTTACTCGGTCCCAGGTGGAGTCGAGGAAGTCGGGTGCCGCCGCGTTCGGATTGGCCGAGGTACCGTAGGTGCCGCTCGGATCGCTCGCGTCCATGGCGGTGCTGACCAGCTTGAACCGCCAGCCATTGTCAAAGTCGACGGTCCGCTCGCCCTGGTTGGCCACGCCGAGATTCGGATCGCCGGCGGCCTTGCTGAGCGAGGCGGGGCCGACGTCGCTGGGCGTCGTCTGGGCTGCTGCCGTTGCCGTCAGCGTGAGCATGGCTGCTGCCACGGCACACGCGGCGCGGCTGATCTTGCTGAGGCCCATCGACCTCACCTCCCTCGGCTTTTTGACTCCTCGACCGAGGCGCGGATACCCCTTGCCCGGCCGCCCGAATCCTAAATTGTGAGCGCTAACAGGATTGGGGTAATTCGTCAGGCGAGCGCTCGTTTGAGCGCCGGATACAGGGCGCGGTATCGCTCGCGCCCGGCCCGGTAGATCTCGACCCAGTCGGAATTCGGGTCGATCGGATCGCGAGGGTTCACGGTGGCGCTCACTGCGGCGTGGACGTCGGGCCAGACGCCGGCCGCCACACCGCCGAGGATCGCTGCGCCGAACGCGGCGCCCTCGTCGACCTGCACTCGTTCCAGCGGTAGCTCCAGCACGGACGCGACGATCTGGGTCCACAGGTCACTGCGCGCGCCGCCGCCCGAGATTCGGCCTAGTTTCGGCGGTTCGCCGAGTTCCGCGATCAGGTCGAGCGAGTCCCTGAGTCCGTACGCGACGCCCTCGAGGACCGCGCGCGTGAGCGCCCCCCGGTCGTGCCGGAGGCTCAGGCCGGCGAAGGCGCCGCGGGCGTCGGGGTCGGGGTACGGGGTGCGCTCGCCTTGGAGGTACGGGAGGAAGACGAGGTTTTCGGCGCCGGCCGGCCACCGTTGTGCCTCGCTCATGAGCTCGTCGAACGAGATGTCCGGGTCGGTGGCGTTCCGCAGCCAGGTCAGCGAACCGGCGGCCGACAGCATCACGCCCATCAGGTGCCAGGCGTTCGGCACCGCGTGGCAGAACGCGTGGACGCGGGCCCGGGGATCGGCGGCGTACCGGTCGAGCGCGGCGAACACGACGCCCGACGTGCCGAGCGCGATCGACAGCGGCCCGGGCCGGTCGACCCCGACCCCGAGCGCGCCGGCGGCCTGGTCGCCGGCGCCGGCCGCGACGGGAATGCCGGTGGACGTCTCCCCGGACGTGTCCGGGCTCTCGAGGACGGTCGGTAGCCAGGCCGGCTCGATTTGAAGGGCGTCGAGTACCTCGTCGCTCCAGCGGCGGTTGGCCACGTCGAGCAACACCGTTCCGGATGCGTCCGAGACGTCGGTGGCGTGGTCGCCGGTCAGGCGGAGCCGGACGTAGTCCTTGGGGAGCGCGATTCTGGCGATCCGCGCGTAGGTGTCCGGTTCGTGGTGTCTCAGCCACAGGAGCTTGGGCGCGGTGAAGCCGGTCAGCGCCCGGTTGCCGGTCAGCGCGATCAGCCGCTCGAGCCCGATCGTCTGCTCGATCTCGTCGCACTCGGCCTGGGTGCGCTGGTCGTTCCAGAGGATCGCGGGTCTGAGGGGGCGGTTGTTCGCGTCGAGGGCCACGAGTCCGTGCATCTGCCCGCTCAGCCCGATGCCGGCAGGGTTGCCGGCGCTTCTGGTTAGTCGTTGGAGGACGGTCTCGGTGGCGCGCCACCAGTCGTCGGGGTCCTGCTCGGACCATCCGGGGCGCGGGGTGGACAGCGGGTACTCGGCTTCCTCGCGTGCGACGACCGTGCCATCAGGCGTGATCGCCAGGCCCTTGGTGGCGCTGGTTCCGACGTCGATGCCTACGAGGATCGTCACGTGGGGGGGTGGGAATTGCGGGCCACAGGCTCTGGATGACAATGACGCCCGCGCGCCCCAACCGTCCCTCGGGAAGAAACTGCGTCCATACTGAAGTTTCTTCCCAAGCGGTAGACGCGGCAATTGCAAAGGTGGCCGCAAAGCAGCGGGGCAACGTCACTCGCGGGCAGTTGCTGACGCTCGGTCTCGATGATGGTGGGATCGCGTGGCGTGTACGTATCGGCCGGCTGTACCGGGTCTTCCGGGGCGTATACGCGGTCGGCCGGCCTCCCTCGACGCCTCACGAATGGGCCAGCGCCGCCACCCTCGCCGCCGACGCCACCCTCAGCCACGCCTCGGCGATGGCACTGTGGGGGTATTGGCGGCGCTGGGACCGGCCGTACGAGGTGACGATCGTCGGCGACCGGCGGACCAAAGGGATCCGCGTCCACCGATCGACGACGCTCCGCCGGCGCGACGTCACGCGCCAGCTCGGCATCCGCGTCACCACTCCGGCCCGGACGCTCCTGGACATGGCTCCCCGGTTCAGCGACAAATCCCTCAAGCGCAACGTCAACCAGGCGCTGAACTCGCTGTGGCTGACCGAGGATCAGCTCGGCGAGACGCTGGCGCGCCACCGACACGCGCCGGGTGCGGCCCGCATTGCCAAGCTGATCGGCCTCGAGGGCGCGCCGACACGGTCGGGATGGGAGGACGAGTTCCCGGCCTTCTGCGCCGCGTACGGGTTGCCGGCGCCGGTCACGGGCGCGCCCGTCCTCGGGTTCATCGTCGATGCGCTGTTCCCGGTCGAGCGGGTGATCGTCGAGCTCGACAGCTGGGAGTTCCACAAGGGCAAGATCGCGTTCGACACAGATCGCGACCGGGACGCGGACACGCTCGTGGCCGGTTACGTCACCGTCCGCGCCACGTGGGAGCGGATCGAGGTCCGGCGCCAGCGGGAGGCAGACCGGCTGCACGCGATCCTCGCGCGTCACGCCCCCAAGGCGGCGTAGACGATCTCATACGCCCGCACGGCGTCCTTTGCCTGCTGGGCCTCGCGCAGCGCGGCGTCGTCGATCCGCGCCGCCACCGAGTCGATGAACCGCCACTGCAGGACCGAGCGGCGGACCGCGCCGACCTGGTCCTCGGTGTACGGATACAGGTCGAAGCCGAGCCGCTCGCCGGCCGACCCGTAGCCGCAGCGGCGAAGCTCCAGGGCCAGCTCGAGCGTCTCCATGAACGCGGTGGCGCCGACCATGTTGTCGTCGTCGGTGATGCCCCAGCCCGAGTTCGCGTGCAGGTGGCCGAGCAGGCCCTCGGAGGCAAGCAGTGCGGCGTACTCGGGCAGGTGCTCCCCGTTCATGATCAGGTGCTGCCAGTCCATGTTCACCTGGACGTTGTCGAGCCCCAAGGCCTGGAGCTTGTGCAGGACGAACAGCGTCATCCCGATGTTCCGCATGAGGATCTTCATCGCCGGCTCGGAGTTCTTGTGCTCGAGAAACAGCTTGACCCCGTGCTCGGCGCACACCGACGCGGCCTCGGCCATGCCCTCGATCAGCCACCGCCACGAGTCCGCGTAGGGCGCCTGGAACGGGTAGTTGTAGCCCTCGCCGCCGGGCCAGATGATCAGGTGGGCGCCGAGCGAGCCGGCAAACGCGGCCGCGTCGCGAACGATCGCCACCGCCTCCGCCCGCACAACAGGGTCGGGATTCACCAACCCGCCGCGGCCGAACTGCGGATGCAGATGCAGCCCGCCGGCGATGCAGTAGATGTCGTGTCCCGCGAGCGCCGTCCGCACCTCATCGAGATTCGACGCCGACAGCTCGTCGGGGTAGTGGAACTCGTACCCGTCGATCAGGTCCCCCAGCCCCTCGACCGCGCGGTGGACTTTCTCCGCGACGGGTTCCGAGACGTAGCTGTGTTCGGGCTGGTAGCCGCCCGGGACGAAACGGGTCACCATCGGTCCGAACGCCCAGATGCCCAGGCTTGTCTTCATCACCGCTCCTTCGAGGTCGAGGCGTGCGCCGCGATCTTATTCGCGCCGGCGCAGTTAGCGCTAACATGGCGCGATTAGCAAGGGATTCCGGGGGTGGCGCTGCGGTCGAACGGCCGGGCGGCGAACCGACGTTCGATGGATGCCGCGGAGGACATAGGCGCTGCTGAGCCCTGTGGGGACGGGAGGGTGACACAGCCCGCCGCCGCCGGCGAGGCGACACAGCCCGCCACGAGCCGCCCGCGACCGCGCGCGCCCGTCATGTCCGACGTGGGACGACTGGCAGGCGTCTCGCACCAGACCGTCTCGCGCGTCATCAACGGCAGCCCGCACGTGCGGCCGGAGACGCGGGACCGGGTGCTGGCGGCGATGCAGGAGCTCGGGTACCGGCCGAACCCGGTCGCCCGCGCACTGGTCACGGGCCGGTCGATGACGCTCGGCGTGGTCAGCTTTGACACCACGCTGTACGGGCCGGCGACGACGCTGTTCGGGATCGAGCGGGCCGCGCACGAGGCGGGCTACTTCATGATCGTGGCGAGCCTCGAGGAGCTCAGCCGCGCATCCGTCGTCGACGCGGTCGAGCGCCTGCGCCGCCAGGGCGTGGAGGGCATGCTGGTGATCGCGCCGCACCTGGAGGCGGGCGATGCGCTGCTGCACGCCCGCACCGACGTTCCGCTGGTGGCGGCCGAGGCGGGCCCGGAGCACGGGGTCCCGGTGGTGGCGGTCGATCAACTCGCCGGCGCGACCAGCGCGACCCAGCATCTGCTCGACCTCGGCCACGAGACCGTGTGGCACATCACGGGGCCGACGAACTTCATCGAGTCCGAGCAGCGCCGCCACGGATGGCAGGCCACGCTGGAGGCCGCCGGCGCCGAGGTGCCGGCGCCGCTCGTGGGTGACTGGAGCCCGCGCGCGGGCTACGAGCTCGGTCGCCGGCTCAGCCGCGAGCCGGCGGTGACCGCGGTGTTCGTCGCGAACGACCAGATGGCGCTCGGCCTGCTGCGCGCGCTGCACGAGGCAGGGCGCGAGGTGCCGGGCGAGATCAGCGTGGTCGGGTTCGACGACATTCCGGAGGCGGCGTTCTTCCTGCCGCCGCTCACGACCGTGCGCCAGGACTTCATCGAGATGGGCCGGCGGAGCCTGCGGCTGCTGCTGCGCACGATCGAGACCGGCCGGCGCTCGGAAGCGGGCTCGCTCGTCCCGTCCGAGCTGATCGTACGCGCGAGCACGGGACCGCCGCCGCGCCCCTGATGTTAGGACCTCCTTTTGGCGAGCCCCGCCGGCATTGACCCGGCTACGTGTGATCGCTAACATGGCCGCCGCATTACAGGCGAGAGGAGAGCTTTCCAGCGGGCGTAGAGCCGACCTGGATCGGGGCATGCCGTGTTCACGCGGACGAGGCGCGGCGGCGGCCGGTGGGCCGGTGCAGGAGTTCGAACCTCCCCGCTGTAACTCTCCCACTCGGGCGACCCCCTTGCTGTTAGGGTGGCGCCGATCGACGAGGAACAGAGGAGGAGAATAGGTGTCACCAGACGATTTGATGGGCGACGCAGTCGAACGGCTCGAGTGGGATGAGCGCAAGGAGGAGGAGACTCCTCAGAAGAAGTGGCGCCAGCTGACGCGGCGCACGGCTCTGACCGGTGCCGCGGCCGGAATCGCGGCGGTGATCCTCGAGGCTTGCGGCTCGAGTTCGAGCTCCAGCTCGACCTCGGCCACGGGCACCGGCTCGAGCACGGCGGCGACAACCGGCAGCAGCGCGGCCGCGAGCATCTTCGGCGTGAGCCAGAGCTACAAGTTCACGTTCGTAAACCACGTCACGACCAACCCGTTCTTCACGCCCACCCAGAACGGCGCGGCCGACGCGTGCAAGCTGCTCGGTTGCAGCTATCAGTGGACCGGATCGCAGAACAGCGTGGTGGGCGAGATGGTCAGCGCCTTCAACAGCGCGGTGAGCGCCGGCGTGGACGGGATCGCGATCGCGCTGGTCAGCCTGACGGCGTTCAACCAGCCGACGGACAAGGCGCTGTCGGCCGGCATCCCGGTGGTCGCCTACAACGCCGACGCGGCCAACAACCCGCGGCTGTCCTACATCGGCCAGGACCTGTTCGTCTCGGGACAGGAGATGGGGCAGCACATCGTATCGCTCGTCCCATCTGGCGACATCGCGCTGTTCATCGCCACGCCGGGATCGCTGAACATCCAGCCGCGCATCGACGGCGCCCAGAACACACTCAAGTCGCATTCCAGCATCACGCCGCACGTGGTGGCGACCGGCGCGGCGCTCACGCAGGAGCTCTCGACGATTCAGGCCTACATCACCGCTCATCAGAGCTACAAGGGGTTCTTCGCCGTCGACGGCGGCAGCACCCAGAGCATCGGCCAGGTGCTTCAGAAGGCGGGACCAGGCAAGTTCAAGGGTGGCGGCTACGACCTCACCCCGGTGACCCAGCAGACCGTTGCCTCGGGCGCGCTGCAGTTCACGATCGACCAGCAGCCCTACCTTCAGGGCTTTCTGCCCATTCTCCAGCTGTACATGTACAAGGCCTCGCAGAGCCTGACGGGCATCGCCGACGTGAACACCGGCCTGAAGTTCCTCGACAAGACGACGGTCGCCCCGTACAACAGCACCAAGAGCCGGTACGAGGGGACGAGCTCGGCGCCCGGCGTCAGCAAGTAGGCTTGGCGGATGGCTGTCGCATCTGACAGCACGCCTCCGGCGCAAGCGCCACCGCAGGGCCCAGCCAAGGGCTGGGCCCGGCGGGGTGGGGCGCTGAGTCTCGCGCAGCGGTTCCTGACCCTGCGCGAGGGCAGCATCATCATCGTCACGCTGATCGCTTTCCTGTACTTCGCGTTCAGCACGGACAAGTTCCTCACGTCGGGCAGCCTGAAGGCTCTGCTCCCGTACTTTGCGCCGTTCGCGATCATGGCGGCGGGCGAGGTGTTCGTGATGATCAACGCCGAGATCGACCTGTCGGTCGGGGCGGTCTACCTGTTCACGCCGTTCATCTTCTACAAGCTGAACGCGAACGTCGGACTGCCGCTGGTGCCGGCGATGATCGGCGCGCTGATCGTCGCGATGCTGGTCGGTCTGTTCAACGGCTTGGTGGTATCGGTGGTCGGGATTTCGTCGTTTGTGACCACTTTGGGGACGCTGTTCACCCTTTCTGGCCTGACCCTGATCATCTCCCACGCGACGCAGGTCACCACTCCCGGCACGTCGGTGGTGAAGGTGGGGACGTTCGCGCAGATCTTCGGGGGCGGCACCTACTCCGAGCTGTTCTGGGCGATCGGGGTCGCGATCATCCTCCAACTCGTGCTGTCGTTCACGCGCTGGGGCGTCTACACGGTCGCCGTCGGCGGGAACCGCGTCGGCGCTGCCGAGGCCGGCGTGCGGACGAAGCTCGTGCTGACCCGCAACTTCGTGATGTGCGCCGGGCTGGCCGGGTTCGTCGGGATTATCGAGGCGGTGCGCGCCGCCACCACCACGCCGGATCCCTCTGGCTCCAACGTGATCCTGTTCCAGGCGATCTCGGCTGCGGTCATCGGCGGCACGCTGCTCCAAGGAGGATCCGGCACGGTGATCGGCGCGTTCATCGGCGCGATCTTCCTGGGGATCCTCCAGGACGGACTGAACATCAAGGGCGTCAGCGCCAACTACTTCTACTTCTACCTCGGCATCGCGATCCTGATCGCGATGGCCTTCAACACCTACGTCTCGCGGGTGCGAACGGGGTCCGGGTATGGCTGACGTCCAGGTTCCGCAGGAGCGGATCGTCGGCCCGCAGACGGCCGACGACGACGTGTTGCGGGTCGAGCACGTCCGCAAGAGCTTCGGCCCGATCAGCGCGCTGCGCGACGTCAACCTGCATCTGCGCAAGGGCGAGGTGCTCGGGTTGCTCGGGGACAACGGGGCCGGCAAGTCGACGCTGATCAAGATCCTGTGCGGCTTCCACAAGCCCGACTCGGGGACGATGTGGCTGAAGGGCGAGCCGTACGCGCCCAAGAGCGTGCTCGACGCGCGCCAGCACGGGATCGACACCGTCTACCAGGACCTGGCGCTGGTCGACCAGCTGGCCGTGTACCAGAACATGTTCCTGTTCCGGGAGAAGGTGCACAGCCCGATCCCGTTCCTCGCCAACCACATCATGAAGAAGGAGACGCGCAAGGCGCTCGAGGCGACCGGCATCAACATCCCGCGGATCGACGTGCCGGTGGCGCGGCTGTCCGGCGGCCAGCGCCAGGCGATCGCGGTGGCGCGGACGATCTCGGGCGACGCCGACGTGATCCTGCTCGACGAACCGCTGGCGGCGATGGGCGCCAAGGAGGGCGCGTTGATCCTCGACCTGATCGCGCGGCTCAAGGCCGAGGGACGCGTCTCGATCATCATGATCCTGCACAACTACATCCACGTGTTCCAGGCCTGCGATCGGGTTAGCCTGATCCAGGACGGAATAATCGCGTTCGACCGCCCGACCGCCGAGACCAGCGTCGAGGAGCTGAACGAGATCGTGGTCGAGGAGTATCGGCGCGCGCGTCAGGCCGCGATGGCCGAGGACGCGCGCTTGGCCGCCGGGGCCGAGAGCAACGGCGGGTAGCCCTGCCGCCCGTGAGCGACGCGTCGTACGCCATCGGGGTCGACTTCGGCACGGAGTCCGGGCGCGCCGCGCTGCTCGACCTGGCGAGTGGCGAGGTGCTCGCCACCAGCGTGGTGCGCTACCCGAGCGCGGTGATCGACCGCACGCTGCCCTCGACCGGCGAGCGGCTGCCCGAGGACTGGGCGCTGCAGGATCCCGACGACTGGGTGACCGTGGTCGAGCAGGCGCTGCCCGAGGTGATCGAGAGCGCCGGCGTCCGCCGCGACCAGGTCGTGGGGCTGGGGGTTGACTTCACCTCGTGCACGGTGTTACCGGCGACCAGCGACGGCGTGCCGCTGTGCACGCTCGAGCAGTGGCGGCGGCGCCGGCACGCGTGGCCCAAGCTATGGAAGCACCACGCCGCGCAGCCGATCGCCGACCGTCTGAACGACGTCGCGGTCGAGCGTGGCGAAAGCTTTCTCGAGCGCTACGGGGGGCGGATCTCGTCTGAGTGGTATTTCCCGAAGCTGATCCAGGTGTGGCTCGAGGACCGTGAGCTGTACGACGAGTGCGCGAAGTTCATCGAGGCGACCGACTGGATCGTCTGGTGGCTGACCGGCGTCGAGTGCCGTCAGACCGCCACCGCCGGGTTCAAGGCAATGTGGTCGCCGGCCGATGGCCTACCGCCGACCGAGTACTTCGAGGCGGCCTATCCGGGCTTCGACCGACCGAGCGAGAAGCTGGGGGACACGTTCGTGCCGCTCGGCGCGCGGGCCGGGACGCTCCGGCCCGAGGTGGCACAGAAGGTCGGTCTACCCGAGTCGGTCGCGGTCGCGGTCGGGAACGTCGACGCGTGGGTATCGGTGCCGGGCGTCGGCGTCGAAGATCCCGGGACGTTCGTGATCGTGATCGGAACCTCGATCTGCGACATGATCGTCCACCCGGAGGAGACGCGCCTGCCCGGGATCACCGGCGTGGTCAAGGACGGAATCCTGCCCGGCCTGTACGGCTACGAGGCCGGCCAGGCGGCGGTCGGCGACATGCTCGCCTGGTTCGTCGAGAAGCTCGCTCAGGACCCGGGCAGCTACGAACAACTCGAGAAAGCCGCCGGCGAGTTCGCGCCCGGAGAGACCGGACTGATCGCGCTCGACTGGTGGAACGGCAACCGCACGATCCTGGCCGACGCCGACCTCACCGGCGCGATCTTCGGTCTCACCCTTCACACCACGCGCGAGGAGATCTACCGCGCGTTGCTCGAGTCGATCGCGTTCGGGAGCCGGCGGATCATGGACAACTTCGAGGAGTACGGCCTCGCGCTCTCGGAGGTCGTGGCGTGTGGCGGAATCGCCGAGCGCAGCCCGCTGATGATGCAGCTATTGGCCGACACCAGCGGGCGCCGGGTGCATGTCCCCGAGGTGCAGGAGATCCCGGCTCGGGGCGCGGCTCTGTTCGGCGCGGTGGCGGCCGGCGTGTACGACGACATCGGCTCCGCGATCTCGGCCACCCGGCCCGAGCGCGTGCGCACCTACGAGCCGGACCTCGACGCGAAGCAGACCTACGACCGCGTGTACGGGATCTACCGCACGCTGTACGACACGCTCGGCCGTTCCGAGGTCCGGCTGCTGCACGAGCTGAAGCGAATCCGCGTGGAAAGGAGAGGAGCATGAGCCGGCCACCTCGCATCGGCCTGCTCGGGATCATGCAGGAGCTCTACGACGACATGATCCCAGGCATCACCGACCATCAGGCGCGCTACGCCGAGTCGGTGGCTCAGCGTCTGGCTGGCGCGGCCGAAGTCAAGTTCACGCGGCCGGCGCGCAACCGCGAGGACGTCGAGACGATCACACGGGAGCTCGTGGCCGCGGACGTCGACGGGATCATGATCGTGATGCTCACGTACGGCCCGGCGATGCGGACCGTGCGCGCGCTCATGGACACCACGGTCCCGCTCTTGCTGGCGAACATCCAGCCGGAGCGCACCGTCACGGCCAAATGGACCATGGACGACCTGACCTACAACCAGGGAATCCATGGTGCCCAGGACCAGGCCAACGCGCTCACGCGCGCCGACGTTCCGTTCTCGGTGATCACCGGCGACTGGCAATCGCCCGAGTTCGAGCAAGCATTCGAGGACTGGGCCCGCGCTGCTCAGGCTGTCAGCACTCTCAAGCGCACCCGGATCGGGCTGCTCGGCTACCCGATGAACGGCATGGGCGACATCCTCTACGACGCCCCGTCGTTGCTGCGGCGGATCGGACCGAGCGTGGTGGCCGAGGACCTCGGCCCGGTGGCGGCGCGGATCGTCGAGGTCTCCGACGCCGAGGTGGACGAGGTGATCGAGCGCCACCAGAGCCAGTTCGAAATCGCGTCGGATCTACCGCGCGACCGGCACGCGTACGCGGCTCGGTTCGAGATCGCACTGCGCTCTCTACTCGAAGAGAAGGGGTACGCGGGGTTCTCGTTCCACTTCGACTCGATCGGCGGCGACGGCCGGTTCGTGCAGCTGCCGCTGCTGGCGGCGTCGGACCTGATGGCCGACGGCTACGGGTTTGCCGCCGAGGGGGACACCAACACCGCGTCACTGATGGTCGCCGCGCAGACGATGATCGGCGACGCGCATTTCAGCGAGATGTACGCGATGGACTTCGAGCTGGAATCGGTGCTGATCAGTCACATGGGCGAGGGCAACTGGAAGATCGCGCGCAAGGACCGCCCGGTCAAGCTGATCGATCGCCCGCTCGGCATCGGCCGTCTGGACAACCCCCCGACGCCGGTGTTCTCCGCCGAGCCCGGCCCGGCGACGAGCGCGGCGCTCGTTCCGCTCGAGGGCGAGTACTACCGGTTCGTAGTCGGCAAGGGCGAGGTTCTGGACACTCCCGAACTGCCCAAGGTCGAGATGCACTACTTCCACTTCCGTCCCGAGCGCGGTGTGCGCGCGTTCATGGACGACTGGCTGACGCTGGGCGCCCCGCATCACTTCGCGATCAACCTCGGCGATCACGTCGAGCGCTGGCGCCGGCTGGCCGAGCTCCTGGACATCGAGTTCTTGGAGATCTGAGCGCCGTGCTCGAAGCCCTCGTAGCCGAGGTGCTCAAGGCCAACTGCGCGCTGCCGGCCAACGGCCTGGCCCCGCTGACCTGGGGCAACGCGAGCGGGATCGACCGCGAGCAGGGCTTGGTGGCGATCAAGCCGAGCGGCGTCGCGTACGACGAGCTCACCGAGGACGACATCGTGGTGGTGGATCTCGACGGCAACGTGGTGCACGGCGAGCGCCGGCCGTCGACCGACACCCCGACCCATCTGGTGCTCTACCGCGCGTTCGAAGAGATCGGCGCCGTCGTGCACACGCACTCGACGTGGAGCGTGGCGTGGGCCCAGGCACAGCGCGAGATACCGGTGCTGGGAACCACGCACGCCGACCTGTGCGCGTATCCGATCCCCGTCACCCGCGCACTCACCGACGAGGAGGTCGCCACCGACTACGAGGGTGCGACCGGCACGGTGCTGGTCGAGACGGTCGCCCAACGCGGACCGGAAGAGCTTCCCTGCGCTCTGGTCCGCGGCCACGCCCCGTTCTGCTGGGGTGCCACCCCGGCCAAGGCGGTCGACGTCGCGATCACGCTCGAGCAGGTGGCGCGGATGGCGCTGCTGACCTCGGTGCTCGAACCGGGCGCCGAGCCGCTCCAGGACGCGGTCCGCGACAAGCACCACGATCGCAAGCACGGCCCGCGGGCATACTACGGGCAACCGTGACGACCCAGGCCGGACTCGAGGCAGCCGAACAGAAGATGCGCGAGGCGGGTCAGCCCGACGAGGCGATCCGCAGTTTCGCCAGCGCGTACGAGCGACTGGTGGGGGGCGAGTCGGCGCTGCTGCCGAGCGCGGAGCTCGAGCCGGCAGGCGACGTGGACAGGCTCGAGGAGCTGCCCGACGTCGACGCCGGCGAGGTGCTCGACCGCGTGGCGGTGATCAAGCTGAACGGCGGACTGGCGACGAGCATGGGGCTCCGCAGTCCCAAGTCACTGCTCGAGGCGCGCGAGGGTCACTCGTTCCTGGACATCATCATCGGCCAGACGCTGGCGCTGCGAACTCGCTACGGCGTGCGGCTCCCGCTCATCCTGATGGACAGCCAGGCGACGCGCGGGGAGACGGAGCGCGCGCTCGACGCGCATCCCGAGCTCGACGTCGGGCTGCCGCTCGACTTCCTGCAGAGCATGGTGCCCAAGCTCGAAGCCGAGCACCTGGAGCCGATCACCTGGCCGTCCGAACCGTCGCTCGAGTGGAACCCGCCCGGCCACGGTGACGTGTATCCCGCGCTGCGCGGCTCGGGGATGCTCGACCGCTTGCTCGAGCAGGGCTACCGCTACGCGATGATCTCGAACGCCGACAACCTCGGCGCGACCACGGAGGCGCGCATCCCCGCGCACATGGAGCGGAACGAGATCCCCTTCCTGATGGAGGTCGTGCTCGGCACCGAGGCCGACCGCAAGGGCGGGCACATCGCGCGCCGGCGCGCGGACGGGCAGCTCGTCCTGCGCGAGACGGCGCAGACGCCGCCCGAGGACGAGGAGTCGTTCCGCGACTACCGGCGCTGGCGCTACTACAACACCAACTCGTTGTGGTTCGACCTGCGTGCGCTGAGTGAGAGGCTGGGTGAAACCGGCGGCGTCCTCGAGCTCCCCCTGATCGTCAACCGCAAGACAATCGACCCGCGTGACTCGAGCTCGCCCGCCGTGCTCCAGCTCGAGAGCGCGATGGGCGCGGCGATCGGCAGCTTCGCGGGCGCTCGGCTGCTGCTCGTGCCGCGTACGCGGTTCGCACCGGTCAAGACGACCGACGATCTGCTCGTGCTCCGTTCCGACGTCTACACGCTGTCGGAGGACTGGGTCGTCGCGCCGGTGGCCGAGCGCGCGGACAACCTGCCGTACGTCGAGCTCGACTCGAAGTTCTACAAGCTGCTCGACGACTTCGAGCGGCGCTTCCCCGAGGGGGCGCCGTCACTGCGCGAGGCGGAGCGGCTGATCGTGCACGGCGACGTGACGTTCGGTCGCGCGGTGCGCGTGCGCGGCGCGGTGGAGCTCGAGGCGCCGGAGCCGATACGAATCGACGCCGGCGCCACGCTAGAGGCTGACTAGCTCTTCTTCGCGCGCGAGCTGCTCGCCGTCGAGCGAGACGCCGTCTTGCGCGTCGTGGTCTTGCGCGCGGTGGTCTTGCGCGCGGCCGTCGAACGTGACGAGCTCGGACGCGACGCCGACGAGCGTGAACCGCTACGCGATGTCGACGCGGACGTGCTCGAACGCTTGGTGCGCGACGCACCAGCGGAAGAGTTCGTCTTGGTCAGGGCGCCGCGCAGCTTGTCGAAGTCCTTGAGTGCTTCCTTGTTGGTCTTCGCGGCGCTGCGACGTAGCGCCGTGAGCGCGGCGGTCACTTCCTTGTAGCTCCCTCGTGCACCGGTGCCGAGATGGCCGCCCAGCGCCTTGAGTGCATCGTTGGCCTCTTCCAGCCGCTTCTCGAAGCGGGTGATGGACTGCTCCACCTCGCGGCGCGTCGCGCTCGACCGAGCGGCGGCACGTGCGCGCACGCCCTGACTCGAGCGTGTGGTGGGTTTGCTGGCTGACCTACGGGCTGCTGGCATCGAATCTCCCTGTTGAACTGGACCAGTGGCGCAAAGCTTTACGCACTGCGCGCAAGCGTGCCATTAAGAACCACTTCTTGCGTCACGCGTGTCGTGCATCACACGCCCCGCGCCTGCACGCGAGGTATTGTGACCGCGATGGTGGAGGTACCGGGGACCGGACCCATCACGATTGTCCTTGCCGATGATCACCAGGTCGTTCGCGCCGGCCTGCGTATGCTGCTGCAAGCCGAGGAGGAGTTCGAGGTCGTGGCTGAGGCGGGCGACGTCGCGACGACCGAGCGACGCGTGGCCGCGTACCGCCCGCGCGTGTTGATCCTCGATCTCAACATGCCCGGCGGGTCGAGCCTTCCCGCGATTCCGCGCCTGCGCGAGGCCGCGCCGGAAACGCAGATCGTCGTGCTCACGATGCAGAACGATCCCGCGTTCGCGCGCGAGGCGCTGCGCGCCGGCGCGATCGGTTACGTCCTGAAGGAGGCCGCCGACTCCGAACTTGTCCGCGCTGTGCGCCTCGCCGCCGATGGACGTACATACCTCAGCCCCGAGCTCGGTGCGCGATTGGCGGCCGAGCCACAGGCTTCCGAGGGGCCTCCCGACGATCTGTCCGCGCGCGAGTTGGAGGTGCTCAGATTGATCGCGCTGGGGCACACCAACAGCGAGATCGCTTCACGCCTGTACCTGAGCGTGCGCACGGTCGAGTCCCACCGCGCGCACATCCAGCAGAAGACGGGGCGAACGACGCGCGCGGCGCTGGTGGCGTACGCGCGCGAGCACGAGCTCGTCTGAGTCCGACTATCCCACGCCGCCGGCGCCGGCGATCTCGTCGCGCTTGGCGCGCAAGTGCGCGGACTTCGGCACGGCCAGTCGCAACGAGCGCCCACCGCGCGCGCTGCGCACGTCCGCCGCCGACGCAGCCGCCGCGCCGGTGTGGGTCCACGTCACCTGCACCGGCGAGTAGTGCACGAGTGCCGCCCAGGTCGCGGGACCGACGATGCCGTCAGCCGTGAGGCCCTGCGCCGTCTGGAAGCTCTCCACCGCGGACTGCGTGCTGGGACCGTAGGAACCGTCGACCGCGGTAGCGTAGCCGGCGGTGACGAGATGCTCCTGCGCCCACACGACCAGGTCGCCGGCCGAGTGCAGCTTGAGGATGGGAGTGCTCGTGGTGGGCACGACGCCGGTCAGGTTGCCGGCGCCGATCGAGATGGCGCGCCATCCCGCGGTGCTCGCCTGCTGCCAGTTCCACCAGCTGACCCCAGCCGCGCGATAGGTGCGTGAAAGCTGACGAAAGCGGATGATCTGACCCATCGGCGGGTTGCGGTAGACCTGTCCGAGCGGGTCGATCTCGCGCCCGTACACGTCGTTGTAGGCGTAGGTGTGCTCGTACACCGCGCCCACGCTGGTGCCGATGTCCATCCAGTACATCTGTGGTGAGTTGTACTGGGCGCCGCCGGGACCGAGGAACACCGAGTACGGGAATCCCGGGTGGTAGTCGATGTACGGGAACCCGGCGAGTGCCACCGGATAGCTCGCCCCGACCAACTGACGCAGCCGGGTCATGTAACTCTGGGCCGCTATGTACTTGCCCTCGTACTCACTCTCGGCGTCGATGATCACGCAGTCGGCGCCGTCGTGCGCGGCCTGGGCGCCCACCTGCGCCTCGAGCAGCGGATGGTTGCCGTACACGTACTGCCAGGCGCACACCCGCAGGCCGGCCGAGTGGAGCGTCGAGACCAGGCTCGGGTTGAACTGCGACCACATGGTGGGGCCGTCGCTTGACTTGATTATCACCGTACTGACGCCGTACTGGCGCGCGGTGGCGACGATCCCGGACAGAGTGCCGCCAGAGGACCGCGACACGTACCAGATCCACATGCCGCGCCCGGCCAGCGAGTCGGCCGCCGGGTGGATCGTGTGGGCCCTTGCCTTCGGGGTCGCCCTGACGCCGGCACCGGCGCTTGGCGCGATCAAGAGTCCGGTGACCACCAGCCCGACGAGGAGGGCCAACCAGCGCCCGCGGTGTTCCGACATGGGGCCTGCCACCGATGCCACCGTAGCGTAGAACCCACCAGACGCAGGCAAGTTGCGTTGCGGGCGGCGAGCGAGGGTCACGGCATCGCCCCGGAGCCCCTTGAGTGAAGTTTGAGGGGCTCTGGGGCGATGTGTGACCCGAGCGACTACTTGATGAAGAGGATCTCCGAGTACTTCGGCAGTGGCCACAGGTCGTCGGCCACCGTCTTTTCGAGCTTGTCGGCGGCGCTGCGGACCGCGTCCATCGCGGGGATCACGGTGTCCCGCATGAACTCGGCGTGCGGCTCAAGGTCCGCCGGCTGGTTCTCGGCCAGGTTGGCTGACTCGAGCTGCTTGATCGCGTCCGTGAACTCCTCGATCAAGTCGGAGGTGTCGGTCGCCAGCTCGCCCAGCTGGGCTTCGAGCAGCAGCGCCAGGTGGCGCGCCGCGGCGGGCAGCAGCATGGTCCGGGCGATCGACGCCTGGGTCTCGGACTCGATGTTGAGCTTGGTCACGTACTGCTCGAGGAACACCTCGTGGCGGGACTCGAGCTCGCGCCGGGACAGCACCTTGTGGCCCTCGAACAGCGCCACCGTGTCGTCGGAGACGAGGTACGGGAGCGCGTCGGGCGTGGCGCGCAGGTTCAGCAGCCCGCGTCGCTCCGCCTCGGAGTGCCACTCCTCGTCGTAGTTGTCACCGCCGAACACGATCCGCTTGTTGTCCGCGTACGTCCGCTGGAGGATCGGGCGCAGCGCGTCCTCGAGCACGGCGTCGCGCAGCGGATCGCCCGGCGGCGGACCGTCCTTGACGGCCGCCGCGAGCTCGTCAGCGAGCTCGTCGATCGCCTCGGCGACGATCGTGTTGAGCACCGTATTCGGGAGCGAGGGCGACTGGCTTGACCCGAGCGCGCGGAACTCGAACTTGTTGCCGGTGAACGCGAACGGGCTGGTGCGGTTGCGGTCGCCGCCGTGCTTGGGCAGCTGCGGCAGCACCGGCGTACCGAGCCCAAGGAACGACTGCGCGCGCGTATCTGACGTCTCGCCGCGCTCCAGCGCGCCGAACACGCGCTCGAGCTCCGCGCCGAGGAACACCGAGATGATCGCGGGCGGCGCCTCGTTGGCGCCGAGGCGATGATCCTGGCCGGGCGAGGCGATCGACGCGCGCAGCAGGCCCTGGTACTCGTTGACCGCCTTGAGCACCGCGGCGCAGAAGAACAGGAACTCGAGATTGCGGTGCGGCGTGTCGCCGGGCTCGAGCAGGTTCTTGCCCGTGTCGGTCCCCATCGACCAGTTGTTGTGCTTGCCCGAGCCGTTCACGCCGGCGAACGGCTTCTCGTGCAGCAGGCAGACGAGCCCGTAGCGGCGCGCGACGTTCTGCATGATCTGCATGGTCAGCTGCTGGTGGTCGGAGCCGACGTTCGAGTTCTCGAAGATCGGCGCGATCTCGTACTGGTTGGGCGCCACCTCGTTGTGACGCGTCTTGACCGGCACCCCCAGCTTGGCGAGCTCGCGCTCGGTGTCGAGCATGTACGCGAGGATGCGCTCGGGGATCGACCCGAAGTAGTGATCGTCGAGCTCGTGACCCTTGGGCGGCTTGGCGCCGAACAACGTACGTCCCGTGGTGTAGAGATCGGGGCGCTCGAAGTAGAACTGCTCGTCGATCAGGAAGTACTCCTGCTCGGGGCCGATGGTGGTGAACACACGCTGCGCGGCCTCGTCGCCGAACAGGCGAAGCGCGCGGATGGCCGACTTCGAGAGCGCGTCCATCGAGCGCAGGAGCGGGATCTTGTGATCCAGCGCCTCGCCGGTCCACGACGCGAACGCGGTCGGGATGCAGAGCAGGGTGCCGTTCGGGTTCTCGAGGATGAAGGCGGGGGAGGTCGGGTCCCACGCGGTGTAACCGCGCGCCTCGAATGTCGCCCGGATCCCACCGGTGGGGAACGAGGAGGCGTCGGGCTCGCCCTGGATCAGCTCCTTGCCGGAGAACTCGGCGATCGCCGTGCCCTCATCGGTCGGGGCGTAGAAGCTGTCGTGCTTCTCCGCCGTCGAGCCGGTGAGCGGCTGGAACCAGTGGGTGTAATGGGTCGCGCCGCGCTCCATCGCCCACTCCTTCATGGCCAGCGCCACGGCGTCGGCCAGGGAGGTGTCGAGCGCCAGGCCGCGCGCGAGCGTGTCCTGGAGGCGGTTGAAGACGTCGGAGGAGAGGCGCTGACGCTGGACGGCCCGGCTGAACACGTTCGCGCCGAACACCTGGTTGTCCGAGAGCGTGAGATCGGGCGCTCCGAGGGCGCCGCCGTTGGGCGCCCACTGCGCGGCGAAGACGTTCTGCTGGCGGATTCGAGGCATGCGTTATCGACTTTCTGTACGTGAGCGCCGTGGCGGCAGGCGCGTGAGAACCCCGCCTCGGACGGGCCGAGGCACACTAGACGACAGGGTAACGTGGGGGCTGGGCGCCCGTCATTATCCGAATGTCCAAACAAGCCGCGGCACGTGGACAAATGAAATACTCAGGGTGATGCCGTTCAACCCCGAGCTCGGCTGGAAGGCCTACGTGCCCGACGAAGGCCGCTACGACCACATGGCCTACCGCCGCTGTGGTCGCAGCGGGCTGAAACTGCCGGCGATCACGCTGGGTCTGTGGCAGAACTTCGGCGACGACCGGCCCCTGGCCAACAGCCGGGCGATGATCCACCGTGCGTTCGACCTGGGCATCACCCACTTCGACCTGGCCAACAACTACGGACCGCCGTACGGAAGCGCCGAGATCAATTTTGGGCGGATCTTCCAGGAGGACTTAAAGGCCCATCGCGACGAGATCGTGATCTCGACCAAGGCCGGTTACGACATGTGGCCCGGACCGTACGGCGAGTGGGGGTCGCGCAAGTACCTGCTCGCGAGCCTCGACCAGAGCCTCGAGCGGATGCGGCTCGACTACGTCGACATCTTCTACTCGCACCGGGTCGATCCCGACACGCCGCTCGAGGAGACCATGGGCGCCCTCGACGCGGCCGTACGCGCGGGCAAGGCGCGTTACGTCGGCATCTCCTCGTATGGACCGCGCCGGACCGAGGAGGCGGCGCTGATCCTGCGCGAGCTGGGCACGCCGCTGCTCATCCACCAACCCTCGTATTCGATGTTCAACCGCTGGATCGAGCCCGAGCTGCTTGATTTGCTCGACCGCGAGGGCGTGGGGTGCATCGTGTTCTCGCCGCTCGCCCAGGGGCTCCTCACCAACCGCTATCTGGACGGCGTCCCGGCCGACTCCCGGCTGCGCGCCGGCAACTACATGCGTGAGTCGATGGTGAGCGAGGAGAACCTCGCGCGCGTGCGCGCGCTGAACGAGATTGCGCAGCGGCGCGGGCAGTCGCTCGCGCAGATGGCGATCGCGTGGGTGCTGCGCGACCCGCGCGTCACCTCGGCGCTGCTCGGCGCGAGCAGCGTGGCGCAACTCGAGCAGAACGTGGCGGCGCTCGACAAGCTCGACTTCGACCCGAGCGAGCTCGAGGAGATCGACCGCTACGCCACGGACAGCGGCGTCAACCTCTGGGCCCCGTCGAGTAACGAGTAGTCGGGAGTGTCAGGACGGGGCACCCGGCCCCAGGGATGTCGAGCGCAGCGAGACCCAAGATCCGCATACGCTCGCGCCTGCCGCGCGCTCGGCATCCGGCCCGCCCCCTGGGTTAGGGCGTCGTGGATGTCGTCGTGACGATCTGGCCGTTGTTGTTCACGTAGGTCTGCGCCGGCGCGTTGTGGACCACGACCGTGAACTTGCCGTGCGGGAGTGACCCGTCGGACAGGACGGCCTGGGCCTTGCCGTTGAGGCCGGCCGCCACCTCCCAGGCGACCACGTGGCGCCCGGGCTTGACCGCGGTCACCGACCAGTCGAACTTCGCCGTGCGGCCCGGGGGGAGCTGTCCGAGCGCCCAGGTGTTCGAGTACGCGGTGACGGCGCCGCCGGGACTGCCGCCGCCGCTCGGCGAGCTCGGCGAGCACCCGACATTGCACGCCCCGGGCGGCTGGTCGACCACCCACACCGGACGCGACGGGTGGGCGAGGCCCTGCATCTGGAGGTTCTCGCTGAACGCGGTGGCGCTCGTGCCCTCGCCGGGTGGCGCGGGATAGGCGCAGGTCACGTTGCAGATCGTGACCGCGACATCCGGCAGCGTCTTGCCGCTCACGTTGTGGACCACCAGCACCAGGTGCGCGTGCTGGGAGAGGCGCTGGGAGGAGGGAAAGCTGGCCGTGGTTATCTGCACGGTGAACTTTCCGCTCGGCTCCGTGGCATCCTGGCGCTGTCCGCCTCCGCAGGCGCCGAGGAGGAGCGCAGCGAGCACTCCGCAGATCACACCGATGCACCTCATCCTCACGGCGGCCGAACATACCAACCGCACCCGGCGACCACGCCGGTTGATTCTTGTGCTCGTGTTGTTCGTAGCGGGCGCGCCGAGCGCCGCGGCGGAGCAGCGGGTCACGGTCGTGCAGACCACGGCGAACCTGCACGACGCGCTGACCGTCCAGGCGCCGCAGGCGTTCGTGGCCAATCGCGCGCCCGGCAGCACGGTCATCCGGGTCGACGCGAGCATGACCTACCAGCGGATCATCGGGTTCGGGGGCGCGATGACCGACACGTCGGGCTGGTTGCTCTACGACGAGCTCGCGCCGGCGGCCCGCGACGCCACGCTCCTCGCGCTGTTCGGGCCGAGCGGGATCGACCTGAACTTCGTCCGCATCCCGATTGGCGCATCGGATTTCACGGTTTCGCTGTCCCCGTACACCTACGACGACGAGCCGTTCGGGCAGACCGATCAGACGCTCATCGACTTCTCGATCGCCCACGACGAGACGTACATCATCCCGGTCCTCCGGCAGGTGCGGAGCGCGAATCCGGGCGTGTTCACGCTGGCAAGCCCGTGGACGCCGCCGCCCTGGATGAAGGCCAACCATACGTTCGACAACTTCGGGCTCGCCGGGTCAGTGTTGCCGCAGGACTACCCCGCGCTCGCCCAGTACTTCGTGAAGTTCATCCAGGGCTACGAGGCGGCGGGCGTGCCGATCGATGCGATCACGCCGATGAACGAGCCGAATTCGTGGTCGAACGGGCCCGGGGCGGCACTGATGCCGGCCGATGACGCCACGTTCCTTCCGCGGTACCTCGCGCCGGCGCTCGGCGCGGCCGGGCTGCGCCCGACGATTTACGGCGACGACGACACCGAGTTGTCCGACGCGCAGGCACTCCTCGCCGGGCCGGCGGCACCCACGTTGGGCGGGATCGCCTTTCACTGCTACCAGGGGATGGGCCAGCTGAGCGCCCTGCATCGGCAGTACCCGTCCGAGAACATCGTCATGGACGAGTGCTCGCCCGGGATCGCGCCTTACGCGACCGCCGAGGTGCCGATCGACGCGACGCGCAACTGGGCCAGCGCGGTGCAGCTGTGGAATCTCGCCCTGGATCCCTCGGGCGGTCCGTACGAGACGATCTCGGGCTGCCCGGGCTGCACCGGCGTGGTGACCGTGAACGAGCGCACCCACACGCCCAGGTTCGGGCTCAACTACTTCCAGTACGGCCAGACGACCAAGTACGTCCACCCCGGCGCGGTGCGAATCTTCTCCACGCGCCAGGTGTCCGACGGCTACGGGACCACGCGCGGCGTCGACAACGTCGCGTTCGTGAATCCCGACGGATCGAAGGTGCTCGTCGCGTACAACAACCGGTTGCGCGCCGCGCGTTTGGCGGTGCGGTGGCGCGGTCGGTACCTGAACTGGAGGCTGCCGGGGCGCGGGACGGTCACGTTTATCTGGCGTTGAGCGGCGGCTAAGCCGAACGGTTCCCATTTGGTATTAGCCGCCGCCGGGTCGTAGGCTTATCCGGGTCCAGGAGGCCGCGTCCGCGGCCGGCAGACCCGGGAGGCCAGAGGAGCTTTGATCAGAGCCGTCGCCGATCGTGGGTACGCACCCGTTAAGGGGCTGCTCGAAGAGGTCGGCAACATGATGATCCTGACCGGAAAGACGCTGGTCTCGGCCGTGCGTCCGCCCTACCCGTACGGGAGCGAATTCGTCGGGCAGTTCATGTTCGCCCTGCGGCTGTGCTGGTTCCCGCTGCTGATCTCGACGATCGCATTCGGCTACGAGGCGCCCGGGCTCCAGGCTGCCAACTTCCTGGTCCTGTTCGGGGCGCTCGACCGCCTGGGCGGCTTCTTCGTGTTGGCCTCGATCCGCGAGTTCGCGCCGTTCGTGGACGCGATCGTGCTGGCCGGCGTGGCCGGTACCGCGATCACCGCCGACCTGGGCGCGCGCAAGATCCGCGAGGAGCTAGACGCGCTCCAGGTGCTGGGCGTCGACCCGATCAAGAACCTGGTCGTACCGCGCTTCCTCGCGCTGATGCTGGTCACGGGCCTGTTCGACATCTACGCGGTGATCTTCGGCATCTTCGGCGGGATCCTGGCCACGATCGTCAACCACGCCCCGCTCGGCCCGTTCTTCTCCACGTTCTTCAACAACGCCGAGACCACCGACCTGTGGGGGTCGGTGGTCAAGACCACGCTGTTCGGCGCGATCATCGCGGTCGTCTGCTGTTACAAGGGGATGACCGCCTCGGGCGGCGCCGAGGGGGTGGGGCGCGCCGTCAACCAGGCGGTGGTCATTGCCTTCCTGGGGATCTTCGCGTTCAACTACGCGTTCACGCAGACGCTGCTCGCGACGCATCCGGAGATCACGACGATCCCGAGATAGATGAACGATCTGATCGTCACCCCCAAGGGCTGGATCGAGAGCTTCGGCGAGATCGCGAAGTTCGGGGCGCAGGTCGTGGGCGAGGTGTTCCGCCTGCGCGTGTTCAAGTTCTTCGGCGAGGCCCTACGCCAGGCGGGCATCCTGATCGTCGGCTCGGCGCTCGTGATCTGCCTGCTGGTGTTCATCGTCGGCCTGACGTGCGGGATCGAGGGCGCGTACCTGCTGCGCTCCCAGGGGGCCCCAGCGTTCAGTGGCGTGTTCTCGGCCTGGTGTGACCTGCGCGAGCTCGCGCCGCTGGCCTTCGGTTACATGATGGCGGCGAAGGTGGGCACCGGGATCGTGGCCGAGCTCGGCTCGATGCGGATCTCCGACGAGATCGACGCGCTCGAGGTGATGGGCATCAGCGGCATGACCTTCCTGTGTGGGACCAAGCTGCTGGCCTCCTGGCTGGTGCTGCCGTTCGTGTACCTGATCTCGATCGGTTGCGGCTTCCTGGCCAGCTACATCGCGGTCGTGCAGCAGATCGGAGACGTCTCCAAGGGGGGCTACTTCCTGATCTTCTGGGAATTCCAGAACCCGCCCGACCTCTTATTCAGCTTGATAAAGGCGATGGCGATGGCGACGCTCATCGTCCTCGTCGGCTGCTACTACGGCTACAACGCGAGTGGTGGGCCTGTAGGTGTGGGTACCGCGACCGCAAAGTCGATGGTGCTTAACCTGGTTGGGGTACATCTCATCGGAATGCTCGGCACGCAGCTCTTCTGGGGCGCCAACCCCCGGGCACCAATCGGAGGCTGACCATGCGGCTTGACACTGACGACGAATACGACGCGCCCGAGGACATGGGCGAGGACGCGAGCGACGGGCACTCGGGCGAGCCGGCGTCGAGTTCGCGGGTGTCCGTCGTCGACGAGTCGCCGCGGCCGGCGCCGCCGCCCGGTGCGAACGAGGACGACTACAAGTGGCACACCTACCGGGTGTACCCGTCGGGTCGTCCCGACGCGGTCGAGTTCGTCGACACCTACAAGTCGTTCGGGCGCACGCACATCCTGCGCGGGCTGAACATGGGCCTGCCCGAGGGGATGGTCTCGATGATCCTCGGGCCGTCGGGGACCGGCAAGTCGGTGTGCATCAAGCACATGGTCGGGCTCTTGTATCCCGACGAGGGCGACATCCTCGTGCACGGCCAGTCGGTGCCCGACATGCCGGACGACGACCTGTTCGAGATGCGCAAGAAGTTCGGGCTGCTGTTCCAGGACGGCGCGCTGTTCGGCTCGATGAACCTGTACGACAACGTCGCCTTCCCGCTGCGCCAGCACACCGAGAAGGGCGAGGACGAGGTCGAGCACATCGTCATGCGGCGCCTGCAGGAGGTTGGCCTGGCCGACGCGCGCTTCAAGGCGCCGAACGAGCTGTCCGGCGGGATGCGCAAGCGCGCCGGTTTCGCCCGGGCACTCGTGCTCGAGCCCGACATCGTGCTGTTCGACGAGCCCGACTCCGGACTCGACCCGGTGCGCACGGCCTTGCTCGGCGAGCTGATCCTCGAGATCCACCGCGACATGATGGAAGAGGCCAAGGAGAAGGAGAAGGAGCACCTTCCGACCTTCTGCGTGATCACGCACGACATCATGAGCGCGCGGCGGGTCGCCGACTACATCAACGTGCTGTGGAAGGGTCGGATCGTCGAGGCCGGTCCGGCCGAGGACATGCTGAACTCGGACAACCCGTTCATCCGCCAGTTCCTCTCCGGGGAGTCGCAGGGCCCGCTCTCGATGGACTGACGCATGATGGCGAGGACGTTCGAGCGGCTGGTGCGGGCCGCGGTGGGCAGACCGGCGGTGACGCTCGGGATCGTGCTCGCGCTGGCCCTGGGCGGCGGCGCGCTCGCGCTCCGGCTGCAACCGAATACGGGCAGCGACACGTTTGTGAGCAGCTCGTCCGCGAGCTTCCAGGCCAGCCTCGACGACGAGCGGCACTTCGGCGGCGACCCGGTGGTGATCCTGATCCGCGAGCCGCTCACCGACCTGGTTGAGACCAAGGATCTCGGGACCGTCTCCGAGCTCGAGGCGTGCCTGGCCGGCCAGGTGCTCGTGCCCAACCAGCAGCTGCAGGCGTTCACGCCGGCGCCGGCGGGTTCGCAGAAGCCCTACGGAGGCTGGGCCAGCCCGTGCGCAAAGTTGATGAAGGCGCGGCCGGCCCAGGTGGTGTACGGCCCAGGGACGTTCCTGAACCGGGCCGTGGCGGCGGTGCAGCAGCAGGTCCTGGCGCTCGAGCGGGGCGCCCAGCAGGCGGTGACGAGCGCGCGCCAGAGCGCGTACAAGCTGGCGCTGGCCGAGCACATGTCGCGCAAGCAGGCGCTCGCCGCGCAGACCGCCGCCGGCCAGCTCGCCCAGCAGCAGCAGTACTCCCAGCTGATCAAGATGTACCTGAACTCGGGTATCTCGGGCCAGCCGGCGATCGACGACCCGCAGTTCATCCCCGAGATTGTGTTCGACCAGACCCGGGGCGTGAACCAGCCCAAGTCGCGGTTCGCGTACCTGTTCCCGAACAAGAACTCGGCGCTCATCCAGGTGCGCTTGCGGGCCTCGCTGAGCGCCGCGCAGCAGGCCCAGGCCATCTCGTGGATCCGCCAGGCGGTGCAGATGCCGATGTTCCGCTCGGCCTACGGCGCCACGTACACCGTGTCGGGCGTGCCGGTGGTCACCCACGACCTGGCCTCGACGATCACCGGCTCGATCGCGGGGCTGCTCGGTGCCGCGCTGGTGGTGATGGCGGCGGTGCTGCTGCTCGTGTTCCGCGGCCGGCTCCGTCTGCTGCCGTTGGCTATTGCTTTGTGCGCAGGCGGGATCACGTTCGGGATCGTGTCACTGCTCGGCGGATCGCTGACCATGGCCTCGATCGCCGTGCTGCCGATCCTGATCGGGCTGGCGGTTGACTACGGAATCCAGTTCCAGTCGCGCGTGCAGGAGGGGTCCGCCTCCGGCGTTCCGGTCGCCGACGCCACGATTGCCGCCGCGCCGACCATCGCGACGGCCGCGCTCGCCACGGCGGCCGGGTTCCTGGCCCTGCTGCTCTCGCCGGTGCCGATGGTGCGCGGATTCGGCCTGCTGCTGATCGTCGGGATCGCCGTCGCGCTCGTATGTGCGCTGACCGCCGGGACGGCGGCGATGGTCCTGCGTTCAGGGCCGCGGCGTCTGAGCGCTCGTCGCGTGCGCCCGCCCTCGCTCGGTGTCCTCGGCGCGTCGGCGCGCGGCGCGGGGGAGATCGTGAGCGACGCCGGCGCTCGGGTCACCGCGCCGGTGCGCGCGGGCGGGCGGGTCGCCCTGGCCGCGGCGGCGCGCCGGCCCGGCCGGGTGCTCGCCGTCGGGCTGCTGCTCGCCGTGCTCGGGTGGGTGGCCGACACGCAGACCTCGGTCCAGTCTGACGTGACCAAGCTCGTGCCGGCGAGCATGCCGGCGCTTCAGAACCTGCGCACGCTCGAGAACGTCACCGGCGTGTCGGGTGAGATCGACGTGGTGGTCCACTCGCGCGACGTCGCCACCCCGCAGACGATCGGCTGGATGGTGCGCTACGAAGATGCGCTGTTGTCGCACTACGGGTACGTCGAGGCCAAGGGGTGCGCACGGGCGACACTTTGCCCAGCCCTATCGCTTCCCGACCTGTTCTGCTCCGGCTCCCAGGCGTCGGCGTGCAAATCGCTGAGCACGGGCACGATCATGGCGTTCTTGCGCGCCGTCCCCAGCTACTTCTCGCAGGCGGTCATCACCGGCGACCGGCGCGAGGCGACGCTCGCGTTCGGGATCCGCCTGATGCCGCTCTCGCGCCAGCAGCGGGTGATCGACTACATGCGCGCCCAACTGCGCCCGCCGCCCGGGGTGAGCGCTTCGCTGGCCGGCCTTCCGGTGCTGGCGGCACAGGCCGACGCCGCGCTCTCCTCCTCGGGGCGCCGGCTGCTGATGCTGGCGGTGGGGCTGCTCGCGGTCGGGCTTGTGCTGCTGGCCGTGCTGCGCACGGTGCGGCGCGCGCTTGTGCCCCTGGTGCCGATCGCGCTCGCCACGGGCTGGTCGTCGCTGATCCTGTTCGCTACCCGGATCCCGCTCAACCCGATGTCGGCCACGCTGGGGGCGCTGGTGATCGCGATCTCGACCGAGTTCAGCGTGCTGCTGTCCGAGCGGTTCCGGGTCGAGCGGCGAGCCGGTCTTGATCCGGCGCAGGCGCTGGCGCGCACGTACCACTTCACGGGATCGGCGGTGCTCGCCAGCGGGATCACCGCGATCGCCGGCTTTGGAGTGCTTACCCTGTCGAGCATCACGATGCTGCGCGACTTCGGGCTGGTGACGCTGATCGACCTGACGGTGTCGCTGGCCGGGGTGCTGCTCGTGCTCCCTTCGGCGCTCGCGCTCTCCGAGCGAGAGGACGCGTGGGTCGGTCCCCGCGAGCGGGTGCGCCGCGTCGCCGTGCGGTTGCCGCGGCGCCGGCGGGCCACGGTGGCGTGAGCGCGCCCGGGCCGGCCCCGGACGAGACGCGGTCACCGGCGCCTGCGCCGACCCCTGCCCCGGTCGACCACCGCCGCTACGGCTGGGCGGTCGGCGTGCTGGCCGCGGTCCTGGTCGCCGGCTTCTTGATTTACGCGCTCACCTCGCGCAACCCCGCGGGGACGGAGGGCGTGGCGGCCGGCGGGCGGCTCCACCTGTTTGCCGCGCCGCTGGCGGCCTCGACCCTGGGCGGCGACGCCAACCTGAACCCGCCCTGCACGGAGGCGCGCCACGACCCGCGGGCGCTGAACGTGTGCCTGCTGGTCAAGCGCGCACCGCTCGTCCTGGCCTTCTTCGTGACCAAGTCCGCGCAGTGCGAGCGTGAGGTCGGCACGATGCAGGCGCTATCCCGGCGAGGAGCGCTGCGGCCCGTCCAGTTCGCTGCGGTGGCGGTCACCGGGACCCACGCGGCGACCGCCCAGGCCGTCCGCGCACACGGCTGGACGATTCCCGTGGCCTACGACGCGGACGGAGCGGTGGGCGACGCGTATGGGGTCACGGCGTGCCCGCTGCTCGAACTGGCCTCCCGCGGCGGCACGGTCACGGCTCGCCTGATCGGAGAGCACTGGCTGAACCAGAACGCCCTGGCCGCCCAGGTTCGGGCTCTGCTGCGGACGGGTGGCTAGCGTGAGCTCCGCCAGCGGCACAATCGCCCCGGAGCTCGAGGCGGAGTTCCCCGGGCTCCGGCTGCGCTGGACCGCGCTCGACGCCCGCGTGCGCGGCAGCTCGCCCGACACGCGCCGGCGGCTGCGAGGGCTGTCCGACCGGGTTGCCGGCGCGCGCGTCGTGGCGATGCGGACCCAGCCGATCCCGCACGCGTACCGCACCTTCTTTCGCCAGGTTGGGGTCGATCCCGACGCCGCCCGGATCCCGAGCGAAGAGGCGGCGGTCGGGCGCCTGCTCCAGGGCCGCTTCGAGTCGCGCGACACGGTCAGCGACGCGCTGTTGATCGCGCTGGTCGAGACCGGGGTCCCGGTGTGGGCGCTCGACGCTCGCTACGTCGACGTCGACAGCCTGGGAGTCAGGATCGCCGCGGCCGGCGACCGCGTCGGGCGCTCGCCCGATGGGGTGGAGCTGCCCGCCGGTCAGCTGGTGGTCGCGGACGCGATCCGGGTGCACGCCACGCTGTTCGGCTCGCCTGCGCCTGAGTACCTGCCAGGCTCGCGCACGGACCGGGTGGTGCTGTTCGCGCTGGCGGTCGACGGCGTGCCCGCGATCCACGTCGAGGAGGCGCTGTGGGTCGCGGCCGACGCGATCGAACCGGCGTAATTCTCCTCAACCCGCCGGGAGGTGGTTGGTAAGCTGGACCGGCTCCCGAAAGGAGGCCGCGTTGGAGCTGCTCGAACACGACAGGAGGGCTGTGCCGCTCGTCGGGCTGACGGCGCCGGCGCAGGACGAGCGCGCGGCTCGGCGATCGCTGCGCGCGCAGATCGACAAGCTCGAGCGTGAGCTGGCCGAGGCGTTCGTGACCGCGTACCCCATGGGCGGGCTGGGGGAGGAGCCGACGCGCTCGTGCGCCGCGCCCCGGCTTCTTGACCTGGGCGAGCTCGAGCGCGTCCGCGATCAGCTCGCGGCGCGCGTCCGGACCGCGCGCGCCACGATCGCCGAGCTGGCCGATCGCCAGGCCGCCAATCGCGTGCTGCTCGAGCGCATGCTGCTCGAGCCCGGCCGCCACCGCTTCGTCCGCGTCGCCAACCGCGACATCGGCGAGCCGGGGTGTGGCGTCTGGCACGTCCGCCCGCGCCTCGGGCTGATCGGGATGCTGATGGGGTGGTGGCAGGTCAAGCTGTCCTCGGGCTGTCCGTTAGCCACCGGCCGCGGCTTGTCCGCGGCCGTCTGATCCCGCGACGCCTACGGGCCCTAAGCTCCGGATGGTGCGCGATCTGCTGAGGACCGGCGCTGGCGCCACGCTGGTGCTCCTGATCATGGTCATCGGCAGCCTGGTGCTGTGGATCGGCACGCCGCTGTTGTGGCTGTGGGTCGGCTCCCAGATCCAGGGGGCGACCTCGTCGCTCGGGACTGCCCTCGGGGTGAGCTTCCTGGGGGTGGTGGTGACGATCATGCTGCTCGCCGGCGTCCTGGCCAAGCTGAGCGACGTCTACCAGGCCAACCGCCGGGCTCGGGGACTCGAGGACACCGGCCACTACGTCCTGGAGGCGGTGTTGGTCGTAAGCGCCGGGCTCACCCTCGCCGCCTTCGTGGTGTGGTTCTTCCTCTTCGCGGGCGCCAGCCCGGTGCCGGTCGGAATTCAGATCTAGCCGGCAAGTCGAGATTCCGCCGCCCGACCGTTCGCCCCGCGCGGCTGTGCTGGAACCAGTCGCGCGGGGCGTGGCGGGTTGTCTTAGACGAGCACGAGGGTCCGAGCGGGGCACAGTTCGAGCTCGTCGGCCAATAGCCGGCGCTGACGCTCGGTGAGTGCCCCCAAGGTCTTGGTCTCGGTGATGTGATAGCGCCCCAGGAACTTCCGGCAACGGGTCGTCCCCCAGCGACGCTGGCTCATCAGCAGTTCCCCGATCGCCCAGCTGAGCGCCTCAGCGGGCGGGTCCAAGATGATCTCCGCGGCGGAAGCTTCTCCCTCGGCGATCCTTCGCTTCAGCTCCGCGCGCGCGAGCCTGACCGCGTTGGCTCGTTCCAGTGCTCGCAGTCGTTGCGGGCCCGGGCTCATCGTTGCGGTCTCACTCATTTGGTGCTTCGCTTCCTCCCATTCGGTCCGCCTGGGCGGATCTTGTACACAAACGGGCAGGGGATCTCGCGGGCCCCCTCCCGTGGGTCCTGTCTTCACACTTCTGTTCCCGCGCACAGAGGCGCGCGGATCCTGTCCACCCCCGTTTCGGCCTTCCCTACCTTCCCGACCGCCTGCTGTCGTTGGCCGTTTCGGTAGAGGGAGAAGCTACGCCATCCGCCCAGGTAACAGCAACGTCACATCTGCTGCCCATGCGCTTAGAGCGTGTTTTTTATCAGCGCGAGGGTCTTGTGCGAGTGTGGACAAGCCCAGCGGGGCGATTGCGCCGTCATGGATGACCGGGCAGCGGCCCGTGCTCGGCCTCGAAGGTGCGCTTGGCCCGGGCGAAGATCTCGAGCGCGGGATCGAGCGTGTCCGGACCGTGGGTGGCCATGACGCTCGTCCGCAGCAGCGCGCCGGACGGCGGCACGGCAGGGTGCAGGGCGACGTTGACGTACAGGCCGAGGTCGTAGAGCGCCTTCCAGAGGAACGCGGCCTTCCAGTCATCCTTGATCACGACCGGAACGACGGGGGTAACCACCTCGGTCCCGTCGGCGAGCTTGGTCGGCTCCACGACCTGGAAGCCGAGCTCGTGGAGCCCTCGGTGCAGGTAGCGCGCGTTGGCGAGAACCTTCTCGAACAGCTCCGGGCCCTCGGGGGAGCGGCAGATTCGCACGGCGGCGAGCGCGGCGCCCAGCGCGGCCGGGACGGCCGAAGCGGTGAACATGAACGGCCGCGAGGACACTCGGAGGTACTCGACGACGTCCGCGGGCCCGGCGATGACGCCGCCGCAGGACGCCAGCGACTTGGAGAACGTGGCCATCCGAAGGTCGACCTGGTCCTCCACGCCGAACAGCTCGGAGGCGCCGGCGCCGCGAGCCCCGAGCACGCCGAGCGCGTGCGCCTCGTCGACCATCACCCTGGCGCCGTAGCGGTGGCTGATCTCGGTGATCTCGGGCAGGGGCGCGACGTCCCCCTCCATCGAGAACACGCCGTCCACCACGACGAGCACGCCGCCCCCATCGGCGGCGGCCCTCTCGAGCGCGTGCTCGAGGCGGTCCAGTCGGTTGTGGCGGAACGGGCGGAGCTTGGCGCGCGAGAGGATGCAGCCGTCAAGGATCGAGGCGTGGTCGCCCGAGTCGACCACGACCGTGTCGGACGGCCCCAGGATCGTCCCGAGCGCCCCCAGGTTGGCCTGGTGCCCGGTGGTGAAGACGATCGCGCCCTCGGTGCCGAACCAGTCGGCCAGCTCGCGCTCGAGCTCGAGGTGCAGGTCGGTCGTGCCGTTCAGGAAGCGCGATCCGGTCAGCCCGGTGCCGTAGCGGTGCAGCGCCTCGAGCGCCCCCTGCTTGACCCGTTCGTCTCCGGTCAGCCCCAGGTAGTTGTTGGAGCCGAGCATGATCCGGGCCTTGCCCTCCATCTCCACCACGGGCAGGGTCGGGCCCTCCAGCACGCGGAAGTAGGGCACCAGGTCGAGCTCGCGCGCGGCCCGGAGCTGCTCGAGTCGCTCGTGCTCGCGAGCCTTGGCGAAGACGTCGATTGAGGTGGACATATAACGTTCCGGCTAGATGGCGCTAGACGTGACCCTGCCGGCTCGTCGCGCGTTGGACGTTCGCCCCGTCGCGAGCAAGCGCGAGCTGGATACATTCATCAAGCTGCCGTGGCGGCTCTATCGTAACGAGCCCAACTGGGTGCCGCCGCTGCTGTTCGACCGCAAGCGGTTCTTCGACCGCTCACGCAACCCGTTCTTCCAGCACGCCGAGGTCGAGTTTTTCCTGGCCTGGCGGGGTGACGAGCCGGTCGGCCGCATCACCGCGCAGATCGATCGCCACTTCAACGAGTTCCAGCACCACGAGTGGGGGATGTTCGGGTTCTTCGAGTGTGAGGACGATCCTGAGGCGGCCCATGCGCTTTTGTCCGCGGCGGCCGAGTGGTTGACGGCGCGCGGGCGGGACCGGATGGTGGGCCCGATGGACTTCACGACCAACGACGAGTGCGGTGTGCTGATCGAGGGCTACGACTTACTGCCGACCGTGCTGACCAACTGGCACCACCCTTACTACCCGGCGCTGATCGAGGGCGCCGGCCTGACCAAGGCGATGGACCTGTACATGTGGTCGCTCGACGTGACGGGGCGAGCGCACGTGCACCCGGCGATCTGGAAGGTGGCGGCCGAGGTCGAGAGCAAATACGGGATCACCGTGCGCAACATGCGCAAGAAGGACATGGAGGCGGAGATCGGCCGCTTCCTCGAGGTGTACAACGCCGCGTGGGAGCGCAACTGGGGATTCGTCCCGTTGACCGACGACGAGGTCCGCCACTACGCGAAGGACCTCAAGCAGATACTCGACGAGAACTGGGCGTTCATCGCCGAGAAAGACGGCGAGCCGGTGGGCGCGGCACTGACCCTCCCCGACTACAACCAGGTGTTCAAGCGCCTGAACGGACGGCTGCTGCCGTTCGGATGGGCGAAATTTCTCTGGTACAAGGGCAAGATCGATCGGGTCCGGGTGTTCGCGCTCGGCGTCAAGCCCGAGTACCAGCACACCGGCGTCGGGGCCAAGCTGTACGAGATGCATTGGGACGCGGGGGAGCGCACGGGCCAGGGCCGCGGCGAGACGGGCTGGACGCTCGAGAGCAACAAGGCGATGAACCGCGCCATGGAGCGGATGGGCGGCGAGATCGTGCGCCGCTACCGCGTGTACGAGCGTCTGCTTTGAAGATGACCGGTCGCGCTGTCACCATGTCGCGCTTATGAAGCATTCGGAATCGTCAATCGGCGAGGAGCCGGACCTGGAGGGTCCCGAGGCGGACGCGATCGACTCGAACCTGGACCCCGAGGCCGAGATCGTGGACGGGCTCCCGGTCCTGGCCGAGGTCCGGACGATCGAGCGTCCTTCGCCTGCGTCTCTGCCGGCGGTGCAGGTGGCCGCCGTCGCGGCGACCGGCTTCGTCGCCGGCGCCGCCACCGTCGCACTAGTCAAGCGCCGCGCCGCTAAGAAGCTGGCGCGCAACGGGCGCAGCGGACCGCGCCGCGCCGTCGACCTGCTGCCGATCGCGGCCTCGCGGTCGTTCCTGGTCGACGTGCACGTGATCGGCAAGAACGGAGATTGACCGCGTTCAGCGGTGCCGGGGTCGAGGTACGGGTCGAGGTCCGGCCGCGGTGGGTGTTCGCCCTTCCGCTCCGAACCGGGCTGGACGGGTTGACGCGCGTCCGGGGCGGCGTGCTCCATCGCCTGGTGCACGCCGGGGATGTTCCGGTGCTCGTGCGGGCCGCGCAGCTCTCGCCCGACCGGGTGCTGTTCGGGGCCTCGGCAGGCGACCGCGAGTCCGCGGAGTGGGGCATCGAGCGCATGCGGGCCGCGCTCGGAATCGATTTCGAGCTCTCCGGGTTCTACGAGCGCTTCCGGTTCGATCCGCTGATCGGTCCCTCGGTTCGGGGATCACCAGGCCTGCGACCGTACGGCAAGCCCGACCCGTTCGAGGCCCTGGCCTGGGCGATCTGCGAGCAGCTGATCGAGTTCAGCCGGGCGTGCGCGATCCAGCGCCGGCTGATCCACCGCCTGGGGCGGCGCTGCGAGTGGAGCCCGTACCGCGATTCGCCGAGCGCGGCGACGCTCGCTGCGCAGGCGCCGGCGTTGCTTGAGTCGATGGATCTGTCGGCCGGCCGCGCGTTGACGCTGGTCCGCGCCGCGCGCGAGGTGGCGAGCGGCCGGGTCGACTTGTTTTCTGCGGACCATGAGCCGGGCTGGCGGCGCCTGCGCGCGATTCGGGGCATCGGCAGCTGGACGATCCGGATGCTGGCGCTGACCGGCCAGGGGCGGCTCGACCAGCTTCCCGCCGGCGACCTCGCGTACATCAAGCTGGTCGGACGGCTTGTCGGGGGCGGGGATCCGTTTGCCCGCGCCACCGAGGAGGAGGTCGACGAGTTCTTCGCGCCCTACGGGCCCTGGGCCGGTCTGGCGGGGATGCACGCTCTCAGGGCCGGGGGGAGCTCGGCGGTCAGCCGGGTCGCTGCGTGATCCGTGGCGCGCGCTCCGCGGCGCGACGTACGCGAATTGTTTGCGTACGAGCATGCATACGCTGACAATCGACGCCCGAGTGCCTGACCGTGTCAGGTTATGAACGCGGGCATGCATAACCTGACACGGTCGGCCGATCGCGGCGCGAATGTCAGGTAATGCAGGTCCCGGACGGCCGCCGGGAGCGAGATCCGATGATTTCTGGGCGTAAGCGCAGTCATTACCGGGATGGCAGCGCCGCCGCCGAGCACGAGCACGATCACGTTCGCGATCAGGGGTCCGCTCGCGCGCGAGGACCTGCCGGCGCTCTACAGCCGCGTGTGCGTGCTGCTCTCGCAGAGTGGCGCGGCGGTGGCGGTGTGTGACGTCACGGGGGTTGCGGCGAATGCCGTCAGCGTCGACGCGCTTGCCCGGCTGCAGCTCGCGGCCCGCCGCCACCGTTGTCGGGTCGAGCTCAGGCACGCCTCGGACGAGCTGCGCGACCTGATCGCGTTCATGGGACTCGGGGACGTGTTCGCGCTCTAGGCGGCGGGAGCGCCGTCGGCGTCGAGGCGCGCCGGGAGGCCCCAGAGCGGGAACAGGCGCTCGGTCGACAGGAAGAACGTGATGTCGACGATCTTGCCGTCGGCGAACTCGAGCACCTGGAGCGCCCACGGGTCGTAGCCGCTTCCAGTGTCGCTCGGCTTGTACTGGCCGAAGGCGATCGAACCGTTGGCCGACTCGACCGGGACCACGCGCGAGCCACGGCACCCGATGCCCGGGCCGAACCACCACTTGAGGACGTCGTCGCGGCCGGAGAGCCACAGGTCGAAGGGCGGCATCGACTGGCTGGCGTCCTCGCGCAGGAGCGCGGTGAGCGCCTCCACGTCGTAGCGCTCGAACGCGTCGACGTAGCGCTCGAGGAACTCCTTTTGCGCGGGGTCCATCGGGGCGATCGCGTCGGTGGCCTCGATCTCGCGCTCCTCGAGCGTGGCCCGCGCGCGCTGCAGCGCGCTGTTGACCGAAGCCACGCTCGTGTCGAGCAGCTCAGCGACCTCGCTCGCCTTCCAGCGCAGGACCTCGCACAGGATCAGGACGGCGCGCTGGCGGGCGGGCAGGTGCTGAAGCGCCGCCACGAAGGCCAGGCGGATCGTGTCGCGCTGCACCGCCACCTCGGCCGGGTCGCTCTCGGCGCTCACCAGGCTGGTCGGGATCGGCTCGATGAACGTGACCTCGGGCAGTGTGTTCAGGTTCGACTCGACCGGCTCCACAGCCGGGCCCATGTCCATTGGCCGCGCCCGCCGGTTGCGGCCGTTCAGCATGTCGAGGCAGACGTTGGTGGCGATCCGGTAGAGCCAGGAGCGCAGCGCGGCCCGGCCTTCGAAGCGGTCAAACCCGCGCCACGCCCGCAGGAAGGTGTCCTGGACGGCATCCTCGGCCTCGAACGGGGAGCCGAGCATCCGGTAGCAGTAGCCGACCAGCTCGGAGCGATGCTGTTCGAGCCGGCGCTCGAGATCCCCCTGCGCCAACGCGGCTGATTCCGGCACGAGACTCATGCTAAGCCATCAGACCGACGCCGACGGGGAAAGTCATCGGTCCGGGCGCGGCGTGGCGTCACAGGCCCTGACCGGCCAACAGCTCGTTGGTCGAGGCGTCGATCACCGCGTTCGGATTCGAGATCAGATGGTTTCTCAGCATCCACTGGCCGTACGCGGTCCACTGCTTGGGGTCCTGCCACCCCCACGGGTCGGCGGGATTGCTCGGGAAGAACGCCGACATCGTGGCGTTGATGCTCGCGAGCTGGAGCTTGGGGTCGAGGCCGGGGCTGGCGTGGACCAGGTTCGTCACCGCGGTTTGGGGATCGTGGCGGACGGCCTCGTAGCCGCGGGCGAGCGCCTGGACGAAGCGCCGGACGACATCGGGGTGGTTGATGATCGTGTCCTTGCGCACCGCGATGACGAGCTCGTCGTAGTTGGGGACGCCCACCTGCTCCATTTGGATCACGTTCGGGTGCCTGTGGAGCAGGGCGAGCTGGATCGCCTCGTAGTTCCAGAACGAGCCAAGCGTGGCGTCGACCTTGCCCGAGAGCATGGCGGGCACCAGGTTCGCGCCGACGTTGATCTCCTTGACCGAGGAAGCGGGCACCGCGGCCCGAGCCAGGATCGTGGACAGGTACGCGTGCTGGTACGGGATCCCGGCGGTCCCGATCTTCTTGCCGCGCAGCTGCGCCGGGGTCGTGATGTGCTTGGAGCGCAGCGACACGATCGAGGTCAAAGGCTCTTGCACGATCGCCGCCACCGACACCAGCGGCTGGCCCTGGTTGCGGGCCAGGAGCAGCTCGGGCTCGTAGGAGACGGCGGCGTCGACCTTGCCGGCGGCCAGCAGCTTCAGCGGGGTGGACGGGTCGGACGGGACCTGGACGTGGACGTCCAGCCCGGCCTTGGCGAAGTCTCCCTCGGCGAGGGCCTGGTAGATGCCGGCGTGGTCGGCGTTCGGGAACCAGTCGAGCATCAGCGTGAACCGCTGCGCGCTGCTCGGCGAACCGGTCACCGTCTCCTGCTTCTCGCCGCACCCGGCGAGCGCCAGGGCGCTGAGCGCCGCGATCGTGAGGAGGAGACGCTTCATGCCGGCTGCTCCTCCCGCGGTCGATAGGCCCACGGCAGCGCGAGGCGCTCGGCCAGCGCCAGCAGCGAGAACAGCGCGATCGCGAACAGCGAGAGGATCACGACCGCGGCCACGCCGCGCGCGACGAGCAGTTGTGGCTCGGAGACCAGGATCACGTAGCCCAACCCGGAGTTGGACCCCGTGTACTCGGCGAACACTGCCCCGATGACCGACACCGCCACGGCGATCTTGGCTCCGGTGAATACGCCGGGCAGCGCGGACGGGAACTCCACGTGCCGGAACGTCGTCAGGCGAGGGGCGTCGAACGTCCGCATCAGCTTGAGCAGGTCCGGGTCCACGGTGGCCAGGGCGGCCGTCGTGGCGACCACGATCGAAAAGAACGAGACCACCGCCACGACGACGAGCTTGGGCAATATGCCGAAGCCGAGCCAGAACGCGAGCACCGGCGCGAACACTGCCACCGGCACGGCCTGGGAGGCGACCGCGAGGGGATAGGTGGCTCGGCGAAGCGTCGGCGAGAAGTGGATCGCCACCGAGAGACCGACCCCCAGCACGGTCGCCAGCAGGATCCCCAGCAGCACCTCCTGGGCGGTGACCAGGAAGCTGCTCCAGAGCAGCGAGCGATCGGTGTACAGCGCCTGGGCGACCTGGTGGGGGGGCGGGAGGATCAGCGAGAAGGTCGGCCCCTTGACGTCGACGTACAGCTCCCAGAGCCCGATCAGCGCGAGCAGCAGGAGCGCGGCCGGAACGGCCCGGCGTGCGCGTTTCATGTCTCCACCCCTAGGGCGGCGAGCGCCCGCTCGCGCAACTCGACCACGGCCGCGTCCGTGCGCCGGCGAGGTCGCGGCAGGGTCACGTCGATCTCGCTGACCGTGTGCCCGGGGCGCGGCGACATCACGACCACGCGGTCGCCCAGCAGGATCGCCTCCTCCACGTCGTGGGTGACGAGGATCACCGTCTGCGGCTCGGCTTCGAGCACGTGCGCGAGCCAGCCCTGCATCTCCTGACGGGTGATCGCGTCGAGCGAGGCGAATGGCTCGTCGAGCGCCAGCACGGGCTTGCCGGCCAGCAGGGTGCGCAGGAACGACACGCGCTGGCGCATCCCGCCCGAAAGCTCGGCCGGCCGGGTGCGCTCGAACCGCGCCAGCCCGAACCGCTCGAGCCAGGGCGCGACCGTTCTGCGCGCCTCGTCGCGCGAGACGCCGCGAGCGCGGAGCGCGAGGCCCGCGTTGTCGATCGCGCTCAGCCAGGGCAGCAGCAGGTCGCGCTGGGGCATGAGCGCGGCCGGCTCGGCGCGCACCGTGCCCGAGTCGGGCTTCTGCAGCCCGCAGATCAGCTCGAGCAGCGTTGTCTTGCCGCAGCCGCTCGGACCGACCACCGCCACGACCTCGCCGGCGCGAGCGCGCAGGGACATCTCGGCGAGGGCCTGGACGCGCCCGCGCTTGGTCTCGAATCCTCGGCTCGCGAACTCGACGCGGACCTGGTCCGCGGCCGCGTTAAGCTCGCGAGGCTCCTCGGGGGGAGCCTCGATCATCTCCGTTGTCGCTCCCTTCGCGGGCATTACCCCACAGGTTCTAAGGGTCAGCGCCGGTCGCATGCGGTGCGCAGGGCACTATCTCAGCCGGCCTTTCCCGCCAGCCCCCCTGGTTGTCAGCGTGCCCGCCCAATGGTACTGCCGTGTGAACGGAGGCGACTCGCCACCTACGGGGTGATCGAGCGCCGGAACCTCCGCGATACGCGGCCCACGGTGCCGTGCTGGTTGCCCGTGAGGCCCGTGATTCCCAGCGTCAGGACGAACAGCCCGACGATCAGAGCCAGCCCGGCGAGCAGTGCCGGCCACCTTCGCTGGAGCCAGTCCCGCGAGCGGCTGAGGATCGCGGCCGCCCGGTCGGGCGCGACGATCAGGATCGCGATCATCCCGAGCAGCGGCAGGACGAACGCGACGTTGTAGAGCGCGAGCACGGTCAGCTGCCGGAGCGGGCCGAAGCCTGAGCCCACCGCCGCCGCGATCACCGCGTAGTACGGAAACGCGGTGGGGAGCTCGATCGCGCCGATGGTGATGCCGAGCCACAGGGCTGACTTGCCATCTGGGGAGGGCGACGGAAGCTCGCGCCGCGCGAGGCTCATACGCCTGCGCCAGAGCACGGCCGCCGCGACCAGTACCACCACGCCGGCGATCGTCTCGATGATGTAGCGCGTGGTCGCGCTCGGCTTTGGAACGAGCGCGAGGAGCGCCTCACCGGGTCCGAGGGCGATCACCGCACCGCCCAAGAAGTTCACGACGAAAACCCCCAGCGTGAACTGGATCAGCCCGGACCGAGCCCGCTCCCCGATGGCCAGGTACAGCCCGGGCGCAATCGTGCTCGGGTTCATCGAGTCGGCCAAGCCGATCGACAGCGCGAGACCGATCAAGCGGAGCATGGTGCAATCATGCCCCGCGCGCCACGAAGACGCTTGCTGTTCGCGGGCATCGGGCCGCTTTGCGGGAAGTTATACTTCGAGTATGACTCAACGTGTCGGGGCGAAGGGCCAGGTCGTGATCCCCAAATCCCTCCGCGACGAGCTGGGCCTGGTTCCGGGCTCGGAGGTCGATTTCGAGCGCGACGGTAACGGCGTGCGAATCCTTCCGGCCGGAGCGGCGGCGACGCGAGGGCTGCGCGGTCGCTATTCCTCGAGTGGCTTGGCCGCCGCGCTTCTCGCGGATCGCGAGCACGAACCGAGGTGAGCATCTGTCTCGACTCGTGGGCGGTCCTCGCCTGGCTCGACGGTGACGAGCCCGCTTCCGGCCAAGTCCAGCGAGCGTTCGATGCCGAGCGACCGTGGATGAGCTGGCTGAATATCGGCGAGGTGGCCTACCAGCTCCAACGCCGCCACGGCCTCGCAGAATCCGAGCTGGTGGTTGACCGCCTGCGCGCGGCCGTGGCGCTTGACGAGGTCACGCCGGGCCGTGTACTGGCGGCGGCGCGCACCAAGGCCGCTCACCCGATCGCCTTCGCCGACTGCTTCGCTGTTGCGACGGCGACGGCGCGAGCCGCGACTCTTTTCACCGGCGATCCCGAGATCCTGGAGCGAGATCTCGGCTGTTCGGTGCTGGATCTACGACCCGCGGCGACCTAAATTCCGGGCCGCGGCGAGGTAGCTCTGCCCGGCGTGGAGGATGAGCGTCTTGTGGCGGACGAAGTCGGTCACGGCGACCGAGTCCGTGATGTCGTGCGTGAGCGTGCCGTCGCAACGATCGGCGATCGTCCATTTCGTGCCGCGCACGGTGGCCGCGCTGTACTTCCCCTGGGTCGTGAACTTGCCGTGGGCGCTCGCGTGTAGCAGCTGGAGCGTCTTGCTCGAAAGGGCGGCGGCGCTGGCGTCGCCGGCCTTCTTGTGCACGTTGCAGAGTGCGAACGACGGGGCCCCCTTGAACGCGGCCTCGAGCAGGGACAGCTTGGTCAGCCCGGTCTTGGCCTGGGTCAGCTTGAAGATCGCGCCGCCGAAGGTGCCGTGCTCGGTCTTGTGCTTCCCGACCGCCGCCGTCACCTCGAGCGAGCCGTGAGTCGCGTCGATCACGCTCCCGGAGGCGATCTGGGTGGCGCCCGTGAGCGGGACGAACTGGCCCTCCCGGTTCTTGATGAACACCTTTCCGCTGACCGGCTGCACGTCCTCGCTCTGGCCGATCACCGGCGGCGGAGGCGGAGCGGATTGAGCGGTCGTGAAGGTCTGGTCCGGGCCGAACGTGGTGCCGGCGGCGTTGACACCGACCAGCCGCACGTGGTACAGGGCGCCCGGGATCAGCCCGGCCAGCGGCACGCTCACCGTGTGATTCGCCGAGTCCGAGCCGACCGCCTGGGGAGTCGTCGACTGGTCGTAGAGCGTGGTGGAGGCTCCCGGTCCGCGCTCGCTCCGGTCGAGGCCGTACTCGAAGTACGCCTCGGTCGGAGTCCCTTCGGGGTTCACCGTCCCGGCCGGCGTGGCGCCGCTGCTCGTCTGGTTCGTCGGCGCTCCCCCCGCGACGATCGGCGGCACGGGACCCGCCACGGTGTAGTGGATCGTGGTGGTGGCGCTCTGGCCGTCCTTGCTCGTTGCCGTGACCGTATAGGTGTGCGCGCCGGCCGTCGAGGTGTCAAGCGTGCCGGCGCCGGTGGTCGCGCCGGTCGAGTCGGTGCAGGCCTGGATTCCGGGCCCGTTCGTGGCCTCGGCGCAGGTGTAGGCGGTGGACACGGCCTGGTTGAAGGCGTAGCTCTGGTTGTCGGCCGGGGTGGTGATCCTGGCGGTGGGCGGACCGATGACCGTGTAGTGGATCGTCTTCGTGCCTGTCTGTCCGTCCTGGCTGGTGGCGGTGACGGTGTAGGCGTGCGTGCCGACCGTGGAGGTGTCGAGCGCGCCGGCGCCTCCCGATGCCCCATTCGAGTCGATGCAGGTCTGGACCGGCGCTCCGCTGGGTCCTCGGGCGCACGAGAAGGTCGTCGCGACGGTCAGGTTCAGGTTGTATGACTGGTTGTCGGCGGGCGTGCCGATCGCCGCCGTGGGCGGCGCACCCACCGTGTAGTTGATCGTCTTGGTGGCGGTCTGGCCGTCCTTGCTCGTGGCCGTGACCGTGTAGGTGTGCAGTCCGGAGACCGAGGTGAGGAGCTCGCCGGCGCCGCCGGTGGCGCCATTTGAGTCGATGCAGGTCTGGATACCGGGGCCGCCGGTGGCGTCGGCGCACGAGAACGCGGTGGCGACATTCGCGTTCAGGTTGTAGTTCTGGTTGTTGGTCGGCGCGGTGATCGTGGCGGTGGGCGGTCCGATCACCGTGTAGTTGATCGACTTGGTGCCGGTTTGGCCGTCCTGGCTGGTGGCGGTCACGGTGTAGGTGTGCGCGCCGGTGGTGGACGTGTTCAGCGCGCCGGTCCCGCCCGATGCGTTGTTGGAGTCGGTGCAGGTCTGGATGCCCGGGCCGCCCGAGGCTTCGGTGCAGGAGAAGGCGGTAGCGACGACCTGGTTCAGGTTGTAGGTGCCGTTGTTGGCGGGCGCGGTGATCGTGGCGGTGGGCGGTCCGATCACGGTGTAGTTGATCGTCTTCGTGCCGGTCTGGCCGTCCTTGCTCGTCGCGGTCACGGTGTAGGTGTGCGCGCCGGTGGTGGACGTGTTCAGCGCGCCGGTCCCGCCCGATGCGTTGTTGGAGTCGGTGCAGGTCTGGATGCCCGGGCCGCCCGAGGCTTCGGTGCAGGAGAAGGCGGTAGCGACGACCTGGTGCAGGTTGTAGGTGCCGTTGTTGGCGGGCGCGGTGATCGTGGCGGTGGGTGGTCCGATCACGGTGTAGTTGATCGTCTTCGTGCCGGTCTGGCCGTCCTTGCTCGTCGCGGTCACGGTGTAGGTGTGCGCGCCTGCAGTGGAGGTGTCGAGTGCTCCGGTGCCCCCGGTTGCCCCGTTTGAGTCGGTACACGTTTGAATGCCCGGTCCGTTGATGGAGTCGCTGCAGGAGAAGCTCGTCGAGACGCTCTGGTTGAGGTTGTAGGTCTGGTTGTTGGCCGGTGCGGTGATCGTCGCGGTCGGCGGTCCGATGACGGTGTAATTGATCGACTTCGTCGCGCCTTGGCCGTCTTGGCTGACGGCGGTGACGGTGTAGGTATGGGCACCGATATTCAACGTGTTGAGCGTGCCGGTGCCGTTGGTCGCGCCGTTTGAGTCGGTGCACGACTGGATCCCCGGGCCATTGGCCCCCTCGGTGCACGAGAACGAGGTGGCGACGACCTGGTTCAGGCTGTAGCTCTGGCTGTTCGTCGGGCTTGAGATCGTCGCCGTCGGCGGCGCCTGATAGGTGAACTGGTCGGCGGTCGAGGTGGTGCTGGTGGCGCTCGGGGTGGTGACGGTGATGTCGACGATGCCCGCAGGCTCCGCCGGTGCGGTCGCGGTGATCTTGCTCGAGCTGTTGACGGTGTAGGTGCTTGCGGCCGTGCCGCCGAAGCTGACGGCGGTCGCGCCGGTGAACCCAGTGCCGTTGATCGTCACGCTCGTGCCGCCCACGGTCGGTCCCGACGTCGGGCTGATGCTCGTAACCGAGGGCACGTACTTGAAGACGTCGCTCGAGTTCGTCGCGCTCGTGCCGCCGCCGGGGATCGTGACGGTCACGTCGACGGCACCCGATCCGGCCGGCGAGGTCGCCGTGATCGACGTCGCGCTGTTGACCATGAACGTGCTCGCGGCGGTGCCGCCGAAGCTGACCGCCGTCGCCCCGGTGAAGTTGGTTCCGGCGATCGTCACCGAGGTCCCGCCGGCGGCAGGCCCAGAGGACGGGCTGACCCGGGTGACCGTGGGCGGCGTGACATACGTGTACTGGTCGTTGGTGCTCGTGGCGCTCGTCCCGCCGGGCGTCGTCACCTTGATGTCGACGGTCCCCGCGGCGCCGGCGGGCGCCGTCGCGGAGATCTGGCTCGAGCTCTTCACCGAGAACGTCGCGGCGGTGCCGCCGAAGCTCACTCCGGTGGCGCCGGTAAAGCCCGTCCCGTTGATCGTCACGGTCGTTCCACCGGTCGTGGGACCGGACGTGGGGCTCACACTCGTGACGGATGGGACGTACTTGTAGATGTCCCCGGAGACCGTCGGGCTGGTGCCCCCGGGCGTCGTGACGGTGACGTCGACGGCGCCCGATCCGGGGGGCACGACGGCGTTGATCTGCGCTGAGCTGACGACCGAAAACGACGTGGCGGGCGTCGAGCCGAAGCTGACGGCGGTCGCGCCGGTGAAGTTGCTGCCGACGACCGCGATCGTGTTTCCGCCCGCGGCAGGCCCGTTCGACGGCTTGAGCGAGTTCACGGTTGGTGCGGGGGCCGCGCAGATCGCGATCGAGCCGATGACGCCCCCCCCGGTGCTCGCCGCAGCGACGCTCCACGTGGTGTTGCTGACGACGAACGCGCCCGTTGCGTCCTGGACCACCGGCGCGTCGACCAATGTGTTGGGCGGGCCGGGGGCGAACACGCCGCCGCCGATCACGAGGCTGCCGCTTGGGCAGGTCGCCGACACGACGCCGGCCTTGGAGTTCTGGGCCAGCTGCTCGCTGTAGCCGGAGATCGTGTTGGACACGCATACGACATACGTGGTGACGCTCTGCGCGGTCCGCGAGCCACTGTTGTCGACAAACACGGTCCACGTCGTGCTGCTGACATTCGAGCTCGAGGTCGGATCGGACTCGTTGATCACAGGCGCCGTGCTTCCCGCCGCGAACCCGCCCCCGGTGATAACGCTGCCCGCCGGGCAAGTCTCTGTGAGCTGGGCGACGCTTCCGGCGTTCGCGCTCTGTGCCTTGCTCGCCTCCGAGTAGCCGGCGACGCTCGAGCCGACGCAGATCGCGTAGGGCGTGAAGGTGCCCTGCCCGTCACCATTGTCGAATCCGGTCACGGTCCAGGTGGTGCTGCTGATCGCCCCGTTCGCGCCCAGCGGCGCCGAGGTCTCGATCACCATGTTGCCGCCCACGAGCGTGTAGCCGCCGCTGAGGACGACGTCCCCTGAGGGACACGTCGCCGACCCGGTCGCGCTCGTGAACCCGGGCACGGTGACCGCCGCTCCGGTCACCTCGGTGTAGCCGCTGACGCCCTGGGCCTCCGCGCTCGTCCCGACGGCGACGAGCCACACGGCGGCGCAGACGAGTCCTGCGAGCAGCCCGATCGGGAAGACTCGACGTCGCTGCTGGAAACCGCGAACGACTCGCGTCATTTAGGTACCGTCATCTTGTCCCCGACAGTCAGTGAACCCGGGATGGTTGCCAGGCTCGCCTTAAGAACGGCGTGATTGCCCCCAAACATGCGCCCCGATACGCCTTTCATTAATTCGTTATTTCGGCTTATGCGGTGGTTTGGCGAGGGCCAGGTAGCTGTGTCCGGGACGGAGGATGATCGTCTTGTGGCGGACGAAGTCGGTCACGGCGACGGAATCGGTGACGTCGTGGGTGAGGGTTCCGTCGCACCGGTCGGCGACTGTCCACACCGTGCCGCGCACGGTCGCCGCGCTGTAACGGCCGGTGGTGCGGAACTTGCCGTGAGCGCTCGCGTGCAGGAGCTGGAGGGTCTTGCTCGAGATGGCTGCGGCGGTGGCATCGCCGGCCTTGTGAGCCTTGCAGGTGGCGTAGCTAGGCGCTCCGCTGTAGGCGCCTTCGACCAACGACAGGTTGGCCAGGCCGTTTCGCGCCTGCGTCAGCTTGAAGATCGCGCCGCCGAAGTTGCCGGACTGGACGTTCGTCTTCGGCTTCTTGCCCTTGGCGGCCGCGTCGTGCGCGGCGCCGGGAAGGGCCGTCGTGATCTTCAGCGTGCCGTGCAGCGCGTCGATCACCGCGCCCGACGGGATCTGGGTGGCGCCCGTGAGCGGGATGAACTGCCCCGAGGCGTTCTTGATGAACACCTTGCCGGACACCGGCGTGAGGTCCGCGCTCTTGCCCAGCACGGGCGGAGCTGGCGCGGCCGCCTGTGCGGTGGTGAACGTCTGGTCCGGGCCGAAGGTGGTGCCAGCGCTGTTGGTGGCGACGAGGCGCACGTGGTAGAGCGCGGCCGGCACGAGCCCGGACAGCGGAGCCGACACGCTGTGCACGCTGGCGTCAGAGCCAACCTGCTGTGGCGGCGTGGACTGGTCGTACAGACTCGTGGAGGCGCCGGGCCCGCGGAAGCTGGGATCGAGGCCGTACTGGAAGAACGCGGTCGTCGCCAGGCTCTCCGGGTTCACCGAGCCGGATAGTGTCGCGCCGCTACCGGCCGCGGTGCTCGGGGCCCCGCCGGACACGATTGGGGGCGTGGTGGCCGGTGGCGGCGGGGGTGGCGGCTGCGCCGGCGCGTTGTACGTGAACTGATCGGCGGCGCTCGGGGTGCTGGGGCCGCCAGCGTTGGTCACGATGACGTCAACCGTCCCGGACCCGGGAGGGGAAGTCACGGTGAGCTGCGTGCCGATGTTGCCGGTGATGCTGGCCGGGGCAGAGCCGAACGCGACGGTCGAGCCCGTGAAGTTCGCGCCGTTGATGGTGACTGTTGTTCCACCGCCGGATGGGCCCGACGAGGGGCTGATCGAGGTGACGGTCGGCGGTGGTGGATTCCCGCCGATGTTGTAGTTCGCCAGGCTCTGTGGCAGATCCGACGTCGTAGAAACCCGAGCTTGCTCTGCCGACGTCGTCGACGGGTTGGTGATGGCGTCGAGTTCGACGGTGATGGCGTGACCGGAGGGGATGGACCGGCCGCCGAACAGTCCGCACGTCGCGACCTGTCCGGATTGGCTGCACGCACCAACCGAAGTGGTGGCGGACACAGTCGTGTCGAACACTGCCGAGTTGGTCAGCGGCATGAGGTTTGTACCCGCCGGGAATGTGATCGTGATCTTGCTGTTCGCGGCGGCCGACAAACCTCCCGTCGAGGACGTCACGAACCCGACGAAGTACTTTACGCCGGCTGCCCCTGGACTTTGGTTGCTGAGACTGACGGTCGCATTTGAGATTTGGCCGCCCGGGTCGACGGTGTAGGTGGCGGAGGTGATGGTGGGGAGGTCTGAGGTGGTGGAGACGGTGAGGGTTTTGGTGGTGGACGCGGTGGTCGGGTTGGTGATGGCGTCGAGTTCGACGGTGATGGCGTGGCCGGAGGGGATGGACCGGCCGCCGAACAGTCCGCAGGTCGCTACTTGTCCGGATTGGCTGCAGGACCCGACGGAGTTGGTCCGGTTCGGGTCGAGCGTGGTGTCGTAGACGCTGGAGTTCTGGAGGGTGGAGAGGTTGGCGTCGGCTGGGATCGTGATCGTGATCTTGCTGTTCGCCGCGGCCGATAGACCTCCGGTGGAGGAGGTGGTGAACGCGACCGTGTAGATCGTGCGGGCGCCCGCCCCCGACGACGGGGGCTTCACCGTGACCGTTGGCTGGGACACCTGGCCAGCGGCGTCGACGGTGTAGGTGGCGGAGGTGATGGTGGGGAGGTCTGAGGTGGTGGAGACGGTGAGGGTTTTGGTGGTGGACGCGGTGGTCGGGTTGGTGATGGCGTCGAGTTCGACGGTGATGGCGTGGCCGGAGGGGATGGACCGGCCGCCGAACAGTCCGCAGGTCGCTACTTGTCCGGATTGGCTGCAGGACCCGACGGAGTTGGTCCGGTTCGGGTCGAGCGTGGTGTCGTAGACGCTGGAGCCCTGGAGGGTGGAGAGGTTGGCGTCGGCTGGGATCGTGATCGTGATCTTGCTGTTCGCCGCGGCCGATAGACCTCCGGTGGAGGAGGTGGTGAACGCGACCGTGTAGATCGTGCGGGCGCCCGCCCCCGACGACGGGGGCTTCACCGTGACCGTTGGCTGGGACACCTGGCCAGCGGCGTCGACGGTGTAGGTGGCGGAGGTGATGGTGGGGAGGTCTGAGGTGGTGGAGACGGTGAGGGTTTTGGTGGTGGACGCGGTGGTCGGGTTGGTGATGGCGTCGAGTTCGACGGTGATGGCGTGGCCGGAGGGGATGGACCGGCCGCCGAACAGTCCGCAGGTCGCTACTTGTCCGGATTGGCTGCAGGACCCGACGGAGTTGGTCCGGTTCGGGTCGAGCGTGGTGTCGTAGACGCTGGAGTTCTGGAGGGTGGAGAGGTTGGCGTCGGCTGGGATCGTGATCGTGATCTTGCTGTTCGCCGTCGCGGCCAGGCCGCCGGTGGATGATGTCGTGAACGACACCAAGTAGATCGTCCGAGCGCCGGCGCCCGAGGACGGCGGCTTGACCGTCACCGCCGGCTGCGAGACCTGGCCACCCGGGTCGACGGTGTAAGCCGACGATGTCGCTGCGTCGGTATCGGTCGCAGTCGCGACCATGACCTGAAAGTTGTTCGACGCTCTCGTCGAATTCGTGACTCCATCCAGCTCAACCCTTACGCCGTGACCGGCGGCGATCGTCTTGCCGCCGAACAGTCCGCACGTCGCCACCAACCCGGACTCGCTGCACGACCCGATCGAAGTCGTGGCGTTCGGATCCACGCTGGTGTCGTACACGCTCGAGCTCACGAGCGTAGACAGGTCGGCCGGCGCCTGAAAAGTGACCGTGATCTGACTAGCCCCGGACAGCGGTCCAGTGGACGTTGCGAAGTCGACTTTGTAGATGGTGCGGGCCCCGGCCCCCGTTGAGGGAGGAGCATCAGTGACGGTCGGGGTGGTGACCGAGGTCGCCTGCGCCACGCCGGCGAACGTGCCCATGACTATGAGCGCCGCGACCGTGAGTAGGCACGCGACGGGCAGCCGGCGCGCACCGCAGCGGCGCGCGCCCCCGTCATGAGCGAAACGTGCCTGAACCATCACCCGGTCCTTCCTCCGGCCCCTAGAGCCCCGGCCCGGGCGCACTTCTCGGACGCCGGGGCTTCTTGCCTCGTTCGTTCGAAGCTACCGGCTGGGCTGGCCCAAGTCAACAATACCTCTCCATCCCTTCATCGAGCCTTCACTTTTTCGGCTTGGCCAAGTAGCTCTGTCCCGCGTGGAGGATGATCGTCTTGTGGCGGACGAAGTCGTTGACGGCGACGGAGTCCGTGAGGTCGTGGATCAGCGTTCCGTCGCAGCGGTCCGCGGTCGTCCACTTGGTGCCGCGGACGGTTGCTGCTCCGTACTTGCCCTTGGTCGTGAACTTGCCCTTGGCGCTCGCGTGGAGCAATTGGAGGGTCTTGCTCGAGAGCGCGGCCGCCGAGGCGTCGCCCGCCTTGTGCTTCGTGCAGGTCGCGTAGCTGGGGGCGCCCTTGAAGGCGTTCTCCACCAGGGTCAGCGTGACGAGCCCCTTGGCCGGTCCGCCCTTGGCTTGGTTGAGCTTGAAGATCGCGCCGCCGAACGTGCCCGTCTGGGTCTTGACCTTGGCCTTGTGCTTCTTGCCCTTCGCGGCGGCATCGCGGGCACCGGAAGGGCCGCCGCTGGCGGTGATCAGCGTGAGTGTCCCGTGCAGCGCATTGATCTCGACGTTCGGGGTGATTTGCCGGAGCTGGGTCAACGGCACGAACACACCGTTGATCTTGACCAGGACGACGCCGCTCACGGGCGCGATGTTGAACGTCTGCCCCAAGATCGGCGGCTGCTTCGGCGGCGGAGCCGGTTGGGTCGTGAACGTCGCATCGGGTCCGAACGCCGTGCCGGCGCTATTCGTCGCGACGAGCCTGACGTGGTAGACCGCATTGGGGACCAGCCGAGAGACGGACGCGGACACGGAATGGCTCGAGAAGTCGGAGCCCACCGGCTGGGGCGCGGTCGAGTCGGTGTACACGACGGGGCCTCCACCTGTGTATTTCGGATCGAGCCCGTACTGGAAGGATGCCGTCGTCGCCAACCCGCCGGGGACGACCGACCCGGTGAACCCTGCGGCGCTGATGCCGACGGTGCCCAATCCGGTAGCGCCGGACGTTGGGGTCGAGGTGATCATGGCCGAGTCCGTGACAACGGCACTATTGGCGGCTCGCGCGACCGTAGCGGTGATCGTGTACGAGCCGCCGGTTGCGTACGTGTGGCTCCCGGCTACGTTGAAGCTGCCGTTCCCGCCCGTGATCGTGCCCGACGACGTACTGCCGTCTCCCCAGTTGATCGTGGCCGATAGGTCACTCGGGGGATCGTTCGAGTTGGGATCGGTGACCGACGCCAGCGTGCCGCTGACCGGCGACCCTGCCGTGCCGGTGAGCGAAATGCCGCCAGTGGCCGAGATTGGGAAGCTGGTGATGCCCGAGGACGAGAAGTTCGAGAGAAACGAATACGAAACCGATTGGCTTGGACCGAGAGACGCGAGCGCCCAGTTGATCGCCATCCCGTTGTCCTCGGCGACGGGCGGGTTGCTGCCGGGTGCACCACTGCAATCGCAGATGTCCGGGAGGTTGTTTGTGCTCTCGACGTTGCGGTTGACGGTGCTGTAACGCTCTTCGTCATAGTGACTGCCCGTGGTAAGAGGCGCGAGCTCCTCGAGCAGCGCGGCGGGGGAGTCGTTGGGGGTCTGCGTGCACGCAATAGCTCCGTTAGACGGATCAACGAAGCCAAATCCGGTGTCGGAGCCCTGGAGGTAGCAGTCGGCCGAGTGGTAGACCTTCAGGTCGGTCAGCGCCGCGGAAGAGTTCACGTTCGTCAGCGTGACGTCGGTGCGGTAGTACTCGCTTCCGACGACGTAGCTGTCGACTTCCGTCACGGCAAGACCGATCGGGCCACTGTCGTTCTCGGCGTGGACATCGGTCTCGACTCGGTAAGGGCTCTGCATGGTGCCGAGCCCAGTCACCTGGGACTGGCTGTCGGTGACCCAGTCGAAGCTGCCGAGAAACCCATACAGGACGCCACCCGCCGCTACGGTCGTTCCGCAGTCGCCGGGGATGTCCGAGGGGCCGTAGAACTCGTACGACGGGTTCCCTGCGTGAGCAACCTGGCAGGAGAGGTCGTTAGTAATCCAGATGTCTGTAAGCGGTCCGGTCGACTGAATGTCGGCGTCCGCGAGGGCGGATGACGCAAAGACGAGTGTCAGCGTCACGGACATGGCCACCGCGAGGGCGCCCCGACGAATCGAGCGCACGCGTGCTTCCGTCATTGGATGTCTCCCTTGTCCCCCTGGAGCCACACCCCAGGTCCTGGTCGCCCCGGCCAGGCGCCGTCATTGGTCTTCAAACCGACGGTATCCGGTCTATCGATTCAAGTCAACAATTCCTACCAATCGCTAACCCGCCTCGGCGTGCCGCCCCGGGGCTATCGCCTTCGGTGGCCGGGAGCGAGGTAGCTCTGGCCGGCGTGGAGGATGATCGTCTTGTGCAGGACGTAGTCGGTGACGACGACGCTGTCGCTGATGTCGCGCGTGAGGGTGCCGTCGCAGCGGGCGGTCATCGTCCAGCTTGTGCCGCGGACGGTCGCGGCGCTGTACCGGCAGCTCGTGCTGAGTGCTGAACTTGCCGTGAGCTGTGGCGTGCAGGAGCTGTATCGTCTTGCTGCTAGACGCCGCGGCGTGCCCGTCCGCGGACTGGCCGCCGCATATGGCCTGGCTCGGCGCGCCCTTGAACGCGCTCAAGACCATCATCACGGTGGTGAGGCCGCGGTTGGCGCCGCGGGTAGTCTGGCGGATGCGCACGACGGCGCCGCCGAACTGGCCGGTCTGGGCCTTGGCGGGCTTGCCCTTGGCGGTCGCATCGTGGGCGGTGCCCGCGGCGCCGCCCGCGGTCGTCAGCTCGAACGTGCCGTGGCGGCTGTCGATCGTCACCCCGGGGCCGATGTGCTCGAGCTCGGTCAGCGGCACGAGCTGCCCGTGGATGTAGACGAACTCCGCGATCGGACCGAGGAGTTGTTCCGACGCCGTGTACACGTTGCGCCCGTCGGGGCTGATGACCAACCCGGTGATGCCGGTCATGCCAATCGCCGTCGCGCCGCACCCGAGGTTGTCGCCTTGCCTCTCGACGCAGTCTCCGGGGCTGGCCGGCTGCGCCAGCGATCCGTTGGAGCTGCGGGTGAACTCCGCGATCTCACCGTCGGTGTTGTTCGGATCGAAGCCAGTCGTGTAGACGCTGTCGCCGGCCGGACTCACCGCGACCCCGGTCAGTCGTGTAGACGCGGTCGCCGGCCGGACTGACCGCGACCCCGGTCGCGGCACCGATTCCCGTCGCGGTCGCCTGGCATTCGGCGCTCTCGATGTTGCTGTCCACGATGCAGTCGCCCGGACTCGGGGCCTGACCGAGCGAGCCGTCGTCGGCACGCGCGAAGATCGCGATGTCCTCGCCACCTTCATCGGCCGCGTACACGCTCTTGCCGTCGTGACTGATCGCTAACACGACGGGTCTCTCGATCCCGGCAGCATTGTTGTCATCGCAGGGGACGTGCTGTCGGGGGATCCCGAAATGCATCCCAGCTCGGTCAGCGACCCATCGGTGCTGCGCCTGAACTCGGCGATCGCGCCCGTGCTTGCGTCACTCGCGGCGACGTAGACGTTGTTGCCCTCCGGGCTGATCACGATCGCCCTGGGGCTGACCATCGCGTTGGCGGTCTGGGTCGCGCAGGTGCTGTCGGACCCACTCGTGTCGGCGAGGCATCCGATTTCGCGCAGCGACCCGTCGGGGTTGCGCGTGAACTCGGCGATTGCATCATCCGTGGTGCCGAGCACGTACACGTTCTTTCCGTCGGGGCTCACCGCGACGTCGCCGGATTGGCCCAACCCCGTTCCCGTGGTGGTCGCGCACTCGGTCGAGCCGGCAGTGCCGATGCAGCTGTTCTGGCCTCCGGGCTGGGACAGTGAGCCTGGCGCCGCCGCTTCGGCGAGCTGCGGCGATAGCCCGACCGCGAGGGTGACAGCGGCGCCGGCCAGCAGCCGGAGCGTCGCCCGACGGTTCAGTTTCAGCATCCCTACCTCACTTGTGCTTGGGGGCCTTCGCGAGGTAGCCCTGGCCGGCGTGCAGGATGATCGTCTTGTGCCGGACGAAGTCGCTGACCGCGACTGAGTGGGTGATGTCGTGGGTCAACGTTCCGTCACAGCGGTCGGCGATGGTCCATTTGGTGCCGCGGACGGTGGCGGCGCTGTATTTGCCCTTGGTGGCGAATTTGCCTTTGGCGTTGGCGTGGAGTAGCTGGAGGGTCTTGCTCGAGAGTGCGGCGGCGCTCGCGTCGCCAACCTTCTTGACCGCCTTGCACGTGGCGTATGTGGGGGCGCCCTTGAACGCGCCCTCGACGAGCGCGAGCGTGGCCAGCCCCTTGCCGGCGCCCTTGGTGGCCTGGGTGATCTTGAAGATCGCGCCGCCGAACGTCCCCGACTGCGTCTTGACCCTCTTCTTCTTGCCCTTGGCGGCCGCGTCACGGGCCTGCACCGCGGGGAGGGCGGTGGTCAGGTTCAGCGTGCCGTGCAGGGCGTTGATCACCGTGTTGGCGGGGATCTGCCGAAGCTCGGTGATCGGAATGAACACGCCGTGGATTTCGATCAACACGACGCCGCTGACGACCGACACGTTGAACGTCTTGCCGAGCGCCGGCGCGCCGGGCGGCGCGGTTCGCAGTGTGTTGAAGACGACGTCGGGACCGAGCGTGGTGCCGGCGCTGTTGGTCGCGACCAGCCGCACGTGGTAGGTCGCGTTCGGGACCAGGCCGGTGACCGAGGCGGTCACGGTGTGCGCGGCGAAATCAGAGCCCACCGATTGCGCGGGCGTCGACTGGGTGTAGGTGACCGGACCGCCGCCCGTGTACTTCGGGTCAAGCCCGTACTGGAAGGACGCCGTGGTTGGCAGTCCGCTCGGGTTCACCGAGCCGGTGAACGCGGCCGTGGTCCCGCCGATCGACGGTGGCGCCCCAGTCGACACCGGCGAGGGCACGGTGCCCGCGGTGGCCGTTCCGTGGGCGACTGCGCTCGATCCGCCGCTGTCGGTCACCGTGATGGTCGTGGCGTAGGAGCCGATAGTCGCGTAGGTGTGGGTGCCGGTGACGGTGAAGCTCCCGTTCCCGCCGGTGACCGTACCCGCCGAGGCCGTTGTACCGTCGCCCCAGCTGATCGTGGCGGTGAAGTCCGCGGCGGTCGCGAGAGGGTCGCCGTCCGTGAAGCTCGCGACCTGGCCGTTGAACGGGGTTCCGGCGACCGCCGTCACGGTGGTCGGTGCGCCGGTTACGGAAGCGTCGCTGACTTTGATGTCGAACGGGCGTTGGTCGGGGAAGCCATCGCTGTTCGTGTAGTGCATGAAGCCGTGGTAGACGCCCGCCGTCCTGTAGGTGTGGGTGCCGGTGGTCTCCCCGTCGTTTCCCACCACACCCGTCGTCAATGGCGTACCGTCGCCCCAGTCGATCGTCGCACCGCTCGTGGCGGCCGGATCGATCGATCCGATGATCGCGGTGAACTGCTGTCCCTCGACGGGCTCGAGTTGCTCGTAGGCACCGATGTCGCACGCCGGCCCCTGCGGCCGAGCCAGGTCGCGCTGGTCCGTACCGGCGCAGCCCGCCGAGTTGGCCGGGACGGCGTCGACGGCCGGGCTCGAGGCGGCGAGGGCGATCGTATCCGTGTTGCCGCCGGAGTCAGTGACGCCGCCAGTCAGGAACTGCGGGTCGGTGTTCTGCAGGTCGCCGGTCGACTTGAAGCCGCAGTCCGATGCCGTCTCGAGGTTGTGGCCGAGTGAGCTAATCAGCGCTCCCCCGGAGCAGTTGGAGGGCGTCGGGCCGGCGATCACGTTGGCGGCCACGATCGTGTTCAGCGCGGAGATCGTGCTCCCGCTGGCAGCAAGTAGACCGCCCACGCTCGTGCCGGTGTTCGCGGCGATCGTCGAATCGGTGATCGCGACGGTCGCGGTGGCGCCGGTGCTCTGGATCCCGCCCGATCCGGCCTGCGCGGTGTTGCTGGTGACCGTCGAGTTGTCGATCGTGAGCCGCGCGGCGGATGTGCTGGCCGCGTTATAGATCCCTCCGGCCGCGCCGCTGCTGAAGCCGTTGTTGTCCTCGATCAGCGAGTGCGTCACGGTCAATGTGCCGCCCACATTTGCGATTCCGCCGCCAGACCCGCCAGCGGTCTGGCCCAGCGCGATCCAGTCCTCGCTCAGGGTGAGCATGCCGCGGTTGAGGATATTGCCGCCGACGTTGCCGTTCGGTGTGTTCGCGGTGGCGTCGCCGAAGGCCACCTCGAGGCCGGAGATCGTCGCGGTCACGCCAGGCTGAACGTCAAACACGCGAGCGTTGGCCGTCAGCTGCTCGACCTCGGTGCTGCGCGCGCCCGCTCCCACGATCGTCATGCTGCGCGCGATCGACAGCTCGCCCCCGTTGTTCAGGCCGTAGGAAAAGGCGGGCGGCGAAGGGGCGGGGACGACGATCGTGCTGCCGGCCGGGACCGTGTTCACCAGCTGTCTCAGGGTGCAGTTGCTACCGCTCGGCGGACTCTGGCAATCGTTGTTGTCGTCGGTGGCGCCGACGGTGAACGTGGCGGCATTGGCCTGCGCCGCGAAGGCCATGAGGGCGAGAGCGACGCCTGCCGCCACCCCGAGTGCGCGCGTGATTCGCATCGGCTACTTGCGCGGTTTGGCGAGGTAGCTCTGGCCGGCGTGCAGGATGATCGTCTTGTGCCGGACGAAGTCGCTGACCGCGACCGAGTGTGTGATGTCGTGGGTCAGGGTTCCGTCGCAGCGGTCGGCGATGGTCCATTTGGTGCCGCGTACGGTGGCGGCGCTGTACTTGCCCTTGGTGGCGAACTTGCCTTTGGCGCTCGCGTGGAGCAGCTGGAGGGTCTTGCTCGACAGTGCGGCGGCGCTCGCGTCGCCGGCCTTCTTGACCGCCTTGCAGGTGGCGTACGTGGGCGCGCCCTTGAACGCGCCCTCGACGAGCGTGAGCGTGGCGAGTCCCTTGCCGGCGCCCTTGGTGGCCTGGGTGAGCTTGAAGATCGCGCCGCCGAACGTCCCGGACTGGGTCTTGACCTTCTTCTTCTTGCCCTTGGCGGCGGCGTCGCGGGCCTGCACTGCGGGGAGGGCGGTGGTCAGGGTCAGCGTGCCGTGCAGGGCGTTGATCACCGTGTTGGCGGGGATCTGCTGAAGCTCGGTCAGGGGGATGAACACTCCGTGGATCTTGATCAGCACGATGCCGTTGACGAGCGAGATGTTGAACGTCTTGCCGAGTGCCGGCGCCCCGGGCGGCGCGGTTCGCAGTGTGTTGAAGACGACGTCGGGACCGAGCGTGGTGCCGGCGCTGTTGGTCGCGACCAGCCGCACGTGGTAGGTCGCGTTCGGGACCAGGCCGGTGACCGAGGCGGTCACGGTGTGCGCGGCGAAATCAGAGCCCACCGATTGCGCGGGCGTCGACTGGGTGTAGGTGACCGGACCGCCGCCCGTGTACTTCGGGTCAAGCCCGTACTGGAAGGACGCCGTGGTTGGCAGTCCGCTCGGGTTCACCGAGCCGGTGAACGCGGCCGTGGTCCCGCCGATCGACGGTGGCGCCCCAGTCGACACCGGCGACGGCGGCGAGGTGATCGTCGCCGAGTCGTTGACGGTCGAGCTGCCCTGGCTGGTGCCGACGGCCGTGATCGTCACCGCGACTGGGAAGGTGCCGGCGCTGGCGTAGGCGTGCGTGCCGGTGACGGTGAAGCTCCCGTTGGCGCCGGTGACCGTGCCCGCCGACGTGGGAGTGCCGTCGCCCCAGTTGATCGTCGCGGCGTATGCGCTCGGGGTGGCGCTGGTGTTCGGGTCGGTGATGGTGGCGACGGTTCCGCCGACAGTCGAGCCGGCGGGGCCAGAGAACGAAAGACCGCCAGTAGGCACGGTGTCGATGATCTCGGTGTTGAACGAGACGGTCTGGGACGCCCCGGCAGCAAGAGCAGGCACCGACCACCGGATCGCTGTGGCGTCGTCGACGTTGTTCGCGCAGCTGTCGCAAACGGCCGGGAGGTTGCCTCCGCCCGAAAGTGATTGCCACAACGTCGAAGCCGTGGTCTCCGTGAACCCGGCACCGGAAGGAGTGAGAGGCACCAACCTTTCGTGGACCTGGTCGTTGCTTGCCGCACGGGTGCAAGCTACACCGACCACCGTGGCGCCGAAGGGTGGCTCGGCCGATCCGAAGCCGGTGTTGCTGCCTCGAAGCTGGCAGTCGGCGGCGTGGTAGAGAGAACCCGTGGAGTTTTGATCGACGCTGCTGACGTTCTTCACGGTCACGTCGCTGTGGTAGGAGCTCTGGCCAACGACATAGGTGTCGACCTCGGTGATCTGGAAGACGAGGTCGGGATTGCTGGCGAACGGGTCGTGCGCTGACGCGACGGTCGTAACCGCGTATGGGCTGGCCGCTGTGCCCGACCCGGTCAGCGATTGGCTGACGGGCGTGACAGGCACCTCGTCGGAGAAGGACGTGTCAGTGCCGCCAGCATGGTTCGCGAAGTCGGGACCTAGGAGTTCCTGCGTCGCGGTGTCGGATCCCGTGTTGTAGAACGTCCCGCAGTCCCCGGGCCCGTTGGCGTTCGGGAAGAACTCCGTGCTCGAGAAACCGCCGCTGCGGATCTGGCAGCTCAGGTCGTTGCCGATGTAGATGTCGCTCAGCGGCCCGGCTGAGTGGATGTCAACGGATGGGGTCGCGGCGAACGCCGCGGGCGCCGCGACCAGCACGAGCGCTACCGCGATCAGACCAGCCGCGCGCCGGGCTGATCGCGTCATTCGTCCCATCGCTCCCTGCACATCTCCCTACCTACGGTTTCTTTGCCAGATATGTCTGTCCCGCGTGGAGGACGATCGTTTTGTGGTGGACGAAGTCGGTCACGGCGACCGAGTCGGTGACGTCGTGGATCTGCGTTCCGTTGCAGCGGTCGGCGATCGTCCACTTGGTGCCGCGGACGGTTGCTGCGCCGTACTTGCCCTTGGTGGTGAACTTGCCCTTGGCGTTGGACTTGAGTAGCTGGAGGGTCTTGCTCGACAGGGCCGCGGCGGTGGCGTCGGCGGCCTTGCCCTTCTTGCAGGTGGCGAAGCTCGGAGCGCCCTTGTAGGCGTTCTCGACCAGCGACAGGGTGGCGAGGCCGCTGTGCGCTTGGCTGACCTTGAAGATCGCGCCGCCGAACGTTCCGGTCTGGGTTTTGACCTTGCCTTTGCCCTTCTTGCCCTTGCCCTTGGCGGCCGCGTCGGTGGCGGGATGACCGCCGGCGGCGGTGATGAGCCGCAGTGTCCCGTGCAGGGCGTCGATCACGGAGTTGGTGGGGAACTGCGCGAGCTCCGTCAGCGGGACGAACACGCCGTGGACCTTGATCAGCACGAGGCCGCTGACCGGCTGGAGGTTGACCGTCCGACCGAGCGTGGGCGCACCCGGCGCCGGCGCGGATTTGGTCCTGAACGTCACATCGGCTCCGTTGGTCGTGCCGTTCTTGTTGTTGGCCACGAGGTGCACGTGATAGAGCGCGTTGGGGACCAGGCCGGTCACGGTGGCGCTCACCACGTGATCGGCGAAATCGCCCCCGACGGTCTGGGTCGGCGTCGTCTGGGCGAAGTCGGCCAGCGCGCTGTACTTCGGATCGAGGTTGAACTGGAACTGGGCGGTGGTGAGCGCTCCGTTCGGATTGACGATCGCGACGAAGCTCGCGCTCGTCGCCGTCACGGTGGGCGGCGCGGGGAAGCCGCCGCCGACAGGGGTCGAGCCGACGTTGATCGCGTTCGCGCTCGGCGGCTCCTCGAGGCTGAAGTAGGTGGTGTGTCCCGACAGAACGGCCGTCGAGAAGTTGACCCTGCCTGAGCTCAGGTCGGTCGAGACATTGGTGTAGAAGGTTCCCGGGCCTTCGTAACCGTTGCGGCTGGTGCCCGTGTATGCGCCGGGGTCCGGTGCGGTCTGGCCCGACGGCTGAGGCGTGGCGCACGCGCCGGCTTGCGGGTCACATGGCGTGCCCGGAGCAGGAGCGCTGCCTGAGAACAGTGTGAGCTGCTGGCAAACGGCGGGGACCGGGCCAGAGCCGGGGTCGCAGAGACCATCCTCCTCGAAGCCGAACACATCCGAACCTGGAGTCGAGATCGGAATTGACGAGAGCGGCGAGGACGAGTCGTTCTTCACGCCGATCAGCGCATCCTCCGAGTTCTCGTACGGCGGCTGGGTAGTGTCCTGGAGGACGGTGGTCCCGCTGGCTGTGACATCGATCAGGAACTGGCAGCCAGTATCTGCCCCGACCTGGGGGCATTGCGGGAACTGAGGTGCGGGGCCTACGTTCGCGGTGAACGAGTCGTGGGTTCCGCAGGTCGTGCCGGTGCCCCCTTGGAACGCGATGGTGCCAGGGAGGCCCTGCTGGCTGGAACCGTAGGCATGGGTGCCAACGATCGAGTTATCCGTCAGATACCGACCCGAGGACTGACTACCGTCACCCCAGTTGATGGTGATGGCGGTCGCGCCTGTGCACCCCGGAGCCGCATCGATCACGCCCGTGAACTCAGAAACGGCAGCTAGCGTAATCGTGTCCGCCAGTGCCGCCGGCGCCGCGATCAGCGCCACGGCCGCCATGGCCGCAGCAACAAGTCCCGCCTTACGACGGATCGACCGACGCGTAATCCCGCTCATGAGCTGCACCCCCGGTGCTGTCCCTGCGTTTCAATGTCCCGCTCGCCCGGCCCAGAGCGACGTGCGCGGCAGGCTACACCACGATTGTTGGGGGCGCAAGAAACCTGCTAGCGGCCGAGCGAGGTCATCCCCAGGCTCGTGAACGAGTTGGGCGTGACGTCGAGCGCCTTGACCGCCAGGTCGGCGAACAGGGTCGCCGGCTCGAGGTCGTCGTTGCGGTATGCGCGACCGTCGCGTCGGTCGAGGATGGCCAGGGCGCCGATGGGGCGTCCGGCGCGCTGGAGCGGCACGACGAGTTGGGTGTACGGGACGTAGCCCGTCCCGGCGGCGATTCGGGCGGCGAAGCGCGGATCGGTTCGGCAGTCGGGCACGGCCTCGGCGACGCCGCTCGAGACCACCTGGCCGGCGATCCCGGTGCCGGGCGGGAGGCGGACGCCGACGATCTCGCGGGCGCCGGCGCCCCAGGCCGACTGGTAGACGAGCTCGCCGGTGGTCTCGTCGACCAGGCAGATCGAGGCGGCGGCGGCGCCGAACACGCCGGCCGCGGTGTGCACCACCGCCTCCATGAGCCCGCGCGAGGCATCCGGGTCGTCGATCGAGACCGCGAGCGAGACGCCGGTCTCGGTCCGGAGTGGGGCGCCGAGCGCTTTGGCGAAGGCCGCCACCGATGCGACGCGGCGCTCGGGGATCATCTCGAGACCGGCGGCGATCGTGCGCTCGAGTTCGGGCGTGACGTCGGGGGCGATGCTCGAGAGCTTGCTCGGGTCCGCGTAGACCGGCGGGCGTCCGGCGATCAGGGTCCAGAGGGTCGCGGCGACGCTGAACACGTCGGTGCGGGCCGACACGTTGCCGCCGGCGAACACTTCGGGGGCCATGAACCGGGGCGTCCCGATCCCGACCGTGCCCTGCTGCTCGACCTCGTCGAGCAGGCGGGCGATCCCGAAGTCGACCAGCACGACGCCGTTCTCGCTCAGGATCAGGTTCTGCGGCTTGACGTCGCGGTGCACGATCTGCTGGTCGTGCACGTAGGAGAGCGCCTCGCAGGTGTGGCGAACGTACTCGATCGACTGGTCGACCGGGAGGCCGGGGGTGCCACGCTGCTTTAGGAGCACCCCGAGGTCGATCCCGCGGACCAGGTCCATGACCAGGTACTGGCCCGTGGGGGCCGAGAAGTGGTCGATGATCCGCACGACGCGCGGGTGCGAGAGCGCGGACAGCAGCCGGGCCTCGGCCTCGAAGCGCTGATCGTGATGGGGGTTCGTGCACTGCTTGAGCGCAACCTCGGTGTCGGACTCGTTGTCGATGGCCCGGTAGACCGCGCCCATCGCGCCCGCCGAGATGGGTTCGACGACCCGATAGCGTCCCCGCAAGGTCCTTCCAAGTACTTGAGACGCCGTTCTTGGCTCGTTCACGCGATCGAGCGTCGCCAAAACTCCACCTTGTTCCTGCCCCATCCGCTCTACCCCCTGGCAGTGTAGACTGGCCCGCCCCCACAGTCTAACCGGGCTATCCAAATCTCACAAGACGTGTCCGATTTGGACAACGGTCGTCGACGCCCTCGACTTCCGCTGGAGGGTGGTTTAGTGGACGATCAGGCCAAGGGCGAGCCCGGCCGCGAATGCGGTGATGGTCAGGGCCACGATCAGCGCGAGCAGCCGTGGGGGGAGCTCGGGGAGGCCGGCGCGATCCGCCTGCAGGCGCGGCTCGCCGGCCGGCAGCTCATCCACGGTCGGAGCCAGCTCCTCGGCCGTGACGACCGCGGCTTCCGCTGCGGTGATCCCCACCGGCGCGTCGGTCGGCGCCACCGCCCCGATGTCGGGGCGCGAGATCGGCCGCGTGAGGTCACGCCGGGCCACCGTCTCGGGTTCGGGTGCGGCGGCGAGGCTGGCCTGCGCCTCGGCCGGAGTCGGGGCGACCACGGGGACCTTGGTGGTCTGGACGCGCCGTTCGTGTTCACCGGTGCCGTCGGGCTCGGGGGCCATCATCGCGATGGTCGACGCGCTCGAGGACAGGGCCCGCGAGGCGGACTGGATCAACTCGGCCGCACGCGAAGGCCGCGACCAGGGGTCCTTGGCCATGCCCGCGGCGATCACCCCGTCGAGGGCCGGGGGAAGGTCGGGCCGGCGTTCGCTCAGCCTGGGCGGCGGCTGCATCACGTGGGCATGGAGGGTGGCCGCCTCGGAAGGCTTGGGGTAGGGAACCTCGCCGGTCAGGCACTCGTAGAGGACGCCGGTCAGGGCGTAGACGTCGCTCGCCGGAGTCGCGGGATCGGCCTGAATCTGCTCTGGCGCGACGTAGTCGATTGTGCCGATGAACTGTCCGGTGCCGGTCAGGCGGGCCTCGTCGGGCGCCTTGATCAGCCCGAAATCGGCCAGGTAGGCGTGGTCGCCCCGTCCGATCAGGATGTTCTGCGGCTTGATGTCGCGGTGGATCAGGCCCGCCTCGTGGGCGGCGTCGAGCGCGTTGGCGACCTGGGCGAGGAGCCGGAGGGTCCGCCGGGGATCGAGCGAGCCGTCCAGGATCAGCCGCTTGAGCGTCGGCCCGCCGATCAGCCGCATGGCCAGGAACAGCCCGTATTCGCTCTGCCCGGCCTCGTACACGCTGACGATGTGATCGTGGTCGAGGGCGGCCTGGACCTGACCCTCGCGCTCGAAACGGGCGCGGAACCCGGGATCCTCGCTCAGGTTGGGGGCGAGCAGCTTGAGCGCGACCACGCGATTCAGCGACAGCTGCGTGGCCTTGTAAACGGCGCCCATGCCTCCTTCTCCGAGCACCCCGTCGACGCGGTACCCGGAAACGATCGTGCCATCCTCTAGCAAAGCAGCAGGATTCTACCCGCGGGGGGCCGAGCATCCGCCGCTGTTAGGCTGCTGCTTACCAACACTCGAGGGCGCCTGCTGGTCCCCGCTGGTCAGCTTTATTTGAGGCACCCGATCCCATATGCTGAGGCCTATCGGAGCGCGATGCTTGAATGTCGGGATGCGCGAGAGCTGCGTGGGGGCACCGGCACCCACCGAAGCCTCGGTAGGCGGGCACGGATTCTCCGACACCCCACCAGGACCCCAGACACCGATGAGTGAGCGATGAGCGTGAGCGACCCCCGAGTCGGCAGCCAGATTGGCGAATACAACGTGGACGCCGTAATTGGGGAAGGCGGCATGGGCAAGGTCTACACCGCGACCGGCCCAGACGGCGGTCGAGTTGCCTTGAAGTTGGTGAAGGACGACTACGCCCGGGATGAGACCTTCCGGCGGCGGTTCTACCGTGAGGCGCGGATCGCGCAGACGGTCAATCATCCGAATGTGGTGCCCGTGCTCGACACCGGCGAGCACGAGGGCCTGCCGTACATGGCGCAACGGTTCATCGTGGGGCCCGATGGGCGAGGATTCTCCCTCGACGACAAGCTCAAGCGCGACGGCCAGCTCGACGTGCAGACCACGGTCAGCGTCTGCACCGACGTGGCTGCTGGGCTCGAGGCGCTGTGGGCCGCGGGCATGGTGCACCGCGACGTCAAGCCAGCCAACATCCTGCTTGACGAGACCGGGCGGGCGTACATCACCGACTTCGGGCTGGCCAAGGACACGCAGGGGAGCCTCCTGACGCTCCCCGGTCAGGCCCTCGGCTCGATGGACTACATGGCCCCTGAGCAGATCCGGGGCGAGCCGGTCACCGCCGCCACCGACATCTACGCGCTGGGTTGCGTGATGTACGAGTGCATGTGCGGCCGTCCGCCGTTCGCCGAGGTTCAGGGCATGCGAATCCTGTGGGCGCACCTGCAAGATCCGCCGCCGGATCCTCGCCGCATCCGGGCGGACGTTCCGGACGCGTTCTGGCAGGCCCTGCTGGTCGCGCTTGAGAAGGACTCGGCCAAACGCCCCCAGACGGCGGGCGAGTACGCCCGGATGCTCGCCGCTGCGGCCGGTATGTCCTGATCGCCAGAGACCGACCGGACGGGCCCTGAAGGTCCCAGGGACGCCGGCGAAGCCGGCCTAATCGCGCCACTGCACGGCGAACACCTCGTGCTCGCCGTGAAGCCCCTTGAAGTGGTACTCGCCGCGCTCCTCGAAGCGGAAGCTCGGGTCCGACCGGGTGTATTCCCTGGCGGTGGAGGAGACGAGGATCTCGCCGCCCCTGGCCTGCGCGGCGATGCGCGCGGCGAGGACGGCGTTGCGTCCCATCAGCTGCTCGGGGTTGCCCATCACGAACCCGGAGTGGACGCCGACCCGGATCGCCAGGGAGGACGAGCCGGCGGTGAAGGTGCGCTGGAGGTCGACGGCGGCGTGCAGCCCGGCGTGCGCGCTGTTGAACGAGGCGAGGAACCCATCGCCCTCGAACTTCAGCACCTGGCCGGAGTGGCCGGCCAGGAGCCGCTCGACGAGCATGTGGTGATCGCTCACGATCTGCTCCCAGCGCTCCGGTCCGAGCTGGCCGGCCGCGGCGGGCGCGTCGGCGATGTCGCTCAGCATGAGCGTGACCGCGCCGTCGGGCGAGCTCATCCGGCTGAGCGCGGGCGTGACCGGCTCGAGCGCCGAGGCGATCACGTCGATGGCTGACATTTGCACGCGTGGTTGCATCGGCGGGCGAGGATACCTTGACACGTCCGGAGGCCCGCAGGCAGAATCGCGCCGGGATGTCGGGGGCACAGAGCGAACCAGGGATTAGGATCAGCGCGTTCCCGCCGATCGGCGATTACGCGTTCCTGTCCGACTGCGAGACCACGGCGCTGGTCGCGCCGAACGGCAACATCGAGTGGATGTGCCTGCCGCGGATGGACTCCCCGAGCGTGTTCGCGGCGATGCTCGACCGCGACGCGGGCGGTTTCCGGATCGGGCCGGCCGACGTCAACGTCCCGGCCGGCCGGCGCTACATCCCGGGCACGATGGTGGTCGAGACGAGCTGGGAGACCCGCATGGGCTGGGTGATCGTGCGCGATTGCCTGTGCATCGGACCGTGGCATCACGACTCAGAGCGCTCGCACAGCCATCGCCGCTCGCCGACCGACCACGACGCCGATCACGTGCTGCTGAGGATGATCGAGTGCGTCCAGGGGTCGGCCGAGATGAAGCTCGAGTGCGAGCCGGCCTTCGACTACGGCGGGCTGGCGGTCGACTGGGAGTACACCGGCGCCGGCTACGGCGAGGCGATCGCGCGGTCGGAGGGGATGAACCTCCAGGTGCGGTTGGTGACCGACCTGCGGCTGGGGTTCGAGGGACCCCGGGCGCGGGCGCGCACCACGATGCGCGAGGGCGACGTGGCGTTCGCGGCGCTCGGCTGGTCCGAGCACGGGATGCCGATGAGCTACGAACAGGCGCTCGAGCGCCTGGCCCGGACCCAGCGCTTCTGGCAGGAGTGGCTCAAGCACGGCTCGTTCCCCGACCATCCCTGGCGCACCCACCTGCAGCGCGGCGCGCTGACCCTGAAGGGCCTGACCTACGCCCCGTCCGGAGCGCTGATCGCCGCCTCGACCACCTCGCTGCCCGAGGCACCCGGCGGCGACCGCAACTGGGACTACCGCTACAGCTGGATCCGGGACTCGACCTTCACCCTGTGGGCGCTCTACTCGCTGGGCTTCGAGGAGGAGGCCAACGACTTCTTCTACTTCGTCGCGGACATGGCCGAGGCGGAGGAGGGACAGCTCCAGATCATGTACGGGATCGGCGGGGAGGCAAAGCTCCAGGAGCAGGTGCTCGAGCACCTGTCGGGCTACGAGCAGTCCCGGCCGGTGCGGATCGGGAACGGTGCCTACGACCAGGACCAGCACGACGTGTGGGGCGCGGTGCTCGACTCGATCTATCTGCACACCCGGTCGCGCGACCAGCTGCCCGACCGGCTCTGGCCGATCATCAAACGTCAGGTAGAGCGAGCGCTCGAGCGCTGGCGCGAGCCGGATCGCGGTATCTGGGAGGTGCGGGGCGACCCCAAGCACTTCACCTCCTCGAAGCTGATGTGCTGGGTGGCCCTCGATCGCGGCGCGCGGCTGGCGCGGATCCGCAACGACGAGCGGATGGCGACGCGCTGGGAGGCAGCGGCGGCGGAGATCCACGCCGACATCTGCGCCAACGGCGTCGACGGGCGCGGCGCGTTCGTCCAGCACTACGAGACCGACGCGCTCGACGCCTCGCTGCTGATGATGCCGCTGGTCCGGTTCCTCCCGCCCGATGACCCGCGGGTCCGCGCCACCGTGCTGGCGATCGCCGACGAGCTGACCGAGAACGGGTTGGTGTTGCGCTACCGGGTGGGGGAGACCGACGACGGGTTCGCCAGCGAGGAGGGCACGTTCACGATCTGCTCGTTCTGGCTTGTCTCGGCGCTGGTCGAGATCGGCGAGCTCGCCCGGGCGCGCGGGCTGTGCGAGAAGCTGCTGTCGTTCGCGAGTCCACTGCAGCTCTACGCCGAGGAGATCGACGCCGTGACGGGGCGGCACCTCGGCAACTTCCCGCAGGCGTTCACCCACCTCGCGCTGATCAACGCGGTCATGCACATCATCCGCGCCGAGCAGCAACTCGAGCTGGAGGCGCCGGCGCGCGATCGCGAGCTCGCCGGCCGGTGACTCGCACCCGATCGCGAGGTCGCTCCCCCCGCGTCGGCGCACGCCGACGTAAGGGTTTGGTCACCGTCCAGTGAGATAGGTTCTTCGCCCATGCCCTGGGTCGAGGTGTTCGTCGTGTTCTTCGTGTCGCATGAGGTCGGCGACTATCTTCTGCAAACCGATTGGCAGGCGATGCACAAGCGGGGTGGACTGTCCAGTCCGGGGGTGCGACGCCGCGCGCTGCTGTCGCACATCTCCACGTACACGCTGAGTTTCGTGCCCGCGCTGATCTGGCTGTGGGACAGCGTGCACTGGGGCGTGGTGGGAGTGGCGGCGCTGATCGCGATTCCGCACCTGATCCAGGACGACGGGCGGCTGCTCACCGACTACGCGCGGCTGGTCAAGAAGGCCGATCTCAACGCCAACCCGTCGCTGGGCGCGGCGCTCGATCAGGCCTTCCACTTCCTGGCGCTGTTCCTCGTCGCGCTACTCGTCGGGACGTAATTACGCCCGCCCACCCCGGCTCGCTTCTTGGCGGGCAAACCCTTAGGATCGGGCCCACGAGATCGGACAAGGAGATTCCCGCATGAACACGACCGAACAGGAGCTTCCCGGCCCTGTCCTCGAGTATCTGAGCGCCCAGAACACGCTGACGCTGGCGACCGCGTCGCCGACCGGCACACCACACGCCGCGACGTTCCTATATGTGAACGAGGGCCCGTCTCTCTACTTCTGGTCGAAGGCCTCGGCGGAGAGCTCGCGCCACATCGACCAGAACCCGCTGGTCGCGTTCACGGTGGACGAATACGCGGACGATCTCAGTCAGACGCGGGGGGTACAGGGCATCGGTGAGTGCTCGGTGCTGCTGAGCGGCGAGCAGATCGCGCGGGTGGCGGCCCTGTTCGGTGACAAGTTCCCCTCGCTGTCGCCGGGGGCGACGATGAGCATCTCGTTCTACAGGATCACGCCGACCGAAATCCAGTTCATCGACAACCGGCGGAGCCGGAGCCTCTCCTCGCCGGGCGTGTTCGGAGCCGAGTTCCACCGCGAGCGCTCCTACAGCGTGTTCGGCGGCCTGCCGACGCAGACGGCCAAGTCGATCTCGGCGTCGCTGCAGGTGGTCGACGCCGTGCCCGACACGGTGGTCGCGCGCCAGGGCGGCCCGGCCGACAAGTTCTTCATCGTGGTCGACGGCGAGCTCGAGGTGACCCGCGAGGAGGGCGGCAGCACCGAGGTGGTCGCGACCGTAGGGCCCGGCGACCTGTTCGGCGAGATGGCGATCCTGTTCGACAAGCCGCGCGGGACCAGCGCCCGCGCGACCAAGCCCACGAAGCTCCTGGTGCTCGACGGCGACACCTTCCGCTCGGTGGTGGCACAGGCACTCGGGACCACGCCCGACTTCGATCAGATCATCCGGGACCGGATCGGCGCGGCGCCGAGCACGGCCTAGCCGCGGGGGGTGGCGTTCGGTGCAGACGTTCTCAAGCAAGGAGTTCCGCTCGACGGTGGGAGCGTTCGCCACCGGCGTGACGGTGGTGACCACCCGCGGCGAGGAGCACGCCTACGGGATGACCGCGAACGCGTTCTCGTCGGTGTCGCTCGACCCGCCGCTGATCCTGGTGTGCGTGATCAACCCGTCCGAGGGCGCCGAGCACATCACGCGTAACGGCGTGTTCGCCGTGAACATCCTCGCGGTGGATCAGGAGCCCATGTCGCGGTACTTCGCCTCGCGCGACCGGCCGAAGGGGCTCGACGCATTTCGCGACGTGCCCCACCGGATCGCGGCCAGCGGGTCGCCGATCCTGGACGGAGTGGCGGCGTTCATGGATTGTCGCGTGCACGCCATGCACGAGGCCGGGGACCACCTGATCTTCATCGGGGAAGTGCTCGAGCTGGACGTCCAGGACGGCGGGACGCCGCTCGTGTTCCACGGCGGCGGCTACCGGCTGCTCGAGCCGCCGCTCGGCGCCTGAGGCGGGTTTCCGGCCCCCGGCGCGGGTGGGTCAGGAGGCAGCGGGGCGCCAGGCGTCCCCGTCGAACACGAGCTTGATCGCGTCCGGGCTGTCGTCGAGGGCGACCGTGGCCTCGCGCTTGCCGAGGTCCAGGTGCAGCGTGAGGGTCAGGTTCGCCGGCGCCGGCTGCGTGCCGCCGCCGGGCTTCGGCGCCGTCGAGGCGGGCGCGGGCGTCGGGCGATCGTCGGGCTGGCGCTCGGGTGTGTGCGGGCCGCGCTGGGGGTGGCCGGAGGGCCCGATGGCGATCGCGGGGGTCTCCTGACTCGGCGCGGCGCCCCTAGGGACCACCGTGGGCTGCGGGTGGACCGCCTTGAGCGAGCGTTCGGTGGTCGGGACGGGCAGCTCGCGCACGACCAGCGTGGTGCCTCCGAGCTCGATCGTGTCGCCGACCGACAGGGTCTGCGGGCCGCTGATGCGCAGGCCGTTGACGAACGTGCCGTTGGTCGATCCGAGGTCCTCGATCGCGCAGAAGCCGCTGCGGTCGAGGCTGATCCGCGCGTGGGAGCGAGAGATCTCCTCGTCGTCGGCCAGCCGTCCGGCGCCGTCGGCGTGACGGCCGATCAGCAGCTCGTCGTCGAGCAGAATCGACATGCCGATGGCCCGGCCGGCCGCCACCTCGAAGCGAGCCATCTGGGGACTCATGTCCGGACTGTACCGCGCGATCCCCGGTCATCGTGCCCCTGTCCAGCCGGTCTGAGCCCGGTCAGCCGTGCTTGCAGCAATCTGGCCCCACCGGTAGTCTGCCACCCGCTATGGCACGGTTGCGTGTAGTGAGTGGGCCCGCCGCTGGGCGGACGGTGGATGTCGATGAGGAGGTCGTGATCGGCCGAGAGGACTCGGACCTCGACATCGACGACCTCGAGCTGTCCAGGCGCCACGCGGTGGTCAGGCGGTTCGCCAATCGCCTCCAGGTCGAGGATCTGGGGTCCACCAACGGGACGTTCGTAGACGGCAACCGGATCGCCGAGCCGACCCTGCTGGGTGGCGGGGCGGAAATAAAGATCGGTACGACGGTGCTCGTCGTGGAGGGGGTACTGCCAGTGGGAACTTCTGAGCTCGGCGACGCGCAGCCGCGAAACGTCACCCGCGTCAGCCCGACCTTGCCGGCCGAGTCTGCGGCCGCCGCCGCGCCCGCGGCCGCCGCGGCGTCAAGCCCGCCGGCGCCGCCCGCGGCCGCGCCGGCGCCGGCCGCCACCGGCACGCCGCTGGGCGCCGCGCCCACGCAGGCTCTCGCACCGTTTCACCCGCCGCGCGTCAATCGCCAGCGAGGCCTCGCGTCCCGCTCCTGGTTGCCGGTGGCGCTGTCGTTCGGCACGGTGATCATCGTGGCGATCGCACTGGTCATCTACTTCTCGCAGCACACCTAAACGTCAGAGGACCACGCCGCCGAGCCGCGGTGTGACGAGGCGGCGCCCCTCTTTCCGCTTCGAGCGAGGCGGCGGTGCGCCATCGGCGGCCATCGCGCCTGCGGACGCTGGGCCCTCGAGCACGCAGCGAATGCGCGCCGGCCGCCGATGGTGCATGCCGCCGAAGCGACTACTTAATGCTGAAGTAGATGATCAGCGCGATGCAGATCAGCACAAGGAACGCCAGCGGGGCGAGCTGGGCGCGCCGGCGCACGCGCACGTCGAGGTACTTATCGACGGTGGGATGACCCGCCGGCGAGGCGGATGGCTGCGCCGCCACCTGTTCGACCCGCGCGACCTCGGGGTTGACGTACGTCGGAGCGCTCGGGGCGATCGCCAGCGACGGCGGCAGCTGGATCACCCCGGAGCCACGCGACCTGAAGTCGTCGACCGTGCGGAGCTGAAGCACGCTCACCCCGACGAGCAACTCGTCGCCGGCGTCGAGGTGCGCCGGGCCTTCGAGCTCGTTCTGGTTGACGAACGTCCCGTTGGTCGACTCGAGGTCCTCGACCGTGGCGGACCCGTCGGGCGACGGAGTGATCCGGGCGTGCTGTCCCGACACCTCGCCGTCGTCGAGCACCAGATCAGCGGTGGGATCGCGCCCGATCACGATCGGTCGATCGACGGCGATCTGCTTGCCCGCGTCCGGCCCCTCGATGACTTCCAGGTTCAACTCGCCCGCCACGGCCGCGCAGCATAAGGGCTGCAAGCGACGTGCGTCAAGCAGGGCTCATGAACGCTCCCGAAACACCGCGGCGAGACTCTTGAAAGGTTTGCGACTTTCCAGATAGGGTGCCGAGCCATGACAGCCAGCGCTCCTCGCGACTCCGTCATAGCCGTTGTGGGCGACGGCTTCGGGTCGCTTCTCGTGCACTGCACCGCCCGCTACCTCGGATTCACCAACGACGAGATCACGATCTTCGGACCAAGTGACAACCCGGTGGGGACCTATCAGCAGTTCGCCCACAACCTGGGACAAACCGTCCTGCGATCCGAGTCCGAGTCGCACTTCCTGGCCCCGGACTGGCCGACGTTCGCCCAGCTGGACGCGTGGGCGCACAAGTCGCTCAGGCCGCTGTGGCGTACCACCCGACGTAAGTACAACCCGGGCGTGCCCGAGATCCTGACCGAGGCCGCAGTCGTCACACGCGACATCGGGTGGGACGACGTGCGCGTTCCGACCAAGGTCGGGTGGCTGCAGCGCCAGACCCAGCCGACACCGCACTTCGTCATGTACGACGAGCAGGCGAACTTCATCGGCCGCGCCAAGCACGTGATGCTCGCGCCGGGCCACGGTCCGCTCTCGTTCCCGCCGCTACTGGCCAAGGCGCGCAAGGACCCGGCGATAGGTGACCGGATCGTGCAGGCCTACGAGCCGAAGCAGTACGCCGCCGGAGGGCGCTACATCGTGCTCGGGGCGGGGATCGCGTCGGTCAACGAGTGGGCGAACATCATCGACGCCGGCGCCTCGGCGCTGGCGCTGACACGTAATCCGCAGCCCGAGACCCAGGACCTGAACGTGCCCCGGTGCCTGTTCGAGTCGATCGGGATCGATGCCTATACCCAGCTGCCGTTCGACCAGCGGATCGAGTTCCTCGGACAGGTGCTGCGCGGCACGCGGCCCGACCGCCGCGAGTGGCTCTCCCGGATCAAGCACGGTCAGGACGAGGGCCGGTTCGACGCGGTGATCGGCGAGATCGACAAGATCGAGCCGGGGCGGGCGGGACTGCGCGTGTACGTCAAGAGCGCGCACGGCGAGGATCCCGGGTGGCTCGACGTGACCGGCGTGGTCGCCGGCACGGGGTTCAACAAGTCGGTCCTGACCATCCCGCTGCTGCGTCGCCTGGTCGAGTTCTACAAGGTACCCGTCGTCGACGGTCGCCTTCGCCTCCAGACGAACTGCGGAGTCCCGGGGCTCGACCGGCCCGAGTCGCGTCTGTGTTGCATGGGTCTGATCGCCAACAACGTGATCCCGCATGGCGACACCATCGCGGGCCTCAAGTTCATCGCGCGTCGCTTTGTCGCCGACTGCGCGCGGGCCGAGCAGTTACGAAAGCGACCGTTCGCGTCGCGTATGGCGATGCAGCTCTCGATGGGGCGCGACGTGTCCGCGGCGCTCCGGACAGTGTCTCCAACCCAGCAGCTCGCGTAGAGGGAGAGCGCCATGTGTCCTACCGTTCTGGGCCGCGTACAGACCCGCTGGGCGATCCTGATCATTCCGGCGATCATCTGGACGATCGTCTCGCTGATCACCGGTAACCCGAGCTGGATCATCCTGATCGGGCTGTACTTCGTGATCGGCGTCGCGCTCGACACCGCGTTCTACCCGTTCGTCATCCGCTGGCAGCCGCCGTGGCTGACGTTCGTGCTCGCGGTGGGCGAGTTCATCCTCGTGTACCTGGCGGCGAACGTGCTCAAGGGCATCCACTTTGCGTCGCACTGGGAGCCGATCGCCGAGTACTGGATCACCTGGGTGATCGCGATCTGGACCAAGGTCGTGATCCTGCCGCTCTTCTCGCTGAGCTGGATCGAGAATGCCGGCGAGTTCCGCTCCACGGACTGGTCGGTGGCGCCCGAGTACGTGCCGCTGCCGGTGACGCCGTTCACGCCGGAGCTGGCCACGGCGGGGCCGCCGCCGCTGGCGCGGAAGTTCTCCGCCGCGGTGATCGAGATCCCCGAGGAACTGCGGCGCGCGCCCAGCCCGTCCGGCATCCACCAGATACCGACCGGTCCGCCGCCGTCCTGACGAGTGGACGGCGCCGGACGCGGGCGCGTCAGGCCGCGAGCCGGCTGATGACTTCGTCGCGGTCCGTGCCGTGGTCGGCGAGCACGCGGTCGAAGTCGGGGCCGTAGAAGCGCATCGCGGCGAGCAGGATGTCGCCGGTTCCGACCGTGTTGGCCTGGCGCTTGCGGGCCAGGCGTACGGCGAGCTCTGAGACCGCGCCGACCGGATCGCGATCGTCGCGCTCGCCCTCGGACGCGTCGGACATGTCCGATCCGTCGGCCGCGTGAGCCAGCGGCGCCTCGCCGACGCCGAGCGCGCACAGGACGCGGGCGGCCTCGCCGTGGAGGCGCAGGATCCGTAGCCAGCGCAGCGCCTCCGCGGGCCGCGAGGCGGCAAACGGCATCGCGGTGGAAGCCAGGCCGAGGGCCATCGCGGCGTCGGTGCAGAACGGGACCGGGTTGCCGGCGCTCGCGGTGAGCGCGTCGTCGAGCGTCGCGAAGCTGTCGAAGGCGGCGTCGAGTCCGGTCATGTCGAGGAGCTTGCGTTGCGTGGCGGGCATGCCGGCGAGCGCCAGGTGAGCGGCGCCCTCGACGCGCTTGCGGAAGCCGACCAGGACACCAAGGCCCATCGAGTCCATGTGGGTGAGCTCGGAGAGGTCGAGTACGTACCGGCGGTAGCCCTTGTCCAGGAGTTCGACCAGCGTCCACTTCAGCTGGGGAGCCGAAGCCAGGTCTAGGTCGCCGGCCACGGCGACCACGCAGGTGCGCTCGTCGACTTCCCGGTGAGTGATCTCGAAGTGATTTTCCATCCCTCACTGGTTCGGCCGCCGGGCGTGATTCGTTGCGCACACGTGGCGCGGCTCGACAAACGTACGTATTGCGAACAGATGAGGTCCGGCGAGAGGCCTAGGCCGGCGCCTGCGCCGCGGCCTGCTCCTGCGACGGCGCGGTGGGCGGGGTCTCGTGAAACCCCCACAGCTTCATGCGCGCCACGCGGCCGCGGATCTCGACCTCGTCGACGTAGACCAGGTCGTCAGCCGCCTCGACGAGCGAATCGCGCGTCGAATCGGACAGCAGCAGCTGGTGGGGGGTGCCCTTGGTGAGCGACTCGATCCGCGAGGCGGTGTTGGTCGTGTCTCCCACCGCGGCGTACTCGACGCGGCGCTCCGAGCCAACGTGCCCGGACATCACGTATCCGCTGTTCAGCCCGATCCCCATGCGGAAGCCGTCGCCGAGCCCCTGCGAGCGGATCCACTCGTTGAAGCGGGGCAGCCGGACCTCGAGCATCTCGCGCGCGGTGCGCAGCGCCCGGTCGGCGTGGTCGGCCTGCTCCAGCGGAGCGCCGAACACGGCGAAGATGCCGTCGCCCATGTAGGCGACGAGCGTGCCGCCGTTGTCGAGGATCGCGTCGGACATCTCGCTCAGGTAGTGGTTGAGGACGTCGATCACCTGGGACGGGGTCAGCTTCTCCGAGAACGACGTGAAGCCGCGCAGGTCGGTGAACATGACCGTGCCCTCCCGCTGGACCCCGCCGAGGCGCAGTCCGTCAGCGCTGGCCAGCACCTGGTCGACGACGTCCTCGGGGACGAAGCGCGCGAACAGGTCGACCGCGCGGATGCGCTCGAACGCCTCGGTCACCAGCTGCACGGCCAGCGAGCCGACGGCGCTGAGGACCAGGGCAACCAGCGGGTAGACGACCGACACGATCCAGCCGGCGTTGAACAGGAGCTGGGCGATGACGGCGAAGATCAGGCCGATGCCGACCGCGATGGCGATGACGATCACGGGGCGCAGGCGCAAAGCCGCCAGTGGCACGGCGACACCCAACACCACGATCAACAGCACGTTGATCCAGCCCGGCAGGGAGCTGAGCGGGAAGTGGTTGAGGATCGTGCTGGTGGCATCCGCTTCGATCTCCACGCCGGCCATGTTCGGGTCCGTCGAGGCCGAGTGGAAGTCCTCCAGGGACCTCTGCGTGTTGCCGATGAACACGACCTTGCCGCGGAAGTAATCCGCCGGGAGCGGATGGTTCCAGCCGGTCGGCGGCCCATACTTCTTCGAGTTGTAGACGCTCGAGAACGACACCCAGGGGATGGTGTGCTGAGCGCCCGGATAGTCGATCCAGCGCGTCCCGCCGAACTGCTTGCGGGTGATCTTCTTGTGCAGGGCCATCTCGGCCGCGACCACGTACAGCGTGGGAACGTTCTGGACCGAGTAGACCATCTGGCGGTACACGCCGCCTGGCTGGTTCTGGGGGAATAGCGCGGCCCCGGCACGCGAGCCGACCGACTGCAGCAGCGTGGTCCCCTGTCCCGAGCCCAGGAAACGAATCTGTCCGTTCCCGCTCTGGTTCGGCGACGTGGTGTCGAACGCGGTGATCCCGGGGTGGTTGCTGATCGCCTCGAGCAGCGCGAGGTCGTCGCACGGGAACGTGGCGCCCTGGATCTTGCACGTCTTGCCGAAGGTGGTCTTGTCGGCGAGTTCGACGTCGAACACGATCGCCTTGGGGTGCTCGGCGGCGATGTTGTTGATCAGTTGGGCGTAGTAGGCGCGCGGGAACGGGAACGCGTTCAGGTCCTGGAAGGTCTTGTCGTCGATCGCCACGATGGCGATGTTCGCCGGCGGCTTCTGCGTGCCGCGGGTGGAGAAGCGAGCGTCGACCGTGTTGCCCTCGAGCGAGTCGAGCACGCCGGTCGCATACAGCGTGACCCCGATCGCGGTCGCCCCGAACGCCACCAGCGCTAGCAACAGAACCTTGAGGTTCCGGTTGCTCTGCAGTAGCCGCTTCATGTCCCTGTCACGCTCCGGATTGCCCCGTTTCGCCCCTTGCGCGCGCCGCCCCGGGCAGCGCAAAGCGCCCCGGTCAGTCTACGCGCTACCCGATCGGCCCACAAGGCCACGGTTGACGAACGACCGGGGCGCGCTCTACCGTCCCACGAGGACCGAATGTGGGACAAGGACGACGAGCGATCATCTGGGCGATGGCTGGCCTGTGCTCAGTGGGGGCCGAGGGTCTGGTTTCGGAGGCCCCCGCGCGCGCGGCTTCGGTCGTGGCGCCGTCGCCGGTGTTCGCTCGGACCGTGGTCCTGAGGCCGATCTCGGGCCGCGTGTTCATCCGCCAGCCCGGCATCTCGACAGTGTTCGTCCACCTGACCCGGACGCGCATCGTGCCGGTCGGCACCGTGGTGGACGCGACCCTCGGCCGGCTCAGCCTGACCTCGGCCAATCCGCCGCCGGGGTACACGCAGACCGGCCACTTCTTCAGCGGCGTCTTCCAGATCGAGCAGAAGCGCGCCGGCGGCGGCCTCGTCAACCTGGTGCTGCGCGACAACTTCGCCCGCAACGTGTGCGGACCGGGGGCGGCGCGCGCCGCCGCGCTCAGCCAGCGCGTGCTCGGGCTGCTCCGGGGTGTCGCCAAGGGTCGCTTCCGTACCACCGGCCGGTTCTCCGCGGCGACGGTGCGGGGGACGGACTGGGGTGTGCGCGACCGGTGCGACGGCACGCTGACCGTGGTGCGCCAGGGTGTCGTGCTCGTGACCGACTTTCGCCTGCACACGACCGTTGCGGTCCGCGCCGGGCAAACCTACCTGGCCAAGGCGCCCTGATCCTGCCGCGATGTCGGCCACGGCTATCACGATCGTGATCGCCGACGACCACGCGGTCGTCCGGCAAGGCCTCCGATTGCTGCTCGAGGCCGAAGAGGACCTCGCCGTGGTCGGCGAGTCGAGCGACATCGCGCAGACCTCCGCGCTGCTCAGGGAGCAGACGCCAGCGGTTGTCCTGCTCGACCTGCACATGGGACGGGAGCTCAGCCTGAGCGCGCTGTTCGAACTGCGCTCGGCCTCCCCGTCGACCGCGGTGGTGATCCTGACGATGGAGGACGATCCGGCGTTCGTCGCACCGGCCTGGAACGCGGGCGCGGCCGGCTACGTGCTCAAGGAGGCCTCCCGAACCGACCTGGTGCGCGCGATCCGGACGGTGGCGAAGGGCGGGCGCTACCTCGATCCGGCGATCGGCGGATGGGCGCTGACGAGCGCCGACGACGCGGCGCTCACCGACCGCGAGCTCGAAGTGCTGCGCCTGGTCGCGCTCGGGCACACCAACAGCGAGATCGCGAGCCAGATGTACATCAGCCCGCGCACCGTCGAGACGCATCGGGCCAACCTTCAGGCCAAGCTGGGGATCACCGGGCGTCCCGAGCTCGTGCGCTATGCGCTCGAGCACGGGGTGATCCACCGGTGAGTACGGGCGATCAACCGCTGAGCGCGGGCGCCGCGCGGGCGCGGCAGATCGAGCTGGAAGCCGCCCAGCGCCGCGTGATCGAGCGGCTACGGGCAAGCGCGCCGTCGCCGCCATCGGCGAGCAAGCGCGCGCTGATCGTGGCCGTGGCCGCCCTGCTGTTCGCCGCCACCTTCGCCGCGCGGTTGGCGATCGACGACCCGGACGCGCTGATGGCCAACTTCTACATCATCCCGGTCGCGGTGCTGGCGATCGAGTTCGGCGTCGGGGCGGGCCTGGCCGCCGCCGCCGCCGCGTTGGCCCTGGTGCCGGCGTGGAGCGTGATCAACAGCGTCCACGTCCATCCGCTGGGGTATGTCGCGCGGGGCGCCGCGTTCGTGATCACCGCGGTCGTGGTCGGACGATTCTCCGAGCAGCTGCGTAGCGACATGGCCGTGCGCCAGGACGCCCAACGCGACCTCGCGCTGTACGCGGACCAGCTCGAGAGCTCGAACCGCGGGCTCGCGAGAAGCGTTGAGCGGCTCGAGGCGTTCGCCGAGATCGCCCGCGCGGTCGGCGGCGAGACCGAACTCGATCGCGTGCTGTCGCTGATCCTGGCCCACGGGCGCGAGATCGTGGCGGCACGCACGCTGGTCATGTACCTGCCCGAAGGCGGTGAGCTCGCGGCGGTCAGCGCCAGCGCGATGCGCTCCGACTCGCAGCCGCGTCTGCCGCTGAACGGCTCGCTGGCCGGCGAGGTGCTGCTGTCCGGGCGGGCCCGGCGCGTCGGGTCGGAGTCGGACCCGGCACAGCTCGACCAGCTCGCGCCCGGTGCGACGGCCGCGATCCTCGTGCCGCTGGTGTTCCGCGGGGAGCCGCTCGGGGTGCTGGCCGGCATCAACGGGGCCGGCGAGCGTCAGTTCGTCGAGGAGGACGAGCAGCTGCTGATGTCGGTCGCGGCCAGCGCCGCCACCGCGGTCGCCACTGCGCGCTCGGTGGCCGCCGCCCGCCTGCGCCTGAGCGTCGAGGCCGCCGATCAGGCCCGTGCGCGATGGGCGCGCGAGCTGCACGACGAGACCCTGCAGGGCCTCACCGGCGCGCGCATGGTGCTGTCGGCCGGTCTGGCCCGGGATGATCTGGGGGCGCTGCGCTCGGCGGCCGAGAACGCCGACGAGCACCTGGGCGAGGAGATGCGCAAGCTGCGCGACCTGATCGCCGAGCTGCGCCCGGCCGCCCTCGACGACCTCGGGCTCGGTCCGGCGATCGAGACGCTGGCCAAGCGCCAGGCGGCGATCGGAACGTTCACCGTCGACGTCGACATCGAGCTCGCGTCGGATCGGCGCCTGGATCGCGACACCGAGACCGCGATCTACCGGATCGTGCAGGAGGCGCTGTCCAACGCGGTCAAGCACGCCGGCGCGGACGAGGTGAGCCTGCGCGTCCGGCAGCTGTCCGACCGGGTCCAGGTGGCAGTGGAGGACGACGGCCGCGGCTTCGATCCCGACGCGGTCCGGGCGGGCTTCGGCCTGACCGGGATGCGCGAGCGCGCGCTGCTGGCCGGCGGCCGCCTGTGGGTCAGCTCGGAGGACGGCGGGCCGACGCGGGTAGCGGCAGTGCTGCCGCTCCCGCGTTAGGCCCTCGCCCCCTCACGACCTAGTAGGCCTGGTCCTAACCCTCATCATCGTGCCAACACGGCGCGTCACAAACCACGACCAGCAGACCCCCCGAACGACACCGATGACCGCAGACCTGGGATCCGTTTGACAGAGCGAGGGCTGCATCCGACCGGGACGAGCAATGCGGCTCCTCCCGGTCAAGGGCCCACACTACGCGGAGGTCTGCCTTACCTCGAACTTAACCCGGAGGAGGTCGCGCTGCTGCGCCCGTTCCATCGCGTGCTCGCGATCGTCCCACGTGAGGTCTGCGCTGGCGGGTCGCTTTCCCCTTTGCGGTGAGACGAGGTCCCCCGGGCGAGTGTTCGACAGGCCCGGGGTTCATCCGTCGTTCTGATCCACGGGGTCGGCGTCGGGCACGTCAGGCTCCAGTCGTTGCCGTCGGTGTGAACGCGTTTGCGTGGTCACGCGCGAACTGCTCGAAGCTGCGGGGGTCTCGTCCGAGGATGTTGGCGATGTCGCCGCTGATCCACTCGGCGTCACCCTGGGCAATGAGGCCGAACGCTTGTGCGTTCATCTCTGCCACGGCCGCGGGCATGCCGGCCCGCAACCCGGCGACGTTGTCCGGGTTGCGGGCGAGCAGGATCGTGAGCGAGCAGCCGAGTGGCTTCGTGTTCGACGTTGCCGGGAGTGGTGACGAGGATCATCTCGTCTCCTCTCAGACGGCGGTACGGCCGCCATCGACGTGGATGATCGCGCCGTTGATGTAGCCGGCCGCGGGGGTCGCGAGGAACGTGATGACGTCGGATAGCTCGTGCACTTCAGCGACGCGGCGGAGCGGAATCTGCTTGGCAAACTCCTTGGCCATCTCCAACCTCGGCTCCACCGCCGGGGTCAACGTCGGACCGGGAGCGACCGCGTTGACCCGGACGTTCTGCGGCCCGTATTCGCCGGCCCACGCCTTGGTGAGCAGCTCGATCGCGGCGCGCGAGGCGCCGTAGGCAGCCGTGCCTGGCTGGCCGTAGCTCGCGACCATCGTTGAGACGTTGATGATTGATCCGCCGCCGCGGGCGGCGATTTTCGGGGCGAGCGCGGCGACGAGGAAGAACGGCGCCTTGACGTTGATCTGGAACAGCCCGTCGAACGCCGCCTCGTCGGTGTCAGCCGTCGGTGCGAGGGCGGCAAAGCCGGCACAGTTGACCAGAACATCGATCTCGCCCGCTGCGTCGGCAACGCGCCCCACCTCGGACATCTCCGAGAAATCAGCGGCGATGAACTGCGCATCGTGCCCACCCGCCCGGATCTTCTCCACCGTGCTCGCGCCGCGCGTCTCGTCGCGGCCGGTGATGATCACCGACGCGCCCTTCTCGGCCATCGCCAGTGCGGCGGCGGAACCCATCCCGGAGGTGCCACCGGTGATCAAAGCCCGTTTGTCTTTCAGATCCATTGTCGACATCCCTTCAGTAGTTGGAACATGTGGGCCACTCTTGCTGGCGCCGACCCTAGCAGAACTGGCTCCTGTGATCCAATCTGAGTCGATCTGGATATACGCGCTCCGGGACGGCTGCCCGTAGGTCGTCGGTCCCAGGGCTCAGCGGTCGAGCGAAGTGCTCGTGGTGCTGCTGAGGGTGGCGATGTGCGCGAGCATCGCGTCGAGCGCGGCCGCGAGCGGCTCGGGGTCGCGCTGGATCTGAGCCAGCAAGAGGCCGCCCTCAAGCGCGGCAAGCAAGGCCAGCGCGAGCTGGCGCGGATCGGCCTCCGGCCCGAGTCGGCCAAGCGCGTGCATCCGCAGAAAACCGGCCATGATGCTGGCCTCCCAGCGTTTGAAGGACGCCGCAACCATTGCCCTGGCTTCGGGCTCCGTCTCAGCGAGCGCGGAACCGAGCGAGCCGATCGGACAACCGAAGCGCCCGCCCGTGTCGCGGGCGTGGTCGACCACGAAATCGCGCCACTCCTGTAGGCCATCGAGGCTGCTGAGGTCGAACTGCTCCTGCGTGCCGATGGCCCTGTCGGCCTGGCGCTCGATGACTGCGCGCACCAGCGCCGGCTTGTCCTCGAAGTAGTGGTAGAGCTGCGAGCTGCTCACGTGCGCACCATCGCGCACTTCCTCGACCGTCGTGCCGGCAACGCCCTGCTGAAAGATCAGCTCTGCCGCAGCGTCAACGATCCGCGCGCGCGTCTCGGCGCCCTTGCGCGTCAACCGCGGCCGATCAGAACTCCCTGAGGACATCGGGAGAAGTATAGCGATCAGAATGGCTTTGACATTCCAGTTCAGGTCTGACACAGTGGATCCACCAATCCAGTCAAGCAAAGAACCCGGGGCTGCTAGCGCCGGGAAAGCAGGAAAGCCGCTGTTGCTGGGCCAGGCCGAGCAGGGCCTAGCCGCCACATCTGCCCGGCGGTCTGACCACACCATTCAGCCAACCCGACCTGGACCTACAAAACAGAGAGGAACTCGATGAGCACAACCCCGGAAAAGACCGTGTTGATCACGGGCGCGAACGCCGGAATCGGCAAGGAGGTGGCCCGGCAACTGGCGTCACGTCCGGAGATCGCCCGCATCTACCTGGCGTGCCGGAACCGAGACAAGGCGACAACGGCGAAGGCCGAGCTCGAAGCGGAGACCGGCCGGCGCATCTTCGACATCATTGTCATGGACGTCGCCAATCTGGATTCGGTCCGCGCCGGCCTGGCCGGGATCAGCGGATCCGTCGACGCGCTGGTCATGAACGCCGGCGTCATTGGCCCGAAGACGATGGACTTGACCGCTGACGGGGTCACCACCGTGTTCGCGACGAACGTCCTTGGCCACGTCGTCCTCCTCGAAGGGCTCCTGGCCGATGACCGGCTTGGCGAGGTGGCGGTCCTCGTCGGAAGTGAAGCAGTCCGCGGAGTTCCGAAGTTGCGGATGAAAGGGCCATCCTTCGTCTCAACCTCAGCCGATGAACTCGCCACCGTCATCGACGGCAGCTACTTCGCCAGCAGAAAAGCTGACTTCAACCTAGCGTTCGGGCAGGCCAAGTACATCGGGGCCCTCTGGATGGCCTACCTGGCCCGCCAACACCCCGACCGCCGCTTCATCACCGTGAGCCCCGGGAACACCACCGGCACCCACGCCCCCAACGACCTTCCCCTACCGATGCGGGTAGCCGCCAAGTACGTCATGCCCGCCCTAGGTCTCGCCCACAAACTCGACGTGGGAGCGAAGCGGCTCGTCGACGGCGTCACCGACCCGACCCTGTCCAGCGGCGTGTTCTACGCCAGCGCGGCTAACAAGTTGAAGGGTCCGTTGGTCAACCAAGCGGACATCTTGCCCGATCTGGCCAACCCGTCGTTTCAGGACCACGCCAACGAGGCCATCCACCGCTTCATCACCTCAAAAGCAGTCGCTTAGCACCTCACCGACTGGTTCCGCAGACACAGCTGAAACTATTCACCGCTGAGGTCACCACGCCTCCCATACGGTTTGCGTGGTACCGCCTTCAGCGGTCAAGGGAGAACTGATATGGCGCCGTTCCCTGCCCCCGAAACGGGCATCCTGCTCACCCACTTCGTCGTGTCGGAGGACATCGCTCGCTCGCGGGACTTCTACGCAAATGTCCTCGGCGGCGAAATCGTCTCCGAAAGCCCCGCGGTCGTCGCGCTCGCGAACAGCTGGATCATCATCAACTCGGGCGGTGGCCCAACTGACGACAAGCCAGCCGTGACGCTGACTGCACCCGATCCCAACACGACAAGCAGCTTCCTGAATATCCGTGTCGCCAACATCCAAGAGATCTATGAGGACTGGAGCGCCAAGGGAGCCCAGTTCTTGACCCCGCCAGTCGACCACGGCGTCGAGCTGCGTTGCTACCTGCGCGATCCGGACGGGCACCTGATTGAGGTCGGCCAGGCGAACCGTGACTTCCTGAAGGAGCGTGGCTTGGTCGGGTAAGCGCAAGCCAAGGTAAAACGCGGAGACGCTAGCTTAGCTAGGGCACGGAGATGGGCGGCTCGTCGGGCGACGGGCCATCCGGCTTGGACGGCGCCGGCCCCGCTCCCGAGATAGAGCGCTGCAGACCGCCGAGCGATCCCAGCCCGCCGGCCATCGACCACTTGAACTGCGTGACGTTCTCCTTCGGAGCGAACAGCCCGGGGCGCGACCCGCGCCGGACGAACAGCACCGGAGCCGGAGCCGCCTTGGCGATCGCCGAGCGGGTCGGGCCGAGGCCCTCCTTGCGCCAGCGGTCGGACAGGCCGAGCACGAGCAGGCCCGCCTGTTCGGCCGCGGCGACGATGCCGTCACGCCCTCCGGCCACGACGAGCGGCTCGGTGGCGATGCCCGTCGCCTGCTGCACGAGCAGGCCGGCGTCGGCGAGCAGTCGCGTGACCGATTTGCCCTCGTCGGTCTGCCCGGCCGCCCCGAGGAGCCGGAGCGGGGCCCCGGTCGCGGCGGCGAGCCAGGAGCCGAGCTCGAGCGCGGCCCAGTCGTGCTCGGCGCCGCCGAACGGCACTAGGATCGGCTTGTCGGGACCGAGCTGGATCGGATCGCCCTCCTTGGCCACGAGCACGGCCACGTCCGAGACGGCCTGTTCCATCAGCTCACCCACGTCGCCGAGCGGGACTCCCTCCCCGATCAGCCGGCGTCGGCCCTCGGTCAGCACGAGGTCGACCGGCTCGCGCTCGACGATGTGAGCCAGGTCGGACCCGGGGTTGCTCGAGGTCAACGCGACCCCGCGGGCGACCACCCCCTCGTCGCCGAGGCGCTGCCGGACCTCGTTGATCTCTCGGGTGGCTCGCTCGAGGGCCAGGTTCTCGCTCTGCAGCCCGCCGCGCGCTCCGGCCTGGGCGCCCCTCGGAGGCCGCACCAGACGAGCGATGATCATCTCGCGTGCCGGCTCCGAGCGAGCCAGCGGCTCGGCCAGGTCGACCAGCTGGACCAGGGCGGCATCGGTCTGCGGAGCAACCAGGATCGAGCGGTCCGGGACGGGCAGTTCGGGATGCTCCTGGACGGCGGCGAGCGCGGCATCGGCGAACTCGTCCTCGACCGAGGTGCCGAACTCGTTCTTGGGGTCGAGCAGCTTGAGTAGCGGCCCGGCCATCAGCGTGGTCACCACGGCCATGATCACGAGCATCGCGAACAGCACGTTCGAGATGGCTCCTACGTCGAGGGCCAGGTTGAGCACGATCAGCTCGGTCAGCCCCCGGGTGTTCATGAGCGTGCCGATGACCGACGAGGCCTTCCAGTCGTAGCCCACGACGCGGGCGGCGATCGCCGCGCCGGCCAACTTGCCGAGGATCGCGACCGCGATCAGCAGCAGCGTGAGGAGCCATAGCTCCGGACGGTCGAGCAGGCCGACGTTCGTCCGCAGGCCGGTGTACACGAAGAACACCGGCAAAAGCAGCGTGACGACGAAGTCGTCGATCCGGCGGGTGATCTCCTCGTTCAGCCGCGCGTGTCGCGGCATGATCATGCCGAACACGAAGCCGCCGAAGATGAACGCGATGTTGATCTCCTCGGTGACATACGCCGACAGGAGGACGCCGATGACGATCGCCGCGAACCACCCGCTCGGCATCCGCCCGACCTCGTCGAACGCCGTCGCCATCCGGGCGACGATCCGCCTGACGATCAACACCATGACCAGCGTGTACGCGACGGCCTCGGCGATCGTCTTGGCGACGTCCCCGAACGTCCCCGACGACGCGATCGTGATCGCGAGCGCGATCAGGAACCACGCGGTGACGTCGTCGATCGCGGCGCAGGCGATCGCCAGCGAGCCAATCGGGCGCTTGATCATCCGGCGCTCGGCCAGGATTCTCGCCAGCACCGGGAACGCGGTGATCGACATCGCCACACCCATGAACAGCGCGAACGCGACGAACTTCTTGTCCGGTCCGATCAGCTTGTAGAGCGGCAGCGCGACCGCGATGCCGAGCAGCAGCGGCACCGCGACGCTCGTGTTGGAGATCGCGCTGGCCTGGGCGGCCTTGCCCTTCAGCGAGCCGCGGTCGACCTCGAGCCCCACCAGGAACATGTAGAAGATCAACCCGAGGTTGGCCACCACCCCTAGCGCGGGCAGGACGTCACTCGGGAAGAATGTAGCCTGAAGGTTGGGCGAGATCGCACCGAGCAGGGACGGCCCGAGGCACAAGCCGGCGATCACCTCGCCCATCACGCGCGGCTCCCCGACCTTGGTCGCCACGAAGCCGAACAGGCGGGCGACGATTAGGACGAGCGCGATCGACAGGAACACGGCCGCGACGAGCTTGTTGAAGTCGGCCCGCGCCTTCGTCGCGGTGAACTTCTCACCGGCCGGCGGGAGGCCGCTCGGGGTGCTCAGCGCCGGCTTGGCCAGCGAGACCGTCGACGGGACCGGCGTCGCGACGTTGAGCGGGATCACCGTGACCTTCTGGAGCTGGAGGTCGTTGGCGGTCGCGGTCATGCGCGCGGCGCCGCCCTTGACGCACTTGACGTCGCCGAACACGCCGGCGGTCTTGGTCGAATACGTGACCGGTCCGAGCAGCTTGTCGGCCGAGGAGTAGAGCTGGGCCACGGAGCCGGTGCCGTGGATCGAGAACGAGCTCCCGAAGCACGTCGAGGCGGGGGACAGGTTGTACGTGCCCTGGATGTTCTTCGGCGTCCGCGGCGCGGCCGCGCCCGCAGGGGGTGGGGCGCTGGTGAAGTTGGCTCGGAAGGAGCCCCCGCCGAGGGTGCCGTTGATCGTCGCCTTGGGGCCCGGAGTCGCGACCGCGTCGAGGTGAAGCGAGGCGCCGCCGGACACACAGTTGACGTCGCCGGTCAGGCGATGCGCGTTATTGGGGAGAGTCTTGGCGTCGAGCCGAAGCTGGCCACCGAGCGTGTTCTGGTTGTTGGTGAAGTTGACGAACTGCCCGGACTGGAGGACGTTGAACGACGGCCCCGAGGCCGCCACCTGCGTCGGCGCGGTCGGCGGGAGCGGGATGCCCCCGGCGGGCTTGGGAACGGGACCGATGCACGGGCTCGCCGCGGCCATGGCGTAGCCGCCGGCGATCGCGGGCTGGGCCTTCTCGTCGCCTCCCTTGCTGACGACGAAGATCACTACGGCAGCCCCGATCACGGCGATGATCGCGTAGAAGATGCCTAGCCGCCTCACCAGCTGGCTACGCGACAATGCCTTCTGTCCCGGCATCTAAGCCCCCTTCTTGGCTCGGTGTGTGAAGTTCACCCGGCCGGCGCCGCCCCGCCTCAGCCCGGTCGCGCGGAAAAGTAGCCGATGGGCCGTCCTGCCACATCCGGCACGTGCCATCGAACTGCATCCGTAAAGTGCCGCAATCTTGCTCCGGGGGATGCCCCCGGGCGGGTGGTAACAGGGCGGTAGGTTGCTAACCTACCGACGTGCGCAAGACCACGGCCGGGCTTGCCAGGGCTTAGGGCTATCTACAAGGAGGACCACATCATGAGGGGCATTCCGTCCCGTCGCCGTCTGGCTCGATTGGCCGGCGCGGCGATCCTGGCTGCCGCGCTCGTCGCGCTCGGCGCGACAGGAGCAACCGCACGCGACCGTGGGCACACCGGGGGGAACGATCACGGGCACAAGGGCGGCCACGACCATGGCGGCAACTCCGCCCTGGGCGCGATTTACACCGAGACCAACGACGCCGCCGGCAACGCCGTGCTGGTGTTCGCGCGACACCGAGACGGCACGATCGTCCAAACGGCGTCGGTCCCCACCGGGGGTCTGGGTCTCGCCATGAACCCGCCGTTCGGCTTCCCGATCGTGGATTCACAAGCCGCGGTGGCGCTCAGCGAGGACGGCCGTCTGCTGTTCGCGGTGAACGCCGGCGACAACACGGTCACCGCGTTCGCAGTGACCAAGCACGGGCTGAGGAAGGTCGACCAGGTCGCCTCCGGCGGCACCCAGCCGATCAGCGTGACCAGCAACGCCAACCTGGTCTACGTACTCAACTCGCACACCGGCAACATCGCCGGGTTCAAGGTCACGCGACACGACAGGCTCCGCCCGATCGCGGGGTCGTCGCAGTCGCTCTCGACCCCTGGCCCCGGCGGGATCGCGGCGCAGATCGGCTTTTCGCCGAACGGCCGGCTGCTGACGGTGACCGAGCGCTGTTACCTGGGCGGGTGCGCAAACCAGCCGAAGGGCGTGCTCGACACGTTCGCGGTCGACCGCCACGGCCGTGCCGGCGCGGCGCAGGAGCACGCCTCGGATGACTACGGCCCGTTCGGGTTCGCCTACCTGAACTCGAGGAAGCTGCTCGTTTCGAACACCGGCAACATCAATCAACCTGGGCAGATGCCCAACCCGGCCGACCCGATGCTGTTCACGGGCACCACCTCGCCGTACACGCTGGACCGCTTCGGCAACGTGACGCCCAACGGCGGCCCGGTGGCGAGCGGCGGCCGTGGCGCGTGCTGGATCGTGATCACGGGCAACCACAAGTACGCGTTCGTGACCAACAGCCTCTCGACGTTCCCGCCCGGGACCGGAACAGGCGGGGTGGCACGCTACGCGGTGGCGCCGAACGGAACGTTGGCCCTGATCGGGCAGACCGACGTCACGCCGAGCACGCCGGCCGGGGCCTCGTTCCCGACCGACCTGACGTTGAGCAGCGACAGCCGGTACCTGTACGTGCTCTCGCCAACGCTCGACATGCTGCCGGCCCCGAACGACAACAATACGAGTCACATCGACGTCTACCGGGTCGGCCGCGACGGCAGCCTGACCCACATCCAGGCCACACCGGCGACGCTGCCTGCGGGCGCGTCGGGGATGGCGGCCTCCTAGCGCCTGCGTCGTAGAGGGTCCGCCCTCACGGGCGGGCCCTCTACAGGCCCAGCATCGAAGCGATGCGGACGCGCTGCGTCTCGTTCGTGCCCGAGTAGATCGGCGCGCCAACCGCGTCGCGCAGACCCTTCTCGAGGCCGTACTCCCGCGTGTAGCCGCGCGCGCCGAAGATCTGGATGGCCGACAGCGCCGACGCCACGTTGGCCTCGCTGGTGATCAGCTTGGCCATCGAGATCTCGGTGGTGACGCTGCGGCCCTTGGCGAAGCGACGCGCGGTGTCGTACAGGTGCTTGCGCGAGTTCTCCAGGCCGATCTTCATGTCGACGATCCTGCCGGCGATGTACTGGTTGGCACCGATCGGCGCGCCGAACGCCTGTCGCGTCTTGGCGTACTTGATGCAGCGCTCCATCCGCTCCTGCATCTCGCCGACCATCATCATGAAGATGCACAGGATCTCGTAGTTCATGACGTGCTCGAGGATGAAGAAGCCCGCGCCAGGCTTGCCGAGCATGTTCGCCGCGGGCACGCGGCAGTCGGTGAACTCGAGCTCACAGAACGGGCACGTGTTCAGTCCCAGCTTCTCGATGGGCTCGCCGACGTGGAAGCCGGGCGTGTCGGTCGGCACCAGGAACGCGGTGATACCGGCGGCCCCGCCCTCCGTCCCGGTCTGGGCGTAGACCGTGATGATGTCGGCAAGGGGGCCGCTGGTGATCCAGATCTTCTTGCCGTTGATGACGTAGTCGTCGCCATCCTCCGTTGCGGTGGTGCTCATCGCTGTCGCGTCCGAGCCGGCGTTCGGCTCGGAGATCGCGTGGGCGCTGATGATCTCTCCGTCGATCAGGCGCGACAGGTAGCGCTCCTTGAGCTCATCGGAGCCGAACTTCTGCGTCGGGATCGCCGCGCTCACGACCTGTGTCGCCATCGCGAACAACAGGCCGGTGTCGCGGCAGCCGTACCCGAGATTCTCGAGCGCGTAGACGAGCGTCAGCACGTCCAGGCCGTAACCGCCCCACTGCGGATCGAACGGGATCCTCAGCACACCGGAGTCGCGGATCACCTGCCACTTGTCCCGGTTGAACCGGTTCGCGGCGTCATCCTCGAGGTAGCCGGTATTGAGCGCGTCGAAATGCTGGTCGAGCCCCTTCCTCAGCGCCTTCTGCTCGTCGGTCCATTCACCGGTGGGGGCGGTCAGTGCCATGGCTGGTGGTTCTCCTAGCTCCCGGCCGTGACTTCGCCGTACACCGACGGGTGGATGCCGGACTCGCTGATTCGGTGAGACTCGTCGCCGGTCAGAGCGGGCGTGAACATGCACACCAGGCGCAGGTCCTCGTCCTCGCCACCGAGCAGCCAGTGCGTGTCGTGCTTGTCGAGTGCGTATATCCGCCCGGGGAAGATGTCGTGCTCGGTCCCGTCCATCTCGATGACCTTGCCGCGCCCCTCGATGCAGTAACACGCCTCGAGATGGTTTGCGTACTCGATGAGGGTCTTCGTTCCCTTGTTCACGATCGTGTCGGTCACGGTGTAGCCCATGCCGTCGGCCTCGAGCAGGAAGCGACGGCTCAGCCCGTTGCCCCACTCGACCGTCTTTACGTCCTCGAGATCACGAATGATCATGTATGCCCCTCGTCGTTGTTGTTGGTTTGACCTAGCTCCGCTAGTAAGCCGCGGAAGTCTTCGACGACGTCGCGACCGGCGTCCCGAGCCTCGGTCACACGCGCCACGCAGGTGCTGCCGACGATCGCGGCGTCCGCGCCGACCGCACCCAGCCCGTCGATATGGCTCTTGTCCTTGACCCCGAACCCGACCGCGATCGGCACCTCGGTGCGCGCGCGGAGCGTCTCCATCACCGGGATGAGCGTGCTGTGGTCGGGGGGCCCGACCGTGCCGCTGCGGCCGTAAGCGGCGACCAGATAGATGTAGGCGGAGCCGTGGTCAGCCGCCTCCTCCAGCACGGCAGGATCGGACGTGGCGTAGCACGTGGTGACGATCGGCAGGCCGACCGCGTCCGCCGCCTCGTAGTACTGGGGCTTCAAGCCGCGGCGGGAGGCCGTGGACGAGCAGGCCGTCGGCGCCGGCGGCCTGCACGCGCTCGAGGAACTCCTGCAACGGTGCGGGCTTGATCGAGTAGCTCCAGTCGGCCAGCAACGCGATCTTCAGGTGCCGAAGCTCGGGGCGGATGCCCTGCACGAACTCGAGTACCGCATCGCGGTCGATCCCGTCCTCGAGCGCCCGGCTGGCCGAGGCGCGGATGACCGGGCCGTCGCTGGCCGAGTTCGGGAACGGGATGGCAAGCTCGAGACAGTCGACCTTCGCCTCGTCGAGCAACAGCACGAGGTCGCGGAACACGTCGAGCGGAGGGTCGCCCGCGTTGAGGAACAGCGCCAGGCCGGGCCGTCCGGGTTGCCGATCGGAGAAGAAGCTCATGCCTGGGCGGCAACCGGGCCTTCGGCGCGGATCCGCTCGATCAACCGCACGGGTACGCCGGCCGCCATCGCGTTCGTGGCCAGCTCGAGCGCGGTCGGCCAATCGGGGGCGATCTCGCCGTTGATGGCGAGCGCGGCCGCGTTCAGCTTGATGCTCTCGATCGCCCCGGTGGGTCCGTCGCCGGAGATCAGCGCGAGGAAGTGATCGACGGTCTGGTCGAGATCCGACACCGGGAGGAGATCCTCGAACGGCCGCTCGCTCAGGCCGAGCTCGGTTGGCCGGAGCATGACCTCCTCGCCGCGCGCGCTGTCGTACACGTGACAGTCGACGACGCTCATCAGCTCATCCGCACCCAAATCGTTCCAGCACACCCAGTAGTCCTTGCTCGGATCCTCCGAGGTGAGCGACCGGAACGTGTCGAGCACCGAGTGATCGGACACCCCGGTGATCTGGAGCGACACGGGAACCGCGGCCAGGAACGGCCCGATCAGGTTGAAGAACCGCCCCACGGTCTTCATGTCGAACGGGAGGATCTGCCGGGCGAGCATCCGCAGCTCCTTCGGGTACACGAACGGCCCCGCGCAGGCGATGCTGAACGCGTCGAGCATCTCCTCGGTCTGCTCGTAGCTCGTGGTCTGCCGGATCCCCAGCCGGTCGAGCAGATCGACCGAGCCGGTCCGGCTGGCGTACGCGCGCGATCCGGTCTTGATCACGCGCGCCCCCATCGCCGCGGCCACGAACGCGGATGCGGTGCTCAGGTTGAAGGTGCTCGGACCGCCGCCGGTGCCGACGATGTTGACGGTCCGGCGCGACGGCGGATCCGGGCGGGGATTGCGTTCCTTCAGCGAGTTCAGCAGCGCGGCCACCGACACGCCGTCGGGGATCCGCGTCGTCAGCGACGCCAGCACCGCGAGCGCCTCGCCCGGGTGCAGGCTCTTGGCGCCCAGGCGGTCCCAGAAGTCGCCCCAAACCTCCTCGGAGATCGGGTAGCGCTGGGTGACCAGCGCCGCGAGGACTTCCGATGGCGGAGGCTTACTCGGCATTCGCGGTCGAGCGCGCCGCGTCGACGTATGCCTTGATCGCGGCGACGGTGCGGAAGCTGTCGGGGCCGAGCTCGGAGTCGTCGACACCGATGTCGAACTCGTCCTCGAGCCAGGCCACCACCTTGAGCAGGCCGAGGCTGTCCACGACGCCTCCGGTCAGCAGGTCGAAGTCATCCTCGAGATCCTCGACCGGGACATCCGGCATGAACTCCTCGACGATGAACGCCTTGATCTTCGCCGTGGTCTCATCCATTGGCACGACTCCTCTCTAGTGCGGCCGCGACCGCCTTACGGTCGACCTTTCCGGTCGATGTTTTGGGCAACGGGTCGGTGACGATCTCGATCGTCGAAGGCATCTCGGTGCGGGCCAGCCGCGTAGCGCAGTGCTGGCGGAGCATCAGGCTGTTGAGCTTGGCGTCGGCCTCGCGACGCACGGTCGCGTGCAGCCGGGCGCCGGCCAGATCATCGGGCACCGCGATCACCGCGACCTCGACCACCGCCGGGTGCTCCTGGATGGCCTGCTCGACGACCTGGGTGGAGACCCGCACGCCGCGGACCTTTACGTAGAAGTCGGCGCGGCCCTCGAGCGTCAGCGTTCCGTCCTCGTGGCGGCGGACGATGTCGCCGGACTTGTAGTAGGTGCGCCCGCCATCGTCCTCGAGGCTGACGAACTTCCCCTCGTTGAGGGATGACTTCAGGTAACCGCGGGTCTGGAACGGCGTCCACACCATGAACTCGCCGGTGCCGGCCCCTTCCAGCGCGCTTCCGTCCTCCTGCTGTACGCGGGCGATCACGCCGGGGATCGGCTGGCCGACCGGGACGTTGCTCGGGACGTTGCCTTCGGCCAGCCCGAGGAACTCGTGGATCAGGCTGTCGTTGGTCTCGGTGCAGCCGTAGATGTTGTAGAACCTTGCGCTGGGGAACAGGGTCGGCAACTCGGCGAGCGAGCTGGCCGGGATCTTGTCGCCGGTGGTGATGACGTGCTTGACGCTCGGGAACGTCCGGCCGTCCTCGCGGTTGACGTCGATCAGCAGGCGGTAGAGCATCGGGACCGCCTGGAGCACGTTGACCTGGTTGTCGCTGATCAGGTCGGCGAGGTAGGCGCCCTGGGTGGCGCGGTCCTGGTCGACCATCGCGACAGTGCCGCCGTGCTTGAGCGTGGTCCAGATGTCGAGCAGACAGAGGTCGAAATTCAACGGCGCGTAGTTCGCCACCACCGTCCCCGGGTTGATCTCGAACTGCTCGGCCGCCCAGTCGGTGAACGCGTCGACCCCGGCCGCGGTGAGGGGGACGATCTTGGGCAGCCCGGTTGAGCCCGAGGTGGTGAGCATGAACGTGACGTCGTCGCCGCCGCCCGTCGGGGGCCATTCGGAGTCCGGGGCCTCGGGCGCGCCACGCGCCTCGTCGACCAGCGCCCGCAGGCTGGCCGCGCTCTGGCTGCGTGGCCCGTGCGGTGAGACCACCTGGCTCGTGCCCGCCTGGGCGAACAGCTGCGCCAGCGTCTCGGGCGCCAGCTCGATGGAAGGCAGCAGGAAGGACTTGCCGCCGCGCAGGCAGGCCAGGATCAGCCCGATCGCCTCGGGCGACTTCTTGGCGCGGATGCCCACCGGCCGGTCGTCCGGCAGCCGCGCGTCCTGGAGCTCGGCGTGGGAGCCGTCGGCGAGCTCCTGCAGCTCGCGGTAGGAGATGGGCTGACCGTCCCAGATCAGCGCCGGGGCGTCGGGCTGGCGCTCGGCCTGGCCGGCGAAGTGGTCGGCGATCGAGCGGACGGCGGTCTGGCTCATCCCGGCGACCTTGGCGCGACGGGCTCGCGCAGTTCGGCGCGGTGGCGTTGGAACTCCTGCACCCAGCCCGCGATGCTGTCGGCCCGGAGCAGGCCCGTCCCGATCAGGAGGCCCTTGAAGCCCGCGTCGATGAGCTCGGCACCGATCTGTGGGTCGGTGATCGCGCTGGCGCTGACCGGGCATGGTGTGCCGGCCTGGATCGTCGCCTCGAGCAGCGCGCGGCTGGTGTCGATGTCGCCCGGCTCGCGCTCGCGTGTGTTGATGTCCTTGTTGTTGACCGCGATCACACATTCGCCCGGGTGAATCACGCTGTCGAGCTCGTCGCGGTCGACGACCTCGACGAACGGCGTCAGCCCGTGCTCGAGTGCGAGCTCGATCAGGTGCTGGAACGTCTTGGCGGGCAGGATCTTCGCCGTGAGTAGGACGGCCGAGGCGCCCATCTCCTTGGCCGCGACGAGCTGCTTCTCACGGGTGATGAAGTCCTTTTTCAACAGCGGCAAGTCGGTCAATCCGGCCACCTCGCGCAGCATGTCGTCGTCGCCGCCGAACCACCGACCGGTGACGACCGAGATGCAGGGCGCGCCGACCGCGACGTACTGGCCCACGATCTCCGGGATCGTCCGCTCGCCCATCAGCTCGGCGCCCTCGCCGTCCGAGCGCTTGACCTCCATGATGATCGGAACGCGCCCGGCCAACAGCGCGTCGATGAACCCGCTAGGCACCAGGACGCTCCTTCCAGACGCGGGTGATCGCCGCCACTCGGTCCTCGGAGATCTGACCGTCGGCGTCGCGGGCGTTCGTGTCCACGTCGACGCCGAGGAACAGCGGATGGGCGGCCAGCGATTCGTAGCGCCCGCGGTTGGCGTCGGAGATCCCGCCGGCGAGCAGGAAAGGCCGGGTCAGCTTGGCCACGAGCGGAGCGACCACCTCGGGATCGAGCGCCTGCCCCGTGCTGCCCACGCGTCCGTCGTCGCTCACCACGTCGAACAGGAACACGTCGACGCCGGCCTTCTCGTAGGAGCCGATCAGCGGTTCCTCGACGCACGCGCCGCCCTTCACGTGCAGGACCTTGATCACCCGGATTTCGCCCCCGCCCACCCCGAGAGCCTTCACCTTCCGCACGAACCCGGGAGTGGGGTAGCCGTGCAGCTGCACCCATTGCACAGGGGCGGACTCGAGCGCGCTGCGCAGCACCTCGGCGTCCTTGGCGAAGGTGACGAGCACCGGGGCCGGCCCTCCCTCGGTCCTGGCGGCGCGCTGCGCGAGGGTACGCCAACGATCGAGCGGTAGGTCGTGCGGTCCGCCCGGTACGGCCAGCCACAGGCCGACGAGATCCACCTGGTGTGCCGCCAGCGCGTCGATCTCGACCGGCTCGACGATCCCGCAAACCTTTACGAGTGGTGTTCCGGCCCGAGTTGCTTGCTCCGAGTGGCTCCCGCTGAGCAAGGCCACGAAAACGGTCCCCCTTTGTGATTGTGCTGCGGCCCGACTTTAACGAGAAGCAGGCGGCACTGCCAACCCCGCGGGTCGAAAACCGGCCGGGGCGCCCGGGGGAAGGTGGCGGGCGATTCAACTCCCCGAGCGTCGACGGCGGGGATAAGATCCGTGCCGACCGGGCGGTTCGCCGCTCCGAGAGCATGGAGCAACACGCGACAGGAGGGCACCGTGAGTAACGAAAAGCATCCGGCCGAGGCGTACGACGTCGCGATCCTCGGGGGTGGGCTGGCCGGACTCACGCTGGGGTTGCAGATCAAGCAGGCGCGTCCCGAGACGAGCATCTTCATCGCCGAGAAACGCGCTGGACGCGCCCCCGAGGCCGCGTTCAAGGTCGGGGAGTCGACCCAGGAGATCGCCTGCAACTACTTCGGCGAGGTTCTCGGCCTCATGGATCACATGGAGCGAGACCAGATCCGCAAATGCGGGCTGCGCTTCTGGTTCCCGGCCGGCGACAACTCGAGTCTGGCTGAGCGCATCGAGCGTGGGCCCACGGCGCATGCCCCGGTCCCGAGCTGGCAGTTCGACCGTGGACGGTTCGAGAACTACCTCGGGGAGCGGAACCTCGAGGCCGGCATCGACCTGTTCGGGGCCACCCGCGTGACCGACGTCGAGGTCGGCGATCCCCACCGGGTGACGATCGTACCCCGCGCGGGTGGGGATGAGGCGACGGTCAAGGCGCGCTGGCTCGTCGACGCCAGTGGCCGGTCGTGGATCCTCAAGCAGAAGCTCGGTCTGCTCGAGGACAACGGGCACGTCGTCAACTCGTCCTGGTTCCGGCTCGCCGGCGGCCTCGACATCGAGGACTGGGCCGACCCCGATGACGAGGAGTTCTTCGGGCGCATGTCCGAGCGCGGGCTCCGCCAGTTCAGCACGAACCACCTGTGCGGCAAGGGCTACTGGATGTGGATGATCCCGCTCTCCTCCGGCTCGATCTCGATCGGGATCGTGGCGGATCCGCGCTTTCACGCGATGGACGAGATGAACACGCTCGACAAGGCGATCGACTGGATCCGCGAGCACGAGCCCCAGCTCGGCGAGGCGGTCGACGCCCGGCGCGACCAGGTCGAGGACTTCCTCAAGGTCGAGGACTTCTCCTACGGCGCCAAGCAGGCGTTCTCCGGCCGTGACCGGTGGTGCCTGGTCGGTGAGGCGGGCGCGTTCCTTGATCCGTTCTACTCGCCCGGGTCGGACTTCATCGCGCTGTCCAACACGCTCGCCACCGACCTGGTCACGCGGGGGCTCGACGGCGAGGACGTCGTGCAGCGCGCCGACGCCCACGACGACTTCTACCTGAACGCATATCGCGTCCACCTCACCCAGTACGAGGGCCAGTACGTGTTCTGGGACAACCCCACCGTGATGAACGTGAAGATCAGCGGCAACAACATCTACTACTGGGGATGCCTCGGGCTGCTGTTCTTCCACCGCAAGCTCACAGACCTGGAGCTGATGGCGGCCGTCCGCCCCGACATGGAGCGGATGTGGGCGATCATCACGCGCCTCGAGCCGATGTACCGCGAGTGGAACGAGCTCGAACAGCGCGAGTGGCGGCGCGCCATGGTCCCCTCGGCGGCGTTCCCGGCGATGTTCGACCGCCACCGAGACATGATCGCCGGGTTCGACGACGACGCGATCAAGGCGCGCATGCGCGCGAACGCGGACCTGCTCGAGGCCTACGCGGTGCTCGCCTTCAACCGAGCGGCGCGGAATCTCGGCGACGCCGCCCCCGGCGAGGACGAAAAGATCAACCCGTACGCAGTCAGTCTCGATCCAGATCGCTGGGAGGCCGACGGGTTGCTGAACGGGCAGGGCCTAACGGTCGCAGAGGCGCGGCAGTCCCAGGCGGCCGGGATGGAGAACCTGCTGATGGAGGCCATCGCCCAGCCGGCGTGATCGGAGCGCTGCTCCGCGCGAGGCGTCAGGCGAGGAAGAACGGATCCTCAGACTTACCGGCGGCGCCAGCTGGGATTGCGTCGGCGAAGGACTCGACCAGTTCGGTGGCCTCCTTGAGCGTCACACCAGGCTCGGCGTAGAGGCCATCCTCGTCCCAGCGCTCCGGGCGCAGGCTGACCGCGTAGGGGTTGATCGGGCGCTCGAAGTCGGGGCGCTGGTCTTCCGGGAGCGCATCGGCGGCTTGCCCGAAGATGACCACGGCCAACGCCTCCGAGCGCGGCACCTGCTCGCGGATCTCTTCGCGCAGCGCGTCATCGTCCACCTCCTGGACGAGATCAGCGAACGCTCCGAACATCATGGGCCTGATCAGCTTCGCCAGAGGTGCCTCCTCCGGTATCTCCTCGTCCGGGTCCGGGGGCTGCAGCTCGTGCCACTGCTTCCAGAGCTCCTGCATGTTCATGTCCAGGCGGTAGAGACGCTCCACATCATCGTGCACGCTCTTCATGAACTCGTAGTTCCCGTACCTGTTCTTGACGAACAGGGTCACATTGCCCGTGTGATTGAGGTAGGTGTCCCAGACCAGCTTGTGCTGGGCGACCCAGGCGTTGCCGAACAGCGAGTACTGGTCCGTGTACCGCGAGATGACTTTTTCGAAGGTGCGGAAGTACCAGTCGCTGTAGTAGTCGACACGCGCTGCGATGTCTTCGCCATCGAGGTCTCCGCAGATCAGGTCGGTCGTGAACGTGTTCCCGACGCCGATGAAGTCCGAGCCAGGGGAGTAGAACGGGTCGGCGAACGCGGCGGCCTCGCCGACGAGAGTCCACCGGTCAGGCGAGTAGACCTGCTCCACCCCATAGGCGAAGTCCTGCACCCGCAGGAAGTCCACGATCTGGCCCATCCGAGGCTCCACCGCAGCACCGAGTTGGGGCTCGTGCTCCTTCAGCCAAGCCACCATCCGATCCAATTCGCTGATCTCCTCGAAGGGGTGGACACGAGGGTCCGCGCATATCCCGATGCTGATCGGCCCCGACGACAGGGGGATCATCCATACCCAGTAACCCTCACCCATCAGATGGTTGGTGCTCAGGGCCCGGAGGCCGGACTCCGACATCTTGCCCATCCACGCCTCGTTGTCACGCCCCCAATCCTCGATGTCAATGCCGCCGTCCAGTCGGATCCATGCCGCGTTGATCGTGTGAGCCACGTCCTTGGACAGGCCGAACTTGCGCTTCAGCAGACTGGCTCGCCCCGTGGCGTCGACGACCCACCGCCCCTTGGTGGTGACGTCCTCGTCCATCTGGGTGAAGGACACCACGTGCAAGTCGTCACCGATCTCCACGTCCCGGACCCGGCACCCCCCCAGGACGTCCACGCCCAGGCGCCTCGCGCGACTCGCCAACTCGTTTTCGAACAGCCCCCGGTCGATCTGCCAGTTGTCGTGGGGCGGGTAGCCGGCAGCGCCCTGCTCGATTCGCTTGGTGATGTCCCCGTTATCGCCGGCGGTGAGGAAGAACCGCAGCCCGATCTTGATGAGCTGGTCCTTCTTCAGGTGATCCTCCATCCCCACCACCTTCTCGAAGTAATGAGCTCCGGACGGAACGGTGGACTCGCCGACCTTGAAGGCCGCCAGCGGAGCAGGACCCTCTCGCTTCTCGAGCACGGCGATAGAGGTGTCGGGACGTCGCTGCTTCAGCTGAATGGCGAGTGTGAGCCCGGCGAGGCCCCCTCCCATGATCACCACGTCGTAGCGCTCGCGAGCGACGTGAAGTGGACGGATCTCGAGGCTGGAAACGCTGCGATCGTCAGGCATGGCTCGGTGCCCCCGTTGAGTCGAGTGGTCGCTTTTTAGCATCTCTGCTGCCTGACCCGCTGTCAAGGAATTCCGGCTTAACGAGCCGGAGCAGCGAGAACCGCTGCGAGGGCGGCCCGGGTGCGGCGCCAGCGAGCCAGTGTCGCCTGGGCGTCATGCAGGCGATACGTGACGCCGCCGAGGAGATCGGCGTACGGCGCGGCATCCTCAACGGCTGCGGTGACGCGCAGCACGAACCCCCGCATCGCCGGGTGTTCCCCGGCGGTGATTGCGAAGTCGTTATCGACGTGGCAGCGCAGCGAGAAGGCGAGGCCGTCGGTGACCACGGCCAGGGTGGCACGGCCGGTGCGGGCGAGGTTGGCGGCGCACGTGCTCGTCGGCCACAGGGCAAGCGCCAGCCGCCCGTCCGCCGCGACGACCAGCTCGCCCACGCTCACCATGGCCAGGTGCGGCCAGCCCGCCTCGAGCTCGGATAGGACGAGGATCGTCTGCCCCACGTGGCGTTCGGGCTCGTCCTCCAGGCACCGCCTGACCGCTTCGGGCACGACGGGCTCGAGCTCGCGGCTCAACGGTGCCGACCGGGCCTCATCGTGATGCGTCGAGCCCCTGCCAGCGCTCGATCAGTCCGGCGTCGATCCCGAACTGATCGAGGATCTTCGTCACGGTGTGGTCGATGATGTCGTCAAGCGTCGCCGGCCGGTGGTAGAAGCCTGGCACCGGGGGCAGCATCACTGCGCCCGCCTCGGTGGCTTGCAGCATCAGGCGCAGGTGCCCGGCGTGCAGCGGCGTCTCTCGGACGACGAGCACCAGCCTCCGCCGCTCCTTCAGGCAGACGTCGGCCGCGCGGGCGATGAGGTTGTCGTTGAAGCTGTTGGCCACCGCGGACAGCGTCTTGATGGAGCACGGGGCGATCACCATCCCGCTGGTGATGAACGTGCCGCTCGCGATCGACGCGGCCAGGTTGCGCTCGTCGTGGACGACGTCGGCGAGCCGCTCGACCGTCGAGGGGTCGCGCTCCATCTCGTAGCTGATCGTCGCGCGGGCCCCGGCGCTGACGATCGCATGGGTCTCGACGGTGTCGATTTCGCTCAGCACCTCGAGCAGCCGGACGCCGTAGTGGGGCGCACTCGAACCCGACAGGGCGATGATGATCCGGTCGGGTTTGGGCACCGTGCTGTCAAGCCTCCTGCGCCGGAGCGCCGTACTCAAGCCCGAGCTGCTCCAGCCAGGCGTGCGTGGTGCCCGTCACCACCAACCGCGTCCGCCGCAGCTCTCCGGGTGTGCGCGCCCCGAGCAGGAACATCACGGTCCGCAGCTCGTGCAGGAAGGAGTCGATCCAAGCGTGTACGGCCTGCTCTCCCTCACGCGCCGCCAGGAGCAACGGGCGCGCCACGCCGACCAGCGTCGCCCCGAGCGCGATCGCCTTGGCGCCGTCCAGCCCGGAGCGGATGCCGCCGGTGGCGATGACCGGTACCCCGGCGGCGCGCGCGGCGACGATCGACACCGGCGTGGGAATGCCCCACGCCCGGAGGTGGTTGCCCAGCTGGTGCCCCCGCTCGTCGTGGCGGGCCTGTGCGCGCAACCCCTCGATCGCGGCGAAGCTCGTTCCGCCGCTCCCGCCCACGTCAATCGCGGCCGCTCCCGCGGCCGCGAGCCGGAACGCCGTGGACCTCGAGATGCCGCCGCCGGTCTCCTTGACGACGACCGGGATCGGTAGCGCGCTCGCCACCCGCTCGATTGCGGCCAGACCCCCGGCAGCGTGGCGGTCGCCCTCGGGCTGCACGCTCTCCTCGAGGAAGTTCAGGTGGACCGCGAGCGCGTCGGCGCGCACCATCTCAACCGCGGCTTGCAGCCGCTCGAGCGACAGCGCGGGGCCGGAGGCCTGGGGCAGGAGCTGGGCGATGCCGACGTTGCCGATGATGAACGCCGACGGCGCCACGGCGCGCACGATCGAGTAGGTCGGGGACAGCTCGGGATTGACCAGGGCCGCTCGTTGGCTGCCCACCCCGAGGGCGAGGCCGCTGCGCTCAGCCGCGGCGGCAAGCGCCCCGTTGATCTGCTCCGCCGCCCGATGACCGCCGGTCATGGCTGCGATCACCAGCGGCGCCTCGAGGCGGTGACCGAGGAACGTCACCGACAGGTCGACGTCGTCGAGGTTGCACTCGGGGAGCGCCTCGTGCTCGAAGTGGATGTCGTGCCATGCACGGGCGGGCGCCGCGTCGACGTCGGGCCTCGCGGCCAGTTCCAGGTGCTCCGCCTTCCGTGCCTCGACCGCGTCCTCCTCGTCGCTGGCCATTTGCAATACGGTACCCGGGCATGCGACGCCTCCGGGACCTCCGCGCCTACGTCGAGGCACTCGACGAGCTCGGGGAGGTGCAGCACATCGACGCCGAGGTCAGCCTCGACTACGAGCTCGGGGCGATCGTCCGCCGCTCGTACGACCTGATGGCGCCGGCGCCGTTGTTCACGAACCTGACGGGCGTCGAGCCTGGATTCCGCGTGCTCGGGGCGCCCGCCGGCGTCAGCGCGCAACCCGGGCTCTACCTCAGCCGGGTTGCTCTGTCCCTGGGCCTTCCGCCGCAGGCGTCGGGCTCGGACATCGTCGCCGCGCTGGTCGCCGCCCGGGGGGCGCGGCCGATCCCACCGCGCGTTGTGCCCACGGGCCCGTGCAAGGAGGTGATCGCACTCGGCGACGACATCGATCTTGGACGACTTCCCGCGCCGCTGCTGCACGGAAACGACGGTGGAAGGTTCATCAACACCTACGGGATCGTCGTCGCCCGCACCCCGGACGGGAGCTGGACCAACTGGTCGATCTCCCGGACGCAGTGGCTGGACGCGCGGCGGATGCGCAGTCTGGTCATTCCCACGCAGCACATCGGCGTGATCCGCGCCATGTGGCGGGAGCGGGGCGAGGACATGCCGGTCGCGGTGGCGATGGGGGTAGAGCCTGTGATCCCGTTCGTCGGGGGCATGCCACTGCCCGAAGGAGTCAACGAGGCCGACTTCATCGGTGCGTATCTCGGGGAGCCGGTCGACGTGGTGCGCTGTGAGACGGTCGACCTCGAGGTGCCCGCGACGGCCGAGATCGTCATCGAGGGAACTATCTCGATGAGCGAGACCGCGCCCGAAGGGCCGATGGGCGAGTTCGCCGGCTTCACCTATCCGGGAGAGAGCACGCCCCAGCCGATCTGCCACGTCTCCGCCTTCACGCACCGTCGGGATCCGATTCTCCCGGTCGCCGTCGCGGGTCATCCCGTCGAGGAGAATCACACCGCGTGGGGCATCCCCAACTGCGCGGAGGTCGTCTACCAGCTGCGGCAGGGTGGAGTGCCGGTCACCAGCGCGTACATGCCGCTCGAGTCGGGCTGTCAGTTCCTGGTGATCACGGTGCCATCCGACTGGCGCGAGGCCTTCGCACAGCCGAGCCCCGCCGCGCTCATGGACCGGATCGCCGAGGTCCTGTGGGACGACCGGGCCCACACTGCCTACGCGATCGCCAAGGTGATGGTGACCGAGGACGACATCGACCCGTCGAACACGCGTGACGTCGTGTGGGCGTTCGCGGCCAAGAATTCACCCTCGGACGGAGTCAGGTTCTATGAGGACCGGAACATGGTCCCCCTCCCGGTGTTCCTCCCGGATGCCGATCGCCGGCGCCACAAGACCACCAAGGTGATCTACAACGCGCTGATGCGGGAGGACGGCGACCCAGAGTCGATCGCGGTGCGCTCGACGTTGGACGCAGACTGGCCGCAGGAGATCCAGGACCGGGTGCTCGCGCGGTGGAGCTCCGAATACGGCTATTCGGCCCCCCTGCCCGAGCTCGCTCGGGAGTCCTGACCAGCTCCCTTGATGACCCCGGAGCGACGCTGACAGCTGGGTGCGGCGCCGAACCGGGGCCCGATTCCCCGAGGTCTTACCGAGCGGGAATGTCGACGATGCTGGCCGCCCGCGCCGCGCTCGCGAGGTCGACGGGCCGGGCGAGCGCCTCGAGCGCGGGCAGCTGCTCGCGCGCAGCGTCACGACCCGCGGCCAGGAACAGGTCGGCGAGATGGAAGTCTCGCCATTCGGCGGGCCCGAACCGGGGGGTGATCACCACGTCGGCCAGCGCCGCGTGGCGGGCGCTCGTGTCGACCTGGCTGAGGTCCATCGCCTCGAGCATCGTGTCGAGCGGGCCGTGCCGGCGGGGCTTCTTCGGTTCCGCCTCGGGCTCCGGGTCGGGCACGCCAGGCCACTGCTCGAGCGACTCGGTCCCGAGCAGGTTGACCGCCGCGACGATGTCGGCGCCGTCCTCGAGCACCGCCGCCGTCGGCACGGGCACGAGCGCGATCGCGTCGATGAACCGGTGGCCGTCACGCTCCGGGCTCGGGAACACGCCGGCCACCGACAGCGCGGACAGCAGCGCCTCCCACACTGGGCCCTGCCGCTGGGCGACCGGCACGCGTTCGGTCAAGTCGACGGCCATGATCACGAGCGGGATCGTGGTGTGCGAGAAGGGCGCCTGCCGGGTGGCCTGCTTGAGCAACGTGGTGAGCGTCTCGACTCCGGCGGAGCCCACGAGCGGCGATTTGAACAGCTGCGCCACGTTGTCGTCGCTGAACGCCTCGCGGAACCGGGCCTCGACCCCCGCGGCGTCGCAGCCGAGCGCGACCTGCGAGGCGACGAATCCGCCGATGCTCGAGCCGCCCACGTAGTCGATCTCGTAGCCGGCCTCTTCGAGCGTCTGCAGGAAACCAACGTGGGCATATCCCTTGGCCCCGCCGGCGCCGAGCGCAACGCCGAGCTTGGTCCGCGTGAGGTGGCGGGCGATCCAGGCCAGGTCCCGATCAGACAACGGGAAGCCCGCCTGGCGTGGGCAGTCACGAATGACGAGCCGGAGGGCCCCGGGATACCACATCTGGCTCGCCTCGCGCGCCTCGTCGGAGACGACCACGATCTCGAGCCGGCGACCCTCAGCGGCGGCCGCGATGCGGCCCATCTGCGCGGCCTCCTCGGCGGTCCCGACCAGCGCGACCACCCGGTCGACCTCATCGAGGAGCACGCCGAGCGTGTCCGGGTCGAGCTCAGACGGGATCAGCACCGTGTCGTGCTCGGAGGCCAGCTCATCGGAGGCGGTCAGGGCGCCGGCAAACGACAGCGAGCGGTCGAGCACGGTCACCGGCCGGGGGCTCGAGGTACGAGCGACCGCGACCAGCCGCGGGATGACGCCCTTCAGGGAGGGGCCCGCGATGACGCCGATCTCCTCGCCGCGCTGGGAGCTCGAGCGGACGCTGGCGCTGAACAGCGCGGCGCTCCGGGCGCTGGCTCGGAACAGGCGCTCGCGCTGCGTCTGGACCACGTTGATCAGGATGCGCGGGAAGCGGGCGGCCAGGTCGAGCAGGTCGCCCGCATCGAGCTCGAGCGTCTGGGTGATCGTGCTCGCCGCCACCGTCGCGGTGCGCTCGGCGCCGGTGATCGCATCCTGCGCGCCGATCACGTCGCCCTTTCGCATGCGCAGCTCGATCTCGCCCGCGCCGGCGGTCGTCCCGGCTCGCCAGTTGACCAAACCGGCGGTGATCAGCCAGATGCGGTCGCTGGGATCGCCGGCGGCGCACAGCTGCTCGCCTGGCGCGAACTCGCGAGGACGCATGCGCTCGCGCACCGCCTCGAGCCCGTCTGGCGCGAGGCCCGCGAACAGCTGGCTCTGCGCGAGCGCCGGGTCCCGCGCCATCAGGTACCCCTTCGAATCATGGACGCAGCGTATGCGGGCCGTCCGGACCCCGTCAAGCCGCCGGGTTGATCCGTGTGTCGTCGCGTCATAGGATCGGGGCGCGTGCAACCATCCGTCCTGTCCGGCACGCACAACGATTGGGGGTGTCGATGACACATCTGAACGCCGGGGACACGATCGAGCCGCATCAGTTCGAGGCTCTGTCGGGTGAATCGGTGCCTGTCCCGGACCCCGAGCACCTGATTCACCTCGAGCTGCGTCGCTTCGCCGGCTGCCCCGTCTGCAATCTGCATCTGCGCTCGGTCGTGGTGCGCAACGACGAGCTGAAGGCGGCCGGGATCCGGGAGGTCGTCGTGTTCCACTCGAGCGCCGATGACCTGCACAAGTATCAGGCCGAGCTGCCGTTCGACGTGATCCCCGATCCGGACCGCAAGCTCTACACCGAGTTCGGCGTCGAGCACAAGCCGAAGGCGATCCTCAGCCCGGCCGCCTGGCCGGCAATCTTCAAGGGGCTCGGCCGGAGCATCGGAGCGACGATCAAGGGCAAGGAGCACGCCCCGCCGATCAAGCCGGCAGGCGGCTCGGACGGTCTGCCCGGCGATTTCCTGATCGCCTCGGACGGCCGCGTGATCGCGAGCAAGTACGGCGAGCACGCCTTCGACCAGTGGTCGGTGGACGAGGTTCTGTCGCTGGCCAAGGACGCCGGCTCGACGTCTTCCCCGGCGCCGGCGGCGCCCGAGGCGCCCGTCGAGCCACAACAGACACCCGCGCAGCCCCAGTCCTAGAACGCAAACGACGGGCGGGCCGTACTGGCCCGCCCGCCGTTGTTACTGCGTCAGATGTCCGACTAGTTCGCAGCCAGGCCGTTAACGCTCTTGGGGAGGGTCTTCGGGGTCTGCCCGATGAGCTTCAGTCCGCCGTTGGGGAGGATCCGATACTCGTCGATGTGGCTTCCGCCGGGCTTACGATTCGACGTCGGCGCGAGCACGTACAGGTACTTCTGATCCGCGCTCAGGGCCGCGTCGGTCTTGAGCGTCTCGCCGAGCTGAGGCGTCGTGCCCTTGAACGTCAGGTGTCCATTCGTCAGCTTGAAGATGGCCACCGTGTCGCCGTTGGGACCGAGGATGTCGGTGTTGACGATGTAGAGGTAGCCCGCCTTGGTGACGACGCCCCAGCAGGGAGCGTTGCCGTCCGAGCTGGTGGGCGCCGACTGGATCGGGGCGAGGTGGCCGCTCGGCAGCAGGCGGAACGTGTCCACGAAGCCCTTGGCCGTCGGGTCCCCAACCTCGGTCAGGATCACCCGGTTCCCGCTGTCGAAGTTGATCGAGAACGGCAGCGGAACCGTGGCGTCAGAGCTGATCGCCGGTCCAGCGGCGCCGCTGGCGCCCACCTTGAAGGTGTCGATCGAGTTCTTCGGGTCCGGTCCACCGGGCGCGAACGGGTTGCCGAACTTGGCCACGACCAGCCACTTGCCCGTGTTGTCGAACGCGACCTGGCGAGAAAATCCGGGGAACGCGTTCGGGTTGAGCTTCTGGATCGAGCCCTTGATCGGCGTCAGCTTGCCGGCCGCGTCGAACGTGAAGCCCGCGATGCTCGTGCTGTTCGAGTTCAGGACGTAGAGCAGGTTCCCGTGGGTGGTCACGCTGAGCGGGAACACGCCGCCTGATTTGGCCACGTCTGCCCTGACCAAACCTCCTGGGGTCACGCGGAACGAGGTGACGCTGTTGCTGCCGGCGTTCACCGCGAAAACCAGCTTGCCGCCTGCGCCGGTCTCCACCTCGCCCTGAGTGTCGAGGTTCGGGCAATTGCCCTGGCCGGCCGGCGGCGGGAGGCACGGCCCCGGCTCCGGCTGCGCTTGATTGCCGCCCTTGCCGCCGGTCCCGATCGTCTGCACCTGCTTTAGCGAGCCGTCGCTGTACTGCGCGAACGCGATGACCGCGTTCTTCGGGATGCCGTTGGTCTCGGTGTACACGGCACCCGTGACCTTCGGCTTCGCCTTCGCGGAATGCGCAGCGGTGGCGACCCCAGGCGTGAGCCCCACCACCGCAGCGATCCCGAGCGGCGCTAACCACCGCGCTCGCCCGATCCCGCTACGTACCGTCAATCCCATACTGTCTCCCCTCGTAAATAGAGAACTTGTGGTAGATCGTCAAAAACACCCGGCGATCTGCGGAGTTGCGGGCCGCCTCGCCGGTGTCGACCTCGAAACGAACGGCGGAACGCTACCGCCGCGGACAGACGGCGACAACTTCTCGATCCGGTTGCAGGCGTTTCTGCGGTCCCGCGGGCGGGCCGGCGAGGGGAGAGCGGGGCCCACCCCTCAGCCGGCCAGCTGCGTTGCGACTAACTCGTCGCGGCGCCCGTAAGGCCCTGCGCGTTCTTCAACGGGGTCTGCTGGATCAGACTCGGCTTGTGGTTCGAGCCGATCTTGAACACGTCGACGTGGCTGATGTTGACGCCGGCGAACGCGCGGTCGTCGATCGGCGACAGCACGTACAGGTACTTGCCGTCGCGGCTGAGGATTTCATCGGTCTCGAGCGGTTCGGCGCCGAGCCTCGGGGTGTGGCCGAGATACGTGAAGTGGCCGTTGCCAAATAGCCTGAACGTCGACACCGACGGGGCCGCCGGACCGAGGATGTCGGCGTTGACGATATACCCGTACTTGCCGGACTCCACGTCCCAGCACGGCGCGTAACCGACCGTACTCACGGACGCGATGTGGGTCAGGGAACCCGTCGGGCCGATCGAGTAGGACTCGAGCGAGCCCGCCATGAACGCGAACGGGTTGCCGAGCGTCGTGATCAGGACGTTGTTGCCGCTGTCGAAGCCGATCGAGAACGCCACGGGGACGGCCGAGTTCGACGACACCGCGGGACCGACCGTCCCGTTGGCGTTCACCGGGAACGTGTCAATCGCGTTGACCGGCGAGAGCGTCATCGGGTTGGTCAGCTTCGCCACGACGATCCACTTACCGGTGTTGTCGAAGCTGATGTCGTGCGGCGCACCGGGAATGGTCCCGTTGGGGTTGAGCGGCCGCGACGCGCCGCTGATCGGGGTCAGGACCCCACTCGAAGTGAACGACAGGCCCTGGATGTTGAGGCTGTTCGAGTTCAGCACGTAGAGCAGGTTGCCGTGCACGGTGAGGCTGTTGGGGAACTGCCCACCGGAGCTGACCTGATTGACCAGCTGAGCTCCGTGCCTCGTCACCCGGAACGAGCTGACCGTGTTGCTGCCGGCGTTGACAGCGAACAGGAGCTTGCCGTTGGGTGTGCTCGCGATCGCATCCTGGCTGTCGAGCGACGGACATCCGGCTCCGTTGCCGGTGCACACCGGGGGCGGAGCCATGACGTTGATGGGCTGTCCCTGATGCCCGCCCTGGCCACCGGTCGCCACCGTGCCCTGCTGCTTGAGCGTCCCGTCGCTGTAGCGAGCGAACACGACCAGCTTGTTCGGATTGCCGTTGGTCTCGGTGTAGAAGAACCCGGCGACCTTCTTAGCCGGCTTCTTCGCGGCGGCGGTTGCCGGCATCGCCACTGAGACGGCGGCAATCAGCAGCAGTCCTGCCGCCCGCATCGACCTAGACACCCCGCGCCCCATGCGACGCCTCCTTCTTTCGATGAATGAGTAGCTGCAAGCGCCCCGGCGGAACTTTATATCCGCCGTTCACGTAAAAGCAACAAGTGTCGTTGTTGCCCTGTGAACGAGGCTTGCGCAGCGACGATCCAGCGGTTACAGTCGCGCGCGGGGCTGTTTTCAAAAGCTCGCACGGGGCCATTTTGCCGCGAGACTTCATCCAAGGAGAGTCGATCGCCATGCGTCATCGGGGCTGCATTCGTCCTGCCATGTTCGGAAGAGCCGTGTTCCTCGCCGCCGCGCTAGCCGTGTTTGCGGCAGCGCCGGCGCTGGCCTGGGAACACGGCGGAAGGGACGACCGCGGTGCGGTCTACGCCCAGACCAACAATCCGTCGGGCAACACCGTCGTGGTCTTCCGCCGCCACGACGACGGAACACTCACCCAAAGCGCGGTGGTCCCGACCGGCGGCCTCGGCACGGCCACCCAGCCTCCGTTCGGATTCCCGATCGTCGACTCACAAGACTCGCTCAAGCTGACCGACGACGGGCGCCTGCTGTTCGTCGTGAACTCCGGCGACAACAGCGTCAGCTCGTTCCGCGTGGGCGATCACGGGCTTCGACTGGCGGATCACTTCGTTCTGCCCGGTGGCAACGTCCTGCCGATCAGCCTCGCCACCAGCGGGAACGTGCTGTACGTGCTGAACGGGCTGAGCGGCAACATCTATGGAATGCGCTTCGACTGGCGCGGCGACCTCTGGGGCATCGCCGGCTCGTCTGAGTTCCTCTCCTCGGGCCCCGGTCCGACGGGCATCGCCGCGGATATCGGCTTCGCCCCCGGCGGCCGGGTGCTGGCCGTCAGCGAGCGCTGCTACGACCTGTCGGCGATCGCGCCGTCATTCATCGGCTGCCCTGGCGGCAACATCAAGGGGATCATCGACACGTTCGCGGTCGACTGGCGCGGCGTGGCCGGTCCCGCACAGGAGCACGTCTCGAGTGATTATGGGCCCTTCGGGTTCGCCTACCAGGGACGCCATCTCGAGGTGACCAACACCGGATTCGTCGGCCAGCCGTTCGGCCCGGACAACCCGGGCAACCCGATGTTCTTCAACGGCACCGTCTCGACCTATGACGTCGGATTCGCGGGCGCTCTGGCCCCCGGCGGCACTGTTTCGAGCGGCGGCCGTGGTCTGTGCTGGATCGTCATCACCAACGATGGCCGTTACGCGTACGCCACCAACAGCCTGTCGGACGGCATTCCGGGCTCGGGGACCGGCACAGTCTCGCGGTTCGCGCTGTCGCGGCACGGGACGCCGACGCTGCTCGACAAGACGGCAATCACCGCCAGCTCGCCGGCCGGGGCGGCGTTCGGCACCGACCTGACGCTCAGCGCCGACAACCGCTACCTGTATGTGCTGGCGCCGACGCTGGGCATGCTGCCCGAGCCGGACAACAACGACGTCAGCCACATCGACGTGTATCGGGTCGGCCGGAACGGCAGTCTCACCCACATCCAGGCGACGCCGGGCACGTTGCCGGCCGGCGTGTCCGGGTTGGGGGCGTCCTGACCACATCCCGGGGCCTCGCGGCGCGGCCGTTTGCACGGCTGCGTCGCGAGACGTAGACTCGCCCGGCTATGGGCGCAAGCGAATCGCGTGGGTCCTCGGGCAGTGTCCCGATCGTCACCGGCAAGCGACTCATGCTGTTCTCCGGCCGCTCGAACCCGGGCCTGGCGACCGACATCGCCGATCGGCTCGGGATCGAGCTCGGGTCGGTGACGCTCAAGACGTTCTCCGCCGGGGAGGTGTACTGCCGCTTCGACGAGTCGATCCGCGGCGCCGACGTGTTCATCGTCCAGCCGACCTGCGGCAACCCGGAGACCGGGATCACCCCGAACGACGCGGTCATGGAGCTGCTGTTCATGATCGACGCGGCGGTCGGGGCGTCGGCCCACCGCGTGATCGCGGTGATGCCCTGGTACGGCTACTCCCGGCAGGACAAGAAGTCGGCGCTGCGTGAGCCGATCAGCGCCCGGCTGGTCGCCCACGTGCTCGAGACCGCCGGCGTCGACCGGGTGCTGACCGTCGACCTGCACGCCGGCCAGGTCCAGGGCTTCTTCAAGAAGCCGGTCGACCACATGACCGCGCTGTTTGTGTTGGCCGACTATTTCGCGGGGTTGGGCCTCGAGGACCTCGTCGTGGTGGCGCCGGACGTGGGGCGGGTCAAGCTGAACCACAAGTTCGCCGAGACGATCGGCGCCGAGCTGGCGCTGATGACCAAGGAGCGCCCGGCCCAGCAGGTGGCCGAGGTCGGGTACGTGATCGGCGACGTCCGCGGCAAGACCGCGCTGATCGTCGACGACATCATCGACACCGCCGGAACGCTGTGCGCGGCCGCCCAGACGCTGTTCGACGAGGGCGCCGCCCGCGTTTACGCGGCGGGGACCCATCCCGTGTTCTCCGGCCCGGCCTACGAGCGGCTGGCCGGCGCTGGGTTCGAGGAGATCGTCGTCACCGACACGATCCCCCTGCGGCCCGGCGCCCCGGACAACGTGCGCGTGCTGTCGTGCGCCAACCTGCTGGCCGACACGATCAAGCAGATCTTCACCGACGGGTCGGTGAGCGCCGTCTTCGGCGGCGACAACCTGTTGTTCTAAGGCGCCGGGACGAATCCGTCGGCGATGACCGCCGTGCCCTCCGCGCTCTGATGTCTTAGGTGGACCACGCCCTGGTACTCGGGCGAGGAATACCAGGCCTCGGCGGCGGCCTTCTCGGGAAACTCGAGGATGACCGTCACCTGGCCGGCCGAGCCCTCGATCACCGCGGTGTCAGGATCCGCCGCCAGCAATCGGCCCCCGTGAGCTTGAACCGCCGCGCCTGCGCCCGGCAGGTAGGACTGGTAGCCCTCGGGATCGGTGATGTCGACGCTGACGACGACGTACGCGGGCACCGCCCAACCGTAATGATGAACCGGCGGTGAAGCAACCCCGGGCGAGTTGCAGCCGGATCGGGCTTCCGTCATGATGAGCCATGGACGTGGACCGACGAGGGGGTTGTCACCGGGGCTTCCAGACGCCGACATCGCATGGTCGGCGGGCGCGTCGATGCCGGGTGTCGGGGCGGCGTGCGGGGCTACGGGAGGCCGCATCGCCGAGCGGTACACGTCTGATTGCCCGCGCAGCCGCGACCTGTGAGAAGGACCAACCTAGGAGGAGCTGACGGCAGACGACCGTTCGGCGTCGATGCTCGAGCTGATGCGCTTGTGCCGGATCGAATTGGAAACCTGAAAGAAGGAGAGCGAGATGGCGGATAGGCAGCCGGCTGACAGCTACGACGTGGCGATCCTCGGCGGCGGCCTGGCGGGGTTGACTCTCGGGCTTCAACTCAAGAAGGCACGGCCGCAGACAAGCATCTTCATCGCCGAGAAACGCAAGGGCCCGGCGCCCGAGGCTGCCTTCAAGGTCGGGGAGTCGACGGTCGAGGTCTCCGCGCACTACTTCGCCGACATCGTGGGCGCGCGCGAGCACATGGAGAAGGACGAGCTCCACAAGTTCGGGCTGCGCTGGTGGTTCCCGGCCGGCGGCAACACGTCGCTCGCGGAGCGGATCGAGCGCGGGATCAACCGGCCGCTTCCTGAACCAAGCTTCCAGCTCGACCGGGGACGGTTCGAGAACTACCTGGGCGCCGCATGCCTGGAGGCCGGGGTCGACCTGTTTGGCGACTGCCGCGTGCAGGACGTCGACGTCGCGGTCGATCCGCACGTCGTGAAGGTGACCTATCAGGGTGAGGATCGGGAGGTGCGCGCTCGCTGGGTCGTCGACGCCGCCGGCCGCGCGTTCATCCTGAAGCGGAAGCTGGATCTGCTCGAGGAGAACGGACACGTGGTCAACTCGGCGTGGTTCCGGCTCGACGGCGGGCTCGACATCGAGGACTGGGCCGACCCGGACGACGAGGAGTTCTTCGGGCGCATGTCCGAGCGGGGCCTGCGGAAGTTCTCAACCAACCATTTGTGCGGTCAGGGCTACTGGGTGTGGATGATTCCGCTGTCGTCGGGACCGATCTCGATCGGGATCGTGGCCGACCCGCGGTTCCATCCCTACGAGGAGATGAAGACCCTCGACGGGGCGCTCGACTGGATCCGGCGCCACGAGCCGCAGCTCGGCGAGTCTCTCGATGGTCGTATCGATCAGGTCGAGGACTTCCTGAAGGTCTCCGACTTCTCGTACGGGTGCAAGAAGTGCTTTGACGGTGTCGACCACTTCTCGCTCGTCGGTGAGGCCGGCGCTTTCTTGGATCCGTTCTATTCGCCCGGGTCCGACTTCATCGCGATCTCGAACACGCTGTCGACCGATCTGATCACTCGATATCTCGACGGGGAGGACGTGGCCGAGCGGGCGCGCGTCCATGACGACCTGTACCTGAACACGTATCGGGTGAACCTGACCCAGTACGAGGGTCAGTACGAGTTCTGGCAGAACGCGATGGTGATGACGGTGAAGATCTGCGCCAACAACATCCTGTACTGGGGCACCGAGTGCCTGCTGTTCTTCCGTGACAAGTACGCCGACGTGGATTTCATGGCCTCGGTGCGCCCGGACCTCGAGCGGATCTGGGCGATCACCCGGCGGTTGGAGATGATGTACCGGGAGTGGAATGTCTTGGAGGACCGCGAGTGGCGCCGCGCGATCGTGCCCACCCAGGCGTTCCCGGGCATGTTCCAGCGTCACGTGGACATGGCCGGCGACTTCAACGACGACGAGGTGCGGGCCAAGCTCGCGTCGACCGCGGACATGATGGAGGCGTTCGCCGTGCTCGCGTTCTCGCGGGCGGCGCAGAACCTGGGTGACGCGGCGCCGGGCGAGGACGTCAAGATCAACCCGTACGCGGTGTCGCTGGATCCGGCGCGGTGGGAGGCCGACGGTCTGTTCGACGGGTCGGGGATGTCGCTGGCCGAGGCCCGCGAGACCGACGCGGCCGGGCTGCAGAACCTGTTCCTGGAGGCGGTGGCGCAGCCGGTCTGAGTCGTCGTAGGCGCTCTACGCGGCTTCGGGTCGCGTGAGCGCCTTCACGAAATCCTCGAGCTGGTCGGTGCGCCAGCACTCGAACGCGGTGCAGTGCTTCTCGTAGGCGGCGATCACGCTGTCGCCGTAGTTCCAGTACAGACGCGGCTCGGGGTTGAGCCAGAACGTGCGGCCGGCCTTCTGGGTGATCGCCGCGAACACGTCTTCTCTTGGAGGTCGGCCGTTGGTGCGAGCGTCGCCGAGCACGATCACGGTGGCGCGGGGGTGTAGCTCGTCCTCGATGGTGGTCAGGAACTCGAGCCACACGCGGCCGTAATCCGTGTAGCCGGACACGTCAGCCACGCCGGCGTCCCGGGAAATCGCCTCGCTGGCGGCGCGGAAGTCGCGCTCACGCTCGAGCACCTCGGTCACCTCGGAGATCCGCTCGATGAACACGAAGGAGCGGAGCTTGCGGAAGTTGTCGTGCAGCGCGTGCAGAACGCTGAGGAAGAAGGTTGATGCGCTCGTGACCGAGGTGCTCACGTCGCAGAGGACAAAGATCTCGGGCCTTCTCGGTCTTTTCGGCCGGTATTTCAGGTCGATCGGGACGCCGCCGGTCTGGAGGGAGGCGCGCATGGTTCGCCTGAAGTCGACGTGCGCGTGCCGGTTATGCCCTTTCAGCTCGTGGCCCTGGGTGGCGAGGCGCCGCTTGAGCTGAGCGACCACACGGTGGACGGCGGCCAGGTCCTGGATCGGGCCGGTGGGGAGGGTGCGGTCGAGCTCGTTCAGCGGGCGCTTGGGGGGGAGGCTGGCGGTGCGCTCGATCAGGTTGCGCTCCAGTTCGCGCCTGAGGTGCTGCTCGAACTTTCTGAGCTGATCTCTCGGCAGGCCTTTGTGCCTGGGATCGTCTTCGGGCAGGTCGGGCTGGGGTTCGGTTCTCAGGCCGAGGGCTCTTCGTATGCGTTGCACATCGACGCCGAGGACACCGGAGCCCTCCCCGCGGCCGAACGCGGCGATCGCGAGCCTGGCCAGATCTCTCAGCGCGTCGTCCGACCCGTCCCGGAGCGCTGCGGCGATCTGCTGGCGGAGGGTGTCGAGGTTGATGTCGGACGGCGGATCGCCGCCTTGAGATGGGGGGGCTTCGGTGATGCGTTTGCGAGCCGCCTGGGCCTCGGCGGCGCGGAAGAAGAACCGGTCGAACACGATCTCGAAGATTCTTCGGTCGTCGTTTGATTTGGCCAGGGTTGCGGCCAGCGCTTCCTTGAAGTGGCCCTGCTCGGTCCAGTGCACGTGCTGGAGCGCCTCGAACGCGTCGAGGATCTCAGACGTTCCGATCGCGACGCCCTCGGTTCTGAGCTCTTCGGCGAACGAGAGGAGCTGCCCGTCGAGCGCCCCCGGCGGGTGCTCGGGGATGCCGCCGTAGATGCGCTTAGGCGGCGGACGCGTCGGCCTGCTCCAGGGTCACGCCGACGCGGGCCGCCACCGTGTCCAGGTCCGTGCGGTGCTTGACGATCACGCTCATCGTCTCGATGAACGTGTCGTGGTCGATGTCGTTGGCGCCCAGGAGAAGCAGCGTGCGCGCCCAGTCGATCGACTCGGCGATGCTGGGGGGCTTCTTCAGGTCGAGCTCGCGGATCTGGTGGACGATCTCGGTCAGCTTGCGCGCGACGGTCGCGTCGAGCTCGGGAGCGTGGAGGCGGACGATCTCCAGCTCGTGCTCGAGGTTCGGGTAGTCGAGCCAGAGGTACAGGCAGCGGCGCTTGAGCGCCTCGGTCAGCTCGCGTGTGTTGTTCGAGGTGAGGAGCACTACGGGGCGCGTCCGGGCTTCGATCCTCCCCAGCTCTGGGATGGAGATCTGGAAGTCGGAGAGGAGCTCGAGCAGCATCGCCTCGAATTCCTGGTCGGTCTTGTCGATCTCGTCGATCAGCAGGACGACCGGCTGCGGGCTGGCGATCGCGTTCAGCAGCGGCCGGGGGAGCAGGAACTCCTCGCCGAAGATGTCCTCCTGGACATCCTGCCAGCCGGCGGCGGTGGCCTCGGTCTGGATCCGCAGCAGCTGCTTGCGGTAGTTCCACTCGTAAAGCGACTTGGCCTCGTCCAGGCCCTCGTAGCACTGGAGCCTGATGAGCTCGCGGTCCAGGTGGGTGGCGAGAGCCTTGGCCAGCTCGGTCTTACCCACGCCGGCCGGCCCCTCCACGAGCACCGGCTTGCCGAGCTTGATCGCGAGGTAGGAGACGAGCGCGGTGGATGTGCCGGGCAGGTAGCCGACCCTGCGTAGGCCCTCGGCCAGTTCCTGCGGACTCTGTGGAGTGTTTGTCGCGCTCTGCATCGGGCCAGCTCAAATATAAGCGTCGCTCTGCAACATCTCGCGGTTGGGGGGATGTGGCGGGTGCATCCTGGGGTCCATGCGCCGAGCTCGCGCGGCGCGCCAAGCCCGATCAGTGACGGTCGTCCAGCCGGAGCGTGGCGTCTTCGCCCAGCTCCAACGTGGCGTCCTCGCCCAGCTCCAACGTGGCGTCGTCGCCCAGCTCCCAGGTGGCGTCGTCGCCCAACGGGAGGGTCGTGTCCTCATCGGATGCCGGCGGCTTGGCCATCAGGTTCTTCGCGTCGATCGTCGTCGGCTTGATCCGGGATAGGCGCATCGTCGGCGGATCCTCCGGCACGACGCGCTCGAACAGCTCGGAGGGCCTCGTGCGCCGGCGCGGGCGCTCGGTGGCCGGCCGGTCCGCGGCGGGCGGGTCGGCTGGAACCGGACCTGGCATCGGCGGGCGTGCGCGCCGGCGCGGACGCTCGGGCGCGTCCGGCTCGCGACGCGGCCGCAGCACCGCGGTGGCGGCGGCGTTCGACCCGGCCGGCGCCTGGTCCTCGCCGGGTAGCGGGGGCTCGGGACGGTGGGCGGCGCGGATCCGCGAGCCGCTGTAGGCCAGGAACGCCGCCGCGGCGAGCGCGACGAATATGCCCCACTCGACGCCGGACGTGGTCGCGGCGGCGCCGTGGGTCGCCGCGCCCTGCTTGTCGAAGATCCGCCACACGATCAGCAGGCACGTCCACGCGCCGGCGGCGGTGATCACGCCACCGTCGCCGCCGGGCAGGTGGAACGCGCGACCCTCGGCCCGCTGGAACACCAGGATCAGAACGGCCGCGGCGACGAGCAACACGGCGGCCTCGACGAACGAGAACGCCCCCCAGCCGGTGACGCTGACGCTGGCCGATTCGAGCTTCGTCCGCGCCGAGGCGATCAGCGTCAGCTGGTACCACGGCAGAAACAGCGTCACGAACAGCGCCAGCGAGGCGTACACCGCGAGGCGGGATTCGTGCGGCAACGCGCGCCACGCGCGTGCGATCCGAGCCGGCCCGGACCCCGCACGATGCGTCCTAGCTGCCTCCACATCCCGATTGTAAGGGGGGTGCAGGCGCCGACTTCGGTACGGGGGCGGCGACGCCGACTTGCCAGGGCGCGCCCGAGGCGCCGACTTGCCTGGACACGCCTGAGCCTCCGGCTTACAGGATCGGGATGTCCTGGACCTCCACAGACTGCTCGCGCCGGCGCTCGAGCCGCTCGAGGTACCAGTCGATCAAGGCGCGCAGGGCGAGCAGCAGCTCCCGCAGAGCGGCGACCAGCCGGCGCTGAAGGTCCGGCGGGATCAGGTCACGCAAGGCCTGAACGAGGGCGACGAAGGGATCGAGCTCGGGGGACAGGCCGGCGCGGGCGTCCCCGGGGATCTGCCAGCCGGCCGGAGGAGTCTCGCTGCGGTCGGCCGGATCGTCGGCAGCTCCGGCCGGATCGCCACCCATCGCGGCGCGCGCCGCCTGCGCGGCCGCCTCGGCCATCAGACGCTCCGCCGCCTCCGAAGCGCGGTCGAGCCGCTGCTCGAGGCGCCGCAGCGCCTCCTCGGCAGACCCGGGGGCCGGGACCGACGGGTCGCGTTCCTCAGGCGACGCCGGCATCTCGCGCCCCGCGGAAGCTCACCTCGAGCGCCCCGTCCTCGAACGTCGCGCCGCTGGGCTGGAACGCGGCCAGCGCCGAGGGCAGGATGATCGTCCGGCGGTGCCCGTCTACGCCGACGACCAGCTCGAGCCCGATCTTCTTGAGCGAGATGTCGCCCTTCTCGGCGAACGGGAGCATCAGGCGAAGGGAGGCGCCCTCTTCGGACACGCTCAGCTCCTGAGTCAGGCGGTCGTGCAGGACGGCAGCCGGGTCGAGCCCACCATCCTCGAACAGCGCGCCGGCCAGACGGTCGAGCATCTCGGCCCCCAGAACCTCCTGGTCGAAGTAGGGCGCGCACAGGACCGGAACCGGGGCGAACGCGGACCGCACCAGTGCCAGGTGCTCCTCCTGCACGCGGCGCCACCCCGCGAAGTAGTCCCCCACCTCGGACGGAAACACCCGGTTGACGATCACCGCGTCGGTCAGGTAGCCGTACAGGTTCAGGTAGGTGAACGTCCGCATCGCCTCCCCGATCACCATCTTGTCCGGGTTCATGACCAGGCGGACGGTGCAGCGCGTGCGATCGCGGAGGATCTCGTTCATCGCGATGAGGTTGGCCGACAACCGCTGGATGTCCGCGAACACCGCCGAGCTGGGGAGCTGGATATCGAGCAGCGAGCGTGCGAGCGGCCGCGCGGCGGCGAGGATCTGGCGCTCGAGCGGGAACACCTTCTCGATCCACCAGCGCGCCACGTCGGGGAACGAGAGCAGCCGGAGCGTCTCGCCGGTGGGGGCGCAGTCGACGATGATCGCGTCCCAGTCGGGCGACTCGTGCGCGGCCTGGAGGCGCAGCAGCGAGAACAGCTCGTCCATGCCCGGCGGGACGGTGAGCTCCTGGGCCGAGATCCGATCCACCCCGCGCTCGATGAACATCTCGCCGAGCCACTCCTGCACCGCCGACCAGTGGCGCTCCATCTCCTCCTGGGCGTTGACCTCCTGGCCCCAGAGCCGGTCGCCGACGACCACCGGCTCGGGCCCAAGCTCGGCCCCGAGCGACTCGGACAGGCTGTGCGCCGGGTCGGTCGAGATGATCAGCGTGCGGGAGCCGCTCGCGGCGCAGGCGCGGGCGGTGCACGCCGCGACCGACGTCTTCCCGACCCCGCCCTTGCCCGTGTAGAGGATCGTCCGAGGACCCATGACCGGGCGAGTCTAGGCATTCCCGAACCGGCGCGGGCCTTAGAACCGGGTGCTACATTCGCCGCGGGGGCTGAGACACGATGCATCGGCGTAGATACGCATTCAGGGGTCTGATCTTGGTCGCGCTGGCGAGCCTGGTGGTCGCTGGGTGCGGCAGCGCGAGCGGAAGCTCCGGCGACCCGAACACGCTGCTGAACCAGACGTTCAGCGGCACGCATAAGGTGACGAGTGGGGTTCTCAACGTGAACCTGACGATCGATCCGTCCGGCTCCAGCGTGCTCAGCGGTCCGATCACGATCAGCTTCGGCGGCCCGTTCCAGACGCGCGGCGCCGGCAAGCTGCCCGAGTCGAACTTCGTCGTGAGCGGGAGCGCGATGGGCCGGAGCGCCTCGCTCGGCATCCTGTCCACCGGCACTAAGGGCTACGTCACGCTCCAGGGCACGAGCTACCAGATGCCGGAGGCGACGTTCCAGAAGCTCGAGTCGAGCTTCTCGCAGCTCTCCTCCACGCCGGGCGCGAGCACCGGCTCGGGCTCGCTGGCCAAGCTTGGGATCCATCCGCTCAAGTGGCTGACCCACCCGACAGTGGTCGGCGCCGAGAACGTGGGTGGCGCGCCGACGACCCACATCCACGCCGGGGTCAACGTGGATGCGCTGCTCACCGACCTGAATACGTTCCTCGAAAAGGCCTCGTCGACGGGCGTGTCGGGCGCGCCGAGCCTGAAGTCGGGGCTGCCGCCGGCCACCCGGAGCAAGATCGCCGCCTCGGTCAAGAACCCGAGCGTCGACATATGGACCGGCACGAACGACAAGACCGTCCGGCGGGTGAGGATCGCGTTGACCGTGCCCGTCACCGGCAAGACGTCGTCCGAGTTCGGCGGCGTGAAGTCGGCCGATATCGGGCTGACGCTTCAGTACGCCAACCTCAATCAGCCGCAGACGATCACGGCGCCGACCACCGTCCGGCCGTTCAGCGAGTTCCAGACCAAGATCGCAGGGTTCCTCCAGACGCTGGAGGGCGCGGCCGGCGGAGCGCTCGGGAGCGGCACCAGCTCAGGCGGCGGGACGAGCCCGAGCACCGGGACCTCGGCCAACGTTCAGAAGTACAGCAAGTGCATCCAGCAGGCCGCCGGAGACGTGGGCAAGATGCAGAAGTGCGCGTCGCTGCTGGGCAGCGGCGGCTAGCTAAGCTAGTCGCGCGGTCTAGCCGCGCCCCAGCTCCTCCTCTTCCTCCTCGTACTCCTCTGGCTCCTCGTCCGGGTCCGCCTGGAAGTCGTCCGTTCCGTGGCGCGCCTGGAACGCCTGGAGCAGCTCGTCCCGGCGGCTCTCGTCGACGGCGACCTCGTCGGAGATGAGGACCCAGTCGGCGCCCTCGAACTCCTCCATGTTGAAGATCTCGGAGTCGAGCTCGGGGGAGTCGTCGACGACCATCAGCACTTCGGTCTGGGGATTGAAATACGTCCCCGGCCGGTTGATCAGCTCGTCGAGCTCGAAGCGGCGTGGGTCAGCCATCGCCTGGGAGCGTATCGATTTAGAGCCCCTGAAGTCCTGCGATCTCGCGCTCGATTTCGGCCTCGACGTCGAGCGGCGCCTTGCCGGCGCGCACCCGGCGGTGATTGCGGGCCACGACGAGCTGGCGGATCTCCTCGCGCAGCTCGGGATCGATCGCCGGCGCGGTCAGCCGGGCGAGCTCCTGGTCGACGTCGACAGGCGCCTCGCCGCGGCGCTCGCGGCGCGCGTTGCGGGCCTCGAGCAGCTGGCGAATCTCCTCGTCGCGCTCGGCGGCGGATCCTCGGGCAGCCGCGTCGCGGTCCATCGCGAGATGGCCCTTGCCGAAGTCCTCCCAGGGCTTGCGGTTGGCGACCAGCGCGCCCAGGGCGATCACGACCGCGAGGATGCACACGACCCAGACGACGATGTTGAACGCCGAGTGCACGGGGCTAAGTCTGGCGCATGGAAGGGCTGTTGGGTCTCGCTTCGCTCGACGTCCGTGGGGCCTGGTACCCCGTCCGGACCCGAGCCGAGTCCCGACCGAGCGTGAAATTTCCGCCAATGCAGACGGTCCGCGCCTGCGGTGACGGATTCTTCCCGCTCAAAGGTAGAAATCCGTCACGAGGGACTGGCGGGCGGCTGGAATGGCGGAAATTTCACCGTGGGCGAGGAGCGGCGGTGGCGAGACCGCCGCGCCCGCCGGGCAGGGATGCCCGGCGGCCAGGCCCCACGGACGCCGCCGCAGGCGGCCCAAAGTGCGAAACAGCGTAGAAAACCCGGTTGGAGGCGACCGTTATTCGGGTACCATTGAAGTGTTGACTGACTAGTCAATCACGGATCAAGGAGAGCAAAACAGTGGTTGATTTCACGCTCACCGACGAGCAGCGGAGCATGCGCGAGATGGCGCACGACTTCGCGGAGAAGGAGATCCGTCCGGTCGCCTGGGACTACGATCGCGACGGGACCTGGCCCCAGGGCATCATCGACAAGGCCTGGGAGCTCGGTCTGATGAACAGCCACTTCCCGGTCGAATACGGCGGCCCGGGGCTCGGGTACCTCGACGGCTGCATCATCGAGGAGGAGCTGGCCTGGGGCTGCTCCGGGATCAGCACCTCGGTCACCTGCAACGGCCTGGCCACGGCGCCGGTAGCCCTGGCTGCGTCCGAGGAGCTCAAGAAGGAGTACATCGGCCGGCTGGCCGAGGCTCCGCTCCTCGCCTCGTTCTGCCTGACCGAGCCGGACGCCGGCTCAGACGTGTCGGGCATGAAGACGACCGCCGTGCGCAAGGGCGACAAGTGGGTGATCAACGGCTCCAAGTGCTTCATCACCAACGGCGAGTACGCCAACTGGTACACGGTCTACGCGAAGACTGACAAGGAGGCCGGGCACCGGGGGATCTCGTGCTTCATCGTGCCGCGTGACGCCGGCGTGGTCGTCGACAAGCATGAGGACAAGATGGGCCAGCGGGCTTCGAACACCGCAACCGTGTCCTTCAACGACGTCGAGATCCCGGCCAACCACCTGGTCGGCGAGGAGAACAAGGGCTTCAAGATCGCGATGATGACGCTCGACCGGACGCGCCCCGGCGTCGCCGCGATGGCGACCGGCGTGGCCCGGGCGGCGATGGAGTTCGCGATCGCGTACTCGAAGGAGCGCGTGCAGTTCGGCGTGCCGATCGCGATGCACCAGGCGATCCAGTTCATCATCGCCGATATGGCGACCAAGGTGTACCTGTCGCGCCTGGCCACCTACAACTCGGCCGTGCTGCTCGACCAGGGCAAGCGCAACACGCTCGAGTCGTCCCACGCCAAGCGGTTTGCCGCGGACAGCGCGATGGAAGTGACAACTGACGCAGTCCAGGTCTACGGCGGGTACGGTTTCATCAAGGAGTACAAGGTCGAGAAACTGATGCGCGACGCGAAGATCCTCCAGCTGTACGAAGGCACCGCGCAGATCCAGCGGTTGGTGATCGCGCGCGAGACGCTGTTGCCCCGGCGGGTCGAGGAGCCCGCGCCCGCCACCGCGTAACGAGTTTGGTAGGGCTGGGCCCGAGGCGCTGGGACGGGCCTGCAGGGGCGTCCCAGCGCCTCACTACATCCAGCGCTTTCGCCGGAAGTAGACGACGAAGGTGACGATCGAGATGAGCAGCAGACCTAGCCCAAGCGCGACGAACGCCCACTCCGTGTTCAGGACGTGGTTGGTCAAGAACGCGAAGTTCTGACCGAAGAAGCCGGTCAGGAAGGTCAGGGGGAGGAAGATCGTCGCGATCATCGTCAGCTGTTTGTTGACCTCGCCCTGACGGTTGGCGACGGTCGAGAGGTACAGGTCCGCCGCGCCGCTGAGCAGGTCCCGATAAGAATCGACCAGCGCGAAGACGCGGTTGAGGCTGCCGTAGAGGTCGCGGATCGGCTGTGAAGTTGTAAGCGCCCTCTTATTCGGTGGTGGAGAACTCCCAGATCGCGATCCCGAGCATGATCAGCCCGAGGGCGAGGACCACGGCCACCGAGACCAGCGCCGGCACGTGCCAGCCAAACCAGGTGACACCCGGGTCGAGCACATGGCGCGCCTCGGGCGAGATGTTGATGGTGCTGAACACGAGCTTCTTCATCGGATCAACCGCGTACGTGAGCGGATCGATACGGTTGAGGAAGGTGAGCCAGCCCGGCAGATTGGCCACCGGGAACAGCGCGCCCGAGATGAAGAACATCGGCACTACGAGCATCTGCATGACGCCGAAAAAGGCCTGCATCTGCTTGATCCGCGCCGCGATCATCACGCCGAACGCGGTGATCGTGAACGCCAGGATCAGCTGCAGGCTGAACACCCCGACGATCAGCGCGAGGCTGTAGGGGACGCCGACGAGCGGCGCCAGCAGGAGCATGATCACGCCCTGCGTGCAGGCCACGGTGGCGCCGCCGAAGCATTTGCCGATCACGATCGAGCTGCGCCGAACCGGCGCGACCAGCATCTCCCGCAGGAACCCGAACTCCCGGTCCCACACGATCGAGGCGGCCGAGAACATGGCGGTGAACATCACCGCGATGCACAGCACGCCGGGGTAGATGAACGTCTTGAGGTTGACGCCATGCGTACTCGCGCTCGAGAGCTGCTGGAGCCCGGAGCCGAGGACGAACAGGAACAGCAGCGGCTGCACCAGCGTGGCCATCATGCGGATGCGGTCGTTGACGAACCGGATCAGATCCCGCCGCCAGACGATCTTGATCGCGCGCAGCTCGGAGAAGATGCTGTGCGGCGGGACCTCGACGTGGATGAGCGGGGTCTGTGGCCGCTCTTGCGCCGGCGTGGCAGTGGTGGTGCTCATCGCCGGCCTCCATGCATCATCTGCATCATCATCCGGTTGCGGTTCTTGCCCGCGTCCTCCTCGGCGTCGCGGATCGTGGTCCCGGTGTAGGACATGAACACGTCGTCGAGCGTCGGGCGGGAGACGTTGACGGCTCTGATCGGCACGCCCAGATCCGCGAACAGGCGCGGCACGAACTCCTCGCCGCCGGGCACGCCGAAGGTGACAGCGCCCTCGGAGATGCGTGCGTCGATGTCGAACCGGTCCTTTAGGGCAGCGATCGCGGCGTCGTTGTCCTCCGTGTGGATGGTGACGCGGTCGGTGCCGACCTGAGCCTTGAGCGTCTCGGGGGTGTCGAGCGCGACGATCTCACCGTTGTCCATAATCGCGATCCGGTCACACCACTCCGCCTCGTCCATGTAGTGGGTGGTCATGAAGATCGTGATGTCCTCGCGCTCCTTGAGCTCGGCGATGTAGGACCAGATCGATCGGCGCGTCTGCGGATCGAGGCCGATCGTCGGCTCGTCGAGGAACAGCACCCGAGGCGAGTGCATCATGCCCCGGGCGATCTCGAGCCGCCGGCGCATGCCTCCGGAGAACGTCCCGACGGGCGAATCCCGGCGCTCCCAGAGGCCGACCATCTCGAGCACCTGGCGCATGCGCGGGGCCACCACGTCGCGCTGCAGTCCGTACAGCTCGGCATGGAGACGGAGGTTCTGGACGGCGGTCATGTAGTTGTCCAGGGTCGGGTCCTGGAACACCAGCCCGATGTTGCGGCGCACGTCCGTGCGCTCCTTGACGATGTCGTGACCGGCCACGCTGGCGGATCCAGCCGTGGGCGTGACCAGCGTGCACAGCATGCTGATCGTGGTCGTCTTGCCGGCGCCGTTGGGGCCGAGGAACCCGAACACCTCTCCGGTGGCGACCTCGAACTCGACCCCTCGCACGGCTTCGACCTCGTCGTAGTTCTTGACCAGGCCCCGGACCTCGATCGCGGCCGGTGCCTGGTTGCCGTTCCCGCCCGTCATCTCATCCACACACGTTAGTGGGGGCGATATCCGGCTCAGACCTCGGTCTCCGCTTCGTCATCGGCGCGGTCGTCGGTGCTGTCTTCGGCGTCGTCCTGCGCGAGGATGCGGTAAAGCGCCCGGCGCGTCTCGGCCAACGTCTTGTAGGCCTGCTCGGTCTGGTGGTCGTCGCCTTCCTGGGCCACCTGCCAGGCGGCCTTGCCGATCTGGATGATCAGCCCGGCCATCTTGTGCAGGTCGGGCGCCTCGGGGTCCTCTTCCTCGGCCCATGGGGCCGGATCGACCTTGGAGCCCTCGAGCCGCTCGCGGCCCGCGTCGGTGATCTCGAACAGCTTGGCGCCGTCGCGGTCGACGCCGCGGATCAGGCCCTCGTCTTCGAGCTGGGCCAGCGTCGGGTAGACCGAGCCCGGGCTCGGGCGCCACCGTCCATCGCTGCGCTCCTCGATCGTCTGCATCAGCTGGTAGCCGTTGCGCGGCTCCTCTCCGAGCAGGATCAGCAGCGCCAGCCGGACGTCGCCCCGGCGCCTACGGCCTCGGCCGCCGCCGAAGGGTCCTCCGCCGCCGCGCCCGCGTCCGCCGCGGAACGGATCCGGGCCGAACGGGCCACCGCGCATCTGGTTCAGCGCGGCGAGGCGCTCCAGATGGTCCATGTGCGAGCGTCGACCGCGACCGCCGCCGCCGCCGCCACCGCCACCACCGCCGCCCTTCATCATCGCCAGGCGGGCCAGAAAAGGCCAGGGCCCGGCTGTCTCTTCGTACGTCATGTCCCCTCCTGCGGGGTCGTTACTAGCGATGTATTAACGATATATCGTCGATAGTCGCTTTGTCAATGGGGGCGCGCGGAACGGAGGCGGGGCGAGAGCGCGTACGGAATGGAGGCGGGCGAGGGGGCGCACGGAACGGAGGGCGGGCGAGGGGGCGCACGGAACGGAGGGCGGGCGAGGGGGCGCACGGAACGGAGGCGGGCGAGGGCGCGCACGGAACGGAGGGCGGGCGAGGGGGCGCACGGACGGAGGGCGGGCGAGGGGGCGCACGGAACGGAGGGCGGGCGAGGGGGCGCACGGAAGGCAGGACGAGTTTCGTCACACTCGTCGGCGTTCTCGGCGCGAGTGGGGCGAGACTCGGGCTATAGCCGAGTGGAGCGCCATTCACCCGGAGGACCGGGACGAGTGGGCCGAAACTCGGGGTGGGCCTGCCCGCGGCTCGGGGGTCGGTTGGCTGGTGAGGTGAGGCAGGGGGCGCTCCGGCCCGGGCGAGGCCGGCCGAAGCCTGGAGCTACTCCCCGCCGCCACCACCACGCGCGCGGATCCAGTCGGCCAACTGCTCCGCAGCGCCGGCCGCCTGGGAGCCGAGCGTGGTGATGTTTTCGCCCATCTCCTGGAAGATGCGGCGAAAGCGCTCGGCGTAGAACTCGACCGCGTCGCCTGCCTCGGCGCGGACGTTGGCGGTGGCGTCCTGCTCGCGGGTGCGGTACTCGCCGCGCTGGATGCGATCGTAATCGCCGCTCTGCACCCAGTTCAGGACCTCGCGGACGCGCCGGACGGCGAGCGGGTGGGTGAGGCCGATCTCGTAGAAGAAGCGCCGGACGCGGTCCGACGGGTCGTCCCACTCCTCGTACTCCATGGCCTGGGCCATGAACGCGTCGAGGTTCAGCTTGTCGGCCGGCAGGCCCCCGCCCAGCACCATCAGCGTCCGGCACACGATCTTGGGATCGCGGACGGCGAGCGCGGCCGCGCGGTCAGAGCTGAGCTCGGCCGCCCGGTACCACTCGAGCAGTACGGCGCGGACGGCGCGCAGGGGCAGCCCGATCGGGAACGGCATGCTCAGGGGCACGGCGATCAGGATGTTCAGCGCGGTCATGTAGAGCATGTGGTCGGACAGGATGTGGCCGACCTCGTGGGCCAGGACCACGCGCTGCTCGCCGGGTCCGAGCTTCTCGGACAGCCCCGCGTTCATCACCACCAGCGGCTTGCCGGCACCGATCGCTGCGGCGTTGCCGTACAGGCCCCAGGTCACGTACAGGTCGTAGACCTCGGGCATGTCGAGAATCCGGCACACCCCGGCGTGGGAGGCCCACAGATCCGGCAGCTGGTTCTCGCCGACGCGCACGGCGTTGCCGAGGAACGACTGCCTGAGCGCGCGCTCGTATCCCCACTCGATCAGCTTGCGTACGACGGTGTCGAGCATTGGGACGGCCTTGAGCGCGGCGGTGGCGGCTCGATCGGCGGGATGCTCGTAGGACTTGGAGGAGATCCCCGGGTACGGCTCGATGTTTTCCGGCAGCTTCTCGGTCATGTTTGGAGACTAGTGCCTAGACTCGCCCGCTCATGTTCGTGTTCAAGGCAGCGGTGGTCGGGGCGGGCACGATGGGCGGCGAGATTGCCCACGTGATCGCGAACGCCGGCATCCGGGTCGTGCTCAAGGACGTCGATCAGCGGTTCGTCGAGGAGGGCCTCGAGAAGGCCGCATCGCTCTGGCAGGCGCGGGTCGACGCCGGCAAGCTCGCCGCCGAGGAGCAGCAGCGCAAGCTGGCGCTGATCACGGGAACCACCGACTACGAGGCGTTCGGCGACGTCGACTTCGTGATCGAGGCCGTCCCGGAGCGGATAGAGATCAAGCAGACGGTGTTCTCCGAACTCGACGAGGTGACGCCGGGGCAGGCGATCCTGGCTTCGAACACCTCGTCGCTGTCGATCACCGAGATGGCCCAGGCGACCGGGCGCCCGGACCGGGTGGTCGGCTTTCACTTCTTCTACCCGGCGTCGATGACGCGGCTGATCGAGGTCATCGAGGGCGAGGACACCTCGCCCGAGACGGCGCACGCGGCGGTCGGCTTCGCGCAGGCGATCCGCAAGACCCCGATCAGGTGCGGCGAAGCGCCCGGGTTCGTGGTCAACCGCATCCTGAACTCGAGCGCATCCGAGCTGTGGCGCCTGCAGGAGGAGAGCGGGATCGATGTCAAGGAGGTCGACCGCATCGTGAGCGAGTCGAAGGCCGCGCCGATCGGGCCGTTCATCTTGGCCGACCTGCTCGGGCTCGACACGGTGCTGCACTTGGCCGAGCACCTGCGCGACGCATACGGCGAGTCCTTCTACGTACACGCGGGGATGCGCGACCTGGTGGCCGAGGGCAAGCTCGGGGCCAAGACGGGGGAGGGCTTCTATGAGCACGGAAGCTGAGCTCGATACGGCGGCCCTGGTCGAGCGTTTCACGCTCAAGGCGCTGGTCGAGGCGTGCCTGGTCCTCGAGGAGGGCGTGGCGTCGATGAAGGACATCGACCTGGGGATGATGGCCGGCGCCGGGATCATCCCGCCTCCCTTCGCGCGCGCCGACCAGATCGGGCTCGACGAGGTCCTGGCTCGGCTCGAGCGCGCCGCCGCGGAATGGGGCGAGCGGTTCGAGCCGCCTGCGATCGTGCGCCGGCTGGTGGCGCAGGGGCGCCTCGGGGTCAAAAGCGGGCAGGGGTTCTTCCCCTATGCCCGGCCGGACGCCGGCTGGGAGGACGGCCCGGTCAAGCTGGAGACCCGGGGCGCGACGGCGATCGCGTGGCTCGATCGGCCGCCCGCGAACTCGATCTCGCCGGAGTTCGTCCACTCGCTGCGCCGGCTGTGGAATGCGATCCGTGAGGCCGGCACGGTGAGGTCGCTGGTGATCGCGTCGGCAAACCCGATGGTGTTCTGCGCCGGCGCCGACATCAAGGCGTTCACCACGATGGACGCCGCCGCCGGCCGGGCGCTGCTGGACGATGTACACGGGCTGCTGCGCGAGATGGAGACCTCCCCGATCGTGACGATCGCGGCGGCGAACGCGCTGGCGCTGGGGGGTGGGTGCGAGCTCGCGATGGCCTGCGACTTCCGGATCGCGGCGGAATCGGCGACGTTCGGCCAGCCGGAGATCAACCTGGGGATCATCCCCGGGTTCGGCGGGACCCAACGCCTGCCGCGGCTCGTGGGAGAAGCGCGGGCGAAGGAGATGAACCTCACCGCGGATCCGATCGCCGCCGAGGAGGCGTACGCGATCGGCCTGGCCACGCGCGTCGTACCGGACGAAGAGCTATTCGACACCGCGCTGGCGTGGGCGCGCAAACTGGCCGGGCAGCCGTCGCTGTCGGTCGAGCGGATCAAGCAGGTGTCGGCTACGCCCGATATCGAGACCGGCATCGAGCGCGAGAAGCAGGCGTTCCTCGAGGTATTCGCCTCCCAGGACGCGAAAGAGGGGATCGCGGCGTTTCTCGAGAAGCGCACGGCCCGGTTTCACGACGCGTGAGCACCACGGAGACCGCCGCTGAGCACCTCGCGCGGCTGATCGAGCAGGCGCGCTCGGTGGTGGCGCTGACCGGGGCGGGCATTTCGGTCCCGTCGGGCATCCCGGACTTCCGCTCGCCGGGCACCGGCATCTGGGAGAACGTGAACCCGATGGAGGTGGCCCACATAGACGCGTTCCGCCGGGATCCGGTGCGCTTCTGGGGCTTCTACGGCCGGCGTTTCCAGACGCTGGACGACAAGCAGCCCAACGGTGCGCACGCGGCGCTGGTCGAGCTCGAGCGCGCCGGGCTGATCGACGCCGTGATCACCCAGAACATCGACCAGCTGCACGCGCGAGCGGGCACGCGCAACCTGATCGAGGTGCACGGATCGATCTCCCACTCGATCTGTCTTGTCTGCGGTCTACGGTATGAATTGGAAGCCGTGGGCACGCGGCTACGCTCTGACCCGGAGGGGGTGCCGCGATGTGACTGTGGCGCGCCTTTGAAGCCCGGGGTCGTGCTGTTCGGCGAGTACCTACCGGTGGATGCGATCACGCGCGGCGAGGCGCTGGCGGCCGGGGCCGATCTGATGCTGTGCATCGGGTCCTCGCTCGAGGTCCATCCGGTCGCCGGGCTGCCCGAGACGACCCTGGCCGCGGGCGGCCAGATCGCGATCCTGACCCAGGGGCCGACGCCGCTGGACCGGCAAGCCGCGGTGCGGATGGGCGGCGACGTGGTCGACGAGCTCGAGGCCGTCCTCGCCGCGCTTGGCTTGCCGGTGCCGGGCGAGCCGGCAGACGAACCAGCCGTCAGTCCGCCAGCGCCACGGCCCGCGCTCTGAGCGCGGCCTCGAGCCGCCCGAGGGCGAACGCCACCGCCTCGCGATCGCCGGCCGGCGGCGTCTCGTCGTCGAGGGCGCGGCGCGCGGCCGCGACGACCCCTTCGTGCAGCGCACGCAGCTGGTCGAGTCGCTCCTGAAGCGCGGGCTCGGCCGGATCGCGGGGCAGCTCCGCGAGCGCAGCGTCGAGCGCGATCCGGAGCTGGAGCGCGGCCTCGCGGTCGCGGCCCTCGTCGAGATCGAGCCGGGCGCGCAGCGTGAGATCCTCGCAGGCCGGCGCGATCTGGCGGCCGGTCAGGAGCGCGGCGAGGCGGGCCTGGGCGGCGGGCACGCGCAAGCGCCGGTGCCGCGGGCCGGGGTCGATCAACTCTCGCGCGTCGGTCCACAGCCCGTCGGCCACCTGCTCGCCGGCGCCGTACCCGAGGCGCGCGACCAGCGCGTCGCGGCGGCGCACGCCGCCGGCGCGGGGGTCGGCGGTGGCGATCCGGTACGCGTGCAGCGCCCGGTTGAGGACGGCCAGGCCCTCGGCGAATTCGGGCTCGCCGGCGCCCTTGAGCCACGCCGCGGCTCGGTCCGGGCCGTCGAGCGGAGCCTCGACGTCGACAATCGTCGCCCGGGTGGTCATCACGGGCGCAGGCTCAGGCTCAGGTTGAGCCTTATGCTGACGCCGAATCGGCGCTCGGGAACGGCGCTCGCGCGCTCCGAGGGTCCCGAGGACCAGGACGTGCGACGGCTCGCCCCCGGACGGCCCGCCCCCGGACGGCCCGCCCGCTGGACCGCCGCCGTTGCGCCGGATCAGGTACCGGCCGTCCGGCGGGCCGAGCGCCCAGGGCAGCTCGAGCTGGGTGAAGCGAAAAAGCGAAGGGATGCCCGGAGGCTATTGCCCGGGGGTCTTGATCGCGTAGTGGCTCGGCGAGATCGGCACGACCGGCTCGTGGATCTGGCTGAGGTGGTTGATCAGCTGGGTCCACTGACCGGGCTGCAGGATGCTCCCCGCCGCCGCTGCGAGGTGCTTGTTGGCGCCGTACAGCTGGGAGTAGGTGACCTGGATGCGGTTGGCGTGGTTGGCCAGGGCGATCGCGGTCGGCTGTCCCTTGTAGCTCATGGTCGAGACGATTTCGTCGGGCTGCATCGCCCCCTGGAGCGTGAGCAGGCGGCGGATTGTGACGTCGGTGATCGAGTCGGGGCCCTGATGACCCTGGATCGCGATCCCGTTGATCGCCGAGATGTCGACGCTGTCGCCCGTGGCGCCGTCAGGATCGATGCCGTTGGCGCCGTTCGGCGTGTCGCCGCACTTCAGGCCGGTGATGCTGGGCTTCAGCGAGGACGCGGACAGGTACTCGATCACGGCGAGGATCCGCCGGTCGATCGCGCCGTCCTGGATGTCGCGTCGGCCGCAGGGATAGATCGCGACGTTCGGATCCTGGAGCACCCGGTTCTGGAGCTGCTCCTTGGACATGAGCAGGATCTGCCCGATCGACGGGTTCTTGGCGTTGGGGCCGAAGAACGGGTCGACACCGGCGGCTCGGTACACCGCGGTGGCCTCGAGCAGCTTCCAGCCGTCGAGGATCGGCTTGGGATCGATGTACGGAACGCCCTTGCCGGCGGGCTGGATCATGAACTGAAGATGCGAGGCGTTGGTCGGCGTCCCGGCCCCGAGGCGGCCCAGGATCGTGCCGGCGACGACCAGCGACCCGGCCTTCAGGGGCTCGAGCGTGTACTGGTTCTTGGCCAGGTGCAGCACGTCGGAGAAGTAGTCGCCGAAGCTCGCGATCTGCGGAGCGGCGGTCGAGATCTGCAGCTTGCCGCCGGCGGCGAAGGAGGCCGGGCGCTTCGGGTTGGCGAACAGCCGCTCCTTGACCAGCGGGGCGCTGATGGTGGGAGTGCTGGCGGTGGTGGCGGACGAGGTGGCCGGCGACGTGGCGGTGGCGGACTGGGTCCCGGCGCTGGCGGCCTGGGTGCCAGCGCTCGCGGCTTGCGTGCCGGCGGTGGCGGGCTGCGTGCCGGCGCTCGCGGCCTGGGTGCCGGCGCTCGCGGGCGTGATCGGGAGCTTGGTCTCCTGGGTCGCCTTGGCCGCGCTCGGCACCGACGTGGCCTGCTGCGTGCCGGCGCTGGCAGCCTGGCTGGGCGCGGGGCTGGCCGGCGCGAGCAGCGCCTTGGCGACCTGAGTGGCGCTCACCTTGACCGGCTTGGGGACCGGATAGCGCGAGGGAATCGACCCGAGATTCGCGTAGGTGTAGATGTTGCCGGTCGCGTCCTGGAGCTCGACGTAGCGCCCGAGCTGCTTGCTCTGGCCGATCTTGACGACCTTGCCGTCGTTGACCGCGATCACCGGCGAGCCCTGCTTGGCGTAGATCGCGGTGCCCTTGCTACCGGGGTCGGACTGGACCGTGACCGCGGCGTTGCCCTTCTTCACGCGCGTCTTGGCGAGCTTGAGGACCGCGTCGTCGGCGTACTTGGCGGGCGCCGCGACCGGGAAGTGACCCTGGACGAGGTCGGTCAGCGACCCGATGAACGACTTGGGCATGCCGCCGATCAGCTCGGCGCGCAGGAGCACCGACTGGACGTACCACCCGGCGTGGTTGTAGGCGAACACCGCGTTCCCGACGTTCTTGGAGGCGCCGGCCGCGTGGAGGTAGCGAGCGGCAGAGAAGATCGCGTCGGCCGGGTTGTACGGATCGGCGATCCCGTCGCCGTTGGCGTCGATGCCCCAGCGCTTCCAGGTCGAGGGGAGGAACTGCATCCAGCCGACGGCGCCCGCGGTGGAGACCGACAGGTTGCGCCCGTAATCGGTCTCGATCTCGTTGATCGCGGCCAGCACCTGCCACGGCACGTTGTACTGAATGCCGGCGGCCTGGTAGATCGGGAGCAGGAAGGGCGGGATCTGGAAGCTCTCGATGAAGAAGTTGGGTACGCCGATCGGGGCCGGGCCGGGAAGCGCGAACGAGAACGTCGGGTTGGACGGCGTCGGGACGCCGCTCTTGGTCACGGGCGGCGCCGGGGTCGCCGGCTTCTTGGCCTTGCTCGGCTTCTTGTGCTTGGCCTTCGGCGCGCCCGGCTGGGTCAGGTTCTTCCCGGCCTGCGAGGTGCCCCGGTTGAGCGTCTTCTGCCTCTTGCCCGGCGAGGTCTGGTTGGTGGTCGTCGGGGTGGTGGTGCCCGACGTCGTCGTGGTGGCGGGACCCTGCTTCGGCTTCGGCTTGGGCTTCGGCGTGGTCGAGGTTGAAGTCGGGGTTGAGGTTGAGGTCGACGTCGTGGGCGCCGGCGTGGTGGTCGTAACGGTGGCCGCCGGGGTGGTCGCGGTGACCGGCGGGCAGGACTGGGAGACGTTCGTGATCGCGGCCCCGGGCGGGATCGGCAGCGCGGTCGGCGGAGTGTCCGGCGCGACGTTCTGGAAGACGAGTGTCTCAGGGCCGGTCGGGAGACTGACCGTCACCGTAACCGTGCAGCCGTCCGCGGACGCGTTCGGCAGGGCGGCAAGCCCGAGAACCGCGACCATCAAACCGAAGGTCACGGCAGCAATTTTCAGCTTCCGCCTTGTCAACACAGTGGCCTACTCCTCCCGCGGATTGCCACTCGCAAACTCGTCTTCCCAGGTACCATCACAGGTAGGCTTGACCAGGACGCTACTGGCTGCCGGCGAGCTTTGCAATTCGGAACCGTCGGTGTGGTGCATGTCAGTTCGGGTAGCAACGTCGTGTACGCCGCACATCACGAACGTCCACGCAACCCATGAATCGGCACGACCCCGGGGCCACTGTAGCGACGGCTATTCCTCGATGGACGATCTAACCCTCAAGTCGAGCGTTAGAGTCGTCATAACACCGGGTCGGAGGAGCTGACATGAGCGATGAAGACGGGACGAGTGCTGAGGATCGTGCGATGGACGACGATAAGGGTCTGCGAGGCCGCGTCACGCGGCACGGCGAGGAGGCGATCGGCAAGGTGGCACAGGGCATGCTGGACAACCCGGTGGTGAACCGGGCGCTCACGGCGGCGTTCGAGACGCGTCAGCGGGCGACGCGCGCGCAGGAGCTAGCGATGGGTGCGCTCAATCTGCCTTCCGCCGGTGACCTGGAGCGCCTCACCCGGCGGCTGCGCAATGTGTCGCAGCGCCTCGAGACGATCGAAGACGGCCTGGACAGGCTGGAGGAGCGGATCGACCAGCTCGGATCGGCCAGCTCGATCGAGAAGCGGCTGACCGCGATCGAAGAGGTCCTGGCGAGGATCGAGGCGACGCTGGCCGAGCAGGTCGCCGCGCCGGCCGCCACGGCCGTCGAGACCGCCGGGCAGACGCTTCAGGGCTGAAGCTCGGGCACGGGCCCGAGCGCGCTCAGTGCGGCGCGGCCCATGCGAATCTCAGACTCCCGGAGCTCATCGGGCGCGATTCGCATGCGGGCGGCGAGCAACAGGTCCGACACGACGAGCAGCGCCGCGGCCTGGACGTCTCTGACGGCGCCGAGCGCGAACAGGGTCGCAGCCTCCATCTCGACCGCCAGGGCGCCCGCACGAGCCCACTCGTGCTCCAGGCCGCGACCGTCGTAGAACAGGTCGCTGCTGACCACCGGGCCGGCGTGCTCGCCGACGCCGGACAGGGCGTCGAGGAGCCCTGGATCGGCCGGGATTCGCTCGCCGGCGCCCAGGGCTCGGCTGGTTCCATCGGCGGCGATCGCTTCGGTGGCCACGAGCAGGTCGCCGAGCGCCGCCCCCGCGGCCAGCGCCCCGCAGGTGCCGACCCGGAGCAGGCGGCGAGCGCCGAGGTCGATCAGTTCGGAGATCACGATCGCGGCGCTCGGCCCGCCCATCCCGGTGCTCTGGATGGTGACGGGCGCGCCGTCGGGCGCGACGCCGGTGTATCCCCACAGTCCCCGGTGGTGGTTGAACATCTTCGGTGCCGAAAGCAGGGACTCGGCCAGCACCAGGGCCCGGGCGGGGTCCCCGGGCAGGAGCACCCGATCGGCGAGGTCGGTGGTGGGCTGGAGTCCGATGGGCGCGGCCACGGATAAAGCATGGCTGTTTACGGGCGGGGGCGGGGTGGGTGGGCTTCAATATCTCTCGTTGGCATTGACAGATCGCGCGCTGGCGAGTAGACCTAGGACAACCCGAAATAGGCAACAGGCCGGAGCGTGACGCGCTGCCCAGGCCAGCTGGGGAGCACGACGCGAGGCGCCGCCGGAAACGTGACGAGCGCCAACGGCCGACGCAGCGGGCCGTTACGCCCGCGGGCGGCGGGGCTTCGTGCTCGTCGAGGCCCCGCCGCCGACTTTTCCCCGGGCCCTGGCGAAAACCCGTCCGCCGACGCGCGCGATCGGCGCGCCGGGCCGGGTAGCAAACTAGGGGCCAGAGCAATGTCGGATGAAACCGTCAACAGACGTCACGGGACGCCTGCCGGAGCGGTATCGCTGCAGGAGGCGGCCGCGAGAGTCGGCGTGTCCGCCGCCACGCTGCGCCGCTGGGCGCGCGAGGGACTGATCGCGCCATACGCCGGGACGTGGTCGCCGGCGCCGGTCGGACACGCCAAGATCGTGGCCCGGCTGCGCGAGCGCGGCCATTCGCTGCGGGAGATCCGACGGGCCAGCCAGCAGGGGCGCCTCGCGTTCGGCTACATCGACGAGATGTTCGAGACGGGCGAGGAGGTGTTCACGCTGGAGCAGGCGGCCGCCGAGACCGGACTCGAGCCGGCGCTCCTCGAGCGTGTGGTCGGCGCCCTCGGGACCGTGCCGATCAGCGCGGAGCGGATCTCGGCAGAGGACGTACGCCTGCTTCGGTACGTCGCGACCGTGCTCGAGGCCGGCCTGCCGCTGGTGGCGCTGCTCCAGCTCGTGCGCGTGTACGGCCAGGCGATGGCACGCGTCGCTGACGCGGAGGTGAGGCTGTTCCATCTGTACGTGCACGAACCGCTGATGCGCTCGGGGGCCAGCGGGGTCGAGACCGCCGAGGAGATGGCCGAGCTGACGCGGCGGCTGCTGCCGCTGTCCTCGCCGGTGATGGACCAGATTCACCAGCGATACCTCCAGCACTTCGTCGAGCAGGACGTGGTCGGGCACATGGAGACCGACCTCGAGGGTGACAACGTCGACCTGGGGCGGATGCGGGTGGCGATCGCGTTCGCGGACCTCGCCGGGTACACGCGGCTGACCGAGGAGGCGGGCGAGCTCGAGGCGGTCGACGCCGTGGAGCGGTTCGTCGACGCCGTCGAGACCTCGCTGCCCGAGGACGCGCGCGTGATCAAGACGATCGGCGACGAGGCGATGATCGTGGGGTCCGAGCCCGCCGGGCTGACCGAGTGGGCGGTCGGTTTCCAGCGAGACCAGAACGAACGCACCCTGCCCCGGATCGCGATCCACTACGGGAACGCGCTGTACCGCGACGGCGACTACTTCGGGCGCGACGTCAATATCGCCTCACGCGTGGCGGCCCGCGCCGGCGGCGGGGAGGTGCTGGTGACTCGGCCGGTAGTCGAGCGGGCGCGCGGCGACCTCGAGTTCGACCGGATCGCGGAGGTCCGGCTGAAGGGGTTCACCGAGTCGACCGAGGTGTTCATCGCGCGCGCGGGGAACGGAGATGGCCCGGACGGCCGATGAGAACATGCTCGCGCGCGCGCGCGAGGCAGGACTACTGGTCCGGGACCGGCCCGTGGTCGTGTTGGTCTCCGGGGGACGGGACTCGACCTGCCTGCTCGACCTCGCCGCGCGGATCGCAGGCCCGGAATCGGTCACCGCGCTTCACGTAAACTATGGGCTCCGGGGAGCCGCCTCCGACGAGGACGAGCGCCATTGCGCGCGGCTCTGCGAACGCCTGGGCGTGGCGCTCGAGGTGCGGCGGGTTGGGCGGGATTTCGATCCCCGCGCGCGGGGGAACCTGCAAGCGTGGGCGCGCGAGGAGCGCTATCGCGAGGCCGGGATCCTGGCCCGGGAAGCCGAGAGCGACGTCGCCACCGGGCACACGGCCACCGACCAGGTCGAGACGATTCTCTACCGGCTGGCGTCTTCGCCCAGCCGGCGAGCACTGCTCGGCATGCGCCCACGCGAGGGCTCGCTGGTGAGGCCACTGATCAGCTTCACGCGCGAGGAGACGACGGCGTACTGCCGGGCACGAGGGCTGGCCTGGCGGGAGGACGCGAGCAACGCGTCGGACGCGTACGCGCGCAACCGCATCCGGAGCGGCCTGCTGCCGGCGCTGCTGGACCTCCACCCCGGCGCCGAAACCAACGTGCTGGCGCTGAGCGAGACCCTGCGCGACGAGGCCGAGGTGCTCGACGCGTTGGTGGACAGAGTGCTCGAGGGCGGGATTTCGCTTCAGGCGCTACGTGGCCTGCCCGCTGCCTTGCGCCGCCTCGTCGTCCAGCGCCTCGCCGACGAGGCGGCTGGAGGATTCGCGCCCGGCGCGGCGCGCCGGGCCGACGAGCTGGCCGCGCTGAGCGAGCGGGGCACCGCGATGCTCGACATTGGGTCCCGGCTGCGGGCGATCAGCGAGTACGGCCGGGTGCGGATCGAGCCGCTCGACCCGGAGCCGTCCAGCGCGCCCGCGCCGGCGCCGGTGCGCCTCGCGATTCCCGGCAATGTGATGTTCGGCTCGCGTGACGTGCGCTGCGAGGTCCTGAACGCCGGCGTACGCGAGCCGGGCGTGCTCGACCGCGGCGCGCTCGGATCCTCGGAACTGCTGGTCCGGGGGTGGCGGCCGGGCGACCGGATGGCGCCCCTCGGGCTCGGTGGCGGCACGAAGTCCCTGCAAGATCTGTTCGTCCAGCGACGCGTGCCGCGACTCGAACGCGGCGCCGTGCCGGTGGTCGAGGCGCGAGGGGAGATCGCCTGGGTGGCCGGCGTCGCGACGTCCGAGCGGTTCAAGGTGACGGACGCGACCCGTGAGTCCGTGCGGCTGCGCTGCGATACATAGAATCCCCGCCCGTGGAAGGCGACGACGCGATCGGGGAGATCCTCGTCCCAGCCGAGGATCTGACGCGGCGCGTCCGGGAACTGGCTGAGGAGGTCTCGCGCGACTACAAGGGCAAGGATCTGATCCTTGTCGGCGTTCTGAAGGGTGCGGTGCTGTTTCTGTCCGACCTGATGCGCCACCTCGACATTCCGTGCGAGGTCGATTTCATGGCCGTTGCCTCGTACGGGTCGGCGACCAAATCCTCGGGTGTGGTCCGGATCCTCAAGGACCTGGACGCGGTGATCGAGGGCCGGGACGTGCTGATCGTCGAGGACATCGTCGATTCGGGCCTCACGCTGCAGTACCTATTGCGCAACTTGGCAGGCCGAAACCCCCGCTCTCTTGAGGTCTGCGCGCTGATGATCAAGCCAGAGCGCCAAAAGGTCGATTTAAGGACGAAGTATGTGGGCTTCGAGATTCCCAACCGATTCGTGATCGGCTACGGGCTCGACCACGCGGAGCGCTACCGCAACTTGCCCTACGTCGCGGCGTTGAATGAGTGAACAAGCCATGAACGCCCCCGTGGAAGCCCGTCCAGCGGTCGAGACCCAGATGCTACGCTTGACAGTCCCAGACTCCGAGTCCAGGCGCGGCAACCGCCGCATTTTTCATTCATGAGCAGGTTTTTCAAGAGCGCCGCATTCCCGATCCTGATCGTGGTCGTGCTCGCGTTCTTCGCGCAGAAGCTGATCGGTAGCTCGCACAGCGGGCCTAAGCAGACGTTCGGCGACCTCAACTACCAGCTCGACCACGGCCAGGTGCAGAGCCTCTCCCTGCACCAGAAGGACAACACGGCCGATGTCACGACGACCGGGGGCCAGAAGTACACGGTCGGCTACCCCGACAACTACGTCGCGCAGCTCATCAACAAGGCGAACAAGGACCTCCAGCCCGGGAACTTCGACGTCCAGGGCAAGACGAGCAACGGCTGGCTGTCGCTGCTGACCTACATCCTGCCCTTCGTGATCTTCATCGGGTTCTGGATCTTCCTCATGAACCAGGTCCAGGGCGGCGGATCCAAGGTGATGTCGTTCGGCAAGTCGCGTGCCAAGCGCATGTCGGTCGACTCGCCCAAGATCACTTTCAGGGACGTCGCGGGGGTCGACGAGGCCGTTGAGGAGCTCCACGAGATCAAGGAGTTCCTCGAGAACCCGAAGAAATTCCAGGCCCTGGGGGCCCGGATCCCCAAGGGCGTGCTCCTGTACGGGCCGCCGGGCACCGGTAAGACGCTGCTCGCCCGCGCCGTCGCCGGCGAGGCCGGGGTCCCGTTCTTCAGCATCAGCGGCTCGGACTTCGTCGAGATGTTCGTCGGCGTGGGCGCCTCGCGCGTGCGCGACCTGTTCGAGCAGGCCAAGCAGAACTCGCCCTGCATCATCTTCATGGACGAGATCGACGCCGTCGGGCGCCACCGCGGCGCCGGCCTCGGCGGCGGTCACGACGAGCGCGAGCAGACCCTGAACCAGCTGCTGGTCGAGATGGACGGGTTCGAGATGAAGGACAACATCATCCTGATCGCCGCCACCAACCGCCCGGACATCCTCGATCCGGCGCTGCTCCGGCCCGGACGATTCGACCGTCAGATCGTCGTCGACCGCCCCGACCGCCTCGGGCGTAGGAAGATCCTCGACGTCCACACCCGCGGCAAGCCCCTCGCGCGCGAGATCGACATTGATGCGCTGGCCGGCCAGACGCCCGGCTTCACCGGCGCCGATCTGAGCAACCTGGTCAACGAGGCCGCCCTACTCGCCGCGCGCAACGGCAAGCGCGAGATCACCCAGATCGAGCTCGAGGAAGGGATCATGCGCGTGATCGCGGGTCCCGAGAAGAAGACCCGCGTGATGTCCGACAAGGAACGGCGGATCACCGCCTATCACGAGATGGGCCACGCGATGGTCGGCCACTACCTGCCGAACTCCGACCCGATCCACAAGATCTCGGTCATCTCGCGCGGCCAGGCGCTCGGGTACACGATCTCGCTGCCGGGCGAGGACAAGTTCCTGACCACGCGCGCCGAGCTCCAGGACACGCTGGCGATGACGCTGGGCGGCCGTGCGGCCGAGGAGATCGTGTTCGGCGAGATCACCACCGGAGCGTCCAACGACCTGGAGAAGGTGACCGCGACGGCCAAGCAGATGGTCATGCGCTTCGGCATGTCCGAGAAGCTCGGCCCGCGCGTGTTCGGCCACGACCACGGCCAGCCGTTCCTGGGCCGCGAGTTCAGCGCCGAGCCGGACTACAGCGATGAGATCGCGCGGGAGATCGACGACGAGATCCGGCGCATCGTCGAGGCCGCTCACGTGCAGGCCAAGGAGATCCTGAACTCGCATCGCGAGTCGCTCGGGAAGCTCTCGGAGATCCTGATCAAGCGCGAGACGATCGAGAAGGAGCAGTTCGAGGCGCTCCTGGACGGCTCGTCCGAGGCCGACGTGTTCGGCGCCGAGGCGCCCCCGCCGCCCGAGGTCCCGATCCCGGGCCTCCCGGCCGGCGAGAAGCGCGAGGCACCGCGGCCGCTGCCGCGGCCTGGGCTCGCCGGCGGTACCGCGGAATAGCTTCCGACCGCCGCTGGCCGCGTCAGCGGGGCCGCGTTAGCCGACGAGCGGCGGGCTGAGCCCGGCGGCATGACACTTCGCCAGACCCGGCCCAAGTTTCGGCGCCGCGGCCAGCTTCGGGGGCTCGAGGAAGGCCGGCCGGCGGAAGTCGAAGTAGTCGGTCATCGGGTGGGCGTTGGCGTCGCGATAGGTCATCGCGGGCAGGTTCCACTTACGCTCGATGAAGGCGGTGATCGAGGTGTGGTCCTGGACCACGCGCGAGACGTAATGAGGCTTGGCCCACGGCGAGATCACGATCGTCGGCACGCGGAAGCCGTAGCGATCGAACGACGCGGGCACGTCGCCGGGCTCGAGGATGGGCGCCACCGAGTCGGGCGCGATCGCGGGCGGCGGCGGGACGTGGTCGTAGTAGCCGCCGTGCTCGTCGTAGGTGAGAAACAGGGCGGTGTGCTTCCACGTCCGGGCCTGGATCAGCGCCTGCACGACCTGGGCGACGAACCGCTCGCCCAACTGGATGTCCTGCGGGTTCTCCTCCGAGGTCGTGTTGTAGTCCGGGTCGAGGAAGGTGAACTGCGGCAGGTGCCCCGCGGCGGCGTCGGCCAGGAAGCGGTCGAACTTGCGTATACGCGAGGCCCGGGCCGGTGTGACGGTGCCGGGGACGAGCTCGAGCGTCGGGTAGTTCTGGTAGTAGACGCCCCAGCTGATGTTGTGGGCGTCGAGGCGATCGAAGATCGTGCCGCCGGGCGGCGGGGCGGTGGCGACCGTGTCGTTGATCGTGCCCGACGACGTGGCCGCGTAGAAGTAACAGCGGTTCGGGAACGTCTGGCCCAGGAGCGAGCAGAAGTACCGCTCGCCGATCGGGAAGGACTGCGCGAGCGAGTACGTGAACGGGAGGTCGCGCTTGTCCCAGAAGCGCATCGCCACCGGCGCGCTGGCGGTGACGAACCCGTCCATGCGCGCGTTGTCGTAGGCCTGGTGGCTGGCGTTCCAGGACTGGCTCGGCTCGCCGGCGAGCTGGCAAGGCGACGTGGCGTGCTGGGCGGTGATGAGGCTGCCGGTCGTGTCCGGGTTCGCGTTCACGGGCTGGCCGTGCTTCAGCGTGAAACCGTCGACCGACCGCCGCCCCGGCACCTGGTGGGGCACCATCCCGAGCAGGTTGTCGAACGAGTGGTTCTCCATCATCACGACGACGATGTGCTCGATCTCGGGCATGCTGGGCGTTCCGGCGGGCTTGTTCGGGAACGGCAGGGCGCCGGGCGCGCGCAGGCCGGCGGGATGGGCCATGGGACGCGCCCAGGCCGGCAGGCCGCGGGTCGCGAACAGCGCGGCGCCACCGGCGGCCGCGCTCAGGAGCGTCCGGCGGGTGAGGGCGGTGGGTTCGGACGACGGGCTGGGCATGGTGGCGGGACACTATCTCGTGATGACCCCGGACGATCGGGACCAGCCGAGCGGTCTCGCACGGATCGCGCTGACCGCGACGCGCGTGTGGGTGCCGGTGGCGATCGCGGTCGCCGGGTTGGTGCTGATCGTGATCGGGCACGGGCGCACGGCTGCCGCCGCGGCGGGCGTCTCCCTGGTGATCGCGGCGCTGATCGTGTGGATGATCAACTGGATGTACCGAATGAGCATCGAGAGCAACCGCGAGCGCGACCGCGAGGAGGAGGCGCGCGACTACTTCGACCGGCACGGCCGGTGGCCTGATGAGTGACTTTCGGATCATGGGGGTGGTCAACGTCACCCCCGACTCGTTCTCCGACGGTGGGCGCTACCTCGACGCCGCGGCCGCGATCGCGCACGGGCTGGAGCTGGAGGTGGAGGGGGCGTCGATCCTCGACGTGGGCGGCGAGTCGACCCGCCCGGGGGCGGCGCCGGTCGCCGAGGCGGAGGAGCTGCGGCGGGTGATCCCGGTGATCGAGGGGCTGATCGATGGAGGCTCGAAAGCCCAGATCTCGATCGACACGTCCAAGAGCGGCGTGGCCGTGCGCGCGCTGGCGGCGGGTGCCTCGCTGGTGAACGACGTGACCGCGCTGCGCGGGGATCCCAAGATGGCGGGCGTGGTGGCCGACGCCGGCGGCGACTGCTGCCTCATGCACATGCTGGGCGAACCGCGCACGATGCAGCGAGATCCGCGCTACGAGGACGTGGTCGGCGACGTCAAGGCCTTCCTCGAGGAGCGGACCGCGTTCGCCGTGCAGGCGGGGATCGCGCTGGAGCGGATCCTGCTCGACCCGGGGATCGGCTTCGGCAAGACGGTGGAGCACAACCTGGAGCTGCTCAGGCGCCTCGACGACCTGGTCGAGCTGGGGCGCCCGGTGGTGATCGGGACCTCGCGCAAGTCGTTCCTCGGGCGGCTGACCGGTCGCGACGATCCCGACGATCGCGTCGCCGCGACGATCGCGACCAACGTGCTCGCGTACGAGCGCGGAGCGCGCGTGTTCCGGGTCCACGACGTGGCCCCGGTCCGCGACGCTCTGAGGGTCACGGCTGCTACGGTCAGCGCGCCATGGAAGACCCAGACGAGTTCGACGAAGTAGAAGAGGACGACGAGGAGGAGGGTCACCCCGAGCCCGAGGTGACCATCGAGGTCAGCGGCCTGTCGCTGTTCACGCACGTCGGCGTCACCGCCGCCGAGCGCGAGGTCGGCCAGCGGCTCCTGATCGACCTCCGTCTCGACGTCGGGGAGTGCGACGCCACGGTGACCGATCGCCTCGAGGACACCGTCGATTACTCCCAGGTGTGCGAGCTGGCCAACCTGGTCGCCCAGCAGCGGTCCTGGAAGACCCTCGAGCGGCTGTGCACCGCGATCGCCGACCGGCTGCTCGAGCGCTACGACCTCGGCGCGGTGTGGGTCAAGGCGGCCAAGCCCGAGCCGCCGATGGCCCTGCCGGTGAGCGAGGTGTCGGTCGAGGTGTGGCGCGAGGCCGAGTGAGTTGACGCCGGGCTACCTCGGCCTGGGGTCCAACGTCGGCGACCGGCGGGCCCATCTGTCGGCAGCGGTGCGCTTGCTGCCGGAGCGCGCAGTCGACGTGCTGGCGTCCTCGTCGGTGTACGAGACCGAGCCGGTCGGGCTCGTGCTCGACCAGCGCGACTTCTACAACGCGTGCATCCGCGTAGAGACGGATCTCGGCCCGGAGGGACTGCTCGACGCGTGCAAGGCCGTGGAGCGGTCGCTGGGGCGCGAGGCCGGGGGGGTCCGCCACGGGCCGCGTCCGATCGACGTCGACGGGTTGCTCCTGGGTTCGCTCGAATATCGATCCGAGCGGCTGACGCTGCCGCACCCCGAGGTGACCTCGCGGCGCTTCGTGCTCGTCCCGCTGCTCGAGCTGGACCCCGGGTTGACGCTGCCCGACGGTGCGCGGCTGGCGGATGCGCTGGCGGCGCTCGGTGGCGCGGGGCAGGACGTCCGGCGGGTCGGCGACCCGTTGGTGTAGGCCGGCCCGGGCCAGTTAGGGTTCCGCCATGCTGCTGGTCGTCGACGTCGGCAACACCCAGACCCACTTCGGCCTGTTCCGCGACGGCGACACGACGGTGGCGGAGCACTGGCGGTTCGCCACCGTGCGCGATTCGACCGGCGACGAGCTCGGGGCCGCGCTGCAGAACCTGCTCGGCCTGCGCGGGCTGGGCTTCGGCGACGTCGACGCCTCGATCGTCTCGACCACGGTGCCGCAGCTGTCCGAGCAGTGGACCCTGATGGCCCGGCACTACCTGAGGGCGCCGATGCTGGTGGTGGGCCCGACCATCAAGACCGGCATGCCGATCCGCTACGACAACCCACATGAGGTGGGCGCCGACCGCCTGGCCAACGCGGTGGCGGCCTACGAACGCGTCCACGACACGGTGGTCGTCGTCGACTTCGGCACCGCGATCACCTACGACGTGGTGTCGGCGGCCGGCGAGTACCTCGGCGGGATCATCACCCCCGGCGCCGAGATCTCGGTCGACGCGCTATACGACCGGGCGGCGAAGCTGCCCAAGGTCGAGCTGGCCTCGCCACGCACGCTGATCGGCAAGAACACCGTCGAGGCGATCCGGAGCGGGATCGTCTACGGGTTCGCCGGTCAGGTCGAAGGGATCGTGCGCCGGCTGCGCTCGGAGCTCGGCCCGACCACCCACGTGATCGCCACCGGCGGCCTGGCCGCGCTGCTCGTGCCGTTCATCCGCGAGACGATCGACGAGGTCGACGACCTGCTCACGCTCACCGGGCTGCGGCTGATCTACGAGCGGAATCGCGATCCAGCGCCTCCGGCGGGATCGGCACGCCGGGCGTCCGCGCCACCGTCGCCGCCAGGATCAGGAACGTGATCCGCCGCCGCTCGTCGGGGTGCTCGGCGGCGTACTCCTCGTAGTCGTCGAGCAGGCCGCGAATCGCGACGAACACGGGCGCATCGTCGATCTCGTCCGGGACGTCGCAGGCGAGGCGCGCGAGCGCGAGCATCTCGGTCGGATCGATCCCCCGCATCGTGCCGAGCGCGCTGAACAGCAGGAAGAAGGCGACCCGGTCGAGCAGCAGGTGCGGCGCCCGCTCGCGCTCGCCGATCGCCGGCCCGGCCGGCTGCGGGGCCTCGCCGGCGGCGAGCCGAAGCGACTGCTCCGACGCGATCGAGCGGATCTGCTCGGGCGTGAGCCCGAGCTCGAGTCCCCACCGGAGTTGGAACGCGGCCGAGATCGCGGTGTTGCCGTACGGCGCGTCCGACGCGAACAGGATCTGCCCCGGCGGCACGAGCGAGAACAACGCCTCGAGGTCGGCCGGGATCCACCACGCGGTGTCGAACATGAGGTTCGGCAGGTCCGCCGCCGCGCGCCAGATCCACGACAGGTCGCTCGTGCCGGCGTGGGCGAGGATCAGCCGCGCGTTCGGGAACTCCTCGGCCAGTTCCACGGCGTGCAGGCCGAGCGCCGGGATCCCGCGCCCGGCGTGGATCAGCACCGGCAGCGAGCGCTCGTTCGCCACCGCGACGATCGGGCGAACGTTCGGATGGTCGAGCGTGAACGCCTCGGCGCGGGGGTGCAGCTTGATCCCCTTGGCCCCGGCGGCCAGGCTGCGCTCGGCCTCGGGGACCGGGGTGTCGTGCGGGTCCACCCGGCAGAACGGGATGAGCAGCCCGTCGGGTGCGTCCCGCGCCGCGGCGAGCACGGCGTCGTTGGCGGCGCGATACCCGTCGGGCTCGTGGAACGGGAACGTGAACGCGCCCCGCGCGTCGACCGCCTGGAGCGCCGCTACTAGCTCGTCGCCGCTCTGCTTCATCCCGTCCGGATCGTTGAAGCCGAGGTGCGTGTGGGCGTCGAACAGCTCGAGGCCGGGAACCTGGTCGAGCACCACCTGCGTCCACGGGCGAAGCGCGTCAAACAGGTTCATGCCTGGATTCGTACCATGAAAGCCGGTGTCCCCGTCTCTGAGCGATCCCTGGCGCCTGGGAGGCGTCCTGATCCCCAACCGCGTCGTACTCGCGCCGCTGGCCGGGATCGGCAACTGGTTCGTGCGCCTGCAGGCCAAGCGGTTTGGCGCGGGCCTCGTGGTATCCGAGATGGTGTCGAGCTTCGCGGTGCACTACCGCAACGAGCGTACCTGCCGCGAGCTGCTGCGCATCCACCCCGAGGAACACCCGGTCTCGGTCCAGCTGTTCGGACACGATCCCGACGTGATGGCCTCGGCGGCCGAGCGCGTGGCCGCGGCCGGCGCCGACCTGATCGACATCAACATGGGCTGCCCCGTGCCCAAGGTGTGCAAGACGGGCGCCGGCGCCGCGCTCCTGGAGGACCCTGACCGCGCGGTGGCGGTGGCGCGCGCCGCGGCGCGCGGGAGCGGGCTGCCGGTCACGGTCAAACTGCGCTCGGGTCAGCGCCCCGGGGATCTGAGCGGCCTCGAGGTGGCGCGCCGGCTGGTGTTCGACGGCGGGGTGGCGGGCATCTCGATCCACCCCCGCCACGCGTCCCAGCGCCACAAGGGCGCCCCCCGGTATGAGCTGGTCCGCGAGTTGGTGCAGGAGCTTCCCGTGCCGGTGCTGGTGTCCGGCGGGCTGCAGACGCCCGAGGCGGTGATCGCGGCGTTCGAGCGGACCGGCGCCGCCGGCGTGCTGCTGGCGCGCGGATCGCTCGGGAACCCGTGGCTGTTCGAGCGGGTGCTGGGACGCCGGTTGGCTGAACCGGATCGAGAAGAGATCCTGGACGAGGTCGACTGGGTGATCGAGCGGGCGGTCGAGCACATGGGGGAGGGCCGCGCCACGCGCTACCTGCGTAAGTTCTATCCGTGGTACGTCGAGCGGCTCGGCGGCGGGCGCGCGCTGCAGGCCGCGCTGCAGACCGCGCCGAGCCTCGCGGTGGCCCGGTCGCTGCTGCACGAGGAACCGGCGCGGGCCGTCGCGGCGTCGTAGTAGGGTGCCGGACCGTGTTCCGGCGCATTGGCAGGGTGCCCGTGATTCTCGTTGCGCTGCTGGCGTTCGCGCCGGCCGCGGCCGCGCAGGTCCAGCCGTACGCGACGAACGACTACGGCGGGTTTCGCAACATCCTCCCGCCGGGCCAGAACGGGCTCGACGACGCGGCCCAGGCGGCGGCTTTCAAGGCGGCCGGCGCGTACCCGACCCACGCGAACGATCAGCTCGGCATGTACTCGAGCCTCGCCACCTCGGTGCCGATCACCGAGGCTCAGATCCCGCAGTTCTACAAGGACGCCACGTTCGGCGTGCCGTCCGGCGACGTGGCGGGCACCGAGAGCCCCGAGCCGGGCGCGACGATCGAGCGCGACTCGCAGTTCGGCGTGCCCCACATCTACGGCGACACGCGCGCGGCGCTGATGTTCGGGATCGGCTACGCCACGGCCGAGGATCGCCTGTTCTTCATCGACGTGCTGCGTCACGCCGGCGAGGGCGACCTCGCGCAGTTCGCCGGCGGGGCCAACGTCGGCATGGACGAGAGCGTCTGGCAGAGCGAGCCCTACACGCCGCAGGACTTCACCAACCAGGTCAACTGGGCGGCGGCCAACCTCCCCGACGGGCAGCAGATCTTCTCGGACGCGGACAACTACGTGGCGGGCATCAACGCGTACATCGCCGCCGCCAAGAACCCGCTCAACACCCTGACGATGATGCCCGCCGAGTACGCCGCGATCGGCCAGCCGCTCGGCCCGCAACCGTTCACGGTCGAGGACGTCGTCAAGATCGCGACGCTGGTCGGCGGCATCTTCGGCAACGGCGGCGGGCAGCAGCTGTCGAACGCGGTCCTGTACGAGGGGATGAAGGCGCAATTCGGGCCGGAGCGGGTGAATGTGGCCGGGTCGCCCGAGCTGATCTCGCAGCCCGCGGCGAAGAAGAAGAAGAAAAAGCATTTGGGTCTCGCTTCGCTCGACGTCCCTGGGGCTGGAGCGGCGGGCATCCGTGCCCGCCGGGGTGCCGCGGCCGTCCGACCCGGAACCCGCCGCGCCGGCAAGGCCGCCCTCGGCGCCGGCAAGCTGACGAGCATCCCGGACAACTCCGGGTACGCCACCTTCCTCAGCCTGGTCGACCCGTCCGACCCCGAGGCGCCCACGACCGTGCGCGGCCAGTCGTTCCCGTACCAGACGCTGCCCAAGCCGAGCAAGGACGTGCAGAGCACGCTGGCGCTCCCCGATCCCGGCTCGGTGCAGTACGCCAACCCGGTTGCGGCCGGCTCGGTCCCGGCGGGTGAATCCGGGTCGGCGACGGCGGGGTCGAAGGCCCGGCCGGCGTCGGGCTCGGCCGCCGGCCTTGAGCAGGGGCTGCTGGCGTTCGGGCGCGGCATGTCGAACGCGCTGCTGGTGAGCGGCGCGGACAGCGCGAGCGGCCACCCGCTCGCGGTGATGGGCCCGCAGGTGAGCTACTTCAGCCCCCAGATCCTGATGGAGGAGGACATCCACGGACCCGGGATCGACGCCCGGGGCGCCGCGTTCCCGGGGACCAACCTGTACGTCCAGCTGGGCCACGGCCAGGACTACGCGTGGTCGGCCACCTCGGCCGGCCAGAACATCATCGACACGTTCGCCGCGCCGCTGTGCAACCCGAGCGGGGGCGCGGTGGCGACGAGCTCGGACTACTACCTGCTGAACGGGCAGTGCGTCCAGATGCAGACGCTGACCCGGACCGAGTCATGGCAGCCCAACCTGGGCGACTCGACGCCGGCCGGGAGCGTGACCTTCCAGACCAAGCGGACGGCTTACGGGATCGTGATCGCGCGCGGGCGGATCAAGGGCCAGCCCGTCGTGTACACGAACCTGCGCTCGACGTACATGCACGAGCTCGACTCGGCGGTCGGGTTCGAGCGCTTCAACGAGCCGGCCGAGATGCGCAACCCGCAGGACTTCATGAACGCCGCCTACCAGATCGGCTACACGTTCAACTGGTTCTACGCCGACGACCGGCACATCGCGTACTTCAACTCGGGGCAGAACCCCGTACGGGCGCCCAACACCGACCCGCTGTTCCCGAGCTGGGCGCAGGACGCGTGGCCGGGGCTGCACCCGGCGGCTCAGATGACGCCGGCCAGTCTGACCGAGCAGCAGACGCCCCAGAGCGCGCACCCGCAGACGGTCGACCAGCCGTACATCACGAGCTGGAACAACAAGCAGGCGCCGGGCTACAACGACACCGCGACCGCGCAGCAATACTCGTCGATCTTCCGCTCGCAGCTACTCGACGCCGGGATCAGCTCGGCGCTGGCTCAGACCGGCGGGAAAATGACGCTGGCCGACCTGATCAACGCGATGGGCAACGCCGGCACGCAGGACCTGCGCGGCGTCAAGGTGCTGCCCTACCTGCTCCAGATCATCGGGCACCCCAGCGACCCGACGCTCGCGAGCGCCGTCGACGAGCTCCAGACGTGGGTCGCGAGCGGAGCGCACCGGATCAACCGGGCGAAGCCGGGGGCGACCGGAAGCTATGAGCAGAGCGACGCGGTGCGGATCATGGATGCCTGGTGGCCGCTGCTGGTCGGCCAGGAATTCGGTGCCACGCTCGGACCGGGCTTACTCAGCCAGGTCGAGGCCGACTTCCCGATCGACGACCCACCGGCGAACAATCACGCCGGCGCTCACACCGGCTCGTCGTTCGACGTCGGCTTCTACGGGATCGTGCAGAAGGACCTGCGCGCGGTGCTGGGCGAGAAGGTCGCCGGGCCGCTCAACCGGGAGTACTGCGGCGGCGGCTCGCTGGCCAAGTGCCGCGCCGCGCTCGAGGGCTCGCTGCGTCAGGCGGTCGGGGAGTCGGCGCAGCAGGTGTATCCCGGCGACAGCGTGTGCTCGGCCGGAGATCAGAGGTGCGCGGATGCGATCCAGTTCCGGCCGATCGGCGTGATCACCCAGCCGCTGATCGAATGGGTCAACCGGCCTACCTTCCAGCAGGCGGACGAGATCCAGGGTCACGGCGCCAGGTAAGCGCCGAGGTCATCCGTCCACGCCGTCCCAGACCGGCGTGACGGGGCGTCTATACTCATCCGCCCACGCACCCCAGCTGCGTACGGAATTCCCCGCTTTACCGGCGGGTTTTCTTCGTCCGGACCGCCGGCCACGCCGGCGGCGTCCCTCGAAATACAGGTCTGGACCATGCCTAAGGACGTCATCATCACACCCGAAGGGCTCGCCAATCTGAAGGCCGAGCTCGACCACTTGACCACCACCCGCCGTCGCGAGGTCGCCTCTCGGATCAAGGAGGCGCGCGAGTTCGGCGACATCTCCGAGAACGCCGAGTACGACGACGCCAAGAACGAGCAGGCAATGCTCGAGGCGAGAATCGCATCGCTCGAGGAGAAGCTGCGCTCGGCCACGGTGATCGACCAGTCCGACCTCGGGACCGATCAGGTCCGGGTCGGGTCGGTCGTCCACGTCAAGGACGACGGCGGCAAGTCGACCAGGTACACGATCGTCGGCTCGGCCGAGGCCAGCCCCGGCGAGGCGAAGCTGTCGAACGAGTCCCCGGTCGGCAAGGCGCTGCTCGGCCGCAAGCGCGGTGACGAGGTCTCGATCACCACGCCCAAGGGCGAGCGGCGGCTGAAGATCACCAAGATCGACGTCGAGTCGAAGTAGGCAGTCGCCGTGGCCGACCAGGCCGACGGCGGCGACGACCTCCTCGCGGCGCGCCGGCGCAAGCTCGAATCGCTGCGCGCCGCCGGGGTCGAGCCGTTCCCCCACGAGTTCGACGGCGTCGAGTCGATCGCCAGCGTGCGTGAGGAGCACGCTGGGCTGGCGGCCGGGGACGAGACCTCTGCCCGGCACCGGGTCGCGGGTCGCCTGGCCGCGCGCCGTGGACAGGGCAAGATGGCGTTCCTCGACCTGGTCGACCGCTCCGGCCGGATCCAGCTCCAGGCCCGGGTCGACGAACTCGGGCCGGAGGGGATGGAGCGGCTCCTGGGGTTGGATCTCGGCGACCTGATCGGCGTCGACGGCGTCGCCTTCGTGTCCAGGCGCGGCGAGCTGACGCTGCGGGTCGAGGACTTCACGCTGCTGGCCAAGTCGCTCCGACCCCCGCCCGAGAAGCACCACGGGCTGACCGACGTCGAGACGCGCTTTCGCCGGCGCGAGCTCGACCTGATCGCCAACGAGGACGCGCGCGAGCTGTTCATCACCCGCGCTCGGGTGATCTCGGCCGTGCGTCGCTTCCTCGACGCCGAGGGCTTCATCGAGGTCGAAACGCCTGTCTTGCAGCCGCTTTACGGCGGGGCGGCGGCCCGGCCGTTCACCACCCACCACAACGCGCTCGACCGCGAGTTCTACCTGCGTATCGCCACCGAGCTGTACCTGAAGCGGCTGATCGTCGGCGGCCTCGAGCGCGTCTACGAGCTCGGCAAGGACTTCCGCAACGAGGGCGTGGACTCCACCCACAACCCGGAGTTCACGATGCTCGAGTGGTACGAGGCGTACGCCGACTACGAGGACATCGCCGCGCGCTGCGAGCGCCTGATCTCGTATGTGGCGGCGGACGTGGGGTATTCCGGGGAGATCGACCTGACGCCGCCGTGGCGGCGCGAGCGGCTCCCCGCGGCGATCCTCGAGCGGACCGGCATCGACATCATGGCCCTCGACGATCGAGAGTCGCTCGCCGCGGCCATGCGCGAACGCGGGCTGCACGTCCCCGAGGGCGACACGTGGCCCCAGCTGGTCGACGAGCTGCTCTCCAAGCACGTCGAGCCGACGCTGATCAAGCCCACGTTCCTGCTCGACTATCCGGTCTCGCTGTCGCCGTTCGCCAAGCGCCACCGCTCGGTTCCCGGCCTGGTGGAGCGGTTCGAGGCCTACATCGACGGGCTCGAGATCGCCAACGCGTTCACCGAGCTGAACGATCCCGACGAGCAGCGCCGGCGCTTCGAACAGCAGCGGGCGCTCGCCGGCGCCGGGGACGAGGAGGCCCAGCCTTACGACGAGGCGTTCGTGGAGGCGTTGGAACAGGGAATGCCGCCGACCGGCGGGATCGGCATCGGGATCGACCGCCTCGTGATGGTGTTAACCGGGCGTCGGTCGATCCGGGAGGTTGTTCTTTTCCCGGCTCTGCGGGATTGAGGTTGCGTTAGGGCGCGCGCGGGGTGGCCCCCCGGACCCCCGGCGCTCCCGCTTGGGAGGGCTGAGGGGTTGCCGCGGGTTCACGCAAGGGGGTCCGGCGGGCCATCCCGCGCGCGCCCCGAGCAACCGGTCGCGCGGGTAAAAACTCCCGGATCGAGGGGGGTTTTCAGCCCCGCCCACGGCGGTCGAGGGCAGCGGTCCCTTGGCCCAACGGCTCGGGAAAGCCAAATCGGCGGGCGGGAGGGTTCGGTTGTCCCCGGTCCGGCTCGCTTTCAAAGCTTGTGCAACCCGGTGGGTGTGCGCCGATACGACTGGCCGTGTTTGCGCGCCAACCGAGCCCATACGTGGGAGGGGTTCCCCATCTGGACCCCCTTGCGTCAAATCACCCTGCAAACAGGCCACGAACTCCGGGCGCCGGGGGTCCGGATGCGGGGCCCTTTCCACGTATGAACGCCCTGTGAACTTACGCAGAACGCGGCGCAGGCGTCACGAGGCGTGTACGGCCGTTGGTAAACTCGCTTATGGCCCGAGAAACCGAGACCGTTGCGCTCATCAATCGGCGGCAAGGAGCCGATTAATGGGTAAAGCGGAATCGTCGGTGTCCCCGGAGCCGCGAACTACCATGTAAAGCGTCAGGTAGGCGAGGAGACCACCGGAAAACACCCCGACCGACCCAGCCCGAGACCCACCGCACGCAGAGAGAAGAACCATGTTCGAGCGATTCACAGAGCGAGCCCGTCAGGTCGTTGTCCTGGCTCAAGAAGAAGCGCGGACGCTCAAGCACAACTACATCGGTACCGAGCACATCCTGCTCGGGCTGCTGCGCGAGGAGGAGGGTCTGGCGGCACGCGTACTCGAGTCGCTCGACATCACGGTCGAGCGCGTGCGCGCACAGGTGGTCCGGATCGTCGGTTCCGGCGAGGAGGTCACCTCAGGCCAGATCCCGTTCACCCCGCGGGCCAAGAAGGTCCTGGAGCTGGCGCTGCGTGAAGCGCTCAGCCTGGGCCACAACTACATCGGCACCGAGCACATCCTGCTCGGCCTGGTGCGCGAGAACGAGGGCGTCGCCGCCCGGATCCTGCTCGACTTCGATGCGGACTCCGAGAAGATCCGCAACGAGGTCATCCGGATGCTTTCCGGTCCCGGCAGCCGCCAGCGCGGCGCCGGCGGCACGGGTTCGCCGCCTACCGCCCAAGGCGAGTCAAAGAAATCTTCCAAGCTCCTGGACCAGTTCGGTCGCAACCTGACCAAGCTGGCCGCGGAGTCCAAGCTCGACCCGGTGGTCGGTCGTGAGACCGAGATCGAGCGGATCATGCAGATCCTCTCGCGCCGGACCAAGAACAACCCCGTGCTGGTGGGCGAGCCCGGCGTCGGCAAGACCGCCGTCGTCGAAGGCCTCGCGCAGCGGATCACGCACGGCGAGGTCCCCGAGCTGCTCAAGGGCAAGCAGATCTACACGCTTGACCTGGCCGCCCTGGTCGCGGGCTCCAAGTACCGCGGCGAGTTCGAGGAGCGCCTCAAGAAGGTGATGAAGGAGATCACCCAGCGCGGCGACATCATCCTGTTCATCGACGAGCTGCACAACCTGGTCGGCGCCGGCGCCGCCGAGGGCGCGATCGACGCGGCCTCGATCCTCAAGCCGGCCCTGGCCCGCGGCGAGCTGCAGACGATCGGCGCGACCACGCTCGAGGAGTACCGCAAGTACCTCGAGCGCGACTCCGCCCTGGAGCGCCGCTTCCAGAAGATCACCGTCGACCAGCCGTCGACCGAGGAGACCGTGCAGATCCTCAAGGGCCTGCGCGACCGCTACGAGCAGCACCACAAGGTGAACATCACCGACGAGGCGCTCGAGGCGGCGGCCGAGCTGGCCGACCGCTACATCTCCGACCGGTTCCTGCCCGACAAGGCGATCGACCTGATCGACGAGGCCGCGTCCCGGATGCGGATCAAGTCGATGACCTCCCCGCCGGTGTACCGCGAGCTCGAGGACGAGATCGAGGAGACCCGCCGCGCCAAGGAGGAGGCGATCGAGAACCAGGAGTTCGAGAAGGCCGCCAACCTGCGCGACAAGGAGCGCCGCCTTACGCAGCGCAAGCGCGAGCTCGCCGAGCAGTGGGAGGCCGGAGAGTCGACCGAGCGCCCCGCCATCGGCGAGGAGGAGATTGCCGACATCGTCTCGATGTGGACCGGCATCCCGGTGTTCAAGCTGACCGAGGCCGAGACGGCCAAGCTGATGCGGATGGAGGAAGAGCTCCACAAGCGCGTCATCGGCCAGCACCCCGCGATCGAAGTGGTGTCGAAGGCCATTCGGCGGAGTCGCGCCGGCCTGAAGGACCCGAAGCGGCCGACCGGCTCGTTCATCTTCCTGGGCCCGTCGGGCGTGGGCAAGACCGAGCTGGCGCGGACCCTGGCCGAGTTCCTGTTCGGTGACGAGGACACGATGATCCGGATCGACATGTCGGAGTACATGGAGAAGCACGCGGTGTCGCGTCTGGTCGGGTCGCCTCCGGGCTACATCGGCTACGACGAGGGCGGCCAGCTGACCGAGGCCGTGCGGCGCAAGCCCTACAGCGTGCTGCTGCTGGACGAGATCGAGAAGGCCCACCCCGACGTGTTCAACATCCTGCTCCAGATCCTGGAGGACGGACGGCTCACGGACGCGCAGGGGCGGACGGTCGATTTCCGCCACTGCATCGTGATCATGACCTCGAACATCGGGGCCGCCGAGATCGCCCGCAACACCCCCCTCGGGTTCGCGGTGTCCGACGACGAGACCGGCATCACCTACGACGACATGAAGACCCGGATCACGGGCGAGCTCAAGAAGGTGTTCCGGCCCGAGTTCCTGAACCGGATCGACGAGGTCATCGTCTTCCACAAGCTGACCAGGGACGAGATCAAGGAGATCGTCGACCTGCTGCTGCGGAGGATCCGGGAGTCGATGGCCGACCGCGAGCTCCAGCTGGAGCTCTCCGACGCGACCAAGGACATGCTCGTCGAAAAGGGCTGGGACCCGTCGATGGGCGCCCGGCCGCTGCGCCGCGCGATCCAGCGCTACGTCGAGGATCCGCTCGCGGACTTCGTCCTGCGCTCGCAGGTGGCGTCCGGCTCGACCGTGATGGTCGACTGGACGGCGGGCGAGGACGGCGCCGAGCCGGCCGCGGACGCCGAGGTCAAGCTCACCGTGATCGAGCCCGCGCCCCAGCCAACCCCGGTCGCCGTGGGCGGCGAGGGCGGCGAAGAGCCCGGTCCGGACGAGCCGCCCGGCGTGGACGACTCCCCCGCGAGCGAGTAACTCAGCTCTACCACGTTGCCGGCGGCGGACATCACCGTCGCCGGCTGGGTGGGCGGGCCCAATTTCCCGATCAGCGCCCGTGCAGCACGGTTCTCGCGCAGCATCGACACGTGGAAGCGGCGGATCCCGGCGCGCACCGCGCGCTCGGTGAGCGCAGCCAGCAGTGCCGTGCCGACCCCGTGGCGCTGCCAGTCGTCGACGATCTCGATCGCCACCTCGGCCTGGTCGAACTCCGCCAACCGCACGTAACGCGCGATCCCGACCGGAGCCCGCGGCGGCGGCGAGAACGCGATCAGCGCTTCGTGATGCCAGTGGTCGACGTCGAGGAGCTGGGCCAGCTCACGCGGTGCGAGCTCGGGCTTGGCAGTGAAGAAGCGCTGGTAGCGGGACCGGGCGCTCAAATGCCCGAACGCGAAGACGAGCGCGCGGTGATCGGCCGAGCGGAGCTCGCGGATCGTCAGCTCATCCCTCATAGGTCAGCACCAGCGCACGCGCCGCCGTGCGCTCCGTCTCGTACAGGTGCGGTACATCGATCTGGAACGACGCGTAGTCCCCCCGGGCGAGCTCGGTAACCCTCTCGACGGGCCCCGCGATCAACTTGCCCTCGAGCACGTAGACGCCGGCACGGGTCCCCGCCGCCGCCGGCTCGGGTTCCTCGAGCTCGTGCGGACCCCACGCGCGCTCCGAGAGCGCGACGCAGTTCTCTTCGACGCGGTCGAGCCGGCCGGCGCGGACGATCCGCACCTCACCGAGCGGCGGCTCCTCGAGCAGCTCGCCGAGCGAGACGCGCAGCGCGCCCGCCAGCGCGGCCAGCGTCTCGATCGTTGGGTTGGAACGGCCGCTCTCGACGCTCGACAGCGTCGCCTTGCTCATCCCGGTGGCACGGGCGAGCTCGGACAGCGACAGGCGCCGGGCGATCCGCAGCCGGCGCAGGTTTGCCGCCAACACCTCTTGTGGACTAGGCGCTAACATAAAGAACAGATCGTTCAGTTTATCGAACGGCCGTGAGCACCTTCTACTTCGACATCGGATCGCCGTACGCGTACCTCGCGGCCGAGCGGGTCCAGGGCGCGCTCCCAGAGCCGGCCAGGTGGCAGCCGGTCCTCCTCGGCGGCCTGTTCAAGCTCACCGGGCGCAGCTCGTGGGCGCTCGGCGACTATCGCCGCCGCCAGGCCGGCATGGCCGAGATCGAGCGGCGCGCGCGGGGCTACGGGCTGCCGGCGATCCTGTGGCCCGACCCGTGGCCGACCGACTACCTGTCGGCGATGCGCGTGGTCACGTGGGCGTTCGGAGCCGGGCGGGGCCACGAGCTGGCGATGCAGTTGTTCCGCGACGGGTTCCAGCGCGGGCGCGAGCTGAGCATCGAGGCGCACGTGCTCGCCGCGGCGCAGCGGGCGGGGCTCGACCGCGGCGACGCCCGCGACGCGGCGCGCGACCCGGCGATCAAGGCGGCGCTGCGCGCGGCGACCGAGGCAGCGCACGCCGACGGAGTGTTCGGCGTGCCGACCGTGGAGGTGGCCGGCGAGCTGTTCTGGGGCGACGATCGCCTCGAGGACGCGGCGGCGCACGCGCGTTCCGTCGGGCGCGCGGCGTAGCCTCGCCGGAATGCCCCGCACCACCTCGATTCACGTCTGCTCGGCCTGCGGGCACGAGGCCTCGCGCTGGGCCGGCCAGTGCCCCGGCTGCGGCGAATGGAACACGCTGGTCGAGCAGGTCCAGGATCCGCGACCGGCCGCCCGGGCGCGCGGCGCGGCGCCCCGGGGCGGCTTGGCGGTCAAACCGGTGGCGCTCCGCGACGTCGCCGCCGCCGAGCACGCGCGTCTGCCCACCGGCATCGGCGAGCTCGACAACGTGCTCGGCGGCGGGATCGTGCCGGGTTCGCTGGTCCTGATCGGCGGCGCGCCGGGGATCGGGAAGTCGACGCTGACCACGATGGCCCTGGCCAACCTGCACGAGGCGGGGCGGGGCGCGCTGTACGTCTCGGCCGAGGAGTCGGCGGCGCAGATCCGGCTGCGCGCCGAGCGACTGAGCGCCGGCGCGCTCGGCATCCCGGTGATCGCCGAGACCGACCTGCACACCGTGCTCGCCACGCTCGAGCGCGAGCGCCCCGAGGTGTGCGTGATCGACTCGGTGCAGACGCTGCATTCGGGCGAGCTGTCGAGCGCGGCGGGGTCGGTGGCTCAGGTCCGCGAGGTCGCCGGGGCGCTGATGGAGGTGGCCAAGGCACTCCGGATCGCCGTGCTGCTCGTCGGGCACGTGACCAAGGACGGGACGCTGGCCGGCCCGCGCGTGCTCGAGCACCTGGTCGACTGCGTGCTCCAATTCGAGGGCGAGCGCGAGCGCACCTATCGCACCGTCCGCGCGGTCAAGAACCGGTTCGGCTCGACCAACGAGGCGGGGGTGTTCGAGATGCGCGACGACGGCCTGGTGGAGGTGCTGGACGCCTCGGCGCGGTTCGTGGGGGAGGCCACCCGGGCGCCCGGAAGCGTCGTGCTGTGCGCGATGGAGGGGTCGCGGCCGCTGCTCGTAGAGGTCCAGGCGCTGGTCTCGAGCTCGGAGCTGGTGCCGCCGCGGCGGGTGGTCTCGGGGCTGGATCGCAACCGGCTGGCGCTGGTCCTCGCGGTCCTCGGGCGCCACGCCGGGGTCGGCGCGGGCAGCGCGGACGTGTTCGTCAACGTGGTCGGCGGGGTGCGCGTGGACGAGCCGGGGGCGGACCTGGCCGTGGCGCTCGCGGTGGCGAGCGCCGTCCGGGGGGTGGCGCTGACCGGGGAGAGCGGCCGTCCGCTCGCATGCTTCGGAGAGCTCGGCCTGACCGGCGAGCTGCGCTCGGTCGCCCACGCCGACCGCCGGGTGGCCGAAGCGGCCAAGTTCGGGCTGGGCCCGGTGGTGGATCCCGCGGCGCACCGGACACTCCGTACGGCACTCGCACACGCGTTCGGGGGTCGACAACGTGCCATCGCGGCCTGACCGCGGGTATTGCCTGTCAATAACCGGTAAAATCGACCTTCATGCCGCCGCGTTCCGGGGAAGAGCTCAAGGGAGAGCTCGAATCTCGACAGGATTCCCGGCTTGTAAGGGCGCTGGAGATGGTCGCCCCGGGGACCGCGCTGCGGGAGGGCGTAGACAACATCCTGCACGCCCGCACGGGTGGCCTGATCGTGATCGGCGACGCCGACGAGCTCGCCTTCCTGTTCTCGGGCGGAATCAAGCTTGATCTCGACTATTCGCCGGCGCAGCTCTACGAGCTGGCCAAGATGGATGGCGCGATCGTGCTCAGCTCGAACGCCACCAAGATCGCCCACGTCAACGTGCAGCTGACGCCAGACCCGACGATCCTGACCTTCGAGACCGGCACCCGGCACCGCACCGCCGAGCGCGTCTCCAAGCAGACCGATGCCCTCGTGGTCGCGATCTCCGAGCGGCGCGAGGTGGTCTCGCTCTACGTCGACGGGATCAAGTACATCCTCGAGGACATCCCGGTCGTGCTGGCCAAGGCCAACCAGGCGCTGGCCACGCTCGATAAGTACCGCAGCCGCCTCGACCAGGTCTCCACCCGGTTGACCGCGCTCGAGTTCGAGGGCGGCGCGACGCTCCACGACGTGCTGACCGTCCTGCAGCGCGCCGAGCTGGTGACGAGGATGGCGGTCGAGATCGAGCGCTACATCGTCGAGCTCGGCACCGAGGGGCGGCTGATCGAGATGCAGCTGGACGAGACCATGGTCGGCGTCTCTGCCGACAAGGCCGCGCTCGTCCACGACTACTTGATGGAGGACACCGACGAGACGTTTGCGGCCGCGTTTGATCACCTCGTGCGCCTACCCAACCAGGATCTGCTGGACTTCGGGCGCCTGGCGGAGCTGCTCGGCTACGACCGTAAGCTGAATACCCTCGATTACCCGACCTCTCCGCGCGGATTCCGCATCCTGGGGCGGATCCCCCGGCTGCCGAAGCTGGTGGTGCAGCGGATCGTCGGCGAGTTCGGAGGACTCGAGGAGTTGCTGGCCGCCACCGACGGCGAGCTGGAAACCGTCGACGGAGTCGGCGAGATCCGGGCGAAGGACATCCGCGAGGGGCTTCGCCGCCAGCAGGAGATCAACCTGGTGGATCGGTACCTGCAAACGTGACCGCCACCAGTTCACGTAGTTGCTTTGGGAGAGAAAACCGCGTGCGGGCCTTCGGTCATGCGCGTCCAGGAACGAGGAGGACACCATCACAGAGCTAATGGAAGAGCACCTGGAGGACCTCGACATCGCCGAGGTAGAGGTCGTGCATATCGAATTCGAGATCGGCGACAACGTCGTGTATCCGCATCACGGTGCGGGAAAGGTGATCCGCAAGGAGCAAAAGGAGATCCTGGGCGAGCGGCGTGAGTACCTCACGATCAAGATCCTGCACAACGACATGACCGTCATGGTCCCGACCGAGAACGCCGCCCTGGCCGGACTGCGGCGCGTGATCGACGAGGAGACGGTGCAGAAGGTTCTCGCGGTCCTCCAGGACGAGTGCTCCGAGATGCCCAAGAACTGGAACCGGCGGTTCAAGTACAACCGCGACAAGATCAAGACCGGCGACATCTACGAGCTCGCCGAGGTCGTGCGCAACCTCGCCATCCGCGAAGCCCAGAAGGGGCTTTCAACCGGCGAGAAGCAGATGTTCACGCGGGCGAAGAAGATCCTCGCCTCCGAGCTGATGTACGCGCTCGAGATGGACGAGGACGAGGTCGAGGAGCACCTCCAGGGACTGCTGCTGGAGTCCTACAACGGGAAGAACGGCAAGACCCGAAAGGTGCCCGTCGCTGCCAAGTAGGCGGCGAGCGCCGCAACTGACGTGGCGGTCGCGTTGATCGTGGCCGCGGGACGCGGGGAGCGCCTTGGGTCCGACCGGCCCAAGGCGCTCGTCGCACTGGCGGGGCGCCCGATGCTCGAATGGAGCGTGGCGGCGCTGCGGTCCGTTCGCGAGGTGGAGACGATTGTGGTCGCGCTGCCCGAGGAGTTTCTCGACGCGGCGCCGGCGGGGACGGTGGGCGTGGCCGGGGGCGCGGTGCGCTCGGAGTCGGTGCGCCGCGCGCTGCGCGTGTGCGGTGGTGACGACCCAGTGATCGTGCACGACGCAGCGCGGCCGCTGGCGAGTGCCGCGCTGTTCGAGCGGGCCCTGGCCGAGCTCCGGCGGACGGGCGCCGATGCGGTGATCGCGGCGACGCCGGTCGCCGACACGATCAAGGAGACCGAGGGCTCCGTGGTCACTCGTACCCTCGACCGATCGCGGATGTGGGCGATCCAGACCCCGCAGGTGTTCCGCCGCGAGGCACTCGAGCGAGGGCTGGCCGACGATGAGCTGGTGGCGCGAGCCACCGACGACGCATGGCTGATCGAGGAGCAGGGCGGAGTGGTGCGGGTGGTCCCGGCCGGCGAGCCCAACTTCAAGGTCACGACCGCCGATGATCTGCGGCTGGCCGAGCTGCTCCTGGCCGACCGATGAGCACGCAGGTCGGCTTGGGCTACGACAGCCACCGCTTCGCCGAAGGGCGGCGGCTCGTGCTGGGCGGCGTCGAGCTGGCCCACGACCGGGGGCTGGCCGGCCACTCCGACGCCGATGTGCTCACCCACGCGATCATCGACGCGCTGCTCGGGGCGGCCACGCTCGGCGACATCGGGCAGCACTTCCCGGACACCGACGAGCGCTATCGGGATGCCGATTCGCTCGAGCTGCTGCGGACCGTGGTCGCGATGCTGATGCACCGGGGCGTGTCGATCCTGCACGTTGACGCGACGGTGGTGATCGAGCGCCCCCACGTCGCGCCGGTGCGCGAGCAGATCCGGATGTCCCTGGCCCAGGCGCTCGGCATCTCGATCGAGCACGTGAGCGTCAAGGCGACCCGGGGTGAGGGCATGGGATTCGTGGGGCGCGAGGAGGGAGCGGCCGCGCTCGCCATTGCTACGGTGGAGCGGTGAACCGCGCTCACAACCTGGTCTGCTCCTCGGGGTGGTGGGCGCGCCGCGCCGAGCACGAGCTGGTGCCGTTCGGGCTTCGCGGAGTGCAGCTGGGCGACGACGTGCTGGAGATCGGGCCGGGGTTCGGCGCCACCACGCGGGTGCTGGCCGGCTCTGTCGACCGGCTGAGCGTGCTGGAGCTCGATCCGGGTTACTGCGAGCGGCTGCGCGCTGAGCTGGGCAACGGTTCGGGCGGCGTGGACGTCGTCCAGGGCGACGCGACCGCGCTTCCGTTTCCGGACGGTCGCTTCTCGACCGTGCTCTGCTTCACGATGCTCCACCACATCCCGACCGTGGCGCAGCAGGACCACGCGTTTGCCGAGGTGGCTCGCGTGCTGCGGGCCGGCGGGACGTTCGCGGGCACCGACAGCATCGGGAGTGGATGGCTGTTCCACGCCATCCACGTGGGGGACACACTGAACCTGATCGATCCGGACTCGCTGCCGACGCGGCTGTCGGCCGCTGGCCTGTCGGTGGCCGAGGTCAAGCGGGGCGGGCGCTCGTTCCGGTGGCGCGCCACTAAGGCGTAGCTGGAGCGGCCGCCGGGGGCGGCCGCTCCACGCCGTTGGCTAGTGGCCGTTGACCACGATCTTCTGTGCGTAGATCGGTCCCGCGCCCGCACCCGGGAAGGCGGATCCGACACCGCTGAACAGCACGGCGGTCACCGTGTAGACACCCGGCCGCCCGTAGGTGTGAGTCGGTGTCGGCCCTGAGCCCGTCGTGCCGTCTCCGAACTCCCACATGTAGTTGATCACCGGCTGCCCGCTCACCGTCGTGAGCGCGCTGAACTGCACCGTCCGGTCATCGCGGCCCTGCCTGCCTCGTGACTGTGAGAACGTGAACGCCGGCTGGAACCCGTTCTTACCCGTGACGACAATCCCGCCGGTTCCGGTCGACCGGCCGTCGGCGCCGAACACCGCGAGGCCGGTTGAGTACGCGCCCGGGGCCGGGAACGTGTTCGTGATCGCCGGCGTCGTCTGCTCGACGGTCTCGGCGTTTGGCACGGCGTTGAACTGCCAGCTGAACTCGGCCACACCGCCCGGGGCGGTCGATCGACTCGCGTCGAACGTTATGTCGGTCCCGTGTCCCGCTGTGACTGTCTCCCTTGCCGTTGGCAGGTTCCTGGGCAGCGTTATCCGCTGCACGCAGCTGTGGGTGAAGTTGCTCCACATCTCCTGATACCAGTAGGGGTGCCGGTTGATCACCTGGTTGAACGATGAGCCGTTGGGGGCGGTGCCGAGCGGGGTGCCCATATCGCCGTCACATACGTCGGCGGTTTCGAAGCCGTGGAGATCGCCGGAGCCGGCGGTCCACGCGTCGTTGGGCAGCGGATCGGTAATGGACTCGAAGTGCTCGTGGGCCAGCCCGCCGTTGATCTCGCCGTCCGAGATCAGGCCGTTCGGGTTGTTCCCGTCCTCGCACGCGGGGTTATCCGCGTCGAACGGCATGTTGGCGTAGATCACCATCGTCGGCGTCGTTGTGTTCCCGTGATACGCGCAGTACGCAGCGAGCTGGTTGAACGGGACGATGCCCGCCGAACATCCGTCGAAGTTCGTCGCCGGGTTGTTGCTGAAGCAGCTCTCGACGTGCGGCGGCGTCAACAGGTAGTACTCGTGGCTGAGGTCCGTTGGCAGGTGGTGCCGGGTGACAAAGCCCTCGATCTCCTGCTGGATCTGGGCGTCGGTCAGGCAGTTGGTGACCGGGCTGTTCACCGGACACTGACTGGCTGGATATGGGTCTGTGTCGACCAGCACCCCGCCGAATCTCACGTTGTACGCCGCGACCGCTCCCGTCAGGTCGTTGTACTGCGGCCCGGCCGAGTCGACGTTCTGGTTGCCCCCACTGTCGCGGGCGAGGTCACTGAAGTAACGCGCGATCCCGAACACGAACCCTTGCGGATAGGCCGACAGCCCGTTCGGGCTCCACATGAACATGTAGTCCGTGTTCGACGGCATCACGGGGCCGCCGTTGTAGTCCTGGTTGCTGAACGCCTGATCGAACGGGGTGACCGTGGCTGCCGCCTTGCGCAGCGGCGCGTAGGAAACCACCTTCCCGTTCGGTAGCTGCTTGATAATCGCCGAAGCGCTCGCCGCGGCGATGGCCGAGACGGCCAGCGTCCCGGCGAGGACCAACAACATCAGCAAGCGTCGCTGACGAACCGTCATACGCACTCCCTCCTCACGTGGTTTTGACCGGGCCCCACGCAAGACCCGAGTGGGCCTCTCCCGTCGCAGACCCTATCCAGTTTTTCAGGAATGCGTCAGCCGCCGGTGGCGGCGCGGCGCCTACGGGCGGCCGCGCGGGCTCGGAGCTGCTCGTGCTCGACGAGGCGCTCGAGCTGCTGCAACGTCCGGCGGACGTGTCCGGAGATGGTCGGGGCGGCGACCCTCTCGGCCAGCCAGCCGCTCAGCCCAGAGCCCTCGACCACGTACGCGAGCCGGAACTCGACCCGGGTGCGGCCGCCCGGCGCCTCGCGCAGGCGCCATCGCCCGCGGTGATCGAGCCCCGTGACCGAGGTCCAGGCGAAGTCGCAGGGCGATTCGAACTCGACCACCTCGACCAGCCCGCCGACCTCGGCCGCGCCGACCCGGAACAGGATCCGGTAGCGGGCGCCGAGCCCGGTACGGACCTCGCCCGCCACCTCCCAGCGGGTCACGCCGGACATGTAGGTGAGCACGCGCTCGGGATCGGTCACGAGCGACCACACGTCCTCGATTGGCGCGGCCACGGTCCGGTCGGCGGTGATCCTCATCCGATCACCGGGAAGCGGCGCTCGGACGCGAGCGCGTCCAGCGCATCCTGCATCAGCCGGATCAGGTGGTCGTAGACCTCGTCGACGTCGGGGTCGGGGCCGAACTCGGCGCGCAGGTCGATGGCGGGCAGGGTCTCGATGGTGATCTTGGCCGGCAGCGGGATGTGGCCGAAGTCGCCGATGTTGACGATCCAGGGGAGCGAGATCGAGATCGGCAGGACCTTGAGGCGCAGGATGCGGTCAAGCGCGAGCAGGCGGGCCAGCCGCTCGCCTCGGGTGAGGAACAGCGCGGTCTCCTGCCCGCCGATCGCCACCACCGGCACGATCGGGACGTCCTGCTCGAGCGCGAGGCGCAGGAAGCCCTTGCGCCCGCCGAAGTCAACGCGGTTGCCCTCCCACGAGGGGCGATGGACCTCGTAGTCACCGCCCGGATAGACGAGCAGGGCGGCACCCGAGGCGAGCGCCTTGCGGGCGTTGGCCGGCGAGGCGGCGACCGTGCCGAACTTGCGCAGCCAGCTCAGCCCCGGTAGCGACAGGACCAGGTTGTGGGCCAGTTGGTAGAAGGGCCGCTCGACCCCGAAGTACGTGCTGAAGGCGACCGTGAACACCATCGTGTCGGGGATCATGTTCCCGCCGGAGTGGTTGCCGACGAGCAGAACGGGACCGTCGTCGGGGATGTTGCCGAGGCCCCGAACCTCTCCCCGGAACCAGAGGCTCGAGACGAGCCAGAACAGGGGAAGCTGCTCGCGGATGTAGTCGGGGTCGCGCTCGTCGAGGTCGGCCCGCGGGATCCGGCGCCCGACGACCCCGGTCAGCTCGCGCCACGCGCGGCCGATCAGCGACGCGCGCGGGGCCCCGACCGGGTCGACCGGTGCAGCGGGCTCGTGACCGTTTCGACGGGTGGAGGCTGTTGCGGCGGTCTGGGGCATGCCAAGGCCGACCGGCCGACTCCTCAGGCCGCCTCGGCGCCGGCGCCGAACATCCTCTGAGCCGGGGCCGGCGCGACGCGCCGGAAGAAGTCGAGCAGGAGCGCGGTCGTCTCTTCGGGTCGTTCCACCTGGGGGACGTGCCCGCAACCCTCGAGCGTCAACTGCTCGGCGCGCGGCAGCGCGTTGCGCACGTGGCGCGAGAACGCCGACGGTACCAGCACGTCGTGGCTGCCCCACACGAACAGTGCCGGCGGTCGGAGGTCGGCCAGCCGGCGGTAGAACCCGTTCCGTCCGAACGGCGCCTCGAGGTAGATGTTGCGCGCGCTCGCGAGCAGCGCGTAACGCGCGCCGGCGGTGTGGTAGATGCGCTGGAACTCGTCCACGACCAGGTCCGCCAAGGCCGGGTCGATCTGGTCGCGGTCGTAGAACATCCTCCAGAGTTGCGACGCCACCACCGACCGGTGCAGGCCATGCGGCAGCAGGCCGAACTCGGGACGCAGGAGGCGGACGATCGGGTGGAGCCCGCGCTTGATCCAGGCGACGGCCGGGCAAAGCAGGCCCAGCGCGGCGACCCGCGCGGGAGCGACGAGCCCGAGCTCGATCGCGACGCGCCCGCCCATCGAGTTCCCGACCACGTGAGCGCTCGGCACGTCGAGCTCGTCCATGAGACCGAGCATGATGTCGGCGAACCAGCGCGCGTTGTAGCCCCCCAGGGCCGGCTTGGCCGAGGAGCCGAAGCCGGGCAGGTCGGGGGCGTGAACCCGGTAGGAGCGGCTGAGGGCCGCCGCGGTCTCGAACATCGAGGCGCGGGTCCCACCCAGCCCGTGGAGCAGCATGACGTCCGGGCCTTGGCCCATGGTCAGGGTCGAGATCCGGTGTCGGCCGACCGGGATGTCGTGGATCTCGAGCAGCGGTCGACGACCGCCCACGAGCCGGAACATCCCCTCGAACGCGATCGCATGGTCGAGGTTGCCGCGCACGGCGAGGACCCGGCGCTGAAACGCGTCGATCCCCGAGAACTCACCGCGGCGCAGCCGCATCCAGGTGTCGGAGTCGGTGGACAGGGTGACGTCGGGACGCCGCCGCGATCCGCCCTTGCGCACCCGGGCGGTCTGGCTTGTGCACCGCACCTCCCAGGTCTGCCCGAGGTCGCACAGTGTGATGTGGTAGGTGGCGTCGAAGCCGAGATCAGCGCCGAGGTAGCGGTCGGGCAGCGAGCGGAACGCCTCGTCGACCACACGGAGCCGCTCGATGTGCTCAGGCCTCCCAGCCAAGTCCGCCACCCTACCGACCCGACCGGCTGGAAACGTCGGCAAAAGCTAAGGTTGCCGGACGATGGGAAGAACGATTCGCCTGCACGACACGCTGACCGGGCGGGTGCTGCCCGTGGTGCCTCGCTCGGGCAATCAGGTCGGGATCTACACGTGTGGGCCGACCGTCTACGGCCGGATCCACGTCGGCAATGCCCGGCCCTTCGTGGTGTTTTCGCTGCTCAAGTGCGTGTTCGTGCATGAGGGGTACGACGTCACATTCGTTACGAACATAACGGACGTCAACGACAAGATTTACGCCGCCGCGCAGACCGCGGAGGTGGGCAGCGAGCAGCTCGCGGGCGCGATGATCGAGGCGTACATCGCGGACACCGACCGGCTCGGCCTGGGTCGCCCCGACCACGAGCCGCTGGCGAGCCGGACGATCGAGGAGATCGTCGAGCTGATCGGGGCGCTGATCGAGGGCGGGCATGCGTACGCGGTGCACGGCGATGTCTATTTCTCGGTCCGGAGTTACCCGGAATATGGGGCGCTGTCCCACCGCTCGCTGGACGAGATGGACCAGGGTGAGGGCGTTGAGGGGGCCGGTCGCAAGCGCGACCCGGCCGACTTCGCGCTCTGGAAGGCCCAGAAGCCGGGCGAGGACACGGCGTGGGACGCGCCGTGGGGGCGGGGCCGGCCGGGGTGGCACATCGAATGCTCGGCGATGGCCGAGGCGCTTCTCGGCGTCGGCTTCGAGATCCACGGCGGGGGGTCCGATCTGATCTTCCCCCACCACGAGAACGAGCTCGCCCAGACGTTCGCCGCCCACGGAGTGCCGCTGGCGCGCCTGTGGGTCCACAACGGCATGGTCCGCCTCGACGACACGAAGATGTCGAAGTCGGTCGGCAACATCTTCCTGCTCCATCAGGCGCTCGACAGGTACGGGCGCGACGCGCTGATCGTGTACTTCGTCGGCACCGACTACCGCAAACCGGTGGAGTTCGACGACGAGCGGATGGAAGAGGCCCAGGCGCAGGTACGGCGCTTCGAGGAGGCCGGGCGGCGCCTCGTCCCTGGGCCGTCCCCGGAGTGGTCAGGACCGCTGCGCGAGCGGTTCTTCGACGCCCTGGCCGATGATTTCCGCACCCCCGAGGCGCTCGCGGCCGCGTTCGAGTGGGTTCGGGAGGCCAACCGAGCCCCGGCGGGTACGGGCGACGCCGACCTGCGCGAGATGCTCTCGGTGCTCGCGCTCGACAATCTGCTCGACTCGGTCGAGGTCGTCGTGCCGGCCGGAGTCGTCGAGTTGCGCGACGCGCGCGAGCTGGCGCGTGCCGCGCGCGACTACGCCGAGGCCGACCGGCTGCGCGAGCAGATCCTCGCCCAAGGCTGGGTGGTGCGCGACGGGCCCGACGGCCCGGAGCTGCTGCCCGCCGCGTAGAGCGGGTCCGTCCGCCACTTCCGCTGGAATTCCAGACATTCCGGCTTGACAACGTGGTCGCGCTCTGCCAGTCTGCCGCGCGGGAGATAACGGTACAGTAGAGCTTGAGCCTTACTGTGCCGAGGGTGCGCCCGGCCGCCGGGCCACGCTCGAGTCATGTACATAGGCGCCAGGGGAGGTATGCGCCACGACTTCTGACCTCATTCGCTTCGGCAGGGTCGAGAAGGGAGTTTCGTGGCACGGTTGTCCCCGTATTCGAACCCTCAACTTCAGGTTGAGGATGGCTACCTGATCGCCCTGGCGAAACAGGGAAACGCCGCCGCGTACGACTGCATCGTCCGTCGGTACTACGGTTTCGTTCGGTTGAAAGCCTCCTCCTACTTCCTGGCGGGCGGAGACGCCGACGATCTGATCCAGGAAGGCCTCGTAGGCCTCTACAAGGCGGTCCGGGACTACCGGACCGACCGCGAGTCGAGCTTCCGCAACTTCGCCGAGCTGTGCATCACCCGCCAGATCATCACCGCGGTCAAGACGGCGACCCGCAACAAGCACACGCCGCTGAACCAGTACGTGTCGTTCTCGAGCTCCGCCACCGCCGGCTCGGAGGGCGAGCCGACCCTGGACGAGATCATCCCCGGCTCGCCGGTCCACGACCCCGTCAACCAGGTGATCAGCTCCGAGGAGCTGCGGGCGCTGGTGGCCTGCATCTCGACGGCCTTGTCCGAGCTCGAATCTCGCGTGCTGGCCCTGTACCTCGACGGCCACTCCTACGACGAGGTGGGCCGGCGGATCGGCTGCGACTGCAAGACGGTCGACAACGCGCTCCAGCGCGTCAAGCGCAAGGTTGGTCAGCACCTGGCCGAGCGGGCGGTGGCGTAGTCCGGGTCACGCAGTCGCGTTCAGTCGACTTGGAGGAGCTGGTCGGCCACCACGAGCTGATCCCCCGGGCGCAGCCGGCAGCGCCCGACCGGCTGTCCGTTGACCCGCGTCCCATTGGTCGAGCCGAGGTCCTGGAGGATCCAGCCGCCGTCGCGGAAGGTGAGCTGCGCGTGCTGTCGGGACACGGTGGCGGCCGAGATGATCACGTCGCACCCCGGATGCCGGCCGATCAGCAGCTCCTCTTGCGCGCCGCTCCAGTCAAGCGCGAGCAGGATGGTGGGCTCGGGCGCAGGCGCGGTGCGCACGGTTCGGCGGGCGAAGCCGGTCACCGTGGCCACGACTCGCCGGCCCACTTGCCTCCGGGGCCCGCGCCGTGACAGGTCTCCGACCAGGCCCGCGGGATCGATCAGCGCGCTGGCGAACAGGATGTCGAGCCGGTGCGCGAGGGTCCGCTCGCTGAGAAGGCCCTCGGCGTAGGCCGAGTTCAGAGTCCTCGCGAGTCGGTGCCTGTAAGCCCCGGGTCCGAGCACGAACCGCAGTGTCCCGCAACCACCCGGCGGTGTCCATCCTTCAGGTGTCGCGGCGCAGGGTGTCGCGAAGCGCCCCGAGCCCGGTGTACCGGGGCCGCCAGCCGAGCTGTTTCAGCGCCTTGGTCGTGTCCATGATCGCGGGATGGCTCGCCGCCTCGATCCACTCGGCCGCGGGCGGGATGAACGGCGCGCGCGCGGACAGCGCGGCCACGCGGGCCGCGCCCCGGGTCAACGCGGCCGGGACGGGGATCGGGGTCAGGCCGAGCTCGCGCAGCACCTCGGCCACGGTGACGACTCCATCCCCGGCGATGTTGTAGGCGCCGGGTGGTCCGTCGGCCACGACGCAGCGGAGCAACGCCTGGCCCACGTCGTCCTCGTGGACGAACTGCATCGGCAGATCCGGCGCGGGTACCGGCAGCGGGACGGGCGTCCGCTTGACGGCGCCCAACATCCGCTGCGCGGCGGCCGCGACCGGGGCGGGCAGGATGTCCTTCGCGCCGACGGCGTGCGGGCCCAGCACGATCGGCGGGCGGAGCAGATACAGGTCGATCTCCGGATGGTCTTCCGCCTCGGCGAGCAGGAGTCGCTCGAGCTCCGCCTTCTCCTGGGCGTAGAACAACCGGTCGGCCGGGCGGACCGGCCAATCCTCGGTCATGCCGATCGGGTTGTCGGGGTGAAAGCCGTAGGCGGCGACGGACGAGGCGTACACGAACCGCTGGGCTCCGGCGGCTGCCGCCGCCGCGAACGCGTTCAGGGTGCCCTCGACGTTGATCGCCCGGATCGTCTCCCGGGACGCGGTCCCGGTGATCATGAACGCGAGGTGGACGACGACGTCGACGCCCTCGAACGCGTCGCGCAGCGCCTCTGGATCGCGCACGTCACCACGCCGGTATTCCAGCTTGCTCCAGCCGTGTGCGGAGGGATCGAACGGACGGCGGGCGATGCCGACGACACGACCGATTCTGGCGTCGGCCTGCAGCAGCGGCATCAGCCCGAAGCCGAACGTCCCGGTCGGGCCGGTGACCGCGACCGTCAGTGGCTGCTCAGTCGCCAAAACCGTGGAGGCCGAATCGCGTCGCGATCAGCTCGCCGACCTCGTCCGGCTCGACCACGCGCACCGAGCGGCCAGCGGGGGTCTCCTCGGTAAGCGACAGGCTCGCCCAGTCGCTGAGCGAAACGCGCGTGGCGTCGTCGCGCACCGCGCTGACGATCAGACCGGTGACGAACGGCGAGCGCGGGTGCGTGCAGGTGAACCAGTTGCTGGTCTCGACGTCGATGAATGGGACGGGCTCGGGAAGGAAGCCGTACAGATCGAGCCACTTCCCGCCCTGGGCGGTCTGAAGCACCAACTCGGGCCCGTCCTCGATCACTCGGAATCGCCAACCGGACTGCTCGAGGACGCCGCCGGGACCGAACGGGATCGGCTCGAGCAGGGTGCCGTGGCCGAAGCCGGCGTCCGCGTGCCACTCCGCGCCGTCGGCTCGTACGCGCAAGATCAGATGGGTGCGGGGGCGTGGGCTGCCGGACGGCCGACCCACGCGCACCCGCGCGAGCAGCAGTTCCGACTCGGCGCCGAGCGCCTCGAGGGCCGCCTTCAAGAGCAGGTTCTGCTCGAAGCAGTAGCCGCCGCGGCGCTGGTGGACCAGCTTGCGCTCGAGGTCGTCGAGTTCGAGCGACACCGGGATCCCGCGGCGGGGGTCGAGATTCTCGAACGGGATCGCCATGACGTGCGCCCGGTGCAACTCGGTCAGCCCGGGGCGTCCCGCAGTCCCGATCCGGGCCAGGTATGCGTCCAGATCGAGCATGGCGCACGACTCTACAAGCGGGCTCGCCGCCCGGCGCGGTTCATGCCGCGGGCAGCCGACACGGGCCCGCTACGACGGGCGGCGCCGACCCACGCTGCTGTGCTCAGCCCCTCAAGTCGGTCGGTATCACGCTCAGCAGTGGTGCCCCGTCGGCGGGCATTTCAGCCCGAGCCGGCGGGCCGGCACCACAGCTGAGCATCTGGCTCTCATAAGCCGTACCTATTTGGAGTTGTCGTCCGAGCGTCCCTGCGCCTTGAGAGTTCCGGACCGTTCGCAATACGAACGTCCGGTCCTCCACGCGAACACACTCAAAAGCTAGTGAACCCGCGGTGTCTCTGTCAAGGACGGCGCCGGGTGAGCGCGGTCAGTCCTCGACGGCCAGCCAGTCGGCCAGACCGACCAGCGCGAACACCCGCTCGAGTTGCTCGGTGGGGCGGCGCAGAACCAGCGTGCGCCCGCTCGACTCGGCGGCCTGCTTGGCCCGGATCAGGACGCTGACACCGGCGCTGTCGACGAACGTCAGTCCGTTCAGGTCGAGCATGACTCGCTTGAGCGGTTCGGACAGCACCTCGGCGAGGTGCTGCTGCAATCCGGGGGCGGACACCACGTCCAGCTCGCCGGACAGCGCCAGCACCGTGCCCCGGTCGTCGTCCCTGCGGTTGATCGAAAGCTCGGTCGCGACGCCCTGCATTCTAGTCCGACGGTTCGGCGGCGACCGCAACTCCATGACCGCGCGCGCGTTCACACCACGGACACATCAATCGGAGTCGGGAGAGAGGACAGAGGTATGAACGCTGCTGTTGGCGGAAGGCGGGCGCGCGTGATCGCGGTCGCGGCGCTCTGTGCGATCGGCGCATTCGCGGCCACGAGCGGCCCGGCACTGGCCAAGAAGCACGAGCCCAAGCCCATGAAGCCGGCGATCACGACGCACACGCCGATCACCCGGGGATCGACTTATCTCGCGCTCGGTGACTCCGTCACGTTCGGCTACGAGGAGCAACAGGTCGCCCCGACCCCCAACTACCTCGATGCCTCGAGCTTCTTCGGCTACCCGGAACTGGTCGGATCCGGTCTTCACCTGAACGCAGTGAACGCAGCGTGCCCGGGAGAGACGTCGTCGAGCTTCATCGATGCCAGCGCCCACAGCAACGGCTGTGAGAACTCGCCGGTTCCGGGCGGGCCGGCCTACCGGGCGATGTTCCCGTTGCACGTCAGCTACTCCAGATCGCAGCTTGCCTTCGCGCTCGGCTATCTGAAGAAACACCGCGACGTCCGGCTGGTGTCGCTGATGATCGGCGCCAACGACGGGTTGGTCTGCCAAGAGACCACCGCGGATCACTGCGCCAGCGAGTTGGGCACGGTGGTCGCGACGGTCAGCAACAACGTCAAGACGATTCTCTCGACGATTCGAAACAAGGCGCACTACCGCGGGCAGCTGGCGATCGTCAACTACTACGACACCGCCCAGGGCCTGAGCACGGAGATCTCACTGCTCAACCAGACCATCGACACAGCCGCGGCGCCGTTCCACGTCGTGATCGCAGACGGATTCGGCGAGTTCGCGGCGGCGGCCGCGCACTCGGGCGGCAATACATGCAACGCCGGGCTGCTCACGCAGCTGGTGGGGGCCGGCACCCCGTGCGGGATCCACCCGTCCTACTCCGGGCAGTCGCTCCTGGCGCAGGCGGTGGAGCGGCCGATCCGCCTGGGATAGCCACGGTTGATCGGGAGGCGGACGGTGAGGCGCCGAATCTCACCCCGCAAGCGCGGCCCTTCCAGCCTGGGGGCCCACCTTACGATCTGCCCCTAGTTTCGGCAGCGGCGCGCCAAATCCTTAGCGTTGGCGCGTCGTCGTCTCGAGTCCCTACGAGGCGTTTGCCGCGGTGGGCGTCGGCGTGTTGCTCGTGCCGGTCCTGTGGCGCCTGCACTTCCGGCCGCCGGGCGACGACGGCGACACGAACTACTGGCGGATCAAGCGGCTGTAAGCCGGCGCCAGGCAACCTTTCCGTCCCGGTGGCGCCGCCCCGGGGCTCGATGACGGGTCGGGCGTTCAGGCGACGGTGGGCAACGGCTGGTTCATCGCCTGGTGGCCGGGCTCGCACGACATCAAGTCCGCGCAGCTCACCACCCGGAGCGGTGTGATCACCCAGACCTTCGACATGAGCCAGCCGCCTGTGCCCGGTGGCGCCCGCTCGGGCTCGAGGGGCTACCGGAGCAGCGGCAGCATGAGCGGGTTTGGCCCCGGCGCCGGCCACGGTGAGGTTCAGAGCTTCGGCTCCTCGCAGTGAGGCGATCTGCTTTGCTTGGCGCCCGTGCGCAGAGCCTGCCTGGCCGTCCTCGTCGTCCTGGGAGCCGCGGGCTGCGGAAGCAGCACCACCCATAGCTCCCAAACCCAGACCACCAGCACCGCCGCCGGCTCGTCGACGAGCACGGCGGCGGCTGCTCCGTCAGGTTCGGCGTCCGCCTCGCCGGCGGGCTGTCGCACGGTGCCGGCGCCGGCGACCAAGGGGCCCCAGCACCTCTCGGCGCCGAAACGGAGCCTCGACCCGAGTCGCACCTACACGGTCACCGTGGTCACGAACTGTGGGACGTTCGCGTTCGACCTCGACGTCAAGCACTCGCCCAAGACGTCGGCCTCGATCGACTATCTCGTAGGGCGCGGCTTCTACAACGGACTGACCTTCCACCGGGTGGCGGCCGGCTTCGTGATCCAGGGCGGCGACCCGCTCGGGAACGGCAGCGGCGGTCCGGGCTACACCGTGGTCGAGGCCCCGCTGCCCGGCACGCAGTACGTCCGCGGGGTCGTGGCGATGGCCAAGACTCAGACCGACCCTTCCGGCGCCTCTGGCAGCCAGTTCTTCGTCGTCACGGGGGCCAACGTCGGGCTCCCCCCGCAGTACGCGGTGGCCGGCCATGTCGTCTCGGGCATCGGGGTCGTCGAACGGATCGGCGCGTTGCCAACCAACCCGCCTGGCGACGGCGGGCCGACGACCAACGTGGTGATGTCGAAGGTGACCGTCGCCAGCCACTGAGCGGCGGCGCTACCTCGACAGCCGGAACCGGGAGACGAGCTGCTCGAGCGTCTCGGCCGTGCGGTTCAGCTCCTCGGCCGAGGCGTTGATCTCCTGCGTGGCGGCGGCGGTCTCCTCGGTCGAAGCGGACACCTGCTCGGCTGAGGCCGAGGACTGCTCGGCCACGGCGGCGACCTCGGTGATGCTGACCTGCATCCGGTTGGCCTCGGCCGCCGTGCGCTCGGAGTCGGCGGCGATCTGCTCGATCCGCGCGGTCATGTCCTCGACGGCGGCGCCGATCCGTTCGAACGCCCGGCGCGTCTCCTCGACGACGCCGGCGCCCTCCTCGGTGCGGCGGGCGCCTTCCTGGACCACCGCCACGGTCTTGGTCGTCTCCGCCTGGATCGCGCCGATCAGCCCCGAGATCTGCGCCGCCGCCTGTTGCGACTCCTCGGCGAGCTTGCGCACCTCCTCGGCCACCACCGCGAACCCGCGGCCCTGCTCGCCGGCGCGCGCCGCCTCGATGGCGGCGTTCAGCGCCAGCAGGTTGGTCTGCTCGGCGATGCCGGTGATCGTCTGCACGATCTCCCCGATCTGCTCGGACTTCGCCGCCAGGTCGGCCATCGCGTCGGACACGGCATGCGAGGAGTCGCGGACAGACTCCATCGCCGCGTTGGCCTGTGCGGCGGCGGCGACGCCCTCGCCGGCGGCCTGCCGGGCCTCCTGACCCGCCTGCGCGGTCAGCTGCGCGCTGGCGGCCGATTCGCTGATGGCCTGAACCACCTCGTCGGCGGCCCGGCGCGCGTCCTCGACCATGCTGACCTGGCGCTCCGCGCCGTGGGCGACGTCCCCGACCGCGTGAGCGATCTCCGTGGTCGCCTGGCCGGCTTCGCCCGAGGTCGAGGAGACCTGACCGGAGGCGGCGCTGACCGCGACGGCCGAGCTCGCGACTTCGCCCAGCATCGAGCGCAGCTGCTCGGCCATGGCGTTGAACGAGCCGATCGAGGCAAGCACGCGTTCGCGAATCCCGTCCACGGCGGCGGCGAGGAGTCCGAGCTCGTCGCGCGTGGTGGCCTGGATCGGCGGGCTGTCGCGATCGATTGTCCCGGTCAGGTCGCCGGTGGCCATCGCGTCGAGACCTTGGGCGAGCGGGTCGGTGCCGTTGTCGCGCAGGCCCTCGAGGCCGTCGAGGATCGCGGTTTGCGAGCGGCGCACCGACAGGTAGAAGCCGGCGAACAGGTACAGCGCGATCAGCACGGCGAGCAGCGAGATCACCTCGGTGCGCTTGGAGGCCGCGTCGAATTTGGCGATCCGGGCCGAGAGCAGGTGGTCGATCACCGGCAGTGTCGCGCGGTCGAGCGCCATTCCGTTCGCCTGCGCGGCCGCGCCGAGGCGCCCGGCCTTGGCGCCGTCGAGCTTGCCGTAGACCCCGCTTGAAAGCTGAGACGTGACGGCCCCGAGCGAACCGTCGAACGCGGCCAGGGGTGCGGCGAGCAGGCTCTTCATCTGGGTGTAATGCGTGTTGGCGAACGCGCTGGCGTAGTCGGGGTCGGAGTTCGAGAGGGTGGTCAGGATCGTGCCCTTGAGGTCCTCGAGCTCGAGGCGCTTGGCCAGCGTCGCCCGGCCCCCGGCGGCGATCACGGTCTGGAGGTCGCCCGCCTGCCCGCTCGTGTCGAGCAGCAGCGTGACGCGGTTGAGCACCGCGTCCATCACGTAGTAAGCGTCGTTGTCGGGGTCGAGGATCATGTTCGAGTTGTTGCCGTCGGCGGCGATCAGCGCCTCGACGCGGGTGGTGAGGGCGTCGTAATCGGCCAGGGCCTTGGCCGGGGTGCTGATGGGCGCGGCGGTCACCGTCCGGATGCTTCGCTTCAGCGCGGCCCACTGACTCGTCAGCCCCAGGGTGGCGCCCGCGTCGTGCGCGTCGTCCACCTGCGCGACGGCCTGCTCGACGTCGGCGCGGGCCTTGGCCAGCGATGCGGGATCGCTCTGGTGCGCGGCGACGCGCACGGCGACGGCGCGGGCGTTCACCACTCGGTCGAGCAGCTGGGTCGCGGGCCGGAGGTAAACGACGCCCACTTGCTCCTTGACCGCGAACGCGGTGTCACGGCTCTGGACTCCGAGATAGGAGACGACGACGTAGACGAGCGGTGCGATCAGCACCAACCCGATCAACAGGAACTTCTGCGAGTAGCGCAGCCGTCCGATCAGCCCTGCGGCGGGATTCAGACAGCGCTCGACCAGCCCCTTCGACTTCCTCAACCTCGACACCCAGCCCTTCCAGGTCAGCGATCGGACAACGTTCACCGCGTTGATCGGCGGGCATGGGCGGACTCTTGAGGTAATGCGGCTCGTGGCCATACTGCCTTCCATGCTCGACGGCGACATCGCGCTTGACGATCCGCGCGCGGCGGACGTCCGCCGGCTGCTCGAGGTCCACCTGACCTTCGCCCGGGGCCAGACGCCACCCGAGGACGCGCACGCGCTTGACGTCGACGAGCTGGCCGGTCCGGCGGTCAGGTTCTTCAGCCTGCGCCGCGACGGTGCCCTGATCGCCGTCGGGGCGCTCAAGCGGCTGGACGCCGACCACGCCGAGGTGAAGTCGATGCACACGGTGGCGTCGGAGCGGGGCCGCGGCGCCGGCCGGCGGATGCTCGAGCACCTGATCGCGATGGCGCGCGCCGACGGCTACCGGCGCGTCAGTCTGGAGACGGGATCGATGGCGGCGTTCGCGCCGGCGCGGTCGCTGTACGCCGGCGCCGGCTTCGTGGCGTGCGAGCCGTTCGCCGACTACCGCCCCAGCCCCAACAGCGCCTACATGACCCTATTCCTCTAGAACCCCTGGACCCTCAGAACCCATATACATATAGCTCTATATAGATGTATATATAGAAAGTGCGGTGGGGCGTCGTGCATAACCTGCCAGACGCCCCGGTCCTGGCCGAGCGAGGCATGTTATGGATGCCCCACGTGCGCAACCTGCCACGATGCCGGCGCTCCGGCTTGAATGGCAGGTTATGCATGGCGTGGCGGCTAGAAGGGGCCGCGGGGCTCGTAGGCGCCGGGGCGGGCGCCGACCGAGACGAACGTCAAGCCGTCGGGGCCCGCGACGGCGCAGCGGGTGGAGCCGGGATCGAAGCGGACGAAGCTGCCCACTCGGACCGGGACCTCGGAGCCGTCGATCAGCCAGTGCCCGCTCCCGCGGACGACGACCGAGACCTCCTCCTGGCCGGATCGGCCTCGTCGTGCTCGTGGCCGCGGGCGCCCGGTGGGATCTCGAACCAGTTGATGCCAAACGCCTCGACGCCGAGCGCGCTGCGCACGAAGCGGATCGCGCCGCCCCGGCCGGCGGGCTCGATGTCCTCGACGTGCACGACCGAATAGCCCACCCGCGGACCGTATCGCGTACCTTCGCGCCGTGCCCGACAGCTTGCGCATGCGCTCGGAGCAAGTCGCGGTGCGAGTGCTCGGGCGGCCGGTCTCGATCCGGGTGTGGTCGCCCGGCCAGGGAAGGCTGCCGCTGCTCCTCGCCCACGACGGCCCCGAGTACGACGCACAGGCCAGGCTCACGCGTTACGCCGCCACCGTGATCCGGTGGGGCGCGGTTGCGCCGTTCCGGCTGGCGTTGCTACCGCCCGGGGACAGGAACGAGTGGTACTCCGCGTCGGCCCACTACGGGCGGGCGCTGTGCGAGCGGATCGTGCCGGCGATCGCCCAGCACATCGAGGTGTCCGGGCCGCCGGTGGGCATGGGGGCGAGTCTCGGCGCGTTGGCCATGCTCCAGGCCCAGCGCTCCCGGCCCGGGACGTTCGCCGGCCTGTTCCTGCAGTCCGGCAGCTTTTTTGTGCCCCGCTTCGACCGCCACGAGTCGGCCTTTGCGCGCTACGGTCGGATCGTGCGCTACGTCCGGGGCGTGCTGCGGGAACCCGGTCACGACGATCCGGTCCCGGTGGCGATGACGTGCGGCGCCGCGGAAGAGAACGTCCACAACAACCGGCTGATGGCGGCCGCGCTGTCCGGCCAGGGCTATCCCGCGAGTTTGGCCGAAACCACCGGCGGCCACGACTGGACGACCTGGCGCGAGGCGCTCGACCCGCATCTGACGCGACTGCTGGCGGGACTGTGGCCGGGGCGATGAACGGAGTGGCGGTCTACGGACACTGGGGCCGCCCGGTAGTGGCCTTTCCGACCGAGGGGGGCGACGCCGGCGAGTTCGAGCGCCATGGGATGGTCGGGGCGATCGGCGACCTGCTCGCGGCCGGGCGGGTCAAGCTGTACTGCGTGGACTCGTTCGACCGCGAGACGTGGTCGGACCGCGGCATCCCGCTCGAGGAGCGCGCCCGCCGGCACGGCGTGTACGAGGGGTGGATTCTGAACGACGTGGTGCCGTGGATCCGCAACGACTGCGGTGGCGCGAGCGAGCTGATCGCGTGCGGCGCCAGCCTCGGCGCGTTCCACGCCGCCAACTTCGCTTTGAAGCGGGCGGACATCTTCCCGCTCGCCATCTGCCTGTCGGGCAGCTACGACCCGGGCACGTGGGGCGCGTGGGGGGAGCGCGGCGACGCTACGTACTTCAACAACCCCATGGACTACGTCGCGCACATGAACGGCGACCACCTGGATTGGCTGCGCGGGCGGCTGAGCCTGCTTCTAGTTTGCGGACAGGGGCAGTGGGAGGACACCACCGGCGCGCTCGAGTCGACGCGACGGTTCGCGGCGCTGCTCGCGGACAAGGGGCTCCGGCACGAGCTGGACGTGTGGGGGCATGACGTGGCGCACGACTGGCCCTGGTGGCGCGCCCAGCTCGCCCATCACCTGCCACGCTTCTGTTAGTGGAGGGGACTGCACGCTGATGACCGAGACCACCCACCTGATCGGCCTGCTGCTCGGGACCGAGGAGGACTGGCCGCGCGCGTTCGAGACGCTGGTCTCGCGGCTCGGGGTGATCACCGACGCGTCGGGTCACCGCCACCGGATCGCCACCGAGCGGATCACGATCGAGCCGTTCGACCTGCGCGACCGCCCGACGTACGAGCTGGTGATCGACCGCCTGGCCTACTGGTACTACGTCCCGCGCGAGTGGCTGAAGAAGGTCGCCCTGATGAACGACGTGTACCTGCTGAACAGCCCGTTCACGTTCCAGGCGATGGAGAAGCACGCGGCGTACTGCGCGATGATCCGCCTCGGCCTCAAGGTGCCGCCGACCGTGATGGTCCCGCACAAGGACCCGCCTGAGAACTCGCGCTTCCAGTACACCGCGGCCAAGTACAACCAGCCGTTCGACCTGGCCGCGATCGCCGAGCAGATCGGCTATCCGCTGTTCATGAAGCCGTACGACGGCGGGCAGTGGATCGGGGTCAGCCGCGTCCGCGACCGCGAGGAGCTGAAGCGCGCCTATGACGCCTCGGGGCAGCGGATCATGCACCTGCAGGCGTCGGTGGAGGGCTTTGACGTGTTCGCGCGCTCGCTGTCGATCGGGCCCGAGACGATGGTCATGAAGTTCCGCCCGGACCGGCCGATGCACGAGCGTTACGAGGTCGCCCACGGCTTCCTCACGCCCGGCCTCGGGGACGAGGTGCTGACGATCAGCCGGCTCGTCAACGCGTTCTTCCGGTGGGAGTTCAACTCGTGCGAGTGCCTGGTGCGCGGCGAGGAGGTCCACCCGATCGACTACGCCAACGCCTCACCCGACGTTGCGCTGACGAGCCTGCACTACTACTTCCCGTGGGCGATGAAGACGCTGCTCAAGTGGTGCACGTTCTGCCTGGTGACGGGGCGGCGCCCGCGGCTCGACCTCGACACGCGCAGCTACTTCGAGGTCGGCGATCGCGAGGACCTCTCCTACGAGGAGAAGCTCGCGGCGTACCGGCGCATGGCCGACGAGCACTTCGAGACCGATCGCTACCACGACTTCTGCGCCAGCCGGCTGGCGCACGTGGACGAGCTCGTGCTCGACTGGGTCGACTCGAACGACTTCGATCGCCTGCTGGTGGACACCGTACGCGCGACGTATCCGGTCCACGAGCAGGAGCGGTTCGTCGCCCACCTGCGGGGACTGATCGGTCAGTGGGTGCGCGAGCAGGGTCAGGATGGGGTCCCCGGCGGTCGCGGCGACGGCCCGCTCGGCATCCGTGCCTCGCCTTAACGGCCTGCCGCGCCTCATCCGACGGACGCCGCCGCAGGCGGCCCAGAGTCAGCCGTCGTCGAGCAATCCGACGAGGGGGCCGAGTAGCCGGCGCGAGCGCCGGGACAGGCCGGGCAGCGCCAGCAGGCGGTGCGAGGGCGGTGCGCCGGCGCGCAGCCGTTCGAGTTGCTCGAACGCGATCGGGCGCCAGCGTTCATCCACGACCGCGTGCGGGTCCTCGCCCGAGACGTCGACGCCGAGGTGCTCGGACCACAGTCGCAGTCGGGTCTCGCGCGCGAGACCCGGGTCGTCGGTCACGACGTTCATCTCGGTGTCGTTGAGCAACGAGTGGGCGTTCAGATTGGCCGAGCCGACGGTCAGCCACCGGTCATCGACGATCCCCACCTTGGCGTGGACGTACAGCCGGTCGTCACGATGGCCGGACAGAGACCGGATCGTCGTGGCGAGCAGCCGGCCGGCGTCGTCGTCGGCGCCGACCAGCACGCCGAGCTGGCCCATGGTGTCGTCGTGGCCGTTGTTGGCCTTCGCCGGGAGGACGACCACGATCCGGAACTCGTCGCACGGCGGGTGGCGGAGCTTGTCCGCGAGCAGGTCGACGATCTCAGGCGCCCACAGGAACTGGTTCTCGAGGTACACGAACCGCTGCGCACTGCGGATCGCGCGCATGTAGCTCTCGAGGATCCGGAAGTCCCCGGTGGGGACGGCGTCGTACATGCTCTCGGCGACCGTCCGGACGACCTGGACGGTGTGCTCGCCGGCAGGGGCCGCCGGGTCCGCCGGCCGCTCCAGCGACTCGCCGGTCAGCTCGCGCCAGCGCAGCGCGAAGTGATCGTGCACGTCGGCGACCGCCGGCCCGCGCACGCGGGTGCCGACGTCGTGCCAGCCGAGGCGCCGGCGCGCTGGATGGTCGCTCGTGTCGAAGCGATCGCCCGCGTAATCGGTCATGTCGATGCCACCCACGAACGCGACCTCGCCGTCGGCGATCACCGTCTTTTCGTGGTGGCAGTGGAAGGGATGCTCGCGCGGGTCGGCCTCGCAGCGGATCCGGGTGCCGCGGGTCAGCTCCTCGATCCCTTCGCGCACCTCCTTGCGGGTGGGGTGAAAGGCGGGCACGGGCGCACCCGCCCACACGAGCACCCTGACGTCGATCCGCTCGGCGGCCTCGGCCAGCAGCTCTCCCAGCGCGACGCTCCGCGAGCCGCGCACCAGCTCGAAATACGGCGCGACGTGCCACCCAGTCACGTGGACGTAGTCGCGCGCGTGCTCGATCGCCTCGGCGATGGCGGGAAACGCGTCCGCCCCGTCGATCAACACGTCAAGTGAGCAGCCCGAGCGGGGCGGCGGGTCGCCCGACGCCCAGACCGCGCCGGCCGGCGGGTCGATCGCGCGGTGCCAGCCGAGGCGGCGCAGGCGGTGGGAGTGCTTGGCGCGCACCGCCGCCTCGACGCCGTCGCCGACGAGGCGGTCGACGCTCGCAGCCAGAGAGCCATTCGATTCAGACATCCAGTCGAATGCTTTCCGATTGCGGCGGGGTTACACATCCACGACTGTCACAGCGGCCGCGGCTGCCCCGTCAAGAGGGGCAAACAACCCTCGACGAGAGGAGCCGAAATGAAAGTCTTCGTGGCCGGCGCCACAGGCGTGATGGGCCGGCAACTGGTCCCCCGACTGATCGAGGCGGGCCACCGCGTGGTCGGCATGACGCGGACCGAGTCCAAGCGAGCGGAGCTGTGGGACCTCGGTGCGCAGCCGGTGGTGGCCGACGCGCTCGATCCCGACCAGGTGGCCAAGGCGGTGGGCGAGGCCGAGCCAGAGGTGATCGTCCACGAACTCACCGCGATCACCGCGTTCGACCCCCGCCGGTTCGACCGCACCTTCGCGCTGACCAACCGCCTGCGCACCGAGGGAACCGACCATCTCCTGTCGGCCGGCCACGCCGTCGGGGTGCGACGGTTCGTCGCCCAGAGCTACGCGGCGTGGCCGTACGCGCGCGTCGGCGGCCCGGTCAAGAGCGAGGACGATCCGCTCGACCCGGCCCCGCCCCGCCGGATGCGCGAGTCGCTGGCGGCGATCCGCCACCTGGAGGAGGCGGTCCTCGGAGCCGACTGGACGGAGGGGATCGTGCTGCGCTACGGCGCGTTCTATGGTCCGGGGACGTCCATGGAGCCCGGCAGCGAGCAGCTCGAGATGATCCGGAAGCGCAAGTTCCCGGTGGTCGGCGATGGCGGCGGGCTGTGGTCGTTCGTCCATGTGGCGGACGCCGCCGACGCGACGGTGGCGGCGATCGAGTACGGCCAGCGAGGTATCTATAACGTCGTGGACGACGACCCCGCCCCGGTGGCCGAGTGGCTGCCAGCGCTGGCGCAGCAGATCGGCGCGCCCGCCCCGCGACGCGTGCCGAGGCTGATCGGCCGTCTGTTCGCCGGGGAGGCCGGCGCGGTGATGATGACCGAGATCCGCGGCGCGTCCAACGCCAAGGCCAAGCGCGAGCTCGGTTGGCGGCCGGCGCATCCCAGCTGGCGTGAGGGGTTCGCGGCGTGAGCGGCCCCGAACATGAGGAGCTGCTTGGAGAGCTGCGGCCGGGCTCGTTCGCGATCGCGTACCGGATGCTCGGCAGCGTGAGCGAGGCCGAGGATGTGGTTCAGGAGGCGCTACTGCGAGTGCACCGCTCGCTCGAGGCGGGCGAGCGGATCGACTCGCCGCGCGCCTTCGTGGCCACGGTGACCACCCGACTCGCCATCGACGAGCTGCGCTCGGCCCGCGCGCGACGGGAACGCTACGTCGGGGACTGGCTGCCCGAGCCGATCCTGACCGATGGCGAGGACGACCCGGCACGCCACGCCGAGATGGCGGACTCGCTGTCGCTGGCGATGCTCGTGTTGCTCGAAAGCCTGTCGCCCGAGCAGCGCGCGGTGATCCTGCTGCGGGACGTGTTCGACTACGGGTACGACGAGATCGCCGGGATCGTCGGCAAGAACGAGGACAACGTGCGACAGCTGGCGAGCCGGGCCAGGGGGCACCTGGAGCAGCGCCGGCCGCGCTTTCAGAGCTCCCGCGAGCAGCGCGAGGAGCTCTCGCGGCGGTTCTTCGCCGCGGTGCAGGACGGGGAACTGGCCGGGCTCGAGGCGCTGTTGGCGCACGACGTGGTGCTCACCGGCGACGGGGGCGGCAAGGCGCCAGCGCTGGCGCGCCCGCTGCGCGGTCGGGGTCGCGTGGCCAGGGCGATCCTGAACTGGACCCGGATGGCGGCCCGCATCCCGGGCGTGTCGCTGCGCACCGTCGAGGTCAACGGGACGCCGGGTGGGTTGCTGCTCGACGGCGACGATCGCCTGATCGGGGTGTGGGCGCTCGACATCTCGGGCGGCGAGATCGTCGGCATGAGCTCGATCGTCAATCCGGACAAGCTCGGGCACCTCGGGCCGGTGGCGGACACCTACGCGCTGCTGCAGGTGGCGCGCTCGGTCCGTGGCTCCGGCGCTCAGGGGGTGTAGTAGGGTCGCCGCCAATGCTGGTCGCGGTAACCGATCACGCGGCCGAGCGCTTCCGCCAACGGGTGCGAGGCACACTGGACGCGAAGGCCGATATCGCATCGGCGGTGGCGCGCGCGTACGCCGCCGGCCGGGTCGAGCCCGACCGCGGCGGGACGATCCTGGTGCGCGACGAGCAGCGCCGCGACCTCGTGTACGTGTGTCGCCAGGATCGAGACGAACTCGTGGTCGTGACGCTGTGGGAGGAGGGCGAAGACGCCGCCGTCCCGCGGCGGTTCACCGACGCGCTGCGGCGCGATGACCACCGCGTGCGGTAGCGGACGCACTGCCATGAATCCCCGGAGATCGACGAGCGCGTGCGTGCTGGTGCGATCGCCGACGCCGGCGGACCGCGAGGCGTATCTCGCCGCGATGCGCTCGAGCCGCAAGCTCCACCGCCCCTGGCTGCCCGCCGCGACCGACGAGACGTTCGACCGTCTGCTCCGGTGCGTCGAGGACGACCGGTTCGAGCCCGGGCTGGTGTGCCGGATCGAGGACGGGGCCCTGGCCGGGTTCATCAACGTCAACGAGATCGTCCGGGGGCTGTTCCAGAGCGCATTCCTGGGCTACGCGGCGGTGGCCGGGTATGAGGGGCGGGGGTACATGCGCGAGGGGCTCGAGCTGGTCATGGTGCGCGCGTTCAACGACCTCGGCCTGCATCGGCTGGAGGCGAACATCCAGCCGGGCAACCTGCCGTCGATCGCGCTGGTGCGCGGCGCCGGCTTCGTGCGCGAGGGATTCTCGGAGCGCTATCTGAAGATCGGCGGGCGCTGGCGCGACCACGAACGGTGGGCGATTCGCGTCGAGCAGTGGCGCGAGCGGGGTCGCGACGGCCGTTGAGCTCGGTCACGTCTCGAGGTAGCGGGCGCCCAGGGTGGCGGCCAACGTGCGGTGCGCTCGCGACGTACCGATGAGGGTCGAGCGGGCCGGATCGAGGCCGTGCGCGCGAGCGAAGGCGAGCGGGAGCCCGGGGAGGGGAGGGCGGCACCAGCAGATCGGCGCGCCGGCGCCGTGGGGGCAGAGGCCGGGCTCGACCGGTCCGGGGATCGCCGCGCTCAGTTGCGCCACGCCGGATGCGAGGTCCTCGGGCGCGCCGTCCGGCCGCCAGTCGAAGACGAGATGCGGCGCGCCCGGGTCGCCCTGGGCGATCGCCTGCTCCCATCCCGGGTGATCGAGCACCGCGGCGGCGACGAACACGCCGGCGCGCGTCGTGTCGGACGCCGGTGCGCGCGTGAACGGGAGCGTCTCGACGCTCGCGAATCCCTCGTCCGTGGACGGCGCCTCGAGCTCGCGCAGCGTGCGCATCTGCCGGGTCGGGGCGAGGAGCCCCGGCTCATGCCGGGCGAGCTCGCGCAGCTCCTCGGGGGTGGGGAGCGTCCCGAAGCGATCGAGGAGCCGCAGGACGAGGTTGACCTGGGCCTGGACCAAGGGGGTCTCGACCCAGACGCAGCGCACCGGCACGCCGTGACGTCGCGCTGCGTCGAGCACGTAGCTGCGCGCGGACCGGCTGAGGTAGGTGTTGTCGAGGACGACTCGCCGCTCGCCGGCGTCGAGCCGGCGCTCGAGTTCCTCGGCGAGCTCGCGCAGCGCGCCGCCGCGCTCGTCGCGGTTGAGGCGGACGTAGCCGCGCGCGGCGTACTCGCCTGCGACGCGCGTCTTGCCGGCGCCCGGGATGCCCATGATCAGCACGACCTCCCCCTCGGCCAAGGGAGCGGGTGGGGTGTCGGGAGCGCGATGGCGGGCGCTACCCGGAACCGCCAGGCGCGCGGCGCGGGCCGCGGAGCGGGCGCTCTCGGGGCGCCGGGCGCCCGGGATCGCGACGACAGCGGGCGAGACGTCGAGCAGCCAGGCCAGCGCCGCCTCGGCCGGGGTGGCCGACGCGGCGTCGGCGGCCTCGGCAAGATCGGCGCGGCGGCCGAGTCGGCCAGCGCGGCCCGGTCCGCCCAGCGGCGAATGCGCCATCAGCGCGATCCCGAGCTCCTCGCAGCGCTCGACCACTCCGCCGCGCAGCGCGCGATCATCGTGCACGCTCAGCGCCACCTGGACGGCGGCGATCGGGGCGAGGGCGAGCGCTTCGTCGAGCTGGTCGCGGTTGACGTTGGAAACCCCGACCCGCGCCACCAGGCCCTCGTCGAGCAGGCGCGCGAGGGCGCGGACGGTGGTGCGCCACGGCGTCCGGTGGTCGGGCGCGTGGATCAGGTACAGGTCAATAGGGAGGCCGTCGAGCGCGGTCAGGCTCGCCTCGCAGTCGCGCAGGATCGCCTTCGCGCGACCGTCCGGGACCCAGGCGCCGCCCGGGCGGGTCATGCCGCCCTTGCTGACGATCCGCCCACGGGCGCCCGCGGCCGACAACGCCCGCGCCAGCAGCCGCTCGTTGTGGCCGAGTTCCGACTCGCTGCGGCCGTACGCGTGCGCGGTGTCGAACACGGTGATCCCGGCCTGCAGCGCTGCGGCGATCGTCTCGCCGGCGAGCTCGTCGTCGCGGTCGGCCTCGGTCGACATGCGCATGCAGCCCAGGCCGATGCGGAGCTCCGAGGCGTCGAGCCAGGCAGGATGGTTCAGGCGCCAGAGCGTACGCCACCCGCAGTGAGGCCAACCGCGCCGAACTCGTCTACGCTGCGCACCGATGACCCTTCGGTTGCTTGCGTGCCTAACTGCCGGACTGATCGCCCTCGCCCTGGCCGGCTGCGGCAGCTCCTCCTCGAGTTCGACGAGCGGCCTGGCTTCCGAGTCGCCGCAGACGATCCTCAACTCGACCCAGGGAGCGGCCAACAGCCTCAAGTCGGTGCACGCCGCGGGCTCGATCGACTCGGGCGGCCAGCACATCGACCTCGACCTGCACCTGCTCGACGGCGTGGGCGGTCGGGGGCAGATCACGCTGAACGGTCTGGCCTTCGAGCTGGTCGGCCTGGGCAAGTACGCCTACCTGAAGGCCCCCGCAGCGGTGTGGGAGAAGGCGGGCGCGCCGGCCGCCGCGGCGAAGGCGCTCAACGGAAAGTGGCTGCGGACGCCGGCCAGCGGACAGTTCGCCTCGATCGCCAAGCTGACCGACATCCATCAGCTGTTCGCTCAGCTGCTCAAACCGCACGGCAAGCTCAAGACCGGCGCGACGAGCACGGTGGCGGGCCAGAAGGTGGTGGCGGTCAAGAGCGGCGAGGGGACGCTGTACGTCGCCGCCACGGGCAAGCCCTACCCGGTCCAGCTGGCCAAGACCGGCTCCGACGGCGGCCACCTGACCTTCGACCACTTCAACGACACGATCTCGGTCACGGCGCCGACCTCCACGATCGACCTGCCGTCCGGCGGCTAGGCCCGCGCTTCGCTGGCGCGGCGCCCGAATAGCGCCAGGCACCTCGCCCAGACCCGTGCGAACAGCCCGAGCTTGACCGTCGAGACGGCCGGGACGGAGGGCTCGTCGGCGCCCGGGGGCGGCATGCTCCGGGCCGGCGGCCCGGCCAGCAGTGCCCGCTTGCGGGCGGGGGCCTTGGCGGGAGCGGTGGCGCTGCGGCCGGCGCGCGCTCGCGACGGCGCCGGTGCGGGCTCCCCGAACAGCGATTCAGCGGCGGCGTTGGCCCACATCAGCGCCTCCAGGTAGACCTCGCCGGCGCGCTTGACGACCGCGGTCGCGGGATCGTCCTCGCCGGTCTCGAGGGCGGTCGCGCAGTCGAGCAGCTGACCCATCTTCCCGGACCGGCGAACGAGCGCCTCGCGCATGTCCTCGGCCAGCGGAAGCGAGGCCACCACATCGTGCATCGGTGCGTCCATCATGCCGTCGATCACCGAGAACAGCCCGAGGGTGAACAACTCGGCGGGGGAGGCGATCCCGAGCTGACCGCCGGCCAGCTCGCAGAATCGGGCCCGGATCAGGGCCGTGAGCGTGAGCTCGGTCGGCTTGTTGTCGATACTGGCCAGCGTGCTCAGCGTGGCCCATCGCTTGACGTTCTCGAGCCCGAGCAGCGCCAGTGCCTGGCCGATCGAGCGCACGTCCCCGCGCAGGCCGAAGTAGGCCGAGTTGACGTAGCGCAGCAGCCGGAAGCTGAGCGCCACGTCGCGGGCGATCAGCTGCTCGACGTCGGTCAGCTCGGCCGCCGGATCGTTGAGCGCGGCGACCACCTGCAGCAGCGCCAGCCGGTTGGCGGCGATGCCGCGCGTGCCGACCACCGACGGCCGGCAGAAGAAGTAGCCCTGGAACAGGTGAAAGCCGAGCGCGATGCAAATCTCGTGTTCGGGCTGGGTGCCGAGCTTGTCGCCGAGCACCTTGCCGTCGTACGGGCGCAGCCGTTCGGCCAGGTCGCGCATCCCCTGACGGCCCAGCTCCGGCATGCTGAGCTTGACGACGTCGAACAGGTCGAGGAGCTCCGCGGACCCGTCGCGGTAGCGGAAGTCGTCGAGCGCCAGCTTGTACCCGGCGCGCTTGAGCTCGTGCAGCGCGCTGATCATCTCGTCGTCGAAGTGCTCGTGCTCGGGAATCTCGAGGCCGACCACGCTGGGCGGGACGGCGTGAACCAGCCCGCCCACGACGAACTCCCGGGAGACGTTGACCCAGGCCGTCTTGTGGCCGACGATCCGGTCCATGTCGAGCTCGGTGAGGGTGTTGAGCACGACGGTGGCGGTCGCCACCTCGGCGTCGTCGATCTGGGCGCCGGCGGCGTGGCCACGACCGCGGAAGAGCAACTCGTAGCCGACCACCTGGAGCTTGTGGTTGAAGATCGGCTGGCGGGCGATGAAGGCGGGGGGCATCTGACGACGGCGTGCGGTCGGTTCCGCTTGTTAATCGGCAGATCCCCCCCGCGCGTGTAGTTACGCGGCGATGGCCTCGACACCTCGCGACAGTCCCGGTGCCAGCACGGATTCGGGTGTGTCGAGGCGCTCGGCCGACCACGGGACGACCAGCGCGGTCGCGTTGCCGTGGCGGACTTCGGTCACGAACTTGTCGGTGCCGGCGTGGGTCCGCTTACGCCGGCGCCCGATCTCCAGGCGGAGCGGCTGTCGGCCGTGCGACAGATCCTGCGCTCGCCGGATTTGGGCTTCGGTAATTGGCTTCTTCATGCTGCCTCCAGTTGGAACTCGGCCGGCTCCTCTTCGAGCCGGATCACTTCGTCGGGGCGTGCGCGCGGGCGCAGCCACACGAGCGTGACCAGGGCGCCGACCGCCACCGCGGCGGCGCCGATCGCCCAGGCGAGATGGAACCCGCCGGTAAGAGCCTGCAGGTGCTGCTGTCCCAGCCCCGTCAACACGTGGGTCCGCTCGGCTGCCACCGTCCCGAGCGCGGCAATCCCGATCGCCGCCGAGATCTGCAGCGAGGCGTTGACGATCCCGGACGCGAGTCCCGCGTCGGCGATCGGCACGTCGGCCATCGCGATCGAGGTCAGCGGCAGGAAGGACAGGCCCGCACCGAGTCCGAGCAGCGTGAACGGACCGAAGATCGCGGGGATGTACGCGGCGTGGGCGGGTATCCGCGCGAGGAGTAGGAGCGCGCCGGTGATCGAGACCAGTCCGGCGAGCAGCACTCGCGTCGCGCCGAAGCGCTCCATCAGACGGGCGGTGACTCCCAGCGAGAGCAGCCCGAGCATCAGCGTCAGCGGCAGGAAGGCCAGGCCGGTCTGAAGCGCTCCGTAGCCGTGCACGTGCTGCAGATACAGCACGCCGAGCAGGAAGGTCGAGAACATTCCGGTGACCAGGAAGCCCCGCACCACGCTCGAGGCCGCGAGGCCCGGGACGCGCAGGATGCGCAGCGGGAACATCGGATTGGCGAGTCGCGACTCGACCGCCACGAACACCGCGAGCAGCGCGAGCCCCGCTCCGCCGAAGCCGAGCGTGTGGGCTGACAGCCAGCCGTACTCGGTCACCTTGACGATTGCGTAGACGATCAACATCAGCGCGGCGGTGACGAGCAGCGAGCCGACCACGTCGATGCCACGTCCGAGGCCGATCCGAGTGGTCTCGTTGATCAGGAACCGCCCGAGGACGAAGGTCAGGATGCCGATCGGGACGTTGATGAAGAAGATCCAGTGCCAGCTGACCGCCTGGGTGAGGACGCCGCCGGCGAGCAGCCCGATCGAGCCGCCGCTGGCAATGATGAAGGTGTAGACGCTCATCGCGATGGCGCGTTCGTGCGGCTCGGAGAACTCGGTGACCAGTAGCGCCAGCACCGCCGCCGAGGCCACCGCCCCGCCGAGACCCTGGACGAAGCGCGCGCCGATCAGCAAGACCTGGCTGTCGGCCACCCCGCACGCCACCGACGCGAGCGTGAACACGACCAGGCCGGTCAGGAACATCCGCTTGCGGCCGAGCAGGTCGCCGAGCCGTCCCGCCAGCAGGAGGAAGCTGCCGAACGCGATCATGTAGGCGTCGATCACCCAGGCCAGGTTGGCCTGCGAGAACCCGAGGTCTCGCTGCATCGAGGGCAGCGCGACGTTCACGATCGTCGCGTCGAGCACCATCATCAGCTGGCCCATGCAGACGACCGCGAGCGCGACCCATCGCCGTCGTTCTCCGCTGATTAAGCTCTGAAGAATAAGGATCATCCCCTTGTCGTAGCTTGTCGTTTACTCGTTGATCATCACTGTATCATGTACTATCATCGGATGCAAGATGATAATCCTGATACCCTGCAATTCGCGATGTCGGTAGAAACCGCCCCCGGAACCGTGGTCATGCTCATGCGGCTTGCCACGGCGATCAAGAAGCGCAGCACCGAGGAGCTGATGGGCGTCAAGCTGCGCCAGCTGATGCTGCTCAGCTACCTGCGCTACGGCGCTCCGGCGCTTCAGCAGCAGCTGTGCGAGGCGCTGTGGCTCGACGCCAACAACTGCGTGCTGCTCCTCAACGAGCTCGAGGACATGGGCTACATCGAGCGCCGGCGTGATCCGGCCGACCGTCGCCGCCACGTCGTCGAGCTCACGGACGAGGGCCGCGCGGCGCTCGAGCGCGCCGAGCGCGCGCAGGAGAGCCTCGGCGATGAGCTGTTCGCGGCGCTCAGCGAAGAGGAGCGGGCGACGCTCCGCTCGTTGCTCGGCCGCGCGCTCGAGCCGGCCGCGTCCTGCCGCTAGCCGGTCGCCGGTCTACTTCCGCTCGGGCGGGACCACGAGCACCGGGCACGGCGCGACGTGGAGCAGACGGTAGGCCACGCTGCCCAGCAGCAGCCCGCCGATGATCGTGTGGCCGTGTGAGCCGACGACGATCAGGTCCGCGCCCACCTCGCGCGCCTGCTTGATGATCTCGTTGGCCGGCCGCGCTCCGACGTCGGCGTTGATGTAGAGCGACGCGTTGAAGCCGTCCTGCTCGAGCTCGGAGGCCAGGCGCTCCAATTCCGCCTGTAGCTGGGGCTCGTCGACGCGTCTCGTCGGCCCGACCCCGCCCGAGCCTTCGACCCGCTCGACGACGTGCACGATCGTGATCGTCGCACCACCGGGCCGCGCCATCTCCTTGACGAGTGGAAGCGCCCGCTGGGCGGCCTCCGAGCCATCGTTCGCCCACACGATCGACTTGAACATCTCACTCTCCTCGGTCTCGCGCGCCGGTGGGCGAGAAACTATCGATTTGCGGTGGCCATCAGCGCGGCGCCCGCGGCGCACACGGCCAGGCTGAGCACCGCCGATTAGGCGTGCTGTGCGGCGCGCTCGCTCGCCGTCTCCGGCGAGGGCACGATCATCACCGGCACGTGCGCGTGCTGGACGACGCCGTGCGAGACGCTGCCCAGGAGCAGCGACTTGAGGCCGGTGAGGCCACGCGTCCCGAGCACGATCGCGTCCACTCCCATGCCCTCGGCCTCGGTGAGGATCGTCGCCGCGATCGTCTGCTGGCGGGCGCGGACGAAGGCTTCGGCCTTCAGGCCGGCTTTTCGCGCGCGCTCGACACCTTCCTCGGCACGCTTTCGGGCCTCATCCTCGTACCCGCGGTCGAGCGCCTCGTAATCGACTTCGCCGACCGCCACGCCGCCCGAGCGCGTGACCACGTCGATGAAGCGCTCCCACACCACGAGGATCGTCGCTTCCTCGTTGGCCATCAGCTGAGCGGCGCGATCGATCGCCGTCTTCGCGTCAGCCGAGCCGTCGTATGCGATCAAGATCACGGGGGGTGCCTCCTCGGGTTGTCCGGGGCGTTGATGATGCGGCGCGGAACTCTATGTGAGTCGGGTGGACACCTGTCGGCACTCGTCCGCGGATGGTCAAGCCCGGGCGCTCAGCCCCCGACACCACGTGCGTGAGTCAGTTGCGCTCCCGACTGCCGGTCGCCGGCGTGCTGGTTCGGGCTGGGCTGATCCCGGCGCTGTTCTTGACCGGCACCGGCATGCACATGGTGATGTTCGGTCCGGTCGTCCACGTGGGGCTCGTGGTCGGCGCGGGCGCGCTCGCGGTGACCGCGTCCGTGGCGATGTCGATCATCGCCGCCCGGCGCAATGACGGGCGCGCCGTGTGGATCGGGATGGCCTTCTCGGTGCTCGCCACGCTGCTGCTCATCCACGGCCTCGCCACCCCGGGCATCATCCTGCCGGCCAACGGCATCGTCTCGGTCACCGGCGCCGTCAACCTGCCGATCTGCGGCGCGATCCTCGCGGCGTCGGCTCTGCCCATGCTTCGGCGTCCCCGCCGCGTCGGGCTCCTGCTGGGCGCGCAGTTCGCGGTCGTCGGGGCGGTGGCCGTCGTGGGTGCGATCGCGCTGTTCGTCGCGCCACCCCTCGCAGCGACGCCAAACCCGTCGAGAGTCACCGCGAACTTGATCTTCGTCGTCGGGGTTGCGCCGCTCGCGTTGCTCGCCTGGCGCGCCGCCCGCACCTATCTGTTGACGAGGCGACGCTCTGACCTGATCGTCGCCGAAGGGGTCGTGTGGCTGATCGCCGCCCAGTTCGGGCTGCTGAATTACGGGATGATGGACGCCGCGTGGTGGACGGCGCACTGCCTCGAGTTCGTCGGCATCGGGATGGTCGGCATTCCGGTCGCGCTCGATCTCCGGCATGCGGTCGCGTCGCGTCCGCTGGTTGGCGACCTGCGCGCCGGCGACCTCGTCGAGCACGAAGAGGCGTTTCTCGGCGGCCGGGTTCGCGCCATCCTCGTGCGCCTCGGCGAGAAGGACCCGTCGACCGAGGGGCACACGCGCCGCGTCGCCACGCTGGCGGTCGCGATCGGAGAGCGCCTCGGCTTGACCGACGGACGGCTTCGCCAGCTTGCGCTGGGCGGGCTGCTCCACGACGTGGGCAAGCTGTCGGTGCCCAACGAGATCCTCAACAAGCCGGGGCGGCTGACCGACGAGGAGTTCGCCGAGATCCGCCGTCATCCGGGAGCGGGACGTGCGCTGCTGGCCGAGCTGGGCGGCTTCCCGCCGCTGGTGCTCGATCTGGTCGAGAGCCACCACGAGCGGCTCGACGGGAGCGGCTATCCGAATCGCATCCCCGCTGGGGAGCTCGATGTCGCCGTCCGCATCCTCACCGTCGCCGACGTGTACGACGCGCTCACCGCGGACCGCGTGTACCGCGATGCCTGGCCGGCCGAGCGCGCGCTCGCGCTGCTCCAGGACGAGGTCGGGAGCGCGTTCGACCCCGAGTGCGTCGCTGCGCTGCGCGCGCTCGTGGACGTCGAGCGGCCCGAGCCGGCGCGTCCGATCGAGGTCGTCGAGCCGGTGGCGTTCCTCGGTCAGGCCGCGCCGCGCTTCGGCGAAGCGGCCGCTTAGCGATCATTCCCAGCTGAATACGCGAGCCGCGACCACGCCGGTGCCGACCGCCCACGCCGCGAGCACGAGCAGCGGCCCGACCCCCGGGGCGTGTCCGCCGAATGCCGCGTGCAGCGCGTTGAAGCCCGCGCCGGTGGGAAGCACCTTGGCGATGTCGCTGATCAGCTGCGAGTGGATCTCGCTCAACGGGATGTACAGGCCCGAGAAGAACGCCAGCGGGTAGAAGAGCACTGCCTGCATGGCGCCGGCGATCTGCGGGCTCTTGGCCCGCGCGGCCACGCACAGCCCGAGCCCGAGCGTCGCGGCGACCGTGAGCACGACGGCGAGGAGCGACACGAGCCAGCCGCCGATCGTGGTCGGGAGCGCCAGGTTGAACGCGAAGGCTCCGACGCCGAGCAGGATCGCGATCGCCACCGCGGCCATGATCAGGCTCAGCGTCAACTCGGCGCCGAGCAGCCAGGATGGCGAGACGGGGGTGGTCGACATTCGGCGCAGAACCCCCTGCTGCCGGTAGGCCGCCAGCTGGGAGGGCATCGGGCCCAACCCGACGGCGATCAGCACGAACACGAGCAGCGTCGGGACGTAGAGGTTGAAGAAGGAGATGCCGCCGAGGGCGCTCAGGGGACGGGTCGTCGACGGGATGCTGCCGAAGATCACGAGCAGCGCGACCGGCACTCCGACGGCGACGACCAGCCCGACCGGTCGCCGGATGGCGATCTTGATCTCACTGGCCAGCAGCAGGCCGAACGCCCGTCGCTGATGCGGGCTGAAGCTGATGCCCGAGGTGCTCATCGCGTCACTCCGTTCGTGTCGGCATGGGTCATTTGGTCGAGCAGGGCGAGGAACGCGTCCTCGAAGCGCGCGGTGCGCGTGGCGGCCACGAGCGCGGACGGTCGATCGAGCGCGATCACCCGGCCGTGGTCGATCAGCGCCACCCGATCGCAGAGCCGCTCGGCCTCCTCCATGAAGTGGGTCACGAGCACGATCGTCACCCCGCGGGCGCGTACCCCCTCGATCAGCCTCCAGGTGTCCCGGCGCGCCTCGGGATCGAGTCCGGTGGTCAGCTCGTCGAGGACGGCGATCTCGGGCTGGCCGATCAGCGCGAGCACGATGGACAGCCGCTGCTTTTGACCTCCGGAGAGGTGCTTGAAGTACGTGTTCTGCGCGTCCTCGAGCCCCAGCGTGGCGATCAGCTCGCGTCCGTCAGCCGGGTGGCGGTAGAACGAGGCGTAGAGCTCCACCGCCTCGCGGACCCGCATGAGCTCGGGAACGGCACTCTCCTGGAGCTGCACTCCCACGTGCTCGTGAAGCTCATGGCGGTCCCGGCGCGGGTCGAGACCGAGCACCGTGATCTCGCCCTGATCGGGCCTTCGGAGTCCGGTGATGCACTCGACGGTCGTGGTCTTGCCGGCGCCGTTGCGACCGAGGATCCCGAAGATCTCCCCCGAGCGGACGGTGAGGCTGACATCGTCGAGCGCGACCGTAGGCCCGTACGCTTTGTGCAGGTGGGCGACCTCGATCACCGGCGACGTTGGGGGATCGCTGTGGAGCTCGACGGGTGGGGGCTCGACCAGCGGCTCGATGTACATGCTCGCTCCTTCGATCATCATCACAATAGCGGTATGATATCACGCTTGTGATTGTGATACAATATGCATGTGATATCGGGAGAGGACACGGCGAACGAGCCGCTCGAGCGGTTGCTCCTGCCCTCAGGCCAGACGCATGAGCAGCGCGCGGCCTGGGTCCTCCCGGGCCTGCCCATCAGCATCGCCGCTTGGCTGCTGGTCGCGGTCGGGTTCGCGCTGGTGTTCGCTGGGAAGTGGGCCACAGCGGTAGGGATCGTCCTGCTCGTGATCTTCGCCTCGGTGCTGGGTGGCGTGTTCGTGGTCCAGCCCAACGAGTCGCGCGTGCTGACCCTGTTCGGCCGGTACGTCGGGTCGGTCACGGAGGCCGGCCTGTGGTGGTGCAATCCGTTCAACCGGCGCAAGAAGCTCTCGCTCCGGGTTCGCAACTTCCAGAGCGAGCGGATCAAGGTCAACGACGCCAGCGGCAACCCGATCGAGATCGCGGCGGTCGTGGTGTGGCGCATCGTCGACACGGCGAAGGCGCTGTTCGACGTCGCCGACTACGAGCAGTTCGTGATCGTGCAGAGCGAGACCTCGCTGCGGCACCTGGCGAGCGAGTACCCCTACGATGACTACCGGGCGGACACGGTGTCCCTGCGCGGCAACGTCGACGAGGTCCGCAACAGCCTTCAGGCCGAACTCCAGGCCCGTCTCCAGCTGGCCGGTATCGAGATCCTCGAGACACGGCTGACCCACCTCGCGTACGCGCCGGAGATCGCCGAGGTGATGCTGCGACGCCAGCAGGCCGAGGCGATCCTCGCCGCCCGCAGGACGATGGTTCAGGGCGCGGTCAGCCTCGTGCAGATGGCGCTCGCGCAGCTGGCCGACTCGGATCTCGTCGAGCTCGACACCGAGCGCAAGGCGGCGATGGTGTCGAACCTGATGATCGTCCTCTCGGGCGACCACTCGCCGACTCCCGTCATCAACACCGGCACCCTCTACGGCTAAGGCGAGCTTGCGTGGCTGAGAGCAAACGCTTCCTGCTCCGACTCGACCCTCGCCTGTTCGAGGCGTTGCGCCGCTGGGCCGACGACGACCTGCGCAGCATCAACGCCCAGATCGAATACATCCTCACCGACCAGGCCCGCCGCGCCGGGCGCCTGCCCAAGCAGAACTCCCGGCGCCCTCCGACCGACACCGACACCGAAACCGACACGGACCCCGGCACCGACGAGTTGGCCGACCCCGACGCGACCAGTCCCGTCAGCTCGGGGTAGCGAGCTCCAAGAAATACTCGGGGCGGGCTGCCGGCATCCATCAGACGCTCGAGACGGCGACCAACCGATCGGGCCGGAGCCGGATGACCGTGCGGAACTCCGTCGCTCGTCGCACGAAGGCCGCTTCCTTCACATACTTCGTGTCGATGCGCTCCGTCCACAGGCCGTCCTGGTCGGGGAACAGGTCGGCTCGGCCGACGGCTCGGACCTGCTGATTCGGTCGATGCAGGTCCTTGCGCTCTGACTGCTCGACGTCGATACAGATCCCCGCGCGCGGATCGCGCTCGAGCCGCCGGAGGTGGGGTCGGTCCGAATAGCTAGTGAGATACAAGGCGTCGTCCTCCCAGATGAACGACAGCGGGGTGACGTGAGGGAAGCCGTGGCTATCGACGCTGGCCAAGCGCGCCGCGACGTCAGCCCGGAGCAGCGCGGCGATCTCGGCCGGCTCGAGCGGTCGCGGCCGGTTGATCAACGGTCCAGCTCACGATCTGGCAGCCGACTGGACATTTCGTCTCGACATACACGCATCGAGGCCACCCGTTTCGGGTGTGCGGGGCCTCCATAACTCGTGGCACCTACCGCCATCCCGATTTCGACTTGGCGACCCCCGGTCGCCACCCGAGATTCCCACCTGGCTTGCCACCCAACCCAGCTAGGAGGACCCATGGCAGATCAGGACAACATGGTGCTCTACACCGCCCTGTACGACGGCGTGGACGAGGCGCTGGACGATCTCCAGGCGATCGAGCAGCTCCACGAGGACGCGATCGTCGGCAAGTTCGACGCCGCCGTCATCGATCGCGAAAACGGGGAACCGCACATCGTCAAGCGCATGGATCGGCCTCGGATCCGGGTCATCCCGGAGGCGTTCGGTGGCGGGACGCTGTCCCGCAAGGAGTCAAAGAGGCGGCCGGGGAGCTTTCCGGCAGCCAGGCGGCGCTGATCGTGGCCGGCGAGCCGACCCTCGCGAAGGGCTTCGATCAGGCGGTAACCAAGGCGGACAAGGTCATCAAGCGCAGCCTCGACGCCACCACCGACGAGGTGGCCAGCGAGCTGCAAGAGGCGGTCAAGAGCTAGGAACCTGAAGGCCTTGCGTTGGTTGCACGATTCCGCGGAATCGTGCAACCAACAGATTGCGCGAGCCAAATCGGGTCTACGCGCTACGACTCATCGGGCGGTCAGGGTGAACAACGGAATTCGCCGCGCGGTCTTGGCCTGAAACTCGCCGACCGTTGGCGACGACGCGACCAGCCTGCGCCACAGTTCGGCGCGTGCGTCGCCCTCAACCTCCTCGGCCAGCACGGTGAAGGTCTCGGTGCCGACCTCGACCTGGATCGTCGAATGTGCCTTGAGATTGTGGTACCACGCGGGGTGAGTTGGCGATCCGCCGTTCGAGGCCACGATCACGAGGCGACCGTCGGCCAGCCGGGTGTACGCAAGTGGCGTCACTCGCTCGGCCCGCGTCTTCGCGCCGATGTGGTGGACGAGGATGATCGGCGTGTCGGACAGGACTCCGCCGACGCGACCCTGGTTTGCCCGGAATTCGGCGATGACGTTTTCGGTGAACTCATCGGACATCGGCGGGCACCGAGACAGTGACGCGGTAGGTGAGGTTGACTCGGCCGGATGGGGTCGGCTGGCTGTTCACGAGCGTCAGCGCGCGTCGCTGCGCGAGCCCGTCAAACAGCCCCGTGCCCGCCCCAAGCGCGACCGGGTGCACGATCAGGCGAATCTCGTCCAGCAACGACCCGTCGATGAGGGTCCTGACCAGGCCAGGACCTCCGACGACGTAGACCGCCCCACCAGGCTGCGCCTTGAACGCCCTGAGTTCGTCGAGGTCGTGAACGATCCGCGCTGTCGGCCAGGTTGCCGAGTCGAGAGTTCTCGAGAGGACCAGGTGCGGAGTCTCGGCCGCGACCCTCGCGTACTCGAGCTCGCGCGGGTATACGTCCCTTCCGAGCCATTCCGATGCGGCCGCCGGGTCGTCTCGGACGGTCGCCCAGAACACCTCGTAGTCCGGGAACATCCCGCCGCCGAGTACGAACGCGTCGACCCGCGGCAGCAACTCGAGGCCGTCGGCCCACGAGTCGACCCAATCGACCTCGAGGTCCGGACCGAGGATGTAGCCGTCGAGTGTGACCTGCATCGCTGCGATGAACGTTCTTGATGGCGTCGTCGTCACGGTTGCCTCCTGTCGTGTAGATATGCAACCAATGGTTGCATATTACGGCGAGAAGCGCAACCTCTAGTTGCACTACCCTGATATCGTCACGGCCGTGGTTCCCGACACGATCACCCGCGAGATCGACATCGACGCGCCGCCGGAGGTGGTCTGGGGGATCGTGACCGAGGCGCGCCATCTGGCCGGCTGGTTCAGCGATGAGGCGGAGATCGACCTTCGCCCGGGTGGTGCGATGCTGCTCACGTGGCACGGCCATGGCACCTACCGAGCCCGCGTCGAGAGGGTCGAGCCGCCGCGCACGTTCGCGTTCCGATGGGTGCGACGCGACGGTGCCGAACCGGTCGAGGGCGGCTCCACCCTGGTCGTGATGACGCTCACCCCGAACGGAGCGGGGACCAGGCTCCAGGTGGTCGAGACCGGGTTCTCGGACCTGGCCTGGCCGGAGCACGACCGGGCCCGCTACGCCGGCGAAAACGCCGAGGGTTGGATCGTCGAGCTCGATGAACTGCGTGCCTACGCGGCACGGGCTACCGGCTGACGCGGCACGCGATGGCGCGGCGAGCCGAGGACGCCGATCGCCTGTGGGCGGCGCTCGGTGACCCGATGCGCTTGCGGCTGCTCGACCTGCTGCTCGAGCGCGGCGAGACCACGGCGAGCGCGCTCGCTGCGGAGCTCCCGATCACACGACAGGGCATCGCCAAGCACCTCCTCGTCCTCGAACGCGCCGACCTCGTGCAGGCGCGACGGGTGGGCCGCGAGACCCGTTTCACCGTGCGCGCCGAGCGGCTCGCTCAGGCTCGGCGAGAGATGATCCGGGTCGCGTCGCGCTGGGACGAGCGTCTCGCGGCGATCAAGCGGATCGCCGAGTCGATCTCAGGAACTACGGTGGACGATCAGCACCGACCGGCTTGAGTGCGCGGCCACCGCGCCGGCCACGCTGCCAAGCAGACGGCCGGCCAGGCCGGTGCGGCCGTGGGAGCCGAGCACGATCATGCCGGCGTCCTCCTCGTCGGCGAACTCGACGATGCCCTTCCAGGTCGGCGCCGATTGGATCGCCCGGCCCTGCGCTCGAAACCCGGCCGCGTCGGCCAGCGCGGCTCCCTCGGCGGCGGTCCGCTGAGCGGCCCGCTCGACCCCGGCGGCCTGCGCCGCGTCGAACTGGGCCTCGCTCGGCGGTACGAATCCGACCGTGAAGGGTTCCCAGACCGTGAGGACGAGCGCATCGCGGCCGCCGGTCAGCTGGCGGCCGGCTTCGTCGATCGCGGCCTTGGCGAGGTCGGAGCCGTCGTAGGCAAATACGACGAGATCCGACCCGGAGGTGGGGGTCGTGTCGGTCATGCTCTAGAGAGCTCCTCGGCGCGGGCTTGGCGTCGGGCGCGCTTGCGCACCGCGGCCAGGAGCGGTGGCGAGTACCACGCGGCCCGCTCGCCTTGCATGAAGCGGTCGAGGTCCGGGGCCTGCGGGCGCGCTCCGCCCAGCGCGTAAAGCGCGACCGCGATGACGGCGGCGCCGATGGCGAGTCCAAGCCCGATCCAGAGCGCGATCTCCGTCCCCGACTGCACGCTGCCGCCGACGGTGGCGGCGAAGTGCGCGAACACCGGCGCGATCATGAACGCCGCGACGGCGCGCAGGAGCTCGATGATCGCGAACACGCGTTGGAGATTCGCGGCCGGCAGCGAGAAGCCCGCGACGAACAGCGCCGGTGCCACCGAGGCACCCAGCCCGATGCCGGTCAGCGCGGAGCCGATCAGGGTGAGCGTCTGCGACGGCGGGGTCTCAATGAGGAACGTCGCGATGCCGGCCGCGAGGAAGACCATTCCCGCCAGAGGCAGGTAGTGCATCTCGCGCCGGGTGATCACGATGCCGAGCGCGAACGCGGTGAGGATCGCGCCGGCGAGCTCCGGCAGGTACAGCAGTCCGATGTGAAGCGGGCCGTAATGCCCGGCGAGTAGAGCTGCGGTCAACGCGGTCGCCGAGACTGACGCGGCGGCGGCAAACAACGCGACGACGATCCCGGCCACCGGCATTGTGCTCGTCAGCATGCTGCGGATCGTCAACAGCGGCCGCTTCGCGCGGAACTGATAGACGATCAGTACCACGATCAGGGCCAGCCCGCCGACGAGTGGCACAAACGTGATCGGCGAGAGGAACGCGTGGGTGAGTAGCTCGGAGGCGCCGAAAAACGCGGCGACCGAACCGGCGCCCGCCAACGCGATGGCCAGTGGATCGAACGGCGCGCTCCGATTGGCCGGCGGCGCGTCCTCGAAGGTCAAGACCGTCAGAACGAGCGCCGTCAGCGAGACGCCGGCGACGACGAAGAACAGGGGCCGCCAGGCATCGGCCTGCGCCTGGATGCCGCCGACCGTCGGGCCGAGCGCGACGGCGCCGAAGATGCACAGGTTCATGATCACCGCGGTTTCGCGGAACCTGGCCGTTCCAAAGCCGAGCGCCAGCGGGGGCACCGCCGCGATCAGCATCAGGCTGGTGCACAGACCTTGGAGCACATGGCCGCCGATGAACATCGCCGGATTCTGCGCGGTCGCGGTCAGCACCGACCCGAGCACCAGCAGCGCGGCGTAGCCGACGAGCAGTCGCCGCTGCGGCAGATGCTGAGCCAGGGCGACGGCCAGGACCGTGCCGAGCGCGTAGCCGGCGTTGGCCAAGCCCGTACCCAGGCTCAGCGTTTGCAGACTCATGTGCAGGTCGCGCGTGATGATCGGCGTTAGCGGTTGCAGCGCGGCCGAGAGAGCCAGGTACGGGATCAGCGCAAAGACGACCATCGCGGCCGCGGCGGGATACCGGCCGGCGAGTCGACCCTGGCGCATCAGAACGCCGCCTTGGGCCGCGGGTTCGGGGCCAGGGCGGAGTTCGTCACAGATGCAGTCATGACGAAGCCTGCTCCCTTCGGATTGAAAATTCGGGCCGCTGCAGCACTTTTCGAGTGGCCTTTCAAGCTAAGATGGAGGCGTCCTCCGAAATATATGGAGGCTGCCTCCGTTCACTATAGCGGAGGCTCCCTCCTGTTTGTAACGCGGTTTTCAGCATGAACACATCTGAGCTCGAGACCTTCGCCCGGCGCCCCAAGCGTGCCGACGCACAACGCAACTACGCCAAGCTCCTCGAGGCGGCCCGGGCGGCGTTCACCGAGGCCGACGCGGACGCCTCGCTCGAGGACATCGCGCGGCGGGCCGGAGTCGGCATCGGCACGCTCTACCGCCATTTCCCGACGCGCCAGGTCCTGATCGAGGCCGTCTACGTCGACCAGGTCGAAGCCCTGTCCCGCTCGGCCCGCGACCTGGCTGACCTTCCCCCGTGGCAGGCGCTGATCGCCTGGCTGCGGCGATACGTCGAGTACGTCGCGACCAAGCACGCGCTCGCGAACGAGTTGTTCGCCGAGGGAGCAAGCTCCGACGTGTTCGCGAACTGCCGCTCGGCGCTGTTCTCGGCGGGTGGGCCGTTGCTCGAGCGGGCCCAGGAGGCGAAGATCGTCCGCACGGATGTCGGGATCTCCGATGTGTTGCACCTGATCAGCGGGGTGGCCAAGATCTCGGCGACCAACCACGAGCAGGCCGAGCGGATCCTCGACGTGGCGCTGGACGGTCTGCGCTACGTCCCACCAGCCGAGTGATCGCCGGCGCCGGCGACCCGGCCCTGCGGCCGCCGGCGCCGTGACTTTCAGTCCCGGCGGCTGATCTCGCCACCCGGGAACGCGTTGAAGCCTTGGCCCTCGGCTCCGGCCTCGAGGCTCATTGGTGGGTGGTTCGTTGGGTGGTCTGGGGTCAGGCGGCGACCGCCACGCCTGCGGGCTCGACTCCGGCGGCTGGTTTCGCGCGCGCCGACATCGCGGTGGCAGCCAGCGCCCCCAGACCGGCAAAGACGCAGCACGCCCAGAGCGCGGGTTTGAACCCGCTCGTCACCGCGGACGGGTTCGTGAGGCCGCCATAGCTTGCGAACACGGTGCTGCCGATCGCGACCGCGAACACCGCGCCGAAGCGCTGGGCCATGTAGTTGACCCCTGACGCCTTGCCCATTTCCTGCGGCGCCACGGCGCTCAAGACGGCGGTCGGCACCGTCGGCAGGGCCATCGAGATCCCGACGCCGGCGACGAGGAGCGCAACGACGAGCTCGATCCAGCTCGTGTCCAGCGAGCCCCGCCACGCGACCCAGGCGAACCCGGCTGTCAGCATGCTCAGCCCGACGACGATGATCGGTCGGTGGCCGATCCGATCGGATAGAGCGCCGGCCACCGGTGAGACGAGCATCGGCGTAGCGAAGAACGGAAGCAGGCGCAGACCGGCGCCGACCGGCGAGAAGTGGCGCGCAAGCTGGAACTCCTCCGTGACCAGGAGCCCGCCCGCGAATATCGCGCCTGACATGAGGAACGTCGTCAGGTTGCCGATCGCGAAGTCCCGGCTTGCGAACAGCCGCAGCGGCACCATCGGCTCGGCGACGCGGTGCTCCCACCACAGGAACACAGCCAGCAGCACTGTCCCCGCGGCCAGGCTCCCGACGATCTCGGCATTGGCCCAGCCGACGTCACCCGAGCGAGTGAGTGCCCACACCAGCGCGACGACGCCGGTGCTGACCAGCCCGACTCCGACGAGATCGAGTCGCTCTCGCGCGCCATAGCTCTCGGGTAGGAGCCGAAGGCCGAGGACCACGGCGACGATGCCGATCGGCACGTTGATCCAAAAGATCCAGTGCCAATCGATGCTCTGGGTGAGGGCGCCCCCGACGATCGGACCCATCGCCACGGCGAGGCCCGCGAGTCCGCCGTAGATCCCGACGATCATCCCGCGACGCTCGAGCGGGAACGCCGCGGTGAGGATCGTCAAGCTCAGCGGCAACACGACCGCGCCGCCGAGGCCCTGCACCGTCCGGGCCACGATTAGCACTGACAGATTCGGCGCCAGCGCGCAGGCGACCGAAGCGACCGTGAACAGCGCGAGCCCGACGCCGAAGACCTTCCGCCGTCCGAACCTGTCCCCGAGGGCGGCGGCGGTGATGATCCCTGCGGCGAACGCGATGCCGTACGCGTTGAGCGTCCACTGCAGGGAAGCGAGACTGACGTTCAGGTCGCGTTGCATGCGCGGCAGCGCCGTGATCACCACGACCGAGTCGAGAACGACCATGAAGTACGCGGCGGAGGTCAGCGCGACCACCCAGCCGAGGCGGCGATTTGTGGTTCGTCCGTCTTGCATCCTTCCTCCTTTGATGGTTTGCGCCTTGGTGACGAACGGGCGAACGCCAGACGGACACGACGGCGGGCTGTCCGTCGGCGATCGCGCTATTCGTCTAAGGGGGGAACGACCCGTCCAACCCGGAAGGAGAGGTCCTTGAGATACGCGCTGTTGATCTATGACGACATCGAGGTTCGGGACCGCACGGCTGCCGACGAGCGACGTCGGATCACCGCGGCGGTGCTCGAGGTTCTGGAGCGACCGGAGGTGACCGGCTGGCTGCGCCTCCAGGACTTCGAATCTGCGACCACCGTGCGCCGCGAGCAGGGCAGGTCCTTGCTGACCGATGGACCCTTCATCGACAGCAAGGACTTCCTCGGCGGCTTCGTCGTCGTCGAAGCGGCGAACCTCGACGGCGCCCTCGCCCTGGCCGAACAGCTACAGGAGCTCCGGCCCTGGGGCGCGATCGAGGTGCGGCCCGTCCGCGAGGAGCCAGGTCTCGGTGCTTGAGCAGGTCTTCCGCGAGGACTGGGGCCGCGTTCTGGCCTCGCTCGTCGGCTTCCTGGCTGACATCGAGTTGGCCGAGGACGCCGCGCAGGAGGCATTCGCGATCGCGGCGGAACGCTGGCCGCGTGACGGTGAGCCGGGCAACCCGACGGGCTGGCTGATCATGACCGCCCGCAACCGCGCCATCGACCGTATCCGGCGCGAGCGGACGCTGGCGGCGAAGACCGAGCAGCTCGGGCGCGAGCTGCGAGACCCACCGGAGGAGACGATGGACGAGACGGCGACCTTCCCGGACGAACGGCTCGAGCTGATCTTCACATGCTGCCACCCGGCGCTCGCGCTCGATGCGCAGGTCGGGCTCACGCTGCGCGCGCTCGGCGGGCTCTCTACCGAGGAGATCGCCCGCGCCTTCCTCGTCCCGTTCGAGACGATGAGCAAGCGACTGACGCGCGCCAAGCACAAGATCCGCGACGCCGGAATCCCGTTCGCCGTCCCGCCAGACCACCTGCTGCCCGAGCGCCTCGACGCCGTGCTCGCGGTCGTCTACCTGATCTTCAACGAGGGCTGGGGCGGCGGCCGGGTCGACCTGTCGGCCGAGGCGCTCCGGCTCGGCCGCTCGCTCGTCGAGCTGATGCCGGACGAGGCTGAAGCGCGCGGCCTGCTCGCGCTCATGCTCCTGGGCCACGCGCGCAGCGCCGCTCGCTTCGAGCGCGGCGAACTCGTCCTGCTCGACGACCAGGACCGCTCGCTCTGGGACCAGCGCCAGATCGAGGCCGGCCGGGAACTGCTCGAACGCGCGCTCGCCCTCCGTGGCAGCGGGCCGTACGTCATCCAGGCGGCCATCGCCGATCTCCATCTACGTGAGCCGCGCGACTGGGAGGAGATCGCGCTTCTCTACGCGCGGCTCGAGCAGCTCACGAGCTCATCGGTGGTGGCCATGAACCGAGCGATCGCCGTCGCCGAACTCGAGGGTCCCGCTGCCGCGCTTGCGCTGCTCGACGGCCTCGGGCTCGACGAGTACCGTTACTACCACTCGACCCGCGCCGACCTCCTGCGCCGCCTTGGCCGCGGCGACGAAGCGCGCGCCGCCTACACCCGGGCGCTCGAGTTGACCCAGCCGGGCGCCGAGCGCCGGTTCCTCGAGCGCCGCCTCGCAGACCTATCGCACGAATAGTCCGGGCTATGTCCGTCGGCGTGCGGCCCGTTCGTCGTGAGGACAAAGCCGGCAACGGGGTCGGCTCTCACCGGAGGTTCACACCATGTCGGTTCACCAGGAAGCCATGATCGACGCGACGCCGCTCGAGGTCTACGCGTATCTGACCGACGGCGAGACGTTCGCCGCGGCGACCGGCGCGGCGGCCCAACTCGAGGAGCGCGAGGGCTCGACGATCTCGCTGTTCGACGGCCGTATCGAGGGTCGGCAGATCGAGCTCGTACCGGGCCAGCGCGTGGTTCAGGCGTGGTGGTTCGGCGAGGCGCATCCGGATGCCTGGGACCCCGGTGTCTACTCGATCGTCCGATTCACGCTGACGGCGGAGAGCGGTCGGACGCGGTTTGTCGTCGACCACGACGCAATCCCGACCGAGTGGCGCGAGCACATCGCCAGCGGCTACCCGCTCTTCTACGCCGAGCCGATGGCGCGGTATTTCGCCGCGCATCGGGCCGCCTCGTCATGGACTGCCTCCGAGGCGATCCATCAGCCGCTCTGAGCTCAGTCGGTAGCGAGCGAGGATCTGCTGGTCGCGCCGCAGGTTGATGGGGTCGGCCAGTTGACCGAGCACCTCATTGATGAACTGATCCGAGTACCCCGCTCGGTGCAACACGTGGGTGAAATCCTCGTGAGAGCGCAGGCCGCTGTCACGCCGCGGGCGTCTCGTACCGATGAGCTCAGGCATGGCTTTTCTCCGTGACGGGGCGCAGGATCAGGCCCGTGGTGGCAGTGAACCAATCGGCGAAGTGGGTCGTGCCGAGGCGGGCGTCATCGCCCGGGAGCAGGGTACGCTCGCTCGGCGCGATGCCGAAGTACCGCGCTTGCGGGTCGGTGGTCACCTCGCGGGGATCGTGGCGTGCCGCCAGCACCCCGCGGACGAGCTCGTCGAGGCGGAACTGGTCGGGTCCGCCGATTTCGACGATGCGGTTCTGGGGCGGGCCGACGGCGACCTGCGCGAGCGCACTCGCGACGTCGTCGGCGGCCATCGGCTGGAAGAGCGCCGGCGGGAGCCGGACCGTGTTGCCGTTGGTGGCTTCGTCCGCGATCCCGTTCACGAACTCGAAGAACTGGGTCGCGTGGACGATCGTGTACGGGACCGACGAGTCCTGGATCAGTTCCTCCTGGACGAGCTTCGCCCGGAAGTAGCCGCTCTCGGGCAGGCGGTCGGTGCCCACGACCGACAGCGTGACGTGATGTCCGACGCCGGCGGTCGTCTCCGCCGCGAGGAGGTTGCGCGTTGACGTGTGGAAGAAGCGCATCACCGCGTCGTCGGCCCAGTCGGGCGAGTTCGACACGTCGACGACGACCGACGTATCGACGAGAACTTCGGACAAGCCTTCGCCGGTGACCGCGTTGACGCCGGTGTTGGGTGACGCTGCGACCGCGTCGTGCCCGTGCTCCACAAGCGTCGCGACGAGCTTTGACCCGATCAGGCCGGTTCCGCCAATAACTACGATCTTCATGTCGTTCCTTTCGGTAGTGAGAGTAAACCGCGGGGCTACCTGGTCGTCAGGTGAATCACGTGCGGGCGGTGGGACCGCTTGGCCGGACGCTCCACTTGGGTGCTCGCAACGTGCCGCGTGCGCACGTGGCGCACCAGCAGATATGGCGATGCGATCAGCGCGCCGAGCGCAGCGAGTAGGGCCGCGCCGAGCAGGACGACCAGCGCGAGGGTGATCAGGACCGCGGCAGGCGGGATTATCAGGAGCACGAGCAGCAGCCACGGGCCAAGCAGGAAGACGACGGGAGGCCCGAAGTAGGCTGGCGCGCTGAGCAACGGCAGGACTTCCTGGAGCCGATCGCCGACGGTCGGCGACTCGTTCATAGCTGACATCTGCAACTCCCTTCTGATTTGCGGTGACAGTCAGGCGGCCACGCGCGAAGCGACGGCCTCGAGGATCAGGTGCGCGGTCTCGTTCGGGTGAGAGACGGCGACGGCGTGGGAAGCGCCCGGGACCTCAACCACGTGTTGAGCTCCGGCGCGCTCGGCCATGTAGTGCTGGAGGGCCGGCGGGATGACGCGATCCTCCTCGCCGATCAGGAACCAGGACGGCCTCTCCTTCCACAGCGAGCGCTCGCCCGAGGGCTCGACGAGCCTCGCGCCCGGGCGCTGGGTCACGGCCATCCGCGCCGCCTGAGCGCCGTCCGCGCAGAACACCTCGTAAGCGGTCAAGGGGGGGGAAGATAATCCTTCGACAAGGAGAGAACGATGGTGGGTGGCATGGCAGGTCCTTTCGGCTCTGGTGGTTAGGAACGAGATGTGGGGGTCGTGGCCGACTGGCGGAGCCAGTCGTCGAAGCGGATGGGGGCGATGCGCGCGTCGTTGCCGGCCGTGAGGGACCGGTGGTCGAGCTCGGCGCCGAAGAAGCGGGCATGAACGTCCGTCGTAACTCCTCGCCGGTGGTCGCTCGCGTTGAGGATGCGCCGGGCGAGCTCGTCGAGGGAGAACACTTCCGGGCCGGCCAGCTCGACGGTGTCGTCCAGGGGTGAGCCGAGCGCGATATCGGCGAGAGCGCTCGCGACGTCGTCGGCCGCCTCGGGCTGGATGAGGGCCGCCGGGAGCCGAACGGTGGCCCCGTCGGCGACCGATTCGGCGACCCGGCCGATGGACTCGTAGGACGGAGCTGCCCGGAGGATCGTGTACGGGACAGGGCCACCCTTCACCGCTTCCTCCTGTGCGACCTTCGCCCGGAAGTAGCCGCTGCCCGGGAGCCGGTCGGCCCCGACGAGCGACAACATCACGTGGTGCCGTACGCGGGCGGTCGCCTCAGCGGCGAGCAGGTTTCGCGAGGAGGTCCGGAAGAAGTCGAGCGTGGCCGCGTCGTCGCCGGCGGGGACGCCCGACACGTCGACGACGACCTGGGCCCCGTCCAGTGCTGTGGCGAGCCCGTCGCCGGCGAGCGCGTTGACTCCCGTGCGACGCGACGCCGCGAGCGGCTCGTGACCATCCGTCCGCAACCTCGCGACGAGCTTCGACCCGATGAGGCCGGTTCCGCCCATGACAACGATCCGCATCTGTGGCCTTCGGTGCCGCGCTCAGTACCGGGCGAGTAGGCGATTTGCCTCGGCGAGGGCGTCGACCAGGGCGCGGGTGCCGAGCACCACCTCGTCAGAAGAGGGCGCGATGCGCAGGGTGAGCTCCCCCTCCTCCAGGCGGGTGAACGCGATCAGTCGGCGGCCGGACCAGAACTCGGCGACGCCAAAGGACGCCTCCTCCGGGCTGACCACGGTCACGTTGATGTCGTGCAGGACTGGTGTGGGCGACTGCGGTGTGTTTTGCATGCAGCGAGGTTCGCCCACACCGGGCGCTCTCGCATCGGCCACCTGGCCAGCCTGACTGGCTAGTCGCGGGCCTGGCCAGCCGGCGGTCGCGCCGGCTCAACCACCGGTCTCACGCCCCAGCGAGGCGAGCTGCTCCCCGAAGCGACCCATCGCCTCGCGGTACAGGAGCAACCCCCAGCTCACCCGAGCCACGCCGAGCGCAGCCAGCTCGGCGAGCGGCGGCGCCTGCGGGAGACGCAAGGCGTTCACCGGGCCGCGGACGTCCGAGCAGAAGCGGCGCAGCGCGTCCGGCGCCCACAGCGCAATCGGGTAGACACAGTCGATGCCGGCATCGAGGTAGGAGTTCGCGCGGCGGACCGCTTCAGGAACGAGGCCCATCTGCGCCCTCGGGTCGGCGCCGGCGAGCACCGGACCGAGGAAGACATCGACCCGGGCGTTGATCACGAGCCGGTAGCCCTCGGTCGACGCGGCCTGGCGAACGGCCCGCAGCCACTCCGCATGCTGGTCTGGATCGCGGAGGCTGCCGGTCGCGTGGTCGGTGTCCTCGAGGTTGCAGCCGGCGACTCCCGCGTGCCGCAACACCGACACCAGGTCAGCGGGCGCCATCCCGTAACCCGCCTCGAAGTCGACTGTCACCGGCACGTCCACGCCCCGGGCGATCCGTGCGGCGGCGCCGAGCATCTCGTCGGCCGGCGCACGCTCGTGGTCCTCGTAGCCGAGCGCCGCCGCGACGCCGGCGCTGGTGGTCGCGACGACCGGAAATCCGGCCGCGACCACGGCTCTCGCGGTGGCCACGTCCCAGGCGTTCGGAAGTAGGAGGGGGGCGCCGGGGCGGTGCAGCGATCGCAGCTCCTCGCAGCGGCGCTTGAGATCTGTGGTCTGTGACGCGGTCATGTCACGAATCTACGCCGCCTGGAAGAAGCACGCACGGGTGCTCCGGCTGCCATCCCGCCGCCCGAGTGAAGCGCGCGCTCGACACACGCTCCCCGTCACGACAGACGTTGTAGATGCCGCTGGGCAGCGATAGGGCCGATAGGAGCGCACGCGCGGCATCGCGGATGTGCAATGTGGCCCCGAAGTCGCCCATCGGCTCTTCATACCAGGTGCCCGGACCGTCGAGCAGCCCGAGCCGCAGGACGACACCGCGCCCGCCGGCGCGGGCGAATCGCTGCGTCTGCTGCTCAGCGGCGAGCGCCGAGCGAAGGATCGGCAGGACCTCGCCGACCGGCGTGTCCTCGGAGACCCGGCTGTCTGGCGGGTAGACAAAAGTGACGGTGGGCTGAACGAAGGCCGCAGCGCCGGCCGCTATCGCCGCGTCGACGAGGACTTCCGAGGCCTCTGCACGGAGCCGATCGTTCTCGCGCCACGCGTCCGGATCCGAGATCTGATCGAGGGTGCGGATCCGGGTCGCCAGGTGCAGCACGCCATCGACCTCCCGCATGGCCTCGGCGACCGCGTCGGGGTCAAAGAGGTCGAGTTCGCCGTGTCGGGGCGCCACCACGTCGTGACGAGCCGCCTCCGCGAGGGGGCGCAGCGCGCGGCCGAGCACGCCGGTTCCCCCGGTGACTAGGAGTCGCATTGGGACGCCTGCGGCGGTTCGAGGCTTGATCGGGATCTCGGCTGGTAGATCATCGCCTGACGCCCGACGGATTGTGGCGGATTGAGCGGGGCGGGGGGTCGGTAGCGTTCCCGCCGAATGACCGCCATCCCTCCGTCCGGGCTGCTCGACCGGATCAGCGAGCGCGAAATGCTCGACCGGCTCCTCGCGGGGGCGCGCGAGGGTCAGAGCGCCGTGCTGGTCATCCGAGGCGAGGCGGGCATCGGAAAGACGGCCCTGGTGAGGTACGCCGCTCGTCGTGCCTCGGGATTCCGAGTGGCACAGGTCACTGGGGTGGAGGCGGAGATGGAGCTGCCGTTCGCCGGGATCCATCAACTCTGCGCGCCGCTGCTCGACCATCTCGACACGCTGCCGCCGCCGCAGCGGCACGCGCTGAATGTCGCCTTGGGCCTCGCGTCCGGTGATGTTCCGGAACGGTTCTTGGTCGGGCTCGCCGTGCTCGGCCTCATGTCTGCCGCGGCCGAGGAGCGGCCGCAGCTCTGTCTGGTCGAGGACGCCCAATGGCTGGACGCGGCCTCGGCAACCGTTCTCGGCTTCGTCGCGCGACGGCTGCTCGCGGAGTCGGTGGCGATAGTGGTCACCGTCCGCGAGCCGACCACCCGGCAGGACTTCGACGGGCTGCCCGAGGTGCAGCTCCACGGTCTGGGCGAGGAGGATGCGCGCGCGCTGCTCATGAGGGCGGTCCCCACTCGGCTCGACGACCGGGTCCGCGACCGCATCGTGGGGGAAACCCGCGGCAACCCGCTCGCCTTGGTCGACCTGCCGCGAAGCATGAGTCCAGCCGAGCTCGAAGGCGGCTTCGGTCTACTCCCGGCCACAGATCTTCCGCGTCACATCGAGGATCACTACCTCCGGCGGGCCGGTGAGCTTCCCGAGGCAACCCGACGGCTCCTGCTGCTCGCCGCGGCCGAGCCGATCGGTGACGCGACGGTCGTATGGCGCGCCGCTCACGGGCTCGGCGTCGAACGGAGCTCGCTCGCCCCGGCCGAGGACGCTCAACTGGTCGAAATCGGAGCCCGCGTTCGCTTCCGGCATCCTCTGGTGCGCTCGGCGGTATATCGAGCCGCGAGCCCGACCGAGCGGCGAGCCGCGCACCGGGCGTTGGCGGAGGCGACCGATGCGGAAACCGAGCCCGATCATCTGGCGTGGCATCGTGCCCATGCGGCGGTGGGGGTGGACGAGGCAGTGGCCGCCGAGTTGGAGCGCTCGGCCGAACGGGCGCGGGCCCGCGGCGGAGCGGCAGCGGCAGCGGCGTTCCTGGCCCACGCGGCGGAGCTGACCCCAGATCCGGCCAAGCGAGGCCAGCGGGCGCTGGCGGCTGCGCAGGTCAAGTTCCATGCCGGGGCGTCGGACGCGGCCCTCGAGTTGCTGGCGGCCGCCGACCTGGCCCCGCTCGACGAGCTTCAGCGCGCCCGGCTGGAGCGGTTGCGCGCGCAGATCGCGTTCGAGCGCACGCGCGGGAGTGACGCGCCGGCCCTGTTGCTCGGCGCCGCCCGGCGCCTCGAACCGCTCGATCCCGCGCTGGCTCGCGAAACACATCTCGAGGCGATCGCGGCCGCGATGTTCGCCGGTCGGCTCGGCGGCACCCCGGGCGTCCGCGAGGTCGCCGAGGCCGCGAAGGCTGCGCCGGCGGCGCCGGCGCCGCCGCACGCAATCGACCTGCTCCTCGACGGACTTTCGACCAGGTTCACCGACGGCTATGCGGCCGGGCTGCCGCCGCTCCGGGAGGCGCTCGGCGCGTTCACCCACGGCGAGGGACTTACCGCACGGGACGTGCGTTGGTTGTGGCTGGCGTGCCGCCTGGCCCAGGATCTCTGGGACGACGAGCTGTGGCACGAACTCGCGACCCGCGGGGTGCGCGTCGCGCGCGACACCGGCGCACTGGCCCAGCTCCCCGGCATGGCCAACTTCCTGGCCGCCCTCAACATCCATTCCGGCACCGTCAACACCGCCGCGGAGCTGATCGATGAGGTCGGTGCGCTTACCGGGCCACCGGGATCCCTTCGCTCAACTACGCGGGGCTGATGCTGGCGGCCTGGCGCGGCGATCAGGCCCGAATCGAGGCGATCGCCGACGGCGGGCGCCCCAGTGCGATCGCGCGAGGCGAGGGCTATTCGGTTGGCATGCTCGCCTGGATCACCGCCCTGCTGCACAACGGTCACGGCCGCTACGGCGAGGCGCTTGTGGCCGCGCAGCGGGCATGCGAGCACGAGGATGTCATGCGTATCGCTGGGCTCTCGTCGAGCTGATCGAGGCCGGCGTCCGCGTCGGCCGGCGCGACGCAGCCGGCGCCGCGCTCGATCGCCTCAGCGAGCGTACGCGCGCGAGCGGAACCGAATGGGCGCTCGGCATCGAGGCGGGCTCCCGCGCCCTGCTGAGCGATCCGCGAGCTGCGGAACCCCTCTACCGCGAGTCGGTGGAGCGGCTCGAGCGCAGCCGCGGCGTGGTTCACCTCGCTCGTGCGAGGCTTCTCTACGGCGAATGGCTACGGCGTGAGAACCGGCGCGTCGACGCGCGCGAGCAACTCAGGGCAGCCCACGAGATGTTCAGCGCCATCGGGGCCGCGGGATTCGCGGAGCGCGCCCGACACGAGCTTCTGGCCACGGGTGAGACCGCGCGGAGGCGCAGCGATGATGCGCGCGGCGTGCTCACGCCACAGGAGGCGCACATCGCTCGGCTGGCTAAAGAGGGCCTCTCCAATCCCGAGATCGGCGCACAACTGTTCCTCAGCCCTCGCACGGTGCAGTACCACCTGCGCAAGGTGTTCCTGAAGCTCGACATCACCTCGCGGAGCCAGCTCAGCCGCGTCTCGGCCAGTCACCTCAACACCGCATAGGCTAACCGGGTTCGACTACGGGGCGAACCCGTTTCGATCTAGGTGCGAAAGCTGAACCTGTTGACGAAGTCGAGTGCCGTCTGGGCGACCTCGCGCCAGCCGTGGTCGATCGTGAGGGCGTGGCCTCGGCTCGGGATCTTTACGATCTCCGTCACGCCGGGGTTGCGCCTCTGCCGCTTGTACGCGGCGTGCGCGATCGCCCATGGCACCGTGTGGTCCTTCTCGCCGTCGATGATCAGCAGGGGACCTCGGTCCGGGTTGGTCGTGTTCACCTTCGCCTCGGTCCACGGGTTCACGTTTGCGTTGCCCATCTGGACGAGAGAGATCCCGGAGCCGGCGACGTGGAACGTGTCGTAGAGCTGCCTTCGCCTCCTGCTCGTCCAACGCGTTTGCCCAGCTGTACTTGAACTGGTCGAACGTGCGCGGATCGCGCGACCGCCCGTGCGCGGGTTGAGAGAAACGGACCCACCCCCCTGAGCACGGAGGCTGGCAGAGGCAGAACGCCGCGGAAGACCCCGGGGTCGATCGCCACCGTGGCCGCCGAGAGGCCCCGGCCCGCGAGGATCTGCGCCAGCAAGCCCCCGGTCGAATGCCCCATGACCGCCGGTTTCTTGTCCAAGGCGTTGATGATCTCAGTGATGTGATCGGCGACCTGCTTCAAGGTCTTCCCGGCGAGCACGTCCGGGTTCGCCCGGGCCTCTTCGACCGTTGCCGGATCGCCTGGCCAGTCCGGCGTCAGGGCGCGTAGCCGGCCCGCTTGAAGAAGTCCGCCCAGTTGGCCCAGCTACTCGGCAGCAGCCAGAGACCATGGACAAAGACGACCGGGGTGCAGCCCGAGGCGTTGGCCGCCTCGATCTCTCGGTTCTCCCGCTCGGAAATTGACGCGGTTGTCGTATCCGCACGTTTGCTCTCCTCCGGTTCCTGCTGGGTGATCGGCGTCGGGGAAGCGGTCGTGTTCATCTCGTCCTCCTCTGTGGCTTGCCGGCCGGCTGGACGATCGTCGGCTCGGGCGCGGTGTATGGGCCGGGACTCGGGTTCGTCGTGGAGCAAGGATCGCGTGCCCGCAACGAGCTCGAATCCGCCGAGACGCCAGCTCGGTCGCTATCAGTGGGGGCGGCGGCCAGTCCGGCGTCGAGCATGGTGACTAGGTTGTCGTAGCTGTCGTCGATGTTGATCGGGAGACCGAAGCCGCCCTCGCGCTCGAGTGAGACGAAACCGTGGAGTGCACTGCGGATCGCCCGTACCGCGTGGATGGCCGGCTCACCCTCGAGCGCGTAGCCGCGCAGCACGGCGACGATCAGGCCGACGACCTCGGCTCCGGCGGCCTGGAACTCCTCGTTGCCGGAGGCGATCTGCATGGCGGCATACGTTCCGGGGTGGGCGTGGGCGTACTCGCGATAGGCCAGCGCGATTGCGCGCAGCGCGTCGCCCTGGGCCCGACCGGCGGCGGCGAGCTGGAGGGCGGCGGTCAGCTCCCGGGCACCTCGTACTCCCAGCCGGGTGCGCAGGTCGTCGAGCCCGTCGACGTGCGCATAGAGCGACGGGGTGCGGATCCCCAGGGCGACGGCCAGCCGAGCGAGCGTCAACTGCTGCAGGCCGTCGGCGTCGGCGAGGGCGGCGGCCGCCGCCACGACCGCCCCGGCGTCGAGGCCGGCCCGCGGCATCAGCGGGCCGCGCGCGTGATCGCCGCGTCCATGGCATCGGTGGGGTTCGTAGTCGCCGGCCCGTGACCCACGACCAGCAACCGGGGCTCCAGCGCACGCAGAGCCCGGGCGGAGCGCAGGTCCTCGGCCTTGTCGTAGGTGGCCATCGCCGCGAGCGGGAAGCGCAGGTAGAAATGGTTGGTCACCGCCACCTTGCCGAAGGAGGTGAATACATCGCCTGCGATCAGCGTGCGGTTGCGGGTGTCGAGGAACGCGACGTGGCCGGGCGAGTGACCAGGGCTCGGGACGACTTCGAGGCTGCCCACCCGCTCGCCGGCGGCCAGCCGCACGTCGGGCACGGTGGCAAGCTTGGGCCAGCTCCCGGTCAGCTTGCCATCGACGACCTTCTCGCCGGCGAGAATCCGGGCGTCGAGCTCGGGCATCAGCACGGGGACGTCGTTGCCCAGCGCGCGCTTGAGCTCGTCCACGGAGCCGGCATGGTCGCCGTGGCCGTGGGTGAGCGCGATCCGGCGAATCGGGGCGCCGGCGTCGGTGGCGGCGGCGATCAGGGCACCGCCGGTGCGGGGCATGGTGGTATCGACCAGCGTGAACCCGTCGTCCTCGCGCACGAGGTACGCGTTGACGAAGCCGTACCTGGTGAGCTGGATGAGGTTGTCGTTGAGCGTGGTGGTCTTCATGGGCTCGTCCTCCGGGGGTCGCGGTTTCCTAATGAAGTTAGGAATATACCTAATGAGATTAGGTACGTCAAGCGCCGGCGCGACTCTCCGGCCAGATCTGTTACGCCAAGACGATCATGCTCCTCTACTGGGCCGCCCTCCAGGGGCCATTCGCGGGGTGACGCGAGCCCGGGGATTCACCGCCATTCGAGTGCCGCATGATCGACGATGCGGCCGGTGCCCCCGCAGCGCAGGCAGTCTCCTCCGGCGCACTCCGGGCAAGATGCGAAGCGAGCCTCAGCCACCCCGAGCACCTCGCCACATTCACAGCGCGCAACCAACATCGGCGGAGCGCTCGGAGGCCCTGCGAGCTCGAAGCCCTCGAACGCGTGCCTTGGGTGGACGTGGAACGGCCCAAGGCCCCCCGGTCTGCTCGTCGTGCCTCGCATTGAACCGCCTTAGGATATGTCGATGGCGACCGACGTCTCGCGGGGCGAAGCGCCGGCCGAACGCCGCGAGACGCTCGCCGACTTGTTCGTGCTCGACGCGGACGTCCACGTCCACGAAGACCCGGCGGAGCTTGCGGAGTACGCCGATCCGCCGTGGGACGTGGGACTACGGGAGATCGCCAAGGTGGACGAGCGCTACCTCGACCTCCCTGGCATCTCGCCCCGGGCCGAGTACCGCGTGCCGTTCCCGGGCGGGTCCAACCGGCGCCAGATCGCGACCACGGCCGCAGAGATGCGGGAGGGTCTGGACGCTTTGCACGTCGATGGGGCGGTGTTGTTCCCGGACCACCTCCTGTCGCTTGCAATGGTCCGTGATCCGGCATTCGCGACCGCGCTCGCCCGCGCCTACAACCGGTGGCTGCACGAACGATGGCTGACCGGGGAGCGCTCGCTCAAGGGCGCGCTCGTGATCGCTCCGCAGAACCCGGAGGCGGGGGCGGAGGACATCCGCCGGTACGCCGGCGCGCGCGAGTTCGCATGCGTCTATCTCCCCGCGTCGGGGCTGAAGATTCTGTACGGCCATGAGATCTACGACCCGGTGTACCGGGCCGCCGCGGAAGCGGGGCTGCCGGTTGTGATCCACAGTGTCGAGACGGTCTATCCGGCGTTCCCGTTCCAGCTCGAGCAGTTCCGGACCTCGCTGGCCGTGCATGCGCTCGCGCACCCGCTGTCGATGATCGCGAACCTGGTGAGCATGATCGAGACGGCCGTTCCGGTGCGGTTCCCGGAGCTGAAGATCGGCTTCATGGAGGCCGGCACCGGTTGGATCCCGTTCATAGCCAACCGGCTCGACAAGGAGTACATCGAGCGGCGTCGCGAGGTCCCGCTGCTCCAGGAACGCCCGAGCCGCACCATGCGCCGGTTCTTCTACGGTACCCAGCCGATCGAAGAGCCCGAGCGCCGCGCGGACGTGGTGGCGCTGTTCGAGCTATTCGATGGAGAGAACCAGGCGATGTTCGCCTCCGACTGGCCTCATCACGATTTCGACCACCCCCGACATGTGTTCGCGCTGCCGTTCTCGCCCGAGGCCCGGCGGAAGATCATGGGGCTAAACGCCGCGCGCTTCTTTGGGATAGAAGTGCCCGCTTAGCGTGTCTCGCGAGTACCCCATTGGCAAGGCCGAGGATCTTCCGGAAGGCCATCACCGCGTTGTGCGCGTGGCGGGTCGCGAGATCGGCGTTTTCAACATCCGCGGCGGCTTTCACGGCTTGCCGAACCTCTGTCCCCACCAGCGAGGGCCGCTGTGCGCGGGGGGCGTGTCCGGGACGATCGACTACGGGCCGCACACCGATTGGAAGCTCGCGTGGATCTGGGAAGGCGAGGTCGTCACGTGTCCGTGGCATTCGCTCGAGTTCCACATCCCGAGCGGTCGCTGTGTCGCGTTCGAGGAGATCCGCCTGCGGACGTACGAGGTGCGGGTGGTCGACGGCGAGTTGCGAGTGGTGGTCTGAGTGTCCGCTGGTGAGCTCGGGGGCAGAGTCGCGCTGGTGACCGGCGCCGCCGGCGCGCGATCGATCGGCCGCGGGATCGCGCTGTCGCTCGCCCGGCGGGGAGCGGACGTCGTGATAAACGACATTGCGCACGACGACGAGGCGCGAGACCGGGTGGGCGAGATCGAGGCGCTCGGTCGCCGCTCGAGCTTCATCGGCGCTGATGTCTCAGATCCGCGAGAGTGCGAGCGCCTCGTGGCCGAGACGGTGGACGAACTCGGCCGCCTCGACATCTGCTGCGCGAATGCCGGCGTCGCCCACTGGCAAGAGCTCGCCGACGTGACTCCCGACGCTTTTGAGCAGATCGTCGCCGTCAACTTCCACGGCTGCTTCTTCTCCTGCCAAGCGGCGGCGGCTCGGATGCGCGCCCAGGGATCGGGTGGCCGGATCATCGTCACGTCGTCGGTCAACGCCGTGATGCCCCACCGCATGCTCGGCGTGTACGGCGCCACCAAGCACGCGGTTGCTCACCTGGTCGGGGTGATGGCGCGGGAGTGGGCCGTCGACGGCATCACGGTCAATCACGTGGGCCCCGGCTGGGTGGAGTCGCGGATCAACGATCCCTCACCGGACTTCGCCACCGAGGAGCTACGCGCCGCCGCCAGAGCCTCGGTCCCGCTTGACCAACGTCCAACGGAACCAGACGAGATCGGCGAGGCGGTGGCGTACTTCGCCGGGCCGCTCGCCGGTCACACCACCGGGGCTTTCCTGCGGGTCGACGGCGGCCTGGTCGTCGGCAAGTATTAGCCATGCGCGTACTGCTGCACGGTCACGACGAACGGATCGAGTCGGCACTCCGCGGCCGCGGACTCGCGCCTGTCCGTGAAGGCACCGCCGACGCGCTCGTGACGATGGGGCCCTCGCCGATGCTGACGGCGCTCGCCGAGATCGGCGCCGAGGAGTGGAGGGCACGCTTCAAGGAATGGGTCGAGGACGCTTTCTGGGCGTTCCAGACCTGGCTGCGGGAGGTCCTCGCACGGGGAGCGCCCGGCCACTGGGTGGCGATCACGAGCACGCTGGGCTCCCTGCCGTTCCCCGGTGGCGGCGCGGACGGTGCGTCCGCGGTGGCACTTCAGACGCTCGTTCGGATCGCGGCGATCGAGTACGGCTCGCGCGGCGTTCGCGCCAACGCGATCGCGCCGGGGTGGCGCGAGCAGGGACTTCCCCCGGAGATCGACCCTGAGCTCGCGGTCCGCGACACGCCGACCGGACGGCTGACAACCGACGACGACGTCGCAGTGGCGGTCCTCTGGCTGCTGTCGCCCGACGCCGAACAGCTCACCGGCGAGGTCATTCACGTTGACGGCGGCTACACCGTCACCCGCGGCTCGCGCCCCGACCCGCGCCGGCCATGAAGCTCGAGGAAGTCGCGCCGGGGATTCACCGGATCGAATCGGACATCGGGCCGCGCTTCGTGGCCGAATACGCGCTCCTGGGCGAGGAGCGGACGCTGCTCGTCGACACAGGCCTCTCGAATACGCCCGACGAGGCCTTGCTCCCGGCGCTGGCGCAGGTCGGGTCCGAGCCCGACCTGATCTTGATCAGCCACGCCGACCTCGACCACTGCGGCGGCAACCGGCGCATGCGCGAGCGTTACCCGAGAGCGCTGTTCGCATGTCACGAGCTCGATCGTCGATGGATCGAATCGAACGCAGCGATGCTCGCCGAGAACTACCTGTGGCACGAGCCCTACGGCCTCGACGAACCGGACGAGCAGGGCCGGCGCGAGATTCTCGCCCAGCTCGGCGGCGACTCCCCGGTCGATCTCGGGCTGCGCGGTGGCGAGACCATCCGGCTTGGCCCGAACCGGTGGCTCGCGGTGCTCTCCCTGCCCGGGCATACCCCCGGGCACATCGGCCTCTGGGATCCCCGCCACCGCGTGGCGATCATCGTCGACGCAGTCCTCTACGACGGGGTCTACGACCGCGCCGGCACCAAGCTGATCCCGCCACGCTATTACGACGCCGCCGCGTACCGGGAGACGATTCGCCGCGTCCGCGCGCTCGAGCCCGAGCTCCTCCTGACCGCGCACTACGACCCCATGTCGCGCGAACAAGCCATCGAGTTCTGCGAGCGATCGCTCGGCTACGTCGACGCGGTCGAGGCGATCGTCCGGGCCGGCCACGCCGGCGGCGAGGTCCGCCTGCGCGAACTGACCGCCCGCGTCAACGCCGAGCTCGGACCATTTCCGGAGTTCGTGAACGAGATCGCCGCCGGCGTCCGCTCGCACCTCGCGTGCTTGTAGTCCGGGTTTGGTTCGATCAGACGCGCGTAACGACAATCCCCAAGGAATGGAGCAGGCAGATGGCGACTTCGGCTGAGAACCCCGCGATCCGCACCGGCGACGGATGGGCGGTGGCGCACATCGACGCGATCGGCGAGGGGCCTGGCTTTCGCAAGGTGCGTCGCGCCCTCGGCGTGACGGCTTTCGGCGTCAACGCGATCGTGCTCCCGCCGGGCATCGACACGGGCCCCCACTACCACGACCGGCAGGAGGAGTTGTACTTCGTGCACCGTGGCACGATCGAGATGGAGTTCGGCGACGGGTCGAGAGCGGAGCTCGGCGAGGGTGCATTCGCGCGCGTCGACCCGCCGACCGTGCGCAGGATCCGCAACCGCGGTGACGTCGACGCGGTGTATGTGATCGTCGGTGGCAAGGACGGCTACGTGGGACGGGATGGACAGGTACCGCCGGGCGAGGAGCAGGGCGTGCGCGCGGTGCACGATCTCGGCGGCAGTCGGTAACCGCGAGGTTCAGCCGTGCGGGGCAGGCTCGCGCCTTCCGCGGAAACGATGGTGCGGCGCAGGAACGCTTTCCATCGCCGGCCGCCGGTCGGGAGGGTGCGTCGCGTACCACCGCGCATAGCGCCGAGCCAGAGGTGCGGCGGTGATTCCGTGAGCGATCACTGACAGGCCGACCGTCAGGTACGCGGTAAGGAGGATCGTCTGGGCGCCCTTGAGGTTCGCCTCCTGAACCGAGAGGACCGCGAACACAATCGAGGCCAGACCGCGTGGCCCAAACCAGCCAAGGAACCCGACGGTCTCCCACCTGGCCCCGCTGCCGATCATCGAGATCGCCACCGGGAGCATGCGAACCAGCGTCAGGCTGAGCACGGCATAGAGCGCGATCTGCCAGCTCACGTGCTTGAGCGCCGGCCCCAAGAGCACCGCGCCGAAGATCAGGAACGTGACTCCGCCCAACAGCCCCCCAACTTCCTCGTTCAGGCGTGAGGCCTCCTCGGACTGATGGGGGAGAACCGCTCCGAATATGGCCCCAGCGAGAAACGCCGCGATGAATCCCGAGCCGCCCAGCGCGACCGCAAGACCATAGGCGAGGCCGGCGCCGGCGATCGGGATGACTTGCAGCCACGAGCCGCTGATGAGATCCCGGCGACTGCCGACCGCAACGACCGCGGCGACGGCCAACCCCGCCGCCACCCCGCCGAGAATGCCGTAGCCGATCTCCTCCACCACTACGTGGATCGCGTGATGGCTCGTCGCGGTCTTGTCCTCGACGTCTGCCGCGGCGAGCGCGATCAGCAACAGCGGCACGCAGATCCCGTCGTTCAGGCCACTCTCGACGTTGAGCCCCTGTCGAATGCGCGACGGCAGGCGCGGCTCGGTTACGACCGCCTGCCCAAGGGCCGCGTCGGTAGGCGCCAGCAGGACCGCCAAGACCAGCGCCTCGGCGCCATTCAGATGCGCGAAGATCCCGGCGGCAAGCACCGCACCGACGGCGATGGTGAGCGGCAGTCCGATCGCCAGCAGGCGCAGAGGGACTGCATACTCGCGTCTCAGTGCATGCATCTTGATCCGGGACGCGTCCGCGAATAGCACCACCGCGAGCGTCGCCTCGGCCAGCGTGCGCACCGCCGCACTCGTCGGGGCGACCGTCACCTCGTCGATGATCAGCGGGCCGACGAGCACTCCGATCAGGACGAACGCCATTGCCGGCGTAAACGGCGTGTCGGTTAGCCGGCGCGAGACTCCCGCCACCAGGAGCAGCGCCGCAGCGATGAGCGCGAGTTCCCATTTCACACCCGGCAGCATCTGGTCGCCAGGCGAGACCACATCCTCCCGATGAGGTGAGGGCGAGGTGTGAGACAACCACCCTGGGGCGGGCTGTAATCCCGTCCCGCCAGCCCTACCGTTTGCCGACGATTTTGCTCCGGGCAGCGGCGACAGGAGTTATCAACATGGGTCGGAGTCGTGCCATCAAGCTGTGGTTCGCCCCGTGGGTTATCTGCGGTCTAGGCATGCTGGTCGCGTCGGGGCCCGCATTGGCCAACACGATCACGGCGACGAACACCAACGACGCCGGGCCTGGCTCGCTGCGTCAGGCGATCATCGACGCAATCCCCGGAGACACGATTGTGGTGCCGTCGGGGTCCTACGGCGTGGCCAGCGGTGAGCTGGCGATCAGCAAGAGCCTGACGATCTCCGGCGCCGGCGCGGCGAGCACGATCATCAGCAACGTGGGGAGTTCGCGCGTGTTTCACACGAGCGGGTCGGGCAACACGATCACGATCAGCGGCGTCACCGTGAGCCTTGGTCATCCCCCTACGACGATGGGTGCAGTCAGCGGCGGCGGCGTTCTCAACGACGCGGCCAAACTCACGCTCAGCGACGATGTGATCGCGGACAATCAAGCCGACGCCAACGCGGCCGGTACCGGCGGTAACGGTGGGGTCGCTCAAGGCGGCGGCGTGTTCAACGGGGGTGGGGGCACGCTGTTAGTCCAGGACAGCGAGATCGTCGACAACAAGGCGACCGCGATCGGCGCCTCCACGAAATCCGGCGGGGTCGCAGAGGGCGGCGGAATCATCACCGGGGGTACCCAGACAATCGAAGGATCGACGTTCAGCGGTAACTTGGCCGACGCCGGCGGCGGCGCCGGCGCGTCGGGTGGAATCAGCCACGGTGGTGGGCTCGAGGTGGCTGCCGTCGGGGCGACGAGCCTGTTGGCGAGCACGTTCAACGGCAACGCCGCCGACGCCTTGGCGGGTACCGGCGGCAGCGGTGGGGGTAGCGCCGAGGGTGGTGGGGCGTTCATGCTCACCAATGCGCCCGCGATGTCGGCGACCAACGTCACCTTTACCGGCAACCTCGCGCAGACCTCCGCCGGGGGGATCGCCGAGGCCGGAGGATTGAGCTTCGGATCCAACGGCCCGGTGATCACGCTCACCAACGCGACCTTGAGCGCCAATACCGCCACCGGCAGCGACGATGCGACAGGCGGCGACGCCGCTCTCGGAGGCGCCACCACGGTCGTCGAGAACACGATCGTCAGCGCCGGCGCGGCTAACTCCGGGTTCGAGAATTGTACGGGGACGCCGCGTTCGGCCGGCCACAACCTCGACAGCCTCGACCAGTGCAATTTCCGCGCGAGCGGTGATCACGTCAATACCGACCCGCTGCTCGGACCCCTGTCCGATAACGGCGGACCGGTGGCGACGACGGCACTCAAGCCCGGCAGCCCAGCCATCGACGCCGGCACGAACGCAGCCTGCCCCGTGACGGATGCGCGCGGGGCGTTACGCCCCGCCGGCCTGGCCTGTGACACCGGCGCATTCGAGGTCGCGACGCCGGCGGCGATAACGCGCGCAGCAAGTTCGATCACGGCCGGCACGGCGGTGCTAAATGGCAGCGCTTCGAACCCCGATCTGCTACCCGCAACCGCCCGTGTGCAGTTCGGGACGACGACGGCGTACGGCTTGAACACAACGTCGCAGCCGACCAGTCCGCTGACCGTCGGGGCTCCGGTCACGGCCTCGATCTCGGGCCTCGCGCCGAGTACCGTCTTCCACTTCAGGCTCGTAGTGTCCAACTCGACCGGAACCGTGTTCGGCGCCGACCAGACGTTCACGACGGCGTCGGCGCCCCCGTCGCCTCCGGCTCAGGCTCCGGCTCCGGCTCCGCAGATCTCCGGCCTCACTCTCTCGCCATCCGCGTTTGTGGCCGCATCACATGGTGCGGCCGTCACGTCCGTCAGGACCGGATCCACCGTCGACTACAACGACAGCGTCGCTGCGACTGCCACGTTTACGGTCGAGCTGCGGGCGACGGGCCGGCTCGTAGGCGGCTCATGCCTCAGGGTCACCAAGCGCAACCATTCGCACAAGCAGTGCGCGCGCCTGGTCACCATTGGCCACTTCAACCACGCTGACCGCTCCGGGAGCAACCGGTTTCACTTCACCGGGCGGGTCGGCGGTCGCAAGCTCGCGCCTCACGGCTACCTTCTCGTCGCCGTGGCCCGCAACGCGGCCGGAGCCGGGCCTGCCGTCACCGTCGGCTTTGCGGTGAAACGCGCGCTGGCCCTCTAGGCCTGGCCTCTGGGGCGTGGCGCTCTCGGGGAGCGCCCGCTCGAGTTGGTTCCGCGAGGTGACGTCGAGCTTGCAGAACACCTTGCGCAGGTGGTAGGCGATCGTGTGCTGGCTGATGAACAGCCGCTCGCCGATGTCGGCGTTCGACAGACCGTCGCGGGCGAGGCGTGCGATCTGAGCCTCCTGAGGGGTGAGTTCAGCGCGGGTCTCGACACCGCGATTGCGGACCCGCTCGCCGGTGGCCAGCAGCTCCCGCTCGGCGCGGGCGGCGAACGCCTCGATCTCCATCGCACTGAACAGCTCGAACGCGGTTCGCAGCTGTTCCCGCGCGTCACGGCGGCGCCGCTTACGCCGTAGCCATTCTCCGTAATGGAGGTGCGCGCGGGCTAGATCGACGCGAATGCTCGTACGCCCGAGCCGCTCGATCCCTTCCCGATAGAGGCTCTCGGCGGTGTCGCCTTCGCTGAGCAGCGCACGGCAGCGTGCCTCAACCCCGAGGGCCCAGTCGGTACCGCTGGCTCGCGTCGTTTCCGCGATCCGCTCGAGCGCCTCGCCCGCGAGCTGAGGTTGTTCGGAGCGGACGGCCGCCTCGATCAGCTCGGCCAGTGCCCAGATCGCCGGGCCGTCGTTGGAGTAGTGGGCGGCGCCGCCGACCGCGGCCAGGGCCTCCTCATGACGGCCGAGACCGTTGTAGAAGACTCCGCTCAGAAACTCGGTGACCGTCAGCACGAGTCCCTCGCCGCGTGCGTGAGCCTCGGTGACCGAGGCTCGGATCAACTCCGTGAGCTCGGCCTCATCATCGCGCAGACTCCGACGATTCTCAGTGAGATCCTTGGATCGCGCGTACCCCGAGGCAAAGAGCCCGCCGCGGCTCGTTCGATCGATTCGAGCTGGTCAGGCATTTGCGCGCGAGAGCCGATCTGATCGCTGCGAACGGATGAAGGCTTCAGGTTCTGGTGAGTCGTTCCCGCGAGGAATCCGCGATCGACGATGCTGTCGCGCCGGATGACGGCTCGGTGACTTAGGGAAGAACGTCACCCGACGTCGAGGAGACCGAGCCGGTGGGCGACCCCGGCGGCCTCGGTCCGCGTCTTGACGTCGAGCTTGGCGAGGATCCGGGACACGTGCACGCTGGCGGTCTTCGGGCTCATGTAGAGCGCCTTACCGATCTCGGGGTTCGTTTGACCTGCGGCGATAAGTCGGAGCACGTCCAGCTCGCGGGTAGTCAGCCCGGCGACCTCCTCGGGCATCGCCGCTCCCTGGGGCGCGGCGCGGAGGCGTGCGCGGCGAGAGACGGTCTCGATCTGGTCTAGGAGCGGCCGAGCACCGAGTCGCGTGGCGGTGGCTCGGGCACAGCCAAGGGTCTCGGCGATCCGCGCGCGCGGCAGATTCTCGGCGAGGGCGGCGTCGGCCTCGCGCAGGAGCGCGTAAGCGGCCTGGAAAGGCCGCCCGAGCCCCTGCCAGCGGGAGGCGAGGGCGGCCCAGGTGGCCGGGTTTGTGTCGCCGCGCGCGCGTCCGGCTTCGAGCTCGCATAGCTCGACCTCGAGGAGCAGATCCGGCGGCGTGTGCCCGAGCGGCCGGTTGTCCGGCGCGGTAAGCGCGTGCACGCGGTCGAGTAGAGCCAGGGCTCGGGTCGCGGCGTCGCGCTCGGCCGCTTCATCGCCGGCGGCGCGCGCTCGGAGCGCGATATCGGCCTCCGCGCTGAGCGCGTACGCGAACCGCGGAATGTCAAACGCCGGGTCGCTTTGCCAGATTGGCGAATCCAGGTCAACGACATGCCGTACCTCAGGGGGATCACCCCGTGCCCAAGCCAATGCAGCCGCCGCGTTGGCCTCTGCCGAGGGCCAGTACGGATTACCCTTCGGACGCAGCTCTACGAGCGCCTCGAGGCTGGCGCCGGAGCGCTCGAACTCGCCGCGCAGCGCCTGGAGCACCGCCAGCTCGGCGAGCACCAATCCGGTCGTCCAATCAGGTCGCGCCGTGTCCCTCGCCTCCCCGAGGATGGCCAGAGCCTCCTCCCAATCGCCAAGGCGCCTGAGCCGCCCACCCGCCTCCGCAGCCAGGAACGCCGCCGCGGTGCCGCCGATCCTCGGCCGGAGTCGCTCCCATCCTTCGCGCGCAACCTCGGCGGCTTCGTCGAGCCGCCCCGCGTGGTCGAGACTCTGTCCAAGATTGATATACGCTCGCCGCAGCTCCTGGAGCGCTCCGAGCTCCTCGGCGAGCTGCTTGCCGCGGCGGAGTACCTGGATGCCATCCTCGGGGGCGCCGAGGATCGCGAGCACGGCACCAAGCGTATTGAGCGCGTCGCATTCCACCCGGGCCGCCCCGACCTTGCGCGCGATACGGACGGCCTCCTCGCACGGCGCCCGGGCCTGCACCGGTTCACCCTCGAGCATCAGTATGTGCGCCTCGCCCGCGAGAATGCTTGCTCGCGCGGCCGTCGGCTCCGCCGGCACGAGCGCGGCCGCTGCGCGGTACTCCTCGAGCGCCTCGGCCCGCAGGTAGTCGGCCAGCAGATACCGGCCCAGCCGCTCGTGCGCCAGGCCGGCCGCCGCCGGCTCGCGCTCGGGGTCGATCGCCTCGAGCGCACTCCTTGTCAGCGTCACCGCTCGCGGGCTCAGGCCCGAGAGGTATGCGGCCTCTGCGGCGCGGTCGAGTAGATCCACGAGTGATGCACCAGCCGGTCTCTGCTCAGGCGGAACGCGCTCCCACAGCTCTATGGCGCGCTCGAAGTGCCCGTTCGCCTCGGCGAATGACCACACACGTTCGGCCTCGAATCCTGCCTCGACGGAGGCCCCCAGCGCATGCCCCAGCTCGTGCGCCGCCGACCAGTGCATGGCGCGCTGCGCCGAGGCGCCGTGGGCGCCAACCGCGAGCCCGGGCTCATCCTCGAGCGAGCGGGCGAGTGACGCGTGCAGCGCAACGCGCTCCCGCGGTAGCAGCTCGTCGTACAGAGCCTCGCGCAGCAGCTCATGCCGGAAGCCGTAGCTCTCGCTGGCCGGGTCCTGCACCAGCACGTTGGCCTCGATCGACTCGTGCAGCGCATCGAGTAGCTCCCGCTCGGTCATCCCCGACGTCGCCGCCAACAGCCGATGGCCCAACACCGGTCCCGCAACCGCTGCCGAGCGCACCATGCGACGCGCTGGCTGCGAGAGTTGCTCGACGCGCAGCGTCAACGCGTCGCGCAGGCTGTCCGGAATGGGTTGCGCGGCGCCGTCCCCTGACGCGGCCAGCAACTCCTCGGCGAAGAACGCGTTGCCCTGCGAGCGGCCGAACAGCTCCTCGACCAGCGCCGGTTCAGGCGGCGCCTCGAGAATCGCCGCCAGCTGCTGGGTTAGCTCGCGACGGCTGAACGGCGGCACCTCGAGCCGCTCGACCGCGGGCAGCCGCTCGACCTCGCCAAGGACCTGGCGCAGTGGATGGCGGCGATGAAGCTCGTCGGTGCGGTACGTGGCGACCAGCAAGAGCCGCTCGCGGCGGATGTTGCGCACCAGGAACGAGAGAAACCCGCGCGTGGACGGATCGGCCCAATGCAGATCCTCGATCACCAGCACGACGGGCCCATCGACGCCGGTGCGGGCGAACAGGTCCAGCAGCGCCTCGAACAGGCGCGCCTGCGCCAGCGGATCCACGGCTTCGCTCCGAGCGCCGCCGGCCTGCAGTTCGGGCAGCAAACGACCAAGCTCGCCACCGCCGGCACCGACGAGCCTCTCGAGCCGACGAGGCTGCGTCTCCCGGACCAGCGTTCGGAGCGCGCCCAGCAAAGGCGCGTAAGGCAGCTCCGAGCCGCCGATGTCGACGCAAGCACCGGCCAGGACACGCGCCCCGCGCGAGCGCGCGATCCGCTCGAACTCGGCGACCAGGCGCGTCTTCCCCACGCCCGCCTCCCCGCCGATGAACACCGCGCCGGCCTCCCCGCCGTCGGCTCGATCGAGCGCGGCGGTCACAGCCGCGAGCTGCTCACTCCTGCCAACGAACGCCGGACTGGATACGCGCCGTCCCACCGGAGACATTCTGACCGGCCTAAGACCCACCTGGCCAACTAAGACGGGCCGGCTCGAGACTAAGACCCGGCTTGCGAGGTTAAGAAATGGTCGACTGCCCGATGTGCGCACCCCCCGCTTAGCTCGATCGTCCCCTCCGTCGGTCAACCAGCCAACCAAGGGACAGCATGTACACCACGCTCATATACGAAGCACAGAAGGCAATCATCGAGGAGCGCATCCGGCACGCCGCGCTCGCCCAGCACCAGCCGCCGTCGGCGCGACGGACCACGGCGCGGGGGCTCAGGAGGCGCCTTTGTCACACAGGGCATCGGCGCCTCCGAGCCGTGGTCGGACTGCTCGCTTTGATCGGCGCGGCTGTCCTCACATTCGCAAGCTCGGCGCTGGCGGCTCTGCCGGACAACTGCGTCGCGGGTGTACACACGGTCGTGTGCAACTACCCGTACACGGGCTCCGAGCAGACGTTCACCGTCCCGAGCGGGGTCGACAGCGTCCAGGTCGACGCCGTGGGGGCGGCCGGTGGCGGTAAAGGAGCGACGCCGGGCGGGGTGGCCGCCAGCGCGACGCTCGCGCTGCAGGTGAGGCCGGGAGAGGTCCTCTACGTGGAGGTTGGTGGCGCCGGACTTCAAGCCCCCGGTACCGGCCCCGGCGGGTGGAACGGCGGCGGCACCGGCGCGGCCGGAGCTGGAGGCGGCGGTGGCGCATCCGATGTGCGCACCATTCCGTGTGGGGCGACTTGTCCAGGGAACGATGTATCGCTCGGCTCACGGCTCGTGGTTGCGGCCGGTGGCGGCGGCGCCGGCGCCGGACCACTTCCCGGGGCTGGTGGCGCGGCCGATCACGCGGGCGGGGACGCGACCGGATCCGGCGGCATCGGCGGGGCGGCCGGGAGGCTCGGCGGCGGCGGCCGCGGCGGGGCAGGCGCGCCGAGCAACACCCCGTCGCTCCTTGGCGGGGCCGGCGGAGACGGAACGTTCGGTCGGGGCGGTACCGGCGCCGGCGACCACAGCGCTGACACCGGCTTTGGCGGCGGCGGCGGCGGTGGTTACTTCGGTGGCGGCGGCGGCGGCAGCGGCCCTGGCATCGGGAATGGCTTCTGTGTCACGGTCGGCGGCGTTACCACCTGCCCTCCTGATCCTGCGGGCGGCGGTGGCGGGGGCGGCGGCTCCTCCTACGCGCCGGGCGGCACGATCAATCTGGACTCTGCCGGTGATCCGACCTTCGTGTCGATCACGTACGGCTTCTCGGAAGCGTCTCCCTCGCAGCAGAGCGTGACCTTCGCGCCCCAGCCCCAGGCGACGTTGAGCCCGTCGCAGCCGCTGACCATCACCAACACCGGCGCCGCCTCGCTGCGTGTGACGGGCCTGACGTTCAGCGGGGCCGACGCCGGCGATTTCGTGGTCACCTCCGACGACTGTCGTGGCAGCACGATCGATGCCGGCAACAGCTGCGTGGTAAACGTCGGCTTCGCCCCCCAGGCCGCGGGCTCGCGAAGCGCGGCACTCGTGATCGAGAGCAACGACCCGCTCAACCCCGCTTCCGTCGCGCTATCGGGGACTGGCTCGGGGCTGGCCGCGGGCCCACAGGGTCCGGCGGGGCCGCAGGGTCAGACCGGATCGGCGGGGGCGCAGGGACCGATCGGACCGACTGGGCCGCAGGGTCCTCCCGGGGCGGCCGGCAAGGTCATCTGCAACAACAGCGGGGCCGCCCAGCTGCTGTGCTCGATCATCTTCCCGCCCGGCACGTGGAGCACGGCCCACCCCGCGCGCCTCGCCAGCTATGACATCAGCCGACACGGTCGGACATTCGAGTCCGGCACGATCCGCGTCGGGCACGGCCAAGTGACCCTGCGATCACGACCGCTGCCAGCCGGTCGGTATGCGCTCACGGTGACGATCGGCACCGGGCACCACAGGGTCACACTCCTGCACCGGCCGGTGATCATCCCAGACACCCACTGATCGCCCGCCGCGCGTTCCGCTCCCCCGCTTCCGCCGCCCGCGCCACCAACCGGTGACGCGGGCGGCGGCTCTCGCACGCGGGGTAGGGTCGCGCGGTCCTGGGCGTCGTGTCGCCTCTGCCCGGCCGCCACCGGAAGACGGGCACGGGTGCCGTTGGTTGCGCACTTGCGGAACATGCCCTCCACCGAGAAGCACTTGTCGCCGACCTCCATCTCCGACGACTCGCCAAGCGGCCGGCTCACCAGCTCGTAACGGTCTTCGAACACGTCGTACTCCTCGCGCTATCCAGGATGGGGATGACGCGGCCGGTGGCGTGGTCGATTGCCTTGTGTCAGGTAGTAGCCGTGCCAGAAGGGCTTTGTCAGGGGACCGGGACCGCCACGCGAGTGATCGCCGGCTCGTGGCTCGAGTCGCGGGCCCGCGGCTCCTTGGCGACAGAAGTGTGTGAGGATCGTCCAATGGCTGATCCTTGGGACGCGGTGGAGCCGCCTTGCGCGACTCAAACGACCGGGTCAGAGCGGTCGTCGCACTTGCTCGGCGACCGCGCCCTTGGTCCGCATGGGCTCTTCGCGTTCTGCGTTTGCATGTGGTCGCTCGGGCGATCGGGAGGGCGAGCCTTATGGGGCCAGCGGTTCGCAAGGCGTTGACTTTCGCGGCGGCATCAGCCGGTGACGCGCCGGCCGAGCGTGAGCTCGCACATGTCGACAGAGACGCGGGTGTCGGGTGTGTCAGCGGGGTCCATCGCGCTGAATGCCTTGGCTGCTTCGCTCATGTCCTCTGCTGACGATCTGCTCGACGCGCTCGCGAGTCACGTCGTTAGAGCGGGCGACTCGAACATGCATCTCAGGTCTCCTCTCGATCAGGTGGGCTTAGATTGGTGGGATCCAGATCTCCCGCCGCTCTCAGTCGGGCCTCTCCGGCCTGCGCGCCGAGTCCGAGCGCAGGCCTGTCGAGAGCGTCCTTGCTGCTGGTCATACGCGGTGCTCGGGATTGCCATATTCGAATCGCGTTCCGCATGCCCAGAGCCCTGGCTGGTTGCCGTGGGCCGGGATGCGGCCTGCGTCCTTCAGCATCCGCGCGAGGTGCAGCAGGTTCCAGGTCATGAAGGTGGTGTTGCGAGCGGTGAAGTCGTTCTCGGGGCCGCCTGAGCCGGGGTCGAGGTAGCTCGGTCCGGGGCCGGCTTCGCCGATCCAGCCCGAATCGGCCTGAGGTGGGATCACGTAGCCAAGGTGCTGCAACGAGTAAAGGATGCTCATCGCGCAGTGCTTGATTCCGTCTTCATTCCCAGTGACGATGCAACCACCGACGCGTCCGTAATAGGCCCACTGGCCATCGTCATTGAGCAGGTGGCTGTTGCCGTAAAGACGCTCGATAACGCGTGCGCACACCGATGATTTCTGACCCAGCCAGATCGGGGTCAGGAGCACGAGGATGTCTGCGGCGATGACCTTCTCAAAGATCGCTGGCCAGTCGTCGCGGTCCCATCCGTGCTCGGTCATATCGGGCCACACCCCGGTCGCGATCTCGTGGTCGACAGCCCGAACGACCTCGACCGAGACCCCGAGCTTCTGCATGATCGCGATGGAGTGGTCGGCCAGACCCCGGGTATTCGAGATTTCTGGTGAGCGCTTCAGCGTGCAGTTGACGTAGATCGCGGTCAAGTCGCTGAAGTCCCAGTGCGACTCCGAACAAAGCTGCTCGTCGGTTTGGCGGAGCACGGATTCTCCTTCGAACGAGGCGCCCCAAGCCAATGGGCGGCGAGCCTACGCGCTTGGCAGACGCCTAGCAACCAGCATGTAACCCCGCCGCACAATCGAAACGGCGGCTTAATCACGGGGTCAGCATCTAGCCAGGCGCTGACCGCGGCGTTAGGCTGCGTCCAGCTTCCATCCGCTAATACGAGGAGACGACGTGAGCAGTAATCGTCACGGGACGCACCCGGGCCGTCCTTTCGGGGTGACAGGCGGTGGGTTTGCCGAGGGCCAGAACAACCCCGAGGAGTTCAAGCCGGAGAAGAATGTAGGCGCCTTCGGGTCCGGGCAGGAAGACCCCGAGGAGTTTCCCGAGGACGTTAAGCTCGGCAGCTTCGCAAGGGGCCAGCAGGCCGAATCGCATATACACGAGGGCACATTTGGGAAGGTGGAGGGCGAGGCCGAGGAATAGGCCGACGGGTCAGATTCGAAGCGCGGGAGCGCGTTTTTGTGCGAGCTCCGTCTCGCTTCCGAAGGTGCGCTTCAGCGCGTCGACACGAACGTCTCCATAGGCGTTCTCCAGCTCGGCGCGGGGAATCGTCGGGAAGTCACCCCTTGTCGGTGGGACAGCGGGTGTTCGGCCTCGCGGACTGGCATCGCGACGGAACCCTGGCGGAGTATGTCGCGATCGAGGCACGCAACCTCGCGCCGCTGCCGGGCGACGTCGAGTTCACGGTGGGCGCGAGCCTGCCGATCTCGGGCCTGACCGCGTGGCAGGGACTGTTCGACCACGGCCACCTTCAGGCGGGGCAGAGCGTCCTCGCGCACGGCGCGGCCGGCGCAGTCGGGACGATGGTGACGCAACTCGCACGTGAGGCCGGCGCTCACGTCATCGGCACCGGGCGCGCCGCCGACCGCCAGAAGGCGCTCGACTTCGGCGCGATGGAGTTCGTCGACCTTGAGAACGACGCCCTGGAAGATGTTGGCGGCGTCGACCTGGTGTTCGATGGCATCGGCGGAGACATCCAGAAGCGTTCCGCGGGCCTGATCCGGCCCGGAGGCACCCTCGTGACCATCGTAGGGCCGCCCGAGGCGCGGCCCGCCGACGGCCTGGCATTGGACAGCGGCTTGTCCTATCCGCCGGCGGGTTCCCAGATCAGCCGAGAGATCTCAAGGACGACTTCTGAGCTGTGTCCGTCGGCGCGAGGCTCTACGACGCCCGTCACCGCGCATATGACGTTGTTGAGCCACCGGTAGTGTTCGTGGTCGCTGATGTGCGTCATCGCGCCGACGAGTTGGCGCACGCCGTCGGGTGCGGTGTGGACGTATCCGTGGCAGGTGAACAGGATCGTCGCGCCGTCGTTGCTCTCGAGCACGCCTCTGAAATCGGGGGTTAGCGTGTCGTCGGCGCGGAGCCTGGGAAAGTTCGCCGCCCGCAGCGAGCCGGCGACCCGCCCTTCGCAGCGTCCTTGCGCGAAGAGCAGGCTTTGGGTCTCGGTTCCGTGAGCGCCGTCGAGCGTGACGCTCCAATGGTCCGGAGTGCTAAACCGCGCGTGATAGAGCGGTTCGAGCCTCATCGGGGCGATCCTGTGGCCCGTTCAGCTCGCGGCGAGTCCGGCGACGGTCGCGGGGACGCCTTCGAACGCTCCGATTGAGACCAGCGTCCCGTCGCTTCCGACGGTCCAGCCGAACAGCCTCTGCGCGTCGGCGTCGATCGCGTAGAGATAGCTGCCGTCCCGGGTGATGGCCTCATCGCGGATCCCCTTCTCGCCCAGTCGCGTCGAGCCCGCGACCGCGTCGCGCAGCTGAAGTTCGCCGTCGTTGGCGATCTCGTAGCTCGAGATCGTTCCGTCGCCGAAGTTCGTGACATAGGCGAAGCGGCCGTCATTCGTGACCGCGGCCCAGCACACCTCGCTGCGAGTGTCGCCGACCGAGCCGCTCACAGGCGCGAGCTTGCCGGGGTCAGTGATCGAGTAGGACGACGCGGCCGCGGCGCCGACGGCGCCCCCGAACGCCTCGGTAACGATCATCGCGCCGTCCGCGGTGAAGCCGAATCCGTATGGCGTCTTGCCCGACGACCTGATCGTCGTTGGACCCGTGGCGTAGCCGTGCTCGTCGATGGTATACGTGCTGATCGAGTTGGTTCCGCGCTCGGTCACCACGAGAGTGCGGCTGTCTAGGCTGAAGGCGACCTGAGCGGGATCGGCATCCTCAGCGCTCAATGGCCGAGCGGAGCCGTCCAGGTCAACGAGCTGGCCGTCGTCGATCTGGAAACCAGCGACGTTCGGCGTGCCGTTGTTGAGCACGTAGACGAGATTGCCGCTGACCGCGACGCTGGTCGGAGTGGCGCCACCCGAGGCGACGCGATCGCAGAGACGCAGCCCGTCGTTCTCGACCGCGAACAACGACAGCTCATCACTACCGGCATTCACGACGAGCAGCCGCCGGCCATCGTCGCTGAGAACAATCGAGCTCTGAGATGGCAGGTGCGGCATGCCCGTCCCCCGGCCTCCCGTCGCGAACCGTCCGAGCGGCGCGAGCTTGCCGTCGGGGCGCCGCTCAAACGCGAGCACCTCGTTATTGGTCGCGTCGTTGGTCTGCACGTAGACGGCCGCGAGCCCATTGCCGTGCTGTTCAGTCATTAATCCCTCCAGGGGGTGCTCGATACAGGTTGGGAATAAGTCGGCGAGACATCCCGAGCGTTACACCAGCTGTTTAACGACAAGCCCTCGATGCCTCCTCAGAGCCGCGCCTGAGCGAGAACCGATCCGCTGTACTTGATCTCCATCGAGCCACACCAGCCCGTGGGGCTGGTCGGTACCAGCGGCGCCCGCGCGCCACGATGAGAACGCGAGAGCAGCAGGTGTTCGAGAACACGTCGGACATCGAGAGGCTTCCGGAGCGGGCGACCGAGTTCGCGCGACAGCTGAAGCGCGCCGGCGAGGCCTACAAGGTGGTCAACGGTTTGGGCGAGCTCTACTTCGAGATCAAGGCCGACCCCCGAGACCGGGGTGATCGACACGTTCGCCGGCCGCACCACGGAGCAGATGGCGATCTTCCCCACGCGCGCTGCTCCGCTGCCCGACGGGGGGTCGTTCGCCGCTAGCGCGGCAGCGCTCGATGAAGGAGCGCAGGCGGGCCGCGAGCCGGTCGGGTTCGGCGAGGTGGACGAGGTGCCCGCGCTCTGGCCACTCTTCGATCTCCAGCCCGGAGATGAGTTCCTGAAGGTGACTGCGCTCGCCGGCGCTCAGGTGGTGTCCGAACACGCTGAGGCACGGCGCGTCGATGCTGGCCATGGTCGCCTCGATCTCTTGCTGCAGCTCACGCGGGTCCTGGCGAAGCAGCTGTTCCCAGTAGCCGAGGACTACCTCCTGGCGGATGTCTTGAAACTCTCGAGCTCCCGCACGCGTCGTCGGCGACACCGGGCGGCTCGCATGGCCCGAGTGCGGTCCGTCGCCGACAACCTCGGTAGATGCCCCGCGCCTGCTTAGTGGGCGGTTCAGTAGACGGCGCTTACCAGGGTTTCTGCAGAGCCCGCCGGGGTGTCTGGGTTCAGGACATATGTCCCAGGTGATAGGTCCCTCATGAGTCGGGACATAGGTCTCACCCGGCGGTGGGGTTGAGGCTTGGGGTTGCGGCGGTCGTTGCGCGCGGCCGTCCGGGGGTGGGCTGACTGTGCGGGGATGTCTCGTGCTCGCGTTGCTGTCCTCCAGGTCGTCTCCCAGCAGCTGTCCGTGACCGCTGCCGCTGCCGAGTACGGGTTCTCCCGCCGGCATGTCCATCGTCTTCTGGTCGCCTATCGGGAAAGAGGTCTGGACGCGCTCGAGCCCCCACTACCGGCTCCGCTACGACCGGCTCGACACCAAAGGCAGGATGACCCTGCGCCGCGCCGGCCGCATGCACCACCTCGGAACCGGCGCCGCGCACGCCCGCAAACGCGTCCTCGCGTTCGCCGACGACCATCACATCACCGTCGCCGACCTCACCACGGGAGAAGTCCTCTCCACCCACCTCATCGATCCCAACAAGACCTACTGGCGCAACCAAAACAGAGAGCCCGGCCGCTGGCCGAGCTCCAAAAACTGAGACCGATGTCGCGACTCATCTGAGACCTATGTCGCGACTCATCACAACCAAGCCCGCCGGGGGACTCGAACCCCCAACCCCTTCATTACAAGTGAAGTGCTCTACCAGTTGAGCTAGGCGGGCGGGCGACGCTCAGTCTGGCACGCGGCGGAGCCCACGCGACCCCTGCCGGGCGACGGAGCGCCCTATTCGCGCACGGCGGACACGGCGCGGTCCAGCGAACCGTGGCCGTTGGAGGCGTAGTCGGGCGGTGGGCCGGGCGGGATCGAGTCGGCGTCGCCGTTCAGCCGGCGCTCTAGCGCACCGAGGACGAGACCGAACAGGAGGTGGCGCCAGGTGGCCTGGACGAAGGCGCGGCGGTTGCCGGCGAGCACGGGCAGGGCGCCGCGGGCGGGGTGGAAGCGGTCCGACAGGCCCGTCAACGGCCACAGGAAGAAGTGCTCGGCGAGCGCCGCGGCCGGGCCGCGGAGCGCTGGCGGGATCGGCAAGCCGGGGGCGACGTTCGCGTACAGGGCGCCGAACAGCGCGCCGTTCTGGGCGTGGAGGACGAGGCCGAGGCGGTACCAGCCGGGGCCGTTGCGCACGGCGCGGCCGAGCAGCTCGACGTCGTCGTAGCGGCAGCGCAGCAGGAGCTTGTCCAGGGGCTGCTCGAGGGCCCAGACGCCGGCCGCGACCGCGCCGGCGAGCGCTCCGTTGAGCGTTCGGGTGCTGACCGTGGCGTTGCTCAAGGGGGGACAACTGTAACGGCCGGCGCCGGGCCGGGTACGGCCAAGTGCGATGGATTACGAAGCGCTGCACCGCCGGGCGCGGGAGAAGGGCGTGAACCGCCTCGTCCTGTTCATCGTCCGCATCGTGCTGACGACGTTCTTCTGGGTCTACCTGCGGATGCGCCGGATCGGGCGCGAGTTCATCCCCGCGGAGGGCCCGGTGGTCCTGGCCTCGAACCACCGGAGCTTCTTCGACCCGTTCATGATCGGGACGATGACGCGCCGGCCCGTGTACTACGTGGCCAAGCAGGAGCTGTTCCAGTACAACCGGGTGCTGAGCTGGCTGCTGAACGCGCTCGGCGCGTTCCCGGTCGCCCGCGGGCGGGGCGATCAGGAGACGATCGAGACGGCCAAGGCCATCCTCGCGCGGGGCGAGATCGTGCTGATGTTCCCCGAGGGCACGCGCACGCGCCCCGGCTCGCTGGGCAAGCCCCACCGGGGCGTGGGCCGGCTGGCGCTGGAGACCGGCGCGCCGGTGGTCCCGATCGCGATCATCGGCACCGAGGACATCCGAAACGGCTGGCGGTTCCGGCCGCGCAAGGTGCGGATCCGCGCCGGGCGCCCGCTGCACTTCCCCAGGGTCGAGCACGCCTCGCCGGCGCTCGCCGGCGCCGTGACCGACCGGATCTGGCCGATGGTGATGCTCCAGTGGGAGTGGCTGGGCGGCACGCCGCCGATCCGCCGCGCGGCGATCATCGGCGCCGGCGCGGCCGGCACGAGCCTGGCCGTGCTGCTGGCGCGCGCCGGCTTCGAGGTCGACCTCGGGTGTCGCACACGTGAGCAGGCAGAAAAGATCGCGGCGACCCGCACCAACGAGACCTACCTGCCGGGCGTCGAGCTGCCCGACTCGATCAACGTCGCGCGCGCCGGCGACCTCGAGCTCGCCGAGTACGACCTGATCTGCCTCGCCGTCGCCGCCCGGGCGCTGCCGGCGGTGATGGCTGCCCACGGCGAGCGGATCCCCCGGCGCGCCGGCGTCCTGGTCCTCTCGAAGGGGCTGGTCCCGCCGCTCGGGACGCTGCCCTCCGCGTTCGTGGCCGAGCGCTGCGCGGCGCGCGCGGTGGCGGCGATGGGCGGCCCGGCCGAGGCGGCGGAGACGCTCGAGCACGGAGCGTCCGTGGTCGTGGCCTCGGTTGACCGCGGCTTCCGCCGCGACCTCGCCGACGCGCTCAGCACGGCCGGCCTGGACGTCACCACCACCGGCGACGTGACCGGCGTGGAGCTCGCCGGCGCGGCCAAGAACGTTGCGATGCTGGCCGCCGCGGTGGCGTCGTTCGCCGGCCCCAACGTCGCCGGCGCGGCCGCGGGCAAGGTGTTCGCCGAGGTCGACGCACTGGCCCGCGCCCACGGGGGCCGTCCGGAGACGTTCGCCGGCCTGGCCGGGGCCGGTGACCTCGTGGCCGGCGCTGTGTCGCCACACGAGCGAAACCGCCGCGCGGGCGAGTTGCTGGCCCAGGGCGTCCCGGCCAAGGAGATCGACAATGCGCTCGGTCATGCGGTCGAGGGGGTCGATGCGGCGCCGCTCCTCGCCACCGCGGCGCGCGACGCCTGCCTGGAGGCGCCGGCGCTCGACAACCTGGCCGCGCTGATCGAAGGGCGGATCGAGCCCGAGAAGTGGGCGGCGACGGTGATCGAGCCACCGCGAGAACCGCGCAAGTCCACCGTCCGCGCGGCGTGAGTAGGGCTAGGCTCCCAGTGTGGTGGAACGTGAACACGAGTTACCGAGCGGCAAGGCCGACATCGACGCCCGGTTCACGGAGCTGTACAAAGCGCACCTCCGGGACGTTTATTCCTACAGCTACTACCGCGTGGGCAACCACCACGATGCTGAGGACCTCACCGAGCAGACGTTCCTGCAGGCCTACCGTCACTTCGAGCGGGCGCTGCGGGAGGCCAACGGCCGGCCGCTGCGACCGTGGCTCATCCGGATCGCGCACAACCTGGCGGCGAACTTCTACCGGGACCGTTCACGCAAGCCCGAATCGGGTATCGAGGACGCCGGCATGATCTCCGACCTCCACACGACCGAGTCGCTGGTAGAGGGGCGCGAGCAGCTCAAGGCGATCCTCGACGGCGTCCAGCAGCTCCCCGACGACCGGCGCGAGGCGCTGATCATGCGGTTCGCGCTCGGGATGGACAACCGCGAGATCGCCCGCGCGCTCGGCCGTACCGACGGCGCGACGAAGGTGCTCCTGCACCGCGCGATCCGCCAGCTCGAGGGGATGGTCGCGGAGCCGGTGGCCGATTCCGACGGAGCGCCGCGATGAGCGCCACCGACTTCGAGGCCCTCCTGCGCGAGGCGCTGGCGCCGGTCGAGCCGCCCGCCGACCTGTCCGTGCGGCTCGAGGTGACGCTGGTCAGCCTGACCGAGCTCGCCCAGGACGAGCTCGACACGTGGGAGCTTGCGGCGATGCGCGATCCGCGCAACTGGGTGCGTCCGGCGGCGGCCGCGGTGATCGGGGTGAGCGCCGGTACCGCGCTGGTCGTGCTGCGGGTGCGGGGGCGCCACCGGGCGCGAAAGCAGCGCTCGCGCAACGCGGTCGACCTGGTTGAGCGCACCCTGCAGGACGCTCGGGAAGAGGCGCGGCGGGTCATTCGCCGTCGCTAGCGGACTCGGACCGCACGCGCTCTTACGGCGGCGTAAGAGGCCGTCGATATCGTCATTCACAGAAATGGCTACTTGCTACCGCCACCCCAACCGCGAGACGGGCGTGTCGTGCTCCTCGTGCGGGCGTCCGATCTGCCCCGACTGCATGACCCCGACCCCGGTCGGGATGCGCTGTCCGGAATGCGCGCGCGAGCGCACGCGCGTCCAGCGGCTGCCCTCGCTCGGCCGGACCCCGGTGGCCACCCAGGCGCTGATCGCGCTCAACGTGATCGCGTTCCTGATCGAGACGGCGGCCGGCGCGCCGCTCGGCGGCGGAGGCGGCGGTTCGGTGTGGAACCACGGCGTCCTGTTCGGCCCCTCGATCAGCATCAACCACGAGTACTGGCGCCTGGTCACCGGCGGCTTCCTGCACGACGGGCTGCTGCACATCTTCATCAACATGATCTCGCTGTGGTTCGTCGGCTCGGCGCTCGAGCCGGCGATCGGGCGCGTCAACTTCCTCGCGGTGTACTTCGTGTCCCTGCTGGCGGGATCGTTCGGGGCCCTGTGGTTTCAGCCGCAGATCCCGACCGTGGGCGCGTCCGGAGCGATCTTCGGGATCTTTGGCGCGCTGATCATCGTGGCGCGCGCACGGGGCATCCCGATCTGGCAGAGCGGCCTCGGTTACGTGCTCGTGTTCAACCTGCTGTTCTCCTTGAGCGTCCGCGGGATCTCGGTCGGCGATCACCTGGGCGGCCTGGTCGGCGGCCTGCTCACCGGATGGCTGATCGTCGAGGTGGCCGAGCGCCGGCGCATGGCCGTGGCCGCGCTGATCGGCTGCGCGCTGATCGGGGTCGCGAGCGTGATCGGCGCGATCGCGGTCGCCGGCGGCACCGGGCTGACCCCGCATGGGATCGGCTTCAGCCTCTAGATCTCGACCGTGAACGCCCGGGCGCCCGCCGGCGCCTCGGGGAACAGCTCGGGGTGCAGGATGTGCGCGAGCAGCTCGAGCCCGTCGATGATCCGCGGCCCCGGCCGCGAGAAGTACGCCGCGGCATCGACCGCCACCACCTCGCCGGCGCCGACGCGGGCCAGCTCGTCACGGTGCATCTCGGCCTCGCGGTGCGCGATCTCGGCGTCGTAGCCGCACGGCATCACGACCACCACGTCGGGCTGCGCCGCCGCGACCGTATCCCAACTCGTCTCCTCGGACTTCTCGCCCGGGAACCCGAGCGCATCCTCGCCGCCGGCGTACTCGATCAGCTGCGGAACCCAGTGACCGGCCGCGAACGGCGGGTCCAGCCACTCCAAGGCCGCCACCCGCAGGCGACGGGCGCCGCGCACGGCCACCCGCACCCGGTCGATCCGGGCCGAGGCCTCGCGGATGAGATCCACCCCGGCGTCCTTGCGGTCGGTGAGCTGGGCCAGCGTGCGGACGTCGCCGAGGACCTCGCCGACCGTGTGCGGGTCGAGCGAGACGACGCGGGGGTGGGTCTCGATCTCGTCGGCGATCGCGCGCACGTCGTCGTAGGACACCGCGCACACCGAGCACAGCTCCTGGGTGACGATCAGGTCCGGGCGCAGGTCGCGCAGCAGCTCCTCGTCGAGCTCGTAGATCGACAGCCCGGCGAGCGTGCGCTCCTTGACCGCGGTGTCGATCTCGCGCGGGCTGAGGCCGGGCTCGAGCACATCGCGGGTGATCTTCGGCAGGTCGAGGACCGCCGCCGGGTAGTCGCACTCGTGGGTCACGGCGATCACGTCGGCGCCGAGGCCGAGCGCGAACAGCGTCTCGGTGGCGGATGGGACCAGGCTGACGATGCGCATAGCGACCAGGATAGATCGCGCGGCACGACCTGATCCCACGCCGCGGCGGCTGGCGCTGCTGCTACCGTGTCATCGTCGCTGCATGAACGACGAGGACCCATCTCGAAGTAGCAGCTCACTGAGCTGTCCAACGAGGGCGATCGGGGCTACACGGGCCACTGACGGTGCGGCCCACACGCGCCGGTGAAGGCGCTGTTCATCATCCTCACCGGCCTGCTGGTCCTGGTCAACGCGTTCTTCGTGATCGCGGAGTACGCGCTCGTGCGCTCGAGTCGGGCGCGACTGGAGACGATGGCCGAGGAAGGCCTCCGCGGCGCTCGGCTGGCGCTCAAGCAGATCGACGACATCGGCGACTACATCGCCGCCTGCCAGGTGGGGATCACCGCCGCCTCGATCGGCATCGGGGCCCTGGGCGAGCCGGCACTGGCGCACGTGCTCGAGCCGCTCCTGGGTCATGCGCTCGGGCACGTGGCGGCGGTGACGATCTCGGTGATCATCTCCTACCTCCTCATCACGATCACCCAGAGCATCATCGGGGAGATCGTCCCCAAGCTGTACACGATCCAGCACGCGGAGGATCTGGCCCGGCGGATCGCGCGGCCGATGGAGCTCTTCCGGTGGTTGTTCAACCCGCTGGTCATCGTGCTCAACTCGGCTTCGGAGTCGATCCTGCGCATGCTCGGCACCGACCCGAACGCCGAGCCCGAGGGCGGCACGCCGGACGAGCTCAAGCGCCTGATCGCGCAGTCGACCACGGGCGGGCAGCTCGACCTGGGCGAGGGGAAGATGCTGACCGGCGTCTTTCACCTCCACGAGCAGGAGGCCCGCCAGGTCATGACCCCGATCCCGGCCGTGGTCACGGTGGACGTGTCCGAGACGGTCGAGGCGGCGCTCAAGCGCTGCGTCGCGACCGGCCACTCGCGTCTCGTCGTGACCGAGGACGAGAACCAGGACCGCGTCCTCGGCATCGTCCACGTCAACCAGCTGGTCAAGAAGATGCTGAACGACGGGATGGAGTCGCACTTCGACGGGTTGGTGCGCGAGGCGCCGATCGTGCCGGAGACCAAGCCGCTGGACGACCTGCTGGCCGATCTGCAGCGCGAGCGCACTGAGCTCGCGATCGTGGTCGACGAGTACGGCCGGACGGCGGGGATCGTGACGACCGAGGACATCATCGAGGAGGTCGTGGGGGAGATCTCGGACGAGACCGATCCCGCCGGCGGCGCGGTCCGGCGGCTGGCCAACGGGGACTGGTTCGTGCGCGGGCACGTCGCGGTGTCGGACCTCGAGGACTACGGGCTGGAGCTGCCGGTCGACACCGACGCCTACAACTCGGTGGGCGGGTTCGTCTTCGCCGAGCTGGGACGGCTGCCCAAGCGCGGCGACACGATCTCAGCGAACGGCTTTTCGATCCGGGTCGAGTCGGTCCGCCAGAACCGGATCGAGGCGGTTCGGATCCGCCAGCGACGGGCGGCGGCTTAGCGCCCGGCGGCGGGCCAGCGGCAGCACGTACCACGTCGTCGCGCAGGTGATCGCGGCGCCCGCGGTCAGGATCACCGTGATGGCCGGCGCGAATACGACGTCGCTCAGCAGCATCACGACCCCGATCACGGTCAGGCCCATCGTGCTCAGCCCGATGATCGTGAAGCGGTTGGCGATCTTCACCAGGTGCTCCTTGTCGCCCTGGCGAAACAAGATCCGGTGCCACGAGGTCGGGGCGGTCAGCATGATCAGCGTGATCGAGGCCGCCGCCAGCGTCGCGAAGTAGTCGGCCCGCTGGAAGCTCGAGAGCCGCGCGAACTTGGGCTGGAACGCCACGGTGAGCAGGAAGCCGAACAGGATCTGCACGCCGGTCTGAACAACCCGGACCTCCTGCAGGAGCTCGACCAAGTTGCGGTCGTCGCGCTCGAGCTCGCTCTCGTGCCGTGGGTCGGCGGTTTCCTGGGGCATCCAGGAGGTTCTACCCGACGCAACCGGCACCATCTCGCGACATTCGTTACATTGCACCCTTCAGGCAACGGCCGGAGAGTTCGCGGTGAGCCACCGCAAGGACCATCTCCCGGTGGTTGAGAGGAGAGAACAGAAGCCGGCCCCACGAACTGGGCCGGCTTCGCCCTCTCTGCCCAAAAAAGAAGCCGGCCCGCTGGGGACGGGCCGGCTCCGTGCTTCTGGGGAGGAGGTGCTGCTATGAGGTACGTCGCGCCACGAATGGTGCGCCGTGCAGATGAACGCGTGTTAAAGACTTTGTCTAAGGTTCCTCAGGGCTTTACTGGGCCGCTACGCGGCATCCGTGGGTCCGGGGAAGCCTCATCCGGCTGGATCGCCGACCCACGCTCAGCGGTAGTTGTAGAAGCCCCGCTCGGTCTTGCGTCCGAGGAACCCCTCATCGACCAGCGCCAACAGGCGGTCGGGGACGCGAGCCCCGATCGACTCGCCGATCGCTTTCGAGACGTCCAGCCCGACGTAGTCGAGCAGGGCGATCGGACCCATCGGCATGCCGGCGCCAAGCGTCATGCAGTTGTCGATGTCTTGGGGGGTCATCCCGGTATCGGCGAGCAGCTCGACGGCGCTGAACAGGTACGGGAACAGCAGCCGGTTGACCACGAAGCCTGGGATGTCCGGGACCTCGACCGGGGTCTTGCCGAACGACTCGCACAGCTCGCGAGCCCGTCGGCGGGTCGCATCGCTGGCCTCGGGTGGGAAGGAAAGCTCTATGAGCCTCATCTTCGGCACCGGGTTGAACGGATGCAGGCCGACGAAGTTCTCGGCATGCCCACTCGCGTCGGCCAGTTCCGCGATCGATAGGGACGAGGTCGTGGTGGCCAGGATCGCGCCGGCGCCGGCGTGCCGGGCGAGCTCCCCGAGATCGGCCAGCATCGCCGTCTTGGACTCGTGGTGCTCGATCACCGCCTCAACAAGGAACGTGGCATCGGCGAGGGCGTCGAGGTCGGTCACGACGCGGACGCGGTCGGCATCGAAGCCGTTCAGCTTCGCGCACGTCTTGGCCACACGCGCGCGGGCGCGCTCGGCCGAGTCGTCGGATCGGGCCCACAGGAGCACCTGGTCGTGCTCGGACGCGGCGACCGCGAGGCCGCAGGCGATCACGCCCGAGCCGGCGATTCCCACTCGTTCCCGCACGTCAGCTCCTGTCTGGTCGATTGGCTGCCGGAAAGCTTCAGTACAGTAGTAACGAATCAGTTGGGACGCGCCATCGGGGCATTTGCGCCACTCGAATCAGTAAAAAGGAGCAGCCATGCCGCAGTCTGGCCGCGAGGTAGTCATCGTCGAAGCGGTTCGCACGCCGATTGGGCGGGGGCACAAGGAGAAGGGCTACTACAAGGACACGCATGCCAACGAGTTGCTCGGGCGCTGTTACACCGAGGTGATCGACCGGTCCGGGATCGACCCGAGTGAGGTCGAGGACGTCGTGGCCGGGTGCGTGCAGCAGTACGGGGAGCAGTCGTGGAACGTCGGCCGCAACGCGTGGCTCCAGGCGGGCCTTCCGATCGAGACCCCGGCCACCACGGTCGACCGCCAGTGCGGCTCGGCCCAGCAGGCGGTCAACTTCGCGGCCGCGCTGATCGCGGCCGGCGTGCACGACGTGGCGATCGGGTCGGGCGTCGAGCACATGGCGCACGTCCCGATGGGGATCGGCTTGAAGTGGTACGACGAGGTGGGCACGCCGTATCCGCCGGCGATGATGGAGCGCTACAACCTGATTCCCCAGGGCCTGTCGGCGGAGATGATCGCCGATCAGTGGGAGATCCCGCGCTCGGAGCTCGATGAGCTGGCACTGCGCTCGCACCAGCTGGCCCATCGCGCCACCGAGGAGGGCCGGTTCGAGCGGGAGATCATCCCGTTCAAGGTCAACGGCTCCACGTACGTGTCCGACCAGGGGATCCGCCCAGGGACAACGATCGAGGCGTTGGCGGAGCTCAAGCCAGCGTTCAAGCCCGACGGCAAGATCACCGCCGGTACCAGCTCCCAGATCTCGGACGGCGCCGCCGCGGTGCTCCTGATGGCGCGTGAGAAGGCCGACGCGCTCGGCTTGAAGCCCCGCGCCCGGATCGTGGACCAGACCACGGTGGGGGTCGACCCGGTGATCATGCTGACCGGCCCGATCCCGGCCACTCGGAAGATCCTCGAGCGCAACGGGATGAAGATGGACGACATCGACCTGGTCGAGATCAACGAGGCGTTCGCCCCGGTCGTCGCCGCCTGGCGCCGCGAGCTCGAGCCCGACATGGATCGCGTCAACGTGAACGGCGGCGCGATCGCGCTCGGGCACCCGCTCGGGTCGACCGGCGCGCGCCTGATCACCACGCTGCTGCACGAGCTCGAGCGCTCCGATCAGGAGGTCGGGCTCGTGACGATGTGCTGCGGCGGCGGCCTCGGGACCGGCACGCTGATCCAGCGCGTCTAGGCGGCAGCCCAGCGAAAACCGATATCGGCCGGCTCCGGCGCCAGCGGGCTGTCCGGCAGCCCCGCCGGCGGGTCGTTCTCGTTGTAGCCGACCGGCGCCAGGTCGTTCGGCGTGTCGGGATGGAACAGCGCGGCCAGGTACTGAGCCTGGCCTCGGCCCGGTCCGAGCTCGAACTGCCCCCCGCCGTACGCGCCGATGCCGTGCTCGGCGCAGTAGTCGTAGGCCGCGCACAGGCTGGGCAGCCCGCCCAGGCGCGAGGGCTTGAGGTTGACCATCCTCGGGGCGAACGGCAGCGCCTCGATATCGGCGATCCCGTGGATCGGCGCGTCCCAGGTGATCCGGTCGTGCTCGTTTTCCAGCACCGCCGCCGTCTCCGGGGTGACCACGTCGGGGTCCTCGATCCACGCGTCCGGCAAGGCCTTCACCACGCGCTCGTAGAGGACCGGGTCGGGCGGCTGGTCGACGACCGTCCCGCGGTACAGGCTCTTGAAGTCGACCGAGTCGACGGCGTGCGTGGCCACGAGCGCGTCGATCAGCTCCGGGGTCCACGAGCTGGTCGGGTCGAGCTTGAAGCGGAGCTTGGGGTAGCGGTTCAGGCGCCGCGCGAGCGGGTCGAGCGTGGCCGGCTCGCCCAGGCGCAGCGAGACGACGAAAGTGAGCGGCTGGGGGTCGCGGCGCACCGCGTCGTCCAGCGGCATGCCCGACTGCTGGAGTGCGAGGTCGAGCGCGGCGCTGTGGAAGGTCCAGCGGCGGTAGAGCCGCGAGACCTCGGTCTGCGGCGCGACCGGGAACAGGTCGAGTCCGTCCACGCGGTCGCAGAACTCCGCCAGCGTGAACCGACCGGCGAGCCTTGCCGAGTGCACCGGTCCGGCCTGCTGAAGCGCCACGTGGTCCTCGGCCTGGTAGACGACGTCCTCACCGACGCCCTCGACCCCGCCGCCCTGGAGGTGAACGAGCGTGGTCAGGCGCTCGAACCCGCTCGAGACGTTCGCCTGCAGGCCCTCGAGCGTGTAGCCGTCGACCTCAAGCGGCAGGTCGGCCAGCAGGTCGAAGGTGCTCAGCGCTGCGCTCCCTCGAGCCGCTCGACCAGGTCGTCGAGGCGAAGCTCCTCCAACCCCCGGCTGACCGCATCGAGTTCGCCGGCGCAGAACTCGACCAGCTCGCGCCCTTCCTTGACCAGCGCGAGCGTCTCGCGCAGGCCGGCCTCGCCCGAGTCCAGGCGCCGGATGATCTCCTCGATCCGCGCCACGGCGGACTCGTAGGTCGGTGCGGTCCCGGGGGTGCTCATCGCGAGACCTCGGCGTCGACCGCGTCGTCGTGGAAGCGGACTCGGATCTCGCGCGCGTCGCGGGCCGCGCCGGCCGAGGTCAACGGCCCGCCTCGTGTGTCCTCGACCAGCGCGTAACCGCGGGCGAGCGTCCGGTCCGGGTCGTGCGCGGCGAGGGCGAGCGCGAGGCGCTCCAGATCGCGGGCGCGGGCGGAGTGGTCGGAGGTGCGCGCGCGGTCGGTGGCGCGGGTCAGGGCGGTGACGTGCGTGGCGGCGCGCTCGCGGCCGGTGGCGACACCGCGGCGCGCGGTGGCTCGCAGTTCGCGCAGCAGCTGGTGCAGGCGCCGGCGCTCACGCGCCACGTGATGGCCGGGGGCGGCGGCCAGGCGCTCGAGCGTGCGGGCGCGATCGGTGATCGCGCGCCGGCCGTGAGCGTGCAGGCGGCGGGCGCTCCGGCTCAGGTGCGCATGGGCGGCCCGGCAGTCGACCGGGACCGCCGCCTCCGCGGCGTGGGTGGGGGTCGAGCAGGACACGGCGGCGACGTCGTCGATCAGGGTGCGGTCGGTGTGGTGCCCGACCGATGCGATCACGGGCACGCGCAGCAGCGCGACCGTGCGGCACAGCGACTCGTCGCAGAACGCGAACAGGTCGGCGAGCGAGCCGCCGCCGCGCGCGACGATCACCACGTCCACCTCCGGGATCGCGGCCAGGTCGCGAAGCGCGGTGGCGATCAGAGGTGCGGCGAGGCGGTCCTGGACGGGGGCGAAGGCCCAGACGAGCCGCCCGGCCCAGCCGCGGCGGTCGAGGCCGGCCAGCACGTCGTCGCGGGCCTTGCCGCGCTCGCCCGTGACCACCCCGATCGTGCGCGGGAGCGGCGGGCGCGGCAACCGCTTCTGGGGCTCGAACAGCCCGTCGGCGTGCAGGCGGCGGCGCAGGCGCTCGAGCTCGAGCAGCAGGTCGCCCTCGCCGGCCACGCGCAGCTCGGTCGCCGAGAAGCTGAACGACGGCGAGGAGGAAGCGCTGCCCGGGTAGTAGTCGCATCCACCGCCGACTACGACCTTGACGCCGTCGGTCAAGGTGAGGCCGAGCTTCTCGAAGTCGGACAGCCACATCGAGCAGGGCAGGGCGCCGCGGGCGTCGCGGAGCTCGAAGTAGACACGGGCGCGGCTCGACCGCAGGCCCCATACCTCGCCCACCAACTGGACGCGGGCGAACTTCTGCAGCTCCCGCTTGAGCCGTGCCGCGTACGCGCCGACCTCGTAGGGGCCGGGCAGGTCGCTGTCGACGGGGGTGGCGGCGATTGCGGGATGACTCATGCCGACCTCCGAGGCTATCGGCCGCGTCGGCGACGTCGCGTGGATACGATGCCCGCCTGTGGACCTGACGTTGTCACCCGCCGAAGAGACCTTCCGCGACGAGTTCCGCGCGTGGCTCGAGGCCAATCACCCCGGGCGTGAGCCGGCCGGCGACGAGGCCGCGTTCGAGTTCCGCCGGGCGTGGCAGCGCAAGCTGAACGACGCCGGCTGGGCCGGCGTGTCGTGGCCGAAGGAGTACGGCGGGCGGGGGGCAACACTCGTCGAGCAGGCGATCTTCAACGAGGAGATGGTGCGGGCGCGCACCCCTTCGGTGGCCAATGTTCTGGCCCTGGCGATGGGCGGCCCGACGGTGATCGCTCACGGCACCGAGGAGCAGCGCAAGCGCTTCCTGCCGCCGATCCTGTCCGCCGACGAGATCTGGTGCCAGGGGTTCTCCGAGCCGGGCGCCGGCTCGGACCTGGCCGCGCTGAAGACGCGTGCGGTGCGCGACGGCGACGAGTGGGTGGTCACCGGGCAGAAGGTGTGGACGACGTTCGCCCACCACGCCAAGTGGTGCATGCTGGTCGCGCGCACCGACCCCGAGGCGCCCAAGCACAAGGGGCTGACCTACTTCCTGATGGATATGGAACAGGACGCGGTCCAGGTCCGGCCGCTGCGCCAGATCACCGGCGAATCGGAGTTCAACGAGCTGTTCATCGAAGAGGCGCGGATCCCGAACGAGAACATCATCGGCGGCGAGGGCGAGGGCTGGGGCGTGGCGATCACCACGCTCATGCACGAGCGCGCGACGCTCGCCTTCGGCCTCCAGATCGCCGTCCAGATCGCGCTGCGCGAGTTGCTCGATACAGCGCGCGAGACGCGCGGCGCCAACGGGCACGTGGCCAGCGAGGACCCGGTGATCCGCCAGGAGCTGGCCCAGCTGCTGATCGAGTCCGAGGTGCTGCGCCTGAACGCCTACCGAGGCCTGTCGGCGATCATGCGCACCGGGGTGCCCGGACCCGAGGGCTCGCTCGGCAAGTGGCACTGGTCGGAGGTCAACCAGTCGCTGACCGAGACCGCGATGCGGATCGCCGGCCCGCAGGCGATGCTGGTCGAGGACCACTGGACCTACCGGTTCCTGCGGGCGCGCGCGAACTCGATCGAGGGCGGGACGACCGAGATCCTCAAGAACATCGTGGCCGAGCGGGTGCTCGGGCTGCCGCGGATGCGCTGATGAACTTCGGCTTCACCGACGACCAGCAGGCGATCAAGCGCACCGCCCGGGAGTTCCTCGAGGCGCGCTACCCGCTCGCCACCGTACGCCGCCTGGCCGAGGACGACCGCGGCTTCACCGACGAGCAGTGGGCCGAGTTGGTCGAGCTGGGATGGTCCGGCGTGATCGTGCCCGAGGACCGCGGCGGGCTCGGTCTGGGCGCGGTCGAGCTGATCGTGATCGCCGAGGAGATGGGCTACGCGCTCGCCCCCAGCCCCTGGTTCTCGACCACCTGCGCGGCGCTGCTGCTCGAGGCGGCCGGCACCGACGAGCAGCGCGATCGGTGGCTGGGCGCGGTGGCGGCCGGCGAGGCGCGGGGGACGCTGGCGGTGTGGGATCTGAATTCGGGGTGGGCCCCCGATCACTCCGAGGCCGAGCCGGCGGCGGACGGGACCCTGTCGTGCGTGAAGATCGCGGTGCCCGACGCGGCGTCGGCCGACTTCGTGATCGTATCCGGGGCCGACGGGCGCCACTATCTGTTCGATCACGACGTGTCCGATCCCGGGGTGACGCTGATCGTGGAGGAGGCCATCGACCCCACGCGCAAGCTGTTCCGGCTCGAGTTGGACGGCGTTTCGGTGGAGCCGCTCCAGATCGCACCCGAGGCGGTGGCCCGGGCCTACGCGACGATGGTGACCATCCTCGCCGCCGAGAACGTCGGCGTGGCCCAGCGCGCGATGGAGATGGCGGTCGCCTACGCCAAGGACCGCAACCAGTTCGACCGCCCGATCGGCTCCTACCAGGCCGTCTCGCACCGGTGCGCGCAGATGCTGCTCGAGGTCGAAGGGGCACGGTCGCTCTGCTACTGGGCGGCCTGGGCGCTGGCCAACGAGCCGGACACCGCGCCGCGGGCCGCCTCGGCCGCCAAGGCCTACGCCGGCGACGCCGGCTTCCGCGTGCCGGCCTCGGCGCTGCAGGTGCACGGCGGCATCGGGTTCACCTACGAGCACGACCTGCACTTCTTCCTGAAGCGGGGTCACGCGAACGCGCACGCGTTCGGGGACTCGCGCTGGCACCGCGACCGCGTGGCGGACCTCGCCGGCGTGTAGCGCTGCCCGCGGACCGGGCAACGCCGACGCCACCCGCCGTGTGCTGTACGCAAATAGTTTGCGTACAAGCCGTGCGTAAGCTGCCACCTACGACGCTATGGCGGGACGGTGGCAGGCTGTGCATGTGGGGCGTGCACAACGTGCCACGGTGGCCCGGTGGTGCCTCGATTGGCAGGTTATGCAGGTCGGGCCGGGCGCGGACCGTCGGCCCGCGCCCTATGCCCTCCGTTGCTACGGCACGACGTAGTTGACCGACGTCCCCCAGTTGGCCAGACCGTCCCTGGTCCCGCCGCAGGTTCCGATGGTCACCGTGAACGCGTTGCCGGCGCAGTTGGGGAACTGGATGTACTCGTTGGCGAAGTACAGGCGGTTGCTGCCGTCCGGCAGGTAGATCCCCCAGCTGTAGTCGCCCCAGCGAGGCCGGGGGGGACTGCCCGGAGCGGGGAACGGCTGGTACTCGCTGAACCCGTCCGTCGGTGACTTCCCGGCGTCCGCGATGTTGATCACCGAGCCGGTCAGGCCGAGCGACGTGGAGGTCAGCCGGCCGTACGCGGTGCTCGGGAAGAACCCGCCGTGGTCGGCACCGCCCGGACCACCGTTGCCGTTCAGGGTGAACAGCATGATCGCCTTGCCGTTGCCGCCGGTCCCTTCACCGGCCATGGCGGGCATCTCCATGTCCTCGTGGGCCGCCGAGACGTACCCCTGGTTGGTCATGGAGAACACCCCGGTCTTGTCGAACGAGCCCGTGCCGATCACCCAGTACGCCGCGCCGTTGTGGATCTCGGCGGTCGGGCCGAAGGTCTGGTTGACCTCGGTCGGCAGCGCGGCCCACAACTGGCCCTGGGCCTGCGAGACCTGGGTCATGTTGTCGGCGTTGGGGTTGATTTCACCTTCGGGACACGGCTGGCTCGTGGCGCCGGCGGCGGTGCACTGCTGGCCGAGCGGAATCGGTCCCGCCTTCTGAGGCGACAGGTTGCCAACCCCGAAGAGGTTCTCGGGGCCGTAGTACGGCTGCTGGTTGGTAAACACCTGGCCGCCGAAATTGACGCCGTTGCAGCTACCGCAGCCGCTGCTCTTCAGGTTGCTGAGCCCGGTCCAGTCCCAGACCGCCACCCGGTTGTCGCCCGGAGAGGGGTCACCGAAGAAGCTCAGGAAGTCGAGAGCGCTCACCATGAACCCGGACCCGCCGTAGCGGTTGTCGAGCTGACCCTGGTCCGCCGGTTGCGCGGGGATCGCCGCCGACCAGCAGTCGATTCCCGCCGTGCTCGCACTGGTACCGGCACATGTCCCGTCCGGGGTGGGGAGCAGGCCCATGTTCTCGATGGCCACGTTGAAGTTGGTGTTCGGCCCACCGTTGGCCAACGTGACACGACGGCCGGTTTCAAGCGCGTTCTTGTTGAAGGCAAACTCCTGCGCGCCGTTGAAGATACCGCCGCCCATCCCGCCGCCGAGGAACGGGAACTCGTCGTAGAACAGCAGGAAGGCATCCCGCGTGACACCGATCTTCGCGAAGTCGTTGAGCAGGTTGGGGTACCCGGGCTCCTTCGGGTTGTAGTTGGCGTTCAGGTAGTACACCCAGTAGGGACCCAGTGGATTCGAGCCCTGACTCACCGCGATGCCCTCGTAACACGAGTTGTCGACGGCCGCGAAGCAGCCGGTGAACGGTCCTTGATTGGCCTCGGAGCTGGCCGAAACGATCTCCGTGAAGAACCAGTGCCCGCCGTTGCTCGCGTCGAACTCGCAGGACGGGTCTCCGCCGCTGCTCCACGCTCGGCTTGAAAGCCCCATGATGGTGTCGAGTGAGATCGGGTCGGATTGACGCTGGAGCGCGGTGTTGAAGACCAGGATCTCGCCGATGTTGTTGGTCTCGACGACGGACCCATTGCCGGCGCACAGCCCCTGATCGGGCGGCTCGATGTCGCCGATGGCTTGGTTGGTGGCCAGGGAGGCGCTATCGACGGCGTTCAGCCCCTTGACGCCGGTGGCGCCGCCCGCCGACGCGCTGATGGTGTCGCAGCCCGTACCGATCGGCTGACACCGGACCGTCGGGATGATCGGCGTCGGCGCGGCCGCCGGCGCGGCCGCTGCCCCGGCACGTCCGGCAGCCGCCGGTCCGAGGCTCGCCGGGGTCGGCGCCGGCATCGCGAACGGGCCGGACATCGCGGACAGCGTGTTGGGGGCCGCGTTGATCGTCGCTGCCGTTGTGGTCGAGGTCGTGACGAACGGACCAGTGAGCAGCGAGCAGCCCTTCTTGCAGCCGGTCGCCACGGGACCGACGAACGTGGGCGAGGCCGGGGCGTACGTGGTCTTGGTGGCAGCCGTGGCCACCGGCGCGCTCCCGAGCAGACCGAGCAGCAGCATCCCCACAACCGCAGGCACCACTCCCCGGAGCGTCATACGACGGTTGCAGAGCGGTACGCGCGTACTCATCTGCGCCCTCCCAGTGGTGGCCCGCCCCACACGGGCCGGGTTGTCACGATGCGCGCTGGAACCTATTACTCGAGGACGTTGTTCGGCAAGCGCTTAACACGTGCCGCGGCGGCCAGGGTCGCTAGGGAAAACGGTGCTCGCCGGGCTGCTCGGTCTCCGGTGGCTCGCCCGGAAGGAGCGGCTCCGCCCGGTGCGCGGCGTCGGCCACGAGCACCGCGGGATCGGCGGTCTGGAACCATGGCCGGCGGAAATAGCCGCTGTAGAACGGCCACGAGGCGAGCATCAGGACCACGCCGAGGATCAGGCCGCCGACACCGACGAAGATCGGTACCTCGATGCCGAGGAACGGCTTGGAGTAGTTGCTGCCTGACGTGTTGTAGTAGCCGTAGGCCTTGATCGCGACGTAGCCCATCATCAGGCCGCCGACCACGGGAATCAGCCCGGCAAACACGAAGTTGCGGACGCTCTTGAACAGATCGTGCCGGAAGTACACCGCGCAGGCCAGCCCGGTGAAGCCGTAGTAGAAGCAGACAGAGAAACCGAGCGCCGAGATTGTGTCGCCGAGGACGTCCTGGTTGGGGTTGAAGGCAACCAGCGCGATCGTCCACACGATCGACAGGCCGCCCATCAGGAGCGTCGAGAAGGTCGGCGTGTAGTAGCGGGGGTGGATGCGCCCGAACGACTTCGGGATCGCCCCCCACCGGGCCATCGACAGCGTCGTCCGGGCCGTGGGCAGGATCGTGGTCTGGGTCGAGGCCGACGCCGAGGTCAGCACGCAGATGATCAGCAGCTTGTCGAGTGGCGAGCCGAGCACGCCGTGGCCGAGCGGGCTGAGGACGTCGTCGGCGTTGTCCGAGAGGAACTTCGTGCCGTGGAACGCCTGCGCGGCGGCGCTCACGACCACGTAGATCGCGAGCAGGATCAGCGTGGAGACGACCGCGGCCTTGCCCGGCCCGCGGTGGCGATCGCGCGACTCCTCGTTCACCGCCACACCGGAATCCCAGCCCCAGTAGATGAAGATCCCGAGCAGCACTCCGGCGATCAGCGCGTCCCAGCTCAGGTTGAACGGGTTGAACCAGTCCGCGGAGGGGCGCATCGATCCCACGGGATGGCCGGTGTAGACCTTGATCAGCGAGACCACCGCGAACAGCGTCAGGGTGAAGATCTCGATGCCCAGCAGGACGGTCTGGATCTCGGCCGAGAGCTCGATGCCGCGGTAACAGATCCACGTCATCACGCTGATCCAGATCACCGCGCCGCTGATGATCGCCCAGGTGTGAGGGTGGCCGTTCCAGAGCAGGAACGTGTACTGGCTGGCGATCACCGCCAGCGAGGCCATCACGATGATGTCGGCCAGGAAGATGGCCCACCCGTTGACCCACCCGATCTGCGGCCCGAAGGCGCGGGTGGTCCAGGCGAACGTGGTGCCGGCGTCAGGGTCGGAGAGGTTCAGGAACCGGTACCCGACCGAGACGAACAGGATCGGGATGAACGAGACGATCAGCACCGCCGGCGCATGCACCCCGATGCCGGTGACCGCCACGATGAAGCCGAGCGTCGCCGCCAGGCTGTAGGCGGGCGCGGTCGACGCGACCGCGATGACCAGGTTCGAGATGTAGCCGATCGCGTCGACCTTGAGGCCCTTCGCCCCCGGCGCGGTCGGGTCGACGATCGTGTCGGCGGGGGGCTGGGTGGTGGTGCTCTCCAAAGCGGTGTGAACTTATGGGTAACGACGGTCCGCGGTTGGTCAGAAACTACCACCGGAATTAGACGGAATGTCCAAACGCCCCACGGCTAGCGTCCACCGCGATGGACCATCCTGAGGTCAAGGTGGCGGTACTGGGCGCGGCGGGCACGATCGCGCCGGCGATCATCCACGACCTCGCCGACTCCGACGAGGTCGCGAGCATGGCGCTGCTCGACCTCGACGCGGACGAGGCGAACGCCGTGGCGGAGGCGCACGGCGGCGGCAAGGCCACCGCCGCGGCGACCGACGCGCGCGACGTCGGGGCCCTGGCAACCGCCCTCCACGGCGTCGACGTGCTCGTCAACACGGCTTCGTACCGCATCAACCTGGAGGCGATGCGGGCCTGCCTGCAGGCGGGCTGCCACTACCTCGACCTCGGGGGCCTGTACTGGATGACCGGCCGCCAGCTCGCGCTCGGGACCGAGTTCGAGCGGGCCGGCCGGCTGGCCGTGCTCGGGATCGGGTCGAGCCCGGGGAAGACCAACCTGATGGCGGCCGAGGCGGTCCGGCGGCTCGGACCGGCGGCCGAGGGGATCGACTCGATCGAGGTGTGCGCCGCCGGGCGCGACCCCGCGGCGCCCGACGACGGCCGCCTCCGGCCTCCGTACGCGATCCAGACGCTGCTCGACGAGCTGACGCTCGAACCCGTCGTGCTGCGCGAGGGGCGCCCAGAGCAGATCGAGCCGCTCGCGCCCGGCGGCACGGTCGACTACGGCGACCCGATCGGCGAGGCCGACACGATCTACACCCTGCACTCCGAGCTGGCCACGTTCGGCGCGAGCTTCGGCTGCCAGAGCGCGAGCTTCCGCCTGTCGCTGGCGCCGGCGCTGCTGGAAATGCTTCGCCAGCTGTCCTACGACGTATCGCCCGAGGTGATCGCCGACGCCGCACGCAACGCGGCGTCGCCGTCCAATGAGACCGTGTCGGTCCACCTGGTCACGACGCGGGCGGTCGACGGCGAGGTGCTCGAGGCGCGGGCCGTGACGCGCCCCCATTTCGGGCTGGGCGGCTCGGTCGTGTCGACCGCGACCCCGGCCGCGGCGTGCGTGCGGCTGTTCGCGCGGGGCGATCTGACCGCCACCGGCGCCCATCCGCCTGAGAACTGCATCGATCCGCCGCTGATGTTCGCCGAGCTCGAGCAGCGCGGCTGCACGTTCAGCTTTACGAGCTAGAGCTGAGCGCCTCTTCGCGCTCCACGCCGCGCAGCCACTCGACGGTCTGGGCGATCCCGTCGCGCAGGTCGACCCGGGCCTCCCACCCGAGCAGGCGCTTGGCCTTCTCGACCGACGGCCAGCGGCGCTGCACGTCGACCGTGAAGCTCGGGAGGTGCCTGAGCTCGAACTCACCCGGGTTGTTGCCGCACGCCTCCCAGATGATCCGCGCCAGCTCGGCCACGGTCAGCTCCTGCGAGGCCGAGATGTTGAAGTCCTCGTTCTCGCCGGCCGGTGAGGCCATCGCGGTCACGACCCCGTCCGCGATGTCGTCGACGTGGGTGATCGTGCGGGTCTGCTCGCCGGAGCCGAAGATCTCGAGCGGGCGCTTGCCGGTCAGGGCCTTGTGGATCAGGTCGGGCACGGCATGGGCGATGCCGGGTTCGTCCGCCTCGGGGAGCTCGCCCGGACCGTACGCGTTGAACGGTCGGCAGATCGTGTAGCGCAGGCCGTGCTCGTCGTGGGCGGCGCGCGTATAGACCTCGCCGGCCAGCTTCGAGAAGCCGTAGGCCGAGCGCGGCGTGGGGCAGTCGTCCAGATAGGCCTCGGTGGTCGGGAATTCGGTGGCGCGCTCGAACACCATCGAGGAGGAGACGTAGACGAACCGCTCGACCTCGTGATCGACCGCGGCGTGCGCCACGGCGCCGGTCAGGGCGTTGTTGACCTCGAACAGCGTGAACGGAAGCTTGTGGAAGTTCGCGATGCCGCCCACGATCGCCGCCAGGTGGATCACGTGCGAGCAGCCGTGGACCGCCGCGCCGGCGCCCTCGACCGTACGCAGGTCGGTGGTCCGGATCTCGCAGGCCTCGCGCATCCAGTGCGGCGGCTCGCGGTGGTCGGCCACGCGCACCTCCCAGGCGCTGTCGGCCACCAGCCGGCGGACGACCGCCGAGCCGATCGTCCCGGCCCCGCCCGTGACGAGGACGCGGCTCACGCCCGCTCGGCGTCGCCGAGAGCCCGGATGGCCGGGTCCGCGCCGACGAGCGCCGCGGTCTCGGGCGCGAACAGGAACACCTGCCCGGTCCCCAGCGCGTCCCACGGGTCGACGAGCAGCGCGTCGGCGGCCGCTCGGGAGACGATCTCCGACCGCACGGCGGGTCCCTCGAACTCCGAGTGGTTGGTGGCCACGATGACCACGTCGGCGTCCTGAACGGCCTGGTCGAGCGGCTGGGTGGGGGACGGCGCGTGGGGGTCGCACACCGCCACGTCGGCCAGCTCGCGCTCGAGCAGCCGGATCAGCTTGTGGGACAGCGAGTCGCGCTCGTCGTCGGTGTCGCGCTTGAAGGTCAGGCCGAGGACCGCCACCTTGCGACTGGAGAGCGATCCGACGCGCCGCTTGATCCCCTCGACCAGGAACAGCGGCACGGACTCGTTGACGCGTGAGACCGCGAGCAGCATCCCGGGCGCGTTGGAGCGCTCCTCGGAGAAGGCGAAGTCCTTGCGCAGGCAGGTCCCCGCGGTCATCCCCGGCTGTGCGATCCCGCCCCGCGGGTAGTCGCGGTTGATCAGGTCGATGACCTCGAACACGTTGGCGTCGTAGCGCTCGCAGTCCATCATCAGCAGGTTGGGCAGGGCGAACGTGGCGTAGCGCAGGATGTTGGTCCAGATCTTGGCCAGCTCGGCGTGGACCGGGGAGGTGCGAACGATCGGGGCGCCAAATACCGAGAAGGTGCTCGCCGCGCGCTCGGTCGACGCGTCGTCGACGCCGCCGACGATGCAGGGCAGAGACGAGATCTCCTCGAGGAACCGTCCGGCCGCGATCCGCTCCGGCGCGTGGGCCACGAACAGGTCCTCGCCGACGCGCAGGCCGCGCCGCTTCTCGACGTACCCGGCCACGAACTCGGTCGTGCCGGGCGCGATCGTGGAGCGCAGGATCAGCGCGTGGCCCGGGCGGAGCATCGGCAGCAGGTCGTCCACCGCGGCGCGCACCTGCCGCAGGTCCGACTCAATGTGCGAGAACGACGGGGTTCCGATCGTGATCACGATGTCGTCCGCGCGCGCCGCGTCGGCCGCGCGGTCGCCGAGCTCGAACCGATCGCCGGCGAGCACGCGCTCGAGCAGCTCCTGGGTTCCCAACTCGGCGAACGGCATCCGGCCGGCCTGGAGCGAGGCGATCACCGCCGGATCGTGATCGACGCCGAGCACGCGGATGCCGCGGTCGGCGAACGACAGCGCGAGGGGCAGCCCCACGCGCCCGAGACCGATGACCGAGACGGACCTGGGCGAGCTCACGTCGATCTCAGACTTCGGCGTCGGCCGTGACGCTCCGGAGCGGCTCGAGCCCGGGTTCGGCCGGGTGCCCCCGGACTTCGCCGACGAACGCGATCTTGTTCAGCCGCGCGATCTCGCGTTCGCCCTCGATCCGTACCGGGTGATCTCCGGGCAGACCGCGGATCAGCGCTCGGATCCGCTCGCGCAGCTGCAGCGCGAAGTGGGGGGTCGAAGCGCCCATCAGCTGGCGCACGTCCTCGACGGTTACCTGGTGGTCGGGACGGAGGCGATCTGGATGCTCGGCCTGACTCATTTCTGCGGCACCACCTCGAGAAGGCTATCCATCTGGGCCTGGACGGCGACCGAGATGGTGCTCGGGTCGCCGATCACCCACCCGTGGTTGTAGACCGCGGCGGTCGGTCCCTCCTGGGTGTAGCCGGGGGTGGCGTAGTCCAGGAAGAAGTTGAGGATCGAGGACGGGAGCTGGTCCGGGGAGGTCAGAACGAGCTGGGGCCCGTAGCTGCCGCTGGCCGAGAGCGGCGCTGAGGCGGCGGCGTCCAGGGGGCGGGTTGAGTTCAGCAGCGTATAGCCGTGGCCGGGGCTGCGCATGGCCCAGCCGAAGCTGCCGGGCACGTGGGCGCACGGCTGATTCTGGGGGCAGGGCGGGTCGCGGTACACGGCGAACGCGACCGAGTTCGCCGCCGGGTCCTGGTCTCCTACCCGGGCCACCGTGCCGTACTTGCGCAGCTGGTCCAGGACGCTGTCGGGGATCACGCTCGGCGGCCCGATGACATAGATGTGGGGCTGCTGGTGGGCCTGGAGCGCCTGCTGGGTGGCGGTCGGCACGCCGGTTGAGTTCACGAACAGCACCGGGTTCCCGCTCTCGGCCGCCCACCCGGCGGCCGGCATCGAGTAGGCGGCATTGGCATCGTCGGCCGAGGCGATCACGACCTCGGGGCTCGGCTTGCCCGCGGCGGCCGTCGCGTACCGGTCGATCGCGGCGGCCAGCGCGTACGGATCGGTGCCTGAGATCGCCGCGCCCTTGAGGCCCGTGGCGGCCGGTACGTCGCCGACCCGGATCACCTGCGCTCCGCCCACCGAGGCGGCGCCGGTCGGAGCGAGGAGGTGCAGCGCGTTCGTCGTCGCCGGGGGCAGCACGCCTGGACCGGAGAGCAGGATCGGCGCCCGGATCGGTGGGGCCATGAGGACGGACGCGGCGATCGCGGCCTGCCAGTCGTCGGTCGGGGCGAGCGCCACCGCGGTCGGGTGGGTCCCGGGGACCGTCGAGGGGAACACGGCGAGCGCCACGCCGGCGGCGTTGGCGATCGAGTTGTTACCCGAGACCCGTGTCGTGTTCTTGGTGGCCAGCACCGGGAAGCCCACCCCCGCGGTAACCGACACGGGGGAGTTGGCGGCGGCCGTCGTGGTCCTGACGATCAGTTCGGTGGCCTTGCCGCCGCAGCCGGCCACCAGCCCACAGGCGGCGACCATCGCGATCGGCAGGGTCGGGCGGGTGGGCCACCTCCATCGCATCGGGCTCGGACAGTAGCGCTGGGACGCGCGGATCGCCGGGGTTTCCCGGTGGGCAGGAAGACCGGCGCGGGCGACGAAGCTACCTGGCGCCCCGGCAACATGTATATTGCCGCGACGCCGAATCCGCGGGGCCCAACATCCGCGGAGCGGGGGACCCAGTTCCTTGGGGCGAGTCCCGCGGTGAATCCGCGGGAGGCGCAGGCTCTTTTAGCGCCAGCCCGTCAGCTAACCCCGCAGGCCTACGAAAGAGACTTTTGCGGGTTGCACACCTGATACTTCCGGGCTTGGCCGTTTTTGCGCTGGCCGGCGCCTCCGGCGCCAGCGCCAGCAGCGGGGGCGGCGGCGCGGCGCCCACGTCGGCCGGGACGACCGCCAGCGGCACGGCGCCCGGCCCGATCGGCACCACCGGAACGGGCACCACCGGCACGACGTCCCCGGGGACGACAACCGGATCCAGCCCCGCCGAGTGCACGACGTCGTCGCCGACCGCGAGCGCGACCTCCGGAGGCGCGGGCATGGGCCCGTCCGGCACGGGTGTGTCGGCGGCGCTGCCCTGCGCGAACCCGACCGTGCCCGGCATGACCGCCGAGATCATCCACGGTCTGGCCTACGCGCCGGCCGACGCCCCGCTCCAGGTGCAGGAGGCGATCTGGGCCGGCGACCGGATCCGGCTGAAGCCCTACCGGGTCGGCGGCGGCCACGGCAAGTGGAACGACACGGCCTACGACTGCTCCGGATCGGTCTCCTATGTGCTGCACGCGGCCGGACTGCTCAAGATCTCCGAGGACTCGGGCGAGATGATGAGCTGGGGCAAGCGTGGGCTCGGCGGTTGGATCACGGTCTACACCAACCCCGGGCACGCGTTCGTCGAGATCGCCGGGATCCGGCTCGACACGTCGGCTGAGGGCGACCCGAACCCGCCTCCGGGCACCGGGCCGCGGTGGCGCCCGGTGATGACCAGCACCCCCGGGTTCGTGGCCCGGCACCCGTTCGGGCTTTAGTCGCTCGGGGGCGAGCACGAGCCCCGAATCGCCTGCTCTCAGGACGCCCGCCTCGCTACGCTAGGAGGGCTAGTCCAGCAACCCCGCCAAGGAGGATGCGATGCCGGGTCTTTCCGGGCGCATGTCGGTAGTCATCAAATCGAAGATCTCGAAGCTTCTCGATCGCGCCGAGGACCCCGCCGAGACGCTCGAGTACAGCTATCAGAAGCAGATCGAGCTGCTCCAGAACGTCAAGAAGGGGATCGCCGACGTCGTCACCTCGAAGAAGCGTCTGCAGCTTCAGGAGCAGAAGCTGCGCGATCAGGTGGTCAAGCTCGATACCCAGGCGCGGCAGGCGCTGGCGGCGGGCAACGAGGAGCTGGCCCGGACCGCGCTCGAGCGCAAGAACGTCGCCCAGACCGAGCTGCAGTCGCTCGACACCCAGATCGGCCAGCTCGAGCAGCAGCAGGAGCAGCTGACCGCGTCCGAGCAGAAGCTGCGCGCCAAGATCGAGCAGTTCCGCTCGCGCAAGGAGGTCATCAAGGCCCAGTACTCGGCGGCCGAGGCGCAGGTCCGGATCTCCGAGGCGGCCTCCGGCGTCGGCGAGGAGATGGCCGACGTCGGGCTGGCCATGCAGCGGGCGCTGGACAAGACCGAGAACATGAAGGCCCGCGCGGACGCGGTGCAGGAGCTCGAGGCGGCCGGCACGTTCGACGACCTCACCCAGCTCGGCCCGGCCGAGGATGACATCGACCGCCAGCTCAGGCAGCTCTCGAGCACGAGCGAGGTCGACTCCGAGCTGGAAAAGATGAAGGCCGAGCTCGGAACCGGGTCCGGCCCGGCGGGTGAGCTCGGCGCCGGGGCCGACGGCCCGGCCGCGGCCGAGCAGCAGGCCGGGGCGGGTGGCCAGCCCAGCCAAGGGCAGGCGTCGTGATCGTCCGGATCTCCACCGAGGGGCAGTACGAGCTTGGCGACAGCGATGTCGACGCTCTAAACGAGCTCGACAACCAGGCCGTTGCGTGGTGCGAGTCGGGAAACGAGGAGCAGTTCAAGGCGGCCTTCCAGGCACTGATCGCCTTCGTGCGCGAGCACGGGCAGCCCGTGCCCGAGGAGACGCTAGAGCCCTCCGACGTGATCCTGCCTCCGCCCGACGTGTCCTTCGAGGAGGCCAGGGCGGAGTTCAGCGGCGAGGGCCTCATCCCGGGTTAGTACGCCCGCCGGCCGGCGTTCAGTTTCAGCCGACCTAGTCCGGGAAGCCTCCGATGTGAACCAACGGAGGAGGTAGAGGGATGTCCACTGGACTTATCGTCGTAATCGTCGTCGCGGTCATCGTGATCCTGGGGCTGCTGCTCGTCATGCGGCGCGCAGCGGCGCGCCGGCGCGGTGAGCGCCAGCTGGCCAGGCGTCGCGAGCGGGCCGTGACCCAGCACCGTGAGGCGGCGCAGGCGCGCAGCGGAGCGGCGGACGAGGCCGAGCAACGTGCCCGTGTGGCGGGTGCGGTGGCCGAGCGCGAACGCGCCGAGGCGCGACTCCACGAGGAGCGGGCGCGGACGCACGAGCTCGGGCTGGCGGACGAGGACCTGCCGCGCGACGACGAACTGCCGCGCGACGAGGAAATGCCGCGCGACGAGGAAATGCCGCGCGACGAGGACGTGCGGCGCGACGAGCGCGGCGCGGTCGCGCCCGGGCGCGGTCGCATCCAAAACGGAGACCGGTAAGTGGCTGCTTCGGAGGCATCGCTCGGAGAGCTGGTAAAGCAGCTCTCCGAGCAGAGCAGCCGGCTGGCCCGTCAGGAGGTGGAGCTGGCCAAGGCCGAGCTCGCCGTAAAGGGCAAGCGGGCCGGGATCGGGGCCGGGATGTTCGGCGGCGCGGGGGCCTTCGGGTTCTACGGCTTCGGGGCGCTGACCGCGGCAGCGATCCTCGCCCTGGCCACCGCCGTGGACGGCTGGCTGGCCGCGCTGATCGTCGCCGTGGTGTATGGCGCGATCGCCGGGATCCTCGCGCTGCAGGGCAAGCACAAGGTGCAGCAGGCCACGCCGCCCATTCCCGAAGAGGCGGCCGAAAGCGTGAAGGAGGACGTGCAATGGGCCAAGAGCCGGGCGCGGCACGCGCGTCAGTAGCCGCCGACCACATCTCCACCGATCCCACGGATCCCGAGCAGATCCGCGCCGAGATCGAGGCCACCCGGCAGGAGCTGGGCGACACGGTTGAGGCCCTCGCTGCCAAGGCCGACGTCAAGGCGCATGCGCGCGAGCGGATCGAGCGCACGAAGGCCTCGCTACCCAGCCCGCCGATCATGATCGGCGTGGTTGCGGTCGCCGTCGCGGGCTTCGTCGCCTGGCGCCTGACCAGGCGCTAGGCGCCTAGATCGCTAGATCGGGATTCCCCACAGCGGGAACCACCGCTCGAGCTCCTGCTCGACCGGGAGCTCGTTGCCGATCTGGGCCTTGAGGACGAGCTCGCGCTCGTTGTCGCGCTGCTCGCCGCTGCCCGGCGCCGGCGCGAACGGATAGAACGTCCCGCGCTTGTAGTTGTAGATCCAGTAGACGGGGCGCTTGCGCGAGTCCTCGAAGGCGAACACCGCACACAGGACGCGCTCCCCGTAGCCGCCGGCCTCGAGCGCGCTCGAGACCGCGTTGATCCCGACCACGAGGTCGTCGAAGTCGCTGCCCCGCAGGACCAGCCAGCGGAAACCGTAGCTGTCGTCCGAGCTCGTCACCGTTGTGCCGCTGTCGGTGGCAGTGGCCTTGACCACCTCCTCCATGTCACGCACGATCGAATCGAAGTCCGCCGTGGCGAGCGGCTGAAAGACGATCGCGGCCGCGTTCCGGGTGCTCATCCCGAGCCCGGTCTCCATCGTCACGTACGCGGTGCTGATCGCGAACAGCCGATCCGGCGCGGGCTTGGCCAGCTTGCGCTTGCCGGTTAGGACGTCGAGGAAGCCCACTCGATCAGGCGGTGCCCTGGAGCTGTGCTTCGAGTCGCTGGAGCCGGGCGACCCTGGCCTCGAGCGACGGGTGCGTCGAGAACACCGTCGAGATGGCCTGCTTGGCCTTGGGCGGGAAGATGTAGAACGCGGCCAGCTCGCCGGGCGCCGCGCGGAGGTCGCGCTGCGGGATCCGGTTCATGCCGCCGTCGATCTTGTACAGGGCGCTGATCAGCGCGCTCGGGCGGCCAGTGATGATCGCCGAGCCGCGGTCGGCGGCGAACTCGCGGTAGCGCGAGAGCGCCTGGATCAGCAGGAACGAGATCACGTAGACCGCGGCCGAGACGAGGATCACGACGAAGAACCCGTTGTTGTTGTTGTCGCGGTTGTCGCCGCCGAATCCGCCCCCGAAGAAGAAGCCGAACTGCGTGATGAAGGCCGCGATCGAGGCGAAGAAGCTCGCGACGGTCATCACCACGACGTCGCGGTTGAGGACGTGCGTGATCTCGTGGCCGAGGACGGCCTCGAGCTCGGCCGGGTCGAGCAGCTGGAGGATCCCGGTGGTGGCGCAGACCGTGGCGGTCTTGGCCGAGCGGCCGATCGCGAACGCGTTCGGCATCGGCGTCTGGGCGATCGCGACGCGCGGCTTGGGCACGTTGGCCTGGATGCACAGGCGGTCGACGATCGCGTGCAGGGTGCGCGCCTCGGGCCCGTCGTTGGGACCGACCTCCTGGGCGCCCATCGAGCGGAGCGCGATCTTGTCGGATGTGAACAGCTGGAGGGCGAACAGTCCGATGGCGATGATCGCGATCGTGATCGCGCCCGCGCCGGCCGCGATCAACGCGGCGATGAGAATCGCGTAGACGAGGCCGAGCAGGAAGATCGTGAGGAGGATCCGAGCCTGGAGGCCTGTGTCGCGACCGAATGAGTTGGGACGAGCCATAGTCCCTTAATCTTAGGACGGTCGGGGTAAGGAGTTTCTGAACGGGGAATAAGGGGCGGTGAAGTGACGAACGCGCGCGCATACCTGGCCGGCCTCGGCACGTCGGGATCACTGCTCATCTGCCTCGCGCTGATGTTCATCGTGGCCAGCGCGCTGGTGGCGTTCCGCGGGTGGCCGCACGTCGGCGCGCAACCCTCGCCCGGCGAGGTGGTCGTCTCGCCGCAGCCCACGGCATCGAGCGCGTCTACGGCGGCCCGGCGGCTCGTGCTCGTCTCGGCCACACCGATCCCGGCTCCGGCCACGCCGGCCGGCGCGATCGCCGCCGGCGTCGCGGGCGGCCTGCCTGGCCGCGCCGGACCCGGGACCCGGAGCTCGATCGGCGCGCCCGCCTCGACGTCGCGGCGGCCCACCGCGCAGGTCACCTCCGTCCCCGGCGCGACGCCGTGCGCGACCGGCTGCGGACCGGCTCCGGCGGCCGGCTCGGCGCTGCCGGTCCCCGCGCCGGCGCAGCAGCTAACCCAGACGGCTCAGCAGGGGCTCCAGCGGGCCACCGGGACGCTCGGGAAGGTCGTGGGCGGCGCGGGCGGCAAGGTTGGCACGGTCGTCCGGCAGACGTCGAACGCCGCGGGCGGCGCGGTCCAGACGGTCAGCCCTTCGGCCGCCGGCGTCGTCAAGAGCACGGGCTCGGGGACGGCGAACCTGCTCGGCGGGCTGACCAAGACCGCCTCGGGCGTGCTGTCAAACCTCGGCGGCAGCCATTAACTACTTGCCGGCGAGCGCGCGCTCGACGAACCTGAGGCTGACGGCCTGCAGGTCGGGGTCGTGCTGGACCGAGCGGTGGTGACCGCCGGGGACGACGATCAGGCGGCTGCGCGGTGAGCGCATCAGCCCGGCGAGCTCGCGCGAGTGTTCCACCGGGACCTGCTCGTCACCTTCGGCGTGGAGCAGCAGGACGGGAACGTCGTCGAGCGACGCGATCGCGTCCCGGGGATCGTGGGCCTCGAGCAGCCCAGCCAGCGACGGTTCGTCGGCCGCGAAGGTGAACCGGCCCTCGGCGAGTCCACGTCGCAGTCCCTCGGCGCTTGCCGGGCAGACCGCGACGACGGCGGCGGCCCCGACCGCGGCGGCGGACACCAGGGCCAGGTAGCCACCCATGCTCGACCCGCGCAACGCGACCGGCGGGTCGTCGCGTCCGCCGCCGATCCGGGAGCGCAGGAGCGCGGCCATCCGGACGACGTCGTCCAGCGCGCGACCGTCCATCGGGCCTTCGCTCTCGCCGTGCCCGCGCTGGTCGAACGCGATCGCGGCGAGGTCGGCCGCGAGCGCGGCGCGGGCGTAGTCGTGATGGTTCTCCTTGCACGACCCGGCGCCGTGCAGGATGACGACGCCGGCGCGCGGATTCCGGGGCAGCCACAGCGAGTAGGAGAGTCCGTCCTGGACGCCCAGCTCACTCGGGAGCTCGGGCGTGACCGTTCGAGAGCGGGACACACGGCGATGATCGCAGGCATGTCATGATCGCCCACCGAATGGCCTCCGTCTTGACCCTCTCGCCCGTCTATCCGCTCGGCACGCGCGTGAACGAGCGCGGGCGACCTCGAGATCGGAGGCTGCGATGCGGTCGAGCTGGCCCGCGAGTTCGGGACGCCGGCGTTCGTCGTGGCCGAAGACGATCTCCGCACCCGGGCGCGCGTGTTCGTCGACGCTCTGAGCGCGCGCCACCGCGACTACGACGTGCTGTTCGCCTCCAAGGCGTTTCCCTGCACGGCCATCTACCGGCTGCTGGCGGACGAGGGGCTGGCCTGCGACGTGGCCTCTGGCGGCGAGCTGTTCCTGGCCCTGCGGGGCGGGTTCGACCCGGCGCGCATCTACTTCCATGGGAACGCCAAGTCGATGGCGGAGCTGCGGGAGGCCGTGGCCGCCCGCGTCGGGCACATCGTGCTCGACTCCCTGGACGAGCTCGAGCGCCTGGAGTCGGTCGTGGCCGAGGCGGGGCGCCGGCAGGAGGTGCTGATCCGGATCACCCCCGGGGTGGCCGGGGACACGCACCACGCGATCTCGACCGGACAGACCGACTCGAAGTTCGGCCTCTCGCCCGACGACGCCCGGCTCGCGATCGCGCGTCTGCGGGACGCGCCGCACCTCGACCTGGTCGGGTTGCACTTCCACATCGGCTCGCAGCTGTTCGAGCTCGAGCCGTTCCGCGCCGCGGTCCGGACGATCGCGTCGCTCGGGGACTTCCCCGTCTACAACGTGGGCGGCGGGCTGGGTGTCGCGTATACCGCCGACGATCGGCCTCCCGCGGTCGCCGACTACGTCGAGGCGATCGTGTCGACCGTGCACGATGAGCTGGGCGCCGACAAGCGGCTGCTGCTCGAACCGGGGCGTGCGCTCGTGGCCAACTCGGCGATCACGCTGTACACGGTGCAGACGGTCAAGCGCAACGTGTCGACGTGGGTCGCGGTCGACGGCGGCATGTCGGACAACCTGCGCCCGATGTTGTACGGGTCGAAGTACGAGGCGCTGGTCGCCGACCGGGCGCTGGCGGCGGCGGAGGAGCGGTGCAAGCTGGCCGGCAAGCACTGCGAGTCGGGCGATGTGATCGTGCGCGACGCGTGGCTGGCCTCGCCCGCACTCGGCGACATAATCGCCACCCCGGTGACCGGCGCGTACGGCTACTCGCTGGCCAACAACTACAACGGGGTACCGCGCGCCCCGGTCGTGTTCTGCCGCGACGGCGACGCCCGCGTGGTCGTGCGCCGCGAGAGCTACGAGGACCTGACCGGGCGCGATGTCGTCTGACGGCGTATTCCGCGTCGGGCTACTGGGCCATGGAACGGTCGGCGCAGCGTTCGCCGCGCTGCTCCCCGCGCGCGCCGAGCGGATCGAGCGGCTGACCGGACTGCGCCCCGAGCTGTCCGGGGTGATGACCCGGCGGTCGGGGTCGTTCGAGGAGATCCTGGCCAGGTCGGATCTGATCGTGGAGCTGATGGGCGGGATCGACCCGACCCGGTCGTATCTGCTGGAGGCGATGCAGGCGGGTCGCCACGTGGTGACGGCGAACAAGCAGCTGCTGTCGCAGCACGGCGAGGAGCTGTGGGAGGCGGCGCGAGTGAACGGGGTCCAGCTGCGCTTCGAAGGAGCCGTGGCCGGGGTGGTCCCGGTGATCCGGGTCCTCCAGGAGGCGCTGGCCGGGGCGACCATCGACCGCGTCCACGGAATCGTCAACGGGACGACCAACTTCATCCTGACCGAGATGGCGCGGGTCGGGATGACGTTCGCCGAGGCGCTGGCCGAGGCGCAGCGGCTCGGCTACGCGGAGGCGGATCCGTCCGAGGACGTTGACGGGCGCGACGCGGCGGCGAAGATGGCGATCCTGGCGCGGCTGGCCTTCGACACGCCGGTCCACCTCGACCAGGTGCGCTACGAGGGGATCGAGCACATCCAGCCCGACGACCTCGCGTACGCAGACGAGCTCGGGCTCCAGCTCAAGCTGATCGGGACTGCGGAGCGGGTCGGCGGCGGGCTGTCGGTCCGGGTGCACCCTGCGTTCCTGTATCCGGGACACCCCCTGGCGTCGGTCAGCGGCCCGTTCAACGCGGTGACCGTCGAGTCCGAGGCGATCACCGAGATCACCATGTCGGGCCCGGGCGCCGGGGGCCCGCAGACCGCGAGCGCGGTGCTCGGCGACGTGATCAGCGCGATGATCCCGCCCGCCTCGACGCCTCCGACCTCGGAGGTGCTGGAGATCGTCGGCGACGTGGTGTCGGCGTTCTATCTGCATCTGGAGGTGGCCGACGAGCCCGGGGTGCTGGCGCGTGTGGCGCAGGTGCTGGCCGAGAAGGACGTGTCGGTCAAGTCGGTCGTGCAGCGCGGTCTGCGCGACCAGGCGCGGCTTGTGATGGTCGTGCACCCCGTGCTCGAGTCGCGCTTCGCGGGCGCGATGGAGGCGCTCGCGCGGCTCGACGTGCTGCGCGCCCCTCCGCGGGCGATCCGGGTGCTCGAGGAGGAGTTCGGGTAGCGTGCGGCGTCGATGAAGGCGGTCCAGATCGTCGAGCTCACGGGGCCTCGCGACGCACTCCGCGTCGTCGACATCGCCGAACCACCGTCCGATCACCCGATGACTCCGGGCAGCGGCGTCATGATCGACGTCCACGCCGCCGGGGTCTCGTTCCCCGAGGTGCTCCAGACTCGCGGCCAGTACCAGGTCAAGCCCGAGCTTCCGTTCACCCCCGGCAGCGAGGTTGCTGGCGTGGTCCGGTCCGCGCCGGACGACGCAGCGGTCAAGGCGGGCGATCGGGTCGCCGCGTTCTGCATGCTCGGTGGTTGGGGGCAGGTCGCGGTGGCGCCGGCGTTCTTCACCTTCAAGCTGCCCGACGAGCTCGACTTCGCCCAGGGCGCCGGCCTGGTGCTCAATTACCACACGGCGTACTTCTCGCTGGTCATGAGAGGCCGGCTGGCCGAGGGCGAGACGGTGCTCGTGCATGGCGCGGCCGGGGGCGTGGGGACAGCGTCGATCCAGATCGCGCGTGGGCTCGGAGCGCGCACGATTGCCGTGGTCTCGACCGACGGTAAGGAGCGGGTGGCGCGCGAGGCCGGCGCGGACGAGGTCGTGCGCAGCGACGGCCCGTGGAAGGACCAGGCGCGCGAGATCTCGGGGGGAGGCGTGGACGTGGTGGTGGATCCGGTCGGCGGCGACCGATTCACCGACAGCCTGCGCTCCCTGCGTGAGGGCGGCCGGGTGGTCGTCGTGGGGTTCACCGGCGGCTCGATCCCCGAGGTCCGGGTGAACCGCCTGCTCCTGAACAACACCGAGGTGGTCGGCGCCGGCTGGGGTGGGTATGTGCTTCGCAAACCGAGTTTGAACCGCGAGATCGGGGACGCGATCGACCGGCTGATCGCCGACGGTGCCGTCCGCCCTCTCGTCGGCGCACGCTTCCCGCTCGAGCAGGCGGGCGACGCGCTCGAGCTGATCGACGGCCGCGGCGCGACGGGCAAGGTCGTCCTCGACGTGGCCTGATCCCCCGCTCTGACATGCTCCCGTCGCATGCCGGGGATCATCGAGCGCTACCGCGAACGGCTGCCGTTCGCCGCCGGTGACCCGGTGGTGAGCCTGAACGAGGGCTCGACCCCGCTGATCCTGGCCGAGCGGCTGTCGGACAAGGCCGGGGTCGAGGTGTGGCTCAAGATCGAGGGGGCCAATCCGACCGGGTCGTTCAAGGACCGGGGGATGACCTGCGCGGTGTCCGCGGCGGTCCGCGAGGGGGCGAAAGCCGTGATCTGCGCCTCGACCGGCAACACCGCCGCATCGGCCGCGGCGTACTCGGCCAAGGCTGGGCTGAAGGGCGCGGTGATCGTCCCGGAGGGCAAGATCGCCACCGGCAAGCTCGCCCAGGCGGTTATGCACGGCGCGCGCGTGGTGGTGCTACGGGGCAACTTCGACGAGGCGCTCAAGCTGGTCCGCGAGCTGGTCAACCGCCACCCGATCTCGCTGGTCAACTCGGTCAACGACTACCGGATCGAGGGGCAGAAGACCGCGGCGTTCGAGATCGTCGAGGAGCTGGCGGGCGAACTCGACGCGCTGTGCATCCCCGTCGGCAACGCCGGCAACATCACCGCGTACTGGAAGGGATTTCGCGAGGCCGGCTACAACCCGCGGATGCTCGGCTTTCAGGCCGCCGGCGCCGCCCCGCTGGTGCACGGCAAGCCGGTGGAGCACCCCGAGACGGTGGCGAGCGCAATCCGGATCGGCAACCCGGCGCGGTGGGAGGAGGCGATGGACGCGATGACCTCGAGCGGCGGAGCCGTCAAGGCGGTGACCGACGCCGAGATTCTGGCCGCGTACCGATTTCTCGCCGCCACCGAGGGGGTGTTCTGCGAACCGGCCTCGGCGGCCAGCGTGGCGGGGTTGCTCGTCCACGGCGCCGGCGAGGGGGTGCGGCGCGTCGTGTGCGTGTTGACCGGGCATGGCCTGAAGGATCCGCAGACCGCGCTCGAGCAGTCCGGCTCGGTTGTGGCGTGCGATCCGGAGCTGGCCGCGATCGAGCGCGCGGTCCTCGGGTGACGTTGGGGCTGGCGCGCCGGCGGGTGGTGCGCGTACCGGCCTCGTCGGCCAACCTCGGGCCGGGCTTCGACACCTTCGCCGCCGCCCTCGCGCTGCACCTCGAGCTCGAGGTCCGCGAGACGGGCACGTTCGCGGTGCACACCGACCTCGACGTTCCGCGCGACCGCGAGACGAACCTCGTCGTGCGGGCGTTCGAGCGGCTGCATCCGGCCGAGGGCTTCGAGTTCACCATCGCCTCTGAGATCCCGCTCTCGGGTGGTCTCGGGTCGAGCGCCGCCGCGGTCGTGGCCGGACTGCTCGCCGCGGACCATCTGTTCGAGCTCGACGCCGACGTGCTCACGCTCGCGAGCGAGCTGGAGGGTCACCCCGACAACGTCGCGGCAGCGCTGCACGGCGGGTTCGTGGTGTGCGAGGGCGCGAACGTGCACCGGTTCGAGCCGCCGATGGGGCTCGAGGCGGTGCTGGTCGTGCCCGGCGAGGTGGTCACGACCGAGGACGCGCGCGCCGCGCTCCCGGCCGCCGTGCCGCTGGCCGACGCCGTGTTCAATGTGGCCCACGCCTCGCTGCTGATGCTCGGCCTGGCCACCGCGGACTGGGACCTGATCGCCGCCGGCCTGCGCGATCGCCTGCACCAGCCCCACCGCGCGCACCTGTACCCGCGGTCGGCCGTGCTGGTCGAGCGCGCGCCGAGCCTCGGTGCGCTGGGCGCGACGATCTCCGGCGCCGGCCCGACGGTGCTCGTGTGGTCGCGCTACGACCAGACGGGTCCGCTCGTCGAGAGCCTGAAGCGCGAGGCCGCCGGCTGGGCCGACGTGCTGCGCGCGAACTTCGAGCCTCAGGGCGCCGACGTGCGCTCTCTCTGAGCGCTCAGCCGTTCGCGCAGCCACTCGGCGTGGCGCTCCTGGAGCTCCCGACCCTCACGCGTGAACTCGATGAACAGCCGCAGCTCGTCATCGGTGTAGCGGTTGACGAGCGGCGTGTAGGCCCGGCGCATCGGCTCGGCCATCAGCTCGTTGGCGGTCTCGAACGCCTTGTCGGTCGCCTCGACCAGGACCCGCCGACGGTCGGACGGATCGGACACCCGCCGGGCGTAGCCGGCGCGCTCGAGCCGATCGATCACTGCGGTGATCGCGCCCGTGGTCAAACGGCTCGCGTGCGCGAGGTCTCCGGCGCTCATGCTGCCGTCCTGCTCGAGGATGTCGAGGCAGCGAGCGTCGGTCCGGTTGATCCCGAGCAGGTCGCACAGGAGGTCGTCGATCACGTCGGTCGCGCGCTGGTTGGCGCGGACCTCGTTGCCGAGCTCGGCGTAGAGCTGCAGGCGCTCCGGGGAAGGTTCTCTTGACATCTAAATCTCTTAGTAGCTAAGATACTCGCCGATTGAAGCGAATCTTAGCTTGGAGGTGCAGTCGATGGAACATGCAATCGAGGTCGAAGGTCTCATCAAGTCATATCCGAAGGGGGTGATGGCGCTCGACGGGTTGTCGTTCGCGGTGGAGCCGGGCAGCGTGTTCGCGCTGCTCGGGCCGAACGGCGCCGGCAAGTCGACGGCGGTCAAGATCCTCACGACGCTGGCCAAGCCCGACGCGGGTCACGCGCTCGTGACGCGGCTTGACGTGACCGAGAATCCCGACACCGTGCGCCGCCGGATCGGCGTGGTGGCGCAGGGTTCGGGCGTCGACATCCAGGCGACCGGCCGCGAGAACCTGCGCCTGCAGGGCCAGATCCACGGCATCCGCGGCCGAGCGGTCGAGCAGCGGGCCGAGGACCTGCTGGAGCGGTTTGGTCTATCCGACGCCGCCGATCGCATCACCCGCGGCTACAGCGGCGGGATGCAGCGCCGGCTGGACATCGCGATGGCGCTCGTCCACGACCCCGCGGTGTTGTTCCTGGACGAGCCGACCACCGGGCTCGACCCGGAGGTCCGTGCGGAGATGTGGGCGGAGATCGCGAGGCTGGCCCGTGCCCGCGGCAAGACGGTGCTGCTGACCACCCACTACCTCGAGGAGGCCGACCAGCTGGCCGACCGGGTGGCGATCGTCGACCGCGGCAAGGTCGTGGCCGAGGGGACGCCGGAGGCGCTCAAGCGCGAGCTGCGCGGGGACGCGATCCTGGTCGACCTGGACGGTGAGTACAACGGCGCCGTGTCAGGCGCGCTCGCCGGCCTGGGGGCGGTGCGCGAGGTCGCCATCGAGGGCCGGGTGCTGCGGGCCCGCGCCGACGACGGCGGGCGCGCCGTGCCGCTCGTGCTCCAGGCGCTCGAGACCCACGGCGTCGCGGTCACGTCGGTGCGCGTGGCGAGGCCCTCGCTCGACGACGTCTATCTCAAATACACCGGCCGCACGTTCGACGCGGCCGAGGCCGAGGCGGAGGTGACCCGATGACCCTTATCCGACACACCCTGTACATGACGCTGCGCCACCTGCGCGAGCTGTGGCGCCAGCCCTGGTTCGTGGCGGTCACGCTGGTGCAGCCGGTGATCTGGCTGCTGCTGTTCGGCGCACTGTTCAAGCGGGTTATCGAGATCCCGGGCTTCGCCGCCCACTCCTACATCGCGTTCCTCGCGCCCGGGGTGGTGGTGATGACCGCGATGTTCAACTCGGCCTGGAGCGGGATGGCGCTGATCGACGACCTCAACCGAGGCGTGACCGCGCGCTTCCTGGTCTCGCCCGTGCGCCGCGAGGCGTTGATCGCCGGGCGCATCCTCAAGGAGGCGGTCGTCGTCGTTCTCCAGTCGGTGATCATCGTGGTGCTGGCGCTGATCGTCGGGGCGTCGTTCCCGGGCGGCGTGGGGGGCGTCGCGGCGCTGTTCGCGGTCTCGGCCCTGCTCGGCGCGACGTTCGGCGCGTTGTCCAACGGCTTCGCACTGATCATGCGCCAGGAGGAGGCGCTGATCGGCGCCGTCCAGTTCATCGTCCTGCCGCTGACGTTCCTGTCCTCGACCTTCCTGGCGCTCAACCTGGTGCCACGCTGGATCGCGCACGTGGCCGACTTCAACCCGGTCAACTGGGCGGTTGTGGCCGGCCGCAGCGCCACATCGGCCAATCCGGACTGGAGCGTGGTCGCCGCGCGCGCCGGGTTCCTGGTCGCGCTGCTCGTGGTGTGCCTGGCGTTCGCGACGAACGCGTTCCGGTCGTATCAGCGGACCGTGTGATTTCTGGGCCGCCTGCGGCGGCGTCCGTGGGACCCGGCGGGCCCATCCGGTCAGTTCCCGTGTGCATGACGCGCCACGCCTGCCGCTGCGGTGGGGGCGTGGCCGGTCATGCACACCACAGGATCCTGTAGCGCCACACCGCGCTTTTTCGGGTGGGTGTGGCGCGTCATGCACAGAGATGGCGCGGGACGCCGCCGCAGGCGGCCCTAAGAAACGCCGGCCCCGTTCGTCATCGCGGCGACTCGCCGCCGCGGCGCGTCCATCCCCAGCCGCTTCAGCAGCTCCTCGGACACGGCCAGGTAGTCGGCCGCCAGATCGGGGCGGTAGTCGAGGATCGAGACGGCGCGCTCGGCCGACTCGGCGTAGGCGATCGAGGCGCGGATCGTGGTGTCGAGCAGCTTCTCGCCGAAGTGCTGGCGCAGCGAGTTGAACGCCTCGCGGGAGTGGCGGGTACGCATATCGGCGATGTTGAGCACGACGCCGAGCCACTCGAGGTCGGCGTTGAGGTTCTCGCGCGCCAGCTCGATCACCTCGAGCGCCTGCTCGACGCCCTGGAGCGAGAAGTACTGCGCCTCGGCCGAGATCAGCGCGTAGTCGGAGGCCACCAGCGCGTTGACGGTGAGCAGGCCGAGCGCCGGCGGGCAGTCGATCATGATCACGTCGTAGTCGTCGCGCAGCTCGCGCAGCGCCTTCTTGAGGGCCAGCTCGCGGCCCATCGTGCCGCCCAGCGCGAGCTCGGCCTCGGCCAGCCCGAGGTTGGCCGGGATGATCCCGTCATGGACCGCCGCGCGGGCCTTGGCCCGCCCGGACAGGACATCGCCGACCGTCGGCTCGGCCTCGGGGTCGACGTCGAGGTAGTCCGACAGGTTCCCCTGCGGGTCGAGGTCGATGGCCAGCACGCGCAGGTCGACGCGGCGCATGACGTCGGTCAGCGTCCGCACCGCCGTGGTCTTGCCGGTGCCGCCCTTCTGGGAGAGAACAGAGATCGTCGCCGCCATCCCGCCGCCCGCCACTATAGGCCAGCGGCAGCGCCGCCGGCCTTCATCGTGAAGTCAGTCGAGCTCAGCTCGTCTGTGCTGTCGCGCCGTGGCTGAAGCGCATGCCCGAGACCACGGGCACGTCCACGAAATGCAGGTGGTGACGCCCGATGACGACCTCGTCGCCGTCCGCGAGCGTGCTCCACTCGACCCGCTCGCCGTTGACGAACACGCCGTTCAGGCTGCGGTCGTCGAGGACCCGCAGCCCGTCCGGCTGGCGCACGATCAGTGCGTGCCGGCGCGACACCGTGGGGTCGTCGAAGCGGATATCGGCGGCGAGGCTGCGGCCGATCCGGGTCCATTCGCGCTGGAGCGCAAAGGTGACGGGCATCTCGCCGTCGGTGCGGTAGGCCAGGTACTGCCCGGGCTCGTGGAGACCCTCACGGATCTCATCGAGCCAGCCCTGGTCGTCGTCTGCGGCCGCGACATCGAGCACGCTGGTCTGAGCCGTCGTGAACAGCGAAGCGCGAACGAACTCTGTCCCACCGCAGTTGGGGCAGGTGGGTAGCTCGTCCACCGCGTCGAGCGACACGGGGTAATCGCAGTCCGTGCATCTAAAGGTTCCGGTCCCCGCAACATTGCCCGACATCCAAGCTTTCATTGAGGCGCGATCTCCTTGTTACGGGCTACAGCTGGCCGACTTGGACAAGCCGGTCCCGCCATCATATCCCCCGAGTCAAAGGCCCTGCAAAGGCCCTGGACGGATGGCGGAGGCCTCCAGGGTCTTTACATACCCAGTTTAGGGCCTCGCTCAAGCCCGGCAGGAACCCCCCGCAAATTGCCGAAGAATCCGGGATGGCGGACCGGGATCACTCCGAGCGGCGGGCTCCTGCGCTTCAGGTGGCGCTGGTTCGGCGGGCGGTTGACCACTGCGACGCGATGCGCGAGCGCTGCGCCGGTTGCCGGCGCACTCCGCTCGTCGGCGAGCGGATCTACCTCAGCCCGGAGGGCACGGTCTTCTGCGAGTTGTGCCGCGCGCTCGACCCCGATCCGCCGCTCGAATCCCGAATCGTGCACGGCCCCGAGTTCGGCCACACCATGCGGCTGACGGACCACCGGGCGGCTTAGAAGGGTCCAGCCGGATGCTGGACCGTGGTCCGCGCCGGCCGTAAAGCCGGATGCGGTGACTCGAACCTACAATCATCGACTCGTGGACCCGTTCACCGTGACGGCGACGATCTCGAAGCCCCGCGAGGAGGTGTTCGAGTACCTCGCGGACATCGCCAACCACCCGGAGTTCACCGATCACTACCTGGTCGATTGGCGCCTGACCCGGGAGGACTCCTACGGCGAGGGTGCCGGCGCGCGGTTCCGGATCAAGCAGCCGTTCAACCGCTTCTCATGGGGCGACATGTCGCTCGCAGAGGTCCAGCCGCCATTTCGGATCGTCGAGCGCGGCCGCGGCGGCAAGTACAACCGGATCCGGATGCTCGGCAGCTACACCCTGTCGCCGGGCCCGGGGGGATCGACCCGGGTGGAGTACACGCTCGAGACCGTGCCGGCGCTGCTCTCCGACCGGCTGATGGAGACCATGGGCGGTGGCGCGTGGACGCGGCGGCAGACCCGGAAGGCGCTCCGCCGGCTCCAGGAGATCCTCGAGGAGGGTCGCGGCCGGGGGCGGCGCGCGACGGTGGCCGCGCGCTGAAGTCAGGCGGACGGCTTGCTCTCTAGACTTTCGCCCCCGTGAGCGCCCGCCGTCTGTGGATCTTCGCCTGCGCCGTGGCGGTAGCGGTCGGGCTTGCGGCCTGCGGCCAGGAGAGTCGACCGCCGAGCGACCTCAACAACGGTGTGTACGTGGACGCCGGGCCGATCACGTACCAGCTCCAGATCTCGCGAGAGCTGAACGAGTACGCGATCGAGGACAGTCAGTACTTGGCCGGGCTGCCGCCCGGAACCGGCGCGCTCGGGCCCGACCAGCTGTGGTACGGCGTGTTCCTGTGGGCCAAGAACCAGTCGAGCGAGCCGCAGCTCACGGCCAAGAGCTTCAACATCGTCGACTCGGCCCATCGCCACTACTACCCGATCATGCTGAATGCCGAGCTGAACGCCTACGCGTGGACGCCGCAGTGGCTGCGGCCCTCGGGAGTCCAGCCGATCCCGAACACGACCGCGTACTACGGACCGGCGGGCGGGAACCTGCTGCTGTTCAAGCTGCCGACCACGGTGTACTCGAACCGGCCGCTCAGGCTGGAGATCAACCCGGCCAGTGGGCATTCGGCGGCGATCTCGCTCGACCTCTGAGTTTTGTGGCGCGCGGGCGCGCGCTCAGTGCGTGTGCTGGAGCCCGGCCACGAGGAGCTCGCGTACGGCCGGCGCGGCGGTGGCGCCGCCGGCGCCCTGGTTGGGGAACAGCGCTCCGGCCACGATCCGCGGCGCGCCCACCGGGGCGTAGCCGACGAACCAGGCGTCGGTCAGCTGGTCCTGGTTTGGCGTGTTGGCGCCGGTCGCGGTCGCCGTGTTCTGGAGCTCGGCCGTGCCGGTCTTGCCCGCCACCGTCACGCCTGAGATCGCCGCGGACGTGCCGGTGCCGAACTGGACCACCGCGACCATCATCCGCTGGAGCTCGCCGGCAACGTGCCCGCTCGTCACGCGCACGAACTTCGGCGGCGCGTGGGCCCGGAGCGTCGGCACCGGGCGCCGGCCGCCCATCGCGATCGTCGCGGCAACGTCGGTCATCTCGAGCACGGTCGCCTGGACGCGTCCCTGCCCGATCGCCGAAGAGCCGACCGCGAGGTCGCCGCCGATCGTGCTCGCCGACGGGATCGTCGGCTCCGCGGCGCCGGGGATCGTCGGTGGCTGGTTGAAGCCGAAGCGCTCGGCGGTGTCGACCAGGCGCTTGCCTCCCAGCTTGGCGCCGAGCGGCGCGAACACCGAGTTGCAGGACACCGCGAACGCGTTCAGGAGCGTGCCGCCGCACGCCTCGCCGCCGGCGTTGTGCAGGATGTAGCCCTCGAGGTTCGCGCTGGTGGCGATCGGGAAGGTCGACGACGGCTTGACGATGCCGGCCTCGAGCGCGCCGGTGGTGGTGATGATCTTCATCGTCGAGCCGGGAGGCTGAAGGGCCGAGAACGCAACGCCGGCCAGCGCGAGCAGCGCGCCGGTCTTCGGGTTCATCGCGGCGATGCCGCCGTAACGGCCGCCCAGCGCCGCGACCGCGGCGCGCTCGAGGGTCGGGTCGATCGTGGACGTCACGTCGTGCCCGGCCTTGGGGTCGTGGTGGGCGAGGGTGCGATGGCCGGCGAGCAGCGACCCTCCCGGCGTTCCGGCCAGCGCCGGCTGGAACGCGCGCTCGAGGCCGTCGAGGCCTACCTTGGCGTTGGGCGGATAGCCCTGGGCGGCGTAGACGGCGGCCTGGTCGGACGGGATCGGACCGAGCACGCCGGCGATCTGGATCGCGACGTCGGAGATCGGCGAGGTGCGGTCCGGGCCCTGGGCGAGCGGGATGCCGTCGGCGGCGTACAGGGTGGCGCGCGGGGCGAGCGACATGTGACGGTTCAGTCGTTCGCGTCCCTTGAGGCCCGGGAACAACAGGGACGGCACGTAGTGCACGGTGACGCTGTCGCCGTCGGTGGTCAGGGGGACCTGCACGGTCTCGCGGAGCGTCCCGAACAGGCGCGTCGCCACCACCATCCGGACCGGGATCTGCTTGTTGCGCTTGGGTTCCACGCGGGCGGGGGTGATCGAGCGCACGGTGGCGAGGGTCGCGTCGCGGCGGTACGCTGCGGCGAACCTCGGCTCGCTGAGGTGGCTCTGTGACGCCGGATCGAGCAGCGAGTACATCCGTTGGTAGTCACCTTTCGCCCACGCGCGCACGTAGCTCGTGACGAGATCCCGCTCGGCGTGGCCGGGCCCGCGGAGCACGATCACCGCGGCGACCGCAGCGGCCGCGACCACGGCCAGCGGGATCAGCAATCGCAGGCGCCGGCGCCACCGGGGGCGCCGCCTTCCCCGGCGTCGCGCTTCCCCCTCCATCAAGACCCCTCGTGCCACCTAACCTGGAACGGTAGGGGAACGCTCACCGTAACCTCCCGTCGATGACGAAAGTCGACTGGCTGATCGTGGCTTTCACGGTGTTACTCGCCATGTACGGCTACGCCCAGGGCTTCATCATCGGCGCTCTGTCGCTGGTCGGGTTCGGGATCGGGGCATTCCTCGGCACGCGGCTCGCGCCGCTGATCCTGCCGGGGGGCGCGCGCTCGCAGTATGCGCCGCTGTTCGGTCTGCTCGGGGCGCTGCTCGCCGGCGCGGTGCTGGCCAGCGGGTTCGAGGGGATCGGCGCGCGGGCCCGGATGTTCCTGCGCCTGCCCGGGCTGCGCGTCATCGACGGGCTACTGGGCGCGGCGCTGACCGCGTCGGTGGCGCTGGGGATCGCGTGGATCGTCGGCGCGATCGCGCTGCAGTCGACGAACTCGCCGGTGCTGCAGCAGGACATCCAGCGCTCGGCGATCCTGCGCGGGCTCAATCAACTGCTGCCCCCGTCGGGGCCGATCCTGCACGCCCTGGCCCGGATCGATCCGTTGCCGTCGGTGCGCGGGCCGCAGGCCAACGTGGGCGCGCCCCCGGTCGGGATCGTCGCCGCGCCGGCCGTGCGCGCGGCGGGGTCGAGCGTGGTGAAGGTGCTGGGGACGGCGTGCGGCCTCGGTATCGAGGGGAGCGGGTGGGTCGCATCGCCGGGCGTCGTCGTGACCAACGCCCACGTGGTCGCCGGCGAGACCGACACGACGGTGCAGGTCGGCGGCAACCTGCCGGGGCTCGACGCCGACGTGATCGACTTCGACTCCAAGGACGACATCGCGATCCTGCGCGTGGCCGGGTTGCACCAGCCGACGCTTCGCCTGGCCGCGAACCCGAAGCCGGGGACGGCGGCCGGGATCCTCGGGTACCCGCTCGACGGCGGGTACGACGCCGAGCCGGGCCGCATCGGCCAGACCGAGACGGTCAGCACCGAGGACGCCTACGGGAACGGGCCGGTGCTGCGGAGCATCACGGCGCTGCGGGGTCACGTCCGGCCCGGGAACTCAGGCGGTCCGATGGTGGACCGCAGTGGCGACGTCGTCGCGACGGTGTTCGCCGCGATCACCGGCTCGCCGAACGGGGAGGGCGGCTTCGCCGTGCCGAACGCGCTGGTGCGCCAGCAGCTGGACGCGTCGCGTAATCGGTTCCACGCGGTGCCGACCGGCGCCTGCGCGGGGTAGTGGTGGGGGGTGGGGGGCCGGTGGCGCGCGGTGGCGGACTCGAGGCCGTCGCCCCGCCGCCGCTTGGGAAGAAACTACGGCTATCCCGAAGTTTCTTCCCAAACGATCGCGGAAGCGCGCTCCCCAGACGCTCCTAGAGGGCGGGCGGTGGTCTGCACACCGCCCGCCCCTAGGTGCATTGCCCCCGGGGGCCCCTAAGGTGTTACTGCCCCCCGACGTCCTCGGCCATTTGACTCACCATCCTGGGCCCCAGCGCCCCCAGGAGCTGGGGATGATGGTGAGCAAGGTGTCGCTGGGCCGCTGAGAAGAGCTCTCGCTCGTCGTCGCCTGCGAGTTGCGCCCCACACTCGCAGTAGGCGATTCGCCTGTGCCCTCCGTTGACTGCGGTCGTCTGGCCGTCATCGCTGCGACCCGACACCTCTGATTGCGCCCCGCCGAGGGCGTCGCTGCATCTCACCTCGGTGCTCACTGGCGAGAAAAGATGAAGTTAAGACGTTGTCGATACGTTTCCAGAACGTTGCAGCAAGTAGAGCGCGCGCTTGAGATGACCCGGATCCAGCTTTGTGGACGGTTGTCTGTGGAGATCGACGGCGTGCAACTGGCCGAGCGGCTGCGCGGCAAGCAGGTCCCGCTGCTGCTGGCCTACCTGGTGCTCAACCGCGAGCGTCACGTCGGCCGCGACGAGCTGATCGGGGCGCTGTGGCCGAGCCAGCCGCCGGTGTCCCAGGACGCCGCCCTGCGCACGCTGCTGAGCCGGCTGCGCTCCTCGCTCGGGTCCGACACGCTGACCGGACGGGACGAGCTGATCCTCGCCCTCCCCGAGCCGGTCTGGATCGACGTCGAGGCGGCCGCGTCGGAGATGGCGCGCGCGCTCGACTGGCTCGAGCGCGGGGACGCCCGGCGGGCGTGGGCGCTGGCGCAGGTCCCGCTCAACATCGCCAGCCGGGGTCTGCTGCCGGGGGCGCAGGCGTTCTGGCTCGAGCCGGCCCGGCGCGAGCTCGAGGAGATCCACCTGCTCGCGCTGGAGGTGATCGGCCGCGCCGGCCTGATGATGGGCGGGACGCAGCTGCAGTCGTCCGAGCGCGCGGCGCGGACGTTGATCGAGTCGGAGCCCTACCGCGAGTCGGGCTACGTGATCCTGATGGAGGCGCTCGCGGCGCGCGGCAACGTGGCCGAGGCGGTGCGCGTGTTCGAGACGCTCCGGACGCTGCTGCGCGACGAGCTCGGCACCAGCCCGTCGCCCGAGGCGATCGCCGCGCACGACCGGCTGCTGCGCCCCGAGGCGATCGGCGAGCCAGGCGAGCCGGCCGGTGCGGCAGAGCCGAACGCCGCCCGCGCCGGGGCGGGGATCCCATTGCCCGCCGACATCCGCCACCGGACGCACGGCCCGCTGATCGGGCGCGAGGCGGAGCTCGCCGAGCTCGAGCAGGTATGGCAGCTGGCCTGCGCCCAAGAGCGGTCGGGCCGGCTCGTACTGCTGGCCGGCGACGCCGGCATCGGGAAGAGCACGCTGACCGCCGAGCTCGCGCGCCGGGTGCATGAGGCCGGCGCGATCGTGCTCTCTGGGCGCTCGCCGCGCGAGACCGTTGTGCCCTACCAGCCGATCCTCGAGGCGCTCCGGCACTGGGCGCTGAACGCGCCGCTCGGCGACCTGCGGGCGGTGGCGCGCGAGTACGGCTCGGAGCTGTCGCGGCTGATCCCCGAGCTGCGCCGGCGCGCCCCCGACCTCCCGCCGCCGCCCCTGGACGAGCCCGAGACCGAGCGCTACCGGCTGTTCGAGGCGGTCCTCGGGCTGCTCACCGAGCTGTCGCGCTCGGCGCCCGTGCTGCTGGTGCTGGACGACCTCCAGTGGGCCGACCGGCCGACGCTTCTCCTCCTGCGCCATCTGGCACGAGCCACCAGCCCGGCCCGGCTGCTGATCCTGGGCGCGTACCGCTCCACCGAGCGCCGCGGCGACACGTTCAGCAACGCGCTGGCCGAGCTGCAGCGCGACCGGCTCGCGTCCCAGCTCGACATCCGCGGCCTGAGCGAACTCGACACCGCTGAGTTGATAAGGCTCCGCGCCGGCGAGACGCCGTCGCGCGCGTTCGCCCATGCCCTCTACGAGGAGACCGAGGGCAACCCGTTCTTCGTGGAGGAGATCGTCCGCCACCTGCTCGAGGCGGGGGTGCACGCCGGCAGCGCGAGCGCGTCGGAGCTCCAGCGCTTCGGTCTGCCCGAGGGCGTCAAGCAGGTCATCGCGTGGCGGCTCGGTCGGCTCGAGCCGCCGGCCGTCGAGCTCCTCCGCGTCGCGGCGGTGATCGGCCGCGACGTCGACGCCGCATTGCTCGAACGCGTCGTGCTGCTGGCCGAGGACGAGTTCCTTGGCGCGCTCGAGGAGGCGCTCGCGGCCGGCCTCTTGACCGAGGCGCACGAGCGCCCCGGCTACTACCTGTTCACCCACGCGCTGATCCGGGAGACGCTCTACGAGGGGATGTCGGTGCCGCGCCGGGCCAGGATCCACAAACGCGTGGGGGAGGCGATCGAGGCCGCGCAGGGGCGCCGGCACGGCCGCTACCTGCCCGAGCTGGCGCATCACTTCACCCGTGGCGCGGCGGACGCCGAGGACGCGGAGGACGCCATCATCTATGCGCTGCGCGCCGCCGAGCAGGCCGCCACCATGCTCGCCCACGAGGAGGCGGCCGAGCACTACGCCCGCGCGCTCGACGTCCAGGGGCGCTTCCAGCCCGACGCGATGCGCCGGCGCTGCGAGCTGCTGCTGGCCCTGGGCGAAGCCCGGGTGCGCAGCGGCGAGCGGGCCCACGCCTCCTCGGCGTTCCGCGAGGCGGCGGCGCTGGCCGAGCAGCTCGGCGACGGAGCCGGCCTCGCCCGCGCCGCGGTCGGGGCGTCCCGGCGCTACGTCCAGCCGCCGGGGGTGGTCGACGCGGAGCTGATCGCGATGATCGAGCGCGCGCTCGAGCTCGAGCCGGGCCGGACGCTGATGCGGGTGCGCCTGCTGGCGTGCCTGTGCGGGGCGATCTACTACTCGCCCGACCGCGACCGGATGCAGGCCCTCAGCCAGGAAGCCACGGACATCGCGGCCGAGCTCGACGACCCCGAGGCGCGCGCACACGCCTGCGCCGCCCGCCGGTGCGTGTTGTGGGACGCGCCGCACCTGGCCGACCGGGTGGAGGCCTCGACCGAGATGCTCACGCTGGCGCGCCAGATCGGCAACCTCGAGCTCCAGCTCCAGGCCCACGCCTGGCTCGTAGTCGACCTGCTCGAGCAGGGCGATCCCGACGCGGTCGACGCTCAGATGGAGGCGTTCGAGGCGGGCGCCGACCGGCTGCGCCAGCCGCAGTTCGAGTGGACCACGATCATCTGGCGCTCGATGTGTGCGCTGCTGGCCGGCGAGCTCGAGCTGGCCGACCGACTCGCGGGCGAGGCGCTCGCGGCGGGAGCCCCAGCCGAAGCGGTCACCGCGTCGCAGTACCGCTCGATTCAGCTGCTGGCGATCCGGCGCGACCAGGGGCGGATGGGCGAGCTCGAACGCGCCGCGCGCCAGCTGGTGGCCGACAACCCGGGCCGGCCGGCGTGGCGGGCCGCGCTGGCCAACCTGCTCTGCGAGGAGGGGAGGTTGGACGAGGCGCAGGAGGAGTTCGATCGCCTGGCCGCCCACGATTTCGAGGACGTCCCCAAGGATCTCGACTGGATGATCGCGATGACCCTGTCCAGCGACGTGTGCGCCGACCTCGAGGACGCCGAGCGCGCCGCCCGGCTGTACGACAAGCTCGAACCGTACGCCGCGGTGAACGTGGTGATCGGGCTCGCGGCGGTGTGCCTCGGCTCGGCGGCGAGCTTCCTGGGCAAGCTGGCGGCGACGATGGGTCGCGCCGATCTGGCCGCGGAGCATTTCGAGCGGGCGCTCGCGGCCAACACCGCACTGCAGGCGCCGGTATGCCTGGCGCGGACCCAAGTCGACTACGCCCGCGCCGTCGGTCCCGGCTCACAGGCCGATGAGTTGCTCGAAGCGGCCGCCGAGACCGCGGTCGCCGTGGGGTCCGGGTCGGTCGCGCGCAAGGTCGAGGCGCTGCGCACACGCCCCGGGATGCGCGTCTAGCGCGATCCGGGCGAGAGCGTAAGCATCGCGGCGCTGGCCGCGGGCACGCCGAATTGGTACTCGCCTCGCCACTTCGCCACGGTGAAGGTCCGCAGCGGACCGGCCGCCCGACCCGTCGCCGTCTCGCGCCCGAACCCCTGCCCGGCCAGCGTGACGCCGGTCTGGGCGAGCAGGCTCGGGGCCCGCAGCCGCTCGAGGACCCCGGCGCGGGCGCGCCACAGTCCGCGCACACGGCGTAATGCGAACACCGAGTACGTCGCGTCGGGATAGTTGTGAATGTTCACGCCGTCGACCCCGACTCGAGCCATCTCGAACAGGGCGTCCAGCGCCCACAGCGCCGAGGCGAACGTACGGGTCACGAGCGGGACGTAGTGCTGCCCGCAGGAGACGGAGTTCATCTCGTCGATCCGCACCGGGACTCCCAGCGCGTGGGCCATCCCGACGGCCGGGGCGATGCTGTCGGCCAGCGACCGCGACGAGCTCGGGGCCAGGAGATTCGCGACCGTGGGATAGATCGGCTGCGCCGGGTCGGCGAAGCAGAGCCGGAGCGGGTAGCGGTGCAGCGTGGCGACGGCGACCCCGGGCTCGTCGGACAGAAAGCCGCCCAGGTCCCCGAACAGACTCGGGCTTCCGACGGTGGGCCCGGCGAGCGGAACGTTCGGCAGCGCCCGGGCGATCCGCGTGAAGTCCCCCTCGAACGAGGCGAAGTCGTACCCGCCGGGTCGCCCGGTGGCTCCCGAGAGTCCCCACGGGAAGGCGCCATAGAGCTCCGGTTCATTCCCGAGCTCGAGCGCCTCGATCCGCGTGCGCCCGATCCCCGTCACGAGCGCCCGCGCCTCAGCTCGCGCCACCGTGGCGCTGTCGGCCTCGAGGTTGATCCCCAGGATCAGCCGGGCGTGCAGGGTGGCGGCCAGCGCGTGGGCGACCGCGACCCACCGGCGGGTCAGGTTGTAGGTGATGCCGGCCGGCATGGCCAGCCGCGGGATGGGCCACCACGTGGTGTCGGTGGTGACGCCGCCGATCCGCAGCTCCGGCCGCGCGCCGTCCGACAGGTTCCGGATCAATTGGAGGAATGCGGGATCCAGGTGTGTTGGGTCGTTGCCGGCGTAGTCGGGGATCGCCCAGTACTCGAACGACAGCCCGACGAACCCGGGGGCGATGGGCCGGACGGAGAGGGGGCCGCCGATCGTGACCAGCGTCGCGGGTTCGCCGGGCCGCACGGGCGCGCCGGCCGGCGCCGCCAGCGCCAGGAACGCGGCCGCGCCGGCGAGGTGGGGCAAAATCGAGCGTAAGCGGGGCAGGCGGTCCCGCACGGTCATCAGAAAAGCACTTAGAGCGGCGGCCGCGACCGATGCCGTTTGACGCGGGCGCTACCCTCGCGGACTCATGGGTAAGACATTGGTCATCGCCGAAAAGCCGTCGGTCGGGCGCGAGCTCACTTCCGTACTGACCGGACCGTTCACCAAGCACGAGGCCTACCTCGAAGGGCCGGAGCACATCGTGACCTGGGCCGTCGGCCACCTGGTCCAGCTCGCCGACCCCGACGAGTACGACGACAAGTTCAAGAAGTGGCGGATGGCGGATCTGCCGATCGTCCCCGACCGCTTCAAGCTGGTCGTGCGCGACGAGCGCTCCAAGAAGCAGATGACCGTGGTCAAGCGCCAGCTCGACCGCGACGACGTCGAATCGGTCGTCAACGCCTGCGACGCCGGGCGCGAGGGAGAGCTGATCTTCGCCTACCTGTACGAGAAGGCCGGCGCCAAGAAGCCGGTCCAGCGGCTGTGGCTCAACTCGATGACCAAGGAGGCGATCCGCAACGCGTTCTCCGCGCTGCGCCCGAGCGGCGAGCTCGCGCCGCTCGAGCAGGCGGCCCGCTCGCGCTCGGAGGCCGACTGGATCGTGGGCATGAACGCCACCCGGGCGGCGACCATCAGACTCCGGAGCTCCTTTGACGGCGCCGTGTCGCTGGGGCGCGTGCAGACGCCGACGCTGGCCATCCTAGCCGCGCGCGAGCAGGAGATCCGCGCCTTCAAGCCCGAGCCCTATTGGGTGGTCGACGCGACGTTCGAGCCCGTTGCCGCGCAGGCCGGGCGAGTCTACGAGGGCCGCTACCACGCTGGCGCGAACCCGCGCGTCAAGACCGGCGAGGCGGCCGCGGCGATCGTCGCCGCCTGCCAGGACCAGACCGGAGAGATCACCAAGCTGGAGAAGTCAGAGCAGAAGCAGCGCCCGCCGATGCTCTACGACCTGACCTCGCTCCAGCGGGACGCATCGAGCCGGTTCGGGTTCACTGCGCGCCGGACGCTCGCCGCGGCCCAGCGCCTCTACGAAGACCACAAGGCGCTCACGTACCCCCGCACCAACTCGCGCTACCTGACCAGCGACATGATCTCCGACATCAAGCCGATCGCGCGACTGGTCGGCGAGCAGCGGGAATACGCGGCGGCTTCGAAATACGTGCTGGGACTCGACGTGCTGCCGCTGGGACGCGTGGTCAACAACGAGAAGGTCACCGACCACCACGCGATCATCCCCACCCGCGCCGAGCGCCATCCGGTCGACAAGATGTCAGACGACGACCGCAAGATCTACGACCTCGTCGTCCGACGTTTCCTGGCCATCTTCCACCCCGACGCCGTGTTCGAGAACACCCGGGTGGAGACGACCGTGGCCGAGCACGTGTTCCGCACCCGCGGCAAGCTGATCCTGGTGCCGGGCTGGCGCGGCGTGTACGGGGAGCAGGCGGACGGCGACCGACCCGCCGACGATGACGAGGGGCGCGAGCAGCAGCTGCCCAAGCTCGAGCGCGGCGAGGACGCGGCGGTGCGCGAGGTCGCCTCGGAGGAGAAAGAGACCAAGCCGCCTCGGCGCTTCAGCGACGGAACCCTGGTCTCGACGATGGAGACCGCCGGCAAGCTGGTCGACGACGAGGCGGTCCGCGAGGCGATGAAGGACTCGGGGATCGGCACCCCGGCCACCCGGGCGGCGATCATCGAGCGCCTGATCCAGGTCGGGTACGTCGAGCGCGACGCCCGGGCGCTGGTCGTCACCGAGAAGGGACTGAACGTGATCCGGCTTCTCGGCGAGCACGCGCTGACCTCGCCGGGGCTGACCGGAGACTGGGAGCGGCGCCTGGCCTTGATCGAGACGGGCAGCGACTCGCGCGAGGCGTTCATGGGCGACATCGTCAAGTTCACCGAGGACACCGTCGGCGAGCTGGACCGCAACTTGAAGGACGTGCGGATCCCGCGGGCCAACCTCGGCCCGTGCCCGGTGTGCGGCCGCGACATCGTCGAGAACCGCAAGGGCTACTCGTGCTGGTCGCGCGAGGACCCCGGGTGCGGGTTCGTGATCTGGAAGTCGAAGGCCGGAAAGCAGCTGCCGGTGTCAGTCGCCCGCGAGCTGATCAAGACCGGCCGGACCGAGAAGCCGGTGACCGGCTTCAAGGGCCGCTCGGGCAAGAGCTTCCGGGCCCGGCTCGCGCTGCAGCAGGCCGAGGACGGCAAGTGGCGCGTCGAGTTCGACGAGCCGTGGGCGCGCGAGGGCGCCAAGCCGCCCGAGGCCGAAGAGACCGAGGCGGCAGCCTCGGTCGCGGCCGAGGCGGCCGAGCAGCCCGCCGCGGCCTGACTCTTCCTCCGGCCACGGACCGACCCATTCCGGTTCCCCCATTCGGTGGAACGACCCCCTCCACCGGCTGACCGACGCCCATCCCCCGGTGGATCTCAACCAAACCGGGTGCAAACTCGCCGCAAACCTGCTGAAGCCCTCAATCGCGCTCTCGAACATCCGTCCAGATGGGCTCGGAAGACTAAGTCGAACGGTCGATGCCTCCCGGGCAAGCGACTGACGAGGGGTAAACCAAGGCGCGAGCAGGGGACGCGAAGCTCGGGTTACGGGACCTGAGCACGCTCCGCCGTCAGTTGGGACCGGCTCGCCATGGGCCCAAACAACGAAGGTAGGACAACTAATGCGTGGAATGCTGTCCAAGAAGCGTCTCGCCGTGGTGGCGTTCATCGGCGTGCTGGCCATCACCGGCGCGGCGGTCGCGTACTTCACCGGCGGCACCGGTTCCGTCACCGGATCCGGCACCGTCGGCGCGTCCACCCCGTGGAACGTGACCCTGGGTACGCCCACCTTTTCGGGCGGCCTCACCGCGATCTATCCGAACGCGGGTACCGAGTTCATCCCGTTCACCGTGAAAAACGTGGGCAACGGCAACCAGGCGGTGACGAACGTCTTGCCAGCGGTGTCCCAGGACGGCAACGGCTACGTAATCAGCAACGGCACCGCGGTTACCGGATGTCTGGCCAGCTGGTTCCACGTTGCCAACGACGCGAGCAACCCGGCCTTCGGCTCGAGCCTCGCGCCCCAGGCCACGTATCCCGGCAAGATTGACCTGACCATGTCGGACGTCTCCAGCAGCCAGGACAAGTGTCAAGGCGTCGCCCCCGCGATCACGATCACGGCGTCCTAGTCCGACTGTCCCTCGGCTGACCCGCTCGTCAAGGAGGGCGGGGGCGGTGAGCCCGGACGACCGGGTCTGACCCCGTGCCCACAAAGCGCTCCACCAAGCTCCCGGCCGGCGGCCGGCGGCGCAGGCGCCTCATCGCCGCCTGCGTCTGCCTGTTGCTGGCCGGAATCATGCCCGGCGCCGCCCAGGCGTATTGGACCGCCGCCGCCGCGTCCGCGATCGCTTCGGGCAGCGTCGGTACGCTCCCAGCCGCGACGATCACCGCCGCGACGCCGGGCGCGGGAACCGTGACCCTCACGTGGAGCCCGGTGAACGCGCCGGCCGATGCCACCGTCACCTACTACGTGACGCGCGCCAGCGGGACCGTCGGCGGCACGTGCCCGAGCACCGCGGCGGGAGCGACGACCGCCACCACGTGCACTGACACCGGGCTCTCGAAGGGCAGCTACAGCTACACGGTCACGGCGATCTGGCGCTCTTGGACCTCGACCAGCGCCGCCACTCTGGCGACCGTCGCCTCCGGGGCCCTCGACCACTTCACGGTCAGCGCGCCGGGAACGTCTACCGCCGGCTCGCCGCTGACGGCGACGATTACCGCGCAGGACGCCGCGGCCAACACCGTCGTCGCCTATACCGGCGCGCAGGTGATCGGCTTCTCCGGTCCCGCGAACGCGCCGAACGGCACCGCGCCGAGCTATCCGGCCAACGTCACCTTCACGAACGGGGTGGGCACCGCTTCGATCACCCTGTTCGACGCGCAGAGCACGACCCTGACCGCGGCGCAGGGCGCCGTCACCGGAAGCTCGGGCTCGCTCACGGTTACCGCGGGGGCAAACCATCAGATCGTCGCGAGCGCGACCAGCCCGCACACGGCCGGTACCGCGTTCAACGTGACGCTGACCGCGCAGGATGCCTGGGGCAACACCCCGGGGACCCTGTCCGGGACCAAGAACCTGAGCTTCTCGGGGCCGGCCAGCTCGCCGAACGGAAGCGCGCCGGTCTATCCGGCCACCGCGAGCTTCAGCGCCGGGCACGCGACCGCCCCCGTGACGCTCAAGGACGCCCAGACGACCACGCTCACCGCGAGCGACACGACCGATGGGTTGGCGGGCGTGGCCTCGGGCGCGATCGTGGTCGGGCCGAGGACGGCAAGCTCGTTCGGCGTCGCCACGCCAGCCGGTCCGACGGCGGGCGTGGCGTTCAGCGAGACGCTCACCGCCCGCGACACGTACGGGAACACGGCCACCGGCTACACCGGCGCCAAGACGATCACGTTCTCGGGTCCGGCCAGCGCCCCGAACGGCACCGCGCCGAGCTACCCCGCCAGCGTGACCTTCGCCAGCGGGGTGGGCAGCGCGACGATCACCCTGTTCGACGCCCAGAGCACGACTCTGACCGCGAGGCAGAGCACGCTCACCGGCGTGTCTGGGTCGTTCACCGTCGGCCCGAACGGCGCCACCCAGCTTCTGTTCAGCACCCAACCGGCCGGCGTGACCGCGGGCGCCTGGTTCACGACCCAACCGGTCGTGACGGCCAAGGACGCCTACGGCAACGTGGCCACCGGGTATGCGAAGACCGTGACCCTGTCGATCAAGAGCGGGACTGGGCCGGCCGGCGCGGTCCTCAGCGGGTGCACGAGCTCCCTCTCGGCCGGCGCGAGCACCTTCTCGCAATGCCAGGTGAGCCTCAGCGGCACCGGCTACCAACTGAGTGCCACCGACGGGACGCTCACCGCGACGAGCTCCACCTTCACCGCCGCGGGCGCGACCACCGTGTCCAAGACGGCGGCCGGCGCCTACACCCTGACCGTGCCCCCGGGCGCCACCTCGTTCACGTTCACGATGAAGGGCGCGGGCGGGGGCGGCGGACGCAGCGGCGCCGCCGGCGGTAGCGGCGGAACCGTCGCCGGGACGATCACGATCCCGATCAGCGCCATGAGCACGACGTTCACGGTGATCGTCGGCGGCGCCGGGGCGGGGACGGCCGGCCCGGCGGGCGGCGGCGGCGGCGCGAGCGGCACCGGTTGCGCGGCCGGTGGCAGCGGCGGCACCGGCACCACCGGTGGGGGCGGTGGCGGCGGCGGGGCCACGTGCATCTACCTGGCCGGTGCGCCGGCCGGCACCGTCGTCACGGTCGGTGGGGGCGGTGGCGGGGGCGCGAACAGCGCGAGCGCCACCGGCGGTGCCGGGGGCGGCGGTCCTACGAGCAACCCCGGATCCAATACCGCGGCAAGCGGGGCCACGGTGTCCTCCGCAATCGGCGGCGCCGGCGGCAGCACCCTGACCGCCGGGGCCTTCCCGTTCACCGTCACCAACACCGGCGGCGCGGGCGGGACCGGATCGTCCTCGGCCGGCGGCACCGGCGGAACCTGCAGCGCGGGCGCGTGCGGGCCGGGCGGGACGGGCGGAAGCGGCGCCACCTACGGGGCCGGCGGCGGCGGTGGCGGCGAGGCCTCGGGCGGCGCCGGCGGTGCCGCGACGAGCGGGAGCAGCAACTTCGCGGCCGGCGGTGGCGGTGGCTCGGCCTCCACGGGCGGAACCCAGAGCGGTTCGAGCAACTACACCGTCACGGTCAGTTCGGCTAGCAATGGCGGCGGGAGCGCCGGGGGCGCCGCCGGCGCGAGCGGCACCGCCGGCTTGGTCACCTTCATCGGCCCCGCGCTGACGCTGGCGTGAGCGGGCCGCTCAGCCGGCGGTGACCGACACGGCCGGCGCAGCGCCGCGGCAGGCGTTCTGATTGGTGCCGCTGTTGCGCATCGTGAGCTCGACCTTGCCCCGGTAGGTCGCGCCCGGTGCGAGCTGGGCGGGAAGGGCGCGATTGGCGCGATCGACGACGACGGCGAACCAGTTTGCGCGGCAACCGCGGATGTCGCCGCCCGCCGCGGTCTCCGCGTCGCCGCCGCGCGTGGCCGGGACCGACGCGTCGACCCAGCTCAGGCGGTGTCGGGCCCGAGCGGCGTTCGTGACCGTGAAGGAGAGCAGCTCAGCGTCGGCGCGGGCGCTGGGGTAGAGCGCGGTCAGTCTGCCCGACCAGCCAGCCGACCTGAGGCTCAGCCGCCACCGGGCAGGAGACGGGCTGGAGCTACCGCCAACCGCGAACGCGGACGTCGATACCGCGAGCGCAACGCCCGCTATGGCGGCTAGGAAGGCGAGCGCCTTCCAGGTCCCTTTCATCCGGTCCTCCAAATTGCGTCTTCCCGCGGCGCCGTCCTGAGATCGTCCGTGACCTCGGGTATACCCGGCACCGGCCTTCGGGAAGACATGCTTCCGTGCTTATGCGCTGATCATCGAACCGCGCCGGCGGTTGGTTGAACCAGCGCCGGGTGGCTGGACGTTATGTCGAGCCGCGGGCACGTCCTGGGGGCGCGCCACTATAGGTCGCATGCCACTCACCCTCGTTCTGGGTGCCGCCAACTCGGCCAAGGCCGGGGAGGTGCTGGGCGCGTTCGCCGCCGCCTCGCCGCGCGGCGCGATCCTGGTCGTCCCGACCGCCACCGACGCCGCGCACTACGCGCGCGAGCTGGCCGCCGGCGGCGCGGTCCTCGGCTCGGTCCTGACGTTCAGCGGGCTGGCGCGCGAGATCGCGAACCGCGCCGGCTACGCCGGCCCGCGCCTGACCTCGCTCCAGCGCGAGCGGGTGCTCGAGCGCGCCCTCCGCGCCACCACGTTCGATGCCCTGAGCGAGGCGGCCGGGACCCAGGGCTTCCCGACCGCCGCCGGGGAGCTGATCGCCGAATTGCAGCGCTCGCTGGTCACGCCCCAGCGGTTTGCCGCGGCCATGCGCACCTGGGCCGAGCAGGACCCGCGCCGGGCCGGCTACGCGCGGGACGTGGCCGCGATCTACCGGGCGTACGCCGCGGCGCTCGACCGCCTCGGCCGGGTCGACCGCGAGCTGTACACCTGGCGGGCGCTCGACGCCCTGCGCGCCGCGCCCGGGCGGTGGGGCAACGAGCCGGTGTTCTTCTACGGGTTCGACGACCTGCATCCGCTCGAGCGCGACGCGATCGAGACGCTCGCCCGGGTGGTGGGCGCCGAGGTCACGGTGTCGCTGACCTACGAGCCGGGAAGGCCGGCGTTGTCCGCGCGGGCCGAGGTCGTCGAGGAGCTCCGGCCGCTCGCCGAGCGCGTGTTGCAGCTGCCCGCGTCGGGGGATCACTACTCGCCCGGCTCCCGGGTCGTCCTGCACCACGTGGAACGGAGCCTGTTCGAGCTGAGCCCCACCCACTCGGCGCCGGCGCGGCTCGAGCCGGGCGAGGCGATCGCGCTGCACGAGGCGGGCGGGGAACTGGCCGAGGCCGAGCTCGCCGCGGCCGAGGCGCTCGACCTGCTGCGCGCCGGCGTGCCCGGCGAGGAGATCGCGATCGTGTACCGCTCGCCCGAGCCAAGCGTGCCGCTGATCAAGCGCGTGTTCGACCGGTACGGGATCGCAGTGGCCGCGGAGCGCCGTACGAGGCTGCCCGGCACGGCGCTCGGCCGGGCGCTGCTCGCGCTGGCTCGCTGCGCGCTGCTCGACCCGGGACGGGCGACGGCAGCGGACGTGCTCGAGTATCTGCGCGCGCCGGGCCTGATCGAACGCGCCGAGACCGTCGACCGGCTCGAGGCCGAGGTGCGCCGCGAGGGCCTGCGCACCGCGGCCGAGGTGCGCGTCCGCGCGCGCAACCGGCCCGAACTCGAAGCCGCGCTTGGCGAGATCGACGCGCTGCGGGTGGCCGAGGACCCGGGGGCCGAGCTCGTGCGCCACGCCGCCAGGCTGTTCGCCGCACCGCACCGCGGGAAGGCGCCGCTGCTCGACGCCGTCGAAGAGCTCGACGCGCGCGCGGTCGCAGCGCTGGAGCGGGCCCTGGCCGAGCTGGCTGAGGTGCACGAGAGCCCGCGGGGCGCCGATTTGATCGAGCTGCTGGAACGGCTGGAGATCGGCTCCGGGCGCCCGGTGAGCGCGTCCGGGGCGGTCCTTCTGGCCGATCCGCTGTCGATCCGCGCCCGGCGGTTCCGCGCCGTCGTCGTATGCGGCCTCCAGGAGGACGAGTTCCCGCTCGCCGCCGCCCCCGAGCCGTTCCTGTCCGACGAGCTTCGCGGCGAGCTGGCCGCGTGCAGCGGCCTGCGTCTGCGCCCCCGCGAGGACTCCCTGGCCCGCGAGCGCTACCTGTTCTACACGAGCGTCTCGCGCGCCACCGACCGCGTGGTCCTCAGCTACCGCAGCTCCGACGAGGAGGGCAACCTCTCGCTCCCGTCGCCGTTCCTGGCCGATGTGGCCGAGCTGCTGGCCGAGGACTGGCTCGAGCGCCGGCGCCGGCGCACGCTGGCCGACGTGGTGTGGCCGCAGGACGCCGCGCCGACCGAGCGCGAGTTGGCCCGCGCCCGGGCGGCGGCCACCGCCCCCGCCACCGGCGACGTACCCTCGCCGATCGGCTCGCTGGGCGCGGCCGCCCTGGCCCACGTGCGCCACTCGCAGATCCTGTCCGCCGGCGCGCTCGAGACCTACGCCGACTGCCCGGTCAAGTGGCTGGTCGACCGCGAGCTCCAACCGATGAAGCTCGAGCCCGACCCCGACGCGCTCGCCCGCGGCAGCTACATGCACGCCGTGCTCGAGCGAGTACTCAGCCGCCTGGGCGGCCCGGTCACGGCGGAGGCGCTGCCGCGCGCGCTCGAACTGCTCGACGAGGTGCTCGACGCGCAGCCCCACGACATCGCGCCCGGTCGCGGGCGGGCGGTCAGGGCGGGGTGGGCGCGGACGGTGGCGGCCGACCTGCGGCGCTACCTGGCCCACGAGGCGCGCGACGGGTCCACGTGGCCGATCTACGGCCTCGAGCTGCGGTTCGGCTTCGACGAGCCGGAATCGCTGCCGCCACTCGAGCTCGACGCGGACGTTCGCCTGCGCGGGATCATCGACCGAGTCGACGTCGACTCCGACGGCCACGCGATCGTCCGCGACTACAAAAGCGGCTCGGCCCGTCCCGAGCATCAGGGCGCGCGATGGGCGACCGACCGCCAGCTCCAGGTCGCGCTGTACATGATCGCGGTGCGCGAGCTGCTCGGGCTCGAACCGGTGGAGGGCGTCTACCAGCCGCTGGGCGGCGGCGACCTGCGCGCGCGCGGCGTGTTCCTGGCCGGCGCCGCCCCCGGGCGGAGCCTGGTCGCGAACGACGGACGCGACCCCGAACAGCTCGACGAACTGCTCGACGAGGCGCGCGACCGGGCGCTCGGGCTCGCGGCGCGGCTGCGGGCGGGCTCGCTGGAGCCCTGTCCGGCCACCTGCTCGCGAGACGGGTGCAGCTACCCCGGTATCTGCCGTGCTTGAGGTTGTGGTGGACGAGCGGTCGTACACCGACGAGCAGCTGGTGGCGATCGAGCGCCGCGACGGCGACCTGCTGCTCGACGCCGGCGCCGGGAGCGGCAAGACCTCCGTGCTGGTCGAGCGGTTCGTGCGCTCCGTGCTCGAGGACGAGCTCCACGTCGGAGCGATCCTCACGATCACCTTCACCGAGAAGGCGGCGGCGGAGATGCGCGAGCGGATCCGCGCCCGGTTCCGGGAACTCGACGCCGACGAGGCGGCCCGCGCCACCGAAGGCGCGTTCATCTCGACCATCCATGGGTTCTGCGCCCGCGTGCTCCGCGCCCACGCCCTGGCCGCTGGGCTCGACCCGGCGTTCGTCGTGCTTGACGCGCCGGACGCCGAGCGCCTGGCCGACGCGGCGTTCGACGAGGCGCTCGAGGAGCTCGCCCCGATCGACCTGATCGCCGCCTACACGGCCGGCGGGCTGCGCAGCGCGATCGTGCAGGTCCACGACGAGCTGCGCTCGCGCGGGGAGCGGCGGCCGCGATTGCCGGCGCTCCCGCCGGCGCCCGACCTGTCGGCGGCTCGGGACGAGGTTTCGCAGGCCGCAGCGGCCGCGGCTCGTGAGCTGGGTACGGTCGTCGACCCGGGTCCGAAGGTCCTCGAGGCACTCGCCCGCCTCGAGCGCGTCCCCGCGGTGATCGCCGCGGACGATCCGTGGCCGGGCGATTTGTGGGCGGTGGCGCTGCCCGGCGGCAACGGCGCCGCGCTGTGCACCGACGTCTGCCTGCGCTACGCCGAGGCGCTGACCGCGTTCCGCGTCGCCGCCGAGCACCGCCGGGCGGTTGGCGTGCACGACTTGCTCGATCGTCTGCTCCGTGGGTTCGCCGAGCGCTACGCGCACGCCAAGCGCGAGGTGTCCGGGCTCGACTTCGAAGACCTCGAGCTCGAGTGCCGCGAGCTCTTGCGCTCGAACCCCGAACTGCGCGAGCGCTACCGGACGCGGTTCGAGCGGATCATGGTCGACGAGCTCCAGGACACCAACCTCGTCCAGCTCGAGCTGATCGAGTCGATCGCCCACGAGAACCTGTTCACGGTCGGCGACGCGCACCAATCGATCTACGGGTTCCGGCACGCCGACGTCGAGCTGTTCGAGGAGCGCGGCGAGCGGCTCGCGGCGGTCGGCGCGCGCGCCACGCTGGACACCAACTTCCGCTCCCGCCCGGAGATCCTTTCGGTCATCAACGGCGTGTTCGAGCGGTTCCGACCGTTGCGCCCCGGCCGACCGCCCGCGCCGGAGCCGGAGGAGCCGCTCGTCGAGCTGCTGGTCGCCGACAAGGGGGCGGACTGGGCGATGGAGGGACTCGGCGCGCCGTGGCGGGTCGCCGAGGCGCGGGCGCTGGCGGCGCGGGTGGAACGTTTGCTCGAGTCCGGCCCGGCGGCCCGCGACGTGGTGCTGCTCACCCGCGCCACCACCGACCTGCGCGTGTACGAGCGCGCGCTCGAGGAGCGCGGGATCCCGACCTACGTGATCGGCGGGCGCGGTTACTGGTCGCACCCGCAGGTGATCGACATGGTCAGCTACCTCGAGGCGCTGGCCAACCCGCGTGGGGAGGAGGCGCTGTACACGGTGCTGAGCTCCCCGCTGGTCGGGGTATCGGCCGACGCGCTGGTCGTGCTCGCCTCGGTCGGGCGCGCTCGCGGCGTCGACCCGTGGGCGGTGCTGCGCGAGCCCGACGGTGCGCTTGACGAGCTTTCATTTGATGATGGGTTGAGACTGTCCCGGTTCGCCGAGGTGTTCGCCGTCGAGCGTGAGGTGGCCGGCCGGGCCGGCGTCGAGGAGCTGCTGGATCGCGTGATCGAGCGGACCGGTTACGACCTGGCGGTGCTGGCGATGCCCGGCGGCCAGCGGCGGCTGGCCAACGTGCGCAAGCTGATGCGCCTGGCGCGCGAGCACGAGGCCGCCCACGGCCCCGATCTGACCAGCTTCCTCGATCTGGTCGCACGCCGCGCCCGTTCCGGCGCGGGCGAGGCGCGGGAATCCGAGGCGCCGGTGGAGGGCGAGGCGCTCGACGCGGTGCGCCTGATGACGATCCACAGGGCCAAAGGGCTCGAGTTCGACGTGGTGTGCGTGGCCGACCTCGGCCGCGGGCCCCGGTGGCGCGCGGACCTGATCCGGGTCGGGGCCGACGGGCGGTTCGGGCTGCGCCTGTCCGAGCCCGGGACCGGCAAGCGCGAGTCCGCGCTCGAGTACCGGGCGCTCGGCGAGGAGCGCCAGGCCGCCGAGTCCGACGAGGAGCGCCGGCTGTTCTACGTGGCGATGACGCGGGCGCGCGAGCGGCTGATCCTGAGCGGGGCGGCCAAGCTCGACGCGTGGCCGGACCTGGACGGACCCGGCGGCGGAGGCGGCCCGATCGCGTGGATCGGCCCGGCGGTGGCCGGGTTGGACGGGGTGTCGGTGACGTTCGTGGCGCCGGAGGACCTGGAGGCAGTCGCGCCGCCAACTCCGGGGCCTGGTCGAGAAACCCGGGAATACGACGGGTTTCTCGGCCAGCCCCCGGGAGAACCGAGTCCGCCCGACGCTCCGGGGCCTCCCGTGACCGCGCTCAGCTACTCCTCGCTGGCGGCGTACCACCGGTGCGGGTACCGCTTCTACGCCGAGCGGGTGCTGGGGCTGCTGGCGCGCCCGGGTACCGGAGGCGGCGCCGGAGCCGAGGTCTCGCCCGGGGCGCTCAGTGCGCTCGAGCGCGGCACGCTCGTGCACGCGCTGCTCGAGCGCCTCGACTTCCGTCGGCCGGGCGTCGTCACCGAGGCGGCGATCGCCGCGGCGGCCGCGCGCGTCGGGCTCACTGTGGCGCCGGGCGGCGCCGACGCAGCGCAGATCATCGAGCTGGTTCAGCGGTTCGCCGAGGGCGATCTGTGCCACCGGCTCGGGCGGGCCACCGGCGTCCGGCGGGAGGAGCGGTTCCGGTTCCTGTTGACCGACGTCGGCGTGCTGATCGGCGGAGTGTTCGACGTGATCGCCCGGGAGGCCGGCGGCCGGACCCTCGTGGTCGACTACAAGACCGACCGACTCGACGGCGCGGACCCGCAGGCGCTGGCCGACCGGGCCTACGGGACGCAACGGCTCATCTACGCCCTGGCGGCGCTGCGCGCCGGCGCAAGCCAGGTGGAGGTCGTCCACACCTTCCTCGAGCTTCCCCTCCGCCCCGCGGTGGCGGTCTACACGCGGGAGCAGTTGCCGGCGCTCGACGCCGAGCTGAGCGCCATGGCCGGCGGTGTGCTGAGCCGCGAGTTCACGGTCACCGAAGCGCCGCACCGCGGCGTGTGCGACGGGTGCCCGGCCGAGGGCGGTCTGTGCTCGTGGCCGATCGAGATGACGCGCCGCGAGGCGGCTGACCGGCTCTTCTAGGGCTGCGGCTCGCCGGCTGGCTGGGCGGCCGGATCGCCGTTGTGGAAGTGGACGTCGACCTGCTCGGTGTCGTGGCGCTCCTCGACCTTGGCCAGGGCTCGCAGCGTCTTCTGGTCCGCCGGTTCATCCGGTGGGCCGAGCAGGGTGCGCGGCCACAGCCGCCGCATCACGACCACGTTGATCTCGGCGCAATACAAAGTCACCTGCGCGAGCAGGTGAAGCCAGACGAGCAGACCGATCACGGTGGCGAAAACGCCGTAGGTCTCGCGCGCGTGGCTGACCACGTGCGCGACGTAGATGCCACCGACGAACTGGAGGATCTCGAGGAACACCGCGCCGATGCCCGCGCCGAGCCACAGGGAGCGAGTCGGCACGCTGGAGGCGGTCAGGAAGCGGAAGGCGGCTATGTACAGCCAGAAGTTCACCGCCAGGGTGACCACGTACCCGGCGATCTTGACCAGCGCGCCGGAGAGCGTGACGGTGACCAGGGAGGTCACGACGGCCGACGCGAGGAACAGGACGCCGAAGCAGAGCAGCAACAGCAGCCCGCGCACCCGCGAGTGGAAGAAGTTCGACCGATCCTTGAACGGGACCGCCCAGATCTTGTCGAACGCGTTCTGCGCGGCGTTCGTCACGCCGAGGCCACCCCACAGCGAGGCGAGCACGCCGATGACGAGCGCGGTGACGTTCCCGGTCAGCGGGTGGGTACCCAACTGCAGGCCCGGAAAGTTGCCGAGCACCGACGTCTGTACCTCGTCGTAGAGCTTGGTGTTCCCCTGGAGCACGAACCCGAGGATCGTGGTGAATACCAGCAGCAGCGGGAAGATCGAGAAGAACGAGTAATAGGCGACGAGCGCGGCCAGGTTGCCGGCCTGGTCGTCGCCGAACTTCTTGATCACGGCCATCGGGATGGCCCAGCCCTTGTGCCCTTGCTGGAAGCGGTCGAACCTCTGGATAGGGCGGAGCAGATCCACGCTTGGCTAGCTACCCGATGAAATCGGTGAGAACGCCTGCCCGTATATTGACGCCGTGGCGGCAGTGCGTGCGATCGGGCTGGTCAAGCGGTTCGAGACGACAACCGCGGTGGAGGGCGTCGACCTCGTGGTCGAGGCGGGCGAGGTGCGGGGCCTGCTCGGGCCCAACGGCGCGGGCAAGACCACGCTGCTGCGGCTGCTGTTCGGCCTCGTGGCCGCGGACGCCGGCGAGGTCGAGCTGCTCGACCGGCCCCTCGGGCCGCCGGACGCGGTCCGCCTGGACGGCGTCGGCGGGTTCGTGGAAGAGCCGACGTTCTACCCGTACCTGTCCGGCCGGGTGAACCTGGAGCTGCTGGCCGAGCTCGACGGCTCCGGACGGGCGCGGGATCGCGTGGACGCGGTGCTCGAGCGGGTCGGGCTGGCCGGCCGGGACGGGGACCGCGTGAGCGGCTACTCGACCGGCATGCGCCAGCGTCTCGGGATCGCCGGGGCCCTGCTGCGCGCGCCGTCGGTGCTGCTGCTCGACGAGCCGACCAGCGGGCTCGATCCCGCTGGCGTGCGCGAGATGGGCGGGATGCTGCGCGGGCTCGCCTCCGAGGGCGTTGCGGTCCTCATCTCGAGCCACCTGATCGGCGAGATCGAGGACGTCTGCGACTCGTTCACCGTGCTGCGCCGCGGCAAGGTGGTGTGGAACGGGAGCGCTGCGCGGCTGCGCGCCGAGGCGCCCGGCTCGGCGTACCGGCTCGCCACGAGCGACGACGACCGGGCGCTCGAGCTCGCCTCGCACCACGGCGGGGTCGAGGTCACGCGCTCGGCGAGCGGCGAGCTGCGCGTGGCGGCGCTGACCGGGGCGCTCGATCCCTACGTGCTCGAGCTCGGCCACGCCGGCGTCGCGATCCGCCGGCTCGAGCTGATGGTCAGCCCGCTCGAGTCGATGTTCTTCGCGCTGACCAGCGACACCGACCCGGGCTCGGGCGCGGTCGAGCTGGCCGAACGCTTGCTGGCCGGCCGGTGAGCGCGCTCGCCTCCGATGTGGCGGTGGTTCGCGGGCCGGCGCGACGCGCCGGCGGCGTGCGGGCCGCCTACCGGACCGAGCGGCGCAAGCTCTCAAACCAGCTCGCCACGCGCCTTTTGGCGGTAGTCTGCGTGCTCGCTCCGTTCGCGTTCGCCGCGGTGCTCAAGGTGCAGAGCGGCACCCCGGCCGACACCCTGTACGGGGTCTGGGTGCATTCGTCGGGCTTCGCGGTCTCGCTCGTGGTGCTCGGGTTCTCGGGCTCCTGGGGCCTGCCGCTGATGGCGGGCGTCCTGGCCGGCGACGTGTTCTCCTCCGAAGACCGCCACGGGACGTGGAAGACCGTGCTTACGCGGTCGTGCACGCGCCGGCACCTGTTCGCCGGCAAGGTGCTGGCCGTCGCCACCTTCGCGCTGGCGCTGCTCCTGCTGCTGGCCGTCTCGAGCGTGGCCGCCGGTGGGCTGCTGATCGGCCTTCATCCGATGGTCAGCCTTGGCGGGACGACGCTGTCGCCCGGGCGGTGTCTCGGGCTGGTGGCGGTCGCGTGGCTGCTCAGCGCGCTTCCGCTTCTGGCCTTCGCCAGCCTGGCCATGTTGTTCTCGGTGGCCACCCGCAACGGGATCGTCGGCGTGCTCGGGCCGGCGCTCGTCGACCTGGTGGTGCAGCTGCTGGCGCTGGTGGGAACCGGCGTGTGGCTGCACCTGCTGCTGGTCTCATCGGGGTTCGACGCGTGGCACGCGCTGTTCGTCCCCCACCCGTTCTTCGGTCCGCTGGTGATCGGCGAGCTGGTCAGCCTGATCTGGATCGTGGCCTGCCTGGGCGCGTCGTGGCTGCTCCTGCGCCGGCGCGACTTCGCCGGCGCGCCGGTCAGCCGCCGGGCCGGGTGGGTGGCGCCGGTGCGGGTGGCGATCGCCTCGGCGGCGGTCATCGCGCTGCTCGCGCTGGCCAGCAACTGGGGCCCGGTGGGCGTCACCTCGGCCCGCCTGAAGTCGAGCATCACCCCGACGTTCAACAACCTCACGCTGCTCCAGCAGCGCGAGCTCGGCCGCGCCGTCGCGCCCGGCGCGCGCCTCAACGTGCTCCCGAGCTGCAACCGGCGCGCCTCGAGCCCGTCGGGACCGGGCGACTGGAGCTGCACGCTGACCGTGTTCATCCCCCAGCCGGGGGCGGTGCCGTTCCAGCAGACGCCGGTCACCTACGACCTGACGGTGCAGTCCAACGGGTGCTACAAGGCGACGTCGCCGCCGTCGTTCGTCGGCCAGCAGACCATGCGCGACGGGAACGGAAAGCAGGTGGTCAACCCGCTGTTCGTGTTCTACGGCTGCTTCAACCCGCTGTAGCCCTCCACCGTCAGCAACACCCGCTTGCGCTCGACGCCACCTGTGTAGCCGCCCAGACCCCCACCCGAGTGCAGGATGCGGTGGCAGGGGACGATGATCGGGATGGGGTTGGCGCCGAGCGCGTTGCCGGCGGCGCGGAAGGCGAGCGCGTTGCCGGCCTCGCCGGCCACCTGCTTGTACGTCGTCGTGGCGCCGTAGGGGACGTTCGCCGTCGCTTGGAGGACCCGGCGGGTGAAGCCGTGGGTGAGCCGCCAGTCGAGTGGCGTGTCGAAGTGCCGGCGCCGGCCGGCGAAGTACTGGTCGAGCTCGCGGCGGGGCTCGTCCAGCCGCCGTGGCGCGGCGAGGATGCGCGGCGACACCTTGTCGGCGAGCTGCTCCAGCACGTCGGTTTCGTCGTCATTGTCGATATACGCGAGACGGACCAGGCCCTTCGGCGTGGTGGCCAGCAGCAGCGTGCCGACCGGCGAGTCGAGGGTCGCGTAGGCGACGTCGATCAGCCCCGCGGACGCCGCGGTCTCGGTGATGTCAGGCGGGCGGTCCGGCGCCGGCGCGCGGTGCCTCAGCTCGAGTTCGATATCGGTCATGGTCGGTACTCCGTTCGCAGTCGCTTGAGGGCTTCGTGGACGTTCCGCCGGGCCGCGTCCTCGCTCGTTCCCATCACGGTCGAGATCTCCTCGTAGCCGGCGTCGGCCACGTAGCGAAGCGCGAGGGCCGTGCGCTGCTTGGGCGGGAGCTCGCGGACGTGGGCCCAGAGGTCGTCGTCTGGCCCGGCCGCGGGCATCGTCGCGCTCGTCGCCGGCGTGTCGGGCACGTCGCCCACGGGCACGGCGACCCGGCGCCGCGCGCGGACGTGGTCGATCGCCTTGCGCGACGCCACGGTGAAGATCCAGCTTCTGAGGTTCGAGGCGTCGCGGAGCCTCGGGTACGCGCGCAGCGCTGCCAGCCACGTCTCCTGGTAGCAGTCGTCGGCGTCGACCCGCCCGACGCTGGCCACCAGGAACCGGTGCACGTCCGGGCCGTGGGCGTCGAGCAGCGTCTGAAAGGGCGGAAGCCTCACTGCGGATGAAACGCTGCGAGATGGCACCACGTGAGATGGTGGCGGACGGTCGCGCGGCCCGGCGCCGCGGCGGCGCTGGCGCCGCGCCTCTTGGCCGCGGGCGCCGATGATTTCGCGCCTGGCGTGGCGTCTTAGGTACAGCGGCGCCGGCAAGACGCCGCTCACCCCTTGCCACCGTGACCCGTTCGCTATACAAGGACTCCTATGGCTAGAGCAATCTGGTCGGGTGCGATCAGCTTCGGGCTGGTCAACGTGCCCGTCAAGCTGTACACCGCGACGTCGCCCAAGACGGTCCGCTTCAACCAGCTCTCGAGCAAGACCGGCGCCCGGATCAAGCAGAAGCGCGTCGATCCCACGACGGACGAAGAGGTTCCCTACGAGGACATCGTCAAGGGGTACGAGATCACGCCCGATCGGTTCGTGGTGATCAGCAACGAGGAGCTCGACGCGCTCGACCCCCGGGCGACCAAGACGATCGACATCGAGGAATTCGTCGACCTGGCCGAGATCGACCCGATCTACTACGACCACAACTACTACCTGGCGCCCACCGCCGGCGGGGCCAAGGCGTACCGCCTGCTGCTCGACGCGATGCGCGAGTCGGGCAAGGTCGGGATCGGCAAGGTGGTGATCCGCTCCAAGCAGCAGCTGTGCGCGCTGCGCCCCACCGGCGACGTGCTGACGCTGACCACGATGCTGTGGGGCGACGAGGTGCTCTCGCCGGACCGCCTCGACGAGATCGGCGAGATCGAGGAGGCGCAGGCGACCGACCGCGAGCTGAAGATGGCCGAGCAGCTGATCGCGTCGCTGTCCTCCGAATTCGCGCCCCAGAAGTTCAAAGACGAGTACCGCGAGCAGGTGCTCGCGCTGATCGAGCGCAAGGCCGCCGGCGAGGAGATCGCGGTCCAGCCGCAGGCCGAGGAGCCCGCCGCGGCGCCCGACCTGATGGCCGCACTCGAGGCCAGCCTGGCCGCGGTGCGCTCGTCAGACTCGGATTCCGAGGAGGAAAAGCCGGCGCCCAAGCCGCGCCGGCGCGCCGCGGCCAAGACGGCCGACGGCGGCTCGCGCAGCAAGGCCAAGGCCAAGAGCCAGGGCTGACGAGGCCCTGACGGGCCATTGATAATCTTGGCGGGCGTTCCTCCGTGCGCCTGTCTGCATCCTCCACCCATGTACCGACGTTCCACCCCGCCAGGGGCCATTGGCCTCTACGACCCCGCCAACGAGCACGATGGCTGTGGCATCGCGCTGGTGGCGAAGCTGTGGGGCGAGGCGAGTCATGCGGTGGTCGAGAAGGCGCTCGACGCGCTCGAGAATCTGGAGCATCGCGGGGCCGAGGGCGCCGACCCGAACACCGGTGACGGCGCCGGCATCCTGCTCCAGATCCCCGACGGGTTCCTGAGAGCCGCCGTCGCGGGCGTCGACCTGCCGCCCCCGGGCCGCTACGGGGTAGGGGTCTGCTACCTGCCACCCGACCCCGAGCGCCGCGCCGTGCTCGAGCGGCTGATCGAGGAGACGATCGAGGCCGAGGGGCAGCGCGTGCTGTGGTGGCGCGACGTGCCGGTCGACGATCGCCACGTCGGCGACACCGCGCGGCTGTCGGCCCCGGTGATCCGCCAGGTCCTCATCGCCGCCTCGGATGAGATCGAGACCCAGGACGCCTTCGAGCGCAAGCTGTACGTGATCCGGCGGGTGATCGAGCGCGCCGCCGGCCGGGATCTCGCGCTGCCGAGCTTCAGCAGCCGAACCATGATCTACAAGGGGATGCTGACCGCGCCGCAGCTCCCGCGCTACTTCACCGACCTCAGGGACCCGCGGGTCGCCTCACGCCTCGCGCTCGTCCACTCGCGCTTCAGCACAAACACCTTCCCGAGCTGGGAGCTCGCCCACCCCTACCGGATGATCGCCCACAACGGCGAGGTCAACACACTGCGCGGCAACGTCAACTGGATGCGCGCCCGCGAGTCGCAGCTCGCCTCCGAGCTGTTCGGCGAGGACCTGAACAAGGTGATCCCGGTGGTCCGCGAGGGCGGTTCTGACTCGGCCATCTTCGACAACGTGCTCGAGCTGCTCGTGCTCAGCGGGCGAAGCATCCAGCACGCGGTGATGATGATGGTCCCCGAGGCCTACCGGACCCGCCGCGATCTCGATCCGGACGTCAAGGGCTTCTACGACTTCCACTCGTGCCTGATCGAGCCGTGGGACGGTCCCGCCGCGGTCGTGTTCACCGACGGGCGCGTGGCCGGGGCGGTGCTCGACCGCAACGGCCTGCGGCCGGGCCGCTGGATCCAGGACACCGAGGGATACGTGGTGCTGGCCTCAGAGACCGGCGTGATGACGGTCGCCCCCGAGCACATCCAGCGCAAGGGCCGCCTGGCTCCGGGCAAGCTGTTCCTCGTCGACCTCGAGGAGGGCAAGATCGTCGAGGACGAGGACGTCAAGCGCCGGGTGGCGCGCCGCCACCCCTACGGCGAGTGGTACGAGCGCTCGGTGGTGCACATCGACGACCTGCCCGCGCGCGACCCGCGCACGCCCCGGATCGAGCCGTTGCGCTCCAAGCAGCTGGCGTTCGGCTACTCGCAGGAGGACCTGCGGATGATCATCGCGCCGATGGCCACCAAGGGCGAGGAGCCGACGGCGAGCATGGGCAACGACGCCGCGCTCGCCGTGATGTCCGACCGCCAGCCGCCGTTGTTCGCGTACTTCAAGCAGCTGTTCGCCCAGGTGACCAACCCGCCGATCGACCCGATCCGCGAAAGCGTGGTGATGTCGCTGCAGGCCGGCGTCGGGGCCGAGGTCAACCTGCTCTCGGAAAGTCCCGAGCACGCTCACCAGCTGGTGATGAACCAGCCGATCCTCCGCAACCACGAGCTCGAGAAGCTTCGCCAGGTCTCGCACGAGATCTTCTACGCCGCCACGCTCGACATCACGTGGCCGATCGAGCAGGGCCACCCCGGGATGGAGGCCCGGCTGGACGCGCTGTGCGAGGAGGCGGCCCGGTACGTCGACAACGGCGCCAACATCCTGATCCTGTCCGACCGCAACCTGGGCGCCGAGCGGGTGGCGACGCCCTCGCTTCTGGCCGTGGCGTCCGTTCACCACCACCTGGTCCGCCGCGGCACGCGCCTGCGCACCGGGCTGGTGATCGAGTCGGGCGAGCCGCGCGACATCCACCACATGGCGACGCTGATCGGCTATGGCGCGGCCGCGATCAACCCGTACGTGATGTTCGAGTCGCTCGACGAGCTCGCCGACCGCTCGCTGCTTCCGGAGGACCTCGGTCGGGAGGAGGCCGAGGAGCGGATCGTCAAGGCGATCGGCAAGGGGCTCATGAAGACGATCTCCAAGATGGGGATCTCGACCATCCAGTCCTACGGCGGCGCGCAGATCTTCGAGGCGGTCGGGCTCGAGCGCGAGCTGATCGACAAGCACTTCACGGGCACCGCCTCCCGGATCGGCGGGGTCGGGCTCGAGCAGCTCGCCCAGGAGGCGATCGAGCGCCACTTCCGCGCCTATCCGCGCACCGACCGCGAGGTGCTCCCGGTGGGCGGCGTCCTGCAGTGGCGCCGGCACGGCGAGCGCCACGTGTGGAACCCCGACACGATCGCCAACCTGCAGCACGCGGTGGGTGGTCACAACGGGGATCCCCGGGCGACGTACGCCGAGTTCGCGCGGATGGCCAACGAGGAGTCGGTCCGCAACTCGCTGCTGCGCGGCCTGATGAGGTTCCGCACCGCGCCGGATCCGTTGCCGCTCGACGAGATCGAGCCGGCCACTCAGCTCGTCAAGCGGTTCACGACCGGCGCGATGAGCCTCGGGGCGCTCGGGCGCGAGGCGCACGAGACGCTGGCCATCGCGATGAACCGGATCGGCGCGCGCTCCAACACGGGCGAGGGCGGGGAGGACGCGAGCCGGTATACCCCCGACCCGAACGGCGATCTCCGGCGCTCGGCGATCAAGCAGGTGGCCTCGGGCCGGTTCGGGGTGACCGTCCACTACCTGGTCAACGCCGACCAGCTCCAGATCAAGATGGCGCAGGGCGCCAAGCCGGGCGAGGGCGGCCAGCTGCCCGGCCACAAGGTCGATGACTACATCGCCTGGCTGCGCAACTCGACCCCGGGCGTCGGGCTGATCTCGCCCCCGCCGCACCACGACATCTACTCGATCGAGGACCTCAAGCAGCTGATCTACGACCTGCGCTGCGCAAACCCGACCGGCTCGGTGTCGGTCAAGCTCGTGTCCGAGGTCGGGGTCGGCACGGTGGCGGCCGGCGTGGCCAAGGCCAACGCCGACCACGTAACGATCGCCGGTCACGACGGCGGCACGGGCGCCTCCCCGCAGTCCTCGATCCAGGGCGCCGGCGTGCCGTGGGAGATCGGGCTGGCCGAGACCCAGCAGACGCTCCTGCTGAACGACCTGCGCTCGCGCATCGTCGTCGAGGTCGACGGGGGGATGCGCACCGGACGCGACGTGGTGGTGGCGGCGCTGCTCGGTGCCGACGAGTTCGGCTTCTCGACCGCGCCACTGATCGCGATGGGCTGCATCATGATGCGCGTCTGCCACCTGAACACGTGCCCGGTGGGGATCGCCACCCAGGATCCCGAGCTGCGCGCGCGGTTCCGCGGCACCCCCGAGCAGGTGGTCAACTACCTGATGCTGGTCGCCGAGGAGGTGCGCGGGATCATGGCCTCGCTCGGCGTGCGTCGCTTCCAGGACATGATCGGGCGCACCGAGCTGCTCGACATGGACGACGCGATCGAGCACTGGAAGGCCGGCCGGGTGGACCTGTCGATGGTGCTCCAGTCGCCGGACCTGCCGCCGGGAACGCCGCGCTGCCGCACTCGTCCCCAGCAGCCCGTGCTCGACGACGCACTCGACTGGGAGCTCCTGCGCCGCTGCAGCCCGGCGCTCGAGCGGCGCGACACGGTCAAGCTCGGGCCGATCCCGGTGCGCAACGTCAACCGCACGGTGGGCGGCATCCTGTCCGGGGAGATCGCGCGCCGCCACGGTGCCCGCGGCCTGCCCGAATCGACGATCGAGATCTCCTTCACCGGCTCGGCCGGGCAGAGCTTCGCGGCGTGGCTGGCCCCCGGGGTGACGTTCTCGCTGCGCGGCGAGACCAACGACTACGCCGGCAAGGGGTTGTCGGGCGGCGTGGTGTCGGTGCGGCCGCCCGAGAAGCACCGGTTCCGCGCCGAGGAGAACATGATCGTCGGCAACACCGTCCTGTACGGCGCCACGGCCGGCCGCGCGTTCTTCCGCGGGCTGGCCGGTGAGCGCTTCGCGGTGCGGAACTCGGGTGCGTGCGCGGTGGTCGAGGGGGTCGGCGATCACGGCTGCGAGTACATGACCGGCGGGCGGGTGGTGGTGCTCGGCCGGACCGGGCGCAACTTCGCGGCCGGGATGAGCGGCGGGATCGCCTATGTCTACGATGTCGACCGGCGCTTCGAGGGTCGGTGCAACCTCGAGCTGGTCGATCTGGATCCCCTCTCCGAGGAGGATGAAGCCGAGGTGCGGGACCTGATCTCCGAGCACGCCGCGCGCACCGGCTCGCTCGTGGCGCGCAACGTGCTCGCCTCGTGGGACCGCGGCGCGCGCGAGCGGTTCGTCAAGGTCATGCCGCGCGACTACAAGCGGGCCCTGGCCGAGGCGGCCGAACGCGAAGCCGTTGAAGCGTGATGGGCGAGCTCGGCGCGTTCCTCAAGATCCATCGGGTCGGCTTCGAGAAGCGAAACCCGGAGCAGCGGGTCCACGATTACAAGCAGTACTTCACGTTGCAGCCCGAGGCCGAGCTCAAGCGCCAGGGCGCGCGCTGCATGGACTGCGGCATCCCCTTCTGCCACGAGGGCTGCCCGCTCGGCAACCTGATCCCGGACTGGAACGACCTCGTGTACCGGGGGAAGTGGCGCGAGGCGATCGACCAGCTGCACGCCACCAACAACTTCCCCGAGTTCACCGGGCGGATCTGCCCGGCGCCGTGCGAGTCGGCCTGCGTGCTGAGCATCAACGACGACCCGGTGACGATCGAGCAGATCGAGATGGCGATCGCCGAGCGCGCATTCGAGGAGGGCTGGGTGGTCCCCGATCCCCCGACCCGGCGGACCGGCAAGACGGTCGCGGTGATCGGGTCGGGGCCGGCCGGGCTGGCCGTCGCCGACGAGCTCAACCGCTGCGGCCACACGGTCACGGTCTACGAGCGCGATGAGGGCCCGGGCGGGATGATGCGCTTCGGCGTCCCCGACGCCAAGCTCGAGAAACGGATCATCGACCGCCGCGTCGACATCCTCGCCGCCGAGGGAATCGAGTTCGTGTACGACACCGACGTCGGCCTGACCGTGTCCGCGCGGGAGATCGAGCGCCGGCACGACGCCGTCGTGGTGGCGATCGGGTCCCGGGTGCAGCGCGACCTGGACGCGCCCGGGCGCTCGCTGCGCGGGATCCATCCCGCGATGGAGTACCTGTACCAGCGAAACCGGTGGGTCGCCGCGCAGGAGGGCCGTCCGTCGCGGGCCCCGCAGCCGGGCACCGAGATCACCGCCGCGGGCAAGCGGGTGATCGTGGTCGGCGGCGGCGACACCGGGATGGACTGCATCTCGAACTCGCATCGCGAGGGCGCCCGGACCGTCGTCATGCTCGACGTGTACATGGCGCTGCCGCCGAACGGGCGTGACGCGCGCCATCCGTGGCCGCTCCCGCCCAAGCGGACGCTGAGCACGTATGCGCTGGACGAGGGCGGAAAGCGCCGCTGGGGGACCGAGGTGACCGGGTTCGGCGGCCGGGACGGGCAGGTCAGCCACGTCTACGCGCGGCAGGTCACCGGCACCTCATCGCGCGACCTGACGCCGGTACCCGGGAGCGAGTTCGTGCTCGAGGCCGATCTGGTGCTGATCGCAATCGGGTTTCAGGGCCCCGAGCGGGTCGGCGCGGTCGAGCAGCTGGACCTCGAGCTGGACCATCGAAACAACATCCGGACCGAGATGACCTACCGTAGCTCCAAGCCGGGTGTCTACGCGTGCGGAGACGCGCGGATCGGCCAGTCGCTGATCGTCACCGCGATCGCCGAGGGACGCAAATGCGCGCGGGTGGTCAACGCCGACCTGGGCGGCAGCCCGATGGACGCCGACCGCGAGATGCTGGCGATCGGGGCCTGGAGCGGCGAAGCCGACCGGACCCTGCGCCACGAGGCCGAGGCCGCGGGAACGGTACGGGCGGGCGAGGAGTTCTTCACCGGGCCCGGCGCGCAGGGCCGCTGAGAGGCGTCTGCGCCGGGCGTTTGGGGTTGAAAACCAACTCCGGACGGACCGGCGTTTGCCTGCCGGTTTACAGGGGAATGGTAGGCTTGATTGGGCGATTCGCGAGGTGGAGCGGCCTGCGGAGCTAATTTAGGTTTAGAGACAGCTTGGGACGGGGAAACTCGCCCCTGTCGGTCAGGGAACTGCGCCCCCACTTCCCTGACTCTCCGGGGGACCCAGATGGATCTGGGTCCCCCGGGCTCTTTAATGGGTTCATGCCAGGGGTCTCGACCGCGAGTGCTCACGGTTCGTCGATCGGCTCGACGGTCACGAGCCTGCTCGACTCGGTCGGGACGTTCTTCTCGCAGCTGGCCGGCCTGAGCTGGGGGCCGCTCCTGCTCGGCCTGGCGCTGTACGCCGTGTATCTGCTGCTGCGTTCGCGCGCGTTGTGGGGCGCCCTGCGGGCGGCCTACCCGCACGAGCGGATCCGGTGGCGCGACGTGTGGGGTGCCTACATGGTCGGCTACGCGATCAACAACGTGTTCCCGCTCGGAGGCGGCAACCTCGCCCAGCTGTTCCTGACCCGCCTGGCCATCCGCCGCTCGAGCTATCCGGCCGTGGCCGCGGCGCTCTGGACCGGCACGATCTTCGACTGGTTCATGGGGCTGCTGGTGATGTGCTTCGCGTTCACCCAGGGCGTGTTCCCCAAGCCGCCGGACTTCTCCAAGCTGCCGGCGTTCGACATCAGCTTCTTCGCCTCGAACATGCGCTTCACGCTGTTCGTGCTGACCGTGCTGGCGCTCGGGTTTCTCGTCGCGTTCGCGCTCCTGTCGGCGCGTGTGAAGGCCTTCTGGGAGCGCGTGCGCCAGGGCCTGACGATCCTGCGCGACTTCCCGCGCTACCGCCGCGAGATGGCCAGCTGGCAGCTCGCGAGCTGGGTGGCGCGGTTCGCGTCCTACTGGGCGCTGCTGGACGCGTTCCACATCGGCGGGTCGGTTCGAAACGCGCTGCTCGTGCTCGGCGTGCAGGTGGTGGCGTCGGTGTTCCCGTTCACGCCCGGCGGCGCCGGCGTCCAGCAGGCGCTGCTGGTCACGATCTTCGCCGGCAACGGATACGTGGCGTCGTTCTCGGTCGGGCAGCAGATCGCCACCGCGGCCCTGACCACCGCGTGCGGGTTCGCGGCGCTCGTGCTGATCTTCCGCTTCCGGAGCTTCCGGGAGGTGATGCAGCGGGGCAAGGCCGACCGCCGGGCCGCTACGGACCCACCGGGGCCGGTGGAACGGGCCGAGGACGTGCCAGTGCGCGCTTGACGCTCGCCGCAGACGGTTGTTACGGTCGAGGCGTGACTGCCCTCCCGAGCGCGTGCGTGATCGGCGCCGGCTCGTCGGGCATCGCCGCCGTCAAGGCGCTGACCGAGCGGGGGATCGCAGTCGACTGCTTCGAAAAGTCCGACCGCGTCGGTGGCAACTGGGTTTTCGCCAACCAGAACGGGATGTCGTCCGCGTACCGGTCGCTGCACACGAACACCTCGCGCGAGCGGATGGCGTACTCGGACTTCCCGATGCCGCGCGAGTACCCCGACTTTCCGCACCACACGCAGATGGCGCGGTACTTCGCGGACTACGTCGAACGGTTCGGGCTGGATCGCTGGATCACGTTCGAGACGGGCGTGTCGCGGGCGGAGCGGGGCTCGGACGGGGTCTGGACCGTCGGGCTGGACACCGGCGAGACGCGCCGCTACGACGCGCTGCTCGTCGCCAACGGCCACCACTGGGATCCGCGCTGGCCCGACCCGGCCTACCCGGGGCGGTTCGACGGGATCCAGCTGCACTCGCACGAGTTCGTCGACGCCGGCGAGTTCCGCGACAAGGCGGTGTTGGTGGTCGGGATGGGGAACAGCGCGGCGGACATCGCGGTCGAGTCGAGCTTCGTGGCTTCTCGCACGTTCGTGTCCGGGCGGCGCGGCGAGCACGTGATCCCCAAGTACGTGTTCGGACGGCCGGTGGACCAGGTCGCGGTCAGCCCGCTGACACCGCTCGTGCCGTTCCCGGTGCGCCACGCGCTGTTCCGCGCGATCTACCGGGTGGCGGTGGGGCGGGTCGAGGACTACGGGCTGCCCAAGCCCGACCACCGGCTGCTCGAGTCGCACCCGACGCTGTCGGCCGACCTCCTGGGTCGCGTCGCCCAGGGGGAGGTCACGTTCAAGGGAGCCATCGCGGGGCTGGCGAATGATCGGGTGCGCTTCGTCGACGGCAGCGAGGAGACGATCGACGTGATCGTCTGGTCCACTGGCTACAAGATCACCTTCCCGTTCTTCGACCAGGACTTCATCTCGGCGCCGGACAACGAGCTTTTCCTGTACCGCCGCGTGTTCAAGCCGGGGACGGACAACCTGTTCTTCATCGCGCTGCTCCAGCCGCTCGGCCCGACGATGCCGATCGCCGAGGCGCAGGGGCGCTGGATCGCGGCGTACCTGCGCGGCGAGTACGCCTTGCCATCGATCGCCCAGATGAAGTCGGAGATCGGCCGCGAGCGCGCGCGGATGCGCCGGCGCTATGTGGCGTCCAAGCGCCACACGATGGAGGTCGACTTCGACGACTACCTGTACGCCCTACGCCGGGAGCTCAAAGCGGGCGCGGCGCGGGCCCGGGCGGCCGGCTCCCGGCTGCCGGTGCCGGCGCGTGCTCAGGCGGTCGCCACCGCGGCGGGGCCGGGGGGTTGACGGGTCCGCGTATCCGTGGGCTGCGCTACGGTCGGCGGCATCATGTTCAGTAGCAGCGGAACGACGGCGAGCGAAGCGGAGCGGATGCTGGCCGCCGGGATCGAGGAGCAGGCCACCGCGCCGCTTCTGCGCCTGGTCATCACCGGCTCGGTGGACGACGGCAAGAGCACGCTGATCGGGCGGCTCCTGTACGACTCAAAGCAGATCCTGACCGACCAGCTCGAGGCGATCCGCGCGGCCTCCGCACGGCGCAACGGCGAGCATGCGCTCGACCTCTCGCTGCTCACCGACGGGCTGCGGGCCGAGCGCGAGCAGGGCATCACGATCGACGTCGCCTACCGCTACTTCCAGACCCCGCACCGCAAGTTCATCATCGCCGACACGCCGGGGCACGAGCGCTACACGCGCAACATGGTCACCGGGGCCTCGACGGCCGATCTGGCCGTGATCCTGATCGACGTGCGCCAGGGGGTCGTCGAGCAGACGCGTCGCCACGCCTTCATCGCCTCGCTCCTCGGGATCAGACACCTGCTGGTGTGCGTGAACAAGATGGACCTGGTCGACTACGCCCAAGACGCCTTCGAGCGGGTCGAGCAGGACTTCCGGGAGTTCTGCGCGCGCCTGGAGGCGACCGACGTGACCTTCATCCCGATCTCCGCCATGCACGGCGAGAACGTGGTCGAGCGCTCGGAGCAGATGGACTGGTACCAGGGACCCGCGCTGCTCTACCACCTCGAGCATGTCCACATCGCCTCGGATCGCAATCTGATCGACTGCCGCCTGCCCGTCCAGTGGGTGATCAGGCCGGGGCCCGGATCGGGCACGGCGGCCGGACCGGCGGTGTGGCCGGGCGCGGGGATCGGCGCCGGCCCCGGTAAGGCCGACGGCGTTCCCGACTATCGCGCGTACGCCGGGCAGATCGCCGCCGGCGTGTTCCGGGCCGGCGATCCGGTGCTGATCCTGCCCTCCGGCGAGGAGACGCGGATCGCCTCGGTGGACAGCTTCGACGGGCCGGTGGCCGAGGCGTGCGCCCCGATGTCGATCGCGGTCCGTCTCGAGGACGACCTCGACATCTCGCGCGGCGACATGATCTGCCGGCCCCACAACCGCCCGACCGTCGATCGTCACATCGAGGCGATCGTGTGCTGGATGGCCGACGACCCCGTGGTGGCGGGCGGCCGGTACGCGATCAAGCACACCACCCGCTCGGCGCGGGCGGTCGTGGAACAGGTCCGCTACCGGATCGACGTCAACTCGCTGCACCGGGACGAGAACGCCCGTCAGCTCGGGCTGAACGACATCGGCCGGATCCGCCTGCGCACGACAGCCCCGCTGATCTTCGACGAATACCGGCGCAACCGGACCACCGGCAGCTTCATCCTGATCGACGAGGCGACCAACAGCACCGTGGGCGCCGGCATGATCATCGAGGCGCACATGCACCGGCCCGGGGGCGAGGCCGGCCAGGTCACCTGGGACGCCCGGCACCTGGAGCGCGGCGCGCGCTGGGCGCTGCTCGGCCAGCGCGGCGCCACGGTGTGGCTGACCGGCCTGCCCGCCTCGGGCAAGTCGACGATCGCCGGGGCGCTCGAGGAGCGCCTGGCCCGCGACGGCTACCGCGCCTACCGGCTCGATGGGGACAACCTGCGGCACGGCCTGAACAGCGACCTGGGGTTCGATCCGGCCGACCGGGCGGAGAACATCCGGAGGATCGCGCACGTGGCCAGCCTGTTCGCCGACTCGGGGACGATCGCGATCGTCAGCGTGATCAGCCCGTACGCGGTCGACCGCCAGCTCGCGCGGACCATTCACGACGGGCGCCAGCTCGAGTTCCTCGAGGTGTTCGTCGACACGCCGCTCCAGGAGTGCGAGCGGCGCGACCCCAAGGGCCTCTACGCCCGCGCGCGCGAGGGCAAGATCCGCGGCTTCACCGGGGTCGACGCGCCGTACGAGCCGCCGGTCGAGGCGGACGTCGAGCTGCGGCCGGTCGAACGGTTGCTCGACGAGGTCGTGGAACAGCTGGTGGCGGCGCTGCGGACGCGGGGCGTCTTTTAGTTCGTCAGCCGGCGATGGGGCCTAGGGCCGGCGCCCGGCCGAACGTGCTGAACGCCCTGAACCGTGAGAACAGACGGTGCTCGGGGCCGTGGAAGTCCGAGGAGCCGGTGGTGAGGAGGCCCAAGGTCGCGCAGCGGTCGGCGACGAGCTCGGCCTGCTCGCGTGTGTGGGTGACGTAGAAGCACTCGACGCCGTCCAGGCCGTGCGCGCGGAAGCGGTCGATCGCATCGAGCACGGCGGCGGGAGCGGAGACGTCCCAGAAGGGATGGGCCCAGACGGCGACGCCGCCGGCGTCGTGAATGGTCGCGATCGACTCGGCGATGGTCGGCTTGGTCCGGGGCCGGAACGCGGGCTTGCCGTCGATCAGATACGCCTCGAGGAAGGCCGAGCGCTCGTTCAGGCCCTCGGCCTCGAGGCGCTCGCGGTTGGCCGGGTGCTTTACCACCGCATCGGACAGGTGCGGGCGCCCGATCGGTTTGCCCTGCGTCCGCCGGCGCTCGAGCTCGGACTCGTCCACCTCATAGCCGAGCGAGCGCAGCGCCTCGGCCATCGCCTCGGCACGGTGCTCGCGGTCCCGGCGCCACGCCGCGAGGCGTTCGCGCAGCACCGGATCGCGATGATCGATCAGGTACCCGAGCACGTGCAGGTCCTGCTGGTCCCCGTCCACGGAGGAGATCTCGACCGCCGGCACCAACCGGACCCCAAGCTCGACGGCGGCGCTCGCGGCGGACGCGACTCCGTCGACCGTGTCGTGGTCACTCAGCGCGAGCAGCTCGACGCCCGCCTGCGCCGCTGCGGCGACCACCCCGCTCGGCTCGAGCGAGCCGTCGGAGTGCAGCGAGTGGCTCTGCAGGTCGAAGGTCGGCGGATCGGCGTTCAAGCGCCGAGAGGGTACGCTCACGAGCGTGCCAACGTTCTGCCGCCACAACCACCTGATCCAGAATTGCCCGATCTGCTCCCGGGAGCAGGCGATCGAGCTGCGCCCGATCGTCTCCTCGAGCGCGCCGCGGACCACGCAGCCGCGCCCCAGCACGCCTCGGTCGACCCGGGCGGGTTCGGCGGCGAGCGCGCGCGGCTCGGGCGGGCGCGGGGTCACGGTGCGGCGGGTCGCCCGCGGCGGCGATGACGGATACCGCAACCCGCTCGTGATCGGCCTGAAGTCGAGCGTGGATGCCGGTCGCCTGGCCGAGGAGATCGCGTTCGCCGACCACCGGCTGAGGGTGCTCGAGAACGAGCCGCCCGGCCTGTACGCCGAGGTGGCCGACGCGGCGGGCGAGATCGAGGAGCGCGGCTGGCTCGCCTTCCTGATCGCCTACCTGTGCCCGCTCGAGTCCGATGACCCGTTCGCCGAGATCGCCCGCGTCCGCACCACGTGGGCCTCGGGCGAGGTCCCGGACCTCGACGGCGTCGTGACGGGGCCCAGGAGCGCGCACGACCCGGCGCGAGGCGCGAAGACGCTCGAGGCCTACCGCACGTGGGCCAAGCGGTCCGGCTCCCAGTCCGCGGCGTACACCGGCGACCCGGCCTGGACGCCCGAGCGCCGCTTCGCCCGCGCGTTCGAGCGGCTCTCGCTGCCCGGCCTGCATCGAGACGCGCGATTCGATCTGCTGGTGACGCTCGGCCGGCTCGGCGTGTACGGCATGCAGGCGGGCTCGCTTGCTCTGGGCGGTTCGAACGACGTGACCGTGGGCGCGAAGCGGGCGCTCGGGATCGGCGACCCGCTGTTGCTCGAGCGCAGGGCCTCGGACCTCGCCCAGGCCTGCGCCGTGCCGCTCGAGGCGCTCGACCTCGGCCTGCACAACTGGCAGCGCGGCGAGCGCGCCACGCTCGGCCTGGGCCCAGGCGCCGAGCCCGAGCCGGACATGCTGGCCACGGCCCAAGCGGCGCTCGGTCTCTGAAAAGCAGCTAGGCTTCGGAACGTCGCCTCGCCAGCGTCTGCAACTGCGATGCGCCGTTCAATCGTCCTCATCTCGTCCGTCGTCGCCGCCGCGATCGCGCTCTCGGCCCTGGCCCCGGCACCCCCGGCGAGCGCAATCCTGTGCCCGCAGGTCAGCCCGTCCTGCTGCCCGCCTCCCGTGCAGGTGTCCGGGACCGGCCGTCACATCGCGCCGATCTGCTGCCAGCCGACGACGTGCTGTGCGACGGGCACGCCCACGCCCACGGTGTGCTGCCCGGCCGCCGGCTGCTGCACCCCGCCGTGCATCGCCGGGAGCCTGACCATCGCCGCTTCGCCCAACCCGTCGAAGGCGGGTACGAAGGTGGTGATTACGGGCGGCTTCACCACCAATCCGCAGTCCGGCTTGCCCGCCGTGCTGTGGCGTGAGCTCGCCGGCCAGTCGAGCTTCCACCAGATGTCGCAGACCACCACGGACACCTCCGGGCACTACTCGTTCACCCTGGGCCGCGGAAGGGTCATGGCCGATCAGGCGTGGTACGTCACCGCGGGTGGGCTGCGGAGCTCAACGCTCCAGCAGAAGGTCAACGCGCTCGTCGGCCTGGCGCCGTCGGCGCGCTCGACCGTCGTCGGGCACGTGATCCGGCTGAGCGGACGCGTGGCGCCGTCGCACGCCGGCGAGGTGGTGCTGATCGAGGCGCGCCGCGGCGGCGGCGCCTGGCAGGTGATCCAGAGGGCGCGCCTGGGGCACGGCTCGAGCTACGCGGTCTCGGGGCATTTCGGTCAACCGGGCTCTGTGCAGGTGAAAGCCGTCCTCCCGGCCGACCAGCGCAACACGCGGTCGACCTCGCCGACGGTCACCATCACCGTCAAGCCGTAAACGGCCCACCCGCCCCTCCCCCCGTACACCGGTTACGTCCGGTCGACCACCTACCTTCTGCGGCGTTCGCATAACCGGACCGGAGCCGCAATGTCACTCTGCTTCATCGAACCTCAGGACGCAATCCGCGTGATCGCGGAGTCGGTGGGGCGCGAGGCGCGCCGCCAGATCCTCGGAGAGGTGGTCCGGGCGTGGGTCGACGAGATCCCCGAATCCGAGCTCGAGTCGCACTACGCCAAGGCGCTCGCCGACCTCGACGAGCACGATCTGTCGCTGCTCGCGGCGTGGCACGCGTCGCTCGAGGTGGGGCATCCGCTGCCCAACCGCGAGTTTCTCGTGAACGTGTTCCCGTCGCTCGGGGATCACCGGCGCGAGGCACTCAAGATCGCCGCGGGCTTTCGCGGCGAGGAGGCGTTCGAGGCCGGCGTGGGGGAGGACCAGGCGTTCGACACCGTGTTGCCGTGGCTGTCGGAGGCGCGGTGCGTCGAGCTGGCCCGCGAGTGCCTCGAGCTGTACTGCTGGGATCGGCTCGGCGCCGAAAACTGATCCGCGCGCCCGGCGGCCTGCGGTGCGTCAGCCTTCGGCCGCCGCGACCGGGCGCTCGCCGGGTTCGGGCTCGTCGCCCGTCGCCAGCAGGTCGCAAGCGACGTTCAGCTCGAACCACACGCAGAAGCCGTCCCGGTCGTCGACGACCACCCGCTGGGTTCCCCACCGGCTCGAGAGGCCGTCGACCACGACCAGGCCGTGTCCGCCCTGGTCGCGCCGGCGCCGCGGCGGCAGCGTGCCGTAGTCGAACCCCATCCCCGCGTCGCTGACCTCCACGCGGACGCGATCGGTGTAGGCGATGAACCGCAGCCCGATCGATCCGCCCACTCCTGGGGCGGGATGGATCACCGCGTTGGTCACGAGCTCGGAGGTCAGCAGCGTGAGCGTGGCGCGGTCGGAGTCGCCGAGACGGCCGCCGAACGCCTCGCGCAACTCGGCTCGGGCGCGCGCCGGCGCGGTGGGCTCGCGGGGCAGGGTGAGCTCGATCCGCTCGACGAACGCCGCGGGCGGCGAGGAGTCGGCGGCCGGCCGGGCCAACCTGGCGCGCTCCGCCAGGCCGGTGACGGCAAGCAGCTCGGTGAGCGCGTCCGGGGGCGGCACGATCGACAGCGCGACGCCCCGCTCGCCGGCGCGGCGCTCGATCAGGATGATCGCCCGCATCCCCGTGGAGTCGATGAACGAGACGCCGGACAGGTCGAGCACCAGGTCCTCGATCTCTCGATCCGCGGCAACCTGTTCGAAGCGCGACATGACCTCATCGGACGTCGCGCTGTCGAGCTCTCCCCTCAGCTTGATCGTGATCCCTGATTCCGCGTCGATCGTCTCAACGCGGAAGTTGGGCAGCGCCGACATATGACCGCCTCCTGTCTTACGCCGGAAGGGTACGGACTCGGTCCCCCGGATGCGTCTCACGGGCCGGGACGGCGCGGGCGGACAGAACCGGCCGGAGAGCGAGTGCCGCTGTGTCGTCGGCCTGAGTCCCGACCTGGAAGTCATCGAGCGCGGCCTCTAGCTCGGACAGGAGCCGCTCGGGCGGCAGGCCGGCGTGCTCGCACAACAGGCGCTTCAGGCGACGAAGTCCGAAGCGCTGCTGCGCGCCGCGCGTGTCGAGCACGCCGTCGGTGTACAGGAACAGCGTCTCGTCGCGCCCGATCTGAACGGAGTAGTCGTTCCACCTCGCGCCCGTCCAGGCGCCCAGGATCGGCCCGGCGGCGCCGATCTCCCGGACCCGGCCGTCGTCGCGGACGACGAGAGCCGACGGGTGCCCGGCGGAGGCGATGATCGCCCGGCTCGCGTGCAGGCGCACGCACAGCGCGGTGCACAGGAGCAGTCCGGGCTGCTCGCCGAGCGCCGCGTTCAACCCGGCGAGGATGCGGCTGGGGTTGCGCTCGTACCGGCTGAGGAAGCGCGCGCCGTGGCGCACCAGGGAGGTGAGCGCGGCGGCCTCGATGCCCTTGCCGGTGACGTCGCCGAGCAGCACCAGCCAGCCGTCGCTCTCGTAGAAGTCGTAGAAGTCGCCGCCGACCTCGACCTCCTCCGCGTCACGCGCGGCGCGGTACAGGGTGGCGACGCTCCACCCGTCGATCCCCGGCACGAGGTCGGGCAGCAGGCTCTTCTGGAGCGTGCCGGCGGTCTCGCGGCGGGCGGTGGCCAGCCTCGCGTTGTCGACGGCGATAGCGGCCCGCGCGGCCACCTGCTCGGCGAACTCGCGGTCGTCCTCGTCGAAGCGGCGCATCGACTCGGCGTTGACCAGCGTCATCACGCCGAACGTCCGGCCGCGCGCCTTGAGGGGGACGAGGACGGCTGACCTGAGTCCGACCGAGCGCAGCAGCGCGAGGTGCTCCTCGTCGACCGCGGCCTGCACCAGCGCCTCGTCCGGGATGTGCTGGGAGAGCAGCGACTCGCCCGTCCGCAGGACCCGCCCGACGCCCCGATCGGGGTCTAGCTGCTCGGGTTCGTAGCGGCGCAGCTCCCTGGCCAGCTCGAGCTTGGTCGCGTCGCGGTGGGCGACCACCAGCTGCTGGCGTGCGCCGCGCTCGTCGATCAGCTCCACCGCGCACCAGTCCGCGATCTCCGGGACGGCCAGCCACGCCACGTTGCGCAGCGTCTGCTCGTAGTCGAGCGAGGTCATCAGGGTCTCGGATGCCTTGGCCATGAACCGGTCGCGCAGCTCGGCCAGGCGCTCACGCGTGATGTCCTCGATGATCGTGACCGCCGCGACGGGGTGCCCGTCGGCGTCGTGGAGTGGGGTCGACTTCAGCACCTCCCAGCGCAGCTCGCCGGTGGCGCGGTGGATCGTGCGCATGAGGAGCGGGGCGGCCTGCTCGCCGGAGAGCAGGCGCACGGACGGAATCGCGTCCATCGTGAGCTCGCGGCCGTCCTCGTCCTGCACCAGGTAGTCGGCGAAGATCGCCTGTGGCGGGGTCCGCTGGATCTCCTCGAGCGAGGCGAATCCCATCCGCCCGAGCGCCGCGCGGTTCGCGTACAGGATGTGGTGATGGGGGTCGCGAATCGTCACCGCCTCCGCGAGCGCGTCGAGGATCTCGCCGAAGCCGGGGTCGCGCAGGCGCAGCTGGCCCTCCAGCTGGCGCAGCAGCTGGGCGCGCTCGGACACGTCGTCGATCCAGGCGTGGAAGATCGGCGCGTCGCCGTCGGTGACCGCGGCGATCGTCACCTCCACGGGGAACTCGCTTCCGTCGCGGCGAACGGCCTCGACGATCAGTCGCCGCGTTTCGCGAGGCGCGGTCCTCGCCGCGCGCAAGCCCGCACGGTGGCGCTCGTGATAGCGGGTCGGCACGATCAGCTCGGTCAGCTCGGCTCCGAGCGCGTCCGTCCGCGCGTATCCGAACAGCTCGGTGGCCCGGTCATTCCACTCGAGCACCCGGCCCTCGCCGTCGAGTGAGACGAAGGCGTTGGGCGCGATCGCGAGGATCGCCTGGGCCGACTCCGGTCTCACGGGCGAAGCGCGGCCTCGATGTCCTCGATCGCCTGGTCGGTCGAGCGAAACCGGATCGCATGGATGCCCAGTTGCCGGGCGCCCTCGCAGTTGGCCTCGATGTCGTCGATGAACACGGCGGCCTCGGGAGAGGCTCCGAGCCGCTCGAGCGTGATCTCGTAGATTCGGGGCTCGGGCTTGCGGCTGCCCACGAACGCCGAGTCGACGACCACGTCGAAGATCTCCTCGACCGGGAGCATCGCGCGCCAGAGCTGCTCCCACTCCCGGATGTTGTTGGTGCAGATCGCCGTCTTGTACCCGCGCTCCCGCAGCCCGCGCATGTAGTCGATCAGCCGCTGGTTGGGCTTCAGGTGGCGGAAGTACCGCTCCCCGAACCCGTCGAGCTCGACCTGGCTTCCCACCTGCTCGGACAGCTGGTCCGAGATCCGGCCCAGGAACGTGGCCACGCTGACCCGTCCCGTCTCGACCTCGGCCAGCGGATTGGACCCGTCGCGCTCCGCGATCGCCATCATCGCCTTGCCCAATTCCTCGAGCGAGACGCCTGAGGAGTCGAGTACGCCGACGAACGACTCCGTCATGGGCGAGGTGAGCACCCCGCCGAAGTCACTGATGACCGTGTCGATGCGTTCGCTCGTCATCGCCGGCGGGCCAGGAGGTACGCGCCCGCGCCATCGCGACCGCGGCTATGGAACCGGAACGGCTCGGCGCGTACCTCGAGCGAGCCGACGAGCGCCTCGACCCGCGCGCCGGTCGCCTCGCCGGACGCGCGACGGGGGTACTGATGCTCGGGCTCCTCGCCGGCGAGCCACAGCTCGAGGCCGGCCCGCGCCGGCCACCCTTCGCCCTCGTACGTCGTCGACAGCCGCGGGTCCTCGACCGTCGCCGAGACGTCCGGCGCGATCACCGCGCCCGCCAGCACGTCGCGGTCGTGCGCCTTGGCCTTGCGCGGGCGGAACGCGGTCACGGTCAGGCCCTCGTCGGGCTCGAACCACACCGATACGGCGCGGATCGACTCGTAGCGCTCGACGTCGATGGCGCCCGACCACCAGCTCCTCAGGCCAAGGCAGTCGACGGCGTGCTCGGTGCCGTCGCGCTCGAACCGCCCGGTGACACGGCACAGCTGATCCCAGCCTTCGATCCCGTCCTCGGACGCCTGCACGGCGACCTCGTCGCCGGCGGGGGCGACCAGCAGCGCCGCGGCGTCGCCGTCCAGCTGCCACTCGCCGCCGTCGGTCGCGCCGGCGACGTTGGCGCCACGGAGGGCGGCCGACGCCTGGCCGTCGCCCAGCGCGGCCAGCGCCTGACCGTCGGAGCCCGGGATCCAGGCGGCTCCCCACACGCCCGCGGGATCGAGCTCGCCGAACGCGAGCGTGCGAAGTGGCGTCATGGGCGCAGTTGCGCCTGGTCGACGTCGGTGGCGGTCGAGTCCACGTCGGGGGGCCGCGTGGCGTTGCCGAACCGCGTCGCGGTCACGACGAACCGGCTCTGGAGGTTGCGTGCGAGCCCGCCGCGCAGGAGCGCGCGCGTCGGGGGCAGGAGCGCGATCGCGCCGAGCACGTCGGAGATGAACCCGGGCACGATCAGGAGCAACCCGCCGATCAGGACGAGCGCGCCGTCGAGCACCTCGCGTCCGGGCGGACGACCCGCCGCGACGGCGTCCGACAGCCGGCGCCAGGCCGCGCGTCCCTGCGTCCTGAGCGCCCACGCCCCGATCGGCCAGCTCAGGATCAGTAGCAGGATCGTGGCGCCGACGCCGATCGCGCCCGCGACCTGGATCACGACGAACAACTCGGCCGCAAACCACGCGATGAGGAGGAGAAGAATCACTGCTAACAGGCTAGTACGCGCCAATCCTCAACATTTCTTGACCAGCGTTGACCTAGGGCGTAATTTGAGCCTAAGAGCTCGACACAAGCGAGGAAGGGAGCTTTAGGTCATGGCGCGTTCGGAGATGCGGGGGCGCGACGCCGGCGATGGACAGGGCGCGCCGGTCTCGGCCCAGGTGGAGAACGAGACCGAGCAGCTGGTCGGCGGGCGGGCCAGGGACGAGGAGCGCCCGGGGCGGCGGTTCGGGGCCAGCCGCGTGCTGACGCCGGCCGACCGCGATCGGATCCTCAAGGAGGCGCGCGAGGTCGAGTTTCCGGCCGCGCTGCGCGGCTACGACCGCGCTGCCGTCGACCGCTATGTGGAGCGGATGAGCCGCCTGATCACCGAGCTCGAGATGTCGTCCTCGCCGGAGGCGGCCGTCCGGCACGCTCTGGACGAGGTGAGCGACGAGACCCGCGACATCCTCCAGCGGGCCCACGAGACGGCGGAGGAAATCACCGCGCGCTCGCGGGCCAAGGCGGACGATCGCCTCGAGGCGGCCGAGCGCGAGGGTCAGGAGCTCCGCGAGAAGGCGCGGCGCGAATCTGACGAAATGCGCGACTCCGCCCGCCGCGAGGCCCAGGACACGATCGAGGCGGCCGAGATGCGCGCTCGGGAGCTGGCCCGCAGCGCTGAAACCGTATGGCGTGAGCGCCGGCGGCTGATCGAGGACATGCGATCGGTCGGGGAGCAGCTCGTGACGATCGGGGAGGCCGAGGGCAAGCGCTTCCCGCGCTTCGGCGAAGAGGGCTCGGACGCAGCCGAGCTGCTGCGCGAGTCAAACGGCAGCCACGAGGTCGCGCCTGGCCAAACCGCGGCCGTGCCGGGCTAGATCGAGGTCGTCAGGCGAACGCCGGCGAGGGCTCGAACCGTACCGCGGGGAGCCGGTGCAGCCCGACGTGCTTGATCAGCGCCTGCACCTGCGGCTGGGCGCCGCGCACCAGGAGCTCGCGGCCGCGGACGCGCAGACGGCGGGCCAGGACGGCAAGGTCGAGCATCACTGACGAGTCGGCGAAGGCCAGCTCGCTGAGGTCGACCGTGACGTTGGACTGCGCGCGGATCGCGCGCACCAACGCCTGACGGCGACTTCCCTGCGTGGACCGGTCCTCGTCTCCGCAGCAGCGCAGGGTCGCGGAGGTTTCATCGAAGTCGACGATCGGCAAAACCTATACAAAATGGTGCAGTGCGCGCAAGTCGGAACCGCGCCGGACCCCCTAAACTGGTCTCTTCATGGCAACTGTCGAAGACATAACCGACGCGCTCCGCGATGTGATCGACCCCGAGCTGGGGCTCGATTTCGTCGAGCTGGGGTTGATCTACGACGTCGAGGTCGAGGGCGGCACGGTCCGCGTCACGTACACGCTGACCAGCCCCGGGTGCCCGATCGGGCCGCAGGTGTCCGAGCAGATCGAGGAGTTCGTCTCAGAGCTGGAGGGCGTCGAGGATGTCCAGTCGACGATGACCTTCTCGCCGCCGTGGACGCCCGAGCGCATGAGCGAGGACGCCAAGTTCGCGCTCGGGTTCTGAGGGCCGGGTCAGGCGGCCCGGCCGCGACGCAGCTCGCGGCCCAAGTCGATCGCGCGGATCTCGTGCTCGCCGGGGAGCTTAGCCAGGACGGCCGCGACGACCTGCGCGACATCGCTCTCCTCGTGGCCGAGGTCGTCGAACAGCGACTTGAGCGCGGTGTGGACGATCTTGAGCTGGGCGGCGGTCAGGTCGAGCCTGAACGCGGTCTCGTTCGGCTGTATCAATTCGTCCACTTCAACTCCGGACCGTAGTCGTTTGCAGGCGAAAGGGCAAGTTTCGGACTCTCACTCGGCCGCGGGTTTGCGCGGCGACCCGGCACGTCGGGATCGCTTGGCACGCATGTCGGCCGCGGGCCCCCGCTCGCGCCGGGTGAACGCGGTGGGCAGGATCGGGGCGGCGTCGCCGTTCCGGGCGGTGCCGTTGTCCGTGCCGGCGGCGGCCGCGGACGGCCGGGCCGGAGGCTTCGATTTCGATGATCGCCGCACCCGGGGCGAGGCGTCCAGCAGCTCGTGCAGCGAGGCGTCGATCCCGTCGGCGATCATTTCGATGTCGGGCAGCGCGTCGTAGTCGCCCAGCAGGCCGTAGTCGATCCCGCCGTTGTAGGACATGCTCGCCACGGCCAGGGCGTGGTTGCGGGGCAGGAAGGCGAGCGGGAACAGATCCTCGAGCTGGCGCCCGAGCACGTAGAGCGGGAACTGGGGTCCCGGGATGTTGGTCACCAGCAGGTTGAACAGCCGGGTCGAGAACTGCAGCCGCGAAGCTTGCGCGAGGATCGTCGGCGGCGCCAGGTCGTTGACGGCGGCCAGCGTCGCGGCGCCGACCGCCTGCTTTGACTCCTTGAGCCCATCCATCGCGCGCCGGACGAACTGGAGGCGGGCCACCGGGTCGTGGATGTAGACCGGCAGCGGTCCGCGCATCGCGGCGAGCTGGTTGCCCAGGGTTCCGCGGTGCGAGTCGGTCCGGACCGAGACGGGGACCAGGGCGCGCATCTCGAGTCCTTCGGTTCGTACCCCGCGCGAGTGCAGCCAGCGCGCCAGCGCGCCGGACACGACCGTCAGCACCACGTCGTTGACGGTCCCGCCGAACGCGTTCTTGACCGCCTTGTAGTCGTCGAGCTCGTGGCGGACGACGGCGTACCGGCGGTGTGGACCGATCTCGACGTTGAGCGGCGTCTCCGGGGCGGGATTGAGCCCCGCCCAGACGATCTCGCCGACGCCCTCGGCGGCGTCGCGCACCATGCCGATCGTGCGTCCAGGCCGGGTGGCCGCGGACACCACCCGCCCGACCATGCTGGTCCCGACCCCCATCATGCCGCGGACGCCCGCGGCCACGAGCTCGACCGACGATGGCTCGGGCGTGGGCTGCCAGGGCTCGAGGTCCTGCGATGCGCTCTGGGGCGTACGTTCGAGGTCGAGCAACACAGAAGCCAGGTCGACGCCCGAGATCCCGTCGACCAGCGCATGGTGGGTCTTCGAGATCAACGCGAACCGGCCGTCCTCGAGCCCTTCGACCAGCCACTGCTCCCACAGCGGCTTGCTCCGGTCCAGCGGCTGGGAGGCGATCCGCCCCGCCAACAGGAACAGCTGCTCCTCGCTCCCCGGTGCCGGCAACGCGGTGTGGCGCACGTGGTATTCGAGGTTGAAGTCCGGGTCGTCGACCCACAGCGGGCGGCCGGTCTCGAGCGGCGGGGTGGTCAGCTTCTGGCGGTAGCGCGGGACCAGGTGCAGGCGCCCGCGCACGTGGTTCAGATAGTCGATGAACGGGGGCGGAGGCCCCTCGAAGATGAGCACTGCGCCGATGTGCATGTGCGCGGTGGGCCCCTCTTGGTGGAGGAACGAGGCGTCGGTCGCGCTCAGGCGGTCGAGGTGGTGTTGGGGCATGGCGAGGGGCTCCGTCCGGCGATAGGTCGGGAGCGCCAAGCGTACCTTCTGGATGCCGGCCCCTACACTGCTTGCCGTGGGGTCGACGCCAGAGAAGCTCCTGCTCGCGGCGCCGCGAGGCTACTGCGCCGGCGTGGACCGGGCCGTGCAGACGGTCGAGCGGGCGCTCGAGCTGCACGGGGCGCCGGTGTACGTGCGCAAGGAGATCGTGCACAACAAGTTCGTGGTCGAGCAACTGCGCGAGCGCGGCGCGGTGTTCGTCGAGTCCGAGCAGGACGTGCCCGAGGGCGCCACCGTGGTGTTCTCCGCGCACGGGGTCGCCCCGATCGTGCACGAGGGCGCCCGCGCGCGCTCGCTGCAGACGATCGACGCGACCTGTCCGCTGGTCACCAAGGTGCACGTCGAGGCCAAGAAGTTCGCCGGCGACGGGTACACGATCGTGCTGATCGGCCACGCCGGGCACGAGGAGGTCGAGGGCACGATGGGGGAGGCGCCCGAGCACATCGTTCTGGTCGAATCCGAGGAGGACGTGGACGCGCTGGACGTGCCCGATCCCGAGCGGATCGCCTACATCTCGCAGACCACGCTGTCGGTCGACGAGACGCGGACCATCATCAACCGCCTGCGCCGCCGCTTTCCGGCGATCATCGGCCCGCGCACCGACGACATCTGTTACGCGACGACCAACCGACAGGCCGCGGTCAAGCAGCTCGCCGCGCAGTGCGACCTGGTGCTCGTGATCGGGTCGCGCAACTCCTCCAACTCCAACCGGCTGGTCGAGGTCGCCCGCGAGCACGGCGCCGACTCGCACCTGATCGACAACGAGGGCGAGGTGCGCGAGGAGTGGCTGGCCGGCAAGCGCGTGGTCGGCATCACCTCCGGCGCGAGCGCACCCGAGTCGCTCGTGCAGCGGCTGGTCGACTTCTTCCGGGCCCGCGGGACGGACGACGTGAGGGAGCTCGAAGTGGTGCAAGAGGACGTCCGCTTCATGCTGCCCAAGGTGATCCGCCAGGGCCTCGCGGCCACCGGCGCGTAGGCCGCTGCGCACGCTGGTCGTCTCCGACCTGCACCTCGGCGCCCGCGGGCGCCAGGATGTCCTGCGGCGCGAGCGCGAACGGGCGGCGCTGCTCGCAGCGCTGCGCGACTGTGATCGCCTGGTTCTGCTCGGGGATGTGCTCGAGCTGCGCCACGGACCGATCCGCGACGCGCTGGGCGCGGCCGCGCCCGTGTTGCGCGAGGCCGGCGCCGCGCTCGGTCCCGAGCGCGAGGTCGTCGTCGTCCCCGGCAACCACGATCACGCGCTACTGCGCGGCTGGCTCGAGCGGCGCGACCACGCGCCGCTGGGGCTGGAGTCGGCGGTCGACTGGGATCCTCGCGAGGGCCTGGGCGCGCTCGTCGACTCGCTCGCGCCGGCGCGGGTGCGGGTGGCGTACCCCGGGGTGTGGCTGCGCGAGGACGTGTACGCGATCCACGGCCACTACGGCGACCGCCACAACACGGTGCCGATCGTGGAGCGGCTCGGCGCGGCGCTGAACGTCCGCCTCGCCGGCGAACCGGCGGGCGGACCCCGGCGCGCCGAGGACTACGAGGCGGCGCTGGCGCCGATGTACGCCTGGATCGATGCCGTGGCGCAGGCCGGCGGCCTGCGGGGCGGGGGCGGCGACGGCAGCTTCCAGGTCAAGGCCTGGCGATCCATCAACGACCGCCGCCCGGGCCGGGGCGTGCGCAGCCGCGCCACCGCCGTGGCCTTCCCGGCCCTCGTCGCCGGGCTGAACCGGGCCGGTCTCGGGCCGCTGCGCCCCGACGTCAGCGGCGTCGAGCTGCGGCGCGCGGCGCTGCGCGCGTTCACCGAGGTGACCGATCGACTTGACGTGCCGGCGGCGCACGTGATCTTCGGGCACACGCACCGCGCGGGTCCGCTCCCGGGCGACGACGGCTCCGAATGGGAACCCGCCCGCCACCGCCTGCTCAACACCGGCAGCTGGGTCCACGAGGCGAGCTTCCTGGGAGATTCGCCGAGCGAGAGCCCGTACCGCCCGGGCTTCGCCGCTGCGCTTCAGGATGACGATCCGCCCGTGCTCATCAACCTCCTGGACGGCCATGCTTGACCCCGGCGTGGCTGACTTCGTGCTCGACGCACTCCCGCCGGCGCCGGCGCGCGTGCTCGAGGTGGGCGCCGGCGAGGGCGAGCTCGCGCGCGCGATGGCGTCCGCCGGGTATGACGTGGTGGCGATCGACCCCGCGGCCAGTACCGATGACGTCCGCCCCGTCTCGCTGGTCGAGGTGCGCGAGCCGGCGGCCAGCTTCGACGCCGCGGTGGCGGTCGTCTCGCTGCACCACGTCGAGCCGCTGGTCGAGTCGTGCCGGCGGCTGGCCGAGGTCGTGCGGCCCGGGGGCGCCCTCGTCCTCGACGAGATCGACGTCGAGCGCTTCGACGAGCGGGCGGCGGGGTGGTGGCTCGAGCAGCGCGGCCCGCGCGAGCACGACCACGCGCCGGGCACCCCCGAGGAGATCGTCGGCTTCCTCCGCCACCACATCCACGAGCTGCAGACCATTCGGGACGCGCTCGCGGAGTGGTTCGAGCTCGGGCCGCCGGCGCGCGGCCCGTACCTCTACCGCTGGGAGCTCGGGCCCGACCTGCGCGGTCCCGAGGAGTCGCTGATCGCGGCAGGAGAGCTCCCGGCCGTCGGGGTCAGGATCGTGGGGACGCGGAAGCCAGACCGGGTGTGAAGCACACCGCGTGGCAGCGCACGCCCTCGCCGAGCTCGAGGGCCAGCTCGCCGGCGGTGCTCCGCTCGTGGGAGATCAGCTCGTAGCAGCCCGGGTGATCGACGGCGATCGTCCGGCCGTTCACGGTCACGGTCCCTTCGCCGTCCAGCACCGCCCAGACCCCGCCGGCCTCGTACGGTCCCGAGTAGGGCCCCTCGACGTCGTCGGTCTGCGGCGTGAGCACCGCGTCGGGCGCCTCGTCGGGGCGGAACGGCGCGACCAGCGGGCCCTCGACCCCGAGCAGCTCCTGGATTCCCCGCTCGGTCTCCTCGTAGCCGCCCTCGCCGTAGTGGTAGTGCAGCAGCATGCCGCGCTGGTCGAACAGGTACCGCGCCGGCCAGCCCAGGTTGCCGTACTCCTGCCAGAGCTCGTACTCGGCGTCGATCGCGACCGGGTAGGGAATGGTCAGGCGCTCGACCGCCGCTGCGACCGCGTCGGGGTCGGCCGACGGTGCGAAGCCGGCGGCGTGGACGCCGGCGACGCTCAGCTCCGGGTAGCGCTCGTGCCAGGTCTTCATGTACGAGAGCGTCCGCAGCGACTGCACCCGGCAGAAGTCCCAGAACTCAAGCAGCAGCGGGAACCCGGCGGGCTGCCCGTTGATCCACGTCAGATTGCGCGGGAACGGGGGAGCGGCGATGTGGTCAACCGGGGCGCGCATTTACGCCCCGATGCTAGTGCCGCGTTTATGCGAAGCGTGGTCGAGAAACGCAAGCTGTCGTTGCGTTTTCTGACCAGGCTATGCCTCGACCAGGCCCCGGCGGATCGCGTAGCGGACCAGCTCGACGCGGTCGCGCATGCCCAGCTTGCGCAGCACGTTGGCGCGGTGCGACTCCACGGTCTTCTCGGCCAGGTGGAGGATCTGGGCGATTTGGGCGTTGGTGTAGGCCTCGGCGATCAGCTTGACGACCTCCTCCTCGCGCGGGGTGAGGGTCACCGCCGGGCCGCCGGTGTCGCCCTCCATCCAGCGGCGGATGATCGAGCGCTCGGCCGCGTTGGTCAGGAAGGCCTCGCCGCGGCCGACGGCCGACACGGCGCCCACCAGGTCCTGGTCGGCCTCGCGCTTGAGCACGTAACCGGACGCGCCGGCCTTGAGCGCCTCGAACAGGTAGTGCTCGTCGTCGTGCATCGAGAGCATCAGCACGCGGACGCCGCTGAGGTGGGCGAGGATCTCCCGCGCCGCCTGCAGGCCGGTCATCCGCGGCATGCCGACGTCGAGGATGCACAGGTCGGGCCGGGTGGCCAGCGCCTGCTCCACCGCCTCGACTCCGTCGGCCGCCTCGGCGACCACGTCGAGGCCGGGCTGGCGCTCGAGCAGCAGTGTGATCCCCGATCGGACGATGCCGTGATCGTCCGCCACCAAGATTCGCATCAACGTTCCCCCGTGGTCATGCGAGCTTCAGCTCAATCAGTGTCCCGCGGCCGCCCGCGGACCAGATAGACAGATGGCCGCCGGCCAGCATCGCGCGCTCGCGCATGCCCGACAGTCCGAGTCCCCCCTCGCGTGGGGAGACGAATCCCCGCCCGTCGTCGACGATCCGCAGCTGGGTGCCCTCGTCGAAGCACAGCTCGACGTCGACGTGGCTGGCGCCCGAGTGCTGGGCGACGTTCGACAGGCTTTCCTGGGTCACCCGGTAGACCACCAGCTGCTGCTCGGGCGCAAGCTCTGTGACCGCGCCGGAGACGTTGAACGCGGCCTGGATGCCCGTCTGGTCCGAAAAGTCGGTGATTTGGCTGCGCAGGGCGGGAAGCAGGCCGAGGTCGTCTAGCACCGCGGGCCTGAGCTGGCGGGCCAGCGCGAGCAGCTCCTGCATCGCCTGGCCGGACAGGCGCTTGGTCTCCTCGAGCTCGCGGGCCAGGTCGTCCGGGGCGTGCGCGATCGAGGCCTGGAGGCGCAACGAGATCGCCGTCAGCGCCTGGTTGACCTCGTCGTGCAGGTCCTGCGCGATGCGCCGTCGCTCGCGCTCCTGGGCCTGGATGGCCGCCCGCCCGGCCTCGAGCCGGGCCGCCTGGAGGCGAGCCAGCATCCGGTTGATCGCCGCCTCGAGGCGGTGCGCCTCGCTCGAGTCGACCCGGTCGCAGGCGACGAGCTGGTGGTCGGGGTCGGCGTGGTCGATCCGCTCCATGGCGGAGATCAGGCGGTCGAGCGGGATGAAGCGCCGGCGCAGGAGCAGCCAGTTCCCGAGCAGGGTGGCCACCATGGCCAGACCGAGCACGAGCACCTCGCGCCCGCCCAGCGCATTGCCGACGTTCGCGTTGAGCCCGAGCGCGGCCACCACCGTGGTCCCCGCTACGAGGAGCAGGTTCACGGACAGGACTTGGACGAGCAGCGAGCGGGATTTCATGATCATGGGCAGCCCCCAGGTGTGCTGTGCGTATCGGCCAGCCCGGCCCGGGAGCAAGATGGGGTCTTCGCCCGATATCGACCGTTTTCGCCCGGGCCGATAACCGCTACTGCAAGCTCTCCACAAGCGTTTACCGGGGCGGGTGGCGGGCGATTGGGTCTGAAGGTTTTGCGGGGCGTCCTCCTTAGGGCTTTGGGGGGCGCCCCGCACTGGGTTTGGGAGATAACGGGTGCTATCCGACGGTTATCTCCCAAGCTCTCGCTTCATGACCTTCCCCATGGCGTTGCGCGGGAGCGCTTCGATGAAGTGGACCTCCCGAGGGCGTTTGTGCCTCGTGAGGAGGTTCGAGACGTGGTCGGCTAGCTCGTCGGCCGTGGCGGTGCGGCCCTCCTCGACCACCACCCAGGCCACCACACGTTCACCCAGGTCGGGATCGGGCGCGCCGGCAACCGCCACCTCGGCCACGGCCGGGTGCTCGAGCAGCGCGCCCTCGATCTCGCCGGCGCCGATCCGGTACCCGCCCGACTTGATCAGGTCGGTGGTCTTGCGCCCGACGTGCTTGATCGAGCCCGACGCGTCTCGTGTGGCGAGATCGCCGGTCATGAACCATCCGTCGCGCATCGCCTCCGCGGTGGCGTCCGGGCGGTTCAGGTACCCCGTGAACAGGTTCGGGCCGCGGACCGCGATCTCCCCGATCGTCTCGTCGTCGCTGGGTTCGATCGTGGCGCCGTCTTCGTCCACGAGCTTCACCTCGACGCCCGGCAGCGGCGGGCCGACCCGGCCCGCGATCACCGGCTCGCCGAGCCGGGCGCCCGTGTTCATCAGCGTCTCGGTCATCCCGTAGCGCTCGAGAATCGACTGCCCGGTGAGCTGGCGCATCCGCTCGTGGACTGAAACGGGCAGCGCCGCCGAGCCCGAGATCAGGACCCGTGCGCCGCCGAACGCGTCGGCGATCGAGCGGTCGGTCTCGGCCTCGCGCGCGATCCGGCCGAACATGGTGGGCACGCCGAACACCATCGTCGCGCCGCGCCGCAGCGCGTCCGCTAGGCCGCCCGGGGAGAACCGGACGGTGTGCTCGACCTGGCCTCCGCGGCGCAGCGGGCCGAGCATCCCGATCACGAGCCCGTGGACGTGGAACACCGGCAGCGCCTGGGCGACGCGGTCCGCGTCCGTCCAGCGCCAGATCTCGGCCAGCGCGTCGAGGTTGGTCTCGATCGCCCGGCGCGGGATCTGAACGCCCTTCGGCGGACCGGTGGTGCCCGAGGTGTACATGACGAACGCCACGTCCCCGTCACCCAGCCGATCGGGCAGCGCGGCGTCCGCGCGCTCATCGGTATCGACGTCTATACGATCGAGCTCGCTCAACGATCGAGGAAGCTCCATGGTCGGCCGGGCGAGCACCCGGTCAGGAGCGCTGTCGGCGACGATGTGCTCGAGCTCGCGCGGGCCGGCGCCCGGATTGATCGGGACCACGCCGGCGCCGGCGGCGAGCGCACCGACGACCGCGACGCACAGCTCGAGCGTCGGCTCGGCCCACACCGCGACGCGCTCGGCGCCCTCGAGCCGCCGGGCCACCGCGGCCGCCGCGCCGGCCAGCTCCGCGTAGGTCAGCGCGGCGTCGCCGATCCGGATCGCCTCGCCATTATCGGGGCTGTTCAACCGTGGAAAAAGAGGTCCGCTCATCGTGCTCCCGCCGCTATACTCTCTGAAGTATTGAATCCCTACCGCATTTGAGGAGTTTTTCTCGATGAGCCCGTCCGGAGCCGAAGTACTCCGCCAGATCAAGAGCACGATCGAGGAGGTTGATCCGGCCGCCGTGCGCGAGCAGGTCGGCAACGGTGCGGTGATCGTCGACGTGCGCGAGCCCGAGGAGTGGGGCGCCGGGCACATCCCCGGTGCGCTGCACGTTCCCAAGAGCTACCTCGAGTCGCGGATCGAGGGCGCTGTCCCCGACCGCGCCAAGCACGTCGTCCTGTACTGCGCGTCGGGCAATCGTTCGGCCTGGGCCGCGCGGACGCTGATCGAGGATCTGGGCTACGAGCACGTCGAATCGATGACCGGTGGGTTCACGCTCTGGAAGGATCGCGGTTACGAGGTGCAGACGCCGCGGACCCTCACCGCGGAGCAGCGCGAGCGCTACTCGCGCCATCTACTCCTCCCCGAGGTCGGCCCCGACGGACAGCAGAAGCTGCTCGACGCCAAGGTGCTGTTGCTGGGCGCGGGCGGCCTGGGCTCGCCGGCGGCGCTGTACCTGGCCGCGGCCGGCGTCGGCACGCTCGGGATCGTCGACAACGACGAGGTCGACCTGTCGAACCTGCAGCGTCAGGTGATCCACTCGAGCGAGCGGATCGGCGTGTCCAAGGTCGACTCGGCCGAGCAGACCATCAACGCGCTGAACCCGGATGTGAAGGTCCAGAAGTACCCGGTGCGGCTCGGCCCCGAGAACATCGTGGAAATCATCGAGGGCTACGACATCGTCGTAGACGGGCTCGACAACTTCCCCACCCGCTATCTCCTGAACGACGCCTCGGTGCGGCTCGGGATCCCGGTGGTGTCGGCGGCGATCCTCGGGTTCGAGGGCCAGCTTTCGGTGTTCAAGCCATACGACGGTCCGTGCTACCGCTGCCTGTTCCCGGTCCCGCCGCCGGCCGAGCTGGCGCCCTCGTGCGGCGCCAACGGCGTCCTCGGCGTGCTGCCGGGCACGATGGGCCTGCTCCAGGCCACCGAGGTGATCAAGCTGATCCTGGGCGAGGGCGATCCGCTGATCGGGCGCCTGCTCATGTACGACGCGCTGGCCGCCACGACTACCGAGGTCAAGGTCCGTCGCGACCCCGACTGCCCGATCTGCTCGCGCGATCCCGAGTCGATCGCGGACGAGGAGCTCGGCGTGTTCCCCGACTACGAAGCGTTCTGCGCCGGCGCCCACTAGGGTTCCCGGCTTCAGCATGGCGACGGTGAGGATCCCACCCGTTCTCCGCGCCTCGGTTGGCGGCGAGAAGGAGCTGAGCGCCTTCGGGTCCTCGGTCGGCGAGGTCCTGCGCTCGGTGGCGGACGCCCACCCGGACACCCAGTCGCAGCTGTTCGCCTCCGACGGCGGGCTGAACCGCTACGTGAACGTGTACCTCAACGACGAGGACGTTCGCGTGCTCGACGGTCTCGACACGAGCGTCGGCGAGGGCGACACGCTGGTGATCCTGCCGGCGATGGCCGGCGGTCGTTAGTCGCTGGTCAGCTGATCGCCCAGAGGCGTCCGCCGGTAGAGCACCTGGCGCCCGTCGCGGGCGCGGGTGACGAGGCCGGCGGCGTGGAGCACCTTCAGGTGCTGTGACACCGCGCTCGGCGTGACCCTGAGGCGACGGGCGATCTCGACCGTCGGAAGTGGCTCGGCGAGCATGTCGAGGAGCTGTGCTCTGGGCGCGCCGATCAGGGAGGCGAGCGTAGAGCTCGGCACGCGCGGGGGCGGACTCCAGAGCGTTCCGATCCCTCGGCTCGGGTACAGCAGGGAGGGCGGCTCGTCGGCGCCCATCGGGGGCGCCGGCTTGATGGCGAAGATCGACGGCGTCAACAGAAGCCCGCGTCCAGCGGCGGCCACCGTGTGGTCGCTGATCATCTCGTCGACGTACAGCACTCCGTCGCGCCACCGCAGGTTCGGGTGCATGTCCGCGAACAGCAGGCGGGCGCCCCCGGTGGCGAGGCGGCGTGCCCGGTAGGTCGTGTCGGCCTCGAGCACGAGCCGCATGTCCGGCCAGCTCGGCGCCAGAGCCAGCTCGTGGTAGCGCTCGAGCTCTTCGCAGATGCGGTCTCGCAGCGCTGCCACCGGGCGGGCCCCACGCCGCATGGCGGCGACCAGCGGGTCGGGCACGGGGTCCGGCGCATGCGTGGCGATCAGGTCCCGGCGAACGATCCCCGGGGGCGTGGCCCGGACGATTGCCATCTCATCCGCGAAGCGCGGAGCGAACCGCACGGGTCGAGGCGTGAGGTAGTCCGGAATGGCGCGGCTTGGCCCGCTGCTGAACCGGCCGAGGCCGCGCGTCGGACCGACGAGCGACAGCAGCAGCGGCGCGTCGAGCCGGTCAAGGCACCGGCGGGCCGAGCGTACCCAAGGGAGGTGAAGCGCGTGGTGGCGCGATGAGATCCGCGCAAGCCGTGGGTCTATAGCGGCAAGACACGAAAGGAGCCCGCTATGTACGTCTCACAGCAAATGCTTCGGGTCCATCACGACGAGTGGATGCGCTACGCCGAGTCGCGCCGGTTGGTCAACCATGCCACGACCGAGCGCCGCGCCGAGTCGCGCCGGGTGCTCGCTCGGCAGCCGAGGCTCCGCTCGCTGCGGCTGGGCCGCCCGGTCCGCCACGCGTGACCCGCCCACACGGATAGGGACCGCGCGGGAAGGCTTTACCGGCGCGCGGCGTCCCTCTCAGATAGTGGCCGGGACCCACTATCGACCCCCGTCATCGAAGGGAGCCAGAAGTATGGCAAAACGACTATTGCTTGCGGCTGTGGCCGGCGTCGCCGTGCTCGCCGTGGCCGGGCTCGCGCTCGCGAGCTCGAACTCGCTCAAGGTGCTGAACAACGTGCACGTCACGAACACGCCGACCAAGGCGTTCCGGGTGAAGGCGGTCGACGCGCACGAGGCGGTCGCGGTTGGGCCGTCCGGCTATGCCGTTTACGCGTTCCAGGGCGAGACCACGCACCACATCATCTGCAAGAAGACGACCAGCCAAAGCACCAACTGCTGGGCCTTCTGGCCGCCGGTCTCGCCGTCCGGGAGCGGAGCGGTCACCAAGCAGTCCGGGATCAACGGCAAGCTCGGGACGTTCAAGAACAACGGTGTCACCCAGCTCACGCTGAACGGGCAGCCGCTGTACTACTTCACCCCGGACATCATGGGCAAGAACAAGCACCAGGCCCTGGGTGACGAACTCAAGACGTTCGGCTCGATCTGGCACATCGTGAAGGCCTCCGGGTCCTCGTCGCATTCGACGCAGACCTCGCCGTCGACCACGCCGACGACGTCCACCACGCCGACGACTCCGTACCCGTACAACTACTAGCCGGACGCCCTCGAGGCGGGCCGCCACCATGGCCGGCCCGCCTCGCCAGGCTCCTCATCTCGTCGTGCCCACCTCGCTACACTTCCTGAAGCAATGGCCGCCGAGCGCCTTGAGAACAAGCCCTGCGGGGGCCGGTACGGCGACATCGTCCAGGCCATCGGGCACACCCCGCTGGTCGAGCTCAAGCGCCTGAGCCCCAAGCCCGGAGTGCGGCTGTGGGCCAAGCTCGAGTCGCGTAACCCGACGGGCTCGGTCAAGGACCGGGTCGCCCGCTCGATGATCGAGGACGCCGAGGAGAAGGGCCTGATCCGTCCGGGGCAGACCATCCTCGAGCCCACCTCGGGCAACACCGGCATCTCGCTGGCGATGATCTGCCACCGCAAGGGCTACCCGGTCAAGGTGGTCATGCCCGAGAACGTGACGCGTGAGCGGACCGAGCTGCTGCGGATGTACGGCGCGCAGATCGTCTACTCCGAGGGCGCCAAGGGATCCAACGGCGCGGTCGAGCTGGCGCTTGACATGGCCGAGAAGGACGCCTCTTACTACATGCCCTACCAGTACGGCAACCAGGCCAACCCGCTGGCGCACTACAACGGGACCGCGCTCGAGATCCTCGAGGAGCTCGACGAGATCGCTGCGTTCGTGGCCGGGCTCGGGACCGGCGGCACGCTGATGGGCAACGGGCGCCGGCTCAAGGAGGAGCTCGGCGACCAGGTGAAGATCGTCGCGGCCGAGCCGATGCAGGGCGAGCCGGTGCAGGGGCTTCGCTCGCTCGAGGACGGCTTCATCCCGCCGATCATCGATCTGTCCCTGCTCGACCGCAAGATCTTCGTGACCAACAGCGACGCGATCGTGTTCACGCGGCGGCTGCTCGACGAGGAGGGCCTGTTCGTCGGGGTGTCCTCCGGCGCGATCGCGCGGGTCGCGGTCCGGATCGCGAACGAGCTCGACGAGGGCAACGTTGTGTTCCTGGTCGCCGACGACGGCTGGAAATACCTCTCCTCGGGCATCTACACCCAGCCGCTCGACGAGATCGAGAACCTGGACTCCACCGTCTGGTGGTAAGCGACGAATGCGGGGGCGAGGCCTCCTCTCGTAGGGGGCTGTTGCGCGCCGCCGGCGCGAGCGTGGCTGGCTTGGTCGTGGCCGCGTGCGGCAGCGGCCAGTCGCTCAAGGCACAGGTGCACAATTCGGCGCCGGTCCTCGACACCGACGTCAACCTGCTTCAACAGCTGCTTCACCTCGAGCACGTCGGGATCTGGGCCTACACCGCGGGGACGCCCCTGCTCGCGCCGGCGGTGACCAAGGCCGGGGCGCTGTTCCTGAACGACGAGCTCGCGCACGCCGGCGCGCTGGCCAACCTGATCCGGGCCGCCGGCGGGATGCCAATCAAGCCGTCGCCCAGTTACCCGGTGGGGCACCCGCGGACGAGCCAGGAGGTGCTCCAGGTGCTCCACCGGATCGAGAACATGCAGATCAGTGCGTACCTGGCCGCGATCGGTCGGCTCTCGCCCGGCTCGGTCAAGCAGTCGGTGGCCTCGATCATGTCCAACGATGCGCAGCACGTTGCGGTCGTCCGCGCCGCGCTTCACGAGCCCGCCGTCCCGGCGGCGTTCGTGACGGGCCAGGACTGAGAACCGTGGGCCGAAGGGCGACCCGGCGCGAGCTGGTGAGGAGCGCGATCGCGGCCGGGGCCGGTCTCGCGGTGGTATTCGAGCCGGCGACGGCCCAGGCCGACGAAGCGCCGCCGAGTCCGGAAGAGCTGCTCGGCAAGGCGCTCCAGGTCGAACGGGTTATGGTGCTCGCGTATGAGCGCGTGTTCGCGTCGGGTGCGCTCTCGCCCGGGATCCAGCGGGCGATCACACCCCACCTCGAGCACGAGCGCGCGCACGTCGCGGCGGTCGCAGCTGAGTTGACGCGCCTCGGCGCGCCGGCTCCCACCAGCCCGATTTCGCTGAAGGCCGCCTCCGACGTGCTGGGTGAGCACAACGTCTCGGGCAGCCTCACCGACCTGCACACCGAAGACGACTGCCTGAAGCTGCTGGTCGACCTCGAGTCGGTGGCCGAGGGCGCCCACTACACCCCACTCAAGGATCTGACCGACCCGCGTCTGGTCCGGCTGAATGCGCAGATCATGGCCTGCGAGGCACAGCACTGGACGGTGCTGAGCGGGCTGCGCAACCCCGGCCAGTACGTCAAGGCGATCCCGTGGCCGTACGTCTACGGAACCAAATGAGCTGCTGGTAGCCTCGATCCGGCTATGAGGATCGCGCGGGACCTGTACGAGGAGATGATCGCCCACGCTCGCGAGGACGCGCCGAACGAGTGCTGCGGCATGGTCGGGTCGACCGATGGTCGGGCGCTCGCGGTGTATCGCGCGGTGAACGCCGAGGCGAGCCCGCTGCGCTTCCGGATCGACCCCGACGAGCAGCTCGAGCTCCACAACCGGATCGACCAGGCCGGGCAGGAGCTGGGCGCGATCTACCACTCGCACACGCGGACCGAGCCGCGGCCGTCGCAGACCGACATCAACTTCGCCAAGCTGTGGCCCGGGGTGCTGTGGATCATCGTCGGGCTGGACGGAGACCAGGCCGAGGTCCGGACCTGGCGGATCGACGACGGGCACGTGTCCGACGCCGAGCTCGTCGTGGAGTGAAAGATGGGCGATCTGCGCTGCCCGTCGTGCGGGTCGGCGTACTCGGCGGACGAGCGCTTCTGCCCCGACTGCAAGCTGCCGCTGGTGCACGACGAGGGCGAGGGCGTGATCGCCACCGTCTCCGAGCGCCACGAGCGCGCGCGCAAGATCAAGCCGCAGCTGACCGAAGGCCGGCTGGTGCGCGTCGCCGGCGCGCGCAACCAGGCCGAGGCCGAGTTCATCCAGGGGCTGCTGCTCGAGGAGGGCGTTCCGAGCCTGTTGCGGCGGACCGCCGGCTTCGACGCGCCCGACTTCCTGGCCGCCGGCCCCCGCGACGTGCTCGTGCCGGAGTCCGCGGTCGTCACCGCGCGCGAGGTGCTGCTGGAGGGGGAGCTGATCTCCGACTCGGACGTGCCCGCCGGACGTCCGGTGTCTCCCGGCCGTCTGCTCGTCGGGCTGCTCGCGGCGCTCGTGATCGGCGCGTTCGTGGTCTGGTTGCTCAGCCGAATCGTCGGCTGACGACGAACTACTACGCGGCCGCCGCCATCCGGGCCAGGTGCGTGCGCCAGGCCCCTTCGACCTCGGTGCTCGGACGTCCGCGGAACGCCTCGTGGAGCGCGCCGCGCGGCCCGTGCGGGTGCAGCCGGCCGGCCAGATCGGCGGCCGCCTGCTCGCCGCGCTCGCAGACGAGCAGATCGATCACCGTCCCGCCGAGCAGCGCCGCGTCGCGCACCCCGGGCGGGAAGGCCGGCCGGCGCCCATCGCGCAGCCGGCGGGCGATGGCCGGTCGGGCGTGCGCGGTCTGCCCGCCGAACCAGCGCGAGGCGCCCTCGATCAGCCACGCCCAGCGCAACTCGGCGCGCAGCCGCCGCGGGGTGAGCCGGACGGGGAGGTCCCGGTTGTTCACGACGATCACCTCGCGGGCATACAGCGCCGGGACGGCGCGGGCGAGCATCTCACGGGATGACGCCCCCGCCCGCCCCACGGTCGACGCCCGCGCCTCGAGCGCGTCGGGCAGGAGGACGTGCAGCTCCTGCGGACCCGACCAGCCGGCTACGTAGCGCCGCGAGGCGGGGGCGGCGGACAGCCAGGCCAGCGGCAGCAGGGGACGCGCGACGGCCAGCGACGCGAGGCTTGGGTGGAACACCACCGAGATGCCGGTGAGGGTGTCGGCGAAGTACTGCCCGAGGTACTCTCGCGTTCGCTCGAGCGAGTACAGGACGCGATCGGCCTCGTCAACGTGAATCGAGTCGTGCCGCGCTCGAAACGAGGGCGACTCCGACTCGATCCATGTCACTGACGTTTATGCGGTCCGAGCCTGACGGCTCAGGCCATGACCGGCACGCGGCCCGAAGCGATCGATGCGATCTCCTCGGAGGCGCGCTCGAACTCCTCGTCCGACAGCACCGGGGTGCCCTCGAACGGAAGCTCGCGGGTGAGCTCGAGCCACGACCGGCAGCCGCCGTACTCGTCACGCACCTTCACCGTCACCGGCCGCGGAATGCGGTAGGTACGGAGCAGGATCACGTGCAGCGGATGCCGGCGCTTCCACGCCAGCCGCTTCTCCGCGTAGTCCGTGGTCCAGACGTAGAACGGTGACAGTGCGTCGACGGTGCGCCGGTCCGTGACCGTGTAGTGCGCTGCGACCTCCGCCCAGGCGCGAATTCGCACTCGCTCCGGCTGCGGGATCTCGTTTCCGCGGCGGAGCGCATGGGGGGGCGGCTCGCCGTCGGACCACACGCCCTCCTCGAGGGCGCGGGACAGCTCCGGCTGGTGCGACTCGCGCACCAGATCCGCACACTGGTGGTCGAACGTCGGGTACAGGAAGAACCGGTCGTAGTCCAGCTTGAAGTGCTTGTCGGGCTCGCGAATGCCGCCCTTGCGAAGCGTCAGCAGCTGCTCGCCTTCGGCCAGGGCTCGCACAGTCACGGCCCATTCTTTAAAAGCAATCGGCATTTAGTAGTTAGAGAGACGGGGGGTTAGAACGAACAGAGGTCCCGCGCGCGCCACGCAGTGCAAACTGCAGCACGGGAAGTGGCGATTGTACGCGAGAGATGCCAAATCGCCAAATGCCACCGCAAATCAGTGGGTTTACCGGCGCGTACCCGGCCCAAGCCGTGCGCTGATTGCACAGGTTTTCGGTGGTGTGTGCGGATCGGCACGTGTGGGTCGGCGACATCCAAGTGCGCTTATCCGTTCGGGCGGCGGCTAAAACCGTCTGGCGAACAATCGGTCGAGCAGCGAACATGGCGCGCGCTACTCGCGAGGCCGGCCGTAGCCGCCGCCGCCGGGGGTTTCGATCCGGAGTCGCTGACCTGGCTCGAGCGTGCCGATGGCCTTCGCCGGGAGCTCCTCGCCGTCGAGCAGGTTGCGCCCGGTGGCCCCGTCATCGCCGCCGGCCGCGCCCGGTGGCGGGTGGCGCCGGCGCTCGGTGATCAGCGAGTAGCTGAGCGGCGCGAGCGCCTCCAGCTCGCGGATCACGCCGTCGCCGCCGTGGAACTCGCCGGCGCCGCCCGAGCCTCGGCGCAGCTCGTAGCGCGTCATGCGGAGCGGGAACTCGAGCTCGAGCGCCTCGATCGGCGTGTTCAGCGTGTTGCTCATCGCCACGTGGACGCCGCTCGGGCCGTGCGCGTCGGGGCAGGCGCCCTGGCCGCCGCCGATCGTCTCGTAGTAGACGACGTCCTCTGTGCCCAGTGTCACATTGTTCATCGTGCCCTGGCCGACGGCACGACCGAACGCGCGCAAGACCACGTCGGCCACGCGCGAGGAGGTCTCGACGTTGCCGCCCACCACCGCGGCCGGCGGGCGCGCGTTCAGCAGGCAACCCTCGGGCGCGACCACCTCGACCGGCCGGTAGGCGCCGGCACTCGGCGGGATGTCCGGATCGGTCAGCACGCGGATCGCGAAGTAGCACGCCGATCTGGTCACCGCGAGCGGGCAGTTGAGGTTGCCGTCGTGCTGAGGGGCGGTCCCGGTGAAGTCGAGCGTGAGGCGATCGCCGTCGACGGTGGCCCTCAGCACGATCTCGAGGTCACCCTCGCGCGCCTCGAGCAGGTCGCGCGCGCGGTACGCGCCGTCGTCGAGGTCCTCGAGGCAGGCCCGGGTCCGCCGCTCGGCGTAGTCGAGGACCTCGGTGAACGCGTCGGCGAGCCTGGCCGCCCCGAAGCGCTCGTGCAGCTCGAGCAGCCGCCGTGAGCCGACGCGGCCGGCCGCGAGCTGGGCGCGCAGATCGGCCCGGCGCTGGTCGGGCCGGCGCATCTGGCGCGCGAGTTCGTCGATCGCGGCGTCGTCGAGCACCCGTGGCGAGATCACCACGCCCTCGTCGGCAAGCGTGCGGCTGTCCGCCGGCATCGAACCGGGCACCCGCCCACCCACGTCAGCATGATGGGCCCGGCTCGCGGCGAACGCGATCAACTCGCCGCCCGCGAACACCGGGGTGATCACCGTGATGTCGGGGAGGTGGGTCCCGCCCCGGTACGGGTCGTTGAGGACCCACGCCCGGTCCGGCGCGTGGTCCTCGTCGAGGATCGCCGCGACCGCCGCCGGCATCGCGCCGAGGTGCACCGGGATGTGCTCGGCCTGCATGACCATCTGACCGCGGGGATCGAACAGCGCGGTCGACGCGTCCCGGCGCTCCTTGATGTTGGCCGAGTGGGCGGAGCGGATCAGGACCGCTCCCATCTCCTCGCACACCGCGCGGAGCGCGCCGGTGAGCACCTGGAGCTCGACCGGGTCGATCATGCGGCACTCGCGCGCGTGAGCTTGATCGTGCCCGTCTGGTCGACCGCGGCGCGCCACCCGGACGGGATCAGCACGGTCGACTCGGGCAGCTCGATGACCGCGGGCGCATCGATGTTCGTGCCCGGGGCGGGGACGCCGCGCAGGACCGCGAGCTCGATCTCCCCGCCGTCCAGCGTTGCGGCGCGCGTCGTGCGCTCCGGCTCGGGCAGGTTGTCCTCGCCGGCCAGCCGCACGTTGGCGCCCGGCGTCGTCGCGCTCACGCGAATCGTCACGAGCTCGAGCGCCTGCCCCTCGTCACGGTAGCCGTAGCGTTCCTCGTGCCCTCGCTCGAACGCCTCGCGCAGGTGCTCCGGTGTGGCGTCCGGATCGGCCGCGATCGGCAGCTCGAATGACTGGCCGCGGTAGCGGAGCTCGTAGGTCGTCTGCAGCTCGGCCGCCGGCTCGCACATCGCCTCGCGGGCCCGAGCGCCGAGCTCGGCGACGGCCTGCGCGATCGCGTCGGCCGACAGTCCCTCGCCGCTCAGCAGCACGCTTAGCTGGACGTCACGCCGGCGCGGCGAGACCACCAGGCCGAGCGCGGCTAGCACACCCGAAGCTCGCGGGCACAGGATCGTGTCGATCCCCAGCTCGTCGGCGATCTGCGCCGCGTGCAGTCCGCCGGCGCCGCCAAACGCCATCAGCGCGTAGCGCCGCGGGTCGACCCCGCGCTCCACCGTGACCACGCGCAACGCGCGGACCATCTCCGCGGCGGCGACGCGCCGAATCCCCTCGGCACATGCGCTCAGGTCGAGGCCGAGGTCTTCGGCCAGCCGCTTGACCGCGGCGTGTGCCGCGTTGGGGTGCAGCCGCACGCCACCGCCCAGGGGCGCGTCGGGCGAGAGATAGCCGAGCACGAGGTTGGCGTCCGTGACGGTCGGCTCGGTGCCGCCGCGCCCGTAGCACGCGGGCCCCGGCTCCGCTCCGGCCGAGCGTGGACCGACGCGCAGCGCCCCGCCGCCGTCGCGCCAGGCGATCGAGCCACCGCCGGCGCCGACGGTGTGCACCGCGAGCATCGGCAGCGCCAGCGGCCGCCCCGCCACCTCGCCGCTGCCTCGCTCCTGCACCGCTCCGCCGTCTACCACGCACACGTCGCATGACGTGCCGCCCATGTCGAGGCAGAGCGCGTTGTGCGCGCCGGCCTCCCGCGCCACGAACGCGGCTCCGGCTGCGCCACCGGCCGGGCCGGACAGGACGGTCCACGAGGCGTGACCGGCCGCCGAGCCGATGTCGATCAGCCCTCCGTTGGACTGCATGATCGCCGGCTCGGGCATGCCGGCCTCCCGGGCCGCCTGCGCCAGGCGGCGCAGATAGCGCGCGAGGAGCGGCGAGAGCGCCGCGTCGATCTCGGTGGTGGCGGCGCGCTCGAACTCGCGGAACGTGCCCACCACCTCGTGCGAAAGCGACACGTGCGCGTCCGGGAGGCGTCGCGCGAGCGCGTCGGCGATCGCGCGCTCGTGGTCGGGGTGGCGGTAGGCGTGCAGGAGCGTGACCGCGACCGCCTCGGGCTCCGAGGCCGCGACCCTTTCCGCCAGCAGGCCGAGGGCGTCTGCGGTGAGCGGGATCAGCGGGCCGTCCGGGGTCATGCGCTCGGGCGCGCCGAAGCGCCGCTCCGCGGGCGTGAGCGGCGCGGGCCGTGCCGCGCAAAGCCGGTAGAGCTCCGGGCGATCCTGGCGCCCGAGCGCGATCAGGTCGGTGAACCCCTCGGTGGCCACAAACGCGGTCCGCGCGCCGCGACCCTCGAGCAGCGCGTTGGTCGCCACGGTCATCCCGTGCGAGAACTCCTCGATCTCGTCGGCCCGCGCGCCCGTCCGCGCCAGCACGGCGCCGATCGCGGCCATCACGCCCGCCGACTGGTCGTCCGGCGTGGTCGGCGCCTTGGCGGTGATGAGGCGCTCGCCGACGGCGAGCACGGCGTCGGTAAACGTCCCGCCCACGTCGACGCCGATCAGCATGGCGCGACGTTAACGAATGGTGGGGGCTGTGGCGCGTCGCCAAGACCGGCGTCGCGACGCGCCACACCCGGTCCGCGACCCTCCCGCGGCCGCGGACGTCCCCGGAGTGCTACGCCGCCAGCGGGGCCTCGATCTGTTCGGTCTCGGCCAGATGCTGATGCGACGGGCAGTATCCGTTGTGCGGCAGCGGCATCCGCTGGCACGGCGTGCCCTTGCGGGTGCTCGCCCGGCACTGCAGCGGGTTCCCGTAGGCGTCGAATCCGTTCTGCGGCAGACGCCGCAGGAAGACGTCCGCGAGGCTGAGATACCGCTGGATCACGCGCAGCACACGCAGCTGCGCGGTCATCGGGAAGTAGACCCGAATGTCGTTGAAGAGCGTCCGCGACGGGTGGGCAAAGTAGTGCCGGTCCGTCGCCAGCCGCTCGACGGCGGCCTCGCACGCGCGCAGTACGCGCTCGTGGTTGACGTGCGGCCCTCCGTGCGGGTCGTCGATGATCTCGTCGGCTAGGTCACGATAGATGGCTCGGCTGAACCGGTACATGCAACACACCACTCCTAAGTCCCATGCCCCTGCCGGGGGCGATCCTGTTAGCGCGGCTCAGCTACCCGCGGTGTGTGAAGTTAGGCCCGCAGGAATTATTAAGTTGACGTTAACTTGTACTCGGGAGTAGCTTCGAAATCCCCTGTACCCGCGGGTTTACCGGAAAGCGGGCGGTTACACCCAGAGCTCAATCTCCGGTTCGCCGGCGGGACCGATCGTCACGTGACGGTGGTCGAGGTCGTGGTCCAGGTCGGGAAAGTCCGTGCGGAGGTGCGCCCCGCGGCTCTCGGTGCGCACGAGCGCGCTGATCGCGATCAGGCGCACCAGGGGGTGCTCGTCGCGCGTGAGCTCGCGCAGGCCGGCGCCGTCGCGCTCGAGGCCGGCGTTGCGCCACAGCGCCTCGCGGCTCGCCGGCGAGATCGCCGGGGGTCGCCCGATGCGGGGGCCCCCGGCGGCGAGCTCCGCCACCTGGTCGCGATCCGGGACGGGTTGCGCGATCGCCGAGCGCGCGGCCCGGGCCCCGAACACAAAGCACTCCGTCAGCGAGTTCGAGGCCAGGCGGTTGGCGCCGTGCAACCCCGTGCACGAACACTCGCCGACCGCGTGCAGGCCGGGGAGCCGCGCGCGGCCGTGGACATCGGTGGCGATCCCGCCCATCACGTAGTGGGCCGCCGGAGCGACCGGGACGAGCTCGCGCTCGGGATCGATCCCGGCCTGGCGAAGCGCGCTGACCACGTTGGGAAACAGTGCCGGATCGACGTGGCGCATGTCGAGGTCGACCGACGGAGACCCGGTCAGCGCCATCTGCCGATGCACCGCCCGGGCCACCTCGTCGCGCGGCGCGAGCTCGTCGACGAACCGCTCGCCGCTGGCGTCGAGCAGGCGCGCGCCCTCGCCGCGTACCGCCTCGGTGACGAGGAACCCATCCGCGCCGTTGCCGCCGGCGACGGCGGTGGGGTGGAACTGGACGAACTCGAGGTCGGCCAGCGTCGCGCCCGCCGCGAACGCGAGCAGCAGTCCGCCGCCGACCGCGCCGACCGGGTTGGTGGTGCGAGACCACAGGGCGGCGGCGCCGCCGGTGGCGAGCACGACACCGCCGCTCCCGATCGCGCGTCCGTCGTCGAGGCGCACGCCGGCGCAGCGATCCCCCGCGACGAGAACTTGAACGGCGCGCCGGCCCTCGAGCACCTCGATCGCCGGATCCTCGGCCACCACCGCCGACAGCTGTCTGACCAGCCGCCGGCCGGTGGCCGCGCCGCCGGCGTGCACGATCCGGCGCGTCGAGTGACCGCCCTCCAGCCCGAGCGCCAGGTGGCCGGTGCGATCGACGTCGAAGCGAACCCCGAGCCGGGTCAGGTCGGTGACCGCCTCGGGCGCCTCCTCGCACAGCACGCGCGCGGCGGACTCGCGCACCGCACCGCGCCCCGCGACCACGGTGTCGCGCAGATGCAGCTCGGGGCTGTCCTGCGCCGAGACCGCGGCGGCCAGCCCGCCCTGCGCCCACCAGCTCGACGATTCCGCCAGCGGCGTCGCCGAGACCAGCGTCACGCGCGCGCCTTCGCGGGCGGCGCACACCGCCGTGCACAGCCCGGCGGCGCCGGCGCCCACCACCGTGACATCAGCAGCAATTACCTGCACGTGGATCGATACCGTACCCCGATGGCGTCTGCGCCCGTCTGGCTCGAGCATCCCTCGTCGCTGCGGCACGAGACCGGCGCACACCCGGAGCAGGCCGCGCGCATGGTCGCGATCGACCGCGAGCTGTCAGCCCGCGACTGGCTCGGGTTCGAGCGGGTCACCTCGCCGGCGGTCGAGCCCGCGGTGCTCGAGGCCGTCCACCCCGGGGAGTACGTCGCGTCGATCGAGCGCGTGTGCGCGAACGGCGGCGGCCATCTCGACCTCGACACGGTGGTCAGCCGCGATTCGTTCGAGGCGGCGCTGCACGCGGCAGGCGGCGCCGTCCGGATGGTGGATCTGCTGCTCGACGGCGAGGCGCCGTACGCGTTCAGCGCGCACCGCCCCCCCGGGCACCACGCCCAGCCGGCGCGCGCGATGGGCTTCTGCCTGTTCGACAACATCGCGGTGGCCGCGCGCTACGCCCTGGACGTCCGCGGGCTCGAGCGGGTGATGATCCTCGACTGGGACGTGCACCACGGCAACGGGACCAACGACATCTTCCACGCCTCCGACGACGTCCTGTTCGTCTCGATCCATCAGTCGCCGCTGTACCCGGGCACGGGCCCGGCCGGCGACGTCGGGTCGGGACGGGGGCGCGGCTTCACGGTCAACCTCCCGGTCGGCGCCGGCGCCGACGACCGGCTGTTCTGCGGGCTCGTCGAGCGCGTCGCGGTCCCGCTGGCGCGTGCGTTCGCGCCCCGGCTGGTGCTGATCTCGGCCGGGTACGACGCGCACCGCGATGATCCCCTGGGCGAGTGCGAGCTGACCGAGGACGGGTACGCCGCGATGACCCGCTCGATGCGCACGATCTGCCGGACGCTCGATGCCCCGCTCGGGTTCGTGCTCGAAGGCGGTTACGCGCTCGGCGCGCTCGCCTCCTCGGTGGCCGCGACGCTCGCCGCGCTCCAGGAGCCGCTGCCGGCCGAGGGCGCGGCCGACGGCTCGGCCGACGTGGCCGCTCCCGCCGTCGGCGCCGCGCTCGAGCGTCTGTCGGAGTGGTGGCCCGAGTTGGCGGCCTGAATTCGCTGGCCGAGACGCGTTCCACGCGCTACATTTCCCGATGTGACCCCCAGGTTCTGAGCCTGCGCTTTTTGCTGTCGCCGCTTGCTGCGGCGGCGCACGCCGCTCTCGAGTCGTTCTCCTGGAGGTCCGTTGTCGTCGTATCCCACACCAGATCGTCTTCTCGCCACTGACGCGCCCGCCGACGCGGCGCTGTCGATGCGCGGCGTGATGAAGCGCTTCGGCTCGGTGCAGGCGTTGGGCGGGCTCGATCTCGACGTCCCGATCGGCGCCTGCTACGGGCTGCTCGGTCCCAACGGCGCCGGCAAGTCGACGGCGATGCGGATCCTGACCGGCCAGGCGATCGCCGATGCCGGGCGGATCGAGGTGCTCGGGTACGAGTTGCCGGCGCAGTCCAAGCTCGCTCGCGCGCGCATGGGCGTGGTTCCGCAGGAGAGCAACCTCGACATCGACCTGTGCGTCCGCGACGTGCTGTCGGTGTTCGCGCGCCTGTATCGCGTGCCGGCGGCCTCGCGGTCGGACGCTGTCGATCGGGCGCTCGCGTTATCGGGGCTGGCGGCGCGGGCGAACGACCGGGCGGTGACGCTGTCGGGTGGCATGCAGCGCCGCCTGCTGATCGCGCGGGCACTCATCCACGAGCCCGAGCTAGTCCTGCTCGACGAGCCGACCGTCGGGCTCGACCCGCAGGTCCGCCAGGAGCTGTGGTCGCTGATCGTGTCGCTGCGCGAGCGCGGCGCCACCGTGCTGATGTCCACGCACTACATCGAGGAGGCCGAGCGGCTGGCCGACCGGGTGGCGATCGTGTCGGCGGGGCGCGTCGTCGCCGAGGGCACGCCGGCCGAGCTGATCCGGCGGTATGCCGGCCGGGAGGTGGTCGAGGTCCAGGGTTCGGCCGCGGCGCTCGCCGAGTTGCGGGAGCTGGCGGTTGCCGCCGGGCTGCCGACGCGCCAGTCGGGGCCGGCCCTCACGTATTTGCACGCCGATGCGTTCGACGGACGCGTGCCGCGTGGCGCGCGCCGGGGGGCCAGTCTCGAGGACGTGTTCGTGAGCCTCACGGGGGACTACGTCGAATGAGCGCCGTCCGGTCTCCTCAGTCCAGGCGGATCGAGCCCGCCGCGCTGTCCGCTGTGTGGATTCGGGAGTGGACCGTGTTCCGCTACTACTGGCGTACGCGCACGTTCGCGGCCGTCGTCGAGCCGGTGGTCATGCTCGTCGCGTTCGGCATCGGGTTCGGCCGGCTCGTCTCGCACGTCGCGGGCATCCCCTACATCCAGTTCGTGGGCACGGGGGCCGTCGCCACCGCGGTGCTGTTCAGCGCGGTCTTCTCGGCCATGTTCGACTCGCTGTACAAGCGCCGCTACCAACGCGTGTACGACGCGATGCTGTCCACCCCGGTCGACGTCGACGAGCTCGTCACCGGCGAGATCCTGTTCCTCGGCACGCGGGCCGGCGTGTACGGGGTGGCGCCGCTGCTCGTCGCCTTCTGCTTCGGTCTCCCGCCCGAGCCGACCATGCTGCTCGTTCCGTTCGTCGGGATCCTCACCGGCATCGGCTTCGCCGCGCTCGGGATGCTGTTCGCGGCCACGGCCACCACGTTCGACGATCTGAGCTACGTGATCAGCGGGGTGATCACGCCGCTGTTCCTCGTCGCCGGCACGTTCTTCCCGCTCTACCGGCTGCCGGACTGGCTGCGCACGCTGGCGCTGCTCAATCCGCTGTATCACTGCGTCGAGCTGGTCCGGCACTGCGCGTTCGGGCTGCGCCCAGGCGCCGACCTCGTCCACGTCGCGGTGCTGGTGGCGTTCGCGGTGGTGTTCTGGCGGCTCGCGGTATGGCGGACCCGGACGCGGCTGATCGACTAGATGATCGATTGCGCTATCCCGGGCGCGCGGGCGCCGGCGGCGGGCGGCGGCCCCGGGCGCGTTGGCGCGGAACGTGCAGAAGCGCTCATGCGCTCTTGTGGGTCCCGCGCCTCCGGCGAACCTGCGTAATCCGTCACGACCGCCGCCCACCCGAGAGCGTGTCGAACTATGCACGCTATCCGTGCGTAGCTCGTCACGCTCCAGCGGATCACCGAGGCGTGACGAATTACGCACCCTCCCCCCGGGCGTCCCGGCCGAAGGGCCGGCCCCGCCCCCAGAATCAACCATCTCTAGGCGCCTTGGACGCTGCGCCAGGCGGCCAGCACCTTCGCCGCCATCCGGTCCGAGGAGTAGGCCTCGGCCCGGGCGCGTCCGTCTATGCGTGGATCGTCGGTTTGTAGGTGCGGGGCGAGCGCGGCACCCCAGCGGGTTTCGTCGAAGGGCGCGCAGAGCGTGCCCGAGAGGTGTTTGAGCGCCTCCGGCGCGATGCCCACCGGGGTGGCGAGCACCGGCACGTCGCATGCGAGCGCCTCGAGCACGGCCAGGCCGAAGCTCTCGCGCTCGGAGGGGACGAGCACGGCGTTGGCCGCGTTGACGTAGAACGGCACCTGCGCCGGGTCGACGCTTCCGAGTGTCAGGATCTGGGCGCCTTCTGGCGCCGCCGCCCGCGCCCGGTCGAAGCGCTTCTCGGGTCGGGCCGGGTCGGCGGGGAACAGGAGGTATCGGCCGGTTGGTTGCAGGCCGAGTTCCCGGCGCGCGTCGCTCCGCGGGATCGGCTTGAAGCGCTCGATGTCGACGCCGCACGGGAGCACCGCGCGCTTCGTGCGCCGCGGTATTGCCCATCCCGGGACATCGGCGGCGAGCGGTTCGGAGACGGTCGCTACCAGGTCGAGGAACGGCAGCGCGGCGGTGGTGATGGCGCGCGAGCGGGGGTGGACGAGGTCGGTGCCGTGCAGCGTGACCGCGTGCGCGTGGCCGCGCGCCGCGAACGCCGGCCACGCGGTCAGGCCGAAGTGGGCGTGGACGACGTCGAAGTGGTTTTCGTTGTGGCTTCGTCTGAGCTCGCGGGCCGCGGTGAGGTAGGCCCGCCCGCCCCCCGGTCTGAACGCGAACACCTCGACCTCGACGCCGTCGATCCGGCGCAGGGCGGCGACCTGGTCGCGCACGAAGCTTCCCAGTGCCGGCCGCGCCGGTGTGGGGTACATGTTGGTGACGACCAGCGCGCGCATCGGCGGGACGAGCGTAGCTCTGGCACCATCCCGCGCGATGGTCCCTCTCGCGGAGCAACCCGTCGGCGTGTTCGACTCAGGCGTCGGCGGCCTGACCGTGCTGCACGAGTTGCTCGTGTCGCTGCCGTCCGAGGACTACCTGTACCTCGGCGACACGGCGCGATTCCCGTACGGCGAGCGCACCCAGGATGAGCTGCGGGCCTTCTCGATCGAGATTGCCGAGCACCTGCTGGCGGCGGGGGCGAAGCTTTTGGTGATCGCGTGCAACTCGGCCAGCGCGGCGGCGGTGGAGGCGGTGGAGCGCCATCTGGTCGCTTGCGGCCGGGACGTGGACGTGATCGGGGTGCTTCGCCCGGCTGCGCAGATGGCCGTGGTCGCGAGCCACACCGGCCGGGTCGGCCTGCTCGCCACGCCGGCGACGGTGGCTTCGGGTGCGTACGAGCGGGCGGTCGCTGCGCTGGATCCGCACGTGCACCTGGAGAGCGTCGCGTGTCCCGACCTCGCCCCGATCATCCAGGGCGGGTTTCCCTTCGACGACGATGTGGTGGAGACCGTCCGGGCGTATTGCGTGCCCCTACGCGAGGCCCAGGTCGACACCGTCATCCTCGGTTCGACGCACTACCCGCTGTGCGCCCCGATCCTGCAGCGGATGCTCGGCCGTGGCGTCACGCTGGTGTCCGCCGGCACCGGCGTCGCGCGCAGCGTCGAGCGCGCGCTGGCCTCGCGCGATGTGTTGAATCCGGCCGCGGGGGAGGGGGCGTACCGGTTCCTGTGTACGGGCGACGTGGAGTCGTTCCGTGCGCTCGGGACGCGCTTCCTGCAGATGCCGCTCGGTGAGGTGGCCCATGTGGAGCTGTCGGCTCAGGTGGCGGCGTGAGCGGCACGGGTTCAGCTCGAAGCTACGGCCGCTCCGCGGACCAGCTCCGCCCGGTCACGATCGAGACCGGATTCGTGCGGACCGCCACCGGCTCGGCGCTGATCTCGATGGGCGAGACGCGCGTGATCTGCACCGCCTCGGTTCAGGACGGGGTGCCGCGCTGGCTGGCGGGCTCCGGGCGCGGATGGGTGACCGCTGAGTACGGCATGCTGCCCGCCTCCACCGGCGAGCGCAAGCAGCGCGACGTGAGCCGAGGGCGACCGGACGGTCGCACCGTTGAGATCCAGCGGCTGATCGGCCGGTCCCTGCGCGGCGTGGTGGACTTCTCGTTACTGGGAGAGCGCACGGTGTACGTGGATTGCGACGTTTTGCAGGCGGATGGCGGCACGCGCTGCGCCTCGATCACCGGGGGGATGGTCGCGTTGCAATCGGCGTTTTTGCGCCTGATTGCTGAGGGTTCTTTGGTTCGGACGCCGCTGTCCGGGACGGTCGCCGCCGTGTCGTGCGGGATCGTCGACGGCGTGCCGCTGCTCGACCTCGACTACCGCGAGGACTCTTCCGCCGAGGTCGACGCAAACGTGGTCATGACGGGCGACGGCGGCCTGGTCGAGGTGCAGGCGACCGCCGAGCGCACCCCGCTGTCGCGCGCCCATCTGGACGACCTCCTGGCGCTCGCGGCGGGCGGGATCGCGGAGCTGCGCACGCTCCAAGGGTCGGCTGCGCCATGACCTCGCTCCTCCTCGCCACCCGCAACGCCCACAAGCTGAGGGAGATGCAGCGCCTGCTCGAGTCGGTCGGGATCGAGGTCGAGCCGCTGCCCGACGGCGTCGAGCTGCCCCCGGAGGACGGCACCACGTTCGCCGACAACGCGCTGCCCAAGGCCCGCACCGCGGCCGCCGCGACGGGGCGCCCGGCGATCGCGGACGATTCGGGCATCGAGGCCGCGGTTCTGAACGGCGGTCCGGGCGTGCAGTCCGCGCGTTACGCGGGGAACGGCGCCACCGATGAGCAGAACCTCGAGAAGTTCGTGGCCGAAGTGCCGTCGGACAGCCGCCTTCGGTACGTGTGCGCGCTGGCCTACGTAAACCCCGAGACCGGCGAGGAGCGCGTGTTCTTCGGGGATTGCCGGGGCCGGATGGCGCGCGCGGCGGCGGGCTCGGGCGGCTTCGGCTACGACCCCGTGTTCGTCCCCGATGCCACCGGGGACAATCGGACCATGGCCGAGCTCTCGGATGCCGAGAAGGACGCGATCAGCCATCGCGGCCACGCGGTGCGCGCTTTGTTGAGATGGATTCGCCTCTGAATCACGCCGGCGACGGCGACGAGGAAACTGCTGAGATCAAGCTTCGGACCGCGGCGCTCTCGCTGGGGTCCAACTCGGTCCTGATCCTGTTGAAGCTGGCGGCGGGATCGATCACCGGCTCGGTGGCGATCCTGACCGAGGCCGTGCACTCGAGCATCGACCTAGTCGCCTCGGCCGTGGCCTTCTTCTCGATCCGCAAGGCCGGCGAACCGGCGGACGAGAGCCACCGCTACGGGCACGAGAAGGTGGAGAACCTGGCCGCCGCGATCGAGGGCATCCTGATCCTGGTCGGCTCGGTGGCGATCGCGTTCCAGGCCATCCGACACCTGGCCACCGGCGAGCAGGTGCAAAAGCTCGGCATCGGCATCACTGTGGTGGGGTTCTCAATGGTGGTGAACCTGATCGTCTCGTCGGTGATCGGGCGAACGGCGCGGGCCACCGACTCGCCGGCGTTGGAAGGCGACGCCGCCCACCTCCGGACCGACGCGTTCACCTCGCTGGCCGTGCTGATCGGGCTCGCGCTGGTGGCGATCACGGGCGCGCAGTGGCTCGACCCGGTGGTGGCGCTGCTCGTCGCCGCCTCGATCGTCGTGACCGGCGTGCGCCTGTTGTCGCACTCGACCCGGGTGCTGGTCGACGAGGCCCTGCCGCCCGACGAGGTCGAGGCGATCCGGGCCGCGGTCGAGGAGTTCGGCACGCACGGCGTGGTCGGCTACCACGAGCTGCGGACCCGCCGCGCCGGCGCACGCCGCTACGTCGATCTCCACGTCCAGTTCCGCCACGGCACCTCGCTCGAGGACGCCCACCGCACCGCGCACGAGCTTCAGGACGTGATCAGCGCTCGGCTGGGTGGGGCCGACGTCCTGATCCACCTCGAGCCGCAGGATCGCGTGCGGCCGGGGGAGGAGTTGCACCGCGCCGCCGCGTCGTAGGTGCCGGCGCCGGTAACCGTCGCCCGGCCGACCCGGGTCACCGGCGCCCGGCCGACCCCGGTAACCGTCGCCCGGCCGACCCCGGTCACCGGCGCCGGCCGACCCCTTCGGTTGGGTCAAAACCCGGAACTCGCGCGCCCCACCGCGGTGAATCCCGCATCAGGCGCATATGCGGGTGAGTTCCCGGAACTCCGCCGGCGAGGCGCCGAGTTCCGGGATTTGACCCGGGTTGGGCGATAACCCACGCTCGTGCCCGGCGAGGCGTCGAGTGTGGAGGGTTGACCCCCAGGGGCCGCCGGCGCGACGCGTCAGAACAGGTTGATCGCCGCGGCGATCGCCACCGCGAACGTCACGCCGGCATAGCCGTAATAGCCCTCGAGCACGAGGATCAGGACCACGAACAGGCATACGGCCACGGTCCCCAGCCACGCGATTCGACCAAGGTCCACGGCCGTATTCTGGTCGGGCTCCTGGACGGTTGGCTCTGCCTCGGCGGGGTCTCGGGGGTCACCGGACACGTTGGATGGGCTCGAAATGCGCAAATTCCGGGTATCTGATGTGGCCATCGTGTGGCTTAACACGCCCAGCGGCAAGAATTGCCCGGTCTCGACGACGGACATCGCCGTCCGCGATGCGTGTTAGCTTCGGGAATTCCTACCACCTCGAAGGAGGGAGCAAGTGACCAAACAAGAATTCGTGGACCAGGTCGCCGATCGTGCCGGTTTGAGCAAGAAGGATGCGGCGGGCGCGGTCGACGCGTTCCTGGATACGGTCGAGGACGCGCTCAAACGGGGTAGCGAAGTCTCGTTTTCGGGCTTCGGCAAGTTCAGCGTCTCGGCGCGGGCTGCTCGCGAGGGACGCAATCCTGCGACCGGCGAGCGGATCCAGATCTCGGCCTCCAACGTGCCGAGGTTCACGGCTGGGGCGGGCCTGAAGAAGGCGGTCAACTGAGTGGGGACGCCCCACTAGCATCGTGCCGGAAGCTGGATGCTGCGGTCGCGTGCGGGACGCCGTGACCGTGGCGTCCATTGACGACTCATCCCAGGACAGGGGGACAGAGAAGGGAACGCGCTTCGGCGACCGGCTGGCTGACCGTGTCGCCGCGCGCGAGTCGCAGCTGGTCCTCGGCCTCGATCCCGATCCGGCCCGCCTCTGGCCCGATGCGCTCCGGATCGCGGAAGCCGAGAACGGCGCCGGCACCGCATTGCCGGCGGAGCGTGCGGCCCGGGCGGTGGCCGCCCACTGCGCGCTGGCGCTCGACGCCGTGGCCGAGTACTGCGTGGCGGTGAAGCTTCAGGTCGCGTGCTTCGAGCGGCTCGGCCCGGCGGGATGGAGCGCCCTGGTCGAGACCGCGGCTCGGGGCCGCGAGTACGGGCTGCTCGTGATCGCGGACGCCAAGCGCGGCGACATCGACGTCACCGCCGCCGCATACGCGCAGGCCTTCCTGGGTGAGACGCCCACGCCCTACGGACCGGTGCCCGGGCTCGGAGCGGACGCCCTGACCGTCAATCCACTGCTCGGACGGGACTCGCTCGAGCCGTTCGTCGCCACCGCGCGGGCGCACGGCCGCGGCCTGTTCGTGCTGGTGCGCACGTCCAATCGGGGAGCGTCCGACGTGCAGGAGGCGGCCCTCGCCGACGGGGGCACGATCAGCGACCGCCTGGCCGGCCTCGTGGATGAGATCGGGGTGGCCGGGGTCGGGCGGCGCGGGCTTTCCGACATCGGCGCCGTGGTCGGCGCCACCGCCCCCGACCGGCTGCAGTCGCTGCGCGAGCGCATGCCGCACGCCTCGTTCCTGCTCCCCGGCGTCGGCGCGCAGGGCGGCCAGGTCGAGGACCTCGCGCCGGCGTTCGCGGCCGGGGCCGCCGGAGGGCTGATCGCGGCCTCGCGCGGGATCGTGGCGGCACACGAGAAGGCCGGCGGCGATCCCGCCACCGCGGCGGCGCGGGAGGCGAGTCGCCTGCGCGAACTGGCGTGGCCGCTTGCGGCGTGACGCACGGACGCGGCGAGGCCTCGCGACCCGCAATCGTGCCCGCCGGTGCACACCGTTTCCCGCGCGGTGTTCCCTGCTTCGGCCGCTTGTATGATCGCGCCTGCGATGGAGGGGTGGAGGAACCCGGCGCGATACCTCGCCCCGCTTGCGCTCGCGGCGGCGGCGACGGCGACGTACGTGGTCGTCCACGACGCACTCAAGCACAAGCATGCAGCCCCTCCAGCGTTCGTCGCGCCGCGCACCACCTCGCAGACGCACACCACCCACACTCCGACGCATCCCAAATCCAAGTTCTACGTCGTCCGGCCCAACGACACGCTGTCGAAGATCTCGGCCAGAACCGGAGTGTCGCTGGCCACGATCGAGCAGCTCAACACGAACATCAATCCCAACGCCTTACATCCGGGCCAGCACCTGCGGTTGCGGTGATGGGCTGGGTGGCGCCGGTGGCGGCGCGGTAGGGACGATGACGCGACGCGTGGATCGGGCGGTGGCTCAAGACGGCGGCGCGTTGCCGGCGCCGTGGCGCGCGTGGCTCGCGTACGCGTTGGTCCTCGCCGCGACGCTGACGATGGCTCTCGCCGCTCTGAAGCCACCAAACGCCACCGCGAGTACCCCGCCGGCCACCGCAACCACCCCGCCGGCCGCCAAGCACACCAGGCCCCCGCCGGCCAGCGCCCCCGCGGCGCCGGCGCTCGGCGTCCGCGCCGCCGCCCTGATCGAGGAGAGCACGGGGCAGATGCTGTATGGCGAGAACGCTGACGCCCGGCTGCCGATCGCGAGCGCCACCAAGCTGATGACCGCGCTGGTCACGCTGCACCACACGCGGCTCAGCCAGATGTTCGCCGACCCGCTCTTCTATCCGGCCGCGGAGGACTCGCAGATTCACCTCGTGCCCGGCGAGCAGATGAGCGTGCACGACCTCCTGATCGCGATGATGCTGCCGAGCGCGGACGACGCGGCCGAGGACCTGGCCTACAACGTCGGCCACCACTCGGTTCCCCGGTTCCTGGCCATGATGAACGCCCGCGCCGGGCAGCTAGGGCTCACCCACACCCACTACACGACCCCGATCGGCCTCGACACGCCCGGCAACTACTCGAGCGCCGGCGATCTGGTCACGCTGGCCCGTTACCTCCTGCAGGGCGAGCCGTTCTTCAAGGCGGTGGTCCGCCTGCCTCGCTACACGCTGCGGACCGGCAACCACCCCCGCGACGTAGTGAACCTCAATGACCTGGTGGCGAAGGACTCGTGGATCAACGGGGTCAAGACGGGACACACGCTGGACGCCGGGTACGTGCTCGTCGTGTCCGGGACGCAGGGCGGGATGACGCTGATCGGGGCGGTGCTCGGCGCGCCCAGCGAGGGAGGTCGCGACGCCTCGGCTCTGGCCCTCCTGAACTACGGGTTCGCGAACTTCCAGCTGCGCACGCCGGTCCACGCCGGCACGGTCCTCGCGCGGCCGGCGGTCACGAACAAACCGCAGGCGCACGTCCGGCTGATCGCGACCGAGACGTACACGAACGTGTTCCCTCGGTCCGCCAAGGTCAGGCTGCGGGTGAGGGCGCCGGCGCGGATCAAGGGGCCGCTTCCGCGCGGCACCGTGGTCGGATCGGTCCAGGTCCTCGAAGGCCATCGCGTGGTCAAGCGGATACCGCTCCGCCTCGCCGCCGCGGTCCCCGAGGTCAAGGTCTCGACCGCGATGGGAAGCGTGGTTCTCCTATCGGTTACGCTGTTCGGACTAGTGGTGGCAGTGGGCGCGGCAATCGGCCTGACGATGTTTTGGCGCGAGTGGCACCGGGGATAAGGCGCCTCGGCCATGATCATCACCGTCACCCTCAACGCCGCGCTCGACAAGACCCTGGAGGTTCCAAACTTCAGGGTCGGGCGGCGGCACCGCTCGGTCGAGCAGACCACGATGCCGGGCGGCAAGGGGGTCAACATCGCCCGCGCGCTCAAGCGCCTCGGGCAGCCGGTGATCGCCACCGGACTTGCCGGCGGCGCCACGGGCAACATGATCGTCGAGGCGCTGAACGACGAGGCGATCCTCAACGGATTCGTGCGGATCCGCGAGGAGTCGCGGACCAACACCGCCGTGCTCGACCCGACCACCGGCGTGCACACCGAGATCAACGAGCGCGGTCCGGCCGTGTCGGCCCATGACCTCGAGCTGTTTCACGACAAGCTCCTGTACCTGGCCAAGGGCGCGAGCATGTGCGTGTTCGCCGGCAGCCTGCCCCGCGGCGTCCCGCCCGACGTCTACGCCGGCCTGATCCGTGAGCTCAAGAAGCTCGGCGTGACCACGATCGTCGACACCGAGGGCGAGCCGCTGCGCCTGGCCGCCCGGGCCGAGCCGGCGATCATCTCGCCCAACGAGCTCGAGGCCGAGGAGCTGGTCGGGCACGAGTTCAACGACGTCGACGACCGTGCCAGCGCGGTCAGCGAGATGACCCGCCTGGGGCCGGCCGAGGCGATCATGACGGTCTCGGACGGCTGCTACGCGAACGTGCTCGACGGCGGCGCCCACGCGCTCTACCGGGTGCGGATCGACGAGCAGGAGGCGCGCTCCACCATCGGCTCGGGGGATGCCTTCCTGGCCGGCTACATCGCGGCGCGCTACCTCGAGCGCTCGCCGATCGAGTGCCTGCGCTACGGCGTGGCCTGTGGCGCGGAGTCCGTGCAGCACTTCGGCGCCGGCCTGATCGACCCCTCCGCGGTGGACCGCCTCCTCGGCGAGGTGGAGCTCGAGCACCTCCAGATCGCCGCCGAGATCGGCTGACATACACCCCGGATTTTGGGGCGAATGCAGCCCCCCGTAGCCGCCGGAACGGCGGGGAGCCGCTGCTACGATCGGCCGTCCAATGGCTTGCGCTCCGCTCACGTCCGTGACCGCGAATACGATGCCGCAATGGAAGTAGAGATCGGACGCGGCAAGAAGGCCCGGCGGGCCTACGGGTTCGACGAGATCGCGATCGTGCCCTCGCGGCGCACGCGCGATCCGGACGATGTCGACGTCTCCTGGACGTTGGGTCCGTACCGCTTCGATCTGCCCCTGGTGGGCGCGGCGCTCGACGGCGTCGTCTCGCCGGAGACGGCGGGGATCATCGGCAAGCTTGGCGGCCTGGCGGTGCTCAACCTCGAGGGCATCTTCTGCCGCTACGAGGACGCCGACTCCCAGCTCGAGCGGATCTCGACCTTCTCCAAGGACATCGCCACGCGCGAGATGCAGGACATCTACCGCGAGCCAGTCAAGCCCGAGCTGATCGCCCAGCGAATCCAGGAGATCAAGGCGCAGGGCGTGGTCGCCGCCGCGTCGCTCACGCCGCAGAAGGTTCGGCGCTACTACGAGGTGGCGCTCGAGGCGGGGCTGGACATCCTGGTCATCCAGGGGACGGTGGTCTCGGCCGAGCACGTCTCCAAGGACGAGACCCGCCCGCCGCTCAACCTCAAGGAATTCATCCGCGAGCTGGCCCCGACCCCGATCATCGTCGGCGGCTGCGCCTCCTACCACACCGGTCTTCACCTGATGCGCACCGGCGCGGCCGGCGTGCTGGTCGGAGTCGGGCCCGGCGCGATCTGCACCACGCGCGGGGTGCTCGGGATCGGCGTGCCGCAGGCGACCGCGATCGCCGACGTGGCGGCCGCGCGCTCGCAGCACATGCTCGAGACCGGCGACTACGTCAAGGTCATCGCCGACGGCGGGATGCGCAACGGCGGCGACATCGCGAAGGCGATCGCCTGCGGCGCCGACGCGGTGATGCTCGGATCGGCCCTGGCCCGCGCCTACGAGGCCCCCGGCCGTGGCTACAACTGGGGCATGGCGACCTTCCACCCGACGCTCCCGCGCGGCGCGCGGGTCGCCACCACGCCCAACGGCACGCTCGAGGAGATCATCAAGGGCCCGGCGCGCGAGAACGACGGCACTTTCAACCTGATGGGCGCGCTGCGCACCTCGATGGCCACCTGCGGATACCGCGACATCGCCGAGTTCAACCGCGCGGAGCTGGCGGTGGCGCCGGCGCTTCAGACCGAGGGCAAGCACCTCCAGCGCGAGCAGGGTGTGGGCATGGGCGCCAAGCCGACGGCCGCCGCGGTCAGTGTCGACTGATACGGGTCTCGCTTCGCTCGACGTCCGTGGGGCCGGGCGGGCCCGTCCGGACGGGGATCGCAGTGCGGCACGTGTCCGGACGGGGTCGAAGGGCCCCATGGACGCCGCGCAGCGGCCGATCCAGGAAGAGGTCGTCGTCCTCGACTTCGGAGGCCAGTACTCGCAGCTGATCGCGCGCCGGGTGCGCGAGTCCGGCGTGTTCTCCGAGCTCTTGCCGCATCACGTGGGGTTGCAGGAGGTGCTCCGCCGGCGCCCCAAGGGCGTGATCCTGTCCGGCGGCCCGGCCTCCGTGTACGAGGAGGGCGCGCCGCCGCTCGAGCGCGAGCTGCTCGAGCTGGGCGTGCCGGTGCTGGGGATCTGTTACGGCATGCAGCTGATCGCGCTCGCGCTGGGCGGGCGGATCGAGGGCGCCGAAGTGGGCGAGTTCGGGCGCTCGCAGCTGAGCGTGACCGAGCGCGGGCGGCTCCTGGCGGGCACGCCAAATGAGCAGACGTGCTGGATGTCGCACCGCGACACCGTGTTCGCACCGCCGCCCGGGTTCACCGCGCTGGCGTCGTCGACCGCGTCGCCCGTGGCGGCGTTCGAGTCGTCCGAGCGCGGCATCTACGGCATCCAGTTCCACCCCGAGGTCGTGCACACGCCGTACGGCCAGCAGGTGCTGACGAACTTCCTGACCGACGTGTGCGGGTGCGAGCGCACCTGGAGCCCGACGTCGGTGATCGAGGATCAGATCGAGGCGATCCGCGCCCAGGTCGGGGACGGCCGCGCGATCTGCGGGCTGTCGGGCGGAGTTGACTCGAGCGTCGCCGCGCTGCTCGTGCACCGCGCGATCGGCGATCGCCTGACCTGCGTGTTCGTCGACCACGGCTTCATGCGCAAGAACGAAGGCGCCCAGGTGATCGAGGCGTTTCGCGACCACTTCCACGTGCCGCTGGTCGCGGTCGACGCATCGGACCGCTTCCTCGCGCGCCTGCAGGGCGTGACCGAGCCCGAGGAGAAGCGCAAGCGGATCGGCACCGAGTTCATCCGAGTGTTCGAGGAGGAGGCGCGCAAGCTCGACGACGTCCGCTTCCTCGTCCAGGGCACGCTGTACTCCGACGTGATCGAGTCCGGCGGGAGCACGGGCGCGGCCACGATCAAGTCCCATCACAACGTCGGCGGGCTGCCCGACGACCTCGACCTCGAGCTGGTCGAGCCGCTGCGGGCCCTGTTCAAGGACGAGGTGCGCGCGGTCGGCGCGGAGCTCGGCATGTCCGAGCGGCTGGTGTGGCGCCAGCCGTTCCCGGGCCCCGGGCTGGCGATCCGGATCGTCGGGGGCGAGGCCACCCGCGAGCGCCTCGACATCCTGCGCGAGGCCGACGCGATCCTTCAGGACGAGATCCGCAAGGCGGGCCTGTACCGCGACCTGTGGCAGTCGTTCTGCGTGCTGCCCGACATCCGCACCGTCGGTGTGCAGGGAGATGTGCGGACCTACGGCAACGTGGTCGTGATCCGCGCGGTGACGAGCGACGACGCGATGACGGCCGACTGGGCGCGCCTGCCCTACGACCTGCTCGAGAAGATCGCGGCCCGGATGATCGGCGAGATCCGGCCGGTGGGCCGGGTGGTGCTCGACATCACCAGCAAGCCGCCCGGCACGATCGAGTGGGAGTGAGGGCACGCTCTCCTCGCGCGCGAGGGCACGCTCTCCGCGCGTGCCCTAATCTCCACTAGGCGTTGTTTGTGCGTAGGGCGTTCAGGGGGCTTGTGGTGATGTTGGCCGCGCTCGGCGTGGCCGCGCCGGCGGCGCACGCTGGGCTGACCGTGCCGCCGCCCACTCTATTTACCAGCCTGCCGGCCTTCGAGGCCCAGGCCGGCGGCGCCGACAACGGGACGACGCCGGGCCAGCAGGGCAGCGGGTTTCGCCACCTGACCTGGGATGCGATCCCGGCCGACGGCAGTGATCCGGGCTCGACGGTGATCACGCCTCGGCACGTCGTAGCGCTGTCGCGCAGCCGGGCTCAGCCGTGGGGGGTGGAGTTGGGTCCGACCGTGGCGGTGGCGAACGACGGGTTCGCGTCCGTCAACTCGAACGCCGGCTTCGCCCCGTTCAGCGCGCCCAACGAGTGGGCCCTGTTCAACTCGAACATGACCGAACTGCAAATCGTCACGCCCACCGGACAGACGAGCACGCCGTTGCCGGCGCTCACGCGGGGCGTCGGGGTGGTGTTCCTCCACGCCGCGGTAAGCGGGACGACCATTGAGTACTTCAACGGCCAGACGTCGCTTGGCGTGGCCACGGCGCCGGTCGGCCCGACCTCGTTCGTGGGGATGCTGTTCGGAGACCCGGTGGTCACCCGCGTCGTAATCACGCTCGGGAGCACGGCGATGTTCAACCTCAACGGCAGCCCCGGCGATACGACCCCGGTGGCGGCCGACGACGTCGTGCTCGCCGAGCCCGGCGCAGGGCAGACGACGGTGGCGGCGACGGCGGGTGTGCCCGTCGCGCCAACTCTGGGCAGCTTCGACGACGCGGGCGCGACCTCGTCCGACATCACCGCGATGATCGATTGGGGCGACGGGACGCGAGGCCGCGGCGCGGCGTCGCCGGCGTCGGGGGGCGGCTTTGTCGTCGGCGGCAGCCACGCGTACGCGCGGGCCGGGAGCTACACCGCGACGGTGACCGTGGACGATTTCACCGGATCGGAGCTGACCCTGCAGGCGCTCGTCAACGTTGCGCCCCGGGCCACCGCGACGAGCCTCGCGTGCTCGCCGGCGCCGGTCACGGTCTCGGCCGGCACCGTGTGCACCGCCGCCGTTCAGGACCTCGCCGGCGCCGGCGCCACCGCGCCGACCGGCCTCGTGACGTTCAGCACCGCGACCCCCGGGGCGACGTTCGCCCAGGGGAGTGGGTGCACGCTCGGGCCGACCGCGGTCGCCGGCGTGTCCGTGTGCAACGTCCGGTTCGTCCCGGGACAGCTGCGTCCGAGCCAGGCGCGCGTCGCGGCCGCGTACGCCGGCGACGACGCGCACGCTCCGAGCAACGCGACGGCGACGGTCGGCGTCCGGGCGCAACGCTGCTCGCTGCAGGCGCTGACGCGCCGGCTCCGCTCGACCGGGCTGGGCATTCTGGTGACGTGCGACGCCCAGTCGGGCGTCGAGGTCGGGGTCAAGGCGCAAGTCGCTCGGCGCGCGAAGTTCCGGGCGTTCTCGCTCACCTACGGCACGTTGCACTCGTCGGTCACCGCCGGGCGCCCGACCGTGCTCGTGGTCAAGCCCGCGAACGGCGTGCTGAAGGCACTGCGCGACGCGCTTCGCCACCACCAGCGCGTGTCGCTCAGGGTGACGCTGACCGCCAGCGCGCGCTCGACGCAGCGGACCACCACGACGCGGGTCTCGGCGCTCAGGATCTCCTGACGCGAGCCATGATCGGCTGGACGTAGCGGGCGACGTCCCCGGGCAGCGCGTTCTGCGGGAACCAGTCGGCTTCGGCCAGCTCGGTCAGGTCGATGTCGAGCGAGCGGTCGGGCAGGCGCGCCCGGAACAGATGCAGGTTGTCGCGGTGGTGGTCGGCGTTGACGGACAGCTCGCCGAGCGCGTCCCAGTCGTCGATCTCGCGCCCGAGCTCCTCGTGCATCTCCCGCCGCGCCGCCTCGAGGGGGAGCTCGCGGCGCCGGACCCAGCCACCGGGCAGGTCCCAGTCGCGGCGACCGTAGGTGTGTCGCACGAGCAGCACGTCGTCCCCGTGCGTGACGACGCATTTGACGCCCACGATCTGGGGGCGGCGCACGAAGTAGTACGTGCGCAGCCCGGCGTACGCGCACCGCATCGCGACGCGTCGGGCCTGCAGCGCGAATGGCATGACCTCAGAGTACGTGTCCGATCGCTACCATTGCCCGAAGCCGCGCGACCGTCGCGCGGCTTGTGCGTGCCATGAAGACTTACGTTGCCACTCCTGCCGACCGCGAGCGAAACTGGTTGCTCGTCGACGCCTCGGGCCAGACGCTTGGACGTCTGGCTACGCAGATCGCCGACGCGCTGCGCGGCAAGCGCAAGCCAACCTACACGCCGCACGTCGACACGGGCGATTTCGTGATCGTCGTGAACGCCGAGAAGATCTCGGTGACCGGCAACAAGCGAACGGACAAGCGCTACTACCGACACTCCGGCTACCCGGGCGGACTCAAGTCCCGCAGCCTGAACGACATGCTCGAGCGCCGGCCCGAAGAGGTCATCCGCCTGGCGGTCAAGGGCATGCTGCCGCGCAACCGGCTGGCCCGTAAGCAGATCACCAAGCTGAAGGTCTACGCCGGGCCCGAGCACCCGCACGCCGCCCAGAAGCCGCAACCGATGGAGATTCAGCAGTGATCGAACGTCCCGAGGACGAGCAGCGCGACGAGGAACCCGTCGCGGACGAGCAGCCGGAGCCGGCTGCCGAGGAGCACACCGAGCCCGTCGCCGAAGCGGAGCCGACCCCCGAGGAGCCCGCCCGCGAGGAGCCCGCCGGCGAGGAGCCCGCCCGCGAGGAGCTCGTCGGCGAGGAGCCCGCCGGCGAGGAGCCGACACCCCCGGAGGCGGCCGCAAGCCCCGACGAGGGCGAGGTCGTCATCGAGGCCCGGCAGTCCCCGGTCGAGGACGAGGAGCTGGTCGAGGACGACGACGAGCTCGAGGAGCTCGCCCCGCGCGAGAAGCCCGAGATCCCGGGCGCCGACCTGATCCCGGACATCGTCCCCGAGGGCGAGCAGTTCCTCGACGCCGAGGCGCAGGCGGCGGCCGAGGCCGAGGCGGAGGCGCAGGCGGCCCGCGAGCGAGAGCAGGCTGACGAGGAGGAGAGCCGGCCGATCGCCGACGCGGCGATCGACCTCGCTGCCGGGGCGCGCTACACCGCGACCGGCAAGCGCAAGACGGCAGTCGCGCGCGTGCTCATCCGGCCCGGCACGGGCGCGTACACGATCAACGGCAAGACGCTTGACGCGTTCTTTCCCCGGGAGACGCTGCGCCGGATCATCCGGCAGCCGCTCGAGACCGTCGGATACGACTCGCGGATGGACGTGATCGCGAGGATGCACGGCGGCGGAGTCTCCGCGCAGGCCGGCGCGCTGCGCCACGGCATCTCGCGCGCGCTGATCGTGGCCGACCCCAATCTGCGCGGCGAGCTCAAGCGCCGCGGCTTCCTGACGCGCGATCCGCGCGTCAAGGAGCGCAAGAAGGCCGGGCTCAAGAAGGCCCGCAAGCGGCCGCAGTTCTCCAAGCGCTGACCCCGCGATGGCGCGCCAGCTCTTCGGCACGGACGGTGTCCGCGGCCGCGCGGGACATTTCCTGACGGCCGAGCTCGCGCTCAAGCTGGCGCGGACCGCGGTGGCGCGGGTCCAGGACGAGCGGCCGCAGGTCCTGATCATCCGGGATACCCGTGAATCCGGTGAGATGCTCGAGTCGGCCATCGCCGCCGGGGTGGCGGCGGCCGGCGGCGACGCGTGGCTCGCCGGTGTCTTGCCGACGCCCGCCGCGCCGCTGCTCGTCCGCCGTCACGGGCTGCACCTCGCCGCGGTCATCTCCGCCTCACACAACCCCTACGAGGACAACGGGATCAAGCTGTTCGCCTCGGACGGGTTCAAGCTGCACGACGACACCGAGCACGCGATCGAGGCCGAGCTCGACACCCCCCCGCCGCCCCCGCCGCACATCGGGCGCGTCCGGCCGTTCGAGGGCGCCCTGGAGGATTATCTGCACCAGTTGCAGCAGCGCTTCGCCGCGCTCGACCTGAGCGGTCGTCGCGTGCTGCTGGACTGCGCCAACGGCGCCACGTTCCAGGCGGCGCCGGAGATCTTCCGCCGCCTCGGGGCGACCCTCGAGGTGATGGCCGACGAGCCGGACGGCGTGAACATCAACCAGGGGTGCGGCTCGACCCACCTCGACAGCGTGGTCGCGAGCATGGCTGGCGGGCGCCACGATCTGGCCTTCGCGTTCGACGGCGACGGCGATCGGGTGCTCGCGGTGGACCGGGAGGGCGTCGTCGTCGACGGCGACGAACTGGTGGCCCTGGCCGCGACCCATCTGCGCGATCTGGGCCGACTCCCCGGCAACGGCGTCGCGGTCACGGTCATGACCAACTATGGGTTTCACCGTGCGATGGAGGTGGCCGGGATCGACGTGGCGACCACCGCCGTCGGTGACCGTTACGTGCTCGACGAGCTGCGACGGCGCGGCTGGGCGCTCGGCGGCGAGCAGTCCGGCCACATCATCGATCTCGGGTTCGGCCCCTCCGGCGACGGGATCGCCAGTGCGCTGCTGACGCTCGAGGCGCTGAGCGGCCGGGACCTCGTCGAGCGCCACGCGATGGAGAAGCTTCCGCAGCGCCTGGTCAACATCCGCGCCAGCGATCGGGCCGGACTCGCCGCCGCGCTCGCCGATCCGGGGGTTGAGGAGGCGATCGCGCGCGAGCACGCCGGGCTGACCGGCCGCGGTCGCGTCCTGGTCCGTCCCTCCGGCACCGAGCCGCTGATCCGCGTGATGGTGGAGGCGCCCAGCCAGGAGGAGACCGACGAGATCTGCGACCGCCTGCGCGAAGTCGTGCAGACGGCGCTGGCATAGGAGACCGTCGCGGCGCCGCGAACTTGAACCTGAATCGTCCGTTAGTTCACTGCAGAGGCGTCAGGATACGATCCGGCGCCGCGTAAGCCGGGCTGGGACTGAGCGACTTGCTCGCCAGCGAAAGGGGAAGTACAGGCGCATGTGTGGAATCGTCGGATATGTGGGACCGCGCCCGGCGCGCCCGGTTCTGCTGGCCGGGCTCGAGAAGCTCGAATATCGCGGCTACGACAGCGCCGGCATCTCGGTGCTCGACGGCGACCGGATCGACGCGGTGCGGGCGGTCGGGAACCTGAGCGCGCTGCGCACCGCGATCCACGCCAACGGCCTGCCCTCCTCGGAGTCCGCCGGCGGCGGCGTGGCGCTGGCCGAGCGCCCGCAACCGGGTACCGGCATCGGTCACACCCGCTGGGCCACCCACGGGCGGGTGACCGAGGAGAACGCTCACCCCCACTTCGACACGACCGACCGCGTCCACATCGTCGTCAACGGCATCGTCGAGAACTACGTCGCGCTCAAGCGCCGCCTGATCAACGAGGGTGCGAGGTTCACCTCCGAGACCGACGCCGAGGTGATCGCGCACCTGGTCGCGCACTACGACCACGGCGATCTGGTCGAGGCGGTGCGCCGCGCGTACGCCGAGCTGCGCGGGCATTACGCGTTCGTCGCGATGAGCGCTGATGAGCCGGGGCTGCTCGTGGGCGCGCGCAAGGAGTGCCCAATGATCGTGGGCCGCGGCGAGGGCGAGCAGTTCATCGCCTCGGCGATCCCCGCCTTCCTGCGCCACACCCGCCACGTCCAGTACATCGAGAACGACGAGATCGTCGTGTTGCGTCCGGACGACGTCGAGTTCTCCACCGCCGCCGGCGCGGCGCTCGAGCGCGAGATCGTCGAGATCGACTGGGATGCCGAGACGGCCGAGAAGCAGGGCTTCGAGACGTTCATGCTCAAGGAGATCCACGAACAGGCCGACGCGGTGGCGGAGACGATCGGCGAGCGCGCCGCGCGCGGAGTGGGCATCGACCTGGGGGACCTCGGGCCGATCGACGACGAGCTGCTGCACACGCTGCGGCGGGTCGTGATCGTCGCCTGCGGCACGTCCTACCACGCGGGGCTGATCGGCCGGTACGCGATCGAGGAGTTCTCGCGCGTGCCGGTCGAGGTCGAGATCGCCTCCGAGTACCGCTACCGCAACCCCCTCGTGGGATCGGGCGACCTGGTGATCGGGATTTCGCAGTCGGGCGAGACGGCCGACACGCTGGCGGCCATGCGGATCGCGCGCGATCGCGGCGCTCGCGTGCTGGCCATCACCAACATCATGGGCTCTCAGGCGACGCGCGACGCGGACGGCGTGCTGTACACGCGCGCCGGGCTCGAGATCGGCGTGGCGGCGACCAAGACCTTCGTCAGCCAGGTGGTCGCGATGTACCTGCTTGCGCTGCGGATGGCCGAGCTGCGGGGCACGATGGCGCCGGACGTGCTCAAGGAGACGATCAGCGAGGTCAAGCGCCTGCCCCACCGGATCAGCGAGATGTTCGAGCGCGAGCTGGGCGGGGTCGAGGCGGTCGCGCGCGCGGTGGGCGACGCGGAGTTCTTCCTGTACCTCGGGCGGCACGTCGGGCTGCCGGTCGCCCTGGAAGGCGCGCTCAAGCTCAAGGAGATCTCCTACATCGCGACCGACGCCTACGCGGCCGGTGAGATGAAGCACGGTCCGATCGCGCTGCTCGACGAGAGCACGCCGGTCGTGGTGGTGGCGACCGAGTCGCCCGTGCTCGAGAAGGTGATCTCGAACATCCAGGAGGTCCGAGCCCGCGGCGCCAAGGTGATCGCCGTCGCGACCGAGGGCGACGAGCAGATCGGTGAGCACTGTGATGAGGTCATCTTCGTGCCACGGACGCACTGGATGCTCGCGCCGCTGCTGGCGGTGATCCCGCTCCAGCTGCTGGCGTACCACATCGCCCGCGGGCGCGGGCTGAACGTCGACCAGCCGCGGAACCTGGCCAAGACGGTCACGGTGGAGTGAAGGTCGGCATCGACCTGTTGGAGATCGAGCGGCTCGAGCACGCGCTCGAGCGCACTCCGCGGCTGGCTCAGAGGCTGTTCACCGAGGGCGAGCGGGCCTACGCCGCCGCCCAGGCACGCCCCGGCATGCACCTGGCGGCGCGTTTCTGCGCCAAGGAGGCGGTGGCCAAGGCGCTCGGCATCGAAAGCTGGAACTTCCACGAGGTCGAAGTGGTGGGGAGCGGCGGCCCGCCCAGCGTGCGGCTGTCCGGGTCCGCCGCGGCGCTGGCCGCTGAGCTCGGCGTGAGCGTGGTCATCTCGCTCACCCACACCGGGCGTGACGCGGCCGCTGTCGCGATCGCAGCCTGACGGCTAGATTCCGTGAGCGTGACGCTCCCGGACTGGCTTGACGCACTCCCCGACGCGGGCGAGCAACGCGCGCTCGACGAGTGGGCGATCGGGGTTCGCGGGATCCCGGGGCTCGACTTGATGGAGCGGGCCGGCACCGGCTTGGCCGACCTCGTCGGTGAGCTGGCCCCGACCGGGCGGGTGGCCGTGGTGTGCGGGAGGGGCAACAACGGCGGGGACGGGCTGGTCACCGCGCGGGTGTTGCGCGAGCGGGGGCGCGACGTGGACGTGCTGCTGCTGGGGGCCGGCGAGGAGTTCCGCGGCGATGCCGCGGTGAATCTCGAGCGCCTCCCGGGTCGGGCGCCGGCCTTGTTCTCCGCTTCGGCCTTGACGGAGGCGCACGCGATCGTTGACGCGATCCTCGGGACGGGGTTCTCGGGCGAGCCGCGCGAGCCGGCTGCCTCCGCGATCTCCGCGATTAACACTTGTGGCTCCGACGGCGCGGTGGTGGTCGCGTGCGACGTCCCGAGTGGGGTCGACGCGTCCACTGGGGAGGTGGTCGGTGCGGCCGTCATGGCGCGGGCCACCGCCACGTTCCACGCGGCCAAGCCCGGACTGTGGATCGATCCGGGCAAGGCGCACGCCGGCTCGCTGCGAGTGGTCGACATCGGGATCCCGGCTGGTGGCCCCGGGGAGCCTCGGATCGGGTTGATCTCCGACCGGGTCGTCGATGGGATTCCCCGCCGCGGCGCATCCTCGACCAAGTTCGCGGCCGGCAGCGTGCTGGTGTGCGGCGGCTCGCTCGGGCTCACCGGCGCGCCGTCGATGGCGTCGGAGTCGGCAATGCGCGCCGGCGCCGGGTACGTGACCGCGCTCGTACCCGCGTCGCTGGGTCTGATCTTCGGCGTGCGCCTGCTCGAGGTGATGAGCGTGCCGCTACCGGATGTCGACGGGTCGTTCTCGCCTGGTGGGGTTGAGCGGGTGCTCGCGCGGGCCGAGCGGGCGGATGCGATCGTGCTCGGGCCGGGGCTGGGGCGGGCGGCGGGCGCGTTCGAGTTCGCCCGGGCGGTGGCGAGGGCCGTTCCGCTGCCGATGGTCCTCGATGCCGATGGCTTGAACGCACACGCGGGCGCGCCGGGCTCGCTCGCCGAACGCCCGGCCGCCACGGTGATCACCCCGCACGCGGGCGAGCTGGCCCGGCTGCTCGAGACCGACAGCGCAGCCGTGGGGGCGCGGCGGCTCTCGAGCGCGCGCGAGGCGGCGTCCTTGGCGCGCGCGGTCGTGGTCTTGAAGGGCGATGACACGTTGGTCGCCACGCCCGACGGGCGCGTGGGCGTGAGCCGCGGCGGAGCCCCGGCGCTGGCTACGGCGGGGACGGGCGACGTCCTGTCCGGCGTGATCGGGGCGTTCCTGGCCAAGCGGATGGATCCGTTCGAGGCGGCGTGCGCCGGCGTGCTCGTCCACGCCCGCGCCGGGCAGCTGGCGGCGAGTGAGATCGGTCCCGAGGGTGTGATCGCGGGCGACGTGATCGCGGCGCTGCCGCGCGCGCGAGCCTCGCTGGAGTCCTGACGGTGGCGCTGCGGGCGGTGGCGCGAGTCAATCTCGCGGCGGTGTCGCGGAACGTCGCGCGGCTGCTCGCGGCGGTGCGCCCAGGGACGGCGCTGTGCGCGGTGGTCAAGGCAGATGGGTACGGCCACGGCGCGGTCCCGGTGGCGAACGCGGCGCTGGCCGGCGGCGCCGCGTGGCTGGCGGTGGCGACGGCTCTCGAGGCGGCCGAGTTGCGCGCCGCAGGGATCTCGTCGCCCGTGCTGGTCATGGGCGCGGTCAGCGACGAGGAACTCCCGGTGGCCGTCGCGGCTCGGGCCGAGCTGGTGGCGTGGAGCCCGCGATTCGTGGATCAGGTCGCGCAGGCTGTCGGGTCGGCGGGCGCGACGGCGGTGCGGGTCCACGTGAAGCTCGACACCGGCATGGGGCGGCTCGGGACGCGGGGGCTGGGCGATGCGCTGCAGGTGGCCGCGCAGGTCGCGGCCTGGGGTCCGGGACTCGAGCTGGCCGGGGCGATGACGCACTTCGCGAGCGCCGACGAGGATCCGGAGTTCACGGCGGAGCAGCTGGCGCGGTTCGAGCCGTTCGTGCGGCAGCTGCGCGGCCGCCGGCCCGGGATCGTGGTGCACGCGGCCAACAGCGCCGCGACGCTGCGCGAGCCGGCCAGCCATTTCGATCTCGTGCGGTGCGGGATCGCGGTGTACGGCGGCGACCCGATGAATCTGGATCCGTCCGCCCACGGCCTGGAGCCGGCGATGGAGCTGACGTCGTACGTCGCGGCGGTGAAGGAGGCTCGGCCGGGGGAGAGCGCCGGCTACGGTCGCCGGTGGTCGACCGACGTCGGGACGTGGGTCGCGACGGTGCCTCTGGGCTACGGCGACGGTTTCCGGCGCGCGCTCAGCAACAACTGTGAGGTCCTGATCGGCGGTCGGCGCTACCCGCTGGTGGGGACGGTGAGCATGGACAACATCACCGTCGAGGTGTCTGGACCGGATGCCGTGCGGTGCGGGGACGTCGTGACGCTGATCGGCCCCGACGGTGACGAGCGCGTGACCGCCGAGGAGCTCGCGCGGCGGATCGACACGATCAACTACGAGATTCTGTGTGGGGTGTCGGGTCGCGTGCCGCGCGTCTACCACCGCGACGGGGAGCCGGCGTGAGCGATCCGCTCCAGGTGTTGGTGGCAGCCGTCGAGGAGCCGGCCTGGCTGGTCGGCGGGGCGGTGCGGGATCGGGCGCTCGGGCGGAGCACCGATGACTACGACGTCGTCGTTCTGGGCGACGCGCGCGGGTTGGCGCGCGCGTTGGCGCGATCCACCGACGCCCACGCGTTCGCGCTGTCCGAGGCGTTCGGCGTGTGGCGCGTGGTCGACCGCGAGCATCGCTGGCAGGTCGACGTGCTGCCGGTCGTGGGCGGGTCGATCGAGTCCGACCTGGCCGGCCGCGATTTCACGATCAACGCGATCGCCGAGCCGCTGGCGGGCGGGCCGTACGTCGATCCGTTCGGTGGCCTGGTCGACCTGCGGGACCGGAGGCTGCGGATGGTGTCTCCCCGCGCGTTCCTGGAGGACCCGCTGCGCGTCCTGCGCCTGGCGCGACTGGTCGCCGAGCTGGGCTTCACGGTCGATGCGGACTCGGTGGCGGCCGCCCGCGGGGGGTCAGCGGCGCTCGCCCAGGTCGCGCCCGAGCGGATCTTCGTAGAGCTCAAGCGCATCCTGATCGCCGACGGGGCGCTCGCGGGACTCGACCTGATGGACGCCGTCGGCGCCACCGAGGTGGTGCTGCCGGAGCTGAGCGCCATGCGCGGGATCGAGCAGAGCTCGTACCACCATCTCGATGTGTACGAGCACACGCGGTTGGTGCTGGCCGAGGCGATCGCGCTCGACCAGGGGTCGGTGGAATGGCTCGGCGAGCACGCCTCGGTGGTGCGGCAGTTCCTGGCCGAGCCGCTCGCCAACGAGCTCACGCGCGGGCAGGCGCTGCGCTTCGGCGCGCTGCTGCACGACGTGGCCAAGCCGGCCACCCGGCGGGTGACGCCCGAGGGCCGCGTCACGTTCATCGGTCACGACGCGGCCGGGGCCGACACCGCGGTGGCGATCCTGACCCGGCTGCGCGCGAGCGAGCGCCTGCGCGAGCACGTGGCCGCGCTGACGCGTCATCACCTGCGGCTGGGCTTCCTGGTTCACGAGATGCCGCTCGGGCGGCGCGCGATCTACCGGTACCTGCGCGCGTGCGAGCCCGTCCAGGTGGACGTGACGCTGCTGAGCGTCGCCGATCGGCTCGCCACGCGAGGGCGGGGCTCGGAGGCCGCGATCGCGCGTCATCTGGAGCTGGCGCGTCAGCTGCTGGGCGAGGCGCTCCGCTGGCGCTCGGTTCCGCCGCGGCCGCCGCTGCGGGGCGACGAGCTGGCCGAGGCGGTCGGGCTGCGCCCGGGTCGCGAGCTGGGCCGGATCCTCGCCGAGCTGGAGGAGGCCACCTTCGCCGGCGAGATCACCTCGCGTGAGCAGGCGATCGCGTTCGCGCGGTCGCTGGCGGGCGTCGGCGCGGCGGGTGGGTCCACCGGCGATCGACCGCCTCGCTAGGCTCCACGGCTGTGCGCGACCCTGACTGCATCTTCTGCAAGATCATCGCCGGCGAGCTGCCGTCGCAGACGGTCGACGAGGACGAGCGAACCGTCGCCTTCATGGACATCAACCCCGCCACCCGCGGCCACCTCTTGGTCGTGCCGCGCAACCACGCGCGGGATCTGCTCGAGATCTCGTCCGAGGACCTGGCGGCCACGATGGCGACCGTGCACCGGGTCGCTCGCCGGGTCTCCGAGCGGCTGTCCCCCGCCGGGATCAACCTGCTCAACTCGTGCGGAGCGGCGGCGTGGCAGACGGTGTTCCACTTCCACGTGCACGTGATTCCGCGCTACGAGGACGACCCGCTGCGGCTGCCCTGGATCCCGTCCGGGGGCGACCCGGCCGAGATCGAGGCGGTCGCCCGCGAGCTGCGCTGACCCGTCCTGGTGGGCGGATCACTCCAGAAACCCATGCGATGCGCTTCCTTGCTACCTTCCCCGAGTTGTTTCGGGGGCCCCTCGGGGCACCGGAACCGGCGTGTCCGATAGCAGGCATCTCAAGGGGAGTACATGGCAACGGGTACCGTCAAGTGGTTCAGCGACGACAAGGGCTTTGGCTTCATCACGCCCGACGACGGCGGGCGCGACCTTTTCGTTCATTTCACTGGCATCGTGGGGGACGGCTATCGCTCGCTGTCCGAGGGTGTGAAGGTCTCGTATGAGGAGGAGGCCGGTCCGAAGGGACCGAAGGCCGTAAACGTGACGAAGATCTGAGCCGCGCGGGACCGGCCGGCTCGGAGCAACTCGCCCGTTTGCGGCGCGCAATTGGAGCGTGGCGTGCGGGCACGGCGCAACTGGCGCCGCGGCTTCGTGTTGAATCTGAACATGAAACGTTCTTTGTTGGCCACTGTCGGCGTCGTTGCGCTATGCGGGCTGCTTCCAGGCGCCGCTTACGCCGCGATCGTCGAACTCGGCGCCACCACATCGCCGCTCGTCGCGCCCGCCTGTCCCAAGGGCGTCGCGCCGGCGCAGTGCACGATCATCCTGACCCGCGCCACCGCGCTCGAGACCATCCGGGACAACATCGCCTACCCGTCCACGGTCAAGCAGGCCGGCCGCCTGGTCGCCTTCTCCGTCGGCCTGTCGGCGCTCTCGACCAACCCGACAACGGCCGCGAACGACGTGAAGTTCCTGGACAAGACCTATGGCGGCGACGCCCAGGTGGAGCTCACGGTGCTCAAGCTCGTCGGGGCCAAGAACCTGCGGAACTGGCAGGTCGTAGCGTCGAGCCCTGTGGTCGACGTCCAGCCGTACCTCGGTCAGGTCGCCCAGTTCTCGCTCACGACCTCGATTCCGGTCGTCCGGGGCGAGACAATCGCGTTGACGACGCCCACCTGGGCGCCGGTTCTCTCGATCGACCTGAACACCGACCACTTCGCCTACCGGCAGAGCCGCAGCCGCAACTGCAACAGCCCGCCGGCGAGCACCCAGGCCCAGGTCACGGTCGGCCAGAACACCCGGTACGTGTGCGACTACCCCGGTACGCGGGTGGAGTACAGCGCCACCGAGGTGACCGATCCGGTGCCGACGCCCGCGCCGACGACGACCACTACGCCGCCTACCAAGAAAAAGTAGGGCGGTCGGGCTTGTCCGCGGGGTAGCCCTCGCGCGGACGTGGCCTGTCGGGCTTGCGCCCGCCCGCGGCGCGTTCGCGCCGTGGGCGGGCGGCGCGAACCGGTCGCGCGGGCGGGCGGGGGCGACTCCAGCCTACGCGAGCCCGACTTTCTCCCCACTCGCGGCCGTCCGCCGCGCGAGTGGGTCGAAAGTCGCGCTATAGGCGAGTATCTCCCCACTCGTCCAGCCGTCGGCCGCGAGTGTGGCGTTATTCGCCACCGGAAAACGGTGCATCGACGCGGGGTGGCCGCTGGTGTTGGCTGGACCAGCCCGCCGCCGGCGGCAGCCCGGCGCCGCCGCCGCCGGCTAGGGCAGCCCGGCGCCGCCGCCGGCTAAGCCAATCCGCCGCCGCCGCCGGCTAGGGCAGCCCGGCGCCGCCGCCGGCTAAGCCAATCCGCCGCCGCCGCCGGCTAGGGCAGCCCGGCGCCGCCGCCGGCTAGGGCAGCCCGGCGCCGCCGCCGCTGGAGCCCGACCCGGAGGTGTTGCCGCCCGACGTTGCGCCGTTTGGCGACGCGCCGCCGCCGGTGGGTCCGGTGGCGCCACCGGACGTGCCGCCGCCTGAGGTTCCGCCGCCCGAGGTTCCGGAGGACGAGTTTCCGCTGCTGCCCGACGTGCCCGAGGAGCCGCCGGACGAGCCCGAGGACCCCGACGAGCCCGAGGAGCCCGACGAGGCGGAGCTCGACGGTGACGAGCCGTTCGACGACGAGGTGGACGTCGTGCTCGTCGTCGAGGTGGTCGCGCCGCTGGTCGTGGCCGGCGCGGCGCTGATCGTCTGCGTCGGGACGGTGAGGGGCGGCGCTCCGGACGTGTCGGTCGTCGCCGTGCCGCCTCCGCAGGCGGCGAGTATGGCGCACGCGCTGACGACGGCGATGAGTGCGGCGATGCGGCCCAGTGGGTTGCTCCTCGGTACGGCTGAACGGCGCGTCACAACGGAAACCTCAGACGTCGAGCGGCTCCATGCGCCGGCCGCAGTGCGGGCAGTCGTTGAGGTCCTTCTGGCAGAGCTGGTCGCACCAGTTGCAGAAGCGAAGGTTCTCGACGGCCCAGGGCAGCTCGGACGACGTCGGGGCGAGGGGCAGGAGCTCGGCGACGACCTCGAGCGGTTCGCCGGTCTCACGATCGAGATAGGTCTTGCCGGGCTCGGCCTCGATCACGACTTCCCGGCCGGTCGATGGCGTCCTCATCCGGTACTTCTGACGCGTCCTCACGAGAGCCATCGTATAGCAGGCCCCGGACACGCGGCCGCCGAGCCGCCCTGCCGACGGCTTGGATAGAGTGCGGCCCGTCGAGGTATGGTCAAGTCGCTGGGACGCATCGCCACGCTGATGGCCGGAGCCCTGATCATGGTTGGCCTTGGTGGTTGCGCTCTCAAGCACTCCACCGGCAACCTGGTCGCCGGCAAGATGCTGTTCGCCGCCAAGTGCGGCTCGTGCCACACGCTGGCCCACGCCAACACCACCGGCGCGGTGGGGCCGAACCTCGACGATGCGTTCCGCCAGGACCGGATCGACGGGGTCAAGAGCAGCTCGATCGAGGGCCTGGTCAGCTACTGGATCGGCTTCCCGAACACCCAGGGCGTGATGCCGTCGATGCTGGTCAAGGGCCAGGATGCGCAGGACGTGGCGTCCTACGTGGCCGCGGTCGCGTCGAAGCCCGGCCAGGACACCGGCGCGCTGGCGGCCGCGGTGGCGCAGAAGGTCAACCCGACGCCGGCCGTCGGCAAGCAGATCTTCACCGGGGTCGGATCGTGCGGCTCCTGCCACACACTGTCCGCCGCCGGCACGACGGGCACGGTCGGGCCGAACTTGAACACGCTGAAGGCCGCGTGCGCCACCCCGGCGTCGCAGCAGGCGCGCGGCGCGACGCTCCAGAAGTGCATCGAGACCGCGATCACCGACCCGTACAAGTACATCCCGTCCGGGTACAGCGCCGGCATCATGCCGAACAACTTCTCGAAGACGCTCAGCCCGAGCCAGATCCAGGCGCTGGTGGCGTTCCTCTCCCAGGCCTCGGGGTAGCGCTCGCGTCGAGGGGAGGCGGCGTGCGCCGGCGGCTCGCGGTCAGGGCTCGGCGAGCTCGGCGCGCTCCGGTCCCAGCTCCGCGGACCCGCCCCGGGTGACGCGGATCAACAGCTCCTGGCCTCGCCCGGCCGCCACCGCGCGCGCCGCGCGTCGCTCGTCGAGCTCGACGCCGCGCGCCGCGGCGGCCTCCACCAGTGTCTGGCGCTCCTCGGCCTCGCGGGCGACCTTCAGGAACAGCCAGCAGAACAGCCCGATCGTGAGCAGGCTCTCCTCGACCATCATCAGCCCGGCGGCGGCGATCTGGTCGCCCATCGGGCTGATATGCCACTTCGCGTCGCCGGCGCGGTAGATCGGGTAAAGCACCGTGCCGGAGAAGATCAGGACGTTGGCCAGCACGGTCCCGGCCAGGCGAACCACGATGATGTACGCCAGCCGGGCGGCATTCCCGAACCAGGCCGGCTTGGGCAGCGGCCCGAGCAGCGCCATCCACACCGCGATCCCGAAGGCCAGGAAGCACGCGTGCTGCAGCCCGTGGATCACGTTGTGGCGCAGGGCCGCCTGGTAGAGCGCCGGCAGGTGCCAGACGTAGAAGCTGATCATCCACGCGGGCAGGGCGACCAGCGGGTGAGCGAACACCCGCAAAGGCGCCAACCACCGCACCCGGAGCAGCGGGGCCAGCAGCGGCCCGGTCAGCCCGAGCACGATCAGCAGAGCCGAGATGTCGCCGATCACCAGGTGTTCGGCCATGTGCGCCACGAGCAGCTCGTCGGCGAGCGAGTCGATCGGCGCGCTCAGCGCGATGGCGAGCGTGATCAGCCCCGCGGCGAAGCAGGCCTGGCGCCAGGCCGGGACGGCGCGGCGGTGGTGCGAGAGCGTGCGTACGCGCCCGTGGTAGGGCAGCCAGCAGAGCAGGACGATCACCGACGGGACGATTCCGTTGATCGCGCCGGCGTCGGCGAACGGCAGTGTGGTCAGACCCACGGTGTCAATGTTGACGCACGCGCTAGGTCAGCGCGCGGACGATCAGGACGATCGCCACGATCACCGCGATCGCCGCGACGAACCACACCAACACGCGGAAGGCGGCGGCTTCGGAGCGCAGCGGGTTGCCCACCACGGACCTACAGGATGTAGACCGCGGTGTACACGACGAGCCACATGGCGTCGACGAAGTGCCAGTAGATCCCTGGCACCTCCATGCCCAGGTGGTGCTCGGCGGAGTAGTGGCCGCGGAACGAGCGCAGGGTCACGATCGCGAGCGCGCACAGGCCGATGAACACGTGCGCTCCGTGCAGGCCGGTCAGCGAGTAGAAGACCGTCGCCTGGGCCGAGTCGTGGGGCGCCCAGCCGAGATGGATGTACTCGTTGATCTGAACGAACAGGAACGTCAGGCCGAGCGCGAAGGTCGACACCATCCCGGCCTTCAGCCCGAACCGGTTGCCGTTCCGGACCGACATGAGCGCCCAGTGCAGCGTGAGCGAAGAGGACAGGAGGATGGCGGTGTTCATGCCCGCCACCGCCTCGGGGACCGCGGTGCCGGGCGCCGGCCAGGGGTCGGGGTTCACGATGCGGATGAAGAAGTACGCCGTGAAGAACGCGCCGAAGATCATGATCTCGGAGATGATGAAAAGCGCCATCCCAAGCGTCGGCGCCTCCACGCGCGAGGAGCGGTGCGCGGGCGGCGGTCCGTGGTGCTCGTGGGCGATCGACGCGGCTTCCATGCGGGCTCCTAGGCCGTGGGCGAGGGAACTTCGTCGTGGACCACGTGCTCGACCGGCTTGCCCGTGGCGCGTCGGACGCGGTCGATCAGGTCTGAGCGCAGCCAGCCCGACTTGGTGTCGGCGAAGGTCGAGATCACGATGTCGTCGACGCGGAAGTACTGCAGCGCGTTGGTGATCGCCGTGAACGGATCGGGGTCGCCGACCATCCCCGCCGCCATCAGCCCGCGCACGTGCAAGCGGTCGAGCACCAGCTTGAGGCGGGTGCGGGCGCGCTGCACCGCGGTGCCCTGGCCGCCCTCGGCGGGCACGACGATGATGAACAGCGGGCGCAGGTCGGGCTGCGAGAAGGCCTCGGCCTTGGCCTGGAGCGCCTCGAGCAGCTCGTCGCCCGACGCGGTGCGGTTGGCGACCGCGAGCGTGATGTGGAAGGGCAGGCCCTCGCTGTCGATGTCGTTGACGATGTGCGTCACGGGCAGCCCGGTGGCATCCCGCACGCGCTCGACCAGGTCCCGTCGCATCCAGCCCGAGCGTGACTCGGGGTAGGTCGAGATGATGATCTCTTCCGGACGAAACTCGCGGACGGCGTCGAGGGTGGCGCTGAACGGGTCGGGGTCGCCGACCTCGCCGATGGCCCGGATGCCCATGCTGTGTACGACTTCGAGCGCCAGGTCCAACCGCGCCTGCGCTGCGTCGAACACGGACTCGTCATAGATCACCAGTCCCGCCCCCGGCTTGTTCTGCGGGACGCACAGGATGAAGCGGGTGTCGCTGTCGGACCGTTCGGTCACCGCGTCGAGCAGCTCCTTGCCGCCGAGCGTCTCGTTGGCGACGACCAGGATCGTCTTCGAGGCGATGTTCGGGCCGTCCCCCGAGGAGGCCACTAATGCGCCTCCTGGGTGGGTGACGTCGAGCCCGTGCCGGCACTGACCTTCTGCGCCTCGGCGGGGGGCCTGAAGATGCCGTGCACCGCACCGGGGACGCCGTACTCGTACGGACCGCCCACGACGGTGGGCACCGCGTCGAAGTTGAACACCGGCGGTGGGGAGGACACCTGCCACTCGAGGGTGAGCGCCCGCCACGGGTTGGCCGGCGCGCGCGGGCCGCCGCGCCAGCTGACCAGCATGTTGTAGAGGAAGATCAGCGTGCTCAGCCCGAGGATGAAGGCCGAGATCGAGATGAACAGGTTCCAGGCCGCGAACCGTTCGGCGTACTCAGCGACGCGTCGCGGCATGCCCTGGATCCCGATCAGGTGCATCGGACCGAACGTCAGGTTGAAGAAGATGAACGTCATCCAGAAGTGCAGCTTGCCCAGCCGGTCGTCGAACATCCGGCCGGTCATCTTCGGGAACCAGTAGTAGACGCCGGCGAAGATCGTGAACAGCGAGCCGCCGAACAGCACGTAGTGGATGTGGGCGACGATGAAGTAGGTCTGGCTGACGTGGATGTCGAACGGGATCATGGCCAGCATCACGCCGCTGATCCCGCCGAGCGTGAACATGGTCAGGAAGCCGAGCGCGAACAGCATCGGCGTGTCCAGGTGCAGCACGCCGCGCCACAGCGTGGCCAGCCACGAGAAGATCTTGATCCCGGTGGGGATCGCGATGATCGCGGTCGTGATCATCATCGGGATCCGGATCCACGGCTGCATTCCGGAGACGAACATGTGGTGCGCCCACACGGTGAAGCCCAGCACCACGATGGCCAGCAGCGAGAAGGCCATCATCCGGTAGCCGAAGATCGGTTTTCGCGATTTGACCGCGAGGATCTCCGAGATGATCCCGAACCCGGGCAGCATCATGATGTACACCGCCGGGTGGGAGTAGAACCAGAACACGTGCTGGTACATGAGCACGTTGCCGTTGATGTCCTTGCCGACGAACGCGTCGAAGAAGTGGAAGTGCATCGCGGTGTCGAGCAGCACGAAGAACTGCGACGCGGCGATGAACGGCGTCGCGATCACGACCAGCAGCGAGGTCGAGAAGTTGGCCCACACCAGCAGCGGCATGCGGAAGAAGCTCATGCCGGGCGCGCGCATCGTGATGATCGTCACGAGGAAGTTGAGCGCGGTGAAGATCGACGAGAAGCCGGCGAACTGCACGCCGATCGAGAAGAACAGCTGGCCGAGCGGCATCGTCGTCGACAGCGGCGCATAGGCCGTCCACCCCGAGGCGAACGAGCCGCCGGGGGCGAGGAAGCTCATCAACATGATCACCCCGCCGAGCGGCAGCAGCCAGTACGACAGCGCGTTCAGCCGCGGGAAGGCCATGTCCGGCGCCCCGATCATGAGCGGCAGCACGAAGTTGGCCAGCCCGGCGAACACCGGGATCACGAACAGGAAGATGAGGACGGTGGCGTGGACCGAGAACACGCCGTTGTACTGCTCAGGGGTCAGGAACTGCATGCCCGGCTTGGCCAGCTGGGCGCGGATCAGCATCGCGAGCATCCCGCCGACGAGCAGGAAGAAGAACGAGGTGACCGTGTACTGGATCCCGATCACCTTGTGGTCGGTGTTCACCCGGAAGTAGTCGCGCCAGCTGTAGGCGCCATGCCCGGAGTGGTCCTCGGGCCGGGTCGGACGACCGAACGCCCAGTACAGCCAGTAGTCGCAGGTGCCGAGCCCGACCAGGAAGAAGAGAGGGACGGCGAACAGCTCGACGATCGTGATCGCGTGGCCGTCGACGATTGGGTGGTCGTGCATCAGCCAGCGGATCAGCACGGTGATGCCCAACCCGAACGCGAACCCGACGACCTCGGCCAGGGCCGCCCGGTACCAGCCGGGAGCGCGGAGCTTCGGCGGGAGCGGGACGCGCGTCGGACGCGCGACCGGGGCGTGGTGAGCTGCCGTCGTGACTGCCATCAGCTACGAGGACCGCGAGCCATCGTCTGCAAGATACCTTTTCGGTGGGCCATGACCGTCGCTCACTTCGCCGCCGTCGACAGGAAGTTGACGAGGGCCGTGATCTGGTCAGCAGTCAGACGCGTTCCGAAGTCGCCGGGCATGATCCCGGAGCTGTAGCCGCTCGGCAGGTACGCGTAGGGCTTGGTGATCGCGGTCCGGATGCATTGCGCCAGGGTGGTGCCGCGGACCTTCTGGGACGCCGGCAGCGCGCAGTCGGCCTTCAGCATGGTGTCGAGGTTCGGCCCCACCGTCCCCGTGGCGGACGCCGCCGCGAGCGTGTGGCAGCCGCTGCACCCCGCGTCGCCCGTGAACACCGCCTTGCCGGCCGCGGCGCTCGTGGTCGAGCTCGACCCGCCGCTCGAGGACGACGAGCTCGACGAACTCGACGAGCTCGAGGACGAGGACGACCCGCCCCCGGCGGCGGCGCCGTAGCCGGGCACCGCGTCGTTGACGATCGGCGGCGGGGTGCCGACCGGCGGCGGCGCATTCGCCTTCTGGGAGTGCAGCCAGCTGTGGAAGGACGCCGGGCTGACCACCCGGACGGTAGAACGCATCAGCGAGTGCCCCGCCCCGCACAGCTCGGTGCACTCGACGGGATAGGTGCCGAGTGCACTCGGGGTCACGCGCAGCGTGGTGACGATGCCGGGGACCGCGTCGAGCTTCTCGGAGAAGCTCGGGACGAAGAAGCTGTGGATCACGTCGTAGGAGCGCAGCTTGAACACGACGGGCTGGTTGACCGGCAGGTACAGGACCGGCGAGACGACCTGCTTGCCGTTCCCCCGCGGATAGCCGAACTGGAACGCGAACTGGCGGGCGGTGACGTTCACGGTCATCGCGTTCGTCTTGTTGGCCTCGTTGGAGCGCAGCACGGTGTAGGCGTAGGTGCACAGCGCCACGATCAGGATCGCGGGCACCGCGGTCCACACGACCTCGAGCTGGGTGTTGCCGTGGATCGGCGGGCCGTCCATCTCCTCCTGCCCGGGCCGCATCCGGAACTTCCAGACCGAGAACAGGACGACGGTCTCGACCAGCACGAAGATCGGCACGGTGGCGATCAGGAGGACGGTGTAGAGCGTCCTGATGTTGCCCGCCTGGATCGAGGCTTTGGCCGGGAACCACGGGATGATGAGCGCGAGCGGGATGCAGATCGCCGTGGCGATCACCCCGATCAGGACCATCTGCAGAATCGGCCGATTACGCAAGGCGGTCTTCAGTTGGCGAGCCCTCGAGCGTCACTCCGGACCGCATCCTAAGCGTTCTGGTCGACGAAGGACGCCCCGGCGGCAGCGCGGGCGAGGTGTGGATAAGACACGCATGGTCCTGACCCGGGGCCGGCCGTTCTCTAGTATTGAGGCAATTGTTGCAAGCTAGTCAGGAGGCGTGATGCAGGTTCGCGAGGGGATGTCCGAGGCAGTCCTGACGATCGGCCCACGCCACACGCTCCGCGACGCGGCCGAGGCGATGTGCCGGCGCAAGGTGGGCGCCGCGGTGGTGCTCGATCCGGATGCGCCCGGGCCGGGCGTGATCACCGAGCGCGACATACTCAACGCGATCGCGGCCGGCGACGACCCCGATCGGGAGCTGGTGTCCGACCACCTCACCGCGGACCTGACCTTCGCCTCGCCCGACTGGTCACTCGAGCAGGCCGCCGCCGCGATGGTGCGGGGCAAGTTCCGCCACCTGGTTGTGGTCAACGGCGGCGAGCTGGCCGGCATCCTGTCGATGCGCGACATCGTGCGGGTGTGGACGGGCGACGGCGCCAGCTGCGAGATCCCGCCGAGCGAGACGTACGCCAGGGCGGCTTCCTAGGAGCGGACTGCGCGTTGCTGGCGCGTCGGTGGGCATGACGCGCCGCCGACCGTCATGCACAGGCGGCTAGTGGTGTTCCTCGGGCAGTTCGGCGATGTCGCGCCGGGTGTCGCCGACCCACCGCCACACGATGATCACCAGCGCCACCAGGCCCACGACGCTGATGACGAGGCTGATCGTGGTGCCGACGACGGTCAGGGTGATCGCGATCGCCGCTGCCAGGGGCAGGATGCTGGGCCCGGGAAGGTGGAGCTCCTCGCCGGCCGGCGGCGCCGGAGCCGGGTGCTCGACCTCGTTCACGGGTGGACGTAGATCGCCGAGGCCACGAAGGTGATCCCGAACATCACGGCGCACAGCGCGCCGGCGATCAGGCCCGAGCGGAGGTTCTTGCGTGCGAGCTTGCGGTCCATGATCCGGGAGGCTACAGCTTCACGTCGGCGACCATCGTCCCGAACAGCAGGGCGAGATAGGCCAGCGAGAACAGGTACAGCCGCAGCGCGGTGCGGCGGTCGGCGCGGCGCATGAGCTGCAGCGCGCCGGCGATGAAGGTGAGCCCGAGCAGGATCGACCCGACCAGGTATGCGGCGCCGAACTTGCCGGCGCAGAACGGCAGCTGGGAGACCGCGTACAGCAACAGCGTGTAGAGCAGGATCTGCCGGCGGGTCTCGCGCTCGCCGCGGACGACGGGCATCATCGGGATCCCGACCTTGGCGTACTCGTCCTTCATCAGCAGGCTGAGCGACCAGAAGTGCGGCGGGGTCCAGTAGAACACGATCGCGAACAGGTAGACCGCGGTCCAGGACAGCGAGCCACGGGCCGCCGCCCAGCCGACCAGCGGGGGCACGGCGCCAGCCGCGCCCCCGATGACGATGTTCTGCGCCGTGCGGCGCTTGAGCCAGATCGTGTAGACGCCGACGTACCCGACGAACCCGCCGAGCGCGAGCAGCGCAGCCAGCAGGTTCACGGTCGAGGCGAGCAGCGCGAACGACAGCGCGCACAGGACGAAGCCGAACACGAGCGCGGCGCGGGGCGAGATCCGCCCGGCGGGGATCGGGCGCGTGGCGGTCCGGCTCATCTGCGCATCGATGTCGCGGTCGTAGTAGTGGTTGATCGCTCCCGCGCCACCGGCCGACAGATACCCGCCCAGGCACGTCAGCGCGATCAGCGAGACCGGCGGGTTGCCGGCGATCTCCATCGTGGTGATGGTCGTGAACAGCAGCAGCGTCTGGACCTTCGGCTTGGTCAGCTCGAAGTAGTCGGCCACCAGCTGGCGCGTCGCGCCGACGGCCGGCGCCGAGCGGACCGAGGTGACCGAGGACGAGAGGTTCATTCCGCTAGACCCGGGCGAACCGCTCGCTGCCGCCCGTCTTCTGGGTCACCCCGGTCGACCGCTCCACCTGACGGCGGATGTCGCGCATCGGTTCGACCGACCTCACGCGGGGGATCGTGTCGAAGTTGTTCACCGGCGGGGGAGACGGCACGAACCACTCGAGGGTGTTGCCCTTCCAGGGGTCAGGCCCGGCCAGCGCCCCGCGCTTGTAGTTCATCGTCACGTTGATGACCGTCAGAACGATCCCCGTGGCGAGTATGAACGCGCCGATGGTCGAGATCAAGTTGTAGGTCGACCACCCCAGGTTCGCGTTGTAGAGGTAGACGCGCCGCGGCATTCCGGACAAACCGAGCGCGTGCTGGACGAAGAACGTGGCATTGAAGCCGATGAACGTGAACCAGAAGGAGATCTTGCCCAGGCGCTCGTTGAGCAGCCGCCCGGTCATCTTCGGGAACCAGTAGTAGAGACCCGCGAGCACCGGGAAGATCGCCCCGCCGAAGATCGTGTAGTGGAAGTGGGCCACCACGAAATAGGTGTCGTTGAGCTGCCAGTCGACCGGGAACACGGCCAGGAAGATCCCGGTGATCCCACCGACCAGGAAGATCGCGATCATCCCGCACGCGTAGTACAGCGAGGTCGTCATCACCAGCGAGCCGCGCCACATGGTGGAGACCCAGTTGAAGATCTTCACCCCGGTGGGGACGCCGATCAGGAACGAGCTCAGCATGAAGAAGCCGAGCACGACGATCGGCACCGGGGAGGCGAACATGTGGTGCGCCCAGACCAGCGTGGCCAGGAACGCGATCACCACGGTGGCCGCGGCGATCGCCTTGTAGCCGAAGATCGGCTTGCGCGAGAACACCGGGATGACCTCGGAGATGATCCCGAACCCGGGCAGGACCATGATGTACACCTCGGGGTGCCCGAAGAACCAGAACAGGTGCTGCCAGAGGATCGGCGAGCCGTGGGCGGTCGGGTCGAACCAGTGGGTGCCGTAGTGCCGGTCGGTGAGGAGCATGGTCACCGCGGCGGCCACCACCGGCAGCGCGATGATCAGCAGCACCGCGTAGACGAGGATCGTCCACACGAACAGGGGCACGCGGCCCCAGCTCATCCCCGGCGCGCGCATGTTCACGATCGTGGCGTAGAAGTTGATCGCGCCGAGCAGCGACGAGATACCGGTGATGTGGATGAGGAAGATCCAGGCGTCCTGCCCCCCGCTCGGCGAGTACTGGATCTCCGACAGGGGCGGGTAGCTCCACCAGCCGGCCTCGGGCGGGTGGTAGAAGAGCGTGATGTAGAACACGATCCCGCCGAGCAACAGCAGCCAGTAGGAGAGCGCGTTCAGGCGCGGGAACGCCATGTCGCGCGCCCCGATCATCAGCGGCACGAAGTAGTTGCCGAAGCCCGCCATCACCGGCACGACGAACAGGAACACCATCGTCGTCCCGTGCAGCGTGAGCAGCTGGTTGAACCGCTCGCCGCTCAGCAGCGTGTTGTTCGGCTCCGAGAGCTGGACGCGCATCAGCAGGGCCTCGATGCCGCCCAGGAAGAAGAACACGAACGTCGTGACCAGGTACATGATCCCGATCTTCTTGTGATCGGTGGTCACCACCCAGTCGATCCAGCGGTGCGTGCGACGGGGCGTGGGCACCTCGTGCGTCGTGACCTGGGGGACCGGTCTGGTCGCTGGCGCTGTGATCACCGACATACGCAGTCTCCTAGAGGTTTCCTGTCTTCGTCAGGTAGGCGCGGAGGATCGTCACCGAGGAGTTGGCCCGCTGGATGTCGGACTTGAGCTGGGCGATCTTGGCCTGGTACTGGGCCGGGGGCATGGCGTCCACCAGCGCGGTCATGACCGCGTGCTGGCGGCCGCACAGCTGCGCGCAGTTGCCGTGGTAGAGCGCCGGACCGCGCGCCTGGAACCAGGTGTAGGTGGTGTAGCCGGGGACGGCGTCGACCTTGCCCCCGAGCGAGGGGACCCACCAGGAGTGGATCACGTCGATCGCAGTGATGCTCAGCACCACGGTCACGCCCTCCGGGACGTACATCGTCTGGTAGGAGTAGGGCAGGTCGGACTTGAACGGGTTGCCCTGGCAGGCCGCTCCGTACACGTAGCGCCAGATGTACTGGCGCCCCTGGACGCAGATCACGAGCTTGTGACCGTTGGGCGGCGAAGGCTGGGTCAGGGCCGACTCGAGGAACGGCGCGGTCGAGTTCGGCGGGTTGATGATGCTGGGCAGCTTGACGAAGGTGACCACGGTGAGGATCACGAGGATCAGGGCGGCGCCGATCGTCCAGCCGATCTCGAGGCGCGTGTTGCCGTGGATCTGCGCCGCGACCTTGACCTTCTTGGCGCGGAACTTGTACAGCGAGTAGACCAGGGCGCCCTCGACGAGGACGAACACCACCGCCGCGATGTACAGGATGATCTGGTACAGCGAGTGGATCTGATCGGCGTTCGGGGACCCGCCCGCCTTGGGAGTCACGAAGTTCGCGAACGCGCTCGGCGCCAGGGCCAGCGACGCCGCCGAGGACGCCAGTGCCGCCGACAGAAACCGGTGCGTGCGGCGTCGGCGCTTGGCGTCGGAGGCGTCGGATCGCAAGGCCCGGGCATATTAGCTCGGCCGCCCGCGCCTTGGTCGGTCCGGCGCCTGACCGGAGGACCGGGCATTCACGCCATATACTCGCCGCCCTTGCGCGTACCGAGGGGCATTCGAGCGACGGCTTGGGTCCTCGTCGCGGCCGGAGTTGCTCTGCCCGTCGTGCGCCGCCGCGTGCGCATCCCGCGGCCCGTGGTCCTGGCCGGCTCCGGGCTCGCTCCCGCCGCGCTGTGCGTCGCGGTTCCGCGCTCTCGCGTGCGGGACGCCGGCGTCTGCATCCTCAACATGTGGGCCTACCTCGCCGCCTATGAGATGCCGAACGACGATCCGGAGGCGCTGGCGGCGAGGGTCCGGGTCGACTACCCGATCGCCATCGACCGCGCGCTCGGGCTCGGGGTACCGCCCACGCTTCGCCTGCAGCGGGCGTTCTCGGCCCCGGGCGACATCAAACGAGGCGAGCGCGTGCTGGTCTGGTGCCACTGGATGTGGTTCTTCGTGCCGCACGCGACCGTCGCGTACGTGTGGTCGCGGACGCCCGAGCGGTTCCCGGCCGCGGCGGCGGCGCGGATGTACGCGGTGTTCGATGCCGGGGCGGTGTTCTACTGGGCGATCCCGACCGCGCCGCCGTGGTGGGCCGCGGCGCGCGGGCGGCTTGACGACGGGCAGCCGCTCCGCGTCCGCCGGATGATGATCGAGTACGGAGAGCAGTTCTGGGGCGAACGCTGGGGCGCCCTCTACGATGTCCTGGGAGGAAATCCGCTTGCCGCCATGCCGTCGCTGCACTTCGCCACGTCACTCATGGGCGCACACCTGCTATCGGAGGTCGGCCCGGTGGCCGGAGCAGTGGGCTGGACGTATGCGCTCACCCTCGGTCTGGCGCTCGTCTACCTGGGCGAGCACTACGCGGTCGACCTGATCGGCGGGGCGGCGCTGGCCGAGAGCGTCCGGTTCGCGGCGCCACGCCTCACGCCCTTTTACAAGCGCCTTTCCGCGGCGCTCCAGGCCCTCGAGTCGCGCGCGGCGGATTAGTGGCGGAGCGGACGAGCCAGGTACCGGGGGGGCAGACGGATGCGGTGGCCGGGCGCGGGACGTCCGGCGGGGACGAGATGCCGAAGCTGCGGTTCACCCGCGGGCGACTCATCGCCGCGGTGGTGTTCGTCGCCTCGGTGCTCGCGTTTCTCTACTTCGTGCTGCCGAAGCTGCTCGGGCTGCACGAGACCTGGAACCGCATCCAGCACGGCAACGGGTGGTGGTTCGCCCTGGCGTTCCTGCTGGAGATCTGCTCGTTCTTCGGATACGTCGCGCTGTTCCGCGGCGTGTTCATCCGCGGCCGGTCCCGGATCAACTGGACCGAGAGCTATCAGATCACGATGGCCAGCCTGGCCGCGACGCGGCTGTTCGCGGCGGCGGGCGCGGGCGGGATCGCCCTGACGGCGTGGGCGGTGCGCCGGTCGGGGATGCCGGCGCGAGACGTGGCCCGCCGGATCATCGCCTTTCTCGTCTTGCTTTACGGCGTGTACATGGTCACGCTGGTGATCGACGGCGTCGGCCTGTATCTGGGCGTGATCCCGGGCGGGGGATCGTTCGCGATCACGGTCGTGCCGGCGATCTTCGGCGCGGTGGTGATCGTTCTGTTCCTGGGCATCGCGGCGCTGCCCGACGACGTGCAACGCATGCTCGGGCCGTGGGCCAGCAGCCGGCGCCGGGGTTCACGTCTCGCGTATCGCCTCGCCGCGGCGTCGGCGACGGCGAGCAGCGGGGTGCGCACGGCGATCGAGCTGGTGCGCGCGCGGGACCCGAGCCTGCTGGGGGCGATCGCCTGGTGGGGGTTCGACATCGCCGTGCTCTGGGCGTGCTTCCACGCGTTCGGCGCCTCACCGCCGAAAGGTGTGATCGTGATGTCGTATTTCCTCGGGATGCTCGGCAACACCCTGCCGCTGCCAGGCGGGATCGGCGGCGTCGACGGCGGCATGATCGGCGCGTTCACCGCGTTCGGGGTCGACGTCGAACTGTCCGTGATCTCGGTCCTGGCCTACCGCGCCTTCGCCTTCTGGCTGCCCACCCTGCCAGGCGCCGTGGCGTACCTGCAGCTCAGGCGGACGGTCCAGCGCTGGAACACCGAGCCGGCAACGATGCTCCGCGGCGCGTCGGAGCCCGCGACGTAGCCTAGCTTTAGGGGCGTCGAGTCCCTATACTTAATGAAGTGACAGATCAACACGTCGAGAACGTCATCATCGTCGGGAGCGGTCCGGCCGGGTACACCGCCGCGCTCTACACCGCCCGCGCCAACCTCGAGCCGTTCGTGGTCGAGGGGTTCGCGTGGGGTGGCCTGCTCCAGCAGACCACGGACGTCGAGAACTATCCGGGCTTCCCCGACGGGATCATGGGCCCGGAGCTGATGCAGCGGTTCCGCGATCAGGCCGAGCGCTTCGGAGCGCGGCTCGAGACCGACGACGTCACCCAGATCGAGATCTCGCCCGACGGCGGGCTGCACAAGGTCTGGACCGGGGATCAGATGCACGTGACGCGCGCGCTGATCCTGGCCATGGGTGCCCAGCATCGAAAGCTGGACGTCCCGGGCGAGATGGAGCTCTCCGGCCGCGGGGTCAGCTACTGCGCGACGTGCGACGCCGCCTTCTTCCGCCAGGCCCCGACGCTGATCGTCGGGGGCGGCGACTCCGCGATGGAGGAGGCGATGTTCCTGTCCAAGTTTGCCTCCAAGGTCGCGATCGTCCACCGCCGGCCCGAGTTCCGGGCCTCGAAGATCATGCTCGAGCGCGCTAGGGCAATCCCCAACATCGACTGGATCACGCCGTACGCCGTCGAGGAGTTCACCGGCGAGAACGGGTCACTGAGCGTGGCGCGGCTGCGCAACACCGAGGACGGGTCGACCCGCGACCTCGAGGTCACGGGTGCGTTCATCGCCGTCGGCCACGTCCCGCAGTCACAGCTCGTCGCCGGCCAGGTCGAGATCGACGCGGCCGGGTACGTGGTCACCCAGAGCAAGTCCACGCTGACTGGCGTCCCCGGCGTGTTCGCCGCGGGTGACCTGGTCGACCACACCTACCGGCAGGCCGTGACCGCGGCCGGGTCCGGGTGCCAGGCGGCGCTCGATGCCGAGTGGTACCTGCGCGATACGCCGTTCCCGATGGCCGAGACGGCCGGCGCGGCGGCGCAGGCCTAGACGCGGCCTGGCCTGGCCGGATGCCAGGCCGTGGTGACTGCCGGCGAAGCGGAGCGGTCTCCGTGGACTCTTAGGAGCGGAGCGGCGCCGGCCATCCGGACGACCTCGCGCGCCGCGCATCGAGCGAGGCAGGGATGCCGAGCGCGCGGCAAGCGCGAGCGGATGCGGTTACCGGCCGACGCGTACGCCTAATAGGGACAGCCGTCCATCGGGCCGGTGTTGCCCGACGGCGCGGACTGGTGCATCCCGAGCGCGAAGTCCTGCGTCCACGTCCCCAAGCCGTTGGCAAACCCCTTGACTGGATGCGGGCTGATGCCGGTGCCGACGTTCCGGTAGGTGGGGTTCAGGATGTTCTGGCAGTGCCCGGCGCTGGCCATCCAGGCGTGGACGACGGTCCGGGGGGTCGAGTAGCCGGTGGCGATGTTCTCGCCGGCCGAGCGCCAGACGTAGCCGGCGGCGCTGATGCGCCCGGCGAAGTTGGCGCCGTGGGTGAACTCGTCACTGTTGACCATCACGTTGGTCCAGTCCTGCGCCGAGTGGTTGAGCGGCGGCGAGGACTGCAGCGGTGGAAGGTGATGGAGCGATCGCTGCTGGTTGATCAGGCAGACCACGGCGGAGCGCAGCACGGCCGGGGAGGTGTTGCCGACCGACGCATTGGCGCCGGCGCAGCCCGCGTCGGCTCGAGCGTGGCGCTGGTGGCCGCGATGGTGCTTGGCCGCGGTCGGCTTGGCCGACGCCGCGGTGGCGGAGGTCACGGGCACGATCGCGAGCGCGCCGCTCGCGAGAGCCGTCAACGCCCAGGCTGCCGCCTTGACCATACGAAGGTTCCGATCCCTCAGGGTTGCTATCAAACCTTGGCGAGGGGTCGGCATCGGGGTGAGCATCGGCGGTCAGGCCCTGGCCTACACCGGCGGGCTAGCTTAAATGGCCAATTGGTGGGCAAAAGTGATGCGAAAATGTCGCGGGCGGCAAAATACTGCGCAAATAGCGGTCCTCCCGCGGACCCCGGCGGCGTAATACCCGGGAAACCATCGGCTTAGTCGTCCTCGGGGTGAACGAAGAACCCCTCGCCGGTTGGGCAGCCGAGGCGGCCCGACATCGCGAGTGCCCGCAGCAGCGGTGCGGCCCGATAGCGGTCCTCGCGCAGCTCCTCGAACAGGGCGTCGAGCACAGTGAGCACGTGGTCGAGGCCGATCACGTCGGCCCAGCCGAGGATGCCGCGCGGGTAGTTGAGCCCGTGGACCATCCCGGCGTCGACGTCGGCGGCAGTGCCGACGCCGCCGGCCACGGCGAATGCCGCCTCGTTGATCACCTGGCAGACGATCCGGCCGAGCACCAGCCCGGGCGCGTCCGCTACCCAGGTCGTGTGCTTGCCGAGGGTGGCGAAGAATCGCTCGGTGGCGAGGACCGCCGACTCGGCGCTGTCGGGGCCGCGGGTCAGCTCCACGAGCGTTGCCTCCTCGAGCGGCGGCAGGGCGTGGAAGCCGACCGCGCCACCGCCTGGGTCGAGCATCGTGAGCGAGCCGGCGACGCACGCGATCGCCTGCGGACCGCCCTGGAGCGGCGCATCGAGATCATCACTCAAGCTCAGGTCGAGGATGAGGAATGGAGGTTCGCGTCCCTGCGCGTCCTCGGGAGAGGCGATCTCCCACCCGGCGTCGGAGGCCGCATCGACCAGCGCGTGGGCGAGCGGCGAGTGGCCGGCGATCACGATCAATCCGTCTCCGCCGCCGGCTTCGAGCGGTTCGGGGTCCGGCGGGCGGTGCCGACCGGGTCCCTCCGCGTAGTCGTAATAGCCGCGCCCCGACTTGCGACCGAGCCGCCCGGCGGCGACGGTTCGGACCGCGATCGGGGACGGCCGCCAGCGCGGCTCGCCGAAGCTCTGCTCGTAGAACGAGCGCGACACGTCGAGCCCTACGTCGACCCCGACCAGGTCCATGAGCTCGAACGGGCCCATCCGGAACCCGCCGCCCAGGCGGCAGATGCGATCGATCTCCTCGAGCGGCGCGACGCGCTCCTCCAGGAGCTTGAGCGCCTCCAGCGCGAACGGTCGGTTGCATCGGTTGACCAGGAAGCCGGGTCCGTCGGCGGCGGTGATCACCTCCTTGCCCATCGCCTCGCCGGCCGCGCGCGCCCGCGCGATCGCCGTCGGCGAGGACTGCTCCCCGGCGACGACCTCGAGCAGCCGCATCACCGGCGGGGGATTGAAGAAGTGCATGCCGACGACGCGCTCGGGCCGCTTCGCCGCGCCGGCCACCGCGGTCACGAGCAGCGACGAGGTGTTGGTGGCCAGCACGCAGTCCTCGGCGACGATCTCGTCGGACAGGCGTGCGAACAGCTCGCGCTTGATCTCGAGGCGCTCCGGCGCGGCCTCGATCACGAGCTGGCACGGGGCCAGGTCCTCGAGTGCCGGCGCCGCTTCGAGCCGGTCGCCGGCCTGCAACGCCGCCTCGGCGGTGAGGCGGCCCCGCTCCACGCCGCGGTCGAGGTGGGCTCGGATGCGCTCGAGCCCGGCATCCAGCGCGTCTGGAAGCGGATCGTGCAGCAGCGTCCGCGCGCCGGACAGGCAGGCCAGCTGCGCGATCCCGGCGCCCATGGTGCCCGCGCCGGCGACTCCGATCGTCGCCGGCGGATCGACGGCGCCGCTCACGCTGGGACGAGCGCGTTGACTCCGGTCAAGGCACGTCCGATGATCAGCTTCTGGATCTGGGACGTGCCCTCGTACAGGGTGGTGACTCGCGCGTCCCGCAGGTAGCGCTCGACCGGATAGTCGTCGACGTAGCCCGAGCCGCCGTGCACCTGGATCGCCGAATTCGCGCAGCGGACCGCGGCCTCGGTGGCGTACAGCTTGGCGATCGAAGTCTCGGTGGTGTTCGGCTTGCCCTGGTCCTTGAGGTAGCCGGCGCGCCACACGAGCATGCGCGAGGCGTCGGTTTCGAGCGCCATGTCGGCGAGCATCTCCTGGACCAGCTGGAAGGCCGCGATCGGCCGGCCGAACTGCTGGCGCTCCTTCGAGTAGCGAACCGACGCGTCGAGGCAGCCCTGGCAGATGCCGACGCAACCGGCGGCGACGCTGTAGCGCCCGGAGTCGAGCGAGCTCATCGCGACCTTGAAGCCGTCCCCGATCTGGCCGAGCATCGCGTCCTCGGGCGCCTCGACGTCGTCGAGCGAGATCGCGGCGGTGTCCGAGCCGCGCAGACCGAGCTTGTGATGCACCTCCTGGGGCTGGTAGCCGGGCTGGTCGGTCTCGACCAGGAAACAGGCCAGGCCACGGTGACCCTGGTCCGGATCCGTTTGGGCGAAGACCAGCGCGAGCTTGGCGTGGTTGCCCAGCGAGATGAACATCTTCGCCCCATTGATCACCCACCCCGAATCTGTTCGCATCGCCCGCGTGCGCTGATTCGCGGCATCCGAGCCGGTGTCGGGTTCGGTGAGGCAGAAGCAGCCGAGCCACTCGCCCGAGCACAGCTTCGGCAGGTAGCGCTGCTTCTGCTCCTCGGTGCCCCAGCGAACCAGCGCGGAGCAGACCAGCGAGGTCTGGACGGACACCACGGTCCGCATCGCCGAGTCGCCGCGGCCGATCTCTTCCACGATCAGGCCGTAGGTCAGATAATCCAGCCCCGCGCCGCCGTACTCGCGCGGAACGATCGCGCCGAGATACCCCTGGGCCGCGATCTTGGCCACCAGGTCGAGGTCGAAGTGCTCGTTGCGATCGTTCTCTCGAGCGCGCTCGACGATCTCGTTGTCGGTGAAGTCACGCGCTGTGTCGCGGACCAGGCGCTGCTCGTCGCTGAGCTCGAAGTCCATGGCGGGGGACGCTACCGGACCGGCCCCCGCCGCGTGGTGGCGACGGGGGCCGGCAGGCGCTCCGGAGGCTAGGAAGCCGGCGGCAGCGTCGCGGGGTTGGTCGCGGGCGAGACCTGAATGGTCACCGGCGCGGAGGCGCCGCCCACGTTCCCGCCACCAGCGGTGATCCGGGCGCGGAACTGGTAGGTCCCCGCCTTCCCGAACGTCCAGCCGAACTGGAACGTCGATGCGTTGGTGACGAGGCGGATCTCCTCGTTGTGCCAGTCACCGTCGGCGCCGAGGCGTTGCAGGTAAACCACCTGACCCGCCTTGTCCGGCAATACCGTCCCGGTGAACGTCACCTGTCCACCCACCTCGGAGGTTGTCGCGCTGGGTGTCAACGTGAGCACGTCCTGCACACCCTCGAACAGCACGGCACTATGACGACGCGGGGCCAGCGTGGTGCGGACCTGGTACACCGTGTTGTAGCTGGGTGCCTGGGGCGCGAACATGTAACTGCCATCCGAACCCGTGGTCGTGTCGGCGACCGGAGTGAACTGACTTTGGTACGCGTTCCGGGCCCACAGGGTCACGGGAGTGCTGGGCTCGGGTGTCGTCGCGGAGCCGCTCGGTTGATCGAGCACACCGGAGATCACCACGGTCTGGCCGTAGGAGATCAGCTGATCGGAGCTCGCGATCGAGAATCCGGGGATCTGCTTCTGCTGAACGGCCACCGTCACCGGGTTCGCCGTCCCGCGGATGTTGCGGGCGTCGCTCGGGAACACAACGCGGACGGTGTGATCACCCGCGAATCGCCAGCTCTTGGTGATCGAGTAGTTCGATCCGCCGTCGAGGCGGGCACTCTTGAGACCACGCCAGTCGCCCGAGGCGGTCTGCTCCTGCAGAACGACGCGTTCCCCGGCGTGGCTGGGGTCGACGTGCCCCGTGAAGACCACGGGCTGCCCCGTGACGGCGGTGGTGGCGCTGGCGGTGAGGCTGACCAGTGCCGCGACCCGCTCGAACACCGTGCGGCTGTGGATCTGGTGGATGCCCGCCTCACGCACGAACCAGCTGCGGTTGGTCATCACCACGTCCTCCTCGCGGGTGAATTCGAAGAACCCGCGCGAGTCGGTCGTCGTCTGACCCACGTGCGTATAACCGAGGCCCGAGCCGGCCAGGTGGTGATACAGGACGATCGTCTGACCGCCCACCGGCGGGACGTTCAGGTGACCGTAGATGAGCACACCCTCTCCGGCGTCGATCGGATTGGGAATGGCATTGATGGTGAGACCGCGGTTATGCCTGGGGGCAGCACTGACGACGCTCGGGGCGACGGCCGCCGAGAGCGTGGTCACCACGATCGCCAGCACGGCGAAACGTGGGCGCATCTAGCGCTCCTTTCCAGCGTGGTGTGGTGTGGTGCCTCCGCTGGATTCCCGGCTCCCTACCAGGCGGCGGCGATGAACGCCCCTGAAAACACGGCACCCCGGAAGAAGTTGCGCTGCCCGATTAGACTCCGTAACGGTGGACCCGTTTACGCTCGTAGTGGTGGGCGGCCTGGCCGCCGTGGTGCTCGCTTTGTGGCTGCTCGGCCGTTACTACCCCGGCTCAGGACTCGAGCAGCTGGGGCTCCGCTCGGCGCGTGAGCTGGCCGAACAGCGCGAGGCGCTCGAGGCCGAGGATCTCGACCAGATGCTGTCGGCTCACAACGCGCGCAAGCGGGCGCGCGGTGAGCCGGAGGTCACGGCCGAACAGGTCGAGGCCGAAGTGGCGCGCGAGCGCGACGAGGCCCGGCGGCGTTGGCCCGCTGCCTGATCATCGGCTGCGGTTGCCGCGGACGCGCGCTCGCCCGGAAGTTGGTTGGGCAGGGTCATGCGGTCCGGGGAACGACGCGCTCGCCGGCAGGTCTCGCGGCGATCGAGGCGGCCGGGGCGGAGGCGGTGGTGGGCGATCCGGACGTGGTCGGCACGCTGGTGCGCTCGTTCGAGCACGTAAGCGTGGCGTGCGTGCTCCTCGGCTCGGCCGAGGGCACCCCGGCGCAGCTCGCCGCACTGCATGGCACGCGGCTCGAGATGCTGCTGGCGCGGATGCTCGATACCACGGTACGCGGCATCGTGTACGAGGCGTCCGGCTCGGTCGATCGGGAGGTGCTGGCGGCCGGTGCCGACCTCGTACGGAAGCGCTGCGAGGACTCCCGGATCCCGTATGCGCTGCTCGGCGCCGGCCCTCGCCGATCACCGTCGCGTGGACGGCTGCGGCGGTGGCCGCCGTCCACAGCACGCTCGATGGCGTGCCGGTAGGCCCGCGATAAACTGAAAACACAAAATAGATAAAAGTCGATCGGAAATTATTGGAGGCGCGACGTGGCTGACTACGCAAACGACGTGCTCGTCGAGCCTGAGTGGCTCGAGCAGCACCTGAACGACGACACCATCCGGATCGTCGAGGTCGACGAGAACCCGGGCCTGTACAAGGAGGCCCACATCCCGGGGGCGATCGGGTTCGACTGGCGGGTGGACCTTCAGGACCAGGTCAAGCGCGACTTTCTCGGGCCCGATGACTTCGGCGCGCTGTTCGCTGCCCGTGGGGTCTCGAACGACCACCAGGTGATCCTGTACGGCGACCGCAACAACTGGTTCGCCGCGTATACGTACTGGTACCTGAAGTACTACGGTCACGACAACGTCAAGCTTCTGAACGGTCCGCGCGAGCGCTGGATCGCCGAGGGCCGGCCCACCACCGCCGATCTTCCGAGCTACCCGGCCGCCACCTTCACCGCGAAGCCGGGCGACGAGTCGATCCGCGCCAAGCGCGACGAAGTGCTCGCGGCGCTGGGTGACGCCCACCAGCTGGTGGACGTGCGCTCTCCGCAGGAGTTCTCGGGCGAGCTGATCGCGATGCCCGGCTATGAGAGCGAGGGCGCCCAGCGCGCCGGCCACATCCCCGGCGCCAAGTCGATCCCGTGGGCGCAGGCGGTCCGGGAAGACGGGACGTTCAAGTCGGCCGACGAGCTGCGCGACCTGTACGGCGGCAAGGGAGTCCTGAACGGCGAGCCGATCATCTCGTACTGCCGGATCGGCGAGCGCTCGGCGCACACCTGGTTCGTGCTCCACGAGTTGCTCGGCGAGCAGAACGTCAAGAACTACGACGGGTCGTGGACCGAGTGGGGCAACCTGGTCAACGTGCCGATCGAGAAGGGCTGACCCGCCGCTTCGGCTCCTCACCGGTCAGCAACGGCCCGATCCGGTCGAACAGGTCGGCCAGGATCCGGGCCGTGGCGCCCCAGATGAGGTGATCGCCCACCATGTAAGTGTCGGTCCGGATCGGCATGCCGCGCCGGATGAGCCGGCGACGCGCGTAACCGGCCAGCAGCGCGTCGAGCGGGAGCTCGAGGACCTCGGCCACCTCACCTGCGCTCGGCGTCCACGTCCGGCCGGCCGCGATCAGACCGACGAACGGATACACGGCGTAGCCGGTCGCGATCGTCGAAGTTGGCTGGAGCGCCCCGACCACGTCGACGGCGTCCTCGGGCAGCCCGATCTCCTCGTTGGCCTCGCGCAGGGCTGTCGCCCGGAGGTCGGGCTCGCCCTCGTCGTAGCGCCCGCCCGGAAACGAGATCTCTCCCGGGTGGCGGCGGAGGTCGTCCTGGCGCTTTGTGAACACGGCGTGCAGGCGGCCGCGGTCAAGGTAGAGCGGCACGAGCACGGCGGCGTTCACGGCGCCCCGAACCTCCAGGGCGATGGCGTCCTCGGTGGAGAGCAGGACCCGGCTGAGCTTGTCATGGAGGTGGTTGTCTCCGGACAGCATTCGCTGACTATATTGGCGAGGCGATGCGGGCCCTGATCGTGGTCGATGTGCAGAACGACTTCTGTCCCGGCGGCGCGCTCGCCGTACCCGAGGGGGACGCGGTCGTGGAGCCGATCAATGCCATGGCGCGCGAGGCCCGATTCGTCGTCGCAACCCGCGACTGGCACCCCGCCGATCATGGGTCGTTCGCTGAGCGGGGCGGGGTTTGGCCGGTGCACTGCGTGGCCGGGACGCCCGGGGCGGATTTGCATCCGGGGGTCGACCGGGACTTGATCGACGCCGTCGTGGACAAGGGGCAGGCGCCCGATCAGGAGGGTTACTCGGGCTTCGAGGGGACCCCGCTCTCACAGCTCCTGCGCGATCGCGGCGTCGACGCCGTGGACGTCGTGGGGCTGGCACTCGACTACTGCGTCAAGGCGACCGCGCTCGATGCCCGGCGGGCCGGGTTCGAGGTGACCGTCCATCGGGGCGCCACGCGCGCGGTCGAGGTGGCGCCGGGAGACGGCGAGCGGGCCGTCGAGGAGCTGCGCGCCGCGGGCGCCTCGGTGGTCGACTGAGGTTCGGTCCTACGCGGCTGCGGTCTCGACGAGCTCGATCCGCTCGTCGAAGCTGACCTCGCCGTCGAGCGTCCGGTGCACCGGGCACTTGGCCGCGATGACGCGCAGCTTGTCGATCTGCTCCTGGGTGCAGCTGCTCGGGAGCCGCATGACGAGCTTGAACGTGGTGTTGCAGCCGCGGTCGGCCGGGGCGTACTCGCACTGAACCTCGACCGGACCGAGGTCCCATCCCTTGCGCTTGGCGTACATCTCCATCGTGACCGCGGTGCACGACGCCAGGCTCGCCGCCAGCAGCTCCTGAGGACTGGGGCCGTCGTCGTCCCCGCCGTGCTCGGGCGGCTCGTCGGCTAGTAGCTGGTGCCCCCGGATGTCGATCCGATGCGTGAATGCGTTCCGTGCGCTGCGTCGGGCAGTGGCCTTCATCTCTCTGTGGTCCCCGCTGGTCGAAGGTGTTCGTTGCAATTCATCCTAGCGTCGGTTCACGGCATGAATCGACGTTGGGTCAGGTCATCCGTCGAGCCGGTTGAAGACCAGCCCGGTCGGCACTTTCGGGAAGAAGTACGTCGATTTGGGCGGCATGCTTTCGCCGGCCGCCGCCACTTCCCGGACTCGCCCGATCGGCGTCGGCGCGACGAAGAAGGCGACGTCGTACTCGCCGTTCTGTACGAGCTCGAGCGCGTTGTCGAAGTCGCGCGCGTAGCCGAGGCCTTCGAGGTGATCGATGTCCTCGTCGGTCATCCCGAGGGCGCCCTTGAGGATCAGCGCCTCGAGGACTGCCGTGTCGAGGCGCCGGTAGGGCGCGGCATGGTCTGCGAGGGCTTTGTCGGCGATCGCCTGATCCTTGAGCGTGAGTCTGAACGGCTGTCTCAGGTGCGAGTCGATATAGCCGAAGGTGATGCGGTCGCTCGCCGGCGGCGCGAGCTCGGCGGTGGTCTCGAGCCGCTCTAAGTTGAAGTCGCGGCGGATGGCGTTAGCGAGCGTCTCGTGCTGGTCGGGGCGGAGATTTCTCAGGAGTCGGTGCGTGGGGAAGACCGTGAGTCCGGGGTCTTCGAGCGCCACCAGGTCCATGAGGACGTAGCGCTGGGGTCCCTCGCCGCCGATCTCCTCCGCGTACACGCGCGCGGTCTCGTAGCGGTGATGGCCGTCGGCGATGAGAAGCTCGGTGTCTATGAGGGCGCCCGTGATCTTCTCGATCGTGGTGGGGTCGGTGATCCGCCAGATCCGGTTGACCGTGCCATCCTCGTCGGTGGCCTGGCCGAATGGCTCGCCGCTCATGGCGTCGTGCAGAGGTGCGGTGGCCGTGCCCTCCGGGTCGTCGAACAGGGAGAAAATCGGGGAGAGGTTGGCCTTGGTCGCGCGGGTCAGTCTCAGCCGGTCCTCCCGGGGGCCCGGGTGGGTGCGCTCGTGAGGTCTGATCCGTCCTGGCCCATATTCCTCCACGCGCACGCGCGCGAGGAAGCCGCGCCGGGTGCGGGGGGTTCCGTCGGGGCCGGAGTACTGCTGCTCGAGGGCGTAGATCGCGGGCTCGTCGTCCTGGACGATGACGCCTTCGCTTTGCCACTGTTCGAACAGCCTGGCCGCGCTCTCGTAGGGGTGCTCGCCGGTCGGAAGGTCGATCTGGACGACGTTGTAGGGGGATCGGCTTTCCAGGCGTGCCCGCTGCTCGGCGTCGATCACGTCGTAGGGGGGAGCGACGACGTTCTGGAGGCCCCCGGTCCGGTCCAGGTCGTAGTGCAGCGCCCGCAGCGGTTCGACATCGGCCATGCCGGCGCCTGAGGCTACTCGATCGGGGCGCCCGGATTCGAACCGGGGACCTCAAGCACCCAAAGCTTGCGCGCTAACCAGGCTGCGCTACGCCCCGTAGTGAGACGCCGGAGTGTAGTGGCCTCGGGTCGGCGGCTCCGGTGGGTTCTGCCCCGGCGACCGTGCTGCCCGGTCGGCAGTCCGCGAAGCAGCCGCGCGAAGATGCCCTTCAGCGTGTCCTTGCCGTACACGTGCGAACCGTCGTACATGGTCAGCACGGCGATCGAGATCCGCGCGCAGCCGCGCACCAGCAGCACGACCTGATGATCGAGCAGGCCCGTGCCGTACCCCCACCCGCCCTTGAAGTAGAGCTTCCACCCCTTGGGCGCCACCTCCCCGATGCCCCAGCGCTGCGAGGGGACGATCCCGGCAAGCAGCGACATCGCGTACGCGCGGTGCCGGGGAACGATGAAGCCGTCGATGTGAGGGAAGAATCGCGTCTGGTCGGCCGCGGTGATCTGCGTCTCGCCCCAGATCGGCGACGTCGCGAAATGGGTCATGCCCACCCGAGCCGCGAGGGCTCTGAGGGCGCCTTGGCCGACCGTGTCGAACACCTCCTGGGCGGCGTCGTTGTCGGACTCGGTGATCATCGGGGTCAAGATGGATCTGTCGGCGCTCGTCAGGGCCCGGCCGCGGACCGACGGCTCGTCGAGGTAAGCCACCATCAGCATCGCCTTGACCACGCTCGCCGACCACTCGACGTGGTCGGGCCGGTAGCCGTAGAAGCGGTCCTCGGTGCGCACGGCGAACGCGACGTCCCCGGTCCGCGTGTCCGTGTAGCCGATCGCGGCGAGCATGTGCGGGCGCCACACCTGGTCGAGCGGCTTGCCCACGCCCGGCACGAGGCAGGGCTTTCCCGGCTGGGCGGTCCCGGTGGCGCTTGCCGATGCGGCGCTCAGCGCGAGCGCCGCGGATGCGGTCGCGAGGGCGAGAGCGGTGCGGGGGCGAGGCACGCCGGGATTGTTCCGCTTCGGGAGGCGTCCGTCGCGCTACGCCCTACTGTTTCCGGTGTCGGCCCCCGTAGCTCAGCCGGATAGAGCGACGGCCTTCTAAGCCGTGGGTCGCAGGTTCGAATCCTGCCGGGGGCGCTGGGGGAAAGGGGCGTCCGCGGCAGGAGGTCGGCCCTCCGGATCGAAAGCTTTGGGTCAGGCGCGTGCGGTAGCAGCCGCGCGGCCGGGCTAGCGAAATATGGAGGACCGACCTCGGCTCACGTTACGCGGTGGGCCGGGCTGATCCTGCTCGTCTTCCTGGGAAGGAGGGAGTTGCTGTGCTGCACGTTGGGTTGGATCTGAGCCGCCGGCGGGTCGACGTGTGCTTGATCTCGAGCGAGTGAGAGCTGGTTGAGCACTTCCGGGCGCCGGCGGACCGCGACGGGCTGTACGGGCTGAGCCGGCGGGTCGCGGTGTATGACGAGCCGGTGCGCGGGGTGGTCGAGTCGATGAACGGCGCGCGGTTCGTGCACGACGAGCTGGTTCGCTACGGGTGGGAGGTGCTGGTCGCCGACGCGCAGCGGGTCAAGGGGCTGGCGCCGTTGGCGTGCAAGACCGACAGGATCGACGCCAGGGTGCTTGCGGAGCTGTCGTTCCGCGATCTGGTGCCGGCGATCTGGCTGCCGACGCCCGAGCTCCGCCAAGAGCGTGAGCGCTCGAGGTGGCGGCTGCACCTGGTCAAGCACCCCTCGATCTCAAGAACCGGGTGCACGCGTCGCTGATCGCGTTCGGCCATCAGGTCCCGATGGCGGCCCTGTTCGGAGCGGACGGCCGACGGCTGCTCGCCGAGCTGGATTTCCCCGAGCCGTGGCTGTCTCACGTCCGGGCGAGCGTTGAGCTGATCGACGATCTCGACCGGCGGATCGCGGAGATCGAGCGCTGGCTGCAGCGCTCGGGCGCCGATCACCGCTATATCCCGTTGTTGATGAGCGCCCCGGGGATCGGCTGGGTCACCGGCTTCACGATCGCCGCCGAGATCGGCGACATCAGCCGCTTCTCATCGCCGGTCAAGCTGACCGGGTACACCGGCCTGTGCCCGCGCGTGAGCCGGTCCGGCGAGGTCGACCGCCGCGGCCCGCTATCCAAGCACGGACCCAGATACCTGCGCTGGGGGCTGATGGAAGCAGCGATCCACGCCTCCGCGCGTCCGCTCTACAAGGAGCGCTACCAGCGCACCAAGCGCCGCCTCGGCCGCCAACGCGGCGCGAAAGTCGCCCCGATCGAGCTCGCTCGCAAGCTGGCCGAGGCGATCTGGTACATGCTGACCCGCAACCAACCGTTCAAGCCCTTCGCTCCGGAAGGCGCCATTTCTCGCCTGACTGCCTGACAGTCCTTTTTTGACATGCGCCGCCGGAGCGAGGCCCGATAACACCTGGTCCTCGAAGTTGATGAAGCGATAGAGACATGGGCACTGCTCCACATCATCACCAACCCGCCCGCGCTCCGTGACAACGTCCTGCCAGGTTCACGCTGTCGTGTCAAGCGCCACCAGCTCTGCTGTTCACTTCAGTGCACTTGCTGAGGCGCTTGACACGGCCCAGCGTTCACCCGGCGATCGACACTCAGGGTGTCAGGGATCTGACATCGACAGGGCGAGGGGCTTGACAATAGGCCCTCGTTCATAGAGGCGAGGAGCGAGACTGTCGGCCTGGGCTGATCGAGACCTGCCTTTGTGCTTCCGCAGGTGTGCGTGGCTTGGCGCCACTCGCGCGGCCTCGTCTGTCCGAGAGCGGCAGCGCGACTCTGGCGGCGGGGCTGCCGCTCTCGTGCAACATCCGAGCGCTGGCTAGCACTGGGCGCGTCGGGGTTGGCCGTGGAGCGTTCGCCGGGCGTCCTGTTCTCTATCCGCGCTAGTGGGGATGTCATCTCCGTCCTATCCCGCGGGTGCACGTGTGGCCGTGGCGGTCGATTTCACGTCCGCCCGGTCGATGGTCGCGGGGCCGAGGCCGACGATCTCGATGGTGTCGCCCGGGTTGCATAGTTTGATTGCCTCGGTCTCTCGCCTCAGCAGCAGGCGTAGCTGAACGAATGCTGCGAGGCCGAGGACGGCGGGAATCCATAGTTCGATCACGCGGTAGAGCAGGACCGCCGCGGTCGCGGTGAGGGCGGGCAACCCGTAGAGGACGAGCGCTCCCACGAGCCCGAGCTCGACCCCGCCGATCCCGCCAGGAACCGGAAGCCAGTTACCGAGCTGGCCGATCAGGTAGGCCATCCAGATGGGAGCCAGCTCCGGCGAGGCTCCCACCGCTCGGAAGCTCGCCCAGAAAGCGAGCAGGTCGAAGACCAAGAACCCCGCGAGCCCGACGAGCAGCAGCGGGTCAGCTCGCCGGAGTTGGTGTAGCGCCTCGTCGATGCCGTCGGCCGTGGCTAACAGCGCCGGCGCGATCCGGACCCATCTCGACCCCGCACCCTGCCGCCTTAGCCGTGCCTCGGCCCCGCGTGCGAGCCGGCGCAAGGCGAGCGTCGCCGCGATCGCTCCCGCGGCGACGACCGCGGGGAACGCGGTGAGCAGGAGCCCGCCGCCGCCGGGAAGGATGCCCGTCGCCAAGCCGGCGCCCAGGAGCAAGAGCATCCCGACCGGCACCGCACTCGTGAGCAAAAAGAACGCGACCGTCTTGCGCGCGATCTCCTCAGCGGGCATTCCGCCGCGGCGCAGCGCCCAGACCCCCAGCGCCAAGCTGCCCGCGCCACCGAGCGGGAACAGGGAGCCGGCGCCCTCCTCGGCGACCGCGATCTTGTAGCTCGACGCCCAGCTCATCCGCGTGCAGAACACCGCCCGGAAAGCCGGAACGTAGGCCAGCACCGACAGCACCTCGAACGCGCACGCGATCCCAATCCAGGCCGGCCGGGCATGGGCAAACCGGGTACGCAACTGTCCCAGGCCCGGCGCGAGCGTCACGACCACCACCGCGATCGCGACCAACCCACCGAGCCTCACCAGTCCGCGTCTCAGTCGGTGAGGCGCGGCATCGCTCGGGAGCGGCTCGGGATCTGCGACAGGGGACGCACCGCTCCTCTCGGCGATTACGGCTTGGTCTTCTTCCTGCATGCCCTTGGCTCACAGGGTTTCGCCGTGCTGATCGGAGCCGACGCGGACCGAGGACGCGATCCGTCTGGCCACGTTGCTCGTGACCCGTTGCGTCTTGTCCGGCATGTCCTGGCTCCTTCCTGTTTGACTGCCAGGGGTCGACAGCCGGCTTTCTCGCCGGCTGTCGGCGTTTGGCCCGTCACCGCATGTACGCGAACGGATGCATGAAAGCGTTCCGCGCCACGCTGGGGTCCCGCAGCGCCAGCACGCGTTCCACGCCGCGGTCGTTGACCTCGATCGCGAGGTTGTGCGAGCGCTGGTTCCACAGCAGCCTGACCCGCAGTCGGCCGCCCTCCGCTTGGCGGTAGTCGAGCTCGCGCCAGTTCGTGCCCGTCATCACTCTACTCCTTTCATGCTCGCTGTCGTGGTGCTCATCCCGACGGCGCGTCGTTGAGGAACCGCTCGACTTCAGTGGCGAAGTCGGCCGGGTACTGGAAGAGGAAGCCGTGCCCAGCATCCGGGTAGATCTTCAGCCGGGCGTTCGGGAGGCGCTCGGCGAGCAGGTGCGAGTTCTTCGCCGGGACCACGCGGTCGTTGTCGCCGTTGGCCACGAGCACCGGCTGCGTGATGCCGGCGAGGCGACCCAGCCTGCTCGCGTCGGGGATGCCCCATGTGGTGATGGCGTCCATTTGGGCGTCGCGCACCTCGAGCGTGGCGGGGGTGTCGCGGTCGTTCGTGCGGGTGAAGATGCGCTGGAGGAACTCCTTTCCCTTGGCGAGGCTGGTCTCGCTGGGCTCGAAGAACAGCGCCAGGAATGCCTCCGGCGTCGGCTGGTCGCGGTTCGCGTGGACGAACATCTCGTCGCTGAAGCCGTGCATGTCCTCGCCACCCTGTGGTCCGGTTCCGGCGAGCACGAGGCGGCGGACGAGCCGCGGGCGGATCAGCACCAGCTCCTGCGCGACGTATCCGCCGAGCGAATAGCCGAGCACGTCGATCTCGAGCAGCTCCAGGGCGTCGATGAACCTAAGCGCGTCGTGCGCCATCGCGGTGACCGTGCGCGGCACGGTGCCGGTCGATCCGCCCACGCCGGCGTTGTCGAACAAGATCACTTCGCGGGTCCTCGCCAGCGCGTCGACGAGCGCGGGGTCCCAGTTGTCGAGGTTGCCGCGGAAGTGCTGAAACGATACGAGCGGCGGAGTGCGCGCGGAGGGTTCGCCGAGGCGCCGGTAGGCGTAGCTGACGCCGTTCGGAGCCTCGACGGTCTGATTGGGGGCGGTGAGCTGTGTCACTTGGGTGGTGGTGGCGGACATTGGTCTGGGTCCTTTCTGCTTCTGAGGCGGTCAGTCGCGGTCACGTCGCTCCCGGCCGCCGTACCCGCGGCGGCCGGGGCGAGCGCGAAATCGGTCACGAGGGCAGGTCCGTCCCGGCCTGCTCGGCCGCCATGTACGCGGCGTACCAGGCCGGCCAGTTCTCGTCTTGAACTGAGTGACCGGGAAGATGAAGCCGACGCCCGTTGTGCTTCTCGTGCTCGCGGTGGGCGGCCTCGGCGCGCCGAAGCGCGCTCTCCAGGTCCGCCGCGGATGGATAGCCCGTCTCAGCGGCATTCATCCGGCCGGGGAGCCGCGTCGTGACCTCCTGGACCAGCCACGTATTGCTGTCGGGATCGTTGAAGTAGAAGAACGATCCGTAGCTGGTGCGGTCGGGGTCGGGGCCGGGCTGCCGCGCCTCGACGGGGAACGGCGGGCCGTGCCAGATGTCACTCACGTCGATCCCACGGCCGACAAACTCGTCATAGGCGGCCTCGATGTCGGAGACGATCAGCCCTGCCTCGGCCGAGCCGGGCGTGGCGGTCGTGAGTCCCAGGCCGAACGTGACCGAGGTACCCGAGCCCGGGGGTGTGAACTGGACGATCCGAAGGCCGTCCATCGGGGCGTCGTCGCCGTCGAGCCTCCAACCCAGGCGCTCATAGAACGCCTTGGATCGGTCGACGTCGGACACCGGGATGATCTGGACCTCGAGGTTCGTCGTGACGCTCCCCGCGTCCTTCTCGCTGGTCATGTCGTGCGCTTCGGTGGCGCCCATGGCTGCCTCCTGATCTGGGTTGAACAAGACCTCAACTGGGCCTCCGTGTTCGTGGACGCCATGAAGCGTGCTCCCCGCCCGTGCCAGTCGCATCCGGTGGGTGCCCGGGTCCGACCCCCGGTGTGCTCGATCCCGTGGTCACCGGGGGTACGGCGCCGGGGTTGCCAACATGGGGCGCCGGCCCTAGCCTCATCAGGTGCGATGTCGACTGCCGTTTCTGCGCGGCGGCTGCTTGGCCGAGGCAGCGAGTGCGCGGCGCTGGATCAGCTGGTGACCAGGTGACGACGGCCCGGCAGGCCCGGATCGATCATTCTTTCTCGCGAGGAAGGTCCGGGAGAAGACACATCCAAATTGGCGCTCAGCGGCCTTAGCATGTGAGTGGCTGCTCATGGAAAACCCTGCTCCTAGTTCGGGGGGGCGCACTAGCCTGCGTGGGCGGGCCACCGAGTGTGCCGTGGTGGACGGGTTTGTCACGGCGGTGCGGGCGGGCGAGGGGCGGTCGCTCGTTCTGCGCGGCGAGGCGGGAATCGGGAAGACGGCGCTGCTGCAGTACCTGATCGAGTCGGCCCCGGGTTTCAAGGTCGTGCGGGGAACGGGGGTGGAGTCGGAGGTGGAGCTTGCCTACGCCAGCTTGCATCAGGTGTGCTCGCCGCTGCTCGATCGGCTCCCAAGGCTCCCGGTGCCGCAGCGTCAGGCGCTGGAGATCGTATTCGGGCTGAGCGCCGGCACGCCCCCGGACCGTTTTCTCGTCGGCTTGGCGGTGCTGAGCCTGCTCTCTGAGGCTGCCGACGAGCGACCGCTGTTGTGCGTCGTCGATGACGCGCAGTGGCTCGATAAGGCCTCCGCGCTGACGCTCGCGTTTGTTGCTCGTCGCCTGCTGGCCGAGCCCGTGGGGATCGTGTTCGCCGCGCGCGAGCCGGGCGAGCAGCTTGAGCACCTGCCCGAGTTGGAGGTACAGGGCGTGCGCGACGAGGACGCCCGGGCGCTGCTGAGTTCCGCCGTCCGATTCAGGCTGGATGAACGGGTCCGGGATCGGATCATCGAGGAGACGCAGGGCAATCCTCTGGCGTTGCTCGAGCTGCCGCGAGGGTTGACGGCGACGCAGCTGGCGGGTGGGTTCGGACTGCTAGGCCCGGAGGGTCTCTCGGGAAGGATCGAGGAGACGTTCGTTCGACGGCTGGGCGGGCTCTCTGATGACGCCCGACGCTTTTTGCTGCTTGCCGCGGCCGAGCCGCTCGGCGATCAGCTGCTGTTACGGCGGGCGACCGAGCAACTAGGGGTCGCGGTCTCGGCAGTCAGTATGGAGACTGAGGGGCTACTGGCGCTCGGATCACGGGTGACCTTCCGTCACCCGCTGGTGCGCTCCGCCGTGTACCGATCGGCCGCAGTGGAGGAGCGTCGGGCGGCCCATCTCGCGCTGGCGGAGGCGACCGACCGCGAGAGCGACCCGGATCGGCGGGCGTGGCATCTGGCTGCGGCCGCGGCGGGACCCGACGAGCAGGTCGCCGTGGAGCTTGAGCTCTCGGCCGGCCGGGCGCGGGCGCGTGGCGGCCTCGCCGCCACCGCGGCGTTCCTGGAGCGCGCCGTCGAGTTGACCGAGGATCCCGCCCGGCGCGCCGAACGCGCATTGGCCGCGGCGCAGGCGAGCCTCCAGGCCGGAGCGTTCGACCCCGCTCTCGGGCTCCTGGCCACGGTGGAGGCCGGGCCGGCGGACGAGTTCGAGCGCGCGCGTGTGGACTTGCTGCGCGGCCACGTCGCGTTCGCCTCGGGTCTCAGGCACGATGCTCCCCCGTTGCTACTGGAGGCGGCGCGGCGACTCGAGCCGTTCGACCTGGACCTCGCGCGCGAGACCTACCTCACCGCTTGGGGCGCGGCAATCTTCGCCGGTCCGGCGGGAGGCGACGTCCTCCTGGAGATCTGTCGCGCCGTCCGGGCCCTCCCCCCGCCGCGCTCAGCACCGCGCCCGCTGGACGTGTTGCTCGACGGCCTCGCTCTGCTGAGTACCGACGGACGGGCCGCCGCAATCCCGACCTTGCAGCAAGCAGCGGCGTCACTGGCCAGTATCCCTGTTGAGGATGTCCTGCGGTGGGGCTGGGCGGCCACCGGCGCGAGCAACGCCGTGTGGGACGACAAGGCCACGCGCGCCATCGCCGCAAGACAGGTGCGGCTCGTTCGCGACGCCGGCGCGCTCGCGGAGCTGCCGATCCACCTCGCCACGTTGGGCCTAATAACGGCGTGGATAGGGGACTTCGTGGGTGCCGCTTCGCTCATCGAGGAGAGCGACAGCGTGGCGGCAGCGACCGGGAGCCCTATTGCGCCCTACACCTTGCTGAGGCTCCGGGCACTGCAAGGCAGAGAAGCCGAGACCTCAACCCTGATCGCGAGCGCGATCGAGCGAGACGCAGCCGGAGGGCAGGGTCTGGCCGCGGCTTGGGCGCAGTGGGCCGCCGCGGTCCTGTACAACGGTCTCGGCCGGTACGAGGAGGCCGCATCGGCGGCCGCCCAAGCCACCACGAATACGTTCGAGCCGTGGGTCTCCATGTGGGCGCTGTTCGAGCTCGTCGAGGCGGCCGCGCGTGCGGGGGACCCAGAAATCGCAGGTGACGCGTTCGAGCGGCTGACGGAGACGACTCAGCCAAGCGGCACCGAGTTCGCGCTCGGGATCGAGGCCCGCTGCCGGGCCTTGGTGAGCGATGGCGAGAGCGCCGAGCACCTGTATCAAGAGGCGATCGCCCGGCTCGGGCGCACCCTGCTCCGTCCGGAATTCGCCCGCGCACACCTGCTCTACGGCGAATGGCTGCGCCGTGAGCAGCGCCGCGTCGACGCGCGCGAGCAGCTCCGCGCCGCCTACGCGCAGTTCACGTCGATCGGCATGGGGGCATTCGCCGAGCGCGCCTGGCGTGAGCTGTTGGCGACGGGCGAGAAGGTGCGCAAGCGGGCGGTCCACACGCGCGATGAGTTGACCGCGCAGGAGGGGCAGATCGCGCGGCTGGCGCGCGATCGTGTGTCGAACGCGGAGATCGCCGCGCGGCTATTCCTCAGCCCCCGCACTGTCGAATGGCATCTGCACAACGTGTTCGCCAAGCTCGGGATCCGATCGCGTTACGAGCTCCCGAGCGCGCTGCCCGCTTCGGACTCCGAATTGCTTGTCACGTGAGCGGGGGCCTCTTCAGGCGCGTCTAGGTCGTCACATGGTCAGGTGGCCCGTGAGGCGAAGAACGGGCCACATCCCAGGCGGCGCGGGAACGCTTTCAGCTACAGACCGGGGTGCACAACCCAGTGTTCCACGGGGGCGACGGAGCGCCGCAAGCGCCAATGTTTCCTGCCAGCAACACAAGCCCGGGAGGCAGACATGAGCGCCACAGAAGTACACAACGCGAACGGCGACGCTCGATCACTTTCCGCCAGGGACCTCACGACCGCCGCGCCTGGCTCGGTCGAGAGCGGCTGATCGTCTCCGACATCGAAGCGGCCCATAACGAGCGCGTTAGCCGGGGGCGTCTAGGTGAGCGACATCTGGCACGGCCCGCGTTCCGGCTCGAAGCACGGCGACCCGGCTCCGACCCCGAGCGCACCAGCTATGGGTCGTTTTTCCACTTCAACGATCCCGATGGCATGAAGTGGCTGGTCCAGGAAGTAACGACGCGGCTCCCGTGCCGAATCGACGCCGCCGAGACAGGGTTCGCATCCAGCTCGGACCTGGAGGTTGCGGTTTCGGTCTGCCGAGCCCGCCCACGTCGAACACCAGAAGCGCACGGGGCGCTCGCACCTCTTCGACCGACCGTCGCGGTGCGGCGGCCAGGGCAACCCGGCCACGACTGACACCTCGGAAACAGAAGGGAACCCACGCTAATGTCCCACGACGGATCCCCAATCAACGGTGCCGTCGCGCTCGTCACCGGCGGCCACCGCGAGTTCGACCGAGCGACGGTCGACGAGCGTCTCGACCGCGGCGCCGCCAAGGTCTACGTCACCTCCCGTACCGCGTCGTGGCTGCTCGGCAGGCGTAGCGAGCGGGCGGCGCTCGATGGATTGGTCTCGGCCGTCCGCGCCGGCGAGAGCCGAGCGCTGGTGGTGCGGGGCGAGCCGGGCGTCGGCAAGTCGGCTTTGCTGGAGTACGTGGCCGAGCAGGCGACGGGCTGTCGGATCGTTCGCGCGACAGGCGTCGAGTCCGAGATGGAGCTTGCCTTCGCGGGGCTGCACCAGCTGTGCGCGCCGCTCCTGGGCCTGCTCGGGCGGTTGCCTGTTCCGCAGGGTGACGCGCTGGCCACGGCGTTCGGCCTGCGGACCGGCGAAGCACCGGATCGTTTCCTCGTCAGCTTGGCGGTGCTCAGCCTATTCGGCGAAGCCGCCGAGGAACGGCCGCTGGTCGGTCTTGTCGACGATGCGCAGTGGCTTGACCGGGCGTCGGCCCAGGTCCTTGGGTTCGTTGCGCGCCGGTTGGTCGCCGAGTCGGTCGGGCTGATCTTCGCGTCCCGTCAGCCGAGTGAGGACAGCGAGCTCAGGGGCCTGCCGCAGCTGGTGGTCGACGGTCTCGGCGATCACGATGCCCGCTTGTTGCTGGCCTCAGTGGTTCCAGGAGGGCTGGATGAGGAGGTGCGTGACAGGATCATGGCTGAGACTCGTGGCAATCCGCTTGCGCTGTTGGAGCTGCCGCGCGGATTGACCCCGGCCGAGTTGGCGGGCGGGTTCGGGCTTCCCGATGCGCGGGTTTTGTCCGGTCGCATCGAGCAGAGCTTCGTGCGGCGGGTGCAGGCGCTTCCGCAGGACACACAGCAGCTACTGCTCATTGCGGCGGCAGAGGCTGTTGGCGATGTGATCCTGGTGTTGCGTGCGGCCGAGCGGGTCGGGATCGGTCCCGACTCGGTCCTTCCGGCGGAGGCTGCGGGATTGATCGAGCTCGGTCCCAGAGTGCGGTTTCGTCACCCGCTTGTCCGGTCTGCGGCATATCGGGCTGCCCCCCCGCACGAGCGCCGGCGCGCGCACGCGGCGCTGGCCGCCGCGACCGATCCGCGAGTCGATCCCGATCGCCGGGCTTGGCACGGCGCGCACGCGGCGGCCGCCCCCGACGAGAGCGTGGCCGACGAGCTCGAGCGCTCGGCTTCGCGCGCACAGGCGCGCGGGGGCACAGCGGCAGCGGCGGCTTTCCTCGAGCGAGCGGCTGAGCTGACGCCTGATCCGGCCCGGCGCGGCGAGCGCGTGCTGGCCGCCGCGCAGGCCAAGTTCGACGCCGGCGCGCCAGAGGCCGCGGACGGGCTGCTCGCGATCGCGAGGATACACCCGCTCGAGGAGCTAGATCGCGCACGCCTGGAGAGGCTCCGTGCTCGCATCGCGTTCGCGCGCACGCGCGGCAGCGACACGCCGTCTTTGCTTTGCGCCGCCGCCAGGCGCCTGGAACCGCTCGATCCTGAGCTGGCGCGGGAGACTCACTTGGAGGCGCTCTGGGCGGCGGTCCGTAGTGGCCGCTTCGCGAAGGTCGAGGGAGTGGTGGAGGCAGCCGAGGCGGCGATGCTACCGGCGCGACGGCAATCTTCACGCGCGATCGACCTGCTACTCGAGGGGCTGATCGCGCGGTTGGCGCAAGGTTATGCGCCAGCCTTGCCTTCGGTCGCGCGTGCTCTGGACGCGTTTCGTGATGAGGGTTTCATTCGCGAGAACATCGCATGGTGCTGGCTTGCGTGCCAGCTGGCGATGGACCTGTGGGACGACCAGGCGTGCGCAGAGATCGCGAGCGGGCTGGCTAGGGTCGCCCGCGATCGCGGCGCGCTCACGGTCCTGCCGTTCGCGCTGAACTACTCCGCTGCTCATCAGCTGTTTGCTGGCGAGTTTGGCGTTGCGGAGCAGCTGGTCGAGGAAGCAGATGCGATTACGGCCGCGACGCGGAACGTTCCGATCGCAGACTTCTCGGTGCTGCTTGCCGCCTGGCGCGGTGACCGAGCCAGGACCTATGCCCTGCGCGCGGCTGCCATCGAGGGTGGGACAGCGCGCGGCGAGGGGTTCGCGCTCGAGGTCGCCGAGTGGGCGGCCGCGACGCTTCACAACGGGCTCGGCGAATACGCTGAGGCGGCTGCCGCGGCGGAACGCGCATACGATCAGGACGGGCTCGGCTTCAGTGTGTGGGTGCTGCCCGAGCTCGTCGAGGCGGCCGTACGGAGCGGCAACCCACACAGGGCGTCGGTCGCGTTCGAGCGCTTGGCTGAGCGGTCGGGTCTCAGCACCTCGGAGTGGGCGCGCGGTATCGAGGCCCGCTCGCGCGCACTGCTCAGCGATGGTCAGGCAGCCGAGGAACTGTACGTTGAGGCGATCGAACAGCTAGGCCGTTCTCGCGTCGTCGTCCACCACGCCCGCGCGCAGCTGATCTACGGCGAGTGGCTGCGCCGCGAGAATCGCCGCATCGACGCGCGCGCGCAGCTAAAGACGGCCTATGGCTCGCTCGAGGCGATGGGCGCCGACGCATTCGCCGAGCGCGCGCGTCGCGAACTGCTCGCCACGGGCGAGACGGTTCGAAAGCGCACGGTCGAGACGCTCGACGAGCTGACGCCGCAAGAGCTGCAGGTCGCGCGCCTAGCCGCCGGCGGGCAGACGAACGCGGAGATCGGCGCTCAGCTGTTCCTGAGTTCGCGCACGGTTGAGTGGCACCTGAGCAAGGTGTTCGGGAAGCTCGGGATCAGCTCCCGCAAGGGGCTCCGCGCGGCGCTGGCCACCGTCCACGCAGTCACCGCTGCCGTGTAGCGGTCACGGGGTCCCGTGGTCCCATGGGTCCAGGGGTCCAACCGGGGGTGGCACCGGGCGCGATCGACACGCGGTCGCACGACCATGCGTGCGTCCCCGCTAAACCCGATCACGAAAGGACACCAAGCGTTTGGACTTGCATGATTGAGTGGCCGTGTTCAACGGCTCCAACCACGGGCTCGGCCCTGAGTTCGCCGCGATACGCATCGCTACTTCGTTGTCGTTTTCTGCTCTCGATGTGGCCGACGCTGGAGTTCCCGATGCGGCTACTCCGGCGCTGGCTTCGTTTCAGACGCTGACACACACGATCGCGCGGGCAATGCTCGCTCCCATGTACGGCGTCGGAATGATCGTTGATCGGACTGTAAGACCGGCACGACACCCACCACGAACCACCTCGGACCGGAACTCATCACTAATCCCAGAAGGGACTTACAAACATGTTGTATCGACTGACCGTGCATCCGCGCTGGCGGGTGTTGCTCGTCGTGGTCGCCGCAGTGGCCGCCGCGACCGCGCTCGCGGGGCAGGCGTCGGCGGCGAATCACACCCATCGGCACCGCACCCACCACAACCACCGCGGCGGCCGCCACGTGCGCTCAAACGACACCGGCAACACCGGATCGGCCACCGGGCTGGGGCAGCTGAGCGGGCTGCTGCCGGCTAGCCATCTGACCGAGGAAAGCGCCATCCAGGTGAACCTCAGCAACGAGACCGTTCGGCTTCCGATCTACCCGGGCGACGCACCAGTCCCGAATCATCCGGGCCAGACCGAGAAAGTGTGGTATCTCCTGCTCGACGCCTCCGATCAGGGTCTCGCCCACGACCTGGGCGTCAACTACGCGCCGAAGCTGGCGAACATCGGGATCAGCTGCCCAGCGTGCGTCCAAACGGTCACCCAGGCCAACCCTTCGCCTCAGGCCAATCCCTTCGGACCGGCCGTGATCCACTTCGCCGGCGCGCCGGACTTCAGCCCAACGCGCACGGCGGTCCCCGGACCGAACGGTTTCCCGTTGGCGAGCTTCAGCCCGGGAGCGGTGGCGGGTCCGGGGTACAGCCCGTTCGTCCGGATCGCGGGCTCGGACGTCGTCTACAACGCGCCGATCATCGCCACCGGCGATGGTCCGTACGACGTCGACCATCACACCAACACCGGCGACCGGGTGCTGGGCATCCACATCGGAGGCCCGTCGGCGCCCGGCCAGTTCTCGGAGTCGTGGGCCGACGTGCTGTTCGTCAAGGGCTTTGACGCCGGAGAGCCGATCGTCTACCTGAGCACGGACGCCGGGCAGCCGCTGACGGCGGTGCTGGAGCGCTCGACGTACGTTCCGGCGCTCAACGACGCGTCGTTCAACGGCGGGGACGACTTCCTCGGATCCGCCCGTGAGCGTCTGTTCGGGTTCATCAACGGTCAGACCGGCGCCAAGAACCCGCAGGCGCAGGGGTTCCAGCATCTGGTGCTCGACGGTCACGCAAGCGAGGATGCTTCGCTCCAGAACACCGGTCTGATCCAGTCGCTGCGCCACGGAGGGGATCTGCTCAACGTGTTCGGGGACTTCCCGACGCTCACGGACCCCCGGCACTCCGACGCCTACAGCCCGCTGTGGGACGCGCAGCTCGGCCTATGGACGGATAAGGCCGTGAAGAAAGGCCTCAACACTCGCCAGATCGACGAGAACGTCGTGTTCAATCTCGCCGCCACCCGGCCCGACCTGCTGACGGGCGTCGACCCGGCCACGGGCCAGCCACAGCCGTACGGCTCCGACGGCGTCGACATCAACTGCGCGGTGATCGGCTGGTCGGGCAGCAAGCCGCCCACCGCCAACCTCGCACCGCCCGCTCCGGGCTCGCAGTTCCCGCCGCGCTGAATCGGCAACCCGGCGGGGCGGCCACCCGTCGCCCCGCCGGCCGTCGCGGCGTTCTCGACGACTACGCCGCCCGTTCTCGACGAACACGCGGCCTCCGTACGGCGGCGGGCACAGCGCTGTCCCGCCGCCACTCGGGTGCCATGCCACCGCGGCCAGTGGACGAGGCACCTTTGCCACCCGTTTCTCGTCGGATTGGCCACGCTGAGCCTGTTGTCGGAGGTGTCAGAGGAGCGTCCGCTGCTGTGCGTTGTGGACGACGCACAGCAGTTGGATCACGGATTCTCGCGTTTGTCGCCCGCCGTCTGCTGGCCGAGCACGTGGGGCTTGTGTTCGCAGTCCGCGAACCAAACGATGTGCTTCGGCACTTGCCCGTTCCTCACATCGATCGGGATGGAGGCATTCGCCGAGCGAGCTCGCCGCGAACTGCTCGCCACCGGCGAGATGGTGCGTAAGCGCACGGTCGAGACGCTAGAGGAGCTGACTCCGCAGGAGGTGCAGGTTGCGCGCCTGGCTGCCGACGGGAAGACGAACCCCGAGATCGGTGCCCAGCTGTTCCTCAGCCCGCGCACGGTGGAATGGCACCTGAGCAAGGTGTCGGGAAGCTCGGGATCAGCTCCCGCAAGGAGCTCCGCGCGGCGCTGTCCGAGGTTGGCGCAGTCCTCGCTGCCGTGTAGCGGTCCCGGGCCCCGGGGTCCGAGGGGTCCGGGGGTCCAACCGGGGGTGGCACCGGGCGCGATCGATGCGCGATCGCACGACCATGCATGCGTCCCCTCGAACCCGATCAAGAAAGGACACCAAGCCATGAACTTGCACGATTCAGTGGCCGTGGTCACCGGCTCCAACCGCGGTCTCGGCCGTGAGTTCGCCGCGCAGCTGCTCGAGCGCGGCGCCAAGAAGGTGTACGCCACCGCGCGCAACCCCGAGAGCGTTCAGATTGCGGGCGTCACGGCGCTCGGCCTCGACATCACCGACCCGCACTCCGTTGCGCGGGCGGCCGCAATCGCCGGCGACGCCACGCTGATCATCAACAACGCCGGCATATCGACCGGCACGAGTCTGATGGACGGCGACCTGGCCCAGATCGAGCTGGAGATGCAGACGAACTTCTTCGGCCCGCTCCGTGTCGCACGCGCGTTCGCGCCGATCCTGGCGTCCAACGGCGGCGGGGCGATCCTCAACGTCCTATCGGTGCTGTCGTGGCTGCACCTCCCCGGCAACGGTGCCTACGGCGCCGCGAAGGCCGCCGCGTGGGCGATGACGGACGCCGTCCGCCAGGAGCTCGCTCCCCACGGCATCCACGTCGCCGCGGTGCATGTCGCCTACATGGACACGGACATGGCGGCCCACATCGATGCCGCTAAGGCCAATCCGGCTGACGTCGCGGCGCTGGCGCTGGACGGCATCGAGACCGATCTCACGGAGATCCTGGCCGACGACATCACCCGCAACGTCAAGCAGGGCCTCTCGGTCCCGCCCGCCGTCGCCGTCGCCTGAACGAGAAGCGATCGTCGCGGAATAGGAGGAATGAGCTATGCGACAGGGTCCTTTGACTGGCCGTTATCCGGCGGTGGCCGCGATGGTGGTGTTCGCCCTGGTTCCGTACCTGAGCCTGTCGGCTGCGTTGCAGCCGCTCAGTCCGATCATCGCGGGGCAGCTGCACATGAGCATGCAGGCGATGGGCCTTGCGTTGGGGATGGCCAACGCCGCCTACGCGATCGGCACCGTATTTGCGGTCCAGTTCGCGCTGAGACTGCCGCAGAGGCGGATGCTGCTCGCCTACGGCGTACTGCTGGTGCTCGGATCCGTGATGGCGGCCTCGGCCACCGCACCTGGCGTGTTCATCGCCGGTCACGTTCTCCAGGGGCTGTGCACCAGCCTCTTGCTGATCGCGGCGCTACCGCCCTTGATCATCGGCTATCCCGTAACCAAGGCGCGCTGGACGGCGATCATCTTGAACCTCTGCATCTTCGGCGCAGTGGCGCTGGGTCCGTTCATCGGGGGCGTCCAGGCTTCCGCGCACGCCTGGCGCCCGCTGTTCTGGATCATCGCGGGGATCGCACTGGCCGCGCTGGTGCTCTCGCTCTTGACCTTCGAGGACGTCCCGCCGGCCGACCGCAGAAGGCCTCTGGATCCGCTCGCCCTCGGGCTGGCCACCAGCGGTTGTCTGGCCGCGTTCTTCGGCGCATCCGAGCTGCTCACCCACCGGTTCCTGGATCCCGTCACGTTCGTGCCGCTGATCGTTGGGCTACTGTTGATCTTGGCGCTTCTGGCGGCCGAGTATCGCGGTAGGTGCGCGCTCTTGGACGTGCGGCCGCTGGTGAGCACGTTCCCGACGACGGGGATCCTGGTCGCGATCTGCGCGGCGGCCGCGTCGGTGTCGGCGATCGTGCTCAGCGGCGCGGTGCTGGCGCCCTACCACTCGCCGCTGCACGTGGGGCTGCTCTACCTGCCCCTGTTTGGCGGTGCTGCCGTCAGCGCGCTCGTGTTCGGTGTCGTGTTCCGCACGCGTGCGCTGCACTACTTCATCCTTGCGGGCCTGATCCTGCTCAGCGCCGGGGTTATCGTGATTGGGCGGACGATCCCGCCGAGTACGACGGCTGTGCTGGTCGGCTCGGGACTGATCGGGGTCGGCGTGGGGTCAGCTGTGACCCCCGCGCTGTTCCTCGTGGGCTACTCGCTGCGCAACACCAACCTGCAGCGCGTGTTCGCGATCGTCGAACTTCTGCGGGCGGTTGCGGCGTTCATGGTCGCGCCGGTGCTGCTGCACTTTGCGCTCACGGTCGGGGGAAGTCTGAGCTCGGGCACGACCACCGCCCTATGGATCTGTTTCGGGATCTCCGCCGCCGGCGCGGTCGGCGGGATCGGCCTGTACGCACTCGGCCGCCTGCGTCCGCCGACCCCTGCGTTCGACAGCTGGCTCGCCGGAAAGGGACCAGCCTGGGACTCGCCACCACTCCTGGCGGCGATCCGCGGGGCTACGCCCGAGGCCGGAGCCCCGGGGCGGCTGACCCTCGTGCCGACAGCTCATGCCGGCGCCGCGCCAGAGGGCGGCTGGCCGTCGGGAGCGCCGCCTGCGCGGGTTGACGACACGGCCCAGACGCCGCGCGAAGCCGACGAACGGCGAGCGGGATGAGGAGCGCGGCGAGCGGGCACTACGACGTGATCGTCCTCGGTGGCGGCGCCCCGGGCGAACACGCCGCCGGCGCGCTCGCCGAGGGCGGGCTGCGCGTCGCCATCGTCGAGCGCGAGCTGGTCGGCGGCGAGTGCTCCTACTGGGCGTGCATCCCGTCGAAGTCGCTGCTGCGCACCGGCGAGGCGGTGCACGGCGCGCTCGCGGTGGGCGCGAGCGCCCGGGTCGACGTGGGGGCCGCGCTCGCCTGGCGTGACTTCATGGTCTCGGGCTATTCCGACGCCGGCCAGGAGCGGTGGCTGGCGGAGCGTGGCATCGACCTGTTCCGTGGCACCGGACGGCTCGCAGGCAGCGGGGTGGTCGAAGTCGACGGCGTCCGTCACACCGCGGAGCACGTCGTCGTGGCCACCGGATCGGATCCGATCGTTCCTCCGATTCCTGGACTCCGTGAGCTGGATGACGTCTGGACCACGCGTGAGGCGACCGGGATGACGGCGATACCCGAGCGGCTGATCGTGCTCGGCGGTGGACCGGCCGGGCTCGAGCTCGCGCAGGTGGTGCGCCGCTTCGGCGGTGAGGTCGTCCTGGTCGAGGGCGAGGCGCATGTGCTCGCCCGCGAGCCCGCGCCGCTCGGGAAGGCGCTCGGCGAGGCCCTGCGCCGCGACGGCATCGAGCTCGTCCTCGGCGTGCGCGCGACCGCCGCCCGGCGCGAGCGCGACGAGTTCGTGCTCGAGCTCGCCGACGGTCGCCAGTTGCGCGCCGATCGGCTGCTCGTCGCGACCGGCCGGCGTCCGCGCGTCGAAGGGATCGGGCTCGAGACCGTCGGCATCGCCGCCGACGCCCGGGGGATCCCGGTCGATGCGCGCATGCAGGCGGGCGAGCGGTTGTGGGCGATCGGCGATGTCGCCGGCATCTGGCAGCTGACGCACGTCGGCGAGTACCAGGGCGAGATCGTGGCCTCGAACATCCTCGGCGAGCCCCGTGAGGCCAACTATGAGGCGGTCCCGCGCGTTACCTACACCGACCCGCAGGCGGCGGCCGTCGGCGCGAGCGACGCTCGCTTCAGCGCCACCGCACGCCTGTCCGAGCTCGCCAAGACAGCCACCTACACGCACGCGTACGCGCAATCGAACGGCTTCCTGACCTTGCTCAGCGACGGCGAGCGCCTGACCGGTGCGTACGCGCTCGGTCCCGAAGCCGGGGAGTGGATGCAGCAAGCCACCCTCGCGATCCGCGCCCGCGTCCCGCTCGACGTCCTGCGTGACACGATCCAGCCGTTCCCGAGCTTCTCCGAGATCCACGCCGCAGCCCTCAAGGCGCTCCGCCAGCAGACCGCATCCGCCCACACCGAAGACAACCCGACGCTCGCCCCGGCCTAACGCCTACCCATGCACACACACATGACAGGAGAGCACGTCATGACCACCCCACCGATCCCCGGACAGGGCAAAGCCACGGCTCGAGAACGATCGATCGGGGGGCTGGAGGTAGGGGGAGAGCTTCCGGACTCTGAGCTTCTCGATCACGCGGGCAACCGCCGCCGCTTGTCATCGCTTGTTGGCGGGGACCCGACGGTCGTGCAGTTCTTCCGAGGTTGGTGGTGCCCCAAGGAACGGGCGTTCTTCCGACGGCTCCTCGTGCTGCAGGATGACGCGGAGGTCGCCTATTCGCGGATCGTCTCGATCAGCGTCGATCCACCCGAGGTCAACGCCGCGTTGCGCGCCGGGCTCGGGGCCCGCTGGACATTTCTCTCGGACCCGGATCGCGACGTCCAGTCTCAGCTGGGTCTTCGCGAGACGACCGACACTCTCCACCATCCGTACGTGCCCGCCGTGCTCGTGATTGACCCCGAACTCCGCATCCACTCGGCGTACAACGGCTACTGGTATTGGGGGCGGCCGACGCACAGCGAACTCGTGCACGACCTCCGCGAGCTCACCCGGACGCTTCGCCCCGACTGGGGTGCCCCGACGCCATGAGCCGATGCTGGTTGGCCCTGATTGAGGAACCCGCCCCCGCCGCGGATGCAGCCGCCCCCGCCTTCACGCTGGACGGCCGCCCGGCGGGAACACTCGCGGCCTGGCGCCAACGCGCAAAGCCGGTTCGTCACGCCCTGCGGGTCGATGAGCGGATGGTCGACCCCGCCGGTCCGCCGGCCCTCATCTCTCTTGTCCTGGCGCCGCCGGGCGTGCGTCTCCCATTCGACGACCTCGAGGTCCAACAGGCACGCCGCCGGGTTCTGGCTGGTCCTTTTCCCGACGCGGTCTCGACACTGTTGCGAGACGACTCCCACTTCGAGGGGGCGATTACGGTCGCGCGATCGCCAGCTGACAAGCGCTGGCTAACGGACGATCCGTTCGGGCGGATCTTCCCCGCGAGGATCCTCGCCGTCGACGGTGGGATCCTCGGATCTACCGCCGCTCCAACCGGACCAACCATTGAGCGATACGGCAGCGGCAACCCCTGGCCTTGGGACCAGTTCAGCTGACGGCTCCTCCGGAAATGGATGAAATTGGCGGCATCCAACTTGTAGAAGACGCGGCCGCCGCAGAGGTGTGAGCATGCGCTCGGGATCGCAGCAAGCCGAATCAGCCGAGCCGGCCGCTCATCGGGTTGGCACGCTCATCTCCGTGAACGTCGGCAGACCGAAGGACGTGCCCTGGCAGGGGAAGACGGTCTTTACCGGGGTCTTCAAGGACCCGTCGCCGTCCCTCGCCGCGTGCGCAAGCTGAACGTGGACGGTGACGGCCAGGGCGATCTGGCGGGCCACGGCGGCGAGCAGCGGGCCGTGTTCATCTACCAGATCGACTCCTACCGGTACTGGGAACGCGAGCTCGGCCGAAACGACTTCGTCAACGGACAGTTTGGCGAGAACTTCACGATCGAAGGACTGCGCGACGACGAGGTCTGCATCGGTGACCGCTACCGGATCGGCACCGAAGTATTCGAAGTCACACAACCCCGGGTCACCTGCTACCGCGTCGGGATCCGCATGAACGACCCGCGCATCCCGGCCTTGCTCGTCTCACATCGCCGTCCCGGCTTCTACTTCCGGGTACTCCAAGAGGGCGAGGTCCAGGCGGGAGACGAGATCATCAAGCTCGCCTCCGGCCCGGAACGGATGACGGTCGCCGAGGTCGACGCGCTCCTCTACCTCCCCGGGCACCCGCGCCAGCAACTGCTCCGAGGGCTGCGCATTCCCGCCCTCAGCCCCGGATGGCAAGCGTCGTTCAAGGCGCTGCTCGAGGGAGAGCGCGAGAGCGGCAACGCGGGCCTGGTCGCGACGAGCCCTCCGCCGGCGTGGACCGGGTTCCGCCGTCTGAAGGTCACCGGAATCGAGCGAGAAAGCAACTCCGTGATCTCCATCAGCCTCGAGGATCCCCACGGCGGGCCGCTCCCACCGGCGCGCCCGGGCCAGTACATCACGCTGCGACTCCAGCCCGACAAACAAGAGAGGTCGGTACTACGCAACTACTCCCTCTCGGGACAGCCCGGCGCCGACTACTACCGGATCACCGTCAAGCGCGAACAGCACGGTGCCGCCAGCGGCTACCTGCACACCCGGATTGCGGTTGGCGACCAGCTCGAGATCGCAGCCCCGCGAGGCACCTTCATACTCGACCAGACCCACGCGCCGGTACTGCTGATCAGCGCCGGCATCGGGGCAACCCCGGTCCTCTCCATGCTCCACGCGCTGGCAACAGAGCATTCCGACCGAGAGATGTGGTGGCTCCACGGCGCACGCAGCAGCCGCGAGCACTCCTTCGCCGCCGAGGCACGCGCGCTCCTCGCTTCGCTCCCAACCGCGCGGACCCACTTGTGCCACAGCCGCCCACGCCCAGACGATCTCGAAGGTCGCGACTTTGATAGCGCCGGTCGTCTCACCGCATCGTTGCTCGCCGAACTCGAGCCGCCGCGAAACGCCGAGGCATATCTCTGCGGGCCGACCCCATTCATGGAGGAAATCAGCGCCGGCTTGGCCGCGATCGGCCTCGGCGGCACCGACATCCACACCGAGCCGTTCGGGCCCGCACCCGGCCTCACTCCCGGCATCGCAGCAACGCCGACGCGGACGCCCCACCCACCCGCCGGCGAACCCGGGGGCGGCCCGACGATCGAGTTCGCGCGCAGCAACCTCGCGGTCCCGTGGAGCGACGACTACGCGAGCCTGCTCGAACTCGCCGAAGCGTGCGACGTACCCGTCCGTTGGTCGTGCCGCACCGGTGTCTGCCACAACTGCGAGACGACGCTCATCGCAGGCGCGATCGACTACAACCCCGACCCAGTCGAACCCCCCGCCGACGGCAGCGCGCTCATCTGCTGCTCACAGCCGCACGACGACGTCGTGCTCGACCTGTGAGCGGCAGCCTCCCGGCCGGGGGCCCTGATTTCGCTACAGCCCGCATCTGGGGCGCGGGCGCGGGGTCCGGTTCGACTACCGGATCCCGCCCGTTCGAGGCGCTCGGGGCCAGCGCAGTACAACCAGACCTCCTAGGTCATCGCACGCACATCTCGTCGCACCGTCCGCCACCGGATGCCATCCACAGCCAAAAGGTCAGTGCCGTCTCCACGGCACGCACCGTCGTCCCGTCGTCTTAGCCGGGCAGATCTTCGGGCCGCTTCTCGGCAAGTATGCCTTGGAGCACCCCGGTGCCCTGCCCGACCTCGATCATGTAGCCGTCGGGGTCCCGCATATAGCAGCGGATCTCAGCACGGCGGTCGATCGGCGGTGTCACGAACTCCGCCCCCCTTGAGCTCCACTGCTCATAGCATGCCTGGATGTCGGCGACGCGCAGGTTCATGAAAGTGGAGACCGTGTCCCCGGGCTCGTAGTTGACGACCGAGATGTCTGGCTTGTCGGGAGTGGGGGGACCGCCCGGGTTCATAATCACCCACGAGTTGGCGAGCTTGACAACGCACGGGTTCTCCTCGAGCACCACCTGGCCGCCGAGGACCTCGGAGTAGAACGCGCGGGAGCGAGCGACGCTTCGTACGGTGATGAACAGGGTGACGAGGAAGCCCTCACTCGGTTGGGGCAGATTCTCCAAGTCGATGAATGGCGTGTGCTCGCTCACGGTTGTGCGCTCCTCCTTAGGGAAGACCTCAATTGGTCTTCGTGTTGGTGAGGCCATGGAGCATGATCTCCGCGTCTGCCGGTCGCGCCCGGTAGGAACCCGGGTCGAACCCCCGGGGTGCCCGATCCGGTGGTCGCGGGCCCTGGGCGCCCCGGTCCGGGGATCACACCGGGGCAGTCCCCTGGCGCGACGACGGCGTCCGAGGCGCAGGCTTCGCGTCCTCAGCCAGCGCACCAGAAGAAAGCAATGAAACCCGACACATCCGGCGTGCACGCGACGGCGGTCCGGCGCGAGGGCGACGAGTTCGTGCTCGAGCTCGCCGACGGTCGCGAGCTGCGCGGCGATCGGCTGCTCGTCGCGACCGGCCGGCGTCCGCGCGTCGAAGGGATCGGGCTCGAGACCGTCGGCATCGCCGCCGACGCCCGGGGGATCCCGGTCGATGCGCGCATGCAGGCGGGCGAGCGGTTGTGGGCGATCGGCGATGTCGCCGGCATCTGGCAGCTGACGCACGTCGGCGAGTACCAGGGCGAGATCGTGGCCTCGAACATCCTCGGCGAGCCCCGTGAGGCCAACTATGAGGCGGTCCCGCGCGTCACCTACACCGACCCGCAGGCGGCGGCCGTCGGCGCTAACCCCGGCCTAACCCACACACACAAATGACAGGAGAGCACGTCATGACCACGGCAACCCCGGCCTTCCCCCGAGTCAACGAGCCGCAGCTGCTGGGCCAGGCCGTCGTCATCATTGGCGGCAGCGCCGGCATCGGCCTCGAGACCGCCCGGCGCGCACGAGCCGCCGGCGCCGAGGTCATCCTGACCGCCCGCAATCCGGCACGGTTGGCGGAAGCCGCGCGCGAGGTCGGTGCGCCCCGCACCGCCGTCTTCGACGCGAACGATTCAGCTTCGCTCGAGCAGTTCTTCGACAGCCTGCCCGACCCGATCGACCATGTCCTGGTCACAGCCGGCGGTCCGCATTACGGACCGCTGCTCGAGATGGACGCCGATGAGGTGCGCGATGCGGTCACCGATCACCTGATGCTGGAGCTCCAGGTCGCGCGCCACGCTCGCGGCAAGATGAGGGCCGGCGGCACGCTGCTGTTCATGAGCGGCACCGGCGGCGGGCGCATCCGCCGTGGCCTCGGCATCTTGGCCGCGGCCACGGCCGCGCTCCCGCCGTTCACCGCGGCGCTGGCGCTCGAGCTCGCCCCGGTGCGCGTCAATCTCATCGCCGCCGGCTTCGTCGACACCCCGTTGTCGGCATCGCTGCTCGGAGACGGGCTAGAAGCGCGGCGTGAGGAGCTGCGCGCGACGCTCCCGATCGGCCGCGTGGTCGGGCCAGCCGACGTCGCCGCGCTCGCGGTTCACATCATGACCAACACCGCCCTCACCGGGGCGACGTACGACATCGACGGCGGCCAGCAGTTCGTGGGCTGACAGCGCGGCGGAGGAGGCCATGGAGTTCCTGGTTGAGTTCGATGTGCGTATTCCCGAGAGAACCCCGGAGGCCGAGATCGAACGGCGCCTCAGCGACGAGGCGCTGTTCTACGTCGAGTCGCGCAGCTCGCGCCACGGCCCCACCGAGGTCCTCGCCCGTCTGGCGCGCGCTGAGGACGTCGACCCCAGCGAGTACACGTTCCGCGCGGCCACGCAGATCGAGACCACTGCACCCCAGCTCGACTGGCTGAACAACGGGATCTTCATCAGCGTCGCCGGCCGCCAAGCCGCCGGCGTGACCTACGAGACCTATATCGTCGGATGAACACGGCGCCTGACACGCCGAGCCTCGCGATCATCACCGGCGCCTGCCAGGACGTCGGCGCGGGTGCCGCCGGCCACCGCCGGCCGGGTACGGAGCTGCTTTGGGTCCTCGACGCAGAGACCTCCTTTTGCACCGGGACGCGAACCTCGCCCAACGGAAGGAGCGACCCGCTTCGCGCGGAAAACGGAGCCGGCCCAGAGTGTGGCTTCGATCGAAAGGAAGCGCTAGGCGAGGTCCTGGAGTCAGGCCGGTTCGGTGTTCAACGCCGAGGCTGGGTAGGGCACCCGTCGCCATCCGGTGCGTTCGGCACGATCGTGTGGTGCCGAGGATCAGCGAGTTCTACGGGATCGTGATCGAGATGTATTTCGCAGATCACCCACCACCGCATTTCCACGCCCGGTACTCCGGCGATGAAGCGCTGATCGTGATCGAAACGGGCGAGGTGTTCGCCGGCTTCCTACCCGGCCGGGCGGTCCGGTTGGTACGGGAGTGGCTCGGGGAGCACAGGGCCGAGCTCATGGCAAACTGGGATCGGGCGAGTGCCCAACAGCCAACCGAACCCGTGGCGCCGTTGACATGAGCGAGCTGATCAAGATCGAGGCCGTCGAACCGCTTGAAGGCTCCTGGCTGCGCCTCACGTTCTCCGACGGCGCGGTCAAGGACGTCGACGTCGGCGAGGTCCTGGCTCGCGGTGGCGTGTTCGAACCGATCCGGGAGCGCCGGGAGCTGTTCGAACAGGTGCGCGTGAATCCGGAGACGCAAACGATCGAGTGGCCAGGGGAGGTCGACCTCGATCCGGAAGTGCTCTATGGCCGATTCGAGCCAGGCTCCGGCGCCAGGATTCGTCGCCGCACGGTTCGTGAGCCCACCGCGACACGCGCGTAGATCGCTTCAGAAGCGCGGCTTGCGGACCGGGGTGGCTTCGTGCATCCCGGCTCGCCGCGGTGCTTCTGGCACGTACGGGCGCCGCTATCAAGCAGCGCCTCGATTGCACCGTCACTCGCAGGTCGCTCCGGTCCGCCACAGTTCTTGGCGCTGCTTGACACCGACGCCCGTACGTGCGGTTTGGCATCTGTGTTGGGGCGCTGGCGCGCCCCAACCTCATGGCGTTCTCCCACCGCTACTGCCTCTCCGGACAGCCATACACTCCACGCAGTAGGTGCTGATCCCCCAAGATGTCCCAAGTTGTCCAGCAGCGACGGTCGTGAGCAGCGTTCTGGTTGGGGGTATCGCGAGCGGAATCGTGGAGTGCTCGCACGTCGAGTGAGTCACAGCCGAAGATGTCCAGAGAGTCCGCAAGACGTCCCAAGATGTCCCGGAGCTCGCGGCAGGTACGGCGCCAGCTGGCACGTCGGTCACCGGCCCGGGTGCCCACGCGCGGTGCGCGCGTTGCTCTCACGCACGAACTTGATCAGCTCGTCACGCGTCGCCGGACGCCCACCGACGCCAGCGAGAGCGGTTCGGTTCGGGTCGGTGTTCGGCAGCGGGTGCTCGTTGACGACCCGGTCCCACTCCTGCAGGGTCCCCGCCGGCAGCTGTGAACCTGCCGCGAACGCGCGATTCAAGACGTCGACGTCCTGCGGCCGGGCCTTGGCGTGCAGGTAGCGCTCGGTCGTGGTGAGCTTGGAATGCCCAAGGAACCCCTGGACCCAGCGGGCGTCCGCCTGGCGAGCGACCAGCGAGCCGGCGCCGTGCCGGAGGGCGTGGAAGCGGAGCACCCGAAGGCCGGCGGCCGCCGCAGCGCGCTTGAAGCGGCGGCGCAGCGCCGAGCCGTCCAGTGGCCGGCCGAGTCGCGAGCAGAACACGTAGTCGCTCGGGCCGAGGAACTCGCCTCGTTCGGCGAGGCGAGCGAAGGCCTCGGCCGGCGGATCGGCGATCGGTAGAAACCGCGTCTGCCAGCCTTTCGTCGGTTCTTCGATTCGGTCACTGAAGGCGCGGTGAACGACGAGGCGACGGTCGACGAGGTTCACGTCAGCCCAGCGAAGGGCGAGCAGCTCGCCCAGCCGCAGCCCCGTGTAAGCCGCGATGCGGTACAGCTCACCGTCCTGGTCGTCCTCTCGCGCACGCGCCGCCAGCTCCGCATCGTCGTAGGTCAGTCGCGCGACCTCGCGGTGAGCGCCAGCCTCGGCGGCGCGGGCGATCGCCTCGACCTCCTCGGTCTCGTAGAAGTCGAGTACGGCAGGCGGCGGCTCGCGTCGTTTGGTCGTGGCCGCCGCGGGATTGAGCGCGAGTCGGTATGTGTCCTCGCGCATGCCATAGCCATAGATCGCGCTGATCACCTGGCGGTGCTTGTTCACGGTCCGAGGAGTGGCGCCGGCCTTGTCGAGGCGGCGGAGGTACTCCACTACATCCCTGGTCGTGACCGCCTTCGCGGGACGGTCGCCGAGGGCGGACATCAGCAACCCGGGCGAGCGACCCGCACCACGCCGGTGCGCCTGGTCCGGCTCGGCCAGCAGCCATCGGTAGTCGCGCAGCGTCGAGGGCTTCGCGCCCTTCTCGTGCTCGAGGTAATCCATCCACTCGGCGGCAAGCTCCCGGAACGTCACGCCCCGCCGGCGCCGCTCCTCGGCGTCGGCCTCGAGCCGGCTCTGCTCAGCGTCGTGATCGCGGACCAGTTCGAGCATGCGCGCCGCGGCCTGGGCCTCGGTCAGCGCGCCTCCGACGACGCGGCCACGCCGCCGGCGCCAACCGCCGCTGCCGTCAGGTTCGACCCAGGCGCGCCCGAGCGCGCGGATCACGGGACGGCCGTCGCGATACCACTTCGCATACCAATGTGGGCCGCTCGCGCGCTCTCGAATGAACGGCCGAGACGTAGGCTGGGGGAGGGTCACGCCGCCACTGTACAGAGCGGCCCAGACGCGGGCAACCATCGGGCAACCGTTGCCTCGGGCAACCGTGTCGGGCAACCATCTGGCTCAGAAACGCCGCGAAACACTGGGTTTGGCACTGCTGAATCGCTAGTTAATACGGGAACTAGAGGCCGCGCCGCGGCCTTCTAAGCCGTGGGTCGCAGGTTCGAATCCTGCCGGGGGCGTTGCTGGAAGTTGCTGCAGAAAGGGCGGTTTCGTCGCTGACGGGCGCGACGGTTCCGGGCTAAAGGCGTCGATGTGCCGTGGCCCTGACGCCACTGCTAGCTCCGACCCTCACCGAACCACTGCGGTGATCGACGAGCGGGAGTAGGGAGCTAGCTCGAGCGAGAGCCGAGGCTGGCCGACCGCGTGTATCAAGGACGCGTGCCGGGATACTGCCTGGGCACTGCGCGATGAGACCGCATTTGATGTGCTTCGGCTCGAGACCGACACCAGCCTCGGGGACTGGGCGATCGCTGGCGCTGGCGAGTGGCACACCGTGGCGTCCGTCGTGCCGGAGGTCTTCGCGGATTATGGGAGGGTGTTTCATCCTGCTTGGCGCTCGTCCGAATCGGGGAAGCAAGAGGTGCAGTGGTCGGAGGTGGCTGCGGCGAACGGCAGGGCCGTCCATGCCGCCATGGAATGGGCTTCGATCACCGGTTCCTGGCGCTACCACTGGGGAGATGGGACGCAGCCTGGCCTGTGGGATCGCGCGCCGGAACAGGGTTCGCTCTCGTGGCGCCAGTTCGCTGATCTGGTGCGCGTCCTGGCGCTGCACACGAGCGAGCCCGACGATTGCCTGGTTGCGGTCTGGGAAGGTTTCGGCGACCTTCCGGACCAGGTCATCAATGCTCCCAAGCTGCGCATGCCCAACCGAAACATGGTGCTGTTCCGCGGCCCGCTGTCATCGGCCACTGCCTCGTTCGATCCTGACGGACATCGGTACCGCAGCCCGAGCTTGTGCTGGCCAGCAGACCATGCCTGGTGCGTGGGCACGGACGTTGACACGCGTTCAAGCTACATCGGTGCATCCACGGCGTGCATCGACGATCTGATTTGACGACCCGGCGCTGGAGGTCATGCCCGTGACGCCAGAACAGCTACTCACGGCAGACGCTGATCAGATCAACCCAGAACCGGCCGGAAAGTATCCGTATGGCTAGCTCGCTTCCCAGTGATCGAGTAGAGAAGCAGCGAGGTCCGCGGAACCGTTCGTCGGCCAGTTGCTTGGGTTTCGATCAACCTGACACCCTCGTTCGCCGCTCAATCGTCGCCGGCGCTCGATCTCACGCAAGCGGGGTATTTCGCTATGACACCGCACCGTCGTACGTCGGTCGGGTGTTCATACGGACATGGCCGCTACGAAGCCGACGAGCGTCGTCCTCACGTACGCTCACCGCATCTGAGTGATGGGTGTGTCCACCAAGACTGGCCTCCAACTCGCGGGCCCACGCTTCGGGCGCAAGACCACGGCCGAACCTCCGCAGGCACTGCGGGAGTCCCTCGAGGTCGCTCGCGCCGGCGGATTGGACTTCGATTCGTCGTGGGAGTCGTCGGTTCAGAGCGCGCTCTACGGCTACCGGGGTTCGGCCCGCCACGACTGGAGCTACGCCATCCGCGAGACGCGCGAGGTGTGGAGATCCGCCTACCTGGTTGAGCGGACCGGCCGACTTACGCGCTGGGCAGGCGTGCTCGAGGGGGTCTGAAGCGAAGTCCTCGACGGGCGTATCGAGTTAATCGAAAGCGCCATCGAGAGAGACCGCCGCCTCTCGATCGAACGGGAGCAGTGGCGAGTCAACGATTCCGCGGAATCGTGCAATGCGCCTGCGCCGGTTGCGTGTCTGCGCGACTGCTCGCTGCTCGCATTCGATCGAACCGGCAGTCTGCGGCTTGCTGCCGGAACGGCGACGGAGGGGAAGTGTCGCGATGTGTAGAGCCCCAACGAGGTTGTAAGCGCGTTTATCCTGGGATCGTTGAACAATGTCAATGAGGCGCAAGTTGCAAGCCAGCGTCGTCGTCGTGCTGGCTTTGGCGCTATTTGGCGGCGTCGCGATTCACGCGTTCTCGGCGAGCGGCCGGGCCACTCCGAGCGCGACGATTGGGTCCGCCTCTCGCCAGCAGCTGTTGGAGATGCTGGGCGTGCTGCGCGTCCCGCCAACTGCGGCTGACCGGCGGGCGATCGCCTGCGCAAAGTCGCCACCGACGCCGCCAAGCGTTGCGTTCCGCGCCTGCCGGACCTCGACCAGTGTCTCGGTGTTGCTTCCACTCTTGGGAGCGGATCCCGGCATGCTCGAGCGGTGGGGGTATCCGGAGCTGGATCCCTCCCTGATTCGCGTCGTGGCGATCCCGCGTTTCGACGCCACGATCACTCTCGCCCCGGCGACCTGGCAGCTGGCGTCGAGATCCCGCCAGCGGGCCGAGGGGCTTGAGGGGCAATCGCATATTCCCGTGGGCAGACCGGGACCGGACCAAAGCCGACCAGCCTCGCCACGGTCAGGAGCCATGGCCTGGCCGTCTCTGACGCTAACGCCACACCGCAGATGAAAACGGTCGTCGGTGCCGTGGTTGTCCCTGATGGGGTTGCCAGGGTCACGCTTGAGCTGATCCGTCCTGTCTCCTCGCCGGCCCCGCTCGACCCTCGCCGGTACGGAACCGTCACGGCTTCGGTCCACAGCAACGTCGCCGCGTTCCGCTTCCCGGTCCTGACCGCGACGAACCGTCACAGGCGGTCAGCGTTGTACGGGGTCACGGTGGTCGCGCGGGCGATCTGGTTCGACCAGCGAGGCAACACCATCGCCCGCACCACCACCAAGCTCTACCTCTCCATCGGGGTTCACGGCATAGGTGTCGGAATCTCATCAACAAACCCGTAGCGCGTCGAACCCGTAGAACACGCGAGTGACGCGGGGTACGGACCGACCAACGCCTCGGATGGGGTGGGGGTAGGACCAGGGAGCCGAGCCGCGTGGCTCGGGAGTTGCCGGCCCCCGACGCCCGACTGAGAACGCAGCCGGGTCCGGTGTTGCCGGTCGATCAAAGCGCCAGCGCTGGTCGGAAATTGGGTCAATGCGAAGTCGCGCGACGACGGCGCCGGCGCTCGACGTAGTCATAGCCACCGGCAGCGACCGAGATCGCAAGACAAACGATCCCCAGCACAGACAGCCGGGTTGCGTGTCCCGTCGCCACGATCGGTACGCCGACGAGCAACATTCCGATCCTGAACAGTGGTGTACGGACCCATCGCAGCCACGGATGAGCGAAGGTATCGCCGCCGAAGAACCACCGTCGCATGGGACGAACGTACCCGGAGTCACACGGTCTCATGCTCGCTCGCTGAGCGAAACGCGCTACTGCTTTGGGCTAGTGGCGGTGGGCGACGCACGACAGCTCCTCTGAGACCAAAGGGGCAGCGGGTCGAACCGCGAAAATTGGCCGATGGCTCCGGACTTGGGTCAGCGTTCCGCAGCTGTTCGCGGCGTCGTCGCCGCGCTGCTCGGCGGTGTGATCTGATGGATTGCGGCGTTTAGTGGCCTCGGCCTGTGGGGACTCGTGATCGGTCTCGCGGCGACGGTGATCCTGATCCTCACGCCTTCTCGTCGGGCGTCAGCTCACGCGCCGTTGACAGTGATAGGTGCCTATGCGTTCGCGTTCGTCCTGCTGACGTGGCCGTTGCTGTGGCTGCTGGTCGGCTACATCCGTTACGCCATCACAGGCGAGTCGCTCGGCGATTGAAGCCAGGCCGTCCGCTAAGGCTAAGCCCTTCCGCGTGTGGCTTGCCTGGGCCGAGCGCCAGTACAGAGGCCTCACCTACTGCCCGTGGGACGCGCGCAGAACAACGGACATCCGGTGCTCGTCGGCGTGATAATCACCCTCGGCGCCACGGCGATCATGACCGGAGTGCGATGGAAAAAGGACTCACGAGGCCGGGCCGCTGCTCTCGGCCTCTCGGTAGGTGCCCTAGCTGGCGTTGTGATCCTGGTCGTCGCGTTCTTCTTTGGTGCTGGTCTCCGCTGCAACGACTGACAAATAACTGCCGCCAACCCGACTGCCGGTTTGATCGACGCGCGGCACCGAGGATGCGGTCCTCAGCTCGACAAGCACCTGCACAGAGCTTCTGCGCGACCCCTGAGCACCGGGTTCCCGTGCGAGACAGCGAGGGTCGTCGAATCGCCTCGGAGTGGTTTGATTTCGCGATGAGCGGGCCGCGACGTGGAATCTGGCATCGCTGGCATGGACCGCCGCTGCCCGATGATCGGGAAGAAGCCGATCGTCTCGTCCATTTCGAACATAGGTCGATCTTCACGACGTCGAAGACGGCATCAACCAGATGCTCGGCCGCGATTCGATGCTGCATCACCCTCCGCGCCTGTCGTGGGGCAAGCTGATCGAGGCACTCGACGAGGCCGGTGCCTCGGTTAGGGAAAGCGACCTGATCGAGGCGCCGCTGACCATCGAGCTCGGGCCTGACCTCCAAGCCGAACTGGAGCGCCTGTAGACCCCGTATTCCGGGGAGATCTAAAGAGCGGGCACCGACTGACCGGCCACGTCATCGGCGACAGCCACGATGAAATCAGCTGTCACTTTGCTGCAGTAACCGTGGAGCTCGAGCAGCCGCTCCCCGCTCACGATGACGACCGTCTCCCGACCCCGCGCCAGCAGCGCGAGCAGGCCGACCGGGAACAGGAAGAGGGCCACGAGGACAGTCCAGGCAAGGACGAACCGATGCTCGAAGACGGTCGTGTGGCCACCCTGCGCCACCATCGTGTAGCCGTCTTGCACGAGCACCGGAATGACCTGGTCGAACACCTCCGCCACGACCGCATCCGCCTCGGCACCAAGCGCCAGTTGATGAACGAAATCCACACGACGGGCGCTCCACGCCGACCAGAAACAGAACCCGAGCAGCGCGAGTAAGGCCAAGACCAGCACGAAGACGACGGGATGACTCAGCACAGCAGGGTAATCGTACGGCCGAGCCAGCCGGCCGTCTACCGGTCGCGACCGCCGGCCCCGGGCTTGCCCAGGTTGTCGCCCCAGTGCGGGCGGAACTGGATGCTGATCCGTGCGCCGAGACAGTTGGCTACCTTGGGGATGCCATGCAGCCAGGTCCGCTGGCAGCTGCCGCCCATCACAAGCAGGTCCCCGTGGCCGACCTGGAGCCGCAGGCCCGGGCCACCTGCCTTCGGCCGTAGCCCGAATGGTCGCGTGGCACCGAGCGACACGATCGCCGCCATCGTGTCGCGCGGGCTGTCGCGGGCGATGCGGTCGCCGTGCCAGGCGACGCTGTCGCTCCCGTCGCGGTAGAGGCAAAGTCCGACGCTGACGAACGGCTCGCCCAGCTCCTCGCCGTAGTGGGCACTCAGCGCGGAGCGGGCCTCGTCGAGCACCGGATGAGGCAAGGTTTCGCCCTGCGCGTAGCCGGCCAGGAGCCGCGGGACCCGCACGGTGCGGTCGTAGATATGCGTGCGCTCCTCGCGCCACGGCACCGTGCTGGCCAGCACGTCGAACAGCTCGTCGGCCGCGGTGACGAAGCCCGGGCGCAGGTCAAGCCAGGCGCCGTCCGAGAGCGGCCGGCGCTCCACGGCTGCGCCAAGCTCGGCGACACCGAGTTCGCCCACGGAGCCAAAGAGCGAGGGTTGGACGAGGAACGACATGGGATCGAGTCTAGCTCGGGCGCGAACACACGTTCGCGGCGCGCGCCTTGACCCGGGTCAGCCGTTCCAGGCGGCCTGGTCGCCCCTGGCGATCGGCGTCGGTCGTCCGCCACCGAACGGGAGTGTCTCGATGACGCCCCTTTCGCTGGGGAATCCGGTGCGGTCGACCAGCACGGTCCGGCCGTCCGGCGAGATTCCGGCGCCCAGTGTCCTGTTGGCGCCGGTGGCGACCGGGCGGACCCGGCGAGGCGACACCTGAACCGCTATCGGGACGAGGTCGCCTGGCGTCACGTACTGCGCGATCAGCCGGTTGCCGTTAGCCGACGCCGCCACCGGCCAGAGCGCCGCGCCACGCGCCGGGGTGGCCAGGTGCGTTAGCTGCGTGCTGTGGCCGGCGTGCAACAGCCACAGCTGAGACGCCGGCGCGGCGCCGGCGCTCGCAGGCGTCACGTGGTCGTACACGATCCCCCTGGCGGTCCACAGCGGTCGGAGGTCGTAGCCGCCGGCGGTCAGTTGCGTGCGGTCGGAGCCGTCGGGGTTGACCGTGTACAGGTTCACCGCGCTCCGCGGTTGCCGCGAGATCGCCCGGCCGTACACGAGCCGGTCCGGTCCGGACGGGGCGAAGCTGGCGCCCCTGATGGCCCCGGTGGCGACCGTCCTGGCCGTCATCGTCGTCGTGTCGATCACCGCCAGACCGGTGGGGATTTGTCGCGTCCCCGCCGTCTGCAACAGCACGGCCAGATACCGGGAGTCGGGTGACCAGCCCATCGGTCTCGCGACCACGCGGCGGTTGAAGAACGAGTGCGAGCGCTTCGCGCTCGTCGCATAGACGGTCAGGGCTGGCCGACCACTCTCAACCACGCTGCCCGAGACCAGCAGGCCGTCCGGCGCGACCGACGGATCCGCGCCGGTTCCGAGCTCGCGCGTGCCACCGGGACCTATGACGTAGATCTGGGCCCCGAGCAGCGTGGGGGAGCTGACGTAGGCGATCACCAGCCGCGACGAGGTGCCACTGGCCGCGGCGACACATGCCGTCAGCAGTACCGCGGCGACGGTCGCGATCAGCGCCCTCACCCGGCGAATCGTACGGCCAACGCTGGCTGGGGTCTACACCAATCAGGATCTCTTTAGTTACTAGACCCGGTGTGCCGTGACCTCGATCTCGATGCGCATGCGCGGATCGACCAGGTTCGCGATCAGCGTCGTGTTCGCGGGGCGGATCTCGCCGAAGTACTCGCGCAGCACGGGCCAGCAGGCGGGAAAGTCCTCGGCCCGGGGCAAGATGTAGGTGGTCCGAACGACGTCGGCGAGCGAGAAGCCCGCGTCCCGCAAGGCCGCGGCGATGTTCTCGAGCGCCTGGCGGGTCTGCTCGGCGACGCCGTCCGTGATCGTCATCGTCGCGTAGTCGAATCCGGTGGTGCCGGAGACGAACGCCCACCCACCATCGACGACGACCCTCGAGTAGCCGACGTCTTTTTCGAACTGCGAACCGGACGAGATCAGGCGGCGGGCCATCCGTGGATGTTCGCAGGCGGTGACTAGGAGCTGGTGCTGACCGAACGGGCGGCGAGCTGCTCGGCGAGGCGCTGCATCGCGCGCTGGTTCTCACGCCGGAGCATCGAGCGGACCAGGGGGGATGCGAGGCGCTCGCTGAGCGGGGCCTGCTGCCACGCGTACTCGAACACGATTCGCGTGCCTCCGGACGGGAGCGGCTCGAGGATGTAGGTGCCGTTGGCCACACGCCGTCCGCCGGCGCCGACATTCCGCTCGACGATCGTCTTGGGCCGCTCGGCCGAGACGACCTCGATGTCGACAGTGTCGGTTCGACCGCTGGCGCTGACCTTGACCCTGGCCTTCGAGCCGACGCCGCGGTCGGGGCCGGAGTACTCCCAGTCGCGCAGCATGTGGTTGGTGAATGGCTCGTGGTGGGCCATCACGTCGAGGAAGTCGAAGACCTCCTCCGGGGGATAGGGGACTTCGATGGAGGTATCTACTGGACGCATGTACCAGATGGTACACCAGCGAGGGGGGAGATGGCAAGGGTGCCAGAGTGGCACCACTACGCACTTGACATGGTGCCGAAATGGTGCCATCATGGCGCCATGCAATTGGAACGGTATGTCAACGGTCTGCGAGAGCAGCTGGAAGTAGCGTCGGCGGCCGGCGGCGACGAGGCCCGAGCGCTCGCGGAGCGGCTCACGGCCCCGCTCGACGCCGCCGTCCGGCTGACCCTGTTGGACGCCCTGTCGGACGCGGCGTCCGAGATCACGCGTGAACTCGCCCCGGGCTCGGTCGATCTGCGGCTTCGCGGCGGCGAGCCCGAGTTCGTGGTCATGGCGCCATCGCCGGAAGTCGGCCGGACGGCCGAGGGCGGAGCCACAGATACGCCGGGCGCCGAGGAGGCGCGTCGTGTGGGTGGTTCGGATGCCCAGAGCGCTACCGGGGAAGGCGGTCAGTCGCGGGTCAACCTCCGCCTCCCGGATCAGCTCAAGCGGCGAGTCGAGCAGGCGGCGGATCGCGATGGCCTGTCGATCAATGCCTGGCTCGTGCGGGCCGCAGGGGCCGCGGTCGAGCGTTCCGAGGCGGGCGGACGCGACCTGCCGGACGCCCCGCGCGGGGGCCGGCGCTTCACGGGTTGGGGGCGTTAGCCATGCCCGCCTTCGAGACACCCGAGCCGATCTCCGTGGTGCTGGAGCTGGTCATGGCCGACGTTCGCATCTCCGCCTCGGATCGCGCCGACACGGTGGTCGAGGTGCGCCCGAGCGATCCAGCGCGCCAAGCGGACGTGGACGCCGCCGAGCAGGTCCGGGTCGAGTACTCGGCCGGCGGACTCCTCGTCAAGGCCACCGGCCGCTGGCGCTCTTGGAGCCCGTTCGGCTACGGCGGCTCGGTCGAGGTGGAGATCTCGCTCCCGACCGGTTCGCGGGTCAAGGGCGCGTCGGCTGGAGCGCTTCGCTGCACCGGGGCGTTGGGCGACTGCCAGATCAAGACGTCGGTGGGCGACATCCAGGTCGAGGCGGCCGGCGGCGTTTCGCTCGCGACATCCGCGGGGGACATCAACCTGGAGCGAGCCGACGGCGACGCCGAACTGACCACTGGGTCGGGCGAGATTCGCGCCGGCGACATCGACGGCAGCGTCGAGATAAAGAACTCCAACGGCGGCACCCACCTGGGGGAAGTCACCGGGGCCGTCCGGGTCAAGGCGGCAAACGGCGACATCGCGATCGATCGCGTCGATGGCTCGGTGACCGCCAAGACGGCAAATGGCGACATCCGCATCGGCGCCGTCGGCACGGGCTCGGTGGTTGCGCAAAGCGGCTACGGCTCGATCGAGATCGGGATCCCCGACGGGACCGCCGCGTGGCTCGACCTCAACACGACTTACGGGCAGCTTCGCAACACCCTCAAGGCCAGTGGGCCTCCGGAGCCCGACGAGCCGTCGGTCGAGGTCCACGCCCGGTCGGGCTACGGCGACCTCACGATCCGTCGCGCCTACCCGCCGGCCCCGATCGACTCCACCGCATGACGTACATGATCAGACAAGGGAGACAGTGATGACACCAACTTCAGCTATCGAACTGCAGGGACTGCGCCGGAGCTTCGGCGACGTCGTCGCACTCGACGGCCTCGACCTCGACATACCGGCCGGCACGGTGTTTGGCCTGCTCGGGCCCAATGGCGCGGGCAAGACCACGCTCGTCCGCGTTCTGGCGACGCTGCTCGAGCCGACGGCGGGACGTGCCTCGGTGCTCGGGCATGACGTGGTCGCAGAGCCGCTGGCGGTGCGGCGGCGCATCGGGCTGGCCGGCCAGTTCGCGGCGGTCGACGCGGAGCTCACCGGGCGCGAGAACCTCGAGATGATCGGACGGCTGTGCCGCCTTGGGGCGGCGGACGCACGCTCGCGCGCCGAGGATCTGCTCGCGCGCTTCGGGCTCGTCGACGCGGCCGACCGCCGCGCGGGCACCTACTCCGGCGGCATGCGCCGCCGCCTCGACCTCGCCGCCGGCCTGATCGGCCGTCCCCCGGTCGTGTTGCTCGACGAGCCGACGACCGGGCTCGATCCCGCTTCACGCCAGGAACTGTGGCGGGTCGTCGAGGAGTTGCGCCGGGAAGGCACCACCGTGCTGCTCACCACTCAGTACCTGGACGAGGCCGACCGGCTCGCGCAGGAGATCGCGGTCGTGGACCACGGGCGGATCGCCGCGCAGGGAACCCCGGCGCAGCTCAAGTCCGCCATCGGCGGAAACGTCCTGAGCGTCCGGCTCGTCAACCCCTCCGACGTCTCCGATGCCTTCGCCGCCCTGGCGGGGCTGGCGGCCGGCGACGAGGCGCGGGTGGACGCGGCCGACGGGGAGATTCGACTTCCCCTCGCCAGCCCCGCTCTGTCGGCGGAGGCGATCCGGCGCCTCGACGCTCGGCGCCTCGAGATCGCCTCGGTCGAGGTGCAGCAGCCGAGCCTCGACGACGTGTTTCTGGCTTTGACCAGTCAGGCCAGCGAGGGCGAATCAACTGACACTGACACTTCACTCACTCGGGAGGCGGCATGACTGCTGCAACGTACGGGGCCGATGAGCGGCCCCGGCTGACACTGGCCGAAACTATCTCCGACAGCCGCGTCATGGCCGCGCGCCAGCTGCGTAAGGTCACGCGGCGTCCGATGTACACCGTGTATCTGTTCGTTCAACCCGTGATCTTCGTGCTCCTGTTCCGGTACGTGTTCGGGAGCGCGATCAACACCGGACGAGTCAGCTACGTGAATTTCCTGATGCCCGGGATCATCGTGATGACGGCCATCTTCGGCGCGCTGACGACCGGTCTCGGACTGACCGAGGACCTCACCGCGGGCGTGGTGGACCGGTTCCGCTCGCTGCCGATCGCGCGACCGGCGGTGCTCGTCGGCCGGACCGCCGCGGACCTGGCCACGAACACCTTGACCCTGATCGTGATGCTGCTGATCGGCCTGCTAGTGGGGTTCCGGCCCACCCAGCCCGTTTACCAGGTGGTGCTCGCGTTCGTGCTCGTACTGGCGTTTGCCTACGTGTTCTCCTGGATCAGCGCGTTCGTCGGCGTATCGGTGCGTAACCCCGAGACCGCCCAGTCGGTCGGGTTCATCTGGGTCTTCCCGCTCGTGTTCGCGTCCTCGGCGTTCGTGCCGACCGCACACATGCCCGGTGTCGTGCACGCGTTCGCCGACATCAACCCGGTCACCCAGGTGGTCGACGCCGCGCGGGCGCTGACCATCGGCCATGGTCACGCCCTCGGGCCCACGCTCGCAACGCTGGCATGGCTCGTGGGGCTGCTGTTGGTGTTCGTGCCCCTCGCGGTGCGGGCGTATCGACGGGCTTAGGAGCTTTGTGGCCGCGTGGCGTGCCGCTGAAGCCAATCCTCGTAGACGTCGATGAACGAGTTCATCGCGTCATCCACCGCGTCGACGTCACGCGTGGCCAGCAGGTCGAGCAGGAGGCCGCGCGTGACCGCGACGCCGAGCCGCGCGTGAGCGCGGGCCAGCCGCTCGGGCACTCCGAGCGCGAGGTTGATCTCGACGGCGGGCTCGAGCCAGTCCTCCACGATCCCGCCGAGCAGCTCGACCGTGTGCGGCCGGCCCTGAAGCGCCTGTCCGTAGAGCTCGAAGAACAGGCGCTCGTTCGGCCACAGCTTGGGGTCGGAGATGTGCTTCCACCATGCGCGCATCGCTTCGCCGACGGGCCGGTTCGGGTCGGGCAGGATGTCGCGCAACGTCTCGCGCTGGCGTTCCTCGACCGTCTGGACGATCTCCACCCAGAGCTGCTCCTTGGAGCCGAAGTGGAAGATCAGCATCCGGTGGCTCGTCCCGAGCGCCGCGGCCAACGTCCGGAGGCTAACGTCGCTGATGCCGTTATTCGAGACGTACTCGATCGCGGCCTCGAGCAACCGTTGCTTCGGGCTCGTGTCGTTCACGCCGCCAGACCGTACCGGCTGGTACAGGTTCGCGCGACGCTCGGCCAATCCAGGGGCGCGGCAGTGCTAGATTCAACCCCCCGCGGTGGGCGTAGCTCAGTTGGTAGAGCTCCTGGTTGTGGTCCAGGCGGTCGGGGGTTCGAGTCCCCTCGCTCACCCTCCTAAAGTTCCTCCTATCCGCCGATTTTCTAGATTAGCGTGGATCGACGAAAAACCCGCGAGGGGACTATTAGGGGACTAAACGTCCAGCGGCGCGTTTGTGATGGCCTCATCAGAGGGCCCCGCGCCGCCGTGCCTGGCCCGCTAGAAACGCGCCAGCCGCGGCTGGCGGGTCTAACCGCTCGCGTCAGGTTCGACTAGGCAGTACGGCGGAGGGGCGACGGGCGATGCGCGCCCCTAGCGATGGCGCCGCCGGTCTCGAGCTCGCGCAGCCATTCCTCGACGGCTGACTCACGGAACCGGCGGTAGCGGCCGAGGCGAACGTGGGGGATCCGGCCGGCGCGCGCTTGCGCCCAGACCCACTCGGTCTTCATCCCGAGACGCTCGGCGAGCTCGTCAGCGGTGAGCAGCTTGTCCATGCCGTGTCACCCGACGGTCGGGGCCAGCAAGCCGATCTCGGGGATCCCCGCCAGGCGCGACGGATCGCGGGACCCGGCCTCGATGCGGGTTCCGGGCGGGACCCGGCCGAGCGGCGGTGCACGCGTCGGGAGTTGGGTGTCGGTTCGGCATCGATGTGGTGGTGGTCTCGCAAGGCGCGATGCGAGCTAGGTATTGCGTCGAAGGCGCGGAGTCCCCTCGGCGACGAACGGACGGCCGGGTGTCGCGGCGAGACCGTCCAGGCGCGGTGGGAACATCGCGACGTGGCGCCACACCTTCGTCTTGCAGTGCCGAACTACGCGCGCCGCCAGCAGTACCGCCGGCTCGTCCACGCCGGCGAAGCGGCGCTGGGGAGCATCATCGCCGCGCTGTTCGGCCTCGTGATCTTGAGCACGGGAGCGGCGACGCTCGCAGGGCTGCTGCTCCTCACCGCGGTCGGGCTGGGTCTCTACGCTCGGCACTGGCTTTCGCTCGCTGGTCGCAGTCGAGTCGGCGCCGGCTCGGAGGACGAGGTGCAGCGCGTGCTCGCCCCTCTCGAGGCGGAGGGGTGGCGACTTCGGCACTCGCTGCCGTGGCAGGGTCGGGGAGACATCGACTCGGTGGCGATCGCGCCGAGCGGGATCGCCATCGCGATCGAGAGCAAGACCAGGACGTACGACGGTCACCATCTCGCTCGGGTGCGGGAGCAGGCGGGGTGGCTGTCGCGGCGCCGGCGAAGATGGGCACGAAACGGTGCCCTTGCAGTCATGTGCCTTGTTCGTGTGCGGGGCGTCGAACGGGTCGAGCACGACGTCATTGTGGTGTCCATCGACCGGTTGACGCACGTCCTTCGCGTCGCGGCGGGAATGGGGCCAGACGCGCGTTCAGCCGGATGAGGAAGTAGCCAGGCGACCGAGGTCCGGCCGGCTCTACCCTGGTCGTCATGGCGATCATCAGCTGCCCGAACTGCAACGCGCGCAACCGGGTCGCCCCGATTGCCCAGGGAGTGCCGCGATGCCCGCGGTGCAAGTCCAATCTTCCTTGGGTCGTGGACGGGGACACCGACACGTTCACGGCCGAGACGACCGCGTCCGTGCCCGTGGTGGTCGATTTCTGGGCGGCGTGGTGCGGGCCGTGTCGGATGATCTCGCCCGTGCTTGAGGACCTCGCTAAGCGTCACGCTGGGCACCTGAAGGTCGTGAAGGTCGATGTCGACGCGAATCCAGGACTTGCGACCCGGTTCGGCGCGCAGTCGATCCCGTTGCTCATTGTGATCCGGGATGGGAGAGAGGTCGACCGAGTTGTTGGCGCGCTGCCCGGCGCTGCTCTCGAGCAGCGGTTGGGGCCCGTGCTCGCCCACTGATTTCGTCTCCGGGCTCGAGCGCAGCAATACCCCGGCGTCGTGCGTTCGCTGGCGGAGGGGGGAGCGCGGGTCCTGACGGTGACAGGTCGCCCATCACGTCCACGAGGTTCGCGAAGTGAGCAGCGCGAGGGTGGCGAAGTCATCCCCCGCCGACGCGCGGCCAGCGGGCGATTGTTGCCGAACGCAATCGTCCACCGTGCCGGACTAGTCCGCGCGATCTTTACGTCTCGCCATTGCGCTTGTCCGGGCCAGTCAGTTGCTCGCGACTGCCTTCGTGGCATTGCTATAGCGCTGTCGGCGCCCCGCGCGACGTGAAAGCAATCACGCGGCTCGTGCGACGACGCGACAACCGGCGTGATCGAGATGTCGCCAACGCGATGGCGCGTTACCTGGATGAGCTGCAAACGAAAGCACGAGCGAGACAGACTAGTGCGAGCAATCGCGCTGGGACCAGTCGACAGGAAATAAGAGGCGCCGGTTATGAATCAACGCTGAGCCTCGTCAGAGGTACTTCACACGCACTCTCCGTGCGTCGCTAGAGTTCAGAGCATAAGAGTCGCGCACGCCCAGGTAGTTGGCGTTCTCCGACCGAAACATGGGGAAGCTCAGGACGAGTCGTACCGTCGATCCTTCAGGCGGCCGTGGGAAGGCAAGTACTGTGCGTCCTCTCAGCACGACCGGCCGCGTCGACGCCCCGCTTGCAGTCCGCCAGATGATCGTGGCCTTCTGGCCAATGGCTGGCTTCCCGATGTCAAACTCGACGCTCCATCTGCGGGAGTTGACGTGAGCGTAGCGAAGGCGAATCAGTGAGCGAGAGCTCTTGATCAGCTCCGTCGCACACTGCTTCGCGTCGACGTATCCGCCGCCATGGGTGTGGATGCAGGCGGTATAGACCCCGCGCCGAAGAGCTGGGATTGGAGGCGCCCAGTCAGCGTCCGGATATGTTGGAGGAGACATCCAGCGCACAACCCGACCATGATGATCGGTGATCGTAAGCTCAGCCCACGAATTGCGCGGATATACGAGAACATAATTTCGCTGTCCGAAGTTGATAGACAACGTCGGTGTCGCCTCGACGTCCACGCCTGAGCCGGCGGTAGACTCTACCGACCCGCCGGCGTTAGTTGCCGTAACAGAGCATGTGACGACCTGCCCCGCCTCTGACTGCGGAACTACTAGTTTGGGTGAGGGGCCAGTTTGGAGCTCGATTCCGGTCTCCTCGTCGCTGAACGTGTATACGAACGTGGGGCTGCCCGACCACGTACCCGGGCTGCAGGTCGCGGTATATCCGCTCGATGTGATAGCCACGTCTAAGCCCCCCCGCGGGGCGATCGGGGGCGCCGAGTCCCCCTCGATGAAATCGTGCACCTCCGGCATAGTAAGGTTGACGTAGACATCTTCCGCGCCGGCGCCGCAATCGGAAGATCCCAGGCTGTCAAGCCCTATAACCTCTGGTGCGGATCCTGACAAAGTTAGCCCGCCGCCACTGTCGCCGCGGCATGCCGCTCCGATCGGCGAGCTTGCGCACAAGTCGGTTACCGGATTGCCGTCGCACTCCGCCGGACTCGAGACTGATTCGTCGAGACTCTGGAGGTATTCGCCGGCCGATCCGTAGCCGGGGGTCGGTTGGCCCCAGCCGAACAGCCGCCCAGCAGCGCCCGTAGCCGGCATCACGTCAGCCACCACGATAGGCTGGACGCTCCCACCCGAGAAGTCGAACGGCGAAACCGTGAGTATGGCCACATCATCGACCTGACTGGTGGCGTCGTAGTACGGGTGAATCGCAACCGTCGAAACGTCGCGCACCTGCACGGTGGGCGCATCGTCCGCGTCTGATCCATCCCACTCGGAGATGCCCGCCCGGACTCTCACGGCCGCTGCGTCCGCAACGCAATGCGCCGCTGTTACGACCGCAGTTGACGACACGATCACGCCACTACAGACTCCTCCCTCGATAGTCGAAACCCTCACAGCCCATGGGGCATCTGTGATCGCGGCTGCGCTGCCCCCGACGATTCGCGGGCGCGCAGCGGGCATCACCGAGGCCCCTGCACCTGCGGCCAAAGCCGCTTGAACCATGAGCAGCAGGGCCAGGCACCGGACGAGCATGGATCGCGAGCCATATCGTGACGAGCGGCGTACGATCATCGCATGTAGCGCGGAATGCGCCGGAGAATGGCATACTCAACTGATCGACACTGACGGTTCGCGTATTCGTCACGGTCGCTGGAAGCAACCGCCATATGCCGGTCACCGTATCTAGCGATCTCGTGAGTCGTCGGATGTGTACTGCGCGCTCGGGCCGCGACGATAGCCACCTGAAGCCGCGCTACGTAGGGGTGCTCACCGGTTCGCAGGGCCACGACTTGCATGCGGCTGAGTTGCGTGCCAGGCGAGCGCAGCTGCGCCACGCTGCGCGCTCGGCGGGCGAAATGCCCGCTTGAGTGACAAGCCCCGGCATCGAACGATCGCACAGAACTGCGGATTCCCGCTCGGTCCTCACGATGGCGTCGTCGCAACTCGTCACGCTCGCTGTCACCTAGCCGCTTGCACTGAAGCCGCCGTAGGACGTGCTGAAGGCCTGCAGTTGGCTCGCAAGCGCGTCCTCATCGGTTGATAGCGAGCGGCTTGCAATGGCGGAGAGGAGACGATCGTAGTCTTGAGGCCGCGCGGTGGTGAGCGACTGTCGAGCGAACGACAGGACTCCAGCGCTACCGGCCACGGCGGCTAGGAGTCTGGCAACCTTCCCCGGGATCGCGGCACCGTGCCGCAGGCGGTTGAGGGCCTTTCGCGCGACGTCGCCGTGCGCGCGCAGCGCTCGATTCAGGCGACGAAGGCCTCGCATTGCTCGCTCGCCCACACCGTGCTGCTCACGCAACGTGACTGCGAGCTGCCCTGCGAAGCCCGCCTCAGCTTGGACCTGCCGGGTCTCCCACGTCCGAGCCGTCGGATCCTCTGGATTCGCGACGCCGCCAGCATAGGCGCCCGACGCTCGGTTCATGCTCACGTCGAACGCGGTCACCAGCCCGGCGACACGAGCGTTGAGGGCGAGGTAGGCGTTGATCGCAGCGGCATCCGTAGGCTGGAGATATTTAGAGCGTGTGACCCTCGGAACGTGCGGAACGATCACGACCGTCTGCACTTGATAGTTAGGATCAGGTGGATCAAGGGCAGCTTTGCCAAGTATCCCGTTCGCATACCATGCCACCCCAGACGTAGCGCCCGCGATGAGTGAAGCGAGCCCGAAGGCAGCGGCTGCGGGAGGAAACGCGAGAGCGGCCGCACCAAAAGCCATCGCCACGACCGCGGTCTGCGCCGCAAGGATGTTCCAGTCTGCTGCGGCCCGGTTGAGCGCGTCCTTGTCGGCGTCGGTCTTTCCCGGTGGCGGCGGGGGCGGAGACGTTCCCGATGATGGCGGGGTTGCGGGGTCTGTCACGGTGAACGAGACGGTCGGGGACTCCGCATCGCTGTTGCCGAGGCCGTGCGTCGACCAGACGACCTGGATGTGATAGGTCCCAGGTACCACTGACAGGTAGAAGTTGAGCCTGGCAAACGAGAAGTCGCCCCCCGGGTAATAGAACTCCGACTGGTCATAGGCTCGATCAGGTCCAACCACGAATAGGTCTGCCTCGGCGAAATCGGCCTCTGGGTCGAACGAGGCGGTCGCGGAAACTGGTACCACGATGCCTGCTCCCGTGTCGGCCGGAGCCCCTACGGAAGGCGGGTCCGGATCGATCGATGCGGCCCGCGCGGGCCCAGCGAATACGAGTAGCGCGACAACAACGGCAATTGTCGACAGTCGTATCACGATGACTTGAGCGCGCTGTCGGGAAACCCGAAAATTTGCTGTCCGTCGAAGTCGAGCGGCCACACATTTGAGCCTCTGAACACGAGCCCGGAGGAGCTCAGCGCCGACTCCCCGCTGGGAATGCATCGAACGCATTCGCAACACCAGCCGCTCGTCCGCCGACGATTTAGAAGACCGCCGAGCAGCGCAAGCACCGTGCCCGTCAACCGACTCGGTTGAACGGTGCAGCGACACCTGATTGGACGAACAGAATCCACCAAAATGCAGAGCGCCGAACTTGTCGAGTGCCCGCTCGCGCAAGCCTGGTACGAGCATTGCACACGACTCATCTGTCGTCAAGAAACGCTGTTCCGTGCTTACACGTCGTCAATCGTGCACGACGGGCGACGGCGCATCATTGCCTCCCAACTGTCGAGCGTCTCCAGCGCGGTCGAGTACGGCTCTTCCTGAGGCGAGGCCGGCTCGCATGCCCACCCAACGCTGGTGATAAGTCACGGCTCCGAGGAAGGTTTTGTTCGGTCGGGCCTCCTTCGAGCTGGCTCGTGCGAGAGACGGTCATACCTCAAAGGACGAGGCGCGGGTCATGGTCCGCGTTGACGCTCAGGTCTCTCCGACCGACCGGGACACCATGGTTTCTCAACGCTTTGAGCAGGGATAGCAGCGATCCCAGTCCGCTGGAGGAGCTTGAGCGAACGACGAATGGTGTTCGACGTGCGTGCTGAGCGGCGGGATCGCTTTGATCGTTGCACCGCATGTCTGCGAGCGATCGCTTCGGCGACATCTCGATCACGCCGGTTGTCGTGTCGTGGCACGAGCCGCGTGATTGCTTTCACGTCGCGCGGGGCGCCGACAGCGCTATAGCAATGCCACGAACGCAATCGGCCCGCCGCGGCCGTCCCTGACGCATCCGACGGCGACGACGCAGCCACGCCGAGCGTTGCGTCGCGCGTCGCCGGGTTTGTCCGACAGCACCAGTCTGAGGGCCTAGCGTCTGGTGGCCGCTTCAGCGGCGAAGCGGCGATCTCGCCGGCCGAGCGGAGATGGCCGCTTTCCCGCATCGTGCTTGCAGCCATGAGGATCGTGGCTAGCGGTTCCGCGGACCCTGAGTTCCGCGACCCGTCGGTCAGCCGCGGGGGCTGGCGCGAGAGCCACGCTTGCCGCGCATTCCGCGTCTCTTGTGAGCGCGCCCTCGGTGCTCGTCCAGACGTGAAAGCAGGACCCGCCTGAACTTCTGCAATCCCACGAGCAGCGCGCTCCCGTCAAATCGGAGCGCCTGAGACTTCTGCAGGTTCGTAAGAGGAGCAGTGACCCTCCCCGCGGCGACGCGAGCCCAGTCGCGCAGGCTGGCGCTGCAAGCTGCCGGCACCGCCCGGATCAGCTCGACGTGCACTTGCGACGATGAGTAAATGATGCTAGCCTCTTAGCTAATGGTCCTTACCAACAACTCGACTGAGCCAGTCGGGACACCGCAGTCAACCCCTCGCGCGCAGGCGGGCGCCGGCTGTTTGGCTGCTCGACCCCAAGAAGGAGGACATCGATGGCTTCCAACCGCGAACTCGCTGAGCGCTTCGCGCAGACCCTCACCGACCACGATCTCGCAGGATTTGCTGAGCTGCTGCACCCCGACTACGTCAACCACAACCGGTTCGCGCAGCCCGGCAAGGACGGCTCCGTCGCCGTCTTTGCGGCGTTCCTGGACGCGTTCGAGGGCTTTCGAGTCGACACGGACGACGTACTCGAGGTCGGTGACAGCCTCGTCGGGCGCTACACATACCGTGGCCGCCACACGGGCGAGTTCCTTGGCATCCCACCGAGCGGGGCAGAGATCGAGATGCACTCGATCGACATCTGGCGCGTTTCCGACGGCCAGTTGGTCGAGCATTGGGACGAGCTCAACACCCTCGAGTTCTTCCAGCAGATCGGCGCCGTACCCGCCCTCGCCTAGTTCGACGCCTGACCGCTCAGCGGCCCGCGATCTGCTGTCGTCGGCCGGATCGCGGGCCGCCGCTCGCGCCCACCACCGGGTGGCGAGACTATGCCGCGCGCCGGGCTGAGCCACCAGCGCGTGGTCGCCGAAGCGGCCGCGGTGGCGGACGAGTTCGGGCTGGAGCAGCTGACTCTCGCCGCGGTGGCCGACCGCTTCGGTGTCACCGTGCCGAGCCTCTACAAACACATCAACGGGCTGGAGGCGCTAAAGCGCGATCTCGCCGTGGTGGCAGTTCGCGAGCTGACCGTGGCCATGTCGACCGCGGCAGTCGGCCGAGCGGGCCGCGACGCTCTGCACGCGATTGCCAACGCTATCCGCGACTACGCCCGCTCCCACCCTGGCCTTTACGCCGCCAGCGTCCGCGGCCCGGGTCCCGAAGACGCCGAGCTCATCGCCGCAAATGAAGCTGCGCTGGCGATCTTCATGGCCGCCCTACGCGGGTACGGGATTACGGACTACTCGAGCCAGTTCGGTCAACTACTGGACCGCACAGCGCCGCCTGCTCCGCAGGACGAGCGCTCCCTACAAGACGCTATCGACGCAATCCGCTCGCTGCGCGCAGTAATTCACGGCTTTGTGACCCTCGAAGCGACGGGCGGGTTCGGCCTACCCCGCTCCCTGGACGCAACCTACACGCGCCTGATCGATTCCCTGGACACCGCCTTTAGGACCTGGCCCGCCGCGGGGGACACCACCGACCACCCCGACAGTGCGCCGACGTCATGACGATCTCCACCTCATCCACCAAATCCATCAAAGGAGCATTCGTGCAACCTGCCGCCGCCAATCCGATCCTGACCATCCCCGACGGCACCACGTTCAGCGAGGGTGACGAGCTCTACGACAAGCGGTTCCGCGAGCGATACGTGGTGCTCGAGACGGCACGAGCCAGCGGCGGAGAGCTAGTAAGGGTCGAAGACACCGCCGCGCCCGGGCCGAGCCGACGCCCAACGAGCGCCCATCCAAGCCAGCGCGAGCGGTTCGAGGTGCTCGCCGGGACCTTGGAGCTGACCGTCGACGGTGAGCAACACCTGCTCGGACCGGGGGACTCGTTCACGGTCGCGCCAGGCGCGAGACATCTACCGCGTAACGCCGGCGACGGCGAGCTCAGGTTCGTCGCGGAGATGCGCCCGGCCGGTCGGTTTGAGGAGTTCCTCGCCCAGATCACGGCGGTCAACAACTCCGGACGTGAGGGTCTGCGCTACATACTGACCGTCGCCCGCGTGCTCAATCGATTCCCGGACGTCGAACACCCCACGCCGTTACCGCGCCGGCTGGAGCGAGCGCTGTTCGCGACCCTCGCCGGCGGCGGGAAGCTACTCGGCCTGGGAATCCCGCCGAGTACGCCCCCTTCACCCTGAAGAGTAAGCGGCGCGCCACCAACCGTCTGAGCGGCCGTCGCGCAGCCGGCCTCAGGTTGCGATCCCGCGCAGCACCGCTCGGGCCAGCGCCGCGTAGGCATCGGCGTCGCCCGCTAGCGCGACTCCCGACACGCCCCGGGGGCGGCTCCGGCGATCAGAATCGGGCGAGCGTTAGCCAGCATCGGCCTCATCTGCCAGCGCCCGGAGCGGCCGCGTCAGACCAACAGGCGCCGCCGCCCACGACTAAAAGGAGTCACGACCACCCCCTCACGAGCACGGCCAACCGCTACCGCTCCGGACAAAGAGAATCACGACGAGCGCGCTGGCACCGCGCGCACGGACCGACACGAACGCAGGTCTCGGCACCGTCGATGACGCCCGCCTCGCATTTCGCCAATAGGAAGAGGCCTCGTTCCGCTTACGTCGAGGCGACCGCGCCGTCCAGCACGTCGCGCAGCACCGCATCACGCACCGGCCCGTCGTGCAGTCCGTGCAGCGACGCCACCACCGACACCTCGGCCGGGTACCAGGCGACCACACCTCGCCGACGTGCCGGCAGTTCGGCGAGGCGGATCTCGAGGCGCTCGACGAGCTCGCGGTGGAGGCCGAGTTCGATGGCGCCGGCACCGGTGAATGAGCCGTCGGTTTGGTGGCGGGCGACGAAGATCGCGTCCACGTGTCCGTGTCGGTTTCGGCGGACGCCGGTGACAGCGAGCCGCTCCTCACGGCGGAGCTTCCGCTTGACCCACGCCGTGCATCGGCGCCCGGGGAGGTAGGTCGAGCTGAGGCGCTTGGCGACGACGCCCTCGAGGCCGAGTTCCTCGACGCGGGCGACGAAATCCTCGTTTCGTTCGACCACCACGCTCGCCGGCGTTCGCCAGGCGGGGCCGTCGAGGGCCAGTTCCTCGAGCAGGGATCGCCGCTCCGCGTACGGGAGAACGCGAGTCGAGTTGCCGTCGAGGTGAAGGAGATTGAACGCTTGGAGCATTGCCGGACGCCTTCGTTTAGTTGAACCGGTGAGACGGTGACGCAGCCGGCCGAAGTCCGGTCGGCCATCAGGCCGCAGGCAGACCAGCTCGCCGTCGAGAGTGACCCGACGCTTGCCGAGCGCGCCGGCGATCTCCGCCGGCTCGGGGAAGTCCGCCGTGCACTCCCGGTCGGTGCGCGTGCGCAGCGAAACGGAGCGGCCGTCGTAACGGAGCTGCGCGCGGCAGCCGTCCCACTTCACCTCAAACGTCCACGCGTCGCCGCCGGGCAGCGCGCCCGAGGTGAGCAGCATCGGCGGGCTGAACCTCGGCTGTTCCTCGCTGTGGCGCATGGCAGGCGCGGTTAGACGCATCGGCTTGTTCAACGGTGGGGTTCGCGCGACAGTGTGTGGGCCTTAGCTCAGCGGCTCGGCTACTCGGACGGTGCGGGGGGCGCCGGAGTCGGCGGGGGCGCCGACTCACCACTGGGCGCGAGGCGGTAGCCGCGCTCGGCCTTCTGCACCTCGCCGGTCTTGGCGAGCTTCGACAGGGTGGTCGAGACAGTCCCGCGCGCGAGGCCGGTCTTGTCGGCCACCTGGCCGGCAGTCATCGCCTCATTACCGGAGAGTGCGGCGAGCACCGTGGCCTTGGTTGCGGCCAGGTGGGGTCCGGCGATGGGCCGGCTGGGCCGTTGCCGAAGCGGGGGCGCTCGTCGTGGCGGACGCCTGCGGCTTGGGCTCGGCGGTCGCCGACCGGGGACGCGTGCGCGCGGGCGCCCTGCGCGCAACAGGCTTGGGCGCCGGGGCCGCCGAGGAGCGCGGGTCGAGGGCGGCGAGCGCCTTGCGCAGCCGGTCGGCTTCGCCGGCGAGCTGGTCAAGACGGTGCTGGATCTGTTCACGCAGACGATCGATCACGTTCCACTTCCTTGGTCGGGGACGGGCGATCGTACACGGCTCTGAAGTGATGAAGGGCGCGACACACGATGCGACTCGAGCCCGCCACGACTCACGGGCGTCGAGCCGCCCGCAACTTCCCAGGCCGCGTTACCCATCACGGTGCGCGGGTTCTCACCTTGCAAGCTCGTGGGATGATCTCGACGGTGAGCTTCGGGCCTGCAGGTCACTTGGGGCCAGTGTGCTGGGATCTGAAGCTAGGTGATTGCGGTGTGTCAGCGGAGAAGATCCCAACGTCCTGAAACTCGGCGACGTCCTTGGTTCGAATCTGCTCATTGGTGACCAGGCTGATGGCGACGAGCGTGGGTATCAGCCGATAGAGGGGTCGTCTCGTCCTCGGCGCCGAGGTCGACTAGCACGAGGAAGTTCTCGCTCGCCGACGAGCTCGAGCTTGCGGCCAACCCGGTGCGCGTACGCATATGAGGGTTGACCTCGTCTTGACCTGGATACGAGCGTGAAGTTTCCGGTCGGACAGAAGCGAGCACGTCGACGTCCGCCGTGTTCTTCGCCGTGAGCGTCGCGATCCAGCCGCGCTGCTCAACTCGGCGGCCACGAAGAACTCGCCGGCGATGCCGGTTCGGATCGTGTGTCCTCGATCCCGTTCAGGCCGGCGGCCACGGTTGGTCTCCCGGTAACTCAACTTGACGTGGCGGATGACCGCAGCAGTCTGGTCGAGGTACCGGGCGGGTTCGGGCCGGTCCCGCCATCACCGGCACCGGTGAGCAGGGCGAGCTTCGCTGCACGTGGCAGGCGCTTGATGCGCGCCTCCTCGCGCCGGGCGGAGCTCCGGTCGGACATCGGGAGCGCCAGCGCGAGCTCGACGGGCAGCCGGCTCGCCGTGTAGCGGCTGGCGCGCCCGGCGCGATGGTGGGCGACCCGCCGCTCGAGGTCGACCGTCCAACCTGTGTAGAGCGAGCCGTCGCGGCAGCGCAGCAGATACACCCAGGCGTCCGGCATCAGAGCAACCCTTCGCCGCCTCGGCGGACGGTCCTGTACGCGCGCGAGCCGGGCTGCGCGGCTGGGGGCAGCGCGCAGCCACGGGTAGCAAACGACTTCACCCCTTCGCCGGCCGTTGAGCCGGTGAATCCCCGCCGCGGCCCATGCTGGGCAGCGGTCAGCAGCACCAACAAGAAACGGCCGCCCCGAGTGACTGGGACGGCCGCCTAAATCCATGCCCGCGCCAGATCTTTGGCGAGAAGTGCGCGGGCATCGACCCCAGGAGGGTACCTCATGCACACCCCGTCAACACGGATCCTGTCCGCGCTGGCCTACGACTTCGGGCGGGAATATGACCCGACCGACCCGGTCTGCCAGGCCCTCGCCGATGCCGTGATGCAGAGCGAGCACGCGACGCGGATCGTCGGCGAGGACGGCCCGTACGAGAAGGCCCGGCAGCGACGGCGCGAGCGCGACCGCGAGCGGGCGGCGATCCCGGACTGGTTCTCGGCCGAGGACCTGATCGCCGCGCCGTGGGAGGCCGCCGCCGCGCGGTTCTGCTGATCGATCGAGGGGCGGCTCGGGCGGGCCGAAGGTCGGCGCCCGAGCCGCTCGTCCACGGCCCAAGCGGGCCTCACAGATTCACGACCACAACCTCTGAGGAGGTCACATGTCTCAGACCACTTCGACCATCCTGGTGGCCGAGGAGCACGACGCCACGCGCGCGTTCCTCGCATCCAACCTCGCCGCTGACGGCTACCGGGTGCTGATCGCGCCGGACCGGGCGAAGGCGCTCGCGCTGCTCAGCACTTCGCACCCCGACCTGATCCTCGTCGACATCAACGGCGAGACCCTCTCGCTTGTCGACGCGATCCGCTCCGGGCAGGGTCTCGCCAGCCGGGCTGACCCGGACACGCCGCTGATCGTGCTGAGCCGCGATGCGGACCGGCTGCAGCGGATTCGGGTGCTCGAGCGCGGTGGCGACGACGTCGTGCGCAAGCCGTTCGCCTACCCGGAGCTTCGCGCCCGGATCGCCGCTGTGCTGCGGCGCTCGGAGATGCGGCGGTCGGCGCGGATCATGCGGGCGGGACCGATCGCAATCGACGTCCGCTCGCGCGAGGTGCGCGTGGCCGACCGACCCGTCGAGCTGTCGGCCAAGGAATATGACCTGCTCGTCACCCTCGCCGGCGAGCCGACGAGGGTGTTCACCCGCGCAGAGCTGATGCGCAGCATCTGGGGCCTGCAGACGTTCGGGCACACGCGCACGCTCGACTCTCACGCCCACCGGCTGCGACGGAAGCTGTGTGCCGACGGCAACGACCGGCTGGTGATCAACGTCTGGGGCGTCGGCTACCGGCTGATTGATGCGGAATTGCATCGGACGCAACCACGATCGGCCGCCCGATGAGCGAGGACAACGCGACGCCGCGCAGCGTCGTCGCGCTCTACCAGCAACTGGCCGCCGAGCGTGCCGGCGCGGCGCGAGCCGCGCTCGCGCGCGAGCGCACCGTCGAGGGCCTGTTCTCCTCAAGCGCAGCCGCGCTCGAGGACGCCGCCGGGACGCTGCTGCACGCGGCCCACACGTTCATCGCGCTCGAAGGTCCGCTGCCCGGCCTGTTCGCCGAGCAGGCCGGCGCGCTGCTCGCGGTCGCCGCGCGCTTCGAGGAGGCCGCGGATGTGACCCGCGCCCGCCAATCCGACTGACACGCGAAGGAAGGAACCCAAGATGAGAGAACCCGAGATCGGGAGGTATCACGACGCCGATGGCGCGTGCGACAAGCTCGTCGTCCGTCGGACCGTCGACGGCGACTGGCAGGTGCTCGACATCGACGTTACGAGCGACACCGCGCACATCGTCGACGCGCTCGCGGGCGACCAGGACGGGCGCCCGCAGGCTGAGGCGGTCGCCCGCGACTACCTGACCACGGTCGACGCTCCGGAGTCCGTGGCGGGACCGGCGGCAGGCGAGCCCATACCTGAGCAAGGAGGATCCGATGCCCGCAACCCAGGCCGCCCCCGCCCGGCACCGCGCCAACCCCGTGCGCGAAGGGTTGCGCTGCCGCCTGCGGCTCGGTGACGGACGCATCTTCGCGGGGGCGCTTTCACCGGAGCGCCACCGTGCACTGCAGCTCGGCATCCTGCACGAGCAGGCCGGCGGCCTGGTGGAGATCGCCGCGGGCGCCCGGCGCGACGGGCGGTTGCAGATCACGACCCGCCGGCGCGCCGACCACTTCCTGCCTGGTGGCGGGGGTGGGGGAGAGTGGCTTGGGGCGCTGTTGACGCTTGCGGGGCGTCACGTCGATCGCGACGAGGAGGTGTTCGTCGCGCCAGCGGTCCGCGCGAGCGCGGGCGGCGAGAAGCGGGCCGTCAGCGAGACCCGGTGGCTGTGGGTCGACGTCGATCAGCCCGGACAGCTGCACGTGCTGTGGGCGTTCCTTGCCGAGCGCCCCTGCCACCTGCTCGTCGAAACGGCGGGGAGTGGTGGCGTCCATGCCTATTGGTTGCTGGCCCAGCCGCTCCCCGCCAGCCATGTCAATCGGCAGAGCGGCGAGCTGGTTGAGCCGATCGAGCGCGCCAACCTACGAATCGTCCATCACCTCGGCGTCGGCCCGGATGGCAGGCCGACGGTGGCCGACCCCGCGTGCGCGGAGCGCTCGCGGGTGATGCGCCTCGCCGGCACCGTCAACGGCAAGACCGGCGCGCACGCGCGGATCCTCGAGGCCGACCTCGCGCTGCCGGCTTACCCGGTCCGGCAGCTCGTCGGCGACCTGCCCGACCCGGCGCCGGCGCTGGCCTCGCGCGCACGCGCGCGCGGGAACAGCATCACCGATCCGTACAAGCGGATCAGCCCGGGCGAGTACTTCGAGCGACTCGCCGGGATCGTCGTCCCGCGCGACGGGCTCGTCCGCTGCCCGGCCGCGGGCCACCAGGACCACAACCCGTCGTGCTCGGTCGGAACCGACGCGAGCCAGGGGTGGCGCTGCCACTCCGGCGGCTGCGGCGCACGCGGCGCGATCTACGACCTCGCCTCGGTGCTGCTCGGCGGGCCATGGGGCCCGCAGCTGCGCGGCGAGGCGTTCAAGCGTGCCCGCGCGTACGTGATCGACGCGTTCGGCGAGCCAATCGGAGACCGCGACGGGACGGCGAGCGGCCGACCCGGTGAAAGGAGCACACGATGAAGGACACGAACGGCGCACAGGCGGCGACGGACGAACATCCCGGCGCACCCAAGGTCGCCCCGCGGTTCACACTGCGGTGAACGCCGAGCGGTCGCGGCTTGAGGGGAAACGGGCGCAGCTGCTGCTCAAGCGCGAGGCGGTGCAGGCCGAGCTCGGGCGGATCGATCGAGCCGTGGAGGCGACCGATGAGCTGCTCGAGCTGCTCACGCCGCTGCTCGCTGCCAACGGCAGCGAACCCGAGGCCGCCGGTGAAAACGGCCCGCCGGGGGTCGAGCGCGACGCGTCCGCATCGGGGTCTGGCGAGGCGCCTGCGCGCGATCGCACACAGGACTGAGCGTCCTCGATGCGAGCGCGATCGGCCGAGCAAGCACAACCAGCAAAGGAGTGAGTAACGATGAGGGCACGAAATGGGCGCGTCACGCGCCTGAGACCACGATCAGACGTCGGCGAGGAGCTGATGGGCGCCGCCGACGCGATCGCCGACATGGCCCAACGCGTTCAGCTGAACGGTCCCGAGCCGACCTACGCGAGCGAGAAACTCTCATACGCCCTGTTCAAGGCGGCCGAGGGGCTCGCGCTATGCGACGTCGAGCTCGTCGAGGTGACCGAGGAGGCCCGCCGCGGCCACGAGCACGGCGTCTGGCTGAAGGAGGAGGAGCAATGAACGGCGAGCGGAACACCGACGAGTTCACGATCCACCCGGTGTCGAGCCGGGAGGCCAGGCTGCGAGTTACCGCCGCCGACGGCTCGGTTGTCGTTCTGCTGAGGCATGCCGAGGCGACCGCCGGCGTGAGCCTAACGGCCAACGAGGCGCGCGTGCTTGCGAACGTGCTCAACGCAACCGCTCGGCGCACGGAGGCGAGGCGATGACGCTCAACGGAGTCAAGAGCGGCGACATCGTGCTCTGCGACCGGATGGGCCGCGTGTTCTACGCGATCGTTATCGAGCGCCACGAGCGCGAGCTCGAGGTCGAGCCGATCGACCGGCGCGTCACCTACAGGCGGGTGAAGGCGCGCGAGGTGCTCGGGATCTGGCGCAAGAGCCGGCAGCGCGGCGCGAGCTGCCCTGGCGCGGATGTCGCCGCCGCAGCGGCAAGGAACGGGGTGGTCGCATGATCGGACGGCTGATGACCCGCGAGGAGCGGGTGACGGTACGGCGCGAGCTGGGGAGCTGGCAGGTGCGCCGGGGCGACGTCGAGCGGCTGTTGCGCAACGCCGTGTTCGGCCCGGGCGCGACCGCGATGCTCGCCGACAGGATCGAGCCGGGCGTCGGGATCATGGTCGACGAGAGTCGCGATCCCGCGCTCGCGCGGGCGTTCGCGCGTCGTGCAGAGCTCGACGACGATGCGTTCCTCGCCGAGTGGCAGACCGGCGATCCGCCGTACGGGCGAACGGTCCTCTGTCCGCACGCGCCGCAGGCACTGTTCGCATACACGGTGAGCATCGCCCGGCCGGTCGCCGTGACGCGGACGTTCCTGCTGGCGCTGAGCAAGACGGCGCACATCCTCACGTTCCTGCGCGAGCCCGGAGCGACGATCTGGCTCGTGCCGCAGACGGTCGCGTTGCGCGAATGGGCGAAGGAGGGGCTCGGCGTCTTTGAGGATCTGTACTCGCGGGCGCTGCCGGTGGGGATGGTAACCGCTCCGCCCGCCGGTCTCGAAGCCGCGCTCGCCCACGTTGGCTTCACAGGAGCGACGAGATGAGCGACGGTTCGGTGTTCGATCGCGCGGCGGGATTCGTCGTCCAGGTCGAGGACACGATCACCGCCGTGCTGGCCGGCCACGACGGCTGCACCTACCAGAGCCCGCCGCAGCCGCGCGACGAGGCGATGTCGCTGATCCGGATCCTGCTCGGCCGAAGCGAGGAGCCACCCGCAGGCGAGCGCGGGCCGTGGACCTGCCCGATTGCCGGCGGCCGTCGCACGGTCACGCTCGAGCTCTTCCCGTCGCCCGGCAACTAACGCCGGCGCCAAGCCGACGGGACCGCGCCGAGGCATCAGCCCAGCCGGCCACGCTCGCACACCCATTTCACCTGTTCACCGATGGAGGTGACCTATGACGAACCCCAACGCGGGCGTGCGCGATCACGCGCCGCCCGGGACCGAGCGCCTGCTCGTGGGACTGACCCCCGAGCAGGCGCAAGCCGTCACGTTCGGCTCCGGCCCGCTCTTGTTGCTGGCCGGGCCAGGCGCCGGCAAGACCAGAACGCTCACGCACCGCGCCGCCTATCTGCTTGCGAGCGGGCGGGCGCAGCCGTGGGAGATCCTCGCGGTCACGTTCAGCGTCCGCGCCGCCGGCGAGTTGCGGATACGACTCGCCGACCTGCTCGGCGAGACCGTCGCGCGCGGGGTGACGGCGGCGACGTTCCACTCGGTGTGCGCGCGGCTGCTGCGCGAGCACGCCGGCGTGTTCGGGCGCACCGAGCGCTACACGATCTACGACCAGGGGGACATGCGCCGGGTGATCGACTGGCTGCTCTCCGACGCCGAGCGCGGGGACATCCAACGGGCGCTGTCCGACTACGGGCAGCCCGCGAGCGCCGAGGTACTCGCCGAGATCTCGCGCGCCAAGAACGCCCTGCTGTCCCCCGACGACTACGAGCGCTCGCACACCCACCCGGGGGCGCCGCTGATCGCCGCGGTGTGGCGCGAGAGCGAGACCGAGCTGCGGCGCTGTAACGGGTTTGAGTTCGACGACCTGCTCGCCTGTGCGGTCAGGCTGCTCTCGGAGCACCCGCACCGGCTCGCGTGGCTGCGCCTGCGTTGGCGGTGGCTGCTGGCCGATGAGTTCCAGGACACCAGCCACGCGCAGGCGACACTCGTCGACCTGCTCGCCGGGCCGGACGGGAACTTGTGCGTGTGCGGCGACGATGACCAGCTGATCCACGGCTGGCGGCACGCCGACCCACGGCACATCCTCTGCTTTCACGAACGGCATCCGAGCCACGCGCAGATCGTGCTCGGGCGGAACTTCCGCTCGCGCGCGGAGATCCTCGAAGCCGCTGTCCGCTGCGTGAGCCACAACGAGCGCCGCGCCGGGAAGGCGCTGATCGCGATGCGCGGCTCCGGGGGCCAGGTTCGTGTCAGGGCGTTTCAAAACGAGTACGCCGAGGCGAACTGGGTCGCCGCTCAGATCGCGGCCGCGCTCGCTGGCGGCACGCCGCCGGCCGAGATCCTCGCGCTGGCGCGGACCGGGTACGCGACGGAGCCGCTGCAGCGGGCGCTCGCGCACGCCGGCATTCCGCACCGCGTGCTCGGCTCGCTCGGGCTGTACGAGCGCACCGAGGTCCGCGACGCACTCGCGTACCTCACGCTGATCCAGAACCCGCTCGACGCGCAGGCGTACCGCCGAGCGATCGGCTCGCCCCGCCGCGGGATCGGCGCCGCCACCGTGACGAAACTCGTCGCCTGGGCGCGTGAGCAGCACCGCGGTGACCTGATCGCCGGCAGCGCGCGCGCCGAGAGCTTCGACGGCATCCGCGCCCAAGCCGCGCGCATGCGGATGGTCGAGTTCGGCGCCGCGCTCGACCAGATTCGAGGCGAGCTCGCATCCGGCCGGTCGATCGGTCACGTGGTGATCGCGACCGTGACGATCCAGGGCGGGCTGGTCCGCCATTACCAGCACCAGCGCGACCACACCCCCGACCCCGACCGTCGCCGCGACGCCGAACGAGTGCTCGAGGACCTGCGCTCGCTCTGCCGCGCCGCCCAAGCCTACGAGGAGCACGACGAGCACGCGACCCTCACCGGCTTCCTCGAGCAGGCGGCCGGCCTCCACTTCCAGGAGCTTGACGCTGCGACCGACCGGCGAATCACCGTCTCCACGATCCACCGCGCGAAGGGCACGGAGGCCCAGGCGGTCGCGCTGCTCGGCTGCGAGGAAGAGCTGCTGCCCTCGTGGCGCTCGATCTCCTCGCCCGACCCCGAGCGGCTCGCCGAGGAACGCCGCCTGTTCTACGTCGCCACGACGCGCGCCAAGGACCGGCTGCTGATCACCCACGTCGCCGAGCGAGGCCGGCGCCCGACCGGCGGTCCGTCCCGCTTCCTCGCCGAAGCCGGGCTGCAGCACATGCCCAGCTCGCTGGCCGCCTGAGCCCAACACCAACCGCCCGCCCGGGCCCCGGCCGGAGCATCACGGTCCCGGAACTCGCCAAGGCGATGCGAATCCAGCCCACCTACCTGCACCGCGTGCTGCCGCGCCTGGCGTCAGATGGACAGGCCGAGCGCGAGGGCCAGGGCTGTCATCGGGCGGGTTAGCACCAGTCCGAGGACGCTGCCACCGCCAATGGTCTTGATGCTTCCAGTCGCACGCGCTGGATGACTCAGGGGATTGCGGCGGTCTGCGCCTGTTGAATCACGGCGGCGGCGTCGGCGTTGGTCAGGAACCGTTTCGCGACTAGCCGCGCGACGTCATTCTTGACCTTGGTTACGTAGTCGGCGTGGGTCGGATAGAGCTGCTGGAGCTGACTCTGGTTGAACGTGGTCCAATGGCCCCATAGCAGCATGCAGGTGCCCGTCCCTGGCGTGGTGCCGTAGTAGGTGCCGATCGGTACGTCGACATAGGGGTTGCGCAGCCCGCCGAGGGCGTTGCCGTACTGGTCGTCGATGATCGTGGCCGCGGGTGTGCCAGCGCCGGCGGCCTCGAGGTGGGGAGCGGACGGCGGCGGCGCTCCGCTCGTCACCCACCGGTCGAGGTTGTCGAACGCGCCGTCCACGAAGTATTGGAGCGGGAACGGGTTCAGGTTCGTACCGAGGCAATAGTCCTGCCAGTCGTTTGCCGGGTATCCGGCGGCGGTGAGCTCCGCCGGGCCGGGCGTGAATGCGACCTGGTAGGTCCAAATGTGGCTGGAGCCGGCGACCTGGTAGAGCATGTATCGATCGCTCGCCGTGTTGCTGTTGGGTTCCTCGCCCGCCCAGCCGAAGAATGCGTAGGAGTCACTCAGCGTCTGGAGGTCGATCACCGGTGCGCCCTGCGGAGGGTGCAGGACGAACTGCTCGACCCCGGGCGTCTCCGGCGATGCCGGCGTGCCGGGCACGGCGGGCGCGGCGCACTGGTTGATCGGGGCGAGTTCGGTAAAGCCGTAGCCGGCGCCGATCAGGTAGCCGTCGTAGATCGGCCGGCCGGAGGAGAGCGCGAAGTGGGGGACAACATCGTTGATGTAGGTGACCATGTAGCCGCCGCTTTGCGAATAGCCGGTGAGGTAGATGTCCTCGACGTGCTCGTCGGCTAACGGGTTGGCCGCGCTCGTGCTCTTCAGGAGCGCGCCGAGCTGGCTGATCATGTCCCACGCCAGCCCCGTTTCGGTGGCCGTGGACCCTTGCGGGCAGCTGCTGCTCGGGTCTGGGTTGGCCATCGACAGGCCGGCGTAGCGCTTCGGGTTGAACGTCTTCATCGAAGCGAGCACGACCGGTTTGATGCTGATCCCGACGTAGATGTCGTGGCGGCTCATGAAGTAGTCGTGGTCGGCCGCCCACATGATGTCGACGTCGTAGTTGGACGTCGGGTTGATCAGTTCGACGATCACGCGCCCGCTGAACTGGGCCGGATCGGCGGGGCGGCGGATGAGGATCCGCGTCTCGTACGGGCCGCTCGCGTTGACCGTGAGCGGTCCGTCCGTCGTTCCCGAGTAGACGTTCGCCGTCCCCTTGAGCAGGTACTCCTGCTCGACGTAGTGGCGTTGCGCGAGGTTGATCGGCGTCAGGCCGTGCGCCGCCGCGCCCCAGGCGTAGTCGGTCGCGGTCTCCGGCAGCGGCTCGATCGTCCGCGGAAGCAGCGGCGCCTCGACGCCCGAGATCGTCGCCGCTAACGCCACCGCCGGACCGAGGCCGACGTACACGCAGCCGATCGCGATCGCGATCGCGGCGAATCCAGCGGCCGCGAGCGGGCGCACGCGAAGCCGCCGCGTCCTCACGGCAGAACGTCCCGCCCTCGATCCATGGAGCGCAAACCAAGGCTGGTCTACCCCTGGGGTCGCCGACCTACACCAATGCGAGCGCCGCGCCTCACACGCGGCTTGCCTACCCATCCCTTCCTCCGCTGAGGAGGTGAACAATGACCCACCCCAACCCGGCGTGTGCGACCACGCGCCGCCCGGAACCGAGCGCCTGCTCGCCGGACTCACCCCCGAGCAGGCGCAAGCTGTGATGCACGTCGCGGCCCGCTGCTGCTGCTCGCCGGACCCGGCGCCGGCAAGACCAAACGCCGACACATCGCGCGGCCTACTGCGGGCCACGGCCCTTTCGGTTCCTCACCGACGCCGGGCTGCAGCACACGCCCAGCTCGCTGGTCGCCCGAGTCCACAGCAGACGATCGGCCCGCCCGACCGCGCCGCGATCACCGCGCGTCCGGATCCGCCCGGGACTCGCAAACCCAACTCTCAAAGGAGATTCATGTCCACCCATTCGCACATTCAGGCGAACCCGCCCGCCCGCACCCATGCCCACGCGGCCGCCCTGTTCCGCCGGCCGTTCGCGCCCGGCGCGATCGGCTTTCGCGCGATGACCAAGGTGCCGTACAACGGCCAGCCCTACGCCGGCGCGCAGGTCGCGGCGTACATCGGCGCCCAGTCGGCCTGAGCTCAACCGGTCGTCGCAACAGGGTGTGGCCGGTGATCCTAAGGGTTGAAGGTGACGGTTGGGCTTGCCCGGGGGTTGATGCGGCTGTCGTCGTGGAGGCTCGCCCGGAGGGCGGGCCGGAATGGCGATAGCCGCGCGCGACCGTCAGACCACCCCCACTGGCCGAGATGTGACAGTGGAGCAGTTGTCAGGCGCGTCCGGGTGTGACAGGCGATTGTCAGGCCGCGGCGCTCAAGTACTCGGTGAGCACCTCGGCGGGTGTCTTCCATCCGAGTGTCTTTCGCGGGCGACCGTTCAACGCCGCCGCGACAGCCGCGAGCTCGTCGGCGCTGTGGCGGGCGAGGTTGGTGCCTCTTGGGAAGTACTGGCGCAGCAGCCCGTTGGTGTTCTCGTTCGTGCCGCGCTGCCACGGACTTCGTGGATCGCAGAAGTAGATCTGCAGACCGGTGTCGAGCCGTAGTCGCACGTGCTGTGCCATCTCGATGCCCTGGTCCCAGGTCAAGGACCGTCGAAGCTGCTCGGGGAGGGTCGTGATCGTGTCAGCGATCGCGTCACGCACGGCCGCGGCGCCGGCACCCGTGCGAGCCGGGCTGCTGTTCGTTGTCGGGCTATCGTGGCCTTCGATGGGCGGGAGATGCAGCAGCATCGTGAACCGGCTTGAGCGCTCGACCAGCGTGCCGATCGCAGATCGGTCGGTACCGAGGATCAGATCGCCTTCCCAGTGACCCGGGACAGCACGGTCATCAACCTCAGCCGGCCGCTCGCTGATCAACAGCTCGTCAGTCACAAAGCTTCGGTTGCCCCTCGACGTCCTGTTTCTGGGAACCCGGAGCGCCCGGCCGGTTCGAAGGCAAGCGGTCAGCTCTCGGCGCAGCGCTCCGCGGCCCTGGACATAGAGCGACTGATAGATCGCCTCATGGGAAACACGCATCGACTCATCATCGGGGAAGTCAACCCGCAGTCGACAGGAGATCTGCTCCGGGCTCCAAGATTGTCCCCAGCGTCGGTCCTTCCGCGGTCCGCGACGCCGCCCAGCCCAGCTGATCTGCGGACCGGCAACGCTCCCGTCGGGCCGCTGCACGGCTCCGGCGAGCCGGTCCTGCACATAGCGACGCAACTCCAGGTTGACTGCGAGCTTCGCCGGCTTCGGTCGTCGGGCGCGACGATCGGCATGCGTCTGCGCGGTCGAGGCCCGATACTCAGGCCGGCCGGTCCGGAGCGCTGAGTTCCGCTGCAGCTCTCTGGAGACCGTCGACGGCGCCCGCCCCAACTGGCGCGCGATCTCCCGCACCCCACAACCACGAGCGAGCAGGACCGCGATCTCCTCCCGCTCGGCGAAGGACAGATAACGCCCAGACACCGGCGCAAGGCTGAGAGGCGGCATCCCGCCACCCTTGCGAAACCACCGGACACCAATGCTCGGCAAGACACCCGCCTCCGCGGCGGCGTCCACGCTTGATGCCCCTCGAGCGATCGCCTCCCAGAACCGGACCCGATGTTCCCGACGCCCAGCCGGTGGGTGTCCTCCGGACCGCGTCCCTGCTGCGGCGGCACGATCCAAAGCGGGGCTTCTCCTGGGCATCGCAACTCCTCAGCGTCGGGCGTTGCGACGACCACCTGAATCCACCCGGTGATCCAGCGGCTGAACGCGGTCGTGCCCGGCCGCTGGCGCCAGCAGTTCCAATCCGTTCCGGCCGAGTTCGTCCCGGGCGGCACGCGCCGCGTGTATCTCGCCTGCCGGCTGATCGTCACGCTCCCGGTCGAGGAGGGCGGCCCCGACGTCGACGCGGTCTACGAGGACCTCGGCGAGATGGACTCGGGCTCATTCGCCGGCGTGAAGGCGCTGTACTCCGATGCGCGCAAGCGCGCCGCCGTCGCCTCCGGGATCGGCGCCTACCTGTACACCTCGCTGGAGGCGGTGGTGCTGCCGATCGGGCCGCACGCCCGTCAGGTGCAGGCGATCCGCCGGCAGGGCAAGAGCGACCTGCTTGTCCTCTCGCCCGAGACCGAGCAGTGGCTGCGCCACGGCTACCAGACCCGGATGAGCACCGAGGCGGTCCGTCGCGACCTCGGCGAGATCCTCGCCCACGGCGAGCCCGAGAACGGGATCGGCCAGGGCGAGGTCGCCGACCAAGCCGCCCAGCCAACCCCCGAGGCGCCCGCCGCCGAGCCAGCCACGCCGGCGAGGAACGGGCACGGCGAGGTCGTCACCGTCGACTTCGGCGACCTCGGACCGGCGGCCGCGTGATGAGCCCCCCACAGCTCACCCCCGCACCGGCGGACACCGGCGGAACCGCCGCCCCGATCCCGAGCGCGGCGCAACTCGCGGCCCGCATTCAGATCCCGCGGCGCCTCCCACCGCGCTACGACGGCCAGCCGCTCCAGCACCTATCGCACTCGAGCTACAGCCGCTTCGTGCTGTGCCCGGAGGACTGGCGCCGGCGCTACGTCCTCGGCGAGAAGAGCGCGCCCACCGGATCGATGTTCCTCGGGCGGCGGGTCGACGACGCGATCACGCTCTACTACCGGCACCTCCTCGACCATGGCGAGCGGCTGTCCGTCGACCAGATCAAGGACGCCTTCTGGGATGCCTGGAAAGCCGCCGGCGAGGCCGAGCGCGAGCAACTCGGGATCACCTGGGAAGCCGACCTGCGCGAGGACAGCGCATTCAAGCTCGGGCTCGACGCGGTCGAGCTCACGTTCAGAGAGCTGATTCCGCAACTTGGCGAGCCGGTCGCCGTCCAGCGGAAGGTCGAGTACACCATCGCGCCCGGGCTCGAGTGGAGCGTCCTGTGCTACCTCGACCTCGAGACCCGGCGGCCCGACGGCAGGGAGCTGCTGCCAACGGTCGTCGACTACAAGGTCAAGACCACGCTGCTGACCCAGTACAAGGCGGACCAGGACTTCCAACCCGCCGTCTACCTCGCCGGGCGCTGGCTGGAAGGGGATCCCGCGTCGCAGTTCTGCTTCGCCCAGATCGCCAAGCCCGGCCCGCGCCGCAAGGAGATCGGTGCCTCGCTTGTGACGACCGGCAGGTCGACGGGGCAGCTACGCGGGGCGCTCGCCCGCATCGCGCAAGTCGCTCGCCAGATCGTCGCCTGTTACGAGCGTTTCGGCCCCGACGAGCCGTGGGGATTCGCCGATCCGAGCGGCTGGAAGTGCAGCGCCCGGTACTGCGAGGCGTGGGGGAGATGTCCGGGCGGGGCGGGGGTGTAGGGCAGGGCGCCGACCGAACCTGGAACCGGAGCAGCTAATGAGAAGCGCGAGTTGCCCCGGAACGATTGCTCTCGCCGCTGATGTCTGGCGGCGGGATCCTTGGCTCCTGCCGTCGGTGCGATGCAAGGAAAACCGCCGTCGCGCTCGAAATGCGCGTGTCGGCACCAGAGCAGGACGTGCCGCCACGATCACGGCGTTGGGACGAGCCGCCACGCCGCTGGTGGATCACGCCTGGAGCAATCACACGCGCACGGCTGCTCCCTTCAGGCGAAAGCAGCAGCCCGCCGTGTGGTCCTGCCCCGGCCGTCGTCCTGCTGTCGAATCGCATGGATAGGGGAAGCTCGCGCTCGTGGTCACATTCGACGACGTCATGCGTTAGTACTGCCGCGGGTCGCTCATGCGCATTCTGGTCTGCCTCCCGAGCGACGCCACCCTTCGATGGCTAACGTGCTCGTCGGTATGAGGCCCGTCCCCGATCAGCCAAACGTGATGTTGCGTCCGGACGGCGCGGGTGGTCGGGTCGTGGTGCTCGCGTTCCCATACGACGCGGTGCTGGTCAGCGCCGTTCGGACGCTGCCGGGGCGGCGCTTCGATTGGGACGCGCGCGAGTGGGTGGCGCCGGCGGATGACTGGGTGTCGGTGAAGCTCCGGAAGATCCTGCACCTCTACCCAGAGCTGACATGCAGTCCCGAAGTCGATGCCTGGTTGACAGCGGCTTCGGAGCGATGGATCGGTCACGTCCGCACCTCGGTCTACGACGGCCGCGGGTGGTGGGCGCTGGACACGCTGGCCGGCTCGCCCCCACCCGTGCTGCGCGAGAGCATCGTCGAGCATGACGGCCGTGCGCTGGTGCCGATGACCGCGCAGGCGGCCGGGGTGCTGGCCGAGATGGAGCCTGGCCGGCTCAGCGTGGCGGCGGCCCGCTGCCTGGAGTACGTCGAGCGCGGAGAGGCTCCACCGCCGGCGCGGCTCACATTCGGTAGCGGTGTCGGCGGCCAGCGGTTCTCGCTTCAGGTGCTGTGGGACCACGATGTGGCGGCCGCGTTCGAGCGACTGCCGGGAGCGGTCCGAAACGAGTTGAAGCTGGACCCGTGGATTGCCGACCAGCTCGATGCGTTCGTCGCGCTGCATCAGGTGGAGGTCACGCCGGCGGCGGGGGACCAGCTTGCTGCGCTCGTCGCCGAAAACCGAGCGGCGCGCAAGGCAATTGCGGCCTCCCGGGCGCGGGAGGCAGATCCAATCGATGAGATCGCCGGACGTCTGGGCGGCGAGCTCGCGCCGTTTCAGTGGGCAGCCGTTCGTTACGCGCTCGAGGCCCGCCGCTGCTTTCTGTCTGACGAACAGGGGCTGGGCAAGACCGTCGAGGCGCTCTCCATCCTCGAGGCCGACGATGCGTTTCCCGCCGTGGTCGTATGCCCGGCCTCGATGAAGCTGACGTGGGCCCGCGAGGCGGCTCGCTGGCTACCCCATCGCTCGCTCGCAATCGTCTCGGGACGGAGGGTGATGGCGGAGCGGGCCGACCTGACCGTACTCAACTACGAGATCGTCGACGCCCACCGCCAGACCCTGGCCCGCCGGGGCGTCAAGGCGCTGGTTGCAGACGAGTCCCATTACGTCAAGAACCCGCACGCGAAGCGGACCCAGGCGGTCCGCAGGCTCGCCGAGGCGGTCGCTCCCGATGGCCTGCGCCTCGCGCTCACCGGAACGCCGGTGCTCAACCACGCCGAGGAGCTGATCGCCCAGCTCCGGGTGATCGGGCGGATGCATGAGTTCGGCTCGGGGGCGAACTTCCGTCGCCAGTTCGACGGCGAGCTCAACGAGGAGCGGCTCCACTGGCACCTGCGCCGCCACTGCTTCGTGCGGCGGCTGAAGTCCGAGGTGATCCCGCAGCTGCCCGCCAAGCGTCAGGTCGTGGTCCCGGTCAGCCTCACCAACGAGGCCGAGTACCGCCTGGCCGAGGACGATGTGATCGAGTGGCTGCGCAGCCAGCCGCTGGATCTGAGCACGCTTGATGCGAGGATCGCCGCAACCCTGCAGGCCGAGCGCCTGGCTCAGCTGACGACGCTCCAACGCCTGGCCGCGCGGGGCAAGCTCGCGGCTGGGATCGCCTGGATCCACGACTTCCTCAACTCCGGCGAGCCGCTTGTCGTGTTCGCCCGGCACGTCGAGGTCCAGCGCGCGGTCCTGCGCCGGTTTCCCCACGCGCAGCATCTGCTCGGAGAGGATTCGATCGTCGCCCGCGAGCAGGCCATCGCCGCCTTCCAACAAGAGGGTGGCCCGCAGCTGATCATCTGCGCGACCCGCGTGGCGGCGCAGGGCATCACGCTGACGCGCGCCTCGAACGTCGCCTTCCTCGAGCTGGAATGGACGCCGGCTATCCACGACCAGGCCGAGGACCGCTGCCACCGGATCGGACAGCGCGACGCGGTCACGGCCTGGTACCTGCTGGCCGCCGAGACGATTGACGAGACGATGGCGCGGCTGATCCAGCGCAAGCGGGAAGTCGTCAATGCGGTTACCGACGGGCGAGCCCTACCCGACGGCGGCCTGGTCGAAGGCGTGATCCGCGAGCTCCGGGACGGCAAGCCGTTCCGCCATCTGCGGGCGGTGGCGGGAAACCGGGGAACCTGAGCCGGGCCTCAGAGGTCCTTCAACCTCGCCGGCCAGGACGCGGTCGGGCGGTATTAAGCGTCTCGATCGGCCGCTCGGTCGATCGGACGGTCAAGCTCTACCAGGCGATTACAGACCCAGACCCAGGCGCATGGTCGAAAGGGGCTTGTCGGGGCCTACGTCGAGGCGACGGCGCGGTCAGCCCGACTGCCGCGTTGGACGATCAGCGACCGCGCGATGCTGAGCGCGGCCATGCGCAGCGACGCTGTCGCTTCGAGGCAGAAGGAGCAGCGTCGGCGGCAACAAACCCGGGCTCGGAGACTGCCCTTCCGGACACGAGCAGTCGCGCCGTGCCGACCGAGCGGCGGCGACCGTCGGCTACGTACGCAGCGCCGGCGGGCGTTACTGCTCGACGCCTACACCGGTCACGGCGCCTGCGCGGCTGCTTTGCTCGGCGGCCGGTGGCTCGCATGTGCTCAGGGTTGGTCGGCGGGTTCCGGTCGCGCGCGTGCTTCCGCGTTGCGAGGATCCGACAGTTCGGGCGGGCGCTGGCCCGCGTCCAGGATGACATTCATAAACGCCTGGATTGGGTGCTCTCGTGCTGTCGCAGCCGCCGCGAGCAGCAGCGAGACGATCTCTTCTGCACCAGCCGTCGCGGTGGGACGCCGTATCGGCGGCGCCGAGATCCGGGGATTCCCGCACCATCAGTCGTCAGTTCGTACGGATGGCACCCCGGTCGGGACGGTCGATCCTTGGAGTCTCCGGACATATTTGGGGTGCACCGGTGGGATTCCATCGGTGCTCTTCGCATGCAAGAAGAAAGATCAACCCATGAACGCTTTGTCGTCATCCCCGCCGGTGCATTCACCAAACCTCAACTCGGGGCTGCTCGACAGCTGGATCGAAGGCTGGTCGATCGCGCTCAACGGAGCGCGCGACTGCTTTCAGGCGGCCCTCGCCGGTGGGCCCGGTGCGCTCGATCTCCCGCGCTGGATGGAAGTGACGATGACGCGCAAGCCGCCCTCTTGGACAACGCCGCACGAGATCGTCTTCGAGGACCCGATCGCGCGTCTGCGTGATTTCTCGACCTCGCAGACCCCGGGCTTGGTGCCGACACTGGTGCTTCCGCCGCAGGCCGGTCACGACTCGTGCATCGTCGATTATTCAGACGAGCAGAGCCAGATGCAGGCGATTCTCGCCTCGGGCCTGGAGCGCGCGTTCTCGCTTGACTGGATCGGCGCGACCGAGGAAACCAAGGACGCGTCGATCGAGGACTATCTCGAGGTCATCCACCACGCGGTCGAACGTTGCGGGGGGCGGGTGAACCTGATCGGCGACTGTCAAGGAGGGTGGCTGGCGACAATCTACGCGGCGCTATATCCCGAGCAGATCAACACGCTCACGCTCGCCGGAGCGCCCATCGACTTCCACGCCGGCGAACCGGTCGTTCACGAAGTGCTGCGTCACCTCGCTCCGGGTGGAGACCTGCGCTTCTACGAGGCCCTTGTGAAGCTCGACGGAGGTGTCCTCAAGGGCGAGCACATGGTTTCCGGGTTCGTCATGATCCAGCCGAGCGCCGAGATCTCCAGGCAGGTCGAGTTGCTGCTGCACCTCGACGACGAGCACCACGTCGCCCGCTACTGCGAGTTCGAGGACTGGTTCAAACACACTCAGGACGTCCCCGGGGCGTTCTACCTGTGGATCATCCGCCACCTGTTCCGCGACAACGGGCTGATCGACGGCGCGATCAGAGTCCGCGGACGCCGGGTCGACCTCGCGAACATCTCGACGCCGCTCTACCTACTCGCGGGAGCGACCGACCACATCACCCCACCCGACCAGGTATTCGCGATCGCCGACCTCGCCTCGACCCCGCCAGACCTCGTACGCCGGCACGTCACCACAGGCGGCCACCTCGGCCTGTTCATGGGGCACGAAGCCCTACGCGAGCACTGGCCGCCGATCCTGACCGACATCCTCCGTCATTCAAAAGCGGATCCAAAACTCCGCAGGAGGCGAGCCGATCCGGTCAGCAGATCGACGCGGAGACCAGCGCCCGCCCGGACTAACGCAAACGCCTGATCGGCGACGCCGAGTTCCCGCGCCCCGCGGACGGGCGCCTAGTCGCCGAACTGCTCCTCGACCAAACCGGGCTCGCTGCCCCCCCGGTGGCTAGTGGAACGGACGACGAGGGACAGCTATGAACCTGCCACAGGACGCGCCCGTGTTTCCGGTTCGAGCCAGCTTACCCGGAGCCGACTTCTGGCGCGGCCCTGGTTGCGCATGTCCGACGGGTCGTCAACCGCACTCCTGCTCGGCCACCAAAAAGGAGACACGCAGTGGAGCTAACTGCGCACTCGAGGACGACCGGTCTCGGACAGACGCAGCTACGCGACTGCCGCCGATGCATACCCACACCACGATGAACGCAGGTCTCGAACCGCGATTGCCGGCAGTCTCGCTAGCGCGAGTACGGAGTGCCTGCCATGCTCCCTCTCGAGTCGCCCGCGGGCGTTCCCGGGAGGCCTTCTACAAGGCGACCGCTCCTTCTTCGCGCCGAGCGGGCTTGAAGTGAGCCAGCGGTACTGCGAGCCGTGGGGCAGACGCCCCGGCGCGGCCGGGATCTGATGCCCGTTGCCCCGCGGCGTCGCCGCAGCGTCCGTCATGCGCAACGTGATCGGTGGACGCGGCGAGCGCTACCCGATACAACAAGCCGATGGCGCACCCGTACGACCGTACCGTGGCTGAGTTGATGGTCGACGCCGCAAATGGGCTGAGCTATCCGGCCAGCCGCGCGGATGTCGTCGGTTGGTTCGCCGAGCACTACCCGGAGGTGAAGGCCTCGACCATCCGCGCCCACATCGTGGGACTGACCGCGAACGATCGCAGTCGTCACCACTACGCCTGGCTGGCCAAGCGCGACCCGTTGTTCGTGCGAAACGAGAACGGGACGCTGACAGCGTTCGACGGTGTCGACAGCGCCGGTCTCGACGACGGAGACTCGGTCGAAGAGGGGGAAGGGACTCCTCCGCTCGAGTTCGCACTTGAGGCGTTCCTCGAGGACTTCCTGCTCACGAACTGGGAAGGCATCACCTGGGGACGCCCACTCGAGCTATGGGAATCCGAGACCGGCGAAATCGGCCACCAGCTGGCGACACCGGTTGGACGGCTCGACTTCCTGTGTCGGGACACCGCGACGGACACGCTGGTGGTGATCGAGCTCAAGAGAGGCCGTCCTTCCGACCGTGTCGTCGGCCAGACAGCGAGATACATGGGCTGGGTCCGCGCCGAGCTGGCCAGGCAAGACCAGAAGGTGGAGGGGCTGATCGTGGCCCACGAGCTGATCGCCGGCCCGCGGACCTGGCGGTATCGAGGCGTCCTCCCAGATCAGATCCAGCTCTCCAGCCCGGGATCCTCGTGGGTGTTGATGAAGACCGCCTGGGCGGCGGCAGGATCGATGCGATGCGCCACTTCGCAGCGGTCGTGCTCGCAATAGGCCTCGAAGATCGTCTCCGGCAGGTGCTCGCGGACGGTGAGCCCGTTGCCGCATCCCGGACAGTCGAACATGTACTCGACGGTCAACCGACCCGCCCGGACATGGTCTGCAAGTAGCCGACGAACGTCGTCGACCGGCTCGCCGCCCTGTCGCTCGTCGGCTCCGCAGTACTCGAGAACCGAGGCGACGCTGAACCCGCTCGCGTGCGCAAGCGCGTAGTCAACAGCCTCCTCGGGTGTGCCCAGCGGGAGCTGGTCGTCGACGACGGCGCAGCCGCTCGAGCGGCGGGACGACGGCGTCGAGGAGGCGGCGAATAGCCCCGTCACGCGGCGCGGAGGTCAGCAGGGCGTCGAGCTCCTCCCGGTGCTCATCGTCGCCGAGCAGGAGATCGCGCAAACGCAGTCGCTGGTCGAGGTCCGTAGGCGACCACGTTAGACCCAGCCGTCGACGTAACGCAGGCCTCCGGCGAACGGCGTGTCTCACGGTCGAGGCACCCGGCGGCGTCCGGGACCGGCGGCGGTCCGGTCAATACCTAGATCAAACCCATTCTCAACAGGAGGACCCGCATGCGGGACATCGCAACCGCAACCCTTTCCGGCAACCTGACCCGCGACGTCGAAATGCGTGAGCTGCCCTCGGGCACCGACGTTGCCCGGCTCAGGGTGGCCACCACCACCCGCCGGCGAGTCGGCGAGGAGTGGGTCGACAAGACCAACTACTTCACCGTCGAGGTCTACGGCGCCCAGGCGCGCAGCTGCGCGCAGTACCTGCATAAAGGCTCGCGCGTCTTCGTCGACGCCGAGCTCGACTGGCGGGAATGGGCCGACCAGCAGGACAACAAGCGCGAGGCAGTGACATTCCGCGCCCGCCAGGTCCTGTTCGAGGGCGGCCGACCCACGGCGGCCGTCACCGCCGCCGATGCCGGCGAGCAGAACGGAGCCGACCCCGAGCCGGCGATCAGCACCGACCGCGAGCCGGCGGGCGTCGGCTCGCCGAGCGAAGCGGGCTCGGCGAGCGCCGGCGACTTGCCGTTCTGACGCCCGACCTCAGAGCAGGAGCGCCGCCGCTTTGAGCCGGCGGCGCTGCCATCCGCCCTGAGGTCGCGCCGCGTCTACGCGCCTGCGCCTTTGAACGCGCCGGCGCGCTTCATGGAAAACCGTCTCACGAGGAGACCCGCATGACTAACCCCACATCCGCCGCCGGCACCCCGGCGGCGGATCCATATGTGCGCTGGGAAACCGTGGGCGGCTGGTCCGCGCAGCCAGACCAGCGCACGCTCGAACGCGAGCGCCTTGAGTCTCGCGTGAAGGGAACGGACGCGACCGCGCAGCTGTTGCGCTGCTTCCCAAGCTGGACCCGCGCGCTTGAGCAGTTGACCTTCCGGACACTCGAGCGGCTCGCCACCAACCAGCCGGTTGACCCCAACGACCCGGATGGGTGGCGCAACCGCGACGCCCGCGCCCAAGCGGTCCTTCACCGCCACGGCAAGGGGAAGCTCAGCGCCACGCGCCTGACTTCGGCGGCGATCACGGCTCTTATCGACGGCCAGGCGTCGGCCGACCGCGACGCCGGACTCGACTGGAGCACCGTCACCACGCCAGCGAGCGCGCTCGACGAGCGGCTGGCGCGCGCCCACGCCACGCTGCCCGTCGACCTCAACGATCCACGCGTCTGGGCGTATCACCTCGACCAGCGGCGCGTACTCGCCCGACCGCTCGGGCTCGACGACCATCTAGCGGACGACCTGTCCCGATGGCTGCTCGCCAACCCCAGCCAGTTCAATGCTGGTGACCTGCGCTGCTGGCGGATCGGCTCGGACACCTGGTTGTCGCTCGCCGGCGAGCGGCTCGGGGCGGTGAGCAAGGTCGAGCGGCCGGTCGGCGTGTTCGTCGTGCCGGCGATCGGATCGAGCGACGGGTGGCAGCTGACGCCGGTGCTCGCGCTCGACACGATCCGGCTCGTCGCGGAGCTCGGCGGCCGGCTCGAGCGCGACCTGCGCTCGGCGGTAATCCCGATCGCCAGCCGCGACGCGCTGCTCGAGCGGATCAACGCGCACACCTTGCACGCCGGGCCGCGCGAATGCCTTGACTCGGCGGGGCAGCTGGCGCAGGAGCTCTCGGGCGAACTCGGCGTGCGCGTCAGTCCGGGCGCGCCACGCGACAAACGCGACCGGTGGGGGCGGCTCGCAGTGCATCGACGCTCCTACAAGGGCGCCGACGGCCCGAGCTCGGCCGAGCTCGAGCTCCGAGTGCTCACGTTCCCGGCGCGCGGGTTCACCCAGCGGCGGCTCGGCTCGGCACCGCGCGAGGAGCAGTATGCGCGCCCGAGCGCGGTGATGGATCTCGGCGAGGCGGTGCAGACGGCGGTCGACGCTGGGCTGCCGCTGCTGCTCTCGACCGAGGCGGCCGGACAGCTCAAGGACACGGTCCGGGTGGGGCGGATGAAGGGCCGCCCCGGGATGCTCACGATCACGACCTCCGACGGCGTCTCGGCGACCACGCGGCGGCTGGTGGCCGAGCAGGCGATCGGCGAGCTGCGCGCACTCAAACGCGCGCAGGCGAAGGTGACGCTCGCCGCCGGGGCTCGGCAGGTGGTGCGGATGACCCTCGCCCGGCCGCTGGCCGACGATCCGGTGCTGCTCGGCCGCCAGCGCGAGATGGCGGCGCTGAAGGTCGTCGGCTCGGGCGTCGACGCCTCCGCCGTCGGGACCGGGAAGACGATCTCATCCGGGCGGGCGCTCGCGCACCGCGCCTCGACCCAGCCGCGGTTCCGCGGGCTGGTCGTCGCCGAGGGCCGGCTGCTCGGCCAGTGGCGCGAGGAACTCGCCCATGGCGCGCCGGGCCGCGGGCTGCCCCCGCTGGCGCCGAACCTCGAGCTACTCGTGCTCGCCGACGATCGGCAGATCGCCGGGCAGATCCGCCGCTTCGATCGGGAGCTCGGCGACCGGGCGGCCGTGGTACTGGCGCCCAACAGCGTGCTCGACCGCTACCCCGCCGACCTGCAGGCGATCCCGTGGCACCTGCTCATCGCCGACGAGGCGCGCCGCTACGCCAACCCGGCGACCGAGGCGCACCAGGCGCTCGCTCAGCTCCGGTTCGGATCGGTCGCCGACTGCTGGCTCTTGACCGCCACCCCGCGCGGAAAGAGCGCCGAGCACCTCGACGTGCTCGTCGGCCTGGCGGTGGGGGACAGGGCGATGATCACCGAGCGGCTCAATACACGCGAGGCCGGCGATCTGATGGACGAGATCCACGCACACCGGCTGCGGGTCAACTACGGCCCGCACCTCGTGCGCGTCACCCGTCGGGACATGCAGGCGTGGATGCCCGAGGTCAGGCCCGCCGAGCCGCTCGCGCTCGACCCCGACCCCGCTCTCGCCGAGCTGCTGACCGCGATCCGCCGCGGCGGCCGGGAGGCGTACCGGCGGCTGCTCGAGGTGCTGCGAGAGCTCAAGTCGCTCGAGGCGGGCAGCGAGATCTACAAGCACGCGCTCGCGGAGCTCGCGCGCGCCCAAGCAGTCGTGCTCGGCAACGTCGGCGTGTTCGTCGACGCGAGTGTCGACCCGGAGACGCTGACCCACTCGAAGGCCGCGCTCGCGACCGCGCTGGTTCGTCAGGGGCTCGTCGCTGAGGCGATCCGTGGGGGAGGGGACGGGCTGCCGCTGCTGCGGGGCGTCACGGCCCAGACACTCGCCGGGGTGGCCGGTGAGGAACAGGTGATCGTGTTCGGCGAGCGGGTGTGGTGCCTGCGCCAGCTCGCGCGCACGCTCCGCGAACGCCACGGCGTCGAGGCACACGTCGCCGACGGCAGCATCACCGCGGCTGACTTCGAGTCGCTGAAGCGGCGCTTCACCGCCGGCGAGTTCCCGGTGCTGTGCCTGTCACGGATCGGGCACGAGGGGCACAACCTCCAGAACGCGTCGGTGCTCTGCCACCTCGATCTGCCGTGGCTACCGAACGGCCTCGAGCAGCGGGTCGGCCGCGCGGCCCGACCCGGCGCGGCCCGCGCGCACGTGCAGACCTACATCCCGTACATCCGCCGCGGCGGGATCGAGCACGTCGTCTCGGTGCTCGCCGCGCGCGGCGCCGAGCACCACCAGATCCTGGACAGCTTCGAGGGCGTCCACGCCGCCGAGAGCACCGTCGCGACCCAGCTCGGCGAGATCACGGGCCAGGTCGCAGATAGCAAGGACGACGCCGGCTACGCCGCGACCGCCGCCCGCCTTCGGGTCGCGGCCAGCGTGTTCGGCGGGTGAGGCCCCCGGTCGCTCGAGCTACGGTCGGGCTCGCGGGTCACTACGGGCCCCCCGGCAGCACTACGAAACAAGAACCAGAGGAGGCAACCGATGCAACAAGCCACGAGCGCTAGATTGCCAGTGGTGGCGACATCGACAGCGACGAACATCGGCACGATTGCGCTGGCTGACCAGCTCAACCACTTGCGTGCCCGGGTGCCCCTAGCGGAGGGCGATGTGGCGAGGGCAACCGGAGTGGACGAGGCAACCGTGCGCGGGTGGATCGAGCGCAAGGCCGTGCCGATGGGCGTGCAAGCCAACCGGCTGGCCGAGCTCATCGCTGTCGTGGAGGAGATGGCCCTGAACATCCAGCCGGACGGGATCCCCGAATGGCTTGGCAGCGAAGTCCCGGCGCTCGGGGGCGAGGTGCCGGCGGACGTGATCGCGTCCGGCGGCTATCAGCGTGTGATGGACATCGCGCTGTGGCTGTCGGCCGGCGGCTTCACCTAACCAGATGGCAGGCGAAGTGACCTGGGTGCCCGTGGTCGGCATCTGGGTCAGACAAAGCCGCCCCAACCTGCGTGGTGACGAGGCAGCGGCCTACAGCGCCAGGTGGCAAGGCGCCGGCATGCCAGCCGCGTACTTCGCCGACAGCGAGGCGACCGCATGGGCCGAGCTGTACCGAGGCCTCGCGGAACGACGGATCGGACCGGGCGACGTGTTTCCCCGGGACCTGCACCGCGCGCGCGTTGCGCTCGAGCGGGTCGCCGACCTGAGCACCGAGGCAGCACGCAGAGCGCTCGGACTGCCGCGCATCCGGCCAACGAGTCTGCAGTGGCCGTCGTTCCAGGGGGTCGGTGAGCAGCTCGCCTCCGAAGGGGCGCAGGGCATCCTGTACAGCTCTGCCGCGCGGACGCGGTCGCTATCCCTGTGCGTGTTCGAGGCTGGGCTTCCCGGGCTCACCATCGAAGGCGAATCGGTGCGTGTGCTCGCACCGCCGCCACCGCCTCGCGGGCTGCGCACCTAACAGCTGGCGCAGCTCGCACGGCCCGATCACGAGCGCCAACCCGTGCGGCGGGCGCTCACCACATCTGACCAACGTTCAAGCAAGGAGACGCGCATGAGCTCAATCACCGCTGCCCTGTCGCAGATCGACCGGGTGGCCGCTGAGGGAGAACTCGCCCCCGACCCTGCCGCGCCCCTCGAGCTCGAGACGACGTGCGAGCCGATCCTGCTGCCCGACGGCAAGCGGATCTACCCGCCGTGCCTGCACGGCCAGCCGATCGACCAGCTCGCCCTCGCGCTGCTCGACATGCACGACCCGGCCGAGTCGACGTTCCTGCGGCTGATCGGTCCGCCCGGCGCGGGCAAGGGCCAGATCGCCCGCGCGATCGCCTACCGCCTCTGGACCGGCCGCGGCCGCGAGATCGCCCAGCGGCACGGAGCCCCGTTCTACGGGTTCGTCGAGCTTCAGCCCGGCCCGTCTTCCGATGAGTTCTTCTTCCGCTACGACTACGTCCCGGTCGCCGGTGCTGGCGGGCAGGTGGCACTGGTCGACTCGGCGTTCGTACAGGCGATGCGCGAGGGCTGGGTGGTGATGATCGACGAGGTCAACACCGCGCGTGACGTCGCACTGCTGTCGATCAACGCCACGCTCGACGGCCGCCTCAGCTTGTACCTCGCCGCGACCGGAGAGACCGTCATCGCCCAGCCCGGGTTCGCGGTGCTGCTCGCCTACAACCCGGGGCTCGTCGGCGCGACCGACATCCCCGACGCGTGGCACTCGCGCTTCCCCGCCACGCTCGAGGTGACGAGCAACTGGGCCGCGCTCGCCGAGCTCGGCGCCCCGGCGTCGCTCGTCGCAGAGGCGATGCGCCTCGATCGGCAGCGGATCGCCGGCGACGACGGGCTGAGCTGGACGCCGCAGTTTCGCGACATCGAATCGCTGTGGCGGATGACCGAGCGCGTCGGCGAGCGCGCCGCGCTCGCGTTCTTCGCCTCGAACCTGCACGAGCAGGTGCAGGCCGGGAAGATCCAGGATGCCGAGGCAGCCGCCGCCTGCCGGATGCTCGACCAGGCCGGCTACGGCCGGCTGCGGGTGTCGGCGAGTAGCGGCCTTCCGAGCCTGCACGGCTATCCGCGGGCGGTGACCGCATGACTCCCGGCTCCAGAACCTCCGGCCGGCCGGCGGTGTTCGTGCAGCAGCTGCACCGCGCGGCCGCGCAGCGGGGCCGCCTCGACCCGGTCTTCCAGGATCTGTCCGCTCACTGGACGCTGGTCCTTCAGCGCCTGTATCCGGTGTGGGCGCTGATCGGCCCGGGTCTGTCTGACCCCGGACACATCGAGATCCACTCCCGCACCGTCTACCTGGACTCCGACGCGCTGCTCGGACCGCGCGCCGCGATCGCCGCAGGCAACCTGGAGCCGCGGGCGATCCTGCGCTGCTTCGGTGTCGCGCTGCACGAGACGCTCCACGCCAAGCACACCAAGCGCTGGGCGATCGAGCACGACCTCGAGCTCTCGGAGTCCAACGAGCCTGCCGACCGGCAGCTGGCGGTCGACCGGCGGCTGCTCGAAGAGCCGCGGATGGAGGCGCACGGCATCCGCGAATTCCTGCCCGAGACCCTGCGCGGCCGGTTCGTCCGCCGCGCGCTGCAGGCGGCGGTCGCTGACGTGATCCTCCCCGCCTTCACCGAACAGGTGCTCGAGCTCGCGGCCGCTGGTCAGCCACTGACACGCGATCTGGTCGCGCGCGCGACCGTCTACCTACGAGCCCGCATCCAGTACGGGATCGTCGAGTCCGCCGATCTGAACGGGCTGCGCGACGTGTGGCGTGCGGTGCTCGGCGAGCACGACCTCGGCGCGCTCGACGACCTGTACGCCAGACTCGTATGGATCCCCGACGGCGAGCTCGAGCGGCTCGACGAGGCGGCCCGCGAGTACCGGCGAATCGTCGGCGAGCCCGACCCGCAAACGAGCGCCGGCGGGACTGGCGAGCCCGGAGGATCCGGTGAAGGCGGGGGAGAGGCCGACCCGGCGAAGGTGACGGCCCCGACCCCGGCAACGGGCCAGGAGCGGAGTCGCTCGCGGATGCGCTCGACCGGGCGATCGCGACCGCCCGCGCCGGCCAGCTGAAACAGCTCGACGAGGATCTCGACGTTGGGCAGGTGCTCGAGAACGCACCCGCGAGCGGCGAACGTTCGAGCGAGCTTGGCCTCGGGCGCGGGACCGGGCTGCCGACCGGCCGGCTGCCGGACCGTGGCGTCGACCGACCGCCGCATGCCGACGAGGTGCAGCACGCCCGCCGCTACGCTACGCGGCTGCGCCGGGCGCTCACGCAGGGGACACGGCAGATCGAAAAGCGCACCCCGGGCGGGCGCTTCGACGGACGGGCCTACACACGCGGCCGCGCCGAGCAGGCCGCCGGGCGACCGGTGACCACGCATCCGTGGCGCGTCACCCGCCACGTCGCAGCGCCGCTCCAGGAGCCGCACGTCGGGTTGATCATCGACACCTCCGGGTCGATGGCCGGCTACGAGTACGCGCTCGGGCCGATCGCGTGGATCCTCACCGATGGACTGCGCCAGATCGGCGGACGGTGCGCCACCGCCCTGTTTGGCAACAACGCGTCGCTGGTCGCCGACGGCATCCGGCCGCTATCGCTCGTCCCCGGGATCCGCACCGGCGGCGGCACGGCGTTCGCCGGCGACGCGATCGAGCTCGTCTCGGACCAGCTCGAGATGACCAACCCGCGCCGCCCCCGGTTCGTCTACGTCCTTAGCGACGGTGGCTGGGCGGACACCCGAGCGGGCGTCGAGCGCATCCGCGAGCTCGCCGAGCTCGGCGTCCCGACGATCCACCTCAGCATCGGGATCGCGCCGCTGTCGGTCGAATGCGACCGCATCACGGTGATCACCGATCCGGCGCAGGCGCTCGACCACATAGCCGCCGACACCGTCGCCGCGCTCAAGACCCGCCAATGCCGCCCTCACGGTCGCTGACCAATTTCCCACCGAAAGGAAGCAATCTGATGCAGACACCGAACCCTGCCCTGCCCTGCCCCGCTCTGTTCGACGTCACCACCGTCGCGAAGAATCCGCCCGAGGGGCGGATCGAGCGGGTCGCGCTCGAAGCGCTCGAGCTCGCTCCGAACGCGCGGCGAGAGATCTCCCGCGAGGGCATCGAGCGGCTCGCCGGGATGTTGATGCGCACCGGCCAGCTCGTGCCGTGCATCGGCCACCGACCCGACGTGGGCCACCCCAGGACAGTGATCTACGACGGCCAGCGGCGCCTGCTCGCGGCGATCGCGAGCGCGAAGCTCGCCGGCGCCGAGGGCCACGAAGACCTGGCGCCGGTCCAGAGCCTGATCATCCTGCTCCTCAATCATGAGCCGGGCGCGGATGAGATCCGCCGCATCCAAGCGCAGGCCAACCAGCGCGAGAGCCTGTCCCTCGTCGACCAGCAGGAGCAGCTGCGCGACTGCTGGGAAGCGCGCGCGGGGCTGCCGGAGCCCGACCGGATCGCCGCGGTATGCGCCGACCTCGGCATCTCGCCCAAGCGGGCGCACAACCTGCGCCGCCAGCTCGCGCTCCCCGCTCCGATCCGCACCCGTGTCGCCGAGCGCCCTACCGGCGCGCAGGTCTCGGTGACGATGGCCAACCGCCTCGCCGACATGCACGAGATCGCGCCGCAGCTCACCGAGGCTGTCGCAAAGCGGATCACCAGCACGGACCTGCACGACAAGGCTCTGCAAGACCTAGGCGCGTTCGTGCACCGCACCGTCGTCGAGGACGAGCACACGTACGCCGTGCGGATCGACGACGGCGCGCTGCTCGACGCGGCAGAGCAGATCGAGCACGCCCGCGCCCACCTCACCGCCGACGGCCAACGCCAGCTCGCCGCGATCCTGGGCTGCGAGCTCGAGCGGCTCGACGCCGAGCTCGACACGCTCGCCGCTCGCGCCAAGAGCGGGGCGCTCAAGCTCCGCGTAACCGGCGATGTGCGCGACCGCGCGCGCAACGGCCGGTACGCGTTCGTGCACGAGCGCGGACGCGACTTTGCCGCCGGAATTTGGGTCGTCGACCCCGCCTTCATGCTCGACCTCGTCCACGAAAAACTACGCGAAGTCGAGACGGCAACGGCGCGCGAGGAGGCGTACTTCGCCGGCGCCCGCATCGACGACGACGAGCTCCGCGACGCGGCGGCAGAGGACGAACAGCGCCGCGCGCAGGCTCGTGCCCGGCACGCCGAGGCTACCCGCAGCAATCTCGGGCTCGGGCACGACATCCGCGCCGGGCTGATCGACCCCACCGACGCCCAGCTCCGGGCACTCACCCAGATCGTGTGCCGACTCCTCGTCCGCCAATACCGCGAGCTGATCGCCTACGGCGCCGGCTGGACCGACCCCGAACGCCAACAGCCCGTCGGCGACACCGGCCGCCACGAACCACGCCAGCTCGACGCAATCGTCGACGCCGAGCTCGAACGCGCGCTTGCCGATCCCGACCCCCTCCGAGGCATCGCCCAGCTCACCGCCCGCTGGGCAGCCGCCTTCGTGCTCGACCCGGCCGGCGTGACTCGCACCAGAGCGCTCGGGTCCGAGAGCATGGCGCGCAGGCTTCGCGACGCGCTCCCCGGTGGCGAGGGCGCGCTCCGCGCCGCCGTGTGGGAGTTCATGCGGCCGATGCTCTCGCCAGCGCTGGCGGCGCTGAACCGTGACGCGTTCGTCATCGACCAGGATGTCGAGACCACCGTCGACCTCGCGGAGCACCGAGCGGCCTCCGACCTCGACGAGCTCGCGCTCGGCGACGAGGACGAGGCCGCCTAGATCCCTGCGCCATGTGTCCGATCCTCCCGCCCCGACGACGAAGTTCGGGGCGGGAGGTCGGTGCGTGACCAATGGAGCCTCGGCGTCCCTTTCTTTGCCCCGAAAGGTCGATCCAGCACGTGCGGTAGGCGAATACGTGGAGGATGCTGCCAGAGACGGGCGACGGTGGCTGGACCGGATTTCGTTGTAGTCCAGATCGCGCGAGGGCGGACGCTGAGAGACGTGGAATTGGCGAGATGCGAGACGGACGTCGTCTACGGTGCCCAGACCTGCCTTGGTGTTGGCGCGGGAATTGGCGCCAAGGCGTTCGCATGGCTCCCTCTGGCCGGGAGCAGCAGTCGCTGGCGCGATTCGAGCTCCGGCCTGCTCCTGCTTGTAGCCCCAAGGGGAAGAGGGAAGCTGTACCCGCCGTATTGGCGAGGACGAGGGAAGCCACCCGGGCGGGGCCAGGCACCTGCGTTGTCGCCGGACGCGATACTCGGCGGGCCAAGCTGGCGGCACTGCCGCTGGCGTTCCGTACCGGTTGCCCGTTCCGATTCGGTCGATGCTGGCTACATCTCCAGAAGGATCAGTCTACGGCTGAGCGTCGTGGGTGTGGGCGCTCGCAATCGAGCTGCGAACGCAGTAGCGTCTGCCTGGGAGCGAACAGTGGGCGACGAGGACTCACCGAACCTAGTCCTGGTTACGTCGAGGGACGGGACTCGGATCGCGGTTTGGATTTACGGAACTGGACCGCCGCTGGTGCTCGTGCATGGCACGTTCGTTGATCACACGAGCTGGGGGCTCGTGGTGCCGTTCCTGATCGAGCGCTGCACGGTTTACGCAGTCGATCGGCGCGGGCGCGAAGCGAGCGGTGACAGTGATCAGTACTCGGTCGAGGCGGACGCCCAGGATGTCGTCGCGGTTGTCGATTCGGTCGGTTCGCCCGTGAGCTTGTTCGGTCATTCGCTGGGCGGCCTAGTCGCGTTGGAGGCGGCATTGGACACCGACGAGGTCGAGCGGCTGATTCTGTACGAGCCGTCTACCGGTGGCAACGCCAGGCCCGGGATCGTCGAGCGGCTGGAGGAAATGCTGGGCAAGGACGACCGCGAAGGGTTGTTGATCACCGCCTTGCGAGAAGTCGCGGGGATGTCCGGCGATCAGATTGAACAGCTGCGTAGCCTTCCTACGTGGCCGGCGGGGGTAGCGGCGGCGCACACGGTCCCGCGAGAGCTCCGCGCAGCGGCCGGATACCGATTCAACGCCAGCCGGTTCGGGCGCCTGGACACGCCTACGTTATTGCTCAGGGGCGAGTTCGACCCGGCCGGTTGGGTCGAGGGGTCGATCGCCGCAGTCGGCAACGCGCTTCCCAATGCGCGCTTGAGGACACTCGCTGGGCAGGCACACGTGGCTCAGATGACGGCGCCGAGCCTATTAGCGGACGAAGTCTTGGGATTCATGGCGGTTTGACGCGCGACGCCACGGCTGACGACAGTGGGCCCGCCCCGCAACCACACTTTACGGCGCACGACCTGATCCCTGGCTGTCGCGATTGAGCTCACCCCCAACGCCCGGCACCCTGCCGAGCTGCTTCTGCTTCGGTCCCTGCCGCGTGCATCCCCTAGGCGCTTCGCCGCGCCTGGATAGCGCGCAGAAAGCAAGAGCCGGCGCAGAGTGTCGCTTCGATCGAAGTGGGCTATCCAGCTAACTCAGGCTGTGGAGGACCAGCATTGGGGAACGCGCACAGGCCTTAGCGCCCGCGTGGAGCCTCGTGCCGGCACCGACACGAGGGCCGCCGCTCACTCCGCCCCGACCATGTCCCCGCAGCCCTTCTCGGCCTCAACCTGATTCAAATGGATAGCCCGCCGATCGAAAAGCAGCGCTCGGACGCTGACCGGCGCTGAGCGGTCTCAGGGACGAGGCCGCTCGCTGCCGCTCTTAGCTGCTGTCCCGCCGCGGCTGGCTCTCTGGCTCCGGATGAAAGTTCTCGATTGCACGCGCATCCAGACTTTCCTGTCAGCCTGTTTGCTCGGGACGATCGCCGACACGCCGCACCCGAACGACAACGCCTGGTCGCAAAGCGACTCTCGCCCCGCCGAGCGCGTCCCGGCGTCAGCTTACGAGCAGCACGAGCTTGCCGCGTACGTGGCCCGTTTCGCTGAGCCGGTGGGCCTCGGCAATCTGGTCGAGCGGGAACGTCTGCGCGACCGTGAGCGTGAACCGCCCGGCCTCGATCAGCTCGCCGATGTCCTTGAGCGCGTGCACCGCCCGCGCGGTGCTCGGGTCTGCGCCGGCGCTAAAGCGCACGCCGGTCGCTTGGGCGCCGGCGTAATCGGCGATCGTGACCACGTGCTCGGGGCCGCCGGCTAGCTCGACGAGCGCGGGGAGCGCGCCGCCGCCCGCCGCGTCGACGGCGGCGTCGATGCCGTCGGGTGCGAGCTCGCGGAGTCGCTCCGCCAGTCCCTCGCCGTACGTTGTTGGCTCTGCGCCGATCGAGCGCAGGTAGTCGTGGTTGCCGGGGCTGGCCGTGCCGATCACAAGCGCGCCGCGCGCAACCGCGATCTGAACCGCGGAGCTGCCGACCGCGCCGGCGGCGCCGTTGATCACGACGGTGCTTTCGGCGCCGACGCCCACGAGGTCGAGCGTGCGCACCGCCGTCTCGACCGCGACCGGGAGGCCCGCGGCGCCGGCGAAGTCAAGCGATGGCGGGATCGGCGCGTACTCCGCCGACAGCGCGAGCTCGGCCGCGCCGTCGAAGCCGACCGCGAACCCGAACACCCTGTCGCCGACCGCCACGTCCGTGATCCCGTCGCCGAGCTCGTCGACGACGCCTGCGACCTCGCCGCCGGTCCTCTGCGGGAGGTCGCCGCCCTTCATCCCGCTGCGCAACTTCCAGTCGATCGGGTTCACGCCGATGGCGCGAACCGCCACCCGGATATGGCCGGGCGCGGGATGGGGATCGGGAACCTCGACAAGCTCCAGAACCTCCGGGCCGCCGAACTGGCTGAATTGGATCGCCTTCACACGATCCTCGTTAGCCGGCCACCGCGGCGCCACGCGCGGCCTCGCGCTCGATCAGGACGCGGCGGAGGATTTTGCCCGACGGCGCTTTGGGAATCTCGTCGACGATCTCGACCGCGCGCACCTTCTTGTACGGCGCTACGTGCTGGGCAACGAACGCGCCGACTTCCTCCGGCGTGATCGGCCCGGTCGCCACGACGAATGCTTTCGGGACCTCGCCTGCTTCGTCGTCTTCGACTCCGATCACGGCGGCGTCGGCGATCGCCGGGTGAGTCAGCAGCAGCGCCTCCAGCTCCGCGGGCGCGACCTGATAGGCCTTGTATTTGATCAGCTCTTTGACCCGGTCGACTATTCGCAGCGAGCCGTCCTCGTCGATACGCGCAACGTCACCGGTGTGAAGCCAGCCGTCGGCGTCGATCGTGAGCGTCGTCGCCTGAGGGTTGTTGAGGTAGCCCTTCATCACCTGCGGGCCGCGGATACACACCTCTCCCACCTCGCCCGCCGGTGCGTCCTCTCCCGTCGCGATATCGACGATCCGGCACTCGGTATTCGGGGCCAGCGGTCCCACCTCGCCAGGCATCTGCCCAGCCATTTGGTCCGGCACGAAGTGGGTGACCGACGTCGTCTCCGTCAGGCCGTAGCCCTGCTTGATCCGGCAGCGCAGCCGCTCGCCGCAGGCCACCTCGACCTCCGCGGACAAGGGCGCCCCACCGGAGTTGACGAGGTCCAGGCTCGAAAGATCGAACTCGTCCACCAATGGATGCTTGGCCAAGGCAAGCACGATCGGCGGCACGACCATAGCGCGCGTAATCCGGTAGTCCTGGATAACCCGCAGGAACTCGCGCAGCTCGAACCTCGGCATCGTCACCGTCGTGGCGCCGCAATAAAGGCCAAGGTTCATCAGGATGACGAGCCCGTAGATGTGAAAGAACGGCAACACCGCGATGCCGCGGTCAGCCTCCCACTCGGCCCACAGCCGCTCGTGCGTGCACTGGCACATGACCGCCACGAGGTTTCGATGCGTCAGCATCACCCCCTTAGGCAGCCCCGTGGTGCCGCTCGAATACGGCAGCGCGACGAGGTCCTCGGCCGGGTCGATCGCGACCCCGGGCGGCTCGCCGCGCGCCTCCAGCAGCGAAGCAAACGGCGTCGCGCCGTCCCCCTCGCCGTACACAAAGATCTCTTCCACGCGGGAGCGCGCGGCCGCGACGGTCGCCTTCTCCAGCAGCTCCGGCACAGTCACCAACATGCGCGCCCCACAGTCGCGCAGCTGCCCCGCGAGCTCCTCCGCCGTGTATAGCGGGTTAGCGGTGCTGTTCACGCCACCGACCGACGCGACCGCAAGGAAAGCGACCGCGTACTCGGGCAGGTTAGGGGCGTAATGGGCGACGACCTCGCCCTGTCCAAAGCCGCGGTCCGCGAGTCCCGCCGCGCCCGCTCGCACCGCCGCCGCGAGCTGCTCATATATGATCGCCCGGCCGCTCGGCGCGTCGATCAACGCCGGCTTATCCCCGCGCTCCTCAGCGCGAGCCAGCACAAACTCCGGGAGCGGTATGTCCGGAATCTCGATGTCCGGAAACGGGCTGCGTATCACGACTCTGAACCTACCCGGGTTGACGCTCTGGGCGAGTCTATGCCCGCAGGTCATCGTGGTAAGGATTAGTTGCGACCTCCGGGCTCGATCACCACCGCGAGCAAACGGCCTGAAACCTCCGGCCCGCGCCGGCTGTCCACCCGCGGGCGGACGTACGTCTGGGTCGTGCGCGGGAGGCTGGGATAGGCTCAAGCGGTGAGCACTGTGTTCATCACGGGTGGCTCTGGGTTCATTGGCGGTCGCCTGATCGAGCGGCTGATCGCCGACGGGCATTCGGTTCGTGGCCTCGCCCGCTCGGATCACGCCGCGGCGCGGATCAGCGAGCGCGGTGGCGAGCCGGCCCGCGGCGATCTGTCCGATGTCGAGGCGATGCGGTCCGCCGCCGCCGGCTGCGAGCTCGCGTTTCACGCGGCGGCGATGCTCGGCGACTGGGGCAGGCGCGAGGACTTCGAGCGCGCGAACGTGGAGGGCACGCGAAATGCCCTGGCGGCGTGCGCAGCGGCTGGTGTGCGCCGTTTCGTTCACGTGGGGACCGAGGCGGCGCTGCTCGCCGGTCAGCCGCTGGTCAACGTCGACGAGACGGCGCCGCTGCGACCGGACTCACCGGCCCTGTACAGCTCAACCAAGGCGAAGGCCGAGCAGCTCGTGCTTGAAGCGAATCGGGACGGATTCGACACGGTCGTGGTCCGTCCGCGCTTTGTCTGGGGGCGGGGTGATACGACACTGCTGCCGATGCTCGCGCAGATGGTGCGCTCCGGCCGGTGGGCGTGGATCGGCGGCGGGCGCCATCGCACCTCCACGACCCATGTCGACAACACGATCCAGGGCCTCGTGCTCGGAGCCGACCGCGGGCGGCCAGGCAACGCCTACTTCGTCACCGACGGAAACCCGGTCGTGTTCCGCGACTTCGTCACGCAGCTGCTTCAGACACAAGATGTCGAGCCGCCAAACCGCGCCGTACCCGCGGCGGTCGCGGGCGTGGTTGCGAGCGTGACCGAGGCTGCGTGGGGAGCGCTCCCGCTTCCCGGCCGGCCGCCGCTCACCCGGTTCGCCTACTGGGCCGCTTCACAGGAGTGCACGATCAGGACCGACAAGGCACGTACGGACCTCGGCTACTCGCCGGTGACCTCCCGGGAGGCGGGACTCGCGGAGCTGCGCTCGGCGCGGCACGACCCCGGCACGCCCTCTCGACAACCGCCCTTCTGACGCTCCTGAGGGCTGTCATGCCCACATTAGGCACGCCAACCCCTACGCACAGAAGCTGAAGCAGCGCGGCATCACCCGACACGCCGAGGTCCAGGACCCGCATTCATCACCGCACGGGCATCTCGCCCATATCGGCCAGAGCCCTGAGTTGCGCGGAAGGCGAGTCCGCCGCCGCAGCCGGCAAACGCGACTGCTCGCAACCCAGTGGTCGATGACGCGCGACACCTCGGCGAGAACACCACCCGGCGACGGTACCGTCGCGAGGATGGCGCCGAACGCTCATGCGCCAGCGGCGGATCGAGTCGTTGAGCGTCGCCGCGCTGTTGCACTCGCTCGCCACTATCGGGAGGCCGAGGGGCTGTCGATCGTGCAGATCGCCGATCGGCTGGGGCGCTCACCGGCGACGATCAAGGCGTACTTCTATGACCCGTCTTATGCTAACAAAAGACCTAGGGATAGCCCGCAGGAGCGACAGTTCTGGGCGCTTGCTGGTCATGCACGGACCTCGATCTGCAAGCCGCTCCTCGGCTCTCGCTGCGACGGCACGAGGCCGGCGTTCCCTACTGCCCGATTTGTCCGGGTGCGGAAGTCTCGAGCGTCGTTATAGCGGTCCCCGGTACTGCCCCTAATTCGTGAATCCGGAAGCGCGCCGGGCCTCGTCTGAGACTTCTGCATCGGCCCCGCCGCTAGCAGGTAGCTTGCAAGCACCTGATGCGCGGACAGCGCGGATCTGGCGAGGAGCAGGGCCGGGTCAAGCGCCGGCGAGACACCTGCATCGTTGGGATCGCGGTACTCAACGCGAACGCGGTCGACGCGCTCGGGTTCGTTCCAAACGCGAGAGAGCGCTGCAGGGCGACAACACTGCTGCATGGATCCCCGTGTGGTGGCTGACCAGACGACGCTGCAAGCACCGGGGCGCTTGCAGCGTCGTGCCGCCCAGCTAATCGCCGGAGGCGCCCCGGATCTTCCTACTCGTCGGCCGCGGGGTGGATGTTCTGGTTGACGCGGAAGATGTTCTCGGGGTCGTATTGCGCCTTGACACGCGCGAGGCGGTCGTAGTTGTCACGGTAGGTGGCACGGACACGCTCCTGGCCCTCGTCCATCATGAAGTTGACGTACGCCCCCCCGGCTGAGTAGGGGTGGGTCGCGTCCCAGTAGCCGACGCACCAGTCACGGATCGCGTCCGCGTTGGCTGGATCGGGATCGACGCCGAAGATGACCTCGGCCCACTGCGCGTCGCGGTAGCTGAAAGCGGTGTCGGCAGCTCCCACGTCGTGGGCCGCGCCGTCGATCGGGTAGAGGTGCACTGTCGAGTGCATCGACGGCAGCTTCTCGCCCCAATCGAGGTGCTGCTCGATGAGCTCGTCGGAGAGCTCGTTGACGAAGTCCGCGCGCCAGTAGCACTGCAGGCCCTTCGTGTAGAGGCCGTCGAACAGGCTTTGCAGGGCTGGGTACGGAACCGGTCCGACGCCGTGCAGGAGCGGGGTGCCGACGTCGTGCACCGGCGCGAGCAGCTGCGTTGCCTCGTTCTCGGAGCCGACGACGCACCACATCACTGCGCAGACCTTCCGCAGATGGAGCTCCTCTGGGAAGAGGTCCACGGGCGGCACCGTCATCAGAGCGAGGAAGCCGTTGACAACGCGTGGGGCGGCGGGCAGGAACTCGCGGTAGAAGCGCATGACTTCTGGCGTCTGTTCGATCGGCCAGAAAGTGGGCCCGGCCATCACCGTGGCGCCAACTGGGTGCGTGCGGAACTCGAACGATGTGACGACACCGAAGTTGCCGCCGCCCCCGCGCAGGGCCCAGAACAGCTCGGGGTGCGCGGTTGCGCTCGTGTGTACCTGTGAGCCGTCGGCGAGTACGACATCGGCACTGATCAGGCTGTCGATGGTGAGGCCGAAGCGCCGCGTCAGGTGGCCGAGCCCGCCCCCGAGCGTAAGCCCGCCGACACCGGTCGTCGAGATGATCCCTGAGGGTGTCGCGCGGCCGTGCTCCGTGGTGGCCCGATCGACGTCGCTCCAGGTGCAGCCGCCGCCGACACGGACGCTGTCGGACTCCGGATCGACCGTAACCTCGGCCAGGCCCGCTAGGTCGATGACGATCCCGTCGTCGACGACGCCAAGACCGCCGCCGTTGTGTCCACCGCCACGCACCGCGATCAAGGTGTCATGGGCACGCGCGAACGCGATGCAACGGGCGACCTCGTCGGCGCTCGAGCAGCGCACGATCACGGCCGGATGACGGTCGATCATGCCGTTGTGAACGGCTCGCGTCGCATCGTAATCCGGATCGCCGGGACCAACGATGTTGGCATTCAGATCAGCGAGGTCGCGACGCGCGATCTCGAGCAGGGATGTGGTAGCGGTCATCAGATGCTCCCCGGTGTAGATGGCAGTGGGCCGAGCGGCCCGAAGAGCAACGTACGGCACCGCCTGCGCTCTGTCATGACCCGGTCTGACCCACTTTTAGCGGGGTTGAACGGAGGTCCTCGCGCCTGGCATGATCAGATCTGACTACTGGCCGCCGCAGACGCCGCTCAGATGCCCAAGCTCCCAGGTCCTCTTCGCCTGACGCCCTCGTTTCCGTTCGCGGGACGCTCGCGCGAGCTGGCGACGCTGAGGACGCTAATCCCGCGCGCCGAGGGAGAGTCACTCAGGTTCGCGCTCGTGGGTGGCGAGGCCGGATCTGGCAAGAGCCGCCTCGTGCGCGAATTCGCGCATGAGGCAGCGGCTGGGGGCGCCCTCGTGCTCTATGGCGCATGTGACTCGGTCGTACGACGGCCGTACCGGCCGTTCGTGGAAGCGCTCGACCAGCTCGTGCGAAACACTGACGAGGCGACCTTACAAGCCGCGCTCGGCGCTGAGGGCGGGGAGCTCTCGCGGCTGCTGCCAGACCTGGCGCAGCGGGTCGGTGAGTTGCCGCTTCCCGTCGCGGCCGATCCCGACACCGAACGCCACCGTCTGCACACCGCGGTCGCCGACCTCCTCGCCGGCGTTGGTCGAACAGCGCCGCTGGTCGTCGTCATCGAAGATGGGCACTGGGCCGACACGCCGACACTCCTGCTCTTGCGGCACCTGGCGCGCGGCGCGTCGGACGCTCGCGCGCTGCTGGTCACGACGTTCCGCGACACCGAGGCCGAGGTCCCGGAGGCGCTCTCCGCGGCGCTCGTCGACCTGCGCCGCTCCGAAGGCGTAGTGCGGCTGCGGTTGGGTGGCCTCAGCGCCGAGGAGATCTCCGAGTTCGTCAGGCGCGCAGTCGGCGGCGATTTCGGTCCGGATCTTCCGGAGATCGCTCGAGTCCTGAGCGAGCTGACGGGCGGCAACGCGTTCCTGATGACCGAGCTGTGGCGCACGCTCCTCGAGAGCGAGACCGTGTCGGTCCACGACGGGGGGACGCGGTTGGCGCGCGCTGTTGCCGATCTCGGCAGCCCGGAGGGCGTGCGAGAGGTCGTCAGCCACCGGCTGGCGCGGCTGAGCACCGCCACCACGAGGCTGCTGGAGCTGGCCGCCGTCGCCGGACAGGAATTCGATCTGCCCGCCATCGCGCAGTCTGGGTTGGCGGACGAGGAGCTGCACGCGGCCCTTGAGCAGGCGGTCGCGCACGGCATGATCGAGGAGGTGCCCTCGCAACTGCTCGCCTACCAGTTCACGCACGAGCTCGTGCGCCGCGCGCTTTACGATCGCATGCCCGGCCTGCGGCGCGCCGAGCTGCACCTATCGGTCGCGGAGACGCTCGAGCTAGCGCACGGGGCGGGCGAGAGCCGCGGCCTGGCTGAGCTCGCGCATCACTTCTATGCGGCTGCGCCGGTGGACGGGCCGCGGCGCGCGATCAAGTACTCACTCCTCGCGGGTCGTGCGGCGCTGAGGACGCTGGCGTTCGACGAGGCCGCGGCCCGTTTCGGGTCCGCGCTGGAGCTCGGCATCGATGATCCGCGCCAGCGGGCCGAGACACAGCTTGAACTCGGCACCGCGCGCTTCCGAGCCGGCCGCTCGGACGATGCTATGGAGGCGTTCCGCGCCGCGGCGCAGATCGCCCGCGACATCGGCGACGCCAGCCTGCTTGCGACGGCCGCGGTTGGCTTCGAGGAGGCCTGCTGGCGCCCGGGGATCACCGACGCGGGCGCCGTCGAGCTGCTCGACGAGGCGTCGCTCGCACTCGGGGATGGAGATTCCGAGCTTCGCGTGATGCTGCTCGCCGGGTTGGGTCGCGCGCATGCCTTCGTCGGTGACTACGGGGCGAGCGCGGTCGTACGCGAGCGCGCGATCGCGATGGCTCGGCGGCTCGCCGACCGGCTCGGCCTCGCGACGGTGCTGATGCGCTCATACTGGTCGCGCGGCGAGGGCAATCTCGAGCAAACGCTCGAGATGCTGTCCGAGGCTCGCGACCTGGCGGAGGGCTTAGGCGCGAGCGATCTTCAGGCCGAGGCGATGGAATGGCGCGTGGCCGGTCTGATCGGACTGGGCGATCTGCAGGGGGCCGAGCGCGAGCTCGCGGAGGTGCACGCGATGGCCGTCCGCCTGCGCCAGCCGTTCACGCTCCACGTCGCCGAGCACTACGCCTCGACGTTAGCCCTGTGCGCTGGAAGGCTGGCCGAGGCCGAGGCTGCCGCGCAGCGCTCGCACGAGTGGAGCCGTCTGCTCACGGGCCGCGCTGCCTCCGGCATCCACGGCATCCAGATGTTCGGGATCCGTCGCGAGCAGGGCCGCCTCGCCGAGCTCGCCGCCGTCACCAGAGTCTTCGCTCACAGCGAACGGTCGCGCGGCGCATGGCGACCAGGTTTCGCGGCGCTGCTGGCTGAGCTCGGAATGGAGGAGGAAGCCCGACAAGAGCTGGCGCGCATCCGCCAGGACGGCCTCGACGAACTTCGCGCCACGCTCTGGGTAGCGTCGCTGATCTACCTGGCCGATGCCTGTGCGGCAGTTGGCGACGAGGCGCTCGCCGCGCTGCTCTATCCCGAGCTGGCACCGCTTGCGGGCGGCAACGTGGTGATCGGTCATGGCGTTGCGTGCTACGGTGCCGCCGACCGCTATCTCGGCCTGCTGGCTGCGACGCTCGGCGACCACGACCGTGCCGTCGAGCACTTCGAGCAGGCCCTGGCCGTCAACCGCGACATGGGTGCCACGACCTGGGTCGCCCACACCCTCTACGGATACGGCCGGACGCTACGCATCCGCGGCGCCAGCGACGATGCCGTCCAGGCGTCGGAGCTGCTCTCCGAGGCGGCGACGCTCGCGGAACGGATCGGCATGCCGGTGCTGTTGGCGCGCGCCCATGCACTCGGAGCACGCATCGAGCACACACGCATGCCGCCAGACGACCTGTCTTGGCGCGAGCTCGACATTCTGCGACTGGTCGCCGTGGGCCGCAGCAACCGCGAGATCGGAGAGGAGCTCTGCATCAGCGCGCACACTGTCGCCAACCACGTACGCAGCATCCTGCGCAAGACCGGCGCTGCGAACCGGACCGAGTCGGCGGGCTACGCCTATCGCCACGCCCTGGTCGACGGCGCGGACACGCGGTAGGATCGCCCCACATGCCCGTCTATTTGATCGAGCGGAGCTTCGCCGAGCAGCTCGACATGACGAGCGACGACGTCAAGCTGATCGAGGAGATCAACGCCGACGAGGGCGTCAGCTGGATGTTCTCCTTCTTGAGCGCCGATCGGCACCGCTCCTACTGTCTCTACGAGGCGCCGAGCCCGGACGCGATCATCGCCGCCGCCAAACGGGCGGGAATCCCCGCGGACGCAGTGACTGAAGTCAATCGCATCACCGCCGACTCGTTCCGCTGACTGACGCCGCCGAAGGCTCGTCGCACGGGGCGATCACCCGGACGAACTCTGAGCAACGCGTGAGTTCGCGGCGACGAGACTGCCTCGCTCCGACCGCGACAGCAGCTGGCTGCTGCACGCGATTTGCTGCGCCAACACAACGCTGAAAGCGCCAAAGTGCTTGCAGCTCATCTCGTCAGCAAGACACCCGGTGATCAAGGCGGGGTCCGCGTCGACACCGAAATGTCTGCTGCTCGTGAGCAGCACCAGCAGCCCGCTCGCCGGATCTCGTCGCCCCTCCTTTGCGGTCGCGACGGGCATCTGGGCGTCGCCGCCAGGGCCCCCGCAACGCGCGGAAACCAGGCACCCGACTGTCTGCGTGCTAGCAGCTCCCCAGCAAACGATCCTGCCGAAGCGGAAGCCCTCGGCGCCGACGGCCGACTTCTCCATCGTCGCCGTCGCGGCCACGACGTCGGGACTGCTGCTCTCGATCCCGGCAAAGCCGAAGGGGGAGTGAGCGACCGTGCATTAGACCGAAGTTCCCCCTGGTGAGGTAGCCGGATCTGGCGGATTCCCTGGCGTTTCGGGGGGTTTGGGGTGTTTGGGTCGTGTCTATTAGACGTCGCCGACAGTGCTCAGCGTTCGTGTTTCCGGAAGTGAGCGACCCGCGGCACGAGCGGCCGGATCTCGTCCGCCTCAAATGTCGATTCGCGCTGCGGCTGGCTCCTGCTTCGACCGCGGATGCTTGAAGAAGTCCGCAAGCACCACGATCATCTGAGTCTCGACTTCCGCGCCTTGCAGGGCTCCGACGGAACCGGCGCCGGGGTACTGCTGGAAGAGGAAGCGAGACGGACGTCCCCGAGCCGAGGCGTCCGCTCATGCATTGGCTTCTACGGGGCGACCGGTCGATGGCGGTCAGCCAAGTGTCGCGGCAGGGGCCGTGGTCTCGACGGTGGGGTTGGCGAGTGTGGCGGGGAGTTGCTCGCGGGAGGTGATGTCGAGCTTTTGGTAGGCGTGGGTGAGGTGCCCTTCGACGGTTCGGGCGGTGATGAAGAGGTGCTGCGCGATCTCACGGTTGGGGAGCCCGGCGGCGGCGAGCTGGGCGACGCGACGCTCGCTTGGGGTTAGCGAGTCAAGTCCGCTGAGTACGAGCCTTCTCGGTCGCCCCCCGGCGGCGATCAGTTCGGTGCGCGTCCGCTCACTCAGCGCGAGCGCTCCGCAGCGGTGGGCGAGGTCGAGCGCGGGCCGGAGGATCGCGCGGCTCTCGACCCGGTGTCCAGCGCGCCGGAGGGCCGCCCCGAGGTCTGCCATCGCGCGGGCGTGCTCCAGTCGCGCGGCGGACCCTTCCAGCACCCCTACCGCCTGGCGCAGCAGCTCGATGCCTCGCTGTCCGTCCTCGGCGAGGCCTGCCGCGCGCAGCGCGACCCCGAGCGCGCGTGGGGCGCCGAAAGCCTCGGCGAGCGCGATCTCCTCGGCCGCGAGCACTCTGGCCTCGGCCTGCGCGCCGAGCGCGAGTCGCGCGAGGGCCGCGTCGGAGCGCCAGGGCGCAGTGGTCGGGCTCGGGCTTCGCAGCCGGACGAAGAGCTCGCCGGCGGCGAGGAGATCGTCCGGGGCCGAGGCCGGTCGAAGCTCGGCCAGGCGAAGCCGACCGCGGGCCGCGAGCAGCCAGGCTCCGTGCAGCATCGTCGGGAACTGCTCGGCGAGGCGGTAGCGCTGGTCGGCGGCTTCGGCGGCCTCGAACGCGCCTCGCTCGGCGAGTGTCTCGAGCAGGACGGCGAGAGCGAGGGCAGCGTGGATGCCTGGTGGGCGGGGGCCGGTCTCCAGCGCGACTCGTCCGTCTGCCTCGGCGTCGGCGAGGTTTCCGATACGGAGATGAACGAACGCGCGGTAGCAGGAGAGCCCGAGCACGTGCGGGAGCGAGCCGAGCCGACGAGCATCGGCTATCGCCTGGTCGAACCGGGGCAGCGCCTCGTCATAGCGTTCCGCGAACACCAGCGCGTTGCAAGCGTGGTAGAAGAACGGGGGTCGGTCGACCGCCTCCGGCAGCAGCTTCGGCGCTCCCTCTAGCGCGCCGAGCGCGAGGCACGCGACCGTCACGGCGGGCTCGTTCGCCATCACGGCTGCCACGGCCAGCGGGCCGAACACGCTGGAGGGAATATCTGGCTGTTCCTCGGCTAACCGGCGCAGCTGGGCGATCCGTGGTGCAGCGACATCCGCGCTGTCCGCGTCGAACTGCGCGGCGCCGAGCGCGGCGCCCTCGAGCGTCAGCTCCGCATGCCGCTCGGCGCTGCCAAGACGCGCACGGGTGCGGTCGAACACCTCAAGCGCCTCGCGGTTGCGTCCCTCGATCTGGAGCATGCGCCCCAGCGCGAGCGCGATCGAGACCTGAGCAGTCACGTCGGCCGCGATGGCGAGTGCTGCCTGCAGATCAGCCGCGGCCTGCGGGTCCCCCGCGTAAGACTCGGCGAAGCCAAGCTCGAGCAGGACGTCGGGGCGCAGCGATTCGGAAGGTGGCTCCGCGAGCGCGCGCCGCAGGTACGCGGCGGCCGAGTTCGGAGCGCCGTTCGCGACCGCGGCCCTGGCGGCCGCACGCAGTGACTCGACGGCCCAATCGTCCCCGGCCGGGTCGCTCGCCAGTAGGTGGGCCGCGACGCGGTCTGCAGACGCCCCTTCGCGCTCAAGGCGCCACGCCGCCGCCTGGTGCAGGCCGGCCCGCTCGCCGGGTGAGAGATCCGCCTCGACCGCTGCCCGCACGATCGGATGCACAAACCGCAGTGGCCGACCCTCCTCGAGGATCCCGGCGTCGGCTAGCTCGTCGGCAGCCGCAGCGGCGCTGCCCGGGGTCACGCCGGCAAGGCCGACCGCGAGCCGAAGCTCGGCCCCGCCCAGCACGGCCGCCCGCGCGCCAGCGCGCGGGCGGCGGTGGACAAGCGTCTCAGCCGCAGCGCGATCGACTGTGAGACCGCGCGCGGGGCGAGCGCTTCGATGCGCGAACACGCCGCCGCGGTCGGCTCGATGCCCTCCTCGACAATCGCCCGGACCAGCTCCTTGACAAGGAACGGAACGCCACTGGTCGCCGAATGGCACGCCCTCGCAAAACGCGCATCCACCTCGGCCCCGAGCCCCAGCCGCACGAGCTCGGCCACCGCCCGCTCGCTCAACGGTGCCAGCGCAAGAACCTCCGCCGACCGGTCGGCGGCGAGCGCCGCGACCAGGGGCGAACCCTCACGCGTCTCGGACGGCCGCGCCGCGGCAACCACCGCGATCGGCAACTCCGCAAGCCTCGCTCCGAGATAGTTGAGAAACCGCAGCGAGGCGTGGTCAGCCCAATGGGCATCGTCGACGCAAAGCAGCAGCGGCGAGCGTCGGCCGAGGTTCGCACACAGCCAGTAGAGCCCGTGCAGGATCGCGAATGACGGGTCCAGCAGCGCATCGCTCGTGTCGTCATGCGGCATCGGAACGCCGAGCAGCCGAGCCACGCTTCCGGCCGCGCCCGCAAGCAGCTCCGCCCGCTCCAGCGGCGATGCCGCGACCAGCGGTGCCTCGAACAGCTGGCGGACAAGGCCGTAGGCGAAGTCCCGCTCGAGCTCCGAGCCCCGCCCGCTAAGCGTCACGAGTCCGAGCTCCCGGCCGCGCGCTCCCGCCGCCAGAACCAGACGCGTCTTCCCGATCCCAGCCGGCCCCTCAAGCAAAAGCAGCGAACCATTCCCCGCGACAGCCTCACCCAGGCACCGATCGACCTGGGCGAGAGCGGCATCTCGCTCAAGAAGCGCTTGCCCATCTTCGCTCGCGGCCACCGGCGCCGATCGTACGCCGCGAAAACCCCTCGGTCCACCCCCCAAATAACAGGTGGTCTGCCACGTCGCGAAACCGGTCCCGGGGCGCGAACCTCGCCCACACCGAAACCGAGGTGAGAAACGATGAGCACGTCCACACAACAAGACCGCCCCACCGTTCGAAGGCAGACGCAGCCCCCTCCGATCGTGCCGGTGCTGTGGCAGCTCCAGATCTCGCACTACGTGGAGAAGGTGCGCTGGGCCCTGGACTACAAGCGCGTCCCCCACGTCCGTCGCACGCTGCTTCCCGGGCTCCACGCCGTGAAGGCCAAGCGCCTGACCGGCGATACCTCGACCGCGCCGGTGCTCACCATCGACCGGCGGTCTATCGGCGACTCAACACGGATCATCGCCGCCATCGAGGAGCGCTGGCCCCAGCCGCCGCTCTATCCCGACGATCCGGCGCAGCGGCGCCGCGCGCTTGAGCTCGAGCAGTTCTTCGACGAGGAGCTCGGACCGCACATCCGCCGCGCCTTCTACCACGAACTGCTTCCCCATCCACAGCTGGTAGTGCCGCTGTTCACCCACGGTCAGCCGGCCGCAACACGCGCCCTGCTCCGCGCCGGCTTCCCAATGCTGCGTGTTGGTATGCGACGCAGGTTCCAGATCAACCCCCAGGCAGCCGCCGACAGCCGCGCGAAGATGGTCGCTGCGATCGATCGGCTCGAGCGCGAGATCCCCCCGAGCGGGTATCTCGTCGGCGACACCTTCACCGTTGCCGACCTCACCGCGGCGGCGCTGCTCTACGGCGTGGCGCGCCCTCCCGAATTCCCGTACGCAATGGTCGCCGACGACGCCCTGCCGGCCTCCTGGCGCGAGTTTCTCGACTCACTCGCCCAGCGACCCGGCGGCCGGTGGATCGCCGAGATCTACCGTCGGCACCGCGGGGCCTCCGCCGAGCTGACCCCCGCCGAAGCGGTGAGGCTCAAAGACAAGTACGACCCCCGCAACGTCTTCTCGCTGAACCCGAAAATCCCGCCCAGCGACAGCGCATAACCCGCGGGACAAGCCGCACACCCGCCCGTCCAACAACAAACACCGAGGACGAATAATGAGAGACAGGTTCACGCCCCGGGGCCGCAAGTCCCCGCGAAGCCGCACGCGACAGGTTGCGCCGCTCGCCGGCGCTGTGTTGGCGCTGGCTGTGGTCGTCCCGACGGCCTCCGCGCGGACCGTGACGCTGCACTACTTCTCGAAGCAGACAAGCAGCACGTTCGTCACCCCGCAAGGCAAGCCACTTGGGCCGAACAGCCCGCCGGCCGTCGGGGATATCAACGACAACACCGACCTCGACTACGTCGGCAACCACAAACACCATGCGAAGCAGTCGACAGCCTCGGACCACCTACGCTGCACGATCACGGGTTCCACAGGGAGCGGTGCGACGGCTACCTGTGACGCCCAGATCGCGATCGGCGGCTCGATGCTCCTCGCTAACCACACGCAACTGACGTTCTCCGAGAGCAGCGCGCCGGTGGTGGTCTCGATCAACGCTGGGACCGGCATCTATCGCCACGCGCACGGAACGGTCACGTCGACAAGCGTCGGAAACAACAGCGACCTCACGATCAAGGTCACGTACTGACCTTCCCAGGAGCTTCGCTCACAGATCCTCCCGGTCACGGGATAAGACGCCTTTTAGACTATGACTCCCGACGGAGTGGGCTAAGCGACGTGATGCCGGTGAGGCACAAGTGAGCCTGAGCGCATGACGACGCCTCGCCCCGGAAGTCTTGCTGAGCCGGTGGCCCCCCAGTGGCGGATCGACTCCGGCCGGATTCGTAGATGCGTGTGCTCCGAGATCTGCATCAGGCGAAGCTCGAGATCACGCCCCTGCATCAGTTCTGCATCGTCGCCCACGCGGCCACTTGGCCATCGCTGCCGCTCTGGTCGGCCACAGCCTCGAAGCAGCAGTCGACGCCTGTCCCGGGTCTGCGGCCGACGTGGCCGCCTGTTCGTGGTGGTAGCAGGAGCCCGCCCTTGGCGCAGGGGGCACATTGCTGCTTTTCAGCGGTAACCCGGTAGTTCACGCTCGCTGTCGGTCTCCATGAGGGTGAGTAGCGCTTTGGCGGCGGGCGAGGGGTCGTGGTCGAGGGGTGTGACGAGCATCAGCTCGCGGGGGATGCTTGGTTCGGTGACTAGTCCGACCAGTCTGTCGGCGGCCGTGCGAATCGATACGGGGGGTAGCAGGGAGATGCCGACGCCGCGCGCGACGAGCTCCACGAGGTCTGCGATCGTGTCGACTTCGGCGGCGACGCGGCGCTGTAGCCCGGCGTGTTCGCAGGCTTGGTCGATGCTGGCGCGTATGGATGAGTCGGCGCGGTACTCGACGAAGGCGTGGTCGGAGAGCTCGGCCAGCCGTACTCGGCGGCGGGTGGCCAATGGGCCGTCTGCCGCGACGGCCAGCAGCAGCGCTTCGGTTTCGAGCGCCTGAGCTCGGACGCGGCCGGCCTGCGGCCCGAGCGGGACGTCGACGATCGCCAACTCGAGTTCTCCGTCGGCGGTTCGGCGGACGAGGGACGTGACGCTGTCGTGCCGTAGGCGCAGTTTCACCGCGGGGTGGCGCCGGTGGTAGCGCGCCAGCAGCCCGGGGATGTCCAGCCGTCCGCGCAGCTGGATCGCGCCGATCGTTAACTGACCGCGGACCAGGCCTCGTACCCCTGCGACCGCGTCTTTGGCGTCCTCGGACGCGGCGATCGCGCGCCGCGCCGCGGGGGTCAACGCTCGGCCGGCTTCGGTCAACTCGACGTGACGGGTGCTGCGCACGAAGAGCTCACTGCCCAGCTCGCGTTCGAGCAGTCGGATCGAGCTGGACAGGCTCGACTGGGTGAGGTGCACGCGCTGGGCGGCCCGGGTGAAGTGACGCTCTTCGGCCACGGCCAGGAAGTGGGCTAGCTGTCGTAATTCCATTCATTGAGGGTATCGCTTTCTGCTAGTCCAACTATCTGTTGGACAGCTGAGCGTGGTGCGTGCAGACTGCGCTCACGGTTGATACCGGGCCACCTCTCGGACGATTTCTCCCGAGTTCGAGCGAACTCGGCCGTCGAGCGGCAATCCGGCTTCGACCTTTTCACGATCCCAACCCAGAGAAGGGAGCCTTCGCATGAGCAAAGCTACGTCGGAGACCCTGCTGATCGGACACCACGAGCTGCCGGGAACGGCGGACGCACACCAGTTCGTCGGCGCGCAACACGGTGGCGTTCCAGTGTCGTTGTTCTTGGTGCACTCGGACCCCGGCGCCCGGGTGCCACGACACAGCCACCCTTATCCCGAGGTGTTCGTGCTCCACGCCGGCCGGGCAACGTTCGTGGTCGACGAGATCGAGATCACGGCCGTGGCGGGCGACATCGTGATCGCCCCCGCCGATGCGCCGCATCAGTTCGCCAACACCGGCCGCGAGCAGCTCAGGCTAACCGCGATCCACCCCGCATCGCAGATGAGCACGCAATGGCTCACACCGGCGCGCGGCGAAGGGTCACACATCACTCCCACCAGCGCCAATGACCAACCACCGAAGGAAGGTGGATTCAAATGAGCCTCGCCCCCCGATCCCTCCCTCGCCGGTCCCCCCGCAGGCCCAGCCTTCCCTGGACCCTCGCGATCGTCTCGCTCGCCCTGTTCATGACCACCCTCGACAACCTCGTGGTGACCACGGCGCTGCCCTCGATCCGTCGCAGCCTGGGAGCATCGATCCAGTCACTCGAGTGGACCGTGAACGCGTACACGCTGACGTTCGCGGTGCTGCTGCTCACCGGAGCGGCGCTCGGCGACCGGCTGGGCCGCCGGCGGATGTTCGCGGTCGGGCTGGCCATCTTCACCGCCGCCAGCGCCGGGGCGGCCGTCTCGACGAGCACCGACGCCCTAATCGCCGCCCGCGCGCTGCAGGGGCTCGGTGCCGCGATCGTGCTCCCGCTCACGCTGACACTACTCTCCGAGGCCGTCGCGCCCGCGCGGCGCGGGATGGCACTCGGGATCTGGGGCGGCGTGAGCGGCCTCGGGGTGGCACTCGGACCGTTGGTCGGGGGCGCGGTGATCAGCGGCATCTCCTGGCACTGGATCTTCTGGATCAACGTGCCCATTGGCCTCGTCCTGGTTCCGCTGGCTCTAACCAAACTCACCGAATCACGCGGACCGAGCGCCCGTCTGGACCTGCAAGGTCTGGCGCTGGCGGGACCGGGGCTGCTGGGCATCACCTACGCGACGATCCGCGGCCAGGCGCTGGGCTGGACGAGCACAACGATCCTGACATCGTTTGCCGTGGGTGTCGGGTTTGTGATCGCATTCGTAGCGTGGGAGTTGCGCGCGCCGGCACCGATGCTGCCGATGCGCTTCTTCCACTCGCGGACGTTCGCGGCCACCAACGGGCTCTCGTTCGCGATGTACGTCGGCGTGTTCGGGTCGATCTTCCTGCTGGCCCAGTTCTTCCAGACCACGCAGGGCTACACACCGCTCCAGGCCGGCCTACGGACCCTCCCCTGGACGGGGATGCCGATGATCGTCGCGCCGATCGCGGGGATGCTGAGCGATCGGATCGGACCGCGGCCGCTGATGGCTGTCGGGCTGGCGCTACAGGCCACGGCGATCGCCTGGCTCGGGGCAATCATCACTCCCAACATCGCGTACGGCCGCCTGATCGTCCCGTTCATGCTGGCGGGCACCGGGATGGCGCTCGTGTTCGCCCCTTCGGCCAACGCGGTCCTCAGCTCCGTGCAACCCCGGGAAGCCGGGCAGGCATCCGGGGCCACCAACGCCATCCGTGAACTGGGCGGCGTCATCGGCGTGGCCGTCTTGGCTTCGGTGTTCAGCGCCCACGGCTCCTACACCTCGCCGCAGGCATACACCGCCGGCCTCACGGCGGCGATCCCGATCGGCGCGGTCGTCCTCGCCGTCGGCGCGGTTCTCGCCCTCATAGTCCCGAAGACCGCGCCGGCCCACGAACTGAAAGAAGACCGTCCGACGCAAACAGCAGGGTTCGCGGAGAGTCCGATCTCGGCCTAGCGTCCGCCTTCGGCCAACCCGCCAACTCGCTCCCGAGCCGTGGCCGACACACGTCGGTCACGGCTCACCGCCAAGCGATGAGCACGCGTCTCGACGGTGCGGCGGACTGGCCCCAGTGCCTGGATGGCAGCGGGTGGCCGCACCAGCATTTCCTATGATCGAAGCCGTGTCCGTCACCGGTCCAGAACCTGATCGCCGCAATCAGCTACGCGCAGCGGATTCCGACCGCGATGCAGTGGTGGAGCGGTTGCGAGACGCGGCGGCGGAAGGTCGTCTTGAGCATGTGGAGTTAGACGCGAGGGTGGAGCAGGCCCTGACCGCCAAGACCTACGCAGATCTTGCCGCTCTCACCGCCGACCTGCCGCCGGAACCTTCGGCGGATCCAGGAGAGCCGCTGCTTCTCAAGGGCGGTCTACACGGCGCGGCGCGCACTGGGCGCTGGCAGGTACCGGCTCACATCACGGTCTACGGCGGGATGGGTGGTGCCAGGCTCGATTTCACCCGAACGGCTACCCGACTGGCTGAGGTCGAAGTAGAAGCGCACGGCCAGTGGGCCGGTGTGACGATCGTGATCCCCGAGAGCTGGGGTGCAGAGACCGGCGGGCTGGACCCTGGGATCGGCGGACTGAGAGACAAGACCACTCCCGAAAGGCTCCCTGGAACCCCATTGCTCCGCCTCACCGGGACCGGCGGAACAGCAGGTGTCACGATCCGGCACCCCAACAGCTGGGAACGTCGCAAGCTGCGACGCAATCAGCCCAGTGAGCTGCGAACCCACGATCTGCGGCTCGAGGACTAGGCCTGCCAGGCGGGCGCCCGATCGGGAAATCACCGTCCCGTCAGCCGCGCGACGTCAGCCTCGAGCAGCGCGCACCGGCGCTGATCCACGCGCGCTCGCGCGAGCCAAACGAAAGTAGTGGTCGCCCGGATGGCGCAACGGCCAGCACAACGTGCACCCAGACGCCGGAGTCGACCGCGACGCTTGCGCAGCTGTCCTTGTTCGCGGCCGCGTCGGCGCGGTTCCCGTCCGGGAGCGCAGAGGGCACGTGTGCCCGCATGACCCCAACAGGCGTAATCCAGCACGGCGTCGTGGCTCGCGCCGGCAGGTGGGTGACCGGCGCCGGCGCCGCGGTCCCTGCATCGCGCGGAACCCGAGCCCGCCTCGGTCCGCCTGCTAACAGGTCCGCCGCTAACGATGGGGTCGAAGTGACGGAACTCCGCGCGCTCAGCCGTGGTTTCTGCTCAGTCGCCGAGCCAGGGGCGGCGCCGAGCCCTGCTGCTTGAGCTCGCCGGCGGCCGAAGCGGCAGCCACGGTGCCGCTCGCCTCGGCGGTCGACCTGACTCGTGAGAGGGAAACGGAACTGTTGCGAGCACGTCGTCCCCTTGTCACCTGGATCTGGCGGGTCGGATCACGATCGTGGCGCGAACGAGGACCGGGCCGGACGGTGGTGCACACGCGCCGTTGTCGGACGCGCGCGGTGAACAACGAGCGATGAGCACTGTCACAAGCGGCGCTTCTGTCCTGTCTGATGAGGGAAGCATCAAACGAGAGGAGCAGTCATGAAGATCTTCGTAGCCGGCGCCACGGGTGTTCTCGGCAGGGAGCTCATCCCGCAGCTTGTGGCGCGAGGCCACGAGGTGGTCGGGATGACCAGGAGCGCATCGAACCAGGACCTGGTGCGAAGCCTGGGGGCGCGCCCGGTCGTGGTCGACGCTCTCGACGCCGACGCGGTCGCCCAGGCGGTGACGTCCGTCGAGCCCGAGGTGATCGTGCATGAGCTCACGGCGCTGTCGGGGAAGATGAGCATCCGTGACGCGCGGCATCCCGACCGCTCCCCTATGGCGAAGATGACCAACCGGCTGCGTACCGAGGCGACGGACCATCTCTTGGCCGCGGGCCGCGCCGTGGGGGCACGGCGGTTCGTGGCGCAGAGCTTTGGGGCTTTTCGATGGGCCCGCACGGGCGGGCCGGTGCTGAGCGAGGCCGATCCCCTCGATCCCGACCCGCCGGCGCCGCTGCGGCCGGTGGTGGAGGGCCTCCTCTATCTCGAGGAGGCGGTGACGAGGATCGAGTGGGGCGAGGGACTCGCGTTGCGCTACGGCGGCTTCTACGGTCCGGGAACCTCGGTCAGCCGCGCTCCGGATGCGGTGATGGCCGCGCCGATCCGCAAGCGTCAGTTCCCGGTCATCGGCGATGGTGGCGGCGTCTGGTCGCACATCCACATCGAAGACGCCGCCACGGCGACCGCCGTCGCGGTCGAACACGGCCCGGCCGGTATCTACTACATCGTCGACGACGAGCCCGCGCGCGTGCGGGAGTGGCTGCCGGTGCTGGCGAGCGCGCTCGATGCCAAACCACCGAGGCGAATTCCACGCTGGCTGGGGCGGCTGGCGGCCGGTGAGGCGGCAACGGTCATGATGACCGAGGCGCGGGGTGCCTCGAACGCCAAGGCCAAGCGCGAGCTCGGCTGGACGCCGCGCTATCCGAGCTGGCGACAGGGCTTCGCGACGGGACTCGGCTGAGCGATAACCGACCCGCACTGGCGCTATGTCGCCGACCGGGGTGCAGTGACTCGACTCACCACCCCGGCCGACTCGTGGCCCCGCGATCGATCACGTCTCGCTGCGTCACGTCTCGCTGCCGCCGCGTGTCAATCAAGCAGCGGATCAATTCTGCCGGCGCCGGACCCCCGGCCCTGAGAAAGGAACAACAATGCACAGCGAAAACACAAGCCAGAGGATTGCCGTCACGGGAGCCACCGGCCGGGTCGGAGCGCCCCTCGTCGAGATCCTCGAGCAGCGCGGACACGACGTGGTCCCGATCGCGCGCTCCCAGGGTGTCGACGTGGTCAGCGGCGAGGGTCTCGATGAGGCGCTCGTCGGGGTCGAGACCATCATCGACGCGGCCACCGGACCCTCGCCCGATCAGGAGGAGGCGACGGCATTCTTCACCGCTTCGGCGCGGAACCTGCAGCGAGCCGGCGCCGCAGCCGGGACGAAGCGGATCGTCGTCGTCTCGATCATCGGCATCGACAGGTTCCAAGGCGGCTACAACGCGGCGAAGCTGGCGCAGGAACAGACGCTACTCGAAGGCCCGCTCCCGGTCCGGATCGTTCGCGCGGCCCAGTTCCACGAGTTCGTCGATCCGCTGGTCGGATGGACGATCCAGGATGGCGTCGCCTACGTGCCCGAGATGCGAACGCAGCTCGTCGCCGCCCGCGTCGTCGCTGAGACACTCGCCGACGCGGCCGAAGAGACGGAGATCGAGAACGGCAGGATCACCGAGGTCGCAGGCCCGCGGGAGGAGCGTCTCGCCGATGCGGCAGCAGCGCTGTTCGCCAGCCGAGGTGACTCATTCGAGATCCGCGAGAGCCGCGGCGGTCCGCTGGCGCAGCCCGACGACCCTGACGCCGCGGCCTACGCGGAGGGCGCCGCGCTTCCCAGCCCGGGCGCGGAGCTCGCGGGCCCCAGCTTCGAGGATTGGCTCGCGACGGCCGAGGTGTAGTTCCTCAGCATCGGATCGGGCGAGCACTAGCCGGCTCGCCCGTCCGGGACAGCGGGTGGCTTCGGCAGTCGGAGCCTGCGAAATACCCAGGACTCTCGTCATACCCGTCAAGTCCCATGTCGCCGTCGAACTAGCCTCGCCGTGGCGGCGATCCAAGGAACAGAATTCAAGAGCAGCACGACGTCGACACCACTCCTCGGCAGGACACCCAACGGGGAAGGGCGGCGTGATGCAGATCAAGCCGCCAGCGCGCTATCAGCGAATCGGGTGGCGGCGTGATCGCTTTCGACTGAATGAGCTCGTCACGGGCGCGCTGACCTTCCGGATCCGGCTGGTCGAAGGACCGGCCTCAAGCGGTCGACGCGCCCGCCAGCTGCGGGCGGGCGCACTGGCACCCCGCCGCCGCCTTCTGCAGGGATCCGGGGTAGCGCTCGCTCACCGGTCTGATCCGCTACCGGACGATGCACTGCGAGCTTGAGGTCGCTGAGGAACGTCGCGTGCGTCTCGCCGCGATGGACGCGTCCATTGCTTCGGCGCTGCTGCGGCGCTTCGGGTTCCGATACGCGGCGAGTACGGCGTGGGTGTCACAGCCGGCGGTGCTGTCTTGTCTTAGGGGGTGCAGGGAATCCTCGATCAAGGAGTTGATAATGAGAGTGTTTGTTGCAGGTGCGACGGGAGCGATTGGACGGCAGTTGGTGCCGCGTCTGGTGGCGGCGGGCCATGTGGTTCATGGCATGACGCGCGGCGGCTCGAAGCAGGCGATGCTCGACGAGCTGGGTGCTGTGCCGGTGGTCGCGGACGCGCTTGATCCAGATCAGGTCGCGGAGGCCGTGGGGCGGGCGAGGCCGGACGTGATCGTCCATCAGCTGACCGCGATTCCAGCGAGGCTGGACCTGCGTCACTTCGATCGCGATTTCGCGCTGACCAACCGTCTGCGGACCGAGGGGACGGACTACTTGCTGTCCGCCGGGCACGCGGTCGGGGTGCGGCGGTTTGTGGCGCAGAGCTATGGCGCGTGGCCGTACGCCCGCACCGGCGGGGCGGTGAAGAGCGAGGAGGACGCGCTCGACCCGACGCCGGCGCGCGAGATGCGCGAGGGCCTGGCGGCGATCCGTCACCTCGAGGAGGCGGTCCTCGGTGCGCGCTGGACGGAGGGGATTGTGCTGCGCTACGGCGCGTTCTACGGACCAGGCACATCGCTGGCGCCGGGCGCGGAGCAGGTCGAGCTGGTCCGCAGGCGCAAGTTCCCGCTGGTCGGCGACGGTGGCGGCGTATGGTCCTTCATCCACGTCGCCGACGCCGCGGAAGCGACGGTGTCGGCGGTGGAGCGCGGCAGTCGCGGTGTCTACAACGTAGTCGATGATGACCCCGCCCCGGTCGCCGAGTGGTTGCCGGCGCTGGCTCAGGAGCTCGGCGCCAAGCAGCCGATCTGGGTGCCTCGGTTCATCGGGCGGCTATTCGCCGGGGAGGCCGGCGTGGTGATGATGACCGAGCTTCGCGGCGCCTCGAACGCCAAGGCCAAGCGAGAGCTTGGGTGGCAGCCGAAGCATCCGAGCTGGCGGCAGGGGTTCGCAGCGGCATGACCGATCGCGAGCGACTGCTTGACGAGCTGCGGCCGGTCGCGTTCGCGATCGCCTACCGGATGCTCGGCAGCGTGTCCGAGGCCGAGGACGTGGTGCAGGAGGCGCTGCTGCGGGGTGCATCAGGCGCTCGACTCCGGCGAGCGGATCGCGTCGCCGCGAGCGTTCGTCGCGACCGTGACCACCCGGCTGGCGATCAACGAGCTGCGCTCCGCGCGCGCCCGCCGCGAGCGCTACGTCGGCGAGTGGCTGCCAGAGCCGATCATCACCGACGGCAACGACGATCCAGCCCAGCACGCCGAGACGGCCGACTCGCTGTCGCTCGCGATGCTGGTGCTGCTCGAGAGCCTCTCTCCCGAGCAGCGAGCCGTGCTGCTGCTCCACGACGTGTTCGGCTACGACCACGCGCAGATCGCCGAGATCATCGGTAAGAGCGCGGACAACGTCCGCCAGCTCGCGACGCGAGCGCGACGCCACGTCGAGCAGCGCCGGCCGCGCTTCCAAACGACCCATGAACAGCGCGACGAGCTGGCAGCCCGGTTCTTTGAGGCCGCCGAGCAAGGCGACCTCGCCGGGCTCGAGGCGCTGCTCGCCTCAGACGTACAGCTGACCGGTGACGGCGGCGGCAAGGTGCCGGCGCTCGCGCGCTCTCTGCGCGGCCGCAACCGCGTCGCGCGCACGCTGATCAACTGGTTCCGCCAAGCCGCCCGCGTTCCGGGCGTGTCGTTGCGCCCAGTCGAGGTCAACGGCGGCCCCGGAGCGCTCCTTCTCGACGCACAGCAGCGGCTGATCAGCGTCTTCGCGCTCGATATCGCCGCCGGCCAGATCACGAGCATCAGCGGGATCGTCAACCCCGACAAGCTGACGCACCTCGGACCAGTCGCCGACCACAAATCGCTACTGAGCTCCGCGAAATAGCTCCGGCGTATTAGCCGCGTCGCCCCGTGCTGCTGTTTCCGCGAGAGCACCGAGCGGCGCACACCTGAAACGGTCTGGTCGCAGGCCGCCCGTACGCATCGCGGGAACCTTCGCCGCGCCGCGCGGCTCTCTAGCGGCACCGATGCCTACCGGCCGTGTCGAGCCGACGAGGTCGTTGGGCATTGGTGAACGCGCGGGCAGCCACGGTGCACCGCAGAGGTACTCGAGCCGTCGGCTCTGGCTGCAGCTCGACAACGACGGTCCGAGATCAAGCGTTAGGCGTACCTGGCGACCGCGAAACTCCCGGGTGCCGATGTCGGCGCGTCGAGCCGCGTCGGTCAGCGCGTCATCATCATCACTACGATCGCGCACCGACCTGACAGGAGAACTACATGGCCAAACTCGAGGTGTCGGATATCGCCCGCAGCATCAAGGGGCGCATCCGGGAGGTGGAAGAGCAGCTCAAGGACCACAAGGCTTTGAGCGACGAGCTCGAGCGTCTCAAGGGTGCGTTGAGTCGACTGGAGGGCGGAGTGCGTTTTCGCGTCGACGGCAGGCACCGTCGCGAGCAGCCGGTCACGCAGCGCACGACGGCGCCAGCGCCAAAGGACACCTCGCCGGCGAGGAGCACGAACGCCCGCGCGCCGCGTGGTGAGAACAAGAAGAAGATCCTCACGGCGCTAAAGGGCGGGCCCAAGACGGCCTCAGAGATCGCAAACGAAACGGGCATCAAGGCGGGCACCATCGGCGCGTCGCTGAGCAAGCTCGCGAAGGCCGGCGAGGTGGTAAAGGCCGACCGCGGCTACGCGCTCCCAACGCAAGCACGAACGATCGGAAGTGAGCATGTCCTTCCAAGTCGGTAAGCGCGTCGTAGCGGAGTCTGAGTCAACGAGCCGCCGACCCCGCTTCGGTGTCGTTGAGGAAGTCTTGCGCGGTGACCCGTCGCCCCGGTATCGCATCCGCTGGGACGATGGCCACGAGAGTATCTACACGCCGGCGGGCGGAGCCCTCCGAGCCGAACCGCGCCCGAAAAGACAGCGACAATCGACGCCGCGGAAACGCTAACCCAAGCCCGGCCCCCCACAACACTTCTCGTCGCCGCAGTGACCGAGGCCTCGAATGCTGCTCAGGAGCTCGTCGGCCCAGAGCGGAACTGTCCGGCCCGGCGTTCGTGTCCGGCGGCACGCCTCGGGCTTCGTGAAACCGGCACTGACCTCCTGGATGTCGGACGATCACTTCTGGCGCGGGGCACACGCCGGCTCGGCCTGTCTCAGCCCTCCACTTGCGAGGCGCCTACCTAGGCAGATCGGCGGGCGGACCCTTCGAGCGAGCGTTGCGCTTGTGGCGGTGGCTGTCGGGCAAAGGTGTGACGTCCGGCGGGTTTAAGACCATCCAGTCATGCCACAGAACTTCATTGCTTGCGACCGGGGGCAGACGATGTTGATGCCGCCGGATCTGACTGATTGGGTGCCGGACGATCACGTGGTGTGGTCGATCCTTGGGGCGGTCGAGCAGATGGACCTGAGCGAGTTCTATGCGGCGTATCGGGAGAACGGTCAAGGGCGGGCCGCCTATGAACCGTCGATGGTGGCCTGAGCTCAACCGGTCGTCGCAACGCGGTGTGGCCGGTGACTCTAAAGGTCAGAAGAGACGACTGGGCTTGCCTGGGTGATGCGGCTGTCGTCGTGGAGGCTCGCCCGGAGGGCGGGCCGGAACGGCGATAGCCGCGCGCGATCGTCAGACACCCCCTGGGGTCGCCGGTCCGGGAGTCGTCACGCGTGTGTGTTGCGGGCGGGCGGTCAGGCCGCGGCGGTCAAGTACTCGGTGAGCGCCTCGGCGGGTGTTCTCCACCCGAGTGTCTTGCGTGGCCGACCGTTTAATGCCGCCGCGACAGCCTCGAGCTCCTCGGCGCTGTGCCGCGCGAGGTCGGTGCCTCTGGGGAAATACTGGCGCAGCAGCCCGTTGGTGTTCTCGTTGGTCCCGCGTTGCCACGGGCTGCGTGGATCACAGAAGTAGATCTGCAGACCGGTATCGAACCGCAGTTGCACGTGCTGGGCCATCTCGATCCCTTGGTCCCAGGTCAAGGACCGCCTAAGCTGTTCGGGAAGAGTCCCGATCGTCTCAGCGATCGCATTACGAACGGCGCCGGCCCCGGCACCCGTGATCGGCGGGCCGGTCTTCACTCTTGGGCTGTTGTGACCTTCGATCGGCGGGAGATGCAGCAGCATCGTGAACCGGCTTGAGCGCTCGACCAGAGTCCCGATCGCTGAGCGGTCCACGCCGAGGATCAGATCGCCCTCCCAGTGGCCCGGAACCGCACGGTCATCAACCTCAGCCGGCCGCTCGCTGATCAACAGCTCATCGGTCACGAAGCTGCGGTTGCCCTTCGATGTCCTGTTCCTGGGGGCTCTGAGCGCCCTGCCCGTCCGCAGGCAAGCGGTCAGCTCTCGGCGCAGCGCTCCGCGGCCCTGGATATAGAGCGACTGATAGATCGCCTCATGGGACACGCGCATCGACTCATCATCGGGGAAGTCCAGGCGCAACCGCTGAGAGATCTGCTCCGGGCTCCAGCACTGTCCCCAACGGCGATCCTTTCGCGGTCCCTGACGCCGCCCCCGCCACGCGATATCTGGACCAGCGACACTCCCATCAGGCCGCTGCACCGTGCCAGAAAGCCGATCCTGCACATACGCCCGCAGCTGCGCATTGACCGCGAGCTTCGCCGGCTTGGGACGTTGAGCGCGACGCTCAGCGTGTCTCTGGGCGGTCGAGGCTCGATATTCAACGCGGCCACGTCCGATCGCGGCATTGCGTTGCAACTCTCGGGAGATCGTCGACGGCGCACGGCCGAGCCGACGCGCGATCTCTCGCACCCCACAACCACGCGCGAGCAGCACCGCGATCTCCTCCCGCTCGGTGAACGACAGATAACGCCCCGACACCGGCGCAAGCTCGAGAGGCGGCATCCCGCCACCCTTGCGAAACCACCGGACACCAATGCTCGGCAACACACCCGCCTCGACCGCAGCCTTCTCGCTTGATGCACCTCGAGCGATCGCTTCCCAGAACCGGACCCGATGCTCCCGCCGCCCCGCAGGCGGATGTCCACCCCAACGCGTGCCAGCTGCAGCGGCACGACCCCACGCCCGGTTTCTCCTCGGCATAGCAACTCCTCATCGTCAGGCGTTGCGACAACCAGTTGAATCCACCTGGTGGCACTGCTGTTGTACTCGTACGCGCGCGGGAACCGGTCCTCGCGGGGGATCGAGCGGGCGTGCCGGGAGGACGTGACCTACAAGCTGATCACGGCGATGCGAGTGCCGGATCACTCGACGATCGCGGAGTTCCGCCGCCGGCACGAGCGGGAACTCGGCGAGCTGTTCACCAAGGTGCTGGCGTTGTGCGAGGAGGCGGGCCTGGTCGAGGTGGGGGTGATCTCGATCGATGGCATGAAGATCCGCGCGAACGCCTCCAGGGGCGCGAACCGCCCCTACGAGAAGCTGGTCGCGGACATCCTCAAGGAGGCTGAGGAGACCGACCGCTGGGAGGACGGGCTGTTCGGCGGCGATCGCGGTGATGAGGTGCCGGAGCAGCTGCGGACCGAGGAGGGTCGGCGGGCGGCGTTTGCGGCGGCGAAGGAGCGGCTGGCCAAGCAGGCTGGCCGCGGGAAGGAGTGTGAGGTGGATCCGATCGAGCTTGATCCGGAAGGGGTGGCGCCTGGCGGGGGTCGGCGCGGATGGCAGCGGGCGGCGCACAAGGAGCTGTTGCGTCGGCGCGAGCAGGCCGCGCAGCCGATCGCACGGTCACGGGCAGACCGGTTGTTGGACGCGGTTCAGCGGCTGGAGGAGAGCCAGCGGGTGGAGATCGGGGCCAGCGAGGCCTACGAGCGCTGGCAGGCAGACCGGCGCGCGGGCGGCGTGCCTGGACAGAAGCTCGGGATGCCACCGAAGCCGTACACGCCGCCGGCGGTGCCTGAGGGTGTGATGAACAAGACCGACCCGGACTCGCGGATGATGCGTACCCAGGGGCAGCCGACCGTGCAGGGCTACAACGCGCAGGCCGCGGTCACCCGCGGGCAGATCATCGTCGCCGCCGAGATCGCGGTCGAGAGCCCCGACTTCGGTCACCTTGAACCGGCCGTCCGCGCCGCTGTGCGCGAGCTCGACGATGCGGGTGTCACACAACGCCCCGAGACCGTCCTGGCCGATGCGGGCTACTGGCACACCCGACAGATGGAGAACATCGTCAGCGACGGCATCCAAGTGCTGGTCCCGCCCGATGCCGGGCTACGCGAGGACGCCAGACCGGGATGGGAGAAAGGCCCCTACGCGTTCATGCGCCGAGTGCTCGCAACCGAGGCTGGACACGAACTCTACAAGCACCGCAAAGCCACAGTCGAGCCAGTCTTCGCCCAGAACAAATTCAACCGCGGCTTCCGCCGGTTCCAGCGACGAGGCAGAGCCGCGGTGCGTTCGGAGTGGCGCCTGCAGGCAGCAGTCCACAACCTACTCAAGCTCCACAGCCACTGGATCAGCTCCGCGGTCACCTGACCGGGCCGGTCGAGCGCCAGCTCGACCGAAGTAGTTCAGTCCAATGACGCATGGATCCAGCCACGGACGCGATCTTTGCCCGACAGCCACGGCGAGGAGCGGGACCGATCGTTATGACCTTGGGAGACCTCCTTTCGACGCGGCGCGGACCTAGCATCGGAATGCTGGTTTGCGGGCTACGCATGCTGGTGGCCGTTGGGCCACCGGCTGCTCGTCGCCCACGCCTCACGGCCCGAAGCGCTCACCTCCGGGTTCCAGCGCGCGCTGATGGCGTGCAGCCTGTTCCTACTCGCCGGTGCTGTGATCGCCGCGCGCACAACCAACACCCGCGGGGAACCTGCTCCGAGCCCGGCGCCGACGCCGGTGCCGGTCCCCGATGCAGGCTGGCCCGGGACACAACGCCTCGGGAGCTCGGGTGCGTAGCTGCGCTCGAGCTCCTAGGGTGGCGTTCCGGCGGCGATCCAGCGCTCGAGGACATCGACGCGTTCGGGCGGCCATGCACCGTCGCAGGGCATGGTCCCGGCACGCAACCGGGCCAGGATCTCATTGGCGTGCGTGCTGACGTCATCGCAGGACCACAGGTCGAACGCGAAGCTCATCGAGTCGTGGTCGCGCTGGCGGAACAGCGGCTGGATGTGGGTCGCGTAGGAGAGCGGCTCGTCGGGCTCCGGAAGCTCCGGCGGCGCCTCTTCCTCGATCGTGTCCTCGGTTGCGTGTGTGCGTGACCATGGGTAGGCATCGCAGACCCACCACCAGCGCGGGACGGGCATCCGCGGCGGCGGATGGACGCCGGGCTGTGAGTTCTCGACTGCGATCCGGGATCCCCATTCGATGTAGGCGGTGAACGCGGCCCGGAACTCGGCGTCGGCCGGCAGGCCGACATCGTCCGCCGAGCGGCAGAGCAACTGCACCCACAGCGCCCGTTGCTCGACGCTGATCCCTTTATCGAGGTGCTGGCTGATCATCCGGTCGTAGCCGCCGTAGCGGTCGCTGTACGCCGGCGGTCCGCCGAACACCTGCCCGAGCCAGGCAGCGACGCGCTCGGGGTGGTCGGGTGACATCCGGCCGAACAGCGTCGAGAGCAGCGGCTCTGCGGGGATGTGTTTCTCGTAGAAGCGGCGCGTGAGCCGCAGCAGCGCCGGGAACCCGCCGGCCCACTGAAACAGCGTCGCTTGCTCTGGCGTCGGTGGATCGTGGAAGTCGGCGTACCAGTGCATGCCGCTGCAGAACGGTTTGTTCTGTGACTTCCCGCACCGGCAGAGGCTGTAGTGCTCGCGCGATGCGCCCGTGTTGCGCGGCTCCGGGTTGCCGCTCGCGTGGAGCAGCTCGATGGTTCCGGTGACACGATACGGGCCGTCTTTTGAGATCTCGATCGCCGGCTCGCGATCCTGGTCGGCGACACCGGCCGGGTCGCGCCCGTCAAGCGCGTAGCCGAGTGCTCCGGACGGGCAGTCGCGCGCCGCGCGGATGATTTCGTCGGCGCGAGCGCCCGACGGCGCGACGAACGGCTCGGTGTCGACCCGGAACGCAGTCGGCGCCCGATCGGTGCAGAAGCCACTGTGTGCGCAGATGCCACGGTTGTCGGTGACCGTGAGGTGCTGACCCTGGTAGGTGTCGAGCCGATCGGGCGCGCGGTCGGGTGCCTTGGCGGCGTGAAAGCCGATCACGCTGTGCGACCCGTCGCACCACGGTTTCAGCTGCGAAGCGCCGCAGCGGCACAAGGCCGCCTGCGGCAGCGGCTCGAGCGAGACTCCGAGCCAGTCGGTCATGCGCGCGACGTTCGTCACGAGGTACGGGCCGTCGGGCGCCGACTGGATGCTCGGTGCAAGCTGCTCCTGCAGCGACACGAACTCGCCGCGCCAGGCGCTCGTCGTCCTCGGCGACGAGCTGGCACGCGAGGTCCTGCAGCGCAGCGCTCGCCTCGAGCAGCGCCGGTGGCCCGCCCACCCCAACCCGCAGGCGGGTCGCCTGACATGCCAGATCGTGCAGCGCGACCCCGAGCTCAGCCTCCGTGCCTGGCTGCGCGGCACCGTTTGCGATGTCGCCGAGAGCTGCGCCCAGTGGCCGTACTACCGACGCGGCCAACCGCCCGGCGACGCGGCACAAGGCGGCGCGGCGGGCTTCGTCATCGGTTGCGGCCGCGAGGGCTTCGTACGCGCGGCCGAGCGCGTCGGCGTGCGCCAGCAGCTCGCGGCCCGAGGCGGCAGCTCCCGACACATTGCTCACGTGGGCTCCGGCGGGGTGAACAGCGAGCCGAACGCAGCGAACGGACGCAATTCGATCAGCTCGAAGTCGATGATCTCGTGGGCGACCAGCGGCAGCACGCCGAGCGATTCCCGGGCGGCGATGATCGAGTCCGTTTCGAGGACCAGCACTGCGCCGGGACCGCCGGGTGAGTACATCTCGCGAGCGGTACCCGATGCGTACAGCCGCCAGAGCATTCCGAGCTCTTCCCGCACGTGCGGTGCGATCGCCGTACGGGCGTCGATCCCGTCGCGCGGTCGTCCCACGGCCAGCACCTTCATCGCGCCACGACGATCAAGTCGTGGCCTTCGCGATCGCGACCTCGGCGATACGGCGGTCGTCCGCGCCCGTCATCGCGCCCGCCACCCCGATCGCGCCAGCGACGCGCCCCTCGACGACCAGCGGTAGCCCACGGGCGATCAGAGCCAACCCGGGCCGCGTCCCGAACTCGGCCACGGCGGCGCCGTCGGACTCGATCGCCGCGTAGAAATCGTCCGGCGACATCCCGATCGCCGCCGCCGCGTACGCCTTGTTGATTGCGGTCTGGACGCTCATCAGCGGGGCCTGGTCCATCCGCAGCATCTCCTTGGTCACCCCCGACTCGTCGACAACGACGACGGTCACCGGCACCGACGTCGCATTCGCCTCGCCGACCGCGGCGTCGATCATCAGCCGCGACGCCCGACCCGACAGGGTCGGACGCATCGCGGACATCGCGCTCTCTGCTGACATCAGTCGACCTCCCGGTCATCGGTTGCGCGAGCGTTCGCTCGTAAAGAATGGGGGCCGAGCAGCCCGAAGTCCAAGACCAGTTGCCGACGCATCAGCAGCTGATGCGGGCGTCGCGTTGGAGGAGCAGGCGGGCGGTGAGGGCGATGCCGAGGAGGCTCGGGGTTAGAGAGGCGAGTTTCTCGAAGAGTCCGCCGGGCCCGTGCTGCGCGGTGAGGATCCCGAAGACGGCGAGAAACACAATCATGAGCACTCCTGTGGTCAAGGCGGCCGGCGCCCAGCCGCGCCAAGCGGGTTCGCGGTGTAGCCGGCGAGCGAGGATCAACAGTCCCGCGATGGTCGTCGTCAGGGCGATGTAGGAGACGGCGTTGTGGATCTGGGCGTGCGCACTGGGATGCGCCAAGGCGAGAACGCCGACAGGGAAGCCCATGCTGGGGTCTTGGCTGAAAATCGCTGCGCCGATCATGGCTACGCCAGCGATGATTGCCAGCCTGGGGTACCAGGTGGAGCCGAGGCCCGGGGCGAGCGTTGGGCGCCAGGCAAACGCCGACAGACATCCGATTGCGCCGAAAACAGCGAAGTTCGTGATTTGCACCCATCCGCCCGAGCCGAGGCTCAATGCGCTCATCGGCTGAACCAGCGGGTCATAGCCCCGGCGCAGCAGTCCATCAATGAACCAGGTCAGGTTAAAGGCGATGCCTCCGGCCAACACGAGGATCAGCAGCGCCCAGTGCAAGCGCGAGTTGGGGACAACGCGACCGAGCAGTCCAGCTGGCGTGCCCCGGCTGTCGGTTACCGTCAGGCCATCGGGCTGGTGGACCTGATCGGTGGGGGGGCGAGCGACGGGTGCGGCAATCGAGTTCATTTACGGCCTCCTCGGTAGCTTTATGTACATGCGTAGCGTAACATGTGTTCGGCTACGTCCGTAAATATAACTCTTCTAACAACAGGAACGTCATGACAAGCACCCCCCCCAAGCCAAGTCAGCCGAGGCGCAACAACCGACGCGGCGAAGGCCAACGGCTACGAGAAGAGTTGCTCGCCGCCGCAGACGCGATCGTCACCGAGACCGGAGACGGGTCCGCGCTCTCGCTGCGCTCGGTGGCCGCCCGGGCCGGGGTGGCCGCGACCTCGGTGTATCTGCACTTCGCCGACATCGACGCGTTGAAAGCGGCCTTGGCGCAGCGATGCTTCGCCGAGTTCGCCGCCGCTCGCGATCAGGCCGCCGCCGGCGCTGCCGATCCTGCGGCAACGCTGATCGCAGGATGCCAGGCCTACGTCCGGTACGCGCTCGATCACCCCGGCCAGTACCGCCTGATGTTCAGCCCAGATCTCCCGACCCTATCCCCGAGCATTTCGACCGGGCCCACCGCCCAGATCGACGGTTCGGGGTCCGAGCCCGCTCAGCCGCAGGCCTCACCGAGCAACAGCGCCTTCGACGGTCTGGTCAACTCGATTCAACGTTGCCAACACGCCGACCTCGCTGCTACCGACACCGATCCCACCAGGCTGGCCGTGCTGCTGTGGACCGCCCTACACGGACAGGCGTCGCTGCGGATGAACCGCCCCGACTTCCCCTGGCCACCGCTCCAGAACATGATCACCGAACTCGTCATCCGACTCACCAGTCTTCGTGCCGAGGCCTAGCAAACCGGCACTGCGGACGAGATGATCGCGCTAGCACACAGACGAGAAGCCGCATTGCGACAGGCGCTGATCCGCGCCGAACCCGACCCCGCCCTGGAAACAGAGAGCCGCGTTCGGTCATAGCGCCGATACGCGCGGATCGCCATCCGCGTCACGCTGCTTGGCCCGAGACCGTTTCAGGGACGATACCTTGGGCGCCTGGTCAGATCAGGCGGCGGGGTTGCCGTGTTCGCTCTCGCGGACTCGCCAGAGCTCGCCGCCCTGTTTGTGGAGCCGACCCGCGATGAGCGGTGGGCCGCCGCCCGAGAGTCATTCCAGCGCCTTGATCAGGTGCACCGACTCGGCGCGGTAACCGAGCCGCTCGTAGAACGCCTGAGCTCGCTCGTTGGTTGACCACACGTCAAGGCTGAGCACCGCCAATCCTCGATCGCGTGCCCACTGCTCACCTTCGTTCATCAACGTCCTGCCTACGCCGAGGCGCCGGGCAGTGTCGGTCACGGCCAGATCGGCTACATGACCGCGCTCGACGCCCGTCACGTCCGCGGCCACCTTCAGCGAGATGAAGCCGAGCGGCGTCCCGTCCGTTAGCTCCGCGATCAAGACGGTTGATCGCAGATCCTGAGCACGAACGGCCCGAGTGAGCACCTCGCTAAAGCCGGGAGCAAGAGCGTCCTTGTCTTCCCATGCCGGAGAGCCGAACTCCAGGAGGCTCGACACGAGCCCAACGATGAACGCGCAGTCGCCCTCGACCGCGGGCCGGATGACGATCGAATCACACATGTGCAATTCATAGCGCCAGTCGCGTCCGCACGAATTCGACCAAGGGCGTATAGCCCCTACATCTCAAGGTCTATCGCGTAACCGTCGCGTTACCGGCGGCGGCCCCCACCATTAGGCGAGACCTGCCTTGACTCGGCGGCGAGCATCTGGCCACTGACGACGAGCGTCCTGCATCGTGCGGATCTCGCGTACGCGCGGCTGCCGTCGCAGCCCAGACCGGTCGCTGCCACTCCGGAGACGCGCCTGCCGCGCAAACCGGGACCGTCGTCAGCGACGCGCAGATACCCGGCGGAGCTCACAAGCAGGTTTGCGCTCCTTTCGTTCCGTGAGTTCAAGAATGCCCGCCCGGTCATCGTGGACCGGGCGGGCTATCGAGAGGTGGTCAAGCAGGCAATCGGCCGCCATCTCTAGCACCTGACCGCCCGGGTGGAGCAGTAGTCGCGTGAGGGTCGGTCATGGCCCCGCCACCCGGGCAGGTAGGCGCGCGCCGTCGCCGGCATTAGCTTCACCAGCTGGCGGGTGTGAGGAGCTCGGTGCGGTGCGCCTGGGCCCAGTCGGTGAAGCTGCGTGCCGGGCGGCTCGTGACTGTGGTGATGTCGCCTGTCGGCTCGGAGTCGTACGGCTCCAGGGTCGAGCGGAATTGTTCGATGATGGCGCGCACCAGCTCTTCGGGCATGCCGTAGGACACCATCTGCGCGAGCGTGTCGGCCGGGTCGGTTTCGGCGTAGCGCAGGTCGCGGCCCAGCACCTGGCTGAGGATTGCGACCTGGTCGGTGGGGCTGAGCGGTTCGGGGCCGGTGAGCTCGTAGACCCGGTGGTTGTGGCCGTCTTGGGTGAGGCTGGCCGCGGCGACCGCTGCGATGTCCGCCGGGTCGACGACAGCGGCCCGGCCAGCGGCGAACGGGGCGTGCACGACCTGATCCGTCGCGATCATTCCCGCCCAGTTGAGCGCGTTGGACATGAGCGCGGTAGGCCGCAGGAACGTCCACCCGATGCCGCTGTCGCGGATCGCGTCCTCGCCGGCCCGGTGCGAGGTGGTGATCGGGTCGGTGGCGTCGTGTCCGACGGCGAGCACGGACAGCTTGACGATCCGCTCCACGCCTGCTCGCAGCGCCGCGGCTACGACTCGGCGATCGTGTGCGGCGATGTTGAGCCCGTCGGTGAGCAGGAACACGGCGTGCACACCGTCCAGTACGGGTGCGAGGTCGCTGTCGCCGAGATCGGCCACGACCTTCTCGGTGCCGTCGGGGAACACCGCGTCAGGATTGCGGGTGAGGACCCGTATGTGGCCTGCCTGGGCGGGGAGGAGTGCTGCGATGACTTCTGAGCCGATGTGGCCGGTGGCTCCGGTGATCAAAATCATGAGTTGTGGTCCTTTGTTTGAGATTGGTTTTCGGGGTGAGGTTGGAGTCGGCGCAGCTCCGGCTGGCCGGAGCTGCGCCCCGCGACGAGACGGTGGGCCGGCTGACTTCGTTTGGCGTCTGTTAGCGCCTGATCGGCTGAGGCGCTCAGCCCGCGGCGACGGGAACGGCTGCGGCGTCGGCGGCCTCGTCGATGCTGGCCGCCTTTGAGTGTTCGTGGCTGTCGGGCGAGGAGATCAGCACGGCGGCGAGAATCGCTCCGGCGACGGCGAAGCCGGCGCCGACGAGGAACGCCTGGTCAAAGCCTTTGGTCAGCGCCGCGGCTGAGCTGTGGACGCCGGCGTGCAACAGGCTTTGGGTGCGGCTGTTGGCGATCGTCGCGAGGATCGCTAATCCCAGCGCCCCGCCGATTTGCTGGGAGGTGTTGATCAGACCGGAGGCCAGCCCCGCCTCGTGTGGCCTGGTCCCAGTGACGGCGGCGATTGTCACGGACACGAATGCGAATCCGAACCCCAGGGCGGCCAGCAGCGACGGGCCGAGCACGTCGGCGGCGAACGAGCCGCCGCTGCCGGGCGCCTGGGAGAACCAGAGCAGGCCGCCGGCGACTAGCAGCAGCCCGGCGATCAGCGTCGGCCTGAACCCGATCCGCGTGACCAGCTGGGACGCGAGTCCGGCCGAGATGATGATTCCGACCGCCAGCGGAAGGTACGAGATTCCCGTCTTGATCGGCGAGTAGTGCAGGACGTTCTGGAGGTACAGCGAGATGAAGAAGAACATCGAGAACAGCGACATGCCGAGCAGCAGCCCGACGATGTCCGCGCCGCGCAGGGTCCGGTTTCGGAAGATCGAGAACGGCACCAGCGGCTGCCGCTGCCGGGACTCGATCAGCACGAAGGCGATCAGCAGCACGAACGCACCGGCGATCAGCAGTAGCGTCTCCGACGATCCCCAGCCGACATTGACGGCGTTGACGATCGCGTAGACGAGCAGCGACAGGCCGGCGGTGACGGTGACCGCGCCGGGCAGATCAAACGTGTTGGTGTCGTCGTCGGCGCGGCTCTCGATCAGCGTCCGGGGCGCCAGCGCTGCCGCTGCGAGGCCGATCGGGACGTTGACAAACAGAACCCAGCGCCAGTTCAGGCCGCTGGTCAGGATGCCGCCGAGCAGCACGCCGGCCGCGCCCCCGGCGCCGGCGACGGCTCCCCAAATGCCGAGCGCTCGGTTGCGCTCGGCGCCTTCGGCGAAGGTGGTGGTGATGATCGACAGCGCGGCCGGTGAGACGATCGCGGCTCCGAGGCCCTGCATGGCGCGGGTGGCGATCAGCCATCCCTCCGATTGCGCCAGTCCACCAGCGAGTGAGGCGAGCGAGAAGACGACCAGGCCGACCATGAACATCCGCCGGCGTCCGAGCAGGTCGGCCATCCGACCGCCGAGCAGCAGGAAGCCTCCGAAGGCAAGCGCGTAGGCGTTCACGACCCACGACAGGTCAGTGCGCGCGAAGTGCAGCGCCTGCCCGATCGACGGCAGCGCGACATTGACGATCGAAGCGTCGATCACGACCACGAACTGCGTCATTGCGAGCAACAGCAGGGCGAGATTTTTCCCGCGGGGCGTGTACGCGGTCATCGGTTCATCCCCAGCATCCGGCCCAAGCCCGACAGCGACGCGAAGGCAAATCGCTGCAGGCGCGAGGTTCGGATCGCGGTCGGGTGGGCTTTGAACAGCATCGCTGCGTAGATCGCTTGACGCGGACTGTGAGGCGTTCCGGCGCCCATCTTCCCGGTCGATGTCAGCGACGCCATGTCGCGAAAGAATCCCTCGTAGTCGAGGGCGGGGCGGTGGCGATTGATGAACCTCACCGGCTCATCGTGAGTGTTTCGCAGGGTGTGCCGGTGGCCGGGAGCCGCTGCGGCGCGCTCTCCCGGACCATAGGTACGCCAGGTGCCGTCGAGCTTGACGTCAAGTCGGCCCTCGACGATCTCAAAGCTGTCTTCAGCATTGTCGTGCACGTGCACAGGGGGGCTGGGGCTGTGGGGACCCAGCCAGCTATTTGCCTCAAGAACTGCACCATCGGTGTCCTCGCCGTTGAGCACGATCTCCCAGCACATATCCTGGCCCGGGCGAAAGTCGATGCGCCGTGTCACGGTAGGGCGGTTTGCAGGGGTATGAGAAGCAGTATTCATAGGGGCTCCATTAGGTCGTTGGTGCTTTATTGGTTATGTCCGGTCTAACGCTGGTCGGCAGACAGCCGATCTCCAGCAGCTCTAGGCCGAGCGCCTCGAGCTGGTGGATGACGCCGTACAGAGCGGACTGGTCCGGGAGCGATCCGGTGAGCAGCGTGTCCGGTCCGCGGCTCGCCGCGGACAGTGTCGGGAACGCTTGCATCAGCGTCGGGCCGATCGGCCCGCGGACGCGGATCTCGTAGCGCCGCGGCTTGCGACCGCCGGCCGCTCTCTCGCTGGCTGACATGTGACCAGGCTCGTCGTCCGGGGGGTGAGCGCGCATCGCATCGTTCGGATGATTCCGATGGTCTGGTTGAACGGCGGCAGGGTGCGACCATGTGTGTCGTGGCCGACTCGGGAGCAGCCGTCGAACACGCCGACTCCGGTGTGAGGGCGTGGTTGATCCCGCGGCCCGGCCTGTTCGAGCTGCTGGGCGCGGCGCGGCGGGTGGTCCAAGTGTCGGCACCGGCGGGAAGCGGGAAGACGTTCCTGCTGCGCTCCTGGATCGCCGCGGAGGGTCTCAGCGAGCGCACGGCGTGGGTGTCGGTGGGGCGTCAGGAGCACGATCCGCAGGTGTTCTGGCTCTCCGTTCTCGACTCGCTGCGCCAGACCGGTGCCGGATCTGAACGGGTGCGGGAGCTGACGGCCGCCCCGGATCTGGACGGCGCGAACGTCGTCGGACGGTTGCTCGAAGATCTGAGCTCGCTCCGGGAGCCGCTCTGGCTGGTGATCGACGACCTGCACGAGCTCCAGGCCGACCAGGCCAGCCGCCACATGGAGCTGCTGCTCGGGACCGCGCCGCCTGAGCTGCGATTCGTGCTGTTGACACGCCACGATCTGCGGCTGGGGCTGCACCGCTTGCGTGTGGAGGGGGAGCTCACCGAGATCCGGGGCGAGGACCTTCGCTTCACGCTCGAGGAGTCGCGCGCGCTGCTGAAGGCGGCGGGGGTCCGGCTGTCCGACGGCGCGCTCGAATCGCTGGTCGCGACAACCGAAGGCTGGGCGGCGGGGCTGCGACTGGTGGCATTGTCGCTCGCCCACGACCCGGATCCCGAGCGCTACGCGGTCAGCTTCTCGGGCCGTGAGCGCGCGGTGGCAGACTACCTGCTGGCGGAGGTGCTCGAGCGCCAGTCGGCGGAAGTGAGGCAACTGCTGTTGCGAACCTCGCTGCTGGAGCGGGTCAGCGGACCGCTCGCGGACCGGCTGACGGGAAGCTCGGGCTCTGAGCGAATCCTGATGGAGCTTGAGGACGCGGGCGCGTTCGTGGTCGCTGTGGATCCGGAGCGAAGCTGGTTTCGCTACCACCACCTGTTTGTGGACCTGCTCGCGCTCGAGCTGCGGCGGACCGCCCCGCAGGAGGTGCCCGGCCTGCACACGATCGCCGCCGAGTGGTGGGCCGAACACGGGTATCCGGTCGAGGCGATTCGCCACGCGCAGGCGGCCGAGAACTGGGGCTTGGCGGCGCGGCTGCTTGCGGACAATTGGTTCGGGTTGTACTTCGATGGACGGCTCGCCACCCGCCGCGAGCTTCTGTCTGGGTTTCCCGCCGGCGTGGTCGCAGCGGATCCCGAGCTGGTGGTGCTCGCCGGGGCCGACAAGCGGGCGGCGGGGTCATTGGAGGAGACCGAGCGGTATCTGGGCCTGGCGGTACGGATGTCGGCGTCGGTGCTCGAACACCGTCGCGGGCGCTTTACGATCGCGCTTGCGTTCGAGCGATTCGAGCTCGCTCGGGCCCGCAACGACCTTCGGGCCGTTGCCGAGGAGGCACAGCGACTGCTCGCCTCAACCGAGGCCACGGAACTTGGCGTCGGCGAGGAGGTGCGCACCAGGGTGTTGACCGACCTCGGGATCGCCGAGATGTGGGCCGGTCGACTGGAGGACGCCGAGCGCCACCTCGAGCAGGGGCTGGAGGAGGCCCGGCGGATCTCCATACCGATGCTCGAGCTGCACGCGCTGGCACACCGGGCGCTCCTGAGCGTCTTTCGCTCTCTGGAGCCGGTGGAGCAGCGCGCCATGCAGGCGATCGAGCTGGCCCGCAAGCACGGTTGGGAGGAGACCGCACCAGCGGCCGCGGCGGCGTACGTGGCGCTCGGCGGGACGACGGTCTGGCGCGGGCGGCTAGGAGAGGCAGAGTCGTGGCTAGACCTGGCCGAACGCGTCCTCGGGCACGACACCCAACCGACCGCGGCGATCCTGTACGCGACACGGGGGTTATTGGCGTTCGCGCGTGGCCGGCACGCGGAGGCGGCTGCAGCCTATCGGGATGCCGAGCGGATGGAGAGGCTGCTTGTCATGCCGCACATCTTCACGGCGCGCGTGCAAGCGCTCAAGCTCCGGATGCTCCTCCGCGTCGGCGAAACCGAACAGGTGGAACGAGCCCTCGCGGAGATGGACCAAGAGGATCGCGAAACGAGCCAGATGCGGGCCGTACTCGCGGCTCTGAGACTAGCCCGCGACGATCCCGAGGCCGCCGTGGACGTCCTCGCACCCCTCCTCGACGACTCGCCCCCGGTCATGGCGTCGGTGGTTCCTGAGGCTCGCGGACCGCGCCAAAGCAGAGCATGGGAAATCGAGGCGTTGGTGCTGGAGGCGATCGCGCGCGACGCGCTTGGCGATCCCGGAGCGGCGTCGCGCGCGCTCGAGCGCGCGCTCGACGTCGCCGAGCCCGGCGGCCTGCTGCTTCCGTTCCTGCTCTACCCGACCGCGGAGCTGCTGGAGCGCCAGGCGCGAATTCGGACCACTCACGCCTCGCTGATCGCCGAGATCCTGAACCTGCTCTCCGGACACACTCCGGCAACCCGGCCCAAGGACGCCGCGCCGCTCCAGGAACCCCTCTCCAGGAGCGAGCTGCGCGTGCTGCGCTACCTGCCGACCAACCTCCCGGCGCCGGAAATCGCGGCCGAACTGTTCGTGTCGCTGAACACGATCAGGACCCACTTGCGCAACGTGTACGCCAAGCTCGACGTGCATAGCCGCGCAGACGCGGTGAAGCGAGCGCGCGAGCTCGGCCTGCTCTCGCCCTCCTCGCTCAAGCGCTGACCCGGGTCGCCGTCAGTCGGACCTCGCGCGGGGCTCAGACCCTCGATCCGGACAACCTGATCCGCTCCAACCAACCGGTCCACTGACCGAACGAGCTCAGCTCATCCCGATTGCCGTCGTACGGAGGTCACATACTCCGTTCGGTTTCGCTTCGCGCGCCTGCAATGCCGACGATCTCTAGCACGACATGACGAGAGGAGCAGCCGCGCCATCGCCGAAAACACGTCGGTGGCGCGACTGCTCCCGGACACAGGTATTCACGAAACCCGCGGAGCTCTTATGCCCGCGCGAACACCAATGCGGGTCTCGCATTGCGCCTCGTACCTGCAAGTCGCCAAACTCGGGCATCGCAGTGTCGTCGACCTTGCGGCCGTGTGGCGGGATCGGCGCGCGCGCCTGCTTTGCCGAGGCTGCGGGAGTCGCCGAGGTGCTTGCTGGCTGCCCAATCCGCGGCGACTTACAAGCACACGTGGCTGTCCGTCGGGTAGCGGAGCGGTCACCGCGGCCTATGCGGGGGTTGCCGCTGTTGACGGATGGCCGTAGCGTTTTGCCGCGACCGTCGGTCCCCCGTTCACAGGCGGCGCAGGTCCGTATGTCAACGGCATTGCGGCCCAGGCGTTCAAGCGCCGTCGAAGGCGTCGGCGACGGCCGCCGCCCAGGCCCCGTACAGATCGATGACAGTGGACGGCGCGGGCCATTCTCCGGCATGTAGTCGTTTGAGGGCGTCGCCGCCGCGCCGTGCGTGCGTGAGTGCGCGACCAGTCGTAGGAAGACGGCGCAGCGCCGTAGCGCGCTCGCCAGGCGCGCATCGCTTCGCGAACCCGTTCCCGGGTCCATTGCGGCGCGATCGCGCCGGGATGGCAGCGTTTGCAATACGCGTAAGCGTCGCCCTTGCCGTTCCGTGGCGCGGTGGGCGCCCCGCAGCCGCGACACACTCCCCTGTAGCGCGCCTTGACCGCGCGTGCCTTATCGCCGGCCGGATCGTAGAGATACGCCTTTATGGTTGCTTCTGCACGTCCCAGCCGACGAGCGATCTCCGCGATCGCCAGACCCTCCTGGTCGCGGTAGTGGCGCGCGAGTTGCGCCGCGCGGCGCCGTTCCGTGACCCGGTCGAGCATAAGAACCCAGAAGCTTACCGGACGTGCTGGACAGCCAGACCAGCGCAGAAAAAAGCCCGTCGAGGGAGGATTTCGCCTCGTGGTGCCGCGGCGGGGAGGTGGCTCCGGAGTTCACGACCTCCTGCCTTGAACTCCCGTTCCCAGCTGACCCGTCTGATGCTAACAAAGGGGGGTCGTACAGGTACGCCTTGACCGTCGCCTCTGCGCGTCCCAGCCGGTGGGCGATCTCCGCGATCGTCAGGTTCTCCTGCTCGCGATAGTGTCGAGCAAGCGCCGCGGCGCGCCTACGCTCACTAACACGATCACTCACCTGACACCTCCTCGGGCTGCGCTTCGACCGTCGCTCTTGGCGGCAGTCGGCACAGCGGCGAACTATACCGGACGTGCTGGACAGCCACTCAGGGCACAAAAAAGGGTGCCATTTGTGACCTTTGCCTTTCCGCTCGTGGTAGTGGTGGCCCGACCGGGCCTCCGCGCCCCCGTGGGGGACGGGAGGCCCGTGAGCTTGCTCTCTACGTCGTGTTTCAGTCCTCGGCGCCGAGGTCGAGGTCGCCGAGATCGGAGTCGCCGCGGTGCTCGTGCAGCCGCACGGTTGTCTCGGCCTCGTCGACGACGAACGTGTCGCGGTTGAGCTGCGCCAGGTTGGGGGAGAGCATGGGTCGCATGAATTCCCAGACCGCGGCGCGCAGCGGGTTCTCGCCGCCCGGGAGGGAGTCGGAGAGTTTGCGGGCGAGCCGCTCGCGGCCGAGCGCTTTGGTCCGGGTCACACCGTCGGGGTTGAGCACGAAAGCGGCTCCCCAGCGTGCGGTCAGTTGCGCGATCCCGCGTAGCGGATCGGGCTCGTCGAGCGCTCGCTGCAGCTCCGCGGCCACGATCGCGTCGGTGTGGCGCGGCTCGTAGTGGCCGGTCTCACCGACGGGTTGTTGGCGCTCGCGGTCGGTCCAGCCGGCGCCGTAAGCGACGACCTCCCGGTAGTGGTTGGCGACCAGGTGGCAGACGATCGTGCGCAGGGCGTCTAGCTGGTCGCCCGTGGGGTCGATCAGCCCGGCGGCGATGTCGTGGCCGAGCCCGAGGTTGCTGCGGTCCGCCTCGGCCTGGCGCTGACGCTCGGCCGCTCTGCGCTTCTGGTCCTCGGCGGCCGCGTCGCGCAGCTCCTCGTCTGAGAGCTTGGCCGTGCCGAAGTAGGCTTGTTCGGCTGCGGGGGCACCGTCGGTGTCTTCGCCGAGTTGTTCGCGCACGAGGTCGAGCATGAACACGGGGTCGATCACCCA
>CAWIDF010000015.1:0-295788 GCA_963834885.1 uncultured Solirubrobacterales bacterium | reverse complement strand
GCTCTAACCGACTGAGCTAATCGCCCGGAGGTCGGCCTGATTCTAACCCCGCCGAGCGGGCCCGCCAGGTCCGCAACCGATTGGTTGCGCGATTCTCAGGAATCGTGAACCGTCGAGGCCAATGGGAGGGTCTTTACCCATGCACCGCGGGTCGTCAGCATATGTAGGGCGACCGCAGAACCCAATTGATAGGAGCAAACAGATGGCTGAAGCAGAGAAGGCAATCCTCGCCGGCGGGTGCTTCTGGGGTGTGCAGGACCTGATCCGCAAGCTCGACGGCGTGATCAGCACGCGCGTTGGCTACACGGGCGGCGATGTGCCGAACGCGACGTACCGCCACCACGGCACGCACGCCGAGGCGATCGAGATCCTGTTCGACCCGGATCGCATCTCCTACCGGGACCTGCTCGAGTTCTTCTTCCAGATCCACGACCCGACGACGAAGAACCGTCAGGGCAACGACGTCGGGATGAGCTATCGCTCGGCGATCTACTACGTGGACGAGGAGCAGCGCCGGATCGCGGAGGACACGATCGCCGACGTCGACGCATCCGGCCTATGGCCGGGCAAGGTCGTCACCGAGGTCGAGCCGGCCGGACCGTTCTGGGAGGCCGAGCCCGAGCATCAGGACTACCTCGAGCGCTACCCCAACGGCTACACGTGCCACTACGTCCGTCCGGGCTGGAAGCTGCCGCGGCGCGCGCAGGAAGCCGCGCATTGAGGGCGTCGATCCGCCGCGCGAGGAGCGGGCGGTGACCAGAGAGGCGGTATCGAGCGATCAGGCGCCCGAGGCACTCGGCCCCTACAGCCAGGCGATCGTGGCCGGCGGCATGGTGTTCTGCTCCGGAATGGTGGGGATCGACCCCGCGACCGGCGAGATCGCCGATGGCATCGAAGGCCAGACCGAGCAGGCCTTGTTGAACCTGGCCGCCGTGCTGCGAGCGGCCGGGTCGTCGATGGAGGACGTGGTGAAGACCACGATCTTCTACGCCAACGTCGAGGACTTCGGCCGCCTCAACGAGGTCTACGCCCGGCACATGCCCGATCCACCGCCGGCGCGGTCCGCCCCGGCCCACGTGCGTCTCCCGCGTGGGCTGCTCGTCTCGATCGAGGCGATCGCGGTCCTGCCGTCCCCGTCGAGGTAGCCGCGGTGTCGCGCAACCTTCGGGTTGCGCGATTCCGCGGAATCGTTTAGCCGGCCACCGCTCGGACGCGGAGCCGGCGCGCGGCGTCGAGGGCGTCGTCGAGCGACTCGAAGGTGATCTGGACGCGGTAGCCGGACGCCTTGGCCGGGGTCACGTCCACGTCGCGGCCGAGGGCGGCGCCGAGGGCATCGGCGATGGTCTCGATCGCCGCGGCCTGATCGGGGTGAAGCGCCGGGGCGGCCCGGGGGCGGCGCCGGCCGGATGGAGCGCCGGCGGCGCGGGCTCGGGACTCGAGCTCGCGGACCGACCAGCGACCGCGCGCGGCGTCGCGCGCGAGGGTGCGGCGGATGCTGTGGTCGTCGGTGAGCAGAAGGGCTCGCCCGTGGCCTTCGGTCAGGGCGCTGCGCTCGATCAGCTCGAGCGCCTCGTCGGGCAGGTCGAGCAGGCGGATGAGGTTCGAGACGGCGACGCGGCTGCGGCCGACGCGGACTCCGACCTCCTCGCGGCTCAGGCCGAGCTCCTCGACGAGGGCCGAGCAGGCGCGGGCCTCCTCGACCGGGTTGAGGTCCTCGCGGGCCATGTTCTCGATCAGCGCCACCTCGAGCGATGCGGCGTCGTCGTGCCGGCGCACCACGGCCGGGATCGACGTGAGCTCGGCGAGCTGGGCGGCCCGCCAGCGGCGTTCGCCGGCGATCAGCTCATAGCGGCCGCTCGGGTGTGGGCGCACGAGCACGGGCTGGAGGACGCCGCGGGCGCGGATCGAACCGGCCAGGGCCATCAGCGAGTCCTCGTCGAAGACGCGGCGAGGCTGGTTCGGACTGGGGTCGATCATGTCGACCGGGATGGGGCGGAGCTCCTGGAGCTCGTCCCGGGGAGCCACCGACAGGATCGCGGCGAGGCCGCGGCCCATTCCCTTCGGTCGTTCAGCCACGCGCGGCAACCTCCTTGGCCAGCTCGAAGTACGCGTCTGCCCCGGCGCAGTGCGGGTCGTGGTGGATGACCGGCTTGCCGAAGCTGGGGGCCTCGCCGATCCGTACGTTGCGCGGGATCACGGTGTCGAACACCAGCTCGGGGAAGTGCTCGCGGACCTCGCGCTCGACGTCCTGGGCCAGGCGGGTACGGCCGTCGTGCATGGTCAACAGCATCCCGGCCACAGTAAGCCATGGATTGAGCTCCCGCTGGACGAGCGAGAGCGTGTCGAGCAATCCGGCGAGGCCTTCGAGCGCGAAGTATTCGGCCTGGACGGGCACGATCACCCGGTCGGCGGCGACCAGAGCGTTGACGGTCAGGGGCCCGAGCGACGGCGGGCAGTCGAGCAGGGTGAACGCGAACCGTTCTCGCACGCCGGCCAGCGCCTCGCGCAGGAGCGTCTCGGAACCGGCGATCCGCGGCAACTCCACGTTCGCACCGGCCAGGTCCGGCCCGGCGGGCACGATCGACAGCCGCTCGATGTCGGTCGGGCGGATGACGTCGTCGATCTTCGCCGAGCCGATCAGCACGTCGTAGATCGTGTTGGCGTCGCCCTTGCTGACCCCGAGGCCGATGGTCGCGTTGGCCTGCGGGATCGATGTCCAGGAGCAGAGCCTCGTAGCCGGCCTCGGCCACGCACGCGGCCAGGTTGACCGCGGTGGTCGTCTTCCCGACCCCGCCCTTCTGGTTGGCGATGGCATACACGGTTCCCATGCGCGCGTGAAGCTAGCGCCGGCCGCGGTCAGATCCGCGGGTCCGGGTCCGATCAGGGCGCACCGAGCGGCCGTTTGACCGCCATGCCGGGCCGCCGCGGAAACCCTCGAGGAGTCTCCGTAACCTTCGACATGAGGTATAGATGTCGATGATCGGCAGCCGGATAGGGCTTGACCGTGATGACCTCGGCCGGCTCGAGGCCCAGTTCGGCCGCGGCGCGCGCGGCTCTGGCCTCGGCGGACGCGTCGCGACGGCCCCGCCACGCGACGAGCATGCCGCCGACCACGAGCAGCGGTGCCGCGTACTCGGCCACCACCTCGAGCGGCGCCAACGCCCGCGCCGTGACGACGTCGTAGGAGGCGATGCCCTCCGGCCATGCCTCGGCCCGGGCGTGGACCACGCGGGCGTTAGTTACCTCACAAGCCGCCACAGCCCGCTCCAGGAACGCCGTCTTCCGAGCGGCGCTCTCGACCAGCGCGACCGTCGCGCCCGGCAGCGCGATCGCCAGCGGCAGGCCAGGAACGCCGGCGCCGCTCCCGAGGTCGGCCAGCCCGCCGGCCCGGCGCACCACCTCGAGGTCCAGCGCCACGAGAGCGTCGGCGAGGTGGTCGTCGATCACCTTGGCGGGATCGCGCACCGCGGTTGGAGCCAGCGGGTCCTCCACCAGCAGGCGGTGCAGCTCGCGGAGCCGCCGGATCGCGGGGTCGCCGAGCCCGAACCGATCCGCCAGCGCGCGGAATCGCGCATCCAACTCACGCGGTCCCGAGCCGGCCACCGCGCTACCCGATGGCCTCCAGCCGCGCTCGTTCGCGGCTGATGTACCCAGCGTAGCGACTCACCATCTCGTCGAAGCGCTGCGCCGCGTGGCCGTCGAGGTCGGCGCGGAGTTGGCCCTCGAGCAGCGGGAGGACGTCGCGCACGAGCGCGGTCCCGCGCGCCATCCACTGGTAGTAGGAGCGCCCGCCGTGGTGATAGGGCCCGTACAGCCGGGTCTCCGGGAAGCGCTCCATCAGCCAGTGGAACAGCGCCTCGTGGCGCACGTGGAGCCGCACAGTGATCTGGGGCTGCTTGCCGTCGCCGCCAAACGACGCCTCGCCGATCAAGATCCCGACGAGCAGGCCGTGCTCGAACTCGGAGAGCGCCGTCACACCCGCAGTTCTACCCGGTTGTTGTTTCACCGGGGAAAGAAACGTGAAACGGGTGGTGGCGCGGGGACGACCGCGTTCACTGCACGAGCGGCGCCACCACGAGCCGCCGGTCCGGCTCCTCGCCCTCGCTGTAGGTCTCGACGTCGTGGCGGCTCTTCAGATGCTCGTGGACGACCTTGCGCTCGAGCGCGGTCATGGCCTCGAGGGTGATCGGACGGCGGTCGTGGATAGCGGCCTCGGCGGCCTGGTCGCCGGCGGCACGGAGCGCCACGGCGCGGCGCTCGCGGTAGCCGGCGGCGTCGACCACGACGCGCTTGCGGATCGAGGCGCCGCGGCAGGCGACGCGGTAGGCGATGTGCTGGATCGCGTCGATCATCTGGCCGTGGCGGCCGATGATCAGACCGAGGTCGTCGCCCTCCAGGTCCGCCCGGACTTCTTCGGCGTCCTCCTCGACGTGGACGCTGGCGTCCACCCCGATCCCGTCGACGATCCGCTCGAGCAGCTCCTGCACGCGCTCGCCCGCGACGCCGATGTCAGTGTGAGCCTCCATGACCTACCTCCTGCGTCCGGAGCGTTTCTTCTTCTTCTTCGGTGGCGGAGGCGGAGCGGTCTCGCGGCGGGTCCGCGTGGCGGCGCCGACCTTCTCCGGCTCGGCCTCCGGCTCGGACTTGGCTCGTCCGCGCAGCAGCGACCCGATGCCACCGCCGGAGGCGCCGTTCGGGCCGGCCTGCGGTGGCCCGCCGCCCCCGCCGCCTCGACCTCCTCGACCGTCACCGTCTGTCGGCGGTCCGGCGCCGGCTGCGGGCGGCACCGGCACGGGAGACCCGATGAGTCTCTTGATGGTGTACTGCTGACCCATCGTCCAGAAGTTGGTCGTGATCCAGTACACGAGCAGGCCGGCCGGGAAATTGATCACGATCACGACGAAGAACAGCGGCAGGACCAGCATCAGCCGGCGCTGCGTCTGGTCCATCATCGGGCTCGACATCAGGAGGCTCGAAGCCACCTGGCTCCCGACGTAGAGCAGCAGTAGGACGATCAGCACCCACCCGGTCGCCTTGTCGGTGAGGTCCGGGATGAACAGGAAGCCCGCGCCGTTGTTCGGCCCGCACGGGATGGTGTGCGCCATCGCCTGCTGCAGGGTGACGTGGTGCTCCGTCATGTAGGTGTGCCAGTACGACAGCTGCGTCTGCGGGCAGATGTTCTTGCGCAGGTCCTGGCGCAGCATGTAGAAGAGCGAGATGAAGACCGGGATCTGGGCCGCCAGCGGGAGGCAGGAGCTGAGCGGGTTGATCTGGTTCTCCTTGTAGAACTTCATCAACTCCTGCTGCTGGCGTTGCTTGTCGTCCTTGTACTTCGCCTGGAGCGCCTTCATCTGCGGCTGCATCAGCTGCAGCTTCTGCATCGAGTGGAACTGCTTGACGGTCAGTGGCAGTAGGACGGCGCGCATCACGATCGTGAGCAGCACGATCGAGAAGCCCCACGAGATGCCCACGTGGTTGTGGAAGAACTTGAGGACCGCCTCGAACACATCGATCAGCGGCTGGAAGATGTTGGCGGCGACGAACATGTTCACGCGCTCCGGACCGGAGCTCGGGGCTTGAACAGCCGCTGGTCCTCGACGGGGTCGAATCCCCCGTGACTCCAGGGGTTGCACCTGAGCAGGCGCCAGCCGGCCAGGACAAGCCCTCTGAGTATGCCGAATCTCCCAATCGCCTGCGCGGCGTACTCAGAGCACGACGGGTAGTACTTGCACCGCTGTCCGACTAGCGGCGAGAGCAGCCGCTGATACACGCGGATCGGCAGCACGGCCAACCACCGAAGCGCGCTCACGCCGGGCCTCCGTCGGCTCGCGAGCTCGCCGGCACGGCCTGCTCGAGCAGCTGCCCGAGTGCGCGGCGGATCCCGTCCAACCCCTCACGTTCAGCTAGAGCGTTGGCCTCGTGGCGCGCGACGACCACCGCGTCGGTGCCGGCGGGCAACCGGCCGCCTTCGAGCGCGAAGGCCTCGCGAAGCAGCCGCTTGACCCGGTTGCGCTGCACCGCTCCGCCCACCTTACGCGACACCGACAGGCCGAGACGAGGCTCGTCGGCCTCCCCGCGCGGGAACACGTACAGGACGAGCTCGCGCCCGGCATGGGATCGACCCTGGCGGAACACGCGGTCGAAGTCGGCGCTGCGTGACAGCCGCACCCGCCCGGACCGCGGACGAGCCCCCGGCAGCCCAACCATCAGACCGTCAGGCGCTTGCGGCCCTTGTCGCGCCGGCGCTTGAGCGTGAGGCGTCCGGCCCGCGTTTGCATGCGGGCGCGAAACCCGTGCGTGCGTGCGCGCTTGCGCTTCTTCGGCTGATAGGTGCGTTTCATGGCTCACGGACCCGGAGGCGGGGCTCAGGCCAGTATACGCAGCGTCGATTCGGGTCGATTCGGGAGCCCCGGAGGGAACGTCCCAAGCGTCCCGAGCGCTTTTTGTCGCGCTTTGCGCCAAGCCCCATCGGACCGCCAATCCCGCCTCAGTGTCGTTGGTATATTCGCCGCCCTGGGCGATTCGTCGCCCACCCCTCGCCAATTTTCACCTACCGTCCCGCAAGGGGTCGTTTGCCGCTGTCCGTGCACGTCGAGCCCACCGCTGCCTGGCGCGAGCTTCGCGCAGATCTCCGGCGAGCGGTCGGAGAGTCGACGTTCGAGATCTGGCTCGAGCCGCTCGAGCTCGTCGCCCTCCGCGACGGCAAGCTCCTGATCGACGCGCCGACGGCCACGCGGGCGTGGGTGACGCGGCGCTTCGGGCGCCTCCTGGCCACACGTGCCAGGTCGGTGTTCGGCGACAACGTCGAGGTCGAGCTCTCGAGCCACGGCGTCGACCGGCCGGGCGAACCGGCAAGGCAAGCCGGTCAAGAGGTCCTGGACCTCGACGCCGGGGCGCTGAACCCTCGCTACAGCTTCGAGCAGTTCATCATCGGCGACGGCAACCGCCTCGCCCACGCCGCGGCGCTGGCGGTCGCGGAGCTTCCCGGTGGGGCTTACAACCCGTTGTTCCTACACGCTCCGCCGGGCCTCGGCAAGACCCACCTGCTGCACGCCATCGGCAACTACGTCCGCGCGTTCGGCGGAGGCTCCCGGGTCCGCTACACGACGGTAGAGGCCTTTACCAACCAGTTCATCCGCGCACTGGGGTCGCGGTCCCTGGACCGCTTCAAGCACGCCTACCGCGACACCGACGTGCTGCTGATCGACGACGTCCAGTTCCTCGCCAGCAAGGCCAAGACCGAAGAGGAGTTCTTCCACACCTTCAACGCCGTATATGAGACCGGCCGCCAGCTCGTCCTGACCTGCGACCGCCTCCCCCGTCAGCTCCTCGCGGTCGAGGAACGACTCAGGGAGCGCTTCGAGTCGGGTCTCGTCGCAGTTATCAAACCGCCCGACGTCGCCACCCGGGTCGCCATTCTGCGCAAGCGAGCGGCACTTGACCACATCCAGATCGACGACCTGACGGTGCTCGAGCTGATCGCTGACCGCGTCACTGACAACGTCCGCGCGCTCGAAGGCGCGCTGATCCGGGTCGTCGCCCACCACTCCCTGACGCAGCTGCCGATCGACGTCCACCTGGCCGAGGCCGTTCTGGACGAGATGCACCCGCGGCACGGGCCCGGGCTGGCGGCGTCCATCTCGGTCGACTCGATCCAGCATGCCGTCGCCGGCTACTACGGTCTTACGCTGGCGCACCTCAGGTCCGCCAGTCGAGCCGCTCACATCACCTGGCCCCGACACCTCGCCATCCACCTATGCCGCGACCTCACGAGCAGCTCGCTCAACGAGATCGGCCAGGCCTTCGGCGGCCGCAGCCACGCCACCGTGGTCAGCGCCTGCAAGCGTGTTGAGAAACGTGTCGGCAACGACGCAACAGGCTGTTCACGAACTCGACGAGCTGAGGGGATTGATCCTGGGCGGGCGCCATCCCGGCAGTCCCGACCGGTCGGCTTGACAGACTTGCCTGTTCCTCGCACACGCCAGCTTTCCCGCTCGATGCGGCCAATCGAGCGGTTTTCAACATCATCAACACCCCTGTGACTTCTAACCCCTTATTGAGGTATTCATCGTGAAGATCTCCTTGGAGCGCGAGGCACTGCTCCGACAACTTCAGACCGTGAGCAGAGTCGCCTCGACTCGCAGCACCATCCAGGCGCTCTCAGGGGTCCAGCTCGCCGCGGCCGCCGACGGCTGCGAGCTTCGAGCCACCGATATGGACGTCAGCTTGCGCGTGCCGGTGCCGGCCGAGGTCGTCCGTGAGGGCGTGGTCGTGCTTCCGGCTCGTCTCCTGCTGGACGTGGTTCGGCTCCTTCCCGCCGCCGAGGTGTCGCTCGAGCTGCGCCCCCAGGAGCAGGACGTCGAGCTCGTCTCCGGCAACGCCACGTTCCACATCCGAACGCTTCGCGCCGAGGACTTCCCGCCGTTCCCGGAACCCGAACCGGAGTCGGCGGTGTCGATACCGGTCGAGGCGTTCGTATCGACGGCTCTCAAGGTGGCCAACTCGGCGTCGCGTGACGAGACTCGCCCGGTCCTGACCGGGATCCTCGTCTCCGCGTCGGAGAAGGAGCTGCGCATGGTCGCCACCGACTCCTACCGCCTCAGCGTCAAGGAGACCACGCTCGAGACCGCACTGCCGTCCGGTTTCGAGGTCAACGTGCCCGCCCGGGCGCTGCAGGAGCTTGCGCGCGTCGCCGGGCACGTCGAGGACGAGGAACTGCGGATCAGCGTGCGGCAGAACCAGATCCTGTTCGAGCTCGGCGGGGTCATTCTCTCCTCGCGTCTGATCGATGGGCAGTTCCCGAACTACCGCCAGCTGCTTCCGGAGACCTTCGAGCACGAGCTTCGCCTGGCCGGTGCCGAGCTGACCGAGGTGGTCCGCCGGATCAGCTTGCTGGCGCAGAAGAACGCGCCCCTGCGCCTGGCTTTCAAGCCGGGCGAGCTGACGATCTCGGCCCAGACGCCGGACATTGGCGAGGCGCTCGAGTCGCTGCCGGTCTCGTTCCAGGGCGATCCGCTCGAGATCGGGTTCAACCCGGAGTTCCTGCGCGCCGGGCTGGAGGCGATCGAGGAGGGCGACGTGGTCCTGAAGCTGATCAGCCCGCTGCGTCCGGGGCTGATCGAGTCGGGTGACGAGAGCCGCTTCCGCTATCTGATCATGCCGATCCGCCTGAACGTCTAGAAGCCGGTGCACTGGCGTGCAGGTCCTGAACCTGACTCTGCGCGATTTCCGCGGCTATGAGAACGCGGCGGTTGACCTCGGTGAGGGCCTGACGGTGGTGACCGGCCCGAACGGGGCCGGCAAGACCAACTTGCTCGAGGGCCTCTACTTCGCGTGCACCGGCCGGTCCTGCCGGACCAACAACGAGCGGGAGGTGATCAGGTTTCGCGCCGGCACCACCCGCACCGTCCTGTCCTGCCAGGACGAGGACGGGCTGCACGAACTCACGGTCGGCTTCTCCGTCGGCCAGCCCAAGGTGATGCGCGCCGACGGCGCCACCGTCGAGCGGCTGCTCGACGTGACCACGCGGCCGCTGGTCAGCGTGTTCCTGCCCGACCGTCTCGAGCTGATCAAGGGAGCGCCCGCGCTCCGGCGCGCCCATCTCGACCAGTTCGTCTCCGCGCTGTGGCCGTCGCGCGCGGTGACCCGGCGGGGCTACGGCCAGGCTCTCGCGCAGCGCAACGCGCTGATCGCACGGATCCGCTCGGGCCGCGGGTCTCGCGCTTCGCTGTCGAGCTGGGACGCGCAGCTGGCCCACCACGGAATCGCGCTGAGGGACGATCGCAGCCGCGCGGTGGGCCTGATCGCCGAGCCGTTTGCCCGCATCGCGTCGGAGCTGGGCCTCGACCGGGAGCCGTCACTCGAGTACCGCCCCCGGTCGCCCGCGACAGAACCGGACCAGCTGGCCGCCGAGCTCGCCGAGCGCCTCGACCTCGACCTCGAGCGCGGCTTCACCGGCCACGGCCCGCACCGGGACGACCTAGCCACCGCGCACGACGGGCACGACCTGCGCGCCTACGGCTCTCAGGGCCAACAGCGGATGGCGCTCCTCGCCCTGCTGCTGGCCGAGCGCCAGGTGATCGCGGCTCACCGTCCGAGCGCGCCGATGATGCTGCTCGACGACGTGATGAGCGAACTCGACCGCGACCGCCGCCACGCGCTGGTCGACCTGCTCCGCGCCAGCCCGGGCCAGTCGGTCATCACTACCACCGACCTCGAGCACGTGCCGGGCGGTACCGATCCGGACGTGACCCACCTCGCCGTCGCGGCGAGTCAGCTGTTTGCCATGGTCGCCGAGTGACCGCGTATCGCCGCAGCCCTCGCCCTCTCGGGTTGGCCCTCGATCAGGTCCGCGAGCGCCTCGAGCCCGACAGTCTCCTGGCCGAGGTGCAGCGAGTCTGGCGAGACGCCGTGGGCGACGTGATCGCGCTGGAGGCGCAGCCGACCGGCGAGCGCGCGGGTGTCGTCACCGTGTCCTGCTCGGCGTCCGTGTGGGCGCAGGAGCTAGACCTCATGGGCCCCGCGATCCTCGAAAACCTGAACCAGGCGCTTCGCGGCGGTCGAGTGTCACGCCTCCGTTGCGTCACCCTTCCCGCCCGGGTGTGACCACGCACATAAATGCGGCCGGCGGCGGGGATGCAGCCCCGCCGCCGGCCTGTTCCGACCCCCTACCGACAAATTGGGAGGAGTTAGTGGTTTGAGAGAGGAGAGAGGAGTCGTGGGTTGACAGGAAAAGTTAACCCAGAGGAACCGTGCCCCAGGTCGCGAGTCCCCAGGTGGCCAAGCTCGAGTTGACCGTGCCGCTGCCCGTGGCGCCGCACGTCTTGCAGGTGTAACTCGAGTTGGCATAGTCGGCGCGCAGCGAACCGTTCGCGCGGTTCCAGGTCGCGAGGTTCCAGGTGGCCAGGTTGAGGTTGATCGCCCCGGTCGCGGTATTGAGCAGGCTGCTCGGCTGCAGCCCCTGGTCGGCCTGCGCCGGATTCCAGTTGAGCACCGCCTTGACCGCGTTCGGCTCGAGCAGCGAGGCGCTGCCACTCACCGCGTTGCTGATGAGGTCACCCTTGACCTGGTCCGGCGTCCACCCAGGGTGGACCTGGAGCAGGTCGGCGGCGAGGCCCGCGATCATCGGCGCGGCCATCGACGTTCCACTCGTGGCGATGTACTGCCCGCCCGGCAGGACGCAGTTGCAACTGCTGCTGGCGAACTGGCTGTTCGGCGCGAGCACCGACACGATGTGCGCGCCCGGGGCGTACACGTCCGGCTTCTGGATCCCGTCCTGGGTCGTTCCTTGGCTCGACCACGACGCCACGGTGTCATCGGCCGGGTTGGCCGTGCCGTGCTCGTCGATTCCACCCACCGTGATCACGTACGGGTCGTTGGCCGGCGAGTACTGCACGGCGCCCGGAGTGGCGCCACGGTTGCCCGCGGAGGCGACCACGACGATCCCGTGCAGCCAAGCGGCCTCGACCGCCGCGTCGAGCGGATCGGTCTTGTACGACTGCGGCGTCGACGAGTCGACTGACATGTTGATGACGCGGATGTTGTACTGCGACTGGTGCTCGACCGCGAACTGCAGGCCGTAGATCACGTCGAGGACGTTGGTGGCGCCCGCCTCGTCGGAGACCTTGATCGAGATCAGGTTGGCGTTCGGCGCCACCCCGACGTACTGACCGTGGAGCGGGTCAGAGCTGGCGCGGTTGCCGGCGATGATGCCGGCCACGTCGGTGCCGTGTCCATAGCTGTCGGTGGCGGTCGTGGCGTTCGGGTTGTCGACCGCGCTGACGATCACGCGCGAGTGCTTGCCGTCGGCCGAGGCGAAGTCCGGCAGCGCGCCGTCGATCCCGGTGTCGATCACGGCCACGCCGACGCCGGTCCCGGTGACGCCGTAGTTCCACAGCGGGGTCACGCCGAGGGTCTGGCCGTACGTTGTCTGCAGCTGAGCAGCCGAGACGCCCGGGCTACCGGGCATGAACGGAAGGCGCCCGCCGCGCGGCAGGCTCTGCGTCGTCACGGTGCCGTTCAGCGAAATCGCGTGTACGTCGGGATTGGCCGCCAGTGCCCGCGCCTGTGCGGCGGTCGCGCGAATGGCCAGGCCGTGGATGATCGGCAGGTTGCCGATGACGCGACCATGGCCGCGCGTGTCCGCCTGAGCCTTGGCCTCGCTCACCGGCGCGTTGAACTGGACGATGGCCTCGAGAACCCGAGTCGGGTGCTGCTGGGCCAGCGTCGCGATGCGCGGGTCGAGCGGAGCGGAAGAACCGCCGATGGGCGCGGCGGCGGGACCGGCCTGCACCTGTCCGCTCGCGAGGGCGAGCACGAGGCCGGCCGCGAGCGCCAGTACGGCAGCGCCGGCGAGCGCGGACATCCACCGCATGCGCTCGACGATGTGGACAGAACGTGTCATATCAGGGCAACCTCCATGTCGCGAAACCACTTACCAGTGACTCGAAACTGGCGGCTGGGCCGTCTCGCTTCCTTGCGAGACCCCTGGCTTTGCGTCCCCGTCTCGCGACGGGTTTGCCCTGAGCAGTCTAATTTACGATTCGAACTGGCGGCTGGGCGATCTCACTGGCGTGTGAGACCCCTGGCTTTGCGTCCCCGTCTCGCGACGGGTTTGCCCTGAGTCAGTCCTTGTTGCGGGGTTCATCGGCCGCCCAGCGCTGGGACCTGATAGTTACTGGACAGATGTATGAGCGTGAACCGACACGTTTCTTGTGCAATAGCGCGTCAGGCGGCGCGGGGGAGCCCGAGCTCCGCGCGCACGGGCTCGGGCCGGCCGAGGTAGAAGCCCTGGCCGAGGTCGCATTCGAGTGCGACCAGCGCGGTGACCTGCTCGTACTCCTCGATGCCCTCGGCGATGACGGTCACCCCGAGGGTGCGGGCAAGCTCGATGATCATGCGCACGAACGAGGCCTCCCGGCCGCCGCGGCCCAGGCCGTCGACGAACGACTTGGCGATCTTGAGCATGTCGAACGGCAAGGTGTGGAGGTAGCTGAGCGAGGAATAGCCGGTGCCGAAGTCGTCGAGGGCGAAGCGCGCCCCGAGCTCGCGCAGCTCGCCGATCGTGGCCGAGACGCGCTCGGTGTCGTCGAGCAGGACGGTCTCGGTGATCTCGAACACGAGGCTGCGGGGGTCGACCCCGGCCTCGTCGAGGGTGGCCCGGACGCGGGAGACCAGCTCGGGGTCGCGCAGCTCGACGGCGGACAGGTTGACGTGGACCGCGATCTCGCCGGCGCCCTCCGGGTCGTCTCCGGCCTGGGCCTGCCACCGACGCGCCTGTTGACACGCCTCCTCGAGCACGTACTGGCCGAGCGACAGGATCAGCCCGGTCTCCTCGGCCAGGGGCACGAATTCCGCGGGCCCGACGACGCCTCGGCGCGGATGCTTCCAGCGCACCAGCGCCTCCTCGGCGACCAGGCGGCAGGTGTCGAGGTCGACGATCGGCTGGAAGTACAGCGTGAGCTCCTGGCGCTCGATCGCGAGCCGCAACTCCTCCTTCAAACCATGGCGCTCGAGCACCGCGGCGCCCATGCTCGGGTGGAACACCTCGAACTGGCCCTTGCCCGAGGTCTTGGCCTTGTACATGGCCACGTCGGCGTCGCGGATGAGCTCCTCGGCCGAAAACTCGCCGCCGTGGCTGGCGGCGATGCCGACGCTGACGTAGACCGCAACGCTCTCCGACCCGACGCCGACCGGCAGGACGAACGCCTCCATGATTCGGCGCGCGACCTTGACCGCGGCGTCCTGCGCGTCATGCGCGTCCTCGACCATCACCGCGAATTCGTCGCCGCCCAGACGCGCGACCACGTCCTCGGGTCGCAGGCAAGCGCGTAGGCGCGAGGCGACCGCGACGAGCAGCTCGTCACCCGCGGCGTGCCCGAGGCTGTCGTTGACCGTCTTGAAGTCGTCGAGGTCGATGAACAGAACGGCGAGCTCGCCGCGTCTCTCGGCGATCGCGTCCCTGACCTTGTCGCTGAACAGCGACCGGTTGGCCAGGTTGGTCAGCGGATCGTGGTAGGCCTGGTGATGGAGCTGCTCCTGGAGCACGCTTAGCTGGAGCACCGCCTGTTCGAGCCGGTCGTACTGGAGGGCGACGCTGGCGTTGCCCGCGAGGGTGTCGAGCAGCCGCAGGTCGTCGTGATCGAAGGAACGGACCACGCCAAAGCGGTTGGCGAGCATGATGGCACCGATCACGCGCTCCTCGCCGGGCAGCGGCGCCAGGACCGCGTGGGTCACTCCGCGCGACTCGAGATACCGCTGCAACCGGCCGCCGCCGAACGGCCGGTCGACCGTGATCGCGCCGCCGCTGCGCTCGAGCAGCACGCGCAGCTCGTCGGCGACCTCGGAGTCGACCGGCTCCATCAGCTCGCGGTAGTTGCCCGGCCCGACCAGCGTCCGTAGCGAGGGGTTCTCCTCGGAGCCGAACAAGATGATCTCCGCGAGCTCGGCGCGGAACGCCTCGAGCGAGCGCATGAGCAGCCCCTCGAGCGCGTCGGCGATCTCGCGCGAGCGCGCGAGCGTCCGGTTCGCCTCGTAGAGGAACTCCAGGCGCTTGTGCCGCTCGCGCTCGGACAGGTACGCGCGGTAGGCCGCGAACAGGGTGGCCGCGGGGATCAGGAGCAGCGGTAGGGCGTGCGGATCGGCGGCGGTGATGACCGCGCCGCACAGGCCGAGGCTCGCGTTGCTGGTCGTCACGACCAGATCCATCGAGAGCATGTGGACCAGCGTCCGCAGTTTGACGAAACCCTCCGAGAGCGAGATCGCGGCCAGGATCAGCGAGGAGCCGACCAGCGCGGAGACCTGGGTCGCGATCAGCGCCGACACCCACGTTCGCGTGTCGACCACGCCTGCCGCGGGCGCCAGCGCGTGGACGACCAGCAGCGCGATGCACGCGTGCAACGCGAGCTGGCCCATGTTGAAGACGAATTTCACCGGCGGTAGCCGGCGATCGAACAGCAGCACGAGCCCGCAGCCGAGCAGGCAGCCGACGATGAACGACTCGGAGGAGCAGAAGATCAGCCCGAACACGAGCGGGATGTCGCCAAGCGAGAACGAGTGGGCGCCGCGGCGGAAGTGAAGGTGAACCACGCAGCGCTCGGCGATCGCGAAGGCGATCGCGATCGACCACCACGGCAGGTGGGGGTGCGCGAGCGGCGGGAGACCGTGTACGGGACCGGCGTACAACGCGGCGGCGGCCGCGATCACGGCGACATTCAAGCCCCACACCGGATGCAGCCCGCGGGCAGCAGCGATCGCTCGCGCCAAGCGAGACGAGGACTTGGGCTGGGGTTCGGTGGCGGTCTGCGCGGTCATCCCTCAAAGCGCCGACGTCGGCTCGCCGGCAGCCCTTCGCACAAGCATCGGCGCGGCCGCCGAAAAGTTGAGCGTCGGGGTGTCCGTCGGGCCACGAGGCGCCGGTCCACGCCCGCGCCCCTCAGGCGCGCGCGACGCACTGCTGTTCGGCTTCTGCTAACTCTTAATCACGGCCCTGCAAATCCTTGCCGTTTTGCGAGGTTTGCAGGCAAAACGCTACGGGTGCGGGGGCGGTTTCGACCCCCCGCTGTGCTAGACTTATGTGCACAATCTTCGACGCCCCGGCGCGCGCCAGGTTGCGCGGAACCGGGGCGTCTCGATGTCATCGGAGGATCGTTGGCAATTGACGATGGCGCCACAGGGCGCCCTAACAACCAGAACCAGGGCAGCTACGACGCACAGGACATCACGGTCCTGGAGGGCCTGGAGGCCGTACGCAGGCGACCGGGCATGTACATCGGGTCGACCGGCGAGCGCGGGTTGCACCACCTGGTGTATGAGGTCGTGGACAACTCGGTCGACGAGGCACTCGCGGGCTATGCCGACAACGTCCGCATCACGATCCATCCGGACAACTCGGTCACGGTGTTCGACGACGGTCGCGGAATCCCCGTGGCGATCATGGAGAAGGAGCAGAAGCCGGCGGTCGAGGTGGTGCTCACCGTGCTGCACGCCGGCGGCAAATTCGGCGAGGGCGGCGGCTACAAGGTCTCCGGTGGCCTGCACGGGGTCGGCGTATCGGTCGTCAACGCGCTGTCCGAGCGCCTCGATGTCGAGGTGCGCCGCGACGGGTTCGTCTGGACCCAATCCTTCGAGCGCGGAAAGCCGCTGGGCGAGCTGCAGAAGGGCGAGCCGACCAAGGAGACCGGAACCACGATCACGTTCTGGCCCGACGCCGACGTCTTCGAGACGCTCGATTTCAACTTCGCGACGCTCGAGGAGCGCATGCGCGACACGGCGTTCCTGACCCGCGGCCTGCGGATCGCGCTGGTCGACAAGCGCGGCGAGGGGCACAAGGCCGAGTTCCATTACGAGGGCGGGATCGTCGACTTCGTCAACTACCTCAACCGCAACAAGGACCCGATCACCAACAAGGTCATCTCGTTCGAGGGTGAGAGCGACGAGGGTCAGGTCGAGGTCGCCATGCAGTGGAACTCCTCCTACCAGGAGTCCGTGTTCTCGTTCGCCAACAACATCAACACGATCGAGGGCGGCTCGCACCTGAGTGGCTTCCGTTCGGCTCTGACTAACGCGCTGAACAACTACGCCAAGGACAAGGGCGAGCTCAAGGAGAAGGACGACAACCTCACCGGCGAAGACGTCCGCGAGGGCCTCACCGCGGTGATCTCGGCCAAGCTGACCGACCCTCAGTTCGAGGGCCAGACCAAGACCAAGCTCGGTAACCCGGGGATGCAGGGCTTCGTGCACTCGGTCGTCTACGCCCGGTTGACCGAGTGGCTGGAAGAGAATCCCCAGGACGCCCGGAGGGTGATCCGCAAGAGTGTCGACGCAGCGCGGGCTCGCGCCGCCGCGCGCAAGGCGCGGGACCTGACGCGGCGCAAGTCCGCGCTCGAGAACTCGGCCCTGCCCGGGAAGCTGGCCGACTGCTCCGTCAAGGACCCGTCGCTGGCGGAACTGTTCGTCGTCGAGGGCGACTCGGCCGGCGGCTCGGCGGTGAGCGCCCGCGACCGCAGCACGCAGGCGATCCTCCCGCTGCGCGGGAAGATCCTGAACGTCGAGAAGAGCCGCATCGACAAGGTGCTCGCCAACACCGAGGTGCAGGCGCTGATCACCGCGATCGGCACCGGGGTACGTGACGAGTTCGACATCGGCAGGGCGCGCTATCACAAGATCGTGCTGCTGACCGACGCGGACGTCGACGGCGCCCACATCCGGACGCTCGCGCTGACGCTGCTGTTCCGCGAGATGCAGCCGCTGATCGAGGCCGGCTACGTCTATATCGCCAAGCCGCCGCTGTACCGCCTGACCAAGGGCCAGAAGCACCGCTACATCGAGCGCGAGTCCGAGCTCGAGGACATCCTGCTCGGCGACAAGTTCGAGAAGATCGACATCTTCGATCGCCACAACAGGCAGTTGAAGCTGACCGACGTGCGTTGGAAGCGCTTCAACCGGCTACTCAAGCAGTACGACGGTTGGGCCTCGACGCTGCGCGCGGAGCATGGCCACGGCGTGATCAACTTCCTCCAGCAGGCGAGGCTGCTCGAGGAGCAGATAACGGACGTCGACGGGCTGCTGCGCCACATCGCCAAGGACGGCCAGAACGGGGACGCCTACCACCTCGAACTGCTATCCGAGAACGAGCACGACGTCGTGATCCGCACGATCGAGGCCAAGAGCGGGCTGTCCACCACGCACACCATCCCGCGCGCGACGCTCGAAGCCGATGACTATCACCAGCTGGCCAGCGTGCACAAAGAGCTGGTCGAGCTCGTCGGTACGCCGCCGTTCCACGTGGCGCTCGGCGAGAACAGCAAGGACGCTCCGACCTTTGACGACCTGCGCGAAGCGGTGCTAGCGATCGCGCAGCGCGGGATCGAGTACTACCGCTTCAAGGGCCTTGGCGAGATGGACGCCCATGAGCTCCGCGAGACCACGATGGACCCGGCCACCCGGACGCTCGTGCAGGTGACCATGCACGACGCGGCGTCGGCCGACATGGTGTTTTCGATGCTGATGGGCGACCAGGTCGAGCCGCGACGCGCGTTCATCGAAGAGAACGCGCGGCTCGCCACGCTGGACACGTAGGAGGACTGACCAATGGCATCGATCGACACCATCAGCGGCGGCAACATCGAGCCTCGCGGGCTCGAGGAGGAGATGCGCTCCGCGTACCTCGACTACGCCATGTCGGTGATCGTCGGGCGGGCACTGCCCGACGTCCGCGATGGCCTGAAGCCGGTCCACCGCCGCATCCTGTTCGCGATGAACGAGCTGGGCCTGCGCCCGCCCCGTCGGCACGTCAAGTGCGCCACGATCGTGGGCGAGGTGATGGGCAAGTACCACCCCCACGGGGACTCGCCCATCTACGACTCGCTCGCGCGGATGGCGCAGGACTTCTCGATGCGTTATCCGCTGGTCGACGGGCACGGGAACTTCGGGAACATCGACGGCTGGGGGGCGGCCGCGATGAGATATACCGAGGCCCGGCTCGACCCGCTCGCCACCGAGATGCTGCGCGACATCGACCAGGAGACGGTCGACTTCGCGCCCAATTTCGACGGCTCCAAGCAGGAGCCGCTCGTGCTGCCTGCTCGCTTCCCGAACCTGCTGGTCAACGGCGGCTCCGGGATCGCGGTCGGGATGGCGACAAACATCCCGCCGCACAACCTGCGTGAGGTGGTCGCGGCGACGCTGGCGTACATCGACGACCCCGATATCGACGTCGAGGGTCTGATGAAGCACATCAAGGGACCCGACTTCCCGACCGCGGGCACGATCCTCGGGCGGGACGGCATCCGCGACGCGTACGCCACCGGCCGCGGGCGAGTCCGCATCCAGGCCAAGGCGCACATCGAGCCGATCGGCCAGGGCAAGGAGGCGATCATCGTCTCGGAGCTGCCTTTCCTGGTCCGCAAGGGCGGCGAAGGCGGCGTGATCGAGAAGATCGCCACGCTCGTCCACGACAAGAAGCTCTCCGAGATCACCGACATCCGCGACGAGTCCGACCGCAACGGCATGCGGATCGTGATCGAGCTCAAGCGCGATGCGATCCCCAAGGTGGTGCTCAACAAGCTGTTCAAGCACACGCCGATGCAGCAGACGTTTGGCGTGAACATGGTCGCGCTCGTGGACAACGTGCCGCGCACGCTGTCGCTGCGCGAGGTGATCGGCCACTACGTCGACCACCAGCGCGAGGTCATCGTCCGCCGCACGCAGTACGAGCTGCGCCGGGCCGAGGAGCGCGCCCATGTGCTGGAGGGCCTGCTGATCGCGCTCGCCAACCTCGACGAGGTGATCGCGCTGATCCGCGGTTCCCAGACGCCCGAGGTGGCGCGGACCGGGCTGGTCGAGCGCTTCGAGCTGACCGTGGTACAGGCCCAGGCGATCCTGCAGCTGACCCTGAGCCGGCTGACCGCGCTCGAGGCCGACAAGATCAAGCAGGAGCACAAGGACTTGATCGAGCGGATCAAGGAGCTGCGCGAGATCCTCGGCGACGAGAGCAAGGTGCTTGCGCTGATCAAGGAGGAGCTGTCGGAGATCGCCGAGACCTACGGCGACGACCGCCGCACCGAGATCGTCCACGCCGAGGGCGAGATCGACATCGAGGACCTGATCGCCGATCAGCAGATGGTCATCTCGATCACGCACTCCGGCTACATCAAGTCGCTGCCGCTGTCGACCTACCGCCAGCAGCGCCGCGGTGGCGTCGGGGTGACCGGAATGGAGATGAAGGACGACGACTACATCGAGCACTTGTTCGTCTCCTCCACCCACGACTACCTGCTGTTCTTCACTAACCGCGGCAAGGTCTACCGGCTCAAGGTCTACGAGCTGCCCGAGGCCTCGCGGACCGCGCGCGGCCGGGCGCTGGTCAACCTGCTGCCGCTGCGCGAGGGCGAGCGCGTGCAGTCGGTGCTGGCCACGCGCGACTTCGGCGAGAGCAAGTACCTGGTGTTCGCCACCCGCAACGGCATGGTCAAGAAGACCGAGTTCGGCGCGTACAACACGCCGATCAAGGCCGACGGCATCATCGCGATCAACATCCGCGACGACGACGAGCTGATCGCGGTGCGTCGTGTCGATGACGGTGACGAGGTGATCATGGTGTCGCGGGCGGGGCTCACGGTTCGGTTCGCCGCGTCCGACGCCCGCGCGATGGGCCGCGACACAAGTGGGGTCCGCGGCATGGACGTTGGCGATGACGGAGAGGTGATCGCGATGGACGTCGCCCGCGACGATCAGGAGCTGCTCGTCGTCACCGAGAACGGCTACGGCAAGCGCACCCGGATCGACCAGTACCGCAAGACGTCGCGCGGCGCCAAGGGTGTCATGACGATCAAGCTCACCGAAAGCAAGGGCGCGCTCGGCGGCGCGCTGGTGGTCCGCGAGCACCAGGAGCTGGTGTTCATCTCCCAGGAGGGCATGGTCCAGCGCACGGCGGTGCGCGGGATCAGCCAACAGGGCCGGGCCGCCACCGGCGTCCGCGTGATGAACATCCGCGATGAGGACAAGGTCAGCGCGGTGGCGCTCGTGGTCGAGTCCGAGACGGCGACCGCCGCACCGGTCGCCGAAGACGACGAGATGTAGGAAATCAACACGGGCCGGGCCCGGATTGCTTAAGCGCCGCTCCGGACGTACCGATAAGCGGTCAAATGGGATCAGGGCGGCGGCGGACGAAGGCGCGGTGGGGTCTGGGGTCGGTGACCGCGTTGTTCGTGGTCGCCTGGCTCGTGGCGATGGGTATCGCCGCCTGGGCGCTGGACACCTCGCAGGACGCGAGCCGTCGGCAGGTCGCCGCCCGGGTCGACGCCAGGACCCGGTACGCGGCGTCGTTTGTCTCGATTTACGCGAGTGACCTGCTCACCAGGGAGCGAGCGGCGGCGCAGAGCCTGCTCGCGGGGCCGCGCGTCAGCCCCGCTGAGCTTCGCCAGGTGGCGTCCGCGCTTGGTCTGAGCGACCCCGTCCTGACCGGCTCGCACGGCCAGTCCGTGCAGCCGGGCAGAGTCTCCCTGGCCCAGCTCCACGGCGTGCCGGCGATCCGCTTCGCCGTCGGCTTCGAGGCCGCTGCAGGCCCGCGCGTGTTCAGCGGGGCCTACGCGATGGGCCAGACCGTGCTGCCGACAGTCGTCAACCACCTGCTCGCGATGTCCGGATGGCGGGCCGAGCTGATCGACGCCCACGGTGGGCGTCTCGTATCCAGCCGGATGGGTGGGCACAGCGGTGAGCTCGTGGGCTTCACCGCGCCGGTGGCGAGAACCTCGTGGCGGATCGACGTGACCGTCCCGGCGGACCAGCTCTACGGATTCCTCAACGGCGCCGGCCGATGGCTCGCGTGGCTGGCGCTGGCCGGCCTGACGGTGGCCGGCCTGGCCATTATCACCCTGATCGCCAGCCTGGCGCGGCGGCGCACCCAGTTGACCGCGCTCAACGCTGAACTGGCCCGGCTGGCGGCGGTCGACCCGCTGACCGGCCTGCGCAACCGCCGGGCGATCGAGGAGTTCCTGCACGACGCGCTGAGCGCGGCGCGCCGGCACGAGCTGTCCCTGTCGCTGCTCGTGCTCGACGTCGATCACTTCAAGAGCATCAACGACCGCCTCGGTCACCGCACCGGCGACGCGGTGCTCGCTCACACCGCCCGGGTCCTGAACGGCGCCCTGCGAGCCGAGGACGCGATCGGCCGGTGGGGCGGCGAAGAGTTCCTGATCGTCCTGACCGGGACCGACGAGGAAGGCGCGCTCCGCGCCACGGACCGCCTCCGCGCCGCGCTGGTCGCGGATCAGCCCGACGAGGCCCGGGCGCACGGGCTGGCGGTGACGGTCACGATCGGGATGGCCGAATGGCACGGCGAGGGGATGGACGATTTCGTGACCCGCGCCGACCGCGCTCTGTACGTCGGCAAGGCCGCCGGGCGCGACACGGTCGAGGTGGCGCCCACGTCGGCCCGAGTGCTCGAGGCCGGCGGGTCGGTGTGACGGCAGGCGGCGGTCGCGTTGCCGGCGCCCTCCCGCGGACCAATCTGCAGTCCAGCCCTTTCAGGTCCCCCGCCCCATTCGCTAATCTGATCATCACCAGAGAAAGGAGGTGGTCCGACTGTCTGAAAGTCCTTGCGGGACCCTGGAGGTGTCCGGCCGCTAGGTCGGAGGCTGACCCCGCTTAGCGGAGTCCCCCCGAGACACCGCCGGCGCGAGTGCCGGGATTAGTCCCTCCGGCACGCACCAGCTCGCATCGGTGATGCCAGCCAAGATTGTGAAGGGCGTCGTGTCGACGGCGCCCTTCACGCGTTTAACGGAGGTTTCCGGCGCCTCAGGTCGGAAGCGCCAGTCCGACCAGGCACGTGGCGCCGCCGACGATCACGCCGGCGGACATGCCGCCTTGAAAGGCTACGCCGCCAGGTACTGCTGCCAGGCGACCGGGATCGTCGGGCTCGCGACGTGGATGAACACGTTGGGGTTTGGCGTGCGCGGCTGCTTGGCCAGCCGCATCCCGACCTGGCGCAGGAGCGCGTCGCCCTTGCGCCGGTTGCACGGCGCGCACGATGCGACGATGTTGTCCCAACTCGAGCCGCCGCCCTTGGACCGTGGGATCACGTGGTCGACGGTCAGGTTGGACCGCGAGCCGCAGTACTGGCAGGTCCAGTTGTCGCGCGCGAACACCGCTCGGCGCGTGATCTTGCGGCGGTGCGTGTCGCGCGGGATCCGCACGTAGCTGACCAGCCGGATGACGACCGGCCGCGACATCGACTGGGTCGCCGAGTGCAGTTCCCAGTCGCTGTGCTCGATGACCTCCGCCTTCTCCTTGAGGAGGAGCACGACCGCGCGCCGCACCGTACAGACATTGATCGGCTCGTACGTGGCGTTCAATACGAGCACCCGGCCAACCTCACGTCCGCGTCGCTGGTGCTCTGGAAGCGACGCGGACCACGCTGGCGCTGGTGCTGATGAGGGCATGGCTGGCGCCAGTTTACCGACGCGTACAACGGACCCGATTCGGTTCACGCGGTGCACCCACCCGCTTCACATGATGCTCACACTGCCCCGAGGGCCGGGGAGTGCAGGCCCGGATGGCGGCGAGCTACGCCGCCGCCGCGGGGAACGACCCGAGCACCCGCAGCACCTCGACGTGCGCGCGTAGGCCGGCGAGCGCGTCGGCGACGTGCGGCTCGACGTCGCGGCCCTCGAGGTCCAGGAAGAACATGTAGCGCCCAAGGCCCTGCTTGCGCGGCCGCGATTCGATCCGCGTCAGGTTGACCTCGCGGTTGGCGAACTCGGACAGGCAGTGCACGAGCCAGCCCGGCGCCTCGGACCCGACGCCCCAGAACACCACGGCGGTCTTCCACGGACCGAGTGGCTGCTCGGGCGAGCCGGGCCCTCCCGGTGGCGCGCCGAGTGGCCCGAGCCACACGAACCGCGTCTCGTTGTCGGACACGTCCTCGACGCCCGCCCGCAGCACCTGGCAGCGGTAGCGCTCGGCGGCCAGGCGGTTGCCGAGCGCCGCCCAGGGCCCGTCGTGCTCGGCCACCGTCCGCACCGCCTCGGCGGTCGAGCTACCGGCGAGCACGGTGGCGCCGGGCAGCCGCGATCGGATGAAGCGCGCGCACTGCGCCGTCGCCTGGGGATGCGACACGACGGTCTCGATCTCGGACAGCTCGAGCGCAGTCCGCGCGATCAGGCAGTGGCGGATCGGATGGATCACCTCGCCGACGATCGCCACATCCTCGGTCTCCATCGCCAGCGCGTCGAGGGTGGCGTTGACCGATCCCTCGAGCGAGTTCTCGATCGGGACGAGCGCCCGCTGGGCCGACCCGAAGTGGACGGCCATGACCGTGTCGTAGATTGTCGGTTGCGGTACCAGTTCCAGGCCGTCTTGGCCGGCCGTGGCGCTGATCAGGGCCTCCTGGGTGAAGGTGCCCTCCGGCCCGAAGTAGGCGACGCGCATCCGGCGGAGCGGATCCTGTTATCCCGACTGCTGCCGGCCGTCGGCCTCGAGCGCACGGCGGATCGCCTCGTCCTCCTCGGGCGAGAGCTCGAGCTCGGGCTTGCCCTCGACGACCTCCTTGGCGTACAGCCGGGCCTGGTCTCGGTGGTGGATCGAGGACAGGATCACGCCTGAGCGGTTGGCGTCGAGCAGCGCGATCGACGTGGACTGGCGGCCGGACATCTCGCCGTAAGCGTCGTAGCGGATCAGCGCGCGATAGGCCACCGCGTGGTCGATCCGGCGCTCGGCCGTGGTCATCCGGCCGTCGAGTCGCTCGGCCGCGTCCTGGACGTAATCCGACAGCGCTTCGAACTGCTCCTGGAGCGACGCGGCGTGCGCCACGATGTCCTGCTCGCCGGCGCCCAGGATCATGCGCTGCGCAGCGCGCAGGCGCCGGAGCTTGAGCCCGAGCACCCCGCAGAACAGGAGGGCCAGCAGGGCGACGGCGCCGGCTGCCATCGCCACGATTCCAGCGGTGCTCGTGAGGTTGTGCACCGCAGACAGGATACGGTCACGCCCGCGTTCGCGACCGCGTGCGCCCGTCTACTGGAACGTCACCGGGAAGGTCATCGAGTTGTTCGACGTGGTCTTCTCGCCGGGGACGGGCTCGATCGTCGCGGTGGCCTGGTGGGATCCCTTGGGTGGGACGCTGGTGAGGGTCACGTCGCAGTGAGTCGACTCGCCCTTCGTGGTCTGGGGCACGATCGCCTGCCCGCTGACGTTCGATCCGGCGATGGTGACCTTGCACTTCACGTTGGTCTCGGTGTTCTCTCCCGTGTTGGCGAAGTTGAGCGTGAAGGTCGGGGCCGGGCTGGCGGGAATCTGGTTGGTCGACCCGGTCTGCAGCGTGGTTCCGCCCAGGCTGACCGAGTTCAGTTGGTGGCCGTGGAGGCCCGGCGCGATCGGCTTGTTGCCCGCGGGCGTTGGCAGCGAGACGTGCAGTGCCTTGGCCACCTCGGTCGGGTTGAGCCAGTCGATCGAGGTCAGGAACTGGCTCGAGTTGACCTGCTGGCCACCGAGCCCGCCGACGGTTATCCCGGCCCCGCGGAGTGCGCCGATGATCTGCGGCACCGCGTAACTCTTGTAGAGCACGTCCGAGGCGTAGAACTTCGCCATCTCGGCCGCGATCGTGTTGACGGCGTCCTTGGCCGTCTGGGACTGGAGCGCGGGCTGGATCTGGGCGGCGACGTTCTTGATCCCGTCGGCGCGCATCTGCATCGCACTCACGAAGTCCTGCTGCGCACCCTTGACCTCGTCGGGCGTGCTGATCCCCTTGGCCTTGCTGAGCTCGCTTGCCGCGTCGTTGGCCGTGGTGTTCAGGGTGTGCTGGAGCGCGGTCGGGTCGGTGGTCGGGCCCGTCAGGGCGTTGAAGAAGTTCGTGCCGGTGTTGACCGACTGGCCGTTGAGCGACGCGACGCTGTTGTTGTAGTCCTCCAGCGCGCTGTTGCGCGCGTTGACCTCGCAGCTGTTGACGAGCACCGCGATCAGCACGATCGCGACCACGACGACGACGGCGAGGACGATCCGGCGCACGAGGATCGTCTGGCCTGCTGCCGGCGGCCCCGGGCGTCGGCCGCCTCCACTCGAACGGCGTCTACGCGGCGCCGTCCGCGGCTCTGTACGAGTCTCCTCCGGCTCGTCGAAGAACGACACGCTGCTCGCTCCTTGGCGGAATTGTGAACGGTCAGTATGACCGGCGAGACGGCGGTAAGACGCGCCTGAACGCTTGCGCCCGCAGGGGAAGGCGCTCCCGGCCTCGAAAAGGGGCGGGTGCGAACGCGGATTCCCCATGCCTCGGACGCCCCGACGGTGCGCCGGCTCGATCCAGAGCCGACCACGCGCCGAGTCGGGCCGGACGCGCCGGTCGTGCTCGGCCGCTACCGCCTGCGCCGCCGTCTCGGCACGGGCGGCTTCGCCACCGTCTGGCTGGCCCACGACGAGCGGCTCGACCGCGAGGTCGCGGTCAAGATCCTCCCGCGGGACGGCGTGGTCGGCGGCCGGTTCGAGCGAGAGGCACGAGCGGCGGCCCGGCTCGCGCATCCGGGCATCGTCACGCTGTACGAGGCGGCGGTCGACGACAAGGGGGCCTATCTGGTCTCCGAGCTGGTCCGCGGGACGACGCTCGACGCACTGCTCGCGGACGGCCGGCTGTCGGACCGCGACCTGGTGCAGATCGGTATCGCGCTGTGCGACGCGTTGGCCCACGCCCACGCCCATGGCGTGGTGCACCGAGACGTGAAGCCCTCCAACGTGCTCGTCCCGGACCACCCGACCACCCCGTCGCAGCTCGCGCGCCTGACCGACTTCGGCGTCGCGCGCGTTCACGGCGGGGACTCGCTGACCCGTCCCGGGGACGTGATCGGAACCGCCGCGTACATGGCCCCCGAGCAGGCTCAGGGGCTGCCGGCCGGAGCGTCCGCCGATCTGTTCTCGCTGGCGCTCGTCCTGTACGAGGGCCTGAGCGGCGTGAACCCGATCCGGCGGACCGGAGCGCCCGCGCGGCGAGCCGGGATGCACCTGCCGCCGCTGCGCCGCCAGCGCCGGGACCTCCCTCGCGAGCTTGGGCGGGCCATCGACCTTGCGCTGCGCCCACGCCCAGGCGAGCGCGGGACGCTCGACGGGCTCCGGGCCGCGTTGATCGCGGCGGTCGGAGAAGTTGGTGACGAGCCCGGGGTCGTTGCGGATCCGTGGCCGACGCGAACGGAGCGACGGGAAGGGCAGACGCGTGACTTCGGTGCGGCGCAGACGCCGGACGAGCCGCGGCGCGCCGGGCGGCGAATCGCCTGGCTGCGGGTCGTCCTCGCGGGGAGTGTGACGGCGGCGCTCACCGCGTGCCTCGCGGGTCTGGGGATCGCAACGGCGTGGCCCGCGCTGGCCGGGCTCACCGGGCGCGCACACCGGAGAGTGGTGCTCGCCGCAACCGGATGTCTATGCACGGCGCTCTGGACCGGCGGCGTCGACCCCGGAACGCTCGTGGCGTGCGGCGTCTGGGCGCTGGCGGCGCTCACCCTGCCGTGGACCCGGAGCCCCCGATGGCCGGCCCTCGAGGCGGTGCGCCTGGCGCTGTGGGCCGTCGCGCTGGGCCTCGGCACGGCGCTGGCGGCGCGCATGGGTGGCCGGGCACCAACCGCGGAGGCGCTGCTGGGCGCGTTCGTCGGCGCGCTTGTGGCGCTTGTCACGAGAGGATTGGCAGCGCGTTTGCGAAGGGTTCGGGCGGCGAAAGAATCCCCGCCAACGTCGTAGCATGGATCCGGCTTGCGACGCGATGTCGAGGCGCGCCCATGAGCGTTTTGAAGAGTCTGGAACACAAGATTGCCGGCCTGGTCGAGGGCACGTTCAGCCGTGCCTTCCGGTCCGAGGTCCGCCCGGTCGAGATCGCGCGCAAGCTCGCCCGCGAGATGGAGGAGCACAAGTCCTTCTCGGTCTCGCGAACCTACGCGCCGAACGAGTACCGGGTGTTCCTCTCCCCCCGCGATCGCGAGCGATTTGCCGGGTACGAGGCGGCGCTGACCGCCGAGCTGGCCGGCTACCTGCTCGAGCACGCCCGACGGGAGCGCCTGACGCTGCTGTCGCGGCCGGTAATCGAGTTCGAGACCGACGACCGGCTCGGACTGGGCGAGTTCGGGATCCAGACGCGGGTCGCCCAGCCCGACGACGAGCCGGTCAGCACGCCGCCGGACGCCCAGTCCGGGCGCACGATGGTCTACTCGAACGCCGAGCGGGTGTCCGAGCCGCTCGAGGAGCGCGGCCGGGCCCGGGCGCAGACGGCGTTGCTGCTGATCGACGGCAAGCGCGTGGTGATCAGCCCGGGCGGCGCCACGATTGGACGCGGCCGGCAGGCCGATGTCGTGTTGAGCGATCCGAACGTGTCGCGCCAGCACGCCGAGATCCGGCCGAGGGGTGGCTCGTGGGTCATCAACGACCTCGGCTCGACCAACGGCTCGCAGCTCAACGGGCGCCGGGTCGAGGGCTCCGAGGTGCTCCGGCCCGGCGACGAGATCGAGCTTGGCGCCTCGGTGCTGACGTTCACCCTGGAGTAATCCCCGCCGCCATGCTCGCGCCCGTCTCAGTAGGTCTGAAGTTCGGCTTCCTCATCGTCCTGTACCTGTTCCTGATGTGGGTGGCCTGGAGCGCGCTGCGCGACCTGCGCCGCGGCCGGGGCGGGGTGGTTCGGTCCGACCGCGCGGCGCCCTACGACGCGACCGGCATGTACGACGCGGCCGCCGATTTCGGCGAGCCGGACGCCAACGGGTTCGAGCCGCGCCTGCTCGTCGAACGCGCCCCTGGACACGAGACGGGCAGCGCGTATGAAATTCCCACGCGTGGCGCTACTCTCGGCCGCGGAGACGTCGAGATCAGGCTCGACGATCCGTTCGCCTCTTCGCACCATGCCCGCATCTCGCGGGAGGGCCACGTCGTCGTGATCGAGGACCTCGGATCCACCAACGGCACCTACCTGAACGAAGAGCAGCTGACCGGCCCGCAGCCGCTGCATCCAGGCGACCGGATCCGGATCGGGGACTGCGAATTCTCCTACGAACAGTGAGAATCCGATGATGCTCCGCGCGGCAGACACCACCTGCAAGACCGACACGGGCCGGCAGCGGCGCGACAACGAAGACAACGCGTTCGCGCGGGCTCCGGTGTTCGTCGTGGCTGACGGGATGGGGGGCGCGCAGGCCGGCGAGGTCGCCTCGCGGATCGCGGTCGAGGCGTTCGAGCAGGGCCTGCCCGATGACGGCAGCCCGGAGGAGCGGCTCGCCACCCGCGTGCGGCAGGCCAACAACCAGATCTACGAACGCTCGCGCGCCGACCGCGGACGCGCCGGGATGGGCACGACGCTCACCGCCGCGTACGTTGACGACGCCCACGTGGCGATCGCCCACGTCGGCGACAGCCGGGCCTACCTGTTCCGTGACGGGACGCTCCAGCGTCTGACGCAGGACCATTCGCTGGTCGACGAGCTCGTCCGGCGCGGCAAGCTGACCGAGGAGCAGGCGGCCGAGCATCCCCAGCGATCGATCATCACCCGCGCCCTAGGGCCCGAGCCCGACGTCGAGGTCGACACCTGGACCTACCCCGCGCGTCCCGGTGACGTGGTCCTGCTCTGCTCGGACGGCCTCACCTCGATGATCTCCGAGGAGCGGGTCCGGGAGACGCTGGCCGCAAACGACAACCTCGACGCAGCGGCCGACGCGCTGATCAACGAGGCCAACGAGGCGGGCGGCCGGGACAACATCACCGTGGTCCTGTTCCGGCTCGAGGAGGCGGGCGGCGAGGACGTCGCGGCCGAGGACACGATGGTGGGCGTCGCCGTCCCGCGCAAGCCGGCGCCCGACGGCGAGTCCGAAGGCGGCACGGAGTCGGTGTCCGCCGCCGACGAGGGCCGAGGCTCGACGGCGGTAGCCGTGGCCCCGCCACCCACTAGACCAAAAATCAAGAGAACACCCTCCACCCCGCCGACCGGCATGAGGCGGCTCACCCCACGTCCGCCGGCGGCGAAAGGGCGCGATCGGCGCTTCGCCACCCCGGTCGCCGCGCTGGTGGCCACGGTGACGGTGCTCGCGCTGATCGGCGCCGGCGGCTATCTGGCCACCCGTCAGCTCTACTTCGTCGGCACCAACCCCCAAGGGATCGTGACGATCTACCGCGGCCTGCCTTACGACCTCCCGTTCGGAGTGCCCCTGTACGAGACCTACTACGTCTCCGGCGTCCCCGCCTCGGTGGTCCCGCCTGTACGCCGGGCCCAGCTCCTGAACAACAACCTGCGCTCGCAGACGGACGCGACCTCGCTCGTGATGGATCTCGAGCAGGGAAGGATCTCGCCGTGAGCGACCGCACCGAGGCCGCACGGTGAGGGCACATCCAGGGGGCAGACGGTGAGCGCGCGAAACCGCGAGCTCCTCGGTCTGATTCCGGCTTCGCTGCTCGTCACCGCCGGCTTCGCGGGCGTGTTCATCCAGCGCTCGAACGCGCTTTCGAACGTGTCGTTGACCTACGGCGCGCTGTTCCTGGGGCTGTGCATCGCGGCGCACGTGTTCATCCGGATCACACTGCCGCGCGCCGACCCCTACATGTTCCCGCTCGTGGCGGTGCTGGCCAGCTTCGGCCTGGTGATGATCTACCGCATCAGCCCCACGCTGGCGCGCCAGCAAGCGCAGTGGTTCGTGCTCGGGCTGATCCTGTTCGCTGCGACGATCCTCCTGCTGCGCGACTACCGCAAGCTCGAGCGCTACCGGTACATCATCGTGGTCATCTCGCTCGGGCTGCTCGTGCTGCCGCGCCTGCCCGGCATCGGCTACGCCGCCAACGGCGCCTACCTCGGCGTGCGGATCCCGGGCCTGTTCGTGTTCCAGCCGTCCGAGTTCGCCAAGATCGGCCTCGTCATCTTCCTGGCCAGCTATCTGCGCGACACCCGGCAGGTGCTCGTGCAGGGCGGGCGGCGATTCCTGGGGATCACGCTGCCGCCGATCAAGCAGTTTGGCCCCGTGGTCGTGATCTGGGGGCTCGCGATGGCGACCCTCGTGGTGCTGAGCGACACCGGCTCCTCGGTGATGTTCTACGGCGGCCTGCTGGCGATGCTCTACGTCGCGACCAACCGCGTCTCGTTCGTCGTGATCGGCCTGGTCGCCGCGGCGATCGGCTTCTGGTACCTGGGCACGCACATCCCCCACATCCACGCCCGCGTGGAGACGTGGCTGCATCCGCTCAACCCGCGGCTGTACCACGCCCCGCTTGGCAGCTACCAGGTCGCCAACTCGATGTTCGCGCAATCCGCCGGAGGCCTGTTCGGGCAGGGCTTCGGACGCGCGGCGCTGACGACGATCAACGGTGGGCCGCTGTTGCCGTTCCCCCAGACCGACATGATCTACGCGGTCATCACCGACGAGCTCGGGCTGTTCGGCGCGGTGGCGGTGCTCATCACCTACCTGCTGTTCGTGGCGCGCGGGTTCAAGACCGCGATGCTGGCGCGGGACTCGTTCTCGACGCTGCTCGCGGTGGGACTGAGCGCGATGTTCGCGCTCCAGGTATTCGTGATCGTCGGCGGAGTGACGCGGGTGATTCCGCTGACCGGCGTGACGCTGCCGTTCATCTCCTACGGCGGATCGTCGATCGTGGCCAACCTAGTGCTGGTCGCGCTGCTGCTGCTGATCTCCGATCGGGCGCGGAGGCCGGCGTGAGCGGCCCCATCGTGCGCCTGTTCGGCGTGGTCGTGGTGCTGTTCGCGCTGCTCGTGTTCTTCACCTCGCGCTGGACGGTGTTCGAGGCGTCCTCGCTCAACGACAACCCGCTCAACGTGCGGACGCTGCTCGACGAGCTCCAGATCAAGCGCGGGCAGATCCTGGCCGACGACCGCACCGTGCTGGCCGAGTCGGTCCCGGCGCCGCAGCACACGTGGACCCGCTTCTATCCGACCCGCGATCTGTTCTCGCAGGCGGTCGGGTACTCGATCGCCGCGCAGGGGCGACAGGCCGGCCTCGAGCAGTCCGCCGGGCCCGAGCTGCGCGGCGTGCAGACCGGCCTGGACTCGATCTTCGGGCAGCTGAGCCCCCGGCCGGTGGGCGACAACGTGTACACGACGCTCGATCCGAAGTCCCAGAAGGTGGCCGAGCAGGAGCTGGCCGGACGGGGGGGCTCGGTGGTCGCGCTCGATCCGAGGACCGGCGCGGTGCTGACGATGTACGCCAACCCGACCTACGACAACAACAACCCCGACCCGAAGGCGTGCAAGGTCCCGTCGTGTCTGGTCAACAACTCGACCCAGGCCGCGTGGCCGCCGGGCTCGACGTTCAAGGTCGTCACGGCGGCGGCGGCGATCGACAGCGGCGAGTACACGCCGAACTCGGTTCTCGACGGCAAGTCGCCGCGGACGGTCTCCGGCGTCCCCCTCCAGAACGACAACAACCAGAGCTTCGGGAACATCGATCTGACGACCGCGCTGACCTACTCGGTCAACACCGTGTGGGCGCAGGTGGCCGAGCACGTCGGCCGCAGGACGATGACCGACTACATGAAGCGCTTCGGCTTCTACGACAAACCGCCGCTCGACTACCCCTCGGGCCAGATCCGGGCGAGCCTCCCGGTCGCTCCGAACGGGCGCCCCTACAAGGTCCAGGGCAGCCCGCTCGAGGACATCGGCCGCATCGGGATCGGCCAGGGTGGCCTGCTCGTGACGCCGCTCCAGATGGCGATGGTGGCCGCCGCGGTGGCCAACCACGGCACGCTGATGAAGCCGCATTTCATCGACAAGGTGCTCGACCCGGACGGGCGCACCGTCAGGACCGTCGACCCCAGCGTGTATCACGAAGTCATGAAACCTTCCACGGCGCAGGCGCTGTCGCAGATGATGCGTCGTGTGGTTGAAGAAGGGACCGGAACCCCCGCGCAGCTCGGCGGCATCTCGGTCGCCGGCAAGACCGGCACCGCCTCGATCGGCACGCCCGGCTCCGGGCTCACCGAGCCGTGGTTCATCGGGTTCGCGCCCGCGGAGGATCCCAAGGTCGCGGTCGCGGTGACGATCGCGCAGACCCAGGGCGGATTCGGCGGCACGGTGGCCGCGCCGATCGCCAAGGCGGTGATCCAGACGCTTCTGGCCGAAGGGAAGTGATGGCTGGCCTCGGTCCCGGCACGGTCGTCGACAGCCGCTACAAGCTCGTCTCGCGTCTCGGATCGGGGGGCATGGCCGACGTGTACCTGGCCGAGGATGAGCAGCTGGGCCGCAACGTCGCGCTCAAGCTCCTGTATCAGCGCTTCGCGGAGGATCCGGGGTTCGTCGAGCGGTTCCGGCGCGAGGCCCAGGCGGCCGCGGGCCTGCAGCACCCCAACGTGGTCAGCGTCTACGACCGAGGCTCGTACGACGGCACGTACTACATCGCGATGGAGTACCTGGCCGGCCGCTCGCTCAAGCAGCTGATCCGCGCCGAGGCGCCGCTGGACCCGATTCGCGCCATCGACATCGCCCTGCAGATCCTCAAGGCGGCGCGGTTCGCGCATCGCCGGGGAGTGATCCATCGCGACCTCAAGCCGCACAACGTGATCGTCGACGAGTCCGACCACGCCAAGGTGACCGACTTCGGGATCGCGCGCGCCGGTGCCTCGGACATGACCGAGACCGGCTCGATCATGGGCACCGCGCAGTACCTGTCTCCCGAACAGGCCCAGGGGCACGCGGTCAGCGCCGCCTCCGACCTGTACTCGATCGGCGTGGTGCTCTACGAGATGCTGACCGGGCGCGTGCCGTTCGACGCCGACTCGGCGGTCTCGATCGCGCTCAAGCACGTCTCCGAGGCGCCCCCGCCGATGACCGTGTTCAACCCGGCGGTGCCGGCCGAGCTCGAGCAGATCGTGATGTGGGCGCTGAACAAGAACCCCGTCGACCGCCCCGCCAACGCCGACCAGTTCATCAGCGCGCTCGAGCAGGCGCGCACGTCGATCCAATCCGGCGAGCGCGGGCAGCGCACCGCGAGCATGGCCGCGCTGGCCGGCGTGGCCGCCGGGCGTTACGCCGCGGCGGCGGCCGGAGGGTCCGGCGTGGCGGCCGCGGCTCCGCCGACCGGGACGAACACGTACGACGGCTCGGACACGGGATCGGTGCCCCCGATGGACGACGAGCCACCCCGGGGGCGGCGCTGGTGGCCGTGGATCGTGGCGTTGCTCGTGCTCCTGCTCGCCGGCGGCGGAGTGGCCGCGTACCTGATCCTGCGCCCGGAGAAGGTGGTGGTTCCGGGGGTGGTCAACGAGGATCTGAACACCGCACGCACGCAGCTCCAGAACGCCGGCTTCACCGTCGGCTCGCCGATCCAGGTCACGGGCACGCAGAAGGCGGGGACGGTGATCGCCCAGGACCCCCAGGGGGGAACGAAGGCCAAGGACGGGTCGAGCGTCTCGCTCACCGTCTCCTCGGGCCCCGGCTCGGTCGCGGTCCCCACCGTGGTGGGCGAGACGCAGGCCCAGGCCAAGTCGTCGATCGAGATAGCCAACCTCACCGTGGGCAAGGTGGTGCACGAATCGAACACCCAGTTCGCCTCCGGCCGCGTGATCGAGACCAGCCCAAGCGCAGGCACCAGCGTCACCGTCGGCTCGCCGGTCACGCTGATCGTGTCGACTGGTCCGCCGTCCGTCCAGGTACCCGACGTCACGAGCGAGGACGTCGGTCAGGCCAAGGCCACGCTCCAGAGTCGCGGGTTCAACGTGACGACAACCAGCCAGGTGTCGAGCACCGCCACCGCCAACACTGTCCTCGGCCAGGATCCCCTGGGCGGGAAGTCCGTGCCGAGCGGCTCCACGGTTACTCTGGTCGTGGCCAAGGCGCCAGCCACCGTGGCGGTCCCGAACGTCGTCGGCAAGACGACCGGCGCCGCCAACGCCGCGCTCGGCGCGGCGGGATTCCCCGCGACCCAGCAGCCGCAGACCGTGACCGACAAGACCCAGAACGGCGTCGTCCTCAGCCAGAACCCGGCCGCCTCGACCCAGGCCAAGAAGGGGATCGTCGTGACGATCGTGATCGGCAAGTACGTCGCCCCAACCACCCCGATCACCACGACCACCACGACCACGCCGACGACCACGACCGGGACCACCGGGACGACCGGGACGACGTCGACGCCGAAGAAGAAGAAGAAGTGAAGCCGGCTCGCGTGGCGGTGCTCGGGGGAGGCCGCTCCTCCGAGCACGAGGTGTCGCTTGCCTCGGCGGCCTCGGTGTTCGCCGGATTGCGCGAGGCCGGGCACGCGCCGGTCTTGATCGAGGTCGGGCGCGACGGGGTGTGGCGCCGCGACGGTGCTGTGGTCGGGGTGGTTCTGGGTCGGGGTCTCGAGGGCGTCGACGTCGTGTTCCCGGTGTTGCACGGTCCGTTCGGGGAGGACGGGACGGTGCAGGGGCTGCTCGAGTGCCTCGACGTGCCGTACGTCGGCGCCGGCGTGCTCGCGTCGGCGGTGTGCATGGACAAGGTCATGTTCAAGGAGCTGATGGCTTCTGCCGGCTTGCCCCAGGTTGCGTACCGGGCGGTTTCGGCGGCTTCATTTGGGGCCGAACGGGACCGCGTGGTCGGCGAGCTTGGTGCGCTCGGGCTGCCCGTGTTCGTCAAGCCGGCCCGGCTTGGCTCGTCGGTGGGGATCGTCCGGGTGACGGCCTCGGCTGAGTTGGCTTCGGCTTTGGAGGTCGCCTTCGAGCACGATTCGCTGGCGATCGTGGAGGCGGCGGCGCGGGGGCTCGAGGTCGAGTGCTCGGTGCTCGGGAACGGCGATCCGATCGCGTCGTTGCCTGGCGAGATCGTCCTGGCCGCGGGCGAGGCGGGCTGGTACGACTACGAGGCCAAGTACACGCCGGGCGGGATGCAGCTCCACGTGCCCGCGCGAGTGCCCGATCGCGTGCGCGAGCGGATCCAGGAGGTCGCGGTCGAGGCGTTCCGGCGCACGGAGTGCAGCGGGCTGGCGCGCGTGGACTTCTTCGTCGAGGGCGAGCGCGTGCTGCTCAACGAGCTCAACACGATGCCGGGCTTCACCTCGACCAGCGTGTACGCGGCGCTGTTCGAGGCCAGCGGCGTTCCGTACGCCGAGCTGCTCGACCGGCTGGTGGCGCTGGCCTTCGAGCGCCACGCGGCCTCGGCGCGGGTTCGTTACTAATCTGCCGTCGCATGAACGGTCGTTTGAGCGAGATCGAGTCGGTCGCCGTCGTCGGCGGAGGCTTCATGGGCACGGGCATCGCCGAGGCGGTGGCGGTCGCCGGCGTGCCGGTGGTCGTGCGCGACGTCGATGAAGCCTCGTTGGCGCGGGCGGCCGAGCGTGTCGACGTGTCGCTGGCCCGGGCGGTGCGCGGTGGCAAGCTCTCGGAGTCTTCCGCTCGGGAGGTGCGCGAGAGAATCGAGTTGACCACCACGCTCGAGACGCTCGGCGCGGCCGACCTCGTCGTAGAGGCGGTTCCGGAGATCGAGGCGCTGAAGCTCGAGGTGATGGGCGCGATCGACGCCGTCGTCGCCGATCACGCGATCGTCGCCTCGAACACCTCGTCGATCCCGATCGCCGAGCTTGCGCAGGCGGTCAGCGACCCCAGCCGCGTGCTCGGGCTGCACTTCTTCTCTCCCGTACCGGTGATGCCGCTGGTCGAGGTGGTCGTCGCGCTCGACACGAGTTCCGGCACCGTCGAGCGTGCCAGACGGTTTATCGAGAGGCTCGGCAAGCGCCCGATCGAGACCAAGGACCGCTCGGGCTTCATCGTCAACATGCTGCTGGTCCCGTACCTGATGGCCGCCGTGCGCATGTACGAGGAGGGCTTCGCCTCGCGCGAGGACATCGACAACGGGATGAAGCTGGGCTGCGGTCACCCGATGGGGCCTTTGACCCTGTGCGACTTCATCGGGCTCGACGTCCTGTACGCGGTGTGCGACTCGCTGTACGAGGAGTTCAAGCGCGACGAGTACGCGCCGCCGCCGCTGATGAAGCGGATGGTGGCGAGCGGGCGGCTGGGCCGGAAGTCCGGTCGGGGCTTCTACGACTACGGCTAGCTGGTCCGGGTGAGCTTGTAGATAGCGATCTCGTTGATCGCGGCGAGCATCTGACCCGGCGGGAGCGTCTTGATCCAGACGAGGTAGTAGCGGTACTTGGTTGCGCCCGTGGCGAGCGGGATCGTCTGCTTGCGGCGTACGGACGGGATATCGGCCAGCCGGGTCCAGCCCCCGGGCCCGGACGTGAACACCTCGGGATCGGGCGGGGAGCTCGAGGCCCAGATCTGGGCCCGGTAGCCGGGCGTCTGCGTGTAGAGCACGAGGTCGCGGGCGAGGACGGGCGCGCCCATGTCGACGTACAGCCCCACGCCGTCCTTCTGGAGCGATCCGTTGTAGTAGTGCTCGGTCAGCCACGCGGTGTTGGGGGCGCCGTCGATCGCGTAGCCGACCTGGTTCGGGTTCTGGGTCTTGGGACCGCTGATCGCGTCGGGGTTGTAGTCGTGCGCGCAGCTCAGGCACGTGCGGACCTGAACCAGATGCGGCTGCGGCGGGGCGACGCTCAGCTTGGGGGCCTCGTGGTGGGTGCGGGTGGCCAGCACCCACGCCAGCGCACCGCCGGCGATCGCCAGCAGGACCGCGATCAGAACGACCGCTCCTGCCCGGTGGCGGATCCGGAACGGGATCCGCCGCTGGGTCTGGGAAGGCAGCGTCCGCAGCACGCTCGTGACCTCGCCGGTGGCGCTGCCGGCCCGGGCGGTCTCGATCGCCAGCACATCCTCGAGGTCGGCGATCAGCTCGGCGTCGTCGGCGTAGCGATCCTCGAGCCGCTTGGCGGTGGCGGTGTCGAGCACCGACGCCAGCGCGGCTGACACCTCGGGGCGCTTGTGCTGCACGTCCGGAATCTCCTCGCGGACGTGCTTCATCGCTACCGCCACCTGGTTCTCGCCCTTGAACGGCACCTCCCCGGTGAGCATCTCGTACAGCACGACCCCGAGCGAGTACAGGTCCGACTGGCCCGTGACCGGCCGCCCCAGGGCCTGCTCGGGCGAGACGTAGTCGGTCGTCCCGAGGACTCGGCCGTCGGCGGTCAGGCCCTCCTCGTCGAGCGTGCGGGCGATACCGAAGTCGGTGACCTTGGCCGAGCCCTCCTCGTCGATCAGCACGTTCTGCGGCTTGACGTCGCGGTGGACGATGTGGCGGGCGTGGGCGGTCCCGAGCGCACGGGCGATCTCGATCGCGTAGGCCACCGCCTCGGTGATCGGGAGGCGCCCATTGCGGCGGATCCGCTCCTTGAGCGTCTCGCCCTCGACGTATTCGAACACGATGTACGGGCGGCTGTCGTCCTCGCCGTAGTCGATCACGCCCACGATGTGCGGGTGCGAGAGCTGCGCGACCGCGCGTGCCTCGCGGCGGAAGCGCTCGAGCTGGTCGGAGTCGCTGGCGATCTCGCGGTTCATCAGCTTGATCGCGACCTGGCGCTGGAGCGTCTCATCGGTGGCGCGGTACACCGTCGACATCCCGCCGGCGCCGATCCGAGCCTCGAGCCGGTATCGGCCATTGAGCGTGGTGCCGAGGAGGGTGCTCATGTCCTACCGCGTATTTTGCGCGAGATCGACGTGGTCCACACCTACTACTACACAGATCCGATGTGCCCTTGGTCCTGGGCGCTCGAGCCCGCGCTGCGCAAGCTGGCTGTCGAGTTCGGCGATGGGTTGTCGTTGACGTACGTGATGTGCGGGATGGCCAGGGAGGTGGGCGACGCCGGACCGCTCGTCAGCGACATGCTCGAGGCCTCGGCCGCGAGCGGGATGCCGGTCGATGTTCGGCTGTGGCTGGGGCTGGCCTCACATGGGGTCCTGGAGGCGTTCGCGGCGGATCTCGACCGCTGTGGCGCGGTCTCGGCCGAGCACAACGTTGCGGGCACGGGGCGGGTGAAGTTGCCCTCGTTGGAGTTCGTCGCGGCCGATGGTGCGGTTCACGGGGTGTACGGGCCTTCCGGCTATCGCGCGCTGCCGGCCGCGGCTGTGGCGGCGGGCGCCCCGGCCGTTTTTGACGGTCCGCGGTCTGTCGAAGACGCGTTGCGCCGCTTCGGGACGATGGCGACGGCCGAGGTCGCCTCGGTGTGCGACCTGCCCGGGCCGCGGGCGCCGGCTGAGCTGTGGCGCCTGGCTACCGAATGGCGGGTGCGGGCGGAGCGGGTCGGCACCGAGTACCTGTGGTCGCTGGCGTAGAAGTCTGGGTCTAAATCTGCGGACTCGCGCGTCTCGGCGGGGTGAACCCCGATTAAGGCACGTATGTGGGTCATAGGTCCGGACTCGCGCCGACCGACCCCGCGAGTCCGCTTTTATGACCCACCCTCGCGGACCAGGCGACGGACGATGAGCCCCGCCAGAACCATCCGGTAAAGCGCGTAGGGCAGCAGCGAGCTATCGCGTTCCAAAGCTCGGATCAGACGTGTGGAAGCAAGCGTCGAGACGAACGCGGTCGCCGCGCCGGCGGCGAACGGCACGGCGGCGCCCGGCGGCAGCCCCCGCGCGCGCAGTCGCATGCCCTTGAGCAAGGTCGCGCCGGCGATGATCGGGAGCGCGGCATGGCGCGACAAACGATTGGCGTCGACCCGCGTAAACCGCCGCCACCGCGCCGCGGCCAGCGTCGCCCCGTTGCGCGAGACGCCAGGCACGAGCGAACACGCCTGGGCGAGTCCCAGCGACAGCGCGTCCCAGAAGCCCGACTCCTCGGAGGTCCGCTCCTGGGGCGAGCGGTCCGACAGCGCCATCGCCACCGCGCCCACGAACAGCCCGCCGGCGACCGTCGGCGGGGTGCCGAAGTGCTGCTCGATCGGCCGTTCGAACCGGTACCCGATCACCGCCGCCGGAGCGAACGACAGCCCGATCAGCACCAGCCGGCGCAGGCTGAGCCCGCGCACCGCCTCCTCGACCTCGCCGCGCAGCGAGATCAGCAGCGCCGCCGCGGTGCCGGTGTGCAGCGCGACCTCGAACGACTTGCGCAGGTCGTGGTCGAGCTCGCGGTAGCTCCAGCCGGCGAGCCACGGCACCACCGCGATGTGGCCCGAGGACGAGACCGGCAGGAGTTCGGCGGGCCCGTGCAGCGCGCCGAGCGCGGCCGCCTGCCACACCGGAAACTCCTCGGAGCGCACTACTAAGCCACGGCGGAGGGGTCGTCGCGGCGGGTTCGCGCCAGACGCACGATCAGATACGCGATCGCTGCCACCAGCAGCGCCGCGGCGACGTAATCGACGTACTCGAGATTGTGGCGCCAGCTCTCCCAGTTGCTGCCGACCGCGTTGCCGAGCACGCCGAACGCGGTGATCCAGATGATCGAGCCGATCGTGGCGAAGATCAGGAACCGCACGTAGCCCATGCGGGCCACCCCGGCGGCGTAAGGGAACGCCGCGCGGGCGAACGGAATACACCGCGAGACCACGATGACCGGCGCCCCGTAACGCTCGAACCATCGGTGGGCGCGGTCCAGACGGCTCTGCGAGATGTGCAGCTTGTTCCCGTGACGTTCGACCAGTTCCTCGCGGCCCCAGTAGCCGATCGCGTAGGCGATCGACGCGCCGATCATGTCGCCCAGCACGCCAAACACGATGATCCCGACCAGCGACAGGTTCCCCTTGTAGACGTCGAATCCCGCGAACAGCATGGTCGGCTCCGAGCCCGGAATGCCGATCACGCCGGAGGTCAAGGTCATGATCGCCACGCCGACGAGCCCGACATCCCGGATGATGTGCGTCGCGAGCGTGACGAGCGAATCGGTTACGGAGGCCAACGCGATCAGCACAGCGCGCAAGGGTAGCGACCGGGGCCAAATCGGCGATCGGGCACCGATGAGCGTTTACTCACGTCGCAAATGAGGATCTGGGTCGACCTGACGAACTCACCGCACGTGCTCGTGATGCGGCCGGTGATCGCGACGCTGCGCGCGGGCGGGCACGAGGTCGAGGTCACCGCGCGCGATTTCGCTCAGACGCTCGAGCTGTGCGAGCGGTTCGGGATCGCCCACACCGCGATCGGACGCCACCGCGGCGGGCGGATCGGGGCGAAGGCGCTTGGCCTGGCCGCGCGCTCGACCGCGCTCACGCGATGGGCGCGCGGCCGGCAGTTCGACCGCGCCATGGGCCACGGCTCCAACGACGTCATGGTCGCCGCGGCCCTGCTGCGCATTCCCTCCGCGACCACGTTCGACTATGAGTGGGCGACGGTCCAGCACAACGTCAACTGCCGGCTCGCCGCCGACGTCGTGGTCCCGGACGCGATTCCGCCCGAGCGCCTCTACCGGTACGGCGCGCGCGGCAAGATCCGCGCCTATCCCGGGCTGAAGGAGGAGTACTACCTGGCGGACTTCGAGCCGGACCCGGCGATCCTCGACGAACTGGGGCTCGACCCGAGCCAGCCCATCGCAGTGGTCCGCACTCCCCCCGTGGTCTCGCTCTATCACCGGTTCGAGAACGACCTGTTCGCCGGGGTGCTGAACCGGCTGGCGGACACGCAGACGGTCGTCCTGCCTCGCACTCCAGAGCAGCGGTCCGAGCTGCAACGAAGCGGGCGGTTCATCGTGCCCGAGCATGCGATCGACGCCCAGTCGCTGATCGCGTTCGCGGACGTGGTGGTGTCAGCCGGCGGCACCATGAACCGCGAAGCGGTGGCGCTCGGAACCCCCGTCTACACCGTGTTCGAAGGCCGGCTCGGCGCGGTGGACGAGGGCCTGATCGCCGAGGGCCGCCTGCGCCGCCTGACCAGCCCGGACGCCCTGGAGATCGTCAAGCGCAGCCAAACCGGGGGCGGTCAAGACAGGGTTCGACGCGACCCGGCCGTGCTCGCCGGCCTGCTGCTCGGGGCGCAACCTTAGCCCGGCGCACCGTGTTAGGGTCAGCGACTCGCTCGAGGGAGGCTGCCACCGTGTCACGTATCAACTTCCGTCTGCTCGTCGTCGTCGTCGCCGTCCTCGGTTGCACGGCGTCCGCGGCTCATGCCGCGCCGATCGGGGCATACACGACGAAGGGCGCGTGGAACTTCGTCTCGGCGCCCAAGCTGCATCCGCCGAAGCTGACCACCGACGTCCAGACGCAGTCCGGGCTCGCGCCGGGCTACTTCATGACCGGGGTGTTCAAGAACCTCGGGCTGAATCAGCCGCTGACCGGCCAGAGCGGTCCGCTGATGCTCGACAGCCACCTCCAGCCGGTCTGGTTCAACCCGATCGGCGTGAACGCCCTGGCGGCCAACCTCAACGTGCAGACGTACAACGGCAAGCCGACGCTCAGCTGGTGGCAGGGCGTGGTGGACGGCACCGGGGCGACGAAGAGCGGCCAGTGGGAGGTCGTCGACCAGCACTACCGCCACGTCGCGACGTTGAAGGGCGCTGACGGCTGGATCCTCTCAGAGCACGAGATGGTCATCAGCGGCGCCAACGCGTGGGTCACGGCCTACAAGACCGTCCCGCTCAACCTGACCCCCTACGGCGGCGCGGCCAATGGATCGGTGCTCGACTCGGCGGTCCAGGAGTACGACCTGAAGACCGGCCAGCTGCTGTACAGCTGGGACGCGCTCAACCCCGGCGGCACACCGAACATCCCGCTCTCGCAGTCTCAGTACAAGCCGTTCCCCGGTGTCGCGTGGGACGCGTATCACATCAACTCGATCCAGCTGACAGGCAACGAGACGTTCCTGGTCTCGATGCGCAACACCTGGTCGGCGTACCTGGTCAACCGGACCACGAACGCGATCGAGTGGACCCTGAGCGGTAACCCGAAGCTCAGCACGTTCGCGCTGCCGGCCAAGGCCCGGTTCCACTGGCAGCACGATGTCCAGATGCACGCGGGCAATGTCATCAGCGTGTTCGACGACGGCTGCTGCGGACTCAAGGGCATCACGAACGGCAAGGCCATATTCGACGTCCACCCCTACTCGCCGATGCGCGGACTGGTCCTGAAGCTCAACCCGGCCAACCACACCGGCAGCATGGTCACCCAGTACGTCCGCGGCCCGAAGTTCATCACCGCGTTCCTTGGCAACACGCAGCTGCTCCCGAACGGCAACGTCGGCATCGGCTGGGGTTCGCAGCCCTTCTTCTCCGAGCTGTCGAGCAAGGGCCGGTATCTGTTCGACGCGGTGTGGCCGGCCCCCGACCTGAACTACCGCACCTACGTGCAGAAGTGGGTCGGGACCCCGTTCTTCCCGCCAAGCGGAGCGGTCCGCAACAATGGCGGCAAGGCGACCGTGTACGCGAGCTGGGACGGCGCAACCCAGGTCGCGAGCTGGCGGGTATTGGCCGGCTCGAGCGCGGGCAGCCTGAAGGGAGTCGCGAGCAAGACGAAGAACGGATTTGAGACGACGATCCCCCTCACCGGCACCTTCAAGGTCTACAAGGTGCAGGCGCTCGACTCGGGTCACCACGTGCTCGGCACCTCGAACGCCTTCCCGAGCAGCTCGTCGAACTCGGGCCTGCCCGGCGAGTACTAGCCGTCGTGTGGGCCGGGCCGTCGTTCTGGCGGCCCTGGTCTGCCTGATTGCGACCGCCCCCGCCGGCGCCGCGACCAGGACCAAGCCCTCGCCCCCCAAGCCCAAGCCGCCGTCGGGGCCGCCGCCGGTCTACGTGTTCCCGATCCCAGGCGGCCGCTTCGCCTCGCCGGCGACGCAGATCACCTTCCGTGGCCTTCCCGCCGACAAGCTCGGCGCGATGACGGTCACCGGGTCGGTCAGCGGCTCGCATCCGGGCGCGGTGCAGGGCGACTCCGACGGGGCCGGCGGGAGTTTCATCCCGTCCGCTCAGTTCGCGCCGGGCGAGATCGTGACCGTCAGCACTTCGCTGAACATCGAGGGTTCGCACAACGGGGCGTTCCAGTTCCAGGTGGCCACGCCGGCCGGGACGCTCCCGTTCGCGCACCGACCCACGGCGCCTCGGATCAACGGCGATGTGTGGCTCTTCCACTCGCGCCCGGACCTGACGCCCGCCGCGGTCAAGATCACCAAACGCGATCTGCGGGGGGACGGGGACGTGTTCGTGGCCCCGCAGATCGGTCCGCTCCAGCAAGGGCCCGAGATCATCGGGCCCAACGGGAACCTGATCTGGTTCAACCCGGTCCCGAAGGACATCGCCGCGACCGACTTCCGAGTCCAGAGCTACGCGGGCCAACCGGTGCTCACCTGGTGGCAAGGCAACGAGAGCGCCGGCGTCGGCATCGGTCAGGACGTCATCATGAGCAACTCCTACCAGGTGGTGAAGACCGTCTCGGCCGGCAACGGCCTCTCCGCCGATCTGCACGAGTTCAACCTGACCCCGCGCGGGACCGCGCTGATCACCGCCGCGTACCCGGTGATCGTCAACGCCGCCTCGGTGGGCGGCCCGACCCACGAGGTCGTGCTCGACTCGGTCGCCCAGGAGATCGATGTCGCCACGGGCCTGGTCCTGTTCCAGTGGGACAGCCTCGATCACATCGCGCTCAGCGCCGGATACACGCGGCTGCCGAACCCGCCGAAGAAGGGCAAGGCGCCCATCGCCAACGGGATCTGGGACCCGTATGACTATTTCCACATGAACTCGATCGGGTTCGACCGAGATGGCAACGTGATCATCTCGGCCCGGAACACGTGGGCGGTCTACGCGGTCAACCATCAGACCGGCGTGATCCTGTGGACGCTCGGCGGCAAGCAGTCGAGCTTCAAGCTCGGGGCCGGCGTCGCGTTCGCCTTCCAGCACGACGTGCGAATACGCGCTCCCGGGGTGCTCACGATGTTCGACGATGGGGCCGGTCCGCCCTACGTGCATTCGCAGTCGCGCGCGCTGAAGCTGCGGCTCGACTTCATCCGCATGACCGCGAACGTGGTCAGCCAGCGCGGCCACTCCCCGCCGCTGCTGGCCAGCTTCGAGGGAGACGACCAGGAGCTGCCCGACGCCGACGCCTTCATCGGCTGGGGGCAGCAGCCGTTCTTCAGCCAGTACGACGCGAAGGGGAAGCTCGTGTTCGAGGGTCGCTTCGTCGACTCGAACATCACCTACCGCAGCTACCGCTTCCCGTGGAACGCCACACCGAGCGATCCGCCCGCGGTGGCGGTCAGCCGTGCCGGAAAGAAGATGACCGTGTACGCGAGCTGGAACGGGGCGACCGGCGTCGCCGCGTGGCGCGTGTTCGGCGGCAGCCGGCCGGACGCGATGCCGGCCGTGGCGACCGCTTCCAAGGGCGGGTTCGAGACCGCGATCAGGGCGCCGGCGCGGGCCTACGTCGCGGTCCAGGCCCTCGACGCCAAGGGCCACGTGCTGCGGCGCTCGACCGTGCAGCACGTCCAGTAGCCAGGGGTGCTAACGACCCCTTAAGCCTGCATCCGGCGCCGTCATTACTAGAATCCCGCCGCATGCGCCGGCGGATCAGATCCGCGGCCTTTCCCGTTCATCGCCACTCGGTGCCCCAGCTGCTCGTGGACGGGGTGTTGGTCGCGCTCGCTTACTACCTTGCCTTCCGGCTGAGGTTCACCGACGGTCTCGGCGGGTCCAACGACAAGTACGGGGACCTGCTCACCGCGACGATCTACTGGGTCGTGCCGGTCGCGTTGGTGACGCTGGCGATGTTCGGCCAGTACCAGCGGCTGTGGACGTTCGTCGGCCAGCGCGACTACGAGGCGGTCGTCAAGGCCGTCGTCGTTACCACGCTCGTCGTGGTGGGCGCGATCGCCTTCCTGCACCCGGTCACCACGACGGCCGGCGAGCAGGCCACGCCGGTCACGCTGCCCGCGGGCGTGATAGCGATGTTCTTCTTGCTCGCTCTGGCCTTCCTGATCGGCGCGCGCTTCCTCGTCCACCTGGTCGTGGAGGGGCGCGTACGGAGCATCCGGGCCGCCAAGGGCGCGCGCGATGTGCTCATCGTCGGGGGTGGCGACGGCGGACGCCTCGTGGTCCGTGAGCTGATCCGCAATCCTCAGCTGCGCCTGCGCCCGGTCGGGTTCGTCGACGACGACCCCCGCAAGCAACGCATGAAGGACGAGCACGGGCTGAAGGTGCTGGGCACCACCGACTCCGACGACCTGGCCCGGATCCTCGACGAGGTCGAGCCAGACGAGGTGGTCATCGCGATCCCCTCCGCGCCGGGGACGCTCCGCGGCCGCGTCGTTGCCGCGTGCCGCGAGCGCGGCATCCCGGTCCGCACCACGCCGACGGTGTTCGAGCTGCTCAAGGACAGCACCGGCCATCTGAACGTCGCCCGCCAGCTGCGCGAGGTCCGCGTCGAGGACATCCTGGGCCGCGAGCCGGTCCGGATGGAGATCGAGCGGGTCGGCGCCTACCTGTCGGGTCAGGTGGTGATGGTGACCGGCGCGGGCGGTTCGATCGGCGCCGAGCTGTGCCGGCAGATCTCCCGCGTCGCGCCGCGGACGCTCGTATTGGTGGATCACGCCGAGGACAACCTGTTCGAGATCCTGCGCGAGCTCGAGGAGGACCGCCACGTCCGTACCGCGATTCCCGTGCTCGCCGATTGCAGGGAAGAGGAGCGGATGCGCGAAGTCCTGTCGGAGCACCGGCCGAGCATCGTGTTCCATGCCGCGGCCTACAAGCACGTGACGATGATGGAAGTGAACCCCGTCGAGGCGATTCGCAACAACGCGCTGGCCACGCGCGTGGTGGCGAGGATCGCCGCCGAGACCCAGGTTGGGACGTTCGTGCTCGTTTCGACCGACAAGGCGGTCAAGCCCGCGACCGTAATGGGCGCCTCGAAGGCCCTCGCCGAGTGGGCCGTCGAGGCCGCCGCGCAGCGATACTCCGGAACCCGCTTCGCCACCGTTCGGTTCGGCAACGTGCTGGGCTCCTCGGGCTCGGTGGTGCCGATCTTCCGCCGGCAGATCGCTGCCGGTGGTCCGGTCACGGTCACCGACGCCCGGATGAAGCGGTACTTCATGACAATCCCGGAGGCGGTGCAGCTGATCATCCGCGCCGGGTCGCTGAGCGAGCACAGCGGCGAGGTGTTCGTGCTCGAGATGGGCGAGCCGGTGCCGATCATCGACCTGGCCCGGACGATGATCCGGCTGTCCGGCCTCGAGCCCGACCGTGACATCGCGATCGAGATCGTCGGCGCGCGTCCGGGTGAGAAGCTGCATGAGGACCTGTTCAACCCGTTCGAGCGCCTGCAGCCCACCCCGGCCCAGAAGATCCTCCGCGCCGGCCGCGAGCCGATCGACCCGATGTGGGTCGAGCAGATCTTCGGCGAGATCAATTTGCTGGTGCTGGAGGGCGACGCGGCGGCGCTGGCGCAGCACGTGGCCAAGCTGTCCAGCTCCCGGGTGTCCGTGACCGTGCCCGGGCACGCCGGTACGCGCTCGCCCGAACGCGAATCCAACCTCCCCGGCCTGCCGACGTAGACTGCCCCGCGCATGGACTCGCTGCCGTCCGCCGCCCTCTCGGTGCACCACTTCGTCTCCTCGGTCGGGGCCGACGCCGGCTTCGCGGCGCTGATCGCCGTCGCCATCCTGGTGCTGCTGTACTTCGCCCAGGCCCGGGAGACGGCGACGCTGCGCACCCGGGCCGAGGAAGCGGACTTCAGGGCGCAGGCGCTCGAGGTTCGGGTCGCTGACCTCACCGACCAGTTGGCCGCGCTGCCGGCCGAGATCTCGGTGCGGGCGGCGACCCCGCGCGTGGCGACCGCCTACCGCGGCGGCCAAGGCCAATTTGCCGGGGTCCCCGCTGCCGTGCCCGCGGGGGTCGCTGCGGCCGGCGACACGCTGCCCCCGGCGGCGCCGGCCGGCGTCGCGGCGCCCGCGCTCGCGGCGGCAACCCGCCTGATTCCCGACCCCATCCGCGCCGAGCCCGAGTATGCGCCGGCGGCCACCGCGGCTCGCAGCAGCAACGGCTCCCCGGGCCCGGCCGTGGCCGCATCTGCGGCGACCATCGACCGTCCGGTCCAGGCACCGAGGGCGGGTGCGCCGCGTCCGGTCGCGGCCCCCGCCCGCACCGGTGGCGGGTCGGGCCGTCCGCCCGGCGCCCCGTCTGGCCGTTTGCCCGCCGCGGGTCAGCCGCGTCCCGGTGGCGCTCAGGCACGGCCCGGCGGGCCCGTGCGTCCGGGGGCGCCGATGCGTCCTGGAGCGCGCCGCTCGCGGGGGCGGCTGGTCCTGGGGGCGCTGGTCGCGGGAGTCGCCGTGGCCGCCGTGGTCGCCGGCGTGATCATCCTGACCGGCGGCGGCAGCAAACAGTCCACGAGCACCTCGAGCAAGGCATCGGCCAGCACCGGCGTCACGAGTCGCGCGGTCAGCGCGCCTACCGTCGTGGTCCCCTCCACGGTGACGGTCTCGGTACTGAACGGGACCGACATGCAGGGGCTGGCCAGCGAGGTGTCGCAGAAGCTCAGCTCCCACGGCTACCGCAAGGGAGCGGTCACCAACGCCTCAGATCAGACCAGGACGACGACTGTGATCCAGTACGCGCCGCACGACAAACGCGACGCGCTGGCCGTCGCCGCGGCGCTGAAGCTGCCCCAGAGCGACGTGCAGCCGCTCGACTCGGCCACGCAGAAGATCGCGTGCTCGGCGTCCGCGGTCGGATGTAGCTCGCCGGTCTACGTGACCGTCGGCCATAACCTCGCCACGCAGCCGTAGCACGACGACGTGCGCGATCTCCTGAACCTCCCGGAGCGGGGCGGCAAGCCGCGGAGCCAGGGCCTCACCCACGTGATCGATCGGGGGCTGTCGATCACGGAGATCGAGGGCATGGTCGAGGTGGCGGGCGAGTTCGTCGACATCGTCAAGCTCGGCTGGGGCACCGCGCTCGCCACCGGCAACCTCGATCGAAAGCTCGCGTGCTATCGCGAGCACGACATCCCCGTCGTGCTGGGGGGAACACTGACCGAGCTGGCGCTCAGCCGCGGCCGGCTCGACGAGCTGATCGCGTGGGTGCACGATCTGGGCCTCCAGCATTTCGAGATCTCCGACGGGACGATCGAGCTGGAGCACCATCGCAAGCTCGAGCTGATCGAGCGCCTGGCCCAGGAGTTCACCGTGCTATCGGAGGTCGGCTCCAAGGACGACACGGGCGCGATCACGCCGCCCTACGTGTGGGTCGAGCAGATGCGCGCCGAGCTCGCGGCCGGCGCCTGGAAGGTGATCGCCGAGGGACGCGAGGCGGGGACCGCGGGGATCTTCCGCCCGAGCGGCGAGGTCCGCGAGGGCTTGATCGGGGAGATCGTGCACGAGATCGCGCCGGCCCAGATCATGTTCGACGCGCCGCGCAAGGACCAGCAGGTGTGGTTCGTGCGCCGCTTCGGACCTGAGGTGAACCTGAGCAACGTGCCGGCCGGAGAGGTGCTCGCGCTCGAGACGCTGCGCCTGGGGTTGCGCTCTGACACCTTGGGCATCGGCGAGCGGTGAGCGGCGCGGATCCGTACGGCGGGATCCTGCTGGCCCGCCACGGCGAGACCGACGACAACCGCCCGCCGATCCGCTTCCAGGGCTTCCGCGACACGCCGCTCAACGACACCGGGCGGGAGCAGGCGCGCGAGTTGGCCGAGCGCGTGGCCGCGTTAGAGGAGCCTGTCCAGTCGCTGTGGGCCTCCGATCTCAGCCGCGCTCGCGAGACGGCGGAGATCGTGGGTGTACGGATCGGGCTCGAGCCCCGGCTCGACCCGCGGCTGCGCGAGGCCAACCGCGGCGAGTGGGAGGGCCACCTATTCCCCGACATCAAGCGCGCGCATCCGGAGCAGTTCGCGGCGTGGATGCAAGCCGGGCCCGAGTGGCGATTTCCCGGCGGCGAGTCTCTCCAGGAGCAGCAGGACCGGGTCAGCGCGGCGCTGAGGGACATCCACGCCACGGGTGAGCTGCCGGTGCTCGTCGTGTGCCACGGCGGCAGCATTCGCGTCATGCTGTGCCTGCGCGACCCGCGGGGGCTGTACGCGTTCCACACGTTCGAGGTTCCGAACGTGGCACTCTTGCGTCTGTGACCAGACTGTCGACCGGCGCGTTCGCGGTGCTGGTCGCGGCGACGATCGGGGCCTTCTTCGTCACCCAGCACCTGAAGGTGACCACGCCGCTGATCCAGGGATCCCCGCGGCCGGTGCCCGGAGTGATCAATCCGCTCCACGGGGTGCCCTGCATCGACGGCCGCAACAGCGGCTCGACGACGATCTCGTTCTACCTGCAGCACCGCAGCGACGACGTGATCGTGTCCGTGGTCGACGACGCGGATGGTGCCGTCGTGCGCACGGTGGCCGACGGGAGGCATATGCACAAGAACGTGCGCAACCCGGACGGCGTGTTCCACTGGGACGGGCGCCTGACCGACGGGAGCGTCGCCCCGGACGGCACGTACTACTTCCGGGTCTCGTTGATCCACCAGAACCAGACGATCGACCTCACCGATGTGCCCGTGAAGGTGAAGACCGTGCGGCCCCATCCGGTCGTGGTGAGCGTGTCGCCGTCGGTGATTCCCACGACGAGCGGGCGCAGGGACGTGACGATTCGCTACGCCGGCAACGAGAACCGCCTCGCGACGGTGCTGATCTACCGCACCGATCTCCCGGGCGGGCCACGGCTGGTCAAGGCGTTCCTCGCCAAGGGGCAAACCGCGGTGTGGGACGGGATGATTCGCCAGCGCCCGGCCCCGGCCGGCACGTACCTGGTGGCGCTCGAGGTGAGCGACGCGGCCTGCAACACCGGGCGGTGGCCGCCGCGCCTGCCGCCGACGCCGGCCGAGGCGGCCCGCGCCGGCGTGGCGGTCCAGTGACGGCGTACCTCAAGCGCCTGGTCAGCTCGCTGGCCGCCTACCAGGTGGCGGACGTCGTCTCGAAGTTCATCGCCGTCCTGTTGCTGCCGGTCTACACGCGGTACATCCCGCCGGCCGGCTACGGCGTGGTCGAGCTGCTCGCCAACGGCGTGATCCTGATCAGCATCCTGGTCCGCTTCGGGATGATCGAGTCGTTCCTGCGCTTCTACTTCTCCGACGACGATCCCGTGCGCCGCGACGCGCTGGCGCGACGCGCGGTCGGCTTCCTCCTGGTGACCACGACCGTCGTCTCGCTCGTGCTCGCCGTGTTCGCCGCACCGCTTTCCAAGATCGTGCTCGGCTACCGCGATCCGGCGATCTTCCGGATCGCCGTGCTGGGCCTGTGGGCGTTCACGAACCTAGAGATGGCCTACGCGCTGCTGCGAGTCGAGGAGCGGCTGCGCACCTACGCCACCGCGTCGCTGATCAACGTGGGACTGACCATCGGGGCTTCGCTGGCGCTCGTGGTTGGGCTGGGGCAGGGCGCCAAGGGGCTCCTGCTGGGCAACTATGGCGCGTCTACGGTCGTGCTGCTCGGGCTGTGGTGGACGATGCGCCATCGGCTCCGGCCCCGCCGCCATCCGGGTGTCGAGACGCACGGCGTGCTGTTCGGCTTCGGGCTCCCGACCGTCCCGGCCGAGGCGTCGGTTTATGCGCTCAGCATCGTCGACCGCTACTACATCTTCCACCACGGGGTGACCGGCCCAAGACAGGCCGGCCTGTACTCGATCGCGATCAAGCTGGCCGGCTCGGTGGCGTTCATCGTGCGCGCGTTCCAGTACGCGTGGCCGCCCCTCGCGTACTCGGTCCGCGATGATGCCGAGGCTGCCCGACTATATGGATTGGTGACGACTTACTACCTGCTGGTCAGCGGACTGGTCGTGGCCGGCCTCGCGCTGCTCGGACGCTGGGTCCTGCGCCTGCTGGCCGCGCCCGCCTACTACCAGGCGTACCGGGCGCTGCCCTGGGTCGCGCTCGGCTGGGCCCTGTACGGTCTGTGGGTGGTGTTCCTGGTCATCGCCGGCCGGGCCAAGGTGACCACGCGCAACTTCCCGGCCGCGCTGGCCGGCCTGGCCGCGAACGTGGTGCTGCTCCTGGTGTTGGTCCCGCCGCTTGGGATCGCGGGCGCGGGGATCGCGCTGTGTGGCGCGTACGTCGTGATGATCGCGGTCATGCATCTGTTGACCCGGCGAGCCTTTGCCACGTCGTTCGAGTGGCGCCGGCTACTACAGCTCGTCGTGGTGGTCGGCGGGATGGCGGCGCTCGGCGACGTGCTGTTGCCGACGTCCGGGTGGGTCGGGTTCCTCGCGCGCTGCGCCGTGCTGGCGGCGATCCCGGTCGTGCTGCTCGGCACCGGGTTCGCGCATGCGGAGGAGATCGCGCAGGGGCGGGTGCTGCTTGACCGCGCACGGCGAGGGATGGCGCGTGAGCCGGCCTGAGGTCAGCGTGGTGATGCCGTTCGCCGGCGATGCCGCGGCCGCACAGGCCGCGATCGAGGCGTTGCGGGTGCTGCGGTTGCAGGCCGGCGACGAGCTGATCCTGGCTGACAACTCGGGCGTGGCTGTGGCCCGGGGAGGGGTCGCGGTGGTCAGGGTGTCCGGAGAGCGCTCGCCCGCTCACGCGCGAAACGTCGGCGCGGCGCGAGCGCATTGCGACTGGATCCTGTTCCTCGACGCCGATTGCCTGGCCCCCGGCGGGTTGCTCGACGCGTACTTCGCGTCGCCGGTCGCCGACGACGTCGGCGCGCTGGCGGGCGAGGTGGTGGCGATGCCGGCGGGCGACACGCTCGCCGCACGCTACGGGTCGGCGCGCAACTTCCTCTCCCAGCAGGCTCACGTGAAGCATCCCTACCGCCCGCGCGCGGTGGCGGCGAACCTGATGGTCCGGCGGGCCGCGTTCGAGCAGATCGGCGGCTTCTACGAGGGCGTGCGCGCGGCGGAGGACACCGACTTCAGCTGGCGCCTGCAGCAGGCGGGCTGGCGGCTCGAGCTTAGGCGCGGGGCGCAGGTCGAGCACCGCTACCGCGCGACCGTGCGCGAGTTGCGCCGGCAGTGGCGCGCCTACGCGGCCGGGCGCGCGTGGCTCGCGCGCCGCTACGACGGATTCGCGCCCGAGCCCGCCGTGGTGCGGGCGGCTGGACGCCTGAAGGCGCGCGTCCGCGTCCGGACTCGTCCCCAACTCGGACCGGGAGGCCCGGCGACAGCAGGCGCCGCGTCGCGCGCCCGTGGCGCTCCGCCCGTTCACGCCGGGGCCCTGGAGCGAGGCCGCTACCTGGCCCTCGACGCGCTGCTGTCGGCCGACGAGCTGGCCGGCCTCGTGCTGTCGAACCGACCCGCGGGTCGCCGGCGTGCGACGGCCGACGTGGTCGTGGTGGCCGATCGATTCCCCGTCCGCGACGACCCGCTCGTCGAGTTCGTCGTCGCGCTTGGCCACGTCCGGGTCGAGGCCGCAGCCCGGCCCGAGCTCCCCGACGCCGGGTTGGCGCGCGAGGTCCAGACCGACTACCGCGAGGATGACGGCATCGCCGTGCGCGCCGGCGCGCTCCTGGCACTCGTGCTGCGCCATCCGCTGCGGATCACCGCTGACCTGGTGGCCCGCCGGCCGGGACAGCCGACGCTGTCGGCGCTGGCGCCCGCCGTGCTTCGCCTGGAACGCGACGGCAGGAGCGGGCGGGTCCGTGTCCAGGCCGTAGGCGGCGAGGAGGTCCGGGCGACCGCGCGGCGGATCGCCCGGCTGGCCGGACGCCCGCTGGACGAGGCGCCCCGCCGCCGCTGATGCGCGTCCACATCGTGGACCCGTCGGCGTTCACGCCTCCCTACGACCACGCGCTGTCGGCGGCGCTCGCCGAAGCCGGCGCCCAGGTCGCGCTGATAACGAGCCGGTTCGGCTACGGCGCGGTGCCCGAGCCCGACGGATACGTGGTCGATGAACTGTTCTACCGGCACGCGGCGGGGGCCCCGGGATCACCGGCCCGGCGGGCGTCGAAGCTGATCGAGCACGTCCCCGACATGCTGCGCTATCGCCGCTCGGTCGCGCCCGCGGCGGACGTGGTCCATTTCCAGTGGCTGTCCGTGCAGGCAGTCGACCGATGGTTGCTGCCTTCTCGGCCGGTCGTCCTGACCGCGCACGACCTCCTGCCGCGCGAGCCGCGTCCGGGCCAGGCGTGGGCCCAGCGGCGCCTGTACGACGCGGTGGACGCGGTCGTAGTCCACTCCGGGTACGGACGGGATCTACTGGTCGATCGCCTTGGCGTCGATGCGGCCAAGGTCCGGGTGATCCACCACGGGGCATTCCGGCATCTGACGGTCTTGGATCGCGAGGCGCCGCTGCCCGCGGAACTGGCTGCGGTGCGCTCGCCGGTGGTCCTGTTCTTCGGACTGCTGCGCCCGTACAAGGGGGTGGAGACGCTGCTCGACGCGTGGCGCGGCGTTTCCGGGGCCGAGCTGTGGATCGTCGGGCGGCCGCGGATGCCCGTGGAGGCGCTGCGGGCGTCGGCGCCGCCCGGGGTCCAGTTCATCTCGCGGTTCGTCTCCGACGCGGAGCTACCGGCATTCTTCCGCCGCGCCGATGTGGTGGCGCTGCCCTACTCGCGGACCGAGCGGCTCGACTGGTCAGGCGTGCTGGCCACCGCGCTGGCGTTCGGCAAGCCGACCGTGGTGAGCGACGTCGGCGGATTCGGCGAGGTCGCCGCGGCCGGGGCGGCCCGCCTGGTGCCACCGGACGATGTCGGGGCCTTGCGGGCGGCGCTGGCCGGGTTGCTCGAGGACCCGCAGGAGCGCGAGGGCCTCGCCCGGGGGGCGCTGACCGCGGCCAAGGGGACGTACTCGTGGGAGGCGGCTGCCCGCGAGACCCTGGCGCTGTACCGGGAACTGGTTGCATAGGGGGCCGCTGTGACCGTCGTCGCGATCGTGTTCTGGGTGTCGGTCGGCCTGGTGCTCTACGCCCACGTCGGCTATCCCGTGCTGCTCGGGCTGCTGGCCTGGGTGCGGGCTCGCGGGCGGGCGGGATCCGGTGCACGGGCGCGGGCGCGCCAGCCTCCCGACGACGAACTGCCGAGCGTGTCGGTGATCGTCGCCGCGTACGCGGAGCAGGACGTGATCGCCGACCGCGTCGCCAACCTGCGCGCGCTCGACTATCCGGCTCGGCTGATCGAGGTGATCGTCGCGTGCGACGGTTCTGTCGACGAGACCGCTGCGCGTGCTCGCGCGGCCGGGGCCGACGTGGTCCTCGAGCTGCCGCGGGGCGGGAAGATCAAGGCCCAGGATGCGGCCGTGGAGTGCGCCGCCGGTGAGATCGTCGCGTTCTCGGACGCGAACGTGACGTGGGAGCCGGATGCGCTGCGGCGACTGGTGGCTCCGTTCGCCGATCCGCACGTCGGCTACGTGTGCGGCGAGGTGCAGCTGGTCGACGCGGCCACGGGGTCCAACCAGGAGGGGCTGTACTGGCGCTACGAGCTGGCTCTCAGGTCGCTCGAGTCTCGAGTGCGCTCGGTCACCGGCGGCAACGGGGCGATCTACGCCACGCGGCGCGAGGCCTATCTGGTGGTCGACCCGATCATGGGCCACGACCTGTCGTTCCCGTTCAACATGGTCAAGCGGGGATGGCTCGCCCTGGCCGTGCGCGAGGCGCAGGCCAGCGAGAAGATGGTCCCCACGATCGAGGGCGAGTTCGCGCGCAAGCGCCGGATGATGAGCCACACCTGGCCGATCGTCCTGCGGGGCGGGATGCTCTCCCCACGCGGCTACGACCCGGTCTACGCGCTGATGATCGTCTCGCACCGGATCCTGCGATACCTGACGCCGTTCCTGCACGTGATCGCGCTGGTCGCGAACGTGTTGCTGCTCGGGCAGGGCTGGGTCTACGTGGTCACGTTCGCGTTGCAGGTTCTCGTTCTGGTGGCTGCGGGGCTTGCGGGCGTGGTGCCGGCGCGGCCGATGCTGATCGCGCGCTATTACGTAGTGACGACGGCGTCGCTTGCCGCCGGCCTGTGGGACTGGCTCGCCCACGGAACGTCGGCCGGCTGGGAGCCGGCGGAGGGAACGCGGTGAGCTGTTCGCGGGTGATCGATCTGGTCGTGGGCGGCATCGGGACGGTCCTGACCGCGCCGCTGGTTGCCGTGCTGGCGCTGGCGATCCGGCTCGAGTCCCCCGGGCATCCGCTCTACACCCAGACGCGCGTGGGCAAGGACGGCGAGCTGTTTCAGATCTACAAGCTGCGCACGATGGTCCGCGGCGCGGAGTTCACGGGGGCCGGCCTGGCCATCCAGGAGGGCGACGACCGGATCACGCGGATCGGGGCGTTCCTGCGCCGCCACTCGCTCGACGAGCTGCCGAACCTGTGGAACGTGGTGCAGGGCGAGATGTCGATCGTCGGGCCGCGGCCGACGCTCGCCGTCCAGGTCGAGCAGTACACCGATCGCCAGCGCGGGCGGCTGGCGGTCAAGCCCGGGATGACCGGCTGGGCCCAGATCAACGGCCGCGCTTCGCTGCCGTGGCCCGAGCGGATCGAGCTCGACCTGTGGTACGTGGAGCACCGCTCGCTCGGGCTGGATCTGCGGATTCTGGCCCGCACCGTCCGGATGGTCTTCCGGGGCGACGGGGTCTACAAGGGAGAGAGGGGCGGATGGGTCCCGCCGACACAGATGTAGCCGTGCTCTTGACCGGTGTGGGCAAGCGCTACGACATCGTGTCGGCGTTCGCCCAGCACGCGACGGTCGTAGCCGCCGACCCCAATCCGCTCGCGCCGGCGCAGTACGCGGCGCACCACCGGTTTCCCGTGCCCCGGATCGAGGACACGGAGTATGTGCCGGCGCTGCGCGCGCTGTGCTCCGACTTCGGCGTGGGCGCGGTCGTCCCGCTGACCGATCTGGATCTCGAGGTGCTGGCGGTCGCGCGCGCGGAGGGGCACCTACCCGCGTTCGTGCCGGATCCCGAGATCGCCCGCCGCACGTTCGACAAGTACGAGACCCATCTGCTGCTCACGCGGCTGGGGCTGCCGTCCCCGCTCACGGTGCTGCCGGGCGACCCGGTCGAGGCATTTCCAGTGATGGTCAAGCCACGGTGGGGCTCGGGCGCGCGCTCGATCCACCGAGCCGACGACGAGCGCGCGGCCGAGTTCTTCGTCGACTATGTGCGCGAGCCGACCATGATCCAGCGCTACATGGACGGACCCGAGTTCTCGGTCGACGTCCTGTGCGACCTGCACGGCCGCTGCCTGAACGCGATCCCCCGGACCATGATCGAGTCGCGCGGCGGCGAGTCGATCAAGGGCACGGTCATCGCCGACGCCGAGCTCGTCGAATTGGGTCGTCGGGCCTCCGAGGCGCTGGGCGTCCGCGGCCCGGCCACGATCCAGGCCTTCCGGGACCGCGAAATCGGGCTGGGCATCACCGATGTCAACACGCGGTTCGGCGGCGCGTTCCCGGCGCCGATGTACGCGGCCCTGCCCGGGCGGACCTATCCCGAGCTGATCGTGCGGATGGCCGCGGGCGAGGAGATCGAGCCGCATGTCGGCGAGTTCCGCGCCGGCGTCACCTTCACCCGCTACTACTGGCAGCTCGAGCTCGACTCCGAGCTACGCCCGACCGGCCGCGACATCGTCGACCCGCCCGGGCCGCCCGCGCCGCGTTGATCGTGTGGACCACGCGCCACCCCCCTGGCCCCGTGGGTGTGGCGCACCATCCACACTCACCACAACTCGCCGTCGCGCCAGTCGCAGGTGAGGGGTTTGTGCGGGTCGAGCGTCGCGTCGACCTCCAGCACGTAGATATCTCCGTCCTCTGCCTCGGTGCGGACCCGGCCGGAGGGGCTGAGCGCCCAGGTCTCGCCGTGCCACTGCTTCCACCCGCGCGACCGGTACAGCGCGGCGCCCTCCTCGGTGGCGCCGAGCGCGCCGAGCACGTAACCGGCGCGAATCACGCGCTCGAGCTCGGCCATCATCGCCGCGCCGACGCCGCGCCGGCGCCGGTCGGGCCGCACCGCGACCGACTCCACGTAACCCGCTCGGATCGCGCGGCCGTCGTAGAGCAGCCGGCGCTGGACCACCGACGCGTGGCCGATCACCGCGCCCTCCTCCCACACGAGCGCGTGCACGCCGCCGAGCGCGTGGTCCCAGTCGTCGTCGCTCATGTCCGGGGCGAACGCCACGTCGAGCAGCGCTCGGGCCGAGGTCAGCGCGTGGGCGTCGAGGTCGGCGGTATGCGCGACCTGCACCCGCACGACAGACGTCAGGCGGTCGCCGCGTCGTGCGCCGGCTCGGCATGGCTCGAGCCGTCCCAGCACTCGTCGACGAACGCGGCGATCTTGCGGGTCAGTCGCTCCGGGCTGACCCGCAGCTCGACGATCGAGTTGGCGTCGATCAGGCGGCCGTTCGGCAGCTCGGCAGCCAGCATGTCGGCGTCGGAGAACGGGTGCAGGGGGTCGCGCGGGTGCCCGATCACCAGCGCCGGCGCCTCGAAGGTTCGCCGCATCTCCCGATCGGGCGCGGTGCGGCCGAACAGGATGCCCTGGAGGACGGCTCCGCTCGGGCCGGGGTCCTGGGCGACCCAGTCGAGGGCCAGCTCGGCCATGAACGGGACGGCCTGGCGCGGTACGGCCCGCGCGCCGCGGGCCAGCAACTTCATCGCCGGCTCGCCGTAGGTCAGCGCGAACAGGAGCGGCGTGAACGCAGCGCCACAGGCGGGAATCGCCTTGTCCAGCACCGGCATCTCGATGATCATCCCGCGCAGCCGCTCGGGCGCGAGCGCGGCCACCTCGAGGGTGACGTTGGCGCCCAGCGAGGTGCCTCCCACCACCGCCTGCTCGAGCTTCAGGTGATCGAGTAGCGCGACCGTCTGGCGGGCGAACTCGGGCATCGAGTAGCGCGCCATCTCCTGCGGCCGGTCCGAGGCGCCGTGCCCGAGGAAGTCGAACGTGACCACCCGGTTGCCGTGGCCGGCCAGATCGGCGGCCAGTGGCTTCTGCATCTTCTGCGACAGGAGCAGCCCTGGCATCAGCACCGTCGTCCGGGCTCCCCGGCCGTGCACCGTGTACGCGAGCTTATGCCCCTCGTAGCGGAAGAAAGCCATCGATTTCAGGATACCCTTCGGTATCGACTGGCTAGTCAGCCAGGCCTCCGCCCGGTACCGTGCAGGGGCAACTTCAAGAGGAGGCTTGAAAAATGGGAAAGAGGCTGCGATCGCTGAATGGGCAGGTGGTCGCGATCACCGGCGGAGCGCGCGGAATCGGGCGCGCCACCGCGGCGGCGCTGATCGCGCAGGGCGCGCGGGTGGGGATCGGCGACATCGACGCGCCGCTGGCGGAGAAGGCCGCGACCGAACTCGGTGGAGGCACGATTGGCCTGCCGCTCGACGTGACCGACCGGACCAGCTTCACCGCGTTCCTGGACGAGGTAGAGCGCCAGCTCGGCCCGCTCGACGTGCTGGTCAACAATGCCGGGATCATGCCGATCGGCCCGTTCGTCGAGGAGACCGACGCCGCCGCGCAGCGGATGATCGACGTCAACGTCCACGGCGTGATCCTCGGCTCGAAGCTGGCCATCCAGCGCTTCGTGCCACGCGGGCGGGGCCATATCGTCCAGCTCGCCTCGATCGCCGGCAAGGGCGGGTTCCCGGGCGTGGCCACCTATTGCGCCTCGAAGCACGCGGTGGTCGGGCTGACCGAGACGCTGCGCGCCGAGCTCCGCGGCACCGGGATCGAGATGCACCAGGTGCTCCCGATCGGCGTCAACACCGAGCTCTACTCCGGCGTGTCAGCAGCCCGCGGGTTCAAGATGCCCGAGCCCGAGGACGTCGCCAACACGATCGTCGAGCTCCTCCAGACCGGCAAGTTCGAGCTTTACGTTCCCCGGGTGGTGGGCACGATCACGCGTCTGCAGGCCGTGATGCCGCGCGCCGTGGTCGACGCGATCGTTCGCCTGACGAAGGGCGATCAGGTGATGCTTGCCGCCGACCCCGCCGCTCGGGCGGCGTACGACGCGCGGATGGACGCGATGATCAACGGCGAGGCGCCGCGGGTGCCGGACCAGGAGAAGCGCGCCGCTTAGGGGCCTGGTCGTGAAACGCAACGATGGCTTGCGTTTCTCGACCAACCTAGGTCTGCGAGGCCAGCCAGTCCGCGATCAGGCGCCCGATCTCGGCGCCGGCGTCCTCCTGGAGGAAATGGGAGGCGCCGGCGATCACGTGGTCGATCTCGCCGCCGAGGGCGGCGGCGAACCGCCGGCCGGTCTCGAGCGGCAGGACCGGGTCGGAGTCGGCCCACACGAACAGCTTGGGGCGGGCGTCACTTCGTAAGGCGTCCAGCACGCGCTGGCCGGCGCCGGCGCCAGGTGCGTCGGGCGTCAGGGGCAGGATCAGCGGGAAGGCCCGGGCGCCGGCCTTGGCCGCCGGGCTCGGGAACGGCGCGTCGTAGGCGGCGATCACCTCGTCGCCGGGGTCCTGGGCGCAGGCGCGCCGCACCAGCAGGCCGACCGGCAGATCCTCGGTGCGCTCGACGAACGCGCGGAACGTCATCCAGGCGTCGTTCATCGGCTGGTGGCCTGTGAACAGGCCCGTGTCGAGCGCGACGATGCGCGCGATCCGCTCGGGGCGCTCGACGGCGGCGCGCAGGCCGATCGGCCCGCCCCAGTCGTGGACGACGACGGTTGCGGCTCGCAGGTCGAGCTCGTCCACCAGGGCGACGACGCTCTCGCTGTGGCGGTCGTAGGTGTACCAGTCGATGTCGGTCGGCTTGTCCGAGCGCCCGAAGCCCGGCAGGTCGGGCGCGATGCACCGGTAGCCCGCGTCGCGCACGGGCGGGATTACCTTGCGCCACAGGAACGACCAGGTGGGCTCGCCGTGGACGAACAGGACCGGCGGACCCTCGCCGACGTCGAGGTGGGCCAGGCGCAGTCCGTCGAACTGGCGATAGAACGGTTCGAACTCGAAGTCGGGGAGGTCCACGAGCAGCTCGTCGGGGGTGCGGATCGCGTCGGTCATCGCGGGCTTGCCGTCCGAATCATGCCTTGGCCGGGACCTGGGAGCGCAGCCAGCGGGCGATCATCCGCCCCAGCTGATGGCCCGCGTCCTCCTGGAGGTAATGGCTGACGCCCGGGATCACGTGGTCGACCTCCGCGCCGATCGCGCGGGCAAAGCGCCACCCGGCTTGGACCGGCAGGATCGGATCGTCGGCGCCCCAGATGATCAGCTTGGGCCGGGCGTCCCCGCCGAGCGCGTCGAGCACGCGCTGGCCCGTCGCGGCCCCGTTCATCTGTGGCGAGGTGGGCAGGATCAGCGGGAACGCGCGCGCGCCGGCCTTCGCCGCGGCGTTGGGGAACGGCGCCTCGTAGGCGGCGAGCACGCTCGGGGGCGGCGGCGTCTTGCACCCGGCGCGGATCAGGAACCCCACGGGCAGGTCCTCGCTGCGCTGGGCGAGCTCGCGGAAGGCCAGCGAGGCGTCGGTCATCTTCTGGTAGCCGGTGAACAGGGCGGTGTCGAGGACGACCATGCGCCCGACCAGGGGCGGGCTCTCAACCGCGACGCGCAGGCCGATCGGGCCGCCCCACTCGTGCACGACGATCGTGGCATCGCGGAGCCCCAGCTCGGCGAACAGCCGGGAGACACTGTCGGTGTGGCGGTCGTACGTGTACCACTCCACGTCCATCGGCTTGTCCGAGCGTCCGAAGCCCGGCAGGTCGGGCGCGATGCACCGATAGCCCGCGTCGCGGATCGGGGGGATCATCTTGCGCCACAGAAACGACCATGTCGGCTCGCCGTGGATGAACACCACCGGCGGCCCCTTGCCCTCGTCAATGTGCGCCAGCCGAAGGCCGGCGTACTTCCGGTACTTCGGCTTGAAGGGGAAGTCCGGAACGTTCGAGAGCAGCTTGTCGGGGGCGCGGACGATGCCGGGCACGGTGGTGTGAAGCTATCGCTCCGAGGGCGAGTTTCGCCGCACTCGTCTCCCGCCGCGCCGCGAGTGGGCCGAAACTCGGGCTAGAGCCGAGTGAATCGCCATTCGCATTCTGGGGGAAGGCGAGTGTGACGTTACTCGGTACCGAAAAGAGGTGCATCGCGGCCTGGGGCGGCCGGCGCAGGGGCGACCCGAGCGGGTGGGCGGTGGCGCGGGGGCTGAGCGAGCGACCGCGGGGCGGCCGGGGCGGGTGGGCGGTGGCGCGGGGGCCGGCCGGGGCGGGTGGGCGGTGGCGCGGGGGCCGGCCGGGGCGGGCGAGCGGTGGCGCCCCAGGGGTTCAGGGGCCGTGCACGAGGGCCTGCGAGGCGTCGGAGGCCACCGTGATCTCGATCACGGATGTGAACCGCTCCCAGGCGATCAGGTTCAGCGCCTGAAGGCGGTCGAGCATCGCCTGGAAGGCGGCGGCCTGGGCCCGGCCGGCGTAGCGGCGGGCGATCGTGAACGACCAGCCTGCGGCGGCCGGGGGATCGCTGACGCCGAGGGCCTGCTGGTAGCGCTCGTCGCTGACCGCGCTGGTGACGGTCAGCGTGCTCGTCGGTAGGTGTGACAGCGCGCGCACCCGGGCGGCCAGCGCGACCAGCATGTCGAGCGCCGCGGGCCGCAACCCGCGGTACAGCGCCGGCGTCACGCCCAGCTGATGCGCCAGCTCGCCGATGCCCGGGTCGTAGCGCAGGCCCAGCTGCGCCGCGTTCGCGGGTAGGGACCGGATCGCGCGCGCGGAATACGCGCGGTCGAGCGCGTCGGGGGTGGCGAACGTGGGCGAGCTCGACGGTGGATGGAGGACCTGGGCGTTCGAATCGGTGGCGGTCTGGAGCGCGTTCAGGCGCTCGAGCGCGGGCCGGTCGGTGCCATAGAGGCGCATGACCTGCTGCGCCCCGAGGAGCCGCCAGTAGTAGAGCGAGGAGTCGTCGCCGAAGCCCGAGATCAGCGCGTACGCGTCGGGGTGGTGGTCGGGGGCGGTGTCGAAGTAGAGCTGCGGGTAGGGCACGGCGTGGCCGCCGTCGTACAGGTCGAGCACGCGCTGCAGGTTGCCGATGCCCATGTGGTAAGACTCGAACGCGAGGTCCACCCGACCGAGGTGCTGCTGGGCGATCCGGAGGTAGCGGACGGTGGCGGCCAACGCGAGGCGCGGGTTGAAACGGTCGTCGATCTTGGCGCGGGCTCGTTGCAAGCGCGCCACGCGACGGTTCTGGCCGCGGGCGGCCGCGTCGTCGATCTGGCCGGTCAGCCGCCGGCTTCGCTTCAGTTCGATGTGCATGCCGAGCAGCGAGGTGCCGGTCGACGCCAGGATCTGGGTCAGTCCCGACGCGTCCGCCGGATCGTTCCCCGCGATCACGTTCGGGCGGCCGGCGCTCTCGACGAACACGAGCGCCTCGACCATGCTCGGGTCAAAGCCGCTGCCCGCGACGGCGCGGTCGATCAGCGGGCGCAAGGCCGCCACCCGCGCCGCGGTGGCGAGCGCCCCGCCCGGGCTCTTGACGAACAGCACGTGCTGGGAGCCCGCGATCGCTCGGGCCACGAAGTCCGACTCGCGAGCCGGCACGTACGCGACCGGGTCGCCGGGCTTCGCGGGCTGCCCGATGCCCGGCAGCGGAAGCGGTGGTGGCGCGGACTTGCCGCCCGAGACGATGAGGATGACCGCGACGAGGACCGCTACGGCGAAGCCGGCGCCGGCCACGACCCGCCGGCGGCGGATGACCGCACGCCGCGCCCGCATCCCGTCACCTGCGAACGAGAACCATCCGCCGGCAGGCGGCGGCGTGAGCCGGGTCCACGTGGCTGGGGAACACCTTCCAGCCGGCCCCGGAGATCGGGTACATGTTGACCAGTGGGTGCGGGTGCGCCTTCAGGTAACCCGGGCTCACGTACAGCACCCCGGTCTTCACGCCCGCATACCAGGCGAAGACGCTCTGGTACTCGATCGGGATGTTGGGCTGCCCGCAGGCGAAGATGTTCTTGACGCCGAGGGTGCTGACCACGCCCGAGAGCCGGCCGATGAGCGTCGTGCGGGCGCGCTCGTGGCGCAGGTCCTGGCGCTCGAGCCGGATCTGGCGGTGCGCCGCTCCCAGCATCGAGCCGGCGACCAGCACGACCGCGAAGAGCGTTCCCCAGGCACCCAGCTTCCTCGCCAGCCGCCCCGTCGTCCCGGTCCCGCCGATCCGTATCTGTCCCACCCACCCGGAGATCAGCCCGGGGAGCTCATGCACCACCCGACCCACGAACACGCCGGCGAGGATCGCCACCACCGCGCCCGCCTCGAACAGGTAGCGCGGCACGGCCGGGAAGCCCTTGAGCGCGAACGCGACCTCGATCACCAGCCACAGCAGAGCGCCCGCGGCCAGCACGAGGATGGCGATCCGCCGACGCCACACCGCCCACGCCACGGTCAGCGCCGCCATGATCCACACCGGGTTCGCCATCAGCTGGTGGAAGCGGTCGATCGTCCCGGTGACCTTGTTGCCGTGGACGGCGCGTGGCGAGTTCTGGGCGATGTTGCCGGCGGTGAAGAAGCTCTTGGAGCTAATTCCCGGGATCACGAACCAGAACACGAGCAGCAGCCCGAGCGCGCCGTAGAGCCACCGCCGGTAGGACGGGTCCTTCCACCACAGCCACAGGCCCGCCAGCCCGAGGAACGGCCACACCTCGGGCCGTCCGAGCCCGGCCAGGAACCACATCCAGAACGCCCAGCGGTGGTGCTCCTCGAGATGGAAGTCGATCGCGGCCAGGCACAGGGCCACGATCATCGTGTCGGACTCGGCGCTGAGGAGGTAGTGGACGTAGCTCGCCGGCGCGATCGGGTCCTGCATCCCGAGCACGAAGGCGGCCGCGAACAGTCCCGCGACATAGGACGCGTAGCGGCGCTCGGGGCGGGAGTAGGTCAGCCGGAAGGCGATCCGCCAGGCGAAGATCAGCCCGCTCAGCGAGATCGCCACTGAGGTCACCATCCACAGCCACAGCGCGTAGTGGCCGACCAGCGCATACGGCACGGTGAACAGGAACGGCAGCGGCTTCCACGATGGCGCGCCGTTGGTGTCGAGCTTGAGGTGGATGGTCAGCTTGCCCCACACCAGCCAGCCGTACGGGTCGTACCCGGGGCGCGTGCGCGCGTAGAGCACGATCACGAGCGACAGGAGGAGGAGTCCGACCCCGACCAGGACCCAGCGGTAACGGTACGCCAGCTCGGCGGCGCTGGCGCGAGCAGGCAGTTCCCGCTCCTGGGGCCGGCCGCGTCGGACGTCGATCGACGGTGCGTCTAGGGTCTGCTCGGACACAGGGGCGGCCGGGACGGTAGCAGCAGCAGCGGGGCCGTCCGCCGTCGGCGGCGCCGGGTTCGGTGAAGGTCCTCTAATCTCTGCGGCCATCTCTCACAGCGCTCGGCGAGCCGCGACGGCGCGGCCTGTTACGTGTCGCGTACGCCTCGTCGGCTATCCTCGTGCGCTCGCGGGCCATGGAATGCCTGGAACCTGGCCTAACGACGCGCCGCCTCATCGGCCGAGAGCGCTGAAGAAACACCTAGTCGAACGTCAGGCATTGGAGCGGCTATATGCAAATCTTGGTTCTTGGTGGTGACGGATACCTTGGGTGGCCCACGGCGCTGCATCTGAGCGCGCTTGGCCACGAGGTGGCGGTCAACGACAACTTCGCGCGCCGTCGCTACGACGAGGAGATGGGCGTGGAGAGCCTGGTGCCGATCGCCACGCTCGACGAACGGCTTGCGGCCTGGGCCGAGGTCTCCGGCAAGACCATCAAGAGCTACGTCGGCGATCTGTGCGACGGGGCGTTCGTCCACCACATGGTGGGCGACTTCCGGCCTGACACGATCGTCCACTTCGGCGAGCAGCGCGCGGCGCCGTACTCGATGATCGATCAGGCGCACTGCGTCTACACGCAGACCAACAACATCGTCGGCACGCTCAACGTGATGTACGCGATCGCGGACATCGACCGCGACATCCACCTGGTCAAGCTCGGGACGATGGGCGAGTACGGCACGCCCAACATCGACATCGAGGAGGGGTGGCTCGAGGTCGAGCACAACGGCCGCAAGGACCGCGTCCTGTACCCGAAGCGGCCCGGCTCCTTCTACCACCTGTCGAAGGTCCATGACAGTCACAACATCGAGTTCGGGTGCCGGATCTGGGGCCTGCGCGCGACCGACCTGAACCAGGGCGTCGTGTACGGCGCGGACACCGAGCAGACCAAGGTCGACTCGCGGCTCGCGACGCGCTTCGACTACGACGGCGTGTTCGGCACGGTGCTCAACCGGATGGTGATCCAGGCGGTGCTCGGGCACCCGCTGACCGTCTACGGCAACGGCTCGCAGACGCGCGGCCTGATCAACCTCGTCGACACCGTCGAATGTATCCGGCTCGCCTCGGAGCATCCGGCTGACCGGGGCGAGTTCCGCGTGTTCAACCAGTTCACCGAGCATGTGTCGGTGCGCCAGATCGCCGAGACGATCGCCGAGGAGTACCCGGGCGAGGCCACGATCGAGACGGTCGAGAACCCGCGTGTCGAAGCCGAGGACCACTACTACAACGCCAAGCACACGGCGCTCGTCGACCTCGGCCTGCAGCCCACGCTGCTCTCGATGGCGCTGATCGACCACCTGTTCGAGGTCGTCGAGCGCCACAGGGACCGGGTCGACCTGGCGGCGATCATGCCGACGGTCAGCTGGCGGGCGACGACCAACGAGCTGCCGCAGACCTCGACCGGGGCGTTGGCCCAGACGTGAGCGACTCGCCGGTCCTGGAGGGGCGCCGCGTCCTCGTGACAGGCGGCTCCGGGTTCATCGGGCGCCACGCCGTGGCGGGGCTTTCGCGCGCCGGCGCGCAGGTGCGGGTGGTCGATCTGAAGCCGCATCCCGATCCGTCGGTCGACATCGTGGTCGGCGACATCGGCGATGCGGACGTGCTCGACACGGCGTTCGCCGGCGGGATCGACTCGGTGGTGCATCTCGCCGCGGTGACCTCGGTGCTGCGCTCGGTCGAGAACCCGGTGGCCACCTTCGACACGAACGTGGCGGCGACGCAACTGGTGCTGGAGGCGGCCCGTGGCGCCGGGGTCCGCTCGCTGGTGTTCGCGTCCACGAACGCGGTGACCGGGCCGATGGAGGCGCCGGCCATCGTCGAGACCGCCACGCTGCGGCCGATGACGCCGTACGGCGCGACCAAGGCCGCGGCGGAGATGCTGATGTCCGCGTATACGGCCGTGTACGACGTGCGGTGCGTCTGTCTGCGGCTAACCAACGTCTATGGCCCCGGGATGCAGGCCAAGGACTCGATCGTGGCGCGCCTGATGCGCGCGATCCGGCTCGAGCGGGAGTTCGAGATCTACGGCGACGGCCGGCAGGTGCGCGACTACGTTCACGTCAGCGATGTGATCGGCGCGATGCGGTTGGGTCTGGTCAACGAGGATTGGAGCGGACCGGTGGTGATCGGGTCTGGTACGTCTCTGTCGGTGCTCGAGGTCCTCGACACGGTGCGGTCGGTCACCGGGGCCCCGCTCGAGGTCCGGCACGGGCCGGCGCGCGCGGGCGAGATGCCGGCGGTGATCGTGGATCCGAGCCGCGCGCTGGCGGCCGGGTGGATGCCGCGCTACGGATTCGCGGACGGGGTCCGCGGGGTATGGGAGGAGTGGTCAGTGGCTGATCTGGACACAATCGCCGCGGGAGCGCCCGTGGCGCCGGTGAGCGCGTCATGAGCACCATCTCCCGGCAGGATTCGGGCGCGGCGAAATCGGCCCCGCCGACCCGCTTCGATCTCGAGGCGGAGCTTCTACATCTGTCGGCCGACGAGCGCGGCGCCGCGACCGCGTTCCTCGGCGTCCACCCGCCCGGCCTGGGCGCGCCGCTGGCGATCGTCATCCCCGCGTACAACGAGGAGCCCACGGTGGCCGGCGTGGTGGCGGAGATCCCGCGCGTGGCGGCGGGATTGAAGACCGAGGTGATCGTCGTGGTCGACGGGGCCAAGGATGCGACGGCGGCGCGCGCAGCCGGCGCGGGCGCGCTCGTCTGCGACGTTCCGGTCAACCGCGGCCAGGGCGCCGCGCTGAAGCTCGGCTACTGGCTGGCGCGGGCGCGCGGCGCGCAGGTGATCGCGACGATCGACGCCGACGGCCAGTACGAGCCCGAGGAGATCGCCCGCGTCGTTCAGCCTCTGCTGGACGGGACAGCGGACTTCGTGTCCGGATCGCGCCGGCTCGGCGCCGAGCTGACGACCGACAAGACGCGCCACCTGGGCGTGCTCGTGTTCGGCACGCTGATCAGCGTGCTGGTGCGCCACCGCATCACCGATCCGGCCTGCGGGCTGCGCGCGATGCGCTCCGAGGTGACCGCGGCGGTCAAGCTCGAGCAGCCCCAGTACCAGGCCTCCGAGCTGATGATTTCCGCCGCGCTGCACGGCTTCCGCCTGGGCGAGGTGCCGACGACCATGCGCGACCGGGGCGTGCACGCCACCGGGACCAAGAAGGGCGGGAACTTCGGCTACGGCGTGCGGTTCGCGCGCGCCGCGTTGCGCACCTGGACCCGCGACCGCACGGCGGCGCGGACGCGGCTTCGGCCGGAGAAGATCCAGACCTCGTAGACCGTGAAGCGGGCCACGAACAGGAGCGCGAACACCGCCAGGTAAGAGCCGGTCACGAGCAGCACTCGGATGCCGTGGTGGGCGGGGATGCTCTGCACGTGGCGCTGGGTCCAGGCGGTCGTCTCGGCGGTGATGAACAGCGTCACGACCGAGACGATCACGTAGGCGACGACCTCGCGCCCGATCGCGATCTGGCCCTGGACGCGCCAGGCCCAGCGGCGGTTGAGTATCCAGTTGGGGATCGCGCCGGCGATGAACGCGACGATCGAGCATGTGGTCGTGCCGACGCCCATCACGTACAGCGCGGCGAACACGACTGCGCTGGTGGCGGCGGCCACGATTGAGCCCAGCGTGTAGCGCGTAATGCGCGCGCGCAGCGGCGACTGGGTGATGAGTCGGGCGAACCGGGTGTTCGCGAGGCGCACGCCGAGCGAAGAATTGCGCAGCGCGTGGTATCGGTTGGTGATCACCGAACGGCGATCGTAGCGTTTTGGAGCGTCACGTGAGCGTATGGGGCCGGTGGATGGGGCCCAACTGGGGGGTCTGGCCGTGCGGATCGATACGTTCCGGGCGCGTGCGCATTCAGCCGGCGAGCGATCCGATCGTGCTCGACGACGACCTGGTGGTCGCCGGAGACAACGCCCTCGTGCTGCCGGCGCTGCCCGACGGGGTGTTCGACCTGATCTACATGGATCCTCCGTTCAACACGGGGCGGGCCCAGACGCGGCGAACGCTGTCGGTGGTCGAGTCTGATGACGGGGATCGTGTGGGGTTCGGGGGGCGGCGCTACCGGTCGCGGCTGCTCTCGTCGCTCAGCTACGACGACGCGTTCGAGGACTACCTCGGATTTCTGGAGGATCGGCTGGCGCGGGCCCGCGACCTGCTGGCTCCGCACGGGACGCTCTACTTCCACATCGACTACCGCGAGGCGCACTACTGCAAGCTGCTGCTCGACGAGCTGTTCGGGCGGGACGCCTTCCTGAACGAGCTCATCTGGAGCTACGACTACGGCGCCAAGCCGCGCCGGCGCTGGCCCGCCAAGCACGACACGATCCTCGTCTACGTTCGGACGCCGGGCGGCCATTGGTTCGACGCGGACGCGGTCGAGCGCGAGCCGTACATGGCGCCCGGCTTGGTCAGCGCCGAGAAGGCAGCGCGCGGCAAGCGCCCGACCGACGTCTGGTTCCACACGATCGTGCCGACCAACGGCCGCGAGAAGACGGGCTATCCGACGCAGAAGCCCGAGGGCGTGCTGCGACGGATGGTTTCCGCGTCCTCGAAGCCCGGGGGATGGTGCCTCGACCCGTTCGCGGGGTCGGGGACGCTCGGGGCGGTATGCCGGGGACTGGGGCGGCGGTTCGTGCTCGTCGACCACAACCCGGTGGCGATCGATGTAATGCGCTCCCGGCTGGCTACTACTTCTGAGGTTCGTGCACGAGCGGAACGAACTGCACCGCCTCGAGTTGCCGGCGGCTGACGTCGTCGCCGGCGCGCGTGGTCAGCGTCAGGTGCTGCTGTCTGGTGCCCACCGGGGCGACCATGCGACCGCCTTCCGCCAGTTGGGTCTCGAGGGCTCGGGGCGGGTCGTTGCCCATCGCCGCCGCCACGTTGATCGCGTCGAAGGGCGCCTCCTCGGGCCAGCCGTTCCACCCGTCACCGACCCGGAAGGTGACGTTGTCGATGCCGAGGCTGGCGATGGCCTCGCGGGCGGCCTCGGTCAGCGCGGCGTGGCGCTCGATCGTGTAGACGTGGTCGGCCAGTAGCGAGAGCAGCGCGGCGTGGTAGCCCGAACCGGTGCCGACGTCGAGCACGCGGTCGGTGGGCCTGAGGACGAGGACCTCGAGCATCCGCGCCACCACGAGCGGCTGCGAGATCGTCTGGTCGCTCCCGATCGGCAGCGCCACGTTGGCGTAGGCGCGCTTTCTTTGGGGTTTCGGGACGAACCGCTCGCGCGGGATGCTCGCGATCGCGGCCAGCACGCGCTCATCGGCGATCGCCGGTCGCAGGTACTGCGCGAGCTCGGCCGCTTCCCGCGGTGACATCGGGCCCTCAGAAGTCCTCAGCGTCGGCGTCGAGCCACTTGTCGAAGAACTCCTCGGCTTCGAGGCTCACCAGGTCGGCCCGGAGCAGCTTGAGCACCCTCGAGGCGTCCTTCGGGGGAAGCTCCCAGTAGAGGATCACCTCGCCCTCGGCGACCGACACGACCTCGATCCGGTCGGTGCGGTCGGGGTCGGACATGAAGGCGGGCTCGCGCCCCCCACGGGAGACGATCAGCTCATAGGAACGGTTGGCCTTCATGTCGTGAGGAGGTTTGCGGCTGTCGTTGGGGCCTCGATACCCGTGAACACCGCGGTGCCTACCTGGATCGCGGGGAGCGCGGTGACGCCGGCCTGCCTGGCGCGCTCCGTCGCGGATTGCAACGCGGTTCTCGTGCTCGCAAGCTCGACGCCCCGGCGCAGTGCCGTCGGGTGCATCTCGCAGGCCGCGCCGGCGATCAGGACCGTGCTCTCGTCGGCCAGGTCTCGGCCGCCGGCAAAGGCCTGTCTGAACGCCGCGAGGGAGAACGCGACGGCGCGGCCGATCCGCTTGGCGTAGGTCGCCGCCAGCATCGCGGTGTCGGTGTTCGGCGGCCAGTTCGGCGGCCACCGGATCGGCTGGAGATCGAGCCGGTCGATCTCCTGCTCGATCTGTTCGCGGCCCCGTGTGCTGAGCGGATCGCTCGCGGCGATGCCCGAGCCGAGCACCGGCTCCCATTCGGGCACCACCGGGAGCATCGCCATGATCGTCTCGGCGACTATGTAGCACTGCGGGCTGCCGAGGTCGTAGTAGAAGACCGGCTGGTCGGGGCTAGCCGTGGATGAGCCAACCATCCGCGGCGCGCCCAGCCTCCATCACGGCCTCCGACAGGGTCGGATGGCCGTGGATGATTCGCGCCACCTCGGGATAGCCACCCTCGAGCGCCCGGACGTTGACGAGCTCCTGAATCAGCTCGGTGGCCCGGGTCCCGACGATGTGGCCGCCCAACAGCTCCCCGTACTGCTTCTCGCCCACGATCTTGACCAGTCCGGTGCGGTCGCCGTAGACCGTGCCGGCGCCGACCGCGCCGTACTGGATCTTGCCGACGACGACGTCGTGCCCCGCGTCGCGAGCCTGCTGCTCGGTCAGGCCGAAGCTGCCCACGTTCGGGGTGCAGAAGGTGGCGCGGGGGACGTCGGGGTAGTCGATCGGGTGGGTCTCGAGGCCGGCAGCGTCCTCGACCGCGATCACGCCTTCGTCGGAGGCCTTGTGGGCGAGCGCCGGCCCGTGGACCAGGTCGCCGATGGCGTAGATGCCCTGCGCGCTCGTGCGCATCGCGCCATCGACGTCGATCAGCCCGCTGTCGGCGAGCTTGACCCCGGCGCTATCCAGGCTGAGCGCGGCGATGTCGGGCCCTCGGCCGGTGGCGATGACGAGCCACTCGGCCTCGCCTTGATTGTCGCCGTGGGTGTAGCGGCACAGCGACTCGGTCGAGACGATGTTCTCGACGAACGTGCTCGTGTGGACGGTGATCCCCTGGCGCTTGAGCCCGCGCTCGACGACCTTCGAGATGTCCTGATCCTCGGTGGGCAGGACGCGGTCCAGCGCTTCGAACAGCGTGACCTCGGTGCCGAGCCGGGCGTAGGCGGAAGCGATCTCCGCGCCGGAGGCGCCGGCGCCCACGACCGCGAGGGTTGTTGGAAGGTTTGGGAGCGCCCAAGCTTCTTCAGTTCCGATCACTCGCCCGCCGAACTCGGTGCCGGGAATCGGGCGCTTGACCGACCCGGTGGCGAGGATGATCGTCTTGGCCTGGATCTGGTTGCCGTTGACGCTTATAGCGCCGTTGCCCGCGAGCGCGCCCTCGCCCTCGATCAGCTCGATCCCGTTCTTCTTGAACAGGCCGGACACGCCGCCGGTCAGGGTCTTGACGACCTTCTCCCGGCGGGCCAGCACGCCGGGCCACTCAACCGTCGGCTCGCCGACCTTGATCCCGAAGTCATCCGCCTCGCGGATCTCGGTGAGCACGTCCGCCACCCGGAGGATGGCCTTGGCGGGGATGCACGCGTAGTTGAGGCAGCGGCCGCCCACCTGGTCCTTCTCGACGACGGCGGTCTTCATGCCAAGCTGCGCGGCACGGATCGCGGCGACGTACCCGCCGGGTCCGGAGCCGATGGCGATGCAGTCGTATGAGGCGTCTGGCATGCGGCCGGAGACTATAGAAGGGCGTCTGTGGCGGGCTGATTGCTGCGGCGCGGCGAACGCGCCGGCGTATCGCGGCCCGGCACTCGCGCCCGTTTGCGCGCCACGCCGAGCCGTGAAATTTCCGCCAATCGAGACCGCGCGCGCGGTCATTGTCGGATTTCTCCCGCTCAGCGGTAAAAATCCGTCGCCACCGTGACAACGCAACACCATTGGCGGAAATTTCACGATGGTGGGCCGGGGTGGGGGCGGCCGAGGGTAGGTCGGCGGCGGCGCTCGGGTCGGGGCGTCTAGGTGCCGGGGCGCTCGGGCATCTGGATGCGGCTGAGGACCCGGACCAGCTTGTAGAACAGGTAACCGCCACCGCCGACCACCAGCACGCCGGTGAGGACCGCCAGGAGGTTGTTCGCGCGCAGGAGCAGCAGCGAGAAGATCAGGATGACGAACAAGAGGATTGCCTGGAACCCGAGCACGGCCCAGTACCGCAGCTGCCACATGCCCCAGGCGCAGACCAGCATCAGGATCGAGAACAGCACGACGCCGCCGGGCGCGGTGTGGGCGCCGCCGACGCGGAACGAGCCGTCGACGATCACGACGATCAGATCGCCGGCCCCGATCAATAGCGCGGTCAGCGCGGCGATCTTGATCGGCCAGGGGCGCTCGCCGGGGGCCAGGGGCGTCAGGGTGGCGCGGACCGCGGCGTTACGCGCCTCGGAGCGGGCGCCGTAGCCGGACCCCGCTGACGTCGATTGGGCCGGCGCGGCCGGGGGACGAGTGGCCGACGGTCGAGTGGGCGCGGGCGGCGGGGCGGCGGGGGTCGCGGCGGACGCAGCAGGCGTGGCCGCCGGCGGCTGGCGCCGGCCGCGCTTGCGGCTACGCCCGGCCAACGCCCACCTCGCTCATCGCCTCACGCAAGGTGCGCGCCGCGCGCGCCGGCACGGGCGCCTCGGTCAGGGCCCTGACCACCGCGACGCGCTCTGCCCCGGCCTCGCGGACCGCGACGACGTTCGCCGGCGAGACGCCCCCGATCGCAAACCACGGTACGCGGGCGTGATCCGCCGCGTAGCGGACCAGCTCGAGGCCGACCGCGGGACGCCCCGGCTTGGTCGGCGTGGCGTGAACCGGTCCGACGCCGATGTAGTCGACCGCAACGCCGCCCGCGGCGTCGATCTGCGAAGGGCTGTGGGTCGAGAGGCCGACGATCCGGTCCGGCCCGACGACCTCGCGGGCAACGACGACGTCGAGGTCGTCCTGACCCACGTGCACTCCGTCCGCGCCGGTCTCGGCGACCAGGTCCGGGCGGTCGTTCAGGATGAACAGCGCACCGTGCTCGGACGCGACCCGCGCGAACCGCCGCCCCGCCGCGGCGATCTCGCGGTCGCCGGCGTCCTTCATCCGCAGCTGCACGATGTCCACGCCGGCGCCGAGCACAGTGGCCAGGAAGTCGTCAGGCTGCCCGTCGCAGACGAGGTAGAGGCGGGCGGCACGCAGGCGCTCGTGACGGTCGATCACGAGGCCAAGTGTGGCAGGACGGCGGCGCGTTACCGCTGGATGTAAAGGGTCCGGCCTCGGGGCCTCGGATACGCGTCGCACTGCCGGCGCGCCGCCGCGGCAGACGCCACGAACTCGTGGCACGGATACAACGAACACCCGGACCCCGCGACGAAACATGTCGTCGGCGCTGACGTCACGGCGCGGCCGGGCAGCGCCGCGGCGTGCGTGGCGGGGCCGGTGGCCGCGCCGATCTCGACGCCGACGAGGACGCCGATCGCCGCCAACACCAACAGCAGTCCAAGTCTGCGCTTCACGATGCTCGCCAGTACTACGACCGACTCCGCATTCCATCACGGCGCTAGGATTGCCGCAACGGGAGCCCTACCACTGGGCTGAGAGGGCGGACTGGAGTCCGCCGACCGTCTGAACCTGAACCGGGTAATGCCGGCGCAGGGAGCCGGAACATCTTGTCCAATCGATCTCGCTCATTTGATGTCGCCGTCGTAGGCGCCGGCGTCATCGGTCTCGCCGTCGGATGGCGCGCCGCGGAGCGCGGGCTGCGGGTGGTGGTGCTCGAACGCGGCGGGGAGCCGGCGCGCGAGACGTCGTCGGTGGCGGCCGGCATGCTCGCGCCGATCAGCGAGGCGCTGGCCACCGAGCTGCCGCTGATGCGGCTCGGGATGGCGAGCGCAGCGGCCTATCCGGAGTTCGTGGACCAGTTGACCGAGGCCTCGAAGGGCGCCGATCTGGGGTACTTGCGCTGCGGCACGCTGCTCGCCGCGCGCGACGCCGATGAGGCCGAGTCGCTCGCCCGCGAGCTCGAGCTGAGGCAATCGCTCGGACTGCCGGTCAACCGGCTGCGCGGCAGCGAGGCGCGGCGGCTCGAGCCGGCGCTCGCGCCCACCCTGCGTCTGGCGCTCGAGATCCCGGACGACCACGCGATCGACCCCCGCAAGCTGACCGCTGCGCTGGCCCGGGCGCTGACCAACCAAGGCGGGGAGCTCCGTCTCGCCACGTCGGTCACGGCGATAAACACCGACCACGAGCGAGTGACAGGCGTCAGGCTGGCCGATGGCAGTGACGTCACAGCGGACAACGTTGTGGTCGCCGCCGGCCCTTGGTCGAGTGCGCTCGATGGCCTCCCCGCCGGCGCCTCGATCCCGGTCCATCCAATCAAAGGACAAGTCCTCCGCTTGCACGACCCGGCCGGCCCCGGGCTCCTCACGCGAGTGCTGCGCATGACCGGCGGATACCTCGTACCGCGCGGCGACGGGCGTTACGTGCTCGGCGCGACGATGGAGGAGCGCGGCTTCGACACGACCGTGACCGCCGGCGGGGCGTTCCAGCTGCTGCGCACGGCGTTCGAGTTGCTGCCCTCGGTGACCGAGCTGGTGATCGACGAGCTGTCGGCCGGGCTGCGTCCGGCCACGCCCGACAACGCGCCGGCGATCGGTCCCGGTTCGATCCCCGGCCTGCACTGGGCCACCGGACACTTCCGCCACGGGATCCTGCTCACCCCGATCACGGCGGAGTTGGTGGTCGGTGGGCTCATGGGCGAGCCGGTCCCGGACGAGTTTGCGCCCACGCGGTTCGCCGGCGTGGCGGTGGCGGCATGACGGTCACGATCAACGGCAGGCGCCGCGAGCTGCCGGACGGCGCGACGGTGGCCAATGTGGTCGCCGGACTGCCCAATGCGCCGGAGGGCCGCGGCGTGGCGGTCGCGGTCGAAGGCGAGGTCGTTCCGCGCGCGCAGTGGCCGAACACGACGCTCAGGGACGGCGCGAGCATCGAGGTCGTCGTAGCGGTACAAGGAGGATGACCATGGCCCTCACCATCGCCGGACGCGAGTTTCGCTCTCGCCTGATCCTCGGCACGGGCGGCTTCACCAACCACGAGGTGCTCGCCGGAGCGCTGACCGCGGCGGGCGCCGAGCTGTGCACGGTCGCGCTGCGCCGGCTCGATCCGGCCGCGCGCGGGTCGATCCTCGACGTGCTCGATCAAGCCGGCGTGGAAGTGCTCCCGAACACGGCGGGGTGCTACACGGCGCGCGACGCGATCATCACCGCGCAGCTTGCGCGCGAGGCGTTTCAGACCGACTGGATCAAGCTCGAGGTGATCGGCGACGATCGCACCCTGCTCCCCGACGCGGTCGAGCTCCTCGCCGCCGCCGAGGCACTGGTCGACGACGGGTTCGTGGTCCTGCCCTACACGACCGACGACCCGATCCTGGCCCGCCGGCTCGAGGATGTGGGCTGCGCCGCGGTCATGCCGCTGGGGTCGCCGATCGGCAGCGGGATGGGGATCCGCAACCCGTACAACATCTCGATCCTGGTCGAGCGAGCCGGTGTACCGGTGATCCTCGACGCGGGCGTGGGGACCGCGTCGGACGCGGCGTTCGCGATCGAGCTTGGCTGCGACGCGGTCCTGTGCGCGAGCGCGATCTCCCGCGCTCACGATCCCAGCGCGATGGCGAGGGCAATCAGCCTCGCGGTGCAGGCGGGATGGCTGGCGCGCGGCGCCGGCCGGATCCCCCGCCGGCGCTACGCCGAGGCGTCGACACCCGACGAGGGGTTGCCGATCTTCGACAATGCATCGCAGTGAACGCCGATGAGCTGATCGACGGCTGGCAAGCGGCCTGGTCGGGCAAGGACGACAAGGCCTTCGCCGCCGTCTGCTCGCGCAACATCCATTACGAGGACCCGCTCACCCCGGAGCCGATCGAGGGCCTTGACGAGCTCGCCCGTCACGCCGCCCGGCTGTGGGCGGCGTTCCCGGACGCGCGCCTCGAGCAGACCGGTGAGCGGCTGTTCAACGAGCGCTACGTGGCCGCCCCCTGCAAGCTGCTGGCCACGCATCGGGCGCCGCTCGACGGGCTCCCGGCGACCAACCGCTTCGTGGTCGTGCAGGGCGTCTTCTACTGCGAGGTGCGGCGCAACCGGCTCCTGCGCATCCGGGGGTTCTATGACCTGTACGACGCCGCGACCCAGCTCGGGGTCCTGCCCGGGCGCGGGACGATGGGCGAGAAGGCGCTGTTGATGTTGCGAGGCTTTGGACTGCGTGCCGGAAGGAGCTCCTAATGATCGTCGCGATACCCATCTTCAAGGGCATCACCGCACTCGACGCGATCGGTCCCTACGAGGTGCTCTCGCGCCTTCCCCGGACCCGCGTGTATTTCGTGGCCACCGAGCCCGACATGATGCGAACCGAGAACGGAATGCTCGCCCTGCATGCGGACGCCTCGCTGTCGGCGCTCGACTGCCCGGACGTGATCGTCTTCCCGGGAGGGTTCGGCACCCGGAAGCTGATGCACGACGAGTACGTCCTCGACTGGCTGCGCGGTGCGCACGAGGCTTCGCAGTGGACCACCTCGGTGTGCACCGGCTCCCTCGTGCTGGGCGCGGCCGGCATCCTCGACGGGCTCGAGGCGACCACGCACTGGACGGCGCTCGACAAGCTCGGTGAGCTCGGCGCCACACCGGTCAGCCGCCGCGTCGTCGAGCAGGGCAAGGTGATCACCGCCGCCGGGGTGTCATCCGGGATCGATATGGCGCTGATGCTCGCGGCGAAGATCGCCGGCGAGGACATGGCGCGGGCGATCCAGCTCGGGATCGAGTACGACCCGCAGCCGCCGTTCGACAGCGGATCTACGGCGAAGGCGTCGCCGGAGATCGTGGCGATGGCGCGCCAGCGCTCGTAAGCGCCGCACGGACCGGCGCGTGGTCGGACAGCCGGCCGTGGTCGAGCACTTCGCCGGCGCGCAGGGGTTCGAGTCCCCGCACAAACACGTAGTCGACCTCGTGTCCCGCAGCGCGTTCGAATCCGTCGAGCGTGAGCCGGCGGATGTTGAAATCGCCGCCGAGCACCAGCGGAGCCGCCCCCGCCCAGGCGCGCGCGGCGGCGGCGCCCCGCTGTGCGTCTCGGAGTGGGCCGCCGGCGTGGAGGTTGGCCATCCACGCCCCGGCGCGGTCGAGCCGCACCGCGTGGACCCAGCGACGCTCGGGCCATATGCACAGCCGCCTGATGCGGTGCTCCACGATCGCGTCTCCCCGCACCAGGATCGCGTTGGCGCCGCCGCCGTTGGACTTGATCAGGTCGGGCCAGCGCACGGCGACCGCACGGCGAACGGGCAGCGCGAAGTTCCGCGACGTGAGCACGGATCGCTGATCCGCGTCCAGGCGCGCGGCCAGCGTCGCAGGCCACCACGGCGGGACCTCCTGGAGCAGCGCCACGTCCCACTCCCATCCGGCCAGCGTGTCCGCGAACTCCCCGAACAGGTCGTGACCGGCCGGAGGGACCGCACGGCCGTGGAACAGGTTCCAGGTCAGCGCGCGCAGAGACACCCGCGGAACGTACACTCGCCGCTTGCCGCGCCACTTCATCACCGGTTCTGAGCTCAGCCCCGTCGAGGTCGACGCGCTGATCGAACGCGCGCTCGAGCTCCTGACCTGCGCCTGATCCCATCGCGGTCGGGTAGCCTCAACGCGAGCTTTCAGGGAAGGAGAGTCGCAGACATGCCTTCATCCAAGTCCGCGTCGCAGGGGCCACGCACGAGCAGCGGATCGCGCTCCTCGACCAAGGCCGGCGCCACGAACGACGGGGTCAGCAGCCTCGCCGAGCAGCTGGTCAACCGGATCATCAAGCCCCTCGGGCTGGTGGTGCTCAGCCGCGACCGCATCCAGGAGGTTCTGGACGACGCCGCGGCTCGGGGCCGGGTGACCCGCTCCGACGCCAGCGAACTCGCCAACGAGCTCGTCGATCGGGGCCGCCAGCAGACCGAGCAGCTGCTCTCCGACGTCGAGCGGCTGCTCGGCCGCAGCCGCCAGCAGCTCGGGTCGGCGACGATGCGCGCGCGCCGCAGCGAGTCACTCGACCTTCTGCTCCGCAGCGCGGACAAGGCGCGCCGAACGGGGGGGACGGCGGAGTCGTTGCCAATCCTGGCGTACGACGATCTGACCGCAACCCAGGTCCAGGGCCGGCTCGACGGGCTCTCGCCGGCCGAGCTGCGCAACGTGCGCGACTACGAGCGGCGTCACGCCAACCGGAAGTCCGTCCTCGCGGCCATCGACAAACACCTCACGTCCGACTGACCGAGCACCTCACAGAGCCGGCCCGCCGGGCCCTGTCCCGTGCCAGCGACGAGGCGCGAGGGTTTCGCCACAGCTTCGTCGGCACCGAGCACATCCTGCTCGCGTTGCTGGTCGAGGACGGAGGCACCGCCGCCGACATCCTGAACTCGTCGGGCGTCACCTATCAGCAAGTACGGGACGTGGTGGTCCGGATGATGGGCCTGGGCGTCGACTCCGGGACGGGTGAGCTCCCGTTCACGGGCCCCGCTCAGGACGCGATCGAGCTGGCCCGGGAGGAGGCGTCCCGGGGTGGTCAGGCCGAGGCGGGCACCGAGCACATTCTGCTCGCGCTGGTCACGGAGCGCAACGGCGCCGCGGTCCGGATCCTGCTGCAGCTCGACACCGATCCGGCGGCGATCCGCTCGGCGCTGTCATCCTAGGTCGCATGGAACGTACGATCGCAGCGCGCCCCACCCGGGGCGAGGTCCTCGAACTCACCGTCGACACGCTGGCCTTCGGCGGCGCCGGCGTTGCCCGCCGCGACGGCTACGTGGTGTTCGTCGCCGGTGGGATACCCGGCGATCGGGTCCGCGCGGAGGTGCAGAAGGCCAAGCGCGCGTATGCCGAGGCGCGCGCGATCGAGATCGTCGAGCCAGGTCCGGACCGGATCCAGCCGCTCGCCGCGCACCCGGGCGCTCCCTGGCAGGTGCTGCCCTACGAGCGCCAGCTGTCGGTGAAGCAGGACCAGGTCGACGACGCGCTGCGGCGGATCGGGCGCCTGGACGACTTCGAGATGGAGCCGATCGTGCCCGCGGTCGAGGAGTGGCGCTACCGCAACAAGCTCGAGTACTCGTTCGGGACCGACCCCGACGGCCGGCTGGTGTGCGGCTTCCACGCCCCCGGGCACTGGGAGGAGATCGTCGAGGTCACCGATTGCCTGCTCGCGTCGCAGGACGGCAACGCGGCGCGCGAACGCGTCGTGGAATGGTGCCGAGCGCAGGGCCTGTCCGCATTTGACCGGCGCACGCGCCAGGGATTCCTGCGCAACCTGGTGGTCCGCGAGAGCCGCCTGGGCGCTCGACCCGAGCTCCAGATCCGGCTGGTCACCGCCCCGGGAGAGCTCGACGGGACCGGGCTGGCCGCGGCTGCGCAGCCGTTCGGCGGGCTGCTGTGGACGCGGACTGACAGCGTCGCCGAGACGACCCAGGACGGAGAGACCCAACTCCTGGCCGGCAGCGACCGGCTTGTCGAGGAGGTCGGCGGCATGCGGTTTCGGATCTCCTCGAATGCCTTCTTCCAGACGAACACCGAGATGGCCGAGCAGCTCTACCGCCTGGCGATCGACTACGCGCAGCCGTCGGGGACCGATCGGGTGTACGACCTGTTCTGCGGGATCGGGACGATCGGCCTGCTGATCGCGCCGCGCGCCGCCGAGGTGTGGGGACTCGAGCTGGTCGAAGACGCGGTCGCCAATGCGATCGCCAACGCCCGGCTCAATGAGGTCGGCAACGCCCAGTTCTTTGCCGGGGACGTTCGTCTGGCCCTGCGCGAGTTGGTCGAGCGCGCCGGCCGGCCGGACGTCCTCGTCGTCGATCCCCCGCGCTCGGGCCTCTCGCAGAAGGTCGTGCGCCGGATCATCGAGGCGGCGCCTCGCCGGCTCGTCTACGTGTCGTGCAACCCGACCACGCTGGCGCCGAACGCCGCGCAGCTGGTCGAGGCCGGCTACACGCTGCGCAAGGTGCGTCCGGTCGACATGTTCCCGCAGACGCCGCACATCGAGTGCGTGGCGCTGCTCGAAGCCGGCGCGCGACGGTAGCTTTCCACGCGATGCGTGCGGTCACGATCAGAGACACGAACCTGAGCGTCGAGGAGCACCCCGACCCGATCCCGGGCGCCGGCGAGTGCCTCGTGCGGGTCAGGGCGGCCGGGCTGAACGGGGCCGACATGATGCAGCGGCGCGGCTTCTACCCGGCCCCTCCGGGTGAGCCGCAGGACATCCCCGGGCTCGAGCTGGCCGGCGAGGTGATCGACCGTGGTCCGAGGACGACCCGGTTCGAGGTCGGCGACCGCGTGATGGGCATCGTGGCCGGCGGCGGGCAGGCCGAGCTCGCGGTGGTCCACGAGCGGATCCTGATGCGGGTGCCCGAGAACCTGGACTGGGTCGAGGCCGGGGCGGTCCCGGAGGTGTTCACCACCGCACACGACGGGCTCTTCACCCAGTCGGGCCTGGAGCCCGGCGAGCGGCTGCTGGTCCACGGTGGCGCGGGCGGCGTCGGCACGGCCGCGATACAGCTCGGCCATGCCGCCGGGGCGCGCGTGACCGCGACCGTGCGCAACTCCGATCACTGGGACGCGGTGGCGCAGCTGGGGGCCGACGTGATCGCGTGCGAAGGCTTCGAGGAGCGCGGGCCGTTCGACGTGATCCTCGAGCTCGTCGGCGCGCCGAACCTGCCGGGCAACCTCCTGGCGCTCGCCCTGTGGGGCCGGATCATGGTGATCGGGATCAGCGCGGGCGCGAGCGCCGAGCTGAACCTCGGCATCGCCATGCAGAAGCGCGCCCGCATCCTCAACTCCACCCTGCGCCCTCGCCCGCTCGAGGAGAAGGCGGCGGCGGCGCGGGCGGTCGAGCGCTCGGTCCTGCCGCTGCTCGCCTCAGGCGCGATCCGGGTGCCGATCGCCGCCACCTACCCGCTAGAGGAGGCGCCGGCCGCCTACGACCGGTTCGCCGCGGGCGGCAAGCTCGGCAACATCGTGCTGACGATGGGCGGCTGAGGTCCGGCTACTCGCCGCCGAAGGGGTCGTCCTCGTCTCCGACCGGGACGACCTCCTCCGCGTGGATCGTGCAAAGCGCCGGTCCGCCCGACTCCATCGCGGCCTGCATCTCCGCCGTGGTGAGCTTCGCGCCACACTCCTCACAGCGGTCGCCGATCTGGTCGAGGGACTTCTCCTCTAGGTCCATGGGGCGAGTCTAACCCCGAATCGCGCCTATGGCTCGAGCTCTCGCTATTTGGCGTTGCGCAGCTCCTTTTCCCGTTTGCGCTCTTCCCTGGTGAGCTTGCGACCACGTTGAACATCCGAGCCACCCATGATCGACACGAGCCGGATGCGGATCACGGGGGCGCCCGCAGGAGCCACCTCGTCGCCCAGCTCTACCCCGTTGCCGCCCATGATCGCGAAGTTCGACACGTGGACCTCGACCCCGTGCGGCACCCGGATCGAGCCCCCACCCATGATCGAGTACATGTTGAGCTCGGTCACGGGCTGCGAGAGCTCGGCGTCGTTGAGGTCGATGTCGCTGCCGCCCATGAAGTTGACGACCGTGCAGCGTGGCGCCAGGCGCCATCGTCCCTTCTTGTCGTGCCCGCTCATGACCGAGATCACCCAGCGGTCCCCTCCGGGGCCCTCGCTGACCGTGAGGCCGTGCTCCCGCGACGGTACGACGCTCAGGTCGGCGGTCAGCCGCTCGAGCTCCTTGCGCGTACGCGCCGAGTACGCCGTGCTCACGCGCTCCTCGAGTTCCTCGACGGTCAGTTGGCCGTCCGAGGCGGCTTGCTGCAATAACTCCACGGCCTGCTCGCGGTCGGTGTCAGACGCCCGCAGCTCTGGCAGCTGCGAGTCGGGGCCCTGGTCAGCCATGCCAGGGGATCGTAGACCTGGAAACCGCATCCGGCTTCTGGTCCGCGCGCGCTCCGCTCCATGTTTCCCCGAGACCCTCGCGCTTTGCGGCGCGCTCGGCATCCAGCCTCGCTTGACGCGCCGCGCGCGAGGTCGTCCGGAGCGCGCGCGGCCTGTTACCCCGGACCGGCATCCGGCCGGTCCCTAGTACGGCGGGAGGTCCGCCCACCACTGCCCAAGGACCCGGAACGCGGCCCAGAACTCTCGCTTGGGGCCCTCCTCGTCGAGGGCGTCGTCGATGTTCGGCACGTAGAGCGCCTCGATCGTCGGCGTCAGGCGCTGGAGCTCGCCGGCGTCGGGATCGAGATCGTGGCGCAGGGGCAGGTCCAGCTCGTTGACCACGGCGAGCGCCTCGGGGCCCATGACCACCACGATCTTCGGCGAGACGATCTGCAGCTCCTCGACCAGCCGCGCGACGCAGCTCGGGTCGGCCATGGCCGGATCGGGCACCGGGCACTTGACGCACAGGGTCCCGTACACCGCCAGGGGATCGATCGACAGGCGCTTGAGGGACTTCATCAGCGCGTTGCCGGCGCGCCCGTAGAACGCCACGCCCTCCTCGACCTCCGAGGGTCGGGCGAAATACTTGATCAGGAAGATGTCCGCCTGGGGGTGCCCCGAGCCGAGCACCGGCATCAGCGAGCCGCGCGGGCAGTCACTGCAGGCCTGGACCTCGCGCGAGAAGGCGTTCAGCTCGCGGATGGCTCGCTCGAGATACTTCTCGCGGATCTCGTCGTCGGTGGCCGGCATCGCTGTCCTCCGATTGGACGGCTCGCGAGCTTGTCCTTGCGAGTGCATCAGGAGTTGCGGCCATCGCGACCATCCGTGTGCCGGCGGTCGCGGCCGGTCGCCCGGCGGACTCGGCGTTCGCGCGAGGCCCGTCGGGCTCCCGGCGGAAGTGCCTTCGTCTGCAGGAATTTCAGCGCCTGGACATAGAGCAGGCTGGCCGGATTGCGGACGATGTCCGCGTCGCGGAGCGACTCGAGGAACTCGTCGGGGCCGTCGAACTCGCGCATCCGGATCCTGACCGAGCCGAGGCCCTGGGGTACGTGCGCGTCGGACCCGGCGCCGGCCGGGATGCGGTACTTGGCGGCGAACCGGGCGGCCTCGTCGTTGAACTCGGTGATGGCCACGCGCGGGTTGAACACCTCGATCGCGTCCACCTCGTCGAGCACGGCGAGCAGGTGCTCATAGTCAGGCACCGAATGCAGCCGGTCGAACGGATGCGGCACGTAGACCAGGCCGCCCTGGCGCTTGATCTCGGCGATCGTCTCCTGAAGGGTCATCCCGCGGGGGATCTTCTCCTCGATGAACAGCCCGATCACCTCGCCCTGGTCGGCCGTCTTGACCTCCTCGCCGACGATCACCCTGATGCCGTCAGCGCGGGCAAGGGCCTCGTGGGCGCCGGAGATCTCGTTGTGGTCGGTAACCGCGATCGCCCCGAGGCCGCGGGCTTTGGCCTCGGCGAGCAGGACCTCGACCGGCGTGGCGCAGTCGTAGGAATGGTCGGTGTGCATGTGCAGGTCGACGTCGACCATGCGGCGGTTGCCCAGGCGTGCGCGGACGGTGCCGTTGGCACGGGTGTCGTGACGGCGGGCCACCAGCCTGGTGTAGATCTGCTCGAACTCGTCAGCCACGCGCGGCCACCCGAACCGGCGGCGAAGCTCGGGTGACCGAGCGCGCGCCTGGTCGAGAAGTTCCGGCTCGTCGATCACGCGGGTTAGGTGGCTGACCAGGGTCTGCACGTCGCCGGGCTCGAATTCGAACCCGTACTCGCCCTGGCCGAGGAGCTCCTCGTACACCCCGAGGCGCGAGGCGATCGGCAGCACGCCGCCGGCGAGCGCGCGCACGAGCGTGCCGGGGACGGGACGCAGGCCCTCGGACGCGAGCACCAGCACGTCGGCGCGGGCCAGCGCGTCGGCCTCCGAGACCTGATCGGAATCCACGAACTCGACGCGCTCACGCAGCGCCCGGCTGAGCGTCGCCGGCGGCGTGAGCGGTCTCGGCGACCACACCGTGGCGCGCCACCGAGGATCGTCGATCATCGCGCGGAGCGCGCGCAGGAACATGCGCAGCGCGCCGCGCTCCTCGCCGGCGCTGAACAGCAGCCTCAGGCCGTCGTGCCCATCTGGCCGGCGTGCTTCGGCCTCAGCGCCCGGCAGGATCACCTGGTAGTCGCCCGGGAAGTAGCGCTGGAGAAGATCGCGGGTGGCGTGATAGCTGGCGGTGCGCGTGTCGAGCCGCCCGAACAGCAGCCGCGACAGCGGGCGCGTCAGCTGGGTCGAGAGGATCCGTTCGGTCGGCGCGTGGAAGCTACCGACGTTCAGGCCGCGCGAGTGGCGCAGAGCGGCGCTCGACGCGCTGGGCAGGAACGGCTCGTGGACGTGGACGAGATCGAGCGGGATGCCTGCGAGCGTCTCCTCGACCGTCCGGGCGACATCGAGCGGCAGCGAGGCGGCCCGCCGCGGCGTGGGCGAGAACGGCAGGACCTCCCCCACCCCGAGCACCAGCGGCTCTCCGTCGGCGCGCTCGAGCAGCGCCCCGGGGTCGCCTCGGATGGCTTTCCGGCTGTCGCGCACGAGCGCCCCGGACTGCGAGGGCGCGATGATCAGCACCCGGTGCCCGCGCCGCGACAGCTCGCCCGAGACATGCGCCACGTAGTCGTTGACCTCGTGCGCCACCTCCCAGGCGAACGGCGTCACCTGCGCAATCGCGAGCCGCTCGCTCGGCACGGGCGGCAGTTTATGCGCTTCTCAGCTCTTGCTGGCCTTCGACTTCGCGGGTTTCTCGTCGGGCGTCTGGCGCGCGTACTTGGCGATGAACTTGTCGGTCAGCTCGCGCGCCTCGTCGTCCGGCCGCTGGTTCATCGGGGACTTCATGAGGTAGGAGCTGGGGCCATCGAGCTGGCCAGCGAGGCCGTTGTTCAGCGCCAGCTTGCAGCAGCGCACGGCGTCGATCACGATCCCCGCCGAGTTTGGCGAGTCCCACACCTCGAGCTTGAGCTCCATCTGCAGCGGTACGTCTCCGAACGCCTCGCCCTCCAGCCGGATGTGGGCCCACTTGCGGTCGGTGAGCCACGGGACGTAGTCCGACGGGCCGACGTGCACGTCGCTGGCCGGGAGCGTGTGGCCCATGATCGAGGTCACCGCGTTGGTCTTGGAGGTCTTCTTCGACTCCAGGCGCTCACGCTCAAGCATGTTGTAGAAGTCCATGTTGCCCCCGACGTTGAGCTGTGAGGTCCGCAGCAGCTTCACGCCGCGGTCGTGCATCAGCCGGGCCAGCGCGCGGTGGACGATGGTCGCGCCGACCTGCGACTTGATGTCGTCGCCGATGATCGGCAGGCCGGCCTTCTTGAAGCGCTTGTTCCAGTACTCCTCGCGCGCGATGAACACCGGGATGCAGTTGACGAAGGCGCACCCGGCCTCGAGGATCTGCTCGACGTACCACTTGGTGGCCTGTTCGGAGCCGACCGGGAGGTAGGAGACGACCACGTCGGTGTGGGTGTCCTTGAGGATGTCGACGATGTCGGCGGTCGGACCAGGCGCCTTGGTGATCTTTTCCTTCAGGTACTTGCCGAGGCCGTCGTGGGTCATTCCGCGCTGTACGGGCACGTTCAGCTGCGGGACTTCGTCGGCGAACTTCAGCGTGTTGTTCTGGCCGGCGAAGATCGCCTCGGACAGGTCCTTGCCGACCTTGTCGACGTCGATGTCGAACGCGGCGGTGAATTCGATGTCGCGGACGTGGTAACCGCCGAGGTCAACGTGCATCAGCCCGGGGACGGACTCGCGCGGGTTGGCGTCGCGGTAGTAGTGGACGCCCTGCACGAACGAGCTCGCGCAGTTGCCGACGCCGATGATCGCCACCCGGACCTTGCCGTCCTGGTAGCGAGCGCCGCCGTTGGTGGAACCGTTCGTCGTACTCACTGTGTGGGGCTGCCTTTCTCGGTGTGAGGCCGCGGGCTTGAATCCCGGGCCACTACAGATAATCCGCCGGAGCGGGTTCGTTACACCGGCTGCTGGGCGACAGCTTTCAGCTGCCGGCGAACGTGGAATATCCGTTGGAGGGTAGTCAGCACGGTCAATGCGGCGAGCACGTACACCGCGGGCGCCAACAATTCGAAGTGGCCCAAGCCGGCGCCCTTGGCGAAGATGAGCCCGATCGAGAGGATCACCACGCGAACCGGGCGAGTGGCCAGGCCCACCTTGCACTCGACCCCGAGCGCCTCGGCGCGGGCGCGGGTGTAGGAGACCATCAGCGACCCCAGCACGGCCGCCACGGTGGCGGCCGCTGCGACCTGGTTGTGGCGTGAGGCGAAGTACGCGCCGACCGCGATCAGGACGATCCCTTCCTCGAGGCGGTCGAGCGTCGAGTCGAGGAACGCGCCGAACGGGGTGCCCTTGCCCGACATGCGCGAGTAGCGCCCATCGAGCGTGTCCATAATCGAGCCGATGATGAACGCGATGCCGGCGAGGAAGAACATCCGCGCGACGATCAGGCCGGCGGCGGCCAGGTTCAGGGCGAAGCCGGTGAGCGAGATCGCGTTCGGGGTGAGCCGCGACTCGATCAGCCGGTTGCGCATCATCTCCTGCGGACTCGGCCCACTCCGCGGCGGGCGCGCGCGGCGCGGCGCGCCGTTCTTCGGGGCGCGCGGCGGGCGCGTCTGCTCGGGTGCGCTCACGCTGTAGCGCGGACGAACGCCCAGGCGTCCGGCCTTGCCCGCGCCAGCAGCCTCTGCGCCAGCAGCGCGGATACGCCGGCGGTGAGGGCCCCGAGGAACACGTCGACCAGATAGTGGTTGGCGGTCGCCACGACCACGAACGTGACCAGCAGCGGATACAGCGACCAGGCGATCCGGCCAGGTCGCCACGAGACGAGCCGGACCATCGACCCACCGATCATGACCGCGAAACACACGTGCATCGAGGGCACCGCCGCGTAGAAGTTCATGAAGGCCTTGGTCGGTCCGTCGTCAATCGAGCTGGTGCCGCCGGTCACGAAGTTCGAGATCGCGTCGGTGAAGCCCCATTCTGGCATCAGCCGCGGCGGCGCTGTCGGATATAGCCAGTACCCGATCAGGGCCAAAGCCATCGCGATGATGAACATGTTCCGCACGAAGTAGAACGACTGGTTGCGCCGCGCGTAGATGAACGCGAGCACGGCCAGCGTGACGAAGAAATGCCCGTTCAGGTAGATCCAGTCCGTGACGTTGATCAGCCAGTGCTTGTTTTGCGCCCACGCCTGAACGCTCGGCTCGACGAACACGTGCAACGTCCGCTCGATGTCGATGATCCGCATCGCGTCGCCGAACGGACGGTACGGGTTATCGCCCGCGACGAGACCGCGGACGAGGTCGTAGGAGATGAGGGCACCGACGAAGACGACGATCTGTCGAAGCAGATCCATCCATCCACGCGGCAGAACCCGCGCCTCGATGAAGCCAAGGACGCGCCGCATGCTCGCTAAATCGTAGCGATCCGCGCTCTTCGGCTTACTGTTCGTCAGTGGCAGCGCGGGGAAGTGGCGCCGACTCGCGTGGGCGAGAAATCGATCGCGATGTGGATAGGGCCTGGGCGTTTGATCGTGAGCCGGGTGAAATCGCCCGCCTTCGCCACGCACCCCGCGCCTTGCGTGAGCGCCCAGTACGGGCTGTAGTGGACGCGGATGAGCGCCGTGCCGGCCTGCTGTGCGGTCAGTTGGAGGTAGTTCGGGCCAAGCTGTTGCAGGGTTGCGGCCCCGGTCACGATCGGGGTCGGTCTGTCGACCGCGTAGACGCGCCAGTGTCGGGTCTTCAGGACCAGGTGCAGGTACGGCAGCCCCAAGTCGATCAGCGCGACCTCCTGTTTGGCGGAGTAGTCGAGCTCGGCGTCGGCCACCGCCACGTAACGGATGGCGAGCTCATGCAGCCACGCGTCGTATTTCGCCGGGGTCAGGGTGCCGTTGTAGAAGATCTGGTTGTACCTGGTGTCGAGCTGGCGCTCCCAGCCTCGGGCGAGGGGAAACTCCGGCGCCACCGCGTAGGCCTCCCAGTGGAACAGCGTGAACGGGATCTCGATCCGGAACGGTGGGCCCGGTTGGTGGCTCAGGTAGGTCATCATCGGCTGGAAGTAGGCGAACGTCACCTCGCTGTTGTCATCCGCCGTGCGCACGTCGCGGACCGGCGCCTGCCATTGGAGGTAGAGCAGCGGCAGCGCGAGCGCGAGTAGCGCGAGCGGTCGCCGGCGCCAGAAGAGGAGCGCGGCCAGCGGCCCCGCGAATAGCGGGAGGAGGCGGGTCACGTTGCTGCCGACGGGGCTGGCGACGGCGTACGAGGCGACGCACCCGATCACGTACAGGACCAGGCCGGCGCGCAGCGCACGGTCTCCCTTCGGGACGACGATCAGGGCCGCGATCGAGACCAGGACGATCGGCCAGAGGGCCGAGAACGCGAACGGCTCGTGGCCGCCTTCGGGGAATGCGATCGAGAGCGCCAGCACGGGCAGCGCGGCCCCGATCAGCACGCCGATCCCGGGCAGCGCAGCCTTCGCTCGTTGGTGCTCCGGCGCTTGCTGGTACGACGCGGCGGCGTATGCGACGCCGGCCAGGGCGACGAACAGCGCGTCGACCGGGCTGGCGAGCGCGGTGAGGACGGCGCACGCGGCGGCGAGGCCCGGGCGCCGGCGCTGAAGCGCCAGCGCGGTGCCGAGCGCCGGCACCAGCCCGAGCGCGAACGTGAGCCGGCCGGTGAACAGATTCACGCCCGTCGCCACCCCGAACCACAGCGCACCCAGCCAGGCGTCCTCGCCGAACCGCCGATACGCGAGCGACTCGAACAGGGCGGCGCTGACCGGTGCGCTGACCGCGGCGACCAGCTGCGGCGTGAGCAGCGCCCCGAGCGGCGGGAACAGCACGCTGTACCCCGGCACGTTGTGCCCGCCGTACCACCAGTTGTTCCAGATCCCGAACCCCTCGGTGGCGAACAGCTTGGCGCGAAGCAGGTGCGCTGCCAGGTCCTCGCTGCGGGGCGCGATGATCACGTACGCCGCGGCGATGACCGCCGCGGTCAGCGTCGGCAGCACCCGTTTGAACGGTGGCGCCCGGCGTCTATCCCTGTAGTAACGACGCGACGCGATCCACCACCTCGGGCCGGTCCAGCCACGGCCAATGACCCGCGCCGGCAACACGCTGCACCGTGGCGCCGGGGAGGCGGGCGGCGTACGCGTCGGCCAGCGCCGGCGGGTACCAGGGGTCCTCGTCGCCCCAGAGGATCGTCGTGTTAGGCGGCGGGGGGCCCAGACCCTGCGTGGAGGGGCGCGAGCCACCACCACCAATCGCATCATCCGCCGCGGACCGGACGAGACGGAGGATGGCTCGCTGGGTGCCCTGGTCGAACTGCTCCCAAACCGCCGCGATTCGCGCGTCCGGCCAGGCATCGGGCCGGACCGAGCCGCGCCGCAGCGTCCGCGCCATCAGCCCCTTGGGAATCGCGCCCATGACCAGCTCGCCGACCCCGCGGGCCCGCCAGAGCCGCAGGATGCGCGGCCATTCGGCGGGCGGTTCGGTCAGCGGGGGGGCGTCGATCAGGACCGCGCGGGCGACTCGGTCCGGGTGGCGCACGGCGAACGTCAGGGCCACCGCCGCCCCCCAGTCGTGGCCGACGACCTGGACCTGGTCGATCGCGAGGTGGTCGAGGAAGCGGGCGACGAACCCGGCCAGGCCGGCGAGCGAATAGTCGAGATGCCCGCCCTTGCCCGAGCGACCGAACCCGATCAGGTCCGGCGCGATCCCGCCGGTCCGGGCCAGGAAGTCCAGCCAATCGTCGCTGCTCGTGGGGATCCCATGCAGGTACAGATTCGGCATGCCGGACGCGTCGGCGCTGCGGTAGTAGACGGGCGAGTCGTCGAGGTCGAACGTGTGCTCATCGACGCGCACCCGCCGGCGAGGATAACGTCCGCGCGCGTGACCGGCACGAGCTCAGATTCGCAGTCTGTTAGGGGTGGCGCGGTGGCGCCTGCCGCGGGCGCGGAAACCTCCGGTCCGCCACCCGGGGCGCCCACCCTCTGCCTGGGTGAGGTCCTCGTCGACTTCATCTGCGAGCGGCCGATCGAGGAGCTGACCGACGCCGACGCATTCGTCCCGCACTTCGGCGGCTCGGTGGCCAACATCGCGGTCACCGCCGCGCGCCACGGCGCGCACGTGGCGCTGGCCAGCGGCGCCGGCGACGACGCGTGGGGACGGTGGCTGCGCGATCGCCTGGAACGGGAAGGCGTCGAGTTGTCGCTGTTCGGGCTGGTGCCCGGATCGCAGACGCCGGTGGCGATCGTCGCCGTGAACACCGCAGGGGAGCCGAGCTACCAGATCTACGGCGAGACGATCGCAACCGTCGTGCATGCCCTGGCTGATCGGGTCGAGGATGCGATCACCACGGCGGCCGGCGTGTTCATGAGCTCCAACACCCTGGTCGGGGCCGACGAGCGCGAGGTGACCATGCGCGCGCGCGAGATCGCGCTCGGGCTGGGTCGGCCCGTCGTGTTCGACCCGAACCTGCGCCTCGAGCGCTGGCGCTCGCGGGCGGAGGCGGCCGCGGCGTGCAACGCGTGCGTTCCGGGGGCGATATTGGTCCGAGCCACCGCTCGCGAGGCGGCGGTCATGACCGGCGAGGACGACCCCGAGCGTGCAGCGCTGGCGCTGCTCAAGGCCGGCGCCCAGATGGTCGTGCTCACGCTCGGCTCCGACGGCGCGATCCTGCGGGGGGAGCTTCGCGTCGACGTGCCCGGCCGCTCGGCCGCGGTGCTCAGCACGATCGGCGCCGGCGACGTCCTGACCGGCGTGTTGCTGGCGCGGCTGGCGAAGTCGGGGTTCTATCCGAGCGCCGTGGCGGCCTCGCTGCCCGAGGCGGTTGAGCAGTCGGCGCTGGCCTGCGAGCGCTGGGGAGCGCTTGAATAGCTGGAAGCGTCCGACGCGCCGGCGAGTGCGGGCGGTTCGCGACCGCCTCCGCCTCGTCTACGGCATCCCGCTGGCCAAGCCGCACGGCCACCCGATCGCCGAATTGATCCTGACCGTGTTGTCGCAGTCGACCAACGACCGCAACCGCGACGTGGCCTACCTGGCTTTGCGGGAGCGCTTCCCGCTCTGGGAGGAGGTCCGCGACGCGCCGGTCGACGAGATCGAGGCCGCCATCCGGCCGGGTGGGATCTCGAAGATCAAGTCGGCCCGGATCAAGTCGATCCTGCGCGCGATCACGGACACCGCGCCCTCGCAAACGGATTCACCCGAGGTTCGCGAGGACCCTCTGAGCCTCGACTGGCTGCCGGAGCTCAGCGTGCCGGAGGCGCAGCGCTACCTCACGTCGCTGCCGGGGGTGGGGCGCAAGACCGCGGCCTGCGTGCTGCTGTTCGCGCTCGGCATGCGGGACGTGCCGGTCGACACCCACGTCTCGCGGGTGGGCATGCGCCTGCACCTGTTCCGCCCGGGGGCGCCGTTCGAGGAGATGCACGACGCGATGCTCGAGATCACGCCACCGGGTGAGGAGCTCGAGCTCCACCTGAACATGCTGCGCCACGGCCGGCGGACCTGCCACGCGCGCCGGCCGGCCTGCGCCGACTGCGCCCTGCAGCGCATGTGCCCGAGCGCGTTCACGTTCGACTGAACCAGACCGACTTTCTCACCATTCGCTCCGATCGTCTGCGCGAGTGGTGCGAACGTCGCGCTATACGCGATTGAAGCTCCATTCACCGGCTGGGGGCGGACGAGTGGGGAGAAAGTCGGGGTCGGGGAGGGAGACGGGCCGGCGTCCAGACTCTCCCCCGCTACGTTGGGTGGTGGCGGCGCAGACGTCCTGGACTCCACCCCAGATCTGCTACGCTATCGCTTAGATTTTTGCGAACAAACAGGAGCAGAACTCGATGGGAAAAACAATCGGAATCGACCTCGGAACGACTAACTCGTGCATGGCGGTGCTCGAGGGTGGCGAGCCGACGGTCGTGGAGAACGCCGAGGGCGGCCGCACCACGCCGTCCGTCGTCGCGTTCACGCAGTCCGGTGAGCGGCTGGTCGGCACCGTAGCCAAGCGCCAGGCGGTCACCAACCCCCAGAACACGATCTTCTCGATCAAGCGCTTTATGGGCCGCAAGGAGGCCGAGGTGCGCGAGGAAGAGTCGATCGTGCCGTACAAGGTGGTGTCCGGCCCCAACGGCGATGCGCGCGTGGAGGCCGGTGGCAAGCAGTACTCCCCGCCGGAGATCTCCGCCATGATCCTCGGCAAGCTGAAGGCCGACGCCGAGGCGTACCTCGGTGAGACCGTCGACAGCGCCGTGATCACCGTGCCGGCGTACTTCAACGACGATCAGCGCCAGGCGACCAAGGACGCCGGCCGGGTCGCCGGACTCGACGTCAAGCGGATCATCAACGAGCCGACTGCGGCGTCGCTGGCCTACGGCCTGGATAAGGAGAACGACCAGACGATCCTGATCTTCGACCTCGGTGGCGGCACGTTCGACGTGTCCGTGCTCGAGATCGGCGACGGTGTGTTCGAGGTCAAGGCAACCGCGGGTGACAACCACCTCGGTGGCGACAACTTCGACAAGGCGCTCGTCGACTGGCTCGTGAGCGAGTTCAAGAAGTCGCAGGGCATCGACCTGAGCGCCGACCCGATGGCGCTGCAGCGGCTCTACGAGGCGGCCGAGAAGGCCAAGATCGAGCTCTCCACCACCCAGGAGACGCAGATCAACCTGCCGTTCATCACGGCTGACTCGAGCGGACCGAAGCATCTCGACACCCGCCTGACTCGCGCCAAGCTCAACGAGCTGACGGCAACCCTGCTCGACCGCACGGTCGCGCCGGTGCGCCAGGCGCTCGACGACGCCAAGGACAAGGGCGTCGACAAGGTCGACCACGTCGTGCTCGTGGGCGGCATGACCCGCATGCCCTCCGTGCAGGAGAAGGTCAAGGAGCTGACCGGCAAGGAGCCCCACCGTGGTGTGAACCCCGATGAGGTCGTCGCCGTCGGCGCCGCGATCCAGGCCGGCGTGCTGGCCGGCGACGTCAAGGACGTCCTGCTGCTCGACGTGACCCCGCTGACGCTGGGGATCGAGACCAAGGGCGGCGTGATGACCAAGCTGATCGAGCGCAACACCACGATCCCGACCCGCAAGTCGGAGATCTTCTCGACGGCCGAGGACAACCAGCCGTCGGTCGAGATCCACGTCCTGCAGGGCGAGCGCGAGATGGCGACTTACAACAAGTCGCTCGGCAAGTTCCAGCTGACCGGCATCCCGCCGGCGCCGCGCGGCATCCCGCAGATCGAGGTCGCGTTCGACATCGACGCCAACGGAATCCTGAACGTGTCCGCCAAGGACCTCGGGACCAGCAAGGAGCAGAAGATCGAGATCCGGTCCGGCTCTGGTCTGTCCGACGACGAGATCAAGCGGATGGTGACCGACGCCGAGTCGCATGCCGAGGACGACCGTCGTCAGCGCGAGCTGGCGGAGGCTCGGAACAACGGCGAGAACGCCGCCTACCAGGCCGAGCGCCAGCTCAAGGAGCTGGGCGAGCAGGTCGACTCGAGCTCCAAGGACGAGATCGAGGCGGCAATCAAGGAGGTGCGCGAGTCGCTCACCAGCGATGACGCGGCCGACATCAACGCCAAGACCGAGGCGCTGCACACCGCGTTCCACAAGGTCTCCGAGGCCATGTACCAGCGGGCTCAGGAGCAGGCCGCGGCCAGCGGGCCCGCCGATGGAGCGGACGGAGCCGGTGCTGCGCACACCAACGGCGCTGGCGCCGAGGAGGACGTGGTCGACGCCGAAGTTGTGGATGAGAAGTAATGACGCACGACCATGACATCGCCGAGGCCCTGAAGGGGCCGAGAGCGAACGCTGACGAGGGGGCGCCGTACGGCGCCCCCAAGCCGTCCGTCCCGGCCGGCGAGCCCGAGGCCCCGGTGGGGCCGGCGAGCACGCCAGCGGGTGAGGGCGCCGACGGCCAGGCCGACACCGACCACGAGCGCCAGCTCGAGCGCGACCTCGAGGAGTTGACGGCCAAGGCCGAGAAGGCCGATGAGTACCTGGAGCTGGCCAAACGGACCAAGGCCGACTTCGAGAACTACCGCAAGCGCGCGTCGCGTGAGACGGCGGCCGCCCAGGAGCGCGGCGTCGCCAAGCTGGCCAAGGAGCTCCTCCCGGCCGTCGACAATCTCGACCGTGCGGTCGAGGCGGCGAAGTCGAACGCCGACGCCGGGGAGCAGGGCAACGGCACGGCGACGCTTGTGGACGGGATCAAGCTCGTGCACTCGGAGGTCATCAACGCGCTGGCGCGCGCCGGGATCGAGCGGTTCTCGCCCGAGGGCGAGCGCTTCGACCCGCAGCAGCACGAGGCGATCGCGCAGCAGCCGGTGCCGGGCAAGGAGTCCGGGACCGTGGTCGAGGTCTACCAGCGCGGCTACCGTCTAGGTGACGTCGTCATCCGGCCGGCTCGCGTGGTGGTCGCGGCATGATGAGTAGCGAGGAACTGTGCCCCCGAGACCCGACTACTACAAGACACTCGCCGTAGGCAAGAACGCCAGCGACGAGGAGATCAAGAAGGCCTACCGCAAGCTCGCCCGCCAGTACCACCCGGACCGCAATCCGGGCGACAAGAAGGCTGAGGAGCGGTTCAAGGAGATCTCCCAGGCGCACGACGTTCTGTCTGACCCGGAGAAGCGCAAGGCCTACGACCGCGGCCAGGGTCCGCTGGGCGGATTCGCCAGCGGAAACTTCGACCCGGGCTCGTTCAGCGGCGGCTTCGGCGACATCCTGTCGAACCTGTTCGGCGGCGGTGGTCCCACCGGCACCGCGGGGCGGACCGGCGGAGCGCGCGGCCGCACGACGGCGGGACGCAGCGGGCGCACCGCACAGACCCAGGGTCGTGACCTCGAGACCGAGGTCCAGCTGTCCTTCGACCAGGCCGTCCACGGGTCCCAGATTCCGCTGTCGGTGCCGACCTCCCAGTCGTGCCCGACGTGTCACGGCACGGGCGCGAAGCCCGGTACCACGCCCAAGGTCTGCCCCGTGTGCGAGGGCCGCGGCATCGAGTCCCAGAGCCAGGGGATCTTCTCGATCTCCCAGCCCTGCTCGAACTGCAACGGCTCCGGGACGGTGATCGAGGACCCCTGCCCGACGTGCGCCGGGACCGGCGCGCAGCGCAGCATCCGCAAGATGCGCGTCAATATCCCGGCCGGCGTCCACGACGGCAGCCGCATCCGGCTCGCCGGCAAGGGCGAGGTGGGGTTGCGCGGTGGCGAGCCGGGCGACCTGTATGTGATCACTCGGGTGCAGGAGTCGCCGGTGTTCAAGACGCTCGGCGACAACAACCTCGAGGTCGAGGTGCCGCTGACGATTCCCGAGGCGGTGCGAGGCGCGATCGTCGAGGTGCCGACGCTGAACGGGTCCAAGCGCCTGCGCGTAGCGGCCGGGACCAAGCACGGCACCGTCCAGCGACTGCGCGGCGAGGGCCCGCCGAAAGCCGGGGGCAAGGGCCGCGGCGACATTCGCTACCGATTCGTGATCGACGTCCCGGACAAGCTTTCGCCCGAGCAGGACGAGGCGATCGACCGCCTCTCGAAGGTCATGAACGGCGACCCGCGGGCCAAGCTGTTCGAGTCCAAGACCGGAGCCGACGGCACCAAGGAGGGCAAGTGATGGCCACCCGACGCGTTCGCACCACGACCCGCGTGGAGGTTTCTTCGGACCGAGGCGTGTTCATGATCTCGGTCGCGGCCGAGCTCGCGGACATGCACCCCCAAACGCTTCGGATGTACGAGGCCCGCGGTCTGATCGAGCCCAAGCGCTCACCCAAGGGCACGCGGCTCTACTCGCACAAGGACGTCGAGCGGCTGCGCCGCATCCAGGAGATGACCGCGGAGCTGGGCATGAACCTGGCCGGCGTCGAGCGCGTGTTCGAGCTCGAGCAGCAACTCCAGGGGATGGAACGGAAGGTCAACGCGCTCGAGAAGCGCGCGGACGAGCTGAAATCCGAGGTCGAGCGGCTCGAGAAGATCCGTCGTGAGTTGCGGGCCGAGATCGTGCCCTACGTCAAGGGGGGCGCGATCGTCCGCAATGCCGACCTCAAGAAGTTCAGGGTCACGGTGCAGCGGCCGGACGGCGGCCCGCAGCCCCCGGCCCAGTGAGCTCCGGCGACCGCCCTAGAACCAGGACGCTCGCCGGTCGCTACCGGCTGGATGAGGTCATCGGCCGCGGGGGCATGAGCACCGTCTACCGCGGCACCGACCTGGCGCTCGACCGAGAGGTGGCGGTCAAGGTCGCACTCGATCCGCTGGCCGAGGAGAACCCGGTCTACGTCGCGCGGTTCAAGCGCGAGGCGCGCGCGGCCGCCTCGTTCAGCCGTCCCGGCGTGGTCACTGTGTACGACGCCGGCGCGGACGGCCCGACGCGCTACATCGTGATGGAGCTCGTCGACGGTCAGAACCTGTCCCAGGTGCTCCGCGAGCAGGAGCCCGACCATCGGCTCGCGCCGGCTCGCGCCGCATGGATCGCCGAGCAGATCGCCGACACGCTGGCAGCGGCGCAAGCGGCTGGCGTCGTGCACCGCGACATCAAGCCCGCCAACGTGATGATCACCCCGGATGACCAAGTGAAGGTGCTCGACTTCGGCATCGCCCGAACGGCCGACGGGGGCACCTTGACCCAGGCCGCGTCGGTGCTCGGCACCGCGCCGTACATGGCGCCCGAGCAGGCGATGGGCAACCCGGCCGACGCGCGTTCGGACATCTACTCGCTCGGCTGCGTCCTGTACGAGATGCTGACCGGGCGACCGCCGTTCGTGGCCGACCTGCCCGACGCGGTCCTGCACCAGCAGGTGCGGGTTCAGCCCAAGCCCCCGAGGGAGCGCAACGCAAACGTCCCACCCGCGTTGGACGCGCTCGTGTTGCAGATGCTGGCCAAGAACCCCGACGATCGCCCCCAGACCGCCGTCGAGGTGCGTGATCGCCTCGCGGCGTTCCTATCCGGCGCCCCGACCGCGCCCACCGCTCCGATCGCCCCCGTGCCGCTGCCGGCCGAGCCGCCCACCCCGCCGCCCGCCACCGAAGCGACCATCGCACTGTCCCCGTCCGCCCCACGCCCGGCAGTGGCAAGGCCGGCGACGGTTCCTCCCCCGCCCACGCCGCCCGCACGCAAACGCGGGTCCGGCCTGTACGTCGCGCTGGCGGTGATTGCGCTGGCGCTGATCGGCGCCGCCGTGGCCTACGCCATCGCGGGCGGCGGCTCCAGCACGCCGTCCTCGACGGCGTCGCACTCCTCGTCGCACCCGACCACCCACGTGACGAGCCACGTGACCACCCACACGTCAACCCATACGCCGCCCACCAAGTCGACGCCGACGACGGCCACGAGTACGACGGTGACCACGGCCACGAAGACCGTGACGACCTCCGCGCCGACCTCCACCTCCACGCCGCCGCCGACGTCCACACCGCCGCCGACGTCCACACCGGCCACGACCTCCCCCGGACAGGCGACGGGCGGGACGACGCCATGAGTCCGCTCGATGGCGCCACCGTTCGCCTTGCGAACACCTGAAAAATCTGTCATAATCTAAGTCACAGAGACTTAGATTTAGCGACCTGAGAAACTGAGAACGCCTATGCAACCAGACAGATTTACGATTAAGAGCCAGGAGGCGCTACAAGCCGCGCAGCGGCTGGCCGACGAGCGCCACAACCCGCAGACGATGCCCGAGCACCTGCTCGCCGTGCTGCTCGAGCAGGAGGGCGGGGTCGTCGTGCCCGTTCTGCGCAAGCTCGGGGTCGATCCCGGGGCCGTTCGCCAGTCGAACACGCAGGCGCTCGACGCCCTGCCGACGCTCCAAGGCTCGGCCGAGCCGGCCGGCGGCTCCAGCGAGCTCGTCCAGATCCTTCGCGACGCCGAGAAGGAGATGCGCGAGCTGAAGGACGAGTACGTCTCGACCGAGCACCTGATGCTCGCGATCGCGCAGCATCCCGGCAAGGCCGGTGACGCGCTGCGCTCAAACGGCGCCGTCCACGAGCAGCTGCTCAAGGCGCTGAGCGAGGTCCGCGGCAGCCACCGCGTGACCGACGAGAACCCAGAGGACAAGTACATGGCGCTCGAGCGCTTCGGTCGCGACCTGACCGAGGCCGCCAGCCTGGGCAAGCTCGACCCGGTGATCGGGCGCGACGACGAGATCCGCCGCGTGATCCAGGTCCTCAGCCGACGGACCAAGAACAACCCGGTCCTGATCGGCGAGCCCGGCGTGGGCAAGACCGCGATCGTCGAAGGGCTCGCGCAGAGAATTGTCTCCGGCGATGTGCCGGAGTCGTTGAAGGACCGGCGGCTCGTCGCGCTCGACCTGAGCGCGATGGTGGCCGGCTCCAAGTACCGCGGCGAATTCGAGGACCGGCTCAAGGCCGTCCTCAAGGAGATCGCCGACGCGCAGGGCCAGATCATCGTGTTCATCGACGAGCTGCACACGATCGTCGGCGCCGGCGCGGCCGAGGGCGCGATGGACGCCGGCAACATGCTCAAGCCGATGCTCGCGCGCGGTGAGCTGCGCGCGGTCGGCGCCACCACGCTCGACGAGTACCGCAAGCACATCGAGAAGGACCCGGCGCTCGAGCGCCGCTTCCAGCCGGTGTACGTGGGCGAGCCGACGGTCGAGGACACGATCGCGATCCTGCGTGGCCTCAAGGAGCGCTACCAGGTCCACCACAAGGTCCGCATCCAGGACTCCGCGCTGGTCGCGGCGGCGACGCTCAGCCAGCGCTACATCGCCGACCGGTTCCTGCCGGACAAGGCGATCGACCTGGTCGACGAGGCCGCGTCGCGCATCCGCATGGAGATCGACTCCAAGCCGATCGAGATCGACGAGGTCGACCGGCACATCATGCAGCTCGAGATCGAGCTTCAGTCGCTCGGCGACGACGACGACCCGGGCACGATCGCGCGGCGCGAGCAGCTCGAGCGCGGCCTGGCCGAGGAGCGTGAGCGCTCCGACGCGATGCACGCCGAGTGGCAGCGCGAGAAGGAGTCCGTGGGCGCGGTGGCCGAGCTTCAGGAGCGGATCGAGGAGGCCAAGATCGAGCTCGAGCGCGCTCAGCGCGAGGCCGACCTGGGCCGCGCCGCCGAGCTCCAGTACGGCACGATCCCCGAGCTCGAGAAGCAGCTGGCCGCGGCCGAGACGGCCGAGCACGACGTCGCCGGCTCGGAGCCGCGCTTCCTCAAGGACGTGGTCGACGCCGAGGACGTGGCCGAGGTCGTGGGCAAGTGGACCGGCATCCCGGTCAGTCGCCTGCTGGAGGGCGAGATCGAGAAGCTCGTCCACATGGAGGAGCGCCTGCACCAGCGGGTGATCGGCCAGGACGAGCCCGTCGAGGCGGTGTCCAACGCACTCAGGCGCTCACGCGCCGGGCTCCAGGACCCCGACCGGCCGATCGGCACCTTCCTGTTCATCGGCCCGACCGGCGTCGGCAAGACCGAGCTGGCCCGCGCGCTGGCCGAGTTCATGTTCGACTCGCAGGACGCGATGATCCGGATCGACATGTCCGAGTACATGGAGAAGCACTCGGTTTCGCGTCTGGTCGGCGCGCCCCCGGGCTACGTCGGCTACGACGAGGGCGGTCAGCTGACCGAGGCGGTTCGCCGCCGGCCCTACAGCGTCGTGCTGCTGGACGAGATCGAGAAAGCCCACCCGGACGTGTTCAACACGCTGCTCCAGGTGATGGACGACGGTCGCCTGACCGACGGCCAGGGCCGGACCGTGTCGTTCAAGAACACCGTGCTGATCATGACCTCGAACATCCCGGGAGGCCTCGCGGGTGTCGAGGCGCACTTCCGCCCCGAGTTCATCAACCGGCTGGATGACATCGTCGAGTTCCACTCGCTCACGCGGGAGCAGATTGGCGAGATCGTCGACCTCCAGGTGGCCCGGCTGGTCAAGCGGGTTCGCGAGCGCGGGATCGAGGTTGAATTGACCGACACGGCCCGGACGCTGCTCGGCAACCTCGGCTACGACCCGACCTACGGCGCGCGTCCCCTGAAGCGCGTCATCCAGAAGCGCCTGGTCGATCCGCTGGCGCTGGCGATCCTCGAGGGTCGCTTCGCCACCGGCGACGTGGTCAGAGTCGACGCCGCCGAGGGCGAGCTCGTGCTCGAGCGGGCGGAGGCAGTGGCGGCAGCCGCGTAGTCATGATGCGTCGGCATGAGGTACAAGTCACCTCATGCCGACTTACATCATGCTTTCGACACTCAGCCCCGAAGGGGTGCAGACGGTCAAGAACAACCCCTCGCGAATCCGCGAGGTCAACCGCGAGGTCGAGCAGCTCGGCGCCCACGTCAAGGCGCAGTGGGCGACGCTCGGGCAGTTCGACTTCCTCAGCGTCGTAGAGGCACCCGACGACAAGACGATGGCGCGGGTGTCACTCGAGCTCGGATCGCGCGGGACGGCCAAGTACGTGACGCTGCCGGCGATCCCGATCGACGACTTCATTGGCTCCATCTGACGCGTATCGCGTCCTCGTCGTCGGTGGGGGCGGACGCGAGCACGCGCTGGTCCAGGCGCTCGAGCGGTCGCCGCGCCGGCCGGAGGTCCTGTGCGCGCCGGGCAACGCCGGGATCGCCCGCGAGGCGCGGGTGCTCGACGTGTCCGCGGAGGACGTCCCCCGGATCGTTCGAGTCGCGAGCGACGAGCGGGTCGACTTTGTCGTGGTCGGTCCCGAGGCGCCGCTCGTCGCGGGCGTGGTCGACGCGTTGGCCGACGCCGGCATCCGTGCTTTCGGGCCGACCGCCGCGGCCGCCCGGCTCGAGGGCTCCAAGGCGTTCTGCAAAGAGGTGATGGGCGCCGCCGGCGTTCCAACTGCTGTTTATAAGGTGGTTCAGGACGCGCAAGCCGGCCTGGACGCCATCGAGCGATATCCCACCGTGATCAAGGCGGACGGACTCGCCGCGGGGAAGGGCGTGATCATCGCCTCTGATGAGTCCGAGGCCCGCGACGCGCTGCATGCGCTGCTCGTGGAGCGGCGATTCGATACCACCCAGGTCGTGGTCGAGGAGTACCTGGAGGGGGAGGAGCTGTCGCTGCTGGCGCTGTGCGATGGGGAGCGCGCCGTGCCGCTGGCTTCCGCCCAGGACTACAAGCGGATCTTCGACGGCGACCGGGGCCCGAACACCGGGGGCATGGGGTCCTACTCGCCGGTGCCTTCGGTCGATTCCGGGCGCGCGGCCGAGATCTGCCGCGCGGTCCATCAGCCCGTCATGGACGAACTCGCCCGGAGGGGCATGCCGTTCCACGGCGTGCTCTACGCCGGCCTGATGATGACTGCCGACGGACCGCGGGTGCTCGAGTTCAACGTGCGCTTCGGCGACCCCGAGACCCAGGCGCTGCTGCCGCGGTTGCGCTCGGACCTACTCGAGCTGCTGGAGGCGGCGGCGGTGCGCGGCGGCCTGAGCGGGGCGGTGTTGGACTGGTCCGATGAGATGGCCGTCGCCGTCGTCATGGCCAGCGCCGGCTACCCGGCCTCCTCGCGCAGCGGTGACGTGATCTCCGGGCTCGACCGGGTCCCGCCCGGGGTCCATGTCCTTCACGCCGGCGCCGCTCTGAACGGCGACGGCCAGGTCGTGACGGCCGGCGGGCGCGTGCTCAGCGTGACCGGGCTCGGCGCCGACGCGGCGTCCGCCCGCGAGGCTGCATATGCTGCCGCCGACATGATCGAGTTCGACGGCAAGCAGATGCGGCGTGACATCGCGCTGCGCGTCGTCCAGGCGGCCGGCCTGCACGCGTGACCGATTTCCCCCGCGCCGCCCCCGAGACGTACGCCGAGCCGGTAGTCGAGCTCGAGGGGCTCGAGGTCGACGCCCCGCTGGTCGGGATCGTGATGGGCTCGAAAAGCGATCTGGAGCGGATGGAGGCGGCGGAGAAGGAGCTGATCGAGCGCGGCATCCGCTGCGAGGTGCGGGTCATGTCCGCCCACCGCGAGCCCGACAAGGTGGCCGACTACGCGCGCAACGCGCGGATGCGGGGCATCCGCGTGATCATCGCCGGCGCCGGGCTGTCCGCGGCGCTGCCGGGCGTCGTCGCGGCGCACACCGACCTGCCCGTGATCGGCGTGCCCTTGACCAGCCGGACCTCCGTGGCCGGCGGTCTCGACGCGCTGCTGTCGATCGCCCAGATGCCGCCGGGGGTGCCGGTGGCGTGCGTCGGGGTCGACAACGCCCGCAACGCCGCGGTGCTGGCGGCGCGCATCCTGGGCTGCTGAGTTACGGCGCGCCCTCGCCTCGCGCGCGCGTCCGCAGAAACCGCTCGCACACCGCGATCGCGCTTTGGATCGTGGACCAGTGCAGGTTCTCGGCGGTGTCGTTCGGCCAGTGGTAGTTCATAGGGAGCTTGGTTTCGTCGACCGACGCGAGCGTCGCCACGGCGTAGCCGGCGCGCAGCGGGATGATCGCGTCGGTGGCGGCCGTCGTCCGCAGGCCGCGCGTGATCGGCTCGCCGGCGTCGGCCGCGGCGTCCATGAGCGCCTCGCGCATGTGCGCCGGGTAGTCGCGCATCCGCAGCATCCCCTCGCCCTCGACCACGAGCAACGTCGGGCCGCCGAGGCACTCGAGGCAGACCATCTCGGTCCGCTCCGGGTCTAGCTCGGCGAAATGGCGCTCGCCGAACGCCTGCATACCCTCGCTGAAGGACTCCTCCGACCCGGTCGAGACGAGCAGCACGCGGACCCCTTCGACCGGACGATCGCGAAGCGCGGCAGCGAGCCCGACGAGCACCCCGACCGAGCTCAGGTTGTCGTTGGCGCCGGGCACCACCGCACTCGCCCCGATGTCGACCATGGCCGCGGTCGCCGCCGCGGCGAGGGCCACCCCCCCGGCGATCAGGCGCCGGATGCCCAGGATCGATCCGGCGCACACCATCACCGGGCCGACCCAGACCATGTACAGGAGCGGGAAGCTCCGGTTCGCGCGCGCGTGCATCCGCGGCCACAGCTTCAGCGGGATCCGCGGCAGGATCGGGTGGAAGATCAGCCCCGAGTGGGCGGCGTCGTGGTGGGCGATCAGCACGAACGTGCGCTCGGCGTCCGGGTCGCCGACTTCTGCCACGACGTTCCAGGTCGAACGGTGTGGGAGCGTGGCGCGGCGGAACCAGCGCCGGCCGTGGCCGAGGTCGTCCCACAGGGCGGCCGCGCCGGCGCCGGCCAGCCCGCCCGCGATCGCCCGCGTCCACGCCGACCGCTTGCGCAGCGCCACCACGCCACCCGCCACGGCGGCCGCATTGACGATGCCGATCGGCCACCAGTAGCCGCCGTGGGCGCGCTCTTCCTCGACCGTCGCACCCCAGCCGAGGGCGCGCAGGCGCGCGGCGATCGACTCGGCCGCGCGCCGCTCGCCGTCGGAGGCCGACGGCCGGTCCATCGCCGCGAGCTCGTGGATCGCGGCTCGCCAGTCGCTCGCGTTCGTGATCATCGGTCGCGCCCCAGTGTCGCGTAATCTGGAAGTTGATGATTGCGCGCTACACCCGAGCCGAGCTCGCCGAGGTCTGGTCCGACCACGCCCGCTTCGAGGCGATGCGCCGGGTCGAGGTCGCGGCCTGTGAGGAGCTGGCCGGCCCGACCGAGCAGGAGCTCGACGCGATCCGGTCCGCCACGTTCACGGTCGAGGAGATCGAGGAGCGCGAGCGGGTCACCGATCACGACACCGCGGCGTTCGTCGACGTGCTGGCCGCGTCCGCCGGGCCGGCCGGGCGCTGGATCCACCACGGCCTGACCTCGAGCGACGTGCTCGACACCGGGCTCGCGCTCCAGTTGCGCCGGGTCGGCGAGCTCGTCCTGCCCGACTCCCGGCGGCTGGTCGAGGCGTTTGCCGCGGCCGCGCGGGAGCACGTCCACACGCTGTGCGCCGGGCGCACGCACGGCATCCACGCCGAGCCGACGACGTTCGGGATCAAGCTCGCCGGGTTCGCGTTCGAGGCGCACCGGAACGCCGACCGGCTGGAGCGTGCGTTCGCCCAGGTTGCGGTGGGCGGTTTGTCAGGTGCCGTCGGGACGTACTCCGCGACCTCGCCGGACTTCGAGGAGCGCGTGCTGGTCCGGCTCGGCCTGGCCCGTGAGCCGGTATCGACGCAAGTCGTGCCCCGAGACCGCCACGCCGAGCTGCTCCAGGCCATCGCGCTGGCCGGCGCGGGTCTCGAGCGCTTCGCCACCGAGGTACGGAACCTGGCCCGGACCGAGGTCGGCGAGCTGCGCGAGCCGTTCGGCCGGGGGCAGAAGGGCTCGAGCTCGATGCCCCACAAGCGCAACCCGATCAAGTCCGAGCAGGTGGTCGGGCTGGCCCGGGTTCTCCGGGGCAACGCGGTGGCTGCGCTTGAGGACGTGGCGTTGTGGCACGAGCGCGACATCTCCCACTCCTCCGTCGAGCGGGTCATCCTGCCCGACTCGACGATTCTCCTCGACCACCTCCAGCGGCGCGTCCTGAACCTCGTGCAGGGGATGGTGGTCGATGCGGACCGGATGCGCGAGAACCTCGAGCTGACCCGCGGGGCGCTGTTCTCCCAGCGCGTGCTGCTGGCGCTGGTTGAGTCCGGGCTGGGCCGCGACGACGCCTACCGGGTCGTACAGCGGCTGGCCCAGGAAGCGATCGACTCGCGCGTGCCGATGCGCGACCTGCTCGCGGCCGATCCGGCCGGCGCGGGCCTCGACCTCGACGCGATCTTCGACTACGCCCCGTTCGTGCGGTATGCGGATGAGATCGTGGGGCGGCTCGACGCGATCAGCGCGGCCTCACCGCGGGTACATACCGCCGTCGAGTAACACGACCTGGTTGGTCATGTAGGGGTTGCGCAGCATGGCCAGCGCCAGGTCCGCGACCTCGTCGGGGTGGCCGAGCCGGCCGACGGGCACGCGTGTCTTGAGCTCGTCCGGCTCGCCCGGGAGCATCCCGGTCTCGGTGATCAGCGCCGGTGCGATCGCGTTGACGGTGACGCCGTCGGGCGCCGCGCGGCTGGCCAGATAGTGCGTCAGGCCGTGTAGGCCCGCCTTCGACGCCGCGTAGTGCGGACCGACGATCCCGCCCGTGAACGCCGCCACCGAGGACAGGAACAGGATCCGGCCGAAGCCTCGGGCGCGCATCCCCGGAAGCGTGCGCTGCGCGAGCAGGAACGGCGCGCGGAGGTTGACCGCGAGCATCTCGTCGAAGTCCTCGATCTCGATGTCCTCGAGCGTCTGTTGTCGCCCGAGGCCCGCGGCGGCGACCAGCACGTCAATCGAGCCGAGCCGTGGCTCGACGGCGGCCAGCAGCTCGGCGGGGGCCTGGGGGTCTCGCAGGTCCGCCCCAACCGCCACGGCGTGGCCGCCCCGCGCGATCAGCTCGTCGGCCAGGCGCTGAGCGGGCTCGGGGTGCGATCCGTAGGCGAGCGCGACCGACGCCCCGTCGGCGGCCAGCGCGCGCGAGATCGCCTGCCCGATCCCGCCGCTCGCCCCGGTGACCAGCGCGACCTGGTTCGAGAGGTGATTTCCCTTGGCCATGAACCCAAATGGATACATAGTCCGACTACGATTTGCGCCGCCGTGCCCCCGCGCAAGCATCAGGAGCTGATGACCGCGGCGGTGGAGCGCGACGCCGAGGGGCAGCGGGCGCTGATGGCGGGCGATCGCGCCGGCGCGCGGTCCGCCTTCGCCGCGGCGTCCGACCTGTATCGCCAGTCGTGGATGCAGGCGCCGGCCACCGCCTACGGCCGGTTGGTGGGGATGCTCAAGTCGTCCGTGCTCGCCGGTGGCGGGGTGCCGGAGGCCCGGTACGTCCGAGGCGAGCTGGGCGACCGCGACGCCGCGTCCTCGACCGCCTCGTACGCGCAGGCTCTGGCCGCGTTGATCCTCGATGCTGATGCCGACGCTGGGGTCTGGGCGGAGCGAATGGGCGCCGGCGACGACGCCTTCGTCCGCACCGCCGAGGCGATCGCGGCGCTGGCAGCGCACGACGCTGACGGGTATGCGGCCGCGCTGGCCGCGATCGTGCGCGACTTCGAACAGCGCACCGATCACCTGACCGGCGTGGCGATCGCCGACACCGCGCTGGTCCTGTCCGTGCTCGGCGCCCGGCGGGGTATGGCGGCCGCGATCGACAGCCCGGTGTTGCCGGCGCTCGACCCCCCACGTTCTTAACCGAAAGCCAGCCGGGGTCCGGTACCGTCGGCGGCGCGGGGACCTCATTGGGGAGGCTCCGGAAACCAGGAGAGACTCACATGAGCCAGTTCGGACGTCGCCGGCCGTCCGCGGCAATGGTCGTCTCGATCATCGCGCTGGTCGTCGCCGCATCGGGTACCGCGATGGCCGCGAGCCACCTCGTCAGCGGCGACAGCCTGATCCGCAAGCACTCGCTCTCGGGTGATCGCCTGCGCAACCAGACGATCAGCGGGCAGCAGATCAGGCTGGGCAGCCTCGGCCAGGTGCCGAACGCGAAGATCGCGGCCAACGCGCAGTCGCTCGGGGGACACCCGGCGAGTGCCTTCGAACTGGGGTCGACGGGCGATGTGCGCAGCGGGCTTGTCACCGCGTCCGGTGGGCAGACCGTGAAGATGGCCAGCTTCGGTCCGTTCACGGTGAGCCTCGTGTGCAACGACGACGGCGGCGGCACGTTCGACGCTGCGATCTCGGTCACCTCGAGCGCCGCGAACAGCGAGGCGTTCGGCGGCCCGCTGACGCAGGGGACGCCGCAACAGATCGACGACGCCGGACCCGACGTCCAGTTCGCCGACAACGCGGGCGGCACGCTCGAGGACTTCGTCGCGCCCCCTGACTCCTACATGGCCTATCTCGTCGACGCGATCTTCATGCCGGGAACGACAGCCCCCTGCGCGGCCAGCATTTTGGTCGGAAAGAGCTGAAAAACACCCAGCTCACCCCCGGCTAAACCCGCCGTCGCCGTTGCTAGGATCGACCTAGTGACCGCCCTTGCCGACCTGCCCCTGATCGCTTCGGGCAAGGTTCGCGAGATCTACGAGGGGCGCGATGAGACGCTGCTCATCGTCGCGTCGGACCGGATCTCGACCTACGACGTCGTCCACCCGACGCCGATCCCGGACAAGGGGGCGGTGCTCACCGGCCTGTCCACGTTCTGGTTCGAGCGCACGCATTCGATCGTGCCGAACCACCTGGTCTCCGTCTCCGACGGCGTCCCGGCCGAGGCCCGCGGTCGCGGGATGCTGGTGCGCAAGCTCGAGATGCTCCCAGTCGAGTGCGTGGTCCGCGGCTACATCACCGGCTCCGGCTGGAAGGACTACCAGCGTACGGGGACGGTCTCCGGGATCGAGTTGCCGGCGGGCCTGCGCGAATCTGACCGCCTGCCCGAGCCCATCTACACCCCGTCGACCAAGGCCGACGTCGGCCACGACGAGGCGATCGACTTCGAGCGGAGCGTGGCCCTGACCGGCGACCGTGAGCTGGCCGAGCGGCTGCGCGACGTCTCGATCGCCGTCTACGAGTACGCCGCCGAGCACGCGCGCCAGCGCGGGATCATCCTGGCCGACACGAAGTTCGAGTTCGGCCTCGATTCCGACGGCGTCCTGACGTTAGGCGACGAGGTGTGCACGCCGGATTCGTCGCGCTTCTGGCCGGCCGACGAGTACGAGCCCGGCCGCTCGCAGCCGAGCTTCGACAAACAGTTCGTGCGCGACTGGGCCTCGTCGACCGGCTGGGATCGCAACCCGCCAGCGCCTGCGATCCCCGACGAGGTGGTCACGCGCACGCGCGAGAAGTACATCGAGGCGTACGAGCGGGTTACCGGTCAGCCGTTCGACGCCTGGCTCAAGCGGACCCGATGAGGGCCCGAGTTCTGGTCCGGCCCAAGGCGGGAATCCTCGACCCGCAGGGCCAGGCGGTCGAGCGGGCGCTTCCGGCGCTCGGCTTCGAGGGCGTGCACAACGTTCACGTGGGGCGGCTGATCGAGCTCGACGTCGAGGACCCCGCGCAGCTCCCCGAGATGTGCGAGCGCCTGCTCGCCAACCCGCTGATCGAGGACTACGAGATCGAACAATGAAGTTCGGGATCGTCCGGTTCCCCGGATCGTGCGACGACATCGATGCTTTCCAGGCCGCGACGCGGGTGGGCGACGCGGTGCTGTTGTGGCACGCGGATCACGATCTCCAGGGCGTCGACGCCGTGATCGTCCCGGGCGGCTTCTCCTACGGCGACTACCTCCGGGCGGGCGCGATCGCGCGGTTCGCCCCGGTCATGGCCGAGGTCGACGAGTTCGCGCGGGCGGGCGGGCTCGTGCTCGGGATCTGCAACGGCTTCCAGGTCCTGTGCGAGGCGGGCCTGCTGCCGGGGGCGCTGCTGCCCAACGTGTCCTTGAAGTTCGTGTTTCGCCAGGTGGAGCTGGTCGTGCTGTCCGGTTCCGGGGCGTTCACGGGTGCGTGCTCGGCGGGGGACCGCCTGTCGATCCCGGTCAAGCACACCACGGGGCGGTTCTACGCGCCGGACGCCGAGCTGGATCGGCTCTCGGATGCGGGTCAGGTGTTGCTCCGCTACGCCCCCGGGCACAACCCGAACGGCTCGTTGCGCGACATCGCCGGCGTGTGCAACGAGGCGCGGAACGTGTTCGGCCTGATGCCTCACCCCGAGCACGCGGTTGATCCGCTCACCGGGTCGGCCGACGGATTGCGGATCTTCGAGTCGATGCGAGCGCATGTCGAGCAGCGCGTACTCGCTTGACGAGCGGCACCGCCAGCTCGGGCTGACCGACGACGAGTACGCCCGGATCCTCGACCGGCTCGGTCGGGCGCCGGGCGACGTCGAGCTGGCGATGCTGTCGCTGATGTGGTCCGAGCACTGCGGGTACAAGCACTCGCGGCGTTTGTTGCGCCGGTTGCCGACCGAGGGCCGGCATCTGCTGATGGGACCGGGCGAGAACGCCGGCGCGGTCGACGTCGGCGGTGGGCTGGCGGTGGCCTTCAAGGTCGAGTCGCACAACCACCCGAGCGCCGTCGAGCCGTTCCAGGGCGCGGCCACCGGGGTGGGCGGGATCCTGCGCGATGTGTTCGCGGTCGGCGCCCGGCCGATCGCGGTCCTGGATTCGCTGCGCTTCGGTGAGCCTTCGTCGTCCGGGCGGTCGCGGTATCTGCTCGATCGCGCGGTGGCCGGGATCGGCCATTACGGAAACTCGGTCGGGGTGCCCACGGTCGGCGGCGAGATCTACTTCGAGGACAGCTACGAGGCGAACTGCCTGGTCAATGCGATGTGCCTGGGGCTCGCGCCGCACGAGCGCCTGATCCGCAGCGCCGCCGCCGGCGTGGGCAACGTGGTCGTGCTGCTCGGAGCTTTGACGGGCCGTGACGGAATCGGCGGCGCCTCCGTGCTGGCCAGCGCCGAGCTCGGCGAGGGCGACGCGGCCAAGCGTCCGTCGGTCCAGATCGGCGATCCGTTCACCGAGAAGAAGCTGCTCGAGTGCTGCCTGGAGCTGCTCGACCGCGAGCTCCTGGTGGCGCTGCAGGACCTCGGCGCGGCCGGGCTGACCTCCGCAGCGTCCGAGATGGCCGCCCACGGCGGAGTCGGGCTGACCATCGACCTGTGCCAGATCCCGCTGCGCGAGCCGGACATGGAGCCGTTCGAGATCATGGTCTCCGAATCCCAGGAGCGGATGTTGTGCGTGGCGCGGCCCGAGCGGGTGGGCGAGGTGCTCGCCGTGTGCGAGCGCTGGGAGGTCCTGGCCACGACGATCGGCGGCGTCACCGACGGCGATTCCCTGCAGGTGCTGCACCGGGGCGCGACGGTCGCGGATCTGCCGGTGCATGTCTTGATCGATGACTGCCCGGTTTACGATCTCCGACCGGAGGCGCCATCGAGCGATCTGTACGGGTCGCCCACGGCAGTGTTGAACGGCAGCGAATCGCCTGGGGAGATCTTGCTCGCGCTGCTCGGGTCGGCGAATCTGGCCTCGCGCCGGCCGGTGTTCGAGCAGTACGACCCGATCGTCCAGTCGCGCACGGTGCGCAGGCCCGATGAGACCGACGCCGCCGTGCTCGCGCTTCCGGATGGGTCGGCAATCGCGGTGGCGATCGACGGCAACGGCCGGCGCGTGGCGTGCGACCCGCGCCGTGGCGCGGCCGAGGCCGTGTACGAGTGCTCGGCCAACCTGGCCTGCGTGGGTGCCGAGCCGCTCGGGCTGACCAACTGCTTGAACTTCGGCAACCCGGAGAAGCCCCACGTCGCCTGGCAGCTGGTCGAGGCGGTCGAGGGTCTCGCCGAGGCCTGTGAGGCGCTCGGCGTGCCCGTCGTGGGCGGGAACGTGTCGCTCTACAACGAGGCGCCGAGCGGGCCGATCTTCCCGACGCCGGTGGTCGGGATCGTGGGCAAGTTGCCGCACGCGTCTCGCGCGGGGCGGCTGGGGTTCGTGTCGCCGGGGGATGCGATCGCGCTGGTCGGACCGTTCGAACCTTCCGCGGTCGGTTCGGAGCTCTCGAAGCTGCGTGGGCTTGCCCCGGTGGGGGAGTTGCCCGAGGTTCGGTCGGGGACGATCCGGATCGCCCACGAGGCCGTCCGCGCCCGCGTCCGGTCGGGGGCATGGCGCAGCGCGCACGACATCGCCGAGGGCGGTGTGGCGGTGGCCCTGGCCGAGTGCTGCGTCGCGGGGGGAGTCGGCGCGTCGGTGCGGTTGCCTTCCGGTCTGGATCCGTTCGGCGAGGCGCCCGGCCGGGGGTTCATCGTGTCCGGCTCGCGCGAGGCCTTGGCCGGCTTCGTCATGATCGGCGAGGTCGGAGGGGATGTGTTGAGTATCGAGGGCCTGCTCTCGGTTGCGGTGTCCGAGCTGCGGGCGGCCCGGGACGGCGGTCTGACCGGATGGGTCTAGTGCCGCTGCTAGCCTTGGCGGCAGGCTGGGCATGCGTCCTTCTGTGACCGACCATCGCGATGGCCCTCGCGACGAGTGCGGTGTCTTCGGCATCTACGCGCCGGGACACGACGTCGCCCGCGTCGCATACTTTGGTTTGTTTGCGCTCCAGCACCGGGGCCAGGAGTCGGCCGGGATCGCGAGCGCTCTCCGGGGGCGCGAGATCATGGCCATCCGCGACCAGGGCCTGGTCGCCCAGGTCTTCGACGAGCACAAGCTCCGCTCCCTGGTCGGTGACATGGCGATCGGCCACGTCCGCTACTCGACCACCGGCGCCTCGGAGTGGGAGAACACCCAGCCGATCGTCCGCAACGACTGCCGCACGCTCGCCCTGGCCCACAACGGCAACCTGATCAACGCCGTCGAGCTCCACGCCGAGCTGCGCGAGCGCGACGTGCCGTTCAGCTCGACGTCCGATTCCGAGATCATCGCGGCGTTGCTGGCGTGCCATCCCGCCGAGCAGATCGAGGACGCCGTGGCCGACGTGCTGCCACGTCTCCGCGGGGCGTTCTCGACCGTCGTGCTGACCGAGGAGTCGGTGGTCGCCTTCCGCGATCCGCACGGACTGCGTCCGCTGGTGCTCGGGATGATCGAGAACGAGACCGGGCCCGCCTCGTACTGCGTGGCGAGTGAGTCGTGCGCGTTCGACCTGATCGGGGCTCGCTACCTGCGCGAGGTGCTCCCCGGAGAGGTCTTGACGTTGACGGAAGGCGGGGTACGCACGCGCATGGTGGCCAGTGGAGAGCGCCGGGCGTTCTGCGTGTTCGAGTACATCTACTTCGCGCGGCCGGACTCCAAGATGGCCGGCACCGTCCTGCAGGTCGCCCGCGGGCGGATGGGCGAGATCCTGTGGCGCGAGGCGCCGGTCGAGGCCGATCTGGTCATTCCCGTGCCCGATTCGGGGAACGCGGCGGCCCGAGGCCTCGCGCGGGCGGCCGGGCTGCCCCAGGACGACGGCTTCATCAAGAACCGCTACGTCGCGCGCACGTTCATCCAGCCCGGCCAGGAGCTGCGCCGGCACGGCCTGCGGCTGAAGTTCAACCCTATGCCCGAGGTCGTGGCGGGCAAGCGGCTGATCGTCGTCGACGACTCGATCGTCCGCGGGAACACCACGCGCCAGATCGTGCAGATGCTGCGCGACGCCGGCGCGGCCGAGATCCACCTGCGCATCTCGGCGCCGCCGATCCAGCACCCCTGCCACTACGGCATCGACATGTCCACCCGTGAGGAGATGATCGCCCACGGGCGTACGGTCGAGGAGATCGCCGACGAGCTGGGCGCCGACTCGCTGCACTACCTGTCGCTTGCGGGCGTGTACGAGGCCGTCGGCGTGTCGCGCGACACACACTGCGACGCCTGCTTCAGCGGCGAGTACCCGCTCGACGGCACGGAGGACGCCAGCGGCAAGTACGCGCTCGAGCTGCCGCTGGTCAGGGCCTGAACGCTTGAACGTCGCCGTTCTGGCCTCGGGTGCCGGGACCAACCTGCAGGCTCTGCTGGATCAGGTTCACGGGCGGGACGGGATCCAGATCGTGGCGGTGGCCTCCGACAAGCCGGACGCGCCGGCGCTCGGACGGGTGCGTGCCCTGCGTATCGCCAACGCCGCCTTTCCGCTCACGATCCACTCAGGGCGCGTGGAGCGAGACCGCGCGATGGCCGCCTGGCTGGCCGAGCGGGATGTGGAGCTGGTGGTGCTGGCGGGCTACATGCAGCTGCTCTCGCCCGAGTTCCTGGCGCGCTTCCCCGACCGGGTGATCAACGTCCACCCCGCGCTGCTGCCGGCCTTCCCTGGGTTGACGCCGGTCGTGGACGCCCTGGCCTACGGCGTGAAAGTGTTCGGGGTGACCGTTCACTTCGTGGACGAGGGCGTCGACTCCGGGCCGGTGATCCTGCAACGGGCGGTCGAGTTGGCGTTGGCGCGCGATCCGGACGAGGTTCTGGAGCGCCTGCACCCGATCGAGCACGAGCTGCTGCCCGAGGCGGTGCGGCTGATTGCCCGCGGCGCGGTCAGCTTCGATCCGGCCAACCGGCGCCGCGTGCTGATCGAGCGGTAGAGTCCGGGGGCGTCATGGAGCAGGGAACCTCCCGCGTCAACCGGTTTGCTCCCGTCGCCTCCGGTGACGTGCAGGTGGCCCGCGCGCTGCTCTCGGTCTCCGACAAGACCGGGCTGGTCGAGTTCGCCCGCGGCCTAGCCGACCTGGGGATCGAGATCGTCTCGACCGGCGGCACCGCCCGCGAGCTGACCAGCGCCGGCCTCCAGGTGCTCCAGATCTCCGACCTGACCGGCTTTCCGGAGATCATGGACGGGCGGGTCAAGACGCTCCATCCGAAGCTGTACGGCGGGCTGCTCGCGCTCCGCGACGACCACGCCCACATGCGCCAGGCCGAGGAGAACGACGTCGAGTTCGTCGACCTGGTGTGCGTGAACCTGTATCCGTTCGAGCGCACCGCGGCGCGTCGGGGCGTGGCCGACGCCGAGGTGATCGAGAACATCGACATCGGCGGGCCGTCGATGATCCGCGCCGCCGCCAAGAACTTCCAGTTCGTCGCCCCGGTGGTCAGCCCCGAGAGCTACGACGCCGTCCTGGCCGAGCTGCGCGAGTTCGACCGCCGGCTCTCGGCCACCACCCGCGAGTCGCTCGCCGCCGAGGCCTTCGCCTACACCGCGCGCTACGACACCGCCATCGCCCGCTGGTTCCAGGAGAAGGGCGCCGACTTCCCGGCACTGATGGTGCGCGCGTTCGAGAAGGTGCTCGAGCTGCCCTACGGCGAGAACCCCCACCAGCGCGCCGCCTACTACTCGCAGGTGGGCACCCGCACCCACGTGCTCTCGATGATCTCCCAGCTCGGCGGCCGCGAACTGTCCTTCAACAACCTGCTCGATCTGGACGCCGGCCGCCTGACCATCAGCGAGTTCCAGATCCCCGCCTGCGCGATCATCAAGCACAACAACCCCTGCGGCGTGGCGGTCGGCAAGACGGCGCTCGAGGCCTACCAGCGCGCCTTCGAGTGCGACCCCATATCCGCCTACGGCGGGGTCGTGTGCCTCAACCGCCGCGTCGACCGTGCCCTGGCCGAGGCCGTGGTGGGCCAGTTCATCGAGGTCCTGTTCGCGCGTGGCTACGACGACGACGCGCTCGAGGTGCTCGAGGCCAAGCCCAACACCCGCATCCTCGACGACCGCGAGCGCCGCAACCCGGACATGATCGACCCCCAGCTGCACCAGGTCGTCGGCGGCATGCTCGTCCAGGACCGCGACTACGACCTCGAGGAGCGCTCCGAGATGCAGGTCGTCTCCAAGCGAGTCCCCACCGAGGCCGAGTGGGGCGAGCTCTCCTTCGCCTGGAAGGTCTGCAAGCACGTCCGCTCCAACGCCGTCGTCCTCTCCCGCGACCTCGCCACCGTGGGCATCGGCGCCGGCCAGATGAGCCGCGTCGACTCCGTCCGCCTCGCCATCGAGAAGTCCCGCTCGCCTCTGGAGGGCTCGGTCCTGGCCTCCGACGCGTTCTTCCCCTTCGCCGACGGCCCCCAGCTCGCGCTCGACGCCGGCGCCAAGGCCATCATCCAGCCCGGCGGCTCCGTCCGCGACAACGACGTGGTCGAGGCCGTAGACCGCGCCGGCGCGGCCATGGTCTTCACCAGCCGCCGCCACTTCCGCCACTGAGCTGGCCGGTTCCGCCGGCCCACCCGCGAACTTTGGCGTTCTACTCTCGTATACGTCAGGTGGAGCGCCAAAGTCCGCGACCGTGCGCGATGATGGCCGCCGGCCGCCGTAGCTCAGTTGGCAGAGCAGCGGACTTTTAATCCGAGGGTCGCAGGTTCGAATCCTGCCGGCGGCATTGACTAAGCCCCTGCTGCTGATCGGGTAGCTGTACGCGCTACCAGCGATGCGTATCGATCCGACCACGGATGACCCCAGCGCGGCGGCCACCCGCCATCCGCGCAGGCGACAGTTGGCTGGCACACACGTGGGCCAGCTCAAGTGCACGCCAGTTCCGATCAGAGGTCCGCGGCCGATGCGGCGAGTCCTTTCGTCGGGTAGGCCCGGCGCCTCTCGACGCCGGGCCCCCCTCAGAACCGGACGTGCCAGTCGCCCGGCATCCGGCTCAAGCAAGCCCTGGCGGGTCCGTCAACGTGACGTCGTACGATCCGCTCGTTGGGGAGCGTGTCGTCCGCGGGTCCGTTCACCGCGACGTTCGTCGTGGCGTCTAACTTGTCCTTTGGTTCTGGCGTCATGTCATCTTCGCTGTCTGGGCTCACCTGACCGCGTCAGCACGCTTTCGCGTCCGGGCACCGGGCCCCGGTATCCGGCCGGTTATCCCGCGACCGCCGGCTGGAGGACCGGCATCATGGTCGTGGTTTCCCGCTGCCTTACTTGTCCCGCCGTGGGGTGTCAACCACCGTCCGTGGTGAAGGGGGGTGCGTGCGCGCGTTGAGGGGAACGGGTTTGCGCGCGGGCGCCCGGCCTTACTTTGGTCCACGGCTCGGGGTTGGCTCCCGGGTCGGCGACAAGATGTTCGATGGGGGAAAGCGTCGGGATAAACCGGCATGGAGCAGGAGATGAGAGAGCTCTACAACGAAGATCCAGCCAATCACGTTGGCCCCGAGTCATGCGTTGGCGACCCGCGAGGGCGCAGCGAAGCGTTGACAGGGGGCGTGCGGGCGGGGCTATTGAGCCGCGAAACAACATCTGATTTCAGGGTGCCGACGTCGTCCCCATGGCGGAAGGCGAGACTGCTGGCGGCGTTATGCGCGAGTCGCCGGTCGACCCTGCGCGGTCAGAGATCCCAGGCACGTACGACAAGCTCCATGCACGAGAACCGAGAGATCTCGTGGTCGCCCGCCGGGTTGTTGGTGATGCCCCGTCCTGGATGGTTCGCGGGGTGGCAGATCGACGCCGGTCGGGCCGCGAGGGGAACGCTTAGGTGGTAATCCCTCGATGCACGATCACGAGAAGTCAGAGAAAGCGCCGGGATAAACCGGCATGGTTGAAGGAGATGCAAGTTCTCTACATCGAAGTGTTAGCGACACACGATGGCCCCGAGCCGTGCGTCGGCTGCTCGTGAGGGTGGCGGCGAAGCGTCGGACAGGGGTCGTGCAGGCTGGGCTATTGAGCCGCGAAATCTCTGGTTCGGGGTGCCGACGTCCTTCTGACAGGCGGAAGGCCACGCCGCCGGCGGCGCTATCGCGAGTCGTCGGGGGACCCCGCGCGGTCGAAGAACCCGGGCATGCACGAAGGTCTCCATGCTCGAGAACCGGGAGGCCCTGTGGTCGCCCGTGCCCGTCGATGATGCCCCGTCCTGGATGGTTCGCGGGGTGGCAGATCGGCGTGGTGGCGGGCCGCGAGGGGAACGCTGAGGCGGTAATCCCTCGATGAACGAGCGCAGGGAGTCGGATGGCCGCGTAGTACCGCAGAAACCGTCGAACAATCCCGGGGGACCGGGGGCGGAGGTGGTGGAGGGAAGGCGGTCAGCCAAGGGGAACGCGGCCAGCGAAACACGTCCCGGACCCAGTGCCGGGTTGGGCGTGTCAAGTGATCTGGATCGCGTGCGCCGGGTGGCGCGTAGGGACAAGCAGGTGCGGTTCACCGCGCTTCTTCATCACGTGACCGTCGACCGCTTGCGGGAGGCGTACCGGGCGATCCGTCCGGACGCGGCTGCCGGGGTGGACGGCGTAACGTGGCAGGAGTACGGGCTGGATCTCGAAGCCAACCTTCGGGATTTGCACGCTCGTGTTCACAGGGGCGCGTACCGGGCGAGGCCGGTGCGTAGGGCGTACATACCGAAGGCCGATGGGCGGCCAAGGCCGCTCGGGGTCGCTGCGCTGGAGGACAAGGTCCTGCAGCGGGCGGTGGTCGAGGTGTTGAACGCCGTATACGAGCAGGACTTTCTCGGCTTCTCGTACGGGTTTCGGCCAGGGCGTTCTCCGCATCAAGCGTTGGACGCTTTGTCGGTCGGGATCACGCGCAAGAAGGTGAATTGGGTGCTCGACGCGGACGTCCGCGACTGCTTCACGAGCCTCGATCACTCGTGGCTTTTGAAGTTTCTCGAGCACCGGGTCGCGGATAAGAGGGTCCTTCGCCTGATCCAGAGATGGCTAAAGGCGGGGGTCATCGAGGACGGGGAGTGGTCGCAGACGCTGGAGGGCACGCCGCAGGGAGCGTCGGTTTCGACGCTGCTTGCAAACGTCTACCTCCATTACGTGTTCGACCTGTGGGTCCACCAGTGGCGTTCTCGGCACGCTCGCGGCGATGTCGTCGTGGCGCGGTTCGCGGATGACTTCGTGGTGGGCTTTGAGCATCGTGACGAGGCCGAGCGGTTCTGGGCCGAGCTTCGCGAGCGGTTCGCGAGCTTCGGTCTGGAGCTGCACGAGGGCAAGACGCGGCTGATCGAGTTTGGGCGCTTCGCCGCCCAACATCGAGCCCGCCGCGGCGACCCTAAGCCTGAGACGTTCGATTTCCTGGGCTTTACGCACATCTGTGCGAAGGACAGGCGCGGACGATTCAAGCTCAGCCGGGTCACGAGCAAGAAGCGGAAGCGGACGAAGCTACGCGCGGTCAAGGCCGAGATGCGGCGACGGATGCACCACCCAATCCCCGAGCAAGGGCGCTGGCTGGCCAGAGTCCTTCAAGGGCACTACAACTATTACGCGGTGCCCCACAACAGTCGAGCGCTCCGCAGCTTCCATCTACAGGTCAAACGGCACTGGCTCCGCTCGCTTCGGCGGCGCAGCCAGCGTCACCGGATGACCTGGGAGCGGTTGGGGCGCCTCGCTGACCGATGGCTTCCTCGGCCGCGCGTCATGCACCCCTGGCCCAACCGTCGCTTTGACGCCAGAACCCAAGGCAGGAGCCCCGTGCGTTAGACGCGCATGCGGGGATCTGCGCGGGGGGCGTCGGGTAACTGGCGTCCCTACCGCGACCAGGCCCGTACTACCGGTGAAGCCGCCGAACAAGCCCGGGGAACCGGGGGCGGAGGTGGTGGAGGGAAGGGGCCTGCCCGAGGGGAACACGGCCGGTGAAACACGCCCCGGACGCAGTGCCGGACTGGGCGTGTCCAGTGATCTGGATCGTGTGCGCCAGGTGGCGCGGAAGGACAGGGATGTGCGGTTCACCGCGCTCCTTCATCACGTCAGCGTCGATCGTTTGCGGGAGGCGTATCGGGCGATCAGCCCGAACGCCGCCCCAGGGGTCGACGGGGTTACGTGGCGGGACTACGGGCTGGATCTCGAAGCGAACCTTCGCGGTCTGCACGCCCGGGTTCATGAGAGGGGCGTATCGGGCGATGCCCGCTCGGAGGGTGTTCATACCGAAGACGGACGGGCGGCTTCGGCCGCTCGGGGTCGCCTCGCTTGAGGACAAGATCCTGCAGCGGGCGGTGGTCGAGGTGCTGAACGCCGTATACGAGCAGGACTTTCTCGGGTTCTCGTACGGGTTCCGGCCGGGGCGCTCGCAGCATGATGCGTTGGATGCGCTCGCGGTCGGGATCACGCACAAGAAGGTGAGCTTCGTGCTCGACGCTGACATCAGCGACTTCTTCGGAAGCCTCGACCAGTCGTGGCTTCTGAAGTTCCTCGAGCATCGGATCGCGGACAGAAGGGTCCTGCGGCTGATCCAGAAATGGCTGGCCGCGGGAGTCATCGAGGACGGGGAGTGGTCAAAGACCGAGGCGGGGACCGCGCAAGGGGCGTCAGTTTCGCCGCTGCTTGCCAACGTTTACCTCCACTACGTCTTTGACCTGTGGGCCGACCAGTGGCGGCGGCGCCACGCGAACGGGGACGTGATCCTCTCGCGGTTCGCCGACGACTACGTGGCGGGCTTCCAACATCGAGACGACGCCGAGCGGTTCCTGGCTGATCTTCGCGACAGGTTCGCGGAGTTCGGGTTGGAGCTGCATCCGGACAAGACGCGGCTGATCGAGTTCGGACGGTTCGCCGCCGAGCGACGGGAGCGGTGCGGGCTCCGGAAGCCTGAGACCTTCGATTTCCTGGGGTTCACGCATATATGCGCGACCAACAGGCGCGGAGGGTTCAAGCTCAAGCGGGTCACGAGCAAGAAGAAGATGCAAGCGAAGCTCAAATCGGTCAAGACCGAGATGCGCAAACGGATGCATCACCCGATCCCCGAACAGGGACGCTGGCTCGCCAGCGTCCTTGCAAGGGCACTACAACTACTACGCGGTGCCCGACAACAGCGAGGCCATGCGCGGCTTCCGACGACGGGTCATCTGGCACTGGCGGGCGGCGCTCGCGCGCCGCAGCCAGAAAGGCCAGATCACCTGGAAGCGGATCGACCGCCTCGCTGCGCGATGGCTACCGGAACCCCGCATCCTTCACCCCTGGCCCGCCGTGCGCTTCGACGCCAAAACCCGAGGGAGGAGCCCAGTGCGTTGACGCGCACGCTGGGATCTGTGCGGGGGGCGTCGGGCAACTGGCGTCCCTACCGCGATTGATCCCGCTGGGGGAAGCGTTGCGGCCGCTCAATCTTTCTAGGCCGTGCACGCGAGCGTGTCGGCAGCAACAGTGAGGGAGCCGGCCGCGGCGCATCGTGTGAATCAGGACTTGACGCGCGCGAACGATTTGTGTGGCGGTCGAGGTTGGTCGTGTGGTTGTGTGCCGGCCTGCTGGCCGGCACTGGCTGCCGCATAGCGGAGCCGAAGCCCGGGTCAAGCGGCCAGAGCATCTGCACGCTCGTGGTTTGCCGCACCCTTGGCTCTGGGGGTGCTGCTGCTTGACGCGCGGCGCGCGGGTCCGCTACCGGCCGCGGGTTCTGCGAGTGCGTCGTCGCCCAGTTCCCGCAGCGTGTGGTAGCAGCGCTTGAGCAGCTTGCGTGCGAGTGCCAGGCAGGCGCGGTTGCCGCCGAGCCGCTCGGCCGCCTGCACGTAGTAGTCGCGGTCTGGTGAGCCCGGTCGGCGCGCGGCGTGCGCGGCCTCGTACAGCGCCCAGCGCAGCGCCGGCGGTCCTTGGCGGGACAGGCGCCCGGGCGCGCGGCGGCGATCGGATTGGAAGACGGTGATGTCCATCCCGCCGTAGCGGACCGCGTCGCGGCTGTTTTGAAACCGGCGGCAGTCGCCGAGCTCGGCGAGGATCGTGACCGCGCACAGCTCGCCGATCCCGTAGTACCGGTCGACCAGGGCCCGGCAGCCGGTCTGGCGGCGCGCATAGTCGCGCAGCTCCTTGGTGAGCGGCGCCAGCGGCACATCGAGCGCGTCGGTCATCTGCAAGGAGACCGTGAGCTGCTGGCGCGCCACGGCGGGCAGCGGCAGGGACGCGAGCCAGTCGCGGCCGTCGCCCTTCATCAGCTGCCGCCGCTGCGGGCAGCCGTGGTGATAGAGCACGGCCTGGATCCGCTGCTGCCACTCCGAGTGCTGCTCGATCAGTGTGTGCCGCAGCCGTACCTGGGCGCGCAGATCGAGAATGTGATCGGGCGGGATCCACGACTCCGGCAGCCGCCCGGCCAACAGCAGCTCGCGGTGATGGCGGGCGTCCGCGCGATCGGTCTTCGCGCGCCTCTTGTTCCCGCGCCGCGCCGCGGTTTCCGCCGGCTCGGCCAGATGCACCACCGCGCCGACCGCGCGCAGCTCCTCGACGAGAAACCGCCAGCCGGTGGTCGCCTCGAGCGCGACCTCCAGCTGCTCGCCCGCGAACCGCTCCAGGAACCGGCGCACCCCGACCCGGTCCGCCGGGCTGACCCGCGCGCGACTGATCTCGCCGCTGGCCAGATCGATCCACTCAGCGGTGATCTGCGCCCGATGCTGGTCAACACCCATCACGATCGACATCCTCAAACCTCCTCCACCACGCAAACGGCAGCCGCCAACCTCCGAGCGTTCGAATACGTTGGTCGGCGGTCGGTGCCTTCTGTTGAACGGCCGGCCGCGCGGCTGCAACCGCGCGCGCCTCACCTATGCTGTTCGACACGAAGGCCCCGGCCACCTGCCAGCCGCCGAGCTCACGCGCCGACCCGGAAACGCCCGGGACATGACATCTTTCGGCCGCCGGCATTGGCTTCTCGGTCATCCTGTTCCCGCCGGGGAGTTGGGCCCTCCTCACGGTCGGCCTACCGGCCTGGCGACCGGACCCCGAACGGGGTTACCACGTTCCGCACATACGAGCTGCGACCGGGATGGGCGCCCTCTGTGCCCCGGGGACAGTGGTGCTCATCCCGACCGAGGCCACTTCCCGGCCGGCGCCTGCCGCTTCACTGCGACTAGTCCCTTTCCCCCGCCAACCGTCCCACCGGCGAGGATGTTGCTTAACGAGGCATCTACCAAGGGTTCACACGTGTTCGCCCGTCCGGATAACCGTTCAGTCCCCGGGGCCTCAGGCAAGCGCTGGGAACGGGTCGCCTCGGCTGTGGGCGATGAGTAGTTCGGTGAGGTAGGTGAACAGTGAGCGGCTTTGAAGGCGGCACGTGGCTGCTGCTGAGAGCGCGCGCTCAGCGAATCGCTCGCCGTCCTCGCTTTGGGTGCCGAGCGAAACCTTTCGGTGGATGACCGGTGCCCGGAGCGCACGCTCCGCTGGATTATTGGTGGGCTCGACGCCCTCGACGGTGAGGAAGGTCCAGAGCGCGGGCCAGACCTTGAGCAGGTTGTTCGCGAACCGCCGGTGCCAGCGGGTGCGCCGGCTCTTGGGGCTGGCGTCTTCGAGCAGCCGGCGTAGCCCGGTCTGGATCGGCGCGATCTCGGCGGCCAGCCGGTCGCGGTCCTGATGCTCGTGCTGGTAGGCGCGCCACGCCGCAAACACGCCGCGGGTGAGCTCGAGGCCTTGCTCGCCGAAGCTCTTCTGCTCGGCCAGTCCCTCTGAGTGGCGGCGGAAGTCGCGCTTGATGTGCGACCAGCACACCTGGCGCTGGTCGGGGTCAAGGTGCTCATAGCCGTTCCAGCGATCGGAGATGACGATCCCGGCGTAGGCGGTGCCGATGAGCGCGTTGAACTGCTCGCGGTTGCAATGCTCGGCGATCTGCAGGAACGTCGCCTCAGAGGTGGTCGCGGTCCACAACGCCCGGCCCTCACCGCGGGTCCGCCAGCCGGTCTCATCGACATGCACCGCCCCCTGGTCAAGCACCCAGTCCTGCAAATGGCAGTGCGGGCCAGCCAACGCCTCTGAGGCACGCTGGCAGATCGCGTCAACCGCGCCGATCGAGAGCGTGACGCCGAACAGATCGCGCGCGAGCTCGCAGATCCCGCGGCGCGAGATCCTGTGTCGGGCGGTCAACGTCACGATCGCCGCCTCCAATCTCGGCCCGAATGCGTAGGAGCTGATCTGCTCGGGCAATCGTGCACTCGTCCGCGCGCGGCAGTGCCGACAGCGCAACTGGTGCGTGCGATGCTCGGTCCAGATCACGCCGATCGGTGGTAGCTCGGCGATCTGGTGGCGGCCAAACCGTCGCTTGGGTCGGCGCTGCCGGTCGGTGAACTCGTGACCACACCCGCCACACGCATCCGGATAGTGATCGACGATCTCATCAATCTGATCCTCCGGCTTCAGATCGCGACCCGCGCCCGGATGACCCCCCTGCCCACCCGCCCTGCGGCGCTCACCCTCCCGGCGTGCAAGCTCCTTGGCCTTCGCCCGCGCCTCCGCGCGCCGCTGCTGACGCGTCTTCGGCGGATCCTGCGATGGCGGCTTGGAACTCGTGCGCGAGTCCTGACGAGCCTGATCCTCAAGCCGCTTCAGCCGATCCTCATGCTGCGCAAACCGGCCCGCGAGATCCAGAATGAACTCGACACACGCCTCACGACCCGAGTCATAAATCGCCTCCGCCTCCGCGCGGTCCATGACCGCAACATTCGCTGCAACAAGCAGGAATCCTCGCCACAGGCCCCGACGACTGAACGGTTACCGTCCGGTCTTCCCCTCGCCTGTAGCCGCCCGGATGGAGCGGGCCGCCCTTGGGCTTAAACCTCGGGCTTCGCACCCCGCCGACCAGGAGCCGGACGACGCACGCCGAAGCGGGGACAGGCCATCGAGCACGGACCTGGAACTACACGCTCAACTCACATCGGTCGATCTCCAATCCGGTAGTTCTCTCGTAATGTGCGACCTCGCGTCGCACGTGGCGAACCAATAGCGCCGTTAGGGGGCGCCGGGACGGCCGAAGCGATCGTGCCGCCGATCGAGCCTGACGATCGCTATCCGGGCATCGTCCGCCGCGAAGCCTCACACGTCGCGGCATCGAAATGTCGCCTAAGCGCAAGCCGACTCGGGACCGTCACTGCGATCGAAGCGATCGTCCGCCAGGACGACCGCCGACCCTCGAATGGAGCCACGGGAGGCGGCCGACCGTTGCTGCTGCCTGACGCCTATTGCAGCCATGGCGCCGCCGTGGCCCGTTTGTTCGATCAGGGGAAGTCTGAGCCGGACTGCCGCAGAGGCGGCGAAGGGGACCCGCTCGCCGATTGCTCCGCGGGAGCGTCCGCTTGCCCGGCGGCGGCTGGCACCGCGCCACCGCGGAGCTGCGCTCGGTGCCAGCAGATCCGCCGACTCGGGGCACGACCGGAGTCACGCTGCTGGAGCGCGACAGTCGCAACGTGCGCCTCACCGACGCTGGTGATGCGATCAGCTACGAAGGGTGCGAGGCAGCCCGAAGCGGCCGAGAACGCTGCTGTCGACAAAGTGGGTAATCGCGGAGATGCGGTCGCCCGCGAGGGTCAGCACGAGCACTCCGGCCGCGTGCTGGATCGGTGTTTGCGAGTCGGTGCGGTAGCAGCCGAATGCTGGCTGGCCGTTGGCTCGGGTTGGGATCAGCTTGTGGCGGCGCCCGCCCCGCCAGTTCAGGTATTCGTAGATCGCGGTGCGGCCTTGGTATTCGAGCGGGGGCGGCGGCATCGTGAACCACGCGTCTTCGGTGAGTAGCGCGACGACGCCGTCGATGTCGTCGGCCATCCAGGCATCGGCGAAACGGCGAACGAGCTCGTGTTCTGTCGGTGAGTTGGGCTGTGGCGCTCGGCCCCGGTCTGACGCGGGAAATAGGCGTTCGGTCGTTACCCGCGCGCGCTTTAGGGCGCTTTTGACCGAGTCCTCGCTTGTCTCGAGCGTGTCGGCTACCTCGGCGGCGTGGAAGCCGAGGACGTCGCGGAGAAGCAGGACGGCGCGTTGGCGTGGTGGGAGATGCTGCAGGGCTGCGACGAACGCGAGCTCGACGGTCTCCACGCAGTACGTATCCAAGGACGGCGGAAAGAGCTGGCACCTCGACAACACGGTCGGCGGGTCCTAGCCCAACGTCAGCGGCGGCCTGGCAGGAGCCCGTTCGCCGGCGTCGCACCTCCGCGCCCACGACACCGGCGTTCGTCACTGCCGATGGCAGCTCAAGCGTCCGTCGTGGCGAAAACGTTCGCGTGGTGTGCGAGCTCCGGAGGGCGAGAGCGATCGTGAGAATGTCGGCAACTGGGCGCTAAAGATTGGACGGCTTCGGAGAGTCCGGTCCGGGCCCAAGTCAGCCCTGGGTCAGCGGGTTGGGGGGCGTTGCCTCTGCATGCCCGGGTCGCGGCAAGACGTGGATCCCGCGTACTTGCTGATCCTGATTTGCCGTGACGGTCATCCGGTAATGATGACGTCGCGACGGCTGTAGAGGCCGTCGGTCGCCGCTTGCAGAAGGAACGAGGCCAAGTCCGCGCGTGAGATTGTCTGCGACATGCCGACCTTCTCGGTCTCGGGAACGACCCTAGGTTCGGTTCTTGGGCCGTTGGTTAGTTTGGTGGCGTAAACGATGGTCCAGTCAAGGCCGCTGGCGCGGAGGACTTCCTCACCGGCGGTCTTGTCTTTGATCTGGCTACCCATGGCCATGCGGGTCACAAGCCTGCTGACGGGCTTGAGCCGGTCACGCGCGACGGCGAAGGAGGACAACATCAAAATACGATCCGGACCCGCCTGCTCAGCCGCGGCCACCACGGCGCGAGTCGCCTCGGCCATCACTGGTCCTCTAGCGCCAAGGACGCTGATGACGGCGTCGGCTCCCTTCATGGCCTCGGAAACCACCGCGCGGTCGGTTGCGTCGCCTTGGACAACGTGGAGGTTGGGGCTGGTCAGGGTGAGGTTCTCCGCGGACCGAGCAAGCGCCGTGACCTGGTGGCCAGCGGCGATTGCCTGCTCGACCAGCGGAACGCCGGTGGCGCCGGCGGCGCCCAGGAGGGTGAGGTTCATGGGTCTGGTCCGTTATTCCTGGAGGATGTCTAACACGACGACCTGATCCGTCCGCTGATCCATCGCGCATCGGGTCGGTCATCGCAGCCGGCATAGGCGTACGGATGGTGAAAGGCCTCGAGCGCCTCGGCGGGATGTACCGTGAACTCGAATCTGCCGCCGTCCCGCTCGTCGACCGCGACGAGAACGTCGTCCGTCCGAGTGTTCCAGAGCAGCGTGACTTCGATCCCGTCGCTCCTTCGATGATCCAGCTCCCGGGTCGCAAACTTCGACTCTTGCACTTCGACAGGTCCTGAGTTGATCATCGCTGGCTCCTTGGATGGGCGGTTTCGCACACTGGGTCGACACTCGAGGAACACGATCGCAGCCGTCGCGTGGTCTGTGAAGCACGGCAGGCCGTACTCCTGCGGGAGGGACAGCCGGAAGAGCGGGGATGGGTGACCCTCCATGACCAGCCGTCTACGAGCGGGACGCCCATCTCGGTCGCCGGTGGCCATTCGCAGCGATGCCTGGCCGTGCCCTGCGGGCCGCGCGCGAGGAAGGGGAGTCGGCGTTGGCTATCGCACGCCCACCGTATGACCGAAGAAGGTCGGCCGTCCAACCCTGTGACGCGGGTTGCGGCTGCTCCTGCAACGACTTCGGCGTTCGCGCCGCTCCGGCCCGCTGCCCACATCGCACACACGCAGCCACGCCGGCGCCGTCGGGACGAATACTCGCACAGGCGTAAAGGCAAGTGTCGTCCAGCCGTCCGTCGGAGTCGCTCTAAATGAAGTCGGGTGCGACGCCGGCGCCTACTCCGCGGTCACGAAGGTGCTTGCGGATCGCCCGACTCGTTACGGGCAGCGAGCACTCCGCCGCTGTCGCTCTGATAGACGGAGCCGCCACCAGCCCGAGCGGCCGATCTCTTCCCCGATGGACTAGGAGCAAGACTCTGGCCAGACTGCTGTCACTGTCAGAGTGATGAGCGTCTGGGCGGTGACGTCCGACGCGTCCGGTAGGTCCTCGGGCTGGCGGCGGGCTGACTCTCGACTGCTGTGTCGACTGCTTTGGCCTGACCGGTAAAGCTTGTGTCGTCCGCCGCCGACCGAGGACCGCCGGCGTGACTTGATAGAAGCGTGGCTTCGCCTCTCGTGACAGTTGTCCGCCGGAGATCCGCTTCATTCGGCGTCAACCAAACGAAGGGACGGATGCATGATCGTGATCGGGGCGGACACGCACAAGGGCTCGCACGCGCTCGCGGCCGTGGACGAGGGCACCGGTCGGGTACGCGGCAGCCGCGAAATCAAGGCTGACGATGAGGGACATCTGGCTGCGGTTCGATGGGCTCGCGGCCTCGATGAGGAGCGGGTGTGGGCGATCGAGGACTGCCGGCACGTCTCACGCCGGCTCGAGCAGGCGCTGCTAGCCGCCGGCGAGCGGGTCGTGAGGGTGCCGCCGCACCGCATGGGAGCGACCCGCAAAGGAGAGCGCGAGCCGGGCAAGTCGGATGAGATCGATGCGCTCGCGGTCGCGCGCGCGGTCGTCAAGGACGGTGTCGAGCAGTTCCCGGTCGCGTACCTGAATGAGCAGGCGATGGAGATCCGCCTGCTTTGCGATCACCGCAACGATCTCATCGCCGAACGGACCCGCACAGTGAACCGGCTGCGGTGGCATCTGCTCACGCTGTGCCCCGAGCTTGAACGGTCCCTGAAGCGCGGTGCGCTCAACAAGGCGCGCGAACTGGACCGCGTCGACCGGCGGCTGCGGAAGCTGTCGGCCGGCGCCAGGGTCAGGATCGCGCACGAGCAGGTCTCCCAGCTCCGGAGCCTCAACCGTCAGATCGATCAGCTCGAAGCAGAGCTTCGCGAGCTCGTCAAGGTCCACCGTCCCGAGCTGTTGGCGGAGCTCGGATGCGGGGCGGTGGTCGCAGCGATCCTGATCGGCCACACCGCCGGGGTCAAACAATTCCGCAAACACTCGAGCTTCGGGCTGCAGACCGGAACCGCCCCGATCCCATGCTCCTCCGGTCAGCGCACCCAGCATCGGCTCAACCGTGGCGGGGACCGCCAGCTCAACCACGCGCTGCACATCATCGCGGTCACCCGCGCCCAACGCGACCCCGCGACCCAGGAGTACCTCGCTCGCAAAGAGGCCGAAGGCAAAACCAAGAAGGGCGCGCTGCGCTGCCTCAAGCGCCACCTCGCGCGCCGCTTCTACCTCCTCCTCGCTGAGCCACCCGCCGACCAACAGCAAACCGTCGAGCCCGAGTCAATCCCCGAGCGCGAGCTGCTCGCGATCCCCGAGCGTGCCCGCCCCGAGCGAGAGGTCCAGCAGATCAGCACTGCGCCCAGCCCGATGGTCTGCATCACCTAAACCGCTCCGACCAACAACCGATCAGCGGCGTTCTCAGGCGCGCTGGCGTTCGCGGTGAACACCCACCGCCGGAGCTGCCTGCCGCAAACAGCCGCTATCACGGCCCGATTCCGCCCTCCGCGGACGCCAACGACGCATCCTAAGCCCCTCTGCCGCCCTCGAGCAGCAGCGCGCGACCCGTCACACCCCCAAATCTCACCCTCCAACCGACATCCCCGAGCAGACCCAGATTCATCGCAAATAGCGATCGCGGCTTGACATAGAAGCGAGCTTGCTGGCGAGGGAGAAGTCAACGACTGCCTAAACCGCGCGACTCGGAGCGCACAGCTGGACGATTGACCGCGCGACTGCTTTTGTATTTTGGCCGGTGCGCGCCCGGCCGCTGCTTTGGCGACATTCCGCGTCCTCGCGAAGGGCGACCTCGACGCCGACGCGGCGCTCGCTTCGCGGTAGGCTGCCCGCCGCCGCCGAGGCCGCTGACGCCGCCCCGGCGACCGCTCTCAGACCAGACCGGCCGTGCTGCGCGAGGGTGCGGCGCTGCCGAGATTGTCCCGACAGCGGTCGCGCTGAGCAGCAGCGAGGGCATCGGCATCGTGGCTCGTTTGCGGTGGGCGGTAGCGCTGCTCCGGGGCGGGGCCAGACTTCCGGATCGTGGGGCTCGCAAAGCGATCTTCTGAGTGATGAGATTGCTGATCGTCCTTCTCGCCGGCGGTGTCGAGAAGGACGAGCTGCAAGAGCCAGTCCGATTGCCCCAGCACCGGGCCGGCGCTGTCGGGTCGCCGCTTGCGCCGCGCGCGCCGACCGCATCGACTTGGAGGCTCGCAACGCTCGGCGGGACGGTCAGCTCTGCTTGGCGCCCCCCGCACATTGAGAAGGCTGATCAGGATCGCGCCTCACCGAGAAGCCTGATCGCGTCCCGGAGCCGCATGTGCCGTGCCCGGCGGACTCGCGTCGTGGCCTGGCACATCCGGCTTGGATGCGGCAGGAGCGCCTGATGCTGGGCACGTGCGGCGTTCCGTAGCCGCTCTTCGATGATGGCCTTCTGTGCTTCGTATGCGAGTGGCGTGTACATCTTTGTCCTTTCGGTGGCTGGTTGGCTTACGTTGAGAACGATGGAGCTAAGCGGGGGGTCTGCACATCGGACGGTCGCCCATTCCTGGGGCACAGAAGCTGCGTCTTAGCGGGAAGCCGTGCGTCTTAGGTACCGAGGCGGGTCTTAGGCGTCAGAATGTGCGGGTGGGACGGCGCGTATCGAGTCCGGCCTTTATTGGCAGGAGTGAGCAGCTCGTCGCGTTGGGGGCGGCGTTGGACCGCACGGACAACGGGGAGGCGGGGGCGGTTTTCGTCGGCGGGGAGTCCGGCGTCGGGAAGACGCGTCTTGTCGTCGAGTTCGAGCAGCTGGTCCGCTCGCGCGAGGCCCGCGTCTTAGCCGGCGGCTGTGTCGAGATGGGCGGCTCAGAGCTGCCGTACGCCCCGCTGCTGGGAGCGCTTCGGACGCTAGTGCGGGAGACGGAGCCGCAACTCCTGGGGAAGCTGGTCGGCGCGGGGGGTGGGGAGCTTGGGCGGTTGTTGCCCGAGCTGCAGGCCGGCGGCGTTCGCAGCGAGGCGGTGGATCCGTTGGCACAGGCGAGGCTGTTTGAGGCGCTGTTGGACCTGTTTGCGCGGACCGGGCTCGAGGCGCCGGTCGTGCTGGTGATCGAGGACCTGCACTGGGCCGATCCGTCGACGCGCGGGTTTCTGGCTTTCCTGGTGCGCAACATCGGGCGGGAACGGCTGTTGCTTGTCGCCACCTACCGCACCGACGAGCTTCACCGCCGCCATCCGCTGCGCCAGTTCCTGGGCGAGCTCGAGCGGCTGCCGGCGGTCGAACGGCTGCAGCTGGCGCCGTTCAGCCGACGCGAGCTCGCCGAGCAGCTCGCGGCGATTCTCGAGACGCCGCCCGATCCCAGGCTGGTGGAGGAGCTGTTCGCCCGCTCCCAGGGGAACCCCTTTTTTGCCGAGGAGCTGCTGGCGGCATCCGGCGAGAGTGCTGGGCGCCGGCTCCCAGAGAGTCTGCGTGACGTTCTGACGTTGCGTGTCGAGCGGCTATCGCCTGAGGCGCATCAGGTGGTCCGGTCGGCCGCGGTCGTAGGCTCGATCATCGGCCATCGACTGCTGGTGGCGACATCGGGTCTGGCCGATGATCGGCTGGCGGCGGCGCTGCGGGAGGCGATCGAGAACAACGTGCTGGTGCAGGACCCGGCGAGCGAGAGCTACGCGTTTCGGCATGAGCTCCTGCGCGAGGCCTTATATGAAGAGCTCCTGCCCGGCGAGCGGGTGGCTCTGCACGCCGCGCTGGCGCGGGCGCTGGAGGGTGATTCAGGGCTTGCCGTTGGTGCGCACGGCGCCGCGGCGCAGCGCGCCGTGCATTGGTCGGCGGCGCACGAGGTCGCGCGGGCGCTCGCGGCATCGGTACAGGCTGGCGAGGAGGCCGAGCAGGTGTGGTCGTTCGAGGAGGCCAACGCCCATTTCGAGCACGCCGTCGAGCTGTGGGCCGGCGTGGCGCCAGAGCAGCGACCTGAGGAGCTGTCGCTCGTCGGGTTGCTCGGTCGTGCGGCTGAGGCGGCGTACCTGTCTGGTCAGAACCACCGGGCAGTGACGCTGACGCGCAGCGCCCTCGACGCGATCGACGCCGAGCGCGAGCCCGCGGTGGCGGGACTGGCGCACGAGCGGTTGGGGCGGTATCTGTTGGCCGACTTCATCCTGCCTGAGGCGCTCGGGCAGTATCGCGCGGCGGCGGCGCTCCTGCCCGAGCAGTCCAGCGCTGCGCGCGCCAGCATTCTCGCCGGCGAGGCGCACATCCTGATGCTGCAGGGCGAGGCGCTGCAGGCGCGCGCGCCCTGCGAGGAGGCAGTCCGGATCGCCCGTGAGGTTGGGGCGGCCGAGGTCGAGTGCGATGCGCTGAACACGCTCGGCGCGTTGCTCACGATGCTCGGGGCGGGCGAGCAAGCAAGCGACTCTCTACGCGCCGGCATGCAGCTCGCCGAGGAGCTCGGGGCGCTAGAGGAGCTGCGGCGGGCATACATAAATCTGACCCAAATGCTCGACGAGGCTGGCCGCTTGGACGAGGCGGCCGAACTTGGGCGCGAGGGCTGGGAGCGGCTGCGGACGCGGATCGGCACCGCCGCCGTTTACATGGCAGCCGAGGCGGGTCTGCGGTTCGGGCGGGTTGGCCGGTTGGACGAGGCGACGGGCGTGTTAGAGGAGGCCGCGGAAACGGCTCGGCCGGGCACGCTCGCCGGGATGGTGCACGCGGCGCTGGCGGAGATCAAGGCTCAGCGTGGCCAGCTCGACCCCGCGCGCACTCACCTCGAATCGGCCAGCCGTCTGCTCGGCGACGATTTCGTCTACTGGACCCTGTCCCGGGGAGCAGCAGCGGCGGAGGTCGCCCTCGCCGGCGGGCACCCACAGGAGCTACGGGAGATCTTGGATCCAGATGTGGAGCTCCCGCCCGTGTACCCGGCCTACGTAATGCCGCTTCACGTGCTGGCACTCCGAGCTGAGGCCACGCTGGCGGGGCAGGCGCGCGCCGCGGGCGATGTTGCCGCGGAGGGCGAGGCGATCCGCAGAGCGCAGGCGCTGCTCAGGCGCGGGCGAGAGCTCATGACGCCTGAGACATGGCCACTCGGCTCGGCGCCCAAAGAGACGCTTCTGGAGCTGGAGCTGTGCGAGCTCGAGGCGCTACGCGCCGCCGCGGAGGACCGTGCCGAGGCATGGAGCGCACTCGCTGCGGGATGGGAGCGCCTTGGACGGCCCCTACGCGGTGCCTATGCGCGACTGCGAGAAGCGCAATCGGCACTCGGCGAGGGCCTGCCACGGGATCGCGCCAAGGACGCCCTGAGGTCGGCGCAGGCCACCGCCAGGAGGCTCGGCGCGCAGCCGCTCCTGGAGGAGATCGAGTTAGTCGCCCGCCGCCTGCGAGTACGCCCGGTCGGCGAGGACGGCGCCGTCGCGAACGAGTTCGCGGGCCTTACCCCGCGGGAGATCGACGTGCTGCGTCTCATCGCCGAGGGCCGGACCAATCCCGAGATCGGCAGGGCGCTCTACATGAGCCCCAAAACCGCCAGCGTCCACGTCTCGCGAATCCTGTCGAAGCTGGACGTCAAAACCCGCACCGAAGCCGCCGGGGTGGCCCACCGGCTCGGACTCCTCGATACCTCCCAGCACGAGACTGCAACGTAACGTGCGGTCGACTCCGCGCGAGCTGCAAGCGGCTGGGCGGCGAGGTGGCGCCGCGCGTGCGCTCCCGAACTTGTAGCGAAGCGGCGACCAAGCCGCCGTGACCCCGTCAGGCGTCAAGCATCAGCAACGGCCGGCCACCTTCCGTGGCTCCATTCGACGGACGGCGGTCGTCCTGGCGGACGATCGCTTCGATCGCGATGACGGTCCCGAGCCGGCTTGCGCTTAGGCGACATCTGAATCACGCCGATCGTCGCGGGCTGGCGCTTGCCGCACGATTGCATTCGCGCCGGCGGCCGTTGGGAGACGCCGTCGAGCGCGCTTGCGCAACGCCACGGCGGCAGTAGTGCGAACCCGCTAGTCCTTCAACGCGGAGCAGTCACGGGCAGATTGCGCCATCGCATCTGGGATGAGCAGGTCCAAGGAGCCCGCCGCCGTTGCTGCCGCCGTGGCGAAGCGCAAGCCGGCGCCGGCGCCGTCCCAGGGCCTTACGCTCACGCAGGTCGGCAGCCGGTTCGCGCTCAGCCGCCAACGGGTCGCGCAGCTCCTCGACCGCGCAGCCGCACCCGTTGAGTTGGTCGCGGCCGAATCCGCGAGCGAACACCAGTCCCCACGGGGCGCTCGTTGGACGCAGACAAGCGACCAGGATCGCCCGAGGTTAGGCGCCCGGGCAGGCAACGGGCGGCGTGCCCGAACGCTGCGCGCAGGTTCGGCAACTGTTGGCCGAGGGGCTCGCAGCGTCACAGATCACGATTCGGCTCAGCCGCTGATCCATGCCGCCGACGCGCGACGCCCCGAACCCCAATAGAGCCCGAGCTAGCCGCGAGGCGTGTCATCCAGAGCGTTGCCGCACGACGTCGAACAACCTGGTGCTCGTGAGCGGCAGTCGCACCGACGAGGACGATGGGCGCCCCCGGGATTTGGGTTGGCCTTGACACGTGTCCCGGCGAGGCGCCGAGGGCGGCGCCGAAGAGTCGGGTTTGCGGCGAGCATCTGGCGGGTATAGGGACGGCGGTGGTCCATGTTAGCGCTCACATGGACCTGACAAACTGCCGATCAAAGCAAGTCGGGGAGGGTCATGAGTAGGTTTCCGCGGGTCCGCGTCCGGGTGCTCGCCGGGGTATGGGGCGTCTGGGTCCTCACCGAGGTAGCGGCTCCGGGTGCTCACCGGGGTGGGGTGTCCGGGTGCTCACTGGGGTAGCCGCGTTCGGGTGCTCACGGGGGTAGCGCTGTGCTGATGCTGGCGGCGCTCACCGGGGTCTTCGCATCGAAATCACGTAGACGGATCGGCAACGCGCTTGCCGCTGCGCCGGCGACCGTCGCGCAGACGTCTGCGCCCGCGGCCGCAACGACGACGCACAAGGTCACCTACGACCACTATTCGCTGATGATCGACTGCCAGCAGGCGTACATCTCGTCGGGCGAGTTTCAATACTGGCGCTTGCCTGGCCCGAGCCTGTGGCGCGTATTCCGATCCACATTGGCTTGGCAGTCACAACTGAAGTCTTGATTGCAGTTCGAGCTTACGGAGGTAGAAAGTGCGCTCTCGCGAAATCCGCTCTCACCACACCGGCATCCGCCGGAGCGGGAAGCGTCGGGCGCGACGCGTGTCGAGCGCGCTGGCGGCGTCACCGGCGCTGGTCATTGCAGTTTGCGCGGTGATCTTGATTCAACCCACTGGGGCGAACTCGGTCGCCGCGGCCAAGTCTGCCGCCGGCAAGCCCGCGGCCGCAGATGCCGCGCCGCAGACGGCCGCAGCAACATCGGCCCCACCGACGAGAGGCCACCGTTTCGACCGAAAGCCGCACACTGTCACGTTCGACGATTACTCGTTCAATATCGACGGTCAGCGTGTCTACCTCTGGTCCGGGGAGTTCCATTACTTCCGCCTGCCCAGCCCGTCGCTCTGGGTCGACATCTTTCAGAAGATGAAAGCGGCCGGCTTCAACGCGGTGTCCCTGTATTTCGACTGGGATTATCATTCGCCGGCTCCAGGGGTCTATGACTTCACCGGCGTCCGCAATCTCGACAAGCTGCTCGACGACGCGGCGCGGGCGGGGCTGTACGTGATCGCCCGCCCGGCGCCATACATCAATGCGGAGGTCGACAGCGGCGGCCTGCCCGGGTGGCTCACGACCAAGATGGAGAACAACCGAACCGACGACCCGAACTTCCTCAAGTACTCCGATGAGTGGATGACCCAGATCGACCGGATCCTCGCTCGGCACCAGATCACTAACGGCAACGGGCCGATCATCGGCTACCAGATCGAAAACGAGTTCTACACCGGCACGGACGCCGGGCGCGCCTACATGCTGCACCTCGAGCAGAAGGCCCGCGCGGACGGCATCACCGTCCCGCTCACCGGCAACAACAATGGCACGTTCAACTCCGGAACCGCCGCGCTCGACGTGGACGGCGTCGACTCCTACCCGCAGGGCTTCAATTGCTCCAACCCGACGCACTGGGCCGGCGTGCCGGACATCAGCTTCGACCACCCCGCCGGCCGGCCGCTGTACAGCCCGGAGTTCCAGGGCGGTGCGTTCGACCCGTGGGGCGGGCCGGGATATGACAAGTGCGCGCAGTTGATCAACGACCAGTTCGCCGACGTGTTCTACAAGCAGAACATCGCGGTCGGCGCAACCGCGCAGAGCTTCTACATGACCTACGGCGGGACGAACTGGGGCTGGCTCGGCCAGCCGGAGAACTACACGTCCTACGACTACGGCGCTGCGATCCGCGAGACCCGTCAGCTCGACCCGAAGTACTACGAGGACAAGCTGATCGGCTACATGACGCAGTCGGTCGCGCCGCTGGCGATGACCGACCCGATCAACGTCACACCGCCGGACAACTCGGCAATCGTCGACACCGCGCGGATGAACCCCGATACCATGACCCAGTTCCACGTGCTCCGGCACAGCAACTCGACCTCGACGTCGGTCGACACGACACACATCTCGATCGACTTCAACGCCCAGCCGATCAAGAACGTGAGCTACACGTTCGACGACGCCGACACGACCGACCTGCAATACACCGGCAGCTGGTCGCACGTGGCCAACCAGAGCTTCACGGGCGGCGACTACAAGAACACCGAATCGTTCTCCAACCAGGCCGGTGACTCGGTCACCGTCCCGTTCACCGGTACGGCGGTGCGGTGGATCGGTTCCAAGACGAACAACCACGGCCTCGCGGACGTGTTCATCGACGGCGTCAAGCAGGCGACCGTCGACTGCTCAGGAAGCCAGAACCAGGCCGTGCTGTTCTCCAAGACCGGCCTCACCGACGGCTCGCACACGCTGAAGATCGTCGTCGACGGCACCCACTCGTCCGGTTCCACGGACAACTTCGTTTCGATCGACGCGATCGACCTGCCGACCGGCACGGCCGCCGAGAACCCGACCTACCCGGTGGTGCCGCAGCAGCCGGGCACGGCAATCACGCTCAACGGGCGCGACTCGCACATCATCGTCGCGAACTACAAGCTCGGTGAGTCGCAGCTGCAGTACTCGACCTCGGAGATCATGACGAACGCGACGATCGACAACCGTGACGTCGCGGTGCTCTACGGTGACCAGGGCAGCGACGGCGAGACCGTACTGAACTACGCGTCGCGCCCGACCGTGCAGGCCAGCGGCGGTGCGGTCACGACGACGTGGGACCCGACCACCGGCGACCTGCGGCTGAACTACCAGCACAACGGCCTGATCCGGGTCCAGATCTCCGGCGTCGGCTCGCGTCCGCTGCTGCTCCTGCTCGCGGACAAGGCGACCGCCGAGACCTTCTGGCGCCAGGACACCGCCGCCGGGCCGGTGCTGGTACGCGGCTCGCACCTCCTGCGTACTGCCACTAGCCGCTCGGACGGAAGCACTGTCGAGCTCACTGGCGACAACGGCGCCGCCCCGAACATCGAGGTCTTCACGTCCGCGTCGCACGTCACCTGGAACGGCGTGCCCGTACACACGACGCGGACGAGCACCGGCAGCCTGACCGGATCGATCGAGACCGCGGCGCCGATCACGCTGCCACCGCTCACCCACTGGAAGCACAAGCAGGAGTCTCCCGAGCCGCAACCCGGATTCGACGACTCAAGCTGGCAGGTCGCCGACAAGATGACCACCAACAGCGTCAGCGGGATCAACACGCTGCCGGTCCTCTACGCCGACGACTACGGCTTCCACACCGGAAACACTTGGTACCGCGGACGATTCACCACGAGCGCCAACGTGACCGGCATCCATCTCGTCTCCGACTCCGGCGGCGGGGCGCAGGCCTTCTCGGCCTGGCTGAACGGGACGTTCCTCGGCAGTTCCACGACGGGCAGCGCGAACTTCACCTTCCCCGCAGGCTCGCTCAAGGCGGCGGGCGACAACGTGCTGTCCGTCCTTACCGTGAACATGGGTCACCAGGAGGACTACAACGCCACGAACGCCAACAAGACCGCCCGTGGCCTAACGAGCGCGTCGCTGATCGGTGCGCCGCTGTCGACGATCACTTGGCGGATCCAGGGTGTTCGCGGCGGCGAAAACGAGATCGACCCGGTGCGCGGGCCGCTGTCCACCGGCGGGCTCTTCGGTGAGCGTGCCGGGTGGGACCTGCCGGGCTTCCCCGACCGGGACTGGGCGAACGTCACGCTGCCGACCACCGACACCACGCCGGGCGTGTCCTGGTACCGCACCGAGGTTGCGCTCGACCTGCCGAAGGGCCAGGACACATCCCTCGGCCTGACGATCAGCGACAACCCGTCCCCGATGTATCGCGCGATGCTGTACGTGAACGGCTGGATGGTCGGCAACTACGTCAACTACGTCGGGCCGGAGCACAGCTTCCCTGTGCCGAACGGCATCCTGAACCCGAACGCGAACAACACAATCGCCATCGCGGTGTGGAACCTGGACGGCTCGACCGGCGGGCTCGGAACGGTGTCGCTGACGAACTACGGCAGTTGGGCCTCGTCGCTCCGCGTGTCGCAGAACAACAGCCCGGCATATGACCCGCACAAGTACGCGATGCCGAAGCGGCCGGGCACCATGGTCGACCTCCAGGTGCCGGACACGACCCAGGCGGCGCAGACGTTCACCGCCAAAGCCACGGTCGCTGTCCCGTCCGACGCGCCGAAAACGACCGACGTGACCCCGTCGCTGCAACTGCCGGACGGGTGGACGGCCAGCGCGCCCGACCCCGCATCGGTAAAGACCGTGCACCCCGGCGGGTCGACGACGTTTACCTGGCAGGTGACGGCGGCGGGCAACCTGACGCAGGCGTCGGCGCTGACGGCATCGTTCGACTACACCCAGTCAGGGAGCCGGGCGACCAACTCCGACGAACGGATCATCCGCGCCCTCCCGCCGGCTCCCCCAGCAGGGACCGACAACGTCAGTGATCTGCCGTTCCTGTCAGCGACCAACGGCTGGGGGCCGGTCGAGCGGGACGCCAGCAACGGTGAACAGGCCGCAGGTGACGGGAATCCGATCACGATCAACGGCGTGGTGTTCGCAAAGGGTCTCGGCACGAACTCGCCCAGTGACGTCGAGATCTACCTGGCCGGGCAGTGCAGCCAGTTCACCGCGCAGGTCGGCGTGGACGACGAGAAGGGCGGTGCCGGTACGGTGACGTTCAGCGTGGTCGCAGATGGCAAGACGCTGGTGACAACGCTGGTCATCCGCGGGCATCAGAGCGCGACATCGCTCAACGTGGACGTGACCGGCGCACAGGTGCTGGACCTGGTCGTCGGCGACGGCGGCGACGGCAACGGCAACGACCACGCCGACTGGGCGGATCCGGTACTCACCTGCAGCTGACGCAGCCCCGACGTCCGGGGATGATCAGGACACGACGCCGCTGAGCATCCCCGCGTCGGCGTCGTGATCACGTCACCCCCGCCGACGGTTACGCCGCCGACGGCGATGACACCTCAACCGGCATCTCGTACGGCCGCCGGCACGCAAAGGTCTATGCACGGCGCCGACGGACCCGGCGAACAATCGAGCTGGTCGTCCGGCGCTTGACCTGTGAACGGACCAGCTCGACTTGCGTTTAGACCTGATTGTCGGCTTATGGAGCAGCGGCGCGCCGAACATAGCGTCCAACACTCAGCCCTCGCTGCCGCGATGAGTAGGAGCAGTCCCCGAACCGCCGGCCAGGCCGCATCGATGCCCTCGTGAGACATGAGGCGACAACGAGAGCGGTCCCGCGGACCCATGTTAGGTTCGGTGCCTACCGAACAAGGGGGAACCATGACAACCGTGCTCTGCCACTGCAGGGTCGCCGACTACGACGTCTGGCGACGGGGATATGACCACGCGCTGAAGGTCACCCCTGGCGTACGCAGCTTCCGTGCGTGGCGCGCACAAGACGATCCGAGCCTCGTCATGATTGAGGAGACTTTCGACGCGCGCGCGCAGGCGCAAGCGGCGTGGGCGTCGGCCGACACGAGGGCGGCGATGGAAGCGGACGGCATCGACATGTCAACCCTATGGGTGGACTACTTCGACGAGGTCGGCACAGGAGAGCCCGCCCACGAATAGCGGCTAGGACGGACTCAACGTCGTGTAAGCCCAAACGAGGCGGCTCTCGGTTACCGCACTCGTCAGCGCAAGGGCGGGCTCAGGCGAGCGTCCGGCGGCGTCCGAGGACACGATGAGACGTTCGTCTTCATCTCCGCCTTGTCGAGCGGGTCGCTATGGCTCTGGCGACATTTCGCATCCGTAGGCATGAGCTGTCCGGTCGACCAAGGTGCTCATGTCGCGGTTCCGTTCACTGGCCAGAAGTCTTCGATCAGTTCGCCGTCGGCGTGTGGGTCTTCCAGCCGTATGGAGCAGATCACGAGCTCGGCATCGTCGGGACCGTCGTTCCAGATCGATCGAGCGACGGCGGGCGCGACGCGGATGGCCGAGCGGCAGGGTACGTCGACGATCTGGTCGTCGAGTTTGAATTGCGGCGTGCCGGAGAGCACGTAGTAGATCTCTTCCTGGGTCTTGTGGCGGTGTCCGTGGCTGCCTTTGCCGCCGGATCGGGGTGGCATCAGTCGGTGGGTGAGCGCGACCTGCCGAGCCTTGAGATGATCGGTGAGGAATCGCATCGCTCCGGGGTATTGCCCTTCGAAGATGTCGGGCACGTCGGTGAGTGCGCGGATTGTGTAGTCGCTCATCTTTGCTCCTGGGCGGGTCGCGCCGGAGCCAGCGGCGCGCCGAGGTTGACTTGGTGGTGGGTGCGAAACAGTTGCTCGAGGCGCTCGGGTGTTGGTCGGGGCGTGTCGGGCGGCGGGAGGGAATGCGATGTCGCGGGCACGGACCCGTCGCGTACGAGCCGCTCGATACCCGCCGGTGTACTGAGTACGAGCACGTGCGCCGTGTCGCTGTCGACCCGGAACGTGTGCGCCACGCCGGTCGGGACTACGCCAACGTCACCCGGGTCGAGCTCGAAGCGGTTCGCTCCGGCGTGCACCGTGAGCTGCCCGTTGAGCACGATGTAGCTCTCGTCCTGGGGGTGGGTGTGAAGCGGCGGCGACGCGTTGGGCGGGAAGAGGAACTCGATCAGGGCGAAGCGGCCATCGACGGTCTCTCCCGGCACCCTGATAATCGCCAGAGTGCCGAGGAACCAGAGCCGCTCGTCTTGGCTCGCCGCCGACCGCGTCACGGCCACCTCAGCTGCGGGGAGTGCCGATGACATAGCGAAAGACGTTCGTGATGCGGTAGCCGCCGTCGGGGGTGCGAGTCGGCTCGAGGAACGAGCGGGTCGCTGCGCGCACTGCCGGTTCGCCGGCCTGCTCGATTACCCCGACGACGGGACCAGAGCACATCAACCCGGCGACAGCGGTCGGCTCGTCCGGGTAGCGCCACACGCATTCGACGTCCTCGACTGCCAGCACGTCGAGTCCGGCGTCGTCGAACAGCGCGCTGAGCGCTTCGCTGTCCGAGAGTGCAAACGGACCGGGGGCCCCTGGCGGCGGAGGCGGCATCAGCCTGCCGAGCGCCATCAGGTAACCGGCCGCTTCGCACAGCTCCGCCGGAGCCCAGCTAAGCAGCAGCACGCGGCCCGCGGGGACGGCGACACGTCTGGCCTCGGCGAGCGCGACGGCGGGCCGGGCGGCGTACTGGAACGAGTTGAAGCCGGTGACGATGTCGAAGCTCGCGTCCTCGTACGGAAGCTGCTCGAGCTCACCCTGCATGAGCGGCGCCGCGGGCACGCGGCCGCGGGCGTGCGCGAGCAACCCCTCGCTGGCGTCGAGCCCGTGCACGTCCGCGCCCCGGTCAGCGGCCAGGCGCATGAACATGCCCGCGCCACAGCCGGCGTCGAGCAGTCGCGTGCTCGGCCCCACCCGGAGCGCGTCGAGTGCTGCCTCGTATGCGGGAGCGACCTGCCGCTCCTGAATTGCGGCCCAGTCGTCGGCGCGGACGCTCCACAACCGTCCCTCGATCGCCGCGCTGCTGGTCTGTGTGGTGCTGCTCATCGTGCCTCCTCGAGTGGGATTTGGGTCGCGGCCGAAGGTACGGGCACCATGCGCAGCAAACATCGGTCAGCCTGCCTATATCGGCGGCATCGACGTCCTATCTCCTGGGAGCGTCCCGGCGGCGTGCGCGGCCTCGACCGCGGCGGTCCGAGTGGCGACGCCGAACTTTGAAAGGATCGCGGAAACGTGATGCGCGACCGTCCGCTCGGATAAATGCAGCGCCCGCGCGATCTGCGGGTTGGTCTCGCCGCGGGCGACGTGCACGAGCACCTCCTGCTCGCGGCGGGTCAGCCCCGCGACGTTGGCGAGTGTTGCGCGCTGCGGTCCGCGTGGGGCGCGGCTGCCGCGCTCGGATCGAGCGCGCGCGAACGCCCTCGCGGCGGCGCGCGCGCCGAGCCTGTGTAGCGCCGCCACCGCGCCGCCGGCCGCGCGGCCATCGCCGGGCAGGGCCGCGAGCGCGGCCTCGTACGGCGCATCGAGCTCGCGCCACGCGCGGATCGCGCCGCGCCAATCCCCGGCCAGCTCGCGCAGCATCGGTTCGGGCGCGGTCGGGGGTGGCTCGAGCCGCTCGCCACAGCGCGCAGCCCACACCGCCAGCTCGCCCGACGGGCGCCCAAACTCTGCAAACCACCATGCGTCCCTCACCGCCTCCACCTGGAGCAGCAGCGCGCGACGGTCGCCGCGGAGCCACGCAATCTCCGCGAGCGCGGCGTGAAGCATCGCGTGGCGCCAGCCGTCGGGCACGCCCGCGACACCCGCGCGCGCCTGCTCGAGCAGTGCGTCGGCGCCCTGCTCGCCGCGTCGCGCGCGGACCAGCGCCTCGATCACGAGCGCGAGCGGGACCTCCCCGAACCATTCACGCCGGCCCCGCGCCGCGCGCTCGAGCGCCTCCCCCCAGCGGCCCCGGTCGAGCAAGCTTCGGGCCACGGCGATCTCCACCCCGTCCCGGGGAATCGCCGCCTGGTAGTCGTCAAAGAGCATGATCGCGGAGGCGGAAACGGCGTCCACCGTCGCGTGGTCGCGCGCGTCGGCCGCCACCATCACGCTGTTGACGTACGCCCGGATCGTCTGCACGTGCAGCCCCGCGGCGCGCGCGTCGGCGAGCGCGCGCGCCAGCACGGTGGCCGCCTCGGAGCGGCCCACGTGACCATAGGCGAGGCCGAGCGTGATCTCGGCATCGATCCGCGCCTCCTCCAGACCCGCCGTCGCCGCAAGCTCGAGCGTGCGCGGGGCGGCGGCGATCACGGCCGACGGCTCGAACGCCACCGCTTCGATCCGCAGCAGCGCGCACTGGGCGCGTGCCAGCTCACCGGCCTCGGCGGTGCGCTCGAGCAGCTCGATCGCCGATTGTGCTGCCGCACGCGCCTCGACCATCCGGTCCAGCGACCACAACGCCGCAGCGAGCACGTTCAGGGCACGCCCGTGCGCATGCTGACCTAGGTCCCGCTTGGCGATCTCGACCGCCTCGGCCGCCGCGCGCAACGCCTCCTCCATCCTCCCTTCGAAGTTCTGCGCGCGCGAGAGTCGCACCAGCAGCCCGAAACGCTCGTCCGGATCGAGGTCAGTCCCGAAGCGCAGTGCCCGCTGGAGCTGCAATCCCGCCTCGCGCAGCGCACCGACACGTTCGGCGTCTGCCGCCGCCAGCGCGCCGAAGCGGCTTGCCTCGGCCGCCAACCCCGCCCGCTCCGCATGGTGCGCCAGCCGCGCATGGTCCTTGCGCTCGGGTCCGTCGGCCAGCGCCGCGAGGACTCGGGCATGCAGCGCCGCGCGACGCGGCGCGGCGATCGACATCTCGACCGCCTGCCGAGTGAGCTCGTGGCGGAAAACCAGCTCGCCACCATCCTCGATCAGCACGCCGCACGCGAGCGCGCCCTCCACCGCCCCGCCGCTACTCGGAGCGACCGCGCCCAGCAACGCAGGTGCGACCCGCTGGCCGATCACCGCCGCCGCGTCGACAACGCCACGCGTGTCGGCATCGAGGCGCCCGAGCCGGGCGACCGTCGCGTCGCGCACCGTCGATGGCAATCCACCTCGCGCCGCGAGCGCCTCCACCACCAGGAACGGATTGCCGCTCGTCAGGCGCGAGAGCTCGCGCACGTCGACCCCCGATGACGCGGCCAGCGAACCCAAAGCGGATTCCGACAGCCGGCGCAACGGGAGCCGCCGGACCGCCGGAACGCCCACCAGGTCTCCGACCAGCATCGCGAGTTGCGGATTCGCGGCCAGCTCGTCGTCACGGTATGTCACTACGACCACCACACCCGCCTGCTCAACCCGACGGGCCAGCACGCGAAGCACGTCCAACGTCGCCGGATCCGCCCAATGCGCATCTTCGATCACCGCGACACACGGCGCGCTCGCCCGCAACGCATCCAGCAGCGACCGCGCCAGCGCGAACCGATCGGCCCCGTCCGGCGCAGTACTGGCAGCCGACGTCGCCGCGAACAACTCGAGCACCGGGCCGAGCGGGACCGGCACCGACAGCGCCTCGCACGCACCGACCGCAAACTCCGCCCCGGCCCCCAACCGCGCCCGCAGCGCCCGCACCAAAGACGTCTTGCCGATCCCCGCCTCGCCCGCGACGAGCACGAACGATCCCGCTCCCGCGCGCGCCGCCGCGACCGCCTCAACAAGCGCTACGAGCTCGGACTCTCTCTCGAGCAGTGGCTCCACCGGCACCCGATCGTAACCCCAACACACCCACGTCCGGAGCGCGCGAGATCACCGGCTTGTGGCAAAGCGGCGGCCCACGCCGAGTAAGCGACCAGTGGCGCAGCGGAATGCCCGCGGCGACACCAACGCCGGACTTGATCTCCGCGGCGGCATCGCGATCGTCCAGGCCGACCGTCGCGGAGCGCTTCCTACCTTTCGAAAGGCTCTCCCGGGACGTGTTCTCGAGCGGGACTTACTTTTGGACGGGTTTCAGAGCCGCCGGGACTGGGAAATGCCGGCGGCATCGGCGGGCTCAATTCCACGAGCAACGCGGTGTTCGAAACCGGCGTCCCGGCTAGCTCAGAGCACCCGGCACTTGAGCGAGACCGTCCTGCCACTTTGGGTTGTGAGTTGTGGGGTGAGCTCGAGCACGTAGCGACCCGGTGGCAGCCTGTGCCCGCCCAGCCGACCGCTGAATCGAACGGCATTAGCACCGACACGGTCGGCGTGGCTGAAGCTGCCGAGCTTGACCAGGCGCACGCACCTGGGTCCGTGGCCATGCCTCGACGGCTTCACGCATGCGCCGTGCAGCTTCACGCCGGCGGTCTGCTCGAACACGACGATTGTCGTCCGAGCGGCGAGCGAGTCGGTGTAGTTGATCGTCGTGCCCGTTTTGTGGTGCCTGAACGGCGCGGCGCGGAAGCTCGACGGCGTGATCGAGAGGTGGGTCAGCTCTGGTGTCTGTGTGGTCGCTGCGGGTGCGCTCGCGGTCGTGAAGGTGGCGTCGGGAGTTGCCGCGGTGCCATCCGGCGAGGTCGCCACCAACCGGTAGTGGTAGGTGGTGCCGGGGGTCAGCCCGGTGAGGGTCGCGGCGAGCGGCACCGACTCCAACCCTGTGATCGTGGCCGCTGACGCCTGCGAGCCGTAGGCGGTCGTCTTGCCAAACTCGAACACGGCGGCAGCCGAGGCGTTGTTCGTGAACACGGAGCCTTCGAGGATGGCGCTGGTGGCGGTGATTCCCAACGGCGATCCTGCGCTCACGACGGGAGGCGCGACCTCGTATGCGCCGATGTCGCACGCCGTTCCGGCTGGCCGGAGCACTCCTCGCTGATCGGTTGACCGGGCACCCCGCGCCTGCATCGATCGCGGCGCTGCCCGCGCCGAGCGCCATCGTTGGCGTCGGGCCGCCGTTGTCCTGAAGCGCGCCGAGCTTGGGATCGCCGCCGGCGAAGGTTGCGGGACAGCTCGCGTCGCCGAAGCTCAGGTTGTGGCCGCCATCGGTCGTCGACCCGGCGCAGTTGCCGAGCCCATTGCCACCGAGCAACGTGTCGGTCATGCTCGTCGCGGGCGTGCCGTTGGTATAGATGCCACCGCCGAACGGCGGATTCCCGGCCGCACCGGAGCTTCCGCCGGTAGAGGACGCGCCCGGCGTGCCGGCGACGCTGACCTGGTTGCCGGCGACGGTCACGCTGAGCAGTGTGACGGTCGCTCCGCCCGGACGAACACGCCTCCGCCCGTGCTGCCGTTGCCCGCGTTGCCGCCGTTGCCGAAGCCTTGGTGACCGCCTCCTGGCGCGTTGCCGCCGTCCCCGCCGAGCCCCGACACGTTGGCGGTGAAGGTGGAGTTGGTGATCGTCGCCGAGCCGCCGGTAACCGCGATTCCACCGCCCGAGGCGCCGCCGGCTCCCGAGCCGCCGTCACCCGAGGTACCCATGTCGCCCACGGCCGATTCGCCGCCGAGGCCGCCGTCTCCGCCGGCGCCGGCGCGGTTCTGCTCGAACGTACTGCCCGTGATGAAAACGGCGCCCACCGCGCTGTCGACCCCGCCGCCGTCACCGCAGCACCCGCCCATGCCGCCGGTGCCGCCCGAGCCGCCTGCGCCGCCTGCGCCGCCGACGCCGTCGTCACCCGCGGCGTTGCCGGTCACGGTGACGTTGATCAGGACCAGCGTGCCGACGTTGTAGATTCCCCCGCCGACACCGCCGGGGCCGCCGTTCGCGCCGGTTTCGTTCGTCTCACCCACGCCTCCCTTGCCGCCTGCGCCGGCGGTGTTATTGATCACGGCCACGTCGGCGAGCATGAGGGTGGCCCCGTTGAAGATCGCTCCACCGTTGAACCCCGGCATTCCGTTGGTCGGCGGAACCGGGTTCATTCCGTTGACACCGTCCATGCCAGCGGCGCCGGCCGGCCCGATCCCATGCGCCAGCGTGAGATCGCGGAACGTCACATTCCCGGCGATGGTGTGGAACAGCCGGTCGGGGTTCAGCGCCGGGAACCCTGCCCCGGTGATCGAGGTCTGGTCCACGCCCGCACCCTTGATCGTCGTCGGGATGTTCGCGGTCAGATCGAGATCGCCGGTGCTGTTGTCGTCGGCCCCACTCGGACCGATCGACAGCGTGTAGGGGTGCGGGCCGAGCACGATCGTGTTGCCGCTCGAGTCGGCCGTCCCGCAGGCCGTGGGGGTCCCGAACGCGTTGATCGTCGCGATCGCCTCTCGCAGCGAACACTGGCTGGTGCCGCTCGGGTCGCCGACTGCGGTCACGGTGAGCGTGGCCGCCTCAGCCGCGGAGGCGCACAGGCTGCCGGCTCCCAAGACGGCCGCGATCGCCACCGCGCCAAGCCGCCACCTACGACGACCGGCCCCAGCATTCCGGGCGGGCAGGTGTGGCTCGTCTATGAACTCTCGCATCGGGGAACCGTAGGGCCGACGAGGCGGCGAAGAAAGAACGGAATAGTTAACGCTGTTCTTCGCCGCCCGACCAGTCGGGAACCTCGGACGCGGTCAGGGCAGCCTCGAGGTTCAGCAGTGGCTCGGCCGCCGGCGCGCCGTCCTCGATGTAGACGACGGTGACGCCGCCCATCGGCGTCTCGGGGAGCTGCGTCCTCCAGCCGCCGAAGCTGCCAGCTGACTCGCGGCCGACCCCGCGATCGGTTTCGCCGTCGTGGCACCCGCGGGATGCGCGTTCGACTGAGGCGACTTAGGAGCGGTCCGCAACGGCCGGTTCTGGACGATCGCAATTGGCACGAAAGCAGCCACCAGCGAGCGGATGCGATGACTGCTGCTCCAGGCGTCAAGCAGTCACCTGGGCGGGCCAAGCGGGCGTAGCGAACCGGCCGGACAAACCCACGCGTGGTTGCCTATGCAGATATGCGATTCTGCACACGGCGGCTGCGGTCCTGCTTTCGGCGAGAACAGCTTCTCAGAGCGCAGAGTTGGACCGCCGGCGGGCGTCCGAGCGGACGAGCGCTACGGCGACGATTCAGCACTCCGGCGGCGCCAGCGCCAGCTTGCGTTTTGCCACGCAGGCAGTCGCCAGCTCGGTCAGTTAGCGGGCAATTGCCTCGCGGTGCCGCTCGAGGCCTGGAGGGGAGCGTCGTCGGGGTGCGGGCTCTGGGATCGTGGGCAGGCGGGAGTGAGCGCAGCGTCCTCGGGGTGATCGGGTCCGGGCCTCGGCCGGCGGCTTCTATTCGGGAGGGCACGGCTGGTCGTGCGGGTCAGGCTGGATTAGCTTGTTGAGCGATTTCGAAGCGTCTTCGATGCCGGTAGCGCGGACGTAGCTGCCGGGGTAGCAGTCTGCCGTCTCGCTGGCGAGCCACCGCGCGCTCGCGTGCGGGGGGAGGTTGCGGCCTTGTCGGTGTTGCGTCTCTGCTCAGGCGACCATCGCCGTGGCGTAGTCGGCCCACTCGGCTGCGCGCCAGTAGGCGTTCGCGACGTTGACGAGTCGGACGTCGCGTTGCGCGCACGCGGCGAAGTCGCCGCGCTCATACGCCAGGACCGCGGCGAGCAGCCGGCCTTCAGGCCCGTGGTGATCGGTGATCGCGGCGGCGAGCCGATCGTCGAGGCAGAGGTCTGCGATCAGCTCGCGCATGGGGCGGTCGAGCAGGGCGTCGAGAACTGAGAAGAGCCCCGCGCTGAACGCCCGCTCCGGGACCGTGTCGGGGTACTCGCGCGAGAGCAGCTCGCACAGGCGGGCGCGGTGCACTGCGGTGTTCAGTAGGTGCTGGGGGCGGTCGGTCATCTTCGAGAGCGCGAACAGCGTGATCCACTGGCTCACCGAGGCCGCACCGAGCCGCATGAGCGCTTGGCGGATGGAACCCACCGGGGTTCGGCCGCCGTAGAACGCGGAGTTGGCGAGCCGCACGAATCGATAGCTCAGCCCGGGGTCCTCGCAGATGTGGCGCTCGAGGTCCTCGAGGCTCGCCCCCGCTGCGCCGTGAGTGAGCGACACGAGCGCGCCGAGCCGATGCGTCGGCGCCGCGACCTCGCGGATCGACCGCGGCGCGGCGAAATATTGTCCTTGATAGGCGTCGAACTCGAGCGCGCGCATCGCCTCGTATTGCTCGGGGGTCTCGACCCCCTCGGCGATGAGGCGCAAACCGCGCCTCCGAAGCCCTGCCAGGAGATCGTTCACCTCGTCGCCGCCGCCAGCGACCGTTCGAGAGTCGATTTTCACGGCGCTGGCGAGTCGCCATAGGGCTTCGCCGGCACCGTCCGGAATGACCCCGACGATCGCGATCCGAAAGCCAGCCCTGTGGACATCGTGCAAGGCCTGCGGCAGGTCCGCGTCCGCGTGGGCCGTTGCGGCCACCTCGAGCACCACCCGCTCTGGGGGAAGGGGGAGCTGGTCGACGTAGTGCAGGAACTGCGGCGTAATCTCGATGTATGCCGGGCGCTCACCTACCAGTTTCTCAAGCCCGATCTCGGCCAGAGCGCCGACCATCACGCTCGCGATCGAGGTCTCCGGAGCCTCCAGCTGGCCCGACGGGGTGAGCGGCCGGTAGCGCAGCGCATAGCCCACGACCGACTCACGACGGTCCAATATCGGCTGCCGCGCGAGCACGATCGAATTGACCGTGTGCCCAGGATGCCTTTCGTTGCCGGCGAGCTCGTGTCGCATTCAGAGTGCGGGATCGGCCCGTGCACGGGCGTCCTTGAGCATCGGTAGCAGCCGCGCGCGTATTTCCGATTCGGGGGAGTCAGAAAGCTCGCGATCCCGGCGAGCCTACGAATGCGAACGCGCCGCCAGAGCTACCGTAGCGACAGCACTGACACTCGCGCCCGCGGGTCCCGCCTGTGGCTGTCCGCGTGGCCGGTAGGTCGTCCCCGGCAACGCCAAGAACCTCCTGGGTCCAAACGTAACGTGTGCCTAACGACTCGGGAACCAGCTCCCCTTGCGCGGCTTTCCCCGCGACGCTAGGTTGGCGATATATCCGATGGCTATCGATGGAGAATCTGGATCCGCCACGAGTCCGACCGGCGGTGGATGGAGCCGGTGATCGCCGGCCCAGGCGCGAACGTCGGATGGGATAGCAAGGAAGACGCGGAGATGGTCGCGGGGAGCTTCCGTGACCTCGCACCGTCTGGCGCGGACGTTCGCGCGCTCCCGGAGGGACAGCACTCAGACGACGTGGTTTAGGGACTGCGCGGGCATCGGTACCGACCCGCTGGCCAGGGAAGCGCGGAATCCGACGAGCTCTCGCTCGGCGCCCCGAGGCATCCTCCCCCTCCGGACCAAATCCTTCAGTCTGTGGGCGAGTCGCGCACTGCCCGGCGATGACAGCTTCCCTGGTCGGTCCGACCGATAGGACCGCTGGCTCCTCGTATGCATGGAAAGCGACAGCGACGAGTTATTCATCGGCCGTGCCTGCGTGACGCCTGAGCGCGCAGCCTGGCAACCGCGGACGAGCTTGGCGCGAGATTACCGAAGTACAGTCCCTCAATGTCGACGGGGAGCCGTCGCAGCTCGTCCTTGTGCCCGGCCGTGGAGGGAAGAGCGCCGCGCACGCAGTTCTCGCGCCGTATGCGGATGCACTGCTCCACATACGCCACGCCTCCCCGCCGGGGACTCGATCGAACCGGTTGGCACCAGGCTCACGATGTCTCGTGCGCGCTTCGGGGTTGTCGGTCCGGGTCCGGGTTGTTAGCGTGCTAGTCCGGGGTCTGGGCTGAATCCGGCCGATGTCCGGCACGCACAAGGAACACTCATGAGTTCGCGCGCTAGACGCGACGCAACCATCACCACGAGTGTCGCTTCGATCGTGGCATTTGTGGCACTGCTGATTCCCCAGGTCGCTGGCGCCCTGAACCTCACGATCCTTGGGAAGGTCCTGGTCGTGGTTGGAGTCGGGTTCGTGACCGCATTCGGTCAGCGTCTTCTTATCTGCTGGCGAACCCGCCAAGACATCGTGGCGGCGGTTCGGGTCTGGCCTCCCGAGCGCCTGCGGGGTGCGCGGCTTGACACCCTAGGGGTCTATCCCACCCAGAGTGTCGGTGGCCACTTGCGGCAGTATCAGGAGCGTCCGCACGGTGAGGACGAACAAGTGAGGAACGCCCTAGCGAATACAACTCGGCACGTTCTCGTGCACGGACCAGCTCGTTGTGGCAAGTCGCGCGCGGTAAGCCACTGGGCCGAGCAGGAGCTCTCCGAGGTTCCCGCGGTCATCTTCCTGAACTCTGAATCACTGCGGAAGCTGGTTGATCGTGGCCTCGATTTTCCCTTTCCCGAAGCAACTCTATGCCTGTGGCTCGATGGCCTAGACCGGTTCACAGGGGCGCTCGATCCATCGGCGCTCGAGACGATTCGGGGCGCTAAGAAGCCCACGGTTCGGATCATCGCCACCGTCCGCTCGGATCAATGGGCCGAACTGCTGGCGGGGACGGACGCAGACAGTCAAGCCGCACGCGCTCTTTCCGAGCAAGCCGAGGTCGTTCCACTGGGCGAGTTCACGCCCCAGCCATCGCCGAAGGTCGTCCCGCCTCCTGCACGAGCCGTAAGACCACACCTCCTCCTCGGCGATGCGCCGCTCTTGCTCCTCTCACTAATGGTGCTGGTTCTGGTCGGTGTGGGTGGGTTCTTCGGAGTGCGCGGCGCTATCTTCACGCCTCCATCGATCCCAGACCAAATCACCAGTAAGACCAGCCAACTGCTCGCCGAATCCCCGCGGGGTGGCCATGTGGTCCTCAGCGAGCGTGTTCAGCTCCACTCGACCGATGCGCCTTCATGGATGATCGTGATCCAGGACCTGCCGACTGCGGCGGACTTTCAAGCGGGCGCCGCGGAGAACGGCAAACTGATGCCGCAGTCTGATGACCTGCGGATCTACGACGTCGTTAGCGGGCGCCTGCGGTTGAAGCTGCATTTCCGCCCCAGGGGATTTGGTCCGACCGCTGCCGAATGGGTTTCGCTCAGAGCAGGAGCTACGCAGGACGACGCGGACTACGCCGAAAATGGGTCGGTCGAAGTGATCGCCGGTTTCGCCCAGCCCGACGTAGCCACGAGTGCCCTGCTGCCGTTCGCAATTGAGTGGCAGTATGGTCGTTACGTCCTGATATCCCTCACGCGTGACAAGCCCGACCTCGGAACACAGGGCCTCGGCCGCGCCGCGATCACGTTTCGGCGCCAGGCCTACGAGACGCGTGTCACGTTTCACAACGCGGTGGTTGATCCGCCGGTTAGCGGTCTCACCTTAGAGGGTTACCGGGTCCAGGCGTTTGCTCTGACCCGAACACCGTCGCTTCGGCTACTGACCGGGTACTTCGGTGCCTATCCTGTATATGGGCAGGCCCACGTGCTCGAGATCCACGCCAATCAGTTCCGCTCCGGCATCTCGATCGCACCGTGCGAGCCGACCTACTGGGCGTGTCCCGCACCTATCGCGCCGCAGGATGCGGTCATCCCCGCCGCCAAGGCATTCGACAAGGGACTTCTGCAGGGATGGGACATCGACTCCACGAAATGGATCACACCCGTGCAGATCTGTCCCGTGCGATCACCCGCGACCACCGCTCGGCTGTGCCCGGCGACTCAGAACCGTGCCCGCGGCTGACTCGAACAAGGACCCCGCAGGAGGCCTTGCGGCACCGCACAGATTCGTCGCAAGCAGCAGACCGAGCCGCCGGCGTCCAAACGCTGTGTCGCTACTCTGGCGGTTGCACAGGCTTGGCCTGAAGCCAAGCAGTTTCCACTGCGGCGCGCGCCTTGGCGAGGTCCTCGTCGAACATCTGTTGCTCGACGGCGTCGAGGACTCCTCGGGGAGCGTTGAGATACGCCGCGTACGCCTCAGTCGCCGCCCCCAGATCAAATCGCGCATTCGAGTGCACCTCGCGCGAAGACGCCTCGGGAAGCACGCGTATCTTCTGAGGCTGCCGCCAGAGACGGAGTTCGTGTATCGCGAGGCCCGCGACGATCACGACCGGCAGTAACGCGAGAACCGCGACGGTGATCATGAGAGGCTGCGAAGGCTCGTAACCCTCCTAGTAACCCATGAATCGATTGCGAGCGATTTGGCGATCTGGGTTAAGGCCTGGCTGGAGCCATTCGCAAGAGTGAGCATGGCATTGAGGATCGTGGATGTCCTGCGTCATCGCCTCCGCCAGTTGGCTAGGATCCGACACGGCCGTTTGTCCAGCCGCACGATCGACGCCCTCTACATACCGGTTACCCCCGCTCGATGAGGCCGTCGGCGCCCGCGGGCGAGCGCGAGCTGCTCCGAGGGCTCGTCGAGGACGGCCGTCGGCCTCATGGAGCGATCAGGGGGACCACCGCACTCTTCGATTCGCTTCCGCTTTCCATGCGTGCGCTGGGACTGCTCCGGCGCCATGAGGAGAAGGAGGACCGAATGACGTAGGAGCGATAAGTTCGCGATGGCCTGCCGGTGTGAGTCCGGTCCGGGGAGATGCCTGGGTCCCCGGTAGCGAGGCCCCCGTGCGTGGTCGAGAGGCCGGGTGCGGAGCGGGGCGGAGCGATCGCGCGGTCTGCAACGTGAGTGAAGCCTGAGTAAGCGTCGTCAAGCGGTCCCCGTCTTGGGCGGGGAAACAGAGGGTGCCGAGCCGGTGTATGGACGGCGAAGGCCACGGAAAGCGCTCTTGGTCCAGGAGCGGGCGCTGAGGAACCCTCCGGCGTATTGGGCGTTGAACGTGCGAACGGTCGTCGTGGGAACCCAGGAGAGCCGTCTTGGCCCCGTCGCCTGTGGGGTGGCGGGAAGCGATGCCCGGCCTATAACCGGCGAACCCGGGAAGTGGTGTGGGCGGTCGAGCGGCAGTCGGAGCGGGTCGTAGTACTCGGAGGTCGGGAAAGCCGGCCACATGGGGAAGGGCCCGCACTTCATCGATGCACGGGAAGGGGCAGTGGAGTGCCCCCGGTTTCGAGGACACCTGAGGGCTTTCGTCGAAAGACGACGGCCAGGAGGTGAGAAGTGCCTCGGACCAGACCGCCGTATCCACCGCAGTTTCGTCGGGAGGCGATCAAGCTTGTTCGCATCTCGAGCAAGAGCCAGCATCAGATCGCGGAGGATCTCGGGATCTCCGATGTGACGCTGCGTAACTGGGTCAAGCAGGCCGAGCGCGACGAGGGCACGCGCCCGGACGGCCTCTCCAGCGATGAGCGTGAGGAGCTCGCGCGGTTGCGTCGTGAGAATCAGACGTTGCGGATGGAGCGGGAGATCCTGAAGAAGGCGGCCGCTTTTTTCGCCCGGGAAACCGGCGAGCCGTAGGAGAGATCTTCGCGCTGATCGAGGCGGAGAGGACGAACTTCCCGGTGGCGGTGATGTGCCGCGTCTTGGGGGTGAACCGCACCAGCTTTCACGACTGGGAGCGGCGCGCGCCGTCTGACCGCGCGCTGTCCGATGCGTGGCTGACCGAGCGGATCAAGCAGGTCCACGCCGCCTCAGACGGCACCTACGGGTCAAGGAGGATCCATGCTGAGCTGCGCCTGGCGCACGGCGTGCGCGTCGGGCGAAAGCGGGTCGAGCGGCTGATGAAGGCCGACAGCATCTCCGGAGTAGCGGCGCGCAAGCGCCGGAGGACGACGGTCCGCCTGCCCGGGCTGCGCGTCCCACCGGACTTGGTCGAGCGCGACTTTCGCCCGACTGGTCCGAACCTGACGTGGTCGGCGGACATCACCTACATCTCGACCTGGGAGGGGTTTCTGTACCTCGCGCACGTCCAGGACCTGTTCTCTCGGTTGATCGTCGGCTGGTCGATGGCTGACCACCTCCGCTCAGAGCTCGTCGTCGACGCGCTCGAGATGGCCGTGTACCGGCGACGACCAGCACCGGGGTTGGTTCATCATTCCGACCAGGGCTGTCAGTACACCGCGGTGCTGTTCACCAGACGCTGCGAGCGCGCCGGGATCGAGGTCTCGATGGGCTCAGTCGGCGACTGCTACGACAACGCTGTCTGCGAGACCTTCCACGCCAGCCTCAAGAAGGAACGGATCTACCGACGGTCGTGGCCGACCCGCGCCGAGGCCAGGGCCGGCGTGTTCGAGTACATCGAGGGCTGGTACAACCCCAGGCGCCGGCACTCCACCCTCGGCTACCTCTCCCCAGCCGAGTTCGAACGCCACCACGCAGCGCTCAACCCCGGCCGCGTCTCAACCGTCGGCGTCACCATCGCCGGCAACAGCCCCGTCCGTTCCGAGATCGCCCTCGATGCTCCAACCGATCGCGCTCAGGCCGCGACGAACGGTGGTCAAGGGACGAACGGAACTCCCTGCCCTCTCCGCTCGGTAGTCGAAGAGCAGACTCGCTGATACAAACATCAACTACACAAAGGCAAGACGTGTCGTCCAAACCGGGGGCGGTCCATCGCGCCGGCTCAGGCTGGGCTATCGCAATGGCGACGATCCAGCACTCCGATGGCGCCGGCGCCGCCTTGCGCTTTGCCACGATCGGGATCGTCACGGCCATCCCAGCCGCGCGATCGCGTTCGTCGCGGACCTCCGCACTCGCGCCGTGTCCACCGCAGACCCCGGCAGCGCTCCATAGGCGCGCCCCTTTCGCAGGCGTTCTTGTGAGCCTTGCAATCGGCGAACGGGATGATCACGCCGCACTCGCGGCCGCTCGCGTCTGGGCCGGACGCGATCGTCCGTCTCGCGCCGACCGCGGTCGCCGGCGGCGGCCTGGACGCCTACGCCGAGCTTTGGCCACGCCCCCGCCAGCCGTCCGCGAGAACTTACGCATCTTGACGAGTCGTATCTTTAGGCCGACGCGATGCCGGCCCATAAAGGAGCTATCGGGGTGGGCAGAGAACGGTGTTCTTCTGCCATGCATTATCTCAAGACGACTGAAGCCGCGGCCCTACTGAACGTCGGGCCGAGCACCCTGAGAGCGTGGGAGCGGCGATTCGGCTTTCCCAACCCGCAGCGCTCACCTGGCGGGCATCGGGCGTACCCCCACGGCGAACTTGCGGCGCTACGAGCGGGCCTCGCCGAAGGGCACTCGATCGCCGCGGCCGTTGCTCGCGCTCGTGCGGCGCTGGCGGCGGATACCAGTACGCTGATCGCGGCTCTGCTCGCGTACGACCATGAGCGCGCTGATCGCGCAATCGAGACGACGCTCGCGCTGCGGTCGGTCGAGCGCTCGGTCGATGAGGTCTTGTTGCCGGGCTTAGAGAAGGTCGCGGACCGCATGGGGGTGGACTCGGCCGCTTGGGCGTTCTCCGCGCGCTGGGCCGCCGACTGGTTGCGTCGAGCCAAGCGCCTGGCCCCACCACCGCTCGGCCGCACGTCAATCGTGCTGGTCAATGCATCGCGGGACGAGCTCGATCTCGACGCCGTCTACATCCGCGCCTTGAAGGTGTTCTGTCTGCGCGCCGGCATCAAGGTGCTGAACCTGTCCGCGCGAGCGACGAACGGGATCGGGGACGTCGCCTCTGTGCACCGGCCCGACCTCATCGTCCTCGCCGGGAAGCACATCGACGAAACGATCATCGCCAGATGGACGTACGCCATCGAACGGTCGATCGGGCCACGGCCGCTTGCGCTCTACCGCGACGCGACGACGCGGACCGATAACACCGTCCTCCCCCCCGCGCCAGGCGATGCGCAATTGCGGCTGCTAGAACTGGCCGACGCCTCTCGCCCCGAGCGCGTCTGTCAGCTGGCGAGCTAACGGCCGCCGATCACGAATAGCTCATAGCGGTGCAGTGCAGCTTCACTGCCCATCTCGGCAGGAGACTCGCGCCAGCACCACCGCGATCGGGTTTGGGCCGAAGGGCAGCCCGCAAATGTGACCGCTCAAGCCGTCAAGCCGCTAGGAGCGTCGGCCGAGCGGCTGTCAAGGCCGCTTGGACGGCACCCGCACCACGTACAGTCACGTTGCCTATGCGTCGCCGGGGTTCTGCACCCCCTCTGACGCGGCCCTGCACTCGGCGACGCGCGAGCCCGCTCTCATAGTGGCCAACGGGAGCGGCCGGCTCTAGGTCCCAACGGCGCGGTCGCAGCGTGTGTCTCTCGGCATTGCGGGCGGGCTCCCAGGACTGCGGAGCCCGCGACCTGAGACAAGAGCAGGTGTCTGACAACGGCCGGCTTCCAATCCAGTGCCTCTCAGACGAACGAGGCCCTTGACCGCCGGCGCCGCGAGAGGCGGAGCTGCTCTTCGCCCCGGCGTAGGTCCGACTGGTTTTGGACCTACGCGGCGCCGCGGGGACCCCACGCGTCTTCTCATCGCTGTTTCTGGAACACGAGCCGGTAGTGCTCCAGCAGCTCCCGCTCGAAGCAGACCTTGTTGGCGCTCACCCCGGAGGTGAACGCAAGCCGGAAGTCGGAGCTCTTCAGCCAGCGCGGAAGCAGCTGAAGTTTGAACAGCGTCTTTCTGAGACTGGGCGCGCCGATCCTTCGGTTCCACTGGGTTATCGTCTCGATGTAGTCGAGCCGACCACTCGTGCTTTCCAGCAGACGGAAGTGCGGTTCGGCGCAGCGGATAATCTGCTCCTGACCATCGGGAAGCCACGACCCGGGAAACTGGCGCCCCAGGAGCGCCAGGACCCACGCGTCGGAGTCCCGTTCAGGCAGCCCGCGCAAGGCGTCCATGTCGATCTGGTCCGCCGGGATCATGTTCGGTCCCCAGACCATCGTCTGAACGTAGAACCGGCCGTCGTCGGGCAGCACGCTCGCGATCCCGGCGAACACTCCGCGATAGATCTCCTCCTGACGCCCGGCTAGGTAATCGTCCGGTGAACAGAAATGCTCGAAGCCACCGACACTCGCGACGGCGTCGAACGGGCCGAAGCTGTCGCGCGTGACCTCACGCGCGTCGTACAAGTGGACGTCGAGACCGTGCCGACGACAGGCAGCCACCTGCGCAGAGGACAACGTGACCCCGACCCCGGTGCCACCCCTAGTGCGGATGAAATTCAGCAGCGGCCCCCACCCGCAGCCGAGATCGAGCACCCGCCGGTCGGGCCCGACGCCTATCTGCTCGGCCACATACTCATGCTTGCGCCGCTGGGCCTCCTCCAGACTCAAGGAGAAATCACCGTCGTACTTGGCGCCGCTGAAGTCCGCGAGCTCTCCCAGACTCAGCCGGAAGACGCGATCGATCAGCGAATAGGTGAACTCGAGATCCGCGCGGTCAGCCATCCACACCCGATCGTAATCCTTCCCGAGCCGACCATCGATCCAGTCCAGCCTCGCAACCGCGCGATGCGGGCTCGCCGTTGCCTCGGGATCCGCGGTGCCCGGGAATGCACGACCGCGACGAAGCGGCCACCGTAGCCGGCGTCGACTCGAATTGCGATCGTCGACCGCTCGCCGCGAACCACCGCTCCGCCGGCGGCCGGAGCCCTCCGCGGCTGGATGCTGCTGGGACTCGCGAGAGTCCGCGTCTCGACCTGTCACCGGCCACGACCTACGCGCCCGCTGGGACCGGCGCCTCACACTTCCTGCCGCGTGGGTGGTCGAAGGCGAGCCGGGAGCTCACGCCGGGACCGGCTCGCGACCCCAGGGCGTGGAAGAACGAACGGTGCATCACGGCGCTATCGGGGTTCGCGAGATGCCCGCGCGCTGACGCATCAAAGCTGATCGACGCTAGGCACCGGCACCCGGCCACGCACAACAAGGTTGCCTATGCGTCCCCGATACCTCCACACGCCAGGACGCAGCCCTGCTCGCGGCGACGAGCACGGCTCCGATTCGCCGCTCGCCACTGGTCTGGCGACGAAGCGGCGCGAGCCGGCTCATGGGCGGCTGGCCATGCGCGAGAGCGCGCTGCCGACGCACCTTGAGACCGGACGCGCGGCGTGGTGCGTCCGTGAGGCGATCCTCCTGCGGGGTGCTCGCGACGTCAGCGCGAGTGAAGTGTTCCTCACCGACCTGGCGCTCCGGCCAGATAGGTGTGACCAGCCTGCACCGCGACCGTCTTATGCCGCACGAAGTCGTTCACGACCACGGTCCCGCGGCGGACACGGGTCAAGGTGCCGTCGCATCGGTCGGCCGTATCCCAAGCCGTGCCGCGCACGGTCGCTGCGCTGTAGCGCCCGCGGGTCTGAAACCGACCTTTCGCGGTGGCGTGGAGGAGTTGCAGAACGCGGCCGTTGAGAGCCGCGGCGGTCCCCCGTGCGCCGTCGTGGGCGGGGCGCGCCCGGCAGTTTGCGTACGACGGTGCGCCCAGAAAAGCGCCCTCGAGCAGAGATAGCGACGTGAGTCCCTTCTGCGGACCTTTGGTCGACTGGGCAAGCCCGAACACCGCCCCGCCGAAGACTCCGGTCTGTTCGGTCCCCGCACGAGCCGACGCGGTGACCAGCTGGATCGTTCCCGCCCGCGCGTCGACCTGAGAGCCGATGGGCAGTTGACGCGCCTGCGTCAGCGGCACGAAGCCCGGGTTCGTCGACCCGCCCGCGCCGTCACCGCCCCCGTGCGGCAGGCGCACGAAGACCTTGCCGCGGACCAGCGACACGTTCACCTCCTTGCCGATCACCGGAGGCGGAAGCTCACCGCCCGCCGAGGACGCAGCCAGCGACAGCAAAATGTTGTCCAAGTAGGCGTCGTTATACGCGCCGGCGAACTTCGTCGCGGTCATCGTGACCCGGATCGTCCGCGTGCTCTGCGGCACCGTGATCGAGCCTGTCCGAGGCAGCAACTTGGTTGTCCCGCTTCGATCCTCGGCCGTGACTGGGCCGATCGTCAGATCTCCGAGTTGCTGCCCGGTGGCACCAAGGAACGCGGCGGCGACCTTCGCCTGATCCTCCTGACTGGCGAAGCCGCCAAGGTCTGCGGACAGGGTCGCGGCCACGCCGCCGGCATCGATCTCAGTCGCGACCATCGACACATCGATGGTCTGGACCGCGGTTTCCACGGAATTGCCAGCACCGTTGTCCGGGCCCCCGGCGAAGAACTGAGTCCCGCCACCGATCGCGGCGCTGGCATTCACATCGGGAAAGTTCGCTGACCCTGCGGGATCGTAGGTGTGCTCGGTGAGGTTCGTCGTGGTCGTCCAGCCTGGAATCGGCACCGGGGCGGTTGCGGAGGAATCAGAGGAGCCGGTCCCCACCTCGGCGCCGCCGTTGACGATCAGATTGCCGGACGGAACCGCCGCCCTCGCGGTCGCGCCGGCGTTCGCGACCACCAAACCCGCGACAAGCACCGCGACGCAACAACACCGACTTCGGGGCCAACCCATGGTAGGTCCCACCCTAACGGCTGCCGGTACGCGGCAGCAAATCAAGCGGCCCGGGTAGTCCTGTGGACCCGAGATTGCCGCAAGGCGGACCCATCGCAACCCCCGGGACCTTCGCGCGCGCCTATCGTCGCCGACAGTGACCGACGCGCAACTCGGCCAGGGCACACCGCGCAAGCCGGCAGCGCTGACCATCGGCGGTCACCACGAGCGCTTTTTCTTCTCTACCCAGGTCGCGCCCCGCGAATGCCTTGGCGACGGAGCAGCCACCCCAGGAACGTCATGATCGCCTGACCACAGCTGTCCGGTTTCAGCAGCGCGATGTGGGCCGTTCCGGCATCCGCGTCGTGGCTGCTTTGGTCCGGCGGTCGGATTTCGTCACCGGACGGTGCGCTTGGAGCAGCAGCGAGGTCGTCGTTGTGTGGTCCTCGTAGGCTTGTTGCATGAGCCGCTTCGGAAAGCGCGCGGACTTGGTCGTGCACGAGGAGGAGCCGTTCAACGCGGAGACCGGACTCGCCGCCTTAGCTACTTCCCGAGGAAAAACTCATGAGAGACGAAACGGCCGCGGAGGGAACTCGCGCGGCCGGTTCGTAGTAATGGGTTTGCTCTTGCTGAAGGAGCGGTTGGGAGTGTTTCACCGCTCCCGGACGGCGAGCGTGTCGGCGTTGTAGGCCAGGATGCTCCATTCAGTCCAGATCTGCCGGCCCGTGTCGCCCTTCAGGCGGGATCGGTCCAGCCCATAGCGACGTTTGAGGTGGCTGATCCGGCCCTCCGCGCCCGTTCGGTAGCGCCGCATCCGGCGGGCGGTGCGTTTCGAGCTGGGTTCCTGGCGGCCAGCGATGAACACGTTCTTCGGCGCAAGGTCCTCGAGCGCCGTGTTCGTCGGCCCGACGTTGAACCCACCATCCAGCGCGACCTCCTGCACGTTGATCCCGAGCCGCTGGAGTTCCGCGATCGTGCCGGGCAGCAGTGTGTCCTCGACCGGGTTGCCGATCTCCGTCGAGGCCGGGAGGATCAACCCACGGGCGCCGCGCTTGGTGTGCTCGGTCACTTCCGCCAGCTGGCTCGCGTACCCAAATTCGTTGGGCTTCCCCAGCTTCCCCTTGCGGATCGGCCGAGCGTCCGGATCGTGCAGCGACACGATCCGGTCCTTGATCGGCTCCCCGGCGACACGCTGCTTGATCTGACCGGCGACCTTCTCGCAGCGGTCGGCCATCTCCTCCAACGCCGCCGCGGCCTTCACCTTCGCCTTCGCGCCACGCCCGCGCGCCTTGGCCCGTGCGATCTGCGCGAGCCTGCGCGCTTCCTTGATCGAGCGCTGCAGCAGCTCGCCGGTCTCGCCGGTCAGCTTGAGCACTTCCTGCTTGGCCTCCCCCGAACGACGGCGAACCGTGCGCGTGATCGTCCGCAGCTTCCGGCCCATCGCCCGCGAGCGATCCCGCACCCGCGCCGTCTTCGCCTTGATCAGCCTCGCGAGCTTGAGACCCTCCCGCGCCAACACGGCAACGCCGCTGGAGGCCAGCCCCGCGTCGGTCGGATACTTCACATCCGCCTCGATTACCGTCGAGTCGATTCTGACCGCCCGCGGCCGGAACCGCTTCTCCCGGCACGCCTTGACGACCATCGCGCGCGTGAGCTCGGACACCGTCTCCGGCCCGATCCGCCGCGTGAGCTTGCGAACCGTCGACTCGTCCGGCACCCGCTCCGAGAGGCTGATCCGGCAAAACCGGCGCAGATGAATCGAGTCCGACACCTCCGCCACCAGCGTCCGGTACCCCCACCGGTAGCGCTGCTTGAGCACCATCAACCGCACATATGTCTCCAGCGGAATCGTCGGCCGCCCCTCGGTCAACACCAACCGGCCGGTCTCCCGGAACTCCTGGCGCCAACGCTCCACCAATGGCCAGAGCAACTCGTGATCGGCCAACAACACATCCAACGCCGCCAGATCCTCGGGCAACTCCTTCACCTCGATCGGCAACGCGTCCTCCCACAGGCACTCCGGCTGCTCCGCCAGAAGCGTCAGCATGCACTCCCCTTTCAGCGAGAAACCGCATTACGTGCAGGGAATTCTCACTGTCACACCGGACGGAAACGCCCCCTCGCAGACCCCCGACTTATTCCTCGGGAAGTAGCTAAGGAGAGCCCCGACTAAACCTTATTTTGGCGGACCGAAGGAATCTTGCGGCCGACCCGGACCGCTCGGCCTCGCCCAGGAGCCTGTTGCCAGGGCCGCCGGCGGAAACGACGTCCCGAAGGATCGAGATCATCAGATCTTTGGCGGCGTCGTCGTCCTGACGACTTCGGCACCCGCGAGCTCTTGGAGCACAGCCCCGATCAAGGCGCTGCGATACCCGACGGACTGAACCGAGATCTCGATCTCCCAGTCACGCTCGATGCGGTCCAGCGCTTCCTGAACCCAGGCGATCGGAACGGGCTGACCCGACGGCGAGCGGCTGGTCCAGATGCGAACGGATCCGCCGTCGATTCCGAGCACGCGGTTCTCCCGACCCGTACGGGTCCGCAACGACCGCCCGACCAGCGACGCCAGAAGGACCCGAGCGTCAGTGACGCCTCGCCAAGCTAGGAAAGCCAAGAGCGCCGGTCAAGAATCAGCCGCCCGGGCGTGTCCCGAGATATGTCCCGAACTCGGTAATTCTGACCCGCTCTAACCTGTCTTAACCAGAAGTAATCGCCCGTATCTACGATAATTTCCCTGCATATGGTCACGATCTGGCAGGTCGAGGATGGCCGCGACGGTCTCGATGCCACCTTCCAAGGTGCCTCGGGCTACCAACACGCCGGCCGGTTGGATTTTGTTTGCCGGCGATGTTCGGATTCGGCTCGTCTCGGGCGATGATCAGGTATCGACGAATCGACGTACCGCGCAGCCCTTCCCCAGGTGTACGGCTATCTGCTGCCGCGCTGCGGCAGCGTTGCCGATGCTGAGGACCTGACTGCTGAGACGTTCATGGCCGCGGTCGCGGCATTGAAGCGTCCCGACCCGCCCTCCGTGAGCGTCGCGTGGCTGATCGGCGTCGCACGACACAAGCTCGTCGACCACTGGCGTCGCGGCGAGCGCGAGCGGCGTGGGCTTGCCGCCGTCGGACCTAACCCATCCGACGATCCCTGGGAGGCGCTGCTCGATAGCAGCGCTGCGTACTCGGCGCTGGCGCGGCTGCCGGGTCCACAGCGTGCGGCACTCGTGCTGCGGTACCTCGACGGTCTCTCGGTGGCTGAGATCGCCGAGCATCTTCAACGGACGGTGCGGGGCACCGAAACGCTGCTGGTCCGCGCCCGGGCGGCGCTGCGCAGGATCTACCGGGAGGAGGCCGCATGACCCCCGATCCACTCCACGGGCTGCGGCTGCCGAGCGTCCCGATCGAGCCGCGTCCGGCGTTCGCCGACGCGCTGTGGCGACGGATTGCGGGCGGCGAGGAGCTAGTCGCACAGTCCGCGACCGTCCGCTACTTCGTGGACGACGTCGATCAGGCGATCGCGTTCTACCGCGACCAGCTCGGGTTCGAGGAGGAGCTCCATCCCTCGCCGACGTTCGCGATGCTCTACCGGGGAGACCTGCGGCTGCTGCTGAGCGTCCCCGGCGAGCCGCACGCATTGCCGGACGGCACGCTGCCCGAGCCCGGTGGGTGGAACCGGATCTCACTGCGAGTCTCGAACCTGGACGCGACCGTCGCGGCGCTGCGCGCCAGCGGCGTCACCTTCCGCCGGGGGATCGCTGCCGGCGTCGCGGTCGACACCGCTCTGCTCGCGGACCCGTCGGGCAACCCCGTCGAGCTGTTCGAGCCCCGCACCGGATATCACGAACGAACAACCATGAAGGAGTAAGTAGATGAGCACAGCCAGCGTCCGCTACATCGTCGACGACGTCGACGCGGCGATCGACTTCTACTGCCGGGAGCTCGGCTTCGAGCAACAGATGCACCCCGACCCCGCGTTCGCGATGCTCACGCGCGGCGACCTGCGGCTGGTGCTGGTCGCACCGGTCGGCCCCGACCATCCCGGTGGAGGTTCGCGGCCGATGCCAGACGGAACCAAGCAGCAACCGGGAGGGTGGAACCGAATCATGCTTCAGGTATCGGACCTGGAGGACACAATCGAGGCACTGCGCCCAAAAGGGGTTCAGTTCCGCAACGACATCGTCACCGGCATCGGCAGCAAGCAAATCCTGGTCCAGGATCCGGCGGGAAACCTGGTGGAGCTGTTCGAGCCGATCCGCTCCGAAGCGCGGCTCGGCAGCTAGACGCCGGAAGCGACGCGTGGCCCTGCTCCTCAGGCCGCCCAGACTCCTCAGCCAATCCGGCTCACGAGCGGCCCCCGGCCCAGTCCTGCTTCGCGATCGTCAGGCGCATCTCGAACACACCCGCCGAGAGTCTCCTTTCGCGCGCATAGCGCGAACAGTGCCCGGGGACCGGCGCGCCGCCAACCGCGGGACGTGATCAGCACCGAAACAGCCACGACATCGATCGCGAAGTTCCCGGGCATTCGACTTCTGCACACGGACAACACCGTGCGGCGCGGTCCGAGGCGATTGCTCACTTCCGCAATCGCGAAGCTGCAGGCGTGTGACGATGCCGTCGAAGGCGCCGCGGTGGAATCCGTTTCCCTCGCGAGGAGCAGTCGGCTGAATCGTCTATATGTACGTGCAATTGCCCTGCATACGGGCAACGGTTAATCCGAGGGTCGCAGGTTCGAATCCTGCGGGCGGCATGACGAATTAGCGCGAACTGACAGTCGCCCGGAGTCGTCAGGTCCCGGTGCCCGCTTGAGCCGGGGCCAGGCCAGTCTGGTAGGCGAGGACAACGGCCTGCACCCGGTCGCGCAAACCCAGCTTGCGCAGGATCCGCGCCACGTGGGTCTTGACCGTGGCCTCGCTCAGGACCAGCTCCGCGGCGAGTTCGGCATTGCTCAGGCCCCTGGCCAGTAACTGGAGGACCTCGAGCTCTCGAGGCGTTAGCTCCGACAGGTCGCCGTGTAGGGCCGGCGGAGCGGGTTCGGCCGCCGCGAAGCGCTCGACCAGGCGGCGGGTGATCGACGGCGCCAGCAAGGCATCCCCCGAACGGATCATCCGCACCGCGTCGACCAGCTGTTCGGGGGAGACATCCTTGAGCAGGAACCCGCTGGCGCCCGCGGTGAGCGCGGCGTACACGTACTGGTCGAGATCGAAGGTGGTGAGGATGATGACCCGGCAGCCGGCGCCCGCCGGCCCTGCGACGATCTGCCGGGTGGCCTCGAGGCCATCCATCCCCGGCATCCGGATGTCCATCAGCACGACGTCCGGTCGGTGCTCGAGCACGGCCGCCAGCGCCTGTGCGCCATCGGACGCCTCACCGACGACCGGGATGCCGGCAGCGCCGAGGATCATCCGGAAGCCGCTGCGCACGAGCGCCTGATCGTCGGCGATCACCACACGGGGTGGCGTGGCCAGATCGCTCACCGTCCTGGAGTCATCATGACGAGTCCGCTGCGACCGGCCGGCGGCGCGTCGACCGGGAAGCGGGCGCGGACGACCCATCCGCCGCCGCTCCTGGGCCCGGCGTCGAGCACTCCGTCGTACAGCGCGATCCGCTCGCGTAGCCCGATCAGCCCTCGTCGCGCACCGGCCGGTACCTCCGGGGCAGCCGCGAGGATCGGCCGGCCGGTGTCGGCCACCTCGACCTCCAGCTGATCTTCGTGGTAGCCGAGACTCACGGTCGTGGGGGGCTTGCCGGCGTGCTTGATCACGTTCGTGAGCGCCTCCTGTATGACGCGGAACACCGCCAGGTCGAGTCCTGGGGACAGCTCCTGGGGCAGCTCGCCGACGCGCAGATCGATCGGCAGCCCGGCCGCGGTCAACCGCTCGAGCAGTGCCGGGAGCTGGGCCAGGCCCGGCTGTGGCTCGAGCTCGGCGGCCGCGGCGGCATCCGGTGGGCCGGCTTCCCCGCCTGGCGCTTGGGCGGGGTTGAGCAGTCCGAGAAGGTGACGTAGCTCGGTCATCGCCGCTCGCCCGCTCGCCTCAACGGCCAGCAGGGCCGTCCTGGCCTCTCCGGGCGCCTCGGCCAGCACCTGCCGCGCCGCGCCTGCCTGCACGATCATGACGCTGACGTTGTGGGTCACGACGTCGTGGAGCTCGCTGGCGATCCGAGCCCGTTCGAGCTCGAGCGCTTGGCGGGTGGCGGCTTCGTGCTCGGCGAGCATCCGGTCGCGCTCTGCGACGGCATGCACGGCGTAGCCGACAGTCACGGTCAACGCCAGCGACACCAGGATCAGCAGCGCGGTCGTCCCCCAGAAGAAGGTGCCCACGATCACCCAGAGCCAAGTGACGGTCACGGCCGCAGCACCGCGGAAGCGGCTGTACCTGACCGCCGAGTAACCCGCGAAGACGACAATGAAGGGCGCGATCGGCATGGCGCGGTACCCCGTCGCGAGCACCTCGATCACCAGCAGTACGCACGCCGCCAGCGGGTAGCGCCGGCGGGCCGCGAGCAGCGCGGCGGCGACCAGCAGGGCAACCGGGTTGCCCCCCGTGTGACTGGTCACGCGCGCCGCAAGGATGATGAGCACGGCCAGCGCCGCGTCGACGTACAGGTCTCGCCTGGACGGCAACGACCGCGGCTCGACGGAACGCGCGAACTCGAACGCCAGGCGTAGACGCCGGCGCATGGTCGTAGGCGTGGGCGTGGGCTCCTCCATCCGGCTAATTATCGCCCCGCCCACCTGTCCCGTCATCCGCCTCGCTGCGTACTCGACGTACCTCGCAAGGATGATCCAGATCCGGCGTACGCCTAACTCGGTACGCGAAGTTACATACGGGGGCCGACGACAGATCGTCGCGCGCTGCGTACGTTCCTCCCATGGACGCTCTACTGCAGATCAACGACGTGACGAAGCGCTACGACGGCTCGGGACAGCCCGCCGTCGACGGGATTACGCTGGAGATTGGGACGGGCGAGGCGGTGGCCGTGATGGGCCCGTCCGGCAGCGGTAAATCAACCCTCCTGAACCTGATCGCCGGCCTGGATCGGCCGACGAAGGGCACGATCACGATGGCGGGCCGGCGGATCGACCGGCTGAGTGAGGCCGGGATGGCTCGGTGCCGGCGGAGTCAGATCGGGATGATCTTCCAGTTCTTCAACCTGCTCGACGACCTGACCGTCGCCGACAACGTCCTGCTGCCGGCGCAGCTGGCCGGGATGCCCCGGTCGAAGGCGCGGGCGCGCGCGGGCGAGCTTCTGGCCGCGCTCCATATCGAGGGCCACCGGGACGCCTACCCGGGCCGGCTCTCCGGCGGCGAGCGTCAGCGGGTGGCGATTGCACGTGCGTTGGTCAACCGACCGGCGGTGCTGCTGGCCGACGAGCCGACGGGCGCGCTCGACACCGCCACCGGCGAGGAGATCGGCCAGCTGCTGCTCGACCTCAATCGCTCGGGGCAGACGCTCGTGATGGTCACCCACAACCCCGAGCTCGCGGCGCGCTACACCCGCCGCGCGGTCCATTTGCTCGACGGACGGATCGCTGATCCGCTTCCCATGGTCGTCACAGCCGGGGCGCTGCGATGAGTCCGGGAGCAGTGGCCCGCGCCGTACGCGGCGGGATCGGTCGCCGGCGGGGGGTCCAGACGATCGTGATCGCCCTGGTCCTGGTCGTCTCCACCGCCTCCTCGGTCCTTGGCCTCGCGCTCGTCGTGGACTCCCACGCCACGTTCGATCACGCGTTCTCCGCGCAGCGCGGCGCGCACGTGGTGGCGACGGTCGACCCTTCACGCGCGACGCCGGCGCAACTGGCCGACACCGCCCGCCTCCCGCAGGTGAGCGCGGTGGCCGGACCGTTCGCCGAGGCGAACGTGAGCGCCACCGATTCCTCCCCGGGTGCGCCGGAGCTGGCCCTGCCGCCGCTGACGTTGGCGGGGCGCGCGACGCCCGGCGGTCCGGTCGACGACGTCACGCTCGAGGCCGGTCACTGGCCGCGACACACCGGTCAGATCGTGATGGAGAACAACACCGACGGGTTCGGGGCCGGGATCGGTGACACCCTGACTGTCAGCGGAGTCCCGGGAAAGCCGCGACTGACCGTCGTCGGACTCGCCACATCGGTCTCACGCACGGCCGACGGCTGGGTGCTCCCGGCCGAGATTCAGGCGCTGCGTTCGCCGGGCGAGCCGGCGAACGCGCAGATGCTCTATCGCTTCCGCAGCGCCGGCACCGCTGCCGCGGTGAGCGCGGGTGCCACGGCTGTGACCCGGGCGTTGCCGACCGGGGCGGTGACCGGCAAGCAGTCCTATCTCAGCGTTCGGGCCGCGCAACACAATCAGGTCGCGGTGTACGCACCGTTCGTCGTCGCCTTCGCGATCATCGGTCTGGTCATGTCCGTGCTGATCGTGGCCAACGTGGTCAGCGGCGCGGTCATCGCGGGTTACCACCGGATCGGGATCCTCAAGAGCATCGGCTTGACCCCGGGCCAGGTCGTCGCCGCCTATACCGGTCAGGTCACCGTGCCGGCCGTCTGCGGTTGCGTCGGCGGCGTGGCGCTCGGCAACCTGCTATCCGCGCCGCTGCTCCGCAAGGCCGCGGACGTGTACGCGGTCGGGCGGCTCGGGGTGCCGGCATGGGTGAACGTGGCCGTGCCGCTCGCCATGTGCGGCCTGGTCGCGGTGGCCGCGGTGCTGCCCGCGCTTCGGGCCGGTCGGCTGAGCGCGACGCAGGCCCTGTCAGCCGGTCGCGCGCCACGCACCGGCCGCGGGTATCTGGCCCACCGCCTGCTCGGCCGCCTCGCGCTCCCCCGGCCGATGACGCTGGGCCTCGCGTCACCGTTGGCCCGGCCGGCGCGGATGGCGGCGACGCTGGCGGCGGTGGTGCTCGGCGTGACCGCCGTGACCTTCGCCGTCGGGCTCGTCAACTCGCTCAGGCGCGCCGTGGCCGATCTGAACCTGACGAAGACCGAGCAGGTGCAGGTGTACTACAACGGGCCTGGCCCCTCCGGGCTCAAGCGACCCGAGCCGGCCCAGCCGTCCTCGGTCGCGCCTCAGCGCGTGATCACCGCTGCGCTCGGCTCGCTCCCGGGGACTGCCCACTACGTGCTCGAGGAGGACAACCAGTACGTCAAGGTGTCCGGACTGGTGCAGCCGATCGCGGTGACCGCGTTCCTCGGGGACGCCGGGTGGCTCGATTACGCCATGTCCGGCGGTCACTGGTACACCGGCCCAGGTCAGGCCGTCATGCCGAAGCGCTTGCTCACCACGCTCCACGCCACTGTTGGCGACACCGTCACGATCACCGGCCTCGGCGGTCGCGCAACCCCGGTCCGGATCGTCGGCGAGGTGTTTGACCAGGAGCACGACGGCCTCACCATGCTCACCGACTGGCGGACGCTCGCCGCCGTCGACCCGGGCCTCGCGCCCGACCCCGTGAACTCCCAATTCGATGTCGGCCTGCGGCCCGGCACCGACCCGATCGCTTACGTTCACGCGCTCGGACCGAAGCTCGGGTCGGGCTACGGCGTCTCGATCAACCAGACCGGTGACGCCGCAGTCGCAATCATGTTGGCCGGTACGCTGACGCTGCTTCTGGCGATCGCCGCCGGACTCGGGGTCCTCAACACCGTCGTTCTCTACACGCGCGAGCGCGTCCACGACCTCGGCGTGTTCAAGGCAGTGGGGATGACGCCGCACCAGACGGTCACGATGGTGCTCTGCTCGGTTGCCGGCACAGGTCTGCTCGCCGGCGTGCTCGCGGTCCCGGCCGGGATGGTCGTGCACCGCTACGTGATCCCGGCGATGGCCGGTGCCGCCGGCCTCGGGGTCCCCCCCAGCCTCCAGAACGTGTACGGCGCCGGGGAGCTCGTCGCGCTCGCGCTGGCCGGTGTGGTCATCGCCCTCGCCGGCGCGCTGCTGCCGGCCGGGTGGGCGGCGCAGTCGCGGACGGCCTCGGCGCTACGAGCCGAGTAGCGGCGGCGGTGGCGCTTTGGCGGGTCGAGGCGAGTCGGCCGGTGTGTTCCCGGACGACAGGAGCCCGACTCCGCTCGGCTCAGCGCCACCGCCCGCCCGCCGGCATCCCGGTCGGAGCTGGTTGCGCGATCACAGCCGTCCTCGCGCGGTGTCTATGAGGCGCCGGAGCGCACCTGCCTGCGCACCGGCTCCCGACCGGGCGGCTGGGTCGGCCGGCCCAGCGCCGGCAGAGCTGGGATGGGGCAGTCGACCGGGTGCTCGCGGGTCACCGTGACCCGCTTCCCGTGGTGGTGGATCTCGAGGGAGTCGCCCATCAGCAGTGTGTAGGTGGCTTGGGCCGACGTCACCTCGACCCTCAGTTGGGTGGTCGACCCACACCTGACGCTGAACGCCAGGCGAGTGAGGGCCTGCGGTAGCCGGGGCATCAAGGTGATCCGCCCGCCGCGGTCACGTAGCCCTCCGAAGCCGGCCAGTGCCGTGATGCACGCGCCCGCTAGGGAGGCGATGTGAACGCCGTCGCGGGTGTTGTGTTCGAGGTCGTCGAGGTCGAGCAGCGCCGCTTCGGCGAAGTAGTCGTAGGCGAGTTCGAGGTGACCGACCTCCGCCGCCACCACCGCCTGGATGCACGCCGAAAGCGATGAGTCGCGGACGGTCAAGCGCTCGTAGTAGGCGAAGTCTCGGGCCTTCTCCTCGCGGGTGAACATCTCGCCGCCGATGAATAGCGCCATCACCAGGTCGGCCTGCTTGACCACCTGCTTGCGGTACAGGTCGAAGTACGGGTAGTTCAGCAGCAACGGATAGTTGCGGGCTGGGGTCTCCTCGAACTTCCACACGGCGTGGCCTGTGAACCCCTCGGCCTGGGGGTGGATCTCGAGCGCCTCGTCGTAGGGGATGAATACGGCGTCGGCGGCGTCGCGCCAGCTCGCGGTCTCTTCCTGGTCGACGCCCAGGGCCTGGGCCACGTCCGGGTGTCGCTCGACCGCGGCGGCGGCCGCGCGAAGGTTATGCGCGGCCGTGACGTTCGTGTAGACGTTGTTGTCGGCGATCGCGCTGTACTCGTCGGGGCCGGTAACGCCGTCGATCCGGAAGCGTCCCGCGATGTCGTGGTGGCCGAGCGAGCGCCACAGCCGCGCGGTCTCGACGAGCAGCTCGACGCCCGCCTCTCGCTCGAACGCCTCGTCTCCGGTGAGCTGCTGGTAGCGGTCCACGGCTCCCGCGATCGCTGCGTTGATGTGGAACGCCGCGGTGCCGGCGGGCCAGTAGCCGGAGCACTCCTGCCCCGCGATCGTGCGCCACGGGAACGCCGCCCCCTTGAGCCCGAGCGACTTGGCGCGTTCGCGCGCAAGATCGAGCGTTGAGTGGCGCCAGCGCAAGGCGTCGGACACGGCGCGTGGCCGCGAGTAGGTGAGTAGGGGTAGCACGAACGCCTCGGTGTCCCAGAACGTGTGGCCGTCATAGCCCGGACCGGTCAGGCCCTTCGCCGCGATCGGGCGCTGCTCGCCGCGCGCCCCCGCCTGGAGCGTGTGAAACAGGGCAAAGCGGAGCGCCTGCTGCAGCTCGGCGTCCCCGTCGATCTCGATGTCGGCCGCCGCCCAGAAGCGGTCGAGGTAGTCCCGCTGCTCATCGAGGAGGCTCTCCCAACCGGTATGGACGGCTCCCTCCAGCGCCGCGCTCACCTGATCGCGTAGCGCCGGAACGGTTCGCGTCCCCGACCACCCGTAGCCGACGAACTTTGTGATGCGCAGCGGCGCGCCGGGCGTCACCGTCGCGGTGATCGTCACCCGAGCGAGATCGGGGTCCGTGGAGAGCGCCGTCTCGCTGTCGGCGGGACCGTCGATCCGGTGATCCATCGCCGCGCCGACGGTCAGTCCGCTGGCCTTCGTCGTGTGCACCAGGAACGCCTGCAACCCTTGCCCGCCGAACATGTCGGAGGCCAGCGGGGAAGAGAGCGCCGCCGCCGCTCGAGGGTCCTTCTCGATCCCCGGCAGGGTTTCACCCGTGACCAGCTCGGACTGGACGACGACCTGCGCCGTGTCGTCCAGCGGCTCGACCTCGTACACGATCGCCACGATCGCCCGCTGCGTGAACGAGACCAGGCGGGTCGAGGACACGCGAACGAGCCGTCCCGTTGGGGAGACCCACTCGGCCGTGCGGCGCAGCACGCCGGCACGCAGGTCGAGCACTCGCTCGTGCTTACGGAGCTTGCCATAGCGGACGTCGAACGGCTCGTCCTCGACCAACAGCCGGATGATCTTGCCGCTGGTCACGTTGACCACCGTCTGGCCGTCTTCGGGATCGCCATAGGCAGCCTCGGCGTAGGGCAACGGCCGCGACTCGTAGAAGCCCGCAAGATACGTTCCCGGCAAACCGAATGGCTCGCCCTCGTCGAGATTCGCGCGTATACCGACGTGCCCGTTGGCGAGCGCGAACACGGACTCGGTCTGCGCGAGGCGATCGAGATCCAGCGCTGTCTCGCGGAGCGCCCAGGGCTCGACCGTAAACGACGGGTGCTGGATCACCGCGCCGGAGACTAGTCGTTCGGACGTGCCTGGTCCGGTTCTCATCGGACATGTCGGCTCATGCGATCGTGAGCGTATGCTCGTCGTATGAGCTCGGCTCGGGAGGGAAAGTCGCACGAGGAGGCCGCGCGCGTCCTCCGCCGTGCGGGGTACTCGGATGAGTTCATCCACGAGGTCCTGAGTCAACTTCCCGACCCGATCGACCTTCAGCGGGACGGGCAGATCCTCGCGCGCTACGGTTTGACCTCAGAACGACTGATGGATCGCATGGGAGGCAGTCCCTGAGGGGCAGACGAGACCGCCGGGTAGCTCGCGCGGTGTAAGTGCCTCAGACCGCGTCTACGGTGTGTGACTGAGCAGCTCCAGGGCGCTCTTGACGAGCTCGGCGTTGTTTGGCGCGGCAAGACCGTCGGGTTGCGCGAGCACGTCCTCGAGGCCGATGCGCACGTCGTGCCCGGCGGCGGCACCGGCCGCGATGACCTTCCAGGTGCCCTCGCCGTAGCCGTGCCACAGTTGCGGCACTCCCTGTGGAACGCGCTCGGCGATTGCGCGCGCATCGTCAACGCCGCCTTCGACCTCTACCAGCGCTCGCACCAGGCGATGCCCGAACGGGCTGCGCGCGAGCTCGTCGGCGTCCCCGGGGCCGGCCAGGCCAGCCTCGACCCCGATCCCCGCCTGCAAAGCAGCGCGGATGATCCCGGCCCATCCGAGCTCGGAAAGGTTGACCGAGACGAAGTCGGGCGGGGTGCGCCAGCGCTTGATCGCGGCCGCACGAGCGAACGGGTCGGGGTCGATCGCCTCGGCCGTCGACAGGCCAACCGGCAGACCACGGACGGCGGCGCGAATCGCAGCGACGGACGCGTCGCATGCGGCCGCGTCCAGCGTCTGGACTCCGCGAGCGTCGCGAGGATGCACATGCACCGCGAACGCGCCGGCACGCCGCACCGCGACGGCATCGCGCGCGAGCTCGGCCGCGGTGAGGGGCACCGCGGGGTGCTCCGCGCGCGTGCGCGCGCCGTTCAGGCACGCGATGACGCGCATCTCGGCTGTCAGCTCCCGGCGGCTCGCGCCGAGCTTTCGGGTGCTGTCAACGACGCGCTCATCGCCCGAGATGATGACAGCGACTTATCCCAAACCATCGACTCAACCGCGAGGCGCGATCTAAATAGCCGGGTCTGACGCCTAAACACTCAGCGTAAAGACTGGTCGTCTTCCCGATGCGACGTCCGCGGCTTTAGGCAGATCATTCCCGGCGCTTGCCCAACCCAGCCCGTGAGGAAGGATCGACCGATGTCAACAGGCCGCACCAGGCGCCCACAGCGTTGGCGCCATCTGATAGTGACCCGCGCGGCGATCGCGCTGGTGGTTGCGTGCGTCGGGTCGGCCATCGTCGCGGCAGGCGCGCTCGCTGCCGCAACTGCAGTGAAGGTCGGGGTTGTCCTGCCGCTGAGCGGTGGCTCGGCCGCCGTGGGCCAGGCCGCCGAGCACGGCGCGCAACTGGCCGTTCAGGAGGCGAACAGCGACAAGCTCGTGTCCGGAGTGACCTTCAGCCTCGTGGCCAAGAGCGACACGGACACGGCGGGCACTCCCGACGGTGCGACCGGCGCGACCCAGATCAAAGGGCTGATCGGCAAGGGTCAGGTCGCCGGCGTCGTGGCACCGTTTGACACCGCCACCGCGCTGGGCGAGCTGCCTTTGGCCAACCGTGCGTCGCTTGCGACAATCTCGCCCTCCGCGAGCGACACCTGCCTGACGATCACCGCGGTCCTCGGGTGCACCGGAAACGCGGCGGAACTCTCGACCGTCGAGCCCACCGGGCGCGCGACATTCTTCCGAGTGGCCCCCGCCGACGCGCTGCAAGGCGCGGCGTTGGCGGACTTCCTGTTCAACAGTCGCCATTACAAGACGGCGTACGTGATCGACGATACGAATCCCGCCGCCGCGGCGCAGGCCACGACCTTCATCGACCGTTGGCACCTCGACTCCGGCAACGTGCGGGGCCACGCCTCGGTCCCGCCGGCCACCGTTAGCTACATCAATCTGCTCACCCAGATCGCGGCGCTCAAGCCAGACGTGGTCGTGTATACCGGCCGGGACGCGACCGAGGGCACGCTGCTGCGCCAGCAGATGCTGCAGGTTCCGGGCCTGACCAACACGGCGTTTGCTGCTACGTCCAGCCTGCACACTGCCGCGTTCATCCAGGCAGTCGGCAGCGTTGGTGGGCCGGTGTGGGCCGTGGCCCCCGAACCGGTATTGGCTCAGCTGACCTCAGCCACGAGCTTCGCGACCCGCTACCAGGCGAAGTTCGGGACGCCTAGCGCGGATGCCGCTCGCGGCTACGACAGCGCCCAAGCGTTGCTGCTCGCGATCAAGACGGCAATCGCCGGCGGCGCCAAGCCGCCCGCGAGCGCTGGCTCTGCCGCGACCGCGTTCCGCTCGGCGGTGCTCACGGCCTTAGGGCGGACCGCCTTCACGGGCGCCGATGGACCGATCGCGTTCGCCGCCAACGGCGACGTGCAGCAAGGGCCGGTCGAGGTGGACCAGCTCGGCACCGTGGCCGGCGCCCTCGGTTGGACGCCGAGCGGCGTCGTGCAGGCCACCGCGCCGGCGCCGGCCGCGACGCTGACGCCGTCGGCGCTCGACTTCGGATGGGTATCGACTGGGAGCAGCGCAGCGCTGATGTTGCAGCTCTCGAACACGGGGATCGTGCCGTTCGGCGTGGGCTCGGTCTCCGTTAGCGGAAGCGGCTTCCAGCTCGCCGGCACCACCTGCACGACCGCCAGCGTCCTTCCCGCCGGGCAGTGCGCGATCACGATCCGCTTCGCTCCTGGGGCGGCAGGAGGCGCCACCGGCAAGGTCACGGTGGTCGATAGCGCCGGCGCAGCGGTGCAGACCGCGACCCTGAGTGGGACCGGCGTTACGGCCATCGCGCTGCCTGCCGCGGTGTACGTCGGCAACGGCGCCAACAGCTCGGTCCGGTCGTTCAGGCTGCCGCTGGTCACAAACCAGGCTCCGGCGAGCACCCTCACCGGTCCGGACACCCAGTTGGACGGTACGGGCGCCGTCGCGCTGGACAAGGCCGGCAACCTGTACGTCGCGAACGCCGACTCGGAGACCATCACCGTGTACCGCGGCGATGCTACGGGCGACACGCGGCCGTCGGCCGTGCTGTCGGGTCCGGACACCGGGATTGCCAACCCGACGGCGATTACCCTGGACGCCCAGGGACGGCTATATGTGGCCAACGCGGCGGCAAGCACGGTCACCGTCTACGCGCCCGGCGCGAGTGGTGACGCTGCTCCGATCCGAGTGATTTCCGGCCTCTTCGGTCCCGCTGGCGTGGTTGTGGACGGCGCCGGCAACCTCTGGGTGGCCAACTCCCCCGGCAACAGCCTCGAGCGCTTCGGGCCCTCCGACACCAAGCCCGCCGCGACGATCAGCGGGCTGGACACCCAGCTCGACGGCCCCCAATCCCTCGCGCTGGACGCGGCCGGCGATCTCCTCGTGGCCGACGAGTACTCCAGCGCGATCACCGCCTACGCCCCCACCGACAGCGGCGACGCAGGCCCGAGTTACTCGATCGCCGGGGCGGCGACGGGACTCGATTTCCCCGTCGGACTTGACACTGACGCGAACGGCAACCTCTACGTCTCCAACTTCTTCGGCAACTCGATCACCGTGTACGGCGCCGCAGCACGCGGCAACACCTCTCCGCTGGCGACCCTGAGCGGATCGGCAACCGGTCTGGCGGCCCCCGAGCACCTCGCGGTGAGCCCACCCCTGGCGATCCTCACCGACCGCCTTGCACCGGCCCGAGCCAGCCGGCGCTACCGCGCACGACTGATCGCCACCTTCGGCATCGGCGGATATCACTGGAGCATCCGGCGCGGCCGACTCCCCCAAGGCCTCCGGCTGAATACTCACACCGGACGACTCACCGGCATCCCCCACCGGGCAGGCACGATCCACCTGCGCGTCAAGGTGACCGACCACTCGCACCCCGCCCAGACCGCGATCCAACCGCTGACCCTAACCATTCGGGCCGCCAAGCCAACCGAAGGCGGGCGCGACCACAACAGTCGAACGGCTGTTGCGGCTAGCCCGGGTGGCGGTACCGGACGTCGGTGAACGGCCACTCGGTCGCGAGCCAGTTTGCGACGGCGTCGTGCACGAACGGATCAAGTTCCGCACGGTTTGCGGCGACCGAGGACCGCACCTGCGCGACGGCGGGATCGGACCGCGACGGGTAGATGTACACGCATCCGATGACTCGGTCGCGATCATCGAGGACCGTGTAGGTGAAACCCACACGTCGGTGGAAGTCGTCCGCGTGGCGTTCCAGGTCCCGCAGGTTCTCGGCCAGTGAGAGCCCAGCGGCGGGCGGCCATCGAGGATCCGAAAAGCCGGGAGTGGCGCGGATGTGGTCGATGCTCGACGTCCACGCACTGTAGTCGGCGTCGTTGTGCTGGGGTCCGAGTGGCTCCAAGCGAAAGCCCGGACCCACCAGGCCCTGCGGAGCGACAAAGTCGTCGGGCACGAACGACTGAGCCATAGGGCGAGGTTACCCCGCCACGTGCCAGACGGTCCGAGGCACCCGGTGCCTGCAATGTCCTTGGAGCGCCGCCGGCAGCCGCTGTCGGACACGATGGATCGTGGATCGTCGTGCCGTGCCACGACTGTCTAGGAAAACACACTCGCTCGCGCGACATCGCTAGCTTGACGCCAACATCGGCTACAGACTTGTGGAGTCATCATGCCACGCACCCATTGGATCAAGGTTGAGGCGACAATCGTCGAATGCTTTCGCGCGTGGGAAGAGCCCCCTGAGACCCCACATCCGTTGTTCGAAATCGTTGCCGACATCAAAACACCGTCCGGGCGGGTAGAGCGCGTCGGCTCTCAACAGAAGCTGCATACCCTCACCCACCAGTGGCGGCCGCCCGAACCCGGGGACGTGGTGTCCGCGAGCTGGGATCCCGCTGGTCGCAATCTACGTCTCGACCTGGGCCGCGATGCCCGGTACAACGAGAAGTTGATCAAGGCGCTCGGGCGGACGCGTGATGCCGGTGCCTCCCACCCCGGACCTACTGGAATCGGCGGAGGCACGGCCTAACAACCGCTACCGAACGGTGAACGATCTCGTTCTCTCGAGCGCGAGGGTTATGTCGATTGCTTGAGGGTTGTTCTGACGCGCTTTGCGGACACTGGGCCGCGGACGCCGAGCGGTTGGGCGAAGTACGACACGCGTAGCTCCTCTAGCAGCCAGCGTGCCTTCTCGCGGGTCGGGCCGGTAGGCGCCGCCCCGACCTCGGCCTCGAGCTGGTGGATCGTCGCCATGCGCTCGCGATCGACCGAGACGTTGTCGGCGATCCGCTCCAGGCGGTATGTCGCCGCCCGCAGGTAGCGCGTGAGGTCCGGCAGCCGTTCGAGTCCTGATGCGGAGACAAACCCCTCGTGGGTGAGCCGGCCGATTTGCGCGGCGACGTCGAGCCGCGCCGGGCGAAGCGCGTCGTTGGGCGGTCCCGCGAGCGCTTGTCGCGCCTCGGCAGCCGCCGCGAGGACGTCCACGGTGGCGGTCAGGGCGCGGCGAATCGCGGGATCGATCTCGTTGACGACCCGGGATCGCAGCCGGGCCCAGCCGGCGTCGTCGCGCACCGGGCCGCCCGCCTCGTCGAGCAGGGCGGCGACCGCAGCGCGGGTCACGTCCCCGAGGAGCGCGTCGAGGTTGCCCGACGCGGCGAGCGTCAGCTTGGCGGGGTTGTCGAGCCGGTCGGCCGCGGATCGTGCGCGTGTCGAGACCGTCAGGGCGAGGAGCCGGAGCGTCCCGGCCCGCATCGAGATGGCAGCCGCCGCGGGCGTGTCCAGCACGCGCACGCCCGCGGTCTCGCCCTCGTCGACGAGGGCTGGATAGCCGCGCACGGCGCCACCTGTGCCGGGAAGTGTCACCACCTCCGGCAGCGTGTCTTCCCCCGGCCAGTCGGTGAGGCCAGTGCGCTCGAGGCCGGCCGTCGAGGCGTTCAGCTCGGCGAGCAGCCGCGGTCGCAGCTGTTCGCGCACCTCGGTGAGGTCGTCGCCGCGGGCGAGGACTGCGCCGCGGTCGTCCTCGATGCTGAAGGTCAAGCGCAGGTGCGGCGGCAGCTTGGTCGTGCCGATGTTCTCGCCCGTCACGCGCACGCCGCGGAGGCGCCCCAGCTGCTCGGCGACTTGGTCGACGATCCGGCCTCGGCGCGGCCGCAGGGCCTCGACGACCGACTTCGCCACCTCCGGCGCGGGGACGAGCAGCCGCCGTTGCTCCTTTGGTAGACCGCGGATCCACGTCGTCACCAGCTCCTCGCGCAGCGCCGGCACGAGCCAGTCGAAGCCGACGTCGCGCAGCGTGCCGAGCGCCACGAGCGGAACGTGGACGGTCACGCCGTCGTCGATCGCGCCCGGCTCGAAACGATAGGTGAGCGGTAGCTCGAGATCGCCCTGCTTCCAGGTCGACGGTCGGCCGTCGTCGTCCGCGGCGCCCGCCTGCAGTAGGGCGCGCGGATACGTGAGGCGGTCGGGATCCTCGCGGCGGGCGTCACGCCACCAGCGGTCGAAGTGGCGGCCGGAAACGACGTCCTCGGGGATGCGAGCCGCGAAGAAGTCGTGAAGCACCTCGTCGGAAACGAGCAGTCCGCGCTGACGCGAGCGCTCCTCGAGCGCCTCGACCTCGGCGACGCGGCGCCGATTTTCGGCCAGGAACTCGTGGCCGGCGTCCCACTCGCCGTCGACCATCGCGCGGCGGATGAACAGCTCGCGCGACAACGCGGGGTCGACACGGCCGTAGTCGACGCGGCGGCCGGTGACGATCGGCAGACCGTAGAGCGTCACCCGCTCGGTCGCGACGACGCCGGCGCGGTGCTCGTCCCAACGTGGTTCGGAGATCTCACGGCGGGCGAGGCTGCCCGCCAGCGGCTCGATCCAGCGGCGGTCGATGCGAGCCACCGTCACCCCCCACAGCCTGGAGGTCTCGAGCAGCTCTGCCGCCACGATCCAGTCGGGCGACTTCTTTGCCAGGCCGCTGCCCGGGAAGATCGCGAAGCGTGCACCGCGGGCGCCGGTGTAGTCACCACGCGCCTTGTCGCGCAGGCCGATGTGAGAGAGAAGGCCGCTGAGTAGCGAGACGCCGATGTCGCGCCGCTCGCCGGTCCGACCCGGTTCGAACTGGACGTCGACGTCGCGGGCGGCCGCGCGCAGCCGCTCGACGAGGTCCTGCCACTCGCGAACCCGGAGGTAGTGGATGTACTCGCCCTTGAGCGTCTTGCGGAACTGGCTACGCGAAAGGGCGTCGGCTTGGCGCTCGAGATAGCGCCACAGATTCAGGTAGGCGAGGAAATCGGAGTCCTCGTCGGCGAACCGGGCGTGGGAGGCGTCGGCCCGGGCTCGCTCCTCGAACGGCCGCTCGCGCGGGTCCTGGATCGACAGCGCGGCCGCGATCACGACCACCTCCTCGGCGCAGCCCAGGCGATCGGCCTCGAGCACCATCCGGCCCATCCGCGGGTCGACCGGCAACCGGGCCAGCCGGCGCCCCAGCGGAGTCAGGCGCCGGTCCGCGGTCAGCGCGCCGAGCTCGATCAGCAGGTTCACACCGTCGCCGATCTGGCGGCGGTCGGGCGGCTCGAGGAACGGGAACGCCTCGATGTCCCCGAGCCCGAGCGCGGCCATCTGAAGGATCACCGAGCCAAGGTTCGTGCGGCGGATCTCAGGGTCGGTAAAGCGTGGGCGCTCGGCGAACTCCTCCTCGGAGTAGAGCCGAATGCAGACGCCGTCCGTGGTCCGGCCGCAGCGGCCCTTCCGCTGATCCGCGCTCGCCTGCGACACCGGCTCGATCGGCAGGCGCTGGACCTTCAACCGCGCGCTGTAGCGAGAGACGCGCGCGGTCCCGACATCGACGACCGAGCGGATGCCCGGGACGGTCAGCGACGTTTCGGCAACGTTGGTCGCCAGCACGACGCGGTTGCCGTTTCCCGGCCGGAACACGCGCTGCTGCTCGCCGCTGCTCAGGCGGGCGAACAACGGCAGGATCTCGGCCTCGGCGCCCAGGCGCCCGCGCAGCGCGTCGGCGGCGTCGCGAATCTCGCGCTCGCCCGAGAGGAACACGAGCACGTCGCCGCGGCCGGCCGTCTGCAGCTCCTGCACTGCGTCACCGATCGCGTCGATCTCGTCGGCGTCCTCGCCAAGCGGTCGATAGCGGACCTCGACCGGATAGGTCCGTCCGCTCACCTCGACGACCGGCGCGCCGCCAAAGTGCTCCGAGAAGCGCTCGACGTCGATCGTCGCGCTGGTGATGATGACCTTCAGGTCAGGCCGTTTTGGGAGGATCGACTTCAGATAACCGAGCAGAAAGTCGATGTTCAGGCTCCGCTCGTGCGCCTCGTCGACGATCACCGTGTCGTAACGGCGCAGCAGCCGGTCGCGGGCGATCTCGGCCAGCAGGAGCCCGTCGGTCATGACCCGGAGCAGCGTGTGCGCGCTCGAGCGATCGTTGAACCGCACCGCGTACCCGACCGTCCCCCCCAGCGGGACGCCCAGCTCGTCCGCGATTCGCTCGGCGATCGTCCGCGCCGCCAGCCGCCGCGGCTGCGTATGCGCGATCGCCCCACGTACGCCGCGCCCCAGCTCGAGGCACATCTTGGGCAGCTGCGTCGACTTCCCGGAGCCCGTTTCGCCCGCGACGATCACCACCTGGTTGTCGCGGATCGCCGCGAGCAGCTCGTCGCGGCGAGCGCTGATCGGCAGCTCATCGGGATACCCGATCGACGACGGGACCGCCGCCTGGCGCCGCTCCCTCCGCTTCCGCGCGCGCTCGTACGCGGCCGCCTCGAACTTCCGGCCCTTCAAGCGATGCTCGTCGAGCAGCGTCAGCTCGTCGTGCCCGGGCGCTTTGACCACACCACCGAGCTTATGAGGGCGCGGGCAAACCCTCGTCAGCCTCGGACCCTCAGCGGGAGTGAGACCGGGAGGCGACGCCGTCGCCGCGACCCCGGTGTTGGGTCGGCGACGGCCGACGCGCGGTGACCGCCCGCCGGCCGGCTGATTTCAGCTTGACCTCGTGGGCACTGGTCACCCACTTTCGCCGACGCTCGCGGGATTGAGCAGGGTTCCGCATAGGGCGGGAGCGGTGGCGTCTTGTGACACGGCGCTGTCGAGCTCGCTCCGGTTGAGGACCATGTCGTAGTGGCCGCTGCCGTTGTAGTCGATGCCGTGAACCACGACCACGGCGTTACCGTTGCGGATCGCGTTGGCGGCGCCGGTCGTGAGGGTGATCGTGCGCTGGTAATGGATGTCCCCGGTTGTCGGGTACCGGCTGAAGGCCAGCATGCTGTTCATGGTGGTGTCGCCGCTCAGGGTGAGCGCGGCGGCCATCGGTCCGTAGTACTTCAGGCCGTCCGTGGTGCTGATGGCTAGGTGACCGTTGTAAAGCTTCGCGGCCGAGGCCGGCGGGCAGATGCCCAGCCCGAACGCGTGAAGATGGATCGGGTGCGAGGCGCCGTTCAGCAGACCGCTCGTGTCCACCGTCACCGTTGCCTGGTCGCCGTGCAGCGTGACCGCCGCGGTGCCGGTGCCCGTGACGTGGTTGGTCGGGACCGGGCGGAGGACCGCCTGGAACGTCTGTCCGGAGCCTGTGGTCCCGCCGCCCGACGTCAACAGGACCACGGCGACCACCGCTGCCACCACGAGAGCCACCGCCCCGGCTATCGCCCACCAGTACCGTCGCAGTCGGCTGCCGCCCTGGGTCTCATCGGGAGGAGGAGTTGCCGTCGTTTCCCGTTCCTCCTCGCTCGGCGCCGGCGAGGCGGAAGCACCTGCCGGTTCCGGCGAGGATTCGGCGGCCGCAGGGGCCGGCGCGGGTCTCGCGTCTCCGGTCGCCACCATCGACGGTGCGCCCTTGTACCGCGCCCCGCTGAGCGCCGCGGCAGCGTCGCGCGCGAGATCGCCCGCCGACAGGTAGCGGTCCTCGGGCGTCTTGGCCATCGCCTGCTGGACCACCGGCGTGAACTCGGGAAACTCGTCGACGAGCGGAGGTTCGAGTTCGGGCGGCGGATCGTTCACGTGCGCGAACATCGTGGCCAGAGTCGTGTCGCGCTCGTAGGGCACCTTGCCGGTCAGCATCTGGAAGAACACGCATCCGAGCGCGTAGATGTCGGTTCGCACGTCGGAGGGATCGCCCCTCACCTGCTCCGGAGCCATGTAGTCGGCGGTGCCTACGATGCTCCCGGCGACGGTGAGTTCAGCCAGCGTGCTGCTGCGCTTGGCGAGTCCGAAGTCGGTCAGATACGCGCGTTCGTCGCCGTCCCTGATCGTGAGCAGCACGTTCCCAGGCTTGATATCGCGATGCACGAGGCCCTTGGCGTGCGCGGCATCGAGCGCGAACCCCACCTGGGTCAAGATTCCCACCGCCCGGGCTGGATCCACCGCGCCGTCGCGGAGGATCAGCTGGCGGAGATCCTCGCCGTGCACGTAGTCCATGGCGAGGAACAGGAAGCCGTCCTGCTCGCCCGCGTAGTGGATTCCCACCACATTCGGGTGATCGATCGACGCGGCGATCTGCATCTCGCGCTGGAAGCGCCGGCGGAATTGCTCGTCCTCGGCCAGCTCGGGAGCCAGCACCTTGAGCGCGTAGACCCGGCCCAGCGCGACGTTCGTCACGCGATAGACGATGCCCATCCCGCCTGACCCGATTTGCTGCTCGATGCGATAGCCGCCGAGCTCTGTGCCTCGCTCGAGGCGGCCGCCCCTGAACGACATACCGGGCATCCTGATCCGGGTGGCGGACAACGTCAAGAGCGCGCCCGTCGGGGCTGCGCGCGGACACACGGGGTGCTTCCGGGGGCGGAGCCCCCTTTTCAGCGTGCGCTTCGGGGTCGGCGCTTGCGCGTCGGGCCGTCTGGCTGCTTGCGTGCGGCGGCAAAGATGGCGGCCGTGTCGGGGTCGATGTAGTAATCGGTGCCACCGTCCGCTCGGCCCTCGGTGTTGATCGGGAGAACTCGGTTGAGGTGGCGGGAGTACCGACCCGGCCAGGCGAGGATCCCGGCGACGCCGTGGGCCCCCTTCTCGAGGCCAAGCCGTCTGGCGATCGTCTCACCGGCGAACCGCTCTCCGGGCGCGTCGAGAAGCAGGTCGAACAGGTCGCGGGCCGGGGGTGCCAGCTTGCGGTAAAACCAGGCGGCCTGATCGGCGTCGTCTGCTGTCCAGACGCTCGCCTCGGAGCGGAGGCGACGGCCGCGATGGCCGCGTCGCCCCCGCTCGCTGGGCGATGCAGACCCAGGTTCGGCCGTGAGGAAGTCGGCGAACCAGGCGTAGAACTCCGGCACGCGCTCCTCCGGTACGGCAACTGTGATCTGCTTGTCGGCCATCCGCTAGACCTCGGTGGTCTCGGCGGTTTGGCCTGGGGTCTCGGTCGGTCCGTCGTAGGCTTCGCTTCGCTCGGCCCGCTCGTGCCGGTGGGCGCACCCGTGCCGGCCTCCATGGGCGTGGCGGCGATATTCGCCGCGCCTTCCCCGCCGGCCGCGACCAGCCAGGAACCGGGCGAAGAACGCGTGGAACTCCGCCACTCGCTCCTCGGGAACGTCGACCGTGACCTGCTGGTACTTCGTGGGGGTGGGTTCTGAGATGGACTCCATCTCCTCCTCCTTTGGTTGCTTACATTTGCAAGCATAACACAAGTAAATACTTAAGTAAAGAAGAGGAGTGCGACTCGGCGGCGTACCCGGAATCGCGACACACCTGAAAGAGGCCGCGCGCGGCGAGATGCGCGGAAAGCGCACCTCGCCGACGATCGCGTGGGCGGGCCTATGGCCGGTCAGCGAGCACCTGCTTGGCGAGGGTCAGCTGCCCGCGGTTCCGGTCGGCCTCAGTTCGTACAGGCGATTGAATGGGTCACCGATCGGCAACTCGCGCACGGATGCGAACCCGGCCGAGTGGCCCAGCTGCTCGACGACCGCTGGGGGGCAGCCGCAGGTTCCGAGCCCGCTGCCGCCTTGCGCGAGTGACGTCGTCATGCAGTAGAGAACGCTGAAGCCGTACATCACGGTGGCGACCGGGCCGGTGTTATCGGCGGGGTCGTCCGCGCAGTTGATCTCGAGCCACAGGTAGCTGCCGTCGTCGGCGAGTGAGCGACGGATCCCGGCGACGAGTCCGGCTGGGTCCGCGGCGTCGTGGACGACGTCGAAGGTCGAGATCACATCGAACGTCTCGGGCAGGCCATGCGACGCGTCGGCGACCTCGAAGCGGACACGATCGCTCAGGCCCGCTTCCGCGGCGGCGTTGCGAGCCCGCTCGACCTGCGCGGGGAACGCGTCGTAGCCGACGAACGTAGAGGCCGGAAACGCCTCGGCCAAGCGGATGACTCCCCGGCCCGCGCCGCAGCCGACATCGGCCCAACGGATTCCCGTGGCCAGGCGGTCCTGCAGATGCGGGAGCGTGGGCAGCCAGTCGCCGAGCAGCCGATGGTCGAACCAGCCACGCGTGAAGCGCGACATGCCGTCGTAGGCGTCGTCGGCGTACGCGGCCTGGGGCACACCGCCGCCCTCGCGGAACGCCGCCTCGATACGGCCGAGCGCCGGCAGCATTCCGGCAAGCTCCTGATAGCCACCGGCGAGGAACCACGCGCCGCCCTCCTCAGCCAGCACCGCGGCGTGCGCGGCGGGCAGGTTGTAGCGACCGCTGGTCCGGTCGTACTCGAGGTAGCCCGCGGCGGTCAGGCCGTGGAGCCACTCGCGGACGTATCGCTCGTTCGCGCCGCTGGATTGCGCCAGTTCGCCGGGCGTCGCCGGACCGAGCGAGTCCAGCGCGGCAAACAAGCCCAGCTTGTCGCCGAGCGAGCAGAAGATCGTCGTCATGGTGGCGGCGAGGTCACCGACGATCCGTCCCGCGAATGCTTCGACCTCGCCTGCGTCGGCCCTCGAGTCCTCCGCTACGGCCGACGTGGCATCGATCTGGGTTGTCATCTCGCACTCCTTGGTTGGATTGGCTTGCGGAGGCAAGTCTCCGAAGGCGACGCAAGCCGCCCGCAAACGGAGCGCAAATTGATCTCCGGGGCCGACATCTGCTCGTTAGGCTCGCTTGTGAACATGCTGAGGGTGAGGGTCGTCGGTGGGCTGGGGCTGACGCTGGGCGGTGAGCCGTTGCAGCCGCCCGCCGGGCGCCCCGCACGTGCCTTGCTGGGATGGCTGGCCACCCATCCGGGTCGCCATGCGCGCGGTCGCGTCGCGGCCGCGCTGTGGCCCGACTTCACCGACGAGAGCGCTCGCGCGAACCTGCGGACCGCGCTCTCGGCGGTCCGTGACGCGCTCGGTGTCGCCGCCCCGACCGCATTGTTGGCCGATCGCCAGACGGTGGGGCTGGCCGGGGAACCCGCCGTGGTCGTCGACCTGAGCGAGTTTGCCGCGCTGCTCGAGTTGGGGCAGCCTGCCCAAGCCGTCGCGGCGCTCGGCATCGGAGAGGTACTTGCCGATCTCGACTTCGACTGGGTGTTGCGCCAGCGAGATCGAGTGCGCGAGCAAGTCAACGCCGCGCTGGCAGAACTCGCCGCCGGCGCCGAGGCGCGGGGTGATCGCGCGGAAGCGATTGGCTGGCTGAGGCAGCGGACCGAGCGCGATCCGTTCGATGAGACGGCCCACCGGGATCTGATGTCGGCGTTGGACCGCGCCGATGATCGGGCCGGAGCGATCGTCGTCTACGACCGACTGGCAGAGCGACTTCGCCGAGAGCTGGGCCTGGCGCCCTCCGCGGCCACGCGCGGTCTCGCGGCGTCCCTGCGCGTCACGTCTGGCGTGCCGACGGGACACCGCGTCGCAGCTGAGCCGAAGGTGCGCGCGTTTCCGAGGAGGCTGGATTCGGCGCGGTGGCGCGGGCCGTTCGTCGGTCGGGCCGACGCGCTGGCGCGCCTCAACTCGGCGTGGGCCGGCGTGCAGCGAGGCGGTGTCGGTTTCGTCCTTGCGGTCGGCGAACCCGGAATCGGCAAGAGCCGGCTGGCGGCGGTCTTCGCGGCCGAGGTCCACGCCGGCGGAGCGCCGGTCCTCGCTGGCGCAGCCGAGGACGATGCCGCCAGGCCGTACGGCCCGATCATCGAAGCCCTCGAAGCTGTTGCGGTTCAAGCTCCCGTCGCTCCCATGGGAACGCTGATCGGCGACGCGACGGCGCGCGCCCAGATTCGAGCCGAGTTCGCGGCCGCTCTCGAAGAGACGGCGAACGGGCGGTCCCTCTTGCTCGTACTGGATGACGTCCATTGGGCGGACCCCGAAACGCTCGCCTTCCTGCGCCATCTCGCCCATCGCGATGCAGCCGTCCCCATCCTGGCCCTTCTCACGGCACGGCTCGGACACGCCGGGCGCAACACGCGGCTGGCCGGAGCGCTGAGCGCGATCGCGCGCGACGCGAGGCTGGACCGCATCGAGCTCGCCGGGCTCGGCCGAAGCGAAGCCGCCGCGATCGTCGTGGGCCGCGGCCACTCGGCAACGCTGGCGGAGAGCGATTTGGAAGCGCTCGTGGCGCGCACGGACGGCAATCCGTTTTTCATCGAGGCGCTGCTCGACGCGGGCCTGACCCGCACCGCCACGGCCATGCCCGCCGATGTAGCGGAGCTGATCGTCTCGCGCGTCCGGTCACTGGGCCCGAGCGTCGAGCGCACGCTCGAAGCCGGCGCGATTCTTGGTCGCGAGTTTGACCCGACGCTCGCGGCCGCCGTTGCCCGGATCGGAATCGACGAAGTGCTCGCCGGCCTCGATTCCGCGACCCAGTCTCACCTCGTCACATATGCAGTGGACCGCCCCGGACAAGTCGCATTCGTGCACGCGCTGGTTCAGGAGGCTTTGACCTCTCGGCTCACCCCAGGTCAGCGCGCGGCCTTGCACGCGCGTGCCCTGGAGGCCCTCGAGCCGCGAGTACAGGTCGGCCCCGACGACGCCCTCGCGGCGGCGGCCGGGCACGCGCTGGCCGCGTTGCCCATAATCGACGTGGAGCGTGTCGCCGAGCTAGCGGAACAGGCGGCCGTCGAGTTGATGCGAACTCACGCGCCGGCCGATGCCGCCGAGCTGCTTGCGCGCAGCGTTGACGCATGCGACGGGTCAGGCGCGGCGCCGGCGGTACGGAGTCGCCTCCGCGTCGCGCTGGGAGAGGCTCTCCAAGCCGCCGATCGAGCCGACGACGCCAAGCTGAACTTCGAGGCTGCTCTTTCGCAGGTGCGTCGTCTCGACGACGGCGCGCTGCTCGCGCGCGCCGTCCTCGGCCTGGCTGGACCGGCGGTCGCGATAGTCGCGGCCGACCACACCCGATTGGCGATACTCGAGGAGGCCCTGTCCGAACTGCAGCCCGGCGACGCGGAACTGTCTGCCCGATTGAAGGCTCGCCTCGCGGTCGAACTTGCGTACGAGGAGGACCCGGCTCGCCGGGAGGTGTTCTCGAGCGAGGCGCTCACGACCGCGCGCGCGGTTGGCGCCCCCCGGACCCTCGCCGCGACATTGGGCGCGCGTCACGTCGTGCTGTGGGGGCCCGACCATACGCGAGAGAGGCTCGCTCTGGCCGGCGAAATGCTGGCGCTGGCGCTGCGCGGCGAGGATCCGGCCCTCGAGCTTCAGGCACGCACCTGGAGAATCGTCGATCTCGAGGAGCTCGGCGACGGAGCGGGCGTGGACCGAGAGCTCGACGCTTATGCGGCGACCGCGGCCCGAATGCCCCTTTCCGCCTACGCCTGGTACGTGCCGGCCTGGCGAGCCGCGCGCGCCCTACTGGCCGGCCGCCTGGAGCAAGCCCATGAGCTCCAGCGCCAGGCGGTCAGGCTTGGGCGCGAGGCGCGGGATCCGAACGTCCAGTTCGTCGAGCGACTCCACTTCATCCTGGCGGTCGCCGATGAGCGCGCGGACGAGATCGACCTGCTGTGGCAAACCGACAGAGTCCGCGCCTCACCTGCCGGATGGGCGTACCGGGCCCTCCTTACCTGGGCCCTCGCAGCGGCGGGCGACGACGACGAAGCCCGACGGGAACTCGCGGCGCAGCGCTCCGCCGGTGCGCCCGGCACCTGGCCGCGCGACACCAACTGGCTTTCGGCGACCAAGGAGCTCAGCGAAGCGGCGCGGCTGCTCGGTGACCTCGAAGTCGGGGCCGAACTAGAGGAGCTCCTCGTTCCGTTCAGCGACCGGATCGTCGTATCGGCCCGAGCGATCATGTGTCTCGGCAGCGTGGACGGAGCACTCGGGTCCCTGGCCGAGCTTCGCGGCGACCTCGATACGGCCATCAACCGCTACGAGCACGCGATCGAGCGAGAGGATCGCGCCGGAGCCCTGATCTGGGCGACCAGTCACCGACGCCGGCTGGCCGAGGCGCTTCGCGCGTCCGGCAAGCGCGAGCACGCGGCCCGCCTGCTGGAGACCGTTGTCCGCAAAGCACCCGCGATGGGGCTCGCGCGAGTAGCCAGCCTCGCTCATCAGGCGGCCGATGACCAGTGAACGAAATGAGGGGCCGCTCGCGGCCCCTCAGTCCTTGTACGCGTCGTAGACGTCACGTCCGGCCATCGCCACGCCGAGCGGGCGCAGCGTGTTGCTTGACGCGGATCGAGCCGGCGTGGGCGTCGAGGACGTCCGGCAGGCGCTTGTACACCTCCGGTGCCTCGTCGGCGCCGCCGCCGATCAGGACGATGCCCTCCTCGCGCAGGCGTGCCTGCACGGCGGGCCAGTCGACCTTGCCCGGCTTGAGCTGCTCCTCGACCCACACCTTCATCAGGCGCGCGTCGGGGTGATCGGGGCAGACGCCCCGCTTCGGCGCGGCGTTCCGCGAGCCGACCGCGTCGATGTCGAACATGCGGTCGCAGTCGCGGTCGCTGCAGGCCCACCGCTTGCGGCGGCGAACGCGGCCAGCGGCCTGTGTGCGGCTCATGACCCGGCCGGCGCCGTGGACCGTCGAGAACAGAGACTCCTCCGCCTCGCCGGACGCGACGCCCTCGAGGATGACCGACTCGTCGCCCATCGAGCCGCCGACGAACCCCTCCTGGCCCGGACGGGCCGGCGTGCAGCCCTTCCGGATCACCCAGTAAGTGCGGCCGAGATGCTCCTCCCGCCACGCGAAGTTGTGGTGGTTGTGCACCTCGTGCACCGGATGGGCCGACAGGATCTCGAGCACCTTGCCGACGACCAAGTCGCGGCCGGCGTAGGCGTACTCGCCCGCGAGCTGCATCGCCTCGATGTAGGCATCGCCGAGCTCGGTCCCGAGCTCGAGCAGCACCGGAGGTGAGTCCATCTCGCCCTCGACGGCTCGCGCGTCGAACGCCAGACCCTGGGCCAGTGCCAGGAAGCCCGACGCGGTCTTGTGGCCGAAGCCGCGCGAGCCGAAGTGCACGCCGACCCACACGTGACCCTGCTCGTCCTCCATCAGGTTCACATAGTGATTACCCGAGCCGACCGTGCCCAGCTGCGACTCGGCCAGGCCCGCCAGCTTGCGCTGGGGCTCGAAGCCCGCAGCACGGATCTTCTCGAGCACCTCGTGATCGGCCCGCTCACGCGCCGGGACGCCCATGCCAAACGACACCCGCTGGGTGATCTCGCGCATGATCTTGGCGACGCCACCCAGGTGCTCCAGATCGGTTCGCGTCAGGTCGGTCTGGACGGCCTTGTTACCGCAGCCGATGTCGTAGCCCACGCCGGACGGGGAGACGTACCCCTCGTGGGCAACCGCACCGCCGATCGGCTGGCTATAGCCCGGGTGATGGTCGGCGCACAGAACGCCGTACTCGGCGTCGCCCGCGGCCATGCAACGCTCGAGCTGCTTCAGGCTCCGGTCGTCCACCGAGCCGAACGTCTTGATCTTCATCGTTGATCACATCCTCGTTGGCGGTTGCTATTTCGGCAAGACACCGGGCGGACTCGAACCGCCGTGGCGCGCTTTGCAGGCGCGTGCCTGAAACCCCTCGGCCACGGTGTCCAGCGCCCCCGAGAGGAGTCGAACCTCTGCCCGCCGGGTTCGAAGCCCGGTGCTCTTCCTCTGAGCTACGGAGGCGGGTGAGGACCCCGAAATCGGGGTCCCAGTGAGAGCGGCTCAGCGCTCCCGGTAGTAGTCGGGGCTTGACCGTTGGCGCAAAACGACACCTCGTCCTCGGTGTCGCGCCCGTGAGTCCGTTGAGGGTCCCCTTCTCGGTGGTTGGGTGAGTGCAGGCGGAGGGAGTCGAACCCGCGCCTCGGCCTTACAAGGGGCGCGTGCTCGCCGTTGAACACCACGGAGGCCACGACGGAGATGGAGACGGCGGAAGTCAAACCGTCAGGGCGACCGGCCGGGATCGAACCGGCGCCCTGTCGCCCAACAAGCGAGAGCGCTCTACACAACTGATGGTGAATTTGCACACCGTCCAGCTGCTGCGCCGTAGCGCGCTCTGCGGCCCCCGCCCGGGACCTGAGCGGCCGGGTCGCGGGCTAGTTGCTCCGACTGAGCTCCGCCGGCGGGCGGACCTCAGAGCACGGACCGAGCAGCGTCACGCGTGGCGGCGACCGCCAGCAAGTCGGCTCGCTCATTGAGCGCGTGCCCGATGTGCCCCTTGACCCAGTGCCAGCGAACCTGCTCGTGGTCTGACGCCGCATCGTCGAGCTGAACCCAGATCTCCTTGTTCTTGACCGGGTCACCCGAAGCCGTCTTCCAGCCCTTGCGCTTCCAGCCGGCCATCCAAGAGGTCATGCCGTCGTGCAGGTAACGCGAGTCGGTCACGACGCACGCGCGCGACCCGGGCGGCAGCGCGCGCAAGCCCTCCAACGCGGCGGTCATCTCCATGATGTTGTTCGTCGTGTGGGCCAGCCCACCGCTGTACTGCTCGACCACCCCATCCTCCCAGCAGACCAGCGCCGCCCACCCGCCAGGGCCCGGATTGCGCTGGCACGCGCCATCGGTCCAGACGAGCACCTCCCCTGGCGCGGCTTCCGGAAGGTGGCCGGGCAGCGACCTGGATCGACGACGCGGGTTGACGGCCATCCGCGGGATTCAAGCAACCCCGGAACTCGGAAAGCCGCTGGGCGGCCCAGGCCACAGTCACGGTCGGTGCGAAAACCACGACCGCGCGCGCTCAGCGAAAGCCGCGGCGCCGCGACGATCAACCGACCCCCCTCGCGCGAACATCACTGCTTGCAGTCGCGGCCCGTACACGCCGAACTCCGCGATGGGCTCGGCCAAGGCGGGCTGCACGACGTAATGGATATGTACCGGCCCATGCGACCACAGGCAGACATACACCTGGCTGGCCTCGGTCAGATCCCGCACGGCCGTGGCGGTGTTCCTCAGGAGCGGTCCCATTTCGAGCGCCTCGTCCTCAGTGATGTCCGCCAGATAGAGCAGGTGACGTTTCGGCTTCACCACGAGCGTCCCGACGCCGAGCGGGCCGACGCAGTGCTCGACGCGCCAACCTTGGGTCTCGAAGATCAGGCCGCCAGGCACCGGAACCACGCCTGCGCTCAGATCACAAGCAAGGCAGTCACTCACAGGCTCTAATCCTGCCAAGGTGCGGCAGGCTCGCGCCTGGGTGTTGCAGTTTGGCCGAATCCGACAGCCGGATCCGCCTCTGCGCGATGTGTGAGCGGCGCGTCCGCCGGGTTGCGTGCCCCTGTGCGGCGGCCTGAGGTGCGGCCGCGTCGCGTTGGTTGGTGTCCGTCGTGTCTTGGGCTTGCGGTTGGCGCCGTTGCGGTGATTAGCCGTGGGCGACGCGACGGCGCGTTCGCGGTTGCCGCAGGTCGCTGGGTGGCAGCAGCGTCCGGATCGGTTCTTCGAGTGGCGGTAGACGGCCCAGCCGCAGGTGTCGCGTCGGCAGGCCTTGAGCCGCTCCCACGTGCCATCGGCGATGGCCGGGTGGACGAGCGCGAGGATGCGGCCGAGTGCGCCGGCTACTCCTGAGGCTTCGGTTCTAGCGCGAGTGGGTTGGGGGACGCGAGGCGCGTCGTGACCGGGTGTCAGCGGCGGCTTGGTTGAGGATCTTGATCGCGTTTGTGGTCGCGGCGGGGAGTTGGTTGTGGACGGCGATCAGCCCGCGGAGCGCTTTGCTCACCTCGATCGCGCGGGCGAGCTCTGGCTCGTGGTCTACCTCGTAGAACGACGGGAGCACACACCGGTTCGGGGCTCCGATTCGGGGATTCACCCCATACCGGATCTCCGCGAGTGACGGCACCTTGTCGGTTGTACACGCAATCAGCTCATGAAACAAAGGAGAAAGCCATGCCTCCCAGCGGCCGCCTCGCGTCACCGCCCTTACTGTCTCGTCGCAGCGTCCGTGGGGCGCTGCTGCTAGCCGCGCTCGCCCTGCTAGCCCTGGCCCTCGCCCCCCAGGCCGGCGCGTCGGTCTACTGGAGCAACGCCGTCGGCCCAGCGTCCGGTACTGTCGGCACGACGATCGGGCGCGCCAACAACGACGGCACCGCGGTCAACCAGGCTTTCGTCGGCGGCGCCTCCCTTCCCACCGGCGTCGTGGTTGACGCAACCCACGTCTACTGGATCAACGACCAGGACCACACGATCGGACGCGCCAACCTCGATGGCACCGGCGCCAACCAGCGCTTCATCACCGGCGTCACCGGCGATTCGCTCGCGGTCGATGGAGGGCACATCTACTGGACCGACCTCGTATCGGTGCTGAGCGTCGTCGGGACGATCGGACGCGCCAATCTCGACGGCACCGGCGTCGACCAGAATTTCATCATCACGAGCGCCGACAACCCTTCCGGGGTCGCGGTCGACCGCGCGCACGTCTACTGGACCAACCCCAGCGGCCACGCGATCGGGCGCGCCAACCTCGACGGCACCGGCGTCGACCAGAGCTTCCTCGATGTGAGCCCCGGCGGCCAACCGTTTGGGATTGCGGTCGATGCAGCGCACATCTATTGGACGGACCTCCTCGCCCAGGCGATCGGGCGCGCCAACCTCGACGCGACCGGGGTGAACCCAAACTTCGTCGTGGGCGCCCGCTTCCCGCTCGCGGTGGCCGTCGATTCGGCGCACGTCTACTGGACCGACTTCAACATCCCGAACACGGCGGACGGTGCCGACGGCGCGGTCGGGCGCGCCAACCTCGACGGTACCGCCGTCAATCAGACCTTCATCACCGGGGCCCGCGAGCCCGAGGGGCTGGCGGTCGACGCGGCCACGCCGCCCGCCCCGCCGTCGCGGATCTCGATCGGTGACGTGCGGATGGCCGAGGGCAACGCGGGGCAGACCGCGTTCCGGTTCACGGTCTCGCTCGACCGGGCCCAGTCCGCGCCGGTGACGGTCGACTTCGCGACCGCGGACGGGACGGCTACGGCGCCCAGTGACTACGCCGCCGGCCAGGGGACGGTGACGTTCGCGCCCGGGGAGACGGCCAAGACGGTGACCGTGCAGGTCAACGGCGATACCACGGTGGAGCCGGATGAGACGTTCAACGTCAACGTTGCCAACGCCGCCGGGAACGCGGCGATCGCCGACGCGCAAGGCGTGGGGACGATCGTCAACGACGACCAACCGGTGGTCGTGCCGCCGTCGCGGATCTCGATCAACGATGTGAGGATGGCCGAGGGCAACGCGGGCCAGACGGCGTTCCGGTTCACCGTCTCGCTCGACCAGGCCCAGGCCACGCCGGTGACGGCCGACTTCGCGACCGCCAACGGCACGGCGACCGCCCCGAGCGACTACGCTCGCACAAGCGGGGCGGTGACCTTCGCTCCCGGCGAGACCGCCGAGACAGTGACTGTCCTGGTCAAGGGAGACCGCACCAAAGAGCCGGATGAAACGTTTGCGGTGAACCTCTCGAGCGCCACCGCCAACGCGACAATCATCGACGGCCACGGCGTCGGCACGATCGTCAACGACGACCCAAGCCACACGCGGCGCACTTGGCACTCGGCGCGGCGTGGCCTTCGGCTAAATCGTCCGGGCCTCCTCGCGCTGCCGCGTACCGTCCGCTAGCGCCCCCCGGCCATCTCGTCACCGTCCCAGCATCGATCTGCGGGCTCCTCGCCGCGGTCGATGCTGGGCGCGTGACCTGAGTGTCTCACCATACGGAACGCCGGTCGGTGGTCTGATCACGGAGTCGAGTGTCTGATGCCGAGCCCGGCCAGGTCGACTCCGTAGAAGCCGTCGGTCTGGCAGCCGACTCGCGCGGAGAAGAACCCGTGAAAAGGGGGTTGGCGTTGGCGATCCGGGGGGGCGTTCGCCGCCCCGAGCGGCCCACGGCGCTGAGCGCTGAGGACCGCGAGCAGGTCGCCGCGTTGCGGCGCCAGGTCGATTCCGGCCAGAAGCCGGGCGCCAGTCGACGGGGATGTGGGCTCGCGTGCGCGAGTCCGGGTGCCGCCGTAGGATCGGCGCCCGGCGACATGCGCGTTACGGACCCAGTTAGCGTCCGGGCCGAGCATTGCGACGAGGTAGCGCTCGCCCTGAAAATCAGCGACGACGACCGGCACCGATAGGAGACAGCCGCTCCCACGTCCCCGTACCTAAAGCCTCACAAGACGCTTCGGCGCTGCGTGCGCTCAGCCGGCCCGGTCGCGCAGGATGATCGCTGTGAGCGCGACACGCGAGTGGACGTCAAGCTTGTCGTAGATGCGCGCTAGGTGGCTCTCGATCGTCTTCTCGCTCAGATACAGCGCCGCCGCGACATCTCTGTTCGTACCGCCGCGCGCGACGAGGTCGGCTACCTCGCGCTCGCGAGAGGACAGCGCCCCAACGCCGTCAGTGCCGACGCTTCGCGCCCGGTTTCGGCGCAGAACCCGCTGTCCGAGCCTGCGGAGCTCGCGTGCCGCAGCGGCGGCTTCCTTCGCGGCGCCGCAGGCGAACAGCTCCGCCTCTGCGCGCTCGAGTTCGGTGATGGCCGCATCTTGCTGCCCCGCGGCCGCGAGCGCGCGACCGGCGAGCATCCTTGCCCGGGCTCCGACCAGCGGATTGCCCGCCCGGTCTGCGATCGCAGCGGCTTCGCGGGCAAAATCGAGCGCCGCGACGCAGTCGCCTTGTGCGAGTGCAGTCAAGCCGCGAACGCAGCGCGCGCCGGCCCGGTGGAGCGACAGGCCGGACATATCGGCTCTCATCTCGGCGCGAGCAGACACGTCGTCTGCGGCGTCGAGATCGCCGAGCGCCAAATGCGAACGGCTCAGCACTTCCCATCCGTATCCGGCGTGAAGGTCGAGTAGGTTCCGGTCTGCTTCGTTGTCGAACGCGTTCAGCTCGCTCACGGCGCCGGCGACATCACCTGAGAGGTAGAGCGCGCCGCCCAGCTGGACGCGCGCGGCGGGTGTCAGGAAGCCGTAACGGCTTCGCCCCGAACGCGTCACCATCTCCGTGGCGCTTGCCAGCGCACGGTCGACGTCGCCCGCCCAGAACGCCGCCATTGCGTCGGCCTCCAGCGCCCAGATCGTGCGCCAATCCTCACCTGGGAGTTGAGCTGTATCTATGGCCTGTTCAGCGTCTCGTCGGGCAGGCCCGAGCTCACCCTTCAGCACGCGCGCACAGGCCGTGACGCAGAGCCACGGGTGCAGCATTGCGTCCTGGCCGGTGAGCCGGGCGACCTGGTAGCAGCGTTGAACGTGACCAAAGACGTCCTCGACGCGCTCCAACCTCAACGCCGCCAGCCCGATGTAGATGCCGAGACGGACCCGGTCGGCCAGCTGCTCGTCGGTCAACGCCGTCAGCGCAGACTCGGCTTCCGCCAAGTCGCCTAGCGCTTCGTCGGTGCGTTGCTCGGCGCTGCTGGCGAGGCTCCGCAGCGCCGCTGCGAGCCCGACGATCGGCAAATCGCCTTGCTTGCGGGCGTCAGAGAGTAGTTGCTCGGCGAGCGGCCGCAGCTGTTCAAACTCGCGGTGCCAGTAATGATCGATCGCGAGCTCGAGCCGCACGGCTTGGGCGACCGGCCCGCGGCGCTCCTCGAGCGAATCGAGAGCCTCGAGCAGGAGCGCCCGCGACTCGAACGGCTGCCCGATCCGGCAACGCGCCTCGGCAAGCTTGGCGGTCAGATCGGCCCTCGCGCGTGTCTGACCGGGCGGCGCAACGGCCAGCGCGTGTTCAAACTCCGCCACCGACTCCTCGTCGGCACCAGCCGAGGCGAGCGCACCGGCGGCCTCGCAGAGCAGCTCAAGGCGCTCGTTGGGGTCGAACCCGGGCGGCAGTAGCCGGACAGCTGTGCGCAGCCACCGACCCGCCGTGAGCGGGGCTCGCGGAGCGACCGAGCGCGAAGCCTCGATCAGCACCCCGATCGCGGACTCGTCGCCCGCCGTGGCCGAGCGCTCTATGTGGAGGGCAGCCTCGGTGGCCGGAGCTTGAGAGTCCATCAGCGCAGCGGCCGCGCGCGTGTGGGCACCGAGCCGCCATGCACGGGGCAACTCGTCATACACGAGCCGGCGCACGATTGGGTGGCGGAAGCGAAACCGTCGCGGCGCGTCAGTGGGGCGGATGAAAGCGACGGCGAGCAGATCGTCGAGAGCCGGGAGCGTCAGCGATTCCGGGCGCTCGGCGATCGCCGCCACCAGTTGAGGCTCGAACGACTCGCCCGCGATCGCAGCGGCGTCGAGAGTTGCACGCGCCTCGGGCGACAGTCCCGCGAGTTCGTCGCGGATCGACGCCGACACGGCCGCGGGCGGTGACCACTCATCGGTGTGATGCGCGGGCGCGAGCCCGCTCTTTCCGTGAACGCGCCAGCCCGCACGCGAGAGCTGTTCCAAGTAGAAGGGATTCCCTCCAGTCTGGCGATAGAGATCCGCGCGCTGGCTCGCATCGAGCAGGGGACTCATCAGCTGCTCGGCTTCTTGTGCGCTCAGCGGTGCAGGCTCGACCCGCTCACCGTAGCCCGCGCGCGTCGCGGCGTCGAGGACTGGCCCCAGCCGCGCTGGGCGCTGACGGGCTGCCAGCGCGCCGAATAGGGGGCCACGGAAGCGCCGCAGCAGGTAGCCGATCACCTCGACCGAGGCGGCGTCGGCCCAGTGGACGTCGTCAAGCGCGACGACGATCGGCTTTCGATCAGCTAACCGCTCGAACAAGGTCCGAATTGCATAATGCACGCGGTAGCGATCGTGCCCGGCGCCGCTGGGCGGGGCGACGTCATCGACCACCGCACCAAGAGAAGGGAATACCGCCGCCAGTTCCGAAAGCACATCGGGACCAAGCGACCGGAGCATGGCTCGATCGATCGATCCGAGATAGTCGTTGCACGCATCGCGCAGGACCGCAAACGGCAGGTCGTATTCAAACTCCGACGCCCGTCCTTCGAGCACGAGATAGCCGCGTGCGTCGGCACGCTGTCTCAGCTCGAGCAGGAGGCGCGACTTGCCGATCCCTGGCTCGCCGATGATCTGCAACAACCACGGCTTGCCGTCCTCGAGCCGATCGAGTCCTCGCTCGAACTCGGCTAATTCGTTGCCACGTCCGACGAGGACGCTCTGTCGCTGATCGGCGGTGACCACCCAGTCTGCCTCGTGGTGAGCGTACGCCGACACGGGACCCAGGTCCAGCCGGCCACGGCATTTGCGGGTGGGGCCGAGTTCGAAGATCCCCAACCTGCACGGCTACCCGCGCGCGCTCGCCGGATGAACACCGCGAAGACCAAGCGGCCGAGCGAGGGCGGCACGTTCGGCCGCGAGCTTTCACGCGCGATCGCCCAGCGCGGGCGGCCCTACCCCGTGTACCAGGCGCTATCGGACCACTAGACGCTGATCCTGCAGCGGCTGCTCCCGGTGTGGTCGGCGGCCGGCCCCGGCCTCGCCGACCCCGGCCGGGTCGTGCTGACCCCCCACACCGTCTACCTGGACTCCGACCGCCTGCTCGGAAGCCGGCAGCAGATCCTCGCCGGCACGCTCGAGCCGCACCGCAGCCTGGCCACATTCGGAGTCGCCATCCACGAGGTCTGCACGCCAAGCACACAAAGCTGTGGGTGTCCGACCGGGACACGGAGCTGGCGGACGGCGAGGACCGCCGGCGAGCGCGAGCTCGCGGTCGACGGACCGCTGCTCGAGGAGCCGCGGATGATCGAGGTTCTCACCGCCGAAACGGTCAGCCGCGATCTATGCGGGCAGGACTTCGCCGCCTCGATCTGGGTGATCGACCCCGCGTTCATGATCAACCTGGTGCGCGAGCAACTCGGCGAAAACAGCGACACAACCCCCGGCGGCCGAGCACGCCTACTTCGCCGGAGCGAAGCTCAGCTACGAGGAGATGCGCGACAGGACCAGGACGCGACCAGCCCTGCCGGTGCGGCTCTGGCCGCAAGACCAAGCACTGCTGCGGCGAGCATCGGGACCCCTCCGAAGCGCGACTCGCTCGCGCGCACGTCGCCCAGCTCGCCCATCAGACGATCCACGAGCTCGACGGCCTCACCGACCGCCCGCTGGACCACCTCGCCGACGAGTTCATGGAACTTCCCGCCATCGATCTAGATCGACACGCCGGAACAACGGGCCGACTCGCCGACGCCGTCGTCCGGCTGCGCGACCAAAACCGAATCGGCCGCCGGCAAGCCGCGTTCGCGCTGCTGACCTCCACAGCAAAGCAACCGCCGCCTGACCCATCCGTTTATCCGGGCAAGTAGTTAGATGAGGGAGCAGCGGCCATGACGTGGCATCGCCATCCGGACGGAATGGATACCCGGCGATCGCGCGCGAGGCGGCAGGCTTACTCTACGTTGATGCGTCAGCCAATCGTGAAGCTCGACCATTGCGTGATCCACGTCTCTGACTGGGACCGCTCGAATTCCTTCTACCGGGACGTGCTCGGCGCAGAGCTCGTCGAGCGCGGAGGTAGCGCGCGGGCGTACAGGTTCGGGTCAGAGCAGCTGAACGTGCACGGGCCGGGAGTCGACGCCCATCCGTTGGCCCGCGCACCAGTCGCTCCGGGCAACAGCGACTTGTGCTTCGAGTGGCCCGGACGGATTGAAGATGCCCTGTCGCACCTTGAGCGCAACGACGTCCGTGTCACGGAGGGTCCGGTGCCTCGCAACGGCGCCAAGGGCGAAGGCCGTAGCGTGTACTTCCGAGATCCCGACGGCAGCCTGCTCGAGTTCATCTCGTATGCCGTTACATAGTGCAAGACAAGCGCCGCACAGCCCACGCTGCCGAGGGGCCGCTGCTTCTGACACAGCGGCCCTCTCGGTGTTGCGAGCAAGAGTCCATCGCCTCCGACGGTCACCCGCCGATCGTGAACGTCTCCTTGATGACATTCGAGATCGGCCGTTCGTTGCCGGTGACGATCCCAGGGGCGGTGCCGTTGACGACGTAGGCAGTCAGCGTGGCCTGCTGGTTCAGGCCAAAGAAGCCGGGCGAGCCGACCTCCCAGTCGCTGAAAACCTGCTCCAGCCCGTGGCTCTTCGCGGTGGCGTTCAGCTGGAATACACCGGCCAGGTTGGCATTCGGGCCACCGGCCGCCTGCGGCGTGGTCGAGAGCGTCACGACGAGTCCAGGCACGTCGGGGTCAGGCATTCCCGGGCCGAAAGTCGTGGCCGGGGGAAGGTTGAGCCCTGAGTGGTATCCGTTGGCGGCCGATAGCTGGTTGTTGCCATTCTGGTTCTGGGCGAGCAGCGCGAGGTCGACGTTGAACGTCCCTCCATCGCCCGCGGTGTCGCCGGCCTGAGGTGTGATCGCGACCAGCTTGATCGCGGGATCGTGATGCCGCTGGCCGTGGTGATGCGATGACCCATTGCTCCAGGCCGCGGCGGGCGCTGCTCCCGCGAGCAGGATGGCCGCCGCCGCGGACAGCTTGATCGCGGCGCGCGCGAACCCACCGCGAGGGGGAGCTGCCCGCCCCGTGCGTTGATCTTCGTTGTGCATGATTCCTCCGGACTCGTGGCGGCCGGAGTGGCCGCCGGGTGTTTCCACGGTTCCAGCTAGGCTCCGAGTCCGGTATGGGGTGAACGCCGTAACCGGATCCCCTAATCGGGCCAGTCCGACTTCCGCGACATCTACGCCGACGAAAGGGAGTAGCAGTCCGTTCCGGCAGAAACGCAACCGGCACGTTGCACGATTCCGCGGAATCGCCGGGGTACGTGCTCTCCCCCGCGGGCACCGAAATCACGGCTGCAGCCTCATCGACTGGCTGAAACCGCGGCGGGGCGGGAGCGGCGACTCGGTGTCGACCACGCCGCCCGCCCCGCCGTTTCATGAGAGGTAACCTGAGGGGTGTATGGGGGCGGTCGTGGATCCGCTGCTGGAGGGGCGCGAAGCGCTTTCGGATGGGCGCTGGGAGGAGGCACGGCGGGCGTTTGAGCGGGCGCTGGCGGAGGGCCAAACGGCGGCCGCGCTGGAGGGATTGGGCATCGCCAGCCGGTGGCTCGGGGCGACTGGCCCGATGTTCCGCGCGATGACCCAGTCGTACCGGCTTTATCGTCGGGCGGACGACCGTCGGTCCGCGGCGCGGACCGCCCTGCAGCTGGCGCTCGGCGAGATCTACTTTCGGATGGAGCCTGCGGTCGCGTTGGGGTGGCTCGCGCGCGCCGAGCGGCTGCTGGACGGTCTCGAGCCGACGGCGGAAGGCGCGCTGACGATGTGCGTGCGCGCGAACGTCGCGCTGGTAATGGACAAGGACCTGCAGCGTGCGCTGGCCACGGCGAGAGAGGCGCAGCAGTATGCGCGGGCGGCGAGCGCGTTCGACATGGAGATGATGGCGCTGGCGATCGAGGGCCTCGCGCTCGTTTGCGCCGGCGAGGTCGAGCGGGGAATGGGGCTGCTCGACGAGGCCACCGCCGCTGCCGTGGGCGGTGAGGTCGATGATCCCGACGCGATCAGCATGACCTGTTGCGCGTTGATCGATGCGTGTAAGCGGGTGCGCGACTACAACCGCGCGAGCCAGTGGTGCGATCAGGTGCGGGAGTTCTGCGAGCGCTGGTCGGATCAGCTCACGTTCGCGGCCTGCCGGGCGCATTACGCGGACGTCCTGATCTGGCGTGGTGCCTGGGCCGATGCCGAGGCGCAGCTGGTTGGGAATCTCGGACCGCTCGCCGCGATCCATCGGCTGCGTGTCGCGGACTCGCTCGTGCGACTCGCCGAGTTGCGACGTCGCCAAGGTCGTCTCACAGACGCCGGGGATCTCCTGGCTCAGGCCGAAGGCCACTGGCTCGCGCCGCTCGTGGGCGGCGCGCTCGCGTTTGATCGCGGCGATGCCCAGCAGGCGTCGCAGGCGGCCGAGCGATATCTGCGCCGGGTGCCGCCGGAGCTCGTGACGGAACGCGCCGGCGGGCTGGAGTTGCTCGCGCGGTCCTCGGTGCGAACGGGCGATCTCGACGCGGCCCGTGCGGCGTGCGGCGAGCTGGCGGTGGTGGCCGATCGCATCGGAACTGCTCCGGTCCGCGCTTCGGCGGCGCTCGCGGCCGGTGTTCTCGCGGCCGGCGAGCAGCGCCTGGAGGATGCTCGCCGGCTGCTGGAGGACGCCGTCGATCTGTTCGGCACGAGCGAAGGGCGCTACGAGGCAGCTCGTGCGCGTCAGGAACTCGGCGCGGTGCTGGCGGTTCTTGGTCAGGAGCGTGCCGCGGCGCACGAGTTGCGCACGGCGGCGTCGGAGCTGTCCGCGTTGGGTGCCGCGGCGTCCTCGGCCTCCGACGGCGCTGGTCTGAGTCCGCGCGAGCTCGAAGTGCTGAGGCTGATCGCCCGCGGTCGCTCCAACCAGGAGATCGCCGCGGAGCTGTTTCTCAGTATCCGCACGGTTGAGCGCCACGTGTCGAACATCTACGACAAGATCGGCGCGGCTGGCAAGTCAGCCCGGGCCGCGGCGGCTTCGTACGCGCTGGTCGAGCGGATTGCGTGAGCCGATTTACGTGTGGCGGGCGACGCCGATGCGTGCACACACTCATGACGCGGCCTGCGGCGGCTCCTAGCGTGCACTGACACCGGATCGACTCGCCGGACGTCAGACCGGCGCCCGGCGGGTCCCGGCAATAGCCATCACCTAAGAGGAGTGGTCATGAGCATCACAGCAGCTGTGACGATCGACGATCTGCGGGCGGCCGCGCAGACGGGCGGCGGAAAGATCGCCGAGCTCGTCACCGAGGACGTCGAGTTCACCGAGATCGACCAGCGCACGCCCCCGGCGGCACCCGGCGTCCACCGCGGCCGGGCCGAGCTCGTCGCGCTCGCTGAGGACCTCGAGCGCCGCGGCATCCGCATGGAGGTCGCCGACGGGTTCCTGTCGGGCGACCGTGGCGCGGTGCGAATGGTGTGCACCTATCCCGACGGCCGCCAGGTCGTCGAGCACGCGTTGGTGACGCTCCGCGACGGCAAGATCGCCCGCTGGGACGGCGTCCAGGCGTGGGACGACTGAGGGGTGGAAATGCCAAGCGCTTCGAGACACACCGCGTCGGAGACGGTCACGGTCGAGGGGTTCGAGGGCCGCTACGAGAACCTCACAGGCGGCTACACGGTCGGCTTCGAGTCCTACGACTCCGACGCCGACCTCGCCGAGTTCTTTCGAGGGCTCCCGGACGATCGCTGCCAGTGCCCGCATTGGGGCTACGTGATCAAGGGCAAGCTGTCGTTCCGGTCAGCGGCCGGCGAGGAGACCTTCGAGGCCGGTGACGCGTACTTCGTGCCGCCGGGCCACACGCCCAACCTCTACGCCGGCACCGAGATCGTCGAGTTCAGCCCGACCGACGCGCTGGGCGAGACGATGGAGGCCGTGGGCAAGAACCTGCGCGCAGCCGGGATTGGGGTCTAACACCAGCGGTCCGGCCCCTGCGATCACGCCGGGGCCGGACCGCCCCGCGTCGGGATGAAACCCAGCGCGATGACCTCGTACCCGAGTGCCTTGATGGCTCACTTTGTATAGCCTGAGACCGTCACGCTTGCGCTCTTCCTCTCGCGGCGCGGGAGTGAGCGTGACCTCGCCCGAGCGCACGATCTACGGATACGGAGGTGCGACAGTGTCCACAGCGCTCGGCGTCGCGGCCGCGACATGGGGATTCATGATGGCTCTTTCGCCGCTGCTCCAGGTGCGGGAGATCCGGCGGCGGGGCTCCTCGGAGGGGGTCTCCGTCGGGTACTTCGGAGTGCTCGAGGTCGGGTTCGCGCTCTGGGCGGCCTACGGCCTGGCATCGGGAGATGTGCCGTTGGTGGTGCCCAACGTCGTCGCGTTGATCGTGACGGCCTTCACGATCATCGTTGTTCTGGGTCGCCGTCGCTGACGTCGGTCCAGGACTTGTGCCCCCAGACGCTCGACCCCCACGATCACACCGACTGAGGGTCGGTTCGGAGGCGGTGGTGCAGGACCACGCACCCGCCGGCGCCGAGCTATCCGGCTCGTCGCCCGATTCGGCGTGTGGTTCAGTACCCAGAGGAACCGGCTGCGGCCGGTGTGCTGGGCCATCTCGAGATCTCGCCTCGCTCGGTTAGCAGTCGCTCGAGCGCATCGAGCCAGGCGGCGTAGTAGGCGGTCGCGGGAGCCTCGTCCGGGTGGACTGGGCGAACCGCAATCGCGTCCGCGAGGTGACGCCGAAACTCGGTCCACGGCACGCCGAGCCGGTCCAGGGCGACCACGGCCATGCCAAGCGCCCGGCCCTGCCAGGGCTCCTCGAACACGAGCTCACCGTTGTGGCGCGGGAGCGGCGCCTCGTCGCCGAGGGCGGCGTCGACCGCGGCCAGGTCGCTGGCTCGCGGGCTCACCTGACCGCCGGCTGGTTGGCCCTCGGCACGGCGGTTCCGATCATGCAGTCCCGGGTGACGATCGCGGCGAGCTCGTTCTCGCTCCAGCCGTCGGTGCCCTCCGGTCGCATTGGGAGCACGAGATAGCGGATCTCCGCGCTCGAGTCCCAGACTCGGATTTCGACGTCGTCGGCGAGCTCGAGCCCGAACTCGCGTAGCACGGCACGGGGTTCGGAGACGGCGCGGGCGCGGTACGGCGGACTCTTGTACCAGGTCGGCGGCAACCCGAGCACCGGCCACGGATAGCACGAGCACAGCGTGCAGACGACCATGTTGTGGACCCTCGGAGAGTTGGCGACCACGACCATGTTGTCGCCCTCGGCGCCGCCGAACCCCAGCTCGGCGATCGCGGGAGTGGCGTCGGTCAACAGCCGCTCGCGGTACGCCGGCTCGAGCCACGCGTGAGCGACGACCGTCGCTCCGTTCTGCGGCCCGACGTCGTTCTCGTACAGCTCGACGACGGCGTCGATCGCGTCGGTCGAGACAAGACCGCGCTCGGCCAGCAGCGCCTCGAGGGCACGGGCGCGCAGCTCGACGGCCGAGACCGGACGGGGGTGGTGATGCCCGTGATCGTCGCTCACGCCGGCTCCAAGTAGCTGTCCCAGAGATCGAGGGACACCACCCATGCGGGCTCGCCACTGGGCCCCCACAACTCGTGCGAGCGGAAGGCGACCGAGTAAACCGGCTCGGCGTCCGCCTGCTCACCGTAGACGGCCCGATCGGGCAGGCGGTCCGCACCTCGCACCGCCTCGACCACGCCGACTGCCCCGCGGGCGTAGCGGGGGCAGCGGGTATGGCCGGGCGGGTGCATCCGCTTCACGCGCACGCGGTCGCCGGCGTCAAAACGAGCCTCCTCGGGCGGCGGGTCGATCGGGGTGCCGGTGCGCAGGGTCCCGAGCATCCGGTCGGCCATCGCCGGGTCGCGGTGTTCAGGCATCGCCTCGCCGTCCCCGAGGCGCCCCATCATCGCCTCGACGTCGCCAGGCGCGATGGTGCCCTTCCGAAGCAGCCGCTGCTCGGCGCTGAAGAGCCAGCGCTCGTAGTAGGACGCAGCCAGGTAACGGGCAGGATCCATCTCCTCGCGAACCACTCGGCCGCCCGGACCCGCGCCGAGACCCTCCTGCCCCACCAGCATCTGGATCGCGAACACCCGCGCCTCCCACCGCTCGTGGTAAGCCACCTCGCCGTCTGGCTCGACGACCCTCCCGAACCCGTGCATCCCGCCCATGTCGTGGACGCCGTCCATCTCAGGTCGTCTTGATCAGCCCGCCGTCGATCACGTAGTTGACGCCGGTGACGTTGGCGATGCGGTCGGACGCGAGCATCGTGACCAGCGTCGCCACCTCCTCCGGCGTGGTAAACCGGCCGGTCGCGATCGCCGCGGCCGCGGTCGTGCGGATCGTGTCGGCGTCGACCCCGGTCGCGTCCGCGAACGCGGCGGCGACGCCATGCTCGCCCAGCCACAGGTCGGTGCTGACCTGTCCTGGCGAGATGCAGTTCACGCGGATCCCCTTCGGCCCGAACTCCTGCGACAGGGCCTTGCTCAGGTTCACGACCGCGGCCTTCGCTGCGCCGTAATCGACCGTCGCCGCGTCTGGCTGGAAGAACGAGTTGACCGAAGCGACGTTCACGATCGATCCGGACCCCTGCTCGAGCATCGGTCCAAGCGCGGCCCGCGTGGCACGGAGGCCGATGAAGAAGTTCATCTTGATGGCCCACTCGAACTCTTCGTCGCTGGTGGCCAGGAACCCGTCGACCCTGATCCTGACCGCTCCGACGTTGTTTACGAGCACATCGAGTCGGCCATGGTCGTCGACCGCTTTTTGCACCAGCCGCGCGGGCCCATCCTCAGCCAGCAGGTCCAGCGCGACCGGCGTGACGCGATCCATGCCGTCCAGGTTCTCGGTGGACCGCGACCCGGCAACGACGTAGGCGCCTTCGGCGACGAGCGTCCTGGTGATGGCGAGCCCGATGCCCTTGTTCGCGCCGGTTACCACCGCGACTTTGTCCGTCAGCTGGAGGTCCATCGCTCACCGCTCCTATGGGTCGGCTGGGTCGTCATGCTGCCAGTCTGACACGACGCGGCGTGAGCTCAGGCCGGTGAGTCGATGCCGAGTTCGGCGATGAGGACCGCCGCGCGGGTGCGATCGTCTCCGATCCGCTCGGGGATGGGCGCGCCGGCGTTGAGGAGGATCCGCACGATTTCGGCGTAGGGCTCCTGGGGGATCTCGTCGACGGGGCGCATCGTGGGGCCGCCCTCGGGGTCGTGGCAGTGCCGGGAGCCGTGGAGGGCGGCGCCGATCGCGGTGCCGCCATCACGGAAGGCGAGCGCTGCTCCGCGCTCGACGAGCTCGCGGGTCATGTCCACACGATCACGAGGCGCGCGCAGGTGGGGTCGGGGAACTCACACGCGTGGTAGAGAACTTCGTTGCCGTGGTAACCATCCCGCTCGTAAGTCGGGTCGGCGCCCGCGTCGAGCAGCATCTGCGTGAGCTCGGGGTCACCGTTGATCCCCGCCGCGCCGTACAGCGCCACCTGCAGCCACGCGTCGTCGTTGATGAACGCGGCATTCGGGTTGGCGCCGCCAGCCGCCGGCTCGCCTCGTCCGCCTCGCCGGTGACGCATGCGCAGGCGAGGTCATGGCGAGCCAGGGCCGGGTCAGCGTCGAGTAGCGCCCGCGCCCGCCGCGGGTCCGCTGACGTCGCCGAGGCGATCAGCTCGTCGCTGGGGCGGCGCAGGTCGGAGCGGCTCGGAGAGATCATGTGCGGGCGGCGACGCGCCACACGCGCTTGCACGGCACGTCTGGGCGTGCGTGCGCAATCTCCAGGTGTTCGAGCATGACGACCTGCCAGCCGGTGAGCAGATCGTCCAGATACGCGCGCGAGAAGAAGCGAACGGTCTGACCGGCCTCCTCGAGCACGTAGTCAGGCTCCAGCTCGCGCAGGACGGGCCGCGCGCGCCGACGGAGCGGGCGGTCGTCGTGCGCGTTGACGTGGAACAGGAACAGCCCGCCCGCACGGAGGACGCGTCGAACGTCCGCGAAGACCGAGCGGGTCACCAAGTCCGTGAACATGTGCAAGGCCACGTTCGCCATCACGGCGTCGAAACCAGCCTTGGGGAACGGGAGCCCAGCGGCCATGTCCACCGTTCGGAATTCCACGAGGTCGCCGTACTTCTGGCGAGCCGCCGCCACGGCGTGGCTGGACAGATCGATGGCGATCACGCGGAATCCTTGGCGCGCCAGGCGCGCCGAATCATTCCCCGTCCCGCAGCCGAGCTCGAGCACGTCACGGGCGCCGGACGCGCGGAGCAGCGGGAGGAACGGATCTGTCCAGCGACCGCCCCAGTCCAGATCGGAGCCGCGCTCATCGAGGCCCCGGTAGTACTCATCCCAGTACGTCCTCTGTGCCTCGACGCCCTCCATGGCGCCGAGGGTAGCTCGCCTGAGGCGGGTATCAGTCGACGTCGACGCTGGGAAACAGATCGATTCCGTGTTCGGCAGGGTGGGCGACGAGCAGGCGGCTGACGAGTCGGGACAGCGCGCGGCGGTCCGAGGGCGAGAGCGGACCGAGCAGCGCGAGCACGTCTGATGCAAACTGCGACGCGGCCTCCGACACCAGCGACCGGCCCTCGTCGGTGAGGCCGACCAGCACGGAGCGTCCGTCGGCCGGCGAGGGAGTGCGTGTCACCAGGCCGCGACGCTCGGCTCGCTCGACCAGGCCGCTGACGCTGGACTTGTCCAGGGCCAGAAGCTTGCCCAGCTCGTTCATGGTGGGCCGCCGGTCGCGCAGCACGCCGAGCAGGCGCGTCTGGATGATCGAGAGGTCGTGATCGGCCGCGCGGCGCTCGAGCAGCCGATGGACGAGAAACGAGAGCTGCGCCAGGCCGTCGACGAGGCTCAGCTCTCGTGCCGCCGGGGGTCCGGACGGATCCGGCGACGGCGATCGAGAGCCCATGCCGAAAAGGTACTTGATTTAGTCCGTGCCACAAACTAAAATTAGTACGTGCCACGGTCTAAACAGGAGGAACGGCCATGGCGAACATGAACGCGGCAGTGGTGACTTCGTTCGACGAGCCGCCGCACTACCAGCGCTTTCCGGTGCCGGCGCCGCGTGCGCGCGAGCAGCGGCTCGTCGACGTCCTCGCCGTCGGACTGCACCCCCGTGTGCGCAGCGGCGCCGCCGGCGCCCACTACACGAGCATTGGCAGGCTGCCGATGATCCCCGGCGTCGATGGAGTTGGCCGGCGAGCGGACGGCAAGCGGATCTACTTCGTCGCCGACGACGACGTCCTGGGGACGATGGCGGACCAGGCCCTGGTCGACGAGCGCCGGGCGATCGAACTGCCCGACGACGTCGACGCCGCGACCGTCGCCGCCACCATGAATCCCGCCATGTCAGCCTGGGTGGCCCTGCGCCTGCGGGTTCCGATCGAATCCGGGCAGAGCGTCCTGGTCCTCGGAGCCACGGGCAACGCGGGAACCATGGCCATCCAGGTGGCCAAGCTGCGCGGCGCCGGGTTGGTGGTCGGCGCCGGGCGCGACCTCGAGCGGCTCGCGGGGCTCACCCGGGTTGGCGCCGATCGGATCGTCCAGATGACCGACGACGCCGACGCCACGGGCCAGGCGCTGGCCGACGCGGCCGCCGAGGTCGACATCGTCATCGACTACCTGTGGGGAAAGCCGGCCCAGGACGCGATCGTGGCGCTGCTCACGGGGCGCTCTGACCGCAGCCGCCAGCTGAACTGGATCCAGGTCGGCGCGATGGCCGGCCCGACGATCGAGTTGCCGTCGATCGCCCTGCGCTCGGCGAACCTACGACTCCAGGGCAACGGGCAAGGAGCCGTCTCGACCGAGGCCTACCTGGCCCAACTTCCGTCCCTCGTCGATCAGATCAGCGCCGGCGCGATCGCGCTGAGGGCGACCACGAAGCCGCTGTCAGAGGTCGAAGCCGTGTGGGCCGGCGTCGACCGGCCGGGTGAGCGCACCGTGCTCGTGCCCTGAGTCAGTTGGTGCGCATCGACAGCTCGACGTCGTCGGCGAACGGCACGGAGATGTACCCACGGTCAGCCGACCGTACGACGTCCAGGTACTGCGGGGTCCGGTCGGCGTTGTCGGCGACGATCATCGCGCCGGGCCTCAGACGGTCCTCGAGCAGTTCGAGGACCGGCAGGTAGAGCCCTTTCGCGCCGTCCAGCAGCACGACGTCGATCTCGTCGGGGAGGTCGTCCGCCAGGGTCTCCAGGGCATCGCCCTCACGGAGCTCGATCAGATCGGCGAGTCCGCCGGCGACGAAGTTCTCGCGCGCTCGCTCGGCCTTCGACGGCTCGAACTCGGTCGTGATCAGCCGCCCGCCGCCGTTGTCCCGCAGGCCGGCGGCGAAGTGAAGCGTCGAGATTCCGAACGAGGTGCCGAACTCGACGATCGACCGCGCGCCCATCGAGCGCACGAGCATGTAGAGCAGCACCGCGGTCTCGCGATCGACGGCCAGGTAGGCGTCCTTCGCGAGCGAGTAGAAGCTGAGGTAATCCTTCTCGCTGGAGCTCGCGCTGAGCGAGGCGCGCCGGTCGGGCGACAGCCGCGCGAGCCCGCCACTGCGCCCCGGCGCCTCCGCCTCGCTGAACAGACGGTCCAGCAGAGGGGCCAGCGGTTCCGTGGTAAGCGTTGTCATCGTGCTCCTGCCTGGTGGTGGGTTCTGCGTGGTTCGGCGCCGAGCGACCACTCCAGGGTGATGCCGTCGCCCGGCGGTAGCTCGTGCCAGCGGGCGGCAAAGTTATGCAGCCGCTCGATGATCCGGTCCACGAGCGGCGAGGCAGCGACCTCCGGTTCCAACCGTGAAAACCATTCGGGCGGTTCGGTGCGGCGGCCGGTTCGCAGCTCCCACAGAGGCGGGCAGGCTGACGCCAGCAGCTCCGAGCGCGCCATGTCGTCCCGTTCCTGCACGGTCGCGCGTCGCTTTCGTTCGCGTCGCCGCTGACGTGGCCCGGCGGCCGGGTCGGCCGTCGAGAAGATGTTGCTCTGCCCGGCGGCGAGCCGACCGAAGACGCCACCGGCCAGCCCGGCCTCCAATTCGACGAGCATGTGGACCGCCTCGTGGGGCAGATACTCGTCGTAGCCGGGCGCCTGACGCGGCGCCAACGCGGGTCCGCGCTCCCGCACCACGGACATCCGATACCGACGCCCGGTCAGCTTGGTGAACGTCACTTCCACGCCGGCAAGACTACGGCTCTCGAGCCCGTCCTGAACCCGAGCGCGGGTGTGGCACGACGACGTTCATCACTCTGACTCGCCGGCTTGCATCCGGTCGCTTGGCCCGCAGCGCACGCCCGCGGTACGGCTCGAGCACCGCTCCCAGCTCCTCGGCCACACGCCGAAACTCCTCGACGGTCAGCCAGAGGTCGACGTTGTGCAGGACGGCGTCGCGCCACTCCGCGGGCTCGTCGTGGCCGCCTTCCGTGAACTCGACAGCCAGCTCCCGCGTCGCGTCCATGTAGGCCGCGCCGACGGCGGCGGCCGCCGAGGCTCCGGCCGGCGTCGAGTCGTCGAGGTAAACCTCGGTCCCGTGTCCGGCCGCTCGCCACGGCCGCTCCCGGCGATCAGGGCGCGGACTCGCCGCTTCGGCGTACCCGTGGCGCTCCAGGAGCTTCAGGTGGTACGCCGTCGCACTCGGGCTGAGCCCGGTCAGCTCCGCGCACTGGGTCGCGGTCAGTTCCTCACCGGACGCGTCACGCCGCGCACGACGTGGCCGCGGTGGCGGACGCGCTCGGCGTGGAGCGGTTCACGGTCGCCGGCGGCTCGGGCGGAGGCCCGCACGCGCTCGCGTGTGCGGCGATCCTCACCGAGCGCGTTCGGGCGTGCGCGGCGGTGGCCTGCGCGGCGCCGGTGGTGAAGGATGAGCTCGAGGGCGTGATCGGGCTGAACCGCGAGGCGTACCGCGTGCTGAGCGAGGAGGGCCGCACCGGGATGGTCGGCTTCCTCGGAGCGCTGCGCGAGCAGATCCTGGCCGACCCGATCGGGGCCACGGAGAGCAACGTCGCCGACGCGGCTCCGGACGACATCGAATGGAACGCCCGCGAGGATGTTCAGCGGGTTCGTCTGCAGGCGATGCTCGAGGCGCTGAGGCCGGGCGTCGAGGGGTGGGTCGACGACGCGGTGTCGTTGTTCGGCGAGGCGTGGGACGTCGACCTCAGCGCGATCGCGTGCCCGGTGCGCTTCTGGCACAGCGCGGACGACCGAAACGGTCCTCTGTCCGCCATCGAGCGCCTCGTCGACCGGGTGCCGGGCGCGAGCCTCGAGGTGTGGCGCACCGGTGGTCACTCCGCGCCGTCGCGTTACATCGGCGACGTCCTGCGCGACCTGGTCGACGCCCCTGCCGAGCGCGGCTGATCTCGGCGCGGGATGGGAGCTGAGGTAGCCGAGGGAGGCCAGCCGCTTGGTCTCGGAGTACAGGCGGCTGGGCGTCCCGCCCCAGTAGACCGGTCCGCACGGTCGATCACCGCGACGCCAGCGGCTCGAGCTCCGGCATGACCTCGGTCACGAACAGCTCGAGCGTCCGCCTGGCCTCGTCGTAGCCCATGTCCCCGGTCGGGAACATGAAGCAGATGTAGTCGGCCATTCCGTCGTCGAGGAGCTCGGCGACACGCTCGGCGATCTGACCGGGAGTACCGGCGCCGAACTGGACGGCGAGGTCCATGTTGGCGTGGATCGCGCGCAGGGGGCCCTGGGCGGCGTAGCACTCCTCCTCGGAGGCCACGAGATGGTCGAAGCGATGCGCGTTCTGGGTCCGGCGCACCAGCCCCTCCATGCCCCGGCGGGCGATGTCGAGCGCCTCGTCTTCGGTGGGCGCGATGGCTAGCAGCATGCTGTAGCCGACCCTCGGCTTGCCGGTCGGGCCCTCCAGTCGGATGTCGCCGCCCTCGTGCTCTTGCCAGGCCTGGAGGTACTGCTCGTAGGCCTCCGGGCTGATCTTGCCCGGCCACATCAGGTTCATCCCGTACCGGCCGGCGACGTGCGGGCTGCCCGGGTACCAGAACGGGATGTTCTCCTGGAAGGGGCGGATCGCCATCGGCATCGTCGGGAAGTCGAAGAACCGGCTGTGCTCCGAGGAGATCTCCCCGGTCTCGAGCGCCCGCACGACGATGCCCAGCACGTCGGTGAAGCGCTCGCGAGCCTCGGACCACTCGTGACTGAACCAGTGCTGCTCGATCGGCACCGGCCCGCGTCCCACGCCGAACTCGAGCCTTCCCTCGGTCAGTTGGTCGACCACGCACATGTCCTCGACGATGCGGACCGGGTGGTGCATCGGGAGCAGCTTCACCATCGGCCCGAGCCGGATGTCTCTGGTCACCTGCGAGGCCGCGGCGATGAACAGTTCCTGGCTCGGCGCCATGCAGAGGTCGCTGCCGTGGTGCTCGGCGAAGTGGTAGCCGGCGAAGCCCGCCTGGTCGGCCATCCGGATAAGCTCGAGGCGGTCCTTGAACAGTTGGCTCGTCGGGGTGCCGGGGATGTTTTCGATGTGGTCGAAGACGCCGAACCTGCTGGCCATAGACGCGCCATCCTAACCGCGGGGCGCGCCGAGGCGCGTGGGCCGTCAGCCGAGTTTCGGCGCGGGCCAGCTCGACGGCTGCGTGTCCAGTTGGAACGCCACGTGGCGACCTTCGACCTTGACGATGCGCAGGTACGCGGTGTACGGCCCCTCGGGGCCGGTGAAGTGGCAGTTCAGCCGGCCGCCCGCGGTGGCGGCGATCCCGGAGGGGCAGCGGATGTCCACCGCGCGAAAGCCGGTCTTTTGGAACACGAAATCGCGGACGTATTTCGCCGTCGCGCCAGGATCGATCGCGTGCTGGCCTCCACACGCCGACAGGAGCGCCACGCAGCCCACAAGTGGAAAGAGTCGCTCGAGGGTTGATCGCTGATTCATCAGACGTCCAATGAGTGAATCCCGTCTGCTCCGCGACGCTGTAGGGGCCGAATCCTTTCAGGTGGGGCGGGAACAAATCGCTCGGCCACAGCGTCATGGGCCTGCGAAGCGCAATTACACCCATGACAGGAGTGGAGGCCACGTTGGCTGATGCGTCGGTTGCACTGGGCGGTCGTCAGATCGCGGGTACCTGGATCAATCGCCGGGGAACGGCGAAGAAGCTGGTTTCGAAAATCGGAGCGAGTGAACTCGGTGGGGTGATCGGTTCGATCGCTGCCGGTGAAGTCACGGGTTGCTCGTCGCCGGTCCTCGTCGAGACCCCCCATTTCGGCCGGGACGCGTACCTCGCCGTCGGCGAGACCGATGTCGCGGTAGTGCGGGCCAAGCAGGGGTTGATGAAGCTGAAGCTGACCGGTGAGGTGGTGGCGCGCGCCGCGCGCAGTGACGTCATGCAGGTCGAGCTGGGCGGCGGGACGCTCGCCTGCCCGCTGACGATCACCATCAGCGATGGAGCGCGGTGGGAGTTCGACGTGCCGCGTGGCGGCAAGTCCGCCGCGGAACGAGTCATGACGTCGTTGGGAGGCTGACCGCCGTGGGACAGGCGCGGAAGGCAAGTGAGATCGGGTCGGAGAGCGCCGAGGCGCCGGTCGCACGCCGCAGTGCCAATCCAGTCATAGGCCTCCAGCGCCAGATCGGCAACCGCGCCACCGGCCAGGTGCTCGCCCGCGCGCGGGCGGTGAAGGATCAGGGCACGGTCCACGTCGGCAAGCTGCCGGCGATCAAGATCCTGGGCGGCAACGCCGGCGACTGGGCGGCCAGGAAGGACCCTTACACCCTGGAGGTCACCTCCAAGCGCGGCAAGCATTCGGCCGGGCTCGAGCGGCTGTCGACGGCAGGGGGCAAGATCCCGATGCTGAAGGTCACGACGCCGATCGTCGACCAGAGCGGCCAGCACCTGGACTTCGGTCACGTCGAACTCGAGTTCTCGAACCCGCGGATCGCGGACTACACAGTCGACGGGAACGTTGAGACGTGGAGTGCTGTGGAATTCACCAAGGCCCATCGGACGACGATCTCGCACCGGACCGGAATCTGAGCCGGCGAGAGCACTCTGGGCCCTAGAGTCCGCCTCCGATCACGACCGCGGAGAGATCCAATGCTTGCCCTGCGCCCAAACTGTGAGCTATGCGACGTCGATCTTCCCCCCGACGCGGCGAACGCGCGGATCTGCAGCTACGAATGCACGTTCTGCGCCGAGTGCGTCGAGACCGTCCTGCGCAACGTGTGCCCCAACTGCGGAGGTGGTCTCGTGCCACGCCCGATCCGACCCCGACGCGCCTGGCGCGCCGGCGCCGGCCTGGAGCACGATCCGCCCGACACCCAACGCCGCATGCTGCGATACACGATGGATCAGGTCGCCCAGCTGACCGATGAGCTGTCGGAAATTCCGCCATATGAACGGTGAGGTGAGCGGATCAGGCCCCTCCGCAGGCGGAGATTGCCTGATGCACCGCCGGGGCGTCCGGGTCGAAGCTCTGGCCCACCCGGAAGTACAAGCCGGGCCCGATGATCAAGATCGGGCCGGGAGGAGCATCGAAGCGCGTGGGATCAGGGAAGTCCGGCTGGCCATGCGTGCGCAGGCACCGGGAAAACTTTAGCGCGGCCAGAAATTGGCTCTGCGTGGCCGGCGGTCCGCCCGGGCGACCACCGGGGAGGAGCCCGCCGCACGCCTTGCGCGCCGACTCGAACGCCGGGGACTGCGGGTTGACCCCCGGCGGCAGATCGGTTCCGCTGCCCCCGCCGCCTCGGGTCGGGGAAGCTCGGCACGCCGTGTGAGCGCATGCAGTTCGCGAACGCGAGCGCGCGAGAGGAGGTTCCCGACGTGGTGGGGGCGCTGGGCTTGTGCGAGGAGCCGCACGCGGCGAGCGCGAGCATGCAACCCACCGCCACGCAGACGATGCGTGCGCGGATCACGCGGCAGGTGTACCGGCGCCGGCATATCCGAGCCGTAACGCCGTTACTTGGTAGTTATGCGCGTGCGAACCGGCTAGCGCCTGGCGTCAAGCTCGGCATAGCGCCTGGCGAACTCGTTGGCCGCCTCGTCGGGTGACCACGCCGTGAGCTCGAGGTCGAGCGGCTCGATGTCCTCGAGCCCGGGCCAGTGCGCGCGACGTCGCCGGCGTCGAACTGCGCCGGGTCCGGGTCGAACGGGTTCACCCGCCTCCCGGACACGGTCTGCAGGTAAGGGCCCGCGGCGGGCGGCGCGTCGCCCGAGGAGGAGGACGAGGTGGTCACCTCTCTCAGGCTACCGGTCCCGCTCCCCCGGACGACCGGAGGAACGGGACCCGTAAGACCTGAGACCGGCCCTACGGCCGGAGCCGGACCACCTGCGGATCGTGGTCGGAGGCCTGGTCGGCGTACTCGGAGTTGATGTGCACGACCTGATACTGCGGACCGTGATCGAGCCCGGAGCTGACCAGGATGTGGTCGAGCACCTCTGAGACGCCTTCGTAGTCGTAGGTGTACTGCTGGTTGACCGGCAGCGTGCCGATCAGATCGGTCAGGATCGGACGGCCGGAGCCGTCCGCCGTGCCGGTCCGCAGCACCGACACTGTGGAGCTGAACTGGTAGTCGTTCAGATCGCCCAGCACGACCACGTCGGCCAGCGGGTTGACGTGGAGGATCCGCTGCGCGAAATCGTGCACCGCCTCCGCCTGGCCGGCTCGCTGGGTGGCCGAGGACTGTGCCGGGTATTGGAACCGGCCGTCCTGGTTCTGATCGCCGAGCTTCGCGTCGAAGTGGTTGGCGATGACGAACACCGGCCGGCCGTGGAACTGGAACTCCCCGACGAGCGGCTTGCGGCTCGCCGTCCACACCGGGTTGGTCGGGTCGATCCGGCCCGGCGACAGCGTGAGGTCGGGCTGGCCGAAGTGCGAGACGACCTGCGTGCCCGTGGTCGAGCGGTTCACCGACGAGGCGCCGCGGTCAACGAACGAGACCGTGCTCGGGTTGTAGAGGTACACGACCCGGATGTTGCCGCCCGGCTGGCCGCCGTCCTGGTCATTGACCGGGTCGATCTCCCGCCAGGAGTAGTGCGGCCCGCCGGCGCTGACGATCGCCGAGGTCAGCTTTGTCAGCGTCTGGTCCGCGGCCATCACGCCGTCGTCGGTGGCCCCGTCGTTGTCCTGGACTTCCTCGACCGCGACGATGTCCGGATCGGCCAGGTTCGTCACGACGCCCTGCGCGAGCCGCTGGAACTTCGAGTCGGGATCGCCCGGGGCGAGGTTCTCGACGTTGTAGGTCGCGATCGACAGCTGATCGCGCGACTGCGGCGTGGCCTTCACCGGTGCCAGGTTGTTGTGCTGCACCGTGCCCAATTGGGTGGCCGCGATCAGGTAACCGCCGTACTGGGAGTAGTCCACCGGACCCACAGTGGCGCCCTGGAACACGTCGCCGACGTTGACCTCGGGATTCGTGCCGTCGGCGGCGACGACCTCGAGGCGTCCTGACGGCAGCTTGTTCTCGCCCAGCAATTCGGCACCGCCGCGGTAGGTCGCGGCCTGCGACGGCTTCGTCGTGACGTACTCCTCGGCGTAGCTGTCGGACGGGCCGATCACGCGGGCGTCGTCGACCTCCACGCGCATCCCCTCGCGCGACTCCCAGAAGTCCAGGGCCGAGCGATCGGGCTGGATCTTGGTGGACTCGATGTTGCCCCCGCCGAGATCCGGCGCGTAGGTGTCGGCGACCGTCGACGGGCCGATCACCTCGGGAGCGGGCAGCGCGTTGCCGGGCGAGAGCACGCTCGCCGTCGGGGTCTCGATCTCGGTCACCGACAGGTTGGACGTCGACGACACCGTGTCGCCGCTGGCCAGCGGGTAGTAGTCCTGCACCTTGCCCGAGACCAGCACGGAATCACCGACCGCCACGCTCGGCGACGACGACGTGTAGACGAAGATGCCCTCGCTCGTGGCGGGGTTGTCGTCCGGGTTGGGGTCCTGGATCCAGTAGCCCTTGCTCGAGCCGGAGGTCCGCAGCCCGGTGACGATTCCGGGCACGTTCGTGACCTGGTCGCCGTTGTGCGCCGAGACCCAACTCGTCCCCTGGATGTCGTGGATGCGCAGCGGCCCCGGAGTCTCACCTCCACCGCCACCACCGCCACTTGACCCGCCGTTGGCCGCGCCCGGAGTCGGCGCTCCTGCGGTGAAATCGCCCGAGTTGTTGTCGCTGTCGGGCGCGCCGGTGCGCTGCTCGGACTGCGTGTTGGACGCGCCCGTGGCCGGCGAGGTCTCGTTGATCGCCGCTGTGCCGTAGCCGACGAGGTCGACCGAAGCCGCCTGGCACGAGGCCGAGTCGCTGCAGGTCAGGGCGGTGTCGCCGTTCACCAGCGCCACCGTGCCGGCCGTCGCCGACATCGCGATCGTGCCGGTCGCCTGGGTCGCTGGCAGGGACTGCGTCCCGCCCGTCCCCTGCGACTCGCCGATCAGATACAGCCCTCCGGCCGGAATCGATCCGCTCAGCTGAGTCACCTGCCAGCTGCCGGTGGCGCTGCTCGAGTGATACTGAACCGAGTAATCGCTGAGGTCCGCCGCGGAGGACCCCCGGTTGGCCAGCTCGATGAAGTCGTTCGTGTACGTCGCGCCGGAGTTGCCCCCGCCGCCGTACACCTCGTTGACGACCACCGTCGACGACGGTGTCGCGGCGGCCGAGCCTCCCGTCGACAGCGCGATCGCGGTCGTGACAGCGGCCGCGAGCGCGATCAGGACAGCGAGACGCGAGCCCAGTCTGATCCGGGCAACGTGCATGCATTACCTCCAGTTTCGTTTTCCCCTGCCGAGGCCGCCCGACGGCGACCCCCGTCCAGGCTCACCGACTAAGACCGCTCACATGTGAACATCCTGGTCACACGTTGTGAACGCCCCGGCCACATCGAGGCGACGGCGCTCGCCCGGCGCGCTTACGTTGACGAACCGGCAGCCGCGTATCAAGATCGTGCGCAGGTGATTCCAGAACGGCCTTTCGCGTGAGCGGGCCTACGCCGGCCTCGGCTTGGCATGCCGCGAGCGGCGGGCCGATCACCGAGCAGCTGCTGGACTGGCCCCCTGACGCGTTCGCGCTGCTAAACGTGGTGCTGGCGCGCGCGGACGCGTTTCGCTTCGCCCTTTCCCGGCACGACTGGCCCCCCCGCCGATTTGCCGACTGGGGGCAGGAGGTTGAGGAGGCGGGCCGCGGGTGGAGCGCTTGGGCGGAGGAGCGAGCCGGCCCGCTGCCCGAGCTGGTGGCGGCGACGTGGAGCGTCGTTCGTGCGCTGCTCGAGCAACCGCTCGAGCAGCTGGCGCTCGGGCGAGACGAGCGTGGGTGCGAGGCGCTCCTGACGCTGCACGCGATCGCCGACGAGGCGTGCGCGGGGCTCGGCGTCGCGCTAGACACGTTCGACGCCCAGGGGTGCGTGTATCGCGCCCGCGGCCGCGAGCTGCTGGCCAGGACCGGGTCGCTGGCCCGGATCGACTCCCGGTATCTGCGCGTGCTCCCAAAGGTCCGTACTCCTCCGACCGGCCGACCCGCGTTCTCGCGCTACGCCTGCGTGCAAGGCCCTGGCATCGACGTGCGTTGGCACAAGATGCCGGCGCGCCACCGCGGGACCGACCTTCGCTCCGAGTACGCCACGATCCTGTTGCTGCCGTGGCCGCTCCGCGTGCGGGCCTCCGACTTTCGCGCCGTCGAGGGCTCCGTGGAACGGCTGGCGAGGAACCCGTTTGGTTTCTTCGAGTTCGCGCCGGCCGAGGGCCTCGATCTCGACCTGCTGGATCGCGTCCTGGTCGCCGCCCACGACGAGGCGGGAAGCGTCGATGTCGTCATGCTGCCCGAGAGCGCGGTCGAGGAGCGCGAGCTCGACGATCTCGAGGCGCTCCTGGACGCCCATGGCGTGGTCTACCTTCAGACGGGGGTACGCGAGCCGGTGCGGGAGTCGGATCGGTTCCCGAACAACTGGCTCCATGTCGGCGTCAACCCCCGGCTCGAGAAAGGCGCGGCGGTGCCGAGTGGGGCGCGCCAGCCGTGGTTTCACCTGCGGCAGAACAAGCACCACCGTTGGTCGCTGGATGAAGGCCAGGTTGATCAGTACCACCTCGGCGGGGCGCTTCACCCCCACATTCGCTGGTGGGAAGCGATGGACGTACCCCCCAAAGCCGTCCACTTCATCGAGGTTGCGGAGCTAGTGATCGTCTCGCTGATCTGCGAGGACCTGGCGCAGAACGACGACATCGCGCAGCTGATCCGGTCGGTCGGCCCGACCGTCGTGATCGTCGGGCTGCTCGACGGCCCGCAGCTCACCTCCCGCTGGTCGGCTCGATACGCGAGTAGCCTGGCCGACGATCCCGGATCGTCCGTGCTGACGTTGAGCTCGTTTGGGATGGTGGAGCGCTCGCGTCCCGCGGGCCGGGAGGCCTCGCCGGTGGTCGCGCTGTGGAAAGACCCCACCCAGGGTGTCCGCGAGATTCCGCTCGAGCCCGGCGCGCACGGCGTCCTGGTGACGGTCTCCATGGACCGCGCCTCCCGGTACACCGCGGACCGCCGTTGGCCGGTGGCCAACAGCACCTTGTCCTACGCCGTGGCCGTCCAGCAGGTCCGGGCCTCCGCCACCGGCTCCGGAACGCGGCCCACCGCCTCCGCTGCGGTGACCGAGCCAGTGCTCGAAACCGAGGAGCTCGCCATCCTGACCGTCTGGGCGGAGGGCGTCTCGGAGGCGGCCGCCTACGCGCCCGACCGTCTCGACGATCTGCTCCCCGAGGCGCAGGTCGGCGCGTCGTGGCGAGCCGAGCTTGGGCTGCCGGAGCCGTCGCCCCGGCTCACCGGCGCGATCGACTCACTGGCCCGGTTGGTTCGAGGCGTCGCCACGCCGCCGGGCACAGCGCCGTCCGACGCACTTCTGACGGCGACCGGCGAGGATCGGCCGGAGGAACCGGCGCTCGACGGGTTGGTCCGGCGCGTGCTGCTCTCGATGCTCGAGGAACGTCGCACCAGACAACCAACCTAGGACGGCGGATGGCTCAGGTGCTCGGCGCCACGGCCGCGGCGACCGGTGCGGGAACGAAGATGTCGCCGCGGAGCGCCCCGCGCGCGGTTCGCGTGGCGACGGTCACCCAGGCCGTGACGAGCAGGGCGTACAGCGCCACGCTGAAGTAGCGCAGGACGGTGGCGTCGGTGGAGACCGCCAGGACCGAGGTGCCGGTGACCACGGTGCCGAGGGGGAAGGTGAAGCTCCACCAGGTCAGCGAGAACGGGAGGTGCTCGCGCGCGGTCCTAAAAGTGACGGCGGCGGCGATCACCAGCCAGGTGATGGCGAATCCCCACACCGGGACGCCGTAGATCACGCCCATCGCGTGTAGACCGGTCGAGTAAGGGGCCGGGATCGCGCTGGAGGCGGCCTTGCCGAGCAGGCCGCCGGCGGTGACCGATTGGCCAAGCGGGCCCAGCACGATCCACAGGGTCGGTATCAGGCGCGCCGGACCTGGGCCGTGGAAGATCAGCCGTCCCCAGACCAGGGTGATCGTGACCAGCGAGGCCAGCAGGCTGATGCCGAACATCGCGTAACACGCCAGCAGCATCGTGAGGCGCGGCTGACCGGGGGGCAGGTGCGCGATCAGCGCCGCGCCGGTGGCGGCGGACACCATCGGCGGTACCACCGGCATTAGCCACGTCGCGTTCGCGGTGCTGGGCGTGAGGTGGTGATCGGTGAACATCAGGTACGGAATCGCGACCGTGCTCAGGAGTCCCGTGATGGTTCCCAGGGTCCACAGGATCTCGTCGATCCGCAGCGCGGGGCCAAGCCCGAGGATTCGATGGCCGACCAGCAGCGCGCCGGCGCCTACGGTCAGCAGCGCCATCGGCGGTGCGCCGTAGAACGGGGCCATCGCCGGGTCGTGATGGTGCATGCGCGCGCGGTCGGGATAGCGAAGCCAATGCACCCCGGTGGCGAAGATCAGCGTCACGAGCAGCGCGGCCGCCAACAGCCACACGCCGAGCGCGAGGTCGCGCAAGCCGGCGATCTGCACGGGCAGGAGGACCGCCGCGTTGGCCACGATGCCCGTGCCCATGACCGACGCGAACCAGTTGGGGCCGAGATTTCGAAGGACATCGCCGGGACGTTGGTCCATGGATGCAATGATCGGCCCGGGACGGCGCTCGAACCAGTCAAATCGCGCCAGGATCCATTCCCAGTCGGAATGTATGGTTTGGCTGTGACGACCCCCGGATCGGAGGCGAACCCCCTGCCCGGAAGCGAGCTGGCCGCGTTCGTGGCGGCGGTTGAGGGGGGCAGCGTGCAGGCAGCCGCCGACGCGCTGCAGCTCACCCAGTCGGCGGTCACGAAGCGGATCCAGAGCCTGGAGCGACAGATCGGAGGCCGAGTGCTCGAACGTGGGCGGTTCGGCGTGCGGCCCACGGTCCTGGGACAGACCGTGTACCCACCCGCGAAACGAGCCTTGGAGGCCCTGGCGGACGTCGCGCACACCGCGCAGCTGGTCCGGGCGGAGGCCGCGACCGATCTGCGGCTCAGCGCGAGCCTCACTATCGGCGAGTTCCTCCTCCCCGGCTGGCTCGCGGCGTTTCGCGCACTCCACCCGGAGATCCGCGTCCAGCTCGCGATCGTCAACTCGCGGGGCGTGCTCGACGCCGTCCGCGACGGCCGCGCCGACATCGGCTTCGTCGAAGGCCTTGACCCACTCACCGGCTTCGAATCGATCACCATCGCCCGCGATCAACTCGTGGTGGTCGTCGCCGCCGGGCACCGGTGGGCGCGGCGACGTTCGATCACGCCACGCGAACTGCTCTCCGAGCCATACCTGACGCGCGAGACCGCCTCCGGCACCCGGGCGGTCGCCGAGGCCGCGCTCGCGCAGGCCGGCGTCGAGCTGACCCCGGCGATGGAGGCCGCGAGCTTTCAAAGCCTCAAGCGCGCCCTCGCCGGCGGTGGATTCGCGCTCCTCTCCGAGCTCACGATCGAAGCCGAGCAGCGCGCCGGGGCGCTCGTCCCGATCCCGATCCGCAGCCTCGATCTCCGGCGCCGCCTCCGTGCCGTGCGCCGACGCTCCTCCGGGCACAACCCACCCGCGTGGCCGTTCTGGCGCTGGCTGCGCGACCGCCCAATCGACTGACTGGCCGGTGCTACCGTCGATCGCGCAGCCGATGCCCGTCGCCTCCTCGCCTTCTCGACGTGACGAGCTGAGCGCGTTCCTGCGCTCGCGTCGCGCACGACTGTCGCCGGCCGACGTCGGCCTGCCGGATGACGGAGGGCGCCGCCGCACCCCGGGTCTGCGGCGCGAGGAACTCGCCGCCCTCGCCGGCGTGGGGGTTTCCTGGTACACGTGGCTCGAGCAGGGGCGCGACATCAACCCCTCGCCCGAGGTGCTCGACGCGCTCGCGCGAACATTGCGGCTCGACGCGGCCGAGCGGGCCACCCTGTCCGCGCTGGCCCGGGTGGAGGTTCCGCTCCCGGGCGGCTCCAACAAGGCGCCCGCGGAGGACGACGACGGTTACGCGCTGCTCGCATCGCTGGTCGAAGGGCTGAACCCCACACCGGCCTACCTGCTCGGCCCGATGACCCGCATCCTGGCCTGGAACCGCGCCGCGTCTGCACTGTTCGGCTCGCTCGACCACCTGGAGCCCGAGCATCGCTCGCTGCTGTGGTTGTTGATGGTCGATCCCGGCGAGGCGCGGGACAACCCGGGTCGGGAGGCCACGGCGCGCAACATGGTGGCGCGGTTTCGCAGCGAGTACGCGCGGCACGCCGGCGAGCCCGCCTACGAGGAGTTCATCGCCGAGTTGCACCAGCGCAGCCCGCGGTTTGCGCAGTGGTGGGGTGAGCACGAGGTGACCGACACCCAGCGCGGGACCAAGACGCTCGAGCACCCGACGCTGGGCACGCTGCGCCTGCACCACGCGCAGACGGTGCCGACCGGGGCGCCAGACCTCCGGCTGACCATCTACGCGCCCGCCGACGCAGCGACCCGCGCCGCGCTCGCGACGATTGCCTAATGCTCCGCGGCGGCCATCGGGCTGCCGAGCTGCCTGGCGCCCTCGAGCCGCAGCATGTCCTGCTCGTCGAGCTCGACGTCGCCGGCCGCGATGTTCTCCTCGAGATGCCGGACCGAGCGCGTACCTGGAATCACCAGAATCCGGTCGGAATGGTGCAGCAGCCACGCCAACGCGATCTGGGCCGGGGTGGCTCCGCGCCGGGCCGCCACCTCGGCGATCGCCGGGTCCGAGGCCAGCTGCGCTGGTCCGCCCGCGAAGGCCGACCCGAGCGGGAAGAACGGCACGAAGGCAAGCCCACGCTCCTCGCAGAGCGACAGCTCGTCCTCTCCGCCGCGGTTGACCAAGCTGTACTCGTTCTGCACGGACGCGAGGTCGACGAGCTCGAGTGCGCGGCGGACGGTGTCAGGGGAAGCGTTGGAGATGCCGATCAGGTCGAGCTTGCCCGCCTGGCGAAGATCCTGGAGCGCGCCCAGCTGTTCGGGGAGCCGGCCCTCGGAGTCGTGCTCGTCGAACAGCCGTAGGTTGACGAGGTCGATCCGCTCGATCCGGAGGGTTCGGAGGTTTTCCTCGACGCCCGCGCGCAGTTCGGCCGGTGACTGCGCCGGAAGCCAGCCGCCGGACGCGTCACGGGCACCGCCGACCTTGGTCGCGAGCTTCAGGTTGTCCGGGTACGGATGGAGCGCCTCGCGGATCAGCTCGTTGACCACGTCGGGGCCGTAGTACTGGGAGGTGTCGATGTGGTCGACGCCTAGCTGCAGCGCGCGACGCAGGACCGCGCGGGCGCCCTCGGGGTCGCTCGGCGGCCCGAAGACGCCGGGCCCGGCGAGCTGCATCGCGCCGAAGCCGATGCGATTGATGGGCTTGTCGCCCAGAAAGGATTGCTTGCTCATGGCACATAGGCTGCCCCGACCACCCCGCTTCAACAAGAAGCCTGATGATCATGTGACCGCCACCACCAGCCTCGCCGTTCACCTCTGCCGGCGTGGCCACCGAACCTTTGGTATGTGCCCGCGGATCACGTGCTGACCGGCCAGCAGTGCCAACAGCACGATGACGGCGATCCAAACCAGGGGGTTGCCGAACGACAGCGTCTGAGCCCGGGAGCCCAGGAACACCACCGCGGTCGTCAACGGCAGGTAGCCGACCACGGTGGTCCACGAGAACCGCCACAGGCTGATGTGCGTGGCGCCGGCCGCGTAGCCGACCAGGGCGAACGGGACGATCGGGATCAGACGGCTGCTGAGCAGCAGCGAGGTGCCGCCGTTCTCCATCGTCCCGGTCAGCCACGCGAACCGGTGGCCCAGGACGCGCTGGAGCAGCGGGCGGCCGACGCTGCGCCCCAGCGCGTAGGAGACCAGTGCGGCCAGCAGCCAGCCCCCGACCACGAAGGCCAGGCCCGGCGCGAAGCCGTACACGTAACCCGCGGTCGCGGTGATGATCTCACTGGGGTAGAAGATGATCGCGTGGGCCAGCATCAGCCCCAGCAGCAGCGCGAACCCGCCCGGGCCGAGCGAGCGGACATAGGAGCGCAGCTCCGCGAACTGGCCATGGATCACGAGGCTCACGCAGTGGCGCAGCTCGGGGACGATCAGGATCACGGCGATGCCCGCGACGATCGCCGCGAGGCCGGCCGCCAGCTCCGCACGCCCGTGGCGGGAGGGCCGGGTCGGGGGCCGGGACTTGGTTGCGGCTGCGGCCATCACCACCAAGCATGGCAAGCGGCTCATGTCTCTCCTGTGAACCACTTGTGGCGAGGAGGGGAATAGTGTCGGGCAGCGAAGGCCGCATCACGCGAATCGACGCGGTCCGCAACCCGGACAAGCTACGCCGCCTCTAGGCCTGGCTACTCCGTGCCGTCGAGTTCGGGATGCTTTGCGCATGAACGACAGCGACGTGCGCAAATGGATCGGCGAGTACCTCGACGCGTTCGCCGCGTGCGGACGAGGAGACGGCGACGCCGCGTCGCTGCTCGCCTACTACGGCGTCCCGCTCCTGGTCACGACCGACGACGGCTTGATCGCGTGACGAGCGAGGAGCAGGTGCTTGGGGTGGCGCAGCAGCAGATCGATGGAATGCGAGCGGCCAACTACGACCACACCGACGTCCTCGACTCCGACGTCACCGTTGTGAACGCCGCGTCCGCTCTATACCGCGGGGAGTTCTCGCGCGTGGGTGCCGAAGGCGACGAGATCAGCCGCCTGAGGTTGAGTTATCTGGTGACCGACGGCCCGGTCGGCCGTCGCATCTCCGCGCTGCTGGTGCACGGCGCCTGAGGCGGCGCCCGATTCACAAGGCGGGTGGATCGGGCAACAGCTCGACACTGACGGCGGGCGCCTGCCCATCATCGAGCCTCCGGCGGGCGTCACACAACTCCTGGTCGACGGACGGCGTGGGTCAGCAGTGACCCGACGACGTGCCGGTGGTGGGGCGTGATTGCGGACCACAAGGCGCGGACGGCGGGGTTGCTCAGCTGAACGAACGTCGCGAACAGCAGACCGTCCGGTTCGGTGCGCAGGAGCAGCCGGCCGCGGAGCCCGAGCCACGAGTCCGCCACGAGGAGGACGTAGTCCGGATCGCTGTGCTTCACCTTCCAGCCGAGCATGCGGTGTGAGGACCACGGCGGCCCGAGCCTCAGGCCGAGCGCGGTCCACCCCAGCACCAGCCGGGCGCGGACGCGCGCGGGAGCTTCCTGCAACATCGCCCGGACCCACTGCTCTGGGGTGACGTCGACGTCCGTGGCGACTTTGAAGGCGTCCGCGTAGTCGATCCGCGCGAGGGCGCTGAGCGCTCGCGCGTCCTCGGGCGGGGAGATCTGGGTCACGGTCGTGGCGTGGCGTTGTCGGGCAGCGGTCATCGCATCGCTCCATATATACAGGACTGTATATATGGAGGCTAGGCATCATCGAAGGTCATGTCAACCCCTGAGCTCACGTCGTAGCGACGGTGGCGCCCCCCACCCGGACGACACGCGGCGCCTGGATCCAGGCCGGCCTGCGCGCGCTGGCGGCGGGCGGTGGACCCGACGCCGTGCGCGTCGAGGCGCTCGCCAGGTCCCTCCGGGTCACGCGGGGGGGCTTCTACGGCCAGTTCAAGGATCGCGGCGCCCTGCTCGAGGCGATGCTCGACGCGTGGGAGCGCGCCGCCACCGACGAGGTCCTGGAGCAGGTCGAGCGTCGCGGCGGCGACGCCCGCACGAAGGTGCGTCGCGCTGGCGCGCTCACCTTCAGCGACGAGCTGCTGCCCGTCGACCTGGCCATCCGCGATTGGGCACGCCAGGACGCCGCGGTCGCCGAGCGGCTGAGACGCGTCGACAACCGGAGGATGGAGTATCTGCGCGAGCTGTTCGGGTCGTTCTGCGCCGACCCCGAGGAGGTCGAGGGCCGCGCCGTGCTCGCGTTCTCGCTCGCGATCGGCTACCCGTTCATCGCCGCCGACCACGGGGCGCGTGGCCGCGCCGGCGCGCTCGAGCTCGCCATCCGGCAGCTCCTCGCCTGATACACCTGGCTACGCAAAGCGCTTGACGAAGTCCAGCGCCGTCTGGGCGACCTCGCGCCAACCCTTGTCGATCGTGAGCGCGTGCCCGCGGTTGGGGATCTGGACGACCTCGGTCACCCCCGGGTTGCGCTTCTGCCGCTCGTAGGAGGCGTGCACGATCGCCCATGGGACGGTGTGGTCGTCCTCGCCGGACATCAGCAGCAGCGGTCCGCGGTCGGGGTTCTCGGTGTCGACCTTTGCCTCGGTCCACGGGTTCAGGTTGGCCGCGGCCGCCTGGAACAGCGGCTCTCCCGAGGCCGGCACGGCGAACTCCTCGTACAGCGCCTTGGCTTCGTCCTCGCTGACGGCGTTGGCGAACGCGTAGCGGAACTGCTCGTAGGTCAGCGGGACCGCGCGGTGGCGGTTGAGCGGGTTCGCGAGGACCGGCTTGGCGGCCCGCAGCGCAGAGATCGGGAGCGGGAGCACGCCCCGGAACGGGGCCGCGTCGATCGCGACCGAGGCGACCGCCTGGCCGCGCCCGGCGATGATCTGGGTCAGCAGCCCGCCGAACGAATGGCCGATGACCGCGGGCTTGCGGTCTAGCTGTTCGATCACGGCGGAGTAGTGGTCGGCCACGTCCCCGATCGACTTGCGCGCGAACACCTCGGGGTTGGCGTTGGCCTCCGCGACGGTGTCGGGGTCGTCCGGCCAGCCCGGCGTGAGCGCGGTGTATCCGGCCTCATCGAATAGCGCGGCCCAGCGGTCCCAGCTGCTTGGGAGCAACCACAGCCCATGGATGAACACCACCGGGACGCGCCCGGTGGCATTTGCGCGCTCCACCAGCTCACGATCTTGATCGCCGGTCTGCTGCGGTTCAACACTCGACATCTGCACCCCTCGTTTCGGTTGAATCGACCTGCCCCACAGTAGTGGGCCCGATCGTCGGCGGCGACGGGCTCTACTACGGCGCGTCGTTCTGGCTCGAGCCAGTCTGATCTGCGTCGCGGGGGGTGTGCGCACGCCGTCAGCCGTGGTGCGAGCCTGGTTGCCGCCGCGCGGTGAAGCTGTGACGCTCCGCGCGTGGGTTGCCTTCTCGCCCTGCTCGCGCTGATCTCACCCCGGCTCGTGCTGGTCATCCTCTGGATCTTCAGCGACGTCCTGAGCCGCGCGTTCTCGAGCTGGATCCTGCCGCTGCTCGGGTTCTTCCTGCTGCCGTGGACCACGCTCGCCTACGCCGCGTTCTGGGACTGGGGGCCGGGCCACCACGTCACGGGCTTCGAGTGGTTCTTCGTGATCCTCGCCTTCCTGATCGACCTCAGCTCGTATGCGGGCGGCCGGGCAGCCCGTTTGGCGCGAAGCTAACCCTGCGCGGCGGTCCGGGTTCCGCGCAGCAGAGTGAGCGAGCGGCCGTTCAGGGTGACGCCGGCGGCTGAATCGACCGGATGTCCGGCGCTCCGCGGGTCGGACGTGTCGACCTCGACCACCCACGGGCGATCGCGGAGCGCGTCCGGGACGCTGAACGGGAGCGGCTCCCACCAGGCGTTGATCATGAGCAGGAACGGATCATCGGGCCGAGTCTCGTCGCCGGTGTCACCGCTCAGCGCCATCGTCACGGCGCGCGCGAACGACGCGTTCCAGTCCTGAGGGGTCATGCCGAGGCCGTCGGGCCGGTACCAGTCCAGGTCGTCCCGAACCTCGTCGTGCGCCGGCGTGCCGCGGAAGAACTGCCGGCGGCGGAACACCGGGTGCGCCTCGCGCAGGCCGCACAGCCGGGCCGTGAACTCGATCAGGTCGGTCTGCTGGGCGGCGGCGTCCCAGTCCAACCACGTGAGCTCGTTGTCCTGGCAGTACGCGTTGTTGTTGCCGTGCTGCGTGCGCGCGAACTCGTCGCCGCCCAGGATCAGCGGTACGCCCTCCGCAAGCAGGGCCGTCGCGAGGAAATTACGACGCTGGCGCTCGCGAAGCTCGAGCACCCCGGCGTCGTCGGTGGGTCCCTCGGCCCCGCAGTTCCAGCTGCGGTTGTCGTCGCTCCCGTCGCGGTTGTCCTCGCCGTTGGCCTCGTTGTGCTTGGCGTTGTAGGAGACCAGGTCGCCGATCGTGAAGCCGTCGTGAACGGTGACGATGTTCACCGACGCCGTCGGCCGGCGCCCGCCGTGGCCGAACAGGTCCCGCGACCCGCTGAGCCGCGTGGCGAAATCGGGCAGCGTCCCCGCGGTCGAGCGCCAGAAATCGCGGACGGTATCGCGGAACCGCCCGTTCCACTCGCTCCACCCGGACGGGAACTGGCCGAGGTCGTAGCCGCCCCAGCCGGTGTCCCAGGGTTCGGCGATCAGCTTGACGTCCGCGAGCACGGGGTCCTGGCCGACCGCCTCGAGGAACGCGGAATGGGGGTCGAAGTCGGCCGAGCCGCGCCCGAGGGCCGCCGCGAGGTCGAAGCGGAAGCCGTCGACGTGCATCTCCTGCGTCCAGTAGCGCAGCGAGTCCATCACCAGGCGAAGCGCCGCCGGCTGCTGGAGGTCGACCGTGTTGCCGCACCCGGTGTCGTCGACGTAGTGCGAGCGGTCGTCGGCCAGCCGGTAGTACGCCGCGTTGTCGATCCCACGGAAGCACAGCGTCGGGCCGTACTCGCTTCCCTCCGCGGTGTGGTTGAACACGACGTCGAGGATGACCTCGAGCCCGGCCTCGTGCAGGTCGCGGACCATCCGGCGAAACTCGTCGAGGACGCCACCTCCGTCGCCGGTCGAGGAGTACGCGTTGTGCGGCGCGAAGTACCCGATCGACTGATACCCCCAGTAGTTACATAGCCCGCGCTCGACCAGGAAGGCGTCATTGACGAAGGTGTGCACGGGCAGCAGCTCCACCGCCGTCACCCCTAGACGCTTGAGGTGGGCCACCGCGGCCGGATGCGCCACGCCGGCATATGTCCCGCGCAGCGACTCCGGTACGTCGGGGTGCACCTTCGTGAAGCCTCTGACGTGCATCTCGTAGATGATCGAGTCGGCCAGCGCGCGGGTCGGCCGCGGGTCCTCGCCCCAGTCGAACGCGCCACCGGACAACACCGAGCGCGGGACGTACGGCGCCGAGTCCTGGTCGTCGGGCCGATTCGGGTCCTCAGGGACGTGACCGTAGACCGCGGGGTGCCAGTGGACGTCGCCGACGATCGCGCGGGCGTACGGGTCGAGCAGCAGCTTGGCCGGGTTGCACCGCGAGCCGGACGCGGGATCCCACGGTCCGTGCACGCGGAACCCGTAGCGCTGACCGGGTCGCGCCTCCGGCAGGTACCCCTGCCATACGGACCCGTCGCCCGGCTGAAGGCTCCAGCGCGTCTCGGCGCCGGCGTCGTCGAACAGGCACAGCTCGACCGCCTCGGCGACGCTGCTGAACAGGGCAAAGGTCGCACCCTTGCCGTCGTAGTGGGCGCCGGGCGCCGGCGTGCTCGCGGGCAGCTCGAGGACGGACGTGGCGGACTCAGTCGTCATGGGCGGGCTCCTTGGGCGCGGAGGATCGGCAAGCCTCCATAGTGTCCCTCCAGGTGCCGGTGCCCGCAATGGGGGGGACACGGTACGCGAAATATTTGCGTAGGGCGCCTACGACCCGATTACGTCGGCTCGTAGGTCCCGAAGCTCCAGCGGTTGCCTTCGAGGTCGCGCACCGCGAAGTCGCGAGAGCCGTAGTCCTGATCGGTCAGTTCCATGGTGACCTCGGCGCCCGCCGCCTTGGCCCGCTGGTACAGCGCGTCGGGGTCGTCGCACGTGGCGTAGATCCAACCCTGGCCGACGCGCTCGCCGAGGCGATCCTCACGCGCGCTGCCGAACATGATCAGGTCGCTTCCCCAGCGCATCTCGGCGTGCGCGACGCCGCCGTTGTCGTCCTCGTAGAGGGCGACGGGCTCAAAGCCGAAGGCCTCCTGCAGCCACTGGTGCGCGGCCTTGGCGTCTGTGTAACGGAGTGATGGATATAGCTTCATGGCGGCAGCGTCTCAGACCGCGATCGCCGTGTCTTGGACGTTTGGGAACTCGGTCGGGGTGCAGCCGACGAGCTCGCGGAAGTCGCGGTTGAAGTGCGGCTGGTCGGCGTAGCCGGCCGCGTAGGCGACGTCGCCGAGGGGGTCGCCGGCGCGCATCCGCCGGGTGGCGTGCTCGACCCGGATCACGCGGGCCAGCGCCTTCGGCGGCAGGCCGACGGCCTCGTGGAAGCGGGCGCTGAGGTGGCGCCGGCTCCAGCCGACCTCGGCGGCGAGCGTCTCGACCCGCGCCGACCCGCGGGTGGCGAGCAGGCGCCCCAGCGCGTACGCCACCTCCGGGGCGGTGTCGCGGTCCTCGGACAGCCGGGCAGCGAGCAGCCGCTGAGCGACGGCGTCGCGCTCCTGCGCGCCGGCCGCCTCGGCCAATCGCTCGGTCAGCTCGGCGCCGAACCCGCCGAGGACGTCCTCGAGGTCGACCATCCGGTTCCCCAGCTCGCCGCCCGGGATGCGAAGGACCCGTCGCGCGCCGAGAAGGTCGAGGTAGAGCTGATAGCCGGCCTGTTCGCCCTGGTGACCGGTGACGGTCGGGCGGTCCCAAACGCCGGCCACGAACGAGCCGGTCAGGCGACCATCGATCTCCATGTCGGGACCCAGGCTGACGATCAGCACCACGCCGGCCAACGGGCTCTCGAGCCGCTGGAGCGGGTCGGCGCGCTCGTGGAAGTCGACAGCGCGGTGGACGACGCCGCGCAGCGCCGGCGCGGGGGCGAACTCCTCGACGACGAGACCCACGGGCCCAGCATAGAGTCGATGAGTTTCTGGATCGCTGCCGGTCCTACCGTTCGGAAGACACTCGAGACCGAGGGGAGCGGCCGTGCCTGAGGACGGCTATACGCACATCAACCTGAACGACGTCGAGGATGCGGCCGTAGCGAACGGGTTCGGGCACCGGTGGGAGGCCCGCGTGGCTCGAGAACCGCTTAAAGCGCGGGAGACCGGGGTCACGCTGTTTCGCCTGCGCGCCGGTCGGCGCTCGCCGTTCTGCCATCACCACGACGCAGCCGAGGAGGTCTATGTGGTCCTCCAGGGCAGCGGCACGATGAAGCTCGACGACGAGGTCATCGAGGTTGGTCCGCGTGACGCGATCCGCGTGGCACCGCGGGTTGCGCGAGCGTTCGAGGCCGGACCGGACGGACTGGAGTTTCTCGCGACGGGCGCGCACCATCCCGGGGACGGCGCTCTGGTCGACGATCCGTGGGTCAACTGACACCCGGCGCTGGTACGCTCGCCGCGGGTTGTCCGGCGGGATGAAGCATGTGCTGGGGATCGCCGCCGGGGTCACCGTGGCGATTGGCGCTGGGGCCGGCGGTGCCGGCGCGGCGACCAAGCACGCCGCCTGGCGATACGTCAACCCCCTGCGCGAGGTCTCGAACCTCGAACCGAGCCGGATCGACATGGGCGTCGACTACTCGGGCGCGGGGCCGATTGTGGCGATCGGCCGGGCGAAGGTCGTGGTGGCGGGCGACAGGTTCGCCGGTCCGGAGAGCTGCTGGGGAAAGACGTGTGTTCCGTCGCCCGGGGCGATGATCGTCTACCGGCTGCTCGCCGGCCCGTTCGCCGGCCGGTACGTGTACGTGGTCGAGAACATCACGGTCGGCGTGAAGGCCGGGCAAACCGTGCGAGCGGGTCAGAGAATCGCCACGCTGCACCAGGGGTCGCCGAACCTGGAGATCGGGTGGGCGTTGGGGCGTGGCGTGTGGACCCTCGCCGCCGCACGGGGGGACGAGGCCCACGGCGACCCGGGCGGCTGGTCCTCGGTCGAGGGACGCAACTTCAACGCGTTCCTGGTCTGGCTCGGCGCGCCGTCCGGCTACGTGACCACGATCCCCTCCGGCCAGCACATGCCCGCCGGGTGGCCGACCCTTCCCGCCCGGCCGACCAGCTCGGTCAGGTCGGTCAGGTAGGTCGCGAGTAGACGCGAGTCCGCGACGACGCCTGAGGATGCCTCGATCGTGGCGTTCGCCTCGAGACTTGCTCTCGCACGCTGCAGCGCGCTGTTGACCGCCGCCGCACTCGTGCCGAGCAGTTCCGCGACCTCGCTCGCCCTCCAGTCCAGCCCGTCGCGCAGGAACACCACGGCGCGCTGGCGCGGCGGCAGTCGCTCGACGCCCGCCAGCAGCGCGAGCCGGAATCCCTCGCGGGTGATCGCTCGCTCTGCGGGATCGGCGTCGCGGCCGGCGTAGAGCGGGGCGTCGTTGAGCGACTGCGGATCGATCGGCAGATCCCGCCGGGCGCGAGCCTTGAGCATGGTCATGCACACGTTCGATGCGATCCGGTACATCCACGCGCGCAACGCCGACCGTTCCGCGAGCTGCTCGTGAGCGCGCCAGGCGCGGACCAGTGTCTCCTGAACCGCGTCCTCGGCCTCGGGGCGCGTGCCGAGGATCCGAGTGCAGTAGCGCGTCAGGTCGGGACGGTGGCGCTCCAGTTCGACCTCGATGCGGGGGAGCTCGGCCGACGGCATGCGGCGCAGCGTCGCAATGCCGTAGCGAAAAGGGAAAGGCCGATCGCGCATCGCAGTTGTGCGCGATCGGCATCACCACAGACGCGCGCGAGGGCCATACTGCTCCGGTGGCCGAGCGCGGAAATCTGCTCCCGTTCCCACAAGCGCCGGACGGCATCGAGCTACGTCACCTGCGCGCGTTCGTCGCGGTCGCGGAGGAGCTCAACTTCGGTCGCGCCGCCGAACGGCTGTACATCTCTCAGCCCGCGCTGAGTCGGCAGATCCGCGCCCTCGAGCAGCTTGTCGGCACCGAGCTGCTGCGCCGGTCGACCCACCGGGTCGAGCTGACGCTGGCCGGGCAGGCGCTGCTCGAGCGTGCCCGCAAGCTGCTGAACGACGTCGACGAGGCCGTGTCGGCAGCGCTGGCGGTCGGCGGTGAGCTGCTCGCTCGCGTGGTCAAGCTGCTCGAGCCGCTCACCGGGCTGGTCGCGAAGGACGGTGGCCTGCACGAGGCGCGGGCCGCGTTCGAGCACCTCCAGGCCGAGTTCGCGTCACCGGCCGGGACCACCGTCCGTCCGGTGAGAGCCGGAGGCGTCCCGGCGCTCGTCGTCGCCCGCGACGATCATCCACAGGCCACCGTCCTGTACCTCCACGGCGGCGGCTACGTGGTGGGGTCCGCGTTCGGCTACCAGCCGCACGCCGGCGCGTTGGCCGCCGCGGCCCGGACGGGCGTGCTCGTGCCCGATTACCGCTTGGCCCCGGAACACCCGTACCCCGCCGCGGTCCAGGACGCGGTGAACGCGTACCGCTGGCTCCTCGACCAGGGCGTCGACGCGGATCGGATCGTCGTGGCCGGCGACTCCGCCGGCGGAGGTCTCGTCATGTCGCTGCTCCTGACGCTGAGGCGAGATGGTGAGCCGGCTCCCGCCGGGGCGGTGCTGTTGTGCCCGTGGCTCGATCTCAGGCTTCGCCACACCACGATCCCGGGCGCGGCCGCGCCGGTCGACGCGCCGATGGCGACCGACGCCGAGATGAGCCGCTGCGTGGACGCGTACCTGGGGGGCCACCCGTCCGACGACCCGATCGTCGATCCGCTGGCCGCCGATCTCGGCGGCCTCCCGCCGTTACTGATCCAGGCCGCCACCGGCGACGCGCGCCTGGTCGACGCGAAGGCGCTCGCCGCGCGCGCACACGAGCAGGGAGTCGACGCCAGGCTCGACCTCTACCCGGTGGAGGCCCACGCGTTCCAGCTGTTCTGGTCCTTCCTGCCCGAGGCCGCGGATGCGTTTGAGGCGGCCGGCGAGTTCATCCGCGAGGTGGCGGACCGCTCCGGGGTATCCTCGCGCGTCGCAAATCGCTGACGCGTTATCGCTGACCCGTTCGCCTGACCGCGTCAGCCGCGGCGCGAACCGAATCCGTACGACGGTCCGTATCGATACCGATGTACGGGGCGAAGCGCGGACATAGGGTGGTGACGGTATGTGGGGCAAGGCATTTGTGGGCGTCGCTGTTGGGGTCGCGTTGCTGCTGGTGTCACCCGCGCCGGGTGCGCTCGGCCGGCCGGCCCAGTCCGGACCGGCGACCTCGGGCGACCCGGTGCGGTTATGGTCGGTGAGCCGGATCGACGAGGGCGCCGGCCAGGTGCCGGTGGGCAGCGGCGCGCAGCTCGGCGGCAAGCTGCAGGAATCGGTCGATGTGGGTCACGTCGTCTTCAACCTCCCCCTGCACGCGCCGTACTGGTACTTCCTGCCGCGGGACAGGGCGTTCGGGAGCCTGTTCTCGAGCGCCGACGGTGTGCAGTACTCGGTGCTGGCGCAGGCGCCGTCGCCTAATCCGCTCGGGCCGGGATCGCCGACCGGCGCCGTCACGCACCTGGACGAGTACCAGGCGTACGTCAAGCGCGGGAACGATGCCTCGTTACGGATCACCCTGTCCGACCTGCTGCTCCAGACGGTAGACGGGGATAACGGCACCGGGCTTACCCAGTGCGTATTGAAGGCCATCTGCGCGCCGCTCCGGACCGTCGTGCGAGTCCACGCCCGCGCCTACGCCGCGTCGGCGGGCGGCGACTTCTTCGACACGGGTGGCGTCGCCTACCTGGAAGGACGTCAGCACGCCTGGCAGCCCGGTGCGGCGACGTCGGCCGATTCGCCCGCTCCGCTGTGGGGGCAGGACCAGTTCACCGTAGACGGCGATGCCGACGACTCGCATACCGGCTCGGCCGGGGTGATGTTTCTCAACGGGCCGCGGGTGATCAAGGTTCCGCTCGTCGCGGTCCGCCCAGGGGAGCTGTTCGCCGTCCACGTCAGCCTCGAGGCCGAGGCGGTGAACGAACGCGGTGGCGAGTCGGGCGCCCAGGCGTTCATCCAGGACCCGCAGCATCTCCGGCAAGGGCTACTCGTGACACGCGGCCTCGAGCGCCGTGGCGCGCCGCGATTCAAGGAGCCGGCGCTGAAGCCGGTGCCCGCCGCGACCTGCCCCGCCGCACCTCGCCGGCATGCCGGCACGCTCCAGCTCAGCGACGCGGCATTCGCCACCGGAGAGGCCAGCCGCACTGCGTTCGTCCTCGTCATCCGTACCGGTGGGTCACGCGGCCCGGCCACCGTCACGGTGCGCACGAGCGGTGGCTCGGCCCAAGCGGGCAGCGACTTCGCCTCGACCACGGCTCGTGTCACCTTCGCCGACCACGAGACCTCTCCCCGGCTCGTGGAGATCCCGATTCGCGAGGACCGAGCGGTCGAGTCACCCGAGCAGTTCACCGTCTCACTGTCGCACCCGCTGTGCGCGACGCTCGGTAAGCAGCGGCACGCGACCGTCACGATCGTCGACGACGACGACCAGCCGCCGACGATCCAAGGCGGGGCTGCCCAGGCGTTCACCGTCGGCGGCGCCATCGACGGTCTTGAGGGCAGCGGCCTCGTGCTCGTCGACCAGACCACGCAAGTGCAGGTAACCGCCAACGGCGCCTTCACGTTCCCGGGTACCTTCTCGGCGGGCACGCCGTATGACGTACGCGTCCAGGCGCAGCCGGCCAACCCCGACCAGGTGTGCAGCGTAGTCGACGGCGTGGGAACGGTCACCGCGAATGTCAGCAACGTCGCCGTCCATTGCGCACGCGTGGCGACGCCGACGGGGCTCGACACCAGCTTCGGCGTCGGCGGCCGTGTCTCGACGCCCGGCGGCGGGGACGCCAGGGCCGTCGTGATCAGACCGGACGGCGGCATCATCGTGGTCGGCCGGCGGGACGTCGGCGTGAACGCCCACACCCAGTTCGGCGCCGCCGGCTACGACGCCACCGGGAACGTCGACCCCAACTTCGGCACGGGCGGGATCGCGACGACTCCGATCGGCGGCGCCGATGACGGAGCATTCGACGCCGCCGACGATCGCGACGGCGGGTTCGTCGCGGTCGGTCGGACCGACGCGGCCGGGCTCATCAACACCGACTTCGCGGTGGCGCGCTATACCGCCGACGGCAAGCCGAACCCGGCGTTCCCGGCCGGCGGCTTCGTGACGACCGACGTGGCGGGCCGGGGTGATGGGGCGAACGCGGTCGCGGTGCAGCCGGACGGCAAGATCGTCGCCGCCGGCTTCGCCCAGACCAGCCCGATCGACTTCGACTTCGCGCTCGTGCGCTACAACCGCGACGGCACGCTCGACCACAGCTTCGGTGGCGACGGGATCGTCACCACCGAACTCGGCGACGAACACGAAGCCGCCAACGCGGTCGCCATCCAACCCGACGGCAAGATCGTCGCCGTCGGCGACAGCGGCGAGAACGTCGCGCTCGCGCGCTACCTGCCCGGCGGCGGGCTCGACCCGACCTTCGGCGGCGCCGGCACCGTGGTCAGCGACCTGGGCTTCGACGACGTCGCGAACGGCGTCGCGATCACGTCCGGCGGCACGATCCTGATCGCCGGCACCCGGCTCGGCCCCCACGTGAACCTCGACCCGTATGTCGCCAGTTACGGGCCGAATGGGCGCCTGAACCTCGGCTTCGGCGATTTCGGCATCGCCGACACCGACCTCAGCGGCGGCGACGACTTCGGCGACGACCTCGTGCTGGACCCCCAGGGCGACATCGTCGTCGTCGGCACCGCGACCAGCCCAACCGTCACCGACATGGCGCTCGTCCGGTACCGCCCGGACGGCACGCTCGACACGTCCCTCACCACCGACTTCCACGGCTTGGGCGACTTCGGTCACGCCCTCGCGATCGACCCCCGAGGCCGAATTGTGGCGGCCGGCACCACGGGCAGCGGCTCCGGCGATGAGTTTGCGTTGATGCGAGCCAGCCTGTGACGCGGAACGCGCTTATCCGAACGTGAACACGTAGGCGCGGACTTCGCCGTCGAGGAACGTGATCTCGAACGTGCGGTCGGCGACCCGCCCGCGCTGGCGGATGAGCTGATACAGGCGCGGCTCGGTGACCGTGCCCTCGCCCTGCTCGTCGACGTCGACGCCGTGGTCGGCGGCGGGTGGCGAGCCGTCGAGCCGCACCCGAAAGCGCACCGGCGCGTCGTCCGGCGGCGGGGACAGGACCAGGTGAAGATCGCGGGCGTGGAAGCGATGCGCGATGCCGCCCCCGGGCGCATTCAGCACCGCCGGCTGGCCCCCGACCGTCCAATCTCCGAACAGCCCCCAACGGTTGAGCCGCAGAACCTCGGGCAGCGCGTACACCTGCGGGCCGTCTCGTTCGATCCCCCCTGGCGAGGCAAAGCCCTCCTCGCGTAGGTAGCCGATATATGCCTCTCCGGATCGCAGGTGGTCCCAGTCCGCCGGAGCCTCGATCCCGTCGGCGTCAGCCGAGACCGGCTCGCGGGTGACCCGCATCTGGTCGGCGCCGGCGGCCGCGAGCAGGCGCTGGATCACCATCTCCGAGCTCTCGTACTCGCCCTCCCCGAACCGGTGGTGGCGGATCTGGCCGTCCGCGTCGGCGAAGTACAGCGCCGGCCAGTAGTTGTTGTCGAACGCACGCCAGATCCGGTAGTCGCTGTCGACCGCGATCGGAAACTCGATTCGCATCTCCCGCGCGGCCACGCGGACGCGCTCCACGTCTCGCTCGACGTCGAACTCTGGGGTGTGCACACCGATCACGACCAGGCCGTCGTCCCGGTAGCGCTCGAACCAGGTGCGGACATACGGCAGCGTGCGCAGCCAGTTGATGCAGGTGAAGGTCCAGAACTCGACGACGACGGGTCTTCCACGAAGGTTCTCCGCCGTCAGTGGTTCCGAGTTGATCCAACCCGTGGCGCCGTCGAACGAGGGGAGGTGACCCTCGACCGGCAGTTGCAGCGTCGTCGCCATGTGCGGTCAGCGCAGTGAGCGGAACGCCGCTCGCATCTCGGCCGCGAACAGCGGGCGGACCGCCGAGGCGGCCTGGTTGGTGGGGGAGGTGGTGGTCGACACGTGCGCCTCCTGAGTCTCGTGATCGGGGGTGAACATCGTCACGGGATGCGCCGGCCATCGCGCCCGTGACTGTCCCTGGTCGATTCCCGGGCGGGCGAGGGCTCAGTAGTTCCGACCCGCCGGTGCGGTGGCTGTGAGAGGCTTGGGTGCATGCCGTGGCTTCCGGAGCTGTTCTCGCCCCCGCTGCTCGAGCGGATTCGCGAGCGCGCCGCCGACGCCCGAGCGGCGGAGCCGGTGCCGTATTTCGCGGGAATCCAGTCCGGGGAGACCGCCGCGCTCGTCGGGTCGTTCGCCGGCGAGCCCGAGCTCCATCACCCGGTTTACGGCCGGGTCAAGGGAGTAGGCGCCTTCGAGCGATTCGTGGCCGAGACCAGCGACTGGCTGACCGAGCACCACGCCGTCGCCGGCAGCCCGGTCGAGCGAATCGTCACGCCGCGGCGCGGGGTCGAAGAGCTGGTGCTGACGGTCGACCGTGACCACGGCCGCACCGGCGTGCCGATCGGCGTCGTGGCGGACCGCGACGACGAAGGGCAGATCCTCGAGCTGCGCGTGTACTTCGGTACCTGGCCGCTCATGCGCCGGCACACCGACCGCCCGCCGCTCCTGCAGCCGGACCCCGACCTCGAGCCCCCGGACGTCATCGGCGAGTACCTGCGCGCGCTGGCCGCCGGCGAGGTCGAAGCCGCCGTGGCGGCGTTCGAGCCCGACGGGTACCTCCGCGAGCCCGCCGGCGATCGCTACATGCACCAGGGCCACCAGGAGTTGACCGAGCTGTACGAGCTGTTCTTCTCCAACGGCGGCGGGGTCGTGCTCGATTACTGCACGCTCACCGACGACGGCCGGGCGTGCGCCCTGGAGTACAACCTGGTCCGGTGGGGCCGCGTCGCGACGGCGCCTGAGGCCGGTTTCGCCCTCTATGTCCGCGGTGCCAGCGGCAAGCTGGCCAGCGTGAGGATCTACGACAACGCCGACCCACCGACCGGAGGTACCCGATGAGCTCGAGCCCTGACTACGACGTGATCGTTCTCGGCGGCGGAGCGCCCGGCGAGCACTGCGCCGGCGCGCTGGCCGCGCGAGGACTCCGCGTCGCGGTCGTCGAGCGAGAACTGGTCGGCGGCGAGTGCTCGTACTGGGCGTGCATCCCGTCGAAGTCGCTGCTACGTCCCGGCGAGGCGGTACAGGGCGCGCGTGAGGCGGCGGCGACGGCCGAGGTTGACGTGGCGGCCGCGCTCGCGTGGCGCGACTACATGACCTCCAACTGGACCGATACCGGCCAGGAGAAGTGGCTGGAGGGCCGCGGCATCGCGCTGTTGCGCGGGAACGGGCGGCTGGCTGGCACGGGGGTGGTCGAGGTCGACGGCACGCCGCACACCGCCGAGCACGTCGTGGTGGCAACCGGCTCAGACTCGTTCGTGCCCCCGATCCCCGGACTGCGTGAGCTCGACGGCGTGTGGGGTACTCGCCAGGCGACCAGCATGAAGGAGGTCCCGCGCCGGATGCTCGTGCTCGGCGGTGGGGCGGCCGGCACCGAGCTCGCGCAGGTCGTACACCGGTTCGGCGGCGAGGCGGTGATCGTCGAGGGCGCCGACCGTGTGATGCCGCGCGAGGCCGCCCCGCTGGGCCACGGGCTCAGCGAGGCCCTGCGCCGCGATGGCATCGAACTGAAGCTCGGACAACACGCCAGCGCCGCGCGGCGCGACGGCGACGAGTACGTCCTGGAGTTCCCGGACGGCAGCGAGCTGCGAGGGGACAAGCTGCTCGTGTGCACCGGCCGGCGCCCCCGGGTCGAGGGGATCGGCCTCGAGACGGTCGGCGTCGAGGCCGATCCGCACGGCATCAAAGTCGACGAGTACATGCGGGCGGGCGAGCGCGTGTGGGCGATCGGCGACGTGACCGGCATCTGGCCGCTCACGCACGTCGGCGAGTACGAGGGCGACGTGGTCGCGGCGAACATCGCGGGCGAGATGCACCCGGCGAACTACGAGGCGGTTCCGCGCGTCACCTACACCGATCCACAGGCCGCGGCGGTGGGAGCGACCGAAGCGCCCTACAGCGCCACCGCGCTTGTGAAGGAGGTGCCGAAGACCGCCACCTACACCCACGCCTGGGCGGAGTCCAACGGGTTCATGACGCTGCTCTCGGACGGCGCGCGGCTCACCGGCGCCTACGCGCTCGGCCCCGAGGCCGGCGAGTGGCTGCAGCAGGCCACGCTGGCCATCCGCGCGCACGTCCCGCTCGGTGTGCTGGCCGACACGATCCAGCCGTTCCCGAGCTTCTCGGGTATCTACGACTCGGCGGTCATCGAGCTGCGGATGGAGATCATGAAGCGGCCCGAGCCCGCCCGGCCGATGAGCTCGCAAATGGCGACGCTCGGGACCTGAGATGCAGCTGCCCGGGCAGACCGTGGTCCTGATCGGCGGGAGCTCCGGCATCGGTCTGGAGACCGCCCGGCTCGCCCGCAGCGAAGGCGCCGAGGTGATCCTGGTGGGGCGCGATGACACGCGGCTCGCGGCGGCCGCGGCCGAGGTCGATGCCAGCGGCACGGCCGCGTTCGACGCGAGCGATTCGGCCGCGCTGAAGGGTTTCTTCGAGGGCCTCCCCGGCCCGATCGACCACGTCCTGGTCACGGCGGGCGGGCCAACGTACGGGCCGTTGCTCGACATGGACGCGGATCAGGTGCGCGAGGCGCTCGGTGGCCACGTCGTGGTTGGCCTCGAGGTCGCCCGCCACGCCGCGCCCCGGATGAGGCCGGGCGGCACGCTGGTGCTGATGGGCGGGACGGGCGGCCGGCGGATCAGTCGCGAGGCCGGGATCGCCCCGGCGGCGACCGCCGTGCTGGCGCCGTTCGTGGCGACGCTCGCGCTCGAGCTCGCCCCGGTTCGCGTCAACCTGATCGCCGCCGGGTTCGTCGACACGCCGCTGTCGGCGTCGCTCCTCGGGCCCGGGCTCGACGCGCGCCGCGAGCAGCTGCGCACCACGCTGCCGATCGGGCGCGTCGTCGAACCGGCCGACGTGGCGGCGCTGGCCGTCCACCTCATGGCCAATACGGCGCTCACCGGCGCGACGTACGACATCGACGGGGGCCAGCAGTTCGTTCAGGCTTGAAACCACGACCCTGAGGAGGTCCAGATGGAACAGGCAGCAGTCGGGTACGAGCACGACATCCGTCCGCTGTTTCGCGAGAAGGACATCAGCTCGATGTCGCGCGCATTCGACCTCGGCTCCTACGAGGATGTGCGCGCCAATGCCGAGAAGATCCTCGAACGCGTTTCGGATGGGTCGATGCCGTGCGACGGGGCCTGGCCGGAGGACCGGGTCGAGCTGTTCCGCAGCTGGGTCGGCATCGGCTGTCCGGCCTGACGCGGCGACGCCTCGCTTCGCGTTTTCACGCCGGCGCGGGTTCCTTGTCCGCGCTCGGCAGGGCCTGCCGCAGCTCGCGTCGTGAGCTGATGCCGAGCTTTCCGAACACCTTGCGCAGGTGCCACTCCACCGTGCGCGGGCTGAGGAACAGGCGAGCCCCGATCTCGGGGTTCGACAACCCGTCCCGCGCGAGCTCCGCGATCTGGCGCTCCTGCGCGGTGAGCTCGTCGCGCGCGTCGACCGACCGCCGGCGCACCGTCTCGCCGGTGGCGAGCAGCTCGCGGCGGGCTCGCTCGGCGAACGCGTCGGCTCCCATCGTCGAGAGCATCTCGTAGGACGTGCCGAGCTGCTCGCGAGCGTGCAGCCGCCGGTTCTCTCGTCGCAGCCACTCGCCGTACAGTAGGTGGGCGCGGGCGAGCTCGACCCGGATCCGGGTGCGGGCGAGGCGCTCGATCGACTCCTGGTAGAGCTCGTCTGCGGTCGCGCCCTCGCTCATGAGCGCCCGGACCCGCGCCTCGATGCCGAGCGACCAGTCGCTCGGGGTCACGCGCGTACGCTCGGTCAGCCACACGAGCAGCGAGGCGAGCAGCGCGTCCTCGCCCGTCCTGGCCGCTGCCTCGGCGAGCTCGGGCACGAGAAACGGCCCGTACCCGACGTGCTCGCGCTCGAACGCCGTCCGGGCGATGTCGAGGGTTCTGAGGTGGCGACCGAGGCCGTTGTAGAGGACCGCGCCGCCGTACGCCGCGAACGCGTCGAACCGACCCAGCCGCCGGGCGCCGGCCTCTCGTGTCGTGGCCTCGATCAGCTCGGTGGCCCGCGACTCCTGACCGCGCCAGGCCGCGACGATCACTTCGGTGTAGGACATCGGCGGGTTACCGGTGGCCTCGGCGATCATCCGGCCCTCTTCGAGCAGCAGCGCGGCGCGATGCAGCTCTCCCTCCTGCACGTGGACCCACGCCAGCAGGTTCACCGCAAACTGGAGGCGGCGCAGGGCGCCGGCATCGCGCGCGAGCTGTTCGCGGCGCGCGGCCAGGCTGTGCCAGGACTCCGCGTCCCACAACTCCAGGGCGACCATCACGGCGTTGCCGGCCACGGCGAACCAGGCCCACTGCCCGCGATCGTCGGTTTCGGGCTGCGGCGCGAGCACGGTTTCGAGCGCGCGGCGCAGCGAGGGCCCGGCGGCCCAGTGCCCCTGGGTCAAGAGCAGCGCGAGGGCATCGAGCAGAACGTCGCCGGCGCGTGGCGAGCCTGGCGGCGGTGGCGCGAGCAGCGCCGCCTCCGCGATCGTTCGGGTGCCGGCCGGGCCGTCCCGGTCGCCGGCCCACATCGCGGCCCCGAGGGCCTCGAGTCGGGTGCTGCGGGACAGCGCTCCGGCCGCGGGCTTGAGACGTCTCGCCGCGCCTTCGAGCAGCCGCGCGGCCTCGTGGCAGCGAAGCTGGTCGAACGCGATCTGACCCCGCAGGATGTCGGCGCGGGCGCGCGCGAGCTCATCGAGTGCCTCGGCTTGGATCGCGCTCAACAGCAGCGCGGCGGCGTCGAGCGAACCCGCATCGCGCTTGGCCGCCGCCGCCGCGAGCAGCCGGGCGGCGCGGCGGGACGGGTCGACGGACAGGGTGGCGGCACGCTCGAGGAACGCGGCGGCCGCCCCAAGCCCACCGCGCGACTGCGCGCGCGCCGCGGAGCGCTCCAGCTCGGCGGCCACCGACTCGTCCGGCGCCGTCTGCGCCTGCGCCAGGTGCCAAGCGCGGCGGTCCGGATCGACGCGCGGATCGGTCGCCTCGGCCAGCGCCATATGCGCCGCCTGCCGATCTTTCGGCGCGGCCGATCGGTAGGCAGCCGACCGAACAAGAGGGTGTCGAAAACGGACCTGGGCGCCGAACTCGAGCAAACCGGCCTCGGCGGCGGGCCCGGCGGCCTCGAGCGGGATTCCGAGCTGCTGCGCGCCGCGCCAGACGAGCAGCGGCTCACCCACCGGGTCGGCGGCGGCGAGCACGATCAGCCGCCGCGTGTCGCTCGGTAGCGCCTCCAGGCGGCGTCGGAACCCGGCCTCGAGCCCGGCGGAGCGCGCGATCGCGCCGGGCAGGCCGAATCCGCCGGCGAGCTCCTCGGGCGTCGAGCCGCGGACGAGCTCGAGCAGCGCCAACGGGTTGCCCCGCGTCTCCGTGACGATCTGCTCGCGGATCCGGGCGTCGATCGGTCCGGCGAGCGCCGAGTCGAGCAGCGCACGAGCATCCCGTTCGTCGAGTCCGTCCAGCGTCAGCTCCCGCACGCCGACCAGCTCGCTCCGCTCGCCCGGCCCGCGGACGGCGAACAGCACCGCGACCGGCTCCGCCAGCATCCGACGCGCGACGAACCCGAGGACCTGGACGGACGCGTCGTCGAGCCAGTGCGCGTCGTCGACCAGACACAGCAGGGGCCGGTCGTGCGCGACCGCGGCGAGCAGACTGAGCGTTGCCAACGCGACGAGGAATCGGTCGGGCGGATCGCCGCCGGTCAGTCCGAACGCCACGCTCAAGGCGCCGCGCTGGGGCTCGCTGAGGTCGGCGAGCCGGCCCAGCATGGGCGCGCACAGCTGGTGCAGTCCCGCGTAGGCCAACTCCATCTCCGGCTCGACCCCGGCGATCTCGGCGAGCCGGAAGCCGGAGGCCTGACGGGCGGCGTAGCGCAGCAGGGCGGTCTTGCCCACGCCGACCTCGCCCCGGATCACGAGCGCCGCGCTGCGACCCCCACGCGCGTCGTCGAGTAGCCGGTCCAGGACCGCGCGCTCGCGGGCTCGACCCCGAAATGCCGGCGGCCGCTGGGTGGACATTGGGCGTTAAGGCTATTGGACCCGGGATGTGGCCCGGGGATCACCCTGGTGCGATGGCGGCGACTGGTGGGCCACGATCCTCACGTGGTCACGCGCCACAGCGAAGCGCGGCTCGGCGATCGAGTCGTGATCGTTACCGGCGGGTCGCGCGGCACCGGTCGAGACCTCGCGCACGCGCTCGCCCGGCTCGGCCACGCCGTCGTGATCGGGTACGCGCACAACCAGGGCGCGGCCGACGCCACGGTCGACGAGATCCTGTCCGACGGTGGCGCCGCGATCGCGATTCGGGCCGACGTCGCGGACGAGCTCGACGTGGAGCGGTTGTTCCTCGAGACCAGGGAGCACTTCGGTGGCGTCGACCTCGTCGTGGAGCCGCCCGGCCGGATGTCCGCGCTGGTCCGCTGCGCCGCCGGCCGCCATCTGCGCTCCGGAGGCAGGCTCGTGAGCTTCGCCGGAAGCGGCCGGACGGAGACGCCGGTGAAGACCGGCGAGACCGTCGCCTGGTTGACGGCGCAGTCCGGCGCCTGGGAGGTCGTGGTGCTGCCCGTGTCCGACGTCGACCGGGCTAAGGATTTCTATCTCGATCTGGGGTGGCGACTGGACGACGATCTGGGCACCGGGGAGAGCCTCCGGGTCGTGCAGCTCACGCCTCCCGGATCGCGCGCGTCGGTTGTGTTCGGCGTCGCGCTGACGCCGGCCGCGCCCGGCTCGGCCCAGGGGCTCCTCGTGCCGGTTCATCCGGAGGGGCGCGGCGACGCCTCGCCTGGCTCGGTGAGCGATCCTGACGGGAACACCTGGCTGCTCCAGGAGATCGGGACGCGACTCCCCGGGCGGTGAAAGAGACACAGGAAGGAGCGACATGCGCGCCGACATCAAACCTGAAGGGAAGTTCCCCGATTACGAGCTGCCCGACCAGGACAAGGTCCTGCGAACCCTCAGCGAGCTGCAGGGCGACGACCCGATGATCCTCACCCTCGCGCGCGGGCATTACTGCCCCAAGGAGCACCAGCAGCACCTCGAGCTCGCCGCGAACTACCCGAAGATCAACGTCGCCTACACCCGGGTCGTCACGATCTCGACGGACGAGCATCACTCGAGCCAGGAGTTCCGCGCCTCGGTTGGCGCGCAGTGGCCGTTCCTCGAGGACCCGGAGCGGATCGTGCAGAAGGACCTCGACATCCAGGAGTACACCGACCCCGAGAACGACCCGATGATCCCGCACACCTTGGTACTCAAGCCCGGGCTGGTCGTCTACAGCATCTACAACGGCTACTGGTTCTGGGGCCGGCCGTCGTTCGCCGACCTGTGGCGTGACCTGCGCGAGGTCACGCGCGAGGCCCGCCCCGACTGGGACCTGGCCACACCGGGGCTGCGGGAGCGCTGGGAGGCCGGTGACCTTGCGCCGTTCCACGGCTGGGACAAACAGACGCCGAGCGCCGACGGTGGATGAACACCGCCATCGCCCCGTTCGCCGCGCAGTAGTACACGGGGTAGAGGAGAAGCGAGACGTCGGCCATGCCGACGGCGCCGGCGGCGAGGGCACCGCCGGCAGCCGCCAGCGCGTAGGTCGAGAGCGTCTCTGAATCGGGGTCGGCCTTGACCTTCGGCGTCATCATCACGAACGCGGCCAGGTCGGCGGCGATGACACAGCCGACCGCCACCACCGGTTGGCGGGCGATGATCCAGCCGATCACGCCCACGCCGGCGAGACCGAGCAGAAGCAGGTCTCTCGTCTGCATGCCGCCCTCCCCGTGGCGGATGGCCAGGACGAACACGAGGCCGGTCAGGATCGCCTGGGTGCCGGTCATGAGCACGCTCCACGACGCGCCGTCTGCGCGCTGGGACAGGGCGGCGACGACCGCGAGCACCGCCCAGATCAGCCACGTGCCGCGGTGCGGGCGCGTGCTCCCTCTTACCGTGTCGCGGACGTACGGCACGGTGTCGGCGATGCCGGCCAGCCCGCCGGCCACGCCCAGGACCGCCACCCAGTAGCCCATCGGATCCGTCGCCCCCTTCTGTTTTCGCGCCGTGTGGGACGGTGATCCCGGAGCCTAGGCCCGGGCGCCCCGTTCGTCTTCGGTATCGATACGGAATGGAGTACGGACTCAGCTCGAAAATACGCCTTTGGTTCCGGCGCGGCGCGCGCCTTTACCGGCGGAGCCCCGAGTCCCGGGTTTTGACCCACCCGAGAGGACCAGCACTCCCCCGGTTCACCGAGCCAGCGGCAGCGGCCCCGGCTCCTTCACCGTGCGGATCGCGAAGTTGCTGCGCACCCCCGACACGCCGGGTAGCTCGAGCAGCGTGTGGAGCAGGAGGTGCTCGTACGCGGCCAGGTCGGGGACGACGACCTCGAGCATGAAGTCGGCGTCGCCGGCGACGATGTAGGAGGCGACGACCTCATCGACGTCGGCGATGGCCTGCTCGAGCTGCTCGGCCAGGCGGCGAGATTGCCCGCTGACCTTGATCTCGACGAACACGGTCAGCCCGAGCCCGACCTTGCGCCGGTCGAGGATCGCGCGGTAGCCGCGGATCGTCCCCTCCTCCTCGAGTCGCTTGAGCCGGCGCAGGCATGGGGAAGGGGACAGGGACACGCGCTCGGCCAGCGCCGCGTTGGGCAGCCGTCCGTCCGATTGAAGGTGGCGAAGGATCGCCCGGTCAGTGTCATCCATTGGCAGATCATTGCGCAAACGCCCCTTCGGGGCGCGTAATTTGTCATCAAATGCCACGCCCTGGGGCGCATACTGCGCATATGGACGACTACGCACGCGCGGCGCACCTCGCCGTCGACCTCGTCGCGGACTACGTGAGCGACTCACGGGCCGGGATCGGACCGGCGACGTCACAGCCCGATCCGGACGAGCTGGCCGAGACGCTGGACCTCGCGCGCTGGATCGAACACGGCGGGATGGACGCCGACGCCTTCGCCGAGTGGCTCCCGCGCTACTTCGACGCGACGGTCCGGCTGCATCACCCCGGCTCGATGGCCCACCAGGTGGCGACGCCCTCGGCCGGCGCCGCGCTCGCCGACCTGGTCCACGGCGCGACGAACAACCCGATGGCGAAGTACGAGATGGGTGCGGCCGGCGCGACGATCGAGCGCGAGGTGGTGCGCTGGATGCTCCGGCAGGTCGGGTTCGACTCGGACGCCGGCGCCGGCGTGCTGACCCACGGCGGCTCGGTCGCCAACCTGACCGCGCTGCTCGCGGCGCGCGCCCACGTCGCGCCCGACGCCTGGCGCGCCGGCGTGCCGGCCGACCTCGCGGTCCTGGCTCCGCGGTCGGTTCACTACTCGATCACCCGCGCCGCCGCGATCCTGGGTCTCGGCGAGGACGCCGTGATCGAGCTCGAGGTGGACGAGCTCGAACGCGTCCGCCCCGCCGCCCTCACGAGCGCGCTCCAGCGGTGCACTGCAGCGGGAAGACGGCCGCTGGCCCTGATCGCGACCGCGCCGGCGACGAGCACCGGCCTGCACGACGACCTCACACCGATCGGCGCGTTCTGCGCCGAGCACGGCATCTGGTTGCACGTCGACGCCGCGCACGGCGGCTCGGCGCTGCTCTCCGAGCGCCACCGCAGCCTGCTCGCCGGAATCGAGCTGGCCGACTCGGTCGTGTGGGACGCCCACAAGATGCTTCGCACCTCGGCGCTGTGCGCGGCCGTCCTGGTCAAGCGCGGGCGCGAACTGCCGGCCGCGTTCCAGCAGCACGGCGACTACATCTTCGACGGCCGCGACTCGGTCGGCATCGACCTGGTCGACCGCGCGCTCGAGACGACCAAGGCGACGCTCGGGCTGAAGCTGTTCCTGTCGCTGGCGTGGTTGGGCGAGCGCGGCCTGGGCGAGTACGTGGCGTCGCGGTACGAGCTGACGCGCCGCTTCCACGACGCGCTCTCGCGCGAACCCGGGATCACCTGCCCGTACGTGCCCGAGAGCAACATCCTGTGCTTCCGGGTCGACGGGCACGACCAGCTCGAGCTGCGCGACCGGCTCCTCGCCGACGGCCGGTTCCACATCAGCTCGACGACGATCGCCGGCGAGCGCTACCTCCGGCTGGTGGTCACCGCGCCGGATACGAGCGAGGACACCATCGAGAAGTTCCTCGACGCTATTCGCGGGCGATCATCGCCGCGGCCGCGCGCTCGAGATCCACATACGGCTCGCCGCTGACGTCGACGGCCAGCCGTTTGATCGTGCCGCCGGTGAACGGCCACGGCCGCTCGCCGGGGTAGTCGTCGGTGATATTGGCGATCGCGCGCCCGACCGCAAGGTCGGTTCCTGAGAGCCCGAACGCGGACGGCTGGGTCTTGATCCGCCCTTCCCCGACCTTCTGCTCGCCGTGGAACAGGGACACGATCCCCGTCGAGACGCCCGGCGGGTCCTCGCCGTCCTTCACGAACGACGCGGACAGGATCACGTTCCCGCCCGTCGGGATGTCCTCGCTGCCCACCACGTGCTGCTCGACCATCCCGACGAAGTTGTAGACGTAGTGCAGCCGATCGTCCTTCACGTACAGCGTGTGTCCACCGAAGTGCGAGCCTTGAGCGAACAGCACCCCGCTGGCGCCGGGGGCGGGGATCTCGACCCACGCGCCTACGACGTAGTTGCGGTTGCGGATGTTCACCGCTTGCGCCTCGGGGATACCCGCGGTGCCCGGGTAGTACAGGTATCGGTCGCGGGGACGAGTGAGCTGTGGACGCGGGGTGTTGAGGATCTCGATCGCTGAGCGATCGTCGAGCGGGAACGCGCCGTTGGCGCCGGCCTCGAGGAACCACAGGTTCACGAGCTCCCGGAGCTTGTCCGGATGCTCGGCCGCGAGGTCGTGCAACTCGGCACGGTCGACCTCGACGTTGTAGAGCTCCCACGTGTCGTCGTTGAAGTTGCTCCAGCCGCTGATCGTCGGATGGGTGGTGACGGCCTTCCACCCGTCGTGCCAGATCCCCCTCGATCCGAGCATCGAGTAGAACTGAGTCCGGCGGCGTCCCGGGGCGTCAGCGTCGTTGAAGCTGTAGCGCATGCTGATCCCGTCGAAGTCGGACTGGACGTGGCCCTTGATCGCCTCCGGCGGCTCGACGCCGAGGCACTCGAGGACGGTGGGGACGAGGTCGATTGCGTGGTGGTACTGGTCGCGGACCTCGCCGGTGGCGGTGATCGCCTTCGGCCAGGAGATGATGCACGGGTCGCTCGTGCCGCCGTTGAACTCGTAGCGCTTCCACATCTTGAACGGCGTGTTGAACGCCATCGCCCACCCGTTCGGGTAGTGGTTGTAGGTCCGCGGGCTGCCGAGGTCGTCGAGCAGCGCGAGGTTCGCCTCGACGTCGTCCGGCACGCCGTTGAAGAACTTGTTCTCGTTGACCGAGCCGTTCGGGCCGCCCTCGCCGCTGGCGCCGTTGTCGGACACCAGCACGATCAGCGTGTTCTCGAGCTGGTCGGTCTCCTCGAGGTATTCGAGCAGCCGGCCGATCTGGTCGTCGATGTGCGACAGGAACCCGGCGTACACCTCCGCCATGCGCGAGAACAGCCGCCGCTCGTCGGCCGACAGCCTGCCCCAGGGGCGGGTGACGTCGACGACCGGGAAGGGCTTGCCGTCCGGCCCGGTTCGGGTCTCGGGCGTGCCGATCGGATTGAGCGGCGGAAGCTGGGTGTCGTGCGGGACGAGCCCGAGTTGCTTCTGGCGCTCGAGCGTCCGCTCGCGCATCGCTTCGTATCCGTCGTCGAAGCGGCCCTTGTACTTGTCGATCCACTCACGGGGCGCCTGGTGGGGGGCATGGCAGGCGCCGGGCGCGTAGTACAGGAAGAACGGCTTGTCGGGCGCGACCGCCTTCGCGTCCATGATGAACTCGATCGACTTGTCGGTCAGGTCCTGGCTCAGGTGGTAGCCGTCCTCGGGCTGGGACGGTTGCTCGACCGGATGGTTGTCGTAGACGAGGTCGGGATACCACTGGTCCGTCTCGGCGCCGAGGAATCCGTAGAAGCGCTCGAAGCCGCGGCCCACGGGCCAGTTGCGCCGGGTGGAGGCCAGGTTCATCTCGTCGGTCGGGCACAGGTGCCACTTCCCGGTCATGTACGTGTTCCAACCGAGCTCGCCCAGGATCTCGGGGAGCATGCCGTTCTCGGGCGGCACCGTCCCGCTCGCGTTCGGAAACCCGATCGCCGCCTCGGTGATGCACGCCATGCTGTTGCGCGTGTGGTTGCGCCCCGTCAGCAGGCAGGACCGCGTGGGCGAGCACAGCGCGGTCGTGTGCCACTGGGTGTAACGAATCCCCTGCCGCGCGATCCGGTCTATGTTCGGTGTGTCGATCGGCCCGCCGTAACACGAAATCGCCGAGAAACCGACGTCGTCGAGCACCGCGTAAAGCACGCTCGGCGCGCCGTCGGGAGCCCTGGCCGGCTCGAACGGGGTCCAGTCCGGCTCCGAATCACGAATGTCGACGTTGATGGTGCCCTTGAACGGCTTGCTCACGTGAACCTCATTTCGGCGGCGGAACGGACCTGGCTACCAGGCTCGCACCGCGCCCCCGACGGCCATCACCCGATTCAGATGATCCCGGGGCCGAGATCCGTTCTACGATCGCGCGGGATGGCGGTCGACGAGATGGTCGAGCTTCCCGCCGGCGCCTTCCGCATGGGCTCGGCGCGGTTCTATCCCGAGGAGGGGCCGGTCCGCGAGGTCGAGGTGGACGGCTTCGCGATCGATCGCGGCCCGGTCACGGTCGCCGAGTTCGCACGGTTCGTCGAGGAGACCGGGTATGTGACCGCCGCCGAGCGGCCGCCGAACGCGACCGACTACCCGGACGCGGACCCCGCGCTCCTGACTGCGGGATCCGCGGTGTTCCACCCGACCCCCGGTCCGGTGCCGCTCGACGACCCGACCCGGTGGTGGGCGTACGTCCCCGGCGCGAGCTGGCGCCATCCCTGGGGCCCGGCCAGCGACAACGCCGCGCGCCAGGATCACCCGGTCACGCACGTCGCGTTCGAGGACGCCGAGGCGTTCGCGCGGTGGGCGGGCAAGGAGTTGCCGACCGAGGCCGAGTGGGAATACGCGGCGCGCGGCGGCCTCGACTCGGCGACGTTCACCTGGGGAGACGAGCCCCGCCCGGGCGGCGAGTTGATGGCCAACTCCTGGCAGGGAGACTTCCCCTGGCGGAACACCGGCGCAAAGGGCTGGCGCGGCACCACGCCGGTCGGGCTGTTCCCGGCGAACGGCTACGGGCTCCACGACGTGACCGGCAACGTCTGGGAGTGGACCACCGACTACTACTCACCCCGCGGGGCCGGCGGCGAATCCCCACGCAGCCCGTGCTGCGCACCCCCGCGGAATCCCTTCGTCGAGAGCGCTGACGCGAGCTATGACATCGGCCACCCCGGCGCGCACATCCCGCGCCGCGTGGTCAAGGGCGGCTCCCACCTGTGCGCGCCGAGCTACTGCCTGCGCTACCGCCCGGCGGCGCGTCAGCCCGAGGCCATCGACACGTCGACCAGCCACATTGGGTTCCGTTGCGTGGTTAGGTCCGGTGGTAGGTGAGGAGCAGGGTGTCGCCCGCCGGCTTGGCTTCGACCAGGCGCAGGGTGGCCTGCGCCGCGGAGTCGTCGAACAGGCGCGCGCCGGCGCCGAGCACGATCGGGTAGACCATCAGCCGGTACTCGTCGATCAGGCCGTGTGCGTGGAGACCGCCCACGAGTTGCCGGCTGCCCGCGACGAGGATCTCGCCGACGTCGTCGCGCAGCCGGGCCGCTGACTCAGCGAGGTCGCCGGCGAGGATCGTGCTGTTCGTCCAATCGGCTGTGGCCAAAGTGCTCGAGACCACGTACTTCGGAATCGAGTTCATCCTCTGTCCGAACGGGTCCTCGTTCATATTCGGCCACGCGGCGGCGAAACCCTCGTAGGTGCGCCGGCCGAGCAGCAGCGCGTCGGCGTTCATCAGTTCCTCGGTCTTGAACCGGTCGCCCTCCTCGCCGCGGGTCGAACTTGAAAGCCCACCCGCCGGAGGGGGATCCCTCCGCGCCGCCGGGGTCCTCGACCACGCCATCGAGGGTCACGAACTCCGATACCACGATGCGTCCCATGCGCTCCTCCTCGTCGTCAGGTGTCTGCTGAAAAGGACATCTCGTGGGCTCGAAACTAATCGGCGGAATACGGGTCCTTCGGCGAGCGGTCTTCGGACAGCGACTGGCGTGACTCGGTGACGAGCTGCTCGATCGCGTCGGCCAGGTGCACCGGGGCGATGTTGTAGTCGCCTCGGTCCACGCGAATCCGGTGCGCGGCGAGCAGCACCTCCGCGTGGGTGTGCCCGGCCGGCGGCTCGAACCGGTAGGACGCCAGCTCGATCAGCAGCCCGAGCGGGTCGGTGAAGTAGATCGAGTCCATGAACCCGCGGTCCTTGACGCCGCTGTGCCCGATCCCGCGTTCGTTCAGCCGCTCGACCGCCTGCGCGAACGTCGCCTGTGAGAGCGCGAACGCGACATGGTGCACGCAGCCCGGGTCGATCGGGGTCCGCGCGGGATCGCTGGTTCGCTCCTCGTTGGTGAACACCGTGATCAGGCGGCCGTCGCCCGGATCGAAGTACAGGTGACTCTCGGCGGCGTTGTCGAGGTTGGGCTGCTCGAACACGAACGGCATGCCGAGCACGCCCTCCCAGAAGTCGATCGAGGTCTGCCGGTCGGCGCCCACCAGGGTTATGTGGTGGACGCCCTGGCTCTGGAGTTTTCTCATCAGGCCTCCACTGCGCGTGCGGTGGCGCGCGGGTTGGTCAGCGGCGTCAGGCGGCGCTCCAGGAACGGGCGCAGCTGCTCGTGCTGCCCCGGCAGCCGCAGCTCTTCGCCGAGATGGGCCGGGTCCTCGTCGACGGCGAAGCCGGGCGACGTGGTGGCGATCTCGAACAGGATCCCCTGCGGCTGGCGGAAGTAGATCGAGAGGAAGTAGTCGCGGTCGATCACGGGCGTGACGTGCATCTTCGCGTCGGCGACGCGCTGTTGCCAGGCCACATGGTCCTCGTCGGTCGAGCGCCAGGCGATGTGGTGGACGGTTCCCGCCCCCGGGATCCCGCCGCGATCGGGCGCGACGTCATAGCCCCACCGCAAGCTGCGGGTGTCGCCGTCGAGGCGGTACTCGCCGTCGGCGGTCTCGGTGAAGCCCAGAGTCTCGGTCAGCAGGGCGCGGTCGAGTTCGGTGTCGTTGTCGGCGATGTACGCCCGGGCGCCTTCGACGCCCGTGATCGCGTACTCGGCCGGGACGTCCGGATGCTGCGCGCGCAGCGGCGGGTTGCCGCCGGCGGAGAGCACGAGCTCGAAGCGCAGCCCGTCGTAGTCGTGGAAGGCCAGCGAGTGGTCGCTGCGCTCGGTCTCGTACCCCTTGCCGGCGAGTCGCTCGGCCCAGAAGTCCAGGGCAGCCTCGGAGGCCACGCCGAGCTGGATCGTGTGGATCATCCCCGCGCCGGCCCGGCCCGGGCGCGCCCCGGCGAACTCGAACCAGGTCAGGATCGATCCGGGTGAGCCCTGCTCATCGCCGAAGTACAGGTGGTACGCCTCGGGGGCGTCGAAGTTGACGGTCTTCTTGACCAGGCGAAGTCCGAGGACGTCCGCGTAGAACTCGACGTTCCGCTGGGCGTCGCCGGTGATCATCGTGAGGTGGTGCATTCCATCGAGCTTCATCTCGTTCTCCTCGCCGGGAAAGTAGTTGCAGCTACAACTATAACAGATGCTTGCGCGCGCAACAATCGTGGTATGATTGCGAAGACAACTAACCCTCCACCTGGGAGACACCGTCATGAGCACCACAACCCCCACCGTGATCCCGGCCGGCACGTGGAGCGTCGACCCGGCGCACTCGAAGGCCGGCTTCGCCGTCAAGCACATGGGCATCGCCACCGTCCGCGGTGAGTTCACCGAGTTCGCGGGCACGCTCGAGATCGGCGAGGACCTGTCCAGCGCCAAGGTCTACGGCACGGTCAAGACCGAGTCGGTCAACACCAACGAGCCCCAGCGCGACGATCACCTGCGCTCACCTGACTTCTTCGACGCCGCCCAGTTCCCCGAGCTGAGCTTCGAGTCCACGAGCATCGAGGCGCTCGACGAGGAGGAGTTCCGGATCACCGGCCGGCTGACCATCCACGGCGTGACCAACGAGATCACCCTGCACGCCGACTTCGAGGGAACCGACATCGACCCGTGGGGCAACGAGCGCGTCGCCCTCGAGGTCACCGGTCAGCTCTCCCGCGGCGACTACGAGATGAAGTTCAACCAGGCGCTCGGCAGCGGCAACATGCTCGTCTCCGACAAGGTCAACCTCGCGCTCGACATCTCCGCCGTCAAGCAGTCTTCGTAACGTCCCGTCGCTTCGGCCGGCCGGCGCCGGCGCGGCGCTGGCCGGTCAACCTTTGCAACCCATGTCAACCATCGACACGCCCTCCGCACCCCTGACCGAGCAGGAGCTCGCCGCCTGGCGCGGCCTGCTCGAGGCCCACGCGCTCCTGACCAGACAGCTCGACGCGCAGATGCACGCCGCGCACGGTCTGTCGCTGTCGGCCTACGAGGTGCTGATGTTCCTCGACGACGCGCCCGAGCACCGGATGCGTATGTCCGAGATCGCCGACCGGATCCTGCTCAGTCGCAGCGGCTGCACGCGCCTGGTCGACCGGCTCGTCGCGCAGGGCTACGTCACCCGGTGCGCCGCCGCCAGCGACGGCCGCGGCCTGTATGCCCGGCTCACCGACGCGGGCGTGAAGAAGATCAAGGCCGCCCGCGCCACCCACCACGAGGGCATCCGGCGCTACTTCCTCGACCGCCTCACCCCGGCCGACCAGGTCGCCCTCGGCGATATCTGGACGCGCTTGCGCGACGGCGAAGCCTGATCCCGGCCGCGATGGCGATCGCGGCCGCGGCGAGCAGCGCGGCAGCGAGGACGCGGGACGGGCCGCTGGCGCCCGACCCGCCGGAGTCGCCGGCGATCGGATGCCCGGCCGCCGCCGCGAATTTGGGGACGGCGAGGATTGCCGCGCGGGCGAGGTCGTCGGCCCTGGCGCTCGCCGGGCGCTTCAGCGCCGCGGCGTCGCGCGTCGCGGCCGGGCCCAGATGCTGGACCCCGTATCCGTCCGGCATCACGACCAGCAGCAGGGGCTTGACGTTCAGGAAGCTGATCTCCTGGTCGAGGAAGGCGGCGTACTGCTGTGGCTTGCCGAACAGCGTCGGGATCGCGCCGAGATCGGTCGGTGCGGCGATTAGCGCGACCTTGATCGGGAAGTGCGCTCGGCTCGCCGCCGCCGTCTCGGCATTGAGCTGTTTCTGAAGGCCGGCCGAGACCGCCGGGCTGTAGGGGTAGAACACGTTCTGGCCGAGCAGCACGTCGCTGGCCGGGTCACCGTCGGCCAACGCGATCCCCGGCGCGACGGCGATGGTCAGGACCGCAAGGGCAAGCATCGTTCCGATCGTGGACCGCATCTGCCTCACAGCGTCGTCGCCGGCAGAGGCCGGCCGACCGAGACCGCCAGCGCCTGGAGCACCTCGGCCGGCGTCCAGCTCGGCTGTGGCGCCTGGACGAGGTGCTCATGACCGAGAGCATCCAGGAAGTCGTACAGCTTGCGGTTGAGCTTGCCGTGGAAGTCGGGCGCCGCGTCGTTCTCGACGCGCTCGATCCCCTTCGGATCGATCACGAAGTAGTTGTCGGTGTGGTCGACGTCATAAGTGAGGTGCTTGCCCGTCCACCAGTCGACCGCATCGGCGTGGTCCTCGGGCACCTTCGCGTAGTAGAACCCAAAGAACTTGGCCAGCCGGCGCAGATCGGCCGGTGACTCGGTGACGAATTGCCAGTTGCCGCCGGTCAGCTTCGCGTACGCGGCGAGCCGCGCCGGGGTGTCGCGCGCGGGATCGACCGACAGCTCGACGATCTGTACCTGCCCCGCGGCGTGGTCGGCCTTCAGCGCCTGCTGCACGGCCAGCAGGTTCCCGGTGATCAACGGGCACACGTCCTGACACAGGCTGAGGAACGGCACCAGCAGAACCGTCTTGCCCGGCCACGAGCTCAGACCGACCTTTTTGCCGTGCTGGTTGGTGAGCGCGATGTGCTCGAGTGCGGCCGGCACGGTCAGGTGGAGCTGGGTCCCGAGGCCAGCCGATCCCGCCGCGGGGGTGGCGGGAGCCGCGGTCGGGGAACTCGAGCCGGAGCTCGAGCTGCCGCAGCCGCCAATCGCGACGACCGCGACGACCGCGACGAGGACGCACAGGACGGTTGGAATTCTGGCTGCCCGCATCATCCGAGCGCGCTCCTGACCAGGAGGATCGCGACGATCACCGCCACCACCCCGGCGGCGAGGGCCACGGTGGCTGCGAACAGGCGAAAGCGGGTAGCGCGGCGAGTCACGAGGTAACTCGCAGCGTGTAGGGCGCGGTCACGATGCGACCTCCTAGCTTCATTTGCAGGAACAGGCGCCACGTCCCCGGTGCGGGCAGCAGCACCCCGACGGTCAGCTTCCCGGGTGCGGACGAGGTCCCCGAGATACGGCTGGAAGGGACGCCCGGCAGAGTGCCGCAGTTGGGCGCGTTAGGCGCGCAGATGTGGGTGTGGAAGTAGTCGAGAGAGCCTTGTCGGAAGAAGATCGCGTGGGCGAGCGCTCCGAACCAGGGCACGAACGTCGGCTTGTGGCCGTTTGCGTCGGTCACCTCGACGTCTATGAACTTCGCCTGGATGGCGTGGAGGGACGGCCGTCCATCCATCTGGAAGTGGTATCCGCCGACGTTCACGCTCGCCTTGAACGGGGGTAGCGGCTCGGGGTGGTACGCCCCGGTCACCTTGATGGTCGTGAACAGCTGGAAGTTGGCCTGCCCGCCCGGGAGATTCGGGTACACGTCGACCAGCACCTTGTAAGGCCCCGGAGCCGGGAAGGTCACGGTCTGGCGCAGCCGGCCGTCCGGGCCGACGGGCGGGTGCTGGTGGATGATGTAGGCGAGGTCGTCGCGCACGATGATCAGGTGCACGCCGGTGTGCGGACCCGATCCGGTCTTGTAGCGAGTCAGTGGCTGACCGCTCGGTTGCTGCACGGTGAAGCTGATCGTCACCGGCTGCCCGGGGCGAACCGGTGTGCTCGGCTGGAACCGGCTCAGCGAGAACGTTCTGGCCGGCGCCACCGTGGGGACGGTCAGCCCGCTGCCGGCGTCGCCGCAGCCCGCAACGAAGACCGCGGCGAGCAGCGCCCAGATCAGCGGGCGCCTAGCCATCGGCCTGGTCGACGATCAGCGCGGTGAACGGAGACCCATGCGCCGGCGTGACCTGGAAGGTCAGGCCCCAGCGACCGACCATCACGAGCGCGGGCGCGGCGCGCGAGTAGACGCCCGGCTGTGTCTCGGTCAGCTGGTACTCCTGCGTCGGCATCTCCATCTCGAGGTGGTTGAACAGGAGCGTCACGTTCGCCCCGCGGACCGGCTGCCCGTCGTGGGTGATGCGCAGCGCGAACGAGTCGGGCGCGGCCGCCTTGTTCGGGGAGACCAGCACCTGGAGGACGTAGCCGGCGTGGCTGACGGTCTGAGCGACGCGCCCGGGGCCAACGTTCGCGATCGCCGAGTTCTCGAGCGCGAACGCCGGCGGTGGCGGCGGCAGGCTCGACAGCACCGCCGCCGCGAACACGATCGCGCCGACGATCGCGACCTCGCCGCTGACGAGGCGTCGCAGAAGTCGTGCCGCCGGCTCGCCGAGGGCCGGATCGCGAGCCGCGGCGATCAGCCGCGACCGGGAGCGCAGCAAGTTGCCCGACGCGATCAGCAGCGCCGCACCGAGGAGCCCCGTCTTGACCAGGATCGCGCGCCCGTACCCGGTCTCCCACAGCGCGTTGACCGCCGGCATGTGATCGACCGCCTCGCCGACGCCGGTGGCCGCGAGCACCAGCACCGAGCCGACCGCGACGTTCGAGAACCGGGGCACGCACACCGACAGCGCCGGCACGCGCTCGGGCGCGGGCACGCCGAACCACACCACCAGCACGCCCACCAGTCCGCCCAGCCAGATCGAGCCGCCTACCAGGTGCAGCCAGTCGAACAGCAGCGTCAGCCCGCGCGGAGCGGTCTGCGCGGCGTGACCGGCGGCGCCCGGAACGACGAGCACCGCGCCCGCCGCCAGCATCGCCCCGCAGCCGGCGGTCAACTCGGCGATCGACCGGTGTTCCCGCTCCGGGCGATCCACCCAGAGAGCGATTCCGGCGGCCAGGCAGAACAGCGCGAAGCAAAGCTCGAGGTCGACGATCGCCCGTCCGAACGCGGTCACCCGGTACAGCGGCACGAGCGTCGAGAGATCGAACACGGACCGCAGGGAGTCGTTGGCGACGGCGAAGTCCAGGTAGACGGGAATCGCGATGAGGCCGAGTGCCGCGGCGATCGCGAAAGCGACCGTCAGTGCGCGCAGGTTCGTGCCTTGAACTCGTCGGACGAGGGGCCGGACGATCAGCAGCCGCATGGCCAACAGGCCGATCGCGGTCATCACGGTCACGAACATGGCCCAGCGTGCGATGAGCAACTGTGGGGTCGTCGCGGTCGCCGATATGTTCGGGACCCGGAACTGCGGCGCCGGCCCCGGACTCGGCCCCACCGCGTAGGTGAACGCTCCCTGCACGGGATGACCGTCGACCGAGATCGCCCGCCAATAGATCAGGTACCACCCCTCGGGCAGGTGTGGCCGCAGTGGAACGACCAGCGTGTCCGGGTTGGCCGGCGAGCGGCGGACCGGACCGGTCGTCTCCTGGTGTCCCTCCGTGTCGGTGACCGAGATGATCGCGAGCCGGGGCTCCACGGCCTCGTCGTAGGTGAGTTGGATGTTCGCCGGGGGCGCCTCCAGCACCACGCTCGCGGCGGGAACCGTCCGCACCAGGTAGGCGTGGGCCGTGGCGGCGCTCGGAAGCGCGAGCAGCGCCCCCGCCGCGGCCGCCGCCGCCACGATCCCACGCGTCCGGATCACGCGAGTGTTCGCTCCTTCGATCCGCCGAGCAACGCAAAGGCGCCGGCGAGCAGCCCGAGCACCCCGACGACGAGCGCGATGATCGTCAACACCGACACGCCGGCGCCGCCGAGCGAGTCCGCCGCCTGGATCGTCGGAGCGGGAGCCTCCGACGATTCGGGCCCCGACCAGTTGACGATCGAACCGTCGGAGTACGTCTGCTCGACTTGGAACGTATAGGTCTTCGCCGAAGCGGGCTGGGCCAGGAACTGGAACAGCGTGTCCTGGCCGGTTGGCGTGTTGCCACCCGTCAAGGTGACCTTGGTGACCACTGCCTCCTCGCCCGAGCCGGTTTGGGCCAGCTGGACGTGCCATGGCGGTGAGGGCGGCACGAACGAGTCGATGCCGAACCCCGAAGGCACCGTCATCACCAGCTTTGTCGTCGTTAGCCCTTCCTTCTCGGTCGGCACGGCCAAGCTGTACAGCTGCAGCTTGCCGGCCGCCGAGACGGCCGGGCTGACGCGAGCGTGCGCGGACGCGGTCGCGGCCGGCAACAGCGATGCGCTGCCGGCGAGCACCGCGGCGAGCGCGACTCGTCCCGCAAGGGATCTTGCCTTCACGGCTTGTTCCTCCTGTTCGGTGATCGGGGGTGTGCTCTGAGTGAGCCGTCACCGAGCCGGCAGGCTCGGCGCCCGATCAGGCGGGAGGACCCCGCCCCGACCAGCCACCCGCGAGTGGCGCGGGGACGGGGAGCAGGACGTCGCGGGGAAGGCGAACGCGGCCGATGGGCCGAGGGGCGGCCTCGGGTCGGCCGCCGAAGCGCTCGGCGACCGCCTCGAGCACCCGCCGCGCGCCGTGGAAGGCCGCCGTCAAGACCAGTCCGACTGCGACAGCGGCTGGGATCGACCACCAGCCGCCGTACCCGAAGATCCCGATCAGGCCGCCGGGGTGTCCGGTGGCGAACAGTCCCTCGAGGAATTCCTGCGAGACGTAGATCGCCACGAGACAGGCCGAGCAGAGCAGCCAGAGCGTCGCGAACGAGAGGGTGTGGCGCGATCGCGAGCTCCGGCCCCCGAAGGCGCGGCCGAGCGATAGGAGGAACGCTCCGATGCTCAGTGCGAGGAGCAACACGATCCAGGGCACCACCGAGTGCAGGTACGAATGTCCCTGCGCCTGAAGCTCGGCTGCGGCGTGGCTGCCAAAGGCCAGCCAGTAGCGCAGCTGGTGCACGGCGAACGCCCCCGCCGGCACCAGAGCGGCCGGGGCCAGGCGCCTGATCACAGAGCGCGCATGGTGGTGCGCGGGCATGCCGCCTATGAAAATACCGCCGCGCGGCGGATCGGGACGTCACGTCCCGGGCGGGAACTCGTACGACGAATGCGGCGGGACGTATGGTCCCACCTCGAGCACGATCTCCGCATGCGCTCGCAGCGGGACGCGGTCCGGGGAGCCTGACCAACGACGCCCGTCGACGAACACCCGCACCGGGTCGCGCGCCGACGCCGAGAAGGAGGCGACGGCGCGCGAGGAGAGCGTCTGTCCCCAGGACCGGAACAGATCGCCGAGGGTAAGCCGGGTACCTGGCCGCACGAGGACCAACCCGGTCGGGTCGAGGCTGACGAGCGCGCCGTAGCACCCGGCGCTCGCGATCCGCCCGGAGAGGAGTCCGCGGGGCGGTTCCGTGCCAATCCCGGCGGGAATCAGGACCACGCGGTTGGCCGCGAATACCTCAACGTGGATGCCGACACGATGGCCCGGTCGCGTGGCGCATCGTCCGAGCACGGGGCCGGTGGCCGGCGGCTGGAACGCGGGACCCCGGCCGATCGGGCGCGCCTCGGCCAGCAGCTTGGCCAGTGGCGCAGTCGGCGCCGCCGCGTGTTCCGTCGAGCCGCACCCGCAGACGCCGAGCAGCGCGACGAGGCCCGCCAGCGCCCTACGCCAGGCTGTCGATGTCACCATCGTCGAGAGCGGCGCCGGAGTCCGGACGTTCCTCGTCGCGATCGGCGTGGTCGAGCAGCCGGAGCACGATCAGCAGCAGCCCCGCCCCGGTGGCGAGGCAGACCACTGTCACGGTTCGCGCCAGGAACGCGGGAAGGGCGATCAACACGAACCCGTGCAGCAGCGTCCCGATCAGCACGCCGCCGGCCCAGATCGCGCCGACGGCGACGAGGAACGCGGTGAAGTAGCCCGGTCGGTGGAGAACGGCTCGCCAGACTCCCCAGCCGACGAAGGCCAGGATGAAGGCCAGCTCGACGAGCTGGAGCCTCGAGATCCCGGGCCGGCCGTGCAGCTGCACCCCGAGACCGGCAACCGTGACCCCGATCAGCGCCGCCGTCGCCAGCGTCCGGGCGAGCAGGAAGTCGAGGTCGCGCCGGCGCAGGCGCCGCGCCGCCAGCACGCACGCGAGCAACACCACGATCGGCCAGAACCACACCAGTGACGGATGGCCGGCGTGCCATAGGCCGCCGTTGATCGCGGTCAGCCGTCCATCGGCTCTCACCGGGATGTTCCAGCGCCCGACGAAAGACACGCCGGGCGTCAGCGCGACGCTGGCCAGCGCGTGCAACCTGCCGTCGTGCCACTCGTACGCGTGGCCCCCGCTGACACCGTGCCAGCTCGGCGGGGTGCGCGCCGTGAGATTCGCGGGCGGCGTCTGGGCGAACGGGGTCTGGTTCAGGTAGTACATCGCCGAATTGTGGTTCACCGCCACGCCGCCGCCGGAGAACCGCAGGTACGGTGCGCCGCGATAGTCGAGCACCACGACCGTCTCGCCCGCCGGCGCCCGCAGCCACATCCGCAGGTCGCCGTCCACCACCTTCGCCTCGAGTCCCGCGGGGACCGCGAGTGGCTTGGCGAAATAGTCGGACGCCACGGGAGCGATGGGACCGTGGGCCTGCGCCGCGGCCGGAAACGCGAGCCATGCCAGCGCCGCGAACCCGGCGAGGCGCGAGCACAAACGACCCATAGACTCGACGGCGGGCACATGCCGGAGCGTACGAACAACCGGAGGCAGGGCTCCCGCATCGGTTGGCTCATCGCGGTTCTCATCGCGACCGTCGCGGTGGCGGCATCTCCGACGGCTGCCCGCGCGGACGGCGACCCGGCGAGCGACGTCCTCGCCACCCAGCCGTTGTTCGTACCTCAGGACGCCGGCATCCCCCTCGCGCAGCAGGGGCAGCTGACCGCGCTGGTGCAGAGCGCGGCGCGCGCCGGCTACCGGGTTCGCGTCGCGCTGATCGCCACGCGGAGCGATCTCGGCTCGGTCACGGAGCTGTGGCGAGCGCCGCAGACGTACGCCCAGTTCCTGGGGCAAGAGCTGTCCCTCGTCTACCGCGGTCCGCTCCTGGTGGTCATGCCGAACGGTTTCGGCTTCTGGAGCACCGGCTCGGCTGGCGCGGAGCAGCGCTCGGGCCTGCGCGGCGTGCCGATCCCGTCCGGCCAGAACGGGCTCGCGCCGGCCGCTCTCGGCGCCGTGCAGCATCTCGCGGCCGCGGCCGGTCACGATGTCGCGATCCCGGCGCCGGCCGCGAGCGTCGCGCCACCGCGCTCGAGCGACCCCGGCGCGGTCGTGGCGCTCGCGATCGGTGCCGCACTGATCATCCTCGCCTGGACGGTCAGCCTGCGCGCTCGACCGCGCGCCCTGCGGCGGCCGTGAGCGCGCCGGCCGTCATCGCGACGAGCGGCCTGACCAAGGACTTCGGGTCCGGTCGAGGGCTGTTCGGGCTCGATCTGGAGATCTTCCAGGGGGAGGTGTTCGGCTTCCTGGGCCCGAACGGCGCCGGGAAGTCGACCACCCTGCGGCTGCTACTCGACCTGATCAAGCCCACCGCGGGCTCCGCGCAGGTGCTCGGGCTGGACACCACGCGCGAGTCGCTGGCCATCCGCCGCCGGGTCGGCTTTCTCCCCGGCGACCTGGCGCTGTACCCGAAGCTGACCGGACGGGTCGTGCTCGACTACTTCGCGGCGCTCCGGGGCGGGGTCGAGGAGCGCGTTCGCGACTCGCTCGTCGAGCGCTTCGACGCCCAAGTGGATCGACCGGTGCACGAGCTATCGACGGGGAACCGGCAGAAGCTCGGGTTGATCCAGGCGTTCATGCACGAGCCCGAGGTGCTGATCCTCGACGAGCCGATCGCCGGCCTCGATCCGCTGGTGCAGCAGAGCTTCCACGCGCTCCTGGGCGAGGTCAGCGCCGCGGGGCGCACGGTGTTTCTCTCCTCGCACGCGTTGTCGGAGGTGGAACGGGTGACGCACCGCGTGGCGATCCTGCGCCAGGGTAAGGTCGTGGTCGTCGACTCGCTCGAGAATCTGCGCAAGGTCGCGGTCCAGCGCCTCGAGATCGAATTCGCCCAGCCCGTCGCCGCCGCCGAGTTCCAGGCGCTCCCCGGGGTTAGAGACGCGACGGCCGCGGATCGAACCGTGACCGTGAGCTTCGAGGGGTCGGCCGACGCCGTGGTCAAGGCCGCGGCCGCCCACGAGGTGCTGGCGATTCGCCCGCGCGAGGAGGACCTCGAGGACATCTTCCTGCGCTACTACCGTGCCGAGCCGCCGACGTGAGCTGGCCGACGGTCAAGATGACCCTGCGTCTGCGGTGGGTGTCCACGGCGTCGGGCGCGGTGGGGCTGATCGCAGTGCTGATCGTCGTCGGCGCTCTGTTCCCGGCCGTCGGGCACACGATCGGGACGCTCAACATCCCCAAGGGCGTCTCGCAGCTGCTGGGCGGCGCCGACTACGGCACGATCACCGGCTGGTACCGGAGCGAGATCGGCTCGATCTACGGCCCACTCGTGATCGGCGGCCTCGCGATCGCCGGCGCGGTGGCCGCCACCGCGGGCGAGGAGGAGGACCGGATCCTCGGGTTGGTCCTCGCCCACCCGATCAAGCGATCCCGGCTGGTCGGAGCGAAAGCCCTCGCGATCGCTGCGGTCGTCGTGGCCATCGCGCTCGCCACGTGGGCCGGGATGATCGTCGGCGTGGCGATCGGCGGCGGCGGCATCGGCGTCGGCCACATCACCGCCTTCTGTCTGCAGCTCGCGTTCTTCGGGTTCGCCACGGGCGCGCTGGCCGTCGCCCTCGGCGCCGGCACTGGTCGGCGCGCGCTCGCCGCCGGCGGGGCCGCCGGCGTTGCCATCCTCGGCTGGCTGATCAACGGCTTCGCGCCGCTGGTGAGCGCGCTCGACTGGCTCAAGTACCTCTCGCCCTTCTATTACTACGCGGGACACGACCCGCTCACGGCTGGGGTCGACGTCGGCGGGCTGGTCGTGCTCGGGGTGGTCGCGCTGGTGCTCACGGCACTCGGCATGGCCGGCATCGAACGCCGCGACCTGCGCGCCTAGGCGAGTCGCTCAGGCCGGCGCGGCGCGGTATTCCTCGTCGGTGACGTGCTCGCCCCAGGCGATCACGCTGCCGGTCTCGTCGGCCTCGTAGATCGCGATGTGGGTCATGAACCGGTTCGGCGCGGCGCCGTGCCAGTGGCGCTCGCCGGGATCGAAGTACACGCGGTCGCCGGGCCGGATCTCCTCCACCGGACCGCCCTCGCGCTGGCAGCGGCCCACGCCCTCGGTGACGAACAGCGTCTGACCGAGCGGGTGGGTGTGCCACGCGGTCCGCGCCCCGGGCGTGAAGTGCACGCTGGTCGCCTCCACGCGCGACGGCGGCGTCGGCGCAGCCACCGCGTCGAGGTAGACGGTGCCGGTGAAGTACTCGGCCGGCCCGGGGGTGGTCTCGAGGCCGTTGCGGATTATCTGCACGTCGTCTCCTCGCCTCGCTGGTCAGGGCCCGTGGACCTTACGCCAGCTGCGCGATCGCGGATTCGGCGTCGGCCACGCGGACGACGCGGCGGTCCGCGCGGAAGAGCAGGAAGCGGTCGAGCGTGCGCAGGAACGCCCGGTCGTGGGAGGCGGCCACGACCGTCCCCTCGAAGCCGTCGAGCGCGTGCTCGAGTGCCTCGCAGGAATCCAGGTCGAGATTGTCGGTCGGCTCGTCGAGCAGCAGCAGGTTGTGGCCGTCGAGCTCGAGGCAGAGGATCTCCAGGCGCGCGCGCTGGCCGCCGGACAGCGTCGCGCACGACTGGCGCGCGGTGCCCTGGAGCTCGTAGCGGGCGAGCGCGCTCATCGCTCGCTCGAACCCGCCAACCCGCGCGAGCACGACGTCGAGGACAACCGCGCTGTCGAACTCCGCCCGGCGGTTCAACTGGGTGAAGAGCCCGGCCGAGACGCGGTTGCCGAGCACCACGGCGCCCGTCGGGTCCGCGTCCGCGGCCGTTCCAGCGCCCGCGAGCAGGCGCATGAGCGAGGTCTTGCCGGCGCCGTTGGGTCCGATCAACCCCACCCGCTCGCCGAAGTAGACCTCCTCGCTGAACGGCTCGACCAGGCCGTCGATGCTGGTCTCACGGACCAAGATCACGCGCCGGGCGGAGTCGCCGCCCTTCAGGCGCGGGCGGATCTGCCGGTTCGCCACCGGTGGCGGGGGTGGTCCCGCGTCGACGAACCGGCGCCAGCGGGTCTCCGCCGCGTCGGCGCGCTTGGCCCAGCCGTCGTAATAGCGCGCGCGCTCCTTGAGCGTCTTCATCAGCTGGAACAGCCGGCGCTCTTCGCGCTGCCAGCGCTCGAGCCGGTCGCCGAGCAGCTGCTGGCGGTGCTCGCGCGCCTGCTTGTAACTGGCGTAGGACTCGCCGTGCACCCACGCGCCGTCACCCTCGAGCGTGATCACCATGTCGGACGCGCCGGCCAGCAGCTCGCGGTCGTGGCTGACGATCAGCACGGTCTTGCGCGTCTTGCGGATCGTGCTCTCGAGCTCGCGCTTGGCCGGGATGTCGAGGAAGTTGTCGGGCTCGTCGAGGAGCAGGATCTCCGCGTCGCTGTCGAACAAAGCCGCGAGCACAAGACGCTTGCGCTCCCCGCCCGACAGCGACAGTGCCGGGCGGTCGACGACCTCGCTCAGCCCACCCAGCCCGATCCGGCGGCACGCCGCGTCCCATCGCCCTTCGAGTTCGTAGCCGCCGAGCTCCGACCAGTCGCCGATGGCCTCGCCGATCTCGAGGCCGGCCGCCTCGTCTCCGTCGGCCGCGGCGCGCTCGGCGTCGAGCAGCCGCTGCCCCGCCGCGCGCAGAGCGGAAGGCGCGCCCGCCAGCAGGAGCTCACGGACCGTCCCGCCCTCCCCGCCGGCCTGGGACATGTAGGCCACGCGTCCGCCGCGCGCCACCGCGCCCTCGATCGGCTCGAGCTCTCCCGCCAGGATCCGGAGAAGCGTGCTCTTGCCGACGCCGTTGACGCCCACGAGCGCGGCGTGGCGTGGCCCGACCACGCGGAACGACACGTCGTTGAACAGGAGCTCTCCCCCCGGATGGGCGTAGGCGAGCTCGCTTACCGCGAGATTCCCCATACGCGCAGCATGCCCCGTCGGCGCTCGCGCGGCAAGCCATGGAACCGCAGCCCGGTCACCAGAACCGTGAGACCGCCCGCCACGCCGACCGCCGCGAACGCGCCGCTTGCCCCGTCGTTCTGGGCCAGCCAGCCGGCCGCGGCGGCGCCCAGGGCGGCCCCGGCCAGCCCCGCGGTCACGAGCCAGGAGAACGCCTCGGTGGAGGTCCCGGCCGGCGCCGCCGGGTCGACCATGGAATAGACGCTCGACGCGGTGGGAGCGATCGTCGCTCCGGCCACCAGGATGACCGCGCCCATCGCGACCACGCTGCCGGTGGTCAGGATCAGCGCCCCGTGGGTGAGCGCGAGCGCGGCGAGCAGCAGCGCGAGGCCGCGAGTGCTCTGGGCGGCCCCGCCGAGGCGCGTGGCGACGATGCCGCCGAGCAGCGAGCCGAGGCCCCACAGGCCGAGCAGCGGCCCGGCTGCCGCCGCGCTGCCGAGCCCGTGCGCCGCCGCGGTGACGCCGACCTCGGCAGCGCCGAAGACCACGCCGAGGCCGAGCTCGACGAGCACCAGGGTACGGATCATCGGCGACTGCAGGGCGCCGCCGCGCGCCCGCTGGCCGACGTGTTGCGGGCGCCACCGCCGCGACGCGGGCTGGGCGGCGAACAGAAGCGTGCCTCCGAGCATCACAATCCCGCTCAGGCAGAGCGCCGCGCCGGTCGACCACAGCGCCCCTACTCCGAGCGCGAGGGGCGGTCCGGCCACGAAGGTCAGCTCGAGCACGGTCGACTCGAAGGCGAACAACCTGGGCAGCCCGCTCGGATCGGCGACCATCGTGGGCAGGAGCGTCCGCAGGCACGCCTCGAGCGGCGGCATCGCCAGGCCGGCCGCCGCGGCCAGCACGACGACGAGGGCTGCCGGCGCCGCGGCGGGCAGCAGGCCGGCGGCCGAGAGCGCGAGGGCGCTAAGGGTCGCGCCGCTCAGCAGCACCGCGGTCTGCCCGCAGCGGTCGACAAGCCCGCCCAGGAGCGGCGCCGACGCGGCACTCGCGATCGCGTACGCGGCCCCGACCGCGCCGGCGACCGCGAACGAGCCGGTCACCTGCTGGGCGTGGACGAGCAGCGCGATGCTGAACATGGCAAGCGGCAGACGGGCGACGATCGAGCTGGCGAGCACCGCGCGAGCTCCGGGAGCCCAGGGAGTGGTTCGTGGCATGGCTCCAACCTACGGCGCAAGCGGCTCGGTGATAAGAGCCAATCCGATACCGAAGGAGTGAGCCACTTTTGGCGTAACCGCGGTAGGATCCGGTCGATGGCGGTTGAGTGGGCCGGTCTTGGACCCGAGCTCCTGCTACGGCTCGATCGAGCGTCGGATCAGCCGCTGCGCGTGCAGCTCGAGCGTGAGCTACGCGACGCGATCCGCTCCGGTCGCCTGGCCGCCGGCGAGCGCCTGCCCTCGTCCCGGGCGCTGGCGGCCGAGCTGGGGATCTCGCGCGGGCTCGTGCTCGAGTGCTACGGCCAGCTCCAGGCCGAGGGGTTTCTCACCTCGAGGTCAGGGTCGGCGACCAGGGTGGCGCCGGGCGCGGTCTCGTCATCCGTGGCCCCGGCCCGGTCCGCGCCACCGGCGCGCCTGGACGTCGACTTCCTCCCGGGCGTTCCGGACCTGACGAGCTTTCCCCGGCGCGATTGGGCCTGGGCGCTGCGCGAGGCGTGCCGGTCGGCGACGCCGGTCGACCTCGGGTACGGTGATCCTCGCGGGTCACAGGACGCGCGCGAGGTGCTCGCGGGTTACCTGCGCCGCGTGCGAGGAGCGGTTGCCAATCCGGAGCGGACGGTGATCTGCGCGGGGTTCGCGCAGGGCATCAACCTCGTGCTGCAGACGCTCGCCGACGCCGGGGTCGGCCGGGTGGCGATCGAGGACCCCGGGGACGACGACTACCTCGTGATCTGTCGCCGGCTCGGTGTCGAGGCCGTGGCGGTTGCGATCGACGAGCGCGGGATCGACGTGGACGCGTTGGCCCGAGCCGAAGTGCGCGCCGTGATCCTCACCCCGACGCACCAGTTCCCGACCGGCAACTCACTGGCGCCCGAGCGCCGTCAAGCGCTGATCGCGTGGGCCGACGACCGCGGCGCGACGATCATCGAGGACGACTACGACGCCGAGTTTCGCTACGACCGGGCGCCGGTCGGGGCGCTTCAGGGGCTCGCGCCGGACCGCGTCGCGCTGATCGGCACCGCGAGCAAGTCGCTGGCGCCGACGCTGCGCCTGGGTTGGCTGCTGTGCCCGCCCGGGCTGCTCGACGCGCTGGTAGAGGAGAAGCGGCTCAGCGACCGCGGATCACCGGCCCTCGAGCAGCTTGCGCTGGCGGGGATGATCGAGTCCGGTCGCTACGACCGCCACCTGCGCCACATGCGCCGGGTCTACGGCGCGCGACGCGAGGCGCTGACCCGCGCCCTCGCCGAGCACGCCCCGCACGTTCGGCTGCACGGGCTGGCGGCGGGATTCCACGGCGTCGTCGACCTCCGCCCCGGCGCCGACGAGCCGGCGGTCGTCGAGCAGGCGCGCGCCCGCTCGGTCGGGTTGTACGGGATGAGCGAGTTTCGCCCGGGCGGCGGCGACGGACCGCCTCAGCTCGTGCTCGGGTTCGGCAACCTGACCGAGAGCGCGATCGCGCGTGGAATCGCCGCGATCGCCGACCTGCTGTGACACACTCCTGCGCATCCGGGTTGGCCGGTCCCCGGCGCACGACAATCCGAGGAGGTCTGCATGTCTGGGAAGGCACGATTCAGGGCCGGCGCCGCGGCGACCGCGCTCGTCATCTTGCTCGCGATCGCCGGTACGGCAATCGCGGCCGGCGGGGTGACTCCCAAGCTGCTCTCGCCGAATCACGCGCGTGTCGCACCGGGTCACATCCGGCTGGTCGTCGGAATCCCGCTCCAGCCCAATCGGCAGGGCGTCTTCGTCGCCGTCTCGCCCGTCAAAAAGCTCGACCTGCACGGGCACCTGACCAGCACCTGTAAGCGGTGTGACTTCGTCGGACCGACGCACTGGAAGGGCGACAAGTACAGCTACCTCGCCAAGTTCGACTTCCCGGGTTACTGGGCGGTCACCCCCGGCAAGTACTACTGGCAGGCGCACTACTACACGGTCGGCGACACCGCGGTGTACTGGAGCACGATCGGGTCGTTCGTCGTGAAGTAACCGTTGGTCGGCGAGCCATTGACGTTCGACCGCGCCAACGCGGTCCAGAAGGCGGTGCGCCGAGCCGCGGCCAGCGGGCCGGGATCGTGGGTGTTCGCGCGCGCGGCACCCCGCATCGACCGGCCGGTCTACCGGCTCACGCGTGGGCGCCACACGTTCGCCAGCCTGCTGTCGGGCATCCCTGTCGTGCTGCTCACCACGACGGGGGCCCGCAGCGGGCAGCCGCGCACCGTGCCCGTGCTCGGCCTGCCCACCGCCGACGGCATCGCCGTGATCGCCTCGAACTTCGGCCAGCGCCGACACCCGGGCTGGTACCACAACCTGCGCGCCAATCCCGAGGGCACGGCGGCGCTCGACGGACGCTCGTACCGCTTTCGCGCCGTCGAGGCCGAGGGCGAACGGCGTCAGCGGATCTGGGATCAGGGACTGCGCGTCTACCCCGGGTGGTCACAGTACGAGCGCCGCGCGTCGCACCGACAGATTGCGGTGTTCGTGCTCGAGCCGGTCTAATCCGGGCGTCACCCGGATCGGACGACGCGATCCGCGGTCGATCGGCGGATCCTGTGAGGCATGGGATTCCTACACCGACATGACGACCTTGGCGGGACGCGCTACCAGATGCGCGAGAAGCTGTTCTCGATCGGCGACGACTACTGGATCGAGAACGAGCAGGGGGAGCGCGCGTTCAAGGTCAACGGCAAGGCGATGCGGATCCGCGAGACCTTCATCCTCGAGTCGCCCTCGGGCGAGGAGGTCTTAAAGATCCAGGAGAAGAAGCTGTCGATCCGCGACAAGATGCGGATCGAGCGCGACGGGGACACCGTGGCGACAGTCCACAAGGCGCTGATCACACCGCTGCGCGACCGATTCGAGATCGAGTTGGAGGCCGGCGGCGATCTGAGCGCCAAGGGGAACATCGTCGATCACGAGTACGAGATCGAGCGCGACGGACACAAGGTGGCGGAGATCTCCAAGCGCTGGTTCCGGGTCCGCGAGACGTACGGGATCGAGATCGCCCCGGGAGAGAACGACGCTCTGATCGTGGCCGCGACGGTCTGTATCGACGAGATGGCGGGCCGCTGACGCGCCTCGCGTCAAGCGGCCGCGAGATAGTGGGCCAGCGCCTCGGTCGGGTAGTGCTTGGCCGCCTCGGCCAGGATGTAGAAGGTGTCGGGCGGGATGTTGGCCTGGAGCCAGTCGCCGTGCGGCCACGTGCCGTCGGCGCGCTGCTGGCTGAGGAGGTAAGCGACCCCGCGCGCCACGGCGTCTGAGGCGCCCTCGCCCGCGTCGATCAACCCGGTCAGCACCAGCCCAGTGACCGGCGGCATGCTCGGCCCGCGACCGGCCAGGGCCGGGTCGCGGTAGGAGTCGGGCAGCTCGCCCCAGCCGCCGTCGGGATTCTGGCGCTCGACCGCGAAGCGGACGGCACGCCGGATCCACGGATCGGACATGTCGGCGCCGACACGCGCCAGCCCTTGGAGCACGCACGCCGTCGCGGCCAGGTAGTTGACGGTCCAGCGTCCCCAGAACCCGCCGTGGTCGAACTGCTGGACGCGCAGGAACTCGATCGCGCGCCCGACGGCCGGGGCTTGAACGGTCTCACCGACGCGGCCGAGCCCATCGAGTACTCGCCCGGTCAGGTCCTCGGTGGACGGATCACCCAGCTCGCGGGGCGGGGCGATCAGCGTGCGGACCGCGGCGATCGGATCGTCGAGGGACACCTCGACCGGACCGGTGAACAGCGGCCCGGGCCGCTTGCCCGGCAGCCCGTATACGAAGGCCGACCAGCCGCCGTCGGGGTTCTGCATGCCGAGCAACCAGTCGCGACCGAGGTCGCGGGACGCTCTCAGGCGCTCGACAAGCGCCGGATCGAGTGTGGTGGCCTGGTCGAGCGCAGCGCCGAACGCGGCGAGCACGGTTCCCGTGTCGTCGTTGTCGACCATCGTCTCGTTGCCCGGCTGGAAGGCCCAGCCCCCGATCCGCGGCGCGCCCGGGTTGCGGTTGTCCACCTCCGGCTGTTCGATCTGCGACTGGGCGCCGATCAGCCAGTCGAACCCCCGGACCGCGCGTTCGTCGTCCGGCGACGCGCCCGCGGCGATCAGCGCCCGGAGGTTCGCGGCGGTGCACCACACCGGGCTGGCGTACGCGTTGAAATGGACGCCATCGGCGTCGCGGACGCGCTGGCCCTCGAGCCACGCCACCGTCCGCGCCACCATCGGATGGTCGGGGCCGAGGCCCGCGGCGGGCAGCGCGGGCAGGAACAGCGCGGTCTGGATCGTGTTGGCGTTCCAGCTCCCGTCGCGGTTGTGGAAGGTGGCGAGCAGCGCGAGCGTTCGGGCGGCGAACCGGCGCGCGATCTCCCCGCTCGGGGGGCCTGGCTCGTTCCAGTCGCCCCGCAGCCGGTGCGCGATCAGCGTCAGGGCGCCGCTCACCATCAGGATCCCCGAGTGAAAGCGTCGTTGCATGAACCGCACGAGCGGTGGGATCAGCCCCGGCAACATCGGCGGGCAGGGCAGGGCGGACGGCTCGACTAGGCCGGTAAGCGCGAGGTACACCACGGCCGGGTCGCCGCGGCCGAACGCGTCCACCACGGCGGCCGTTCCTCCCCGCGCGTCGACGTACGCGCGGGCTCGCGCGATCGCCTCGGCGCTGTCCTGCGGCGCGCACACGTGCATGGCGGCCCAGGCCGACGCGGTGGCGCCGAGGTCGCCCTGTGGCGCGGTCGGGTACGAGCGGAAGGAGCCGTCAGGCGCTTGGCGCGCGCCCAGCCACCGCGCGCCCTCGGCCGCGTCCTCGGGGGAGAGCCGCCCGACATGATGGAGGGCGACCAGCACCTGGGCGGTCGGCATCGGGCCCATGTCGCCCGGCGAGTCCCACGCCCCGTCGCTCCTCTGGGTGCTCCACAACACGTCGCGCGCCCGCTCGAGCGCGGCGCGCACGGCCGCGCGGTCGATCGAGGTCGCGCCGTCGGCGGTCACGCCGGCTCGGCCTGCGCGATCCGAATGAGCTCGGGTGGTACCGGGATCGAGAAGCTTGCGCTGCCCCGTCCGGCCATCTCGACGATGCGCTGGTCGAGGATCCCGGCTCCGATCAGCCTGGTCAGCGAGCCGACCGGCCCACCGGCCGATTGGGCGCAGTCGAGCGCGCGCCAGAAGGTCGCGTGGCGGCCCATCGCCTTGTCCCAGCGCCTGCGCGGGAGGTCAACCAGTTCCGCGGCCTCGTCCCCCAGCAGGTAGCGCGTCAGCGCCGTTGCCGCGCCGGCGAACCCCCGCGGCAGCGTGCTGGTGTGCAGATCGAACAACGCGCGGGTCATCTCGATTCCCTCTTCGCTGCGTCGTTGGTTGCGGTGGGCGATCAGTTCGGTCAGCTCCGCGGCCTGCGCCAGGTCGGCGGGGATCCCGGTCGGTTCGACGCCGAGCATCTCACCGATCGCGCCCCAGCGGTAGTGGTAGTCCTCAGCCTTGCGGTCGTCGACCCGCACGCCGAGCTTGCGCAAAGCGTCGACGACGATCCACGAGAACGACACCAGCGTGCCGGCCAGATCCTCCCGGCAGATCGGGTCGCCGTCGCCGGCCGTGTCCCAGCGGCCGCTGGCGGACACGAGGTGGCGACTAAGGTGAGGACCTTGACCACGGGGAAGCCGGCCCTTCGGCCGGGTCGCCGGGGGGCAGGGTGCGTAATTCGTCACGCGTCGGTGATCCGCCCGAGCGTGACGAGTAATGCATCTGGGGCGTGCATAGTTCGGCACGCCCTCGGGTGGAGCGCACCCGTGACGGATTAAGCAGGTTCCCCTTGGGGCGCGGGACCTGCAAAAGCGCTCACGGCGCCCATCGCTCTAACCCCCGAGGCGAGCTGCTTCACCTCACAGCGGCAAACCCGCGCACGGCTCAGCGCCCCAGGGGGCAGATGAGTGCTTGTGCACGTTCGGAGCCAACGCACCCCGGGGCCGCGGCCGGCCGACAGCGCCCGCGCGCCTCGGGATAGCGAAATCATCCAGCGCGTGAGCAGGGGCGCGTCGGCGCTCGCATCCCCGGCCTGCCGGAGGCCGGCGAGGAAGCCCTGCTGATTGCCCACGCACTACAAAGTAGAGCGCGCGCTGGCGTTTCGCAAGCCGACTAGGTCGGCGCGGTGGCAGCCGGTTGGGTGCGTGGAATCGTCATCGTCGTGAACAGCGCGATCAGCGCGATCAGCGCGATCACCGACAGCGATGAGCGCAGCGCGTCGATCCGCGCGTCGGCATTCTCCTTGACGATCTCATCCGCGGTCGCCTTCGGCACATTTGCCTTGTCGAGCGCCGCTTGCAGGTCCTCGTCGGACAGGAACGGGACGCCGCTGGCGAGCTCCGTGTTCGCCTTGGACTTGATCTCGGACGGTACCGCGGGGTTGTTCTGGATGCCCGCGATCAGAGAAGTGGTCAGGGCAGCGATGAGGACCGCGCCGCTGAGCGCGGTGCCGATCGACGCGCCGAGGTTGGTCACGGTGTTCTGGAGGCCGCCCACTTCGCCGCTCTGCTCGTCGGGGACCGACGACACCGTCACGCTGCCGAGCTGGGAGGCGAGCGCGCCGATCCCGAGGCCGGCCAGCAGCATCGGCCAGGTCACGATGTCGGCGCCGGCGCCCGCGTCGAGCGCGCCGACCATCACGACTAGGCCCGCGAACAGCAGCAGGAAGCCGATCCGCACGACCCGGCGCGGCGATGCGTTGGGCCAGACCTTGGGGATGCCGGCCGCCGCGAGCAGCAACGTGATCGAGAGCGGCAGGAGGCGCACGCCAGTGTCGATCGCCGACAGGCCGAGCGACACGGAGAGAAACAGCGGCACGGCGAAGAACAGGCCGGCCTGGAGCAGGTACTGGAAGAAGAACGCCGTGAGCCCGCCGCGCAGCGTGCGGTTGAGGAGGATCGAGGGATCGACGAGCGGCTCACCGCCTCGCTTGAGCAGACGGTTCTCCCACGCGAAGAAGATCCACAACACGACCCCGCCGCCGAGCACCAACCAGATCGCGGGCGAGAGGCCGAGCCAGGTGGGGGCCTCCGGCTTGGGATGGACGAACCCCCACGACCCCGCCTTTAGGATTCCGAACACGATCAGGCCCAGGCCGAGCGCCGACAGCCCGGTCCCGACCAGGTCCAGCCTGGGCCGCGTGGCCGGTGGAGTGTCGGCGATCTTCCGTCCGACCACAAGAATCGCCAGCACGATCAGGACCTCGCCGACGAACACCCAGCGCCACGAGGCGTAGGTCGTGAACAGCCCGCCGATCAGCGGTCCGGCCGCGACGGCGATCGCTCCGGCGGAGGCCACGAGCCCGTAGGCGCGCGGCCGCTCCGGCGCCGGGAAGTTCGACGCCACGAGCGCGACGATCGCGGGGAGGATCAGCGCGGCGCCGACGCCCTCGAGCACCGACCAGCCGATCATCAGGACCGTGAGGCTCTGCGAGATCGCGGTGATGAACGAGCCGCAGCCGTAGATCACGCACCCGATCGCGAACGCCCGCTTGCGCCCGAGGATCGCCCCGAGCTTCCCGCCCGTGATCATCAAGGACGCCATGACCAGCGTGTAGAACGTGATCGCGGTCTGGATGCCGGTCACGGTCGTCCCGACGTCTTTCGCCACCGTGGCGATCGAGACGTTCATGACCGAGCTGTCGAGCGTCATCAGGAACTGGCCGGAGGCCAGCGTCAGCAGGATCAGCCCCGACGCGCTCGCCGCGCCTGCTGCGCGCTCTTCAGCTACCGCCATGGCGATCCGAACCTAGTCGTGCGGGACGGGCGCGAGATCACCCGAACCGGGTGACGGGTCGCTCAGCGCTCTTCGCCGTGCCAGCCGAGCGCGCGGCGGCGCGAGGCGGAGAGCCGGCTCACGACCAGGTCGTATGAATCCTCGACCATGTCCTTGATCGTTTGCTCGGGAAGTGAGCCGTCGAGGGCCACCGTGTTCCAGTGCTTCTTGTTCAGGTGGTATCCGGGCGTCACCGCTTCGTGCATCTGGCGAAGCTGCTCGGCGAGCGCCGGTTCGCATTTCACGCTGACGCTGAGCGGGCTGCCGGCGAGCCGCGACAGCGCGAACATCTTGCCCTCGACCTTGAACACTGAGGTCTCCGGGCCGAACGGGAACGTCTCCACCGCGCCGGGGAAGGCCAGGCAGTGCTCGCGAAGCTTGGCCGGCCGCACCTAGAGGTCGTAGGTGGTGAGCTCGAGCTGGAGCCCGTCCGGGTCCTCGAAGTAGATCGAGTGCGCGGCGCCGTGGTCCTGGAACTCGAACCGGATCCCGCGCTCGGCGAGGTCGGCCCGGGCGGCCTCGAAGTTGGCGCGGTCAACGCGAAAGGCGACGTGCCGGACGAGGGGGCCAGGGGCGGCTGGTGCCTTGAACAGCGCCACGGCGCCACTGTCGGAGGTCACGACGACCGGGGTGTCTCCCCACTCCTCGGCGAACTCCCGCCGCAGCCCGAGGACCTCGCGATACCACGCCTCGGACGCCCTCTGGTCGCCGACCGCGAGCGCCACGTGATCGATGCCTTCCACGACGAAGCCCACGCGTCCACCGTACACGAGCCGCCGTTCAGGCCGCGGTGGCCTCGAGTGCGACAACCTGCTCGCGCTCGTCCCCGATCTCTGTCGCGACCGAGGACAGCCTGTACGAGTACGGCGGCATGTCGCCGGAGGAGGTCGAGGAGTACTTCGGGGAGATCCACCGCTTCATCGCGGCGCTCCCGCCCGAGCGCTTCCCGGGGCTGGCCTCGATCGCGGACGAGATGGTCGCCTACGACGGCGACGAACGGCTTCGGTTCGGCCTGGACGCGCTGATTGCCGGACTCGAGGCGGTCAGCCGCCGGGGCTGAGGTCGGTGGCGGGGCTGGGGTCGGCGGGCCGGCTCCGGTGCGCGGCCAACGCCGCGCCGGCCGTCCGCAGGAGCGCGCGCTCCGCTGCCTCCGGGCTCATCGCACCGGCGGACACCTGCCGGCTGGCGGCGTGGATCACGTCGGTGATCACGCCGATCAACCAGTCCGTGGCCAACTCGGTGTCGAACTCGCCGGCGCGCTGGCCGCGGGTGATCAGGTTTCGGACGGGTTTGAGCGCCGGTTCGAGCCGTGTGCGCAAATCCGCCCGGTCGAGGCGGTGTGGGTTGACCAGCACGAGCCCCCGGTAGTGGCCGATCACCTGCCACGCCGCGCGCAGCACTCGCTCCAGGGCTTCGGTGGCGGAGTCGGCGTCGGGGCGCGCACTCTCGATTGCCGCTTTGACCTCCGCGATCGAGCGCGCCGTGAGCGCGTCGAGCAACGCGTCGCGACCGGCGAAGCGGTGGTAGAGCGTCGCGCGGGACACGCCCGCCGCGGCGGCGATGCGCTCGAGGCTGACGGCCGGATCGGCGGCGAGCAACTCGGCCGTCGTATCGAGGATGCGCGCGGCGTTCCGGCGCGCGTCCGCGCGGGTCGGTTTCTCGGGTTCGCTAGTGAAACTTGACAACACTGTAAAGTTTAGTCGGTGACCTCGATCCCCGGTCTGGCACCCGGGCAGCTCGCCTATCTGCAGATCCCGGCGCTGGACGTGACCGCGTCGGCGCGGTTCTACGCGCGCGTGTTCGGCTGGGGCGTCGACCCACCCGAGTCCGGGTTCGAGGCACCCGGGCTGATCGGGCAGTGGGTCACCGATCGCCCGCCGGCGCCTGATGCCGGGCCGGTCGGGTGGATCCACGTCGCGGACGTCGCGGCGACCTTGGAGCTTGCACGCGACGCGGGCGCGGTGGTGCGGGACGGCCCGATGCCGGACGGACCCCGCGTCCTCGCCTCGTTCGCGGACCCGGCCGGCAACGTCGTCGGGATCGTCTCGCATGGCGACGTCGCGGCGGAGGCGGTCGAGAACCGGACCATGCCGCCGTGCGCGGTCATCCCCGAGCTCGTCTACGACGACGTGCTCGAGGCGATCGACTGGCTGTCCGCGACGTTCGGCCTGGCCGAGCGGTGGCGAGCCGGCGACCACCGCGCCCAGCTTTCGATCGGCGGCTGCACGGTGGCGGTCACCGAGCCCCGTACGTCGAGGGCCCTCGCCGGTCACGTGTCGCTGGTCGTGCGCGTGCCCGACGCGGCGGCGCACTGCGAGCGCGCCCGCGAACGGGGGGCGCGGATCGTCGCGGAGCCACAGGACTTCCCGTACGGCGAGCGCCAGTACACCGCCGAGGACCTCGGCGGCCACCACTGGACGTTCTCGCAGTCGATCGCCGACGTGGCGCCGGAGGAGTGGGGCGGCACCTCGGGGCCGGCACTGCACGCCGGTCCGGCCCCGGGCGAGACAGCGCCGGACGGGTCCGCGGCCGTCTCGGTCATGTTGATCGTCCCCGACGCGGACGCGGCGGTCCGCTGGTACCGGGACGCGCTGGGCGCGGTGCCGATGTGGGATCTGGGCGGCGTCGCCGGTCTGCAGATCGCCGGCGCCCCGTTCTTCCTCCACGAGGTCAACCCGGCGAACCCGGCCGAGACGAGCCCCGATCGCGCCGACGTCACGAGCGTCCGGGTCGAGTTGTTCGTCGACGACCCTGATCGGTTCGTGGCGCGGGCGATCGAGGCCGGCGCCACCGCCGGATCGCCGGTGGTCGATCACGAATTGCCGTGGGGGACGCACCGCCAGGGCGGGTTTCGCGACCCGTTCGGCCACAACTGGTCGGTCGGGGACCGCTCGCCGCTGCGAACGTGTGAATGACGCGCCACACCCCCCGCCCGTAGGCGGCGGTGGCGCGTCGTCCACGTTCGGGAAACTGGGCGGGTGGACAACCGACACATCGCCGACCGCCTCGACGCGTTCGCAGCGCTGCTCGAGCTGGCCGAGGCCAACCCGTACACCGTCCGTGCGTATCGCCGGGCGGCGGAGACGATTCGCGGGGCGGCGCTCCCCGTCGCCGACCTCGTGCGCACCGGCCGCGTCCGCGACCTGCGCGGGATCGGCCCGGGTATCGAGGCGCGCCTGCGCGAGCTTGTCGAGACCGGAGAGATCGCCGAGCTGGCCGAGCTGGAGCGCGACCTCGCGCCCGAGCTGATCGGCCTGGGGCGCTACCTCGGTCTGACCTCCAAGCGCTCGATCGAGCTAGCGCGCGCGCTGAACGTTCACACGGCCGACGAGTTCCGCGCGGCGGCGGCGGCCGGGCGGCTGCGCGACGTGCCCGGGATCGGGCCGAAGATCGAGGCGCAGATCCTCGCGGCGCTGGCCGGCGACGACCACGCGGAGCCGCGGCCGCGACAGGGGCTCCTGCTCAACCGCGCCCGCGAGCTGATCGGCGGCATCGCGGCCGCGCTAGACGGCGAGCCGGCGGGCGACGTGCGCCGGTGGCGCGATTCGTGCGAGCACCTGGCCGTGGTGTGCGTGGCCCCCGAGCCCAACGAGATCCTCGCGCGGTTCGCCGACCTGCCCCAGATCGTCGGCATGATCGAGACGACCGAGCGCCGGGCGGTCGGCGTGACCGTCGACGGGCTACCGGTCGAGCTGATCGCGGCCGAGCCGGACTCGTTCGGCACCGCGATGGTCCGCGCCACCGGGGCGCCGGCGTACGTCGCGGCACTCGAGCCACTGCCGGACAGGCCCGACGAGCAAGCCGTCTACGCCGCGCTGCGCATTCCCTGGTGCCCGCCCGAATTGCGCGAGGCGCCGTACCGGGGCGAGGCGCCGGCGCTGATCGGGCTCGAGCAGATCCGCGGCGACCTGCACTGCCACACCACCTGGTCGGACGGGCGGGCCAGCGTGGAGGAGATGGGCCAGGCGGCGCGGGAGCGCGGCTACCTGTACCTGGCGATCTGCGACCACACGCCGGCGGTCGGCGCGGTGACCGGCCTGACCCCGGACGACGTCCGCCGGCAGGCCGAGGAGATCGCCGCGGCGAACGAGCGCCTGGCACCGTTCCGGATCCTGCGCGGGATCGAATGCGACATCCTGCCCGACGGACGCCTCGACCTGCCCGATGACGTCCTGGCCGAGCTCGACTGGGTCCAGGCCAGCGTGCACGGCGGGCAGCGCATGCCGCGGCGCGAGATGACCGCGCGCGTCGAGGCGGCGTTGCGCAACCCCTACGTGAGCTGCCTCAGCCATCCGACGGGCCGCTACATCAACAACCGGCCCGAGAACGCGCTGGATCTGGAGCGCACGTTCGAGGTTGCGCTCGAACAGGGCGTTGCAGTCGAGGTCAACGGCTTGCCGCCCCGGCTCGACCTGAGCGGCGAGCACGTCCGCGAGGCGCTGCGAGCCGGGGTCGAGATCGTCTGCTCGACCGACGCGCATTCGGTGCTGGGGCTCGACAACATGGAGTACTCGGTCGCCACGGCGCGGCGCGGGTGGGCGCCCGCCTCGGCCGTGCTCAACACCCGCCCGCTGGCCGCGATCCTGGCCAGACGACGGTGATGTCGAGAACGGCAAGCTGGCTCCGACATCACGGTGAACCCAATCACCACCAAGGAGAGACTCACATGAGGTTCATGTTGCTGCAGGACTACGCGCCGATCGACGGCGTCGCGCCAATCAGCGAGTGGGCGCCGGAGGACATCCAGGCGCACATCGCGTTTCAGCGGCGACTGAACGACGAGCTGACCGAACGCGGTGAGCTGGTCGACGCAAACGCGCTCACCGGGCCGGAGGCGGCAAAGTTCGTGACCTACGACGGCGTGGGTGCGCCGGTCGTGACCGACGGGCCGTTCCCCGAGGCCAAGGAGCTCCTGGCCGGCTACCGGATGATCGACGTGGAGTCGCTCGAGCGGGCCATCGAGGTCGCGGCGCAGGCGTCGGCCGCGCCGGGGCAGAAGGGCGTGCCGGTCAAGCAGCCGATCGAGGTGCGCGAGGTCATGGCGCCGCTGGGCCCCGACGCGTGACGGTTCGACCCGGCATCGAGGACCTGCTGCGCGACGCCGCGCCGCGGGTCCTCGCCGCCGTGGTCCGGCGGTACGGGAACTTCGCCGACGCGGAAGACGCCGTCCAGGAGGCGCTGCTCGCTGCCGCCACCCAGTGGTGGGAGCAGGGCACGCCGGAGAACCCGGTCGGCTGGCTGATCCAGGTCGCGTCTCGCCGCATGATCGACCAGCTCCGAAGCGACGGTTCGCGCCAGCAGCGCGAAGAGTCGGCCGCGTGGGAGCGCTCTCCGGCTGAGCCAGACGCCCAGTACCCGGAACACGACGACACCCTGGCCCTGATGTTCATGTGCTGCCACCCGGCGCTCACCCCAAGCTCGGCGATCGCCCTCACGCTGCGCGCGGTCGGCGGGCTGACCACGGCCGAGATCGCGCGCGCGTTCCTCGTTCCCGAGGCCACCATGGCGCAGCGCATCAGCCGCGCCAAGCAGAGCATCAAACAGTCGGGCATCCCGTTCGCGATGCCGTCAGGCCCGGAATGGCCGGCACGGCTCGCGTCGGTGCTGCACGTGCTGTATCTGATCTTCAACGAGGGCTACCTGGCCGGGAGCGGCGATGATCTCGCGCGCGCCGACATCTCGTCGGAGGCAATCCGTCTCACTCGGATCGTGCACCTCGCCCTGCGCGACGACCCCGAAGTCGCCGGGCTGCTGGCGCTGATGCTGCTCACCGAAGCGCGGCGACCCGCGCGCGCCGACGCCGACGGCGAGCTGATTCCGCTGGCCGCGCAGGACCGCAGCCTGTGGAAACGCGAGCTCATCGGCGAGGGTGATGCGTTGATCGAAAACGCGTGGCGCGGCGGGGCGGTCGGCCCGTACCAGGTGCAGGCCGCGATCGCGGCTCTCCACGATCAGGCAGCGAACGACTCGGACACCGATTGGCGCGAGATCCTTGCGCTCTACGGCCTGCTCGAACGGATGACCGCCAATCCGATGGTGTCGCTGAACCGCGCCATCGCCGCGGCGATGGCGGACGGCCCGGCCGCGGGGCTCGAGCTGCTTGCGCCGCTCGAGGCGCAGTTGGCGGAGCACCACCGGCTACACGCGGTGCGCGCCCACCTGCTGGAGATGAACGGGGAGTTCGGCGCCGCGATCGACGACTACGAAAGGGCCGCAGCGCGCACCGCGAGCGTCCCCGAGCAGCACTACCTGACGCTTCGCGCCTCCCGCTTGCGACACGAGCGGCTCGATGGCCGATCCATTCTTCAGACGAGCACCAAAATCAATTTCCCCCGAACATGACCCGTCTCGCTCAGCCGGTGCGCCTCGGCGATTTGCTCGAGCGGGAATGTCTGCGCCACGGGGAGCGAGAACTGCCCGGCCTCGATCGGCGCGCTGATGTCCCGCAGGGCGTGCAGCGAGCGTCCCGTGCCCATCCCGCCGCTGAACTGGACGCCCGTCTCCTGCGCGCCGGCGTAGTCGGCGATCGTGATCACGCGCTCGGGGTCGCCGGTGAGCTCGACCAGCGCGGGCAGCGCGCCCCTGCCCGCCGCATCCAGCGCGGCGTCGACGCCGTCGGGGGCGATCTCGCGCACGCGCTCGACCAGGCCTTCGCCGTACGTGGTCGGCTCGGCGCCCAGTGAGCGCAGATAGTCGTGGTTGCCCGGGCTGGCCGTGCCGATCACGCGCGCGTCGCGTGAGCGCGCGATCTGCGCAGCGGCCGAGCCGACACCGCCCGCCGCGCCATTGATCAGCACGGTGGTGCCGGCGCCGACGCCCAGCAGGTCGAGCGTCCTCACGGCCGTCTCGACCGCGACGGGCAAACCGGCCGCCTCGGCAAAGTCGAGCGAAGGCGGAATCGGTGCGTAGTCGGCGAGCACGGCCAGCTCGGCGGCGCCGGCGCCGTCGGCGGCGAACCCGAACACCCGGTCGCCCGGGGTCACGTCGGTGACTCCGTCGCCGACCTCGTCGACGACGCCCGCCACCTCGCGTCCGGTCGTCTGGGGGAGCTCGCCGCCCATCATCCCGCTGCGCATCTTCCAGTCGATCGGGTTGATGGCCGCCGCGCGGACCGCGACGCGGATCTGGCCGGGTCCCGGATGCGGATCGGGCAGCTCGACGAGCTCGAGCACCTCGGGCCCGCCGAACCGGCTGAACTGGATCGCTTTCATTGCCACGCTCCCGTTGTTATTCAAGTCTGCTTGACTATCGACGGATCTGGAGTAAGATCCCGCCACGATGTTCGAAGACTACGCACCACAAGATCGCAGCTTGCGCGCCGGCGACGCCGACCGCGAGTCGGTGGCGGAGTTCCTCCGCGAGCAGCACGTGGCGGGGCGGCTGGACAGCGACGAGCTCCCGGAACGCCTCGACCTTTGCTATGCGGCGAGGACCTACGCCGAGCTAGACGCCGTCGTCGTCGACCTTCCCGTGCGCCAGCCGCGGCCCCGCTCGCGCAGACACGTGCCGTCCCTCGCGCTCCTGCCTCTGATCGCGGTGTTGTTCGTGGCACTGGCGCTGAGCCATGGGCACGTGGTCTGGCTCGTGGCGCCGCTGACGTTCTGGTTCCTGGTCGGAGCCGGGCGGCGGCACGGACGCTTCGGCGCTATTTGACCCGGCGCAGCGCCGGCCGCGTGCCGGTGAGCCCGCTCGGACCGGCGATCGCCTGACTTCGGACGAAGGCCTCGAGCGAGGCGAAGGCGTCAGGATCGAGGCGGCTTGGGACGTCCGAGCGCATGAGGTCGAGCGCGCTGTCCGGGGGATGCGCGGCGCGGTACGGCCGCTCGGAGATCAGCGCCTCGTACACGTCGGCCACGGCCAGGATCCGCATCGGCATCGTGAGCGCGTCGCCGGTCAGCCCGCGCGGGTAGCCGCTGCCGTCCAGGCGCTCGTGGTGCGCGCTGGCCACCGCCGCGAGCCCGCGCAGGCTCGGTACCCGTGCGAGGATCTGCTCGGCGAGCAGTGGGTGGTCGCGAAACCTCGCGCGCTCGTCGTCGGTGAGCGGTCCGGGCTTGTCGAGGATGCGGTTGGAGATCGACAGCTTGCCGAGGTCGTGCAGCAGGGCGGCGCGGCGCAGTTCGCGGAGCGCGGGTTCCTCGAGGCCCATCCGCCTCGCGGTCCCGACGGCGATCGCGCACACCCGGTCGCAGTGCTCTTGGGTCCAGGGCGACTTGGCGTCGATCACCGCGGCGAAGCCTTCCGCGACCTGGTCGAGCCGGGTCTCGTCTGCTCTCAGCACCTGGTCGGGCGGCTCGACCGCCGACACGTCCGGGTCGGTCAGCGGGGACCAAAACCGGCCATCGGAGCGGAACTCTTGCAGGGCCTCCACCAAGGTCGGGTCGAACCACTCTCCGCTTCGTTTGGCGGCGATCCGGCAGGCGATCCGAGCCCCGCGAGCGGCGTGGAATACCTCCACCGTCTGCGACAGGCACAGGATCCTGGCCAGGAGGGGGATCTCGGTCCCCTTCAGGCCCTGCGGCTGACCGCGCCCGTCCCAGTGCTCGTCGAGGGCGCGGATCGCCTCCGCGGTCGCGGGGGAGAAACCGAGTTTCAGCGCGATCTCGGCCCCGCGGTGGCAGCGGGCCCGCATCAGCGATCGGGTGACCGCGCCCTCGTTGCGGATCGCGCGCAGGCGGTCGGTCTTCTGGCCGATCGATCCCTCCGGCGCCACCGTCCGCAGCGACCAGACGAACGCCTTGCGCGGCCGTGCCCAGTCGACGAGCTTCGAGGTGTGCTTGGCCATCTGGTCGTCGGCGCCGAACAGCGCCGCCATGTGCGCGGCGTTTGCGGAGCAGCCGGCGTCCTTGAGCAGGAGCGCGTAGAACAGGTCCGAGCGCGTCCCGGTGTCGAGCGCCAGCTCGTCGGCCAGGCGCATGCCGATCAGGCACGAGCGCGCGGCGTGGCCCGCGGGCTCCCCCTCGGCGGCGTCGAGCGCTCGAGACAGAGCGCCGATCAGCTCGGACAGCGCGATCTCACGCGACTCGCCCATAACCGGGGCAGTATTCCGCCCGCTCGTTACGCCCACAAGCGACGTGGACGATTGTCGATCGATCTAGCTGGGGCCAGCGTTCGCGCCGAGCGCGTTCAGCCAGTTGCGTATATACACGCCGGCCGGTGTGACCTGACCCTCCTCGTAGCCGGTCGTCGCGCGCGCGAGCGTGACCCCGTTGAGGGTCGACCACCCGTACTCGATCCCGGTGCCCGACGCCGAAAAGCGCGCGATCACCTGCCCCTTCTGGAGGAGCGAGCCGGGCTGCGCGATGTTGGTGATCTGCTCGGCCACGTACTGCACCTGCCCGGCCTGGGGACCGTTGAGGAGCTCGAAGTACACCAGCGGCTGACCCGCGTACCAGTTGGGGATCACGGCCAGGATCTTGACCGGGCACGGGGCAAGGATCGGGGCTCCTACCGGCATTACCGCGTCGACGCCCTGGTCGGTGCGCTCCCACCGCGTGACGTACTGCAACGGGTCGATGTACGTCGCGTTGTCGGTCTTGACCGCGACGTGCTCGAGGGTCAGGAGGTGACGGACCTGCGAGAGCGGCATGGCATGCGCGTTCGGGTCGCCGACCGGATCCTGCGCCGGCTGGGAGGACTGTGCCTGCTGTCCCGCGACGGGGTTGATCGCCTGGGGGTGGGCCTTCGGGACCCCGCTCGCCGACGAGGCGGTGACGGTTTGCGTCTGCGTGACCGACCCGCACGCGGCGAGCGCGAGCACCGCGCCCGCGACGAGCGCGGTCACAGCGACCGGAAACGTCTGCCTGCCACGCTGGAGCAACCACCTCACAAGTTAACAGTCGGCAGTCCATTTCCCAGCCATTAGGCTCGACGGGTGCAATTTGTCCCGCCGGCCCGCCACCTGCTCCGCGCCAAGGACCTGGCCGACGCGAGGTACTTCGAGCCGCTCGACGTGGATGACCTGGCCCGTGCGGCCGGCCTGTCGCGCGCGCACTTCAGCCGCGAGTTCCGGCGCGCGTTCGGCGAGTCGCCGCACGCCTACCTGCTGACGCGCCGGCTCGAGCGCGCGGCGGCGCTGCTACGCGGTACCGACCTTACGGTGGCGGACATCTGCTTCTCGGTCGGCCTGGTGAGCGTCGGCTCATTCACGACGAGCTTCACCCGCACCTTCGGAGCGTCGCCCACCGCGTACCGGGCCAGGTTTCCTCCTGCCGCCGACTGGGCGATGGTGCCGACCTGCGTGCTGCGGTTCTACGGACGTCCCCGGAACAGCACGTTTCGAGAAGACAACTGAAGAGGCGGTTTCTAGGGTGGCCGAACGCAGCTCCACCCGAATCACAGGAGGACACCGATGTACAAGCTGGCGACCGCCCAACTGTGGGTCCACGACCAGGACCAGGCGCTCGAGTTCTACACCCGGAAGCTGGGCATGGAGGTCAGGCAGGACGTCACCCTCGCGGAGATGGGCAATTTCCGCTGGCTGACGGTCGGGCCGGCGGGTCAGCCGGACGTCTCGATCGTGCTGATGCCGATCCCCGGCCCGCCGGTGATGGACCCGGATACGGCCGAGCAGGTGAAGGATCTGATGTCGAAGGGCTTCGCGGGAACAGTGTTCCTGACCACCGACGACGTCCGCACCGAGTACGAGCAGCTCAAGCGCCGCGGCGTCGAGTTCACCGAGGACCCCGAGGAGCGTCCGTACGGGATCGACTCCGGTTTCCGCGACCCGTCGGGCAACAGCTTCCGCCTCACGCAGGTCAGGGATTTCGGCTGACCGCGGGCGTCGCGCAGGCGGCCTTTGCGGTCTACATTTCGTGGGGTGTCCGACCGCATCGTGTACGTCAGCCGTGTGACCCGCCTGCCCCTGGTCGGGGCGGACGGCGCCGACGTGGGCCACGTCGTCGACGTCGTGCTCGACCTGGGCGGGCGCCCGCCGCGGGTCAATGGCTTCGTGGTCGCGGTCGGGCGCCGGCGCGTGTTCGTCGGCGCCGGCCGCGTCGGCGAGATCGAGACCGACGGCGTCCGCCTGCGGCGCGGGTCGGTCAACCTGCGCCAGTTCGAGCTACGGCCCGGCGAGCGACTGGTCCAGGGGGAGCTGGTCGGCCGGCGGGTCCGCGGCGACAAGGTCGTCGACGTGGGCATCACGCCCGCGCCAGAGCCGTTTGCCTGGGAGGTGGCCACGATCGCGCTCGCGAGCAGCCGCGGCTTGACCGGCCGGCGCCGCACGCCCGAGGTGATCGACTGGAGCGAGGCCGGAGAGCTGTTCGCCGACGACAACTCGATCGATCGCCAGGCCGCGGCGCTCGAGAGCCTGCACCCGGCCGAGATGGCGGCCGCGCTGCGTCGTCTGCCGCTCAGCCGCCGGCGGGTGCTGGCCGCGGCGCTCGAGGACGAACGGCTGGCCGACGTGCTCGAGGAGCTCTCCGAGGAAGACCAGGTACGGCTCGTCGAGGGGCTCGACCAGGAGCGCCTGGCCAGGGTGCTCGACGAGATGGAGGCCGATGACGCCGCCGACCTGCTCGGTGAGTTCTCCGCCTCCCGGCAGGCCGAGTTGCTCGGGGCGATGGACCCCGAGGAGGCCGAGCCCGTCCGGCGGCTGCTCGTCTACCAGCCCGACACCGCCGGCGGGTTGATGACGCCCGAGCCCGTGATCCTGGCCCCGCACGCGACCGTGGCGGAGGCGCTGGCGCGGATCCGTGACCCCGACCTGCCGGTACCGCTCGCCGCCCAGGTGTTCGTGTGCAGTCCGCCGCTCGAGACGCCGACCGGCCGCTTCCAGGGCGTGGTCGGGGTCCAGCGCCTGCTGCGCGAGGCGCCCGGCAAGCCGCTGGCGCGCTGCCTCGACGAGGAGTGGGACCCGATCGCGGCTGACGCAACCGAGCGCGAGGTGGCCGAACGGCTTGCCGCCTACGACGTCGTCGCGCTGCCGGTGACCGACCCCACGAAGCGGCTGCTCGGCGCGGTGACGATCGACGACGTGCTCGACCACATGCTCCCGGCCGACTGGCGGGCGACGCGGGTGGCCCGCTGATGCCCCGGCGCGGCGACGACCTCTCGACTCCACGCGGCACCCCCGGCGGCCCGTCGTACGACCCGGACGCGTTCGCCCGCCTGGCCGAGCGCCTGGCTCGTTTCCTTGGCACCGGACGCTACCTCGCCGGTCAGTCGATCATCGTCTTGCTGTGGATCGCGCTCAACGTGGTGGGCGTGATCCACCACTGGGACCCGTACCCGTTCATCCTGCTCAACCTGGCCTTCTCCACCCAAGCCGCCTACGCGGCGCCGTTGATCCTGCTCGCTCAGAATCGCCAGGCAGACCGGGACAAGGCCGAGGTCGAGCGCGACCGCGAAACGAACTCCCGGCAACTGGCCGACACCGAATACCTCGCGCGCGAGATGGCGGGAATTCGACTCGCGCTCGAGCGCAAGGCCGACCGCGAGGACGTGGCCGAACCGCTCGACCGGCTGACCCGGGCGATCGAGCAGACCTACGGGCTCGCTGACGCTCCGTACGCGGAGCACGGCGACGGCGAGTCCGATCTGGCCGAACCGCGCGACGGATAGGCCCCCTTTCCGGCCGAGGCCGGCGGGTCCCTACGATTTGTCGGGTGAGGGCCCGCGTTCATCCGGCTTGGTTTTTCGCGGTGATGACGGCGGGGTTGCTGGCGGTCGGGTGCGGGGCCGGCACGTCGATCGTGCACACCACGACCCGCGCGGCGCGGCGAACGACCATCTTCTCGCCGGCGACTCCGGCTCCGCTGGTGAACCCGAACGCTCCGCTGCCCACCCCGGGGCCGACGGGCGTCCCGGCGGCAGCCGGCGCGGTCAGGGTGATCAGGGGATGGTCGGACGCGCTGCGCCGGGGCGACGTGGCCGGCGCGGCTCGGTACTTCGCGTTTCCCAGCGTGATGATCAACGGAACCGACGCCTCCGGGTCGGAGCTCCTGATCACGATCGACACCCCGTCGCAAGCGGCGGAGGCCAACGCGACGCTGCCCTGCGGCGCGCTGCTCATCTCAGCCGACCGGCGCGGCCGCTACGTGAACGCGCTGTTTCGCCTCACCGGGCGGCCCGGCCTCGGCGGCAGCGGCTGCGACGGAGGGGTCGGCCAGACCGCGCGCACCAACTTCGTGATCGCGCACGGGCGCATCGTCGAGTGGATCCGCGCGCCGGATGATCCGGCAGACAACGCCGCCCCGCGCGGTCAGCCGAACCCGTCGCCTGCGCCGGCACCCGGTTTGCAGCCGACCCCGAAGATCTGACGCCGGCTACGGGCGCCTAAGATGCTCGGCATGGACCGCGATGAGCTGCGCACCCTCCAGGCCCCGCTCAAGGAGCGCTACAAGGCTGAGCCCTCGGCGGCGGTCATCACCTTGGCGGCGAGCGGCGAGCTGGGGGAGGGGATGAGCTGCTCGGTACAGACCGCGCGCGCGGTCGCCGAGGCGGGGCTGCACCCCCTGACCGGCGGCGACGGCACCCTTCTCTGCTCCGGCGACATGCTGCTCGAGGCGCTGGTGGCGTGCGCCGGGGTCACGCTGCGCGCCGTGTCGACCTCGCTCGGGATCGCGGTGGAGTCGGGCCGGGTCCGCGCCGAGGGCGACCTTGACTTCCGCGGCACGCTCGGCGTGGACCGCGGCGCGCCGGTCGGGTTCAGCGCGATCCGGTTGTCGTTCGAGCTGGACACCGACGCCGACGAGGACCAGCTCGCCACGCTGACGAAGCTCACCGAGCGCTACTGCGTCGTCTATCAGACACTGGCCGGCGGGCCGGCGCTCAGCACGAGCGTCACCCGCGAACCTTGAACCGGGCCACCAGGTCGTTCAGCGCCTCGGCATTGCTCGAGAGCTGCTGAGCGCTCGCCGCGATCTGCTGCGCCGACGCGGAGCTCTGCTCGGTCGAGGCGGAGATCTCCTCGGTCGAGGCTGAGGACTCCTCGGCCACGCCGGCCACTTCGCCGATCGTCAGCTGCATGCCCCGCGCCGAGGCGGTGATCTGCTCGGAGGTGGCGGCGATCTGCTCGATCCGGCCGGTCACGTCGTCGACCGAGGACCGGATGCGCTCGAACGCCTCACGCGTCTGCTCGACCACCGTGGTGCCCTCCTGGGTTCCCGCCGTGCCGGCCTCGACGACGCCGACGGCGTTGGCTGTCTCGGCCTGGATCACGCTGATCAGCGCCGTGATCTCCGCGGCTGCGTGTTGGGATTCCTCGGCCAGCTTGCGGACCTCTTCGGCCACGACCGCAAAGCCGCGGCCCTGATCGCCGGCGCGCGCCGCCTCGATTGCGGCGTTGAGCGCGAGCAGGTTGGTCTGTTCGGAGATCGCGCTGATCGTCCGGACGATCTCGCCGATCTGATCGGACTTCGCGGCCAGGTCGCGAATCGCCTCGGTGACCGACGCCGAGCTGTCGCGCACCGAGCGCATCGCCTCGTTGGCGTGCTCGGCCGCGGTGACGCCCTGCTGTGCGACCTCGCGCGCCTCTTGCGCGGCCTCGGCGGCGAACTGCGCCTGCTCGGCGGAGCGGGACAGCGCGTGGGTGACCTCGTCGGCCGCCCGCTGTGCCTCCTCGACCATTCGGACCTGACGCTCGGTGCCCTGGGCGACGCCGCTGACCGCGTTGGCGATCTCGCCGGTCACCTTGCCCGACTCCTCGGAGGTCGCGGCCATGTGCCGCGAGGCGCTCGAGACGTTTCCGGCCGAACCGGAGACTTCGCCGATGATGCCGCGCAGGTTCTGCACCAGCGTGCGGAACGCGTTGCCGAGCAGGTCGCTGCTCGAGCGCACGGCAGGCTCGACGGTCAGGTCACCGCCGGCAACGTGCCCGGCGATGTCCGCCTGCTCTTTCAGATACTCGATCATGCGGCGGAACGCCGCGCCGGTGCGGCCGAGTTCGTCGTTGGAGTGCAGCGCGATTTCCTGGTCGACGTCACCCTCGGCGATGCCCTCGGCGGCGTGCAGCATCTCCTCGGTCCCGCGCCCCAGGTAGCGCGTGACGAGGAACGCGATCGCGGAACCGATCAGAATCGCGACGGCTAGGATGACGAGTGTCAGGGTCGTGCTCGAGGACTTGTTGGACCTGATCTGGGCGGCCTGTTTGGCGCCTTGGTCGTCGTTCGTCTTCGTGAGCTGCGAGACCTCGGACTGGAGCGCGGTGTTGATCGGGCCGCCGGTGTGCAGGTACAGCCTGGTCGCGGCGCGTGAGTTGCCGGCCTTGACTTCGTTCAGAACTGCCTGGTCGACGGCCTTGTACCGCACCCAGCCGGTTGCGAATTGCTCGTAGGTCCGCTCTTCGGCGGCGGAGATCGAGGTTGCGTGGTAGGCCCTCATCGCCCTTTCGACCGATCGGGCGTCGGCCTGGAACGACTGGGCGTAGCCGTTCAGGCCGCCCGGGTCGGCGACGGCGCCGAGCGCGTCTGACTCGACGTTGCCGATGCCGCGCTGGGCCTCGCTCAGGTGCTCGATCGGCACCATCGTGTTGACGTACAGATCGTTGCCGATGCTGGCCGACGAGCTCAGGCCGTCGATGGCCAGCACGCCCATGAGCACCAGGAAGCCGACCAGCAGGCCGACCGTCCCGTAGAGCTTGCGCCCGATCGAGAGGTTGTAGAAGAACTGCATGTACTCCCCTGTCTGAATGGCTCGCCGTAGAACCGGCCGACCTCGAAGATCGGCCCGGTCCGGGTTGACTGAACGCGGGCAACGCCGCAACGGGGTGTGGCGAATTACGGAGCGGTCAGCGCTCTGACGGCGGCCGGGAACGGGGGTTGGGCGAGCTAACCGTGTTTGCCTGAGGCCTCGCCGTTGCCGTTGCCTTGGCCCTTGCCCTGGCTGGCGTCGTTGCCGGTCGCGGTCGGGGTTGTTGCGGTGGGAGTTGTTGCGGCCGGGGCGGTCGGTGGGCGGTCGTGGTTGGGGTCGCTTGCGCGTTTCCGTTGCCGTTCCCGTTCCCGTTCCCGTTCCCGTTCCCGTTCCCGCCCGCGGTCCCGCTGCCCTGGACGTTGCCCTGGCTGTTGCTCTGGCTGTTGCTCTGGCTGTTGCTCTGGCTGTTGCCCGGCGTCGGGGCGGGGGCAGTCGCGCTGGGGTCACCGTGCCCGTTGGCGGCGCCGTTGCCGTGGCCGTTGCCGAGCGGCTTCGTGTGGCCGTAGGCGTTGCCGTTCGCGCTCGGCCCTTGCGAGCGGCTCGCGGGGGCGGGCTGTGACGGCGCGCCGCCCACGGCGTTGGCGGCGCCCGGTCCGGGCGCGCTCGTTTGACTCGGCGCGCCGGTGCTCTGGCTCGGCGCCTGAGTCGCGGCGGAGACCGGCGCGGCCTGACTCGCGCTCGACTGAGCACGCCCGGAGGAAGATGAGTTGCCGGCGGCCCGGATGTGCGTTTGGCTCGGGACGCCACGCCGCGTGCGGCGACGAGCCGCCGCCTTGCCGGCGCTCCCGCGTCGCGACTTGGCTGCCGTCGGCTTAGCCGGGTGGTGCGGCTGGGCGTTCGCGGCGGCCGGCACGGATGTCACGCTGCCCGGCCTTGGCGGGGTGAAGGCGGCGCTCGGAGGTCGCGTCCGGACGGTGCGGACCGTCGCCGCGGGGCGAACCCCACGATGAACGGCCGGGACCGGAGCGACGCCGGCCGCGGCGCCGATCACCGCCGTGGCTGCCGTCGCGGCGGCCACCTTGCTCGCGGTCAGCGACGCGGCAGCGGCGGGATCGCCGCTCAGCCAGGACACCAGCCGGCGGACCGAGGAGGTCGCGATCAACCACACGACGGTCGGGCGGCTCCCCGAGTAATAGGTCAAGAAGGCGCGCACCGCTTCGGGATCGAGCTGCGCGCCGGCCTCGGCGCGCAGGATGTCGATCGCCTTCTGGTGGGGCGCGGCGGCGCGGTAGGGGCGAGCGGACGTGATCGCATCGAACGTGTCGGCGACCGCGATGATCCGGGCCCCGAGCGGGATCTCGTCGCCGCTCAGCCGCCCGGGATAGCCGGCGCCGTCCAGGCGCTCGTGGTGGTGGCGGACGATGCGGGTCAGCTCCGGGTCGCCGAGCGCGGCGACCATCTCGGCGCCGTCGACCGGGTGTCGTTTGATCACCTCGAACTCGTCGTCGGTGAGCCGCCCCGGCTTGTTGAGGATGGCCTTGGGCGTGCGGAGCTTGCCGATGTCGTGGACCGCGGCGGCGGCGCGAACTCTCGCCACCTCGTCGCTGGGCAGCCCCATCCCGCGGGCGATCATGGCCGCGTGGCGCGCGACCCGGCGAGAGTGCCCGTTCAGGTACACGTCTTGCCCCTCGAGCGCGGCGGCGAGCTGCCGGAGCAGCTGCGCGTGCTGGTCGACACTCAGCGATTCGTCGGCGTTCAGCGCGGGATGCCCGCGCTCGGTGAAGCCGGGGTTCACCAAGGTCGAGAGGCGCGCAGCGTGAGCGACAGCACCAGCGGCAGCACCACCACGACCGTGGTCGCCATCAGCATGTGCGACAGGTGGCGGGTCGGCGACGGCACCGTGTGCTCGCGCACGGCACTCGCCGAAACGCCCCGGTCGTGCTCGAGCCCGGTCGGGGCCTTGGGAGCGACGACGGGAGGGCCGTCAATCAGCACGTCAGCCATCCGTAGCTCGACATGAACACCAATATCTGATCAGGCTTCGACCTTTCGCTCCGCAACTTGAGCGTCCGGTCGGCGTTCGACGGATGTACGGGTGGGGGCCGCCCTTTGGCGGGGCCGACGCTCTACGCTCGCGGCACCACCGCTTGCCACGTAAAGGAGAAAGGGATGCGCCGCCTCATCGCCCTTGCAGCACTGGTTGGATCGTTCGTATTAGTGGGTTTTACCGGCTGGGGTGACGCGTCGGTCACCCGCGCGCACGCGACCTCGACCGCGCCGTTGGTGATCCTCAAGGCCAAGGACGGCGAGACGCTGGCGCTCGCCCGCGTGATCATTCACGGCCGTGCCTTCCCGTTCCTGATCGACACCGGCTCCTCGAAGACGCTGGTCGACACCGCCCTGGCCAAGAAGCTGCGCCTGAAGACGGTGGGACGGCCGATCAAGGTCACAGGCGTGGGCTGCTCGGAGTCGGCGCGCAAGGTGCGGCTCGGCCGCTGGAGCATCGGTGGCCAGAAGCTCCCGACCATCGTCGCCACGAGCTCGATCATCGCCGGCAGTGGCGGGAAGGCGTTCGGGCTGCTCGGCTCCGACGTGCTCTCTCACTTCGGCGCGATCGGGATCGACTACGCGCACGGTGAGTTGACGCTTGGGTGAGCCTCTGTATGGCGGACGTCGTGCCGTCGTTCTTCGTGCAGACGGCAAGGGCGCGACGATCGGCCGGGCGACACCGCTCTGGGAGTGGATCGGCGACGGCGCTACGTCTTCAGCTACTGACCTCGAGGGAGTAGGCTGGACGTGTGAGCCCGACCGCCTATGTCGTCGAAGCCCAGCGTCCCAAGCTCGGGCCCTCGCTCCCGGTGCGACTGGGGATCTCGTGGCTGACCAACGCGCTGATCCTGGCCATCGTGACGGTGCTTCTGACCGACGTGACGGTCGACAACGGTTGGAGGCTGCTCGAGGCCGCTGCCGTGTTCGGAGTCTTGAACACCCTGCTCAAGCCGTTACTGCGGTTCATCACCCTGCCGCTGGCGCTGCTCACGTTCGGGATCGCGTGGTTCTTCGTGTCCCTGCTGATGCTCGTCATCACCAACGCGATCGTGTCCGGCTTCGACATCCACGGCTTCTGGACGTACGTGTGGGCGACGCTGATCATCTGGGTCGTCAACCTGGTGCTCGACTTCCTGCCGGGCCCGTGGCAGGTGACGGGGAAGCGCCGGCGCCGGCGGGCGCGCCGGGTCGATTTCTAGCCGACCGTTTTGGGCAGGGCGCGCGCGTGGCGCATCATGCCCTCCCAGGGGTCGCCGTCCTCGAGGCGCGGCCCGATGTTCTCGACCGTCCACTTGTCCGGCCTCAGTTCGGGATCCTGGAGCTCGTCCCAGTGGAGCGGCACCGCCACCGGAGCGTTCGGCCGCGGCCGCACGGCGTACGGCGCCACCGCGTGCTGGGCGTACTGGATCCGGTTGACGTCGACGTAGATCCGCTTGCCGCGATCGGCCTTGTGCCACTCGAGCGTGAGGTGGTCCGGATCGTCGGCCACCATCCTCTCGGCGAGGGCGCGCGCGAAGGCGTGGACCTCGTCGAAGTCCAGGCCGCGACGCAGCGGGCAGACGACGTGGACGCCGCGCGAGCCGGTGGTCATCGCGTAGGTGGCGAGCCCGAGGTCGCGCAGCCGCTCGCCCGCGGCGCGCGCCGCCGCCCGCACCTCGTCAAAGCCGCCGCCGGAGGGATCGAAGTCGAGCGTCAGGCGATCGGGTTGCTGCGGCTTGTCCGCGCGCGAAAGCCACGTGTGCACAGTGACCACGTTCTGCCCCGCGAGGTACACCAGCGTTGCGGCGTCCTGCGCCAGGGCTTGGGTGATCGTGCCGCCCTTCTTGTCGAGCGTGACGCGCTTGATCCAGTCCGGGAAGTACTTCGGGACGGCCTTCAGGAAGTAGCCGTCCCCTTCGATTCCGTCGGGGAAGGCCTGGAGCGCCAGCGGACGGTCGCGCACGTACGGGAGCATCAGCGGCGCGACGCGTTCGTAGTGACGGGCAAGGTCGAGCTTGGTGACGTTCGGTTGCGGAAAGACGACCCGGTCTGCATGAGTGATGCGCACTTCGCGCCGGCCGACCTTGAGGTCCTCGGTCATCCCTCGCGCACCACCTCTTGGGCCGACTTGTCGTCCCGCAGGCCCAGGAAGCGAGGGTGGCGCAGGCGCCCGTCGCGCGTCCACTCGGTGAAGCCGATCTCGGCGACGAGCTTCGGCTCGACCCACGTCACGCCGCGCTCCTTGATCGCTCCCGGGTTGGTGAACGGCGGGTCCTTGCGCGCGAGCTCGCGCATCTGCGCCCCCAGGTCGTGGAGCGTGTCGGTGTCGAACCCGGTCCCGACCTTGCCCGCATACTGGAGTTGGCCGTCCTGGTAGTAGCCGAGCAGGAGCGCCCCGAACTCGACGCGCGATCCGCGCGGCTCGGTGAATCCGCCGACGACGAGCTCCTGCCCGTGCCCGCACTTGAACTTCAGCCAGTCCTTCGATCGCGTCGTCACGTACGGGCTGTCCGCGCGCTTGGCCATCACGCCCTCCCAGCCCTTGCGGCACGCCTCCTTGAAGAGCTCCACGCCTTCGCGGTTGCGGTATGGGGTCCAGCGGACCGGGCCGTGGAACTGGAGTGCGCCCTTGAGGAGCCGCTTTCGTGTGCGCAGCGGGAGCGCGCGGACGTCGTGATCCTCGAGCCACAGGATGTCGAACACGTAAAGGAAGACTGGTACCCAGTGCTGCTGGCGCTCGACTAGGCGGGAGAAGTCCGTCTCGGAGCCCTTGAACGCGACGACCTCTCCGTCGATCGCGAACTGCCGGCAGCTCTCCGCGGCGAGCGCCTCGACGACCTCCGGATACCGCGCGTTCTCGCTGAGATCGTTGCGAGACAGCAGCTGTAGGTAATCGCCGTCGCGGATCGCGATGCACCGGATCCCGTCGAGCTTGCGCTCGTAGATCCAGTTCGGGTCCGAGAAGTGGTCGTCGGTCAGCACCGCCTTCATCGCGCCCGCGGTTTGCGGCGCCGGCGCCGGCGGGGCGAGTTCCAGCTCTTCCGCGCTGAGCTTGGAGAGGACGTCCGAGGCCATCCAGCGGGGACTCTATAAGTCGGGCCTGTTCGGCCCGTTCGTGTCTGTGAGACGCTTTCGGCGATGCCGGCGAGTGGGTGGAAGGTCGCGTCGCTGCGGCGCCGTCTCGCGGCGGCGGCGATCGACGGCCTCCTGTTCGCCGCGGCCCCGGTTGCGTTGGCGATCGTGCACGAGCGACGGTCCCAGCCTGGGGCAGACCATCCGCCCGAGATGCCCTGGCTGAAGTGGCTCCCGAACTCTCCCGCGGCAAACCGGGCGACCTCGACTACGTTGGCCATCGCCGGCAGGAACTGGCGAAGCCCTGGCTCGCGGATCGTCGGTATCCGCGCGGTCGAGGTGGACGCGGGTGGCCCGGTGTCCGTCCACAGCGCCTCGGTCAAGCTGGCCACATCGATCGGGCTCAGCGAACTCGTCCGCTCGCTCTACCGCCCGGCTGTCAACCGAGACCTCGAGCGCATGCGCGCACTGCAGGCCGAGCTGAGCGAGCTCAAGCGCAAGCAGCCGCGCGATCTCGAGGCGCAGCACGAGCTGATCAAGCGACACGCGGAGGCTCGGCCGAACTGCCTCGGTTGCGCCGCGCCCCTCACGCTCATCACGGTCGCGACCTACGCGCCGGCGCTCTGGTCACCGCTCAACCAGACCCTGCCGGAGTGGCTCGCAGGGATCATCGTGGTCGAGGACTAACCCCGCCGCCGGCGCCCACCGCATCTCAGCGCAGCATCCGCGTCGAGTGGTGCACGTCCGATGCCATCGGCATGAGGTGAATCACGATCAGCCCGGCCAGCACGATCGCCACGATCCACATCAATCCCCGGAACATCGAGCTGACCGAGGACCAGTTCACAAACATCAGTGGACCCATCAATTTCCCTTTCATCCCACGCCGGCACGAGCCCAACCGCCCGGCCAGGGCCAATCTGCGTCTTCTGTCACCGAGTGCCTACCCGCTCGGGGGGCGCGTGACGCAGATTGGGACGCCGGCCTGGGTTGCGTGGCGGGGTTGGGTTGCTGGCGTTTGGGTGGTCCCCGGTGCGGGTCCGCTGGGCCTTGCGCCGCGGCTCATACAATGGACCTGCGCCCCGCCCCCATGGTCTAGCGGTTAGGACGCC
>CAWIDF010000014.1:0-480778 GCA_963834885.1 uncultured Solirubrobacterales bacterium | reverse complement strand
AACGGCCCTTCCAGACGGGATCGCGGCGTTCGGAGAACGCGGTGGCGCCCTCGCGCGCGTCCTCGGAGTTGAACACCGGGTCGATCAGGGCGCGCTGGCGCTCGAAGAACTCGGCGTCGGGCCAGTCGGCGGACTCGGCCACGATCCGCTTGGTGGCGGCGAGCGCGAGCGGTCCGTTGGCGGCGATCTCGTCGGCCAGGTCTTGGGCTGCTGCGAGGGCGGTGCCGGGGTCGGTCAGGCGATTCACCAGACCTAGCTCGTGCGCGCGTTCGGCGCTGATCGGGTCGCCGGTCAGGGCCATCTCGAGCGCGACGTTGCGCGGCAAGGCCCGGGGGAGCCGCAGCAGCGCGCCGCCGGCCGCGACCAGCGAGCGCTTGACCTCCGGAATGCCGAGCCGCGCGCCGCGCGAGGCCACGATCAGGTCGCAGGCGAGCGCCAGCTCGAGCCCGCCCGCCACCGCGAACCCCTCGATGGCAGCGATCATCGGCTTGGCGGGGGGTTTTTCGACGATCCCGGCGAACCCGCGGCCGGGGACGTGCGGGCGCTCACCGGCCACGAACGCCTTCAGGTCCATGCCGGCGCAGAAGCCCTTGCCGGCGCCGGTCAGGACGCCCACGCTGAGCGCCTGGTCGCCGTCGAGCCGATCCACCGCTGCCGCGATGCCCTGGGCGACCGCGGCGTTGACCGCGTTGCGCTGGTCGGGGCGGTTGATCGTGATCGTCAGGACGCGCCCGCGTTGCTCCGTGACGACGGGGAGGTCGGGATCCGCGGGCGCGGCGTCGGCGCTCACGCGGCAAACAATCGCAAATCCGGCGCGCGCTCGCCCCGCAGCACGGCCAGATCCACCTCCACGCAATCGATCCCGCGCGCCGCCGCGAGCACGCACGCCTGCGGCTTGATCGTCTGTGCGGCGAGCACGCCGCGGCACAACGCGAACGCGGGATCGAGCCGGATCCGCTCCAGGTACCGGGTCAGCTGCTCGACCGCCTCGATCCCCGCCACCCGCTTGACCTCGACCGCCACCCACTCGTCGTTTCCGTCACGGCACATGAGATCGACCGGGCCGATGTCCGTCGGCCATTCCCGCCGGATCAGCCTGAAACCCTCGCCGCACCACGCCGGCCGCTCCGCCAGCAACTCCTGGAGGTGCGCCTCGACGCCGTCCTTGGTCAGGGCCGCGTCCTCGTCGGGTGGGCCCATGTCGTGGTTTACGTCCGACAGCACCTCGGCGATGTCGATCTCGAGCCGGTCGCCGTCGGCTTGGCCGCGCTTGCGGACTGTTATTCGGCCGTCCGACTCCTCGATCACCGTCGGTGGGGTCATCCAGTTCAGCGGCTTGTAGCCGCCGGCGTCGGCGTGGATCAAGACCGAGCCGTCGGCCTTGAGCATGATCAGCCGCAGCGCCTCGGGCAGCAGCGCGTTCAGCCGTCCGCAGTAGCGGACCTCGCAGCGAGCCACGATCAATCGCATCCGGCCCCACCCTATGATCAGGAGCGGACGGGTTAATCACCATGCGCCAGCTACTACGCCCCCTTTTCGATCGTGTCGTGATCAAGGAACTCGACCCGGATCGGATCCGCCGCTCCGGGCTGATCGTGCCCCCCGGGTCCGCGGAGCCACCGCCGCAGCACGGGATCGTGCTCGCGGTCGGCCCGGGCCTCGACTGGTGGGAGAACGTCGGGATCGCGATGCCGGTCCGACCCGGCGACCACGTCGTGTTCCCGGCCTCCGCCGGCGTGTGGATCGAGGTCGAGGAGGAGCGGCTGCTGGTCTGCCGGGTGGGAGAGCTGCTCGGGGTGCTCGAGTCGGTCGAGAACTGCCCCGGGTGTGGGGGTCGCCCGCTCGCCGCCGGCGAGTCGTGCCCGGTGTGCGGGCGCGAGGGCTCGCTCGCCTAGCCGTCGCGACCTGCGCAACATGACATCGGGTGCGTCCCGCCTTGACCGTGGCAGGTTGCGCATGCCCGACGTGAACAAGATGCCACGGTCGGACATCTCGTCGGCCGCTGGCAGGTAATGCAGGTCGCCGGCGAGCGGCTAGGCGGCGGTGCGCTCGGACAGCGACCGCGGCTGGGCGGCCTGGACCCGCTGGAGCAGATCGGACACGTCCTCGCTGGGGCCGAGCGCCAGCGCCCGCTTGCACGCGTCGATGCACTCGCTGATCCGGTCGGTGCGCGCCAGCGCGTGGGCGTAGCTTGACCACGCGCTCTGGGACTCGGGGTCCAGGCGGGTGGCGGCCTCGGCGGCCGAGACCTCCGCGCCGACGTCGCCCGCGAGGTGATACGCCAGCGCCAGCGACAGCAGTCCCTCCAGCGTCGGCCCGGTCAGCCGGGCCTGCTCGAGCGCGGCGATCGCGCCGGCACGGTCCATCAACCGGAGCCGCAGGCGGCCCAGCCGCTCCCACGAGGAGGCATCGGCCGGCGCCCGATGGGCCGCGCGCTCGGCGGCCTCGGCGGCGAGGTCGATCGCGCCCATGTCCTCGTAGATCCGTGCCGCGAACCGCTCCGGCGTGGGGCGGTCGGTTTCGGCTCGGGCCCAGTCGCGGACCGCCCGCGCCGCGGCCGGCAGATTCCCCGCCTGCCAGAACGCGCTGGTCAAGAGCCTCAGCACGACCGGGTTCGTCGGATCGGCGTCGCGGGCGTAGATGAGCCGTTGCGCGGCCAGCTTCGCGTCGCCCTCGGCGAGCGCGTGCTGGGCGGCGGTCATGAACCGCTGCACCCGATCGGCGGCCGGATCCGGCTTGGAGAAGTCGACGAACTGGAGCGAGCCGGCGGGAACGGTGCGGATGCCGACCTGGAACTTGACCCGGGCCCACTGCTGGACGTCCTCCTCGTCGCCCGAGAAGTAGATGCCGGTCACGCTGCCCACGCCCCACTCGGGATACGACAGGCAGCGCGCGTAGCGGTGTACGACCGAGTGGTCCGGGACGCGCGAGCCGAACGGGTCGTGCTTGGCCTTCTCCTCGGCCGCGGCGCGCGCGCGCTGCTCGGCCTCGTAGGCGCGCCGGCCGGCGTCCGCGCGGGCCTTGCGCGTCGCCGCCGCGGACACCTTGACCGCGTTGCGCGTGACGCGTCCACCCCGTGAGGACTCGGCCAGCTGCTCGAGCTGGTCGGCCGCCTCGTTGATCGCCTGGAGGTGGCGCTGGTGCTCGTGCTGGCGCCCGGGTGGCGCGATGTCCGGATGCCAGCGCTTCGCCATCCGCCGGCGGGCCAGCTGTACCGCGCGCTGGTCGAACGGAGGCTCGAGCTCCAGCAGAAGAAGGGCCTGTTCAACGTCGAGGATGCGAGGCATGACCTATTTACGTTAGCGACGCTGCCAAGGACGACGCGGTCCCCACGCCGTCCTCGACACGTCCCGCTTCTCGTAGTGATCGCAAAAGTCCTGCAACAAATCGGCTCGGATCGGACTGATCCACATTGGCGGCGCTTAGTGTGGCCGGACGATGAAACGGAATGGGAGCCTGGTTGTGATCGTCGGCGTCGTGCTCGTGCTCGCCGCCGGGCTCGGCGCCGCGGTACTGGCGCTGATCACCAGCGTGTTCGGCACGGGCGATGAGTGCGGATCGCCGGTGGGTGCCTCCCAGCCGGCGGGCGGCCCCGGCACTGGCATCGTGCTCGCCCCGCCCGGCACCGCGCAGCAGGTCGGCGCGACCGAGTACGGCGGACCCGGCGACCCGAGCAGCGGCGTGATCGGCTCCTCAGGCGCGAACCTGCTCGACCTTCCGGACAGCTACGCCGAGCTCGGCGGTGACAGCTTCCAGACCGCCACCGCGATGGGCGGCCTGCCGTACCTCACGCCGCTGCGCATCAGCTGGGGAGCGCGCTCCGAGATCGCCTACAAGCGCGATATCGGGCTCGGCGGCGGCCCGGTCGACGGCCTGCCCCGCGTCCTCGACCTCTGGTGGGAGCTGGCCGGGCGGCTCGGGATTCCCTACGAGAGTGGGCTGTGGTCCGGTCCGGTCGAGATCGAGCGCCCGCCCCCGGCCGGCGCCGGGGACGTCCTCGGGCAGGCAACCGCGGCGCCGGCCGGGCTGACCGTCCCCGATACGGCCTCCCAGGATCCGGGCCTTTGCGCGCCCAACGTGGTCGAGGGAGTCCCGGTCACCGGCGCCGGCAACGCGCAGGTGCTCTCGAACGGCCTCGCCGCCGCCCCCGCCGACGCCCCTCCCGCGGTCAAGGGCATGATCGCCGCCGGCAACCAGATCGCCGGCAAGCCCTACCTGGTCGGCGGCGGCCACGGACTCCCGCTGTCGGCGATCGCGCCGGCCTACGACTGCTCGAGCAGCGTCGAGCACCTCCTGCATGGCGGAGGCCTGTTGCCCGTGACCTACGACGCCGCGTCGGGCACGCTCGAGTCGTTCGGCCTGCCCGGCCCCGGCCGGTGGGTCACGCTGTACGCCAACGCCGACCACGTGTTCATGTACGTCGCCGGCCTGCGCTGGGACACGCACGACGCGGCCGGCCCCGGCGACGGGAGCACCGGGATCGGGTGGCACCCGCTGATTCGCAGCGCGGCCGGGTTCGTGGCGCGTCATCCGGTGGGGCTGTGACCGGCCGCACCGCCGCGCTCCTGCTCGTCGCGGCCACGCTGGCGTGCGCGGGCTGCGGCGGCGCGGGCAGCGGGCGCCACCAGACCACGGCGCGACAGTCACGGCTCGCCCGGGCGCAGGCGACCCACGAGTGGCCCTCGCCGCCGCCCTCTCGACAGACCGCGACCGGCGCCACCGCATCGCCGGTCGACGCGATCCGCGCCTTCGCCACCGCGTACATCAACTGGGACGCGCAGACCGTCGCGCCGGACATGCGCGCGCTGGCGGGGCGGAGCGTCGCGCAGGCGCGCGCCGCGGCGATCCTGGCCGCCGCCGAGACGGCCGGCGACTACGAGCTACAGCGCGGGGGGATCGCCAACCACGGCACGGTCGAAGCGGTGGCGCCGCTGGCCACGCACCGGAACCAGTACGTGGTCGTCACGCTCGAATCCACCACCGCCACCAACACGACCGCCTACCAGGGACTGAAGCCCGCCTGGCATGTCGCGCTCGCCATGGCGATCGAGCAGCGGCCCGGCCAATGGGTCGTGAGCGCGTGGCGACCCGAGAACTGACCGCCCCGGTCCGGATGGGCCCGCCCGGCCCGCCCCAGATCAGCCGACCGGCTGCCCGTTCGCGGTCAGCGTGACCTCGACGTTCCCGCGGGTCGCGTTCGAGTACGGGCAGATCTCGTGGGCGGCCGCGACGATGCTCTTGGCCACCTCCGGGTCATCGACCTGGGGCAGTGTGACGTCGAGCTCGACGGCGACCGTGTAGCCGCGGTCCTCGGTGGTGACCAGGCTGACCTTGCTGTCGATCGAGGCGTCCCCGACCTCTTTGCGCTCACGGCGTGCCGCGACGCCCAGCGCGCCCTCGAAGCATGCCGCGTACCCGACGGCGAACAGCTGCTCGGGGTTGGTCCCGCCGCCCTCGGTGGGCGGGCGCAGCTGCACGTCGAGCTCGCCGTCGCTGGTCCGGCCGTGGCCGTGCTCGCGTCCGCCGGTGACCGTCGCCTCTGCCGTGTACACGACCTTCGCCATGCTCGATCTCCTTCGTCGGTTGAGAGCGCAAGCTTAATGAGCGGCGGCGTTGAGGACCACGGCGATGAGGAAGCAGAGCACCGCGGCCGCTCGCAGCACCAGCCCGGCGCGATCGCCCGGACGCCCGGTGACCATCCCGACGATCGCCACCGTCATGAAGGCCACGGCGACCAGCGCCAACAGCGCGGCGGCGGCTCGCACGACCGGGCTCCTATCCTCTGCGGGACGACATGTCGACCCAGTACATCTTCACCACCTACAAGCTCTCGCGCCGCTACCCGCCGGATCGCGAGGTGCTCACCGACATCTCGCTGTCGTTCCTGCCCGGCGCCAAGATCGGCGTGATCGGCTACAACGGCGCCGGCAAGTCGACGCTGCTGCGAATCATGGCCGGCCTCGACACCGAGTTCGACGGCCACGCCCAGCTCGCTCCCGGCGCCACCGTCGGCCTGCTCGAGCAGGAACCGCACCTCGACGAGGCCAAGGATGTCCGCGGGAACATCGAAGACGGCGTGGCCGAGACCAAGGCCCTGCTCGACCGCTTCAACGAGCTCTCGATGAACTACTCCGACGAGACCGCGGACGAGTTCGCGCGCGTCCAGGAGCAGATCGACGCGGTCGACGCCTGGAATCTCGACACGACGCTCGAGATCGCCATGGACGCCCTGAGAACGCCTCCCGGAGACGTTGAGGTCGCCACCCTCTCGGGCGGCGAAAAGCGCCGCGTGGCCCTGGCCAGGCTGCTCCTCGGGCAGCCGGACCTGCTCCTGCTCGACGAGCCGACCAACCACCTCGACGCCGAGTCGATCGCCTGGCTCGAGCGCCACCTGGCCGACTACAAGGGCACCGTGGTCGCGATCACGCACGATCGGTACTTCCTGGACAACGTGGCCGGCTGGATCCTCGAGCTCGACCGCGGGCGCGGCATCCCCTACGAGGGCAACTACTCCGGTTGGCTCGAGCAGAAGCGAGCCCGCCTCGCGAGTGAGGCCAAGCAGGAGAGCGCCCGCAAGCGCACCATCGAGCAGGAGCTCGAGTGGGTCCGGCTCAACGCCAGCGCGCGGCGCAACAAGCCCAAGGCCCGCCTCAACGCCTACGAGGCTCTGCTCGCCGAGGACCGCAACGTCAAGCTCGACCAGGTCCAGATCCACATTCCCGCCGGTCCTCGGCTGGGCGACACGGTGCTCGAGGCCAGCGGGCTGCGCAAGGCTTATGGCGAGCGCGTCCTGATCGACGATCTCAGCTTCACGCTGCCGCGCGGCGGCATCGTCGGCGTGATCGGCCCCAACGGCGCCGGCAAGACCACGCTGATGCGGATGATCACCGGGCAGGAGCAGCCCGACGCCGGCGCGCTCAAGCTGGGCGAGACGGTCGAGTTGGCCTACGTCGACCAGTCGCGCGACGCGCTCGACCCCGACAAGACCGTCTGGCAGGAGATCTCCGGCGGCGAGGACAACATCAAGCTCGGCGACCGGACGATCAACAGCCGCGCCTACACCGCGGGCTTCAACTTCAAGGGATCGGACCAGCAGAAGAAGGTGGCCAAGCTGTCCGGCGGTGAGCGCAACCGGCTGCACCTGGCCAAGCTGCTGAGGTCCGGCGGCAACCTGCTGCTGCTCGACGAGCCGACCAACGACCTCGACGTCGACACGCTCCGCGCGCTCGAGGAGGCGCTGCTCACGTTCGCCGGCTGCGCGGTCGTCGTGTCCCACGATCGCTGGTTCCTGGACCGGATCGCCACCCACGTGATGGCGTTCGAGGGCGACTCGCAGGTTCGGTGGTTCGAGGGCAACTTCGACGCGTATGAGGACTTCCGCCACGAGCAGCTCGGGGTCGACGCCGACCGTCCGAAGCGGATCACCTACAAGAAGCTCGTCCGCGGCTAGAGCCGGCGCGTAGACTCGGCGCGTGCCCTCGCGCGCCGTCCTGATCACCGGTTGTTCGAGCGGGATCGGGAGAGCGACGGCGGAACGGCTGGTCGCGGACGGGTGGACCGTCTACGCCACCGCCCGTCGCCTCGAGACGTTGACCGACCTCGAACGTAAGGGCTGCAAGACCCTGGCGCTCGACGTCACCGACGAGGCGTCGATGGCCGCCGCGGTCGAAGCGGTGAACCAGGCCGAGGGAGCGGTCGGCGTGCTCGTCAACAACGCCGGCTACAGCCAGTCGGGCGCCGTCGAGTCGGTGCCGCTCGACGACGTCCGCCGCCAGTTCGAGACCAACGTGTTCGGGCTGCTGCGGATGTGCCAGCTCGTGCTGCCGGGTATGCGCGAGCAGGGCTGGGGACGGATCATCAACCTGAGCAGCATGGGTGGCCGGGTGACGTTCCCCGGGGGCGGGATCTACCACTCGACCAAGTACGCGATCGAGGCGCTGTCGGACGCGATGCGCTTCGAGGTGCGGGGCTTCGGCGTCGAGGTGATCGTTGTCGAGCCCGGCCTGATCGTGACCCAGTTCGGCGAGACCGCGTCGGCCTCGGTGCAGGCCGGCGGACCGTACGCGGACTTCAACCGGGCGGTTGCCGCGGCGACCGAGGGCGCGTACCAGGGGCCGATGGCCAAGCTCGGCGGCGGCCCGGAGACGGTGGCCAAGACCATCGCCGTCGCGCTCGAGGCGGACCGTCCCAAGACCCGCTATCCGGTCACTCCAAGCGCCCACCTGATCCTCACCCTGCGCCGGCTGATGCCCGACCGCCTGTGGGACGTGGCCATGCGCGCCCAGTTCCCCACGCCGAAGCCGCCCCGTTCGTCGTAGATAAGATACATATACCTATAGATCTATATATAGCTATATATGTATAGGTGACGGGGACAGGTGACGGCGCGATGACGCGGGTGGCAATCATCGGAGGCGGGATCGGTGGCCTGATAGCGGCGCATGCGCTGTGCCGGCAGGGCGTCGAGGTCGCCGTCTACGAGTCCGCGCCCGAGTTGCGCGAGATCGGCGCCGGCGTTGCGCTGGGCCCGAACGCGATGAAGGTGCTGCGATCGCTCGGTCTCGAGGACGACGTCCGCGCGATCGCCGGGCGCTGGGAGTGGGCGGTCACGCGCCACGGGAAGACCGGACGCGTGATCTCGAAGACGAGCCGGAGGCAGCAGGCCACCCTGTTCGGCAGCGCGGGCGCGACGGCCCACCGCGCCGACCTGCTGGACGTGCTGGCCCAGTCCTTACCGAGCGACCTCGTCACGCTCGGAGCGCGATGCGTTGCCGTCGAGTCGGACGACCGCGTCGGGGTCGCGAGATTCCAGGACGGCAGTGAGGTCGAGGCCGACGTCATCGTCGGCGCCGACGGCATCCACTCGGCCGTGCGAGAGTCGCTGTTCGGCCCGGATGCTCCGAGATTCACCGGCAAGATCTGCTACCGCAGCGTGGTTGCGCTCGACGCCGTACCGGGCGAGCCGCCCCCGCCCGAGAACGTCCAGTGGCTGGGACCGCACGGCACGATCGTGCTCTACCCGGTCAGGCGAGACGAGCTGATCAATGTGGTCTGCCACTACGACGACGAGGCCTACCGGCACGAGTCCTGGGTGTCGCGCTGCGAGCGGGCCGAGGTGCTCGAGCGCTATCGCGGCTGGCACGAGTCGCTGCTCCGCGTCTTTTCGGCGGGAGAGGTCTGGTACAAGTGGGCCCTGTACGACCGGGACCCGATCCCGGAGTGGACGCGCGGCCGGGTCACCGTGCTGGGCGACGCCGCCCACCCGATGCTGCCCTACCTGGGGCAGGGTGCGTGTCAGGCGATGGAGGACGGCTGCGTGCTTGCCGCGGCGGTCAAGGCGGAACCCGATGATCCGCTCGCGGCCCTGGGCCGCTACGAGCGCTCGCGCCGGCCTCGAGCCAGTCAGGTCGTCCTGACCTCGCGCGAGCGCGGCGTCAGCAACCATCTCGCCTCCCCGCTGGCGACCTGGCGGCGGGACCTGTCGATCGCGTTACGCCGGCGCTTGGGGCGCGACCCGGACGGTCGAGGCACCGGGTGGATACCGGCCTACGACGCGAGCTCGCCCGACGTGCTCGCCGCCTGAGCGCACCTCGTCGCGGCGACCTACGCGAGCAGCTCTTCGAGCCTGGCCCGCAGCTCGAACGCGTCACGCGCCACCGCGTCCGCGCCGGCAAGCTCCTCGGGCCCGTATTGGCCAGTCGTGACCGCTACGCAGCGGACCCCGTCGGCCCGGGCGCAGGCGATGTCTCGCGGGGTATCGCCGATCACGATCGCGTCCGCGCGGGGGACGCGACCGGCCCGCCGGCGGGCGATCCCCGGCAGCGCCGCGCGATCCTCCGAGTCCGAGCCGAACGCCCCCGGGGCCGACTGGAACCAGGGCCCGAGCCCGGCGCGGGCCAGCTTCAGCCGCCCGACGGGCTCATAGTTGCCGGTGACGAGCCCGAGGGAGACATCGTCGAGTCCGGCGAGCCAGGCGAGCACGTCCGGCATTCCCGGGATGACGTACGGGCTGAGGTCCGGAGGGCAGGTCTGGGCGTAGACCCGGCCGCACGCATCGCGCACGTCGCGCGCTCGGTCGTCGATCCGCCGCGCCGAGACGCCCGTGTCGAGCAGGATCAGCCGGGCGATCTCGCCGTCGGTTCGGCCGGCCGGGGAGACGCGCGAACGCAGACCCGCGGGGTCGACACCGTGGACCTCGCGAATCGCGGCGTCGAGCGCCTGGCTGTGCGCCGCGGTGGCGCCGGCCATCAGCGTCCCGTCGATGTCGAACAGCAGGAGCAAGCGTAGATCAGCGCTCGAACGACACGCCCGGCTCGAGCCGCTGGGCGAATGCCGCGATCAAGCGGGCCGCCGCGTCGACGTCCGCGAGCGAGACCATCTCCACCGGCGTGTGCATGTAACGGCAGGGGATCGAGACCAGCCCGGTGGGGATGCCGGCGCGGGTCAGGTGGATGGCGTCGGCGTCGGTGCCGGTTCCCTTCCCGAGCGACTCGAGCGTGAACGGGATGGTCTCCGCCTCGCCCGCCTCGTACAGGCGCTCGAACACGAGCGGGTGCAGCGAGGTGCCGCGCGCGATCACCGGGCCGGAGTCGAGCGGATGCTTGGTGATCGGGCCGAGCTCGATGCCCGGCTGATCGGTGGCGAAGGTCAGGTCGACGACGATGGCGACGTCGGGGTCGTGGGCGAACGCGCTCGTCCGCGAGCCGGCGAAGGTTGTCTCCTCCTGGGTCACGGCGAGGGCGAGCACGTCTCCGGGGGCGCCGCCCTGTGCCGCGACCAGCCGAGCCACCTCGGCGGCGACGTAGCAGCCGACCCGGTTGTCCAGCGAGCGCGAGACGATCCGGTCGTGCCGGAACTCGACCGGCTCGGCGTCGATCACCGCCACGTCCCCGATCCGGACCAGCTTGCCGGCCTCGTCGGCGTCCCGTGCCCCGATGTCGATGTACAGGTCCTTGACCTCGGGCATCTGCTTGCGGTCCTCGTCCTTGAGCAGGTGGATCGGCTTGCGGCCGATCACGCCGAACACGTCGCCCCGGCGGGTCCGGACCCGCACGCGCTGGCCGATCAGCACGCCGGCGTCCCAGCCTCCGACCTGGCCGAACCGCAGGTACCCGTCGTCGTCGAGGTGCGAGACGTGCAGCCCGATCTCGTCGATGTGGCCGACCACCGCCACGGTCGGACCGCCGGCGGTGCCCGCGACGCGCGCCCACGACGAGCCGACCGTGTCGCCCCCGACCTCGGTGACGAAGCCCGCGCAGTACTCCCGCCACACGCGGGCAGGGGTCGTCTCGTGCCCGGATGGGCCGGGAGAGCTCAACAATCGCATGAGAAGTTCGGGGGTCGGCACGCTCGGAAGGCTATTGGCTAAAGCGCCGGTTTGCCGGGTGCGGGCCGCCGCGCGGGCGGTTTCATGGGTGTTCAGTCCGCGCCTGGCGGGTAGCACTTCTCAGGTATGGCATCGGCCTTGAAGGTAGACCAACGGGAGTCCGAGTTCGAGTCGCTGCGCGGTCTGCTCGCGGAGCGCGGGATCGAGCTGCGCGACGAACCCGCGCCCGAACGCGACGGCGGCTCGCCCGACGCCGCCGATGCGCCCTACCGCACCAGCCCGGCCGACGAGCGCACGATGGACGCGATGTCGCTGTTCATGGCCGAGGTCCGGCGTCATCGGCTGCTCACCCGCCCCGAGGAGGTCGCGCTGGCCAAAGGCATCGAGCGAGGCGATCTGGCCGCCAAAGAGCGCCTGGTCAACTCGAATCTCCGTCTGGTCATCTCCAACGCGCGCAGCTACGAGGGCCTCGACCTGCCGCTGCTCGACCTGATCCAGGAGGGCATGCTCGGGCTCATCCGCGCGGCCGAGAAGTTCGACTGGCGCAAGGGCTACAAGTTTTCCACCTACGCCACTTTCTGGATCCGTGAGTCGATCCAGCGCGCGATCGCCAACCGGGCCCGGCCGATCCGCGTCCCCGTCCACATCGGCCAGCGCGAGCGCCGGATCGCCCGCGCGCGTCACGCGCTCGTGGCCGAGCTCAGCCGCGAGCCAACCGACGAGGAGATCGCCGAGGCGGCCGAGCTCCCGCTCCGCGAGGTGCTCGCCGCGCGGAACATCGCGCGCGTTGTGACCAGCCTCGACCGGCCCGTGGGCGAGGACGAAACGACGCTTGGGGCGCTCCTGGCCAGCGACGCGACCGCGCCCGACGAGGAGGTCGAGCTCGCCGCCCGCGACGCCGCGCTCCGGCGCGCGCTCCAGCGACTGCCCGAGGTCGAGCGCAGCGTGGTCAAGCTCCGGTTCGGGATCGACGGCGACAAGCCGACGCCGCTCCGGGAGGCCGGCCGGCGGCTGGGGATCTCGTCGGACGCCGTACGCAAGCTCGAGCGCAAGGCGCTCGCCGAGCTCGCCGAGAGCGGCGAGCTCGAGGCCCTGCGGCCGGCCGCCTAGAACTCCTGACCCGGACTTCGGCGATGGCGTTGACGTATACGTAACGCCAGCGCCATCGGCCCGGCGCGCTACGACCGCAGCAGCGAGCGCAACACGTACTGGAGGATTCCGCCGTGGCGGAAGTACTCCTGCTCCTTGGGCGTGTCGATCCGGACGGTCACTCCGAACGAGCGATCGTCGGCCCGTACCACAAGCTCGCGGGGGATCTCGTCAACCCCGGCCAGCCCCGCCACCGTGAACAGCTCCCGGCCGGTCAGACCCAGCGAAGAAGCCGACTCGCCGGCTGCGAACTGCAGCGGCAGCACGCCCATCCCGACCAGATTCGACCGGTGGATCCGCTCGAAGCTCTCCGCGATCACCGCCCGCACGCCGAGTAACCGGGTGCCCTTGGCCGCCCAGTCGCGTGAGGACCCCGAGCCGTATTCCTTGCCGGCCAGCACGATCAGCGGGACATCCGCGTCGATGTATTTCATGGCCGCGTCGTAGATCGACATCTGCTCGCCGTGGCCGTTCGCGCCGAGATACACGGTCACGCCACCTTCGGTGCCCGGCGCGAGCCGGTTGCGCAAGCGGATGTTGGCGAACGTGCCGCGCATCATCACCTCGTGGTTGCCCCGGCGCGAGCCGTACGAATTGAAGTCCCCCGCCTCCACGCGATGCTCGTTCAGGTACCGGGCGGCCGGGCCGTCGCGCTTGATCGAGCCCGCCGGCGAGATGTGGTCCGTGGTCACGCTGTCGCCGAGCACCGCCAGCACGCGCGCCCGCTCGATGTCCTCGACCGGTTCCGGCTCCGGCGGCAGCCCCGTGAAGAACGGCGGGCGCCGGACGTAAGTCGAGCGCTCGTCCCAGGCAAAGAGCTCGCCGGTCGGTACCGACAGCGAGTTCCAGCGCTCGTCGCCGTCGAACACCTCGCTGTAGCTCTTGTGGAACATGTCCGACTGGACCGCCTCGTCGACCGTCGTCGCCACATCCGCGGCGCTCGGCCAAATGTCGGACAGGAACACCGGATGGCCGTGCCGATCCTCGCCCAGCGGCTCGTCGTACAGGTCGATGTCCATCGTGCCCGCGATCGCGTAGGCCACGCACAACGGCGGGGAGGCCAGGTAGTTCATCTTCACGTCGGGATTGATCCGGCCCTCGAAGTTGCGGTTGCCGGACAGGACCGACACCACCGCGAGGTCGTTGTCCGCCACCGCGGCGGAGATCTCGGCCGGCAACGGCCCGCTGTTGCCGATGCACGTGGTGCAGCCGTAGCCGACCAGGTTGAACCCCAGCGCGTCGAGGTACTCGGTCAGCCCGGCCCGGTCCAGGTACTCGGTAACGACCTTGGACCCGGGGGCGAGCGACGTCTTGACCCACGGCTTTACCGACAGCCCGCGCAACACCGCATTGCGCGCCAAAAGACCCGCGCCCAGCATCACCGACGGGTTCGACGTATTCGTGCACGAAGTGATCGCCGCGATCACCACGTGCCCGTGATCCAAAAACGTCTCCGTCCCGTCGGCCAGCGTCACGTCGCACCGCGACACCGGCCGGTCCGCGACCTGGGCGCCACCGGTGCCGCCGGCCGGCTCGTGCCCTTCGCCGTTCAGAACATGCGTCGAGACCGGATCAGACGCCGGGAAGCTATCGGCCACCGCCTCGTCCTCGGCGTCGTCCTCTGGCACGTAGCCCTCGAGCGCCAGCCGGAAGGCCGGCTTTGACTCGGTCAGCGACACGCGGTCCTGCGGGCGCTTGGGCCCCGCGATGCTCGGCACCACGGTCGACAGATCCAGCTCGAGCGTATCGGTGAACGTCGGCTCCTCGGACCCGAAGTCGTGCCACAGGCCCTGCTCGCGCGCGTACGCCTCGACGAGCTCGATCACCTCGGGCGGCCGCCCCGAGAATTCCAGGTAGCGCAGCGTCTCGGCGTCGATCGGGAAGATCGCGCAGGTCGACCCGAACTCGGGCGACATGTTCCCGATCGTGGCCCGGTCGGCCAGCGGGAGCCCGGCCAGGCCCTCGCCGTAGAACTCGACGAACTTGCCGACGACGCCCCGCGCGCGCAGCATCTCGGTCACGGTCAGCACGAGGTCGGTGGCCGTCGCGCCCTCCTGCAACGAACCGATCAGTCTGAAGCCCAGCACCTGTGGGATCAGCATCGACATCGGCTGGCCGAGCATCGCGGCCTCGGCCTCGATCCCGCCGACGCCCCACCCGAGCACGCCGAGCCCGTTGATCATCGTGGTGTGCGAGTCGGTTCCGACCAAAGTGTCGGGGTACGCCTGGGGCAAGGCAGAACCGGAGCCCGACTCCCGCACGAACACCACCCGGGCCAGGTACTCGAGGTTGACCTGGTGCACGATCCCGGTGTCCGGCGGCACCACGGAAAAATTGTCGAATGCGCCCTGTCCCCAGCGGAGGAACGCGTACCGCTCGCGGTTACGCTCGAACTCGAGCTCGGCATTGCGCGCGAACGCCGAGCGAGAGCCGTACACGTCGACCTGTACCGAGTGATCGATGACCAGCTCGGCCGGCGCCAGCGGGTTGATCTTGCTCGGGTCGCCGCCCATCTCGCGCATCGCGTCGCGCATCGCGGCCAGGTCCACGACCGCGGGCACCCCGGTGAAGTCCTGCATGATCACGCGCGCCGGCGTGAACGCGATCTCGCTGGCGGGCTCGGCCTTCGCGTCCCACCGGGCCAGCGCCTCGATGTCCTGCGCGCGGATCGACTCCCCGTCCTCGTTGCGCAGCAGATTCTCGAGCAGGACCTTGAGCGAGAACGGAAGCCGGGCTACGTCGTACTTCGCCTGCAGGGCATCCAGCCGGTAGATCTCGTAGTCACGCCCACCCACGGTGAGCGTCGCCTTGGCGTCGAAGCTATTGGGCATCACGTGTCGTTCTCCTGATTCTCAGTGGTCTGAACCACTTTAGGCCCCGGAGGCGATCCGGCACTCCTACGCGCCTCTTAGCGACGTCTTCGCGACGGCTTCGCCGGCCGCTCGATTCTCCTCGCAGGCACCCATCCACCCCCCCCGAGGAGCACCGATGCTGACCTTCCTGTCCTGGATCCTTGCCGGCGCCGCCGCGCTCGTGTTCGCGGCCATGGCCGTGGCCGGCGTGGCCGCCGAGGCGCACCGCGCGCCCGACCAGCCCTGACGTCATGAGCGCCACGGCCGCCACCACCCACGACGAGCTCCGCACCACCGGCCGACGCACCCAAGGGCACGCCGACGTCGAGATCGTCATCCCCGTCTTCAACGAGCACGCCGTGCTCGAGGCCTCGGTCCGCATGCTGCACGGCTATCTGTCGGCCAGCTTCCCGTTCTCGTGGCAGATCACGATCGTCGACAACGCGAGCACCGACGGGACGCTCCAAGTCGCCCGTCGTCTGATGTATGAGCTTCCCGAGGTCGGCGCCATGCACCTGCGCGAGAAGGGCCGCGGCCGCGCGCTTCGCACGGCCTGGCTGGCCAGCGGGGCCGAGGTCGTCGCCTACATGGACGTCGACCTCTCGACCGACCTGGCCGCGCTGCTGCCGCTCGTCGCGCCGCTGATGTCGGGCCACAGCGACGTGGCGATCGGGACGCGCCTTCACCCGGCGTCGTCGGTGACCCGCAGCACCAAGCGCGAGCTGATCTCTCGCGCCTATAACCATCTGCTCAGGCTGGCTCTGCGCGTGAGCTTCAGCGACGCCCAGTGCGGCTTCAAGGCGATCCGCACCGACGCGGCCGCGCAACTGGTACCGCTGGTGGCCGACCAGGAGTGGTTCTTCGACACCGAGCTGCTCGTGCTCGCCGAGCGTGGCGGCCTGCGGATCCACGAGGTGCCGGTGGACTGGGTCGAGGACCTCGACTCGCGCGTCGAGATAGTGCCGACTGCGCTGGCCGATCTGCACGGGGTGGCGCGCCTGCTGGTGCATCGGCCGCCCAAGGACCAGCCGGCGCTGCCGTCGCCCTCCCGACCCATGCTCGCACCGTGAGCTGGGCCTCGTATCCCGCGCGTCCGGCCGAGCGCCCGCGCGACCGAGTCGGACGCCGGGCCTGGCCGGCGTCGCTGCGCCTGCACCCCGAGCTGGTCGGCCTGCTCGCGCTGACCTCGGTCCTCAACCTCTGGAACCTGAGCGTCAACGGCTGGGCCAACACGTACTACTCGGCCGCCGTGCGCTCGATGAGCACCAGCTGGCACGACTTCCTGTTCGCCTCGCTCGACAAGACCGGGCTGATGACCGTCGACAAGCCGCCGCTGGCCTTCTGGGTCCAGGCGCTGTCGGTGCGGGTGTTCGGCTTTCACCCGCTGAGCATCCTGGTCCCCGAGGCGCTCATGGGCGTGGTCGCGGTCGGGCTCGTCTACGACCTGACCCGCCGGATGTTCGGCCGGGTGGCCGGCGGCGTGGCCGGCCTGGCCTTCGCGCTCACCCCGATCACGGTCGCCGTGGCGCGGCACAACAACCCCGACGAGCTGCTCATCCTGTGCTGCGTGGCGGCGCTGTGGTGCGCTGTGCGTGCGCTGCAGACCGGGCGCACGAAGTGGCTTGTGCTCACCGGCGTATGCGTGGGCCTCGGATTCGAGACCAAGATGGGCGTCGCCCTGCTGGTCGTGCCCGGAATCGCGCTGGCCTGGATATGGACCCGCTGGGGCGACACCTGGCGCGCACGATTCACCGCGGCGCGCCAGCTGTTGTACGGAGGCCTCGCGATGATCGCGGTCGGCGGCGCCTGGCCGCTGCTCGTGACGCTGACCCCGGCCGCCGATCGGCCGTGGATCTCCGGCACCTCGGACAACAGCATCTGGTCGTTGATCTTCGGCTACAACGGCCTCGGCCGCGTGGCCGGCCAGACCGGCGGCCCCGGTGGTGGCGCGGCCGGCCCCGGCGGGGGCGGCGGGGGCTTTGGCGGAAACAGCCTGTTCGGCGGCGCCACCGGACCCTTGCGCCTGCTCCAGTCCGCGCTGGGCGATCAGGCCGGGTGGCTGCTCGGCTTTGCCGTCGTCGCCGGCCTCGCCATCCTCGTCCTGTCGCGGCTGCGCCGGCGCGATCCGCGCACCGGCTGGCTGATGGCCGTGGGCGGCGCGTTCCTGGCGAGCGCCGTGGTGTTCAGTTTCGCGTCGGGCATCTTTCACCCGTACTACGTCTCGTTCCTGGCGCCGTTCGCGGCGGCGCTGGTCGGCGCGGGCGTCGGCGTGATGCTTCCCCGCTCCCTGGGCGGTGCCGCCGAGAACGACCGCGCGGTCCGGGTGATCGCGCCGCTCGCGATCGCCGCCGGTGCGGTCACCGAGCTCGTCGTCCTGGGCGAGCTGAACGGCTCGCTCGCGTGGGCCAAGCCGCTCATCATCGCCGTCGCCGGCGCGTGCGCGGTGATCCTCGCCCTGAAGCTGTCGCCGAAACTGCGCGCTGTGCTGCTCGCCGTCGCCCTGGCGGCGCTCCTCGCGGCGCCCGCGGCGTGGGCGGCGCAGACCCTCGGCCATGCGACCAGCGGCACGTTCCCGGCCGGCGGGCCGGCGAGCGCGTCGATCGGTGGACCGGGCGGCGGCGGTCCCGGCGGCGGCTTCGGCCGTGGCGCCGGCGGACGCGGCGGTTTCACGTCACCGGGTGGCGGCGGGGTCGCCGGGCTCTTCTCCCCGAATGGTTTCGCCCCGCCGGGCGGGGGTAATTCTGTGCCCCGGAGATCAGCTGGTGCCTTCGCCGTCGGTGGGGCCGGAGGCTTTGGCGGCGACAGCGCATCGTTGACGGCCGCCATCAAGTACGCGAACGAGCACGGTGGGGGGGTGATCGGTGTGTCGAGTCAGAGCACGGCCGCCGAGGCGATCCTCTCGTCAAACGCCAGCGTCGCCGGTCTCGGAGGCTTCTCCGGGCGAGAGAGCTCGGTGAGCGCGACCTGGATCGCGCAGGAGGTCGCGGCCGGACGCCTACGCTGGGTCATCGTCGACGACACCGCAGGAGCGACACTGCCGGGTGACACGCGAACGGGCAGTCAATCGGCCATGGACGTGATCGCAAAAACGTGCCAGAAGACCACGTTAGATAGTGGCGGCACGACAGTCACGATGTTCGACTGCCAGGGACGGGCGGCTACCATCCTGAAGGCAGTCAGGGGGTAGTCATTTGACGCAGGTCGATCAGGGTCGGAAGCGAGGCGTACGCAATGGGGTCCTCGGCGCGCTGAGCGTCGCCGCCATCCTCGCCGGCGCCCCGGTCGCGCTCGCCAACACGACCATGTCGACCAACTGGGCCGGCTACGCGGTCCACCGGACCGGCGTCTCGTTCCACCAGGTCTCCGGTACCTGGACCCAGCCGGGCGCCACCTGCCTCAAGGGGCAGCCGAGCTACTCAGCGACGTGGGTCGGCCTCGGCGGCTACGACCCGACGTCGAACGCGCTCGAGCAGATCGGCACCGAGGTCGACTGCACCCGGAGCGGCAAGGTTGCCTCGAGCGCCTGGTATGAGCTCGTGCCCGCGCCCTCGAGAACGATCTCGCTCCCCGTGGCACCGGGCGACGTGATGCACGCCACCGTGACCGTGACCGGACACCGGGTGGTCGTCGATCTGGTCAACCTGACTCAGCGCCACCGGTTCCAGAGGACCTTCGAGACCTCCTCGATCGACGTCAGCTCGGCCGAGTGGATCGTCGAGGCGCCGTCGCAGTGCATCAACCAGTTCGCCTGCCAGGCGCTCCCGCTGGCGGACTTCGGCTCGGTCAGCTTTGCGGCCGCGACGGCCACCACGGCGAGCGGCCCGTCGGGCACGATCGTCGACAGGCGCTGGGGCCGGACCAAGATCCGCCTCACCGCGGGCAACCAGCGCCTCGTCCTAGCCCGCAACACGAGCTACACGGCCGGGACCGCGGCGCCGTCGGCCTTGCGCGGGGGAGGCAGCGGGTTCGACGTGACCTACGTCACCGGGTCGACCCCGCCCGCGCCCCAGGGCCTCGCGCGCGACTCGCAGCTGCGCGCCGCCTACCTGCGCCACTAGATAGTTGATGCCGCTGTCCCGAGGCGCGCGGGCGCTGTCGGCCGGCGGCGGCCCCGGGCGCGTTGGCTCCGAACGTGCACAAGCGCTCATCTGTCCCCTTGGGGCGCTGAGCGGTGCGCGGGTTTGCAGCTGTGAGGTGAAGAAGCGCGCGTCGGGGGTTAGAACGATGGGCGCCGTGAGCGCTTTTGCAGGTCCCGCGCCTCAAGGGGAACCTGCTTAATCCGTCACGGGTGCGCTCCACCCGAGGGCGTGCCGAACTATGCATGCCCCACATGCATTACTCGTCACGCTCGGGCGGATCACCGACGCGTGACGAATTACGCACCCTCCCCCCGGCGCGCCCCGGCCGAAGGGCCGGCAATGCGGACCTTTCGTTCGCGGGCGTTGCGATGAGCGACATCGCCCAGCACAAAGCGACCCGCCCACCATCATGGGCGCGGCGTGCCATCCCGCAGGAACTGCATTTTCAAGGTCGCCAGTGCAGCACGCGGACCCTGGGCCTCAACAGCGGGCGCTCCCAGGCGGAATCTGACGCGGGGGCCCGTAGCCACGCTCCTACGCGACCGTCGCTGCATCAAGCCAACCTCACGACTTCTCAGGACCAAGCCGAACTACTACTCCGCCCGTCGGCTTCGTACGTTCGTCTTACGGGTTCCCTACGCCGTTCTGCGGCGACGCGACGAAGCTGTGATGCGTGACCGATCCCTCGCCTCACCTCTTCTGGATCACGAGCCGAGCCGCCGGCTTCGCCGCGCTCGTGCTGGCCAGCCTTGCCGTGTCGCTCGGTCTGCTCATGAGCACCAAGCTCCTAAAGGGCAGGACCGGCGATCTGCGCAGCGCGCATGACGCGCTCGCGCTGGCCACGATCGTCGCGATCGTGGTGCACGGCGTCACGCTGCTCGGCGACCAGTTCCTGCACCCGACGATCTTCGACATCTCGATCCCGTTCGTCTCCGGCTACAAGACGTTGTGGACTTCGTTGGGAATCGTGGGCGGCTGGGGACTGATCCTGCTCGGCCTGTCCTATTACGCGCGGCGCTGGGTCGGAGCGGTGCGGTGGCGAAAGCTCCACCGGTTCACCGCCTTAGCCTGGCTGTTGGGACTCGCCCATGCCCTTGGCGAGGGCACCGACGCCGGCCAGCTCTGGTTCCTGGCGATGATCGCCCTCGTGGCGATTCCCGCCCTGGGCCTGCTGGCCACCCGCTTGGCCCGCAGCGCCAACGCCACCGGACCCGCCGCCCCGACCCCGGCCGCCGCCCGTGAGAGCTCGTACAGCCGCCCCTCGGGTCCGGCGTTGACCACCGGCGTGGTCCCAGTCACGGCGTCGCGTCCGCAGCACTGAACCAGCACCAGGGCAGGTTTTTCGCGTAAGTGATCGCCATTGTGGGTGGCGCACAGCCTGGCTGAGCACCAGGCGCCAACCTTGGCGATTCACCTGCCAAATACGCAGGTTCAGCGCCAAACTTCGGCCCTCAGCCCGGCGGCGGCGGGGGGCATTTGTGGTCGGGCCACAACCAGATTCCGGTGTCTCGGCTTACCCGAAGGCATCGAGGCGCTTACGTCCCGGTCGCGGAGGTGGAGGCCGCGGTTTTCAGGCGTATCGCGGCGGGGGCCGGCTACCCTGCGGGCGCGCGGTGGCTGTCGCCTGCGCCCCTTGTCCATCGTGGCGTAACTGACTCGCGCCGGCGACCATCGCGGCGCAGATCGACGACGGCAAGAAGCTTCTCAGCGCAACTTATGGCCGTGCGGGGACATATACATGGCTGTAGCATGCGCGGCGCGCGACCTCCGCGTCTCGCTCCACGCTTCGAATGATGCGGCCGGCGTGGTGGGAGTTGGGGCTGGAGGCCTCCCGCGAAGGACATCATCTAGAGGAGGTATTCCTTAAGTGTCATTACGACCTAGGCGAGCCCTGGTGGGGCTCATCACCGTTGCGGCTGCGCTCGCGCTGCCGGCAATGGCTTCCGCCGCCGAGAGCTTGACGGTCACGCCCTCCGGCACCCAGGCGGGCAGCAATCCAAGCGTCACGGCTGCAATCACGTTCGCGGGCGGCACCGACACGCCGAAAACCGTTGTCTTGGCTGAGGCTCCTGGCCTCGCGGCAAACCTCAATGCGAACCCGACCTGCATCACCGGTAGCCAGAATCTGACCGCCGCCTGCCAGGTGGGATCCGCGACCCTCACGACCAACGCTCCCACTCCGCCATTCAACTCGGTTGCCGGGAGCGTGTACCTCGTGCCGCCGGCGACTGGGTCGGGCGACTTTGCGGGTCTCGAGACCGTTTTCCCGGCGCCGCTCGGCAGTTCGTACAGCGGCCTGGCGCTGCGGACCGCTCCAACGGTCGGCGTCAACGTCACGAGCAACTTCCCGAACGCCGGCAGCATCTCGCCGGGCCTCGTGATCACCGGTTTGTCGCTCACGCTCAACCCGACGCTCAACAGCGTCCCGTTCACCGCCCTGCCGACGAGCTGCGGCACGGCGACCAGCACGGCGACGATCACCTACTACGGCGCGACCGTCTCGACGAATCCCTCGGGATCGTTCACGCCGACCGGGTGCGCGAACCTGAAGTACGCGCCGAAGCTCACCGCCGCGGTCACGAGGGACAAGACCGACACCGGCGCGAGCGTCGTGCTCACCCAGACGCAGGCCGTGGGTGAGTCGTCGAGCAAGACGATCGTGTTCACGCTGCCGAAGGGCCTGTCGCCCAACGTCATCGCGGACGCCCCGTGCCTGACCGGCTCGGGGCCGGGATGCCAGATCGGCACCGCGGTGGCCACCTCACCCGGGGTGCCGAACGCGGCGCTGGCCAACGGCATCGTGAAGCTGTCCGGCTCGGTTACCGCGCCGATCCTCTCAGTGTCGTTCCCCGCGCCGTTCGGCCTGACCGACAATGGTGCGGTCAACCTCGCGGCCGGAACGGTGACGTTCGCTGACGTGCCGGATCTGCCGCTGACCAGCCTCGCGCTGAACGTCACCGGCCCAAACGGTCAGAAGGCGTTCACCACCGACTGTGTACCGGCCAGTTTCGGTGGCCAGTTCACCGCGCAGAGCGGCCCCACCGCCACGGTGTCGGCGCCGATCGCGTTCACGGGCTGCCCGACGGCATCGGGCTCGACCAGCGGCCTGGCCAAGGGTCAGCCGAAGCTGAAGTTCACGGTCGCCCCTGGCAAGGGCGGGAACAAGCTCTCGTCGGTGACGATCGGCGTCCCGGGCGGGCTCAAGTTCTCGAAATCGGCGATCTCGAGCCAGAAGAAGTGCACGGGCACAGGCCAGGGGCAGAAGTGCACGACCACGACGGTCATCAAGGGCCTTGGGGTCTCGGGTGCCAAGGTCAAGACGGCCGCGATCGTGGACGGCAAGCTCGTGATCAAGTTCAAGAAGGCCGCCGGGAAGGCGACGATCACGCTCAGCGGTCCGCTGGTCACCGAGGGCAAGGACCTGCAGAAGAAGGTCAAGAACAAGAAGACCAAGAACCTGACGTTCTCGCTCAAGCTCACTGACTCCAAGTCGGTGGCGACCAAGCTGTCGCTGAAGCTCGCGGCGAAGTAAGAGATGTTCGGCCGCCCTTCCCCGCCCGCGGGCGGGGAAGGGCGCGCCGGCTACTCCTCTCGCCGTGACGGGGCGCTCTCCGGAGAGGACGCCGGCGTGGACGACGGCATGCCGGAGCCCGACTCCAACGTCCGCGACTCGCCCGGCTCGAGCGCGCCGTTCTCGTGGGCCGGAATCACCGGCGCCGGCTCCGATGAGCTCACGCCACCGGACTGGACCGCGTCGAGCACCGGCTTGATCAGATCGATCGGCATGGGGAACACCACCGTGGTGTTCTGGGTCGCGCCGATCTCGCGCAGCGTCTGCAGGTAGCGAAGCTGCAGCGTGGTCGGGTTGCGCCCGATAATGTCGGCCGCGTCGGCCAGCCGCGTCGCGGCCTGCGCCTCGCCCTCGGCGTTGATGATCTTGGCCCGCCGCTCGCGTTCGGCCTCGGCCTGGCGGGCGATGGCGTGCTGCATGCGCTCGGGAATCTCGACGTCCTTGATCTCGACCGTCGTGACCTTGATCCCCCACGGCTCGGTCTGTGCGTCGATCACCCGCTGCAGCGACTCGTTGAGGATCTCCCGCTCGCCCAGGAGGTGGTCGAGATCGACGCCGCCCAGCACCGAGCGCAGCGTGGTCTGCGCGATCTGGAGCGTGGCGTTGTGGAAGTTCTCGACCTGGTTGATCGCCTTGTTCGGGTCGACCACCCGGTAGTAGGCGACCGCGGTGACGCGGACCGGGATGTTGTCGCGGGTGATGATCTCCTGGGGAGGAACCGTGAGCGTGATCGTCCGCAGGCTCACGCGCACCATCCGGTCGATCGTCGGCATGAGCAGGATCAGCCCGGGGCCGCGGATGTCCATCACGCGCCCGAGGCGGAACACCACGCCCCGTTCGTACTCCCGCAGTACCCGCACCGACGCGCCGAGCACCGTGAGCCCGAGCACGAGCAACACGATCAGCACGATTGCGATCGCCAGGATCATCTCATCAACTCCCATTCCTCGGCCCGGCGAACCGAGACCGTCAATCCGTCGAGATGGTCGACCACCACGGCATCGCCGGGGTGGAGACCCTGCGCATCTTCATCATCGTCAAGCAGCGAGCGGCGAGCCGTCCACAGGGCTCCATCCACCTGTACGCATCCGGTCGGCTCGGCCCAGCTGCGGACCACGCCCACGTGGCCGATCAGGCTCTCGGGACCGGCCCGAACCCGCCGGCGCCGCACCGCCGCGCCCTTGCCCACGCTGAGCGCGAGCACCCCGCCCGCCGACCCGGCGAGCAGCAGCGCCGCGACCACCCCCAGGATCACGCCACCACCCAGCCCGAGCACGGCCAGGACCGCGCCGACCCCGAGCGCGACCACCCCGGGACCGCCGAGCACGCCGAGCGTTGGCACGTGCGCCTCGATCAGGATCAGGATTGCCCCCACCAGCAACAATGACACGCCTAATGCGGTCATACCGCTAATCGTACGCCCCCTAGAAAACGTGGTTCCGCCGTCCCCGGCGGACGCGGCTCATCGCCCGCGTGCGACGTTCAGGGCCCGAGCTCGCGACCCGCGCTTGGCGTCGAACATCGCGGCGTCGGCGGCTCGCAGCAGCCCGTCGGCGTCGTCGGCGTCGAGCGGGAACACCGCGCGGCCGATGCTCGCGCCGAGCGACAGGCGGTGGCCCTCGATCGTGAACGGATTGGCCAGGGCGCGCGCGACGCGGTCGGACACCTCCTCGGCGTCGCCCGGGGCCGTGCTCGAGCCGAGCAGCACGGCGAACTCGTCACCGCCCAGCCGGGCCACGGTGTCGTCCGACCGCGTGCAGGACTCCAGGCGCTTGGCCACCGCCACGAGCAGCTGGTCGCCAACGTCGTGTCCGAACTCGTCGTTGACCGGCTTGAAGCCGTCGAGGTCCATGTACAGCAGCGTGACCGGGTGGACGTCCCGGCGGCCGCGCTCGATCGCGGTGCGCAGCTGGTCGGTGAACTGGAGCCGGTTGGCCAACCCGGTCAGCTGGTCGTGCATGGCCTGGTGGGTCATCTCGTCGACCAGCCGGCCGTTCTGCAGTGCGGTGGTGGCCTGGGCGGCGACGCCCGACAGCCGGTCGATGAGGTCGGAGGTGAGCCGCAGTCGCTCCGCGCGATCGAACACCGACACGATCAGCAGACCCTGGAACGAGCCACCGGCGACCAGCGGCACCATGATCGCCGCGGCGATCCCGAGCTGGCGGTGGATCTGCTGCAGGTCGGGCACCTCCACGGTCTCGTCGACGAACACCGGACGGGTGGCCGCGCCGGTGATCATCGCGTCGAGCCAGTCGCCGGGCGTCGGTCTCCACACCGCGGCCTCGGGTTCGACCTCGCCTCCGTGCCGGGTGGTCGCCCGGCGGACGAGCTCGCCCCGCGCCGCGTCCCACAGGCACACGCTGACCCGGTCGCAGTCGACGACGAACGGAACCGAGTTGGTCAGCCGGCGGGCCACCTCCCCGCTCGTCCCCGCCGCGGCCAGCGCGCGCGACAACGAGAGCAGCGCGCCCGCCTGATCGCCGCGCTCCCGGGCCTCGGCCAGGGCGGACGCGCCGTCGAGCGCGCTCGCCGCGTAACGGGCGTAGACCTCGAACAGCTCCCGCTCCTCGGGCAAGAAGCTCTGGCCGGGGCCGCGCAGCGCGAGCAGGCGGCCGTACTCGCGTCGGTTGGACGCCACCGGCACCACCAGCCACCAGTCCGGATGCGACGCCGGGTCGCGCTCGCGCAGCTGGTCAAGGTACTCCGAAATCCCCTCCTCCTCGAAGCCTTTGTGGTGGCAGTGCGGCTCGCCTCCCGGCTTGACCTGAACCGCGAGCAGGTAGCGGATCGCGCGTACCTCGAGCGCCGCGCGCGCGGTGATCCGGGCCAGCACCACGTCGAGGTCATCGACCGCGATCAGGTCCGACGCGGTGGCGAACACGCTCCGCAGGCGCTCCTTCATCTCGGCCAGTTGATGGCGCAGCGCCTGGGTCTGTCCGGACGAGCCGATGGGGTCCGCCGCGGGATTCCACCCAACGCGGTACACGCAGCGCGCGGCGCCCATCGCCTGGCATTCGTCGTGCTCGACGGTCGCCGGGCCCAGCCCGAACAACACCGGCGGGCAGGTCATCAGACCGCAGGTCCACGAGCAGTGCTCGATGCTCCGCGGGAACCCGTCGGCCGCCACCGCGACCACCTCGGCGTAGCCGGGGCCGGCCTCGGTCACCTCGAGCCGCGTTACCGTGGAGAACTCGGCCGCGCCCTTGGCCACCGCGCGATAGGCGTTCTCGGGCGCGCCGAGCGAGCGGAGCATGGAGGCGACGTGCGAGCTGCCCAGCCGCCGGGCCGCATCCACCCCGACCGCCCGGGCGAATTGTGGATGGTGGGTGACCCGGGCGCCGGCCTGCCACAGGGCCACCGCCTCGTCGTAGGAGATCCAGTTGGTGATGTCGAGCAGGTATTCGACGGTGCGCCGGCTGCCCGCCAAGCGCAGCACCTCGCGGACGGCCTTCAGCCCCCCGAACGCCTCGACGCGGGCGAGCAGCACCGCGCTCATCGAGCACGAGAAGTGGTCGCCTCGATCGGTCCGGACGTTGGGGGACTTGGTACTCATCCCGTACCTATCGGTGCCCCACGGGGCTTCTTTGCCGTAGTTAGTACGGATTGGACGAACGGCGGTTGATAGCGTGCCGGGCCCGGAACCTTCGACTTCTCTGGAGCGGCACATGACCAGCGCGAACACCCAGGCCCTGGTGACCGACATCGCGGGATTGCGCGAGCGCGCCGGCACGCACATCGGCTACACCGACTGGCAGGAGATGACCCAGGAGCGCGTCAACCAGTTCGCCGACGCGACGAACGACCACCAGTTCATCCACGTCGACCCCGAGCGCGCCAAGCAGACCCCGTTCGGCGGCACGATCGCCCACGGCTTCTTGACGCTTTCGCTGGTGGCGCCGACCTCCCAGCAGGTGATGAAGGTCACCGACGCCGTGATGGGCGTGAACTACGGACTCGACCGGGTGCGCTTCCCGGCGCCGCTGCCGGTCGGCGGGCAGTGGCGCGGCGGCATCGAGATCCTCGAGGTGACCGATGTCCCGGGTGGCGTGCAGGTCAAGTCGCGGGTCACGATCGAGGTCAAGGACTCCGAGAAGCCCGCTTGCGTCGCCGAGTCGCTCGTGCGCCTGTACGGCGGCTCGTGACCGTCGACCTTCAGGAGCTCGTCGCGATCGACGTGCACGTGCACGCCGAGCGCAACGCGACCGAACCGCAGGATCCCGTCACCGAGGAGCTGCTCGCCGCGGCATCGCGCTACTTCGGGTCCGCGCCGAACCAGCCCACCGCCCAGGACGTGGCCGATTACTACCGCGAGCGCAGCATCCTCGCGGTCGTGTTCACCGTCGATGACGAGGCCGGGATGGGCCGCAAGCGCCTGGGCAACGCCGAGGTGCTCGAGGCCGCGCGGGCCAACCCCGACGTGATGATCCCGTTCGCCTCGGTCGACCCGCACAAGGGCAAGCTCGGGGTGCGCGAGGCGCGCGAGTGGATCGACGCCGGCGCGCGCGGGTTCAAGTTCCACCCCAACACCCAGGCCTTCTGGCCGAACGACACCGCGTTCTACCCGCTCTACGAAGTGATCGAGGAAGCCGGTCTGATCGCGCTGTTCCACTCCGGCACGACCGGGATCGGCGCCGGCATGCCGGGCGGGGGCGGGGTCCACCTTAAATACTCGAACCCGATGTGCGTCGACGACGTCGCGGCCGACTTTCCGAACCTGAACATCATCCTCGCCCACCCCTCCTTCCCGTGGCAGGAGGAGGCGCTCGCGATCGCCGTACACAAGCCCAACGTGTACATCGACCTGTCGGGCTGGTCGCCCAAGTACTTCCCGCCGATCCTCGTCCAGTACACCAACACCCGCCTGCGCCACAAGATGCTGTTCGGCTCGGACTTCCCCTTGATCGCGCCCGATCGCTGGCTGGCCGACTTCGAGAAGCTCGAGATCAAGGACGAGGTCCGCCCGCTGGTGCTGAAGGAGAACGCGGCGAAGCTCCTGGGCCTGACGTAGTTATTGGGCTGCGCTGCGCGCAGCGTCCACCGGACGAGATCGCGCGGGCCCGCCGTGGGGTGAGGCCGGATGCCGAGCCGGGCCCAGCCGCGATGCCGTTCCGCCGGGCGTCCTTGCCCGGCGGGCCGACGCGCCGCCCGCCCGGCACGGATGCCGGGCGTAACCGGCCCCATGGATGCCGCGAAGCGGCCCCAAAAACCCCCCACCGTGCAGGAAAACTTCGCTATTCGCGACATGCCTTATGCATCTTCAGCGCACGGCGGTTGGCTGATGTCCGCGTAGGGTATTGCCCGCGAAAGCTGGTGTGGCCATCGATCGCCCGCTTTGCCAGGCGGGAAGGGGCCGCACCTGCCTCTCCTCTCCTCCCTCACCTGGCGGCAGTCCTTTCGGGGCTGTCGTCAGGTGCCTGCTAGGTTTCTCCTGGCTCACTGCTCCCTTGGGCAGATGGGATGTCTTGTAGTTGGAAACGACGGCGATCCTGACCGGGCGGGTCGCAGCCGGGGCCACCGCACCCATCGATGACGGACACGGCTGGAGGGGAGAGTGGAGAGCAATTTTCTGATGGACCGCCGCGCCGACGGTGGCGCGGTCACCCTGACGGTGACCGGCGAGCTCGACCTCGTTTCGAGCCCGGTGCTCGAGCGGGCGCTGGCTGACTCGGACGGGGACCCGGTGATCGTCGACCTGCGCGGGCTGGAGTTCATGGACTCGGCCGGCCTGCACGTCCTGATCCAGGCCCATCAGCGCCTGCACGACGCGGGGCGGCGACTCGCCCTGGTCAGGGCGGGCCCGCACGTGCAGCGCCTGTTCGACCTGACCGGCGTGAGCGAGTCCCTGACGATCGTCGACTCGCCCGACGCGGCGCTCGCTACGCGCGAAGGTGATCTCGCATCGAAACCCGAAGCGTCTCGTGACCGTCGAGCGCGGTGAACGTGATCTCTTCGGTCAGCTGCGCCAGGGTGTCGGCGCCCTGCGGGCGAGCGCTCGTGCCGGCGCGCAGCGGCGTCAGCTCGAACTCGAGGCGCCGGTCACGCGCGTCCAGTGCGACGCTGATCGACGACGTCTCCGCGGCCCGCTCGGCGTGCGCGCCGAGGACGTCGCTCAGGACGTAGACGTCGGCGCAGCGCTGGAGCGAGAACCCCGCGCTCGGCGCGAGCGCTCGCCCGATCCGCCCCAGTAGCGGACCGAGCAGCGCCACCGGCGAGACGGTCAGCACCACGTCGCCGGTCAGTCCCGTCTGCAGATGGGCCGAGAACGACGATCCATTGCCGTCCTCGATCACGCCGGGCCATGGCGTCCGGGGGCCGAGCACCGGGCTGCGGAACGACAAGCGGACCTCGGTCCCCCCGTCGGGCGCGTTGATGAACTCGGCCCGATCGGCCAGCGCGCTCATCAGCGCGAGCCCGACCTTGAGTCCGTCGTGCTCGGGGACCACCCGTCGGATGCCCCGCCCGTGGTCGCGGACGCGCACCTCGATCCCGGCCCGCCCGACGCCGAGCTCGACGCACATCGGACCTGGCCCGTCGGCGTAGGCGTGGAGGATCACGTTGTTGCAGGCCTCGGTGACCGCGGTGTTGACGTCCGCGAGCAGCTCGGGGTCGAAGGCCAGGGCGTCGCCCGCGGCGCTCGCCATGCTGCGAACAATCCGGGCCGACTCAGGCCGGCTGATCAGCTCGAGCCGCACCCACGGTGAATCGATCTCTCCACTCATAGGCCGTGCGATTAATAGGGGTACCCAAAGCTCCGGACTGCAAGCGTCCGGTGTGGAAACCTCGTGTCAGCTCGTCAGTGCGGCGGCGTCCAGCCGGACCATCGACCGGCGCAGGAGCCGCGACACGTGCATCTGCGAACAGCCGAGCCGCTGGCTGATCTCGCGCTGGGTCAGCTCGTGGACGAGGCGCAGGCTCAGCGCCTTCCGCTCCACCTCGCTCAGGGTCGACCACCCTGCCGCCAGCGCCTGGCGATGCTCGGCCAGCTCGAATCCCTCGTCGTCCTTGCCCAGGGTCTCGGCGAGCACGGACGAGTCCTCACCTTCGTGCGTGATGGGCGCGTCGAGCGACGCCGGGTGGTAGTTGTGGGCGGCGTCGATCGCCTCCATCACCTGCTGGATCGTGCAGTCGAGAGCGGTCCCCAGCTCATCCAGCGTCGGGGACCGGCCTAACCGGGCGGACAGGCGCTCGGTGTGGCGGCTCACCGCCAGCGCGCGCTCCTGTAGGTCGCGCGGCACGTGGATGGTCCAGCCCTTGTCGCGGAAGTGGCGCTTGAGCTCGCCCATGATCGTGGGCGCGGCGAAGCTCGTGAACTTCTTGCCGCGGCCCGGCTCGAACCGCTCGATCGCGTTCAGCAGCCCGACGCTGGCGACCTGGACGAGGTCGTCGAGTGGCTCGCTGCTGTGGATGTAGCGGAGTGCCAGCCTGCGCGCGAACGGAAGGAAGCGCCTGACGAGCTCCTCGCGAGCGCTGGGATCGCGGTCGAACTGGTAGGCGTCGAGCAGCTCGTCGTCCGCCATGCGCGCGAGGTCGCGCGGAGTAATTGCCGTAACGGCCATCGGACCTCCGTGGTTTGGAGTGACAACGCGAGGTCCGTAAGTGGGCCGCTGGCGGCGACCCCGTGCGTCCGTCCCGTACTTAACCAGCCCGCGATGCGGCAGCTACCGCGCCCAAGGGCTATTGGTCATTCTCTCCCGAGTCCTCGGCCGCGAAACCTCGGTGTGACTCCGATCACGGTTGAGGCAGTGCGAACGAGCCGCCGCGGCGATCACCCGTTCCGCGCAGGTCTTCCTCGATCGCGGTGGCGGTCCCGAGCGCGAGCGGGAGGAACTCGCGTCGCATCGCGGCCATCGAGGCGCGGCTGGCGTGGACCGAGACGTTGAGAGCCGCGGTCACCGTGCCCGAGGCGCCCCGCAGCGGCACCGCGAGCGACCGCAGCCCCTCCTCGAGCTCCTGGTCGGTGGCCGCGTAGCCCTGCCGGCGCACCGTGGCGATGATCTCCCGCAGGGCGTCCTTGTCGGTCACGGTGCGCGCGGTCAGCGGCGTGAGCTCGATCCGCGCCAGGCGCTCCTCGAGCTCGTCTTCGGCGAGGCCGGCGAGCAGCACCCGGCCCATCGAGGTCACGAACGCCGGCAGGCGGGTTCCGACCGCCAGCGTGATGCTCATGATCCGCCGCGTGGGCACGCGCGCCACGTACACGACATCGATGTCGTCGAGCACCGAGATCGAGCACGACTCGTTCACCTGGGCGACCAGCCGCTCCATGTGCGGCAGCGCGACCTCGGGGAGGCTGAGGCTGGACAGGTACGCGTAGCCCAGCTCGAGCACGCGGGGACGCAGCGAGAAGCGGCCCTGCGAGAAGTTCACGTACCCGAGCTTGACCAGCGTGAGCAGGAACCGCCGCGCCGCCGCACGGGTCAGCCCCGTCGAGCGCGCCACCTCGCTCAGCGCGAGCTCCCGGTGCTCGGCGTCGAACGCGCGAATCACCGCCAGCCCCCGCTCCAGGGACTGGACGAAGTCCGAGCTCTGTGCCGGTTTGTCGTTGGTCGCCACGTTGAACCCTCGTTCGGTATGCGAACACTACCGGACCGGCCGGGCGATCCGGCCGCACCCGGCGAGTAGGATCACGCGCGATGACCGAACCGATGGCCGAGGCCGCCAGCACGGCGGGCAACGGTGCGGGAGTGCTGCGCGCCGGCAAGACGGTCCGCGACGCGGCGTTCGAGGTCATGCGCCGCCATGGGCTGACCACGATCTTCGGCAATCCGGGCTCGACCGAGATTCCGTTCCTGACCGATCTGCCGAGCGATCTGCGGTTCGTCCTGGGGCTGCACGAGGGCTCGGTGGTCGGCATGGCCACCGGTTACGCGCTCGCGCGGGGTGAGCCGGCGTTCGTCAACCTTCACACCGCCGCCGGGCTGGGCAACGCGATCAACGCGATCGCCAACGCCCGCGACTGCCGCGCGCCCCTGGTGATCGTGGTCGGCCAGCAGGATCGCCGGCAGATCGCCTTCGAGCCGTTCCTGACCGGCCGCGCGCTCGAGCGCATGGCCGGCGAGTACCCGGTGTGGCGCCAGCTGCCTGCCCGCGCCCAGGATGTGCCGGGCGCGATCGCCCGGGCGTACCACGAGTCCGTGGCCGGTCGGGGACCGGTGCTGGTCGTGGTGCCGATGGGGGACTGGCTCGAGGCCGCCGACGAGCTCGCCGCGGGGGCGCCGGCCCGGATCCTGCGCCCGCACACGGTGGACGCTTCGCAGGTGTCGGAGCTCGCCGAGCTCCTGGCGGGCGCCGAGGCGCCGGCGCTGGTCGTGGGCGCGCCCGAGGAGGACGACTGGGACGCGGTGGTGGCGCTGGCCGACCGGCTCCGCTGCCCGGTGTTCCAGGAACCGTTCAGCCGCCGGGTCGGCTTTCCCCAGGATCACGAGCTTTTCGCCGGCCATCTGCCCTGGCAGCGCCGGCTGATGCACGACGCGCTCGCGGGGTATGACGTCGTCCTGACCGTCGGGACGAACGCGTTCCGAACTTACATCTTCGACGAGCCGGTAGCGCTCGTGCGGCCGTCGACGAGGGTCGCTGTCCTGACGGCGCAGCCGGCCGAGGCCCACCGCAGCCCGTGCGACCTCGCGGTGGTCGCGCCCGTGGGGGCCGCGTGCCTGGCGCTGGTCTCGCTTGTGCCTGCGCGCGGGGTCGGCAATCCGCCTTCGCCCGTTCCTCGCCCCGCGCCACTGCCCCCGCCGGCGGACGGGGAGCCGCTGCGCCCCGGTCACGTCCTCGACGCGCTCGCGGCGCGCCTGCCGGCCGAGGCGCTCCTGGTCGAGGAGTGCCCTTCGAGCCAGCCCGAGCTCTATCAGCGCATCCCGGTGCGGATCCCATTCGGGTTCCTGAGCACCGCCAACGGGTGTCTCGGGTTCGGTCTGGCCGGCTCGATCGGGCTGCGCATGGGCCTGCCTGACCGACCGGTGGTGGCGGTGCTCGGGGACGGCTCGACCACGTACGCGATCCAGGCGCTGTGGAGCGCTGCCCACTACGACGTGGGCGTGCTGCTGGTGGTGCTGGCCAACGGGCGCTACGCCGTGATGGACGGCCTGGCGCGGCGCGCCGGCGGCGCGGCGGCCTGGCCGGCGTTCGAGGCGGTCGACATCGGCGGGCTGGCCCGGGCGTTCGGCTGCCCCGCGGTGCGGGTCGAGCGCCACGACGACCTGATCCGCGTGCTCGACGAGGTCATGCCGAACCTCGCGTCCCGGCGCGAGCCGCTGGTGCTCGAAGCGGTGGTGGCGTCGTGACCGCGACCGGCTCGACGCGAACCACGCCGGCCGATATCACGGCCGCCGCGGTGGGCAGCTTCGACGGCTGCGCCGATCCCCGCCTGCGCGAGCTGATGCAGGGGCTGGTTCGCCATCTGCACGCGTTCGCGGTCGACGTGTCGCTGACCGAGGAGGAGTGGCGGGAGATGATCGCGGTCCTCACCGCCACCGGCGACATCACCGACGAGCGTCGCCAGGAGTTCATCCTGTGGTCCGACGCGCTCGGGCTATCGATGCTGGTCGACGCCCTCGCGCACGAGCTTCCGGCCGGCGCCACCGAGTCGACCGTGCTCGGGCCGTTCTACGTGCCCGGCGCCCCGCGGCGCGAGTACGGCGAGAGCATGGTGGTCGAGGCGGGCGCGGGGACGCCTGCCTGGGTGTACGGCCGGGTGCTCGACGTCTCGGGCGCGCCGATCGCCGGCGCGGAGCTGGACGTATGGCAAAACGGCGCCGACATGTTGTACGCGGTCCAGCGGCCGGAGGCCGAGGAGGACCACCTGCGGGGGCGCTACCTGACCCGTTCCGATGGCTCCTATGCGTTCGTCGCGGTCCGGCCCGTCCCGTATCCGATTCCGCACGATGGCCCCGTGGGACGGATGCTCGCCGCCAGCGGCCGCCACCCGTGGCGCCCGGCGCACATCCACATCATCGTGCGCGCCCCCGGCTACAAGACCGTCACCACCCACGTGTTCGACGCCACCAGCCAGTACCTCGACTCCGACACCGTGTTCGCGGTCAAGCCCTCGCTGCTGCGGACGTTCGTGGAGCGCTCGGTTGAGGATCCGCAGCGGCCCGCGGGCGTCGATGGGCCGTGGGTGTCGCTCGAGAACGACATCGTGCTCGCGCCTGGCCAGGACGGGCCCCCGGTCGTGGATCCGGGCCGCACAGCCTGAAGCACACCGTTCGCGTCAGGGCCTCGGGGAGTAGGAAATTTCCGCCATTACGGGTCGCCCGGCGCGTTGGTGACGGATTTCTCCCGTACAGCGGGAGTTATCCGTCACTAACGCTTGGGCCCGGCCCCATTGGCGGAAATTTCACCCTCCGTCCGGCGACGCTTGGGCGGGAGGGGACGCTGTATCCGCTGCTCGCCCGCCTGCGCAAGGAGGGCGTGGTAGAGACGACGTGGCGGGAATCGACGTCCGGCCCGCCCCGGCGTTACTACCGGCTCACGCCGGCGGGTCGCTCGCTCCTGACCGCGTTCAGCGGGGAATGGGTGCGCTTTCGCGATTCGGTGGACGGACTGCTCGAGACAGGAGCGCTGAAATGATGACGACGACGACCCTCCATCCACTGGCGGCCGACTACCTCGACCGCGTCGACCGCGCCGCGCGGAGGCTGCCGCGAGGCGAGCCGCGCGAGCTGGTCGAGGAGATCAGCGGCTGGATCGCCGGCGTGATCCTGCTGTGGAGCTCGCGCGCCTGGAATACGCGCGACAAGGTGATCGGGACGCTGATCGTGCCGGGAGGGCTGGCGAGTGCGTTGATCGTCGGGATCCTCACCGGGACCAAGCGGAAGTGCGTTCGGGTCTGGGGCACCCGACTGTCTGCACTCCGGGGCCGGGCACGGTTCACAGCATCATCGCCACCCTGTTGTTCGGGCTCTGCGTGATCGGCCCGATCTTCACCTCGCTGTATCTCGCGCGCCGCGCCCGTTGACCGACAGGGGCCAATCCCGCCCCACGCGCCTTGACGTACAGGGCCCAATCGCGCCTCACGCCCCCGACAGGCGATCATGCGCGCGGTATGCTGCGGACGATGGTTGACGAGATTGTCAACAATCCCACGGGAGACCCGGCGGAGCCCGATATCCGGCCCGAAGACCGCCTGCGCGAGGCCATCGTCACGGGCCGCTTCCAGCCCAGCGAGCGACTGGTCGAGACCGAGGTCGCGCGCGAGCTGGGCGTCGGACGCTCGGCGGTGCGGACCGCGCTGGCCCGCCTCGAGCACGAGGGGCTGGTCGAGCACGAGCGCCACCGTGGCGCGCGCGTCCGCCTGATCAACGCGCGCGAGGCAGTGGAGATCCTCGAGGTCCGCGCCGTGCTCGAGGGGCTGGCCGCCCGGCACGCCGCGGCCAACGCCACCCCGGACGACATCGAGGACCTCGGGGCGATCCTGGCGGAGATGCGCCTGCGCCTCGACGCGGGCGACCTGCTCGGCGCCTCGGACCAGAACGCGCTGCTGCACGGACGGATCCTCGAGATCTCGGCGCACACCACGGTGGCGCGGCTGATCGCGACGCTCAAGGACCAGCTGGTCCGCTTCCAGTACCGCACGATCCTGCTTCCCGGGCGCAGCGAGCGTTCGTTCAGCGAGCACAGCCGGATCGTGCAGGCCATCGCCGCCGCCGACATGGAAGACGCGGAACGGGCCATGCGGACCCACCTGTCGCACGTGGCCGAGGCACTCCGGGGAGAGGCCGAGTGAGCTCAAACCACGTCCGGGGGGAGGCCGAATGAGCGCGAATCACGCCCCATCGGACCGCGCCCGCGAGCTCTTGCGCGGCGCGTACGACACCCATATGCACATCTCGCCCGACGTGGTCGAGCGAAGGATCGACGACCTCTCCCTGGCGCGTAAGTTCGCCGAGCTCGGGATGGCCGGGTTCGTGCTCAAGTCGCACTACGGATCGACGGCCGAGCGCGCGAGCGTGGTCCGCGCCGCGGTGCCGGGCGTCGACGTCCGCGGCGCGATCGCGCTCAACCGCGCGGTCGGCGGGATCAACCCGCTCGCGGTGGAGATCGCCGCGCGCGAGGGCGCGCGAACGGTGTGGCTGCCGACCGTCGACTCGGTCAACGAGTCGCACGAGCGCGAGGCGCCTCCGGGCGCCAAGGTCCCCGTGTGGGTCAAGCTCCAGCTCGACCTCCGTGAGCAGGGCATCGAGATCGATCCGGTGCCGGTGGTCGACGAGCACGGCAACGTCCTGCCCGCGCTGCTGGAGGTGCTCGGCATGATCGCCCGCCACGACATGCTTCTGGCCACCGGCCACCTGAGCCGGGACGAGATCTTCGCCGTGGTCGACGCCGCCGTCGACGCGGGGGTCGAGGACATCGTCGTCACCCACCCGGAATTTCCCTCGCAGGACCTGTCGACCGAGGACCAGATCTCCCTCGCGAACAAGGGGGCGCTGCTCGAGCGCTGCTTCACCACCCCGCACACCGGCAAGGTCAGCTGGGAGCGGTGGATCGCGAACATCCGCGATGCCGGACCGGAGAACTCCGTCCTGTCGACCGATCTCGGCCAGGTGTTCAATCCTCCGGTCGAGGACGGGATGGCCTTGATGGTCGACCGGCTGCTCGAGGCCGGGTTCGGAGAGGAGGAGGTCTACGTGATGGCGGTCGTCAACACCCGGATCGCCGCGGGAGCCGAGGCCCTGTGAGCGCTCGTCGGCTGATGGTGATCGGAGCGCACTCGGCCGATTTCGTGTGGCGCGCGGGCGGGGCCTGCGCGGTCACCACCACGAACGGTGGCGAGGCCAGGGTCGTGGCCCTGTCCTACGGCGAGCGCGGCGAGTCCGGCGAGCTCTGGAAGCAGGAAGGCCAGACGATCGAGAACGTCAAGAAGATTCGCCACGGCGAGGCGGAAAGAGCCGCGAATGCGCTCGGCGCAAGCTTCGAGTGCCTCGACCTGGGCGACTATCCGCTTGACGTCGACCGCGAGGGGCTGAATCTGATCTCGGACAAGATCCGCGAGTTCGCGCCCGACGTGCTGATCACGCACACCGACACCGACCCGTTCAACCCCGATCATCCGATCGCCTACGCGGCGGTCAACCGGGCGCGCGGCCTAGCCGCCGGCGCCGGCGTGTCGAGCGCGTTCAAGACGATCACACCGCCTGTCCTGTACCTGTTCGAGCCGCATCAGCCCGAGCTGTGCAACTTCACCCCGAACACGTTCGTCGACATCACGAGCGTGATCGACGCGAAACTTCAGGCCATGGACGAGATGAAGGCGCAGAAGTACCTCCAGACCTACTACGCCCAGCGCGCCGACCAGCGCGGCAACCACGCGCGGCGCTCCTCCGGCAACCAGGAGATCCGCCAGGCCGAGGCGTTCCAGCGCGTCACCCCCAATGTGGTGAGCGCCCTATGACCCCTCCAGACCCACGTCACCAGGAGCTGGCCGACCTCGGCTCGGCCACGGTGTACGAGGCGGGCGGGCGCGGCCGCTACGTCGACGCCGACCTGATCCAGCTGCTTCCCGGCACGAGCGTGGCCGGCCCGGCGCGCACGGTGCGCTGCGGCCAGGACGACAACCTGATGGTCCACGCCGCGATGGCGGCCGTGCAGCCCGGGGAGGTGCTGGTCCTGACCATGCCCGAGCCGCGCCCGGTGGCGCTGGTCGGGGACCTGCTCGCGACCCAGGCCAAGGCCCACGGCGCCGCGGCGATCCTGGTCGACGCGGCGGTCCGCGACATCGACGAGCTGGCCGAGCTGGGCCTGCCGATCTGGGCCCGCTGGGTCCGCATCAAGGGCGCCGGCAAGGATGTCCCGGGCTCGATCGGCGAGCCGGTGACCGTGGGCGGCGCCACGATCAACCAGGGCGACATCCTCATCCTCGACGCCGACGGTGTGGCGATCGTCGACCCGGACCGCGTCGACGACGTGCTCGAGGCCTCGCGCCAGCGCGAGCGAAAAGAGCGGATCAAGCGGCTCAAGCTCCAGGCCGGCGAACTGTCCTACGATCTCGACGGCCTCAGAGAAAAGGTCGAGGGCGCCACATGACCGGGGAGCCGATCCACGATCTCGCCCACATCGCCCACGCCGAGCTCTTCACGCCGTATCCCGAAGAGAGCCTGCGCTTCTTCACCGACCTGTTCGGGATGGAGATCGAGCACCGCGACGGCCAGTCGGTGTTCCTGCGCGGCTGGGGCGAGTACCAGCCCTACGGACTGAAGCTGACCGAGGCCGAGCTTCCCGGCCTCGGCCACACCGCGATCAGGGCTTGGAGCCCCGAGGCGCTACAAAGACGCGTCCGGGCGATCGAGCAGACCGGACTCGGCACCGGCTGGAACGAGGGCGACCACGGGCACGGACCCGCCTACCAGTTCAAGGACCCCGACGGCCACGCGTTCGAGCTCTTCTTCGAGCAGGACCGGTACGTCCCGCCCGAGCACCTGCGCCCGCGGCTGAAGAACGTACCCCAGCGCCACGTCGACCGCGGCGCCGCGGTCAAGCGGATCGACCACGTGAACGTGCTGGCGCAGGACGTCGCGGCCAACCGGGCCTTTGCCACCGAGCAGCTCGGCTACCGGCTGTACGAGCAGATCATCAACGACGACGGGTCGGAGCAGGGCGCGTGGATGAGCCTGTCGATCGCCGCCCACGAGCTGATCTACACCGCCGACCACGCCGGCGGCCATGGGCGCCTGCACCACCTGGCCTGGTTCGTCGACACCCGCGAGGAGCTGCTGCGCGCCGCGGACCTGTTCCTCGACGCCGACGTCCCGATCGAGGCCGCGCCGTCCAAGCACGCCGTCGCGCAGGGGATGTTCCTGTACGTGTACGAGCCGGGCGGCAACCGCGTCGAGGTCACCACCGGCACCCATTTCATCTTCGACCCCGCCTACGAGCCCGTCCGTTGGACCCAGGCTGAGAGAGCCCGCGGCCAGGCTTGGGGCGTGAAGACGATCGAGACCTTCCACACCTACGGCACGCCCGATCTGAGCGGGAACCCGCCCGGGCCGCCGATCCCGCCGACGAGCCAGATCCCGGCGCCGCGCCAGGCCACGACCGTATGACGGACGACCGGGCGCTCATCCGCGACCTGGTCGAGAACTGGGCGGTGTGGCGCGACGCCGGCGACTGGGAGCGCTTCGCGACCGTCTGGCACGACGACGGCTTCATGATGGCCACCTGGTTTCAGGGCCCCGCGCGCGATTTCATGCGCGTCAGTCGCGAGGGGTTCGAGCGCGGCGTCAGCATCCTCCACTTCCTCGGGGGGACCTCGATCGACCTGGCCGCGGGCGGCGCCCGCGCCGTCGCCCAGACCAAGATGACGATCTCGCAGCGGGGCGACGTGCACGACGTGACCTGCGACGTCGTGTGCACCGGGCGCTTCTACGACTTCCTGGAGAAGCGCGACGGCGCCTGGGGCATCGTCCTGCGCCAGCCCCTCTACGAGAAGGACCGGCTCGACCCGCTCGACCCCGCCGCCAGCCTGACCCTCGACCCGAACCTGCTCGCAACCTTTCCCGTCGGATACCGTCACCTCGCGTACGTGCAATCGCAGCTCGGATTCGAGGTCAAGCGCGACATGCCCGGCCTGACCGGGCCCGCCACCGACCGCCTCTATCGCCGGGGCGCGGACTGGCTCGCCGGCCGCGAGCTGGGCGATCCCCTCAAGACGGTCGGTTGAACCGCCCGCGCATCCAGCGGCCGCGCGGTGCGGTGCTGCTGGCCATCAGCATGGTGCTGCTCGCGGTCAACCTGCGCCCGGCAGCCGCCGCCGTGGGGCCGCTGCTTGACCGGATCCGCGCCGACACGGGGCTGTCGGCGACGGGCGCCGGCGTGCTGACCACCCTGCCCGTGCTGTGCTTCGGCGCCCTGGCGCCGCTCGCGCCGGCCCTGATCCGGCGCCTCGGCGAGCGCGCCACGGCGACCGTCGCGCTCGCCCTGCTCCTGTTCGGCACGCTCGTCCGGCTCGTCCCCGGACTCGGGTTCCTGTTCTTCGGCACCGCGGTGGCCGGTGCGGCGATCGCGGTCGGGAACGTCCTGCTCCCGATCCTGGTCCGGGGCGACTTCTCCGACCGGGTCGGTCTCATGACCGGGATGTACACGACCGCGCTGATCGGGTTCGCGGCGCTGGCGGCCGGCATCTCGGTTCCGGTCGCCGACGCATTCGGCGGTGGCTGGCGCCCCGGTCTGGCCATCTGGGCGATCCCGGCGGCGATCGCGCTCGCCGTCTGGGCGGCTCAGCTCACGCGCCGGCGGCAGTCCGGCGGCGCCGGCGGCCATCAGGTGGCGGGCGCTCGCGCGCTCTTGCGCGACCGCGTCGCGTGGTCGGTCACGCTGTTCTTCGCCGTCCAGTCGGCCGGCTTCTACGCCACCCTGGCCTGGCTTCCCAGTGTGTTCCACAGTCATGGGATCAGCACGGCGCGGGCCGGGTTCCTGCTCAGCCTGTCCCTCGTGGTCGGGCTGATCCCGGCGTTGACCGTGCCGACGTTCGCCGCTCGCGCGCGCGACCAGCGCAACTTCGTGATCGCGTTCGTGAGCTGCATCGCGGCCGGCTGGCTGGGCGTGATCTTCGCTCCGACCGCGGCGCCCTATCTGTGGGTGGGGCTGCTCGGCTTCGGCCAGAACGCGATGTTCCCGCTCGCGCTCACGTTGATCGTGCTGCGCGGCGGCACGGTGATCAGTACCGCTGCCCTCTCGACCCTCGTGCAGACCGTCGGCTACCTGTTCGCGGCGGTCGGCCCGCTGGCCATCGGCGCCATCCATGACATCACGGGGTCCTGGACGCCGGCGCTGATCGTGCTGCTGGCGCTGCTCGTGCCGCAAACGGTGCTCGGACTGGCCGCCGCGCGCAACCGGACCGTGGCGCAGATTCCAGCGTCCGTCTAGCCTCGCGTCGGTCCGCAGGCTTGTGAAAATCGTCGCAAGCCGCTTGATACAGTTCGGCATGTGATCGTCTGTTCACATTGCGAACGATTGCAGGGGGATCGATGGCGCAGGTGATGTCGCTGCCGGACGCCGTCGCGCAGCTGGTCGGCGACGGCGACTCGGTGGCGCTCGAGGGGTTCACCCACCTGATCCCGTTCGCGGCCGGCCACGAGATCATCCGCCAGGGGCGGCGTGAGCTCGAGCTGATCCGGATGACGCCGGACCTGCTGTACGACCAGATGATCGGGATGGGCGTGGCGCGCCGGCTGGTCTTCTCCTACGGCGGCAATCCCGGGGTGGGGGGACTGCATCGGTTCCGCGACGCGATCGAGAACGAGTGGCCGCGCCCGGTGGAGATCGAGGAGCACAGCCACGCCGGCATGGCCAACCGCTACGCCGCCGGCGCATCCGACATGCCCTGCGCGGTGATGCGGGGGTATGTCGGAACCGACCTGATCGCGCGCACCAGGGTGGCGCCGGTCACCTGCCCGTTCACCGGCGAGCAGCTCGTGGCCGTGCCCGCGCTTCGCCCCGACGTGGCGATCGTCCATGCCCAGGAGGCCGACCGCGACGGCAACGTACAGCTCTGGGGGATCCCGGGGGTCCAGAAGGAGGTGGTCCTCGCCGCCCAGCGGTCCCTGGTTACGGTCGAGCGGATCGTCGATCAGCTCGAGTTGCGGCCCGGCGGGATCGTGATCCCGGAATGGGTGATCACCGCGGTCGCCGAGGCGCCCGGTGGCTCGCGTCCCTCCTACAGCCTCGGAATCACCGAGCGCGACAACGACTTCTACAAGTTTTGGGACAAGCTGAGCCGCGATCGCGACCAGTTCAACGACTGGATGAACGAGAACGTGCTGGGGCAGGGGGTGCCCGCCACATGACGGCCGCCGCGACCGAGGTCAGCGCGGGGGAGGCTCAGACGATCGTCGCCGCCCGGCGGCTGACCGACACCAAGACGGTGTTCATCGGCGTGGGCCGCCCGAGCACCGCTGCGATCCTGGCCCGCATGGTCCACAACCCGGAGCTGATCCTGGTCTACGAGTCGGGGACGATCGGCGCCAAGCCGTTCCATATCCCGCTCTCGATCGGCGACGGCGAGCTGGCCGAGACGGCCGACTCGATCGTGTCGGTGCCCGAGATGTTCAACTACTGGATCGGCGCGGGCCGGATCGACGTGGCGTTCCTGGGCGCGGCGCAGATCGACCGCCACGCGAATCTCAACTCCACCGTGATCGGCGACTACGACCGCCCCAAGACCCGGCTGCCGGGAGCAGGCGGCGCGCCGGAGATCGCCGCCAGTTGCGGTGAGGTGATCGTGATCGCGGCCCACGCCAAGCGCACCTTCGTCGAGAGGCTCGACTTCGTCACCACCGTCGGGCACGGCGATGGTCCGGGTGCGCGCGAGCGCCTCGGCTTCCGGGGCCGCGGGCCGACCGCGGTCATCACCGATCTGGGCGTGCTGGAGCCGGATCCGGGGACGTGCGAGCTCGTGCTGACCCAGATCCACCCGGGAGTCTCCGTGGATCATGTCCGGGCAGAGACCGGCTGGGAGCTCGAGGTGGCCGAGGACCTGAAGACGACCGACCCGGCGACCGACGAGGAGCTCACGGCGCTCCGGGAGCTGCTCGACCGGTGAGCACCGCGTACGTGCTCGACGCGGTGCGCGCGCCGTTCGGACGCTACGGCGGCGGGCTCGCGGCCGTGCGCCCCGACGACCTGGGCGCGCATGTGGTCAGGGCACTGCTCGACCGATCCCCGTCGCTGGATCCCGGACAGGTCGACGAGGTCCTGTTCGGCGACGCCAACCAGGCCGGCGAGGACAACCGCAACGTGGCGAGGATGGCGTGGCTGCTGAACGACCTGCCCACCAGCGTTCCCGGCTCGACGATCAACCGACTGTGCGGGTCATCGCTGGACGCGGCCATGCAGGCCAGCCGCGAGATCGAGACCGGCGAGGCCGACGTGGTGCTGGTTGGCGGGGTCGAGTCGATGAGCCGCGCGCCGTGGATCCTGCTCAAGCCCGAGCGTGCGTTCCCGGCTCAGGCGCAGGAACTCCACTCGAGCACGCTGGGGTGGCGGATGGTCAACCCGAACATGCCTTCGCAGTGGACGATCTCGCTCGGCGAGAGCGCCGAGAAGCTGGCCGGTATCTACCGCGTGTCCCGGGAGGATCAGGACGCGTTTGCCCTGCGCAGCCACCAGAACGCCCAGGCGGCGTGGGACAGCGGCTTCTACGGGGAGTGGGTCATCCCGGTGCCCGGCACCGAGCTCGAGCGCGACGAGAATATCCGCCCCGACACCTCGCTCGAGAAACTGGCCAAGCTGCGGCCCGCGTTCGTGAAGGACGGCGGCTCGGTGACCGCCGGCAACTCCTCGCCGCTGAATGACGGCGCCGGCGCGGCGCTGATCGCGAGCGAGCAGGGCGCGAAGCTGGTCGGCCGCGAGCCGATCGCGCGGATCGTCTCCCGGGGCGCCGCCGCGGTCGACCCCGATGTGTTCGGGATCGCTCCGGTGCGCGCCGCCGAGATCGCGCTGGAGCGCGCGGGCATCACCTGGGAGGACGTGGCCGTGGTGGAGCTGAACGAGGCGTTCGCCTCCCAGTGCCTGGCCGACATCGGCGAATGGCGGGGACTCGATCCGGAGAAGGTCAATCCGAACGGGGGAGCGATCGCGCTCGGTCACCCGCTCGGGGCCTCGGGCGTGCGTATCCTGGGCTCGCTCGCCCATGAGCTGCGCCGCCGTGGCGGTGGGTATGGCGTGGCCGCGCTGTGCATCGGCGTCGGCCAGGGACTGGCGGTCGTACTGGAGGCCTAGCCCCGGCCGACCGCCGGGCCAGGCCCCAGTATGTATAGGTATAGATATAGATGTATATGTATATGTAAAGGGACCGAATGACCGAGGAGCTTCAAACCGGGACCGACGAGGTCCGAACCATCTACGCCCCGATCGCGGAGACGCCCACGAGCTACTTACGCGAGCCACCGGGCGCCCATCCGCCGCTCGACTTCGAGGGCTACAAGTCGACCGCGCTGCGTCACCCCAAGCAGCCGCTCGTCTACCTGCCCCAGACGATCACCGAGATCACGGGCCCACAGCTTGGCACGGTGCCGATCGGCGAGACCGACAACGACCTGACCGTCCAGCACGCCGGCGAGCCGATCGGCGAGCGGATCGTGGTCTCGGGACGGGTATTCGACACCGAGGGCAAACCGCTGCCCGGGACGCTGGTCGAGATCTGGCAGGCCAACTCGGCCGGGCGCTACAAGCACCGCTGGGACCGCTGGCCGGCGCCACTCGATCCCAACTTCAGCGGAGCGGGCCGCTGCGTCACCGACGACGAGGGCCGCTACCAGTTCACGACGATCAAGCCGGGGCCGTACCCGTGGGGCAACCACTACAACGCCTGGCGGCCGGCGCACATCCACTTCTCGCTGCTCGGGCGGGCCTTCGCCCAGCGCCTGGTCACCCAGATGTACTTCCCGGGCGACCCGTTCTTCCCGTTCGACCCGATCTTCAACTCGGTCCGCGATCCGAAGGCGCGCGAGCGCATGATCTCGAGCTTCTCGATCCACGACACGGTGCCGAACTGGGCTCACGCCTACGAGTTCGACATCTACCTGCGCGGCCCCGGGGCGACGCCGTTCGAAGAGGAGCATTGAGGTGATCTTCGAGACCACTCCCTCGCAGACGGTCGGGCCGTACTTCGCGATCGGCCTGCCGTTCGACGTCGGCCCGTTCGTCGTGCCCGACGGCACCCCCGGGGCGATCCACATCACCGGCACGATCTACGACGGCGCCGGCGACCCGATCCCGGACTTCCTGCTCGAGACCTGGCAGGCCGACGGCCACGGGCGCTTCGCCGACATGCACGGCCACGGCGGCCCGTCGCAGCTCGACGGGTTCCGCGGGTTCGCCCGCTACGGGCTGGAGGACGGCGACGGCTCGTTCGACCTCCTGACCGTCAAGCCGGGCCCGGTCCCCGGACTCGCCGGCACGATCCAGGCGCCGCACATCGACGTGTCGGTGTTCGCGCGCGGGATGCTCCACCGCTCGGTCACCCGCATCTACTTCGCCGACGAGGTGCAGGCCAACGCGGGCGATCCGGTCCTGGCGCGGGTGCCGGTCGAGCGCCGCGCGACGCTCCTGGCCGAGCCGGTCGACGGCGGCTACCAGTTCGACATCCGCTTCCAGGGACCGCACGAGACCGTCTTCTTCGCGGTCTGACGCCGGCGCGTCGGGAGATAACCGTCGCATGGCGCCGACAATCTCCCAAACGGCCCGGCTACGGCACGCGCATCCCCATCAGCCGGAGATACCGCGTCACCGCCTCGGCCCGGTTGGCGGCGCGCAGCTTGCGCAGGATGCTGCCGGCGTGGAACTTGACCGTTCCGCTCGAGATGACCAGCGCGTCGGCGATGGCACGGTTGCTGGCGCCTTCGGCCATCAGCCGCAGGACGTCGAGTTCGCGGCGGGTAAGTAGGCCCTCGAACACGACCCGGTCATCCCGACCGGCGCCCGGACCGCCGGCGGCCTGCTCGGCGAGCGACACGGGCGGGGCCGTCGGCGTGTCCCAGCCGGCGGCCAGCGTGACCGGCGCGTCGGTCAGCTCGGTCGAGCGCACCCGCAGCCACTCGAGCAACTCGCGCATCTGGTCGCGCTCGTCGCGCAGCGTGCGCCGCAGCGTCGCGCTCTCGTAGGTCTGGGCCAGGCCGGTGGCGAACTCCCACAGGACGTCGCGGTCGAGCACGTCGAGCGGCTGATCCGGGCCCCGGTCGGCGTGGAGCACGCCGGCCACCTGCGAGCCGACCACGATCGGCGCCGCGGCGTACGAGCGCCATCCCATCAGCTCCGCGGTGCGCCGATCGACCCGAGGGTGCACGTGCGCGTCGAGCACGATCGTGGCCCGGCGCCGGCGAAGCAGCTCGGTCTCGATCAGCGTGTGCTCGAGCCGCAGCGGGTTGGCCTGGAGCTCGGACAGAGTCGCCGCCGCCACCCGGCCCGCGCCGGCGAACCAGGCGGCCTCGGCCACCATCCGCCCGCCCTTGACCAGGCTCACGATCGCGCGGTCGAACTCGGAGCCCGCGCACAGGGCGGCCGGGGCGCGCGCCAGCAACTCGCGCGGCGAGGTGACCTCGCGCAGCTCCCCGATCGCGGCCTGAACTCGCTCGAGCGCCTCGAAGCGCGCCCGGAACCGGTGGTGCAGCCGGTCGAGCGCGCCCTCCTGCTCCTCGATCGCAGCCGCGCCGCCCTCGCCCTCCTCGCCGGCGCCCGGCTGCACGCGCATCTGCTCGATCAGCCGGCGCAGGCCGGCGAGGTCGGTCGGGCCGTCGGACTCGGGCAGCTCAAGCAGCCGGCGCGCCTCGGCGGCCGCGAGCTCGAGCCGCCGCTCCAGCTCCTCCTCGAGCGGGCCGGCCGCAGCGCTCACGCCGGGCCCACCGCGACGCCGGCCGCGCGCGCGTAGCGCGACACCGCATCCGCGCGGCTGGTCGCCCCCAGCTTGCGGAGGATGTTCTTGACGTGGTACTTGATCGTCCCCTCGCGGACGACCAGCGCGCGGGCGATCTCGAGGTTGGTCTGGCCCCTGGCGAGCAGCCGCAGCACCTCGAGCTCGCGCGGGGTGAGACCCTCGGCGCCGGCCAGATCGGCTCCGTCGCCCGGCGCCGCCCACTCGCCGGTACCGGTGGCGAGCTGACCGAGCCGCGTGCTCATCCACCCGACGGCCGAGCGCAGCTCATGGTGATGGCGCTGGAGCATCTCGCGCAGTACCGCCCGCTCGAACACGCCCGCCAATCCCTCCGCGTAGCGGGACACTACCTCGGCGTCGAGCGCGTCCAGCGTGCGGCCGGTCCCAAATGCGTCGGCGTGCAGCAGCCCCACCGTGTTGCCCTGCACGACCACCGCGGCCACCACGTAGCCGTCCCAGTCGAGCACGTCGCTCAGGCGGCGAGCGGCCCGCGAGCGGTTGGCGCGCGCCAGGACGACCTCGGTGCGCTGACGGCGGGCGACCTCGTCCTCGATCGAGGGATATTCGAGCGCGATCGGCGCGCGACGAAGCTCCTCGAGCGCCGTGGCGGCCAACGCCGGGTCCTGGGCACTGGAGATCGCGCGGACGTGCAGCGCTCCGCCCCGCACCTCGCCGAGCATCGCCCGGTCGAACTCCGAGCTCGCAACGAACTCGTCGGCGGCGCGGTCGAGGATTCCCTGCGGCGAGCCGATCTCGCCCAGCCGCCTGACCGCGTCGGCGGTGCGCTCCAGCGCGTCGGACCGGCGGACGTAGTGAGCCTCCACGATCTCGCGCTCGAGCGCGAGCAGGTCGACGAGGACCCGCTGGGGCACGGGCGCGTCAGCCACGCGCGGCCCCGCCGAATCCGAGACTCAGATGTGGGTGGTGGCCTGCAGGCGCTCCATCAGCGCGTACCGGCTGGCGGCCTCGTCGCCGACGCAGCTGATCCCGAACGGACGCCCGGCCCGCTCGATCGCCAGCCACGCCTCGCCGGCCTGCTCGCGGTCGACGAGGGCCAGCGCGCGGTGATCGGATTGGAGCAGCCACCAGGCCGGGATCCCGTCCACCGAGGTGCGCGCGAACGGCTTGGCCTCGCGCGGGTCCCCCGACCGGCCGTAGACGCCGAGCGCGGCCAAAACCTTGCTCGCGTTGCGACCGAGCAGCGACAGCGCGATCACCTCGCTCGAACAGTCGCGAACGGCCACGTGCCGGGCGGCGTCGGCGTGCAGCGCATCGACCAGCCGGGTGCCGGTGCGGGGGTCGCAGACCACCATCACCCGGTTGGCCGCGTCGCCGCACCACCAGGCGCTCGCGCTCGAGATGAGACCGCCCGGCGCGACGCTGGCGCCGACGAGCCGGGGCATCAGCGCGGCCAGCTGAGCCGGCGGAGCCTCCAGCGTCAACGTGCTGAGATCCGAGCGGTTGCCGAGCCCGACCGCCCTGACGCAGACCGCCAGTTCCGCGGCGGCGGACCCATAGTGCACCGCTAAGGCACAACCGGCTCGAGTGCTCATCACCGCGCCCGCGCGTTCCAGGACCGCCTCCAGCGAAAGCGGCGATCGAGCTGTGGCGGACACGCCGCAGAACGTATCGCCGTGTCCGGCCCCCCGCCCTGCTCCTTGTGCCGAAATTACCTGTCCGATAGAGAAGGGCGGTATTACGGTCCATCATCACTCCCTCGCCAACCCTTGCCTTCAGGCCCTCTCTAAAGTCTAGGGTAATCCGGCGCTGTGAGAGTGGCGGTTGGGTTGTCGGATAGGCAAGCTGTGCCGGGTCGCGAGCCGGCAACGAGGGAGATGAGAATGACGACGCACCTGCACGTCACGTCGATCGAAGGCGGTGGAAAGGCCGAGAGCCGCTACGAGCGGCTGAACCGCCTGATCGCCACCGACCGCACGGTCATCATGGACGGCGCGACCGGAACCGAGTTGATTCGAGTCGCCGGCGAGCGACCCGAGCTCGAGGAGCATCTGTGGGGACTTACCGCGCTGCTCGAGTCGCCGCCCAGCGTCAAGTCCGTGCATCGCCGCTATGTCGACGTCGGGTGCGACGTGATCTGCACCGACACGTGGGGTCTGGCCACCGCGCTGCGGAACGGCCGCGGCACACTGTGGGATACCAACGAGCCCGTCCACTGGATGGACGTGGCCCGCCGCGGCGTCCGGCTGGCGCGCGAGGCGGCGGCCGAAGGCGGCCGGGAGGACGAGGTCGCGGTCGCCTTCAGCATCAACAGCGACGTCGACACGCCGGATGGGCGCGAGACGATCCGCCTTCTCGCGCGGGCCTTCGAGCACGATCCACCCGACCTGATCCTGGTCGAGACGCTGACGCTGGTGCGCACCTCCACGTACGCGACCGTGGAGGCGTTGCTCGACACCGGCCTACCGGTATGGCTGAGCTTCCGCCGCTGCCGCCACGGGGTGTGCGGCGTGTACGGCGAGCATTGGGGTGGCCCCGAGGGCGACGCGTTCGGCCGGGCCGCGCGGCGCTTCGAGGAGATGGGCGTCGGCGCGCTGGCGATCAACTGCCTGCCACCCGACCACGTCACCGGCATGCTGGCCTGGCTGCGCGACTTCACCGACCTGCCGCTCGGCGTGTACCCGAACCTCGGCTACCTGTCGGAGGCCGGGTGGCGCCACGAGGCCGGCGTGGGCGTCGACGAGTACGCCGAGCTCGCCCTGCGCTGGCGCGAGGAGGGCGCGCAGATCGTGGGCGGCTGCTGCGGGGTTGGTCCCGAGCAGATCGCGGCGGCGCGTGCGGCGCTCGAGCCGACCAAGCCCGGGCACGCCCGGCCCGACGCCATGCCCGACGAGGGCGCGGGGCCGATCGTGATCGACTCCCGCCAGCGCCCGGCCCCGCGCTGGAGCGACTCGCGCGGCCGGCCGATGTACCCGCTCGATCTCCCCGACATCACGTGCGAGCCCGGCGTGTTCGTCCCGACCCAAGGAAGCATGATGGTGTGGAAATTCCTGCACCAGGAAGCGGTGGGGGCTCACCAGCGTTGTTTGGACATTGGATGCGGGACGGGCCTGCTCACGGTTCAGCTTGCGCGGAACGGTGCCGCCCACGTTCATGCCATCGACATCAACAGCGCTGCGATTACGAACACCATGACCAACGCGTTTCGCAACGGCGTCGCCGACCGCGTCACTGCGTCCGTACAGGACCTCTATCCCTGGGTCCCCGAGGAGCGCTACGACGTGATCGTCGCAAGCCTGTACCAGACCCCGGTGGATCCGTTCGAGCCGGTCGTCTCCCACCGTCCCCTCGACTACTGGGGGAGGAGCCTGATCGACCATCTGTTCCGAATGCTCCCCGAGGCGCTGGCCGATGACGGCACCGCATACGTGATGCAACTGTCTATCATCGGCGAGCGGCGAACCACCCAGCTGCTGGACCGCCTGGGCTATCAGGCTCGCGTTGTGGACTTCGGTCTGTTCGAGTTCACGGAGCTGTTCAATGACGCGCGCGATCAGATCGCCCGGGTCGAGGAACTCTCCGACGCCTACCACCTGAAGCTCGGCGGGACGGATGTAATGGCTGCTTATCTGCTCGAGATCACCCGTAAGGAAGGTAGAAGCGCATGACCCACGCCGACAACGAGTACCTGTTCACGTCGGAGTCCGTAACCGAGGGGCACCCGGACAAGGTCGCTGACCAGATCTCCGATGGCGTGCTCGATGCTGTTCTGCGCGACGACCCGCTGGGGCGGGTGGCTTGCGAGACGCTGGTGAACACGGGCCTCGTGGTGGTCTCGGGCGAGATCACCACGACGACGTACGTCGACATCCAGGAGGTGGCGCGGGAGACGATCAAGCGGATCGGCTACACCGACGCCGAGTTCGGGTTCGACTACCACACGTGCGCGGTGATCAACGCGATCGACAAGCAGTCGCCCGACATCGCCCAGGGTGTCGACCGCGCGTATGAGTCCCGCACCAACGAGAAGGATGAGGACCTGCTCGACGTCGCCGGCGCGGGCGATCAGGGGATGATGTTCGGCTACGCGTCGAACGAGACCGAGGAGCTGATGCCGCTGCCGATCTCGCTGGCGCATAAGTTGGCCAAGCGGCTGGCGGCCGTGCGGCGGGCCGAGATCCTGCCCTACCTGCGCCCGGACGGCAAGACGCAGGTGACCGTGCGCTACGTCGACGGGCGCCCGGTCGAGATCGAGAAAGTGCTGATCTCGACCCAGCACCGCGACGGGGCGGAGTCGCTGCTGAAGGACGATCTGTGGGAGCACGTCGTCGAGCCCGAGCTGCCCGAAGAGCTATACGACGTCAAGAAGCTTCGCCGCAACCTGCTCGTCAATCCCACCGGTCGGTTCGTGATCGGCGGTCCGATGGGGGACTGCGGGCTCACCGGCCGGAAGATCATCGTCGACACCTATGGCGGTATGGCCCGCCACGGCGGTGGCGCGTTCTCGGGTAAGGATCCGAGCAAGGTCGACCGGAGCGCCGCCTACGCGGCGCGCTACGTGGCCAAGAACGTCGTCGCCGCGGGGCTGGCCGACCGTGCCGAGGTGCAGGTCGCGTACGCGATCGGCGTCGCGCATCCGGTGTCGGTGATGATCGAGACGTTCGGCACCGAGAAGATCGGGCGCTCGCGGATCCTCGAGCTGATCGGCGAGCACTTCGACCTGCGGCCCGGCGCGTTCCGCGACTACCTGCGCCTGCACCGGCCGATCTACCAGAAGACCGCCGCGTACGGCCACTTCGGCCGCGAGGACGCAGACTTCACCTGGGAGCGGACCGACAAGGCCGACGCCCTCCGCGCCGCCGCCGGGCTGGGCACGCCCGAGGTCGTCGGCGCGTGAGCATCACGGTCGTCGGGTCGGTCGCGTACGACGCGGTCAAGACGCCGTTCGGCGTGCGCGAGCGGATGCTCGGTGGCGCCGCGTCGTACTTCGCTCTGGCCGCGTCGTTCTTCGACCAGGTTCACGTCGTCGGCCGCGTCGGCGCCGACTTCAGCGACGACGACCTCGCCGTCGTCGCCAAGCGGGGAACCGACGTCGCGGACATCGAGCGGGTCGCGGATGGCAAGACGTTCTTCTGGGCCGGCGAGTACGGCTGGGACCTGAACTCGCGCGAGACGCTCGACACCCAACTGAACGTGTTCCAGGACTTCCAGCCGCACCTGTCTGGGCCCTCGCGCGAGTGCGACGTGCTGTTCCTGGCCAACATCCAGCCCGAGCTTCAGCTGAGCGTGATGGAGCAGTGCGGCGAGACCAAGTTCGTCGCGATGGACTCGATGAACTTCTGGATCGACAGCGCGCGCGACGCGCTGCTGGAGGTCATCCGGCGCGTCGACTGCGTGATCCTCAACGACGCCGAGCTGCGTCAGCTGACCGAGCGCCCGAGCCTGGTCGGGGCGGCGCGCGAGGTGATGGAGCTGGGCCCCTCGGTGGTCGTGGCCAAGCAGGGCGAGTACGGCGCGGCGCTGATGACCTCGGATCAGTTCTTCGCCCTGCCGGCGTACCCGCTCGAGACGGTCGTCGATCCGACCGGCGCGGGCGACACGTTCGCCGGCGGCTTCGTGGGCTACATCGCGCGCCACCTCGACGGGACGGGGACCGAGCCGATCCTGCGCCAGGCGATGGCCTACGGGACCGCGCTGGCCTCGTACTGCGTCGAGGAGTTCGGCACCGAACGGGTCGAGCGCTTGTCCGCCGCCGAGATCGACCTCCGCGTCGAGGAGCTTCGCCGCTACACCCAGTTCGACCACGTGCCGGTGCCGCTCGAAGCGTCGTGAGCAGGGCTCGATGACCGCTAGCGCGGCGGCGCCGGGGCTGCTGCGACTGCTGATTTCCTGCCCTGATCGGCCGGGAATCGTCGCCGGCGTCTCGCGCTTCCTGTACGAGAGCGGCGCGAACATCGTCCGCTCCGACCAGTACTCGACCGACCCCGAGGGTGGCACGTTCTTCCTGCGTATGGAGTTCGCGCTCGCGCCCGAAAGACGCGACGGCCTGGCCGAGCGCTTCGGCATGAAGGTGGCCGAGCCGCTCGACATGACCTGGCGGCTGTGGGACTCCGCGCGTCCGAAGCGGATCTCGGTGCTCGTCTCGCGCTACGACCACTGCCTGCTCGACCTGCTGTGGCGCTGGCGGCGCGGCGAGCTCGAGGCGGCGATCGTGCAGGTGATCTCCAACCACCCGGACCTGCGCGAGGACGTGCAGCTGTTCGACGTGCCCTACCACCACGTGCCGGTTGAGAAGGGCCAAAAGGAGGAGGCCGAGGCCAGGCAGCTCGAGCTGCTCGACGGGTGCTGCGACCTCGTCGTGCTGGCGCGCTACATGCAGGTCCTCTCGCCGGAGTTCCTCGATCGGGTCGGCGTGCCCGTCATCAACATCCACCACTCGTTCCTGCCCGCCTTCGCGGGCGCGAATCCCTACCAGCGCGCCAAGGAGCGCGGCGTCAAGCTGGTCGGCGCCACCGCGCACTACGTGACCGAGGAGCTCGACGCCGGCCCGATCATCGAGCAGGACGTGATGCGGGTCACCCACCGCGACGACGCCGCAGGCCTGGCGCAGCTGGGGGCCGACGTGGAGCGCCTAGTGTTTGCGCGAGCGGTTCAGGCGCACTGCCAGGACCGCGTCCTGCGCCACGGTGGCACGACGGTGGTGTTCTGAGACGGCGCGCCGGCGCGTCCGGCGCGGCGAGGAGAGCGCGACCGACAGCAAGGCCGCGGTGTGCCGGGGGACGACGACGCTGTACCCGCGCGCGCCGGCCGTGACCTGTCCGAGGCGTTTGGAGCCGGTCCAGTTGGCCGCGTAATTGAGGTGCTGTCCGGCCAGTGTGACGCCGTAGCGCGAATAGGGCGAGGGGGCGAGCAGCCGCTGGACGCTCGCCGGCGCGCTCGTGGGCAGGTGCAGCTCGACCCGCACCGTGCGCCTGCCCTTGTCGATCAGCAGCACGTGCAGGATCTTGCCGCGGATCTGGACCGCCCACGCGCTCAGGTCGAGCGAGCGCGGCGCGGTGAGGTGCAGGCGGACCAGGCGAGCCTGCGGCCCGAGCGTGCGGTTGAACAGCATTAGGCCATAGAGCAGCGGACGCGCACTCAGGCCGCCCTTGGTGATCGCGAACGGCGCGTTGACCGTGCTCGCGCGCACGTGCAGGTTGGCGCCGTCGGCGCCCGCGCGCATCGCGGTGAACAGCGCGTCCGGCGCCCACAGGGCGGTGGCGAAGGTGTTGCTGACACCGGGCTTCCCACCGCAGGTGACGGAGTTGAACTCGGTCAGCCGGAACTTCAGGCCGGCCGCGTGCGCCACGGTGACCGCATCGGCGATGTCCGTGTCGAACGCGGCTACCGCGTGACGACTCAGCAGCCGGGGGACCGTCGCGTAGCTGGACGAGCGCGGGTTCCGGATGCATTGCGAGTACGGGTAGAGGTGAGCGCTCACCGCCCCGAGCTCCGGCCGCTCAGCCTCGATCAGCGTGGTGATGAACGGAAGGCCGACCCGCGGGTGCGCCACCGCTGGCCCCACGAGCGGGATGTCCGGCGCGGCCTCGCCCAGCACCCGCGCGTCGTCGGCGAAGTCCTGCACGTAGGTGTCAGGGATCAGCTCGAGCGGCATTGCGTCGGACTGGAACGGCGATGACGCGACGGTGTCCACCCAGTAGCGGCGGTCGTAGAGGTCGGGCTCGTTGCCTACCTCGAACCCGACGATGCTGCCGCGCGGCAGCGCGGTCTCCGCGGCCCGCGCCCACGCGGCGGCGGTAACCGGCGTGTCGGTGAGCAGGTTGAGATCGACGATCAACTTGACGCGATCGCGCTCGACCAGGGCCCGGAGGTGCTTCAGGTAGCCCGGGGTCAGCGCGTAGGCCCAATCCGGCATGTGCTTCCAGCGCGGCCGCCAGACCGAGTGGTCGGCCGAGTCGCCGCCGATCCGCAGCAGGAGCGGTCCGTCGCCCCGCACGTGCAACAGCGCGAGCACGCGGTCGAACACCGGTGTGTTGCGCTCGAACAGCGGCAGAGTCCAGTACTCGGTCGAGATGCCGAAGTACGAGCTCGGGACCGGCGCGGTGCTCGCTCCCGGGCCGATTGTGACCGTTGCCTGGGGGGTGCCCGTCGAATCGGGACGCGGTCGGCGTTGGGGTCGCGCGGCGCTCGATGCGCCACGGTGGGGTGAGCCCGCGTCGGCGCGGTTGATACCGGCCCGGTTGGGCAGGGCCAGCGGAACGAGCATCGCGGCGAGCACGGCGAGCCCGGTCACCGCCGACAGGAAGCGGACCGCTTCAGCCCGCCGCCGCCTCCTCGCCGAAGCCCTCGAACGTCGCACCAGGGACCCTCTCCCATTCACGCTGCTGGTACGACGAGCATAAGCACGGCAGTCCGGTCATCGGCCGCGGCGCGCGGCACCTTAACCGGTCCTCGTAGCCAAGCTAACGGGCCACTAACCGAAGCGTCACCGACGCGTCACGCGCCACCGATGACGACCTTCATCACCTCGGTCGGGTTGTCCATGGCGAACCGCAGCGCCTCCGGCGCGCGCTCCAGCGCGAACCGGTGGCTGACCAGCCCTCGGAGCAGCTCCGCATTGCGCTCGACGACCGCCACCGCGTCGCCGAACTCCTCCGCGTTGCAGCAGCTCACGCCGAGCAGGTCGAGCTCCTTCTCGGTCAGGCTGCCGAGCCGCAGCGTGACCTCCTCGCCGGACATGCCGACCTGGACCGCGCGTCCCGCCGAGGCGACCATCTCGACCATCGCGCGCACCGCCGCCGGCGCGCCGGTCGCGTCGATCGCCACAGGCGGGCCGCCCTCGCCCCCCCAATTACGCGCTGCCGCGACCACCTCGACCGGGCTCGTCCACACCAGCGTCTCGGCCCCCATCGACCGACTCAGCGCCAGACGGCCCTCCTGCAGGTCGACCACCAGCACCGAAGCGCCGCGCTCGCGCGCCACCAGGCAGATGCACTGCCCAATCGGCCCCGCCCCCAGGACCACCACGCGCTCGTCGGAGCCAGGCGCAACCCGCGCGCGGTTGACCGCGCGCACCGCGATCGACACCGGCTCGGCCAGCGCCGCCACCGCGGGGTCATAAACCGCGATCGGGTACACCTGCGCCTGCGGAACCGTCAACTGCTCCTGCAGCCCCCCGTCGACGTGGATCCCGATCAGCTGGAAGTTGTCGCACGTGTTGGGGCGCCCGACGCTGCACGGATAGCAGTGCCCGCACGCGTGAAGCGGCAGCAGCGCCACGCGCTGGCCGACCGCCAGCGAACCCCGGGAATCGGGTCCGACCGCCACCACCGTGGCGCCGACCTCGTGCCCCTGGACCCGCGGGAACTGGGACCCGCCGGCTTCCTCGGACAGCTCGCCGGCGAAGAAGTGGTAGTCCGAGCCGCAGATCCCGACCGCTTCGGGCGCCACCACCACCTGTCCCGGTCCGGGCTCGCCGGGGGCCGGACGGTCGAGCAACGCCATCGACCCCACGCCCTCGGTAACCGCCGCCCGCATCAGTCAATCGCCCCGTACGCCAACGTCAACCCCAAACCTCGGCCGCGGTCTCCACGATCAGCTCGAGCTTCGCGCGCTGCTCGTCGTAGGTCAGCGTGTTGCCCTCGACGGTCGAAGAGAAGCCGCACTGCGGGGACAGGCACAGCTGGTCGATCGGCACGTACTGGGCGGCCTCCTCGATCCGGCGTTTCAAAAGGTCCTTGGACTCGAGCTCGCCTCGTTTGGTCGTGACCAGCCCCAGCACCACGTACTTGCCGGGCGGCACGAAGCGCAGTGGCTCGAAACCGCCGGAGCGCGCATCGTCGTACTCCAGGAAGAAGCCGTCGACGCCGAGCCCGCCGAACAGCGCCTCGGCCACGAAGTCGTAGCCGCCCTCGGCCGCCCAGGAGGACCGGAAGTTCCCGCGACACAGGTGGGTCGTCACCGCCATCCCGGGGGGACGGCCGTCGAGCGCCAGATTGATGTTGCGCACGTAGCGCTCGTGCAGGTGCTCCACGTCGCTCGTCCCGCGCGAGGCAATCTGCTCTCGCTGCCGTGGGTCATTCAGGTACGCCAGCGACGTGTCGTCGAACTGAAGGTACGTGCACCCGAGCGCGCCGAGCTCGCGCAGCTCCTCGGCATACACCCCGCACAGGTCGGCCCAGAACTCCTCCATGTCGGGGTAGATCCGCTCGTCGACCGCCGCCCGCCCGCCGCGGTAATGGACCATGTTCGGCGAGGGGATCGTCAGCTTCGGCGTCTGGCCCGGCTCGACCGCATCCTGCAGAAACCGGAACGCATCACCGAAGATCGTGTGGTCGAGGTGGAGCTTCTCGGTCACGTGGAGCGCCACCGGCGTCCACTCGACGGTTCCCTCCTCGTTGCGGAACTGGACCTTGAGGTCGCCGGGCGCCTGCTCGATCCCGCCGATCTCGTAGATGAAGTCCATGTGCCAGGTCGTGCGGCGGAACTCTCCGTCGGTCGCGGTCTGCAGGCCGACCTCGCGCTGGAGCTTGACCGCGTCCCGGATCGCCTCGTCCTCCACCGCGCGCAGCGCCCTTGTTCCGATCGTGCCCGCCTGGCAGTCCGACCGCGCGGCCAGCAGCTCGGGCGGCCTCAGCAGGCTTCCGACGTGGTCGGCTCGGAACGGGGGCGTCGTCCGACGCCCGGCTCTTGTCGCAGTCGCCGTATCGGCCATCGACTACCTCGCTTGATCCGTTTCAGGGTCCCACACGTTGATCTCTACCCGCACCCCATTCGGATCCTCGATGAACACCTGGCGCGGCCCTCCCGGGACGGCATTCGTCACCGCGGGCACGTCAAACCGCCCGAGCCGGGCCATCAACCCATCCCAGTCGCCGGCGTTGAACGCCACGTGGTCGACGGGTCCGACCCCCGGATCGCGCTCCGGCACCGACAACCCCAAACCAGAGGCATGCTTGGCGTACGAGCGACGCTCGGCGATGTGGACGCACGCGGCACCCGAGCCGCCGTACAGCCAGTACCCCGGGAAGGCCAAGGGAGGCCGATCCCCGACCGAAAGCCCCACCACATCGCGGTAGAAGTCGCGCGTGACGTCGATGTCGTCTGCGAGCACCAGGAAGTGCTCGAGACCTCGGACCGTCATCAAGACGGCGGGGCGGCGCTCGCCGGCGCCGATCCACCGGCCGACCCGGCCAACCCGGCCGAGGCGGTCGAGCCGTTCAGACCCCGCAGCAGATACGCCGATTGGAGCAGCTCCGGGTTCTCGCGCAGCTGGCTGGCCTGGCCGGAGAACTGAATCCGGCCGTTCTCCATGATGTACGCGCGGTTGGCCAGCCCGAGTGCCACCGTGGCGAACTGCTCGATCAGCAGCACCCCGATGCCAGATTCGGCGATCGCCTTGATGGTGGGGATGAGGCGGTTGACCACCACCGGCGCCAACCCGAGCGACAGCTCGTCGATGATCACGAACCGGGGGTGCGACACGAGCGCTTGGGCGAGCACGACCATCTGCTGCTCGCCGCCCGAGAGTGAGCGAGCCGGGTAGTCCAGGCGCTTCTCGAGCTCGGGGAACATCTCGAGCGAGCGCGCGCGTCCCGCCTCGGCGTCGGCGCCCGACAGCGTGTACGTGGCCACGGTGAGGTTCTCGGCCACGGTCAGCTCGGGGAGCAGGCGCCGTCCCTCGGGCACGATCGCGATCCCGGCTGCGCGGATCCGCTCGGGACGGCGGCCGGCGAAGTCGTTCTGGTCGAGCAGGATCTTCCCGCCCAGGGATTTCAAGATGCCGCCGATCGCGAGCACCATGCTGGACTTGCCGGCGCCGTTGGGACCGAGGAGCGCGGTCACCTCGCCCGCGGTGATCTCGAGCGACACCTCGCGCACGACGGTGCGACCGCCGCGCGCGACCGACAGTCCTTCGATCCTCAGCGCATCGCGCGTCTCGCTCACGCCGCCACCTCCTCGGTACCGAGGTACGCGCGGATGACCCGCTCGTCGCGGAGCACCTCCTCGGTCGGACCGGAGGCGAGCAGCTTGCCGAAGTCGAGCACCGCGGTGACCTCGCAGCAGTGCGAGACCAGGCTCATGTCGTGGTCGACGAGGATCACCAGCGCGCCCATGTGCTCCGGGATGGCGCGGATGACGTCCCCGAGCAGCGCGGTCTCCTCATCGGGCAGTCCGGCGGCGGGCTCGTCGAGCAGCACGAGGCGCGGCTTGCCGACGACGGCCCGGGCCACCTCGACCAGGCGCCGTTGGGCCGCGCCCAGGCTCCCGACCTTGGCGTACGGGTCGATGTCCAGCTTGACGAACTCGATCGCGCCGAGCACGTCGTCGCGCCGCGAGCCGCCGGTCATCTTCGAGTGCTCGTGGATCATCGCCACGTTGTCGTAGACCGACAGCTCCTCGATCGCTTGCTCGGTCTGGAACGTCCGACGCACCCCCCAGCGCGCGCGACGGTAGTGCGCCATCTTCAGAAGGTCCTCGCCGAACGCATGCACGCTGCCGTTGACCGGCTTGACGAAACCGCTCAGCACGTTGAAGAAGGTCGTCTTGCCGGCACCGTTGGGCCCGATCAGGCCGCACGTCCCGCGCTCGAATGTGACCGTCATGCCGTCGAGCGGGAGCACGCCGCCGAAGCGCACGGTCAGGTCGGAGACCTCGATCACTCCGCTGGCTCCTGTGCCGTGCTCGGCCGGCTGAACAGCCCGCGAATCAGCCTCACGAGGTTGGCGATGTCCTTCGGCATCTGCTCCACGATCCCGCGCGGCGCGGTGGTCAGCACCTGGAGCACGCCGATGCCGAACAGGATCGTCAGCCAGTCGGGCGACACCCCCCAGTCGTTCAGCAGCGCCTGCAGGAACTTGAGCAGGATCGCGGCCACGACGGCGCCGGTCAGGCTGTACGCGCCGCCCATCAGCACCACGGCGAGCAGCGTGATCGAGTCGGACTCGGAGAACGTCAGCGAGTTCAGGAAGCGGTAGCTTCCGGCGACCAGGCCCCCGGCCACGCCGGTGACGAACGACGCCAGCGCGAACGCCCACAGCTTGTACAGCGTGGTGTTGATCCCGCCGGCGAGCGAAGCCGCCTCGCTCTGGCGGATCGCGGCCCACGCCCGGCCCGGCCGTCCACGCAGGTGCACGAGCACGAGCAGGAACATCAGCACGGCGACGATCACGCAGTAGCGGAAGAAGGCGGGATCGGTGGTGGCGATCGCCGGCCGCCGGATCGGGGGGATGTGGACCGTGCTGCCGTTGTAGCCGGTGAAGCCGTGGCCGCCGTTGGGGAAGTTGATGTTCTGGAGCACGACCGTGATCGCGCCGGCCAGCATCAGCGTGATCAGGGCCAGGTACAGCCCGCTCATGCGCAGGGCCGGCAGGCCGACCAGCGTGCCCAGGACCATGGTGATCAGCCCTCCGAACAGGAGGACGAGCGGGAAGGGGAGCCCGGTGGCGAACAGCAGGCGCGCGGACACCCACGCCCCCATCGCCAGCACGGCTCCCTGGCCGAGCGACACCATGCCGACGCGTCCCACCAGCACGCCGAGTCCGAGCGTGACGATCGAGTAGATCGCCACCTGGGTCCAGGCGTCGACGTAGTACAGGCTGAAGATCGATGGGATGAACAGGAACGCGAGCGCGACCAGGGCGGTGATCACCGCCGGGCGCACCATCGAGCGTGGCTCGACTCGGCGCCCTGCCCGGGCCGCCGAGATCGCGGATCCGCCCGAGCCGCCGGCCGCCTCGGCTGAAGCGTCCGTCGTACCCGTCTCCGCCTTGACGCCCGACTCGATCGTCTACACCCCCTGCCGCCCGACCGAGATCACGCGCCGGCGGTTGAGCACCAGCAGCGCGATCGCCGCGACCACGAACGGAGTCGCGTCGCGATAGTTCGAGAGCGAGGAGACCGGGGTCAGCTCGGCGGTGATCAGCCCGATCACCAGCGCGGCCACGAACGTGACCGGGATCGAGCGCAGCCGTGCCACGAGGGTCGCCGCCAGCGTGGAGATGATCAGGAAGGTCAGGCTGGTCGAGTCGAGCGCGACCAGGTCGGCCAGGAGCACCCCGGCCACCCCCGAGAGCACGCCGCAGCCGAACCAGGCCGCAGCCTCCACCCGCCGGACGGGAACGCCCAGCGCGGCGGTGATCTCGCGGTCGTTGGCCATCGCCCGCATCGCGGTCCCGAGCTTGCTGAAGCGCAGGAACGCCGCGGTCACGATCGTGATCACCAGGCCCAGGACCAGCGCGATCACGTTCGTGTACGTCACCGAGATCTCCCCGACCTGGAACGTGTTGTTGTCGGTCGGGATCGTCAGCGCCCGCGACGCGCCGCCGCTCGAGGGCCACAGCAGGTCCATCACCCCGAGCAGGATAAGCAACAGACCGAGGGTCGCCGTGGCCTTGACCAACGAGTCGCGCGCCGCCAGCGCCGGCCCGAAGACCATCCCGTAGACGAGCGTGATCACGCCGCTGAACAGGATCGCCACCACGAACGACAGCCAGATGTTCCAGTGGTCCTGCATCGACAGCTGCCAGGCGATCAGGGCGCCCATTGCACCAACCGCGCCGAAGGCCAGGTACAGCACTCCGGTCGCTCGGTACAGGACCACCATGCCGACCCCCGACAGGGCATACACCCCGCCGAGGGACAGCCCGGTGATCAGGAACTGTTCGAGGTCAGTCGTGCTTGGCATGGATCCTTAGGACGCCCTGATCATGAGTTCTGGCAGCCAGCCTACTCCTTAGCCCGTGGGCGGATTGGTCGACGGCGCGGTGCCCGCGGCAGCGCGGTATTGCGCGATCTGCGGATCGTCCGAGGAGACGTTGAAGCATCCCTGGGCCGTCACCATCTTCCCGTTGTCCGGGGTCGTGGTGAAGTCCGCGTTGTTCGGGATGTGCAGCGGGTAGTCCCCGTACACCCACGGCTGGCACAGCAGCTCGGTCTTCTCGTCCTTGATGTTCTTGAACGCCGCGTTGACGCTCGCGATCGTGTACGGCCCGGTCACCTTCTGCAGCGCGTCAACCGAGAACTTCCCGAGCAGGTAGCCCATCTGGCTGAACGAGCCGATCCCGCCGGCGACGGCCGATCCGTACTGCTTGAGGATGTTCTTGTAGAGCTGCATCTCCGGGCCGTTGTGGTCGTCGGCCGACGTCAGCTCCGCGTTGACGAATAGCTTGTGGTTCCACTTCGGTCCCAGCGCGCTCGCCAGGAAGTCCGTGTTGCACGGGGTCGAGCAGCCCCAACCCTTGACCCGGTCCTCGAGGCCCAGCTTCTGGGCGGCCTGGAGGATCACCAGCGCCTCAGGCGGAGTGAAGTTCAGCACCACCCAGCCGTTCGAGCCGGCCTTGTTGACCAGGTCGAGCGCCACCGAGTTTGCGTCGTTGATCGGCACGTTCTCGGTCAGCGCCGTGATCGGCACGCCCGCCGCCTTCGCCAGCGCCGTCGGGCCCGCGGCGATGTAGCCGGTGCCCGGGACGTTGGACTGCACGAACACGATCTTCGACGGGTGCTGGCTGAGGCCGTACTGCTCCGCGCCGTCGGAGCTGTACCGCGGGCCCATGTTGACCGCGGCGCTGTTTGGTGTGGACCAGCACTCCGGTGCGATCCCGGCGCCCATCTCGTAGATGCCGAGTTGCTTCCAGTAGGCCTGGTCGATCGTGCACTCGAGCAGGTCGAACACGCCGACGATCCCGACCACATGGTCGGACTGGATCAGCTTCTTGGCCGCCGCCGCGATCTGCGCCGGCTGCGTCTGGTCGTACTCGACGAAGAGCTTGACCGGATGGCCGTTCACGCCACCGTTGGCGTTCACGCACGCGAAGTACGCGTTGATCATGTTCGGACCATCACTGAAGTCCGTTCCCGGCTGCTTGGTGTCGATCGTGCCGATGTTGATCGGCGTCCCGCTGGCCGCCACGCCCGGCTTCGGGCCGCAGCTCGATGTGTCACTCGAGCCACCGCTCGAGCTGGCTGCGGTTGAGCTCGTGCTCGAACTCGACGCGCTGCTGGTGCCTGAGCTCGCCGGCGCCGCCGACGACGACGTGGAGCTGCTGCTGCTACCGCATCCGGCCAGCAGCGCAGCCCCGATGAGCGCGGCCAGCGCAACCATTGTGCGCAGGCGTAGCGCGTACCTGTACATCACCCTCACCTTTGTCCTCCTCCTCGTACTGATTCGGTCGACCCGCCCCGGTGTGGCGAGGCGACGATCTTATTCAGCGCGCGAGATGTATGCAATGTATGCCTAACGAGACGACAAAGATCGATTGCATGAGTTCTCTCACGCCCTTTCTGCATACAACGGAGCGGCCCGGAATACACTCGCGATCGCCGGTGGTCAACCAAACCAACAAGACCCAGATGACCCGAGCGCTGCTCAGCCTGCGCGAGCAGATCCTGGCCGGCGAGTTCCGGCCCGGCGAGCGGATGTCCGAGCTGCGGCTGGTCGATCGACTCGGCGTCTCGCGCAGCCCACTGCGCCTCGCGCTGGTCGCACTCGAGCACGAGGGGCTGTTGCGCGGACTTCCCCACGGCGGGTACGCCGTACGGGCCTTCACGCAAGCCGACATCCGGGACGCGATCGAGCTGCGCGGCGTGCTCGAGGGCACGGCGGCTCGCTTCGCCGCCGAGCGTGGCGCGTCGCGCCGGGACATCCGCGCACTGCACTCGATCAACGACTCGGTCGCGCCGCTCGTCCACCTGGCCGACTACGAGTCGTTCGAGCGCTACGTCGCGTTCAACGAGCTGTTCCACGCGCGGCTCCTGAAGATGGCCGACAGCCCCCTGCTCGAGCGCACCCTGGAGAGCGTCTTGTCGCTGCCGTTCGCCAGCCCGAGCGCGCTGGTCCTCCAGCACGCCCAGCTGCCCGAGTCGCGCGAGATCCTCGTCATCGCCCACCGCCAGCACCTGTGGCTGGCCGAGGCGATCGAGCGGCGCGAGGGAGCGCGCGCCGACAGTGTCGCGCGCGAGCACGCGCGCCTGTCGCTCACGAACCTCGAGATCGTGCTCGGTCACCGCGGCCTGCTCGAGCAGGTGCCCGGCGCCTCGCTGCTCGCCCTGCCCGGCAACGGCGAGCTCGAGCCCGCCTAGGCGCACGCCCGCGGCGTCACGGCGGTCCCGCGAGCGCACCCTTCTCCCACGGCTCGACGTCGTACTGGCCCCATTCCAACGCGACCCGGGCCGCCCGCACGATCTCCTCAGCTCCCGGCCGGTAGGCGTCCTCGAGCCCGGGACTGACCGGCACCGGCGTGAACGGCGCGCCCACGCGCTGGATCGGGGCCTCCAGGTAGTCGAACGCCGCCGCCTGGAGCTGGGCGGCCAGCTCGGCCCCGAAGCCGCCGGCGGCGACCGCCTCGTGCGCGACGACCGCCCGCCCGGTCCGCCGGAGCGACTGCGCGAGCGTGTCGAGGTCGAGCGGCACGAGCGTTCGGGGATCGATCACCTCCGCGTCCACGCCCTCCGCCGCCAGCCGCTCCGCGGCCTCGTGCGCGTCCGCCACCATCCGCGACAGCGCCACGATCGTCACGTCCCGGCCGGGTCGCACCGTGCGGGCGCGGCCCAGCGGGATCGGCTCGGGCTCCTCGGCGATCGGCTCGCGCCGGAAGTACAGGGACTTGTTCTCGACGAACACGACCGGGTTCGGATCGTCGATCGCCGAGCGCAACAACCCGGCCGCGTCGGCCGCGCCGCTCGGCATCACGACCTTCAACCCCGGCACGTGCGTCAGCCACGCCTCGAGGCTCTGCGAGTGCTGGGCGCCGTTGCGCTGCCCGGTCCCGCCCTGGGTGCGCAGGACGAGCGGCACGGACAGCTGGCCGCCGGACATGAAGTGCGCCTTGGCCGCCTGATTGACCAGCTGGTCGAGCGCCAGCGTGATGAAGTCGATGAACATGATCTCCACCACGGGCTTGAGACCCGACTGCGCGGCGCCCACCGCCACCCCGCACACCGTGCCCTCGCTGATCGGGGTGTTGCGCACGCGCTCGCGCCCGAACTCCTCGGACAGCCCGGCGGTCACCAGGTAGGGACCGCCCTCGGCCACGTCCTCGCCCAGCACGATCACCCGCTCGTCCTCGCGCATCGCCTGCGCGAGGGTGCGATTGACGGCCTCGACGAAGGTGGCCTCGGTGCTCATTCGGCGTACACCAGCTGCGCCGCGATCGCCGGGTCCGGAAACGGACTGTCACGCGCGAACCGGACCGCCTCCTCGACCTCCGCCGCGGCCTCACGCTCGATCTCGGCCGCCGTCTCGTCGTCGACGAAGCGCTCGGTCAACCGCGCGATCGGGTCGCGGCGCGCCCACTCCTCCTCGGCTGCGTCGTCACGGTATTTCTGCTGGTCGCCTTCGTAGTGGCCGCGCCGGCGGAAGGTCAGGCACTCGAGCAGGAACGGTCCGGCGCCGCCCCGCGCCGACTCGAGCATCCGGCCGAACGCTTCGTACACCGCCGCCGGGTCGCTGCCCTCGACGGTCTCCCGGTCGAACCCGTACGGCGCGACCACGTCGCTCACGCGCTCGATCGTCGAGTGCTCGTCGCGCGAGGTGAACTCCGCGAAGCCGTTGTTCTCGCACACGAAGATCACCGGCAGCCGCCACAGCGCGGCCAGGTTGATCGACTCGTTGAAATGCCCGGCCTGGACCGCGCCGTCGCCGAAGAACACCACCGTGACCTTGTCGGTCCGCTCTAACTGATTGGTCAACGCGGTCCCGAGCGCCAGCGGCAGGTTGCCGCCGACCACCCCGGTGGCGCCCATGAACCCGTGCTCGGCGTCGACCAGGTGCATCGAACCGCCGAGGCCGCGGCACAGTCCGGTGTCGCGGCCCATCAGCTCCGCCATCATCCGATCGAGCGGGGCTCCCTTGGCGATCGCATGCCCGTGCGCGCGGTGCCCGCTGTAGACGGCGTCGTCGTCGCGCAGCTGGCCACACACCGCCGCCGCCACGCCCTCGCCGCCGATGCTCAGGTGGATCAGGCCGTGAACCACGAGCGTGCGCTTGAGCTGCGCCACCCGCTCCTCGAACAGCCGGATCCGCCACATCGTGCGCAGCAGATCACGCCCCGACTCGGCGTCGAGCTCCCCCACGTGACTGGCCCTACGCCGGGACGGGCGCCTCGCCCAGCACCTGCCGGACCGCGCCGGCGATCTTCTCCTCGTTGGGCAGCACGAAGGCCTCCATCGGCTCGCTGTAAGGCACGGTCACGTCGAGCGCGGTGACCTGCGCGATCGGCGCCTTGAGCGAACCGAACCCGTGCTCGGCGACCTCCGCGGCGATTGGCCCGGACGCGCCGCCGTGACGCGTCCCCTGGTCGACGACCACGAGCCGCCCGGTCTTGTCGACCGAGGAGAGGATCGTCGCGGTGTCGAGCGGGTTCAGCGTGCGCGGGTCGATCACCTCGGCCTGGATGCCCTCTCCGGCCAGCGTCTCGGCCGCCGCCAGCGCGCGCCCGACCGTCCACCCGGTGGCCACGATCGTGACGTCCGACCCTGATCTCCGGACGGCGGCCTCGCCGAACGGGACGAGGTGCTCGCCCTCGGGCACGTCGCCGTGCTCGAGCACCAGCAGGTAGTTGATGAAGTAGCAGACCGGGTTGTCGTCGCGCACGGCGCTCGCCATCAGCCCCTTGGCGTCGGCCGGCGTGGCGGGCATCGCGATCTTCAGCCCCGGGAAGCCCATGAACATCCCGTAGATCGAGCCGGTGTGCTGTCCGGCCCAGCCGGCGGTGAACCCGTAGCCGGCCTTGAACACGACCGGAACCTTGACACGGCCCCCGCTCATGTACCGCAGGCGCGGCGCCTCGTTGACGACCTGGTTCATCGCCACGAGCATGAACTCGGCCATCAGCAACTCCACGATCGGCCGATAGCCGGCCAGCGCCAGGCCCGCCGCCATCCCGATCTCCGCCGTCTCGGAGATCGGCGAGACCCGGACACGGTCGCGCCCGAACGCCTGGACCAGCGGGTCCTCGTCGCTCGGGGCCACGTCCTGGCCGTAGAAGACGACCGTGTCGTCGCGCTCCATCTCTTGGCGGATGCCCTCCTGGACCGCCGCGATGTAAGGGATCTCTCGTGCCATGGTTGTCTCCTAGGCGTACACGTAGTCGGTGCGGGCGGCGGCTTCCGCCTCGGGGAACGGACTGTCGAGGGCGAACTGCACCGCCGCGTCCATCTCATCGCGGACCTGCTGGGCGATCTCGTCGGCTTGCTCGGGGCTGAGCGCGCCCTGCTCGATCAGCCGCGCCCGGAACCGCGGCACCGGGTCCCCGCGCAGCGCTGCCTCGTACTCCTCGCGATTGCCGAACACGGTGATCGCCTCGTGCTCGGGGTAGTGGAGCGGCACGCCCGGTGGGGCGATGATGTTGCCGTGGGCTGACAGTCGGTAGACCTTCGACTCGACCAGCGTCGGTCCGTCGCCCTTGCGGGCGCGATCCACCGCCGCCCCCACGGTCTCGTACACCGCGACGGGGTCGCCGCCGTCCACCGTCACGCCGGGCATGCTGTGCGCCTTGGCCTTGACCGACAGCGGCTCGCCGGCGGCCGCGTTGGCGTCCTCCTGCTCGGAGCGCGTCGCCACGTTGTAGTTGTTGTTCTCCATCACGAACACGATCGGGAGCTTCCACAGCGACGCGAGGTTGAGCGACTCGTGGAACGCGCCCTGCTTGGAGGCGCCGTCGCCGAAGAACGACAGGACGATCTGGCCCTGCTTGCGGATCTGCGCGGCCCAGGCCGCGCCGGTCGCCTGGGGGATGCCCTGGCCGACGATCCCGCTCGTGCCGAGGAAGCCGCGGCTTGGGTCGACCAGGTGCATGGAGCCGCCGTACCCGCCGCACAGACCGTCCTTACGCCCGTAGATCTCGGCCATGATCGATTTCGTGTCGGTGCCCAGCGTCACCGGGTAGCCGTGGCAGCGGTAGGTGGCCATCAGCTGGTCTCCGTCTTTCAGCGTCGCCAGCGATCCCACGATCGAGGCCTCGGCGCCGTCGGCCAGATGCGTGTGCCCGCGGATCACGCCGGGATGCTCCTCGAAGGTTCGCTTGACGCGCTCCTCGAACTCGCGGATGCGCAGCATCTGCGTGAGCATCCACACGAGCCTGTCGTTGTCCAGCTCCTGCATCTGGTCTCCTCTCAGGTCCTAGGTCCTAGGTCACGCCGGCGCGGAACTGCGCGGCCGTGGTCTCGTATGCGCGCTTGGCTGCCTCCTCGAGCGGGAGCGACCGCAGCGCCGCGGACAGCACCTCGACGCCCCACGGCCCGTCGTAGCCAACCGCCTGGCATGCCTCGATGTAACCGGGAATGTCGAACTCGCCCTCGCCCGGGAGCCGCCGGTGGTTGATGACCTCGTCGATCGGATCGTCCATGTACTGCACCGGACCGTCGGACAGCTCGACCCACGCCAGGTACTCGCCGGGGATGCGCCTGAGCTCCTCGGGCGCGATCTGCAGCTTGCCCATGTGCCAGGTGTCGATGGCCAGACCACCGTTGGGCCGTCCCGCTTCGGTGACCAGCCGGAGGCCGGCGTCGAGCGTGTGCACGTTGGGGTCGAACGGGATGATCTCGTAAGCGATCCGCGCGTCGGTGTGCTGCGCCGCGTCGTCGCACAGGGCGGCGTACTCCTCGATCAGACGGCCGAGCTCGCACGGCGTCTCGGGGATGTTGCCGACCTTGATGTGGTGGGCGTCGAACGCCGCGGCGGTCTCGAACAGCTGCCTGCGCAGAGCGTCCGAGTCGGCGCGCGCCGGCTGTCCCGGCGGGACGAAGAACTCCCAGAGGAACTCCACCTCGAGGTACTTGAGGCCCGCGTCGTCGAAGACGCGTTTCATCTCGGCGAGCGTCGTGCTCTCGAGCTGGTGTGAAACGTCCGCGTGCCACAGCCCCAGGCCCTCGAAGCCGACCTTGGCTGCCTCGGCGCACCGATCGGGCCAGCTGAACAGACTCCATTCGCGGCCTTGGTGGATCTCGACCGGCCCGCTCAGGGTCCAGTACAGGGCCATCAGGGGTATCTCGGCCATCGTTGCTCCTCTCGTGTGGGATCGACCGTACCGCCGCACCCTGGACTGAGTCCAGTCATCCCGTGCACCCGTTCTTGTCGATCAGCGCTCTGGGCGCTACGGGTTGTGATCCGTCTCGAGGGGATTGCCGATGCGACGGCCGGGTATTAGCTGCGACATGGCGGTCCCGACGGCGACGATCGAGCAGCTTGCTCGCGACACCGTTCAGATCGCCGACCCGGAGACGGCGCTGCGCTCGCTCACTGCACTGCGCCAGGAGCTCAACGCGACCGAGCCCGAGATCGTCCGCCGCGCGTTGCAGGCCGGCGCGTCCTGGAGCCAGGTCGCGCGCGCGCTCGGGGTGACCAAGCAGGCCGCCCACCGCAAGTACCGCCACCTGTTCGACCAGGCGTCGGACTCGGACGACTCGAGGATCCTGGTGTCCGCCGAGGCACGTCAGAGCATCGAGTTCGCACGCGAGGAGGCCAAGCGCCTCGCCCAGCCCGCCTTCGGCACCGAGCACATGCTGCTCGGCGTCCTGCGTTGCCAGGGGACCCGCGCGGTCAGCGCGCTGAACGCGGAGGGCGTCACGCTCGAGGCCGCCCGGGGTTGCCTTCAGACCACGATGCCCGGCGTGATGCCGAGCCATGCGTCGCGACCCGACGAGGACCGCGAGTCGATCAGCCCGCACGCGCGGCGCATCCTCGAAGGCTCAAAGCGCGAGGCGGTGCGCCGCGGCGACGCCGCGATCGGCGTCGAGCACCTGCTGCTGGCGTTGCTGTCAGACTCTCGCAACGGCGCCGTCCAGACGATCGAGGAGCTGCGCACCACGCCGACGCGCATCCGCCGCCAACTGGACCAGGCGTGGACCGTGCCGGCGCCGGCGCCGGCGGTGACGGTGACGGCCGGCGAGGCTCAGGTCACCTCGCGCAGCCGGCCCGTCTCGACCTCGTAGACGAACCCTCGGATCGCGTCCTTGCGCGGGACGAACGGCGAGGCCTTGATCCGCGCGATCGATTGCCGCACGTCGCCGTCGAGATCGCCGAACGACTCGGCCGCCCACTCCGGCTTGATCCCGGTGTCCTCCTCTATCGAGCGCTTGAAATCGTCGTCGGTGAAGGTGAGCATCCCGCAGTCGGTGTGGTGGATCAGGATGATCTCCTCGGTTCCGAGCAGCCGTTGCGAGATGGCCAGGGAACGGATCGCGTCGTCCGTCACCACGCCGCCGGCGTTGCGGATCACGTGCGCGTCGCCCTCCTGGAGCCCGAGCGCACCCGCCGGGTCCAGGCGCGCGTCCATGCACGCGACGACCGCCACCTTCCTGCCCGGGGGCATCGGCAGGCTCCCCTTGTCAAACGACGCCGCGTAGACCTCGTTGTTGGCGAGCAGTTCATCGGTCGAGCTCATCGTTCTCCTTTCGGGCGCGCAGGGCACGGGACCGGCAAAGTACCAAAAGGCGATCGGCTTCCTTGTGTTTGACGTCGCCCAGGATCCCGATCCGATCGGATCGAGATTCATCGCCACCCGGCTCGCCGGCGCCGTCGTGTTGTCGGCGACGATCGCGGCATCGAACGTCGGTCGCCCAGCCGAGCAGGCTTCCGCCGCCGAGCGCCTGATCGGCTTGAGCGCGCCCGGCGCCGGGTAGCGCCAAGTTACAAGCCATTCACAGGAGAGATGCGATGCCGTACCGATTGCGAGAACACGAGAGCGTGCGAGACGGGCTGCGCCGCTGCGCACGCGAGCAAGTCGAGACCGCCGTGGACCAACTCACGGCTGGAGTGAAGGACGATCCGGTCACCGCCGTGCACGAGGCCCGCAAGGCGCTCAAGAAGTCCCGCTCCCTGCTGCGCCTCGGCCGGGGAACGATCGAGCCCGCCGAGCGCCGGCGTCTGAACGCCGCGTTGCGCGAAGCCGGCCGCGAGCTGTCCTCGGCCCGCGATGCCGAGGTCATGGTTCAGGCCCTGGACGACCTGGCCGATCGCTTCGCCGGCCGGGTCCCGCGGACGACGTTCGACGCGATCCGCCGGAACCTGGAAGCCGAGCGCCCCATCGCCAGCCCAACCGCCGAGGTCGCGAGCGAGCTGCGCGCGGTCGGCCGGGGGATCGACGAGTGGCCGATGCGCCGCGGCGGCTGGCACGCCGTCAAGCCGGGTCTGCGCCGCGGCTACGAGTCCGGCCGCGGCCTGCTCGCCACGGCGCGCGAGCAGCCGAGCGTCGAGAACCTCCACGAGTGGCGCAAGCGGGTCAAGGACCTCTGGTACCACCTGCGAATCCTGGGGCCGCTCTCGCCCCGGATCGTCGGCGGCCAGGCCGATGAGGCGGACATGCTGGCCGACCTGCTCGGCGACGACCACGATCTCGCGGTGCTGCGCGAGGCGCTCCAGACCGGCGCCGGCGAGTTGGCCGTGGATGTCGACCCGGTCATCGGGCTGATCGACCACCGCCGCGAGCAGCTCCAGGCGCAGGCGCTCCGGATCGGCGAGCGGCTGTACGCCGAGTCACCCAAGGCGTTCGCCCGCCGGCTGCACCGCTACTGGAAGGCGTCGCGTTCTCGGGGCCGCGCGGCAGCGCTCGCCTGACCAGTTAGCCGGTTGTTGGGGCTGCGCTTCGCGCAGCGTCCATGGGACCGGAGAGGGCCCGTCCGGACCCGTTCGACACCACGTAGGCGGCCTCGTCGAACCGGCGTGTCTGCTGCCAGAAGCGCCACGTGAAATCCGGCCAGATCGTGCTGTTGCGGCCGTTGCGGTCGAGGTACCAGCTCGAGCAGCCGCCCGTGTTCCACACGGTCCCGGCCAGGCGGGACTGAAGCTCGGCGTTGTAGGCGTCGTAGTTCTCGGGACGCACCTCGATCCTGCTCGCGCCATGGCGCTGCATCGCGCCAAGCGCGCCGAGCACGTAGTTGAGGTGCGCCTCGATCATGAACACCATCGAGTTGTGGCCGAGCCCGGTGTTCGCGCCGATGAGCCAGAACAGGTTGGGGAAGCCCGGTACGGCCGTCCCGCGGTAAGCCTGTGGGCTGCCCTGCCAGCGGTCGGCGAGCGTCACTCCATCCCGGCCGGTGATGAACTGCGCAAACGGCGCGTCGGTCACGTGAAAGCCGGTGGCGAAGATCACGGTGTCGGCCTCGTGCTCGACGCTGTCGGCGCCGAGGACTCCACCCGGGCGGATCTCGGTGACCGCGCTCGGCACCACCTCGACGTTGGGCTTGGTGATCGCCGGGTACCACTCGTTCGAGGGCAGGATGCGCTTGCAGCCGAGTACGTAGTCGGGGGTAAGCTTGGCGCGGAGAACCGGGTCGGAAACCTGCTTGGCCAGGTGTGCCTCGGCCGCCCGCTGGAGGATGTTCATCAGCTTCGGGCGGTAGACGAGTCCGGTCACGAGGGCCTCGCGGCCGACGTATACCGCCGAGCGCACCGCCCGCTGCGCGGCCGGCACGTTCTGGTAGAGGCGCCGCTCGAACGGGGTGATCGGACGGTCGCGGTGGGGCACCACCCACGGGGCCGTGCGCTGGAACACCGTGATCCGGTCGGCGATCGGCTGGATCTGCGGCACGGTCTGGATCGCGCTCGCGCCGGTTCCGACCACCGCAACCTTGCGGCCAGTCAGGTCGTGGTCGTGGTCCCAGCGACCGGTGTGGAACATCGTCCCTCGGAAGTCGTCGACCCCGGGGAGGTCCGGCAGCGACGGCTCGCTCAGCGGGCCCGGAGCCGCGATCACCACCCGGGCCGAGAACGGCCCGTCGCTCGTCTCGAGTCGCCAGACATGCTCGCCCTCGTCCCACTCGGCGCTCTGCACCGTGCACCCCAGGCGCAGGTTCGCCCGCACGCCGTAGCGGTCGGCGCACTCGCGCAGGTAGCTCTGGATCTCGGGCTGGAGCGGATAGGTCCGCGTCCAGTTCGGATTGAGCGCGAACGAGTAGCTGTACAGGTGCGACGGGATGTCGCACTGACAGCCGGGGTACGTGTTGGCCCACCAGGTCCCGCCGACGTCCTCGTCGCGCTCGAACACGACGAAGTCCTCGACGCCGCGCTGCTTGAGCCGGATCGCCATCCCGAGGCCGCCGAACCCGGCGCCCAGGATCGCCACTCGGAAGTCGCGCCGGTCAGCGGTCATGTCTCCAGTGTACATTCGTGTTCCCATGAGTGTCCAGCCCGAGGCGACCATGCGTGCGGTGCTCCCGCGCGGGCGTCACGCGGCGCCCCGGCCGGTGGTGCGGGAGGCCCAGCGCGCTCGCATGCTGGATGCGATGGTGCAGGCGGTGGCCGAGAGGGGATACGCGCGGGTCGTCGTGGCCGACGTGATCGAGCGCGCCGGCGTGTCGCGCAAGACCTTCTACGAGCAGTTCTCCAACAAGGAGGACTGCTTCCTCGCCACCTACGACGCCGGCGTTGACGCGCTGCTCGACGCGATCGACGAAGCGCTCACGGCCCTTGCCCCGGACTGGCTGGCGGGCGCCCGCCGAGCCGTCGAGGTCTATCTCGAGCGGATGGCGGCCCGCCCGGCCTTCGCGCGCGCGTTCCTGATCGAGGCCCTCGGCGCCGGGACCGCCGCGCTCGAGCGCCGGGACGTCGTCCAGCGGCGCTTCGCCGCCCAGCTCGAGTCGATCCACCGCCGCGCCCGCGCCGACATCCCCGCCATCCCCGACGTCCCGCCGCACACCTTCCGCGCCGCGGTCGGCGCCGTCAACGAGTTGGTCACCGCCCACGTGCTGGAGCGCGGCGCGAACACCCTGCCCGAGCTGACCGACGCGATCCTCGACGTCCACCTCGCGCTGCTCGTCGGCCGCGAGCTGGCCAAGCGGATCGCCACCCCCACCCGACGCCCTCGAGGGCCCAGACGAAAGTGAAATTTCCGCCATTCCAGCGGCGCCTCCGCGTTGGCAACCGGATTTCTACCGCTCAACAGGAGTTATCCGTCAGTCCGCATGCTGTCGGCACCGAATGGCGGAAATTTCACGGTTCCGGGGATCGGGTGGCGAGGCGGTTCAGGGCGGCGGCCAGCTCATCCGGGCGCGAGGCCCACACCGAGTGGTCGGTGTCGATCTCGATCACCGGGTCGCACCCGGCGCGCTCGAGCATCAGCCGCTGAAGCGCCGGCTTGATCGCGCGGTCCTGCAGGCACATCACGTAGGCCCGCGGCAGCTCCATGAAGCCGTCGCCGCCGTTGAGCGACGCCGGATTCGTGAACGGCGCCACAGCTTGCCGGCCGCGGATCGACTGCGCCCACGCCGCCTGCTCCTCGTCGCAGCAGTGCATCAGGGCGACCCGCGCCGCCTCGGGCGGCATCGTCGCCACCGGCGGATCGCCGTCGACGACCAGCCCGGCCTGGACCGCGTCGCCGGCGCCCTCGGGGCGCTGGGTCAGATCGATCAGGCTCTCGCCGTCGGAGGGCACGAACGCCGCGACGTACACCAGCCGGTCGACGTGCTCGGGACATCGAGCCGCGGCCTGGGTGACCACCATCCCGCCCATGCTGTGACCGACCAGCACCGCCGGCGGTCCGTCCGCCAGCACTTCGCACACCCGATCCGCGTAGCGCCTGAGCGTCAGCTCGGCCGCCGGCGTGGCGTCGTCCCCGGCGCCCGGGAGGTCGACCGCCTCCACGTCGTGCCCCGCGCTCCGCAGGCCAGGAACCACTCGATCCCAGCACGCCGCCCGTCCGAACGCCCCGTGTACCAACACTATTCTCGCCATCCCACGCACCCTACGCAGAACGCGCCCGCGGCGCGAACGATCGTTCGCTGGACGGCAACTCGCCGCGGTTAGACTCTCGCCACCAGACACGGAGGGAGAGATGGCCACGACAGCGCCGAAGGCCGGGGCGTTCCCCAGCCCCTACGAGATCGAGACCCCGCCCGGGTGCGAGGGCTGGGAGGAGATGTACCCGTATTACGCGCTGTTCGACGAGCGCCGGCGCGACACCGACGAGAACCGGTTCTGGTTCTGGAACTCGATGCATTTCCCGGTCCCGATGCCGGCCTTCGACGTGATCTGCATCGACTCGCCCTACCAGGCCGTGGGGTCGTGGCAAAACCGCGTGTTCGCCGTCCCGCCGGCGATGGGCATCGACTACCGCTGCGTCAACGGCTACATCTACATCTCGGGCAACCCGGTCACCGATCCGGCCAAGATGGCCGAGCGCGCCGAGTTCTTCCAGGCCCGCGCCGGCTACTACTTCCAGAACTGGGCGGAGCTGTACGGCAAGTGGCGGGCCAAGATCGAGGCGCTGATCCGCGAGCTGGGCGACCTCGAGGTCCCCGATCTACCCGAGTACGAGCCCGACGAGGTCGCGTTCGGGGACGACCGCAACACCGCGTTCTACGAGCTGCTGACCGCCTACGGCCGCGCGCTGCGGCTGGTCGATCTGATGTGGCAGTACCACTTCGAGTTCCTGCTCCTCGGCTACGGCGCGTACGGCACGTTCGTGGAGTTCTGCAAGGGCAACCTCCCCGACATTCCCGATCAGCACATCGCGCAGATGGTCGCCGGGATCGACGTGCTGCTGTTCCGCCCCGACGCCGAGCTGCGGCGGCTGGCCCGGCTCGCGATCGAGACCGGCGTCGACGACGCGTTCGCCCAGGGGCGCACGCCGCAAGAGATCGACGCCGAGCTGTCCCAGAGCGACGCGGGCCGCGACTGGCTGGCCGAACTCGAGAAGGTCAAGGACCCGTGGTTCAACATGGCCACCGGGGACGGTCTGTACCACTACTACCGAAGCTGGCTGGACGATCCGAGCATCCCGTACGCGGCGCTGATCGGGCACATCAGTGCGCTGAACGCCGGACAGCAGATCGACCGGCCTACCGAGGAGATCCGGCGCGAGCGCGACCGCCTGGCCGAGGAGTACGCGTCGCTGCTCGATGACGCAGCGCGCGGGACCTTCAACGACCTGCTCGGCCTGTCGCGCACGGTGTTCCCGTATGTCGAGGAGCACAAGTTCTTCTGCGATTACTGGTTCCTGACCCGGTGGTGGAACAAGATCCGAGAGTTCGGCGCGCTGCTCGCCCGCAACGGCTTCCTCGAGGACGGCGAGGACGTGTTCCAGCTCTCGCGCTACGAGGTGGCCTCAGCGCTCGACGAGCTGGTCCTGACCTGGGCCACCGGGGGAAAGCCCCTCGGACCTCAGCACTGGCCCCCGATCGCCGCCCGCCGCAAGGACATCCTCGCGAAACTGAACGATTGGACGCCGCCGCCCGCGATCGGGATGACCCCGGAGGCAATCACCGACCCGATGGTCGTCATGTTGTGGGGGGTGACCACCGAGCGCGTGCAGGAGTGGGCGCGCCAGCAGGACGGCGGATCGGTCCTGAACGGCGCGGCCGCCTCTCCCGGCGTGGTCGAGGGCGCGGCGCGCGTGGTCAAGTCGGTCGATCAGATCGCCGACGTGCGCGACGGCGAGATCCTCGTGTGCGGCAGCACCTCACCGGCTTGGGCACCGATCTTCTCGAAGATCAGAGCCACGGTGACCGACGTGGGCGGGGTCATGTCACACGCCGCGATCGTGGCTCGCGAGTACGGTATGCCCGCGGTGGTCGGAACCGGTCGCGCCACCGCTGCCATCCGCACCGGCCAGACGATCAGGGTCGACGGGTTCGAGGGCACCGTCACCCTGCTTGCGGATTAGGAGTTGCCGATGAGCACCGAGTACACCCGGCCGCTGGACCGGCTATCTCGGGCGGACGAGCCCACCTTCGGCGGCAAGAGCGCCAACCTGGGCGAGTTGCTGGCGGCCGAAATCCCGGTGCCGCCCGGGTTCGCCCTGTCCACCGCGGCCTTCCACGCCTTCGTCCACGCCGCCGGCCTCGAGGACCGGATCTCGAGCGCGCTGGCCGGCCTCTCGACCGGCGACGTCGACGGGATCGGCCGCGCCTCGCACGCGATCAGCGAGGCGATGCGCTTCGCGCCGGTCCCGACCGCCGTGCGCGAGCAGATCGCCCAGGGCTACGCGCAACTGGGCGAGGACTCGCCTCCGGTGGCGGTGCGCTCGAGCGCGGTCGGCGAGGACAGCCAGGACGCCACGTTCGCCGGGCAGCAGGAGACCTACCTGTGGGTGCGCGGCGCCGAGCACGTGTGCGACGCGGTGCGCGACTGCTGGGTGAGCCTGTACAGCCCGCCCGCGATCAGCTACCGCCTGCGCCTCGCCGACATCGGCGGCGCGAGCGATCCGCCCGCGATGGGCGTCACGGTCCAGCTCATGGTCGACGCGGGTGTCTCCGGCGTGATGTTCACCTGCAATCCGGTCAGCGGCGACCCCAGCATGGTCGCGATCAACGCCAGCTGGGGCCTTGGGCTCGCGGTGGTCGGCGGCGAGGTCACCCCTGACGACTACCTCGTCAGCAAGGTCACGCGCGAGGTCGTTCGCGAGCACGTCCACGCCAAGGACGTGCAGTACATCCCCGATCCCGACGGGCACGGCGCGGTCCGCACACACGTCCCGGATGAGCGTCGCAACGCGCGCGTCCTTGACCAGGGCGACCTCGAGCGCCTGGTCGATGTGGCGCGGCGGATCGAGCGCTACTTCGGCTGCCACCAGGACATCGAGTGGGCGCTTCCCCGCGACGACACCGGCAGCGTGTACGTCGTCCAGACGCGCCCGGTCACCGCGGTGGCCAAGAAGCCGCCCAAGCCGAAGGCCGAGTCCGCGATGTCGCTGATCATGAGCACCTTCGGCGCCGGCCCGCGCCCCGAGTAATCGATGGCCCTCTCCGCCGAAGACGTCCGCGAGATCCTGCGGATCATCGACGAGTCAGATCTAGCTGAATTACAAATCGAGACCGAGGGCTTCTCGATGCACGTCGTGAAGGGCGAGCGCAGGATCGACGCGCCGGCGCCACGGCCGACTCGCGCGGCGCGAGAGCCGGACGCCTCGGCACCCCCCACACCCCCGGCGGACGAGCGCGACGGCCTCGTCACGATCCCCGCCCCGATGCTGGGCACGTTCTACCGCGCCGAGGCGCCCGGGCAGCCGCCGTTCGTCGAGGTCGGTAGGCAGGTCGAACCCGACACGATCGTCTGCATCATCGAGGTCATGAAGATGATGAACTCGGTACCCGCCGGCGTGGCAGGGACGATCACCGAGGTCGTGGCCGAAAACGCTGAGCTGGTCGAGTACGGCGAGCCGCTGTTTCGGGTGGAGCCCGCGTGAGGCGGATCCACCGGGTGTTCGTGGCCAACCGTGGCGAGATTGCGCTGCGGATCGTGAACGCCTGCGAGGAACTCGGGCTCGAGACCGTGGTCGGCACCTCGGACGTCGACCGCGACGGCCTCGCGGCTCGCCGCGCCGACCGCGCGGTGTGCCTCGGGCCGGCGCCGGCCGCGCAGAGTTACCTGCGCGACGACCTGGTTGTGCAGGCGGCGCTCGGCACCGAGTGCGACGCGATCCATCCCGGCTACGGGTTCCTGTCGGAGAGCCCCAAGCTGGCGCGCCGCGCGCGCGAGAACGGGCTCGTGTTCGTCGGGCCGCCGGCCGAGGTCATCGAACTGAGCGGCGACAAGCTGACGGCCCGCGAGGAGGCCGCCCTGGCCGGCTTGCCGATCTTGCCCGGCGAGGAGATCGAAAACGGCCCGCAGGCGAAGCTCGCGGCCCAGCGAATCGGCTATCCGTTGCTGGTCAAGGCGGCGGGCGGGGGTGGCGGCCGCGGGATCAAGCTCGCCCGCGACGCCGACGAGCTCGACGCGCTGCTCAGCCTGGCGCGCAGCGAGGCGGGCGCCGCGTTCGGTGACGAGCGCGTCTACCTCGAGCGATTCATCGCCGCGGCGCGCCACGTCGAGGTGCAGATCGCCGCCGACACGAGCGGCGAGGTCGTCCACCTGGGAGAGCGCGACTGCTCGGTACAGCGGCGCTACCAGAAGGTGATCGAGGAGGCGCCCGCGCCTGCCCTCCAAGCCACGACCCGGGACGCAATCCGACGCGCCGCCGTGACGTTCGCGACGGCCATCGGCTACCAGAACCTCGGCACCGTCGAGTTCGTCCTCGACACCGAGTCCGGGGACTACTACTTCCTCGAGATCAACTGCCGGATCCAGGTCGAGCACCCGGTCACGGAGGCGGTCACCGGGCTCGACCTGGTCGCCCTCCAGCTCAAGATCGCCGACGGCGAGCCTCTGAACTTCACGCAGGACGAGGTGACGATCGAGGGCCACGCCATCGAGTGCCGTCTGAACGCCGAGGACGTGGCCCACGGGTTCATGCCGAGCCCGGGCACGCTGTCGTTGTTCGCGGTCCCAGACTCGCCGCAACTTCGCGTCGACACGCACGTGTTCCCCGGGGCCGCGATCCCCCCGTACTACGACTCGCTGATGGCCAAGCTGATCGCGCACACCGGCGACCGCGACGCCGCGATCGACGTGCTGCTGGACGCCCTGGAGGAAGTCGACGTCGAGGGCGTCGAGACCAACCGCATGCTCCTGATCAGCGTGCTCGGGCACGAGGACTTCCGACGCGGCGCGGTCACCACCGACTGGCTGGAGCGCGCGATCGTATGAGCGCCGAGGACCGTCTCGTCGAGTTCGTCGACACCACGACGCGGGACGGCAATCAGAGCCTGTGGAGCGCGACCGGGCTGACCACGCCCGACGTGCTGGCGATCGCGCCGACTATGGACCGGGTCGGGTATCACGCGCTCGACTTCACCTCGAGCACGCATATGGCGGTGTCGGTCCGCTTCCACCGCGAGGACCCCTGGGAGCGCATCCGGGCGGTCAGCGCGGCGATGCCGAACACGCCGCTCAGCATCATCACCACGGGCATGCGGTTCATCTCGTGGGTGCCCGCCGACCAGGACGTCATCGCGTTCGCCTTCCGGCTCGTGGCGCGCAACGGCATCCGCCGCATGCAGATCGCCGACCCGTCCAACGACCCGGCGCGCCTCAAGCGCCTCGCCACCATGGCGCACAAGGAGGGCATCGAGGAGGTTGTGATCGGCCTCACCTACTCGATCAGCCCGGTGCACACCCACGCGTACTACGCCGAGCACGCCGCGGCGCTGGCCGAGTGCGCCGACATGGACCGGCTGTACCTCAAGGACCCGGGTGGGTTGCTGACCGTCGACGCGGTCCGCGACCTGGCGCCACATTTCATAAACGCCGCCGGCCGCCGGACGGCCGAACTCCACAGTCACTGCACGATCGGGACGGCTCCGCAGGTGTACATCGAGGGGGTGAACGCCGGGTTCCAGGTCGTGCACACGGCGTCGGGCCCGTTGTCGCGCGGGACCTCGCAGCCCGAGCTGACGAGCACGGTCCGCAACCTCGAGGCGAGCGGCTACGCGCACGTGCTCGACCTCGAGGCCGAGGCGGCCGTCGCCGAGCATTTCCGGCAGATCGCCCTGGCCAAGGGGCTCCCGGCCGGCGCGCCGCGCGAGTTCGACGCGGTCTACTACCGCCACCAGCTTCCCGGCGGGATGGTCACGACCACGCGTCGGATGCTCGAGGAGCTGCGCCGCCCCGAGCTGTTCGACGCCGTGCTCGAGGAGGTGACGCGCGTGCGCGCCGAGATGGGCTACCCGATCCTGGTCACGCCCGTCTCGCAGTTCGTCGCCAGTCAGGCGGCCCGCAACGTGATCGACCCCGAGCGCTGGGCGAACGTCTCCGACGAGACCGTGCGCTACTTCCTTGGGCACTACGGCGACTCGCCGGCGCCCGTCGACCAAGGGATCGCCGAGCGCGTGCTCTCGCGCCCCCAGGCCCGCCAGCTGCGCGACCTGAAACCCATCAGCCTCGACGGCGCGCGCGAGCGCTTCGGCCGGCGCATCTCCGACGAAGAGCTGCTGCTGCGCCTGACCATGCCCGAAGAGCAGGTCGACGCGATGATCGCGGCGAAGGCCGTGGCCCCACCTGCGCCCGCCGCCCGGCCCGGGCGCAGCCCCGTGGTCAGCCTCGTCCAGGAGCTCGCGCGCCGCCCCGCGATCTCGGAGTTCTCGCTCGTCCAGGACGACGGCGACATGGTGGTGTGGCGGCGTGCTTGAAGATCTGCGCCTGGGCCAGGTGCGCGGGTTCATGTTCGACGTCGACGGCACGCTCGTCCATCGCGGCCACGACGGCCGGGCCCGTCCGCAGCCGGGCGCGGTCGAGGTGCTCGACCGGATCCGGGCTTCCGGGCGCTCGCTCGTGCTGTTCACCAACGGCAGCCATGTCACCGCCCAGACCATGGCGCGAGGACTCCGCGACGACGGCCTCCCGGTGGACGACCAGGAGATGCTGACCCCGGTCGAGAGCGCGATCACCTACATCCGCCGGCGCTACCCCGACCGGCCGGTCCTGCTGTTCGCCCACGACGTGATCCGCGACCGGATGGCCGCCGCCGGCATCCCCGAGGCGCACGGCGAGGACGCCGAGGTGGTGTTCGTGGCGCACGTGGATGAGGTCGACTTGAAAGCTATGGAGCGCGCCGCCCGGGCCGTGACCCGTGGCGCGCCGCTCCTGACCGGCAGCTACGCGCGGGGCTACGCCGGCTCGGGCGGGATCATCTACAGCCGCGGCGCGATGGTCACCGCCGGCATCGCCAAGGTCACCGGGACCCGCCCGCGGATCGTCGGCAAGCCCTCGCGCGCGGCCGTCGAGGAGGTCCGGGCGCGGCTCGGGCTGCCGACCGATCAGATCGCGGTGATCGGCGACGACGCGGCCATGGACATCGCGCTCGGGCGCATGGGCGGCTCGAGGACCGTGCTCGTCCGCAGCGGCATCAGCGGCACGGTCGCACTCGACAAGCTGCCCGAGCGCCAGCGACCCGACGCCGTGATCGACGGGGTTTCCGACCTGCTGGAGGCACTCCTCGTGCCCGGCTAGTGGAAGAAGCGGCCGTTTCGCTCGAGTCCGACGGCAGGTGAGCCGGCCCCGCCCTGATCGGGCCCCGGGTTGAACTGGTCACCGGGGTCGGAGGAGTAGACCACTCGGCTGTCGTCGTTGGACGCCGTGAAGCTGATCGTCGTCGGACTGCTCACGTAGTTGCCGGCGAAGCCGAACGTCGTGTCGCGGACCTTCTGCCGGTCGCTACTCCCTTGCCAGCGGACGTCGAAGCTCACGTGGGACGGGCGCGGCGCGGGGCCTCCGCCGAACACGGCGTTGATGAAGTCGTGGTAGTCGGTTACCGGGACTTTGTCGGCGTGTAGGCGCGCACGCCCCCGACCCAGGTCGACATCGATCGCCGAGGCTGTGATCGGGATCGTCCAGAACAGCCCCGACGGCGCGATGCCGGGCTCGAAGTCGTGGACCTGATGGCCCGGATCGAACACCCCGACCGGGGTGAACAAGTCGATTCATATGAAGCCGAAAGATCCAATGCGCGGGCGCCCATCGGAAGCGACGTACAGGCCCTGCATGAACCGCATGTCGCAATCGAAGCTGTACGTCGTCTTGTCGCTCCCGTGCGCGGTACCCCGGGTCTCCGATCCGCCGACGACGCCGATGAAGTCGGTTATCGTCGACATCTCAAACCCGATGCCGGGCGGGAGCACGTGCACGAACGGGTCGATTGGAACGAGCTTGGTGAAGGTCTCATCGAACCCGCCGGGGATCGGTCGCGGCGCCGCGACCGCTGAGGAGCCGAACACCGGACTCGGATCGAGCAGGCCCACGCCGGCGGCTCCGCCGAGCGCGACCGCGCTCCGCTGCAAGAGCTGCCGTCGCGATAAGCGGCCCATTTGGAGCGGTAGCTCATCGCGCGCGCCCGTATATCCAACGTCCGGTTCCATAAGCCCTTCTCAGCGCGCGGAAGGTAGGAACCTACCTGACTGGCGAACTGCTTTGGGTTTTTTATGCGGAAGCGTCAGGCGGTGCTGTTAGCGGCGGTCGCGTAGCGCTGAGCGCCCCGAGCAGCTCTTCGAGGTGGTGATCGAGCAGCCACGCATCGTCGGACCGCGCGGGTCCGGCGGCCGGCTGGGGGCCGGGCTTCGGCTTGTCTTCGGAGTTCATTCGGCGGTTCATGAGCGGAGCAAGGTAAAGAAGTTGTGACCGAGATGTCAATACCACGCTTGCGGTACGTTCCGCGCATGGCCACGACCGAGCACCGGACACCCGCCACGGTGCTCGCCGACGCCGGCCTCACCGCCGACTCGCTCTATGACGAGCTGACCGACAACTGCACCCGTCCGATGCGGCTCGACGACCTGCTCTACGAGGCCGCGGAGCGCGTTCCGGGCCTGGTCCCAACCCGCTCCGAGATCGAAGCCGAGCGGCAGCTAAAGCTGGCCGACAAGACCGGCATCGAGCTCGCGCAGGGTCTGCTCACCGCGGAGTTCCTCGCCGACCCCCGCACCGGGCGCCACCTGGTCGAGTCGATGCTCCGCCCCACGGCGCTCGCCGAGGAGCACCTCGATCAGCTGCGCCGCACCGGCCGGGTCGACCTGGGCGCGGCGCGCGTGACCCGTCGCGGGCGCGCCGGCGTGCTCGAGCTGTGCAACCCGCGCCACCTCAACGCCGAGGACGGCACGACGCTGCCCCAGACCGAGGCGGCCGTCGACCTCGTCCTGCTCGATCCCGAGATCGAGGTGGGAGTGTTCCGCGGTGGCGTGGTCGATCACCCGCGCTACGTCGGCCAGCGCCCGTTCGGCGCCGGGATCAACCTCACGCACCTGTACTACGGGCGGATCGACTTCCTGTTCTACCTGATCCGCGACCTCGGCTACGTGAACAAGCTCTACCGCGGTGTGTTGGGCGGGCCCGAGAAGCTGTGGATCGCGGGCGTCGAGCAGTTCGCGATCGGCGGCGCGTGCCAGCTGCTGCACGTGATCGATCACGTGATCGCCGTGCGAGGCGTTCGCATGTACCTCCCGGCGCGCAAGGAGGGGATCATCCCCGGCGCGTCCAACCTGCGCCTGTGGCGATCCGTGGGCGACCGCGCGGCGCGCCAGGCGATCCTGTCCGGGCGCGAGTGGACCGCCGGCGAGCCTGACGCCGATCTGATCTGCGACGAGATCGTCGAGGCCCACGAAATCGAGCCGGCGATCGAGAACCGGATCGACGCCCTGACCAGCTCGGGGCTGATCAACGCCGCGGCCAATCGGTGCGCGATCCGCGCCGGGCAGGAACCGCTCGAGCTGTTCCGCGAGTACATGGCCGCGTACGCGCGCGAGCAGGCGTACTGCCACCTCAGCCCCGCGCTCGTGCGCAACCTCGAGGAGCACTGGAACGCTGACCGCCGCAGCCTCTGAAGCGGGCATCTGGGACGAGGCGGAGACGCTCCCGCGCGAGGAGCTGAGAGCGCTCCAGCTCGCGCGCCTGCGCGACACCGTCGCCCGGGTTCTGAACCGCCAGCCGCTCGGCGCGGAGCGGCTTCATCACGCGGGGATCGTCGCGGCCGACGATCTGAAGTCGCTCGATGACCTGGCGCGGATCCCGTTCGCCACCAAGGGCGACCTGCGGGAGAACTACCCGTTCGGGCTGCTCGCGGTGCCCCGGGAAGAGCTCGTGCGCCTGCACGCCTCGAGCGGAACCCACGGCAGGCCGACGGTGGTCGGGTACACGCGCACGGACCTCGACACGTGGACCGATCTGATGGCGCGCTGCATGACGATGGCCGGCGTCACGCCCGGCATGGTGGTCCACAACGCCAACGGCTACGGCCTGTTCACGGGCGGTCTCGGCTTTCACCAGGGCGGCGAGCGGATCGGCGCCACGGTGGTGCCGGTCTCGGGCGGGCGCACGGCGCGCCAGGCGCAGCTGCTGCGCGACTTCGGCGCGCAGGTGCTCGTCGCGACGCCCTCCTACGCGCTGGTGATCGCCCAGGAGCTGGCCGATCAGGGCGTCGATCCGTCCACCAGCCCGCTCGAGCTGGGCCTGTTCGGCGGCGAGCCGTGGACCGAGGGCCTGCGGGTGCAGATCGATCGCGCGCTCGGGATCAAGGCGGTCAACTTCTACGGCCTGTCGGAGATGTGCGGACCCGGGGTCGCGACCGAGTGCCTCGCCGCGCGCGACGGGCTGCACGTCAACGAGGACCATTTCCTGGTCGAGACGGTCGATCCGGACGACGGCACGGCCGTCCCGCCCGGAACCGTCGGCGAGCTGGTGTTCACCACCCTGACCAAGGAGGCGCTCCCGCTGATCCGCTACCGGACCGGCGATCTCGGCGCGATCACCGACGAGCCTTGCCCCTGCGGACGCACCACCGCGCGCCTCGTCCAGCTCGGCGGCCGCCGCGACGACATGCTGATCATCCGCGGCGTCAACGTGTATCCCTCACACGTCGAGCAGATTCTCACCGGCGTCGCCGGCGTCGCCCCCCACTGGCGACTGATCGTCGAGCGCCCGGGCCTGATGGACGAGCTCTCCCTCGAGTGCGAGCCCAGCACGCTCGATGGCGACCCCGCCGGCTTGCGCCAAACCTTGGAAAAGGATCTAAAAGAAGGCCTTGGCGTCCGCGTCGCGGTGAACATCGTCGAGCCGGGGTCGGTTCCGCGCAGCGAGGGCAAGGCCGTCCGCGTGGTGGACCGGCGCTAGAGCGCTGGTTCCGCGGATCGGGCCGACCCCTCGGCCGGTCTGCGCGGAGAGCATGCGTAACTCGTCACGCGCCGGCGATCCGCAGGAGCGTGACGAATAACGCATCTGGGGGATGGCTAGTTCGGCACGCTCTCGGGTGGGTGGCAGTCGTGACGGATTAAGCACCTCCCTGGAGGCGCGGGACCTGCACAAGCGCTCGGGGCGTCCGTCGCCCGGGTGCCGAGGCGAGCCTTCGCCTCACCGCTGCAAACCCGCGCACGGCTAGCGGCTATATCCCCGGATCGAACTGGTCGGTGACCAGCACCTGGCCGGCGGCATTGAGGGTCTGCAGGCGGTAACCCGGACTATTCTGCGGCAGCACGATCGCGAAGAAGCGTCCGTCGCCGATCGGCACGGTGGCGCCGCTGACCTTGTCGCGGATCTCGACCGGATTCCCGGTCGTGGGGGCATAGCCCCAGGCGATTCGCCACACGCGGCGGTCTGGCGACTGCGCGCTGCTCTGGTTGTAAGCGAACCCACGGGCGTCGTGCCACGGCAGGTTCCCGCAGCCCGGCACCGGGCCGCCGAGCTGATACTTGTCGCTCGAGGTGCCGAGGTCGGCCCAGGTTCCGTCCGGCTGGCGGATCGCGCTGCACAGCCAGCCGCGCGGCCTACTCAGGGCGATCCACCACTCGAACCTACCCTCGCCTGGGATGGTGAACGTCGTGGCGACATGGACCGTCTGCGGGATCACCGTCTGACCGGTGCCCCGCGTGACCTGGCCCGGGAGCCTCGAGTACTGCCCCGCCGGGTCGGCCTCGAACAGCGTCTTCGGGGTGGCATGGGAGAACACGCCCAAGCCGAAGGCGCCCCCGGTTGCGCTGAACACGATGACAGCGACGACGACCGCGAGCCCGCGCAGCCGGCGCCGGCGCGCCCTGCTGCAAAGCAGTCGAGAATCGCCGGGCTGACCGACGATCCGGGCCAACAGGTCCGGATCGGTGACGGCGGTGTCCGGCACCGGATTCGCCGCCCGGATGCGGTCGAGAAAGCGGTCGGTGCTCATAGCTGCTCCAAGCTCGGTTGGTGTTCGAGTGCATAGATGAGACGGCGCCGGGCGCGATGCAGCCGGACGCGGAAAGCCGCCGGCGTGATCCCAAGGCTGGCCGCCGCGGCCGCCGGCGTGAGGTCTTCCCAGGCGATCAGCAGCAGCGCCTCCAGGTCCTGGGAGGACAGCGCGCGCAGCGCGACCTCGAGCTCGGGATCGAGATCGACGCTCGCAGACGGCAGGGCCGGCGACTCCACGCCGTCGAGACCCGCCATCGAAACCGCATGCCGGCGCCGGTCGGCCAGCAGCAGGTTGCGCGCGGTGGCGATCAACCACGGGCGCGCGTCGTCCTCGGGTACGTCGGCCAGCTTGCGCCACGCGATCGTCACCGCCTCGGCCGCGAGCCCGTCGGGATCGTGGGCTCCGCGGCGGCGCGCGTACGCCCTGATCAGCCCCAGGTGGGCGAAGACGGTCGCGAATCGCGTCTCGGCAGCCTGTCGGTCATCCATGCCCGTAACTGTCGAGCGCGGCCGACAGCGTTACAGCAGCGCCTGCTGGCGGACCTCGCTGGGGGTCAGGCCGAACGCGCGCTTGAACACGCGCGAGAAGTGTGCGGCGTCGCAGAATCCCCAGCGGAAGGCGATGTCGGTGACCGAGCCGCCGTTCGGCCGTTGCAGGTCCTCGAGGCAGCGGGCCAGGCGCTCGGTGCGTACGAGCCCCGCCACCGACGCGTCGACGTCCTCGAACAGCGCGTGCAGCGCCCGCACCGAGATAGCGTAGGCGCGGGCGATCGACGCCGGGCCGAGCTCGGGGTCCTGGAGGTGGGACTTCACGTAGCGCCGGATCTCGGCCCGCAGGGCCTCCCGCGTGGCAGCGCGTCCGGTCGGCACGCACGGTTCGACCGCCGCTCTCAGGAGCTCGAGCGCGGCATTCGCCGCCGCCACGCCGGCCGCGCCCTCGAGCGCGGGCTCGACCGCTAGCGCGTTCATGTACCGGACCAGCAGCCGGGCGGGCCCGTTGTCGTGCAACGGCGGGAGCGCGCGCAGCTCGGCCAGTCGCGGGCACACCGCGAGCACCGTTTCGCGCGGGAACAGCAGCGTGCGCTTGTGGAACGGCTCGACGATCTCGACGTCGGTCGGCGTGTGGCCATCCCAGATGACCACGTCCCCGGCCGTCACCGCGAGCACGCGCGCACCCTCCCGGACGGTCTCGACGCCCTTGCAGACGAGCTGGAAGCCGAGGACGTCCTCGTGGGCGGCCATCACCGCCCGGCCGCGGTGGCCGAGGAACGGCGAGGCCGCGCAGTCGACCAGCCTCAGGTCGCCGATCGCCCGGCGGGAGACCGCGCCGCGGAAGTCCTCGGGCGTGCGATGGGTGGGATGGACGTCGAAGGCCAGGTGCGTCGCGGCCAGGATGTCCGACCAGGCGTCGAGCCGCTGGGGGGTGTCGCCGCCGGCGACGCGCCATCGCTCAGGTTCGCGGGCGGGCGCGGACGGCCCGGCAGCAGATGCGAGCGCGTGCACCAGAACAGTCGTCCTCTCCGTCGATCTCCCTATCGGGCGCTTCTAAAACTCCGGGTCCTTCGGCTTATCGTACCGCGGGCTAAACCGCTGCCCGCTCCTCGGCCAGCGCCACGAAGGCGTCCAGGGCGCTCGGATCCAGGAGCGAATCGCGGCTCGCCACGCGCTCGGAGGACTCGCCGCGCAGGATCCGCTTGACCGGCGCCTCCAGCTTCTTTCCCGTCAGCGTGCGGGGGATCGCCGGCACCGACACGATCGCGTCCGGAACGTGGCGCGGCGAGAGTTCGGAGCGCAGTGCCGTGGCGATCCGGTCGCGGAGCGACTCGTCGAGCACCGCGTCCCCGGCGGGGACCACGAACAGGATCAGCTCGCCGGCGCCGCCACCGCCATCCTCGAGGTGCACCACGAGCGCGTCGATCACCTCGGGGATGTCTTCCACCACCGCGTAGAACTCGCCGGTGCCGAGTCGTACCCCGCCGCGATTGAGGGTGGCGTCGGAGCGCCCGGTGATGACGCAGCTCCCGCGCTCGGTGAACTTGATCCAGTCGCCCTGGCGCCATACGCCCGGGTAGCGGTCGAAGTACGAGGACTCGTAGCGCTCCCCGTCGGGGTCGTTCCAGAGCCCGACCGGCATCGAGGGCATGGGTTGGGTGATCACCAGCTCGCCCAGCTCGCCGACGGGCGCCTCGTTCCCCTCCTCGTCGAACGCGCGCGCGTCGACGCCCAGGCACGGTCCGGTGATTTCGCCCTCGTACACCGGCTGCGCGAAGTCGCCCGAGACCAGGCCCGTGCAGATGTCGGTCCCGCCCGATCCGTTGTTCAGCAGCATGCCCGGGCCGAGCTGCTCGTAGGCGTACAGGTAGCCCTCGGGGGGCAGGGGCGAGCCCGCGGTGCAGAGCATGCGGATGCTCGACAGGTCGCACTCGCGTCCCATCTGGAGCCCCGCCTTGCGGCAGGCCATCAGGTAGGCGGGGCTGACTCCCATCACGGTCGGCCGCAGCTCGTCGGCCAGCCGCCACTGCTCGAGTAGCTCGGGCCACGCCGGGTCGCCGTCGAGCATCACGATCGACGAGCGCAGCAGCAGCGCCGAAACGAGCGCGTTCCACATCATCCACGCGGTGGTCGAGAACCACAGCAGCCGGCCGCCCGGCTTGAGGTCCCAGCCGAGCCCCTGGTTCTTGTGGTGCTCGATCAGCTGCAGGCCGTGGCCGTGGACGATCGGCTTGGGCAGGCCCGTCGTGCCCGAGGAGAACAGCACGTAAAGGGGGTGGTCGACCGCAACCTGATCGAACGCCAGTGGCTTGGACTGCGCCGTGAGCTCGTCCCAGGCGATGGCGTCCGGCACCTCGGCCTCTCCGTAGGGCACCGCCACCACGTGCTCGAGCGTGGGCAGCCGGGCCCGGATCGCCTCGACCTCGGCCCGGCGATCGACGTACCGGTTGCGGAATCCGTAGCCGCCCGCGGTGAGCAGCACGCGCGGCTCGATCTGGCCGAACCGTCCCACCACGCTGCGCGCCCCGAACTCCGGCGCGCACGTGGCCCAGATCGCACCCAGACTGGCCGTCGCGATGAACGCCGCCAGCGTCTCGGGGATGTTCGGCATGTACGCCACCACGCGATCGCCGGGTCCGACGCCGAGGCGCTGGAGTCCGGCGCGGACGCGTCCCGCCAGCTCGCGCAGCTCTCCGAAGGTCAGCTCGAGCGGCGGGCGGGTCTGCGAGCGCGCCACCACGGCGACCCGGTCGCGATCGTCCTCGGTCCCCAGCAGGTGCTCGGCGTAGTTCAGCCGCGCGCCGGGGAACCACTCCGCTCCGGGCATCGTGCGCCGGCCGAGCACGCGCTCATACGGCGTCGAGGCGCGGATGCCGTAGAAGTCCCACAGCCCGCCCCAGAAGCCCTCGAGGTCGGTCACCGACCAGCGCCACAGCTCGTCGTGGCCGCTCAGCTCGACGCCGCGCTCGTCGCGCAGCCAGTTCATGAACCGACCGACCTCGGTGGTGTCGCGCCAGTCGGGGCGGGGCTTCCACAGGATGTCGCCGACCACGGTGCGGCGCAGGATACTGCGCCCCACTAACGCAAGTGGCTTGACAAGTTCCTACAGACAGCCGTCGCCGTCGCTCGGCGCACCGTGGTTGTCGGAGTCGGCGTCGCCGCCGCCACCCTGCGGGATGCAGTTCGTTGCCGGAGGTGGGGTCACGTGGGTGCTCGTCGTGTGCTGGGTCGTGGTCGGTGGGGGAGGCGGCGGGGCCGCGTGGGTGGTCGTCGTGTGCTGGGTCGTCGTCGGTGCAGGCGGCGGCGTGGTGTGCGTCGTCGTCGTCGTCGCCGGCGGGGGTGGCGGGGTCGTGTGCGTCGTCGAGGTCGTGTGCGCGGCCGCCTGCTTGTGCTTGTGCGCCTTGGGCTTGGCGGCAGTCGTGGTCGTCGGCGTCGTCGCCGTGGACTGTGTCGTTTGGGTGGTGGCGGGCGCCGCCACGCTCTGAGTCGTTGATGTGGAGGAGGACGCGCCGCAGGCGCTCACGATCAGCGTGAGCAGGACGGCAGCGACCGGCAGTCGTAGGTGTCTCATCGTGTCTTCAAGGACGCCGCCTACCGCGTGTTGCTTCCCTGGGATCTGAACAAGCGGTGAATGCGCCGGCGGTGCGTCCCAATCGGCGCCGTGGCGCTGCGACAATCCGCTTCATGGAGGATCACGTTCGCGGCTCGGTGCTCGTCGTCGACGACGAGCCTACGATCACGGAGGTCGTCGCCCGGTATCTGAACCGCGCCGGCTACCGCACCCACGTCGCCGCCACCGGACGCGAGGCGCTCGACGCCGCGGCGGCGCAGCGCCCCGACCTGGTCGTGCTCGACCTGATGCTGCCGGGGATCGACGGGCTCGAGGTCATGCGCCGCCTGCGCGACCAGGATCGCGACCGGATCGCGGTGATCCTGCTCACGGCCAAGAGCGAGGAGTCCGATCGCGTGATCGGGCTGCGGCTCGGCGCCGACGACTACGTGGTCAAGCCGTTCTCGCCGGCCGAGCTGGTGGCGCGGGTCGACGCGGTGCTGCGTCGGTTTGACACCGCCAAGGCGCAGGAGGCCCCGATCGAGCTGAGCGACATGACGATCGACCCGTCGGCCAGGCAGGTGTACGTGCGCGGCGAGGAGGTCACGCTCACCCACCGCGAGTTCGACGTGCTGTTGTTCCTGGCCCGCCATCCCGGCCAGGCGTTCTCGCGCAACCAGCTGATGGACGCCGTGTGGCAGTACTCGTTCTACACCGACACGTCCACCGTCACCGTGCACATCCGCCGGCTGCGCTCCAAGATCGAGGCTGACCCGGCCCAGCCACGGCACATCCAGACCGTGTGGGGCGTCGGCTACCGCTTCCAGCCGTGAACCGGTCGGAGTCCGTGGGCTGGATCAGGGCGCGCGCCGGGTCCCTGTCACGCCAGTTCGCGCTGGTGGTGGCGATCGTGGTCGCGCCGGTGCTGGTCGCGCTGGTGGTCGGTGACGCGCTGATGGTGGTGTCGACTCGCGGCCTCGCGCTGGTCGCCGCGATTGTCGCGGCGGCGGGCGTGATCGCGATCCTCGCGGCGCGCGGCGTGGCCGGCGGCATCCTGCGCGACGTCCAGTCGATCCGCGACGGGCTGATCGCGGTGGGCCGCGGCCGGCGCGACGTCACGATCGAGACCTCCGCGCACGACGAGCTGGCCGAGCTGGCCCGCGCGGCCAACGCGATGATCTACCAGCTGCGCGAGGAGGAAACCGGCCGCGACCAGTCCGAGGCCGCCCGCCGCGATCTGATCGCCGCGGTCTCACACGACCTGCGCACGCCGATCACCTCGCTGCGGCTGCTCGCCGACGCGATCGGCGACGACATCGTCGAGGACGCCGAGATGCGCCGGGCCTACCTGCGGCGGATGGGCACCCACATCGACGCGCTCAGCGTCCTGATCGACGACCTGTTCGAGCTGTCGCGCCTGGAGGCGGGCGACATCAACTGGACGCGCGAGCAGGTGCCGCTGCAGGAGCTGGTCGGCGAGACGGTCGACGCGATGCGCGTGCAGGCCGAGGCCAAGGGGGTGGCCGTGAAGTCCGAGATCCCCGAGACATTGAAGCCGGCGCAGGCCAACCCGGAGAAGCTCCAGCGCGTCCTGTTCAACCTGATCCAGAACGCCATCCGCCACACGCCGGCCGACGGGAGCGTGGTCGTGCGCGCCCACTCCGTCCCGGCCGGGATCGAGTTCGAGGTGGCGGACACCGGCGACGGGATCGCGCCCGAGGAGCGTGAGCGCGTGTTCACCGCGTTCTACCGCGGGGGGACCGACGCCGCCCGGACGAGCCCCGGCGCCGGCCTGGGGCTGGCGGTGTCGCGCGCGATCGTCGAGGCGCACGGCGGGCGCATCTGGTTGGCGGAAGCGGCCGTGGGGACGCGCGTGCGGTTCAGCTTGCCCGCGGCTTGAGCCACAGCGAGCGGTTGATGGCGCTGCACTCCCGTATACGCCAGGTGCATCGCCATCGGCCTTCCGTCGGGAAGTTCTGGCCCGAGCGCGGAGTCCTAGCGGGCGAAGATGACCGCGACCGACCACGCGCTACCGCGCACCTCAAGCATGTCCGCGCCCGCGCGCCGGCTCGATCCCAACCACCTCGGCGACCACCTCGATCGGCTCTACCGCGCCGCGTGGGCGCTGTGCGGCTCGCGCGAGGACGCCGAGGACCTGGTCCAGGAGACCTACGCGCGCGTCCTGCAGAAACCGCGCATCCTGCGCTCCGAGGAGGACCTCGGCTACCTGCTGCGCGTGCTGCGCAACACTCATTTCTCGCGCCTGCGCGCCGCCGCCCGGCGCCCGCGGACGGATCCGCTGCCTGACGAGCTCGACCGCATCGCCGACGCCCGCGCCACCACTCCGGACAAGGCGCTCCACTCCGCCGAGTTGTACGCGCAGATCGCCGCCCTGCCCGACCCGTTCCGCGAGGCGCTGGTGGCGATCGACGTCGTGGGGCTGTCCTACCGCGAGGCCGCGCGCGCCCTGCGCGTCCGCGAGGCGACCGTCACCACCCGGCTGTACCGGGCCCGCCAGCGGCTGGCCCACACCTTGGGGGACCACGCCTCTGCCGTCGCGTCCGGGTAGCGACGATGCACCGCTCCAAGCGCCACCTACGGCCCGCCTCGGTCGAGCGGGATCTGGCCCGCCTCGCCGACGGCACGCTCGACCCCTCCGAGCGCGAGCGCGTGGAGGGTCTCGTGGCCGGATCGGCGGACCTGCAGGCGCGGCTGCGCGAACAGCGCTACGCGGTGGCGGCCACTCGCTCGGTGCTCCAGCACGAACGCGCGCCGCTCACGCTGCACCTGCGCCGCCCGACGCTGGCGGCGCGTCACCGCCCGCGCGGCCCACTGTTCGCGGTCGGCGCGATCAGCGCGACCGGGGTGCTGCTGTGGACCATCGCCGTGCTGGGCGGGAGCCAGGCCGGGCTGACGGTGGCGCAGGCGGCCGCCATCGCGGAACGGCCGGCCACGATGACCGTCGGCGAGCCGCCCGACGACAACGTCACGCTTCCCGGCCTCCGCGCCGCGGGGCTCCCGTTCCCGTACTGGGAGGACCGCTTCGCCTGGGCCGCCGAGGGCGCGCGCACCGACCGGCTGGGCGGGCACCGGGAGACGACCGTCTTCTACCGGCGCGCCGGCCAATCGCTCGCCTACACGATCGTGTCCGGCAAGCCGCTGCCGGCCACGGCCGGCGCGCGGACCCTCATGCGCTCGGGAACCAAGCTCGTCGTCTACCCGAGGACGGGCGTCGTCACCTGGTTGCGTCGCGGGCACACATGCGTGCTGTCCAGCTCGGGCGTGCCCATGCAGGCGCTGCTGGGGCTCGCGGTCTGGCGCGGCAGCGGACGGATCCCATATTGACGCCCGCCCGCGCTAGGGGATCAGCACGATCTTCCCGCGGGTGTGGCGGTGCTCCAGCTCGCTATACGCGTCGCGGACATCCTCGAGCGGATAGATACGCGCGATCGGCACCTCGAGCTCGCCGCGGTCGATCATTCCGGCCAGCTCGGCCAGCACCTCCGGGCTTGAGCCGGCGGCGCTGCCGTCCATCTTCGCCCCGTACTCCTGTGCCGCACCCCAGTCGATGATCGTGTCGACGCGGTCGGGCGCGACGCCCAGCTCCTCGATCGCTAGTTTCACGTAACCGCCGCCGAAGGTGTCGATGAACGCGTCGACGCGGCCGACGGCCGCCTCCCGGATCCGATCGGCGAGCCCGTCCCGCGGGTCGTACGAGACGGGTGTCACCCCGTGCCGGCGCAGCCACTCGTGATTGGCAGCGCCCGCGAGTCCGATGACGGTGCCGCCGGCATTGCGCACGAGCTGTACGGTCAGCGACCCGACCCCGCCAGCGGCGCCGGACACGACGACCGTGTCGCCCTCGCTGACGCCCACGGCACGGACCGCCGCGTACGCCGTGACGCCGGCGACGAACAGCGCGCCGGCCGCCTCCCACGACACGCCGGCCGGTTTCGGGACCAGATGCTCGGCCGGCACCACGACGAACTCGGCGTGGCTGGCGCGCTGGTCGGTCCACCCGATCACCTCGTCGCCCACCGCCACCGAGTCGACCCCTGGGCCGACCTCCTCGACCACGCCCGCCAGGTCGCTCCCCTCGCCCGAGGGGAACGTGGCCGGCCACCGGTCGGCCAGCAGCCCCTTGCGGATCGAGGCCTCGCCCGGATTGATCCCGGCCGCCTTGACCCGTATGAGTGCCTCGCCGGGCCCGGGCGTCGGGCGGTCCACGTCGACCACGCTCAGGACGTCGATGTCGCCGTAATGGTCGAAGCGCACCGCGCGGGGCACGCGCCGAGTTCTATCAGGCTCGCGGATCCTCGAGCACGGCCCGCAGCCGGTCGAGCTGACCGACCTCAGAGCGCATCGTGCGCGCCACCATCGGGGACACCAGCCCTCGAGGAATCGCGCTCAAAGCGGGACCGGCGCGCCGGCCGGTTGTGCGCAGCACACAAATTCGGGCGAACTGCGCGCAGAGAGACCGCGCCGGCAACGCGACCCCGCCAACGCCCGCGGAATTCGCAGGCCGGTCAGGCGAGGATCGAGATGGTCCCCGGCACGGCGGCGCGCTGCGGGACCGAGCGGGCGTTGCTCGTGTACCCCGCGCCACGGGCGTCGTCGAGCGTCTGGGTCAGCGCGCGGTCGAGCGTCTCGTGATCGACCGGTGGCTCGCCGGTGTCCTCGCGGTTCTGGTCGATCTTCGAGCGCACGAACTCGAGCAGCGATTCGCGCGAGACGCCGTGCTGTTGGGCCAGCTCGCTGATCGGGTCGCTCGGCGTCGATGCGACATGCGGGGCGTACCCGCTCACTGGCTGGATGTCCACGCGCTCTTGATCGGCAGCCCGTGCCCCGATCTTCAGCGGCCGGCGTACACGCTTGCCACGTCGAGCATCGAGATGACGCCGGCCGGGTAGCCGCTGGCGCCCTCGACGACGACGAGATGGGTCACGCCCTCGGTGCTCATCATTCGCGCGGCATCCTGAACCGACGCGTCGGAGGACACGGTGATCGGCTCGGATGTCGCCGAGCGCGCGGTGGCCTCGTCGTCGCCGCGGGCGGCCGCGGCGGCTACGTCGAGGACCGACACCACGCCGAGCGGGCGGCCTCCCTGGCGCCCGGCGATGAGCACGGCGTGGACGCGGTGGTTGGCCATGGTCGCGGCCACATCGCGGAGCGAATCGTCTGGACCGCAGCTGAGCATGCCGTGGTGCATGCAGTCGCGAACCCGGACGTACGAGAGCCTGGAACTGTATGTGCTGGGGTCGGTCATGACCGTAAAGTCTTGCGGGCCATGGCCGCGCGCGCCGCCACCCACATCGAAGCGGAGCACGCGCCTGAGCACGCCATGGACGAACCCGGCGAGATTGCGGCCTTCTACGACCGGTGCAGCGACCTCATGCGCGAGCTGCTCGACGAGCTCGCGACCGCGCCTGATGAGCCGCGCATCTTCCCGGCGATCGAGGATTCGATGGGCTGGCCGCGCCGGCGGATCGCGTCGGTGCTCGGCGGCGTCTGTCACCTGCGACGGATGGAGTTCGAGGGGCGTCGCCCGTACCGCTTTCTCGAGCCCCGTGGCTCCTCGGAGCGCCGGTGGGAGATGTGGATGGACGCCGGCCAGGCGCGGGTCGTGCTCGACGAGCGACGCAACGCCCTCGACCATCCCAAAGCACTTCCGTAGTCTTTGCGGATGCGGCGCCGGGGCTTTGGCGCCGAGACTGAACGTGATGCTCTTCTTTCGCCGCCTTCGCTCGCGGGCCCTCGCGCCGGGTCGCTATCTGACCGACGGCCATCGGCTGCTGCGTGTGCTCTCGAAGTTCGACGACGGCCGTTCGGTGATGGCGCTGGTCGAGGACTGCACCACGTTCGAGAAGTGGTGTTACGCGCTGCTGGAGCTGCGAGCGATGGGCTTCCGCGGGGTTCGCCTGCCCGTCGGCACCCCGACCCACCCGGCGCGCGCCAAAGCGACGATCTAGGACGGCGCCACGCTCGAATCGAGCGCCACCGGCGCCGGCAGGGCCGCCGGCGTGCGATCGCGGGCTGCGTCGATCGGCTGGCCGGCGATCTGGCCGCCGGCGCAGTCCTCGCACTTCACCACGCGCCGCGGGTTGCGGATCCCGACCAGGCCGACCACGCCACCGACCGCGACCAGGATGGACGAGATCCCGATCCCCACGTGGAAGGCGTGGACCGCGGCGGACTGCACGGCGTGAGCGACCTCCACGCCGGTCCGCGCCGGATCCACGCGGGCCAACGTCTCCTGGCGCGCCTGCGCCACCGCGGCCCGGGCCGCGTCCGACAGCCTGAGCCCGGCCAGACCCGTGTCGAGCGACGATTTGAATTGCGCCGAGATGACCGCGCCAACCCCCGCGATCGCGATCAGGCCGGCGACCCGAGCGATCGCGTTGTTGACCCCCGACGCGATTCCGGCGTTCGAGTCATCCGCGTCGGACAGCACGGCGGCGGTGAGCGGCGCCACCGTGGCGGCGAGGCCGAGCGAGAACACCAGCAGGGCCGGGAACAGGTCGGTGAAGTAGTTCACGTGCGCGCCGAGGCGGAGCATCAGGGCGACTCCAGCCGCCGCCGTCAGCGGTCCGAGCCCCATGAACAGACGAGGTCCGTAGCGGTCGGCCAGGCGGCCCATGCGCTTGGAGAGCAGGAACAGCACGATCGTCGAGGGCAGCAACGCGAACCCGGCGGCGAGGGCGGTGTAGCCCGCGACCTCCTGCAGGTACAGCGTCAGCATGAAGAACACGATGCTGAGCCCGCCGTACATCGTGAACGTCTGCAGGTTCCCGATCGCGAAGTTGCGCCGCTTGAACAGGCTGAGCGGCAGCATCGGCGACGCGGTGCGCGACTCGTGCCAGATGAACAGCCCGAACAGAGCGAACCCTCCGAGCATCGGAGCCCACACCTGCGGGCTGCTCCAACCGACGCTCGGTTGGCGGATCAGCGCCAGGACCGGCCCGGCCAGGCCGAAGAACGTGAGCACCGCGCCGAGCCAGTCGACTCGGCCGTGCCGCGTCTTTCCCGTCCTCGCGGGTACGGCTACCGAGATCAGCATCAGCGTGGCGATCACGAACGGGATGTTGATCGCGAAAATCAGCCGCCACGAGACCGCGTCGACCAGCCACCCGCCTGCCAGCGGCCCGACCACGGTGGCGATCCCCGACCACGCGGTCCACGACCCGATCGCGGCGCCCCGCTCCTCACGCGGGAACGCCGCGACGATCACCGCGAGCGAACTCGGCATGAGCAGCGCGCCGAACACCCCCTGCAGGCCGCGGCACGCGATCAGGAAGCCGATGCTGGGCGAGATCGCGCACAGCAGCGACGCCACGCCGAACCCGGCCACGCCGATCGAGAAGATGCGACGCTCCCCGAACACGTCGCCGAGCGACCCGCCGATCAGGATCAGCGAACCGAGCGCGAGCAAGTAGGCGTTCGACACCCATTGCTGGCCGGCCAGCCCGCCGCCCAGGTCGGCGCGAATCGCCGGAAGCGCGACGTTGACCGCGGTGGCGTCGAGTCCGGCGACGAACGAGCCCATGATCGCCGCCAGCAACGACAACTGCTTGTGGCGGGCGGCCATCTGCCGCACGTTACAGGCGCTCGAGCAGCTCCGGTGAAAGCTGGTCGAGCGAGTCCAACACCACCGAGGAGAGCGCGAGCGCATCGGCCGACGGCGGGAACTCGCGATTGGGCAGGGCGATCACCTTCATCCCGGCGGCGGCCGCCGCGCGCAGGCCGTTGGTCGAATCCTCCACCGCGGCACACCGCGCCGGATCGACGTCCAGCCGGCGCGCGGCCTCGAAATAAATGTCCGGCGCGGGCTTGCCGTGCGCGACCTCCTCACCCGAGACCGTCGCGCCGAACACCCCCGCGAGCCCGCTGGCCGCCAGCACGGCGTCGATCACCTCGCGGTTGGCCGACGACGCCAGGCCCACCGGCCAGCGCGCCGCAACGCGACGGACCGCCTCGACCGCCCCCGGAATCAGCGGCAGCGAGGTTGAGTAACCGGCCAGAAGCCTCGCCACAACGCGGTCGCTGATCTCCGAAGGGGACAGCGCCACCCCGAGCGAGTCGTGCAGGTACCGCGACCACTCCGGCGCGCTCATCCCCATCATCGCCCGGGTCGCCTCCGCCTTCCAGTGGCCGCCGTTCTCGGCCACGATCGCGCGCCGCGCGGCGTCCCACGCGCCTTCGGAGTCGACCAGCACGCCGTCCTGGTCGAACATCACCGCCTGTAGTTCGTAGATTGTCGGCGCCATGTTCGACCACGTGACGATACGCGCCACCGACCGGCCGGCCTCGGAGCGCTTCTACGACACCGTCCTGCGCCCGCTCGGGATCGACCAGAGCTACCGCACGCGCGCGTTCTCGGAGTGGCAGGAGTTCATGGTGACCGGCGCCGACCCGCAGAACCCCACTACCCGCCGTCTCCACATCGGGTTCGTCGCAGCCGATCACGAGCGGGTCGACGCCTTCTGGCAGGCCGGCGTCGAGGCCGGCTACCGCGACGACGGGCGCCCCGGTCCGAGGCCGCAGTATGGCCCGGACTACTACGGCGGCTTCCTGCTCGACCCGGACGGCAACAGCGCCGAGGCCTGCCTCCACGACAACCTCCGCCGAACCGGCGGGGCCATCGACCACCTCTGGATCCGCGTCGCGGACCTCGGGAGGGCAAGGGCCTTCTACGAGACCATCGCCCCGTACGCCGGCCTGCGTAAGGACCACGACACCGCCGACCGCGTCCAGTTCCGCGGCGAGGCCGGCTCCTTCTCGCTTGTCGTCGGCGACCCCACCGAGCACCTGCACATGGCGTTCGGAACCGAGGACGACGTCGATGTCAACCGCTTCCACCGCGCCGCCATCGAAGCCGGCTACCGCAGCAACGGCGAGCCGGCCCTGCGCCCGCGATACCACCCCGGCTACTACGCCGCCTACGTGCTCGATCCGGATGGCAACAACATCGAGGTCGTCAACCATCATCGGCTGGCGTAGCATTGACGCCATGACCGACGAGACCATCGCGGACCGGATCGAGCGCCTCGTTTCCGAGGAGCACCAGCTCCGCACGCGCGAGGAGCAAGACAGCCTGGACGTGGAGCGCCTGGAGGCCGACCAGGAGCGTCTGCGCGACGTAGAGATCGAGCTCGACCGCTGCTGGGACCTGCTCCGCCAGCGCCGCGCCCTGCGCGACGCCGGCGCCAACCCCGACGACGCGCACGTCCGCGACGCCAACACCGTCGAGCGCTACTGGCAGTAGCCGAGCTCCCGCCGTGGAACTCGACGGCATCCACCACATCACCTGCATCACCGCGGATGCCCCGGGCAACGTCGACTTCTACGCCAGGCTCCTCGGGTTGCGCCTGGTCAAGAAGACCGTCAACTTCGACGCGCCCGAGGTCTACCACCTGTACTACGGGGACGAGCGCGGCACGCCGGGCTCGATCCTGACCTTCTTCGAGTTCCCCGACGCGGCCCCCGGCCGGGCCGGCGCCGGCATGATCCACCGACTGCGCTGGCGGGTCGACTCCTGTGACGCCCTCGCGTTCTGGTCCGAGCGGCTAACCGCTGAGGGCGTCGGGGTCGAGCACATCCGCGACGCAGACGCGATCCGGTTCAGCGACCCTGAGGGCCTCGCCGTGGAGCTGGCGGTGACCAGCACCGACGACGCCCCGCTCACCGCCTACGCACGAGACATCCCCGCCGAGCATGCCCTCCAGGGCTTCGACGGCGTACGCGCCTACGGTCCGGGGCGCGAGGAGGAGCACGCGATCCTCACCTACACGATGGGCTTCGAGCCGACCGCTCCCGGCGAGTTCCGCCTCGCCGGCCGCCGCACCGCGGCGTACGGCTACGACGATCCGCCCGCGTCGGTCGGGCTCCAGGGCGCCGGCACCGTGCACCACATCGCGTGGTGCGACCGCGACGACGAGCACGCCGCATGGCGCGGCCGCCTGGCCGCCGCCGGCGAGCGGCCCACCCCCGTGATCGACCGCGAGTACTTCCTCAGCATCTACTTCCGCGAGCCGCACGGGGTCCTGTTCGAGCTCGCCACGCCCAGCCCCGGGTTCGCGATCGACGAGGATCCCGAGCACCTCGGCGAGCAGTTGCGCCTCCCGCCGCAGCACGAGCACCTGCGCGAGCAGCTGGAGGCGACGCTCGTTCCCCTGGTCAACCCCCGCTCCGGCGTATCGCGACCATAACCCACGCGGCTTGCGCCGGGTGGGTCCGGTGCGCGAGGATCCAGCCGTGAGCACTCCGGGAGCCGGCACCGGCGCGCCCACGAAGAACCTCGTCCTCGCGGCGATGGTCTTCGCGGTCGCGATGACGTTCATCGATCAGACGATCGTCGCGATCGCCATCCCGAAGATTCAGCAGGAGCTGTCGCTGACCCCCACTGGCGCACAGTGGGTGATCAACGGGTATCTGCTCGCGCTGTCGGCGCTGTTCGCCTTCGGCGGCAAGCTCGGCGACGTGCTCGGGCGCCGGCGGATGGTGATGATCGGCGTGACCGGCTTCGCGATCGCCTCGGCCGCGTGCGGGTTCACGCCGAAGGGCTCCATCGCCGAGGCGTGGATCATCTTCTTCCGCATCGTCCAGGGCGCGATGGCCGCGTTGCTGTTCCCAGCCGCGGTCGCAATCGTGGTCGCCTCCTTCCCGCTGCGCGAACGCGGGAAGGCGATGGCGATCTTCTTCGGCATCTCCGGCGGTCTGACCGCGATCGGTCCGATCGCGGGCGGGTTCCTCACCCAGTGGACGTGGCGCTCGATCTTCTGGATCAACATCCCGGTCGCGATCATCGCGCTCGTCCTGACCAAGATCGCGTGCCCGGAGGATCACCCGCAGCCGCAGCCGATCGACTACCGCGGCACCGCGTTGATCACGGGCGGCATGGCCCTGACCGTGCTCGGCTTCGAGCAGTCGAGCGTGTGGGGCTGGGGCAGCGTCGCGACCTGGGCGTGCATCGTGGTGGGCCTGGCGCTGATGGTCGTATTCGTCCGCTTCGAGCTCAGCATCAAGCACCCACTGCTGCGGCTGCAGATCTTCCTCGATCGGGCGTTCGCCACCGACACGCTCATCCTCGGGTTGATGTCGATCGTGTTCGTCCCGTTCTTCTTCTTCGGTTCGGTGTACGCCCAGGTAGCCCTCGGCAAGAACTCATCCCAGGCCGGCGAGTACATCCTCTGGTTCTTCATCGGGTTCGTCATCGCGGCCCAAGTCGGCGGACGGATGCTCGACCGAAGAGGGGTGAGACCGCCGGTCGTGCTCGGCGGCGCGGTCGGCGCCGTGGGGTTCTTCCTGCTCGCGGGGAAGCTGACCGATCTGTCGCTCGGCGCGCAGAGCCTGTACATCGCGATCGCCGGCGCCGGACTCGGGCTGATGCTGGGACCGGCCAGCACCGACGCGGTCAATCGCGCCCCCAGTACGAGCTACAGCGAGGTCACCGGCATCACCCAGACCGCCCGCAACTTCGGGGCGAGCCTCGGCCTCGCCGTCCTCGGCGCGATCCTGATCACGCGCAACGACACGAACGTCACCGCCGCCCTGACCAAGCACGGGGTGCCCAGCGGCGTGGCCCATCGGGTCGCAGCGTCGTTCGGCGGAAGCGGCCCGCCCGCCGGGGCGGGCAACGGGCAATCGCCGGCGCTGCTCCACGACGTTCAGCTCGCCTTCGCACACTCCACGCAGACGATCTTCTACATCATGGCCGGCGTCATGGTGGCGACGTTCGTCGTGGCGGTCCGCCGGCTCCCGCGGGGTCGGTTGGAGCACGTCGAGGACGGGGCCGAGCCCGTGCCGCAAAGCGTTCCCGAAACCCTCTACTCATGAGCACCGACGAACTGGTCACCAAGGACTGCCCGCTGTCGGTGGCGGACACCGTCGCGCGTCTGTCCGCTTTGGTCGCCGAGAAGGGGATCAACCTGTTCGGCGTGATCGACCACAGCGGGGAGGCCCACGCGCAGGGGCTCGAGCTACGCGACACCAAGGTCGTGATCTTCGGCAGCCCCGTGGCGGGCACGCCGGTCATGCAGGCCAAGCCGCTCGCCGCGCTCGACCTGCCGCTCAAGGTGCTCGTGTGGGACGACAACGGGCAGACCAAGCTGAGCTACACCGCGCCGGCGGCGCTGGCCGCCCGCTACGGAGTGCCGGACGACCTCGCCGCCCCGCTCGGGGCCGTGAACGCCCTGACCGACGCGGTGATCGCGGGCTAGGCGGCTGCCTGGAGCGACGCCGCGCTGGACACCCGGCCGAGCTCGACCCTGAGCTGGGCCACCAGCGGCGAATCGGCGAGCAGCCGCTCGAGCAGCTCAAGGCAGCGGCGGTAGTGGATCAGGCGACGTTGGGATGGCGTCTTCGTCCTCGCGCCGAGGCTGTACTCGTGGACCTTCGAGACCTTGTCGGCGGCGAACACCATCAGGGCCTCAGGCCCGGCGGCCGCGACCTGCTCCCGCAAGGCAGCCTTGCGCTGCGCGTAGGTCCGGATGCCGGGATCCTCGGTTACGGCCAGCACGAGATCGGCCACGCTCGGGCCGAATCGCTCGCGCAGCTCCCGGGGATCCGCGCCGCCCTTTTCGATCGTGTCGTGCAGGACGCCGGCCGCGATCACGTGGTCGGGCGCCCCGGCGCCGTAGAGCAGCGTGGCCACCTCGACGGGGTGCTCGATGAAGGGAGCACGGTCGACCTTGCGGAGCTGCCCGGCGTGGCGTTCCTGCGCGTAGGCGAGCGCCGCGCGGGTTCTTGGCAGCCGCGATATCAGATTGGGGATGCGCCGGGTAGGACTCACGAAAGGTCGTCATGGTACGCCACCCCGGAATTTCCGAGGATTAACTTTTCTTAGCGCCGCGGTGAGCCGCCCTGGTCGCCATCGAGCGGACTGCGCGCGTGGGTCAGGCGGGCGCTGCGCCCGCGCCGACCGGGGCCTGAGGTTCGGGCTCCGGCGCGGGCTTGGGCTCCGGCGGCAGCGGTACGCCGGCGGCCGCGTAGGCGGCCGGCGCGTCGAGCGTCTCGGCCACCAGCAGCGCTTGCGCGAGGCTCTCGAGCTGGGCCCGGTGGCCGCTCAGCAGCTCGGTGACCTCGACGTGGAGATGATCGACCAGCTTCTGGACCTCCTGGTCGACCAGCCACTGGGTCTGGGGGGAGGTCTCGCTCGCGCCGGGAAAGTACGGCGACTGACCGTCGGACGGCAGCAGGGTCAGCGGGCCGAGCTTGTCGCTCATCCCCCAGCGGCCCACCATCTGCCGGGCGATCTGGGTCAGCTGCTGGATGTCGGACTCGGCGCCCGTGGTGATCTTGTTGTAGACGACCTCCTCCGCGGCGCGCCCGCCCAGCGAGACCCTGATCTTGGCCTCGAGCTCCTCCCGCGAGTACGACACCCGGTCGGAGTCGGGGCTGGACAGCGTCACCCCGAGCGCCATCCCGCGCGGGATGATCGAGACCTTTCGGACCGGGTCGGCCCCCGGCGTGAGCATCCCGACCAGCGCGTGCCCCGACTCGTGGTACGCCGTCCGCTCCCGGTCCTCGCGGTTCAGGAGGATGCCGCGCGGCGCCCCGAGCAGGATCTTCTCGAGCGAATCGGTGAAGTCGGCCTGCTGGACCTTGTCGTGGTTGCGTCGCGCCGCGAGCAGCGCCGCCTCGTTGCACAGGTTGGCCAGGTCGGCCCCCACCATGCCGGGCGTGGACGAGGCGATCTGGCCCAGGTCGACGTCGTCGGCAAGCGGGATCTGGCGGGTGTGCACCTGGAGGATCTTGAGGCGACCCGCCCGGTCGGGCGGCTGGACCGCCACCCGGCGGTCGAACCGGCCCGGCCTGAGCAGGGCGGGATCGAGGATCTCGGGCCGGTTGGTTGCGCCGAGCACGATCACCGCCTGGGTCGGCTCGAACCCGTCCATCTCGGTCAAGATCTGGTCGAGCGTCTGCTCGCGCTCGTCGTTGGCGCCGGTCACCGAGACCGACCCCTGGCGCGAGCGGCCGATCGCGTCGAGCTCGTCGATGAAGATGATCGCCGGCGCGGCCTCCTTGGCCTTGGCGAACAGGTCGCGCACGCGCGCCGCGCCGACCCCGACGATCGCCTCGATGAACTCCGAGGCCGCGATCGAGAAGAACGCCGCGTGCGCCTCGCCCGCCACCGCGCGCGCCAGCAGCGTCTTGCCCGTCCCCGGCGGCCCGTACAGCAGCACGCCGTGCGGCGTGCGCCCACCCAGCTTCTGGTAGCGCTCGGGGTTCTTGAGGAAGTCGACGATCTCGGTCAGCTCGGCCTTGGCCTCGTCGATCCCCGCCACGTCGTCGAACGTGACGAGGATCTGCGATGGATCGGCGCGGCGCGCCTGCGAGCGCCCGAACTGACCCAGGGCACCCAGCCCCCCGCCGCCGGCGGTCATCGCGCGCCGCGCGATGAAGTAGATCACCGCGAACAGCAGCAGCGTCGGGCCGAAGCCGAGGAGGAGCGTAGCGATCAGCGAGGTACCCGGGTTTGGGTTCTTCGCGTTGACCGTGACCTTCTGCTCGCTCAGCTGGGTGGTCAGCTCGTTGGTGTTCCAGAACGACGGGACCTGCGTCGAGAACTCGTCCGTCGGGGTCGCCTTCTCGTCGTTCGGCGGGTAGCGCACCTTCGACTTGAACGTGCCGTTGATCGCGCCCGACGTGGACGAGATCGACGACACCTGGCCTTTCGAGACCTGATCCAGGAAGTACGGACTGAACGGTACCTTGACCCGCTGCACCGTGCTGGGCTGGAACAGCAGCACGAAGATCCAGTTCAGCGCCAGCAGCGCGACGAAGAACATCCAGAAGCCGCGCAGCCGATGCGGCGGCGGTGGCTTGTGCTCGTCGGGCGTCCCCCGGCCGTCGGGTGCCGGTGCGACTCGCCAGCCGCGCTGGTCGCGCGGCATCGGCGCCGGAGGGCCGGGCTGCTCGCCCGGCGCGGGGGTCTTGGAGGCGGGTTGGGAGTCGGCCACTCGCTCCATTCTGTCGCCTCGGCAGCAAAACCAGTAAGACGACGCCTCCTCGTCGGCACTAAGCTCCTCCGATGTCCCCTGTTTCTCGCGGTTTCACCGGCCGGCGCCGGCATGACGAGGACCCGTCGCGGTTGCCCCCCGGCCAGTACTGGACGACCGACTTTCCCGTCCTCTCGGCCGGCCCCACCCCACACACGCCGCTCGACGAGTGGAGCTTCATGATCGACGGGGTGGTCGAGCATCCGGTCATCTGGCCCTGGCAGGAGTTCCTGGCCCTGCCGGCCGAGACGATCAAGACCGACATCCACTGCGTGACGAAGTGGTCCAAGCAGGACACGAGCTGGAAGGGCGTCTCGATCGACACCCTGCTCGCCGGCGTCGAGACCTCGGCCGAGTACATCACCGCCTGGTGCGACGGCGGCTACACCACCAACCTACCGCTCGAGGACGTGACCGATGGCAAGGCGTGGGTCGCCTACGAGTACGGGGGCGAGCCGCTCGAGCCCGAGCACGGCGGCCCGGCCCGGCTGCTGGTCCCGCACCTGTACTTCTGGAAGAGCGCGAAGTGGGTCCGCGGGCTGACCCTGACCGCCGACGACGAGCCGGGGTTCTGGGAGAACTACGGCTACCACAACCACGGCGACCCGTGGCTCGAGCAGCGCTACCAGGGCGACTGACCTGGCAGGAGGTCGGCGTGGTCGAGCTACTCGACGAGACCGCGCGGACGAAGAGCCTGGTCCTCATGCTGCCCGACTGGCCGGACCGGTACCGGTCCGGCCAGCACGTCGACGTGCGCCTCACCGCAGATGACGGCTATCAGGCAGAGCGGAGCTATTCGATCGCCTCGGCCCCCGAGGACGAGCACCTCGTGTTGACCGTCGAGCGCCTGGACGACGGCGAGGTCTCGCCCTACCTCGTCGACGTGCTCCAGCCCGGCGACGAGCTCGAGCTGCGTGGCCCGATCGGCGGCTACTTCGTGTGGGAGGAGTCGATGGGCGGCCCGCTCGTGCTGATCGGCGGCGGGTCGGGCATCGTGCCGCTGCGCTCGATGCTCCGCCACTGGGTCAACACCAGTCGCACCGTCCCCGTGCGCCTTCTGTACTCCGCGCGGTCCGTGGTCGACCTCATCTACCCCGACGAGCTCCGCGGCTACGCCGACTCCTACGACCCGGTGCAGGTCAGCTTCGCCCTGACCCGGGAGTGGCCCGAGGGGTGGTCGGGGCACACCGGGCGGATCGACCGGCCGCTGCTCGAACAGCTGGCCGGCTCGCCCGACGACCGGCCGAACATCTACATCTGCGGCCCCACCGGGTTCGTCGAGGCCGCGGCGCAGTGGCTGGTCGCGATCGGGCATCCGCCCGAGCGGATCAGGACCGAGCGGTTCGGCCCGAGCGGAACCTGACGCCTCAGGCGACGTTCAGGGTGACGGTGACGGCGCGGTTGCCGGCGCGGACCGTCAGCGCGTAGCGCCCGCGCTGCAGGCGGCCGTGGCGCAGGAGCGAGCTCAGCGCGTAGCGGTTGGTCCCGCGATGAGCGCTCAGCGAGAGCCGCAGCACGTCGGCTGAGGCCGAGCGCGCGCGGCCCGCTCCGCGCACGGTGATCTGAACCCGAGCCCGCGCGGACAGCGTGAACACCACGGCTCGGCCTCCGCGCACGGCTACGTGCGTGAGGGCGACGCCGTGTCGGCGCGGCTTGGAGTTCGGGACCGTCGGCAGCGCCGGGACCGTGCCGCCGACCGTTCCGCCTGGGGCGGGCGCGGGCAAGCCCACCGGCGGCGTCCCGGCGCTGACGGCCTGGGTCGAGCCGGCCGCGCTGACCGCGGTCACCTGCACGTTGAGGATCGAGCCCTGATCGGAGGCCGACGGGATGTAGCTCGAGCCTGTCGCGCCCGCAATGGCGACGCACACCGTGCGGCAGCGCCGCCACTGATAACCGAACCCGGCCGGCGAGCGGCTCCAGCTCCCCGGGCTGGCCGTCAGCGTGCCGCCGACGATCGCGCTGCCGCTCACCGTGGGGAGCTGCCGGTTGCCGGGGGCGGCGTAGGGCTGGTCGCCGTGCGCGGCGGCCACCGCGGCGGCCGCGTCGAGCTCGCCGCTGCTCACCGAGAGCCCGGCGAGCTGTGGTGCGGGATCGACGCTGGCCAGGAGGGCCTGCTTGAGTTGCGCGGCGGTGAGCGACGGGTTGCGCGCCAGCATCAGCGCGAGCGTGCCGGTGACCATCGGCGCGGCCATCGAGGTACCGTCCGCGTAGGCGTACTGGCCGCCGGTCCAGGTCGAGAGGATGTTGACCCCGGGCGCGAACAGGTCGACGCTGGTGGCGCCATAGTCCGAGAACCATGCGGGCTGATCGCTCTGGTCGCTCGCGGCGACGCAGATCAGGTTGGCCTCGGGCAGGTCGCACGGATAGAAGGGGGTGCTCGGATCGTCGTTGTTGGAGTCGGTGTTCCCGGCCGCGACCACATACAGCGTGTTGGGGTTGTCGGCGACCGCCTGCTCGAGCGTCACCGACGGCGACGCGCCGCCCAGGCTGGCGTTGACGATCCGGATGCCGTGCTGGCCGGCGTACTCGAACGCGTCGGCCACGTCGGTGAACGTGCCCCATCCGTTTGCGTCCAGCACGCGCAGCGGCATCACCTTGGCCCCGGGGGCGACACCGCTGACACCGACGAAGTTGTTCTGCGAGGCGGCGATGATGCCGCTCACGTGGGTGCCGTGCCCGTTCTGGTCCTCGGTGTCGGTGTCGTTGCCGATGAAGTCGTACCCGGCGACGAGGTGGCCTTGCAGGTCGGTGGCGCCCGAGTCGACGCCCGTGTCGACCACCGCGACGGTCACGCCGGATCCGGTCGAGTGGGGCCAGGCGTAACTCGCGCCGATGTCATCGCCGGCGGTTCCGGCCGTGTTCTGGACCGTCTGCCCGGTGTTCGCGAGGGCCCATTGCTGCGTGAAGAAGGGGTCGTTCGGCGCGGACGCCGCCTGGACCTCGCCGTTTGGCTCGGCGTACGCGACCCTGGGATCGCGCGAGAGCGCGGCCACCGCGCTCGCCAGCCGCCCGGCCGGGGCCCGATCGACCTCGGTGTTCGGCAGGGGGCCCGGCCCCACGTAGCTGACCCCCGCCTGGGCGCGCAGCGTGGCCTGGTCGGTCGCGCTCACCCCGGCCTGGCGCTCGACGACGATCTCGCGGACGCCCTGTGCCTGCATCGCGTGGACGTCGGCAGCCGACATCGCCGGTCCGGAGATCGTGGACGCGGTGGCGGCGGGCGCGGCAATCAGCGCGAACGCCAGCGCTGCGGTGGCAGCGCGCAAGCTGCCTTCAAGCAAGCGCATGGCTTCACCGTGAGTCGGCCCAGGCGCTCGGGCGGCTGAACGATCCGGCCGTCTCTGGACGCTTCACGGACCCGGCCGCGTGGATCACGCGCCACCGACGTAAGATCGCTGACCACCCGTGTCCTTCTCGCTCTCCCCGTCGCGCGCGGCGGCCGTCGCGTCGCACGCGATGGTCGCTTCGAGCCAGCCGCTGGCCACGCTCGGTGGTCTCGACGTCCTGCGCGAGGGCGGGACCGCCGCCGACGCGGCGATCTGCGCCGCCGCGATCCTGTGCGTGACCGAGCCCCACGCCACCGGGATCGGCGGGGATCTGCTCGCGATCGTGCGCGAACCATCGGGCGCCCTGCACGGCCTCGACGCCGCCGGACCGGCCCCGAAGGACGCCCCGCGCGAGCCGCCGGCCTACGAGGGCCCACGCGCGGTCGACGTGCCCGGGGCGGTGGCCGGCTGGGGCGAGCTCGCCGAGCGGTTCGGCCGCAGCGGCCTGAAGCGATGCCTCGAGCCGGCGATCGAACTCGCGGCGGGCGGAGTCCCCGCGGGCTTCAACTCGGCCCAGATCTGGCGCGACAGCCCGCGCGCGCCGGCGGCGTTCGGTCCGCCCCCCGAGTTCGGCGCCGTCTACCGTCTCCCCGCGCTCGCCGCCACGCTCGAGGCGATCGCCGCGTACGGCACCTCGTACCTGTACACCGGGCCGCCCGGCGAGGCGATCGCGGCCTCCACCTGGCTGGGCCTCGAGGACCTGGCGGATTACCGGCCGCGCTGGGTTGCGCCACTAGCGGGCGCCTACCGTGGCCTCGAGGTGGCCGAATTGCCGCCCCCGACCCAGGGCGTGGCCGCGCTCGAGGCGCTGGCCATCCTCGATGTCGGCGGGCACGACCCTGATCTCGCCGACGAGGTCCGCGCTGTGGCCCTGGCGCTCGAGGACGCGCTCGCCACCGTCCGGGATGGCGCTGAGGTCTCCTATCTGTTCGGCGAGGAGCACGTGCGCTCGCGCCGGGCGCAACTCGCCGGTCCCGTCGCCGAGCCCGCCGGCGGGACGGTGTGTGTGTGCGTGGTCGACCGCGACGGAATGGCGGTGTCGCTCCTGCAGAGCCTGTACGAGTCGTTCGGCTCGGGCGTCGTGGCGGGGGAGACCGGGATCGTGCTGAACAACCGGGCCGCGGGCTTCGCCGTCCAGGGGCAGGTGATCGGCGGCACGCGCCCCTACCACACGCTGATCCCCGGGATGCTTACGCGCGACGGCGCGCTCGTCGGGCCGTTCGGCCTGATGGGCGGCATGATCCAGGCCCAGTCGCACACGCAGTTCCTGTGCGAGTTGATGCGGGAGGGAAACGGTCCCGGCGACCCGCAGGCCGCGCTCGATCGCGGGCGCTTCCGGATCGACGGGGGCACGCTGTGCCTGGAAGCGCCGCTCTGGGACCGCGCCGGCGATCTGGCCGATCTCGGCTTCGACGTCCGACGTGACAGCACTCGCGCCCAGTTCGGCGGCGGGCAGGCGATCATCGTGCGCGACGGGACGCTGTTCGGCGGCTCCGACGCCCGCAAGGATGGCTGCGCGCTCGGGATTTAGGACTCATCACCCATCTCGGGTGATGCCGTCGCCTCTGTCCGCGCGCGTAGGTATATCGCGGCAACAGCGCGAATACCTACGAGCGCTCACTAACAGATCGGAGCAGACGTGACGCTGATCGCAGCAAGTAACTACCCGTTCCTCAACATCCTGTGGACGACGCTCATCTTCTTTGCGTGGGTGATCTTCATCTGGATCGCGATCACGGTGCTGATCGACGTGTTCCGCCGGAAGGACCTGTCCGGTTGGGCCAAGGCCGCGTGGGTCATCTTCGTGGTCATCATCCCGTGGATCGGCGTCCTGGTCTACCTGATCGTCTACCACGACGGAATGGCGGATCGCCGCAACCGGGAGGTCGCTACGCAGCAGCAGCAGTTCGACGAGTACGTCCGCCAGACCGCCGGCTCGGGCGGGGACGCGGCCGGACAGATCGAGAAGGCCAAGAAGCTCCTCGACGACGGCACGATCACCCAGGCCGAGTTCGACGCGCTCAAGGCGAAGGCACTGGCCGGCGCCTAACCGACATCAGGCGCCGCCCAGCGTGACCAGGCCGGTCTCGTAGGCCAGGATCACGGCCTGGACCCGGTCGCGCAACCCGAGTTTGCGCAGCACGCTCGAGATGTGCGTCTTGACCGTCGCCTCGCTGAGAACCAGCGAGGCGGCGATCTCGGCGTTCGAGAGACCGCCCGCGAGCAGCCGCAGCACCTCGGTCTCGCGGGTGGTGAGCGTGGCGAGCGCCTCGCTCGAGTGATCGCGCTGGGGCAGCGTGGAGGCAAAGCGCTCGAGCAGGCGCCGTGTCACCGACGGCGCCAGCAGTGCGTCGCCGGCGGCGACGATCCGGATCGCCTCGAGCAACTTGGCCGGGGTCACGTCCTTGAGCAGGAAGCCGCTCGCCCCGGCGCGGATCGCCGCGTGCACGTACTCGTCGAGGTCGAACGTGGTCAGCACGAGGATGCGCGCCGGCGAGCCGCCCGCGACGAGGCGCCGTGTCGCCTCGACGCCGTCCAGCACCGGCATCCGGATATCCATCAGGATCACGTCCGCGGCACGTCGCTCGGCCAGCGCGACGGCCTCGGCCCCGTTCTCGGCCTCGCCGGCCACCTCGACGTCGGGCTGGGCCTCCAGGATCGCCCGGAACCCCGCGCGGACCAGCGCCTGGTCGTCGCAGATGAGGACCCGGATGCTCACGCGCGTGCCTCCTCGAGCGGGATGCGGGCTCGAATCTCGTAGCCGCGACCCGATCGCGGACGGGCGCTGAGCTCCCCGCCGAACAGGGCGACTCGCTCACGCATCCCGATCAGCCCGTGCCCCGCGCCATCTCCGTTGACCGGCGGGGCGCCGCGTCCGTCGTCGAGCACCTGGAGCTCCAGCGCGTCGGCGACGTAGCGCAGGCTGACCTCGGCCCGCGAGGCGTCGGCGTGCTTGAGCGTGTTGGTGAGCGCCTCCTGGACGATCCGGTAGGCGCATAGCCCGACTCCCTCGGGCAGCGCGCGCGGCTCGCCGAGCACCGACAGCTCGACGTTCAGACCCGTCTCCCGGACCTGGCGCACGAGCTCGTCGAGATACTCGACTCCGGGTTGGGGCGCGTACGCCGGCCCGGTCTCGCCCTCCTCCTCGGAGCGGATCACGCCGAGCAGCCGCCGCAGCTCGGTCAGCGCGGCGCGGCCGGTGGACGCCACGGCCGCCAGCGATTCGCGCGCGCGGCCTGGGTCGCGGTCGAACAGCTCTTCGCCGGCCGAGGCTTGCACGACCATCACGCTCACGTTGTGGGCGATCACGTCGTGGAGCTCGCGGGCGATCCGGCTCCGCTCCTCGGCCACCGCCCGCTCGTCTCGCTCCTCCCGCTCTCGCTCCAGCCGGGCCGCCCGCGCCTCGAGTTCGGCCAGGTACGCCCGGCGGGTGCGGATGTTGTCGCCGAGCACCCAGGCAATCGCAAACACCGCCAGTTCCGGGATCACTCGTCCGAAATGGGGACCGTTGTTGACGATGACCGCCACGATGATCGGCAACGCCGCCCACTCGGCCGCGCGGATCGACACTCGCCGCTCGCACCGCGACGCCACGGTGTACAGCGCCACGATCACCCCGACCGGTACCTGGGCCCGGCTGAAGAACAGCAGCAGCAGCACCTCCGCGCCGACGGTCACCGCGAGCACCCCGAGCGGCCGGTAGCGCCGCAGCGCGATCGGCAAAGTGGTGAGCAGGACCAGGATGACCTCGGGCACGCCAACCTCGACGCGGCCGTCCTGTCGGCTGCCGGCAAGCGTCGACCCGACCGAGATCACCGTCAGGAACAGCGCCAGCAGCGAGTCGGTCCACCACGGGTGGCGACGGACCGCATCGCGAACCGCCGCCACCGTTGTGAAGATCTGCGACATGCGCTGAGGGTAACCCCGGAACTGGTGGGTTTACGCGTCCCGGGTCTGCATCCGCCGCGCCCCGAGCGCCGGCAGCACCGCCACCCACACCAAGGTCACGGCAACCGCCACCGCCACCGACATGGTGATCTCCGGGGCGCCGCTGACCGGGCCGGGCTTGAGGAACAGCAGGACTCCGTCGAGCAGGCCGTTGCGCGCCGAGCCGAGCGAGGTCGACTGGACCAGCAGCGGGCTCAGTACCAGCTCCCAGCCGATCAGCGCGGTGATCGTGCCCGGGCGCGACCCGGTCAGGGAGCCGAGGCCGATCGCGATCACGCACACGATGCCGTTGGCCAGCGCCAGCCACGCCACCGACTGAAGGATCAACGAGGCGCTCGGCGTGGGCTGCCCGCCTGCGAACACGAACGTGACCGCCACTCCGAAGGCGAAGCCGATCGCGATCACGGTAAAGGTGGCGGCCAGCGCCGCCGGGATCCGGGCCAGGAACAGCGCCATCCTGGAGCGACCGGTGAGCACGTTGTCGCGAAACACGCCGGCGGCCAGATCGCCGGCGCCGGCCTCGGCACCGATCAGCACCGCCGCTACCGGACCCATGAACACGCCCAACAGGCTGAGAAAGCGCGCGTAGTGCTCGAGGCCGCCCGCGGGGGAGTAGGCCGCCGCGTTCCTGGCGTGCTCGATCACCTGGTATCCCGTCCAGATCACGAGCGGTGCCAGCACCGCCACCACTGCCAGCGCCATCAGCCCGCGCTTCTTACGCAGGTGTAGGAACTCCGACCCGACCATCTGCCGGGCCACCGTCACGTTGGCGCTCATGCCGCCACCTCCAGCCTCGTCGTCATTTCCAGGAACCGTTCCTCCAGGCTGTGGCGCACCGGCTCGAGCCGGCTCACCACCACGCCCGCGCCGACCAGCCGGGCGTTGATCTCGCCCGCCGTGTCCGGCGCCAGCAGCCGCATCCGCAGCGCGCCGTGCTCGGTGCGCAATTCGCGCACCGCGGGGTCGCCGGCGAGCAGCTGGGCCGCGCGGTCGACGTCGTCGCATTCGACGAGCAGCTCCCCGGCCTCGCCGCCGACCAGCTCGGCGATCGTGCCCTGGGCGATCACGCGGCCGCCGTCGATGATCGCGGCCACGTCGCACGTCTTCTCGACCTCGTCGAGCAGATGGGACGAGACGAACACGGTTCGTCCCTCCTCCTCGACCATCTCGCGGATCATCCGCCGGATGTCGAGCATGCCGCCGGGGTCGAGTCCGTTCATCGGCTCGTCGAGGATCAGCAGCTCGGGATCCGACAGCAGGCACCGCGCCACGCCGAGCCGCTGGCGCATGCCGAGCGAGTACGTCCCGACCCGGTCACCGGCCCGCTTGTCGAGGCCCACGCGGTGCAAGACCTGGTCGATCCGCACCCGGGTCTCCGGTCCTCGGATCGCCGCCGCGATCCTCAGGTTCTCCCGCCCAGTTAGATGGGGATAGAACGACGGCTCCTCCACGATCGCTCCGACCCGGGCCAGCGCCTGGGCGCGCTGCTCGGGAACGGGCAGGCCGAGGACGCTGGCGTGGCCGGCGCTCGCGCGGGTCAGGCCGAGCAGCATCCGGATGAGCGTGGTCTTGCCGGCGCCGTTGTGGCCGAGAAATCCGTACGCGGTGCCGCGAGGCACCGTCAGGCTGACGCCGTCCACCGCGGTCCGGTCCCCGAAGCGCTTGGTCAGCCCCTCGGTCTGGACGGCGGGTCCATCATGGTCTCGATTGGCATGTGTGATGTGCATGCCAACAGCATCGGTTCGCGGCCGCCCTGGCACATCGGCCGTGCGAGGGGACTTCAGGGTCGGCCGAAAGTATGAGAGCGCCGGCCGGTGCTCACCCTCCCGGTGGCGCGCGCTGCGGCTGCAAAAGCTCTCATCGCGCCACCCTATTTCCCGCCGGCCAGCCGGCGGAGCCGGCGCTGGTGGGCCGGATCGAGGGCGGAAAGGCTCCGCGCGAAGTGCGTGAGCGCCGCGTCCCCAAACCGATCCACCAGTCCGCGGACCTCGGCCCCAGCTCGCCGGTCGCGGTACTCATCGCGCGAGAGCGTCGGGGTGTAAGTGTCGCGGCGGCCGCTGCGCTCGCGCTTCAACAGGCCCTTGTCGTCGAGCCGGCGCATCACGGTCATGTAGGTGGTGTAGGCCCGCGGCGGCTCGGCCTTGCGGTTTAGCGCGTCCATCACGCGCTTGACCGTGGTCTCCCGCTGGCGCCAGATCACCTCCATGATCTCCCCCTCGAGCTCGTGCAGGGCCGGTGGCGGCGCAGGAGCGCGAGAGCGGGCCACGAGACAGGAGGATAACCCGCGTTCCCGCTGCGGAAGGTTTCGCGCGCCGATGCGTCTTGGCGTTCAGACCAGCATGAGACGCAAGCGCTCCGTCCACGATTCACCTACCTCGATGATCATCGACGCGATGATGGATCGCTACGTCAGTTGGCGCGAGGCGTGCGCCGCGGTCGAGAAGAGCTACCGCGACTGGCTGAGCGCTCGGTCCGAGGATCGCGCCGCCGCGTTCGCGGCGTACTCCGCCGCGCTGGACCGCGAGGAGCGGGCGGCGGCGGAGTACCAGCGGCTGACCGAGGAGGCCGCGAGCGCGGTGTCCAGAGTCACGACGCCCACCGCCGCGCGGTAGAGATCGTCACCGCGGCCGCGGTGATGTTGGATGATTAGCGGCATGTCAGTGCGCGCGGACTCCGGCGCGACCGCCATCGAGCCACTCGACGAGCGAGTCGACCACGTCCGCGGCGCGCCCCAGGCCCCGGTGATCCTCGAGTACGGCGACTACGAGTGCCCGTACTCGCGCGCGGCGTACCGGGAGATCGAGCAGGTCGAGCACCGGCTGGGAGGCGGGGTCCGGTTCGCCTTTCGCCACTTCCCGCTCACCGAAGTCCACCCGCACGCGGCGATTGCCGCCGCCGCCGCGGAGGCCGCGGGGCTCCAGGACCGGTTCTGGGACATGCACGACCTGCTCTACCACCGCCAGAAGGCGCTCGAGAACGATGACCTGCGCGGCTACGCCGCCGAGCTTGGGCTCGACGTCGAGCGCTTCGATCGCGACCGGGTCGCCGATCCCGTGCTCCGTCGCGTGGCGCGTGACATGAGCAGCGGGATCGCGTCCGGCCAGGTGCTCGGCACCCCGACGCTGTTCATCGACGGCGTGGTCTATTCCGGCGGTTACGATGTGGCAAGTCTCTTCGCGGCCGTGACCCGGACCGCGTGAGCGAAGCTAAATGGCGACCTGGATCCTCGAACCTGGCCACACCGAGGCCGAGTTCCGCGCTCGGCACATGATGGTGACCTGGGTCCGCGGACTGTTCAAGGACATCCACGGCCGGCTCGACCTCGATTTCGACCGCTGCGAGGAGGCGACCTTCGAAGGGGAGATCGACGCGACGCGGATCTGGACCGGCGAGCCGGACCGCGACGCCCACCTGCGCAGCGCTGACTTCTTTGATGTTGAGCAGCATCCCAAGATCACCTTCGCCGGGCGCTTCACCGATCGCACCGGCGCCACTGCGTTCAAGGGCGAGGTCGATCTCACGATCCGCGGCGTAACGCGGACGGTCCCGCTCGAGATCGTCTCGCTCGGCGAGTGGAGGACGCCGTTCTGGGTCGGGGACGAGAACAAAGGCGAGCTGCGCCGGATCGGCTTCGAGGCGAGGGCCACGATCAACCGGCAAGACTTCGGCGTCTCCTGGCAGGACCAGCTACCCGGCGGCGGCGTGGTCGTCGGCAACGACATTGAGCTGACCCTCGACGCCGAGGCGATCCTGCTCGAAGACCTCGAGCAGACCGGCGCGATCGAGTACTACCGGGACTGACTCCCGGCAGATCCTCCTATACTTCATTAAATGAAGCGCATCGGGTTTCTGTCCTTCGGGCACTGGCAGGCCGCATCGTGGTCGCGCACGCGCACGGCCGAGGAGGCCCACCGGCAGACGATCGAGCTGGCCGAGGCGGCGGAGGCGCTCGGGATCGACGGCGCGTTCGTGCGCGTCCATCACTTCGCCCGCCAGCTCGCCTCGCCGTTCCCGCTGCTGGCCGCGATCGGCGCCCGCACGTCCCGGATCGAGATCGGCACCGCGGTGATCGACATGCGCTACGAGAACCCCCTGTATATGGCCGAGGACGCGGCGGCGGCCGATCTGATCGCCGGCGGGCGGCTGCAGCTGGGCATCAGCCGCGGCTCGCCCGAGCCCGCCCTGAACGGCGCCCACGCCTTCGGCTACGTGCCGCCCGAGGACTCGACCGACGCCGACCTCGCGCGCGCCAAGACCGAGTTGTTTCGCGCCGCGATCGCCGGCGCGGGCGTCGTCGAGGCCGACCCGACGATGACCGGCGGTTCCGGCCGGCTCCCGATTCAGCCGCAGTCGCCGGGGCTGGACCGGCGCATCTGGTGGGGATCAGGCTCGCGCGAGAGCGCGCGATGGGCCGGAGCGCAGGGGATGAACCTGATGAGCTCGACGCTCCTGCTCGAGGACACCGGCGTCCCGTTCGACCAGCTCCAGGCCGAGCAGATCGCGATCTTCCGGGACGCATGGGTGGGTGCCGGCTGGTCGCACGAGCCCCGGGTCTCGGTCAGCCGCAGCGTGATCCCGATCGTCACCGACGAGGATCGCGCCTACTTCGGCGGCCGCAGCGCCGAGGACCGTGACCAGCTGGGCTACCTCGACGGCGCGTTCGCTCGCTTCGGGCGCAGCTACACCGGCGAGCCCGACGCGATCGCCGAGGAGCTCGTGCGCGACGTCGCGGTGCAGGCCGCCGACACGCTGCTGCTGACCGTCCCGAACCAGCTCGGCGTGGAGTACAACGCCAGGCTGCTCGAGACGATCGCCCGCGAGATCGCCCCGGCCATCGGCTGGAGCCCCGCACCGGATACGATCGGCGTGTGACCGACGTTTCCGCCATCGTCGTCGACGTCGCCAACGAGCTGGCCACCTGGCCCGGCGTTCAGATTGAGCGCCGCGCCGATGGTGCGGCGATCGTCCGTTACGAGGATTCCGAGCTAGGGCTGCTCTACCCCGATCGGGGCCTGGCCGAGCTGCCGTTCCTCGACGCCGAGCACGACGAACTGATCGAGCATGGAGACGCCCAGCCGGCGGTGTCGACGCCGGAGTCCTCCGGCGTCAGCCACGATCTGCGCGGTCCGTCCGACGTCACCGAGGTGCTCGAACTGTTCGATCGCCGCTACCGGGACGTGCGAGGCGAGGACTCTCCGTACAGCTCGCAGGACCCCGGCTACAAGTAGGCGATGGCCGTCCCCACCCGCGCGCTCGCCGACGGGAATGCGATCCCGCTGCTGGGCATGGGCGTGTGGCAGGTCCCCAACGGCCCTGAGTGCGTGAACGCGGTCCGCTGGGCGCTGGAGGCCGGATATCGGCACATCGACACGGCGCAGGCGTACGGCAACGAGGAGAGCGTCGGCCAGGGCCTGCGTGAGAGCGGGGTCCCGCGCGAGGGCGTGTTCATCACCACCAAGTTCTTTCCCCGCCACCGCGACCCGGTCGCCGAGGCCGAGCGTAGCCTCCGCCGGCTCGGCGTTGACCAAGTGGACCTGTACATCATCCACTGGCCCCAGGGCGGGCCGACCTGGGCCTGGCCCGGTATGGAGCAGGCGCGCGAGCGCGGCTACACGCGCTCGATCGGCGTGTCGAACTTCGACATCGCAGAGCTCGAGCAGGTAGTCGGCGCCGCGACCAGCCCGCCGGTCGTCAACCAGGCCCAGTTCGGCCCGTTCGCGTACCGCCGGGCGCTGCTCGAAGCCTGCGAGCGGCACGCCGTCGTCCTCGAGGCGTACAGCACGCTCGGCACCGGCCGCCACCTTTCCGACCCAACAGTCGTGCAGATCGCCAAGCGCCACGGGCGGACCCCGGCGCAGGTGCTGTTGCGCTGGTGCGTGCAGCGCGAGATTCCGGTGATCCCCAAATCGACGCACCGGGACCGCATCGAGCAGAACGGACAGATCTTCGACTTCAGCCTGTCCGTGGAAGACCTGGCCGAGCTCGACGCACTCGACCGCACGCAGGGGACCCACCAGGCGCAGGAGCGCAAGTGGTGGTGAGCCCCGCCTAGGGCGCGGCGGCGCTGTAGGCGACCAGGTACCCGTTCGTCGAGGCGTACCCGGCGCCGCCGGCGGCCACGAACAGCTTGTGCTCGGCGATCGCGATCCCGGAGCTCGTGTTGTTGACGATCGGGGCGCCGGCGTCGAGGCTGAGCGGCCGGCGCACGAGCGCCTGCCCGGTCGCGGCGTCGAAGCCGTCCAGGTTGGCCTGGCTGTCGACCGTCCAGACCACGCCGTCGGCCGAACTCGTCGACTCGTAGTGGACGCCGTCCGCCACCGGGCTAAGCCAGTTGGTCTGACCGCTGTCGGCGGCGAGCGAGAACATCGCGCCGACCGGGGTCCCCACGCCCTCGACCGCGCCGCCGTACACCGCGGTCGACGCCGCGTTGCACACCTGGCACGAGGCACCAACCAGGGCGGTCCAGGCCGGCTGCATCGTCGCGGCGTCGGCGACGTGGTAGACGCCTGACTTCTGCAGATCGCCCACCAGCTCGCGGCCGTCGCTCGTCTTGAACAGGTTGGTGGCGGCGCCGAAGTCGAGGTCGAGCTGGCCGCACACCGGGTCGTCGAGCGGGTCGGGCACGGACGGGTCGGCCGACACCTCGCACGCCGGCGTCTGGCTCAGCTGCTCCAGCGCGCTCGCGTACTGGTCCACGTTGCCCGGGTACGCGGCGACGATCTGGCCGAACGTCGACCGCGAACGGTCCAGGTCGATCTTCAGGATCGCGTCGGTGTTCGGGTCCTGCTTGTCCTTGCTGGACGGGTTGCCGGCGCCCCAGTACAGGTACTGCGTGGCCGGGTCGTAGGCCGGCGTGCTCCACAGCCCGCCCCCGGCGTAGCCGCTCGCCTCGTCGGCCGGTGAGATCGTCGGAGTCGTGTCGACGACCTGCCCGGTGGCGGCGTCGATCAGCGAGAAGCCGCCGCTCGCGGTCGGATCGCCCTCGGGCGGCGAGTAGCCGGCGACCACGAAGCCGCCCGCGATGATCGGGCTCGCATTGGTGTACGAGCCGGCTTGCGCAGCGGAGCTGCTCAGCGGGGGGGCGAACTGCGCGCTCTGCCAGATCACCGCGCCGGTCGAGCGGTCCAGCGCGATCGCGTACGGCGCGGTGAACTCGTTGACGAGGAACACGACCGCCTGGCCGGAGATCGCCGCGGCGCCGACGATCACGCCGCCCGAGCCGGGGTCGGGCGCGTCGAGCTTGCGCAGCCAGACCACGTGGCCAGAGCCCGCGTCGAGGGCATAGACGTATCCGTTGAACGAGCCGATGAACGCACATCCGCCGGCCACCACCGGCGTGGTGGTGAGCTGGCTTCCGTCACCGGTCGAGCCGGTGGAGAACACCCAGGCCGGCGTCAGGTTCACCGCGGCCGCCGGGGCGAGAGCGTGCTCGTCGGGTTGAGTGCGCGTGTTCGCGACGTCGTGGCCGTAGATCGGCCACTCACCGCCCTTCGTCTGGGACGTGCACGGCGTCGCCGCGCTCGCCGGCGGGGCGGCCGCGGTCAGGGCGGCCGCGACCGCCACCCCCAGCCCCAGCCCCAGCCCCCGCACCAGCCTCCGCACCAGCCTCCGCACCAGCCTCCGCATGCATATACGTATACATCTATATATAGCTCTATATGTATATGTTTGCCTCACGGCGCCACCTGCGAAGCCGGAGCGGTCAGCGCCTCGAGGTAGGAGGCGCCGGCGGTGTTGCGCTGCACCTCATACACGCCGCCGATCAGGTTGGTCGCGTCGGCCTCGGTGGGGATCAGCGCCGGCAGGTCCGAGGTGTTCAGCGTCAGCCGCAGGCGATGGCCCGCGGCGAGCTCGGCGAACGTGGGCCGGATCTCGACATCGAACCGCGTCACGGCCCCGGCCGACACGGCCTGCTTGGAGGCGAGCGTGTACGGGTGGTAGGGAAGGACTGCTCGGCCGTCCGGCTCGGTCCAGCTCTTGGTCGAATCGGTCGCGCGGAGCGACCCGAGCAGGGCGCCGGTCGTGATCGGCGTGGCCGTCCCATCCGGCGCGACGTCCTCGAGCGTCGCCACCAGCTCGGTGTCGGGCGTGGTCGAGCTCGCGTAGATCGTGGCGTCGACGGGCCCGCCGAGTACCGTGGCCTGACCGAACGTCGCCGTCGTGTAGGTCAGCGCCCCGGGGCCGGTCTCGTTCGCGGCGTCGTTCTGCGCGCATGGGTTGCCGTTGGGGTTCGAGGGATCGGTGACATCCTCGAACGCGCCCATGCTCCACTGGTCGAGCTCGCGCGAGCAGCCGGCGTTGGCACCCAGGTAGAGCACCTGATCGGCTCCGGTCGCCGCCGTGGCCGCGCTGGCGGTCAGGGTCCCATCGTTCTGGGAGGGCGCTTGGCTCCCGGAGGGACCGGCTCCGAAATACCACGTGGTCGGCTTCAGCGCCGCGGGCGGCCACTGCGACTGATCGACGTACTTGTTCGCGCCGAGCAGGTACAGGTGAGCCGGCGTGGTCGTTTGGTCGATGCCGGTCGGCTCGTCCTTCAGCCAGCGGTCGAACCAGGCCAGCATCGTCGGGTCGAAGTCCTGGGTCGCCCCGGTCAGGTGATACCACGGCCCCATCAGCAGCTGGTAGCGGCCACTCGGGGTCTGCGACGGCGACATCGGCGCGTACACCGAGCGTCCGGCCAGAGCGTTCTGGAGCCCCGAGAAGTTGAGCGGCTCGCCGCGCTGGAACAGGTCGTACCACCCGCCGACGATGTACGCCGGCACGTGATCGCGGACCACCTGCTGGAGCGCCTGCACCGGGCTGCGCGCCTGCCAGTACGTCCCGTCATAGGCCTGATCGCCGGCGAATGTGGTGCTCAGCAGCAGCGGCAGGTCGAAGTTGGTCAGGTTCGCGGTGTGCTGCAGCTCAACCTGCAGGGTGTCCAGAGGATCCTGCGGGTTCTCGGCCACCGGGTTGACGACGTTCAGCGAGCCGGTCAGCCCGACGTACAGCGACCCGAACTCGATGTCGAGCAACCCGCCGTCGAACGCAGTGTCGCGGTACAGGTCGTTCCCGGGCACGACCGGGAAGATCGCCTTCACCGGCGAGTTCGGGCCGAGCTGGCCGACCGTGAGCAGCTGGTTGATCCCCAGGTAGGACGCGCCGTACAGCCCGACCTTGCCGTCCGAGTGCGACAGCTTGGCGGCCCAGCGCACGAGCGCGGCGCCGTCCTGCTGCTGGGCGGGATCGAAGAAGCCGAACTGCCCACCCGAGTCGCCGGTGCCGCGCACGTCGGCCACCACGTCGATGTAGCCGCGCTGCACCAGATAGCTGTCCTCTCCGGTCGAGCCACCGGCGGCGCCGACCGAGTCCTTGCCGTACGGGGTCTGGGTCAGGAGCACAGGGAACGGACCGGGCGCGGGCTCACCGTTCACGGCCGGGGAGTACACATTGGCGCGCAGCACGGTGCCGTCGCTCATCGTCACCGGCACGTTCTGCTGCTCGGCGACGCCGTAGGCCGCCGGCTCGGGGGACCAGGCCAGCGCGGTTCCGTCGAACAGCGCACCGCAGGCGACGAGCGCCAGCGTCAGTCCAAGGACCACCTTCGATTTGTGCATTCGCGCTCCCATCGCGATCGACGACCGGATACCCCTGCCAGGGCTGGAACGGAGTCGTACCACACGGAGACGCCCGGTGTCGCACTTGGTACGGCGAGATGGGCGGTCGCTATGGTTGGTCTCGATGGCGCAGGCGAGCTCGCCGTTTCTCTATTCGCTGCGGGATTCGCGCAACTGGGACGAGGCGCGGACGTCGATCACGCGCGCCCGGATCTGCGAGGCCATGGCGCGGGTGGTGTCCGAACACGGGTACGGGCCGGCCACGATCGGAGAGGTGGTGGCCAACGCCCGGATCTCGCGCCGCACGTTCTACGAGCACTTCGAGGACAAGGAGGCGTGCTTCCTCGAGACATACCGGATCGGGTGCGAGAACGGCATCGCCCAGATCGACGAGGCGATCCGTGCGCTTGACCAACCCGACTGGCGCACGCGCCTGGCGGTCTCGCTCGAGACCTACTTGGCGATCCTGGCCGCCGAGCCGCACTTCGCGCGCGTGCTCCTGATCGAGGTGCTCGGCGCCGGGCCGCGGGCGCTGGCGATGCGCGAGCAGGTCCTCGGCGTCTACGTCGAGCACTATCGCGGCCTGCGCGAGCTGGCGCGCGCCGAGGAGCCCGACCTGCCGGTGGTGCCGGATGAGTTCCTGCGCGCACTCGTCGGCGGCATCGCCGAGCTCGTGCAGCAGTGCCTGCTCGAGAGCCCGCCGGGGGAGACCCCGGAGCGGCTGCGGGGCTTGAGCGGCACGCTGGCGCAGTTCGCCGAGTCGGTCCTGACCGCTTCAGGCCCGAACGGCACGGCCGCGCCTACCGGCCGGAAGAAGCGGGCCCCGGCTCGCTGACCGGGCCGCACCGAACGCAGCGAGCGGTCCACCCGAACGGCAGCACCTGCACGGCGAGCTTGCGCCCGCAGCGGGTGCAGAACCGCGGCGGATCGGATGGCCGGCGACACGAGGCGTGCCCCGCGTCGGACACCGGGCGACCGCACCCCTCGCAATACGTCAGAGCGTCTCCGAGAGCGCCTTGACCGGCATCGAGAGCTCGGTCAGGAGCTGGAGGTCGTCCTCGGGCGAGCGCCCGAGCGTGGTCAGGTAGTTGCCGACGATCATCGCGTTGATCCCGCCCAGCATGCCGTCCCGCGTGCCCAGGTCTCCCAGGGTGAGCTCGCGCCCGCCGGCGAAGCGCAGGACCGTACGGGGCAGCGCGAGGCGGAACGCCGCGATCGCGCGCAGCGCGTCCTGCGAGTCCAGCACCGCTAGGTCGCTGAACGGCGTTCCCGGGCGCGGGTCGAGGAAGTTCAGCGGCACCTCGTCGGGCGCGATCGACGCGAGCTGGCCGGCGAACTCGGCTCGCTGCGCCACCGTCTCGCCCATCCCGACGATGCCGCCGCAGCACACCTCCATGCCGAGCTCGCGCACCAGCTCGAGCGTTTCCATCCGCTCCTCCCAGGTGTGGGTCGTGACCACGTCCGGGAAGTGGGACCGAGCGGTCTCGAGGTTGTGGTTGTAGCGGTGCACGCCGAGCGTCGCCAGCTCCTCGCCCTGCGCGCGGGTGAGGATGCCGAGCGAGCAGGCGATGTTGATTTGCACCTCGGCCTGGATGGCCGTCACCGCGTCGCGCACCTGCGTCATCAGCCGCTCGTCGGGACCCCGGACCGCAGCGACCAGGCAGAACTCCGTCGCGCCGGTCGCCGCCGTCTCGTGCGCGGCGCGCACCAGCGCCGGAATGTCGAGGCGCACCGCGCGCACGGGCGTCTGGAACCGACCCGACTGCGAGCAGAAGTGGCAGTCCTCCGGGCATCCCCCCGTCTTGATCGAGACGATCCCCTCGACCTCGACGGCCGGGCCGCACCACTGCATGCGCACCTCGTGGGCGAGCGCCAGCGCGTCCGGCACGTGCTCGTCGGGCAGCTCGAGCACCGCCAGCGCCTGGGCCTCGTCGAGCGGGATGCCACGTTCGAGGACCTGCTCGCGGGCGGTGGTGAGGATGTCGGTACCGGGCATGGCCGTGCATTGTCGCCTACGCGGTACTACCGACGACGACACGGGTCCTCCGCGTTGACCCATCCCGACCCCGGCCGTAGTGTGGAACGGTGTTCTCGCATATCCTCGTCGGTTCCGACGGTAGGCCCGGGGCGGACGACGCGCTGGCGCTCGGCGCCGCGATCGCGGGTTCTCGCCGCTGGGGCCCGGTGGCGCGGATCGTCACCGGAGGGGTCGGCGAGACGCTCGTGACCGACGCGAGCTGCTCCGTCCTGATCGTCCGGCGGCCGTCCGCGGCGCGGCGTGCGCGCAGCGGCGGTGGGGAAGCGCGCCGGCCGGCGGCGGCTTGAGCCAGAATGGCTCCGAAGTGGAGATCGAGCGCAAATTTCTCGTCGAGCCGGTTCCGTCCGACCTCGACGCCTATCCCTCGAGCCGGATCGACCAGGGCTACATCGCGATCACCGACGACGGTGTCGAGGTTCGAATCCGCCAGTACGGGGATCGCTCGTTCCTGACCGTCAAATCGGGCGGCGGCATGGTCCGGGTGGAGGAGGAGATCGAGATCGACGAGCGCCGCTTCAAGGCGCTCTGGCCCCTCACCGAGGGCCGGCGGATCTGCAAGCGGCGTTACCTGATCCCGGCCGAGCGCGGGGCGACGATCGAGCTCGACGTCTACGACGACGCGCTGAGCGGGCTGGCGACCGCCGAGATGGAGTTCGAATCCGAGGCGGCCGCAGCCGCGTTCACCCCACCGCCGTGGCTGGGGCGGGACGTGACCGATGACCGCGCGTATAAGAATCAGCGCCTGGCCCTCGACGGCGTCCCGTCCCCATAACCGTTCAGCACACCCTCCCCGCGCCGGCGGTGACTGGCACCAGGGTCGCCAGGCTGCGACCCCACTCCCTGGCTCGGTCGAGCTCGCCGGCTGCGAGCGGGCCATCCGAGTCCACGACCAGGAAGCTCTGGCGGCCCACCACGTCACAGCCTCGGTGGCGCAGGCGCTTGGCGATCCCGTGCGAGGCCGCGCCGGTCAGCCACGGAGACTTGTCCGCGCGGGTGTCGAACGCCGCCGCCATCGTGCCGTCTTCGATGGCGAGATCGCGCAGCCACGCGCGCAGCCCGGGCGTCCGGGCGGCCCCTGGCTCGACGTGGCCGCCATCCTCGTGCACCGCCTCGACTGCCATATGACGGCTCTGTGCGGTGGTCAGTCCGTGCATGTGCGTGGGCCCGCCGACCACCAGCAGGTCCGTCTCGAGCACCCGCTCGGCGGCCTCGAATACCGGCACCACCTCGGCGTCGCCGAGACCTTCGGCGATCGCCTCGGCGATGGCCCGGGTGTTTCCGTAGACCGATTCGTAAACCACTGTCGCGCTCATGACAACTCCTTTCTTCGCTACCCCGAGGATGCGCCCGCGAGCCTCCCGCGACAATGGGGTGCAGATGCGATGTGGCCGCGGTGAACTACCGAATCGCGTAGCCGCGGCTAGCGTGATCCCCGATGCCGACGATCTACACGATCGGTCACTCGACCCGCTCGGCCGAGGAGTTTCTGGAGTTACTCCAACCCGCCGGCGTGACACTCGTGGCCGACGTCAGGGCGTTTCCGAGCTCGCGCCGGCACCCGCAGTTCAATGGTCCGGCGCTGGCCGAGTATCTTCGCGGCGCGGGGATCGGTTACCGGCACCTGCCCGGCCTCGGCGGCCGCCGCTCGCCGGTCCCCGGCTCGCCCAACGGCGGATGGCATGAAACCGCGTTTCAGGGCTACGCGGATCACATGGCCACGCCGGAGTTCCAGCGCGCGCTGGCGGACCTCGAGACGGCGGCGCGCGAAACCCCCACGGCGATCATGTGCGCCGAGGCGGTGTGGTGGCGCTGCCACCGCCGGCTGATCGCCGACGCGCTCGTGGTGAGAGGGTGGACGGTCGAGCACCTGGGCATCGGCGACGGGCCGGCCGGGCACGAACTGACCGAGTTCGCGGTGGCCGGCCCGGGCCGGACCCTGACCTATCCACCCACCCAGGAGTCCCTCCCGGGGCTCGCTTCATCCGGTACGGATGATGCGATCGGGCGCCTGGCCTGATCGACTCGGCGGCGGACGCAGAGAGCACTCCCAGTCACGAGCAACCTTGCCAACGGAGGTGAAGTATGGAAGCCAGCGAAGAAGCGTTCGGCCCGATCGACGTGGTCGTGATCGGATATGCGGCGGGTGCGCCGATGATGGGTGACGCGATCCCGATTCTTCTCGAACTGGTGGACCGAGGGATCGTGCGAGTCCTCGACGCGCTGTTCGTCCGCAAGGACGCCGACGGCACGTTCTCCGGTTTCGACTTGGCTGATCTCGACGAGGACTCGGTCGGCGACCTCACCGTGTTCGCGGGGGCCAACACGGGTCTGCTCGGGGACGAGGACGTCGCCCTGGCCGCGGCCCAGATCGAGCCCGGCACCGCGGCGGTGATGATCCTGTACGAGAACCACTGGGCTGCCCCGTTCGTCAGCGCAGTCCGTCGCAACGGCGGCGAGCTGATCGCGTTCGAGCGGATCGGCGTGCAGGAACTGATGGATGCCCTCGACGCCGCCGAGACGGCCGCCTAGTCAGAGAAAGGACACGACATGCCTGGATTGCTTCGTGGAGTGGCCCGCACCGCCGTGGCCGCCGGAACGTGGACCGCGGTCTCCAACCGCGTCGCTCGTCATCAGTACAACAAGTGGTCGGACCAGGACGCTCAGGCGCAGTACGCCCAGCAGCCGCAGTACGTCCAGCAGCAGCCGCAGTACGCCCAGCAGCCGCAGTACGTCCCGCCGGCGCCGCCGGCCGCTCCCGAGGACGACCGCATCGCCAAGCTCAAGCAACTGGCCGATCTCAAAGCTCAGGGAATCCTGACCGACGAGGAGTTCGCGAACGAAAAGGCTCGCGTCCTCAACGGGTGACGGACGCGTTAGGGTTCTCGCGTGAGCTCACCCGCCGTCCCCGACCCGTCCGGCCCGCCGTCGCCGGGCTACCCGGCCAACCTCGAGATCAGCTACCCGCCCGAGCTGAACCGGTGGCTTCCGCTCGTCAAGTGGTTGCTCGTCATCCCGCATTTCATCGCGCTGTTCTTCGTCGGGATCGGCGCGTTCTTCGTCTGGATCTACGGGTTCTTCGCGGTACTGTTCACCGGTCGCTGGCCACGAGGCGCGTTCGAATACCTGGTGGGAACGCTGCGCTGGGCGTACCGCGTGGTCGCCTACTTCCACCTGATGACCGACGCCTACCCGCCGTTCTCGCTCGACGATGACCCGGACTACCCGGTGCGCCTGAGCGTCGAGTACCCGGAGCACATCGCCAACTGGCGGCCGCTCGTCCAGTGGTTGCTGGCGCTTCCCTACGTGTGGATCGCCGGCGTCCTCTACTGGCTGACCGGCGTGCTCACGATCGTCGCGTTCTTCACCGTTCTGTTCACCAAGCGGATCCCGCGCGGAATGTTCGAGCTGATGGTGCCCGGCCTGCGCTGGAACCTGCGCGGCAGCGCGTACGCGTACTTCATGAACGACCGGTATCCGCCGTTCGTGTGGGGCTGATCGGGTACGGGGCGCGGCGCCCGCCGCGCCCCCGCCCCAGCGCGACCTACTCCTCGTCCTCGAGCTCCTCGATCACCTCGTAGACGCCGGAGACGTGCTCGTTCTCGACGAACGCCGACAGCGCGTCGACCCGCTGGTTCTCTTCCGCGTCGGCCTCTTCGCGCCAGCGGTGGTAGTCGTCACGCGTCATGTCAAACAGGCCGAACGAGATCACCTCGTCCTCGTCGCGGATGTTGCGCGCGTGGTAGGCCCGCTGGAAACCGGGTGGCCTACCGCCGTCCTCGGGCTCCCAAGCTCGCCGGAACTGGTCCCACGCCCCCGGCTTCAGGCGGCGGGCGGTGAACATCACGATCATGTGGCCTCCTCGGCTTGTCGTTGAGCAACGTCTCCTCGCGGCGCATGATCCCGCGTCACGCGCCCGGGGATTCTTACGCCTGGCGCCCGGCCGCGGCGGAAACCGTCAGCTCGGGTCGGCGGCGTCCAGCCAGCGACGCAGCGCGTGGCGCCCGGTCAGCGTCAGCTTGCCGTCCGCCGCGATCCAGTCGCGGGCGCGCAACTCGCGCACGATCCCGAGCGCATCACTCGGCCCCGGACCCTCGCCCTTGGCCGCCAGCGCGTCGGCGCCGGGCTCGACGATCCAACGGCCCGAATCGAGCGCCGCCAGCGCAAGGCCCTGCTCATCGGTCGGTTGATCGAGCGGGTGCGGACCCGCCCCGCCCAGGGGATCCACCCGGGGAGCCGGTGCTCTCGATCCACGGGCCTGGCGCGCGATTTCCTCGCCGAGGTTCTCCGTGCGGGCGCTCAGCCAGCTGCCGGCGCTTTCCATCCAGTCCCTGGCCATCGCGGCATCCACCCCGATCGTGTCGGCCAGATCGTCCAGGTCGACGTTCTCGATCGACCGCTCTATGTACCGCCCGAGCTCCGCCGCGATCGAACGCAGCGACTCCTCGAAGTTCTCGTCCCCGGCTTCATTTCCGAACATGCACAAATGATCCCACACCGAGTGCCTCGGCATACAACGTCACGGGTCCCAGCGCATGAACCACACGTGCGGTCCTCCCCCGGCGCGTTGGCTTCGTCGTAGACCCGGAAGCCGCAGCGGCTGTACTTCGCCACGTTCGCGTGGGTGCCGGTTGACAGGAACGCGCCGGTGCCATCCGCACGGGCTTCGCCAAGTCCAGCATCGATCAGCGCTCGGCCGATCCCGCGTCCCTGGAGCGCCGGCGCCACCGCGATCGAGTCCAGCTGCCACAGCGGCTCGGCCGGCTCGTGCGCGGCGACCCACTCCCAGAACGCCTCGTAGCGGCGGCCGCCGTCGTCGGCCAGCGCGAGGATCCGGGGGTGGCTCCATGGGTGCCTTTCCCAGGTCTCACCCCTGCCCGGAGGGATCCAGGCGGCCACGCCTTCGGCGTCCCTGGCCTCCCAGACGAGTCCGAGCGGGATGGCTTGTTCGAGGAAGTGCCCAAAGCAACGCGTGAAGCGGTCCACCGCCTCGTCGTCCGCGGGGCCGAGCGGCCACCGCATCATCGGCTCGCGCACGAACGCGCGTCCGAGCACGTCGGCAAGCGGCCCTGCCCGGTCCTGGGCTCGCGTTAGTCCGACCTGCACACTTACGCGGTCCGGCCGTCGAGCAGGATCGTCCAGGGCTCGATCGACGTGGTCGTGAGCATCCCGTTCCGGTGCCAGTTGTCCTGCTCCAGGCGCTCCCGGACCACGTCCTCCGAGGGAGCAGAGATCGCGTACAGGATCTCGCGCTCGCCAGCGAGCGGCCCCCCTAGGAGGATGAACCCATCCTCGACCAGCGAGTCCATGAATCGCGCGTGCTCATCGAAACCATCCTGCTCGCGTAGGTCGCGCGACCAGTCCCATGGGCCGCCGCGCTCCTCCCGGACCGCGAAGAACACGGCTCAGCGGCGGGCCTGGTCCGACAGCGCCTGCCGGGCCGCCTCGCGCAGCGCGTCCCAGTCGGTCAGCTTGACCCGCGGTCGGCCGGTCCCCGACGCCTCGCCGGCGGCGGTCTCGATCGCGTCGATCGCCCGCCACCCCTCCCAGGTGACCGCGTGCTCGCAGTGCTCCGCGATCAGGGCGTCGATGTCGTCGGACACGGGCTGGTTCAGGCGTCCCGCGGCCGCGTCCTCGAGGATTCTCGACACCGTGTCCTGGGAGTCCTTCTTGTTGGTTCCGATCACGCCGGACGGGCCGCGCTTGATCCAACCGGACACGTACTCCCCGACCTGTTGGGTGCCGTCGGCGTCGGTCACCCTCCCACCCTCGTTCGAGATCAGCCCGCGGCGCTCGTCGAACGGGACGTCACCGACCGGTTGCCCGGTGTAACCGATCGAGCGGAACACCAGCTGGGCGGGGATCTCGTCGAACGTTCCCGTGCCGCGCGCGGCCAAGGAGCCGTCCTCGCGCGCGACGATCTCGTTGTTCTCGATTCTGACCGCGCGGACGTGGCCGTGATCGTCGCCGAGCAGCTCAACCGGGGAGGCGAGGAACCGGAAGCGGACGGTGATCGGCTTGCCCGTCTTCGACCGCGCCGCGTAGTCCTGGATGATCTCCACGTTGCGCCGGCGCGTCTTGTCGGCGTCCTGGAGCGCAACCGCCGACAGGTCGTCCAACTCAGCACCGAGCACCTCGACATCACCGCGCTCGAGCTCGCCCATCTCGAGCAGCTCGGGATTGGTGAACGCGGCCTGCAGCGGGCCGCGGCGCGCCAGCAGCGTGATCTCCTCGATCCCGCTCGACGACAGCACGTCGATCGCGCGGTCGGCCGTGTCGGTCGGCTCCAGCTCCGAGGGCGCCAGCGCGAGCATCCGCGCGACGTCGAGGGCCACGTTGCCGGCTCCCACCACCACCACCTGCTTGGCCTGCAGGTCGACCTCCAGGCCCGAGTGGTCGGGGTGGCCGTTGTACCAGGCGACGAACTCGGTGGCGGCGTGCGAGCCGTGCAGCACCTCGCCCGGGATCCCCATCCGCTTGTCGATCGAGGTGCCGAACGTGTAACAGACCACGTGATAGTGCTCGAGCAGCTGGGCCCGGGTGATGTCGCTGCCGAACTCGACGTGGCCGAAGAAGCGGAAGCGCTCGTGCTCGGTCGTCTTGTCGTAGGCCTTGGTGACCGACTTGATCTTCGGGTGATCCGGTGCCACGCCGGAGCGGACGAGCCCGTACGGCGTCGGCAGGCGGTCGTACAGGTCGACCGCGAACTGCGGCTCTGCGACCGCCAGGAGCTGTCCGGCGGCGTAGAAGCCGCTTGGGCCGGCGCCGATGATCGCTACGCGAAGGGGGGATTCGTCGGTCATATCCGTCATAAAGGGTAGGCGCTCAGGCTGCCGCGACCGGGGCGCCCAACGCCCCTGGGTCGGCCGCGACCGTCGCGCGCAACTCGTCGAAGGCGGGCGGATCCTCCAGGGCCATCCGGTAGGACCCGAGGCGCCGGGCGGCGTTGATCGCGATGATCCCGACCAGGCGGCCGTCGCGCTCGGCCCCGTACACCAGGCGAGAACCGTCGGGGGTGGCCTCCAGCAGCTCGACGGCCTCGGCCCGGCCGGGCAGACCGAGTGACTGGATCTTGATGTCGTACTGGTCCGACCAGAAGTACGGCGGGGCCACGTACGGCCGGCGCTCATCGAGCGCGAGGACGGCGTTGCGCCCGGCCAGCTGCCCCTGCTCGGCGGCGACGGTCCAGTGCTCGATGCGGATCGGTTCGTCTTCGGCGAGCGGATGCGGCCAGGTGACGATGTCGCCGGCGCCGAGGATGTCCGGGTCGGCGGTAGTGGTCAGGGTCGCGTCGCACTCGAGACCCGATTCGGCCGCCAGCCCGCTCCCGGCCAACCACTCCGTGTTCGGGAGCGCGCCCAACCCAACGACCACCACGTCGGCCGTGACCCGCTCTCCGCCGGAGAGCTCGACCGCCTCGACGCGGCCATCGCCGATCAGTCCTGCGACCCCGGTGCCGAGGCGCAGGTCCACCCCCCGATCGCGGTGGAGCTCGGCACACCACCGGCCGAGCTCGGGGCCCAGTGGGAGCATGGGCGTCGCGGCGATGTCGATCAGCGCGACGTCGAGGCCCTCCTTGCGCGCGGTCTGCGCAACCTCGCACCCGATGAATCCCGCGCCCACGATCGCGACCCGCGGCCGGCTGTCGAACGCCGCGCGGAGCGCGAGCGCATCGTCGACGTCCCGCAGCGTGTGAACGCCTTCCAGCTCGGCGCCGGGGCCCGGCCAGCGCCGCGCACGGGACCCGGTGGCCAGGATCAGCCGGTCGTACCCGACCTCGTCGCCGTCTTTCAGGATGACCCGACGGCGTCCGCGGTCGAGAATCGCCGCCGGCACGCCGAGGCGCCACTCGATTCCCAGCTCGTCGCACGGGAGCTGGACGCGGTCGACCGTGTGCTCGCCGGCCAGCAGCTCCTTGGACAGCGGCGGGCGCGTGTATGGCCGGTGTCGCTCCTCGCCGACCATGACCAGCTCGCCGTCGAAGCCGGCCTTGCGCGCGGCCTGCGCCGCGCGCAGCCCGGCCAACGAGGCCCCAACGATGACCAGGCGGCGCATCGCGCTACTCGTCGATCAGGCTGATCGCGTTCTCGGGGCAGCTCCCGACGACGTTCTCGGCGAGCTCGCGCAACTCCTCCGGGACCTCGATTGGATCGCCGCCGGAGATCGTCACATAGCCCTCGTCGTCACTGCTCAGCAGTTGCGGGGCAAGGGTGTAACAGCGCCCATGGCCCTGGCATGCCGTGCTGATCTGGAGCTTCACGACTTCACGTCCCAGCGCAGCGGCAGGGTGCTCAGCGACATCATCGCGCCACCGCCACGCTCGAACAGCTGTGCATCGGTGTCGAGCTCGAACTCGGGGATGACCTTCAGCCACTCGTCGACGGCGATCGCCATCTCACGCCTCGCCAGGTGCATTCCGAGGCACCGGTGCGGGCCGCTGGCGAACCCGAAGTGGTTGTTTTTCTTGCGGTCGATCACGAACTCGTCCGCCTGCTCCCAGTGCCTGGGGTCGCGGTTTGCGCCGGACACGAGCCCGTACACCATGTCGCCCTGCTTCAGCTGGACACCGTGGAACTCGATGTCACGGGTGACCTTTCGCCCGTCGCCGAAGATGATCGTGTAATAGCGCAGCGTCTCCTCGACGGCCAGGGGAATGATGTCGGGCTCGTCGACCAGGCGCTGGCGATGCTCGGGGTGCAGGGCGAGGTGGTGGAACATGTAAGCCAGCTCGGCGCGCGTGGTGTCGAGCCCGGCGAGCGTCAGCACGGTGCACATGTCGAGTAGCACCTCGTCGTCGAGCGGCTGATCGTCGAACGTGGAATCGAGCAGGTACGAGAACAGGTCGCCCTCCCGATGGCCCTCGCGGCGGCGGTTGTCCAGCTGCTCGGACCAGAACACGCGCATCTCAGCCAGCGCGGTCGCCATCCCCGCAGCGCCCTCGGGGTCACCGCCGAAGCCGCCGAAGAACGCGTCGACCCATCCCACGAACACGTCCGTGTAAGACGTCGGCACCCCGATCACACTCAGGAACGCCGCGGTCGGGAAGCGCAACGCGAATTCCTCGAAGAAGTCGCACGAGCCCTTGGGCACGATCGGCTCGATGAAGCTCCGGCACGTCTCCCTGATCATCGGCGCGGCGGCTTCCATCGCCTTCGGTGAGAACCACGGGTTCAGGATGCGGCGGTACTTGATGTGGTCGGGCGCGTCGACCTGGGTCGGCACGAACCGGTAGATCGGATCCGGCTCCCACGGCGTGATCGACGCGCTGGAGAAGATCTCCGGCGTCTTGTAGATGTCGTTGACGGCCTCGTGCCGCGTGAACACCCAGTAGCCGCCCTCGGCGTACTTGTTGTAGAAGTGCGGGCAGCTCTCGCGCAGCTCGTTGGCCAGCGCCCAGTACGCGCCCATCTCCCGCGTCTTGGAGAAGTCGTGATGCATGACGGGGCAGCCGGTGACCTGCGCGCCCTGCTTCTCGCTGATCGTGCTCGATTCCATGTCGGGTTCCCTTTCTCGTCCGGGTGGGTTCACGCGCCGCCGTGTGCCGCGGCCAGCTCCGGCGTGCTTGCCGCGACTCGCTCAGCGATGTCCCGCCCCGCGAGGAAGCCGAAGACCATCGCCGGTCCGAGCGTGCCACCGGCGCCGCCATAGGTCATCCCGAGCGGCGAGGCCATCGCGTTACCCGCCGCGTACAGGCCGGGGATCACGTCTCCGTCCACGTCGACCACGCGCGCCTTGGTGTCGGTCAGCGGTCCGCCCTTGGTCCCGAGCGCGCCGCTGAACACCTGGATCGCGTAGTACGGCGCCGTCTCGAGCGGGCCGAGCGAGGCCCGCGGGGTGCCGTCGCGCAGAGTCGGATCGCCCCACCACTGGTCCTGCGCGCTCCAGCCCCGCTTCCAGTCGGGATCGTGGTTATCGCGCGCGTTGGCGTTGAACCGCTCGACGGTCTGCTCGAGCACGTCGCCGTCGATCCCGAGCTTCTCGCCGAGGCCCTTGACCGTGTCCGACGAGGTGATCCAGTCCGTGCGGGCCTTCTCGGTCCCGCCGAGCCCGCCGGCGAACCCGTACTTGTCCAGCCACGTCTGATCGAAGACCAGCCAGCACGGCAGGTTTCGGTACACGCCCATGGTCGTGTCCTGCTCGTGGAACGCCGCGCCGAACGCGTTGTAGTTCGCCGCCTCGTTGGTGAAGCGCTTCGCCTCCCGGTTGACCATGATCGCGCCGGGCAGCGTCCGCTCGTAGGTGAGCAGCTGCTGGCCGGTGGGGACGATGTCGGTCGGCAGCTCGATCATCGGCATCCACCACGCCTCGCGCATGTTCCCGAGCATCGCGCCGATCCGCATCGCCATCTTCAGGCCGTCACCCTCGTTCGTCTCGACGGCGACCGTGTGCGTGCACGGCCCGCGCAGGAACGCCCGCTTGAGCTCGGCGTTGCGCTCAAAGCCGCCGGTCGCGATCACCACGTTCGGCGCACGCACCTCCTTACGTCCTGCGGGGGTCTCGAACACGACGCCCGCGACCTCCCCGTCCTCCATGATCAGCTCGACGCCACGGTGCTCGGTCTGCGGCTCGACGCCGCGGTCGAGACAGGCCTTGAGCAGCCGGCCGCCCAGCGCGAGGCCCATGCCGCGCTCATCGTTGTCGGCCCGGCGCTGCATCTCCTCCGGGTCGAGCGTCTGCGGGACCGCCTGGCCGAGGGTGGTCTCGCCGATCGTCAGGTGGTAGCTCGGGTAATACGGCGAGATGTGGACCTTGTCTCCCCACTCGCCGAGCTCGCCGTAGGGGTAGATCGCCGTCTCGAGCGAACGACCGCCCTGGGGGAGCCCGCCCCGCTGCTCGGGGTGGTAGTCCGGGAAGTCGGGGACGGCGCGGAACTTGACCGGCGTGCGCTCGTCGAGCCAGCGGACCATCTCCGGGCCGACGTCGAGGTAGGTGTCGGCCATCTCGTCGGTGATCGTGTCGTTCGACAGCGCCTTGAGGTATTCCGCGGCCTGCTCGCGCGTGTCGCCCTTCTCCGGTGGCTCGTGCTGGTTGAGCGGGATCCAGATCATCCCCCCCGAGTAGACCGTCGTCCCGCCGATCGTCGCGCCCTTCTCGAACAGGCCGACCTGGGCGCCCAGTTCGGCAGCGGTAACCGCCGCGGTCAGGCCAGCGGCTCCGGTGCCCAACACGATGACGTCGTAGTCAGCCAATGGTTCCCCTCTCAATCGAACTCACTTCAGGTTGGGAAAAGGTACCAACGACGGTGGGTCGATGTCAATCCAACCCGCTGTGGGCCGTCGGCTGGCATCGACGACGCCATCCGGATAGCATCTTCGAGTTGAGTTCACTTCGACCGTCGTAGGATGATCAGGAAAGAAGGTGCAGTAGCCATGGCCGTAGGACCGCTCGAAGGGAAGGTCGCGATCGTCACCGGCGCAGCGATGGGAATGGGCGAGGCGACGGCTCGGGTCTTCGCCGCGGCCGGGGCTCAGGTGTTGGTGAGCGACGTCAACGAGGAACTCGGCCAGGCGGCCGTCGAGCGGATCGAGCGAGACGGCGGTACGGCCTCGTTCTGCCGTACGGACGTCTCCCGCGCGGCCGACGCCGAGGCCATGGTGCAGACCGCGGTCGAGCGCTACGGACGGCTCGACTGCGCGGTCAACAACGCCGCGGTCACGCCGGACACCCATCCGATCGCCGAGCTCGACGAGTCCGAATGGGACCGAATCCTCGCCGTCGACCTGAAGGGCGTCGCCCTCTGTCTCAAGTACGAGCTGTCGCAGATGCTCGCCCAGGGGGACGGCGGGGCGATCGTGAACATCGGATCGGTCAGCGCGCACCGGCCCCAGCCGGCCAACGCCGCGTACGTGGCGGCCAAGCACGGCGTGCTCGGCCTGACCAAGGTGGCGTCGCTCGAGAACGCTCCGCTGGGAATCCGTGTCAACACGGTCTGCCCCGGTGCGATCGATACCCCCATGATCCGGGGCGCGCTCGATACCGTCGGCCTGACCGAGGAGGAGTTTGCCCCGGTGCTCAGCCTGTTCGGCCGCTTCGGCAAGCCCGAGGAGGTTGCTCAGGCCAGCCTGTGGCTCTGCTCGGATGCGGCCTCGTACGTGACCGGCGCGATTCTCAACGTGGACGCCGGCTACACGTCCCGGTGAGGCCCCTGGGGTTGACCCTCTGCCCACGTTGCGGTGGAGGCCTCCGGCTTGACGGTCAGCCCACGTCGCGGTGAGGCACCGGCCTTGACCGTCAGCCCATCTCCCGTGTAGACTGAATCGAAGTCAAATCAAATCGACATGACGGCTGCTTGGGAACGGAGAGGGAACCGATGACCACCACGAACGACACGCTCGCCGGCAACACCGGCCTTCAAACGCTCCAGGATCGAATTGATATCGCCGACGTGCTCTACCGTTACTCGTCCGCGGTCGACTCATTCGACACCGACGGGTTGCGCAGCACCCTCGCCGACGACATCTGGGCGCAGTACGGGAACGGCGACCCGGTCGAGGGCGGCGACAAGCTGGCGTCGTGGATCGTGGGGGCCACCGCGACCGTGATCTGGCAGCACCACCTGCTCAACGTCTACCACGTCACGATCGACGGCGATCAGGCCAAGACTCTCTCCTACCTCACCTCCTACCAGGTGTTCGAGGAGAACCCGGATGCCGCGGTCATCCTCGTGGCGCGCTACCACGACGAGTTGCGACGCACGCCCGGCGGCTGGAAGATCAGCCGCCGCGTGATGGAGCTTCTGTGGGGCGAGTCGAAGGCCGACGACGGCTTCCTGGCCGGTCTCGGCGGTCGCGGGCCCAAGATCTGGCAGCGCAGCTGACAACCCACCGCTCCGAGGAGAACAACCATGGCGATCGTTCGCACAGCCTGCACGATGACGCTCGACCGCAAGGACCTCGACGAGGTCGTCGGCATCTTCAACAAGTTCATCAAGGACGTCGAGGAGAAGGACTACGGGGTCCTCGCCTATCACTACTTCATCGACGAGGACCCGCTGACCATCCATGTGATCGAGTGGTACGAGAGCCCGCAGGCGATGCTCGATCACTACGCCAACTTGGACCTCGAGACGGCGGGTCGCCTGGTCTCGCTCGTGGAGCTCTCGCCGCTGCACTACTACGGCGATCCGACTCCCGAGGAGGAAGCCCAGATGGCCGGGTTCGGCACGGTGCACATCCACCGTCCGCTCGCCAGCATCGAGGAGACCGCGCCCCAGGCGTGAGCACCCCGGCCTGGGAGGCGGTCGCCGACGCCGCCCGAGTCGGTTACGCGACGTCGCTGCTCGACCTCGGATGCGGAGAGGGAGAGTTCTGCGCCTTCGCCGCCCGCCGTGGCGCGATCGTGTGCGGCGTGGACTGCGAGCCCGACGCGATCGCGGCGGCCCTCGAAGCGGTGCCGTCCGGCGATTTCCGGCTGGGGATGATGGAGAGCCTGCCCTGGGCCGAGGACGCGTTTGACGTCGTCACCGCGTTCAACGCCGTGCAGTACGCCCTCGACCCTGCGTCGGCGCTCGCCGAAGCGGCCCGGGTCGTTCGCCCGGGCGGACGGATCGCCGTCTGCAAGTGGGGGCCTCCCGCCGGCAACGAGTTCTTCGCCTTCCTGACGGCAATCGGCGCCGGCGGCGTCCGCGGCGATGCGGGCCGGGCGAGCGATCCCGTGTCCGACGCGATTTCTGCGGCTCATCTCGAGGTCGTCCTCACCGGTGATGTCGCGGCGCCGATCGAGATGACCGGCGACGCCGCGCTCGAGCAGTCGCTCTCGCGCGCCGGAATCGAGCCCGCTCACGCGGCGGCCTCGATCACCGCGGCCGCGGCGCCGTACCGCCGCGCCGACGGCGGCTACCGGTTCGATAACCGTCTCACGTACCGGGTCCTCCGGAGGCGTCGATGAGCGTCGAGATGGCGCGCGGCGTCGGTCCGGCCCGCATCGACATCGCCTATGAGCGCTTCGGCGATCCCGGCCTGCCACCCGTGCTGCTCGTGATGGGCCTGGGGACGCAGATGCTGGGCTGGCCGGACGGATTCTGCGACGCGCTCGTCCGCCGCGGACTGCACGTGATCCGGTTCGACAATCGCGACATCGGGCTGTCGAGCCACATGACGCACGCGCCGGCACCCGACGTGCGCGCCGCCCTGCTCGGCGATGTGGCGTCCGCCTCCTACACGCTCTCGGATATGGCGGGTGACACGGTCGGGCTGCTCGACGCGCTGGGCCTGGACAGCGCGCACCTGGTCGGCGCGTCGATGGGCGCGATGATCGCCCAGACGGTCGCGATCGAGAGTCCGGGCCGCGTCCGGTCGCTGACCTCGATCATGTCGAGCACCGGCGATCCGTCGGTCGGTCGGGCCACCCAGCGCGCGCTGGCCGCGCTCCTCTCGCCGCCGGCCACGACGCGCGCCGAGGCGATCGCCCGGACCGTGTCGATCCTGGGCGTGATCGGCTCGCCGGGCTTCGAGCTGGACGAGGCCGACGTCCGGTGGCGGACCGGCCTCGCCTTTGACCGCGCCCACGACCCCGTGGGCGTCGCGCGCCAGCTCGTCGCCATCGCCGCCTCGGGCGATCGCACCGCGGCGCTCCGGTCGGTCGCCGTCCCGACGCTCGTGCTGCACGGGGCGGACGATCCGCTCGTGGACGTGAGCGGCGGCCGCGCCACCGCTCGGGCGATCCCCGGGGCTGAGCTGATCGAGTTCGAGGGCATGGGCCATCACCTCTCCCGCGAGCTGTGGGAGGAGATCGCCCGGCACATCGGCGAGCTGGTGCAGCGCGCCGAGGCGGCGCGCGCCGACGCCTCGACTCTCACACCGCCGTGACGAGTCCCCCGTTCGGGCTGATCGTGGCGCCGACGAAGAACCCGGCGTCGTCCGAGGCGAGGAACGCGACGGTCGCCGCGATCTCCTCCGGCGTCCCCAGGCGACCGATCGGCGTCCGTGACACGTTGACCTCCCGGGCCACGCCGACTTCGGCCTTGGTCCGGCTGGTGTCGATGAATCCCGGCGCGACCGCGTTGACCCTGATCCCCTGAACGATCACTTCCTTCGCCGTGGCCCGGGTGAAGCCGAGCACGCCGGCCTTGGCCGCCGAGTAGTGCGGGTGGCCGGTACAGCCCTCGATCCCACAGATCGACGCCATGTTGATCACCGTCCCCGTGCCGCGCGGAGCCATCCTCCGCACGGCGGCGCGCGTCCCGTAGAACGTGCCGTCGAGGTGGACCGACATCACCAGTCGCCACTCGTCGTCGGTCAGCCGGGCGAGCGCCTCGAGCGGCGTCGTGACTGGGCCGACGGTCTGCTCGGCCCGCTGCTGCTCGATCAGCGGCTTGACCCGGGCCACGTGGGACATCGCCAGCGCGCCGGCGTTGTTGACCATGATCGCCAGCGGACCGAGGTCGTTCTCGACCTGCGTCAGCGCCGCTTCTACTGAAGCGCTGTCGCTTACGTCGGCGTGCACCGCGGCGCCGGGCGTCGCCAGGTCGTCCACGATCGCCTGCGCCCGGTCGACTGACAGATCGAGCGCGGCGACGGTTGCTCCTTCCTCGGCCAGGCGCCGGCAAATCGCCGCCCCGATCCCCGACCCGCCTCCGGTAACCGCCGCCACCTTGCCCTCAAACCGCATCGCTGTCATGTCGTCTCCTGGTTCTGTGGCTACGCGTCGCGCGAGCGCCACCACCATCCAGCACCACCACCGTCACACAGCCGCGCGTACGCTGAACTGAACTTACCTCAATTCGATTTCCTGCGCAACCATGCATATGCATAGCTCGTCACGCCCGCCTCCGCCGCTGAACCGTGACGAGTAGCGCACGTTATGCGGCCATAGCTCGTCACGGTCCGAGGAAACCGAATGCTGTGACGAGCTATGCACGCCGGCCACCCGGCCCGCCGTTACCCAGGGATTCGGGTGGCGCTGTAGAACGCGACGTACCGGGCGATCTCGCCGTCGGTGCTGATCTGAGCCGTCGAGAAGAACGACCCGCCGTCCGGGATGCCCTCGATCACGCCCTCCACGAACACCCGGCCACCGCGCTGCCACAAGCCCGTGATGATCTGCTGCGCGGGGCTGGGGCCGCGCTGCACCGCGAACCCGCGCCACAGCTCATCGCGGCCCTCGAACAGCACCCGCTCGGTCCCACCGGCGTATGGCGGGTGGGAGTAGATCGTGTCGGCGCTGAAGTGCGCCGCCGCCTCGCGGAACCGCGAGCTCATCAGGTCGGCGAAGTACCGCTCGAGGATCGGCCGGGCGTGCGGGGCCCTGCCCGGCGCCTCCCGTGCCGGCACGAGTGGCGCCCGGAGCCAGACCAGCCGGGATACCTGACCGGACGGTCCATAGGTAAGGCCCGCGATGCACGTCTCGGCGTCGCCGTCACCGCGTCGGGCGACCTCCGCCCAGCAGGCGTCGTCCGAAGCGACGGTCGCCGCCACCTCCAGGCTGGACGGCGCCAGGCGGGCCAGCGCCTCGGTTGCCGCCTCCGCGCCGGCCGCGGATTCGATCGCTGCGCCCAGGCCCTCCTCGTGACTGGCGAACCAGGCCCGCACCTCGGGCGCGAAACAGCCGTCCCCCACCCCACGCACCGCACCTCCGGCCAGCGCCAGCGCCTCGCTGAGCCCCGCCTTGGCCCGAAGTGAAGTCATGTCGGTAAGACCAGCGCTACGAGGCCAGCCGGTAGTCGGCGGCAGAGGTCAGGGCGCCGTTGATCGCCTCGGCGGCGCGGATCATGCTTCGGCCTTGACGCCTCACCCTCTGCGCCTCGGGCGTGTTCCAGCCGATCGGATGGTCGAGCTGCTCGTGGCCGCCGTCCAGGAGGTCCCGGGCGATCCCCTCGAGCAGGTGCCTCGGCGCGATCATCCTCACCTCGCCCCGTGGCTCGCCCCAGTGGAGGGTCTCGAGCTGGTCGACGCAGAGGTCGAGCACGGTGCGCAGGCGCGCCGCATCCTCGCGGCTCGGCAGCGGCTCGTCGAAGGGCCGGTCGAGCTCGCATGCGAGCTGGATGCGCAACGCGCGGGCGACCTCCCTGGCCTGCAACGGGCCCAATGTCACGCCGACGCGTTGCTCGTCCCGCTGCCGTGACGACGATGTATCCATCTCTCTCTCCTCTCTTGGTGCCGCACCGAGCCGGCCAGTTCGCTCGCTCGCACCACCGCCGGGGCATAGTATGCCCAAAGCCGGATTCAGGTCAAAGCCAGGCCCAAGGAGAGGCATCTCCGGCGGGGCCTATCATTGCTGCCGCGAGGAGAGACTGTGCCGCCTACGCGATCGGGTTCCACCACATCCAGACGAAACGCCGGCGCGTCCTCGCGGAGCAAGCGCGACGAGATCCTGCGCACGGCGACGGCCTACTTCGGCGAGAACGGCTACGAGGCGACCAAGCTCGCCGACGTAGCGTCAGCCGTCGGCATCGGCTCGACCGCGTTGTACCACTACTTCGAGTCCAAGCTCCACTGCCTCTACGTGATCATGGCCGACGCGCTCGAGTTCTTCCGCACCGAGTTCGAGCGCGAGACGAGCGCGCATGACGACTACCTCGAGGCCCTCCTGGCGGTGCTCCGCGGCTCCTACGACTTGACCGAGCAGGACGTCCTGCGCAATCGGGTGCTCGTCGCCGAGCAGGGTCTGGTCGGGGTGCCCCGCACGTCACCCCGCGAAGAGGAGGCCCGCACCCTCGCCCGGGCCCGGATCCGCGACGTCGAGTTCGCCTGGGCGACGTTTCTCGTGCGCGGCATGGAGCAGGGGATCCTGCCCGAGGCCGATCCTCGACTGATGACGCGAGCGCTGCTCGGGCTCTACAACAGCATCTGGCACTGGTATCGCCCTCGCGGCTCGATCAGCCTGGACGAGGTGCGGGAGTTCTTCATCCGCCGGCAACTCGCCGTGCTCGGTCTCCCGCCCGAGCTGATCGATGGAGACCGGTCGCTCCAGGCTGCCGTGGTCGGCAAGACGCCGTCCACCGCGCGCGGCGCCCGGGGAACGCGCCCGCGCCGGCGGTAAGCGCGGGCGCCGGCAACATCACCTACCTGCGCAACCTGCCATTCGAGCCGTTCGCCATGGACCGTGCCATGTTGCGCACGTCACGCATGCGCAACATGCCACGGTGTGCCTGCCGTGCCCCGTGTGGCAGGTTACGCACGCCGGGTGGTACGCAAACTATTTGCGTACAGCGTGCGCCAGCGCTTCGCGGCCCACGCGCTGGAGATCGCGCAGGTAGGCCAGATGGTTGTCCCACTCGCCGTCGCTCGCGTCGTCGAAGGCCAACTGCGCGGTGTCGGCGTGTGCGTCGAGCAGCTCGTAGGTCAACGCGATCAAAGCGTCGACCCTCCCGGCGTCGGAGTCGGCCGGGAGCTCGGGTGCGCGGCGCGCTGTCCGGAATCGCATGGTCATCGCGGCGTGGCCGCGGCGGCGAGGCGGACGGGGGGTGGAGACTGGCCAGCCGTCGATGGGGCGGCGTGGCCCGAGATGGTCGCGCCCTGGAGCGGTGTGACGACGGGATAGCTGAAATGGTGATCGTTCATGGGACTCGAGTGGGGTCGGGGGTGGAGGGATGACCGCGACGTGGCCGCCGCGGTCATCCGGCGGGAGTCAGGAGACGAGCTCGCGAACCGACGTGGTGTAGGCACGCGCGAACTCGCGGGTGGCGTCGGCCTGGAGGCTGCCGATGCTGGCGACCCACTCGATATTGCTCGCGCCGGTCGCCTTCTCATACGTGTCGGCCAGCGCGACGACGACCTTCTCGTAGGAGGACAGGTACGCCTCGCTCGCCTTCTTGCCCGAGGCGACGGACTTCTCGTGCAGGTCCGCGACGCGCTCCGCGGCGGCTTCGACGGACTCGGTGATCGGGTCGGACTTGGTCTGTGTGGGCATCAAAGGCTCCCTTGTCTGTGGTGATCGTCTGTTAGCGGGTTTGCGCCGCACAAGCTAGCACAGCAACTGAGGTGATGTCAATTCAGTTTCGTGATAATGTTCCGACGCGATGAGGACTGGTGCATCCGAGGCCCGTACCGCGTCCGAGGCCCGCACGCGCGCGCCCGCCCGTCCGCCGGCCCTGGTCCTCACCGGCGTCGGACTCACCGCCGGCATCGCGCGGCGCCTGATCGCCGAACTCGAATCGCATTTCGACGTTCTCGCCGCCGCCGACGCCTCGGTCCCGCCCACACCGGCCGCTGCGTTGGCGGCGCTCGACGCGGCCGGCGCCGAACAGGCCCACGTCGTCGGCCTGTCGTTCGGCGGTGCGATCGCTCAGGGACTCGCGACCAAACATCCGCACCGCATCCGCTCGCTCGTCCTCGGATCATCCACCGCCGGAGGGGAGCTATACGTCCCGCCGGAACCACAAGTTCGCGACTTCCTCGGCCGGCTCGGCGACCTACCGGCCGAGGAGGGGCTGTGGGCCTCGGTGCCGTACCTCTACGCCGCGACCACGTGGCGCCGTCACGCGCCCCTGATCGGCGAGGACGTGACCGGTCGGTTAAAACGGCCGCTCGATCAGAGCGACTACCGTCGCCAGCATGCCGCGGCCCGGGCTCACGACATGTGCGCGCAGCTCGCGGAGATCACCGCGCCCACGCTCGTCATCCACGGTCTCGAGGATCGGATCCTGCCGCTCGAGAACGGCCGTCGGTTGGCCGCCCGGATCGCCGGCGCGCGGTTCATGCCCGTCAAGGGCGGAGCGCACGCCTTCCCGACGGACGTGCCGGACACGACGACCGAGTTGGTCAGCTTCCTGCTGGAGCACTCGCGGCGGCGGCCGGGCTCGGCGGCGTCGGCCCGTACCGGGCGCGCAGCTCGCGCTTGAGCACCTTGCCGGCGGGGCTGCGCGGGAGCTCGGCGACGAACTCGACCGACCGCGGCAGCTTGTAGCCCGCGAGCCTCTCACGAGCGAACGCGACCAACTCGCAAGCGTCAACGGATGCTTCGGGCGTCAGGACGACGAGCGCCATGACGGTCTCACCCCACCGTTCGTCGGGCACGCCGATCACGGCGACATCGCCGACCCCGGGATGCTGGGCAAGCACCTCCTCGACCTCGACCGGGTAGATGTTCTCCCCGCCGCTTACGATCATGTCCTTGATCCGGTCGGTCAGGAACAGAAAGCCGTCCTCGTCGCGGTAGCCGCCGTCTCCGGTGCGCAGCCACCCGTCGGGCGTGAGCGCGGCCGCGGTCTCGGCGGGGCGGTTGTAATAGCCAGCCATCACATTTGGCGCCCGCAACCAGACCTCGCCCACCTCGCCAATACCGCACTCCGCCCCGCCGGCCGGGTCCAAGATCCGCATTTCGACCCAGGGCAGCGGCCGTCCCGCCGAGCGCAGCAGGTGCTGGCGCGTGCCGTCGGCGTCGTGGTCCTCGGGGCGCAGCTGCACCACGCCGCCCGTCGTCTCGGTCAGGCCGTACACGCCGAACAGCGGACAGCGGAACGTCCGCAGCGCGGCGCGCAACACCGGCGTCGTGATCGGCGAGGCGCCATACGCGATTGACCGCAGGTGCGAGTAGTCACGCTCGTCCGCACCGGGGACCGCGGCGAGCATCTGCAGGATCGTCGGCACGAACACGGCGTTGGTCACGCGCTCGCGCTCGAGCAGGTCGATGACCTCGGTCGCGTCGAACTCGCTGACGAGGATCGTCGTGGCGCCGTTCACCAGCCCGAGATAGGCCCAGCCGATTCCGCCGATGTGGAACATCGGCAGCGGGGTCAGGCTGACCGATCGCGAGTCGAACGACCACACGTCGGCGCTCAGGTACGCGGCCGCCAGGTTGCGCTGTGTCGTCAGGACGCCCTTGGGAAGGCCGGTCGTCCCCGACGTGTACATCTGTACCGCGACATCACCCGCCTCGCCGCTAACGCCCGGGTCCGCAGGCGGTCGCGACCGCAGTCGCTGCTCGTAGTCTTCGCCGGTGTCGATCACCTCGAGCCGCTGCGGGACCCCGCCGGCGATGTCACGAGCCACCTCTCGGTACCCCGGCCCCGCGATCAGCACCGTGCACCCCGCGTCCGACACGATCGTCTCGAGCTCGGCAGGAGCCAGGCGCCAGTTGAGCGGGACGGTGACGGCCCCGATCTTGCTCGTCGCGAACAGCAGCTCGACGACCTCGGGGGCGGTGCGGTCGAGGTGCGCCACGCGACCCCCGGCGCGTACGCCGGCAGACAGCAACACCTGAGCCAGCCGGTTCGAGCGATCGTCGAGATCGGAATAGGTGACCGTCCGCGACCCGCATCGGAGCGCGACGACATCTCCCCGCTTCGACGCGTGCTCGCGTACGACGTCGGCGACCCGGAGCTCGTCAAGAACAGTGGGGCTGCGCTCAACCATGGGCAGCGAAGAACTCCCCGATGGCGCCGTCGACGGCCGGCTCCTCGGTCGGATAGAGATGGCCGGCGTCGGCCAGGATCTTCATCCGGGCTCCCGGCACGCGCTGCGCGGTCATGCGCGCGTTGGCCACCGGGATTATCCGGTCGCGGGCGCCGTGGACGACGAGCGTGGGTGCGCGAATGCGTTCGAGACGGCCATAGCAGTTGTGCAGTGACGCAGCGAGCAACTGCGCCTGGTAGGCCCGTTCGTGGAACGGATTCCGGAGGCGCCGCTCGATGTCCTCGGCGATGCGATCGACCTGCTCGGTCCGACCGCGCGGGCCGTAGTTGTAGGGGACCGATGCCCATGCCGCCTCCTCCGACGGCATCCTCGCCCGGCGCCGGAAGAAAGCCATCACGTCGGGCTCGGGCGCCGTCGCCCGGCGTCCACCGGAATGCGTTGCGCCCAGGACGAGCGACCGAACCCGCTCCGGGTGGCGAAGGGCGACCTGCTGGGCGACCATGCCTCCGAGCGAGAATCCGTACAGGTGAACCCCGTCGATCGCCAGCTCGTCGAGGATCGAGACCGCGTCGTCCGCCATCGCTTCGGTCGTATACGCGTACGTCCACGACTCCGAGAGCCCGATCCCGCGGTGGTCGAAGGTGATGACGCGCATGGTGGGGGCCAGCGCATCGACCGTCCGCCACCACGCCCCTCCGCTCAAGCCGAGGCCGTGCACGAGCAAGACGGGATCTCCCGTGCCCGTGGCCTCCCAATAAAGCCGCGTGTGTCCGTCGAGTCCGCTGACGGTGCCGGACTTGCCGGAGCTCACACGTCGAGGATCCAGCGCACCCTCGAGAGGTGCGTGGCCCCGACGTCCCGGGTCAGGTGCGCGCACGATGCCAGCACCCACCGCATGGGCTCGACGTCGATGGCGCGAGCCGCACCCAGTTGAGCGTCCGTGACCGCCCGGATGGCCGCCTCGCACGCGTCCACGCACGCCTCCGCGCCTCCCCACGGGAGCAGCGAGGTCCGAGCGACCCTGCCCACGAGGTCGACGCCGCGCTCGAGCGCATCATCCGTGAAACCCATCTCCGCGATCCTCCTCTGTAGTCCTCTCCGCTGCCGTGGCCTGGCCTCGGAAGGGACATACCTTTTGACCACATAAATTTACCTGACGTCGGTTGGGAGCCGCCAGTGCCGATCACTGCAGCTGGTCGGCGACGCCCGCCGCGGTCAACGCCGCGAACTGCTCGTCGACGGAGTTCGCGAGCACGATCAGGTCCCGCATCTGCCCGGAGCGATCGCGAACGTGATCGGTCAGCAGTGCTTCGGGTTCGAACCCCAGGCTACGGAACATCGCGATCAGCGGTGCCTGATCCGAGATCACCTCGACGACGAGCTTGCCGAGCCCCATGTCGACCGCTTCGAGGACCGCCTGGCGCGCGAGCAGGCGACCGATGCCGCGCCCGCGGTGGTCGGGATCGACGACCAGCCGCACCTCACCGACGTGGCTCGACCAGCCCACCAGACGCACGACGGCCAACGCTCCGACGACGACGTCCTCGTCGACCGCGATCGTCCGCCCCGGCCCCGGCTCCACCCAATCCTCCAGCACCCTCGGATCGCTCACGTCCTCCTTGAAGAACGTCCGATCGCTCTCCGGGATGCGTTCGAAGAATCCAGACAGCGCCGGTGCGTCGCCGGCCTCGATTGGTCGTATCTCCATGATGCTCCTCGTTCAGGACGGCGTGTCGCTGTGCTCGATGATCCATTCGGTCAGCTTCGGCATCGTGTGCTTGAACGCGGACCGGCCGGTTCCAAAGGTGACGTGACCCCCCGGCAGCCGCAGCTCCTCGCGGCGCGCCGGCTGTCCGACCAGTTGCATCACGGGCTCCACGGCAGGCGGCGGGACGACGTTGTCGCGTTCGGCCATCGCGTTGAGCACGTTGCCGCGAATGTCGGCCAGGTCGACCTGCCGAGACCCGAGCGGCATCGAGCCCGTCATCAGGATGTTCTGGCGGACGAGCAGCTCGACCAGCTGGCGGAAGGCGGCGCCCGGGAACGGCACGTGGTCGCGCGACCACGTGGCCATTGCCTGGAAGCCCTCGACGAACTCGTCGTTCCACAGGTTCTCGAGCAACGTCGCCTTCTGCGCCACCTCGCTGGTCGGCGCAAGCATGTAGAAGCCGCTGTAGAGCGCGTCGGCGGGAACGTTGCCGGTCTCGTCGATCATCTCTTCGGGATTCAGCCGGCCGTCGCGCAGCAGCGCGACCATCGCGCCCATTTCGCTGAAGTCGAGGGGCGTCGCCATCAGGATCAGGTTGCGCACCCGCGCGTCTCGCTGGCCGGCTGCGTACAACGCGGCGAGCACGCCGCCCAGGCAGTAGCCGGCCAGCGTCACCTCCTCGTGGCCGCTCGCCTCTCTCGCCGCGGCCAGCGCGCGCGGCAGGTACCAGTCGACGTAGCGCTCGAGGTCGTTGTCGGCGTCGAGCTCGTCGGGGACTCCCCAATCGAGCATGAACACGTCGAGGCCGGCGCGGGTGAGGTACTCGACCGTGCTGCTGCCCGGGCGCAGGTCGAGGATGTAGCTCCGGCTCACCAGGCTGTGCACGATCACCACCGGCGGTCCGTACCGGCGATCACCTCCCTTGTAGCGCCACAGCTCTGCCTTGTCGCGCTTCCACACGACGTCCTTCGGGGTCGCGCCGACGGGAGGCGCGTTGGTGCCGCGCACGTAGCGGATCCCGTTGCGAGCGCGCAGGATCGAGCGTTCTACGTCACGATTCAGTCGCGAGACGAGGTCGCCAGGACTGATCGCTGAAGGCACGCGCGGGCTCATCTCACCTCAGACCGTGGAGCCGTGTCGTCGAGTTCGGAGACGTCGTGGGAAAGCTGGTTCAGCCGGCGCTCCATGCGCGACAGTTGCTGGCGCATCCGGCGAATGTCCGAACCCGCTGGCAGGTTGAGCAGGTGCAGGCAGCGGCGCGAGACTCCCTCCGCCGTGCCCTCCACCTTCCGGCGCACACGCGTCGTCGTGCTGATCAAGTCGAAGTACGCGTCGGAGCGGACCGCCGACTCGATCGGCTCGCCGATGGCCCGTTCCAGTCGAAGCACCGCCCGCAGCCACAGTGGTTGATTTGCCGGCATGAAGGCCGCAACGTTACCGAGGATTTGAATTGAATTCAAGTTGGGCCGTCGGTGAGCCCGGGGGCGAAGGGTTCTCCGCGCCGGCGTCCGGCGTCCCCCCGCCGGCGTCCGGCGTCCGCTCGCCGGCGTCCGGCGCCCCCTCGCCGGTCCCGGCCATGCTCCACTGGGCGCCGCCGTCCACCACGATGATCGACCCGGTTGTGTACGTGGAGGCGTCGCTCGCGAGGTACAGCGCGGCGCCGACGATCTCCTCGGACTGCCCGGCCCGGCGCATCGGGAACGTCCGGGCGCGCTCCGCGAACAGGTCCATGTCCCAGGCTTGCGCGATCGTGGTCAGGAACGGGCCTGGCATCACCGCATTGACGCGAACCAACGGCCCGAACGCGTGCGCGAGGCCGACGGTCATCGCGTTGACGCCCGCCTTCGCGGCCGAATAGGGAACGATGTCGTGGGTGGGACGGATGGCTCCGGTGCTCGAGATGTTGATGATCGAGCCGCCGCCGGCGGCGACCATGCGCTCGCCGACGAGCGCGGCCAGGCGGAACGGCCCCTTCAAGTTCACCCCGATCACCTTGTCGAACAGGTCCTCGGTGACCTCGGACAGCTTTCCGTACATGGGCGAGATGCCGGCGTTGTTCACGAGCACGTCGACCCGCCCGAAATCGCCGTAGACACGGTCGACGAGCGGCTCCAGCTCGTCCCAATGCCCGACGTGGCACGCGCAGCCGGCGGCCTTGAGCCCCTCGGAGCGCAGCGCTGCGGCGACCTCGTCGCACGCTTCCGGCTTGCGGCTGACCACGACGACCTCGGCGCCGGCGGAGGCGAACGCGCGCACCATGGCCAGGCCGAGGCCGCGCGTGCCACCGGTGACCACCACGAGCCGCCCGGTCAGGTCGAACATGTCACGCGCGTCCCGGAAGCCGGCCGGCGCGCCGGGGCTGTCACTCGAGCTCGGCACGGGGATGACCTCCTGGGTAAAGGATGGATGTCTCTCGGGCCTCCCCGTTAGGGGCGGCGTCGCCACCGTCGAAGGCTTGATCGCGTAGCCAGAACCAGGCCTTCCCGTACCGGCTGCCGTCGTCGAACACCCGCTCGGAGACGGTCCCGTCGTCCAGCAGGAGGTCGAGATGGCCGAGCACCTCCCAGACCACGAGGAGCGGCTGCTCCGCCACGGTGCGCGCCGACCATAGGTGCCCCGCGATTCCGTATGCGTGCGCGGGGCCCTCCTCGAGCACGGCGAGGATCCGCTGGCAGCGCCGCCGGTGCTCGGCGAAGCGACGGCGCACGAGCCGGCGGTGATCGGAGACCGCGTCGCCGTGACCGGTGAGCAGCCGCCCGAGCGGCATCGACGCCGTCTGCTTGAGACTCGCCAGGTATTGGACGCGCGCCTGGGGGCGCGTTCCGGTCGGTTCGGCCACCGGCACGATCTCCGCGTTGGACGAGATGCCCGCGAGCAGATGATCGCCGACGAACGCGGTGGCGCTCTGGTCGTCGACGAGCAGCGCGTCGGTCGTGCTGTGCCCGGGGCGGGCCAGGATCCGGAGCTCGCGCCCACCCGCCGTGATCGCGTCGCCGTCGGACAGGACGACGTCGGTCTCGTACGGCGCGGAGGCATCGCGGATGTAGTCCCAGAATCCTTCGCTCGACTCGATCACCGATTCCGGCACCCCGTGATGGAGCATCAGCGCGCGGGAGAACGTGCGATCTGCCTCCGAGCGCTCGACGTAGTGCGCGCCGTACTCGGCGGCGCGATCGAGCGCGGCCACGCGAGCTCCCGAGCGGGCCACGATCGTGGACGTCAGCCCGGTGTGGTCCAGGTGGTGGTGAGTTGGGATCACGAGCTCGATGTCCTCGATCCGCAGGCCCTCCCGACCCAGCCCCGCCTCGAGCGCCGTGAGCGCCGCGTCACTGCGCGGACCCGTGTCGATCAGCGTCAGCGGCTCCCCGCGCAGCAGCCACATGTTGACCGAACCGATGTGCGGCAGAGGTGCTTGGATCTGAACGGTGGGCTCCATGTCAATGCGGATCAGCCGCCGCCGGCGGGACGCTAGAACTGAACCGAGTTCAGTATGTCACACCCGGCGCCGGGTGTGGAGGGCATCGGGCATCAAGCAATCTAAATCCCGCCCTACCAGGAAGAACGCCGACCTCTGGTCAAATCGGTCAAGAACCTATATGATCTGAATTCAGCTTAGCCAAACCGAAGGAGAAGAGATCGATGAGTGTTCAGGAGCAGGCGCCCCCGCCCACCAAGGAAGGCGCAGTGGAGTACGAGGTCAGCGACGGCATCGCCACCATCTGGCTGAACCGACCCCACGTCAGGAACTGCTTCAACTGGGAGCAGCTCACGACGTTCGGCGCCGCCCTCGACCGGGCCGAGGAGGACGACGATGCGCAGGTCGTAGTCATCCGGGGCCGGGGCCACACCTTCTCCGCCGGCGCTGACCTGAACATGCTCGACTCAGAGTTTCTCGCCACCTCGGCCAACTCGATCAAGATCGCCCAGGTCTCCGCGCGCACGTTCGACCGTGCCTTCAACCTCGCCAAGCCGACGATCGCGGCCGTCGAGGGCTACGCGGTGGCGGGCGGCTTCGAGCTGTCGATCTCGACCGACTTCATGATCGCGGCCGACGACGCGAAGATCGGCGATTTCCACATCCGGCGTGCCCTGTTCGGCGGCGCCGGCCCGATCTACCGCCTGCCTCGCTACATCGGTCTGCGCAAGACCAAGGAGCTCCTATTCACCGGAAAGCTCCTCTCCGGCAAGGAGTGCTACGAATGGGGTCTGGCCAACGTGTCCGTCCGGGCCGACGAGATGGATCAGGCGATCGCCGACTTCGCCGCGCCGATGCTCGACAAGAGCAGGTTCACGATGCGGATCACGAAGATGGCCGCCAACCGCGGACTCGACGGCGACACCGAGACGCTGATCGCGCTCGAGAGCATGACCTGCAACGTCGCGCACCAGTCCGAGGATGCAAAGGAAGGCGTTCAGGCCTTCCTGGAGAAGCGCGACCCGGTCTGGAAGCACCGCTGAGCCCGGCCCGCGTTCGGTAACCAGCACTATGGACTTCGCCTACGACGAGACCACTGTCGAGCTGCAGCAGCGGCTCCTCGCGTTCATGGAGGAGTGCGTGTACCCGTCCGAGGCGCGTTTTCGCGAGGAGGCGGAGTCACTCGATGACCGGTGGGGGATCCCGCCGGTCATCGAGGAGCTGAAGGTCGAGGCCCGCCGGCGCGGGCTGTGGAACCTGTTCCTCCCGCGCACGCACGAATACGGCGCGGGCCTCACCAACGTGCAGTACGCGCCGCTGGCGGAGATCACGGGCCGCAACCCGTGGATCGCGCCGGAGGCGATCAACTGCTCCGCGCCGGACACCGGCAACATGGAGCTGCTGTCGCTGTTCGGCACCGAGGAGCAGAAGGAGCGCTGGTTGGAGCCGCTGCTCGAGGGCGAGATTCGCTCGGCGTTCTCGATGACCGAGCCCGAGGTGGCCTCCTCGGACGCGACCAACATCGCGACGCGGATCGAGCGCGACGGCGACGACTACGTCATCAACGGACGCAAATGGTGGACCTCCGGCGCGATGTCGCCGCGGTGCAAGCTGCTGATCGTGATGGGCGTGACCGACCCCGAGGCGCAACGCTACCGGCGCCAAAGCATGATCCTCGTCCCGAAGGACGCGCCCGGGGTGAACATCCAGCGCTCGACGAGCCTGTTCGGCTACGACGACGGACCGCACGGCGGCCACGCCGAGATCGTCTACGACAATGTCAGAGTCCCGGCGACGAACCTGCTCGGCGACGAGGGCGACGGGTTCAGGATCGCTCAGGAGCGGCTCGGGCCTGGACGGATCCACCACGCGATGCGCGCGATCGGGATGGCCGAGCGCGCGCTCGAGCTGATGTGCGAGCGGACGGCCGGGCGCTCGACCTTCGGGCGCCCGATCATCGAGCACGGCGTCGTCCAGCGCTGGATCTCCGAGTCTCGCGTGCGGATCGAGCAGGTGCGCCTGCTCGTGCTCAAGACGGCGTGGCTGATGGACACGGTGGGAAACCGCGGTGCCCGGATCGAGGTATCGGCGATCAAGGTCGCCGCGCCAGACGTTGCCACCTGGGTCATCGACCGCGCGATCCAGGCGCACGGCGGCGCGGGCGTGGCACAGGACACGCTGCTGCCCGAGCTCTACGCCGTCGCTCGGATCCTGCAGATCGCCGACGGGCCCGACGAGGTCCACCACATGGCGATCGCGCGCCGCGAGTCGGCGCCGTACCGAGCCACGCCCGTCGCGACGACCTAGGCCTCGGCCGGCTCAGTCGGCCAGCTGTTGCCTCCCCGCCTCGACCAGCGGGGCGACGAGTCCCTGAGCGTTGTCGAAGCCGCTGCCGACCATCGAACCGCCGGCGGCGCGCGCCGCGATCCCCTGGCACACCACGGCAAGCTTGAAGTAGGCAAACGATTGATACCAGTTGATCATCGAGACATCTATACGAGTTCGCCGCGCGTACCGTTCGATGATCTCGCTGCGCGTGGGGAATCCCTCGCCGGCCGTGACCGGCGCCATGATCCGCGCCCGACGCAGGACCTCGGAGTCCTCCGCCTCGCTCCAGTAGGCCAACATCGCGCCGAGGTCGGCCAGCGGGTCGCCCAGCGTGCTCATCTCCCAGTCGAGCACGGCGACGATCGCCCCCACCTCGGTCGGGTGAAGGATCGTGTTGTCGAGACGGTAGTCGCCGTGGACGACCGCGTTCGCTCGCTGCTCGGGCCGGGTCGCGACTAGGTCGTCGCGCAGCGCGTCGAGCGCGGGCAGGTCGGCCGCCTTGGATGCGGTCCATTGCTCGGACCACCGCCGCAGCTGGCGCTCCATGAAGCCGACCGGCCGGCCGAACTCGGCCAGACCGACGGTGACCGGGTCGACCGTGTGAAGATCCGCGAGCACGTCGACGAGCGCCTCGCCGACCCGCCGCCGATCATCGGGTGTCTCCGCGTATCCGGTGGGAATCGAGTTTCGGCAGATGTGGCCGACGACGCGCTCCATGACGTAGAACGGCGCGCCCAGCGGGCTGTCGGAGTCACCGAGGTGAAAGGTCCGCGGCACCGGCACGGCGGTATCCGCCAGTGCGGTCATCACGCGATATTCCCGACCCATGTCGTGCGCGGTGGGGAGGATGTGGCCGAGTGGCGGGCGACGCAGGATGACCTCTCCGGCGTCACACGCCACCCGGTAGGTCAGGTTGGATTTGCCGCCCGAGATCAGCGCGACGTCACACTCCGACCAGCGCGGGTCATGGAGGATGTCGACCAACATCGGTCCGACGATCTCCGGGTCGGCGCCCGTGGTGACCCGCTCCAGGCGTTGCGCGGTCGGGTCATTGAAGCCGAGCTCGTCGGTGGCGCTCACACCGCCACCTGTTCCGTGAGCGCGCCCGCGGCGAGGCTGCGGCCGAGCTCGCGCTCGTGGTGAGCGGCGTCGCCGAACTGCTGCTCGCGCACGATGATCCTGCGCAGGAACCGGTGCGCGGGGTGCTCCTCGGTGAACGCGATACCACCGAAGACCTGGATCGAGCCGTGCGCCACCTCGCGTGCCGCGCGCGAGACGTAGGCCTTCGCCACCGACGCCGTCTGTGCCGTCCCCGGTAGGCCGTCGTCCAGCGCGGCAGCCGCGAACAGCGTGGTCGACCAGCCGCTCGCCTGCCTGACGTGAAGGTCGGCCATGAGGTGGCGCAAGGCCTGGTTGGATCCGATCGTCCGGCCGAATTGCCGGCGCTCGGACGCGTAGCGGCGCGAGTGCTCGAAGATCGCGGTGGCCGCGCCGATCGCCTCGGCGGCGGCGAGGAGACCCCCCACGGTGACCAACCGGTCGAGGATCGTCTCGCCGAGCTCGCCCCCCGCGACCGCGACCACCTCGGCGTCGGCGAACGTCGCGCGACTCAGAGGCACGGTCACGTCGAGGCTCGATTGCGGTCTGAGCTCGACGCCCGGCGATCCATTGCGGACGATGACAAGTCCGGGCTCGCCGTCGACGCGGGCCACGATCGCCAGGAGGTCGGCGTCGGCGGCATGTTCGACGGCGGCCTTGGTGCCCGAGAGCCGCTTGCACTCCACCGCGGCGTGCGTGCTCGATACCGACCAATCGCCCTCGGGCTCGAGCAGCCCGACGCATACCCGGGCGTCGCCCTGGAGCACGGCCCCGAACCCGCCGGGGAGCTCCGACGCAAACGGCGCGAGCGCGTACCGAACGGCCACGCTGCCCAGCAGCGGGGCGGACGCCAGGTGGCCACCCGCCACCCGGGCCACGAGACACAGCTCGATCGCCCCGAGATCGGTCCCCGCGCCGCTGAGCAGACCGAACTCGACCAGGCTGTCCCACAGCCGCGCGCGGTCCGCCTCGTCCGCCTGCCAGGCGGCCTCGGCCGACGGCCACTGGCGATCCAGCAGCGTGTTGATCGACTCCTCGATCCAGACCTGCTCGTCGCTCAGCTCGAGGTCCACGCCTACTCCTTCGGCAGCGAGAGGATCCGGTCGGCGATGATGTCCCGCTGGATCTGTCCCGTGCCGCCGTACACGCTGGCGGCGCGGGAGTACAGGTAAGTCTCGTACCAGAAGTCGTTCTCGGCAACCTCGTCCGGATCGCCGTGAAGCAGCGTCGGCCCCAGCACGTCGAGCACGGTCGCGGCGAGCCGCTGCTCCGCCTCGGCCATCAGCAACTTGACGCTCGAGCTCTCGGGGCCGACCGTGCCGCCGCTCAGGAACTCGCCGGCGGTCCGGTACGCGTGATGGCGAAGCACCTCGACTCCGATCAGCGCGCGGGCGAGCGCGGTCTGCGCCTCCGGATCCTCGAGCAGGGGATGGCCGTCCACCTCGCGCCCGGCGGCGACCGACACCGCCCGATCGAGCCAGGTCCGCAACTTGACCTGTCGCGGGAGGGCGGCGGTTCCGCGCTCGTGCCCGAGCGTGTGCATCGCGATCTTCCACCCCTCGCCGAGTTGACCCAGCAGGTTCTCGCGCGGGACCACGACGTCGTCGAGGAACAGCTCGCTGAACTCGGCGTGGCCCGTGATCTGGGTCATCGGTCGCACCTCGACGCCGGGGGAGGACATGTCCACGATCAGCATCGAGATCCCGCGGTGGCGGGGCACCGAGTCGTCGGTCCGCGCCAGGAGCCCGCACCAGGTGGCGTACTGACCCCACGACACCCACGTCTTCTGGCCGCTGATCACGTACTTGTCGCCGTCCTGGACCGCGCGCGTTCGCAGGCTGGCCAGATCCGACCCGGCCTCCGGCTCCGAGAAACCTTGGCACCAGACCTCCTCGGCGGACAGGATCGGCGGGATGTAGCGCCGTCGCTGTTCGTCGTTGCCGAAGCGCAGCAGCGAGGGGCCGAGCACGTCGAGGCCGACGACGTTCACGAACTCGGGGGCGCTGCCGGCGGCCAGTTCCTGGTCGACGATGATCTGCTCGACGGGCGGGCGGCCGCCGCCGCCGAACTCGGACGGCCACGCCCGTCCGACGAACCCGGCGTCGTAACAGGCGGCCTGCCAGCGGCGCAGCACGGACATCCGGTCGTCGAGCGCGTGCGGTAGCTCCGCGGAGCGAAGGCCCGCGCGCGAGAGGAAGGCGCGGACCTCGTCGGCGAGCGCGCGTTCAGAGGCGGTCTCGGCCAGCTGCATGAACTGAGATCGTATCAGGTACATGTCGCAGGATCGACGCCCTTGCGCCATGTACGCTTCACAACCACGTAAATCAGGGGGGAATTCGCATTATGAGGAGTGGGCATAGCGTGGTAACTTATGCCTGACGTGAGTTCGAATCAGGCCTCCAACGGCAGGCGTACGCGGTCGACTCGCCGGTCCCGCGACGAAGGCGTCAGGCGAGCCGAGATTCTCGACGCGGCCATCGGCCGGTTCGGCCGCGACGGGTACGAGAACACCAAGTGGGCGGACATCGCCGACGACGTCGGGATCGGACCCACCGCCCTGTACCACTATTTCGACTCCAAGCAGCACTGCCTGTACGTGATCCTGGGCGAGGCCCTGGGCGAGCTGCACCAGCGCTTCGACACGATCACCGCGGCTCACGCCGAGCCCTGCGACGCGCTGCGCGCGGTGTGCGCCGACTGCTTCGCGCTCACCGAACGGGAGGTCCTGCGCAATCGCGTCCTTGTCGCCGAGCAAGTGCTCCTGAGCGGCGAGAGCTCCTCCCAGCGCGAAGAGCAGGCTCGCGCAGCCGGACGCGACAAGACACGCGCGCTCGAGGTCGCCTGGGCCCGTTTCCTCGCGGACGCGATGCGCGAAGGGGTGATCCCCGAGCGCGACCCCCGGATGCTCGCCCGAGCCGTCCTCGGCCTGTACAACAGCATCTGGCACTGGTACCGGCCGGACCAGACGCTGCTCCTGCCGATCCTCGCCGAGTTCTTCACCGCCCGGATGCTGGCCGTCGCCGGCGTCCCGCCCCCGGCCGACGCGGCCGATTCGGCCGACGCGGCCGCGGCCAACGACGTATCCGCGGCTTGACCCTCGCCGATTAGACATGCACTCCGCACTCGACGAGTCACGCCGGATGGTGCTGCCCGAGCTGACCGGCCGGGCGTGCCGGTCGCGTCCCGACCACCCGGCCGTCGTGTTCGGCGACGACGTCCTGACCCACGCCGAGCTCCACAATCGCGCGGCGCGGCTCGCGTCGGCCCTCGCGGCGCGCGGGGTGCAGCCGGGTGATCGGGTCGCGCTGCTGCTCCACAACCGGATCGAGTTCGTCGAGGCGCTGCTCGCGTGCCATCGCCTGGCTGCCGTCGCGGTCCCGATCAACTTCCGCCTGGCCCCCGACGAGGTCGAGTACATCCTCGCCGACTCGGGCGCGGTGGCGGTGATCGCCGACTCACCCGTGCCCGCGGCGGAGATCCGAACCGCGCTCGAGGTTGGTCCCGACTACGAGGCCGCGGTGGCGTCCGCGCTGCCCCGGCACCGTACCCCGGAGCTGTTCGACGATGACGTTGCGCTCATGTGTTACACGTCGGGGACGACTGGCCGGCCGAAGGGAGCGCTTCTCACCCACCGCAACCTGGTGGCGAGCACGCTGAGCTGGATCCACGAGATGCGCGCGGGGCAGGATGACGTGTGGCTGTCCGGACAGCCGCTGTTTCACATCGGCGGGATCAACGGCCTGCTGCCGTTTCTCGTGCTCGGCGCCACCGTGATCATCACCCCGAGCACGACGTTCGATCCGGAGGCAATGCTCGGGCTGATCGACGCGCACGCGGTCACGATGTGCATTTTCGTTCCGACCCAGTGGTCGGCGATCTGCGCGAGCGCCGCGGTGACCCGGGTCGATCCGGAGCAGTTGCGCGTGGCCATGTGGGGAGCCTCGTCGGCCCCGCGCCAAACCCTCCAAGCGATGGGATACGCCTTTCCACGCGCGGCCATCGTCAGCGCCTACGGTCAGACCGAGATGTCGGGAGCCACCACGCTGCTCAAGGGACCCGACTCGACGCGGAAGATGGGCTCGGTGGGCAAGCCGATCCTCGGCGTCGAGTTGCGGGTGGTCGACGACGATCTGGACGACGTGCCGGCGGAGGAGGTGGGTGAGGTCGTCTACCGCGGGCCTAACGTGATGGCGGGTTACCACCAGCGGCCGGACGAGACGCGCGAAGCGTTCGCCGGGGAGTGGTTCCACAGCGGGGACATGGCGCGGTTCGACGAGGAGGGGTACCTGTGGCTTGTCGATCGCAAGAAGGACATGATCATCAGCGGCGGTGAGAACGTGTACCCCGCCGAGGTCGAGCGCGTCCTGCTCGATCACCCCGCTGTGGCCGAGGCCGCCGTCATCGGCGTGCCGCATCCGCGCTGGGTCGAGACGCCGGTGGCGTTCATCGTCCCGCGCGGTCCCGCCGAGCCGGGGGAAGGCGAGCTGATCGCGCACTGCCGGCAGTACTTGGCCGGCTACAAGAAGCCCTCGGCGATCATCCTGGTGCAGGAACTGCCGCGCAACGCCGCCGGAAAGGTCCTCAAGCGGCACCTGCGCGAAACCTACAGTGACCAATTCTCAGCCGTCATGGAGTGAGTGCATGCCCTACGTCTATGCCAATGTCAAGGTGAAGTACGGTCAGCTGCCGGCCTTCTTCGAGGCGATGGTCACGATCAAACGGATCATGGAGGAGAACGGCTGGAGGCTCGTCGGCGGTTACAGCACCCTGATCGGCGATCTACACGAGGTGCACGACCTGTGGGAAGTCGAGGACGCCAACACCGTGCCGAACGGCTTTGCCGGAGCCTTCGAGGATCCCGAGTTCGTCAAGGCGTCGGCCCAGGTCGCCGCGGTCGCGGAGCGCGAGGTCCTCTCGCTCGTGACCAAGACCCCCTACAGCCCCTGACTCGGGGCTCCTACAGCCCCTGACTGACGGCGGCGGCCGCCGCCCGTCCCTCCGCGATCGCATGGTGAACGCGGCGGGGGACGACCGCGTCGCCGATGACCTGGACTCCGAGCGCGTCTGGCAGGAGCGCCTCCCACGCACGCGCGCGCCGCTCGCCCACCACGACGACGAGGTCCGCGGCAAGCTCCGTGGTGCGTCCGGACATCCGGTTGCGGGCGATGACCGAGCCCGCGGCGATCGACTCGGCCACGGTCACCGGGCGGATCTCCAGCGGCGCTCCTCGCAGCCGCGCCATCAGCTGAACGTGACCCTCGGGTGGGAGCCGGGCGCCGAACGACGCCGACGGCGTGAGCACGGTGATGCTTTCCCAGTCGCCGGCCACGGCGGTCTCCACCGCGCTGGCGCACGGCCACCAACCGAAGCCGTCGTCGACGATCACGAGCGCGCCACCCGCCCGCGGCGACGGTCGCGCGGCGATGAACCGCGCCGAGCCGAGCGCGCGCTCGACGCCGGGCAACGCGGGCGACACCTCCTCGCTCCCGATAGCCACGACGAGGTGATCGAAGGCTGCAAGCCGCTCCCGGTCGGCCGTGGTCTGCAGGCGAAGCTCGACGTTGTCCGCCCGCTCGATCGCGCCCGCGTAGAAGTCGAGGAGCGACTGCCACCCTCGCCGGTTCGGCGCCGCGGTGGCGATCGTCAGATGCCCACCCAGCCGCTCGCCCTCATCGAACATCACCACCTGGTGCTCGGGTGAGATCGAAATCGCGCATTCGAGTCCGGCCGGGCCGGCGCCGACGATCGCGATCCGCCGCGCGCCGTCACGTGCCGCCGCGATTCGCCGCGCGTCGTCAGGTGCCGCCGCGGACCGCCGGGTCCGGAGTGGCGCCGCCGGGCGCGGTCCGTGTGACGAGGGCCCGAGGTCAGGATTGACCGAGCAGAGCAGCACCGGGTCAAAGGCGCGGCAGTCCTCGTTGCATGAGACGCACGGGCGAATCTCCTCGGCCCGTCCGGCGAGCAGCTTGGACGGGAAGTCCGGGTCCGCGATCAGCGGCCGCGCCACGCCGACGAGGTCGGCGCCGGCGGCGAGCGCCGCCTCGATCGACTCGGCCCGGCGGAACGCCTGCGAGACCAGCAGCGGTCGGTCGATCACCGGCCGCAAGCGATCGATCGCGCCGAGTAGCGGCGGCTCGGTCGTCGCCATGTCGCGCACGTACGTGGTCCTGACTCCGACCGTCACGCTCACGTAGTCCACGAGCGGCGAGATCGCGGGCAGCAGCTCGCACAAGCCGTCCAGCGTGAAGCCGCCCTCGCGCTCACCGTCGATCGAGAGCCGAATCCCGAGCACGACCTCAGAGGCTGATCGCCGGATCTCCTCCGCGATCCGTCCGACGATCCGCACCCGCTCGGCCACCGAATCGGCGCCGGGGCGCAGGTTCGTCGAGGGCGAGAGGAACTGCGCGAGCAGGTACCCGTGAGCGGCGTGCAGCTCGACGACCTGAAAGCCGGCCCGCGCCGCGTTGACCGCCGAGACGCGGAAGCCCTCCACGACGTCGTCGATCTCCGCGTCGGACAGCACATGAGCGCGCGTCGGCTCGCGCGGAGACCGGACGGCTGACGGGGCGACCGGCGCGTACCACATGTCGGCGCCCGTGGTCTCGCGCCCGAGATGCACCAGCTGACAAGCTGCCACAGCTCCCTCCGCGCGAATCGCGTCGGCCCGCCACGCCAGACCGTCGATTCCCGCCTCGCGCCAGGCCTCGGTGACAATCCGCCGGCGCCAGGTCGATTCCGGTGCGGTGACCGTGCCGCCGACGGTCACCATCGCGGCGCCGCCCGACGCGACGCGGCGCCAGTAGTCGGCGTCGGCAGGCAGGGCCAGCCCGTCGTCGAGCAGCCCGCGGCCGTGGGGCGCGCCGACGATCCGGTTGCGCAAGGTGAGCGGGCCGAGTGAGAGCGGCTGAGCGGCGCGCTCAGTAGGCCTGCGATTGTCCGCCGTCAATCGGGATCACCGCGCCGTTGATGAACGACGCCTCGTCGGAGAGGAGGAACGCGACGAGGTTCGCGACCTCCTCGGGCTGACCGAACCGCTTCATCGGGTTCACGCTCACGAACTCGCGGCCGAACTCCTCCCAGCCATCCTCGCCGGCGATCTTGATCAGCGAGCCCCGGACCATGTCGGTCATGATCGCCCCGGGCGCGATCGCGTTGATCCGGACGCCGTGCTGCCCGTATTCGATCGCGGCCTGCTTGGTCATGCCCGCCACGGCGTGCTTGGTCGCCCCGTACGCCACCAGGTTCGGCACCGCCCGGATGCCGCCGACCGACGCGGCGTTCACGATCGAGCCCGATCCCTGCGCCTGAAAGTGCGGCAGCGCGTACTTCATGCCGAAGAACACGCCGTTCAGGTTGATCGAGACCACCCGGTCGAACCCTTCGCTCGTGTAATCCGCGATCGGGTTCTGCTCGCCTTCGATCCCGGCGTTGTTGTAGAGGCCGTCGATCCGCCCGAAGCGCTGGAGCGTCTGGGTCACGTAGTCACGCACCTCGGTCTCCTGCGCCACGTCGGCGGTGACCGAAAGGATCTCCGCGCCGGGCACCGCCTCAACGATCGCCGCGCGCGAGGACTCGAGCGCCCCGGCGTCGACGTCCAGCAGCGACAGACGCGCTCCGTCGCCTGCGATCCGGATCGCGGCGGCGTGGCCGAGCCCAGTACCGGCACCAGTCACCATGATGACCTTTCCCTGCAGGCGCGCGTTGCTCATATTCGGACCGGGGCGGTCGATGTCGAGGACAGCGTCTCCCCCGCCGCGCCCGCGGCGGTCACCCCCCGCGCCTCGCCGAACGTCAGCGCGCCGCGGATGTTCAGACCGGCGTGCATGTCGGCGTATCCCTGATTGATCTCGTCGAGTGAGTACGTCCGGGTCAGCATCTCTTCCAGGTGGAGCTGACCGTTCCGCCACAGGCGCAGCAGCCGCGGCACGTCCTTGGACGGGGCCATCATCCCGTAGATCGAGCCCTGGATCCGCTTCTGGAACATCGTCAGCTCCAGCAGCCCGAGCTGGACTGGCGTCGGGGCCTCGGAGCCGGCGGCCGTGACCACTACCGTGCCGGCCTTGCGGATCGCCGAGACCGCGGCGGTGACGTGATCAGCGTCGATCACCCCAACGCAGATGATCTCGGAATCCGCCCCCTGACCGTTCGTCAACGAGCGGGCGAGATCGGCTGCCTCCTCGTGATCGGAGAACGCGTCCGTCGCCCCGAACTCGAGCGCCGAGCGGCGTTTGAGCTCGACGGGATCCACAGCGATGATCCGCGACGCGCCGGCGTGCCTGGCTCCCTGCACGGCGCTGATCCCGATCCCGCCGATGCCGGTGATGATCACCACATCGCCGGGTTGCACCTGCGCGGCGTTGACCGCTGACCCCCAGCCGGTGGGGACGGCGCAGCCGAGCAGTGCCGCTACCTCGAGGGGCACATCGTCGGGAACCTTGATGGCGCTCCATTCCGGCATCACCGTGTACTCGGAGAACGCGGAGACCAGCCCGGCCTGAGCGACGTCCTGTCCGTCGAGGTGCATGCGGAAGGTCCCGTCCAGCTGGTTGCCCGAGAGCATCGATGCGCCCAGATCACACAGCGCCTGCATGCCGCTGGCGCACCACCGGCAGCGTCCACATCCCGGGACGAACGACGTGACGATGTGGTCTCCCACCTTCAAGGCGCCCACACCCGGGCCCACCGCTTCCACCACCCCGGCCGCCTCGTGACCACCGCAGAACGGCAGGTGCCCGACGGTGATGTCACCGGTGGCGAAATGATCATCGGAGTGACACAGGCCGGAGGCCACCATCCGGACCAGAACCTCGTGCGCGCGCGGTGGGTCGAGCTCGATGTCGACAATCTCCCACCTTCCGGGGACCTCGGTGAGTACCGCGGATCTCGTCTGCACGGCTAATCCTTTCCGGCGTCGGCTGGGAGCGCCTCGACGTAGCTCGGATCGTCAGGACAGCGCGCGCCGCGCATGAAACCGTCGGTGGGAACGGGCGGCGTGGACGCCGGCCACACCTCGGTCCTCCGCCAGTCCAACACCACGGTTCGGTGCTCGATCCGCCACGTCCCCGCCCGCCGCGAGAGGCGATCGAGGTATCGCGCGCCGACCACGTCCGTCTCGACCGGATCGGACCCACGCCTGATCAACGTGGCGCAGACCTGCGACTCGGATCGAGCGACGTCGCCGTCCAGCTCGATCAGGACGTTCGTGATCGAGTGCGTGGTCGCAGAGTTCGCCTTCCTCAGGCGGTCGGCGAGGAAAGGACCGAGCTCCTGCCCAGGCCCCTTCCAGTACCCGTGGTCGTCGTATGAATCGTCATGAAAGGCGGAACTGATCAGGCCCGCGTCACACCGGTCCACGCCACGGCAGTATCGGACGAGGACCTCGTAGATCGACTGCTTGTCGAGCAGCGGCTGGATCTCATCGTTCATGGAGTTGCCACCGCCCGTCCGGTGACCTCGCCCCGCGCCAGGCGCCCATAGGTCGCGGGAACGTCCTCGAGGCCGATGCGCTCGACGCTGACCTCGAGCGCGCCGGCCCGAGCCAACGCGACGACCTCGATCAGCTCACCGCGGGTGCCCCAGTTTGGGATCACGACCGATGCCTCGAGCGGCGAGGTGCCGAACCCCATGGGGTATTGCCCGCCGGCGAGGCCCACCAGGACGATCTGGCTGCCCACGGCCGCCACCGCGGCGGCCAGCGCGGTCGTCTCGTGGCTGCCGACGAAGTCGAGGACGACCGAGGCGCCGCCGCGCCTCGGCGTCTCGTCTCGCACGCTCCCGGCCGCGTTCTCTCCGGCCGAGACGACGACATGAGCCCCGGCTCGTTCGGCGAGCGACCGGGCTTCCGTTCGGGGGTCGACCGCGATGACGCGCGCTGCGGTGAGAGCGCCGAGCATCTGAATCGCCATGTGACCGAGCCCGCCGACGCCGATCACCACGGCCGTGCTGCCCGGAACGAGATGCGGCATCGAAAGCTTGATCACGTGGTACGGCGTGAGGCCGGCGTCGGTCAACGGCGCTGCGGCGACGGGGTCGAGATCCTCGATCGGGATGAGCAGCCGCTCGGACGGGACAACGAGATACTCGGCGAGCCCGCCGTCGCGTCCGAGCCCCCCTCCGTGCGCCCGGCGTTCCTCGACCCGTTCACAGATGTTCTCCATGCCCTGGGCGCATCGCCAGCACGAGCCGCAGCCCCAGGGGCCGTAGACGATCACCGCGTCGCCTTCGGCCACCCCGGTGACGCCCGATCCGACGGCGGCGACGTAGCCGGCGTTCTCGTGGCCCAGCGTGAACGGCAGGTCGTAGGGCAACAGGCCGTCGGGCCACTCCATCAGGTGTAGATCCGAATGGCACAGCCCCGCGGCGGCGACCTCAAGCAGCACCTCGCCCGGGCCGGGCTCGGGCACGGGAACGTCATTGACCTCGGGCGGCGACTCCCACCTGGTGAGCTGAACGGCCTTCATCGTGCCCGCGTCAGCCAACCTGCGATCCCTCGCGGTCGAAGGCGATCGAGATGCGTCTGACGGTGAACACCCAGCGCCCGTCGATGCGCCGCAGATCGTCGGAATAACGGCCCGAGCGAGTCGGTACGAGGTCGGGGTTGAACCAGACCCAGTCGCTGTCGACGTGGGCGGAGTCGCCATCGACGGTGATGACCGGGTTGGCGTAAACGTGGCGCCCGGCGGGCCAGAGATTCGCCTGGATGTACTCGAGCAGCTCGGCCCGGCTCTCGGTGACGTCGCCCATCTCGAACCGGACGTTCTCGGCGAGCAGCTCGGCGAACAGGTCGAATTCACGATCGTCGACCGCTCGGCAGTAGCGCGACATCACGTTCAGGATCCCCTGGGCGTCGCTCATCCCATCCTCACTTCCGTTCGTCTGATTCGTGTTTGCAAAGCCGCCCCACGGTGCCGGGACCGGCTTGCTCTCCTCCCAGCCATCCCAGTGGATGTAGGTCTCCGGGTCGTCCCGGTGGGCCGGTCTGAAGTCGGTTCCGAGCGTGTACGCGAGCGGCGTCAAGCAAACCTGCTGGACGCTGTCGTACGGGATTCCCAGCAGTTCGGCGGCGTCCCGTTCGCGGGGCAGGTGCATCGTCGTCCAGCACGTGCCGAGTCCCCGGGCGCGGGCGGCGAGCATGAAGCTCCACACCGCCGGACAGCTCTGACCGAGGAAGGTGGTGGCCATGCGTGCGAGCTCCCCGTCGACGCGCATGCCCGCGAGGCAGGCCACGACGATGACGGGGACCTCGGCCAGGTGGTGCGCGAGGTAATCGACCGAGTCGCCGACTCGCTGCTGGCGGTCGGGCCCGTCCGACCCGCCGGCCGCCTGTCCGACCCGGCGCACGTAGCTCGGGGAGTTGCGGTAAAGGTCCGTGTAGACGCCGTTGTACAGGGCAGCCAGCTTGCGCCGCATTTCCCGATCGCGCACGACGACGAAGCGGGTCCGTGGGATGTTCGACCCGGCCGGCGCCTGCATCGCCAGCCGGACGCACTCGCGAATCACCTGATCCGGGACGGGGCGGCTGAAGTCCAGGCGCTTTCGGACCGCCCGCGTCGTCGAGAGCACCTCGTCGGGCGAGAGTGCCAGTGACTCGGTCACTTCCGCGTCCCCAAGCCGGTGACCACGCCCGCGGTGAAGCCACCGTCGTCGGGATCGAACCAGCCGGTCACACGTCAACTCGCTGCTCAGCCCAAACTGACATCAGTTCATAACACCCTAGCGATTCTCCTTGCCCGTGTCAACGAGCAGGCGATGCCAGCCAACTTCTCGATGCAGCAAGGTCGCGACGTTGACAGGGCGGCGCAACTGCCTTGACAGGCTCGGCGGGGCGCTGGTAACGTGACGACGTGAATTCAGTTTGGTCCTTGGGCCGTCACGTGCGCGTAGAGCGATGATCGAGGCGCCTGAGCAGGGGCTGCGAGCTGATGCCCGGTCGGCCCCGGCGGTGCTCGGCCGGCGCTTCGAAGGAAAGGTCGCGTTCGTGACCGGGGGAGCCTCCGGGCTCGGGCGCGCCGCCGCGGAGAGGTTCGCGCGCGAGGGCGCCAGAGTCGTCGTCGCCGATCTCGACCGCAGCGGAGCCGAGGCGGTCGTCTCGACTCTCCCCGACGCGTTGGCCGTCGAGGTGGATACGGCCGACGCCGCGGCCGTCGACCGCTCGTTTGAGCTGGCGCTCGCTGCCTTCGGCCTGGTGGACGTGATCTTCAACAACGCGGGGATCGTCGGGGCCCAAACGCCCCTGCACGAGACCACCGACGAGGTGTGGCGACGGGTGATGGCGGTCAACGCCGATGGGGCGTTCCACGTCCTGCGCCGCGGCCTGGCCGCCATGCTCGACGGTCGGGGCGGAGCCATCGTCAACACCTCGTCCTCCACCGGGCTCGCCGGCAAGCCCAACATGACGCCGTACAGCTTCTCCAAGGCCGGCCTCGTGGGGCTCACCCGCGCGGCCGCGATCGAGTACGCGGCGCACGGGATCCGCGTGAACGCGATCGCTCCCACCGCGGTGATGACCGACCTGGTCGCGGGCCATATCGCGCGAGCGCCCGACCCCGACGCGATGCGCCGTCTGCTGGAGACGCAGACGCCCATACCCGGGATGCCGACCCCTGAGGACGTGGCCGCGGTGGTCGCCTTCCTGGCCTCGGACGACGCGCGCTGGATCACCGGCCACACGCTGCCGATCGACGGAGGCTTCCATGCCCAGTGAGACGTACGAACCGACGAGCACCCCGGACGGAATCCTTCGCCGTCCCGAGGTGGACCCCGACTTCCTGAAGGACGCGACCTGGGACGGCCGATTCCATTACTCGTACGTGCCCCCGCCGGCGGCGGCCCTGCGGATTCCGCCCGAGGTCCGCCTTCACTCCGAGTTCGACCTCGAGATCGACCCGATCACCTACCAGGTCCTGCGCAACCGTTTCTGGAGCATCAACCTCGATCACTCCGACACGATCCGGCGCGTCTCCGGGTCGCCGGTCATCGTGTACATGGACGACTTCAACACCGCCCTGCTGACCGAGACCGCCGATCTGCTCATGGCCGGGCCCTCGATCCAATGGTTCGCCGCGCTGGGCGACCTGCCGATCAAGTGGACGATGGAGAACCGGGGCCGCAATCCCGGGATCGGCGACGGCGACGTGTTCTTCCACAACGACCCGTGGATCGGCTGCACGCACGCCATGGACGTCGGCATGTTCGCGCCGGTGTTCCACGAAGGCCGGATCTTCTCCTGGATCTTCAGCCAGTGCCACGTCGGGGACGTCGGCGGTCCGTTCCCCGGAAGCTTCAACCCGCTGGCCAACGATCTCTACGAAGAGCCGGCGCTCGTGCCTCCGATCAAGCTCGTCCGCGGGGGCGAGCTCCAACTCGACGTCCTCGAGATGCACACGCGCAAGAGCCGGACGCCGGACCACCTCGCGCTCCAGATGCGCAGCCAGATGGCCGGCATCCACACCGTGCAGGCGCGCATGGCCGAGGTCCTGGCCGAGTACGGGGCCGCGACCGTGAAGGGAGCGATGCGCCGGATGATCCGCGACTGCTCGGCGGCGATCGGCGAGCGTCTGGAACGGATCCCGGACGGCGAGTGGTCCGAGCGCTTTTACATGGCCGGCCTCGGCGCGGAAGACCGCGCGGCGCATCGGTTCAGTTGCCGCATCCGCAAGCAGGGGGACCGGCTGGTGGTCTCGAACGAAGGCACCGATCCCCAGTACAAGGCAGCCAGCAGCGCGTACGGATCGTGGCGCTCAGGAGTGCTCGTCGCGGTTGGGAGCTTTCTCGGCTGGGACCAGCTGCTCTGTAACGCCGGGGCGCTCGACCACGTTAGTTTCGAGCCGACCCCGGGAACGTTGAGCGTCGCCACCTACCCCGCCGCCACGACCGGCGTGGGCGGGAACACCGCGGCCGTGTATCTCAGCGCGTTCACGGTCTCGAAGATGCTGATGTCCGGTCCCGACGATCTCGCACGCCGGGCCAACGGCGCCGGCGGCCAGTCGATCCCGAGCTTCTGGTTTGGCGCCGGCAACGATCGCAGGGGGCGGTTCGTGGTCCAACCCCCGGGCGACGTCGTGGCGGGAGCGCTTGGCGCGTTTCCCGATCGCGACGGGGTCGACGTCGGCGGCGCCTGGTGGTGGCCGAACAACCCGTCGGGCAACACGGAGGAATGGGAGGACGCGCTGCCGGTCCTGTATCTGTACCGCCGCGAGCGACAGGGCAGCGGCGGGCCGGGACGGTGGCGGGGCGGCAACGCGCTCGAGACGGCGATTGTGCTCCACAAGACGGACGAAATGATGGTCCAGCTCGTCAGCCTGGACAACGCGATCAACTGCGCGCTCGGCCTGGGTGGCGGGCTGCCGGCTCATCCCGGCGACTATCGCTTCCGCGCCGCCGGGCTGCCGCGCGATCGACTCGCCGCCGGCGTCCTGCCCGGCACGCCGGATGCCCTCGAACGCGACGTCGGAGCGCTCACCCGCATGTTCGCCAAGGAGGTCACGATGATGCACCCCGGCGACGTGTTCGTTGCGCAGTACTGTGGCGGCGGCGGGTTCGGCGACCCTCTCACCCGCCGCCCCGAGCTGGTCGCCGCCGACCTGAGCGCGGCGGCGATCACCGTGGAGGATGTGCGCACGCTCTATGGCGTCGTCCTCGATGACACGGGCGGCGCCGATCTCGACGCCACCAACCAGCTCCGGCTCGAGCTGCGTGCCGACCGTCTCGCCCGCGCGCGCCCGCCGGTGGCCCCGGACGAGGCGAGTCTCGATCCCGAGTGCTACACGGGATCCGCCGGCGGCGCCGTCGGCTTCGGACCCGCGTCGGACGGCGAGGAGCACTGGGGATGCGTCGAGTGCGGTCGAGCCCTCGCCCCGATCGACGAGAACTACAAGCACGGCGCAGCGCAGCTCGAGCGAGCCCCGCAGGAGATCAGTCCCCGTCAGTACCTCGACCCCGGCGAGTTCTGCGACGACGCGTTCGTCGTCCGAGAGTTCCTCTGCCCCGGATGCGGCGTGACGCTGGCGACTGAGCTGTGCAAGCCCGACGACCCGCCCGTGCTCGACGTGAAGCTCACCCTGCGCGCCCCGGTGACGGCATGACGAGCGCCGGGCTGTCGGTGGGGGTCGACATCGGGGGGACGTTCACCGACTGCACGATCATGCACGACAGGGGGCGGATCACGACCGGGAAGTCGCCGACCACGCCGGATGACCGCTCCCGCGGATTCTTCGACGCGATCGCGAGCGCGGCGGCGAACATGGGCTCGACGCTCGAGTCGGTGATGGAGCGGTGCGATCTGCTCGTTCACGGGACGACGACGGGCACGAACGCGATCGTCGAGCGTCGTGGTGCCGCCACCGGATTGCTCGCGACGCGCGGGCACGAGGATGCGATGTTCATCATGAAGGGACAGGGGCGGACCTCCGGCCTCTCGCCCGATGAGGCGCTCGACGTCCACTCGACCTACCGCCCCGAGCCGCTCGTGCCGCGCGCGATGGTTCGCCCGATCACCGAGCGGATCGATGTCGACGGCGAGGTGATCGTGCCGCTGGACGAGGCGGAGGTGCGCGACGCGGTCAGAGAGCTGGTCGCAGCCGGGGCGGCGGCCCTCACGATCAGCTTCCTGTGGTCGACGGTCAACCCGGTTCACGAGCAGCGCGCGCGGCAGATTGCGGCCGACGTGGCGCCGGAGCTGTTCATCTCTTGCAGCTCGGATCTCTCGACTCGAACCGGCGAGTACGAACGGACCACGACGGCGGTCATGAACTCGTACATCGGACCGCTCATGCTCGAGTACGTCGATCGAATCCAGGCCGGCGCAGGCGAGCGCGGCTTTCGCGGGTCGGTCCAGTTCGCACAGTGCGCCGGCGGCGCGATCACGAGCGCCGAGGCGCGCCGCTCCCCGGTCCGGACCGTCCATTCCGGCCCGGTCGCCGGCACGATCGCGATGGCGGGCATCGCCCAGCGGACTTCGCTGCCAAATGTCATCGCCGTCGACATGGGCGGCACGACATTCGACGTCAGCGTGATCCACGAGGGCCGCGCGCTCCAGCGCGACATTTCGATCTTCGAGCGCTACGCGATGGCGCTCCCGATGCTCGACATCGAGTCGATCGGAGCCGGTGGAGGGAGCATCGCCTGGATCGACGAGGTCGGGCGGTTGAACGTCGGCCCACGGAGCGCCGGAGCCCGACCGGGTCCGGCGTGCTACGGGTTCGGCGGAACCGACGCGACGGTCACGGACGCCGACGTCGTCCTTGGCCTCGTCAACCCGGACAACTATCTCGGCGGACGGATGCAGCTCGACCGCAGCCTGGCTGAGGTGGCTGTCGATCGCCTCGCCGCCCGGCTTGGCATGAGCCGGCACGAGACGGCCGCGGGCATCTCCACCGTCGTCGACGCGAAGATGGCCGACCTCGTCCGGCGCATGAGCCTGCTGCGCGGGCTCGATCCGCGGAACTTTGCGTGCGCCGCGTTCGGCGGCGGCGGTCCGCTCCACGCACCGGCCGTCGCGGCGCAAGCCGCGATCTCGAGGGTGGTCGTCCCGCTCCCGCATGCCGCCTCGGTGCTGTCGGCCTACGGCGCCGCGACGTCGGACGTCGTTCACGTCGTCCAGCGGTGGCGGGTACTCAAGCTACCGTTGCCGGGCGCCACCGTGGAGGAGATCTTCGCCGCGCTGGAGAGCGACGCGCACGACAAGTTCGTGAGCCAGGGCATCGACACCGCGGCGGTGGCCGTCGAGCGTTCCGTGCGGATGCGCTTCTCGATGCAGATCCACGACGTCGAGGTGACGGTGCCCGCCGGGCGAATCGACGACCGCGCCGTGGAGTCGATCGACCAGCGCTTCGAGGAGGTCCACGAGCAGCTGTTCGGTCGCGGCTCCGGAGACCGCACCGGCGGCATCGACTTCACCGCATTCCAGGTTCGTGCGACTGCGAAGACCGGGAGGGCGGAGCCGATGTCGGTGCCGCGACGCGAAGCCGCCCGGCGCTCCCGTCCCGTCTACTGGTCGGAGCTGCGCGACGTCCGCGACACGCCGGTCTACGAAGAGGTCCCGCCGGCCTCGATCGAGGGCCCGGCGCTGATCGAGTTGCCCGACACGGTCATCGTCGTCCGCCCGGGCCAGCGGGGCGAGCCCGACGCGGCCGGAAACTACGTCCTCGACCTCCGGCCGCTGGCACCGTGACCGCGCGATTCGAGGGCAAGGTCGCGCTGGTCACCGGCGGCGGGTCGGGAATCGGCGAGGCGATCGTGCACCGTCTGGCAGCCGAGGGCGCGGGCGTCGTCGTGATGGACGTACAGGCGGAGGCCGCTGAGCGCGTGGCGGGCGAGATCCCGTCCGGGAGCCCGTGTGTGGGCGATGTCACCGATCCGGAAGCTTCGGAGCGGGCGGTGGCGCACGCCGTCCAGACGTTCGGTGGTCTGCACGTCGCCGCCAACATCGCCGGCATCGGCGGGCCGCTGATCAGCACCGAGGAGTACCCGATCGAAGACTGGCGCAAGGTGATCGACATCAACCTCAGCGGCGTCTACTACAGCATGCGAGCGGAGCTTGGCCACATGCTCCCCGCCGGGACCGGCTCGATCGTCAACATGGCGTCGATGTTCTCGGTCGTCGCCCGCGACTCGATGGTCGCGTACGTCGCGGCCAAGCACGGAGTGCTCGGCATCACCCGCGCGGCGGCGATCGACTGCGCCGGGCGGGGCGTGCGCGTCAACTGTGTCGGACCGGCCGTGATCAGGACCCCGCTGCTAGCGGCCTCGCTGGATCAGGCGGGCGCCGACTACCTCGCCTCGCTCAACCCGTTCGGACGGCTGGGCGAGCCCGACGAGGTCGCGGCGCTCGTGGCCTGGCTCGCCTCCGACGAGGCGTCGTTCGTGAGCGGGAGCTTCTACGCCGTGGACGGCGCGTTCACCGCGCGATGAGCCTCCGGGGTCGCGTCGTTGTCGTGACCGGAGCCGCCCAGGGGCTGGGCGCGGCGATCGCCGTTTCTGCGGCGGACGCCGGTGCCAGGGTGATCGGCGCCGATCTCGTCACGGCAGCGCCCGACGAGCGGATCACGATGCGCGAGCTCGACGTCACCGACGAGCGCCAGTGGGACGAGTTCGCCCGGTGGCTCCGGCGCGAGCACCACGCCTGTCACGGCCTCGTGAACAACGCGGGAATCACCATGCGCCGCCGCCTGGGCGAGGTGTCGCTCGAGGACTGGAACCGGACGCTGGCCATCAACGTCACCGGGCCGCTGCTCGGCATTCAGGCCCTCATGGACCTCATGCCGGCCGGGTCGTCGATCGTCAACATCGCCTCGATCGCGGCGATGACTGGCCACTTCGCGGTTCCCTACACCGCGAGCAAATGGGCGCTGCGAGGCCTTTCCCGGGCGGCGAGCCTGGAGCTCGGGCCGCGCGGCGTGCGCGTGAACGCCGTCATGCCAGGGCTGATGGCCACCGCGATGACCGCCGATGTTCCGGCGACGGTGGCCGACGCGTTGATGGGGAGCGTGCCCTTGGGGCGGGCGGCCACCACCGGCGACGTAGCGGGCACCGTCTTGTTCCTCCTCGGTGAAGAGTCGTCGTATCTGAGCGGCGTCGAGATCGCCGTCGACGGAGGGCAAACCGCCCATGGGGGCATGAAGCTGCTCTCGGACGCCGTCCGCGAGGCCGCGCCGGCGCCGGCTTGAGCGCGGCGCCTCAGTAGGCGCGATCGGCTTCCTCGCCGTCGGCGGCCAGCAGGGTGACTCCGTATCGCTCGATCAGTTGCTGAGCGTCGGCCGCCATCGCCCGCCACTCCGGCGACGCCGCCGCGCGATCGAACGCGGCACGGTCATTGAAGTACACCTCCGCCATCCGAAACATGCCGGACGCGCGAGCGTCCTCGCCGCCGGTCAGGAGAGTGATTCGCCGGACACCCGGGAGCTTCTCCGCGAGCGGGTAGTGAACCTTCTCATAGTGGTCGTCGAACTCCTCGCGGTCTTCGTCGCGCGGCCACGACCAGATGCCTATCGCTTTGTACACGGCGTTCTCCTTCGGCGCAATCTTAAGCTGACTTCAGTTCTCAAGTCAAGGAAGTGATGCGGACCATCGGGCTCATTCCCATCCGGCCAGTTTCCACTTGCGTAACGAACTCGCAACTTGACTCACACCTATCGTCCAGCTAGTCTCCAAACCTGACTTCAGTTCATGTTACCTTGGGAAGGGAGAGTTTGGGTCATGCAGCTTCTTCAGTCGGGGACCGGCCGCCGTCGGCGATTTCGTCGGCTCGCGGCGCTCGCCGTCGCCGTAGCGATGGCGGCGGCATTGGCCGCGTGCGGCTCGTCAAGCTCGTCAAGCTCGTCGAGCGCGACCGGCGCGGCAGGCAACGCCGCCGAGACCTCGCAGGCATCGGGTGCGAGCGCCGGCGTGGCGACCGCCAACGCGAAGCTCAAGCAGTACGAGGCCACCCCCACCAAGATCGTGCAAACCCAGTCGCTCAACTCGCCTCCGCCCGCCGGCAAGTCGCTGGTCATGCTGGGGACGGCCGACCCCGGAAACGTCGTCATTCAGAAGGGTCTGGCGGAGATGGCAAAGCTTGCGCACTGGAACTATTCCCAGATCAGCTACGACCCCGCCAACATCGGGACGTTCAACGCGGCAATCGACTCGGCGCTGGCCAAGCACCCGGATTATGTTGCCGAAGCCGGCCTGCCCGTCACCGCGCAGGCGCTGCAAAAGGTACAGTCGGCCGGGGCGAAATGGGTCATCACCGCGGTGTGCCCCGTGACGGTGAAGCCACCGATCATCGGCGCGTCTAATGGATGCTTGAACGACGCGGAGATGGGCCGAGTGCTCGCGTACTACTTCGTGTCGGACTCGGGCGGCAAGGGCAATGCGCTCATCGAGCACGTCCCGGCCTACCCAGTCCTTACCGCGTTCACCAGCGCGTTCACGTCGACCGTCAAGGCGCTGTGTCCCTCATGCAAGACCCAGCTCGTGAACATCACGCTTCCGGACCTAGCGGCAGGCAAGATCCCCAGCACGATGGTGTCGGCGCTCAAATCGAATCCCGACGCCAATTACCTGGTGTTCGACTATGGCCCGTTCGCGGAGGGAATAAACTCAGCGCTGAACGCGGCAGGTTTGGGTGGGAAGGTCAAGATCATCGGCCAGGCGGCTGACACCGGCGCGATCGCCGCGCTGAAGACCGGTAAGCAGGCTGCGTGGACCGGCTTCGATCCCGGCTACCAGCCCTATGCGATGTTCGATGCGATGTTCCGTGACCAGGAGGGCCTGCCCATCAACCAGACGGAGCAAGCCCTGCAGCCGACCCAGATCCTCACTAAGTCGAACATCAACTCGGTCAACATCGCCAACGGCTTCTGGAGCGAGCCCGCAGATGCGCTGAGTCAGTTCAAGACGCTCTGGCACATGCAGTAGGCGGCACGCTCGGATACCTGTCCAATCGAACGCGGCGGGGTAACCAAGCGGTGCCCCGTCGCAACCCTTTGGAGAAAGCCACGATGTTCACCGGCGCAAACCACATCTGTGTCGTAACCGCGGACCTGGACGGCGCCGTCCGCCGCTGGTCGGACCGGTACCGAGTCGGGCCATGGCGAGTGTTCACCTACGACCGCTCGAACATGGAAGCCACGATGGATGGCGAATCGGTCGAGTTCGAGATGCGCGTGGCCCTGGCCCAGCTAAGCCCGGACTTTCGCATCGAGATCATCCAGCCTCTGGATGACAGAAGTCTCTATGCGGCCTCGTTGCACGAGTGCGGCGGAGCCGACCACATCCATCATGTGCGCCTCGATGTCCCGGATTTCGCTCGCGCCAAGGGCGAACTCGAATCGCTCGGCCTCGGCGTGCGTCTCGACGCCACCTTCACGGGAAGTCAACCCGATGGGGATCGAGTACGTGGCATGTACTTCGATGCCACGGGCGATCTCGGCTTTCTGCTCGAGGTCGGCGACGTGCACCCCGGTTTCTCGATGCCGCCGCCGGACTACGTCTATCCGCCGGAGGCGTGACGCGCGTCCGTCAGCCAGTCCGCGGGAGTTGGCTCGGTCTTGCCGAGCGGGCCCTTGAACAGTTCCCAGTTGTCGGGAACGCCGAGAAGGTGCATCCCCCCATCGACCAGTAGCGTGACCCCGGTCATCCACGCCGAGGCCGTGGAGGCCAGGAACACGGCGACGCGCGCCTGGTCCTCGGGCTCCCCGACACGGGCAAGGGGTGTATTGCCGACGAACGCAGCCGACACCTCGGGGCTCTCGCCGAGGAATGCGGCGGAAAGCTCGGTATTGACGAGGCCCGGAGCAATCGCGTTCACCCGGATCCCCATCGACGCGTACTCGAGGGCCGCGACGTTCGTGAACTGTGAAACGGCGGCCTTCGCGGAGCAATACGCAGCCAGCATGCTCGCCGGCGCCGTGTAGTTCAGCGTGGAGATGTTGACGATCGCGCCCCCCGCGAGGCCGTGCTCCATGAAGTGTCGGCCGAACTCTCGGGTACCGATGAACGTCCCGGTGGCGATCACGCCGAGCACACGCTCCCACTCCGCAACCGGCACGCGGACGATCAGGTCGGGGTACTGGTAGAGGGCGTTGTTAACCAGGATTCGCGGCGGCCCGAACGACTCGCTCGCGAGCTCGAACGCGGCGCGCATGGCCGCTTCGTCGGTGACGTCGCCGGCAAAGGGCAGGGCCCGCTGAGACGGACGTTCGGCCGAGAGGCGCTTCGCCGCCGCGTGTGCCCGCGCCGGATCGATTTCATACACGAGGACGTCGGCGCCCGCTGACATGAGGTGACCGGCGATCGCGTAGCCAATGCCCTGGCCGGCGCCGGTAACGATGGCGGAAGTCCCGACGAGCTCGACCTCGACGGGCATCACGGGACCCGGGTTTGAATCAAGCCGTAGCTTAGATTAGTTGAGTTCAACTCAGGCACCGCCAAGGGAACCTTAGTGAGCCGTGCGAGAGCTGTCAATCGCCGTTTTGCTGCGTTTGCACCGGGGGCGCGCTCGCGATACACTCGGCGCGCGACTAATAACCAAAGTGACCTCAGGTCGAGATCGCTGACAGGAGAGGGATATGGACGCGACCACTGAGCCGGCTCAGCTCGATCGCGCTGCGGCCGTGGATCCGGTGACGGCGTCGATCATCCGCCACGGTCTCGACGCAGCGGCCGATCAGATGCTCGTGACGCTGAAGCGCACCGCGTTCTCGCCGATCATCTACGACGTTCTCGACGGTGGCGGCGCGCTGTACGACCGCCGGTTCCGAATGCTCTCCCAGATCCAGACGCTGCCGATGTTCACCGGCAGCCTCGGTTACTGCGTCCAAGCGACATTCGAGCATTACGCGACCCGGGAGGGTCTGCAGGACGGCGACGTGATCGTGGTCAACGACCCGTACATGACCGGTACCCACCAGTGGGACGTCGCGGTCATCGTGCCCGGCTTCCTCGGCGGCGAGCTGGTCGCCTACGCGGCGATCAAGGCCCACCACCTCGACGTCGGCGCGCTTGCCCCGTTCGTGAGCAACAGCACCGACCTGTTTCAGGAGGGCACGATCTACCCCGGGGTGAAGCTGTTCAAGGCGGGGCATCGCGATGATGATCTCTACCGCACGATCCTGTCCAACACGCGCCTGCCCGAATCCGCGGCCGGAGATCTGAGTGCGCAGGCCGGAGCATGCCGCGCCGGGCTGCGGGCGCTGCTCGAGCTGATCGAACTCTACGGGCTCGAGCCGTTCGAGGCCGCGGTGGAGGTGATCCTCGATGCCAGCGAGGCCAAGATGCGCGAACGGCTCGCCGAGTTACCGCCGGGTCGTTACACCAGCACCATGGTCCACGAGCACAACGGCCTCGAGCGCGTGATGCTCCCCTTCGAGGTGGCGGTCGAGATCGGGGACGGAGAGATCACGATCGACGTCACTGACGCTCCGCCGGCGCAACCCGGCCCCGTCAACAGTCCGCGTGTGGGTGTCATCTCGGCGATGCGGTGCGCGATGATGGCTCTGGCGATCGACGACGGCCGGGCCAACGAGGGCTACTTTCGCCCGCTCCAGCTACGGACCCGACCCGGCTCCATGTTTGATCCTCAGCGTCCCGCCCCGTGCGCGCTGGCCAGCTACCCGATGTACATCTTGATCGAGGCGATCAACGAGGCGATTGCAGGGGCCAGGCCGGAGCACATGCCCGGTGGGTTCGACATGTGCGTCTCACTCGTGATGTGGGGAACCGATGCCCAGGGGAGCTTCTGGGCCGACTCGATCAACGTCGTCGGCGGCGCGCCGGCGGCGGCGGCGTACGGCGATGGCGCTGGTCCCCTCATGCCGATTGGCATCTCGGGTCTGCGCGGGATGTCGTGGGAGGTGTGGGAGGCGAAGACGCCGATGGTCGTCGACCAGGCGGACTACGCGCCGGATTCCGCCGGCGCCGGACGGTTCCGTGGTGGACCCGGGATCGACCTCGCCGTCACCGCGCTGCGCGACATGGAGCTCACCGTGGTGAACGAGCGCTCTCAGGTACCGCCGTTCGCGCTCGCCGGCGGGGAAACCGGCCGGTGCAACCAGGTGCTCGTCCACGCTCCAGACGGCACCTTCGAGCAACACACCAAGGTCACCGGCCTGCGCGTCCCGGAGGGAGCGCGGATCGAGGTTCGCACCGGTGGCGGCGCCGCCTTCGGGCCGCCCGAGCAGCGGCCGGCTGACGAGGTCCGAGCCGACATCGACGCGGGGTACCTGACCGAAGCCGGCGCGCGGGCCCGGTACCCGCACGCGTTCTAGAGGAGGATCGATATGGCAACGCGGATCGGTATCGATGTCGGCGGCACCTTCACCGACCTGATCGTGATCGACGAGGAATCCGGCGAGATCACGGTGGGGAAGGGACCCTCCAATCCGGCTGCGGTCGATCGCGCCGTGCAGGGCGTCCTCGCGAGTACGGTGGACCGGTCTGCGGTGGCGCGCGCCGGCTACTTTCTGCATGGCACGACGGTCGGCCTCAACGCCCTGCTCGAGCGCAAGGGCGCCCGCGTGGGCCTGCTCACGACCGAGGGGTTTCGTGACGTGCTCGAGATTCGCCGCCTGCTGCGGGTCGACGAACGCGGCGAGCACATGTGGGACCGGCTGTTCAGGACGCCGGAACCGCTCGTGTCCCGGCCGCTGCGGCTGGGCATTCGGGAACGCGTGCTCGCTGACGGCACGGTCCGTCGGCCGCTCGATTCGGCCGGCGTGATCGAGGCGGCCGCGACGTTCGCGCGCGAAGGCGTCGAGTGCGTCGCGATCATGTTTCTCAACTCGCACGCGAACCCGGCGCACGAGCTGGAGGCGGCGGAGGTCCTGCGGGAGGCCGGTTTCGCCGGCCCGGTGTCGCTCTCGCACCTGGTCAGCGGCCAGTACCGAGAGTACGAGCGCGCGTCGACCACGGTGGTCGACGCGTACGTCCGGCCCGCGGTCGCCGGTTACCTGGAGCGACTCGAGGCCGGATTGCGCCAGGAGGCCTTCGCCGGCGAGTGCCTCATCACCACGTCGGCCGGTGGCTGCCTCAGCTTCGCCGAGGCGCGGTCGCGCCCGTTCGAGACGGCCATGTCGGGTCCCGTCGCCGGCGCCGTGGGTGCCAGCAAGCTATGTGCGGAGCTCGGTCTAGCCCTCGCGATCACCGCGGACGTCGGTGGTACCAGCTTTGACACCTGCCTGCTCGTCGACGGCCGGCCTCGCGTCAAGTACGAGGGAGAGGTGGTCGGCATGCCGCTGCAAACGCCATGGGTCGACGTCAGGTCAGTCGGGGCTGGGGGCGGCTCGATCGCGTCCGCCGACCGAGGCCTCCTGAACGTGGGTCCGCGCAGCGCCGGTGCCCACCCCGGACCGGTCTGTTACGGCCGCGGCGGTACAGAACCGACGGTGACCGACGCCGCCGTAACCCTCGGGATGCTGGCTCGCGACACACTGGCCAGTGGGCTCAAACTCGACGTCGTCGCCGCCGCCGCGGCGTTGGCACGCCTGGGCGAGGAGCTTGGCCTCGAGCCAGAGCAGGCGGCGCGCGGCGTAATGCGTGTGGCCGGCGCGACCATGGCCGGGGCGATCCGCGCCGTGAGCATCGAGGTCGGCGAGGATCCGCGCTCGGCGGCGCTGATCGCCTACGGCGGGGCGGGTCCGCTGTTTGCTTCCTTGCTGGCTCGCGAGCTTGGCATCCGGACGATCGTGATCCCCAACTACGCGGGCAACTTCTCCGCCTGGGGCCTGCTCGAGCAGGACGTGGTGCGCTCAGCCGCGCTGACGATCGTCTCCCCGCTTGACGAGGGCGGGCTCGCCCGGGCCCAGCAGACCATCGAGCACCTTTTCGAGCAGCTGGATTCGCGGGCTCGGCCCGCCCTGGAGGGCACGACCACCCAGGAGGCCGAGTTCGACCTGCGCTATCCGGGACAGGAGTACACGCTGACCGTCTCGGTCGCCCTTGCCGATGGACGCATCGCCGAAGCTCCCGAGCCCATCGCGGACCGGTTTGCCGAACTCTACGAGCGGACCTACGGCCACAGCTTCGACGTCGGGATCGACATCCTCTCGGTCCGGGCAGTCGAGCGAACGGCTCTCCCGCAAGCGGCGCGTCCTCGTCATTCGATCCCCAACGGAGCGGGAGGGGCACGCCGCACCGCGCGTGCCTACTCGTTCGCGGAGGACGACTGGGGCGAGTTCGAGCTCATCGAGCGAGAGTCGCTGGCGCCCGGAACGCGGTTCGCCGGGCCGGCCATCGTGATGGAGGCGACGGCGACCTCGTACATCGACGCTGGGTTCAGCGGCTCGGTGCACGACTCCGGCGCGCTCATCCTCACCGATACGCTCGGGTAACTGACGCGGTCAGCCGTCGCGCCAGCGGCCAGGCATCGGTTGCGTGGTCATCATGTTGGGCGGGTTCTGGCCGCCGTCGACCGGCAAGTTCACTCCGGTCACCCACGAGGCGCGGTCCGACAACAGGAAGCACGCGACGTCGGCAACCTCGGTGTCAGCTCCGAGCCGCTTGAACGGGAGCTCGTGCTCGAGCCACCGGTCAAACGCCGCGCGGTCCTCGGCCGCGCGTTCCCAACCGGACCCGGGGTGCATGATGGACCCCGGGCTGATCGCGTTGACGCGAATCCCAAGCGCCGCCAGCTCACGCGCGAGCGAGCCCGCGAGGTGGCTCTCCGCCGCTTTCGCCGCGCCGTAATGCGGCCGAGTCCACGGGTGCATGCCGGCGATCGAGGAGATGAATAGGATCGCGCCGCCTCCGGTCGCGGCCATCAGCGGTGCGGCCGCGCGCGCGGCGATCGCGGGGTGCGTGACGTTAATGTCGAACGTGTAGCGCCAGTCGCTCGCCTCGATCGCCGAGATCCGCGGCCCACCGCTCAGCGCGCCGGCGTTGGCCACCAGGAGGTCGAGTCCACCAAGGGCATCGGCCGACGACGCCACGAACGCCTCGAGCGCGTCCGCGTCCGTGACGTCGATCGTCTCGCCGTGCGCCGTCCCGCCACGGCGACGCAGTTCGGCGACGGTCGCCTCGACCCCGCGGGCCTCGCGTGCGCCGATCGCGACCGCGCAGCCTTCGGCCGCCAGGCCGACCGCGATCGCGCGCCCGATTCCCCGCGAGCCGCCGGTGACGATCGCCCGCTTACCCGTCAGTCCCAGATCCATCTCAGGTCACCAGATCGACGGCGTGCAGCGCGCGCTCCAACGCGGCGAGGAACTCGTCGATCTCCTCGTCACCGTGTGCCGCGCTGAGCAGCAGGGTAGCGAACGAATACTGGTACACGCCCTCGTTCAGCAACCCAAGCATGATGTTGGCGAGCTTCTCGTTGTCATCGAGCATCCGCGTGCGATAGTCGACGACGCGCTCGGGTGCCCAGTGCATGCCGTACAGGTGGCCGAAGCCCGTGGCGTGCAGCGGGATGGCGTACTTCTCGCCGATGTCATCGATGCCCTGCCGCATCCGCTCCCCGGTCGCCTGCACCCGTGCGTGCACCTCGGGCGTGAGCTGCTCGATCGCAGCGATCCCAGCCGCCAGCGCGGCTACATTCCCGCCGAAGGTCGACGCCGCGAGGACGGGTGCGCGCCCGTCGTGCAGGTAGGGATCGAGCAGGCCCATGATCTCGGCGCGGCCTCCCACGGCGGCCTGCGGCAGCCCTCCGCCGATGGCCTTGCTCATCACGGTCAGGTCCGGCGTGACACCGTGGTGTGCCTGCGCGCCGCCGTACGCAATCGGGAAGGTCACCACCTCGTCGAAGATCAACACGATGCCAAGACGCGCCGTGACTTCGCGCAGCCGCCGCAGGAACTCGGTGGTGGCCGGCACCATGCCCGCGGCCCCCATGATCGGTTCCACGATGACGGCGGCGAGGTCCGCGCCCTCGCGCTCGAGGACCGACTCCGTTTCGTCGGGGTCGTTGAACGGGAACTCGACCACGTCCTGCGCCACCCCTGGCGTCACCCCGGCGGGCACTCCGGCGGCGTCAAAACTGATCGAAGAGTCGCCGACCACCAGCACATCGGCGATGCCGTGGTAGCTGCCCTGCGCCTTGGCCAGCTTGGGTCGTCCCGTGTAGGCGCGCGCGAGACGGAGCGCGAGCAGGTTCGACTCGGTTCCTGAAGCCATGAAGCGCACCCGTTCGACGGACGGCATCCGCTCGACGAGAAGCGACGCCATGCGGTGCGCGAGCCCCCACTCCGGGCATCCGAGCTGTGACGCGCGGTCAAGCTGCTCGACGATGGCGTCCCGTACCGCCTCGTTGCGGTGTCCGAGTGCCATGACCCAGTCACCGATGCGCATGTCGAGGTAACGGTTGCCGTCGACGTCCCACACGCGCGCACCCTGCCCACGTTCCAGCAGCACCGGGTAGGGCAGCTGGTACCACATCCCGCCGGCGTGACCAGTGGGGATCAGCGGCTTCGTTTGCTCGAGCAACTCGAGGGAGCGGCGCGTACGCGCGCGATAACGTCGCTCGGCCTCCGGATGTAGGCGTATGCCGGCGGTCGTCGCCGCGGTGGTGGTGGAGGTTGACGACACGGGCTCTCCTTTACATCGAGTCGGTACGAAGGGTCAACTGGCTGCGTGTAGATCGGTCAGGAGGCGGTCGAGGAAGCCGACGTATGCGTCCACGTCCTCGTCGCTGTGCGCCACCGACAGCGTCCACTGCTCCGGCCGTGCCGGCGTGATGAACACCCCGGAGTTCACCGCGTAGAGCCACGTGAGCCGGAGCAGGTCCATGTCCTGAGTCGCGCGCAGCGTTGCGTAGTCGGTGATCCGCGCCGGCGATAGCGTCACGCAGCCGCGGGCGCCGATGCCCAGCGCGTAGCCCGCCGTAGTGTGCGCATCGAGGACGCGCTGGCAGCCGTCGATCATGCGGCGGTTCAGTCGTTCGAGGTGAGCGTAGGCGTCGGGTGTCAGGACTTCGAACAGGCTCGCGCGGGCGGCGGCCATCGTCAGGGCATTCCCGTTGTACGTGCCCACCTGGTAAACCGAGCCGTCTTCGACGACTGACATCACCTCCTCGGTGCCGCCGATCGCCCCCGAAGGCACCCCTCCGCCGAGCGCCTTGGCCAGGGTGACGAGGTCCGGTCTCACGCCGGAGCGCTCGATGACACCTCCCGCGGCAACCGCCAACCCAGTCTTGACCTCATCGAAGATCAGGACGATGTCGTGACGGCGGGTGATCTCGCGCACGGCCTCGAGGTAGCCGGGCTCAGGCAGGATCATCCCCAGCACCATCGCCGGCTCCATGATCAGACAAGCCGGCTTGCGTGATTCGCGGTCGAGTTGCAGCACCCGCCGCTCGAGCGCCGCCGCGTCATTGAACGGGACGGCAACTGTCAGCTCCGCGACCGAGGCGGGGATTCCCGCACCGTAGGAAACCGACGGCCAGATCCCATTCTCGTCAGGCACGTCACGGTCGCCCCCGGTGGCGACCATTACCCCGTCGTGGTGGCCGTGATACGCGCCGACCATCTTCATCACGGTGTCGCGGCCGGTGAAACCGCGCGCGATGCGAATCGCGTCCATGGTCGACTCCGACCCGGAATTCGTGTAGCGCCACTTGGGCAGCCCGAACCGCCGGGCGAGCTCCTCGGCGACGATCACCGCGTCCTCGCCCGGCGCCGCGAAGTGACTCCCGTTTGACACCTGCCTGCTGACCGCGGCGGCAATCGACGGATTGGCATGCCCCTGCACCATCGAGCCGAAGCCGTTGTGGAAATCCACCATCGGCCTGCCGTCGAGGTCCCAGACGCAGGCACCCTCCCCGCGGACCAGATAGAAGGGCCAGGGCACGCGCCGCTGGAACGACGACGCGACGCCGCCCACGAGCACCTCGTGGGCGCGCTGGTACATGAGTGAGGACTTCGGGGTCGACCCGTCGAGGCGTCTTTGCTCGTGCTCGATCAGCTCGTGTAGGCGGCTGCGATCGCGCCCCGCGGCAGCCGGCCCCGCCGGTCTGGCGGGGCCGCGCATCAGCTTCACCTACGCGTGAGCCGGCGTCGCCTGGGCCGCCCGGACGACTTCTTCGGGAAACTCGTCGGACGGCTCGATCGAGATCGTCTTGTCCAGGAGGTACTCGTCGATCGCGTACGGGCCGTGCTCGCGGCCGATCCCCGACTCCTTGTAGCCGCCGAACGAGGAGTTGAAGTCAGCGGACATGGTGTTGACGCGAAACGTGCCGGTGCGCACCCGGCGCGCGATCTCGAACCCGCGCACGGGGTTGCCGGTGAACACCGCCCCGGAGAGACCGAAGCGGCTGTCGTTGGCGATGCGGATGGCGTCCTCTTCGTCCTCGTAGGGGATGAGGGCGATGACCGGCCCGAAGATCTCCTCCTGGGCGATCTGCATGTCGTTGGTGACGTTCGTCAGCAGCGTCGGCTCGACATACCACCCCTGGTCCAGGTTCTCCGGCACGCCGCCGCCGGTGGCGATCGTGGCGCCCTCGTCGACCGCGGTCTTGATGTATCCGAGGACCCGGTCGCGGTGGGCTTCGGTGATCAACGGGCCGATCACCGTGTCCTCGTCGTTGGGGTCGCCGACCTTCAGGCTCTGGAACGCGGCGGTGAGCTTGGCCGCGATCTCGTCGTACTGCGACCTGGGCGCCAGGATCCGGCTCATGCAGGTGCAGTTCTCGCCCTGGCTCGTGCCCGCGCTCGAGCCGACGACCATCGGCAGGGTGCTGTCGAGATCGGCGTCCTCCAGGATGATCGCCGCGGACTTGCCTCCCAACTCGAGCACGCACCGCTTGATCTGCTCACCGCACACCTCGCCGATCCGCTTGCCTACGTCAGTCGAGCCGGTGAACGTGACCATGTCGACGTCGGGATGGGCCACGAGATGCTCGGACGCCTCCCGGGTCGCCGCGACGATGTTGATGACGCCCGGCGGGAAGCCGGCCTCGGTGACCAGATCGGCCATGGCGAACAGCGCGAGCGGATCCGGGTCGGGGGCCTTGACCACGACCGTGCAGCCGGCCACGATCGCCGGCGCCGTCTTCTGAGCGATGCCGGCCAGGGGGAAGTTGAACGCGCACAGCGCCGCCACCACGCCGACCGGCTCGCGCACCAGGAGGCTCTTGGTCTCGTACTTCATGATCAACCCGCCCGCGTTGCCGGCCAGCGGCGACAGGTCGGACTCGCGCACCTCGGCGAACTTGTGCTCGCGGCCCACCTTCGCGTAATAGTTCCAGTGCAGCGTCGGCGCGACTGAGTGATAGACCTCGGCGGTCAACTTGGTGTGACCGAGCTCGTCCACGATCAGATCCCGGAACTCAGGTTGGTGCTCGGCGATCAGCGCGGCCAGCCGCTCCATCATCTCCGCGCGTTCCTCGACCGGGCGCGTTGGCCAATCCGTCTCGAAGAACGCCTTGCGGGCGGCCTCGATGGCGCGGTCGATGTCGGTCGAATTGGCCGCTGGGACATAGCCGATCTTCTCGCCGGTGGCCGGCGAGATGACGTCGAAGCGCTCGTTCGAGTCGGGCTCCTGCCAGCCACCGTCGATGTAGAGGTTGGGATATTCGCGCGACAGCATCAAAGAACTCTCCTCGTCCGGGCGGCCTGATTCGTTGAGTTGAACTTGGTTCGATTATCCTACCAGGCCGCGTCCAGGTCAAGGGTGCTGATCCTCCCGTCCGTCCAGCGTCGTACGCTCGGATCGAAGGTCGACCGTGAGGCCGTCTCGATGTGATAGGGTTCGACCCGAATTCAGCTCAGTAGAGCGCGACGCTAGCCTCATGTTCCCGACACCGCAGATCAACGACGACAATCGAGCGTTCTGGACGGGTGGCCGCGACGGCGAGCTGCGGATCGTCCGCTGCCAGGACTGCGGGTACTACGTCCACCCGCCCTCCCCCAGGTGCCCGCGCTGTCTGAGCGACGACGTCGTGCCGAGCCCGGTCAGCGGGCGGGGCGTCGTGTACACGTACACCGTGAACGAACGCGAATGGTCGCCCGGGCTCGAGGTCCCGTACGTGATCGCGATCGTCCAGCTGGACGAGCAGAGCGACCTGCGCCTGATGACGAACATCGTCGGGTGCAAGCCCGAGGAGGTCGCGATCAACATGCAGGTGCGGGTCGAGTTCCGCGAGCAGGGTGACGCGTACGTTCCGGTATTCCGGCCGGCCCCCGCATGACTGAGAGTTTCGAGCAGCGCTGCATCATCTCCGGGATCGGTCAGTCCGAGGTCGGACGCCGGGTGACCAAGGGGGTGCTCGCCTTGACTCTGGACGCCTGCCTCGACGCGATCGCCGACGCCGGCCTGACCCCGGCCGAGATCGACGGGGTCGTCTCGTGGCCTGGCGCGGTCACCCGGGCCGAGGGCCTCGCGCCTCCCGGTCCCGGCTCCTCGGGACCGGGGCCGCACGCGGTCATGGATGCGCTGCGCCTCGAGCCCAATTGGCACTATGGCGGCCCGGAGACGCCGGGGATGCTCGCGTCGGTGATCCACGGGTGCATGGCGGTTGCCTCGGGCATGTGCCGTCACGTCCTCGTCTATCGGGCGCTGAACGAAGCGACGGCGTGGCGCCAGAGCACCGACCGCGTCGCCACCGACGCCGACGGGGTCACCGGGATTCTGCAGTGGATCCTGCCTTTCGGCGCCTATTCGGGTCCGAACTGGATGGGCCTGTACGCGCGGCGCCACATGCACGAATACGGCACGACTCGCGAGCAGATCGCCCAGATCAGCCTGAACGCCCGCCGCAACGCGGCGCTGAACCCGAAGGCGGTCCTGACCAAGGAGCTGACGCTCGACGAGTACCTGTCCTCGCCGATGATCAGCGACCCGCTGTGCCTGTACGACTGCGATATCGCGATCGACGGGGCGACGGCGGTGGTGATCTCCGATGCGGCGTACGCGCCGGACACGCCGAACCGGGCGATCCACTTCGAGGCCGTCGGGAGTGCGCTGCACGGGCGCGCCTCGTGGGATCAGTGGGAGGACATGACCACCACCGCGGCGACGGGAGCTGGCGCGCACCTCTGGTCGCGCACCGATCTCACGCCGGCGGACGTCGACTGTGCCCAACTCTACGACGGCTTCACCGTGCTCACCCTGTACTGGCTCGAGGGCTTGCAGTTCTGCGGCAAGGGTGAGAGCGGCGCGTTCGTCGACGGCGGCGAGCGCATCAGCCTGACCGGAGAGCTGCCGCTCGCGACCAGTGGGGGTCAGCTGTCAGCGGGTCGTCTGCACAGCTTCGGGCACCTGTACGAGGCGTGCCTCCAGTTGCGCGGAGAGGCCGGCGACCGTCAGGTGCCGGAGGCCAAGGTGGTGGCGGTATCGGCGGGCGCGGGACCGTTGGCTTCGTGCCTGCTGCTCAGAACGTAGGACCACAGCGAACGTGAGGGAGACATGAACCTAGCGACCCTGGTCGACGAGAAGGCGGCACAGTTCGGCGACCGCGTGCTCGTCGTCTTCGACGATGACACCGTGACGTATTCCCAGGCGGCCGAGCGCGCCGGTCACGTCGCCGCTGGATTGAAGGACCTGGGCGTGACCGAGGGCGAGCGGGTCGCAATCATGATGGGCAACCGGTCCGAGTTTCTCTACGCGTGGTTCGGGATCCTCAAGCTTGGCGCGATCGAAGTCCCGATCCACGACGCCGCCAGAGGCCCCGGCATCTCCCACATCCTGGGCACGACCGAGGCGCGCGTGCTGATCGTCGAGGACGTCTTCCTCGAGCACGTGCTGCCCTGGCTGGGCGACTCGCCGAGCGTCGAGCACGTGGTGGTCGTCGGGGAGCCCTCGCCTGACGCCAACGGCGGGCGCCCGCTGTACGACTTCGCCGATCTGCTGGCCACCCCGGACTCGGTCGAGACCGTCAGGGTCGAGCCGCACCGGCCCGCGTCGATCCTGTTCACGGGCGGCACAACCGGACCGCCCAAGGGGGTGGTGCTGCCCCACAACCACAACATCAACCTCGCGGTCAGCACCGCCGAGGTCGCCGGCTACACCGAGGACGACGTCCTGCTGTCGGTCTTCCCTCTGTTCCACGCCAACGCCAAGTACATGACCGTGGCGGCCGCGATGGTCGCCGGCGCGAAGTCGATCGTCAACCGCCGCTTCTCGGCCAGCCGGTTCTGGGAGCAGTGCCGCCGCGAGCGCGTGACCGCGTTCAACGGCATGGGCGAGATGCTCCGAATCCTGATGAAGCAGCCGGAGGCCCCGGATGACACCGACAACACCGTGCGCGTGGTCATCGGCGCCGCGGCGCCGCGTGACCAGGTGCTCGAGTTCGAGAACCGCTACGGCCTGGCGATCCTCGATGTGTATGGCCTGACCGAGACCGGGCCGATCACCTTCAACACCTACGACCAGCGCCGCGCCGGCTCGATGGGCGTTCCGGTCCCGTGGTACGAGGTCCGCGTCCTCGACGAGAACGACGTCGAGGTCCCGGTCGGCGAGGCGGGGGAGATCTGTATCCGCCCCGCGCGCCCGAACGTGATGATGGCCGGCTACTGGGGCAACGACTCGGCGACGATGAAGTCGATCCGCAACCTGTGGTTCCACACCGGTGACCACGGCTACCGGGACGCCGACGGCTTCTTCTTCTTCAAGGCGCGGGAGACCGACTCGATCCGCCGCCGGGGCGAGAACGTGTCCGCGTGGGAGGTCGAGCGCGTCCTCGCGCTCCACGAGGAAGTGCTCGAGTCCGCCGTGTACGGGGTTGCATCGCCGCTCGGGGGACAGGAGGTGATGGCGGCGATCGTGCTCCAGCCGGGCTCGACGCTCGCGCCCGAGGCGCTGCTTGACTTCTGCAACGAGCGGATGGCTCACTTCGCGGTCCCGAGATACCTGCGCTTCGTGGACTCGCTGCCCAAGTCGCACGCGCAGCGGATCCTCAAACAGGAGCTGAAGGCGGAGGGAACCGAGGCAGACGGCGTGTGGGATCGCGAGAGCGTCGGTTACAAGGTGAAGCGTTAGCACGATGTCCGTTCGCGCTCGCCAGATTCACCTCGTCGAGTACCCCGTCGGCGAGGTGACGCCCGACCACTTCGTGACCGTGGATGTCGACGTCGCCGATCCGGCCGACGGTCAGGTGCTCGTGCGCAACCTGTTCACCTCGGTCGATCCCGGGATGCGGCTGCGACTGCGTCGCAGCGGTCCCGCCGGCTATTTCAACTCGTTCCCGCTCAACGCGCCAATGGACGACATCTGGGCCGTGGGCGAGGTGGTGCAGTCACGCGCCGAGGGATTCGAGGCAGGTGACTGCGTTTGGCACGCCAAGGGGTGGCGCGACTACGCGATCGTCACCGCGGGCGAGCCGGCGCTGGCCGGGATCGCGACGTTGGCGCGGGTCGACACCACGGTGGCGCCGGTCGAGAAGTACCTCGGGCCGCTCGGCGCGATGGGCGTCACCGCGTATGCCGGCCTGATCGACGCGGCCGAGTTGCGCGAGGGGGACGTCGTCTGGGTCTCCGCGGCCGCCGGCGCGGTCGGCAGCCTCGCGGCGCAGATCGCCAAGCTACGCGGCCACCGCGTGATCGGCAGCGCGGGTTCGGAGGCTAAGGTGCGCCACCTGCTGGACGACCTCGGGCTCGACGCGGCGTTCAGCTACCGCGACGGCCCGGTCCTCGATCGCCTGCGGGAAGCCGCCCCTGACGGCATCGACGTCTACTTCGACAACGTCGGCGGCGATCACCTCGAGGCGGCGCTCGCCACGCTGCGACCCTGGGGACGGGCCGCGCTCTGCGGCGCGATCTCCGAGTACGAGTCGGTCGGGCCGAGCCATGGCCCGAGCAACCTGTTCCAGGCCACGGCGAACAACCTCACCCTGCGCGGATTCCGCGGGAGCGCCTACCAGCATCGGCTGCCCGACGTCGTGCGCGAGCTCGGCGGTTGGCTCGCCGAGGGCCGCCTGCGCTACCGCGAGACGATCATCGACGGCCTCGATCGCGCACCCGAGGCGCTCATGAGGGTCCTGTCCGGTGACACCACGGGCAAGGCGCTCGTCCGGGTGTCCTAGCCGGGCGGGTGTCCTCGCCGCGGACGCCGCCGGGGCGTTCTTGCTCAGGCTGCCTTGCGCGCGGCGCGCGTCTTGGTTTTGGCAGGCGTCGCGGCCGGGAGCGCGTAGCCCGCCACCGCGAGGCACCGCTCCACGAAGAAGTCGCGGATCTCGTCCAGGGACAGCCCGCCACCGGGCCGGTACCAGTGCCAGACGCTCTTGTACAGCCCGAGAATCGCGTGCGTGAGCAGGCGCGGATCGGCCTCGGGGATGGCGCCCTGCTCCATCCCGCGGGTGAGGAATGCCGCCCAGGCGAACTCGATGTCGCGCATACGCGCGCGGGCGACCCGCCGTGCCTCTTCCTCGCGGGGCGACTTGCGCGGGACCGCGATGACACCTTCCTCGGCGACGAGCACGCGGTTGCGCTGGACATCGTGCTCGCTCAGATCGAACAGACCATTGAGCAGGCGCGCCAGCGCTGGGCCGAACTCGCTCCGGTCGGCGGTGAGCCGGTCGAATCTCTCCCGCTCGGCCTCCAGCGCGTCGGCATGGATCTCGAACAGGCAGTGAAGCTTCGACTCGAAATAGTGGTACAGGGCGGTCGAGCCGAGACCAACGTCGGCGGCGATGTCGGCCCATTTTGTGTACTCATACCCATCGCGGCCGAAATGATCGATCGCGGACGTCAGGATCTCCTGGCGTTTACTGCGCGAGCTCGCCGGGCTTCTTGCGCGTTTCGTTGCCTGAGTCTGGTCGTTCTTGGCCACGATGCCTCTTTCGATTGAAGTGATCCCAACTCTATCAAGGCTCGCCGTCGTGGCCCGCGGTATGGCCTGAAACCTTCAAAGGGCGGGGCGTGAGGCAGGTTCGGTTGCGTTCGGCAGGTTGTCTCGATACAGTTGAACTGAGTTCAAGTGAAAGAGCCTATGCCACAACTCGAGGACCGGGTCGTGATCGTCACCGGCGCCAGCTCCGGGCTCGGCGCCCAGCTTGCGCGGGCGGTCGGCGAGGCCGGGGGGATTCCCGTCCTGGCCGCGCGCCGCGCCGACCGTCTCGCCGCGCTCACCCAGGAGATTCCGAGCGCCGACGCGGTCACCTGTGACGTCACAAACGAGGCCGACCGTGAGCGTCTCGTCGACGACGTCTTGAAACGGTACGGAAGGCTCGACGGCCTGATCAACAATGCCGGCAGCGGCGCCAGCGCCCCCGCAATGCGCACGTCGGCGCAGACGTTTGCTCGCGTCCTCGAGCTCAATCTCGTCGCGCCCTACGCCCTCTCGGTGCTGGCCGCGCAGCGCATGCGCGACGGCGGCGGCCGCTCGATCGTCAACATCGCCTCGGTCATGGGCCTGCGCTCCATCGGCGCGATCCCGGACGCAGCGTACGTCGCTTCGAAGTCGGGCATCATCGGCTTGACGCGCGAGCTCGCGTCGCAGTGGGGGCGCTACGGCATCCGCGTGAACGCGGTCGCGCCGGGCTTCTTCGCCACCGAGATGAACGCGGAGCTGGGCGAGGATCCCGATCAGTTCCCCGAGTTCCTGCTCTCGCGGACACCGCTCGGACGCGGCGGCCGCGCCGGCGAGCTCAACGCCGCCGTGCTGTTCCTGCTCGGCCCGGGCTCGAGCTTCGTCACCGGCACCGTGCTGAGCGTGGACGGGGGAATGGCAATTGCCTGAACGACTCGACAACGTGGAAACCGGAGGAAGGCGATGACGACCCTGACATTTCAGCCCGAAGCCGATCGCTATTACGCCGAGGGGTACTGGCGCGACGGGGACCTGTGGAGCGACTTCGCCCGCCGCGCCGCGGACAACCCGGACAAGCCGGCGCTGATCCTCGACGACCGCACGTTCACCTTCGATCAGCTCCGGCGCGCCGCCGTGGGCGTCTCGGTCCGGCTGGCGGAGGGCGGCATCGAGTCCGGGGACATCGTCATCCTGCTCGGCCGGCACTCGATCGAAGCGGCGGTGGCGATGCTCGGTTGTATGCACCGCGGGGTCGTGATCGCGCCGCTGCCGCCGATGTTCAACGAGACGCAGCTGTCGGCGTTGATCGCCCAGACGCAGGCTAAGGGGTTGCTCGGGTTCGGTGGCGAGAAGGAGCTCGCCAAGTGTGAGCTCGTCTCCGATCAGGTCCCGCTGTTCCTCGCCGTCGAGCCCGACCTTGTGGATCGCCTCGCCCAGGAGGACCCGCCGGACGTGCACGTGGCTCGCGGTGCGGATGACCTGGCCATGGTGCTCCACTCCTCGGGGACGACCTCCACTCCCAAGGGCATCGCGCACTCCAACAACACGCTGCGCTACGCCACCGAGGGCATCTGCAAGCGCTGGGAGCTGACCGGCGAGGACGTCTACCTCGTCGTGTGCGAGTTCGGCTTCGTCGGCGGGCTGGTGTTCGGTTACTTTCCGCCGTTGATGAACGGTGCGACGGGGGTGCTCGTCAACCGCTGGAATGCGGAGGACGCCCTCCAGCTCATCAAGGAGCATGGCTGCACGTACGTCCTGTCGATGCCGACGCACTCGGCGGACCTGATCAGGGCGAAATCCGAGAGCGATCTCGACCTGCCCTCGATGCGCGTCCTGGCGGCCCCGGGCCTTACGCGGGAGCGCCGCTTGGCCATGCAGGAGGCCTTCGGCGTCTCGCCGCTGGGCGACTACGGCCTGTCCGAGGTTCCCGGCCACGCCGCACACGGTCTGCACGAGCCCGAAGCGAAGATCGCGTTGACCGAGGGCCGCCCCTACGACGGCACCGAGATCCGGATCGTCGACGACAAAGGGCAAGCCGTGCCGGCGAACACCGTCGGCTCGGTCATCGTCAACGGCCCGAGCCGGTTCCTCGGGTTCCTCGGTAACGACGAGTTGACCCGCGAGTCGCTGACCGCTTGGGGCGGCTACAAGACCGGCGACCTCGGCTATCTCGACGAGGACGGCCAGTTTGTGTACGTCGGGCGCAGCAAGGACATCATCCGCCGCGGGGGGGTGACGATCGTCCCGTCCGAGGTCGAGCCCGTGATCATGCGCCACCCCGACATCCGCGAGGTCGCGATCGTCCCGCTTCCCGATGACCGCCTGGGCGAGCGCGCCTGCGCGGCGATCATTCCCGTGGACGGCCGGCCCGCGCCCACGCTCGAAGAGATCCAGCAGTTCCTCGATCGCGAGGGCGTGGCGAAGTACACCTGGCCGGAGTCCGTCGAGGTGTTCGACGATTTCCCGCGCACGCCGTCGCTGAAGGTGGTCAAGCGGGACGTCGTGACTCAGATCCTGGAACGCCCGACGGTCATCGCCTAGCCATCGCCATCGGCTATCATCACATTTTGAAATGACTTCAGGTCAAGTGGATCCGGCCGTGCAAGGTGACCCGCCGGGGAAGACGTTCTTCGAGCGCTACTTCGCGTTGCTGGACGGCCCCGACCCGCACAGCTCGCTGGACCTGGTGGCCGAGGACCTCGAGTTCTCGATCCAGTGGGCCGCGGACGGCTCGCGCAAGAGCAGTCAGTTCGTGGGTGGTCGGGATGAGTTGCGCGGGTTCATCGATGCGGGTGACACCGAGGGCTGGGCTCACTATGTGTTGCAAAGCGGTGTCACTGGCGACGTCGAGTTCGCCCTGGGCGAGACGCGCTGGGACTCGGGCGAGCGGATCGGCACGTTCCTGGCCGTCGCGGAGCTCGATCGGTCCGGCCGGATGCGCCGGTACATGGTGGCGCGCTCGCCGGTTCTGGCTTTCCCCACCGCGCGATGACCGAGACCCGCCACCGGCAGCTGATCGATCCCGACGTGATCGGTGGCACCGAGGCCGAGCCGCGGCTGATCGGCTCGGCTTGCGGCGAGTGCGGGACGGTGACTTTTCCGCGCCAGCGGTCTTGCCCGCGGTGCACCTCCGAGGATGTCCACCCGCGCGAGCTGGCGACGCGAGGTGAGTTGTGGAGCTGGACGATCCAGTGCTTCGCGCCGAAGGCGCCGCCCTACCTGCCGGGAGGGGTCGAGGAGTTCGAGCCCTACGGAGTCGGGTACGTCGAGCTGCCCGGGGAGGTCCGCGTGGAGACGCGGCTGACCGAGAGCGATCCGGAGCGGCTGCGGATCGGCATGACCATGGAGCTCACGCTGATCCCGGTGCCCGGCGCCGCCGACACGCTCACGTACGCCTTCCGGCCGGTGGAGGGCGACGGGTGAGCGGCGGCGACGACGTCGCGATCGTCGGCGCCGGCATCCATCAGTTCGGTCGTCACGACGGCGTGACCGGACTCGAGATGGGTGCGGTCGCCGCGCGTCGCGCGCTGGCCAGCGCCGGGATCGCGTGGCAGGACATCGACTTCGCCGCCGGCGGGTCGGACGCCGCCGGCAACGCCGACACGTCGGTCTCCATCCTCGGGCTGACCGGCGTCCCGTTCATCAACGTCAAGAACGGGTGCGCCACCGGCGGGTCGGCCCTGACCACCGCGCACGCGATGCTCGTCTCCGGCGCGGCTGAGACTGCGCTCGTCGTCGGTTTCGACAAGCACCCGCGGGGGGCGTTCAACCCGCTGCCGGAGGACTGGGGGATCGGGTCCTGGTACGGCGAGACGGGCCTGATGCTGACCACGCAGTTCTTCGCCCTGAAGATCCAGCGCTACATGGCCGACTACGGCATCTCCGATTCGACCCTCGCCAAGGTGGCGGCCAAGGCGTTCGAGAACGGCGCGCGCAATCCGAACGCCTGGCGGCGACAGCCGCTCAGCGAGGACGAGATCCTCTCCTCGCGGATGGTCAACCACCCGCTCACTCAGTACATGTTCTGCTCCCCAGGGGAGGGCGCGGTCGCGCTCGTCCTGGCTCGCGGCCCGCGTATTCGCGAGCTGACGAAGGTGCCCGTATATCTGCGCTCAGTCGCCTTCCGGACCCGCCGCTTCGGTTCGTTCGAGGTGTTCAGCCCGTCGATCCCGCTCGAGTCCGCGCCCTCCGCCACCACCGAGGCGGCGGCGGCGGCGTTCGAGGAGGCGGGGATCGGGCCGGGCGACGTCGACATCGCGCAGGTTCAGGACACCGAGTCGGGCGCCGAGGTCATGCACCTCGCCGAGACCGGGTTGTGCGAGCACGGGGAGCAGGAGGCGCTGATCCAGAGCGGCGCCACCGAGCTCGGCGGCCGGATACCGGTGAATACCGACGGGGGCTGCCTGGCCTGTGGCGAGCCGATCGGGGCCTCGGGGCTGCGGCAGGTGCACGAGATCGTGGTTCAGCTGCGAGGCGAGGCCGGCCAGCGACAGGTCCCCAAGCCGTGCCGAGTCGGCTTCACCCAGGTCTACGGCGCGCCCGGCGTGAGCGCCTGCACGGTGCTCACGGTCTGAGGCTGGACGACCGGTTTGCGAGCGCCGGCCGGGATCGCGGCGCCTCCCCCGCGCCTGGCCACGTCACCTGCATAACCTGCCACGCAAGCTCGCCGGGCGCGACCGTGACACCTTATGCACGTGGGACGTGCATAACCTGCCACGGTGGTGCGAATTCGGCCAGAGTGTCACCTTATGCACGTCGCCGGCGCGCCGGCGCCCGGCTGCCTTACTTCACGATATTGCCGGCGTCGATCGGCAGCGCGACGCCGGTGATGTACTTGGCCGCGTCCGAGCAGAGGAACAGCACGGCATCGGAGACGTCTTCGGGCTCGATCCACGCGACCCCGGGAAGGATGTTGAGGGACTCGAACGGCTCGCGCACGTCGTCCTCGGTCGGGTTCTCGAGGTGCGGAGTGAACAGCTCGAAGGTCGATCGGTTGATCACCAGCGGCGTCCGCACTGTGGTCGGGCACACCGCGTTGACCCGGATGCGATGCGGTCCGGCCTCCTGCGCAAGCACCTTCATCAGCCCGATCACGCCGTGCTTGGCGGCGGTGTAGTGCGCGGTGTGTGCGTAGGCGCGCAGGCCTGCGGTCGAGCTGGTTAGCACCAGGCTGCCGCCCTCGCCGCGCTCGACCATCGAGGGGAGCGTCGCGCGCGCGGCGTTGAACACACCCGTGAGGTTGATGTCGATCATGTCCTGCCACTGCTGCTCGGTCATCTCCCAGCTCACCGCCCACGAACCGATGCCCGCGTTGGCGCAGACGATGTCGATCCTCCCGAGTTCGGACAGGCCGAGGTCGACCGCGCGCTGAAGGTCAGACAGCGACCGGACGTCGGCGATCGCCTTGACCGCCCGCCGGCCCGTACCCTCGATCTCCGCCACGGTGGCGTCGAGATCGGCCTCGCTGGCCAGCTCGTACGAGATCGTCTCGACCCGGCCGGGGCCGATGTCGACGGCGATCACATCGGCGCCCTCCGAAGCCAGTCTCAGCGCGTGCGAGCGTCCCTGTCCGCGTCCGGCGCCGGTGACCAGCGCAACCTTTCCGTCAACAAGTCCCATCTCTTTCAGTTCTCCTTCCGGGGTTCGGCGACGCTGCGCGTCGCGCGGATTCCCATCGCGGTGAAGTGAGGTCAGTTCATTCCGTTCGGCACGACGACGGCGCGTCCAAGCACCTCGCCCTGGCGGAGCTTGCCGTAGGCGCTCACCGCGTCGTCGAGGCTGTACACCTCGGCTTCCGAGTGGATCGCGCCGCCGGCCGCGAGCGCCACGACTTCGGCCAGCTCGGGCACCGTCCCCCACGTCGGCATCCGCACGGTGGACTCGTACGGGATCAGACCCGGCGCCACCCTGAGCTCGCCGCCACCGCGGCCGACGAAGGTGAGATCGCCACCCTGAGCCATCGATCCGGCCGCGAGCGCCAGGGTCGCGTTGTTGCCGACGAAGTCGAGCACCGCGGTGGCGCCGTCAAGCCCGGTCTCGGCGCGCACGTCCTCCACCGTCAGGCCGTCCGCCGGCAACGTCGCGTCGGCGCCCGCCGCGCGGGCCAGCTCAAGCGCGCCGGCGCGGACGTCGACGGCGACGATCCGCGCCGGCGTGATCGCCTTGAGGATCTGGATCGCCATGTGCCCGAGCCCGCCCACGCCGAGTACCAGCGCGGTGCTACCGGGCCGCAACTGCGGGAGGGACAGCTTCACCGCGTGATACGAGGTGAGCGCCGCATCGGTGAGGGGCGCGGCGGGCACCGGGTCGAGCCCGGGCGCCGCCACGAGGTAGCGCGCCGCCGGGACGAGGAGGTACTCGGCCAGGCCGCCGTCGCGTCCGAGGCCGCCCCCGTGCGGGCCGCGCTGGGTGCGGGCGCACGCGTTGTCGCGGCCGTTGGCGCATTGCCAGCAGCTCCCACAGCCCCAGCGGCTGTAGACGACGACCGGGTCGCCGACCTCCACCCCGGACGCCCCCGGTCCCAATGCGGCGACCCGTCCGGCGGTCTCGTGGCCGAGCGTGAACGGAAGCTTGTACGGGTACACGCCCGGCGGGCTGCTCATGATGTGGATGTCGGAGCGGCACAGCCCGACCGCGCCCACCTTGACGAGAACCTCCGAGCCTCGTGGTACTGGGACGGGAACCTCGGTCAGAACGGGTTCTGATTCCCACTCGGTCATACGCAGGGCCTGCATCATCGTCGCGTTCACGGCAGCCGCTCCAAACAAGTAGTCGAACTGAACTCAACTCGGTACACTACCGTATCGTGGAACTGAATTCAGCCGCGACGAGGAGCCCGGCCGGGCGCGTCGCCGGCAAGGTCGCGCTGATCACCGGCGCCGCTCGCGGGATGGGAGCGGCGCACGCGCGGGCGCTGGCGCGCGAGGGTGCCGCGGTGGCGATCGCCGACATCGCCGCCGAGCCGGGCGAGCGCCTCGCCGCGGAATTGCGAGAGGCACAGCGCGGCGCCTCCTACCACGACCACGACGTCACCGACGGCGCCGCCTGGAACGAGTTGGTGGACAACGTGGAGCGGTTGCACGGCCCGATCGACGTGCTCGTGAACAACGCCGGCGTCCAGGTCCGCTCGGCCGGGATCGAGGCCGACGACGAGGAATGGGCAAAGGTCACCGCGGTCAACCAGCGCGGGGTGTTCCTCGGCATGCGGGCAGTCATCCCGGGCATGGCGCGACGCAAACGCGGCTCGATCGTCAACGTCGCGTCGGTCGCGGCCCTCGTCGGCCTGACTGGATCGATCCCATACCAGGCAAGCAAGGCCGCAGTGCTCGGGCTGACCCGGGGCGCCGCGGTCTCATACGGGCCCGACAACGTCCGCGTCAACGCTATCTGCCCCGGACTGGTCGTCACCGGCATGACCGAGAGCGCCTCGCGCGCGGCGGTCGACGCGCTGAAGGCGCAGATCCCGCTGCGCCGCGACGGCCGACCGGAGGAGGTCTCGGCCGCGGTCGTGTTCCTGTCCTCGGACGAGTCGTCCTACATCACCGGCGTCGCGCTCCCGATCGACGGTGGGTTCGTCGCCGCGTAGTGGTCGTTCGCGCAAACCGCGAGAACCGGCCGCGCTCACTCCGTGTGCATGACGCGCCAACGGCGGCCGAACCACGGTCGATTGGCGTATCAGCCTCCTCGGGTGTGCATGACGCGCCGCCGCCGCCCGTAGCCGTGAACTGTGGCGCGCTATGCACACCGCCGCGGGTCCCCGGGCGCTAACCGCCCGTCACATCGAGCGGGGCCTGCTCCTCGACCCGCAGAAGGTTGACGTCGACCAGCGCCGAGTCGTGCAGCGCGCCACCCGCGGCGAGCCCGCCGAGCGCCTCCTCGCCCCAGCGCGCGTGATCGAAGTAAGCCTCGATATACCCGAGCCGCGTCGTGTCCTCAAGCAGGCCGATCGGCCGCTGGCCCTCGACGTCGAGCGGCTCGCACTCGACCTCGTTGACCACCCGGTTCAGGATCAGCCGTCGCCCGCCGAACGCCCTGTCGAAAGCACCCAGAACGCGATCGGCCAGCGAGCTGAACACGGCCCAAGCGGCGTCGGCGTCGACTCCGGAAGCACGGTCCGCCTCGACAATGAACTTGGCCAGCGCGAGCTGGCCATCGACTCGGTCGACCAGCACGCTCTCCTCAACCTCGCACGACCGCAGGCGGTAGAGGCAGTTCACATGGTCCTGGGCGACCATCTCGGTCTGCTCGGGGGTGAATGCGAGCGTCGCATCGGGCGTGAAGCGGAGCACCACGAAGCGCCACGCGCGCGGCCGCTGGCCCCAGCCACCGTTCACGTCGGCCTGCGCCACCGCTCGGTCCGTGTGATACGAAATAAGCGTCGGCATCGGGCGCAACAGATCCTGGGCCATGCGCACGTGGACCTGCGTGTAGTGGCGTTCGCACTCCTCCGGCGTCCGCGACGGAGTCGGATCGAACCGCCCGATGACCTTGCCCATGGCTCGGCTCGGCGCCGATCTAGTGGGCGGCCGCGCCGTTGCTCGTCTCGGCCTCGGTCGGGGCGGCGGACATCGGCATGAACCGACGGGTGATGGCACCCTCGGTCAGCTCGCCGCCGGCGAGCTCCGCGCTGATCTTTCCGTCGACGATCACCAGAACCCGATCGCACAGGTCGGCCAGCTCCTCGAGATCGCTCGAGCTCACGACCACAGCGGCGCCGTTCTCGGCGGCGGCAACCAGCTCGCGGTGCAGGTCGGCCTTGGCGCCCACGTCCACGCCCTGAGTGGGCTCGTCGAGCAGGAACACCGAAGGCTTCTGCGACAGCCACTTGCCGAACAGGATCTTCTGCTGGTTGCCGCCGCTGAAGATGCTGAGCGGGTCGTTGACCGCGTTGGCCGGCCGGACCGAAAGCCGCTCGAACCACTCCTGCGTCCGGGACGTCTCCGCCCGTCGACGCAGTAGCCCTCCCTTCCAAAACGGCTTGAGGTTGGGCAGGGTCAGGTTCTCGCGTGCGCTCATCGTCATGACGGCGCCGCCGATCTTTCGGTCCGGCGCCAGGTAAGCGATTCCGCGGCCGATGGCGACGTCGGGCCGCCCCGCCGGCAGCGCCTCACCGCCGACCGTCACCTCGCCCGCGCTGCGCGGAAGCGCGCCGAAGCTCGCGCCGAGCACGCTGTCACGCCCGGACCCGGCGAGGCCGGCGATGCCGACGATCTCGCCGCGTTCGACGCGGAAGGAAGCACCGGTCAGCGCGCCGGAGCTCAGCCCGTTGACCTCGAACGCGATCTCGTGGTCGCGCGCCGCTTCTCGGCCCTGCTTTTCCCGCCGGGACTCGGTCTCCTCGGCGAGCAGTTCCTCGCCCGCCAGCAACTGGACGATCGCGGCGTGGTCGAAGTTCTTTACCGGGCCGGCTCCGACCACGACGCCGTCGCGGAACACCGAGACGTTGTGCGCCACACGGAAGACCTCGCCGAGGTGGTGGGTGACGTACAGCACGCCGACGCCGGTGGCCGCCATCGCGCTGACGCGGTCGAGCAGATGGTCGACCTCGTCGACCGGGAGGGTCGCCGTCGGCTCGTCGAGCACGAGCAGACACGCCGGATATTCCGGATCCTCGCGCAGCGCCCGGGCGATGGCCACGCCGGTGCGCTCGGACGCGCTCAGCGTGGCCACCAGCGCCTTGGGATCGATCTCGAGGCTGAGTCGCTCGAGGTCGTCCTTGGCCTGCTTGTAGGTGGCCTTCCCCCTGATCGTCCCTAACGAGGTGGGAAAGCCGGATCCGAGGGCCATGTTGTCGAGCACTGACAGTGTCGACACGAGCCCGAGATCCTGCTGCACGAATCGGCATCCGAGCCGGTAGGACTGCACCGGTGACTGGAGCGGCAGGTCGTGACCCTGGATCCGGATACCACCGCCCAGATCGGGCGCGTGGTATCCGGACAGGATCTTGATCAGGGTCGACTTCCCCGACCCGTTCTGCCCCAGGAGAGCGTGAACCTCGCCGGGCTCGATGGTCATGCTGACACGTGACAGCGCCTTGGTACGAGTGAATGTCTTCGACACTCGATCGACTTCGAGAACTGAGGTCATGCTCTCCTCCGGGACGTGTGCGGCTGGGGTGCGCGGGCTACTGGACCTGCCAGAGCTTCTTGAACTGGTCGAGCCCGTCCTTCGGCTCATTCCAGGTCGAGCTGCTGCCGACTGTGGACGTGATGTTGTCGTGGGTCAGGATCTGCGTCGGCTGGATCGATGACTGCTTCGCGTCGATCGGTGTGCCCTCTGCGTCGCGGAGCATCGCGTCCATCATCACGTAGGTCGAGTAGATGGGTGAGAACCCGGTCCAGGCCGTCTGCGTACCGGACTTCAGGGCCGCGATCGCGCCCTCGTCAGCGGCCTCGCCGATGATCTTGACCTTGCCCGAGAACCCGGCCGCGGACAGCGCCGAGTTGATGCCGGTTGCGAACGGGCCGACGTCGAAGGCCATGTAGTTGGCGTCCGGGTTCGTGCGCAGCGCCGACACCATGATGCTCGGGACCTTGCCGGCGGCCAGATCCGGGATCGTGATGTTGATGATCTTCACCTTGCAGTCCGGGCACTTCGAGTGGACCTCGGCCTGGAAGCCATCCGTGAACCCGCCGAGGATCGGATAGGCGGGGATGTGCTCCACCAGCACGTTGCCCTTCCCGTTGGAGTCGGCGATGAAGAAGTCCGCGAGGACCGTTCCCATCCGATGATCGCTGTCATAGCCGTTGGCGTCGACGATCACCGGGTCGGCGACCGTGGCGGGGTACACCGACGTCAGCACCCACTTCGCGCCCGCCTGCTTGACCTTGTTGATTACCGACGACGTCAGCGGGATGCCCGCCTCGGCGATGTAGTCGGCGTTCTTCGTGATCGCGGTGTCAACCGCCGCGCCGAAGGTCGCGGGGTTGGCCGGGTCGTAGCTGACCTGGTCGTAGCTCCAGCCAACGAGCGAGGCCAGCGACTTCAGCGACTGCTGAAGCTTCACGTTGTTCGGGTCGTTCGTTGCGAGCATGACCAGCTTCTTGCCCTTCGGCGGGGCCGACTTGAGCGGCTGGTTGAGGGTGATCTCGGTCGGCGCGGCCTCGTACTTCTGCAGCTGCGTCTGCGCCGCCGCGACACCACCGGAGCTTGACGGCGACGATGCGTTCGTCGCTGTCGACCCGCTCGAGCCGGAGGAGCCGGACGAGCCGGACAGAACGGAGGAGCTGGATGAGCTCGACGAACCGCACGCCGCCAGCGCGAGGACGATCGCGAACATGCCGACGATGGCTGCGAACCCGCGGACACGCGCCCGGCGTCCCCGCCGGCGATCGAGTGTCGAATGGTGCGTCATGTGTATCTCCTTTTGGTCTGCTTACGAGTCACGAGTTCGCCGAACGACGGCGTCCGATCACGCATCGTGTGCGTGTCACTACGACTGGTCCTTCAATGGGGTGTGGCAGCTTCGGAGCCAACCGGGGCAGCGGCCTCCTCCAGGGAGGCATCCGCTCCGGTGCCGGGCTGCTCCGGGCCCCCGGCCGCGCCCGAACCCGGCCGCAAGCGGGCCTTGATCCGCTGCGCGAGCGCCGAGGGCGACCGCTTGATCGACAAAGCGACCGCGATGATCAGCGCCACGCCATTGAACATCTCACTCAGCCAGCTGGCTCCCGACACGAGCTGCAGTCCCTGCACGCCGGTGGCCAGCACGTAGATCGCCAACAGCGTGCCCCAGACGTTGAACCGCCCGGGGATCAGCTGCGTCGAGCCGAGGAACGCGGCGGCGAACGCCGGCAGCAGCAGGGTCGAGCCGAAGTCGAGCGATGGCCCGTTGAGCGACGAGAACATGATCCCGGCGAAGCCCGCGATCGTGCTCGACATCACCAGCGCGAATGTGGTGTACCGGTTGATGCGCACGCCCGAGAGCCGAGCCGCCTCGCTGTTGCCGCCGATCGCGTACAGGTAGCGACCGACCGGCGTGTGGGCGGTAAGCCACCAGAGCAGGAACGCCAGGATGAGCAGGTAGAGCACGACGATTTGGAACCCGGCGACCGTCGTCTGGGTGAGGTTGTTCCACGCCGTCGAGGACGGAGGGATCGGCTGGCTGTTCGAGGAGATGATCACCTCGACCGCCGCGAGGATCGAGCCCATGCCCAGGGTGGCGATAAACGAGTTCACGCCGAGCCTGACCACGATGAACGCGTTGGTCAGCCCGATCGCGACCGCGATCACGATGCCGGCGATGATCGCGGGCGCGACCGCCCAGTGGTGATTGTTCATCAGGACGATCGTCAGGATCCCGGACACGTTCGCTGTGGCCCCGACCGACAGGTCGTATAGCCCGGCCGCGAGCGGGATGAGTACGGCGAGGCCGATCATTCCGGTGACCGCCTGCTGAGCGGCCACGCTATGCAGCGTCGAGGTCGTCAGGAACTGGTCGGGCACCCAGAGTCCGAAGACGATGATGAACAAGGCCCACAGGTAGAGCCCGCTGAAGCGATCGAAGCCGGTATTGAACTTCCGGCGCCGCGTAGCGCTGCGGAGTCTGCTCGGTGACGGTCACCACGACAGGACCCCCCTCAGGTGGCGGTCGGACACCGCTCGCTCGAACTGCAACAAATTGGATCGACGCACCAACGCGGCGCGGCAGCCATCTCGCATGAAGCACCCTCTCCTCTGGGTGAATTGAACTCAGGTCGGGATCCTAAACACCCATTGCCGGGAAGTCAAGTTGACGCTGCGTTAGCGCGCCAAAGCCCCCCAGCTGGGCGGTTCGGCCCGTTCAGGCGTGCGGGCCGGGCCGCGCCGCGTGGTCCTTCGCCAGAAGTGCCTTCACCTCAGCAGTGGCCTCAAATGCCGCCGGCAGGCTCACCCCTTCGGGGACGAAGTTGAAGCGCCGGCAGCCGACCGCCAGATACGGGGCGAGGGCCTCGGCGATGGCTGCCGGCGGGCCAAACGGCGTGTAGCGCTCGAACCGTTCGAATGGCACTGCGTAAGCCGCTTCCATCGCCGCGGTCAGCCGATTCCTCGCAGCGGCGCGCGAGTCCCCGAAACCGGCCCACAGCTGGAGCGCGTGCTGCCAGGGACGCCGCCGCGCTCCGGCCTCGCGTGGCGGCGGCCTCGATGCGTCCGGCAGGCCTCCTCGAACCGGCGCGGCGAGACCCACAGCGCGAGCCAGCCCTCCCCGAGCTGCCCGACGCGGTGGAGCGCCGCGTCTGACCGGCCGCCGACGAGGATCGGGATCGCAGGCGCGGGTGCCGGTCGGATCGCGCCGCGCAGGTCGAAGAACCGACCCTGAAAACAGACGTCCTCGCCCGTCAGGAGCGCGCGCACGCACCGGAGCGCCTCGGTCGTCCGGGCGCCTCGCTCCCGCGGATCGATCCCGCATAGCTCGAGCTCGCGCGGATCGTCCCCGCCGACGCCGACGCCGAAGGTGAATCGCCCGGGCGCGAGCAGGGCAAGCGTGCTCAGCTGCCGGGCCACGACGGCCGGATGGCGAAGCGCGAGCAGATACACCCCGGTCTGCACCGGCAACGCCGGGTGGGCGGTGAGCAGCGCGGCGGCCTGGATCAGGCCGTCGGCGCCGTGGCCGTCGCGAAGCTGACGTGGTCTCCGACCGTCAGGTGATCGATGCCGGCCGCCACCGCGTGGGTGGCCAGCTCACCGAGCCGGCCCGACCAGGCGGCGATGTCCTGCTCGCGCAGGACGACTCCCACCCGGATGGGGTCGTCAACCACGGCCGTATCGCCGGGCTACGCGCTGGTCGTGCGCTCGGCCGTGGCCGTGGCGGCGGCCTGGAGGCCGAACACCAGGGCGCAGGCGAGACCACCTGCGTAGGCGCGGTTGAACACGCCGCCGGCGTCTGCCCCGGCGGCGAGCAGCCCGGGGATCACTTCGCCGGATTCGTCGAGCACTCGCGCCTGGGATCGATCCTCAGCCCGCTGAACGTGAAGGTGATCGCGGGGATGACCTCGATCACGTAGAACGGCGGGTCGACGAGCGGCGCCGCGTCGAGCTTCGCGGCTCGGGTTGGGATCGCCAGCCTCGCACTGGCGGTTGAACTCGAGCAACGTGTCGCGGGTTGCTGGCCCGGGGTAGCCCCACTCGTCGGGGAGCGCCTCGAACTCGTCGATCTCCTCCGCCACCGCGGCCCGGGCGCTGCGCCGATACGCGAGCTGGAACTTGTCGAGCGGCTCGACTCCCTCGACGTACGGCGCCATCATCCACTCCTCGTGGACGCGCTGGTCGTAGATGAGCAGCGCGCGCGCCTCTGGCTGGTCGAGCACGTAGAGCGTGTTCAGATGGTCGCCGACCGTCTCGTCGCAGAACCGGCGCCCCTCGAGGTTGATCAGGACTCCGTGCTCGGAGTGATAGAAGGTCAGGTCGGTGAACTCGTACGGGTTGGTGTACGCGATCTTCGACGGGATGAGGTGGCCGTAGAAGCCGGCGCCGGGCGGTCCGAACGCGGCGCCCACCGAGCGCCCGAGCCGGAGGCCGTCGCCGACGCTGTGCGGGTTCGCCCGCAGCGGCAGGTTCCTCGCCAGCGGGTGGATGTGCTCGCCGCGCAGCGCCGGGTCGCCGGCGAAACCACCGGTGGCCAGCAGCGTCGAGCGGGCCCGGATCACGCGCCGCTCGCCGGATTCGTTCTCGATCTCGGCGCCGACGACGGACCCCTCCTCGACCAGCAACCGCTGCGCCGACCATCCCGCCAGCAACTCGCCGTGCTCCCGCACGAGTCGCTCGCAGGCGAGCAGGTAGTTCGCCATGTCGGTCTGCGACCCGCGCCCGTACCCGAGCACCGTGACCGGGTCGGCGACGTGGACGCCGAGCGAGCGAACCCAGTCGACGCCCTCGCCATACCCTTCGACGACCCGCGTCGAGAGCGCCGGATCCCCGTCGGGGTTGACCTCGTGCATCACCTCCACGGTTGGTGCGGTCCAGATGAACCCGGCGTACATCGCCGAGCCGCCGATCGCCGGCCCCTTCTCGACGAGGATGACGCTGGACCCGTCGCTCGCGGCGCGCGCCGCCGCGCTCATGCCGGCCATGCCGCCGCCGAAGACGAGCAGGTCGACGCTTGAATCTGATTCGGACACGGCCGGTTCTCCTTGCTGTTCCCTCGGACTGAACGGCGGCAAGCTTAGCGCACCTGAGCTTACTTCAGTTCGAGTAGCGCCTCAACAGCGCGGCCGTGCGGAGCCTACGCGGACTTCAGTGCGGCCAGCTCCTCCAGGATCACCGGCAGTTCGTCAGCCTGGCGCGGCTCGTCGAGATGCGCCAGCCGAAGCGACGCGTTCACCCGCCGCGCGTGTTCGCTCGATCGCTCCTCAGCGGTGCACGGTGTGCGGCTCTTCGGGCGAGACCGTTCCCCGTTCTCGCGGAAACTCCACGTTCCCAAATCCGGCGGTTCTCTCCACATCGCTCGCCCCTTTTCGACCTGGATGACTGGTCCGAAAGTGGGGCGGGAGCACCGTTGGCCCATCGGTGCTCCCGCCCCCGTTTCCCCCGTGTAGCGCCCCCCGCGAGTCGACATCGTCAGTGGCGGTGCGGTGTCAGGCTCGCGTCTGTCTATGAGAGCACGCAGCTCTCAGGCTGATACATCGAATTACGTCGAGTGATTCGGCCCGGGGTGCGACGCCGCTGCGACCAGTGCAGCGTGGCCCGCCCGCGCGAGTTCCCACAGCCGCTGCAGGTCTCGTGCCGCCGATTGCTCGCGCTCTAGCGCCGCACGGTACGACAGATAGCGCTCGGCGCTCGTCCGGGGAGACCCGTCGTACCAAGCCAACAGGGCCTGCTCGCATTCGAGCTCGGCCCGCTGCCAAGCGACGTGCGCCTCGTCGAGCAGGCGGATTCCGATCTCCGCCAGCTCGGGGCGCCCGCGCCCCCGGTCTCGCAACGGCGCGGTCAGGGTTGATTCTGGCCGGCTTGTGCTCATGTCACCTTCCTCCGGGACTTCGAGAGTTCGAATTTGCGCCCGCTGGGCGTCATCGGTTCAGAGCGTCACGGCGGCACGTTGATACTGCAGCCGACGCCGACGGGCCCGCGGGATATGGGGCTGCTGAGAAGCCGCGCCATCATCTCTTGAACGTCAGGATCACGAGCCCCGAGCCCCCGCCTGAACACCGCTCGGGCCTCGGCTCGCACGCTCCACGGCATCGGGTCGAACAGCCGGCCAAGCGCGCTGAGAGCCTCGATGAGGCGGTCGTCGGTGATGGTCTCAGGTTCGTCGTTGGCCGATCCATGCCGTTCCACACCAGGCAAGAGCGGCCGGGGGTCGCGTCTGATACCGCCCACCGCGCCGACCTCAGCGACCGTGGTGTCGACATCTCCGGTCACAATCAGCCGGCGATCAGGCTCAGAGTTCCCTGCTTGGCAAGTTCCCGGCGCAGTCGCTCGAGCGCACGCTGCCTGGTCGGGCCGATGCTTCCGATCGGCATGTCCAGCGCCCGGGCGATCTCCTCGTAGGAGGGGCGAGGATCGGCCATGAGCAGCCGGAGCAGCGCTTGATCACTCCCCGGTAGACGCAAGAAGCCCCGGCGCACCGCGTCGTCGCGTTCGCTCATCAGGACGGCATCGTCGGCCGATACATCGGGCGATGGATAGTCGGGCGCATCGTCTCCGTACAGCACGCGGCGACGGTTCTCACTGAGAACGCGCAGACACTCACGCCGCGCCGTGGTCGCCAGCCACGCGCCAACTGACGCCGGCTCCCTGAGCTGTCCGAGATGCTCGAGCAGACGAAGCCATGTCGCCTGCGAGACGTCGGAGGCGTCAGCCCCGCCAAGGCGGTGTGCCCGTGCGACCGACCAAACCATGCCTGCGAACTCTTCGACAAGTCCGTCCCATGCGGCCCGGTCACCCGCGGCCGCGGCGAGGACCAGTTCGGTGATCCGTGTACCCGACGCCCGCCCACGCTCCCCGCGCGTTAATGACCTCGGCCTCAGTTTCGTGGTCAGCGCGACCTCAGCCGTGATCGAGGCAGGCGCGCTCATGACTTCACCGACCCAGCTGCGATCCGGCGACAATCGGCTGCTGCGGCGTGAACGGGGCGGGCGCGTTCGCGTGCGGCGGCCCGGGCGATGTGAGGTTTGGTCGTCATCTCGCTCCTCGGTGGGATCGAACTGGGGACAACCATCAACCGAGGCGCTCACCGGGCGGTCACGACCGCTCACCAAACGCTCACTACGCCTCGGAGCAGATGCTCGCCGGCGGCTAGGGCACCACCCGCGGGCGTGCCGGGACATGGGTCACGGGCATCTCGCCTCGCACCTCTCGCACACGTCACGGGCTCACGACAGAACTAGAGCGGGCAACGCTGCCGGTGATACGTCGAGGCGCGCCGCATCGTCGTTTCTGGAGGCCCCCGCAGCGCCCCGGTGCCCGCGCAGGCGGCTATCCATCTGCGTTTCTTGTGCCCTGGCCGGCGTGTTAGTGTGTCGCGCGTGGGGGCTGCCGTGGAGCTCACCATCCTCGGTCCGTTCGAGGTGCGCGTCGACGGCAAGCCGATCGACCCCGGTGGGATTCGCCAACGCAGCCTGCTGGCGATTCTCGCTCTGCACCGGAATGAGGTGGTTTCGACCGACAGCCTCATCGACCAGCTGTGGGGAGACGCACTGCCACCGACGGCCCTACACACCGTTCAGGTCTTCGTCTCTCGCCTCCGCAGGGTGCTCGGCTCCGCCGCGGACCGGCTCGTAACCAGAGGTCCCGGGTACGTTCTCGAGCTCGACGTCGATGCGATCGACGCCGATCGGTGCGAGCGTTTGTACACGAGCGCCCGCGCGGCTCTCGCAGCCGGGGAGTACTCCCGCGCGGAAGGCTTTCTGCGTGACGCCCTGGCGCTGTGGCGGGGGAGTGCCCTTGCCGACTTCACGTACGAGCGCTTCGCCCAATCGGCGATCGCCCGCCTCGAGGAGCTGAGGTTGAGCTGCCGCGAGGAATTCATCGACGCCGAGCTCGCCCTCGGACGTCACCAGCAGTTGGTGCCGGAGCTGCAGGCCTTCGTACGCGAGCAGCCACTTCGCGAGCGTCCGCGGGGGCAGCTCATGCTCGCGCTCTACCGGAGCGGACGGCAGGCGGAGGCGCTCGCGGACTTTCGAACAGCGCGCCAGACCCTGATCGAGGAACTGGGGGTCGAGCCAAGCGTCGTCCTGCGCGAGCTTCACGAAGCGATCCTGCGCCAGGACCCGACCCTCGAGCTCCCCGCGCGTTCACCGGAGAGCGCGGTGGCGGTGGACCAGCCCGCTGATCCAGCAAGCGATCCCGGGCTCCCGGCGCGAGCCGAAGCAGTGCGTCCACTGCGCAAGGTGGTCACGGTTCTGTTCTGCGAACTGTGCGATCTGACCGAGCCAGGTGATTTCGATCCGGAGGTTCTGACGGATGTAATGGATCGGCTGTTCGCCGAGATGCGCACGGCTGTCGCCAACCACGGGGGGACAGTCCAAAGTCGTACGCAGGACGGAATAAGCGCTGTCTTCGGTGTCCCGCGGCTCCACGAGGACGACGCGGCGCGAGCCGTCCGGGCTGCCGCCGACATCCGCGCGCGGGTGGCGGCCGTCAGCGACGAGCGTGGAGCACTGTTTCAATGCCGCGCCGGAATCAGCACGAGCCTGGCGCTCGTCGGAGCGGGAGAGAACACCGTAACGGGCCAGGCTGTCCGAGTCGCGGCCGGCATCGGCGCGGCCGCCGGCCCAGATGAGATCCTCCTCAGCCGCGAGACCCTCGAGCTGGTCAGGGACGCCGTCGAGGTCGCCCCGTCGCAGTCGGTCGTGCTCCGGGGCAAACGCGATTCTATGCCGGTGTTCCGGCTCTTACGTGTCGATCCCTTCGCTCCGGGCATCGCTCGCCGGCTCGACGTGCCCATCGTCGATCGCACGCGCGAGCTGCGACTGATGCGCGAGGCCTGGGAGCGTGTCGTCGCGGAAGCGGGCTGTCATTTGTTCACGGTGCTCGGTGCGGCCGGCGTGGGAAAGTCAAGACTCGTCTCTGAACTGCTCGGGGCGGTCGAGCCTGCGGCATGGGTGCTGCAGGGTCGTTGTCTGCACTATGGCGAAGGGATCACGTTTTGGCCGCTGATCGAGGCCTTTACTCCGATCGGCGACGCTGTGCAACCAATCCTCGAGCGTCTCACTCGCGGCGGCGCCGCGACACGCGAGGAACTGTTTTGGGAAGTCAGGCGTCTGTTCGAGTCCTTAGCGGTCGAGCGTCCCGTGGTTCTGCACGTGGACGACCTGCAATGGGCGGAGCCGATGCTCCTCGATCTGCTCGAGCACGTGGTCGATCTGTCCCGGGGTGCACCGATCGAGGTGCTCTGCACAGCCCGGCCCGAGCTCTACGACGATCGCCCCACGTGGGCGGGTGGGAAGCTCAACGCGACGACGCTGTTGCTGGAGCCGCTTTCATCCGCCGACAGCGAGACTCTCCTGGATCTCCTCGGCAACGGTCTCGACTCGGAGGTCCGCAAGCGCATCGTCGTCGCGAGTGAGGGCTACCCCCTGTTCTTGGAGGAGATGGCGGCGCTCGCCCGCGAGCGGCGGAGCACCGCCGTGCCGGCGACGATCCACGCTCTCATCGCTGCCCGGCTCGAGCGGCTGAGCTCCGACGAGCGCGATCTGCTCGAGCGCGGCGCCGTCGAGGGTCAGGTCTTCCATCAACGTGTCGTGGAAGGGTTGGGTCCCGAGGAGGCCGGGTCGGAGCTCCAAGCCACCCTGGCGGCGCTCATCCGCAAGGACCTTATCCGGCCGCATCAAGCGACCATCGAAGGTGACTACGCGTTCTCCTTCCGGCACATGCTCATACGCGATGCTGCGTATGACGCACTGCCCAAGACCAAACGCGCCGATCTCCATGGTCGCCTGGCCCAGTGGCTCGAGGAGACGCCCGACGAACTGGCCGGGAAGGATGAGCTTGTCGGTTGGCATATGGAGCAAGCGATCCACTATCGGCAAGAGCTGGGACGACCGGTCGACCCCCGGCACGCCGTCAGCGCCGCCGAGCACCTCCTTTCGGCTGGTCGGAAGGCGCGTGAGCGAAACGACGCCGAGGCCGCTCAAAAGCTCCTGGAACGCGCGCTCGCGCTGGCGCCGGAGGGACAGAGCCTCCGGGTTCATATCGGCGTCGAGCTTGCCGAACAGCTGCTCGAAGCGGGCGAGCTATCGCGCGCCGACGAACTGCTCTCCCGGGCCGAATCGGATCCTGATCATTCGGACACCGCGGTCCTGAGCCGGCTCGAGTGGCTCATCCGGGTGCGGCCGCACGATGCGGCGCGCGCGATTGCGGAGACGCTTCCGGGCGTGCTACGCCGCCTCGCCAAGGCTGGCGATGAGCGGGGTATCGCGAGGGCGCACCTCGCGGCGCGCATGGTCCACGTGCTCGAGAGCAAGGCGACGCCGGCGGCCGAGCGGGCGCGTCTTGCCGCCGAGCACGCCGGGCGGGCAGGCGATGAGGGTCTCAGGTCCCGTGCGCTCGGGATGTACCTCACATCCATCATGTACGGTCGCCAGGACGCGCAGGCGATCGAGAAGGAGCTCGATCGCTTGGAGGACGTCAGCCCGGGCTCCTACCTTTCGGCACGGATCGACCTCACCCGCGGAGAGCTCGCCCGCTTGGACGGTCGCTTCGAGATCGCCCGTCAACTGATGACGCGCGCGATCGAGGGCTTCCAGACACTCGGCATGCCGTGGTACGCGGCCCATTGCCAGCAGGATCTTGCGAGGATGGAACTCTCCGCTGGCGACCCGAGTGCGGCGTTGGCCTTGCTCTGGCGCAGTGACGCGATTCTGTCCGGCCTGGGTGAGCGGCTGCGGCGGTCCTCGACCCAAGCGCTCATTGCCCAGGCGAGCGAGTTACTCGGCGACCGCGAGGCGGCGCTCGCGGCGATCGATCTCGCCGAACAGCTTGGAGCACCCGAGGATGTCCTCAACTACGTCGTCACACACCAGGTCCGCGCGCGGCTCGCGCTCGCCGAGGGGAAGGGCGACGCCGCGCTCCAGTGGGCACGGAGCGCAGTCGATTACGCCGCGCAGACCGACTATCTCGTGTTCCAAGGAGGCGCCAGACTCGAGCTCGCTCGAGTCGAGTACGCCCTGGGGGATATCGACGCGGCGGTGTCCGTTGCAAAGGAGGCGCTCGAACTGTTCCTGCTGAAGGGCGATCAGCCGGGCGCCGGGCAGAGCCGAATTCTGCTCGAGCAACTCGAGCAGGTAGAGCACAAATCATCTACACGCGGTTAGGGTGTTTGGTTAGACTTCGCTAAGCAGTTGAGGGCAACCAGGGCGCGTTTCGTGCGAATAGTGGAGGTTGGTCGTGCCGGAACCAAAGAACGCCATCACGCCAGAGATCGAGATCGCGTGGGCGCGCGCGGTATCGCGTGCCTTCGACGACCCGTCGTACTACCGCTATCTGAAGGCCGATCCAAAGAGAGCCCTGACGGACCTCGGCGCAGATGTAGGCAAGGTCGATCTCGAGGCCCAGGTCCGCGAAGCAGGGGGACTGACGCCGACGTTGGCCACGCTGGACACGGTAATTGCGGAGGTCGAACGGAAGCGGACGGCGGCGAGGTCGGGTGAAGGGTCGGGCTACCGGGCGCCCTCCGCCCCGTACTGTTCTGCTACTCCCTGTCAGCCGACACAGCCGGGGGCAGCATCCTGTCCCTCAACGGTTCATGTCCACATCCAGCCGTTTGCCATGTCGATCGTGTCCCGATGCGCCCCTACGTGCATACAACCATCCTGTGTGCAGCCGCAAGGAAACTGGGTCCCAGGCGGACTCCCGCCTGGATGGCCGTGTGTCGCAATGTCACAGGTGGCGACGGCCCGCGTCAGTGCGACGAAGGGTGTAACCCCGCCTCAGTGGATCGGCGGCCCGCCCTCCGGGGCCGCCTGACACATGATCGCGGGGAATCGGCGATAAACCGATTCTCACTTTCATGCTTGGCCGTGCCTTACCAGCCCGCCCGGTAGTCTGCGCTCGCTACCACGCCGAGGTGATGGCGGATGAAGCGGTGGCGTTCCTCGGTGAGAATGGCTCTGCGATCATCAGTGACCCGGTCGCCAGGCATGTGGTTCCCCTGATCGACGGGCGCCGCACGACTGACGACATCGCCAGATCTCTTGGCCCCGCAGTCACGACGCGCGAGGTCCACCAGACGCTGGCCGAACTGACCCAGGCGGGTCTTGTGGTCGAATCGGCCGACGTTCCCGCATCGGTTTCGGCCCTCTGGGCGGAGCTGGGCGTACCGGAGTTCCGCGTCCGCGAAGTCCTCGATGGGTTCACCGTCGGGCGCGAGGCGCTTACCGGTGCCGGCCTTGAAGATCTGGACGAAGCGATCGGTGACTTCGGTTTCAGTCTGGCGGACGATCCCGATGACGCGAACGTCAAAGTCGTTGTCGTCGACGATTACCTGGATCCGCGGCTCGCGGCCGTAGACGCTCGCGCCCGGGCGAGCGGTCAAAACTGGTTTCTGGTGAAGCCCACCGGGGTGAACGTTTGGGCGGGCCCGGGGTTCGTGCCGGGAAACACTGCGTGTTGGCACTGTCTCGCCCACCGACTTCGACGAAACCGGCCGGTCGACCATTATTTGGATCGCCGTCAGGACGCGCGTGTCCCCTTGCCGATGGGACGAGTGCGGTCGCGCATGGCGGCACGTCACGCGTATTCGATGGCGGCGACGCAGCTTGCCCGGTGGGTCGGCTGCGCGACTGACCAGCCACCGGTGCAGTCAACCTTGGTCATCCTCGAGACGCTTCGCCTGACGCCGTCCCGTCACCACGTTCCCCGCCGGCCCCAGTGTGAGATCTGCGGGGACCCGATGCTCGCGGTCCCCATCTCTGGCCCTCCGGACCTGCGGGTGGACCGTGCCCCAATCGTGTCGCGCGACGGGAGGGAGCACACGGAAGCGCCCGATGCCGTTTATGACCGGTATGCACACCTGGTCAGTCCCGTGACGGGCATCGTGTCCGCCGTCGGCGCGTCACCATGGAATGACCGCAGCCCGTTGCGGTCGTACGCTGCCGGCCATAACAGTGCCCTGGCCAACGACAGCTTGCAAATCGCAGCGGATAACCTGCGGATGCACAGCGCCGGGAAGGGGCGAACCGACGCCCAGGCTCGCACCAGCGCCCTGTGTGAGGGCCTGGAGCGGGCCTCCGGTGTCTATACGGGGACCGAGGTGACGATGCGGGGCACGCTGGCCGGGATCGGGGACGAGGCCATTGACCCGCGCACCTGCATGCTGTTCTCCGAGACCCAATATCGCGAGCGAGATCAATGGCTCGCGCGCGGCAACGGATTCCAAGTGGTGCCCTCGCAGTTCGACCCGGACCAATCGCTCGAGTGGTCGCCCGTGTGGTCGCTCACCCAGGCGAGGACCCGCTACCTGCCGACGAGTTACCTGTACTACGGCTATCCGCGCGACGAGGGACGGTTCATTGCCCTGGCCGACTCGAATGGCAGCGCCGCCGGGGCCACCCTCGCAGACGCATGCCTCCAGGCGCTGTACGAACTGATCGAGCGCGATAGCGTCGCGCTCTGGTGGTACAACCGCATCCGCCGGCCCGGTGTGGATCTCGAGGGTCTGGAGCCGGCTTGGCTCGACGACCTGCGATCGTTCTATGAGGACGTGGGCCGTGAATTCTGGCTGCTCGACTTGACGAGCGACCTGCCGGTTCCATGCTTTGTCGCGGTCAGCCGGCGGCTCGGCGCGGCCACCGAAGACATCGTGATGGGGTTCGGGGCACATCACGATCCAAAGGTGGCGGCCTCGCGCGCGCTTGCCGAGATGAACCAGTTCATGCCGGCGGTGCTCGATATTGGGCCGGACGGCACGACCCAATATCTCGTCACCGACCCGGATACGGTCCGGTGGTGGACGTCGGCCGGCGTCGTTGACCAGCCGCATTTGAGCCCGCTGGGATCGGCGGCTCCGACGCGGCTCGACGGCGCCGCCCGGGTGGCGCCCCTCAGCGCTGAAGACCGCTTCCGGGCACTGGTGGACACGCTCGAAGGCCGCGGGTTTGAGGTGCTGGTGCTCGATCAGACCCGCCCCGACGTCGGGCTCCCCGTGGCCAAGGTCATCGTCCCCGGGCTTCGGCACTTCTGGGCGAGGTTCGCCCCCGGACGCTTGTTCGACGTCCCGGTGCAACTGGGCTGGATTTCGAAGCCAACGCCCGAAGCGCAGCTCAATCCGATCGCGATGTTCGTATGAGCTCGACCCTCGATCTCCGACCGACCCCGGGCTCCGGAGTGCCGGCTGGATCGGGCACGTCGACGGAGTCGGCGTTGGCGGTGGCGCGCCGCGAGGGCGTTGCCCCAGGTGATCTCCCGCCCCTGCTTCGAGACGGCCCGGCGCGGATTGTTGACCTGGAAGAAGCCGCCGGGGGTGGCGTTGACGCGAGGCTTGCGCTGCGTGTGGAGCTCGAGGCGCTCGCCGACGCACACATGATCACCTTCGCGGCCGGCTCAGGGTCCGACTGCCTGGCCGAGCTGCGGCCGATGGCGCCGGGCTTCCGCCTGGCTTCGCTCCCGCCCGGGAGGATCGTCATGTCGCGCTTTGCCCACCTGCGCGCGGAGGACGGAGCGCTGATGGTGGCAACACCACTCGGCACTGCAGCAATTCGAATTCTCGATGCCTCGGCCGCGAGCGTCCTCGGCGTGCTCGCGTCAGGAGCCGACGCCGCGAGCATGATCGAGCACAGCGACCGGCCGGGCGAGACGCGCGCGCTGCTCGAGCTGCTCGTTTCGGCCGGGGTGGCGAGCCGGGCGAGTGAACGCGGGACGGCCGAAGTCGACGAGACGCCCGCGCTGCGGCAGTGGGAGTTTCACGACCTCGCTTTTCATTCTCGCAGCCGGCTCGGCCGTCACGATGACCCCATCGGTGGCTCGTACCGCTTTCTCGGCCAGCTCGACCCCCCGCCCTGTGTGGCTGAACGCCCGGTTGGGGTCACCACCGCGTTCACGCCGCCGTCGCGGCCGCTGCCGCTGGATCGGGATCTCGTCAGCGTGCTGAGCCGACGGACATCGGTCCGCGAACACGGCCAGCTTCCCATCACGCTTCGAGAGCTTGGTGATTTCCTTTACCACAGCGCCCGCGTCATCGAGTTCATACCTGGGCCCGGGGGCCCGTTCACGAGACGTCCGTATCCGAGCGGTGGGGCGAGCTACGAGCTCGAGGTGTACCCGGTTATCAACCGGTGCGTGGGAATCGCTCCGGGCCTTTACTACTACGACGCCGTCGAGCACGGCCTGGCGACACTCGGTCCCCCGACGGCCGACACCGACGCCTTGCTGAACGACGCCTACATCGCATCGGGGCAAAGCTGCTGGCCACAGGTCCTCTTGGCCATCGCCTCGCGTTTCCAACGCGTCTCGTGGAAGTACGAGGGCATCGCGTACGCGACGACGCTGAGGAACGTGGGGGCCCTCTACGCGACGATGTATCTGGTGGCCACGGCCATGGGGCTCGCTCCATGCGCGCTTGGGGCAGGTGACTCGGAGCGGTTCAGCCGGCTTGCCGGCACGGATCCATACACGGAATCAACGGTGGGTGAGTTCATGATCGGAAGTGCACCATAGGCGGCTATATCAGCATCCACAACGCATCGACTGCGCTCAGCGACGCCGACCTCTACGTGGCCCTGCCTGACCTGCAGTCTCAGGTGAGTCACCCTGGCGAATTCTGGTGGCACTGGGGCCTTTCCGCCTCGCTCGACATCGACGGCCTGGGCTCGCCGATCGTGATCACGGACTACCCCGGTCCCGGCGAGCCGGATAGTCTGGGCTATCACTCGGTGGACGCGAACAATCGGCCCTACGCGGTCGTCTTCGCGGCTCGCTGCCGAGACCTCGGCAAGCCGACCAGCGCGATCATCTCGCATGAGATGCTCGAGATGTTGGCCGACCAGAGTACGCATTCAGTGAACATGATCGATCTCGGCAACGGCACGGCGCTGATCATCAGCCTTGAGGTATGTGACGCGTGCGAAGGGCTTTACTACGAAGGGCCAAGCGGCCACCTCCTGTATGACTTCGTATTCCCCAATTGGTTCGCTCCAAGGTCTCAAGGTCAGGTCGACTTCCTCGGACTCCTGCCCGGCCCGTTGCGCGAGTCCTCGGGTGTCCCCGCGGACGTTCAGACCGTCATCCTCACTGGCCCTGGGCCCACCGATGACGACGATGCGGACCGCGCCATTGGCTCAGCGGCGACTGCCCAACGCGACGAGCTCGCGGCGGCGTTCGACTCGCGAGCCGGCGTCGTCGACCAACTCCGGGCTCGATCAGCGGGCACGCGTGTCGCCTTCCCACCGCCGGCGTACGGAGCGCCTACCGGCCGCGCGGCTCCGATGTGTCTTGAGCGACGCAAGCAGCCCGCGATACCCAGCGGGACACTCACGGTGATCAGGCGGGAGGACATTCCCGTCTTCGTCCAAGAGTTCCCGGTTTAGCCGAAGCCTCGCTTCCGACACCTTTACAAAGCTCAATGCAATTCGCTTTACTGAAAAGCGAATGGCTATAACGATCACGCAGCTCACCGCCTTCCTCGCCGTCGTCAGGGGAGGCTCGGTGACCGCCGCGGCCGACGAGCTGGTCGTCACCCAGCCGTCCGTCTCCTCGGCGCTCGCTGCCCTCGGCCGTGAGCTGGACTGCGAGTTGTTCGAGCGCGCCGGCCGGGGGATTCGCCTGACGGCGGCTGGAGCGGCCTATGTGCCCTACGCCGCAGATGTCCTCGGGCTGCTTCAGAGGGGCCGCGTCGCCGCGCGCGAGGCGTCGGCGGTGGCGGCGCGCCGGCTCGAGATTGCGGCGGTCACGACCGCGGCCGAATCGTTCGTCCCGGGGATGATGCGCTCATTCGCCGCCGAGCATCCGGATGTCGAGCTCACGCTGGTCGTCGGGAATCGGCAGGAGGTGCTCGAACGCGTGTTGAGCCACTCGGCCGACGTCGCGATCACGGGCAAGCCACCCGGGGATGATCGGCTGCTGGCCGAGCCGTTCATGGAGAACGCGATCGTGTGCATCACCGCGCCCGACGATCCGGCGGCCGGCGAACGTCCCGCCGACCTGGGCCGGCTGTCGGATCGGTGCTGGCTCCTGCGCGAGCCAGGGTCGGGAACGCGCGCGCTGGGCGAGCAGTTCCTCGCCGATCACAGCCTTGCGCCGAAGACACTGACCCTCGGCTCAAACGGCGCGATCAAGCAGGCCGCGCGTGCGGGCCTAGGGATTTCGCTGCTCTCGAGAGCGGCGGTGGAGACCGAGCTCGAGTCCGGGTGGCTGGGCGAGCTCCGTCTCGACGGCGGACCGCCGCCGCGGCCGTGGTTCCTGCTCCGATCCGCGATCGGCCCGGTCCGGCCCGCGGTGGAGCTTTTCACGGCGTTCGTGATGTCGCAAGATCGTCGGTGAGCGTCCGCCGGTCGGCGCGGGCATGCTCGGCGCCCAACGCAATCGCGGCGCGCGCCGTGACGAGCTGATAGAGCACGAGCAGCTGGGTGATCGCCAACGCCTCCGATCGGTGGAGCGCGGTCCCGACCGTGAACTCGCCGAGACGCTCCGTGCGCAGGTGACTGGCGAAGTGCATTCGGTCCCACACCGCTTCTTCGATCGCGGCGCTCCGGTCGGCCGGGATCGTGCCGGAGACCCAGAGTGAGGACTCGCCGCCGCGGGTGACGAGCGAGATCCCGCCGCTTCGCCCATCGAGCACCGTGGACAGCTCGGGATGGGCGATCCCGGGGCGCATTCCAATCCGCGCGTCCAGGTGCTCGACGTCGCCGCGGTCACCCGGCATGAACGAGATCACGAGGTCGGCATGGCGACGCTGGGGGCGGATGAACGTCTCGGCGTCCGCCTCGCGCCGGTCGAGCTCCTCGAGCACCTGGTCGGTCGTGTAACCGCGACGCGAGCAGTCGCGCTGAACCTTCCACTTGCGGCGCAGATCCTCCGGCGGGTCGAGGAACACCCGGACGTCGTAGGTGTCTCGCATCGCGGCGGTGTGGAATCCGAGCAGTCCCTCGACGATCGTGAACTGTGCTGGCCTGACGTACTCCGCGGCGTGGAAGGTACCGTCCTGGTGGCTGTAGATGGGCTTGACGATCGGCTCTCCCGCCCGCAGGTGGGCGAGGTGCTGCTCCAGGATGTCCAGGTAGTTGCAGTCGGGGTGCAGCGGGGTGAGCCCTCGCTCGCCCCGCTGCTTACGGTCGTAGCGGTGATAGTGGTCGGCCGAGATGTGGGTCACCTGCTCCTCGCCGAGGATCCGGACCAGCCCGCGCGTCAGCGTCGTCTTCCCCGACGCGGAGTCGCCGACGATGCCGAGGAGGATCGGGCGAGGCATCAGACGCCGACCGTATCGCCCAGCTGAGCGCCCGAATCGCCGTCCCGGCTAGCGTCGGCGCACACAGTGGCGACGCCGCCGCGGGACGCGGTCACTTCGGGCACGACGTCGAGCACCGACTCGACCGCGCACGCGGCGATGTCGGCGCCGAGGCCCACGGCTCTCAGCCTTGCCGCGTCCCGACTGGCGGCAAGCGCGTCGAAGGCGGTCGGGAACGCCCGCGCCACCGCCCCGGCGACGAGCGCGGCATCGGTCCGCTCGCCCGCCAAAGCGGCGCAGAGACGGCCGGCGACGTACACGTCCTCCAGCGCCGCCGCGCCATCTGTGCCCGAGCACACGATCTGCACGTCGGCCTCCTCGTGGCTCCGCAGGGTTCGCACCACCGCGTCGAGGTTCAACAGACAGGCAAGGACGACCCGCGACGCGCGCCCGGCCGCCGCCACGATCGCCGGCGCGCCGTTCGTGGTGGCCAGGACGAGTTCGTCGCCGCGCCGGTCGGTCGCCTCGGCCGGGGAGTTGCCCTGGTCGAACCCGGGCGGCTTGGTGCCGTTGCGCTCGCCGGCCAGGACGCGGCCGGGCGCGCGTAGCCCGAGCGCCAGCGGGAGCGTCTCGGCGCACATCACCCGGCGATAGCCCGCCCCGAGTGCCTGCGTGGCGGTCGAGGTGGCGCGCAGGACGTCGATCACCACCGCGACCTCGGCCGGGCGCAGGTCCGCGGGCGTCAGGGCAACGTCGATCACGCCCGCACGGTAAGCGCCGCAGGGCCGAAAAGCCATAAAGAAACATCTATCTATCTACGGAATTCCATGCTTGACGCTTATGCCCGCGGCACCCTAGGCTCGCTGACGAGCCCAACCGAAAGGCAGATCCGTCCCCATGAATCCCACCTCGACCGCCACCGACCAGAAGCGAGACCGCTGGGCTTCCGGAGTCACGCCGTACGCCGAGATGGGGTACTTCAACGCCGACTACGAGCCGAAGGACACCGACATCCTGGCTGCGTTCCGAATTACGCCGCAGCCCGGGGTGGATTCCGTGGAAGCGGCCGCAGCGGTGGCTGGCGAGTCCTCCACCGCGACGTGGACGGTGGTGTGGACCGACCGGCTCACCGCCCACGAGACCTACCAGGCCAAGGCGTACGACGTCAGCCCCGTTCCGGGCCGCGACGGCGAGTTCATCGCGAAGATCGCGTACGACCTCGATCTGTTCGAAGAGGGGTCGATCGCGAACCTGACGAGCTCGATCATTGGCAACGTGTTCGGGTTCAAGGCGCTGAAGGCCCTGCGGCTGGAGGACATGCGCATCCCGCCGCATTACGTCAAGACGTTCCAGGGCCCACCGCACGGGATCGTGATGGAGCGCGAGTATCTGGACAAGTTCGGCCGTCCGCTGCTCGGCGCGACGGTCAAGCCGAAGCTTGGTCTCTCGGCGAAGAACTACGGCCGCGTGGTGTACGAGGCCTTGCGCGGGGGACTCGACTTCACCAAGGACGACGAGAACATCAACTCGCAGCCATTCATGCGCTGGCGGGACCGTTACCTGTACTCGATCGAGGGCGTGAACCGGGCGATGGCCCGGACCGGCGAGATCAAGGGTCACTACATGAATGTCACCGCCGCGACGATGGAGGAGATGTATGAGCGCGCCGAGTTCGCGAAGGAACTCGGCAGCGTGATCATCATGATGGACCTCACCGTCGGCTACACGGCGATGCAGTCGATGTCCAAGTGGGCCCGGCGCAACGGGCTGATCCTCCACCTGCATCGCGCCGGCCACGGTACTTACACCCGGCAGAAGAGTCACGGGGTGTCGTTCCGGGTGATCGCCAAATGGTGCCGGCTGCTCGGCGTCGACCACCTCCACGCCGGAACCGTGGTCGGCAAGCTGGAAGGGGACCCGGCGATGGTCAAGGGGTACTACGACACGCTGCGCCTCGACCACGTACCGGAGAACCTCGAGAACGGGATCTTCTTCGACCAGGACTGGGCATCGCTGCCCGCGGTCATGCCGGTCGCCTCGGGCGGGATCCACGCCGGGCAGATGCACCAGCTGCTGCAGTATCTCGGCGAGGACGTGGTGCTGCAGTTCGGCGGCGGGACGATCGGGCACCCGATGGGCATCGCCGCCGGCGCCACCGCGAACCGCGTTGCCGTCGAGGCCATGATCCAGGCGCGCAACGAGGGGCGTGACTTCTACATGGAAGGGCCCGACATCCTGGAGAAGGCCGCCAAGGGGTGCCCCGAGCTGAACGCGGCGCTCCAGGTGTGGAAGGACGTCACGTTCGACTTCCAATCCACCGACACTCCCGACTACGTGGTCACACCCACCCTCGCATAACCCCGGAGGCCCTCGACCATGCGCATTACTCAAGGCACCTTCTCGTTCCTGCCGGATCTCACCGATGACCAGATCGCCGCGCAAATCCACTACGCGCTCGACCACGGTTGGGCGATGTCCGTCGAGCACACCGACGATCCCCATCCACGGAGCGCGTACTGGGAGATGTGGGGCACGCCGCTGTTCGACTTGCCGACCGAGCAGGTGGATGTCGTCCTGCGCGAGGTCCGTGCCTGCCGCGAGGCGCACCCGGACGAGTACGTCAAGCTGATCGCCTACGACTCGAGCAAGGGGCGCCAGACGACGGCGCTCAGCTTCATCGTCCAGCGGCCGGCGCGGGAGTCGGAGTTCCGCCTGGACCGGACCGAAGGGCATGACCGCCTCCAGCGCTACCGGCTCTACGCGGCATGACGGTCCTCGACCAGGTTGGCATCGCCCCGACGGACGCGGGGACGTACGACCTCGACATCGAAGGCGTCCTCGATCAGCTCGACCGCGAGTTGATCGCGCTGACCCCGGTCAAGACGCGGATCCGGGAGATCTCGGCGCTGCTCGTCGTCGACCGCCTGCGCCGCGAGGCCGGCCTCACCGCGGGCCGGCCGACGCTGCACATGTCGTTCACCGGCAACCCGGGGACCGGCAAGACGACCGTGGCGATGCGGATGGCCGACATCCTCTACCGCCTCGGATACATCGAGCGCAACCAGATCGTGGCGGTCACGCGCGATGACCTGGTCGGCCAGTACGTCGGGCACACGGCGCCGAAGACCAAGGAGGTGCTCAAACGCGCGTACGGCGGCGTGCTGTTCATCGACGAGGCGTACTACCTGTACCGTCCGGAGAACGAGCGCGACTACGGCGTCGAGGCGATCGAGATCTTGTTGCAGGTCATGGAGAACGAGCGGGAGCGCCTGGTGGTCATCCTCGCCGGATACAAGGACCGGATGGACGATTTCTTCCGGCTCAACCCCGGAATGTCCTCGCGTGTCGCGCACCACATCGACTTCCCCGACTACACCATCGACGAGCTGGTGGCGATCGCACGGCTGATGCTCGACGCGGAGTCATACGAGTTCTCGGACGACGCCGAGACCGCGTTTCGCGCCTACCTGGAGCGCCGCGTACGCCAGCCGCGGTTCGCGCACGCGCGCAGCGTCCGCAACGCGATCGAGCGAGGGCGACTGCGCCACGCCAACCGGGTCTACGCGGAGCTGAAGGACGGTCACGCGCCCGGGCGTGCCGACCTGGTCCGGATCGAAGCGCAGGACATCCTCAAGAGCAGCGTGTTCGAAGCCGACACGGTGACCTGAGCCCATGCCCCGTCCTGTGATCCTGGGCGTCGTCGGTGATTCGGCGGCCGGAAAGACCACGATCACCCGAGGCCTCGTCCGCGTGCTGGGCGAGGACAACGTCGCGCACATCTGTACCGACGACTACCACCGTTACGACCGCAAGCAGCGTGCCGAACTCGGTATCACGCCGCTCCAGCCCGACTGCAACCACCTCGACATCATCGCGCAGCACCTGATTCACCTCCGCCGCGGAGAGCCGATCCTCAAGCCGGTCTACCGCCACCAGGACGGGACGTTCGGACCACCCGTGTACGTGCGTCCAGAACGCTTCACGGTGATCGAAGGACTGCTCGGTTACTACCTTCCGGAGATGCGCGACATCTACGACGTGCGCGTGTACCTGAACCCCCCCGAGGACCTGCGCCGCCGCTGGAAGGTGCAGCGCGATTGCTCGCGGCGCGGGTACACGACCGACCAGGTGCTCGCCGAGCTCGACCGGCGCGAGCCCGACTCCGAGGCGTTCATCCGTCCGCAGCGACGCCACGCTGACATGCTCGTCTCGTTCCTCCCGGGAGACGGAGGCGACGGCGAGGACCCGACCCACCTCGACGCCGAGCTGACCCTGCGCGACGGGTTGCCGCACCCGGACCTGATGCCCTTCGTCAATGGGGAGCCCGACGGCCTACAGCTCGTCGAGGGCCATCCCGAGCGGATCCTCCGGATCCCTGGCCGCATCGACCCCGGTCACGCCGAGGCGATCGAGGAGGCGATCTGGGAGCGCATGCACTTTGCCACCCACCTGCGCGCGCGGAGGCTGGGGGAGTTCACCGTGGGCACCGACCTACACCGCTCGGAGTCACTCGCGCTCGTCCAGCTGGTGATTCTCTATCACCTGGTGACCGCGCGGGCCAGGGTGGCGCTGGGACACGACGGGACGCGTTCTCCCGTCGCGGCGGTCAGCGCGTGAAGACAGCCTCCGGCAACAGCGCGCTCACGATGTACTGGCCGGCGTCGACGATCTCCGAGATCTTGAGGTCGACGACGAGGCTGCAGAGCAGGTAGGCGTCCTCCCGCCCGAGCTCATACGTGCTTGAGATGTGGTCGACCATCGCCCGAATCGCGTCCTGCGCGGCGGCATACAGATCGCCCCCGATGCCGGTGGTGGCGTAGAAGGGCGCCGAATCCACCCGCGGGGTCAGCGGCCCCGGCGTGCGGTACTGCGGGCCGGGGATCGAGCGGTCCGGCTCGAGCGTAAAGCGCAGCGAGGCGAACATCGGCGCCTCGAGTCCGGTGACGCACACCTCACCATCGCCCTGGGCGCCGTGCGCGTCGCCGCACGAGAACAGCGCCCGCTCGACCTGTACCGGCACGTACAGCGTGGAGCCCCGCACGAGCTGCCGGACGTCCATATTCCCGCCGAAGCTGCCCGGCGGCATCACCGGCTGGGCCTTCGCCCCGGCCGGGCACACGCCCATCGTCCCGAAGAACGGCTCGAGCGGAATCGTGATGTTGTCGCGCATGTAGGCGACGTCGCCGTGCGAGAGATCGAAGGTCCGCAGGTAGGCATCGGGGAAATCGTCGGGAAGCAGTCCGAGCCCGGGCAGGATCGCCGTCCAGCCCCAACCCTGCGTGTGGATGTCCAGAACCTCGATCGCCAGCGTGTCGCCGGGTACGGCCCCCCGGATGGCGATCGGGCCGTTCAGCGGATACACCCGGTCCCAGTCGAGGCTCGCGATCACGCTCGCGTCCGAGTCCGGGGTGATCTGGTTGTCGCTCACGTCGCGCGTCCACACCACCACCGTGTCGCCGGAATCGATCTCCAGCACCGCCTCGTTGTCCGCATCCCAGGTGAAGTGGACCTTTTCGTCCGGCAAGTGGTGCGTGCGCGGCACGACGACCTCCAGGGGTTCGATGGTGCGGCAACGCTATGTGATCGGGGTGCGCCGCGGCAAACGCGGTGTGTATTCGCCTACTCGCCGTGGAGGAACCGCGCGACCGCGGGGCGGACAGCGGGGTCGCGGGCGCGGAGTTGGACCGAGTGGCCCGCGCCGGGAACCTCGAGCAGCCGGCCGCCCGGCGCCATCGCGGCTTCGGCGCGCGCCCACGGCAGCGGCGTCGAGAGGTCGCGCTCGCCGGACAGCAGGAGGATCGGCACCGGTGGTAGGGGCCCGTTCTGCGCGCCCGCGGGTACGAGATCAGGACGGGTCGGGGGCCAGCTCAGGCAGCCCTGGGCCAGGCCGTTTCCGGTGGCGGTGGCCCGATCGAATGGGTAGAGGTCGACCTTCGGCGTCGAGGCGGCGAGCGCCTCGAGCGTGGCCGCTCGTCGTGACGCGGGTGCCGCGGGATCCCAGGGTGGAGCCAGTTCCTGGCACAGGGTGCTCTCGTGCAGCCCCTGACTCAGGATCCTGGCCGGAACCGCCTGCGCTCGATGGACCGCGGCCTGCCAGGCATCCAGGGCGGCGGGCCGGCCGGCGCGGGCGGCGTGCAGAGCGACGAGCACGCCTGGGAAGTTCGGGGCGCCGACGCTCTCGGCGACGAGGGCATCGAGCAACGCGGGGCCGTCGTGCAGCCTGCGGACGACGGCGGCGAGGTCGGCGGCCGGATCCCAGCCGCACCGCTCCTGCACGCACACCGACCGGAGCACCCGGCCGCTGCGCGCGAGCGCGGCGCGGTAGAGCGGATCGACCCCGGTCTGCGGCACGACCGAATCGAGCACCATCCGCGTGACGCGGGTCGGGTGAGCCAGGGCGTAGCGCTCCGCCACGTACGTGCCGTAGGACACTCCGTCGAGCGTGAGCCGGGACGCACCCAGCGCGGCTCGCAGCTCCTCGATGTCAGCCACCGTCCCCGACGTCGTGTAGTAGCGCCGGTCCGCGCCGATCGAGCGCGCGCACGCCGAGACCGTCGCCGGCGGCACCACGGTCAGATCGGAGGCGCCCGCGGCCCTCTGCAACGGCGGGCATTCGAGCGCGCCGTCGCCGGTGCCCCGCTGGTCGAACATCACGAGCCGGTACCCGGCCAGCGCGGCGCGGAGCGACGTCTGGATCCGGGTCAGGAACGGGACCCCGGGCTGGCCTGGGCCGCCCGTGAGGAACAGCAGGTCGCCCCGGGTGGCGGGTCCGGCGCCGGCGACGCCAACCGCCAGCCTGAGGGTTCCCGGAGTCCGCCCCGCCGGGTCGAGCGGCACGACGAGCGTCGAGCACGTGAAGCGCGGTTGCGTCGGACATGGGTGTGCCCCGGTGAGCCGCGGTGGGGGAGACGGCTTGGCGGAGCGGGTCTGCGTCGAGGAGTGATGAGCGCCACAGCCGGCGAGCCAGGTGGCCAGCGCGGCCACCGCGACGATGCCACCTCGAGCACCCATACGATCATCATCGCGCGCGATACTGCACCGGTCGAACTTCGTGGAGCATGCGATGGGTTGGCGAATCCAAGGCACCTACTTCGAGTCGTGCAACTGTGACGCGATCTGTCCTTGCCGGCGGGTCACGTGATCCCGGGCCACGAGCGCGCCGGCCAGGAGCTCATCACCGACGTGCTCCGAGTCGAAGACGAGCAGCTCCCATTCGACTACCGCGGGGTGTGCGGCTACGGCTCGACGTTTGAGTACGCGGGTTAATATTGGCCCGCGTCGTAGCGGCGGCGGTCGCGCTTGGTCGGGCGCCGGCCGAAGGCGAGTGGCCCGCCGAGCCGGCGCAGCTCCGCCTGGCGCTCGCGCTCCGCGATGCTCGTCTCGGTCTCGTCATAGAGCCTCGCGGCGTCCGGGGGTGACACGCGGCGCTCGGCCATGTCGCGCACGATGACCGTCCGGCGCCGGCGATCGAGGGTAATCTCGAGCTGGTCGCCGGCTACGACCTCGCGACTCGGCTTCACCGCGACGCCGTTGACGTGTACGCGGCCGCCCTTGACCGCTTCGGCCGCCGACGTGCGCGTCTTGAACAGCCGCGACGTCCAGAGCCACTTGTCGATACGCATGGTCTCCATAGGTCATGAGCACCGTAACGCGTAGAGCACTCACGTCGTGGCTGACCGATCACGGCTTCGCCGAGCTCCCCGGTAAGGCCACGAGCCACCGGCGCTTTCGCCACGAATCCGGCGTCGTCATCACGGTGCCCGGACACGGCAGGCAGAACCTCAGCCAAAAGCACGTCGGCATGATCGTGCGACAACTCGAGGCGGCGGGCTTCGACCGCGACACCGTCCGCCGCGATCTCAACGCCCGATAGACGCGCGCCGCGGGCCGGTGCTCGAGCCGAGGACGATCAGCGTCTTGGTGCCGATGATCTTGGCGCTGCCGCGGCGGCTCTGGCGACCGTGAACGACTCGACCAGCTCAGGAAGGTCATCCACGGCGTGGTCGCGCTCGAGGCGGTCGTTTCCTCGCCAGGGGGCCGTGGAGCGACGGCAGCTGTGGACATCATCCGCGTGTTCGCGGGACAATCGTCGCGTGGCGATCGCGGCCGGCCAAGATCAAGGGCTCGGGGTGCTCGAGGCAGTCCAGGACCGGGTGCTCTGGTTGGCGACTGCGATCGTGGATCACGCCAACCGGGTGCGGGAGACGCGTTCGGGCGTGAAGGTCGGCGGTCATCAGGCGTCCTCGGCGTCGGTCGTGTCGATCATGACCGCGCTCTGGTTCAAGCATCTGCGCGGGCCCGACCGAGTGTCGGTGAAGCCGCACGCCTCCCCGGTCCTCCACGCCATCGAGTATCTGCTCGGTCAACTGGACCTCAAATACCTGACGACGTTGCGTCAGTTCGGTGGGCTGCAGAGCTACCCGAGCCGGCTGAAGGATCCGGTGCCCGCCGACTTCTCCACCGGCTCGGTGGGGATCGGAGCGACCGCGCCGATCTGGAGCGCCGTCGCGCACCGCTACGTGGCGGGCCACTTCGAGGTCCCGCAGGGAGGCCGCCAGGTCGCGCTGCTCGGTGACGCCGAGCTCGACGAGGGGGCGATCTGGGAGGCGCTGGTCGACCCTGTCGTGCCGCGCCTCGGCGAGGTGCTGTGGATCGTCGACCTCAACCGCCAATCGCTCGACCGAATCGTCCCGGACATCGCCGCGGGCCGGATCGCGGGGATGTTCGAGGCGGCCGGATGGCAGACGATCTCCGTCAAGTACGGGCGCTGGCTGCGCGAGCTGTTCGCGCGCGCGGGCGGCGAAGCGCTGCGCCGCCGGATCGACGAGATGCCCAACGAGGAATTCCAGCGGCTGCTGCGGGCGACGGCGGGTGAGCTGCGCGAACGACTTCCGGGCACCGGCGGCGGCAAACGGGACCTCGTCCGCCTGATCGCCGAGCTCGACGACAAGGAACTGCTGCGCGCGATCCGGGATCTCGGCGGTCACGACCTCGACGATCTGCTCGAGGCGCTCGCGCGGGCGGACGCCGTAACCGATCGGCCGTCGGTGATCTTCGCGTACACGATCAAGGCGTGGCGGCTGGCCACGCAGGGACATCCGGCGAATCACTCCGCGCTGCTCTCGAGCGCACAGATGGAGGAGCTCGCCCGCGCGACCGGTGCCGACCCGTCCGATCCGTGGGCGCGGTTTCCCGACGGCTCCCTCGAGGCCCAGCTCTGCTCCGAGGCGGCGACGCGGCTGGCCCGGGTTCCCGTCGCGCCCCACGCCGCGCCGGCGCCGCCCGCCGACGTCGGGCGGTCCCACACCGGCACGGCCTCGACCCAACAGGCGTTCGGGCGGTTCTTCGTCGACCTGTCGCGCAACGCACCGGACCTCGCCGCACGGGTCGTGACGGTCAGCCCGGACGTGGCGTCCTCGACGAACCTCGGCGGGTGGATCAACCACGTTGGGATCTGGCACCTGGGCGAGCGGATCGACTGGTTCGCCGACGACACCGACACGCTGGTGCGCTGGCGCGAGACCGAACACGGTCAGCACATCGAGCTCGGGATCGCCGAAGGCAACCTCGTCGGGTTACTCGGGGAGCTGGGCGCGACCTGGTCGCGCGACGGGCAGCCGCTGCTGCCGATCGGCACGATGTACGACCCGTTCGTCGGCCGGGCGCTCGAGCCGTGGTCGTTCGGCGTGTACGCGGGCGGCCAGTCGATTCTCGTCGGCACTCCGTCCGGGGTCACGCTCGCCCCCGAGGGCGGAGCGCACCAGTCGATCATCACGCCCTCGATCGGCCTCGAGCAACCGCGCTGCGTCGCCTGGGAGCCCGCGTTCGGCCAGGACCTCGAGTGGACCCTGCTGTACGCCCTGTCGCGTCTGGGGCGAGAGGATGGAACCTCGGCCTATTTCCGGCTCACCACGCGGCCGATCGATCAGGCGCTCGCCGCTGTGCCGGCTAGCCCGTCGGAACGCGAGAGTCGTCGCGAGAACGCGCTGGCGGGTGGTTACCGCCTGCGGACGGCGCCCTCGGCGCCGGCGCTGACGCTCGTGGGCGTTGGCGCGGTCATGCCGGAGGTGCTCGCGGCTTCGGAGGCGCTTGCGGCGGCGAACATCGCGAACGACGTGGTATGCCTCACCTCGCCCGATCTGGTGTTTCGCGCGCTGCAGGCCAGGCAGGGCCTGGGCGACGGCGACGACGCGATCCTCGACGAGCTGTTCCCCGTCGATCGAGCGCAGCCGATCGTCAGCGTTCTCGACGGACATCCCCACACCCTCAGCTTCCTGTCGGCGATCCGGTGCGTGCCGGTCGCGTGCCTGGGAGTCTCCGACTTCGGGCAGTCGGGGGACGTCGAGGACCTATACCGGCATTTCGGAATCGACACCGACACGATCGTCGGTGCGGCCCTCGACCTCTTGGAGGTCAGGCGACCATGACGGAGCTCACGATGCCCAAGCTGTCGGACTCGATGGAGCAGGGCACGATCCTGACCTGGCTCAAGACCGACGGCGAGCGGATCCACGCCGGCGAGGATCTACTCGAGATCGAGACCGACAAGGCGACCGTCACTCACCAGGTCGACGTCGACGGGATCCTGGAGATCATCGCGCCGGAAGGTGCGACGCTCCCCGTCGGTGCGCCGATCGCCCGCGTCGGGACCGCCCGCGTCGGGCCCGCCCGCGCCGCCGCCCCGGTCCGATCCGAGACGAACGGCGGGGCGAACGCGGACGAGGTCGCGATCCAACCATCCACCGCCGCTCAGGGCGCTCGCGGAGCGACGCGCGCCACACCACTCGCGCGCCGCGCCGCACAGGCTCACGGCGTTTCGCTCGACGCAGTGGTCGGGACCGGGCCGCTCGGTCGTGTCACCCGCGGTGACGTGCTCGCCGAGGCCGGCGTCTCGTCCCCGGCGCCTCCCGCACCCGTGACGCCGACTGGAGCGCCGCCGTCGACCGGGAAGGGCACGGTCGAGGCGGTCGAGCCGACCCGCCTCCAGTCGCTCATCGCGCGACGAATGGCGGAGGCCAAGGCAACGATCCCGCACTTCCAGGTCCAGACCGAGGTGGCGATCGACGCGCTCCTCGCCTTCCGGGGCCAGATCAAGGAGGCGGGGGAAACCGCACCGTCGCTCAACGACCTGATCATCAAGGCAAGCGCCCTCGCGCTGAGGAGTCACCCGCGCGCGAACAGTTCCTACCGCGACGGGCGATTCGAGTTCTACCCGCGCGTCAACGTAGGCGTTGCCGTCGCTGCCGAAGGCGCGCTCGTGGTCCCCACGATCTTCGACGCCGACCAGAAGTCCCTCGGGCAGATCGCGGCCGAGTCGCGACGCCTCGCCACCCAGGTCCGCGAGGGCGCGATCACCCCGGCCGACCTTTCGGGAGCGACCTTCACCGTGTCGAACCTGGGCATGTATGGGATGACCGCGATCGTCCCGGTCGTCAACCCGCCCCAGTCGGCGATCCTCGGCGTCGGTGCCGCGCGCGAGGTGCTGGCACGCGTCGACGGGGAGATCGTGGATCGCCATCTGATGACGCTCACGCTCAGCTGCGACCACCGGATCCTGTACGGCGCCGACGCCGCCGAATTCCTCTCGGCGATCCGCGCCGCGCTCGAGGCGCCGATGAAGCTCGTGCTATGAGGGGTTGACGACGTGAGCGAGGCCCGAACTTGGGTCGCGCCACGGATTCGATCATGATTGTCGGAGATGCCCGACGGGGACGGCTACACGGACGTAGAACGCCGCGCGGCGGGGAGCGCCGCGGGCGACGAGCGCAGCGCCACGGTCGTCGGCGGCCTCGCGACTGAGCGCGGCCTCGGCGGTCCCAGCGGCGTCTTCAGCGCGATCCACGAGACGATCGGCCGGCACACTCGGATCGGGCGGGATCCCGAGAACGAAATCGTCGTCGACGACCTGCTCGTCTCGCGGTTTCACGCCGAGCTCCGGGCGCGGCCGGACGGAACTCACGAGTTGGTCGATCTGGGTAGCCGCAACGGAACGTTCGTCAACGGCCGCATGGTCGAGCGTGCCGCGATGCAGGAACTCGACATCGTCACGGTCGGCCATCACATGTTCCGCTTGGTCGGGTCGGACCTGGAGGAGTACGTCGACACGGGTTCGATCAGCTTCGAGGCGCGCGGACTCGAGGCACGCGCGTCCGACGGGCGCGCGCTGCTCGCGGGGGTCACCTTCAGTCTCGAGGAGCGGGCCTTCCTCGCTGTGGCCGGGCCGTCCGGTTCCGGCAAGTCGACGCTGCTCGGTGCGCTCTCAGGGCTCCGCCCAGCCGCCAACGGCCAGGTTCTTTACGACGGGCAGGACCTCTACCGGCGCTATGACGAGCTCCGGAACCGCATCGGCTACGTGCCCCAGGAGGACGTGGTCCATCGGGTCCTCACGGTCACTCAGGCCATGGACTACGCGGCTCAGCTGCGCTTCCCGCCCGACGTCGACCGCGCGCAGCGAGCCGGTGAGATCGACGAGGTGCTCGCCCAGTTGGGGGTCGAGGACTTGCGAGACCAGGTGATCAAACGGCTCTCGGGTGGTCAGCGGCGGCGTGTCGCCGTGGCGATGGAGCTCGTGACGAAGCCGTCGCTGCTGTTCCTGGATGAACCAACCTCCGGCCTCGACCCGGGCAACGAGCGAGGGTTGATGGCGATGCTCCGCCAGCTCGCCGATGCCGGCCACACCGTGATCACGATTACGCACGCGATGGAGAGCGTCCGGCTGTGCGATCGATTGCTCATCCTCGCTCCCGGAGGGCGGCCGGCGTATTTCGGGCCGCCGCAGCTCGCCGCCGCGGCCTTCGACTGCGACGACCTCCAAGAGGTTTTCGAGCTGCTCAACGCACATCCGGAGCGCGACTTGAGTGAGGTCCTGGCCACGGGACGGGCGGCGATCGGGGTAGCTGGGGTGGACGCGATCTCGCCGGCGGACGCGACCTCGCCGGTGGACGCGACCTTGCCGGCGCGGACCGAAGGATCGGCCACCGGGGCTGCCGTCCGGTCGCTGCTCGCCGGCGCGCGTCGCGGGGGCTCACAGTTCAGCGTGCTCGTGCGGCGCCAAGCGCGGCTGATCATCGCCGACCGGCGCAACGCGGCCTTGCTCGTCGCGCAGCCAGTGTTCCTCGGTGTCTTGATGCTGGCGGCGTTGCCCGCCCATGAGCTGGGCGCTCCCGCCGCGGGTCACGTCCGCGCGGTGTCCGAGGCCGGGCTCGTGCTCCTCGTCGTAATCCTGGGCGCCACATGGATCGGCGCGGCCAACGCGATTGGCGAGATCGTCCGCGAGCGCCCGATCATCCAGCGTGAGCGCGCCTCCGGCCTTGGCGTGGTGCCCTACGTGACCTCGAAGGTCGTGGTGTTGGGCTCGCTGACCGCCGCGCAGTGCGCGGTCATGGCGCTGCTCGCGCTCGCCCGCCAGGGACCGCAGGCTCCGGGCAGCCTGCTTCCGAGCCCGCTCCCCGAGTTGGTGCTCGCCGCGGTGCTCGCGGGCATCTGCGGGATGGCGCTCGCGCTCGTGATCTCGGCCGTCGCGTCGACGGTGGACCAGGCGATGACGATTCTCCCGGTGATCCTGGTACTCGAGATGCTGCTCGCGTTGGGCGGCCTGTTTCCGAACCTCGTCGACAAGCCGGTGCTGAAGCAACTGAGCTACGCGGCGAGCACGCAATGGGCCTTCTCAGCGTCTGCGTCATCGGTGGACCTCGGCCGGATGCAGGCATTCGACACGGTCGCGCGCGAGGTCCCCAGGGTTCAGCTAGACGCTCCGGTGACCACGTTCGAGTCGCTGGCCAACGGTCTGGGCGAGACGGCGAGTTGGCAGCACGAACCGGCGACGTGGATCGAGGACGTCGGCATCCTGCTCGGGATCGGCGCGCTGGCCGTGCTCGCGGCCGGGGTGGCGGTGAGGCGTCGTCCGCCGGGAGACCCGTGAGGCCCCCCCGCCGGAGCGTCCTTGCTGGTCTGATCGCCGCGCTTCTGGTCGCCGGCTGCGGCCCTGCGTCGGTGATCCCGCCAGTGCAGACGGCTGGCGAGGCTGCCTGGACTGCTGCGATCAGTAGCATGCCCGCGGTCGCGAACCCGGTGTCCAACAACGTGTGTGGTCGCGGTTCGCGAGCCTGCATCGACGCGGTCGTGGCCGAGATGACGCGTCGCTTCGACGCGCTGGACGCGAGGTGCAGCCACGAGGCGCCGTTCGCGCTCCTTTACCTGCAAGTGACTCGGGGCGTCGACATCCAGGGGGCGAAGCGGTTTCACAGCCCCGCTTACCTGAACCACCTCGATGCCGAGTTCGCCAGCCTCTATTTCCGCGCCTATGACAACTGGCAGGCGGGTCGCACCGGTGAGGTACCCGAGGCCTGGCGGATGGCCTTCCAGGCCGCTGATCGCGGGAACGTCTCCGTGCTCGGCGACATCCTGCTCGGGATGAACGCCCACATCAGTCGCGACCTCCCCTTCGCCCTCGCGCGGACCGGCCTGCGCGAGCCGACCGGCCAGAGCGGCGAGCCCGACTTCAATCGCGTCAACGCCCTGCTCGGCAGCGTCACCCCGGCTTCGCTCGCCGACGAGGCCAAACGCTACGACCCAACCCTGACCGCCTCAGTCCTCGAGCCGGCGCGCCTTTATCCGGTGAGCCTCCAGCAACTTCTCTCCGCCTGGCGCAGCGATTCCTGGCAGAACGCGAAACGCCTGCTCGCGGCCCATACCCTGGCCCAGCGAGGCGCGATCGCTGAGTCAATCGAGCGCGGCGCCGCCGGCCGGGCCCGCCTGATCGCCGCGGTCACCTCCAACCTGGTGACCGGTCCGAGCGCGGCGGCGCGTGATGCTTATTGCCGGCGCCGCGCGTCAGAGGACCATTGATCGCACGCCCGTCGCGTGGACGCTGACGACCCCCCGGGCATCGATTTCGAGGCTGACACCCTCGAATTCTCGCTCGGCCCGCACCGCTACCCGCTTAGCCTGACCGAGGAAGCGGTCCAACCTCGCGAGATCGTGTCCGCGCAGCATGAACCTAGCTCCGGGCACGTCGCTCGTGAGTCGTGTTCGTTCCGCGGCGCGTTGTAGCTCTGCAGCGTGCTGCCGAGCGAGTGTGTGGTTCAGCTCAGGGTTCATCACGGAGTAAGACGCAAGAATCGAGCGGGACCTTTCCGCCGACGCCGGCGTTCGCGTACCGGGCCGCCTCATCGTTTTTGGCCCAACCGGCGCTTGCCGCCTCCACCTCGGCTTGAGTACGCTGCGCGTGTGAGGGGGCGACCGTCCAGGTGTCTCTCGGCATGACGAGTCTCCGGGCCGGCGTCGCGCACGTCGACGCGCTGACCGGATCCCGTACCGCTTCCGCCGCTCGCGAGGTGCTTCGGGAGGCCCTCGACGACGCTCTGCTCGAGCCGGTGAGGTTTCGGACACCGGGTGGGGAGTTCGTCGTCGGCCGACCTACCGACGGCGGCGGATGCAGCTACGTGGTCGACGTGCGCACGGCTGACTTCTTCACCGATGTCGTGTGCTTCGGGAACCTCGGGATGGGCGAGGCGTACATGCGAGGGGATTTCGTGATGGCGTCGGGGTGCCTCGAGGACTTCGTCACGCTGCTGCTGTGCAGTCGATTGGACGAGAAGATCGGCCGGTCCTCGCGACTTGCCCTGCGCGCGCTCGTCATCCGGCTCCAGAACACGCTTCGCGGCCGGCGGGACGCGGTCCAGCACCACTACGACATCGGGACCGACCTGTTCGAGGCCTTTCTCGACCCGACCATGACCTACACATGCGGTTACGCCCGATCACCCGACGACAGCGTCGCCACGATCCAGCTGAGCAAGCTCGACCGCATCTGCCAGAAACTGCGCCTCCAACCGGGCGAGCGGCTTCTCGACCTGGGCTGCGGGTTCGGTGGACTGCTTGTACACGCAGCCGAGCGATACGGCACCAGTGGCGTGGGTGTCACGCTGAGTCGGGACCAGTATGAGTGGGCCAACGCCGAGATCGAGCGACGGGGTCTCACCGGTCGCGTCGAGGTTCTTCTCATGGACTACCGAGCGGCCACCGGCACCTACGACAAGGTTGTGTCGGTGGGATTGCTCGAACACCTCTCGCCATCCGAGTACGGCAGGTTCTTTCGTACGGTCGCGGCCACACTGAAGCCGAGCAGCCTCGGGCTCGTGCACGCGATCGGAACCAGTCAGCCTGGTAGTCGCCACGACGCCTTCATCCAGAAGTACGTGTTCCCAAACTCGCATCAGATTCGGCTTCCGGCACTTGTCACGGCGATGGAGAAAATCGGGTTCGCGGTGCTCGACGTCGAGAACATGGTCCGCCACTACGCCGTCACGGCGCTTCGCTGGCTCGAGCGTTTCCGAGCAAACCGTCACTCGCTCGACCCTGTCCGCTACGACGAGACCTTCTGCCGGATGTGGGAATACTGGCTCGCTGCCGGTGTGGCGGCGGCTCGCGCGTCGGACGGCGCCCTCTATCAGGTGTTATTTCACAACGACCGCGCCGCGTCGATCCCGTTCGTGCGCGTCTGATCGACCGTGTGCCTCCGGGCCTCCGCGAAGGTGACCAGACGTCCACGCTCGACGTCGTAGAGGCTGAGCCGGACCGCCTTGATCCCGTCGAGCAGCGACACCGTGGGGACGGCGCGGAGGAACTTGTTTTCGTCGTTGGCCCGCGACAACCTGTAGTTGGGAATGCGCGGATTCAAGTGATGGACGTGGTGCAGGCCAATGTTGAGGCTGAAGAACTGCAGGACACGGGGAAGCTTGAAATGCGAGCTTCCCGCCAACGCGGCGGTCTCCCAATCCCAGTCCGGCGAGCTTTGCCACAGCGCACCCTCGAACCGATGCTGGACCCAGATCAGCCAGACGCCGAAGCCCGATGCCAGCCAGTAGGTGGGAAGCCCGACCAGCAGCAACTCCCGCCAACCGACCAGCCGGGTTAGGGCGGCCAGCATGGCCGCGAGCGCGAGGTCGGTCGCGAGTTTGGCCCGGCGCAGGGCCGTCGGGTCTGACGGGAGCGCGATTCGGGGTTTGATGACATTGGCGTAGAACGCCCCGAACCCGAACACGACGAAAGGGTCGCGGCGTAGACGGTAAGCGAATCGGCCAGGCCGGGGCAGGGCGCGAAACGCCCCCACGGTGAGGATCTCCACGTCGCCGGTTCCGTCGGCGGCGAGGTCGCCCCCGGCGGCGTGGTGGCGGATGTGGTCGTGGCGCCAGCAGTGAAAGGTTTGCAGCGTGATCAGTCCGGTGAACACCCCGAGCCAGTGGTTGGCTCGGCGCGATGGCAGGAAGGATCCGTGCGCGCAGTCGTGCATCACCAGGAAGGTGCGGGTGAGGAACCCGGCGGTCGGCACGACGAGTGCCAGCGCGACCGGATACGACACGTCTGCGAGCATCAGCATGGCGGCCGTCAACGCCAGGTACGGCCCAACCGATGTGAGGAGGTCGAGGCAAGCGCGACTGACATCAGGCCGCGCGTACGGAGCCACGGCAGCCTGCCACGGCGGGCGCTGAAGCTCAGACTGTGCCATACCCGTCACGGAGTCGGCCCGGGGTCCAGGCCGATCGCGGCGCCGGTGACCTCGGCTCCGCTCGTCCGGATCGCAAGCGAGTCGCGGTGGCGCCAACCAGCCACGGCGACGACCAGGGCCGGCGCGATCGCCAGGACGATCGCGACGATCATCGCCGGCTTCAGGGGCAGGAATCCCCAGAGCCCCAGGAGGCCGACCACCGGTCCGCCCGCCATGAGCGGCATGAGGCTGAGGCGTTGGCGAGGGTAGTGAAAGCTCGCCACGAGCAACAGCGCGAGCAGCCCGATCAGGAGGCAGGTGACGATCGGAGACGCCCCCAACCCGACGGCCGCGATGGCCGCGCTGCTCGCGGGGGCGGAGGGCATACCCTGGAATCCGTGGCTGAGCGCCTCGGTCGGGGTCAGCCACGAGCGCACCAGGCGCAGGATCATCGCCACGAAATAGATGCCACCCGCCGCGATCAGCGCCAGGTAGCGAAGGCCGCCATCCACCGCGCCCGACGCCGCGACCACCACCGCCGGAGCGAGCCCGAACGTGACCGTGTCGCAGATCGCGTCCAGTCGCTCGCCCATGCCGCTGGAGCCGAATCGACGCGCGACGGGACCGTCCGCCAGATCCAGCACCGAGCCGGCCGCCACCAGCGCGGCGACCACCCGGAGGTCGGCGATCGTCACCCCTCCGCCCCGCGGGTGATTGGGCCAGCGCCCCGCGAGCAGGGCCACCGCAACGTATCCGCACAAGCCGTGCGCGAGCGTCATCCAATCCGCAAGGCTTGGGTGTAGGGCCGTTCGCGGGCGCGAGGTGTCCGCAGGCGAGCCCCGACGACTGCCGATTCCTGGCATCTCGGCTGCGTACGCTACCTATAGGGTGAGCCACGATCTAGGTGAGCTCGCCCGCCTCCGTCCCGCTTTCTCGACGTCGCGCCGTCGCGCCGCGCACGGTGCTCCTGATCGCGATGCTCGGCGTGTCCATGGCTTTCCTGGACAACACGATCGTCACGATCGCGTTTCCCAACCTGCAGCAGTCGTTTCCCGACTCGTCGCTCAGTGAGCTTTCGTGGGTGTTCAACATCTACAACATCGCGCTCGCGGCGCTGCTCGTGCCCGCCGGCATGCTCGCCGACGCGGTTGGGCGCCGGAGAATGTTCGTCGCGGGTATCGTGGTATTCACGGTCGCATCTGCGATATGCGCGGCCGCGCAGTCGGTAGCCGCGCTGATCGCAGCGCGAGCCCTCCAGGGCGGTGGCGCGGCGATGATCGTGCCGAGCTCTTTGGGGCTGGTCCTCCACGCGTATCCCGAGAACGGGCGCACGCAGGCGGTCGCGATGTGGAGCGCCACCGGCGCGCTCGCGGCGGGCATCGGACCGTCGATCGGCGGGCTGCTCGTCGTCGTCGCCGACTGGCGCCTGGTATTCCTGATCAACCTTCCCATCGGCCTGGTTGCCTGGCTGTTGGCGCGTCGTCACCTGGTCGAGAGCCGGGCGCCCGGGCGGCGCGCCCTGCCCGATCTGCGCGGCGCGCTGCTGCTCGCGCTCTCCGTGAGCCTGCTGGTGCTGGCGATCGTCCAGGGGCAGAGCTGGCATTGGACCAACATCCGCACGATCGCCGCGCTGCTCGGCGCGCTCGCGGCGGGCGCCTGGCTGCTGCGGCGGTCGCTCCACCACCCGGCTCCGGTTCTCGACCTCGAGCTGATCGGCGCTCCGGGGTTCGCGGCCACGAGCGCACTCACCGTCATCGGAGCGGCCGGCTTCTACGGGTTGGCCCTGTTGAACATCTTCTACTTGATTGACGTGTGGCGCTACTCACCGTTGACGGCCGGGCTGGCCGGCACCCCGGCGCCCTTCGTAGCCGCCGCGGCGGCGGCGGGCGCCGGCTGGCTTGGGGCTAAGCGCGACGCCAGGCCGCTCATCGTGTTGGGCGCGGCGATCTGGGCCCTCGGCCCGCTCATCTTGATCGGGCGCTTCTCCTCGGGCCCGCACTACGTGCTCGACTATCTCCCGGCCGCGCTCGTGCTCGCCGTCGGTATCGGCGTTGCCTTCCCGCTGGTGAGCAACATCGCGGCCTCGCTTGCTCCCAGGGGGCGATACGCCGGCGCAACCGCCATGAACTCGTCTCTGCGCCAGGTGGGTGCCGCGCTCGGCGTGGCGGTGATCGTCGTGGTCGTGGGTCACCCAGGTCCGTCCCAGGTCCACGGCGCGTTCGAACGCGGGTGGCTGTTTGCGTCGATCTGCTTCGCGATCGTCGCCGTGGGTGCGCTGGCTCTGCGCCGGGTCGATGCCGAGCCGAAAACCGCATCGTTCATCGAAGGCGTGCGCGACATCGTCGCCGTCCCCCCGGCGCCCGCTGCGCCACCGAGAGAGCGTCGACCGACGCAGTCTGTAGCCCTATCGCTGAGGGTTACGGCGCCCGCGCTGGCCCAATCGACCCAGGACTTCATCGCGGCCGTGCCGCTATTCGCCGGATTGCCGCCCGCCGAAATCGCCGCGCTCGCCTCGCAGGCCACGACCGTGACGGTTCCCGCCGGTGAATGGCTGTTTCACCAGGGCGAGAGCGCTGACGCGATGTACGTCGTGAGGTCCGGACGTCTCCACGTCGTGGATGAGCGGCCGGACGGCAGCCAGCGGGTCATTCGCGAGCTCCGACCGGGAGCGGTGCTCGGCGAGCTCGCGATGATCCGCCGGTCCCACCCGGACAGCGGGAGTGAGAGCCCGCCGCGACGCCGCGCTGCTGCGAATCGACCAGGGGCAATTCGAGGAAATCCTCCGCACCAACACGAGCGTCTCCCACGTGCTTCTGCGAACGCTGGCCGACTGGCTCACGAACAATTCGAGATCGCAGCCGGCGCGTCCCAGGCCGCCGGCGACGATCGCCGTGGTGAGCCTTGACGCCGAGGCGGCAGGCTACGGAATTGAGTCCCTCCTCGAAGAGCAGCTTCGAGCCCTGGCGAGTGTCATCAGCCTTCCGCGATCGGCGGTCACCCGGCCCGGCACGAAGCTCGGCCACGCGCTGGCGGAGGTCCTGGACCGCGTCGAGTACCGCCATGACCACGTACTCCTCTGCGCCGAGACGTCGGATCCCTCGAGCGACTGGTCGCAGGCGTGCCTGCGCCAGGCCGACCGCGTCGTCCTGCTCGTGGCCGCGCCGCCGGATGCCGAGCGCTTGCGCGATTGGGGCATTCCGCACAGGTGCGATGTGGTCCTCCTCGGCGGTGCCAGCGACGGCGCCACCGATCGGTTTCTGCGCGCGCTCGAACCTCGGGCGACCCATCGCGTTCGTTCCGCTACCCGGGCCGAGGACGTCGCGCGCCTGACGAGACGGCTGGCGGGACGGTCGGTCGGCCTCTCGCTGTCCGGCGGCGGCGCCCGATGCTTCGCCCAGATCGGGGTCCTCGAGGAACTGGTCAGCTCTGGGATCGCGATCGACCGGGTCAGCGGCACCAGCATGGGGGCGTTCATCGGGGCTCTTGTCGCCCAGGGGCTGAACCCGGACGAAATCGACGCGCGCTGCTATGAGGAGTGGGTGCGCCGAAATCCGGTCAACGACTACCACTTTCCCAGGAACTCCCTCATCCGCGGTGTCCGTGCTCGCACCATGCTCGAACGCGTCTTCCCGGGGTGCATCGAGGACCTGACGCTCGGGTACTTCTGCGTCACCGTCGACCTGATCGCCGCGAAGCCGGTCTATCACCGGCACGGTGCCCTGGCCGAGGCCGTGGGGGCAAGCATGATCCTTCCGGGATTCGCTCCGCCCCTCCGATCGGAAGGCCGACTCCTCGTCGACGGCGGTCTCATGGACAACCTGCCCACCGAGGTCATGGCCTCCGAGGGCGACGGGCCGATCATCGCGGTCGACTGCACCGACCCATCCGTTCGCAGCCTGCCCGACGGCGTGGACCCCGAAGTTCCGACGCTCGCCGAGACTCTGTTCAAGGCCATGCTCCTCAGCGAATCGGACAGCGACCGCCGGCGCTCGTTCGCGGACCTGCTGATCCGGCCCGACTGCTCGGACATCGGAACCGTCGAGTTCCACATGCTCGACGCCGCACGCGAGCGCGGCCGGCGCGCCGCCGCCACCGCGCTGGCAGCCGCGCCCGATCTACTGGGCGGGACGATTCCAGGCTGAGCGCCAAGAGCGTTGCGCGAATCACGAAATCGGGGCGCGAGACCCGGCAGCGAGGAATGCGGTCCCGAAGCACAACTCAGTCCAAGAGGGATCGGTCAGTTCTTCCTGCATGGCGGCGCGAATCGTTTCCCATGGACGGCGCGTGATCCACTCCTCCAGGTCGCCGAACCGCCCCGCAGTTGCGATTCCGAGCTGAGTCATCCAGCGAGGCGTGGTGTCGGGGATCTTGAGATCCAGCACGACCAAACGCCCACCAGCGGACAGGGCGGCGGCGCCGTGGGCGATGACCTCTGCGCATCTGGGCACCTGTGACAGGGCGTACGTGGACAGGATCGCGTTGACCTCGGATGGGAAGTCGAAGTCGGCCGCGTCGGATTGCACGAGGCTGACATTGCTCCAGCCGCTCATTTCGATCCGATCCTGGGCGCGGGCAAGCATCGCGTCGGTCAGATCTACGCCGACGATCCGGCCGGCGGGACCGATCGCCGCCTCGATCAGTGGGAAGTTCAGACCTGTGCCGCATGCGATGTCGATCACGGTGTCGCCCGGGCGAAGGCCGAGGGCTTGCACGGCTGCTCGACGTTGTGCGCGCTGGGGGTAGCCGGGCACGGGGTAGAGCCGGGAGGTGACGTCGTAGTGCTTCGCCTTCTTGCGGTAGGTCTCGATCAGACGCTCTCGCGAACGGTCCGTCTGCCTCACGGCGTGCTCCTTGGTCTCGATAGCGTCAAGTCATCCGGGCGCGAATCCATCCAGGACTACGAGCCGCCCGGCGTATCGGACTCGACCGCAGCCTTGATGCTCACCATCTCGCGGTCGCTCACCCGTTGAATCCTGCTCTGGAGCATGTGGCCGGGGATCACGCGCATGATGCCCCCGAGGTCGACCTCAATCCACATCATCGCGTCGGTCTGCTGATCGTCGATCGGCTCGAGCTCCATTCCCCAGCGCGCCGCGGAAGTGCCCATCGGCCCGGCGAACGCCACGTGATGGGGCGCCTCGACAGCGGTGACATACTGCGTGCGGTCCCGGCTCGTCCCGAGTATCCCCTTCGCGCGCTGCTCCACCTGCGATCCTGGCTGGAGCGGAGCCCCTCCGCGAATTCGACATTCGAGAACCGTAGGGGCCCACTCCGGCCATCGTCCGACGTTACAGACGTATGCCCACACGTCTGGGACGCGGCTAGCGATTCTGATGCGGCTCTCGGTTCTGATCGACATCGCGCGTATCTCGTCTTGATTACTTTCTGGCTGCGTAAGGTCGCCCGCGACGCTACATCGTGACTGAGACCCCCGCAAGCGAGCTGGCTCCTACCTGCAGAGACGCATCGCGATCGCATTTCTTGCTCGGGGCCGCGCTCCGTCGTCTCTGACCCACGGTGTCACTCTCACGCTCGGCAACGTGTTACGCGAGTTGCGACACGTCACCGGAATCTTCCATCGCATCGGCGTCCCCGGTCTTCTCCGCCACGAACGCGAGCTTGCGGACGCGTCCTTCACGCAGCCAGTCGCTCCACAGACGGTGAGCGCGGAGCAGCTCTTCCAGTGCCCGCGGTCCGATCTGCGCGGAAATGTTCTGAGCGTCGGCGGCAAATGCCTCAATCAACGAATCGGCCACGGCACGGTGGGTCCGGCTGCAGTCACCCATCCAGCGGACGGCGAGCCCGACCCGCTCCAAGCCGGCCAGGATCCCCTCGAGGGGGACGAGCCACACCGTATCGCCGTCAGGCATTCTGTCTCGCTCTGCCTTGGTGAGCGGTAGGCCCCTCTTCCAACGTGAAGGCGAACCGCCCGCCGGTCGTCAGCGCGCGGGCCACCTCCTGAAGCAGCGTGTCCTTCTCGGGAAACGCCAGCATCGTCTCGAACAGAAGTACGACGTCGAATGGACCGGGAGGGAGCGGGGGGATCCGCGCGACCTCGAAGCGGCATGGAAGATCGCCCGACCGTTCCCGTGCGATGTCTATGGCGCTGGAGCTGAAGTCCACCCCCAGATAGCTGCAGCCGACCTGTTCGGTGATGAACCGCCCTGGCCCGGCAACTCCGCAGCAGAGGTCTAGCACCGAGATCCCTGGGGCGATGCCGGCCCGGCGAGCCAGGGCCCGAATCTCTCCGGCGCGCATGAAGCTCTCCTGCCCGACGAATTCGCCCGGAGCGTAGGCCGATACGCGAGCTCGCCGCAGGGCTGCTTCGAACGGGGCGCGCTCGTCCTGCTTCATGGCCCTGCGTCGTTCACGCAGCACAGCATGGCAAGCCGACTGGGAAGGGTTTTCACGACGCCAGCGTCCTGTTTTGTATGAGGCGCAAGGAAGCAGCAGCCAAGGAAGGACATGACGCTCCGACGCCTGTCGCCCGGCACGAGGCCGGAGCTGCTCTGCACGAGCATGGCCTGCATCCGGCGTTGGCCATCGCCGCCAGCGACGTCGCAACACACCACCCCCGGCAAGGCTACGGGGATCAGCGAGCGTTTCGGAGCTTCGCCAGCAGCTCGCACGCGGTTCTCTCCACGCGAATGGTCCGCGCCGGCCCGGGGGTCGGGCTCCTCGCCCAAGCGCTGCTCCTCGGCGGGGTGGCGAGAAGCGTCGGCCTGGCCGGGTCCGGCTGGATCGCCGGGCTGACCTGCGCGGTGATCGTGGACGCGGCGCTGGCGTACGGCCTGTCTCGCTACCGCGCCGGGGCAATGGGTCTGGCCGACTGGGTCACTCTCGCTCGGGCCACGCTCGCGGTCGGCGTCGCGGCCTTGGTCGCGGACTCGTTCAATCGGCCCGCGCCGGCCGCGATCCTGGTTTCAATGTCGGCGCTCGCGCTCGCCCTGGACGCCGTCGACGGATGGGTGGCGCGGCGGACCAGGACGACGGGGACGCTGGGCGCGCAGTTCGATGCCGAGGTCGACGCGTTCCTGATCCTCGCCCTCAGCGTCTATGTCTCGCGCGCGGCCGGCGCGTGGGTGCTTGCGATCGGTGCGGCACGCTATGTGTTCCTCGCCGCAGGCTGGCCGCTGCCATGGATGCTTGCGCCGCTGCCCCCGCGATACTGGCGCAAGGTGGTGGCCGCCACGCAAGGGGTGGTCTTGACCGTCGCGGCCGCCGGCGTCCTCCCGCTCGGCCTGACCTCCGCCGCGCTGGTCGTCGCGCTCGTTCTGCTCATCGAGTCGTTCGGCCGCGACGTGCGGTGGCTGTGGCGCCGTCACCGCGGGCACCGCGCCGCGGATCCGAGCGTCACCGTCCCAACGCGTGAGCACGGCCGGCTGCGCGCGAGCCTTGCCCCAGTCCTGACGGTCCTGGCCTTTGTCATCGTCTGGGCGGCTCTCGTCGCTCCCGACCAGCCGCAGGATCTCACGGCGACCGCGTTCCTCAGGATCCCGCTCGAAGGTCTCGTGCTCATCGCCCTGGCCATCGTCCTGCCGACCATGCCGCGACGCGTCTTGGCTGGACTCGTCGGACCGCTTCTCGGTGTGCTGGTCCTCCTGAAGATCCTCGACATGGCGTTCGTCACGTTCGTCGCTCGGCCGTTCGATCCGGTCGGCGACTTGGGCAACCTCCAGAACGGCGTAGAAACGATGCGCTCGGCCCTGGGTGGGACGAAGGCGAACGTGCTCATCGTCGGCGGGGTGACGCTCGCCGTCGTCCTGATCGTTGCCACGACCCTCGCGCTGTTCCGGCTGATGAGCGCGGCAGCCGGCAGTCGCCGATGGTCGCTGCGCGCCGTCGCGGTGCTGGGCGCTGTTTGGCTGCTCTGTTTGGTGTCGAACGCACAGCTGCTCTCTCACACCTCGGTCGCCTCCACGGGCACTGCAAGCTACGCCGTCCACGAGGTCCGCATGGTGCAGGCCGACATCCACGACTCTGCGGTGTTCGCAAAACAGATCAGCCACGACCCCTTCCGCAACATCCCGGGTGACCGGCTGCTGACGGGTCTGCGCGGCAAGGACGTCCTGCTCGTGTTCGTCGAGTCCTACGGCCAGGTTTCGGTCCAGGGCGCCTCGTTCTCGCCGGCCATCGACGCGCTGCTGGGCAACGGGACCAAGCAGCTGCGAAGCGCCGGCTTCTCCGCTCGGAGCGCGTTCGTTGACGCGCCGGGTTTCGGCGGCATCAGCTGGCTCGCGCACTCCACCCTGCAGTCTGGCGTCTGGGCGAACAGCCAACGGCGCTACAACCAGCTCGTCGACAGCGATCGCTTCACTCTCACCGATGCGTTCGACCGGGCGGGGTGGCGGACGATCAACTTCGCACCAGCCGACGATCGCGACTGGCCGGAGGGTTCGTCGTACTACCACTACGACAAGCTCTACAACCAGGGTGATATGGGTTACCGCGGGCCGGGTTTCACCTACGCGCCGATGCCCGATCAATACATGTTCGCGGCCCTGCAACGCCTCGAGCTCTCCAAGACTCACCGCCGTCCCCTGTTCGCCGAGGTGGACACGGTGTCAAGTCACATGCCATGGAACCGCATTCCCCAGCAGGTCCCGTGGAGCGAAGTTGGCAACGGCGCGATCTTCAGCCACACACCGACCTACCGCGAGCCGGACTCGTTTTGGTGGCACCCCAGCCAAGTAAAGGCTGCCTACGCTCGTTCTCTCGAGTACTCGCTGAACGTTCTGATCTCCTTTGTCCAGCACTACGGCAACAAGAACCTGGTGCTCGTCGTCATGGGTGACGAGCAGCCGCTGCCAATCGTGAGCGGGCAGAACGCGAGTCACAACGTACCGATCTCGATCATCGCCCGCGACTCGTCGGTCCTCGACCGGATCGGAGCCTGGGGCTGGCAGGCGGGCTTGCTGCCCAGCCCCCACGCCCCGGTCTTGCCGATGAGCGCTGTCCGCGACCGGTTTCTTAGCGCATACGGACCGCAGCCACGAACGCACGGAGGGCCGGGATGAGCCGGGCCGTCTGGGCGTGGGGCCGTGCGCTCGGCGCCGCCGTGGTGCTCGCCGTGCTCGTCTGGCGCCTGGGCACCGGCCCGTTCCTGGACGGCATCCGCACGGTCACCCCCGCGGCGCTGGCGGCAGCGGCGGGTCTCGTGGCGCTGACGACGACATGCAGTGCCTGGCGGTGGAGGATCGTGGCTCGCGGCCTCGGTGTCGAGATGTCGATGCCGGCCGCGGTGGCGGCGTACTACCGAGCGGTGTTCCTCAACCTCACCCTGCCCGGCGGAATCGTGGGCGATGTCCACCGCGGGGTCAGCCATGGTCGCGAGGTGAGCGATGTCGGCCGTGCATTCCGAGCCGTCGCGTGGGAACGCTCCGCCGGCCAGGTTGTGCAGGCCCTCGTGACCATCGTGGTTCTCCTCGCTCTGCCGTCGCCCGTGCGCTCGGCGATGCCGGTGGTGGCGATCGCAGTCGTGGCATCGGTGTTGGGCGTCGTGCTCGTGGCTCGGGCGCGACCCCGTGACGCTCGGTCTGCTTGGGCGCGGGCGCGCAGCGCACTGGCGGGCGACATCCGCAACGTGCTGTTCGCCCGGAGGGCGTGGTTGGGCATCGCGCTCGCATCCGCGATCATCGTCGTTGGCCACGCGGCGATCTTCCTGGTCGCGGCGCGGACCGCGGGCACGACCGCACCACTGTCACAGATGGCGCCGATCGCGTTGATCGTGATATCGGCTGCGGTGCTTCCCAACGTCGGCGGGTGGGGGCCACGCGAGGGCGTGACGGCGTGGGTGTTCGGCGCCGCTGGCCTGCATGCCCAGCGAGGAGTTTCGGCCGCCGTCGTCTACGGCGTCATGCTGCTCGTGGCGAGTCTGCCTGGCGCGGCCGTCCTGATCGTGGCATGGTTCCGTGGCAGCCCACTTCGGGGACGGACCAAACCGCGGCTCAGAGAGGGACCCGCACATGTCTGACCTTCCCTACACCGTGTTGAGCTGTGCTCTGTCGATCGACGGTTATCTCGGCAGCGCCTCGCCTCGGCGCCTGGAGCTATCCAATGACGCCGACTTCGATCGGGTCGACGCGGTGCGCGCGTCCTGCGACGCGATCCTGGTGGGAGCGACGACCGTCCGCAAGGACAACCCTCGCTTGCTGGTGCGCTCGCAGAGCCGCCGCGAGGCACGGACGGCGCGTGGACTCCCGCCGTCTCCGATCAAGGTCACCGTGACCGAACGGGTGGCGCTGGATCCGGGGGCCGACTTCTTCACCGCCGGCGAGATCGAGAAGCTCGTCTATTGCGCGAGCCGGCGTGTGGTCGACGCGCGCTCCCGGCTCGGACCGGTGGCGACCGTCGTGGACGGTGGCCAGCGGGTCAGGATGCGCCGCCTCAGCGAAGACCTTCGCGCCCGCGGCGTGGCGCGGCTGATGGTGGAGGGCGGCGGAAACGTGCACACCCAGTTCCTGACCGACAACCTCGTCGACGAGCTGCAGCTGGTTGTCGCTCCCTTCTTCGTGGGCGACTCCCGCGCGACGCGGTTCGTGAGCGACGGCCGGTTTCCCTGGAACCCCGGGCGGCGTGCGAGCCTCGCCGAGGTCCGCCAGATCGGCGACGTGGTGTTGCTCCGCTACGCGCTATCGACGCGGTTCCAGACCGACTGACCGACCGGATTCATGGCGCCGCCCTTGCCGACCGCGACGATCCGCACCCAGGTGTCCGTGCCGTTGCAGTTCGCCGACGGTTACGCCACGACCGTCCGAGTGTTCAGTTTCAACGGACTGGCCGATGGTCAGGAGCACCTCGCCTTCGGGCTGGGCGACCGCGCCGTCGCTGTCACGTCGGCTGGACGCGGCCCGGCACCGTTGGTGCGGCTGCACAGTGAGTGCCTTACCGGCGACGTGTTCGGTTCTCAGCGGTGCGACTGCGGGCCGCAGCTGCGCGAAGCCGTCGAGCGGATCGCCGATTCCGGTGGATTCCTGCTGTATCTACGGCAGGAAGGGCGCGGCATCGGCCTGTACGCCAAGCTTGACGCTTACGCGCTGCAGGACGGCGGACTAGACACCTATGAGGCGAACCTCGCCCTGGGCCACCGCGAGGACGAACGCAGCTATCTCGTCGCGGCGCAGATGCTCCAGGCACTGGGGGTGGGTCAGGTCGCCCTGCTCAGCAACAACCCGGACAAGGCTCGGCAACTCCGCCGGTTCGGGGTGACGGTGTCGGCGGTGGTGCCGACGGGAGTGCACCTGTCCGCGACAAATGCCCGCTACCTGGCGGCGAAGGCACGGAGGGGCGCGCACACGCTCGATGTCCCACTGTCGGCAGGTTGAGGTTGCCCGTACCGCCCTCGATGGCGGTCAGTGAGGCACGACCAGTAGGTCGGCGTGGTCAACGGTGACCTCGAGCCGTCCGCTCGTCGCCTGCGTCACACGCCGTTGCCTGTAGGCGGCGGCATCGGCGGCGAGCTCGGGCTGCTGCTCGCACGCAGCCGCGAGCCACCCGCTGAACCACTCCGCCGCCAGATCGGCCTCCGATGCGCCGAGCCGCCAGGGGCTGGGGCGGACCAGGACGTCGCTCGGCCGTTGGCCGAACTGCTCGACCGCGGCCGTGACGGCGTCGGGGCCCAGCAGCCGGCCTCTCTCGGTCATGCGGCGTTGATGGGCGTCGAATGCGGCGGCCACGGGTCGATCCAGCGAGTCCGCGGGACTCAGCTCTACCCGACCTACGACGGACAGGGTGAACAACGTCGGACAGCATGCGCTGAGACAGATGGTGATCAAGTCGGTCAGCTCGCCCTCGGTCAGCAGGTCCAGCAGCGCTGAGGCGGTTATCAGGCTCGCGTCGGCGAGATCGCCCACGCCCAGCCGCGTGATGTCCGACTGCTTCACCTGGACCGTGACCTCGGCGTCGTTGCCGGCCGGACCGGGCAGATCGGCGGCAGCGATGTTCAGCAGATCTGCGTCGCGGTCGTGCAAGACCCAATGCTGCGGCCCGCGCAACATCGGCGCGAGCCAGCGTCCCATCGACCCCGTTCCAGAGCCAAGGTCGTGAATCACCAGGCGTCCTGTCGCCGGGAGCACTCGCGACAAGGCTTCGACGATGTCGAGCGCACGAGCCGCAGCGTCAGCGGGCTCGCGTAGGGCAAGCCATCCCGGGCTGACGCGAGTACCGGGGTCAGTCATGCGCCGCCGCGGCGAGGACCGCCGCGATAACAGACGTGGTGGTCGACCAGGGCGAGAGCGACTCGCGCCGCTCCCGGGCGCTGCGGCGCAACCGCCTCCTGAGCTCGGCGTCGACGAGCCAGGCCCGGAGCGCGTCGCCGAGTGCCACAGCATCACCGGGCGGGACCAGCAGCCCGGGCGGCGTCCCTCCCGGAGCATGGCCGAGCGCCTCGGCAACCCCGCCGACCTCGGCGGCGACGACCGGCAGGCCGTGGGCCAGGGCCTCGGTGACGACCATGCCGTATGTCTCGGTGCGTGAGGACAGCACCAACAAATCCGCGGCTGCATAAGAGCCCTCGAGATCGACCCCGGTTCGCGGTCCCGGGAACTCCACGCGCTCGTCGAGTCCCGCGTCCAGCGCGCGCCGACGGAGACTCTCCACGAACGCGGGGTCGCGGCCCAGGGGACCCACGCAGCCGCAATACCAGGACAGGTCCGAGTTTCTTGCCAGGGCGTCGAGCAGAACGTCATGCCCCTTGTCAAGAGTCACGGCTGCGACGCATAGGAGGGACCCGCCGCCGCCGGTGCCGGTGGCAAGCTCCGCGGGGTCGACGCCCGGCTCGGCAACATGCGTCCGATCGGCGGACAACTGATACAGCTGCACCAGCCGGCGCCGGCACCACGCACTGGTAGCCACGACCCTACCGGCGGCCGATAGCACCGCGCGTTCACGCATCCGCACCTCCTTGGCCTCGTCAGCTGGCGGACGGTGACCCAGCGGCATGTGCACGAGCACCACCAGGCGCAGCCGGTGCGCATGCGGCACGAGCACCTCGGGCGCCGCCGAGGCCACCAGCCCGTCGATCAGCACGACGGCGTCGTCGGGGATCGACCTGAGGACGCCGGCTAGGGCGGCAAGTGAACTCGCGTCGGGTCGCCCCCAGAAGCCGCGCACCGCATGCTCGCGCACCACCCAACCTCGCGAGGCGAGCCCGTTGCAGACGCGCCGGTCGTACACGTTGCCTCCGCTCGGCCGGGCCGGATCGTCGATGCCGTCCGGAAGGACGGCGTGCACGGTTATCACACGGGCCGCTCGTAGCTCGCCCAGGCGACGTGCGACTCGTGCAGCGTGACGAGGAGCCCGTCGAGCTCTCGAGCGCCTTCGCCGAGCGCGCCCGCGTGCACCCGTTCGGCGAGCCGATCCGCGACCACCCGGGCAAGTGCCTCCGTGGACGTATTCATACCCGCGAAGGCGCTCTCGTCGTCGAGGTTGCGGTAGGTGAGGTCGGCCAGCACCGAGTGCAGTTCCTCCGATGCCCGACCGATGTCTACGACGATGTTGTCGGCGTCGAGCTCCGCGCGCCGGAAGGTGGCGTCGACAACGTAGGTCGCCCCATGCAGGCGCTGTGCGGGCCCGAACACCTCGCCGCGGAAGCTGTGGGCGATCATCATGTGATCGCGGACGGTCACGTTGAACATGCTCTAACTCCCGTCGTAGGTGATGGCGTGACAGAGCGCCGGCAGGCTCCCTGCGGCTAGCCGGGCCATTACGTCGGGCAGCTCGGCGAACGGAGAGTGCCCCGTGATCAGCACGTCGAAAGCTGGGTCGCGCAGGAGCTCGAGCGCCAAGGCCAGCCGGTCGGCCGTGGTGTGTCGCCCCCGGCGGGCCGGCGACACCATGCCGACCTGGCTCGCGCGAATAGCGAGCCGACCGGAGTGAAACGCGCCACCGAGCGCAAGTCGGACCTCGCGGTCGCCGTACCAGCTGAGGTCGATGACGGTGCCCTCGGGCACGAGCAGGTCGAGCGATCGCTGAAGCCCGGCCGACGTCGCGCTGGCATGCACGACCAGGTCGCAACCGTCGGCGGCGTCGGCCGGCAGCGCGAAGTCGACGCCGAGCGCGGATGCGACGTCGGCCCGGGCGCCGTCGACGTCTACAAGCGTGACCTGCATCGCCGGGAATCGGCTGAGAAGGCGCGCGACGCAGCAGCCGACCATCCCGGCACCGACGACCGCGACCCTGTCACCGATCAACGGCGCGGCGTCCCACAGGGCGTTGACGGCGGTCTCAACGGTGCCCGCGAGAACGGCGCGGGAGGGCGGAACATCCTCGGGTACGACCGTCACCTCCCGGGTCGGAACCACGTAGGCGGTCTGGTGCGGGTAGAGGCAGAACACCGTGCGGCCGCGCAACTGCGGCGGTCCCTGCTCCACGGTGCCGACGTTCAGGTAGCCGTACTTGACGGGTCCTGGGAAGTCCCCTTCCTGAAACGGCGCCCGCATGGCGAGGTACTGGGCCGGCGGCACGCCGCCGCGAAACACCAGCGTCTCGGTGCCTCGGCTGACGCCCGAGCGCAACGTGCGCACCATGACCTCGTCCTGACCCGGAGCGGACAGCGTCACGGGTCGGATCTCTCCGCAGCCCGGCGAGCGGAGCCAGAAAGCGAACGCGTCGACCTCTACGGGCCTCACGTCGCCGGGCCTCGGAGTAGCGCGACGGCGATCTGCTCGACGCGCGGCGTCCTCGGCCTGCTGGGCATCGCAGGCCGCTTGGTGAACACGTCAAGACCCTCTCGGCGAACCCGACACGCTGATACATCGTATGTGCAGGGAGGGCTGGATAATGGCTGGAAGATGGGAGTCAGCGTTGGAGCCAATGCGGTGCCGGCGCGGGTTGGATCGCTTGGCTCGGGCGCTTTGTTCGAGCGTGAGCAGGAGCTCGCCGTCGTCGACGGGCTGCTCGACGCGGCTCGCGGCGGCGCTGGCGGCCTTGTCCTGATCACGGGTCCCGCCGGGATCGGGAAGACCTCACTGCTGGACGCCTGCGCCCAGGCGGCCGAGAAACGTCGGCTGGTCGTGTTGCGAGCGATCGCTGACGAGCTGCTGATGGGTTCGTCTTTCGCCACCGTGCGCGAATTGCTCTGGCCTCGCGTTCGGGAGGCGGGCCAGGCGGCGTGGGAGGGGGCTGCGGGGCTTGCCGCGCCGGTGTTCCGCACCGAGGGTGGGGAACTTGCCGAGCGGCCTCCCGCGGCGTCGGTCCTGCACGGCTTGTACTGGCTTGTGGCCGGGCTGGCGGAGCACGCCCCGCTGGCGTTATTCGTTGATGATGGGCAGTGGCTTGACCACGCGTCGGCGGGGTTCTTCGCATATCTCGCGCGACGGGTGGGTCCACTTCCGGTGTTGCTGGTGATCGCGATGCGCGGTGGGGACACGCTCAGTGCGGCTCCCGCACTCGGCCCGCTCCTCGAGCTTGGCGGCCGGGAGTTGCGGATCTCGCCGCTCAGCGAGGATGCGAGCGTCGCGCTCGTCCGCCGGCGGCTGGGCGCCCGCGCCGACCGCGAGCTGTGCCGATCTTGCTGGGAGGCGACCGGCGGGAACCCGTTTTACTTGCGGGAGCTCACACTGGCGCTCGCGGCTGAGCGGGAGCGCCCGAGCCTCGAGCTTGCGAAGAGTGTCCGGGAGCTCGGCGCCGGCGCGGTCGGTCGGACGGTGCTCGTGCGTCTTGCGCGCTTGGGTTCCGATTGTGAGCGGCTCGCACAGGCGGTAGCTGTCCTCGGCCCGGGTTGTGCGCTGCGCCACGCGGCCGCGCTCGCGCGCCTGGAGCGGGATCAGGTCGAGGCGGCAGCGGACGCGTTGCGCGCGGCCGATCTGCTCACGGGGGGACGAGCGCTGTCCTTCATTCATCCGATCGTCGCCGAGGCTCTTACGGCGGAGCTGCCTCCTTCGCGGCTTGCCGCCATGCACGGACGCGCCGCGGACCTGCTGGTCGCGGACGGTGCGGGTCCCGAGCGGGTCTCGCTGCACCTGCTGGCGACCGAGCCGTACGGGGAGCCAGTGCGTGTCGATGTGCTTCGCAGCGCCGCCCGGGAGGCGCTCGCGCGCGGCGCCCCCGAGCTCGCCGTCTCGTATCTGCGGCGTGCGCTTGCGGAGCCTCCCTCGAAAGAGTCCAGGCTGGGCGTGCTGCTGGAGCTGGGGCGGGCAGAGTGTCTGGCTCCGATCGTCACCGATTTCGCACCGCTCCGCGAGGCGCTGGCGCTAGCGGACGATCCACGTCAGCGCGCGGACATCTCGCTGGAGCTGGCGCTGGCGCTGTTCGCGGTCATCCGGAATCAGGACGGGCGAGCGGTGCTCGAGGAGGCGTTGGAGCGCGAACAGGACCTGGACGCGGACACGGTCGAGCAGCTGGAGGCGGCCCTGATCGCGGGCGGCCTCGATGAGCTGGCGGCAACTCCGTTGTTGCTGGCCCGTGCCGAGCGGCATTTCGGCGCGGCGAGGCGCGGCGCGGTCCGCGATCCGCGAACGCTCGCGGCCCTCGCCGTGACTGGTGCCGTGACGGGTATGTCCGCCCACGACGCCGGCGCACTGGCCGAGCTGGCCTTGCGAGACGAGCGCATGCTCTCGCGCTGGCTGGACGACGGCTACGTCACTGCCACAGCCGCGTTATGCATGGCCGATCGTCTTGCGAACGCCGATCACGCGGTCGATGCCGGGATCGTCGAAGCCCAGCGCCGCGGCCTGGCGTCGATGTTCATGCAGCTCGCGGTCGTGCGCGCGGAGACGGCTTTCCGCGCTGGGGATCTGGATCTTGCTCACGCCTACGCCGAACGGGCGCTGGAGCTGGGGCGCGAGCTCGGGACCGAACACGTCGCGCTGCGGCAATGGCTTCCGGTCGTGCTGCTCGAGCGTGGCGACGTGGACGCGGCGTTGCGATTGCTCGAGCCGGTGAAGCTCGATCGCGCGGCCCTGACCGGATCCTTCGCGGTGGTCGTGCTTGCGCATCGGGGACGTGCGCTCGTCGCGGCCGGTGACCTCGACCGCGGCCTCGAGGATCTGCTCGACGCGGACCGGCGGATGGTCGCGGCGGGGTGGTGGCTCAGCGTCCTGACCGATTGGGTGCCGAGCGCCGTGGACGCGCTCCTGGAGCTGGGCCGAGCTGGTGACGCGAGGCAGCTGGCCACGCGCGAGCTTGCCGACGCGGTGGCATTCGGCGCTGCACGACGGCACGGGATCGCGTTGTCGCTGGCGGGGCGCCTGGAAGGCGGAGATGGAGGCCTTGCCCAGCTGCGACAGGCCGTCGGAGTGTTGGAGCGGACGCCGGCGCGACTCGAGCACGCCCGGGCCCTCATCAACCTCGGCGAGAGCCTGCGGACCAGGGGCCAGCGCATCGAGGCTCGCTCGCCGCTGACCCAGGCGATCTCGATCGCCGGCGAGCTCGGCGCTGGAGCACTGAGCGAACGCGCCCGGCTGGAGCTCGTGGCGAGCGGGGCCCGCCCCCGACGGACGGCGCTGAGCGGCCCAGAGGCGCTCACGCCCGCGGAGCTGCGGACCGCGCGAATGGCCGCCGGTGGGCTCGGCAACCGCGAGATTGCACAGGCGCTGTTCGTCTCTGCCAAGACGGTCGAAGCGCAACTGTCTCAGGCCTACGCGAAGCTGTCGATTCACAGCCGCCAAGAACTCCACGCCGCGCTGGGTCTCGGCACGCCGGACTCCGGCCCGGTCAAACAGTAGGGAAGCCCGACAGAACTCTAGGGTGCCTCCCGATGCGCGGGCGCGCCCGCTGCCGGAAGCTCACGGCCGTGAGCGTTCCACCGCCGGTCCGCGTCGTGCTGGAGATCACACGGACCCCGCGCACAATCAGCGGGAGGCTCGCGATCGACGGCGCTTCGACGAGCTGCTTCTACGGCTGGCTCGAACTGCTCGACGCGCTCGAGCGCGTCGCGGACATGGGCATCGACCGGCGCCAGGCCGTGGATGGCGGCGAGCAAACATGCGAACACTGAGTCGGTCGCGCGGCTGGTGGCGTCGTTCGTGCTCCGTGACGCGCGCACCCGCGATCATGGTTCTGGCGGCCTACATCGCAGTCGCGCTGGCGACGTCGACCGCCGTCGCGTCGTCTGCGACAACGGTGACGACGTGCGACGAAGCCAGCTTCAAGGCCGCTGTCGCGGGCGGCGGCACGGTGCAGTTCGGCCTCGACTGCACGGTGACCTTGACGAGCCCGGTCGTCGTTGGCCCCGGGCTGACGGTCGACGTGGAGTCCGGACGCTTCAGGGTCATCCTCAGCGGCGGCCATGCCTCGCGCCATTTCGTCGTAACCGGCGGCAATCTGACGATCGGCGGACTGGAGCTGCAGTCGGGGCTTGCGGTGGGCGCGGCGGGGATGCCCGGAGGTTCCGGACTGCCCGGAGCAAAAGGGGCCGATGGAGCGAGCGGATCGCCGGGAGACGCGGGCGCAGGCGGCGGGATGGCGGGCGCCGGCATCGCGGGCGGGGTCGCCGGGGGCGGCTCGATCCTGATCCAGTCTGGAGCGGTGACGCTCAACGGAGTCACGCTGGCCAGTAACGAAGCCGATGGGGGCGCCGGCGGCCCTGGGGGCCAGGGCGGCCCCGGCGGCGCCGGCGGCGTGGGCGGGACCGGAATGGCGGGCGCGGCCGGTCATCAGGCCACGCTCCTGACTCCTGCGACGCCCGGCGCGGCCGGCTCGCCGGGAGGAGCGGGCGGTGCCGGCGGCCTCGGGGGCGCGGGCGGCGCGGGTGGCCCGGGCGGCGACGCGCTCGGCGGCGCGATCTACAACGCCGGGACGCTGACCCTCAACAACGTGATCCTGACCGGCAATCGCACGGTCGGAGGCGCAGGAGGCGACGGCGGGCTTGGCGGCGCGAGCGGAGGCGGGAGCGCCGGCGGGGTGGGCGGCGACGGCGGTCCGGGCGCCGGGGCCGATCTCTTCGACACAGTCAACAAGGCAACCTCGGGCGGCGCCGGCGGGCCGGGTGGTCCTGGAGGCAACAACGGCGACGCAGGCGATGCGGGTGTCGGCGGTAACGGCGGGGCGGCCAGAGGCGGCGCAATCGAGAACGCGGGAGTCCTGATCGTGTCCCAAAGCACCATCGAGAGCTCATTGTCTGTCGGGGGCGCGGCCGGCTCGGGCGGCCAAGGGGGACGAGCGCCAACTCTGGGCGGTCTGGGCGGTCTGGGCGGTCGCGGCGGCGACGCGCCGGGGGGCACGGTCATCAACGACGCCGCCGGCGCGGGCGGCGACGGCGGCGACGGCGGCCTCGGCGCGCGGGGTGGGAGCGGCGGAAGCGGCGGTGCCGGTGGCCGCGGCGGCGATGGCGGCAGCGGCGAGGGTGCGGGCATCGACAACGCGGGCAGCGCCACGCTTGACAGCGCGAGCGTTCTGTCGTTCGCCACGGCGACCGGGGGTGCCGCCGGGGCGGGCGGGATGGGCGGAGCCGGGGGTGGCGGCGGCGATGGCGCCGGTCAGTTCAACGTCACCGGCGGAGGCGGAGGCGGGGGAGCAGGCGGCCCCGGCGCGGACGGCCCGTCCGACGGGGGCAACGGCGGCGACGGCGGCAACGGTGGCCGGGGCGGCGACACATCCGCGGGCGGTCCCGGCGGCGCAGGCGGCCGCAGCGGCCCGGGCGGGGCGAGCGGCGCCGCCCGCGGCGCGGGCATTTTCAACGCGACCGGAGCGACCCTCGTTCTTGGCGGGACCGCCCTCGACCACAACACCGCGACGGGAGGTCCAGCCCGCGCCGGCGGACCCGGGGGGACCGGCGGTCCGGGCGGAAACGGTGGCAGTGGCGGTGGGCTCGCGCCCGACGGCTGGATCGGCAGCGGCTTCCCCGGCGCCGCCGGAAACGGCGGTGCTGGCACCTGCCCAAAGCCCCCACCCGGCGCTTCTCATGACGGCGGTCCGGCTGGCAGCGGCGGTTCGAGCGGGAACGCGGGCGATGGGGGTCCCGGCGGCGCCGGCGCTCCTGGTGGCTCGGGCAATCCCGGCGGTGCGGCCGAGGGCGGAGGCCTTTACAACGCGGGCGACGCGACCGTCTCAGGCTCCGCGCACCTCACCAACGACCAGGTGAACGGCGGTCCCGGCGGCCCGGCCCCCACCGGCGGCAGCGGCGGAGCGGGCGGCGTCGGCGGAGTCGGGGGCGGGGGTCCCGGGCCGACCGGGTCGACCAGCGCGCCAGGGGGCGCGGGTGGCCCTGGCTGCAACGGCGGGACCGAGGGCGACAACGGAGCCGGTGGCGCGGGAGGCAATGGCGGTAACGGCGGAAATTCCGGTGTCGCCGGGAGCGCCGGCCGGGGTGGAGACGGCGGGACCGCCCGCGGCGGGGCTGTTTACAACGCCGCAACGCTGAGGCTGACCGGTGGCCAGTTCGGCTCCGATGGGGCGATGGGGGGTGCGGGTGGGATCGCGGCCGACGGCGGGCGCGGGTCAGCGGCCGGCGGTGCGGCCGGGTACGGCGCCGACGGCGGCGTCGGCGACCCGATCAACGGCCTGCCGGGCGGCAACGGCGGCAAGGGCGGCAACGGCGGTCGCGGCGCGGACGGCGGTGCGAACAACGGCGGCGGCAACGGCGGCGGCGCCTTCGGCGGGGGCCTCTATACCACGGTGCCCCTCACGACCGACTCGGCCAACACCTACGCGTCGAACGAGGTCACCGCTGGAGCGGGCGCCGGCGTCTCGCGACCCGGCGTCGACGGGAGCGGCGGTCACGCGGGCGCTCCAGGGCGTGGTGGCGCCGGTCTTCCGGCCGGACGATCGGGTGCACCAGGACTCCCCGGGACCGCCGGTGCACCAGGGGCATCGGGCGCAACCCCCGGACATTCGGGCACCGCGCAGTTCGCCGACTTGAACACCGTCGCCCCCCCGACGGCCGCGCCAGTGTTCACTGCGAACAACCCGCCCCTGACGGCAACTGCGGGGAGCACCTACTCCTATGCGTTCACCGCGTCCGGGAACCCAACCCCGACGTTCGCGCTCGCGGCCGGTGCGCCGACTTGGCTATCGCTCGATCCGCGGACCGGCGTGGTCTCTGGAACTCCGCCGCCTGGGACGGCGGTGTTCATATTTGCTGTCGTCGCGTCGAACGGCGTCAGCCCCGACGCGGTGACTCCGGCGTACCAGATATCGGTGCTGCCGCGACCGGTCGCACCAGCAATCACCAGTCCGGGTAGCGCGACGTTCACCAGCGGGCGCGGCGGGACCTTCACCATCACCACGACCGGCCAGCCGACCCCGGCGATCACCGAGACGGGGGCGCTGCCCAGCGGCATGACCTTCCTCGACAACCACGACGGCACGGCCACCCTGACCGTCACGCCCGGCGCCGTGACCGGAGTCGTCCCAGTCGTAATCCACGCCGACAACGGCGTCGCGCCGAGTGCGGCCCAGCCCTTCACACTGACCGTGAACACCGCCGCGACAGGGCCGATCATCGATGCGCGGGCCAGCACCCGTGGCCGGGGATCGGCACGGGTACGACTCTCGACCGCGGCGGCTGGCGATCGACTCCTGGCCTTCGTGGCCGCCAACGGGCCAGCACACCGAAAGCAGACCTCTCGAATAGCCGGTGGGACCCTGTCCTGGACGTTGGTCGCGAGAGCCAACACGTCACGCGGCGACGCCGAGATATGGAGCACCGTCGCCAGTGCGCGGCTGTCCCGGGTTGCTATAACCGCCCGTCCGGCCGAGCGGGGCTACGGCGAGGCACTCACCGTCATCGCATTCAGAAACGCCGCTCCGGTCGGATCCGCGCGAACCTCTGGCGCGCCCAAAGGCCGACCCACCCTCAGCCTCACGACCACCGGGGCGAGTTCGAAGGTCATCGCCGTGGGTGACGACCCGGCCAAGTCGACGCCGCGGACGCCGGCAGCCCACCAAGCGCTGGTCCAGCAGGTATTGGACAGTGGACGCGCCACATATTGGCTTCAGACGACCACACAGGCGACAGGCGTTGCCGGTGCGACCGTCACGATCCTCGACACGAGCCCACGCAACGATCCATACAACCTTGCCGCCGTCGAGATCCGCGGATCCTGACGACGTTGAGTCGCTGCCCGGATCGCGCCGTCGCTGCGTCCCATTCCGTCATTGGTCCATCACGCGCGCCAGGAGGTCGTGCAACTGCTTGCGCTCGCTGCGGTTGAGCGGGGTCAAGAACCGCGCTTCGCAGGCGAGCAGCAGCTCGAACGCGTCTGCGCGGAGCCGATCTCCGGCGGGCGTGAGCGCCACCGCGTACGCACGCGCGTCGCTGGCGTCGCGGTCGCGGACCACCAGCCGCTTGCGCTCGAGCGACGCGCCGAGCTTGAGGATCGTCGTGCGGTCGAGCCCGAGGATCTCGGCCACCTGCGTCTGCGACAGCGGCGAATGCTCGGCGAGCACCGCGAGCACGCTGTACTCGCGCGGCGTAATCCCGAGCGGCCCGAGGTCGTGCTCGCCCAGTGCTTGTACCCGCGCGGCGGCGCGGCCGAGCAGGTATGAGGTTCGCGCGGACAGGCTCTTGGGCAGTTTCATCTCGTTCACAGGTATTCGACAGCGATGCTGTACAGTCCTGCTGTCGTGATGTCCGCCGCCGTGCCCAAGGTAGTCGCCCAGTGTTCAGGGCGGGCTGTTCAAAGCGGTTGTGGTGCGCGACGGACGGCTGATCACGGGCCAGTAGCAGTATTCCGGCCGGAAGGTCCCGTAGCCCCTCGGCGTCTGAGAGATTGATCAGCATGAGGCGTCAGGCATTCCGATGACGACGTCGCGACCAGTCCATCCTTCGAATCCTGGCGGGCGGGGTCGCCTGGCGGAGGTGCTCGCCTTGCGTGCAGGCAGGGCGGCGCCTGAGGCGCCGTTCGTGATTGAGCATCGCGAGGCCCTGATCTACATGCTGTGCGAGGCGGCGGAGCTGGAGCACGGGATTATGTGCCAGTACCTGTTCGCGGCGTTTTCGCTCAAGCAGCGCGAGGACGAGGGACTCACCTCCGGCGAGCTCGCCGCCGTCGAACGCTGGCGGAAGAACATCTCCCACGTCGCCACCGAGGAGATGCTCCACCTGGCGCTGGTGCACAACTTGCTCTCGGCCATCGGCGCCGCGCCGCACTTTGGCCGGCCGAACCTGCCGGCCCCGGCCCACCACTATCCGGCCGGGGTGAACCTGACCCTCGTCCCGTTCGGCGAGCAGGCGTTGCAGCATTTCATCTTCTTGGAGCGGCCGGAGGGGATGGAGTACGAGGGCGCCGCGGGGCTCGACGTGCCGGCGCATGAGGCGGTGCCGCTGATGTCCGAGCGGGACATCGTGCCTCAGCCGCAGGACTTCGCGACCGTCGGGCATCTGTATCGGTCGATCGAGAATGGCTTCAGGCACCTCGCCGACAAGGTGGGCGAGGAGAATCTGTTCGTAGGGCCGGCGCGGGCCCAGGCAATCCCGGACAACTTCCGCTGGCCGGAGCTCGTGGTGGTGACCGATCTGGCCAGTGCACAGAAGGCGATCGACACGATCCTCGAGCAGGGCGAGGGCGCGCGCGGTCACTGGGAGCAAGCGCATTTCGGCCAGTTCGTCCAGATCCTCGACGAGTACCGCGAGATGGTCGCGGCGAACCCGGAGTTCGAGCCGGTCCGACCGGTGATGTTCGCCACCGTCCGGCGCGGTGGGCAGGAGGAGACGGTGCCGCAGATCAGCGAGCGCGTCACGTCGCGCTGCGGGGACCTGTTCAACGTGAGCTACGAGATCCTGCTGCAGATCTTCGAGCGCTATTTCGCACACACGGAGGAGAGTGACGAGCAGCTGGCTACGCTGGCCGACGCGACCGTCGGGATCATGCTGCGGGTGCTCAGGCCGCTCGGGAACCTCCTCACGACGCTGCCGGTCGGGCCGGATCATCCCGGCATGACCGCCGGACCGAGCTTCGAGCTGTTCTACGAAAACGACTACCTGATGCCGCATCGCGAGGCCGCTTGGGCGCTGCTCGAGGAGCGTCTCCGCGAGACGGCGGAGTTCTGCGCGCTCGTGCACGAGATAGCCACCGACTCGGTCGCCGGCGAGCTCGACCCGGTCCGGGAGGCACTGAACGACGTGGCGGACTCGCTGGCCGCACACTTTGCCGACTGGGGCGCGAGGAGCCGGTTCGCGTCGCGCGACGAAGCGCCGGCCGCGGTCACGGCCGATGCGGCGGCGGGCAAGGTGCTGTCGAGGCGAACTGCTTCGCTGGCGCGCGCCGTCGCCAGCGCCGAGGCGGCGGGTCCGTCGAGTGAGCGGCTTGCGGCGCTGTTCGACGGAGCGCGGCTCGCCGCGGTGGAGGCCGGTGGCGGCGAGACGGCCCGGCGCCTGGTCGAAAGCGTGCTCCGCCCGCTGGCGGAGGCCATCAGCGGCAAGCGGTTACGCACGCGAACGAAGCTCGCGCATACTGCCGGCGTGGACACGGGGGCGACGGCGCTCCACGCGCAGTTGTGGAAGCTGGCTCAGGATGCGACCACGACGCTCGCGGGATGGGACGGCGCCCCGGGAGCTCAGACGCTGCTAATGGAGGCCACGGCGGCCCTGCAGGATCTTGCCCTCGGCGTCGTGCCCGCCAACGTGCGTGGCGCGCGGCTGGCCACGCTTCGCAAGCTTCTGGCTGGGCGAGCTCGGGAGATCCGATGTGCTCACAACGGGCCTTACCTGGTCACGAACGCCGAACGCGTGCGCGACTGGCTCGGAGGGGAGATCCAGGTCACCCCCCAAGTGGCACTCTGCCGCTGTGGCGGGTCAGAGATCAAGCCGGTATGCGACGGCGCCTGCGCCAGCAACGGCTTCACCGACCGCAAGGACCCCAAACGCGTTCGCGACAAGCGCGACAGGTTCGAAGGGGTCCAGCTGACGGTGTTCGACAACCGCGGCATCTGTCAACACTCGGGTTTCTGCACCGACCGCCTCAATACGGTCTTTCACACCGAAGGCGCATTCGTGACCCCGAGCGGCGGGCGGATGGACGACATCATCCGTGCCGTCCGCGACTGTCCCTCCGGCGCGCTCAGCTACGCGGTCGATGGGGTCGAAGCCCGCGACCAGGTCGACTGGGAGCACACCCGCGAGCCGGCGATCGAGGTCACCAAGGACGGCCCCTACAGGATCACCGGAGGGATTCGGCTGACCAACCAGCAGGGGGAACTCGTCAAGCGCGCCGAGGGATCCTCGCTCGAGCACTACGCCCTGTGCCGCTGCGGCCACTCCCAGAACAAGCCGTTCTGCAGCGGCATGCACTGGTACATCGACTTCAAGGATCCGGTTCCAGATACAGACACGACCCCGACATTGTTCGAATGGGCGGGCGGACTCCCTGCGCTGACCCGGATGACGCGCGTCTTCTACGAGAAACACGTCCCGGAGGACCCGCTGCTGGCGCCGCTGTTCGCCAACATGTCGCCCGACCACCCGGTCCGCGTGGCCCGCTGGCTGGGCGAGGTGTTCGGCGGCCCGAAGCTCTACAGCGAGACCTACGGGGGCTATGACCGGATGATCTCCCAACACCTCGGCAAAGCGCTGACCGAGGACAAGCGCGCGCGGTGGGTGGAGCTCATCTGCGTCGCGGCGCAGGAGGCAGGGCTTCCGAGCGACGCCGAGTTTCAGGCCGCGTTCCGCTCGTACATCGAATGGGGATCGCGGATCGCACTCGAAAACTCCCAGCTTGGCGCCAAGCCCCCGCCGCACATGCCGATGCCGCGTTGGTGGTGGGTGTGCGACGCGACGCCCGGCTCACGCGTGTCCGCGCTGGAGCCCTCGGGAGCCGAGACGCCGGAGCCCGGGGTCGAGCTTCCCCGACCGGACGAGGCGGTCGGCTTCGAGCAGCACGTCAAGCCGCTGTTCCGCGAACGAGATCGCAAGTCGATGAAGTTCGCCTTCGACCTCTGGTCCTACGACGATGTCCGCAACAACGCCCAGGCGATCCTCGAGCGCGTCAAGGCCGGGACTATGCCCTGCGACGGAGCATGGCCGAGCAAATGGGTCGAGGTGTTCGAGCGCTGGACCCAGAGCGGCATGAGTAAGTAGCAGTGGCGGTACCAGCGGAGCCGCGGCCCGGCGAGCACGTCAGTCGAGCCGGGATCCCCGAAGGTCTGATCGAGGGCCCGGAGGAACTCGAGCAGCGCGTCACGCCCCTGGAGCTGTTCTTCGATCTCGTGTTCGTGTTCGCGATAACGCAGGTGACCGGCTACGTCTCGGCACGGCCGTCCTGGACGCGTCTCGTTGAGGGCCTCGCGATCCTGGCCGTCCTCTGGTTCGCCTGGTCCGCGTACGCATGGCTGGGAAACACCGCCCACACCGACGATGGTCTCGTTCGGGTGATCCTGCTCGCCGCGATGGCGGCGATGCTGATCGCGTCGCTCGCGGTGCCGCACGCCTTCGGCCGCTACGGTCTGATCTTCGGCGTTGCCTACTTCGTCGTGCGCGCACTCCACGTCGGCTGCTACGCGGCCGTGGCCCGAGCGCGCGACGACCGCGTGTTACTCACCGTCGTCTGGCGCCTCGGGTCTACGATGCTCCCTGCCGCTGCGTTACTGGTGGTGGCCGGCGCGTTGAGCGGGACACCCCGAGCGCTCTGCTGGGTGGCCGCGTTGACCGTCGACTATGGTGGGCTCGTGCTCCGGGGGGTGCAGGGATGGCGGGTCCAGCCCGGCCACTTCGCCGAGCGCCACAGTGCCGTGATCATCATCGCACTGGGTGAGTCGATCGTCGCGGTGGGTGTGGGGGCGGCAGGCGTCCGGCTCAACGCCGGTGAGGTCGTCGGCGTCCTGCTCGGAATGGCGATCGCGGGCGCACTTTGGTGGGCCTACTTCGACATCGTCGCGATCATCGCCGAACGACGGCTACGCCGGGCGGATGCTCGGGCTCAGGTGCTCATGGCGCGGGACTCCTACACCTATCTGCACCTCCCGATGATCACAGGGATCATCCTGTTCGCGATCGGCGTCAAGCGCACGCTCCTCCACGTGAGCGGCCACCTGCATCCGGTCATCGCGGCCGCTCTCTGCGGCGGCGTAGCGCTCTATCTGGTCGCGCTAAGCGCGTTCAAGCGCCGCAACATCGGCTCATTGAATCGACCGCGCCTGGTCGTCGCCGCCGTGCTCTGCTGCCTCATCCCGGCAACCACCAGGATCCCCGCTCTGGCAGCGCTCGGGATCATCACCGCGGCGGCCTGTGGGTTGATCGCCTTCGAGTTCCTCCGCTACTCGGAGACACGCGAGCGAATCCGCCACGGAGCCCAGCAGTCATGACGCGACCGCCAGCTGCTCCAAAAGCACGGCGCCGAGGCTCCGCGCGGGCCGTCCCGTCAGGCGGTCGAACGCTCGGAGACCTGGGACGCGTACCCTAGGCAGCGGCGTGCATGTCGAGCACGACGACAGCGGCGCCCGCCGCGCCCGCCGTCGCCCAGGAGCGACCTTCCCTTGCGCCCGGCTCTGGCGGCACCCCCAACACTTCCCCAATCACGAAGGCTGAGCTGTTTCGCTGCCCCCGTTCTGGTCGCTCGTCACTTCTCCTCCGGTCCCGCGGCCACCCGGAGTGGCAGACCGCGCCCGGCCATCCCGGCGGCAACGAAGGCGACGCCGGCGAATCTGTCGCAAGAGCCGACGCTCTGAGCGGAGGCGATCGTGGGTTGTGGCGAAGCACCGCGGCCTGCGCTTGGCGGGATCGCCGCGCAGGCCTGCCCTATTCTCTCCCGCGACCAGTAGCGGTTTGGCCGTGTAGGCGGCATTCGGGCGATTGGGCGTGCGAGACGCGGACGGAGCAGATCGGATCGGCTACCGGCTTCCGCGGGCTGCGTCTAGCGGACTCGGCTGGTTACACGCTGCGGGAGAGGCGCAGAACCGGGTCCTGCTGAGGCGTGGAATGACCAGTCACCTGACCTCCCGGGATCCTCGAGCCCTTCGTCCCCGGAGATAAGGCAACGTCGGCGCCTTCTCGGGTCAGGCTCACGACGGTCTGAATTACGCGAGCCGGACGAGTTGCGTGCGCCGTCATTCCTCTACCAACGGCGCGTTGTTCGGCCACGCCGCCGGCCTGCTTTGCCATCTGTAATACGTGGTACGCTTGGCGTATGACGATGCTCAGCTTTCGGGCCGCAGCCAACGAAGCAGCAGAAGCACAGAAGTGGGCGGATCGACTCGGGGTGGACCGGTCAGAGCTCCTGCGAGAGGCGCTACATCGGCATCTCGTGACGCTCCGCAGTCAACTCGAGGGGGATCACTACGACCGGCTCCCAGCAACGGATTCTGAACTCTCGCTTGCCGAGATCGCTGACTGGGGTCCGGCGGAGGACTGGTCGGATTGGGCCGGCGCCGCCGACGATGAAACGGGGTGAGATCTGGTTCGCTGCGACGCCTGGCGGCGATCGCCCGGTGCTCGTGCTGACGCGCGATCCAGTTGCAGAGCGGATCCGATCTGTGACGGTCGCCGCGCTGACTCGTACAAAGCGGGATCTGGTCTCTGAACTCGAGCTGTGGGCCGATCGCGACCGTGTGCCGAGTGATTGTGTAGTGAACTTCGACAACATCCACACCATCCCCAGACGGGCCTTGCGGCGACGCGTCACTACGCTGTCCGAGGCGCGAATGGCTGAGGCCTGTCGGGCCCTCCGGGACTCGGTCGGCTGCTAAGGCGGGGCTCCTGAGACCGGCTGTACCTTCAGGTCGGCAACCCGATGGCTTGTGCCATCGCCGTTGGGGTCTGTCTCCTCCTTTCTCTGCGTGAGCAGCCACGTCGCTAGGCGCTGACGATCGTGGTGCTTCTCGTGCACTCCGGAAGCCAGGATCGGCCCGAGCCCGTGCCCCTTTTCTTGGTGGAGCAGTGGGGCGGGCTTTAGCAGCCCGACGCCGTCGCGGCTAGCACCGCCCGTGGCCGGGCATGCGCTCGGTCGCCATGGGAGCCGTCGGGATAAATCTCTGACTCGCGAAAGCGCTCGCCGGCGACCTGACGCGGGCCACGTGGAGACTCGGCGTTACATCAACTACTCAGCCGGGTGCCAGGCGCCGCCGCGACCGGGACTATCCGGTAGGACATATCGCTCACTTCGCCGTTGTTAGCGTGAACCACAGGACTATCCTGCGCTCAGACGCGAAGTGTGATCGGGTGGATCGTGCCGTCTGAGTACAGCAACGAGCCGTCATCCGCGATCGTCGATGACGCACGTGTGAGACTTTGGTCTGCCACTGTGACGGGTGTTCTACGCGTGCCGGCCACGGCCCGAGCGCTGATCGCCCTAGGGTTGCTGGACGGGCCTTGGGCGGCGCGGACGGCCGGGGATGCTCCAGCGGGTTGCGCGGTGCAGTATCCAGTGTTCGCGTGGGGGCCGGCGGCGAGCCAGCGTCGGGCCGGGCGGCCGGACGCGGTAGAAGCGGAGTTTGCCGAGCTCGACGAGCACGAGGTAGAGGACGATCATCACCGCGAGTGCGGCGAGGAAGCCGGCGGGGAGCGGGACGAACCCGAGCAGATGAGCGAGTGGGGAGAACGGCAGCAGAACGCCGATCGTGACGCAGATCATGGTGGCGAGCGCGAGTGGGGTGCTGGGTCTGCTGTGGAAGAACGGGACGCGGCGCGTGCGGATCGCGAAGATGATCAGGCATTGCGTCGCGAGCGATTCGACAAACCAGCCCGATCGGAATAGCGGCGCGTGGGCGTGGAAGACCCAGATCATGATCCCGAACGTCGCGAAGTCGAAGATCGAGCTGATCGGGCCGAAGAAGATCATGAAGCGGCGGATGAAGGCGGTGTCCCAGTGGGCCGGGCGCTGGAGTTGCTCTTCGTCGACGTTGTCGGTGGGGATCGCCATCTCGCTCGCGTCGTAGAGCAGGTTGTTGAGCAGGATCTGGGTGGGGAGCATCGGCAGGAAGCTCAGGAACAGCGAGGCGCCGCCGGCGCTGAACATGTTTCCGAAATTCGACGAGGTCCCCATCAACACGTATTTGATCGTGTTGGCGAAGATGCGTCGGCCCTCAACGATCCCGGTCGCGAGGATGTCGAGGTCCTTGTCGAGCAGGACGATGTCGGCGGCGTCCTTGGCCACGTCGGTCGCCGTCTGGACCGAGATTCCGACGTCTGCGTCGTGTAGCGCGACGGCGTCGTTGACGCCATCGCCGAGGAACCCGACGGTCGAGCCGACGGCCCGTTGGGCCTTGATCAATCGTGATTTCTGTTCGGGGGTCACGCGGGCGAAGATCGTCGTGGTCGGGAGCGCGGCTGCGAGCTGCGCGTCGTCGAGTTGATCGAGTTGGGAGCCGGTGAGCGTCCCCCCGACGCTCAGGCCGATGTCCGCGCAGACCTTTTGTGCGACGCGGTCATTGTCGCCGGTGATGATCTTTACCTGTACGTCGAGGACCTTGAGCCGCTCGAGCGCTTCCTGCGCGTCAGCCTTCGGGCGATCCACGAAGGTGAGGAAGCCTGTGAGCTCGAGGTCATGTTCGTCGTCGGCGTTCAGGGTCGTGCGGCCGTCGGCGGGGCGCGTCGCGACGGCGATCACGCGGCTGCCGGCGGCGAATTGGCGGTCGAGCACATCCTGCGCTCCTGCAACGACGCTCGCGCAGCGGGCGAGGACCGTCTCGGGTGCGCCCTTGACGATCACCTGCCGCCGGCCGTCCTGCTCGATCAGGACCGACGCTAGTCGCCGCTGGTAGTCGAACGGAAGCGCGGCCAGCCGGCGAGCGCTGTCCACGCCGCTCGAGTGGGCGCCAGGTGCGTCCCAGAGCGCTCGATCGAGCTGGTTGCCGCCGACCACCTGCCCGCCGGAGATGGTCGCGTCGTTGCATAGCAGCCCGGCGCGCAGGACCGCATCCGATGGCCGGCCGTCGGCATCCAGAGCCGCAGCGAATGTGATGTGACCCTCGGTGAGCGTGCCGGTCTTGTCGGTGAACAGCACGACGATGTTGCCGAGGTCCTCGATGCTCACCAGCCGCTTGACCACCACCTTGCGCTCCGCCAACCGCTTAGCGCCGGTCGAGAGGCTGATCGTGACGATCGCGGGCAGCAGCTGTGGGGTCAGACCGACCGCGATCGCCAGGGCAAACAGCACCGACTCCAGCAACGAGCGGCCGAGCGCGACGTTGATCACCAGGATCGAGCCGGCCAGCACGACGGTGACCCGAACCAGCAGGAGCGAAAAGTCACGTAGACCGAGCTGGAATGCAGTCTGTGGCTGGCGTTCGCCGAGTCTCATGGCAATCGCGCCGAACTCAGTCCGGCCGCCCGTGACCACAACGACGCCGAGCCCGCTGCCTTCCCGCACCACGGTGCCCATGAACGCGCACGACGCGAGGTCCAGCGAGGACTCCGGGGCGGTGATGGGATCCGTGCGCTTCTCCGCCGGCAGAGACTCGCCCGTCAGCACCGCCTCGTCGCACTCTAGGCCCTCGGCTCGCAGCAGCCGCAGATCCGCCGGCACCACATCACCGACGCCCAGTTGCACGACATCGCCTGGCACCAGCTCGGTGACGTCGACCGCGACCGGTTCGCCGTCGCGCATCACGAGCGCGGTGTGGCGCAACTGGGAGTGCAGCGCCTCGACCGCCAGCTCGGAGCGGTACTCGTTAAAGAACCCGAGCCCGACGCTCATACCGATGATCAAAAGGATGATCAGCGCGCTCGTGCGCTCACCCACGGCAAACGAGATCAATGCCGCCGTTACAAGCAGAATCAACAGCGGATTACGCAGCTGACGCATCAGCACCGTGAACGGCCGCGCGCCGTGGCTGCGCAACGCGTTAGGCCCGGCCTCGGCCAGCCGTACCCCGGATTCGTCCCGCGAGAGGCCGTCGGGGGTGCTGTCCAAGCGCCCCAGGACATCGTCGGTCGACAGCGCCGCGGCCGTGGCCAGCGTCAACGACCTCCAGTCCGTCCCCGTCGACGGCACGCGCGTCTCAACGAGCGTGGCCATCGACCAATCGCCGGGCGGATAGGTTCAGGCACTTCCGCATCGCGAGGCGAAGACCCTTGCGGAGCGGGGCTAGCTCCCGCTCGGTACTCGACTGCTCCCGTTTCGTCATCGCAATCGCAGCAAGGCTCGCATTGAACGCGGCGAGCTTCATCGGTAGATCCCCGCCGGAGCCCCGGTGGTTTGTACCGGCCACTGTGCGCGCATGCGGAAACCGCCCACACGACGAGTCACGCCAGCCCAGTAGCGTCCCCGGGTGATCGTCGAGCGAGAGGCGGGGGCGACCGAGCTGTCGCTGATTGCGTATTTCCTACGGATGGCGCTCGCTATTTGGACGGCAGAAGCACGGTTATGCTCGCGCCGCGTGCTCATGAGCGAGTCGCCGAACCACGAGAGGCTGAGGCGCCTGCTCGAGATACGGAGGACCCTCGAGGCCGAGTCGGATTATGAGCGTCTGCTCGAGCGTGTGCTCGAGGAGGGACGCGCGATCACCGGCGCGCGTTACGCCGCGCTCGGTGTGCTCGATGAGGACAGGGTCGGGTTGGAGCGGTTTCTTACCTTGGGCGTCGATTCGGCCACGCGGGACGCGATCGGCGAGCCGCCACGCGGTCGCGGTGTGCTGGGGGTGCTGATATTGGATGCTCGTCCGCTGCGACTGGCCGACGTCGCGCAGCATCCTGAGAGCTATGGCTTCCCGGGCGGCCACCCGCCGATGCGGAGCTTTCTCGGCGTGCCGATCATGATCGGGGGTGAGGTGTGGGGAAATCTGTACTTCGCCGAGAAGGAGGATGCGCGTGAGTTCAGCGAAGCTGACGAACGGGCGGCGGTGGTTTTGGCCGAGTGGGCGGCGACCGCGATCGAGAACGTAAGCGAGTGAAGGTGACCGGACTCCGGATCACCGATGTCGGGTGCTGGGAGGCTGATCGCGGCCGAGCCCGAACCACGCACGGTCGGGCTGACGATCACGCTGAACCGCGCGCGGCGTCCGGGGAGTCGCCGATCAGATGGCGGGCGAGGGCGTAGCGGACGAGCTCTGAGCGCTTGCCGAGTCCGAGCTTGCGATGGATCCGCCGGCGATGGGACTCGACCGTGCGCTGCGAGAGATGAAGCAGCGCGGACATCTCAGCACTGGTGAGACCCAACGCGATCAATCGGAGGACGTCGGTCTCGCGCGGACTGAGACCGTCGTCCTGGGCGGCGCGCCGTAGCCCATCAAGGCGCGCCGCCACGCACGGCGACACATACTCCTCGCCGCGCGCGGCGCAACGAATCGCCGCTGCCAGCTCCGTGTCGGCGTTGTCCTTCAGGACGTATCCGACCGCGCCGGCATCGAGCGCTTGGCGCGCAAAGAGCGGGCTTTCCTCCATCGTCGCCACCACGATCTGGGTTTCCGGCACCTCCTCGCGCAAACGTCGAATTGCCTCGATACTCGATCCGTTGGGCATCCGTAGATCGAGCAGGAGCACGTGCGGCAGATGGCGCTTGACATGACGGATCGCAGTCGGCACGTCCGCTGCCTCGGCGATGACCTCTACATTCTTCTCGCTCTCCAACCAGAGCCTCAGAGCTCGACGCACCGCGTGGTGATCATCCGCGACCACGAGCTGGATCGGAGCGCTGGCTTGGTACACCCGGGCGGAACTTGTGGGGGGCTGCGCGAGGTGGAGGGATGCTGGCATGACTGCAACTTAGCCCGGCGCGGCTGCACCAACCTCCCCGGAGAGTACGACGATCGAGGGGGGAGACTCCGCCGATCTGGTTCGGAAAACTACGCGGTCTCGCGCGCGAGTCGGCGCGCGGAGCTCGGCGGCGCTAATCGGGCGTCCGCGCCGCTACGCGTCCGGCGAGGACGGCTCGGCGGTCGCTGATAGACCGCCCTCCGCGCATGAGATTCCCAGCTCGAGCCCGCAGGCATGATGCACGATTACATCCTGGCCCGAGACCAGCAGAGGCTCCCGCAGGAGCGAACTGCGTCGCGCGGAACCGCCGCCGACGACGAGCAGAGGCTCATATGCCCCGATTACGTCGCCACACAGTGGACATGACACCACCCGACCGGTCATTCACCCGGATTATCGGGGTCGGGGCCGGAGATGTCATCAGTATTCCGCCTACGGACGCCGAGCATTTCCCCGGAGGCGGAGCTGGCAACGCCGCCTGCAGACGTGGGCCTTTGCGCGGGTCGAAAATGCACCGCGTTCTCGGGGGCCGGTGGCCGCCGCGTCGGGGCGGTCGCCGCGTCGCGCTTGGGCAGTGCGGCCTGTTGTGATTTGTCGGCAAACACGGTGGTCCCCGACGTGGCCGGCGCGGTAGGCTGGGCGGGTCGTCGATGTATGTCTGGAGGGACACCCCGGGCTGATGCCGGAGCACGAGGCAAAGCTGCGTCGCCTGCTCGAGGTGGGCAGGAGCCTGGTGGGCGAGCTCGACCCCGAGGCGGTCCTCGAGCGGGTCCTCGAGGAGGCCCGCGGACTGACGGGCGCCCGCTTCGCGGCGCTCGGTGTGCTGGACAAGACGCGGACGGAGCTAGAGCGGTTTCTGACGTCGGGCATCGACCCGGCGGCTCACCGTGCGATCGGCGACCTGCCGCGCGGACGCGGCGTGCTTGGCGCTCTCATCGAGGATCCCCGACCGCTCCGCCTGGCCGAGGTGGGACACCATCCGCGAAGCTACGGATTCCCCGCAGCTCATCCGGAGATGCGTACGTTTCTGGGCGTCCCGATCCTGGTGCGAGGAGAGGCGTGGGGCAATCTGTATCTGACCGAGAAGGAGAACGACGAGGAGTTCAGCGAGGAGGACGAGGAAGCCGCTGTGATCCTGGCTCAGTGGGCGGCGACGGCGATTAACAACGCGCGCGCGCACGCGAGCAACCAGCGCCGGCGTCAACAGCTCGAGCGCGCGGTCTGGTCGCTCGAGGCCGCACGCGACATCGCGGATGCGATCAGCGGCACCTCGGACCTGGACCGGACACTCGAGCTGATCGCCAAGCGGGGTCGAGCACTGGTCGACGCGCGCACGGTCCTGATCATGCTGCGCGACGGCGATGAGCTCGTTGTAGCTGCCAGCGCCGGCCATGCCCATGGCGCCCGCGGGCATCGAACACCCATCTTCCAATCGAGTTCCGGTGAGGTGCTCGAGCGCGGGCGCGCGGAGCGGATCGCGATCGCCGACTCCCGGCTGAAAGTGACCCCGAGCGAGTTCGGTGTTGAGGGCGCCCGCTGCGCGCTGCTGGTCCCGTTCAGTCACCGCGGCGAGCGGTTGGGGGTGCTGGCGGCGTTCGATCGCGGTGCCGAACAGGCGGCGTTCACCGAGGAGGATGAACAGCTGCTGCGGACGTTCGCGGCGTCGGCTGCGAATGCCGTCGCGATCAATCGCAGCGTCGAGGCCGATCGGCTGCGGGCCGCGATCGCTGCGGCGGACGAGGAGCGCAAACGGTGGGCTCGCGAGCTCCACGACCAGACGCTCCAATCCCTTGGGGGTTTGCGCGTATCGCTCGCATCCGTTCTGGGCAGGGGCGACGCCGCGGCGAAGGACACCAGAATCCGTCAGGCGATCACGGACATAGAGCTCGAGATCGGCAACCTGCGCAGCATCATCAGCGACCTACGGCCGTCGATGCTCGACGACCTGGGGCTGCTGCCGGCGATCGAAGCGATGCTCGATCGCCGCCGCGATCCCGGCATCACGATCATCAGCGAGCTATCGCTGTCGGACCCTGAGTCGGAGCCCGTCGAGCTCGCTCCGGATCTGGAGACCGCGATCTACCGGATCGTGCAGGAGGCCCTCGCCAACGTCGCCAGCCACTCCCAAGCCGGCTCCGTTCGCGTGTCCGTGGTCCGTTGTGGCGATGAGGTGCTGATCGACATCGAGGACGACGGCGTCGGCTTCGACATCGAGGCGGCAACGGCGGGGTTCGGGCTGGCCGGAATGCGCGAACGCGCGTATCTCGCCGGGGGCAGACTCGAGATCGAACCGAGACATCCGGGCACCGGGGTCCATGTCCGGCTTCCCGTCCGGCGGAGCGCCGCTGAGTCCGTGCCGTTACCCGCCCCTCAGCAGGTGGCGACGTAGCGCGAACTGCACCAGCTCCGCCCGAGTCTTGAGCCCGAGCTTGCTGAAGATGCGTGCGCGATGCGTCTCGACCGTGCGCCGCGAGCGATGAAGCTTGGCGGCGATCTCGGCGCTCGTGTGACCGAGCGCGATCAGGCGCACGATCTCGACCTCTCGCGGACTTAGGTTGTCGCCGTCGACGGCCCGGCGCAGCGCGTCGAGTCCGGCGGCGACCCGCGCGCTGACAAACTCCTCTCCGCGCGCCGCGCGCCGGATTGCCTCAAGCAGCTCGGAGTCGGCCCTGTCCTTGAGCACGAACCCAAGCGCGCCTGCGTCGAGCGTTTGCACCGCGCACAGCGGACTTTCCTGCATCGTCAAGACGACTATCTCGGTCCCGGGCACCTGCGCCCGCAGCTGCTCGATCGTCTCGATCGTCACGTCTGTCGGGCGGCCGAGGTCAACCACGAGCACCTGCGGCACCCGCGCCCGGACGGTCTGCGCGCCGGTCGCGAGATCCGGCGCTTCCGCGACCACGGCAATATCGCCCTCCACGTCCAGCAGGCCACGCAGCGTTCGACGGAGGACCGCGTGCTCCTCCACCAGTACAACGGTGGTGGGCGCAACCTCCTTGGGTACGTCGCCGTCGGGGGCGAAAGCCAGGTGCAAATGTGCGGGCACGAGGCTGAACGTAGCGCCGGGAACGCTTGATGACGTCCTGTGAAACCTGCTGAACCGGTGCGGGAAACCACGGACGCCCGGATGTGTGACGCCCTCGCCGGACCGCCCTGCCGACCCATCGCGGATCCCGCAAGCAACCCCCCGGCCCGTCGGCAACGGCGGACGCAGCGAGCCAGCGTGGCACGAGGCAGGGCGCCCAGGGGGTAATTGTGTGCAGGCCGGTGCGGGTTTACCCGGCTGTGCCGAGGGTTGGCTGCGCGTAGCGTGGCCAGCATGGTTCACGACGCCCCTCACACATCACATCCCGGCCGGCCGGGAAAGGCCGCTCCCGGGTCGGTGCTCCCGGAGCCGCCGTCGAGCGAGATGCTCGTCGTGCCGCGCGAGGAATGCCTTCGTCTGCTCGCGTCGCACAGCTTCGGGCGCTTGTCCGTCGCGATGGACTCGCCGGTCATTCGGCCCGTCAACTACACGTTCGACGAGCGCTCGCAGTCCGTCGTCTTCCGCACCGCGGACGGGTCGAAGTTTCATGCGATGCTGGTCAACGGCAACGCGGCGTTCGAGATCGACGGAATCGATCCGGACTCGCACACCGGCTGGAGCGTCATCATCGTCGGGATGACCGAAGAGGTCACCAAGCCGGCCGAGGTTCGTCGCCTCGAGCGTCTCGGCCTCGAGACTTGGACGCCCGGACACAAGGCGCACTGGATGCGGATCCGCGCGTGGTCGGTGAGCGGCCGGCGGATCTCCCTGTCCGGCGACCGCGGTTAGCCCCCTCAATCGGCGCCCGCGAGAATCACTACGTAATTTTCCGAAGGAAGCGTTCGGATCTGCCCGGCTGGCGGGGCGGGGTTGACCCCCTAGGCTGAGCGCATGAATCCGAACAACCAAACACCATTCAAGGTGGTGATCGTTGGCGGCGGCGTCGCCGGGCTCGAGGCCGCACTCGCCCTGCGCGATCTCGCCGGCGAGCGGATCGACACCACGCTCCTGGCGCCGGCGCGGGAGTTCACCTATCGGCCGATGAGGGTCCGCGAGCCATTTGCGTACAGTGCCGCGCAGCGCTACCCGCTCGACGACATCGCCCGCGACATCGGCGCTGAGTTCGTGTGCGATGCCCTCAAGTGGCTCGACCCTGATCAGCGCGTGGTGCACACCGAGTCCGGCGGGTCGCTCGAGTACGACGGGCTGTTGCTGGCTCCCGGGGCGGTCCTGCGCCCGCGCTTCAGCCACGCGTTGACGCTCGACGACAGTCGCATCGACGAACAGCTCCACGGCCTGATTCAGGACGTCGAGGGAGGCTATGTCCACAAGCTCGCGTTCATCGCACCCACGCCGATGCCCTGGCCGCTGCCGATCTACGAGCTCGCGCTGATGACGGCGCGGCGTGCGTATGACATGAACGTGGACGTGTCGATCACCGTCGCTACGCCCGAGGACGCCCCGCTCGCGCTGTTCGGCTCGCAAGCGAGCGCCGCGGTCGAGCGACTGCTCGTGGAGAACGGCATTCTTTTCATCCCGTCCGCGCATTGCGAGACGCCCGGGCCGGGAGAGGTATCGGTCAGCCCCGGGTCGCGGCTCCTGCACGTCGACCGCGTCGTGGCGCTCCCGGAGCTGTTCGGCCCGTCCGTTCCCGGCGTTCCGCTCGAGGCTCGTAACGGGTTCATCCCGATCGACGTCCACTGCAAGGTGGAGCGCCTTGAGCGCGTCTACGCCGCGGGCGACGCCACCGATTTCCCCGTCAAGTTCGGCGGCATTTCATCCCAGCAAGCCGACACCGCGGCGGAGGCGATCGCCGCCCTGGCCGGCGCCCCGATCGAACCGAAGCCCTTTCACCCGATCGTGCACGCGATGCTGCTCGGGGGCGAGAAGCCTTTGTATCTGAGCGCACACATCACCGGCGGGCACGGCATGAGCTCCGAGGTCAGCGAGACGCCGACCTGGTCGGGGGGGGCGAAGATCGCCGCCAAGTACCTGGCGCCGTACCTCGAGTCACGGGATCGGGCGGCGTTACGATGACCGAGGTGCCCGCCACCGGACCCGACAGGGAGACCGCGGAACCCGACGAGACCGCGTCCCAACGGCCGATTCGCGTCGTGATCGCGGACGACCACGCCGTGGTCCGCCGGGGCCTGCGCCAGGTACTCGACCTCGAGGAGGGCTTCGAGGTCGTGGCCGAGGCGTCCGATCTCGACAGCGCGCGCCGGTACGTCCGCGGCCACAGTCCGGACGTGCTCGTGCTCGACCTGAATATGCCGGGTGGATCGAGCCTGGAGGGGATCCCAGAGATCCGCGAGGAATGCCCCAACACGCAGATCGTCGTGCTCACCATGCAGGACGAGCCCGCCTACGCGCGACACGCTTTGAGCGCCGGCGCGCTGGGTTACGTGCTCAAGGAGTCGGCCGAGTCCGAGCTAATCGAGGCGATCCGCCGCGCCGCAGCGGGCGACACCTACCTGAACCCGCGGCTTGGCGCGCGTGTCGCGGCCGAACCGCCGCCCGGTCTGCCGGACGGCCTTTCTGACCGGGAGGTGGAGGTGCTTCGGATGATCGCGCTCGGGCATACGAACGCCGAGATCGCCGAGCAGCTGTACCTGTCGGTGCGTACCGTCGAAACTCACCGCGCGCACATCCAGCAGAAGCTGCGACTCGGGACTCGCGCCGAGCTCGTCCGCTACGCCCTCGAGCACAAGCTAGTCGACGTTTAGCCGGGACCCGCGGCAACCGCCGTGCCGGCGGTACGGCCGGGGGGAGCCCCTCAGCGAGCGTCGGGCGACCGGTAGTGCTGGCGCCAGATCAACTTGTAGATGGGGACCCATCGCGGGATGTCGCGCACACCCGGCAGGAACGGGATCAGAATCAGCGCGAGGCTCAGCGCCCCCATGACGACCATCACCGCGATGTCGGCGTTCGCCGCCCAGGAGGTGGTGAACGGCTTGATCTGGTACCAGAACGTATACAGCCACAGCCACGTCTGCCCGGGATAGCTGCCGGTCTCGTTCATCATCCCCCACTGCGAGCCGAGCAGATGCTCGGCCTCGGCGCGGTTGGCCAGCACGCCGCCGTCGGCCATCAGCAAGAGCGGCTTGGTGTAGTCGGTCTCGTAGAACTGCTTGCTGGTCAGGAGGGCCCCGTCGAGACCGCCCGCCTCAGCAAACGACAGCAGCCCGGGCATCATCGTCGTCAGTGGCCCGTAGTTCCCGGGCGGCACGGAAATCGTGCCGTCCGGGTCGGCCTTTGCCTTGCCGAGTCCGTTCTCGTAGGCGGTCGTCCACGCCGCCTGCTGCTTGGCGGGAGCGGCCTCGTAGGTGTTGACCGCGCTCTGGAGCGTTGGCTGGCCGGGGATCGCGCGCAGCGGAGCCAGCACGAAGTCCTGGGCGGTGTCGACCGGGTGGCTCACCCCGAGCCACTTCTGCAGGTAGATAGGCCCGATGTGCTGCCCGTCAGAGGCATGGTTGTACGGCGGTCCGTAGCCCCCCGTGCCGCTCGAGCCGTCAAGCTCCGTGGTGGCGGTGGTCACGAAGTCGACTGGATCGGCACGCGACCAGGACTGCACGGTGCTGGGCTTCTCGTCCGGCGAGGAGAACAAGATCGTCAGCACCACGCAGAGCGCGAGGACCACGCCCAGCGCGATGCACGCCTCTTTGACGATGTCGTATGAGCGGTAGCCTCCCCGCCAGTTCTCGTAGGTGGCGATGTCGTAGTCGCGGCGGTCCCTACGGCTCATGAGGACGCTCCCCCATCCGCGGCCACGGGTGGCGCGGGCGGCGGGCTCTCCACGGCCGGCGCGGTCGACGGCGCCTTTTGCTCGAGCACGAACGGTGGCACGACGCCGTGCTTGCGGACCAGCAGGATGTGGCCGATGACCAGCGCCACCACCGCCGCCGGCAGCAGCAACACGTGGTAGCTGTACATCTGGCCGAAGTTGAGCAGGTTGAAGAATGCGCCGATCCCGGCCGCGTTCATCGCGTCCTTGGCCTGGGTGGAGATCCACTGCGCGTCGAAGTTCTGCTGGGAGACATAACCGGTGAGCGCGCACGGGATCGCCACCAGGAAGGTGACGGCGCCCGTTATCCACACCCGCGCGCGCCCACCGCGCCATGCGGCCATCCAGTACTTGCCCCACAGATGGATGACCATGACGAAGAAGAACAGCTCGACCGACCACAGATGAATGCTGTTGAAGAAATGCCCGACCCCGGTGAAGTGCCACCAGCTCGGGCCCTTCAGGGCCAGGATCGACCCGGACGCGATGACCACGACCAGCGACGACAGCGACAGGACCCCGAACACGTAGATCCACGACGCGACATACGACGGCTGCTTGTCGGGCAGAAGCTTCTCGGGGGGCAGCGCGGCCACGGCGCGCCGGCGCATCCGGCCGGTCCAGGAACGCTCCTCCGTGTCGACGCTCATGACGAGCTTCCACGCGACCGGTGACCCGGGAACGGAAGCAGGACCGCCGCGGCGAACACGACCAGCATGAGCACGATCACGACGACGTTCGGCACCGACATCTGAAAGAAGTGCCAGTGCACGTAGTGCGCCGGGTGGTTTAGGTCGAAGACGGCAGCCATGGCGAGCACCCTATGGACCCCGGCGACCCCGACCATCGGGGGTTGGGCGCGTCGTCGCTGCGGTCAACTACTGAACGACACCTGTGGCCTGAGATGTGAGGTCTCTCACATCTGCCGTTGGTGCGTGGCTAGGACCCGAGCGACGGCATCGGGCGTGGCGGGGCGACGTCCTCGACTCGGACCCGGGCATTCACGATCGACGCGCCGTCCGGACCGGCGATTACGGCGTTGCAGTCGAGCTCGACGATCTCGGGATGGGCCTCCACCATCGCGCTGACGCGCAGCAGGACGTTCTCGATCGCGGTGAGGTCGGAGCGCGGCGAGCCGCGGTAGCCGTCGAGGAGCGGGAACGCCCGCAGCGAGCGGAGCATCTCGCGGGCCTGCACGTCGGTTACCGGCGTAATCCTCACCGCGACGTCGCTGATCAGCTCCGCGTTGGTGCCGCCGGCGCCGCAGGCCAGCACCGGGCCGAAACTGGGATCGTGGACCACCCCGACGATCAGCTCCACCCCGGCGGGGGCCATCGGCTGCACGACGAACCCGTCGAGCCGCCGTCCTGCACGCGTGACCGCATCCTCGATCTCGCCGGCAGCGGCTCGCACCGCATCACCACCCTCGAGGCCGAGCCGGACGCCTCCGGCGTCGGTCGTGTGTACGAGGCCGGACGCAATCGCCTTCAGGGCGACCGGCGATCCAAGCTCGTTGGCGGCCGCGACCGCCCGCTCCGCGTCGGGGGACGATGCGGGTGGCGATCAGCGGCAGGCCGTAGCAGTCGAACAACTGCGCTACGCATGCAGGCGCCAGCCATCCGTCCTCCCGTGCGAGCTCCTTGCTGATCATCGCCGCGGCCTCCACCGACCGGAGCCCCTCGAACCTCGGCGCGACGCCTGGGTCTCCGGCGCGCCAGCGCCCGTGGCGGACGGCGAGCGCCACTGCCCGCGCGGCCTCCTCGGGAAACTCGTAGCCGGGGACGCGCGCCCGCTCCGAGCCCAGCTCGCGCGGGACACCACCGCTGACCATGATCGACTCCGGCGAGACAGCCTCGAGAAACGCGTGAATCGCCGGGCCGTCGTCGCTCCGGACAGGTCGCACGTGCACCGTTGCGCCGTCCCGCAGGACGACCTCGGCCTCGCGCTCCTGTGGATATCTCGGCTCGGCGGTGACCGTGCTCATCAATCAATCACAGCCGCCGCGACCGTCAGCTGTCCGCGTAGACCGAAGCGATGTCGAGCGTCGATAGCACGCCGAGCGGATACCCACCGGCGCCGTCGATGACCACCAGGTGGGACACGGCGTGCTCGCTCATGAGCTGGGCCGCGCTTCGCAGAGGCTCGTTGGCTGAGATCGTGAGCGTCTCGGTGGCGGCCACTTCACCGGCCGCGCAATCTGCTCCGGCGGCCAAGGCGGCGACCACGTCGAGATCGGACACGACACCGACCGGACGTGCGCCGCCGGCGGACATGACTACTACCGCGTGAACGCGGTGGTTGGCCATGATCGTGGCGACATGTCGCAGCGAGTCGTCTGCGCCACACGTGAGCAGACCGGGGTGCATGCAGTCGCCTACGCGGACATGCGTGAGCGACCTGGCATTCGTTTCTTGAGTGGACATGGCGCAAGCGTCGCCAACGGCGCGGCTCCAAGCATCCGGGCTCTCCGACGTTGTGGCCGGGGCAAACTACGGAGCGGGCTCGATTGGCCGGCAACGCGATCGGCGCACATCGGTGGAATCCCGCAGCGATCATGTGTGTTCCACGTGCGGGCGCGCGGATTACAGACGATGCCGGCAGGCGATCGCCGCGTTACGGTCGGCGACATGACCGCTCGTAACGGCCCTTCGACCGGCCGCCCTCGCATCAACATCTATCAAGACCTGCGCGCCCGCAACGAGCGTCGCGCGGAACTAGCGCGACTCCGCGACAGCCGCACCCGAACCGAGCGAACTTTGCAGGCGGCTCGGGAGCGTAGATTCGGTAAGCGGGGCTGAGCGTCGTGGGCCCTCGCCAACGCGTTCATGTCGTGATCGCTGGGGGCGGCGTCGCGGCTCTAGAGACCTTATTGGCGCTGAGAGAACTCGCCGGTCGTCTGGTGGACATCACCCTGCTGTCTGGTGAGCGGGAGTTCGTCTACCGTCCGGTGACCGTCGCCGAAGCGTTCGACCGCGGGGAAGCGCGCGTGTACGACCTCGCCGAGATCCTCGCCGGAGCAGCGAGGCGGACAACTCGTGCACGGCATGCTGGCCGACGTCGAAACCCGCAGCCGGATCGCCGTGACCGACGACGGGCAAAGGATTCCGTTCGACGTCCTCGTGGTCGCTACCGGTGGGGTGCCCCGGGCGCCGTTTCCCGGGGCCTTCACCTTCCGCGGCCGTGGGGACGTACCGGTCCTACGCGGTCTGCTGAACGACCTGATCACCGGCCGGGCCAAGTCGGTGGCGCTCGCGCTTCCCTCTGAGCGAATGTGGCCGTTGCCGCTGTACGAGCTCGCGCTCATGACCGCGAGTTACCTGAACGAGCACGGTGCCGGCGACGTCAAGGTCACGCTGGTAACGCCCGAGGAGGAGCCGCTCGAGCTGTTCGGTCCGGCCGCGTCCGAGGCCATCGAGCCGCTGCTCGCATCCCGCGGGATCATCGTCCGATCCTCGTCGCTCGCCGCGCTGATGCGCGGCCGGACACTGTTGCTGGTCGGGGGAGCGGAGATATTCGTCGACCGGGTGATCACCCTGCCGGTCCTCGAAGGACCGAACCTGCGTGGACTCCCTCATGATCAGCACGGCTTCATTCCCGTCGACAGCTTCGGGCGGGTGAGTGACCTCGACGGCGTGTACGCCGCCGGAGACGTCACGACGTTTCCGCTCAAGCAGGGAGGTCTGGCGACGCAGCAGGCCGACGCCGTCGCGGAGACCATCGCGGCCGAGGCCGGCGCGGCGATCTCGCCGGTGCCGTTCCGGCCCGTGCTCCGCGGACTGCTGCTCACCGGCGGCGCGCCGCTCTACCTGCGCGCCGAGCCACAACGGTTGCCGCACGAGGCGACCGTGGCGATCGAGGCTCGCGACCGCCGCCTGACCGCGCAAGAGGCGTCCGCCGCAGCCGGGCAGGCGCTGTGGTGGCCGCCCGCGAAGATCGCCGGCCGCTACCTGGCTCCGTATCTCGCCACCGCACGGCCTTCGCCGCTGGCCGCCGGCCTTCTCGCAGACCGGGTGCCGGTGCCCGGGCCGCCGACCTCCGACGAAGAGCAACAGGACGCGCTCGCGCTCGCGCTGCTGCTTGCCGACTGCGACGCGCGCTGGGGGGATTACGCCTCCGCGCTGAACGCGCTCGATGCCGCCGAGGCGTTGCAGGGCGCGCTCCCGCCCGAGTACGAAGCCAGACGTCGCGAGTGGCGGGCTAAGGAACGGCACGCTCTGACCTGAACACTCGGAAGGCGTTGACATGAGAGTCCTGGTCACCGCTGCCAGCCGTCACCACGGCACCCGCGAGATCGCCGGAGCGATCGCGACGGGTCTGATCGAACGCGGCCTCGTGGCCGAGGTGATGCCGCTTGAGCAGGTCACGACGCCCGACCGATACGACGCGGTCGTCCTGGGCAGCGCGGTCTACATGGGGCGATGGCTCCACGAGGCCCGCCGCTTCGCGCAGGTTCACACCTCGGCGCTGTGCGTGATGCCGGTGTGGCTGTTCAGCTCCGGGCCGCTCGGGACGCACGACCATCCGATTCCCTCCGGCGAGCCCTCCGACGTCCGGGTGCTGTCGCGACTCACCCGGGCGAGCGCGCACCGCACGTTCGCCGGCCGGCTCGAGATGAAGCGCCTCGATTTCGCCGAGCGCGCCGCGGTGCGGACAATCCACGCGCCCGAGGGAGACAGCCGCGACTGGGACGCGATCGACCGCTTCGCCGGCGAAATCGCCGACGACCTCCTCCGCCTCCGCGCGCACGTGCCGGCGTAGCGCAGAAAATACGCCCGCCCGGGGTAGACCCCGGGCGGGCGAGCTACGCGCGTCCCGCTAGGCGAGCGCCGGCTCGGCGACACGCCCGGACAACGCGGCGGGCCGCTCGGAGCCACTCAGTACCACCTTGAGGGCGCCGGTGTTGGCCGCGTCCGCGAACGTGTCGTACGCGGCCATCGTGTCGCCCAGGGCGAAGCGATGGGTGGCAAACAGCGACGGGTCGAGACGTCCGCTCGCGATCAGCCTCATCAGCTGCGGGATGCTGAACGTGTCGACTAGCCCGGTGGTGAGGGTCACGTCGCGGATCCAGAGCTTCTCCAGATGCAGCGTGGCCGGCTTGCCGTGGACGCCGATGTTCGCCAGCCGGCCGCCCGGGCGGATCAGCTCGGCGGCGAGCTCGAAGGTCGCCGGAACGCCCACCGCCTCGAAGGCGCAGTCGGCCCCGAGTCCATCGGTCAGCTCCATGATCTTCGCGACAGCGTCCTCGCGGCCGTTGTTGATCGTCATGTCAGCGCCGAACCTGTGGGCGCCCTCCAGGCGGCTGTCGGCGAGGTCGATCGAGACGATCCGCCCCGGCGTGTAGAGCTTGGCGGTCAGGATCGCGGCCAGTCCGATCGGGCCGGCGCCGACGATCGCGACCGTGTCCCCGGGCGAGACCATGCCGTTGAGCACGCCCACCTCGTACGCCGTGGGGAGGATGTCCGCGAGGAACAGCACTTGCTCGTCGGTGAGCGTGTCAGGGACCTTGTACACCGAGTTGTCGGCAAACGGCACGCGGGCGTACTCGGCCTGGAGCCCGTTGATGAGGTGCCCGAAGATCCACCCGCCGCCACCGAGGCACTGGCCGTAGCGTCCCTCCTTGCAGAACCGACACCGCCCGCATGACGTCACGCATGAGACCAGCACCCGGTCGCCGGGGGCGACCGTGCCGACGCTCGCGCCGATCTCCTCCACGGTGCCGACGGCCTCGTGCCCGAGGACCGTCCCAGGCGTCGTCTCCGGCACGTCGCCCTTGAGAATGTGCAAGTCGGTGCCGCAGATGGTGCTGGTGTCGATTCGGACGATGATGTCCGTCGGCTCCAGAATCGTGGGATCCTCGATCGAGTCCCAACCGCGCTCACCAGGCCCGTGATAGACGAGAGCTTTCATGATCGCGTCTCCTATCCGTGATTGGTTTGTGAGCGATCGTAGGCGGGCCTGGGAGCGGCGCCATCAGGGTTTTCCACGCGCCGGCGTACGTGGTACCGCGCACGTGAGTGACCCTTCATGCCGTGCGCACCAGCACGACGTCGCCGACGCGCACCTGTCCGACCGGAATCTCCCGGATCCCGCCGTCGACGGCTGTGCGGGTCACGCTCGAGGAACCTGTCCACACGCGCGATTGCGGGTGCGGCGGCGCTGTTGATCGATCCGAGCTTCGCGAGCGCCTAGAGCGTCCAGAAATGGCCCACGTGAGCGGCGACGCGTGAGGTCACGAACGGATCCGGCGCGATCGAACAGGCCGTTCCGACTCCCGCGAGCGCGGTAATCGTCGCCATCACGGAATCGGTCAGCGCCGGGAGGTTGTAGCCACCCTCGAGCACGGCGCCGACGGGCGCGTCCAGCGTAGCGGCCATCTCCCGCACGTGGCAGGCCATCTGCGCGTACGAGTCCGCTTCGAGCAAGCAGTGGCCGAGCGGGTCGTCGCGATGGGCGTCGAAGCCGGCGGAGATCAGCACGAGCTCGGGCGCGAACTCGAGCGCCGCGGGGATGATCACGTGCTCGAGCGTGGAGAGCCACGTCTCCTCGTCGGAGCCGTGGGGCACGGGCACGTTGATCGTGTAGCCGCGGCCCTCCCCCGAGCCGGGGTCGCTCACCGCGCCGGTCCCCGGAAACAACCCGAGTTCATGGATGCTTGCGAACAGCACGTCGGAGCGCCGGCGGAAGATGTCCGCGGTCCCGTTGCCGTGGTGGACGTCCCAGTCGACGATCAGGACGCGTTCGACGCCGAGCTCGCGGATCGCCAGCTCGGCCGCGATCGCGACGTTGTTGAACAGGCAGAAGCCCATCGCGTAATCCCGCCCGGCGTGATGTCCTGACGGCCTCAGCGCGCTGAACCCGGTGCGGGCCTCACCGCGCATCAGCGCCCGCACCAGTTCGCACGCGCCGCCGGCGGCGTGCCGCGCGGCCCGGTACGAGGCCTCGCCGACGAACGTATCCGAGTCGAGCTGACCGCCCCCGGCGTCGCATAGCTCGCGGATGGTTCGGATTTGCGAGCGCGTATGGACCAGCTCGAGCTCTGTCTCGGTCGCGGCGGGCGCGTCGCGCACATCGCACCCCAGCCAGCCCACCTGGGACAGCGCCGCTTCGATCGCGCCGATGCGCTCGGGCGTGTCGGGATGGTCGAGCGACAGCAAGCTCGGATCGTGCTCGAGCGAGGATGGGTGGTGAAAGTAGAGCATGCAGCCCTCCGTGACCGCGTTCGAATTACGCCTCGCCCCAGGCGAGCATGCCTGCAACGTCAAGCGTCGAGAGCACTCCCATGGGCCGCTTGGCGACCGGGTCGGCCACGACCACGTGGCTGACTCCGTGCGCGAGCATCTCGCGCGCGGCCTCACGGAGGGGCATCGTCGGATCGACGACCACGATCGGCTGCGAGGCCAGCCCTCGCGCGGTCACGTCGCCGCCGTCGGCGATTCCGGCACGGACGAGATCGAGGTCCGAGATGATGCCCCAGACGAAGCACTCGGGCTGCTCATGCGAAACGCCGACGACCACGACGCAATGCACATGGTGGGTCGCCATCACCACGGCCACGTCGGTCAGACTCGCGTCGGGCTCGCACGACAGGATTCCGGGATGCATCGCGTCGGCTACCGTCGCGTGCTCCAGGGACGGCATCAGATAGCTGCCGTGCATCGGTGCGGTGTCTGTGTCGGGCATTTTCTCCTCCTTGTGATTACCCCGCGACACGCTATTCCTGGTCGATCACGCAGTGATCCGCCACGCTCCGAAAGGCAACTGCGGGTTTTCCACATACCGAGGCGCCGGAGCTGACACTGGTCGTGTCCACATCGCGGCAACGCCGTGATCTTTCTGCGGCCTGACCCCCGCCGTCTCGTCAGATAGACCGGATTTGTGCACCATGTTGCCGTCGCTACCGTTAAGCCATGGGTGCTAAGGAGGAAAGCCCGCGTGAGGTGACATCGATGGTCAACGGTCCGAGGACGACGGAACCGCCGATCGAGAACCGTACATTCGACGAGATTGGGATCGGCGATACCGCCAGTCTCGAGCGCACGTTGACATGGCGGGATATCGAACTGTTCGCGGTGATGTCGGGCGACGTCAATCCGGCTCATGTCGACGAGGAATACGCTCGTAGCGACAGATTCCATGGGATCGTGGCCCACGGCATGTGGGGCGCCTCGCTGATCTCCACGCTGCTCGGCACCCGGCTGCCCGGGCCCGGGACGATCTACCTCGGGCAGACGCTCCGCTTCCGCCACCCGGTCAGCATCGGGGACACGATCACCGTCTCGGTCGCCGTGGCGTCCAAAGACGGAACGCATCACCGCGTGGAGCTCGGTTGCCGCTGCGTCAACCAGCGGGGCGAGACGGTGATCGACGGGACCGCGACGGTACTCGCGCCGACGGAGAAGGTCCGCCGTCCGCGGGTCGCGCTGCCCGACGTCTCTCTGCGCGAGCACGGCGCCGGCTCAAGTTAGGTCACGGCGCCCGGCTGCGTAGTTCTCCGCACGGCGCGTGTGGGCGCTGGCGGATGAGCGACGGACCGCTGGGGAACAGACTTACCGCATAAGCCACACCACGGTTCCCGGTCCTCTGTGGATCGCGCTAAGGAGGATCCATGTCTGAAGCAGTCATTGTCGATGCAATCCGGACGCCCGTCGGCCGGGCGATCAGAGGAACCCTGCGGGACATGCGGGCGGACGACCTGGCCTCGATCCCGCTGCGCGCGCTCGTCGAGCGCAACCCGGAGATTGACTTCAGCGAGACGCAAGACGTGATGATGGGCTGCGGCTTCCCCGACCACGAGCAGGGCTACAACATCGCGCGCAACGCTGCCCTGCTGGCGGGAATCGACCATCACGTCCCGGGGGTCACGGTCAACCGCTTCTGCGCCTCGTCGCTGCAGACGATCCGCATGGCCTTCCACGCCATCAAGGCGGGCGAAGGCGACCAGTACATCGCCGCCGGTGTCGAGGCCACGTCACGCGGCGCCGGCATGACGCTTCCGGTGATGAACCCGCTGCTCGACGGGTCGAACGGCACCGGCTACAACGTCTACATCCCGATGGGTCTGACGGCCGAGAACGTGGCCGAGCGCTGCAAGGTGACCCGCGAGGCCCAGGACGAGTGGGCCGTGCTGTCTCAGGAACGCGCGGTCGCGGCGCGCGAGAGCGGCCACTTCGACTCCGAGATCGTGGGGGTGGACATACCGGAGACCCATGACGCGGGCGGCGACGTGATCGCCGCGCACACGGTCACAAGAGACGATGGGCCTCGGCCAGGCACCACGATGGAGGCGCTGGCGAAGCTCAAGCCCGCGTTCAAGCCTGGTGGCACCGTGACCGCGGGCAACTCGTGCCCGCTCAACGACGGAGCCGCAGCCATCTTGGTCATGTCGGAGGAGAAAGCCCGCGAGCGCGGCGCCAAGCCGCGGGCGCGGATCGTGGCCTCCGCGGTGGCGGCGGTGCGTCCCGAGATCATGGGTCTCGCCCCAATCCCGGCGATCAAGGCGGTGCTCAAGCAGGCCGGACTGACGATGGACGACATCGACCTCGTCGAGATCAATGAGGCGTTCGCGGCGCAGGTGGTGCCATGCCGCGACGAGCTAGGGATTGACCCAGAGAAGCTGAACATCAGCGGCGGCGCGATCGCGCTCGGTCATCCGTTCGGCATGACCGGCGCGCGGATCATGACCACCCTGCTCAACAACCTCGACTCGGTCGGCGGCAGGTACGGCCTCGAGTCGATGTGCGTCGCCGGCGGGAACGGCCAGGCGATGATCGTCGAGCGGCTCTACTAGAAACGGAAAGGGACAGCACAATGGCAACCACAGGCTCTAAGTCTCAGCCGGCTTCGCGCGATCGCGATCTAACCGGACGGGTCGCGCTGGTCACGGGAGGCACCCGGGGCATCGGCGCGGCGATCTGTCACGCACTCGCCGCTGATGGCGCGGCGGTTGCGGCGGGCTACTCCTCGAACCAGGCGCGCGCCGACGAGCTGCGCGACGCGGTCGGGTCCGAGGGAGGCACCTGCACGCTGCATCAGGGCAACATCGGCGACGCGGAGGACTGCGAGCGCGTCGTCAAGGAGGTGATCGACCAGCACGGCCGGCTCGACATCCTCGTCAACAACGCCGGCATCACGGTCGACAAGCCCGTCTCCAAGCTGTCCGCGACCGACTGGGACAAGGTGCTGAAGGTGGACCTGTCGGGGGCGTTCTACATGTCAAAGCCAGCGATCCAACACATGCTCGGCCGAGGCTCGGGGCGGATCATCAACATCTCCTCGGTGGCGGCCGAGATGGGCAACATCGGCCAGGCGAACTACACGGCGTCGAAGTCTGGCCTGTTCGGGCTCACGAAGACCCTGGCCCGCGAGGCGGCGTTCACGCTTCGCATGGCCGGCAAGCTCGAGAAGGGGATCGGGGTCACGGTCAACTGCGTCACCCCCGGCCTGATCGAAACCGACATGGTCGTCACGATCCCGCCGTTCATGGTGGCGGACTTCGTCGAGCGGATCCCCGCTCACCGGATGGGACAACCGGACGAAATTGCACGCGTCGTCTGCTTCCTCGCCCAGGACGCCTCGGGTTACATCACCGGGCAGATCTGGGACGTCGATGGCGGACTCAACATGTGATTGGACTGGCAAATGACTACCAACGTTTCAGAAAAAGAAGCTCGCGACGTCGTCGAGGCGGCGCGCGAGGCCGAGTGGAAGCTGCCGAGCTTCGGCAAGCAGCTGTTCCTGGGCGATTTCCGGCTCGACCTGATCCATCCCCAGCCACAGCTGGATTCGGAGGCGATCGAGAAGGGAGAGCGCTTCCTCGCCGAGCTGCAGGCGGTGCTGGCCGAGGTGGCCGATCCGCTCGAGATCGAGCGTGACGCGAAGATCCCCGACCGAGTGGTGGACGCGCTGAAGAGGATCGGCGCCCTCGGCATGAAGGTCCCGCCGGAGTACGGTGGCCTCGGCCTGTCCCAGCTCTACTACAGCAAGGCGCTGGCGATCGCCGGCAACTGTCACTCGTCGATTTGCACGCTGCTCAGCGCCCACCAGTCGATCGGCGTCGCCGAACCGCTGCGGATGTTCGGGAGCGAGGAGCAACGACGCAAGTGGCTGCCGTTGGTGGCCAAGGACCACATCAGCGCCTTCCTGCTGACCGAGCCCGGCGTCGGCTCCGATCCGGCGCGAATGGCCTCGACCGCAACGCCGGTCAACCCCGAGCACGCCGCGGCGCCGGTCGATGACGACATGGTCGCGACCCCGGTAGACGGCGGCTACACGATCAACGGCCGCAAGCTGTGGGCGACCAACGGCACCATCGCCGACATCGTCGTGGTGATGGCGAAGGTGCCGAAGAGCGACGGCCACCGCGGCGGGATCAGCGCTTTCGTGGTCCCGTACGACAGCGAGGGGATCACCGTCCTGCACCGCAACGCGTTCATGGGGTTGCGCGGCATCGAGAACTCGGTGACGGTCCTCAAGGACGTGTTCGTTCCCGAGGAGAATCGGATCGCGCGTGAGGGCGACGGGCTCAAGATCGCGCTCAGCACGCTGAACACCGGGCGTCTGGCACTGATGGCGATCGCGGTCGGCGCATCGAAGTGGGCGACCAAGGTCGCGCGCGAATGGGCCACCGAACGGGTTCAGTGGGGCCGTCCAATCGGCAAGCACGACGCCGTGGCACAGAAGCTGGCGTTCATCGCCGGCAGCGCGTTCGGGCTCGAGGCGATGCTCGACGTCGCGGCGCGCCTGGCCGACGACAAGCGCAACGACATCCGGATCGAAGCCGCCCTGTGCAAGGTGTACGGGTCGGAGCTCTCCTGGAAGGTAATCGACGAGCTGATGCAGGTCCGGGGGGGCCGCGGGTACGAGACCGCAGAGTCGCTCAAGGCGCGTGGCGAGAAGCCGGTGCCGGTGGAGCAGGTGATGCGGGACATGCGCGTGAACCGCATCTTCGAGGGATCGAGCGAGATCATGCACCTGTTGATCGCGCGCGAGGCGGTCGACACGCACCTCCAGGCCGCCGGCGGGCTGCTGATGGGCAACGGCGACGTCAAGGCCAAGGCGGACGCGGCGATGAAGGCCGGGCTGTTCTACGGCAAGTGGCTGCCTCAGCTCGCGATCGGCAAGGGCCAGAATCCTCGGTCCTTCGACGAGTTCGGCGCACTGTCGGGTTACCTGCGCTACGTCGAGCGAGGCTCGCGCAAGCTCGCACGCGAGACGTTCTACGGCATGGCGCGCTGGCAGGCAAAGCTCGAGCAGAAGCAGACGTTCCTCGGGCGTATCGTGGATATCGGCGCTGAACTGTTCGCGATCTCCTCGACCGTCGTCTACGCCGACAGGCTCGGGCGCGAGCACCCCGAGCGCAAGGACGAGGCGATCGAGCTCGCGCAGCTGTTCTGCTCGATGGCCAGGCGCAGAGCCGACACGCTCTTCCACGAATTGTGGGCGAACGACGACGACGGCCGTTATCGGGCCGCTCAGAAGGTGCTGGACGGGCGCTACGCGTGGCTCGAGGAGGGAATCCTCGACCCAGCAGGCGACGGCCCGATGATGCCGCAGCTGGATTAGGCGTACGACATGGCTACAGCAATCAAAGAAACGGCCGCCTCGGCCGACGCCGAGTGGGCCACACGGTTGGACGGTTTCGTGGAGCGCGCGCGGGAGGCATCCGTCGCGCTCCGCGAGCTCGACCAAGAGGCGGTCGACCGGATCGTCTGGGCGATGACGGTCGCCGGCCTCGAGAACGCGGTCGAGCTGGCCGAGCTGGCGATGGAGGAGACCCACTTCGGCGTGTTCGAGGACAAGGTGCTGAAGAACTACATCGCCACCGAGTTCCTCTACGACTACTTGAAGGACAAGAAGTCGGTGGGGGTGATCGACGAGGACCGAGAGCGTGCCCTCCAATACGTCGCCGAGCCGATCGGGGTCGTGCTGGCGCTGCTGCCGATCACGAACCCGACGTCGACGACCCTGTTCAAGTCGATCGTCTGCGCGAAGACCCGGAACGCGCTGATCATGCGTCCGTCGCCGCGCGCGCAGCATTGCGCGAGGCGCGCCGCGGAGGTGCTCCAGGAGGCGGGCGAGGCGGTCGGCCTCCCTCCCAACTCGCTCCAGGTGATCCCCGACCCGTCGCTCGAGGTGTCGCAGTACCTGTTCCACCACCCGGGCGTCGACTTCATCTGGACGACCGGGGGGCCGAAGGCGGTGGCGGCTGCCAACGCCGCCGGGAAGCCGTGCCTGAGCGTCGGACCTGGCAACGCGCCCGTGTACGTACACCGCAGCGCCGATATCCGGATGGCGGTTATGGACATGCTGATCTCGAAGACGTTCGACGCCTCGGTGATCTGCCCCGCCGAGCAGACCTGCGTGATCGACGATCCGATCTACGACCAGGTGATCGACGAGTTCCAGCGGATGGGCGCGCGGCTGTTGACCGATGAGCAGACGGCGGCGCTGGCGGCACGTTCGTTCACCGACGAAGGCAAGGTGCAGTTCGACGTCCTCGGGCAGTCGTGCGTCAACCTCGCCAACCTGGCCGGCTTCGAGGCATCGGACAGCGACAAGGTGCTGCTCGCGCCGCTGCCGGCCGACCTCGACGCCCTCGCCGCGCACCCGTTCATCGCGGAGAAGCTGATGCCAGTGCTCGGACTGGTGCGCTCGCCGTCGGTCGAGCACGGGATCCGGGCCTGCGAGCTCGTCACCGAGCACTTCGGTCTGGGCCACACCTCGGCCGTGTACGCGAACGACGATGAAGTAATCAACCGCTTCTCGTTGGCGATCCGCACGGGGCGGATCCTGGTCAACGCGCCGACCGCGGTCGGAGCATTGGGTGGGGTCTACAACTCGATGACGCCGACGTTCTCGCTCGGCTGCGGCACATGGGGAGGCTCGAACACAACCGACAACGTCAACTACCGAAACCTCTTGAACATCAAGACCGTGTCACGCCGGCAGACGCCGCCCCAGTGGTTCCGGGTGCCCTCGGACACGTATTTCAACCCAGGGTCGCTCGACGCCCTGCGCCAACTCGACGCCTCCCGCCCGATGATCGTCACGGACAGGTGGACGGTGGCCCGCGGGGTGGCCGAGGAAGTTCGCCACTATCTCACCGCGGGCGCCGTGCACGTCTACTCTGGCGTCGAGCCCGAGCCGACGGAAGCACAGATCCGCGCCGGAATCGAGCAGCTCGAGCAGACGGGCGCCGACGCGATCATCGCGATCGGCGGCGGCTCGGTTATGGACGCTGCCAAGGCCATGCGCCTGTTCCACGAGAGCCCACAGCTGAGCATCCGGGAACTCTCGCTCCCGTTCCTCGACGCGCGAAAGCGCATCGCCGAGTTCCCGCAAATCGAGCATAAGGTGCGGCTGGTCGCGATTCCGACGACGTCCGGCACGGGCTCGGAGGTCTCGCCGGCCGCGGTGATCACCGTGGGACAGCGCAAGGTCACGCTGGTCGACTACTCGCTGGTCCCCGACATGGCGATCGTCGACCCGAACCTCACGCTGACGATGCCGAAGGAGATCACGGCCGACACCGGAATCGACGCGTTGACCCACGCGCTCGAGGCGGCGGTCTCGATCTTCGCCTCGCCGTTCACGGACGCGTTCTGCGTGCAGGCGGCCAACCTGATCTTCACGGCGCTGCCGCGTGCCTATCACGACGGTTCCGACCTCGAGGCGCGCACCGCTATGCACAACGCTGCGACGATCGCGGGGCTGGCGTTCTCGAACGCGTTCGTCGGGCTGAACCACGCGCTCGCACACCCGATCGGGGCGCGGTTCGGGATCGCGCACGGCCGGGCGAACGCGATCTTCCTGCCGCACGTGCTTCGCTACAACGCGTCGCTGCCGAGCAAGTTCATGCCCGCGCCGGGCTACTCCGCCTACGTCGCACCCGAGAAGTATGCGGAGATCGGGCGGATCGTCGGCTTCGGCGGACGCACCGAGGAGGATCGACGCGAGCGGCTGTTCGCCCACGTGGACGAGCTGCTGGCCGAGGTCGACGAGCCGCGTACGCTCGCGGACTGCGGCGTGAAGCGCCAGGACTTCGAGAAGGCGCTTCCCGACCTCGCCAAGGCGGCGTTCATGGACCCGAGCATCCGCACTAACCCGCGCATCCCGATGATCCGCGAGGTGCTCGAGCTGCTGGAGGCAGGCTACTCGGGCCGGGCCTGACGCAGCTCGGCCCGGTCGCCGGCGACCCGCGAGTCCGATGCTCCAGCGCGAGTTCTCACGCTTGGCGATTGTCGGTCGCGGCGAGCCGGCGATGCGGGTCATGCACGCCATCCGCGAGCTGGGGGTCGATCGCGAGGATCCCTTCCGTGTGATCGCGCTGCACGCGGAGGCCGACCGGGACGCGTGGTTCGTGCGCTACGCCGACGAGACCGCGTGCCTGGACAACGGCGGGCCCGAGCATGCGCTGCGGGCATGCCGCGCGGACGCGGCATGGGTTGGCCGCGAGCTCGCGTCCGACCACGCCGAGTTCGCGCAGCTCTGTGACCGGCTCGGGATCGTGTTCGTCGGGCCCGATCCGGCCGGGACGCGGCGGCTGACTGAATCGGTCGTGGTCGAGCGGCTTCCCGGCGCGCGCCGCCTGGGGGTGCCGATCATCGCCGACGGTTGTGGCGCCGTCTGGCCGCTCGGAGTGTGCGACCACTCCGTTCAGCGACGCGGGCAGACGATGCTCGCCGAATCCTCGAGCCCGGCTCTGCCGGCCGATCAGGAGCTGGAGATCATGGACGCGGCGCGGCGGCTGGCGCTGTGCGCCGGCTACTGCGGCGCGGGCACGCTCGAGTTCGCGTACGACCCTGAGCCACGTCGCTTGTCCCTCGTGAAGGTGAGCGCGTGGCCCGAGCACGCGGTGACGGAGGCGGTGACGGGCCTCGACCTGGTCAAGCTTCAGCTGCTGATCGCCGCGGGCGGGAGGCTCGAGGGCGACCCGCCTGCGCCGATCGGACACGCGGTCGAGACGCACCTCCGGGCGCAGGACGCGGCGCTCGGATTCGCCCCGGCGCCAGGGCGGCTCGTCCACCTACGACTTCCCACGGGGCCTGGGCTGCGGATCGACGCCGGCGCGATCGAGGGCGACGACATCCCGGCCGAGCTCGATCCGCTGATCTGCAAGCTCATCGCCTGGGGCACGGACCGCGAGGAGGCGCTGGCGCGGCTGCGCCGGGCACTCGCCGACACGGTCGCAGTGCTCGACGGCGGGATGACGAACCAGGGCTTCCTGCTCGAGTTGCTCGACCGCCCGGAGATACGCCGCGGGTGGGTCGACACCGGCTGGCTCGACCGGCTGCAGGAGACCGGGGGCACGCTGCCGGCTCGCCACGGCGACCTCGCGCTGCTACAGGCGGCGATCGAGCTCGCGAACCAAGACGCGGTAGATGACCGCGCCCGGTTTTACGCGTTTGCGCGCCGCGGACGCCCCGAGGCGGCGGGCGCTCTGTCGCACTCCTACGAATTGCGCCACCACGGGCATTCCTACCGTCTCACCGCCGCGCTCCTGGCCCCCGATCGCTACCGAGTCACCGTCGATGGAAAGTCGGTCGAGGTGAACGCGCGACGGCTCGGGCCGCACGAGCGGCGGCTCGAGCTGCTCGGCCGGGCGCACCGGACCCTGATCTCGAGGCAGGACGACAGCCTGCTCGTCGAGGTCGACGGCGTGCCGCACCGCCTGACGCGCGACGATGCTGGGTTCGTCTACGCCCCTGGCCCCGCGTTGGTGGTCTCGATCCGGGTGTCCCCGGGCGACATCGTCGAGGCGGGAGACGTGGTCGCCGTGGTCGAGGCGATGAAGATGGAGTCGTCGCTGACGGCCCCGTTCCGGGGTCGAGTCAAGCGGGTGCTCGCCGGCGAGAACGTCCACGTCGACGCGCACTCTCCGCTCCTCGCCCTCGAGGCGATTGAACCAAACGACCGCCCGCCGACGGGCGAGCGCCTGTCGTTCACGTCTCTGGTCGCGCCGGCGGACGACATGCCCGACCGCTGCCAGGAAAACCTGCGTCGGATGGAGTGGCTCGTGCTCGGGTATGACATCGGCGCGGCGGAGGTGCAGCGGACGATCGCCGACCTTCACGGCCAGTGCGCGGACCTGCTCGCGTGCGATCCGGCGCTGATTCCCGGCGAGCATCGCCTGCTCGGAATGTTCGCCGACCTGCGCGCCGTAGCGCGACCCGACCGAGCTGACCCGGAGCCGGAATCGGAGTTCCTGCACAGTCCGCAGGAGCATCTGCATGCGTGGCTGCGCTCGCTCGACGCCGAGGCCGAGGGGCTGCCACAGTGGTTCATCGCCGCGCTGCGCCGGGCCCTCGCTCACTACGGGATCGCCAGCCTGGAGCGAACGCCCCAATTGGAGGAGGCGGGCTACCGCCTGTTCCTCTCCCAGCAACGTGCCGAGATCGCCCGTACGGCGATCGTGGCGATCCTCGACCGGCGGCTCGAAGATGCCGACGAGCTCGTCGGTCACGTCGGAGAGGAGTTCCGCGAGGTGCTCGACCGGCTCGCGATCGCGCTCGAAGGGCGCGACCCGGTCGTCGCCGACCTGGCTCGCGAGGTCCGTTTCCGCTACTTCGACGAGCCGCTGATCGCCGGGGCCAGAGAGCGGGTGTACGCCAAGATGGAGCAGAACATCGCGGCGCTCACGAAACGTCCCGACCGCCCCAACGCGCAAGAGCTGCTCACGGAGATCGTCGACTGCCCGCGCCCGCTGGCGTCCCGACTGACCGTCGCCATGGGCTCGGCCGCCCCGGCCGCTCGCCGCCTGCTCCTCGAGGCGATGACTCGGCGCTACTACCGCACGCGCTCGCTGGGTGGATTCGAGCACCTGAGCCTGGGCGGCCATGACGTGGCGCTGGCGTCCTACGTGTTCGACGGCGTCAACCGGCAGCTGGCCACCGCGTACGTCGAGCTCGACGATGTCACGGCGATCGCCGATGCCTTTGCCCGTCACGCCGCGACGCTTCCCGGTGATCGCTTCGCGGTGCTCGACCTCTACGCGCGGCACCGAGGGCAAGCGCCCGCGCGCGAGGAGACCGCGGCTCGTTTGCGCGCCGCGCTCGCGGACGTTCCGACTCCGCCGGCGCTTCACCGCATCGTCGTCGCGGTCGCAGAGCCTCGCCGGGGCCGGGGGATGTCGGCCATCGACCTGTTCACGTTCCGGCCGGGACCGGGCGGGCTGGTCGAGGATGAGGTGCTGCGCGGTCTGCATCCGATGATGGGCCACCGCCTGCGTCTGTGGCGCCTGCGCGAGTTCGATCTCGAGCGGCTCGCCTCGCCCGAGGACGTCTACATGTTCCACGGCGTCGCGCGCGCCAACGCGAAGGACGAGCGGCTGTTTGCGCTGGCCGAGGTCCGCGACCTCACCGCCGTCCGCGACGAACGGGGCCGGGTCGTCGCGCTGCCCGAGCTCGAACGGGTGCTGGTGTCGGTACTCGAGGCGATCCGCGGCTTCCAGGTGCGACGGCCGTTGCACCGGCGTCTGATGTGGAATCGCATCGTGCTGCATGCGTGGCCGGTGATCGAGCTGGCCCCCGACGAGATCCGAGCGCTCGTCGAGCGCGTCGCGCCCAGGACGATCGGCCTCGGGATCGAGCACGTCGCGATACAGGGGCAGCTTCGTGATCACGGGATCGTCCGCGACGTGTCCCTGCGCTTCTACGCCCCGACGGGGCACGGTGTCGCGGTCGAGGTGGAGGACTCGCCCACCGAGCCGCTCCAGCCGCTCGACGAGGCGACGCGGCGCATCAGCTCGGCGCGTCGACGGGGCATGCTTCACCCCGCCGAGATCGTCAAACTGCTCGCGGGCGGGCGGGACCAAGTCCGGACCGCCGGTCAGCCGGCGGGAGAGTTCGTCGAGCACGAACTGAGCGACAGCGGCCGGCTCGAGCCGGTCGAGCGTCCGCCCGCGACCAACCCGAGCGGGATCGTCGTCGGCACGGTCCGGAACTTCACCGAACGCTATCCCGAGGGGATGCTCCGCGTGATTCTGCTGGGCGACCCCACGCGCGCGCTTGGGTCGCTGGCCGAGCCCGAGTGCCGGCGGATCGTGGCGGCGATCGACCTGGCCGAGGAACTCGCCGTCCCTCTCGAGTGGTTCGCGCTCTCTGCCGGCGCGAGGATCGCGATGGACTCGGGCACCGAGACGATGGACTGGATCGCAGCAGGGCTGCGCCGAATCGTGCTGTTCACGCAGGCCGGCGGAGAGCTCAACGTGGTCGTGGCCGGCATCAACGTGGGGGCACAGCCCTACTGCAACGCAGAGGCGACGATGCTGATGCACACCCGCGGCACACTGATCATGACGCCTGACAGCGCGATGGTGCTGGCCGGCAAGCAGTCGCTCGACTTCTCGGGCGGCGTGTCGGCCGAGGACAACCTCGGCATCGGTGGCTACGAGCGGATCATGGGGCCGAACGGGCAGGCCCAATACTGGGCCGGCGATCTCGCCGGTGCTTGCCGGGTGCTGCTTCGTTACTACGAGCACACGTATGTCGCGCCCGGCGAACGCTTCCCACGCCGCGCGCGGACGTCGGATCCGGCCGATCGCGACGTTGGCGAGGCTCAGCACCGGGCTCCCGGCTCCGCGCTCCAGAAGATCGCCGACGTGTTCTCCGATCGGTGCAACCCCGAGCGCAAGCAACCTTTCGACATCCGCTCGGTGATGCGTGCGGTGACCGACTCCGACCACCGGCCGCTCGAGCGCTGGGCGGCGATGCAGGGCGCGGAGGTCGCGGTGGTGTGGGACGCGCACCTCGGAGGGTGGCCCGTATCGCTTATCGGGATCGAGTCCCGGCCGCTGCCGCGACGCGGGACGATCCCTGCCGACGGACCGGAGCAATGGACCGCGGGGACCCTTTTCCCGCGCGCCGCCAAGAAGATCGCCCGCGCGCTCAACGCCGCGGCCGGTCGCAGACCGGTGGTCGTGCTCGCGAATCTGGCCGGCTTCGACGGCTCGCCCGAGTCGCTGCGCGAGTGGGAGCTCGAGTTCGGCGCCGAGATCGCGCGGGCGGTCGTCAATTTCGACGGTCCGATCGTGTTCTGCGTCCTGTCTCGCTACCACGGCGGCGCGTTCGTGGTCTTCTCGCAGAAGCTGAATCCGAACCTCGAAACGGTCGCGCTCGAAGGTGCCCGAGCCTCGGTGATCGGGGGCGCCCCGGCGGCTGCCGTGGTATTCGCCGGCGAGGTCGAGCGGGCCGCCGCCGGCGACGAGCGTATCGAGGCGCTCGACAGACGGGTCGCGCAAGCCGAGGGCGAGGAGCGCCAGCGCCTCCGGGCCGGCAGGGCCGCGCTATGGGAAGAGGTGCTGGCTGAAAAGCGGCGAGTGTTTGCCGACCGGTTCGACCAGGTTCACAGCATCGAACGAGCGGTTCGAATGGGATCGGTGAAGAGCGTCGTCGAACTGGCGTCGCTGCGTGGTTTCCTGATCGACGCCGTCGAGCGAGGGATCCGACGCGCCGAGCACTCAGGCGACCGGGTCGACGGTGCCGTCGTCGTGGACGAGCACGCCGCCGTGGCTGGCGCGCAGCAAGCGCCGTCCCGCGCGCGGACCTGACAGCAGCGCGGCCTTGGCCAACGCCTCGGCCTCCAGCGCGGTCGGGGCGAGCGCTGTCGCTCCGACCAGCCCTGTCCAGGCGGGAGTCCCCGTGGCAGGGTCGATCAGGTGGTGGGCGAAATCGCCGTCGCGGCGCTCCCACAGTCGTGCGTCGATGCCAGACGTCGCCACCCCGCCCGCGCGGACCTGGAGCGTATGCGCGATGGCGCCGGTGAGCGGATGGCGCACGCGGACCTCCCACGGCACTCCACCCCCGGCCACACGCAGGTCGCCGCCACAGTCGACGGCGCAGCGCCCGTGACGCGCGAGCGCCGCCGCGACGAGGTCGGCCGCCCACCCCTTCGCCGAACCGCCCAGGTCCAGCGTGAGGCCCGGAGGCCGGCGGATCACCCCGGCACAATCGTCGACCTCCACCGCCCGCCAGCGCTCGGCCGGGTCGGCATGGGCCGGGTGCCGGGGCGGCGCGGCGACCAGACCCAGCGCCAGCGCTGCGGGGGCGATGTGCGCGCGCGACTCGGTGTAGCCGGCACGACACACGGCACCCAGCACGGTCGGGTCGACCAGGCCGCCACTCAGGCGCGCCGCGCCCAGCGCGGCGCTCACCGCCGCGCGCACCAGCGGCGCGGCGGGCACGCACGCTCGCGGATCCGCGTTCAGCCGCGAGAGGTCGCTGCCGGGGTCGAAGCGCGACAGCCGCCCATCGATCTCGGCAAACACCGACGCCACGTCGAGACCACCGTCGGCGTCGCGCACGACCCGGGCCACGGTGCCCATCGTCGGGAAGCTGTCGTCGAGCACACGTCCTCGGTCAGCCGGGGCCCGGGTCCCCATGAGCCGGATGCGGCTCCATATCCGCGCCGTACGCCTGCTGGAGGTCCGCGATCTGCCCGGGGCTCGATTGGGTGGTCAGCGGAGGCGGCGGAGGAGGTGGCGGCACGAGCCGCGCTGACCGCCGGCGGCGGAGCAGCTCGCCCACTCCAGCGACCGTCGCGGCCGCGGCGAGTGTCCAGCGTCGGCGCGTCGCCATGGCGGCAGTTATGTCACGCGCACGCGGTGCCAGACAGGGGGAAAACTACGTACGGGCCTGGGCAGCTCACACGGTTATAGACCGTGCGCCCGGCGTCAAGACTAAGCCTCAGTCAGCGGTTCGTACGAGACCGTGGCCGAAACGTCGAGATCGCTGGGAGCAATGAGATGACCACGCAAGTAGTGACCGCCTCCACCAAGAAGTCGAAGCCTTCGCGGCACAAGTGGGTGTACGAGTTCGCCGAGGGCTCACGTGAGATGCGCGACCTGCTGGGTGGCAAGGGCGCGGGGGTGGCCGAGATGACGCGCATCCTCGGGCCGGACCTGGTCCCGGCCGGATTCACGATCACCACCGAGGCGTGCGTGGCGTACATGCGCGCCGACAAGACCTGGCCTCAGGGCCTCGACGAGCAGGTCAGCACGGCGCTCTCCGCCCTCGAGGCGCGAGCCGGCAAGCGGCTCGGCGACGCGCACGACCCGCTGCTCGTCTCCGTGCGCTCGGGCGCGCGCGAGTCGATGCCGGGCATGATGGACACCGTCCTGAACCTGGGGCTGAACGACGAGTCGACCGCCGGTCTGGCGGCTCGCACCGGCGATGACCGGTTCGCCTGGGACTGCTACCGCCGCCTGGTGCAGATGTTCGGCAACGTCGTGCGCGGGGTTTCAGGCGAGCGCTTCCAGGACGAGATCGCCCGCGTCAAGCGCGAGCGCGGCGTGAAGCTCGACGTCGAGCTGGGCGCCGACGCGCTGCGCGAGCTGACCGAGAGCTTCAAGTCCTACTACGACTTCCCGACCGACCCGCACGAGCAGCTGAGGCAGGCCGTCCAAGCGGTGTTCGATTCGTGGATGGGCGAGCGGGCCGTCCAGTACCGGCGGATCAACCGGCTCCCCGACGACTGGGGAACGGCCGTCAACGTCCAGCAGATGGTGTACGGCAACAAGGGCGAAACATCGTGCTCGGGCGTGGCCTTCAGTCGCGACGAGGTCACCGGCGCTCAGACGCCGTCGGGCGACTTCCTCCTCAACGCCCAAGGCGAGGACGTGGTGTCGGGCGTGCGCACCCCACTTGACCTCTCCGAGCTGCGCGCCTGGATGCCCGAGATGGCCGATCAGCTGACCGAGATCCTGCGCAAGCTCGAGGCGCATTACAAGGACATGCAGGACACCGAGTTCACGGTCGAGGAGAGCCGCCTGTTCATGCTCCAGACCCGCAGCGCCAAGCGGCCCGCACAGGCCGCGGTGCGCTTCGCGGTGGACGCGTTCGAGGAGCGGCTGCTGACCAAGGCCGAGGCGGTCGCCACGATCGACGCCGGAGCCCTCGACGCGCTCCTGCACCCCTCGTTCGACGCCACGGCGCGCTACACCGCGCTCGCCCACGGGGTCGCCGCCTCACCCGGTGCGGCCAAGGGCACGATTGTGTTCACCGCGCCAGAGGCCGTCGAGCAGGCGGCCGCTGGCAAGGCCGTGATCCTCGTGCGGCCGTTCACCGAGGCCGACGACGTGGCCGGGTTCCACGCCGCCGTCGGCATCCTCACCTCGGAGGGCGGCAAGGCATCGCACGCGGCGCTCGTCGCCCGTGGCATGGGCCGCCCCGCGGTGACCGGCGCGGCGGCGATGGAAGTGGACCTCAAGCTGGGCGAGGTTCGGATCGGCGACCTTGTCCTCCACGCGGGCGACTTCATTGCCATCGACGGCACCAACGGCGTGATCACCACCGACGACGTTCCGCTCGTCGAGGCCCACATCGACGCTCGGTTCGAGACCGTGTTGCGCTGGGCCGACGAGCTGCGACAGCTCGGCGTGCGGGCGAACGCCGACACCCCGGAGGACGCTACCCGCGCACACCGCTTCGGCGCCGAGGGGATCGGGCTGTGCCGGACCGAGCACATGTTCATGGCGGCCGATCGCCAGCCGAAGATGCGGGCGATGATCATGGCCAGCGACGAGGCCGGGCGACAGGCCGCGCTGGACGAGCTCCTCCCGCTCCAGCAGAGCGACTTCGAGGGGTTGTTCGAAGCGATGGCCGGGTGGCCGGTGACGATTCGCCTGCTCGACCCGCCGTTGCACGAGTTCCTCCCGGACCGCTTCGAGCTGAACGCGGACATCGTGCGCGCGCGGATCGACCGCAGCCCCCGGCTGGGCTTCCTCGAGAGCGAGTTCGATCGGGTCCGGTCGCTCGAGGAGACCAACCCGATGCTCGGCACCCGCGGCGTTCGGCTCGGCGTGATGGAGCCGGAGATATACGAGATGCAGGTGCGCGCGATCGCCCGCGCCGCGGTGGCGGTGCGTGAGCGGACCGGCCACGGGCCGCGCGTCGAGATCATGATCCCGCTGGTGGCCTACGAGCGCGAGCTCGAGCTGGTCAAGGACCGCGTGGTCTCGGTGGCCGCGGAGGAGGGGCTCAGCTTCGGGACGGACTTCGGCGTGGGGACGATGATCGAGCTCCCGCGCGCCTGCTTCATCGCCGATCAGATCGCCCGTCACGCCGACTTCTTCTCGTTCGGGACGAACGATCTCACCCAGTGCGCGCTCGGCTTTTCCCGTGACGACATCGAGGGTCGGATCATCCCCCGCTACGTCGACGAGAAGATCGTCGACGGCTCGCCGTTCGCGACGATCGACCAGGCGGGCGTCGGCGAGCTGATCCGCATCGCTGTGGAGCGGGGGCGGCGCGGACGGCCCGACATCGAGTTGGGCGTCTGCGGCGAGCACGGCGGAGATCCCGAGTCGATCCGCTTCTTCCACGACGCCGGACTCGACTATGTGAGCTGCTCTCCATTCCGGCTGCCAATCGCTCGCGTGGCCGCGGCCCAGGCCGCGATCGCAGCCCCGCGGTAGCTGCCGGTAGGGTGCGAAGAATGGCTTCCGAACCCCGCCGCTTTCAGCGCTCCGAGCGCCGGCCGGCGCCTGCCCACGACCGCTCGGCCACCGACATCACCCCGCTGACCGACCTGGCCCACGCGCGCTCGCGGACCGGCCCGGTGCGCCACGAGCGGCCGGTGTACGTCGATCTGCTCCCCCCCTGCAACGCGGGCTGCCCCGCCGGCGAGAACATCCAGGGCTGGATGGCGCACGTTAAGGCCGGCGAGCACGAGCAGGCGTGGCGCCTGCTGACCGCCGAGAACCCGTTCCCGGCGATCCACGGCCGGGTCTGTTACCACCCGTGCGAGAGCGTGTGTAACCGCGCGGACCTCGACAGCGCGCTATCGATCCACGGCGTCGAGCGGTTCCTCGGCGATCTGGCGCTGGAGCGGGGTTGGCTATTCGATCCCCCGCGGGTGCTGAGCGGCAAGCGGGTGCTGGTGATCGGCGCGGGCCCGAGCGGGCTGTCGGCGGCGTGCCACCTGGCCCGGCTCGGCCACGAGGTCGAGATTCGCGATGCCGGGCCCGAGCCCGGCGGGATGATGCGTTACGGGATTCCCGCGTACCGGCTGCCCCGGGACGTGATGGGCGCCGAGATTGACCGGATCGCCGCGCTCGGGGTGCGCTTCACCAGCAACTCCTGGGTCGACGACCTCGAGGAGGAGCGCCGCGAGGGCGCGTTCGATGCGGTCTTCGTGGCGGTTGGGGCGCACCTGTCCAAGCGGGTCGACATACCCGCCGCCGACGCCTCGCGCATTCTCGACGCGGTGTCGTTCCTGCGGGGAGTCGCCGCGGGCTCTCGGCCTGTCATCGGGCGCCGCGTGGCGGTCTACGGCGGTGGCAACACGGCGATGGACGCCGCGCGGGTCGCCCGGCGGATGGGCGCGGAGGAGGCGCTGATCGTCTACCGGCGCACGCGCGAGCAGATGCCGGCCCATGAAGAGGAGGCGGCCGACGCCGAGCGGGAGGGAGTGCGGATCAACTGGCTGCGCACGATTAAGGCGATGGAGGATTCCGAGCTGCAGGTCGAGGTGATGGAGCTGGACGAGACGGGCTACCCGCAGCCCACCGGGCGCTTCGAGACCCTGGCCGCCGACACGGTGATCCTGGCCCTTGGCCAGGAGAGCGACACCGACTTCCTGCGCGCTGTTCCGGGCGTCGAGTTCGAGCGCGACGGTACGGTGCGCGTATCGAGCTCGCTGATGACCGGCTGCCCGGGAGTGTTCGCCGGCGGCGATATGGTCCCGTCGGAACGGACGGTCACCGTCGGCGTTGGGCACGGCAAGCGAGCCGCCCGAGAGATCGACGCGTGGCTGGGCGGCTTGCGATATCGGCGCCCAGCCAAGCATCCGCAGGCGGAGTTCGAGCTCCTGAACCTGTGGTACTTCGGTGATCATCCCCGTAGCCAGCAGCCCGAGCTCGCGCCGGAGGAGCGGCTGGGTGGCTTCGAAGAGGTGCTAGGCGGTCTCTCGCCAGACGAGGCTGTGTTCGAGGCCAGGAGATGCCTGTCGTGCGGCAACTGCATCGAGTGCGACGGCTGCCTGGGTGCGTGCCCCGAGGATGCCGTGATCAAGCTCGGCCCGGGCCAGCGCTACCGGTTCGACTACGATCGCTGCACCGGCTGCCAGGCCTGCTTCGAGCAGTGCCCGGTCCACTCGATCGAGATGGTGCCCGACGAAGCGCCTGATCCCCAGTACGCGTTCGTAGCGCCCGAAGATCCGGCGCCGGAGCAGAGCTGATGCGCGCGACCGTTGATGCCAACGAAGCGGCGGTATGGGTCGCGTTCAGATGCAGCGAGGTGTGCTGCATCTACCCGATCACGCCCTCCTCGCCGATGGCCGAGTTCGCCGACGAATGGTCGAGCAAGGGGCGGACGAACCTCTGGGGCACCGTCCCCGCGGTGGTGGAGATGCAGAGCGAGGGCGGTGCCGCGGGGGCCCTCCACGGCGCGCTCCAGGGCGGGGCGCTCGGGACGACTTTCACCGCTTCCCAGGGCCTGCTGCTGATGATTCCCAACATGTACAAGATCGCCGGTGAGCTGACCTCGGTGGTCATGCATGTGGCCGCGCGGTCGCTGGCCGCGCAGGCGCTGTCGATCTTCGGCGACCACTCCGATGTGATGGCGGTTCGTCAGACCGGTTTCGCACTGCTGTCCGCGGCATCGGTGCAGGAGGCGCACGACCTCGCGCTCGTGGCGCACGCCGCGACGCTCGAGACGCGCGTCCCGTTCCTGCATTTCTTCGACGGCTTCCGCACCTCCCACGAGCTGCAGACGATCGAAATGCTCGACGACGACGACGTCCGTGCGCTGATCTCCGACGAGCTGGTCCGGGCACACCGAGCCCGCGCGCTGTCGCCGGAGCGGCCGTTCATCCGAGGCACCGCGCAGAACCCCGACATCTACTTCCAGGCGCGCGAGTCCGTCAACCCGTTCTATGCCCGCCTGCCCGAGGTCGTGCAGAGCGCGATGGACCGTCTCGGTGAGCGGACCGGCCGCCGTTACGGGCTGGTGGACTACAGCGGCGACCCCGAAGCCGAGCGGGTGGTGGTCGTGATGGGGTCGGGCGGGGAGACCGCGCGCGAGACCGTCGCCTACCTGCAGGCGCAGGGTGAGCGGGTCGGCGTCGCGCAGATCAGGCTGTACAGGCCCTTCCCGGCGCGCGAGCTGGCGCAAGCGCTTCCTGGCAGCGTGCGGCGCGTCGCCGTGCTGGACCGCACCAAGGAGCCGGGCTCATTCGGCGAGCCGCTGTTCCTGGACGTGCTCGCGGCCTTGACCGACGCCTACGGGGCCGGGGAGCGCGACGCGATGCCGACCGTGATCGGCGGTCGCTACGGGCTGTCCTCTAAGGAGTTCACGCCTGGGATGATCGCCGGCGTGTTCGAGGAGCTTGCGCGCGAGCGGCCCAAGCCGCGATTCACGATCGGGATCAACGACGACGTCTCCGCGACGAGCCTGCCTTACGACGCGTCGCTCGACATCGAGCCCAGCGACACGGTTCGCGCCGTGTTCTTTGGGCTGGGCTCCGATGGGACGGTCGGCGCGAACAAGAACACGATCAAGATCCTCGGCGACGCCGCGAACCTCCACGCCCAGGGCTACTTCGTCTACGACTCCAAGAAGTCGGGCTCGCAGACCGTCTCGCACCTGCGCTTCGGACCCCGGTCGATCCGCGCCCCGTACCTCGTCTCGGCCGCGAGCTTCGTCGGCTGCCACCAGTTCGGGCTGATCGAGCGCTCCGAGGTGCTGGATCGTGCCGCCCCCGGCGCGACGCTGCTGCTGAACTGCCCCGAGGAGCCGGATCGCGTCTGGGACGCGCTCTCGCGCCCCGTGCAGGAGAAGATCCTCGCCAAGCGGATCAAGCTGTACGCGATCGACGCCGGGAAGATCGCACGCGAAGCTGGCCTGGCTGGGCGCACGAACACGGTGCTCCAGACGTGCTTCTTCGCGATCTCGGGCGTGCTCGAGCGCGAGCAGGCGATCGCGGCGATCAAGGCGTCGATCGAGAAGACCTACGGCAAGCGCGGCGCCCAGATCGTGAAGCGCAACATCGAGGCGGTGGATCGATCGATCGCGGCCCTGCACGAGGTTCCCGTTCCCGACCAGGTCTCCTCCACGCTCCAGGCCCCCGAGCTCGTGCCGGCGGATGCCCCTGAGTTCGTGCGCACGGTGACCGCGACGATGATGGCGGGCCACGGCGATCAGCTGCCCGTGAGCGCCTTGCCGGTCGACGGGACATACCCGAGCGGAACGACCAAATACGAGAAGCGCAACGTCTCGGAGTTCGTCGCGGTCTGGGATTCAGAGCTGTGCATCCAGTGCGGCAACTGCAGCTTCGTCTGCCCGCACAGCGTGATTCGATCCCGCTATTACGACCCAGACCGCTTGGACGGCGCTCCAGACGGCTTCCGGTCGGCGCCGCTGGAGGGAGCCGGGCTCCCGGACGCCCGGTTCACACTGCAGGTGTACGTCGAGGACTGCACCGGATGCGGGCTGTGCGTCGAGGCCTGTCCGGTGGCCGCGGCCAATGAGCCCGGCCGCAAGGCCATCAACCTCGACGACCGGGAGCCGCTGGTGGCGAGCGAGCGCCAGAACATCGCCTTCTTCGAGCAGCTGCCGGCGAACGACCGCACCCGCGTGGACTTCGGCACTGTCCGCGGGACGCAGTTCCTCGAGCCGTTGTTCGAGTTCTCCGGCGCCTGCGCCGGGTGCGGCGAGACGCCGTACCTCAAGCTTCTCTCGCAGCTGTTCGGCGACCGGCTCACGGTCGCCAACGCAACCGGCTGCTCGTCGATCTACGGCGGAAACCAGCCTACGACGCCGTGGACGGTCAATGCCGACGGGCGCGGCCCGGCGTGGTCGAACTCGCTGTTCGAGGACAACGCCGAGTTCGGGCTGGGGCTGCGACTCGCGGCCGATCGCCACACCGAACTCGCCCGCCGCCGCTTGCAGGAGCTGCGCGACGCGGTCGGCACCGACCTGGTGGACGAGATCCTGTCCGCGCCACAGGTACGAGAGTCCGAGCTGGGTACTCAGCGTGAACGGATCGCGGCGCTCGCGCGCCGGCTCGACGAGCTCGACGGTGAAGCGGTCGAGGACCTTCGCTCCGTGCTCGACCACCTCGTCCGCCGCAGCGTCTGGATCGTCGGTGGCGACGGCTGGGCATACGACATCGGCTCGGGCGGCCTCGATCACGTGCTGGCCAGCGGAAGGAACATAAACGTGCTCGTGATGGACACCGAGGTGTACTCCAACACCGGCGGGCAGATGTCCAAGGCGACGCCGCTGGGGGCGGTCGCGAAGTTCGCCGCCGCCGGCAAGACCGTCCCGACCAAGGACCTTGCCCTCCAGGCGATCGCGTACGCGGACGTGTATGTGGCGCGGGTGGCGTTCGGCGCCGATCCTCAACAGACCCTGCGCGCGTTCCGCGAGGCCGAGGCGTACGACGGACCCTCGCTGATAATCGCCTACAGCAACTGCGTCGCGCACGGATACGACATGCGCGACGGGCTGACCCAGCAGTACGGCGCGGTGGCCAGCGGTCACTGGCCGCTGATCCGCTACGACCCGGTGGCACGCACGGACGGCGGAAACCCGTTCCTACTCGACTCGCCGAGGCCGCGAATGTCACTGGCGGACTACCGCAAGGGCGAGCTGCGTTTTCGCGCGCTCGAGGCCGCCCAGCCGACCGAGGCCGAGCGCCTCCTAGGCCTCGCCCAGCAGGCTGCGGACCAGCGCTGGCGGCTCTACGAGGAGATGGCGACGCGCGGCGCCAGCGAGTTCCTTTCCGATCCCCGGCGGGGCAGCTGATGGACCTCTCGACCAACTACATGGGGCTCGCGCTGCGCAACCCGCTCGTGGCGTCCCCCTCGCCGCTGTCGTACACGCTCGACGGCGTCCGTCGGCTGGCGGACGGCGGGGTCGGCGCGATCGTCTTGTTCTCGCTGTTCGAGGAGCAGCTGCGAGAGGAGGCGGCGCGAACCATCCGGCTCGTCGAGGAGTCCGCCGAGAGCTTTCCCGAGGCGCTGGGCTACTTCCCCTCCGTGGTCCAGGAGGACGGGGGTCCCCGCAGTTACCTGGTTCTGCTCGAGCGCGCGGTCGCGACCGTCGAAGTCCCGGTGATCGCGAGTCTGAACGGCGTCACCCCCGAGGGGTGGACCGAATATGCGCGCGCGATGCAGGACGCCGGCGCCGCCGCGATCGAGCTGAACATCTATTACCTCCCGGGTGATCCCGAGATCTCAGGCCGCGACGTGGAGCAGCGCCATCTCGATGTCCTGGAGCGCGTCAAGTCCGTGGTCAGCGTGCCGGTTGCGGTCAAGCTGAGCCCCTTCTTCAGCTCCCCTGGGGAGATGGCTCGGCGCCTCGACGACGCCGGGGCCGATGCACTCGTCCTGTTCAACCGCTTCCTGCAACCCGATATCGACCCCGAGCAGCTCGTCGTCGTGCCGAGAGTGAACCTCTCGAGCCCCGCCGACGCGCGGCTGACACGCACCTGGATGGCGCTGCTCCGAGGCAAGGTCCGCGCCTCGCTTGCTGCCACCTCGGGCGTGGAAGTCCCCACCGACCTCGCCACATGCCTGCTCGCCGGCGCGGACGTGGTCATGACGACCTCGGCTTTGCTGCGCCACGGACCCGCGTACGCGGGTGAGCTGCTGGACGGCCTCACCAGTTGGATGGCGCGCAAGGGCTTCGGGTCGCTCGACGCTCTCCGCGGCATGCTGTCGGTGCCCGCGAGCGGTGACGAGGCCGCGTACGAACGCGCCGGCTACGTGACCGCGATGCGAGCCGCCAACGCCGGTGCCTACAACCCATGGTGAGTGACATGACACAACCCAACACCCCCACCTCAGGCCACGTTGTCATCGTCGGTGGTGGCGTCGCCGGCCTGGAGGCGCTGCTCGCGCTTCGAGCCCTGGCCGGCGATCGCACCGCCGTGACGCTGGTTTCGCAAGACGAGTGGTTCGTCGACCGCCCGATGACGGTGGCTGAGCCGTTTGGCTTCGGACCGGCAACGCGCCTGTCGCTGCCGGAGATCACGGCCGAACTCGGCACGGAGTTCCTCCCCGGAACCGTGGTGGAGGTCGACCGCGACGAGCGGCGAGTTGGCCTCGCCGACGGCTCGGACCTGGCCTTCGACACGTTGATCCTCGCTTGCGGCGCGCGTGCGCGCGCGCCGTTTCTCGATGCAATCACGTTCGGGCTCGAAGGTTCCGGACCCGCCGTGCGGGAGATGCTTGGCCGCCTGCGCACCGGCGATGGGCGCAGCGTGGCGTTCGTCGCGCCCACCATGACGGGATGGCTTCTGCCACTGTACGAGCTCGCGCTAATGACTGCGCTCGAGCTCGCACGCAGCGATGTCGACGACGTCGAGTTGCGCCTGCTCACCCCCGAAGATCGGCCTCTCGCGCTGTTTGGCGGTCGCGTGAGCGAGGACATCGGCCGCTTGATGGGTACGGTAGGGGTCGAGTTCGTCCGGGCGTCGTTCGCCGAGCTGGATGGCGGCGGCGTGACGTACGCTACGACCGGGCAACCGAGCTCCGACTATGTCGTCACGCTGCCGCTGCTGCGCGGTCCGGGGCTGGCCGGCGTGCCCGCGGTCAAACCGCACGGGTTCGTTCCGGTAGACGAGTCCGGGCGGGTTACCGGGCTCGCCGATGTGTACGCCGCCGGTGACGCGGTCGACTTCCCGATCAAGCAGGGCGGGCTCGCCGCGCAGCAGGCGGATGCCGTGGCCGAGCACGTCGCCGCGCGGTACGGTGCGGACGTCGAGCCTGCGGCGTTTCGCCCGACGCTGCGAGGGATGCTGTTCACGGGCGACGACCCGCTTTACATGCGCTCCGGCGTACCAGGGGCGGACCCGGAGGTCCCCGGCGCCTGGTATCCACTCTGGTGGCCGCCGACGAAGATCGCCGGCCGCTACCTCGCGCCGTACCTGTTCGACCGGGGCAGCGACGGGGGATTCGGCGCCCCTCCCATGGGGTTCATCGACGTCGACATCCCGCTGTCCGCGATGACGCTGCCGGGCTGACGGGTTCGGTCTAGAAAGTAAGCGAAGGAGACCGACCATGCCGGGAAGCAGCGTCCTGCCCGAGCCGTGAGGAGAGAGATGATGGCCGCACTTCAACACGAGGCGGTTCCCGCGATGGCGCCGGAGCGGTTCGCTTCGGTCCTGTCGCCGGGTGAGTACGAGGCACTGCTCGGCCTCGTCGAGCAAGCCGCACGGGAGTTACACGGCCGGGTGATCTGGAACGTGAACTCGACCGCGAAGGGCGGTGGCGTGGTCGAGATGTTGCGGCCGTTGTTGGGGTACTGTCGCGGTGCCGGTGTTGACGCGCGATGGGTGGTGATTCCGGGGCAGCCCGACTTCTTTGCCATCACGAAGCGGATACACAACCGCCTGCATGGATTCGTGGGGGACGGCGGCCCGCTGGGCGACTGGGAGCGCGAGGTTTACGAGCAGACGTTGACGGCGAGTGCAGAGGAACTCGCGGAGTTGGTGCATCCGGGCGACATCGTGATCCTGCACGATCCCCAGACGGCCGGGTTGGCGGCGGCGGTGCGCGAGACCGGGGCGACGGTGATCTGGCGCTGTCACGTTGGGATCGATGTCGCAAATGATCACGCTCATGCGGCGTGGGATTTCCTGCGTGGCTATGTCCTGGATGCTCACGCGTTCGTCTTTTCGCGGGCGGGGTTTGCGTGGGAGGGACTGCCGCGCGACCGGATCTCGGTGATCCGCCCCTCGATCGACGCCTTCGCGCCGAAGAACGCCGAGCAAGAACGGGGACAGTCACTGGCAATCCTGGCGGCCGCCGGGGTTCTGGCCGATGACGTGAGCGTCTACCCGATGTTTACGCGTTCTGATGGCACGCCGGGTCGAGTGGAGCGGCAGGCGGAGATGCTGGAGGAGGAGGCCCTGGAAGCGGATGTGCCCGTGGCGATGCAGGTTTCGCGGTGGGATCAGCTCAAGGATCCGGTTGGTGTGCTCGGCGCGTTCGCGGGGCACGTCGCGAGCCACGGCGCGGCGCATCTGCTGCTGGTCGGACCGTCGACGGCGGCGGTCGCGGATGATCCCGAGGGCGCGCAGGTGCTGGACGAGGTCCGCGCGGCGTGGCACGAGCTGCCGGCGGCGATTCGCCGGCGCGTACACCTGTGCTCGTTGCCGATGGAGGACGTCGAGGAGAACGCGGCGATTGTCAATGCCCTGCAGCGGCACGCGGACGTCGTGGTGCAGAAGAGCCTCGCGGAGGGATTCGGACTCACGGTCGCCGAGGCGATGTGGAAGCGCCGAGCGGTCGTGGCAAGTCGGATCGGTGGTATCCGCGACCAGATCGAGGATGGCCGATCGGGCGTGTTGCTACCCGACCCGCGCGACCTCGAACAGGCCGGGGCAGCGATAACCGGGCTGCTCGCGGACAACGATCGTGCGAGGGAAATGGGCATCGCGGCCCAGCGCCGCGTCCAGCAGCAATTTCTCGGCCCCCACCACCTCGGACGCTACTTCGAGGTAATCCACCGCGTCGCCTCACAGCGCGAGCACTACTCGCGCCCAGCACCCGGCGAGCCGGCGGCTTAGACGGACCCGCGAGAGAAGGGAGAGAACCGTGAACGCGACTTTGGCTTGGCCGCTGCGGCGCGCCGCGCGGATCGAAGCTGACGGCGAGGCGATCGTCGACGGTCCCGTCAGGCGTACGTGGCGGGAGGTGCACGACCGCCTCTGCGCCCTGGCCACCGGCCTAGAGCAACTCGGCGTCGCGAAGGGCGACCGCGTGGCGGTGCTTGCGCACAACTCCGGCGACCATCTGGAGGCCTGGCTCGGCCTCCCGGCCCACGGCCGCGTGATCAACGACCTCAACCTCCGTCTGGCCCTGCCCGAGCTCGCGTTCATGGTCGACGATTGCGAATGCGCCGCGCTGCTGGTCGACGATGAGCACCTGGAGGTCGGTCGCGAGCTGATGGGCCTCTGCCAATCGTTGCGCCGGCTGGTGTACATCGGCTCGGAGCCGGAGCCTCCCGCGGACGCGATCGCCTGGGACGAGCTGCTGCAAGGCCCGGCGGTCCCGTTCCCCGAATTCGACGAGGACACGCTCGCCGCGATCGTGTACACCGGGGGGACCTCGGGGAAGCCGAAAGGGGTGATGCTCAGCCACCGCAACCTGATGGCCAACGCCAAGCAGTTCACCATCGCGTGCGGCCACGTCCGCTCGGACCGTTACCTGCACGCGGCGCCGATGTTCCATGTGGCCGACACCTCGCAGACGTTCGCGATGACCTGGGCGGCGGGCACGCACGTGATCATTCCCGGGTTCCGCGCCGATGCGGTGGCCGAGACGATCGAGCGCGAGCGGATCACGCTCACGCTGCTCGTCCCGACGATGATCGGGATGCTGATGGATCACATCGAGGAGACGCCGCGCGACCTCTCGAGCCTCCGGCTGCTCATGTATGCCGCCTCGCCGATGCCGAAGGAGACTCAGAGACGAGCGATGGCCCTACTCGACTGCGAGTTCACGCAGATGTACGGGATGACGGAGGCGGCCCCGCTGGTCACCCAGTCAACCGCCGACGATCACCGCCGTGGGGCGGCCGGAGAGGAGGCCTACGTAAGCCGGCTCGACTCAGCCGGGGCGGAGGTCGTCGGCGTAGAGTGCGAGGTGCGCGACCCGGAGACCGGCGAGCCGCTTCCCCCGGGCGAGCCGGGCGAGATCTGGGTTCGCGGACCCAACGTGATGCTCGGGTACTGGAAGCGCGAGGAGGAGACTCGGGCCGTCCTAACGCCGGACGGCTGGTACCGGTCGGGTGACATGGCGTACGCGGACGAGCACGGATACCTGTACATCGTCGATCGCCTCAAGGACATGATCATCAGCGGCGGCGAGAACGTGTATTGCATCGAGGTCGAGCTCGCCTTGTATGGGCACCCGGGTGTGGCCGAGTGCGCGGTGTTCGGCGTTCCCGATCCACGATGGGGCGAGCGCGTGCACGCAGTCGTCGTGCCGCGGGCGGCCGTGGAGCTCGACGAAGAAGTACTCATCCTGCACGTTCGGGCGCAGATCGCCCCCTACAAGGTCCCGCGCTCGATCGAGATCCGAGACGAGGCGCTGCCGAAGTCGGGCGCGGGCAAGATCCTCAAGCGCGACCTGCGTGATCCATACTGGACCGGCCAGGAGCGGCAGGTCCACTGACCCGCCTCTGAGACCCGCCGGCTGAGCCGTCGCCCGGTCGCGTCTACGCCGCTCTGGTCTGGCAGACAGGTGAGAGCGTCACGAAGTGCGCGTCGGCCAGGCCGAGGGAGAAGCCCTCCGGAACGCCGCTGGCCACGTCGAGCAGGAATTCGGGGTCGCCCCCACCGGCGGAACTGCTCGGCGTCGATATAGAACGGAACCCCGGCCAGTTTTCCGAGCAGCACGTCGCCCCGACCGGGCGCCAGATCGTCTGCGAGCAGGCAGAGCGGAAGCGACCCGTCGCAGCATCCCCCCGACTGGAACAGCGCGAGCGGACCGTGCGTCAGGACAAGCCGCCTGAGCATCGCCGTCGCCTCAGGAGTCGCGGTGATGGAGACCGTTTTGTCGTGGCTGAGCATTGAAAGCTCCTCTTGGTCACTAGCTGAGCGCTGTCCCTCAAGGACGGCGCTCAGCCTCCATGGAACTCGGGTCCTGTGGTCGGTCGGGGGGGTGTATGCTTGCTGCGAACTTGGATCTCGGCTGCGCTGCCCGATGGGGGTGCACGGACGATCCGTTCCTCACGCGTAGTCGGCATTCGCAGCGGCTCAAAGAGCGGCAAGCGGCGGTCCCTAGGCAATGTTCACCGGGTCCCCGAAAGGACGCAATGCCTTTATCGGCGCGCGACGTGCCGGACGCCAGCGAGTTGGTGCTCGACGAGATGGGGTTGGAGGTTGCGCTCGACCGAGTGCTGGAGTCCGCGAAGAGGCTGACCGGCGCGAAGTACGCGGCGCTCTGCGTGCTCAACGATGCCAGGGACGGCCTCGCCGTATTCATCACGGCGGGGATTGACGATGGCACGCGCGCGAGGATCGGCAGGTGGCCGTGCGGCCGCGGACTGCTCGGCGACTTGATCGTCGATTCGGTCCCGCTGCGCCTTGCCAACCTCGGCGAGCACCCGCACTGTTACGCAATGCCGACCGGACATCCGCCGATGCGCTCATTTCTCGGCGTGCCGATCCTCGTTGACCACGTGACGGACGGGAGCTTGTACCTGACCGAAAAAGCCGGCGGCCGATCGTTCACCGACAAGGACCAGGAATCCGTCGTGGCGCTCGCTCGACTCGCGGGCCTCGCGATCGAGGACGACCGACGGCAAATTAGCAGCGGCCCCGTCTGAATCGGCCCCTTCTCTGCCCCCGGGGGTTTTCCGGCCAATCTCGGTGGATAAGTGCGGATGCCTCGGCGCGCTCCTCGGACCTACGATGCCCGTCAACCATGAGCGCCACGGTCTTGGACAGGAACCCCCCACATCTAGCAGCGGCCGGCCCGGCGCCGGCCAGAGCAGCGGTGGCGCCGGCAGATTCGGTGACGCCGGATCCAGAGGCCGTGCTCGACGTCGCGCTCGAAGCGCTTCGGTTCGAGCACGCTCACGCCGAGGCGTCCCGCTCGCGAGCAGCTGGGTTGCTCACCGCGTGCGGCGTGTTACTCGCGCTCACGGCCGGATTGGGGTCGGCCGCGGCCCAGGCCGCGCAGAAGCTTTCCCCTCTCGGCGCCGCGGTCACCGTGTGCGCAGCGGCGGTGACCGCCGTGCTCCTCCTTGCCTCGGCGGCCATTTCCGGCCAGATGTTCGCGCCGTCTCAAAAGAGTCGGATGGCGCTCGACGAATTTCGTGAGTTCGCCGAACTCCGCTTCCGTGCCGCCGACAAGGAACTGTTGTCGACGACGGCGCTCGAGCGTCTCGCCGCGGCACGAGCGGCCAATCTGACCTCCCGCTCGCGCAGCCTCGTGGCGATGGCGCTCTACATCGGCGCGCTCGGCGTCCTCGGAGCGCAGGTCCTGCTGATCGCCATCGTTCACCTGCTCGGGGTTTGAGGCACCGTGCGGATCGGCATGCTGACCGGCGGTGGTGATTGCCCCGGCCTCAACGCCGTCATCCGGGCGGTGGCTCGAAGCGGGATCGACGACTTCGGCGACGAGCTCGTCGGCTTCCGGGACGGATGGCGGGGCGTGCTCGAGAACTCGTATATCGATCTTGACATCGAGGCGACGCGCGGGATCCTGCCGCGTGGCGGCACGATCCTCGGCAGCTCGCGGACCAACCCGTACAAGCGCGACGACGGCGTGGAGCGCGTCCGTCAGACGCTTAGTGAGCTCGACATCGACGGGCTGATCGCGATCGGCGGCGAGGACACCCTCGGCGTCGCAAACAAGCTCTACCAGGAAGGCGTGAACGTGATCGGCGTGCCGAAGACGATCGACAACGATCTCGGCGCCACCGATGTCACCTTCGGCTTCGACACCGCGCTGCAGATCGCGACCGAGGCAATCGACCGCCTGCACACAACGGCGGAGAGTCACCACAGGATCCTGGTGGTCGAGGTGATGGGACGAAGCGCCGGCTGGATCGCGCTTCATTCCGGTGTCGCCGGCGGGGCGGACGTGATCTTGATCCCGGAGATCCCGTTCGATATCGACGAGGTATGCCGGCTGATCAGACGGCGCCACGACCGAGGACGCTACTTTTCGATCGTCGTCGCGGCCGAGGGAGCGACGCCCAAGGCCGGCACGATGGAGGTGCTGACCGGCGCGGTGGATGAGTTCGGCCATCCCCGGCTCGGAGGCATCGGCGCCCGCCTCGAGCACGAGATCGAGAAACGCACCGGGTACGAGACCCGTGCCACGGTGCTCGGCCACGTACAGCGCGGGGGAACTCCGACCGCATTCGACCGCGTCCTCGCGACGCGGCTGGGCCTGGCCGCCATCCGGGGCGCGCACGCCAGCGCATGGGGGATGATGACGTCACTTCGGGGCAATGAGATCAAGCTCGTGACGCTGGCCGAGGCCGTCGCTGAGGTACGCAGAGTGCCGACCGAGGAGTACGAGAGCCTCGGCGTGCTGTTCGGGTGAAAGCGAGAATGCGATGAGCACGATTGAACGAGTACACGCGCGCCAGATTCTGGACAGTCGCGGCAATCCGACGGTCGAGGTCGACGTGCGGCTTTCCAGTGGTGCGCTGGGACGCGCCGCGGTGCCGTCCGGAGCGTCGACCGGAACCCGCGAGGCGCTGGAGATGAGAGACGGCGGCACTCCGTTCGGGGGCAAGGGCGTAACACGCGCGGTCGCGAACGTCAACGGCGAAATCGCGGACGCCGTGCGGGGCCGCGACGCCCGCGACCAACGCGGGCTGGACGAGTCGCTGATCGCGCTCGACGGCACCGACGGCAAGTCCCGTCTGGGAGCGAACGCGCTCCTCGGCGTGTCGATGGCCGCTGCCCGCGCCGCCGCGGCGGATGCCTCCGAGCCGTTGTGGCGATATCTGGGCGGACCCGACGCAAATCTCCTGCCCGTGCCGACCATGAACGTGCTCAACGGCGGCGTTCACGCGGACAACCCGGTTGACTTTCAGGAGTTCATGATCGCCCCGGTGGGCGCGGAATCGTTTTCGCAGGCAATCCGGATCGGCGCCGAGGTGTACCACGAGCTCCAGCGCACACTCAAGCGCCGCGGCCTCGGGACGGCTGTCGGTGACGAAGGTGGGTTCGCGCCGGCACTCGACTCCAACGAGGCGCCGCTCGAGCTGCTGGTGAGCTCGATTCAGACCGCCGGCTACTCCCCCGGGAACGACGTCGCGATCTGCCTGGATCCGGCCGCCAGCGAGTTCTTCAAGGATGGCCGCTATGTGCTGAGCGCCGAGGGTAGGTCGCTGTCGTCCGGCGAGATGGTCGACTACTGGGCGAACATCGTGGAGCGTTACCCGGTGGTGTCCCTCGAGGACGGGATGGCCGAGGGCGATTGGAACGGATGGGTCACGCTAACCGAGCGGCTAGGCAGCCGGGCTCAGCTGGTCGGCGACGACATCTTCGTCACCAATCCAGCGATCCTGCGCGAGGGGATCGAGCGCGGGGTCGCGAACTCGATCCTGATCAAGCTCAATCAGATCGGGACACTGACCGAGACGCTCGACACGATCGCGATCGCGAGAGACGCCGGGTACCGCGCGGTGATCTCCCATCGCTCCGGCGAGACCGAGGACACGTTCATCGCCGACCTGGTCGTCGCCACCGGCGTGGGGCAGATCAAGACAGGCGCTCCTGCCCGCACCGAACGTGTCGCCAAGTACAACCAGCTGTTGCGGATCGAAGAGGAGCTCGGGGACAGCGCGCGCTACGCCGGGCGAATCGCGGTGGCGGTGGCGTGAGGGCCCGTCACGACCGGCACGACTCGACGCGCGGGGGTTCGACTACCGAGCTGCCGGCTCAGTTGGCCTTGCCACGGATTGGATCACTGACCGGCCGGTCATCCCCGCGGGCTGCTCGATTGTGAGTAGCTGCAGCACGGTGGGCGCGACGTCGCCGAGGACCCCACCGTCGCGAAGCGTCAAGCCGGGCCTGGTTACGATCAGCGGCACCGGGTTGGTGGTGTGCGCGGTGTTGGGGCTGCCGTCCGGCTCGAGCATGTGCTCCGCGTTACCGTGGTCGGCGGTGATGAGGCATACCCCTCCGGACGCATGGACGGCGTCGATCACCCGCCCGAGACACCGATCGACGGTCTGGATCCCGAGCTTCGCGGCGTCGATCACGCCGGTGTGACCGACCATGTCCGCGTTGGCGAAGTTGATGACTCCGAACGCCGGCGAGTCGCCGCGCCACGCGTCAACGAATGCGGCCGCGATCTGCGGCGCGCTCATCTCGGGTTTGTAGTCGTAGGTCGGCACGTCCCGCGCCGAGGGCACCAGCACCCGCCGCTCGCCGTCGCACGGATCCTCGTCGCCGCCATTGAAGAAGTAGGTCACGTGCGCGTACTTCTCGGTCTCGGCGACGTGCAGCTGCGGCAGGTGCTCCTGCGCGAGCACGACCGGCAGCGTCGTCTTCGGATGCTCGGGCGCAAAGGCGACCGGGTACGGGAAGTCGTCCTCGTAGCGCGTCATCGTCACGTATCGCTCCACGGGTGCGACCCCACCTCGCTCGACATCGCCAAACTCCGGATCGGCCAGCGCGCGGGTGATCTCACGCATTCGATCGGGGCGGAAGTTGAACGCGAGCACCGAGTCGGACGGACGGATGCGCGCGTCCTCCCCGACCAGCACGGGCGTGATGAATTCATCGGTCTCGCCTCGGTCGTACGCATCGCGCGCCGCGTCCGCGCCTGTGTCGGCTCGGTGCTCAGCGCGCCCGTGGACCAGCATGTCGTAGGCCAGTTGGATCCGGTCCCACCGGTGGTCGCGATCCATCGCCCAGTAGCGCCCGACCACCGAGCCGACCCTCCCGGCTCCTGCGTCCGCCATCCAGGCCTCGACCGCCTCCAGGTAGCCGGCGCCCGAGGTCGGCAGTGTGTCGCGACCGTCGGTGAAGGCGTGGAGAACCAGGTCGGGGACCCGCAGCTGCGCCCCGAGGCGAATCAGAGCCTCGAGGTGCAGGAAGCCGGAATGCACGCCGCCGTCGGACACAAGCCCGATCAGGTGGACCCTCTCCGCGCCCGTGAGCGCGGCCCGCAGCACCGGGTTCTCGGCCAGCCGCCCGCTTCGCGCGGCGTCATCGATGCGCGTCAGATCCTGCATCACGACCGCACCCGCTCCCAGGGTCAGGTGGCCGACCTCCGAGTTGCCCATCTGGTGGTCCGGAAGCCCGACGGCGCGGCCCGACGCTGCCAGAGCGGCGTGAGGATACCGCGACCACAGCTTGTCAAAGACGGGCGTGCTCGCCCTCGAGATCGCGTTCCCGGGTCCGTCGGGCGCGATCCCCCAGCCGTCCAGGATGATCAACGCAGCACGGCGATCGGGCAGCGCCGACGCGCCTCCTCGTGGGGCCATCAGCTCAGGTATCCGCCGGGCGCCGCCTGCGCGAGCGGCTGGCGACCGTCGAGGACGTCCACTCCGGGCAGAGTCTTTCCCTCGATCAGCTCGAGTGACGCGCCGCCGCCGGTCGAGACATGGGTGACCTTGTCGGTGAGGCCGAAGCTGCGCAGCGCGGCCACTGAGTCTCCGCCGCCGACGACGGTCGTCCCGGGCGCGGCCGCCACAGCTTCCGCGACGGCGCGCGTGCCCGCAGCGAAGGGCGGTAGCTCGAACGCTCCCATCGGCCCGTTCCAGAACACCGTGCCGGCAGCCTCGATCACGGCGCCGTAGCGATCCGCGGTCCGCGGGCCGATGTCGAGGCCCATCCATCCGGCCGGTACCTCGACGCCATCGAGCACGCGCACCTGCGCGTCGGCGGCCAGGCGATCGCCGGCCACGAGGTCGACCGGCAGCTGCAGCTCCGCTCTCGCGCCTGCACCGGCCTCGAGCGTGCGCCTGGCCAGCTCGACGTCCTCGGGCGTGCAGAGGGACGCTCCAACCGAGTGGCCCTGAGCTGCGAGGAACGGGAAGCACATCGCACCACCGATCAGGACGGTGTCCGCGAGTTGCCGGAAGCGGTCGATGACCGTGATCTTGTCCGAGACCTTGGCGCCTCCAAGCACCGCGACCAACGGCCGCGCCGGGTCCTCGAGCACCTTCGAGAGCTCGGTCACCTCGCGCTCGAGTAACAACCCCGCGGCCCGTTCGGGGATGAGATGGGCGACGCCCTCGGTCGAGGCGTGGGCGCGGTGGGCCGCGCCGAACGCGTCGTCCACGTACACGTCGCCGAGCGCCGCCAGGGCGGCCGCCAGCTCGGGATCGTTCTTCGTCTCTCCAGGCTCGTAGCGCACGTTCTCGAGCATGAGCACGTCCCCGGGTCTCAGGCCGTCGACGAGTGCCTGCACCTCGTCCCCAACCACCGCCGGCGCCAGTGTGACGTCTGCGCTGATCAGCGTCGCGAGGCGGTCGGCCACCGGCCGCAGCGACAGCTCCGGCTCGCGATCCTTCGGTCGCCCGAGGTGCGAAACGAGTATCAGCATCGCTCCACGCTGCCGCAGCTCATCGATCGTGGGCAAGGTCGCCCGGATCCGGGTGTCGTCCGCGACCACTCCGTGGTCCAGCGGCACGTTGAAGTCGGCCCTGACGAGCACGCGCTTGCCGGTCAGGTCGCCGAGTGATCGAAGTGTCCTCATCAGGATCCGCCACAGTCTGCGGTCTGCGCACGAGCCGTGCATCCCGGGTGCCTACGGGCGGTCTCATCGGGAAAATACTGACGCCGTTGGTGCGCTCGCCCGGATGCCGCCACTAGACCCGGTCCGTAGGTTCGGGTCATGTCCGACAGCCTTACCGCGCTCGACGCGACCTTCCTCGAGGTCGAACAGCAGGACGAGGGCGCGTTGATGAGCATCGGCGGCGTGTCGGTGTTCGATCCGACGCCCGCGGGCGGGGCGCCGACGGTCGAAGAGGTGTGCGCGGACCTCGGGTCACGGTTGGGTCAGCTGCCGCGCTATTCGCAGCGGCTGTCCGCGTCCCGAACCGGCGGACTCGCATGGCCGCGCTGGATCGACGACAACCGTTTCCACGTTGGTGACCACGTCGCTCACGTGGCCCTGCCGGCGCCCGGCGGGCAGGCCGAGCTGTGCGACTGGGCGGCCGACTTCTACTCGCACCGGCTGGACCGGACGCGACCGCTGTGGGAGATGGCGCTGATCGAGGGACTCCCTGAAGGCCGCTGGGCGCTCGCCCACAAGACCCATCACTGTCTGGTCGATGGAGTCGGTTCAGTCGATGTCGCCTACCTGCTGATGGACACCGAGCCGAACCCGCCCGAGCGGGAGCTTGTGCCACCCCCCAGGCCAGCTCACGAGTCGCTCCTGTGGCCGTTCGTGCCCAGTCCACCGCAGCCGATCGCGAACGCCGCCCACGCCGGAGCCCTGGTCGGGCGGGCCGGTGTCCACGCCGCCCTCCATCCGCGCGAATTGCTGGAGCGGTCGCGCTCGCTCGGCGAGTTGATCGTTCGCGATGAGTTGATCGGCGCGCCCCACACCTCGCTGAACGTTCCAATCGGCTCGAGCAGACGGTTCGCGGTCGTCAGCCGCACGCTGGCCGAGCTGAAGACGATCAGCCGGGGGCTCGGGGGCTCGATCAACGACGTCGTGCTTGCGGCCTGCACCACGGGCCTGCGGCACCTGCTCCTCGAACGTGGCGAGCAGCCCCCGCGGCGAGGCCTCCGCGCGATGGTCCCGATGAACGTGCGTCAGAGCTCCGAGCGGCTGATGCTCGGCAACCGGGTCAGCTCCCTGTTCGTCGAGCTACCGGTTGGGACCGAGGATGCGCACGAGCGTCATCGACGCCTCGTCGCCGCGACTGCGCGCTTGAAGTCGTCGCGTGCCGCGACGGGCGCGGAGGCGATGCTCGACCTGGCTGCGCTCGCGCCGCCCGTCCTACACGCAGCCCTTGCGCGCTCCATGTACGCGACGCGGCTGTTCAACGTGACGATCACCAACGTGCCGGGGCCGCAGATCCCGCTCTATGCCTTCGGAGCGCAGCTCCGCGAGGTCCAACCGATTGTGCCGCTTGCCGCCGCGCACTCGATTGGTATCGCGATCTTCTCCTACAACGGAACGGTCACCTTCGGGGTGATCACCGACCGCGAATCGACACCCGATATCGATGTGCTGGTGCACGGCATCGAGGCGGGGATCGACGAGCTCCTGGCGCTCGTCCCGAACGCCAATCACCTTGCCACTGTCGAACAAGTGAGGACCTAATGCCTGTACGAGTAGCCATCAACGGTTTCGGCCGCATCGGCCGCGGCGTGCTGCGGGCCGCCCACGAGCATGACGCCGACATCGAGGTCGTTGCCGTCAACGACCTGGTCGACACGCCCACGCTGACGCACCTGCTCAAATACGACTCGATCTACGGCCGGTTCCCGGCCGACGTCGCGCATGCAGGCAGGCACATCAACATCGGCGGCCACGACATCCTCACCCTGGCCGAGACCGACCCGCGTGCGCTCCCATGGGAGGAGCTCGAGGTCGACGTCGTGATCGAGTCGACCGGCCGCTTCCGCACGCGCGCGGCAGCGGCGCAGCACCTCGAGGCCGGGGCGCGCAAGGTGATCATCTCGGCACCGGCGAAGGGCGACGAACCCGCGGACGCCACCGTGGTGCTCGGCGTCAACTTCGACGAGGCCTATGACCCCGAGTCCCACCACATCATCTCCAACGCCTCCTGCACGACGAACTGCCTGGCCCCGGTGGCGAAGGTGCTGCACGAGGCGATTGGCATCAAGCACGGTCTGATGACGACCGTCCACGCCTACACCGCAGATCAGAACCTCCTCGACGGGCCCCACAGCGACCTGCGCCGGGCGCGCGGGGCGGCGATCAACCTCGTGCCTACCTCGACCGGCGCCGCCAAGGCGCTCGGCTTGGTAATTCCTGAGCTCGAGGGGCGCCTGCACGGCTACGCGGTCCGCGTACCGCTGCCGACGGGGTCGCTTGTCGACCTCACCGTCGAGGCTGAGCGGCCGACGACCAAGGCAGAGATCAACGCCGCGTTCGAGCAAGCGGCCGGCAACGGTCCGCTTGTTGGCGTCCTCGCCTACACCGAGGATCCGATCGTGTCCTCCGATATCGTCAAGTCGCCCTACTCGTCGATCTTCGACGCCGGGCTGACCTCGGTTCTCGACGACACGCAGGTCAAGGTCATCGCCTGGTACGACAACGAGTGGGGCTACTCGAACCGGCTCGTGGAGCTCGCGGAGCGGGTGATGGTCCCGGTCGCGAGTAGCGCGTGACCGTGCGATCACCCAGCCGTTCGATCACGCCTTGAGGACGCCGCTTCCCGGCGCAAGGCCATGTTCGGAATCGCGTTGAGTCCCCCGGCGTCACGGCCCCGGCGGGGGGCTGACGCGCCGGGGGCGGACGCGCGGTCCGTCTTGGCCGGCGAGCGAGGTGGCATCCAGTGGCCGGCGTCGTGGAACGTCCGCGCGGTGGCGATCACCGCGCGGACGAGCGGCCCGAACGTATCGCGCGCGGGTCTGCTTGGGAGCTGGCGTGCCGAAGAGGGTCCGATCAAGACATCTCCTATCACGGCCGTCGAATGTCAAGCGCGACATCGCCGGCAGGGCCATCATGGACGGTCGGTTGGTCCGCTCATGATGTCATCAGCCGGCCTGCCACCCCGCGGGCTCGCAGGCTGCCTCACCATTCACAGACAAAGCCAAGTCGCGCGTTCTGTTGTCGCGCAAACCAGTGATCGGAGGATATGCGCTCCGTATCACGTCGTCTAGACGGATTTCTACGGATTGCAATGGTGAACGGTGAATGACTGCGGGCAATCCCGTGTCACTCTGCGGGTTCGCACGGATGCGCGCCAGCTGCGCCGGCGGTGTTCACGCCGCCGCTTGGTGGTCGCCCGACAGCGGCTCGAGCGTCTCCACGTAGGGCAACAGGTAACGACCGAACACCTTTGCCGCCTTGGCGCTGTCCTCGTCGTCGGCGCGAACCAGCGCGGCGCGTGTGGGTTGCCCGCTCCAATCGAATTCCGTACGGAGGAACACCGGCGGCTCCCCACCCAGGACCCGAGCGTGGAGGACCCGCGGTGCCCGGACCTGCTTGACCGGGACGCCGAGACTGGCGGCAATCGTCTGCGCGACGACGTCGGCCTGTTGCGCAGCTAGACCACCTTGCTTGATCGGAAAGGTGGTCAAGTCGCCGGCCGCATACACGTCTTCGAGCCCTTCGACTCGTCCGGCCGCGTCCACCGGAACAAATCCCGACCGGCTCGCGGGCACACCGGTAAACCGCCGGCCCCGCAATTCGGGCACGGCCACGACCCGGTCGGCCTGGATCAGCTCGCCGTCGGCGAGCACGACCGACCCATCGCGCTGAACGCTTGAGGCGACAGCCCCACCGACGAACCGCACGCCGCATTCCTCGAGCAGGCCGCGCACGACCACAGACGCCTCCGCGCCGAACAAGGCCAGCGGCTCTCGTTCCGGCGTGACCAGGGTGGACTCGATCGCCACGCCGCGTTCCCGCGCGTGCCGGGCCGACAGCAGGGCCAGCTCGTACAGCGGCAACGGCCAGACAGCACCCGTGGGCAGCGCAAAGACGATGCGTCGCACAGCTCCGGCCTCGAGCTCGCCGAGCAGGCGTCTGATCAACCGGGTGTCGCGCTGGTCACGGAACGTGATCGCGCCCGGAACGCCGACGACGGCGCGCGCGCCGGTCGCCATGATCAAGGCGTCATACCGGAGCCGAGCCCCGGACGCCGTACGGACGAAGTGCTTGCGGGAGGCCACCGCCTCGAGCCGCGACTTGTGGTAACCCGCTCCCAGATCCCGCGCGATCGCCCGCAGGTCATAACCTCGTGACGGCGCCACGTCGAACGGCTCGCTCGTCGCCGCGGGGCGATAATGGAACACCGGATCCGGAGCGAGCATGGCTACCGCCACCCGTTGACCCGCGAGCGCCCGGAGGGCAAGGGCCGCCTCGACGGCAGCGAATCCACCGCCGGCGATCAGGATCTGTGCGGGACTACGCGATGTGTCGCCAGTCGCCACCCGATCACGCCTCTCCCCACCCGAGCACGCCGGCAATATCAGCCGTCGAGAGAATGCCGATCGGCCGTTGCGTCCCTGGCTCGATCACCACGAGATGGCTGACCTCACTGCTCAGCATGAGCTTACCCGCCTCACGCAGGGGCAACGACGGCTCGACCATCACCAGCGGCTGCTGTGCGATCGCGCGTGCGTTCGGCGGCTCGCCGTCACCAATGCCGGCGCGGACCAAGTCCAGGTCGGAGATCACGCTCCAGACCCCGCACGGCGGCTCCTCGTGGGACACGCCGACCACGGCGACGCAGTGAACGTGATGCGTAGCCATGATCCGGGCGACCTCGGGCAGGCTCGCGTCGGGCTCGCACGTAAGGATCCCCGGGTGCATCGCATCGGACACCGTCGCGTGTTCGAGCGATGGCATCAGGTAGCTGCCCCGGGACGGCTGGCTGGTCGTGACGGACATGAGGACCTCCTCGAGTTCGGATCTCATGGACGCTACGACGAGCGGGTCTTGGCGTCATCCGTGCTCGGCCGTAAGCTCCTCGGTAGATATCCGGGGGCCGCGTCTGCTTGCACTGCGAGCCGCTTGATTGGCGCGTAACGCCTCTCGACCTCAGTAATTCACCGCAGCAGAGCTGCGGAGAGCCGGGGATGGCAGTAGGCCGGGGATCGCCGACGCTGAAACAAACCCATGCACCCTCAGCCGACCAACTGTCTCCGCGGCCGTCCCCCCGGTGCCTGTCGCGACGTCTTCGCCTTCCCTCCGCACGCGCCAGATAGGATGAGGGCGGCGTGAGGGACCCGGAGAATCTCGTTATGCGAGAAAGCCATCGACCCGCAGCCGGTCGCTGGCACACGCGCATTGACGGCGGGCGGCGATGAGCGGATGTGAACCCAGCACGGTTACGCTCCACGGCCGCCCGGTGAGTTACCTGAAGGCGGGCAGCGGCCCTGTGCTGCTGCTGATCCACGGGATCGCCGGCAGCATGGACAATTGGCAGGAGGTGATCGAGCCGCTGGCGCAGCGGCATACCGTGGTGGCACCGAGTTTGCCCGGACATGGCAACTCGGCACCGGGCGGCGGCGACTACTCGCTCGGAGCGCTCGCGACGGGACTGCGCGATCTGCTGGCCGCGCTCGGCTACCACCGCGCCACGCTAGTCGGTCACTCGCTCGGCGGTGGGATCGCTATGCAATTTGCCTACCAGTTCCCCGAGATCACCGAGCGGCTGGTGCTCGTTTCCAGTGGCGGGCTCGGTCCAGAGGTGAGTGCGATCCTGCGTGCCGCGGCGCTGCCAGGCGCGGATCTGTTCATCGGGGTGACCGCGGCGTTGGGGACGACCGTGGGGAGCAAGGTCGCGCGCGGCCTGGCAGTCCTTGGCCTTAGGCCGAGCCCCGATGTCGCCGAGGTCGGCCGCGGCTATGCGTCGCTTGCCGACCGCGAGCGCAGAGTCGCCTTCCTCGCCACCCTGCGGGGCGTTGTTGGTACCGGCGGCCAGCGGCTCAGCGCCGTGGACCGGCTCTACCTCGCCGAGGGGGTGCCCGTCCTCATCATCTGGGGCGCGCGCGATCCGATCATCCCGGTCCGACACGGAGAAAACGCGCACAAGGCGATACCGGGGAGCCGGCTGGAGATTTTCGAGGGAGTCGGCCATCTGCCCCAGCTCGAAGCGCCGGGACGCTTCATCACAGCGCTCGAGGAATTCATCAGCGAGACTGAGCCGTCGCCGTTTGACGCCGAGCGCTGGCGCGGCCGTCTCCGCATCGCCGGCGAGCAGTCGCCACCGATCACCTGGAACGGCCCCCTCGAAGATGACATCGCGACATCCGGCTGATGATCGAGCGATGGCGGGTTGACCCGACGACTGGCCACCGCTGAGATCGATCAGCCCGGCAGGACCCAGAACGCGATCACCGCATATTGGACTGCGGCCGCGACGATGACGAGCGCGTGGAAGACCTCGTGGTATCCAAACACGGCGGGGAGGGGGTCGGGCCGCTTCACGGCGTAGATGACGGCACCGGCCGTGTAGAGCAGTCCACCCAGCGCGAGCAGCGCCAGGCCGGCGACGCCGATCGCGGCGGCGAGCTGTGGCATCGTCGCCACGGCGACCCAGCCCAGGCTGATGTAGATGACCGCGTGGAGCCACTTGGGGCCGGCGCTCCACATCAGGTTGAAGACCGCCCCGGTCAGCGCCCCCGTCCAGACGACGACGAAGATGGCGAGCGCAAGCGGGCCGTGGAGGGCGAGCAGGGCAAATGGCGTGTACGTCCCTGCGATGAGCATGAAAATCATCGAATGGTCGAGCCGGCGCATCCAGCGCCGCGCCGAGACGGAACTCCAGTTGACGCGGTGATAGAGCGCACTGACGCCGAACAGCGCCACGAGCGTCACGGCGTACACGGAAACGGCGAGGCGAGCGCGCCCACTGTGGGCGACCATCACGAGCGCGACGCCGAGTGGGACGCTCCACACGCACGCCCACTTGTGCCAGACGCCGCGCAGGCGCGGCTTATCGGCAGAGGACAGGTTCCCGGTCAAAGCTCAGCCGATGACGACGTCGCTTCTCTCGGTCGACTCGAGCGCGCGCAGCTCGTGCTTGTGGACCTTGCCGGTCGAGTTTCGAGGCAACGCGGCCAGGAACTCGATCGCGTCGGGCGCCTTGTAATGAGCGATTCGCGACCGAACGTGGTCGATCGGCTCGTGCTCGCCGGCGGTCTGGCCCGGCCCGAGAACGACGAATGCCTTCGGGCGCTCGCCCCAGCGCTCGTCGGGGACCCCGATGACCGCGACGTCGACGACGGCGGGGTGGCTCAGCAGCGTCCGCTCCACCTCGACGGTCGAGATGTTCTCACCGCCCGAGATCACGATGTCCTTCGCCCGGTCCATGAGCTCACCATAGCCGTCCGGATGCATGACGCCCAGGTCACCCGAGTGGAACCAGCCGCCGGCGAACGCCAGCTCGCTCGCCGCCTGATCGCGGAAATAGCCCTTCATCACGCCCTTGCCGCGCATCACCGTCTCGCCCATCGTGGCACCATCGGGCGGGACGTCGTTCATGTCGGGATCGACCACGCGGACGCGCTCGGGCGTTCCACCGACCGCGGTGACGCCCCACGCCGTACACCAGCCGTTGCAGTGAAACATCGGCAGCGTCCACAGATACACCGACGAGGAAGAGTGACCCGAGTGGATGACCCCTCCGAGTGAGTTCAGATACGCGCCCCGGTGAGTGTATGACACGCCCTTGGGGTCTCCGGACGGCTCGCGGCTTCCGCGGCCTTTGAACTCCGTACACGGTCGCGGCTGGAGAGTGCCGTCGCCCGCAACGGCCGAATCCGGATCCGAGTCCCGGATCACGATCACCTCCTCGACGTCCCCGAGACTTCCGGCGCCAGGCAGGCTCGTCAGCAGCTCTTCGGCCACGATCAAAAGCTTGGCCCCCGAATCGCGGCTGATATCGCCAACCTGCTCCGGGTCGGTTCATCGGCAAACTCGCGATACGTGAAGCGACGCTCGCCACAGACGATCGCGAGCTTTCCGGGAAATACCTCCGCGGAGCGTTCCAGGAACCTCAGTGGGCTCAGGGGCTGACAATTCGCAGGCATGATCTGGACAGGCATGGCGCGTCTAGGCGAAGACCGGGAAGCGCCGCTGCTTGGCGAGTCGGTCCATCCCGCCCTGGATCGCGGATTCCACTTCGCGATAGATCGATTCGACGTAAGCCTGATCGTTGACCCGCTCTGGGTCGTGGTCGACGTGAATCGGATCCAGCAGCTCGGTGCGGATCTTCGCCGGCAGGGGAAGGTGCGTCGGGATCGTCTCGATCGTCAAGCCGAACGGGAAGCCGAGGACGATCGGCAGCTGAGAACCGCGAAGCTTCTTCTTCAGCCCGCTGATGCGATCGAGCCCGTTCGCGATCCAGCGGCCCTCGGACAGGATGAATGCCGTGTCGTGCCCGCCGACGGTGGCCACGGGAACGATCGGCACGCCTGAGCGGATCGCCGTGCGTACGAAGCCCATGCGCCCGGCCAGCACGGCCTCATCGCGCCGGCGCCAGCTGCGCATCGCGTCAAGGTCGCCGCCGGGCCAGATGACGACGTCGCACCCGGCGCTGAGCGCCGCGGTGACGCCTTGGCGGGAGGCTGGGATCACGCCTGCCTGGCGGAAGTAATCGCCCAGGCCGGGCGCCGCCATCAGGACATCGTGAGCTGTCGCATGAAGCACGCGCTCGGCGCCAAATCGCCGCCACCAGGCCGCCACAAACGTCCAGGCGTCCATCGTCAGCGACCCTCCGGAATGATTTCCGATCAGGAGCGAGGACTCCTCGGGCAGTCGCTCCCAACCGGATAGCTCGAGCCGGAAGTAGTACTTGCACAGGACATCCCACACGGGCTTCTGGGCCCGCATCAATGTCTGGTTGGGACCCTCGAGGGCGTGTTCGGTCGCGGCGGCGACACGCTTGGCGATCAGGCCCTCGATTCCACCCTTGGATCGGCGCTCGGCACCTCCGGGCCTGGTGGCCCCAGCCGGATCGAGGGGCGCCTGGCCGTTGCGCTGGTCGAGAATCGACGCGTGCGGGATGCCGTTGCGCTCGGGGGCTGTGCGCGGTCGCGCATCCTCCAGCTGAGCTTCCTGCCGGAGCGGTGGTGACGGGATGGCTGCCATGGGACACACCAACTTCCTAGGGCGTCGAGAGCTTCGGCGCGCTGTTCTCGTGATGAGCATCTCTTAAGCCGATACTCACACGCCGCATTGACCAGCCAGCGAGTGAGATGCAGCGCTGAAATGCTCGGCTCAGATTGATATCCCCGATTTCGTGATTCCTAGGATCCCACCGTCAGAGCACGGTGGCATCCGTATGGGGACACGCCGTGCATGCGGAAACCCCGCACTCGGTGAGTGGGAGATTCGAAGAGCACCGCTGTGGTCCACCCGTCGCGTGCTGTTGGGTGTGTCGGTCAGGAGACGGCGACCGCGTCGGGTGCGAGGACTTGTGCTTCTTCGGTGGCGCGGCGGGTGTGCCAGAAGCCGAGGCCGACGAGCAGGGCATGCACAGCGTGGCGGTGAATGAGGCGATCGCGCCCGAGAGAAGGCCTCCGGCGATCACGAGCACGACGACGACGGGACGCCGGTGCTGCTGGCGAGGATGTCGAATACTTTGCGTGACGTGGTGTGTCTGCCGTGACGGTTGGACCCAGGTACTGGGCTTGATGCGAGGCATGGTCGCCCGCCGGGAGCCGGGTTGTTATCCGGACCGCCCCGCAGCCGTTGTTCATCACTCGACCGTGACCCGGAGATCCGCGCTCCACTCAGTAGTTCGTCACGATCGGCTGCGGTTATTCCCGGATGGGGGACGGGATCGCATGCCCGATTCTGTGCTCGATAATGGGAGACAGCCAGGGAGAGCGGCGGGGCGAGCAGCTTCCGCGCTGCGGGGTATGCGAAGACGTCATCGGCGTCTATGAACCGCTCGTGCACGTCGAGCACGAGCTGGCGCGCCGTACGTCACGTGCGGCCGAGCCCGGCGTGACGTCGTCCGGACAGTCGTTCCACCTCGGCTGCTACGAGCGTCTGGTCGGCGAGGCCTAACGCGGCGCGACGCGGCGGGAGACTCGGTAGTTCTCCACCTCGCCTGTGCGCGTTGGGACGGATGGAGCGCGCCCCCCGTTCACGCACGATCTGGAGGTCCATCAGCAAGGAGAACCTCATGGCTATCACCGTCCCGAGTCCCATCCAGTCCGCCCCCGATGTCGCCACCTATCACGCGGCGGTTGTGCATGACTTCGAGTCACCACTCGCGGTCGAGCAGGTGCCCAGTCGCGAGCTTGACCCAGGTCAGGTGCGCGTGAAGGTCGAGGCGTCGGGGCTGTGCCACACCGACATCCATGCCGCCCACGGCGATTGGCCGGTCAAGCCGTCCCCGCCGTTCGTTCCGGGTCACGAGGGCGTGGGGATCGTCGTGCAGCTTGGGCCTGGCGTGACCGAGGTCGCGCTCGGCGACCGCGTTGGGATGCCGTGGCTCGGGTATGCGTGCGGGACGTGCGACTACTGCGTCTCGGGCCGGGAGACGCTGTGTGAGTCCCAGAAGAACATGGGCTACTCGATCGACGGCGCCTTCGGCGAGTACGCGATCGCCTACGCACGTTACGTCGTCCAGGTCCCAGCGGGGATCGACCCGTTCGACGCGGCGCCGCTGACCTGCGCTGGCGTCACGACCTACAAGGCGGTCAAGGTCGCGGGGACCCGTTCCTCGGATCTGGTCGCCGTGTTCGGCGTGGGCGGACTGGGACATCTGGCGATCCAGTACGCCGCGATCGCGGGCGGGCGGGTGATCGCGGTCGACCTGATCGACGAGAAGCTCGAGCTGGCGCGCGAGCTCGGCGCGGAGTTCACCATCAACGCGAGCAAGCAGGATCCGGTCGAGGCGATCAAGGCGCTCGGCGGCGCCGATCAGGCGATTGCGCTGGCGGTCTCGCCGCGGGCGTTCGAGCAGGCCTACGGGTCGCTGCGCCGGGGCGGCACGCTCGTGTTCGTCGCGCTGCCCGCCGACAATCACGTCACGCTGCCGATCTTCGAGACCGTCCTGAACGGGATCACGGTCGTGGGATCGATCGTCGGTACGCGGACTGACCTGCGCGAGGTGTTCGAGCTGCACGCCGCGGGCAAGACCAGAGTAATCCGCGAGATCCGCCCACTCTGCCGCGTCAACGAGTCCATCGCCGACGTCGAGGCGGGACGGGTCGCCGCCCGAATCGTGTTCGCTCCCTGACTCTCTCCGGCACGTTCGCTCGCCAGTGGAGTCGGCGTATGGCCGACTCCACTGGCGTCGACGGCGCTTCTGAGCCGATCCGGATCGTCCTCGCCGACGATCATCCGCTGATCCGCAGGGGGCTCCGTCGCGTGATCGACCTCGAGGCGGACCTCAGCGTGGTGGGCGAAGCCGGAGACGTCGAGGCGGCATTGGCGCTGACGAAGACGCATCAGCCGCGGGTGGTCGTGCTCGATCTGAACATGCCAGGGACCCCGACGCTCACGGCGATTCCCCGGTTCCTCGAGGCAGCCCCCGGGAGCGCGGTCGTGGTGCTGACGATGCAGGCAGAACCGGGCTTCGCCCGATCGGCGCTGAGCGCCGGCGCGCGCGGGTATGTCCTCAAGGAGGCCGCGGAGAGCGAGCTGGTGGAGGCTGTGCGGTCCGTGACGGCCGGAAGAACGTACCTCGACCCAAGCCTTGGCGCCCGGCTCGCGCAGACGGCGGCCCCGGGGTCCAGCGCGCACCCGGGTCTCTCCCATGGCGAGCCGAACCTGGCCGTTGGCACGGACTTCGCCGGGCATCGGATCGAGAGCTTCGTCGGCCAGGGCGGGATGGGGTTGGTGTTCCGGGCGACCGACCTAGCGCTGAACCGGACGGTGGCGCTGAAGCTGATCGCGCCGGATGCCGCCGGCAAGCCGGTGTTCCGCGCCCGGTTCGAGCGGGAGTGCCGCCTGGCGGCGGCGATCGATCACCCCCACGTGGTGCAGATCTACCACGCCGGAGAGGAAGACGGGCTGCTGTACCTGACGATGCGGTACGTCGAGGGCGCCGACCTGCTCCGACTGCCCAGGCATGAGCAACGGCTCGAGCCAACCCGCGCGGTGGCGATCCTAGAACAGATCGCGGGCGCTCCCGACCAGGCGCACGCGCTAGGGCTCGTCCACCGTGACGTCAAACCCGCCAACGTGCTCCTCGCTCAGCGCGCCAGCCACGACTTCGCCTACCTGACCGACTTCGGCATCACGCGGCGCGCCGAGGACGAGCATCTGACCCGGACCGGGGTGGCGCTCGGCTCGGTCGATTACATCGCGCCCGAACAGGCCCGTGGTGCCCACGTCGACCGCCGCGCCGACGTCTACTCGCTCGGGTGCTGTTTCACATGTTCATCGTCAGAGTCGTATTCGATCGCGACAACGACCTCGAGAAGCTCTGGGCGCACGTCCACGACCCACCGACCAGACTACGGGCGCTCAATTCCGATCTCCCGGCTGGCCTTCAGGACGTGCTAGAGCGCGCCCTCGCCAAGGACCCGCGCGCTCGCCAGCAAACGGCGGTGGAGCTCGCTGAAGACGCGTCGGCAGCACTTCGGTCCGGCTGACCTCCGGCTTCGGTAGTTCGCCTCGCAGAGTTGCCGTTTCCCCCGGTGGTGGGGACCAGGTCGCCAGCGTAGATTCGCCCTATGCGCATAGGCCAGCACTCGCTTGGTGAGAGCCCGTCGGGATTCGTGTCCCGGATGGACGCGACCAGGGTCCTGCTCGCCAACGATCACCCCGCCTTGCGTCGGAGCCTGAAGCAGGTACTCGAATGCGAGGCGGATCTGGTCGTCGTCGGTGAGGCGAGCGACCTGGAGACCGCCATCCGCCAGGTGTCCGTCAAGCGCCCCCGCGTGCTCGTTCTCGACCTGCGGATGCCCGGCGGGTTCAGCGCCGAACGGATCAAGCGCCTGCGCGCGCTGTCGCCGAGCACCGAGATCGTCGTGACCACGATGCACGCAGACCAGATTTTCGCCACGCAGGCGCACGGAGCCGGGGCGCTTGGGTTCGTCCTCGCGGACGCTGCGGACCTGGAGCTGCCCGAGGCGGTGCGGCGCGCCGCCAGCGGCTTGGCGTACACCAGTCCGCGCATCGGACGCGCGGCCGCGTGAGTGGCGTGGCTCGCGGCGCCGGCGCCGCTCAGGCGATCCGCGCCGCACTGCGGCGCCGCACGGGAAACACCGCGTTGACGGTCGTGCCCTGGCCGGGAGAGGCCTCGACCTCGAAACTGCCGTGGAGTAGCTCGGCGCGCTCTTGCATACCGACCAGGCCGAATCCGCTTGACTGAGCGGTGGGGTCGAACCCGCGCCCGTCGTCGCGGACGGTAACCCGAACGATAGCGTCGTCTTCGGCTACCTCGACACGAGCGTGGCGTGCGTCGCCGTGCTTGGTGGCGTTGGTGAGGGATTCCTGCACGATCCGATACACCGCGGTCTCGAGCTCGGGGGCATGGCGGTCCGGCGCTCGGCCCTGCTCGTAGGCGAGATCGATCGCGAGGTCCACCTCGAGCCCGCGGCGGCGAGCGCGTCCGGCGAGGTCCTCGATCGCCGCCTGAGTCCCGAGGTCATCGAGCGCGGCCGGGCGGAGGTCGGTGACCAGCGCGCGGAGGGTCGCGATCTCGCCTTCGAGCTGAGCGACCGCCTCCGTGACCGCCTCGACCATCGCCTCCGGGCTGGGGCGCCGCAGCTGCGCGGCCAGGCCAACCCGAAGTGCCGCGAGGTTCTGGAGGGTCTCATCATGGAGCTCCCGGGCCCAGTGCGCACGCTCCTGCTCAGCCGCGGCGAGTCGCTGTCGGCGCCGCTCGGCGTCGACCGTCACGGCGGTCGCGACAGCGGTCGCCGCGCTCGCCGCGAACGCCTCGAGCAGGCGTTGATCATCAGCGCTGAACGCAGGGCCGCCCTCGAGACGGTCGACCGCGATCAACACGCCGTGACCCCGACCACGAAAGATCAGCGGGACGACCAGCCCGCCGCTCGCGCGAACCCCGAGCCGTCCGAGCCCGTGACGCTCGAACCGCGCCCGGTTGGCGACCTCCTCCAGCCGAAGCGTGCGGGAGGTCCGTAGCGCTGCGCTGGCCAGGCTGTCCTGCACGTCCACGCGCTGGCCGATCAGGCCCTCGGGCAGCTCGCCCGCACCGGCAGCGACGACCATCGCGCCGTCCTCCTCGTGCTCGATCACCAACACACGGGCCGACACGAGCGCCCGGCCGCGCTTGGCCACCAGGCCAAGGATCGAGTCCAGGTCGGTCTCGCCGCCTAGCGCCCGCGCGATCTGCATGGTCGCATCGAGCGCGTCGACGGTCCGCCTCAGCTCGGTGTGCTGGGCCTCGAGGTCCGTGTAGCGCCGCGCGTGGTCGATCGCGACGCCCGCGAACTCGGCCAGCACCCCGATCGTGTGCTCGTCCTGCTCGGTGAACTGTTCGCCACCGGCCTTCTCGGTCAGGTACAGGTTCCCGAATGGAACCCCGCCGACCAAGATCGGGACGCCTAGGAACGTGCTCATCGGCGGGTGCCCGGCGGGGAAGCCGTAGGAGTGCGGATGCACGCCCACGTCGGCCAGCCGCAGCGTCTCCGGGCGAGCGATCAGCTCCCCGAGCACCCCCCGGCCCCGGGGCAGCTCGCCGATCCGTTCCCGCGTCTCCTCATCGAGGCCGACCGTGATGAACCGCTCGAGCTCGGTACGCGCCTCGTTGGTCACGCCGAGCGCGGCGTACCGTGCCCCCGAGAGCGCCGCCGCGGACTCGACCACCCGATTGAGCACGGCGTCCAGGTCGAGGTCGGATAGCAGGTCTTTCGCCAGGCGCACGGCCTCGGTCACCTCGGCGATGTTCGGTTGTTCGCCGCGGTCCACGGCCTCGGCCACCTCTGGGATGTTCGGTTGTTCGCCGCGGTCCACGGCCTCGGCCCCTGGTGCTGAGGCTACCAACGTCGATCCGGCTGCCGCCACCGATTCGGCAAACCACTCATCGTCACGCCGGAAACGACCGGATGCGCCCGGTTGCACCGCACCGTATAGATACGGTGACCACAGCCAAAAGGAGCCAGCGATGACGATTCACCCGAAGAACCAGAAGGATTTGATGCTTGCGCCGGTGGCGGCGGAAATCGATCGCAACCTCCAGCGCCTGCGCGGCGGCTCGCCGAGCGATGTGCTCGCCGAGCTCGAGCTCGAGCTTGACCGGCCCGCGATGTGCCCCGAGCGCGACGAACGAGCCAAGCTCGTGCTGCGCCAAGCGCTCCGTGACGTCAACCTGCACGGCTGGAACGCGACGCTCAGCGATGACGCGTCGCGAGTTCACCTCGATGGCGGCTCGGTGTCCGTCGACGTCGGCCTGAGCCCGGCGATCACCGGCTACATCATTGACGGCGCGCGGATCTGACGTACGTCCCCGGCACGACCTCGGCGAGCAGCTCGGCGGCGTCCTGCGGGCGCGTCCTTGGGCGTCCTTGAAGTCGAGCAGCCCACGATCAGGGACCTTGAGGCCGCCGGCAGCGCGTGCTCCAAGCGGAACTCGCATCGTTTCGCGATCCGGCAAGCCGAACTGGCTACTTGCTACGACGACACCAGAATCACGCCGCCTCCGGGCGTCTTCTCGCTCGTTCGCTCCGACACGCGACTGACGCGGCTCTGCGGCTCAATACCGAGTCGGCCGGGGGGTTCCTGCGGCGGCGGTGGGCACGGCTGCTCCGTAGCGTCTCATCTGCGATGGCCCGTTTAGACCAATCGGCCGAGCGGGCCGTAGCCCCTCGAACCAATGACGAGCAGGTCGAGGGAGGCGCTGTAGAGCGTGAGCTCTTCGACGGGGTCGCCGTACGTGGCGTGCAGCTCGACGCCGCCGAGCGCCGCGATCCGCTCGCGGGCCTGGTCCACCTCGCGCGGGATCGAGACGGCCTCGACCGGGGCCGGCGAAGCCAGATAGCCCAGACATAGGTACGCGGGAGTGGAAACCGCCTGGCACGCGGATAGCTTGGCGTGATGTTCGGCCGCGACCAACCTTCCCAGTTCGAGTGCACGGTGGTGCATCCGGAACTGCGCGACGTCAAATGCCGAGCGCCCCCAATCGATGCCAATTCGTTCGCCGATCTGACGGGCGTCTTCGGTCGAGACACCATGGTGGTGATCCATCGACCAGTCGCACGGATCCGCGGAACCGCGCCATCCGTAGTTCGCCCCGCCGTATGGCATCTACTTCCCGATGCCGCCACGCTCGCGCAGCGCGACGATCCAACCCATGGCGACAAACACCGAACAAGACCGTGACGAAGTGCTCGGGACTACCCCGGAGGCTTTACGAGAGCAGGCGCTGCGCCGGTTAACGAAACGCCGTGAGCTCAAGACCCACGTGGTCGTCTTCACGCTCGTGAACCTAACGGTCTGGGGGATCTGGGCGGCGATCGCGGCCACCTCAGGCAGCTCGTGGCCGTGGCCGCTCTTCCTGACCCTGTTCTGGGGGATCGGCCTTGTCATGAACGCGTGGGACGTCTACTTCCGCAAGCCCATCACCGAGCACGAGCTCGAGCGCGAAATCGATCGCCTGGAAGGCTCGGACCGAGGCTCCCTCACGCGATGACGTTCATCTGGTTCATCGTGTGGCTTATCGCCAACAGCGTGGGTGGCCATGAGCCCCTGTTGTTCGACCCGGTCAACGCGTGGACGGCTACGCTGATCCTGGCGATCGCGCTTGACCTAGGCGCGTCCCACGCGCGCGGAACTCAGAAGAGCCGGTCCTCCCAGCGCTGATCTTCAATCTCGACGCTCTGGGTTCTGTCCGAGCGAGTGCCTCCTGTCCGACGGGAGGTTGGCGCGGTGGCGTTCGAGCCCGTGACGACGCTGCCGTTCGGCTGGCGCTGCTCGTCGCGGCCGACGATCGGACGGTTTCCCCGCGGTTGCGCTCGAACCGGCGACCTCCTGGGTGCGATGCATCGCCGCGGCGACGTCATGGGCATCGTCGAGCGGCGGAATGCCCGTCTCTACCGGCAACTCGGTTTCGGCGCGGACCGCGGCGTGGCGCGTCTCGCGGGTGCGCATGTATCCGTTTGGTACCCGCTCGCCCACCAACCCTAGCCCCCGATCAGCCCGCGGAGCACGATCGTGCTGGGCTACCCCCGCTCGGGCCCCGCCGAGCCGTCCGCCTCCAGCCGCATCGCGTTGACGATCGCGCCGCTGAGGATCACCAAGGCGACGACGTAGAACCAGCCGAGCATGATTAGGACGAACACGATCGTGGTGCCGAACCGTGCGATCGTGGAGATGCTCGTCAGGTAGATAGGGAACGCGAAGTCCACGACGCCGATCGCGATCGTCGCGCCCAGCGCGCCCGGCCACACGGCCCTCCAGCGCACCGGAACGTTGGGCACGCGCGCGTAGATCAGCACCAGGCTGACGAACAAGAGAGCGAGGCTGCCGAGCAGCGAGATTGCGTAGACGGCGTCGGTCACCCGCGCGAGGTCGAACGGCAGCGCCGAGGCGCCCGCCTTGATGATGCTCTGCACCGTCGGCACGGCGACGGTGGCGATCATGAACAGCAGCACTACGATCAGCATCCCGAGCGCGAAGCGCTTCTGCTCGAGCCACGGGCGGGACTTGCAGCCGTAGATGCGGGCGAACGCGGTGTCGAGCGCTCCCCAGAACGACGATCCGAGCCACAGGCTCGCCAGCAATGCGAGCACGCCGGTGCTGGTCGTCGAGCTCTGTATTTGGCCGAGCAGCGAATCGAGAGTGTGCACGTCGGCCCCCGGGAAGATCCCGCGCAGGTCGTGCAGGACGCTGTGCTGCACCGAGGGGCTGGACAGGACCTGCCCGCCGACGAACAGCGCCAGCAACGCGACGGGGATCACTCCCAGCAGCATGTTGTAGGCGACCATCGCCGAGGAACCGGTGACGTTGGCGTCCATCATCACGCGCCAGAACCGCCGCAGCCCGGTGGCCGACCTGCGGTGCAGGCTCGGTCGACGACCCGCGCGCTCGCCGCGCTCCGGACCCGACGACCTCGCCAACGCGTCTGCCCGTGCCACCCATCGCTCCACTTGGTCGCGGCTGCCCCTCGGCATTATCGCCGGACGCGCTCGAAGGCGAGCCGACCCGGCCTCGCCGGCTGGAGGGGCCGGTCGGTGATCAGCACGTTGTCGCCGGACGCGGGTGCACTCCCTCGACCCGCGTGGCCGTGTTGACGGGCCCCCATGGCGGGCTTCACGCATCGCCCCCTCTCGCGTAGCGCAGGTGTGCTTCCTCGACGAGCTTGACCATCCGCCAGTAGGCGATGAGATCCCGCTCCGCCTCGGTCGCGTTCGCGAAGAAGCGGCGGGCGATCGTCAGCTAACCCCGGCCGGGCCCCGTGGCTTGCTCGGCAATCCAGCCGCGTTCGATCCGCCTTTGAGCGATCAATCCGATGGCCGACTCGATCTCGACCGGTGCAATCACCGAGTCGCTTGAAGACGCCGCGACCGATCTCGAGCTGTTCCTCTGGATTGACCTCGCCCACGACGACATGATCCTCTCCACGAACGGATTTGCGAAACCGCAGGATGATCGCCGCACGGCAGGCTGGCCGAGGTCTCCGCCTCCGAACCTGCGGCTCCTGATCCCGCGGCGGCGACTACCGAGTCGTCGCGCGGGCGGCGACGTCGGGCCTGGAGATCTCGCGCTTGAGGATCTTGCCGGTCGGCCCCTTCGGCAGCTCGTCGGCGAACCAGACGTGCCGGGGGTACTTGTAGGCCGCCAAGCGCTCCTTGACAAATTCCCGGATGTCATCCGTGCTCGCGTCGTGGCCGGGTCTGAGCACGACCGCCGCGGCGACCTCCTCGCCCAGCGCCTCGTCGGGGACGCCGACCACGGCGGCCTCGAGCACCGCGGGATGCTCGTAGAGCACCTCCTCGAGCTCGCGCGGGTACACGTTGAAGCCGCCGCGGATGATCATCTCCTTCTTGCGGTCGACGATGAAGAAGTAGCCGTCCTGGTCCACGCGGGCCAGGTCTCCGGTCAGCAGCCAACCGTCCTTCAGCACCTCGGCGGTCGCGTCCTGACGGTTCCAGTAGCCCTTCATCACGTTGTGGCCGCGGACCGCGATCTCGCCCACCTCTCCCGGCGGCAGCTCGTTGCCGGCGTCGTCGAGGACCTTCATCTCGACGCCCCGGATGGGTGTCCCGATCGACCCGGGCTTGCGCTCGCGCTCGGGATGGTTGAACGACGCCACCGGTGAGGTCTCGGACAGCCCGTAGCCCTCGAGGATGACGCAGGCGAAGGCCTGCTCGAATCCGCGCATGACCTCCACCGGCATCGCCGAGCCGCCGGAGACGCAGGTGCGCAGGCTCGAGACGTCGTAGCGCGTCCGATCGGGATAGTTCAGCAACGCGTGATACATCGTGGGCACTCCCTCGAACAGCGTGACCTTGTCCCGTTGAACAATCTCCAGCGCCTTGCCGGGTTCGAAGCGAGGGATCATCGTCAGGCACGCGCCCGCCCGTACCCCCGCGTTCAGGCAGCAGGTCTGTCCAAACGAGTGAAACAACGGCAGCGCGCCGAAGATCACGTCCTGCTCGGAGATGTGCATGAGCTCGGTGCCGCCGGCCCGGCAGTTCTCGAGCATGTTGAAGTGAGTCAGCTCGGCGCCCTTGGGCGTGCCCGTGGTACCCGAGGTGTAAAGGATCACGGCCGTGTCCGAGTCCTCGCGCTCGATGTCGCCGGGTTGGCGCGGGGCGCCCGCGAGGAGGGCCTCGAACTCGCCCGGCTCGACGACGATCACCTCGGTTCCAGACATCCCGGCGCCTTCCTGAGCCGACTCCGCGAAGGCGTGCCACGCGAACATCAGCCTCGCGCCGGAATCCGAGAGGTAGAAGCCGACCTCTCGGCCCTTCAGCAAAACGTTCATCGGGACGACAACGCCGCCGGCGCGGAGCACGCCGTAGTAGACGGTGCCGAAGTACGGCACGTTCGGGAGCATGATCCCAACGCGGTCGCCTGGCTGCAGACCCCGCTCCTTCAGGAGGCCAGCCACCCGGGTCGCACCCTCGTTGAGCATGGTGTAGGTCAGGATGCTGTCGTCGAGCTTCAGCGCGGGCCGATCGCCGCGCTTGGATGCTGTCTCGGTCAGAAGCTTTGCGATGTTGGTTGGCATTGGGATCGCTCCTCTGTTCACACTCCCCGTCACTGCCTCTGACGCAAACGCGCCACGCGGCCTGAACCCCTCCCGCCCGGTCATCTCATCATGCGCGCCCCACGAGACCGAGGCATCCGAGTATTGCCGCATAACCAGGCGACCAACTACCGAAACGGGTGAGTGCGACCCCAATTGCGGGGTTCCCACACACCGAAACAGGGGTTCACCCCGATGGCACCGCGCCTCCGAGAGGAGGATGCTTGCAGTTCTCCGGGCGACCGGGGAACCATTAACAGAGTGCCGAGCATCAGCCGGAGCGGCCGCTCGATAGCACGTCAGATCGGTGACCGCTCTGTCCATGCCCGCACCAACAAGGTGCGCTGACGCACTCGACGCACCGAAGGAGGGATTGCATCATGGCAATCGTCGCTACACCTCCACCCATCGCTGCACGATCGCCAGCACGGGAGGCTGCGCACAACGGCGCGGCTCGGACCGAACCCGCCGCCGCGGTCAGCGACACGACGCTCAACTGGGGCAACTCGGCCCCCCTTGCGCTATTGGCCTTCGCCGTCCCCACGTTCATGCTCAGCATGATCAACGCGGACGCGATCTCTAAGGGCGTCGAGCCCGTCGTGTTCGGCGTCGCGCTGATGTGCGGCGGCATCACGGCGATGATCGCGGGGATCATCCAGTTCCGCACGGGGAAGACCTTCTCGGGCGTCCTGTTCTGCGGCTTCGGAGCTTTCTGGCTGTCGCTGTTCGCGATCGCACAGTGGTTCCTGAAGTCCGTGCCGCCCGCGCAGGTGGGCCACGCATTGGGTCTCTTCCTCTACGCGTTCGGCATCTTCCTCGCCGTCATGTTCGCCGCGTCATTCCGCACGAATGTCGTCGTGGTGATGACGCTGGCGCTCATCGGGGTTGCGGTCTTCCTGCTCGGCGCGGGCAACTACGGGGCTCACGCCACCCTGATCCACTGGGGCGGTTATCTCGGACTCGCCGCATCGGCCTGCATCTTCTACGCGGCGTTGGCCGAGCTATGCGAGATCACCTACGAGCGAGCCGTGTTGCCCATGTGGTCTCTCGCCGCGCATTAACACAACACCGACGGCACTATCCAGCGCGCCGGCTCATCCCCGGCGCGCTTCACGTGGGGCGGGCCGCTCTCGGCCACCAGCTGCCATCGCGCAGGTCAAGTCATGTTCGGACCGCTCCGGTGTCGAGCACCTGCCTGGCTCGACAATCATTCACAGTTCTACTGACCTCTCATAGCGGACCGTAGTTGACCGAGGCGATGTCCGTAGTCGCTACGCATGACGCGACGATCCCCGAGATCTAGAAGTATGAGACCACCCGTGTCGCGGTCGCGGCGCCGCGGATCCCGTTGTCCGCGTTGGCGCGCCCAAGGCTTTCCTCGATCCTGGAGACATCCTGATGCCGCTCATGCGCCGCCATGTGCGTGTCGCGGACACGCAAGATCTATGGGCAAGACTCCGGTCTTCCGGCCGCGAGGAGGCGGCCGATCGCGTGCTGAACCTCTCTGAAGGTGGCGTGGCCGTCGCGGGCGGCGAACTTGATGTCGGAGAGATCGTCAGCTTCGAGCTCTCCGGCCCTAGAGAGTTCCGGTTCGCCGGCCTCGCCGAGGTCGCGCACAGCAACAACAGAGCCACGGGATTGCGGTTCTTAGACGCCGACGCGTCAGCGGACCGCGAGATCGAGGACCTGATCGCCACAAGAATACGCCGGCAGCTATTGGAGTCGTCGGCCGGCACCACCCCCGGGCTCTACCTCGGGTGAGGTGATGGATCCGGGCGCAACGGCACGATGGATCCGCTGCAGCGACATGCACGCGCGAACGAACGTCGTTTTTGCGGCTCGCGCCGACGATCGTGGTGTTCGGCATTTTCTTCCTTGCGCGGGCAACTACGCAAGCCACACGATCTCGATCCACTGGGGCGGTTGTTCCCGATCCGGCCTCTCGCCGGGCGCCGAGGCCAGCCACACCCACCACAAGAAGAGGATGTGAAGGCATGGCAAACCAAGTCTCCTACGTGCATGGAAGCTCGCCGGCCTCCTTGATCGGCGAGACGATTGGCGCGCACTTCGATCGGATTGCCGCGACTCATGCCGAGCGCGAGGCGATCATCGTCCGCCACCAAGACGTGCGCTGGACCTACGCGGAGTTCGCCGAACGGGTTGGTCGTCTCGCTCGCGGGCTTGTCGCAAGTGGGCTGCAACCAGGGAATCGGATGGGGATCTGGGCGCCCAACTGTGCGGAGTGGCTGCTGGTTCAGTATGCCTCGGCCAAGGCAGGAGTCATGCTGGTCAACGTGAACCCTGCCTACCGAACGTCCGAGCTGGAGTATGTTCTCAACCAGTCTGGGTGTCGGATGTTGGTCTCGGCGTGCGAGTTCAAGAGCTCGGACTACATGGGCATGGTCTCTGAGGTGGCCCCGCGGTGTCCAGAACTCGAGCGGGTGGTGTTCCTTGGCTCGCCCGAGTGGGATCACCTCGCGGCGGGCGAGGACGACGTTGTGCTGCCCGCCGGGCTCCAGTTCGATGATCCCATCAACATCCAGTACACAAGCGGCACGACCGGGTTTCCGAAGGGCGCCACGCTCACTCACCACAACATTCTCAACAACGGCTTCTTCATCGGCGAGACCTGCCGCTATACCCCGGAGGACCGCGTCTGCATCCCGGTCCCGTTCTACCACTGTTTCGGGATGGTGCTCGGCAACCTCGCGTGCACGACCCATGGTGCATGCATAGTCATACCGTCCCCGTCGTTCGAGGCATCCCCGACCCTTGCCGCCGTCCAGGAGGAGCGGTGCACGTCGCTCTACGGCGTGCCGACGATGTTCATCGCCGAGCTTGACCTGCCCGAGTTCGACGACTTCGATCTCACCTCACTTCGAACGGGCATCATGGCCGGCTCCCCGTGCCCGATCGAGGTGATGCGCAAAGTGATCGATCAGATGCACATGAGCGAGGTGACGATCTGCTACGGCATGACCGAGACCTCGCCCGTATCGACACAGACGACCGCCGACGATGACATCGATCATCGCACCGCCACGGTCGGACGGGTGCACCCCCACGTCGAGATAAAGATCGTCGATTCCATAACCGGCGAGTGCGTCCCACGCAACACACCTGGTGAGCTGTGCACTCGAGGCTACAGCGTCATGCTCGGTTACTGGAACGACGCTGATCAGACCGCCGAAGCGATCGACCAGGCGGGATGGATGCACACCGGCGACCTCGCGACCATCGACCAGGATGGGTACGTCAACATCGTCGGTCGTTCCAAGGACATGATCATCCGCGGCGGGGAGAACATCTACCCGCGGGAAGTCGAGGAGTACCTATACAGCCACCCGCTCATCAAGGACGTACAGGTCGTCGGCGTTCCTGACGCGCGCTACGGTGAGGAGATCGCCGCGTTCGTAATCGCTCGCACACCTGACCCGATCGACGCCGAGGGAGTGCGCGAATTCTGCCGCGGCAAGATCGCGCACTACAAGATACCGCGCTACGTGATAACCGTAGAAGAGTTCCCGATGACCATCAGCGGCAAGGTCCAGAAATTCAAGCTCCGCGAGCAAGCAATCGAATGGCTTAGCCTGGACGACGCGATCCTCCAAACGGCGTAGACCCTGTGCGTGACTTGCCCGGCGAATCCGTCCGGCTCGTTCGCGACGTTCTGCTTCGCGATGGCTCGACGCTGCGACTGCAGGCGCCAGGCCCGGCGGATTATGAGGACATAAGGGCGTTCTATGAGCAACTCTCTCCGCAGAGCAGGTACTTCCGCTTCCACGGGATCGGACGCACTGACATCGTCGCACGAGCCGCCGTGGAGTCGAGCGGCATCGACCGCGTTTCCCTGATCGCCCGTCATGACGGGCGTGTGATCGCGGCGTGCAGCTACGAGGGGCTGCGCGAGCCGGGCGTAGCCGAGATCGCTCTGGCAGTAGCGGATGACGAGCAGCGGCGCGGGATTGGAACGCGGATGCTCGAGCAGCTGGCGGCGATCGGGGCAGAGCGCGGGGTGCGCCGCTTCGACGCGGCGGTGCTGGCGGCGAACCGTCCGATGCTCAGCGTGTTTCGGAACGCCGGCTTCGCGGTCAACCGTGCGGTCCTCGAGGAGCTCAACGTTTCGGTCGACATCACGCCGCTCGACGCGGTGGTCCAGCGAATCGATGAGCGCGACCATTTCGCTGCGCTGGCTTCGCTGCGACCAATCCTCGCTCCGTCGTCGGTCGCGGTCATCGGAGCGGACACGCCGGGAAACGTGGGGCGCGCGTTGGTGGAGAACATCCGCAACGGCGGCTTCGGGGGTGTGGTCCAATGGGTTGACGCGGGGGGTGCGGGCGTGCCCGCCGGACGGTCTTTGCAAAGCCTCGACGAGCTCGAAGTCGCTCCAGATTTGGCCATCCTTGCGGTCGAGGGGGCTGCCGTTCTGAATTTCGCGGCGGCGGCTGCGGCCAGGGGGGCGAAGGCGTTGCTGGTTGTCCCGGCCGGCCCAGCGCAGGACATCGAGGCATCGTCCTGGCTCGAACCCAGGCTGCTGGACATCGTCCGGGATGCCGGGCTGCGGCTGGTCGGCCCCAACTCGTTGGGGCTGATCAACAACGCGCCGCAGGTTCGTCTGAACGCGACGTTCACGAGCGCCTCCGTGAGCTCGGGGGGCCTGGCGATCTGCTCACCGTCGGGCGCGGTGGGGATCGGCCTTCTTTCTCAGGCGGCAGCCCTCGGCCTTGGCGTCTCACTGTTCGCCTCGCTCGGTAACCGAGCCGATGTCTCGACCAACGACTTGCTCGAGTGGTGCGAACAAGATCGGGGAACGGTGGCCGTGATCCTTTATGTCGACACGTTCGGCAATCCCGAGCATTTCACGCGAATCGCCCGGCGGGTCTCACGGAACAAGCCCATACTTGCCATCAAGGGTCGACGGATCGCAGCACAGGTCCTCGCCGAGGCTCGCTCCCACACCGCGGCGGCGCTCCGCGGCGACAAGGCCGCCGATGCCCTTCTGCATCAGGCGGGACTGCTCCGGTTCCGCAGCGGCGATGAGCTGTTCAACGCGGCCGAGTTCTTCGAGCGCCAACCGCTCCCCGCGGGTCGGCGGATCGGGATCGTCAGCAACTCCGTTGGTGTGGCGACGATCGCCGCCGACGCGGCCGCTGCGCGAGGGCTCGATGTCGGAGAAGCGGGCGACGCGTCGAACCCGCTCATCCTGCCAACCGGCGCGGGACCGGACGATTACGGAGCCGGAGTCACCACGCTGCTCGGCGGCCCCTCGATCGACGCGCTAATGGTGTTCTACGTGGATGTTCACGAGGGGGACCCAGACGCGGTGCTGCAGACGATCTCGACGGCCTGTGCCGGGCAGCCCAAGCCGGCTGTCGCGTGCGTGGTGCGCTCCGACGGACGCCCGCGACCGCGCACGCCAGCCGGAGTCCCCAACTTCTCGTTCCCGGAATCCTGCGCGAACGTGCTCGCCAGCGCGGTCGAGCGTCGCGAATGGCTGTCGCGGCCGCTGGGCGAAGTCCCAGACTATCCCGATCTTGACGGACCGGCGGCGCGGGCGGTAGTCGAGCCATTCCTTGAGCGCAACCCCGCGGGCGGGTGGATCTCGCTCGGCGAAGCCGAGACCCTACTGGCGACGCACGGGATTCCGATCCTCGCATCGCATCGCTGTCGGGATCTCGAGCGCGCGGTCGCGGTAGCGGCCGAGATCGGCCAGCCAATCGCCCTGAAGGCGGACTTCGAGGCCCCCGGTCCCTCGGGCGACATCGACGCGGTCCTACGTGGGCTGGTCGGTGAGGTGGCAATCACAGCTGGCTGGCGGGAACTACAAGAGCGGATGCGAGTCGCCGGTTACCCATGGATCGGAGCGATCGTTCAACCGCTCTACGACCGAGGAGTCAGCGTGCTCGTAGGCGCCGTAGCCGATCCAGATCTGGGGCCGGTGCTGGCGGTAGGCCTCGGCGGGCGCCAGGCGGGCCTCGGCCGCACCACCGCGTTCCGGCTACTGCCACTCACCGACGCCGACGCCGACGAACTGATCGATGCCTCGCCGAGCGTGGCCGCCGAGCTGGATGGATTTCGCGGCAGCGAACCGCTCGATCGCCAATCCTTGCGCGAGCTCATCCTCCGTTTAGCCCTCCTGCTTCGACGTGTTCCAGAGGTTGCCGAAGCCGATCTCAATCCGACCCGCTGCACGACGACCGGCTGCGTAGTGCTCGACACCCGAGTGCGGATCGAACGCCGAGGCCCGATCGAACGGGTCAAGACGTGGTGAGTCGCTGGCCGATGCAACAACGAACGGGACCGCTCACGCCAAATTCACCGCGCTTCGCTTTCTCGAGCGGGCAAGCACGGTGTTTCCAGATCGAGTCGCGATCGTCGATGGCGCCCGCCGGATCACCTACCGCGAACTCGTATGCGCCCAGGGCGTGCCGGGTCTTCCGAGTTACCCAAGCTACCTGAACCTGTTATAGGTAACCGTTCAGTCCCCGGTCCCGGCTGAGATTAGGTGAGCGCGGGGAAGGGGTCGCCGCGGTTGTGCGCGATGAGGAGATCGCGTAGGTAGGCGAAGAGTGAGCGGCCTTGCAGGCGGCAGGTGGCAGCGGCCGAGTGGGCGCGTTCGGCGAAGCGTTCGCCGCCGGGGCTGCTCGGGCGCGCTTTTCGGAGGTCCGGGTGGGTCCATCCGCGCGCTCGCTTAGAGTCGCGAACACGTGTTCGACGTCCGATCCGATCCGAGATCGCCGCCCACGCCCGCGTTGCTCGTCGAGGAGTCGCCGTGGTTCGAGGAGCTGAACGTTGAACAGCGCACCGCGGTTCGCCATCCGGGCGGTCCGCTGCTGATCTTGGCGGGTGCGGGGACGGGTAAGACCACGACGCTGTGCGGGCGGGTCGCGTGGCTCGTCGCCGGCGGGGTCGCGCCGGAACGGATTCTGCTGTTGACCTTCACGCGTCGAGCGGCGCGTGAGATGTTGCAGCGTGCGTGGGCGTTGGTGGCGATGCCGAACGGCGCTCGCGGGGTGCTCGGCGGCACGTTCCATTCGGTCGCGCACTATTTCGTCCGCCGCCACGCGGCGTCGCTCGGGCTGCCGGCAGGTTTCGGGGTGCTTGACGCGGGTGACGCCGCGGACGTGATCGACCTCGTCCGCGAGGAGCACGGTCACGCGGAGCGTGGACGGCGATTTCCGAAGAAGAGCACGCTGCTGGACATCTACTCCCGCACGGTGAACGCGCAGCGACCGCTGTCCGGGGTGCTGGCCGAGTCGTTTCCGTGGTGCCAGGAGCATCGGGACGACATCGCCGGGCTGTTTAGGGCGTATACGGCTCGGAAGCGTGCGCTCGGGGTCATCGACCTCGACGACCTGCTGTTGTATTGGCGGGGCCTCGCGACTGACGAAGTCGTCGGCGCGCAGATCGAGGCGATGTTCGATCACGTGTTGATCGACGAGTACCAGGACGTCAACGGCCTGCAGGTCGACATCGTCCGTCACCTGCGGCGGGAGCGCAGGGACGTGACCGCGGTCGGAGACGACTTTCAGGCGATCTATGGCTGGAGAGCCGCGTCGGCGAGGCACATCCTCGACTTCCCTGAGAACTTCCCCGACGCCACGGTCGTCACCTTGGAGAGCAACTACCGGTCGACCCAGCCGATCCTCAACGTCGCGAACGCTTTGTCGGAGCAGGCGGAGCGCGTCTTTCCCAAACGGCTGCGAACTGATCGCGAGGGAGGGGTCGCGCCTGAGCTTGTTTTCTGCCGCGACGAGGCCGCGCAGGCGAGCGAGATCGCCGATCGTGTGCTCGAGGCCAGGGAACGCGGGATGGACCTGCGCCAGCAGGCGGCGCTCATGCGAACCTCGCACGACAGCGCCCTGCTGGAGCTCGAGCTGTCTCGGCGGCAGATCCCGTTCGTCAAGTACGGCGGCCTGCGCTATCTCGAAGCCGCTCACGTGAAGGACCTGATCGCGCTGTTTCGCCTCGCGGACAACCCGGTCAATGAGATCTCGTGGTTCCGTGTGCTTCAGCTGCTCGAAGGAGTGGGTCCGGCGACCGCCCGGCGCGTCCTCGACCTGCTCGTCACCGCGGACGGCGACATGCTCGCGGCGTGGCCGACCGCACGGGACAAACTGCCCGCGGACGCTCGCGGACTGGCCGACGGCGTCATCAAGGCTTTACGCGCAGCCCGGACAGAGACCGCGGCCGGCGTGCGTGCGGAGCTGCTCGGACGATCGCTGGCGCCGTTGATCACGGCGAGGTATCCCGACGGCGCGCTGCGGCTTAAGGACGTTGACCAGTTGGTCGCGGCTGCACGGGAGGCATCGGCGCTCAGCCAGTTCGTCTCCGAGCTGGTGATCGATCCGCCCGCATCGAGCTCGGACCTCGCGGGGCCGCCGCACCTGGACGAGGACTATCTCGTGCTCTCGACGATCCACTCCGCCAAGGGCCTTGAATGGCACGCCGTTCACGTCCTCGCGCTGTATGACGGCAACTTCCCAGCGTGCATGGCCGCTGGGTCGACGGAGACGATCGACGAGGAGCGTCGGCTGCTCTATGTGGCGATGACCCGCGCCCGACGCCAGCTCCATCTGTACGTCCCGGTCCGCTACTACCACCGTCCCCACGGAATTGACGACGCCCACGGCTACGGCAAGCCGTCGCGGTTTCTCACCGATGAGGTGCAACGCCGCTGCAGCATCATCCGCCCGCTGGATTCGGTCGCCCCCTTCGAGCAAATTGTCAGCCGGCGACGGATCGAGGTCTCGATCGACTCGTTGTTCGAGTAGCCGGCGAGCGCCGCCACCTCGGTACAACGGCCCGGAAGCGCTGACAGGCGCCCAGCTCTACCGTCTCGTCACGCTCTTAGCGATCGCATCACCTTGCGTCATGTGGTCGCCTGCCGCGAGCGGTGGATCGATGAGCCGCAGCCGGCCAGCCCACGAGATCGTTCGCGCGAATGCGCGGGTGGTCCATCATCCTGTCGCTAGAGCTAGACGGTGATTGCGTTCGACGACACTCTGCCCCGGGCGATTGCGGACAGGCTGCGCGCGCGCCCGCGCCGCCAGCTGGCGTTAGATGGGCGGCGACATGCCGCGGTGGCGATCGTGCTGGTCGACAGCGACGTCGAGCGCGACGATGTCGATCCCGTCCAAGAGCAGGAGATCGAGCCTCTGCGCCGATGCGTTGAGCTGGCCGCTCCGATCGCGTGTGAGCCCCACGGCGCGAATCAGCTCGGTTACGCGCGAAGCGATCGATCGACCGCACGGGCGACCCGGGCGCGTGAACGGGCACGGACCGCGCACCCCAGAGCAACGCGCCAGCGGTCAGGACTCCCTGCAGAGCACTCCAGCCCCAGGTCGGCGAGTACCACGGCTTGATCAACGTGAACCGCGATCTGCTCGGCGCGGCGCTGGGCGGCGATATGTTGGACACGGGCCAGCGGCGTCCTGCCAGGGTCATCGGCAAGCCTGAGGAGATCCTCCGAGACCAGCGGCACCGCCCGCCGCGCGCACCTCTCCCACGGCGCGTCAGCCGCCGAATCGACGACAACCTGACGCACGACTCGCCAACCACGATGGTGCGAATCGCAACGCGCAACGAGGAACCGGGCCAGCGCCTCAGCTACCCCCACAGCTCCGGGCTCGGACCCGTGACCGTCCAAGTGCCGCAGTGCGGCACCCACCTCCCGGCCGCCCTCGACCGCCCTGGCAAGCTCCCGGGCAGTCCGCCGCGGCTTTGCGTCGATCAACATCGATCTTCCACCGTACTCGACCGGAAGGCCGCGCTCCATGCTGCACTCCCACGGCCAGCGTCCAATCACCCAAGAGTCGGTCACAGGGTCACCCCGGCTGCTGGTGCCGAGGCAGACACCGCGGCCCGCCGACAAGGCGGACTGGAGCGACGGCGGTGGCCGGCCGACGGGAGGGCTGGGACGCTCGCATCTCGCGAAAGCGATCACAGAGTGTGCCCGATCCGCGCGCCCACAACCCCTCCCTGTTGCATGCAAGCTGGTCTTCGCGGCTGGCGGCAGCATCAGCCCCAGGTCCAGCTCCATTCGTGCTCGTGTCCAACATGTCCGGCGTTCTCCGTTCTCGCCCTCAAGGTCATTGATTCCTCGATGGTGAGCGTCTCACCGGACGTTGACAGAGAGGGCGCGCACGCTTGGATCTGGGCGGGAGCGACAGCCCGGCGTCGCGGGCGCTGACGATTGCCCTGGTCGTCGGTCGTGCGGCATGGGAGCTTGCTCAGTCCTGCTCGTCCCGAGCGACGGCGACCCCGAGGTCCGCGCTCAATTCCGCTTCGACCGGATCGTTTGCAGCAACGTTGCAACCTACGCTGCCGGCGAGACGTCCCCTTGTTGTGGCGGAGCAGCCATCTCGTTGGCGCCGCCCAGGACGCCGCTCGTCTTGCTCAGAAGCAGGCAAGGTCGGCGTGCTCGTGGACTGCCGCTCCGCCGGCGAAAAGCAGTAGCGACTCGAGGCTCGAGCAGCCGGTGACAGACTGCTGGATCAGCCCCGGGCAGCAGTGATCACCGGCGCCGCTCGCGTCCCGTATGTGAGACGGCCGCTCGCTGGCATGTCCTCACTCTGTAAGAGGACCGAACTGGTCCTCGGTGGGCTCCGCTCAACAGAACCACGGCTCGGTGAGCCGTGGCCTCCCCTCGGTCGATCCTATTGGGATGGCCTCCGGCTCCGGGCCGCCCGTCTCGCCGCTCGCCTCGCGCACCGCCGCGCGGATGCGCGCGAACGTTAGGCCCATGGCCTCGTGCCCGGCGGCGCTTTGCTCGACCAGCGCGCTGAGGCGGCACTGCAGCCGGTCGGCTGCCGGGTCCGCCGACCGCCACGGGTAGCTGAGTCGTGGGGCTTGGTAGGGGCCGAGGTGCTCGCGCAGGTCCTTGCGTTCCAGCAGCAGCGAGCCCTCTGGCACGAGCAGCCGGATCGTGTATTGCACCGGATCGACGTTGGCTACCAGGTCGTGCGCGGCGACGAAGTCGATGATCTCTAGCACGTCACGCGGGGTCGTCCACGGGGTGAAGGGCATAAACGAGGGCCGCATCTCGATTCCGTGCTCGCGCAGCAGGTCGAGGGCGAGCACCGCCTCGGCGGTCGTGTGGCCCTTCTCGAGGCGCGCGAGGATCTCGTCGTTCACGCTCTCCAGCGCGCAGACGACGAACAGGCAGCCCGCAGCGCTCATCTCCTTCCACACTTCGGTGTGCTCGAGCACGTGCTCGACCTTTGTCGTGCAGTCGAAGGTCAGCTCCGGGCGGCGCTCGTGCAGCGCGCGTACGATCGCCAGAGAGTGCCGCCGGCCGTTGAGGAAGTCGGGGTCGCCGAACGTGATGTGCCGCGCGCCCATGTCCGCCAGGTGCTCGATGTCGCGCAGGACGGTCTCGGCCTGCACGATGCGGATGCGCCCGTCGTACACGGTGGGGACAGGGCAGTGCCGGCATCGATGCACGCACCCATGGCTTGCTTCCACGTACCCGACCAACCGCTCCTCCCCGCCAACCGCCAGGCGGGCGTATCGCTCGAGTCCGGGCAGCAGCTCGCGCGCCGGCAGGTCGAAGGTGCCGCGCTGCAGGTGGATGATCGGCCGTCCAGCGGCCGGGGCGGGCGCCCACGGGGCCGCCAGCTCGTCCACCCAGGCCGTGAGCGCCGGCTCGTACTCGCCGGCGATCGCGCGCGCGGCGAGCTCACGCTCTACCAGCTCACGGCTGACCGTGGCGTAGAGCCCGTAGAAGCAGATCGGCAGCTCGGGATGCTCGCGGCGCGCTCGGCGGCCGGCGCTGAGCGCCAGCCGCATGGCGGTGTGCATCGGCACCGAGAAGCCGACCGCCTGTGCCCACTCCAGTGCGCCGCGGTCCCACGGCTGCACGCTCAGATCCATGCAGCGAACCTCATGCCCGGCGCGGCGCAGCGCGGCCGCCGGCGAGGCGACGTGCAACGGCTGGTGGCCCAGCTCGTAGGTGGAGATCAGCAGGACGCGCACGGGTGACCCACGCTAGCGCGCGTCGACCGGCTCGGGGGCGTGCGGCTCGATCCGGATCCGCAGGCGGCCGTGCGCGGCGCGCAGGGAGCGCTCGACCGCGTCGGCGCTCGGCGCGCGCGCGAATATGAAGCCTAGGTAGCGGTCGCCGTCGGGCAGCGGCACGACGAGGCGGCCGCGGGCGATCGTGATCTCCACCCCGCCGATGCCCTCCACCGCCCGCGCCTCCTCCTGCCCCTCGACCACGCGCAGCACGCCAGCCTGGGGGATCGGGATCATCATCACGCCAGACGCCGTCGACTCCCGCGCCAAGTCCTCGAGCCCGAGGCCCAAGGCGTGGCGGAGGATCACCTGCTCCAGGCTGACGCCGGCGCCGAATCGCAGTGCGCGGGAACACAGCCCGCCGATCGACCGGGCCGCTAGCTCGAGGACGCTCACGCGCTCGCCGTCCACGCGCAGCTCGGCGTGGACCGGTCCCTCCCGCAGCCCCAGCGCCCGCGCCGCCCGCGCAGTGACCGCCTCGACCTCGTCCAGGACGTCGCTCGCCAGCCGCGACGGCGTCACGTACAGCGTCTCCTCGAAGTACGGCCCCTCGAGCGGGTCGGGCTTGTCGAAGACCGCCAGCACCTCCAGACAACCTCCCCGCAGTAGCCCCTCGATCGCCACCTCCGCGCCCGACAGGTAGCTCTCCAGCAGCAGCGGAGCGCCGGGCGGCTCCTGAGCGGCGGCGAGAATGCCCCGGACGCGCTCGGCGGTCGAGCGTGCCTGCTCGCCGTCATCCGCCCGGATCACCCCGCGGCTGCCTGACAACGCGAGCGGCTTGATCACGCAGGGAAGGCCCACCTCGCGCGCCACGGCCGCGACGTCGGCTCCGCAGGCCAGCAAGGCGAAGCGCGGCTGCGGGACGCCGGCCTCCGCGAGCGCCCGGCGCATCGCCGCCTTATCGCGCGTGCGGGCGACGGCTCCCGGCGGGTTGTGGGGCAGCCCGAGGCGCTCGGCGCCGAGCGCGGCGGCCATCACGCCCTGGTCGTCGACGCCCACGACCGCAGCGAACGGGGTCTCCCGGGCACGCTCGGCGATCTGGTCGGCCGCCAGTGCCGGGTCCGACAGGCGCAGAGTGAGCGCACGTTCGCCCATCGCCGCCGACATCGCCGCCCGGCGCTCAGACGCCACCGTGACCGCGACGCCCAGCTCCCGCGCCGCCGCAAGGAAGTCCGGCGCCCGGTAGGTGGCCGACGGCAGGATCAGGAGAAGGCGGTCCACGGCGCTATCGTAGATCGGTGCTCGACTCATCCCCTGCCCTCCTCGCCATCACGGCATCGGCCCTCGAGCGGATCGGCGCGTTCCGCGCGAGCACGCCCGACCCAGCCTCCTGCGTGCTGTCCGTACGAGTCACGGGCGCCGCCGACGGCGAGTACGTCTGCGCGCTGTCGCTCGAGCCGCACGCTCAGATCCGGTCCGGCGGCGCCGTGCAGCACGAGGGCGATCTAACCATCGTGGTGGCCGGCGACAGCGTCGATAAGCTGCGCGGGGCCACGGTCGACTGGAGCGAGAACCGGCTCGGCGGCGGGTTCGTGGTCGTCAACCCGAACAAGCCGGCGCCCCAGCCGCTCGCCCTTCCGACCCTACCGATGAGCCCGGGAGCCGGCCGCCCCGGCCCCCCGCCGGGTCCACCGCGGCCGTCGCCCACAGGCGGGCTGGACACCGATCTCGCGCGTCGCGTAATGGCCGTGCTCGACCGCGACATCAACCCGAGCATCGCGAGCCACGGCGGGCACGCCGAGCTCGCCGCCGTCGAAGGCGCCACGGCCTACCTACGCCTAGGCGGCGGATGCCAGGGCTGCGGCATGGCCACGGTCACGCTCAGCCAGGGGATCGAGGTGGCGATCACCCAGGCGGTGCCCGAGATCGTCCACGTCGTCGACGTCACCGACCACGCCTCCGGGACCAACCCCTATTTCGAGCCCGCCAAGAAATAGCCGGGCACCATCGTCCGGACGGCCAGCTCGATCGAGCTCTCCGGCTTGGCCCGCCTCACGACCGCGCGTCCGGCGGCAGCGCGTAGAGCTCCATCGACCACCCCGACAGTGTGGAGCCACTCGAGCGCGTCACTGACCGCCTCGCAGCCGGCGGCCTCCTGAGCCCAGCTCAGCGTCTGTGCGACGGCGCTCCTGTGACGTTCCTCCTGGCCACTCGATTGCTTCGGGGCGATCGGGTCAGAGCGGGTGGGATTCTCTCTGGTCATCGCTGCCCCTTATGGTGGGCCTTGGGCAGGCGGCCCAACGTGCCGGCACCGAGGTCTTGTCAACCCGGGGTGATCTGGCGGCTTCGGACAAGACGCGGAATGGAGGGCTCCTGACGGATGCAGGTGGGCGCGACTGTTTGGGTCGCACGTCGGCGCCGATCACCCACGCCCACCAAACGCGGCGCTTGACCCGGACGGGCTCGCCCGGCAGCCACGCAACCAATCCGGGCAAAGCCCCAGAACCCCAACCATCACACGCCTCACAGCCCGCCACCCTTCCCGCGAACCCGCCCGCACGTCAACAACTGTCAGCCAACCCTCTTAACACCAGTCGACCCTTCATGGATGACACAGGACGTCTTGGTCGCTTCTCCGCGGCTCGACGCGCCAGTTGTTTCTCGGTTCAGGGGCGACGTAACGGGCCTAGGTGCGCTGCACGTCGAGCTTCAGGAAGTGCGTGGCGCACGAGATGCACGGGTCGTAGTTGCGGATTGCCTGCTCGCACTGCCACTGCAGGTCGTCGTCAGAGAGGTCCAGGTGGCCCGCCACGAACCCGTACAGGTCTTCCTCGATCGCGCGCTGATTCTGAGATGTGGGTGGAACGATACGCGCGTTCCGGATGGCGCCCGAGGCGTCGATTTCGTAGCGATGCCAAAGGATTCCGCGTGGGGCCTCGCTGACTCCGCAGCCGACGCCATCGCGCGGGTCGAGTGCGATCGCTGGGGGGTCGGGCTGCTCATAGGCATCAATCAGGCGCAACGCCTCTTCGATCGCATACAGGAGCTCCACTCCTCGCACGATGATGCTCTGGAAGGGGTTGCGGCACGACGGCCCGAGCCCAGCGTTGCGAGCGGCCTCACGCGCCATCGGCGACAGCGTGTCGAAGGCGAGGCTGTAGCGCGCGAGTGGCCCGACCATGTATGAGCCGCCGTCGCGCAGCCGACTGTGCAGGGCATTGGAGTGCGGCACGTGCTCCTCGACAAAATGCTCGTCAAACGACTCGGCCGGGATGTCGAGACCGCTGCTTGAAATGATCCGTCCTCGGTCGATCGGGTAGCGTCCGTCGTCATCCTGAAGCGCGACGAACTCGTAGTCGCGCTCGAACTCGGGCATCGTGAGCGTGCCGGTGAGCGCGATCGTCTCGAGTGTGTCCTCGAGTGCGCGCTGCAGCGGCTCGACGAGCGGCTGCAATTCCTCCCGGCTGGGGGCGCGATAGAACCCGCCGGTCCGTGGGTTGATCGGATGCTCCGCTCGGCCGCCGAGGGTGATCAGCAGCTGGTTGCCGGCTTTGCGCGTGGCCAGCCCGCGCTCAACCAGCGCTGGATGGTCGGCGGCCATGTGAATCGCGCTTTCGTAGCCCAGGAAATCAGGTGCGTGAAGCAGGTATATGTGTAATGCGTGGCTCTCGATCCACTCCCCGCAATACAGCAGCCGGCGCAGCTCACGGATCGGACCGTCGACGGTGACACCGCACGCCTGCTCAATCGCAATCGACCCACTCGTCTGGTAGGCAACTGGGCAGATGCCACAGATGCGGGCCGTGATGTCGGGGACTTCGGTGTAGGAGCGCCCTCTCAAAATTCCCTCAAAGAAGCGCGGCGGCTCGTAGATGCGCAGTTGCACCTCGAGGACGTCGCGCCCACGGATGCGGACGCTCATCGCGCCCTCGCCTTCGACGCGGGCAAGCGCGGCGACCTTGATGCGACGGCTGCGAGGCTGGCGCTCAGGCGTGAGTGTCATGGCGCTCACTTTCGCGTCGGAAGGCGGGTGCGTTGGCGTTGAACGTCCGGTATACGCGAACCAGGTCGACGTCATCCACGTCCAGCTTCCGGAACCAGGTGGTCAGAGAGTCGGTGTTCGGCGACTCCATCGGCCCGAAGCATCCATAGCACCCGCGGTCGTACGATGGACACAGCGCTCCGCAGCCTGCGTGAGTCACGGGACCTAGGCACGGCGTGCCGTGGGCAACCATGACGCACACGTTCCCGCGCAGCTTGCATTCCTGGCAGACGCTCGAGGCGGGAATGGCCGGCTTGCGGTTGCCGAGCGCAGCGCGGACCACCTCCAGCAGCTGATACTTGTTTACCGGACAGCCCTGCAGCTCGAAGTCAACAGGCACATGAGCGCTGATCGGCGTGGAATATTCGAGCGTATGCACGTACTCGGGTGAGGGGTAGACCGCAGTGACCAGGTCCTCGACGTCGGTGAAGTTGCGCAGGCCCTGAATCCCGCCTGCGGTGGCGCACGCCCCGATCGTCACCAGCTGCCGCGAAACTCGCCGGACCCGGTGGATGCGCTCGGCGTCCTGCTCGGTGGTGATCGACCCTTCCACCAACGACAGGTCGTACGGTCCCTCGACCTCCGCCCGCGATGCCTCGAGGAAATAGGCGATGTCGACCTGGCCGACGAGCTCCAGCAACTCATCCTCGCAGCTGAGCAAGCTCAGCTGACATCCGTCGCAGGAGGAGAACTTCCACACGGCCAGCTTGGGCTTGACGCCGGGCCGGGTCATACCTCGGGCACCTTCAGCCACGGCTCGATCTCGTCGTAGCGCAGCACCGGCCCCTCCCGGCAGATGAACCTCGGACCGAACTGGCAGTGGCCGCATTGTGCGATCGCACAATGCATGTTGCGCTCCATCGAGATGTAGAGACGCCCGGCGGGAAGGTTGCGCGCTTTCAGAGTCAGAGCGACGAACCGGAGCATGACCTCGGGGCCACACGTCATCGCGATCGTGTTCTCGGGGTCGAATGCCGCCAGTTCGACGAGCTTAGTGACCACGCCGACCTTCCCGTGCCAATCCAAGGCCGCGATGTCGACGATCACGTCGATATCCAGGTCGTGGAGCCGCCGCCATTCCTCGAACTCGTTCACGTACAGCAGCTCGGCTGCCGACCGGCCGCCGTAGCAGATGATCACGCGCTCATACTCGTTCCGGTGCGCGAGGAGGTGGTGGATCGCCGGGCGAAGCGGCGCAAGTCCCAGACCGCCGGCGACGATCAGCACATCGCCGGCGATCGCCTCCGCCAGCGGCCAGGTGCTGCCGAACGGACCGCGCAGTCCGACCATATCGCCCGGCTCGGCCGCGCATAGCGCACCGCTCACCCCTCCCACCGCGCGTATCGTGCAGCGCAGGGGGTCGAGAGGCGTGGCCGTGCCGCTGACCGAGATCGGGATCTCGCCAGCGCCGAACGCGTACAGCATGCCGAACTGACCGGGGGCGAACAGTGGCAGCTCGTGCCCAGGCAGCGGCTCGAGCGCGACCGTCCACGTGTCGTGAGTCTCGCGACGCCGGCTGACCACCCGGTGGGGGTGCGGCGTCATCGCGCCCACGGCGGGCGTCAGCGGCTCAGCTGACGGTGACGCCGCCATACACGTCGAGTAGCTGAAGCCGGGTTGCGTGTAGCCGCTCGACGATCACCGACGTGAAGCTGCGCATAAGCTCGTACCCCAGCTGCGCGTCCTCCGCGGAGCGACGGCGCAGCGCCGCGCCGTCGAATTTGATCGCCCGGGTTGTCCCCCGCGAGCGGGCATCGAAATGGGTGAGATACGGCTCGAACAGCCACGACCAGCCCACGGGGTCTCCGTTGTGCAGCGTTTCGATCGTGATTGTCCCGGTCGGTGCCTGGATCTCCAGGGCGACAAAGCCGTCGCGGATCAGGAAGAAAGCGCCCGCCGGGTCGCCCTCGATCATCAGCGCGCGACCGTCGGCGAACTCGACCTCCTCGCCAAGCTCGGCAATTGCCTTGATCTGTTCCGGACTCAGATTCCGGAACATGCGAGTCCCTGCGAGTTCCTCCTCGATGCTTTCCATGGTGGCTCCCCTATGAGGCCTCTTCGTGCGGCTCGGGGTTCGACAGGATGGCGGAGACCTCCTCCGTGATATCGATGCCGACGGGACACCAGGTGATGCACCGCCCGCAGCCGACGCATCCGGACGTGCCGAACTGATCGATCCAGGTCGCCAGCTTGTGCGTCATCCAGTGGCGATAGCGCGAGCGCGGCGACTGGCGCGCCTGCCCTCCGGTGACATGGGTAAACGAAAGCGAGAAACACGACTCCCACCGGCGCGTGCGCTCGGCCTCCTCGCCGGCCAGGTCGGCGGTGTCCTCGACCGATGTGCAGAAGCATGTCGGGCAAACCATCGTGCAGTTGCCGCAGGTCAGGCATCGCTCGGCGACGTCGTCCCACCGCGGGTGCTCATAGTTGGCGTAGAGAAGGGCCCGCAGGTCGACCTCTGGCATCTGGCGCCCCATCTTCGCCACCGCGCCTGCGGTCACCTCCGCCGCGTCATGCTCGTCGACATCCTCGGCGACGCGGTAGGGCACGGCCGCAAGCACCGCCGCGCCACGCTCCGTTCCGACCTCGACGACGAATCGGTGATTCCCGCCCTCGAGCACCTCCGTCAATGCGAGGTCGTAGCCCGAGCTCGCCTTCGGGCCGGTTCCCATCGAACTGCAGAAGCACGTGCCGCTCGGCTCCCCGCAGTTCACCGCCACCAGCAACACGTCCTCGCGCCGCGCGGCGTAGCTCTGGTCCGGATTCGCGCCCGGCAGGAACACCCGATCCTGAATTGCGATCGCATGCAGCTCGCACGAGCGCACGCCGAAGAACGCATAGCGAGGTACCTCGGTCGACTCCTCGATGAACTCGAGGCCCTCGCCGTTCTCGCCACGTCGAGCTCGCCACAGCTGCAACCGCGGAGGGTGCAGGAACTGCTTCCATGAGTGCGGACCGACGGCGTAGCCGAACACTGACTCATCCTCGCGGCGCCGGAGGCGGTACCTACCGCCGTCCTGCTCGTCGCCCCAGCCGATCGGGAGGTCCGCAGCTGAACGGACGTCGCGATAGACGATCGCGCCATTGTGCACCGTCGGACCCACGATCTGGTATCCCCATCCAGAGATCCCAGCAAGCAGGTCGTCAAGCCCGCCGCGGTCGAGCACCACACTGGCGCCAGGGGGTGGTGTCGATTGGGCGGCGCCGGTGGCCACCCCGCATCCTAAGCAGAACCCACGTCGCATTTGGATTTTTCTAAGATGAGCACCCAAACTACCATTTTCCGGTGAGCGATCGAGGCGTGTGTACGGATGCGGCCAGGCGCTTCGGCTCGTCTCGCTCGTCTCGCTCTTACATCGACTCTCTGCAACGTCGTCGTGCCTGAGACTCCGGTGCTTGTGATCGGCGTTGGAAACTTGCTGCGCGGAGATGACAGCGCGAGCGCCGAGGTCGTGCACCGAATGTGCGAACGCGGGATGCAGACCGGGATCGAGGTGAGCGAACAACTGTGCGAGCCAAACGACTTGCTCGAGGCATGGCAAGACCGAGATGCTGTAGTGCTGGTCGACACGATGCACTCCGGGGAACCGCCGGGGACGATCCGTCGGTTCGACGTGAGCGCCGAACCGCTGCCTGCCCGCCTGCGCGGCTCCATGTCCACCCACGGGTTTGGGCTCCATGAGGCGATCGAACTTGGACGTGCCCTACACCGGCTGCCTCGGCGCGTGATTGTCTTTGCGGTGGAAGGACGACAGTTTAAAGCCGGGTCCATGCCGTCCGGCGAGGTCGAAGCAGCCATTCCACGGCTCGCATGCGCAGTTCTCCGCGAGGCCACTGAGCTGGCGAAGAAGTGAAGGCCGAGCGGCCGGCACGCCCAGTCCCAATCGGGGCGTCGCCCCAAACGTCCAGCATGTCGCGCAGAAGGGCACGCGATCGCCCCAACACGGAGAACCTCGCGAGGGTCTCGGCACACTACCGACTAAGTGCCAGCGGCGACTTCGCCAGGGCCTGGTCACAGGCTCTGCCCGCGACCTCGACGACGAGGAGCCGGGGTCGCGGGCCCTGAGCCAACCACAGTCTCCAGACCGGCGCCGCCCGGGCCACGACGGCACAGCCGATGTAGGCAGGAATTTACGCTCTTTGGAGTGTGCGGTGGCCGCCGTCCGCGCCACGCTCTTGTCGAGCGCAAAGCTCGCGCTGCGCCATCGCATCGGCGAGACCAACCGCAAGCGCAGCCGCAGGTGGCAGTAGCTGCGACGGCGTCGGCCTGCTAACGCCTGGCTCTGACCAGCGCTCCGTGGCCATTGAGATCGCCCCGGTCGTGGCCGAGCCGACGATCGCGTTCGTGGTGGCAAAGGACTCGTCCGCGGGGTAGCGGGCTGGCGCCTCCCTCGTCGCCAAAGGAGTGGCGCGACCGGCGCCAGCCAGCGCACGAACGGAGTCGTTCGGCACTGGGGCTGCCGGGCGCACGCATGCGGACGATTGCGAGCTCCCGCTGCCGCCCGTCCGGGGCGGGGCCAGGACGATCGGAATCATGCAAGCGATGATGAGCCGCCGCGACCGAAGCACCGCGGGGGCGCGTCTACCACGACGGGTGCATGTTGATCGACACGAGGGCTGGACGCATCGGCAGCCAACGCTGTGGCACGGTTGGCCACGTGAACGAGCGCGCCGCGCCAGCTCAGCGCGCGGGGCAAGCTCGGGGTGAGATGGGCAGGCTCTGTTTGGCAGCTCTTGTTAGCCGAGGTAAGCATGCCATACCCACACTCCGAACCGGCGCGCACGCCATGACTCTCACCGTTAACAGGCAGGTGGTGTGGCTACTGCAGCTCGTGGCGTGTGTGTTCCCATTCCTCAGCCTGATCGGCTCGCGACCCAGTGGCATCCGGTTCGTACTTGAAGGAGACGTCCAGGCGGACGCGGTAGCTCTTCACGGTGCCGTTCTCAATCGTGACGTCGAAGCGGTGAGCCTCGGCAATACGCAGGTCTCTCAGGGTCGTCGCGGCGGTCTCGATCGCGCTGCGGGCAGCTTCCTCCCACGATTCGGTACTGACGCCGATCAACTCCGTCACGCGATACACACTTTCAGCCATTCTCATCCTCCTCCTGGTTGGCAGCCAGACTATGCCAGGCCGCTTCGGGTACGTGTGTTGCGCGGGTGCGAGGAAGCCAAGGGGTCGTGCCGAAGCGGTCGCCATACGTCCTGCCGGTCGACCGCTCGGTCGCCGATGCTGCGACCGAGCTCAGACGGGCAGGCTGCCTCTCCGCCGGCGATGACTGCGGCCGCGACGCGCGACGCCAAGGGAGGATCACCACGGACTGGGCCGGTGCCGCTCCGCGGTGATCGTGCAGATCGTCCCCACCGACTGGTTGGGGGCCAGGGCGTACGGCACGCGGTAGGCGGATCTGCGGGTCGTCCACACGGAGTCCGCATGCGGCGGCCGTCGGTATCGGTCGCATCGGTAGATGGCGACCGCGGCTGTGGGAATTCCCGGATGACGCCACCACCACGAGCCGCTAAAAGGTAACCGTGGACGGAAACGAGTGGTTGCAGACGAGGCGCGAGGCATCGGTCCGCCGCTCCGCCCTGTCGGTTCCAGGCTCCTCGGCGCGCATGCTCGAGAAGACGCTCCAGCTCAGCGCAGACGAGGTCGTCATCGACTTAGAGGACTCGGTCGCGGCCGATGCGAAGGACGATGCGCGCGATCGCGTTGTTGGCTTTCTGGCCGGGGGGCACCAACAGGCGGCACTCATTGCGGTGCGGATCAACGCGCTCGCCGGCCCCTGGGGGGAACGCGACGTCGTGGAGCTCGCGCGCCGCTCCGGCACGACGATCGACTCGTTGGTCGTGCCAAAGGTTGAGCGCACGCAAGACATCCTGAAAGTCCAACGGCTGCTCGAGTCCGCGGGAGAACGCGCCAAACACGTGCGGCTACAGGCCCTGATCGAGACTGCCGCAGGACTCGTGCATGCGGCGGAGATCGCCGCCGCCACGCCGCGGCTCGATGCGCTCATCCTCGGCTATGCGGATCTGGCAGCGTCGCTCGGCCGCGCGCCCGGCGCCACGTCTCCAGGGAGCTGGCTGTACGCACAGGAGACGCTGCTGGTGGCGGCCCGGGCAGCCGGGCTGCAGGCAATCGACGGGCCGTATCTGGATATCCGCGACGGTGCGGGGTTGCGGGTGCGCGCCGAGCACGTTCGCTCGCTTGGATTCGACGGGAAGTGGGCCGTGCACCCCGACCAGCTGAAGGTCATCAACACGGTCTTCACCCCGACGGTCGAAGAGGTCGCTCGTGCGTGCGCGGTCCTCAGCGCGCTCGACGCCGCTCAGGGACGTGGTGCAGTTGCGCTGGACGGCGAGATGATCGACGAGGCAAGCCGGAAGCTCGCCGCACAGATCGTCGCGCGCGGTCGCGCCGCGGGCGTCGAAGGGGCGTCGCAATGAGTGGGTTGGCGCGTCAGCCAGTCGTGGTCGGCGGCCCTTGGTTCGAGGAGCTCGACCGCGGTCAGATCTTCGAGGACGCGCCCGGATTGACGGTGACCTCCGGGCATGCGGCGCTTCATCAGGCGCTCGTCGGCGATCGGTTGCGACTCGCACTCGACGCCGCTCTGTGCCGAGAGGTGACGGACCGCGATCGTCCGCTCGTCCATCCCAACCTGGTGTGCGACGTCGCCATCGGCCAGTCGACGGGGCCATCGCAGCGCGTCCGCGGCAACCTGTTCTATCGTGGCCTGGTCTTGGCGCGTCCGGTGTTCGTGGGGGACACGCTGCGTACGCGGACTGAGATTGTTGGGCTCAAGCAGAACCGGCGTCGCACCGGGGCTCCGGCCTCGGGGCTCGTGGCGATGCGCGTGCGTACCACCGACGAGCACGGCGAACCGGTGCTCGACTTCTGGCGCTGTCCGATGATTCCACTCCACGACCCCGAGGCCGAAACGGGGCACGCCGACGACTTCACCCAGATTCCGCAGGAGCTCGATCAAACGCGGCTCGCCGACGCGACACCCCACGACTGGCGACTGGACCGGCTACGCGCTGCGGTGCCGGGCCCCTATCACGACGAGCTCGAGGTCGGCCAAACGTTCCTAGTCGAGGCCGGCGAGACTGTGACCGGCGCGCCCGAACTCGCGCGCCTGACGCTGAACGTTGCCACAGCTCACACGGATGCGACCCTGAGCCTGCACGGCCGCCGTCTCGTATACGGCGGGCACACGATCTCGATCGCCGCGGCTCACGCCACGCGCGCGATCCCCGCCATCGCGACGATCGTCGCCTGGAGGAGCTGCGAGCACATCGCCCCGGTGTTCGAGGGAGATGTCCTCCGAACCGAGGTAGATGTGGTCGACAGCTCACCGGACGGGCTGGTGGAGCTCCGGGCGCGCGTCAGCAGCGTCCGGCCCGGGGCCGAGGATGGGCTCGTCCTCGACTGGAGCTTCGTGGCGGTGGTGGCCTAATGCCAGGCATTCTCGATGGTCTGCGGATTGTCGAGGGCTCCGCCTTCGTCGCCGCCCCACTGGGCGGGATGACGCTGGCGCAGCTCGGCGCCCAGGTGATCCGCTTCGACCCGATCGGCGGGGGCCTCGATCGAGGGCGCTGGCCGGTGACGACGGAGGGACGTAGCCTGTTCTGGGCCGGGCTAAACAAGGGCAAGCGCTCGATCCAGATCGATCTCGCCTGCGAGGCCGGGCGCGAGCTTGTGGCGGCGTTGATCACCGCTCCCGGTCCAGACTCAGGGCTGTTCCTGACGAACTTCCCCGCCCGTGGTTTTCTCGACTACGACCGGCTAGCCGAAAGGCGCCCCGACCTGATCATGGTCAACATCGTCGGCAACCACGACGGGACGTCGGCGGTCGATTACACCGTCAACCCGGCCACGGGCTTCCCGTGGGCAACCGGCCCGCGCCATCTGTCGGTCCCGTTCAACCATCTGCTTCCCGCCTGGGACGCGATCACCGGTGCGCTCGCGACCGCCGGTCTACTGGCGGCCGAACGGGCGCGCGCTCGGACCGGCGCCGGACAGTACGTGCAGATCGCGCTATCGGATACCGCCTTCTGGATGGTTGGCAACCTGGGCAAGATCGCCGAGGTGCAGATCAACCGCCACGAGCGCGCGAAAGACGGCAATTACCTGTACGGCGCCTTCGGACGGGATTTCAGCACCAAGGACGGCCACCGGGTGATGATCGTGGCCTTGACCCTCCGGCAGTGGCGGAACCTCGTCACCGCCACCGGCCTGCAGGACTCCTTCGACGCTATCGCGCGCCTGATGAACCTCGATCTCGACGAGGAAGGCGGACGCTTTGCCGCACGCGAACTCCTCGGAGCGACGCTCAAGCCATGGGTCCTGTCACGCACCCTGCAGGAGCTGCGCGAGACGTTCGACGAGCACGGCGTGTCGTGGGGCCCGTACCAGACCTTCACTGAGCTGGTCGAGCACGACCCGCGCTGCTCGGTGGCGAACCCCATGTTCGCCGAAGTCAACCAGCCCGGCATCGGGACCTACTTGATGCCCGGGTCGCCGCTTGCCTTCACCGGCGCGGAGCGCCTGCGCCCGGCTCGCGCGCCGGTGTTGGGTGAGCACACCGACGAGGTCCTGGCCGGCGTGCTCGGCCTGAGCCAAGCCGAGATCGGGCGCCTGCACGACCAGGGCGTGGTCGCAGGTCCGACCGTTGTCGGCGTCCCGGCGTAGAGAGTCACTCGGTTTCGTCGAGCCCCGCCAGCGTCATATTCAGCAACGCGCGTATGTCTCGGTGGAGGCGCATGCGCAGGTCCGTATACAGTTCGGGTCAACCAGCACGGCCGTCAGCAAGTCCGGCATGCGTTCGCCGTCGGTATCGAGCGCGTGCTCGTATGCGTCGTCGCGGACGCGCCGCAGAGCTTACGGCGCGCTGAGCGCAGGACAGCGCTGATCTCGCGGTGCAGGCGCATCCGTCGGTCGGTGTGGAGGTTCGGGTCGACGAGAACGGCTCGAAGCAGGTCAACGCGCTCCCGGTCCTCCGCGGCCAGATTGGGAGTCGTTCGTTGCTCGTTCATGCGGCAGCCCGCTTGGATCCGGAGGTTTCCGGATCCGGTCGAGCGGCGACGGGTGCCTGTGAGAAGAACGCCGCGATCGCTTCATTGGCGGGACCCGGGCGCTCGATTTGCGGCACGTGTCCGCAGTCCAGCTCGAGATGCTGCGCCCGCGGGAGCGCGTCGGCAACGTGCCGCTTGAAGCCGATCGGCACGAGCTTATCCTCGCGTCCCCAGATGAAGAGCGCATCCGGCTCGAGGGCCTCCAGCCGCGGCCAGAAGCCTTCGACCCCATGCGGCTCGTCGAGATAGATGTGCCGGGCGGCGGCGTAGAACGCCGCGCGGCCGGAAGGGGTGAGGTAGGCGCGGAGGAACTCGTCGACCCCGGCGGCGGCCCACCCGCCGTTCGCGCCGGGGATCAGCCGCCGGACGATCCCGTCGACGACGGAGCGCGGCGCCAGGTGGACCAGCCCCAGCTCGGGTCGGGTGAGACGGACGAGCGGCGCCCACGGGCGCGGTCGCCGCCACGCCAGCGAGCAGGCGAGCAGCGCCAGCCGCTGGACCCGGGCGGGATGGCGCAACCCGATTTCGAGCGCGACGCGACCGCCGAGGCTGTTGCCGATCACGTGAACGCGGTCGAGCTCGAGGGCATCGAGCAGATCGACGCAGGCGGAAGCGAAGAATCGCGCGTCGTAGGCCGCGCCGATCGGCTTGTCGGAGTCGCCGAAGCCTGGCAGGTCGAGCGCGATAACTCGGAACCGTTCTGAGAGCGCGGCGACGGTCGGGAGGAACGACCCCTTGGTGCCGCCGAGCCCGTGGACGGCGAGAACCGCAGGCCCCTCACCGGCCTCGACCGTGGACAGGCGCGCGTTGGGAGTGGCGACGCAGCGAAACCGCATTCGCGCCGCCTCGGTCGAGCCGCTCGTCGCGGCGAGGAAGCCCACGCCGACGTGCAAGTTGCGGCGCACAGACAGGCGGCCGGCGAGGTAGGCCGCCAGCGCCCGGCCGGCGCTCGTGGAGATCCGCTCCCACGTGGCCCGGTCGGCGGCGATCGTCGCATCCGGGCGGCCGCTCGACGGGGCGACGGTCGCCGCCGCGTCCTCGAGCACGACCTCCCAAGCCCCCTGCTCCCGCGCCCTCAACTCAACCCGGAGCCTCCGTCCCGGCTCCGACAACACGTCCGGGTCATAGCGATTGACGAGCGCCCGCACCCAATCTGGCGCCCCGGACACGATCTCTCACTCCACGTGGTCCGTGAGCCTAGGCGTGGCCCCCTTCAGTTCGCCACCCGGCGAGGGTCGCGCGTCGATCTCAGCCATGCTGGCAGCCTAGTTCCGACCATCATCGCCAAGCATCAGGGCCGAGGCCGAATCCGTATGTGGAAATCTACTGAGGTGATTTGGCCGGGTGGCACGCCGACCCTTCAAGCGGACGATCGATGCGGAGACCTGGGGGTCGCCAGGGGGGCGATCCGGTTTGCGACCCACCGCTCGTCGGCCGGTCGCCGCGTCGACGAGCGCAAGACGCCACGAACAGGATTGCCGGCTTGACTGGTGGTGCGCGGAGCATCCGGACGCGTTCAGCGCCGATGAACCGGTGTTTGTCACCATGGAGGCGGAACTCCGGCGCGTGTGCAGCGCCGCGGCCTACCGACGAGCTGGCCGCCTACTGCCAGGCGCGCCAAGACGGCTAGCCACGCAGGCTACGCTGCTCCCGATGATCCCCTAGCGCCCGCCGGCTCGGCGCTGGATCACCGGACGTCGCGGCGCAGCGGTTGGAGTAATGAACTCGCCCACCGGTCGCGGCGGCATGGAGCGTTGACAGGCACTCGCCGGCTCGGCCTCGGCTCCTGGCCAGCGCCTCGGCTCACTGCCGCAATTGGCGCTTTGCATCCGTGCTCGCGGTTGGGTGCGCCGAATCGCGTTCTTGTCTTCAGTAGATATCCCCGAGGGGAGTCAGCGGATCGCACCGTTGCGCTGCGCACCGGGAAAGAGTTAGAACAGAAGGATGCGACGACCTCGGAGGTGACGACATGAGAAATGCGCGAATGCCCGGCACGGCGGGGGTGGGGGATCAGATTGAAGCGCGCGGACTGCATGGTCGGCCGTCGCGGCGCGGGAAGGTAGTCGAGCTGCTGGGCAGCGCGGGCCACCAGCACTATCGTGTTCGGTGGGATGACCAGCACGAGTCGATCGTCTACCCAAGCGACGGCGTGATCATCACTGCGCGGGCGACTGGCCGAGGTGCGCTGGCCGAAGAGAGTGATTAGGTGACAGCTCCGTGTGGGCCCGGGATCCGGGGCTGATCACCAATGGCGGGCGCGCCGTGCTCTTGCGGGCGCGCTGCTGAGTATGGGGGACAGGCCTGGACTTGTTGTCGAGGTGGCCAACGAGGTCTGGGACTCATCGCGGCTGGCGCAGCGCGCTGCGGCTTGTCCTTCACAGAACGTTTATGCGGATCGCCGTCTTTGCGCGCGGTCTGAAGGCCAGGTGTGCGATCGTGATGGGCGTGATGTGATCAACGGCGAGCGGAGCAGCGCATGAGTGCGGGCAACATTGACCAGGTGGAGCAACGATCGGGCGACAGGGCCGACGGATTGGCGGGCCGGAGCACGCTTACCGTGATCGACAACCGCACGGGGGAGCGGTTCGAATTGCCGATCGACGACGGCGCGGTCCGCAGCTCGGAGCTCGGACGGCGGGCGCGTGGGCTCGTGCTGTACGACCCGGGCCTTTCGAGCACGGCCGTGTGTCGCAGCGCGATCACGCACATCGATGGGGAGGCCGGGATCCTCCAGCACCGCGGCTACCGGATCGAGGCGCTGTGCGAGCGCTCGAACTTCCTCGAGCTGGCGTATCTGCTGATCAACGGGGAGTTGCCCACCGCCGGGCAGTACGAGTCGTGGCTACACGAGATCGGCACCCGCAACTTCGTCCACGAGAACGTCAAGGGCTTCATCGAGGGATTCAGGTATGACGCGCGCCCGATCGCGATGGTGGCCGCGTCGGTCGGTGCACTCTCCAGCTTCTATACCGACGCCGACCAGGTGTACGACGAGGATGCCCGGGAGCTGCAGGTGGTCCGCCTGCTGGCGAAGTTGCCGACCCTGGCGGCCTTCTCCTACCGCCACCTGCAGGGGCTGCCGTACGTGCACCCCGAGGACCACCTCAGCTACACGGGGAACCTGCTGTCGATGATGTTCCGGATGAGCGAGCTTCGCTACACCCCGGACCCGGTGGTCGAGCGCGCGCTGGACGTGCTGCTGATGCTGCATGCCGACCACGAGCAAAACGCTTCCACGACCGCCGTGCGCGCGGTCGGGTCCACGCATGTGAATCCATACGCAGCCGTCGCCGCCGGTGTCACCGCGCTGTCGGGGCCGATGCGGGGGGGAGCCGCCCAGGACGTGCTGACGATGCTGAGGCGGATCGGATCGCCCAGCCACGTAACCGAGTTCCTCGCGCGCGTCAAGTCAGCGCACGAGCGGCTGCTGGGCTTCGGCCATTGGGTCTACAAGACCTACGACCCGAGGGCGCGTGTGCTCCGCCGGCAGCTCGAGCAGCTCCACGAGTACCGCCGGCCCGACCCGTTGTTCGCGATCGCCGACGAACTCGAACAGCAAGTGCTGGACGACGAGTACTTCACCTCCCGCCAGCTGTACCCGAACCTCGATCTGTACTCCGGCCTCACATACGAGGCCCTCGGCATAGCGCCGCCGATGTTCCCGGTGGTGTTCGCGCTCGCCCGCAGCGCCGGATGGATCGCGCAGTGGGTCGAGATGGTCAAGGACCCCGAGCAGACGACGTTCAGGCCGCTTCAGCTGTACGCAGGCGCGCTCGACCGCGAGTACGTGGACGTCGGCGAGCGCGGCTGAGCGCCGGCCGCGGCGGCGAGCTAGCTGGCGGTTGCACCACGAGCCTCGCGGCGGCAGCGACACTGGCGCAATCATAGGAGGATGCGGGTGTCTGCCTGTGCGGGAGGGCGTGCTCCCCGCTGTGGACCTGCCCCGGTTGGGTGACACGTGTCGTGTGGGTTTGATTGTTGTTGTTCGAGCGGCCTGGACGTGAGCGCTACTGGCGACGCGGATTTGGTCCAAGTGGGTGGCTCACGGTGGTCGTAGAATGCGAATCGGTGCCGGGGCGCGCGTCGTGACGGCTCAGGGGTACCGCAGAGACACGCGGGGATGGTCGCCATGACGGTGAAGATCGGACCGCTCACCTTTGACCACGCCAGCTACGACGAGCAGGGCGACGTCCTCTACCTTCACGTCGGAGAGCCAGGCCGCGGCTGAGAGCGAGCAGACTCCCGAGGGGCATGTGCTGCGCTTCGACGCGGCCGGCAAGATCATCGGGCTGACGATCATCAACGCCAAGTGGCTGCTCGAACGGGACGGTGAGCTGATCGTCACGCTACCGGAGCAGGTGCACGTCGCCCCGGCGGCGATCGAGGCCGCGTTCGCCGCGACCGCATAACCCTCTTTTCGCGCGCTCGTGGCCATGTCAGGTGGCGTACGTGGAACTTGCTGCCGGATTCACTCACTGCTTCTCGCCTCCGGTCTATTGGCAGGACGAGTGGCGTGGGGCAAGCGTCGACAACTGATTTGAGTGAAACGCTGGAGGCGCTGGGGAGGCCGGTGCACGGCAGGGTTCCAGACCTTGCTCTCGATGACGGGATGGTCTCCTTGTCCCGGCATCCCGACTGAAGTTCTGTAGAGTTATGCCAGCTTATGACGAGTCCTGTCATAAGTCCTCATAACTTGATATCGAGCCATCGATCCAATCGCGAACCCATACACGCCCAACGCCGGATCGCGTCCACAGCCAGACCCAAACCCAGGCCGTCGAACTACTCAGCTAAGGTCCCCGTCAGGCTGCCGGCCCGCATCGGCGCGGTGGGGTCCCATAGAGCCAGGTGCGTCGTGCCCGTGATCACTGCTACCACATAGTTCGACACAACCGAGGCAGCGACTGGGGACTTGACAAGCGGATCCGGATGATTCGAACACGGACCCACCAATCGCGTGGTGTTAGGCAGAAGATGCGGAGGGACATTGACGCGGTTCGACTCGATGCTGATTCCGAACGATGCCGGTGCATCCGCCAACTGTTTGGCCCGAGATCCGAACAGGTCGAGCTCAGGCACTGCCGACACCAGCTCCGCGAAAGCCTGCTCTTGGGACATCCGCGCCAGCTTCTGTTCTCGCTCAAACAGCAGAGCATCTTCGGAGGAGGCCGGTTCCGGCGGGGTACGGCCGATCGCGGCTGTGAGAACGCGACGCGCGCGATCCGTTTCGTAGCTCGGACCTGCGACGCTAGGCACCTCCTTGAGCCACTTCAACGCCATGAGTGCGTCCTCCCAATCTGCCTCAACCGCCGCGCCGAGCGCTTTCGCAGCTTCGAAGTCGTTCGGATCAGAGCGAATGACCCGGAAGAGCTCTCGTAGAAACCTCACAAAGTCCGGCGTCGCCGCCGCACGTACTGTCTCGTCCGCCATCCCGCTGGAGCCTCTCTGCAACTAGGGACAAGTTACGTTGGTGATCTCGACATTATATCCCCAAATTGCTACCGAGATGCTGTACCCGTTCGGCCCAGGGTCTCCTTGGAACTTCCCGCTGCAAGTACTTTTGTTGCAGTTCCCAAGTGAGTAGAAGTACTCAGCGCTGCTGGTGTCATACACACCGAGGACAGGCCCGCCCTTGCTAACCCTGAAATACACAGTGAAATGCGAAAACGGGTTTAGCAGGGTGACGGTCTCGGACCCGAAGCCAGCGGCCTGCGGCAACAGCGAGAGCGTCGGTGCAGCGATAGGACTGCCGCTTGGTGAAGAGAAGCCGCTTCCTGACCCGCTAAACGACGGCGAAGCTGACGCGGACGCCAGGGCGGGAACCGTGGCAAGCAGCGCAACAGCCGCGATGCTTCCAACTGCGAGACGTCGCAGGGCCTGCATCTTCGACCTCCCATGGAGATTGTTACCGAAGAAACTTCCCTGATTGATGGAGCGACGCTATCTGGCAGCAACCCACGGTGTCAAGTGCGTTGGGCAACCGCTTCCACGAGCTCGTCGACGCCCGGAGTCGAGGTGGGAAGGAGACTGGCGAGCGGACCGTCGGCCTGCCCTTTCTCTCGGGCGGCTGAGCACGGGATTGGCTCGTGCAACGTCTGCACGACGCACTGGGATTGGCTGTCCGCGACGGTGGAGGCCGGGGCGCAGAAAAGCACCGCCGCTCGGACCCGCCGGGCTCTGGCGGACCGCGCGGTTGCTACTGGAAGCTCCGGCGTCGGGATTGCGTCTCGCCTCCGTGAACCATTAGACAGAGGTCATGGGAGCGTCGGTCTGACTTGGTGCGCCGGCGGTAGCGTGGCATGCGGTGTCCTCACGATTGCTTTGCTCAAATGGCTGCGACCGACTAGGACGATCGCAATGCCGACGAGGGATCACGCGCGCCTAGGTTCTTGAGAGCAGCTCAGCTTAGGTCAGCAAGCCGGACCACCGGCCAGGACTTGACTGACGTTGTCCGCTCCTCCACCGTTTGCCAGGTTCACGAGACATAACCTGTCTTGGCGTTTGGCTGCAACTGGGGCACGTACGTCGGTCGGGCAAACTCCGAGCTTCAGCAACGAGCGGCCCCTATGGCGATGGGCCTCGGACGCCGCGGCGCGGTATTCCGGTGGATCACAGCCCGAGCCGCGCAAGAGGTAGCTGATGCCCTGCGCGGGCGCCAACGACGGCTTCAGCGCGGCGCGACCCTTTCCCGGTTAGCGCGGTCGGCGTCGCTGTTCGCGCTCTCCTCCGCGCACTGCCGGTGTCGTGGGCGCGGAGGTGCGACGCCGGCGTCGAGGTCCTGTCAGGCCGCCGCTGACGTTGGGCTAAGACCCGCCGACCGTGTTGTCGAGGTGCCAGCTCTTTCCGCCGTCCTTGGATACGTACTGCGTGGCTACGCTGCTCGCGCCGGTCTGACCGTCGACGAACGCCACCAAGTGACCTTTCGGGTTCTTGAGTACCGCGACCGGTAGCCCGGTGAACGTCGCGCGATACCAGTGCGTGCCGCCGTCCGGGGTGGCGTCGATCACCTGCCCGCCGCCCCAGGCGAAGATCTTCTTCGTCCCTCCGGCACCGATGAACGTGACCGCGAGCGGGGCCTGAGCCGCATTTATGTGCAGCGCCGGCCCGTTCGTCTTCCACGTCTTGCCGCCGTCGGTCGTCGCCGCGGGATATTGCGCCTGGCCATGCTGGACGAGCGCGTAGCCGCGGTTGGCGTCGATAAACACCCGATTTCCGTAGATCTCCGACGCGGGCACGGTGGTGCCGGGCGCGAGCGTGCCTGAAGGACGCTTGAGGAGCGACGCGGTCACCTTCTGCTGCGGTCCGGCGGCAGCGGACGCGGACCGCGTCGGCGCGGCGGACGCGCCGCCAATGATCGAGCCGAGCGCGACGGCGCTCACGACGAATATGAAGACTACGGTGCGCATGAAACCCTCCGTTCGACGAAGCCCCCTCCGGCGCAGCCTAATGGAGGATTAGTCGGCGCGATGATCAGCCGGCCGAGCAGCGCGGCGATCAGAATCTGCACGGCCAGCTCGCGGCCGGACTGTTTCGCGCGTAATCCCGCGACCACTTCGATCAGAAGAACCGTCACTGCCGATGTGTGGAGCGCGGTCGTCACCGCCGGGGACGAGGACCAGCACTCCGGCCAGGCTGCTCCTCGCGCGTAAAGGAGAAGACGTCGACCCGGGGCACCCGCACGCCCGACTCTGAGAAGCAGCCGCTCCTTGACCGGGACGAGTGCTTCCGCACTCCGGCCGGCGCAAACCGCGCCGCTGCTTTGGCGACCAAATGCAACTTCACGACGACGGGGTGCTAGCCGGCGGCGAGCGAGCAGACGCTCGGCCATTGGTTGGATCCGTCGTGTGGCGGGACGAGGGTTCTCGTGGTCGCGCTCGAACTAACATCGCTGCGTAACACCATTCGGTGGCCGCTTCCGATGACCACGAACCGGGCGGCAACAAGGCGACCCTCACCCTCACCGGCATTGACGCCCGACTCGGGTCGCGTCCTTATTGAGCTACACACGAGAGGTGCACCATGTCCGACTTTGTCCAGACCGAGATCAAGGCGATCGACGACCAGCTTCGCATTCTCAAGGACGAGACATCGCGCCTTGAGGCGGCACGCGCTGCGCTGAGCGGCGGACCGCGCCGGCGCGGACGGTCGGCCACGAACGGAGCCGCACGGACGTCCGCGCGTCCGGCGAGCCGGCGGAACGGTCGCGCGGCCGCCCCGCGGCCTCGCCGCGGCGCTCACACGCGCGCCAACCAGGCACTCGAGCTCGTTTGCGAACGGCCCGGGATCACCATTCCCGAGATCGCCAAGGCCATGAAGATCGAGCCCAACTACCTCTACCGCGTGCTGCCGCGGCTGGCGTCAGACGGTCAAGTCAAGCGCGACGGGCAGGGGTGGCATCCGTCGTCATCGACCTCCACCACCGCGCAGCCCGTGGGCAACGTTCGTGGACGGAAGCAGACCCACGCGACCAAGTCCCAGCCGGCGGCCTCCGCAACTCGCGTCAAGCGGGCTCAGCGAACCGCAGCATCGACACCGGCGACCAACGGCCGCTCCAGCCGCGGCGCGACCAAGGCCTCCGTGCTCGCCGCGCTCGCGGGAGGTGAGGCGATGACCGCCGGCCAGGTCGCCACCAAGACCGGGCTCGCGCGGCCCACAGTCTCGACCACGCTGTCCAAGCTGGCCACGACCGGTGAGGTCCAAAAGGCCGAACGTGGCTACCGCCTTAGCTCCACCGCCTAGACGCCCCGAGACACCCAGAAGTCGGCGAGTCCACCAACCATTCTCGCGCGAGTGTCGCCACCGGCAGGCTCGCGACCGCGGAGTCCTACCTAGTCGGCGCGTCGGCCGCCGTTCCACGATCGGCCCTGCGCGGTCGTTCGGGTGACTGCAGTTGTCCCGGAAGCGGTCACGAGCCGCGGTCGTTGCGATCTTCGGACGCTGCCCCTCGGCCGCCCGAGCCGTTCTGCACGCGCGACCTGTCTGCGCGCTCGGCTGCAACATGGTGCTGGCGCAGCGGACTGCCTACTGCCTGCGCATGATCAAGATCGTCGAATCGGCCGGTGAGCGGAGCCACACTCCACTGCACCGACGAACCCCGAGGAAGCGTGCGCCGCTTGATCGAGAGGGGCGTGTTCAGAGCCCGGCGAGGCTCGCCGAACGATGACAAGCACGATCACCGCGCCGGCGCACACGGTCACGCCCGCTGCGCCGCCGGAGAGCGAGCGCCGCAGCCTTCTCGCCCGTGGCGCCACGATTGGGACGATCCACGAAGCGGGCACCAGCTTCAGCAAAGGCCAGGAGCGGCGCAGCCGGGCGATGATCAGTCCAGCCAGTCGCGTGTCGACCGCCGCGCCGAGCTCGCTCCGCATCACGCGAGCGTACGGCGAGCCAAGCTCCACGCGCCAGAGCTGCAATCCCTCGCCCACATGTAGGGCGTGAAGAGCCCGGACGCGCCTACCATCCGCGACGATTATGCACGTAAACCCGACGATGGCTGGCGGGAGGTTCCGAACCAACGCAAGATCGGCTGGCACGCGCCGCGCGGGGGCATCGCTTGGCGCTCGTCGTCGTCGCTTGGCTCGCGCGGTGATCGCCGTTCGGACCGGACGCCTTCTTCGGCGGCAGCGAGGCTGTTGGGCGCGACATCTGACCTCCTGTTATGCCCGGTCCTTGGCGTAACTGTCCGACGGACGGGTTTGGGCCCAGTCCGCGAGGCAGTAGCGACACTCGCGCTCGTCGTCGGCCGTCGCGTCGATGCCTGGCGTCGGCGCGGTCAGTCTTTGCCCGCTTCTTACTCCCGCGTACGGGCGCTGGTCTCCGCCGGCTCAGCCAGATGAACCTGCGCGTCGACGCGGCGGAGCTCCTCGACAACGAGGTGCTTTTCGTGACCGTGTCGATGCGCGGCCGTCAGCGGGCGTGGCCTGAAGCGCAGCGATCAGACTCGGCGTGATCTGGCTGAGGCACACGAGCGAGCGGCACGCGCAGAGCGCGATCGCGACATCGCCCAAGAGCAGGCTTCGCAGCGGAGCGATCCAGATCGTTAGATGGGCTCTCGATCAGCGTTTGTCCCGTTCGGACTCAGCCGTCGACGGTCAACCAACACCTCAAGCGCGCCCCCGCTCGCGGCCGCAGCTCCCGGCAGCCCATACCACCGGGTGGTGTGGAGGATCCAACTAATCGATCCGGCCAGCACGCTGCACCCGGCGACGATGATGCCAGCCGATCCCCGCCTCGATGCCCTGACCTTCGCACACGTCGACGCGCCCAACCAAGCCACTTGGCACGCACGAGGCCTACCCAGGCCGGCACACCCCAAGACCCCTAGCTGGCGCCCGGTTGCTGGGCGAGATCGTCCGAGGTGGCGCGCAGCGGGGCGGGCACGAGCGCCGCGCCCGCGATCACGAGGCCGAACGCGAGCAGACGACCGATGATCCCAACCGGGCCGGAGCCGATCGGCTCGCCGAAGACAAGGACCCCGCCGACGATCGCGGAGAGGTTGGCGGCGACCGAGGTGATCGCGATCACCTCGATCGCGAGGCCGATCTGCAGGCTGCGCGCGGACGCATAGAACGAGACCATGAACGAGATCAGCGCGGTGAGCGTCCACGGGCTGAGCAGGCCGAACACTGGTCCGGTCGCGTGCGTGAGGTACTTGATCGCGACGTCAGAGACCCCGAACAGCACCCCAGCCGCGATGGCCAGCAGGAGCGCCTCGCGACGGTGCTCGATGTCCCGGCGGGTCGAGATCCTCACCAGCCCGACCCCCAGCGCTAGGATCGCGGTCTCGACGGCGATCAGCGCGGCCAGGGAGGAGCGTTGCGGGCCCTCGGCGGTCGCAGTGAGGCCGATCACCGCAAGTCCTACCGCAGTGAGCGTCACGCCTAGCCATTGGCGTCGCCCGAGGTGATAGCCGAAGAAGCGCTCCGCGAGGACGGCGAGGAACACCAGACCGCCGGACAGGACTGCCTGCACGGTCGAGAGCGGGGCGAGCGCGAGCGCCTCGATGTGCAGCCCCCACGCGAACAGCGCAAGGATCCAGCCAATGGCGAACCACCGCTGGCGAAACAGATCTGTCGCGCTGCGCAGCGGATGGCGTGCCCGGATTGGTCGGGCGAGCACTGCCCCGCGAGCCTTGAACAAGGCACTCAGATTGGTACCCAGCGCACACACCAGTGCAAAGGTCAGTCCCAGGATCATCGCGAACGCCGCCGCCTGACTATCAGACGCTCGGTGTTCGATCGAGTACCGGCAGGCGAGCGCGACGCACGATCATGAGCTGGTCTTCCTCATCTCACGGAGTCTCGGGGCTGTGCTCGGCGCCGCCGTGCGCTGACGTGCGTGACGTCGGCCGCTCGCCATCTGCGGACGGTCGAGCGCAGCGCGAGACACCCGGCGATGCCGGGCAGTGTCGGGAGCCAGAATGAGATCGCGCGGTAAGCCAGCACGGCGATGACGGCGCTGCCCGCGGGCACACCGAAGGCGACGAACGCCGCGATCATTCCACCCTCGACCCCGCCAACGCCACCCGGCAGTGGAAGCAGGCTCCCAAGCGTGCCAAGGAAGTAGCCCATCACCAGGACAGCCACCGGCACAACCCTCCCAAAGGGCATCGACGCAGACGCTGAGCACCGCGATATCGAAGCCCCAATAGGCCACCGCTCCCAACAGCCCCAGCCGCCGCTCACGAACCATGTCCCAAGCGGTCCGGACTCCGCTGCCGAGCGTGTCCGGCGCCTTCGCGAGTCACCTCGCCAACCGGCCGAGAAGTCTCGTGGTGCTCGCGAAACGCGCGAGCCGCTGCTCGATGTCTTCCGGCAACAGCGCCAAGCTGAGGACGCCGGCAGCCAGCATTTCCGCCAAGACGGCCGGGAAGAGCGTGATGGCGACCGTGCCGCCGCCTGCGAAGACCCCCGCCCGCAGTCCCAGCCCGCAGACGATCACCGCCCCGAGGTAGACCGAGTACTGGACCACCAGACTCGCGACGATGCGGCAGGCGATTACCTCGGCGGACATGCCCGCGCGGCCGAACGCCCACGCGGTGACAGCCACCGCGCCCGCGCCGTCCGCTGCAACGAGGCGGATCGCCGCGATCCCGGCGAGCGGGATCTGCAGACTCACACGCCAGTCGATCCGAGGCACGCCACGACCGAACACGGCCCGAAACAAAGTCGCGTAGCCAGCTATCGACAGCAGCTCCAGCGCGGCGGCCGGCGCGAGCCACAGCGGATCGCCGCGGTGAAGCTGACCCCACGTCTGCTTCAGGCCGCCATCTTCGGGATCAGGAAGTACACGCCGACCAGCGCCACCACGATCAAGCCTGAGGCGAGCAGCAGCCTCGTCCGAGTGATCGGCACCGTCGGCCCCTCCTCTGACACCGTCAGCCGCGAAGCGCCCCCGGCACACTCAACCGCTCCCGACGTTCGCGTGTCAAGCGGCTCTGTCTCGACAAGCGGCGGCATCCTGGCGACATCACCCCGATCGCCACTCAGCAGAGGGGGAATCGCGGCCTCGGTCATCGGCGCCGGGCATCCGAGCGGTCTCCTAACTCTGCAATCTACCTGGCTTGAGGCAGCCTCAAGACTTTCCCAATCTACGTGGTCACGCGAACCGCGCTGCAACTGCGGGTGACCTCGCGGCCGGGCCACACGCTCGGCTTGTGGCCTTCACGCCCCCGGGTTTCGGAATGCGAGAGCGTCGCCGGTGCCGAGTCCGCCGTTGCGCCGGACGAGCGGCAACCGCGCGGCTCGGTCGTCTGACTGCCCCTTCATCGGCCGCAATTCGCCAGCCGCTCAGACGCCTGCTCCTGAGCTCCACCGGCAGTATGAGCCGGCCGTGCCCGGACACCTGATTTGTCGCTCGCGCAGGCATCTGAATGGCGCGTAACGAGGTGCGCGCCAGCTCTGGTACCCGCGCGCACGCGAAGGGAGGTCTCAGCTCGTGGGCCGGGTGCGTCTCGCAATTCGCCACGAGCGAGATCCAGCATGTCGTCCGCTGGCCGGTCTCCGACGGCGTTCGGCCCGGAGTACCGCCTTTTCACGAGAGCAGGGCGCGCAGTGGCGGCCACCGAGTCCAGAGCGTGGGAGAGCCTCTGCTGAGGATGTGTAGCGAGTCCGGCCTTTGACTCAAGGCCCCGCCACTCCGGTGCAGAACCGAGGCATCGCGCGGGCGGCAGTGTGTTCGCTGAGGCGACAGAGGCTCCTGAGCCGCCGTGCAAATTTCTTGGTGGGCACCCGTAAGAGCCGCAGCGGGATCTTCACTAATCCCCAACAAGCCCGAGCAAGACCAGAGAGAAGACGCAGTGAGCGGCAGAAAACGGAACCAGAGGGAAAGGCGTGAGCTGGCGTCCCGCCGCGAAACGCCTGCTCGCGATCACGCGATGCGAGGCGACGGTGTTTTGCCGGGCCTGGTGGCATCGTCGCGACACGGATCACCACGCCGAGTCCCAGCGGTCCCGCGCCGCGTACCCAGACAACGAGGTCAAGCATCCCTACGACGTCCTACTCGGAGACCGGGAATACACGGCCTTCGTCGGACGATTCACGGCGACGTTCACGGGCCCGCTCGAGTTGTCCGAGGGGACGGTCATCGAACCGATCGGCAACCCGTTCGAGGTCGTCTTCTCAACCATCGCTCGTCCAGAGTCCCCTAGGCGAAAGGAAGCCTCATGTCCAAGCCGACACTCATTCTCGTTCACGGTGCGTTCGGAGACGCGTCGAACTGGCGCTCTGTGTTCGAGCATCTCGACAGCGACGAGTACGACGTTCTCGCTGCGGCGATTCCCCTTCACGGGGTCGCGAACGACGCGTCATATCTCGGAGCGGTCATCGACCAGCTCGACGGGCCCGTCGTGCTCGTGGGCCATTCATACAGCGGTTGCGTAATCACGGTCGCCGGCGCGTCGGACAAGGTCGCCGGGCTGGTGTATGTGGCCGGATTCGTGCCCGACGAGGGCGAGTCGATCACCAATCTGCAGGCGCGCTATCCGTCGCTCGCGATGGGCAACTTCCTCCAGCCACGGCCGTTGCCCGATGGGGGTGTCGAGCTGTCGGTCGACCCACAGCGCTTCCACGACATCTTCTGCGCCGACGTGCCTGACGCCGATGCGGAGTTCATGGCGCACGCACAGCGTCCCCTCCTGGCCACGGCGTTCGAGGAGCCGGCCGCCGCGGCTGCCTGGCGCGTAAAGCCGTCCTGGGGCGTGTTCGGCACGGGAGACCAGCCAATCGCACCCCAGCTCCACCGCTTCTCGTACGAGCGCGCCGGCTCGAAGGTGACCGAGGTCGAAGGCGCCTCCCACTTCGTGATGCTGTCAAAGCCAGACGTCGTCGCACGCGTCATTCGCGAGGCTGTTCAGGCGTGCTCGGCGAACCTGGTCGCGTGATGTCGCCCGTATCGCGTGGGTTCCGCGGCCGCCGCAGCGAAGACGTCGAGGCGGGGCGAGTGCCGCCGGGCCAGTACATCACCCGCGATTTCCCGGTGCTGTCGGCCGGGCCGACACCCCACACGCCTCTGCAAGCGTGGAGCTTCACGCTCGGCGGCGCCGTCGATGAGCCGGTGTCCTGGACGTGGGAGGAGTTCATCGCGCTGCCGGCGGAGACGGTCACGGTCGACATCAACTGCGTGACCAAGTGGTCGAAACTCGGCACGACCTGGACGGGCGTTTCCGTCGACACGCTCCTCGACGCAGTTCGGACCGAGGCCGAGTACCTGACCGCGTGGTCAGACGGCGACTACACGACGAACCTCCCGCTCGACGACGTACGGGACGGCAAGGCGTGGGTGGCGTACGAGTACGACGGCGAGCCGCTCGAGCCCGAGCATGGCGGGCCGGCACGGCTGCTCGTCCCCCATCTCTACTTCTGGAAGAGCGCGAAGTGGGTGCGCGGGCTGACCCTCACACCAGACGACGAGCCGGGGTTCTGGGAGACCAACGGCTACCACAACTACGGCGACCCATGGCTCGAGCAGCGATACCAGGGCGACTGACGTGGCAGCTGGGTAGCGTCGTCGAACTCGTCGACGAGACGCCCCGGTGCAAGAGTCTCGTGCTCGAGCTGCCTGACTGGCGAGGTCACCGCGCCGGTCAGCACGTCGACGTCAGGCTGACCGCCGAGGATGGCTATCAGGTCGAGCGCAGTTACTCGATCGCATCGGCCCCCGAGGACATGCAGCTCGTGTTGACGGTGGAGCGGCTCGAGGACGGCGAGGTCTCCCCGTACTTGACCGACGAGCTCGGACCCGGCGATGAGCTCGAGCTGCGCGGCCCGATCGGGGGCTACTTCGTGTGGGAGTCCTCACAGGGTGGGCCGCTGCTGATGATCGCCGGCGGCTCCGGCGTGGTTCCCTTCCGGGCGATGCTCCGCGACTGGGCCACGGGCGCGCGGGACGTCCCGGCGCGGCTCCTGTACTCCTCGCGCACGCTGGAGGACGTGATCTACCGCAAGGAGTTCGAGCGCGTGGCCGAGGAGGGCGCCGAGGTGGAGCTCACCCTCACCCGCCAGTGGCCCGTCGACTGGCAGGGTCACCGCGGGCGCGTCGATCGCGACCTCCTGGCCGAGGTCGCCTGGCCGGCGCACCAGCGGCCGCTCATCTACGTGTGCGGGCCGACCGCGTTCGTCGAGGCCGTGGCTGAGGCACTGGTTGCGGCCGGACACGAGCCCGGCCGGATCAAGACCGAGCGGTTCGGACCCACGGGAACCTGACACGAGGAGGAGCGAACCATGGAGGCACTCGACGGAAACGCGATCGCCGGCACGCTGTTCGAGCACTTCGGCACCGAGATGACAACCATGCTCGGAACTTGCGCGCACTGCGGCACACGCTCCCAAGTCGCCGAGCTCGTCGTGTACATGCGCGCCCCCGGGACTGTGGTTCGCTGCCGCCACTGCGGAAACGTGGTCATGGTCCTCATCCCGATTCGAGGCGAGCTGCGCGTCGACTCGAGCGCGTTCCGGATGGAGCAGGCGCCCGCCGAATCCTGACGTCCGATCGCCGAGCTCGCGGACCTGCCTGTCCGCCGAAGACGTCATAGATACTCACTCGGAGTGATCATCACCGGAACCGGTCCGTCCTACGCCGCGGGTGGGTGCATGGCGCTCGCGGTCGATTTCACCCCGGACCGATCGACGGTTGCGGGGCCGAGGCCGACGATCTCGATGGTGTCGCCCGGCTTGCACAGTTTGATTGCCTCGGTCTCTCGCTTTAGCAGTAGCCGTAGCTGCACGAACGCGGCGATGCCCAGGACGGCGGGAACCCATAGTTCGATCACCCGGTAGAGCAGCACCGCGGCGGTCGCGGTGACTGCGGGCAACCCATAGAGGACGAGCGCTCCCACGAGCCCGAGCTCGACCCCGCCGATCCCGCCAGGCACGGGAAGCCAGTTACCGAGCTGGCCGATCAGGTAGGCCATCCCGATGAGAGCGAGCTCTGGCGAGGCTCCGACCGCCCGGAAGCTCGCCCAGAAAGCGAGCATGTCGAAGACTAGGAACCCCACGAGGCCGACGAGCAGCAACGGGTCGGCCCGCCGTAGCTGGTGTAGCGCCTCGTCGATGCCATCGGACGTGGCTGACAGCGCCGGCGCGAGGCGGGCCCATCTCGACCCCTCCTCCTGCCGACTGATCCGCGCCTCGCCCCCGCGCGCCAGCCGGCGCACGGCGAGCGTCGCCGCGATCGCTCCGGCGGCGACGACCGCGGGGAGCGCGGTGAGAAGGACCCCGCCGCCGCCGGGGAGGATGCTCGTCGCCAGGCCGGCGCCCAAGAGCAAGAGCATCCCGACAGGGACAGCGCTCGTCAGCAAGAAGAACGCGACCGTCTTGCGTGCGATCTCCTCAGCGGGCATTCCGCCGCGGCGGAGCGCCCAGACCCCTAGCGCCAAGCTGCCCGCGCCACCGAGCGGGAACAAGGCGCCGGCGCCCTCCTCGGCGACGGCGATCTTGTAGCTCGTGGCCCAGCTCATCCGCGTGCAGAACACGGCCCGGAACGCCGGAACGTAGGCGAGCACCGACAGCACCTCCAACGCACAGGCGATCCCGATCCAGGCCGGCCGCGCCTGGGCAAAGCGGCTACGCAACTCCCCCAAGCCGGGCGCGAGCGTCAAGACCGCCACCGCGATAGTGACCAACCCGCCGAGCCTCACCAGCCCTCGTCTGAGTCGGCGAGGCGAGACATCGCTCGGGAGCGGCTCGGGATCCGCGACACGGGACGCGCCGCTCTTCGCAGCGATTACGGGTTGGTCTTCTTCGTGCATGCCCTTATGCGGCGACGCCCGTGCTTCGGTGGCGGCCAGTCGGCCATGGCAACCGGTATCCACCGCGATTGTTTGAGGGACGACGCACCGTGCTGGAGACATCAGCGGACATGCTGGTCTGGCGTCCGCTCGTGCCGATCAATGCCACGGATGCGCACAGGGCGCATCCCGCCGCTCGGGCGGCGAGAGCCCGAGGCACGTCCCCGCGACAGCCGAAAGGAAACCCCGTGTCGATGCGAACGACTCCGGTGTTCGAGGTGGCCGCACGCGAGCCCGCGGAGGCAAACATCTAAACCCTGGTAGCGGCATCCTCCGCGAGTACGAGCTCGCGCTCGAGTAGACGTGCGCGGGCAACTTAACCCGGTAGATCTTCGGGCCGCTTCTCGGCGAGCTTCCCGTGGAGCGCTCCGGTGGCCTGGCCGACTTCGATCATGTAGCCGTCCGGGTCTCGCATGTAGCAGCGGATCTCAGCGCCGCGATCGATCGGCGGCGTGATGAACTCGGCCCCCTTCGCGCTCCACTGCTCGTAGCACGCCTGGATGTCGGCGACGCGCAGGTTCATGAAGCTCGAGACGGTGTTCCCGGGCTCGTAGTTCACGACCGAGATGTCAGGCTTGTCGGGGGTCGGGGGACCGCCCGGGTTCATCAGCACCCATGAGTTGGCGAGCTTGATGATGCACGGGTTCTCCTCCAGCACGACCTGGCCGCCGAGGACCTCGGAGTAGAACGCGCGGGACCGCGCAACGCTTCGTACGGTGATGAAGTGGGTGACGAGGAAGCCCTCGTTGGGGGCCGGCAGGTTCGCGAAGTCGATGAATGGCGTGTGCTCGCTCACGGTTCTGCGCCCGTCCGACATTGCTCTAGCTCCTTCCTGTTGACTGCCAGGCGCCGACAGCCGGCTTCTCGCCGGCTGTCCGCGTCTGGCCCGTCACCGCATATGTGCGAACGGGTGCATGAAAGCGTTCCGTGCCACGCTGGGGTCTGGCAGCGCCAGCACTCGTTCCACGCTGCGGTCGTCGACCTCGATCGCGAGGTTGTGCGACCGCTGGTTCCACAGCAGCCTGACCTGCACCCGGCCGCCCGGCGGTACGAACTCGCGCCAGTTCGTGCTCGTCATCGCCCTACTCCTTTCCGCTGGCTGTCCTGGTGCTCATTCCGACGGCGCGTCGTTGAGGAACCGCTCGACTTCAGTGGCGAAGTCGGCCGGGTACTGGAAGGGGAAGCCGTGCCCTGCGTCCGGGTAGATCTTCAGCCGGGCGTTGGGGAGGCGCTCGGCGAGCAGGTGGGAGTTCTTCGTCGGGACCAGGCGGTCGTTGTCGCCGTTGGCGACGAGCACCGGCTGCGTGATGCCGGCGAGGCGACCCAGCCTGCTCGCGTCGGGGATGCCCCATGTGGTGATGGCGTCCATTTGGGCGTCGCGCACCTCGAGCGTGGCGGGGGTGTCGCGGTCGTTCGTGCGGGTGAAGATGCGCTTCAGGAACTCCTTTCCCTTGGCGAGGCTGGTCTCGCTGGGCTCGAAGAACAGCGCCAGGAATGCCTCCGGCGTCGGCTGGTCGCGGTTCGCGTGGACGAACATCTCGTCGCTGAAGCCGTGCATGTCCTCGCCACCCTGTGGCCCGGTTCCGGCGAGCACGAGCCGGTTGACGAGCCGCGGGCGGATCAGCACGAGCTCCTGCGCGACGTATCCGCCGAGCGAGTAGCCGAGCACGTCGATCTCGCGCAGCTCCAGGGCGTCGATGAAGCTGAGCGCGTCGTGCGCCATCGCGGTGACCGTGCGCGGCACGGTGCCGGTCGATCCGCCGACGCCGGCGTTGTCGAACAGGATCACTTCGCGGTTCCTCGCCAGCGCGTCGACGAGCGCGGGGTCCCAGTTGTCGAGGTTGCCGCGGAAGTGCTGAAACGATACGAGCGGCGGAGCGCTCGCGGAGGGTTCGCCGAGGCGGCGGTAGGCGTACCTGATGCCGTTCGGAGCCTCGACGGTCTGATTGGGGGCGGTGAGCTGTGTCACCTCAGTCGTGGTGGTGGACATCGGGCTGGGGTCCTTGCTGTTTCTGAGGGGGCTAGTCGTGGTCACGTTGCTCCCGGCCGCCGCATCCGGTCGCGGCCGGGTGTTTGTCGGCTAATCAGGTCTGGTCGTTATGTGGCCGCTACGCGCGTCGTCTTACCTGTAAGTCGTTACTTCTCGATAAAGACGGAGAAAGTAGTGGAGCCCGTAGTCGCACGCGGCGGGCCTACTGCCGCAGTCCACAATGGTCGACCAGCCCTTACGGAGAGCGATGGGGTCGACTCATGTACGGGACCGGCGCATGTTGGTCTTTGCCAACGTGTCGCTCGATTCCCAATTACGGTGTCAGCCGAGTTGACGGTCGAGGTTGACCGCGGCGCTGATCAGCGCGAGGTGGGTAAAAGCTTGGGGAAAGTTCCCGAGCTGCTCCCCGGTCGGTCCGATCTCTTCGGCGTAGAGGCCGAGGTGGTTGGCGTAGGTGAGCATCTTCTCGAAGATCAGCCGAGCTTCGTCCAGGCGGCCGGCGCGCGTCAGTGCCTCGACGTACCAGAACGTGCAGATGGAGAACGTGCCTTCGCGTCCCGCCAAGCCGTCGGAAGAAGCTTCGGCGTTGTAGCGGTAGACGAGTGAATCTGACACCAGCTCGCTGTCGATCGCATCGAGCGTTGAGAGCCAGCGCGGGTCCTGGGGGGAGATGAACTTCATCAGCGGCATCAACAGGACCGAGGCGTCGAGAACCTCCGTGTCGTAATGCTGGACGAACGCCTCCCGAGTTTTGGTCCAGCCCCGCTCGTGGATCTGACGGTAGATCTGATCCCGGGCCGCTTCGAGGCGGGCCCGATTGGTCGGCAGCCCGTGGGCGGTCGCCATCCGTAGCGTGCGCTCGACCGCGACCCAGCACTGTAGCCGGGAGTAGGTGAACTGGTGGCGTCCGCCGCGGGTCTCCCAGATTCCTTCGTCGGCCTGATCCCAGTTGTCGCAGACCCAGTTGACCATGTGGGTGAGGTCGTTCCAGGCCCGGTGGGAGATGGGCGGGCCGTGCTTGTCGGACAGGTAGATCGAGTCGACTAGCTCGCCGTAGATGTCGAGCTGGAGCTGGGTGGCGGCGTTGTTTCCGACCCTTACCGGAGCGGAGCCGCGATATCCCTCGAGGTGCTCAAGTAGCTCTTCGGGGAGCTCGCGCCGGCCGTCGATGCCGTACATGATCTGTAATGGGCTGCTCTCCTCGAGGCGCATTCCTGCCAGTCGGTCGGTCAGCCAGTCCATGAACGCGGTCGCCTCTTCGGTGAAGCCGAGCCGTAGCAGCGAGTACAGCGAGAACGCGGCGTCGCGGATCCACGTGTAGCGGTAGTCCCAGTTCCGTTCGCCGCCGAGCACCTCGGGCAGGCTCGTGGTGGGGGCGGCCACGATCGCTCCAGTGGGCTCGTACGTGAGGAGCTTGAGGGTCAGCGCCGAGCGGTGCACGGTTTCGCGCCAGCGACCCCGATAGCGCGACTGTGCCAACCACCTGCGCCAGTACCCGACAGTGTGCTCGAATAGCTCCCTCGTCTCCTCCGCGCTGTGACCGTGCATCTCGTACTCGCCTAGCACGTGCTCGAGGATGAACGTCGCGGTCTGCCCTGCCTCGAGCTGGAACGAAGCGTGGACATCACCGTCGCGCACCTCGACCGGCGTCTCGGTCTCGAGCGCGACGCCGGCGCCGGGGCTCTCAAAGAGCACGCCTCCGGCGTGGCGCTCTGCGCGGTGTCGCTCGCGCCCAAAACCAAACCGCGGCGCGCACTCGAGCTCGAACCGCATCCCTCCACGCACGCTCAGCACGCGGCGAATCAGGCGGTCGCGACGCGCTCCATCGAGGCGTTCACCGACCGGCATGAAATCCTGGACCTCCCCGACTCCAGTTGGAGTGAGGAAGCGGGTGATCAGCACATTGGTGTCAGGGAAGTACAGCTGCTTGTGCTGCCACTCGCCGTCGGCCGGCCGGAGCGCAAAGTGTCCGCCGCGGTTGGCATCGAGCAATGAGGCGAACATGCTCGGAGAGTCGAACCGTGGGGAGCAGTACCAGTCGATGGTTCCGTCCGTGCTGATCAATGCCACCGTATGGAGGTTGCCGATCACCCCGTGATCGGCGATGGGGGGATAGCACGCCGGGCTCACCGCTCACACAACGGCGCTTGCCACGGCGGAGGAGCCGAGCCGCTCGAGGAGGTGATCGCCGACGCGCAGCGCGTTGGCGATCGCGGTCAGCGACGGGTTGACGGCACTGGACGACGGGAAGAAGCTGGTGTCGACGACGTAGAGGTTGTCGACGTCGTGCGCCTTGCAGTTGACGTCGAGGGCGGAGTGCCGCGGGTCGGTCCCGAAGCGAACGGTGCCGCAGTTGTGGGCAATGCCCGCGAGCGGGATCTGCTGGCTGAGCACCGACCAACGCGGAATCGTCATCCGGTGGCATCCGAGCCGACCAAGCAGCGACTTGAGGTTCGCCAGGAGCCGCCTGTGGGGCTCGGTGTTGTGGTAGGTCTTGGCCAGGTGGATGTCCCCGCGGCAGTCGATGGTGATGCGGTTGTCCGGGTGGGGCAGGTCCTCGGTGGTGAGCCAGAAGTCGAGCGCGTTCCTTGCGATGTAGTCGAGCGCGATACCGGGCGCGAACCGGGGCGCGCCGCCGCGCAGGATCGTACGGTCTGACTTGCCGAGCATCTGGATGTGGCCGAGCGGAAAGTCCGCATCGGCTGCGCCCCAGTAGAAGTCGTTGAGCCCGAGCGTCTTCTGGAACTTGGTGCCGTTCGGACTTCTTGAGATCGCGATCACGGCGGTGTTCAGGTGCGCCATGTAATGGCGGCCGACGACATCCGAGGAATTCGCGAGACCGTTGGGATGAGCGTCGCTCGCCGAGCGCAGCAGCAGGGCGGCCGAGTTGACCGCGCCGCAAGAAACGACCACGACGTCCGCGCTGAAGACCTCCTTATTACCTGCGCGATCGACCACAACCTGCTTTACCGAGCGCTCCGAGGAGTCGACCTCGAGCTGCGTGACCCTCGCGTGAGTTCGCAGCCTGACGTTTGGGTGCCTGAGGGCAGGGCGCACGCAGACCACGTGCGCGTCGGCTTTGCCGTCCGTCAGGCACGGGAAGCCATCGAAGCGGTCGCAGCGGACACAGCGGCTGGCCTCCGGATCCGTTTCGTCCAGATCGACGCCGACCGGGAGATGAAACGGCCGGTGGCCGGCGCTGACGAGATCGTCGTGCAGTTGTTGTATGCGCGGCTCATGGGAGACCGCGGGGTACGGGAACGGGGCCGACCGCGGCGGCTCGGTGGGGTCCTCGCCGGCCTGACCGTGGACGAGGTACAAGCGCTCGGCCTGGGTGTAGTAGGGCTCGAGGTCGTTGTATGAGATGGGCCATGCCGGGGAGGCGCCACCGTAGTGCTCGACCCGCTCGAAGTCGCGCTCGCGCAGGCGGAAGAGCACCCCGCCGTAGACCTTAGTGTTGCCGCCTACGAAATACTGGGCGTGCGGCCGGAACGCGACGCCGTGCTTGTCGTACCAGCGTTCGGTGGTTACATAGCGCTCGCGGTCGAAGACCTCCTCCGAGTCCCAGTTCTCGCGCTCGCGCGGGAGGTAGCCGCCGCGCTCGAGCAGCAGGATCTTCTTGCCCGACGGCGCGAGCCGGTGCGCGAGCGTACCGCCGCCGGCGCCGGTGCCGATGATGATCACGTCGTAGTGGTCCATGGCTTCTACACCAGCGCGATCGGGGAGGTCCACGCGCCCGTCGCACCGCGTAGCTTCGCGTGGGTGAGGATCAGCGCGAACTGGCGCACACCGTCGCGCGCCAGTTCCGACGTGTCGAGGTTCTCGACGACGAACACGCCGTGGCGGGCGTTGAGGAACTGCGGGACCTCGAACAGCCTGTCCGGATCCTCGGCCGGGATCGGTCCATAGCTCCAGGTGTCGCAGCCGGTGAGCGCGACGCCTCGCTCCACCAACCAGCTCGCGAGCTCCATGCCGGGTCCCGGTTCGCCCGAGAGGTAGGTCTCGGGATCGTGCCAGTGAGCGCCCCAGCCGGTGTGGAACAGTACCGCGTCACCCGGTCCTGGGTCGATGTCCGGGATGCGTACGACCTCACCGCGAGTGAGCGGCGCAACGTCCACGAGCCATCCGGGGGTGACGATCTGCGGCACCGTCTCGACGCCGAGCCGCTTGACGCCGGCCGTGTCCGCGAGCTCCGAAACGCTCCAGCCGTTGTAGCCGCGATCGCCGATTTGGAGGTGGCAGAGCGCGTCGAGGTGCGTACCGAGCTGCTGGGTGCCCGCGACGTGCTCGGTGATCCAGTTGACGCGGTTCGCTCCCAGCCCGCCACGGTTGACGTGATGGGCGCTAGTCACCAGCGTCTGGCGGAAATAACGCCCCGGGAACACCGGCACCTGCTCGTCCAGCACCCGCCCCAGGTCGTACATCCGCCCGGAGTGCACCAGCCGAAGCGCCGCGGCGCGCGTGGCATCGGTGATGTGGTTGAGCATCCCGAGTTCGTCCGCTTCGCCGAACGGCGACGGCCACCAGCTCGTGGCCTGGTCGGTCACTCCGACGACCATGGCTCTCGAAAGTCGGCGTACAGGGTCAGGCCACCGTCGACGAAGATCGTCTGGCCGGTGATATACGCGGCGTCGTCGGACGCCAGGAACGCGCACACGCCAGCCATCTCGTCGGCGGTGCCGGCGCGGCCAAGCGGAATGTGGTCGGCCACCATAGCCGCCTTCACGGGGTCGTCGATCCAGGCGCGGTTGATCGGGGTGATCGTGGCGCCGGGCGCGACGGCGTTGACGCGGATACCCCGGCTGGCGTACTCCAGCGCGAGCGTGCTGGTCAGATTCTGCATCCCGCCCTTGCTGACGCTGTAGCCGAGATAGTTCGGCTTCGGGATGGCCTGGTGAACGCTCGAGACATTGATCACGGCCCCCCGGATCCCGTCGGCGAGGAAGCGCTTGATCGCCTCGCGGGCGCAGAGGAAAGCCCCGCGGAGGTTCACCGCAAGCACCCGGTCGAAGTCAGCGCTGACGAGCTGCTCGGACGGTCGCGAGATCTGGATACCGGCGTTGTTGACCAGGATGTCGAGGCCGCCGAGACGCTCGGTCGTCTCGTCAAGCATCCGCACGACGTCCTCCTCAGAGGAGACGTCGCCCTGAACCAGGACGTCGCGGACGCCCTCCTGCCGCACCCTGTCCATACAGGCGTGCACTTGCGCCTCGGTCTCGGCGGCCTCGTCGGGCGACGTCCGGTAGTTGATCGCGATGTTGGCGCCGTGCCGAGCGAACCGCACGGCGATCGCCTGTCCGATCCCGGATGAGCCGCCGGTCACCAGGAGGTTCTTTCCCTCCAGGCCAGGCAACCCGGCACGTCCAACTCGAGGCTCGGCAACAGGCCCGCTCACCGGGACCCTCCGACCAAGCGCCTTGCGGCCTCAAGCGCCGCGCCGAACACCAGGTGCGAGGTCGCCTCCCAGGCGACCGCCGCAGGCGCGAGCCGCCACGGGGGGCGCTGGATTCCGAGCGCGGGGAGAAGCGACCCGTGGGTGCCGGCGTAGATCGCCAATCCGGCCACAGTGCCCGCGCCCCGGGTCGCGGCGGGCCATCGTTTAGTCACGCCGCCGTACGCAACGCCGAGGCCGGCGCCGAACACGTAGTGGATCACGCGCTGCGCGCTCACCCGCTGCCCGTCGGTCAGCCGCGCGTGACCGAGTGCCGACGCAGCCCTCCCAACGATGACGGCGGGAGGCATGTTCTGCGGATGACCGCTCGGATCGGCCCCGACCTCCAGCTTCTGGGCGGGAGACGGTGGCAGGATCGACTCCGCGACGATCTGCAGGCGCGGCTCTGAAAACGCCTTCACCCACGACGCGACAAGACCCGCCAGCACGGCCCCGGATCGCGCCGCCTGCCCACCGGACCACTTTTCGGGCTGAGGCGCCCGGTGACGCCTGTGTCGTTCCTTTCGTTTTAGGTCGTGCATCGCGCCTTGCCTTCTGTCTTGGCTTCCCGACTGTCAGCTGGATCAGTGGCGATCCGGCTGCGGCTCTTACTGCCGCTCACCAAGAAATTTGGCGACGCACTCCGGAGCCTCCTACCTGCCTGGTGAATGCGCTTCGCGACGCGGCGGCCGGGGTGCGGTAAGAACCGTCAGGGTCGGGACTCTCATCTCGCCGACGGATAAAGCACGACGAGCCCGATCGACAGAGGTGAGTCAAATGAGCGTGAACGCAAGAGCAGCGTCATTACAGGAGTGGTCGACGGTGGGCCGCCCTGTGATCGCCTACGGGGAGTCGCGCATGCGCTGTCCATCGTGTCGGTTATGTCGTCCTTCCGATCGGTGAAGGCAGTTTTGCGCTCATGGACCGAGGGAGCTTGTTACCCAGAGTCCAAGCCAAACCAACCGCCTACTTACCCGATTGACGTTCGCGGGTTAAGTGAGCAGCGCACGCTGTTTCTTACCGCGCGACGCCGATCGGTAGTTACCGCCGGTTAGTCGGGCGCGAGGTCGCGAAAGCGGTGGGCAGATTCCGGAGCCGGAAGGTTATTGGGCTGTAAGACCGGGACGACGCCCGCCACTAACCCTTCGTACCGGACCTCATCCCCATCCCGAGAAGGGAGTTACAAACATGTTGTATCGATTGACCATGCACCTGCGCTGGCGGGTACTGATCGTCTTGGTCGCCGCGGTGGCCGCCGCGATCGCGCTCGTGGGGCAGGCGTCGGCGGCGAATCACACCCATCGGCACCGCACCCACCACAACCACCGCGGCGGCCGCCACGTGCGCTCAAACGACGCCGGCAACACCGGATCGGCCACCGGGCTGGGGCAGCTGAGCGGGCTGCTGCCGGCTAGCCATCTGACCGAGGAAAGCGCCATCCAGGTGAACCTCAGCAACGAGACCGTTCGGCTTCCGATCTACCCGGGCGACGCACCAGTCCCGAATCATCCGGGCCAGACCGAGAAAGTGTGGTATCTCCTGCTCGACGCCTCCGATCAGGGTCTCGCCCACGACCTGGGCGTCAACTACGCGCCGAAGCTGGCGAACATCGGGATCAGCTGCCCAGCGTGCGTCCAGACGGTCACCCAGGCCAACCCTTCGCCTCAGGCCAATCCCTTCGGACCGGCCGTGATTCACTTCGCCGGCGCGCCGGACTTCAGCCCGACGCGGGTCGCGGTGCCCGGGTCCGACCGGGTTCCCGCTGCAAGTCGTTCAGCCCGGGAGCGGTGGCGGGTCCGGGGTACAGCCCGTTCGTCCGGATCGCGGGCTCGGACGTCGTCTACAACGCGCCGATCATCGCCACCGGCGATGGTCCGTACGACGTCGACCATCACACCAACACCGGCGACCGGGTGCTGGGCATCCACATCGGAGGCCCGTCGGCGCCCGGCCAGTTCTCGGAGTCGTGGGCCGACGTGCTGTTCGTCAAGGGCTTTGACGCCGGAGAGCCGATCGTCTACCTGAGCACGGACGCCGGGCAGCCGCTGACGGCGGTGCTGGAGCGCTCGACGTACGTTCCGGCGCTCAACGACGCGTCGTTCAACGGCGGGGACGACTTCCTCGGATCCGCCCGTGAGCGTCTGTTCGGGTTCATCAACGGTCAGACCGGCGCCAACAATCCGCAGGCGCAGGGGTTCCAGCATCTGGTGCTCGACGGTCACGCAAGCGAGGATGCCTCGCTCCAGAACACCGGTCTGATCCAGTCGCTGCGCCACGGAGGGGATCTGCTCAACGTGTTCGGGGACTTCCCGACGCTCACGGACCCCCGGCACTCCGACGCCTACAGCCCGCTGTGGGACGCGCAGCTCGGCCTGTGGACGGATAAGGCCGTGAAGGAAGGGCTGAACACTCGGCAGATCGACGAGAACGTCGTGTTCAATCTCGCCGCCACCCGGCCCGACCTGCTGACCGGCGTCGACCCGGCCACGGGCCAGCCTCAGCCGTACGGCTCCGACGGCGTCGACATCAACTGCGCGGTCATCGGCTGGTCGGGAAGCAAGCCGCCCGACCGCCAACCTCGCACCGCCCGCTCCGGGCTCGCAGTTCCCGCCGCGCTGATTCGGCAAACCGGCGGGGCGACCGCGGGTCGCCCCGCCGGTCCCGGAGTCCGCCCCTTCACGGCACGCACACTTTTCGAAGCGTCACCGCCGGCGTGTGAGCCGGGCAAGGAGGCGGCGGCCTGGCCTCAGCCCTGGGTCGACTTGACAGGTAGCTTGACCTGGACAGCTGTCCCGAGACCCGGAGGGCTGTCGATGCGGATCGTGCCGCCGACCGCCTCGACCCGGTCGACCAGTCCGGTGAGCCCAGAACCGCTCGACGCCACTGCGCCACCCCGTCCGTCGTCGCTGACGCTCAGCTCGAGCCAGCCCTCGCGTCGCCGGGCGCTGACCTCCGCCCGCGATGCCTCGGCGTGCTTGGCGGTGTTGGTCAATGCCTCCGAGGCGACGTAGTAGGCGGCCACCTCGACGGCCTCCTCAAACCGTTCGGTGCCGAGGTCGAGCCGCAGGTCGACCGGAACCGCCGACCGCAGCGCCAGCGAGCTCAGCGCCGGGGTCAGTCCGTCCTCCGACAGCACCGCAGGGTGAAGGCCCCGTGACAACTCGCGCAGGTCGTCGAGGACGTCGTTCAGCCCCGTTCCGAGCCGGGAGAGCCTACCCCGGAGATCACCCAGCTCAGGCGGCAGCGTCGCCTCCGCCGTGCGCAGTTCGAGTGCCAACGAAACGAGCCGCTGCTGAGCACCGTCGTGCAGGTCGCGTTCGAATCGCCGCCGAGCCTCGTCTCCCGCCCGAACGATCCGCGCGCGCGACTCTGCAAGATCGGAGCTGCTTTTGTCATTCGCTACCGCGATGCCCGCATGGCGGCTGAATTCTGCGAGGCGTGCCTCGGTATCGAGCGGAAGCGGCTCGGGGTTGCGGGAGAGCACGGCGATCATTCCCCAGACCGCGCCCTCGACGACAATCGGGCTGGCCACCGCTGCGCGGATCCCGAGCTTGCGGACGGTGGCGGCGATCATCCCCGCCGCAGCCTCGTAGCCTTCCTTGCGCCGGGCCCATCCTGTGCGGTGCACCTCGCCGGCTAGGTTCTCCCCCTCGAGCGGGAACTGCTCGCCCAACGGGATAGTGATCGCCCCCTCGCTCCAGCCCGCGACGACGGTCGCGCTCGAGTCAGCCTCGTAGCGGACGATCGCCGATCCGTCGACTTCGAAGAGCACCCCGACCTCCTCGGCCAGCGTCGTGAAGAGGTCATCGGGAGTGTGCTCGCTGGCCACGAGGGTCGCGACGCGGCGCAGCGCGGCTTGCTCTCTCGCGAGCCCTCGAGCGCGAGCTTCCGACGCCGCGAGCTCAGCGCGGCTCTCCGCGTTCGCGACCGCCGTCGCCAGCAGCTCGGTGAACTTCGCGACGCGCTCCTCGGTATCGGGCGGGAGGCGTTCGCGCGTGTCGGTGACTAGGAGGACCCCCCACAGTTTGCCCTCGACGAAGATCGGGGCTCCCACTCTTGAGACGGTATTCAGCGCCCCGAGGGTCTCGGCGACCTGTCCCGGGGCCGTGTCGTAGTCGGCTTGCTCCTGTCTGGCGGGACGGCCGGTGCGGTAGACCGTGGTCGAGGCCAGAAAATCTTCTAGCGGCCAGCGTGTTCCGACCGGCATCGCGCCGATCATGCTCAGCCCCTGGCTGACGCCGACGTAGACCACGCTGGATCCGTCGGACTCGTAGCGGCCTATCGCGGCTTGGCCCGAGCCGAACAGCCGACCGACCTCGTTGCTGACCGCCGAGAAGAGCTCGTCCGGGCCGACCCCCCGTGCCACCAGAGTCGCGACCCGCCGCAGCGCGGCCTGCTCTTCCGCGATCCGGGCGAGCGCGGCGCGCGACTCGATATTCGCGATCGCTGTCGCTACGAGCTCGGTGAAGTCCGTGAGCCGAGCCTCAGTGTCCTCCGGAAGAGGCTCCGGTCGCGGCGAGGCAATCATCATCGCTCCCCACAAGTGAGCCTCGACCACGATTGGGCTCGCGACTGCGGAGCGCATGCCTGACCGTCGAGCGACGGCAGCGACCTTCCCAGGCATATGCGCGTAATCCTGGACGCGGGCGGGGCGTCCGCTGCGATGGACCGAGGCGATCACACCCGGGCTGTCGAGACGCGAGCGGGAGGCGATAGGGAAGGGGTCCTCAACACCCTCGCTGAACCCCCCCAGTACGACCCAGCTGTCCTGCTCGTAGCGGACCAGCTTGACCAGCGGGACGTCGAAGATCCGGCCGGCCTGATTTGCGACGACGGTCAAGAGCTGATCAGGAGTGGATTCGCGCGCGACGAGGGTTGCGACCTGGCGCAGCGCGGCCTGCTCGCTGGCGAGCTCGCGAGCGCGCTGTTCTGCGCGCTCGAGGGCGCCGACAGGCGCCGACCTGGCGCCACCGGGGCGGGGTCGGCGGACGAGATACGCCTCGCCCTGACCCAGCGCCTCCGCCACGGCGACCGACCCGTCCTGGAGGACGAGCTCGCCACCGCCCTCCGGAACCTCAATCGGGGTACGGTGCCTCGGTTCCTCGCCGTCGAGCGCGTAGCCCTCGGGATCTACGAGCAGATCGGTGCTTCTGGTCATCAGATCGGAGTAGCGACGCCTCAGCCGGGCGTCTCGGTCGCGCCGGTTGTCCAAGAGGCACCGCTCCATCGTCCTCGCGGTGGCGCTCACCAGCTCGAGACTCCGGGGGTGGGCGATCTTCCAGAAGCTCGAGAGATCGACGAGTCCCACTATTTGCCCGGACACCGGGTCGTGCACCGGCGCGCCGGAGCAGAACCACTGGTGGTGGCTCTCGTTGAAGTGCTCGAAAGCGAACACCTGAAGCGGGTGATCCGCGGCGAGCGCCGTCCCGATGCCGTTCGTGCCATCGACCGCCTCGCTGAGGAGTGCGCCCTCCACGAAATTCATCTCGGCCGCGCGCGCCTTCAGCGACTCGGTCCCGTCGATGCGCAAGAGGAGCCCGGAGGCATCGCTCACCACGACCAGGCTCTGCGACTCCTCGGCTACCTGCCCGAGTTGCGCCGCGAGCACGGGTCCGAGCGAGCCAAGCGGATGCTCGAGCCAGCGCTCATGGATCGCCGAGGGGTCCGCCTCGATCGGAACCATCAATTCGGTTGGATCAAGACCCGTCCCAAGCGAACGCCGCCACGACTCGAGGATCGCCGGGCGCAATCCTGCCATCGCGTCCGGTGGAAGCTCCGTGTCGAGCGCGCCCTCGGCGAGCAGTCGCTCCCAGCTCCGTTGCAGCTGTCGAGCGCGGCTCAGCGGATCCGTCTCAAGCCCGACAGCCAGCCACGGCGACGGCATGGCTCGATCATAGTCCTCTCAACCGGCCCGACGGTACGGTGAGCTCCGCTCTCATTGTCCTGGCGCTAGGGCACTCGTCGACGTTAGCGGGCGCCTGTTCACCGCGCCTGGCCGGCCGCCCTCGCTGCGGGATACTCTCCCGGTGGCACCGGGCCAGCGCCGGACTCGAGTGATCGTCGCCGACGACGATGTCCTCCTGCGCGAGGGCATAGCCCGCCTCCTCGAATCGTCGCGCTTTGAGGTCGTGGGCTTGGCGGGCGATGTGACCGAGCTGATGGCGCTGGTTCGCGAGCACCTTCCAGAGCTGGTCGTGCTGGACATTCGCATGCCCCCGTCCCATACGACCGAGGGTCTCGATGCCGCGCAGGCGATCCGCGCAGACTTTCCGGCGATCTGCATCCTCGTGCTCTCCGCGCATGTCGAGGTCCACCGCGCGGTGGGCCTGCTCTCCGAAGGGCGCGGGGTCGGCTATCTGTTGAAGAGCCGAGTCACCCAGGTGGACGACTTTCTTGAGACGGTCGAGCGGATCGCCGACGGCGGTTCGGTCATCGACCCTGGGCTGGTGCAGGACCTCGTCGCCGCTCGGCGAATCCAAGATCCTCTTTGCGACCTCACGCCGCGCGAGCGCGAGGTCCTCCAGCTCATGGCCGAGGGCCGGTCGAACGCCGGTATTGCCCGCCAGCTGTGGGTCAGCGAAGGCACGGTCCATAAGCATGTGCGGAGCATCCTGAGCAAGCTGCCGCTCTCGGAGACGGCGGACGATCATCGCCGGGTGCTCGCCGTTATCACGTTCCTTCAGGCTCAATCACTTCCCTCGTCGTGAGCGCCGGCCAAAAGCCGGTGGATCGCCGTCGCCGACAGATCCGATTTCGGAAGGAACCCGATGGCGGGGCTGCCCGCGATCACCTTCGCGAAGTCCGCTCCGTCGTGCGTCGAGATCAGGATGCTGCGCGTCCCCGCCCGGTCTGGGGTCGCCACGAGGCGGCGGGCAAGGTCGAAGCCGGACTCGGGCCCCAGATCGATGTCGACCAGTACCACGTCTGGCTCCAGCTCATCTATGAGGCGTACGGCCTGCGCGCCGGTCGCGGCGACGCCCACGACCAAGATGCCCTGGCACTCGAGGAGCTCGCTTGCGGCTCGCAGCACCGCCGGGCTGTCATCCACGATCACGCATCGCAGCCTCATCGCGACCACGCTGCGGCAGAAGGGCCAAGTCGCGCGCTACCGCCAGCTGCGACCTCGCGGACGCTGCCGGCGCTCATGGGGTGTCCGGCGACGGCCATTCTTGCCCGCAGGCGACGCCTGGCGTCGAACAGGTTCTTATAGATCGCGTTGCGGTTGGTGCGGAGCTTCACCGCGAGGACGTCGATCGGGACGTCATTGAGAGCGACGGCGACGAACACCTCGCGCTGGCGGTCGGTCAGCTCGGCGATCGCCCTCGACAGCGCCTCAAGTCGCGCCCGCTGCTCGAGCCGTTCCTCGGGTGAGCGTGCCATCGGATCTGGCAGTTGGTCCCATGCGAGCTGCTCGACGTCGGGCGGCTGTCGGCGCCAGGCGTGCCGCGCCACCTTGGCAGAGACCTCGAACATGACGAACGTGTACGCCCAGGTGGTGAAGCGGCTGAGCCCTCGAAACTCATCGAGCCTGTCAAGGACGTTGATGAGGGCGTCGTCGGCGGCCTGCTGAGCCAGGTCGTCGAACTCAGGACCGCGGATCGATCGGAGCTGGTGGCGGCGGCGCGACAGCTCGTGGACCGCGACTCGCTTCAGCACATCATGAAGGCTGGCGACAGTCTGGTGGTGGCGCGGGTGCCCGACCCGGAGTTGCTCGACCCACCGTCGCGAGTCCGAGTCGAGAGCCGCTTTCGCGCCGGGGCGCGGGCCGCCGCTCCGCGAGGTTCGCTTGCCCATCACGGCCACAGCCACTCCGGCGTCGCGTAAGACTCGTGCCATAGGCGAAATGGTCCCGCGATGGAGCCTTCCCGTCTGCACCCTCAGGGCCCATTTGCGTATTCCCCCTAGCTGGTATACAGCCGCGGACCGGTATCCCCCCAGGGGGGATCATCGTCTCCTGCAGAGTCAGCGGGCCTCGCTAATCGGGCCGGATGTCGCCGAACCGGCGCGCGGCTTCGAGCAGCCCGTCGTGATCGGCGCGGCAGCCGGGGCAGCTTTGAAGGTGGATCGCCGCGCCTGGGTAAACGCGCGCCGGGTCCTCGCCGCAGAGCTCCAATTCGACGTACGCGTGGAGGATCTCGGCGCCCGCGGTGCAGCCCACGTCTCCATCCTCGGCGCGCAGAAGCGCGTCCAGGTGACGAAGGTCGGTCATCGGGCTCCGTCTCCCTTGAGCAATCGGTGTTCCGTCACTCCCATCCTCGCCAGCAGCTTACGCCTAGGGAGACCCGGTTCTCGTGGATCGGGTCTCGGCCGCCGCCGTACCGAAGTTTGAACGGCGTTTCACGGCCCCGCTTTTCCGCGCGATCCCAGAAGGTCGATCCGGGTCTCGACGACGCCGGCATCTGGCGCCTCCTCTTGCGTTTACGGGCCAAAGCGCTCTCAGAGCGCGGCCGAATCCACGACAGCCCCCGAAGCGGGGTAGCTGGGTTCGGCGAAGGCAGAACGCCCCGATGCGCCTGTGCCGCCGAAGCGCACGCCCTCGGCCACGAAGCGGAGTCCTGCGTGGGTGGCAAACAAGGTGCCATGAGGCTCAAGGCGTTAGGTGGCGAAGATGCGCCAAACAGCGCCGGTCCGCGCCCGGTGCCTTCGCTCCAGTCGCTGTGCGCTGCTGCATCAGGGCCCCAGACTCGGACGAACCTCACATCCTTGCCACCGCCGCTGGTAACTCGCTGACACACGCGGGGAGCTCGGGCCCAGACCGGAAGCTGCCTATCCTCGCGGACGGACGGTGAACCCAAGCTTTCCGAGCACCTTGACCGCGCCGGTCTTTCCCCCCTCGAAATCACCGGAGCCAAGGCGCTGGCCCGTCGCGAATTCATAAGCCGTGCCCAAGATCGCTTTCGGTGGGTAAAGCTGTTCATTCCAGACCAGGTCGTAGGTCGTGGTGGGACCGAACCCATGCTCAGAGAAGAACCTCTCCGGCCCTAGCTGGTCGTACTCCTTCAGCGCGCTCACCACCTCAGCATCCGTCACCTTGTCCCACGCCGGCGAATGTGTCATCTCGTCCTCCCATCATCGTTTTGGTCTGACCGAACAGTCACGGCTGCGTCCACCAGCGCGCGCCGCCGCGCAGAATGCCTAATCAGCTTCAGTCTCATCGCGGATCGAAGCGGGCGGCGACCTCGGAGGCCTCGTGAGATTGACGACACGGTCGTTCGTCCCTCAGGGGTGGCGGTTCCGATGTGGGTCGGCGACTTCGAGATCAACGGCTCATACGCTGTCGGGCAGCTGGCGTCCTAACCACCACCACGCCGCCGGGGCTAGGCCCGTTGCTCGCTTACTCAGGCGCGAATACACGCGCGCAGCCGCGTCTTCGCGATCAAGCGCAGCCGTGTAGGCGGCGTAAGCGAGGTGTGCGTCTGTCCTGGGTGCGTCCGACCACTGCCGATACGTCGCCTGGACCGACGCGCACGACATGCGCCACTCCGCGTAGGCGATCACAGGGTCCGCCGGCCACCGGCCACTGCTCGGGGGCGCCAGTGTTGCGTTAGTGCTCATTTCCACTCACCTGTACCGATCCGATGTAGCTGCTTTAGGGTCATTGACCCGTTCGGCTACATGAGAGTGGCGACGTTGCCGGTTCTTACCGCTGCTCCTGGTCGCGGCGTCACCGAGTGCCCTCGGTGAAGCGTAGGAGGCTCCGGAGCCGCCGCGCAAATTTCTTGGTGGGCACCAGTAAGAGCCGGAGCGCGATCCCCACTAATCCCCTAACAAGCGCGAGCAAGTCCGAAGAGGAACGTAGTGAGCGGACCGCCGTCAACGCAGCCCGCTGAACCAAAGGAATCGCTGTACGCCATGAGCACCCTCACCACCCGCAGCATCGTCCCCAGCGGCATCTGGGTCGTTGACCAGGCCCACTCCAAGCTCGGGTTTGCCGTCAACCACACGGGCATTGCCACCGTGCGCGGCGAGTTCACGGAGTTCGAGGGCACGCTGCAGATCGCCGGCGAACTGTCCTCCGCCGAGGCCTACGGCACGGTCAAGGCCGCCTCGGTCGACACCAACGAGCCCCAGCGCGACGCGCACCTGCGCTCGCCCGGCTTCTTCGACGCCGAGACCTACCCCGAGCTGGCATTCGAGTCCACGGCGCTCGAGATCATCGACGAAGAGACGTTGCGAATCAGCGCCAACATCACCCTCCACGGCGTGACGAACGAGATCGTCCTCACCGCCGAGGTCAACCGCACCGACATCGACCCTTACGGCAACGAGAAGGTCGGCAACGCTGGCAGATGGGCCGGCGCGGGGCTGACGGACGGCGATCTGGCCCAGATCGAGCTGGAGATGGAGACGAACATATGACCGTCCGGGCGACGACGAGGGCCGCTCTCTTCCCGCGCCGGCAAGCCGGGTCGCTGCTCACGCGACAGGGTCCGCTCGCCGGCCGCTATCCGGCCGTGGCCGCGATGGTCATCTTTGCCCTGGTGCCCTACCTGATCCTGTCGGCCGCGCTACAGCCACTGACGCCGATCATCGCCAGGGACCTGCACATGAGCCTGCAGGCGGTGAACCTGACTAATGGTCTGGCGAACGCTGGCTATGCGATGGGCACGGTGTTCGCCGTGCAGTTCGCGATGCGCTTGCCGCAGCGGCGCATGTTGCTCGTCTACGGCGTGTCGCTAGTGGTCGGCTCGGTGCTCGCCGCATCGGCCACCGCGTCAGGTGTGTTCATCGTCGGCCACGTTCTGCAGGGTCTTTGCACGAGCCTGTTGCTGATCGCGGCTTTCCCGCCGCTGATCGTCGGCTATCCGCCGGCGAAGCTGCGCTGGACGGCGATGGTCGTCAACTTTTGCGTGTTCGGCGCGGTGGCGCTTGGCCCAGTGATCGGCGGCATCCAGGCCTCCGCTCACGCCTGGCGGCCGCTGTTCTGGATCATTGCCGGAATCGCGCTGGCCGCGCTGGTGCTCTCGGTCCTGACCTTCCAGGACGCACCGCCAGTCGATCCACGCCGTCGGTGGGATCCGCTGGCTCTCGGGCTGGCTGCCACCGGGTGCGCGGCCGCCTTCTTCGGCGCCTCGGAGCTGCTCACGCACGCGTTTTTGGACGCCATCACGTTCGTGCCGCTGATCGGCGGGCTGGCGCTGATCGTCACCCTCCTGATCGCCGAGTATCGCGGCAGGTGTTCTCTATTGAACGTGCGTCCGCTGGTCAGCACGCTCCCGGCGACGGGGATCCTCGTCGCGATCTGCGCGGCCGCAGCCTCGGTGTCCGCGATCACACTGAGTGGTGCGTGGCTGGCGCACCGCTTCGCGCCCCTACACGCGGGGCTGCTCTACCTGCCCGAGTTCGCCGGCGCGGCGTTGAGCGCGATCGTGTTCGGCTTCGTGTTCCGCACGCGCGGGCTGCACTACCAAGTCCTGGCCGGGATGATCTTCCTCAGCGCCGGCATCGTCGTGATCGGCCGCGTCCTGCCGCCCACCGACGCGCTCGCGCTCACCGGCTCGGGGCTGATCGGCCTCGGCGTCGGGTGCTCCGTGGTCCCGGCGCTGTTCATCGCTGGCTTCTCGCTGCCCAACTCCAACCTACAACGAGTGTTCGCGATCATCGAGCTGCTCCGGGCGGTAGCGGCGTTCATGATCGCACCGCTCATGCTCCACCTCGCCTTCACCGTCGGGCACAGCCTGAACTCCGGGACGACGATCGCGCTGTGGATCTGCTTCGGGATCTCCGCCGGCGGTGCGATCGCCGGCGTCTGCCTGTACGCGCTGGGCGGCGTCCGCCCACCGGCACCCTCGCTGGAGCGGTGGTTTGGCGGCCGGGAGCCCGGCTGGTACTCGCCACCACTGCTTGCCCGCATCCGGCACCAGGCGCACGGGGCGCCGCAGACGGCGCCTGCGGTCGCTGCCTCAGCGAACGATGATGGTGGTGACGCCGCGGCAGCCGATCGCCTGGGCTCGTGCTTCCGACCTGATCGACCGGCCCGACAAACGGAGCGGAGATGACTAGCGCAGCGACCGGACCGGTCATGTTCGCCTACGACGGCTCCGAGCTGGCCAAGACCGCGATCGCGGACGCCGCGGGCCAGCTGAACCACGGACGCGAGGCACTCGTCGTCACCGTGTGGCAGCCGTTCAACGTCGGGTTCCTGCCACCCCATGAGCTGCGGATCGACGCCGCAGCGGCCGACGAGGTCAAAGCCGCAGCTGGGCAAACCGCCGCGCAGGGAGCCACGCTGGCAGAGGAGGCAGGCTTCGAAGCGCGGAGCATCGCAGTCGAGGCTGCGCCGAGCTGGAAGGGGATCATCGAGGCGGCCGACGATCACCACGCTAGCCTCATCGTGCTCGGCTCGCACGGGCGCACCGGCCTCGCGAGCGTGCTGATCGGCAGCGTCGCCGAAGCGGTCGCCGCGCACTCGCGACGGTCCGTGCTGATCGTGCATCGCCACGGGTAAGGCGTGAGTGCGCTCGGACGGTCTCCGGGCGGCGAAGAGGACTTCGACATAGGGATCGCCGCCGTCGGCGACATGCGCGAGATCGTTCCATCTCGACTGCGTCGGACGCGCCGAACGGGGCGCTCGCTCCCGCCGCGAGCCGGTCGTCAGGTCGACACCGCTCGTTTCCTTAGCCAGACGGGCACGCTGCCGGCCCCGCACTTGCCCCGCGACTTCGCCGAACTCACTGTCCGCTAGCGAGCAACGCCTCGGACGGTGATGAACTGCCCGTCGGACCCGAGCTTATAAGGACCCGTGTATGTGGCGACAAAATGAGCGCGAAGCAATTAAGAGGTCGACGGCACCGGCACCGCTGGAAGGGCGCGTCCTACGCGCACATGCGACGAGTCCTGCCTACCGACCATGGGGCGGGCTATACAAATGCAGGCAGGCGACGATCGAGGCAGTGTTCGCGCACGCGCGAACACTCGTGTGCTGCACACCGTCTCACGCTCGGCGGTGTGATCCGCTCTCACGACACGCGGCTATCGCTGCAGCTCATTGGTAGCTCGGCGAGGCGTCTTATGAGGTCGACGACGTAAGACGTGACAGGAGGGCGCCACTAACACCACACCACAAGCAACTACTGGGTGCGTCTCAGATGCGCTCAGCACCAGCGACAGGAGGACTCTAATGCAGGAGCGGACACATAACGATGGCTCGGCGCCCCGAATGGAGGAGAACCCGACGATGGCCGCCCCGACGATGGGCGGCCCGACGATGGGTGAGAACCCGACGATGAGCGACCCGACAATGGGCGACCCGACGATGGGTGAAAACCCGACGATGGGCGACCCGACAATGGGCGACCCGACGATGGGTGAGAACCCGACGATGGGCGAGCCTACGATGGGAGATGCGCCTCAAGAGGGCGAACACGAGTCGCTCGGCCAGCGCCTCGAGCATCTTCTGCATCGCCACGACGACAAGTGAGCGACAAACCCGGCGTGGATGCATAGTCATTGACGGCCACACCGACGGAGCCGACGTTCCAGTGCCGCCAAGTCAGGCCGGTCGGCCCCGAAGCGCACGATCGCATCCGTCCAGACTGGAGACGTCGCAGATGGAGGCCTGCAACGGCCAAGACGAGCATCGCCCCGGAACAAACGCAGACTGCTCCATCCACGAAGCCTGAGTCGTGTCATGGGCTCGCCGGCGTCGCCACGACGCTTCTGCTCCTGGATCGGCCGCCTGGAACGATCTCACGGAGCCGTCCAAGCGGTTCATGCACGTACGCGTGAACGCGCCGCGGCAACCGCTCGGCTTGCACGTGTTCGTCCCCGACTTCGAAACGAAAGCAGCCAACCACCTTGACAACCTCGACCACAACCGGATCCGGCTGATCCAAGCCGTCCTGCGCGCGGCCTGACGAGAATCGAAATGCGCAACAAGCATTGCTCGACAGCTTTAGCCCAGGGAACAAACATCGGTGGCTTTCAGATCGGAGCTACCTGGAGGAAGGAGGCACAAGCGCCATGTCCTCGATCCTGATTACCGGCGCCTCCAAGGGGATCGGCCGAGCCACCGCCGTCGAGGTCGCTCGGCGCGGCCACCGCGTCGTTGCCACTGCGCGGGATCCGCACAGCTTGGATGACCTCGACGTGGACCAGCGACTGCGCCTGGACGTGACCGACCAGGCCAGCGTCGATGGCGCCATCGCGCAGGCTGGCGAGATCGACGTCTTCATCTCGAACGCCGGCACCATCTTTGCGGCGGCTGTCGAGGCCAGCCCGATCGCGGAAATCGAGCGCCTCTACGCCGAGAACACCGCCGGGGCGATCCGCGTCACCCAGGCGGTCCTTCCGCAGATGCGACAGCGCCGCAAGGGTCGGCTGCTGTTCGTGTCCAGCGTCGCTGGGCGGACCGTGCAGCCCGGCACTGCCGCCTACGCGGCCACGAAGTGGGCGCTCGAAGCCTTCGCGGAAGCACTGGCCATCGAGCTCGGCGGCTTCGGTATCGACGTCGGCCTCGTCGAACCCGGGCCGGTCAGCTCCGGCTCCCTGGACAACATGCGCGCGTACAACCTGCCCGACGACCCGTACGCCGCGCTGTTCGCGCAAGGTGGCGCCCCCCGGGAAGTAATGATCAGCCCGGAGCAGGTCGCAGCGACTCTCGCGGATCTCGTGGAGCAGCCCGCCGTTCCGCTGCGAGTACCGGTTGGGCGCGCGGCTGAGCGCGTCCTCGCCGCTCGGAACGCCGCGCCCTACGACCAGCCGTTCGTCCCTGCTTAGCCTCGGTCGACCAACCCTCTCGAGACATGATGCCTACGGCCGGCGTCAGGCGTGACCGAGGCCGATCACCGCCGCGGCCAACGATCCGATCGCGGCCGCGCATGTCAAGGCCGACCACCACACCGCTGGGGCGCGGGTCGCCACGGCCCCCTCCCAGCGGTCGCCTTCCCAGCGGCAGCCGGGTGTCTCTGCGTTGGTGCAGACGGTTTGGTGAGTGGTTGGCGCACGGCGCGGACCCGCTGCCTGACCGCTCACTCGCCCGACGCGCGTGCTTGATTGTGGTCCAGGCGTTCCCGGTTGGATAGGTCTGGGGCGGCAGGCAGGCTCAGGTTCTCGTGAGGATCGTCACCGAATAGGGTCTCAAGGGTTGAGCGCACCTCGGCCCAGCGGTCGGCGCCGACCTGCGCGGCGTAGGCGCGCTCGAGCGCGAGCATTCGCTTGCGAGCGATAGCAACGCCGGCGCGTCCGCGGTCGGTGTATCTGACGATCACGCCGCGCCCGTCGTCCGGGTCTGGGTCGCGGCGCACGAGATCGAGCCGCTCGAGCTCGTCTACGAGCTTGGTGATGGCTTGGCGCGTGACGCCGGCGTGTGCGGCGAGCTCGCTGGGGCGAGCACCGTCGTCGCCGATGTTGCGCAAGAGCGCGGAGTGCGAGGGCGCGACATCGCCAAAGCCGTTCTGTGCGAGATCGGCGCGGACGGCGGCCTCGATCGCGTTGCGGGCGTCGCGGAAAAGGAGCTGGAGGCTCTTCGCCATGTCCACACAATTGTAGTTCACCTCGCTTGACAAACACGACGTGGCGTGAGAAGCTTCTCCCAACTTGTCAACCAAGGTGAAGGACTTTGAGAAGTTCTGAGCGCCGATGCCGCGCCGTCGCCAGCGATGCATCACGTCAATCTCGCGACGACCCGTCGCAAGAGTTGCAACCAATAAAGATTCCGGCCTGCACCGCGAGCAGCTTGGCGGGGAAGATCCGGGCGAACGGGTCCTCGCGCAGCCACGCGCCCGCGTCAGGCGAGTGGGCCACGGTGATCGCTCCCTCAAAATGCGAATCGTCGCGGAGCAGCGTGGAGACCGCAGCCGGGAAACGGCGCCTCAGAACCACGCGGCGGGCCTCCTGGACCGCGAGGTCGTCGAACGGAAGGCGCACGCCAGACGGTGCTAGGACGAGCGAGATCCACGCCGGCGCGCCATCGGAGTCGATCAGGCGCTCGTCGACACGTAGGGCCTCGCGAACTGGCTTACCGCGCCGTCGCCATGCAGCGAGCGTTCCCGCTGGCTGACCGTCGAGGGCGAACGCTGGCGCGGCCGCATCGGCGCCCACGGCTCGGCCCTCGACAAGAGCCAGCCAGCACCGGCTCATGGGGTCGGCGCCTCCCAATCGGTCCGCAGCGTCCGGGTGATCGCGCGCAGGTCTTTGACGAGCTCGTCTTGGGTGGGGCGTCCCCAGTACCAGTAGCCGTTGTATGCGGCCCGGACACAAAGCTCGGGGTCGATCAGGAAGACCGCGGGCACATAGGGGTCGTTGAGCGTGTCCGTTGTCTCGCGGAGCCCGAGCTGCATCTGAACGTCACGATCCGGGTCCGAGAGAAACGTCCAGCGTGCTCCGAGCCCGGCGCGGAAAGCAGCGTTGACCTCGGGCGGGTCGACGCTCACCGACAGGATCCGTGAGTAGGCGACCTCCGCGTCCTCTTGGAGCCCCAGCAGACGCCGGAAGAAGGACTGCTCCTTCGGACACCACCAGCCTCGAAAGAACTGGAGGACTGTGGGGTCGCCGCCGACGAGCTCGGAGAGCCGCCGACGATTCCCGGCGTGGTCGAGGAGCTCGAAATCCGTGATCCGTTGGCCCACGGCGAGGCGGCCGATCGCGCTTCGAGCATCAGCGACGGCGCAAACATCCGCCGGGAGCGTTACCTGCGCGCGTCTCATCGCGCCCCCGCCGGCACCCGGCTGGTGAGCTCAGCCAGCGCGAAATGAAACGCCTCGGAGAACGTCGGGAACGGCTGGATCGTGTCGTTCAGCACCGCGAGTGGCACGCGGGCGCGGATCGCGACGGTCGCCTGCTGCATCCATTCGCCGGCTTCGGGGCCCAGCCCGTACGCGCCCGTCAGCACGTCTCCGTCCGAGATCAGGGTCAGGAAGCCGGGATGCTCGTCCCACGCGCGCAGGTACGTGGCGGTCTTCGGAACCGCCGACAGCGAGATCGTCGCCGTCAGGGGGCCATCGGGCGTGCCGACGGCGGCGGCTTGCGGATGCGTGAAGACGACCCGCGGGACTGCGGTGTAGTCGGCTTCGCGGCGCTCGCCGAGGATGTTGGCGGCGGCGATCCGGCCGTGGTACTTGCCGACGTAGGTCAGTGGCCAGATGCCGGTCACGTCGCCGATCGCCCAGAGGCCGTCGCCTGCGCTCATGCGGCTGTCGACCGGGATTCCATGCGGACCCGCTTCGATGCCGACGTTCTCGAGCCCGAGCCCGTCGACCCTCGGTCGGCGACCGGTGGCGAGGAGCAGCCGCTCCCCCGTCAGCGTGCTGCCGTCGTCCAATGTGACCGCATAGCCGGCTGGGTCGCCGGCGATGCGTGCTGCGCGGCGGCCAAGATGAAGCGTCAGTCGTGCTCCGGAGAGCGCCTGGCCGAGTGCCTCGCCGAGCCGGGGTGGTTCGCGCGGAAGGAGGTGATCCATTCCTTCGACGAGATCGACGCGCGCGCCGAGCGTCGCGAACGCCTGCGCCATCTCGACGCCCACGGGGCCGCCACCGAGGATCACGATGCTGTCTGGGATCTCTCGCGCGCCGGTGGCCTCGCGATTGGTCCACACGCCGTCGAGCTCCGCGAGCCCCGGGATCGGCGGGATCACCGGCTCGGAGCCGGTGGCCAGGACGATGTGACGGGCACTGTAGCGGCGGCCGTCCACCTCGACCACGCCGCCTTCGACGATCCGGCCGCTGCCGCGGACCAGATCGATCCCCGAATCCGCGAGCCATTTCGCCTGTGCGGCGTCGTCGTAGCCGGACACCATGTAGTCACGCCAGGCGAGCGTCGAGGATGGATCCACGCTTGCGTGAACGGCCTGCGCAGCGCCGGGTGCGCCGAGCGCCCCATCGACCGCCTCGCCCGGTCGGAGCAGCGTCTTCGATGGGATGCAGGCGTAGTAGGAGCACTCCCCGGCGACGAGCTCGCGCTCGACGATCGCGACATCGAGCCCTCCGGCCGCGAGCGCCCCCGCGCAGTGCTCGCCCGCCGCGCCGGCGCCGAGCACGATCACGTCGTAGTCGCTGCTCATCTTCCGTTCCTTTCGTTCGTGTCCTGCGCCTGCGCTTTCGACCTGCGGCGTTCTCGCCTCGTTTGGAGGCGCATCGGCGCCTGAACGGCAGCCTGCATGCGGTCGGTGGCAACGGGCGGGCGCAGGCTCGGCTGGGGTCGTGGAGACCTCGGCTCGTTGGTCATGCGCCATGGGTCCGCTCGCGCGCCGATCCGTTACGCCGCCCAGGCAAAAAGGAACCCCGACGGATGCGCGGGCGCTTTCGCCGGGGACGCTGAGCCGCCCCGGCTGTGACCGTCGTCAGGCTGCGGGGCGCAGCGGCTCCCGAGCATCCGACTCGGTGTCCGAGCCGCGGGATTCGACCAAGGATGCGACATAGCGCTCGCGCACGAGCAAGGACAGCACGAGCGCCGCGACGCCGCCGCCGAACACGATCCAGTGCTGCGCGCCTCCGGTGAACGCCCCGAGGCTGACGATCAGCGTGAACGCGGCGAGCAGCCCGGTCACGGCGGCGATCGCCAGGTACGGTCAAGCCTCGCTCCGCGGCGTCCGCCACCAGGCAGGCCGCGGAGCCGGAGAGCGCGATCACCGACAGGCCGAACGCGATCCAGTCCGCGGCCGCCTGGCTGAACGCGAAAGCGGCGACGACGATGAGACCGCCGGCGGCGGCGACGATCGACGTGACGGCGAGATACGCGCGATTGGACATGCGGTTCCTCCTCCATTGTGGGTGGGGATTGGATGAGGCCCGCTGATCATCAAGCCCCGGCGGCAGCGTTACGCCGGCGGCCGCGAGTCAGGCGTCTGCGCGCAGCCCGAGTCGCCATGCCAGCCAGCGCGACTGCCACGCCCGCTCGGCGGCGTAGCCGGCCGAGCCGTCCAGTCGCATGGCGGCGTGAGCAGCGATGTACGCGCTCGTCGGTGCGGCCCCGGTCAGCGCGCGGAACGCGCCGTCGCCCGCGATCGTGAGGCTGATCCGGGTGTCCGGTACGACCTCGGCGAGCTCGCGCGCCGCGACCAGCACTTCATCGAGCGTCGTGCACGCGGCGAGCCGGGCCGCCGCGTGGCCTGCGCGCGTCAGCGCCTCGACGGCCCGGTCCCGCGCGCGCCACGCACACGCGTCCGCGTACTCCTGTCCGCACGCTGCCGTCCACCCCTCGACACGCGAGCGAAGCCGACCCGCAGGAGCGAGGATCTTGTGCTCGTCGGTCCGCACGTCGCCGTCGAGTTCGATCTCCCACAGCTCGTCGGCGAGCCACCACGGGAGGTCCCGCGTTCGGCAGGCGTGAATGCCGCGCCGGCACGGGATCGTCTCCGTGCCCGCGCGCACCCATATCCCTGGTTCGGGCCAAGCGAAGCCGCTGAACGGCCCGGTGCGGCCGGCGCGCAGGAATTTGTAGGCGATCACGTCTCGGCTCCCCGCTTCGCTCGCAGGGCCGCGAGCACGGCAGGCGGCGGCTCGACCGCGGCCGGTTCCCTCAGCGCCCGGAGCGCGACCACCGTCTCCTGCATCTGGTCCGCATAGGTAACGCACCAGTCGCACAAGACCAGGTGCTCCTCGACCTGGCTCAGCGTTCGTGGGGTGAGCGTCCCTTCGAAGTAGTCGGTGATCAGCTCGACGAACTGCTGGCAGGTGACCTCGTCAGCGGTCACGCCGAAGTCGCCGGCCGAGGGGCCATCCCGCCGCGGATCCGAGTTGTGCACCAGCTTAAGTCTCCCTCACCGAGAGTCCGTTACGTGTCCGCGCCGTCGATATAGCCGTCGAGGACGGCACGCAGGCGCGACCGCCCGCGGTGCAGGAGAACGCGCTGGTTCTCCTGGCTGAGCTCCAGGAGATCGCAGACTTCCCCGGCGGAGAGCCCCTCGATATCGCGCAGCCCGACAATCAGCCGTTGACGGTCGGGCAACTGTTCGAGCGCCGCCCTGAGCTGTTCGCGCGCCTCGAGCGACAGCAGTCGCCGTTCGGGCTTCTGCCACGGCCGTGGCGGCGTCGCCCAGTGACCGGGCCACGCCTCGTCGTCCTTCTGGAAGCGGTCGGCGTCCACCACGGGCCCGTCGTCGTCTTTCGAGGCGATCGAGGAAAACGGCAGCGCCCTGCGCTCACGTGCGCTGTGGGTCTTCGCCTGGTTGGTGAGGATCGAGAACATCCACGTCCCAAGGGCGGACCTTCCCTCGAAGCGCTCGATCCCCGCGACGACTGCCACCCACGTCTCCTGGACGATCTCTTCCGCGACCGCGTCGGAGTCGACGTACCCGCGCGCGACCCGCCTCATCATCGCGTAGGTGCGCGAGAAGAGGTCGCGGAAGGTTTGCTCGTCGCCCGCGCGAAGCCCCGCCACGATCTGGGCGTCGGACGGGCCGGCCGGTCCGACGGTCAGGGCCTCCTCAACCGGCATCGCTCGGCGCAGGGGCCGCGTTGACGCTGACCAGCTCGATACCGAGGTCGCGCAGTCTGTTGAGCAGTCCGTAGAGCTGGGACTGATCCGCCAGGTCAGCGCGGAGCCTGGTCTGCCCGATCCGAGGCTCGAGCGTTACGCCGTCGAACGCGGATTCGTAGCGACTGCTCAGCCTGCCGCGAACGACGATGTCATAGCGCTGCCGCGAGGAAGCGGTCACGGCAGCAAGCTTCCATTGGGCCTGGGTGAGCTGTCATCACCCAGGTAGCCGTTTCACCCAGGTGAACCTCTGCATGCGCGTAACGCGTCGCGCGGCGAACGCACAAATCCCGCATGAGATCTTCGCCAGGCATCTTCACCAGCGGTCCCTTCGGTGGACGGCGATCAACCGACCTGCAACTCGCATGGGCGGACGCGGCCGACGACGTCCGCGAGGCATATTTTGCCTGGCGGGAGGCAGACCGGGTCGCGCAGTCCCAGGCGTTCGTCGTTTACGCGGCCGCGCTCGACCGGGAACAGGCCGCCGCTCGCGCCCTGGAGCTGCAGGCGAGCGCCCCCGGCTGATCGCCTCAGATCAAGCTGAGCTCACGCGCGCGGGCAAGAGCGTCGGCGCGCGTGGCCGCGCCCAGCTTGCGGTAGATGTTGCGCGTGTGCGTCTTGATCGTGTTGAACGAGAGATGGAGCTCGCTCGCGATCTCGCGCTGCGACAGCTCGCTGCGAAGCAGCCGCAGGACCGACAGCTCCGCGTCGCTGAGCGCGTCCGTCGGGGCGCTCTTGCGAACGATGCGTGCCGCTGGCGCGAACTGCAGGCGCCGCTCCATGCGGGCTAACAGTTCGCGCAAGACGCCCGGATCCTCACAGCTGCCTACCGCATCGCGGGCATCGTCGTATATTCGCCGCGCATAGTCGGGCCTGCCTAGCCGCTGCCGGACGCCGGCGAGGCTGAGCAACGAATACGCAATCTCGATCGACGCCACGCCGCGACGCGCGAGCTCGGTCGCGCGCGAGAGCGTTCGATCCGCAGCATCGAGCTCGCCGGCCCGCTCGAGCAACTGGCCGCGTACCGCGAGCGACAGCGAGATGGCCCAGTGCTCGGAGAGATCGTGGCGGTCGGCCAGAGCCAGCGCATCCTCGGCGCGCGCGCCGGCGCTCACCAGCTCACCCCGCTCGTACTCGATCGCGGCGAGACCGCCGGTTGCGTGCATCGCGGCCAAGTGGTTGCCGTTGACCCGGGCGATCCGGACCGCCTCGGCAAGCGTGCGGGTCGCATCGTCCCGTTGGCCATGCCAATGCAGCGACAGGCCCAGCACCGGACATCCGACGGGCCGCCAGGGTGAAGCGGGACCGCCGCGTTCGAGCTCGAGCGCGTGCCGTCCCGCTGCCACCGCTGCACCGACGTTCCCGTCCATGTAGCGGTGAATCGCTCGCAGGCTCGCAACGCCGGACGACAACGGGGGCTGTTCATCGTCGTCGGCTCGCTCGGGCCCCGCGCGTGCCGCGGCCTCGATCCAGCGGTCCACCTCTTTGAGCCTTCCGCGGTTGACGCCGAGCCACGCCTTCGTCAGGCACAGGTTGGGATCCTCGCTGACCGTCTCCGGCGGCAGCCGGTCGATCCATGCTGCCACTGTCTCCTGCTGGCCCCGCTGAAGGAACTCATACCAATGCCCGCTGATCAGGCGCGTCGCGTCCGCGAAGTCGCCGGCAGCCGTCGCCTGCTCGACGGCTTCGTGGATCGCTCCCGCGTCGCGGTACCACGCCGATGCGCGCCGGTGCAGCTCGGGCACGAGCGCCGGCGCGCTGCGCGCGAGCTCATGCCGCAGCAGCTCGGCGAACAGATGGTGGTAGCGGTACCACTCGCGTCTTGAATCACATGCCAGGACGAAGACGTTCTCGCGCTCGAGCTGACGCAGGAGAAGCTCGGCGTCAGGGCTCCCGGTGACCGCTGCGCACAGCGGTCCCGAGAGCCGGTCGAGAATCGAACTGCGTTTGAGGAACTCGCGCAGCTCCGCAGGCTGGTTGTCGAGCACCTCGAAGCCGAGGTAGTCGACGATCTGCTGGTCGTCGCCGGCGAACGAGTCGATGAACTGCCGGTGGTCATCGCGTCCCTTGAGCGACAGCCCCGCGAGCTGCAGCCCCGCCGCCCAACCTTCCGTGCGCTCGTGCAGCCGGGCAACCTCCTCGTCGTCCAGGCACAGCCCGATGACGTGGTTAAGGAACGCGGCCGCTTCAGAGAGGTTGAACCGGAGATCGGTGGCCCGGATCTCGGTGAGCTGGCCACGTGCCCGCAGCCGGCTCAGCGGTAGGGGCGGATCTGACCTCGTCGCGATCACCAGATGGGTGGTCGCGGGCAGTCGCTCGATCAGGAGCTCGATCTGGCTATGGATCTGGGGGTTCTCGATCGCGTGGTAGTCGTCGAGCACGAGCACGACCGGTTCCGAAAGGGTCGTGAGGTCGTTGATCAGCAGCGGAAGGGCGTGGTCCTGGACCGACGTTCCGGGCGCGTGAAGAGCCACCTGGACCGGGATGCCGACGTGCGGCGAGGTCGTCTGCAGCGCGGCGAGAATGCCGTCCCAGAAGCGCACGGGATCGTTGTCGGCGCCGTCGAGCGAGATCCACGCGAACGGCCGTCGCTCGCGCGGGTCTGCGTGCCATTCGCTCAGCAGGCTCGTCTTGCCGGACCCGGCAGCGGCGGCGACCATGGTCAGCCGCGTCGGCGCGCCCGCGATCAGCGTTGCCACGAGATCCGCACGGTCGACACGCCGCGGCCGAAGCGCCGGGATATGTAGCTTGGTGGCGGCGAGGACTGGGGTCGGGGCCGGCGGCGGCTCCCCGGACGCCGACAACGCGCGGAGGCTCGATCCGCCCGATCCATGCTCACCGGCGTTGCTGACGTCAACGGTCCCTCCAGGGCCTGCGCCCCGGCCCGTGTGCGCCCAGTCTAGCGCCATGGTCTGTAACGGACCGGAGCCGCGGCAGACGAACGCCCAGCCTCGAACCTCCGAGATTGGAGCCACAGATGAGCAGCACCCAACCGCGCCCGGACCTGGGGACGGCGAGGGAAGCCCCCGCCTTTCAGCCGATCGCCGCGTACGGCCTGATCGCCGATTGCAACTCCGCCGCGCTCGTCGACCGCGACGGGTCGATCGGCTGGCTGTGCCTGCCCCGCTACGACAGCCCGGCCGTGTTCGCTCAGATCCTCGACCCCGCCGGCGGCCACTGGACGGTCAGTCCCACGGACGCATACCGCAGCGAGCGCCGCTATCTGCCGGGCACGCTCGTGATCGAGACGACGTTCACCACGGCCGCGGGCAGCGTGAGGCTGATCGACGCGCTGGCCTTCGCAGAACGCCAGCGTCACCACGAGCTCGGCCTCGGCGCTCCACATCTGTTGCTCCGCCTCGTCGAGGGACTGGACGGCGAGGTCGAGCTCCGCTCCGAGCTGGCCCCAAGGCCGGAGTACGGGCTCGTCAAGCCGCTGTTCCGCGAGACCGACGGCGGCGGCCGGACGTTCGGCGGACCCAACCAGATCGTGGTCAGCTCCGGCGCGCCCGCCTCGATCGAGGACTCCACGATGTCGCGCGACCTTCACCGTCGCTGGCCGGCGAGCGTGTCGGGTTCGCGCTGCAATGGGCGCCCCCCGAGGGACCGGCGCCTGAGCCGCTCGCGCCCGAGCAGGTCGGCCCCCGGATCGAGGACACGGTGAAGGCGTGGCGCTCGTGGGAGGCCGAACACGACATCTACGAGGGCCCACACCGGGAGCTCGTACGCCTCAGCTCGCGCGTGCTCAAGGGGCTGACGTACCGGCCCACGGGGGCGATCGTCGCCGCGCCAACCACCTCGCTACCGGAGACCGTGGGCGGGGAGCGGAACTGGGATTACCGCTACGCGTGGATCCGTGATGCGAGCCTAACGCTCGAGGCGCTGTACATCGGCGCGTGCTCAGACGAGGCCGGGGACTTCGTCTCGTTCATGACCAGCTCGGCCGGTGGCCGCGCGAGCGAGCGTTCGCTGCAGATCATGTACGGAATCGGCGGCGAGCACGACCTTACCGAGCGGGAGCTGCCGCACCTGAGCGGCTGGCGCGACTCCGCCCCGGTGCGCGTCGGCAACGGCGCCTGGGGACAGACCCAGCTCGACGTCTACGGCGAGCTCCTCAACTCGCTGTACCTGTATCGCGAGCAGCTCGGCGAGCTGCATCCCGAGATCCAGCGGTTCGTCGCCGATCTCGCGAACACCGCCGCCCGGCGCTGGCGAGAGACCGACGCCGGGATGTGGGAGATGCGCGGCGAGCCGCGCCATCACCTCTCCTCGAAGGTGCTCTGCTGGGTCGCGCTCGATCGCGCGGTCAAGCTCGCGCCGCAGCTCGGCGAGCACGCGGACGTCGAGCGAGTGGAGCACGCGAGCGCGACCAGATCCGCGAGGCGGTCCTGACGCGCGGCTGGAGCGAGAAGCGGCGGGCGTACGCGCAGTCGTTCGACTCCGACGAGCTGGACGCGGCTCAGCTGCTGATGCCGATCCTCGGGTTCCTTCCCGCAACCGACGAGCGGATGCGCTCGACGATCGAAGCGATCGCAGACGACGCTGACCGAAGACGGACTCGTGCTGCGCTACCGCAACGAGGAGGGACTGAACGCCGACGGGCTCACGGGCGAGGAGGGGACGTTCGTGATCTGCTCGTTCTGGCTCGTGTCGGCGCTCGCCAAGGCCGGCGAGGTCGATCGCGCGGAGGAGCTGTTCGACAGCTCGCCGGCTACGCCAACGACCTCGGTCTGCTCGCCGAGGAGATCGACACCGCCACCGGCGAGCTCCTCGGCAACTTCCCGCAAGCGTTCAGCCACATCGGACTGATCACCGCCGCGTGGGAGATCGACAAGGCGCGAGGTCGGGTTTCATGACCGCTCGCCGTCACCGACCAACCATTCCGGCCCACGCGCCCGGATTCGACGCCGTCCTCGGCGACGCTCCGCGACTCGAGCTGTTGACAGAAGTCGACGCCCACGAGGGCCCGGTCTACGCCGCCGACGAGGACGCGCTGTACTTCACGACGCTGCCACGCCCGGGGTCGACCGTTCGCCGTCGGTCCAGATCAAGCGCCTGGCGCTGGACCAGCCCGGCGATGTGTCAGTGGTGGTGGCGGAGGCGAACGGCGCCAATGGGATGGCGCTGGCGACCTCGACGGCGCGCTGCTCGTCTGCGAGCAGGGAAGCGCTCGCGAGCCCGCCCGGATCAGCCGCCTCAGCCGCGCCACCGGCGAGCGCGAGACCGTCGTCGAGGACTGGCGCGGGCTTCCGCTTCAACTCGCCCAACGACGTCACCGTCACGAGCGACGGCGCGATCTGGTTCACCGACCCGTGCTACGGCCACCTCCAGGGCTTCAAGCCAGAGCCGGCCGTCGGCGACTACGTCTATCGCCACGATCCTGCCCGCGGCAAGATGACCGTCGTCGCCGACGGATTCGACAAGCCCAACGGAATCGCACTCTCGCCGGACGAGCGCGTCCTCTACGTCACCGACAGCGGCGCCAACCAGGAGCCGGGGAGCTACTACGTCGACCGTCCGCACCACATCAAGGCGTTCGACGTGATCGACCGCCGTCGCCTCGCCGGCGAGCGGTTGTTCGCCGTCACCTCGCCCGGCTTCCCCGACGGGCTCAAGGTCGACAGCGACGGGCCGCGTCTACGCGTCCTCTTTCTCCGGCGTTCAGGTCTTCGACGCGGCGGGCGACCTGCTCGGCGAGATCCGCGTCCCGGGCGCCGTCAACTTCTGCTTCGGCGGGCCCGAACGCAACCTGCTGCTGATCACGACCGACACGGCCGTCTGGGCGGCGACACTCGCCGCGAAAGGAGCCTGACCAACATGTCCTCGCTAACCCATCGCATCATCGACGAGGCCGGAGCGCAAGCCGTCCTCGATGCCGCCGAGCGCGACGCACTCGACCACGGCCATCGCGTCGTGATCGCCGTCGTCGACCGCTCCGGCGAGCTGGTCGAGCCTGCGGCGCACACCCGGCGCCCAGGTCGCGAGCTCGCGCGTCGCGCTCGACAAGGCCCGTACCGCGGCGATCTTCGTCCGCCCGAGCCGAGAGCTCGAGCAGCAGGTCAGCGGCGGGCGCCTCGGCGCACTCGCGCTGCACGGCGCCCGCGCCCTGACGGGCGGCATCCCGCTGAAGGTCGACGGCGAGGTCGTCGGCGCGATCGGGACCAGCGGCGAGACCCCCGACGAAGACGAGGCCGTCTCGATCGCCGGCGCGGCCGCGCGAGTTCTCGACGAGCCACGGTGCCCGCGCTGACCTCCGCCGACGCTCGGCGCGCCGCCGAGGCCGTTGCCGCCGAGTGCGGCCGGCGCGGCGTCGCGCCGGTATGCGCGGTCGTCGACGCCGGGGCGATCTCGTCTACCTCTGGCGACCGGACGGCGCCAGGTCGCGAGCGTCGGCGTCGCCACCGACAAGGCGCGCACGGCGGCGATCTACCGCCGGCCGAGCAAGGACTTCGAGGAGCAGGCGTCCGGCGGCCGCGCCTCGGCGCTCCACCTCGCGCGCGCCGTGCCGCTCCAGGGCGGCATCCCGATCGTCCGCGACGGCCACGTCATCGGCGCGGTCGGCGTCAGCGGCGCCTCCTCCGCGGACGAGGACCAGGAGCTCGCCGTGCTCGGAGCCGACGCGCTCGTCGCCGCGCCCGGCTTGCAGCAACGGGGCTGCGTTCTTCGACGCAGCGGCGGTCACAGCCAAGTTCGCCACCGGCGGTCTGCTGCTCGACGCCGGCGCCTACAAGCTCGACGCCGGCCGGCGTCAAGCGCCCGGCGAGGTCGAGTACCACGCTCACACCGTCGACGTGATGCACATCGTGGAGGGCACCGCGACCGTCGTCACCGGCGGCGAGATGGTCGGGGTACGCAGCGTCCGGCGATGGCGAGCTGCGCGCCGACGCGGTCACCGGCGGTCACCCGCACGAGCTCTCGTCGGGCGACGTGCTGGCGGTCCCCGCCGGGGTGCCGCACCAGTTCTCCGCGGGTCTCCGATCCGTTCCTGTACTTCGTCGTGAAGGTCGAGGCGTGACGATGCTCACGCGTAGCCGCGCACCGACGTCGCGGCGCGCATTCCCGGACCGCCCGAGCTGCTGCCCGGCTGCCCGGACGCGATCGTCGACCTCCAGACGCGACGAGGGAGTCGCGCTGGTCGGCGGTCAGTGGCGTTACGCCGACGCCCGCGTCGATCGAGATCGCCTTCGTCGAGCGTCGGACACCCCGACGATCCGCTCGGTCCCGGCCTCGTGCCGAACCGGACCTTCGACGTCGCGCCGCACGCGGAGGCCGTCGACTACGACGACTCCGACTGGCGCGCGCTCGCGCCCGCCGATACGCAGCTGCGCCTCAGCCAGGGACGGGTGTGCTTCAACTGGTACCGGATCTCGGTGACGATCCCGGATCGGGTCGGCGACTACGACCCGACGGGAGCGAGCGTGGTGTTCGAGGTGGCGATCGACGACTACGCCGAGGTCTGGGTCGACGGCGAGCTGCCGCACGCGCTCGGCGACGCCGGCGGACCGGTGGTCGGCGGGTTCAACGCGCCCGAACCGCGTTCTGCTCACCGAGGACGCCCGTCCGGGCGAGCGGTTCCAGATCGCGGTGTTCGGGATCAACGGCCCGATCTCGGCCTCGCCGCGCAACTACATCTGGATGCGCACCGCGTCCCTCGACTTCTACGCGCCCGACCGCGCCCGCCCAGCGGTGCCGCCGAGCTCGAGGTCGACCGCGCCGACCGGCGACTCGACGCGATCGTGCGGCCGACGCGCGCGCTCGAGCGGGTCGCCGGCGGCTTCGACTTCACCGAGGGCCCGGTGTGGTCACGCGACGGCGCGCTGCTGTTCAGCTCGCCGAACACGAACGCGATCTACCGCTGGACGCCCGACGGGCCGCGTCACCGTGTTCCGCTCCAAGAGCGGCTACACCGGCACCGACATCGGTCGCTATCACCCAGCCCGGCTCCAACGGGCTGACGTTCGACCCCGAGGGGCGGCTGACGATCTGCCAGCACGGCAACCGGCGCGTGATTCGCGTCGAGCCGCACGGCAACATCACCGTGCTCGCCGACCGGTTCGAAGGCCGCCGGCTCAACAGCCCGAACGACCTCGTCTACCGCTCGGACGGGACGCTGTTCTTCACCGACCCGCCGTTCGGGCTGCCCGACGTCTTCGACGACCCGGCAAGGAGCTGCCGTTCAGCGGCGTGTTCGCGTGCGCCGGACGGCCGGTCGTCGCTCGTCACGGACGAGCTCGAGGGCCCGAACGGCCTCGCCTTCTCGCCCGACGAGCGGTACCTCTACGTCGGCAACTGGGACCTCGAGCGCAAAGTCGTGATGCGCTACGAGCTCGGCCCCGACGGTCGGCGTCGGCCGCGGCGACTGCTCTTCGACATGACCGACGCCGCCGGGCGAGACGCGATCGACGGGCTCAAGGTCGACATCGAGGGCAACGTCTACGTCTGCGGCCCGGGCGGGATCTGGATCCTCTCGCCGGACGGCGTGCACCTCGGCACCGCTGCGCCTGCCGGAAGCGCCGCACAACCTCGCCTGGGGCGACGCCGACGGGCGGACGCTCTACATCACCGCGCTGACCAGCGTCTACCGCATTCGACTGGGCATCGCCGGCATCCGACCCGAACCGAGGAGGTTTCACAACCATGAGCAAGACATGCTGCAACCAGGAGATGACACTGCCGGACTTCAAGCTGCCCGACGAGACGGCGAGCTCCATCGACTCTCGAGCTCCAGGGCGACGACCCGATGGTCCTGATGCTCGGCCGCGGCGAGCACTGCCCGCGCGAGCGCCAGCACCAGCGAGATTGATCAAGCTGTACGAATGGTGCGCGGTCGGCTTCACCCAGCTCGTGACCGTGCTGCCCAACGATCAGCACGACGTACAAGCTGAAGATCTCCACCGGCGCCTACTGGACCTACCTGTGCGACGAGCGACCTCGAGGTGCAGAGCACGCTCGGCATCGACGAGTACACCGACCCCCACCACGACGCTACCGTCCCGCACACGCTGGTGCTCGCGCCCGGGCCTCGTTATCGACAAGGCATACGTCGGCTACTGGTTCTTCGGCCGGCCCTCCGCCTACCAGCTGTGGGAAGACCTCCAGGAGCTGTTCCGCAGGATCAAGGGCGATTTCGATCCCACCGTCGCGCACGTGCGCGAGGCGTGGGAGGCAAGTGCTGTGGTGGCGTAACAGGGTGTCGGCGGTAGCCGCCGGCGTCGCGATCGCCGCCGGCAATCTGGCGCTCCTCGTGCGCTGCTGGAAGCGGCGAAGCGTGCTGGGAGGCATGTTGGCCGCTCTCGGACTCCCGCTCGCCCCGTTGGCTCTCGTCTTAGGAGCGACGCGTGGCGCCGGCGAGGATGCCCTCGTCGGCGCCCTGATCGCACTCGTGGTGGGGACCGCTCTCTATCTCCTCGGGCAGGCCGTGCAGCGACTGCTCGACGAAGACCCCGAGGACGCTTAGCCCCGTCCTTGGCGGATGATCAGGTCCGCGACGAGTCCGGTCCAGCCGGTCTGATGCGATGCGCCCAGTCCGGCGCCGGTGTCGCCGTGAAAGTACTCGTGAAAGGGGATCAGCCCGTTCCACGCAGGATCCTGCTGGAACAGGCGGTACTCCCCGAACACCGGCCGCGATCCATCCTCACGCCGGCGGAAGATCCCGATCAGCCTGCCGGCCAGCTCGTCCGCGACGCTCGCGAGGCTCATCGTGTTTCCGCTCCCCGTGGGGCATTCCACCTGGAATGAACCACCGAGGTATCGGTGGTAGACGCGGAGCACCTCGACGAGGAGGTAGTTGATGGGGAACCAGACCGGGCCGCGCCAGTTCGAGTTACCGCCGAAGAGATCGCTCGTCGACTCGCCGGGCTCGTAATCGAGCGTGGCCATCACGCCGTCGACGTCCACATGCAGCGGGCTGTCTTGGTGGCAGCGCGAGAGCGCGCGCAGCGCCGTGGTCTGACAGGAACTCCTCCGGGTCGAGCATCGGACGCAAGGATCCGTCGCAGCCGCTGTTCGTCGACGATCGACAGCATCCGCCAGCCTGCGTGCGCGGGTGACTCCATGTGCTGAACCACCTGCCACCTTCGCGGCGGTTGGTCGATGAACCACTCAAGCGCTGGTCATGAAATCAGGCAGGCGAGCCATCGTCTGCGGGCCCGAGCGTGGTGACGGCGGCGAGCGGCAGCAGGCCGACGATCGACCGTGCCCGCAGCGGAATAGCGCTGCCGTCGAAGTGCAGGACGTCGTAGTAGAAGCCGTCCTGCTCGTCCCACAGGCCCCGGTCGTTGATCGCCGAGGCGATCAGCGCAAAGTGCTCGAAGAACTTCGTCGCGAGGTCCTCATAGGTGTCGTCATGCTCGGCGAGGATCAGCGCGAGCTCGAGCAGGTTCTGGCAGTACATCGCCATCCACGCAGTGCCGTCGGACTGCTCCAGCACGCCCGCGCACGGGCAGCGACGAGCGGTCGAAGGGCCCGATGTTGTCGAGCCCGAGGAATCCACCCTCGAACACGTTGTTGCCGTCTGAGTCCTTACGGTTCACCCACCAGGTGAAGTTCAGCAGCAGCTTGTGGAGGACGCGTTCGAGGAACTCGTAGTCGCTCGCCGCCGGCGATCTCGTACACGCGCAGCGCCGCCCACGCGTGCACGGGTGGGTTGACGTCGCCGAACGCCCACTCGTAGGCGGGAAGCTGACCGTTGGGGTGCATGTACCACTCGCGGCAGAGCAGGAGCAGCTGTGCCTTGGCGAACTCCGGGTCGACGTGGGCCAGCGCGACGCAGTGAAAAGCGAGGTCCCAGGCCGCGTACCACGGGTACTCCCACTTGTCGGGCATCGAGATCACGTCCATGTTGTTCAGGTGCGTCCAGTCGTGGTTGCGGCCGTGCCGGCGCGAGCCCGGCGGCGGCGGGCCGCGCCGGATCGCCGTCGAGCCAGCGCTGCACGTCGTAGTGGTAGAACTGCTTGGACCACAGCATCCCGGCGAGCGCCTGGCGCAGCACCAGCGCCTCGTCGTCGCTCGCGCCGGCGCGGCGTCAGCTCGGCGTAGAACTCGTCGGCCTCGCGCGCGCGGGCGGTCATGACGCTCGTCGAAGTCGTCCTTGCCGATGCCGCGCGTCGCTCGGCAAGCCGCAGCTCGACGGTCGCGGTCTCGCCGGCCGGCGACCTCGAGGCGGTAGTGAAACGCCGCCTTGGTCCCGACCTGCCCCGGGTTGACGGTCTCCGCGCCGTGCACGACGTGGTCGTTGATGCCGTCCTTGGGATACGGCGTCGCGGCTGGGACGCCCCAGAGGCGCTGGGTGTTCGTCTCGTTCTCGCAGAACAGCGCCTCCGGAGTCGCCCGAGGCCGACGAGCACATCGGCGTCCGAGTTGCTGGTGGTCGGCGACGAGCGCGCCACCGTCGAGCGCGATCGACGGCTTGCAGCGGGTCCAGGCCCCAGGACCACGTGTTGCGGAACCACAGCGTCGGCAGGACGTCGAGCGTCGCCGCGTCAGGGCCGGCGTTGCGGACGGCGATCCGGATGCAGCAGCTCCTCGGGCGCGGCCTTCGCGTAGTCGGCGGTGATCTCCCAGTAGCGGCCGTCGTCGAAGATCCCGGTGTCGACCAGCTCGAACTCGGGCTCGAGCTTGCCGCGCGGCGCGGTTCTCGTCGACCAGGCGGGCATACGGGATACTCCGCCTGCGGGTACATGTAGCGCCAGCGCATCCACGAGTGGGTCGGCGTCGAGTCGAGGTAGAACCAGTACTCCTTGGCGTCCTCGCCGTGGTTGCCCTCGCTGCCCGGTGAGCCCGAAGATGCGCTCCTTGAGGATCGGGTCGCGGCCGTTCCAGAACGCGAGCGCGAAGCAGAGCGTCTGCCGGTCGTCGCAGATCCCGCGCGAGTCCGTCCTCGTTCCAGCGGTAAGCGCGCGAGCGGGCGTGATCGTGCGGGAAGAACTCCCACGCGTCGCCGCTTGCGCTGTAGTCCTCGCGCACGGTCCCCCAGGCACGCTCGCTCAGGTACGGCCCCCAGCGCCGCCATGGGGAGCGGCCCTTCGGTACTTCCTCTAGACGCCTGCGCTCAGGATCCATCGGACGTGAGTGTCGCCGAGACGCCGCGCGGGCGACGGCTCCGGTCCGTGCGCCCGCCGAGCGTGTAGCGGCCGGGTCCCTGCCACAGCAGAACGACCATGGCGATGAGCTCGGCGGGGGCGAGCGTCAAGCTGACGATCTCCCCTCTAGCGATCCCGGACACGATGATCGCGCCGATCATGTCACCGGCAAGGACGAGCGCGGCCGGTCGGACGAGCAGCCCCGCGATCAGGAGCACACCTCCGATCAGCTCGATCACGCCGATCACGATCACGAACACCTCGGGAGCGGGCAGCCCGTAGGCCCTGAAGGACGCCAGCTCGGACGGGTGGTTGACGAACTTGCCCAGACCGAAGGCGACGAACACGCCGCCGGCGAGCAGGCGGAGCGCCAGCAGGGCGCGCTCACGGGTCATCGATGATCGTTGGGCGAGCTCAGCAGCTCGTATGCGATCCCCGTCGCGACCGCGTACACGGTGTGGTGAAAGGCGTCGATCGCGATCTCCTCCATGGGCCAGAACACCGCGGGCGGGGCGATGTCGAGGGCTGGGAGGGTCACCTGTGCGCTGCCCCAGATGGCGGCGCCGTGCGCCACGGTCGCCTTGCGCGGCGGGAGGCCGGCGGCGTCGAGCAGCCCGCGGACAATTCCCCACCCGGTGCCGTAACCCCAATGCGAGAGGTCATTGAAGCGCGCCTGCGCGACCGCATCCTCGAATGAGGCGATGCCAAGCGCCTTGGCGGTGGCGCGAGCGGGAGCCGTGCTCGGGGCACGTCCGCGGAGCCTGGCCTCGAGCGTGCTCGAGACGGTCATCGCGGCCGTGCCGGCGAACCCAGCGACGAGGCCTTTGCCGATGCTGGTTGCGGCCCTCTCTGCGGTCTTCATGAGACGACCTCCATGGGCTTGGCGTTGGAGTGCGCTGGCATGGCGACCTCGTCGCGAGCATCGAGTCGCTCGAGCAGGTGATCTCCGACACGCAGGGCGTTCGCCATCGCGGTCAGCGCCGGGTTGACCGCAGCGCTGGACGGGAAGAAGCTCGTGTCGACGACGTACAGGTTGTCGAGGTCGTGTGCGCGGCAGTTGACATCGAGGGCCGAGGTGGCGGGATCAGTGCCGAATCGCACCGTCCCGGACTGATGTGCGTTGCCCGCGAGCGGAATGCGCTGATCGAGGATCGACCAGGTCGGGATCGCCGCCTCGTGGCAGCCGAGCGGCCCCATCAGTGCCTTGAGCTTGCCCAGCAACCGCTTGTGCGGCTCCAGGTTGTGGTAGCTCTTGGCTACGTGGATGCGCCCGGCGCGATCAACGGTGACGCGGTTGCCCGGGTGCGGAAGATCTTCGGTCGTGAGCCAGAAGTCGAGCGCGTGGTGTGCCATGTAATCGAGCACCTGGCTCGGCGCGAACCAAGGCGCGCCCGCCCTGAGGATCTCGCGGTCGGACTTGCCGAGCATCTGGATGTGGCCGAGCGGCAGCTCCGAGTCCTCGGCGCCCCAGTAGTAGTCGTTGATCCCCAGCGTCTTCTGGAACCTCGTCGTGTTCGGCGTCTGAGAGATCGCGATCACGCCGGAGTTGATGTGCGCCATGTAATGCCGCCCCACCACGTCCGAGGAGTTGGCGAGACCACGCGGATGCTTGTCGCTGGCTGACTTCAGGAGCAGGGCCGCCGAGTTGGTCGCCCCGCATGACAACACTACGATGTCGGCGCGTGTAGGTCTCGGGCGCGCCGCGATGGTTGACATGCACGCGGGTAACCGACCGGCCGGTCTCGTCGGTCTCTAGCCGCTCAACCTTCGCGTGGGTGATCAGCTTGACGTTGTCGTGCCTCAGCGCCGGCCGTACGCACCGCACGTGCGCGTCCGCCTTGCCGTCGGTCAAGCAGGGGAAACCATCGAACCGATCGCATCGCACGCAGCGGCCGGCCTCGGGGTCGGATTCGTCGAGGTCGACCCCGACGGGCAGATGGAACGGATGGTGGCCGGTGCGCTCGAAATCGTCGGACAGCTGCTGGATCCGGGGCTCGTGCGAAACCGCCGGATGCGGGAACGGTTTCGAGCGCCACGGTTCGGTCGGGTCCTCGCCCGCCTGGCCGTGGACGAGATACCGCCTCTCGGCCTCGGCGTAGTAGGGCTCGAGGTCGCCGTACGAGATCGGCCAGGCCGGCGAGGTGCCGCCGTAGTGCTCCACTTCGTCAAAGTCTCGCTCGCGCAGCCGGAACAGGATCGCGCCGTAGAACTTGGTGTTGCCGCCGACGAAATACTGCTGGTGGGGTTTGTACGGCGCGCCGTCCTTGTCATACCAGAGCTCATCCGAGAGATAGCGCTCCTTGCGGAAGACCTCGCGGCTGTCCCAGTTCTCAGGCTCGCGCGGAAGATATCCGCCGCGCTCGAGCAGAAGGATCCGCTTCCCGGACGGAGCAAGCTTGTGGGCCAGGGTCCCGCCCCCCGCGCCGGTTCCGATGATGATCACGTCGTAGTGCTCGCTCATTGCAAGGCTCCTGGTTAGACGAGGGCGATCGGGGAGGTCCAGGCGCCGGTGGCGCCGCGCAGCTTGGGATGGGTCAGGATCAGCGCGAACTGCCGCACCCCGTCGGCGGCGAGCTTGTCGAGGCAGAGGTTCTCGGCGATGAAGATCCCGTGGTCGATGTTCAGGATCTGCGGAACCCGGAACGGTCGCTCGGGATCCTCCGGCGGGACCGGCCCGTAGCTCCAGGTGTCGCAGCCCGTTAGCGCGATGCGATGATCGACGAGCCACTGCGCCAGGTCGCATCCGGGCCCGGGCTCCCCCGCCAGGTAGGTCTCAGGCTCGTCCCAATAGCGGGCCCAGCCCGTATGGAACAGAACTGCGTCACCGGGCTCGGGGTTGATGTCCCGGCAGTCTTCGGGGCGGATGACTCCGCCGGGCCCGAGCCCGGGAACATCTACGAGCCAACCGCGTGTCACGATCTGCGGGACGGTCTCGACGCCCAGACGCGTGACGCCGGCGGTGCCGGCAAGTTCGCGCACCGTGAAGCCGCCGTAGCCGCGGTCGCCCATCTGCAGGTGCGAGAGTGCGTCGAGATGAGTTCCCAGCTGCATCGTCCCCGACACCAGCTCGGTGATCCAGTTCACCTCGTTCTCGCCCACGCCGCCGCCAGGATTGGCATGGTGGGCCGTGGTGACAAGCGTCTGCTTGAAGTAGCGGCCCGGGAAGACCGGCACGCGCTCATCCAGCACGTGGCCGAGGTCATACATTCGGCCCGCGTGGACCTCCGCAAGCGCGGAGGCCCGCTTGGCGTCGTCGATCAGAGCGAGATTGCCGGTCTCGGATTTGGTGTCGACGCTCATTCCGAGGACCAGGGCTCGCGGAAGCTCGGGAACAGCGTCAGCCCGCCGTCGACGAAGATCGTCTGACCCGTGATGTACGCGGCGTCGTCGCTGGCCAAGAAGCAGGCGACCCCGCCCATCTCGTCAGCGGTGCCGGCTCGGGCCATCGGAATATGGCTCTCGACCTGCTCACGCTTGACCGGATCGTCGATCCAGGCGCGGTTGATCGGCGTGACGGTCGCGCCGGGGCCGATGCCGTTCACGCGGATACCGCGACCGGCGTACTCGAGCGCCAGCGTCCTCGTTAAGTTCTGCATCCCGCCCTTGCTGACCGAGTAACCAAGGTAGTCGGGTTTCGGGATCAGCTGGTGGACGCTCGAGACGTTGATGATCACGCCCGTCTTTCCCTCGGCCAAGAAGTGACGGATCGCCTCGCGGGCGCACAAGAATGCGCCGCGGAGGTTGACGGCGAGGACCTGGTCGAAGTCCTCGCTCGAGAGCTCGTGGCTGTGGCGCGAGATCTGAATCCCCGCGTTGTTGACAAGGACGTCGAGCCCACCCAGTCCGCGGATCGCCTCCCCCACCATCTTCTCGACGTCGCGCTCCTGAGAGACGTCGCCCTGCACGAGCACGTCGCGCACACCTTGGTGCTGGACACGATTGACACAGGCCTGGACCTGCTCCTCGGTCTCGGTCGCCTCGCCAGGCTGGCGCAGATAGTTGATCGCCACGTCCGCGCCGTGCTCGGCGAAGCGGACCGCGATCGCCTGCCCAATCCCCGAGGTCCCTCCCGTGACCAGGACTCCCTTGCCCTTGACACCCGGCATCGGCTCGGCCCGTCGGGAACTCGTAATGGTGGCTGACATGGATCCTCCTGATCGACGATGGCTGTGGACGTTGGTAGCCGAAAGCGGCCCGGCGTTACACGGGCAGTGACACGGGCTGGGTTTCATCCGCAGTGGCGGTTACGCCAATGCGGCACAGCGCGCGATCCTCGGCCGTCACCACTGGCAGCACCGGGGTCGGCAGCTCGCGGGACCCTGCCTTGTCGGGCTCCTCGCGCCGCAGGAGCGTGAGACCGAGCGCCGGGGAGATGATCACCGAAAGCAGTCCCGCTGCGACCAGCGCCGCGGCACTGGCGCGGGTGACGACGCCGAGCTGGACACCGATCTGCGTTGCCGCGACGATGAACGGAAGCGTGGTGGCCTGCAGGACACCGGCGATGATCGCGCGGGAACGGCCGAGCATGCGGACGTAGACAAAGGCGGGGAGGCCACGCGCCAGGTAGATCGCGAGCAGGAACAACGGGACTCGGGCGACGGTGGAGGCGCTCGCGAACAGTGCGTTCAGGTCGAAGCGCACCCCGCTCGTGACGAAGAAGATCGGGATAAAAACGCCGAACCCGACGGCCTCGAGCTTGAGGCGGAACTGCGGATGGGTCATCGCCTCGTCGCGGTCGATCAGCGAGAGCAGCGCCCCGGCGGCGAACGCGCCGAGGATGGTCTCGAGACCGACGCTGTCGGCCAACGCGGTGAACGCGATCAGCAACAGGAACGCCGCGCGGACCCGGATCTGCGCCGTCGTGTCCTGTAGACGCTGGAGCACACGCGAAAGACTCATCGAGTGCTCGAATCCGGCAATCGCCAGGCCGACCATCGCCACCACCAGCCCGAAGATTCCGAGCAGGATCAGCGTCCCGGCGGTGCTGGTAGAGCCCTTGCCCGAAAAGAAAAGGGACAGCAGGATAATCGCGCCGAAGTCTGCGATCGAGCCGGCCGCAATCAGAAGCTGGCCAAAGCTCGAGCTTACGTTCCCTGAGTCCTTGAGCACGGGAACGATGACCCCGAGGGACGTGGCGACAAGCACGATCGCAATGAACAGGGGTGATTTGACGAAGCCGCCCGCGTGCAGACCGATTCCGATCAGGATCGCGATCACGAACGACAGGGCAAACCCAATCGCGGTCAGCTCGAGGACCCGCCCCCGCAGGCGTTCCACGTCGATCTCCAGGCCCGCGAGGAAGAGCAGGAAGGCGAGCCCGATCAGGGCGAGGATCGACACCGGGACGTCAGGCTTGACCCAGCCCAGAACGGATGGGCCGATCACGACGCCGAGCACAATCTCGAGCACGATGGCCGGCAGCCGGATCCGCGGGAAGAAGCCGAGCGCCAGCGGAGCGAGCACACCAGCGGCGACCACGATGAGCAGGTTTGTGAAGTGCACGGGGAGCATGGAGGATGAGTCCGACTCGCTCCCCAAGCGTTACACGGCCCGCTCCCCGTCCGGTGGCCGCCGGCACCCGGCATTAAGAGCAGGCCGCGGTCGGTGCCACCGGACGGCTCGCGTCCTCGCTCGTGCGATGAGGTCGTCGGGTAAGTCGACACAGAGGTCGTCGAGGTAAGTGGGAGAGAGCCCGTGCAACCGCTGCCGAGCGTGCCGCTGCCACGGCCGTGACCGGTTCGTGTAACGGGAGCAAGTCGACCCAGACATATCCAGCATGGAAATGCACCAGCCGCAATCTCCCATCGACTCCCTGACAACCACCGAAACGAAAGCTGGTTCGATGAGCGCCTCAACCATCCCACATCCCCACTCTGTCCTGATCATCGCCGCCGACGGTCAGGATGACGAGACGTACGACCTCTCCCGTGGCGACTACGCACGAGGGCAGCGAGCGCGTCGCTATGACACCTCCTTCCGCGGCGATTTCGCGACCGGCATGCGCGCAGCCGCAACGCCCCGAGCGACCGGCGACTTCGCCACCGGCATGCGAACGTCAAACGCGCGGAAGCGGACAGGCGATTTCGCCACCGGCTTGCGAACGGAATCAGCAAGCGGGGGTATGCGCGGACACGCTAACCCGAGCGGACCGAGTTCACTTCCGCTCGCCGCCTGACCGAACCCGCGGGCGGGGCGCCGCTCGGGGCGCCCCGCTCACTCCTGCGACCCGTCCCCGCGGGGGGTCGTTAGTCCAGGCAGCCCGGTCCGTTGGAGAGCAGTGCGTCGGGGTTCGGGTGGTTCTGGGGTTCTTGTTCATTCTTATGTAAGGAGCGTCGATGCGTTTCCTTTCGCGCATGTCGATCCCCGTCGCGCTGCTCGCAGTCGCGATGGCGGGTCCAGCAGTTGCCTTCGCCCACAACAGACAGGGATTGAGCCAACCCGCCCAACACGTGTATCTCGATGGGAACACTGCCGGGTCGAACACGATTGCCGGGTTTGTCCGCCACGCTGACGGCTCGCTGACCGCTTTGCCCGGCTCTCCGTTCGCGGCCGGCGGCGCCGGCCTCGGCGCGGGCATCGGCTCCCAGGGCGCAGTCGAGTTTGCCGACCATGGACGGTATCTGCTCGCGGTCGACGCTGGCAGCAGTCAGATCTCCGTGCTGCGGGTCGGCTGGGACGGCTCGCTGAGCCCGGTTGCTGGCAGTCCTTTCGCCTCTGGCGGAGTCGAGCCCAACAGCATCGCCGTCCGTCACGGCCTGGTCTATGTCTCCAACCTCGGTTCGGCGAGTACTTGAGCGTTGCCTAATTACGCTGGCTTCATCCTCAGTGGTTGGGGGCAGTTGCGGCCGATCCCGAACTCGACCGTGACTCTGCCGGCCGGGTCAAACACCGGTGACATCCTGCTCAACAATGACGGCACGAAGCTCGTCGGCGTCGTCGTCGGCTCGACGCCGGCTGGCAGTTCCGTGATCAACAGCTTCCGGGTCAATCGGGACGGAACGCTGACAGCCGTGCCGGGTTCACCGTATCCAGGGCAAGGTCTCGGCGCTTTCGGTAGCCAGTTCAGCCCGATCAATCCGAGCCAGCTGTTCGTCTCCAACGCTCACAACGGCCCCGGCCTCGGCACCGTGTCGGCATTCGACGACTCCTGGAACGGCACCCTGTCATCGATCGGCGCATCACCGTTCGCCGACAACCAGACCGCGCCGTGCTGGCTCGTCATCAGTCACGACGGTCAACGGCTGTATGCGCTCAACACCGGCACCGGCAGCGTGTCGAGCTACTCGATTGCCGGTGACGGCACGCTCACGCTGCTCGTCAGCACGCCGCTCAGCAGCCCGGTCGGTGCCATCACAGGCACGGATGTGACCGTGAGCAGCGACGACAGCACGCTTTACGTCAACCAGGCGAAGAACGGCACCGTAGCGGCGTTCGCGATCAACCCCGACGGCACCGTGACCCAGCTACCGGGTTCGCCGTACGGAACCGGCTTCGGCGCCGGGTCGACGACCGCGGGCATCGCGGTCCGGTAGGGCGTCGTCGAAGTTCGGCCACAACCGCAGGTCGCCGGAGGTGGGACACGCCGCCCCACCTCCGGTGCGATCCCCGCCGCGTCCGGCACGTCCGGGCAGCGCTCAACCGAAAGCAGGACGCGCGGCCAACACAGACGCTCAGTGGGGATGACACGCAGCTCGTGTGGCGACACCGTTAGCCACGTCGCGGCTCTTGGGCAAGCACTCGCTTGTTGAAAGGCAGCCAGGAGTTGGCGGCGGGCTACCGGTCGCGGCCCGAAGGGGGCAGCCTCGCAAGCGTGGCCGGTGCACGCGTGATCCGGCAGTGCCGACCGCTGCTGTCGAACCCGTGATCGGATCGGGCGCGAGCCCTGCTCTGATTCCGCGACGGGCATCTCGGGCGTGATGCCGACTGCCCCGCAACGCGCGGATCTCGAGACCGTCAGCGCTCCGATGCCGGCACGAGAGGGCCCGAACGGCGGCAGAGACGCCCTTCCCGCGCTGAGCAGGTGCGCGAGCGGATTACCGACGAGCAGCGCGCGAGGAGCGAAGCAGGTTCCGTGCCATCGACACCCGGATGCTCTGGACAGTTTGTCCGTCGAGTGGCCTCGGGCTGCGAGACGCGCCGGAGTAGACTGCGCGCGCCGCTGCCCGCGCGATTCTCGACACGAGAGGGAGTGAGAGTTTGGGAGATACGATTCTGGGACCGATCGACTATCTGGCGGTCGAGTGGCCCGAGAGGCATGTGACCGGTGAGGGGTTTCGGCTGCTGATGGATCTTGTCGACCGCGGGATCGTCCGCGTGCTCGACATCCTGTTCATCGGCAAGGACGCTGACGGGACGGTGTCGAAGATCGAGGTGGCTGATGTGGAGCATTCGGATGCGCTCGATGAGCGGCTGTGGGGTTTGTCGTCCGGTTTGCTTGACCAGTCGGACATCGATCAGGTCGCCGCGGCGATCGAGCCGGGGAGCCTGGCCGGGATCCTCGTGTATGAGAACGTTTGGGCGGTGCCGATGTGGACGGCGCTCGACCGCAGCAGCGCGCGGCTTGTCGGTGCGGGGCGGATTCCGGCCGGTGACTTGATCGCCGAGCTGGATGCGACCGACCCCGCTTGAACTGCCACGAAAGGACACTTGATGGGACTGTTGAAAACGGGGTTGAAGGCGGCCGTGGCGGTGAAGACGGCTGACGTCATCCATGAGCGCGTTCTCGCACGTCAGCAGGAGCATGCGGCCGCCCAGGGCCACCCCGCGCCTGCGGAGGCCGTCGCGCAGCCTGGCTCGGCCGCGCCGATCGCCGCCGCACCGGCACCGGCGCCGGCTGCGGCTTCGCCGGATATGGGTGACAAGCTTGCGCAGCTTAAGCAGCTCGGTGAGCTGCGCGAGGCGGGCGTGTTGACCGAGGCCGAGTTCGCCGGCCAGAAGGCACAGATCCTGAGCGCCTGATCGGTTCAGATCCGCCGCTGATCGAGTGAACGAGGCGGTCTGTGGCTGTCGCTGAGAGCAACGGTCTTGAGCGGATCGAGCACATCGTCGTGCTGATGTTGGAGAACCGCTCCTTTGATCACATGCTCGGCTACCTCTCGTTCGAGGGTGGCCGCACCGAGATTGATGGTCTGCGGCCAGGGATGGCAAACGGCCTGGGTGGCCGGCGCTATCCGATCCACCATCTCGGCGCGAGGTACTTTCCCAACGAGCGCTGGGATCCTGAGCACACCGCGGCGGCGGTCGATCGGCAGATCAACGGCGGCGCCATGGATGGGTTCGCTGCGAGCTATGCGGAGACGCTTGCCGCTCGCGGCGTCGCGGATGCCGATCCGGGGGTCGTGATGGGCTACTACAACGCCTCCGACCTGCCCGTGTTCGACCACTTCGCGCAGCAGTTCTGTGTCTGTGACCGTTGGCACAGCTCGGTCGCGGGAGCGACTTGGCCGAACCGGCTGTACGCGATCGCCGGGAGGGGCGCCGGCAGCCGCGACGATCCCAAAGTGCCGATCTATCACCAGCACTCATTCGTGCGCTACCTGGAAGCCGCCGGCGTCTCGTGGCGCTGGTATTCCCACGACGTCGCGACGCTTCGCCTCGCTGATGCCAAGTATCGCGTCGGACACCGCGAGCACTTCGCCTACATACAGAAGCTCAAGCTGGTGTTCAAAACGCGTGGCCGAGGTCTGCTGTACCTCAATGAGGATGCTGCGAGCTTCCTCGAGGACGCCGCGTACGGTCAGCTGCCGGCCGTGTCGTGGATCGACCCGAACTTCAAGGACTTCAACCTGATCGGGTCTCCTCCAAACGACGACCACCCGCCATCAGACGTCACTCACGGGCAAGAGCTCGCGCTGCTCATCTACAACGCGCTGGCCACTGGCCCAAAGTGGGACAAGACACTGCTGCTGGTCTTCTACGACGAGCACGGGGGGTTCTTTGACCACGTCGCGCCTCCCGAGCATCCGCCCGATGATGAGCCCGCGACGTTCACCCGCTACGGGGTGCGGGTGCCAGCGTTCGTGATCTCGCCATGGGTGAAGCCCGGCTCGGTCTCTCACATCCTGTTTGATCACGCCAGCATCCCCAAGACGATCCTGCGTCGTTTCTGTCCGACCGAGCTCGCGGCGCGATCGCCCGCCAGCGCTGTCGCGCTTCGGCGCCAGTCGAGCCATCCGCACGCTCTCAGCCGTCGCGTCGCCGACGCCGCAGACCTCGGCCAGCTACTGACCCTCAACGAGCCGCGGCCCGCGCCGGACCGCAGCCACCTGGTGGACTGGTTCGCCAACGAGCAAGCCGCACGCGCCAGGCGGCTACTCGAGGATCCAGCCGGAGTGCTGCGCAAAGCAACGGCACACAGCCTGACCGATCTCCAATCCGGGCTCCTGGCTGCGCACCGGCACCTCCATGACCACGGGCACCCCGTCGACCACCCCTAGCCCACGAGCCCGAAACCGACCGAGCACGATCACCCGCAAGTGGACCAGATTGCCCCGGCTTCGAGGACATCTGAGGGCTTTCGTCCAGAGACGGTGGCACTCGAGCGGATCGTCGACCGCGCATCCGTCGCTCCGCAAAGCAGGGCCGACCCCTCACCGCCGTCGAGTCTCGCAACTCGCCACATGCGCAACCGGCCCCGCCGCCGGCGCCCATCGGCGGAGTGGTCGCTCCGAGAGCCCTGCTCTTCCGCGGAAGGAGGAGTGGGTGCTTGCTCGATGCTGGCTACTCGCACCGCCCGGTTCTGCGGACCCAGGCCGTCGGCGCGACGATTGCATTCCTCGAGAGCGATCGTCGCGACCTCCCCGGAGCCGACGAGCGCAACGGCGACATCTGAATCACACCGACGGTCGCGGCCCGGCGCGGGGCGCATGATTGCTTTCGCGCCGCCGGGCTGTCGGACGCGCTGGCGAGCGCGCTTGCGCAATGCCACGGGGGCCTTCTGGCGTTTGAGTGGGAGCGCGATCTGACGGTGAGCCGTCGTTTTGCCTGCTGAGGCCGGGGTTCGCTGCGGCTGACGTTCTTCTCGCTGGTTGCGCGGAGCGCAGCGACGCGCCGCCGGCCCTTGGTGAAGGCTGCTGGTTGTCGAGATCAGCTGGTCTTCAGAGGAGGGATGGCGTGCGCGTCACTACGGCATTGAACAGGCTGTTGGCGCTTCGGGGTGTGAGCGTCACGGGGGTCAGGCTGACCGGGGAGGGGGTGATGGTTCGGGTCCGGCTTCGCCGCCGGCGGATCGCCTGCTCGGTGTGCGGCCAGGTCTACACGGGCATGCACGATCGGGACGTTCGCCGCTGGCGGCATCTGGATCTGGCCGGTCATCGCTGTTTTCTGGAGTACGAGCTCAGACGGGTGGACTGCCGTGATTGCGGGGTGCGGGTCGAGGCGGTCCCGTGGGCTCGGCGCGGCGCGCGGCACACCCGGGAGTTCGAGGATCTGGTCGCGTTCTGCGCCCAGCGGATGGCCAAGAGCCAGGTCCAGTCGCTGTTGCGCGTCGCTTGGGACACGGTCGGGCGGATCATCGAGCGGGTGGTGGCCGACCACCTGGATGACCGTCGTCTGGACGGCCTGATCCAGATCGGCGTCGATGAGATCTCCTACCGGCACGGCCGGCGGTACCTGACCAACGTCGCCGACCACGCAACCGGCGGGATCGTGTGGAGCGCCCCCGGCCGCAGCGGCCACACCCTGGGCGAGTTCTTCGAGCTCCTCGGCGACCGCAAGGACTCGATCCGGGCGGTCTCGATCGACATGTCACAGACCTACGCAGGCGCGATCCGCACCTGGCTACCCCACGCTGAGATCGCGTTCGACCCGTTCCACGTGGTCGCCCTCGCCGGCGCCGCGGTGGACGAGGTTCGCATGCGCGAGTGGCAGACCAGGGGCCATTCGCAGACCCCGGGCGGGATGTGGATCAAGCACACCCGCTGGGCGCTGCTCAAAGCGCCCGAAAAGCTCACCGACCGCCAACGCCTGGCGCTCGCCGGGATCCAGCAGACCAACCAGCGGCTCTACCGCGCCTACCTACTCAAGGAGCAGCTGCGCGCGCTCTACCAACTCAAGGACGCAGCCCAAGCACCCGCGCACCTGGCCGCCTGGATCGCCTGGGCCGTGCGCTCCAAGCTCAAACCATTCGTCCGACTCGCCCGCACCCTGCGCCGCCACCGCGACGGAATCCTCGCCGCGATCCGCCTCGACCTAACCAACGCGAGACTCGAGGGCCTGCACAACAAGATCCGGCTACTGTGCCACCGCAGCTACGGGTTCCACTCACCCCACGCGCTGATCGCACTCATCTACCTCTGCTGCGCCGGAATCACCATCACCCCACCACACCGATGAGCCACTCAAACGAGAGAAGCACCTGCCACGGTTGCAGGCGCGCGCGGTCGATCGGCCCAGACGAGTGCACTGCCGCGAGGATGCGATCGCCGGCGCCGATCACGCGGATCAGCATCTGTGAGGAGCTGCTGGGCGCGATTCCGTAGGGAACGCGTCTCGACAACGACGCAGCGGGCTGAACGAGCGCGGTTCGAGGTGTCGGCTTCCAAGGCCGGGCGCGGGAGCCCTCTGACGGGACCGGGCTGTTTGTCCGAGAACGGCATCGAGTCCCTCATCCGGTCAGTGGGTTGGCGACGGCTGCGGCGATTCGCGGGGAGGACTGGCGCTGCCAACGTCGCCTTCCGCGGGATTACGCCCGATCCGACGACGGCCATCCAGGCCGTCGTCGGATCGGGCGTCGATGCTGGGCAGACCGAGGGGATCGCTCGATCAACAAACACATCCTTCGGATCACGTAGGCTCGAAGGGACGGGAACAGTTCAGCGGAATCGCGGCTGTGGGCGTCGGGGTCAAACGCGCGGGTACCAAACGGGTACATGCATACCGGCAGGCCGCACCAGGCCCGGCCTGCGCCGAAGCCAAAGACCAGTAAATAAAGGCGATTCGCGACCCGGCGTTGCCCGTCCTTTCGCACTGGCGATGCATCGCACCCAGGAGGTCGCCGGTTCGAGTCCGGCTAGCTCCACTTTTCCCTGCAAATAACCATATAACTGTTATCCGGTCTGTTGATGTTCCTAAGCGCCGGATAAACTTGTGACCAGTTGCGCGAGCAACCGTCGCCCAGACGGACTCGGCACGTCGGTATTAGCGCGCGGACGACGTCAGTAAGCAGCCTCTTCGGGCTACCGGATGACGGCGCCACGAGCACCCCATGGCCGTGGCGATGCAGCCGACGCCGCACATACGAGACTCGCTGTCAAATTCGCCGGACCTGCGACAGACCGGATCCACCACGCACTCGCATTCCCGGACGTGTGCGACGGTGCGGCGGTGCTCGCCGGCATCGCTCCTCCTCCTCGATGCCGGTAGCGGGCTTTCGTTTGCAGAATCGCCGCGAACCGATCGCGTCGCTAATGGCTTGGAGCTGGCTGGACATCGCGCAGCCAGCAGACAGCTCGATCGACTCGCTGTCGCAACACTCGGAAAGCAGCATCGCGCCGGCGAGGCGACCAGCGGACCGTCGCTGCGCTGGCTCACACGATCGCCGATGAGGCCGGAGGTGGTTCTGATCGCGCTGTCTGCGCACCTCCGGCCTTGGGCGGGTCGGTCATGCCGTGACTTTGCGGTAGCTCCCTTCGCGGAGTTCGTCAACGAGGACTGGATGACTCGGATGCCAGCCGAGCCGGTCGCGAGCCTTGGCGGCGGAGGTGCCCTGGTCGAGGAGGACGACCTCGGCGAAATAGTCGCCCAAGCGTGCTCGAGCCTCGTCGTCGGATCCGGGGACTGCTCCAGGAGCGCCGACCGCGACGGCGGCGGCCTCGGTGAGCTCCGCGACTGCCGGGTTTCGTCCGTCTCCCACGATGTAGTTGCCGCGTGCGGAGTCGGACTCCAGTACGCGCCGGAAGAAGTCGGCTAGGTCCGCGACGTGGACCGTCGACCAGTGCTGCTGTCCGGTGCCGATCATGATGAGGTTGCCGGCGTCGTCTCGGGGTGAACCGAGCAGCAGCCCGGGAACCGCTCCTCCGCCGTCGCCGTAGGCGACGCTCGAGACGATCACGACGCCGCGCATGTCTTTGGCGTCGAGGATCCTGCGTTCGATCGGTTCTTTCCATGCCACGAGCGCGGGCGGGTTGATCGGCGACTCCTCGCTGATCGAGGTGTTGTCGCCGTAGATCCACACGCCGCTGATGTGGAGGTAGGGCTTGCCAGTGCCGGCGAATGCCTCGATGGCGGCATCGGCCACCGCGGCGTCCAGGTTCGCGCTCGTCTCGTCACCGGGACTGGCGGTATGGATCGCCGCATCAGCTTCGCTCAGCAGTCTCACGACGGCGGGGCGGTCGTAGAGGTCGACTACGGCCGGGATGGCCCCGCGAGCGGTGACGATCTCGGGGTCTTCGCGGACGAGCGCGGTGACCTCGTGCCCGTGCCCTTGCAGTTCGGCGAGGATGTGAGATCCGATGAATCCGGTTGAACCGGTGAGTGCCACTTTCATGATTTGTCAGCCTCCTGTGTTACTTCGTTGGTTGTGTGAGTTGTGCCCCTGGCATCACCGGGGACGAGCGGTGAGGGTCTGGGCCGCGCGAGGCGGCTCGGTTCCTACGAGCGATGCTTTGGGCGCCCGGTAGCCGCGTACGCGACTGTCGAAGCCAGGCCATCGCGACCGTCGCGGCGGCGATGGCCGCCCACAACCCCAGCACCAGCGTCGCTTGAGTGATACCGGTGTTGTTGAAGTAGGCGACGCCGCGGGTGACTTCACGGCCTGCGAGAGTGGCATCGCGTAGGACAGGTCACGGAAGAACGCCGGCATCATGTCCGGCGCCACCGTGCCTCCGCTGGCCGGAACGCTGAGGATCAACGCGATCGTCAGGGAAACCGGGAGGAAGAACTGCTTGAGGAACGGGGCGGCGCCGACCATCAACAGTCCGTAGACCTGCGTGAGCACAAAGGCGTAGGCGAGCAATAGCGGCTTGCTGGGAAGGACGTGTAGATCGACAGCGGTCAAGAACGCGGCCAACACGCCAATCGCGCCGACCACGGCCACGACGATGATGCGCCGACCGGTTCCCCAGGCCGCCAGCTGCAACAAGACGATCGCCGTGATGACTCCGGTCATCATCAGCGGAAACACGAAGAAGAAGATCCCCAGGCCTCCGTCGCCAGATGCCAGCGGCACAAGGTCGACGATCCGGGGTGGCGGCGTGCCGCTCTTGCCGGCGATCGTCGTGAATACTCCCTGCAGGTAGGTCGCCCGGAGCGGTGCCGCGGACCGAGCCACGTAGAGACTCGGAACGCGGCCGCCGACGTATGCCGCAGCAACCTTCCTGTTAGCTACCGCCGCCGTCGCGGCCGCAGCTGACCGCATGTCACGTACCTCGAATCCGCTTGCGTCGACGCCGCTCAGCTCGTTGGTGACCAGCCTCACCTGCCCGGCGCCGCCGACTACGGCGATCGGCATGTTATGCGGCTTAGGCTGGTGATAGACAACCTCAAACGCTACGGGTAGGACGATCGCGAAGAAGACGGGAAACCAAAGGATCGATACGGCTCTTCGCCAGGTCATATGTGGCTGGGATGTGCTCATGCCGCTTCTCCATGGGATCGGAATGGTTGGCGGTACGGGGCGGCTTTGACCGAGGAGGTACTGGCGACTGCTGCGCCAAGCTGACGGCCGGTTCGCCGCGCCGGCTCTTCGGCTTCCTCGCGCAGCTCAAGGGCGAGATCTTTGAACTGGTCAAGCGCCGGGTTGACGCCGACGAGGGTGAACTCACGCTCGACGACCTTCAGGTCGAGTTTCCAGACGTCGGCGAGGATGCGCCGCATCCATCCGATCGCGTAGTCCCATCCCTCGCGGGGGGTGCCGGACCGATAGTTTCCGCCGCGCACGGTCACGAGAACTGCGGGCGTGCCCTCGAGCACGGGCTCAGCACCGGCGGCCATCCGAGGGTCGGTGATCACCATGTCGACCCACGCCTTGAAGTGCTGCGATACGCCGAAGTTGTAGAGCGGGACGGCAAACAGCAGCGCGGCCGCCGCGACGAGCTCGTCGGTCAGGGTCGCGGCGAGCGCGAGCGCCGACTTCTGCTCCTCGGACTGCGACTCTTTCGGCGCCCCGCTGGCGGACACGGCGGTTGCCCACGCCCGGGCGGGGATCGGGTCGACTCCGATGTGCCGGCGGATGATCGGCTCCTCGGGATGGGCGCTCCGCCATTCTTGCTCGACGATGTCGGCGATCGCGCGGCTGTGCGAGCCCTCGACGCGGATGCTCGCATCCAGCCGGTAGAGGACGCGGCTTGTGCCGGTGTGATCAGAACCTGGACCTGTCTCGCTGAGGCGAAGGGATCTAGGTGATTCTGTGCGCTCAGACGGCTCTGCCGTAAGCGTAATCCGGTTCGTGATGGTCATCTCACACCTCGAACGGTTCGGCGTCGGGCTCCGTTTGGACTGTCCAGGAGCCGTTCTTGCGGAAGCTGGCCGCGGTGGCGTAGCTGTCCTCGAGGAACTGGAGGTAGGTCACCTTCCCATCGACGACCTTCACCAGAATCGAGAACGGTGAGCTCACCACTTTGCCCAGCGAGTGCGACTTGTAGCGGAAGTCCCCGAACACGGCCACGTTCTCGTCCGACGCGAACATCACCGTCACGTTGAAACCCGGGTTCTCCCAGCGGGTGAACATCGCGCCGAGGTTGTCCAGGAACGCCTGCGGGCCGTGCGACGTCCCGGCCCACGGCATGATCCGGTTGAGCTCGGTGTCCTCCGTGTTGAGCGAGACGTAGGTCGGGGCCACCGAGCGGTTCACAACGTCAGGATCCAGCAGATTCTGTAACCACTGGCCGACGACCTCGATCGGATTTGCGGACACGCCATTTCTCCTTTCTTGAGTCTTGACACCGGATGGACCACGGCGTGCGGCGCTCCGGCAACTGGGATTGGTTTCAGGGCGGGTTAGGCCTGAGCCGGCGGAATTGAGTGCACGACCGTCTTCGCCTCCTGGAACTCGGTGATCGCGAGCGGACCGCGCAGGCGGCCGATACCGCTCTGCTTGTAGCCGCCCTCGGCGAACCCGTCGTTGATCGCCGCCCACGCGTTCGTCCAGACGGTGCAGGCTTGGATCTCGCGGCTTACCCGTCGGTTGACGTTGATGTCGTTGGTGAAGATGCCGGCCGACAGGCCCATCTCGGTGGCGTTAGCCCGTGAGATCGCGTCGGCCTCGCTGTCGAACACTTCGAAGGTCGCGACCGGACCGAAGACTTCCTTTTGCACGATCTCGGTGTTCACGTCGTCGACCTCGAGCAGCGCCGGCCGATAGAACGCGCCGCCTGCGAGGGCGCCGTCCGTCGCAGGGCCACCGCGCACGATCGGCTTGGCGTAGGCGAGAGCGGACTCGACCAAGCCGTCAACGCGGGCGACGTTGGGCTTGTCGACCAGTGGGCCCATGTCGGTGTCCGGGTCCAGTCCGTCACCGACGCGGACGCTTTCAAACGCTCTCGCCAGGCGGGCACGGACCTCGTCCGCCACCCCGCGCTGCACCAGGATCCGCGACCCAGTCATGCAGAACTGTCCGGCGAAGGTCGTGACGGCGGCGACCAGCAGGGGAACGGTGGCCTCCAGGTCGGCGTCGTCGAACACGATCATCGGCGTCTTGCCGCCGAGCTCGAGGTTCATCCGTTTGAGCGTCGGGGCACCGGCTGCGGCGACCATCCGCCCGACCACCGTGCTGCCCGTGTAGCTGATGACCTGAACATCGGGCGACGCGACCAGGTACGGAGCGCCCGTATTGCCGGATTCGGTGAAGATGTTGACCACGCCGCACGGCAACGACTTGACCTCGGAGATGATCCGGGAGACCAGGTTGGCGACGAGCGCGGTCTGCCCCGGCATCTTCACCGCGACCGTGTTCCCCGCCGCCAGGGCAGGAGCGAGCGATCGGATCAGCAGGACGACGGGCGAATTCCACGGAACGATCACGCCGACCACGCCGGCTGGCTCGGCGTAAGTGCTGAACCATTGACCCGGCGCAACCTCGGCACTGATGCCGGTATCGGTCAGCGCCTGGCTCGCGGCGTGACGGAGGGTGACACCGGGAAGCGTCGCCTCGAGCATGCCCTCGGGCAGTTTCTTGCCGTTCTCCTTTGTCACCAGCGGACCGAGGTCCTCCGCGTGGGCGTCGAAACGGTCGGCCATCTCGCTCAGGGCCTGGTGGCGCAGGCTGCGATCCCGGGACCAGAGTGAGGTGTCGAACGCGCGCCGCGCGGCCGCGACAGCCGCGCGCGCCTCGTCCTCGCCCCCGTCAGCCCACAGGCCCAGAACCTCCCCCGTCGCCGGGTTGAACGACTCCGAGACGGTGTCCGACCCCATCCATTCGCCGTCAATCCAATGCTCGGCGACCTCCGCATTGCGAGAGGGGCGGGCCGACCGATCAGGCGAGTCGCTGGCGCGCTGGCTCTCTATCCCGCGCTTCGCTGGATCCACCGCGCCGCTGGCCGCAACGGGCGCATCGTTTGAGCTCACGGTCGTCATCTCCGGTGTGCCCATTGCCTTCTCCTTTGGTCACAGAACTGCGACGGAGCCGACTGGTTGTTGACACCTGGTCCGCTCGTCGATCTCGAGGATCGTGGCGCCACTGGCCGGCGGTCGAATCCAAGAAGTCCTTAGTCCGCGCCCTGAGCGCTCGATGGTCATCCTGTGGAGCGAGACATGAGGCGAGCCTCTCGTCGAGCCGCCCTAGCGTGCGCATCGCCGAGTCGGTGAGCCGGACCTGGGGCTGCGGCGAGGTTTTCGCTGAGACGCTCCGTGGATGCGGTGCCGGGGATCAACAGGATGGTGGGGGAAAGTTTCAGCGCCCAGGGCCAGCGCGACCTGCGCTGCGCTGGAGCCGACCTGGGAGGCAATGTCGAGCAAACCCGCGTCGGTCAAGACAGGGAGCGATCCGAACGAACAAACGCAATCCCGCGGTCTGACACTTCCGTAACACGTCCAAGGATGAGGGTTTTGCGAGACTGCACGTGATCCACCGCGGCCGCCACCGCGGCCGCGGGACGACGACGCCCTCCGCGCTCGCGGTCCAGGAGTCTCATCACCCCGAAGCCGATGCGCGCACGGGCATCCCGCGGAGCTTGAGCCCCCGTCATCGCCGTCCGCCGGGATCGCCGCTTTAGCGTCTCAGGGCAGGAGAAATCCACTGGCGGCATGGCGGAAGACGATTCGTGTCGGTTAGACGGCGGTGCGTCCGCCGTCGGCGGCGATGATCGCGCCGATGACGTAGCTGGCGAGCGGGGAGGGGCGAAGGCAACGACGCGGGCGATTTCATCGACGGTCGCGGGCCTGTTGAGCGGGAGGGTCGCGGCGTCCTGGGCGATCCCGTCGGCGCCCATGATCTCGGTTGTTCCCTCCGTCGTGGTCGGTCAGGCCTGGGGACGATGTCGTGGCTCGACCGCGTGGCCCAGAGGTCCTCTCGACCGTGCCGCTCTAGTTGGTGGAAAGTGGCTGAGTGACCGGCGCCATGCGAGTGCTCCGAGGATGACCGGTAAGGAGAGGGACACGGCTCGGTAGAGGAGCACTGCGCCGGCCGCCGGTGCCGCGGGCGCCCCGTAGAGGACGAGCGCGCCGATCATGCCGCCCTCGGCTATGCCGAGCCCGGCGGGTAACGGTAGAGCGCCGGTGAGTGAGCCCACGAGGTATCCCATCGCGATGATGCTCAGAGGCGGGGCATGGCCGTAGGCGTGAAACGTGGCCCACAGGACGGCGTTGTCACCTGCGTAGTAGGCAAGCACCCCGAGCAGCTGCCAGTTGAGTGAGGCCAGGAGGTGGTGGGCTTCCGCGGCTCCACCCCGGATGGCGACCGGGTCCCTGGGTCCTGGGTCGCGGATGAGCCACGTGGTGAGGATCAGGGCGAACGCTATGCCCGCGGGCACGAGCGTCAGTAGAGCCTTGTGGGGGCCGGGCGCACCGCGTTCCCACACGAGCAGCCCGAGGCCGCCGAGCACGAACACCCCGGGTGCCGTCGTCAGGATCAGGAATGCGATGGCGGACCGGGTCGTGACTCGGAGCGGGAGGTCATTAGGGCCTGCCGCCCGCGCGGCGGCGGCCGGGCCGATCAGGCCCCCCGCCGGAAGCACCGTGCTGGCGGCGAGTCCGCGCAGGCCGACTGGCAAGCTCTGGCGCCAACTCAGCCGGCCGCCGAACACGAGCTTGAAAACCAGCACGAACCCCGCGATCGAGAGCAGCTCGAGGACGCCCGCGAATGCCGTCCATCCGGGACAGGCCGCGAGGAGGCGGGCCGGAAGGCCGCTCAGCTGGGAAACGGCCAGGAACGCGACGGCGAGCGCCGCGAGCGATCCGAGCACCGACCGCGACATGACCGCGCGTCGAAGCCGCGTTGAATGCTGAGCCGTCATCGCGATGATCCCCTACGAACTCGACGGAATTCGCTTGGCCGCGCCGCGCAGGCGGGACAGGGTCCCGGCTCCGCGGGCAGGCCGCTTGACGGGGACCGGGGCCAGCCCGACGGCCGTCAGGCAGAGGACGATCAGGAGCAGACCGGTGATCAGTTCGTCCGCCCATGCCGCGTGAGTCGTGGCGTACCCGAGCACCCAGGGACTCAGCACGATCCATACCGCGCCGGCCAACGTGGCGAATGCCGCTGGTCGCAGCGCGGCGATCAGCAGCGCGAGCGGGCCGAACGCGAACACCAGGAAGACGTGATTGGCGACGGCCGAGCGGTTGCCGGCGAAACCCCAGACCCAAGGTCCCACCGCCACCCAAAGCATGACGGCGCTGGCCGCCAGCGGGAGTCGCGCCTGCTTTTCCAGGGTTCGTAAGCGCATCATCGGGTTTCCTCCGTCACGGGGTGAGCAAAGACGCCAAAGAGCAGGAACAGGGCAGGGAGCACCGTCACGAGCGTGACCCCCATCGCGATCGCGAGGGCCGTCAGTGCCGGGCCGCTCGCGGCCGCGCTGTGGACGGTCAGCGAGCCGATGAGATGAGGCGACTGCGCGAGGATCCAGCCCCAGATGACCGTCACCGCAGTCAGCATGGTGGCACCGCGGGCGAGGCGATCGCTGCCGGCCCAGAATGCCAGTGCCGATGTGATGCCCGCGGCGAAGCCGAGCACTATCACCGGCAGCTCCGGCCCGAGCAGCCGATCCGACAGCGCCGGCGCCTTCCAGCGCGCGACGCCGAGCGCGAGCGCACTCAGCGCGATCGTGCCGACCCCGGACTGCAGGCCGCGCCGGCGAAATCGGACCGCCAGCTGCGTATGTCCCGCCCGCGTCATCCGGAGGGCCATGACGCTCGCCGCCAACTCGGTGCACAGCGCCACGGCGAGCGCGCCCGAGGTCAGCGCGAACAGGCTCGGCCACGGGACGGCCGGCGTGGCGGTCACGGCGGCGCTCCCCGAGCTGGAGACTGCGGCGATCCCGCCCGCCACCGCGCCAAACAGGAACGACGCGCCAATGCTCGCGATCCCGAACAGCGCGCTGAGGCGGCGCCCGTCTGGGGCCTGGATATCGCCGCTCGCCCGCAGTCCGAGAGCGGCGCCGCGGAGCACGATCGCGACGAGGGCGATCGTCAGCGGCGCGAGCAGCGCCCTGCCCACGGCGGCGAAGGCCGTGGGGAAGGCCGAGAACAGAAGGATGATCGAGAAGACCAGCCAGACGTGGTTGGCCTCCCACAGCGGTCCGATCGTGTCGGCGATCGCGGATCGCTCAGACGGCCGTGCCCCGGCAAAGAGGTCGAGCACCCCGGCGCCGAAGTCTGCGCCGGCGAAGATCGCGTAAGCGGTCAACGAGAGACCGAGTACGACGCCGAGGATCGCGGCCAGGCTCATGTCACGCGGCCTGCAGCGATGACTCGGGGAGGCCCTCGAGCGGCTTTGCCGCCAGGCGTCTGACCGCCCAGACGGTGAGCCCGCTGAGGAAGACGTAGAGAAGCGTGAACGCGCTGAACGTGGCCCCCAGGCCGGGCGCGGTGGTGATCGCGCTCGAGGTCCGAAAGACGCCGTAGACGATCCACGGCTGGCGCCCGAACTCGCTCACGAGCCAGCCCAGTTCGTTGGCGAAAAAGGCCAGCGGGCCCGCCGCCACGAGCGCCAGCAGGGTCAGACGGCTCTCGGTGCGCCGCCGGCGCAGCCAGTAGAACAGCGTGAGGGCGACCAGGCCCGTGCCGATCCCGACCATGCCGATGAAGGCGAGTCGCACGGGCCCGGCCAGGGGTGTCCGGTTGGCCTTGGGGAACGTGTCCAGGCCGCGCACCGGGGCACCAGGCCGATCGAAGGCGAGCAGGCTGAGAAGGTGAGGGACCTTGATGTTCAGGATGCCGCCCGGAGTGTCCGGGGATCGGGATCCCGCCGACGTTCAGTCCGGCGCTCCGCTCGGTGTGGGTGACTCCTTCGATCGCGGCGAGCTTGGCCGGTTGGTTGGCAGCCACCGTGCGTCCGAGCAGATCGCCGACGCCGACCTGGAGGGGAGCGAGGATCGCCGCCGTCGAAAGGGCGACCGCGATCGCCTTGCGGTGGTAGGCGTTCCGCCGGCCCCGTAGCATTCCCACCGCGTACACGCTCGCGACACCGAACGTCGTAGCCAGGTAAGCGCCGAAGATCATGTGCGACGTCTCGGTCGCCCAGGCCGGATTGAACATAGCCGCGATCGGATCGACGTGCGTGACGCGACCGTGCACGAGCTGAAATCCACGCGGCACGTTCATCCAGGCATTGGCTGTCACCACGAAGAACGCGGACGCCGCCGCGGACACCGCGATCGGGAACCCGAAGAGCCAATGCACGCGAGGCGAAACCCGGTCCCAGCCGTACAGATAGAGGCCGACGAAGATCGCCTCGAGGAAGAATGCGGCCCCCTCGAGCGAGAACGGCAGGCCGATGATCCCGCCGGCGTAGGCCATGAACCGGGGCCAAACGAGCCCAAGCTCGAAGCTGATGATCGTGCCCGACACCGCACCCACCGCGAACAGCACCCCGAACACCTTCGACCACCGCCGGGCCAGCGCGCGCCAAACCGGGTCGCCGGTGCGCAGGTGCATGCCCTCGGCGATCAGGATCATCAGCGGCAGACCGACGCCGAGAACCGCGAAGAACAGGTGGAAGCTCAGCGAGGTGCCCATCTGGGCGCGGCCGGCCACCACATGACCGATCGAAGCGAGTGCGGGAAGGCTCAGGGGCATCTACTACTTATCGTAGCAGATACTCGATCTAAGTACTACGCGGAATAGGACTTATTCTTCGGGGGCGCAGCGAGGCGACGTCGGCCGCCGTCGAGCGTCAGCACCGCACCGCACCCGCGGGGGTTCAGCCCTTGCGGGCCTGCCGCTGCAAGGCGCGGCGGCGCGCTGGGTCGAGCTCCGCCATCTGTTGCGCGAAGTGGCTCAGAGCGACGTCGCCGTATTGGTCGACGAGCGCTTCGACCTCCGACTGGCTGCGGAGGGCCATGTATTCCGCGCGCGTGTAGACCGGGGCGTAGTAGTCGGTCTTGCCCTCGCGCCGTCGGTTGAGTAGGCCCTTCTTGTGAAGCCGGGCCATGATCGTCATGTAGGTCGTGTACGCGCGGGGATTCTCGGCGCGGGTGTTCAGCCTTTCCATGAGGGCTCGTACCGAGCTCTCGCCTGACCTCCAGAGCTCCTCCATGACCTCGGACTCGAGCTCGTGGAGCGCGGGAGGAGCCGACGTCGCGCGGGGCTTGGTGCGTTTTCGCAGCGCCATCTACGACGCATCATAGCAACCAGCCGGACTCCCGTTCGCGGCTCAGCAGCTCCCGGCTCGGGTGCGAAAGACGATTTGGCTAACCTCCCCGGAATGAGCTACTATGCTGCATAGTACGAAAGGAGATCGGAGATGAAAGAGCACTTGAAGAACGTGACGATGCGGAGGCCCGCGCCGGCGGTTGTTGAAGGAGACCTGCCGGTCGAGCAGGCGTGTGCGATGCGGGCCGACCAGGCCAGGCTGGCGGAGCGTTGCGCCGACCGCGCTGAGCGGGCTCGGCGGGCCGGTCATCACGTCGCGGTGCGACACTGGACCCGGGAATACCAGCGCGCCGCGATCCAGTGCCGCCTCCTGGGCGAGCAGATTCGCCGGGCCCCCACGGGACCGGAGCAGACCGGGCCCCTCGGCGCCGGAGTGCTCGCCCACCTCGCTCCCCGATCGGGCGCAGAAGTTCCACCCGCCGGGAAAGCCGCCTGAGACCGTGGCATCCGCGACGACGAACACCGATCCTCCGATCCCTCCTCCACTTCACGAACTCGAGGAAGCGGTGATGGAGGAGGTCTGGGCGCGTGACGAAGCGTGTGTACGCGACGTCATGGAGGCCGTGAACGCTCGAGACGCTACCGAGCGCGCCTACACGACCTACATGACGATCATGGCCCGGCTGGACACCAAGGGACTGCTGATCCGCCGGCGCCAGGGGAAGACCGATTTCTACCGGGCAGTGCACACGCGAGAGGATTACGCCGATCTGCGCGCCGGCGCGACGATCGATTCGATCGTCGAGCAGTTCGGCGAGGTCGCGCTCGCGCATGTCGCCCGCCAGATGGCCCAGCTCGATCCAGCCCACCGTCGATCGCTCCAGCGCCTTGCCCGCCGCAAATGAGATAAGACATCGCTACGTGTTTGGGCTGGCGGTCACGCTGGGCGGTGCCGGCGTGGGCCTTACGGTGGCGTCGCTAATCACGACGCTCGCATCGGTCCATCACGCCTCGGCCGGGTCGGACCAGGTCGTGCTCGCGGGGATTCACCTCACGTATCCGAGGGTCAACGGTGCGGGAGCGGTGCTCCTGGCGCTCGGGCTGCTCGGAGCGGTCGTGCTCGCAGTGGGTGTCCGCGGGGCTTGGCGCCAGCTCACGGCGTACCGGCGCTTCAGGGCTGTCCTGCAAACGGCGGAGCCCTTGGCACGAGACCCTGGAGTCAGCGTGATCCGGGACCCGCGGCCCCAGGCCTTCTGCGCGGGCTACCTCCGCCCCGCGGTGTACATATCGCGGCGAGCCGTCGAGCTGCTCGAGAACGCGGAGCTCGACGCGGTGCTCGCGCACGAACATCATCACCGGCGGGTGAGGGACCCGCTGCGCATCGCCTGCGGCCGGGTCCTCAGCGAGGCGCTCTTCTTCCTCCCCGCTCTGAGGCCTCTCTGCGATCGCTACGCGGACGTCGCTGAGCTGAACGCGGACCGAGCGGCGGTCCACGCCAGCGCGGGTCGGGAAGCGCCGCTGGCCTCGGCGCTGCTCGTGTTCGATGAGAACGCGCCGGCGGGCGTCACCGGGATCTCGCCCGAACGGGTCGACTCCCTGCTGGGTCAGCAGGCCAGCTGGCGGCTGCCGGCATGGCTCCTGGCTGCTTCGGTCGGCGTGTTGTCGGCGGTCGGCCTGGTCGTGTGGTGGAGCAGCGAGACCGCCAGCGCGCACGCGACCTTCAACCTGCCGATCCTCTCATCGCGACCGTGTGTCCTCGTGATGAGCATCCTCGCGTTCGCGGGCTGCTTCAAGCTGCTCGCCGGCGGGCCAGCCGTGCGACGCGAACGATCACGCCGCTGACGACGGCGCCGACGATGAAGGCAGTAGGACGGGGAGCTCCAGAATCAACACGACTCCCGCGACCATTGTCCGGCCGACCTCGTCGCGCTTCATCGTCAGGCCGCCTTCGCCGTCGACGAGGCGACGGGGAGTCCAAAGAACTCCGCCTCGGCCACCCCGAGGGGTGAGGTGGGGGCCGAGCCGTAGAGCCATTCGGACATGACGCGGTGCCAGTTCACCGTGGCGCCGAGCTGACCAACCGTGGCGAGCGTCATCACCTGCATCCGGCTGGACAACAGCGACTCCGCCGGGATAGTCTCGTTCCTCGTCAGATCCCAGTACTTCGACCGTGGATCGCCGGCGTGGGCCAGGAGCGTCGAGACGTACTGTGGACTCAGCGTGACCGGTTTGTCGTCGACGTACCAGGCGTTGATCGCACGCACGTGCTCGAGCACGAGCGCGGGATCGAACCGGGGATCGTCGAGCCCGAAGAACCCGAGGGCGGCCAGCCCGGCGTGGACAGCATGCGCGTCGTGCTCGAGGGCGGCCCGAATGACGCCCAGCTCGCAGTCGACTCTGCTGTGAGAGACCGTCTTCGTCATCCCGAAGTCGAGGAACGCGACGCGTCCGTCACGCATCAGGCGGAAGTTGCCCGGATGAGGGTCGCCGGAGAAATTCCCAAAGCGGTACAGCGAGCCAAGATAGAAGCGAAGGACGATCTCGCCGACCCGATCGCGAGTAGGTTGCGCTGCCGCCCGCATCTCCTCGAAGCCGACGCCGTCGATCCACTCGGTGACAAGCACCCGCTCCCGGCACAGGCTGGTGACTACGCTCGGTATCACGATGAACGGATGCCCGCGCCACCGGCGCGCGAAGGCGCGCTGGGCCTGCGCCTCGTGTTCGTAGTCGAGTTCCTCGCTGATGCGCTCGCGAAGCTCGGATGCGGTGGTCGCGGGGTCCAGCCCGGGCGCGAACCGCTTGGCTGCCCGCATGATCAGGCCGAGGTTCTGCAGATCGGCGCGCACCGCGGAGCCAACGTGCGGGTATTGCAACTTGACCGCGACTTCACGGCCGTCGTGAAGACGGGCTCGGTAGACCTGGCCGATCGAGGCGGCCGCGACGGCATCTGGATTGAACTCGGCAAACAGGTCCTCGACCGGCTCGCCGAGGTCCTGTTCGATCACCCGGCGCATGTCCCTGAACGGAACTTGAGGGGCGCGGTCGCGCAGCTCGCCTAACTTGGTCTGAAGCCGGTCCGCCTCCTCGGGTGGCAATCCGCCCAGGTCCAAGATCGAAGCCATCTGCCCCAGCTTCATGGCCGGGCCCTTCATCTGCCTGAGAACCTCGACGATGTGATCCGCCGCGTCCAGGCGACGGCGCTGATTGGCCGCCGCGCGATCGTCCTCCGATCGCAAGACGTTGGCCGCCTTCGTCGCGTACGCCTTGGTTACTTCGCCCCCCAACAGGCCACCAACCTTGGCCGTCCGCCGGAGACGACCTGCGGGCATCGCTGTCGGCCGATCACTCATCGTGGGCCACCAGGCGCTGGCACCCTTAGGGGCCGTCCGCATACCGACGTTCGGGAGCGCGGGCTAGCTCATCGCCATGCGTCTGCTCGACAACTCGCCGGTAATCGCCAGCTGCGTCCTCTTCGCGATCGAGTGCCGCGAGGTAGTCGTCGAACGCGGCGTCGCGATCGGGCGCGGCTGCCGAATGCCAGCAACGATACGACTCGGCCACGGCGCGGCTTTCTCCGCGCCACTGCACATAGGTGTCCATCAGCGCGTCCAGAAACTCGAGGCGAGGACGGCGGTCGCGAGGTGCTCTCTTCAGGTTCATTCCGGTCAACTCCTGAGTTCTCTCTCGGGCGTAGTCGCGTTATGCGACACGGCGTAGTAGGTCAATACTCGTACAGACACCTATGAGACGGAAACCTTCCTGATTCCGTCAATGTGGCGCGAAGGGGGGTCTGTGGGGTATCTACTACGTCTCGTAGTGTTACATGGTATAGTAGTCCCCCCAGCGTAAACCAACAGAAACGGAATGCCAATGAAGCGCATCGCAGTGCTCGCCCTAGCCGTCCTCGCCTCACTGACCCTGGCCGCCACCAGCTTGGCGCACACCAGCCGAAGGCATGACCTCACGGGGGACGGAAGCTCCGTCCAGCCCGACCAGGTGATCCAGTGGAACCAGGAGATGCTCCAGCTCCTCCAAGTCCCGGGAGCCCAACCGGCAACGATCCATCCGACCCGCACGATGGCGATCACCGAACTCTCTGTGTATGACGCCGTCAACGCGATCGAGGGTGGACCCGCCCGTACCCGTTCCCCTTACGAGGGACGCGAAGGGCATCACCGGATGCCGCGGCCGCGGCGGCCGCACGGACTGCGCTACTGCGCTGCTCCCAAGCCAGGCCCAGGCCATCGACGCCAAGTTTCAAGACTCGCTCGCTCAGCTCGGGTTCGGTCCACGCGTCGAGCAGGGCATTCGGGTGGGCAGAGCAGGCGGCCGGCGCCGTGCTGGCCAGCCGCGCCAACGATGGCGCCGACGTCACTCCCCCCGCTTTCACACCGGGCTCCGGACCCGGCGAGTACCAGCTGACCCCACCGAACTTCCAGCAGCCGGTCTTCACGCAGTTCCCGGATGTGAAGCCGTTCGTCCTTCGGTCAGGGGACCAGTTCCGCCCGCCTCCCCCGCCGGCCGCTGTCGAGCGCTCGCTACGCCGATGACTTCAACGAGGTGAAATCGCTCGGCCGCCTGAACAGCACCACACGAAGCGCCGATCAGACCGCGATCGGGAAGTTCTGGGGCGCCGCCCCGGTCCAGAACGTCTGGAACCAGATCGCCGAGATGGCGGGCGTCGCCTTCGGCAACACCCTGGCAGGGAACGCCCGCGTATTCGCGCTCCTCGACACTGGCCTCGCCGACGGTGTCATCGCCCTCTACGACGCCAAGTACGCCTACCACCGGTGGCGTCCCGTCACGGCGATCACCGCTCTCGACACGGGCAATCCAAACGCCGTGAGCGACCCCACCTGGGCCCCGCTCGCCGCGACCGCGCCGGATCCAAGCTACCCCGGCGCGCATGCCGAGATCAGCGAGTCGGCGGCGACCGTGCTACGGAACTTCTTCGGCACCGACCGGTTCGACTTCTCGCTGAGCAACCCGTCGGTCCCTGGAGTCGTACGGAGCTTCGAGAGCTTCTCGCAGGCAGCCGACGAGGCCTCCGCCAGCCGCATCTTCGCCGGACAGCATTTCCGCTACAACGAAGAAGCGGGCCAAGCCCTGGGCGGACAGGTCGGCGACTTCGTGTTCGACCACGCGCTCGGTGCACGCCGCTGAGCAGAGCTCGAGGGCCGCGTAACCCGCCCTCGCCTCGACGCCGGCCGCCCCCTCCCCCCCGAGCGGCCGACGTCGCCGCGGCCCCGCCCCCCTCCCGGGCGGGGCCGCTTCCTGTTCTCCCTCGAGAGTGCGGAGGATCAATGCTCGGGCTCAGCTACGATCCTACGTAGCGGATGGCCGCCAGGATCGACAGCGAACCGGTCGGGGCTTCGGCGGACGAGCCCACGTTCTCGTCCGGCTCCCGATCGGGCCCCCGAGCCGCAGCCGCCGCGGGACACGTGTGGAGTGCAGGCCTGGTGCTGGCGGGGGCCGGCCTCGCGCTATCGGTCTTCGTGATCGCTCGGCTGTTCTTGACCTGGCGGGTCGGGCCACACGGGGCGTCGCATCACGCCTCGCTGCTTGGCCAGAGGCTGACTTACCCGGTTGCGAACCTCGACGCTTGGATCGTCCTGGCGATCGCGATGGGGGGCCTGGCCGTCGGGGCGATGATGATCTGGGGGTGGTCCGGGAGTTCGCCGCGGCGACGGCTCTAGAGCGACGGCTGGCAGCACACGCCCGGACCCACTTGAAGGGCGCCTCCGTCATCCCCGACGAGCGTCCCCAAGCATTCTGCGCCGGCCTGGTCGCCCCCCGGGTGTACATCTCCTCCGGGGCGGTCGCGCTGCTCGACGAGACGGCGCTGACCGCTGTCCTCGCGCACGAGGCGCATCATGCGCGCCGGCGCGACCCACTGCGACTCGCGGTCGGCCGAGTCCTGGCGCGTGCGCTTTTCTTCGTGCCCGGCCTCGGCGAGCTGGTTCGTCGCCAGCAGACCCTGGCCGAGCTCGGCGCGGACGAGAACGCGGTCAATGCCGGCCCGGCCAGTCGCTCGGCGCTGGCGCGGGCCATGCTGGCCTTTTCGGAGTCCTCCCCGGCGGGCGGCTCGGTCGGCATCGATCCCTTGCGCGTCGATCACCTCCTCGGGGAGCCGCCGGGCTGGCGTTTTCCGACGCTGGTGTGTCTTGCCGCCGCGGGGACGATCGGCTTGGTGGCGGCGATCGCGATCCTCGCCGGCCAGCTGGCCGCGGGCTCAGCCACGCTCGCGCCGCCGTTTCTCTCTCATCAGCCTTGCATCATGGTCCTGGCCCTCATCCCCGCGGCGGCTGGCCTGGGATGCGCCGGGGTTACCCGCTCTGTGCGCCGGCGGGGCGCATGATCGGCGCCGTCTCGTAATCCGGGCGGCCGACGAGGCCCCCCGGTCTGATGAACCCGCGCGCGCCGAATGACCCGCGCGCCCATGTCTACGAGCGAGCGGAGCATTAATTTGCAGGCGGTGGGAAGTTTTGCCGCGCAGTGGTGTCATTAGGGGAGAGACCCGCTACGACGGAGAGTCGTAGCGGCGGCCGACACCCGATACCACTCGAAGAGATCCCATGACACTAAGGCAAGCAAGGCGGGAGGCTCGCGCAGCTTCCCACGTTCGGACCGGCGATGGCGGCAGGAGCGACGATGTCGAGTGATGGGCGCCGACTCGTGGCGCTCCGCATCGCGCGGGCCGTCGCGGCGATCGCGCTGCTCGTCACCGGCGCCGTCCACCTCGAGCAATACACGGGGGCGCACTTCTCCGACGTCCCGACGATCGGACCGCTGTTCCTGCTGAATTTCATCGCGGCGACGTCCCTCGGTCTCGTTCTGTTGATCCCATCGGAGGCTCCGCTCGCCGCGGCCGGGTGCTGTTCGAGTCGATGGCGGCGCTGGCGGGCATCGGCGTCGCGGCCGGAGCCATGGCCGCGCTGCTCATCAGCGAGCAAACGCCGCTGTTCGGCTTCATGGAGCACGGCTATCGCATCGAGATCGTGATCGCCCTCGCGGCCGAAGCCGTCGCGATCCTCTCGCTCGGCGTGTTCCTCGTCCTTGCTGACGGCTGGTCGCATCCGTCTGGGGCGAGCATCCTCACCGGCGAGGAAGCCGGCAATGCCACCTCCGCACCCGCTGCAACGGAGGTTTAGCGATGCCGCGCGTGTTCATGCTCACGGTGCCCGGCCTGGAGGTGACAACGGACTGGGCCTCTGTACACGATCGTCTCCTCGACGACTTTCCGGACGTCATCGACGTGTTGGCCACGACGATGCCCGCCACGCTGCTGATTGCCTACGCAGGCGAGGCGAACGTCGACGCGTGGCTCGAGGAGATCAGCGACGGGATACGCAGCCGGCGGGCTCGCGCCGGACACCCGCGACCGACGCAGACGCGAACGGGCGTCCGGAAGCACGAGCGAAACTGGGGTCTCCGGCGAGAACACAACCGCGCCTCGTGACCCTCGACTGGTTTCACCTGCCGCTCCCCCAGGCGGACCCTGACTAGTGACCCATCATCCCCAATCATGAAGGGAACGACATGCGCAGATCAGAAGTTTCGTCGGTCGGTGCCACTGACCCGAAGGGCCGGATCCCGGCAGACGAGGACCTCGAAGGCCGGTGGCGCGACGTCGTCGGACGGCGCTCGTTTCTGAAGGGCGTAGGGCTAGCGGGCGCTGCGGCGGTGCCCGGCGCCGGGTTGTTCGCGAGCGAGGCGAAGGCCGCGGGCGGCACCATTACCAACGGGGACGTCGCGATTCTCCGTCTGCTCGCAGCGGTCGAGCTGGTCGAGAGCGATCTCTGGCAGCAGTACAACGAGCTGGGTGGTGTGAATGGCGGCAATTCGGCGTACATGGCCGCGCTGTCCAACCTCGACAGCGACATGCCGCAGTACATCTCAGACAACACCGATGACGAGCTGAGTCACGCCGCGTTCCTGAACGCATACCTCCGCTCCAAAGGGGCCAAGCCGGTGAACCTTGATGAGTTTCGGAAGCTGCCGAGCAGTCAGGCTACCGGCGCGCGTCAGGTGGGTCGGTTGACCAACCTCAAGACGCTCGACGTGGACACGAGCTGGTACGTCCGCTACCGCAGCACGAAGAACCCTGACTTGGGCGCCAAGTTCCCACAGGCGGTCAGCATCAAGCACGAGCCGGCAATCCCCCTCAACGACACCGACACTCCTCCCGGCCTCCCCGCGCCGGTTCCGCCGGTGGGCGCCCAGGAGACGCGGATGCAGGCGATTGCCAACACCGCAGGATTTCACTTCGCATACATCGAGCAGGGCGGCTCGAGCCTCTACAGCATCATGGCGCTGAAGGCCACCAGCCTCGAGGTGCTGCGCATCATCGTGTCGATTGGCGGCGTGGAGACCAACCACTTCTCGCTCTGGCACGACAAGGCGGGCAACGCCGTGGCGCAGCCGCTGGCCGGTGTCACCGATCCGGAGACCGGCGTTACCTTCCCCGATCTCAACGCCAAGGGCGGCGAACTCAACCAGACGAACCTCATCCTCCCCGAGCCGTGCGAGTTCCTGCACCCGGCCCTGCCTGATTGCTCGATCGTGCGGCCAACGCTGGACGACCTCGGCGGAACCGTGGCGACGATCGACAGCTTCACGGCCGACCGTCTGTTCGAGGGCCAGTCCCCGAAGTTCTTCAGAACCATCCACGAGCTCGCCAGGGAAGCCGACGCGGCGCAGCGCAAGCTCGGCTAATCGCGGCACCCGCCGACCTCAACCGACCGACCCCTCCACCGACCGGTCTGCGACCCCTCATCCAGCGGTCGCGGACCAGTCACCCAGACAAAGGAAGCCGCCATGCTCTCCGGAATACTCGAGCCCACCCACCTGATCGTCATCCTGGCAGTGGCCCTCCTGGTGCTCGGCCCGAAACGCCTGCCCGACGCCGGCCGTGCCCTCGGCCAGGGGCTCAGGGAGTTCAGGAGCTCCATCAGTGGCGCACCCGATCCCGCACCGCCGCGGCTCGAGCCCGCCGCCGACGCTCGTCAAGGGGAATCGACGAGCGCTGACACCTCGAGCTGACCGTTCATGCGTCAGCGTCTGGCGTGGCGGTCAGGCCGTGTCGGCGCGATCGCCCCAATCGACGACGGCGGCCCGCCAGGGCCAATGCGCCGGCGCCGACGACCGCGAGCGCGATGATCAGCAGATGCGAGATCGCGCCCAGGAAGGTCGCTCCGAACAGGGTGCCCACCAGGGCACCGATGACGAACATCTTCACGCTGGTCATGAGACGTCGGGCTCCGTGCCGTTGCGGGTGGCGTCGGCTGGGCGCGGGGCAGCATCGGCGCCTGGATCCGCACTGGAGCCCACCCGCTCGAGCGCGCGCTGCAAGCCTCCGAAGGCCTGCGAGGACTCCGACGGAATCAGAAACACCTTGTTGGCCTCGCCCTGGGCGAGACGCGGGAGCATCTGGAGGTACTGATAGCAGAGCAGTTGAGGATCTGGCCGGCCGTCCGGACGGCCTGAAACACCGTTCCGATCGCCTGGGCCTTGCCTTCGGCTCGCAAGATGGCCGACTCTCGAGCGCCTTGCGCTCCGAGGACGACGGACTGCCGCTCCCCCTCGGCGGTCAGGATCTGGGCCTGCTTGACCCCCTCCGCGTTGAGGATCGCCGCCCGTCGGTCGCGCTCCGCGCGCATCTGCTTTTCCATAGCCTGCTGGATGGTGTCGGGCGGGTCGATCGACTTCAACTCGACGCGGTTGACGCGGATGCCCCCATTAGAGGTCAGCGCGTCCTCGAGTGTGATGCACCCGATCACGTTGCGCAGCGTGGTGATGGTGAGCTGCTCGATCGCCTGGAGCGGATTGGCGACCTCGTAGGAGACCGCCCTGGGGTCGGTGATCTGGAGGTAGACGACCGTGTCGATCTGCACGACCAGGTTGTCCTCGGTGATCACGGGCTGGGGAGCGAACGACACGACCTGCTCGCGAAGATCGATCAGCGGCTTTAGCCGGTCGACGAACGGCCGCAACACGGCCAAGCCCGGATCCAGCGTGCGCTGGTAGCGACCCAGCCGCTCCACGACCGCCGCCCGGGCCTGGGCACGACCCGTACGGTTCGATAGGCGACCAGCAGCGAGAACGCGAGGAGGACGCCTATTGCGATGAGGATTTCAATCATGACCAACTCCTATTCCATGACCCAGGCGGTGGCGCCTCGGATCTCGATGATGTCGACGATGCTTCCTTCCGCGATGACTTCGTCCTCGTAGGCGCGGGCGGTCCACACTTCGCCCCCGATCTGCACGACCCAGCTCGGTGGTTCCCAATCGACTCGAGGACCACGGCCGCGGGTGCGGACCAGAGCCGCGGTGCCCGTCCTGATTCGCGGGGGAGCTCGCCGGTGCGACAGGACCAGCGGTCGAACCGCGAACAGAAGGAAGGGCGCGGTGGCCACGAACGAGACGAGCGTGATCCCAATCCCCGCGCCTAGACCGGCCAGCAGGGCGGCGGCGACGGCGGCGAAGTAAGGCCGCCAGAAACAATCCCATCGTGAGCATCTCTGCCCCCCCGAACAGGCAAGCGACGATCATCCAGACGAACGAGGCATCCATCGGGGTGACTCCAAACTGTCAGGCTTAGAAATTATTACTATGCCGCATAGTAGCGCGGTGGCCGCGAACGGCTATGGAGCCGCTTCGGAGCTGAGCTCCGCGCTACGGACCGACGCCGAGACCCGACTTCGAGCCGGGTACTCGGCGCCGTGCTGCTGCAAAGATGCGCTCAGTATCCGTACCTGGCCGAACCGGCCCCGCTCGCGGGCGCCGGAGAGGTGGAAGCGGAGGTGACAGCGTTTCCACCGGGTCCCAGGACGTACCAAAGGGCGCCGAACTGGTTCAGCCCCTGGCCGCTCGTCTGACCCGGGCTGTGATCGCCGACGTAGTAGTAGAGCGGGTGTCCGTTGTAGGTGACCTGGGCGGCGCCGCCCGCCTGCGTGACCGTCCCGATGCGTCCGGCCGCCGCGCCGCTCAGCGCCCGCGGTGTCGTGGTGGCCGTAAAGGGGGGCCAGATGGCCTGGCCGGCCGCCGACAGGGTGCTGACGTTGGGCCTGTCGGCCTCGAACAGGTAAAGCGTGCGCCCGTTTGCGTCGATCAGGGTCGGGCCAAGCGAGGTCTGCTTCACCGAGATCGCCGACGCGGCTGCGACGGTCGACTGAGGCTTCGTGGTGCTCGCGCCGCTGGTGGCCACGATCACTGCAATGGCTACCGCGACGACGACGGCGACGGCCGCCACCAGTGGGAATCTTGTGCGACTCATTTCGTGTTGCTCCTTGTGGAGATTGTCCAACGCGCCCTCACCTCTCGAACGATTGCCCGTGGCTGGGTCAGCGTTGCTTCTGCTTGGAAGACTCCGCTTTTGTCCGATACCTTCCCAGATCCACTACGACGCGTAGCAGCTGGTCCTACGACGATGTATAGTAGGGTCAATGGCCGACCAAGTTCTTCTCACCGGTGCCACCGGCTACGTGGGCGGTCGCCTGCTCCGTCGACTCGAGGCTTCGGGCCACCGGGTTCGGTGCCTCACTCGGCGGCCCGAGGCCCTGACGACGCGCATCGCCGACGGGACGGAGGTATCGGCCGGAGACGTCCTGGACCCAGCGTCGCTGCGCCGGGCTATGGAGGGCGTGGAAGCGGCCTACTACCTGGTCCACTCGATGGAGACCTCGACGAAGTTCGAGGCGCTCGACCGCACGGCGGCGCGCAACTTCGCCGAGGCGACGCGCTCCGCTGGGGTGCGCCGCATCGTTTACTTGGGCGGCCTCGGGAGCGGAGATCGGCTGTCCCCGCATCTGGCGAGCCGGCAGGAGGTCGGCGCGATCCTCCGTTCGTCAGGAGTTCCGACGATCGAGTTTCGCGCGTCGATCGTGATCGGCTCGGGCAGCGCGTCATACGAGCTCGTGCGCGCGCTCGTCGAGACCCTGCCATTGGTCATCGCCCCGCCGTGGGTCGAGACGGCCGCGCAGCCGATCGCCATCGAGGACGTCCTCGAGTACCTGGTGGCGGCGCTCGAGCACGAGGAGGGGCGCAGCGCGATCTTCGAGATCGGTGGCGCCGAGCAGGTGACCTATGCGGAGATCATTCGTGAGTACGCGCGCCAGCGCGGCCTGCGGAGACCACTGCTCCACTCATCGCTGCTCACCCCACGACTGTCGCGCTTCTTCCTCGGCCTGATCACCCCGGTCTACGGGCAGGTTGCCGGCGCGCTCGTCGAGGGCCTGCGCAACGAGACGGTTGTCCTCTCCGACGCCTCGCTGGAGGCGTTCCCGATTCGCCCCCGGGGGCTCCAACGAGCGGTGGAGCGAGCGTTCATCAACGAGGATCTCGATTTCGCCGAAACCAGGTGGTCGGACGCGTTCGCGTCCGCGCCGCCCGCCGTACTGGCCCCGACCCCGTTCGGGCGCCGCCTGGTGTCCTCGCGCGTGCTCCGGGTGAACGCCGACGCGAGGGACGCATTCGACCCGATCCAGCGCTTAGGGGGCCAGACCGGGTGGTACGCCGGCAACTGGTTCTGGCGGGCGCGTGGATTGCTGGATACCCTGAGCGGCGGCGTCGGGTTGCGACGCGGTCGGCGGGACGCTGTCGATCTTCGCGTCGGCGACACGGTCGACTTCTGGCGCGTCGAGACGCTCGAGCCGCGCCGTCGGCTACGCCTGGCGGCGGAGATGCGAATCCCCGGCCGTCTGTGGTTGCAATTCGAGATCGATCCTCACGACGACGGCGGCGTCCAGGTTCGCCAGACCACGGTGTTCGATCCGGCCGGCTACGTCGGGTTGGCGTACTGGTATCTGCTGTGTCCCGTCCATCAGCTGGTCTTCGGCAGGATGCTCCGAGGCATCGGGCGCGTGATCGCACACCGGGCTCCAGACCGGTCCGGCTCGATGGTCGGCGCGACGGCGGCGCAGAGCACAGGCCGCCGGTGAAGTACTATGGGTCGTAGTAGTGTTCACTCCGCTCGGAAGGATCCAGTGCAGACCTACCAGATCCACATCTCACAGGGCCGCGACAACGTGCACGAAATACGCCGCCGGCTGTTCGCTTTTTCCGAGGTCCTCGAGGTTTTCGTGACCAGCCGACCGGACTCGTTGGTGGTGGTTTGTGCCGGTCGGCCGCGGCTGGGTGAATGGCTCCGCGCGCTGCGCGCGGTCGGTTACCAGGTACCCGCTCGGCGCCATCCCTCTGCCGAAGCTACTACACAGAGTCGTATTGTCCGAATTCATGCCCAGGTTTCTCCGATCGCACAGGCCAGACGACCGCATGCCGCGTGACGAGCGCGGGTGGCGCGTCGCCCCGCGGCGGCACTCTGGCGCCTGCTGTCACCGACAGAGCGCGTGACGCTGATCATCCTCCACGAACTCGCTCTGCGGTGGATCGCCGAGACGGCGACGGGGTTACCCTTGCTGCCCGACGCCGCCTTCGGCAACGCGATGCCCTATCTCTTCGAGGAGGATGCCTTGGAGCGAGCCGCCGTGCGCATCGAGGAGATGGCCAGGCCTGTCGCGCAAGATCATCGGTTGGTGACCTGCAAGTGACACGATGAAGACGCCAGTCTCGTGACCCTCCGACCTGGTGGCTGCGAGGTTAGGGCGGCAGAACCCGTCGCGGTAATCAGAGGCCGGTTTACGGACCTAGCCAGGTACCTAGTTCTGCTTGTAGAAGCGCACTAAGTGTTCGCGCGTCGCGCCTGGCCCCGCTGCATGTGATCAGCCCCTGGGCTCTGAGCCTCGGGGGAGCGTGGTGGCGCCCGACGCGTTCGGGCTGATGTAGCCGCTAGCCGTGGTTGTGCTGACTGTTGTGGAGTTGAATTTCGCTGAGCACCGACGCCGCGAGGTTGCAGAGGATCTCCACCTGCTCGGTCGTCCAGTGTCTGGGTTGGTGGTCGATTGCGCACAGTGTGCCGAGCACCTGTCCGTTGGGGCTGATCAGCGGCGCGCCAGCGTAGGCGATCACTCCGAGGTCGCGGATCGCCGGGTTGTTCCGTAGCACGGGGTGCTCGCGGGCATCGGAAACGACGAGCGGTCGGCGCGACTCGACGACGTGCTGGCAGAAGGAGTGTGAGAGCGGAGTCTGGCGTTGCGCGGCCCAGGGCTCCGGGAGTCCGAGACAGCTCTTGAAGAACTGCCGGTCGCTGTCGACCAGCGACACGAGCGCGATGGGCACGTTGAGAACGCTCGACGTGGTCCGAGTGAGGCGATCAAAGCTCTCCTCGGGAGGACTGTCGAGCAGCATCGAGCGGTGCAGTTCGCGCAGGCGCGCGGGTGCATGCACCCCGGTCGACTCGCCCTCGCTGCGTTGCCGGCGGGCCGCACGCTCCGCGATCGCCTCGATGGAATGCTCGGACTCCGAGTCACCGCGCCGTCCGGCAAGAAACGCGAGTCGGACGATCGCGGCGTCCCTGACGAATTGGGCAGCGCTAATGCCCTGAATCGTGGACTCCTCCTCTAAGAGCTCCCAGAGATCTTCGCTGAAACGGACGGTGGTAGCGCGCATCGGCATAAAGACAGCATATCCGATAAGCGATATCGGTCAAGCGTTTCGCGGGCTATTGACGGGGTATTACGTTAAATCAGATGGCTGATCCGCCATCGCTTTTTCTAGTAGGCTTCGACAGGAACCACCCCGCCCTAGTGAGGACCATGAGCACTCAGCCAGCCGCCGTCACCAACGCGGGCGATCTGAGTGGCTCAAAGCGCGTCTTGCTCGCGCTAATTCCTCCCGCGTGCGTCGGGTCCGTTGGACTCTCAACGCAAGCGCCCAGCCACGTTGACAACCGAAAGATGGGCTCATGTTGCAATCAAGCACCATTGCCTCCCTCCAGTCCAATCTCGACACAGACCGCAACGCGACCGCACGCGAGATCAGCGCGGTCACCCTTCAGAGCGACTTCGCGCGTGGTCAACGACGCCACATCGGTGGCGGTCATGGCAACGGCGATTTCGCTACCGGGATGCGCACCACCAGCACGCCGCTAGTAACTGGCGATTTCGCAACCGGAACGCACACGTCCCCCCGACGGACGGCGATCGGCGATTTCGCGACCGGAATCCGCACCGTCTCGCCGCCGGTCGTGACCAACGACCACACAACCGCCGACACCGCGCTGCCCATCGCCGCCTGACGCCCGTCGCGTCCCGTTGTTAGCAACGGCTGCGGTTGACCCCCGGGGGGCGTCGGTTGACGACTGACTCCCCAGGGGGGTTGATCCCCTGGGCGCTTCGCTATCGGACAGCTAAACCGCAATCGGCCCGCCGGCGCCATCGACATACGACTCACTGAAACCAGAACGGCGCTCGCCACACCCGCCTCACACGGAGCGATTGATCGACCAGTCGCTAACTAAAGCCGACCGGGGTCGACGGCCTGGCGCCCGCTTCCGCGTCTTCCGACGCGTAGAGCCGATGACGACGGGCGCACGCCTTTCAAACGAAACACAAACGCCGGCGCCGGCCGAGGCACGCGCGTGGATTCGCCCAGAAGCAGACAGAAAGCGAGCGCCGCTTCGCGTGTGAGCGGGGGCCCGCGTAAACCGCGACGGGTGTCCCGCCAGGCAGCATCGGCCGGACGCCTGCAAGTAGCCACGCGGGAGGCACATGGAAGCGAGGGATGTAGTACAATGGATTGCGTCGTATTGCGATGGAGAAGCGATGGCAAGATCGACCACCAGCATCCGCCTCGATGACGAGCTCCGCCGCCAACTCGGCGCGCAGGCTTCTGCCGAGGACACGACGGTGACTGAGCTGATCGAGCGGTTCGTGCGCGAGGGGCTCGCGAGCGCCGCGCATCCGGGGATCGTGTTCAAACCTGGCCCGGCCGGGCGGCGGGCCGCGCTGGCCGGCGGTCCCGACGTATGGGAGGTCATTGCTGCGCTGCGGCACACCCGCGGCTCTGAGTCCGAGCGAATGGCCGCCGTCGCCGAGCAACTCGGCCTGCACGAGCGGCAGGTGCTGCTCGCGCTCGAGTACGCCGCCGCGTATCGAGCCGAGATCGAGGCGCGGGTGGACGCCAACGACGAGGCGCTCGCGCATGCGGAGCGGCTCGCGGCAGAGCGCCAGCGCCTGCTGGCGTGAGGTTCCTGATCGACTCGATGCTCCCGCCCGCGACGGCCGAGCGACTGTCTGCCCTCGGGCACGACGGGACAACGCCGGCGGGGCTTGGAGCACACAACCTTCCCGACGAGGTGCTCGTGGCGCTGGCCGCGGCCGAGGACCGGGTGATCGTCACCGAGAACGCAAGCGACTTCGCCCAGGTCGCTGCGTGCCCCGTGCTGCTCGTCCTGAAAGCGTGGTGGCCGTCGGCGTCGCTGACCACAAGCCTCGCGAGTGCGCTCGACCGCTGGGCGGAAGCGAACCCGCAGCCGGGCAAATGGGCCCACTGGCTGCCCGCCGAACTCCGGTAGCACAGTCACAAGGTGATCCGGTCACAGATTGCCAAACCTGTGACCAGATAGCCGCAAATCCCCTGGTAATCCAGCGACAACTGGTCACAGAATGGGCCTGACCGTGCGAATGAACGTGCTGCAAATCGCCTTGATTCGACGCGCGGGAGCGCTTGGATCGCACCCAGGAGGTCGCCGGTTCGAGTCCGGCTAGCTCCATCGCCTAAAGGTCCTGCAAGCGGGACCTTTTTGGTAACCGTTCAGTCCCGGGTCCCTGGCTCAGGTGAGCGCGGGGAAGGGGTCGCCGCGGCTGTGCGTGACGAGGAGGTCGCGGAGGTAGGCTAATAGTGAGCGGTTTTGTAGGCGGCAGGTGGCGGCGGCAGAGTGGGCGCGTTCGGCGAAGCGTTCGCCGCCGGGGCTGGTGGTGCCGTGGGAGATCTTGCGGTGGATGACTGGTCCGCGGAGGGCGCGTTCGGCGGGGTTGTTAGTCGGCTCGACGCCCTGGACGGTTGTGAAGGTCCACAGCGGGGCCATACCTTGAGCAGGTTGTTCGCGAACCGTCGGTGCCAGCGGGTGCGTCTGCTCTTCGGGCTGGCGTGTTCGAGTAGCTCTCGTAGTTCGGTCTGGGTCGGCGCGATCTCGGTCGCTAACCGGTCGCGGTCATGGTGCTCGTGTCTGTAGGCGGGCCAGGCCCGGAACACTCGGTCGGTCAGCTGGAGGCCTTGCTCGCCGAAGATCTTCTGCTCGGCGAGCCCTTCCGAGTGGCGGCGAAAGTCGCGCTCGATGTGCGACCAGCACACTTGGCGCCGGTCAGGATCCAGGTGCTCAAAGCCGACCCAACGGTCAGCTACGACGATCCCCGGATAGGGGCCGATCAGCGCGTTGAACTGTTCGCGGTTGCAGCGCTCGGCGATCTGGAACACCGCCGCGCCCGAGGTGGTCAGGATCCAAAGCGCGCGACCGTCACCGGCGGTTCGCCACCCCGAGGGCTTCACCAGGACGAAGACCCGCATACGCGAGCACCGAGATCCGAGATACGGACGGAGGTGATAGTCGTAGAGACTCGCGTAGGGGTTTACCGGCGTAAGTGCCGCGCCGAGCCGCCAGGCGGCGAACATGACCGTTACCAGGTCGATGCTGTTCGGAAGCACGACTGCCACCACATCACCACGCCCGATGCCCAACTCGACCAGCGCGGAGGACATGCGGCGTACCTCTGCGGCGAAGGTCGCGTTGTCGAGCTCTCGGCGGCCGTCGGCAAGGCACGACCCTCCGGGATCTGAGGCGGCCCGCTGGTCGGGCAGCGCAGCAAGATGCATCACCATTTGGTCTCCTCGTCAGCACGACATTGAGTCTGATAGTAGGCGGGGCCAACCGGCCCGGGCAGACCCGGCCGGCCGAATCGCACCACGCCCATTACCTGACCGGCTTCGCTTTGTTGCCCAGCGCCGCTCGAGGACCGCGGCCTGAGTCGCGATCGTTCACAGTCTCCAGTGAAAGCCGACGTGGGATGCGGCTCGAGCGGTGAAGAAGTCGGGGGCAGTGGAGTCCGCCGGCTGATCGCCGGCAAGTGCCTCCATCGTCGCGCACACCGAGGCGGCGAGCGCGTCGAGCGCGTATCCACCCTCGAGGACGGCTCCAATCGGCGCGCCGGTCCGCTCTCCCAGCCCGCGGATGTATCGCGCCATCTCAGCGAATGAGGATGCCTCGAGCTCGCACCCGCCCTGGTCGTCATCGTGGTGGGCGTCGTACCCAGCCGAGATCAGCACCAGGTCCGGTTGGAACTCCTCAGCGGCGGGGATCACGACGTACTCGAGCATCGAGAACCAAGCGTCCTCGTACGATCCTTTCTCCACCGGGAGGTTGATGGAATAACCCTCGCCCGCACGCGTTCCCTCGTCGGTCAGTGGGCCGGTGCCCGGGAAGATCCGGGACTGGTGGATGCTGGCGAACAGCACGGTGTCCGTGGCGCGGAAGATGTCGTTGGTTCCATCGCCGTGGTGCACGTCCCAGTCGAAGATGAACACGCGTCGTGCGCCCAGCGAATCCAGCGCATGACGACTGGCCACCGCGACATGGTTGAACAGGCAGAATCCGGACGTCGTGTCTACGCGTGCGTGGTGTCCGGGCGGCCTGGTTGCGCAGAATGCCACTGGCGCCGCTCCCGCCAGCAGCGCCTCGACCATGGCGCACGCAGCGCCGGACGCGTGTGCTGCGGCGCTGTAGGACCCCTGGCTTACCACGTTCTCTTGGTCGAAAGCGCCTCCGCCGCGCTCGCTCATCGAACGCACCGCGTCCACGTACTCGGGGGCATGCACCGCAACGAGCATCTCGCGGGATGCGGGTGGCGCCTGCCGGACTTCGTAGCCGAGCCACCCGCGCTCGGCGAGTGACGACTCGATCGCAGTGATGCGCGCCGCACGCTCCGGATGCTCCCGGGGCGTCTCGTGCTCGAGGCAGGAAGGATGCGAGAAATACAGAGGGGGTCCCACTAGCAGGCCAGCGGCTGGGACTCGGTCATCACTTCAATCTTGGCTTCCGTGGAGCGTTCTCGCAGAACGAGATCCTCGTCGTGGAGCTCATCGGCCCATGATCGCGGCGGCGCGCGTCCTGCACAAGGCGGAGTAGGCCAAACGCCAAGCTTTCCGAACCCCGTGCTGGCGCGCCGCTCGTCGTTCCAGTTGCCGGTCGCTCGGGTGGCGGACCCCCAAGCCGCGATCGCGGCCCCACGAATCGAGCGCAGATCCGGTGGTGGAGGCGTGGGTGTATACCTTGGTGCAGCTTCGCCTTCACCCATCGGCGGACGCTGTTTTCCGGCTCTAAGCCTCGGCCGCGGTTAGGCGTGTCGACCTAATTGGTCCACGCAACGAAAGTCTTGGAGCTGAGGCCCGTGGAGCGATTGGCTAGTGCCCCGGTCGAACCGGTAGGCCGTTCATGAATGTGTTCGTCGCCGTCGACGAGCACCAAGGTGGCCGTGACGCGACGGCTTCGCGGACGGCCTGGTCCCGAGGGAGGGGTCGCTGATGCTGGCCCGCGTCCTTGCGGCAGCTCACGCGCGTCGCTTGCTCCGAGCTGCTCGGACTGACACGGGACCCTGGAGCCTCGCGGCCAGCCGGACCTCGATCGCGCCGATTGTGCCGCGGCCACGGTCACGCTCAGCTCGGCACGATCGATGCGGGCCTGTCGTACCACCACGATACCCACTCCCATTTCCCAATAGTCACGAGAGGAATCCATCATGTCTCGCAAGGTATTAGATGTCATTGCCACTACGGGCGGCGTCGTCATCGTCGTTGTCCTGGTCGTCGCCGGCGGCCCGTTGACCTGGGGTCACAGCTTTGCCAGCACGAACGTTCACAACCAGCTCGCGCAGCAGCAGATCTCCTTCCCGCCCCAGGCGGCATTCGACCACCCGAAGGCGGGCACCGAGATCACGCCCTCGATGATCCCATCGGTCTCGCAGTACGCCGGGCAGCCGCTGCTCACTGGGCAACAAGCCAAGGTGTACGCGAACGACTTCATCGCCGTCCACCTGTCAGAGATGCCCTATGGCGGCGTCTATTCGAAGATCAGCGCGGCCGCACAGGCGGACAAGACCAACGTCGCACTGACGGCACTCAAGCAGGCCTCATTCCAGGGTACGACCTTGCGCGGACTTCTGCTCGAGGCATACGGCTTCTCGGTGATCGGCACCGTCATGCTGTGGGGCGCGATCGCCGCGTTCATCCTGGCGGCCGTCATGTCGGTGCTCGTCGGCCTCGGCGTCTGGCATGCACGCCGGACCGAAGCCGAGGAGCAAGTCCTGGTCCCGAAGGCGAAGGTGGTTCCTGTCGCCTGATAGGCAGTCAGCGCGAGCCCAAGCTCCCTCCCATGACGCCCACGTTCGGCTCACGCCGGCGTGGGCGCCGCCCAATGGGGACAAGGAGAGTCACGCGCCTCGGAATCGGTCGATGCTGCGACGGTTCCGGTGGCGTGACACCGTGAGTTCGGTGCGGTCTTTGTGAGCTCTGATGAAGCGACGTCGGCATACGCCGGAGCAGATCATCCGCGGGGTCCGGGAGGTCGAGCGGATGCTCGGCGAGGGATAGGCGATCCCGAACGCGCCGAAGACCTCTGAGCGCACAGGGCTGCGGGACGACGGCTGGGTGATCACCCGCAAGCGCGCCGAAGGAGCCACAGTGAGGGGACGCGGTTTTCGCCCCAAATCACCCAGCGCCCGTTATGGAACGTGAGCGCCGCCGATCTTTACGGTGCGCGAGCGACGAAATGCACACCCTCCAGGCCCTCGAGCGAGAAGCCCTCGGCGGCGCCCGATGAGACGTCGATTAGGAAGCGCGGGTTACCCCAGCGCTGGTACTGGTCTGAGTCGATATAGAACGGAGCTCCGCCAATGTGCCCCAAGCGCATGTCGTGGGGCCCTGCCGGAAGCTCGCCGTCCTTCAGGCAGATCGGGGAGGTGCCATCGCAGCACCCCCCCGATTGGAAGAACATGAGCGGCCCGTGGGCGGCCTCGAGGCGATGAATCACCTCGAGGGCCGCCGGGGTTGCTACTACTGCTGCCGCCGTCTCTTGCGCCGCGTGAGAGCGTCGGGCCATGATCAGAAGAAACCCATGGGGTTGGGGTCGTAGCTGACCAGCAGGCACTTCGTCTGCGAGTAGTGGTCGAGCATCATGCGGTGGTTCTCGCGACCCACGCCCGATGTCTTGTAGCCGCCGAACGCAGCGTGCGCCGGGTACTGGTGGTAACAGTTGGTCCACACGCGTCCGGCTTTGAGCGCGCGACCCATCCGGAACGCACGGCTGCCGTCACGGGTCCAGACGCCGGCGCCCAAGCCGTACATCGTGTCGTTGGCGATCTCCAGTGCCTCGGCCTCGTCCTTGAAGGTGGTGACCGCGAGCACCGGCCCGAAGATCTCCTCCTGGAACACCCGCATCTTGTTGTGCCCCTTCAACACGGTCGGCTCGAAGTAGTAACCACCGGCCAGGCTGTCGTCCAGCTCGGGGCGATGGCCGCCGATCAGCAGCTCGGCGCCTTCATCGCAACCGATCTTGACGTAGCTCTCGATTTTCTCGAGCTGCGCGCTGGAGACCTGCGGGCCAATCATCGTCTCGCGATCGAGCGGGTCGCCCTGTTTGATCGCGGCGATGCGCTCCAGGCAGCGCTCCATGAACTTGTCGTAGATGGATTCCTGGATCAGCGCCCGCGACGGGCACGTGCACACCTCGCCCTTATTGAAGGCGTACAGCACGAGACCTTCGATCGCCTTGTCCAGGAACGCGTCATCGGCCGCCATCACATCCTCGAAGAAGATGTTCGGCGACTTGCCACCGAGCTCCGTCGTCGACGGGATCAGATTCTGCGCGGCGTAGCTCATGATCAGCCGTCCCGTCACCGTCTCGCCGGTAAACGAGACCTTCGCGATCCGCTTGTTCGAGGCCAGCGCCTTGCCGATCTCCGCGCCCGGACCGTTGACGATGTTCAGCACGCCCGGCGGGACGATCCCGCCGATAACCTCGGCGAGCTTCAGAATCGACCATGGCGTCGGACTGGCTGGCTTGAGCACCGTGCAGTTGCCGGCCGCCAGCGCGGGAGCGATCTTCCACGCTGCCATCAGGAGCGGGAAGTTGAACGGAATGATCTGACCTACGACGCCCAGCGGCTCCTGGAAGTGGTAGGCGTAAGTCTGGTCGTCGATCTCGGAGATCCGGCCCTCCTCGGCACGCACCGCCGCGGCGAAGTACCGGAAGTGATCGGCCGCAAGCGGGATGTCGGCCGCGAGCGTCTCGCGAACTGGCTTGCCATTCTCGTAGCTCTCCGCAACGGCAAGCATCTCGGCGTTCTCGTCGATCGCATCCGCAACGTCATTCAAGACGGCCGCACGCTCGGCCGGGGATCGTTGCCCCCATTCGTCTTTGGCCGCATGGGCGGCGTCGAGGGCAAGCTCGATGTCCTGCGCACCCGAATGCGCGACCTCGCAGAACACCTCGCCCGTCGACGGAGTCACGTTCCCTCGATACTCCCCTGTTGTCGGAGCGATCCACTCACCACCGATGAAATTGTCGTAGCGCTCCCTGAGCGACACCGGGCTGCCCGACGCGCCGGGCGCGTCGTAGGCGGTTGACTGGATGACTGACATATTGGGCTCCTTGGAAGAGACGGCAGGGTTGCCCGAACAGGAAGAACGACAGAGGTTTGAGAACGACAGAGGTTTGCCCGAACGAGTAGCGCGCAGGCCCCGCAGTCGGCAAACATTGACCCCGCTCCGTGCCGCGAGGCGGTTTCACGCACTTGGTGGCAGTCAGGCTGAGGCTGAGGAATGCTGGCCGCAGGGCCAGCTCACGTCTGACACTACTCCTATTGGGCGCGCCCATGTGAGCGCGGCCCCGCGGCTTAATACACCAGAGCGACCATCGGGGTGGGCGTGTAGCATGGCTGCTCGGAAAGGAGCCGCCGGCGTTCGACCTCCTGTATTAGAACGCGGACACGACTCGCATGCCCGCGGCGCTGTACCGGGACTTCCTCGAGATCGCGACGCACAACTCGATGCGCCGGCCAGGCGCCGTCACGGGATGCGGCCACCGCCCGCGCGGCTCGGCAATCGACGGTACAAGCTCGTGGGCGCGGCGCCCGGGGGTACGTCCTCGAGCCGTGAAGCTCAGCCACGGTTTCTGATGCATAGGAGAGCGAGATGTCCAACGCTGCCGATCCACTGAGTCGCACCGCCGCGTCGCCGGATGTGGCTGGCGGCGTCGAGTGGCGCCCCGTGTTCGTCAGGGCGGCCGGTCTTCGCTTGCGCGTCGGCCGAGTCGGCGCGGGACGCCCGCTGTTGCTGATCACCGGCATCGGGGCGAACCTCGATATGTGGGCGCCGTTCGCGCGGCTCGTCGGGGGTCGCGAACTGATCGCATTCGATCCACCCGGCGCGGGCTTGTCGCAGCGGCCGCGTTTCCCACTACGGATGAAGGGCCTGGCTCAGGTTGTCCGCGAGCTGCTAGATGCGCTGGAGCTCGAGCGAGTCGACGTGCTCGGATACTCGTTCGGCGGCGCGATTGCCCAGGAGCTCGCGCGGCGTGCCCCAGACCGTGTTCGCCGGCTCGTGCTGTGCGCGACCGCGCCTGGGCTTGGGGGAACCCCGCCGCGCCCGCTCGCCGCGTTGATGCTGGCCACGCCGGCGCGTTATTACCACCCTCGCCTGCTCGCGCTCACCCTCCCGTTCATCGCCGGCGGGCGCACTGCCCGCGATCCGGCGTCCTCTCCGAGCACGCTAAGGCCCGGCTGCTGCGGCCCCCCGGCCCTATCGGCTACGCCTGGCAGCTGTATGCGGTCACTGGCTGGTCCAGCCTCCCGTGGCTGCACCGTGTGCCGCACCGAAGCCTGATCGTGGCCGGCGAAGACGACCCCAGCGTCCCGCTGCGCAACGCCCGCGTGCTCGCCGCCCGCCTGCCCGACGCGCGCCTGCACGTGGTCAAGCGAGGTGGCCACCTCTTCCTCCTGGACGAGCCCGAGAATGTTGTTGGCGCGATCAGCGCCTTCCTCGACGAGAACTGATCCACGCCGCTGCTGCGAGGGCAACCTGGTCGCCGGACAACCGGAGGAGAGTCAGCTCAAGTCGCCTCGACTGCGGTGGCGGCAGGGCGCCGCGCCACGCCGCTGGCCTCCGCCGCCTGCGCGACCGCAAGCGCCACGGCCTTGACCACTTCACGGTTGAACACGCTCGGGATGATGTACTCGGCGTCCAGCTCGTCGTCTGCGACCACTCCTGCGATGGCGTGCGCGGCGGCGAGCTTCATCTGTTCGTTGATTGTCCTGGCGCGCACGTCCAGCGCGCCGCGAAAGACCCCGGGGAAAGCGAGCACGTTATTGATTTGATTCGGGTAATCCGAGCGACCGGTGGCCATGATCGCAACGGCGTCGCCGACCTCCTCCGCACGCACCTCGGGCTCCGGGTTGGCCATTGCGAAGACGATCGGCCTCGGTGCCATCCTGCGCACGGCTGCTTCGGTCACCGCGCCCGGTCCCGACACGCCGACGAGCACGTCCGCGCCTGGCAGCACGTCGTTGGCCACGCCCCGTTCTCCAGTGGGGTTCGTGCGCGCCGCGAGCGCCATCCGCACTGGGTCGAGGCCGGGCCGGCCGGCATAGAGCACTCCTTCGATATCGCACACAGTGATGTTGCCGACGCCGTGGGCGAGCATGATCTCGGTACAGGCCACGCCCGCGGCGCCGGCGCCCACGACGACGACCTTGACGTGCGCGGCGTCCTTCTCGACCACCCGCAGCGCGTTCGTAAGCGCGGCGAGTACCACGATCGCCGTTCCGTGCTGGTCGTCATGGAAGACCGGAATGTCGAGGTCCGCGCGCAGGCGTCGCTCGATCTCGAAGCAGCGTGGCGCCGAGATGTCCTCCAGGTTGATCGCGCCGAAGGTTGGCGCCACCGCCTTTACGAACTCGACGATCCTGTCGGTGTCCTTCGTCGCCAGGCACAGCGGGAACGCATCGACGCCGGCGAACTCCTTGAAGAGCAGCGCCTTGCCTTCCATCACCGGCATCGCGGCCTCAGGGCCGATGTCGCCCAACCCGAGCACCGCCGTCCCGTCTGAGATCACCGCCACGGCGTTGCCCTTGATGGTCAAGGTCCAGGCTTTGTCGATGTCCTCGTGGATGGCCATGCTCACACGGGCGACCCCCGGCGTGTACGCCATCGAGAGATCATCGCGAGTCTTGACCGGGATCCTCCCGCGCACCGCGATCTTGCCGCCGAGGTGCATCAGGAACGTACGGTCCGAGACGCTGTCCACCGATACGCCGTCCAAGCTTCCAACGGCCTCCACGACCGCCTCGCCATGCTCCGCGTCGGCACACGCGACGGTCACGTCGCGCACCACCTCACCGCCCTCGACGCGCACGAGATCGATCGCGCCAAGGATCGAGCCGGTCTCGCCGATCGCGCCGGCGACCCGCGCGAACGCCCCCGGCCGCTGTCGTCTGGCGCACGCGGATCGTGATGCTGTAGCTCGCCGACGGCCGGAGGCCAGGGACCGGAGACGTCCTCGCTCCCGGCACGATGGACACCGCGTCCTCCGGCCCGACTCGGAGATGAACGTCGTCGGAGGTCATGTACGACGAAACCGTGTCAGCCGGCGAGCGCGTCCGCCGCCCGGCGCCTGCTTGGCGGCCTCGGCCTCCCGGAGTTGGAACTTCTGGACTTTGCCAGCCGAGTTCCTCGGCAACTCGTCCACGAAGACAACCTCGTCCGGCGCCTTGTAGTGGGCAATCCTCGAACGGACGTGGTCGATGATCTCCTGCTCGCTGGCGTGTTGCCCGTGCCCGAGCACCACGAAGGCCTTAGGCCGCTCACCCCACTTCTCGTCTGGCACTCCGATCACCGCCGCTTCGGCTAACGCATAGTGGGAGACCAGAGCCTGCTCGACCTCGACTGTGGCGATGTTCTCCCCACCGGATACGACCACGTCCTTGGCGCGATCCATCAGCCGCACATAGCCGTCGCTCTGCATGACCCCGAGGTCGCCCGAGTGAAACCAGCCTCCGTCGAACGCCTCGTCGGTCGCTTTGTCATCTTCGAAGTAGCCCTTCATGACGTTGTTTCCGCGCATCACGATCTCGCCCATCGTCTCGCCGTCGGCCGGCACGTCATTCATCTCGTAGTCCACCACCCGGAGCCGCTCGGCCTGAACCATCCCGACACCTTGCCGGGACAAGAGCTCCGCGCGCTCCTGAACCTCGAGATCCTTCCAACCCGCTTGCCACTGACACACCGAGTACGGGCCGTAGGTCTCGGTCAGTCCGTACACATGTACCACGCGCGCGTTGATGTCCTCGCATTGCGCGATGGTCTTCGGGTTCGGCGCGGCGCCGGCGGTGGTGATGACCAATGGTCGCTCGAGCTCGTGGGCATCCTCCGCGCCGACCAGCGCGCTCAGCACGGGGGGCGCGCCGTTGAGGTGGGTGACTTTCTCCTGGTCCAGGAGTTGCCAGATGCGGTCGGCGTTCACGGCGCGAAGGCACACATGGCGCCCGCCGATCGCGGTTACCGCCCAGGCCGTGCACCACCCGTTGCAATGGAACATGGGAAGTGTCCACAGGTACACGGACTCGGGGCTGTGCTCGGAGTGAAGCACCTCGCCAAGGCTGTTCAAATAGGCGCCCCGGTGCGTGTACATGACTCCCTTGGGTTTTCCCGTAGTCCCGGACGTGTAGTTGATCGTGATTGTCGCCAACTCGTCCTCGACCGTCCATTGCAGCGGCTCGTCGGAGCCACGCTCCAGTAGGTCTGAATACCGAGGGTGGTCATCAGAGGCTTCGGAAGTGTCACGCTCGACCACAGGATCGATCACCGTGACGATCTCTTCGATCGTCTCGAAACGGCCCTCCAGCGGATCGATGATCGAGCGCAACTCCGAGTCGACCACGAGCAGCTTGGCCCCTGAGTGGTCGCAGATGTAGCGCACCTCCTCAGGTGCCAGCCGTGTGTTGATCGCGACCAGGACCGCTCCCGCGAGTGGAACGGCGAAATGCGCGATCAGGAGCTCCGGGATGTTCGGACATAGGTATGCGACACGGTCACCCGGATCGATCCCGGACGCCCGCAAAGCGTGGGCAAGACGGGTGGCTTCGGAAGCAAAATCGCCGATACGAGGTGCGCCGGTCGCCGTGGACGATCGCCACCTTGTCCGGAAAAACCTCGGCCGAGCGCTCCAAGAAGTGCAGTGGGGTCAACGAGCTGTGTGAGACGGTGGACATGGGCCTCCTCTCCCGTAAGGGCGATCACCAGGCGGCCACCGGTGGCCCCTGGGCGAAAGCTTCGGCGACGGGCGCGTAGGTGATCTCCCCGTCCTTGACGTTCAGCCCCCGCGCGAAGCCGGGGTCCTCGGCGAGCGCCGCGTCGACGCCTACGCTGGCGAGCCGGCGAACGTAGGGCAGCGTCGCATTGGTTAGCGCCCGCGTTGCGGTTACCGGAACGGCGCCCGGCATGTTCGCCACGCAGTAGTGGAGAATTCCGTCGACCTCGAACACGGGCTCGGCGTGCGTCGTGGGGTGGGAGGTTTCAAAGCAGCCCCCCTGGTCGATGGCGACGTCGACGATGACCGAGCGGGGTTTCATGAGACCGAGCATCTCGCGGGTGACCAGGTGCGGGGCGACGGCCCCCGGGACGAGTACGGCGCCGATGACGACGTCCGCTTCGCGGAGCTCATGTTCGAGGACGAGCGAGTCGGACATCAGGATCCGGGCTCGCGACCCGAAGTACTGGTCCAGTTCGTGCAGGCGATCGAGCGAGCGCTCGAGGATGGTGACCTCGCCCTCGGCGCCGAGGGCGATGCGTGTCGCCCCTGTCCCGACTACGCCACCGCCGATCACGAGGACCCGGGCCGGGGCCACGCCGGTCACTCCGCCCATCAGGACTCCCGGGCCGCCGAGCGGGGACTGCAGGAAGTAGGCGCCTGCGTGCGCCGCGAGCCGGCCGGCGATCTCGCTCATCGGCGCGAGCAGCGGCAGCCGCCCGTCCGCCGTCTCGACGGTCTCGTAGGCGATGGCTGTCGCCCCGGAGCTCAGGATCGCCTCGGTCTGCGCCCGGTCGGGCGCGAGATGGAAGTAGGTGAACATCGTCAGGTCCGCGTGCATCAGCGGGTACTCCGGCTCGATCGGCTCCTTGACCTTGAGCAGGAGTTCGCTCTGCTGCCACACCTCGGCGGCAGCCGGGAGGATCTGTGCTCCGACCACCGTGTAGGCGTCGTCGGGAAAGCCCGACCCGACACCCGCTCCGGCCTCGACGAGGACCTCAGACCCGAGCGCGACCAGCTGTTGGGCGCCGGCCGGTGTGAGCGCTACTCGCCGCTCGGCCTGCTTGATTTCCTTTACGACACCGATTCGCATCCCATCACCTCACATCTGTGGATTTGCTAAAAGAAGTCACGCCGGCCTTGCGGTTGGCCCGACCGTTGGTCCAGAAGCCCTGGGCGGCTTCGGCTTGTCAGCCTGGGTGTTCGCCGTGGCGGTCACGGGGGTCAGTCGGATGTGGTGTCCGCGCGAGGCGAAATATCCGATCACCATCACCAGCACCCAGACAGGGGTTACGTACAACGCGATCCTGGTGTCGTGGTTGAACGCCAGCAGCACCAACACCAAAGCGAGGAACGCCAGCGCGAACCAGTTCCCGCCGGGCGTCAGCGGCATCCGGAACTTGCCCTCCGGAAGTCGGCCGGCGTTCACCACTCTGCGGTAGCGCAGGTGCGAGACCATGACCATCCCCCAGACGAACAGCCCACAAACGGTGGCGATACTCGTGATGTAGGCAAATGCGCTGGCAGGAATGAAGTAATTCAGCACGACCCCGCCCAGCATCGCCACGAACGAGACCATCATCCCGGCTGCGGGAACCTTGTGGCGACTGACCTTGCGAAGGGCCGCGGGCGCCTGCCGGAAGCCCGCGAGCGTGTACAGCATGCGGCCGGTGCTGAAGATGCCGCTGTTACACGACGACAGCGCGGCAGTCAGGACGACGAAGTTCACAATCCCCGCGGCAGTCGGAATGCCCACCCTGGAGAACACCACCACGAACGGACTCTCCTTGGGATCCAGGTGGTTCCACGCGACGAGCGACATGATGATCACCAGCGCGCCGACGTAGAAGATCAGGATCCGCCAGATGACCTTGTTGATCGCAGACGGGATCGTCTTCTCGGGATTCTGGGCTTCGCCCGCCGTCACCCCGATCAACTCGACCCCCAAGAACGCGAACATCACGATCTGCAAAGCCAAAAACGGCCCGCTGAAACCCTTCGGGAAAAACCCACCCTTCGACCACAGGTTCGAGAAGCTCGCGGTATGACTGAGGTCGCTTATGCCCAACAGGATGATCGCCAAGCCGAGCAGGATCATGCCGATGATCGTGACCACCTTAATGATCGCGAACCAGAACTCGAACTCGCCGAACAGGCCCACCGCGATCAAATTCACTCCCAGCAGCACCACCAGCGCCGCCAGCGCGGGAACCCACTGCGGCAGCCCCGGCAGCCAATACTGCACATAGATCCCGGCCGCGGTGATCTCCGCCATCGCGATCACCACCCACATCAACCAGTACGTCCAAGCGGTCGCGAACCCCGCCCACGGACCAACAAACTCGTCGGCGTAAGTCGCGAACGAGCCTGCCACCGGCCGATAGAGCATGAGCTCACCAAGCGCTCGCATAATCAAGAAAATCACGACACCAGCGACCGCGTAAGCCAACACCAGAGACGGACCGGCCTGCTGGATCGCTTTCGCCGAGCCGAGGAACAGACCCACCCCGATCGCTCCACCGATCGCGATCATCTGGATATGACGCTCCTTCAGCCCACGATGGAAGTCCTCGTGGACCGCCTCATCCGGCAACACGAACTGCTGTGCCGTATCGGGTGCTGTCGCGGGACGCTCCATGGCTCGGCTCCTGACGCGTTGGTTTGCGATGACCTTTCAGATCACGCACACGCCGGCCGATGGCTGGAGCCGGAAGAGTGCCCGCCGGGGGTAAGGGCGAAGCAGCACCGATGATAAGCCTCGCGTCAAACGCATCCTGAGACGGGAGCCATGAGCCAGCACCCCCCGGGTGGCTGCGCTCGATCTCAGATGCGAGGTGGACAGAGCGAGGCGGCGGTGTAGGATCTATCTCAGCCTCGCCCTAGCCCTCGGCGGGCAATGTTCTTCCGGCTCCAGCTATCGGCCGGCGCGAGCGTGACCTCATCGGTGCACGCAACAACTTACGCGTCAGGAGCCGAGTCTATGCATGGTCGTGCGGTGCGATGGACGGTTGGGAACGTCCATGCTCGCCCCCGGCAGATCCTCGGGCGGCTGCTGCGCCCTAGGAGGAGTTATGTCTGAAGCGGTGATTGTTGATGCAGTCCGGACGCCGACTAGGCCCGCCGTCAAGTGGATTTACGATTTCGCCGAGGGATCGCGCGACATGCGCGAGCTGCTGGGCGGCAAGGGTTCAGGCATCGCAGAGATGACGCGCGTGCTCGGGCCCGATCTCGTGCCAGCCGGGTTCACGATCACAACCGAGGCGTGCGTGGAATACATGCGGGCGGACCGAAGCCCTCCAGAAGGCCTGGCGGAGGCCGTCGCGGAGGCGCTGACGCGCCTGGAGGAGCGCGCTGGGAAGCGCCTCGGGGACCCTAAGGACCCGCTGCTGGTCTCCGTGCGCAGCGGCGCGCGCGACTCGATGCCGGGGATGATGGACACGGTCTTGAACTTGGGCCTGGGCGACAGCGCCGCGGAGGGGCTCGCGGCGCGCACCGGCAACCCGCGCTTTGCGTGGGATTCCTACCGGCGGCTCGTGCAGATGTTCGGTGACGTCGTCTGTGGCGTGTCCGGAGGGCGCTTCGAGGACGAGATCGCGAGGATCAAGCGTGAGCTCCGCGTCACCCTCGACACTGAGCTCGACGCCGACGCTTTGCGTGAGCTCACGGCACGCTTCCAGGCTCTCTACGACTTCCCCCAGAACCCGCGCGAGCAGCTGGACCGCGCCATCCACGCGGTTTTTGACTCGTGGACGGGAGAGCGCGCGGTGGCCTACCGGCGCATCAACGGGATTCCCGATGACTGGGGCACGGCGGTCAACGTCCAGCAGATGGTCTACGGCAACAAGGGACCCACGTCGGGCTCCGGCGTGGCCTTCTCGCGCAACGAGATCACAGGCGCGCCCGAGCCGAGCGGGGACTTCCTGATCGACGCGCAGGGCGAGGACGTCGTCTCGGGCGTGCGCACGCCGCGCGATCTCTCCGAGCTTGCCGACTGGATGCCCGAAGTCCACACGCGGCTGCACGAGATCCTCAGCGAACTCGAGCGCCACTACAAGGACATGCAGGACACCGAGTTCACGGTCGAGGAGGGCCGTCTGTACATGCTGCAGACGCGCAACGCCAAGCGCCCGGCTCAGGCCGCGATGCGGTTCGCTTTCGACGCGGTCGAGGAGGGACTGCTGACCCCGGCGGAGGCGATCATGACGATCGATGCCCGCTCGCTGCACGCACTCCTGCACCCGACCTTCGACCCCGCTGCGAGCTATGACGTCATCGCGCGCGGCGTGGCTGCCTCGCCGGGAGCGGCCAAGGGCGGCATCGTCTTCACGGCGCCGGAAGCGGTGACGGCCGCCGAGAACGGCCGCGATGTCATCCTCGTCCGCCCGTTCACCGAAGCCAACGATGTCGCAGCTGCTCGCCGTTCCGCGTTCCGATCGCCCGGGTGGCGGCCGCCCAAGCAGCGATCGCGGCACCCCGTAGCAAGCAGTAGGGCGGTTCGCGGCTCGAGCCAGCCGCGACGGTCAACCCTGAGGAGAGGAACAACATGCCGGCCTTGCAACATGTGAATGTCGAGGCGATGGATCCCCTGCGCTTCGAGTCGGTGCTCTCGGTAGGGGAGTTCGAATCGTTGCGCTACTTGATCGCCGGCGCCGCTCGCGGGCTCCACGGCCGCGTCATCTGGAACGTGAACTCGACCGCAAACGGCGGCGGCGTCGCCGAGATGCTGCGGCCCCTGCTCGGATATTGCCGAGGCCTGGGCGTCGACGCCCGATGGGCGGTCATCTCCGGGGATCCTGAGTTCTTCCTGATCACCAAGCGCATTCACAATCGCCTGCACGGGTTCGCAGGAGACGGTGGTCCGCTGGGCGCCGCCGAGCACGAGATCTACGACCAGACCCTGGTCGCCAACGCGGCCGAGCTGGTCGAGCTCGTGCATCCGGAGGACGTCGTGATCCTCCACGATCCCCAAACCGCCGGTCTCGCGCAGTCAGTGCGCCAGACGGGGGCGACGGTGATCTGGCGCTGCCATGTCGGTCTCGACAATGCGAACGACTACGCCCGTGGTGCATGGAGCTTCCTGCGTGGATACGTGGTCGAGGCTCACCGATTCGTGTTCTCGCGCGGGGGATTTGCCTGGGAGGGTCTGCCCCGCGAGAGGATCACGGTGATCCACCCCTCGATCGACGCCTTCTCTCCGAAGAACGCGGATCAGAGCACCGAGCAGTCGCGGGCGATCCTCTCGAAGGCGGGCATAGTCCCCCAGTACGACACCGACCCGGCGACGTTCACGCGCTCGGACGGCACGCCGGGCCGCGTCGACCGCCCCGCGACGATCGTCGAGGACGAGCCGCTCGGACCTGAAGACAGGCTGGTCGTGCAGGTCTCGCGCTGGGACGGTCTCAAGGACCCGCTGGGCGTGCTCGGCGCCTTTGCCCAGCACGTCGACCCTGCCAGCGGGGCGCATCTGCTGCTGGCCGGTCCGTCGACGGAAGCGGTCGCCGACGATCCCGAGGGTGCGCAGGTGCTCGCTTCGGTCGTGGACGCGTGGCATGCGCTGCCCGGCGAGGTGCGCCGTCGTGTCCATTTGGCGTCGCTGCCGATGGAGGACAGCGAGGAGAACGCCGCGATCGTCAATTCTGTGCAACGGGCTGCCAGTGTGGTTATCCAGAAGAGCCTCGCCGAGGGCTTCGGGCTGACGGTCGCCGAGGCGATGTGGAAGGAGCGGCCGGTCGTCGCAAGCCGGATCGGCGGCATCCGGGACCAGATCGACGACGGCCGATCGGGTCTGTTGATCTCGGACCCCCGTGACCTCAAGAAGGTGGGCGAGGCCGTCGGAGGGCTGCTCGCCGACCGAGAACGCGCGGACCGGATGGGAGCCGCCGCTCGCGTCCGGGTGCAGCAGCACTTCCTTGGTCCACAGCACCTGGGCCGGTACTTCGAGGTGATCCAGCGACTGGCGTCCGAGCGTGTGTCGGCGTAAGGCGCGGCTCCATCCGCTATCAGGCACCGGCCTAGGTCAGACGGCCGCGGTGCATGCAGTCGAATGGTCCGGCGATGCATCCGTGCCGGGCGGCGCCGTGGCATCCGAAACAGCGGACCGAGCCGCAAACTTCTGCGTTAGCGTTTTCCCGGGCGGCCTTGCAGACACTGTAAGATCCGATGCTGGCTTCGCCCTAAACCTCGGCGGGCCCCGGTTTTTTCCGGCTTCAAAGACTCGGCCGGCGTGTGCGTGACCTTCAGCGGTCATCGTGTAACCCCCCCTTAGGAGCCGACTCCATGGATCGTTCACCGCAAGCGGCCGATCATCGGAACGGCCCCCGCAAACCGACCCGCGGTTACGAACTGGAGCTACCGATGGCCATTGCTACTGAAGATAGGACCGCCGACACCGCCGAACCGCCGAGACCGCCGAGACCGCCGGAGAGTGGGCTAGTCGGCTGGACGGCTTTGTGCAGCGCGCGAGCGACGCCGCCGTTGCGCTGCGAGCCCTCGACCAAGAGGCCGTCGACCGGATCGTGAAAGCGATGACGCATCGCCGGGCTGGAGAACGCGATCTGATCCAGGGCCTCATCGGCAAGCGAGTCGTCGCGGCCACCGAACACGCCCTCGACGGTCCCAACCAGACACTGATGCGTGCTCAGAAGCCGGTGTGGGATGCCCTCAACAAGTTCTACTTCCGGCTCGAGACGTCCGGTTGGGACCGACTGCCCGAGGAGACCTCGCTGCTGATCGGAAATCATTCGGGAGGCTCGCTGACGATGGACGCGTGGACGCTCGTCTTCGCCTGGTGGGAGCGATTCGGCACCGAGCGCGTGCTTCATCCGACTGCCCACGATGTCCTGATGGCCGCGCCCGGCCTCGGCGACTACTTCCGCCAGGTCGGCGTGATTCCGGCTTCCCGCCCGGGCGTCACCGCGGCGCTCAGCGCCGGGTGCGACGTGATCATCTGGCCGGGCGGGGACGTCGACGCGATGCGCAACTGGCGCAAGCGCGATCAGGCGGTCCTCGGCGGGCGAAAGGGTTTCGTACGCCAGGCGATCCGTTCAGGCGTCCCGCTCGTTCCGGTGGCCAGTGTCGGCGGCCATGACACCGTCTTCGTCCTATCCGAGGGCCAGTGGATCGCGAACGGGCTCGACCGCATCTCGGGGCTGAAAAGAAAGCTTCGCGGCACGAGGCTCCCAATCGTGCTCGGCATGCCCTTTGGCCTCACGATCGAGACCATTCCGACCCACCTCCCGTTGCCGGCGAAGATCCGCACCGAGTTGCTCGAACCGATTCACGTCGACAAGGACCCAGAGCGGGTCAACGATTGGGAGTACGTGAACTCGATCTACCTCGAAGTGGAGTCCGCGATCCAGGACGGAATGGATCGGCTCGCCAGGCAACGGCGCTTCCCGGTCTTCGGATAGCCAGCGCGCGCCATGAGTGTGATCGAGGCCATCCACGCCCGCCAGATCCTCGACAGCCGCGGCAATCCCACCGTCGAGGTTGACCTGCGGCTCGTTGGTGGCGCGGCCGGGCGGGCAGCCGTCCCGTCGGGCGCTTCGACAGGGTCGCGTAAGGCGCTCGAGCTGCGTGACGGCGGCAGCGCCTTCCGCGGAAAGGGCGTCACGCGAGCGGTCGCGAAGGTCAACGGCGAGATCGCAGATGCGGTGTGCGGATGCGAGATGTCAGATCAGCGGGCGCTCGACGAAGCGCTGATCGAGCTGGACGGCACGGAAGGGAAGTCACGCTTGGGTGCCAATGCTCTGCTGGGCGTATCGATGGCCGCGGCTCGTGCCGCGGCCGTGGCGGCCGGCCAGCCGCTGTGGCGTGTCCTGATCAAGCTCAACCAGATCGGAACGCTCACCGAGACGCTGGACACGATTGCGCTGGCCCGCGATGCAGGCTACCGATGCGTGATCTCACACCGCGCGGGATTCGTCAACGAAGTGATCCCCGAGGCCGAGCTGGAGGCGTGCACCTACGCGATGGCGCGGACCATCGCGTCCCGTTCCGCGGCCGCGGTCGCGGCAGCCAAGCCGACGACACAGGAGCTGAGCGACGCGGTGACAATCAGCCCAAGCACATACGAGAGGCTCCATGGCCTGCGCCGTGGGGCCTATTTCGGACCTGAGTACCGCGAGGGCATACAGGCGTTCCTGCAGAAGCGCCCGCCGGACTTCGAGGCCGCGCGCGCTCGCGCAGGTGGTGCAGGAGGCGAAACCCGCGACGCTCCGGCGGCGTCGGGTTAAGCCTTTTCACACCCGCGTCGGGAAGGTGTAGGATGGGTGTCAGCCGCGCCTCAGATTCTCGGCGGGCAATGTTTTTCCGGCTCTAACGCCCGGCCGGCGTCGGCGTGACCTCACGGTCAACGCATTCTCTGACGCGTCAGGAGCCGAGTTCATGCATCGCCTTGCGGAAGCACCCGGGACGTTCGCCCCGGCGGAGCTGACCCCGCTCGTGGCGCGCCGAGGTGATGTTCACCAGACCCGGTGGCTATCGCCCGTGCTCGGATCCCGGGCGGGACCTAGCCGGGACTCCATCGCAGATCAATCAAAGGCAAGGCGACGTGTATGAAGGCTCTCGTTTATCACGGTCCCGGCCAGCGCAGCTGGGACACAGTCGACGACCCGACGATCATCGATCCGACGGACATCGTCGTCCGGATCGACAGCTCGACCATCTGCGGCACTGACCTGCATATCCTCAAGGGAGACGTACCCGACTGCAAGCCCGGGACCGTGCTTGGTCACGAGGCCGTCGGAACCGTGCTAGAGATCGGAGCGAACGTCAGCACCCTGGCGGTCGGCGACCGGGTGCTGGTTTCGTGCGTGAGCTCGTGCGGCCGCTGCCGGTATTGCAAGGAGAGCCGGTACGGCCAGTGTCTGGGTGGCGGCGGGTGGATCTTCGGCAACTTGATCGACGGGCTACAGGCCGAGTACGCGCGCGTCCCGTTCGCGGACAACTCGGTTTACAAGGTCCCCGAGGACCTCAACGACGAGCAGGTCCTGTTCCTGGCCGACATTCTTCCAACCGCCTACGAGGTCGGCGTGCTCAACGGCATGGTCTCGCCGGGCGATGTCGTGGCGATCGTCGGCGCCGGGCCGATTGGTCTGGCGGCGGTCCTCACCTCGATGCTCTATACGCCCGGCAAGATCGTGGCGATCGACCTGGATGACAGCCGGCTCGAGAGCGCCCTGCGCTTCGGCGCCGACGTCGCGATCAACAACGGCCGCGAGGACGCCTCGCGCGCGTGATGGAGTTGACCGACGGCGGTGCGGACGTCGCCTTCGAAGCGGTCGGCGTACAGCAGACGTTCGAGCTCGCGACAGAACTGATCCGACCCTGCGGACGTGTGGCGAACATCGGCGTTCACGGCAAGCCTGTGACGCTTCACCTGGAGACGCTCTGGACTCGTGACGTCACGGTGACGACCGGGTTGGTCGATACGTACACGATCCCGCGGCTGATGAAGCTGGTCGCCAGCGGCCGCCTCGATCCGACGATCTTCGCGACGCACCGCTTCCCGCTCGGGGACACGATGAGCGCCTACGACACATTCGCCGACGCCGCGTCGACGAACGCGCTGAAGGTCGTGCTCCAAGGCAGCAAGCGCGATCCCAGCTCGAACGGTCACATCGACGCAAGCGTCGTGGCCGGAGCAGTGTGAGCACGATCTTT
>CAWIDF010000013.1:0-392890 GCA_963834885.1 uncultured Solirubrobacterales bacterium | reverse complement strand
CCCCGACAATGGGCGACCCGACGATGGGTGAAAACCCGACGATGGGCGACCCGACAATGGGCGACCCGACGATGGGTGAGAACCCGACGATGGGCGAGCCCACGATGGGAGATGCGCCTCAAGAGGGCGAACACAAGTCGCTCGGCCAGCGCCTCGAGCATCTTCTGCATCGCCACGACGACAAGTGAGCGACAAACCCGGCGTGGATGCATAGTCGTTGACGGCCACACCGACGGAGCCGACGTTCCAGTGCCGCCAAGTCAGGCCGGTCGGCCCCGAAGCGCACGATCGCATCCGTCCAGACTGGAGACGTCGCAGATGGAGGCCTGCAACGGCCAAGACGAGCATCGCCCCGGAACTGGCGCGTCATTTCAAATGACCTACAGGCTGCGCGTCGAAGGCGCTCGAGGCGTGTCGTTCGCCCGTCTTTCCCTCGACGCTAGAGCGCGCCGTCCGGGATCACACCACGCTCCACCGCGGCGACCTGCACGGCCGTGAACGGCGCGTCGGCGAGGTTCTCGTACTCGTGATACGCCCGGAAGAGATGCGAGATGAAGCGCATCCGCTGGGTGAGGATCGACCAGTCCTCAGCGCCGCAGGCGTCGAGCGCGGGCGGTAGCAAACCGTACTTGCCGACCAGGGCACGCAGGTTCGGGTTGTCGATCACCGTCAAGTCGGCCGGGAACGGCCTCGCGATGCTCTCGATGAGGGAGAGCGTCGCCCCCGGCAGCGTCAGCACCATCATCGCGCGCGTGATCACCAGCCGGCTCAGTTTCGTCAGCTGCCGCTGTAGCACGCGGTCACGGATCCGCAGACCAAACCCCTCCTCGACGCCCCTCACCGCAGAGTTCAGCGCCGCGAGGATCTGCGGTTGTAACCGCGTCTGCTCATGCAGACCGATTTGCAGGTTGGCCAGCACGATCAGCTGGGCGCGCTGGACCCGATCCTCCACCGTGCCCTGGGTCTGGTAGGCAGCGAACGCTGACTTGAGATAGTCCTGCCCATCAGGCGGCGGACCCGGGCGCAACCCATCGATGAACGCCGCAACGTCCGCCGAATCCGGCGCCGCCCCGGGCGGGCACTGGGCCAAATAGTCGGCAAACGCCAGCCCGATCTCAGCAAACACCTTCAAGTTGCCCTCCGCCACGGCGTCACTAGCGAGCTGCACGGCGTCAAAAGGTGTATGCAGGCTCGCCACCCACCGTCCGAACGCCGTCTCGCGCTGCAGCAGTCCCCACCGCAGCAACAGCCGCCAGAACGACTCGATCGGGTGCAACACCTCGGCACTCTGCCCGAGCTCCCGGCGAAGGTCGTCGAGCATATCCTCACCGCGGATAGTCGCGCCGGCCTGCTTGGAGGCCCACGTCGCGAACGAGCACCAATTCGCGCACGGATACGTTCGACCCGCCATCGCCGCCGCCAGCCGGGAATAGCACTCAGTGATCTGCAGGTTGCGAATCACCGGATCGGCGATCGCGCTGATCCGTGTGACCTCCTCTGCAGTCGGCGGCAAGTCTGGCTGCACGTCAGCCGATGTTCTATCCGATCCACATGGGCCGCTCCAGACCCAGCACACCCCGCCGGGCCTGGATCATGCTCTCCCAGCCCAGATCACCAAGAACGGGATCGCCGGCTGCCATCGCTCGATCCGCCTCGTGACGGAGTCGCATGCCGCCGAGACGCATGTAGCGATTCAGAGGCATCCCAGCTCCCCGAATCTCCCGCCGCGGCTGCCGTCCGGACGAAGGCTCCTATGTCAAGTGCACGGCGCTAGCGGTTGCTCAACTGCCTCCTCGTGGGGGAGTGTGGCGCTCGCCGCGGTGCCGTCAAGGAATGCCGCTGCGCGGCTCGCGTGCGCGCGGCCCTGTCGGGCCATCCTTGACTGCAGCTGCGGCGCGCGAGGTTATGCAGCGAGGAGGGGCTGGGCGGGTAGTGAGGCGAGGTCGGCGGCGGCGAGGTCGCGGATCATGCGCCGGTAGATGACGTCGGAGAGGTGGCGCTTGAGGATGCGCCGGGCCTCCTTCTTGGTGTGTCCGTTGGCGCGCGCGCCCTCGTAGATGCGCTGGGCGCGTGGCTCGCAGCGCAGCTGAGTGATCGCCATCCGGTACAGGATCGCGTTGATGCGCCGGTTGCCGCCGGGGTTATAGCGGTGGCGGATCGGCTCGCCGGGACCCTCGGCGGTCGAGGCGGGCAGCGGCGCCGAGCCATTGAAGCGCGCGAACCCGCCCTCGGTGAACCGCCGCACGTCGCCGACCTCGACCAACAGCTCGGCGACCGAGCGGGTACTCAGGCCGCACAGCTCCCCAAGCGTCGAGCCGCTCTGGTCAACGAGCGCATCGAGTTGCGCGACTACCCGGCGCTCCTGGCGATCGAGCGCCTTGATCTGCGCACGGTAGCTGTCGAGCAGCTGCAACCGCAGCCGGGTCGGCGCGTCGTAGCGCCGCCGGCGGTTGCGCCGTGCGAGCGCCGCCAGGCGCGGGCGGACCGCCTTGGTGTCGGGCAGCTGCTCGCGCAGCTCCAACGGCAGCTCGCACAGCAGATACTCGGCCTCGCCGACCAGGTGCTGGCGACCGGTCAGGATCGACCGACGCTGGTTGTTCCACAGGGCCAGCAGCTGATGCTGCTCGTCCAGGCCGCTGTCAGCGCCCGCGCGCTTGAACGCCTTGGGCAGCAGCGGGTGCGCCAGCGTCTCGCGGGCGATCCGCTCGCTGTCGAGCGTGTCGGACTTGCCGCGCTGACGCGCGCGATCAGACCTGGGTGTCCGGTTCGCGCACACATCGCGCACGTCATGGCCGCGGCCGGCCAAGAACATCGCCGTGTGCCGACCCCAGCTCGCCGCGCCCTCGACCCCCCACCGGGCGATCTGCCCAAACTGCCGCGCCCACGCCTCGAGTTCCCGGTGCCCCTCACCTGAGACGCGAAAGTGAGCCGAGCCCAAGATCCCGCCACGCGCATCGGCGACCGTCGCACTCAGCGTGCGCTTGTGCGGATCGATCCCGACCACATTGCCCGCATGATCGGGCGTCATCAACAAGCTCGACGGTCCCGGACCACGCCTCTTGACACTCCTCATCCCGACCTCACCTCCAGCGGTATGGTGTTGGCGGACCGGCCGACAACATCCCGGTGGACGCCCCACAGGGCGAACGCTCCTATCAGGTCAGGCCGATCCTCGAAGGCAAGAACCGAGGCCGACACTTCGTCCGCAAGACACCCTCGCCGGAGTCAATCGCATTCGGAGTCAGACCTCGGTTCGCCTTCGACCCTACGCGAACCGTCGCCCACGCCGGGCAACCAAATTCAACACCGGGATCGCATTTACATCCGGATCCGCCACGCAGCTGCGAGCGCTTCGGCGACGATCTGCAACCTCGGCTGGAGTTGGTGCTAGCCGCGACTGCGTCGGCCTGCAAACGCCCGCGCTGCCGATCCGTCAAGTACGCGGGCACCACGCTGGGGCGACTGTGGCTCCCGGAGAGGACGAGACCAACAGCGCGATCACGGCTCGACGCTGCGGCCCCGACGGGGGCGAGCAGCAGCATCCAGCGCATTATCGGGAGCCGTCGCACTCTGCTCCCGCTTCGCCACGACCAAGCGCTCGCCCTTCGGGCTCCTGGCCACAGTTGCGTCTTTCGTCCGACGGGGCAGTCGGGGGTAGCTGGAATCCAGCTAACCCCGGCTCTTCCTTCCGCGCGAAACCATGGCTCCGAGCCGATCGGTCGCGGCGGCCCGACCACCGCTACCGCGGCCGGTCTCGCAACTGGCGACGAGCGGGTGCGGCGCAACGCACGACTCGAGACGCGCTTTCGTGCTCGCGCGGGCATGGGAGGCCGGCCTGCTTCGTGACTGCGGGTGTCCGTGAGCGGCGACGCGGACCCGACTCAACGTCGGCTCTCGACGGCTGGTCCGCTCCAAGAGCAGCAGCGTCGTCGCCGGCGCTGCAGATGTTCACCGTGCGTAGGCAAACCCTCGGCGCGGATGAGTCGGCCGGGGCTGGTGGTCCTCGTCCTTCGCGGATCCTGGTGGCTGGCTGGCAACACCGTCCCAACCACGCGGGACTCAGCAGCGTGACGTCGCGTTTGCTGGCGGTCGCTTGGGGCACAGCGGCCGCGGCTCTGCCCGGGTGCGGCCAGTAGCTTGGCGGGGCAGACGGGCGAGTCTGAGGAAGCACTCGGCCGCGTCGGCCGGCAGTGCTGCTTGGCCCCGCGGAGCAAGGCTCTCTGCTTGACGCGGGTCGCGCGAGATCGCGATCCAGATGAAGATCACCTACGCAAAGAAGATGAGTGTCGTCCAGAGAATGTTCAGAAAGGGGTACGACGACGCACTGATAAGCAACGTGGTCCGCCTCCGATGGTGTGGTTGGAATCGCCTCGTCCCCGTGCACGGGGAGCAGGCGCACCGGGGCTGTAGCTGCATCCTAGATCGGGCCGAGGACGATCGCCCGACGCTCTGCGAACCCGACCTTCGTCGGTCCTACGACTCGGTCTGCGAGTACGAATGATTCGCCTCCCACGCGCTCGCGCGGCCCGGGTGAGACCGGGCGCGTCGCCAGTTCGATGCTCCCCGCGCGGCCGCCGCAGTGACGCAGCAGCGACCAAACCGGGATGCGAAGCCGGCTTATTCCGATGATCAGCTAGACGAGCCCAACGGACGCGGCGATCACAAACGCCTCCTGCGAGACAGACGGACGATCCGATGGGACGGGCTTGCCGAGACTGCTCTGGAACGACTCAGCAGCGGCCGCGCCGCGCCGTGTTCGAAAGGTTGTGCGTTTCGTCGCGGTCGGTCTCGTGCGCGGGGGCAGGGACGCGCCGTACCAGCGCGAATCTTCGCTTGTGCCCGGCGAGGGACCAGAGCCCGCGCGAACGCGTCGGTTTGTGCGTGGGCCGAGCCATGAGACCCGGCTTCAGTTCGTCCAGCGGATCGGCGATGCCTACGGGCTGGTTCTCGTGCTGGTCCTCACGACGTTCGTGGTGACGATGACGTTGCCTCCTCAAGGCTGGGTGGGGCGGGTCGCGGCGGTCGCGATCGCGGGGCTCACGGCAGTCATCGCGCTGACGAGCTCCGATGTGCGACCCGGGCGGGTGAGGCTTGCGTTCGCGGCTGCGCTGGCAGCGGTCCTCGCTGCGGCGCTGGCGAGACCGTTCTCCTCAGACGCTCTACTGGGCGTCGCGTTCGTCGTCGATTCGCTGCTGCTCGCGGTCGCGGCGATCACGATCCTGCGCCGGGTCGTCCTTACGGCCCAGGTCGATTTCCGAACGATCCTCGGGGCGATCAGCGTGTTCACGCTACTCGGCCTGCTGTTCGGCTTCCTGTTTCTCGCGCTCGGACGCCTGGTGGCCGGCGATGTGTTCGCCGGTGTCGCTCACGCGCAATCTCGCGATTACCTGTTCTTCAGCTACACGACGCTGACGACGACCGGCTACGGCAACCTCGTGCCAGCCGGGAATATCGGGCAGATCCTCTCGGTGTTCGAGATGCTGACCGGCCAGATCTTCCTGGTCACGCTGGTCGCCGGGCTCGTCAGCCTGTGGCGGCCAGGGGTGAGAGCGGCGGAGGCGGCTGATGAGCCGTGAGCCTGGCGCTGAGCCGGAAGGGCCAGACGCGCGCGTCGAGGCTGACGACTCGGTTGAGCCGTCGGGCGTCTGGGCACGCGCACGAAACAGCCTGCGGATCCCCGGCGTGCTGGTACGCCTCGCCAAGCGCGATCCACACCACATCCCCGAGCGCCTGACGATCTACACGGTCGATCGCCACGCCGCCGGCGCGCGCGAGTGGGCGCAACGAATACGCGACGCCGCACCCGCTAGCTCCCCAGCGGCGCTCGCCGACGGGCAGCGCCGACGCACGATCAGCACCGCTCGAATCGACGGGGCGGTCGCCGGGACGCCATTCTTCGTCGCTCTCGTGCCGGCGTACATCGCGTTCCTGCGCCAGGAGGTGCGATTCCACCTGCGTGTGGCGGCGCTCTACGGGCACGACCCGGCCGATCCCCGCGTCGCCGCCGACTTTCTCGTCCTGCGCGGCGTCCACACCGACGCAGCGCAGGCCCTCGCCGACCTCGAACTCGTCCGGGCCACCCCGCTCCCCCCTCCCGGTGAACGCACCCCGCTGAAATCGTGGTACCAGGCAATCGTGCGGATCCTGATCATCGCAGGCTTCCTCAGCGCGACGGAGGAAGAACAAACCACGCGACTGACGCTCTGGGCGAAGGTGATGCGCGCGGTGCGGTTCGTCGTCGCCGGGTTGATCTGGGCGCTGACCTGGATCCTGCCGCTGACGTTCATGATCGTGATGTCCTGGGCGTGCGAGAGCGACGCGCGCCGCTTTGGTCAGCGCGTCACCACGGATTACGGCGACGAGGGCGAGGACATCGCAACCGCTATGGCCAGCGCGGACCGAAAGGCCGGGGGCAACCGAGCGCTCACCGTCGCGCGCGGGGCGCTGGTGGTGCTCTCCATCGCGATCCCGCTCGCGTTCATCGCCGCCACCGTTGCGGGCGGCAAAGGGCCGCTCGGAGTCAACGTTCCAGAGGCGGTCGGAGCACTCATCGCCCTCGCACTGGTCATCGGCGTCAGCATCGCCGCCGTGCGCGGGTAACCGCCGACGCGGGGACGTCGGCTCGTTTCGCGGTGCCCCCGGTGGCGCGGCAAGCAGAGCGGCTGATTACCAAGCGCAAGCGCTCACCAGCGCGGCCGCTGATCACATAGCCGCTGTCGACGAATCTCGACAGCACCGCGCCGATCGTCGGACACGCCGGCCTGCATAGGCAACGCCGGCCAGCGGCCACGTCACTCCCTCAGCCAGCGCACGCCGGAGCCGCTGCCGCTTCAACGTGTTCGGGGACCTCGACCCGCTTCTGGTTTGTCGCCGTTACGGCCACCGATCCCAGACTTCTGTCACTGTCAGAGTGATGAGCGTCTGGGCGGTGACGTCCGACGCGTCCGGTAGGTCCTCGGGCTGGCGGCGGGCTGACTCTCGACTGCTGTGTCGACTGCTTTGGCCTGACCGGTAAAGCTTGTGTCGTCCGCCGCCGACCGAGGACCGCCGGCGTGACTTGATAGAAGCGTGGCTTCGCCTCTCGTGACAGTTGTCCGCCGGAGATCCGCTTCATTCGGCGTCAACCAAACGAAGGGACGGATGCATGATCGTGATCGGGGCGGACACGCACAAGGGCTCGCACGCGCTCGCGGCCGTGGACGAGGGCACCGGTCGGGTACGCGGCAGCCGCGAAATCAAGGCTGACGATGAGGGACATCTGGCTGCGGTTCGATGGGCTCGCGGCCTCGATGAGGAGCGGGTGTGGGCGATCGAGGACTGCCGGCACGTCTCACGCCGGCTCGAGCAGGCGCTGCTAGCCGCCGGCGAGCGGGTCGTGAGGGTGCCGCCGCACCGCATGGGAGCGACCCGCAAAGGAGAGCGCGAGCCGGGCAAGTCGGATGAGATCGATGCGCTCGCGGTCGCGCGCGCGGTCGTCAAGGACGGTGTCGAGCAGTTCCCGGTCGCGTACCTGAATGAGCAGGCGATGGAGATCCGCCTGCTTTGCGATCACCGCAACGATCTCATCGCCGAACGGACCCGCACAGTGAACCGGCTGCGGTGGCATCTGCTCACGCTGTGCCCCGAGCTTGAACGGTCCCTGAAGCGCGGTGCGCTCAACAAGGCGCGCGAACTGGACCGCGTCGACCGGCGGCTGCGGAAGCTGTCGGCCGGCGCCAGGGTCAGGATCGCGCACGAGCAGGTCTCCCAGCTCCGGAGCCTCAACCGTCAGATCGATCAGCTCGAAGCAGAGCTTCGCGAGCTCGTCAAGGTCCACCGTCCCGAGCTGTTGGCGGAGCTCGGATGCGGGGCGGTGGTCGCAGCGATCCTGATCGGCCACACCGCCGGGGTCAAACAATTCCGCAAACACTCGAGCTTCGGGCTGCAGACCGGAACCGCCCCGATCCCATGCTCCTCCGGTCAGCGCACCCAGCATCGGCTCAACCGTGGCGGGGACCGCCAGCTCAACCACGCGCTGCACATCATCGCGGTCACCCGCGCCCAACGCGACCCCGCGACCCAGGAGTACCTCGCTCGCAAAGAGGCCGAAGGCAAAACCAAGAAGGGCGCGCTGCGCTGCCTCAAGCGCCACCTCGCGCGCCGCTTCTACCTCCTCCTCGCTGAGCCACCCGCCGACCAACAGCAAACCGTCGAGCCCGAGTCAATCCCCGAGCGCGAGCTGCTCGCGATCCCCGAGCGTGCCCGCCCCGAGCGAGAGGTCCAGCAGATCAGCACTGCGCCCAGCCCGATGGTCTGCATCACCTAAACCGCTCCGACCAACAACCGATCAGCGGCGTTCTCAGGCGCGCTGGCGTTCGCGGTGAACACCCACCGCCGGAGCTGCCTGCCGCAAACAGCCGCTATCACGGCCCGATTCCGCCCTCCGCGGACGCCAACGACGCATCCTAAGCCCCTCTGCCGCCCTCGAGCAGCAGCGCGCGACCCGTCACACCCCCAAATCTCACCCTCCAACCGACATCCCCGAGCAGACCCAGATTCATCGCAAATAGCGATCGCGGCTTGACATAGAAGCGAGCTTCGGCGTGGAGCAGTCAGGCCGGAGTCACATGACCATGGCCGACGGGGACCTGCTCTTCCTGTCGCACGGGCATCTCGGCACGGTCGTCCGCAGACGCGCTTAGCGCGGATCTCGAGACCGTCAGCGCTGCGATGCCGGCGAGGGCCCGCGAACGGCGGCAGACACGCCTTTTCCGCGCATAGGAGGGCGCGACCCCGGCGAGGTCAGGAGTAGCGCGGGGGGAGCAATGCAGGGAAGCGCCATTCACCACGGGACCGGACGTTTTCCGCATCGCCCGGCGGAGCGGGCGCTGACCTGTCCAATGGCGGAGCTCCTGAAGATCGTCCGAAGCAGCCACGCAATCCCAGGTCATGACGGGTACTGCTCGCGGGAAGCACGCGTTGGTGTACCTCCCAGCGCGGAACGGGTCGCGTCTAGGTATCGCTGCCGCTGATTCTTGGCCGGGGTGTTCACCCGGGTGTTCGGCTGACCGGCTGGGGCGGGCCGTGTCGGCCAGATCATCCGAGCCAGGAGTCCTGTGAGCAGGTCGAGCAGCGCCGACCGATCAGGTCTGCGGTCGCGCCGCCGCGCGTGCGGCGGTCTGCAGCTCGCGCGCGGACACGCCGTATCGCTCACGGAACAAGCGGCTGAAGAACGATATGTTGCGGAATCCCCATCGGTAGGCGATCGCGGTGATCGACTCATCGGTCCCGCCCAGCAGATCGGCATGGCAGCGGCTGAGCCTGCGCTCGCGAATGACCGCGCTGACGCTGTTGTCCGTGGACTCGAACAACCGGTGCAGCGTGCGTAGCGAGATGGCGTTCGCCTTGGCGATCGTCGCCGGGGAGAGGCTTGGGTCGCGGAGGTTCGCATCGATGTACAGCCGCACGGCCGCGAGTCGCGCCGCGGTCTGGGGTCGCGGTTGAGGGTCATCGCGCGCCACGAGGACCGCTCGCGCTATATCCAGGGCGGCATCGGACACCGCGGCGCGCGCCGCGACGTCGAGGCTGCTGAGGACCGGCATGAGGGCGCCCAAGAAGCTTCCCATGAGCCTGGCGGCAGGATGGTCGGAACGGAACGGCTGGCCGAACATCTCCTCGTAGCCCGGAGCTTCCGCGGCCAGGCGTTCTCGCGGGACGACGAGGGTTTGGTTATCGACTCTGCCGAACGTCGTGAAGCCTCCGCGGCGCGCGGTGTCCCACATCACGAGCTCGCCGGCGCGAAGCACGACCGGCTTGCCCTCGAAGTCGAGACCGATCGATCCGCGGCGCATGTACAGCAAGCCGAGGAGGTCAGGGTCGCTGACGGCGATCTCGCCTCGGCCCCTGCGGCCGTCGCCGCGGTCGTGCAGAGTGCGGACGAGGGCAAGGCTGCCGAGCTGCCACCGTGATGTGCTGGCGGAGAACTCCTCGCCGGGCGCCGGAACCGCCCGGACCGAGAACCCGAAGGTGTAGGTCTGCGCGAGCACCTCCCTCCAGCCCTCCGTGAGGTTCGCAGTCTCGACGTCGCGCAGGTCGCATGACACGTCGCCTAAAGCCGGCTGCATGGCCATCCACTCCTCCTTCGCCCTGGCTAACGTTAGACCCGACCCCAACGGCGCGCAAGCGCCGCGCAGCGGAGCTGCGGATCAAATATCAGCCGCGTTCGGCTACGAGGAGCCAAGCGCGCGGAGTTGGTTCGGAGCCGCGCAGACCCTGGGGCCGCTGTCCGAGGCTCGTCCGTCTGCCGAAGGACGCGCCGGGCGCGCACCGAGCCGGACTTCTTTTTCGATGCGTGCCGATCTGTTTTCTACCCGCGCCAGATACGTCGGACACGCTTTGCTGCCGAACGCGGTTCGATAGAACGAGGGCCACCCGCCTCGTCAGGAGCGTTGCAGGAGTGAGAGACGATGCCGTTTCGACCAAGTCGAAGCCGGTCCTCGCAGTGTGCAGTGCATCGCACTGCTTATTTGCGTCTGAGTACACCTTGAGGGAGGTGTCTGTGTCTGCGAACACGGCCAGGTTTACGTCCGGACATGCCGATCTGCGAAGCCGGCGGCGGGCATTGCCCAGACTTCCCGTGCCGGGGGGCCGCCGATCGGCGATGGTCGTGCTGCTGGTTCTACTGGGCATGGCGTCCTTTACCACGGGCGCGGCGGCGGACGGCACGCACCATGACGAGGCGCCAAGGATGCGCTTCGGCGACCGGGTGAAGCTGACCACGGTCTGTTTCACCGTCACCAACCCGGCGGGCGGTCAGAGCACGCTGTACGGGTTGCGCTACATCGACCGGGGGAGCCGGGTCGATCCGCGGACCCCGGCGATCGTGCTGGTACACGGGATCGCCTCGTCGACCGAGAACTGGGATTTCTCGCCGACCTGGTCGGTCGCGAGGGCCTTAGCCGCGGCGGGCTACGTCGTGTATTCCTACGACCGGCTCGGCTACGCCAAGAGCAGCTACTTCAACCAGCCCAACAGTGCCCAGCCCAACGGCGGGAACACGCTGACTACCGCAGCCCATCGCGCGGAGCTACACCAGGTTGTCGACGAGGTCGAGTCGGGCAGTTACACGACGACCGACGGCGGTGACTGCTCGGCTCGCCAGTGGCCGGCGAGGCTCGCCAGCCCCAGGGTGGTCATCATCGGCCACAGCGCGGGCGGTTGGATCGTCTCCGGCTACCCCGGCACCTACCACGACGTCGCCGCGATGATCCAGGCCGACATCAACGGTTCGAACGCGCAACCGCCACCCGGAACGCCGATTCCGCCGGGCCCGACAATCTCGATAATCCCGGATCCCGACCATCCCGACTACTTCGAGTTCTTCCAGACCCGCCAGGATTGCGAGAACTTCAACGTGTATCCGCCGGGGGAGGTCTCCTACGTCGTCCAGATTGCATGTGCTCCACCATTTCTGGATTCCCCGTTCGGCGAGTTCCTGGACTTCGGAGTCAAGTTCGCGCAGAACGACGCCGCGATCAACACGATCGGGCCGTCGATCCCGGTCCTGTTGGCCTCCGGTGATCACGACGGGGTCGATCCCCCGGTCGACGCCCAGGCCGACTACGCGTACTACCAGCAGCATTGCGGCTGCGATGTGACGAAGTTGCTGCTGCCTAACACAGCCCATCTGTTCATGGTGCACCAATCGCTGCCGCTGTGGGTCAACTACGTCGTCGGCTGGCTGAGTGCGAAGGGCGTGGCGCCTGCCCGACCGAGGCCGCCCGTGCCCTGCACCGACTGCGTCGTTCCGTTCGTCCGCTGACCCGGGCGCCACGCGCGGGCGCGCCGAGTCACTAGACGGTGCGCCCGGGCGACCCAACCGCCAGGCCGGTCACAGTGCTCCGCCGGGCGGTAGCAAGCAGCCAGAGGAAAGGGAAAACTCAGAGTTCAACCGGATGATCTCGAGTGGCTTCGCCGCGGCTGTCGGCATCGTCGCAGCACTGGGCTTCTTCGACGCGCAGGCGGGAGCTGGCGCAGCGTCCGCAGGCGGCGCGGCGCAGGCCGCGGCGGCCCCGAGCCCACCCCCTCTGCCCACGGGGCCGAGCCATCCTCGGCATGGTTTGGTGCTGGTTTTGAGAGGATCCGGCCGTGACCCACGCCGGCATCAGCTTCCCGCGCCAAAACGCCCGTACCGTCGGGTTCTCCCTGGGCGTCCCGTACGCCTTCGCGATCGCTCCGGACGGCAACCGCGTCGCCTTCCTCCGCGCGCGTTCGGGCACCGACCGCAGCACCGGTCTGTGGGTGCGTGACACGGCTACTCGCGCGGAGCGGCTGATTGCCGATCCGGAGGACCTACTCTCCGGCCGCGAGGAGAGCCTCCCGCTAGAAGAGCAGACGCGGCGGGAGCGCACCCGGCAGGCCGCGGCGGGTGTGGTGTCCTTCGCCGCCGATGAGGCCGTGCGGATCGCGGCGTTCGCGCTGTCGGGGCGGCTGTTTGTGGCCGATCTGGCAGATCCGGACGGCACCTCGGTGCGAGAGCTGGTGGTGCCGGGCCCGGTGGTTGACCCGCGTCCGGACCCGATGGGAGCCAACATCGGGTACGTGGCGGACGGGGCGCTTCGGGTGGTTGGCGCGGATGGCGCCAGTGACCGGGCGCTGGCCGTGCCGGAGGCCGAGAACGTGAGCTACGGCCTGGCCGAGTTCCTGGCGGCCGAGGAGATGTACCGAACGCGCGGTTTCTGGTGGTCACCCGACGGACAGCAGCTGCTGGTGGCCCGAGTCGACACGACGCCCGTGGCCCGCTGGCACGTGTCGGATCCGGCCCACCCGAGCCGGCCGCCGGTGGAGGTCGCCTATCCAAGGGCGGGAACCGCGAACGCGGACGTCAGCGTGGTGCTCGCCGGGCTGGACGGAAATCTGACGCCGGTGGGCTGGGACTCCTCTGACGCGCCGTACCTGACCTCGGCGCACTGGTCGCGCGGTGGCCCGGCGCTGTTGCAGGTGGCCTCGCGCGATCAGCGGACGATGCGGGTGTTGGCCGTGGCCGAGGACGGCACAGTGGAGCGGATCTGCGAGGACACCGACCCAGACTGGGTCGACGTGGTCGACGGGACTCCGGCCTGGACGCCGGGCGGCGAGCTGGTCCGGGTAGTGGCCAGAGACGGCGCGTACCGGCTGATGATCGGCGAGGACCCGGTCACGCCGGTGAGCCTGAACGTCGCCGACGTCCTCGACGTCGGTGACGACGTGCTGTTCACCGCCACCGGGCAGGACCCGGCCGAGGTGCACGTCTTCACCAGCGGTCCGAAGGGCACCGTCCGCGTGACCCGCGAGCCCGGCGTGTATCACGCGGCCCGGCGCGGGGACCTCGTGGTCAGCTCGTCCCAGTCGCTTGGCTGGTTCGGGTCTCGGGTGCAGGTCTGGCGGGGCGGCGAGCCGACCGGGGAGATCGCGTCGCTGGCAGAGACCCCGGTGCTCACCCCGGAGGTCACCTTCCTAACCGTGGGCGCGCATGGGCTGCGGTGCGCGTTGCTGCTGCCGCGCGGGCACCAGCGCGGCTCGGTCCGGCTGCCGGTGTTGTGCGACCCCTACGGCGGCCCGGCCGCCCGGCGTGTGGTCTCTGCGCGCAACGCATACCTGACGCCGCAGTGGCTCGCCGACCAGGGCTTCGCCGTGCTGATCGCCGACGGCCGGGGCACCCCCGGCCGCGGGCCCGATTGGGACCGGCTAATCCACTACGACGAGGCCACGCCAAACCTGGAGGACCAAGTCGAGGCGCTACACGCGGCCGCCGCAGCGTACCCCGACCTGGACCTCACCCGGGTCGGCATCCGCGGCTGGTCCCACGGCGGTTACCTGGCCGCGCTGGCCGTGCTGCGGCGCCCCGACGTCTTCCACACGGCCGTGGCCGGCGCGCCAGTCACCGATCAGCGGCTGTATGACACTTTTTACACCGAGCGTTACCTCGGTCACCCAGATGACCACCCTGATGCTTACGACCATAACTCGCTGATCGATGACGCACCGAGGCTGGAACGCCCGCTCATGCTCATCCACGGACTGGCCGACGACAACGTGGTCGTAGCGCACACGCTTCGGCTTTCCTCGGCGCTCCTGGCCGCCGGGCGGCCGCACACCGTGCTCCCGCTGTCCGGCGTCACCCACATGGCCCGCCAGGAAGAGGTCGCAGAGAATCTCGTGCTGCTCCAGGTCGAGTTCCTCAAGCGCACGCTCGGGATGAGCCCCGGCTGAGCCGAGCGGAATCGTCACAAGCGCCGCGACCGGACGATCGCTTGGCCCACGTACGCGATCGCGCCGCCGGAGCCACCGGGGCGATCGCTTTGACGCGCGTGCCCCGCGCAGCCCTGCCGCCGGGATGCCGACACAAATCAGCCGCAACGGATCGATGTGCTGTGGCCACCGATCGACCGAGCGCGGTGCTCGTTAGCCCGGTAGCGCAGCGGCAAGTCGTCGGTACACGTCGTCGACACGCTCCGCCGGGATGGTGCCGCCGCGCTTCCGGAGATGGTTCACGAGCATCCGACTCGGCAGGATGACGACGCCATCACGCTCGGTAACGGCGGGCATCAGGTAGGCACTGCTGAATACGAGCAGCGGCACGGTCCGAAGCCCAGTGACCCGCTCGACCGACTTCGCTTGGGCATATGCCTGCTTGAGAGTCCGCGAGTCGATGGCGCCTGCACGCAACCGTCCGCGATGGCTCTTCGCCTCGATCGTGAAGATGCCCGCCGGCCCAACCAGGACATGATCGATATTCCCGTGGTCCAGTTGCACGTCGTGCAGAGCGAACCAGCCGCCCTCGCGCAAACCGTCCAGCGCCTCGCCAACAAGCTCCTCGCCAGCGGCACCACGACCCCATCGGTCCACGACCGCTGCCGCCGTCCGGTCGATCAACACGATCCAGAAAACGACGGCCAGCTCGATCGCACATGTCGTCCAGCTGAATCCCAGCAGCACGATCGCGAGCACCAGCAGCGAAAACGCCGCGACCACCTTCACGGTCGCGCGATGAGCGAGCCGGCACTGAGTCGCGCGAGCATGCTGGCCCGCCCGCCGCCGAGCGGCAGGCGGCGTCGCGTCGATCAAATCAAGCTGATCATCGCCCACGTAATCAGCGTCGACCGCCGAGTTCCGCCGTTTGAGCGCGCTCGACAGACGTCCGAGGGTCGCCGGCAGGCGTGTCGCGCGAAAGCCGAAGCAGTCTGCCGACGCAGCATCGCGTCAGGAGTCTCGTTTGATGCCCAATTCTGATGCCCAATTTGATATCACGGCCATCTCGAGGTGATCAGGCAACAAAAAACCCGTAAGCGTTCAGTCCCCGGGGACTCAGGTGAGCGTGGGGAATGGATCGCCGCGGTTGTGCGCGGTGATCAGGTCGCTGAGGTAGGTGAACAGCGAGCGGCGCTGGAGGCGGCAGGTCGCGGCGGCGGAGAGTGCGCGTTCGGCGAATCGCTCGCCGGTGTTGCTTTGGGTGCCGAGCGAGACTTTTCGGTGGATGACCGGTGCTCGGAGTGCGCGCTCGGCGGGGTTATTCGTCGGCTCGATGTCGGGGTGGATGGTGAAGGTCCAGAGCGCGGGCCAGACCTTGAGGAGGTTGTTGGCGAACCGTCGGTGCCAGCGGGTGCGGCGGCTCTTCGGGCTGGCTGCTTCGAGGAGCTGCCGTAGTTCGGTCTGGATCGGCGCGATCTGTGCCTTGAGGCGATCGCGGTCGTGGTGCTCGTGCTGGTAGGCGCGCCACGCCGCGAACACGCCGCCGGTGAGCTCCAGGCCGCGTTCGCCGAAGGTCTTCTGCTCGCCCAGGCCGTCGGCGTGGCGGCGGAAGTCGCGCTGCAGGTGCGACCAGCACACTTGCCGCTGATGGGGGTCGAGATGGCTGAAGCCGTTCCAGCGGTCAGAGACCACGATCCCCGGATACGGACCGATGAGCGCGTCGAACTGCTCGCGGTTGCAGTGCTCGGCGATCTGCAAGAACGTCGCCTGCGGGGTGGTCGCGGTCCATAACGCGCGGCCCTCACCGCGGGTCCGCCAGCCGGTCTCATCGACATGCACCGCGCCCTGATCGAGCACCCAGTCCTGCAACTGGCAGTGCGGGCCGGCCAATGCGTCTGAGGCGCGCTGGCAGATCGCGTCAACCGCGCCGGTGCAGAGCGTGACGCCGAACAGATCGCCGGCGAGCTCTGAGATCCCGCGGCGGGAGATCCGATGCCGGGCGGTCAACGTCACCACCGCCGCTTGCAAACGCGCCCCGAACCGGGAGGAGCTGATCAGGTCCGGCAACCGCGCGCTGGTCCGTGCGCGACAGTCCCGACAGCGCAACTGATGGGTGCGATGCTCGGTCCAGGTCACGCTGATCGGCGGCAACTCGCAGACCTGGTGGCGACCGAACCGCCCGCCCGGCTTGCGCTGCTCTTCATCGAACTGCCGTCCGCATCCGCCGCACGCATCGGGGTAGTGATCGACGATCTCATCGACCTGATCCTCCGGCTTCAGATCGCGACCCGCACCCCGATGCCCGGGCTGCCCGCCAGCCTTGCGGCGCTCACCTTCCCGCCGCATCAGTTCCTTGGCCTTCGCACGCGCCTCCGCCCGCCGCTGCGCACGCGTCTTCGGCGGATCCGCAGACGGCGGCTTGGAGCTCGTGCGCGAGTCCTGCCGCGCCTGCTCCTCAAGCCGCTTCAGTCGATCCTCGTGCCGAGTGACCGTGCCGGCGAGATCAAGAATGAACTGGACACACGCCTCACGCCCTGAGTCGTAGATCGCCTCCGCCTCGACGCGGTCCATGCCCGCAAGATTCGCTGCACCAAACAGGAATCCCTGCCACAGGCCCCGACGACTGAACGCTTACAAAAACCCGCCGATTTGGAGGGCTTTTCTTCATGGAGCTAGCCGGACTCGAACCGGCGACCTCCTGGGTGCGATCCAGGCCTTCCCGCGTGTCGAATCAAGCCGATTTGCAGCACGTTCATTCGCCCCGGCAGGGCCATTCTGTGACCAGTTGTCGCCGGATTACCAGGGGATTCTTTGCTATTTGGTCACAGGTTCGGCGATCTGTGACCGGATCACCCTCCACGGTTACCGGAGTTCGGTCGGTAGCCAGTGGGCCCAGTTGGCGGGCTGTGGGTTCGTCTTGGCCCAGCGGTCTAGTGCGCTGGCCAGGCGCCTGGTTAGCGACGCGGAGGGCCACCACGCTTTCAGGACGAGCAGCACGGGGCATGAAGTGACGGCGGCGAAGTCGCTGGCGTTCTCGGTGACGATTACCCGGTCCTCGGCCGCCGCGAGCCCGATGAGTATGTGGTCGGGAAGGTTGTGTGCGCCCAGCTCGGTAGGGGTCGTCGCGTCGTGTCCCATGGTGCACAGCAGCTCGGCGGTGCCCGGCGGGAGCATCGAATCGATCAAGAACCTCACGCCAGCAGGCGCTGGCGCTCTGACGCGAGCCGCTCGGCATGTGCGAGCGCCTCGTCGTTGGCCGCCACCCGCGCCTCGATCTCGGCGCGGTGCGCGGCGGCGTACTCGAGCGCGATCAGCACCTGCCGCTCGTGCACGCCGAGGTGCTCAGCGACGGCGCCAACGCGTTTGGACTCCGAGCCGCTGGTGTCCCTGAGGGCCGCCATCACCTCCCACACATCAGGACCGCCGGCAAGTGCGGCGCGCCGCCCCGCTGGCCCGGGCTTGAACACGATTCCCGGATGCGCGGCGCTCGCAAGCCCCTCGCGCACAAACCGCTCGATCAGCTCAGTGACCGTCGTGTCCTCTGCAGCAGCCTGCGCCGCGAGCTGGCGGCGGAGGTCGTCGTCGAGGCGGATGCTGGTCGTCGATTTGCTCATCTTTGCCCTCGTCGCAATACGCTGCAGTCCATTGTAGTACATCCGTCTCCAAGCCCTCCCGCCCCGGCGACGCTTCTCGCGGCTGCCGCTCGGCCGACAGCCCTCGCGGGCGACCGGCTCCCGATTACACGCGAAGCGGCGCTCGACCCGCCAGTGCGCCTCCTCATCGGCGGCGGAGGAAGGCCCGGGGTGATCGACACTTCTGGCCTTGCCGCGCGGAGCATTTGCCCGGAGGTCGCTCATCGCGGGCCGAGCGATCGATTGACGGCTCCCCGCTCGCTGCCCCTGCGATGACGCAAGGAGGGGTCGGAGCGGATCCTGCGTGGGGCTGCTCCGACTCCGCTCCCGTCTTGCTATTGCAGTGCCTGATAGGTACCCTACCTACCTCACGCGACTTTGCCGGGCGACGCAGTGACTGCTTGGTTCCGAGGGGCGCCGGGACGCATGCGATAAGGAGAGGATCATGCGACGGGTCCTGCTGTTCGCTGGAGCGTTGGCGCTCGGAGATGTTGCCTGGGCTGCGGTGCGGGACGCGGGCGGGACCATCAAGCAGCCCGGCATCTCAAACGGAGACCTGGCGCCGCGCGCGCGGACGACAATCGACATCAGCTCGTTCTACGGCGAGGTCGTCCCGGCCGACCAGCCATGACCTGGGACACGGTCCCTGACCGTGGTCAAGTTGCGGCTTGCCGGCTGACTAGAGTCGGGCGGGCCGGGATGCGCCCGCTGTTTGCAAGCGAAAGGGACTCGCGGCCGCTGGAGGGCTTCGCGGCGGACCGGGGATCGGAAAGCGCAGCATCATGGTGGTCACGGTCAAGCGGTTTCGACGGGCATCTCGCGCGAACCGCTCAGGTCGAACGGCGACGCGCGATCCGCGAGGCGCGTCAAGCCTTGCCAATCGAATCGCACCGTTCAGAAGGTGTCGGAACCGGCACGCCCGTGGCTGGGCCGCTGAACCACTCTCGCTCGCGCCCGTTCTTGAGCAACATCCACGCCCGTGACGCTAAGCCGCTGAGCTTCGGTGCCATCCCGTTGCGCGGCGATCGAACCAAGGACGCGCAATGAATCATCCATTACCCTCGAGACCGTCCGCGACCACGACGAGCCGGCTCTGGTGGCATGAGAGTGGACTCACGAGGCTCGTCGCCGGAGTGTTCGAGGGCGGCGGCGCTAAGGGCCTGCTGTATTGCGCCGCCTTGGAGGGGATGGTCGATGAGAGCTGCTGGTTCGGCGCCGCTGCGGGAGCATCGGTGGGGGCGATCACCGCGACGGCGATCGCGGCCGGGCTGCAGCCCGATGACATCGGTCGCGAGACGAAGCTGGCGCTCCGCGCGCTTCGCAAGAGCAACCCCGCGTACATGAACGGGCTGCTGCGAGTCCGCGACGGTGGCGGCTACCTCGTTCAGGACTTGCTGGCGAAATGGCTCACGGAACTCCTCGAGCGGCAGGTCAAGGTCCTTGGCGGCGGGCCCCGTAGAGGGGACATCACGTTCGCGGAGCTGCACGAATTGACGGCCGGGTTCGAGTTGAACATCGTCGCCGTGGACCTCGTGAGGCAGCACCGAGTGGTGTTCAACTACGCCCTGACTCCGAACTGCTCGGTTGCGTCCGCGGTCCTGGCGTCCGCTGCCATCCCGTTGGCGTTCGGACCGATGCTGCTGTTCATGCCGCAGGGGCCAGCGGGCGGCCTGATCGTCGACGGAGGTGTCCTTGCGAACTTCCCGTCTTTCGTCTTCAAGGACACGTCGTTCCGGGAATGGGCCGGTCTGCCCCAGCTCGCCCTGCCCGTGGTCGGCTTTCTCCTCGATGAGGAAGTCGCCGCGGGCGCCGTGCAGCCGGGCCTGTACCGAGAGTCCGTGTTCCCACCGCCCGGCGACACGCGGTTTCGTCCGCGTCGCAAGACCCCTACGGTCGTCGGGAGGACAGCGCTCGCAGGCGGCCGGGCGTTCCGGGTGGTCTCCTGGCCGGCGGGGAAGCTGCTGTTCGACTGGATCCCCGCGGCGTTGCGCTTGAACGGAGCTGGCCGACGCGGCAACTGGCCTGAGCCGAGAAGCCCGGCGCTTCGATCTGTCGTCGGCGGATTCGACGCAGTCATGAGCGGTATCCGCCCGCCGGGCGTGCTCCTCGGTGGCTTCGTGGCCGCCACATTGTGCATCGGCGTTGGTGCCTACTTCGTGGCTTGGCGCCCGCTCGTGGGCTATATCGGGGACGTGCTCAACGGCGATGCAAGCATTCTCGGCGCCACTGTTGGAACTCTTTTCTGGCTCGCGGTGGCGTTGGTGCCGATCTACGCCTGGATCGTCATCTCACTCGTTCTAGGTGTGGGCTGGGTGCTCCACCGAACGGTGCAGCTCACCGGTTACGGGCTGGTGAGGACGTTCCTCGCGGGCTCGGCAGCGCCCGTCTGGACCGGCGCGGCGCCGGACGATCACGTCGTGCGCATTCGCGTCCCGTCCGGCCTCGGCACACTCACCGTCGCCCCCGAGGTCGAGAAGATGCAGACTGCGCTGGACAACGCCCGCGCCGGAACACGGTCGCAGCTGCGGAAAGTCGACTTCGGCCCGCGGAGCGCCAGTCCGACGCTCCATCAACCGCGTGAGGAAGATCACGGATGAGAGGTCGCGCTTGATCCGCCTGCTCATCGTCGCGGCCGTGCGGCTCTACAGGGAGGGCATCGGCACCTTTCTCACCGGTCTCGCTGACGTCGACGTCGTGGGGTCGTTCGCCGATTGGAAAGACGCACTCGAGGCTGCGGCGCAGCATGACCCGCACATCGTCCTGCTCGAGGCCAACGTCGGCGAGGCGCGAGCCGCCGTTCGTGAGCTCGAGGCGCTCGGAACACGAACCAGGGTCGTAGCTCTGTCGATCCCGGAAGACGATGCGGACGTCGTCACGTGGGCCGAGGCGGGTGCCGCGGGCTACCTCACGCGCGAGGACTCGCTGAACAACCTGGCGGAGGTCGTGCGCAGCGTCGACCGCGGCGAGATGCCGTGCTCGCCGCGCATCGCCGCGACGCTCCTGCGCCGCGTCCGCGCGCTCTCGGCGGCAGCGGCTCCGCCGGCGCCGGAGGCGAGACTCACGATGCGCCAACGAGAGATCGTCGCTCTGATCGAGCGCGGCCTCTCGAACAAGGAGATCGCCGGCGAGCTCTGCATCGAGGCGACCACAGTGAAGAACCACGTTCACAACATCCTCGAGAAGCTCGATGTCCGTCACCGCACGGACGCAGTCGAGCGGGTCCACGGACGTCGACCCGCACGCGAGCTGGCCGCGCGATGAGTGCCAGGCCGGCGCACGTGCGTCCTCCGATCCACGCTGCGCACGCGGCGTCGAACAAGCGGCCTCCGGAGCATCGGGCCGCGCGGCCGGCAGCCGCTCGGACCGTTCGCACGGCCGTGCGCGAGCTCCAGAGAACCGCGGGCAATGACGCGCTCCGCCACGTCGTGGGCGCGCCGCTCGACGCCGACGCACGGGTTGTCGAAGAGGAGCGGCTCGGCGCCGACCTCGGCCACGTCCGCCTGTACGCGGACCGGGACGCATCCTCCCGGGCCAGCAGCCTCGGCGCCGCGGCCTTTGCCCATGGGCCGGCGATCTTCTTCGCCGCCGGGATGTACCGGCCCGAGACGGAGGCCGGTCGGATCGTCCTCGCGCACGAGCTCGCGCACGTCGTCCAGCAGACGCGAAACACAGCTTCCACTGGGCTCGGCACAGCCGCGCTGGAGGCGGAGGCGGATGCGGCGGCGGTGGGCGGGGAGCCCGTCGTCGGCAGCGCCCCGGCCGGAGCGACGCAGACTCTTTCCGATGATGAGGAGGAGGAGCGAGTGCGGCAGGCTCGGGCCGCGTTCCCGGTCGCCTCGGACCGACCGGTCGCTGCCCACCTTGTGCCCAGTCCAAATGTCCTGCGCCCGTCGCCGTTCGACGTGCCACCTACGCCGGAGCCGGCGAAGCCGGAGCGGACAGCGGCAGCGAAGCCGCCGGGCCCCGGCACCTTCGGCGACGTGGCGGCCGCGTTGGTGAAGGTCCCCGCGATCAAGCGGCTGATCGATCAGGAGGGGCAGAAGTTCGAGGGTCTGCCCACGGGTGAGAAGGTCCTGCTCGGATCGGTCCTTACGCCGCTGGCCGCCGGCGCGATCGCGGGAATCGCCACCGACAAGGCGGCGCGCGAGGCGTTCGACGGTGCGGAGCTGCCCGTTCCCAAGCTGCCGTGGCTGAGCCTGAAGGTCTTTACCAAAGGCGGGCCCGGCGGCATGATCCAGGTCGACGTCTGGAGGCTCGTGACGGAGACGACGCGAAACACAGCCTCGACGCGGCTCGGCACAGCCGCGCTGGAGCCCGAGGCGGACGCAGCGGCGGTCGGCGGGGAGCCCGTCGTCGGCAGCGCCGAGCCCGGATCGGCGCAGACTCTCTCCGATGACGAGAAGGAGCGAGTGCGGCAGGCTCGGGCCGCGTTCCCGGTCGCCTCGGACCGACCGGTCGCTGCCCACCTTGTGCCCAGTCCAAATGTCCTGCGCCCGTCGCCGTTCGACGTGCCACCTACGCCGGAGCCGGCGAAGCCGGAGCGGACAGCGGCAGCGAAGCCGCCGCGGCCCGGCACCTTCGGCGACGTGGCGGCCGCGTTGGTGAAGGTCCCCGCGATCAAGCGGCTGATCGATCAGGAGGGGCAGAAGTTCGAGGGTGTGCCTACGGGTGAGAAGGTCGTGCTCGGTTCGGTCCTTACGCCGCTGGCCGCCGGCGCGATCGCCGGGATCGCCACCGACAAGGCGGCGCGCGAGGCGTTCGACGGTGCGGAGCTGCCCGTTCCCAAGCTGCCGTGGCTGAGCCTGAAGGTCTTTACCAAAGGCGGGCCCGGCGGCATGATTCGGGTCGACGTCTGGAAGCTCGTGACGGAGAAGCAGCCGGGGGAGAAGAAGCGATGAGCAAGCGTCCGGCGAAGCATCCAGGTCGCGACTCCGAGTTGCCCGTGAGGTACGCCGCGCAGCGCCGGGGGCAAGCCGCGCCGCGGGCCGAGCGGCCGGGGGCCGCCGCGAGGACGATTCGCGGCGCCGTACAAGAGCTCCAGCGGACGGCCGGGAACGCCGCGGTCCGTCGAATCGCCGACGACCCGCTCGAACCAACCATGCGCCTGGCGATGGAGGCGCAGCTTGGAGCGGACCTGGGCCATGTGCGGGTGCGCTCGGATGACGACGCAGACGCCCAGGCAAGCCGAATCGGCGCTGCCGCGTTCACCCAGGGTTCGTCGATCACGTTCTCCGTCGGCATGTACCGACCTGGCACCCAGGCCGGACGGCTCGTGCTCGCGCACGAGCTCGCGCACGTCGTCCAGCAGACGCGTCGCGTAGGACGCCCGTCGCTCGAGCCGGCTGAGCTGGAGGCCGAGGCAGACGCCGCCGCCACGCTCGGAGGGCCCGTCGTCGGAAACGCATCGCTCGCGGGGATCCAGGCCCTCCCGGATCCACACTCCGCGCCAGGAAAACCCGACGCCGAAAACGAGGCCACGCGCCGCTTCATGATCTCCGAGGCCGACCGGAAGATCGCGGAGATCGACGATGCGCTCGTGAACGGCTACATCTGGTGGTTCGAGCGCGAGTTCTTCACTAAGCGGACGCAGGCCCAGGTCGCCGCCCTCGGCGAGCGGGCTCGGCTCCTCCGCGAGCTCGCCGGCCATTGCTCCGAGCTCATCGCCTCGCTATCGGCAGGCGACGATTACCGCGTCCTCCACGAGGCCTTGGACGTCCGATCCGACATAGCCTCGCATGAGCTCAATTCGGCGTTGCACGAGTTCATGCGCGCCAGATACCGCGACAGCACGTGGTTCCGCAAAGGGATGGCCACCGGCGACCTGGCGGGGTATGCCTACTTCCGCCCGGACGCGGGAAAGGCCGTCCTACCCCCGGATAAGCCGACGGGGGCGCCGCGTGCCGCGCAGGGTGCGGCGCCGGCCACCCCGCCGCCCGTGGCCGCCCCCGAGGTGACGCGTGAGCGGGAAAGCGAATCGACCGGCTGGACGATCGAGGTGCCCGAACCGGCCGCGGAGCCGACGGTCGTGCGCGAGCTGCTGCCGCCGGGGATGCAGGCCTCGCGAGCCCACTTGTATCCGCGCACGACAAAACTCTTTCCGCTGAAGCGCGAGCGCGCCGGCGGCCGGTTCTACTACTTCGGTCCCCGCGGCGTCGTCTACCTGCCCGACCTGCTCGAGCAGTTCCCGGCCGCTGCCACCGATGCGCCGCGGGAGACCGAGCCGGCCTCGAGCTCTGAACCGGACCCGAGCGTTCGCCGCCGCGTAAACCGCCCGCGCTTCTGAGAAGCAGGTCTAGATCCTGGCCGCCCCTGAAAGCGCGCGGAACTAGATCCCCGGACGGATCGGAGACAGACCGGGTGGTCCATTGCGGCCCAGCGGGCCGGCCGTGACACTCGCCGTTGGTGGAAGAGCTCCGCGTTGTGTTGATGGATCTGTCGCCGATGCTGCGCGACATTCTCCGCGCGCTCGTCGGCCGTGAGGAGGGGTTGTGCATGGCGGCGGAGTACGCCGAGATAGCGCCGCTGGGCCCCGCCGTCGAGGAGCACGACGCGCAGATCGTCGTCTTCGGCGACGGCTCGCCGCGGCTGGACGAAGAGTGCCGGGACCTGCTCGAGACGCACCCGCAGGCGAAGTTGTTCGTCGTCGGCGGCGACGGGCGGCGCACGACGCTCTACGAGCTCCGTCCTCACCGGGAGCACCTGGGCGAGGTCGCACCGGCGAAGCTGCTCGCCGCCATGCGGCATGCGTTCGAGCCAACCAGGTGGTGAGGATGACGGCGGACCAACTCGTGGCTCTCCTTGCAAGGCTGGACGCGCTCCTGGCCGGAGCGGTCGCGCGTGCCGCTTCCGAGCTTGGCTCTCCGGCCGACGCCTTCCGAGGTCTGTACCTCCGACCGGACGAGCTCGCCCGAGAGCTGGCCCGGCGGCCGCTCGAGTCCGCGCTCGCCGCCGCGCGGGAAGCCGGCGCACCAGTGCCCGAGCTGGCGTCGCTCGGCCTCGACGGCTTCGACTCGGACGTCGTTTTGCTGGCGCTCGCGCCAGAGCTGGACCTTCGTTACGGACGGGTCTACGCCTACCTTCAGGACGACGTGGGCCGCCGGCTGCCGTCGCCCGGGCTCGCGCTCGACCTGCTCTGCGCGACCGCCGAGGAGCGGGTCGCACGCCGCGCGCGATTCGCCGAGGACGGGCGGCTCCGCCGACGTCGCGTCCTTTCGCTCAGGCCGCAGGGCGGCGACGCCGAGCCCGTCGCCGGCCAAGGGCTTGTAGTGGAGGAGCGAATCGTCTCGCTGTTGCTCGGGGCGCCATACGCAGACTCCCGCGTGAGGTACGTCCCCACCGCCCCGGGGCCGGGCGCCAAGCTCGCGGCGCGCCTGTGGGAGGGCGAAGTGCTCCATGTGGCCGGTGCCCGTAGCGACTGCGCGGCGGCTGCCGCCGAGCTCGCGCATGCGCTCGGCCGCCCCCTCGTCGCCGCGGAGACCACTGGTGGAGAGCTCGCCGACGGGCTCGTGGCGCTGCTCGACCGCGAAGCACTGCTCGCGGGCGCCGTCGCGCTTCTCGAAGGGGTCGATCTGCTCGACGAGGCGGCATGCGTCGGGGCTAGGCGCGCGGTCGCCGGCGCGGCGTCCCCGTTCGTGGTCGCCGGTGAGCGGTTGGCACTCCACAGGTCCGGCGAGGCGGCGGCCCGTCTGGCGCCGCCGGACGGCATCGAGCGCGCGCGTCTGTGGCGGGCAGCAGGGCTCGGTCTCCCCGGACGCGCCGTCGACGAGCTGGCCGACCGCTTCCGGCTGGGACGCGATGCGATCGTGGCCGCCGCCGCGGAGGCGAAGGACGCGGCGCGAGCACGCTCGGCGGCCGGCCGGCCCACGGTGCGAGAGGTCACAGCCGTCGCGCAGGCCCACGCAGCTCCGAGGCTGGACGCGCTGGCGCGCCGGATCCACCCGGCGTTCGGCTGGGACGACCTGGTGGTTCCGGACGATGCGGGACAGCAGCTGCGAGAGCTCTGTGCGCGTGTTCGCGATCGGCGCCGAGTGCACCGGGAATGGGGCTTCGGCCGCAAGCTCGCGCGCACCCGGGGAGTCACGGCGCTATTCGCCGGGCCGTCCGGAACCGGAAAGACGATGGCGGCCGAGGTCGTTGCCGGCGAGCTCGGGCTCGAGCTGTACCGCATCGACCTTGCCGGGGTGGTCTCGAAGTACATCGGCGAGACGGAGAAGAACCTCGACCGCCTGTTCGAAGCCGCCGAGGCCGGCTCCGTGGTCCTCCTCTTCGACGAAGCGGACGCCTTGTTCGGCAAACGCTCGGAGGTTCGTGACGCGCACGACCGCTATGCGAACCTCGAGATCGCCTACCTCCTGCAGCGCATGGACGCCTACGACGGCGTCGCCCTCCTCACCTCGAACCTCGCCGGCAACGTCGAGGAGGCGTTCGCTCGGCGGCTCGCGTTCTCGATCCATTTCCCGTTCCCCGAGGTGGACGACCGTCGCCGAATCTGGCGAGGCGTGTGGCCGCCGGAGACGCCGCTCGGCGACGACGTCGACCTGGACCTGCTCGCGCGCGAGCTCCGCCTGGCAGGCGGGGGGATCAGGAACGCAGCGCTCGCGGCAGCCTTCGAGGCGGCCTCGGACGGCGGCGTCGTACGCATGGAGCACGTGCTGCACGGAGCGCGCCGCGAGTTCCAGAAGCTCGGACGGCAGGCGGATCTCACTCTGCTCGGGAGCGCCGCGTGATCGACGAGCTCGACTGCACCCTGCGCGAGCTGCTGAGGGCCGGTGTCCCGTCTCTCGACGACAGCCACCCGACGCCGATCTCGGTTGACCAAATCGCGTTCGGGCCGCCCGACGACGCGTGGCGCACCTACCTCAAGGGCAGCCTCAAGCGCCGCGCGCTCGACGTCTACCTGGTCGACGTCCACGAGAACATGAGGCTCCGGTCGAACGAGCGCGTCCGCACCTACGACCACGGCATCGTCATCGAGGATCCGGCGCCCGTGCGGCTCGACTGCCACTACCTCGTCACGCCGTGGAGCCCGGCGGTCGAGGCCACCGTTCGCGCCGAGGAAGAGCACCGGCTCCTGTACCAGGCTGCACGCGCGCTGCTCGCGCGCCGGCCGCTCGTGCCGGCGGCGATCTGGGGCGGCTCGCTGCCAGGATCGTTCGTGGCGCTGACCACGGACATGGAGCTGCCGGTGACGGTCGCGCCGCCGGAAGGCTACGCGCACTTCTCCTACTTCTGGAGCGCGATGGGCCCGGACGCGCGGTGGAAGCCGGCGCTGTCGCTGATCGTGACGCTCCCGGTGCTCGCTCCGCATCCGGCGGGTGGGCCGCCGGTGACGACGGCGCTCGCCGCGGTTGGCGTCAACGGCGGTGGCGCCGCTGACCAGCTCGTCGCCATCGGCGGCAGGCTCCTCGACGCCCGGGGCCCGGGCGCCGCCGTTGCCGTCCCCGGCGCGCGGGTGACGATCGGGACCGCAGGCGCCCCGCCGACCGACGTCACCGATACCGCCGCCGACGGTCGTTTCCGGCTTGGGCGCCTGCGCCCGGGCCGCTACACGCTCGGCGCGTTCGCCGCCGGGCTCGGCTCCGTCGGGCAACCCATCGATGTCCCTTCGCCGACGGGCGACTACGACCTGCGCTTCACCTGATCGGAGAAGGAGACCCCGCATGGCCACATACGCAACGCCCGGCGTCATCATCGAGGAGATCACCGGCCCCGGGGTGATCACCGGCGTCGGCACGAGTACCGCGGGCTTCATCGGACCGGCGCTCGCGGGGCCGCTGTACGACCCGAAGCGGATCTCGAGCTGGGAGGAGTTCGTCACGTTGTTCGGCCATCTCCAGCCGGACGGCACGACGCAGGTCTTCATCGGCGATCCGCAGATCTACCTCGCGAACGCGGTCCAGGGCTTCTTCGACAACGGCGGCGCGACCGCCTGGATCGTGCGCGTCGGCACTGGCGCCCGGGCCTACCTCGACCTACCCCCTGTCGGTGCCGTGCCGACGCCCACGCCCACTCCCACTCCCACGCCGACGCCGACGCCGACGCCCACCCCGACACCGACGCCCACCCCCACACCGACGCCCACACCTACACCGACGCCCGCGGCCGGACATGCGGTGCGGATCGAGGCGCTCAGGGAGGGCCTCGAGGGCAACAACGTGACCGTCGCCGTCGCCGACGCGCACCTCGCGAGTGGACGAATTGCGGCGCGTCCCACCGCGACGATCTCCGCGGCGTCTGGCCAGACGGTCGTGGTCGACGACGCCTCCGGCTTCAAGCCCGGCGACATCGTCACGCGCTCGAGCACGGCTGAGCGCCAGGTGATCGAGCGGATCGACTACACGACGAACGAGATCTTCCTCACGGGCAGCCTGGTGGGCACGTACGCGTCGGGAACGCTGCGGATCGACTCGCTCGACCCGGGTCAGACCAGAATCAGGCTCGCCGAGACTGCGACCCACGAGCCCGGCACGAAGGGCTTGTACCCGGGCAGTGTCGTGACGATCGCGCGCACCGGATCGGCAGCGGAGATCGCCACCGTCGCGTCGGTCAACGACGACGTGATCCAGCTCGAAAAAGGGTTGAGCCAAACGTTCCCGATGACCGGGGCAGACGTGAAGCTCACCTCCCAGGAGTTCACGCTGACGATCCAGCCGCCGGGGGCGCTCCAGGAGTCGTACCAGAACCTGTCGATGTCGCCGCGCCACCCTGGCTTCTACCAGAAAGCAGTCGTCTCACCCACCGTCCGGGCGATCGCCCCGCCTGACCCCACCGGCGAACCGCCGCCCGGCGACCGACCGCATCCCTCCGGAGCCGCACATCTCGGGTCCGGCGCCGACGACGAGCTGCGGGCGATCGGGGCCACGCAGTTCCAGGCCGGAATCGACTCGTTCAAGCCGATCGACGACGTCAACTTCATCTGCATGCCCGACGTCTCGGACCCGACGCTGCAAGCCAGCCTCGTCGACCACTGCGACAGGGCTAAGGATCGCGTCGCGATCCTCCACGTGGCCGCGGCGCGCGACACGGACGGCGCGCTCGATCACCGCGCGCAGGTGGGAGACGAGAAGGGCTTCGGCGCCCTTTACTACCCCTGGATCACGATTCGCGACCCGCTCTCGAACACGGGCGAGCTGATGCTCTGTCCGCCGGACGGCCACGTCGCGGGCATCTACGCCCGCGTCGACACCGAGCGCGGCGTGCACAAGGCGCCGGCGAACGAGACCGTCCGCGGCGCGGTCGGACTCGAGCGGCTCGTGAGTGACGTGCAGCAGGAGCCGCTGAACACAGAAGGCGTCAACGTCCTGCGCACGTTCCCCGGGCTGGCGCGGCCGGTCGTCTGGGGCGCGCGGACGACGGTTCGGAAGGACATCACCGACTGGAAGTACGTGAACGTGCGGCGGCTCCTCTGCTACATCGAGGAGTCGATCCAGGAGTCACTGCGCTGGGCGGTGTTCGAGCCGAACGACATCGCGCTCTGGCAGAAGCTCACGCGGGTCACGACAGCGTTCCTGACCGGCGTCTGGCGGGACGGCGCGCTGTTCGGGGCGACGGCGGCCGAGGCGTTCACGGTGCGCTGCGACGCCGCGCTAAACCCGCCGGACACGAGGGCCCTCGGCCGGCTGTTCATCGAGATCAAGGTCGCGCCGGTCCGGCCGGCCGAGTTCATCGTCGTGCGGATCAGCCTCTGGGACGGCGGCAGCTCAGCCACCGAATAGCGAAGGGAGCAGAGCGATGGCAGCACCAGGTAAGCGGGTCGACCCGTACGGCAACTACAACTTCCTCGTCGAGATCGACGGCATCGCGCAGGCCGCGTTCCACGAGGCGAGCGGCTTCGACTCGACGATCGACGTGGTGGAGCACCGCGAAGGCGGTGACAACCTCACGCCCAGGAAGCTCCCGGCGATGACCAAGCACGGCCCCATCACGCTCAAGTGGGGTCTCACGGACAGCGCCGAGCTCTACAACTGGCACCGCGACGCCGTCAAGGGGAACCTCCAGCGCAAGAGCGGCTCGATCGTGCTGCTCGATCGCAGCGGCGCCGAGAAGGTGCGCTGGAACTTCGTCAATGCCTGGCCGTCGAAGTGGACCGGGCCGTCGTTCACGGCGGAGGGGAACGACGTCGCCATCGAGACGCTCGAGCTCGTGCACGAAGGCATCGAGAGAGCGTAGGCATGTTCCGCACCGAGTACGACTTCACGCTGCCGTTTGGCCTGGTCGATCCCGACGGAACGGTGCACCGCGAGGGCGTGATGCGCCTCGCGACCGCGGCCGACGAGATCCTCCCGCTCAAGGACGTCCGCGTCCAGAAGAACCCGGCCTACCTCTCTGTGATCCTGCTCTCCCGCGTCGTCACCCGGGTCGGACCCGTCAAGCCGTTGACGCCGAAGCATGTCGAGGAGCTCTTCGCCGCCGACGTCTCCTACCTGCAGGACCTCTACAACCGAATCAACCTGCCGGAGGGCGACCGGATCCCGGTCAGCTGCCCACGATGCGAGCACGAATTCGAGATCGCGGCGACCTCCTAGGCTACCCCCTCGACGCGCTGTACGAGGAGATCGCCTACCTGGCGTACTACCTGCACTGGCCTCCCGACGTGCTGATGGAGATGGAGCACGACGAGCGCCGCCGGTGGCTCGTCGAGGTGGCGCGCCTGAACGACCGGCTCAACGAGGAGGGCGCGCGTGCGTAGGCTGCGCCCCCCGCGCCCCCGCCTCGCGCCGCGGCTCGGCGTGCTCTCGCGCCTGCGCTCGAGGCGCTTTCCCGGCGTCCTCGCGCTGGGCCGCCGCGAAGCGCGGCCGCCGCGCCCGACCGGACTGGTCCTCGCGCGCCGGCCGCGCGTCCGGGGACGATTCTCGCTCCGGGTCCATCGTGTCGTCGAGGCGAAAGCGCCTCAGCAGACGCGAGCGCCCGACGTCCCGAGCGCCCCCACCTCGCGCCTCGTACTACGCGGCGTCGAGCGTGCGGCCGAGGTGCGAACGGCGCGCGAGCGAGTGGAGCACGCAGCCGGGCTGCTCGAGCGGTCGACGGAGCACGCAGCCGGGCTGCTCGAGCGGTCGACCGAGCGGCTCCTCGAGCGCCGAGAGCGCACGCTCCCAGCGCTCGAACGGCTCGCCGTCCGCGAAGATCGTGCCGGCGTTCATGAGCGGGCGACGCTGCGCACGACGGGCAGCGGCGCCGACGGCCGCGATGGCGCCGACGCCTACGCGCAGCGGCCCGAGCTCGTCCTGCGGTTCCCGTCCGCTCCGCCGGGGACCGCCCGGACGGCCGGGCCTCCAGCGTCGGCCGGGCAGTCACCGCCCACGGAGACGCCTCCGTCCCCATCGCGTCCGCTGGTCGCCGGCATCGACCACGCACTGTCAGAGCCAATGCTCTCGCTCCTGACCGACCAGGTGCTGTGGCGGATCGAGCGCCGGGCGATCGCGCAGCGCGAACGGCTGGGGATCGTCTAGATGCCGCTCGAGCACGCGACGATCACCAACCTCGACGAAAAGGTCAGCTTCGAGGTCCTGTTCAACCCGACCGAGTACCGGCTCGCGAAGGACAACACGTTCGCGCAGGCGGCGGTCCCCGGTCTGGGCTCGCCGCTCCTCCAGTTCGTCCACGGGAATCTGAGGACGCTCGAGATGGAGCTCTTCTTCGACACCTACGAGGGTCATCGCCACGCGGCTCGGGTGGTCAACCAGCCCCTCTCTGACGTTCGCGCGCTGACCCAGCCCGTGATCGACCTGATGGAGATCAACCCCGAGACGCATGCGCCGCCGAAGCTGCTCTTCGCGTGGGGGGAGCTGAAGTTCACCGGCGTTCTCGCTCGCGCGACTCAACGCTTCACGATGTTCCTCGAGTCTGGCGTCCCGGTGCGGGCCACCGTCGAGGTCACGTTCAACGAGCTGAAGAGCGGCCTCGAGGAGGCGAAAGAGGTCAAGCGACGCACCGCCGACTACAGCCGGCTCCACGAGGTGGGCGACGACGAGACGATCGCCGCGCTCGCCGCCCGCTTCTACGGCGATCCGCGGAAGTGGCGGCCGATCGCGATCGCCAACGACCTCGACGATCCCCGCAGGCTTCCGGTCGGCCTCGCTCTCCGAGTGCCGCCGTTGCCGTTCCGCGACCCGGTCACCGGGGAGGTGCACGCGTGACCAGCGCGCTCGCGAGCACGTACGTCCCCGACTTTGATGCCCGGCTCGAGGGGATTTCCCTGCCGGCCGAGCTGCGCGCCGCGGTTACGAGCGTGCGCTTCGACGAGTCGATTGAGGGATCCGACCGCGTCGAGCTCCAGCTCGCGGACCCCTCGCTTCAGCTGCAGGGTCATGCCTTCCTCGACCTCGGCGCCCGCCTCGACCTCGAGCTCGGCTACCGCCCGCAGGGCCTCGACCACGTGTTCGCAGGCGAGATCACGGGCGTGGAGCCTACCTTCCCATCGAGCGGTATGCCGTCGCTGACCGTGAGCGCGCACGACTTCATGAGCAGGCTCAACCGGGGGACGAAGACCCGCGGCTTCTCCTATGAGCTGACGGACTCGGTCATCGCGGCGATCGTCGCTGCGGAGCACGGGCTCGTCGCGCTGCCCGACGTTGCCGCAGCGTCCGCGAGCGCCCTGGCCCTCCTCGATGAGCGGCCGCGCTACCAGTTCAAGCAGAGCGACCACGACTTCCTGCGCGCCATTGCCGCCGAGTGGGGCTTCGACATGTGGGTTGACGGCGATTTCCTGAACTTCAAGCTGCTGCTGCCGATGCTGCCCCCGCCCGAGGTCGAGCTGCGCTGGGGGGAGTCGCTCGTCGAGTTCACGCCGCGCCTGACGAGCATCGGCCAGGTCGTCGGCGTCACGGCCCTGATCTGGCTCGAGTCGCTGAAGACCCAGGTCAAAGCCACGGTCTCGTTCGACGGGGACCGGTTGACGGTGAAGATCGAGCCGACGGTCTTCGGTCAGGCGACCGAGAGCGGGGCGACGCTGTCGCTTCCCGACATCCCGTTCGACGCTCCGGTCGACGCCGTGAAGTGGGCGCTCGGTGAGATGAGGCGGCGCGTCAACGCCAGGGTGACCGCTCGCGGCGGCACGATCGGCGACCCGCGCCTTCGCGTCGGCCGGACGCTGGCGATCGAGGCGGTTGGGCCGCGGTTCAGCGGCCCGAACTACCGCCTGACCAGCGTCTCGCATTCGTTCGATTCGGGCGGCTACCGGACGAGCTTCGAGGCGAGGCAGGAGCTGATCTGATGGCGGATGTCGATCTTCTCGGGTTGCTGTCGGGTCGCGCCGGCCTCGTGTCCAGCGCCGCCGAAGACAGGCGCAAGCGCATCGACGGCATCACCCTCGGCGTGGTCAGCGACGTCGATGACCCTCAGTCCCTGGGGCGCGTGAAGGTGCGGCTGCCGTGGCTCTCGACGCAGGCCGAATCGGCCTGGGCCCAGGTCGCCTCTCCGTGGGCGGGCCCCAACAGGGGCACGTACTTCGTGCCGGAGGTGGACGACGAGGTGGTCGTCGCGTTCCGCCACGGAGACGTCCGCCATCCCTACGTCCTCGGCTTCCTATGGAGCGCGAAGGCACGTCCTCCGGAGTCGGATCCACGCCTTGGTCGGCGCGGCCTGACGAGCAAGAGCGGCCACAGGCTCGTCTTCGACGACAGCGCCGGCAAGGAACAGGTGGCGATCACGTCGAAGAGCGGCACGACCGTCACGCTCGACGACAGCGGCTCCGGCAAGGTGACCGTCGCGAACCGAGCGAAGACCGTGAAGATCGAGCTCGACTTCGCCCAGGGGGCGATCTCGATCACCTCCTCCGAGGGCAACATAACGTTGTCGGCGCCGAGCGGAAAGGTCGCCGTGAACGCAGCCTCATTCGAGGTCAAGACGAGCGGGCCGCTGCAGCTCCAGTCGTCCGCCACCGTGACCGTGCAGGGCTCCCTGGTGAAGATCAACTGATGCCACCCGCAGCACGTGTCGGCGACCAGTCGAACCACCCCGGCGTCATCACCGGCCCGGGTGTCGCCACCGTGCTGATCGAGAACAAGCCCGCGGCGGTCCTCGGCGACAACCACGCCTGCTCGTTCCCACCACCACCGCCGCACCCGCCCCTGCCGATCGTCATTGGCAGCGCGTCCGTTCTGATCGGAAGCCGTCCAGCCGTCCGCGTGGGCGACTCCGCGGGCTGCGGGGCGACGATCGTGCTCGGAGCCATGACCGTGATCGTGGGCGGATGAGCTCGCCGGCCCCGGAGTTCCTCGGACGCGGATGGAGCTTCCCGCCGCGCGCCGACGCGGACGGCCGGGTCGAACTCGTCGCCGCGGGCGACGACGTGCACGAGGCGATCCGCCTCATCCTCGAGACCGAGCCCGGTGAGCGCGTGATGCGGCCCGACTTCGGCTGCGGGCTGCGCGGGACGCTCTTCGAGCCGATCAGCTCGGGCACGCTCGCGCTCATCCAGCATCAGGTCGAGCAGGCACTGGTGGCATGGGAGCCGCGCATCGACGTCCGCTCGGTGCGCGCCGGGGCGCTCGACCGCGAGCAGGGCAGGGTTGACGTCGAGATCGGATACAGCGTCCGCTCGACGAACACGTTCTACAACCTCGTCTTTCCCTTCTACCTGCTCGAGGGACGCGAGTGAGCGCAGCGGTCGACGACGCGCCGGTGCTGAGGACGCTCGAGGCGCGGGAGCCGGGCTTCCTGCCCGCGCCGCTCGCGGGAGCGGGAGCCGCGCTCGTCGCCGCGCTCGCCCACGACGTCGCGCTGGTCGAGGCCGCTCTCGCGGCGGCGCCGGACAAGTACTTCCTCGCGTTCCTCGACGCGATGGGGCTGACGCTGCTTTCGCCGAGGCCTGCGCGTGCGCCGCTCGTCTTCCGGCTCGCGCCCGACGCACCGGTCGACCTCTCGCTCCCGCGCGGGAGCGAGGTGGCCGCGGTGCTTGCACCGGCGCTGCCCGGGTCGCTCGCTGCTCCGGCTGCCGATCCGCCCGCGACGGAGCCGATCGTCTTCGCGACCGATCAGGACATCACGCTGACGCGGGCGAAGCTCGCGGCCGTCCTCAGCATCGTGCCGGCGGAGGATCGCGAAGCCGACCACAGCGCGGCGCTTGCATCCGGCTTCTCGCTGTTCGCCGACCCGCCGGGGATCGCGCACCACCTCTACCTCGGCGACGACCGGCTGTTCGACCTGTCGGGGAACGCGACGGTGACCGTGCGAGCGTCGGTGGCGTCAGGCCCGCAACCAGCGGCGGTCTCGCTGAGGTGGGAGTACGCGACGGCTGACGGCTGGCTGGAGTTCGACCCAGTGCGCGACCGGACGCACGGCCTCGTCTATGACGGCGAGATCGTGCTCGAGAAACGCTGCGCCGCGAAGACCGCCAAGCGGTCCATCGCCGGCCGCGAGACCTACTGGATTCGCGCGCGAACGGATCGAAAGCTTCCGCTGCGCGGAACGACCGGAGCCGACGCGCCGCTGCTGCCGCGCCTCGAGACCCTCCGCGCGCGTGTCGCCCTGGGGGAGGATGGCCTCCCTCTCGATGCGGCCTACGCCGACGGAATCGCCGTCGACGCGTCGAGGGACTTCCGTCCGTTCGGGCCGCTCTCGACGCTCGGCTCGACCTTCGCGATCGCTTGCGATGCCGCGTTCAAGCGCGACGGCGCGGAGATCACGCTCGAGCTCACTCGGTCGGCCGGTGCGACGCCGACGCCGCGCGACCCCCAGCTCGTCTGGGAGTACTCGACGGGACCGGGCACGTGGGCCCGGATCGTGCCGATGGCGGGAGAGCTCCTCGATCAGGACGTGGTCCTGGCGCGCCAGGACAACTGGGCCGCGGCACCGTACAACGGCGAGCAGCACTACTGGCTGCGGGTTCGGATTGCAGGCGGCGACTACGGCCCGCCCGTGACCTACGCGATTGGAACGGGCGGTACGGTCACGGCGTCGGGCGGCGCCCATCCTCCCAGCTTCGCGCGGCTGACCGTTGGTTACCGCATCGAAACCGCGGCGCAGCCGCTCGGCGCCTGCCTGACGCTCAACCGCTTCGATACGGCGGACGTCACGCTCGCATGCCGCTTCGGCCGGCCCGGCTTTCAGCCGTTCGCGCAGGTCGAGGATCTCGCACCGGCGGTCTACATCGGGTTCGACGCGCCGTTGCCGCTCGGGCTCGTCAGCCTCTTCGTCGAAGTCCCCGCAACGACCGAGGCTGTCGATCCACCGCAGTCTCCGTTTGCCTGGGAGTACCGCTCTGCCGACGGATGGCTGGAGCTCGCGGTCCTCGACGACACGGACGGCTTCCGGCGTCGCGGCCTGGTTCAGCTCGTTGGGCCGCCGGACCTCGCGCCGGCGGCGGGGCCCACCGGCGCCGTCTACTGGGTGCGTGCGCGGCTCAAGACGACCGCGGGTCTCCTCGAGCCGTTGCCGGTCGCGGCGATCCACCTGAACGGCGTGTGGGCGACCCACCGCCAGGTCGTCCGCGGGGAGGTGGTAGGCCGGAGCGACGGGTCGCCGCGGCTGACCCTCGTCATGCACCACTCACCGGTGCTCGAGGACGAGACCGTCGAGGTGCAGGAGTGGTCGGGGCGCGGCCGCGAATGGCAGGGACTGTTCGCGGGCGTCGATCCCGACGCGATGCGGATCGACCGCGACCCGCGCGGCGAGCCGATCGCCGTGTGGGTGCGCTGGACCGAGCGGCCGCATCTCTACTCGTCACGGCCAGACGACCGGCACTACATGCTCGAGCGCACGGCGGGCCTGCTCCGGTTCGGGGACGGCCTCGCAGGAATGATCCCGCCGCCGGGCTCGGTCGTTTCAGCCAGCTACGTCTGGGGCGGTGGCACGGGCGGCAACATGCCTGCCGCCACGATCAGCCAGCTGCGCAGCGCGGTGCCGTACGTCGACACCGTGTCGAACCCAGTTCCGGCATCGGGCGGCAGCGAGCCAGAGGCGATCGACGCCGTTAGAGCGCGCGGGCCGCATCGCCTCCGCAATCGCGACCGGGCGCTGTCCGCAGCCGACTACGAGTGGCTCGCGCGGGAGGCATCCGCGGAGGTCGCGTGGGCGCGATGCGTTCCCGCCACCGGGCCGGAGGCCATCTTCCGCCCGGGTTGGGTGACGGTGGCCATCGCGCCGTGGAGCGACGCGGCGCGCCCCGAGCCGAGTCCGGAGCTCCTGCGGGTCGTCCACGGAGCACTCACCGCGCGCGCCCCGGCTGCAATCGCGCGATCGATCCGCGTCGTCGGTCCCACCTACCAGCCGATCTCGGTCGTGAGCGAGGTCGTGGTCTCGGAGGCCGGCAGCGCGGCGAAGGTCGAGGAGCTGCTCCGATCGCGGCTCGATGGGTTCCTCCACCCGCTCACGGGCGGCCCGCAGGGCCGCGGCTGGGAGCTCGGCGGCGCCATCCACCTCTCGAGCGTGGCCCGGATCGTCGAGCGGACACCCGGTGTCGACCACGCGACGGAGCTCCAGCTCACGGTCGAGGGAGCCGTGTACGGCGACCGGATTCCGCTCGAGCCGGGCCGATTGCCCGCTGCGGGGCGGCACGTGATCAAGCTGAGGCCGGGGACGTAGCGGTGCCGCTGCCCGTCCCGAAGCTCGACTCGCGCGACTGGGAGGAGCTGGTCGTCGAGAGCCGCGCGCTGCTGCCCCGCAGCGCGCCGGAGTGGACGGATCACAACCTGCACGACCCGGGGATCACGCTCCTCGAGCTCTTCGCCTGGCTGACCGAGCTGCTGCTGTACCGCTCCGACCGGGTCTCGCCGGCAATGCAGCGCGCGTTCCTGGGCCTCGTCGGCGTCGTGCCGGAGCCGCCGCAGGCCGCCCGCACGGTCGTGACGATCGACGGCGTTCCCGCGGTCGCGGCGGGCACGCCGCTCACCGACGCCGCGGGCGCGTCCCTGTTCGAGACGACACGTCCCCTGACACCGACCGGGGCCAGACTCGTCGCCCTCGCGGTCGAGAGCGGAGGGACCCGCACCGGCCGCACGCCGGACAACGGTCGCGGACTCCCGCCGTTCGGCGCCGCGCCGGTCCCGGGCGACGCGCTCCTGCTGGGCTTCGACCGGCTTCCTGCCGCCCCTGGCGCGGAGTTGTCGCTGTACGTCTGGACGGCGACCTGGATCGGCGACGACGGCGAGCGCGCACGACTCGAGGACGAATGGGCGGCCGCGGACCCGTGCCCGGCCACGGGCGCTGCCTCGTGGCCGACGGGCGCGGAGTGCGCCGAGCGGAAACCGGCGCCCGCCCCCGCCACGTCTCCGCCGGGGTGGTGGCGGCACTACGGGGTGACCACGGCTTGGGAGGCTCACGACGGCGCGAGCTGGACGGCGCTCCAAGCCGAGGACGAGACTCGCGCGCTGACGCTTTCGGGGCCGGTCAGGCTGCTCGGGCCGGGCATCCATCGTCAAGATCCGGCGAGCGGGCTGTGGTGGATCCGCTGCCGCCTCGCCGCCGGACGCTTCGAGTGCCCGCCGCTGATCCTCGCGGTCGCGGTCAACGCCGTGCCCGCTCGGCACGCCGTCGCCGCGCCGGCGCCGGAGCCGCTCGGGACCACGCGGGGCGAGGCCGGACGCACGGTGAAGCTCCGTCACCGGCCCGTCCTCGCCGGGAGCACCGCGCTTCGCCTCACGGTGTCCGGTGTGGCGGACGTGCCCTGGGTCGAGCGACGCGAGTGGGATGCCGCCGGGCCCGACGAGCGCTGCTACCGGCTCGACCCCGCGGCCGGGACGATTCAGTTCGGGGACGGCCGCCGTGGCCGCGTCCCTCCCGCCGGGACCGTCGTCGAGGCGACCGCCTACCGGATCGGTGGCGGCGCGGGCGGGAACGTTCGTGCCGGCACGCTGGTCGGCGCCTTCGGCCTCGCGGCTGCCGTCGTCCGCCAGCCTTACCCCGCGCAGGGAGGAGCCGACGCCGAACCGCTCGTGCGTGCGCACGGTCGGGCTCTCGACCTCCTCGCGCGGTCTTCCCGCGCCGTCACGGTCGCCGACATCGAGCGGGTCGCGCTCGAAACGCCGGGCGTACCGGTCGGGCGGGTACGCGCGATCGCCGGTCACCACCCGTGCTTTCCGTGCCTCGGCGCCGACGGGTGCGTGACGGTGGTCGTCCTTCCTCGGTGCGGAACACCACCCTCGGCCGCGTTCGTCGGGGCCGTGCGCCGGTATCTCGAGCGGCGCCGGCCGCTGACCGTCGAGCTGCACCCCACCGCGCCCGAGTTCGAGCAGATCGAAGTGCGGGCGGCGCTGGTCGTCGTACCCGGCTCGACCGTCGATGTCCGCGCGTCGGCCGAGGCGGCGCTGCGCGACTTCTTCGACCCAATGACCGGCGGGCCCGACGGCGGCGGGTGGCCTTTCGGGCGCGACGTGCTCGAGAGCGAGGTGCTCGCCGTGCTCGCCGGCGTCGACGGCGTCATGTACGCGGAGGATCTCCTGCTGGCCCGGGCCGACGGCTCCGCGGTCTCGTGCGGGAACCTCGGTGTCTGCCCGACGGCCCTCGTCGACCTGCGCGGCGTCGCGCTCACAGCCACGGAGGAGACATCTCGATGAGCGACCTCGAACGGCTCTACTTCGCCAACGGCCAGCGGCTGGGGGCGCCCGAGCTCCGCCTCGAGCAGGCTTACCACATGGGCGTGCGGCGGCTGCTCACCAGGGGGTTGTTCACCCCGGGCGTCGTCGACGGCCTCGAGGTTGTCGCGGACGCCTCGAAACGGTCGGTGGTCGTTTCTCCTGGACTAGCTCTCGACCCGCTCGGACGCGAGGTCTACCTCGGCGAGCCGAGGTCCGTTCCCGTGCCGACGCAGACGCGCATGGGGCTGACCCCACCCGGCTACTACCTGACGATCCGCTACGACGAGCAGCGACTGACGGCGGACGGCGATCCATGCTCGGCGCCCGGCATGATCGCCACGATCGTGCTGGAGGCGCCGCTGCTGGAGTGGACCGACGAGTGGCCCGACCACCTACGCGCCGACCAGCCGGGCCACGAGCGCGACGCCGCGATCGCGATCGCGCTGGTGACGCTGACCAGCGCGTGCGAGATCGAGGACGTTCAGACGATCCTCCGGCAGTACTCGCACCCCACGCATGCGAGCCAGGTCAGCAGCCTCTCGTTTGAGGGTGAGAAGGACATCGACGCGGCGAACCCGAAGCACCTTCACTTCGAGATCAGCGGCGGGCCGCCCTCCGCAGTCGTGCTCGCGCTGTGGGGAGAGAAGTTCTCGTCCGTGTTTTACACCGAGCTGGGCACGCACGGACACGCGCTCTCCGCCATTCCGACCAGCGACACGGACCTGACGCTGGCGGCGCACGTGCACAGCCTGTCCGCGCACGACCACGATCTGGCTCCAACCGCCTCCGGTCAGACGAAGGAGGGTGTCCTGCCCGGGGGGGTCCTGGGGCCTGACGGGTGGCACAACCACGACCTCTTAGTCTCAGGGGCCGGGGATTTGGGCTATCCGATCGCCCGAGTGCCTCTAAATCCCGGCGGCTCACAGCGACTTTGGACCGACGGCTTCACCCACCCCTTCGTTGGCGAGACCACGCATACGCACACGGTGGAGCTCAGCGGGCCGACCGGCGCTCCCAAGCCGGACACGACCGGCCCGGTGACGCCGCCGGAGCCCCACGCCAGCCATCACCACACCGTCACCGGACACACGGACAACACCGGCACGGCGGGGGCCCCCAACATCCGAACGGGTGCTGCGTACACCTTCCTCGAGGATCTCACCATCGTCCTCGACGGAAATGACATCACCAACTACCTCAAGCAACACCTCGGGTGGGCCCACCTTGGCACAGGGGGCGCCGACCACCAGCTGAACAGCAAGGAGGGCACCGGCCCCGTCGACCTGATGCTCGACCTCGGGCTCGCGCTCGAGAAGAGCGCGCACACCCTGGAGTTCTCGGTCGCCAGCGGCGGCGGCAAGCTCCTCTACAACCTCTACGTGCGATGACGGACGCGACCGGCCTCGTCCCCGTCGCGCGCTTCGCGCTCCTCCGCGCCGGGACGCGCTGGCCGGACGTCGGTCTCGACGGTCTCGAGATGCTGCCGGACGGTCGCATCGAACTGCAACGGCTGCCGCAGGTCGCGCCTGCCTCCCTGGCCGACCCGGCAGCGGTCACGCCGTCCGGGATCGTCTACGACTGCGGCTGCTCGCTGCTCATCGCGGACGCCGACGGCCAGCGGCTCATACGCCGCGACCTGGACTGCGCTATCCGCGAGGAGGTGCCGCTCGACTTCGCGCCGGCCGGCATGGCGCTCGGGCCGGGGCGCCACATCTACGTGGCCGATCCGAACGGGCGCCGGATCGTCGTGCTCGACGCGCGAACGCTCGAGCGGCTCGACGAATGGACACGAGCGCTGACCCGGCCGATCGCGCTGGCGGGCGACGATGACCGGGGCCTTCTCGTCGTCAACCGGACACGCCTCCTCCGCCTCGATGCCGACGGCGCGCTCGAGCGGATCCTCATGGCGAGCGGAGCCACCGCCGTGGCAGTCGGGCCCGACGGGATGGCATACGCAGCCCGGGTCGGAACCGGAGTGGCGCGATTCGATCGCGCCGGCAGCGCGGCGGCTGACCTTGCCCCCGGCCTGCGGGTATCCGCTCTCGCCGTCGATGGAGCCGTCCTTTACACCGCCGACGAGGCCACCGGCGAGATCCTGCTGTTCTCGCTGCCGGACGGCCGCCGGCTCGGTAGCGTCGCCAACTTTGCCGGGCCGGTGTCCGCGCTCGCCGTCCACGGCGGAACCCTGGCGATCAAGGCCGGCCCCGGCGATGAAATCGTCCTCGCACCGCCGACGGCCCGTGCCGCCTCGGGAACGCTGACGACGACGGCGCCCCGCGATGCTGGACTGGACGGTGTGTGGCTGCGGGTCGCGGCGACGGCGACGGTGCCGCCTGCCACCGAGGTTACGGTCGAGGCGGCGGTCGCCTCGCATGAGACCGACGTACCCGTCTGGGAGCTGCTGCCCGCAACCGAGGCGCTGCTCCCGCCTGGGCGCTTCCTGCACCTGCGCGTGCGGGCCGAGCGACGGCTCGAGGCGCAGCCCGGCGTGAGCCCCTCGCTCGCTCAGGTCGAAGCAGGGACGGCCACGGAAACGCTCTACGACCGGCTGCCCGCCACGTACTCCAGGGCGGCTGCCGACGGCCTGCTGCCGCGCCTGCTCGCGTTCGCGCAGGCCACGCTGGACGGCCTCGAGGAGCGCATCGTCGATCTGCCGGCCAGCTTCACGCCCAGGACCGCCGCCACGCATGAGCTCGAGGCGCTAGCCGAATGGCAGGCGCTGGACCTCCCGGGCGACCACCTCGCGGGGGCCGCCGAACCTGCGCGTGCGCTCCTCGAGGCGCTTCCGGCCCTCTACGCGGCACGAGGAACGCCCGCGGGCATCTCCCGTTACGTCGAGGCGCTGACCGGGATCCGGCCGCACCTGTTCGAGCGCTTTCGTGAGCGGGCGCTGTGGCGCCTCGAGGACGATCAGGCGCTCGGAGTCGGCACACGCCTGGCCCCCGCCGGTCTCGGCGGGGTCGTCGTCGGCACCTCTGCGCTCGGAGAGGCCGTACCCGAGGACGTCGAGCCGCTCGGCCAAGCGCTCTTCGAGGAATGGGCCCACCGGTTCGTCGCCCTCGTGCCCCTCGCAGCCGCGCCGACCGCCCAGCTACAGGCGCGCGTCCGCCGCGCCCTCGACGAGGAGCGTCCGGCCCACAGCGACTACCACCTCTGCTTCGCGGGCCCGACGGCGCGCGTCGGGATCCAGGCATCGGTCGGAGTGGACGCGATCGTGGCCGGCCCGCCGATCCCTACGCCCCTCAGCGAGCGCGCGCTTCTCGACGGCGGCGCCCGGCTCGCGGAGACCGCGGCTCACTAGGCGAGAAGGACGGCATCGATGGCAGCCACCCGAAACGATCAGCGCCAGCTCACCGAGCTGCACGTCCCCGAGCGGAACCGCTACTTCTACGGGAAGCTTCTCGACGCCCAGCATCTGACGCTCGAGCAGGACTACACGCGCGGGCTGGCGCTGCAACTCGATCGGCTCGTGCTCGGCGGCGGTGTCGTCTGCGGCCTCGACGTGACGCCCGCGCAACAGGGCACTGATCACGGCTTCACGGTCGCTCCCGGGGTGGCGATCGACGGTTGGGGCCGGCGGGTCGTCGTCGCCGAGGAGCACACCGTCGTGCCGGTGACCCTGACGGAGCGTCCCCACGCCGGCGAACCGCTTGCCAAGGACGCGACGCTGAGCCTCTGCTACTGCGAGTGCGAGTGCGACTTCGCACCCGCGCTGGCGCCGGCGTCCTGCTGCGGCTGTGAGCCGGCCTGTGAGGCGGGGGCGATCCTCGAGTCGTTCCGGCTCGAAGTCGTACCCGGTCGCGCTAAGAAGCCGTCGGGCGCGTGTCCCGAGTCGACTCTCCGCCACCTGCGCGACGGCGACATGCAGGCTGCGCTGGCGGAGATTGCGACCGCGGCTTGCCCGGCGGTGCCGGACGACCCTTGCATCGTCCTGGCAAACCTGCGGATGCGCGGCGGGGTGCTGGAGATCGACCCGACACCGAGGCAAATCGCTCCGACCAACCTCGTCCTTCTCCGTCTGATGTCCTGCCTGGCCGCCCGGATCGAAGAATGCTGCGGGCGTGGACCTCGGCCGACACCGACTCCTACGCCGACGCCGACGCCCACGCCCACGCCGACCCCCACGCCGACACCGACACCGACCACCACACCGCTGCCGCTTGCGGTCAACAGTGTCCAGATCCGGGGCCGCCAGACTCCGAACACTCTCCTCGCGCAGCTCCAGACGCCGGGCGCGGCGCCGTCCGTCGCCTTGACCGACCACCCGGGTGTCATCGACGTCGAGTTCATCCACGCGCAGGTGGACGAAAAGACGCTGGTCAGCGGCACGACGTTCACGATCAGGGACGGGCAGGCTAACGTTCTGTCCGCGGCGGTGAAGCGCGTCGCTCCCAACACCTGCCGGCTGACGACCGACGGTTTCCATAAGGGGAAGTGGGAGGTCGAGATCCGTGGCGATCCGCCCGCGGTCATGTCGCGTCCGAAGCCGCCAGTACCGGCGCACGCACTCGATGGAGACCTGACGCCCGCCTGGCCGACCGGCGATGGAGCTTCCGGGACGAACTATGTCTTCCACTTCATCGTCCGCCCATAGGCGAGCCGACCCCCAGGAGGTAACGCAGTGACGACAGCCGCAGCTCTCTCCGGCACCGAGCTGGCGCGCACACGCTTTTTCCCGCGCCAGCTCCTGACCGCAGACGACCTCAACACCGAGCAGCAGTACTTCCGCCAGAAGCTGCGCAACCACAACCGCTTCCTTCACGGCTGGGGCGTCGTGTGCGGCTGCGAGGTACAACCGGCCCCTGAGAAGGGAAAGTCGTGGCAGGTGCGCATCAGCCCCGGCTACGTCCTCACGCCCCAGGGCGATGAGGTTCTGATCGGCATGGAGGCGCTGTTCGACCTGGCGACGTGCGGCATGGTGAGCGACGACCCGTGCGCGTTTGCGAAGCCGTGCCCTCCGTCGGCGCGCGTTGCGTTGATCGCGAAGACCGTCTGGGTCGCGGTTCGCTCGATCGAGTGCGATACGCGGCCCGTACGCGTGTCCTCCACAGGCTGCGGCTGCGACGACGACGCGACGTGCGAGTACTCGCGCGCGCTCGACGCCTACGAGTTCGGCTGCCTCCTCGAGCTCCCGCCGAGCTATCCCCCCGCACAGGTCGGGTGCAAGAAGCTGAAGTTGGGCCTTGGTCCGTTCCCGTGTCCGGCCGACCCGACCGACCCGTGGGTCGTCCTCGCGACGATGAAGGTGCCGAAGACCGACAGGGCGGCGGTCACCCTGGTCAAAGCCGATCGGGACCGGCACAACCTCTACGCGACAGCGTCGCTGCAGGAGCTGGCGTTCTGCTGATCTCGTTCGTGATCACGGCCCGAGAAGAGCAGCCGCAGGTTGTTCGACGCACGCTCGACGAGCTCCGCGCGACGACGCCGCGCCACGAGCGCGAGATCATCGTCGTAGACGACGGAAGCGTCGACCCAGTGGGACGGCTACCCAAGGAAGTCCGGCGCCTCCGGAACCGGCAGCCGGTGGGCGTCTCCCGCGCGCGCCGTCAGGGCACGTCCCTCGCCTCCGGCGATGTCCTCGTCTGGCTCGACGCGCACATGACGTTCGAACCGGGCTGGCTCGACGAGATGCTCGCCTACGTCGACTCCGGCGCGTTGCTCTGCTCGGCCTTCTGGGACTACGAGCGCTCCGTGCGTCATTGCTTCGGTGCCGATTTCGCCTGGTGCGGCGAGCGGCAGCACGAGCACCAGCGCTACCCCGGCTTCGGCCTGCGGCACCGAACGGCGTTCCGTGGAGGCGGTGCCGTGGACGTACCGATGGTGATCGGCGCCTGCTACATGACGCTGCGTTCCACCTACGACGCGCTCGGCGGTTTCTCGCCGCTGTTCCGGATTTGGGGAGGCGACGAGCAGGATCTCTCCGCCCGCGCCTGGCTAGCTGGGTACGGCGTTAAGTGCGTCGTTGGCGCGAGCGTCGGGCATCTCTGGCGACCGGCCTTTCCCTACCCCGTTTACTTCGAGCACCTCGAGTTCAACCAGCTCGCTCTCGTTCGCACGGTCTTCGCCGACGAGACCGTACGGCGGCTCGAGCCCGCGTTCGAGCCGATCCTCGAGCAGGTGCGCAACTGGCTCGACGAGGCGGACGTGGCGGGCTGGCGGGCAGTCGTCCAAGCCGCCCGCCGCGAGCGCGACAGCGCGTTCTTCGCCGCCTTCCTCCCGGAGCTTCTGTCAGCGATGTTCGCAAGCGCCGAAGGACGGCCCGTCGGCATTGCCTAACGGCTGGCAGCTTCGCTCGCCCCCGAGGCAGCCGTTGCGGACAGCGAGTTCGACCCGTGTGTTCGCTCCGTGGCGGACGGAGGATGCCGAACTGCTGCTCGTACGCAGCCCGCCGGGTTACGGCGGGCAGGCCGGCAATGTCTCGGTGTTGGGTCCTAAACAGCCACTAGACACGTGCGAACCCGCCCCTTCGAGCGTTAGTTGCTGGCGCAACTGGTCACAGGTTTAATAGGCCTTTAGATTCCGCTATAGCCCGCTTAGCGGTAAATTGGCGGTTTGCAGGGAAAAAGTGGAGCTAGCCGGACTCGAACCGGCGACCTCCTGGGTGCGATCCAGGCGCTCTCCCAACTGAGCTATAGCCCCGGGCGGCGGCACATGCCGCGCGGTTGCCGGAGAGTTTAGCCCTGGGCCGAGCGCGGACGGTCGGCTCGCGGGTTGTGGCCCGCGCGGAAGGGAAGTGGCGGATTGCGGGCGATAGACGGGTAGCCTGAGCAGCGGCTGGGAGACCCGATGAGCTTTCGAGCGCGACTGACCACCTTTTTCGTGCTGATCGTCGTCGTGCCGATGGTTGCCATGGGCGTGCTGATGTTCCGGCTGATCGGCGACAGCCAGGAGGGGAAGGCGGATGCGCGCGCAAGTGGGCTTGCAAGCGCGGCCGCCAGCCTCTACCTGAGCGAGGTCGCCGTCGCGCGCACCGACGCCGAGACGCTGGCACGCGCCGTGGCGCCTCTGCCCGACAAGGCGATCACGACTCGCTTCGCCGCCCTGGCCAGGCAAGCCGGGCTGGCCCGGGCGACATTGAATCGCGGCACGAGCACCCTAGTCGACGTGGGGGACCCGAGCGCGATCGCTCCCGGTGCCGCGCTCCTCGCCCGATCAGGCGCGCGACCGGCGATGACGATCACCGTCTCCGAGCTCACCGCCGATCAATACACGCGCGAGCTCGCCGCGCCTGGAGTCGCAACCGTCGTCCGCGAAGGGCCAACGGTCCTCAGCTCGACCGTTCGCGTGCCGCCCGCCGCGTCCACCGCGGGGAACGCGACCGTCGATGGCATGGGATATCGCGCAGTTCGCCAGGTGTTCCGGGGGTTCGGGGGCGGCCCGGTGACGGTCACGGTCCTGTCTGCGCTGTCGGCGACCAGCGCCACCTTGGGCAGCAGCCGGGCCGTGGCGGCGGCGCTGATCGTGGCGTTCTTGGTGCTGGCGTTCGCCTTCTCGGTGCTCGCCTCGCGCACCCTGCAAGCTCGCTTGCGAGCGTTCCTCCAAGCTGCCCGGCGGCTGGGCAGCGGCGACTTCTCCTCCCCGATCAGAGTCGACGGTCATGACGAGTTCGCCGCCTTGGCGGAGGAGTTCAACCACATGTCGACCGAGCTCTCGAGCCGGCTCGATGAGCTGTCGCGGGAGCGAGTGCGCCTGCGTGAGGCGATCCGGCGTATCGGCCACACGTTCGCGGCGAGCCTCGATCGGCCCGCGTTGCTGCAACTGGCACTGAAGACCGCGGTGGATGCCGTCCAGGCGAGCGGCGGACGGCTGAGCGCGAGGACGGCTGACACGGAGCCACTGGCCGAGGCCGCCCGGGAGGGCTCACTGACGGGACTCGAGGAGGCTGTCCTACAGGCCGAGCGCGCGGCATTGGAGGATGGAGGGTTCGCCGAGTCGAAGGCTCCCGGCGTGAGTGTTGCCGCGGTCACGCTCGGGCCGCTCGAGTCGCCCAGCCGAGCCTACGGCGTGATCGCCGTCGCGCGCCCCGGCCAGCCGTTCACCGACGACGACCGCGAAGTCTTGCGCTCGCTCGGGGTTGAGGCCGCGTTGGCACTCGAGAACATCGAGCTGCATCTTCAGGTGCGTCGCGAGGCCGTCACCGACGAGCTGACCGGACTGGCCAATCACGGACGCTTTCAGGCACTGCTCAGCGCTGAGAGCGAGCAGGTCCGCCGCTACCAGCACCCGCTTGGGTTGATCATGCTCGACATCGACGACTTCAAGGTCGTCAACGACACCTACGGTCACCAACAGGGGGACGCCGTCCTCAGGCAGGTCGCAAGCGTCGTGCGGGAGAACTCCCGCGACGCCGACTCGCCGGCGCGATACGGCGGCGAGGAGCTGTCGCTCATCCTCCCGCACACCGATCTGGAGGGCGCTCACGCAATCGCCGAACGTATCCGTGAAGCGGTTGAGGACTTGCGCGTGCCCCGGACCGATGGCATGGGCTTCCTGCGGATCACCGCCAGCGTCGGCGTCGCCGCATCGACGGACGGCCACAAGGACGCACTGATCGCCGGGGCGGACGGTGCGCTGTACGAAGCAAAGCGCCTGGGCAAGAACCGCACCGTCAGCGCGGCAACTCGAACCGCGAACGCCTCGGGGGGCGGGTAGGCTTAAGAAGCATGGGCATACTTGACGACGCGATCCGCGAGCATCTCGACCTCAAGCGCCGCCGCGGCGCCGACCCAACCGAAATCGAGCGCGCCGAACGCGAAGCGCTCGGACCGGTCCGGCGGGGATCTGAGACGTCGGGAGAAGAGGCGGCGCCGGATGAGGCCGCCGCTGAACCGGAAGCCGCGCTTGCGGCAGCTCCGGCGGAGCAATGGGAGCCGTTCCAAGAGGATCCCGAGCTCGGGGCGTTGGAGGAGCACGAGGACCTGCCCCCCTACAAGCCCGCCCGCGCCCCGGAAGGCGACCCGCTCATGAACCATGAGCCGTTCGTCGACGATCCGGAGGCCGCGCTGCCGCCCCATCCCGCAGATATCCCGCCGGCCCCCGAGCCGGAGCAACGGTTCGCCCCGCACCCGGCGGATCCCCCTCCGCCGCCAGCGCCGCGCGACGACGAGATCCGTCCGCACCTCGACCAGGAGACCGAAGAGTACGAGCTCGACGCCGAGGAAGAAGGCGAGCACGAGACCGACGACGACGTGCTGGAATCAACCCCCGAGTTCCTCCAGGACGCCCCGGAGCACGACCGTCTGTGGTTCGAGCAGCGGCCTCCGCGGGATTTCGACTTCGACGGCTGAGCTCTAGACTCGCTCCCGGATCGGGGCCATAGCTCAGTTGGGAGAGCGCCTGCTTTGCAAGCAGGAGGTCACGGGTTCGAATCCCGTTGGCTCCACTGAGGAAAAGGCCTGCAGTTAGACGGGGGATTGGTCATCATGTTTGGTCATCAAATCGCGCGCCTGGCGGTTCAATGCATGCACCGTCCCCACGCGCAAGCCGCCACCCGCGCCACATCCGAGCGGCATTCTTGGCCGCGGGCAAGTTACGCGGCGGCCACCGACGGATCGGATCGCATTCGCGCTCTCGTCGACTCGTATCGCGCTTGCGCTTCGTCGATCAAGGAGTCGCTGATCGCGCCTCACGGTACGCGACAGGCCGAGCGCCTTCCAACGAACGGGGTCACGGCGGCCATCCATCACGGCCGCCCGCGACTCCAAGCGCAGGCGGGACATGCCGCGAGCACCGCACTCGGCTCGGTCTGGGGCTGGCTGGTGAGCCGCAGCGTGACTGTCTGACCGGGAGTCAGATCAGCGGGTGCCGGTCACCGAGCCCTGAGCGCTGCACCGCGCCTCATGGCTCATGATTGAACGGCGGATCCTGATTGCCAGCCGTCGCTCGTGGACCCGGTGCAAGCGACCAGACCCGAACCAGCCTGACGCCACGGTCCCTTTCGACGTGTGCGGGCGCGGTCGGCCGCGTCGTCCCGGTGCGCCACTCGCGGGGCTGAGCGCGACGCGGACCCGCGAACAGAGCGGCGCTGACACGCGCCAGCGGATCCCGGTTCAATGTAGCCCCCTGTCCCACGACGAAAGCGATGACCAACATGACCAAGGCGGTGTTAGAGCGGGTGATGAAGCTGCTGATGTGGAGCATCGCTCATCTCAACGACCGCGTCCTCGAACTGACCGCCGGCAGCCGACTCGCAATCCGGGTCATCTTCGCCGTCATGAGCCGACAGTTCGTGCCATCTGCCGCTGAAGGATTCGAGGGCTCGATCTGCTACGAACTGCGCCGGCACAAGGGAGCCGTCATCGAGGGCTGGGCCCTGCGCATCACGGCGTCCGCGGCGAAGGCATCGTTTGGGTTCCCGACCGACCCGGCGGTCACGCTCAAGCTCACCGTCGGCGACTTCGTCCGCTTCAGCCTCGGAGCGGTCTCGCCGGTCACCCTCCTCACCGAGGAGCGGCTCAAGCTCGACGGTGACCTCACGGTCGCGGCCAAACTCGCCCCGATGTTCGGACGACCCCTCCCTCAATCCTGATCCCCCTCGCCCGCGCCAGCCGGGGCGCTTGAGACATCCTCGGGAGTTCTCTCGACAAGTCGCTGCTCGGGCGTGCCCGCCGAGGCCATGGGTCCCCGAGGCGCCATCATCCGGTTGTGGACGCTTCGGTCGACTCCCTTGATGGGTTTTGACTTCTGTATTCCGGCGTGGCCGGCGCTGCTTCGGGGCACGGAGAGCATCGACGCGGGCGTGGGACGATCACGCTGGCGCGGGTGATCGAGGCGAGTCGTCTCGCCCGGGCCTGCGAAGGGGAGCGGGCGTCGGCGCGTCGGGTTTCGTGGCGGTGTCTCGGGATCATTCAAGCTGAGCTGGGCGCCAGTCAGTGCCAGAGCGCGCTCGGTAGCCTGGATGTGTGGCGAGGACGCAGGTGGTTCGGAGCGAGCGGTTCCCCGATCTGGCGGACGAGGTTCTGTTCCCGCGGCTCTCGGATGTCAAGCTCGTGTGGCTCGCGAAGCGAGGGACGCGGCGCCGGTTCGAGCCGGGGGAGGTGCTCTATGAGCATGCCGAGCGGGATGCGCCGTTCTACGTGATCGAGCGCGGGCTGGTCGAGTTCATCGATCGAAAGCCCGGTAAGGATGTGTACGTTGCGCAGGCGGATAGCCGAACGTATATCGGCGACATCGCGGCATTTACTGGAGAGCCAACGATCAGCGCGTGCGTGGCGGTGGAGCCCACCGATGTGATCGTGTTCGATCGGGGAGGCTTGCGGGCGATGGTCGCCCGCTGGCCGGAGTTCGGCGAGCAGGTGTTCGCGACGTTGTTGGCCCGGCGGGCGTGGCACGAGGCCGAGGGGCACGGGATCATGCGGTTGATCGCGCCTCGCAACTCTCGGCGGGCGTTCGAGGTTCGGGACCTTCTGGAGCGCAATCTTCTGCCGGTGCGCTGGTACGACGCGGATACCGACAGCGAGAGCGCCGGGATGCTTGAGTGGCTCGATATCCCGCGCTCCGAGACTCCGGTGCTGATCTACGCCACCGAGGTGATGCGCAACCCGTCGGCGGCGCAGGTTGCCCGCTCGCTTCGGTTGCGCGCGGATGTCGACGGGGAGCGTTTCGACCTGGTCGTTCTCGGGGCTGGTCCCGCGGGCCTTGCTGCGTCCGTGTACGGTGGCTCGGAGGGTTTGCGGACGCTGGTGGCCGAGGCTTGGGCGCCTGGGGGTCAGGCCGGGACGAGCACGCGTATCGAAAACTATCTCGGCTTCCCGACGGGGATCCGTGGGACGGATCTGACACGCGCGGCGACGCTCCAGGCCCGCCGTTTCGGCGCGGTCCTGTCGAGCTTTCACCGGGCGGTCGAACTGGCGGACGGGCCGGACGGGCTGCTGCGAGTGGATCTCGACGATGGCCAGTACGTACTCGCTCGGTCGGTGGTCATCGCGACGGGCGCCCGGTGGCGGGAGCTGCAGGCTGAGGGTGTCGATCGCTTCCGCGGCGCCGGGGTGTACCACTGGGCGATGGCGGGCGATGCCGAGCGTGCCCGCGATCAGGACGTGATCGTCGTTGGCGGGGGGAACTCCGCCGGGCAGGCGGCGGTGCACCTCGCCACGAGGGCCCGCGGCGTGCGCGTCGTGGTGCGTGGCCCGACGCTGAGATCGACCATGTCCAACTACCTCGTCGACCGCCTCAAACGCTCGTCGCGAATCGACCTCATGACCGATACCGAGGTGGTGGCCGTCCACGGTTCGGCCACGGTTGAATCGGTGACGGTCGTCGACCGGCGCGACGGAAGCAGGCGGGAAGTCCCGGCCACGGCCGTGTTCGTCATGATCGGCGCCGATCCGTGCACGGAAGCGATCACGGGGATCCTGCCGGTTGACAGCGCGGGGTACATCCTGTGCGGGCCCGGCGCCGCGAGCTACGACGGACACATGCGTTGGCCAGTGTCAGACCGCGAGCCCCACCTGCTCGAGACGACCAGGCCCGGCGTGTTCGCGGCGGGCGACGTCCGCGCCGGCGCCACCAACCGCGTGGCAGGCGCGGTCGGCGACGGAACGATGGTCGTCCGGTTCGTACACGACGTACTGGCCTCCTGACTCTCAGGGCCGGCGCCACGCGTCCACGCTCAAGAGGTTCGATCGCAGCTGAGCACGTTCATGTCTCACCTGCGGGTGTCGAGGAGACGAGAGTGACCGTTTTGAGCCGGGACGCAAAGTTCCCGCTGCGGCGCAAGGCTCAGGGATCGCGCCGTCCCCCGCTCTGACGGCACGAGGCTCCTCGGTCGTCAAGCCCGACGCGGGCGAACCCCGCCTACGACTCGGCCTCTACAACGGAAGTGCCGAGTTGCTTGGAAACCAGCGGCGCACAGCCGACCTCGCGGATCAGGCCGGCAGCAAGCACACCGGCGACTCCCGCAATCGCGACGAAGGAGGGCAGCCGGTGTGGCCGATCACGACGCCGGACCGTCGAGGGTATGGAGATGCGCACCTTTGGCGAGAACGAGGGACGTCGGCCTCGAGGGATCAGGGTCCTGCTTTGAGGGTCAGACGAGCTTCGAACCTCGCGCTTTGGTTGATCAGTTGATTGGGAGCGCGAAGTCGCAGTCGGGACCTTTGGTCTCGAGCTCCGGTACGGTTGCGTCTGCGAGGTACGTCATCCTTGCGCCCAGGTCGATCGGCTGTGCCCTGTGTTCTTGGACCCAGTCGAGCAGCGACTGGGTGATGAGCTGGTACTGCGCCGGTTCGATCTGGCTGGAGCGGCCGAGGTGGATGAACGCTTCACGGTGTGCCGGTTCAGTGCGGAGCACGAGCTCCGGGACCCGGATCGCGAGCTGCTCTGCCTGATCGGTGGGCACCGGTCGGCACATTTCCAGGGGGCCGTCGCTGTCGTCGTTGACCTCGCTCCACCAGATGCAGTAGAAGGCTCCCGCTCGTCCATCCATCCTCGGTAGGTTGTGGTTGCGCAGGATCGAGATGAACTCTTTGCCGAACGCCCATACGCCATCAATTCCTTCCACGTTGCGCTTGACGACAGAACGCTGCGGGCAGGGATGTCCCGTGTGGCGACTTCATACATGGCATGCCTCTTTCCTTGCAGACGGTCGATGAGGTAGCGGGCGAGGTCTCGGCGAGCCGTGTGTTGGGTCTCGATGGCGTTCCAGTGCTCGGTGATCCGCCCGGCGGCCGCCTCTGGTTCGCTGGATTGCGACCTCGGTCTCTCTCCCGTGACCAATCTGATGCCCGTGCTGCGCCACGGTTTGCTCTCGGGCGGCGATGCGTTCCAGCTCACTGCGGCTTGGGTCTCGGTTACCCGACCTCGGCGTGCACGCAGACAGCCAGCGCTACGACTTCGTCATGATCAGCGCGTGATCCGCTACGAGGCGGTCGACGGAAGCTTCACGGCTGACATCAGAGTCGACGGGGACCGCATCGTCATCGACTACCCGGGCATCGCTCGCCGACTCTGATCGAGCACCCAGACCAGGCCGGTGGGTGCGATCGACGAGACCTGCATCGCATGCCACCAGTGCCAGTCACCGCTCAAAGTCGCGCACCCGGTCTGCGCGGATCCGAGAACGGACTGCGACCAGACACCGACGGACGATCCCTGTCGCGGCAAGGCACTCGTCAGAGACGACGCGGGCGCACGATTGCGTCGTGGCCGTTGCGAACGTCGGCTGAGTCCGGAGTGACGCGTCGAAAGCACTCGCTAGGCGACCGCGGTCGTTGTCGGTGCCCAGCAGTGCGTGCTTCCGGTTCGCCAACCGCGAAAGGGGTCGTCGAGCCCGACGGGTCGCGTGGCGTGACGGGCAGCCAACCCCTGGCCCTGATCGCGAAGCTCTGGATGCCCGCGCCGACGCCAAAGAGGGCGCTGAGCCCCGGCGCTGGCTGGTAGTGCTCGTCGCCAGCATTAGGGAACCGAGGTCGGAGGCGCCCACCTGTCCGCGGCGAAGGGAAGGCTCTCGCCAATGGACCTAGGGTCGCGGCGCCGCTCCACACCGCTGCCTTGACCTGTGAGCACGTGACAACCCCAGAAGTCAGGAGGCCCCGGCCCGCACGCGTGCCGCTCACGCGGGACGAGCAGGAGCGTCGACCGCCCCGGGAATCTGTTCTGCTGCGGACGGAGGCTGTTTCTCAAAGGTTCTCGGGCGTAGCCGTCGCGGCTCGCTGGAGGGCAGGCCGTTGGTGACGTGCCCACGGTGAAGGCCGTTGTCGCCGGGTGAGAGCCGTTTCAGGCCGCCATGACTGCGGGTTGGTGCCTGTAGGCCTTGGTGAGGTTGTGGGTCAGCATCAGTAACCGGAAGTCGATGCGCACCTTGACCTGCCCCTGCGGAAAGCGAATGGACCATCGCGACGCTTACATGCCGGCAGCGTCGTTACTCAGAGGAAGCGGCCTTAGCCGCGCGCGCTCTCGACCCCCTAAATCCGGTCCGGGCCGTCTAATCTCGGGCGCTAATCACACGGTCGGGTCTCGCACGCAGGGTTCCCCCGCATGGCGTCCTCATCCCTTGATTCGGGAGGCTTGCCCAGCCCACTCGCGCTCCCGGAGCTCGAACTTTTGGACCTTGCCCGTCGAGGTCATTGGGAGCTCGTCCAGGAAGGCGATTGCTTTCGGCGCCTTGTAGTGGGCAATAGTGGACCTGACGTGGTCGATGAGCTCCTGCTCGCTGACCTGCTCGCCGGGCTTGAGGATGACGAACGCCTTGGGGCGCTCGCCCCACTGTTCGTCTGGCATCCCGATAACCGCCGCGTCCAGCACGGCCGGGTGCTTGAAGAGCGCCTGCTCGACCTCCACGGTGGAGATGTTCTCCCCGCCGGATATCACAACATCCTTGGCTCGGTCTAGGAGTTGGACGTAGCCGTCGGGGTGTATGACCCCGAGGTCGCCGGAGTGAAACCACCCGTCTCTGAACGCCTCGGCAGTCGCTTCCTCGTCCTCGAAATAGCCCTTCATGACGTTGTTGCCGCGCATCACGATCTCGCCCATCGTCGCGCCGTCCGCAGGCACGTCATTCGTGTCCTCGTCGACCACCCGAAGCCGTTCCGCCTGAATCATCCCCACGCCCTGGCGGGAGAGGAGCGCCGCGCGTTCCCCCACCTCAATGTCCTCCCAGCCCTCCTGCCACTGGCAAACCGAGTAAGGACCGTAGGTCTCGGTCAACCCGTAGACATGCACCACCCGCGCGTTGATGTCCTCACACTGCGCGATCGTTTTCGGGTTCGGCGGCGCACCGGCCGTTGTGATCACCAATGGCCGGTCCAGCGGGTGAGCCTCCTCCGCGCTCACCAGCGCGGCGAGCACGGGAGGAGCGCCGTTGAGGTGCGTGACGTTCTCCCGCTCTATGAGCTGCCATATGCGGTCGCCGCGCACCGCGCGAAGGCACACGTGTCGCCCGCCGATGGCGGTCACTCCCCAGGCCGTGCACCACCCGTTGCAGTGGAACATCGGCAGCGTCCACAGGTAGACGCTATCGGCGCCGTGCTCGGAGTGAAGCAGCTCCCCGAGGCTGTTCAAGTAGGCGCCCCGATGGCTGTACATGACGCCCTTGGGCTTTCCCGTGGTGCCCGACGTGTAGTTGATCGTGATCGTGGCCAGCTCGTGCTCGACCGTCCAGCCCAACGGCTCGTCAGATCCACGCTCGAGCAGATCCGGGTAGCCAGGGCCGTCGTACGCCTCGGAGAGGTCTCTTTCCGATTCAGGGTCGAAGACGGTGACGATCTCAGCGATCGTCTCAAGCTCGTTCTCGATCGGAGCGACGCTCGAGCGCAGCTCCGAGTCAACCACCAGCAGCTTGGCACCGGAGTGGTCGCAGATGTATCGCACCTCCTCGCCCGACAACCGCGAGTTGATGGCTACCAGGACGGCGCCTGCCAACGGGACGGCAAAGTGCGCGATCAGCAGCTCGGGAGTGTTCGGGCAGAGGTAGGCCACGCGGTCGCCCGCGTCGATCCCAGACGCTTGCAGGGCCCGGGCGAGACGAGTGGCCTCGCCGGCAAACTCGCGGTACGTGGTGCGCCGGTCACCGTGGACGATCGCCACCTTGTCGGGATATACCTCGGCGGAGCGCTCCAGGAAACGCAGCGGCGTCAAGTCGCTGTGCGACACGGTGGACATGTAGGACTCCTCTCTTCGGCGCGTTCTTGGACGCGCAGCCTTTGTTTCGATCGGCGCGCCCTGCGGTCCGACCATACTCCGGCCCTGCGGGCGTGGTGTGCCGGATGAGGGCACAGCGCGGGTTGATGGTCCTAGCGCGCGGCACGCTAGTCGTCCTCGTTCGAGGCTGGGCGCCTGTGCGCCGCGTGCGCGGCCAGTGCGTCGGTGCCCTCCTCGAAGCTCCGGTAGATCGTCTGCGCGAGCCCGGCGTCCGCGAACGCCCGTGCGAGCTTGCGGCGCAGAAAGGCGTCGGTCGAGTAGCGTGCGGAGGACAGGAAATGTGACCGCTCGTGCTGCCTAACCATCTCGAAAAAACGCGGCGCCGCCGCGCGCCCCGGTTCAAAGTTGCCGTAGTTGACGATGAGGTTCACCCGCGTGCCGATGTCGTGCAGCCGCCGGCCCAGAAGGGCGGCGAGCGCCTCGGCCTCCTCGAGGGTGTCCACGGCGAGGCCTTCGAGATTGATGAATACGAGGTCATCGTCCGCGCGGTAGTCGACGCGTTCGTCGAGCGTCAGCGGTGACGGTTCACCTAGTCCGAGCGGCGCGTCGGTGAAGATCGCGGCGTCCATCTCGCACAGCTCGGGCGCAACCTTGGCCCGAAAGCCCATACGGGCCAACACATCGCGCTCGAGATCCACTCCGGGGGCGAGCTCGATCACCTCGAGGCCCTCGTCGCCGAGCCGCAGAACGCAGCGTTCCGTGATGTAGAGGACGGACTGGCCGGTCGCAAGGGCGCGCTTGCCGTTGAACGTAACCTGCCCGACTACATCGACGAACTTCGGGATCGTGCCGTCGCGTTGAATGCGCAGCCTCCCGTCGCTCACGGTCATTTCGGCACCGGCGGTGAACGTCCCGAGGAAGATGACATTACGGGCGGACTGGCTGATGTTGATGAATCCGCCGGCGCCGACAAGCTTGCGGCCGAAGCGGCTGACGTTTACGTGGCCATGGCGGTCGGCCTCCGCCATCCCGAGGAATGCTTGGTCCAGCCCACCGCCGTCGTAGAAGTCAAACTGGTACGGCTGGTCGACGACCGCCTGAGCATTGGTGGCGGCACCGAAGCTGAGACCGCCGGCGGGCACGCCGCCGATTGCGCCCGCCTCGACGGTGAGTGTGATCCGGTCCAGGATCCCCTCCTCGCTGGCAACCGTGGCTATTCCCTCGGGTATCCCGATGCCGAGGTTCACGACGGAGCCCGTCTTCAGCAGCATCGCGGCACGGCGGGCGATCACCTTACGCGCATCGAGCGCCGTCGCCTCCGGCGCCTCATGCACCACCCGCACTTCTCCGGTGTACGCGGGGTTGTAGGTCTCGGCGAACGTCTGCATGTGCACAGCGCTGCATGCGACCACGACGCCGTCGACAAGCATGCCGGGAAGGCGGACCTCGCGCGGGGCGGGCGCGTGACGGGTGGTGACCCGCTCAACCTGCACGATCACGATCCCACCCGAGTTCTTCGTCGCCTGCGCGATCGACAGCGTGTCCAACGTGGCGGCCTCGCGCTCGATCGTCACGTTGCCCTCCTCGTCGGCTGTCGTGCCGCGCACGAGCGCCACGTCGATCGGGCGGCAGGGATAAAAGAGGAACTCTTCGCCGTCGAGCTCGACGACCCGCACCATCTGCTCCGTTGACGCCGCGTTCATGCGACCGCCCTCGAGACGCGGATCGACGAACGTTCCCAGCCCTACCCGTGTGATCAGGCCTGGCCGGCCGGCGGCCGTCTCGCGATAGAGATGGCAGATAACGCCCTGCGGTAGGCAGTAGGCCTCGATCCGGCCGTCAAGGGCGAGAGCGCCGAGCGAAGGGACGAGCCCCCAGTGCGCCCCGATCGCGCGCCGGATCAGACCCTCGTGGGCGAGGCGGTTGAGCCCCCGGTCGCCGCCGTCCCCCTGTCCCGCCGCGAACACGAGCGTCAGGTCCCGCGGGCGGCCGGTTTCGCCGAAGCGCTCCGCGAGCGCGTTGATGAGCGCCTCGGGAACCCCGATCCCGACGAATCCACCGATCGCCAACGTGTCACCATCGACGATCAACCGAGCGGCCGCCTCGGGCTGAATGATCTTCGTGCGCCGCGCGGCTGTCAGAGCCCTCAGCTTGTCAGCGTGCCGTTCAACGGGCGGACCTTGCCTTCCCGGGTGGCGGTCCTGACCGCTCACCATGTCTTCACGCGCTCGACCCGGCACCGGCGCTCGATTCGCATTCGCATGTCGAGCACGACACAGCCATTCGTCGTGCATCGGACAGGGTTGAGATCCGTCTCGACTATCTCTGGCAGCTCTCGGAGCAGGCGGGCAAAGCGCAGCATCAGCTCGCGCAGCGCCTGCCGATCCAGCACAGCGCTGCCGCGGAACCCGTCCAGCTGGGTGGCGACTCCCGGAGCGGAGTCGATTAGCTCGTCGGCTTCCGCGTCCGTCTCCGGAAGCGGGCCGAACGCGGTCGATCCATCAAGGCCGGCCCGGCGCCCGCCGAAGCCGAGGGCCAGCACCGGGCCGAGATCAGGATCGGCAATCGCCCCCACCAGGAGGTCCGCCCCACCGGGCGCGACCATACGCTGGACGATCGCTCCAATCCATTCCCGCCCAGCGGCCTCCACCCGTCGTTCGAGCTCGCGCCAACAGCCTTGCACCGCCGCCTCACCCTTCGCCCCGAGCAGCACGGCGTCGATGTCGCTTGCATGCGCGGGAGCGGCAAAGTCCGCCTTCAGCGCGACCGGTGCGCCGATCTCCGCTGCCACGGCGACGGCGCGCTCGATATCGCGGCAGTGATGCGACGCGACAATCGGGATACCGTGCGTGGCCAGTAGGGCCTCAGCGTGTGCAGCCGTGAGCCACCCGCCCGAAGGCTGCCGATCGAGAAATGAAGAGATCAGCTCGCGCGCCGCCGGCCGGTCCAGGCCGGGATAGCGCGGAGGCTCGCCGAGCGGTCGTGACAGCCATTCGCGACGTTCGGCCGCGCGTGCGAGCACGGCGGCGCACGACTCCGGGAACAGGAAGTTGGGCACGCCCACGCCGGTCCGCGCGGGCAGTCGGCCGTCGGCCCGCAGCACCGACGCTACAACCGGCTTCGGCCCCCCCTGCGCAACCGCGGAGATCGCGTCCAGCACCGCTTCCGGGTCGCCGTCGTAATACTCGACGTAGTAGACCATCACCGCGTCGACGCCGGGATCGCCAAGCAGCTCGCGGATGCTGGCAGCGTATTCGCCCGGACCGGCGCTAATCCTCAGCACCACGGGGTTCTGTGCGTCGGTTGCCTCGCTCACGTGTAGCCCGCGGGTCGCGGCGGCGTCAGTGGCGAGGGTCGCCATGCCGGCGGAGTTGCTCACGATCCCTATCTGACGTCCGAGGGGCAGCGGCTGACTCTCGAAGAACTCGGCGGCATCGAACAGCTCCTCGCCGCCCCGGAACCGCAGCACCCCGGCTCGATGCAGGAGCGCGTCAACTGCGGCGTCGCTACGGAGTGCGGCCGCCGTGTATGAGCGGGCTTCGCCGAGGGTGCGCTCGGCCCGTCGACGCCCCTTGACCGCCAAGATTGGCTTGGTACGCGACACCCGACGCGCGATCCGCGCAAAGCGCTCAGGATTGCCGAACGACTCAACGTGGAGCATCACCGCTGCGGTCCGGTCGTCAGCCTCCCAGCACTCGAGCAGGTCGTTGGTCGAGACATCAGCGCGGTTTCCGAGCGAGGCGAACATCGAGACTCCGAGCCGCCGAGCGGCCGCGTGACCAAGCAGCGCCACCCCGATCGCGCCCGACCGCGAGCAGATCGCCAGGCGCCCCGCCCGGACGCTCGTGCCTGTGAACGTGGCGTTCAAGCTGACGTTGGCGGCGGTGTTCAGCACCCCCAAAGAGTTCGGCCCGACCATCCGCACCCCCGTTCCCCGAACGATCTCAAGCAGCCGCTCCCGTCGCGCCAGGGACGCCTCGCCTCCTACCTGCTCACGACCAGCGGGGAGCACTAGCAGCGCTCGTGCTCCCTCCGCCATCGCCTCGGCGGCGTACTCGAGCACCGCGTCGCCCGCGACGGAGATGATTACCAACTCCGGAGCGACCTCCAGCTCACCAAGGCTGCGAGCGGCTCTCAGCGAGCACACGACACCCCCGGCGCGGTTGACCGGCATCGCCGCACCCTGAAAGCCACCGCGGATGATGTTCGCCAGCACGGCACGGCCGACATTGCCCGGCGTCGCCGCGGCGCCCACAACTGCTACAGACGACGGCGCAAGGACCGGTCGCAACGATGCGACGGCAGCGACATGGTCTCTCTGGTCAATCCGCTCGAGCACCGCCGCCGTAGGCGTGATATCGAGCGACACCGTCACCTCGCCAAACGAACCCAGACGTCGCACGGCGTAGCCGGCGTGCTCGAACACAGCCAGCATGGCCGCATTGTTGGCCATCACCTCCGCATCGAAACGGTGGATTCCATGGCCCGCCGCGATCTCCGCGAGCTGCTCGAGCATCCGCATCCCGATCCAGCGGCCCTGATCATCATCAGCCACGGCAAACGAGACCTCGGCGACGCCGGGCTCGCGCAACCCGGCATAACTGGCGACCGCCGACACTTGCCTGTCGTGCCGGCTGATGAGCACCATGCGATCAAGGCCAGTCGCCTCAGCCTCCTCGCGCGCGACGAGATCGGTGCGCGCGAGCCCGTGGAAGCGGAAGCTGCGGCTCACCTCGGAGAGCCGGTCATAGAACGCCTGGATGTCGGCGAAATCCGCTGAAGTCGGAGCTTGCAGGCGCAGTGTTGAGCCATCGCGCAGGAGCACGTCCCTGACCAGTGGCCGCGGCTCGGTCGCCGAAGCGCTCATCACATCTGCTCGCTAGCGTTCAGCGTGGCCCCATCAGCGCTTGGCCAGCGACCAGACAGGGAGCACAGGTCGGCCATAGGAGAACTCGCAGAGGCTGCGTAGGAGAAGCTATCCGGACCGGAGCCGCTCGCGGAGCTCGGACCGGCGGATCTTGCCGCTGATGGTCTTCGGCAGCTCCTCCACGAAGTGGATCTCGCGCGGGTACTTGTAGGGCGCAGTCCCGCGCTTGACGAACTCCTGAAGCTCGCGGGCGAGCTCGGGCGAGGCGGTCTGCCCGGGCGCCAACAGGCAGAACGCGGTGACGATCTGAGTGCGCTCACGATCGTCCTTGCCGACCACCGCGGCCTCCATCACAGCCGGATGTTCGACCAGCACGCTCTCGACCTCGAACGGCCCGATCCGGTACGCGCTCGAGGTGATGACGTCGTCGTCGCGACCCTCGAACCAGAAGTAGCCGTCCTCGTCCTGCGCGGCCTTGTCACCGGTGAAGTAGAACGGGCCGCGGAACGCGTCGGCCGTCGCTGCCGGATCCCCGTAGTAGCCGGCGAACAGGCCGACGGGGTACTGGCGATCGCAGCGCACCACGATGTTGCCGACCTCGCCCGGCGGCATCGGCTCGCCTTCGTCGTCAACGATGTCGACGTCGTAGCCGGGCACCGGACGTCCCATCGATCCGGGCCGGATCTCCATCGAGCGGTAGTTGGCCACCAGGCACGTCGTCTCGGTCTGGCCGTAGCCGTCGTAGATCTTGAGACCGCCCGTTCCTTTCTCCCACTCGCGGATCACCTCGGGGTTGAGCGGCTCGCCCGCGCTCGTGCAGTGCCGCAGCGCCGAGAGATCGTACCCGGAGCAATCCGCCTGCACCAGGCGCCGGTAGAGGGTCGGCGGCGCGCAGAATGAGGTGACGCGGTGGCGTGCGAGGATGCCGAAGATCGTGTCCGGGTCAGGGTGGCCGAGGGCGACGTTGAGGATCGCAGCACGCTCGTGCATCTGCCCGAACAGGCCTCCCCATGCCGCCTTCGCCCAGCCGGTGTCGGTGACCGTCCACTGCAGGTCACCCGGTCGCAGGTCGTGCCAGAAGCGCGCGGTCCCGATGTGCCCGAGCGCATAGGAATGAGAGTGCTGGACCATCTTCGGGTAGGCGACCGTGCCGCTCGTGAAGTACAGGAGGAGCGGATCGTCGTAACCGGTCGGATCGTCCGGCGTCTCTCCGTCCCCGGCCGCGGCGCACCGCTGCTCGAATGACAGCCAGCCGTCCGGTACTCGCCCGACGCACAGGCGGATGGCCACGCCGGGCGCCGCGGCGTCGACCTTGGCCGCGCCGGCCTCGTCGGTGATGGCGACGGTGGCGCCGGTCTGGCCAAACCGGTACGTGATGTCCTTGGGCATGAGGAGGTTGGGCCCTGGCATCGGGATCGCGCCGATTCGCATCGCGCCCAGCAGCGCCGCGTACCACTCCGGTATCCGTGGCAGCATCACAAACACGTGGTCTCCCTGGCCGACGCCGAGCTCGAGCAGTGCACGCGCCGCCTGGCGAGAGGCTCGGGCTAGGTCGGCCGCCGACTGGGCGGCGACGACGTCGCCCCCGGCGTTCAGCGAGAGCACGGCAAGCGCGTCCGGATCCTCCGAGGCCCACGTCTCCACGATGTCGAGCACCGCGTTGAAGCGATCCGGGACGTGTACGTGATAGCTCGCGCGCTCGGCGTCGAGGTCGGTGAGCCGCGGAGGGCAGTCGCGCCCGGGACGGGTCAGGGCGGCGGTAGCCATCGGCCTACGCTAAGGGGTCGACGCGGCCCCGGGATCCGGGCTAGCCCCATCATCGTCTGTGGCGAACTACGGACCCCTGGCCGGCCGGCCCCTGCGCGGGGCCACTGCCGACGAGGACGGGAACGTGACGATGGAGCGGAAGGCGTCCACGCTCGACTTGCTCCCGCGACGTCCGCATCCCCGGCATCTGCGTTGACGGCGTGGTCATCGCGCAGGACAGTGCGCTCCGCGTGCAGACCGGGCCGAAGCTTTCGACCCCGCCTACGTCGGCGCCGGGAACGGCGGCGACGGCCTGGGCGGCGGGACCGCATCGGGTCTGGAGCCCGGGTGCGACGTGTTGGCGGAGATGGCCGTCCGGCCGGCGATCTGCACCGATCTGCGCGAGATGGACGCCGCGACCTTCACCGGTCCGCCGCTCGGCCTGCGCGACCGTCAGGCGACTCGGATCTGCCGGTAGACGGTCAGGTACTCCCGGCCGGGACGGTCCCAGGAGTTGTCAGACCGCATCGAGGCCATCATCAGCCGCCGGAACCAGGCCGGATGATCCAACCACAGGCGCAGCGCGCGCTTGAGCGCGGACTCGATCGCCATCGTGTCGGTGTGCTGGAACGCGTAGCCGTTGCGCTCCTCGTGAGGGCGAGACGAGTAGTCGCGGTCGAACACGGTGTCGACCATGCCCCCGACGGACCGCACGACCGGCACCGTCCCGTAGCGTAAGGCGACCATCGGGGCCAGCCCGCACGGCTCGTACATGCTCGGGACCACCAGCATGTCGGCCCCGGCATAAACGAGATGTGCCAGCTCCTCGCTGTAGCTGATCTCCAGATGGCAGTCGGGGTTGTCGTTCAGTTGGTACTTGAGGTGGCGGAAGTGACTGCTGATCCCGTTCTCGTGCACCGGCTCTCCCAGCAGCACGAACTGGGCTCTCCTCGAAAGCGCGTAGAACAGCGCGTGGTGGACCAGCTGCATGCCCTTCTGTTCGTCCAGCCGCCCGACGTATGCGACGATTGGGCTCGTGGACCTGCGCAGCCAGAAGCGGTCCTGGAGACGCTCCTTAGCCTGGTACTTCCCATGCAGCGCGCCGGCTGAATATTGGACGGGGATGTGTGAGTCGACCTCGGGGTTCCACACGTCGTAATCAACACCGTTGAGGATCCCGCGGAACTTGTGCTGGTGAACGTGGAGCGTGTGGCCGAGGCCGAAGGCCCCCTCGCCGTAGCGGGCCTCGGCCGCGTGGTTGGGCGAGACGGTGGTGACGAAGTCGGAGTAGACGATCCCGCCCTTCATCAGGTTGAGCGCGCCGTAGCGGTGATCGTCGCCCAGACGGTCGTGGTGCAGGTAGTGCTCGGGCCGGCCCAGGTTCGTGCTCGAGAGCACCTCGGCCCCCGCGTGGCCCTGATGACGGAAGTTGTGAATCGTGTAACACACCTTCTGATCGGGCAGCGCACCGCGATACTGCTCGTTCAGGAGCACCGGCACCAACCCCGTCTGCCAGTCGTGACAGTGGATCACCTCGGGGCGTTTGTTGGCCTTCACAAGGAACTCCAGCGCCGCCTTGGAGAACGCGGTGAAACGCGTCACGTCGTCATGGTGGCCGTACAAGCGATCGCGACCGAAGAACTCTCCCTCCGGATGTGGCTCGATGAAGAAGCACTTCCGGCCGTGCACGTAACCGAAATACACCGTGCAATGGAACGCCTCGCCGTACCAGGGCACCCAAAGGTCGTGGTAGCAGGGCTGCAGCTCCCACACATCCTCGTGGCGCATGCACCCGTACTTCGGCAACACGATCTCGACGTCATGCCCCCGGATCTCGAGCTCGCGGCTCAGCCCGAACACCACATCACCGAGACCGCCGGCCTTGGCGACCGGCGCGCACTCGGATGCGACCATCACGATATACACGATTCACCGCGGGATCGGTCGAACACGCATCCCTCTGCAGAAGGGAGGCTCCGTGTCATGGGCAGGGGCTTTATTTGACAAACCAGCCGGATCCGTGTTCTGCGAGACGATCCCGATCCTCCCGCGTCCCGGCGACGCGCTCGCGATCAGCACGGGCACCAACGCTATCCGCGGCCAGGACGCGCCGGCGCCTAGGTTGAACAATAACGTCACTCGCCGAACGCTCAATCCGTATTTTTCACCGATCCGGCCTGCGCGCCGGCGGCGCTCGTGGCCTCGGCGGGCTTCAGCAGGAAGATCTCGGCCGAGCACGCACCGTGCCGGTAGGCGGCGTCGCTACCCAGGTGCGCGACGTGGAGCACTACAACCCCGCCGCCGACCACATCGTGCCGTTCTGCCAGCGTCGCGAGAGCGAACGGATCGAGTCGTTTGCCGGCTCGGCGATGCTCAGCTAACTCCACGCCGTTAGCTACGCGCTTGGTCCGGGTGATTGTGCAAACGAAGGCCGGCAGCGCCGACGACCGTCACGCTTGCTGTCGCAGCGGACGGAGGCTGTTTCCCAAATGCTGGCCGACGCGCGGCCGGATTCGCCGATGGTCGCCGGTCCTGCTTTCGCGGTGACGCTGGCGCGAAAGCGAATCCCCCCGAGGCCGCGGGCATACGAATTCCCAACGCCCGGTCGAACGTCGCGTGGTGTGCGGCCCGGTTCCTGGCTGCCCCGAGAGGCTTCTTAGCACTCTGCCAATACCGCGTTACGGTTACGATCACAACACGAAGTTCGGCGAGGAACCATCGACGGCGTCGAAGACCTATTGACTCTGAGGAGCACGAGCGTGAGCAACAGCGAAGCACTGGTATTCGATGCGATTCGCACCCCCCGCGGCAAGGGCAAGGTGAACGGGTCGCTGCACACCGTGAAGCCGGTCGATCTGGTCGTCGGACTGATGCATGAGACGCTGATCCGCAACGAAAAGCTGGACCCCAAGCGGGTCGACGACGTCGTGCTTGGGTGCGTCTCGCCGATCGGCGATCAGGGCGCCGACATCGCCAAGACCGCGGCGATCAAGGCCGGGCTGCCGGACACCGTGGCGGGCATGCAGCTGAACCGCTTCTGTGCCTCCGGCCTCGAGGCGGTCAACATCGCCGCGCAAAAGGTCGCATCCGGATGGGAGGACCTGGTGTTCGCCGGTGGGGTGGAGTCGATGTCGCGCGTGCCAATCGGCTCTGACGGAGGAGCGTGGGCGATGGACCCGGAGACGAACTACGACACGTCCTTTATCCCGCAGGGAGTCAGCGCCGATCTGATCGCCACGAGCGGGGAGTTCAGCCGCGAGGATGTGGACGCGTACGCGGCCCAGTCCCAGCAACGTGCCGCGGCGGCGCAGTCGGAGGGCAAGTTCAAAGACTCCGTGATCCCCGTACTGGACATCAACGACAACCTCGTGCTCGACCACGACGAGTTCATCCGTCCTGCCACCACTGTCGAGACGCTTGCGGGTCTGAAGCCCTCGTTCCAGATGATCGGCGAGATGGGCGGTTTCGACGCCGTCGCGCTGCAGAAGTACCACTGGATCGAGAAGATCGAACACGTCCACACCCCTGGTAACTCATCGGGGATCGTCGATGGCGCCTCACTCGTGACGGTCGGCAACGAGCAGACCGGTCACGAGCTGGGGCTCACGCCGAGGGCGCGGATCCTCGCCACTGCGGTCTCCGGCGCCGATCCGACGATCATGCTCACCGGTCCGGCCCCCGCCAGCCGCAAGGCGCTGCATAAGGCCGGTCTGACGGTCGATGACCTTGACCTGGTCGAGATCAACGAGGCGTTCGCGGCTGTGGTGCTGCGGTTCGTCAGGGACATGGGTCTTGACATGTCGAGGGTCAACGTCAACGGCGGGGCGATCGCGATGGGTCATCCGCTCGGTGCCACGGGGGCGATGATCCTTGGCACGTTGATCGACGAGCTGCATCGAACCGGGGGTAGGTACGGCCTCGCGACGCTGTGCGTCGGCGGAGGCATGGGAATCGCGACGGTCGTGGAGGCCATCTGAATGTCTGAGAGCACCACCATCCGCTGGGAGCGCGACGAGGACGGAATCGTCGTCCTCACGCTCGATGATCCAGATCAATCGGCCAACACGATGAACGCGGCCTACAAGGCGTCGATGGCGGCGACCGTGGACCGCCTCGAGGCCGAGCGCGACGAGATCACCGGTGTGGTCATCACCTCGGCCAAGAACACCTTCTTCGCCGGAGGCGACCTGCACGAGCTCAAGCGCGCGACGAAGGCCGATGCGCCGCGGATCGCGACCGAGGTGCGTGAGATGAAACGTCAGCTGCGCCGCCTCGAGACCCTGGGCAAGCCGGTCGCCGCCGCGATCAACGGCGCCGCGCTCGGTGGCGGTCTTGAGATCTGCCTTGCCTGCCACCACCGGGTGGCGCTCGAGGACCCGAAGGTTCAGCTTGGGTTCCCGGAGGTCCAGCTCGGCCTTCTGCCCGGTGGCGGCGGCGTCGCGCGCACCGTGCGGATGCTCGGGCTTGTGGACGCGCTGATGCAGCTGTTGCTGCAGGGCCAGCGCCACCGCCCCGCGAAGGCCAAGGAGCTCGGGATCGTGGACGAGCTCGTCGCCACCCCCGACGAGCTGGTTCCCGCGGCGAAGGCGTGGGTCAAGGCGAATCCTGAGGCCACGCAGCCATGGGACGTCAAAGGCCACAAGATCCCCGGGGGCACGCCCTCGAACCCGAAGCTGGCGCAGAACCTGCCCGCGTTCCCGGCCAACCTACGCAAGCAACTGAAGGGTGCCCCTTATCCCGCCCCACATCACATCATGGCCGCGGCGGTAGAGGGCGCACAGGTCGATTTCGACAACGCGATCGAGATCGAGGGTCGCTACTTCGTCAATCTCGTCACCAGCCAGATCGCGAAGAACATGATCCAGGCGTTCTTCTTCGACGTGCAGCACGTCAACGGCGAGCGTCGCCGGCCCGAGGGGATCGAGCCGTTCGCGCCCCGGAAGATGGTCGTGCTCGGCGCTGGCATGATGGGCTCGGCGATCTCGTACGTGTGCGCCAAGGCGGGGATTGAAGTCGTCCTCAAGGACGTCTCGCTCGAGGCTGCACAGGAGGGCAAGGCCTACTCACGGGGCCTCGTCGAGAAGGCCGTGAGCAGAGGCCGCTCCACTCAGGAGCAGGCCGACGCCCTGCTGGCGCGGATCACCCCGACCGCCGATGCAGCCGATGCAGACGGCGCCGAGCTCGTGATCGAGGCCGTGTTCGAAGATCCTAAGGTCAAGGCGCGGGTGTTCGCCGAGATTGAGCCCCATCTCGCGCCCGACGCGCTGCTCGGCTCGAACACCTCGACGCTGCCGATCACCGGTCTTTCGGAGGGTGTGGGCAGGCCCGAGGACTTCATCGGCCTGCACTTCTTCAGCCCGGTCGACAAGATGCCGCTACTCGAGGTCATCAAGGGCGAGCAGACCAGCGAGACGACGCTCTACCGCGCGCTAGACCTCGCCAAGCAGATCAAGAAGACCCCGATCGTCGTCCACGACAGCCGCGGGTTCTTCACCAGCCGCGTGATCGGCACGTTCATCGAGGAGGGCATCGCGATGCTGCTGGAAGGGGTGCCGGCGGCGACGATCGAGCAGGTTTGCTCGCAGGCCGGGTATCCGACGCCTGTGCTACAGCTCTCGGACGAGGTGAACCTGGAGCTGATGCGCAAGATCCGCGATGCATCGAAGGCGGCCGGCGAGGCCTGGGCGGCGCAGTGGGTCGCGCACCCGATGGAGCAGGTAATCGACCGTATGCTCGACGAGTTCCAGCGCCACGGGCGCCACGCCGGCGCCGGGTTCTACGACTATGCCGACGGCAAGCGCATCGGGCTCTGGGCGGGTCTGCGCGAGGCGTTCCCGCCGGTCCAGGACCCCAGCGCACTCTCGCTGCGCGACCTCGAGGAACGATTGCTGTTCATCGAGTCGATCGAGGCCGTGAAGTGCTTCGACGAGGGCGTGATCGAGTCGGTCGCCGACGCCAACATCGGCTCGATCCTGGGGATCGGCTTCCCCGGCTGGACCGGCGGCGTGCTGCAGTACATCAACGGCTACGAGCACCCCGCCCACGGCACCGGCACCGCGGCGTTCGTGGCCCGGGCGCGAGAGCTCGCTGCCCGGTACGGCGCCCGGTTCGGACCGCCCGCATCGCTCGTCGAGAAGGCCGAGCGCGGCGAGCTGTACCTGGACGAAGCCGCGGTCGCCGCCATCGCCTAGCCCGCGACATGACTACGGTCGGGGGCGCGAGAGCTCCGTGACAGCGGCGTAGCCACGGCCGGTTCCGGTGGCCGCGGTCGTCCTGACGGACGATCGCTTCGATGGCGGTGACGGTCCCGCGCAGGCTTGCGCTTTGGCGACGAAGAGCAACCTTGCGACGAGCCGGTGCTAGCCGTCGGCGAGCAAGCGGACGGTCGTCTAGCGCCGGCGGACGCGGCTTATCCGCATTGAGCGAGTTATCTGGTCCTTTCGGCCGTAACGGGCCACGGGTGGTCCGTGCGCCACGGGTCTCCACGGCCCTGTTGATCGAGCCATGCCTGTGCGTCGCGCCGGCCCAGCTCGATCAGCGGGCGGATGAACTCGGGAGCGAAGAACAGGTAGCTGAGGAGGTCGCCGCGGACGGGATTACGTCCGGCGTCGAGCAGCCGCCCCAGCAGCGCCATCTCGCGGTTGCGGCGCAGCCCACGAGCGCCGGCGAAATGGCGGTTGTAGATGTCCATCGCCAAGCGGCCGATCTCAAGCCGGTCCGTCGGCGCGACGAAGATGTACTGAACGAGCTGGTGTTTGATCGGGTTGCCGCTCTGCTTCACGTCGTCGTTGATCGTTGCCAATGTGTCGACGTCGTGCGCGAGCTGGTCGGCGAGAAGGGCCTGGGCAACGGCCGAGGCGCCGTCGAACACGTCCGGGCGACGGTCGTTGTACTCAAGCGGCGGTCCGGCGACCGAGTTCAGTCCGATCACCACCAGCCGACGGGCGTTCAGCTTGAGGGCGGGCTTCAGCGGCGTGTTGAGCCGCACGCCACCATCTCCATACCAGCGCTCTTCCACGCGTACGGCCGGGAAAAGCGATTGGATCGCGCTGGAGGCCTGAACGTGCTCGACCGCGAGCCGGGTCGCGACATAGTCGATGCCGCGCTGGTCGTCGCTGGCCGGTGACTGGCCCCCGTGGTGGAAGACCACGCTTCTCGCCGTTGCGTAGGCGGTCGCGACGACGGCGACCGCGGCTAGGGTGCCATCCTCGACATTGCAGGCCAGACGCTCGAAGTCGATCAGCGCCGCGATGGTCTTCGGCTGCGGGCTGGTGTCCAGCAGGCTCGGCGGGCCAGGCACGCCGATGCCCAGCAGCTCAAGCCCGTACAGCAGCCCACGGGCGAGTTCGCGCGGTGAGCACAGCGGGCCGATGACGTCCCCAATCTCGACGCGAAGCCACGCCTCCCCGCCTAAGCGCGCGGCCGCCTCAAGCCCGTCGTGCGCGTTCGCGGCCAGGTACGCGGCACCGAGTCCCCCAGCGCTCGTGCCGACAACGATGGGCGCAGGCTCGTCGAGAACCGGCGCCAGCACCTCCAGCGCCCCGAACTCATACGCCCCCCGTGCCCCGCCGCCCGACAGCACAATCCCGATCGTCCCATCCATCGCCCTAGACCTCCACGCCCCGCCCACGTACGCGCTCGAAGCCAAATCGTAATCGACGAGCCGTGGACCAGCAGCGCGGCGGCGGGTGGGACTCAGCGATTTTCACATCGCTTGGGGCTGCCACTGTCGATGCGTACCGGCGGGCTGCCGCAACTCGCGCAACGAACAGACCGGTGCCGTCTGACAGGGCGGACCGAAGCTGCAGCCCGATGTCCTACGAAAGCAGCAACGCGGCGTCCGAGGGCAGCCCGGCGCCGTTCGGCATGCGCATCGTCCGGGCTAAGCAGCCGTCCGCTGACCACGGCAAGACCGCTGATTGTGTGGCAACCCGCTGGCGGCGCCGGCCACGGGCGTGAGAGAGAGATCGCCTTCATCCTCGTTCGGTGCGGCCTCCGGCGAACGATTGCCGTAGCGCATCAGCGGCTCTTGGCAGACGAGCGGCGCAGGCAGTCCGAGATCCGGCTTGGCCGATGGATCTCGGACGTGCAATTTTTTGTATCAAAGGCGCCCGCCGTTGCTCTGTTGGAGCAGGACGGATACATGCCACTGATGGGACACCGGTAGGTGCCGCCGCAAACTGGCAGATCGATGCTGTTGCGGGGCGAGTGATAACGAAGTGCAAAGGGGGCGGGGACATTGGCGAGTTTTCTGATCGTTGGCGCCGGCCAGTCGGGCCTGCAACTCGGGATTGGGTTGCTTGATGACGGCCATGATGTGACAGTGGTCTCTAACCGTACGCCGGAGGACTTGCGAAACGGACGTCTGACGTCTGGACAAGCTATGTTCGGTACGGCTCTCGCGACGGAGCGCGCGCTTGGCATCGATCTGTGGGAGCAGGAATGTCCGCCGTTGGAGGGATTTGCGATCGCCGCTTATCCCGCTGGGCCGAGTCCGCTCTTCGACTGGGCGGCGCGTCTGGACCGACCGGGGAAGTCGGTTGACCAGCGAGTCAAGTTTCCGGCCTGGATGGAGCTGTTTGAACGGCGTGGCGGGCACCTCGAGATTGCGCAGGCGGGGATCGGCGATCTCGAGCGCTACTCCGACGCGCACGACCTCGTGATTATCGCTGCCGGGAGGGGCGAGACGTCAAAGCTGTTCCGCCGGGTTCCAGAGCTGTCGCCGTTCGAGAAGCCACGGAAGTTGATCGCGATTGTCGGAGTGACCGGTGTGGCGCCTCGTCCTGGCTGGGACGGGGCTTGCTTCAGTGTCGTCCCGGGTGCCGGCGAGAACATCGTGGTACCGACGCTGACCCCCAGCGGGCCAGGCCACCTCATCGTGTTCCAATTGTTTCCTGGAGGGCCCTGGGACTGTTGGCAGGAGGCCGACTCGGTGGAGAAGCACCTCGCCCTCTCCAAGCGGCTGCTGAAGGATTTCCTGCCACGGATGTACGAGCGCTGCCGCCACGCCGAACCGATGGACGCCACCGCGTTCCTATTTGGAGGAGTGGTCCCCGTTGTCCGCGAACCGGTAGGGCAACTGCCGTCCGGCCGGCTAGTGCTCGGAATCGGTGACGCCCTAGTCGTCAACGACCCCCTGACGGCCCCGGGCGCCAACAGCGCGGCGAAGGCCGCGGACGCTTATCTGTCCGCGATCCGCGCCCACGGCGACGCCCCGTACGACCGCGCGTTCATGGAGCAGACGTTCTACGACTTCTGGAACTCGACCCTGCGATTCGTGACCGAGTGGAACAACCTGCTGCTCGATATGCCCGATCATGTCATCCGGATGCTGCTGGCAGGAAATGAGGTCCCGGCGATCAGAGGACGGTTCGTCAACGGGTTCGACAATCCAGCATCCTACTTCGACTGGCTCATGTCACCCGATAAGGCCGCGGCTTTCCTAGAGCAGGTTTCGCTCGCGGCCTAGCGCTTCGCTGCCCGAACAGTGCACGACCCGACAACCGCTCCCGTGACACACGCAGCCGCGACTTCCTGGGCGTGACGCGTGCGCAGAGCAACAGCGGTTCTCGAGCGTCGCGTCGCCGTAGACGTCGGGTCGCCAGACTCCCAACCGCTTGGCGTCGCGCGGGTTGTCTCGGCGGGCGCGACAACCGGATCTCCGGAGGAGGGTTACCCGCGGAGGCGCTACGGGCCGGGACCTTATGGTGACCGGGTGACTATCATCGGTGGCCGGCAGTTTCCTTGCGACCGGCCGACGCTGGGAGCCTTTGACACCCCAGGACGTCACCGGTGAGCGTCCGGTCGTCCACTGTCGCTGTCCGTCGGATCGATGCCTACCGACCGAGCCGCCCAGAGCGCGACGTGCTCATTGCCGGCATGCTGGCTTTGCAGCAGGCCGAGGGGTTCTACTCTGGTAGCGTTGCCTCCACGGTCTCATGGGATCGTGAGGCGGTTTGATCGGAGGGCATGCGGGTGCCAGTTTGGTACAGAATTGGGACCGGGATCGCGGAGGTGACGGATTCTGCGGCTGGGTTGCCGATGCAGGGGATGGCCGACTCGAGCCAGATCACGACTGGAGTGGAGTCGAGGTTGTTCGCGCGCGCCTTTATCGTGGCGGCCGAGGGATCGCAGATCGCTGCCGAGAGGGTGGCGATCGTAATCGCTGACATCTGGTCCTGCACACGCCGGGTGAAGGACGGTGTTGTTGAGCGCCTGGCTGCGGCGCATCCGGGCGTCTATGTGGAGGAGAACGTGCTGATCGCGGGCACGCATACCCATAGCGCGCCGGGGGGGTATTCGGGAAACCTGCTCTACGACTATGAGTTCGGCAACGGCGGCTGCGACGAGGCGACGGTGACGTGCATCGTCGAAGGCTGTGTCGAGGCGATCGAGGCGGCGCATGCGAACCTCGGGCCGGGGCAGATCTTCGTGAACCGCGGTGAGGTCGCTGACTGCGGCGCCAACCGTTCGTTGGCCGCGTACCTGTGCAACCCTGAGGATGAGCGGAACCGGTGGGGTGCGAGCACCGATCGCGAGATGCTGTTGCTGAAGTTCGTCAAGCTCGGCGACGGCGGCGCCGAGCGGTCAGTGGGCGCGCTGAACTGGTATCCGATCCATCCGACCGATCGCGGCCAGAAGAACACGCTCGTGACGGGCGATAGCAAGGGATGCGCGAGTTCACTGTTCGAGCAGCAGATGGAGGCCGATCACTCCGCGCCCGAGCCGTTCGTCGCCGCGTTCGCGAACGCCAACTGCGGCGATGTCTCAGGCAACGTCGAGCTTGGCCACATCCCGGACGGCATTCACGATCAAGCGCAGATGGAAAAGCACGGACGCCAGCAGTCAGAAGTGGCCGAGCAGCTGTTCGCAAACGCCTCGGAGGAGGTCAGCGGTCCGGTCGAGCATCGCCACACCCGCGTGGACTTCTCGAACTTCGAGCTCGAGCCGGCCGTACGCACCTGGCCGGGATCGCTGGGTGCCTCGTTCGCCGCGGGCAGCTCGGAGGACAGCGTTCCGGTTCCCAAGCTGGGGTTCCACGAGGGCATGACAGTGGCAAATCTCGACGAGGGGGACAATCTGCTCTCCGGGCTCGCCGGTCTGGGCCTGAGCGCGATCTTCGGCATCTCAGTGATCGACGAGGCAGCCGCACGAACGGAGCGCGACGGACAGCTGCCTAAGCCCGTGATACTGATGCCGGGGATCGAGAGCCCCCCGGTCGTACCGCAGGTGCTTCCGGTCCAGATCCTGCGGATCGGGACGATCGCCGTGCTTGGGATTCCCGGCGAGCTGACCACGATGGCAGGCCGCCGGCTCCGCGACACGCTGCTCGACGCGCTGTCCTCCGTGGGCGTCCGGCACGTTGCGCTCGCGACGTACGCCAACGACTACTCCCAGTACGTGACCACGCTCGAGGAGTACGGCTCCCAGCAGTACGAAGGAGCCTCAACCCTGTTCGGGCCACACACGCTCGAGGCATATCAGCGGGTGGCCGCCGATCTGGCCGGCGCAATCGCCCAAGGCGATCCCGTGAACCCCGGTCCTGCACCGACCCCATGGACCTCCCTGCCCCAGCCCCGCTACCGATTCCGCAACCTCTCAAGCGTCCCGGCGAAGCTCAAGTTCTTCCGCACCGATGACCGCATCCGGCTCTTCACACTGCCCAACGGGACCAAGACGATTCCTGCCGGCGGCGAGCTCGCCTTCCGTGAGCGAGAATTCACCGGGCTGCTGTTCCCGACGGTGGAGGAGGTCCAGGTCGTGATCCCCCATCGGAGCCGCCTGACGATGGCAGCCGGACAGCTACTCACGATCGGTACCGACGGCTCGATCACCGTCGGCGACTTCACCCCCCGACACAGCAGCTGACCACCGCGCTGTCGTTCTCTAACAGATCCAGAACGTGTCCGACCGGTGCACGGGAGGGATTCGCAACCAGGTGGGGCCGCACAGCATGTCGTCAAACGGCCTCGTAAAGGGTCCCTGGTCCTGCGGTGACGTCGGTCCGGGACCCTGTCGTGAGCGGCCGAACAGGATGTGCAGGTTGTTGTCAAGACCCCAATAGCCGTTGAAATTCCAGATTGAGCCTGTGGTTTGCGCCGAGATCAGCCTGGTGTCAGTCACCTCGGGCACGTTACCGGTCTGGTCGTGAAGCCCAATCAGGTTGACGATCGGCAGTTCGAGCGCCGAGCCGTTGAATTTGGGATTGGACAGTAGTCCCGCCGCTCCAAGATACCGGGGCGGCTGTCCCTCCAGGCAGACGAAACGGACGGGAAGGTCGTTCTTGGTCGGGTAGTTGGCGTGCGAGCCGAGTCCCACGTAGCTGACCGGATGCGTGCCCTGCCACTGCACCTTGGCGGCGGGCACGACTGCGCCGTAGCAGTGCTCGCTGAAGGCCACCTCGACCGGCCACACCCTTCCGCCGCGCTGCTCGACCAGCACCGAGACCTGCTCCCAGTCGGCCTGGTGCCACTGGCTGACCAAGCCGACGTCCAGCGAATCGTAGTTGTAGAAGAACCAGTACTCGATGACCGCCCACTCGTGACCATGCCTGGCCGGCCTATCAAGCAAGTCTGTGGTCGCATCGACGTACTCGTAATAGGCATACGGATACCTGAGATCGCCTCTCGGCGCGCAAGCTCCCGGACCAAAGTCATCGCACTTAGCACAGGTGAGCGCGGGCCCCCGGGGACACTTCAGCGTCCGGCAACCGTCCACCTCAGGGGCGTGCGGTTTACAGAGCGCGGTGTCTTTCGTTTGGTATGAGTTGGTCACGTACCAGTTGACCGTGGTCGGATCCCATTGCTCTGCCGGATCTCGGATGAGACGCGGCGAAAACTCGTTTGCGAGCGCGTCCGCCCGAGCGGCGCTGACCGGGCCGGCTACCGAGTAGACAGGATGCGGCCCTGAGCTGAGCCTTCCCCGCACGTATTCGTTCAGGAGCGAGGCGGACAGCACGCCGATGAGGATGGCCAGACCCACGGCCAGCGCGCTCGCGCGGGTGGCGCGGCGACGCTTCTCATGTGTCTCGGGGCGAAGCGGCTTGACTACGTAGAACCCGAGCCAGGCCAGGCCGGCGGCGACAAACCACGCGATCAACGGAAGCCAGATAGCGTCCCAAGCAGTGGGGCTGCGGATGGTGACGTCGGCGGCGGTGGGTTGCTTGGAGGGCCAGTCGGCGACGTGGTCTGCGAACCACGTGGTCGCCAGCATCCCGGCCACTCCTATCGCTGCCGTCCTCAGCGCGGCGCGCCACGACAACTGGTCTTTGAACGACGCGTCCAACCGGGTCCCGGACCCGCGGCCGCCCGGCAAGCCCGTCGCCCGTCTCGCCAGGCGTCCTGCCAGAAGCGCGATGAGGACCGTCAACAGCAGCGTGAGACCACCCGCCGCCATCCCCAGGGCGATGTCGCTGACGATCAAGCCCAATGAAGATGGCGAGGGCCCGATGATCGAGGGCGCGAAGGCGCCGAGGGCGACGACGAAGGCCAGAGTGACGACCGCCGTCGAGAACCAGTGCACGCCCTCGGCGAGCCACTTACCCCGTGGGCGCGACGACCATCGCTCGAGCCCGTCCGAGAACAGGACGAGCGCGGCCAGGCCGGCGAACGCTAGTCCGAGGGTGACAGGGACTCGGACCCCGGCCGGCGCGATAAGGAGGCCAGTCCATAGCGCGGCGAAGAGCAGCACACCGGCCACCACGAACCAGATGACCGCAAAGACGAGCGGTCCCCGCTGCGAGCTCTGACCAGGATCCGGTTGCTCGTTCAGGCCAGACACTTCGGCGTCGTCCAAAGCAGGGGACGCCCCCTCTAAGCTACGCGTCAGCGATTGCCGCCGCACGAGATCTACTCCCTCCAGGTGAAATTGCTCAATGAACGTTCCAAGGTACGGAAAGAACGCAGTGTTATGCCGGCCCGAGCGTGACGAGCCTGCATTCTGAACGGTCCGCGGCATCATCGCCACCATCGGTCTCCCCTGACGTTCGTGGTGAGCGTCATCTCATTATCCGGAGAGTCGTCGGATTGCCGTCGTCGTGAACCAGCGAACCGGTCTAGAGCTCCGCGCGCAATCGAGGCTTCTCGCCTAAAGTCAGCCACGATTGGTCGGAGGCTGACCGCTCCGGCGGGCCGGCAGCGCATCCGAGAGGGCGCGGGATAGCACGGCTGCCGTCGCGAGTCGAGAACCGCAGGGCTCGGTACAACGTAGTCTTCGTCAACTAACAGCATCAGGGTGATGGCGGGCGTGACACCGCTGCATCCGCCGGTCGATCCGGAAGCCGGCGCGAGCCAGCAGCAAAACGCCGGACGAGCGCCGTTGGCGGGACCGTATTACGCGGTGGTAGTAGGTTGCAAGCACCAAATATCCTCGCCGACCTACTCACGCGACTTGTCGGGTTGGGATTGCTCACCCGCGGGGACACGCGACCCGGCCAGCGGGCGCACTACGGCCGGACCGAACCTGCGATCCAACTCGTACCGGTGTTTGCGCGGCTCAGCAGCTGGCGACTTCGCCACCGGCCCACGAGCCGAGCCCCGCGCTTTCGCGCCGAGCGGCTCGAACAAGGCTGCCCCCCGGGGCGATCACCAAGCCTTGGCGAGCGCTTGAACGCGGCCCACCCCGCTGCTGCCAACTCTCCGTAGCTGCCAGGCAGCCGTTCACGTAGAAGGACGCCGACCGACAGCGCCGGAGCTGTCCAGTCGCGGTCTTCGGCCGCGAAGTGCGCAAAGTCCCCGCGTGCACATTGTGGCGCAACGTGAGAAGCTCACCGATCTCGCCCATCGGCTACACCGCGTGATGCGGCGCAGGTACGAGCGCACGCCAAAACCCGGCCCTGCCGGTCGACGGCCGCGAGCGCAGAACCTGCGCCGAGACGCGGTGCCGAGTCGGCATCCGGAAGCCTGCTGAGCGCTGAAGAAGTGTTGACCTTTGCCGCCGAGAGTGTAAGACTCTCGTCCTCTCGCCTGGCCCGTCCGAAGTGACGCTCGCCTACGGCCCGGCTGGCGGAGCTGCGGCCCGGCTGGCTAGCGGTGTTGTTCGATCAGCAGCTTGGCCATTGCTTGGGCGCGTTTGCCGGCTTCGGTGTCGCCGGCGGCAGCGCAAACGATTGATCCTTTCATCAGGATGTGCCAGGAGCGTGTGAACGACTCGGTGGCGCGCAGGCCGGCTTCCTCGGCCAGCTGCGTGATGATCGCGCGGACGTTCCCGAGGTGCTCGATGCTGGCCCTGCCGGCGGGGTGGGTGGGTCCCAGCTCAAGCAGGACGTTGACGAAGGAGTCGGCCTCGAAGTCTTCGCGATGAAACCATTCGTCGAACAGGTCGAAGATCATCAGCAGCCGTTCCTCGGGGGTGTCGGCGCGCTGCCTGGCTTCCCCGTCGATCCAGGCCAGCGTCCAGCGTTCCTCGCGCAGGTTCAGGAACTCGAGCACGAGAGCGTCCTTGGAAGGGAAGTGGTGGTAGAAGGTCGCTTTGGCGACGCCGGCCTGTCGGATGATTTCGTCAACGCCGATGGCCTGGATGCCGTGGCGGGCGAACAGCTCGTACGCCGTTTCGAGGATCCGGTCACGCGCGGCCGGCTTGGGAGTTGCGTCTCGGCTGGTTCGCACCGCACCGAATCATAGCCAACAGACCGGTCTTTCTCCACGATACGCAACGGTCTGTCTGGCCTGCTCAAAGTGCTTTGCGGTCGTACACCCGCAGTAGGTTGGCCCGCAACGCGCTTGACAGACCGGTCCGTCTAGTGTAGATAGAAAGGTCTGTATGTGTTTGAGGTTAGGAGGGATCGGATGGAAGGCTCGATCGATGAGGGCTTGCTTCGGGATGCTGGCGGTGATCGCATCGTCCACCTGGCGGACTACCGCGCTGTGACGGCGGATCTCGAGGTCCAGGCCGGGACGCGGGTAGAAGCGACGCCCGCACGGTTGGACGTACGCCGCGTCGATCATCCGCTCGGCGTGGTCTTGACTCTGGGCGGCGAGTTGGATCTCGCCACCGTACCGGTGCTACGGGAGCGGCTTGATCACGCCATGCGCGGCAAAGCGGCGGTGGTCATCGACCTGTCTCGGCTGAGATTCATCGACTCGGCCGGTCTTGCTTTGCTCGTGGGCGCGGAGCGGCACCTGCGCGACTCTGGTGTGCAACTCGTGCTGGTGCGCGGCCCGCGGGCTGTGCACCGCGTCTTTGCGCTCACGAGCCTGGATTCTCACTTCGAGTTTTGCGACTCGCCAAGCGCGGCCTTACGAACCGCGCTTGTGCGACGCATTGGGGCCGGGCGGATCCCACGGCCGGCGCGAACCGACAGACCGCGGCCGAGCTCGACCGCGACCTCCGAGGAGTGATGTGGTCATGAGTACAGCTGCGGTTGGCCGCGAGAGGGCTACTCGCAGGTTGTTCGGACGCTGGCAACGCGACAAGGATCCCCGCGCTCGGGAGGGTCTGGTCGAGCGCTACCTGCCGCTGGCTCGCAAGCTTGCCGCTCGCTATCGCGGCCGGGCCGGGGAGCCGTTTGACGATCTGCTCCAGGTCGCGAGCCTCGGACTGCTGAAAGCGATAGACCGGTTCGACCCGGACCGTGGGACGGCGTTCTCCTCGTTTGCAGTACCGACGATCCTGGGCGAGCTGAAGCGGTACTTCCGCGACACGGGATGGTCCGCTCACGTCCCCCGCGGCGCGCAGGAGCTGGCGCTCAAGGTACAGGAGGCCGAGCAAGCGATCGGTCCCCGACTCGGGCGATCACCTACGGCTGACGAGCTAGCGCAGTACATGGAGGTGAGCGTTGAGGAGGTGCTCGATGGGCTGGAGGCCGCGGCGGCACACCACGCAACCTCGCTGGAGGAGCCGCACGACGAGCTGGATCGCGAGTCGCAGTCGCTGGCCGACGCGTTCGGGGAAGACGATCCTCGCTTCGAACAGATCGACGCGAGCCTGACGGTCGCGTCCGCGGCAAGAGAGCTCTCCGAACGTGAGCAGCGCGTCCTCGAACTGCGCTTCTATGGCGAGCTCACCCAAAGCGAGATCGCCAAACGGATCGGCGTCTCGCAGATGCACGTTTCCCGGATCCTCCGAGGCGCACTAGCGCACCTGCGTGAGCTCGCCCTCGCTGAATATGACCCCCATCACCCCGTGAAGTCGGCCCGAACCGAGGACGGAACCCGGGGGGGCTGCTTTCTCGCCACGCCCCGCGGCGCGACGCCAGGAGGTTCGGCTCCCGCCGCGCAACCCGCGATCGCGCAGAGTCGCTTGGTCACGAGGCGCTCGCGCGTCGTGCAGCGGTAAGGGGTGGTGACGATGCTGACCAGCCCGAGCGCTGAGCAAGCGCCGCCGGCCGCGAGCCCTCTGCTCGAGATCGCAAACGTGATGGTCCACCTATACAAGGACGCGTTCGGCCGCGGTCCATCGAAAGCACGGGCGCAGTTCTCGGGATCGGACACGCTGGTGGTGCTGCTGGAGGACATGATGACCATCGCCGAGCGCCAGCTAGTGGCGCTCGGCGAGCACGCCCGAGTCCGTGAACAGCGACTATTCCTACAGCTCGCACTCGAGGACAAAAAGCGCTCAGAGGTGGAGCGAATCCTGAGCCGCCGCGCGCTCGCCTGTGTCAGCGGCACCGACCCCGACCGTGATCTCGCTGCCGAGGTCTTCCTGCTCGAGCCCCATCCGGCTGGCAACGGAAGGCACGCGTGTGCGGAGGTGCTTTTGTGAGCGCATTGCTTCCGATCGCAGCCGGCGCAACGCACGGAGGGAGGGCGGGCTCACGCACGACCAGTCCGGTCAGGGCGCTACGGGATCGGGAAGGGGGAGCGCGGCCAGCAGTTCCTCGGTGGGTGCCTCGGCGATCGTGCCGCGGTCGGTCTCGCTGGCCTCTGAGGCTCTGACGATGTCGATCGCAATCGAGCGCACCTGGCCGGCGATGTCGTTGAGAGCAATGGTGGGTTCGCGTGCCGCGGCGGCGGTCGCGCGGCCGGCGGCCTGCAGCGCGATGCGAAGCACATCGCCGCCGCGCCAAGGCTCTTCGAACTGGGCCGGCAGCTCCCATGCCGCCAGGCCAAGATCCCGGATCGCGTCCGCGAGCTCGGGTGGTGGTGGACCTCCACTGCGAACGTACTGCCGGACGTTACGTACGAGCACCCGGGCGCTGCGGGCCGCGAGGTCGGCATGGTCCACGACGCGTGCGTATCGCTCGAGCTCGATCCGCGCGCTGCGTCGCAGGGGAGCCCACCGAGCCGTGTCGCTGCCCACAAGAACCGCGTGTCTGAGCTCGCTGACATGGATCTCGACATTCTCGGCCGCCCGCGCCGCGGCCTCGCCGCGAAGCGTGTCGCCGCCGGTCAGCACCCCGGCGGTATCGCGTAGCACGGCCCCCAACTCGCCGAAGACGCTGTTGGTGGCGCGCGCGACACCGACGACGGGATTGGGCGGGAACACGAGCGTGTGGACCGCGAGCGCCACCCCGCCACCGATCAGCACATCGAGCAGTCGTACCTCGGGTGTCGAGGACAGCGTCGCGACGAGGATCGCCGATACGGCCGCCTCGGTGACGAGCAGCTCGCCGCCTCCGAGGATGACCGCGGCCAGCATCGCGAGCACCACCAGCAGGCCAATCTGGGGCAGCCCGGCGCCGATCGCCCGTACCAGCAGGTCGGCGAGCACGATTCCGAGCATCACCCCGGCGATCAGCTGCACCGCTCGCTGCCTGCGCTCCCCGAACGCCGCGCCCAACGAGATCACGGCCGCGATCGACGCGAACGCCGGTCGATGCTCGACTCCCAATAACGCGGCGCAGTACCACGCCCCGACTGCGGCCACACCCGTCTGCAGAATCGGCCACAAATGGCCGTAAACGCGTCGACGCGCCAATGGGATGAACCGCTGCACGTTAGAAACAACCCCCCGTTGCGGAACCGTTACACGCCGCGGAACCTGTTCACCGGCCGCTAACACCGGCACGAGGTCAGCGCTCGATCGCTCGCCTGCTCGGGGCGAGCTTGATGCGATCCCGGCGCAATGTCCATCACCGGGAGCCGTTGTGGGAGCATGCTCGGCGTGCCAGTCGAGCCACCTGAAGCAGCCCGGCCGCGCCCTCACGAGGCACTCGCGGATCGCCGGAAAGCCGACCAGGCGCGGGTTGAACGCCGCTGGAGATGGCTGCGGAAATTGCTGTTCGGCGACTGGACCCCGGTGCTGCGCGATCCGCTTGATTTGCTGCGCCTGTCATTTGCTGCTGGTTCGGTCGGGTTCCTGCTGACCGGCCATCCGGCCATTGCCTGGCATATGTTCGTCGACTTCCTGATCGTCGTGGCGGCGGGGCGGCTGAACATGCCGCGGCTGTTCGATCTGCTGTTCATTCTCGGATGGGCGACGCAGTCCTGGGGCAATGCCGCCAGCCTGTTCGATCTGAACCAGTGCACGAACATCCGGCTGGGGAAGTCCAACCACGTGTGTCTGGGATACGACAATTTCGTGCACCTGGTCATTCCGTTGACGAGTATCGGGCCGATCTACGTGCTCGGTCTCAGGCTCGGCGTGCTGCCTGACATCAGCGAGGAGACGACGTGGCGTCCTCGGCTGGGCACGGTGCTGTTCGCGGTGCTCGGTGTCATGGCGATCGAGTATGTGAACGAGATCTGGGAGTACATTGCGGTCAACTGGCTGGGTTTGAACCTCCAGATCGGCTACTCCGACACGATCCACGACATGGCGCTCGGCATTGCCGGCTCGGTGGCCGGAGGCGTGCTCCTCTGGGTGTGGGCCGCGAGACAGTGGCCGACCGAACGCAAGCCGGTCACGTAGGAATCGCGCGCAGGTGAATCGGGTTTGACAACAGCCACAGGCGCCGGTCGACCCGCGCCTCAACCCGATACACCCCCGGAAGCTCCAGGGCGAGGTCGACGGTGGCGCCGTGCGTGCAGTGCACGCACTCTCCGTCGCGGATCACCCTGATCTCGGCCGCCCGTGGCAGCCGGACGCGCAGTTGCGCCGGTCCGGCCGGTGTCTCTCCGCCAAGGTGGATGATCTGCCCATCGGCGCGCTCCGCCCACACACGCGACCCGTGCGCCGGAGCCACGAAGGGGCAGGTCAACCAGGCTCTGCCCTCGGCCAGCGCTCGGAGCATGGTGGCTCGGTCGGATTGAAGCTCGCCGCTCAGCGGGCTGTCGCACAGCAGGTGGGTGCGCAGCAGGTCGAAGGTGCGCGCGTGGGAAAGGGGAGAGTGCACGCGTCCGCGGAAGCGAATGCCGGGCTGATGGCCGTCGAGGCCACCGACCGCGGGCACGCGCCGACGGGCTGAGAGCGCATCCCACCTCGTCAAGTGGGCGGCCGGTGGCCCGTTGGCGACTTGGGCCTCGGGGTCGCGCAACCAGCGCAGCGCCTCAGCCGGGGTGCGCCATCCCTCGGCCGCGTCGGTCGTGAGACTCCAAAGCTCGAGGCCGTCGTACCCCCGCGGGTCCTCGAGCGCCGGCCAGCCGTGCGGCGGCACGATCCGGCGTGCCAGCGAAGGCATGAGCATGTGGCCCCCGGCGGAGAACGGGTGGGCGGCGAAACCGATCCCGCCTGCGGCTCGCACGGCATCGGCGATCTCCAGCGCCGACCGGCCCGCGTGGGGAACGTCGTCCGTCACGCCGAACGCGAGATAGTGCCCCTGCTTGGGGCTGATCTCAACGCCGACCAGGAGCAAAACGCCGTCGTGCATGCCCTCCCAGCCGTCGCGACGCGCTTGCAGGGAGTCGTGATCGGTGAGCAGCAGTGCGTCGGCGCCCACCGTCCGGGCGGCGGCGAGCAACTCGGGGATCGTCGCGGTCCCGTCGGAGTAGGTGCTGTGCACGTGAACCACGCACGAGACGTCGGACAGGCCCGCGGTCGGCTGCATCACAAGCATCGTCACACAGGCCGAAACTGGTCGCCGCTACGCTCTATCGATGCCCTGGCGCCGCGTAGCTGGACTGATCGTCGTGGCGCTCGGGGCGTGTGCCGTCGCGGCGTTCCTGCTGCCGCACTCGCCGTCGGGGCTGCGTGCGCTGCTCGTCGGCGCCGGGCCGTTAGCACCGGTGATCGCGCTGGCGGCGTGGATCGTGCTCACTCCGGCGATGTTTCCCGGGAACGTTCTCGCCGCCGCTTGCGGTTTGGCCTTCGGTGCCTTGACGGGCTCGCTCCTCGCGCTCGCCGGCGCCGTCGCCGGCGGCCTGATCGCCTTTGCCCTCGCCCGCACCGCGGCGCGCCAACCGGTCCAGCGCTTCGTGCTGCGCAAGCCGCGGCTCGCCCGCAGCCATGCCCTGCTCGAGCGGCGCGGTTTCGCCGCCATCCTCGCGGCGCGGCTGATGCCCGGTGTACCGGCGACAGGCCTGCACTACGCGGCCGGAGTTTCGCCCGTCGGTACCCGCGCGTTCGCCGCCGCGATGGCGATCGGAGCCCTGGTGCGCACGGTGCCCTACGCGATTCTTGGACAGGGCCTCAGCTCCGGCTCCATCGCGACGATCCTGATCGCAGCGGGCTCGGTCGCACTCGGCGCCGTGTCGGCGGGCCTGCTCGTGCGCCAGATCCGCCGCAGCGATGCGGCCCTCGCCTGACCGGGAGCCTCGCCGGCAGGCCACGAGCAGGATGCGATCCGTCGGTCAGACGTGGTCGACGAACATGTCCACCTGGGGCGTCGCCCCCGGGACGTACGCGTAGGCGTCGAAGTCGGTGACGCCCTCCTCGGCGAGCACGTCCTCGCACAGGAACGTGTTGCCGGTGCAGTCGCGGCTGGGCCGGGTGATGACCGCGTAGGCGGCGTCCGCGTACAGCGCCGGCTTGCGCGAGGCGGCCATCGCCGCCTCGCCGCCGAGCAGGTTCTGGACCGCGGCGGTCGCGATCAGCGTGCGCGGCCACAGGGCGTTCGAGGCGATCCCGGCGTCGCGGAACTCTGCCGCGAAGCCGAGCGCGCACAGGCTCATGCCGTACTTGGCGATCGTGTAGGCGACGTGCGGGCCGAGCCAGCGCGGCTCGAGGCTGATCGGCGGCGACAGCGTGAGGATGTGCGGGTTCGTCGCCCGCTTCAGGTGCGGGATGCAGGCGCGGGTGACGACGAACGTGCCGCGCGTGTTGATGTCCTGCATCAGGTCGTAGCGCTTCAGCTCTAGCGCCTCGGTGCCCGACAGGTTGATCGCCGAGGCGTTGTTGACGCACACGTCGATCCCGCCAAAGCGCTCCGCGGCCGCCCCGACCGCGTCCGCGACGGCCGTCTCGTCACGGATGTCGCCGACGATCGGCAGCGCGCTGCCGCCGGCGGCCTCGATCTCCTCGGCCGCCGTGAACACGGTGCCGGGCAGCCGAGGGTTTGGCTCGGCCGTCTTGGCGATCAGCGCGACGTTGGCGCCGTCGCGGGCCGCACGCAGGCCGATTTCCAGGCCGATCCCCCGGCTGCCGCCGGAGATGAACAGGGTCTTGTCCTTGAGGCTCATTTGTGTGCTCCGATCTCAGCCGGCGGTCGGGGGTGAGAACCGTGATCTCGCTATGGGGGGAATCTATGGAAGCGGTTTCCACCGGCGCTTCGCGCGCAGCGCCAGCCGTGCCCCGTTCGTTTGGTGCGTGCGCCCATGGAAGGTCGCCGGGCCGCAGACCAACGACCCGGGCCCCGCTCAGGAGGGTGAGATGCAGACAGACCAACGTTTTGCCATGGGTTCGATAGCCGCCGCGTTGGCGCTCGCCGGCGGGATCGGCGCGGTGAGCGGCATGCTCGGCGCGCCAGTGGGATCCATCGTGCTTGATAACACGAGCGTCCGAGACCCAGCTAGGCGCCCGGGGCGAGGATACGCTTCGTCTCTCCTGCGGCGGATCCAGTCAGGCGTCGTCTTCCTTCTGATCGTGCGCGGCGCCGCGATCGGAGCCAGAAGTCGGAAGGCCACCGGTTCCGCTCGCATGGACTTCCGTGGTCAGGGCCAGGGAACGTCGCGACATGTCGAGCAACTGCTCGTTCTGCTTGTGGTTTTCTTCGGCGAGCGCGGCGTAGCCGCGGACCTCCTGAGTCAGCGCGAGGATCTGTCGCGTCAGGCTGAGCAGCTGCCTGTTCTGTTCGTCCTCCTCCTGAACCGTCGTCCACTGCTGGTCGGCGAGGACTTGCCGCTTTGCGTCGGCGCGGTTCTGGCTGATCATGACGAAGGTCGAGAGGAAGATCGCCTCCAGCGAGACGATCATCGTGAGCAGGCCGAATGGGTAGTGCTCGACGTGGAACCCGATCCAGCAGCCGAACCAGATGATGTGGATATAGACGAACGCCATCGAACCGGCGAATGTGGTGATGACGTCCGCGATCCGGTTCTGGACGAACTCCTGTCGCTGCGCGGCATGTTTGAGGAGCGCCGGGTTGACCGGCTTCAGTGGCCTGATCGGCAGGATCCACCGGTGCAGAGGACCAGCCGGGAGAGCATGGCCGGCGGGCGTTACATCTTTAGTTGTGCCGTTGGGGGTCATGGCCGAATCATTTCGCGGCCACCCCTCGACGTCCACCGAAGCGGCCCGCTACGTCGTGCGCGATGGGATGCCCGGAGTCGTCCCCTCCCGGGCGCCCACTGGGCGGCTTCCGGCAGCTGGAACCGGCGTGGAGCGGCCGGGGTCGATCCGTCGTAGCGCCGACAGCGCGGAGTTGTAGCCGCACATGCCGTGGGCGCCCGCGCCGGGCGGGGTGGCCGCCGAGCAGATGTACACGCCGGGGATGCCGGTGCTGTACGGATCGAGGGCGACGCGCGGACGGAACACCATCTGGCGGGGATCGTTGCTGCCGGTCACGACGTCGCCGCCGACGTAGTTGACGTTGTGCGCCTCCATCTGCGCGACCGATCGCACATGACGGGCGAGGATCCGGTCCCGGAACCCGGGCGCGAACCGCTCGATTTGGGCCTCGATCTGCGCGGTGGCATCACCGGCGTAGCCGGCGGGGACGTGAGCGTAGGCGTACAGGGGGTGTACGTCGCCGTTCGAGCGCGAAGGATCGGCCAGGTACTGCTGGCACGCGAGCACGTACGGCGCCTCGGGCATCCGCCCGGCGTGGAGGAGCTTCTCGCCGGCGGCGATCTCCTCGAGGCGCCCCCCGACGTGCACGGTCCCCGCCCGCCGCGCGGGCTCATAGGCCCAGGGGACCCCGCCCTCGATCGCATAGTCGACCTTGAATGTGCCCGGGCCGTGCCGGTAGCGCGTCAGCGCCCGCGCGATCCGGCGCGGCATCCGGTCGCCGGCGATCCGCGCCGCCGCTGCCGGCGCGACGTCGAGCATGACGATGTCCGGGGAGCCGAGCTCGGCGAGCGACTGAACCGAGACGCCGGTCTCGAACCGCGCGCCGGCCCCCTCGAGCAGCGCAATCATCGCGCGGCTGATCGAGCCCGAGCCTCCTTCGGCGACTGGCCAGCCGTAGCGGTGAGCCGCCGTACCGAGCGTAACGCCGATTGCCGAGGACATCGGCGAGCCGAAGGGCCGGAAGGCGTGGGCGGCAACGCCGGCGAACAGCGCGCGCGCCTCCTCGCTCGAGAACCGGCGAGCGAGCACGCCCGCCGGCAGCGCCGAGTACAGGCCGAACCGGGTCAGCTCGAGCGGGTGCTCGGGCACGTGCAGCATCGGGCGCATGAAGTCGGCGGTGATGTCGTGGAAACGCTCGGCGAGCGGGCCGAACACCGATTGCCACCGCCGTCCGTCACGTCCGAGGCCGTCCGCGGTCGCCTCCACCGACTGGTAAGCCGCGGCGCCGGCGCCCCCGTCGAGCGGGTGCGCGTACTGAACCTCCGGCCAGCGCCACCTCAGCCCGTTCGCGCCGAGGTCGAAGCGGCGCGTGAACGCCGTGTCGACGGCCAGCGGGTGAGCGGCCGAGCACTCGTCGTGGAGCAGGCCGGGAAGGGTCAGCTCGCTCGTGCGGGTGCCGCCTCCCAGCGTGCCGGCCGCTTCGAGCACGGTGACCTCGATGCCCTCGGATGCCAGGGTGAGGGCGGCAGCGAGCCCGTTGGGCCCGCTGCCGACGACAATTGCAGTGCTCATGCCGTCACCGCCTGACCCTGCACCGGCGCCACCGGGGAACTCGTCGCCGGCGCCAGCGGCGCAGTGGCGGCGGAGTGGCTGACGCGCTCATATCCCACGAGCCGCCAGTCGACCTGGACGGGAATCGGGCCGTCCGGCAGCCACGGGATCTCCTGCACGGCGTCCTTCACCGCCCAGCTGCCGCGCTCGATGACCCCAACGGCGGCGTCCATCACCCAGTACTGCTGGCGGCCTTGCCACACCGGCTCTGACTCGACCCACACGACGGTGAACTCGCCGGGCGCGAACTGGCAGCGCTTCTGGATCGCCGCGATCAACGACTGGTCGTGCAGATGCCCGTCGCCGAAGTTGAAGCCGAGGATCGCGTTGCAGCTGAACTCCGCCTCGCGCAGCGTGTAGGTGTCGATGTCCTCGCCCAGGTGCTCCATCATGACGGAGTTGAGCCCGCGGGCCTGGCTGTGCATCGATCGCCAGGCGAGGAGCATGTTCAGCAGGATCTCGGCCACCCGCTCGTCGTAGCCGAGCAGCGGAGCCTTGGTCTGCAACTGGTCCTTTTGCATTGGCGCGGCCTTGACGATTCGCTCGTTCAGCTTCTGCTCAGCGCCCGGCGCGAACGCCCACATCGCCGAAGCCCAGTTGCCCGCGTACTGACGCATCGACGGCAAGAACGAGACGAGGTCCGGCCGCAGGTTTCCCAGCACCGGGAAGAACAGCAGGCCGGCGACCGTGACCAGCAGCAGAGGTGTATTCATGTCGCCGAGGCCGTAGCCGCCCTGATTGGGGTAGCCGAGGAACAGGAACGCGGTCAGGTACATGAACAGTACGTTCCATTCCAGCGGCACGGCCAGTGGGAACGTCGAGATGATGAACAGGTGATAGCCGATCATGAACACGGCCGCTGCCAGGGTCACGTAGTGGTTGTGCGAGAACAGCAGCACGAGCGGTGGCACGAGCTCGCCGAACATGCCCGGGCCGTGCGCGATGCGGTAGGTGAGCTTCGACGGGCGTAGATCCTCGGGGAAGCTCGCGTAGTGCATGCGCTTGATCGCCTTTACAGGGAGCCATGGCACGTTGGACACCATCGGGCCCAGCACGTTGGGGAAGTGGCGGTTGCACTTCGAGAAGCCCGCGCAGAACCACACCACCACGATCAGCAGCTTCGCAGCCACGATCATGTCGACGAACGGGAAGAACGCCATGAAGATCAGCGCCGGGAGATACTGCTCCGAGCGCGCGGCGATGAAGAGCACCTTGTCCCGGAGTCCAAGTGTCACGAGCAGGGCGATCACCGCGACGATCGCCGCCGGTGCGACGAGGCCGTGGTTCGAGGCCAGCGCCGCGTCGATCCCGTGCGTATGGACGCCTGGGAGCGCGAGCGAGACGACCAGTGCGGCCAGCAACCCGAGGTACAGCACAACGTCGACCAGCGTGCGCTCATCGCCGTTGGTGAACGGGACCTTGTTCGGCCACGGCGCCAGCCGGATCGTGCCGGGCCGCGCGTAGTAGTGCACCCCACCGCTCATCGGCTTGAAGTGCCCGGCCAAAGGACCCCACGAGCCGGCGAACCCGAGGCACTCGAGCAGCACCGTCCACAGGACCGCCTTCTCGTAGAAGACCGGCTGGAAGAACCACTCCAGCGGATCGAGCGGGTTCAGGTGCGAGGTCAGCGTGCCGACCAGCACGCCACCGACGACGTAGAAGAGCACCAGCTTGAGCAGGTACATCACCATGATGACCTTCGGCGAGCCGAAGCCGTACTCGACCCAATGTCTGGTGAGCGTCTTCAGCCGCTCCTGGTACGGCTTGTCCATGAACGTCGCCGGGTCTACCGGCGGAAAGTTCCCTGTCATGAATCCCATCGCGGAATGTCCTCCAAAAGCGTTGAACTGTGGAGGACGGGTTATCTCAACCGGCCGGCGGGGCCTCCATGGCGTCACGCGCCAGTCCCCGGCGCAACCCGTTGGTCTCCGAGAACAAACGGCGTGCTTGCGCACCGGAGGCCCGGCGCCGCGAGGACGAGCGGCTATCCGGGCGTTTGACGTCCGCGATCGGCGGCGGTGCGCAGGCCGTCGATCATGTCCGACAGCCGCAGCGCGACTTCGAGCTGTAAGCGCCGCTGCTCGATCGTGTGACCGAGGAGCTCCTCGGTCTGCTTGACCCGGTAGACGACGGTGTTCTGGTGAATCCCAAGCCGCCGAGCCGTACGCGCCGGGCTGAGATTCTCCTCGAGATAGACCCGGACCGTCGCCCTCAATCGCCCGGCGGTGTCCGTGGCCGCCAGGAGCTCCCCGAGCTCGGCCTCGGTGAATCTGACGGCCTCGATCGGATCGGCGGTCAGTAGTGCTGTCAGATCGGCGGCGCGGTAGCCGACGACCGTGCCGGACCGCGTACCCCGCAGCTCGGCGACCCGACGAGCGACGCATGCCTCATCGTGCGAGTCGGCCATGCCGGCAAGCCCTTCCCGGCCGGTTCCGATCGCTGCCCGTACCCTCTCGCCCATCCTGTACCCGACGGCCGCCGGATCGTCGGTGAGGCGCTCCCCCGATGTCCATGCCCAGACGATGCGCTCACCGATCGGCACGGTGAGCACCGCGTCGCCGCCCAGCGCCGCGGCCAGCGTCGTGGCCTCGCTCTCGAGCGAACCCGTCCGCTGTCCGGCACGGGGAGGATCGGACCACACGATCAGCGCCACGTGGCGCCGCGTGACGTCGTAGCGCAGCTTCTCGCCGGCCGCACGACCGTCGACGGGGTGACGCTGGACGATCGCGCCCACCAACTCGGCGCGGGCCGCGGCGGCGCCGCGAATCCACTGCGCGCGTTCGTGCTCGTAGTCGTCTACCAGGTCAGTGCAGATTGCGTCGACGTACGCGAACAGAAAATGCGAGATCCGAGCGAGTGCCCGCCAGCGGATCTCGGGCTCGATCTCGAGCTCGTCGGCAGCCTCCTCGAGTCGACGCTCGGCCAGCCCGTGGCCCAGCCGGTAAGCCCTCAGCAGCGCAGGGAGCTGGACGCCACGGTGCACGAGCTCGTGCGACCACGCGATCGCCTCCGCCGGTGGGGCAATCGATTCGAGCGACGCGCCGGCGAGAAGCTGGGTCCAGATCGCGTTCAGGTTGCTCTCGCAGCTGAGCAGCAAGCCGGCGCGGAAATCGTCGTCGGCAGCGCGCCCCAGCTCCGGGATCGACGCCATCAGCAGGTCGGCCATCTCCTGGGCGAGCGGAGCCGGCCGCAGCCTCCCCAGCACAGCTTCGAGCTGCTGCCCAACGACCGTCTCGAGGTCCGGTTGGACCGTCGACATCCATTGCCAGTCTAACCGTCACGATCGCCCGGCGCCGGCGGGGACCCAGTGGCCGAACTCCTCCCGCAGCGGGGGTTTGCTGATCTTCCCCGTGGGGGTCTTCGGCAGCTCCGGGCGGATCTCGAAGCGCCTGGGCACCTTGAACGCCGCCAGGCGCTCGCCGGCCCATGCCTTGAGCTCGTCGCCGTCTAGCTCGGCGCCTGGTTTCGGCGCTACCACGGCGAGGACCTCTTCGCCGCGCACCTCGTCCGGCACGCCGATCACGGCGCACTCGAGCACGGCGGGGTGGGTGTACAGCACCTCTTCGATCTCGCGCGGGTAGATGTTCTCGCCGCCGCGGATGATCATGTCCTTGGCGCGATCGACGATGAAGAAGTACCCGTCGGGGTCGACGTAGCCCACATCGCCGGTGTGAAGCCAGCCGTCGCTGAGCGTCGCGGCCGTCGCCTCCTCGTTGTGCAGGTAACCGGCCATCACATTGGGGCCCTTGACCACGATCTCGCCGAGCTCGCCATCCGCCACCTCATCGCCGCGGGGGGCGACGACCTTCATCTGCTGGCCTCGCACGGGCAGTCCGATCGAGCCTGGCTTGCGCACCCCGTAGTACGGGTTCAGCGATGACACGCAGGTTGACTCGGTGAGGCCATAGCCCTCGAGGATGCGGATGTCGAAACGGCTCTCGAAGGCCTCCAGCAGCTCGCGTGAGAGCGGTGCGGCGCCGCAGATGATGTAGCGCAGCGACGTCGGCCCCGTCGGCGCGTTCGCGGTGTGCAGCACCGCGGCCAGAATCGTCGGCACCGCCGAGACCGCCACCGGCTCCAGCTCGGCCACGGTCTGCCAGAACGTCGAGGCGGAGAAACGCTCCCACATCGCCACCTCGCAGCCGACCATCATCGGGATCACGCACGTCACGATCTGCGCGTTGACGTGAAACAGGGGCAGGATCATCCCCACCCGCTCGCCCGCCACCAGCGGTAAGAGCTCCGCGCCCATCGCTGCGTTGGCCAGCACGTTGCCGTGCGTCAGCATCGCCCCCTTGGGCTTGCCGGTCGTCCCCGACGTGTACATCAAGGTGGCCAGGTCGTCAGTCCCGCGCCGAGGCGCCGGAACCTCGCCGCCGCGGCTCGCCAGCGAGTCGAGCGCCAGATCGCCTCCGTCCTCGACGGAGATCAGGTGCCGTAGCCGCGCGAGCTCAGCCGTCCCGCCCGCGCCCGCGAGCGTTCCAGCTCCGCGCGCATCGGTGACCACCGCGACCGCCTGCGAGTGACCCAGCACATACGCCGCCTCCGGCGTAGTGAACGCCGGGTTGATCGGGCCGAACACGCCGCCGGCCTTGAGGATCGCCCACCAGGCCTCGAGGAATTCGAGGCAGTTGGGCAGCATCACCGATACGACGTCGCCGGGCTCGACGCCCAGATCGGCAAGTCCGGCGGCCAATGCGTCGGTGCGGGCGTCGAACTCGCCGTAGCTCACCGACTGCCCCCGCCAGCGGACGAACGGCTGGTCGGGGATGCGTGAGGCCTGCGCGCGGAGCAGCTCGGGGACGGTGTTGATCGCGCTCATCGAATCGATCTCCTGATAGGTGCTTACGTGATGATTCGATTGATACGCGGGAATCGACCGGAGATCGCTGTTGTGAGGCCACAAAACTGGTGCCAGGTTCCTGTACCGAGCGCTCATAGGCGCAGCACCCCGGCCGCGAATACCTTGCGGCCTATGGTCACCCCGAAAGTCACAGAAATTCAGAACTTGTCGGCGCACCGACGGGATCTCCCCGTGATCGGGCCGGCGTCGCAGACCGCAAAGGAGCAGTGATCCATGGCCGTCACCGTTACAGAGCGAGAAGCCAGGGAGGTTGTCGAGGCCGCGCGCGAGACCGAGTGGAAGCTGCCGAGCTTCGGTAAGGAGCTGTTCCTGGGCAACTTGCGCCTCGACCTGATCCACCCTCAGCCGCCGCTCGATCCGACCGCCGTAGAAAAGGGCGAGCGCTTCCTGCAAAGCCTGAGGGCGTTCCTCGAGGAGCACGTCGACCCGCTCCAGGTCGAGCGCGACGCGAAGATCCCCCACGCTGTCATCGACGGACTCAAGCAGCTGGGCGCGCTCGGGATGAAGGTGCCCGAGCAATACGGCGGCCTCGGGCTGTCGCAGGTGTACTACAACCGCGCCCTCGCGCTGACCGCAAGCTCGCACGCCGCGATCTCGACGATGCTCTCGGCGCACCAGTCGATCGGCGTCGCCGAGCCGCTGATGCTGTTCGGCTCCGAGGCGCAGAAGCGCAAATGGCTGCCGCTGGTCGCCAAGGACCACATCTCCGCGTTCCTACTGACCGAGCCGGACGTGGGCTCGGACCCGGCGCGGCTCGGCACGGTCGCGACGCCGACCGCTGACGGAACGGGTTACGTGCTCAACGGGCTGAAGCTGTGGGCCACCAACGGGGCAATCGCCGACATCGTCGTGGTGATGGCGCAAGTCCCCAAGCACGACGGCGGTCGTGGCGGTATCACCGCGTTCGTGCTGCCATACGACGGCGAAGGGATCACCGTCGAGCACCGCAATGCGTTCATGGGGCTGCGCGGGATCGAGAACTCGGTCACGCGGCTGCACAACGTGTTCGTGCCGCGCGAGAACGTCATCGCCAAGGAGGGCCAGGGACTCAAGATCGCGCTCACCACGCTCAACACCGGCCGGCTTGCGCTACCGGCGATCTGCGTCGGCTCGGCCAAGTGGGCGACCCGGGTGGCCCGCGAGTGGTCGGGCGAGCGGGTCCAGTGGGGGCAGCCGATCGGCAAGCACGACGCGGTCGCTCAGAAGCTCGCGTTCATCGCGGCAAGCACGTTCGGGCTGGAGGCGGTGGTCGACGTCTCGAGTCGGCTCGCCGACGACAAGAAGAACGACATCCGGATCGAAGCGGCGATCGCGAAGCTCTACGCGTCAGAGCTCGGCTGGCAGGTGGTCGACGAGCTCGTGCAGGTGCGAGGCGGCCGCGGCTATGAGACGGCGGAGTCGCTGCTCGCCCGGGGCGAGGAGCCGATTCCGGCAGAGCAAGTGCTGCGTGACATGCGGATCAACCGGATCTTCGAGGGGTCGAGCGAGATCATGCGCCTGTTGATCGCCCGCGAGGCGGTCGACCAGCACCTCCAGGTCGCCGGTGAGCTGCTACAGGGCGACGGGGATCTGAAGGCCAAGGCGAACGCGGCGATTCGATCCGGCCGGTTCTATGCGAAGTGGCTTCCGCAACTGACCGTCGGCCAGGGCCAGAACCCGCGCTCGTTCAACGAGTTCGGATCGCTGTCCCAGCACCTTCGCTTCGTCGAACGCTTCTCCCGAAAGCTCGCCCGTTCCACGTTCTACGCCATGACCCGCTGGCAGGCCGAGCTCGAGCAAAAGCAGACCGTCCTGGGACGTCTCGTCGACATCGGCGCCGAGCTGTTCGCGATCGCGTCCTCGGTCGTCTACGCGGACACGATCGGGCGCGAACATCCGGATCGGCGCGGAGCGGCACATGATCTCGCGGACCTGTTCGCGCGCCAGGCGCGGCGCCGCGTCGACGCGCTGTTCACGGCCCTGTGGCACAACGACGACGAGACCGGCTACGCGAACGCACAGAAGCTCCTCGACGGCAGCTACACGTGGCTCGAGGAGGGAGTCCTCTGATCGGCGGGCAACCGTGACCGCGTCTCCCGGCGAGGCGTCTTTCGACGGATTCGTCGAGGTCGACGGTGTCCGCCTTCGCGTGCGGACCATGGGCGAGGGGCCGCCCGTGCTCCTGATCATGGGCGTGGGGGGCAACGTCGAGATGTGGCACCCGTTTGATCGGGAGCTGAATGGCCGCGGTATCCACACGATCAGCTTTGACGCGCCCGGCACGGGGGACTCGGGCGAGCTCGACCGCCCGCGCCGCATGCCATGGCTGGCCCGGATGGTCGAGCACCTGCTCGACGATCTCGGCTACGAGCAGGTGGATGTGCTCGGCACCTCGTGGGGCGGCGCGCTCGCCCAGCAGCTCGCCCACGAGGCGCCCCGGCGCGTCCGTCGCCTCGTGCTCGCCGCCACGGCCGCGGGGATGCCCGGGCTCGGAGGTGTTCCGGGCAGGCCCGGTCCACTGCTCAGCATGCTGAATCCGCGGCGCTACCGCGATCCTGACTATCTGGCGTCGGTCGCCGGGCCGCTCTACGGGGGTCAAGTGTTCGGCCTGCCCGAGGGGCATCTCGCGGCACGGTTGGACAAGCCCCCGTCGGCGCGGGGGTATCGGCGCCAGCTCTGGGCTGTGCAGGGCTGGACGGGGCTGCCGTGGCTGCGCACTCTCGAGCAGCCCACTCTCGTCCTCACCGGCGACGACGACCCCTTGGTTCCCGTGGCCAACGGGCGCATCCTGGCCCGTCTGATACCGCACGCGCGGCTCATGGTCGTCCGGGGTGGCGGTCACCTGTTTCTCTTGCAACTGCCGGCGCAAATGGCCGGCGTCATCGCCGACTTCGTTACCGAGTAGAACCCCGGCGGGGGTTTGTCGCGACCCGCCAGTCCTCCCGGGATCGGTTGGTGTAGGCGTCCATGGAGGCGAGATCTCGACCGCCATACCTTGACGCCCCACGATCGCAGCGCCGGATCACCAGCCCGGCGCTGCGACTCAAACGACCCGAGTCCCGCTTAGGAGGACCAGATGCAGTCAGACCAGCGCTTCGCCATTACGATCGTCATCACCGTCACCTTGGCGCTCGCCGCCCTGATCGGAACGCTCAGCTCAACGCTCGGCGCGCCACTGGGAGCAATCGCGCTCGGAGAGGTGTCCGGGTTCGCGTGCGTCGTCGCGTTCACGCTGTTGATCTGGGCTGCAATTCAGGACGGCAAGCAGCCTGACCGGATAGCTGCCGACCGGCACTCTCGGAATCCCATGACTTTCCATCTTGAGGATTCGAATCCCGGCGCGACGGGATAGGTTTCTCCGGTGACGCCGCTTGCATCTCCTGACGCAAGCCGTTGGGCTCGAACTGAACACCCGCCGTGCGACGTGGTCGACCCGTCGCCCAGGTTGGCGGTGGCTTCATTCAGAGCACAGACAGCTGGATTGTGGCGCCGAGACAGTGAGTCAGCCCCCAATGCAGGCTCACGTCGTGTCCGTGTCCGGGCCGCCCGTGAATGGACGGGCGGGCCGAAGCCGCAAGACAGACGACAGCGAGAGAGATGCCGACTTCAACCAACGGGGACGATCTCAATGCCCGCCCGGCGCAGCGCCGGTTCGATGTCCGCCAGCGTGCAGATCTCGTCGGGGTCGAAGCAACCGCCGATTCCCGGCCGGCCGAGCAACGCATCCGCGAACACGACCGCGCTGTTCGCGGCGTGGAGGAAGTCGCCTCGGCACTCGACGGTTCGCGCGCCCAGCCGCCGGCCGCCTCGGATCGCGGCGATCCAATGGGTGACCGGCTCGTTACTGGCGAGAATGCCAACCGGAGACTTGCGCGGACCGATTAGGAATCGCGGCAGCAAAGTCATCCGCCCGGCGCGGTTGAGCTCGAGCAGCCGCTCGTGCACCGCAAGCTCGTTGACGCAGATGTACTGGCGAACGATCCGGCCCTCCGCCACGCCGCCGAGCCATCCCGCATCGCCTTCCCCGAAGCCGACGCAGACGCGCTCGCCGAATGGGTCGGGCAGGGGGACCTGCGTGGTTCGGTGGTGAGCGACGGTGGTGAGACCGCGGTGAATGAAGGCCGCGCTGGCCGGTCCGCGCGGGATCTGGCTGGACAGGGTGAAGACGAGCTCGAGCTCCTCTGCGTCCGGGTGGAGTCGGAGCAGGTCAGAGGCGACCACCGCGGTCACGCCGGGGGCGAGGCCCGCGTTCATCAGCACGGTTCCGCGCGCGCCGGCGGCAACCCCGCGCAGTGCGCGACTGGCTGACGCGGGCAGCGCGGAGATGTTGATCAGGACGCCGCCGTGTTCGAGGACGTGGCGCTCAGCCAGCAGGTCCGGGTGTGGGACGGTGTTGACCACGAGCTCGTATCCGTCGCAGGCGGCCGCAATCGACTCCGGGCGGTCGAGGTCGATCTCGGCTTGTCCGGACCGTGGGTGTCGGGCGGCGGGACGGACGTCCCAGCCCGCGAAGGTGAACGCCCCGACGGTGAGCGCCCCGAGCACCCCCTGAGCCCCAATGACGAGTGCGCGGTTGGTCCCTCGGACTCCCATGATGAGATGCCGCCTGCCCTGGCTGCGCTGCGGAAGGCGATCGTAGGGTCAAGGCCCCGCTTTGGGGAGGACCAACCGCGCCGTCTGTGGGTGGACCAAAGGGCTAGCGGCCGACCGCCAGGCCCAGCTGTTCGACGGCGCGCGGGATCGCCGTCTCGGTGATCAGCCCGTAGCCGAGTAGGAGCGCGGGCCCAAGCGGCGCGGTAACCGAGCAGTCCTCGTGCAGCGTCAGCACGGCTACGCCGCGATCGGCCGCGGCGTCGGCGATGGCGCTCTCGTCGGCCTGGTCCGGCAGCCAGCCGATCAGGTGCAGACCGGCAGCGGCTCCGCGAACCGACAGCTCAGGCAGCTGTTCGGCCAGCGCGCCGATGAGCATGTTCCTCCGAGCGTGATACTGGCGCCGGGTGCGACGGAGGTGGCGATCGATGTCTCCCCGCTCGAGGAGCGTCGCGTACGCGGCCTGGATCAGCACGCTCGGCATCGCCCGGACGACGCCGTGCTGGACCACCATCTCGCCGACCAGGTGACTCGGGACCAGCACCCATCCGAGGCGCACCGCGGGGGCGAGCGTCTTGGTCGCGGTCCCGATATAGGCGACGCACTCGGGAGCGAGCCCCTGCAGCGACGCGATCGGATCGCGGTCGTAGCGGTACTCGGCGTCGTAGTCGTCCTCGACGATCAACGTCCCGCAACGCCGCGCCCACGCGACCAGCTCGGCTCGCCGCTCCGGCGCGAGCACGGCCCCGGTCGGATATTGATGGGCCGGCGACAGGACCACGGCATCCACCTCGAGTCTGCTCAGTTGCGCCACGTCGAGGCCACGGTCATCGACCGGCACCGGGACGGCCTCGAGACCGGCGTGGGCGATCGTCTCGGGCAGTGCCCGCCAGGACGGGTCTTCCACCGCGATCCGCGTGGCCCCTCGCTGGCGAAGCGTCTGCCACAGAATCGACATCGCGTGCGACGCGCCGGCGGCGATGAACAACCGCTCGGGGTCCGCGACAACCGCCCGGGCGCGCCCCAGGTAGTCGGCGAGACCGCTGCGAAGCTTCCGCAGTCCCCGCCGCGACCCGTAGGAGAGCGCGGCGTCCGGCAGTTCCCGCAGAGCGATGCCGGTGGCCGACTGCCACTCCCGGCGCGGAAAGAAGGAGAGGTCCGGGACGCCGCTGCGGAGGTCATAGCGAACCCGGCGCCGCGTCGCGGAGGGCGCTCGCGGAGCGGGAGGCTGCTGCGCGAGCCCGTCGGCGATCCTCGTTCCCTTCCCGGCGCCCGCCACAAGGTAGCCCTCGGCGATCAGCTGCGAGTACGCCTCCACGACAACACCCCGCGAGACCTGTAGCTCGTCGGCGAGCACTCGGGTCGGAGGAAGCTTCGTGCCCGCGCGGAGCCGACCGGTGCGAATCGCCGCGCGGAGCTCGCGCTCGAGCTGAGCGCGCAACGGTGCCGCCCTGTCCAGCGTCAATGCGATGTCCACCCGGCTAAGCGAACCAGATCGCACTCCCGGCCGCCACGCGAGTTGGTCCGTCAGTTCGGCCCGGGATTGGTCCTTCTCAAGAGTCCAATGACCGCCTAGCTTTGATTGGCCTGCCGGGCTGCGATCTCGACCCGGTCCGGCAGCTCGACGACGACGTGGATGCCCAGGTTGTGTGAACCATGCGGATATTTCTTGCCGGTGCGAGTGGAGTAATCGGCCTGCGGCTGATTCCCTTGCTGCTCTCTCAAGGCCACGTGGTGGCCGGGATGACTCGTTCTCCCGAAAAGATGAAGTCGCTGAGGGATCTCGGGGCCGCGCCCGTGCTGTGCGATGTGTTCGACGAGCGCGGCCTGCGCGATGCCGTCACGGACTTCGGGCCTGATCTGGTCATGCACCAGCTCACCGATCTGCCGGACGAGCGCGAGCGGATCCCGGAGTTCGCCGCCGGCAACAATCGGATCCGCACCGAGGGGACCCTGAACCTGCTGGCGGCCAAGTGGGACGCGGGGGCGAGGCGGTTCGTCGCCCAGAGCATTGCCTGGACGCCGGCGCACGGCGCCGAGGCCGTCGCGGAGCACGAGGCCATGGTGCTCGACGCCCGCGGCGTGGTGATCCGCTACGGGGCGTTCTACGGCCCGGGGACCTACTCGGGAAACGGTCAGCTGCCCGTGCCGCCGCGGATCCACATCGACGAGGCGGCGCGCAGGACGGTGGAGTTTCTGGACGTCCCGCCCGGGGTGGTCGTGGTCGCGGAGGAGGCATCGTGAGGGTCGAAGATCTGCTGGTCGACCGTATGATCGACCTGTACTGCGACTGGCGGACGGCGTGCGCCGAGGTGCGCTCAGCCTACGAGCGCTTCTGTCGCGCGCGAGCGACGGATCGCGCGCTCGCGTTCGCCGCCTACGCCGCCGCGTTGGATCGCGAGCAGTCCGCGTGCGAGGACTACGCCGGGCAAATCAAGGCGATTGAGTCGCGCAGCGCCAAGCCGGGTGACCTGGCCCGTCTGCGCGAAGCGTACGGCTGCTGACGCTCCTGCTGCCACGACGGCACGAGCCTCGTTAGGACGCGAGTCCGCCGTCGCGGTGCTCAGCCACCGCGGCCCCGCCAGCCGACGGACGCCGCCGCCGCGTCCTGTCGCTGGCTCGGGCCACGGCCGCCGCGATCGACGCCCCTTCCCACAGGCTGTCGCGTAAGGCGAGCACGTCCGACTCGCTGTAGCGCCGCTCGAACGGGCTCGATTTGGGGTAGCCGTAGCGGATCTCCCAATCGAGCAACGTCTCAGGGTTCACGCCGAGCAAGTCGGCGGCGTCGCCCAGATCGAGCGTACGGAGTGTCTCCTCGGTCCGCGGCGCCCGGGCGATCTCGCCGCTCCGACTCGGGCCCGCGTCCCGCACCACCGCGATATCCATCGCCTCGTCGCTCCACTTCCCGGCACGGCACAGCGCTAAGACCAGGAGGGATAGGGCGACCCAGCTCCCGACTACCAACAACACGATCATTTCCAACCCCACCGATACCTCCTGACTTCCTGTCCTGTGGGTGGATACCCCGAAACGGTTCCTCCCCGCGGGATCTGGACGAATGATCGAGAGCGCCGCGGATGGGATCGCCGCTGCCCGCGGCGAAACCAGTACTAGGGCGCGCCGACCGGGTCGCCGAGGTCGTGCGCCAGGACAAGCAGTCCGTTCGCCGGGGATGGCGTCGCGTCGAGGCAGCTTCCCGCGCGCCTACCGTCGAGCGCGACGAGGGCTACACCGCGGGCTCAGCGAAACCGCGAACAAATTTTTCTCCAATCGACCATCCCTGATTACTAAACTATTCACTCGCCGCCGGGTGCCTTGGTGCGGCTGGTAGGACCGTTCATCACATCTCGCGATTCCGTCCGGGCGGGGGCTCGGGCGTAGGAGGTCGTGTTCACATGAGTACAGCCGCCATTCCCGTCCAAGTGGCCCTTGTCGACCTCTCCGGCACGCTAAAACCGCCGGAACTGGCCGAAGTCGCCGGGGCGCTCAACGAGCAGGTGCAAGCGGACTTCGCCCCGATTTGGACCGTCGCCGCGACGGTCGTGGCCAACCCGAACCCGCCCGCGGGGACGTGGAAAATCCAACTGCAGCAAGGAATCGATGTGCCAGGCGCGGCCGGGTACCACTCCGACAAGCTGCACCAGCCGTACGCCGAGGTAGACCTCACCGCCGGCGATTGGACGGTGACGGCGAGCCACGAACTGCTGGAGATGCTCGGCGATCCGTGGGGCAATCGACTCCACGCGGCCGCGGCGCTTCCCGGCTGGAGGGGCGCTGAACAGAGCCCTCGCGTTCGTTATCTGCTCGAGCTCGCGGATCCCTGCGAGAAGTTCAACTACCCGGTCGGTGGCGTCCCGCTGAGCGATTTCCTGCTCCCGGCGTTCTACCGATCCTCGCCGGGGCCCGTCGCGGCCTACTCGCACACCGGGAGTCTCACCTCGCCGCTCGAGGTCGCCGACGGCGGCTACATCACGTTCATCGATCCCGAGAATGGAGACGTGTGGCAGCGATTCGTCCAGGGAGGCCAGACGCAGGACATCAACCACGGTCCTCAGCCGCTCTCGGAGAAGAGCCTGCGCGAGTGGGCCGATGAGCGCGCCCGCGCGCACCGCGGCGTTTAAACGAGACATCACTGACGGCGCCGGCCCCGTCGCATGCCGACTGGATTCCATGTACGTAGGCGTCACCCAGGTGGTCGGACCCGTTGTGGCCAGGATGTCTTCGTCATTTGCCGGTCGGGCTCACAGCGGTATGGTCGTCGGTAGGTGGTGAAGCGAAGGCGGTCTCTGTCCGCACCCCTACGGGTCCGCATCGGTGCATGCTTGTGTGTCTGCGCGCTGGCGCTCTCCGCGAGTCCGGCGCTGGCCGACGGAACCGACCCGGCGTATCCCGGCAGCGTGTTGCACGTCACCACGACCGGCCCGTTGGTCGCGGGGAAACCGCTGACGATCGTCGCGACCGGCACGAACGCTCCGTTCGGCACTCCGATCGACTACGGGCTTCGGCTGTTCGCGATCGATCACACGCTGCTTCCGATCCCCTGCGCGCAGGGGTTCAGCATGGAGGAGACGATCTCGACGGATAACCCTCAAGCGGCCAGGCTCCTCACGTTCGAGAACCTCAACGAGGGTCTCTCGGGCCCATTTACGATCTCCCTGCCGGTCACCTTGGCGGGCCCGGGCGACCTGCTGATCTGCGCGTACAGCGTCCTGATCACCGACGATGCCGCCTGGGCGAGTGACGAGGCCACCGTCGCGCCGGCCACCGGGTCCAAGCCACAGAACGCCAAGCGGCCCCGCGTCACGCGCTCCGGCGGACGGCTGCGCTGCTTGACGGGCACTTGGTCCGGGAATCCGACGTCCTACGCCTACCGGTGGTCGGTGACCGGCCGGGCCGGGACCGCCGGCCGGGGATCGAGCCTGTCCGTGACCCGCAGGTTGCGCGGCCACGCCGTCGCCTGCTCGGTGACGGCCGCGAACTCATCCGGCAGCGCGACAGCCAAGAGCGTTCCGTTCAGGCTTTCCTGAGACCGCACAGGGCGGCGGCCCGGGTTGTGCAGCCTGGGCGTACCGCGTAGGATCTCGACGTGGAGGGGAGAGGGGCATCGAGGTGAGTCGCCGCGCGCGACGAGCGAGACAGGGCCTCCCGCACGCCGGCACGCACCGGTCGGCGGGGTCGCTGCTCGGCCGGCGCCGGCAGTGGCACAACGACACCGGCAACCAGGCGATCGATCCGGTCGGGACGGTGCGCGCGCGGTCGGTCGACGAGCTCGTGGCCGCGGTGACGCGGGCGCGCCAGGAGGAGTTGACGATCAGGTGCGTCGGGTCGGGTCACTCCTGGTCGGACGTCGCACTGACCACCGGGTATCTCGTTGCGCCCGAGCAGCTAGGTGGCGTGGAGCGCGTCCCCTCGCAGATGCTCCGCGCCGGCGTGGACAGCGAGTATCTCGTCTCGGTCGGTTCGGGCACCAGGATCCACGAAGTGAACGCGTGGCTCGACCGCCAACAACTCGCCCTCCGTCAGATGGGCGGCTACGACGGTCAGACACTCGCCGGCGTGGTTTCGACCTCTACGCACGGGTCTGGGATCAGGCTCGGCCCGTTCCCCGATTACGTCCGGTCGGTAGACCTCGTCGACGGCACCGGGCAGCTCCGACGGATCGAGCCGACCGGCGGCCCGACCGATCCAACCGCGTTCGCCGGCGCGCGACCGGGCTGGAGCCTCGACCAGAGAGACGACTGGTTCGACGCCGTGATCTGCGGGATGGGCTGCCTCGGGCTGATCGTGTCGATGATCATCGAGGTCGGGCCGAGCTTCGAGCTGACCGAGGTCCGGCGGGTGACCACGTGGGACGAGGTCCGGTCCGATCTGCGAGCCGGCGTGCTCGACCGCGAGGAGCACTACGAGGTGTACGTCAACCCATACGCCCTCCGCGGTCCGGGGTCGAACCGGTGCATCGTCACCACGCGCAGGCCTCCCGAAGACGGTAAGGAGGGATCGAACCACCGGCCGGTGATTCCCGAGCTGCTCGGGAATCTGCCGTGGGTCACCTCGTTGATCATGAACACCGCCGGTTCGCTTGCTCCCAGCCTCATCCCCAGGCTGCTCGACTTCTCGCTGAACGCGATCAAGTCAGACGGCTACACGAACAAGTCCTATCTGGTGTTCCACATCGGGAGCGCGAACAACCTGCGCGCGTACTCAGCTGAGATGGGAGTGCCGACAGCCGACGACGGCCATGTCAAGGCGGTCGAGACCGTGCTCGACACCGCCGAGCGGTTCGCTCGAGACGGGTCGATTTACCACACGTCGCCGATCTCGCTGCGGTTCGTGGCGCCGTCGCGCGCGCTGATGTCGATGATGCACGCGCAGGAGACGATGATGATCGAGCTGATCCAGTTGGTCGACACGTACGGCGGGGTGGAGATCCTGGCCGCCCATCAGGACGCGCTGTCGCCCCTCGGCGTACGGGCGCACTGGGGTCAGATCAACACGCTCGCGCCCGAGGAGGTGGCCGCGCGCTACCCGGGCCTGCCGGCTTGGGAGGCGGTAAGAAAGCAGCTCGACCCCGATGATGTGTTCGCCAGCCCGTTCAGCAAGCGTGTCGGTATCACGCCGCGCGCGGCGCTCGGCTGAGCCGGGCCGATGCGCCGCCGCCGGCCGTCCGTGGCCGGCGGGCGACTACCTCATGCAGGTGTAAGTTCGCGCTCCGCGCGGAGCCAGTTCCCGATCTGGTCGGACCCCGGCTGCTCGAGGTGGAGGAAGTAAGCCCGCAAGGAGATCTCGCGGTGGGTCGGCTTGCGCCGCCGCCGGGTACTCGGCTTGCGCGCGGTGGCACGCTTGGCGGCGGGCTTGGCGGTTTTGTCGGTCATCGGCGACTCTCTTGCTCAGATCTGGACGTTGATCGACACGCCGGCGGCGGCATGCCGAGATGTGTTTTCGACACCGCCGCACCGAGCCCTCCCCGAGCGTCACCGCATCACGTCTCGACGATCATGAGCGTGGCGCCACCGCTGGCGAACGTCGCCACGTCCGCCCCGGCCGCCTGTCCCTCGGAACTTCCCATCGCGGCCTGCAGGTCCTCGCCGCTGTCGAACGACAGCTCGGCCATGTAGTAGTACGGCGCCGGCGAGCCATCCGGCGTCCCGAGCACCTTCCCGGCCTCGAAGCGGCGAAGACCCGGGATCTTCTCCACGAGCGAGACGTGCGTCTCCGCGTAATGCCGATCGAATGCGGCCGAATTCTCGGGCGCGCCGTAGCAAACCACCAGCTTGACCATGCTGTCTCCTTTGTCGGGTCGCCGCAGGCTATACGTCGGTGCGAGCATCCCGACACCCGACCCGGCAGAACAGCGGCCGGTGCTGGCGGCTCAGCGCGATCAGCCAGACCGGTTCGTCAAGCCCAGACCAACAAGCTCGAGCGCGCCGCCCCCGTCGCCGTCGCCGTCGCGATACGTGGCGGCGACCTGCTCGAACCCGGCCGGCGGCCGCTCGCCTTGTGAGCCATCCCCGAAGTGCACACATGAGTCGCCGGTCTCGCCGCCGACCGTGGCGAGGTAGACGTCGTGCGGATCCAGCACCACGCATACGACCGGGCGCAGATCGACGCGGAACTGGGCGCGCAAGATGTCGGGCCCGCGGTCGTAGGAGGTCTCGATGAACGCCTCGTCGGCGAGCTGGTCCAGGTCGGCCTCGAGCACGTCGGCCGCGTAGGCCAGGGCCTCGATCAGCGACTGCAGAAAATCGCTACCGGATCCGGGGCCCGCGGCGGTCACTCCCCCGACCGCCAACTGGCTGTCCCCTGCCGCTCGGGCAAGCGCCACCGCCAGGTCCACGTCGATCACGCACCGTCCGGGGCGCCGGTGTCAACGCCTCCAACCGACGCCCTGACCGGGTAGTCGACGACGATCACCCGCGAGGCAAGAACAGCTCGAACGCTGTGATACTCGCCGGCCGGCACGACCGCCGCCTGGCCCGGCCCGAGCCGGTGGGTGACCTCCGACAAAGAGATCTCCAGCTCACCCTCCAACACGTGCCAGACCTCTTCCTCGTCGTGGTGATGAACGTGCACGGATGATCCGGCGGCGATCGCGTAATACACAAACGTCATGTGCTCGGAGTGGAAGAACTGCCCTCGCCAGCCGGTCCTCGGCTCGAGGGTCGGCAGGCTCGGCACATCGACGAACGGCATCGGCCCATCCTCCCACACGGGGCATGCGCCGGCCGAGGACTACTTGCCGGCTGGGGCGGGCTTCCCGGGTCCGCTGTGCACGACGGCCGCGCCCGGGTGCCTGGCCGTCAAGCTCAGTGACTGGAGGTTCGCCGGCGTCGCGGGGAGGTATTCGAGCGTGACCACGCGTAGGTCGACGACCGTCCCGTCGCGCTGCGGATCTGACAGCAGCACCGGTCGATAACTGCCCTGGTCCACGTAGGCGACGAGGCTCTGCGACGTGAACCCGTCCTTTTCCGCGAACTGGATCTTGTACGTGTCGACGCCTTCAACCCGCGCGGTGCCCAGTACTCGCGCCCGGCCCTCGTCAAGCATCTGGTGAATCTGGGCGACCGGGTCGCCGAAGCTGGTCGTGCCACCGCCGGACATTTCGTGGATGGTGTTGGTTGCCGGGTCGTAGTACGACGAGTTCGTGGCGTCGCCGGCCTGCTCGGGGGAGGCGGCGCCCATCGGACCCTTGTCGCCGACGAACGTGTACGGAGAGCTCGTGAGCTGCCACCACTCGGCCACGAAGCCGTCGCCGATCTCCTTCGTGTGGAGAATCTCGTTCGGTGGAGGAGACAGCGCCTCGTCCGCATGACGGATGATCGCTGCGTCGGCCGTCGAGGCGCCGCCCCCGCCGAACGCGCCGCCGATCAACAGCGCCGCGGCCACGACGGCAGGCGCCGCCAGCGAAGTCGCCAGCAACGCCCGTCCGCGGACTCGGCGCCGAGGCCGGCGCTTCGGCGCACCGCGGAACTGGGCCTCGAGCGCGGCGCGCGCGGTGGCAGCACGCCCGGCATCGGGCGGCTCGACGTCGGATCGGAAGTGGCGTATCAGCTCAAGCTCGTTCATTGGTTCCTCCTTCGGTGGCGCTGTCGACCGACACTTGCCCGGTCGGCCACATGAGTTCCCGAACGTGAGCCCGGGCGCGTGAGAGCCGCGATCGCACCGTCCCGGCGGGAATCCCGAGCGCGGCGGAGATCTCCTCGTAGCTGAGGTCCGCCCAGGCGAACAGGAGCAGCACCTCGCGCTCGCCGCCGCTCAGCGAGGCCAGCGCGGCCGCCAGTTGCGGCGCGGCCGCGAGCGCGTCGACGCGTCGCTCCACCTCGGACGATTCATCCCAGATCGGATCCACCCCGGTCCGCGCGTAGGCGCGCAGGCGCCGGCGCTCGGTCCGCCAGTGACGGCGGATCAGGTTGGCGGCGATCCCGAACAGCCAGGGTCTGGAGTCGAGCGCGTGGGGGTCATATCGATCGCGCAGGCGAAACGCCACCGCGAACGTCTCGGCCGCGATCTCGTCCGCCAAGGCAGCGCCGACCCTCCGGCCCATGTACCGGTGGATTTCCGCGAAGTGACGATCGAAGATCTCGCCGAAGACGGACGCATCGGCCACCGACGTGGCGATCACGGCGGCGTCCGAGGTATCGCGCTCCACGCCTGCTGGTTGCCCGATCGGCGCCAAAGGTTCCATGCGGAACCAGCACCGCCCCGCAGCTCACTCGCTGCGAATTACGCGCAGGATCACGGCTCGGGGGGCGCGCGGCGCCGCCTCGAGCACGGCTTCCAACTCGTCGTCGCGCAGCTCCTCTGCGTCCTCGACGACGATGACGAGCGGCTCGACGCCGGTGCCCGCGCGATCGAGCACGCGGCGAACCTCATCCGCCTCGCGCGCCAGCGTCTCGGGCGACGGCACCGACAGCACGATCTCGCCGTCCACGGGCGGATCCAGGTTGCCCTCCTCGTCCGGCGCCACCGATTCGATCACGACGGCGCGGCCTTCCAGGTTTAGCGGGGGGTCCAGGTCGAGCTGCCGCTCGACCGGGCTACCCTGCGGCACCTGAATGACCAGCGCGTCGGCCATCAGGCGGCGCGCTTGCGCCGCGATGCGAGATCGGCGGCGCGCTCTCGGATCCGGTCCTCGTCGGTGATCGCGTGCCAGCGGGTCGAGCGGCGCTGGCCCGTGCGGCGAATCCGCCCGGCGGTCTCGAGCTCCCGTAGCAACGTGAGCACCTGGTCGCGATTGCCGTTGGTTTGCTCGGCAAGCGCGGAGGTGGTCAGCCCGCCGTTCTCGGACAGCAGTGCCTCCAAACGACCGGCCGGTACGACTTCCGTGCCCGAACGCGGCTTCGCGCGGCGTTTGGCGCGAGTGCGCCGAGCCGGGGTTGGGTCGGCCGCGGGCGGGGTGGCCGCCGCGGGAGCCGGCCGGGCCGAACGGGCTCGCGGTCGCTCCGCCGGCTTGGTCTCGCGACCGTCGAGCGCGGACCGCGCCGCGGTCAGCGTGTCGATTTCCTGATTGAGTTCTCGGAGCCGATTCTCGATCGAATCCAGGATTTGAGTGGTTGTCATGCTCCTGATGCTACGCACCACCGCAGTCGTGACGCGTTGATGGGGATTACGGTTAGGCGCCGGCGATCTTCTCGAGCTGCTGAAACGCCTCGGCCGCCAGCAACGCCTCGCACGCGGCCACGCATGCCCGGCACGCTTTCTCGCACACCGCGCAATGGCGATGGTGCGCCGCGTGCCGCGCACATTCCTCGGCGCTGCTCGTACACGTCAGCACGCACGCCCTGAGTACGTGATGGGTGACGCGATGTTCCGAACCGAAGGGGCGGGACAGCAGCCGCATGGTGGTGAGGCAGACGTCGGCGCAGTCGATGCACAGGGCGGCGCACCGCGCGAGCTCGGCGACGTCCGGCTCGGCCAGGTCTGAGTCGGCGCAGGACGTGCAGGTCTGCGCGCAGGTCAGGCAGGCCTCGATCGCCGCCGCGACCGCGTCCACGCCGAGGTCGCTCCGAACCGGCGAGGCCTCGAGCATGTCGTTCGCGAACGCCACGGCTCAGACCACCACGCCTCGGTCGGCCAGCCAGTCCACCACGGCGTCGGGCGGATCGCCCTTCCATTCCGCGCGAGCGGCCATGCGGAGGATCTTCTCGGGATCGTCGTGAAGCTCGTCGCGCCGGTGGGCGAGATAGAGAATCGTGGCGGCGGCCATCGAGACGGCCGGATCGCCGATCTCGACGTCCACTCCCTCGACGGCGATCGCCACTCGCTCCTCGAGGTTCTCGACCGCCCTGATCGGCTCGTCGTCATCCTCGAACTGGGCCAGGAGGTCGCCCAGGCGCTGATCGCGGTCGTCCGGATCGCAGATCTCGATTGCGCGCTTGGCGACCTCGAACAGCGAGACCGGCTGAGGATTCATCGGCATGCCGCTTGCAGCGTACGCGATGAATCGCCTGTCGGCAAACTAAGCCTTACGGCGGAATGCCAACCCTTTCGCAAGGTTGGGCCGTCATGCCCGTTTCCGCCTTCTCGCAGGCGAGACCGTGGCGGTGGCGTCAAGTTGGGGCGGCCGCGGTTGTGCGACTCGTACCCTTCGGCGCCGCCGCCGCCGACAGTCACAGTGGACTCAATCGCTGTGGGATGTTCACCTTCAAAGCGGGTCGCAAGCGGAGCGGGTCGCAAGCGGCAAGCTCGAGTGCACTCGTACGTGTAACACATCGGCCACGGTCGTCACCCCCTGTGCCGGAGTGGCGACGGTCCAGGCCTACGCGGCGACGGGAACGTCGACGCCGAGCTTCTCGGCGGCCATCTTCGTCCCTTGGACGCGGCTCGCGATCTTCTCGAACGCCACGTCACGCGCGAAGTCGGGCGAGCCGTGAAGTGGCTTCTCGTCGATGCTGAACGGCGAGAACCCGCAGTCGTCGGTGGAGCCAAGCCGTTCCTTGGGTATGTGCTTCGCCGCAGCGACGAGCTCGTCGCAGATCTCCTGTGCGGTCTCGACGCGTGGGTTCTGCGGGTTGACCACGCCGATGTGCACGATCTGCGCTACGCCGTCGGCGTCGTCCCGGCTGTGCTCGCCGACCAGTTTGTACACCTCCTCGCGATCACGCTCGCTCTTGTTCTGCATCAGGAAGTAGCCGGCGTTGAGCTGGAACAGGCTCGGCAGGAGCGCGCTGTACGGCACATCGGCGCTGTGCACCGCGTCGCGATCTCCGCCCGGGCAGGTGTGCACGCCGATGTTCATGCGCTCTTCCGGGGTGAAGCGGGCCAGAACCCGGTTGATCAGCTCGATGAAGTGGGGGAGCATGCCGCGGCCGGTCCACGGGTTGCGCCCGTCCTCTCGGAGCGCCAGCCGGCCCTCGGTGAAGTCGATCGACACGCACGCGGCGCCGACCTCGAAGGCCCGCCGGATGTCCGTCTCGCACTCGCCGACCAGGTCCTCTTCGAACTGCTCACGCGCGTAGCCGGGGATCTCCTCGTCCAGCGGGTAGAGCAGCGCGAGCATCGACGGCGCGATCACCGCCTGCTTCATCGGCGTCCTCGCGAACGCGATCGATCTGGCCAGGGTGTCGGCGGCGTACGTCTTGTAGCGGAACGGCCCGCCCACGAGCTTCGGCAGTTGCCGGTAGTGGCCGTCGGAGAAGATCGCGAAGTACTGGCCGCCCGGCCCTAGGTGGTCGGCCAGTCCGGTCCCCGCGAGCGTGTCCGTCACTGGGTAGGTCGCGAAGCTCGACCACCACTGCTCGCCGTCGGAGATGATCGGCGACCCGGTGGCCTCGAAGCGCTCGATCGAGTCCTTGACCGCCGGCTCCTGCTCGGCCTCGAGCTGCGCCTTGTCGATCCTCCCGGCGTCGTAGTCCGCGTACGCCGCCTGGAGCTTCGCGGGCCGTGGCAGGGACCCGACGGGCTGGGTGGGGATGCCGGTCTCGGACCGCAGGTCGTAAGCCATACACACGCTCCTTTAGCTCGTCGGTCTCTCAATGAGACCGACTGGTCTCCCTCGTCAATGGGAGCCTACGCCCCGTTTCATGGGTCGTCAACCTCAAGGATCAGACCGACCGTTCTCCTATAATTGGGGGATGACGGAAGTGATCGAAGCAGGGGGTCAAACCCGGGGGGCCCGGGCGCGGATCCTCTACTCGGCGTACGAGCTGTTCTCGCAGAACGGCATCCAGGCGGTCGGCATCGACGCCCTCATCTCGCACTCGGGCGTGGCGCGCCAGACCCTCTATCGCCATTTCGCCTCCAAACAGGACCTTGTGCTCGCGTTCCTCGAGCGTCGCGAGCACGAGTGGACCCGGCGGTGGCTCGAGGAAGAGGTGCGCTCGCGTGCGATCGACCCGAAGGAACGGCTGCTGGCGATCTTCGACGTGTTCGACGAATGGTTCGGCCGGGCCGACTTCGAGGGTTGCTCGTTCATCAACGTGATGCTGGAGCACCCCGACCCGACCGACCCGGTGCACCGGGCGAGCGTGTCCTACCTGGCGGGCATCCGCGGCTTCCTGGAGGGGCTCGCGCGTGAGGCCGGCATCGCCGACGCGCGGAACTTCGCCCGGGAGTGGCACATCCTCATGAAGGGGTCGATCGTCGCGGCCGGCGAGGGGGACCGGGAGGCGGCGCGACGCGCGAAGCGGATCGGTGCGCTGCTGCTGGAAGACGCGACGGCGCGGTCAAGCGTGCCGGCCTGACGCCGGCCCCAGCAGGAGCGCCACCATGGCCAGCAGCAGCGCCGGCGCCAGCGTGAGGCTGATCAACTCGCCCTTGGCGATGCCGGAGACCACGATCGCGCCGACCATGTCGGCCGCGAGCACCAGGGCCGCCGGTTTGACCAGCCGATTGGCGATCAGGAGGCCGCCGCCGACCAGCTCGATCACCCCGATCGCGATCACGAACACCTCCGGCGCCGGCAACCCGTACTGGCGAAACGACGCCAGCTCGGAGGCGTGATTGACGAACTTGCCGGCCCCGAACACGACGAACACGGCGCCCGATATCAGGCGCACCGCTCCAAGCAGCTGTGGGGCGCGGGTCAACTCGCCGGCTGATCCTCGGCGAGCGTCACGGTGAACTCCGCGCGGTGCTCGGCACCCGGGGCGACGATCCGCAGCCCGTCGCCGCTGTTCAGCGCGTCGGTCGCCGCGGTCATCGGCTCGAAGCAGATGAACTCCGTGCCCGCCGGCGCGAACATCTGCGCAAACGCGTAACCGGCTCGAAAGGTGACCGTCATCGCGGCGTCGCCGGCCACCGCGCGCCACCGCGTCGGGTCGGTGAGGCCGTCGAACGGGGTGTCCCAGCTGGTGTCCCCGAGGGTCACCTGGGGCGTCGCCACCGGCTCGCGCTTGCCGGTGGGGATGCCGCGGTCGTCGAGCACAAGCCGTCGCGACGCCGCGAGCTCGACCTCCCATCTCTCGCGCGGCGCGTCGGGCATCTTCAGATACGGGTGGTAGCCGAACGACACCGGGACCGGATCGTCCCCGGTGGCGCGCACCGTGGTGGCGATCCTGAGCTCGCCGTCGGCGACGCCGATCTCCACTCTGACCTCGTGCTCGAACGGGAACAGCTCGAGCAACTCGGGGGAGGTCCAGGCCAGGTGCGCGTCGATCGTGCCGGGCGGCGCCGCGTCGCCACCTCCCACGTCAACAAGCCCGGAATCACCCCGTGGATCGGCAGTCCCTGGCTGTCGCGACCGAGCCGCTCGTCTGACTCGTCGAGCGTCACCTCGCGGCCGGCGGCTCGATATCCGAACCGGCCGAGCCGGTTGGCCCAGGGGTACAGAAGCGGGATCCCCATCGTCTTGCCCGCCCCGGCGTACGTTGCGAGGCCCCGGCGCTGCTCGAGCCGCTCGACTCCGTCGTGCCGGAGCGAGCAGCACACCATGTTCGCCGCCGGCACGAACTGTGCCTCGGTGCGGCCCCCGGCCGAGGTGATGGTGAGCGTCTCGAAGCCCATGCCGGTATGCGCACGCTACCGATCGCCCACGGCACGTGCCGGGTGTGGTGCACGGTGGCGCCGATCGCCGTCGGATGTTTCGCCGCCGGTCTCGGGCTGATGCTCGGCAACACGCTGTGGGAGACCACGGTTCAGCGCCACGTGCCGCTCGAGTCGCTCTCGCGCGTGAGCTCCTACGACTGGTTCGGCTCGCTGGCCCTCGACCCGATCGGGTTGGCGATCTGGGGCCCGATCGCAGCCGTGATCGGCATCGACGCGTCGCTGTGGACGGCGTTCGGGCTACTCGTGGCCAGCGCACTGGCGCTGCTCGCGGTGCCGGAGATCCGGCGTCTGCCGGCGTTCCCGTCCGAGCGCCCCGCCGCCCGTGAGCTAGTGTCACGACACTAGTACGGTGAACGGCGTGAACCTGCTCATCTGGGGCGACACCGAGACCTCGCCCGCGCTGCGGCACGAGGTGCCGCTGTCGATCGGCGATCCGTTTCTGTACCTCGAGTCAGGCGGCCGGCGCGCCGTGGTGACCAACGCGCTCGAGGAGACCCGGATCGCGCGCGCCGCGCCCGATCTCGAGCGGTTGCTGATCGACGCGCTCGGGCGCGACGAGCTCCTCGCCGCGGGGTGGCCGCGCCACGACATCGAGTTCGAGGTCTGTGTCCGCGGCGCCGAGCAGATGGGCATCACCGACGCGGTCGTCCCGCCCGAGTTCCCGGTTGCCCTGGCCGACCGCATGCGCGCTCGCGGGATCGATCTGACCCCGGACGACGCGCCGTTCACGGAGCGCCGCCGGCGCAAGTCCGCCGCTGAGCTAGCGGGGATTCGGCGCGCGGTGACGGCCGGACTGGCCGGCCTGGGGGAGGGCGCCGGCATGCTCCGCGCGGCCGAGATCCGCGACGGGTGGCTCTGGCTGGACGGCGAGCAGCTGACCTCGGAAACGGTCCGCGCGCGCATCCGCGAGGTGTGCAGTCGCGCCGGCGCGCCCGCCCCGGCCGACATCATCGTCAAGCCGGAGGGCCCCGATGTGATCATCGGCCACGACCCGGGGTCGGGACCGCTCCCGGCGCACACGCCGGTCGCGATCGACCTGTGGCCGCGCGACGAGGCCTCGGACTGCTGGGCGGACATGACCCGCACGTTCGTGCGCGGCGAGATCAGCGACGCGATCGCGGCGCTGTACGAGCTCGTGCTCACCGCGCACGAGCGATCGTGCGCGGCGGTCAGGGCCGGCATCCCGGGAGTGGAGGTCTACGGCATCGCGTGCGACGTGTTCGAGGCGGCGGGCCATCCGACCGGACGCACCAAACGACCGGGCGAGACCCTCCGCGAGGGCTTCTACCACGGGCTGGGCCACGGGGTCGGGCTCCAGGTGCACGAGGCGCCCGCGTTGGGACGGACCGGCACCGAGCCGCTCATCGCCGGCGACGTGATCGCGATCGAGCCGGGCACGGTGGTGCCGTCGCTCGGCGGCTGCCGGGTCGAGGACCTGCTGGTCGTCACCGAGAACGGGTTCGAGTCGCTGACCGGATCGTTTCCCTACGACCTGGCGCCGTAGTAATAGCTGTTCACAACGAGGAGGGAGTAACCCAGATGGCCCGCAACATCATCATCCGGCGCGACAAGGCCGCCCCCGCCGAGGTCACCGGAGCACACGTCACCGGGGCGATGGCGGTCGGCGCGCGGCTGTTCGGGCCGTCGGCGATGGGACCGCTCGCGATCGCCGTATGCGCGATCGGCGCCGTAGCCATCGGGCGGCTGGCAATCGGCGAGGCCGTGATCCGCAAGCTGCGCACCGAAGAGATCGAGATCGGCTCGCTCAAGGTGCGCGAGCTCGAGGTCGCGGGGCAGCGCTGGCCGGCGCCGCCTCCGTCAACCTCCGAGTAGCCGGAGTAGATCTGCCCGCATCGGCAGGCGGAAGCACCGCTCGCCGGGCCGCTCGCCGGCCTCACCGAGGCGCTCGAACCCGTCGGCGAGCTCGTCCCGGCGCGCTTCGAACACCTCAGCCCGCGCGGGGTCGACGCTCACCAGCCGGTCGCGCAGCGCGCCGAGATCCGCCAGGCACATGCGCACGTCGTAGTCGAGCGTGGTCTCCCGGACGAGGCCGGCCTCCGAGGCCCGCGCCAGCGCGTCCTGCGCGGCGGCGCGAACCACCGTTTCGTCCTCGACCACCCGGGTGAGCTCGAAGAAGTCGCCAAGCGCCAGCGGCTCCGCGACGTAGGCGACTCCTCCCGGCCGCAGCACGCGCCGCGTCTCGCACAGGGCGTCGAACAGGTCGTCGGGCGGAACGTGGTGCAGCGTGCGCATGAACACCGTGGCGTCGACCGAGCCGTCCTCGATCGGCAGCTGCTGTGCGCGGCCGATCAGATAACGCGCACCGCTCCTGCCGTCGCTCGCCAGCGCCGGCGCGAGCTGTTGCTCGGAGATCTCGACCCCGATCACCCTGGCCCCGCGCGCGGTTAGAGCCCGCACCAACGCGCCGCCGCCGCACCCGATGTCGACCACGTCCTTGCCGGCAGGTTCGACCAGCTGCTCGAGCACGTCCAGATCGCTCATGACTTCAGGACTCAAGACCGGGCATCGTACAACGCTCTTGTAGGCTCGAACTCATGCTCTCGAGCTACCGCTCAGTGCTGTCGAAGCCCGGCGCCGCGGGGCTGTTCGCGACCGCGCTCGTCGCCCGGCTTCCGCAAGGGATGGCGCCGCTCGCCGTCCTCCTGCTCGTGCGCGGCGCGACCCACTCCTACGCCGCCGCCGGTCTCGCGGTCGGCGCGCAGGCGTTCGCGACCGCCGCCGGCGCACCGCTCCTCGGCCGGCTGGTGGACCGCTTCGGCCGGCTCCGCGTGCTCGGTCCGGCCGTGGTGTGCGAAGCGACGATTTACGCCCTGCTCGTCGTGGCGGCGGAAGCCCACGGCGGCGCCGTCGTGCTGATCGTCATCGCCGGGCTCGCCGGCGCGTTCATGCCGCCGGTCGCGCCGGTGGTCCGGGCCATGTTGGGCGAGGTGTTCGAGGATCCCGCCGCGCGCGAGCGGGCCTACTCGCTCGACGCGGTCAGCCAGGAGGTGCTGTGGACGACCGGGCCGCTGTTCGTCGCGGTGATGATCGCGCTCACCTCGCCGGAGGTCGCGGTGTCGGTGATCGCCGCCATCGGTCTGGCCGGCGCGACGCTGTTCCTGCGCTCACGACTGGTGCGGTCCGCGGGCGCCACGACGGAGCACACCAGCCGGAGCTCGGCGCTGGCCAGCCCAGAGTTGCGAGCCCTGCTCGGGCCGGTCGCCCTGACCGGCATGGGGTTGGGCGCGATCGAAGTCGGGCTCCCGTCGCTTGCGATCCACGCCGGGTCGCGCCCGGCATCCGGGGTGCTGCTGGCGCTGTGGAGCGTTGGCAGCATGGTCGGCGGGCTGTGGTACGGCTCGCGGACCTGGCAGTCCTCGCTGACCCACCGCTATCGGGTCCTGCTCGGGCTCGCGGTCCTGTGCACGCTGCCGCTGATCGCCGCGCGCTCGATCCCCGCCGGCCTGGTGTGCAGCGTGCTGGCCGGTGTCACGATCGCGCCGGTGTTCTCCTGCCAGTACTCCCTGGTCGGCCGCGCGGTCAGCGCCGGCACCGAGACCGAGGCGTTCACCTGGGTGTCCGCCGCGCTCATCGGCGGCCTCGCCGCGGGCGAGGCGATCGGCGGGGCGGCGATCGCGCCGGCCGGCGTAGGCGCCCCGTTCGCGATCTCGTGCCTCGCCACGCTGTTCGCCGCGCTGCTCGCGTTCGGCTTCCGCATCCCGACCCGCCGGCCGGCCCAAGGCGCTAGGGCAGCCAGCGATCGCCGACCGGCGTGATCTGGAGCTCGTGGGTGAACCCGCGGCGGCCCTGCTCGACCAGGTAGAAGACCGCGCGCGCCACGTCGGTCATGTCGGCCAGCGCGTCCTTGGGCTGATCGCGCGTGTACGCCTCGGTCTTAGGCGAGTCGATCGTCGCGTCGACGGCCAGCAGCGCGACGTGGATCCCCTGCTCGCGCAGCTCCTGCGCCGCGGCCTGAACGAGCGCCCGCGTGGCGAACGCGCCGGCTGCCCACAGCCCGCGTCCCGGGTACGCCCGCCGGGACGAGCCACCCGTGATCTGCACCAGGGCCCCTCCGCCGCTGGTCTGTAAGGCGTCGGCGCCGGTGGACAGGAACACGAACGCCTGCTCGGCCACCGCCACCGCCCAGCCGCGGAACGCCTCGAGATCCGCGCTCGCGACCTCGCCCCCACCGAATGGGCCGCCGGGGGGCATCCGGTATGCGCTGACCGCGTTGATCACCGCGTCCAGCGACCCATACTCCTGACGCGCGTTGCCCAGGGCGGTGCGCAGCGAATCCGGATCCGACGCGTCGGCCTTGACCGCAAGCGCGCCGCGCTCGGCCACCTGGGCGAGCGTGTCGTCGCTTCGCGCCACGCCGGCCGCGTTCCAGCCCTGCTCGATGAAGTGATCGATGATCGCCGCGCCCAGGTTGCGCGCTCCGAGCACCACCACGGTTCTAGGGTGCGCGTTCATCAGGCCGCCTCCATCCGCACGGACGGCCGGCGCTCGAGGCGCGCCGGATGCCGTCCGCTGATCGACGAGGTGAGAAAGATCGCGTCGGCGTGCGCGAGCCGGGCGAGGTCGAAGGCCTCCTCGCGGGCGCCGGGCTCCGCGGCCAGCAGCACCGCGCGGGTCGTGCCGGGCAGGATCCGTCCGTCCGCCGGCGAGGTGATGAACTCGTCACCCTCCACGAGCCAAACGTTGGCGTACGCGGCCTCGAGCACGGCGCCGTCGGTGTCGAGGAGCAGCGGGACCGCGCCACCGGCGACCTCGCCCAGGTTCGCGAGGAGCGCGCGATCGCGCCACTTGTGGGCGCCCAGGCCGCCGGGCAGCGCGAACGGCGCGAGCACCACCGGCGTGTCCTGGGCGGCCGCGGAAGCCCGCGACACGGCGATCCGCACCGAGCCGTCGGGGCCGGCCAGCAGGCGCATCCGGGCCCGCTCGACCGCCGCGTACTCCGCCGCGGCCGCCTGCGCCCCGGCGTGCACCGTGGGTGCAAGCGCCACGCCGTAGCACTCGCTCATCGAGGCAGCGAGCCGGGTTAGATGCCGGTCCAGCCCGACCGGCCGCCCGCGCTCGACGAGCAGCGTCTCGAACACGCCGCCTCCCGGGTCGGGCCGCTCACCGTGGTCGAGCGCACGCGGTGGAAGGCCACGCCGAGGCCTCCGGCTTTCGTCCGCACGGACCAGGCGGCCCCCGATCGCGGCGATCGGGCCCGCGGCCTTGTCGAACGCCTCGGCGAGCTCGCGCTCGGGGTCGGAGTCGGCCACCACCGCGCCACCCGCTCCCATCCACACCGCGTCGCCGGAAAACTCGAACGTGCGGATCACGACGCTGAGGTCGAGACCCGCGATCGGCGAGGCGATGCCGATCGCCCCGGTGTAGAGCTCGCGGCGGGTGGCCTCGAGTGTGGCGATCACCTTCATCGCCTGGACCTTGGGGGCCCCGGTCACCGAGCCGGGCGGGAAGCTCGCGCGCAGCAGCTCGCCGTCGCCCACCCCGTCGCGGAGGTGGCCGGACACGGTCGAGACGAGATGCCAGACCCCGGCGTGCCCCTCGACGCGGGGCGGCTCGGCGCTCACGCTTCCGTACGCACACACGCGACCCAGGTCGTTGCGCATCAGGTCGACGATCATCACGTGCTCGGCGGCGTCCTTACCCGAGGCGAGCAGCGCGTCGCGGGCGGCCAGCCGCTCGGGTTCCGATCCAGTCCGCGGGCGCGTGCCCTTGATCGGTTCGGTCCACACCTTCCGGCCTTGGCGGCGCAGGAAGCGCTCCGGGGAGAGGCTGACGACTCCGTCGAGGAAGGCGCCGAACCGCGGCGCGGCCTGGGGAAGCGCGCGGGCGAACAACGCCAGCGGATCGCCGTCGAACCGCGCCTCGAGGCGCGTGCACAGATTGGCCTGATACAGCTCGCCGGTCTCGATCCGGTGTACGCAGTCCGCCACGGCCTCGACATGCCCCGCTGGCCCGTTGGCCGCGAGCTCGAACGGGGTGGGGGCCGCGTCTGCTCCGTCCGGTAGAGCCGGCAGCGTGCGGAGACGTGCGCGCCACGTGTCCAGGCGGGCGCGTACGAAACGCTCGCGCTCGGGCTCGGGGTCGGGCGAGTCCGGCAACAGCGCCTCGAACCACCACCGCTCGCCGTCGTGGACCAGCACGTGGTCGTAGAAGGCGAGCGAGAACGCCGGCCGGGGCGCCAGCGCAGGTGGGCTGGGTGGAAGCTCCTCGATCCGGGCGCCGAGGCCGTAGCCCAGCCACCCGACCCAGCCGCCGCCGACCAGCGCCTCGCCATCGGCGAGCTCGGGCTGCTGCGCCAAGACCGCGAACGGGTCCTCGTCGGCACGCGCCACCCGCGCCGGCGAGGAGCCGAGCACGGTCATCCCGCCCAGCCACTCACCGACCAGCGCGAACGGACGGTCCTCACCGGCCAGCCAGCCCACGGCTTGCGTCGGCGTGAGATCGGACTCGAGTGCCACACGGAACGGCCGCACCAGAACTCAGCCCTCCGCGAACCGCCGCTCGAGCTCCTCGATCTCGGACAGACCGATGAACTCCAGGAACTCGTCGAATCGGAGCAGCGAGGGCAGCAGCTCGATCGGGGTACCGTCGGCCTTTATCCGGGCCAGCGCCGCGCGCATCGCCGCCGTCGCCGACAGGAGCGTCGACAGCGGGAAGATGACCAGCGCGAACCCGAGCTCGCGCAGGCGTGCGTGCGACAGCGCCGGCGTGCGACCGCCCTCCGCGTAATTGAACAGCAGCGGCACGTCCGGGAACGCGCGGCTCACCGCCTCGATCTCATCGACCGACTGGGGCGCCTCCACGAACAGGACGTCGGCGCCGGCCTCGTGGTAGAGCCGCGCCCGCGACAGTGCCGCGTCCAGCCCCTCGACCGCACGCGCATCGGTGCGGGCGATGATCAGGAACTCCGGTGAGCGCCGCGCCGCCACCGCCGCCGACACCTTCGCCGCCATCTCCTCGGCCGGGACGACCTGCTTGCCCGACATGTGCCCGCACTTCTTGGGCATGACCTGGTCCTCGAGGTGGATCGCCGACACGCCCGCGGCCTCGTACTCGCGCACCGTGCGGATCACGTTGATCGAGTTACCGTAGCCGGTGTCGGCGTCGGCGATTACCGGAATGTCGACCGCCTGCGCGATCCGTCGCGCGTTGTCGACCATCTCGGACAGCGTCATCAACCCGACGTCGGGTCGTCCCAGCCGCGAGGCCGCGCTGCCGAACCCGGTCATGTACGCGGCGGAGAAACCCGCCTCCTCGACCAGACGTGCGCCAAGCGCGTCGTAGCAGCCCGGCGCGAGCACCATCTCGCTCGCCTCGAACAGCTTACGCAGACTCGGTCCCGCGCTTGCCACCGACCCCAGTAACCGCGCCATCGCCAGCCGTCAGTCCCCCGTCGGCTGCACCCCGGCGGCCTCGACCATCAGGATCGCGGTCCGCACCGGAGCCCGGGTCCGGTGCTCTACCCGCCGCGGAACCGTGTAGCCCTGATGGGGGTCGAGCACGACCGTCTCGCGATCCTGCATGTCGATCAGCAGCTGACCCTCGAGCACCAGGAAGAACTCGTCGGTGTCGTTGTGGTGGTGCCAGTGGAAATCGCCCTCGATGATCCCGAGGCGAACGACCGCGTCGTTGACCGTGGTCAGGGTCTCGTTGAACCACGGCTCGTGCGCCGCGATCTCCGCCGGAACGTCGATCAGCGTGAGGCTTCCAAACTTGTCCTCGAGGGAGATGTCGTAGTCGGTCATCGGTTAAGGAGCCCCTCCAGTTCTTCAAGGTCGGTCTCGTTCGGGATCCAGCGCGCGGCCGCCACGTTCGCGCGCACCTGCTCCGGCCTGGTCGCGCCGGCGATCACCGAGGAGACAGTCTCGTTCGCGAGCAGCGCCCCGATCGCCACGTCGACCATCGACGCGTCGTGCTCGGCGGCAAACCCCGCCACCGCCTCGACGGCGTCGAACTGTGCATCGGTCGCGACCTGCGGTCGTCCGGCGAGCCGCGTGCCGGTTGGCGCCGGCTGGCCCCGCCGGTACTTGCCCGTGAGCAATCCCGACGCCAACGGGAAGAACGGCACGAATCCCAGGCCGAGCCGCTCGCACGTCGGCAGCACGTCGCGGTCCGCGTCGCGCACGAGCAGGCTGTAGTTGTTCTGGATCGCGGTGAACCGGGCGAAGCCGCGGTCGCGCGCGACTGCATCCGCCTCTTCGATCTGCTCGGCGCTCAGGTTCGACGCGCCGATGTAGCGCACGATGCCACCCCGGACCAGCTCGTCGAGCGCTCCGAGCGTCTCCGTGATCGGGGTGACGTCGTCCGGCTCGTGGTACCAGTAGTAGTCGATCACGTCGGTCCTGAGACGCTCCAGCGAGGCCTCGACCGCCTGGCGAATGTACGCGCGCGAACCCCGCGGGCCGCGACCGTCGCCCATGTCCATCCCGAACTTGGTCGCGAGCACGACCCGATTGCGCCGGCCTTGGAGGACCTCGCCCAGGAACGTCTCGCTTTGGCCGCGGGGGTCTCCGTAGGTGTTCGACGTGTCGAGGAACGTGATCCCCTGCTCGATCGCGGCGTCCACGACTGCGCGGGTGCCCGCGAGGTCGACGCGCCGGCCGAAGTTGTTGCACCCGAGGCCGATGACCGACACTTCGGGTCCGAGCACCCCGAGTGAACGTTTCATGAGGTCGGCCATCGAAGATGGTCTATAGCAGACGGCCGCGGAGCGCTTTTCGGTCGAGCTTGCCGACCGCCGTGAGCGGTATCGCGTCGAGCACGTGCACCTCACGGGGGTACTTGTAACCGCCGATCCGCCCCCGCGCCCACTCGATCAGATCGTCCCCGCTGATCTCGCCGGGGGTCCGCAGCGCCACGAACGCGACCACCTCCTCGCCGTGGCGTTCGTCCGGGCGGCCGACGACGCCGGCGGCGGCCACGGCCGGATGCTCGAGCAGGGCGTCCTCCACGTCCCGCGGGTAGACGTTGAAGCCACCGCGGATGATCAGGTCCTTCTTGCGGTCGACGATGAACAGGTAGCCCTCGTCGTCGAGGTAGCCGATGTCACCGGTGTGCAGCCAGCCGTCGCGGATCGTCTCCGCGGTCGCCTCCGGCGCCCGCCAGTACCCCTGCATCACGGCCGGCGAGCGCACGCACACCTCCCCGGCCTCGCCCGCCGGCACCGGCTGGTCGCCCTCGTCCAGGATCTTGACCACGGCGCCCGGGATCGGCACGCCGACCGAGCCGGGCCTCTCGCGCCCGACCGGGTTGGTCGAGATCAGCGCCGCGGTCTCGGTTAGCCCGTAGCCCTGGCGCACCGTAACCGAGGCCCGGCGCTCGATCTCCTCGGCCATCTGCGGCGCCAGCGGCGCAGCGCCGCATCCCAGGACGCGCAGCGAGGACAGGTCGAACTCCTCGAGCGGCTGCGCAAGGAGCAGGTGGACCATCGACGGCACGAGCGCGCTCGACTGGAGGCGGTGCTCGTCGATCAACTCGAGGAACACGCGCGGCTCGAACCACCGCAGCAGGACGGTCACCGGCGGCTCGGGCGAGTGCATGCCCGCGATCGTCATCAGCATCCCGTAGGAATGCGACAGCGGGAGCGTCATAAGCGCGCGGGTCATCCCGGGTATGTGTGCAGCCTCGGTCACCGCGCGCCCGGTGAAGTTTAGGTTGGCATGGGTGAGCATCACGCCCTTGGCGCGCCCGGTTGTGCCGCCGGTGTAGAGGAGCGCGGCCAGTTCGTCGTCGGCTCGGGGGACGATCGCAGCGGGCTCCGAGGTGGCCTCGAGCGCTTCCAGGCTCGTCACCCCGTCCTCGCCGTCCCCGGTCGAGATGAGGTTCCGCACATGGTCCAGACCCGCCACAGCGTTGCGGACCTTGTCGACGAAATCCGGCGTCGTGATCACCGCACACGCCTGCGAGTCCGAGATCACGTGGCGCAGGTCTTCCGCCGAGAGCAGGAACGTCGCCGGCGTGACCACCGCGCCAGCGCGCCACAGCGCCTGGTAGACGATCGGGACCTCGGGGCAGTTGGCCATGCTCACCACGACCCGGTCGCCGGGTGCCACCCCCAGGTCGATCAGCCCGCCCGCCAGCCGGCGTGCGCGCTCCCGCACCTCGCCCGAACGCAGCCACCGTCCCTCGAAGAACAGCGTCTCGTAGTCGCCGCGGCGCTCGAACGCCTCCTCGCTGACGCGGGCGAGGTTGCTGCTCGCCGTCAAGGATGACCTCCGGGCAGGCCCGCCTGGCGGAGCAGTCGCGCCATCTCGTAGAAGCCGTTTTGGAAGTCGGTCAGCTCGCGGGGCGGGGCGGCCGCGGCGGTTGGATTGCTGAACCTGGCCTCGGCGTACTTGACCCGCCAATCGGTCATCCCCAGCGCGGCGCTCGAGTGATCGGGGACGTCGGGCCGCGGTAACGCATCGCGGAGCAGGTGCCCGAGGTGGTTGGCTGCCGCCGCCCGCGCGGTCATCGCCGGGATCTGCCCGTCGGTCTGGCAGAACCGTGTGAAGATCGTCTTCATGATCGACGTGTGGTCGAAGTGGAAGTCGGGCCCGAGCAGGCTCGTCGACGTCGACCCGGGGGTGACGAGCGGCGAGATGAGCAGCGCCGGCACGCGTACACCGAGGCGCTGGAAGTCGGGGTGATCGTCGGTCGCCGCCGGCGGCGCGACGTGGTCGTAGAACCCGCCGTGCTCGTCGTAGGTGACGATCAGGAGCGTCTTCGCCCACGTCGCCGCGTTCGCGCTCAGCGCGTGGTAGATGGTCAGGACCAGGTCCTGGCCGGCGATCACGTCCGACGGCGGGTGGTCGTCGTTGGAGTCGGGCGCCAGCAGCCGCAGGTCCTTGAAATGCGGATCGATCCACGAGACGGCCGGCAACTCGCCCTTGGCCACGTCGTCGAGGAACGATCCCTTCTCGGTCAGCTTCCCGAGTACCTCCTCTTGAATACTCAACTTGCGCGCGTCGACGAACCCGAACCGGTCGTGGTGGCTGAGGCGGTACTCGGGGTCGGCCGCGCGCAGCGTGCCGGGGTCGAACGAGTACCAGCGCCAGTCCACCTCGCAGTCATCCAGGTAGCGGACGAACGTAGGGAGGTCGTAGATCGGGGGGTTGACGTCGTCGCGGCTGCCGGCGGCCTGGCCGGCCAGCGCGTATAGACGGTTTGGCCAGGTGGCTCCGGGCACGGAGCTGAACCACCGGTCGACCACGCAATACTCGGCCGCGAGGTGGTCGTAGACGGGCAGGTCGTCGCTGTCGTAGTAGCCCATGACCAGCCCGGGATCGGGCACCGGAAGGCCGAGCTTCTCGGCCCGCGCCGCCGAGACCCGCGCGAAGTTCTCGACGAAGCCCCCGCCCCCGTTGGCCAGCTGCTCGTCCACCGATCCCGGCGAGTGATCGGGGTCCTCGACCTCGCCGGCGAACTCGGTCCGGTCGAGGTGGTGGATCGGGTAGCGCTGCCCGGCGTGATCGTTGAAGTTCCGCTCGGGCCCGCCCAGCCCGTCGACGTCGCCGCGCCCCCGCCCGCCAACCGCGGCCGGCAGCGAGAGGTAGCCGAGCATGTGGTCGAACGAGCGGTTCTCGAGCATCACCACCACGACATGGTCGATCTGGCTCAGCCGTCCCGCGGCGGCGTCGGTCGGCGCGGGGATCCGCTCTTCCGGGGTCGGCGGCACCTCGGCCGCGACGATCTGCAGAACCTGTCGCCACCGTTCCGGCAGAAGATGGGCCACGCCACGCAGCGCAGCGCGCTCTGCGTCCCCGTGGGCGGGCATCCTAATCGCCCACCCTACCTCCTCAGAGCAGTCCGCGCCGCCTCTATCACGGCCCGCGCGATCGCGTCGCCGGCGTCGCCCACGGGCAGGAAGCCGGGCACGAACGAGGCCGCGGCGTCGAACTCGAGCTCCAGCAGCGTGGACGCTTCGCCGGCGACCCGCCAGAACAGCTCCAGTCGGTCGGGGTCGCTCGGGCCGTTCGACATGCGCGTCAGCGTGACCGCTGACGGCGGATCGGTGCGGACCGCCATGAGCAGCTCGAAATCCTGTCCGAACGGACTCTGCTCGACGTGGATCTCGGCGCGAGCGAGCCCCGGGGTGCCGTTGTGCTCCGGCTCGAGCACGTCGACCCGGCGTACGAACTCGAACCACGTCGGGTACCGGTCGACCGCCGCCAGCAGCTCGTAGCACTCGTGCGGCGCCACGTCGAGGTCCGCCCTCGCGCGTCCCTGCACCTCCTTCACGGGATCAGCAGGAGCTTTCCCGACGTCTTGCGCGCCTCGAGGTCCTCGTGCGCCTGGCGGGCCTCCTCGAGCGGATAGCGAGCGCCGATCCGGATCTCCAGCCAACCCGACTCGATCAGTTCGAACACTGCGGACGCGCGCTCGCGCAGCAACTCCGGGGTGCGCGTGTAGGTCTGGAGCGTGGGGCGTTGCACGTACCACGAGCCGGCCACCAGCATCCCGGGGTCGATCGGGTCCGGCCGTCCGCTTGCCGCGCCGTACAGGATCATCCGGCCGGCCGGGCGAAGCGCCTCGAAGCCCTCGAGGAACGTCGTCTTGCCGACCCCGTCGTACACCGCCGCCACGCCTTCGCCGCTGATCTCCTTCGCCCGCTCGGCGAAGCCCTCGTAGCCGATCACTTCGTCCGCGCCGACCGCGCCGCAGAGACGGGCCTTCTCGTCGGTCGAGGTGGTGGCGATCACTCGACCCCCGCGCGACTTGGCGATCTGGGTCAGAAGTTGCCCGACTCCGCCGGCCCCGGCGTGCACGAGCACCCAGTCATCCGGTTCGATCGGATACGAGTCGGCAGCCAGGTAGTGCGCGGTCATGCCCTGGAGCAGCGCGGCCGCCGCCACCTCGGAGGAGATGCCCTCGGGCACCGGCACGAGCTTGTCGCGCGGCGCGGCGATCTGCTCGGCGTAGCTGCCGGCCACGTGCGACCAGGCCACCCGCTCGCCGGTGTCGCGGACCCGGCCGGCACCCTCCACCCCGATGATCGCCGGCGGCGAAGCGCCGTAGCCGCCACCCTGTCGCTCGTATACGTCGCGGTAGTTGACCCCGATCGCCTCGACATCGACGAGCACCTGCCTCGCTGTCGGGGTCGGTGACGGCACCTCTTTGAGCTCGAGGACCTCCGGGCCGCCGTTCCGCTCGAACACGATCGCGCGCATTCCGCGGCGGAACGCTATCGCAGTGATTGGTTCAGACTGCGCAGTCGGCGCACAGCCCCCACACCACGAGCTCGGCGTGGTCGGGGACGAACCCGGCATCGGTGGCCCGGCTGAGCGCGTCGTCGGGCGCGGCCGGGCCCTCGAGGTCGGCGATTGCGCCGCAGCGCCGGCACACCGTATGGGCATGCGGCTCGACTCGCGAGTCGAACACCACGGCTCCGTTGCCCGTGCCGACCCGCCGCACGAGTTGCAGCGACTCGAGCAGTTCGAGGGTCGAGTACACGGTCGGCAGGGAGGTCCCAGGCAGCACGTCCGAGACCGACGCGAGGACCTGCTCCGCGGTCATATGCCGCGCCTGGCTGCATAGCGCCCGGTGGATCACGATCCGCTGGGGCGTGACCCGCAGGCTGCGGTCGCGCAGCTCGCCGATCAGGCGCTCGTCTACTTGTAAAACCGCCATCGACTTTTACATCATAGCTCAGAGTTAGGGCATCCTTATTCTAACTCACTTGCTACAGTCAGACGCGACCGATGGGCCACGACGTCGCTACACCCGTGAATCAGGGCGCCAACGCGGGTGGGGATGACCGTGGCTCGTCCGGGCTCACCCACGCGATCGCCCGCCTGACGGGGTACGACGACCGGACCTTCGTCCTGCGCGTGGTCCAGCCGGCGCTGGTCGGGATGATCGACGGGACGATCTCGACCCTCGCCCCGATCTTCGCGGCGGCGATCTCGAGCAACTCGCACACTGCGCTCGTCGTCGGCATCGCGACCGCGCTCGGCGCTGGTGTCAGCATGGGTTTCTCGGAGGCGCTGTCCGACACGGGGGAGGAGACCGGGCGCGGCTCGGCGGTTGTGCGCGGTGCGATCACCGGCGGCGCGACCGCGTTCGGCGGCGTGTTCCACTCGCTGCCGTTCATCATCCGGGACGTGCACACGGCGCTGATCGTGGCCGGCGTGGTGGTCGGGGTCGAGCTGTTCGTGATCTCGTGGGTCCGCTACCGCTTCCTGCAGGTGCCCTTGCGCAACTCGATGGTCGTGGTCACCGGCGCCGGCGCGGTCGTCGTCGCGCTCGGGGTTCTGATCGGCAGTTCTTAGGGCCCGCGTCGGGACCCTTAGGGTCGCACCGCTCGGCCCAGGATGTGCGGGTGCGGCCACCGGACGTCGGGTGAGGTCAGCCGCTCGCAGCGCTCGAACCGGAAGCCGGCGCGCTCGATCGCGGTTTGCGTGTCGCGTGCGAGGTGGCAGTTGCCCATCACGCGCGGCCACAACGTCGCGTCGGCGGCGCGCTGGAGCGCGCGTCCGGGGCGGCCCAGCGCGACGACGTGCTCGTAGAAGTGCAGCCGCCCGCCCGGTCTGAGCACACGCCGCAGTTCAGCCAGCGCCGAGGCCTGGTCGGGAACCGAGCAGAGCACGAGCGAGCAGACCGCCTCGTCCACCGACTCATCGTCCACGGGCAGGTCATCGGCCTGTCCCGCGACCACGCGCACGGGCACCGGTGCGGCGGCGGCGGCGGTGCGCTGCGCTCTCGCGCGCAGGTAGGGCTCGGGCTCGACCGCGATCACCTCGGTCACGGTCGGCGGATAGCGCGCGAAGTTGACGCCGCCGCCACAGCCGACTTCGAGCACGACGCCCGCCAGGTCGCGCAGGAGGCGCGCGCGGTTCTCGTCCCGTTGCGCCCCGGGCTCCTCGAAGCGCGCGTAGATCCGCGCGAACAGCGGGTTGCGGATATCGCGGTCGGAGCTCAGCTGGCGTTCTGGATCGCCCGCCACACCGTCTCGCCATTGACCGGCATGTCGATGTGGCGTACGCCGTAGGGCGAGAGTGCGTCGATTACGGCGTTGTGCACCGCTGGCGTGGCCCCGATCGTGCCCGATTCGCCGATGCCTTTGACCCCGAGCGGGTTGACCGGGGTGGGGGTCTCCATGCCGACCACCTCGATGGCGGGAAGCTCTGAGGCGGCGGGGATGCAGTAGGTGACGAGGTTGCCGTGCTGCGGGTTGCCGTGCTCGTCGTAGGCCATCTCCTCGTACAGGGCCTGGGCGATCCCGGCCGCCACGCCACCGTGGACCTGCCCCTCGGCGACGAGCGGGTTGATGATCCGCCCGGCGTCGTCGACCGCGACGATCCGCTTGAGCTCGACCCGGCCGGTTTCGGTGTCGACCTCGACCACCGCCACGTGCGCGCCGAACGGGAAGGTCGGCTGCGCGGCCTGGAAGTCCACCTCCGCGCTCAGCTCCTCCAGGCGGCCCTGGGCGTCCAGGCGCGTGGCGAGATCGCCCCAGGTCAACGAGGGCTGCGGCGCGCCGGTGACGTGAAAGCGGCCCTGCTCGACATCGAGGACCATGTCCTCCGGGTTGGCCTCGAGCTCGCCCGCGGCCAGTCGCTTGCCCTTCTCGACCACCTCCTCGGACGCCTGTCCGGCCGCGACGCCGCCGATCTGGGTCGACTTCGAGCCGTACGTGCCGGTTCCGCGCGGCACCACGTCGGTGTCGCCCCTGAGCACCGTGATCTTCTCGACCGGGAGTCCGAGGCGCTCGGCGACGATCTGCGCAAACGTGGTCTCGTGGCCCTGGCCCTGCGACAGGGAGCCGGTGCGGACGGTCGCTTCGCCGGCGGGCGTGATCTCGACCGCGCCGAACTCCTGCTCGGAGATGCCGTTGGTGACCTCGACGTACACGCTCAGGCCGATCCCGAGCTGGATGGCCGAGCCGTTCTGGCGGCGGGCGGCCTGTTCGCGGCGCAGTTCGTCGTAGCCGGCGCTCTCGAGCGCCAGCTCCAACGCGCCGCCGTAGTCGCCGATGTCGTAGTTGGCGCCGGAGGCGGTGGTGTACGGGAAGACATCGTTGGGGATGAAGTTGCGCCGTCGCACCTCGGCGGGATCGAGCGACAGCTCGGCGGCGAGTAGGTCCACAGCACGCTCGAGCATCTGAGTGGCCTCGGGCCGGCCGGCGCCGCGCACCGGGCCGGTGGGGGTGGTGTTGGTCGCCACGGCCCGGATGCTGGCTTCGATCTTCGGGATCCGGTACACGCCGCTCGACATCATCGCGGTCAGGTTGGGCAGGAACGCGCCCAGGCCGGGGTAGGCGCCGGCGTCGGCCAGGATGTCCAGCTTCAGCGCCTCGATCACCCCCTCGCGCGTCGCGCCGAGCTCGAAATCCAGCACCATCGCGCGGCCGGGCTGCAGCGCGACCATGCTCTCGCTGCGCGTCTCGGTCCAGCGGACCGGCCGCCCGGTGGCGCGAGCCAGCCACGCGACCAGCACGTCCTCGATCCGGGCGCCCTTGGCTCCGAACCCGCCGCCGACGTCGGGCGCCACCACCCGTACGTGCTCCTCATCCAGGCCGAGCATCATGCTCAGGAACATCTTGTCCTGATGGGGTGTCTGGGACGAGATCCACGACGTGATCCGTCCGTCCTCGCCGAACTGAGCGGCCGAGGCGCGTGGCTCGATCGGACAGGCCGAGATGCGCTGCGAGATGACCCGGCCCTTGACGCGCACGTCGCTCGACTCGAGCAGGCCCGGGTCGGGCTCCGCCGGGGGCACCGCCAGGCAGACGTTGGTCCCCACCTCGGGGAACAGAAGCACATCGTCCTTGGCCGCCTCGACCGGGTCGGTCACGGCCGGCAGCGGCTCGTAGTCGATCTCGACCAGCTCGCTGGCGTCCACGCTCGCCTCGCGCGAGTCGGCCAGGACGACCGCGACGATGTCGCCCACGAACCTGACCGTGTCCCTGGCCAGGAACGGCCGGAACATCCGCGGATCGATCGGGATGAACGGCGGGGCCGGATCAACCGTGAGATCGGTGTCAGCCGCGGTGAAGACCAATGCGCCAGTCGCCTCGGCGGCGGACTTATCGATCCCGTTGATCTTCCCGTGACCCAGATACGAGCGGACGAAGGTCACGTGCAGGGCGCCGGGCAGCTGCAGGTCGTCCACGAAGCGGCCCTCGCCTCGGAGGAACCGAGGATCCTCCCTGCGCCGTATCCGCTGTCCCACCACGTTCGCCAAAGCGCGCAGAGCTTTGCACACCGCGCCGTCCAGCAGTTATCCGGCAGCGCTCAGCTGACGCCGGCGATCTGCAGCGAGGCGACGTCGTCGAGCTCGGTCGGCGGCTCGCCGGCGAGCAGCCAGTCGCTACCGGTCCACACGACCAAGCCTCGCTGGGCGAGCTCGCCGAGCGCCTTGGTCACAGTCGGGCGCCGGGCCGCGACGAGGTCGGACAGCGTCGCGTGGGTCAGCTGGAGCGGCACGTGCACACCGTCCTGGCGCACGATCCCCCAGCGGTCGGCCATCTCCCAGAACAGCATGTGCAGCCGCAGGTCGATGCGCGGCTGCTGCACGATGGCCATGTTCGTCGCGATGTGGCGCGAGCGGGTCAGCGCGCGCGCGAGGAGCGCCGAGACCACCTCGGGGTACCGTGAGGCGCGCATCACGAACTCGCTGTCGAGGACCGCCATGCGCGAGTCGCGCAGCACGCGCCACTTGCCGGTCCGCGGCACCGACGTCCCCATGTCGTGGGGATGGAAGGGGTTCATCAGGTCGCCGTCCCCGAGCAACTCGGCGCCGAACCGCCCCGCGACGCCGACCCGGCGGACGATCAGGCCCTCGAGGATCAGCAGTCCGATGCCGAACCGCATGTCGCCGACCTCGTCCGGGGGCGACCACGGCCCGGCGCGGGTGAAGCAGATGCCGGCCACGCAGTCGCGCACGGCGTGCTCGAGCCGGTCGCCGGTGAGACCGTCGCTCAGCTCCGGATCCGCCGCGAGGATCCGGCTCACGCTGGGCACGTCCGGACGCGCCGTGCCGTTTTTCTGGTCCGAGCCCACGCCCAACATGGCAGTCGGAGGGTGGCTGCCCTCAGGCGGCGGTATCCAGCGCGTGTGCCTGGGCCGCGATCACGCGCGCCGACACCCGGTCGTCCCGGACGCCGAGCGCCAGCAACTCGTCGAGGAGCGAGAGCACCTTGGCATGGCTGTCGTCCGTGTGCCGGCGCAGCGCGTGGACGGCGTAGGTGCCGATCGCGTCGACCGGCGGCCTGCGCAGCCGACCGAGGGCGCGCAGGGGCGACCGGATCAGGAATCGCGTCGGCCGGCTGCGGTACATCTCATCGGCCCAGCGCGCCAGCCGTTCGGCGCGCGCCTGCTGGATGCGGTGCGGCCCGCGGCTGCCGACCGCCTTCGACGCGTACTCGTACAGCCCTTGTCGGCGGGAGTCGTCGATCGAGTCGTTGTAGGCGCGCAGGAAGGACCCGATCACCGGGCAGACCGACACGGGGTGATCGCTGAACGGCTCGCCGGCGAGCATCGAGGCGAGTTCCATCACGCACGCGCCGTCCTCGGGACCGCTGTGCTTGCCTTTGCTGAGCTTGATCGTCTGGTAGCTGACGGGGGACATTCGCCTTCCTTAGTTGCCGCAGTTGCGCCTAGGACTCCGGCTCTTGAAATACCCATGACCGGGCCCGTTCACGCACCTCAACCGGCATGCGTTCGCGTCGGATCAGCTTTGTGAAGGCTTTGCGAAGCCCGCGCCCAGTATCTGCTGCGCTTGGATGGAGGTATCCCCCGAATGCAGCAAGACCACTCCGAGCCACCGCTTGCCGCGCCGTACCGTCGCGACCAGGCACTGGCCGGCGGCGTCCGTGAAGCCGGTCTTGATGCCGTCGGTCCCGGGGTACCGCAGCACGAGCAGGGGGTTGTTGTTGTAGAGGAACAGCTTGCCCCCCTTGATCGGGAAGGGAAGGATCGCGCTGCGCGAGCGGACGATCCGCGCCAGCAGCGGCTGCCCGAGCATCAGATGGGCGATCAGCGCGAGGTCCTGCGCGCAGGTGTGGTTGCCCTGATCGACGATCCCCGAGACCGACGTGAAGTGGGTGCAGCTCAGCCCCAGCTGGTGCGCACGCTGGTTCATCAGCGCGATGAATTTCGACTGGGTTCCGGCCACGTAGTCGGCCAGCGCGATCGCCGCGTCATTGCCGGACGGCAGCAGCAGGCCGTACAGCAGCGTGGTCAGCGACACCTGCTTGCCCTTGGGGAGCAGGCCGATCCCGGAACCCGTGTAGTGGAGGGCGTCGCTGGTGATCCTGACCTGTCCCTCCGGGAGGGCATGTGCCATCACGACGAGCGCGGTCATCATCTTGGTCAGGCTCGCCATCGGCACCACCCGGCCCGGGTCCCGCGCCCACAGCACCTGACCGGTATTGACGTCGAACAACAGGCCGCTGCGCAGTGGCAGCTTCAGCTTGACCGCGACGCGGTCGGCGGCAGGCGCCGGGGCGACGCCATACGCGCTCCGTACCGGTGCCTTGGCCTGGGCCGGCTTCGGCGTGAGCGCGGGGGCTTGCACCGGGCCGACCGACGGGCCGGTGGCCTGCGAGACCAACAACCCGAGGAGCGCGACCGAGATGAGCATCGTCAGCGCAACCACCCGGCGAGTGCGGTGGCGCCGGCGCTTGCTCCGCGGTCGTTGCCGCGCTCGTCCCTCCTGGAGAACGCTCATCGCCGGGGAGGATGCAACAACGCGCCGACGATGCCGGTGGTGAACAGGACGAGGATCGCGATCGCCAGTACGTCGACCGGGGTCGTGCCGTGCATCCGGATGTCGCGCACGGTCAGGACGCCCAGCGCCACGATGAACAGCAAGGCGACGGTGAAGACGGCGAGCCGCACGCGATCAGTATCTCGGCGGCGGGATGCGCCGGCGCCGGGTGGCCAGCAGCTTGACCGTCGCCAGGCCGAACACGAACCCGCCGATGTGCGCGAAGTAGGCGACGCCGCCGCTCGCCCCTGGGCTCGTCAGCCCGGCCGCGCCGAACGCGATCTGCTCGGCGAACCAAAACCCCAGCACGACGATGGCGGGTAGCTCGACCACGGTGAAGAACAGGATGATGAAGATCACCGTCAGCACACGCGCCCGTGGATACAGCAGGATGTAGCCGCCGAGCACGGCGGCGATCGCGCCCGAGGCGCCGAGGGTGGGCGCGACCTCGTTCGGGTTGATCGCGACCTGCAGGGCGAGGGCGGCGATACCCCCGACGATGTAGAAGAAGAAGTACTTGATCGGCCCCATGGCGTCCTCGACGTTGTTGCCGAAGATCCACAGGAACAGCATGTTGCCGGCGATGTGCAGGAACGAGGCGTGCATGAACATTGCGGTGAAGATCGTCGTCCAGGTCGGGAGCCCGCCGGACTGGGTGCACAGGATCTGGTTGCCCGCGATCACCTCATGCTTGGTCAGGCAGTGAGTCAGCACGGTCGGGATCGCGCCGTACTTGACCTCCACGTATTGGTCCGGCCCGCCGAAGAACGACCCGCCGTGGCTGATCGCCAGCAGGTAAACGACGACGTTGGCCAGGATCAGGCCCACCGTGACGTACGGGAACCGATCCGTGGGGATGTTGTCCTTCAGCGGGATCACGGGGTGGTTATGCCCGTTGTGCGAGGGGCGTTACGCCCGTGTGGGCGAAGCGCCTACCGCGCTCAGCAGCCACGGCTGCCGTGTGTCGCCGTCGAGCGCGAACGTCCACTGCTCTGTGAAGGCTGTGGCGCGCGACTGGCTGCCCGAAAGGATCGCGGCGGTGTCGCGATCCTCGATGTAGCGCCGGCCGTGGAGCTCGACCTCGATCGTCATCGTCGGCGGCTGGGCCGCGGCGTCGAGTCGTGTGATGCGGAGCTTGCGGACCTCCGGTCCGCGCACCACGACGCGCGTCCGGCCGCTGGGGTCGCCGGGGTGCAGCAGGTCCCTGACCGCGTCGCCGTGGGCGATCGAATGCAGGCGGGCGTCGTCGCCGTCGACCGCCTCGGCCCATGCCTTCGCGGCGCGGCGCGCCGTGATCTCGAGCACGTCGGGAGCGAAGCGGCCGTCGGCCAGGCTCAGGTCGAGCGCGGCGGCGTGCGCGTCGCCGGCGAAGTCGAGATCCGCGACCTCGGCGATCTGCGTGCCGTCGGGGACGGCGTCCTGTGCTGCTATTTCGACGAGCGCCTCGTCCTGCAGGGCCTGGTGGTCCGACCATGGGGTCGCGACGATCGGCTCGTTCATGACGTGCGAGCCCTCGGCGCCGTGCTCGATCGAGACGAGGCGCCACCGTCCGTTTTCGGTCTTACCCAGCGTCCAGAACTCGCGGACCTTGACCGTGTCGGTCAGCCGGCCGGCGCGCTTGATGTGGTTGCCCAGGTGGTCGGTGACGTAGTCGCGAAGCTTGGCCTCGATCCGAACGGTCACGCGGCCGGAGGTGGCATCGAGGCCCACGTAGTCGACGCTGGGGTCGGTCATGACCTCGACGTGGTTGCGCCAGCCACGGCGGGCGAGGTCGTCGAGCCGGCGCTCCCACTCCGTTAGGAGGTCGGGGGCGACGAGACGGGCGAGCTTGGTCCGGTTGCCGGCGTCCCACGCGGCCTGGACCTGCTTGAACAGGCTCGCCGCGGCCGGCTTGACCGCGTCGGCCGCGAACTCGGGGTCGTCCTCGGCGGCCTCGGCGGCGGCCGCGGTGACGCGGTGCTGGCGGTCGGCCGTGCGCCGGCGCGACTGGGTGGCGGTGCCGCCTCGGGCCGACCACGAGCTGTGCGCGTGGGGGACGACCCGGGTGAACACGACATACAGGAGGCCCAGGCCGATCAGGACCAGCGCGCCCAGCCCGTGGCCCAAGATCGCGATCCGGAACAGCAGCTGGATGAGGATGTAGAAGCCGAAGCCGCGCCCGCCACCGCCGCCTCCGCCACCGCCGCCGCCGCCGAAGCCGGACGAGCCCCCGCCGGCGGCGGCCAGGGCGGCCGGGGCCATGACGAGCGCCAGCGCCAGGGCGATCGCCACACCGATGAGCAGCCGTTTCCTGTTCATCTGCCCACCTCCGCGAGAGGCCCGACGCCAGCCTCGGCCTGGGGAACGTGCTCGTCCGCGTGGTAGCTCGAGCGCACGAGCGGCCCGGCCGCCACGTGCTCGAAGCCAAGGTTGTACGCGGCCTGCGCGAGATCCTCGAACTCGTCCGGATGCCAGTAGCGCACGACCGGGAGGTGGTTCTCCGTGGGTCTGAGGTACTGACCCACGGTGAGGACCTGGACGTGGTGCTCGCGCAGCCGGCCGAACGCGTCGACCAGCTCCTCGAACGACTCGCCCAGGCCGACCATCAGGCCGGACTTCGTCGTGACCTCATCGCCGGCGAGTTCCTTGGCGTTCTTGAGCACGCGGGTCGAGCGGGCGAAGGTCGATCCGCGGCGAGCCACGCTGTAAAGCCGGGGGACGACCTCGACGTTGTGGTTGAACACGTCGGGCCGTTCCGCGATCACCTTGGCCAGCGGCATTTCCTCGCCACGGAAGTCGGGGGTGAGGACCTCCACCTTGCACCTCGGGGCCTGCCTGCGGATCTGCCTGATCACGCCGACGAAGGCGGACGCGCCGTAATCCGGGAGGTCATCGCGATCCACGCTGGTGATCACCGCGTGCCTCAGGCCCATGCGCGCCACGCTTCTCGCCACCCGCGCCGGCTCGAGCGGGTCGTTCCAGGTTGGCTTGCCCGTCTTCACGTTGCAGAAGCCGCAGCGGCGCGTGCACGTATCGCCCAGGATCATGAACGTGGCGGTGCCCCGCTGCCAGCACTCGCCGATGTTGGGGCAGGCCGCCTCCTGGCACACCGTGTGGAGGTTCTCGGCGTCGATCAGGTGCTTGAGCTGGCGGAACCTCGGTCCGCCGGGCGCGGGGACCTTGAACCACGGCGGCTTGCGGGCGCGGAACGCCTGGACATCGGGGCCCAGCACCTCGAGCACGTTCGCGATGCCCCCGGGGTTGGCTCTTGAACGCGTCGCCATACCCCAAGAATAGAGGCCGAATTGTTGCCGACCCGTGACAGACACGTCAGACGATCTCGGAGACCATGCGCCCATGTCCAGGGGTGGTCGAGAAACCCGGAACTGGAACGGGTTTCTCGACCAGGCCTTGGTGGCGCTCGCGCTCGAGCAGCATGGAGTGTTCGCGCTCCACCAACTGCGCGAGCTCGGGCTGACCGACGACGCCGTCCACGCGCGCGCCGCCCTCGGGCGCTACCACCGAATCCACCACACCGTCTACTCCCTCGTTCCCAAAGCACTCCTCAAGCGCGAAGGCCTCTACATGGCCGCCGTGCTCGCCTGCGGCCCCGGCGCGGTCCTCTCGCACCGCTCGGCGGCGAGGCTGCACGAGCTGCGCGACTGGGGCCACACCAAGATCGAGGTGACCGTCCCAAAGCGCTCCGCCCGCGCCCATCCAGGTGTCGCCGTTCACCGCTCAATAACCCTGACCGACAAGGACGTCACCGTCGTCGGCCACATCCCATGCACGACCATCCACCGGACGCTTCTCGATCTGGGCGACGTCGTGACCCAGCGCCAGCTCGAACGCGCCTTCGACCAGGCCGAGATCCTCGAGGTCCTCGATCTCACCGCCATCAACGATCAACTCGCCCGCAATCCGACCCGCCGCGGCGCCCAGGCATGCAAACAAGTCCTCGCCACCCACTACATCGGCCGCACGCCCACCTGGAACGAGAACGAGGAAGCGCTCCTCGCGATCACCCGGTCGCTGAAGCTCCCCGACCCGGACACCAACCAGTTCATCGTCCTCGACGACGGCGGACCGGCGATCCGCGTCGACTTCGTCTGGCGCGAGCAGCGGGTGATCGTCGAGGCCGACAGCGACAAGTGGCACGGCAGCAAACAGCGCCAGGAGATCGATCGCCGGCGCGACCAGCGCCTGACTGCCGCCGGCTGGCGCGTGATCCGGACCAGCTGGCGCCAGATGAAGCATCAGCCTGACGACCTCCGACGAGCCCTCGTCAAGCTACTGGGACGCGTGTCTCCAAACGGGAGCGGCTCACCAGCCGCTGGCGACGGCCCAAGGCCCGCGCGACCTCGTACGATGCGCGCCGGCGGAAGCACTTCATGACGGACGGCGTCCGGCCCGTCTCGACGAGCAAGGACGTCATGGCTACCCCATCCAGCCCACACGGCACGATCCACGAAAACGGCTCCAGGTCGTTCTCGACGTTGACCGCGAACCCGTGCATGCTCACCCCGCGCGAGATGTGCACGCCGATCGAGGCGATCTTGCGGTCCTCGACCCACACGCCGGTATACCGGTGACCGTCGCGTGGCCGTGAGCGCGCCCCAGCGACGCCCTCGTCGACAAGCGCCCGCACCAGGGCGTTCTCCAGCGTCCTCACGTAACCCACCACGTCGTCCACGCGCACGATCGGATAGCCGACCAGCTGACCGGGGCCGTGATAAGTGACGAGCCCTCCCCGGTCGGTGTCGACGATCTCGATCCCATGCGCCTCGCCCAGAGGTAGCCCGCCCGGCCGGGACCGCCGCCCGCGCGTGTACACGGGCGGGTGCTCCAACGTCAAAAGCACGTCCGGCAATTCGCCCTCCAACCGCGCCGTCCGCACCCGCTCCTGCAACTCCAGCGCCTCGCGGTACTCGACCACTCCCAGATGGCAGACCCACAGCTCCGCAGTCACGAGACGCTCTCCAGATTCCGCTTGACGCCGGCCAGGAACTGCGCGGCGAGCGCGCCATCCAAAGCCCGGTGGTCCCAGCTCAGCCCCAGGATCGTCATCGGCCGGATCGCGATCGAGTCGTTCCCGTCGGCGTCGGTGACCACCACCGCGCGCTTGATCACCGCCTCGAAGTCGAGGATCGCGACCTGCGGCAGGTTGATGATCGGGGTGGCCATGATCGACCCGTACTGGCCGGGATTGGTGATCGTGAACGTCCCGCCCTGCACGTCGTCCGGGGTCAGCTGCCGCGCCCGCGCCCGCCGGGCGACATCGCGAATCCGGGCCGCCAGTCCTTCCACCGACAATTCCTGCGCCCGCGGCAGGACCGGCACGATCAGCCCGTCATCACCCAGCGACACCGCGATGCCCAGATTCACGTCGGTGTGACGCGTGTACGCCTCGCCGTCGAGCCAGGCGTTCAGCGCCGGGTGCTCGCGCAGCGCGTCGATGCACGCCCGTGAGACGAACGCGAGCGCGGTGACCCCAAGGCCCGCTCGCGCAGCCTCCACCCGGCTCATGTCGACCTCGATCCACGTCGTGCACGTCGCCGTCACCTCGAGCGAGCGCTTCATGTGCTGGCCGATCTGCCGGCGCATCCGGGACAAACCGTCCGAAACGGCCGGCGCCACCGGGTCCGGTCGGTAAGGGCTCTCGATGTGCAGCGGCGGCTCCTCGACCGGCGCGGACTCCACGAGCGCGAGCACGTCCTGCTTGCGCACGCGTCCGGCTCGGCCGGTCCCCGAAACCTGAGCCAGGTCGATCCCGTGCTCCGCGGCGATCCGTTGGACGACCGGTGAGTACCTCCGATGCCCGTTGCCGGCACGCAGCGGGGATGGGGATGGGGATGGGGTTTCAGTGCGCGCCGGGCCAGCGGACTCGCCATCGAGCGACTGGGGCTGGGAAGCGCCGGTGGCGATCCGGGCCAGCACCGTCCCGACCGACACCGTCGATTCCACGGGCACGAGGATCTCGGTCACCACGCCGGACGCGGGCGCCGGCACCTCGGTGTCGATCTTGTCGGTCGAGATCTCGGCGATCGTCGCGTCGGCCTCGATCGGGTCGCCGACCTCGACCCGCCAGGCCACCACGGTGCCCTCGGCGACCGACACGCCCATCTGGGGCATCGTCACGTCGACCAGGACGTCAGTAGGCGAGGAGCTCACGGCACGCCTCCCTCACGCGATCGACGCCGGGCAGCACCGCCTGCTCGAGCGGTGGCGAGAACGGGATGGGGACGTCGGGCGTCGCCACCCGGACGACGGGGCCGTCCAGGGACTCGAATCCCTTCTCCGCGATCAGCGCGGCGACCTGCGCGCCGGCCGCGCACGTGGCGTTCGCCTCGTCGACGATCACCACCTTGGAGCAGCGCTCGACCGAGTCGAGGATCGCCTCCTCATCCAAAGGTACGAGCGACCGCAAATCGAGCACCTCCACGGACGCTCCGTCGAGCCCGTCGGAGACCGCGTCCAAGGCAACCGACACCATCGCGCCGTAGGCGATCACCACCAGGTCTGACCCAGGCTGCGCCACCCGCGCGGTGAACGGTGTCTCGAAGACACCCGACGGAACCTCACCCTTAACTCGACGGTACAGGTGCTTGTGTTCCATGTAACAGACCGGATTGGGATCGTGGATGGCGGCGTGCAGCAGCCCTTTGGCGTCCTCGGCGGTCGACGGCGCCACCACCTTGATCCCGGGCGAGTGCATGAACCACGCCTCGGGGTTCTGGGAGTGAAACGGGCCGCCGGAGAACCCGCCGCCCGAGGGCAAACGCACCGTGATCGGCACGGCAAGGCCCTGGCGGTAGTGCATCTTGCCCGCGACATTCACGAGCTGGTCGAAGCCGCACGAGATGAAGTCCGAGAACTGCATCTCGCACACCGGCCGCATCCCGACGACGGCAGCTCCGATCGCCGTGCCGATGATCCCCGACTCGGCCAGCGGCGTATCCATCACCCGGTCGGTGCCGAATTCGTCGACGAACCCGTCGGTGACCTTGAACGCGCCACCGAAGACGCCGATGTCCTCGCCCATCAGCAGGACCCGGTCGTCGGCTCGCAGCTCGTCCCGCAGCGCGGCGGAAATTGCTTGGAGATAAGTGAGCGTCGTCATTACGCAGCCCCAAACCCACTCCACGGAGCCTGGCCGTCACCCAGCGGCTCCGCCTCGCCCTCGCAGAACACGCCCTCGACCGCCGAAGACGGATCCGGCATCGGGCCCGCCAGCGCCTCCGCCGCCGCGGCGTCGATCTCAGCCTTGATCGAACCCCGCAACCCGTCGATGTCCACCCCCACGACGCGCAACCGGCCTTCCTGCCGCTCGATCGGATCGCGCTTGCGCCACTCCTCGACCTGCTCCTTGGGCACGTACTTCATGTCGTCGTGCGCGGCGTGCCCGTGCATCCGCATGGTCACCGCCTCGATCAGAGTCGGGCCGTCGCCGGCCAGCGCCCGCTCGCGCGCCGCCCGCGCGGCTTCGAACATGGCCTCGGCGTCGTTCCCATCCACGGTCACCCCGACGAACCCGTACGCCGCCGCCCGCTCGACCGGGTCCACCGCGTACTGCTTGTCCACGGGCGTCGAATACGCGTACTGGTTGTTCTCCAGGACGAAGATCACGGGAAGCTTCTGCACACCGGCCCAGTTCATGGCCTCGTGGAAGTCGCCGCGCGAGGTCGAGCCGTCGCCAAACCAGGTCATCGCACACCGGGCCTCGCCGCGCAGCTTGAACGCCATCGCCATGCCGGTGGCGACCAGCATCATGTCCGGCAGCATCGAGACCATCCCGACGCAGCCCAGGTGGCGGTCGCCGAAGTGCACGTTGCCGTCGCGCCCGCGCGTGATCCCTGCCGCCCGCCCCATGTACTGCGCGAGGATCCGCGCCGGCGTAACGCCGCGAATCAGGTGCGCCGCGAGGTCGCGGTGCAGGATGCACAGCCGGTCCTTCGGTCCCATCGCGAAGGCGGCGCCGGCCGAGACCGCCTCCTGTCCGTATCCGTCGTAGAACGAGCCGGGGACCTTGCCCTGGCGGTACAGGGTCATCGCGCGCTCTTCCAGGCCGCGCATCAGCAACATCGCGCGTAGCAGCCACACGCGATCCTCGAGCGTGAGGTGCTCTACCTCTGCCGCCCCGCCGGCAGCAGGCTCAGCCGTATGAGTGGCCATCTCTGCAGTTTCCCTTTCTCCGTGGGCCGGATCGGGATCTCCGCTTCCGGACCCGGTTCACCGAGCCCTCCGGGATCGCCGGTGTGGGCCCTGCATCTGGGCCCGAACGAGTTTATTGGAGAGTCCGCGTAACGATGTGACGGCGCCATTACCCTTGGCCCATGGACGGCGCTCGGCTGTCGCACACGCGCGCCCGCCTGGTGCGTCTGCGCTGGCGGCGGGCCGGTGCGTGGCTGTGGCCGGCGTTCATCTCGCTGACGCTCGCCGACGCGGTGATCGGGCATGTGCTCCCACCCGTCGGCGCCACCGAGTCGCTCGCCGGGGCCGCGCTGCTGGCGCTGTTCCTGAACCTCATCGGCGTCCTGCTCCTCTCACGGCCACTGGGCTGGGCGCTGCGAAACCGGCGCCCCGATCTACCGGGCGCGGTGGCGCGCGACTACGGCGGCACGGCCGTGGTCCTCGCCGTGACCGCGGCGATCGTCGCCGCCGGGCTGATCCATGCGCCGGCGATTACGGCGTCGGACCGCGCCATGCAGGACGCGATCACCCGCGCCCAGGCCTGGATCGGCGATCGCGCCCCGGCCGAGTTCCGCCGCAACCTTCAGTACGTGAGCCTGCTCGAGATCCAGGCCGGCGCGATCTACCGCGCGTGCGTCCCGAATCACGAGGGCACGAAGAGCTACTGCGTGATCGTGAACCGCCAGCTTCCGTTCGAGCACAGCGTGACCTTCTCCGGCTACGAACCGAACTCGGTGCTCGGCGCCGGCACCCAGTAGCGATTTAGGACTCCGCCCACCCAGTAGCCTTCCGGCCTCTTGGCAGACCCAGAGCCATTCGTAGCCGTCGTCACCGGCGCCTCGAGCGGGATCGGCGAGGTCACCGCGCGCCATCTGGCCCGCGAGCCGGGCGCCCGCCTCGTTCTTGTGGCGCGCCGTCAGGACCGTCTGGATGCGCTGGCCCAAGCGCTCGGCGGCGCCACCGTGGTGGCGGTCGACCTCACCGACCCCGAAGCTCCGCAAACCGTGCTGGAGGCGGTCCGACGCGCGCATGGAGAGCTTCATCTGCTCGTCAACAACGCCGGGGCTCGCTGGGGGGGCACCTTCGCCGACACCGGATGGGACACCGTCGAGCGCCACATGAAGGTCAACTTCGACGCGCCGGTCCGCCTCACGGAGACCCTGCTCCCGCTGCTCCGCGCGACCGCGGCGAAGCACCCGCCCCGCCCGGTCAGCATCGTCAACGTCTCGAGCACCTCCGGCCGCGTCGCCCGCGCCGGCGCGGGCGGCTACTCGGCGAGCAAGTTCGCCCTGGCCGGTTGGAGCGACTCGCTGGCGGCCGAGGAGGCCGCACACGGTGTTCACGTCGGCCTGGTGTTGCCCGGGTTCGTCAGCACCGAGGGCTTCCCGCAGGCCGAGCTCGTCGCCCATCCCGTGCTCCGGCGGATCGTCTCCCGCCCGGAAACAGTCGCCGAGGCCGTCATCGAGTGCGGACTGCACGGCAGGTTCGAGCGGTACGCGCCCCGCGGGTACTGGCTCGCGGCCGCCGCCCGGATGGTCGCCCCGGGCCTGGTTCGCCGCGCGGTCTCGACCGGGACGATGACGCCTGCGGCCGGTTCGGACTCGCAGCATTAAGCTACACATGTGTAGCTAACGAAAATCCAGGGGAGTTACCACACATGAACGCCAACGCCCGCCGGGTGGCAGTGCTCGGCGGCATCCGCATCCCGTTCGCCCGCCAGAACGGGCCATACGCGCGGGCCTCGAACCAGGACATGCTGACCGCCACGCTCGAGGCCCTGATCGCCAAATACTCGCTCCAGGACGAGGTGATGGGCGAGGTCGCTGCCGGCGGCGTGCTCAAGCACAGCCGGGACTTCAACCTCACGCGCGAGTCCGTCCTGGGCACGCGACTGAATCCGCACACCCCGGCGTACGACCTTCAGCAGGCGTGCGGCACCGGGCTCGAGGCGGCGATCCTGGTCGCCAACAAGATCGCCCTGGGGCAGATCGACTCTGGCATCGCCGGCGGCTTCGACACCACCTCGGACGCGCCGATCGCGGTCAACGAGGACCTGAGACAGGTGCTCCTCGGCCTGAGCCGGGCCAAGACCAACGCCGGCCGACTCAAGGCGCTGACCGGGCTGCGCCCGCAGCAGATCGTCCCGCAGATCCCTCGTAACGCCGAGCCCCGGACCGGGCTGTCGATGGGCGAGCACGCCGCGATCATGGCCAAGGAGTGGGGGGTCACGCGCGAGGAGCAGGACGAGCTGACCGTTGCCAGCCACCGCAGCCTGGCGGCCGCGTACGACACCGGCTTCCTCGACGACCTTGTCACCCCGTTCCTGGGGCTCGAGCGCGACCAGAACCTCCGACCCGACACGAGCGTCGAGAAGCTGGCCAAGTTGAAGCCGGTGTTCGGCGGCGAGGATGGCACGATGACCGCCGGCAATTCGACCCCGCTGTCGGACGGCGCGTCCGCGGTGCTGCTGGCGAGCGAGGACTGGGCCGCCGCCCACAACCTCCCGGTTCAGGCGTACATCGCCGACGCCCAGACCGCCGCGGTCGACCACGTCCGCGCGCGCGAGGGCCTGCTCATGGCCCCCACTTACGCCGTGCCGAAGCTGCTCGAGCGAAACGGACTCACCCTGAGCGACTTCGATTACTACGAGATCCACGAGGCGTTCGCGTCGCAGGTCCTGTGCACGCTGAAGGCCTGGGAGGACCCGGTCTACTGCAAGGAAAAGCTCGGGCTTGACGCACCGCTCGGCCCGATCGACCGCGACAAGCTGAACACCCATGGCGGCTCGCTCGCGGCGGGCCACCCGTTCGGCGCCACCGGCGGGCGCATCGTCGCCAGCCTGGCCAAGACGCTTCAACAGCAAAACGGCTCGAGCCGCGGGCTGATCTCGATCTGCGCGGCCGGCGGCCTCGGCGTGACCGCGATCATGGAGGCAGCATGAGCGACCGCTATCAGCAACTGGTGAACACCCCGATCGGGAAGATCGTCTCCAAGCAGATCGGCCTTCCCTCGCCGGTCAAGCTGGAGCGCTATCAGCGCGGCGAGCCCGTGATGGGGAACCCACCCGCCCCGGTGCTGTTCGGCGCGGCGCCGGGTGCCCGCCTCGCCGGCGCCACAGCCCAGGTCCTGGCCAACATCGAAGCCGAGGTCCACACACCCCTCCACGACGATGTGCGCAGCGCAGCGGCCGAGGCGGGTGTCAACGCGAAGATATTCAACGCCGAGGCTGCCGACGAGGAGCAGACGTTCCAGGCGCTCGTGTTCGACGCCAGCGGGATCGCCGATTCCGCACAGCTGCGCGAGGCGTTCACGTTCTTCCATCCCACGATCCGACGTATAAGGCGCTCGGGGCGCGTGATCGTCCTGGGTACCCCGCCGAGCGACGCCAAGAACCCGCGTCAGGCGACCGCCCAACGCGCGCTCGAGGGGTTCGTGCGCTCGATCGGCAAGGAGGTCCGCAAGGGCGCCACCGCGCAGCTGATCTACGTCGGTAAGAAAGCCGAGGGGCAGATCGAGTCGACGCTGCGGTTCTACCTCTCCCCGAAGTCGGCCTACATATCAGGTCAGGTCGTGCGCATCGGCGCAAGCGCCCTCACCGCCGAGGGCATCGACTGGGAGCACCCGCTCGCCGGCAGGCTCGCGCTGGTCACCGGCGCTTCGCGCGGCATCGGCCGCGCCATCGCGCAGGTCCTCGCCCGCGACGGCGCGCACGTGGTCGGCCTCGATGTGCCGGGACTGCAGCGCGAGCTGGACGAGACGATCGGCGAGGTCGGCGGATCGACCTTGATCCTCGACATCACCGACGACGACGCGCCGGCGCGGATCGCCGATCACCTTCTCGAGCACCACGGCGGGGTCGACGTGGTCGTCCACAACGCCGGCATCACCCGCGACAAGACGCTCGGGCGGATGTCCGACGAGCAGTGGGATAAGGTCATCGACATCAACCTGACCGCCCAGGAACGCATCAACGAGGCACTCCTCGCGCGAGAGGCGATCCGCGAGAACGGCCGGATCGTGTCGGTCTCGTCGATGAGCGGGATCGCCGGCAACGCCGGCCAGACCAACTACGCCGCGTCGAAGGCCGGCGTGATCGGGATGGTCGAGGCGATGGCGCCCGTCGTGGGCAAGAAGCGCCTGACCATCAACGCGGTCGCGCCCGGGTTCATCGAGACCCAGATGACCGCCGCGATGCCGATCGCCACCCGCGAGGCGGGCCGTCGCATGAACAGCCTGGCGCAGGGCGGCCTGCCCGTCGACGTGGCCGAGGCGATCGCCTGGTACGCGAGCCCGGCCTCGGGCGGGGTCAACGGCACCGTGGTCCGGGTGTGCGGGCAGAGCCTCGTGGGGGCGTAAGTGCCGACCCGAGAACTCACCAGCTCCCCCTCGATGCTGCCGCTGTTCGCGCGCGCGGGCGCGGCGATGATCCCGGGCGCATCGCACCTCCCGTTCGTCGGAGTGGGTGGTGGCGGCCGCGACGTTCCGGACCTCACGCTGCGCCTGACCGACGTCTCGATCGACCCCGACCGTCTCACGGCCTACAACCGGGTGTGCGGGTTCGACCTGCGCGACACGCTGCCGGCGACCTATCTCCACATCCTCGCGTTCCCGCTCCAACTCTCGCTGATGACCGACTCGAGCTTTCCGTTCCCGGCCATCGGCCTGGTCCACGTCTACAACCGGATCGTCCAGCACCGGTCGATTCGGACAAGCGAACGACTCCAGGTCACGGTATCGGCGACGCCGCTCGAGGACCATCCGCGCGGGAGGCAGTTCTCGCTGCTCTCCGAGGCACGCATCGGCGACGAGCTCGTGTGGGAGGAGACCTCGACCAACCTGAAAAGGGGTGGTGGCTCGGGCGACGCGCCGGCGCCCGGGAGCGAGATCCCGAGCGCCGAGGACCTCCCCGCCAGCGCAACCTGGACGCTTCCGGGGGATCTGGGCCGGCGATACGGATCGGTGAGCGGAGACCTGAACCCGATCCATATGCACCCGCTCAGCGCGCGCCTGTTCGGGTTCAAGTCCGCGATCGCGCACGGCATGTGGACCAAGGCGCGCTGCCTGGCCGCGCTCGCGCCGCGCCTGCCCGACGCGTTCACGGTCGAGGTGGCGTTCAAGAAGCCGATCCTGCTCCCCGGCAAGGTGCAGTTCGCCCAGGCGGACGGCCCCGGCGGGGCGTTCAACGTCTCCTTCGGCGTGCGCGACACCCGCAAGGGCAGCTCGCACCTCGACGGCCTCGCGTTCGGCGGCTCCTAGGCGCTCACGGCTCGCGGATCGAGTAGATCATCCGTGGCCGCCCGGGTGTCTCGCGCGGCTCGGGATAGGAGGCCAGGACGCCGTGGGCGGCGAGCGTGCGCAGGAGCTCGGTCAGTCGGCTGCGGGTCAGGCCGAGGGTGTGCTGGAGCTCGAGGTCGCTGCGCTGACCCCATCACGGCCCCAGAGCTCGGCCATCAGCATCGCCCCGGGTCGTCCGGCCACTTCACCCGCCCTGCCGGACCGGGTCATACCGACCGGTCGGTCTGTCCTCCTCAGCGAGGGCGACCGCCGCGTCAGGCGGCACCGTCTCGGCGATCCATCCCTCCTCGACGGCGAGCTCGAGCAACGCGTCAATCAGCTCGCGCGATCCGCGGACCGGCCGCGCACCGAGCATCAGGACGGGCCGACCTTCCCGCCGCGCACGATCGAGTGCCCGGTACGCCACGGCACGCTCATGTCGCCGCCCGACCCCGAGGGTCCGCGCGACGAGATCGCCTACTACGTGGTCCGCGCGCTCGGCGGCCGCCGAGGGCGCCGGTCCGACGAGGACCACGCGGCGATGATGGCCCTGCTCGACGAGCTGATCGAGATCGACCCTGCGCCCGAGCTAGGCGCCGCGCTCGTCGGCGATCTCCTCGAAGAGATCGCGCAACCGGTCGAGCACGGCGGCGGCTATCACGAGTTCGTCCTCGCTGAAGGGCTCCAGGGCGGCGCGGAACCGCGGCTCGAAGCGCGCCCGGCGCTCCTCGACCAGCCCGCGCCCGCTGTCGGTGAGCGACGTGAGCACGACGCGCCGGTCGCGGTCGGAGCGCTCGCGCTCGACGAGGCCGGCGGCCAAGAGTCCTTCCAGCATCTCGGTCACGCTCGCCGGGCTCAGGTCGGCCGCATACGCGAGGTCGCGCACCGACATCTGAGTCTGGTCGCGAAGGCAGAACAGCAGGCCGTACTGCGCGTCGGTGAGCTCGCCCGGTCGGTGGGTCTCGCGTCCGCGCAACCGTCGCACCGCAGCCATCGCGCGCTTGAACGATCGCGCGACCTGCTCGGAGGGGCTGCCCTGCTCGCGCTCGCTTACCACGTCGCCCGGCGCGTGTAGACGCTCGGCGCTCACGCCGCGATCGCCTCCGCCAGCGCCTCAGGCGACGCTTCGACCGGCTCGGCCTGGACCGCCCGCGCCGCACGCTCCGCGCGCACCAGGATGATGCACGGGATGATGGCCAGCGCAGACAGGCCGGCTGAAGCCCAGAACGCGGTGCCATACGCGTGCGCCGCGCCGCTCGGCGTGTGCACGCCGGTCAGGGCGCGCTGAAGGACGACCGCCAGCACTGCGGTACCGATCGACCCGCCGACGCGCTGCAACACGTTGAGCTGGGGCGTCGCGGTGGACAACTCGGAGCGCTTGAGCGAGGCGAACGCCGCCGCCATGGCCGGCATGAAGCCGAATCCGATCCCGATTCCGCGGATGAACATCACTACCGACAGCCACACGATCGAGGTGTGGGCGCCGATCAGCGCGAACGGGATGGTGGCCACGGTGCACAGCGTCACGCCGAACAGCGCCAGCGGACCGCCGCCCATGCGATCGGTCAGCTTGCCGGCGATCGGCATCGCGAACGCGGCGCCGAGGCCCTGCGGCGCGACCAGCAGGCCGGTGACGATGACGCTCTCCAAGCGAACGTTCTGCCAGTACAGAGGCAGCAGGATCATCCCGCCGAACAGCGCGGCGCCGAGGCAGAACATGGCGAACGACGCCGAGGCGAAGGTGGTGCGGCGAAATAGCCGCACGTCGAGCAGCGGGTTCGGCACGCGCAGCGCGTGCAACAGGAACGTGGCCACGAGCGCGATGCCGAGCACGAACGGGACGATCACCTTCGGCGAGCTGAAGCTGCCCGTGACGCCGACTTCGGCCAGCCCGTATGTGAGGAGCGGGAGCCCGGTCGCCATCAGCGCCAGGCCCCTGGCGTCGAGGCGCTCCACCGGTCCCGGCTTGACCTTCGGAAGCACACGCAGGGCGGCGATGACCCCGATCACGCCGATCGGAATGTTCACGAAGAAGATCCAGCGCCAGCTCATGTTCTGCAGGATCACGCCACCCAGGGTGGGGCCAAGGATCGGCGCGAGCATCATCGGAATCGCGACCACGCTCATCACGCGACCCATCCGCTTCGGCCCGGCGGCCTCGGCCAGCATCAGCTGCCCGAGCGGCAGGATCATCCCGCCGCCGACGCCCTGGAGCACGCGGAAGAGGATCAGCTGGGTGGTGTCGGTCGCCAGGCCGCACAGCGCTGAGCCGGCGGTGAACAACACGAGCGAGAGGATGTAGACGCGTTTGGCGCCGAACCGCTTCGCCGCCCAGCCGGTGATCGGGATCACCGCGGCGAGCGACAGCATGTACGCCGTCACCACCCACTGGATCTCCGAGATCGTCGCGTGCAGTTCGCGCGACAGCGTCTCGAGCGCGACGTTGACGATCGTGGTGTCGAGGATCGACATGATCGACCCGATGACCACGACCGCGCTGATGCGCCAGACGTGCCGGCTGATGGCGTCTTGCTGATCGTTCACGCGGCGGTTCCTTGTCCGAGGGGCTCACCCTGGTTATCGGAATATCCCTTCGGTTCCTAAAGATTAGGCTCCGAATGATTATTTTTCAAGTGGCGATTGTCCAACCTGGACGCCATCGAGCGGGCTTTCCCGTCTATCTTGAGTAGTAATGCCCACTTTCGCCGATCTGGGGCTGGCCCCGGACATCCTCGAAGCCGTTCACGACGTCGGCTACGAGTCGCCGAGCCCGATTCAGGAGGAGGCGATCCCGCCGCTGCTCCAGGGCCTCGACGTGATCGGCCAGGCTCAGACCGGATCGGGCAAGACGGCCGCGTTCGGACTGCCGATGCTCCAGCACGTCGACCCGGCCGAGCGCGACGTCCAGGGCCTTGTCCTGACCCCGACCCGGGAGCTGTGCATCCAGGTCACCCAGGCCCTACGCGCCTACGGCAAGCGCAAGGGCGTCGACGTGGTGGCGGTGTTCGGCGGCGCGCCGATCCGCTCCCAGGCGGCGCAGTTGCGCGCCGGCGGCCACGTCGTGGTCGGGACGGTCGGGCGCGTGAAGGACCTGATCTCCCGCCACATGCTGATGCTTCACGGGTGCCGGTTCGTGGTCCTCGACGAGGCCGACGAGATGCTCGACCTCGGCTTCCTCGAGGACGTTGAGCGGATCCTCGCGCTGACTCCCTCCAGCCGTCAGACCGCCCTGTTCTCGGCCACCATGCCGCTGGAGATCCGCCGGCTCGCCGACCAGTACCTGTATGACCCGGTCACCGTGAAGGTGCAAACCGCCACGCTGACGGTCGAGACCGTCGAGCAGTTTGCCCTCGAGGTCCCCGCCCGCGAGAAGCCGGACCGCCTCGTGGAGGTTCTGCGGGCCGAGCGACCCGACCAGGCGATTGTGTTCGTGCGGACCAAGATCCGGTGCGAGCAGCTCTTCCGGACCCTGCGCGATCGGGGGATGGACGTCAAGGCGATCCACGGCGACATGACCCAGGGCGCCCGCGACGGGGTGATGATCTCGTTCAAGGACGGCCGGCTGCCGCTCCTCGTCGCCACCGACGTCGCCGCGCGCGGGCTGGACATCTCGGGCGTCTCGCACGTGATCAACTACGACGTGCCGACCTCCCCTGACGTGTACGTCCACCGGATCGGCCGGACCGGCCGGGTCGGGCGAAGCGGGCGCGCGATCACGTTCTTCGAGCCTCAGCAGAAGCGCGAGCTGCGGGCGATCGAGAACCACGCCGGTGTGACGCTCGCGCCGTGGGTGGAGGACGCCCGCGTCGCCCCCACCGCGGTCAAGCCCAAGCCGCGCCGCCACTCCAAGCCCCACGATCCGGGTGACGGCGACGGGCACGGGCGCAAGCTGATCGTGTCCATGGGCCGAAGCTCCGGGCTCGAGCCGTCCGACATCATCCACGCCATCACCGCCGCCACCGGGCTGGACGGCGAGGCGGTGCGCAACGTCCAGGTGCTCGAGCGCTTCACGCTGCTCGAGGTGCCCGAGGACGACGCCGACCGCGTGGTCGATTCGGTCAGCGGCACCGAGGTCTGCGGCCAGCTGGTCAAGCTGGAGCCGGCGGCCGGCTGACGCGCTCCTGCACGCCCGGGCGCGCCGGCGTGTCAGGTCTCTGTCAGCTGCACCAACGGCCGCCGCGACTCGCGCTGCCCCCATGTGTTCCGATCCGTGACACGCAATCCGGTTGTTAGGCCGGTGACCAAACACGTGGAGGTAATGGACTTTGCGTTTCAAATCGCTTGTGCGCCGGCGACCCTCGGTATCGCTGGTGATCTCGTTCGTGGCTCTGTTCGTCGCCCTCGGCGGCGTCGGCTACGCCGCCATCAACCTGCCCGCGAATAGCGTCGGCAATGCCCAGCTTCAGAACGGCAGCGTGGGCAACTGGAAGCTGAAAGCCAACGCGGTCGGCACCCGTAAGATCATCAACGGGTCGGTCGGGGCCAAGCAGGTCAACTCGAGCCAGGTGCAGCTCCGGGTCGGCACGACCTGCCCGACCGGCGCGGTCAAGGCGATCTCGCCGTCCGGCAGCGTGACGTGCACGCCGACGTTGCCGAACGAGGTGGGGACCAGCGCGTCCGCCGTCACGCTGGGCACGAGCGCCACTTCGGTCGCGACCCAGTCGCTCGCCGCCGGGTCCTCGTACCTGGTCCTGGCCTATCCGCACGCCGTGATCAGCACCACCGCCGCCACGCCCCAACGGGTCGAGGTCGACTGCACGCTGTCGGTGCCGCCGGGCACCATCACCCCGTCGTCGACCACGACCACCACCAAGAGCCTCGCCGTCGCTGTCGACAACGACCATGCCCAGGCCGGGACGATTCCGCTCGTCCTGCCCGTGGCGTCGGCGACGAGCGCGCAAACCGCGACGGTCAGCTGCACCGACACCGCCACCCCGAACACGACGACGCCCACGGTGGCGGTCGACACGACCGTCAACTCGATTCAGACCGCCGCGAACGGCTGATCTGTGGGGAAGTGGCCGGCCTTGCGGGGGCGCGCGAGGCCGGCCGGGGGCGCCGGTGTGACGGGCCCGGATAGCGTTCGCGGCACAGCCCGAACCCGGAGGTGGCCCCATGAGCCTGCTGCGCCTGCGCCCCTCGGCGCCGTTGGTCGTCTCGTTCCTGGCCCTGTTCGTCGCGCTCGGTGGCGCCGGCTGGGCGGCGATCCGAATCCCCGCGAACAGCGTCGGCAACGCCCAGCTCCAGAACTTCTCGGTGGGGGCGGCCAAGCTGAGGCCGAACTCCGTCGGCGTGACCAAGATCGCGCCGGGCGCGGTCGGCGCCCGACAGGTGAACTCGAGCCAGGTGCAGTTGCGGGTTACGAGCTCGTGCTCGATCGGCGCGATCCAGTCGCTGACCACCGCGGGGAACGTGACGTGCACTCCGGCGCTGCCGAGCGAGTACGGAGCGCTGCCGCGAGCGACGATGCTGGGTCCGGCCCAGACGCAGGTCGCGTCGGTGTCGCTGCCGGTGGGGCCGGCCGGGTCCTCGTACCTGGCGATCGGCAACGTCCAGGTCGCCGCCGTCGAAGGGGCCGCACCGCAATCCCTCGACGTCACGTGCACGTTGACGGTGACCGGGGTTTTGAGCACGACCGGCCACTTCGACGCGAACCTCGGCGGCTCGAACGCCACCATGGCGTCCGGAACGATCCCGCTCGTTCTTCCGGTCTCGATCGTGGGCTCTCCGCAGGCGATCGCGATCACCTGTGCAGAGGACGCCTCGCCGGCCAATCCAGCAGCGAGTGTCGGCGTCACCGCCACCATCAACGCGGTCCAGACCGCCGTCAACGACGACAGCTGAGTAGGCTGGGCGGCATGTCAACTGCGCGAATGAACACCAGCCTGGGCCCGATCGACCTCGAGCTGTTCGACGAGGACGCGCCCGAAACCGTCGCCAACTTCCTCAAGCTGGCGAATGACCACTTCTACGACGGGGTCATCTTCCACCGTGTGATCCCCGACTTCATGATCCAGGGCGGCTGCCCCCAGGGCACCGGCACCGGCGGCCCCGGCTACACCTTCGCCGACGAGATCAACTCCCACAAGGTCGTGCGCGGCGCGCTGGCCATGGCAAATGCCGGCCCCAACACCAACGGCTCGCAGTTCTTCATCGTGACCGTCGGCGCCGCGCCCTGGCTCGACGGCAAGCACACGGTGTTCGGCCAGGTGACCGGGGGGATGGACGCCGTCGACGCGATCGAGGGCCTGCCGACCGGCGCGGGCGATCGTCCCGTGGATCCCCCGGTGATCGAGTCGATCGAGACGGCGGAGTAAGCCGGGCTAGCCGGCGTAGGCGTTGTACACGCCGGCGCCGAACGTCGGCAGTGCGATGGCGCCCGCGTAACCGAGGCGGTGCAGTCCGAACAGGTTCTCGATCGACGCCAGGAGCGAGAAGTGGTTGAAGTAGTCCACGACGTCGGTGCTGTTCGCCTTGACGTAGGGTGAGATCAGCAGGAGCCCGACCTGGCCGCCGCCCCCGGTGGGCGTGGTGGCGCCGGCGCCCAGGTCAGCCGGGGTCGTCGTCGTACCGGTCGTGTCGGTGGGCGTCGTGCTCGTCGTCGTGGTGCCGGTGGTGTCGGTGGGCGTCGTCGGCGCGGTCGTCGTGTCGGTCGGCGTCGTGGCCGTGGTGGTCGTGCCGGTGGTGTCGGTCGGTGTCGTGCCGGTCGTCGTCGTGCCGGTGGTCGACGTCGTCGTCGTTCCCTCGCCCATCGCCGCCGGCGGAACCGCCGGCACGGCGGGGAGCAGGCGGCGCAGGTTGGGATACGAGGCCGGGCCGTTGCAGCAGGCGCTCGGGTCGGCGTGGGTACCGGTCTGCGGGGCTTGGTCGAAGGTGACCGCGATTAGACCGCCGTTCTTGTAAGCCGCCGAGCGCTTGATCTCGGGCACCACGGTCTTCAAGAACCGGTTTGCCGCCGCGAGGCCGGGCTTCGCTCCGTGCTTGCACGGGGCCTCGCTGGCGTCGGCGCACACCGGCGGGATGATGTAGGCCAGCGACGGGGTGGTCTGCTCGCTCTTCAGGTCAGTGGCGAGCCGGCCGAACCCGACCTCGTTCTTGTGACACGCCGCGCCAGAGGTCAAGGAGTGGAAGTACAGGAACGGGTTGCGCCAGGCCAGGTACTCGGTGTGGGCGGTGGCCATCTGCGGCTGGTTCGAGCCGAGCTTCGGCACGCGGCACGCGGTCTGAGCGCTGCTCCCGACCCCTCCCACATACGCCTTCCAGGTCTGACCCGCCGCGGTCAGCTGACTCGCGAGCGACTTGGTGTGCCCTGGGTAGACGCACCCGTTCCCCAGCACCTGGCCGCGCGGGCCCTTGTGCGCGGGCGTGATGCGGGAGAACTTCGGGCAGTCGGTCGCGGTCTGCGCGGTCGGGCCCTGGCCGCTCGTCATCGCGATCTCGTTGGCGAGCGGCGAGCCGGCGACCGCGTAGTAGTTCTGCACGAGCTCGCCCTGCCGGCGCAGCGCGCCACTCAGATAGCCGCCGTGCGAGGCGAACGACTGGAAGAAGCCGCGGTCGGACAGGACGATCAGGAACACGTGCTTGACCGGCGGCAGGCCGGAGGTCGATCCGGCCGGGGTCGTGTCGACCGGCGTGATCGGGAGCGGGGAGGTGTCGACCGGAGTCTGCGCGACCGTCTGCGGAGCGGGGGTCGTCGTCGCCGGAGCGGCGGCCGCGACCGCGCCGCCCGAGTCATCCGGGGAAGTCACCACCTGAGAAGCCGGCGCGGTGCTCGCCGGGTGGTTCAGTCCGACGACGATGAGCGGCGCCGCGGCCAGGGTCTGGACGGGCGTGCCGCCGGCCAGTGAGCCGACGATCACCCCGAACCCGAGCATGCAGATCACGGCGACCGCGGCGGCGCGCGACCCGGGCATCGCGAACTCCACCCGCGCCGGACGTTCGTCGATGTCCGCGAGCGAGTCGGCCAGCGGCGCACCGGCGGGCAGTGTGGCGGCCGGGCCCTGCTCGTGGATGGCGCCGATCATCTGGGACACGTCGGTCGGCAACGGCCCCCGCCGGGTCCCGCACTCGACGCAGTAGCGCTGGTCGTGGGCCAGCCGCGCCTGGCACTCCGCGCAATGCGCGGCGCTGCCCGACTGGGTGACAGGAGAATCTGAAGAGGTCATCGGCGACCGATGAGTGTCGTGTCAGTCATTCGGAAAGTTGTGAACATCTTGATATCGAGAGCAGACCGCGCTTTCCCGCTCGCTATCGTCGCTTCCATTACGTCTTGGTCACATTAGTCGCCTAGACGGCCCCGATACTTGCCCCGCGGGGCACCTCAAACGATCAACGGACGAACACGGAGAAGAGACGCTGGCTACCGACGTGGAGAAGAGCGGGGACGGTACCGGAGGCGAGGACCCCACCCGCGAGCTCCCGGCTGTGCCGACGGCAGGGACCGAGGATCGCTGCACCGCGTGCGGCGCCCCGCTGCAGCACGACCAACGCTATTGCGTCGAGTGCGGCGAGCGCCGCGGTCAGTCCAGGTTCCCGACCGCGCCGCCGGTCACACAGGTCACCACGCGCCAGACGCGCACCGTCCGGCCGCGGCGCCGGCCCACGATGTCCGCCGGCACGACGCTCGTAGCCGGAGTCGGCGTGCTCCTCCTGGCGATCGGCCTTGGCTTCCTGATCGGAGACAACAACAACACGAGCGCACAGCGAGCGGCCGCTCCTCCGCAGGTCATCACGGTGCAGGGCGGGAGCGGCGCCCCCACGTCGACCGCGCCGACCACGACGACCACCGGGTCCACGTCCAAGAAAAAGGCCAAAGCGAAGGCGGCCGCCAAGACCCCCGCCGCGCCTACGGCCGCGGTCCAGAAGAAAGCCACCCAGGCCGCCGGCAAGGTACTGGGCAACTCGAAGCACCTGGCTCCGCCTACGGTCACCACCGGTGGGTCGTGTAGCAATGGCCAGGCCGGGTGCTCGGGCGGCAAGTTCAACGGAAACTTCTTCGGTAACTGAGGAGCAGCGACCGTGCCATTGCCAATTCGTCGCCGGGACTCCTCGCCGCTGAAGGCCATCGGAGGGCCCGGTCAGAGCTCGACTCCGACCGAGACCCAGATCGTCGACCTCGAGCGCCGGCGCGACGTGCTCAAGGCGCGCGTCGCCGAGCTCCAGTGGGATCTGGGCGGCCTCGTCTACGAGATGGCGATCCGCGATCGGATCCGGGTCGAGGTAATCGTCAAGCGCGCCGCCGCGCTCCAGGACGCCGACTCCGAGCTGAGCGAGATCGAGCGGATCCTCCGCCTCGAAAACACCGCCGAGGCCGGCGCGTGCGCGTCTTGCGGCGCGCCGCACAGCACCGGCGCCTCGTTCTGCTGGCAGTGCGGGCAGCCGATCCTGCAGCAGGTGACGAGCGACTCGATCTTCTAGCCGAACCGGCCCGCGACGTAGTCGCGGGTGCGCGAGTCGGTGGCGCCGCGGAAGATCGTCTCGGTGTCGCCGTACTCGACCAGCGTCCCGAACCGCTCCGGACCGGTCATGTCGAGTGTGAAGAACGCCGTCCGGTCCGCCACCCTCGCGGCCTGCTGCATGTTGTGGGTGACGATCGCGATCGTGAAGCGGGTCTTGAGCTTGAGAATCAACTCCTCGATCGCGGCGGTGGACACCGGGTCGAGCGCCGACGCGGGCTCGTCCAGCAGCAGCACGTCCGGCTCGATCGCGATCGCGCGGGCGATGCACAGCCGCTGCTGCTGACCGCCCGACAGGCCCAGCGCGCTCTGCTTCAGGCGATCCTTGACCTCGTCCCACAGCGCGGCCTGCCGCAGCGCCTGCTCGACCCGATCGTCGAGCCGATGCTTCATCCCGAGGTTGCGCGGCGCCCAGGCGACGTTGTCGTAGATCGACTTGGGAAACGGGTTCGGCTTCTGGAACACCATCCCGATCCGCCGGCGCACCTCGACCCGGTTGGCGCCGCTCCCGTACAGATCGTGTCCGTGGTAGAGGACCTGGCCCTCGATCCTGAAGCTGGGGATCGCGTCGTTCATCCGGTTGAGGCTGCGGATGAAGGTCGACTTCCCGCACCCCGACGGGCCGATCACCGCGGTGACGAGGTTGCGGTAGATCTTCAGCGACGTGTGGGCCAGCGCGCAGTTACTCCCGTAGAAGACCGCCATGTCGCGGATGTCGAACACCGCCACGCGGTTGGCATCGGCCTGCGCTCCGTTGGTCTCCGGGCGCAGGACGGGGAGCACCGGTTCGGTGCGCAGGCGCACGCGACCGGACGCCGACCGATCGCCCCCGGGATTGCTCGCGGTCCGGTCCCAGGTCGTCATATTCCCATCTTGGCACGGGTGCGCGCCAGCATCACGCGCGCGCCGATGTTCGCACACAGGATGACCACAACCAGCACGAGCGCGGCGGTCCACGCGCGCGCCACCGCGTCCGGGAGCGGCAGATCGACCGACGTGTAGATCAGCATTGGGATGGTCGGAACGCCGTGGAGGATGTTGAGCGACGTGTTGTTGGGGTCGTAGATCGAATTGCAGATCAGGACCGGCGCGGTTTCGCCGGCGGCGCGCGCGATGGCCAGGATCGCGCCCGTGGCGATCCCGCCGAGTGCCGAGGGGACGATCACGCTGACGACCGTCCGCCAGCGGCTCACCCCGAGCGCGTCCGCCGCCTCGCGCAGGCTGTTCGGGACGAGCAGCAGGACCTCCTGGCTCGACCGTGCCATCAGCGGGAGCATCACGATCGCCAGCGCGAGCGAGGCGGCCAGCCCGGACTGGGCGTGCTGCGGGATCACGATCAGCCCGTAGATGAACAGCCCGACGACGATCGTGGGCAGGCCCTGCATCATGTCCAGTGCCAGCTTCATCACGCTCGCCACTCGCGACCTTGGGCCGGCGAACTCGGTCAGGTACAGCCCGGTCAGGATCCCGAGCGGGAGCGCGATGATCGCCCCAAGGGCGATCACCTCGACCGTGCCCACGATGTAGTTGAAGATCCCGCCGCCCGCCAAGCCCTGCGGGGTGTCGATGATGAACGCGAGGCTGAGCGACGAGATCCCCCGCTGCACGACCCCGAAGATGACGATCACGAGGATGGCGACGGCGAACACCGCGGCCGCCGTCGACGTGAGGCGCACGAGGCTGTTGACCCAGGTCCGGCGGCGCAGATTGCCGGACGGCGTCAGTGGCGCGGCCGGGTCGAACAGCCCCGTCTCGCCCAGCACCAGCGGCGTACCAGTGCTCATATCGTGGCCCCGAGCGCCCGGTTGACGTCGAACCGGCGCGCGATGGCGCGCGCGGCGAGGCTCGTGATCATTCCGATCACCACGAGGATCAGGCCGCAGTAGAACATCGCGGCGATCTGCGTTTCGTTGATCGCGCCCTGGAACTGGTTGGCGATCCGCTCGGCGAGGGTCGATCCCGGCGCGAACAACGAGGCGTGGGCGGTGTTCGTGTCGCCGATGACAAACGAGACCGCGATCGCCTCGCCGAGCGCTCGGCCCAGCCCCAGCACCACCGCCGCCCCGACCCCCGAGGCGGTGCTGGGCAGGACGATGCCGCGGATGATCTCCCACTGCGTGGCGCCGAGTGCCGCGGCGCCGTCCTTCAGCTCGCCGGGAACGGTCAGGAACAGATCACGGCTCAGCGCGGAGATGATCGGCAGGATCATCACCGTGAGCACGAGCCCGGCGGCCAGCACGCTGATCCCGATCGTCGCGGGGTTCCCGAACAGCGGGATGAAGCCGAGCGCGCCGTGCAGCCCGGGCTCGATGCTGAGCACGAACGGAACGAGGACGACGATGCCCCAGAAGCCGTAGATGATGCTCGGGACGGCCGCGAGCATCTCCACCAGGGGCCCCACCGTGGCGCGCACCCGCGGCGGCGCCATCATGCTCAGATAGAGGCCGATCGCGACCCCAAGCGGAGTGGCCAGCGCGAGCGCGAAGAACGAGCTGACCAGGGTGCCGTAGATCAGCGCGCCGGCGCCTTCCTCGCGGAAGCCGGGCTTCCACGTGCTGTGCACCAGGAACCCGAGCCCGAACTTGGAGATCGCCGGCCGTGCGTTGTTGGCCAGCTGATAGACGACGTCGGCCAGGGTCAGGACGACGATGAGGCAGGCCAGCGCGCACAGCGCGAACAGCACCCGATCGCCCGTACGGCTGGCCGGTTTGGGGCGGGCTCGCCGGCGTGTACGCGCGCCCGGTCCCCCTGGGCTCGACATCGTCCCCGAAGACACGGCGCGCAGGGTACGGAAAACGTTCGCGGCGGGTCTGATCCGCTTCGGGCCGATAACAGGGTTTCAACAACATGGTCACAAGTTGGCCACAGTTGCTCAAATCTGCATACGGGATGCTTAGCGCTGCTCGCGAGGGGCGGCCGGGCCACGTCGAGCTGAATCGGGATTCCCAAGAGGAAAGGAACACTGCATTGCGCTCGAAGCTATTGGCCAGATTGACCTGCGCGGCGCTGTTTGCCGGCTGTGTCTTCGGCCTGAGCACCGCCGCCGCCTCCGCCGCCACGCTCAACGGCGCCGGGTCGACTCTGGTCGCCCCGATCGAGGCAGAATGGGCCGCGGCCTGGGGTCAATCGACCGGCAACACCGTCAACTACGGCAGCGTCGGCTCGGGTACCGGCTACACCGACATCGCACGAGGACTGGTGGATTTCGGCGCCTCTGACGCGCCGCTGTCTGTCTACTCGACGCCTCCGTGCGCCAACTGCGTCCAGATCCCCTGGGCGCTGAGCGCGACCGGCGTGAGCTATCGCGTCGACGGGGTCCGGTTCGCGCGCGGACAGCACAGCCTCCATCTGACCGGCCCCGTGTTGGCCTCGATCTACCTCGGGCAGATCACCAACTGGGCCGATCCGAGGATCAAGAACCTCAACAAGGGCACCTCGATCCCGAGCACGCAGATCACCGTCCTGTGGCGAAGCGATTCGTCGGGCGACACGTACGCGTTCACCCGGTACCTCGCGGACGTCTCCAGCGCGTTCGCCGGCAGGGTCGGCAGCTCGACCTCGGTCAGCTTCCCGACCGGCGTCGGTGCCAGGGGCAACGCGGGCCTGGCGAGCGCCGAAGCGGGCACCAACGGTGCGATCGCCTACATCGCCGTCTCGTACCTGATCGCGAATCGCCTGCCGGCGATCGGGATCAAGAACGCCTCGGGCCACTACGTGGTTCCGAACCTGAGCGCGATCGAGGCCGCCGCGGCCGTGGGCAGGCTCCAGTCCGACAACCAGGCGACGATCGTCAATCCGCCCAAGCGCGCCAAGAGCGCCTATCCGATCTCGACGTTCACCTACGCCATCGTGCCGACGACCGCGCCGCAGGGAGGCCTGCTGCAGTCGTTCTTCACCTATGCGATCGGCGCCGGACAGCGGTTCGGACCGTCGCTCGACTTCGCGCCGCTGCCGAAGAACGTGCTGGCGGCGGACCGTGCCACGATCAGAAGGATCGGCTGATCAGGATGAGATGACGCCACGTGGGCCCGGGCGCAGTGGTGCCCGGGCCCCCGGGGCCTCGTTCGGTGTTAGATCGCTCAGTTCGGTGGCGGGTCGGGCCGCCGGGAGGGCGTTTTCGATATCAGAAAGACCTGGAGGTACTCGTGAAACGTCGTATCTGCCTCGTTGCGACCGCGCTCGCCGTGGTCTCAGTCGTGGTCGGGTTTTCGGTTAACGCGGCCGGGGCCAAGACGGCTCCGAAGCCGTCGAAGGGCATCGTCGTCAAGTGTCACCTCTCGTTGGGCACCGTACCCCCGGCCGGGCAGCCGTCCGTGGAGCAGCCGCCCTCGAACGGGACGTTGTACGGCCCCGCGCGTTGTAGTCAGCTCGGGTCGGGCATCGAGCAGGCCAACTTCAAGGTCCCCGACAGTGGCGACACGGTCGGGAAGTACTGGCAGTACTTCGGCAACGGCTCGATCCACGGCAAGTTCGACCTGACGCCCAGCGAGGGCTTCGGCGCGCTTTCGTCGTCGAGCTTCTCGAACGAGGCGTGGACCGGCACGGTCACCGTGACCGGTGGCACCGGTGCGTTCGCCAAGGCCGCCGGCAAGAAGGGCACGATGAAGTGCACCAGCGTTGACACGGTCCACTTGACGTGCACCGAGAAGATCAAGCTGACCTCGCTCTAAAGCAGTAGCTAACGGTTCACGCACGCCGGGACGTCGAGCGTCCGCCAGGCGGCATCCCCTCTGGCCTCGACCGGAGCAAGCCTCCGCTGCAGCGTCTTGATCGCGCGCAGCGGATTGGCGCCCCGGTCGAGGTCATGAACCGTTGCCGCGAGGATCGTGAGCTCGCGGTCGAGCGCGTCGACCGCGGCCCTGTATTCATCCGCCCGTTCGCTTGGCGGTCGCAGCCGCTGCAGGCCGGCGAGCTCGGGTCCGAGCACCGCGATGCCGTGGCGCAGGAACGCGGCTGTGCTCGCGGGGACCGCTGGGGGCCGGATCAGAGCGCCCGCGTCGAGCGCCTTCGTGCACACGCGCCCGGCCTGCGCACGCAGCCGCTTCATCGACCCCGACGACCCGCCGCAGCCGGCGATGGCGAGCGCTACGAGGCTCGCCACCGCAGCGCGGCGTCTCATCGCAGGCTCACGCCCAGCAGCTGCTCGAGCTCGCCGATCGTCGCCTCGGCCCGTTGGTGGTGAACCGTCGCCATGCCGAGCTCGGCGGCGGGGGAGAGGTTGAAGGGCAGGTCGTCGACGAATACGCACGCGCCCGGCTCGAGCCCGATCCACTCGGCGCCGAGACGGTAGATCTCCGGCGCCGGCTTGCGGATTCCGACCTCGCCCGAGATCACCACGCCGTCGAACAGCTCGCCCAGCAGCTCTCTCGGATAGCGCCGCGTTCCCCACGAGTTCGACACCAGCCCGGTGCGGATGCCGCCCGCGCGCGCCCGGCGCACCGCCTCGACCATCTCGTCGTCCGGCACCGAGCCGGCGAACAACCGGTCGATCAGCCCCGGCGCCTCGACGCCGAGATGCGCCGCGAGCCGCGTCTCGAACTCCTCCTCGGGCACCGCCCCGGTCTCGAACCGGATCAGGAGCTCGCGGCAGGCCGCGTCCTCGCGAAATACCCGTCGTACGGCGTCGGGCTCGAGCCCCTCGCGCTCGGCGAACGCGCGGAATGACGCGAACAGGTCGGTGGTCAGGACACCGCCCCAATCGACCAGCAGCCCGGCGTAACGGCCGTCCTCAGAGGCCATCTCGCGAGACTGCCAGCGCCCGGTCGGCGATCTCGATCACGCCGTCGCCGAACGACTTCAGATAGGGGTCGTCGGTCGAGCCCGCAATCGCCCGCTTGTAGTTGCCCTCCATGAACACGATCGCCTTCCACAGCGCGAGCGTCGCGTACCAGTCCACCGCTTCGATCCGACGGCCCGAGCGCTCCTCGTAGCGGGCCGTCAGCTCCGCCCGCGTCGGGAAGCCGGGCCGCAACGTCACGTTGTTCAGGTTGAACTTCCCGAGCTGATCGCCCGGCTGGGTCCAGTGCATGAGCAGGTAGCCGACGTCGGCCAGCGGGTCGCCGATCGTCGCCATCTCCCAGTCGAAGATGGCCGTCAGCCGCGCCGGCGCATCGGCGGCGAACATCGTGTTGCCGAGCCGGAAGTCGCCGTGCACGATCGTGGCCGCGGGCGACTGCGGCAGGTTGGCCGCGAGCCACCGGCCGACCTCCTCGACCTGGGGCAGCTCGCGCGTGCGGTTGTGCTCCCACAGGCCCCCGAAGCGCCTCAGCTGGCGCTCGAGGTAGCCGGTGGGCTTGCCGAACCCTTCCAGGCCGATCTCCGTCCAGTCGATTCCGTGCAGCTCGACCAGGGCGTCGATCAGCTCGTCGGCGATGCGAAAGCGCTGCTCGGGATTGTCGAGCGCGGCCGGGATCGTGTCCGTGATCACCTCGCCGGCGACGCGTTCCATCACGTAGAACGGCGCCCCGATCGCCGTAGGGTCGTCGCACACCATCAGCACCCGCGGTACGCGGACCGGCGTTGACTCGAGCGCGCGCAGCAGGCGCGCCTCGCGCAGCACGTCGTGCGCGCTCGGCGGCAGCGGCCCGCGCGGGGGGCGGCGGAGCACGACGCCGGTGGACAGTTCGAAGGTGACGTTCGAGTGGCCGTCGCCGATCGGGGTCGCGGCCAGATCCTCCGCCACTTCCAGGCCATGCGCGGCCAACTGCTGGGTCAACGGCTCGAGCACGATCAGCGGCTCGCGCGCGTTGGCGGCCGCCTCGGCACGGGTGCGAACGATGTCGTCGGGAGCGAGGCTGACGGTCATCCCGTGAGCCAGGTTATCGGCGCTCGGGACGGCTCAAGTCCGCCAGCTAACCTGGAATCAAGCCATGCCCGAGTTGCCCGAAGTCGAGATCACCGCGCGCCTGATCGGCGCCGCCGTCGCGGGCAGCGAGATCGAGTCGGCCCTCGCGCCAGGGATCAACGCTCTGAAGACGTTCGACCCTCCGCTCACCGCCCTGGCCGGCCGCCGGTTCGAGCACATTGGACGCCGCGGCAAGCTGTTCGTGATCGAGTTGGACGGCGATCTCGCCATCGAGATCCACCTCATGTCCGCCGGTCGCCTGCAGCTGTTCGACTCGCGCGCGTCGCTACGGGACCGCACCTCGCGCTTCCTGGTCCGGCTGGCGGATGGACGCGAGCTGCGTCTGCGCGAGTTCGGCACGCGCCAGCGGGCGTGGGTCAAACTGCTGCGCGCCGAGGACCTGCCCGCCGAGGAGGCGATCGCCGAGCTCGGCCCGGAGGCCTGGCCCGACCCGCCGCCGTTCGGGCCGCTGCTCGACCAGCCGCGGCCCCTCTACGCGCTGCTCCGCGACCAGCATGTGATCGCCGGCATCGGGCGCTCGTGGGTCGACGAGATCCTCCACGCGGCGGAGATCTCGCCCTTCAAGCGCGGCTCGGATCTCGACGAGGACGAGGCAGAGCGCCTGCGTGAGACCACGATCCACATCCTCGGGGGCGCGATCGCGCACTACGAAAGCACCCTGTCGCTCCCGATTCCCGACAAGTTGCCGATGCCACTCACGGTCCACCGCCGCAACGGCGAGCCCTGCCCTCGGTGTGGCGACCGCCTCGAGGCGGTGTTTTACGAGGACTACGTGATGTGCTACTGCCCGGCCTGCCAGACCGAGGGCAAGCTGCTCAAGGACCGGCGGCTGTCGCGGCTGCTCAAGTAGCGCCTGCTTAATCCGAAGCGGGTGATGGCGATTTCGTCCGGCGCGCATAGCGTCACCATCGAGCGATGAGCGCGGCCGAGCCGGAACACAAGCTGGCCCCGATCCGCCGGGAGGGCTACTTCGGTGGCGCCGGTCTGTTCGCGGCCGACGCGCGCGTCGCCTTGCTGTTCGCCGACGAGGCGCGCCGCCGCACGTTGCAGCGCCTGTTTGGGATCTCCCGTGTGGAGAAGTCTGGGCTCGAGACGCTGATTGTCCTCGGCCTCCTCTGGGGAGCGGCCCAGCGCCGGGTGCAAGCCGTACCGAAGCCGAGCTCACCAACCCTTCCCGGTGCCCTCCTCGGCGTCGGCCTCGTGAAGGAGGTGGCCTACGACATCGCCGGACCGTGGGCGCGCGAGTCGCCCTACTTCGGCGCGCTGTTGACTTTGGCGCTGGCGGGCGCCTCGGTGCGCCTCGGAGTCCGGACCTCGACGCGGGGGGTGAGGAGCCTGTCGCACAAGGCCCGCGCCGAGTTCGACCATCGCTACGGCCATCTGATCCGCCCGAACCGCCCCGGGCCCGGCGCCTAAGCGACGGGCAAGGGCCCCGGCAACCGTTGCCGGGACCCTCGCTCGCGGGCCGGCTCACGCCTTAGCCGTGGCTGAGAACCAGGCCCTGGTTGCCCCCGCCGACCCCTACTGCCCACTCATTTGCCGCGCCGGCGAACGTGGCCGCGGCGAACAGCTCTCCGGAGAATGCGCCGCTTGAGTCGACCGACCAGGCGTTGCCGTTCCAGCGCAGGATCATCGCCTGCTCGGGTCCTCCGTTGACGCTCGGGAGGTTCGTCCCGACCGCGTACACGTCGCTGGCCGACCGGGCCGCGACGCCGACGAGCGAGGGATACGCGCCCGGCGTCGGGCTGGCGACGACGCTCCACGTGCTGCCGTTCCAGTGCTCGATCAGGGTGCTGCCGCCGATTGCGCTACCGGCGCCGATGTCCTCGCCGACCGCCCACGCGTTGGCGGGCGAGATCGCCGTCACCGCGCCGAGCGTGCCGGTGGCCTGACTCGGCTGCGGCACCGCTACGACCTTCCAGCTGGTTCCGTCGTAGTGAAGCGCCTCGGGAACCGAGGATTGCGCGGCGCTGATCGTGCTGACGACGACCCAGACGTCCGTGGCCGAGTCAGCCGAGATGGCATTGCCCGAGGAGGGAGTGAACGCCGGATCGGGCAGCGTCACGGTGCTCCACGCCGTTCCGTTCCAATGCTCGACGAGTCCGCCGCTGCCTCCGTGGCCGACAGCCCAGGCGTTCGTCGGACTCAGGTCGACGACGCCGGTCAGGCCGGCCGCGTAGCCGGTGATCGCGTCGAGCGAGTTGACCGACCAGGCCGAGCCATTCCAGTGCTCGATCAGCGTCCCGTGCACGCGACGTCCGACGACCGTGAATCCGACGGCCCAGGCGTCGGTCGCGCTGCTCGCGCTGACCGAGCTCAGGGCGCCGTACTCGCCGAGGTTCGGCGTCGGCATCAGGGACCAGGATGTTCCGTTCCAGTGGTACGCCACCGCCGGCGCCTGCGGCTGTCCGGCGGCCACGAACTGCTGTCCGACCGCCCACGCGTCGCTGTTGGTGCGCGCGGACGCGCCGAGCAATACGACGTTGTTCCCGGTCGAGGGAACGCTGACCGCTGTCCAGACCCCTGCCGCGGACGCTACGGGGGCGAGGGCACCGACGGCACCGAGCGCCACGGTGATGATGGTGACCAGCTTCTTCATGCGCTACTCCCGGTAGTAGTGGATGTGCGCCTGAGGATTGCCGGGGGCGCTCGATCCTTCCCGGCGACAGCTCTAGTCACGAACTGATCACGAGTCCCCGGCCCGAGGTTTGCTCGCGACCTGCAGAAGCTCGCGTCCGCCGGCTTCCCGGTCAGCCGGGCGAGTTTCTGCACGTCCTTCGTGCTCATCCGCGCGCCGGTCGCCGCACGGCGAGCGGCGTGCGAGGAAATGCAGGTCAGGAGCGATCCCAACCTTTGTCCTCCGTAGGTTCCAGACCAGCGCCACGGGACCGCGGCCTGCAAAACCTGCCAGCCCGCGCCATCCGGACCGACCGTGGCATGTTGTTCATCTGGGGCATGCGCTATCTGCCACGGTCTTGGTTTTCGTGTTCCGTTGGCAGGTTTTGCGGGTCGGCCGGCCCAGGCGTCGGCGGGCCCACTTCTCAGTTAGGATCGGCGCGCCATGGCCCTCGAACGCGGCGACCAAGCACCCGACTTCACCCTCCCCGACCAGCACGGCCGCCCCGTGAAGCTGTCGGACCTCAGAGGCCAGACCGTCGTTCTCTACTTTTACCCGAAGGCAGATACACCTGGGTGCACGACGCAGGCCTGCGGCGTGCGAGATCACCGCGCCGACTACGAGACCGCGGACGCGGTCGTGCTCGGCGTCTCGCCGGATCCGGTCAAGCCGATCGCGAAGTTCGACGAGAAGTTCGGCCTCGGCTTCCCGCTCCTCTCCGACGAGGACCACTCCGTGGCGGAGGGCTACGGCGTGTGGGTCGAGAAGAACCGGTACGGCCGGACCTACATGGGCAACGAGCGGACCACGTTCGTGATCGGGCCCGACGGCAAGATCCGCGACGTGTTCCGCAGCGTCAAGCCAGCCGAGCACGACGAGCTCGTGCTGGGCTCGCTGGCGCAGGCCTGATCGCGGCTACTGCAGGCCTTCGCGGGCCTCGCGCACGAGCGTGACGGCCTCGGGGAAGATGTGCGCCATCACCGTGCGCAGCTGCTCGGCCTGCTGCTCGGTCGTCCCCTGGATGTTGATGCGGTTCATCGCCGCCACCGTCAGGTCCACCGCGAGCTTGATCGCGTTGTCCGCCCAAGCGAGGCGCTGAGCGCCCTGCATCTGCTCCGCGAACTCGCCGAGCCGCCGCTGCAGCTCGTCGGGATCGCCGAACAGGCCTCCGAATCCACTTCCTTCCATGCCGCAATGGTAGCCGCCCCGGGATCGCAGGATGAACGTAGACTGGCGATCGTGGACACCGAGCAGCGGCTCGCATACGAAGCGCGCACGCGTAACCGCCAGGCAGCCCTGGCGCTGGCGGCCGGGATCTTCCTGATGTTGGCCGTGGTCGTCCAGATCGGCGGCCCGCACGTCAGCGTCAACGAAAAGACGCTCGGGCTGATCACCGAGAACAAGCGCGCCACGCGCGACCTGATCGGCTCGATCGTCGCCGCGATCAGCCTGTTCGCCATCGGCTGGACGCTCTTGTGGCTGTGGGACGCGGCACGCGCGCGCGATCCGAAGCTCCGACCGTCGTTCATGGGGTGGATTGCCGCTGCCGGCGCTGCTATCCAGGCCGTTGGCGTGGTCGTCTACGCCGCGGCGTTCGGCAACGCCGCGTCCGACTTCGTCAGCACGGGCAGCCAGACCTACCCCGAGGCCAACCACCTGCTGACCGGCGGTGTGCTGGTCGCGGGGCAGATCGCCAACTACTTGGGCCTGCTCCTTCTGGCCGTGGCGATCGTTCTGATCTCTCTCAACGCCATGCGTGTGGGGCTCCTCACCCGTTTCCTCGGCTACCTGGGGATCATCGCCGGCGTGCTCACGATCATCCCGCTGGTCCCGATCCCGATCGTCGAGGCGTACTGGCTGATCGCTCTGGCCTACCTGCTGAGCGGTCGCTGGCCGAGCGGCGTCCCGCCGGCGTGGAGCACCGGCCACGCCGAGCGCTGGCCGTCGAGCGCGGAGCTGCGCGCCGCCCGCGGGCAGGCCGCACCCCGCGCCCGGCGCGGGCAGCCGCTGCCCAAACCGGCGCCCGAGCCCGTCGGCGCGCCGGCGCCCGCGAGCACGCGATCGACGACGCCGAAGCGCAAGCGCAAACGGCGCAAATAGGGGTGTGGGGTGGGTCGCCCCGAGACCCATCCGACATCCGTCCGGTCCGCTAACTCCGCCCGTCGCGGATGCCGATGCTCGCCTAGCTGTCCCGGCTCCTGTCCACGCCGGGGGCCGGGACAGGTTCGCTTCGCCAGATATCTGACGGGGCGGCTACGCAACTCCCGACCGGTCCTGGCCAATCGCCTGGGGCGCAGAGCGGGCGGAGGGTTGCACGGGCTCGAATCGTGGCCGCCGGGCGGCAGAACGCCGTCCGGCGGTCACCGTTCATCGTGCGTTCGCGGCCGCTCGCCGTGATCGTCCGTCCGTTCAACGATCCCCCTCTTGAGGCGCGCCGCGACTGGTGCAACTTTCCCGGCGACTATCAACCCCTTGCGAGGAGGATTAGATGGAAGCCGCAAACATCGGGGCGCGTGAAGCCGACGTGGCGCCCGCGGCCGATCCCACCGGCGGACGCATGGCCGGCTGGACGCCGGCCGATCCCGGTCCGCTCGGTCTGGCCGCATTCGCCGGCACGACCTTCATGCTCAGCATGGTCAACTCCGGCCTGGTCGGCCACGGCAGCCTGGTCGGCGGCGGCCTGCTGCCGATGATTGCCGGGCTCGCGCTCGCCTACGGGGGCATCGCCCAGCTCATCGCGGGGATCTGGGAGTTCAGGACCGGGAACACCTTCGGGGCGGTCGCCTTCTGCTCCTACGGCGCGTTCTGGATTTCGTTCTTCCTGATCGTCCAGCTCGGCGTGGGCGGGGTGGTCGCGCAAAAGGGCGACGTGTTCGCCGGGCTCTCGCTGTACCTGTACACGTGGGCGATCTTCACCGCCTACATGTTCGTCGCATCGCTGCGGACGACCGGCGCCGTGGCGCTGGTGTTCCTGCTCCTCACGATCACGTTCCTGATCCTGGGGATCGGCAACGCGTCGCTGGTCGGCGGCACCTCCGTCACCAACGGCACGATCAAGCTCGGCGGCTGGATCGGTCTGGCGACCGCGATCGTCGCCTGGTACGCCTCGTTCGCGGCGGTGATCAACTCGACCTTCGGCCGGGTTGTCGCGCCAGTCGTTCCGCTCCATCGATAGGGCGAGGAAGGCCCACGGCGACGCTCTGCTGGAGTAAAACTACACGCAGAGTCGCCGGTTAGAAATCACGAGCGGTGGAGCGCCGGCGGCGACGCCGGCGCTCCGGGCTGTCCAGGCGTCGGATGCCGGAAGGAGAGAATTGAATGGCCGATGTGACCGAGAATCCCCCGACTGCGGCGGAGACTGCCGAGACGGAGTCGTCCGAGGCGCAGATCGCGGTTCACTGGCGCGAGGAGGAGTACTTCGAGCCGCCGGACGCGTTCGCCGCTCAGGCCAACGCGAACGACCCGGAGATCCTCGAGCGCTTCAGCGAGGAGCGCTTCCCGGAGAGCTACGCCGAGTACGCCGAGATGCTCGACTGGGACCGCAAATGGGACACGATCGTCGACACCAGCAACCCGCCGTTCTTCAAATGGTTCGTGGGCGGGCGGCTGAACGCCTGCGTCAACTGCGTGGACCGGCATCTCGAGACCCGGGGTGACCACAACGCGCTGATCTGGGTGCCCGAGCCCGAGGACGTCGAGCCCGTCGAGATCACCTACGCCGAGCTGCATCGGCGCGTCAACGAGTTCGCGGCGCTGGTGCGGGACTTCACCGGTCTGACTACCGGCGACCGGATCACCTTCCACCTGCCGATGGTGCCGGAGCTGCCCGTGTCGATGTTGGCGGCAGCCCGCCTCGGCGTGATCCACTCAGAGGTGTTCGGCGGCTTCAGCGGCGCCGCTTGCGGGCAGCGGATGGCCGATGCGAAGAGCACGGTGCTGGTGACGATGGACTCCTACTACCGCAACGGATCCCTGATCGACCACAAGGTGAAGGCCGACGAGGCGATCGAGGAGGCTCGCAAGGAGGGGATCGAGGTCGAGAAGGTGCTCGTGTGGCGGCGGATCCCCGGCGAGTACCACTCGGACAGCCCGATGGTCGAGGGACGAGACTTCTTCGTTGACGACCTCCTCGGTGACTACGCGGGCCAGCAGGTCGAGCCCGTCTCGCTCGCTTCCGAGGACACCCTGTTCCTGATGTACACGAGCGGGACGACCGGCCGGCCGAAGGGCGCCCAGCATCCAGTGGGCGGCTACATGGCCTATGTGACCGGCACCTCGAAGTACTACCAGGACATCCACCCCGACGACACGTACTGGTGCTTCGCGGACATCGGCTGGATCACCGGTCACTCGTACATCGTCTACGGGCCGTTGGCGCTCGGCACAACCAGCGTGATGTACGAAGGCGTTCCGACCTATCCCGATCCAGGTCGTCCGTGGCGGATCGCCGAGAAGCTCGGGGTCGACATCTTCCACACCGCGCCGACGACGATCCGGATGCTGCGCAAGGTCGGCCCCGACGAGCCCGCCAAGTACGACTTCCACTTCAAGACGATGACCACGGTCGGCGAGCCGATCGAGCCCGACGTGTGGCGGTGGTACTACCACTTCGTCGGCAAGGGGAAGGCGGCGATCACCGACACGTGGTGGATGACCGAGACCGGCGGCTTCCTCGGCTCGACGCTGCCCGGCCTGCAGCCGATGAAGCCGGGTAGCTGCGGGCCGGCCGCACTCGGGATCCAGCTGGTCATCTTCGACGAGAACGGGAACGAGATCCCGCGCGGCGCGGGTAAGGCGGGCTACATCTGCGTGCGCAACCCCTGGCCCGGCCGGATGCTGACGGTGTGGGGGCAGGACCAGCGGTTCATCGACACCTACTACGCGAAGTTCAACAAGGACCCGAACAGCAAGGACTGGCGCGACTGGCCGTTCATGTGCGGCGACGGGGCGGTCGAGGCGCCGGACGGGTACTTCCGGATCCTCGGCCGGATCGACGACGTGATCAACGTCGCCGGCCACCGCCTCGGGACCAAGGAGCTCGAGTCGGCGGCGATCACCGTCGACGAGGTGGCCGAGGCGGCGGCCGTACCGGTGGTCGACGAGATCCGCGGCAAGATCGTCGAGATGTACATCGCGGTCAAGCCCGGGGTCGACCCGGCGGGAATCGACCGCAAGGTGTCCGACGCGATCGTCAGGGAGATCGGGGCGATCGCGCGTCCGAAGAACGTGTGGATCGTCAAGGACATGCCGAAGACCCGCTCCGGAAAGATCATGCGGCGCGTGATCGCGGCGATCTCGAACTTCGCCGACACCGGCGACGTGACCACGCTGGCCAACCCCGAGATCGTCGAGGAGATCCGCCACGAGGTGCAGAGCGAGAAGGCGGCCAAGGGCGAGGTCCCGCGCGAGCTCTCCGAGGCCGAGAAGGCAGAGATCGCCGCGTACGGACACGCGGAGTAGAGGTACGTCATAGCCGCGCGCCCGGGGCGGCCGGGCGCGCCGGCTATGTCTAGGCGCGCTTTTGGGCCACGGGGCTCCGGGTAGCTAACCCAGGAGAGCTTCCGGAAGGAGAGGATCCCTGTGGCAAACACGGCAACCGAGAAGAGTCTCGAGGCCAAGCTCGAGGACATGCTCGAGATCGAAAAGTTCGACCCGCCGTCGGACTTCAAGCAACACGCCCTGCTGAGCGACCCGTCGGTTTACGACGAGGCCGATCAGGACTGGAAGGGCTGGTGGATGAAGCAGGCCGCCGAGCTCCACTGGTTCAAGGAGCCCACCGAGGACGTCGACGAGTCGAACCCCCCGTTCTACAAGTGGTTTTCGGACGGCAAGATCAACGCGTCCTACAACTGCCTGGACCGTCACATCGAGGCGGGCAACGGCGACCGGGTCGCCTACCACTGGCGCGGCGAGGAGGGCGAGGAGCGCGACGTCACATACGCGGAGCTACTGCGCGACACCCAGAAGCTCGCCAACGCGCTCAAGGACCTGGGGATCCAGAAGGGCGACGTGGTCGGCATCTTCCTGCCGATGATCCCCGAGGTGGTGGTGGCGATGCTCGCCTGCGCGCGGATCGGCGCCCCCCACAACGTCGTGTTCGGCGGGTTCTCGCCGGAGTCGGTCAAGGAGCGCATGGAGTTCTCCGAGGCCAAGGCGCTGATCACCGTCGACGGGGCGCGGCGCAAGGGCAAGACCGCTCCGATCAAGCAGCAGGTCGACAAGGTCATGGAGGGCTTGGGCACGCTCGAGCACATCGTCGTGGTCAAAGCGACCGGCGCCGATTGCGAGATGAAGGACGGTCGGGACCTCTGGTACCACGAGCTCCTCGACGGCGCGGCGGACGAGTGCCCCGCGGAGGAGCTGGACGCCGAGCACCCGCTGTACGTGCTGTACACAAGCGGCTCGACGGCCAAGCCCAAGGGTGTCCTGCACACCACCGGCGGCTATCTGACCGGGGTCGCGGCGACGCACCGCTACGTGTTCGACCTGCATTCCGATGATGACGTCTACTGGTGCTCGGCCGACGTCGGATGGGTGACCGGCCACTCGTACATCGTGTACGGGCCGCTTGCCAACGGCGCGACCAGCGTGATGTACGAGGGCGCGCCCGACTACCCCCACAAGGGCATCTGGTGGGAGCTGTGCGAGCGCTACGGCGTGACCAAGTTGTACACCGCGCCGACGGCGATTCGCGCGTGCATGAAGTGGGGCGTCGAGCACGTCGAGAAGTTCGACCTGTCCGAGCTGAAGCTGCTCGGGACGGTCGGCGAGCCGATCAACCCCAAGGCCTGGCTGTGGTACTACGTGGTCGTGGGCGGCGAGCGCTGCCCGATCGTCGACACCTGGTGGCAGACCGAGACCGGCGCGATCATGATCACCCCGCTCCCCGGGATCGTGTCGACCAAGCCCGGCTCGGCCACGCGGCCGTTCCCGGGTGTGAAGGCCGACGTGGTCGACGAGCGCGATGGCAAGCCGGTGGACGACGGACAGGGCCTGCTGGTCCTGCAGCGTCCGTGGCCGTCGATGCTCCGGACGCTGTACAAGGAGGACGACCGGTTCGTCGAGACCTACTTCTCGAAGTTCGGCCAGGAGACCTACCTCGTCGGCGACGCCGCGCGCAAGGACAAGGACGGCTACTTCTGGATCATCGGGCGGATTGACGACGTCGTGAACGTTTCGGGGCACCGCATGTCGACCGCCGAGGTCGAGTCCGCCATCGTCTCCCACCGCCTGGTGGCCGAGGCGGCGGTGATCGGCCAAGCCGACGAGGACACCGGACAATCGATCTGCGCGTTCGTCACCCTGGAGGGCGACAACGCCCAGGGCTCCGACGAGCTGATCGCCGAGATCCGCGAGCACGTGGCCGAGCGGATCGGCAAGCTCGCGCGGCCCAAGCGGATCGTCTGGGCCGACGACCTGCCCAAGACGCGCTCGGGCAAGATCATGCGCCGGCTGCTCAGGGACATCGCCGAGGGGCGCGCGCTCGGTGATGTGACGACGCTGCGCGATCCGGATGTCATGAAGCAGCTCGAGGGCAAGATCCAGGAGGAGCAGAAGGCCGAGGAGTCGTAAGGGGGGTGTGAGCGCGCCCTCCGGGGATCCTGTGCGCCGCCCACCGTTCGCATGGTTCGGAACGGGGTCGGGCGCGAGGATCCCCGGAGCGCACCCTCACACCCCCGGACGGTCAGTTGGCCGTTCTACTCCTCCAGGCCTCTTGTGGCCCTCTTCGCAGCCAGCGCGGCGTGACCCCCGCCTCGCTTCGGAAGCTCAGACTCCGAGGCGTTTGCTCAGGTCGGAAACGTGCCGGCGGGCGACGGGGATCGATTGGGCGTCGGCGAAGCTGAGCTCGGCCGTGCCGCCGAGCAGCGGACGCAGCTCGACCGCGCGGGCGAGGTTGGCCACGTACTGCCGGTGCACGCGGACGAAGTCGAACGGCTCCCAGCGGCGCTCGATTTCGTTGAGCGTGTTCCGCAGCAGGTAGCGGCCGTCGTCGGTCACGATCCGGACGAAGTCGCCGTGCGACTGGACGAACAGGACCGAGCTACGGTTGATCAGGCGGGTCGAGCCGCCGCGCGCCGCCGAGACGGCCACCATTTCGCTCTCGCCGGCGCCGGGGGCCGGACGGGCGCGCCGGCCGTTGCCCTCGGCCTGGGGTTGGTCCTCGGCCGCTTCGACCGCGGCGGCGACCCGCTCGAGCGCCTCCTCCAGCCGGCGCCGGCTGACCGGCTTGCGCAGGTAGTCGAGCGCGCGCAGCTCGAACGCATCGACCGCGGCGCTGTCGTACGCGCTCACGAACACCAGCTGTGGCGGCGAGGCGAATCGTCTCAGCACGCGCCCCAGCTCGACGCCGTCGAGGTCGGGCATCCTGACGTCGAGGAAGATCGCGTCGTAGGCCTGGCTCGAGACCTTGAGCAGCGCGTCGTGGCCGCCGAACGCGCACTCCACCTCGTGCACCCCGGCGAAGCTCCGCAGCAGCCGGGCGAGGTCCTGGAGCGGGGTCTGCTCGTCGTCGACCGCCAGGATCGTGAGCCGCTCGGCGCTCATACCGATTCCGCCAGCTCGGCCTGCGGCGCCGTCTCGCCGCGGAGGTTGGGCACGGTCATGACCGCGGTCGTCCCCCGGCCCACGTCGGACTCGATCCGCAGCGCATACTGCTCGCCGAACGTAGCGCGCAGCCGCGCGTCGACGTTCGACACGCCGATGCCACCGCCGGCGCCGGCCAGCACGGCGTCGAGCCTGTCGCGCGCGATCCCGATCCCGTCGTCGGAGACCGTGAGCTCGACGTCGCCCCCGACGGTGCGGGCCTTGATCGCCACGCGCCCGGTGCCGGCGCGCCGCTCGACCCCGTGGCGCACCGCGTTCTCGACCAGGGGCTGGACCGACATGGCGGGAACGACCGTCCCGCGCGTCTGCACCGGAACGTCGATCGTGACGTGCAGGCTGTCGCGGAAGCGCGCCTGTTCGAGCCGGAGGTAGCGCTCGACGTGGTCGATCTCCTCGCCGAGCGTCACGTAAGAGCGGCCGTCGCGGAACAGGTAGCGCGTGAACTCGGCGAAGTCGATCAGCAGGTCGCGCGCCTCCTCGGGCCGAGCGTGGATGTCGCCCGCCACGGCCGCCAGCGCGTTGTAGATGAAATGCGGCGAGATCTGCGCCCGCAGCGCGCGCAGCTCGGCCTGGGCCACGCGCTCTTCCTGGGCGGTGACGAGCGACAGCTCCACCTCGGCCGAGACCAGGCTGGCGGCCTCCTGGACCACGCGCAGCTCGTGATGACTCGGTCGTCCCACGGTCCGGTAGAAGGCGATCAGCGTCCCGACCCGCTTGCCCTGGGCCATCAGCGGGGCCAGGACCGCGGAGCGCAGCGGACAGGTCGGATCGGACGAGACCAGCCGGGGCACGATGTGCACCTTGTTGTCGTCGGCGCGCTCGAGCAGGCGCGACAACAGGTCCCCGGGCCGGACCTGCTCACGGCCCTCGCCGTCAATCGCCAACACCGCGCGGGTGTCGGCCAGCGCGATCGCGGCGGCGCCCATCAGCGCCCGGAGGTTGGGGACGGCGCGCTCGGCGTTGCGGGCGGTCAAGCCCTTGCGCAGGTGGGGCAGGGTGGCCGTGGCGGCATGGAGCGCGGCCTGCATCGCGGCCTCCGAGACCCCGCTCGTGCGTGGTGCGCGCAGGGCTCTCCAGACGGCCGCGGCGATCGCGGCGATCCCAATGCCAAGTCCTACGCCCAGAACCAATTCCATGGTGAGCTCTGTACAGGGTACCGACGCTTGTGTCGGTTGTTACCCAGGTGGGTTGTGCCTGCCGCCCGCCCGCGCGATGATGGGCCCATGACCGCTACCACCTTCACCTCCTACGAGCAGGCGCGCGAGCAGCATCGCTGGAGCGTGCCCGATCGCTACAACATCGCGGTCGACGTGTGCGATCGCCATCCGCGCGACAAGCTCGCGATGATCCACGAGGACTTCTCCGGGCGGATCCGGGAGGTGAGCTGGGGCGAGCTCCAGGACGATTCCAACCGGTTCGCCAACGTCCTGCGCGCCCACGGGGTGGAGCCGGGCGATCGCGTGGCGATGCTGCTGCCGCCGAGGCCCGAGACCGCGGCGGCGTTCTTCGGCGTGTGGAAGGCCGGCGCCATCCTGCTCTCGATGTCGGTGCTGTACGGCGACGACGGCATCCGTCACCGGGTCACCGACTCTCAGCCCAAGGTGCTGCTGACCAACCAGGCCAACGCCGGGCGCATCGAGCGCGACCTGGTCGAGCACCTCCTGATCCTTGACGATGCGCTGCTCGAGCGCGGCTCATCCGCGTTCACGCCGGTCGACACCGCGGCCGATGACCCCGCGCAGCTCTACTACTCCTCGGGCACCACCGGGCTGGCCAAGGGGATCCTCCACGCCCACCGCTACATCCTCGCCCACGAGGAGTTCATCTACTGCCACGACCTCCGCGACGGCGAGGTGTTTCACGGCGTGGGGGAGTGGGCCTGGGCGGCCGGCATCTGCCCGCTGATCGGGCCGTGGCGCCTCGGAGCGGTCCAGGCCGTCTACCAGCGCGAGGGCGGCTTCGACCCGCACAAGCAACTCGACTTCCTCTCGCGCCACGGGGTGAGCAACGTGTTCGGTACGCCGACCGCGATCCGCTCGATGATGTCGATCTCCGACGCGGGGACGCGCTATCCGCAGAAGTTCCGGATCGTGTGCTCGGCGGGGGAGCCCTTGAATCCCGAGGCGATCCGCTGGTTCCGCGAGCAGTACGGGATCACCGTGCTCGACTACTACGGCCTGACCGAGTCCTACCCGCTCTGCGCCAACTACCCGTTCATGGAGGTCCGCGAGGGCTCGATGGGCCGACCGATGCCGGGGTGGGATGTGGCGATCCTCGATGAGGACGAGCGCCCGGTGGCGCAGGGTGAGCGCGGCGAGATTTGCCTTGCCGCCAGGTCCAACCCGCACTACCCGCTCGGGTACTGGAACCGTCCGCCCGAGGACACCGAGGAGGCGTTCGGTGGCGACTGGTTCCACACCAAGGACGCCGCGCGGGCCGACGAGGACGGGTACTTCTGGTACGAGGGCCGTGCCGATGACGTGATCATCTCCGCGGGGTATCGGATCGGGCCCTTCGAGGTCGAGTCGGCGTGCCTGGAGCATCCCGCCGTGGCCGAAGCGGCGGCGGTCGCCTCGCCCGATGAACGCCGCGGCAACGTGGTCAAGGCGTTTGTCGTGCTGGCCGCCCGCCACGAGCCTTCCGAGGCTCTTGCCGAGGAGATCAAGGTGTTCGTGCGAGACCGTCACTCCGCCTACGCCTATCCGCGCGTGATCGAGTTCGTGCCCGACCTGCCCAAGACGCTGACCGGGAAGATCCGGCGGATCGAGTTGCGCCAGGCCGAGCAGGAACGGGCTCGCGGCTCGGGCTGAACCACGTCGGTTCAGGTTCCCTGCGTGCGGGGGACGATCGGATAGTGTCGCTGCATGCGGGGCTGGCAATCGTCCACGCGCCACCCGTGGTCGATCCGCCTCGCTGTGGCGGGCGCGACCGGGGCGGCTGCGGTGGGGGCCGCGCCGGCTTCGGCGGCGAGTGAGCGGATCACTGCGGCCGCCCACGTTCAGGCGATATCGCTGCCGGCCGGTGGGCCGGCGACGGCCGGCCCGGCTTTGCCGCGCGCGATCCCGCTGCGGGTTCGCGACCCGGCCGCCTACGCGCGGGCAACCCGGGTCGCCGCTGGGGCTGGTCGTGGCGGAACTGGATCGCCGCGGTCTCCGACTGCATCGTCCGCTACTCGAGCCGCGGCCGCCCCGACGGCGGTGTTCGGGACCCTGAACGCCCCGGGGCTGAGCGCCGCGCAGCAAATATCGACCTTCGGCTTGGCGGGCGACACGACGCCGCCCGATACGACCGGCGCCATCGGTCCGGCGGACTACCTCGAGATGGTCAATGCCGAGATCGCCGTCTACAGCCGAAGCGATCTGACAGAGATCGGGGCGCCGGTCGACGTGGCAACGTTCACCGGGGGTGTTAGTCCGTGCGACGTCCAGGTCAAGTACGACCCCGACTCCGACCGATGGTTCTACAGCGCGCTCCGGTGCGACGGAACGACGTCGAGCAACCAGTTGTACGTCGGGTGGTCGAAGACGAGCGATCCGTCGGACCTGATCGAAGGGTGGTGCCGATTCAGCGTGAGCTCAACGCCCGCGACGGCGCTCGACGATTACCCGAAGTTGGGGCTCGACGCCAGCCATCTGATCATCGGAGCCAACACCTTCGACGCCGGAAGCGGGCTGTTCGAGACGGCCCACATCCTCGCCGCCGCCAAGCCGCCGGCCGGGACGCTCGGAAACTGCGCCACCCCTAGCTTCACGGTCTTCGGTTCCGCCCTCGCACCCCTGCCGACCTCGAGCGGGAATCTCGCGTTCACGCCGCAGCCAGCCACGATCTCGAACCGGTCAGGCACGACCGGGTACGTGGTCGCGGCCGATCTCGACGACGCTAACCAGGATCGCACGGGCAGCAACCTCATGGTCTGGCACGTGGGCGGATCCGGCGCGTCGCCCACCCTCGTCGCGGACGGCGATGTCGCGGTGCCGAGCTTTTCGGTCCCACCGGCGATTCCGCAGCCCGCCGGCACGGACACGATCGACCCGCTGGACGCCCGCCTCACGCAGGCGGTGGCGGCAACGGATCCAGGCCTGACCGGCAGTCCGGAGGCAGTGTGGACGCAGCACACGGTGTCAGACGGGGCCAGCGGGGCCGCCGTCGCCTGGTACGAGCTGGTACCGGCGACGCTCACACTCCATCAGTCAGGGCGGATCACGGACACCTCGGGGTTCGCGTTCAACGGCGCGATCGCCCCGACTCTGAACGGCGGCGCCGTTATCGACTACAACACCGGCGGCTCGGGCCAGAACGTGGACATCGAGGCTCAGTCCCGGAGCTCGGGCGACCCCGCGGGGACGATGAGTTCGACGGTCACGCTGTCGACGTCAACTGCGGTCGACAGCGACTTCTCCTGTCCGAGCCAGCCGTTCGGAGCCGCCAACGGATCGGGCCTCTGCCGGTGGGGCGACTACGCCGGTGCCAGCGTCGATCCCGCCAACCCAGACGTGGTCTGGGGGTCGAACCAAGTGAACGGGCCCACGGGCGCGTTCATCAGCCGCTTCGGTGACGAGTCGCAATGGCAGACCCAGAACTTCGCCCTGACGCCTGCCTCGGCCCCGGCTCCGACCGCATCGTTCACGGTCACGCCCGCGTTGGCGGCTCGCGGGACGGTTGTGGGTTTCGACGCGACAGCGTCGTCGGATCCGGCGGGCATCAGCGGGTTCAGCTGGGACTTCGGCGACGGTCAGACCGCAACGGGAGCGACGGCCAACCATGCGTACAGCGTTGCCGGCGTCTACCCCGTCACGCTTACGGTCACCGGCACCGATATGCGAATCAGCCGCCTCACGCAGGTGGTAACTGTGGACCGCCCACCGTCTGCGCTCTTTACATCCTCGCCCAGTCTGGCTGTGCCGGGCGCGACCGTGAGCTTCAACGCGACCGGGTCGAGCGACCCGAACCCGGGCGGCTCGATCGTCACCTATAGCTGGAGCTTCGGCGATGGGAGCATCGGCGCTGGGGCCACCCTCACGCACGCGTTCGCGACGCCTGGCCTCTACACGGTTGCGCTTAGCATTACCGACGACCACGGCCAGACATCAAGCGCCACCAACACGGTGATCGTGGATCAGCCGTCGGCTTCGTTCACGCTGTCGGCGAATCCCGTGGCGCCGGGCGTCCCGGTCGGCTTCAACGCGACCGGCTCAGCCGACCCTATCGGTGCGATCGTGAGCTACGCCTGGAACTTCGGCGACGGCACGACGGGGAGCGGGACGACCTCGAGCCATGCGTTCGCGGCGCCCGGTAACTATCCGGTGACCCTGATCGTCACCAATACGTTCGGCCAGACGGCGACGGGCAGTAACAACGTGATCGTCAATCCGCCGCCGACCCCGTCGCTGAAGATTTCCCCGAACCCCGCGTTCACCGGGTCGACGGTGAGCTTCGACGCAACCGCGTCGAGCCATCCGTTCGGCACTGTCGCCACCTACACGTGGAGCTTCGGGGACGGCGGCACGTCGACGGGTGCGGGCGTCACCCACAGCTACGCGGAGCGGGGTACATACGCGGTGACGTTGACTGTGCTCGACAGCGATGGCCAGGCCGCCACCTCGATAGCGAACATCGTCGTGAACCCGCCGGCCTTGACGGCAAAGCTCGCGATTCCCGGGAGGCAGAAGTTGACAGGCATTCGTAATAGCGGCCTGAACGGGACCCTCTCCACCAACGAGGGCACGAAGGCCACCTTCAAGGTCACGGCGACGATCAAGCCGGCGAAGAAGGGTCAGAAGCAGTCGACCGTCACGCTGCTGACGAGCAAGACGCTGAACCTGAAGCCGGGCACCAACAAGCTGAAGCTCAAACTCGACAAGAAGCAGCTCGACAAGCTCCCGAAGGGGCGCTCCATCGTTCTGACCGTGACTACCACGGTCAGCGACGCGTTCTCGCAGCGGCTCACGCCCTCCGCAAAGCTGGCGTTGAAATCCTGACGGGCGCGGATCAGGTGCCGGCGCCGGCCCGCGAGTGGCTGCGCATCTCGGACAGGATCCGCTCGAGCCGGGGCTCGGTCTCGCGGTCGACGTGGGTCATCATCGCGCCGACGGCGGGATGCACGTTGCTGATCTGGGCGTGCATCTCGTGCGCCACGGCCCGGTAGCTCGGGTGACCCTCGCGGCCCGAGCGCAGCTCGATCAGTTGCATCGCCTCGCGCGCGTTCAGATCGAGGACGAACCGGATCCGGTAACCGAGGCACAGCGCGTACGGCGCCGCGGTGGCGAGGCCGCGGTCGGCGAGACGCTCATACTCCTCGCGCGAGATCTCGAGCGCGCGCCGATATTCATCGCCGCAACCCGCGAGCTCGACCTGCTCGGGGACATCGGCGCCGAGATTCGGAGTGAGCGACTGCCACTGGATGGTCAGCATGCGATGGCGTTGCAGGTCGCGGAAGGCGCCGTAATCGGCGACGATCTCGAACCGGTAGCGCAGGGACTCAAGGCCACGGCCGGGGCGGTGGCGGCGGTTGGCCCGCGCGCCGGTCAGAGCGGCGAGGAGCTCGGCGCGATCTTCCGGGTCGAGCGCGGCGACTGCCTCGCGCGTGTGCCGCTCGGACGTGGTGGCGCCCTCGAACAGCAGCGCGGCCAGCACGTCGTCCTCCTCGCCGTAGTGGCGCAGCAGGCTGACCGACGGCCCGTCGGCCGGTTCGTCGGCCCCGTCGAGCCCGAGCCGCGCCGCCCAGCGCTCGCCGGCCCGGGCCCGTGAGTGCAGATAGCCGATCCATTCCCCGCCGCGGTCGGGTCGCTCGACCCGGGTGAGGAAGCTCGGGATCACGGTCTGGAGCTCGTCGAGGATCATCCGCCCGTACGCCTGCGCCTCCGGCAGCGGATGAGCCAGCAGGTGGAGGATCAGCTGCTCGTAGGTCTGGCCGGTGGCGAAGATGCCCATGTGGGAGAGCGAGGCGGCGGGAAGCACGCCGCGGAGCAGGTCGAGCGCCTTGGCCTTGATCGCACGGGCATGGGCGGGTGCGGGCTCGTCTGGAGCCCGGGGGAACTCGCGCTCCGCCCAGCCGCAGACCCGCGGGAGCGCGCGCGAGTAGATCCCGAAGAGCTCGTCCATCGCGTGTTCGTAGGCCGGACCGAGCGCCGCGTCGCGGTAGTAGCGGTACCCACCGGGCGGATCCGGCATAGGGGCGTCGTAGGCGATGTAGCGGGTCGACTGCTCCAGGTAGGCGCCCAGCCGCGGCCGCTGGAGGACCTTGGTCAGTACGTTCGATACCCACTCGCACGCGACGTGCGCGCCGCCCAGCTGCGCCACCGAGTCATCGCCGTAGCCGAGGAAGATCCGCTCGTACAGCTCTGCCGCCCGCTTGCCCTCGCCCGCCTCGCCCGTGCCGCAGGACCGGGGAAGGTCGTCGGCGAACTCCTCGAGGAACAGCCGACGCAGGGTCCCGGGGTAGCGCGAGTAGCGCGCGAACAGCGCCGCCTTGACCGTCTCGGGAAGGTTGACCAGTGCGAACACGGGCCGATCGAGATTGGTGAAATAGGGGCGGAGCCGCGAGCGCTCGGCCTCCGTGAACGTCTCGACCGGATATTGCACGGGCGGACCACAGTAGCGGCCAACCCGGCGCGTTGGCGGCGTTTGCGTGGTTTGCGTGGTTTGCGCGGTCTGCGCCCTGACCGTCATGTGCCGGTGATTGGTTGCGAGATTGCTAACAATTTCGTATAAGATCTTGACACCAAATACCGGGCTCCCCATAGGCTGACCGTCGTTACGGGGTATCCCGAGCACCCCGTTCGAACCGAGGAGGTCCTGGATGCGTCTCCGACTTGGTCTCGCCCTGGCTGCGATCACCGGGGTCATCGTGATCGCCGGCTGCGGGAGCAGCAGTAGCAGCACGAGCAGCGCTCCGGCCGCGGCCGCGAGCAGCACCACCGCAGCCTCCGCCACCACCTCGACCTCGAGCGGCTCGAGCGGCGCCTCTGCCACCTCGTCGTGCGGGTCCAAGCCCGGAGTCGCCGCGACCGGCACGCCGATCGTGCTCGGGGCGATCAACACCAAGCAGCCGGGGACGGATTTCACCGACATCTCCAACACGGAGGCGGCGTACTTCGCGTGCGTGAACGCCAACGGCGGCGTCAACGGCCATCCGATCAAGCTCCAACTCCAGACCGAGGCCACGCAGCCGCCCCAGATCGCGGCCGCATCCAAGCTGCTCGTGTCGACCGATCACGTGCTCGGAATGTCCGGCACCTCGAGCATCCTCGAGTGCACGATCGACCACAGCTACTGGGAGAAGCTCGGGTACAAGGTGATCGCCGCGGGCATCGCGCCGGAGTGCTACTCGACGCCAAACTACGCCGACGTCAACATGGGGCCGCGGTACAGCTCCGACGGGGCGGTGCAGTATGGGATCAGCCAGAAGCCGTCGAAGATCGTGTTCGTGCAGTCGAACGTGCCGGGCACCGGGTACATCGCCGCTGGGCCCAACGCACTCGCGAAAGCGGCCAATGTACCGATCACCGATCTGACCGAGAACGTGCCGATCAACGATGCCAACTCGGTCGCGCTCGATCTGGTCAACAAGGCCGGGTCGGCGGGCTGGGTCGTGCTCAACTTCACGCCGCCCGAGGCGCTTGTGATCCTGCAGGCGGCGCAAAAGCTCGGTCTCGAGGACCGCGTCAAGGGCTGGGGCTGCTCGACGCCGTGCGACACCGACTTCCTCGCGTCATCGCTCGGACCGAAGTGGAACCACAAGTTCTTCGTCAACGCCGAGTTGACCCCGCCGGACCCGACCAACACGCCGACGATGAACCTGTACAAGGCGATCCTTACGCAGTACGGCAAGAACGTCACCGGCGGGATCGGCAGTTTCAGCCAGATGGGATTCACGATGGGCGAGATCGCCACGCACGCGCTCGAGTCGATCACGGGCCCCTACACCGTCCAGGCCGTCAACCAGGCGTTCCAGAACGTCAAGGACTTCGACACCGGGATGCTGTGCGAACCGTGGACCTTCGGTAACTACGCGTTCCACATCGCCAACAACGTCGACTACACGGTGACGCCCGAGAACGGGAAGATGGTGATCGCGCAGGGATGCACGCCGATCTCGGCTGACGACCCCCAGATCGCGGCCTACCGGAAGCTGACCGGTTCGTAGGGCCCAAGGGCGAGAAACGTCACACTCGCCGCTCCGGCGGCGGCGAGTGTGACGAAACTCGGCCCTGAGCCGAGTGGATTTCCATTCACATCCGTGGGGCGGGCGAGTGTGACGAAACTCGCCCTCGCGTGGGCGCGGCCGCGCGCACCGGCTCGACCCGCGCGCATCCGCCTCGCCCCGAGCGCCAGCGTCTAGCTAGAACAGGCCGCTGATCGCGTTGGCCGCGTGGGCGGCGAGGTGGAACAGCGGCGTGGGGAAGATGCCGAAGAAGATCACCGCGGCGGCGAAGCCGACGGCGAGGAACACGAGCTCCGGGTAGGCGAACGCGGCGCCGGCTGCGCCCGGACCCTCCTCCCACTCGTCGGCTTCGAACGCGCCACCGGCGATCGGGGCGAGCCCGCCGGCGGGCAGGTCGGCCGGCGTGGGGATGGGTGCCGGCACCGGCGGTCGCATCCAGACCGTGGCGATCACGCGCAGGTAGTAGCCGAGCGAGATCATCGAGCCGATCACGAGCACGATGGCCAACCAGGTGTAGTCGCCGGACACGAGCGCGTCGATCAGCTGGAACTTGCCGATGAAGCCGATCGTGCCGGGGATGCCGGCGAGGCCCAGCATCGCGATGGTCATCGGCCAGGCGAGCCACGGCCGGCGCGTGCCGAGCCCCGCGAGCGCGGTCAGGTAGTCGCCGTCGGGTCGCTCGTGCTCCTCGGCCACGACTACGGCGAACGGCGCGAGGTTCATGAACACGTAGCCGAACAGGTAGAACACCGTGGCCTGGATCCCCAACCGGGTTCCCACCACGACGCCGCACAGCATGTAGCCCGCCTGCGCGACGCCGGAGTAGCCGAGCATGCGCTTCAGGGACGACTGGCCGAGCGCGCCCACGTTGCCGACGATCATCGTGATTGCGGCGAGCGTCGCCAGCAGCGGCGCCCAGGTGTCCTGGGCTCCGATCGCAGCGACGTCGAAGAAGCGCAGGAACACGCCGAGGGCCGCCGCCTTGGTGGCGGTGGCCATGAACGCGGTGACCGGGGTCGGGGCGCCCTCGTAGACGTCGGGCGTCCACTGGTGGAATGGCGCCACCGAGGCCTTGAAGGCGAACCCGACGATCGTCAGCGCGAGGCCGGTGAACACCATCGCAGTGCCGCCGCCGGCCAGCCTGCCGACCGACAGGGCCGATCCGATCGCCGTGAAGTCGGTCGACCCGGTGGCGCCGTAGATCATCCCGAGCCCGTAGACCAGCGTGGCGGAGCCGACCGAGCCGACGACGAGGTACTTGAGCCCGGACTCGAGCGAGCTCTCGCGCCGGGTCTCCGATGCGCACAGGATGTACAGCGGAATCGACAGCAGCTCGATCCCGAGGAACAGCGTGATCAGGTTCTGGGAGGCGACGAACACCGCCATGCCCAGGACGCTGAAGATCAGCAGGCCGTTGAACTCGCCGTGGCCGGATTCGCGCACCGCGATCCCGCGCCAGGACATCAGCACCGTGGCCAGGCCGGCCACACAGAAGATCATGATGAGCTCGAGGGCGAGGCGGTCCATGGCCAGCGGCGCGGAGCTACACCCGGGTGCCTGGACGACGCAGAACCCGGCGTGGCCGGTCGCGTGGTGGTGGAAGGCCACGATCGACGCCGCCAGCGTGCACAGGAAGGTGAGAATCGCGAGGCTCGGGACGACCCACTCGCGGATCACGGCGGGGCGCAGCAGCCCGACGAGCAGGACCACCAGCCCACCGATGGTGAGCACGACGAGTGGCGACAGAGCCGTCCAGTCGACGTGCGGGCCGTTGATGTGGCCGGTCGCGGCCAAGACCAGCGAGGCGCTCATCGTGACGCCACCTGTAAGAGCCGGCCCGGGATATGAGACTGGATCGCGGCCGGCGCCACCGCCGCCCGGACCGACGGCTCGGATCGCTTCAGGCCGAACTGCGGATAGAACGCCAGCACGAGGATGATCAGGACGATCGGCACGAGCACGAGCGCGTCGCCCAGCCCGATGTCACGCGAGGTGACCTTCGCCCCCACCCGGTTGTGGAACGCGCCGATGAACAGGCGCAGCGCGTACACGGCGGCACCGACCACGCCGGCGAACGCGATCACCGAGATCGCGGTCTTGGCCTGGAATACGCCGAGCAGGATCATGAACTCGCCGATGAAGTTGGAGGACCCGGGCATGGCGAGCGTCGCCAGGGTCACGATCAGCGCGAGCGCGGCGAGGATCGGCGCGCGGAAGGCGATCCCGCCCATGTCGGCGAGCAGCTCGGACCCGCCGGCGCGCGCGGCCGCCGCGGCGACGATGAAGAACAGCGGCGCGGTGACCAGGCCGTGGTTGACCATCTGCAGGAGCGCGCCCTGGCCGCCGGTGGGCCGCAGCGAGAAGATCCCGAGCGTGATGAAGCTGAGCTGAGCGACGCTCGAATAGGCCACGACCATCCGCGCGTCCGGGGTGGTGAACGCCACCAGCGTCCCCCAGATGATCGAGACGAGCGCGATCAGCAGCATCAGCGTCTGGAAGTGCGCCGAGGCGTACGGGAACAGCGGCAGGACGATTCGCAGGAACCCATAGGCCGCGACCTTCGAGACGACGCCCGAGAACACCGCCACGGCCGGGATCGGCATCGACTTGTAGCCGTCGGCCAGCCAGCCATGGAACGGGACGAGGGGCATCTTGACCAGGAACGCGAACGCGAAGCACAGGAAGATCCATTCCTGGGAGGCGTGGGGCAGCGGCAGCGCCCGCAGCGCGGACAAGGCGAAGTCGATCGAGGTGCCGTTGTCGTTCGCGGCCAGCACCCCGGTGGCGATCGCCGCGGCGAGCATGAAGAACGAGCCGACCAGCGTGTAGATCACCAGCTTGGTCGTGGCGCGGACGCGGTCGCCCGAGCCCCACATCCCGACCAGGAAGTAGAACGGGATCAGCATCAGGTCGAAGAACGCGACGAACAGCGCGAGGTCCTGAGCGCAGAACGCGCCGAGCACGGCGCTCTCGGCGAGGCCGAAGTGGAAGTAGAAGCTGCGGGGGCGGTCCCACTCCCGGAACGAGGACCACACGAGCGAGGCGCTGAACAGGATCGCGGTCAGCAGTACGAGCGCGACGTTGAGGCCGTCGAGCCCGAGCTTGTAGTGGATGCCGAGCGCCCGGATCCAGACGTCGTCGGTGACGAACTGAAGGCCCGCGTGGCCGAGCTTGAAGCGCGCCAGGAACGAGATCGCGATGCCCACGGTGACCAGGCTGCCGACGGCGGCGACTCGGCCGATCAGCGCGCGGGGCACGAGCGCGGCGAGCAGCGAGATCGCCAGCGGCAGCCAGATGAGGATCGAGAGTGTCATCCGTCGCCTATATGTATAGATCTATATATAGATATATATGCATATGCTTTGGAGGCGGGCACGCGGGTCAGCTCGCGATCAGGAAGTAGAGGGCCACGCCGCCGAGGCAGACGATCATCAACGCGGCGTAGTAGCGCAGGAACCCGGTCTGACCCCGGCGGACCGCGGCAGACAGAGCGCCGACCGCGCCGGTCGTGCCGCCGGTCAGCACTCCCTGGATCAGGCCGCGTTCGAGCACCGAGTCGACCATCCGCCCGGTCCACAGCGTCGGCCGGACGATCAGGAGGTCGATCAGCTCATCGAAGTACCACTTGTGCCACAGGAAGGTGTAGACCGCGGCGAACCGCTCGCGCAGCGCCGCCGCGGTGCCCGGGCGCGCGATCCAGATCCGGAACGCGATGAACACGCCGGCGACGGCGATCAACGCGCCGATGACCAGGCCTAGCCAGGCCGGACCGTTCCCGACCTGCACGTGGGCGTACTTGGAGTCGGCGAAGGTCGGCTCGAGGAACTTGGTGATCCCGTCGTCGACGCCGGGAATCTGGATCACGCCACCGATGATCGCGAGCACCGCGAGCGTGCTCATGGCGATCTTCATCGGCCACTCGCGCTCGGCTATGAAGTGCCCCGGGCCGGGGAACCCGACGTCGGTGTCCTCCACCTCGCCCGTCATCGGATTGGTCGGGACATCGGCGTGATGGAGGTGGCCATGCTCGAGTTCGACCGCCTCGGGCACCGGCTCGCCGAAGAACGTCCGGAAGATCATCCGGAACGTGTAGATGCCGGTCAGAAGCGCGCCGGCGTAGCCGATGATCCCGAAGATCACGAACGAGCCGCCGCGGTGATCGGCGAAGGCGATGATGTCGTCCTTGGACAGCCACCCGGAGAACGGAGGCATCCCGCTCAGCGCCAGGCCGCCGATGATGAAGCACGCGAAGGTGAACGGCAGGACACGCCGGAAGCCGCCCATCCGGTCGAGCGATTGGTTGCCGGCCATCGCGCCGATCACCGAGCCCGCCCCCATGAACAGGAGCGCCTTGAAGAAGGCGTGGGTCATGAGGTGGAACAGCCCGGCCGAGTACGCGCCGAGGCAGACCCCCATGATCATGTAGCCGATCTGGGACATCGTCGAGTACGCGATCACGCGCTTGATGTCGACCTGGACCAGCGCCACCGTGGCCGCCACCACCAGGGTCAGGCACCCACCGATCGCGCCCACGTCGGCCGCCGTCGGGGCCCACTCGAAGATCACGTGCGTACGCGCGATCAGGTACACGCCGGCGGTCACCATCGTGGCGGCGTGGATCAGCGCGGAGACCGGAGTCGGGCCCTCCATGGCGTCGGGAAGCCAGGTGTGGAGTGGCACCTGGGCGGACTTGGCGAACGCGCCGACGAGCAGAAGCAGCGCGGCGGCGTCGATCGCGGTGCCGTTGTGCGCGAACGTGCGCGGCACGTCGTGGAAGACGCCCAGGAACTGGACCGTGCCCGTGTGCTGGAACAGGATGAACGTGGCGATCACCAGCCCCACGTCGCCCACCACGTTGATCACGAACGCCTTGATGCCGGCGCGGGTCGCAGTGGTTCGCCGATACCAGAACGAGATCAGCAGGTACGAAGCGGCGCCGACGAACGCCCAGCCGACGATCAGCAGCACGAAGTTGCCGGCCAGCACCAGCAGCAGCATCGAGAACACGAAGTAGTTCAGGTAGCTGAAATACCGCGAGAAGCCCCGGTCGAGCGTCAGGTACGTGACCGAGTAGAGGTGGATCAGCGTCGAGACCCCCGAGACGACGAGGATCATGAACACCGACAGCGGATCGACCAGCACCTGGACCTTGGCGTCGACGCCGACCGACACGTCGTAGTCCCACAGCGTCGAGGTCAGCGTGCGGTGGTCCGGGCTGAACCCGAGCAGCTTGGCGAACGCGATCACCGAGAACACGAACGACAGTGCGATCGCCAGCGTGGCGATCCAGCCCGCGGTCCGTCCGGGCCAGATCCGGTACCCGAGCGCGATCACGATCGTCCCGACCAGCGGGCACAGCAGGACCAGCCAGGCAGCGGTGGTGGCGCTCATCAGCCCTGGAGCTCGTTCAGCTCATCGACGTCGATCGGCAGGCGCCGGCGGTAGATGGCCACGACCAGCCCGAGTCCGACCGTCACCTCAGCGGCCGCGACGACCATCACGATCAGCGCGAAGATCTGCCCGTCCTCCGTTCCCCACATGCGCGCGAACGCCACCAGGGCGAGGTTCGCGCCGTTCAGCATCAGCTCGAGGCAGAGCAGGATCACCAACGGGTTGCGGCGGGTGAGCACCCCGCCGGCGCCGATGCAGAAGATCAGCGCCGAGACCGTGAGGTACCAGCCAATGTCCATCACCAACCACCCTGCTGGTCGCTCGCGGTACTCACCGGCTCGACGCCCGGCTGCAATGGCTCGTCACCTCCGGACGGCCGGATCCCGGCGGCCTCCGCCATCGTGCCGGTGAAGCTCGGGCGGGGCGCGGCGATCCTGACCGCGGTCTCGTCGTCGGGCTCGAGGCCGCGCCGGCGCCGCGCCAGCACGACCGCGCCGACCGCGGCGACCAGCAGCAGAATCGACGCGAGCTCGAACGGGAACAGATACTTGGTGAGGAACAGCGTGCCGATGTGTTTCGGACTCCCGAAGCCGGCGACATACGGCGCGCCCTTGGTGGAGACGGCCTTGAGCCCCGAGCCGAGCAGCGCGATGCACAACTCGATCGCCAGGGCCAGCGCGAACAGCGGGCCCAGCACCCGGAGCACGGCGCCGCTCGCCAGCTGTTCTCCGGCCCCCACGTACGCCACCACGAACACGTACAGGACCATCACGGCGCCGGCGTACACCACCACCTGTGCGGCCGCGACGAACTCGGCGCGCAGGAGCAGGAAAAGGGCCGCGAGCGAGACCAGGTGGGCGGCGAGCGCGAGCACGCTGTAGAACGGGTTGCGCAGCAGCACCACCCCGAGCGCGCCGGAGATCGCGCCGATCGCGGCGATGAAGAACAGGACCGAGCTCATCGCGTCGCTACTCACCCTCCCGGCGCAACGGCGTGCGCTCGATCGCCTCGGCCAGCAGCATCTCCTTGGTGAAAATCAGGTCCGACCGGGTGTAGTCGGACATCTCGTAGTCGTGGCCCATGGTGATCGCGTCGAACGGGCACGCGACCTCGCAGTACCCGCAGAAGATGCACCGGCTCAGGTTGATCTCGTACACCGCCGCGTAACGCTCGCCCGCGGAGACGCGGTTCTCCGGCGTGTTCTCGGCCGCCACCACGCGGATGCAGTCGGCCGGGCAGGCCGCGGCGCAGAGCGAGCAGCCCACGCACTTCTCGAGACCGGTGTCTTCGAACCGGTGGAGCTTGTGGCGCCCGCGGAAGCGCGGATAGACCGGCGTCTTCTCCTCGGGGTACTGGATCGTGACCGGGCCCTCGACGATCCGGGCGAACGTCGTCTTCAGCCCCCGCAGCGTCTCGCCGAACGCGCGGTAGACGCCGGCTACCGGGTTAGGCGACGGCGAGCGCACCACCTCGATCACATCGTCTGAGACGTCGTACGGGGTCATGAGGCCACGATGATTGCGGTCACGAGCAGGTTCAGGGTCGCCAGCGGCAGCAGGATCTTCCACCCGAACGACATCAGCTGGTCGTAGCGCAATCGCGGCAGCGTCGCGCGGATCCAGACGAAGAAGGTGAAGATGAGCAGGATCTTCGCCAGCACCACGAATGGGTCGACCCAGCCGGGCGGGTGAAGGCCGAACGGAAGCAGCCAGCCGCCGAAGAAGATCGTCGCCGCCATCCCCGAGACCACGACCATGTTCGCGTACTCGGCGAACAGATAGGCGACAAACGGCGTGCCGCCGTACTCGGTGAAGTAGCCGGCAACAAGCTCGGTGTCGGCCTCGATCAGGTCGAACGGCGCGCGGTTGGTCTCGGCGAACGAGGCCACGAGGAACACCAGGAAGCCCGCGAACTGCGGGATGAAGAACCACATGCCCTCCTGGGCGTGGACGATCCCGGTCAGCGACAGCGTCTGCGCGGTGATCAGGACGCCAACGAGCGACAGGCCCTGCGACACCTCGTAGGAGATCAGCTGCGCCGCGCCGCGCATCGAGCCGAGGAACGAGTACTTGGAGCCCGACGCCCAGCCGCCGAGCATGATCCCGTAGAACGAGATACCGGCGAGCGCGAACACGTAGAGCGGGCCGATCGAGACGTCGATGCCGTACAGCCCGACCTGCTGGCCGAAGATGTGCTGGACGTCTCCCCACGGGATGATCGCCAGCGCGCCGACCGCGGTGATGATCGAGATGACCGGCGCGAGCCGGAACAGAAAGCCGACCGACGTCGTCGTCCGGAACGGCTCCTTCATCGCGAACTTGACGATCTCGGCCAGCGGCTGCATGAGTCCGAACGGGCCTACGCGGTTGGGGCCGTAGCGGCCCTGCATGCGGCCGAGCAGCTTGCGCTCGTAGACGATCAGGATCGGCAGGATCGCGAAGATCACCGCGAAGATCGCGATCGACTTGACGATCTGGACCCACCAGGGCTCGAAGTAGTTGACGTCGGCGAGGGCCATCATCGCTTGTGGACCTCGATGACGGGCTCGGTGAACGCGTTGGCCGACGCGTCCGCGATCCCCTCGGCGAGGAACGCGGTGCCGGCCGGAACGCCGGTGCGGATGTGGGCTGTCGCGGCCAGCCGCGTCCCGTTCTGCGAGACCTCGATCGCCTCCCCGGGCAGGATGCCCAGCCGCTCGGCGTCCGACGGGGCAAGCTCGACCTGCTGCTGGGCGACGGTGAACTTGAGGGCGGGCGAGATCTCGACCTCGGGCGCGGCCCAGATCGAGCGGTAGGTGCCGAGGCGCAGGCCGCCGTTCGAGAGGCCGCTAGCCGGCGCGGCTTGCGACGGTCGCGCGGCCGACGCCGCGTCCGCGCCGCTCGGGAACGCCGAGGCCGCGTCGCGCTCCTGCCAGCGCACCCCGCGCCCGCCGATCGCCTCCAGGGACAGGCCCGCGTAGAACGGGACCGCCTCGACCAGCTGCTCGAACGCGGTCGCCGCGGACCGCACGCCGGTGTCGAGCCCGGCGCGCCGGGCCAGCTCGGCGATCACCGACCAGCCGGCGCGGACCGAGCCCGGATGGGCGATCGCGATGCGCATGCGCTGAAGGCGCCCGTCGGGGTGGACCACCGTGCCCTCCTTCTCGGCGTGCGACTCGGCCGGGAAGATCACGTTGGCGTGCTCGGCCAGGCCTTCGGTCAAGACGCTCGCATGCGCGACGACCAGGGCGGCGCGATGCAGCGCGCGCTCCCACAGCGCGCGATCGGGCAGGTCGCGGATCGGATCGGTCTGGACCAGGTACAGCGCGGTGACCTCGCCGCCGGCGGCGGCGCGCGCGATCTCGGCCGCACTCCGCCCCGGCTGGTCGATCGAGGCGTAGCCGGGACCGCTCCCCGGCAGCACGCCGGCCTCGCGCAGCCCGCGACCGTTCGCGCCGGCCGGGAGCTCGAGCAGGCCGGCGCCGTCGTGATCGGCGATCCCGAGCCGGCGCGCGATGCTCAGCAACGACGCGAGCGCCTCGGCGTTCAGGCGGCGCTCGCCCCACAGGATCACGATGTCCTCGCCGCCGTCGCGCAGCAACGCGGCGAGCGAGGCGAGGTCTGGATCGCCGACGTCGCCCGCGAGCGCAGAGTCGAGTCCGGCCAGGAAGGCGGCCTCCTCGCCCGGCGGGTACCGGAGGACCAGGCCGGCGTTGGGGTCGAGCGCGCTCGGCCGCGCGGTCGCGATCGCGAGCCGCACCCCGCGCCGGCGGACTCCCTTGCGGATGCGCAGGTCGAGGATCGGTGCGTCGTCGAGCGGCTCGCAGCCGAGCACCAGCACGGTGTGGGCGAACTCGATGTCCGGCACGCTGGCCTGGAGCGCCGGCGCGGCGAGCGCACGCGCCAGATCGGGGTCGACGGCTTCGCCGACCCGAGAGTCGATGTCTGCGGAGCCGAGCGCCTCGCGGAACAGGCGCTGGACCAGGAAGCCCTCCTCGTTGGTGGCCTGCCCGCCGACCAGCGCGCCCGCGGCCCCGCGATGCCGGGCCAGGCCCGCCGCGGCATCCAACGCACGCTCCCACGACACGGGCCGGAGCGTGCCGCCGTCGCGGACGAGGGGCTGGGTGATGCGCTCGTCGACATGGATCGCCTGGTAGGAGAAGCGACCTTTGTCGCACAGCCAGCCGTCGTCCACGGCCTCGTTGCCGCCGGGACCGCCACCGGTGCCCGCGCTGCGGGCGTCGCGGGCGAGCACCCGCACCACGTTCTCGTCGCGCACGGTGAACTCGACGTTGCACTGCGAGGGGCAGAGCGTGCAGATCCCGCCCGCGCCCTCGATGTCCCACGGGCGGGCGCGGAAGCGGTAGGGCTGCGAGGTGAGCGCCCCCACCGGGCACAGCTCGATGATGTTGCCGCTGAACGGCGCGACGTACGGATGCCCGTCGTGGGTGCCGACGAAGGTGTGGGCGGCGCGCTCGGTGAAGATCAGCTGGTAGTCCTCGGCGATCTCCTGCGAGAAGCGCACGCAGCGGTAGCACAGGATGCAGCGCTCGCGGTCGATCGCGATCAGCGGCGACAGCGCCAGCGGCTTCTCGAAGTGCCGCTTGGGCTCGATGAACCGCGAGCGCCCGAGGCCCCACCCGAACGTGATGTCCTGGAGCGGGCACTCGCCGCCCTTGTCGCACACCGGGCAGTCGAGCGGGTGGTTGACGAGCAGGAACTCAACGATGGCGTTCTGGGCGTGATGGACGCGGTCGGTCTGGGTGTGCACAACCATCCCGTCCTTGACCGGCGTCGAGCACGAGGTCTGGAGCTTCGGGATCCCCTCGATCTCGACCAGGCACATCCGGCAGGCGCCGACCGGGTCGCCGAGCTTGGGCTCGTAGCAGAAGTACGGGATCTCGATGTCGTTGGCCTTGGCCGCGTCGACGAGCATCGTGCCCTCGGACGCGCGGCATTCGCGGCCGTCGATCGTCAGCTGGATGATGTTCTCCGGGGGGCGGGGCATGTAAGGCTGGCTTCAGTGCACCGGATAGGGACCGGCGTGCGCGTCCGCGACCCCGATCGGGATCACGTCCTCCAACTCCGCCCCCTCGGCCCGCTGCCGCGCGGCCTCGATTTCGGCCTCGAGTTCGTCGCGGAACTTCGCGACCATCGAGCCGATCGGCATCGCCATCGCGTCGCCCAGAACGCATAGGCAGTTGCCGATGATCTGCTCCTGCACGGAGGCCATGATGTCGAGATCCATCGGCGTCGCCTCGCCGGATTCGATTCGCTGCAACATCTTGACCGTCCAGTTCGTGCCCTCGCGGCACGGCACGCACTTGCCGCACGACTCGTGCGCGTAGAACTTGGCCACCTTCATGGCGACCTCGAGCACCGTGTGGGTGTCGTCGACGACGATGATCGCGCCCGAGCCGAGCATCGAGCCGGCCTTGGCCATCGAGTCGAAGTCGTACGGAACGTCGAGGTCGTCCTTGGTCAGGACCGGGGCGCTCGAGCCGCCCGGGAACCAGAGCTTGATCTCGCGTCCCTCGGCCGGACCGCCGGCGAGGCCGTAGATGATCTCGCGGCTCGGGATCCCCAGCTCGATCTCGTAGTTGCCGGGCCGCTGCACGTCGCCCGAGACCGACACCAGCTTGGTCCCGGTCGAGTTCTGGGCGCCGAAGGTCGCGTACTCCTCGCCGCCGAGGCGGATGATGGCGGGCACGGTCGCCAGCGTCTCGACGTTGTTGATCAGCGTCGGGCCGTGGTAGAGCCCTTCGATCGCCGGGAACGGCGGCTTCAGGCGCGGGTTGCCGCGCTTGCCCTCGAGCGAGTCGAGCAGCCCGGTCTCCTCGCCGCAGATGTACGCGCCGGCGCCCCGATGCAGCACCAGCGAGACGGAATGCTCCGAGCCGAGGATGTTCTCTCCGATGTAGCCGGCGTCGCGCGCCTCCGCGATCGCCGCCTCGAGGATGTCGGCCTGGAGGGCGTACTCGCCTCGGATGTAGATGAAGGTGCGGGTGGTCCCGGCGGCCCACGACGCGATCAGGATCCCCTCGATCAGCATGTGCGGGCTCTTCTGCATGATCTCCCGGTCCTTGAACGTGCCGGGCTCGGACTCGTCGGCGTTGCACACCAGGTACTTGGGCATGTCGCCGTGAGGCAGGAACGAGATCTTGCGCCCCGTCGGGAAGCCGGCGCCGCCGCGTCCGCGGATGCCGGAGTCCATGAGCTGCTTGGTCACCTCATCGGGCGACATGGCGAGCGCCTTGCGCAGCGAGTCGTAGCCGCCGCGGCGCTCATACACGGGGAGGGTGTTCAGACCGGGCTCGTCGATCCGGTCGAACAGGATCTTCTTCACTCGTCCACCCCCGCGATCCCGATGTCCTCGTCGGCCTCCTCGGCCTGCTCCTGAGCCAAGGTCGGGCCGGGCTCACCCGTCTCCTCGGCCACCCCGGGGTCCGCGCAGCGGCGGTAGCGCAGCTGCTTGTGCTCGAGCACGGTGCGGTCGGCGTGGATGTCCTCGACGATCCGCTCAGCGTCGTCGACCACGAGCGGGCCGATGTACTCGCCGTCGACCGAGGCCATCGGCGCGATATCGCAGGCGCCCAGACACTCGAACGAGCGCACGTTGACGTCGGGATCGCCCTCCGCGGCGGCCACCATGGCCTCGTAGAACTCATCTGCCCCGAGCAGCGAGCACGTGATGTTCGTGCACACGAACACGTCGTGGCGCCCCATCGGGGTCGTCTTGAACATGTCGTAGAAGGTCGCCACCGAGGTCAGGTAGGCGGGCGTGAGCTGCATCACCGCGGCCACCTGGTCGATCGCCTCGGGCGAGCACCAGCCGTGCTCCTCCTGGGCGGCGTGCAGAGCGGGTATCGCGGCCGAGCGCCGATCGGGGTACTTGGCCATCGCCTGGACGATCCGCTCTCGCAGCTGGGGCGGAACCGGTGTCGTCGCGGGGTCGGGAACGGTCGCCGGGTCCTTGGTCAGGTCGACTGCCTCGTCCCACCCCGGCACGCGCGACCCGTGGCCGAAGCGCGGGACCGGCGGCCGGCGTTCGATCGCGCTCACCGGTCGATGCCCCCGAGGATCGGGTCGAGCATCGCGATCGACGCGATCAGATCGGCGACGTAGCCGTCGCGCACCATCGCCGGGAACGCCTGGAGATTCACGAAGCTCGGGTCGCGCATGTGGACGCGCGCCGGCTTGGACGAGCCGTCGGCGCGCACGAAACAGCCGAGCTCGCCACGCGGGCTCTCGATTGGGTAGTAGGCCTCGCCGGGCGGCACGCGGAACCCCTCGGTCACCAGCTTGAAGTGGTGGATCAGCGCCTCCATGCTCGTGGCCAGCTCGTGACGCGGGGGGAGCGCCACCTTGCGGTCAGGGGTTATGTACGGACCCGTTGGCAGGCCGTCGAGGGCCTGCTCGATGATCTTCACCGACTCGTAGAACTCGGCTTGGCGGACGCGGTAGCGGTCGTAGTTGTCGCCCACCGTCCCGACCGGGATCTTGAAGTCGAAGTGGTCATAGCTCGAGTACGGGTGCGCCTTGCGCAGATCCCAGGGCTCACCCGCGGCGCGCAGAAGTGGGCCGGTGACGCCGAGCTGCAAGAGCGTGTCCTTGTCGACTATGCCGGTATTGCGGAGCCGCTCCAGCACGATCTGGTTCTTTTCGAGCATGTCGGCGTACTGGTCTGCGCGCGTCGGCATGATCTTGAGGAACTGGCGCAGCTTCTGCTCGAAGCCCTGAGGAATGTCCTCCATGACGCCGCCGACCTGGATGTAGCGCGTGTGCATCCGCTGCCCGGAGGACATCTCGAACAGGTCCAGCACGGTCTCGCGCTCGCGGAAGGTGTACCAGAACATCGAGATCGCACCGAGGTCGAGCGCGCTGGTGCCAAGCCAGACGAGGTGCGAGGCGATCCGGTTCAGCTCGAGGTGGATCACCCTCAGGTACTGGGCGCGCGGCGGCACTTCCACGCCGAGCAGCGTCTCGACGGCTCCGCAGAAGGCCATCGCGTTGAAGTAGTAGCTGAGGTAGTCCATCCGCTCGACGACCGGAATCACCTTCCAGTACGCCTTGTCCTCCGCGGTCTTCTCGATGCCGGTGTGGACATAGCCCATGATCGGCTTGATGTCGCGCACCACCTCGCCCTCGAGCGTGGCGAGCAGGCGCAGCACTCCGTGAGTCGACGGGTGGTGAGGCCCGATGTTGAGCGTCAGCAGCTCGTGCGTCTCGCCGACGCCCGCGGGCTCACCGGAGAGTGTGATCGACTGCTCGCGCCGGCGGTAATCCTCGGTGAGCGTGGTGGTCGGCGCCTCTGAGCTGTCGGTTCCCTTGCCGGTCAGCGTCATACGTACTTCCCGTAGTTCTGCTCTTCGTTGTACGTGAACAGCACCGGCTCGCCCCCGACCGGGAAGTCGCGCCGCTGCGGAAAGCCCTCGTAGTCCTCCGGCATCAGGATCCGGCGCAGATCGGGATGCCCGTCGAACACCACCCCGAACATGTCATAGACCTCGCGCTCGGGAAACTCCGCCCCGGGGAACAGGTCCACGACCGACTCGATGTGCGGGTCCTCGGTGTGAACTCTCGCCTTGACCGAGAGCCGGTCCACGCGCTGGCGGTCGAGCATCTCGTAGAGCACGCCCAGGCGGGGCTCGTCGGGGTAGTAATCCACGCCGTGGAGACTCGCGATCATCGTGTAGCCCTTGCCTTGCAGGTGCTGCAGGACAGCCTTGATCTTGGCCGGGTTTGCGATCAGCGTGGCGCGGCCGCGGTGGAACTCAGTGTCGAGGATCGAGTCGCTGTGTGCTTCACGGAGCTCCTGGGCGGTCAGCTCGAGCTCCGTGGCGTCAGGCACCGGCGGTGTCCCCGGGCTTGAACACGTTCACCTCTGGGGAGGCGAGATCGGCCTCGTCGGGGAGAAGCTCCTCGGTACCTCTCGCGTCGTAACGCTCGCGCCAGCCTTCGGGACTGTGCCCCTGGATCTTGTCGCGCAGCTTGAGAATCCCGTGGAGCAGCGCCTCGGGGCGTGGCGGACAGCCGGGGACGTGCACGTCGATCGGCATGAACTTGTCGGCCGGAACCAGCGCGTAGTTGTTGAACACGCCCATGGAGGAGCAGCACGCGCCCATCGAGATCGCCCATTTGGGCTCGAGCATCTGGTCGTAGATACGGCGGATGACCGGCGCCATCTTGATCGAAACCCGGCCGGAGAGAATTATCAGGTCGGCCTGCCGGGGGGACGCCCGGAACGCCTCCCAGCCGAACCGTGCGATGTCGACCCTCGCGGCGACGATATGGATCTGCTCGATCGCGCAGCAAGCCAAGCCGAACGTCAACGGATAGATCGAATTTCCCTGCGCCCAGCCGACGGCGCGGTCGACGGTGGTCGTGAGCACCCGCTCCTCGACGTAGCGCTGGAGCTCATCGTCGTCCATGTCGCCGCGCAGCAGATCGCGAGCCTGGTGCTGGCGTACGCGCAGGTCGCTCACGTTGCTCAGCGGTTCGCGCTTTATTTCCATTCGAGCGCTCCTCGGCGCCAGACGTAGACGAAAGCGACGAGCAGCAGCACCACGAACGTGATCGTCTCGAACATCGCGAACGTGCCGAACGCCCTGAGCTGCACCGCGATCGGGTACAGGAAGATGACCTCGATGTCGAACAGGATGAACAGCATCGCCACGAGGTAGAAGCTGATGCCGAAGCGGAATCCGCGCTGGACCTCGGACGGCAGGCCGCACTCGTAGGGCTCGACCTTGGAGCGGTTCGGCGCGCGGCGGCCGGTGATCAGGTTGAGCGTCGCGAACAGGATGCCCACCGCCGCTCCCAGGATGAGGAATACGATCGCCGGCAGATAATCGCGAAGCACGGCAGACCGTTATATCACCGCGCAGGCTTACCTTGTAACACTGTGTTACTTAGTGATGATTGCGGCAAATGGCTCGAGCCGTCACGGGCGCGCGCGTGAAGCAGGTTCACCTCGTTGTCGGCGTCGTGACGATCGGGCTGACCGCCGTTGCCGCGGCCTGGGGGGCGTGGTGCTGGTGGCGGGTCCTGTCCAGCGCCTGGTTCTGGAGGTTGCTCCGGGCCTCGCAGGCCGCGATCGTGATCGAAGCAGCGCTGGGCGGCGTGCTGATCCTCATCGGACACAAATCGCCGGGCCTGCACACCCTCTACGGCGTGCTGCCGCTGCTCGTGTCGTTCTTCGCGGAGCAGATCCGGATCTCCTCGGCGCAGATGGTGCTCGACCAGCACGGGTTCGAGTCTGCCCAGGACGTGGGGAAACTGCCGGAGGGCGAGCAGCGCGCGATCGTCGCCTCGATCCTCCAGCGGGAACTGGGAGTCATGGTGCTGGCGCTGCTCGTGAACGTCGTGTTGCTGGCGCGCGCCGCGATGACGGGCGGTTAGTCGCCGACTCTCAGTATTCGACCCTGAGGCGGACGTCGTGGTACTGGCCTCGGTACCAGAGCAGTGGGTCACCCGCGCCGAGCCCCAGCCCCACCACCTCCCCGATCGCGATCGTGTGGTCGCCGCCGGCGATCAACTCCCGGAGCGAGCAGACCACCCATGAGACGGCTCCATCGATGATCGGGACGCCCTCCTGATAACCGTGGGGGACGCCGTCGAGCTTCTCGGATTCGGGCAGCTTGGACGCGAACACTCGCGCCACCTCCTCCTGGTGGGCCGCGAGCACGTTGAGCCCGAACCGTCCTGCCTCTCGCACGATCGGCAGGGTCCGAGCGCTGTTCTCGAAGCACACGAGCGCGAGCAGCGGGTCCATCGACAAGGAGCACACTGCGTTGGCGGTCATCCCGCCCTCGGCCGTGCCCGACGCGCTGGTGACGACGGCGACGCCCGTGGCAAACCGGCCGAACACCTCGCGGAACAGCTCAGGATCGCCGGCCGCCATTGGGGCCTCGTTATACCGTGCGGGCGCAATGAGCCGGGTGTGTCGGCTGCGCCGGCGGGTGGGGGCCCCGGCGCCGGCCCCTCTGGTTGCCGCCGTGGGGACGATCGCGACTTGGGGGCGGAAGCGAACGTCGTGCCGGCCGGCGCCGGGATCGCGACACAGCTTCGCCACCGACCCTCGGGGTCCTTCTTGCGCCGACTGCTGGGCGGGTCCTTCCGTATGATCCCGCCCCGAATGAGCCGACCCGCCAAGGTCCTCTTATCGGGCGCGTTGCTCGTGGTCGTCGCCCTGACGACCGCGTGCGGGACCGAGAAGGTCTCTGTCCCGTCGTCGGAGGCCTCGCTGCACGAGGGCGCGGTTCTGTTCAACCAGCGCTGCGGGGGTTGTCACACGTTCGCCTACGCCGGCACGCACGGATCGGCCCAGAACGTCCGCACCGCGCAGGAGAACAACGGACCTAACTTCGACATCCGGTGCGAGCGGCCGGTGGCGCGGGTCCTGTACGCGATCCAGAACGGCGGCTTCTCGGGCGCGATCATGCCGCAGAACATCGTGGTCGGTCAGCAAGCCCGCGACGTGGCGCAGTTCGTGGCCACCTACTCCGGCCGCAAGGCCCCGAAGGTTCCGGGCGTCGTGCCGTGCGAGCAGGTGTCGATCGGGTCGATCGACGAGGCGCTGGCCGCCGGGACGGGCGCGGCGGCCCCGACGAGCACCGGCCCGTCCGCGGGCACGGTGACCGGGACGACCGCGCCGTGACCGGGGATCGGGACGACCCGGACCTGACCGGCGCCCATCGCTAGGAGAGCCACCGTGCTCGACATCCAGCTGATCCGCCGCGACCCCGACGCCGTGCGCTCAGCGCTGGCTCGGCGCGGGGGGACGGCGGCCGAGGGCGTGGACCGCGTGCTCGAACTCGATCGGCGATGGCGCGAGATCCGCACCGCGCTCGAGGAGCTGCAGGCCGAGCAGAACAAGGCCAGCCGCGGACGCAAGGGACCGCCTACACCGGAGGAGCGCGAGCAGCTGGCCGCGCTCGCCGGCCGGGGGCGGGAGTTGAGCGACGAGGAGACCGCGGTCCGCGCCGAGCGCGACGCCCAATTGGCCTCGCTGCCCAACCTGCCGGCGCCGGACGCCCCCGGCGAGGACACCGTGCTGCGGACCGTCGGGGAGGCGGGCGCCACGGGCAAGGACCACCTGGAGCTGGCCGGGCCGCGGATCGACATGGAGCGCGGCGCGCGGCTGTCCGGCTCGCGCTTCGCCTACCTGCTCGGCGACCTGGTCATGCTCGAGTTCGCACTGGTTCGCTATGCGCTCGAGAAGCTCCGCGGCGAGGGCTTCGAGCCGGTCATCCCGCCGGTGTTAGTGCGCGAGCGGGCGCTGTACGGCACCGGCATGTGGCCCGACACCGAGCAGCAGATCTACCGCCTGCCCGAGGACGACCTGTACCTCGTGGGCACCTCGGAGGTGGCGCTCGCGTCACTGCACGACGACGAGATCCTGAGCGCCGAGGACCTTCCGATGCGCTACGCCGGGTTCTCGACGTGCTTTCGCCGCGAGGCCGGCGCCGCCGGCAAGGACACGCGCGGGATCTTCCGCGTGCACCAGTTCGACAAGGTCGAGATGTTCAGCTTCGTCGAGCCCGGCGATGCGACGGCCGAGCACGAGCGGCTGCTGGCGATCGAGGAGTCGATCCTGACCGAGCTCGAGATTCCCTACCGCGTGGTCGCGATCGCGGTCGACGACCTGGGCGCGTCCGCGGCCAAGAAGTACGACTGCGAGGCGTGGCTGCCGGGCCAGGGCCGGTACCGCGAGCTCACCTCGACGTCCAACACCACCGACTACCAGGCCCGCCGGCTCGGGATCCGCTACCGCCCGGGCGATGGCGGGCGGCCCGAGCACGTCCACACCCTGAACGGGACCGCGGTGGCGGTCGGGCGGACGATCATCGGGCTGCTCGAGAACGGGCAGCGCGAGGACGGCTCGGTGCGGTTGCCGGCGGCGCTCGTCGGCTACGGGGCGCCGGACGTCCTACCGCCCGCGCCCGCGGGTTAGCGGCGGTCGAGTGGCCGCGGGGGGGCGGCCAACTACCCCATCCATTGTGGTGGTTACCCGGGGGCGCTACTGGACGACGCGCAGCCGGCGCGCCGGCTGATCCTCGAGGATCAGGAGTGCGGCGCGCGGCGGACCGCATGACGCGATCCGCGCCCGGAGGCGCACGCCGAAGGTGTTCCAGGGGCGGACGAAGGCGCTCAGCGGCTCGTCGGCGCCGGCCGCGGCCTCGGCCAAGGCGGCCGCGAACCGCGCCGGCCGGCCGGCTTCCGCGTCGGCGGCCATGAGCAGCTGAGCCACGGGACGGTTCACGGCGCTGTCTTCGGTGACGCCCAGGAGCGTCTCCGCGCGCCAGGACATCGCCTGGACGAGCAGGGAGCTGTCGATGACCAGGAAGGCGTCGCGGTGGCTGGGGGCGATGTCCCGCCGCGTCTCCAGCATCACCCCGAGGCCGCACGAACGGCACACGCGCGCCATCGGCGCAGGCGGCTGTTCGCCGCGCCCCGGCGCGGCGCAGTGGCCGCAGAACCAAGCGAACTCAACCGGCTCTGTTGTTGCCGGCTGAACGAGCCTCAGTGCTGGACGTGGATCGATGATTCCCCTCATTTGCCCCTACTTCGGATGCTAACTCGTGGGTTGGCGGAACGGAAGTGCCCGCCGAAGTTTTGTGCAACTTGTAGATCCCCTCGTCGGGCTTTGCGCCGGGCTTGACGCGCCGTCACGCAACTCGACGAATAGGCCGCCCACTGAGGGTGACACGCAGGCCGACCTACCGAGTGACGAACCCGGTACCTCGAACGTGCAATTTGCGACAAACCCACGCAGTTGTGCCGTGGGGCCGGTTCTGTACACATACCCAAGACCTTCCAAACCCTCACCAAAGATATTTGCCGCACCCCCCAGCTGGGGGGTTTTCGACGCGGACGCGCGTGACATCTGCGGTCGCTGTCAGGTTCCGGGCGTCAATGGCCCGTCATCGCGCCCGATCCCCCGCCCCGGGACCAGCGTCAAGACAGCGGAGAGGGGGGGATTCGAACCCCCGAACGAGGTCAACCCCCGTTACGCGATTTCCAGTCGCGCCCGTTCAACCGCTCCGGCACCTCTCCGAAAGGCCCGCCGAAGCGTACCGCGGAGGGCGAATAACTCGCCACTCGTCCCGGCCCGGATCGCGAGTGGGGCGAAACTCGCGCTATGCCCGACTGAAGCTCCATTCACATCTCGGGGAGCGCGCGAGTGGGGCATTAGTCGGGCTGCCCCGGAGGGCGCGCCACAGGCGCCACAGCCTCAGATCTGCCAGACGCCGCCGCGCAGCAGCGGAAGCTCGCCACCGCCCCGCTCGATCCCCGTCACCGCCACGTCATTGGACCCGATCATGAAGTCGATGTGCAGCTCGCTGCGGTTGATCCGCGAGCGGTCCTCGGGCTCGACCGCGAACTCGAGTGCCTCGCCGAGCGCGATGTGGCTGGCGGCGTTCTCATCGAGCAGGGTGTCGAAGAACACGGTGTCGAGGGCGCCGATCCGGCTGTCCCCGTCCACCAGCGCCACTTCCCCGAGGTACTCCGCCCCCGGATCGCGCTGCGTGAGCGCCCGCAGCACGTCGGCGCCCTGGTCGGCCTCGATCTCCACCGCTCGCCCCCGCTCGAACCGCACGCGCAGCCCCGTGAGGAGCGCGCCCGACACGAACAGGGGCTTGGTCGAGCGCACGTAGCCGTCCACTCGCTCGGGATCGGGCGACGTGAACACCTCCTCCGTCGGGAGGTTCGGGTGGTGAACGATGCCGTCGACGGTCGAGATCTGAGCACACACCCAGTGGCACGAGGGGAGGAGCCCGACGGTCAGGTCCGTCCCCGGCCCCTCGAACCGGACCGCGTCGAGGCGCAGCGCGTCGAGCTTGCCGGCGACCCCGATCAGCCCGTCCATCCGTGCTTCCCAGGCGAGGACCGGATCGGGTTCGTCGACGCGGCAGACGTGGGCGACGTCATGCCACAGGCGCTCGAGCGCGTCGGCCGGCGTGCAATCGGGGCGGACGAGCTCGGCCCACGCCGGGGTGGGGCAGGGACCGGCGGTCCAGTTCGTCGTGCGCTGGTTGACGATCTCGATCGACTCACGCACCCGGGGCAGCATGTCCCGCCCGAGCCGCGCCGGGTCGACGCCGTCCATGATGCGCGGCGCGACCGGGCCGGTCAGCGAGATCACCGCACACCGGTTCTCCCCGAGCGCGCGCATCCGCGCGCCGTACCAGGGGGGCACGAACTCGAGCGTCTCCGGCTCGGCGTACATCACGCGAGCGCGTTTGACGTGAATGTCGAACACCGACACGTCCACGAACTTGGCGCCGGCCTGGTAGGCCGACGTGGCGATCGCCCGAGTCAGCGCCTCCTTGCCCGGCTCGGAGCCGATCGCAACGATCTGCCCGGGCTGCACGTTGGCGCCGAACCGGACGATCAGTTCGGCCAGCGCGTCGATCTGAGCTTGAACGGTGTCGTCGGGCATAGGTCGGTCCAGGATGCCATTCGGCTCGCCTGCACGCATCGACAACCATCCGCGCCTTAACCGCCTAGCAATGACCGAGGGCGAGGCCATAGAGTCGCTTCCGTGGCGTGCGAGCTGCGCAATCTCGACGATGGCCGCGCCGCCGTGCTCGCATCGCTATGCGAGACGATCGTCCCGGGATCGAGCGCAATCGGACCCGTGGTCTACATCGACGCGCTGATGTCGGAGATGCCCGAGCCCGAGCGCGAGGCGGTCAAGCAGTCCATCGACGCATTGGCCGAAGCGGCGCCAGGGGGGGCCGAGGGCCTCAAACCCCATGGGTTCACGCCGGCCTTCTTCCACATCCGGGCGCTGGCCATCGAGGCGTACTACAGCGACTTCAAGGCGCCCGGCGCGCCCGGGCCGAGCGCGTACGAGGCGATCGACTTCCACTCGCCGCTGGCGATGCGGATCAACAAGGACTGGTCGTACCTGGGGGTGGGCGGGTGACCGACGAGCGCTTCGAGGTGATTGTGGTCGGATCCGGCGCCGGCGGCGGCGTCGTGGCGGGAGAGCTCGCCGAGCGCGGGCGAAAGGTGCTCCTGCTCGAGGCGGGCGGCCACTACACCGCCGCGGATTTCACGCGATGGGAGAGCCGGGCCGGCCACGATTTCTGGTGGCCGCTGCGCTTCGCCTTCCCGGCTGGCGAGCCGAACCTCGGCCCGGTGGTCCTGATCGGCGGGCGGTGCGTAGGCGGGAGCACCGTGATCAACACCAAGGTGGCGCTGCGCGCCTCCCAGCGCGAGCTCGACAAGTGGCACGCCGCCACCGGGGTCGGCCTCGCCCGCGAGGACCTCGACCCGTATTACGAGCGGGTCGAGCGCTACCTCGGCGTCCGCGAGCGCGCGGACGACTGGGACCTCAAGCCCTGCGTCCAGACCGCCAAGCGCGGCTTCGAGGCCGTTGGCGCGACGCTCGAGCCGACGCGTGCCTACACGGATCACAACTGCTTCCAGTGCGGATCGTGTCTCCAGGGCTGCCCGACCAACGCGGGCAAGTCCACGATGAACACCTACATCCACAACAACTGGCTCGCCGGCAACCTCACCCTGCGCCCGAACTCCACAGTCGGGCGCGTGCTGATCGAGGACGGCGAGGCAACGGGGGTCGAGTACACCGACGAAACCGGCCAGACCCACCACGTCCACGCCGACGCCACGGTCGTCGCCTGCGGGTCGCTCTCGACCCCTCTGCTGCTCAAGCGCTCAGGAGTCGCGAACCGCAACGTCGGACGGCATCTCGGCCTGCACCCCGCCCAGTTCGTCTTCGGGCTGTTCGACGAGCCGCAGGACGCGCACATGGTGGCGCCGATCAGCTCCCACTGCTTCGACTTCGCGGCAGACGACGACGGCGGGTTCGCCGTCGAAGCGGTCACCGTCCAGGACCCGATCGGGTTCACGGTCGGCCTGTGCGACGAGAACGGCCCGATGTGGGGTCAGCCGCTCGTCGACGCCGCCAAGCTGTACCGCCGCTGGGTCGGGCTGCTCAACATGTCCAACGACGACAACAACGCCTCGGCCGACCTCGACGACGACGGCAACGAACACTTCACGGCGGCCTTTGAACCCCACGAGCTCGACCGGATCGACGCGGCGAAAACCTTCTCCACCAGGGTGCTCGAGGCCGCCGGCGCCACCCGGATCCTGTGGTCCGGCCTGGCCACCACGCACATGCAGGGCAGCTGTCGCATGGGCGCCGATCCGGCTACCTCGGTCGTCGACCCGCACGGCCAGTCGCACGAGGTCAAGCGCCTGTACGTGGGCGACAGCTCGCTGCACCCGAGGACCCTGTCGGTCAACCCGTCGCTGACGATCATGGCACTGGCCGCGCGCCTGGCCGAGCACCTGGACGAGGGGGCCGGCGGCCAGCTCGACGCCCCGCGGCGCGAGCAGCTCGTCGCGTGAGCGCACAAAGCGGCCTGTTCGCCAATCCCCGGCCAGTCACCACCCTGGCCGACCTGCTCGCGAACGTCTGGCAGCTCGGGTACGTGCATTCGCGATGGGCACGCGCGGGGGGATGATCGTCGAGCTAATCGACCCGGTGGCCGGCGAGATCGACTTGTACACGCGCGTGCTCCCGGATGATCAGGACTTTTCGGTCCGCCTGCACCACATCGCGACGCACACCGCCCCCGGCGAGGACGAATGGAACGGATCAAGACGATCCTGGGCAATTCCGATCTCCAGTTCGACTACACGGTGCTGATCCCCGATCGGGTGAGCGCCGGCTACGTCGACACCAGCGCCGAGCTCGGACACTGGCTCGAGATCTGCCAGCTCCAGCGCGAGGACATCGACTTCTTCACCGCGCTCATCGACGACAGCGCGTAGCTATTGGCGTCGCCAGGCGGGTAGCGTCATGCTGTCGAGCGACGCAGACCCCCAAGGAGGAGACCATGGGCGAGACGACCCTCACCGGGCTGATGATGGACGACTATCCGCTGTCGCTGACCGCGATCGTCGAGCGCGCGGAGGTGCTGACCCCGGGGCGCAAGGTCGTCTACCGCCGCCCGGACGGCAACGTCCACCGCACCACGATGGGCGAGTGTGCGGCGCGGGCGCGGCGCATGGGCAGCGCGCTGGCCGAACTGGGAATCCGAAACGGGGACCGGGTCGGGACCCTGATGTGGAACCAGCCCGAGCACCTCGAGGCGTACTACGCCGTGCCGCTGATGGGGGCGGTGGTCCATACGCTCAACCCGCGCCTGCACCCCGACGAGCTGGCCTTCATCGCCGGCGACGCCGAGGACCGCGCGCTGATCGTCGACGAGACGCTGCTGCCGGTGCTCGACTCCTTCTCCGACGCGTATGAGTTCGAGCACGTGATCGTCGTCTCGCACTCGGGCCAACTCCCGGACGGCACGATTGATTACGAGTCGCTGATCGAGGGCCACGAGCCGATGAGCTGGCCAGCACCCAACGAGCGCCGGGCCTGCGCGATCTGTTACACGTCGGGCACCACCGGCCGGCCGAAGGGCGTGCTCTACTCGCACCGCGCGCTCGTCCTGCACTCGTTCATGGCCGCACTGCCGGATCAGATGAACATCTCGACCCGCGACACCGTCCTGCCGGTCGTCCCGATGTTCCACGCCAACGCATGGGGGATCCCGTACACGGCGACCATGGTCGGCGCGTCCCTCGTCCTCCCCGGCCCCAAGCTCGATGGCGAATCCGTCCTCGACCTCCTGGCCGACGAAAAGGTCACGCTCACCGCCGGCGTGCCGACCGTCTGGATGGCGATGCTGGGCGCGATCGAGGCCGAGCCTGACCGCTGGGACCTGAGCTCGCTGAACCGCCTGCTGGTCGGCGGCTCGGCCGTCCCCAAGAGCATGATCGAGGGCTACCAGAAGCACGGGCTCACGATCGTCCAGGGCTGGGGCATGACCGAGACCTCTCCGCTCGCCAGCACGTCGATCGTGCCCCCGGAGCTCGACAACGCGCCGGCCGACGAGCAGTTCGAGTATCGCGCCCGCCAGGGCCACCCCGCTCCGTTCGTGGAGATCCGCGCGCGCGGCGACGACGGCGAGCTGATCCCGTGGGACGATCACGCCATCGGTGAGCTCGAGGTGCGCGGTCCCTGGGTCGCGGCGTCCTACTTCCGCGGCACCGGCGCGGAGAAGTTCACCGAGGATGGCTGGTTCCAGACCGGCGACGTGGTGAGGATCGACGCGCGCGGCAGCATTCGCATCACCGACCGGGCCAAGGACCTCGTCAAGTCCGGCGGCGAGTGGATCTCCTCGGTGGACATGGAGAACCTGCTGATGGGCCATTCCGCGGTGGCGGAGGCGGCGGTCATCGCGATCCCCGATGAGCAGTGGGGCGAACGGCCGATGGCCGTGATCGTCCTCAGGGACGGCGCCGAGGCATCGCCCGACGACCTCCGCCAGCACCTCTCCGCCCATTTCGCCAAGTGGCAGTTGCCCGAGCGGGTGGAATTCATCGACGAGATCCCGCGCACGGCGACCGGAAAGTTCAAGAAGACGGCATTACGTGAACAGTTCGTGAAGACCCCCGTGTGAGAGCTTTCATGCGGTTCGGAAACTGACCGCACTGGCCTCAACTGAAAGGTTTTCACCTGCTATACACGGGGCCGTGCCAGCGGAGGAAATGGGAGTCACCGCGTCCGCGGGGACCTCACTGGACGGGGTCGCAGTCCGCGCAGTCGATCTGGAGCGCCAGTACGGCGAGGGCGCCACGGCCGTCCACGCCCTGCGCGGCGTCTCGCTCGAGGTGCTGGACGGCCACCTCGTGGCGGTCATGGGGCCCTCGGGCTCCGGCAAGTCGACCCTCATGCACGTGCTCGCCGGGCTGGACAAGCCGACCAGCGGGATGGTGACGATCGCCGGCACGGAGATCACCGGACTCGACGACACGCGGCTCACCCTCCTGCGCCGGGACCACATCGGCTTCGTCTTCCAGTTCTTCAACCTGCTGCCGATGCTGACCGCGGAGGAGAACATCCTCCTGCCTCTGTCGATCGCGGGCGAGAAGCCCGATCGCGCGTGGCTCGACGAGCTCATGGCCAAGACCGGCCTGTCCGACCGGCGCAAGCACCGGCCCTCGGAGCTGTCGGGCGGCCAGCAGCAGCGCGTGGCAATCGCCCGGGCGCTCGTCACGAAGCCCACGATCCTGTTCGCCGACGAGCCGACCGGAAACCTCGACTCAAAGACGGGCGGCGAGATCCTCGAGCTGCTGCGCGACTCGGCGCGTGACTACAACCAGACGATCGTGATGGTGACCCACGAGGCGCGGGCCGCCTCGATCGCCGACCGCATCCTGTTCCTCGCCGACGGACTGATCGTCAAGGAGCTCACCGACACGGATGCGGCCCAGGTGCTTGAGGTGATGAGCACCCTGTCGTCGTGACCAAGGTCGCGCTGCGGGGCCTGCTGGGGCGCAAGACCCGCGCCTTCCTGACGGCGTTCGCGATCATCCTCGGCGTCGCGATGGTGAGCGGCACGTTCGTCCTCACCGACACGATCAAGTCCGCGTTCGGGACGGTGTTCATGCAGGCGTACAAGAACGCCGACGCGGTGATCACCGGCAAGAGCGCGATCGGGACCGGGGGCGGTGGCGGTGGCGGAAACGGCCCGGAGATCCCGAGCCTGCCCGCGTCGCTGCTCACGCAGGTCCGAGGCCTCCCCGAGACGGCGCAGGCGTCGGGCAGCATCGCCGACCAGGCCCAGCTCGTCGGGCGCAACGGTAAGGTGATCTCGGCCGGTGGTGCGCCCGGTCTGGCCTTCAGCTACTCGCCCGAGGGCGCGCGCTTCAACCCGCTGAGCCTGACCAGCGGCAACTGGCCGAGCAACTCGGGTGAGGTCGCCATCGACGCCCAGACCGCGAGCAAGAAGAACTTCCACGTCGGGCAGGACGTCGGGATCATCGCCCGCGGGCCCGTGCAGCACTTCCGGATCGTCGGGACTGTCAAGTTCGCCGGCGTCTCCTCGCTGGGCGGCGCGACGATCTCGATCTTCACCCTCGCCGAGGCCCAGCAGCTCTTCCACAAGCAGGGCCGGTACGACCAGATCAACGTCGCCGCCAAATCCGGCACGTCCCCCGACCAGCTCGTCGCCGCGATCAAGCCCCTGCTCGGCCCGAGCGCTCAGGTCCGGACCGGTCAGGGCCAGGCCCAGCAGGCGACCAAGGACACGAGCGCATTCCTCAACATCTTCCAGGACTTCCTGCTCGCCTTCGGCGGCATCGCGCTGTTCGTGGGCAGCTTCGTGATCGCCAACACGTTGTCGATCACGATCGCCCAGCGGACGCGTGAGCTCGCGACGCTGCGCACGCTCGGCGCCACCCGCCGGCAGGTGCTCCGATCGGTTCTGCTCGAAGCGCTCGTCATCGGGACCGTCGCGTCGGTCATCGGGCTGTTCCTCGGGCTGTTGCTGGCCAAGGGGCTCAACTCGCTGCTGGTCTCGTTCGGGATCGACCTGCCGCAGGCCTCGACGGTGTTCAAGACGCGGACGATCATCGTCGCGCTGGCCGTCGGCATCATCATCACGCTGCTCGCGGCGATGCGGCCCGCTCTTCGCTCCACGCGGGTTCCCCCGATCGCGGCCGCTCGCGAGGGAGCCCTGCTCCCGCCCTCCCGATGGGCGAAGTACAGCCTGCAGGGCGCGATCGTCACGATTCTTGCCGCGATCGGGCTGATGTTGGTCGGCCTGCTGGCGAACGGCCTTTCCACCGGGCTGGCCCTGCTGTTCGTCGGCGTCGGCGCGGTGGCGCTGTTCATCGGTGTCGCGATGCTGGCGCCCAAGCTGGTGCCGCCGCTCGTTCGCGTGCTCGGCTGGCCGGCGGCCCGGTTTGGCGGGGCGGCGGGCAAGCTCGCCGAGAGCAACTCAGCGCGCAATCCCGCCCGGACCGCGTCGACCGCATCGGCGCTGATGATCGGCCTCGCGCTCGTGACGCTGGTGGCGGTGCTCGCCGCCGGGCTGCGCTCGAGCTTCGAGGGCGCGGTCAAGAAGGCCTTCGTCGGCGACTACGCGATCACGGCCGAGAACAACTTCTCGCCGATCAGCATTGCGTCCGAGGAGGCGGTTCGGACAGTACCGGGCGTCACGGTGGTGTCCGGCGTCCGCGCCGGCACCGCGCGCGCGTTCGGCTCGAACATCAACCTCACCGGCGTGGCAGCCAACGTCAATCAGGTGATCAAGGCCGATTGGGAGCACGGCAGCCAGGCCACGCCTGCCCAGCTCGGGTCGGACGGCGCGTTCGTCAGCAAGGACTACGCCAAGGCCAATCATCTCCAGGTCGGCTCGCCGGTGCAGGTCGAGACGCCTACCGGCCGGGTCCTTCATCTGAAGCTGATCGGCATTACCAACCCGCCCAAGGGCGGGTCCCCGTTCGGCGACATCACGATCTCGCGGGCCCTGTTCGACAGCCTGTTCCAGAACCCGCAGAACGTGTTCACTCTCATCAAGACCGAGGGCGGCGTCACTCCGGCCAACACCGCGCGCCTCGGCGCTGCGCTGACCGGTTTCCCCGACGCCAAGGTCCAGACCGAGTCGCAGTTCGTCAACAACCAGCTATCCGGGCTGAACACGCTGCTCAACCTGCTCTACGTGCTGCTCTCTCTGTCGATCGTCGTCAGCCTGTTCGGCATCGTCAACACGCTGGTGCTGACCGTGTTCGAGCGCACCCGCGAGCTGGGGATGCTGCGCGCGGTGGGCATGAGCCGCCGGCAGGTGCGCCGGATGATCCGGCACGAGAGCATCATCACCGCGCTGCTCGGGGCCGCGCTCGGGATCCCCGTCGGGATCCTGCTCGCGCTGATGGTCGGCGGGGCGATCGGCTTCGGGGCGTTCACGATCCCCTGGGGAACGCTGATCGTGTTCATCATCGCCGCGATCATCGCCGGCCTGATCGCCGCGATCTGGCCCGCCCGCCGCGCGGGCCGGTTGAACGTGCTGCAGGCGCTGTCGTACGAATAGCGGCTACTGGGTCTCGCTGCGCTCGACGTCCCTGGGGCCGTTCCGCCGGGCGTCCATGCCCGACGGGCCATCCGTCCCGCGTTCCCTTCACCCCGACTAACTCCACACTCGCCGCCCCGCCCGGGGTGAATTCAGATTCACTCGGCTCTGGCACGAGTTTCGCCGCACTCGGGTCGGGGCGACCCGCGAGTGCGGACTTATTCGCCCCGCGGACGCACCAGCGCCAGCGACGTAGTGGCGTGCCCAACCAGCTTCCCCGCGGCGTCGCGCGCGTGGGCCTCGGCGAACGCGACTTGTCGCCCGACCCGCAGCGCGCGCCCCTCGATCTCGAGCGTGACGCCGTTGGCCGGGGCGAGGAAGCTCACCTTGATCTCGATGGACGAGAACCCGACGCCGGCCGGAAGCTGCGACTGCACGGCGCACCCGGCGGCCGAGTCGAGGAGGGTGCAGACCACACCGCCGTGGACCAGCCCGAGCGGGTTGAAGGTCGACTCGTCCGGCGCGCAGCGGAACACCGCCACCCCGTCGCCGACCGAGATGAGCTCCGCGCCGATGAGCTCTGCGAACGGGGGTGGAGGCACGCGGCCGTCGATCATCGCCTCGAGGAACTCCCGTCCGGTCATGTCGGCGGCCGCCGTGCGCGCGATCGCCGGGTCGTGCCAGGTGATCATCTTGGTGCGCGGCTCGCCCCAGTCGGTCATGCGTCGATGTTCTGCAACCTGACCTGCCCGCGGGCGACGAGCTTCTCGTCCTCCGGACGGCGGATCTCGACCTGCCAGAGCTGCTGGCTGCGGCCCTGCTGGATCGGCGTGGCCACCACGGCGAGGCGGCCAGTGCGGTGCGGGCGCAGGAAATCCGTGACGTTCGTGACGCCGACCGCCATCTGCCCCTGGTCCTTGACCGCCTCGTACGCGCCGGTGGTGGCAAACGTCTCGATCACCGTCGTGTACAGCCCGCCGTGCACGAGCCCCCACGGCTGGTGGTGGCGCTCGTCCGCCGCGACCGACCCGGCAACCCGCGTCGGGCCCCGTTCCTCGAACTCGATGTCGAGCAGCGCCATGAACTCGCTCGGCGCGCGCAGATCGGTCATCGCTCGAACGCTACCCGTTGCTCGTGGCGACCGCGGGGGCCCCGGCCGCCACCGTCCGCGGCCGGACGACGAGCAGCCCGAGCGCGACAAGGCCGGCCGCCAGCGCGATCGCCGCCGTCACCGTCCAGCCCCGCTGGTAGGCCGCGAGCGTCGCCGCCGGTGAGTGGGGCGAGCCGAGCAGCGCGATCAGCCCCGCGACGCCGATGGCCAGGCCGACCTGGCGGAGCATGTTGACCACTCCCGAGCCGGTGGAGAACGAGGTGGGCGGGAGCGAGGAGGCGGCGGTCGCCATCATCGTCGGCAGGGTCAGACCGACGCCGGCGCCGGTCAGCAGCAGGCCGCCGAGCACGTCGCCCACGTAATCCGGGGCGATCGTCGCGGCGAGCGCCATCCAGGCCATGCCCGCCGCGAACAGCGTGCACCCGGCCGCGATCACCAGGCCCGGGCCGAACCGCGCGATCAGGGGGCCGGCGATCAGGAACGAGAACAGGGGCACCATCAGCGGGCCGGGAGCAATCGACACCCCGGTGGTGAACGCCGACCAGTGCCACACGTCCTGCGCCCACAGGACGCGGGACAGAAGCATCGCGCCGAACGCGATCGAGAACAGGAGGGAGACGGCCGACGCGCCGGTGAACGCCCGCACCCGGAACAGCTCGCGGTCGATCAGCGGATTGTGGTGGCGCGCGGTCCGCGCCGCGAACAGCGCGAGGCTGAGCGCGGCCAGCCCGAGTACACCGGTCGTCCGGTCGCTGCCCCAGCCCCAGGTCCCGCCCTGCACCAACCCGAGCGTCAGCGCGCCGACCCCGCCGGTGATCAGGAGCGCGCTCAGCGCGTCGGGTCGCTGGATCGGGTGGCCGGGAACCTGGGGGAGCAGGCGCCAGCCCGCCACGAGCGCGGCCAGGCCAATCGGCAGGTTGACCAGGAACACCCAGCGCCAGCTTGCCGCCACCAGGATCCCGCCCACGGCGGGACCGAGCGCCGCGGCCAGACCGCCGACGGCGGTCCAGGTGCGCACGGCGCTGTGGCGGCCCTCGGGCGGGAACGTGGCCAGGATCAGGCCGAGCGAGGTGGGGGTCAGCAGCGCCGCGCCGGCGGCCTGGAGAACGCGGAACGCGATCAGCATCGGCAGGCTGGTCGCCGCGGCGCAAGCCGCCGAGGCGGCCACGAAAACCGCCACACCGACCATGAAACCGCGGTCGCGCCGGTAGCGGTCGGCCAGGCGACCGAACAGGACGAGCAGCGCGGCGTAGACGATCGCGTAGGCGTTCAAGACCCACGACAGGTCGCCCAGCCCGGTCTCGCCGAAGCTCCGCGCCATCGACGGGAGCGCCACGTTGACGATGAACAGGTCGAGGCTGGCCAGCACCACGCCGGCGCAGACGATCACGAGGACGACGTTCGGGGAGGCCGTGCGGCGCTGGCTTAGGTCGGTCATAGTCAGCGATCCTACCACGACTGACTTAGACATGCACAAGTCAGCTATCATGTCGGCCATGGCGACCGCCGTCCGTCTCATCGGAGAGCTCGATCCCCGCGAGGGGTGGACCGCCGAGCGCTGCACGATCGCCAAGGCGATCGAGGTGCTGAGCACCCGCTCGGCGCTGCTGATCATGCGCGAGGCGTTCTACGGCACCACGCGGTTCGACGAGTTCGCCGAGCGCGTCGGTCTGAGCGAGCCCGCCACCGCGGCCCGGCTGCGCGAGCTGGTCGACGACGGCCTGCTCGAGCGCGAGGACTACCGCGATCCAGGCCAGCGGACCCGTCAGCAGTACCGGCTGACCGAGATGGGCGCAGACCTGTTCGGAGTCCTCGTCGCGCTGATGCAGTGGGGCGACCGCTGGCTGGACGACCGCGGCGGGCCGGTCGAGCTACTGCACCGCGGCTGCGGCGAGCCCGTCGGCGTGTCGGTGCGCTGCGCCGCCGGGCACGAGGTCGACACGAGCGAGATCGACGTGGCCCGCCGGCACCGCCCGGACCGGGCCGCCTAGCAGCGGCTAGCCGTCGGTCGACTGCCGAGGCGGACGCCGGCGCTCGATCGCCTTCAGGATGGCGGCAGCGTCCACGCCGAGGTCGGCGAGCACGGGGCCGGCGTGCTCGTCCCGGGTCAGCGCCAGCAGCACGTCGCGCGGCTGGATCTCCTCCCGGCCCTCGTCGAGAGCGCGCGCGGCGGCGACCATCAGCAGCCGGCGCAGCCCGGCGCCGGGGCCGACCCGGATCCACTCCTCGAAGCCGTTCCCGCCCGCCGGCGGCTCCTCGGGCGTCGCGGGCTGGGTGGGCTCGCGCGCTCGCGCGATCGATTGGAGCACCTCGGCGCGAAGGCGGTTCGGGTCGACATGAAAGTCGCCCAGGATCCGGATCGCGGTGGCGTCGCCGAGCGTGGTCAGCGCGAGCAGGATGTGTGCCGGGTCGATGTAGCTGTCGCCGAGGTTCAGTGATTCGCGCAGAGCGAGCTCGAGGGCCTGCTTGCCGCGGGGCGTGAATGGGATCTGTCCGGTCGGGGATTTCTCGCCGACGCCGACGATCCGCACGACCTCGCCCCGCGTGCGCTCCAGCGTGACGTCGTGCGACTCGAGCACGCGGGCGGCAATCCCATCATGCTCGCGCAGCAGGCCGAGCAGGATGTGCTCGGTGCCGATCCGGTCGTGCTTCATGGCCCTGGACTCCTCCTGAGCCAGGACGACGACCTGCCGGGCGTGCTCGGTGAACCGCTCGAACAAAGCCCTAGGATCGCACCGGGGCCGCAGCGCGGCAAGCCGCTGCCGTTTCGGCCAAACCGGCTCGCGGGTAGATCAGCGCCACCATGCGCCGTCGATTCTGGTTGCCTGCCCTCGTCGCCATCGCTTCGATCCTTCCCGCAGCCGGCGTTGCGTCTGCCGGGTCCGTGGCGGCGCACGCCGATCGGCTGCCCGTGCTCGCCGACGGCTACGCGCACGCCAAGGTGCGCCCGACCACGATCGGCTACACGGGGGACGGCAGCGGAATCATCGGCGAGCTACCCAGCGACACGTTTCACGGCGTGGTCGGCCAGCGCCCGGGGTTCCTGCACTGGACCGTCTGGACGAACACCCACGCCGCCGCCACCGGGACGCTGTGGCTGCTGAGCTGCCGCCCCTCGTGCGCCGCGAGCTCGTTTCACCGCTACGAGCTGACGCTGACCGTCGGCCGGGTCCGCCATGGCCACTTTACTCGGATGACCCTCCACTACCGCTACCAGGGGCAGGCGGTGTCCGACACCCGGTGCGTGGCCGATCGGCCGCCGGATGTCGTCTGGGGCCTCGTCTTCAAAGGTCGGTGTGAAACGTAGCCGGCGGTTCCTCCGGGGTCGCGCTCACCGAGATAAACATGAGCGCCACACTTGCTTCACACCATGGTCACGCGGGCGCCGGGTGCCGGACCATAGCCTGACGCTGACACCCCCGAGGCAATTGCCTCCGCCATCGAAGACACCACAAGGAGGGTTCATGGGGAGTATTCGGCGAATAGCCGCGATCGGCGCAGTTGCGGCCGGGACGATGGGGCTTGCGGCCATTCCGGTTGCGTCCGCCACGCCCACGGCTCGGACATCCGCCGCCAGGAACGCGGGCACATGCGTCTTGGGCAACGGCTCAGGCAGGATCAAGCACGTCATCTACTTGCAGTTCGACAACGTCCACCTGACTCGGGACAACCCGAACGTGCCCTCCGATCTCGAGCAGATGCCGCATCTCCTGAACTTCCTCAAGGGCAACGGCACGGTGCTCAACAAGCAGTACACGATCCTGATCTCGCACACCGCGGGCGGGATCCTCAGCTCGCTCACCGGGCTCTACCCCGACCGGCAGGGGGTCACGGTGTCGAACTCCTACGACTACTACAACCAGCAGACAGGCATCCCGACGTTCACGTCCGCGTTCAAGTACTGGACCGCACCCGTGGCCTCCCCGTTCGACACCCTGCCGAACATGGTCAACGGCGACTCCGGCCAGCCGAAGACCACCCCGGCCCCTTGGGTGACCTACACACGCGCCGGCTGTGACGTCGGCAACGCCTCGGTCGCCAACACCGTGCTGGAGAACAACAATGCGGTGCTGACGTCGACCATCACAACGCTCGCCGCCGCAGCCCCCGCGGGTGCCACCAACATCAAGGTGGCGAAGGTGTCCGGGTACAGCGCCGGGCAGACGATCGAGGTCGAAAACGAGTTCGTCGGTGTCCAGAGCGTCGGAACTGCCGGGGCGGCCGGCACCGGTCTGACGCTGACATCTCCGCTGGCCCAGTCGCACGCCATCGGCGCCCAGGTCATCGCCGTGGATCCAACCGGTGACATGACGACGATCTTCGGAGCCGGTTCACCGCAGTGGAACGAGGCGAAGGCGTCCCAGCTCGCCCCCTCCGGGAGCGCGGCCCGGACGCTCGCGCAAACCGACTTCGTCGGCCTCGCCGTCCACTGTGCCAAGACCGCCTCAACGGTGTGTGCGAACAACTCGGGCGCCACCGCCGATCCACTCCCCGACGAGTCCGGCGGCTACACCGGCTACAAGGCTCTGTTCGGCGCGAAGTCCGTCAACCCGGCGATCACTGGGGGGTCGGCAGGGGTCAACGACATCAACGGCACTGAGATCACCGACGGGTTCGGCCAGCCCGGCTTCCCGGGCTTCGACTCGATGCCCGCGGCGACCACGCTCGGCTACGTCGCCCAGATGCAGGAGGCCGGCATACCGGTCACCTTCGCCTACATCTCGGATGTGCACGACAACCACGCCGGCGGTGGAGCGTATGGGCCCGGCGAGAGCGGCTACGTCGCCGCGCTCAAGAGCTACGACGACGCGTTCGGTAAGTTCTTCGCCCGGCTGGCGGCCGACGGCATCAACAAGAGCAACACGCTGTTCGTCGTCACCGCCGACGAGAACGACCACTTCGCGGGACAGCAGGCCCAGAACTGCGACGGCGTCCACGTCGCGTGCACGTACAACACCACGCCGGGGGACGCGACCGGAGGGAAGCCCCAGCACGGCATCTTCGACGTGACCAACGGCGCCACCGCCACGTCCGATCCGTCGGCGTGGACCGGGCCGTCGACCTGGCCGCCGGCCGGCCAGAACGGCCCGCTGGTCGGAGAGGTCGGCTACAACATGAAGTGGCTGCTCGGCCCGACCGTCGATGGAACGCCGTATGACATCTCGTTCGATTCGGCGCCGAGCTTCTACATCAACGGCCAGCCGCAGGCCGAGGACTCAAGCGGCAACGTCGTGGTCAATCCGACGCTGCGGGCGTTCGAGCAGAAGGCGGCGGGCCTGACCGCATTCGACCCCTACATCGACGCAACGAAGCGGACGCCGGTGGCGAGGTACCTCGTCGACGAGCCGACGCTCAAGGCCCTGCACATGATCAACGCTGATCCTCAGCGGAACATGTCGTTCACGATGTTCTCGCAGCCCGACTATTTCTTCGAGACGTTCAGTCCCTGCCCGAAGGGCCAGGGATGCGTGAACGACGGGTTCGCCTGGATCCATGGCGACTATTCGAACGACATCGGGCAGACGTGGCTCGGCGTGGTCGGGCCAGGCGTAAACGACAGCGGGATCGATAACCGGACGTGGACCGATCACGCTGACATCGTCCCGACGATGGACGCTTTGACCGGTCTGCACCCCGACTACACCCCGGACGGTCGAGCGATCACCCAGATCCTCAACCGGCGCGGGGGTGAGGGCGACGAGGGCAAGTCTTCGCAGCTACTTGGCGACGTGTACAAGCAGCTGGACGCTCCGTACGGCGCCTTCAATCACTGGCTGATCGTCGCGTCGACCAACGGCATCAAGTCAGACGACACCACGTATATCGCCACGGAGCAGGCGATTCAGTCTCTGGCTGCCCAACGCGACGCTCTGGCCCTGCAGATTCGCGGCGTGCTGTACGGCACGGCCCACGGCCACAGCGAGCAGTTGATTCGCCAGGCGTTTGAGCTGTTCGGGCGCGCCTTCGCGCTAAGTCGGAGATAGCCCGATCGGCCGGGGGCCTGAGCCTGCCACCGCAGGCTCGGGCCCTCGTGCCGGCGGCCGTGAGCCGCCGGCCGGACTCGTGCTCGTCAGTCGCCGCTGTCGTACTTGAACGAGATGCCCAATCGCACCCTGTAGTTCACGAGCGAGCCGTTCTCGATCGTCACGTCCTGACGCAGGACCTCGGCGACGCGGAGATCGCGGACCGTCTTCCCCGCCGTCTCGACCGCGTTGCGCGCGGCGGCCTCCCACGACTCGCTGCTGACGCCGATCACTTCGGTGACGCGATAGACGCTGTCTGCCATGACTGGCCTCCCCTCGTTGATGGTGGTCACGGCGACCCTACCGCGTGCAACCCCTCCTGTGCTTGGATCACCCGATGGCCGCTGAGCAGCCGGTTGGAGAGCCGCTCGATTGGCGCCCGGCCCGGCGCCCCGGGCGAATCGAGCTGGCGGGTCGCTTCGGACTGGTCCGGCCCCTGGACGCGGCGCGGGACGCGGAGTCTCTGTTCGTGGAGTCTCACCCACCGCTGGCCGACCCGGACCTCTGGACCTACCTGCCGGCCGGGCCCTACCGCGACGCCGGCGAGCTCCGCGAAGGCCTCTCCGTGGCCTCGCGCTCGGAGGACCCGCTCGTCTTCACGTTGGTCCCGCGCACGCTTCGAGGGCGTGTTTCGGCAGCACATGGTGATCAAGCAGCGCAACCGCGGCACCGCCTGGTACGCGATCACAGATGCGGAATGGCCGGCGGTCCGGGAGGGCTTTGGCGCCTGGCTCGCGGCGTCGAACTTCGACGCCGACGGCCGCCAGCGCCGCGCCCTCGGAGCACTGATCGTCGAAGCCCGGTCCGCGCCCACGAGGGTTTAGGCTTCGAGGCCGAAGCCCCACCTAGGAGAGTCAACGGATGACCTACGTGATCGCAGAGCCCTGCATCGGAACCAAGGATCTCTCGTGCGTCGAGGTCTGTCCGGTCGACTGCATCCACCCTACCCAGGATGAGCCCGGCTTCGACGACGAGGCGCAGCTGTACATCGATCCCGAGGAGTGCATCGACTGCGACGCGTGTGTCGAGGCCTGCCCGGTCGACGCCTGCTTCGCCGAGGATCAGCTGCCCGACGAGTGGCAGAAGTACACGCAGATCAACGCCGACTACTACAAGCGGTCGGGCTAGTCCGCGACCCTCAGCGCGCTCGCATTCGGTTGTTCCGGGCGTTGTGCTCGACCTCGGCGAGCCCGAGGCGCTCGAGCACCGGCGGCACGTAGTTGCCGAACCGACCGCGCAGGCCCTTCTTCAGGCCGTACCAGCCGCCCACTGGGTTCTCGGACGAGCGTGCCCACGCCTCGACACTCCCCTCGGCGGCCGGCTTCTGCTCGTCCGCGTTGCCGAGCGCGACCCAGTCGCCGCGCTCCTCGAGCATCTCTCGCAGGTCCTGGATGCAGCGCAGGTGGTAGCGCAGCTCGGTGCTGCCAACCTGAACCACGAGTGCTGGCGGGTCTGCGCCCGGATCCTCGTAGGCCTGGTACTGGGACTTGCCGGGTGGCGTGCTGAGGATCCACGGGTCCTCGCGCGTGCCCGATCCGGTCGAGGCGGCGGCGGTCATCGGTGCTCCCTCGTTCATCTTCAGTAACTTTGAGGTTACGGTAGCACGAAGGTTACCGATGTGCCGTACGCTTGCGGCACACCGTGACCGACGGTCTTCATCGAGCCGCTCTCGACGCCCTGGGGGACCCCAATCGGCGGGCGATCGTCGAGATCCTCAGCGCCGGCAGCCGCTCGGTCCAGGAGATCGCCGACCAGCTTCCGATCAGCCGTCCCGCCGTGTCCCGGCACCTGCGCCTGCTCAAAGAAGCCGGCCTGGTCGAGGATCAGGCCGACGGCACCCGGCGGGTCTACGAGTTGCGCGACGAGGGCGTCGAGGCGATCCGCGCCTACTTCGCGGCGGTCTGGGACCGGGCCATACCTCGGTTCCGCATCGTCGCCGAGAACACGCAACAGCGATGACCGTCGACCCTCTCGTAATCGAATTCGACGTCAAGACCCCGCCGGCGCGGGCGTTCGAGGCGTGGACGCGGCAGTGCGCAACCTGGTGGCCCACCTCGCACACGGTCAGCGGCGATCCGGCCGCGATCACGTTCGAGCCGCGCTCGGGCGGCCGGATCTTCGAGCGCGGCGTGGATGGCGGCGAGCACGAGTGGGGGACGGTCCTCGACTGGCAGCCGCCCACCCGCCTGCGCTACCGGTGGCATCTGTTCTTCGACCCGAGCGAGGCGACCGAGGTCGAGGTCACCTTCACCGCGCGCGGCGACGACACCGCCGTTCGACTCGAGCAACGGGGATTCGAAAGGCTCGGCGACGCGGGCGTCGCGCGTCGCGATCGCACACGCACCGCCTGGTCGGCGATCACCGCGCGGTTCGTTGAATCGAGGTGACCTACGGCTGTCGCTTGCGCCGCGCGCGGACCGCCAGCCGGTCCACGAGGATGCCGAGCAAGAACGCGACCCCGATCACGAGGATCAGCGGCGTCTGCCCCGTGGTGACCAGCCAGTGAACCTTGACCTGATCGAGGTTCACGATCGCGAACACCGCGATCAGGGCCCCGACGACGCCGGCGGCGACCAATCGCGCTCGGTCGCGGCGCGCGGGTGCCGCCCCCCGCGGTGGTACGTCGGCGGCGGTCGACTCCGAGGCTGTGGTCAGTCCTTCGAGGTCCGGGTGGTCACGGCTCACAACACCACCCAGCGTACTCTGCGCTACGTCAGGCGACCGTGTCGAGGGCGCTTGGGGGCGCTGCCGCAGGGGCGCGCTTGGGATCCGCGCGGTGGACAGGATTGGCGGGTAGGCGCAGGGAGCTCGCGAGACCGACGAGCGCGAATCCGATGAGGACGATCATCGCGGCCACGTAGGTCCCGTTGCCCGAGGCGAGGTCCGAGACTAGGATCGTGCCGGCGATCGCGGTGCCGAACGTGGAGCCGAGGTTGGAGACGCTGCGCGAGAGCCCGGAGATCTCGCCCTGCTTGGCCTCCGGGAAGGCTCCCTGCACGATGTTGACCGAAGGGGTCAGCATCACGCCCACGCCGAGCCCGATCAACAGCAGCCCGGGGGCGAACGCCCAGGGGCTGGACGATGCGGCCTTGACCAGGCCGAGCAGGAGCCCGATCCCTGCCGCCGTCATGACGAACCCGGAGGAGATCAACGTCTTCTGCTGATACCTATTGGCCAGTCGCGCGGCGGCGAGCGAGGACACGAGGACGCCGACGGTCGCCGCGGTAAAGATCACGCCGGTCTTGATCGCGCTGTAGTGGCGCTCGGTTTGGAGGAAGACCGAGACGACGAACGACACGCCCATGAGCAGCAGCCACTGCAGGTTCTGGGTGATCATGCCGAGGTTGGAGGTGCGGTTCTTGAATAGGTCCAGGGACAGCAGCGCATCTTTTCCGGCTCGCTCTCGACCGCGAATGTAGGCGAAGAACCCGACCAGGAACGCGACGCCGAGCGCGAGGAACACGACCAGCAGCGTGTTGTTGACCCCGGCCTGGAGGATCCCGAACACCAGGCAGAACATCCCGATCCCAGACAGGACCGCTCCCATCGCGTCGAACGGAGACTTGGGATCGGGTGCCACCGGGTCGACGACCCGCCGGCCGAGCAGGATGATCGTCGCGACCACGAGCGCCTGGAAGATGAACGCGGCCCGCCAGCTGATGCCCGACGTGATCAGACCGCCGATCAGCGGTCCGGCGGCGGCGCCGATGCCTCCCAAGCCACTGATCACCCCGAACGCCTTGGCCCGCGACTCGAGTGAGGTGAAAGCCATTGTGGTGAGGATGTACACGGGCGGGATCAGAAAAGCCGTGCCGACGCCTTCGAATATGGAGTTGCCCAGGATCAGCACGCCGAGCCCCGGTGCGACCGCGCTCAGCAGCGCCCCGATTCCGTACAGGATCAGCCCGCCGAGGAAACACCGCTTGCGCCCCCAACGATCGGTCAGCTTGCTGCAGGGGATCATCAACACGGCCATGATCAGGAGGAACAGCGTGATGCAGGTCTGCACGCCCTTCACGTCCGTGTTCAGGTCGTGGCTGATGTCGTTGATCATCACGTTCATGTTCGAGCCGGCGAAGCTGCAGATGAACTGAGCCAGCGCCAGCGGGGCGATGAACGCGCGCGGGGACCCGACCCAGCTCGCGGTCTTCATGCCCGATGTGGCGCTCATGCGGGGCTCTCCGCGCCGACGAGCGGCGCCTCCGTTTCGGCCGGCGCAGCGGAGAAGGCCAGGAAGTGGAACGCCCACGGCTCGAGCGCCACGTACAACCCGTCAGCGCCGAGGTCTTCCCCGGAGCGCTCGAACCGCTGGCCGCCCAGCCGGTCCTCGAGCTCCCACGTCCGCCCGGCCAGGTCCCCCCAGGGCACGCGCACCTGTGCCTGCGCCGGCGCGCCCGAGAGGTTGACGACGACCAGATGGCGCGAGGCCGGCGTCGACCAGCACCACGAGACGAGCCGCAGATACGAGTCGTTGTCGGGCCAGCCCTCGCAGGAGCACAGCGCCCAGTCGCTCTCGCGCAACCCTGACTCGGCCACCGCGCGCACCAGCCGCTCGTAGAACGCGCGGAGGTCCGGGTCGAGCGGCTCGTCGGGCGCGCGGGCGAGGAACACCGGCACGTGGACGCGCCGGCCCTCGAACTGGCCGTCGTGATACAGGCGCGCGCCCTCCAGCGTCGACATCACGACCGCCGCGGCGCGGGCCTGCTCGGGCCCGAACGTGGCCGCGGCGCGCGGCTCGTCGTGGTTCTCGATGAACCGGATCAGGCGTTCCTGGTAGTCACGATCCGCTTGCAGATGCCCGCGCACCGAGTCGGGCGGGTCGTGCACGAGACGGTCGTAGAGGCGCTTGTCGTAGCAGAGGTCGAAGCCCTGCCGCTGCAGCGTCCACTCCATGTCCCAGTACGCCTCGGCCATGAACAGAAGGTCGGGATGGACCTGCTTGACCCGCCCGATCAGCGTCGGCCAGTAGTCCTCGGCCGGCGCCGGTCCGGCGCGCTCGCCCCACGTACGGCCGAACACCTCGTTGGTCATCAGCATCGCCATGTCGCAGCGCAGCCCGTCGCAGTGGGCGCCCACCCCGATCAACATCTCCGCCACCGCGTCGCGCAGCGCCGGCGCGTACGCGTTGAGCTGGACGACGTCGGGCCAGGGCGCGAAGTACGGATCGCGCCCCCGGGCGAAGATACCGCCGCCGGCGGTCCGGATGAACGCCTCCGGGTGCTCGGCCAGTTCCGCCTCGGTCCCGGCGACGAAGCATTCCGGCAGGGAAGTAGTCCAGGGGTGGTCGGGCGCCACGTGATTGGGCACGTAGTCGAGGACCAGGCCGATCCCGCGACCCTCCAGCGCAGCGCGAGCCGCCCTCAGGGCGCCGGTGCCTCCGAAGCGCTCATCGACGACGTAGTCGCGGACGCAGTAGGGCGAGCCGATCACATCCTCCGGGCGCAGGTCGGACAGGGCGGCGCGCATTCCAGCCTCGAGACCGGGGTCGGCCATCGCGATGCGAAGTCCCTCGGGGCTGCGCTGCCACACTCCCATCAACCAGACCGCGTCGACCGGCAGCGCGGCAAGAGCGTCCCACTCGGCTTCGGGAACCTCGTCGAGGGCGAGCGCGCGTCCGCTCGGGCGGCCGAGGCGCTCGAGCCACACCGCGGTGTTGATCTCGTAGACGGTGGGCCGCGGGGGCAGGCGCACGGTCTCGAGCCCTACTCGCCGACGGCGGCGAGCGGACCGGCCGGAGCGAGCATCTCGCCGGCCAGCAGGAACAGGAGCGCGACGGTGCCGGTCCAGCCGGTCTGATGGCTGGCCCCGATCCCGGCTCCGTTGTCGCCGTGGAAGTACTCGTGGAACGGCACGAGGTCGTGCCAGTGCGGGTCGGTCTGGAACTTCTCGATCCCGCCGAATACGGGGCGACGGCCGTTCGCGTCGTCGGTGAACGTCGTCACCAGGCGCCGGCTGATCTCCGCCGCGACCTCGAGCAGGTTGAGCTCGCGCCCCGATCCGGTCGGACATTCGACCTTCAGGCGGTCGCCGTAGAAGCGGTGGAGCTGGGCCAGGCCCCGCAGGATGACCAGGTTCATCGGGAACCACACCGGGCCGCGCCAGTTGGAGTTGCCGCCGAACATCCCGGTGTCCGACTCCGCCGGCAGGTAGTGGACCTCGTAGTGCTGACTGCCCCAGTCGAACCGGTAGGGCTGCTCGAGGTGACGCCGCGACACGGCGCGAATGCCGTGCGCGCCGAGGAACTCCCCCTCGTCGAGCATCACGGTGAGAATCCTCCGCAGCCGGTCCTCGCTCACCAGCGCGGCGAGGCGGCGGCCGTCAGGGCTCACGTCCGGGAAGTGGGCGAACTCCCCCATCACGTCGGCGAAGCGGCCCATGTACCCCCACACCCGGTCGAGCAGCCCCGGGAAGCGCTCGAGCAGCGAGCCGTCGAACACGGTGGCGGCGCAGATCGGCAGCAGCCCGACGAGCGAGCGCACCTTGAGCTGGATGGTCTGCCCGTCGGGCATGCGCATCACGTCGTAGTAGAAGCCGTCCTGCTCGTCCCACAACGGGGTGTCCGCATCCGGCGGATTCATCGCGACGGCGATCCACAGGAAATGGGCCAGGAACTTCAGCGCCATGTCGATGTACGCCTCATCGCGCCGGGACAACTCGATCGCGATCTGGAGCATCCACTGCGAGTAGAGGGCCATCCATGAGGTGCCATCGGCCTGTTCGAGCGTGCCGCCGCCGGGCAGCGGCGCCGAGCGATCGAACACGCCGATGTTGTCGAGGCCGAGAAATCCGCCCTGGAACAGGTTGCGGCCGTCGGGGTCCTTGCGGTTGATCCACCACGTGAAGTTGGCGAGCAGACGGTCGAACACCAGCTTGAGGAACTCGAGGTCGCCCTGACCGCGGATCTCCGCCTCGCGCTCGTACACGTACAGTGCCGCCCACGCCGTCACGGGTGGATTGACGTCCGAGAAGTTCCACTCGTACGCGGGGACCTGGCCGTTGGGGTGCATGTAGCGGGTGCGGAGCAGGAGCTCGACCTGCTCCTTGGCGAAGTCGACGTCGACCAGCGACAGCGGCGCGCAGTGGAACGCCAGGTCCCAAGCCGCGAACCACGGGTACTCCCATTTGTCGGGCATCGAGATTACGTCGCCGGCCACCATGTGGAACCAGGACACGTTGCGCACCGAGCTCGCGGGGGCGTCCGGATTCCACGGGTTGACGCCGTGCTCGCGCAGCCAGTGGTGCACGTCGTACTCGTAGTACTGCTTGCCCCATAACAGACCGGCCAGGGCCTGGCGCATGACCATCGCCTGGTCTGCGCTCAGCGCCGGCGGGATCACGGCGGCGTAGAAGCGATCGGCCTCGGTCCGGCGGGTGGACATCACCTGGTCGAACCCGGCGCCGAGCGGGTCGACCCCGGCCGCGCTGCCGGTGCTTAGACCGGCCGCCGACGTCGCGGTGAGCCTGACTCGGATCGAGGCGCTCTCGCCCGGGCCCAGCTCGAGCACGTGATGAGCCGCGAGCTTTGTGCCGGTCCGCTCCGGGTTCACGGCCTCCTGGCGGCTGCCCACGACGAAGTCGTTGATGCCGTCCTTGACGTACGGGGACGCGTTCGGGGCGCCGAACAGCCGCTGGTTGTTCGTCTCGTTTTCGCAGAACAGCAGTGGCGCCGAGGCATCGACACAGAACCGCCAGTCCCCCAGCTCATGGTGGCTCGCGGTGGCGGCGTTCACCCCGCCGCCGGCGACGGTCGCCGCGAGCGCGGGGCGCGGGACCTCGTCGCCCCACGACCAGGTGTTGCGAAACCAGAGCGTGGGAAGCAGGTGCAGCGTCGCGGCGTCCGGCCCGCGGTTGTGCGCGGTGACCAGCATGAGGATGTCCTCGGGACCCTCCTTGGCGTACTCGACGACGACGTCGAAGTACCGGTCCTCGTCGAAGATGCCGGTGTCGAGCAGCTCGTACTCCATGTCCTGCTTGCCCCGGCGGCCGTTTGTGGCGAGCAGGTCGTCGTACGGAAAGGCGCCCTGCGGATACTTGTACTGGCACTTCATGTACGAGTGCGTGGGCGTGGAGTCGAGGTAGAACCAGTACTCCTTGACGTCCTCGCCGTGATTGCCCTCGCCGTTGGAGAGCCCGAACATCCGCTCCTTGAGGATCGGATCAGCGCCGTTCCACAGCGCCAGGGCCAGGCACAGCTGTTGGCGCTCGTCGCACACCCCGGCGATGCCGTCCTCGCCCCACCGATACGCACGCGAGCGCGACTGATCGTGGGTGAAGTAGTTCCACGCGTCGCCGCCGTCGCTGTAGTCCTCGCGCACCGTGCCCCACTGGCGCTCGCTCAGGTACGGACCCCACGCCTTCCAGGCGACCTCGCCGACGCGTGCCTGCTCGAGGCGCTCGTGCTCAGGAGTCTTGCGGCTGGGCTCAGCGGCGGCCATCGACCCGCAGTCTCCCGGGCGCCGCGCCAAGCTGCAACAGTGCGCGCACCCCTGGGGCGCCGGGTGCTTGCCGGTGAAGGTTGTGAAAGTGCGTCAGACTGCGCCCGTGCCGGGGCTGCGCACGCTCGCCACCTACCAGCCGTCGTGGTTGCGCCGGGACCTCGTCGCGGGCGTCGTGCTGAGCACGCTGCTCGTCCCGCAGGGGATGGCCTACGCCGAACTGGCCGGCCTCCCGCCGATCACCGGGCTGTACACCACGATCCTGTGCCTCGTGGGTTATGCGGCGTTCGGCCCGTCGCGGATTCTCGTGCTCGGACCGGACTCCTCGCTCGGCCCGATGATCGCCGCCACGATCCTGCCGATCGTCGGCTCGAACGGCAGCCCCGAGCGCGCGATCGCGCTCGCTTCGATGCTGGCGCTGATCACCGGGGCGATCATGGTCGTGGCCGGGGTGGCGAAGCTCGGGTTCGTCGCGGACCTGATCTCGAAGCCGACCATGATCGGCTACATGAACGGCCTCGCGCTGACCATCCTCGTCGGTCAGCTGCCGAAGCTGTTCGGGTTCTCGACCGACGCCAATGGGCTGATCGCCGAGGCCAAGGCGTTCGTGAACGGGCTGAGCGCGGGCGACGCGGTCGGCGCCGCGGTGGCCATAGGCTTGGTCAGCCTGGGGCTGATCCTCGTGATCGGCCGCTGGCTGCCGCGCGTGCCCGGCGTACTCGTCGCGGTGGTCGCGGCGATCGCGGCCACCTCGGTGTTCGATCTGTCGAGCCACGGCGTCTCGCTCGTCGGCAGCCTGCCCAAGGGCTTTCCGCCGCTCACCTGGCCGCACCCGGTGTCGGATTTTCCGCTGCTCGTGGCCGGCGCGCTCGGCATCGCGTTGGTCGCGCTCACCGACACGATCTCGACCGCGTCGGCCTTCGCCGAGCGCACCGGTCAGGAGGTCAACGGCGACGGCGAGATGATCGGGATCGGCGCGGCCAACCTCGCGGCGGGCTTTTTCCAGGGCTTCCCGGTCAGCACCAGCGGGTCGCGCACGGCGGTCGCCGAGCAGGCGGGGGCGAAGACCCAGGTCACCGGCCTGGTCGGGGCCGCGGTGATCGTGCTGATGCTGGTGCTCGTCCCCGGGCTGTTCAGGAACCTCCCGAACCCCACGCTGGCGGCGGTGGTGATCGCGGCGTCGCTGTCGCTGGCCGACGTGCCCGGGACCGTGCGGCTGTGGCGCCAGCGCCGGGTCGAGCTCCTCCTGTCGGTCGCCGCGTTCCTCGGCGTCGCGCTGCTGGGCGTGCTCGAGGGGATCGCGGTCGCCGTCGGGCTCTCGATCCTCAACGTGTTCCGGCGCGCCTGGCGGCCTTACCAGACCACACTGGGCCGGGTGCCGGGGATGCCTGGACACCACGACCGCGAACTGCACCCGGAGGCCGAGGGGCTTCCCGGGCTCGTCATCTTCCGCTTCGACGCGCCGCTGTTCTTCGCCAACGCGCGAACCTTCCGTGACCAGATCCGCCGGCTCGCCGCCGCCGAGCCGCGCCCGCGGTGGATCGTCATCGCCGCCGAGCCGATCACCGATGTCGACACCACCGCGGCCGACATGCTCGCCGAGCTCGACGAGGAGGTCAACGCCGCCGGCACCTCACTCGTGTTCGCCGAGCTCAAGGATCCGGTGCGCGCGCGTCTCGAGCGTTACGAGCTGATCGGCCCGCTCGACCCCGACCACTTCTTCCCGACGCTGGACGCCGCGGTCGAGCGGTTCCGCGAGCGAACCGGCGCCGAATGGACGGCCCCGACCGCGGTGTGAGCGCGGGTCAGGCGATCTCCCTGCCGTGGGCGATGAGCCCGTAGAGCGCGAGGATGCTGACCGCGAACAGCGTCAGCGACCAGAGCGGATACGACGGCATCATCAGCAGCTGGGCGATCGCGTTGAGGCTCAGGATCGCCACGCCGCCCCACCGCGCGAACTGGTTCGCGGCAAACACGCCGATGCCGGCCAGGGCCTCGAGCACGCCCAGGATCAGCACGACCCAGCCGTAGGTCTTCAGTGATCCGAAGATGTAATGGGCGCCCGAGGTGTAGAAGTGCGCGCTGCCGATCGCCGCGATGCCCTGGATCACGTTCAGGACGCCGGCGATGAGCAGCAGGGTTCCGGCGAATGCCACCCATCCGGAGCCGCGCTCCAGGTAGCGCTCGGAGATTGGTGCGGGGTCTCGCCTCGTCTGCTCTGGGGTTACGTAGGACATGAACGCACGATGGCGTCCGAAGCGCGTCGCGTAATCACCCGATCCGGGTGATGGCGAGGTCTGCCACCGGACGCAGACTCGGGCCCCTTCGTGCCTCGGGCTCCGGGACTCGCGTGGGACTGGCGGGCGGCTGCCCTGGGCGGCGTCTACGCGCTGCCCGCCGCGATTGTGGTCCTGAGCAACCCGCAGCGGGGGTTCGCCTTCGCGGTCGGCGTGGTGCCGGCCGCGATCGTCGGGGTGCTGCCGACGCGCCGGGCGCGACTCGCGATCGTCGTCCTCGGGGCTTGCATCGGCGTCCCGATCTTCCTGGGCGGTCTGCTCTCGGGGGTTCCCGTTCTCGCGGTCGCGGCGATTCTTGGGCTCGGCGTCGGAAGCTCGCAACTGGCGGGGCGCTTTCGCTTCGGGACCCTCGCGATGAATCTGTCGTTGCCGATGGCCGGGGTCGGGCTCAGCTACGCCGCCGGCAAGGCCGCCGGGGCCGCAGCATTGATCGTGCTTGGCTCGGCGTGCGCGTGCGCGATCTCGATGCTGTTGCCCGAGCAGCGCGCGGCCGCCTCGCGGCGCGCCCGGCGTCGACCGGCCGACGCGCCCACGCTCGACTACGGGATCCGGCTCGGCGCGGCCGGCGCCACCGCGGCCGCGATCGGCTTCCTGCTCGACCTCGACCACGTCGGGTGGGCCTGCGCCGCCGCGCTGCTGGTGATGCGGCCCACCGCCGAGATGCAGCGCCTGAGAAGCGCGGGAAGGATCGTCTCCGTGTTCCTCGGCGCGGTGGCCGCGGTGGCCCTCGTGCACGCCGGCCCGCCGGCGGCCGTCTACAGCCTGGCCGTGCTGGCCGCCCTCGCCGGCGTGGCCGGGCTGCACGCCAGCCGCTGGTACGTGGTCCCGGCCTTCACCACGTTCCTCGTCTTCCTGCTCCTGCTCTACTCGCACCCGCAGGACGCCGCGTCGCGCTTCGGCGAGCGCGTGCTGGAGACCCTGCTCGGCGTCAGCATCGCCTACCTGTTCGGGCTCGTCCTCCCGGCCCTCACGCGCCAATCCAAATAGCGCAACTGCGTTATGGACGCGGCGCCGCGGAGGCGACATGATCGCGGCGGGTTCGCTCGACCAGGCGGCGTGAGGTCCGTGGGGCTTCACGTGAGGGGGGAGACCAGCCGCGGCGTCGAGCACCCCTGGTGTGGTGCCACGGCTCGGCCCCGCGTCCAAAGCGCTCGGACGCGGGGCCGCCGCGTTTCCTCGTGGCCCGGCTCAGCCGGTTGTCACATTCCTCGGTCCGGGCGGGTCACACGGGTAGACAACCCGGAAACGACCAGAGGAGCGAACATGAACCCCCGCATCGAGAACCCCGCCCTGACCGTTCCCGGCGTAATGCCGGCCCTGCAGCGGATGACCGATGCAGTCAAGAAGGCCGGCGTGCCGGAGACGACGCTGTACCTGATCGAGCTGCGCGCCAGCCAGATCAACGGCTGCAGCGTGTGTGCGGATATGCACTCGCGCGAGTTGAAGGCGGCCGGCGAGCGCGACGCGCGCATCTTCACGCTGGCCACCTGGCGCGAAACGCCGTACTTCAGCGACGCCGAGCGCGCCGCGCTGGAGCTGACCGAGGCGGCCACCCGGCTCGCCGATCGCCCCGATCCCGTTCCGGACAGCGTCTGGGAGGAAGCGGCGCGGCACTACGACGAGTCTCAGCTGGCCGCCCTCGTGCTCGCGATCGCGGGCATCAACACCTGGAACCGGATCAACGTCACAACCCGGCAGATCACGGGCGACTGGGTCGAGCAGTGGGTCGCCCAACCCGCCGGCCAGGCCGCCTAGAGGCCCGCCACGTCCTCACGCGGCCGCCGCGATCGCGACGTTGGTGGTCATGGCAGGTCGAGGTCGGCGAGCATCGTGGCCCTCCTGGGTCGACCCCGCGTATAGGCACCGCCGACTTCGACCCACGCTGGTCTACCTCCTACTCCACGACCCGAATCATCTAGGCCCGCGTCCGCCGGGTCGATGGCGATTCAGGTGCGTATATGGCACCTCAATCGCCATTGGGGAAGTTGTGGCGCCGGCGCGGAGCCGAACGCGGGGCCGCGTCCGGGCCGGACGTCACCCGCGCGCGGGTCAGGCCCGCGCGCCCACGCCGGCGGGCATGTCCAGCGATGCGAAGCCGTGGAGATCGACGCATGTGGTGCCGCGGACCTGGGTGAGGACCATCAGGATCGCGCCACAGGCTCGGCACCGCCCGACGGCGCCGGGCGCGCGCAGGTAGACGCGCAGCTCGGCCGCCTGGGATCGCGCGCCACAGTTGGCGCAGGTGCCGGCGGCGGTGGTCATCTCCGTTCCGAACGCTTCGAACAGCCAGCCGCCGATCGCGTTGCCATCGAGCGCGTCCATGCAGCGGATCTTCTCGCACCGCACGCGGTTTTCGCAACCCGCCCGCCGCGCGTGGTTGGATTGCAGCCGTGACCGCTGAGGCCACCGACTGGGCGGCGTGGCATGACGCCTACGACGATCCCGCCTCATCGCTCAGCCGGCGACTGCGGATCGTCCAGGACGAGATCCGCCGCGCGTTGCCGGCGCGCGCGCACAAGCCGTTCCGGGCGCTGAGCCTCTGCGCCGGCCGCGGGGATGACCTGATCGGGGCGCTGCGCGACTACCCCTACGCGCACATAGTGCGGGCGCGGCTGATCGAGCGCGACCCCCGTAACGTCCGCGCGATCGCGAGAGCGGCGCGCGACGCGCGGCTCGAGCTCGAGATCGTGCCAGGCGACGCGGCCGATCCGAGGTTGTACGCCAGCGCGGCACCCGCCGACCTCGTACTTCTCTGCGGCGTCCTGGGCAACATCTCCGACGCCGACGTCCTGGCCACGGTGAGCGCGATGCCCCAGTTGTGTGAGACCGGCGGGACGGTGATCTGGACCCGCACGCGCCGGCCCCCCGATCTCACCCCGCGCGTCAGGCGCTGGTTCGCGGAGGCCGGCTTCTCAGAGCTGGCCTTCATCGCCCCCGAGGACGAGCTGTTCAGCGTCGGGGCAGGTCGGTTCCTCGGCGAGCCACAACCGCTCAGCTCGGCTCGACAACTGTTCACGTTCGTCAACTAGAGGGGTCACACGCCGCCATGCACGAGGTCACCGTCACGGAGGTCCCCGCCCGGCCGACCGCCGTAGTCGCCGCAACGACCACCTGGCGGGAGTTCCCAACTCTGTGGATGGAGCTGTCCGCCGAGGTGTGGGCGTGCCTTCGCGCCGCCGGCATTCAGCGAGGCGCTCGCAACGTCATGCTGTACCTCGACGATGTTCCGCACGTCGAGGTCGGCGTGGAGCTGACCCAGCCGTGCCCGCTCACGGGCCGGGTCGTCAGCTCCGAGCTGCCCGCCGGCGAGGCGGCCATGACCACCCACTGGGGGTCCTACGCCGAGTTGGGCGCGGCGCATCAGGCCGTGCAAGAGTGGTGCGACGCGCACGGCCGGCTATCGGGCTGGCCTCGCTGGGAGGTCTACGGGCCGCACAACGACGATCCCGCCCAGGTGTGGACCGAGGTCTACTACCTCCTGTCGTGAGCGAGGTTGACACCGCTGGCAACCCGATAATCTCGGTCAACATTGTTGAGTTGTGCGCGCCGAGCGAGTGGGCGCTCCTCGGATTCCTCGCCGAGGGGGGTCACGAGCGCGCTGAGGCGAAGCGACTCGGAACCGGCACCGCGGAGCGCGAGGTGCCGTTGCCGGCGTGGGCATCGGTCATCGCCTTCTCGACGCGCGCGGGCAGGGTCTTGATCTCGAACGACAGGGCGATGCGCATGACGCCGATCACGACGGCCCAGATGCCGCCCACGGTGATGATCGCCGCCAGCGTGCCCCCTGGATCGGCCAGCGCGAGCACGCCGAGTGGCACCTCGACGAGCCCGAGGATCAGGAGCATCCACCAGTCGGGCAGGATGCGGCGCGCCGCTAGCGCGCTCGAGATCGTCAGGGTTCCCACCACGATCAGCCAGGAGCCGAGGAAGATGGCGACGGCGACCACGCCCGGGGTGGGCCAGACGATGATCGCGACGCCGGCGGCCACGGACAGCAGCCCGACGGCGACGTTTCTGCGGTTGACGCGAGCATCGATCCCGGACGTCAGCGCGAACGAGACGCCCTCGAGGATGAACAGCGCTCCGATGAACGTAGCGAGGCTGCGGATACTCCAGTCGATGCTGAAGATGAGCACACCGGCCACGACCATCAACAGGCCGTTCACGAGCAGCCTCCACCAATTGCGCGCGACGCGTTCGGCGGCTTCGTGGGTGAGTCGCTTGGTGAGGTCAGGCACGGTGCCTGGGGCGACGAACATTTTTGATCCTCCAAAGGGTGGGTGTGGTACTGCTGATCCATTGATAGGGACGGAGCCGGGTGCGACCAAGACGTCCGGTCGATGGCGGCAGAGTCGATCCGTTCTGGCGTCCGGCCTCGCTGGTAGGAATGACCTGAACGTGCCAGCAGCGGACGGAGACCCCGCCGCGATCCGCGACGACCGCTCCGGATTAGCCGGGCGGCGCGTGCTCGTCGGCTCGGCGGCCGGAATCGCGGCGGCCGCGTTCGCGCGGGTCGAGGGGGTCTCGTGGGCGGTGGCCGCTCTGTGCGCGTCCGACCTCGCGGCGCTCATCTTCATCGTCTGGGTCTGGGCGACGGTGGCTAGAGCCGATGCGACCACGACGGCGCGCCGCGCTCGGTCCGAGGACGCCTCGCGCGCCGCCGCCGAGGCGATCCTACTCGCCGCCGGTGCGGCCAGTCTGGTCGCGGTCGCGTTCACCCTCGTCCAAGCCGGCGACGCGCACGGCGCGGCGCGCGGATTCCTGACGGCGCTGGCGATCGTCAGCGTCGCGCTGGCCTGGACCTCGATCCACACCGTGTTCGTGCTCCGCTACGCACGCCTGTACTACAGCCCGCCGGACGGCGGCATCGACTTCCACGGCGAGACGCCCGACTATCTGGACTTCGCCTACCTCGCGCTGACGGTCGGGATGTGCTTCCAGGTGTCGGACACCGACATCACCGGCAAGCGCGTCCGCCGGACCGCGTTGCACCACGCGCTGCTGGCATACATCTTCGGGACGGTGATCGTGGCGGTCACGGTCAACCTCGTCGCGACCTTGCTAGGACACTGACCCCGCGGCCTGCGGCGACGCGGCGACTCCCTGGCCGTCATGGCCGTGAGATGCCCGGCTGCCGCGCCGGAGCTGGACGTACGCGATCACCCCGGGAACGGTGGGCAGCCAGTACGAGATCGTGCGATACGCGAGCACCGCGAGGACGGCGAGGCTTCCGCTCACGCCGAAGGCGAGAAACGAGCCGATCATCCCGCCCTCGACGCCGCCGATGCCGCCCGGCAGGGGGAGCGTGTTGGCCAGCGTCCCGACGTAATACCCCATCACCAGCACGGCGACGGGCGGCGCGTGGCCGAAGGCTTGAAACGCCGCCCACAGCGTCGCGATGTCGAAGCCCCAACCGGCGATCGCGCCGAGCACCGACAGATCCCGACGACGGACCATCGCGATGGCCGCCTCCAGCCCGGATTGAAGCGAGCGCGGGAGCGCTGCCGCGCGACGTAGCCAGCGCTCGAGCCGCCCGTGCGCGGCGTCGGCGCGCCGGAGGAGAAACCGCTCGGCCGGCTCGTCGGCGAACAGCATCGAGACGACGATCACGATGACCGCCGTGCCGAACACGGCCGGGATCAGGGTCACTCCGACCGGTGCCCGTCCGGGGAAGACGCCGAACCACAGGCCGAACCCGAAGATCGCAAGCGCGAACATGTATACGGCGTAGGTCAGGATCTCGAAGCAAACCATCCCGCGGGCTACGTCCGGGGCCGGCACGGCGCGGTCGCGCAGCGCCCACACGGTCAGCGCGATCCCGCCGGCGCCGGCCGTCGCGAGGATCTTGGTGGCGGCGCCGCCCGCCAGCGTGATCTGGTAGCTGACCCGCCACGGCATCCGGGCCCCGGGGCGCGAGAACACGCCCCGGAACAGCGCGATCTCGCCCGTATACGAGAGCACCTCCAGCAGCACCCCGACGGCCAGCCACCAGAGATCGCCGCCGCGCAGGCGCTCGAGGGTTGGCCCGAGGCCGGCGATCTGTGGGACGACGTAGTACACGAACCCGGCCGCGACGACGGCACCGAGCGCGGTGAGGACCGCGCGTCGGTGCCGCCTCACGAACCCGGGCTGCGTGGGTTGCGCCTCCGGCGCCGGGCTCTCGCTGGTGGCGCCGACCGGAGCGCCCGATGCCGGAGCGCTTTCCATCTCAGGAGTGGGTGCTGGCCTTCTGCTTGTGCCCGGGCAGCTTGGCCTTCAACTCCGCGAGCTTGGAGTCGACCTCTTCCTTGTGCTTCTTGTTGCGTGCTTCGCGCAGCTCGTGGCTCGCCTTCTTCTTGGCCGCGCGCTGGGCGTCCTCGGCGGCGGCCAGCTCCATCTCGACGTCCGCCGACGATCGGCGCACCACGGTCCCGCCCAGGTGAGCCATGACAGCGTCCACCGCCTCGGGGGCCGACTCCGACACCTCGGCCAGGAGGCCGGGCGGTCCGACGCGGATCGAGCTTGAGAGCTCGCCGAGCACCGACCGGGTGTGGTCGTCGTCATCCTCGTCGAACAGCGAGCCAACCAGGACGCCGGTCGCTCCACCGATGAGGACGCCCAGCGGCCCTCCGAGGACGCCGACGAGCAGTCCCAGCAGCCCGCCACCCGCCGTGTCCTCGTAGCCCCCGCCGCCGACCTGCTCCTTGACCGTGATCCGGCCGTCCTGCTCGCGAACCACGACGGCGGCGCCGGGCAACCCGATGTCATCCTTCGCCGCGAGTTCCTTGAGGCGCGCGAGCGCCTCGTAAGCGTTGGCTTCCTCGGGGAAGGAGACGGCAATCACGTTCTCCCGAGTGAATTCATCGTCTGGCATAGCTCTTCCTCTCTGGGTGGTTTGTTGAAGTAGTGGGGTGGTCACGGTAAGCCCACCAGTCGCGCAGGATGATCTGGATCGCCGCGGCCGTCGGGATCGCCAGCAGCGCTCCGAGGATCCCAAGGAGAGACGCACCGACGAGGACGGAGACGATCGTGACGATCGGGTTCACCTTCAGCGCCCGGCCGTACACCATCGGTTGGATCACGTAGTCCTCGAAGCGCTGCCACACGATGATGAACGCAACCCACACGATCGTGGCGGTGGGAAAGTTCACGGGTACGGTCGCGACGGCCACGACGATTGCGCCGAGCGTCGCGCCGACTAGGGGAAGGAGGTCGAAGAACCCGACCAGGAAACCGAGGGCGAGCGCATACGGCACGCCCAGAATCGAAAGGACGATCCAGGTCGCGATCGTTGCCAGCACGCTGATCACGATGTTGCCGAGCACGTAGTCCGCAACCGCCCGGTTGACGTCGACGATGAGTTGCCGGTAACGGCGCTGGCTGGGACCGGTCATCGTGCCCAGGCCCAGGTCCACGTACTCGCGTCCGTGGAGGATGAGTAAGAACGAGATCGCGAGCACCGTGGTGAGCTGCCCGATGAAACTGGCCGCCTGGACCGTGACGTCCTTGAGCGGCCCGACCAGGTGCCCGAGCAACTGCGGCAGGCGTCGCGCGTCCTCCACGATCTTCGGAGTGATGTGATAGCGGTTGTCGTAGTGGCGGAACGTCCCGTTGTGGCGCAGATCCGCCGCGTACCGGGGTGCGTCGTGCGCGACCTGCCCGACCTCCTTGACCAGGCTCGGCACGACCACGTAGCCGATCACGGCTACGGAGACGAGCAGCGCCACATACACGATCAGGATGATCAGCGACCGTGGCAACCGGACACGGCGATCGATCGAGTCGACGACGGGGAACAGCGCGAGCGCCACGAACAGGCTGATCGCGATCAGCCGGATGACCTCACGGGCCCGCCAGCAGAGGTACAGCAAGATCGCGCACGCGGCGAAGATCAGGACGAGCCTGACCACGCCACCCAGCGACGGCGGCGCCAGGCGAACGATGCGCTCCTGCCCGTCGGCGCGGTCGCCCGCCGCCGAACGCCTCGCGCGGGCGGTGGTGGATCGTCCATTGGGGTTGTTCAATCTACGAGGCACCGAAATCAACCTTCGCCATCGAGTCGGAAGAGCCCAAGACCCCGATCTGGCCTCGGCTAGACGTCCCAGTTATGACCGATCACCCCCTTCGCTATCCAGAACAACGTCACCGAGAGTCTCGGCCAGCGTGAGCGCCGCCGCAACCTGAAGCCGGCGATCGACGAGCCGGCGCCCGAGGAGCTCCTGGGCTCGGGCGGTGCGGTAAGCGACGGTGTTCGAGTGCACGTGCAGCCGCTGCGCCGCCCGGACGTTGCTCATGCCCTCCTGAAGCAGAACCAGGATCGTCTCACGCAGGCGCGCGCTCGTCCGATCCGAGCGAGCGAGGCCGTCAAGCTCGTAGGCGACGAACGCCCGGGCGCGCTCGAGGTCGGCCGACATCAGCGAGACCAGCTCGACGTCGTCGTAGTGCGTGACCGAGGGTGCTTCGTGCCCCGCGAGCACGGCCACCGCCGCTGCCGCCCGCGCCTCGGCATGGCTTCTGCGGAAGCCGTCGATCCCGCCCCAGAGCCGGCCCGCGGCGATGCGGACCCCAGGAGGCTGATCGATCGAGGCAAGGCCGACGCGCGGATCGATGTCCGGCCGCTGCAGCCCCGACAGCCACGCCCACAGCTCGGGTCCACCCGGGCGCACGACGAGCGGCTCGCCCACCCCAACCGCCTCGGCGAACGCCGAGGCCGTGCGCTCGAGTGGATGCGGGCCACCGCTCGCGTCCCATATCACGACCGCCAGGTGCTGGCGCCTGGTTAGCTCGTGGCCGAGCAGCCGGCCCGCCTCTCGCTCGTCGCGGAGGGTGCCACCCAGCACGGCGCGCGCGGTGTCGGCTCGCACCGCCTCCGGTGACCGCGCCCAGCGCTCATGCGCCCTGCCGTACTCCGCGACGAGCTCTCCACACACCTTGTCGACGTAGGCGAACACCCACGCCGTGCTGGCCACGAGCGCGGTTCCCAATCCCGGGTCGCCCGGCGCCTGCGCCGCCATCGCCCCCGTCCAGCGCTCGAGGAAGCAGGCCTGGCCGACCTGGTAGGCGCGCAGCAGCATTGCGAGTGAGAGCTCTCTCTGCACGTAGCTGCGGGCGCAGTCGGTCGCCTCGGGCGGGGCGGCGAGAGCGTCCACCGCCTCGCCGCGAGCGAGGGCGCGCAGGACCTGGTCCACATTCGCCCGGCAGGTGTCGCGCGTCTGTGCGATCAGCGGTCCGGCGCGGTCCTCGGCGAGCTCCGGGATCGCGGCGTGCAGTCGCTCGGCCATCGCAACGGCGATCTCCTGGGCATGAGCTTTCAGAACTGCGGCGAGCTCGCGCACGATCCTCAGCTCCGGGGCTGGCGAGCCCGTCCGTGTGTCGTCGGCGTCGTGCACCTCGCTTCGCCGGCGAGGCTAGATCGAGGACGCGGACGCGACTTGTGCTGCGATCACATACTCGGCGCACCGTTTAGGTTCCTGATACCAGTGAACGCGCGAGCGGCGCGGAGCAGAATCGCGTTACACGTTCACTTGAGGAGAGGAGCGGATATGAACCTCGCAGCCCTTATGACCACCTCGGCCACCCGACACGGCGACCGCACGGCGATCCGCGAAGAGGGCATCGCCCTCACATACGCCGGGCTCGACCGGGCGACCACGCTGGTCGCCGGGCTGCTCGGGTCCCGCGGGATCCGGCCGGGGGACCGCGTCGGCGTGATGCTGCCGAACGTCGCCTACTTCCCGATCGTCTACTACGGCGCGCTCCGCGCCGGGGCCGCGGTCGTCCCGATGAACATGCTGCTCAAGGAGCGCGAGGTGGCGTACTACATGGCGGACTCGGACGCGCGCGTCCTGTTCGCCTGGCATCAGTTCGCGGACGACGCTCGCGCGGGCGCGCGCGATGCTGAGGTCATCGAGGTCGCCCCCAAGGCCTTCGACGCGTTGCTGGCCGGATCCGAGCAGTCCAGCACAATGGTCGAGCGCGAGCCCGACGACACGGCGGTGATCCTGTACACGTCGGGCACCACGGGCCGGCCCAAGGGAGCCGAGCTGACCCACGCCAACCTGTCCGAGAACGTGGCGGTGTCGCTCGACCTGTTCGACCTCGGCCCGGACGCGGTGACACTCGGTGCCCTCCCGCTGTTTCACGCCTTCGGCCAGACGTGTGCCCTGAACGCGACCATGGCGGTGGGCGGCTCGCTCGAACTGCTGCCGCGCTTCGATGCCGGCAAGGCGCTCGAGATGATCCAGAACGATCGCGTGACCCTGTTCGAGGGCGTGCCGACGATGTACTCCGCGATGCTCCACCACCCGGGCGAGTTCGACACCTCGTCGCTGCAGCTGTGCGTCTCGGGCGGCGCGGCGATGCCGGTCGAGGTGCTGCGAGCCTTCGAGCGCCGGTTCGAGTGCACGATCCTCGAGGGCTACGGGCTGTCGGAGACCTCACCGGTCGCGTCGTTCAGCCGGCGTGATCTCGAGCGCAAGCCCGGCTCGATCGGCCTACCGGTCAGAGGGGTCGAGATGCGCCTGGTCGACGTGCACGACGGCGTCGGCGAGATCGTGATCCGGGGTCACAACGTGATGAAGGGATACTGGAACAACTTGGAGGCGACCGCAAAGGCGATCAATGCCGACGGCTGGTTCCACACCGGCGACATGGCGCGGGTGGACGACGACGGCTACTACTTCATCGTCGACCGCAAGAAGGAGCTGATCATCCGCGGCGGCTTCAACATCTACCCGCGCGAGATCGAGGAGGTCCTGCACGAGCATCCCGACGTGATGGAAGTGGCGGTGGTCGGCATCCCGCACGACGAGCTGGGCGAGGAGGTCGGCGCGGCGGTGGTTCTGAAGCCTGGGTCCGAGGCGAGCACCGACGACATCAAGGCGTTTGTCAAAGCGCGGGTGGCGGCCTACAAGTATCCGCGGGTCGTTTGGCTCCTCGATTCCCTTCCCAAGGGACCCACCGGAAAGGTCCTGCGCCGCGAGATCAAGCCGCCGGCGACCGTCGCCTCTCCGTAGCGACGGCCGCCGGGGTGCGCGGTCAAGTGATCAGGACGCAGCGGGGGTGAGACGGTCCTGACCGGGCTTGGCCTCGGCGGCAACGCCGTTGCGGCCGGGCTCGCTGAACGCGCGGTCGATCATGTTCGGGAGGCTCTTGACTTCGAACGACGTGATGACCTCCATGACGCCGACGGCCACTCCCCAGATCCCGGCGACGGTGATGATCGCGGCGAGCGTGGCGCCGGGATTGGCCAGCGCGAGCACGCCGAGTGGCACCTCGAGCAGGCCGAGGATCAGGAGCAGCCACCAGTTCGGCAGAAAGTGACGGGCGGCGAGCGAGCCCGAGATCGTGATCGTCCCGACCACGATCAGCCAGGCGCCGAGGAAGATCGCCACCGCCACGATTCCCGGCCCGGGCCACACGATGATGGCGATGCCGGCGGCGACCGACAACAGCCCGCTGAGCACGTTGGCTCGGCGGACGCGATCGTCGATCCCCGAGGTCGCCGCCATCGAGATTCCCTCCACGATGAACAGCGCGCCGAGGAACGTGGCGAGGCTGCGGACGCTCCAGTTGATGCTGAAGATGAGGACTCCTGCGACGATCAAGAGCAGACCGTTGAACAGCAGGAGGTACCAGTTGCGGGCCACCCGTTCGGCGGCCTCACGAGAGAGCTTGTGGGCAAAGTCGGGGACGGTCCCCGGGGCAACGAACATGTCAGTCCTCCAAGGGTGTGTGATTAACCTGGCGTCCTCACCGTGAGCGCTTCCTTACGCTCGTCCTAGACGGCTCACCGGGCTGGTCCATCACCGCCGCTTATGCGTGACTCGAGTTCGTCGAGCGGAACGGGCACAGCTGCCTCGACCTCCTGGACCAGGCTTCCGACCGTGCCGCGGAGGATCACCGCGCCGTCGATCGCCTGGACCGCGATCTCGTCGGCGCGAACGCGGCGGTTGCCCGCCAGCGCGCTCATCACAGCCTGCTCGAGGGTGGAATCTGACACCGAATGCTCCTCTCGTGGGTTAGCGGGCAGTGCCCGCCTCGGCGAGCCCTCCCGCTCCGGAGGGCCGGGAGCTCGCGAGTAGGCGCGCGACGACGAGGCCGAAGACGAACCCGCCGACGTGGGCGAAGAACGCCGTACCACCGCCATCGGAGCGGGCGGAGAACAAGCCGAAGTTCGCCTCGACGAGCTGGTACAGGAACCAGAAGCCGAGGAATGCCCAGGCCGGGATCCGGACCGGGAACACGACCAGCAAGCCCAAGACCGGGGTGTTCGGGTACAGCACGAAGTACGCGCCGAGGACCGCGGCGATCGCGCCGCTGGCGCCCAGCGTCGGCACCGCGGCGTCGGCGGCGGACCCGCCGATCAGCGTGAACAGCGCCTGGGTCATGGCCGCGACGAACCCACCGGCGATGTAGAAGCCGAGGTAGCGGATGTGTCCGAACGAGTCCTCGACGTTCTTGCCGAACACAGCCAGGAACACCATATTGCCGAGGATGTGACTCCAGCTCGCGTGCAGAAACATCGCGGTGAACCAGCTGACTTCCCACGGCTCGGGCGCGTGGCAGTTGCCGGCCAGGGCGCACGGGTAGAACGACGCGTGGAAGATCGATGAGTTCAGGTGCGGGAGCTCGTAGAAAATCCACACGATGAAGTTGGCGGCGATGATCGCGACGTTCACGAACGGAAATCGCCGCGCTTGGATGCCGTCTGACAGGGGGATCATTTGGCCTCAGTGCTCCCGACGGTCGGGAAGTGGGATCTCATCTCATTGGTGATTTCGAGCGCCTGCTTGGACAGGCCGAGCAGCTCTTCGTTCTGCTTTCGGTTCTCCTCGCCGGAACCGTGAACGACGTCGGCGTATGACCTCAGTTGCTGCGTCAGATGGAGAATCTGTTTCGAGAGGTCGAGCAGTTGCTCGTTCTGGCGATCCTCGAGTTGGACCGTGGTCCACTGCTCGTCGGCGATCACCTGCCGTTTCGCGTCGGCGCGGTTCTGGCTGATCATCACGAACGTGGATAGGAAGATCGCCTCGAGCGAGACGATCATCGTCAATAGCCCGAATGGATACTTTTCCACGCCGAGGCCGATCCACAGTCCGAACCACAGGATGTGGATGTACACGAACGTCATCGATCCCGAGAACCGGGTGATCTGGTCCGCGATGCGGTTCTGGACGTCCTTCGCGCGCTCTTCCTGGTGCTTCATCAGCGCGGGGTTGATAGGCACCGGAAGCTGACGCGGGACGAACCAGCGCACGAGCCGGGGGCGCCGCTGGGTGCCGCCAGCCGTGGCTCCAGGGGTGGATGACATCTGCCTGCTTCACCTCCTCGCGCAGTCCGACGTGGTCGCCAGCTGCCGTCTATTGGGCGTCAACAACGCGTCGAACGTAGGACGTGCGGCCAGGGTCCGTCAGACATCCCGGGCGCGAGCGCAATACGCGTTACGTCTACCCTGAGACGGGAATGGCGGCCTCGAGATCGGTCCCCGCGCCGGCCGGACTGTCGATTGCGAGGGTCCCGCCCAGCGCCTCGACCCGATCCCTGAGCCCGACCAGCCCGGAGCCGCGTTCCGGGTCCGCGCCGCCGGCGCCGTCGTCCTTGACCGAGATCCGGAGCGCTTGGCCGAGTTCCTCCACGCGGACGTCCACCACGGAGGCGCCCGAGTGCTTGGCGGCATTGGTGATCGCCTCGGACACCACGTAGTAGGTGGCCACCTCGATCGGCGCCGGCATCCGCGACGTGGCGCGGACGTCGAGCCGCACCGGGATCGCCGAGCGCCGGGCCACCGTCCGCAGCGCCGGGCCGATACCGCCCGCGGCGAGGATCGCCGGATGGATTCCGCGCGAGATCTCCCGGAGCTGTTCCTGGAGCTCGGTGATCTCGTCGATGACGCGGGCCAGCTCGGTACTCAGGCCGTTCATGTCCGCCGGCACCGACGCTTTGGCGTTACGCAGCTCGATCGCGAGCGTGAGCAGCTGCTGTTGGGCTCCGTCGTGCAAATCGCGCTCGAGCTGCCGGCGAGCCTCGTCGGCCGCGGTGACGATTCGCCGGCGCGAAGCGTCGAGCTCGTCGCGGCTCTGCGCGTTGCCGATCGCCGTGGCCAGCAGCGCCGTGAACTCCGCGAGCCGCCCCTCGTGAGATCGGCGAGTGGCTCGGAGTCGGCGAGGAGCGCAGCAGGCAGATCGAACTCGAGGCTCTTCGCCGGCTGCGCAGCGTCGCGACGGTCTCGCTCGGCCGCGCGGCGTAGACCGGCGGGCTACTCGGCCGGCAGTACCTCACGGCCGAGCGTCTCGGCGAGGATCAGCGCAGCCTGGAGCTCGACCCGGCGCTCGGTGACCGAGCCGCCGAGGAGCTCTTCGGCCCGCCGGACGTGGTTGTAGACGGTGTTCTGGTGCATGTGCAGCTCGGGGGCCGCGCGCACATGGCTACAGCCGTTGGCGAGGAACCCGAGCAGCGTCGAGCGCAGCCGCGCAGCGCTGTCGGACTGATCGGCCAGCGGCCCGAGCTCGTTTCGCACGAAACGGCGCGCCCGGTCGAGATCGCTCGCCAGCAGCGACACCAGCTCGACCGAGCGGTAGCTCGTTGCGGTGCCGCCGCCGAGGTCCCAGAAGCGGCTGGCGTGACCCGCCTCGACGTGGGTCACGCGGAAGCCCTCGACGCCGAACGCGGGGCGGCCCACGGCCATCCGCACGCCGGGACACGGACGGTGCCGCTCGACCCGGCCGAACGCAAACGGCGAGGGCGGGTCGAACGTTCCGCACCAGGCCCACAGGACCGCAGCGCCGGCCGGCACCAGAAGCGGATCGCTGTAGCCCAGGATCGCGGCCGCCTCGATGGCCTCGCGCTCGAGATCGCCATTGCCGACACCCAGCGGGGCCTCCGGCTCGCCGGCGAGGATCAGTCCGACATGCGTGCGCCGCAGCTCATAGCCGAGGCGGATGCTCGCCGCGCGCTCGTTCTCCAACCGCCCGTCGAGCACGTCGCGGACGGTCTCGGCTCGGATCGCGGCCGCCGAACGCACCCACCGGTCGCGCTCGACGTGATACGCCGCCACCAGCTCATCCGACATCGCGTCGATGTAGTCGAACATGAAGTTGGACGCCGCCTCGAGCGCCGCGCCGCGCAGCTCGCCCGGGCCGATTGCGTCGTTCAGCGCGCGCGAGGCGACGTTCCAGAAGTAGGCATGCCCGACCCGGTAGGAGCGCAGCAGCACAGTGAGCGGGATCCGACGGTGCACGAACGCCTCGGCGTAGCGAAGCGCCGGCGCCGGGACGACCAGTTCATCGGCCCGCGCGCCGCGCCCGAGCAGGCGCAGGATCTGATCCATATTCGCGATGCAGCTCGCCTCGGTGTCCGCGCGCAGCGCGTGCTCGTCCACCACGCTGGTGAGCTCCGGGATCCGCTCGTGCAGGTACGCCGCCATCCCGTCGCCGATCAGCTGCGACTCCGGTACCAGCTCGAGGAACGCCTCGCGGGCAGCGGCGTGATCCTCTCCGTCGAGGGTCCGCCTGACCTGCGTCACGCCAACCACAGCCGGCCAATCATAATCCGGCGATCTCGGGCGCTGCCAGGCTCGCTGCGATCGCTCGGTAGGTCTTGCGGTTGAAGATCATGCCGACGTGACTGCCCGTGACCTCGATGCAATGGCCATAGGACACGAGGGCCGACTCCCAGTGGACGACGCCGTCCTCTCTGGAGTAGATGCTGGTAAGTCGTACGCGGTGGGTGGGGAACGCGCCGGTGAAGTCGCGGGCGAAGGCGCAGTCGCATTCGTGCGTGAGGCAGAGGGGCGAGCGTGCCCGCCCACTGTGCAGCGTGATGCGACGGGCGGCTACGGCGGCGAGTTGCGTGGGATAGCTGGTCGAGAGCATCGCGCGCAGCCCCGCTCCGATCGACACAGCGTGCGAGACCAGCTCGGGGCGGCGATACGCGAGCGCGCGCGCGTAGTGCCCGCCGCGGCTGTGACCGAGGACCGCGGCGCGGCGTCCGTGCCGGTCGTGCAGCTCCTCCAAGCGCTTCTCGACGCGATCGAGTGCGCGATCCGAGCAGCCGGTGTTGACCACGAAACCACACAGCGAGGGGCGATAGCCGATGCGCCTCAACCACGCGGCCAGTACGAGCAGCGTCTGGTCACCGCCACCGAAGCCAGGGATCAGGATCACCGGACGGCCGTCGCCGCGCGGCACGTCGGTTCCCCGCAGCACCGGGTCGACGAGCAGCCGCGACAGCTCGAGCGTCCAGCGCGTCTCGCGCAGATGATCGCCCCACCACCGCGCCTCCGGCAGCGGTGGCAGCGCGTGTTCCGGGTCGTCGTCCGGGTCGACGCCGAGCGCGTGCTCAGTTGGCGAGGACATATGTCCCAGGTGCCTTGGCCCGCGGCTTATGGGAAGCGTTGCCGAGCGACTTTGGTGCGTTCTTGAGCTCACCCGAGCGCTCCGATAGCCAGCCGTCCCAGTCCGGCCACCAACTGCCTGGGAGCTTCGGCGACTGCGCGAAGAAGGTCTCCGGCTCGTCGGGAAGGTCGTCGGCCACCTGGTAGCTCGAGCGGCTTTCCGGGCTCGGCGGGTTGACCAGCGCCTGGATGTGGCCGCTCTTGGAGAGAACGAACCGGCGGTTGCCGCCGAACAGCAGCGCTCCCTTGTACGCGCTCGCCCACGGCACGATGTGATCGGTCAGCCCGGCCACGAAGTACGTGTCGACGTCGACCTGGCCAAGGTCGACCGGGTCGCCGAGGACCTCGAGCCCGCCCGGGTGGACGAACGCGTTGTCGAGTCCGATCTGGATGAAGTCCCGGTGCAGACCCGCCGCCAGGCGAACCGTGTCCTGGTTCCAGTAGAGGATGTCGAACGCCGGCGGGTCCTTGCCGAGCAGGTAGTTGTTGACCACGTAGTTCCACACCAGGTCGTTGGGGCGCAGCCAGGTGAACACCCCGGCCAGCGCCTGCCCGTCCAGGTAGCCCTTGCGCGCGGATTCGGCCACCGCGGCCGCCGCGACGTCGCGGGTGGCCAGCGCGTTCATCGTGCCCTCGGTGTCGTTGTCGAGCGCGCACACCATCAGGGTCAGGCTCGAGACCTCGCCCAGCTTGCCGCTCGCCGCGAGGTGCCCCAGCAGTCCCGCCGTGATGATTCCTCCCGAGCAGGCCGCCGCCAGGTTTACCTGCGACTGACCGGTGATCGAGGTGATCGTCTGTCCCGCCTCGGCCACGGCGTCGGCGTACGTGTCGAGGTCGAAGTGACCCTGCGCCTGCTCGGGGTTGCGCCACGAGATCGTGAACACCTGCTGCCCCTGCGCAACGTAATGCTCGATCATGCTGCGGCCGGGCGAGATGTCGAGGATGTAGTACTTGTTGATCGTCGGCGGGATGAACAGAAGGGGAACCTCTCGCACCTGATCGGTCGAGGGCTTGTACTGGATGAGCTCGAACACCTCGGTGCGCAGCACCACCGACCCGGGTGTGGTGGCGAGGTTGCCGCCCACCTGGAACTTGCTGGTGTCGACCGTCGCGGGGAGCCGCGGCGGCGTGGATAGGTCATTGACCAGGCGCTGCGCGCCGCGCACGAGGTTGCCGCCACCCGTGTTGATCGCCTCCTTGAGCACCTCGGGGTTGGACCACGGGAAGTTCGTCGGGGCGAGCGCATCGAGCACGTTTCCCGCCGCGAGCCGGGCGCGCCGTTCGGCTCGCCAATCGACCTCGGAATCGGAGATCAGCCCGTCGACGGACTCGCCGATCGCGAGGTAGCTCTGAAGCAGACGGCGGAAGAACCAGTTGCCCTCCCAGGCCGGATCGGCGAAACGCCGGTCGCCACGGGCCGGCGCGATCTCGGAGTGCCCGGTGACGGCGCGCCTGAGCTCGGTGCCCAGATTGGTCGCCCGCGTGGCCACTCGTCCGGGATGTCGCGCGAGGCCGAATCCGACCTTGACGGCGGAGCCTGGCGCCAGAAAGCGCGGCGGTCCCCCGGTGGCGGCCTCGCCGAGCATGACGTCCAGCCCCGAGCGGGCGGCTTCGGTCGTGCGCTGGACGCGTGAGTTGCTGGTGTCGGCTGTGGCGTTGTCGCTCATTGGTCTCCTCCGGATTGCCGGTCGCACCGTAAAGCCTCGCGCGTGGCCGCGCTGACCGCACCAGACGAGCATCCCAACATCGGGGCCCTGATTTGTGCTCCAGGCACAACGGATCGTCGTCGGCGCGCAGATAGGGTTGCCGCATCGCAGGCAACCGCGACCGAGGACCGGGGACGCACATGACGGCAACCGCAACCACCCACTTCGACGTCGGTAAGGCGCTCGGCACCGACTATTTCCTGCTGCGCTCGGAGCTCACCGACGAGGAGGTCGACTACCTGGACCGCACCCGCACCTTCGTCGAGGAGGAGGTGCTGCCGGTGATGCCCGGGCACTGGGAGCGCGCCGAGCTTCCGCTCGACCTTGCGCGCCGGCTCGGCGAGCTTGGGCTGGTCGGAGACGGGATCGAGGGCTATGGGTGTCCGCCGATGAGCATCGTCGCGGCCGGGCTGATCCAGATGGAGCTGAGCCGGGGCGATGGCAGCCTCGGCGTGCTCCTGGGCGTCCAGGCCGGATTGGCGATGCGCTCGATCGCGATGCTGGGCAGCGAGGAGCAGAAGCAGCGCTGGCTGCCGTCGATGGCGCGGATGGAGAGCCTGGGTGCGTTCGCTCTGACCGAGCCCGACCACGGGTCGGATTCGGTTTCGCTCGAGACCACGGCGCGGCGCGAGGGAGACGAGTACGTGATCGACGGCGCCAAGCGTTGGATCGGCAACGGGACGGTGGCCGACGTGGTGGTGGCCTGGGCGCGGGACGCCGGGGATCATCAGGTCAAGGCGTTCCTGGTCGAGAAGGGGACGCCCGGGTTCAATGCGAGGGTGATCGAGGGGAAGGGCAGCGTTCGCTCGGTCTGGCAGGCCGACATCGAGTTCGACGGGGTTCGGGTTCCGGTCGCAAATCGGCTACCCGGCGCGAACTCGTTCAAGGACGCGGGCAAGGTCCTGGCCTCGACCCGGCTGACCGTCGCCTTCGGGGCGCTCGGGCACGCCGTGGGCTCCTTCGACGCGGCGCTCACCTACTGTCGCGAGCGGCGCCAGTTCGGCAAGCCGCTGGTCAGCTTCCAGATCGTGCAGGAACGGCTCGTGCGGATGCTCGCCGAGGTGACCTCGATGCAGCTGTTCTGCCTGCGGGTCGCCCGGCTCGGGGAGGAGCATCAGCTGCGCGACACGATCGCCGGTTTGGCCAAGATGAACAACACGACGCGGGCGCGACAGGTCATCGCCGAAGCCCGAGACCTGCTCGGCGGCAACGGCATCCTGCTCGAGAATCACGTCATTCGACACATGGCCGACATCGAGGCGCTGCACACCTTCGAGGGCACCGAGACGATGCAGACGCTCATCGTGGGCCGTGACATAACCGGGGTCGGCGCGTTCGCGTAGTCCGCGAACTGCCGCTCGAATTCCGGCCACCACGCCGGGTCGCCCTCGGGGTCACGCGGCGCGTCGGGTCCGCGCCCACCGCCACCGCCGCCGAAGTCGGTGTCGTCGTCGCCCCGCCGGCGGGTGGCGCGACGGCTGGCGACGGTGATCGCGACGGCGACCATGATCGCGAGCGAGGCGATGACCGCGATCACGGTTACCGGGTTCACCGGCGCACTGGTGACGCGGCTGCCGGGCGGGGCCCAGTGTGCGAAGACGACGGCGGCGCCGGGCGTGGTCATGCCATGACGATAGGCCGTTCGGCCCGCCGGGCTTATCACCGATCGATATGACCGTCCGCGCTTGCCCGTATGGGATCCACGCGCGCTCACGTCCAACCTGTCAGTCGGAAACGAACCCAAAGGAAACGCCATGGCCACGAACGAGAAGCTCGCACACGCCGTCCGCGCCGCGCTCGACTCAGACCCGCGCCTCCACCACGCCGAAGAGCTTTCCGTCAGCGCGGATGACGACGTGGTCACGCTGCGCGGTACCGTGGACGCGTTCACGAAACGCCTCGCGGCGGTGAGGGCCGCGCGCAAGGTGAACGGCGTCGACTACGTGCAGGACGAGTTGCAGGTCCGGCTCCTGGACGCGGCCGGACGCAGCGACGCCCAGCTCCAAGGCATGGCGCTCCAGGCCATCGCCTGGGACGCCGAGGTTCCGTCCGAGTCGATCGATGTCGAAGTCACCTCCGGCGTCGTCACGCTGAAGGGCGACGTCAGCTTCCAGTTCCAGAGCGACGCCGTCGACGACGATGTCGCCAACCTGTTCGGCGTGATCGGCATCACCAACGAGATCAACGTGATCAACCCCGAGACGGGCGCGGAATCCGATTCATCCGAGGACGACGACTCGGTCAGTCGCGACAACGTGATCGCGGTCAGCTTCGTGGCAGAGGCCAGCGCCTACGAGGCGCTTGCCCGCCTCAAGGAGCTCGACGCCCAGGGTGACATCGACCTGCGGGCCGGAGCCGTCGTGGCACGCGAGGACGACGGCAGCATCGCGGTCCGGGACCAGTACGACGAAGACAGCATGACCGGCACCGCGAGTGGTGGGCTGATCGGGCTGCTGGTCGGGATTCTCGGCGGGCCGCTCGGCGTCCTCGTCGGCGGTGCGACCGGTGTGCTCGTCGGCTCGCTGTTCGACGAAGACGACGATGACGACACCCGATCCGTGCTGGGACAGGTCTCGGGGTCCATCCACGTCGGACCTCCGGCGTTGCTCGCCGAGGTGTCCGAGGACAGCCCGGCGTCGGTCGACGCCGCCATGGCCGACCTGCATGGCGAGTTGCTGCGACGGCCGGTCGAGGACGTCGAAGCGGAGATCGCCGCCGCCGAGCACGCCCAGCGGGAAGCCAAGCAGAAGGCGCGCAAAGAACTGCGCGACGGGCGCCGCAAGCAGCGCAAGGACGAGATCGATGCGAAGGTCGCCGCGCTGAAGGCGAAGCTGCCTTCTCGCAAGCACGTCGCCGCGTGATGAGGTCAGACGCGGAGCAGACGTAGCGAGCCGAGCATCGCGCCGACCCCGAGCACGGTTCCGACTCCCCAGGCGATGACGGCGTCGCCGGTGGGAGTTGCCAGCTCGTAGAAGTCGCGTAGGAACGGCACGGCGAGCGCGAGAACGAACAGCAGGGCCATCAGCGCGCACAGTCCGGCCACGGCGAGCCGGCGCCGGCCGCCTTCGCTCTCGAGCCGCAGAACGACCGCGAGACCGCACACGACCACGATTCCGGTGGCGACCGTACGCGAGCGAATCAGGCTGAGATCGAATGCATAGCGCGCGAGCAGATAGCCGGCAATGATCCCGCTCGCGACCGCCACCCCGGCCGGGAGAGCGAACCGAGCGACCGAGCGCAGGAAACCCTCCGGGCTCCACGGCCCAGAGCTCGGCGCGAGCGCAAGCAGGAAGGCCGGAATCCCGATCGTGACCGTGGAGGCGACCGTCGACTGGCGGGGAAGCAGCGGATACACGCCCGTCGGAATCGCGATCGCCACCCCCACGAGCGCGGTGTACACGGTCTTGGTGATGAACAGCCGAGCGACTCGCTGGATGTTGCGAAGGATCTGGCGCCCCTCGTCGACCATCCCGGGCAGTACGCCGAAGTCATCTTTGACCAGTACGAGGTCGGCCACCGAGCGCGCCATCTGCGTCCCGGACCCCTGCGCGATCGCCAATCGTGCCTCCTTGAGCGCGGGTACGTCGTTGACGCCGTCGCCGATCATCGCGACGTAGCGACCGGCTCCGGCGAGCGCGGCGACGACCGCCCGCTTGCTGTCGGGCGAGATCCGTCCGACCGCCGGTGCGGACAGGACGGCGTCGCGCAGCGCCGCGGGCTCAGTCGGCAGCGTTTCGCCGTCCAGCGCCGCCGAGGAGCCCGGTACGCCGGCATCGTGAGCGATCGCGCCGACCGTCGCCGGCGCGTCGCCCGAGAGGACCTTCAGTTCGATCCCCTGGCTGGTGAAGAACGCGACGGTCTGGGCGGCGTTGGCCCTCAGACGCTCGGCGAGCACCACCAGGCCGAGCGCGTGGACGTCGGCGGGGAAGCGCGGCTCCGGGTCGGCGCCGGGGAGGGGGGAGTCGCTGCGACCGAGCGCGAGCACGCGCCGGCCGGCGCTTGCCTCCTCGCGCGCTCGTTCCGCCAGGGCCGGGTCCGCGGCGGCGAAGCGCTCGGGCGCCCCGAGCACCAGGCGCTCGCCGTCGAGGTCAAGCGCGCTCCACCGGCGCCGGGAGGAGAAGGGAACCTGCGCCACGATCCCGCGTCGCTCGACGTCCGCGAGCCGGGCGTCGGCGATCGCCTCGAGCGTGAGGTTGCGCGACGGAGCGCTGGCGGCGTAGCGCGTCAGCTCGCGCGCGAGCGAAGTCTCGTCCTCGCCCGACGAGGGCACCACGCCGACCACCCGCAGGGTCGGCTCGGTGAGGGTGCCGGTCTTGTCGGTGCATACGATGTCGACCGAGGCGAGCGACTCGATCGCGTTGAGCTGTTGGGCCAGGACGCCGCGCTGGGCCATCTTGAACGCCGACACCGCGGCCGTGAGGCTGACCAGCAGGATCAGCCCCTCGGGGACCAGGCTCACCACCCCGGCGGTGACGGCCTGTACGCGAGCCGCGGCCGTCTCGTCGTGCGCGAACACGGAGATCGTGAGCCCGATGGTGAACGGCACGGCGAGCGCGACCAACCAGACCAGCAGCCGGTCGTTGGCGCGCTCGAGGGGAGACCGCGGGTGGCGGAAGGTCCGGGCGGTCGCGGTCAGCCGCTCGGCGCGGCTGTCCGGGCCCACCGCCGTGGCCTCGAACAGCGCCGTCCCTTCGACCGCGAACGACCCCGACCACACCGGTTCCCCCGCGCCCCGCAGCACCAGCTCGGACTCGCCGGTCAGGTTGGCCTCATCCAGCGACAGCCCGTCGGCCGAGACGACCGTTCCGTCGGCGATCACCTGATCCCCGGCGGTCAGGCGCACCAGGTCGCCGACGACGACGTGGTCGACCGCGACGCGGCGATCGGTTCCGTCTCGCACCACTGTGGCTTGCGGGGTGATCAGCGCGGCGAGCCGGTCGAGCGCCCGCTTGGAGCGGATCTCCTGGAACGAGCCGATGACGATGTTCGAGACGAGGATGCCGACGAACAGGGCGTCCCGCCACGACGCGAAGGTCAGCGTCAGCACGCCGAACACGAACAGGATCGCGTTCGGGATCGTCAGCGTGTTGGCGCGAACGATGCTCGCGTAGGAACGGCTCGAGCGAGGAGGCGGGTGCTCCCCACGCGCCTGGAGGCGCCGCGCCGCTTCAACCTCGGTCAGGCCCGGGCGTGCGATCGCGCTGTCGGTGGTGATCCGCCGACCCTACCGTCCAGGTGACTCGTGCGGGACGACCAGCACCGGGCGCTTCGCGTGGTGGACGACCGCGGAGGACACGCTGCCCAGGAGCATCGACTCCACGCGCCCCAGCCCGCGGGCGCCAATCACGATCAGCTGAGCGTCGAGCTCGCGCGCGACGTCGGAAATCACCCGCCAAGGCTTGCCCTCCTCCAGCCGGGCTTCGGCCTGGAAGCCGGCCTGGCGCGCCAGCTCGCATCCCTGTTCGAGTCGCTCCCTCGCGACGTCGCGCGCGATCTCGTTGAGTTCGAGCTCGTTCGAGGCGAGCCTCGACAATGGGGCGCTCAGGGCCGTCGCCGGGTCGTAGTGCGCCCACGAGGCGGTGCGCTCCCACACGGTCAAGACCACGGCCGGCCGCGGCGCCAAGACCTCACCGGCGGTGGCGATCGCGGCCGCGGCGTCTTCGGACCCGTCAAAGCAGACGAGAACGGTTGGCATCAACTCGGCTCGCGGTCAGCCCAGTAGCGCTCCGCCTCGGCCTCCATCTCGGCCAGACGGGTGTAGTAGTCGGGAAACTCGTTGAGATGCGCCCGGGCGATCTTGCCCGTCGTGATCTCATCGTCATCGGTGACGTTCGTCGATGGATCCTGGCGGCCGTGCTCGAGCTCCACCCCGAGCCCCATCCGGAACTGCTCGACGTCGAACCGGGAGCTGCTCCAGTCGATCCCGACGCGCTCGCCGATTGCGCGGGCCTCGTCGGCTGAGAAACTGCGGTGTTGTTCCATGTGCGAAGTCTCGCGCCGCGACGCACACCCACGGTGAGAATATCGAGAGCCTGGCGAGACATCTGAACCCTCGATGCATGGATAGCGACATGAACGGTCCAACGGATGACGACCGAGTCCGCCGCCTGCTCGATGTCGGGAGGGCGCTCGTCTCAGAGCTCGACCCCGAGGCGGTGCTCGAGCGGATCCTCGAGGCGGCCCATGCTCGAGCGGCCCGACCGTCGCGGTCCGCGTGCCGATAAGCTTGCGTCCCGGTGAGCGCCGATCGACCCTCCAGCGAGCCGTTCGAAGTCTTGATCGTGGGCGGCGGCGTTGCCGGGCTGGAGGCGGCGCTCGCGCTCAGGGACCTGGCGGGTGATCGCGTGAGCTTGCGGTTGCTCGCTCCGAACGCCGAGTTCGTTTACCGCCCCATGTCGGTCCGGGAGCCGTTCGGGCTCGCCAAGGCGCGGCGTTACCCGCTGCGGGAGATCGCGCAGGATGCCGGCGCGGAGCTGATCAACGACGGCCTCGAACAGGTCGACGCGTCCGCGCGCACGGTCCGCTCGACCTCGGGAGCGCAGCTGCGCTACGACGCGCTGATCCTCGGCCTCGGGGCCCGGATCCAGGCCCCCTACGAGCACGCGACGACGATCGACGACAGCCATCTCGACGATCTCCTCCGTGGCTTGATCCAGGACGTCGAGGGCGGCTATACCAAGCGTGTGGCGTTCGTGGTCCCGGCGCGGATGGCCTGGCCGTTCCCGATCTACGAGCTCGCGATGATGACCGCAGCCCGTGCGTACGACGCGAATATCGACGTCGCGGTCACCATCATCACGCCGGAGGAGGCTCCGCTGGCCGTCTTCGGCCCCGGCGCCAGCGAGGCGGTGGCCGGCCTGCTCGCCGAGCGCGGGGTCGAAGTGCTCACGTCCGCCCACGCCGCCGTCCCGCGGTCCGGCGTCGTCGAGATCAACCCCGGCAACGTGGTCCGCGAGTTCGACCGGGTCGTCGCGCTGCCCGAGCTCGAGGGCCCGGCGGTGCCCGGGTTGCCGGAGGCGTCCGACGGCTTCATCCCGATCGATGAGCACTGCCGGGTACGAGGCCTCGACCGCGTGTACGCGGCCGGAGACGCCACGGATTTCGCCGTCAAGTACGGCGGGATCGCGGCGCAGCAAGCCGACGCCGCCGCGCGGGCGGTTGCGGCGCTGGCCGGGGCGCCGGTTGAGCCGGAGCCGTTCGACGGCGAGATCCGCGGGATCCTGCTGACCGGAGGCAAGCCGCGGTACCTGCACGCTCGCGTCACCGGTCGGGGCTTCACCTCGGAGGTGACCGAGGAGCCCTCCTGGGAACAGCCGTCCAAGATCGCGGCGAAGTACCTCGCGCCTTACCTCGACCAGCGCGATCGCGCCGCCGGCGTCGCGTAGCCGTCCGGCCGACGACGCGGGCCGGCCGGTGACGGGATCCATCGGCAGCCCTTCGTACCCGCGCGAGCGGGAGGCCGACGTCGTCCTGCGCGATGGATCGAACAGTGCACGTCCGGCCCCTCCGTCGAGACGAGGCGGCCGCGTTCCGCGCGTTCCTCACGACGGTCTCGGAACAGTCGATCGCGTTCCGCTTCTTCGGGGCGCCCAATCTCGAATGCGTGGTCGCCTGGTCCGTTGACGTGGACTACGTGGTCGTCCCGGCCGAGCGCGTCCTCGATGCCGCCCGCCAGTGCGCCGAGGCCGGAGTGAGGGCGCTGGCTGTGATCTCGGCCGGATTCGCCGAGACCGGCGAGGAGGGGGCGCGCCGCCAGCACGAGTTGCTGTCGATCTGCCGCGACGCGGGAATGCGGCTCGCGGCCGTCGAGGACGTGTTGCTCATGGTAAGCGCCCTCGTCGAGGCTCATCCCGCGATCGTCGAGCTCGATTGCAATCCGCTCATCGCGCGTCCCGACGGAGCCGTGATCGTCGACGCTCCGGTGCGCGTGAAGCTTGTGGTCGATGGCGTAGCGCGCGAGCTCGGCGCGTGACCCGATCGGGTCGCCGGCATCAGGCATGGCTTCACGATAACCCGGTCCCGAGGCCGCACGCAACAGCCCGGCGTGGGCGGCGTAGAAACCCGCAGCCCGGGCTGGGCCGCGCACGGATGGTCCGGACGCGGCCCGGGCTTACGTTGAGAGCATCAACCCTTAGGAGCAACCGAAATGTTCAAGAACATGGTGGTCGGAGTTGACGGGAGGGAGGGAGGTCGGGACGCGATCGCCCTGGCCAGGGTCCTGTGCGACCCCGATGGCGAGCTCACGCTGGCCCACGTCTACCGAGGGGATCCCCCCGCGCCGCGCGTGTCGTGGCCGCCCCTCGAGGCGGACGATGACGAGCGCATCCGTTCGGTGCTGGAGAAGGCGCGGGCGGAGGCCGGCGTTGACGCCGAGATCGCCTGGGATCGATCGCAATCAGTCGGGTACGGCCTGCACGAGCAAGCCGAGGCGATCGCCGCCGACCTGCTGGTCGTCGGGTCGTCCCGGCGCGGGATGCTCGGGCGCGCGCTGATCGGCGATGACACGCGCGCGACTTTGAACGGGGCGCCCTGCGCGGTCGCGGTTGCGCCGGCCGGGTACAGCCGGCATTCGGCCGTCATGCGAGAGATCGGCGTCGGCTATGACGCCTCGCCGGAGAGCGAGCACGCCCTCGGCGTCGCCAGAAAGCTGGCGGCCGAGAAGCACACCAAGCTGTCGGCCTTCGAGGTGGTCGCACTCCCGTCGTACGTCTACCTGGGTGCGCGGGGCCTCCTCGCGGCGGAATCGATCCGGCAGCCGCTGGACAGCGCGCGCCAGCGTCTCGGGGCGCTGGACGGCGTCGAGCCCCATTTCTCCTACGGCCAGCCGGCCGAGGAGCTGGCGCTCTACAGCGCCTCGCTCGACGTGCTGGTGATCGGTTCCCGTAGCTTCGGGCCCGTGGGCCGGTTCGTGCACGGAAGCGTCGCGCAGCGGCTCGCGCGGTCGGCTCGCTGCCCGCTGCTGGTTCTGAACCGGGCGGCGCGTGAGGCGGAGGGCTTTGGCGCGGACGAGGACGAGCTTGCCCGCCGCGGCGCGCCGGAATAGCGCCGGCGGATCAGGGCGTTCCGGCGCCCGCGCCGCTCGCGGGCGCGATGCGCCGGCCGGACACCGTCCAGGCGCGGATGTGCATCCAGTGCGCCTTCGGTCCGGGGGCCCAAGGCTCGAGCCCCAATCCCTCGAGGCGCCGCACGTCCGCCGGGTTGGTCAGCTCGTCGGTCACGCCGTGCATGATCACGCTCCACCCGGTGCGTGAGGCCTCGTCCGTCTCGTCGATCTCGAACGCGGCGTGCGCTGACTTGAGCAGGGCGTAGAACTTCGACCCGGCCGCGGTGCGGAACACGACCGACCGCATCCGCTCGTCGAACGCGTAGTTGACCGGTCGGATCACCGGCGGCTGGCCCGCTCCGCCGTTCACCGCCAGCCGCCCGAAACTGTGCGACGCGAGCAGCCTCAGGCACTCGTCCCGGCCGAGCTCGAGCACCTCGGTGGCGGCGGGAGCGCTCATCGGCTGCACCATAACCGCGCCGTGGCGGCCGTCGCAAGCGGCGCGCCGCGGTGGGTCGCTCAACGGACCTCGTCGGAACTCTTTCGCACCCCCCCGGCCTCCGGGCGACTACCGGAAGGTCTGGGGACCGATACCCCTCGGGAACCGCGCCGAGGGCCGCAGAAGGGCGCACACGAAGCCGACTGACCACCGAGCCCGCGCGAAACGAGTCGGAGCGGCCAGACCCCCGTCAATCCGACCGCGACGGGCGACGGGCGACCGTCAGCCACCCGGTGCAGCCAGCGGCCACGGGCCAAACCTCACCGACCGCCCCAGACAACACGATCTGCCCGACGATCGCGAGCAGCAGGAGCGCACCGAATCCGACCACGAAGCCCAAGAGAGCATGTCCCGCCCGGGCGGTCCATAGCGTGGCGTTCGTTCCCATTCAGCCTTTCAAGGAGGCCACCAATGCACAGCCAACGTCCCACGCCCGGTCCCTACCGCGACGAGCGGTTCGCAATTCAGGACGCTGAAGATCAAGCGTCAGCCCTGCTCGACGGAGGAGCGGCCACCGACGCGTCAGCGCATTCGCCCGCGGCCGGGGAAGCCTTCGGCGCCCGGCTGGTGGTGTGCCTCCCGGATCGCGGCATCCGGGAGACACACCCGTGGGCCTGGATTTGGCAGCGCACGAACACCTCGCCGCTGGAACCGAGCGACGTCGGGTTCGAGAACCTCGACTGGCCGACCGTCGACGGCGTGCGCCAGGAACTTGAAAGCCTTGGCATCCGCACCCGCGTGAGCCACACCACACCCGCCTGAGCGCCGACCGCTGTCACGCCCGGCTTGTCCGGTTTGCAGCCACGAGAGCGCTTGGCCCGGCTCGACCGAGAGGTGGGAGCCGGGCCGTTGACAGCAGCTGAGCGCTACCCCTCGGTGAGGATCAGGAGCGTCTCCGGACGAACACCGTCAGCCTTCATTGCGTCGGCGGCCGCCTCGGTCTGCATGAACTCCTCAAAGGCCGCCATGTCGGGGATCTCGGCGATCAGTCCGACCCGGTTTGAACCGGCCGGATCGCGAAAGGCGCGCATCGTGATGCCCAGCGGCGCAAATACTTCCTCTCGCTTGGATGAGCTCAGCCAATGATCGACGTCGTCGACCTCGTGAAATGCGATATGCGTTGCCATCGTCCCTCATCTCTCCACAGCAAAGCTGCAAGGAATGTGCGCGATCGGCACCAATCGGCGTCGTCGCTTAGATGTGAACCTGCTCGACTCGTGTTCGACCGGTCGCCCGCGCGCCCGGCGAGGAAACCGCCTGCCGCTACGCCATCTCGAGGTGCGCGACTTCAGCCACGCGCTCCTCAGGCGCACCGGCAAACCCGCCTTCGACCGGCAGCGCCGGCAGCAGCGTGCCATTCATGAACCGCTCGCTGTGCTCCTTCGAGTCCCAGACGACCGAGATCAGATACCCGCCGTCAGTCGGCCCTGCGACGTGCGCCGTCTGCCCATCTGGAAGGCCCTGAGAGGGATGGACCGCCTTGAGCATCGACCGATACTGCTCCTCGGTTCCACCCTTCCAAAAGTGCGTCTGTAGATACGCCATGCCCCGGTCCCTTCGTTTGGGTTTCGTTTGACCGTACCGCACACATACCCAGACTGTCGCGCCCAGTCGCTGCCCTGCGCCCTCGCACGACGGCGAGGTTCTGGTTTGGTGCGCGAAGTCGCCCTGGCGGATCAGCTCGCCGAGTCGCTCGGGCGTCCATGAACGTCAGCCCGCGCAGGTCCAGGGCGACATGACGGACGCCATCTGAGTTGGGTGCGAGGCCGTCGAGGACCTCGGCGACCTCCGAGACCGAGGCGATGTCCAGTTCGCCCCCGCAATTCGACCAATGCAGTCGCCTGTGGGTTCGAGCCTCAACTTCAAGGATGTCAGACGGCTCCGTGTGTCCGCCGGGTTCTGGCCGGGAGATAAGCGCCCCTTCTCGTTCCTTCTATAGACGCTGCGCGCGGGCAGAAGAAACGGAGAATCCGAAGCGACACGTCAACCATGCTCCCTTACGGTGAACCGGACCGGGTTGCAGAGATTTCCCTTGGAGGTCTTAATCGTTGTTCACCGATCCCGACCCAATGGCGAAATTTGGCCGTCGTTTAGCCAGGCAATTTGTGTGTGCGCGTCGATTAGCCTGGTTGTGTAGATCGGGTATGGCGGGGGCGCGGAGAGTTTGACGAGTCAGCCGATGCGCTGCCGCGGACCTACTCAGACAAATTTTGAGCTCCGGTGCCCATATCGCCTGCAATCGGAGTACAGTCATACGTGAGCTGGTCCTGCGGCCAGGATTCTCACCCCAAGCCCGAATGCCACCGACGGCGCATCCTGCGCCACAAGGCGAGAGGCGTGGGCCACTGGTTTTGACTGCGGGGCCGGTGCCGTACTTGTAGGCGTTTACCCCACCGGTTCGGTGGAAGCGTCCCAGTCTGACCGCGCGGCGGTTCTAGCCCTCTTCCGTCCGCAGATCCGAGAGAGGGACGAGAGGGCTTGAGGCTCATGGCGCGGACAGAACATGATCGGGCAGCGCGTAGGCGAGGCGGGTTGACTTGCGATCGTGGATCGCTGCGGCTCTCGTCGTCGATTGGCACCCGACGACGCCTGAAGACTCGGCGTCCGGATCGTCCCCGGACCAAAGTGGATCGACACGATCCGAGGGACGGGCGCTACGCCTACCTGATGCGGTCGCACGACTAGGCGAGCCATTGCGAGTAAACGCGGGGCAGAAGATCGAGGAGATCACGGTTGTCTTCCGAGCGGAGTCGACTGGCGACCTTGACCGCGACGCTGACAGATGCGCGAGCTGGGGATGCCGTGATCACCGGAGATCAGTGAGATCGAAAAGGAGACAGCGATGGCAGTCAAGCAAACGGTGACCGTATCGGTGCAACCGACCGCCCGCCGGCCAAGTTCCGCCGAGCGTCGCGCAGCGCACATCGCGATGGCTTCGACGAAGCAAGCGGAGCTCAAGCGCGAAGCGGCGGAGCGCCGCGCCAACCGCGCCATGAACAGCAACGCCCCAGCGGCATCCACGCCGCGCAAGTCGCCAACCGCGAGGCGCCGCAACGCTCGCTGATCGCATGGCTCGCGGCCAAGGACGTCTCTGATGGCGCCCACACCGCTGGCGGCCAAGCTGGGCGACGCAGACCTCCGCCGAGACTCCTGGTCTCGCGCGAGCGCGCGCGGCCCGGGTTCGATGCCTGTCAGCGGGATACGGTGGGACGTCTCTCCAAACGCTGCGCGGTGTCGCTCTCGCCGAAGCGCAGCACGCTGGATCTCCACTCCTGCTGGACGTAGGGCAAGGGGTCCCGCGTAAGGGACCTCGGTCGGCCGTCGGCCCGTGTGCGCACCGGGACGGCGGTTAGTCGTCGCCGGCGCCGGGGGTGCTCGGTTGCGGGTCGACGAGCTCAAGTGCCCCGAATCCGGCTAGCGGCCCGTCCATCAGGAAGATCTCGATCGTCAGATCTGGTTCGACGTGCGCCTGGCTGAGGAACGCGAGCACTTTGCGGCCGGTGAGCGCTTCGATCATTTCGCTGTAGCGCTCCTTCATCATCCGTTGGAAGTCGCGGCGCATCTCGAGCACGCGGTCGGGTTCGCCGCCTTCCATCATCGTGCGCTCGATCGCGGTGAACCCGTCTGAGAGCACGCACACGATCAGGTTGTCGAGCACGTAGGTCTTGGCTTTGATCGGTCCGCGGCCGTAGTGCTCGCGCATGAACGCGACGATCCGGTTGGTGATCTCGGCCAGCAGTCTGCCACCGACGAGCGGCCGAGGGGCGCGATCCTCTGGCCCGGTGGCGCTCATCGCCGACCTCGTCGTGCTCTGCTGTCTGTGCTGCTCACTGGCGTGAATTCTCCGGCGCTTGAGCTTGTGCGCCAGAAGCGGACGCGCGGCTCAACGACCAGCGCACCCAAGCCTACCCGAACGCGGGCTTGTTGGATGACTTGCATTCGGTTGGGATCGGAGTAGTGTCGGGCCGGTTGAGGTTTGGCTGCGCCGCCCGCGGGCGGGGCGGCCAGGCATCAGCGCGGAGCAAACAGCGCGCTCGCGGCGGCCAATGGCGGCATGCGGGGGTGGTCAAAGCAACAACATCCCCCCTCGTGCAGAAGCTGGTATGTCGCGCCCGCAAAGCCGGATTTCAACGAAGCCCGTTGCAGGACCTGTCGGCAGTGGCGCCTCGCTTCGGGCGGCGATCGGTGAGCCCGGCGTGCCACCGCGACCAAGGCGATGGGCCGTGATCTGCCGGTCCGCCCGTCAGCGCCCAGCAGGGCGGGCTCGCGTAGCGGGGACGCACCTTCTTAATGGCGCTACGGCCACGATCAATCCAGGTCGGTCGCGCTCGCCGCTGAACGCTGTCGGCGGCCGGAAGCACGGCGTACTGATCACAAACTTTGCTCGCTTCATCAACTCCGAGATCGCGCTGCTGTGCGAGTGGCAAGGGGCAACCACCGACGGGGATCTCCTGGTCGGGTCTGGGGGCACCGGCGAGGAGATCGCGCGACCACTCGAAGGAGGGCTCGTCGGCCGCGCGCTGCACCTCCCGCAGCGCGCGGCCCTCGAACCGCCCTACCCCTCCTCGGGCGATCGCCGTCTGCGGGTTAGGGCCCCTGCACGGGAAGATCGCGCGATCACGCGAAGGACGGGTCGTCGGACACGCGCTTGGTGCGAAGCGCGTGGCGCTCGGACCGCTCAGTCGCGGCCGCCACGGTCTCGCAAGCCGGGCCCCGCATGACGACGTCGGCGTTCGATCCCCCACGTTCACAAGGATCGCTCTCCATACGGATTCCTGGCGGTCACGATGCGCCGACCCGGGCGCGCAGGTGGGTCCGTTCACAGCTCGCGGGCGAGATTCCCGCCACCGCAGCATCGGATGCTGCGCTGCTCGTCAGTGAGCTCGTCACCAACAGCGTGGTCCACGCAAACGTCGGCCCTCGCCGAGCGCTGACCGTGGAGCTGACGACGCTCGATGATCGGCTTCGAATCGCCGTCACCGACCCAGGCTCACCCCTGAGACCCCGCATGCTCCCGCCTGACCCCGAAACCCCGGGCGGCCTCGGGCTGTTGGTCGTCGACGAGCTCTCCGAGACATGGGGAGCCTGTCAGGACCTCGGCTCTACCCGTGTCTGGTGCGAGCTGCTGCTCGACAAGTCCCCGCCGTCGGGGGCGCCCACGCCGGTCGCAAGACGTACCTACGCTTAGGGCAGTTCAAGCGCGTGGCGCTCGCCCTGCGTGACCTGTTCGGGGATTACTTCCATGCGCGCGAACGGAACGTTCCGCGCCGCCGCGGTTTCACCGGTGTCGACGAGCCGCGGGACTCCGTCGTGCTCGATCGCCCAGCAGTGGATCGGTAGCGGGTCTGTGAACGGGCCGGGCAAGAACAGCTCGAGCTGCCGGCGTCGCCCTGGGCGGGGATGCAGGAAGCTGTGCTTGACGCGCACCGCCCCGGTGGTGAGGGCGTGGATCTTCATGCGGCGGGCTCCGTTCTCGGGGTAATCCGGCTGTCCCAGCGGTCGTGGTAGGCGCGCACGCCGACCAGTTTCGCCAGCGCCGCGAGCGGCGGGAGAATCAGGTTCTGGATCCAGATCGGCGGCGAGGTGGCTCGGCTCTCGTGCCGGAAGTATCAGCAGGTCGCGCCGAGCTGCAGCGGATTCTTCGGCGCCCCTCGGGGCGTCGTCTTGCCTTCGGAGCCGAGACGACCGAAAGCCTCGAGCATCTCCTTGGTGTGCAGCGCCGGACGGAGCTCGACCACACCTTCGACAGCGACCGATCCGGGGTTTGACTCCGAGTGACGCACGCCGATCGGCACGACGAGCGTCTCGCCCGAGCCGACCATGCGATGCTCGCCGGCAACGGTGAAGAGCGCCTCGCCGGCTGTGATCTCGAAGCGTTCCTCCTGGTGGGGATGGATGTGCTCGGTGATCGAGCCGCCGGGCATGCTGCGCCAGTTGAAGCGCACGACATCTTCGCCGGCGTCTCGTGGGGTCGCGGTGAACTGGACCGATTCGCCGGTCGCCGGGTTGGAGAACTGCCGGAATTGGGCAGGGGCGACGTCTGGGATGGTCATGCCGGCACGCCTTCGTGTGGGCGGTTGGGCGTGTCGTTTCGGCCGCGGTACCACGCGAGCGTCGCGGCGATCGCAGTCGGAAGCGGGGTCGCCTCGCTCCCGAACGTCGACTCGTACTTGGTGGTGTCGAGCACGAACGGCTGCTCGAATTCGTAGGAGAGCTCCACGAGTTCCCGGATCGTCGGGTTGAAGAGCCCGAGGGCGCGCACGGCCAGCTTCGGTAGGGATCGAACGCCAACCGGGTGTCCGAGGTCGTCGGCGACGAGCTCCAGCAGTTGCCGGGTGGTGACGGTCTCAGGGCCGGGCAGGTGCCATACCCCACCGACGGCGCGCTCGTCGGTCCCGAGGGTCGCCAGACCGGCCGCGATGTCGGGGATGTAGCTGTAGGTGTGGGGCAGGTCGGGGTTACCGATGAAGTCAGCGCGCTTGCCGGCTACCGCGTTACCGAACACGCGCTCGCCGAGCGATGACTCGGTCGCGCCGGCCCCGAAGAAGTCAGACGCGCGCCCAATCGCGATCCGGACTCGGCCGGCATCGGAAGCTGCGAGCAGTTCGTGGGTCATCGCGACTCTGGTTCGGCCCTTGACGGTCGTTGCCGCGAGTGGGAGATCCTCGGTCATCGCCCTGCCCGCGGTCGGGCCATAGCCGTACAGGTTCTCGAGCGTCACCAGCAGCGCACCGTGGCGCTCCGCCGCGGCCAGGACGCCACGCTGCAACGGCGGGAAGCGCTTCGGCCAATCGGTGTATGGAGCGTTCAGGCACTGGTAGATCACCGACGCTCGGCCGGCTGCGTCGGTCGCGGCGTTGGGATCGGTCGCGTCGGCTGACCGCCAATCCACCCCGTTCATCAGCCCCGACCGTCCGCTCCGCGAGACCACCCTGACCGGCAGACCAAGCTCGGTCAAGCGGACGCTAAGGGCACGCCCGACCTGACCGGCGCCGAACACCACATGCAGTCGATCCTCAGTCATAGCTCAGCTCCAACGCTCGCGCGAAGGACAACCTTGGCGTTGGCGTGCTCCGCTGCTCCTCACAGACACGGCCGGTCCTTTCTGCACCCCGAGCAACCCCGCGGTCGACGACAGCTGAGCCTCGAAGAATCGGGCTTCAGGCTACTCTAGCCATACAAAACTAGGAATCTATCTCACGAAATCTTGATCTATCTTTAGCTCATGGCGGAGTGGAGCTTTCTCACCAGCCACGTCCAAGTCCTCGTCCGCATCGCGCACGACCCCGGCGTGGGCCTCCGCGACATCGCCGCGACCTCGGGATCACCGAACGCACCGCGTTCGGCGTCGTCACCGACCTCACACAGGCCGGCTACGTCGTCAAGCACACGGAGGGCCGGCGCAACCGGTATCGGATCCAGGACCATCTTCCCCTGCAAACGGAGGTCGGTCGGGAGTCAACCATCGGTGAGGTGCTCGGAGTGCTCGTCGACACCACAGCAACACAATCCGCGCAGTCACCAAACCGGAACTCCACTTCCGGCCGATCTGTCCCGAGCCGCGCCAGACGTTCTGGCAAATCATGAGGGACGCTCGTGGCTCAGGCACGGGTCGAGAGCGCCCGGGTCGTCTCGCTGAGCAGGTCGCGACGCGACGCCTTCGAACTGCGCGTCCCGCCATCAAAGCGGACGTTGCCGGGGACCGGAGCTGAGTCGGTCGAACAAGCACAGGCCCGTTACTGGTTTGCACTACGAGTGGCACTCAGGCGATTGGCGGGCCGGGCAATCGAACAGCGAGTGCCTGGAGCTTGCTCTATCCACCCGGACGACCGCATGCTGAGGCACTCCGGTGTCGTGGCGGCCGCTCACCGTGTGAGCCCTGCTCTGATGGTGTACGGTCGGTTGGAGCCTCGTCTCAACGTGGCGGGGTAGCAGTTGCGGCTCCACTCCTGGCCGGCCTTTGGCACGTCGACCGTCAGCGATCCGCGCCTCCCACACGAAGGAGCCCGTAATGACGCTTTCCGCACCGCCGGAGCAGACGCTCCGCGCACCACCTCATCGACCCGGGGACCCGCCGTCGAGGAGGGTCGCGCGGATCGCGGGCATCTTCATGGTCATCACCTTCATCTCGATCCCGGCGTTGCCGCTGTATGACCAGGTGCTCCACCACACGAACTTCGTCGTCGGCGCCGGCGGCGACGCGCGCGTCTACGTGGGAGCGTTGTTCGAGATCCTCACCCTCATCGCCGGGATCGGCATGGCCGTCACGCTGTACCCCGTCCTCAAGCGCCAGAGCGAAAGCCTGGCGCTGGGCTACGTGACCGTGCGCGTCGTCGAGTCCTGCCTGATCGCAGTCGGCATCGTCAGCCTGCTCGCACTGGTGACGCTCCGCAAGGACCTCGCCGGCGCCACCGGCACCGACCACGCGTCGCTCATCCTCAGCGGCCGGTCGCTGGTTGCCGTCCATGACGCGACGTTTCTGCTTGGACCCGCGTTCTGCGCGGCCATCGGCAACGGGCTCATTCTCGGCTACCTGATGCTGCGCTCCGGGCTCGTGCCGCGGCGCTTCGCCCAGTTCGGGATCTTCGGCGGCTCGCTCGCCCTGCTCACGGCGCTTCTCGTGTTGTTCGGCGCCTACGACCAGAGTTCCGGGGCGTCGTTCATCCTGACGCTGCCGGAGGCGGTCTGGGAGCTATCGCTGGGGATCTACCTGATCGTCAAAGGCTTTACGCCGTCACACGTCCTCTACGACGACGGGCGCTACACCGGCGTGGACGGCCCGCTAATCCCGGCCCTCGCAGCACCCGAGCTAGCCACCGAACCATGAGGTCTCCATCGACGGCGCGTCCGGGAAGCCGGCCGAACCCCGCGCTGCGTTCGGACCCTCGCGACCGGACCGCTGCTCTCGTTCTCCGTGCGGGAGGAGACATCCACGCTGGCCCTCGCATCGCCACTGAATTGGAACGGCCGCGAACGGTTCGGCCTTGCTCGAGCGGAATAGCGCGTTCGCAGCGGAGCAGGTGTGTCGCTCCCTACCGGGCCCGCACCTCGTATTCGCGCCAATAGCAGGGCGCCGTTCCGCACCTTGACCGCTCGCTTGGAGGGAACGGCGTCCATCGCAGCGTGGCTCGCGTTGACCCGCGTTGCCCTGGGCTTGCGCGACTGTACCGGTCTCACGATCCTCGCCCGTACCACTTACAGGACACGGTCGCGCGAGCGAAGGTCCAGCGGGACGAGCCTTGGGTCCCAGTTGGCCCGCGTCGCCCGCGCTGACCCAACGCCACCGATGCCGACCACCCGTGCGACGCACGCCGCGTCATTCAGACGCCGACAGCGGCCTCTAAACGGAGAGGGAGGGATTCGAACCCTCGTCGGACCGAAAGACCCGAACCGGTTTTCGAGACCGGTTTTCAGCGATCCGAAAGCTAGGCATTTGCAGGAGAATCTGGTGGCGATCGCCTCTGTGGGGAAGCGCGTGGGGAAGTGATGGCGCTTGATCTGTACGCACAGATGGCGTACACTGCTTTCTGATGGCTGAGACGAAGGACCAGCGTGTGCATCTCCGCGTGGCGGCCAGTGACGATGAGCTGTTCCGAAGCGCGGCTGCTGCTGTGAACGAGTCGCTGTCGGAGTTCTTGGTGGAGAGCGGCCGCGAGCGCGCCGAGCGACTGCTGGCGGACCGGACACGGTTCGTGCTCTCGCCGACTCAGTGGCGGAGGTTCACGGCCGCGCTTGACCGACCACCGCGAGAGATCCCTGAACTGGTCGAGCTGTTCCGCCGTCCGCGCCCCGAGTAGTGCCGCGCTTCAGCGAGCCCGAGCCGCTCGGGCCGGATCACGTCGTCGAAGGCTTCGATTGCGGTCAAACGTCGCTGAACATTTGGTTGATGCGGTATGCCCGTCAGGCCGCTGCCGTCGGGTCCGCACGGACGTACGTAGTTGTCGACGCACGCCAGGGGCGCGTGGTTGGCTACCACGCGCTGGTGGCTGCCGCGCTCGAACGCGAGGCGGCCACCGCCAGGATCGTCAAGGGGATGCCGCAATATCCGATCCCGGTGGTGCTCCTGGCTCGGCTTGCGGTGGATCTCTCCGTGGCTGGTCGTGGGCTCGGCGCGTGGTTGCTCAGTGACGCGATGACGCGCACGCTGGCCGCAGCGGAAACAATCGGCGTGCGGGCAATGCTCGTTCACGCCATCGATCAGGACACCGCGGCGTTCTACCTCCGGCACGGTCTCGAGGCATCGCCAACCGACTCGCGACACCTGATGATCCTCATCAAAGACATCGCCGCCTCCCTGAACGCGGCGAGTCAGGATCGGTAGCGAGCGCGCCCGCCAGACTTGAGGGCGCGCGCATCGACATTCCGGGCCAACCAGGACGCGTGGTGTCACCAGCGGGATGCGCGTGCGCTAGGTGTCTGCCAGCAGGTATGACGCGATCAGGCAGCGACTCCGACAGTTAGCCCGGCGTTGAGCCAAGACTGCAGCGGTTGGTCGATGCCACGGCAACGGTGCTGCGCCGTCGAGCCCGAGGTCGCGGAGGTTGTTGGCCATTCGGTGGTGTGGTGTGATTCGCCGACGCGCAGGCTTGTTCCGCCGGGAGGTGGGCGCGCTCTCCATTGCGGACGTCGCGTTCTGAGCATGGCGCCCTCGTTGTGCGAGTAGGTGACGAGAACTCCATGATCGTGGTGCCGTCGTCGGGGTCCTCGATGCCGCGATCTCGTGGTCCAGATGGGCCGCGCGGCAGCCGGTAGATCTCCTGGAAGCGCTCGAACGCCACCACCCGGTGGCCGGCCCGGCCCAGCAGGGCGGCTGGCGCCTGCCCCACTGGACCGTAACCGACGATCGCTGCGTCGAATTCGACTAGGTGTGTTCTGTCTGAAGCGGCACTCATCTCGACACCTTTCGTCTAGACGGTCAGGGCCGCGGCTTGGTCGGTCGCTTCCTGCGGCGTCTGCAGTTGCTCGAGCTCGCGCTCGACCACCCGCTCGTGTGCGAGCTCGTCTGCTCTGGCCTTGCGCGGGCTCCAGCGCCCGGCCAGCAGGAACGCGGCCGGGATCATCAGGAACTGCCCGGCGAAGCACACCCACCACCACGTCTGCCACTGGCCCGGACTGTCCTTTTGCGCTTGGGCGACCTTGGCGCCGTTGGCCTGCAGATAGGCCAGGTCAGCGGGCGGAACCGCGGACACCGATCGCAACCGCGTCGCGGCGAGCTGGACCTTCGGGCCATTGGCGTGCAAGAACACCAAGTCGGCGAGCGGGACGCGCGCCAGGGCGGCGAGCCGGGCCTGCGCCCGCGCGGGCGGGAGCCCGAACTTGACCGCGATCTGCCCGGCCGCGGCCGCGAGTGCCGCCTGGTTGGTCGGCGATGCCGCCAAGGCGGCCTGGGTGGCCGGGTTGATGGCCGACAGCGTCACGAGCTCGGTCGCATACCTGGTGCTGAGCGCGGCGACTCTTGCCACGTCCGGCACCGGGACCCCGGAGAGCTCCGACGCCGCCTTGGCCTGCGCGAGCGGATTGTTCGGGTTGCGCTGAAGCGTCGCCAGGGTGGCCGGGTCGACGGTCTGCAGCACTTTGACCTGGGCCGGATACGTGCTGACGATCTGCTGTACCCGCGGGCCTTTGTCGACCAGCGTGGAGGTGGCCGACACCACGAAGGTCAGGATCGCGAAGGCCACGCACACGGTCGTGCGGATGATCAGGCCCCACACGGCCAGGCCGGTCGCGATAGCGGCTGGGTTGCGCTTCTCGACCGTCTCCGTGTAGGCGGCCATCCAGGTCGAGAAGACGATCCCCGTCCCTCCGGCCATCAAGATGAAGTAGAACACGAACGTGCCGTAGCTCGTGCCGGGCTTGGTCGCCGCCAGCGCGAACAGGGCGGTGCCGATCAAGCTGATCACGGTGCCCACGATCAGGAACGGCTTGCGCACCAACAGGCGGTCCGAGAGCACCCCGGCGATCAGGAGCGCGACGGCTTCGGCGACCCAGAACCAGTTGGCCAGGTTGTTCGTCCTGGCCTCGGTGTAGTTGAACACCGTCACGAAATAGACGACGAGGAATCCGACGAAGACGTAGTACAGGAGCAAGAATGCGCTGATCGCGAAGGCCGGGAAGACGATGTCGAGCGTGAGCATCTGGCGCCAATGGCCCTTCAGCAGCTTCTCGACGTCGAGGCCGGCGGCGCGCGCCTGGATCAGCGCCCGGTCCTTGAGGCTCACCATCAACTGGTCGCGCAACTGCGGTGAGAGCTCACGCAGGAACAGGAAGGTGACCAACCACACGACCAGCCCGACGATCCCGCACACGTGAAACTGGTACTGCCAGTTCGGGTGGCTGCTCAGCGTGTGGCTCGAGACCTCGGTCACGACCAGGCTGCCGAGCACCGGCCCCATCGTCCAGAAGGCCATCGCGGTGGCGCGCCTGACTTGCGGAGAGAAGTCGCGGATCAGCGCCGGCGTCGCCACCAAGCACGCCCCCTCGACCACCGAGAGCAGCGTGAAGAACAGCGTGTACTCGGCCTTGCTTGACGCGTTCGGCAGCGCAAACAGGACGAGCAGCGCCGTCATCAGCGTGCCGGCAACGACCAGGTTGGCGCGCCCCACCCGATCTGCGAGCCCCGCGGCCAGGGAAGCGAGGGCACCCACCGCGTTCCCGATCACCAGCACGAACACGAACTGGGTGAAGGTGAATCCGAAGTGATGAATGATCTTCGTCGCCACCGCGCCCTGGACGAAGAGCTGGTAGTACAAGACGATCGTCGTCAGCACGGTGAGCCCGAGATACAGGCTCCTCGGACCGGTGTCCGGATACCGGTCCAACTTGCGGTCGTAGGTGCGCCTGACCCATTCCGGGACGCGGCTGCGCTGAGCGAGCTCGTCCCCAGTTAACGTCGTCATGTTCTTCTCCTGAGGGTTCTTCGAGCAGACAGATCGACCGCCCTGGCAGGCGCGGGCGCTCTGAGAGCGGTTCGGTGATCCGCGATCACGCTTGGCGTGCTCGCGGCGAAACTGTATGTAGTTTCTTTGTGGTTGTCAAGCCGCTGTGCGTTTCCACGGGCCTTGAGCGCATCGCGTAACCAGCCCATTATGCCGCGCTGCTGGCATCTTATGGAGTCGTGGGTCGGATGCGAGCCCGCAGGCGTGGTGCGCGTGCCGCAATGCCCTGATTCCAAATCCGTATGCAGTTTGGCCCGATGTGGCGGCAACAGGCGATTGTCGAGGTGCTACAGTTCCGTCTGCATGCAGAACGCGAGCATTTCTGGGGCGCGCAGGGAGAGTCGAAGCGGAGGGTCCGGCACGGCTCCCGGCGCCCAGATCGGATTCCTTACCGCTGATGCCGCAGCGGAGCCGAGCCAGGCTCTCGACTGGGGCGCCAGCACCCAGCACGCGTACGAGGAGCTTCGCCGCCAGATCCTCCAGGGCGAGCTGGCTCCCGGGGCGACCTTCTCGCAGGTTCAGCTCTCAGATCAGTTGGGGGTGAGCCGCACGCCACTGCGCGAGGCGGTCAGGCTGCTGCAGATGGAGGGCCTGCTCCGCGCCGAACCGCGTCGCCGCGTCCGGGTGAGCCCGCTCAGCACGGAGGACTTCGAGGACCTTTACGCGATCCGCATCGCCCTCGAGAGCCTCGCCGTTCGGCTCACGGTGCCGCAGCTCGACCAGACCGAGCTCGCGAATACCAAGCTCGCGCACCTCGAGTGGTCTGCCGCTCTGAGCGAGGGCGACCTGGGGGCCTCCCGTGAGTCCCACCGGCGCTTTCACTTCTCCTTGTACGCCCACGCCGGCACACGGCTGGTCAAGCAGGTAGGGGACCTTTGGGATCACGCAGAGCGCTACCGGCTCCTCCAGTGGACGCACGCCGGTGAGCAGACGCAGATCGCACGGCTGGCGCACCGCGACCACGCTGGCATTCTCGAGGCCGCCCAGCAGCACGACGCGGTTCTCGCCGCCAGGCGCATGGCCGAGCACCTCGCCCGCACCGCGCTGATGACGCTCGTGCAGGTCGATCACAACCACGAGCCGACGCGGGTGCGCGAGGCGCTGGCGCACGTACCCGAAGCCCAGCAAGCGCCAGCTGGCGCCGCGCAGCTGAGGCGTGCGGCGCGAACCGCGAGCGCCTAGGGCTTCTTCGCATTGCCGGCCTAGCCGCCACCAGCAGGGGGCGCGGAGCTCGAAATCGCGAACCCGGGTCGCACGCGAGCGGAGGGCTCGCGGAGCGCGGTACCTCTTGCGTCCATGGCCCCGGCCACTTGCTTCCCGTCGGGTTCGCAGCTAGCAGCTCCTCTCCGCGGACTGCGCCTGGTCGCCGAAGCGCCTGTCCGCGCAGGCACCACGGCGGTGGCGAAGCGATCGCGCGGGCCTACGGCGCCAGCGCCAGAACGGCCCCTCACAAGCGTGCGCCCTAGAGGGTGCGCGCGCCGCGGCGGCTACCGCGCGGCGACTCCATCGTGCTGGACGAGCTCGACGGTCGTTCAGCGTTCGCAACGACCACTTCGCGCTCGTCTTGCCCAGCTGGATCGACGCGCGCCGGGTCCGCCGATCGACGCTCGACGCTCGACGCAGGGAATGCGCCTTACGGCTGTCGGGTCTTCCTCTGCCCGCAGTCCTTTCTCGGCGGTCTGGTTTGCTGGCGGACCGACAGTTCACCGCGCGCGGCTGCGATGACAGAGGTCGTCTGTCTACTGCCGCTCGTCGTACTGCTTCGCGTCCAGCAACTCCTTCGGACGCGCGGTGCCCGCGGACCGCGGCTCTGCGTTCTCGTCGAGGACGTCGCTCCACGGGTAGCTATCGGCCTGGATCACCGCTTGTTCCGTCGACCCGCTGCCGACTCGTACCTCTATAGCTTGGCGCACATCTTGGTAATTTGCTGTGCGTTTTGGCTCGCCGCGACACCTCCATCGACCGCCAGACTCGCCGAGGCCGCGAGTGTCCGATCTACCGGACGTACCTGCACCGGCGCGGGCGGCATGGGTGATGTTGCTGGGTTCGTTTCGCTCTTCATCGTTCGCTCTCCTTACTGCCTTCGTGATCAGCCGATTCGATGCGCCGTCGTAAGACGCGAACAGCCGGTGTCGCCAGAGTCGCACGGGACGACTTGTAACCAGGTGTTGATGGTTATCTCTGGGGTCTGCGGGGTTAGACCAGCAAAGGGCCCGCCGGGTCCAAAGATCCCAAATGGCCCGCCAGGCCCCTGCGCCGCTCGGATGCCATCACAGCTCCGGTGAGCTGCGCTCATGAGCAGGTCCCGTTGGACCGGAGGACACTGCACAGGCAATCTCAATGTCAGTCTCCTTTCCGTAACAATCTCGTTTGACCAAGCATGGTGCGACGCGATGAATGCTATACCGACAATCGGGCTCCTCCCTGCGTCCACTGGTGAATTGGGCCGAGAGTCACGGGCATCTCGTCGCTGACGTCCAGCGTGAACTGGAACACAAGCCTGGCCTGAAGGACATTCACCGGATCGAAGAACACCAACTGCACGTCCCAGCAGTCCGAGTCAAAGCGGCAGTAGGGGCTCTTCGACACAGACACAGTGTCTAACGTGTAGAAGCCCTTGCGGTCCTTGGGCGCCGGGATTAAGCCCGCCGTCACAGGGTCGATTGCCGACACAATGGTGTCCGTCGCTTGAAACGCATTCGTCGCGCTGAAATTCAGCGCCCGATCCGGGGAGGTCTGCCCGAGATTTCGGAACTGGTGGTACAGCTTGTCGAGAAAGTTGCGTACGAAGATCCGCGCGTTCCGCTCATCTTCCGCCGATAGCTCCTGCGGCGGCTCCTGGGACGCGAGTTTGGCCTTGATCGCCTCGATCACCGCGTCGGTCAGTTGCTGCGTGTTCCATGCGAACAGCCCACGAGGTTGCGCGACGACAATCGGCACCACTTGTCCGGAAAACAGTCTGACTGTCCTATTTGTCAGGACACCTGGCACCGATACCCTCGCGACATGCTTCTCCGCATACTGCGGGTCGTCGGGGCTGAGCGATTCACCTCGCAGCGCTGAGCGAAGAAATGAGTAGATGTCCTCCGCATAAGCCAGCCCGGCCTCGATCGCGTAGATTGGGCTGAGCTCAAGGTTGAGCGTCCAGATCAACTTCGTAGATTCGGCCTGATGCGCGTCCAGGTAGTCGCACAACTGCAGCGGGTTGGACGGATTGGCGTTCGAGCCGAACTCGGCGGTCATGAGTTGTTGGAAGGAGTCCCGCCGCGCCAGCGTCCCGAAATCGAAGCCGATGAGCCCGATGGCGAAGACATAGCTGTGCTTGCCGTTATGGCCGTTGCCGCAATCGCGGAAGGCGGACGGGGCGACGCCGTTGCCGACTGGGTGCTCTTCGGTATCGCTCGCTGGTGGAGCAGCTGCCACAGTCTTATGTGGTGGAGTGCCCCGGCGCCTGCGATTGCGGGTGGACATCGTTGCCTTGCCTCCTGTCTGAATGAGGGAACGGGACCCAGGAATGTTGAGAGTGCCCGCCAGATAACGTGGACAGTCGGGGGTCTTGCGCGGGTCACACGGGACAGCGCCCTTTAGCAGCGCGTCGCGAACTGCGTGAGGATCCGGCTCCTTTCTGTTTCGTCGCTGAATGCTCAGAAGCAAAGCTGCGACGCCGGCGACGAGGGGCGAGGCGAAACTACTGCCGGTGAGACGCATCGTGCCGCCGCCCGGAGCCGCCCCGCGGATATTCTCGCCTGGGGCAAGGAGCCCGTTTTGTCGATAGGACTGGCCCCAGTTACTGGTATCCAAGGGCTGCCCGCTGGCGCCCATCGCGGCGACAGCGAGCACTCCTGGCAGAGCGGCAGGAACATGGAGGCAGTCGCGGCCGTCGTTTCCGGCCGCAGCGACGAGCAGAACATTGTTTCGTTCGCAGAGTCGAACCGCGCGGGCCAGGATCTCATCGGCCTGACCTCCTGGTGACTGCTCACCGCCGCTGACGTTGATGACATGTGCGCCTTCCTCCACTGCTCGTTCGATAGCCCTGGCAAGGTCCAGTTGGGAGAGGTAACCCTCCTGGTAGTCCTCGAATACGGGAAGAATGAGCCCCCGGCACCGGGGAGCGACCCCGCGGACAGAAGTGCCTGGCTGTCCGAAGATCAGGCTCGACACGTGGGTCCCGTGGGACGCCATCCGCCCAGAGGAGGCCGTATCCCGGACCAAGGTGCTCAGGCGGGTGACGTCGGCTCCCTTGAAGCACGGATGAGAGAGGTCGACAGGCCCGTCGAGTACGGCGATGCATACCTCGGGGTCGCCCGGAGACTCGGCCTGAAGTGATGCAAGTCCGGGAAGCAGACGAACCACTTCATCTGCTGATTGCGTCGCGGTGCTCTCCGTCGGCCCGCTCAAGGATGCGCGCCCCTGTCTACTGGTCCGAGCATTTGCCCATCGGCAAAGCGAACGCCAGACTGCACATGAGCTGGACGATAGGGATCGTTTGAACCCTCCTGCGATGAGCATAGACCGTTCCCGGCGGGTCAAGGAACCGGCGGCCGTCCGGCCCGAGACCTCGCGCAGTGGTAGGCCGACCGACTGGGCGCCGGCCGCGGGGCCGGTTGCCATGCGGCAGCCGCTCGACCTTCTGCGGCAGCGTGCCTCGGCGGAGCGCACGGTGTCGAACCCGGCCACGGCTGGTGCGGGCGGCCGCGCCGTGCCGCGCGCGACGCGTGTTCCCTGCCAGTTCCCTCGCCGGGCACCAGCGCGGCTCCCAAGGGTATTGTCTGCGGGCACCGCAGGTCATTGGCTCGACCTGGTGGCCGTGGACTGGGGCTTCGGGCTCGGCGAGGGCGATCGCTACCTCCATACGCTGCCACTGTTCCACGTCAATGCCTGGGGCCCGCCGCTCGCCGTGGCCGCGATGGGAGTCCCCAACGTCATCAGCCGGACGTCCGCGGCGCCAAGACGCTGGGCCGCGTCGAGCACGAGACGTGTAGTTGATCGCGCCGGGGAGTCCTTGGCGATCGCCGGCGCTCGAGCACGGCCTCGGGGTTTCGCACCTGTGGCCGCTTCATCGCGGGGCGTGCGAACAGCACCGCGTATCCGAACACGTACTTACCCGCACGCGGGCGCCAGACCAGCAGCTCCTGCGTTGTCCCACGTCGGATCGCACGCGGGATCCAGGGCGGCAGCTACCGAATTCCGGCGTGGGCATGGGCCCGTAGCGGCATCGGGCAAGACCTGACGCTCGGCACGATCAGACAAATAACCCCGTGGCGAGCGTCCCGCTTGTGATCACCTTCGCGTGAATGATCCGGACGACCACGCGCCGCGCCCATGCCTTAACTCGGGCCTGAGCCGGATGCCCGCCGACGCCCGTTGCTGGTCCACGCTCCACCACGCGCGAACGCGATCGTTTTCATGATCCCGTGAGCGCGTGTACCTCGACTCCTTTGGCGACCCCCGCGACGTCAAGCCCGAGGAAGCAGGACGACGCGACGTCAATGGTCTGCCTCCCTTTGCGGGCGAAGAAGGGCACCGTCAGCTCAGCTGCTGGGCGCCGTTGGCGGAAATTGCGGCGCGCGTGCCGAGCTTCACGTTCGTCTCGCTCGCCGCTCTCCAGAACCTCGTCCCGTTGTGCTGAGACCACGACGCCGACTGTCAGGCTCATCCGCGGGCGACGCCTGCTTAGCCAGTGGTTGCAAGCGCCGCGACGGTCGTCATCGTCGCTGATGCTCGGGACGAGCTGCATGAGCGCGCTCTGGACCGTCGCAGGCCCTGCTCCGCCAGCCGAAGCAGCGACGCTGGCGGCTCGGCCGACGCTACCGGTCTTCCAGTGAAGCAGCCACCATTTCGAGGTGGCCACCGCGGACGGCGGCTGCTGCTCCCGGACACGAGCGCGTGCTGGCGCTCGTGGTTCCGCATGGCCCTTGGCGAAGCGATCACGCCCCCGGCGGTCCTCGGCGCGACCCTCTTGATCGATTCGATCGCGGCGGTTCGTGCGCCTGGACGCTCAAAGGTGACATGAGCGGCCAGGGGGTGGCGTTCCGGGTGACCTGGCGGTAGGTGGCCGGTCTCCTGCGTCGACGGCATGGTTTGTAGCCCGAGAACGCGCCGATCCCGCTGCTGCTGCTGCTGCTGCTGCTGCTGCTGCGGCCGGGGACCTAGCCGAGCCGGCGCTCTTGGAGCAGGGATTGGCGCTAGTTGCGGGATCCGGCCGCGCGCCACCGCCGCTCGCGGTCTACCGTCTGAGGCTTGAGCGGCGGCAGACGAGGACGCGGGTCCGGCGGCCATCCGGCTCGGGTGGCGCTGCGCCACGAGCACGAGCAGGCGCGAGACGGGCGCGTCCCCGAGGAGGTCCGTGTCGCGCGGATGATCGCGCAGTCGGCGGCGGATGTCGCCTCGGCGCTCGACGCCGAGGCGTGGGCGTCGCACCTGCTCGGCACCTTCCACGAGCAGCGGCACGGACTGCCGTTCCCAGACGCGGTCGAGGTCGATGCCGCGCTGCTGTTCGGCGAGCCGCTCGTCACCCGGCTGGCGACCTTCGACGATCCCGCCGCGACGGTCGCGCTGGCGTCGATCGCGGAGCTCGACGGCGGCGAGCTGGGCGTCTTGGCGGCGGAGGAGCTCGCCGGCTCGACGCCGGTGGCCGGCGTCCCGTGGTGGATCGAGCAGATCGGCGAGTCGGAGATCGTCCGCGCCGCGGTGATGAACGAGGCGGTGTTCGACGACGCTCGCACGGTCTTGCTCGAGAGCCGCCATCCCGATGGCGAGACGATGGCGGTCGGCGTGCTGATTGACCGCAATCTCGGCGGGTTGGCCAAGGACGTCCTGCTGGTCGAGTCGATCGAGCAGGTCGCGGGCGCGATGGGTCGTTACTCGACTGGCGACGAGGCCGAGCTGGAGCTCGAGCAGGTTGAGCCCGGCGTCGCCGCCGGGCTGATCCGGGCGGCGATCGCCCGGACGGACATGACCTGGGATCCACCCGTTGACGAGGACTTCTGGTCCGGGCGGGCGCTGGCGCTCTTGCGCGCCGACCAGACGCCGGGCGCGGTCGAGCCGCCAGAGCCCACCGAGCTGTCAAGCGACGAGCGCGACAGGCTGCGCGACGAGTTCCTCTCCTCGCCCGAGGGGCGCGAGTTCGCGCCCGACGGCGACGAGGCCTGGGTAGCGTCGCTGGCGATCGACTTCTGCGCCGGCTACACCGACGGCGATCCGCTGCGCTGGAGCCCGGTGGTCGTCGAGCTGTTCATGACCGACTGGATCCCGCGCAAGGTCCTCGCGACGCCCGAGCTGCTCGACCGCCTGCCTGCCGCGCTCGACGCCTGGGTGCGCTTCGCCGCTCGCCGGCGCGGGATCCCGGACTGGGCCGCCAACGAGACCCGAGAGTCGATCGTCAAGTGGGTGGAGGCGATGGTCGAGGCCGGTCTCGACCCGGCGGTCGGCGGGCCCTCCAAGCAGTTCCTGCTGGCGGCGAAGAGGGCCGGCGTCGACCTCGAGGACGAGCAGGCGCTGGGCACCTTCATCAAGGGCTGGAACGCGCGCAGCGAGCTGGACCTCGCCGACCTCGAGGTGCCGCAGGCGATCGAACCCGACGAGATCCTCCAGCTGAAGATCACGCTGAAGGGGATCAGCAAGCCGCCGGTCTGGCGCCGCGTCCAGGTCCGCGCCGACACCACCTTCGCGATGCTCCACCAGATCATCCAGGCGGCGTTCGGCTGGACCGACACGCACCTGCACAGCTTCGAGTACGAGGGCGAGCAGATCGGCGTCCCGGACCCCGAGTGGGACAACGACTGCGCCGACGAGGCCGAGACAACGCTCGACGAGGTGCTGCTCGGCCCAAAGGATCGCGTCCGCTACACCTACGACTTCGGCGACAACTGGGAGCACGACATACTGCTCGAGAAGGTGATAGAGCCGGACGCCGGCAACGGGCGACCAGTGCTTCTCACCGGCAAAGGCGCCCACCCACCCGAGGACTGCGGCGGCCCCTGGGGCTACGCCGAGCTCAAGGCCGCCGGCGGCTTCGACCCGGCATCGTTCGACCTAGACCTAGAGCCGGCCCAGCAGAGGGTCCAGGCAACCTGCCGCTGAACGCTGGCGTTCGCCAACACAAGACGTAGTCAGGGCTACCGGACCACGATCGGCCTCGTCTTCCGGTTCGCGCTCATTCAGGACAGCGCATCGGCGACCAGGTGCTGCTTGCGCTTCGCCGGCTCTCACCGTGCTCTTCCACGAACGGAGCCGCGCGCACAAGGACGTCAGCGGCTCGAAGCGCGCCCCGCTGACGGACACAACCAACCACGCGCTCCTGCCGCCGTGCGCAAGTGAAGAGGCGTCTCAGCACGCGCGTCGGCGCGCACCTCCCATTCGCCCCAGAAGCGCGGCCTGGCGCAGCCCCACGCGGCAGGGTCAGTCTGAGCTCCGCGCTCCCCGCGCACATTGGCGCTCATGCGACGCCGGAATCCGCGTGTTGCGAGCGGCCCCAGGGACGGATGCGATCACGAGGCGGGCGCGGCCGCCGGTCAGCGAGGAGAGAATGACGTCGGCGTCAGCGACGAGGACGGGATGCGGCGATCTTCCTGAAGCATCTCTCGCTCGGGTCCAGAGCGACCCGACGGAGAACCTCGCACTTCCAGCGTCCGCGGCCGCCGTGATCGCATCGCGGGTCCAACTGAGGCGGAGCGCCTGATCGCCGCCCTGCCCCCAGCGGACCGCGCGTTGTGGGCGACCGCAATGTATGCCGGGCTTCGGTTAGGAGAGCTTCGCGCGCTCAGGTGGTCCGACGTGAGCCTCGCTGATGGCATCGTCCGGATTGAGCGCTCATGGGACGTGAAGGCCGGTCCGGTCGCACCGAAGTCACGCGCGGGCACGCGCAGGGTGCCCATCACCGGCTTACTCCGCGAGTTGCTGATCGAGCACAGGATGCGACAGGAGCCCGGAGGGGAGCTTGTATTCGGCCGGAGCGGTGACCGCCCGTTCAACGCATCGACTGTGCGGCAGCGGGCGATCACCGCCTGGAGCGCGGCTGGGCTACAGCCGATCACCCTCCACGAGTGCCGCCACACCTTTGCCTCGTTCATGATCGCTGCTGGCGTCAACGCAAAGGCCCTCTCCACGTACATGGGGCACGCGAGTGTGACAATCACCTTCGACCGGTACGGCCATCTGATGCCGGGATCGGAGGAGGAGGCCGCGAGTCTGCTCGACGCTTACCTTACGCGCGCGACGGACGCTGTAGATGCGGCACACCTTGTGTCGTAGATCGGGCCGGGACTCAGGGCCTCAGGGGGTCGATCGCGAACTCCGTGTCGCCCAGCCTGGACTCTTCCCACAGGGCCGAGGCTTCGCGGTTTTGGTGCTCGGCGACCTGTCTGAGAATGCTCCACGCGTCGTCGGCGGCCCTGTCCACCGCGTTGAGCTTCCAGACTTGCGGACGACCTGGTTCCGTCCGCTTACAGATGCCCGCGAGGTACGCGAACAGGAGCCCAGACGCCTTCACCGGGTCATGACCCGAGGCGAGCGCCACGACGAGCGTCAATCGCGTCTGGATCAAGACCGCAAGCTCTCGCGGTTGCCGAAGGATGCTGCTGTCCGTGGTGATGAGCCCGTCCCATGGCTGGGGATGGTGGTGAAGCGCAAGGAGCAGTTTCCAGTCGTCCAGGTCGGGCATGCGATGGTCGATTCGGTCGATGCGAACGAGTTCAGCTTCGACCTGGAAATCGACGAGAGCATCGACGATCGGCTGCGGGAAGTTGTGGTCGAGCGCGAACAGCCGGGGCATCGCGCCGGGACCGACTATGCGGCTATCGGCTGGAGATTGCGCCGCAGTTGGGCCTCAAGGTCGAGCGCCTCGTCGATGGCCTCGTGGCTCACCTCGGGGTAAAGGCGGTAGATCTTGGCGACCGGCAGTCCGCGGACGTCGAGGGCTGCGATCGCCTGCGACTCAAGGCGCGTATGAGCGACGTGCGGCGACCCGCCTAGCTTCCCCGGAACGATGCGCAGCGTCGGCCGCGGCGCGTGCAGATCGGGACCTCGACTGCCCTCAAGCGAAACGAAGGGTGCGGTCACGTCGAACTCGTCTGCCACAGCAAGCCGCCTTTGGCGATGGGCCACCTCCCGGTCAGCGCCAGCCCTGACGACTACGTTGCCCGCGCGGTCAACATTGACGCTCGGACCGTAATCCTCACCCCAGAGTCCAAGGTCCAGCTCGTCGAGCTGGCTCAGCGCGCGCTTCACATCGTTCATGCCCGAGCGCGGAATGGGCGTTCCGTCCGGGGCCTTCTTGATCTGGCGCAGCCAGTAGATGATGCGCAGACCCATCAGGTCTGCGAACGACCACAGCTTGACCCTCTCCGCGGACACGGAAGGCACCAAGATTCCCTTGCGCGCCCAGTCGTGCACGGTGGATAGCGGGACTCCAGAGAGCGCCGAGACCCGGTCGGCGGGATAGGCACCACGCTGCGTCGTCATGCGACAAAGGTATTCGACGGCGACCCTGAACGAGCCTCTTTTCGTGGTGGGGGACGGCATGGGGGACGGCTCGGCGTCCTCCAACGTCCTCCAGCGGAGTGACGGCGCCCCGACCCCGCGGCCCGCCAACCCCCAAATCGGGCCTGGACACAGGCGATTCCGAGCGATTCAACGGAGAGGGAGGGATTCGAACCCTCGTCGGACCGAAAGACCCGAACCGGTTTTCGAGACCGGCGCATTCAACCGCTCTGCCACCTCTCCGGTGGGGCAGGCCTAACGGTAGTAAAGCCGGGCGGGGTTCGTGGGCATCAGGCGCTACTGGTCTTCCGTATGCAGGGGTGTGGCGCGTCGCGCACACCACAGGATCCTGATCGCCATCAGCCGCTCGGGCGGCCCAGGTGTGGGGCGCCATGCACACGGGACGCTCGCCGCGGAGCGTGGATAGTGCGCCAACCCCAACGCTCCGGCGCCGCGTTGGCGGATCGTCCACTTCTATCGTCGACGACGCGCCACACCCCCCGCCGCCGGCGACGAGTGGCGCGTCATCGAAAGCGCCGGGATAAACCGGCATGGAGAAGTTGTGAACACGAACGCATGAGGTGGATTGATGGTTGATGGTGGTTCCGCTGAATGCGGTGCTGTAGAAGTGATGGAGGCTTGGCCCTCTGGAGCCGCCCTGCGGGGGGAGGCTTCAAACCACCTACAGGTGCATTGGCTGAAGACCGTTGTGCTGAACGTCGTAGGAAAAGGCGCGGCTAGATCGCGTCAGGTGTGGGTCGGGAAGATGAGCGATGGACGAAAGTCCTCTGCCGTTGACGTGTCGAAAGCCGGAAAGACGACGTCGAAACCAGGGTCGCTTCTTCGCCCTGGGATGAGTCTGGGGGTTACCCGTTTACTGCCCAGGCGGCGTCCGGCATACAGGCAGCATGAGCCCGACTCAGGCGCTTCTATGGAACGTGTGAAAGCGAGCCCGGACACTGTCGCGGGGGCTCCCGCGGCGAGAGGGAGGGCTCCAAGCGGCAGAATCCGCGAGGAGCAGAGTACCGTTGCTGGGCACGCTGGCGGACTCGCTCGTAGTAGCTGGGAAGCTTCCGCGTATCGCAGCGGGGGTGGAGCCAAGGGGCGGGGTCGTCCAGGCTGGTGGATGCGCTCAACCGCAAGGGAGGAAGCGCGTGCATGAGCTGAAGCTGAAGGGCAGGTCGCATGACATCCCCAAGCGATTGGTGTGGGATGCGTGGTTGAAGGTCAAGGAGAAGGGCGGGGCGGCCGGGGCCGATGGCGTGTCGATCGAGCAGTTCGAGGAGGACCTCTCGGGGAACCTCTTCCGGCTGTGGAATCGGATGTCGTCGGGGTCGTATTTCCCTGGGCCGGTCCGGGCGGTGGAGATACCTAAGCAGGGTGGGATCAGGGTGCTCGGCATTCCGAATGTCGTAGACAGGGTCGCGCAGAAGGCGGCGGCGATGGCGTTGGAGCCCGACGTGGAGCCGATGTTTCACGAGGATTCCTATGGCTACCGTCCCGGACGCGCGCCCGTGGATGCGGTCGCGGTTTGCCGGGAGCGGTGTTTTCGGAAGGACTGGGTTGTCGATCTTGACATTCGGGCCTTCTTTGATTCCGTTCCGTGGGAGCTGATGCTGAGGGCGGTGGCGCGCCACAGCGCCCAGAAATGGGTCGTGATGTATGTGGAGCGCTGGCTGAAGGCCCCGATGCAAAGGCCTGATGGGACGCTGGTCCAGAGGGTGAAGGGCACGCCGCAGGGCAGCCCGATCTCGCCGCTGCTCGCCAACTTGTTTTTGCATTACGCGCTCGATGCGTGGATGGTCAGGGAGTTCCCGGCCGTCGCGTTCGAGCGGTTTGCAGACGATGCGGTGATCCATTGCGTCAGCGAACGTCAAGCCCGCATGGTGCGGGTGGCGGTCGCGCGTCGGCTCGTCGAGGTCGGGCTGGAGCTTCACCCCGACAAGACGAGGATCGTGTATTGCAAGGACAGCAACCGCCGTGAAACGTATGAGCGGGTTTCGTTCACGTTTTGCGGCTACACGTTCCGGCCCCGGAAGGCGTATAACCAGCGTCGGCACGTGGCCTTCACAGGCTTTATGCCGGCGGTTTCTGCGGGTAAGCTGACGTTGATGAGCCGCCGGGTCGCATCCTGGCGGATTCATCGGCGCGTGAACCTGACCCTTGACGACCTCGCAGCTGGGATCAACCAGGTCCTGCGGGGTTGGCTCGCATACTTCACCACGTTCTATCCGAGCGCGGTGAGCCCACTCTGTGATCGCATCGACCGCCATCTGATGCGATGGGCGAGGTGGAAGTACAAACGACTGGAACGCAGCGGCAAACGCGCACGGGCGTGGCTGACCGGGGTCCAATCACGGACCCCTGAGCTGTTCGTGCACTGGCGCTACTGCGCTCCGCCCGGCTAGCTGGGCGGCACGAGCCGTATGAGTCGAGAGGCTCACGTGCGGATCTGTGGGGGCCGGAGGGTGAGATTCCCTCCGGCTACCCGGCGAGATGAGAGAGCTCTACATCGAAGGAGTAGCGATCCACGGTGGCCCCGAGTCATGCGTCGGCTGCTCGTGAGGGTGGCGGCGAAGCGTTGATAGGGGTACGTGCGGGCTGGGCTAGTGAGCCGCGGAATGCCATTTGTTTGGGGTGCCGACGCGTTGATGACGAGCGGAAGGCAACATCGCTGGCGGCGTTAGCGCGAGTCGTCAGGGAGCCCTGCGCGGTCGAGGAACCTGGGCACGTGCGGAATCTCCATGCGCGAGAACCGGGAGGTCCCATGATCACCCGTCCTGTGGTCGGGGGCGGGTCGCGAGGGGAACGCTGAAGGCGGTAGCCCTCGATGGACGATTGTGGGAAGTCGGAGAAAGCGCCGGGATAAACCGGCATGGTTGAAGGAGATGCAAGTTCTCTACATCGAAGTGTTAGCGACACACGATGGCCCCGAGCCGTGCGTCGGCTGCTCGTGAGGGTGGCGGCGAAGCGTCGGACAGGGGTCGTGCAGGCTGGGCTATTGAGCCGCGAAATCTCTGGTTCGGGGTGCCGACGTCCTTCTGACAGGCGGAAGGCCACGCCGCCGGCGGCGCTATCGCGAGTCGTCGGGGGACCCCGCGCGGTCGAAGAACCCGGGCATGCACGAAGGTCTCCATGCTCGAGAACCGGGAGGCCCTGTGGTCGCCCGTGCCCGTCGATGATGCCCCGTCCTGGATGGTTCGCGGGGTGGCAGATCGGCGTGGTGGCGGGCCGCGAGGGGAACGCTGAGGCGGTAATCCCTCGATGAACGAGCGCAGGGAGTCGGATGGCCGCGTAGTACCGCAGAAACCGTCGAACAATCCCGGGGGACCGGGGGCGGAGGTGGTGGAGGGAAGGCGGTCAGCCAAGGGGAACGCGGCCAGCGAAACACGTCCCGGACCCAGTGCCGGGTTGGGCGTGTCAAGTGATCTGGATCGCGTGCGCCGGGTGGCGCGTAGGGACAAGCAGGTGCGGTTCACCGCGCTTCTTCATCACGTGACCGTCGACCGCTTGCGGGAGGCGTACCGGGCGATCCGTCCGGACGCGGCTGCCGGGGTGGACGGCGTAACGTGGCAGGAGTACGGGCTGGATCTCGAAGCCAACCTTCGGGATTTGCACGCTCGTGTTCACAGGGGCGCGTACCGGGCGAGGCCGGTGCGTAGGGCGTACATACCGAAGGCCGATGGGCGGCCAAGGCCGCTCGGGGTCGCTGCGCTGGAGGACAAGGTCCTGCAGCGGGCGGTGGTCGAGGTGTTGAACGCCGTATACGAGCAGGACTTTCTCGGCTTCTCGTACGGGTTTCGGCCAGGGCGTTCTCCGCATCAAGCGTTGGACGCTTTGTCGGTCGGGATCACGCGCAAGAAGGTGAATTGGGTGCTCGACGCGGACGTCCGCGACTGCTTCACGAGCCTCGATCACTCGTGGCTTTTGAAGTTTCTCGAGCACCGGGTCGCGGATAAGAGGGTCCTTCGCCTGATCCAGAGATGGCTAAAGGCGGGGGTCATCGAGGACGGGGAGTGGTCGCAGACGCTGGAGGGCACGCCGCAGGGAGCGTCGGTTTCGACGCTGCTTGCAAACGTCTACCTCCATTACGTGTTCGACCTGTGGGTCCACCAGTGGCGTTCTCGGCACGCTCGCGGCGATGTCGTCGTGGCGCGGTTCGCGGATGACTTCGTGGTGGGCTTTGAGCATCGTGACGAGGCCGAGCGGTTCTGGGCCGAGCTTCGCGAGCGGTTCGCGAGCTTCGGTCTGGAGCTGCACGAGGGCAAGACGCGGCTGATCGAGTTTGGGCGCTTCGCCGCCCAACATCGAGCCCGCCGCGGCGACCCTAAGCCTGAGACGTTCGATTTCCTGGGCTTTACGCACATCTGTGCGAAGGACAGGCGCGGACGATTCAAGCTCAGCCGGGTCACGAGCAAGAAGCGGAAGCGGACGAAGCTACGCGCGGTCAAGGCCGAGATGCGGCGACGGATGCACCACCCAATCCCCGAGCAAGGGCGCTGGCTGGCCAGAGTCCTTCAAGGGCACTACAACTATTACGCGGTGCCCCACAACAGTCGAGCGCTCCGCAGCTTCCATCTACAGGTCAAACGGCACTGGCTCCGCTCGCTTCGGCGGCGCAGCCAGCGTCACCGGATGACCTGGGAGCGGTTGGGGCGCCTCGCTGACCGATGGCTTCCTCGGCCGCGCGTCATGCACCCCTGGCCCAACCGTCGCTTTGACGCCAGAACCCAAGGCAGGAGCCCCGTGCGTTAGACGCGCATGCGGGGATCTGCGCGGGGGGCGTCGGGTAACTGGCGTCCCTACCGCGACCGATCTCGTAGTACCTGCGAAGCTGCCGAACGAGCCCGCTGGTGCGGGGGCGGAGGTGGTGGAGGGAAGGGGATCGGTCGAGAGGAACGCGGTCGGCGAAACACGCCCCGGACACAGGGTCGGTGTGTGCGTGTCAAGCGAGCTGGATCGTGTGCGCCGGGTGGCGCGAAGGGATAGGCAGGTGCGGTTCACCGCGCTTTTGCATCATGTGTCCGTGGATCGTTTGCGGGCGGCGTTTTGGGCGCTTGAGCCCAAGGCCGCGCCGGGGGTGGACGGGGTCACGTGGTGGGACTACGGGGAGGATCTCGAGGGGAACCTTCGAGGTCTTCATGATCGGGTCCATAGGGGCGCGTATCGGGCGAGGCCGACTCGCAGGGTGTTCATTCCCAAACCGGACGGGCGGCAGCGGCCGCTCGGAGTCGCCGCGCTGGAGGACAAGATTGTCCAGCGGGCGGTGGTGGAGGTGTTGAACGCCGTCTACGAGTGCGACTTTCTCGGCTTCTCGTATGGGTTTCGCCCCGGGCGCAGCCAGCATCACGCGTTGGACGCGCTCGCGACCGGGATCTATCGCAAGAAGGTGAACTGGGTGCTCGACGCGGATATCCGCGACTTCTTCTCCACGCTTGACCAGGCGTGGCTTGGAAGGTTTCTCGAGCATCGGATCGCGGACCGGAGGGTCCTGCGCCTGATCCAGAAATGGCTCAGAGCAGGGGTCATCGAGGACGGGGAGTGGTCAGAGACCGAGGAGGGGACCGCGCAAGGGGCGTCTGTTTCGCCGCTGCTTGCCAACGTCTATCTCCATTACGTGTTTGACCTATGGGCGGACCAGTGGCGGCGGCACGCGCGCGGGGACGTGATCCTTGTGCGGTTCGCCGACGACTTCCTGGCGGGCTTTCAGCACCGTGAGGACGCGGAGCGGTTCCTGGCCGATCTACGCGGCAGGTTCGCGCAGTTCGGTCTGGAGCTGGCTGGGGAGAAGACGCGGCTGATCGAGTTCGGGCGGTTCGCCGCCCAGGACCGCAGGCGCCGCGGCGATCCCAAGCCACACACGTTCACGTTCCTGGGGTTCACGCACATCTGCGCGACCACCAGGTCCGGACGGTTCAAGCTCAAGCGGGTCACGAGCAAGGAGAAGATGCGGGCCAAGCTCAAGTCGGTCAAGGCCGAGCTGATGCGACGCCGGCATCTCCCGATCCCCGAGCAAGGGCGCTGGCTCGCCAGCGTCCTGCGAGGGCACTACAACTACTACGCGGTGCCCGACAACAGCGCTGCGCTACGCGGCTTCCGCGAACGGATCATCCGGCACTGGCGACGGGCGCTCTCGCGCCGCAGCCAGAAAGACCGCATGACCCTGGAGCAGACGCGCCGTCACGCACGCCGATGGCTACCCACCCCACGCATCCAGCACCCCTGGCCCGAGGACCGCTTCGACGCCCGACTCAAGGCAAGAGCCCAGTGAGTTGACGCTCACGCTGGGATCTGCGCGGGGGGCGGCCGGCAACAGCCGTCCCTACCGCGATCACACCCACCTACCCCCGGCGGGGAGCGAAGAACGACCGCAGAAGGTCGGCGCACTCCTCGGCCAGCAGGCCGCTTTCGACCTGGGGCCGGTGGTTCAGCCGTGGCTCGTCGAGGACGTCGAGGACGCTGCCGGCGGCACCGGCCTTGGGATCGAGGGCGCCGAACACCACGCGGGGTAGGCGCGCCAGCACGATCGCGCCGGCGCACATCGCGCACGGCTCGAGCGTGACGTACATGACGGAGTCGAGGACGCGCCAGGAGCCGAGCGCTCGAGCCGCCTCACGCAGGGCGATCATCTCGGCATGGGCGGTCGGGTCGGCGCGTAGCTCGCGTTCGTTGTGTCCGGAGCCGATCACCTCGCCGCCGTGGACGATCACCGCGCCGATCGGAACATCGTCGTGCTCAGGGGCGCGCGTGGCCTCGCGCAGGGCCAGGCGCATGAAGTACTCCTCGCGTGGGAAGAAGTGCGAACTCACCGGATAAGCCCACGCTACCTTGAGTAGGGAAACTTGGCGCTTCGGCAGGTGTCTTAGCGCTTGGGGCCGGCTTCACGTTCAGCTTTTCGTTTGTCTGCGGCTAACCCAACTCGCCGTCTGTTCTCCGCGACGCCCTTAGCCGTCGCGCTGCTCTACGTTCTCCTGGGAGGAGGGGCGCCCGCGGCCGGGGCGAGCACGCGCGGCTCAGCCCCCGCCTATGTCCCCGGCCAGGTCGTGGTCGGGTACGCGCCGACGCGCGCCCACGCCACCAGGCAGACGGCCGCGGGGGACATCGCGCGCGCCGCAGACGAAACCAGCCAGGTCGTCAAGGTCCCCCGCGGCCAGACCGTCTGGCAGGCGATCGCCAAGCTGAAGCGCCAGCCCGGCGTGCAGTACGCGGTGCCGGACTACATCGCTCACCAGGCCGGCCGGTGGATCCCGAATGACCGCGGCAACACCCGTCGCGCCCAGGGCTGGCAGCAGCTCCAGTGGAACTTCCTGCCCGGGGTGGGGGTCGACGCCCCCGCCGCGTGGTCGCACATGTTCGCGGTCCACCGCCCGGGCGGCCGCGGCGTGACGGTCGCCGTGCTCGACACGGGCGTCGCGTACCGGGACTGGGAGCGCTTCGCGAAATCTCCCGACTTCGCGCAGACCCGCTTCGTCGACCCCTACGACTTCGTCGCGAACAACCCCTACCCGCTCGACCGCGAGGGGCACGGCACGTTCGTGGCCGGGATGATCGCCGAGTCGACCAACAATCGGCTCGGGCTGACCGGCCTCGCCTACGGCGCGAGGATCATGCCCGTTCGCGTGCTGGATGCGGACGGTAACGGCGACTCGGCGACGATCGCCAAAGGCATCCGCTACGCGGTCAACCACGGCGCCCAGGTCATCAACCTGAGCCTCGAGTTCGACATCGACGTGACCGCTGCGCAGATCCCCAACATCATCAGCGCGGTCAACTTCGCCCACCGGCGCGGCGTGGTCGTGGTGGCCGCCGCCGGCAACGACAGCTCGCCCCGGCTTGCCTACCCGGCCGCTGCGCCGGCCGTCGTCTCGGTCGGGGCGACGACGCGGGACCGCTGCCTGGCGGGCTACTCCAACGGCGGCGCCAAGCTCGACCTGGTGGCGCCGGGGGGCGGCGACGACGCCAGCCTGTCGACCGACCCCGACTGTCACCCGTTCCGCAACCTGCCCGCCGTCCACCAGATGACCTTGAGCGACTTCGACTCGATCAGCCCGGGTTCGAACGCCACCCGGTTCGGCCTGCCCGGCAGCTACGGGACCTCGATGGCCGCGCCGGCCGTGTCCGCCACCGCGGCGCTGGTCATCGCCAGCCGCGTGCTCGGCCCCAACCCATCACCCGACAAGATCCTGGCCCGGCTCGAGCAGACCGCGACGCCACTGGGCGGCTCTCAGCCCAACCCCGACTTCGGGTACGGGCTCGTCGACGCCGGCGCCGCCACCGCGCGGACCCCGATCACCGGTCCGCCCTCGCCGTCAACGCCGGCCGTCGCCCGCTGACGGCCGTCAAGTAGTCCGCACGATCAGCACCGAACACGGGGCATGGTGCGAGACCTTGTTCGGGACCGACCCGAGCAGGAAGCGCTTGGCTCCGGTCATGCCCTTGTTGCCGACCACGATCAGGTCGCAGCTCTGCTCCTCGGCCACGTCGACGATCGCGTCGGCGGCGTCGCCCACCCGGGCAAACGTCTCGACGTCCGCCACCCCGCCGTCCAGGGCCTCGCTCCGCGCCGCTGCAAGCAAAGCGAGCACGTCGTCATGCGGGTTGATCGCCCACTGCGCATCCTTGGGCGCCATCACCTGCTCGCCCCGGAGCCGCGGGTCGGACACCGGCTCGTACGCGCTCACGATCAACAGCCGGCCGCGCAGCCCGGCCGCCAACTCGATCGCGCGCCGCAGCGCGGAGTGCGCGGTCTCCGAGCCGTCGGTGCCGATGAGGATCGACGTGAACACACGGCACCTCAGGCGAGCTTGGTGATCGCGATCACCATCCCGGCCACCACGAACACGACGATGAGGACCTGCATCCATATCCAATGACGCGGCACAGCCACAAAGTTAGTAGGTCTATCGTCAGCACCGATGGCGCAGCGGCTCAACCCGGCCCTTAAGGCGGTCAGCGACGCCGTCCTCGGCGTGGCGGCGAACCTGTCGGTCGACGACGTGCTCCAGAAGCTGGTCGACGCGGCGCGCGAGCTCGCCGGCGCGCGCTATGCGGCCCTGGGTATCCCGGACGGCGCCGGCGGGTTCCGCCGCTTCCTGGTGGCCGGCATGAGCGACGAGCTGATCGCCTCGATGGGTCCGCTGCCGCGCACCCATGGCATGCTCGCCGCGATGCTCCACCAGGCGCAGGCCTACCGGACCGACGACATCCACGAGGACCCGCGCTTCCGGGGCTGGTGGCCGCGCCAGCACCCCGACATGCGCTCGTTTCTCGGAGTCCCGATCACGGGCGCCGACGGCACGATCATCGGCGCCTTCTACCTGACCGAGAAGGAGGACGGCGACGTCTTCGACGCCGAGGACCAGGAGGTGATCGAGCTCCTCGCGGCGCACGCCTCGATCGCGATCACCAACGCCCGCCTGTACGAGCAAAGCCGGGAGCTGTCGATGCTGGCGGAGCGAAACCGCCTGGCCCTCGAGCTCCACGACGTGGTCAGCCAGAAACTGTTCAGCGTGATGCTGACCGCCGAGTCCGCCACGACCCAGCTCGACCAGGACCCGACCGCCGCCCGGACGCAGCTCGAGCGCCTGGGCGAGCTGACCAAAGAGGCCCTCGACGAGCTCCGCGCGCTGATCCTCGGCCTGCGCGCGCCGGAGCTCGAGCGCGACGGCCTTGAGGGTACGCTGCGCAAGGAGATCGAGATGCTGAGCCGCGTGCACGGCACCAGCATCGAGCTGGAGCTCGGGCCCGACCTGCAACTGGACCCCGAGCGCGAGCTTGCCGTCCTCCGGATCACCCACGAGGCGGTCCAGAACGCCCTCCGTCACGCGCGGGCCGAGCACGTGATCGTGCGCGTCACCCCACGCGACGGTGGCATGACCGTCGAGGTGACCGACGACGGGGTTGGCTTCGATCCGGACGCGGCCGACATCCGCTCCCGCCACCTCGGCCTGACCTCGATGGAGGAGCGGGCCCGCGAGCTGAGCGGGCGCCTGCAAATTCATTCGGCGCCCGGTTTCGGCACGACGGTTCGGCTCGAGGTGGCCTGCAATGGCTGACCTCGTACGCATCCTGATCGTCGACGATCACGCCGTCGTCCGCGAGGGGCTCCGCACGTTCCTCGGACTCCAGGACGGCTTCGAGATCGTCGGCGAGGCGGCCGATGGGGAGGAGGCGATCGAGCGGGCGGAGCAGCTCGAGCCGGACGTGATCCTGATGGATCTCGTGATGCCGAAGCTCGACGGCGTGAGCGCGATGCGCGAGCTCCGTCGGCGCTCGGGCGGCTGGGGACAACCTCCCCACGTGATCGTCCTGACGAGCTTCCTCGACGACGACCGGCTGCTGCCCGCGCTCGAGGCCGGAGCCGCGGGCTACCTCCTCAAGAACTCCCAGCCGGCTGAGCTGGCCCGAGCCGTCCGCGCGGCGCAGGCCGGCGAGGCGATCATCGATCCGACCGTCGCGGCGCGCCTGGTGCACGTGCTGTCCGACCGAGACCGCCCGCATGCCGACGGCGAGAGCGGCCTCGGGCAATTGACCGGTCGCGAGCGCGACGTGCTCGGGCTGATCGCGCAGGGGCGCTCGAACAAGCGGATCGCGCTCGAGCTCCGGATCTCGGAAAAGACGGTCAAGACGCACGTCGGCCATGTGCTGGCCAAGCTTGGCGTGACCGACCGCACCCAGGCCGCGCTGCTCGCTGTGCAACAGGGCCTCGTCACAAGGTCCTAAGACCAATTGCGCCTGGAAACCGGGACCGCCGCCGCCCTACCGTGGCGGCCATGCCTCTAGCCATCATCACCGGATCATCGCGGGGCCTCGGCCTCGCCCTCGCTCGGGCCCTGGCGCAGCGCGGCTGGGCACTCGTGATCGACGCCCGGGGCGCGCACGAGCTCGAGCGCGCCGCGCGCGAGCTCGGCACCATGACCGAGGTCGTCGCGCTCCCCGGCGACGTCACCGACGACTGGCACCGCGGCGCGCTGATCGCCGCCGCCGGCGACCAGATCGATCTGCTGGTCAACAACGCGAGCCTGCTCGGACCGAGCCCGCAGCCGTCCCTGGCCGGCTACCCGGTAGACGTGCTCGAGCACGTCTACCGGGTCAACGTGCTGGCGCCGCTCGCCCTCGCACAACTGGCGCTGCCGCGCATGCGCGACGGCGGCGCGATCGTCAACGTCACCTCCGACGCCGCGATCGAGCCCTACGCGGGATGGGGCGGCTACGGCTCCTCCAAGGCGGCGCTCGACCAGCTCTCCGCGATCCTCGCCCAGGAGCACCCCGCGCTCAGGATCTACGCGGTGGATCCGGGCGACATGCGCACCCGGATGCATCAGGAGGCGTTCCCCGGAGAGGACATCTCCGACCTGCCGCCTCCGGAGGAAAGCGTGCCCGGGCTGCTGGCGCTGATCGACGGCCACCTGCCGAGCGGCCGCTACCAGGCGCGGGAGCTGGCCGCGCGCGAGGCCTTGGCGCGATGAGTGCGCCGGCCTTCGAGCTCCAGCCCGACCTCGAAGCCCACGAGCCGCCCGAGGCACGTGGCCTGAGCCGCGACGGCGTCCGCCTGCTACTCGCGCGGCGGACCGACGGGTCGATCGAGCACCACCCGTTCGCCGATCTGCCCGATCTGCTCTCGCCCGGCGACGTGGTGGTGATCAACGTGTCGGCCACGATCCCGGCCGCCGTCCCGGCGCGATGCTCCAACGGAGCCCGCGTGCGCGTCCACTTCGCGACCAGGGCGCCGCACCTCGAGGACGACTGGCGGGTGGTCGAGATCCGCAGCGCCGACGGCAGCCGCCCGGCGCGACTGCCAGCCGGCGAGCGGCTCGAGTTGCGCGGCGGCGCCGCTCTGGACCTGGTCGCGCCCTACGCCTCCGGGCAGCGCCTGATGCTGGCGCGCTTCTGCTGTGCCCTGCTCGTGGACGAGTACCTCGAGCGCCACGGCGACCCGATCCGCTACGGCCACGTCCACGGTCGCTGGCCGCTCGAGGCCTATCAGAACGTCTACGCGATCAGCCCGGGGAGCGCCGAGATGCCGAGTGCCGGTCGCCCGTTCACGCGCGAGCTGATCTCGCGCCTGGTCGCGCGCGAGATCGCTGTGACGCCGATCACGCTGCACGCGGGCGTATCGAGCCCCGAGAGCCACGAACCCCCATTCCCGGAATGGTTCGAGGTGCCCGAGCGAACCGCGCGGACGATCTGCGAGGCGCGCCACCGCGGCAGACGGGTGATCGCGGTTGGGACCACCGTCGTGCGCGCGCTCGAGTCGGCCGCGGACGGCGACGGCTGCAGCTGCGCCCGCTCGGGCTGGACCGGGCTCGTGGTCACGCCGGAGTGCGGTGTGCGCGCGGTCGACGGTCTGATCACCGGTTGGCACGACCCCGAGGCCTCGCACCTGATGATGCTCGAGGCCGTCGCCGGACCCGAGCTGCTGCGGGCCTCCTACGATGCCGCGCTCGCCGCCGGGTACCTGTGGCACGAGTTCGGGGACAGCCATCTGATTCTGCGCTGAAGGTTGCATCAGTGGAGCGCGTCGGCGGTGAGGTCGTCGAGCAGGCCCCGAGCGACCGGCGCCGCGCCGTCTTCGAGCAACACCGACCCCCCCGGCCAGTAAGGGTGCGGAGGGGTGACGTGGTGGACGAGCAGTGGTTCGTACACCCAGGACCCGGTGTTGGCGATGCTCGGCCGTCCGCCTGGCCCCTGCCACTCCTGTGGACTGTCGCCGGCCAGCGGGCCGAGCCGGTGGACGTGGCCGAACAGGATCCAGTCGGCGTCGACGCCGAGGCGCGCGGCGACGTCGGCGAGCGTCGGGATGCTCGCCCGGCGTACCTGCGTCGCAAGCACGGCCGAGGTCAGGGGAGACATCCGACGATGGAGCAGTCGCCGCGGGAGCGGCATCGTGACCGCCCGCGCGACCTCGGCCAGATCCTCGGTCACGGTGGCGGCGGGCCCGGGCAGCGTCCGCATGATTCCGGCCTCGATCCGGTGCAGCGACCAGCCTCGGCTTGTCCCCTCGTAGTCGATCGGCCGAGTGCGCGGACCGCCCCCGTGCGCGCGGCGCCCGACATAGTGCCCGTGCGTCGCCCACACGCGGTCCGACAGCCATGCCCCGGGATAGTGCACGCGGACCTGCGCCGGCGAGAGCCAGCCGGTGACCGCGGCGAGCGCGGCCGAGGCATCGGGCGGAATCCGCGTGTCGACCGTCAGCTCCGCGGCGCGCGCCCGTATCCAGCCGGCGACCAGTCCCACGTCGTGGTTGCCGGGGATCAGCAGGACCTCGCGCTCGCGGCCCAGGCGCGCGCCGATCGCTCGCAGCGTCGGGGCTGCCGCCTCCATGGCACGCGTCGGGCGGCGTTCGAGCAGCTCGACTACGTCGCCCAGGAGAACCAGGCGGTCGACGCCGTCCACGGCCGTGAGCAACCGCTCGAGCGCCTCGGGGCGCGGGAGAACGCTGTGCTGGTTGCGTGCCCCGAGGTGGAGGTCGGATACGACAAGGGTCCGCACGCCTACCGACGATAGGCGTGCGGACTAAGAGCCGGCTATGCGGCGTGCGCCAGCACGGCCGGGAAGTCGAGCGTCACGCCGTGCGGCATGACCAGAACCGGGCGTGTGGCGTTCTCGATCTCGTTCTGGGCCTGCGCGCTGATCAGGACGCGCCCGGGCGCCGCCTCGAGGCGGGAGCCGACGACCAGCAGGTCCACCTGGTGTTCGTCGCGCGTGAGCGTCGCGCCGTAGCTGTCGGCGAGTGACCGCGCCGTGGCGAGCGTCGAGTCGTCGCCGGGAATCGCGAGCACGCCGATCCGATGAATCTTCGGCCCCCACTCGCAGTGATAGCCGGCCGGGGCAATCGCGATCGCACTCGTCCCGCCCTCGAGCATTGCCTGCGTCGAGCGCTGGGGGGCCACGTGTCCGGGCGCGGTCCGGTACTCAGAGCCGAACACCACGATGTCCGCCTCCTCCTGCTCGGCCAGCAGGCGCAGTCCCTCTGGGGTGGAGGGGCTGACGACGACGCGCGTGTCGACACGGAGCCCCGAGAACCAATCGGCGCCCCGCTGGAGCAACGTCTCGGCCTCGTGCTCCTCGAGGTCCTCTCGCGACCGCTCGGTCTGGGTGCAGTGGCGCACGTAGGCCAGCGTCAGCAAAGCGCCGGCGTCGGCGAAGATGCGTCCGAGCATCAGCGCGTCGTGGTCGCCAGGCGTGTCGTCATAAGAGATGATCGCTCTGGGTGGCATCGATCCCTCCAATCCTCGGGGGTTACGGGGGTTGAGCGTCCTGTTCGGCGCGAGCATCGCATCTACCTACTATCAGCGCTAATGAAGTTGATCATGGTATTGATAAGCTGCGCTAATGCTGAACGTGGGCCGGCTTCGGGTCCTGACCGAGGTGGTTCGGAACGAGTCGTTCTCGGGCGCGGCGGAGGCGCTGTCCTACACGCAATCGGCCGTCTCGCAGGCGATCGCGCGGCTCGAGGCGGAGACCGGCGCGACCCTGATCGTGCGCGACCGGGGCGGGGTCCGGCCGACCGCCGCGGGGGCGAGCCTGGTCGAGCACGCGGAGGGCATCTTCGCGCGGATCGAGGCCGCCGAGACCGACCTCGCCGCGGTGCTCGGGATCCGCGCCGGCCGGCTGCGGATGGCGTCGTTCCCGTCCGCCGGAGCGACGCTGATGCCACTCGCGATCGCGCGGTTCCGCCAGCGCCATCCCGACGTCGCGCTGGCGCTGGCCGAGGGCGAGCCCGAGGAGATCGCGCCGCGACTGCGCGCCGGCGAATTCGACCTATCGCTGCTGTTCGAGTTCCCGGGCGAGCGCGAGCGCCACGGGGCGCGGCTGCGCACCCGACTCCTGCTCGAGGATCCGATGCTGGTCGCGCTGCCGGCCGAGCACGCCCTCGCCGGCAAGCGCGCGTTGTCGCTCGCCGACCTGCGCGAGCAGGACTGGGTCCAGACCTCGGCCACCAGTCCGTGCGCCCGGTTCGTCGTGCGCGCGTGCCTCGCGGCCGGGTTCGAGCCCAAGGTCACCTTCGAGTCAGACGACTACGAGACGGTGCAGGGCCTGGTGGCCGCCGGCGTGGGGGTGGCGCTCATCCCCCAGCTCGCGCTGACCCACGTCCATCCCGGCATCGTCGTGCGCGCGCTCTCGCCCCGCAGCCCGGCACGGCGGGTCGTAGCCGCGACGCTCGTGGCGGCCGGCGTTTCGCCGGCGGCGGGCACGATGATCGAGATCCTCGCTGGCGTGGCCAAGCGCTACACCGGCGACCCTGACCAGGCCGCCGCCTAGCAGTTGATTTCGCGGGCGGGGCCGGCCCTTCGGCCGGGGCGCCGGGGGGAGGGTGCGTAATTCGTCACGCATCGGTGATCCGGCCGAGCGTGACGAGTAATGCATGTGGGGCGTGCATAGTTCGGCACGCCCTCGGGTGGGCGGCGGTCGTGACGGATTAAGCAGGTTCCCCTTGGGGCGCGGGACCTGCAGAAGCGCTCACGGCGTCCATTGCTCTAACCCCCGACGCGAGCTTCTTCACCTCACAGCGGCAAACCCGCGCATGGCTCAGCGCCCCAGGGGGCAGATGAGCGCCTCTGCACGTTCGGAGCCAACGCACCCCGGGGCCGCGGCCAGCCGACAGCGCCCGCGCGCCTCGGGATAGCGGAATCAACCATGTACCAGCCGGCCGGCTGAGCTGGTCCGCTGGCCCTCGCCCCCGCAGCGCCGGCCCCGGAGCGCCGGCCGCGCAGCGTCCTGACCCGGAAGGCCCGCCTCCGGAGCGCCCGTCCCGGGGCCCCCGGATCCCCGCGGCCCCTCCCCGGAACACATATACCTATACATCTATATATAGATGTATAGGTATATGTATCTTGCGTCGCGGGGCTAGGGGTTGGGCTTGACCCGGGCGGTCAGCTTGGTGGAGAGGTTGAACGCGTCGGTGGCGTGGACGGTGAGGGTGAGCCGCGAGGCGTGGTGGCTGGTGACCTGGGGGACGAGTCCGCCACCGGCCTTGATCCGCGGGTAGACGATCGTGACGTGCACCTGGGCCGAGGTCCGCCGCAGCTTGAGCACGAGGATTCCGTGCTGGAGGCTCGCGGTGAACTTCAGCCGGTGGTTTCCGACGCCGGTCACGGTCACGCTGGAGCGTGACCGGGTGAAGGTCAGGCCGCGCGGGAGCGCCACCGTCACGGTCTTCAGTTGCGGCGCCTGGCGGCCGGCGGCGAGCATGAACGACAGCCGCGGCCGGGCCGTTCCGACCTTGGTGAGAGCCAGGTGCGACAGCGTCGGGTTGCCCTGGATCGTCCACGGGAACGCGGCTTGTGCCGCCGTCCCGACCGGGTCGGATGCGGTGATGGTCACGTAGGAGGTTCCGAGGCGGGACGGGCGCCCGGTGATCTTGCCGTTCGAGGAGCCGATCGAAAGCCCAGCCGGAAGTCCGGTCGCGCTGTAGGTCACCGGAGCCCCGCGCGTGTCGTCGGCCTTGATCTGCAGGCTCACGGAGGCGTTCAGCGTCGAGCGCTGCGCGCCCGGGCTGACCAGCGCGATCGAGTCGGTGCACAGGGACTGGGTCAGCGCCGCGCCGTTTGGGGACCCCAAGCCGGTGGCCATGTCGTACCCGGAGCCGGCGGCGAACGCCCCGCCGTTGGAGCCGGTCATGTCGTTGTTGCCGCTGAGGGTGTCGTTGAAGTCGTTCGCGTAGGCGCTGGCCGCGGCTTGGTAGAGGGCGGGGTTGGCAAAGCCGATCGGCAGGCCGTGGCAGGCGGCGGACGCATTGACGAGCGCGATCAGCGCCGCCCAGGTCGGGGCCGCGCCGCTCGTACCACCCACGACCTGCCACTTGGTGGGCTGCCCGACGCCCGCCGTGTTGTTCCCGTTCCAATAGATGACATAGCCCGTCGCCGGGTCGGCGTCGGCCGCGACGTCGGGCACCTCGCGGCAGTAGCCCGACGAGGCTCCGCAGGTGGATCCCGACGAGCCCGAGTTGATCACGTGCAGGGAGCCCGGGGTGTTGGACTGATACGCCGGCATCTTCCAGATGGTCGACACGCCGCCGCCGCTCGCGCCCGTCGGGTACATGTCGTTCCACACGCTCTCGACGGGCCGCGGTCCGACGGAGTCGATCTTGGTGCCGCCGACGCCGGTGACGTACGGCTGACTCGCCGGGTCGTCGACCTGCGCCGTCGGCGGCGTCGGGAAGCAGTCCTCGGCACCCTCGTCGCCTGAGGCCGAGACGATCGACTGTCCCTGCGCTGCGGCCTCCTGGAACAGGGTGTTCTCGGCCGATGCCTCGCCCGTGCCGTTGATGAACTCGCACTGGCCCCACGACGCGGTGATCACCTGCGCGACGTGCTGGCTGATCATCTGGCTGAACGTGTCGTACGGCCCGGAGCCGGAGTTGGGCCCTTCGTACACCGCGATGTTCGCCTGCGGTGCCAGGCCGATGACGTTCTCGATGTCGAGCGCCGCCTCGCCGGAGCCCGCTCCGGTGCCGGCGCCCCCATCGACCGTGACGTTGGCGATCTGCGGATTGAGCGGTTGGCCGTTGACCGAGTAGCAAGTCGCGTAGTGCTGGATGTCGGTCAGGTCGTATGACTCGAGCTCGAGCACTGCGACCGTCTGGCCAGCGCCGAAGTCCCCGCCCTGGTAAAGACTCGACAGCCCGTAGGACGAGGCGACCTGATCGGCGCCCAGGCCGCCCTGACTCGTCTGCCCCTCAGCCGCGCAGGCCGGCTGAGGGCCGCCGGTGACGACGCGCGGTCGCAGGTTCGGCGTAGCGGTCGCGGTGTGTGACTGTACGAGCAGGGGCTTGGCCTGCGACAGCGTGTTCAGACCGAGCACGGCCTGCACGTCGGGCGCGACGTCGGCGTCGAGTGCAGGCGCCTGCTGATTGACGATGGCGCTGGCGCCGTTCTGTAGCGCCACGCGCGCGAACGAGACTCTGAACGCTTGAGCCAGGGTCCCCGCGGAGGCGGTGACCGGGATAGAGAGGCCGTTGGCGCTCGGCGCCCCCGGGTTCAGTCCGTGGGCTTGCAGCGATGTCTGGACGGCCTGGACCTGGTCGGGCGTCGCGCCGAAGCGCTGTGCGAACTCGGCCGGCGAGATGTAGTCGCGAAATTGCGGCGAGCCCGGAGCCGACACCTCATCGGCAAAGGCCTGGAGCGCCACCGGGTCGCGCGGCTGGAGCGTCACGGTGACGTGGAGTGGGGTGCTCGCCGCCAGCGACCCGACGATCCGAGCCCCGGCCGGCAGGCTCGGCGCGGCGCCGAGCGCAGTCACGCCCGCCGAAGCGGACCCGGCCGCGACCGCGCCGGCGGCGGCCGGCAGGGTAAGGACGATCACGGCCGCGCAGGTGGATGCGAGCGCGGCCAATCTGGTGGACGGGCGCATGGAGCGTTTGTGAGGCTAGCGATTGGGGTGAGTAGCAGCGCCGGCGAGCGCGCCGCGCTACGACTTCATCGGCTGCCATGCTCCCCATCATGAGCGACGGGATCGTGCGCGGCGAGGACGGGGTTTGCCGCTGTTCGTGGGGCGATTCGACGCCGGAGTACCGCGAGTATCACGACCTCGAGTGGGGGTTCCCCGTCGCTGACGACGTGCGCCTGTTCGAGAAGCTGAGCCTGGAGGGCTTCCAGTCGGGTCTCTCATGGCTGACGATCCTTCGCAAACGCGAGGCATTCCGACGCGCGTTCGCCGGATTCGACTTCAACACGGTCGCGCGCTTCGACAAGGGCGACGTCGAGCGGCTGCTCGGCGACGCGTCGATTGTGCGCCACCGCGGCAAGATCGAGGCGGTCATCAACAACGCGCATCGGGCGGTCGAGTTGGTCGAAGACCACGGCTCCCTGGCCGGCTTCGTCTGGCAGTTCGAGCCGGTGCCGCGCGAGGGCGGTCTGCGTCGCGACGCGATCGAGGCCCACACCGAGGGGTCGCGCGGACTGGCCAAGGAGCTCAAGCGCCGGGGGTGGAAGTTCGTCGGGCCGACCACGGTGTACGCGTTCATGCAGGCGATGGGCCTGGTCAACGATCACCTCGAGGGCTGCGACGCCGGGCGCGAGGTGGACCGGGCGCGCGCCGGGTTCACGCGCCCGGGGGCGGGCGAGCGCTAAACGAGCCTGACGATCGCGGAGATCCCGACCACCACGATCACCGCCCGCAGGACCGCAGGCGGCAGCCGCCGTCCGTACCGCGCGCCGATGACGCCGCCGATGATCGAACCGATCGCGATCAGGAGCGCAGGCAGCCACGCGACGTGCGCGGAGAAGATGAACACCACGCCGGCCACCAGGTTCACCAGCCCGGCGAGTACGACCTTGAGCGCGTTGATCCGATGCAGGTCCTCGCCCTCGAGCGACAGCCCGAGGATCGCCAGCAGCAGGATCCCCTGCGCGGCACCGAAGTAGCCGCCGTACACGCCACTGCCGAAGGTGGCCACGATGCCCACGGGTCCCGCCCGATCGTGCCCGCGCGGGCGGGTGCGGCGGGCGGCCAGCGCGCGGGATAGTCGGGGCTGAAGCACGATCAATACGAGAGCGATCGCGATGAAGGCCGGGACGATCCGCTTGAACGCCGATGCGGGCAGGCTGAGGAGCAGGACCGCGCCCACGATCCCGCCGAGAACCGACGCGATCGCGAGCGGGAGCCCGCGCGACGCCTGACCCTCGAGCTCCTGCCGGTAACCGATCGCGCCCGCCACCGACCCGGGCACCAACCCAACCGTGTTCGACACGTTCGCGGTGACGGGTGGATAGCCGAACGCGAGCAGGACGGGGAAGGTGAACAGCGTGCCGCTTCCGACCACGGTATTGATCGTTCCGGCGGCGATGCCCGCCCCGAAGATCCCCAGGGCGTGCGGAAGGGTCATGGCTAGTCGGCGGTCCGGCGTTCTACGTGCGGTACGCCCGCACCAGATATCCGCTCCGGCCGGGGGAGGCGACCTCGACGCGGTCGAAGCCGCTCGCGCCGAACAGCCCCTCGAGCTCGCGCCGGTTGTAGTTGAAGATCGGGCAGTTGCCGATCCACTCGTAACGCACCTTGCGCACCGGTCCCTTGAGCCACGACCAGCTCGGGAACGAGCCGACCACGCAGCCGCCGGGCGCGCACAGCTCGAACATGCGCCGGGTGAAGCGATCGGCGTCGGGCAGGTAGTCGAACAGTCCCAGCGCGAGGATCACGTCGAACGTTCCGGTGAGCGACGCCGTCAGGAAGTCGTCGACGAGCAGCTGGGTGCGATCCGTGAAACGCTCCAGGCGGGCCCGGGCCAGGTCGATCATCGGCTCGGAGAAGTCCACGCCGACGTAGTGCGCCGCCCCCGCCGAGAGCACGAACTCGCCGATCCGGCCGGAGCCACAGCCGACGTCGAGGACGTTCGGCGAGGAGTACGCCTGCACCGTCTCGACCGCGAGCTGCCGACGGCGGAACAGCCCGGGACGCAGCGTGCGCACCAGCCACCGCTCGTCCTCGTACAAGTCGTCGAACTGCTGCGCGCGCTCTTCGAAGCGCGTGCGGACGCGCTCAGGGGCCGCCGTCGAGTCGTGCATGGGCCTGACCATACGGGATCAGGTCGAAGTGTCGCGCGATCGCCCTCAGCGCGCCGGGGGCGCGGCGGCGTGCACCGTTTCGTTGGGCCTCGCGGAGCTTGGCGTGACGCTTCTGGCGGGCGGTGGCGTTGCCGGGGAGGTCGGCTTTCAAAGGATCGGGGTCGAGTTCGTTGGGATGCAGGTACAGCCCGGCGAGCGGGCCAGCGCGGTGCAGGCCCTTGATGAGAAGCGGGGTCGGGAGGAGCTGCCAGTACGACGCGCCGCCGACGGGGACGGTCAGCGTGCCGCCGGCGCGCCACACGGCGATCGGGAACTCCCACAGGCCGCTTGACTCGAGTCGATGCGGCGCCCGCTCGGCCGGAACGACGTGGTCCCGGATCGCGGGCGAGTCGTGCTGGCTCGAGTCATACGCGAACCCCTCTTGCGCCAGCACGTCGAACGCCCAGCCGGAGGCGCGGGTGATCGAGAACGCGGGCGCTCGGTAGCCGACTGGCGTCGTGCCCGTGAGCGCCTCGATGGTGGTGCGCGCGGCGCGGAGGTCGGCCGCGAACTCGTCCGGCGTCTGGGTGTGCACGGGCAAGTGCGCGTCGCCGTGACAGCCGATCTCGTGGCCGGCGTCGACGACCGCGGCGATCAGCTCCGGGTGGGCGCGCGCCGCCATCCCGAGCACGAAGAACGTGGCGCGGGCGTTCAGCTCGTCGAGCAGGGCGAGGACCGCGTCGGTCTGCCGGGCGAGCGCAGGCCCGGCCTCCTCCCAGCCCGGCGCGCCCACGCGACGGCGCACCAGCTGGTGCCAGTCCTCGAAGTCGACGCTGAGCAGGAGAGTGGGGCGCTGTGGCGGCATGGTCCTTGGGAAGAAACTACGACTATTCCGTAGTTTCTTCCCAAGCGCCCCCGGGGGCGGGCCCTTAGCCGCCGGCGACCAACCGCCGGCCGACCACCCGCTGCCCGACGCGGATCGGGGTCAGCAGCCCCAGCCGCGAGGCCATCTGGACCGAATCGGCGATCCGGGACAGCCCCGACTGCGAACAGCCCTCGAATGCTCCATGCTCCATCAATCGTTGATACCACTCGATCGTTGAGCGCAACGTATCGTCGAGCGGCCTCGACGTGTAGCCGAGCTCCTCACGCGCCTTCTTCGACGTGAACCGCCAGTCCTGGCCCATCAGGTCGAACGCCTCGGCCGAGATCGCGCCCGGGAGGCCGAGCGCCTCGCGGAACCGCGCGACACGGCCGATGCCGGGCGGCAGGACCACGATCGGGTAGCACGCGCCGGACAGCTCGGCGACCCGGTCGATCAGGTGCGGCCAGCCCAGGTTCTTGCCCCCGAGGATGTAGCGCTCCCCTGGGCGGCCGTGCGCGGCGGCGAGCAGGTGGCCGGCCGCCACGTCCTCGACGTCGACGAAGTTCATCGGCGCGTCGATCACCGCGGGCAGGCGCCCGCGCAGGTAGTTGCCGATCGTCCGGGTCGAGGTCTCGCCCGGCTCCGAGGGGCTGACCGGGACGCCCAGGACGTAGGCAGGGTTGACCACGACGAGTTCGATCCCGTGGCGGTTGGCCGCCTCGAGCGCCGCGCGCTCGCCGGCGTGCTTGGAGTCGGGGTAGACCAGCCCGAGCCAATCGCTCGGGTAGCTCGTCGACTCGTCCGCCGGGCCGTTTCCGTTCGCTGTCCCGATGGCCGAGATCGTCGAGGTCAGCACCACGCGCCGGACGCCCTCGGCGGCGGCGGCTTCGACCGCGATCACCGGCCCATCGGCGTTCAGCTCCCAGACGCGGTCCACGGGACTCGAGGCCACGTAGCCGGCCACGTGAAACAGCACGTCATTGCCCCGCAGCGCGCGCCGCATCGCCTTGTAGTCGAGGCAGTCGGTCTTCGCCCTTCGGTACGGGATCCTCCCGAGCGCCCGCAGGCGGGAGGGGTCGCGATACACGACGCGCACGTCGTCGCCGCGCTCCGCCAGCGCCCTTACTACGTGGGCGCCCACGAAGCCGGTGGCTCCGGTCACGCATGCCTTCATCGGGATCTCTCTCCTGTCGAGGGTTGCCTCCACGGTTGGCCTTCCCCCGAACCCCGATCCCCATGCGCGGGACCGCACTTGTTCACAGAAAATGTCAGTCGATCGCGCGGCGGTAAAACCCGCGCACCCCGACCGTCATCAGCGCGCTGACCGACCCGATCAGCACCACGATGCACACCCATACCGCGATGTGCGGCACGCTCGGGACCAGCGCCGCGCGCATCGACTCGCTGACGTAGGTCATCGGGTTGCAGGCGGTCACGACCTGAAACCAGGGCAGCTTCGACAGCGACGGCCACGGATACTGGCTGCAGCCCGTGAACAGCAGCGGGGTGAACACCAGCGAGAACACGATGTTGATGCGCTGGGGGACCACCAGCGTGCCCATGACCAGGCCGAGGCCGGCGCCGAGCACGCTCCCCAGCAGCAGCGCCACCACCAGCAGCGGCACGCCGCTCCAGCGCCACGGGATCGACCCGAGCACGAGAATCCCGACCGGAATCATGATCGCGGTGGCGATGATGGCGCGGAAAGACGCGAACAGGACCTTCTCGCCCGCCACCAGCGCGGTCGACATCGGGGCAAGCAGCCGATCCTCGATCTCCTTGGTCCACCCGAACTCGACCACCAGCGGAAACGCCAGCGTTTGCATCCCGGTGATCACCGCGGTCAGCGCCAGCAACCCGGGGAACAGGAGATCGGAGTAGCCGTTCTGCGTGTACCCGAGCGAGCCGAGCACCTTGCCGAACACGAACAGCAAGAACAGCGGCTGCAGGATGACCTGAGCGAGGAACACCGGCAGCTCTTTCCAGGTGACGAACAGGTCGCGTCCGAGCACCGCGCGGAAGGCGCGGAACTGAGTCACGCTCGGCGTGGACACCGCAGCGGCGGTCATCTCAGCGTCCTTCCGGTCAGGTGGATGAACACGTCCTCGAGCGTCGGCGTGCCCAGCTCCATCCCGCCGAGCGCGACCCCGCGGTCGGCGAGCAACGTCGCCGTCGGCGCAATCAGCTGCGAGGCCTCGCCCGAGACGTACAGGCGCAACCGACGTTCCGCGGCGTCGTCGTCCGGGGTGTCGTCGTGGATCGCCTCCACACGCTCCACGCCGGTCAGCCCTTCCAGCGCCTCCACGACCGGCGAGGGCACGTCGCCGTTCTGCGCGCGCACGCTCAGTTCGAGCGTGGCGCTCCCGGGCAGTGAACGCATCAGCGCCTCGGGCGTGTCGAGCGCCAGCAGCTTGCCGTGATCCATGATCCCGACGCGGTCGGCCAGGACGGCCGCTTCGTGCATGTCGTGGGTCGTCAAAAACAAGGTAACTCCACGGTCGCGGAGCTCGCGCAGCCGGTCCCACACGAACAGCCGGGCGGCCGGATCGAGGCCGGTTGTCGGCTCGTCGAGGAACAGCACCTGGGGCTCGTGCATCAGCGCCCGGGCGATCATCACCCGCTGAGCCTGGCCGCCTGAGAACAAGTCGGGCTTGACGTCGGCCCGCGCCAGCAGCCCGAACTGTTCCAGCAGTTCGTTGGCACGGGCGGTGGCCTGGGCGGCCGGCACGCCGTGGTAGGCGGCGTGGAAGGTGAGGTTGCGGCGGATGGAGATCGCGCGGTCGAGGTTCGACCGCTGCGGCACCACCGCGAGCATGCTGCGCGCGCGGACCGGATCGGCGGCGACCTCCACGCCGCCCACCACCGCGCGGCCGTTCGTTGGTCGCACGCGCGTGGTGAGCATCCCGACCGTGGTGGTCTTGCCGGCGCCGTTGGGGCCGAGCAGGCCGAACACCCCGCCCGACGCCACCGCGAAGCTGATCCCGTCGACGGCGTTGACGGGCGACCTGGGGTAGCGCTTGACCAGGTCGACGACCTCGACCGCGTGCACGGTCGATCCGTTACTTGCGACGGACATCGCTTTCAGGGTAACTGTCGCGATAATGGACGCCGTGGTCTCCGAGGCTCCGATGGAGAAGACGCCGGCTGGCCTGGTCCCCGCCGGCGAAGGATGGTTCGTTCTCAACGCGCGCGAAGCCAAATGGCTCGACGGCCACTTCGGCGCGTACACACGGTTCGAGGGCGCGTCGCGGTTCACGAAGCTCGGGTTCAACATCGCCGTGCTCGAGCCCGGACAACCGGCCTGCTACTACCACGGCGAGGACGAGCAGGAGGACTTTCTCGTGCTGTCCGGCGAATGTCTGGTCCTGATCGAGGGCCAGGAGCGGCCACTCAAGCAGTGGGACTTCGTGCACTGCCCGGCGTGGACCGAGCACGTGTTCGTCGGGGCGGGCGAGGAGCCGTGCGCGATCCTCGCGGTCGGCACGCGTTCCGATGGCGACGTGGTCTATCCCCGCTCGGACGTGGCGCTCCGTCACAAAGCCGGGGTCGAGACCGAGACGCGTGAGCCGCGCGAGGCGTACGCCGAGATCCCGAAGGACGACGAGGTCGCCTACCGCCCCGGTTGGCTGCCCTAGTTCCTCACAGCACCAGCCGGTATTCCGTCAACGGCAGGGCGAGGTCCTCGTTGAGCGCCTCGTCCGCCGCCGTCCAGCCGCGCCGCTCGTAGAAGCGTCTCGCGCGCGCGTGCTGAGACGGGGTGAACAGACGCGCCGACACATATCCCTGCGCGCGCATCTCGTCGATCGCCGCATCGTGCAGCCGTGCCGCGACACCGCGCCCCCACCAACCGGCAGCACGAACAGCTGCCACAGGTGGGCGAGGCCCGCGATCACCGGCCGGGTCTGCCAGTGCGCCCGGGGGTCCTCGGCGCTCCGCTTCCGCGCGGGTATGAACACCACGTGCCCGACCGGGGCGCCGTCGGCGAGCGCGACCAGCGCCCACGTCGCCGGATCGGCCAGGACGTCGGCCTCCCAGTCGCGACGTGCGTGGACGTCGAGCGGCGGCTGCCATCCGGGCGGCGCGAACGAAACGTAGGAGTGAAAGCCGACCGCCACGTGGTGGAGCAGCGCGTCGAGGTCGGGTAGGCCGGCGCGGCGGGTAACGATCTCCACGGTCATGATCTCCACAGACTGATGGATCTTCGCCGGCCCAGGCGCCCACCCGCCGGACCCTCGCGACAGCGCGGATCGCTCAGCACCGCCGTGCGAGCCGCCGGCAACTTCGACCGGACGGCGGTCTCGGCGCGCGGCGGCCTGGTCGCCGCGATCCCCGTGGCGGGCATGCTCACGCTTGGGACGGTCGCGTGGGATCCGGTCGCCGGCGTGACGATGGGCGCCGGCGCGATGCTCGTCGGGGTCGCCTGGCGGATCCGAGGCGGCCGCCCGCCGCTGGGGGTCCTGACCGCCGACGCCTTCGCCATGTCGCTGGCGACGTTCGTCGGGTGCGTGACCGGCTCGGTCCCGTGGTTGCACATCATCGTGCTGGCCGTGTGGTCGCTGCTCGCCGGGCTGCTGGTGAGCCTCGGAAACCGCGGCGGTGTGATCGGCACTCAGGCGATCATCGCGGCGGTTGTGTACGGCCGCTTCAGCCAACCGGCGGCGGCGGCGGCCGCCCTGGCCGGCCTGGTCCTCGCGGGCGGCGGCGCCCAGGTCCTGTTCCTGAGCGTCGTGCGCTGGGGCGGCGCGCTCCAGGGGCAGCGGACGGCCACGGCCGGCGCCTACCGCGCCCTGTCCGAACTTGCCGCCGGTTCACCCGCGACCTCGGCGCTGCCCGCCGGCGCGGCCCTCGACGACGCACAGTCGACGTTGGCCTCGCTGAGCTTGTTCGGAGACCCTGCGCTGATGACCCTGCGGAGCCTGGTCAGCGAAGGTTTGCGCGTGCGGGTTGCCTTGAGCGCGATCCACGCGTTGATGGGACGCCGCACCGACGCGCCTGGAGCGGATCCGCTCCGCGAGCCGGCCGGGCGGATGCTCGCGGCGACGGCCGATGCGCTGGGGCTGGCGGCGGGCGCGATCGAAGGCGACGAGGCGTCGGCGTCAGCGCTACCGGGCCGCCTGGCCGAGCTGAGCGAGCCGCTCGACGGCCTGGCCTCGGACGGGGACGCGACCGCGGCCACGCTGTTACACCGGCTCGCCGCACTGGCCGGGCAGCTCCGGGCCATCGGCGCGCTCGCGGTGGCCGCGGGAGAGAGCGGAACCCTGCGGGAGCGCCGCCCGCGCCGTCCGATCAACCGGCTGCGCGACCTGGCGGCAACCGACCTGACAACGCTCCGCGCCAACGCCACCCTGCAATCGCCGGCGGGCCGACATGCGGTGCGATTGGCCGTGGTGGTCGTGATCGCGGAGCTCCTCTCGCGTCATCTGCCACGCGGGTACTGGATGGTGGTCGCCGCCGCCACCACGTTGCGACCCGAATTCGGCGCGACCCTCACCCGCGGCACCGAGCGCGTGCTCGGCACCTGCCTGGGGGTCGGGCTGGCCGGAGCGATCGCGGTCGCGCTGCATCCGGCCGGCGGGGTGACGATCGTCCTGGTCGGGCTGCTCGCCTGGGCCGGCTATGCGGTGTTCCCCGCCAGCTTCGCGGTCGGGTTCGCCTTCATCACCGCGGTCGTCGTATTCCTGCTGAACGCGGTCAGCCCCGACACGCTCGCGACCGCCTGGGACCGGCTGATCGACACCCTGTTGGGCGGCGCCCTCGGGCTGCTCGCGTATGCCGCGTGGCCGACCTGGTCAGCCGAGCCGGCCCGGGAGGCCCTGGCCGATCTCGTCGCCGCTCACGCCGCGTATCTCAGACTCGTGCTCGCGTCGGTGATGGCGGGCCGTCGCGCCGACGACAACGAGGCACGCGACCTCAGCCGCCGCGCCCGCCTGGCCCGGACCACTGCGGAATCGACGGTCGCTCGCTCGCTGTCGGAACCCGCGACGCGGCGAATCGACGCCGAGGAGAGCCAGGCGGTGCTGGCCGACATGCGCCGGCAGATGCAGGCCGCGCACGTGTTGCGCCTCGATGTCCAGGACGAACGCGTGCCCCGGCCGCTCCCGGGAGTCGAACCGCTCGCCCGGGGCCTCGACCGGCTGCTCTCGAGCGTCGAGGCGACGCTGCGCGCGCGGCCGGACGAACGATCGCCGGCCCGTGAGCTACCCGACCTGCGCGAGCGCTACGCCGAGTTGGAGCGCTCCGCCCCGGTCGGCGCCGAGGTCGAAGGTCTGCTCGCGGACCTCGACGAGGTGGTCGACGCTGCCAACAGCCTCGCAGCGGTCGTCGGTCTCGAGCCGGGCGATTCCGATGACCCGGTGGCGAGCGGGGTCAGGTCGTCGCCGTGACCGCCGCCGGATAGCCGTTCCAACGGCTCAGCACAGTGAGCCGGGTGGCCGGGTGCCGGCCCGGGGTCAGCGGCAGCGACACGGTCGTGGTGCGGTTGCCGCGAATCGTGACCAGCCGGGCGGCGAGGAGTCCGGAGCTCGAGCGGGCCTGCAGGGTCGCTCGGCAGGGCGCCGCGCCGTAGCACCGGAGCACCGCCTGGAGCCTGCCGCCCCGGACGGCGAGCCTGGTGATCGTCACCGGGGACGTCCTGAAGCGGATGACCGCGGTCGCGGTCGAGCCGGCGGGGTTGGTAATGACCGCGCGGACGTAGTAAACGCGGCCCGGTGCGAGTGCTCGCAGCGTTCCGGTCAGCCGGGTCGAGGAGGTCGCCAGCGAGCCCTTCAGGCTCCGGCCGAGGGCGGACGTGGGCCCGTACTGCAGCGAGTAGCTCGCGTCGGATCCGCCCGTGGCCACCCCTGCCATGAGGGTCGCCGTGGTCGCTCCGGCCGAGACGACGCGCAGCCTGGCGATGAGCGGGGAGGCTGGCGCCGCGCTCGACCTCCCGCCGGCCGGCGCGGTTGGGCCGGTGGCCGGCGGGGACGGTTGGGTCGTCGGCGTGGTCGGCGTGGTTTGCGTGGTCGAGCCGCCAGGACCCGGCTGTGAGGACCCGGTTGCGCCACTCTGCGTGGTCAGCGTGAAGTCGTAGCCGTACTCGGTGCCGTAGCTGTTCTGCGCGACCAGCCGGTAGTGGTAGGTGGCACCGGGGCTCAGGCCGGCGAGCTGATCCGCCACCGAGACGGGCGCCACGCCCGAGCCGATGTCGGTGGCCTCGGTCTGCTGGCCGTAGGACGTGGTCGTGCCGTACTCCCACCAGTACGTGGTGTCGGCGCCGTTGGGATACACGCCGCCCTCCAGTTGCGCCGTGTCGGGGCCGTCGCTCTGTGCGTAGGAGCCGTCCGGTCCAGGTCCCCCGATCCCGGGGGCGCCGATCGCGACGGCACCCGAGATGGTGCCCACGCCGGTCGGGCCGTCGTAGCCGTCGCCGGCGTTGCAGATGTAGACGATCCTTGCCGCGCACGAGCCGTTCGAGCCGGCGGTTGGGTCGTTCATCACGCCGGCGTTCGCGTAGGCCCACGAGGGACCTTGGGCGGTGGATCCCACCAGGGCGTAGTAGGCCGCGATCAGCGGCGTCGCCTCGCTCGTCCCGCCCACAACCTCCCAGCCGCCTGCGTCGGAGTCGTATACCTGCATGCCGGTGAGGGGATCGCCGTCGGCCGACAGGTCGTTGTAGGACCGGCCGGTGCACCCGGTGGTATCGGTCTGCCACGTGGGCTTGGTCACGTGCCAGGCGCACCCGGACCCGCTGCCGGCCCAGGCGGACTCATCGAAGCCCCGGGCGCTCTGCACTCCGCTGCTGCTCGCAGGAAGCAGCGTCGTGCCGCCGGCCGCGGTCACGCCCCCGAGCGCCGCGGGGAAGTCGTTGGTGCTCGATCCGGGGTAACCGTCATCGCCGGACGCCGCCACCGTGGTGATCCCCGGGAACGTGAACGACCCATAGGTGCTGAAGACCTGGGCAGCGTTGGGCCCGGTCATCTGGACCGCCCAGCTGTCCGAGATCGCGCTCGCCCCCTGCTGTGACGCTTCCGTCTGCGCGGCGGCGAGGTCCGAGATTCCCGCGCTGTTCGCCTCGACGAGGACGATGTGGCAGTTGGGGCACAGCGCCGACACGGCATCCAGATCGAGGGAGATCTCGAGCTCCCACGAGTCGCTGGTGCTCGCGGGGTAGTTCGTTCCCCCGGTCTGATCGATCTTCTTGAAGCATCCGTTCGCGGTGGTGCAGGACGGCAGCGAGAACGTCGAGCGGTAGGCGGCGAGGTCGGCCTCCGCATTGGGGGCGTCGAACGCGTCGACGATCGCGATCGTCTGGCCGACGCCGGCCGTCTGAGACAGGTAGGCCAGGTCATAGACCTGCTGCAAGTAGGCGGGCGTCCCAGGCTGAGGCGGGGCGGCCGCGGTCACGGCCAGCGGCGCGCCCGTGCGCGACACGTGCCCACGGCGCCCAGCGAGCCGGTTCGGGGATGCGGCCGCGCGCAGCCGCGGATGGACGAACGAGTGCGTGCCGCGGAGTCCGAGCACCTTGGTCAGGCAGGCGGCCGTGACGGCCGTCGGGGTTCCGCACGGATCGAGCGCGACCACCGAGGAGGCGTCGGTCTGCCCCGTGGTGGCGTTTGTCACCCCACTCGTCGAATGCGTGCTGGCGTTGGCGGCGGGGGCCAGCGCGCCGCCCGTGCCGAGCAGAACCAACGTCGGCAGCCATCGAAGGAGAACGGCGCTGAGTCGCGACCGATCGGCCTGGCGGCGGGAGCTGATGTGAATCGGTCTCATCGCGTCAGGCGCGGGGCCGCGGACGCCCACGGGTTCAAGCGATCCAGAAGGACGGCCGCGCGCTGTCCACAGTTATACGATGCCCCGAAAGTTGGACCTGACATGAATTCCGGATTGGTCCCTTCGCCGGATGCCGGGTTGGTCCTTCCCCCGCGTCTGGGGCTGCGGGAAGATCACAAGCCCACGATGCGTCCGTGCTAAACACCGTGTGGAGCCGGATCGGCAGACCATCCAGATCGGGTCACTCCGCGGGGCAGGGCGCACGTGGCCGCTCGCCCAGTTCCACCGGACGACGAGGAGTCACATAGTGCTGAAACTCACACGCTGGTGTATTGCTCATCGACGCCGCGTGGTCATCGCGTGGATCGCCATCGCCGTTCTGACCACGGTCCTCGCCAGCGCCGCCGGGCGCAACTACGCGACCAACTTCAGCCTGCCCGGGACGGAGAGTCAGCGGGCGCTCGATCTGCTGAAGAAGGAGTTCCCGGCGCAGAGCGGCGACGTTGACACCATCGTGTTCCACACTGCGAACGGGAGCGTCGACGATCCGGCGGTGAAGGCGGCGATGACCAAGCTGCTGGCGCAGGCGAGCAAGGACCCGCACGTCGTCTCGGTCGGCACCATCGTGGTCTCGCACGACCGCAAGACGGCCTTCGCCACCGTCAATTACGACAAGCCAGCCAACCTTGTGCCGAACGACGCGGGTAAGCCCGTGCTCAACCAGATAGACGCGGTGAACGTCCCGGGCCTGAAGATCGCCGCCGGGGGTCAGGTGATGGAGAACGCCGAGGGATTCAGCGTCGGTCCGGCGACCGAAATCGGCGTGCTCGCCGCGCTGATCATCCTGCTGTTCACGTTCGGTTCGCTGATCGCGGCCGGGATGCCGCTGATCACCGCCGGGCTCGGGCTGATCACCGGCGTGGCGCTGATCGGGCTGGCCACGCACGTCACCAGCATCCCCAACGTCTCGCCGCAGCTGGCGCTGATGATCGGGCTTGGCGTGGGCATCGACTACGCGCTATTCATCGTCACTCGCTTCCGCGAGAACTACGGCGTGTACGGCGACGTGGATCGGTCGGTGGTCGAGGCCATGGACACGTCCGGGCGCGCGATCCTGCTCGCCGGAACCACCGTGGTCATCGCCCTGCTCGGCATGTTCGCCACCGGCGTCAGCTTCCTCTACGGGCTGTCGATTGCATCCATCCTCGCGGTGCTGATGGTCATGGTGGCGTCACTGACGGTGCTGCCCGCGCTGCTGTCGCGCTTCGGTCACCGGGTGGTGCAGCCGTCCCGTCGCCGTGGGGTGTTCCGTCGCCGCCGCGCGCCGGCCGCTGCGGGTGTCAGCGAGGACGCCGCGATCCAGCGCGCGTCGCGCTCGCGGTGGCGCGAGTGGAGCCGGACGGTGCAGAGACGGCCGTGGCCGCTGGCGCTGCTGTCGCTCGGTTTGATGATCGCGCTGCTCCTGCCCGTGATCGGGTTGCGGCTGGAGTCGAGCGACGCGGGCAACGACCCCTCCGGCACCCACACGCGACAGGCGTACGACTTGCTGGCCGACGGGTTCGGCGCCGGCTTCAACGGCCCCCTGCTGATCGTCTCCGAGCTTCCGGCCCCCCATCAGACCTCGGGCCTCCCGGCGCTCCAGGCGGCGGTCAAGGGCACGCCTAACGTCGTCGCGGTCACGCCGCCGCGCATATCGCCGGCCGGAAACGTCGCTGTGTTCGAGGCATATCCGGGCTCGTCGCCGCAGGCGGTGGCGACCACCGATCTGGTCGACCATCTCCGGGGGGACGTGTTACCGCCGGTGGAGCACCAGACCGGCGCGAACGTCCTCGTGGGTGGGTTCACGGCCGGCTCGATCGACTTCTCGCACGTGCTCGCGCAGAAGCTGCCCCTGTTCATCGGCATCGTCGTCGTGCTGTCGGCCTTGCTTCTGTTCGTGATCTTCCGCTCGATCGTGATCCCGATCCAGGCGGCTCTCATGAACCTGCTCAGCATCGGCGGCGCCCTCGGCGTGACCGTGCTGGTGTTCCAGGACGGGTGGTTCGCCAGCGTTCTCGGCGTCGAGAAGGGACCGGTCGAACCCTGGATACCGGTGCTCATGTTCGCCGTGGTGTTCGGGCTCTCCATGGACTACGAGGTGTTCCTCATCTCGCGCGTGCGCGAGCAGTGGATCCGCAAGCGCGACGCGTCTGAGGCCGTGGCCGACGGGATCGCGCTCACCGGACGCGTGATCACGGCAGCCGCCGCGATCATGATCTGCGTGTTCCTCTCCTTCATGTTCGGCGACCAGCGGGTGCTGAAGGAGTTCGGCTTCGGCTTGGCGGCGGCGGTGCTGCTCGACGCGATCGTCGTGCGCTGCGTCCTGCTCCCGGCCGTGCTCGAGCTGCTCGGGCCGACGACGTGGAACCTGCCGCGCTGGCTGGATGCACGGCTCCCGCACTTCAACATCGAGGGCGAGAGCGCGCACGAGCTGGCGATGGCCGAGTCCGGCGCGGACGAGGAACGCGAGCCCGAGCCGGCCGGGGTCTAGGCCGGGATCGTGTCCCGGCGGGCGTTTGCCGCGTTGGAGGTGATCGGGGCGGTTTCGCGCGGATAGGCGCGCAGCGTCCCGATCAGCTCCGGATCCTCACCCTCGAGCGCCATCCAGGCCGAGCGCAGGCCGTCCGCCGCGGCCGTCTGCAGCCTGGCGACGCGATACTCCATCTGGCTGATCGTCGTGCAGCCCGCCGCCGGCCGGATCACGCACACCCTTGGCGTGTGATCGGCGTTGGCCGCCTGGGCCGCGAGCTCGGCGGTGAGTGCGTCGTAGCGTGGCGAGCGGGTCTGGCGGAGCTCGATCAGCGTGGGGTTGACCGCGCGCAGGTAGCGGTCGGTGAGGCGCGCCACCACCGGCGAGAGCGGGGTATGGGCCACGCCCTGCGGGCGCGTCTGGAGCACGAGGAGATCGGTGGCGCCGGCGCGGGCCGCATGCACCGGGATCGCCTCGGCCAGGGTCGCGTCGAGCAGCCGCATGCCCCGGAAGCTGACCGGTCCGCCGGCGAGCCACGGCAGCCGCCCCGACGCCCGGAGCGCGCAGCAGATGTCCGGCTGAGTGCTCAGGTCAGCGAGGTCGACGATCGTCGCCCGGTCGGCGTCGGTCGCCGTGCAGTGCAGCTCGATCCCGGTGTTCAGTACGTCGGCAAACCGGAGCGGGCGCTCTCGCGTCCACACGTGGTTGATCACGTGATCCATGTCGAACGCCGGCCCGCCGCGCACCGCCCGGACGAAGCTCACGAACCGCGGATCACCGAACCCGTACGCATACAGCGTGGTCAGATAGGCGGCCTGGCCCGCCAGCAGGAAGGCCGCGTTGAACGCGCCGGCCGAGGCGCCGTGGACCTCGTCGAACGCGTCTCGCAGGCCCAGCTGCTCGATCGCCGCCGTCATCCCGGCCGACACCACGCCGCGCATCCCGCCGCCCTCGATCACCAGCGCCATCCTGCGGCCATCGGTCCTGCACCCGGGGCGCGAGCCTTCGGCGCGCCGGCGCCGCAGCAGCTTCACCACGGCGTGCTCGCGTTGGTCTTCGGTCACGGCCGAGGCTGGCCGGAACGGATCCGGTGAGAAGCGTGGGGGCCGCACGGAGGTGGCTAATCGTAGATGCCGGTGGCGGCTGTGGTCGCCGTGCACGTGCAAGTCGGGCGGTGGCGCCTCGCAGCCGTTGCCGGCGCCGGTTTCTCGGCCGGAGCGGCGTCGGTCGTGAATTCCCTGTAACGAATGTCACAGGCGGGGGTAGACCCCCGGGTAATGCGTTTCCGCCGTGAGCGTTCCCGCAAGCGTAGGGTCCTCGACGCGGCCCGCGCCGCTCCCGCGCGTGGGCTCGACGTGGCGCGGGCGGCACCGGCGCGCGGACGAGAGCTGCGCAAGGCCGCGTCCCAGCTCGACATCCCGTGGGCGCGGTCGCGGCTCGCCGGGTTCGTGCGCGAGAACTTCATGAACCTCGTGCTCAATCCGGTCATGGACTACTACGCGGCCCGGCGGGCGACCGGGAAGGAATGGCTCGAGCACGTCAAGGGGCCGGTCATCTTGGTGGCCAACCACGCCAGCCACCTGGACACGCCGGTGATCCTATCCGCGCTGCCCCGCAAGCTGCGAAAACGGACGGTGGTGGCGGCGGCCGCCGACTACTTCTACCGCAACCGGGTGGTCGCGTCGCTGGTCTCGCTGATCTTCAACACCGTGCCGATCGAGCGCCGGCGCGCCGGCGGCATGTCGAAGAACGGAAGCCATCTCGACAAGCTGCTCGATCAGGGCTGGAGCGTGCTGCTCTATCCCGAGGGCACGCGGTCGCGTGACGGGGTGCCCGGACAGCTGCGCCGAGGCGCGGCGGTGTTGGCCGCCGCACACCACCTGACGATCGTGCCGATCCGGGTCACCGGCACGGCCGAGGCGATGCCCCCGGGCCGGCTCTGGCCGAGGCGCCTGCGCTCCAAGCCGGTCCCCCGGCGCCATCGCATCGAGGTCTCCTTCGGCGAGCCGATCACCGCCACCGGCGACGCCGACGCGGTCATGGAGTCCGTGCGGAGCTTCTTCAAGAACGGCACCGCGTCGGCGACCCCGTACCGATCGCTTTACCGGCAACACGCGTCGGTCAACGGCGACCACTAAAGCCGCGGCAACTCACTCGTCGTCGTCGACCCAGTCGACCGTCCGCGCCACGGCCTTCTTCCACTTCCGGTAGCCGCGCTCGCGAACCCGGCCGTCCATGCTCGGCATCCACTCCGCCGCCTTGTGCCAGTTCTGGCTGAGGCTGTCGGTGTCGGGCCAGAAGCCGACGGCCAGACCGGCCGTATACGCCGCGCCGAGCGACACGGTCTCGGACACGATCGGACGCGCGATCGGCACGTCGAGGACGTCGGCGAGGGTCTGCATCAGGAGGTTGTTCGCGGTCATGCCGCCGTCGACGCGCAGCTCGGACACCGGGCTCCCGTAATCGGAGTTCATCGCGTCGACGACCTCGCGCACCTGCCACGCGGTCGCCTCGAGCACGGCCCGGGCCAGGTGACCTCGCTGGATGTAGCCCGTCAGTCCCATGATCACGCCGCGCGCATCGCTGCGCCAGTGCGGGGCGAACAGGCCGGAGAAGGCGGGCACGAAGTAGCAGCCGCCGTTGTCCTCGACGGTCAGGGCGAGCGTCTCGATCTCGGGAGCGCTGCCGATCAGGCCGATGTTGTCGCGGAACCACTGCACGAGCGCGCCGGTGACCGCGATCGAACCCTCGAGCGCGTAGGTCGGATCGGCCGACCCCAGCTTGTAGGCCAAAGTCGTCAGCAGCCCATTCGAAGAGGTCACCGGCCGCGGGCCGGTGTTGAGCACGAAGAAGCTTCCAGTCCCGAAGGTGCACTTCGCATCGCCGGCGCTGAAACAGGTCTGCCCGACCAGGGCGGCGTGTTGGTCGCCGAGCGCCGAAGCGACCGCGACTCCGGCCAGCGGCGCGCCCGCTTCTCCGTAGGCCTCTGAGGAGGCCCGGATCTCCGGAAGCATCGCCGCCGGGACGCCGATCGCGTCCAGCAGTTCTGGATCCCAATCGAGTGTGTGCAGGTTCATGAGCAGCGTCCGGCTCGCGTTGGTGACGTCGGTGACGTGCCGGCCGCACAGGTTCCAGATCAGCCACGAGTCGATCGTCCCGAACAGCACGTCGCCCGCCTCCGCGCGTTCACGCAGACCGTCGATGTTGTCGAGCAGCCACCGGATCTTCGGGCCCGAGAAGTAGGTCGTCACCTGCAGCCCGGTCTTGTCGCGGAACATCTCCTGCCCGAATTCGCGCGCCAGCTCGCGGCAGATGCGATCGGTCCGCACGTCCTGCCAGTTGATCGCGTTGTGCACCGGCTCGCCGGTCTGACGGTCCCACAGAACGGTCGTCTCGCGTTGGTTGGCGATCCCGAGCGCACACAGATCGTCCGCGGACAGGTCGGCCTTGTCGAGCGCCACCCGGCAGACCAGCAGCACGTTGTGCCAGATCTCCTGCGGGTCGTGCTCGACCCAGCCGGGCTTCGGGAAATACTGGTGGTGCTCCTGCTGGGCGACGGACACAATCCGCGCGCGGTCGTCGAACACGAGGCACCTCGATGACGCCGTCCCCTGATCGATCGAGGCCACGTATCGCCCGGTGATGCTCACGTCGCGGGCGATCATCGCACACCCGCTGGCTTGGCCCGCGGCTAGGCCGTGATCACACCGGCCCGTATCTGGACCAGATGTTCGCCGCGCGCGTGACCGTCTTCTTCGGGCGCAACGACGGCTGGAGCACGGCGCCGTGCTCCAAGGCGACCGTCCCCAGCGCTCGGTGCGGCACGGCCGCGACACCAAGAAGCTCGGCGGTTTCGATCACGGCGCGCCGCTTGCGACCGCGCGAGAGCGGCAACTCGAGCGCGACGATGCGCGCGTGCTTGCCTCGCAGTCCGTAGGCGTGAGCCTCGATCCGGCCCCAAACCACCACCGCGCCGCCGATCAGGTCGGGTGTGGCCGCCGATGCCGTCCGCGGGCACGGGTCGTAGTAGGCGTACACCCCGCAGCTGCAGTCCTTCGCCGGCACCTCCGATGGGCTATGCCCCCGGTCGCAGCGAGCGGTCATCTGTGCCTCCGGCCAGGCGGCGCCGTCGTATAACGAGGCGAGCCCGCCGCTCGTCATGCGCCACTGGCGATAGCCGATGATCGGGACGACAAGGTCCGGGGCGAGGTCGCCGGCGTGCTCGAGCAGGTTCATCGCGCCGGAAGGGGCTCGCGCTCAGGCGCCGGCTCGGAGCGTTCCGGGGCGGGCTCGGGAGCGACCGCTGGCTGCGCCGGCCGGGTCGCCGGGATTTGGACCGGTTCGACCGTGATCGTCTTGGACGGGCCGTCGAGCGAGCCGACGGGACGACGGGATACGGTGTGTCGGTGCACCTCGGTCTCCTCATAAAAGCGTAGCTCGTGGCCTGAGCAACGTGTCCCCTCTATTTCGCCGGAGCGAGGAGAAGGCAACTCGGAAGGCCGCGGCCAAGGTCGAGATCGACCGCCTCCGGGCGCTCAGCGTCGACGATCTGGCCGCGGATTTGCTGCCCGGGTTAGGACCGGACGGCCCCACGCACGGGACCAGCGTGTGGCCGCAGCAGCTGTGCAAATACCTGCTGAGGGACTATCCCGGTGCGGGGCAGATGCAGACGCTGGATCTGCTGGCCGCGGTCAACCGAGCGCTCGACCTGCTCGAGGATGTCCGCCTGGTCACCGCGATGTCGGTTCAGCGAACGCCCGTCTGGCGGATCACGCCGCTCGGCGAACGCACACTCGCCGACGGGAACGTGCGCGAGCGCCTTTCCGGACGCTAGGCGCCGGCTGGGCGCGGCGCAATCAGTCGGCGTCCTCGCCCTCGTCGAACCGCCCCTGGATGTGTTTCTCGGGATCCTCTTCGCCGAGTTCTTCCTGGCCCTCGCTGAACCGGCCCTTGGGCCGCTCGTCGTCGTCGAGCTCTTCCTGGCCCTCGGCGAAGCTTCCAACGTGCCCCTCGTCGGGGTCCGTGTCCTCCGCCTGGCCTTCGGCGAAACCGTTCTCGAACGGTTGTTCGGGGTCGGCTGTGTGGTCGCGCTCTGGGGACATGTGCGCCCTCCTTCACCGCTTTCGTTGGTTTCGAAACATCGTAGGCGGGTCCGATCCCGCTGGAGCTACCAGGGGATCGCTCCGAGCTCGCGCGAGACGGCGCGCGCGCCTTCGCGAACGTATGCCAGCAGGTCACCTCGGGGCTGGCGCGCCGCCAGCAGCCGCTCGGGCGGACCAAAGATGCCCATCGCGCCGACGGTCATGCCGCGCCGGTCGACGATCGGAGCCGCGTACGAAACCTGTCCCGGGACCAGCTCCCCGATATCCGCGGCCCACCCCTGCGCGCGTACCCGAGCCAATTCCCGCTCGAGCTGCCCCCCATCCGTGATCGTCGCGTCGGTGTAACCCCGGAGCCCGTTCGCCGCGAGCGCCGACGCGACGTACGGGTGACCCGCGAGCAGCACCTTGCCCAGCGCCGTCGCATGGGGCGGTAAGAGCGTGCCCACGTCGAGCGTCTGGAAGCTGTCGTCGGGTCGGAACACGTGGTGGACGACGAGAACCTGCTCGTCGTGCAGCGTTCCGATTCGGACCGCCTCGCGGGTCCGGGTCGCCAGCGAGTCGGACCAGTTGAGCGCGCGGGTGCGAAGCTCGTTGCCGTCGAGGTAGCTCGAGCCCATGTGCAGGAGCGCCGCGCCGAGCTGGTACTTCCCGGTCTCCTCGTCCTGCTCGACGAACCCGACGCTCTGCAGCGTGCGGAGCAGCCCGTGGACTGTCCCCTTTGGCAGCCCCATCTCGCCGGCGATGTCGACCACCCCGAGCCGCCGGGTGCGCCCCGAGAGCAACCGCAGAATCGTTGCGGCACGCTCGATCGACTGAATGTTGCCAGGCACCCTCCCGCCCCGCCCTACCGCCGCGAAGCGAAGACGCGTAATGAATTGGATGGAACGTAGCGTGTCATCGCCGAACCCCGAGCCATAGCATGGCAACTTGGTTTGACATTGTCGAACGAGTGTGGTTAGGATCGACTGTCCTTTAGTCCGTTTGAGGAGAGGAGACCGGAATTGGGCGTCATAGGCGCGGTCGTATTAGTTCTGCCCAAGTCACACCTCAGCATCATTGGGGGCGAGATCATCGGGACGGCGCTCCTGATCCTGCTCGGCGACGGCGTGGTGGCTGCAGTACTGCTGTCCAAGTCGAAGGCCGAGAACTCGGGATGGATCGTCATCACCTTCGGGTGGGGCATGGCGGTGGCGATGGCCGTCTACGCCGTCGGGTACTTCACCGGCGCGCACCTCAACCCGGCGGTGACGCTGGGTTTCTGGATCCATGGGACGGTCAACGGCTCGCAGGCGTGGAGGTATTTCGTCGGGGAGATGATCGGCGCCATGATCGGCGCCTTCCTCGTCTACCTCACCTACTACCTGCACTGGAGGGACACCGAGGATCCGGGGTTGAAGCTGGCGGTGTTCGCGACCGGTCCAGCGGTCCGCAACTACGCGTGGAACCTGGTCACCGAGATCTTCGGCACGTTCGTGCTGGTGTTCGGAGTTCTGGCGATTATCGGTCCGTGGAACGCGATCACGCCGGGCCTGGCGCCGCTGCTGATCGGCCTGCTGGTGTTCGCCATCGGCCTGTCGCTCGGCGGTCCGACGGGTTACGCGATCAACCCGGCGCGCGACCTGGGACCGCGGATCATCCACGCGATCCTGCCGATCCCGGGCAAGGGCGGCTCGGATTGGTCGTACGCCTGGGTGCCGGTCCTCGGGCCGCTGATCGGTGGCGCGCTCGCGGCGATCTTCTTCGACGCCGTCTTCGGCAGCGCTCCCCTGTAGGTCGACAGCGATGAAGAAGCTAATCAATGCACCCGACGCCGTCCTGCAGGACGCGCTCCACGGCGTCGAAGCAGCACATGGAGACCGCGTGCGGGTCATGTACGACCCGGCGGTCATCGTCCGCATCGACGCGCCGGTACAGGGCAAGGTCGGGCTCGTGTCCGGCGGCGGTTCGGGCCACGAGCCGATGCACGGCGGCTACGTCGGGCCAGGGATGCTGGACGCGGCGTGCCCGGGGGAGGTGTTCACCTCCCCCACGCCGGACCAGATGCTGGAGGCGACCAAGGCGGTGAACGGTGGCGCCGGGGTCGTGCACATCGTCAAGAACTACACGGGCGATGTGATGAATTTCGACATGGCCGCGGAGATGGGCAAGGGCGACGACATCGAGGTCGAGACCGTGCTCACCAACGACGATGTGGCGGTCGAGGACTCGCTCTACACGGCAGGCCGGCGCGGCGTCGGCGTGACGGTGCTGGTCGAGAAGATCTGCGGTGGCGCTGCCGAGGACCGCAAGTCGCTCAAGGAGGTTGCCGACCTCGGACGCCGGGTCAACGCCAATGGCCGCTCGATGGGCATGGCGCTGACCCCGTGCATCACCCCGGCCTCGGGCAACCCGAGCTTCGAGCTCGGCGACGACGAGGTCGAGATCGGGATCGGCATCCACGGCGAGCCGGGCCGCTTCCGGGAGAAGATCGGGCCGGCGTCGCAGATCGCCGAACGGCTCATGACCCCGATCCTGGACGACCTCCCGTTCTCGAGCGGCGACCGCGTTCTCGCGTTCGTCAACGGGATGGGCGGCACGCCGCTGATCGAGCTCTATGTGATGTACAACGAGGTGGCGAAGATTGCCTCCGAGCACGGGCTGACGATCGAGCGCAATCTGATCGGCAACTACATCACGTCGTTGGAGATGCAGGGCTGCTCGATCACGCTGCTCAAACTTGACGACGAGATGGTCCGTTACTGGGATGCACCTGTCAACACGCCTGGCTTGCGCTGGGGCGTCTAGACAGTGCCAATCACGCGCGACGCTGCGCTCGACTGGATGAACCGCTTCGCTGGGGAGATGGCCGAGCACCGTGAGGAGCTCGTCGCCCTCGACACGGCAATCGGCGATGGCGACCACGGGACGAACATGAACCGGGGCATGACCAAGGCGATGGAGAAGCTGTCCGCCGCCGAACAGGCCGACCCCGGCGCGGTTCTCAAGACCGTCGCGATGGCACTGGTGTCCAGTGTGGGCGGCGCCGCCGGCCCACTGTACGGCACGCTGTTCCTGCAGATGGGCGGCGCGTTGGCCGGCCAGGCCGAGGTCGACCTGCCCACATACGCGGCAGCGTGGCGCAAGGGACTGGAAGGAGTCCAGGCCCGCGGGAAGGCGGTCGCGGGCGACAAGACGATGGTGGACGCGCTTATCCCGGGTGTGGCGGCCCTCGAGGCGGCGTCCGACCTGGACGGCGGCCTGCGTGCAGCGGCGCAGGCCGCCCAGGAAGGCATGAAGGCAACGACGCCGCTCATCGCGCGCAAGGGACGCGCCAGCTACCTGGGCGAACGGAGCAAGGATCACCAGGACCCAGGCGCGACCTCCACCTACTACCTCTTCAAGAGCGCCGCCGAGGCGTTCGCGGGCTAAAAGGAGACACGCATGGCGAAATACTCAATGGCACTGGATCAGGGGACGACCAGCTCGCGGGCGATGGTCTTCAACCACGAAGGCCGTGTCGTAGCGGTGTCGCAGAAGGAGCACGAGCAGATCTACCCCAAGCCGGGGTGGGTGGAGCACGATCCCAAGGAGGTCTGGGCGCGCTGTCAGGAGGTGCTGAACGAGGCCATGGAGAAGGCCGGCGCGGCCCGCGACGACATCGCGGCGCTCGGCATCACCAACCAGCGCGAGACCGCGGTCGTGTGGGACCGGAACACCGGCGAGCCGGTGATGAACGCGATCGTCTGGCAGGACACCCGCACCGACAAGCTCGTCGACGAGCTGTCCGCGGACGGGGGGCAGGATCGCTTCCGCACCAAGGTCGGCCTTCCGCTGGCGACCTACTTCTCCGGCCCCAAGGTCCGCTGGATCCTCGACAACGTCGACGGGGCGCGCGCCAGGGCCGAGGCCGGGGACCTGATCTTCGGCAACATGGATACGTGGTGCATCTGGAACCTCACCGGAGGCGCCAAGGGCGGTCTGCACATCACCGACGTGACGAACGCCAGCCGGACCATGCTGATGGACCTCAAGACGCTCAGCTGGGATCCGGACATCGCGGCGACGATCGGCGTGCCGATGTCGATGCTGCCCGAGATCAAGTCCTCGAGCCAGGTGTACGGCGAGGTGGCGACCGGCAACCTGACCGGCGTCCAGGTCGCCGGCGACCTCGGCGACCAGCAGGCAGCGACGTTCGGGCAGGCGTGCTTCGACACCGGTGACGCCAAGAACACGTACGGCACGGGCAACTTCATGCTGCTCAACACGAGCACCGAGCCCGTGCAGTCGAAGGCAGGCCTGCTGACCACGGCGTGCTACAAGATCGGCGACGAGCCGGCGGTGTACGCGCTCGAGGGGTCGATCGCGATCACCGGGGCGCTCGTGCAGTGGCTGCGCGACAACCTCCACATGATCGAGGCCGCGCCGCAGGTCGAGGAGCTCGCCAAGTCGGTGGACGACAACGGCGGCCTGTACATCGTGCCGGCCTTCAGCGGGCTGTTCGCGCCGTACTGGAAGTCCAACGCGCGCGGGGTGTTCGCCGGCTTGACCCGGTACGTCAACGCCGGCCACATCGCCCGGGCCACGCTCGAGGCGACGGCGTTCCAGACCCGCGAGGTGATGGACGCGATGGAGTCCGACTCCGGCGTCACGCTCAACGAGCTCAAGGTCGACGGCGGCATGGTCGCCAACGACCTGCTCATGCAGTTCCAGGCCGACATCCTCGGCGTGCCGGTGATCCGTCCCGAGGTGCCCGAGACGACCGCGCTGGGCGCGTCCTACGCGGCCGGGCTCGCCGTCGGGTTCTGGAGCAGCACGCAGGAGGTTCGCGACAACTGGGCCGAGGACAAGCGCTGGGAGCCCAAGATGGATGACGCCACGCGCGACGAGTACTACAAGTACTGGAAGCGCGCGGTCACCCGGACGTTCGACTGGTTCGACGCGGGCAGCTGAGACGACGGGGCGCGATAGGTCGAGGGCGGTCGCAACGGCCGCCCTCGACACAGTAGGGTTCACACCATGGCCACACTGAGCACCGATGTCCTGGTGATCGGTGGCGGTGCCACGGGGGCGGGCGTGGCCTGGGACGCAGCGCTGCGCGGCTACGACGTGGTGCTCGTCGACCGGTTCGATCTGGCCGAGGGCACCAGCGGGCGCTTCCACGGGCTGCTCCACTCCGGTGGCCGCTACGCCGTCAAGGACCCGCACGCCGCCGATGAGTGCGTCCGCGAGAACCGCATCCTCCGCAACATCGCCTCCGACTGCATCGAGGACATCGGCGGGTTCTTCGTCACGACGCCGTGGGACGACCCCGAGTACGCCGACAAGTTCGCCCAAGGCTGTCGCGCCACGGGCGTGGACTGCGAGGAGATCGACCCGTCCCAGGCCTTCCGCGAAGAGCCGCGCCTGAACCCCGCCATCTCGCGCGTGTTCCGCGTGCCCGACGGCAACATCGACGTGTGGAAGACCGTGTGGGCGATGGCGCGCGGCGCCCAGGAGCGCGGCGCGCGAGTGCTCCCCTATCACGCGGTGGTTGGGATCCATCGCTCCGGTGACCAGGTCACCGGAGCCCGGCTGCGCGGCCACGCCACCGGCGAGGAGGTCGACGTCGAGGCGCGCGTGACGGTGAACGCGTCAGGCGCGTGGGCCGGCCAAGTGGCCGAGATGGCCGGGATCGAGGGCGTCCGGGTGCTCCCGGGGCGAGGGATCATGATCGCGATGAACCATCGGATCGTGAACACGTGCATCAACCGGTGTCAGATGCCGACCGACGGCGACATCATCGTCCCGATCCGGACCGTGTGCGTGATCGGCACGACCGACGAGCACACCGAGGACCCCGACGATCATCACGTGCCGCCGGCGGAGGTCGATCAGATGCTCGAGGACGGCGAGAAGCTCGTGCCCGGGTTCCGCCAGGCTCGGGCACTGCGCGTGTGGACCGGGGTACGGCCGCTGTTCGAGGACGCCAAGGCGTCGGACACGCAGACGCGCGATGTCACGCGCGCGCACGCGTTGCTTGACCACGCCGAGCGCGACGGCGTCAGCGGATTCGTGACCATCACCGGCGGCAAGCTCACCACGTTCCGGCTGATGGCCGAGGACACGATGACCGCCGTGAGCCGGCACTTGGGCGAGGAACGTCCGTGCCTGACCAAGACCGAGCCGCTCCCGGGCTCAGAGGACCACGCGACGTACATGCTCGGCGAGCGACTTGAGCGCAAGGAGAAGCACCTCGCTGACGACCAGCTGATCTGCGAGTGCGAGCTGGTCCCGCGCTGGAAGCTCGAAGAGGCGATCCGCCGCCGCGCGACGACCAACCTCGACGACATCCGCCGGCTGCTGCGCCTGGCGATGGGACCATGTCAGGGCGGGTTCTGCATCTACCGCGCGGCGGGGATCTTGCACGGGCTCGACGGCCTGAGCGCCGAGCAGGCCGACGAATCGCTACTCGACTTCCTCAAGGAGCGCTGGAAGGGCACCTGGCCGATCCTGTACGGCGACCAGCTCCGCCAGACCCGCCTCGACGAGTGGATCTTCCAGGGCGTGCTCGACGTCCATCATCTCCAGGCGGAGGCCCAGGAGGTCTTGCCGTGAGGGGAGAGCTCCACTACGACGCGGTGGTGATCGGCGCCGGCACCGCCGGGCTCGTGGCCGGCGCCCGGCTGGCCGAGGGGGGCGCGCGCGTCTGCGTGTTGGCCAAGGGGGTCGGGTCGACTCATCTCGCGCCGGGGACGATCGATGTGCTCGGATACGCGCCCGACCGGGTCGTCTCGCCGGGCGGGGCGATGGAGGAGTTCGTCTCGCGCCACCCGGATCATCCGTACGCGGCGCTCGGCGTGGACGCGATCGCGGAGGCGGTCCGGTGGTTCGAGGGGCGCGTGGAGTCAGGACCGCTGCCCGGGTACCGGTACCTCGGCGACCTCGATCGCAACTACCTGCTGCCCACCGCCGTCGGCGCGCTGCGCCCCTCGGCGGTGATTCCCGAGACGATGACCGCGGGTGACTCGGTGGTGATGGATCGCGTCTGCGTGGTCGGGACGCGCACGCTGCGCGACTTCCACGCTGCGCTGTGCGCGGCCAACCTCAACAGGGTCGGGATCCCCGCGCGCTCGGTCGAGGCGGAGATCGAAGCCGATCGGGCCGACCAGAATTCACTCGGGCTCGCGCGCCGGTTCGACGACCCGGGCTGGCGCGCCGCGTTCGCCGGCCGCCTCGCGCTGAAGCTTCAGGCCGACGAGCGCGTCGGACTGCCCGCCGTGCTCGGGATTCGCGACCCGCACGGCGCCTGGTCCGACCTCGAGCATCGGCTCGGACGGTCGGTGTTCGAGATCCCGACGCTGCCACCGTCGGTGCCGGGGATGCGCCTGTACGAGATCCTGCGCTCGGCGCTGCGGGCGGCCGGTGGGCGGCTCGTGCTCGGTGGCGAGGTCGTGAGCGCCGACCGCGACGGCTCGCGCGTGACCGCCGTGAGCACGAACGCCGCGGGTCACGTCGCTCGCTACGCGGCGCCCTGGTTTGTGCTCGCTGCCGGCGGGTTCAACTCGGGCGCGATCGAGCTCGACTCGCATTGGGCCACGCACGACCGCGTGCTCGCGCTGCCGCTGCGCGGCGTGCCTGCGGCGGGAGAGCCGCGGTTCGTCGGCGACTACCTGGCCGAGCAGCCGATGTCGCGCGTCGGAGTCGCCGTCGACGCCGAACTCCGCGCCGAGGGCGCGGACAACGTGCTCGTGGCCGGCGCGGCGCTGCCGGGCGCGATGCCGTGGCGGGAGGGCTCGGGCGAGGGGATCGCGCTGGCGAGCGGCTCGCGCGCGGCGCAGCTCGTGCTGGCGCGTTCGGGCGCGCCGGCGGGAGCGGCCGCGTGAGCGCTGGCACAACCCCGATCGACGATCTGCTCCGCGGATCGATCGACCACTGCGTCAAGTGCACGATCTGCGAGACCCAGTGCCCGGTCTCCAATGTCACGCCGCTGTTCCCCGGCCCCAAGTACGCGGGGCCGCAGGCCGAGCGCTACCGCGTCGCCGACGAGCCGTCTGTGGAGTGGTCGGTCGACTACTGCTCAGGCTGCGGCATCTGCTCGCAGTCCTGCCCGCAGGGGGTGAAGATCGCCGAGGTCAACTCCCAGGCGCGCAACAAGCTCAAGCGCCAGAAGGGCGTCCCGCTCCGCGACCGGATCATCACCCGGCCGACCTGGCTCGGCCGCGCCGGCACCCCGGTAGCGCCGCTGGCCAACCTGACGCTGGAGGTCCGCCCGCTCCGGATCGTCATCGAGAAGGTACTGAAGATCCACCGCGACGCCGCCGTTCCCAAGTTCGCCGGCCGGCGCTTCTCCCGGTGGGCCAAGGAGCACCCAAGCCCGCCCACCGGGCGCAAGATCATCTACTTCCACAACTGCGGCACCGAGTACTACGAGCCGTGGGAGGGTGAGAAGGTCATGCGGATCCTGGAGCACAACGGCTTCGAGGTCGTCGTGCCCAAGCAGGACTGCTGCGGACTCCCGCTGCAGTCGAGCGGACTGTTCGACGACGCGCGCAAGGTCGTGCTGCGCCTCGCGCGAGCGCTCGTGCCGTACGTCCGCGACGACCCCGACACGCTCATCGTCGGCAACGCGACGAGCTGCACGCTGATGCTCAAGCGCGAGGCGCGCGAGATCCTCTCGCTCGAAGACGACCCCGATCTGAGGCTCGTCTCCGAGCGGACCTACGACATCTGCGAGCTGCTGCTCGAGCTGCACGACCGCGGCGAGCTGAAGACCGACTTCCAGCCGGTCAACGAGCACATCTTCTACCACGCGCCGTGCCAGCAGCAGGGCCACTGGATCGGCAAGCCCGCCCTTGACCTGTTCGCGCTGATCCCCGGGCTCGAGGTCACCGAGGGCAACGCCCGGTGCTGCGGGATCGCCGGTACGTACGGGTTGAAGGCCGAGAAATACGACATCGCTCAGGCGGTCGGAGCCGACCTGTTCGGCCAGATTCGCGGCTCGGGTGCCGGCGAGGTCGCGTGCGACAGCGAGACCTGCCGCTGGCAGATCACGCACGCCACCGGCCAAAAGTCGGTCCACCCGATCGACTATCTGCACCGCGCCTACGGACTCTGAGGTCTGAGCGTGGTCGGGATCGTGGTCGTGTCCCACAGCGACGCGCTGGCGGACGGCGTCGTCGCGGTGGCTCGCGAGATGGGCGGCGCCGACCTGGCGCTCGAGGCGGCCGGCGGCACGTCTGAGCCCGGCGTCCTGGGGACCGACGCCGAACGGGTTCGGGAGGCGATCGAGCGGGCGATGTCCCCCGACGGGGTGCTCGTCCTGATGGATCTCGGAAGCGCACTGATGAGCGCGGAGTTCGCGCTCGAGTTGCTGGGCGATTCTCCGGGGCCGGTGGTGCTGAGCGAGGCGCCGCTCGTCGAGGGCGCGGTGGCGGCGGCCGCGGCGGCGAGCGGTGGCGCATCGCTCGAGGAGGTGGCGGCCGAGGCGCGTGGCGCGCTGGCGATGAAGTCGTCGCAGCTGGGTGACAGCGCCGTCACGAGCGAACCACCGCCACCCCCGGCCGATGCCGAGGCCTCGATCCTCGTGCGCAACGCGATCGGCCTCCATGCTCGACCCGCGGCCCGCTTCGTCGAGGCGGTGCGCAGGTTCGACGCCGATGTCTTTGTCGCAAAGGCGGGAGGGGGCGCGCCGGTGCGCGCCACGAGCCTCACGAACGTGGTTGCGCTGGGTGCCCGGTTCGGCGACACGCTCCTCCTCACCGCGTCCGGTCCCCAGGCGGACGATGTGCTGCTGGCGCTGGCAAGGCTCGCCGACGAGGGCTTCGGCGACGGGATTGCGCCGGCACCCCCCGCCGCCCCGACTCAATCGCCCGGCCCTGGCTGGCCAGCCAGCCAACCAAGTGAGCCTGGGCCCCCGCCGATATCAGGCGAGGTTCTCACGGGCGTCCCCGCCTCCTCCGGCGTCGCCGCCGCGCCGGCGCACCACCTCCACGGCGCGTTCGGTCCCCCGCCTGAACGTCCGGCATCGGATCCGGCCGACGAACGCGGGCGCCTGACCGTAGCCATAGCCGAGGCGCGAACCGCGATCGAGCGCGACCGCGCCACGGTGGCGGCCCGCGCCGGCAAGGCGGACGCCGCGATCTTTGACGCCCACCTCGCGCTGCTCGACGACGAGGCGCTGCTCGAGCCGGCGCAGGACGCGATCGGCGCCGGCGCCACCGCGGAGCGGGCGTTCTACGACGCTGCGCAACTGGTCGCCGACCGCTACCGCGCGCTCGAGGAGCCGCTGCTGCGCGAGCGCGCGACCGACGTGCTCGACGTGGGGCGCCGGGTGGTGGGCGCGCTCACGGGAGACCTCGCCTCGGGACCGGCGCTGACCGGGATCGTGCTGGCCGGCGAGCTGACGCCCGCCGACGCCGCGGCGCTCGACCCGACGCACGTGACGGGCATCGCCACCGCGCACGGCACGCCGACCGCCCACGCCGCGATCCTCGCCCGCGCCCTCGGGTTGCCGGCGGTCGTCGGCATCGGCGAACGGATACTCGGGATCGAGGACGGTACGACCGTGCTGCTCGACGGCGAGGCCGGCACCCTCCAGGTCGACCCGCCGGCGGCGGTCCTGCGCGAGGCCGCCGAGCGGCGCTCACGCGACGAGGCGCGCCGCCGTGCCGCCCGCGAACGAGCCCACGAACTCGGCGCGACCCGCGACGGCGCGCGGATCGAGGTGTTCGCCAACCTGGGCTCGGTGGCCGATGCGGCCAAGGCGGTCGAGTTCGGCGCGGAAGGCGTCGGCCTGCTCCGAACCGAGTTCCTGTTCCTGGACCGGCCCGAGCTCCCCGATGAGGACGAACAGGCCGAGACCCTGCGCGAGATCGCGGTCGCCCTCGGCGGCCGGCCGCTCGTCGTCCGCACGCTCGACGCCGGCGCCGACAAGCCGTTGCCGGCGCTGCCGATGCCGCCCGAGGCTAATCCGTTCCTTGGGGTGCGCGGGATTCGGCTCACCCTCGAGCGCCAGGACGTGCTCGCGACCCAGCTGCGGGCGATTCTGCGCGTGGCGGCCGAGCACCCGGTCAAGGTGATGCTGCCGATGGTCGCGACCCTCGAGGAGATCCGGGACGCCCGCTCGATCCTCGACCGCGCCCGCGCCGAGACCGGGATCGACGTGCCGCTCGAATTCGGGATCATGGTCGAGATCCCCGCCGCGGCGCTGACCGCGGCGAGCCTCGCCGAGCACGTCGACTTCTTCTCGCTCGGAACCAACGACCTGACCCAGTACACGATGGCGGCCGAGCGCGGCGACGAGCGGCTCGCGTCACTGCTGACCGGCCCGCAGCCGGGCGTGCTGCGGCTGGTTCGCGCCACGGTCGATGGCGCTGCGGTTCACGGGCGCTGGGTCGGGGTGTGCGGCGAGCTGGCGGGCGACCCGGCCGCGGCGGTGCTCCTGGCCGGGCTCGGGGTGACCGAGCTGAGCATGGCGCCGGCGCTCGTGCCGGAGGTCAAGCACGCGCTGCGGCGCGTCGACCTCGCGACGGCCCAGGCCGCGGCTCGCGCGGCGCTGGATGCGCCCGACGCGGCCACGGCCCGCTCGTTTGGGGCCGAAGTTCTGTGAGGTAACCTCAACGGCGCGTGGAAGCCGGTACGTTCAGCACGTTGCGCTCCTCGAGGATGCTGGCGGCTGGCACCGGGCTGAGGGTCGTTGCCTCCCCAGTCGTGATGGCGCTGGTGCTGACTGGCTCCTACACCGCCGCGGCGATCGTGTTCGTGCTCGCCGCCGTCACCGACTGGTTCGACGGCCGACTGGCCCGCCGGTGGGGAGTCACCACGCGCCTCGGCGCGTTCCTCGACACCACCGCCGACAAGCTGCTCGTCAGCACCGCGCTGATCGCGCTCGTGTCCGTGCACCGCGTCTCGCCCTGGGTGGCGCTCGTCATCATCGGCCGGGAGTTCACCATTCTCGGTCTGCGCACAGCAGTCGAGTCCGGCGGGCGCCGGTTCGAGACCTCGATGCTCGGGAAGTGGAAGGCGACCGTCCAGTTCGCGGCGCTCACGCTGGCGATCCTGCGCCCGGATGTGACCATCGCCGGCGCCTACCTCGACCAGTGGGCGATGGTGATCGCGGCGCTGGTCACCGCCTGGTCCGGGATCGACTACATCGTCCAGTTCTCGGCCGCACTGCGCTCATAGCTCGCGTATTCGTCACCGGGGGGACCGGCGTGATCGGCACGGCGCTCGTGGGCCGGTTGCTCGCGCGCGGTGACTCAGTCGTCGGGCTGGCGCGCTCCGACGCCGGCGCGGCGGCCCTGTCGGGGCGCGGCGTCGAGGTCGTCCGTGGCGAGGGCTACGACGTCGACGTTCTCGCCCGCGGCATGGACGGCTGCGCGTACGCCTACAACGTGGCCGGCGTGAACACGCTGTGCGTCGAGGACCCGCACCCGATGGAGCGCATGAACGTCGACGGCGCCGCTGCCGCGGTACGCGCCGCCGCCCGCGCCGGCGTGGGGCGAATCGTCCACACCTCCTCGGCGGCGACGATCGGCGAGCCCCCGGGGACGGTCGGGACCGAGCAGACCCCGCACCGCGGCTGGTACCTGTCGACCTACGAGCGGACCAAGACCGAGGGCGAGCGAGCCGCCCTCGCCGCCGCCCGCGAGGTCGGCCAGGACCTCGTGCTCGTCAACCCCTCCTCGGTTCAGGGCCCGGGGCGCGCCGGCGGGACCGGCCGGTTCTTCCTGGCCTTCCTCGACGGCCGCCTCAAGGTGTTCGTGCCGACCGTGGTGAGCCTGGTCGATATCGACGATTGCATCGAGGGGCATGTGCTGGCGTGCGAGCACGGCGTCGCTGGCGAGCGCTACCTGCTCAACGGAATGACCCTCCCGATCGAGCAGGCGCTCGCGCTCGCCGCGGACGTGGCCGGCGTCCAGCGCCGGCCGCGGATGCTCCCGCGCGGCGTCGCCACCGTCGCCGCCGCCGCGGTCGAGCGGGCCTTCAAGCTGGCCGGCCGCCGGCCGCCGGTGTGCCGCGAGATGGTCCGCACGCTCCTGCACGGCCACCGCTACGACGGATCGCGCGCCGAGCGCGAGCTTGGCCTGCGCTACACCGACCCACGCGAGACGATCCGCAAGACCGTCGAATGGGCACGCGCGGAGGGCCTCATCAAGTAGGGGCGCGGGCCCGGACGGCGAACAAGTTCCCGCTGAACCCGCACGGTCTGATTAGGACCTGACCGATTGGCGGCCGGCGCGCTGCGCGGTGGAACCCGCGGCGCGCCGGCGCCGCTCAGCAGTCGCCGTCGGCGCCGCAGGCCTCGCCGCCGGCGATCACCGCCGGTGCCGGCGCGCGGCGTTCCCAGCCCTCGCGTAGCACCTGCAACAGCGCCTCGGGCGGGTGGGCGCCTGAGACACCGATCGAGCGATCGACGACAAACGTCGGCACCGCGCTGATGCCGAACGCGTGGGCGGTGCGCTCGTCCTCGCGCACCTCCTCTGCGAACCGGTCGCTGGCGAGCATCTGGCGCACCTCGTCTTCGTCGAGCCCAACCGAACTGGCCAGGCGCACGAGCGTGTCCGGGTCGCTCATCAGCTCACCCTCGCCGAAGTACGCCCGCAGCAGGCGCTCCTTCATCTCATCCTGCAGCCCGTGTTCGGCCGCCAGGTGCACCACCCGGTGGGCGTCGAACGTCGAGCCCGAGCGCGCCAGGTCGAACCGGAAGTCGAGGCCCTCGCCGGCCGCCGTCTCGGTCATCGAGCGCTCCATCTCGCGGGCGCGCTCGACCGTCATCCCGTACTTCTCGGCCAGGCGCGTGGCGCGGTCGCCCTCGCGCTCGGCCGGCGCGGATGGATCGAGCTCGAAGGCCCGCCACGTCACCTGCACCTCGTCCCGGTGCTCGAACCGCGCCAGCGCGGCCTCGAAGCGGCGCTTGCCGATGTAGCACCAGGGACAGGCGATGTCAGACCAGATTTCTACGTTCATCAGTTCCAGGGTAGCTCGGAGCGTTTCTTCCAATAGGTAGCCGGCTCTTCGACGATCCCGTCGAACCTCGTGACGTCGACGTCGACCGACAGCGCCGCGAGGTTGCTCTGAATCTCCGGGACCGTGGTCGCGCCGCTCAGCACCACGTCCACCCACGGCTGCGCGAGCACCGCGGCCAGCGCGAGCGCGTCCGGGGTGGTTCCGGCGTCACGCGCCGCCGTTGCCAGCGCGGGCACGTCGCCGCGGTCGGTCAGTCGCCCGTTGGCGAGCGCCTCCTTGATGATCACGCCCATCCCCGCGGCGTGGGCCGCGGCAAGCGCCGGCCCCGCCGAGCGCTCGAGCAGGTTCCACGTCGACTGGACCGAGTCGAATCCGCCCACCTCGATCGCCCGCGCGATCGTCGCACCCTGCTCCGGACCGCTCGTGCTCAAGCCGATGAACACACCGGTGGCACGCAGCGCGGCCAATTCGTCGAGCACCGAGCGGTCGTCGAGCACGCCGCTGTCGAGCGTCGCGGAGTGGATTTGGTACAGGCACAGGTGGTCTCCCAGCCGCTCGCGGGTCTCGCCCAGCTGGCGCCGGAACGTCGCGGCGGTCAGGTCCTTGACCTCGTTCACCTCCGCGTCGACGCGCCATCGCGCGGTGTACGTATAGCCCCACTTCGAGCCGACCGTGACGTCGTCGCGACCCAGTCCGCGCTCCGCCAGCCAGCTCCCCAGGAACGCCTCGGCCTCGCCGTAGGAGCGGGCCGCGTCGAAGTAGCGGACCCCGCCGGCGTAGGCCGCGTCGAGCACCGCGTGTGCGCCGCGTTCCATCGAGACGAAATCGGTGTGACCGGCCAGATCCGCTGCGTGACCCAGGTTGATGTAACCGGGTCGCCCGAGCGCGGCCAGCCCGAGCCCGATCCGCGTGACCCGTAACCCCGTCCGCCCGAGCGTGGTGATCACGGAATGAGCTCTGGAAGCAATCGCATATCGTCGAACAGGATGGTGCGCGGGCCGGCCAGGGCTTGCGCCGGCGTCACGCCGCCCGCATACCCCAGCACATCCATCCCGGCCGCGCGCCCCGCCTGGACGCCGTAGCGGCTGTCCTCGACCACCACACAGGCCGCCGGGTCGAACCCCATCTGCCTAGCCGCGTACAGGAACAGGTCGGGCGCCGGCTTGCCGTTGGCCACCTCGGCGGCGCTGAAGACGTGCCCGGCGAACCGCTCGTACAGACCGGTCAGCTCGAGCTTGAAGCGCAGGCGGGCGGGCGGACTGCTCGACGCCACGCACACGGGCAGAGTGATCCGCTCGAGCGCATCACGGATCCCGGCGACGGGTTGGAGGTCGGCCTCGAACGCGCATCGCAGCCGGCGCTCGCCGCGCTCCTCCCAGTCCGCCGGGGGTGGGTGACCCAGCGCGTCCTCGACCGCGCGCGCCAGCAGTTCGGGCGAGCGGCCGACGAACCGCTCGATCACCTCCTGCTCGGACACCGTCATCCCGACCTCGGCGAACATCTCGACGTCGATGCGGATGGCGATTGGCTCGCTGTCCACGAGCACGCCGTCGCAATCGAAGATCACGAGCTTGGTCATCCCACGAGCACCTCGGCGCCCCGGTGTGGGACCAGCACGAGCATGCTGCGCCGCGCGCGCTCGACGTCCGCGTGCGCCGGGCGTAGCGTCAGGCCCGAGGCTGCGCGCAGGACCTCACGCATCTCCATCTCGGCGAAGGGCGCACCGGCGCAGCGCCGCACGCCGCCGCCGAAGGGAATCCACGACAAGGGGTTGGGCGGGGGTTGCTCGCCGAGCCATCGTTCCGGGCGGAACTGCGACGCCCCCGTCCACAAATCCTCGCGCCGGCAGGCCAGCCACAGACACGCGGCCACCTGCACGCCGGCGGGCACGACGCGCCCGGCGATCTCCACCGGCTCGAGCAGCAATCGCGGCGCGATCGTCAGCGCCGGCCGGATCCGTAGCACCTCCTTGACCACCGCGTCGAGGTACGCCGGGTCGCCGTCGCGCAGGCGGGCCTGCACGGCCGGGTGACGGGCCAGCAGCTCGAACGCCCACCCCAGCGATGCAGCCGAACTGTCATGGCCCCCGACCAGCAGCGCCACGAGCTCGTCGCGGAGGTGACGGTCGCTGGGCGGGTTGCCGCGCTCGTCGTGCTGGTCCAGGAGCACGGCGAGCATCGAATCGGAGTCGCGGGGCTCGGCCCGCCGGCGCGCGAGCAGCTCGAACAGCATCGCGTCGAATCGCTCGACCGCAATCCGGAAGCGCCCCCACGGGCTGTGGGGACCGAGGTCCTTGCGCACCACCGCCATTGCGAGCACCCATGGGAGCGAGCGCACCGTCCCGAGCGCATCGTCGATCGCCCGCCGCAACAGCCCCACCTCTGCCTCGTCGCGCGCGCCTAACACCACGCGAAGGATGATCTCGAGGGTCAGCTCGCGCATCCGCTCGAGCGCCCTGACCTGTCCGCGCCACGTCGCGAGTTCGGCCCGCGCCAGGTCGGCCACCAGCGGCGCGAATGCGCGCATCCGCTCCCCGTGGAACGGCGCGGCCATCAACCGCCGCTCGCGCAGGTGCTCCTCGCCGTCGAGCAGCAGGATCGAGTGCTCTCCCGCGAACGGGCGCAGGAACTCCCAGCTCTGACCCGCGGGCGCGGTCGCCGGGTCCAGCCTGAACACCGCGCGCACGGCGTCCGGGCTCGAGAACAGGACCATCGGCTCGTCGGTCCAGTACGTTCGGATCATGGCCGGATCGCCGTAGCGCGCGTGTACGCGTCGCAGGAACGCCCCCGGCCTGGTCATCCATGCCATCGTCTGCCAGATGGCCGGGGCCCTCGGTCCTGGCGGCAGGTCCATGGCCCCGATCCTACGGGGACGCCTCGGGCGACAGCGGGTCTGTAGCGCCGGCGCCGGCCCCGGCGCCGACGAGGCCCGGGCGGTGCCGCTCCGCCCGGGCCTCGGGTTTGGGGGCTGCTATCAGGGAACTGTCAGGCGATAACCGCGGCCGGGTCGGCCACCCGCTCGGACGTGTCGGGCTCGAAACGAGGCAGCCACGCGAGCCAGCTCGGCAGGTACCAGTTGCGCTCGCCCAGCAGCTTCATCGCCGCGGGGAGCAGGACCGCGCGGACGATGGTGGCATCGATCAGCACGGCGGCGGCGAGGCCGACACCCATCTCCTTCATGTCGACGATCGGGAGCGTGGCGAAGACAAGAAACGCCCCGACCATCACCAGAGCCGCACTCGTGACCGTGCCAGCCGTGGTCTTGATCCCGTGGGCGATCGCGTCGTCGGTGCTCATCCCGCTGTCGCGTGCTTCCCGAATGCGGCTGAGGATGAACACGTGATAGTCCATTGACAGCCCGAACAGGAGCACGAACATGAACATCGGGAGCCACGGCGCGACCCCGCCATATGACGTGAAGCCGAGCGCGTGCTGGCCCCATCCCCACTGGAAGGTGGCCACGACGACGCCGTAGGCGGCCGCCACCGACAGCAGGTTGAGCACGACCGCCTTGGCCGCGATAACGATCGAGCGGAACGACACGAGCAGGAGCAGGAACGCGAACGTGAGCACGAAGCCGAACACGATCGGGATCGAGCTCTTCATCATCTGGTTCCAGTCGTACGATCCGGCCGTCTGACCGGTTACCGCGTACGTCGCTCCGGGCACGTGGCCGATCGTCGCCGGCAGCAGTTGGTTGCGCAACGTCAGCAGCGCGTGGGTCGAGGTCCCGTCGGTGCCGCTGCCTGGCAGCGGGATGGAGACCTGAGCCGCCGTGTGCGACCGGTTGGTATCGACCTGCACCGCTCCGTAGCCAAGTCCGCTCGCGGCCGCCTGCGCCTCGAGCTGACCGAGCGCAGTGTGGAACGCCGGAGAGGTCGGGTTGGTCTTGACCGCCACGACCGCCGGGCTGGACTCACCCGGGAAGGCGGCCTGGATCCGGTCGAGCGTGTCGACTGTCGGCGCGCTGCGCGGGAGCGCCTGCGAGCCTGCGTTCGCGGTGTGGATCTGAAGCGTCGGGATGGCCAGCACCGCGAGCAATCCGGTCGCCAGTACCGCCGCCACCGCCGGACGCTTGAGCACAGGAGTGAGCAGCGCCGACCAGACCCGGTCCTCGCCGGAGGGGCGCCGGAGGCGGCCGAGTAGCGGGATCCGGCCCTTTTCGACCCGGTCGCCCAACTTGGACAGGACGGCCGGCAGCACGGTGAGCGACCCAATCATCGCCACCGCGACGACGATCATCGTCGCGATCGAGAACGACTCGAACGTCTTATCGCCGGAGAACAGCATCCCGGCCATCGCGATCAGCACGGTCGCGCCCGAGATCAGCACCGAGCGACCCGAGGTGGCGGCGGCCGCCTGGAGCGCGGCGCCCTCGCCCCGGCCCGCCGCGCGTTCCTCGCGCTCGCGCTTGAGGTAGAACAGCGAGTAGTCGACGCCGACGGCGAGCCCGACGAGCGTCACGACCGCGCCGACGCTCTGGTCCATCGGCGTGAGGTGGCTGACGACGGCGACCAGCCCGATCGTCGCGACGACCGACTGGAGCGCCAGCATGAGCGGAACGAACGCCGCCAGCAGCGAGCCGAACACGAGCACGAGGATCAGCAGCGTGAGCGGAACCGAGCGGGTTCCAGCCTGGCCGAGTTGCTGATTGAACAGCTTGTTCAGCGCCTTGTCAGAGCTGGCGTCGCCGGCCTCGCCGACGTGGAACTTCGGGTGGTCCGTCGCCACCGAGGCGACCGCCCGAGTGAGCGGATCGATCTGGCTCTCCGCCTGCTTCTGCGTGCCGTTCATGTCCCACTCGACGAGAGCCGAGTGCCCGTCATGGGTGACCTGGCTGCGATTGGCGCGCTCGAGCGGCGAGCGGAGATTGTGAATCGCCCTAGAGGGCGACACCGCGGCGACGACGTCTCCGACGACTGACCGGAAGGCGGGATCGTGGATCGTGAGCTCGTGGTTCTGGATCAGCACGTACTCGGTGAGCGACCCGGACTGACTGAAGCCGGCCTGCTTGAGGATCTGATCGGCGCGGTGCGCCTGGCCGACGTTGTTGTTCTGCGTGTCGAGCGTCTTCTGACCGACGGCTGTGCCGACCACGATCGCGGACAGGACGAACGCCAGCCAACCGAATATCGCGAGCTTGCGATGGCTCGCGCTCCATCGCCCCATCCTGGCGGCGACGTTTCTAGAGGGATGCGGGACGGACATTGCTTACCTTTCGGTACTGCCTCAGAGGGGCACGGACGAACACGAGCAGGATCGCTCCGCCCGCCTCTCCCGCCTATGCCGGAGCCTGGCGTCTGGGGGGTGGGGGTAGCTGCAGTACGACCCACCCGGGTAGCGCGTGTACGGGATTCGTTGGCGCGCGGTTGGGTTCGGCAACCCGGGTTGCAAGCGCTCGCGCGGCGTCTCAGGAACCTCGATAACTCGTCATTACCGGGCCGACCGCGCGCGCGTGACCGGCTATCCATGTGGGGTATGCGCAGTTCGTCACGTCACGGCGCGCGCGCGTCGTGACGCTTACTCAGGTCGCCGCGCGCTGTGGGGGCTCCAACCGGCGAAGGGGCGGCACGGGGGCGGCACGGGGGCGGGCTCCACAACCCGGACGTCCTCCGGGGCGGCGCGCAGGCCGACCGTGGATCCCTCGACGATCGGCGCGCGCCCGTTGGAGCGGACGTGAACCGTGAAGCGGGCCAGGCGAATGACCAGCGCACCGCGGTCGGGGTGAATGCTGAGGATCGTGTCGGTGAGGGGGCTGCTCCCCGGATCGGTCAGCTCGAGCGCCCACGGATGGACAGCGACCTGGACGCTGCCTTGGGCGGTGGTCGAGCTGCGGAGCTCGCCGCCGCCGGCCAGCCGCACGATCGAGCCAAAGCGTGCCGGCTCAGCGGTCCCCTCCACGATGTTGGCGCCGGTGAGCGCGGCCACGAGCACGCTCTTCGGCTCGGCCAGCAGGTCGGTGGCCGAGCCGAGCTGCACGACCTCACCCCGGTCGAGCACGCCGATCCGATCGGCCAGGACGGCGGCGTCGTCGAACGCGTGCGTGACCAGCAACGTCGGGAGGCGCAATCCGCTCAGCGCATCGCCAAGCTCGTCGCGAACCTGCTGGCGCGTGACCGCGTCCAGCGCGCCGAACGGCTCGTCGAGGAGCAACACGCGCGGCTCGCGGGCGAGCGCGCGCGCCAGGGCCACGCGCTGGCGCTCACCACCGGACAGCTGGGCCGGCAGAACCCCCGCGAGATGCGCGACGCCGAGGCGCTCGAGCAGGTCCGGTCGCTCGCGCCGGCCGGCGAACGACACATTGGCGGCGACGTTGAGGTGAGGAAACAGCCCGTAGTCCTGGGGCAGATACCCCACGCGACGCCGCTCGGGCGACACGTGAACACGACGGGCCGCGTCGAACCACACCTCGTCCCCCAGCGCGATACGGCCCGCCTGCGGTCGCTCCAGCCCAGCAACGGTCCGCAGCAGGGAGGTCTTCCCCGAGCCCGAGGGACCCACCAGGGCGATCGTTTCCGCGCCGAGGCTCAGCTCGACACGAAGATCGAACGATCGGCGGGGGAGGGTGATGTCGACGGCGAAGAGGTCCACGATCGCACCAGAAGCTTGCCGGTGATCAGGATCGCAGCGCTCAGGATTATCAGCAGCACGCCGATCGCGATGGCTTGGTCGAGGTTGGCGTCGAACAGCGAATAGACCGCCAGGGAAAGGGTCTGCGTGGTGCCCTGGAAGCTGCCCGCGAACAGGATCGTGGCGCCGAATTCGCCCAGGCCGCGGGCGAACGCGACCGCGGCAGCGGCGCCGAGCCCGCCCCGCGCGAGTGGGATCGCGACGCGCAGCATCCGCCGCACCGGGCCGGCCCCGAGCGTGCCCGCGACGTCGATCAGCGTCGGGTCGACCGCCTCGAACGCGGCGATCCCCCCGCGAAGGTAGAACGGACTGGCCACGAACAAGATCGCGATTACGACGGCGGCCGGGGTGAAGGCCAGATCGATGCCCAGCTTCCCCAGCGTGTGTCCGAGCAGGCCCAACCGGCCGAAGGCCACCAGCAACCCGAGCCCGGCCACCGCCGGCGGCATCACCAGTGGAACCTCGACCAGCGTGATCACGAGATCGCGACCCCGGAATCGGGTGCGCGCCAGGATGTAGGCAAACGGCGTACCCACCACGATTATCAACGCGAACGCGATCGCGTTGGTCTTCAACGAGACCAGGATCGCGTCCGTTGCCGCCTTGGTCCCAAAGCCATCGATCAGCTTGTGGATCGGTTGGTAGGTGACGAGCGCGACGATCGGGAGGAGCAGGAACGCGAGCACGACGGCGATCAGGGCCGTTGCGCCGGCGGCCACGGCTACGCGCTCGAGCGCCGCGCGACGCGCGGGCGTGCCGCTGCCATGAATGGACACGCCGCGCGCGGCGAAGCTCACGGCGCGCGGAACCCGGCCGCTCGGAGCTTCGCCTGACCGGCCGGGGACAGGACCAGCGCCAGGAACGCCCGGGCGGCGCCGGGGTGAGGAGCCGACTTGACGATGGCGATGTAGTCCTTGGCTCCCGGCTTGGCCTGAGCCGGCAGCCGAATCGGGATCACTTTGCCCTTGGCCGCGTCGGCGTCGGTGGCGTAGACGAATCCGGCGTCGGCCTGCCCAAGCGCGACCTCGGCCACCGTCTGCGTCACGTCGGTCGTCTGGCTCACCACGTTCTTCATTGCGGCGCTCGTGATGTCGAGGTTCGTGAACGCGTTGCGCGCGTAGTCTCCGCACGGCACGGTCGCGTCGCAGATGACGAGCTTCACGCCCGGCTTGGTGACGTCACTCACCGAGGTTATGTGTGCCGGGTTGTCCTCGGGCACGATCAGGACGAGCGTGTTGGTGGCGAACTCGACCGGCTTCTCCACCAGTCCCTTCGCCAACAACGCGGCCGGCTGCTTGGGGCTGGCCGCGGCAAACACGTCGGCCGGCGCGCCCTGCTCGATGTCGGTCTCTAGCGCGCCCGAACCGCCGAACGTGTACTTGGCGTTCGGGTCGATCTGGGGGAGGACCTTGGTCAGCGAGGCCGCGGCCAGGACCGTCGGCCGGTCTCCGCCGGCGCTCGAGGCCGAGGTCGACGCCGCGCCGGCGGTGCCCGTGGCTGACCCGCTCGAGGTCGTGCTGCTGCCGCTTCCGCAGCCCACCACCGCCGCAGCGCTAGCGATCGCCGTCACCGTCGCCCATGCCCGCGGGCCCGGAGTTGCCCTAAACACCGCCACTCTCCTCATCGACATCGTGCCAGAATCCTGGCAGCATACCGGGATCATGGCATCGATCGCCACCTTGTCGCGACTGCGTGAGCGCCGACTCGAGTGCGGCCTCACCCAAGCCGAACTTGCCGCCCGAGCCGGGGTCAGCCGACAGCTCGTCGCCGCGGTCGAGTCCGGCCAGAACGCCCCGGCGGTGGACGCCGCACTCGGACTAGCCCGCGCGCTGGCCACGACGGTCGAGGCGCTGTTCGCGGCGGCTCCGGCCGGTGTCATCCCCGCGCTCGGCACGCCGCTCCGGGAAGGTGCTCCGTTGCGAGTGGGGCGCGTCGGAGACCGGCTGGTGGCCGCCGAGCTCGCCGACCACGGCACCGCTGGCGCCGGATGGGCCAAGCCGGACGCGACCATTCAGGACGGCGTGCTGCGACTGTTCGCCGGCGCGACGCCGCGCGGAATGGTGCTCGCCGGATGCGATCCCGCCCTCGGCGTCGCCGAGGCCATGCTCGAAGGCTTCGGGCCATCCAGCCTGGCCGCGCTGTCGGCCGCCACGGGCACGGGCCTCGCCGCATTGGATCACGGGGGCGTGCACGCGACCGTCGTCCACGGCCCGTGGGACAGGCTCCCGACCCCGCCCGTTCCCGTGCTTAGGCTCCATCTGGCGCGCTGGCAGGTCGGACTAGGCGTCGCGCCACGGCTGAAGCGCAGGTCGCTGGAGGCGCTGCTCCGCGGCAAGGCCCCGATCGTCCAGCGCGACCCGGCCGCGGCCAGTCAGCAGGCGCTTCAGCGGGCCACCGCCGAGGCCGAGGTAAGGACGGCTCCGTCGGGGCCCCTCGCCGGCGGTCATATCGAGGCGGCGCGGCTCGCCGCGCTGCTCGGCTGCGCGGCGGTCACCACCGAGTCGGCCGCCCGTGCGTTCGCTCTCCATTTCCTGGCGCTCGAGGAGCACATCGTGCAGATCTGGCTGGCCGAGCGTTGGCGCGACCACCCGGGCGTCGCGGCGCTCGGCAACCTCCTCGCCGCGTCGGCTTTCACGGAGCGCGTCGCGCAGTTCGGCGGCTACGACCTGGACGGGTGCGGAACGCTTCTCACCGTGCCCCAGCGACGGGGGTAGCGGGCTGGCTGGCGCCTAGGCTCCGCCGCCCGCCGCCGCGTGCGATCGCGCGCAGCCCTCCTGCCCCTTGGGAAGAAACTACGTCTATTCCGAAGTTTCTTCCCAACCGCCACCGGCTGGTGGAGGCGGCGATCGGTGTCGAACCGATCCGCCAACAGCGTCAACGATCGCAGGACCCGCGCGAGGTCTGAGGCCAGCGGCTCGACTCCAGATGGGAACACGCGGGGGCTACTACCCGTCGACCAGCCCCCTGGTAGCGTCGGCCCGTGCAGGAAGCGGACCTCCGCGCGCGGTTCCGCCACGGCGATCCGGACGCCGTGCGCTCGGTGTACCGGTCCCACGGCAAGCTGGTCTACGCGGTGGCGTACAAGGTGCTCGGGGACCGGGGCCTGGCCGAGGAGGCCGTTCAGCAGACGTTCGTGAAGGCGTGGCGGGCGGCGCACAGCTTTGACGAGAGTCGCGACCTCGGGCCGTGGCTGGCGGCGATCGCGCGCCGGGTGGCGATCGACCTCTATCGCCGCGAGGCGGTCCGGGCCGCCGACCCGATCGACTCGCTTCCGGCCGGCGCCCCGGCGCTCGTGGCCGCGCCCGAGTCGGCCGAGGCCATCTACGACGTGTGGGAGGTGCGCCAGGCGGTGGCGCAGCTGCCGGCCGACGAGCAGGAGGTGGTCCGCCTTCAGCACCTCGACGGGTTCACCCACACCCAGATCGCCGAACGGCTCGGGGTGGCGGTGGGCACGGTGAAGTCGCGATCCTTTCGCGCCCACAAGCGCCTGGCCACGATGCTCGGGCACCTGCGCGAATGAACCGAACCCGGGTGAACTACCGTATGAGACAGATAGAGGCAAAGCTGTGAGCACCCCCGACGACGAACGGATCTCGTACCTCTCCGGCGAGCGCGTGGATGCGCTCACCCCGCAGGAGCGCGCCGAGCTCGACGAGCTCCGCACCCTGCTCCAATCCCCCGCCACGTGGGAGGAGCCCGACGCGGCGCTCGAGGACCTCGTGGTGAACGCGATCGCCACGGAGGCGCGTCGGGCCCCCGCGTCGGCACAGGCCCCCGCGCCGGCAAAGGCCCCGGAGCCGAAAAAGGCCTCGATCTGGTCCCGGTGGCGCCCGCGCCGGCCGGCCCTCGCCCTCGGCGGCCTCGCCACCGCCGCGGCCGCGATCGCCGTGGCACTTGTCATCGCCCTCGGCTCGGGCAACGGCGCCCAGCCGCTTCGGTTCGCGATGGTGGTCTCGGGCACTCAGCTGGCGCCGCAAGCGCACGGCAACGCCACGCTGACCAAGACCGAATCCGGCTGGCGGATCGAGCTGTCGGCGACGGGACTGCCGCACCTGGCAAATGGCCGCTACTACCAGGCGTGGCTGAAGAACCCGGCCGGGATCCTCGTCCCGGTCGGCACGTTCAACGACGCCAAGCAGGTCACGCTCTGGTCGGGCGCTCCCGTCACCCAGTTCCGCGCCTTCAGCGTCACCGAGCAGTTGGCCAACGGCAACCCGGCCTCATCCGGGCGCCGGGTGCTCGTCGGCGTCGCGCACCCCGTGCACTGACCCGCTCGCCGACCGCTCGCCCAATTCCTCACCGACGTGATGGTGATTTCGGTACGTTAGCGACCTCCCTAACGTGCGAATCGTTGACCTGACGCACACCTTCGACGACGGCATGCCGGTGTTTCCCGGCTTACCCGAGCCGTCGTTCCGGGCGATCGCAAACGTGCCGGACCACGGGTACGCGATGACCGAGCTTCACCTGCTCAACCACATCGGCACGCACGTCGACGCGCCCGCCCATCAGATCGCCGGCGGCGACACGCTCGACGCGATCCCGTTCGCCCGCCTCGTCACCGACGCCGTGACCATCGACGTGTCGGCGCGCCCGCCGGGACCGATCGGCCTCGAAGAGCTCGAGCCGCTGCTCGCGGACGTCCGTCCCGGCGACATCGTGTTCATGTACTCCAACAACGCGCGCAACTGGGGCACGCCGGCGTACTGGACGGGCTGGAGCTACCCCGAGCCCGACGCGGCCCGGGCGCTCATCGAACGCGACATCTCGGCGATCGGCTTCGATGGCCCGTCGGCCGACCCCGTCGACTCGACCGCCTACGATCTCCACCGGATCTGGCTCTCGGCCGGGCGGATGATCATCGAGAACGTCGCCAACCTCGATCAGCTGCCGCCGCGCGCTCCGGTCGTGGTCGCCCCGATGAAGCTGCGCCACTCCAACGGCGCTCCGGCGCGCATCCTCGCCCTGCTCCCCGACTAGGCGAAAACCACGTGGCCGACAACCCGAGTGAGCTCAAGCACGGAGTCCTCGGGCTCGGTGATGCGTTCGCGGAGTCGTTCGCGCTGCTGTCGCTCGCGCTGGCCAGTTCGCTGGCCACCAGCGTCGTCGCCGCCAACGCCGGCGTCGCGGCGCCCTGGGCGTACATCGTCGCCGGCGCCGGCAGTCTCTGCCTCGCCTCGGTGATCATCCGCTTCACGCGCCGCATGGCGAGCGCCGGCGGGGTCTACACGTACACCTCGCGAGGTCTCGGCGCCGGCGGCGGCTTCATCGCCGGCTGGCTGTACGCGCCCGCCTTCGCCGCCGGAACCTCGTTCGTGATGGTCGTCTCCGGGTTCTTCCTTAACCAGGTGCTCGACGCCCACGCCGGCATTCACCTCGGGCACGAGGGCTGGTTCTGGTGCTTTTTGATCCTGCTCGCCGCGCTCGCGGTGATCGCCCTGCTCGACATCCGCGTGTCGACGCGGACCCAACTGGTGATCGGGATCGCCAGCGTGGTGGCGATCGTGCTCCTGCTGATCATCGTGCTCGCCAAGGGCGGAGACTCGGGGATCACGCTCGTGCCGTTCGACCCGGGGCGCCTGCCGAGCGTGCACGCCCTGTTCCTCGGCGTGGTGCTGGCCTTCACCGGCTTCATCGGGTTCGAGGCGGCCGCGGCGCTCGGCGAGGAGGCGGTCGACCCGCTGCGCGTGATCCCCCGCGCGATCCTGATCGCGATCACCGTCGGGATCGTCTACTACGTGTTCCTCTCCTGGGTGATGGCCGTGGGCTTCGGCGTGCACCACATCGATCAGTGGGCCACCAACCCGGCCGCGCTCGACGCGCTCGCGTCCCGTTACGCCGGGACCTGGCTGGCGATCGTGGTCGATCTCGCGGTCTGCGTCGGGGCATTCGTCGCGGCTCTCGCGGGCGTCAACCTCGCCGCGCGCAACGTGTTCGCGATGGCGCGCGAGGGCGGCATGCCGCACCAGTTCACGTGGACGCATCCGCGGTTCGGCTCCCCCTGGGCCGCGATCGCGACCGTGATCGCGCTCACCCTGGCCCTCGTCCTGATCCTGGCCCGGATCGTCTGGGATGACCCGTTCAAGTACTTCGGGTTCATGGCCACGACCGCGACGTTCGCCATCCTCGGCGCGTACATCTTGATCGCACTGGCCGGCATGGTGTTCTTCTGGCGTCGGCGCGCCGAGGACGACGCGTTCCAGATCGTGTTCGACCTCGTGCTACCGGCCGGCGCGGTGGCGATCTGCGGCTACACGATCTACGAGTCCTATCAGGCGCCGGGTCCGCCCCCCAACACGGCGTCGCCCTGGATCGCGCTGGCCTGGCTCGGCATCGGGATCGTCGTGCTGGTGTGGCTGACCGCCACCCGTCCCGACCGCGTCCGGTCGTTCGGATCGATCCTCGGCGCCAGCGAGGCATCCGAACCCGACTCGACCCAGACCGTCCCGGACCAGCTCCTGCCCGGCCGGGGGTAGCCCGGATGGCCCTGCCGGCGGTGACCCGATCCGACCTCCTCGAGCGCGCCGGCGAACTCGCGCTGATCGAGTCGGCACTGGCTCGCGGCCGCGACGGTCACGGCAGCGTCCTGGTCATCGAGGGACCGCCGGGCATCGGGAAGACAGCGTTGCTGGGCGCGGCGCGCGAAAGCGCCGAGGCCGCGGGCATGCTCGTCCTGCGCTCGCGCGGCGCCGAGCTCGAGCGGGAGTTCGCCTTCGGGGTGGTGCGTCAACTGTTCGAAGCGCCGCTGGCTCAGATGCCCGCGAACGACCGCACGGATCTCCTTCAGGGGCCGGCTGGCATGGCGGCGGGGCTGCTGTCACTGCCGGGCGCGTACTCGGAAGGCGCCGGGATGGCGGGCGGACCGGATCCGTCGTTCGCCGTCCTACACGGCCTGTACTGGCTCTGCGCGAACCTCGCCGCTCGCCGTCCGGTCGGCCTCGCAGTGGACGATGCCCATTGGGCGGATTCCGCATCGCTTCGCTTCCTGGCCTTCATGCTGCCCCGACTCGAGGATCTACCGATCACGCTGATCGTCGCCACCCGCCCGCGCGATTCGACCGCCGATACCGGGCTGATCGCCACGCTCACCACCGACCCCTCGGCCGAGATCGTCAGACTCGGGCCGCTGACCCGCGACGGGGTCGAGGAGTTCGTCGCGGCAGGGCTCGGCGCGGAGCCCGACCCGGCGTTCGTCACGGCCTGCTGTCGGGCGACGCGGGGGACGCCGTTCCTGCTCCGCGAGCTGGTCGGCGCGCTGCGCGAGGACATGGTCGCGCCGAGCGCCGCGGCCGCCGCGACCGTGGAGCGAATCGGCGCCCGCAGCGTCGGGCGGTCGATCTCGCTCCGGCTCGCCCGTCTGCCCGAGGCCGCGGAACGTCTGGCTCGGGCGCTCGCGATCCTCGAGCGGGGCGACCTCTGGCAGGCCGCGCGGCTGGCCGAGCTCGATGAAAGCGAAGCGGCGACGGCAGCCGACGTGCTCGCGGTGGCCGACATCGTGGAGTTCGGGCGTCCCCTGACCTTCGTACACCCGATCGTGCGGACCGGCATCTACACGGAGCTCACACCGGGCCAGCGGGCTCGCAGCCACCGTCTGGCGGCGCTGCTCCTCGCGGGGCAACCGGGGACAAAGGAGCGCGTGGCCGAACATCTGCTCGCGAGCGAGCCCGCAGCCGACGCGTGGGTAGTCGAGCAACTCGTGGCGGCGGCAGACGCGGCGGCCCGAAGCGGCGCTCCCGACTCCGCCGCGGTGTTCCTGCGCCGCGCGCTCGAGGAGCCGCCGGACCCGGCCAGCCGGCCCGGCCTCCTCCTGGCGCTCGGGATGGCCGAGGCGAGCGCCGGGTTCGCCACCTGGCCGGTTCACCTGGAGGCGGCGCTTTCGAGCGCCGCCGATGATTCCTCGCGCGTGGCCGCCGCGATGGTGCTCGCGCTCGCGCTGGGCCGGGCCCACAAGTCGGGCGCCGCCGTCGAGGTGCTCGACCGCGCGGCGTCGCTGCTGGACCCGGCCCACGAGGAACTCGGGCTGCGGCTCGAGGCCGCGGCGGTCGGGGTGGCGCTGATCGACGTCGAGACGGCGCCGACCATCGCCCGCCGTCGCGACGCGTTGCTCCGCCGCGCCGCCGCAGCCGGCCCGGCGCCCCCCGAGCTGCTCGCGGTGGCGGCCTTCGCCGCTGTGCTCACCAACCACTCGGTCGCGGCCGGCACCGAATTCGCGCAGCGGGCGCTCGCGGCGGGCGAGGCGGCGCTGGCCGGTCGCAGCGATCGTCCCTGGTACGCCCACGCGACCTGGTTCTCGCAGGTGACCGTGTCGCTGGTGTGGGCCGAGTGTGACGAGCAGGTCGGGCCGCTCCTGGATGCCTCGATTGCCGCGGCTCGAGTCACCGGGGACAGCGGGCGGTTCGCGGTCGGACTGGCCCATCGCGGCTGGGTGGCCCTGCGGCGCGGCGACCTGGCGGCGGCCGAGGCGGACACGCGCACGGCGCTGGCCGCCGACGCGCTTCCGGCTCCGACCTTTTACCGGGTGCTCAACGCGGGCATCCTGCTCGACACGCTGGTCGAGCGAGGCGACCTCGACGAGGCCGAGGCCGTGCTCGCGCCCGTCGACGCCGAGGCGCAGAGCGGATCGCTGACCGCCGCGACGCTCCGCTACTCCCGGGGCCGGCTGCGGGTGGCGCAGGGCCGGGCGCGAGAGGGGCTGGCCGACCTGATGGCGGTCGGCGAGCTGATGACGCGATGCAACGTCACCTGCCCGGGCTTTGTGCCGTGGCGCTCCGAAGCGGCAACCGTCCTGATCGCGCTCGGCGAGCGCGACGCGGCCGGGCGGCTGGCCGACCAGGAGCTCCGGCTCGCGCAGGCGTTCATGGCCCCGCGCGCCATCGGGGTCGCGCTGCGAGCGGCCGGCCTGGTCGCGGGGGGCCAGCGAGGCGAGGCGCAGCTCCGCGAGGCGGTCGAGCGGTTCGCCCGGGCCGGCGCCTGGCTCGCGCGCGCACACACGCTGACCGACCTCGGGGCCCTCCTGCGTCGCGGGAACCGGCGGCGCGAGGCACGCGAGTACCTGCGGGAGGCCCTCGATGTGGCGCATCGCGCCGGCGCGCGGCCACTGGCCGCGCGGGCGGAGACCGAGCTGCGCGCGACGGGCGCACGACCGCGCCGGCTGGTCCTCGGCGGGGTCGAGTCGCTTACCGCGAGCGAGCGACGCGTGGCCGAGCTGGCCGGCGACGGGCTGACCAACCGCGAAATCGCCCAGTCGCTGTTTGTCACGGCGCGCACCGTCGAGGGCCACCTGACCAGCGTGTTCCGCAAGCTCGGGCTGGACTCGCGAGAGCAGCTGGCCGGCGCGATGACCGGCTGACGAAACTCAGGGGGGCGTCCACGGTGCGAACCGGGCCGCCCGCCGCCCACGATGCGGAGCTCCACGACCCGAAAGGAGCTTCGCGATGCTGTCCGATTCCGACGGCCGGAACGAGCCACCCCTATTAGAGGAGACGATCGGCCAGAACCTGTGGCGCACCGTCGAGCGCTTCGCCGGGCGCGAGGCACTCGTGGTCGCTCACCAGCGCTATCGAGCCACTTATGGCGAGCTGTGGGATGAGGCCGACATCGCCGCACGTGCGCTGCTGGCCAACCGTGTGCACAAAGGGGACCGCATCGGCGTCTGGGCCCCGGAGCGCTACGAATGGGTCGTGATGCAGTTCGCGACGGCACGCGCCGGCGCGATCATGGTTGACCTCAACTCGGCCGAAACGCCGACCGAGCTCGAGTACGCAGTACGCGACGCGCGCGTGAGCCTGTTCATGACGCTCGAATCGGTGCGCGCCGGCGGCTGTCCGGAGCTGCCCAACCCGATCGTGCTCGAACGCGACTGGGACACCTTCCTGGCCCAGGGCGCATGTATCGATGAGCGCGCGCTCACCGAGCGCGAGGCGACGCTCGACCCGCTGGATCCGATCTACATTCGGTACACGTCCACGGCCAGCGGCCTGCCCGACAAGGCAACTCTGTCGCACCGGGACGTCCTCGACAGCGGCCGCAGGTTCGCTCACACCCTCCGCTGCACGGCGCTCGCCGCCGAGCGATGCCCAGCGCTGTACGGACTGCCGTCGCCGCCGAGAACCGTCTCGGGATCTCGGCCGTAGTGCATGCAGACGGCTAAGTCAGGGGGGTGTCCACGGTGCGAACCGGGGGGCCGCGCACTGATCATGCCGCCGCCAGTTACTGACGCTCACACGAGGAGTCTTCGAAATGTATTCCCTGCAACTACTACGCACGTCCAGAATCCGCGGCGGCATCGCGGAGGGGCGCGACGGCGAATCGATCGACCGTCTCGCCCGGCTTTCCGGTCGTACGGCGCCTCGAGGCATGGTGCTGTTCGCCGAGCAGAACGACGAACCGGTCGCGGCGATCGGGGTCTTCGACGGTAACGCCGTCGCGGATCGAGACCGTTCGAACTTGCGCATGCGCTTGCGCCTGCGCCTCGAGCGGCTGTTCATCCGGTCGGTGATCTCCGTCCGCGGCATGTAACCCACCAACTGACACTCCAAGGAGAAACGCGAATGTCACAGTCCGAAATCCAGATCCGCCCCGCGACGCGCTACGACAAGTCCGCCGTGGCGCGGCTCGGGCGGCTGAACCATCGACGCCTGGGCGCCCGCGCGCTCGTGGCGGAGGACGGCGGCGAGATCGTCGCCGCCATCGATCTCACGTCCGGCGCCGTGGTTGGCGATCCGGCTCGTTTGACCCCGGAGGTCGTTCCGGCGCTGCGGCGCCGGCGCTACGAGCTGCTCCGCCAAGGCGGCTCGGTCCGGCACGCCCGGTTCGCACTGGCACCGCGGTTCGGGACCGCGAAACCACTCGGCGACGCGTCCGCGCCACCGGGTCACGCGTCCGCGCCACCGGGTCACGCGTCCGAGCCACCTGGCCGTCGCCCACGCCGGCGCCGGCGGCGCCTCACCACGATCGTGGCTCTGGGCGTGCTCATCGCCCTGGCCAGCGCCGCCGCGGCGGCGGCATTCCAGGCCTTGCCGCCCGGAGCGCAGGTCAACAACGATCCGGCCGCGGGGATCAACCCCGCGCAGAGCGTGAGCGGCGAGGACCCGACCAACGCGGACGTGGTCGGGGGCTCGCTGGTGGCGGGTAACAAGAATGTGCCGTGGTCGATCTTCCGCCAGCAGGAGTCATCCGGGGCCGATCAGATCTTCTCGCGCTCGTTTGCGAACGGCGCGTGGACGACCCGCGGCAACGGCACGGTGGGCGGTCGTTCCAGCGCCAGCCCGACGTTCAGCGGATCGCTGAACTTCGATCAGGGGCAGGACGGCGAGGCGCCCGCGATCGACTTCGCGGGAGCGGGCCGGACCGTCCCGTGGGCGACCTGGTACGAGAACACGCTCGGCGCCGGCTTCGGTGCCAACAACGTGTTCGCGAGCCGGTTCGACGCGACCCAGAACAAGTGGGTGTTCGCGGGCCAGGGACGGGGCACCGGCGGCGTCGGAACCGTGCCGGTTCCGTCGCTCAACATCCACACCGATCAGAGCGCCGAGAACCCGTCCGTGGCGGGCGGCTCGGCGCTCGACCCGACCAAGCCGGGTCCGTGGGTCACGTGGCAGGAGACGGAGAAGACGCCGGCGGGAAGCGGGACCAATCAGATCTTCGTGTCCAAGCCCCTGGGCCCGGGCATGACGAACTGCGACACCGTCACCCCGGTGGGTGAGCGCGACGCAACCGGCCACATCCCGGCGGTTGGAGGCTTCTGCTTCCAGGATGTCGGTGTGCAGCGCGTCGGTCCCGGCGGCCTGGACCCGAGCCTGAACGTCGACACTAAGCGCGACGGGATCGAGCCGGACATCGCGTTCACGGGCGCGAATGACGGCGTGCCGTGGGTGGTCTGGTACGAGCAGAATCCGGGCACGCCCGGGCTGGCCGGCAACGAGCTGGTGTTCGCGGCCAAGGGTGAAGCGGACACCACCGCTGGCGTGTCCGGTGGCTTTCACTGGCACGTGATCGGGAACACGGGCAACGGCATCCTCAACGCGGCCAACAGCTGCGCGGCCTCGCTGGATGCGGAGCAGGCTTGCTCGCTGAACAGCAATCCGGCCAAGGACGCCGAGGATCCGCGCGTCGCGGCCGGGACGATGAACCCGGCCAACCCGACCGCTCCCTGGGTGACCTGGGACGAGACGGTGGGCGGCGTGCATCAGGTGTTCGTGTCGCGGTTCGTCGCGACGCCGACGCCGCACTTCCAGATCGTCAACGGCGGAGCGCCGATCTCGACCCCCGGCGTCGAGTCGACGCGCGCGGACATCACGTTCTCGGGCAACACGCCCTACGTGACCTGGCGTGAGGAGACCAGCACCGGCACGAAGGCGTTCGCCGGGCATTTCGTGAACGCGGCCAACCCGACGTTCGTGCTCGACGAGTCAGACGTCCCGCTCACCCCGACCGGCACTGGCCCCGGCCAGGCGGACGTGCGTGAGCCGATCTCGTCCGGCTGCACGGCCAATCCGTTCACCATGGACGGCCAGGCGTGCCCGGCCGGCGCGCTCGGGACCCCGTTCTTCCTGTTCACGAACGGGACCAGCCCCCGTGCGCTGTTCGCCGACGCGTATCAGCCCAGCGTGCCGGTGACCGGCGCGGCAAGCGGGATCACCACCTCGGCGGCGACGCTCAACGGCAGCGTGAACCCGCAGGGCGCGGCGGTCAAGGTGTCGTTCGAGTTCGGCGCCACCACCGCCTACGGGCAGAGCACCGCGGTGCAGACGCTCGGCCTCGGCAACAGCCCGGCTGCGTTCAGCGCGCAGCTGAGCGGGCTGCCCGCCAGCACCGTGATCCACTACCGGGCCGTGGCCCAGACGGACTTCGGCACCTTCACCGGCGCCGACCAGACGCTGACTACCGCGTCCGACATCGGCACCGTGATGGTGGGGCACGCGAGGGCGATCGGCACCACGGTGTTCGTCCCGGTCACGTGCAACGGAGCGTCGGGCGCTCAGTGCCAGCTGACGCTGGTCCTGACCGCTCTCGGTCTGCATCACAACCGAGTGGTCGTCGGGACCACCAGCGTCACGCTGGCCGCCGGCCAAAGCCAGACCGTGCAGATCCCGCTCAACCAGATCGGGCGGCACCTGCTGGCCGTCCGGCACCACCTGCAGGTCAACCTGCGCGTGACCGAGCGGCTCGACGGTGGCCAGGTTGCGACCGTGTCCAGCCAGCAGTTCGGCTTCAAGTGGCACGAGCACAAGCGGCACCAGCACAACTCCCACAACCACAAGCAGCACGGCCACAAGCAGCACGGCCGCCACTAGCACCAGGTAGTCGCATTACCGAGGCCCCGTCCTCCCGTCGGAGGGCGGGGCCTCGTATATTGAGGCTGTGGCCACGGCCAGGTCCCGGGCAGTGACTCCAGAGTTCACCCGCCAAGAGGCGGAGGCGCTGCTGACCTGCGTGCGGGAGTACATCGCGATCCTGCTCGAGCGGGGCCGGCTCGGGGACCGAGAGCTCTCCTCGGCGGCATCGCGTCTCTACGAGGCGATGCTCGAGGCAGGGGTCACGCCTCCAAAGCTCGAATAGCAGCCACTGCGTCGAGCAGACGCGCGCACGCGTCACCCACGCCGAACCGCGCCGCCAACGCACGCAGCGCAGCCTCGTCGTCGGGGTAGGAATCGCGGCGGCCGGGGGGGAGGTCGATCGGCAGATCGGCTACCGGCGGGACCACGCGCATCGCGCTCTCCAGGTACGCGCGGTCGGCATCGCTCAGTTGACGCTCGCGCAGCACGCCGGCGACGTCGCCGTGCCGCCGGATCATCCCCGCCGCGGTCACCGCCCCCACGCCCCGGAGACCCGGCAGGCCGTCGGACGGATCTCCGCGGAGGATCGCGAAGTCGGCGTACCGCCGCCCGGGGATCCCGTAGCGACGCGTCACCTCGGACTCGTCGATCACCGCCTGTCCGGCCTTCTCCGGGTACAGAACCCGCACCCGCGGATCCTCCACCAGCGCGAACAGGTCGCGGTCCCCGCTCGAGATCTCGATCGTGCCCGGAGCCAGCGCGCACCATGTGGCGATCACGTCCTCGGCCTCGTACTCGGGCACCCCGACCATGTCGATCCCGATCGCGGCGAGGATGGCCTGGATGATCGGCACCTGCGGCGCGAGCGCGGGAGGGATCGGTTCGGCCACCCGGTGGGACTTGTAGGTGGGGATCGACTCCACGCGCCAGCCGGGGCGCCAGGCCGCGTCGTCGGCCACGGCAAGGTGGCGCGGCCGGCGCTGGACGATCAGCCGGGCGAGCCGCTCGAGGAACGGCCCGACCGCGTTCACATCCCTTCGCTGCGGATTCGCGGGGCCGCGCAGCGCCCCGTAGTACGACCGGAAGATCAGGCTCGATCCGTCAACCAGCAGCCAGTCGCACCCCACGTTGCCTAGCGAGTGGGCGCGAGCCAGTTGCGCATCATCGCGACCAGCTGGTCGACGTCGACCGGCTTGGCGATGTAGTCCGACGCGCCGGCCGCCATCGACTTCTCGCGATCGCCCTTCAGCGCCTTCGCGGTCAGCGAGATGATCGGCAGGTCCTCGAAGCGCGGAATCGCGCGGATCGCCCGCGCGGTCTCGTACCCGTCCATCTCCGGCATCATGATGTCGAGCAGCACGAGATCGGTGTTGGCGTGCTGCTGCAGGCGCTCAAGCCCCTCGCGGCCGTTCTCGGCGTAGATCACCTTCATGCCGTGCAGCTCGAGCATCGAGGTGAGCGCGAAGCCGCTGCGGATGTCATCGTCGACCACCAGCACCTTCTTGCCGTGCAGCGGCGCGTCGCCGACGGTCAGGCGGTCGAGCAGGCTGCGCATCGAGCTGGGCAGCGTCGCCTGCGCCCGGTGCAGGAACAGCGTCGCGCGGTCGACGAGCAGCTCGGGCGAGTCGACGATGGTGATCACCGCCGCCTTGGCCAGGGCGTCGAGCCGCGCTCGTTGCACCTTGGTCAGCGCGCCGGGCACGAAGGCGATGAGCGGAAGATCGCCGACCGCCTGGTCGGTGACGAGTTCGCGCAGCGTGGCGAACGCGTCGACCTCGGCCCCGTCGAGCGCCATCACCGCGAGGTCGTACGCGGCGGCGCGAAGCGTGATGGCGCCCTGGCTCGGGTCGACCGGAACGACCTCGACGTCATGGATGCTGCGCAGCACTGCCGCGAGCTCGTCGACGTCGGCGGGATCGGCGAGCAGCGCCACCCGCCGTTCGCGCGTGTGGGCGAGCGCGGCGACGCGATCGAGCGCGGCGTCCAGGTCGTGGCCGTCGACCGAGCGCTCCACGAACGCGGCGGCGCCCAGTCGCAGGATCGGCAGGCGAGCGGCCAGGCCGCCGACCGCCACCACCGGGAGGTGACGCGTATCCGGCTGCTGCTTGAGCTCGGCCAGCCCCGCCTCGACGCGCTTGGCGTCGCCGGCCAGCACGACCGCCCACGGCTGGTGCTCGCGGGTCAGCTCGAGGGCGGCCGAAGTCTCGGCGGCGACGATCGCCATCTCGCCGCGAGCGTGCACGACGTCGAGCACCGCGCGCACGCGCCCGGCGTCGGAGTCGATCACGAGCAGGGTGCGGTCCTCGGGCCCGATCCGGTCCCGGTCGTCGGTCATCCCCGGCGCCTCGGCGCGCGCCGCCGGCAGTCCGGGGCGCCCGATCGGCGCGGGCTCGTGCGCGCTACCCGGCACCCGCGGCGTCGTCGGGATCAGGAGCGAGAACCGGCTGCCCAGGCGCAGGACGGACTCCACCTGGATCTCGCCTCCGAGCAGCCACGCGATCTCGCGCGAGATCGACAGCCCCAGACCGGTGCCGCCGTACTTGCGCGAGGTCGAGCCGTCGGCCTGTTGGAAGGCCTCGAAGATCAGGTTGAGCTTGTCGTCGGCGATGCCCACCCCGGTGTCGGTCACCGAGAATGCGATCACCTGGCCGGCGCCGCGCAGAGCATCGCTGCGCATCTCCGTCCCGTCGGCCGGATATCCGAGCGACAGCCTCACGCCGCCCTCGTGCGTGAACTTGAAGGCGTTGGACAGCAGATTCTTCAGCACCTGCCCGAGGCGCTGGCCGTCGGAGACGATCGACGCCGGCAGCGCCGGGTCGACCTCGATCGCGAACGACAGGCCCTTCTCGTTGGCGAGCGGGCGGAAGGAACGCTCGACGTCCGCGCATACGTCCGACAGGGCGACGTCGGTGAGGTCGAGCTCCATGCGACCCGCCTCGACCTTGGACAGGTCGAGGATGTCGTTGATCAACGACAGGAGGTCGTTGCCGGCGGCGTGGATCGTCGCCGCGAACTCGACCTCGCGATCGCTGAGCGCGCCCTCGGTGTTCTCGGCGAGCAGGCGCGAGAGCAGCAGCATCGAGTTCAGCGGCGTGCGCAGCTCGTGCGAGACGTTGGCCAGGAACTCCGACTTGTACTTCGAGGACAGCGCGAGCTGCGCGGCCTTCTCCTCCAGCCCCCGCCGAGCCAGCTCGATCTCCTCGTTCTTGAGCTCGATGTCTCGCTTCTGCGCCGCGAGCAGCCGCGCCTTCTCGTGGAGCTCCTGGTTCGTGCGCTGCAGCTCACCCGACTGCGTCTGGAGCTCCTGGGTCAAGCTCTGGGATTGCACAAGCAGCGTGGTCGTGCGGCGGTACGCGCTGGTCAGGGCGAGTGAGTACTCGAGGCGCTGCTGGCGCTCGCGAGCCAGCAGGCCCATCAGGCCCACCAGCGGCAGCGCCAGGAGCACCAGCCCGGGCCGGTCCGACGCGGACGCCGCGATCACCAGCCCCGCGCAGGAGAGACACAGGTCGGTGACGTACAGCCAGAGCATCGGCAGCTGCCCGGACGGGCGGATGCGCTCGGCGAACCAGGTGCGCCCGAGCCCGGCGCCGAGGTCGAACGCAACCTGGGCCGCGAACGCGAGCACGAACACCGGCCAGTGGTCCCACGCGAACAGCTGGGCGCCGAACAGCACCAGTACGAGCGCGGGGCCGAGCGCGTAGAAGCTGTCTCCCACCGCCGCGAGCAGCCGTGACGGCCCCAGGTGTCCACCGATCACCGGCGGGAGCCGCTCGAGGACCGAACAACCGGCGACGACCAGCGGCACGATCGGGGTGGGCAGCACGAACAACATCGGCACGAACACCAACTGGGTCGGCGCGCTCCACGCGCTCCCGACCGGGTATTGCACGCGCCGAGCGATGACGTAGGTGACGACGCACACCCCGAGCGCCGGCCACGAGAACGAGCGCGGGGAGGACGCGAGCAACGCCAACGACCCAGCGGCGACGACGAATATCGCCGCCGCCGCCGCCTCGGTGACCAGCAGGCGACGGGCTGCGCCGCCCTCGGAATGACGCTCTCGACCGACGAGCAGCAGGCTCTCGGCGCCGGGCGTCTCGTATGAGTCGATCAGCATCCTCTAGTCCGGTCCCAACCCCCGCGGCCTACATCAGCTGCGATTCCACGGGTCGACGAACACGTCGTCGACGCGCACGTTACCGAGCAGGGTGGTGAGCTTGATCGAGACCTGCGCGCTGCCGTCCTGCGTGAGCGCGACCAGCGCGGATTCGGTCAGGGCCGGCAGGCTGGCCTGCCAGCCACGGCCAAGCGAGACGGCCACGCCGGCCGGGATCGTGAGGTCGCCGTAGACCACGCTGACCGCGACCAGCCCGGTGCCTGAGGTGAACATGCGGATCGAGGGATAGGCCGCGTCGACGCAGGTGTCCGGCGACTGGGCCGATGCGCCGGCCGGCAGCGACAGCGACCAGTCTCCCTGCGTGCCGGTGGCCGCGAACCGCTCGCTGCCGGGCACGCGCTCGGCGCCGCCGGTCAGCGCCCAGGAATCGCTTTCGAAGTCCCCGCCGGGGGCGAGCTCGTACCACGACGGGTCGAGCCAGGGCGTGAACGGTTGGCTGAGCGGCGACAGGTTGCACGCGCTCAGGTTGATGAGATCGGCCTGCGCGGATGAGACCGGCACCAGGACGGTGGCCGCGGTGCCGAACGCGACGATGATCGCGATTCGGGTCGGCAGGCGGCGGAGTGCGCTGATCAACTAACGCTCCTAGAACTCGAGGTGGACGTCTTGGTCCGGCAGCGTTGGGCTCGCCGAACTTCGGCCATGAAGCACGCGACCCCGCCACTTGCGATTAGGGCATCCACAAATACTTCCCCCAACCAAGGTGTTCGCCACAAAACGCTACTCCGCGCCGCCGGCGCGCGCGCCGGTTCGGCAGGATCTATGCAGGATTCAATGCCCCAGAGTTCGGCGGAACGCCCCCGTACCGGCTTCGCCGTCTCCACATGGCCGTCTGCGGTCCAAGATACACCTCGCTCGGCCCGCGTCGGACGCGCTCGACATTTATTCGAGGTGCTCGTCCAGGCTGCGTCCAGGGATTTTTATGGGCCTCGCTTCGCTCGGCATCCCTGGGGCCGTTCCGTCGGGCGTCCGTGCCCGACGGTGGTCCGCGCTAACTCAGCGGTGCTCGTCCGTCGACGCCGGGCACGGGTTGCTCGAGAACACGTTCCGGAAGTCGTTGGCCAGTTGCGCCGTGGCTCCGCCCCCGCCAAACACCAGGTAGGGGTTGAACAGCAGCGTCCCGTACCCGGCGTTCTTGCCGAAGTCGGTCGTGGTCCCCGGCGGGGTCGCCCCGAACTGCCAGACACAGCCACCGCGTCCGCCGTGGCCGTCGAAGCCCACGAAGCGATCGCGTGCGCTATGTGAAGCGGCGATGCTGAAGTACGGGTAGAACTGCGCCGGCTGTCCATCGTCGGTCAGCGGGATCAGCGTGCATCCCGCGCCGGTAGTCCGGTTGCAGGCATTCGGCGCGGTCGTCTCGATGCGCGGGAGGTCCGCCTCGAGCGCGGCTCGCTCGTACTGACGGCTGTAGCCCGGTCCGGTGGTCGGGCTCGTGAACCGGATCGGCGTCGGGTGCAGCGGGTTCCCGTCGCCCCACGCCGCCTGGTACGACGCGCCGTCGAACCCGGTGTTGGTGTCCGTACAGCCGTTCAATTGGACGAGCGACGACTCCGACGCCGGGAAGCAGTAGTTGTCGTCGACGTCCGTCGGCTCGGCGTTGTCCTCGGTGTTCCCCGCCGGGCAGCTGATCGGATTGCCGCTCGCGTCGACCCCGAACGGGGTGGCCGGGATCGGGTTGGGGCCGTTGCAGGCCTGGAAGTGGCCGATCTCGTCGGTGAAACCGATGCTGTTGGAGTGGGCGGCCCAGATCACCCGCGTCTTCTCCGACGACGTGCTGTACATCGGATGGAACGCGTACGGGATGCCTATGCAGCTGGTGCCGGTCGGGTCGTACTTGAACTGCGCGAACCCGTTGGCCGGACTGGCCGTCATCGAGCCCTGCTGGCCGGTGTTCAGGTCGACCAACTCGGCCTGAACCCCCTGTGGGGTGTCGTGCATCGTCACCTGGATCCGATCGCCCGAGTTCATGAACAGGTCCTTGCGCGGATCGGGCGTGTAGGTCTGGAGGGTCGCGTCGAGCGGGTTGGCCGGCGCCTGGGCGCGACCGTTGTGCGTCACGAACGCGAACTCGAACGTCTCGATCCCGACCTTGGCCGCGCACGTCGCGTTCTGCAAGGTCCCATTGACCGGGTCCTCGAGCAGGCTGAATACGTTCATCGCCGCGCACCACTTGGTCGGGTCACACGAGCCGGCGCCGACCGCGACCTGGAACGCCGGCCATTCGACCCAGCCGGGCGGATAGAACTGCAGCTCCGTGAACGCCGTCCCGGGGTGGTTGGGCGACGTCGCCGGATCGACGATGTTCCTGTCGCTGTCCGGCGGGCAGAAGTTGACCTGCTCGGGATAGGACTGGGTGTCGCACAGGGCCATCCCGAACCAGATCGCGGCGTCCAGCTGGAAGTTGTAGGACTTGGTCGACGGGTTCGACGTGCTCGGGTCCCGCGGCAGCGTGAACACGTAGCGCATGTTGTTGCCCGAACCGGGCCGGTTCGAGTAGAACGTCGCCGTCGGCTCATCGTGGCCGACGTAGTAGTTGGCGCCGAATACGTCGGCGTAGTTGGCGACCTCCGCGCACAGCGAGCTCTCAGAACAGTCGATGTGCACGTTGGCGGCGGCGGCCGGTCTCGCCCACACCGCGCCGGCGATGGCCAGCGCGGCCGCGACGAGAGCCACTAGGCCGACGCGAAACCTGACTGCGACGGGCATCACAGATCTCCCCTTCTCCCCACGGATGATTTGGCCACAGCCTATAAAGGCCCACGTGTCAGACGCAACTAGTGATTCAGACCCAGCCCTTGCGGTGGAAGAAGACCAGCAACCCGATGCAAGTGGCGAGGATGCTGCCGACGCCGAGCGCCCAGAACCACCACGCGGTTCCGATGTTTCTGACCAGATAGCCGAAGTTCTGGCCGAAGAACCCGGTGATGAACGACAGGGGCAGGAAGATCGTCGCGATGATCGTCAACTGCTTCATCACGTCGTTCTGGCGGTTTGAGACCGTTGACAGGTAGAGATCGGTGGCGCCTGAGAGCAGGTCGCGGTAGGAGTCGATCAGGTCGCTGATGCGGATCAGGTGGTCGTACACGTCGCGGAAGTAGTCGCGCGCGTCGAGCTGGAGGCCGGGCAGCTCGGACACCTCGTCCACCCCGCGGGCGAACAGGTCGCGCTGAGGGGTGACGATCTTGCGCATCGCGATCAGCTGGCGCTTCAGCGCGAACAGCCGCTCGAGCTGCTCATCGGTCGGGTCGGCCAGCACCGCGGCCTCCAGGTCGTCGATCTCGTCGTCGATCTCGGAGAGGACCGGAAAGAAGCTGTCGGTGAGCGCGTCGAGGACTCGGTAGATGACGAACTGCTCGCTGTGGATCACCTGACCGTCGAGCTGGTGACGCTCGTCTTCGAACAGCGGCAGGGGGTCGCGGTGCACCGTGATCAGGTAGTGACCGGAGATGAATAGATGGACCTCGAGCAGGGGGGCCTGGCCCTTCCGGGTCTGCTGCTTGGCACCGTAGAACACGAGCACCACGTACTCGCCGTAGTTGTCGAGCTTCGGACGCTGGTGCCACTCCTCCGCGTCCTCCAGCGCCAGCGGGTGAAAACCGAACAGCTCGCCCAGCATCGCGAGCTTTTCCTGGTTGGGCGCGGTCAGGTCGAGCCAGAAGAACTGATCGCGCTTCAGGTGGTCCTTGATGACGTCCTCGTCGATGTCGGCGTAGCACGGGACGACGAGGTGAAACGCCTCGCCGTCGCTCTTCTCCGCCTTGGTTCGTGCCTTCCCGACCGGCATGTCGACTCCTTTGGTGGTTGGTCAGCCCGGATTCTGCCCCCAACTGCTGACCATGAGCGGAGCGAAGCAGACCGTGTCGCCGTCGTGCCACAGGTCGTGGAAGTCGACCAGGTCCTGTCGGTCGACGAGCCCGGCGCCAAGCAGGGCGGGCGCGAGCTGGTCGGCGAGCAGTTCCCATTGGGGTACGCCGCGGTCGGGATCGGCGTCGACCTGGATCGACTGCGCGTGCGTGGCGACGTTCGTCAGGCCGGCTGCTCGGAGTCGGCGCGGCAGCGACCGTCCGTAGTACGCGTCGTAGCCGTGGCTCGTGAACACCGACTGGATCGCGGTCGCCACCCGGTGCTGGACCTCGGACGGGGGGTCGACGAGGAGCGCCGTCGCCCAGTCGAAGTCTTCCACCAGCACCCAGCCACCGGGTTTGGCGGCACGGACCATGTTCGCGAGGACCTCGTCGCGGGCGGGGAGATGCTCCAGCAGCAGGCGAGCGTGGACCAGGTCGAACTGCGCTTTCGGGAGCGGCTCGGCGGTCACGTCGAGCGCGATTGGGGTCAAGCGCGCGGTTCTCAGCGGCTCGAGAAATCGGGTGTCGATGTCGGCCGCAACCACGTCCCCGGACGGCGCGACTCGGGCGGCGAGGGCCTGGGCGAGCGTGCCGGTCCCGGCTCCGACGTCGAGGCAGCGCCAGCCCGGCGCGAGCCCCAGCCGATCGCACAGGGTCAGGGTACCCGGGTCGTACAGGCCGGTGAGACTGTCCAACCGGGCCCGTTCGGCGTGCCAGGCGTTGTCGAGGGCGTATGGGGCGATGGTCGTCATGGTCTCCTCCGTCGGTGGGCGCGATTGCAGGTGCGCGATGCTGACACGGGGAGACGCGGGTGCCCATTGGGCACATGCCCATAGATTGCGCCGGGTCTTTAGTCCGACCCGGGAATATTTAGACGCTCAGATCGGGATTCCGACGAGCTGACGGCAGGTGCTCGTCTCGGCCAGGGAAAGACCCAGGTCGGCGGACACGACTCGCTGCAGCTCGTTGCCGATCTCGCTACCCATTGCCTTGTCGTTGTTCAGGTCGGTGACCAGGGTGCCGATTGCGGCCAGATTCCCACTTGCGACGCTGTTTGCGTCGGCCTGCAGCTTGCGCGCCCGTGATCGCAGCACGGAGCGGAGGTGATTTGCCTCGGCGCGGCTTTGCGGGGTCTGTCCCGCCGGAGGGAGCCCGAGCTTGTCGAGCTCGCCCAGCATCTGCGTGGTCGCGGCGCTTGCGTCCTTGATCCGCGCGACCGGGCCCAGGCTCGGATCGAGGCTTGTCCCGTCGCGCTTGATGGCGTTCTTCCACTCCATGAGGTTCGTGCAGAACGCGGAGGCCCACTGGCGGTTGGCCGCCGTGTGCTGGGCTGCGAGGGTGGTCGTCTGGGAGCGTTGGCCGCTGTGATGGAGGAGCGGGAGCCTGACGATGCCCGCGCTGACGGCAACCACGCCGGCCGCGACGACGCCGACCATGACCAGGAGAACCGTGCCCAATCGGACGAACATCGAGGCGTCGCTGTGCATTCGTCTCAGGCTGAGCGGCTCGATGAAGAACAGCCGCAGAAAGTCTCTAGAAGGCGATAAGAAAGCGCGGTCAGGCGAGGTAGGTGACCACGTCCGCGACCGGGAGTCGCGGCGGAGCCTCCTTCTCCTGTCGCGGAGAGCCGAGGTGGATGAGCGCGACGAACCGCTCGCCGGGGGGAATGCCAAGCGCCTCGAGCCCGGCCTGGGTTCTCAGAACCCCGGGCGTGCGCCAGTAACCCGCGAGCCCGCGGGCGTGCGCCGCGAGCAGAACCACGTAGACCGCACACGCGCTGGCAAGGAGGTCCTCCTGGTCCTGGACCGGGTCCTCGGATCGAACGGAGGTGGCGGCCACCAGCGTCGGTGCGCGGTCGAGCTTGGCCGCCGCGTCGGGGCCGGCCGCCTCTTTCAAGTTCGCGAGGGCGCGTGGCCCGAGCACGCGGAACCGCCACGGGTTCGTGAGACGGTGGTTGGGCGCCCACCGGGCCAGCTCGAACAGCTCGTCCAGGGTGTCGCGCGGAACCGGCTCTGGGCCGAACGCCTTGTGCGTGCGGCGGGTGTGGATCGCATGCTCGACGTCCATTGACGTCGAAACGGTAGCCCTACCAGAGGTTGGGCTCGTTCTCGTCCTCGTCCTCGTCGGCACTGAGCGCGTGCTCGTCGAGGGGCGGGATCTCGCCGGCCAGCAAGCGCTCGTACGCCCTGTCCCAGTCCATCCGCTCGGTCAGGACCGCCCTGAGCAGCGCCAGGTCGGAGTCGAGCGCGTCGAGTTCGTCCTGGAGCAGCGAGCGCGCGTCGGCGTCCAGCTCGCTGCCGCGCAGCTCGAGGGCCTGCGTCACGTCGGCGATGGTGCCGCCCGACCAAGCGAGCAGGCGCCGGAGTTCCCAGATGAGATCGCCGTCCACACCTTCCATGTAGCAAATCTCTTACCCCCACCCGCGGAAGACTTACCAAACTCATACGGGCTGCTCATTGGGGCGGAGTCGCGATGCCGGTGCGGTAGGCGTAGTTGACGGCCTGCGTGCGATCGCGCAGCCCGGCCTTGGCGAACAGGTGGTTGATGTGGGACTTGATCGTGGTCGGACTGACGAACAGGCGCTCGGCGATCTCGGCGTTGGTGAGGCCCTCGGCGATCAGCGCGAGCACCTCGGCTTCGCGTGGGGTCAGGTCGTCGGGCAGTGCGGATGCAGTCGACACGCTCGGCCGGCGCGCGTCGTCCGACAGCGCAGCCACCACGTGGTTCTGGACCGCCGGGTCGAGCGCCGCGGCTCCCGCCGCCACGGTCAGGATCGCGGCACGGATGTCCTCGCTCGAGGCGTCCTTGGTCAGATACCCACGCGCACCCGCGCGCAGAGCGCCGAGCACGCTCTCGTCGTCGGCATAGGTCGTGAGCGCGATCACGCGCACGTCCGGCTGGCGCTCGCGCAGCAGCCGGGTCGCCTCGATCCCGCCCATCCGCGGCATCCGAAGATCCATCAGCACGATGTCGGGGCGGTGCCGCCCGCTCAGCGCGAGCGCCTCCTCGCCGTCGGACGCGGTGGCGACCAGCTCGATCCCGCCGAGTAGGCCCAGCAACGTCGCAAGGCTTTCGCGAACCAGGCGCTGATCGTCGGCCAGCAGGACCCGAACCGGATCGCGGCCCGAGGGCTCGCTCACGGCTCGCCGTCCGGCAGGCGTAGCTCGACGCGAAAGCCGGTGCCCGTCGGCTCGGCCAGCAGCTCGCCCCCGAGCAGCTCGGCGCGCTCGCGCATACCCGCCAGTCCGTACCCAGCCCCTGTGACGCCGACCGCGACCGGCGGGGCGGACCCGTCGATCGCGTGATCCTCGACGACGAGCACGGTCCTATCGGGCAGGTAATCGATCGTCACGTCGATTCGATCGGCGACGGCGTGCCGGCGGACGTTGGTCAAGGCCTCCTGCGCCGTGCGGTAGACCGCGAGCCGCGCCTCGGGGGCGAGCTCGCGCGGTTCGCCGTGGACCTCCAACGCGACCGGCAGGCCGCTCTGCTCGGCGAACGCGTCGGCGAGCGCGCCGATCCGCTCCGGCCCGGGGAGCTCGTCCCCGCGTTCGGCCGCGATCGCGCGGCGCGCTTCATCGAGGCCGGAGGCGGCGAGGTGGTGGGCGCGATCGATCGCGATCGCCACGTCCTCGTCGACCCCGCGGCGGCGCGCCAGCACTCGGGTCGTCTCGAGCTGCAGCGCGAGCGCCGACAGCGAATGGGCCAGTACGTCGTGCATCTCCCGCGCCAGCCGGCCCCGTTCGGCCGCGGCGGCGGCCCGGGACTCCGCCGCCCGGGAGGCCTGCAGCGCGTCGCGCTGATCGACCACCCGATGCAGCAGGCGCATGGCCAGGAACCAGGGCACGATGCCGAACACGAACCCCAGGGCACCGATGGCCTGATCCTTGATCAGGTAGCCGCCCACGAACGGCACGACCGCGAGGGCAAGGATGAACAGGCTGGCGCGGCGGTCGAGCCGGAGCGCACCGACGATGACCGCGTAGTACGGGCCGACGACCCAGATCCCGTGCGGCTGAGCGGAGCCCAGCACGCCCGCCGCGACGATCACGCCGACGAGCGCCAGGAGCACCCGGCGGCGTGGCATGTCGGTTCGCTCCGGGTGGGCGGCGATCGCGGCCGCGACCAGCGCAACGAACGACGCGAGCACAACGGCGTCGCGGCCGTGGAAGCGTGGATACGGGTGCGTCGCGAACGTCACCGCGATGCACACCGCGAGCACCACCAACCCGAACGCGCGCCACGCCACCGCCTCGAGCGGCGCCGACCCGTCCCCGTCCTCGCCGCGGGTGATCCAGCTGCGCCGGAGCCATCGACTTACCGCACCCAACATGTGACCGAACGATAGGCCGCGCGTGTCCCGGCGTCATCGGCCACCGGGTGGAGCGCGGCTGCCGGCCGTCCACCCAGGGGTGGAGATTCAGGTTCGGCCCCCGCGCCGATGACAGCCGGGCATGGCGGAAATACCTTGCCGCCCATGTTCACGAATTCACTCGAGGCGGCAATGATCCAAAACCACACAGGGCCGCATTCGCCCGCGGCTCATGCGATAGATCTGGTCAAGACGTACGGCAGCGGAGAGGTCGCGGTGCGCGCGCTGGACGGAGTCAGCGTGGAGTTCGAGCGCGGCCGGTTCACCGCGGTGATGGGACCGTCGGGATCCGGCAAATCGACGCTGATGCACTGCGTGGCCGGGCTGGACGCGCCGAGCTCAGGCCGGGCGTTCGTCGGCGGCGACGAGATCGGACGGCTCGACGACGCGGCGCTCACCCAGCTCCGCCGAGACCGGGTCGGCTTCGTGTTCCAGTCCTTCAACCTCGTTCCGATGTTGACCGCGGCGGAGAACATCACCCTCGCCGCCGACCTCGCCGGGACGCCCGTCGACCTCGCCTGGTTCGACGTGCTGGTCGGCCAGCTCGGGCTTGCCGACCGGCTCTCCCACCGTCCCGGCCAGCTGTCCGGAGGTCAGCAGCAGCGCGTCGCGTGCGCGCGGGCGCTGATCGGACGGCCGGAGCTGATCTTCGCCGACGAGCCGACCGGGAACCTCGACTCGAACACGTCGAGCGAACTCCTGGAGTTCCTGCGGCGGGCGGTGAGCGAGCACGGGCAATCGATCGTGATGGTCACCCACGACCCGCTGGCGGCGGCCTACGCCGACCGTGTCGTGTTCCTGGCCGACGGCAGCGTCGTCGGTGAGCTGCGCTCGCCGTCGGCTGACGCCGTGCTGTTACAGATGAAGAGACTGGGTGGGTGACATGCGCAGATTGACCATCCGCGGGCTGCTCACTCGCAAGCTCCGTCTCGTGCTGACCGCGCTGGCGATAGTGCTTGGAGTGACGTTTATCACCGGCACACTCGTGTTGGGCGACACGTTGAACCGCACGTTCGACGACCTGATCGGCACCGCCTACCAGCACGTCAGCTTTCAGATCCGCGGCAAGTCCGCGTTCGACACGGGCACGACCGCGGTGAACAGCACCGCCGACCGTAAGCCGGTGGCTGCGTCGATCGTTCCCGCGGTCCGCCGCGTCCCGGGCGTCTCATACGTGTTCGGGTCGGTGACCGGCTATGCGCAGTTCATGGCGCGTGATGGCAACGCGATCGGTCACGGCGGAAGCTCGACCCTTGGGTTCTCGTTCGACGCCAACCCTCAGCTGTCGCCCTACCGGCTCGTCGCCGGCCGTGCCCCCGGGGGGCCCGATGACGTCGTGATGGACAAAGCAACCGCGACCAAGCACCACTTCGCCGTCGGGGACCGCGTGTTGGTGAACCTCCCGGATCGGCCGCAGACAGTCACGATCAGCGGGCTGGTCACGTTCGGCTCCGACGACAGCCTGGCCGGGGTGACGCTGGCCGGCTTCGACCCGGCGACCGCGCAGTCGCTGTTGGGTGCCCGCGGCTCCTACGACACGATCAGCGTCCTGGCCGCACCGGGCGCCGACACCGTCCGGGTTCAGCGCGCGATCGCCGCGACGCTGCCGCCCGGTGCCGAGGTGGTCAGCGGCCAGACCGTCGCGAGCGAGCTCTCGACCTCGGTGAACAACTCGCTCTCGTTCATCTCGACTGCGCTGTTGATCTTCGCGCTGATCTCGCTGTTCGTCGGGGGGTTCACGATCTTCAACACCTTCTCGATCACCGTCGGGCAGAGGACCCGCGAGCTCGCGCTCCTGCGCGTGGTCGGAGCGAGCCGGCGGCAGATCTTCCGGTCGGTGCTCACCGAAGCGGCGCTGGTCGGACTGATCGCCTCGCTGATCGGACTCGGGCTGGGTGTGCTGGCCGCATCTGGATTGAAGGCGCTCTTGAAGGCGTTCGGGATCGTGCTGCCGTCGGCGCCGCTCGTGTTCGAGGCGCGCACCGCGGTCGTGGCGATCGCCGTGGGCGTGATCGTCACCGTGCTGTCGGCGATCGTCCCCGCTCGGCGTGCTGTACGGATCGCGCCCGTGGCCGCGCTGGTCGAGCCCACCGAGGACTCGTCAGGGCTGATGGTGGGGCGACGTCAGGTGATCGCCGGCGCCGCTTTCGGTCTTGTCGGTCTCGTCGCACTGATCGCCGGGGTGACCGGGCCCTCGCTCGGCCTGGTGGGGATCGGCGGGCTGGCGCTCGTGATCGCCACCGCGCGGCTCGCGCCGGTCGTGGCCCGGCCAGTGTCGGGTGTGCTCGGCTGGCCGCTCGCCGCGCTGCTCGGCACGCCGGGCCGGCTCGGGCGCGAGAACTCCATCCGCAATCCTCGCCGGACGGCGCAGTCCGCCGCGGCGCTGATGATCGGACTGTCGCTGGTGTCCACCGTCGCCGTCCTCGGCGCGTCCCTGAGTTCGTCGGCCAGAAACAGCGTCGACAGCGCCGTGAGCGCGGACTACATCGTCAGCGGCCAGGGCGGCTTCAGCAAGTCCGCCGTGGGTGGCGTCTCGCGCTTGCCCGGGGTTCGGACCGCCACGGTCGTCTACCAGGGGCGGTTCGAGGTGCGAGGTTCCCTGTCGACGCTGACCGCGGCGTCAACCGGCGATCTGTCCCGAACGGTCACGCTCCACGTCGTCGACGGCAGCGGAGCCCCCGCGATGGCCGCGGGCGAGCTGCTGGTCGATACGAACACCGCCCGTGCCGACCACCTCCACGTGGGCTCGACGGCGCTGGTCAAGTTCGCGCAGACCGGCTCGAGGACGATGCGGGTCGGCGGGATCTTCAAGTCGAACCCGGTGCTCGGGAGCTACCTGACCGGTGAGCGATTCTTCCTCTCGCACTTCGACAACCCGCTTCCGATCGCCGTGTTACTGCGGGCCGCTCCCGGCACTGTCGGGCTCGGCGGCACCCTGAACCGTGTGCTCCAGCCCTACGCGAACGTCTCGTACAAGACGCGGGCTCAGTTCGAGGCGTCCGCGCAGGCGAGCGTCAACCAGCTGCTCGGGCTCGTCTACGTCTTGCTCGCCCTAGCCGTGGTGATCGCATTGATCGGGATCGTCAACACGCTGATGCTGTCGGTGTTCGAGCGCACCCGCGAGATCGGCCTGCTCCGCGCGGTCGGAATGAAGCGCCGGCAGGTCAGGTCGATGATCCGCTCGGAGTCGGTGATCATCACGCTGTTCGGAGGCGTGGTCGGGATCCTCCGCGGGTTGGCGCTTGGAATCGTCCTGGCCTACGCGCTGCGCAACAACGGCGTGACCACGATCGCCGTCCCGGTGCCCAGCCTGATCGCCTTCGTGGTCCTGTCCGCGGTCCTCGGGCTGATCGCCGCCAGCTGGCCGGCGAGGCGCGCCGCGAATCTCGACGTGTTGGCGGCGATCGATGCGCAGTGAACGTGTGCCGACGCGACGGATTGGCGCTGGCGGACGCCGGCGAATTTGACGGCGCTTATCTCCCGAAACCGCCGCCCTCGGCCGCGCGTCGGGGACATAAGCACAAAGCACCTGCCGGGTGCTTATGTCCCGGTTGGCGACGCGGCGGGGGGACTTTCGAGCGTGTTTGCACCCGGTCCGCCCTCGGATTCGCGCGGGCGCCGGCGCGCCCCCACGCCCCTCGCTGCCTTGCCGACACGCCGGTCTAACCGACACGCCGGCCTGGTTCACGCGGCCGCTGACGGCGCCGGCTAGCGCGGGCGAGGCCGGCCCTTCGGCCGCGGGGCGCGGGGGGAGGGTGCGTAATTCGTCACGCACCGGTGATCCGCCGGAGCGTGACGAGTAATGCATGTGGGGCGTGCATAGTTCGGCACGCCCTCGGGTGGGTGGCACCCGTGACGGATTAAGCAGGTTCCCCTTGGGGCGCGGGACCTGCAAAAGCGCTCACGGCGTCCATCGCTCTAACCCCCGAGCGAGTTTCTTCACCTCACAGCTGCAAACCCGCGCATGGCTCAGCCCCCAAGGGGGCAGATGAGCGCTTGTGCACGTTCGGAGCCAACGCGCCCCGGGGCCGCCGCCAGCCGACAGCGCCCGCGCGCCTCGGGATAGCGGAATCAACCATCTACTAGTCCGGCCGGCGCCGGCGATACGCCTGCTGCGCCCGCACGACCCCGCGCTGCGCGGCCGCCATGGCGCGCTCGGCGGTGCTCCCAGTGGCCGGCATCACGCCGAGCTGCCGGGACACCGTCATCAGGTCGAAGATGACCCTGAGCTTGGCGATTCGCTCACCGCGGTACTCCTGGAAATCCACACCGTCGACCTCCCAACGGCGACCGGTGGGGGCAAAGCCCGGCGGGTCCATTCGCCCGGTGAAGGTCCCGGAGCCGCGCCAGTGAAACGAGGCGCGCGGCTCGCCCGGGACCACGTACGGCCCGTCCAGCAACTCGAAGGTCATGTCCGGGACCGCGCGCCACAGGGCCTCGAGGAACTCGCGAACGTCGGCGTGTCCGTGCATCGTCTCCGGCCACGAGTCGTCGCGTATCTCCACATCATCGGTGAGGAACCCCAACACGCGGTCCGGCTCATGTGAGTTCCATGCCGCGAGCCAACGCGGCACGAACTCACGAATCCACTCGATTTCGGATGTCACTGACCCGATCCCTAATGACTGATCCAGTTGAGCAGAACGTTGTATGCGGGCCGGGTCGATCCGTTTGGAGCGATCAGGCCCGAGTCCCACCCAGCGGACGTGTTGCCCTGCCACTCGTAGTGGTAGATGCGCGCGATCCGGTGGTAGCGCTTGCTCAGCGAGAGGAGATACTGCTCGTCCTTGGCCGCCGCGGCCGCGCTCTGGTTGGGGTACTGCCAGTGGCCCCGGCGCAGCACTCCACCCGTCTCGTCCAGCCAGATCGGGCCGGAGGTCATCGACATGAGCGTCTGCAGCTGCGAGGTGTTGCGCGCGCGGATCTCGGTGTAGTCGTGGAGCGCCCACCCGGCGGGCCGGTGATGCAGGCCCTTTACGTAGGCCTTCAGCCACGGACCAAGGCGCGCGACGGCGTGGTCGATCGTGGCCACGCCCGTCGTCGGGAGGTACACATCGCCCGCCAGCACCGTGCAGCCGCGGCACATCGCGGACAGCGCGTTGAAGTAGTTGGCGGCCAGAGTCGGGTTGCGGGCCAGCGTGCGGTAGGAGAAATCGGGCTCGTTCCACGGCGTGTACAGCTTGATCTGCGGAAAGTGCTTGAGGAACGCCTTCACTGCCGTCTTGTACTGCGCCACGGTCGGCACGTAATTCGCCGCCGGATTCGTGAAGTCGGCGCCGAACGAGATCAGCGGGTTGACGTGCGCCTGCTGGGCCGCGCTCAACCACCCGCGGAATGCGTTCAGATCTGCGCGGTCGGCACCCCGGGTGACGACGTCCCACGGGATCGTGTACCGAGCCGTGGTGATGTCCAGCGCGGCAAAGCGTGGATCGGAGAACATAGCCGGGTTGTTGTCGCCGATGCCGATCACCACCGCGCCCGCCGTCGCGGGCATCACCACCCCAAATCCAAGGCCGGCCACGATCGACAGAAGCACGCGCAACCTACGTCTGAGCATCCGAGACTCTACTTTCCCGCCTGTTAGGCGCTCGGGTTCCAGTTCGGCGCTGCGCCACCGGCCAGGGCGTGGGGAGTCCCCTGCCAACGGCACCACCCGTGGTCTCTTAACCGCCTCCCCGGTGTGGAGTTGCGGCCACCGGCGCAGCCGGTCGGAAGCTAACACAGGCCATCGGACGTCGAGTTTTGCCTTCGAAGCCCAGGCGGGAACACCGGAACGCCTTCGCTTGAGGGTGTACGCCCGGCGTCCGATCGGTCATCCTCGACTGCATCGAGTACCGGCAACTGGGAAGCTCGGGCCTGAAGGTCTCGCGGATCGGGTTGGGCATGATGAGCTACGGCGATCCCGAGCTTCAGCCCTGGGCCCTCCCCGAGGACCGCGCCGAACCGATCGTCCGCGCGGCGGTGGAGCGCGGGGTCACCTTGTTCGACACCGCCGACATGTACTCGGACGGCGCGAGCGAGGTCATCACCGGGCGTCTGCTCGCGAAGCTGTTCACACGGCGCGAGGACTACGTGGTGGCGAGCAAGGTGTTCTACCCGACCGGCCCGGCGCCCAACGACCGCGGCCTATCCCGCCAGCACATCCACTCGGCCCTTGACGCCTCGCTGAAGCGCCTCGGGACCGGGTACGTCGATCTCTACCAGGTGCACCGGTTCGACCCGGACACCCCGGTCGAGGAGACGATGGTCGCGCTGGACGACGTCGTCCGCGCCGGCAAGGTCCGCTACATCGGCGCCACGGGGATGGCGGCCTGGCAGTTCGCCAAGCTGCAGGCGGTCGCGACTGCACGCGGCCTGACCCGATTCGTGTCTATGCAGAACCGCTACAACCTCGTCAACCGCGAGGACGAGCGCGAGCTGCTGCCGATGTGCCGCGACATGGGCGTCGGGGTGGTCCCCTACAGCCCGCTCGCGCGTGGCCTCGTGGCCGGAACCCGCGAGCGCGACGGCCGGGCCCACACCGTCAGGGCGTCGACGGCGCGCCCCGACCGGCCCGCCGACTTCGACGTCCTGGACGCCGTCCGCGCTGTCGCGTCGGCGCGAGGCGTTGCTCCCGCCGCGGTCGCCCTCGCCTGGCTGATGAGCCGATCCGGTGTGGTGGCGCCGATCGTCGGCGCGACGGCCGAGGGCCACCTCGACGACGCGATCGCCGCGCTGTCGATCGATCTGAGCGACGACGAGGTCGCCGCGCTGGAACGTCCCTACCTGCCGCACCTCGTCGTCGACTACGCCTGAAGGCCGCGAGCCATCCGGACCGCGGGGCCGAATCGGGTCTGGGCCGGACCGATCGTCTCGAAGCCCACCCGTTCATAGAACCCCTGGGCTGGGCCAGCGGTCACCTCGATCCGTGCGCCGCGGTTGGCCGAGGCGCGCGCCACCGCGTCTTCGACCAGCGCGCGTCCCACGCCCCGACCCATCTGCTCGGGTTCGACGAACAGCCCGTCCAGCTCATGGACCTGATCGTCGCCGGGGATGAGCACCGAGAAGCCGACCGGCGTCCCGCCGTCGTCGAGCGCCACGCGCACCCAACCGCTGTCGATGAACGCCCGGGGCAGCTCGATCGCGTCGGGATGGGCGGCGAGTTGCTCTCGGTACTCCGCCCACACGTCGGAGGACCGGCGCTGCAACGCCTCGAGCGCCGGCGCCTCCGTCGGCTCGGCGTCCCGAATCAATACTCGTCGTGGCGGCGCACCCACAGCGGTTGGTCCGGGGCCTCGTTGCGTCCCTTCGGCGTGCGGTCGAGCAGACCGTAGTACGCCATGCCGAACTCGAGGCCACGCGCCGTCGTCACGTAGGTCCGGTACACGGTGCCGTCCGACAGCGCGTACACGCTCATGCCCGGGCCCTCCGAGACGTAGCCGCCGACGTCCGTGCCGCACTGCTCGGCGTTCAGCTTGACGGTGGGCGGGATCGGCCCGCTGAGGAACGGCGCCAGCTCCTCTCGGGTGGCCTGGAAGCCGATGTCGTGATTGAAGTCGCTGCCGCCGCTCGAGACCCAGTCGATGCTCCAGCCCATCCGGCCTCGGTAGGCGAGGAGCTTCTCGACCGGCGCGCGGGACGTGAGCAGCAGCGTCGTGTCCCTCGCTTTCAGATGCGGGACCTGAGCGTTCAGCGTGTCGGTGATCGAGGTGCAGACCGGGCAGCCGGCGTCCCAATCCGGCCCGAACATGAAGTGGTACACGAGCAGCTGCGACCGGCCGTCGAACAGGTCTGCGAGTGTCTTCGGGCCGCCCTCGGTCTCGAACCGGTAGTCCTTCTCGACGGGCACCCAGGGAAGCTCGCGTCGCTTGCGGGCCAGCTCGTCGCCCCGGCGGGTGAGCTCCTTCTCTTCCTTGAGCAGCGCGCCGCGCTCCGCCTGCCATTCCTCCTGCGTCCCGATCCTGTGCTCGGTCATCGATCGCTCTCCTGGTGTCTGAGTCTGCCGGGTCGACTATATAGTTAGCAAAATGGCTAACGATGCGTTCAAAGCTCTCGCCCATCCGCTTCGGCGCGACATCGTCGAGCGGCTGAGCGGCGGTGCGGCGACCGTCGGAGTGCTGACGCGGGACTTCGGCGTCTCCAAGCCGACCGTCTCAAGGCATCTGAAGCTGCTCGAGGAGGCCGGCGTCGTCGTCCGGGTGATCGACGGGCGGACCCATCGCCTCGCCCTGCGACCCGAGGCTCTCGCCGAAGCCTCGGATTGGCTCGAGAGCCAGCGGAAGCGATGGGAGCGACTATTCGACGTGGTCGGCGATTACCTCGAGGAGAGACGGTGAGCGGCGCGCCGGGTTGGGTGGTGCGGATCGAGCGGACGTTCTCGGCCTCGGCCGAAGACGTGTTCGACGCCTGGACGAACCCGGAGGTCATGCGTCGCTGGTTTCACTGCGCGCCCGACTGGCAGACCCCCGACGCGCAGTCCGACCTCCGCGTCGGCGGGCAGATCCGGGTGCTGATGCGCCGTCCCGACGGCACCGAAGCCGGCGCGCGGGGCGAGTACCGCGTGATCGAGCGGCCGTACCGCCTCGTCATGACCTGGACGTTCGACGACCAGCCCACCAACGAGCAGCTGGTCGAGCTGTCCTTCTCGGAATCCGGGGGCTCGACCACGGTGCTCCTGGTCAACCGCGGGATCTCGACCGACGCGCGTCGCGACGGTCAGGATTGGGGCTGGCGGGGTTGCCTCGGTCAGCTCGAGGCAGCCCTCACGCCGCGGCGGTGAGCGTCGCCAGCAGCGTCCGTATCTCCTCGCCGACCTGCACGACGGCCTCGTTGCCCGCGCCGATCAGGTTCACGAACGAGAAGAAGTCGTGGAACTGGTCGTCGTGGTGGCGGTGGGTCACCGGAACTCCCGCGGCCTCGAGGCGCTGCGCGTAGGCGATTCCCTCGTCCCGAAGTGGGTCGTACTCGGCGGTGATCACGATCGCCGGCGGCAGGTTCGAGAGGTCCTCGGCGCGCAACGGCGCGGCGTCGGGCACCGAGCGCGCCGCGGGGTCGGGGACGTAGTGACTCCAGAACCACACCATGTCCTCCGCGGTCAGGAACAGATCCGGTCCGCTTCCACGGTCGCGATACGACGCGTTCGTCATGTCGTGGTCGACCACGGGGCAGACGAGAACCTGGAGTAACAGCTCGGGACCGCCCTGGTGGCGCGCCCGCAGGGTGCAGGCCGCGCTCATGTTCCCGCCGGCGCTGTCGCCGGCGATGATCAGGGGCGCGTCGCCGTGCTGGTCTGCCACCGCCCGGAGCGCATCCCAGCAGTCCTCGAGCGGGGCGGGGAACGGATGCTCGGGCGCGCGCCGGTAGTTCACGGAGATCACGCGGCAGCCCGAGCTGACCGCCAGCAGCCGGCACACCGCGTCGTGGGTTTCGAGGTCGCAGATGACCCAGCCCCCGCCGTGGATCCAGAAGATCGTCGCGGTGGGGTCGTCGGGCACATAGCGCCGAGCGCCGATCTCGCCGCCGCTCGTGCGGATGGCGAAGTCCTCGACGGTCGCGACTTCCGGACCCGCGCCAATCAGCTCGGTGAGCATCCCGGTGGCGGCACGAGCCTCCTCGGGCGTCATCTGGTTGATGGGCGGCGCGCCGGAAGCCTCCATGCCGTCCAGGAACGCCTTCGCCTGCGGATGAAGCGCCATCGGTCTCTCCTCTCCGAACGTCGAATCCCGCGAATCCTCCCAGGTCCGCCCGGCCCTCACACGTCGCAGCCGCAGGCCTTGGCCCGCAGGATCTCGATCTGCTGTTCGGGGGGATCGACGTAGCGGTCCTGGATCGCCGTGCCCGTCGCCAGCCGCGGCGTCGAGCGGGCTCGCGTGCCGGTAGCCCCGCGCCCCCATCTCGGTGACCAGGTCCGTGTGACGCACGTACAGGGCGGCCAGGCGACCCTCCCAACGCAGCGTCTCGGGGTGGCGGCGATAACCCGGCTTGTCGCCGGTCAGCACGGCCCAGATCGCGTGCAGCTCACGGTGTTCGCCGAGCAGGTGTGCCCGGCACAGCCGCTCGGGCGGGAGATCCCAGATGCGCACGCCGTGACTATGGCGCCGGCACGTTCCCGCGCGCACACCAGGCGCGTGCCTCGAGCGAGAACGACCCATCGGGGAGCTCTGCCCGGCACGCCGTCTGGACGCGCGCGCGGTCCGCATCCGACAGGGAGGCCAGGTATTGGCCGGCCGGCCCGATCGCGAACGTGAACGGCTCCCAGAAGTCATCGAAATCGGCGTAATCCGCAGAGGCGGTCAGCGCGGTCCCGACGACGTCCTGGAGGCCGGCGCGCTCGAACCTGGCCACGAGGTCGCCCTCGGCCGTGCCAGCGAGCCGCCGCTCCCCCTGGGTGCCCGGCTCGACCTGCCGCACGGCCTCCCAGAAGATCCGCAGCATGGTCATCCCGCCCGATCCGATGTCCCACATGCAGGCGGCGACCGTGCCCCCGGGGCGGGTGACGCGCGCCATCTCGCCCACCCCGCGGTCGGGATCGGACATGAACGCGACGACCAGCGAGGACAGCGCGGCGTCGAACGCTCCGTCCGGCCAGGGCAGCTCCTCGGCCACCCCCTGGCGGACGTCGGCGCCGGGGAAACGATCGCGGCACGCGGCGACGAAGCGCGGCGCGGGATCGATCGCCGCGAGGTTCTCCGCGCCGACGCGCCGGCACAGCTCGCTGGTGCCGACACCGGTTCCGCAGCCGACGTCGAGCACGCGCATTCCGGCGGTCACTCCCGCTGCGTCCGAGAGCGCGACGGCCAGCGTCGGCGCATAGCGGCCCATCCAGCGGTCGTAGTGCTCGGCGGGCGCGGCAAACTGTCGGGCACGGTTCGAATCGGACAAGTGGCTCCTTCGGGTCTGGGTGGAGTGTCCACCGGCATCGCAGCCGGGCCGATGGAGGCGTTCCCCCATTGTTCCGGGCCGGGACCGATGTCACGCTCGTGGCGCGGTTGCGGCCCCGTGCCCGCGGGACGCGACGCCCCTACCGGCGACACGGACGCCGCACACCAGACATGACCCGAGACGCTGAACTGATCCTTGCCGTCGGCACGATCCTCGCCGTCGGCGTGCTGGCCGCTGGCCTGGCGGCCCGGATCCGCCTGCCCGCACTCGTCCTGTTCGCGGGACTGGGGATGCTGGTGGGGAGCGATGGGCTGGGCTTCATCCCGTTCGACGACTACCGCCTCGCGCGGCTGATCGGGACGATCGCGTTGGTCCTGATCCTGTACGAGGGCGGCCTGGCCGCGGGCTGGAGCGAGGTGCGGCCGGTGCTGCGACCGGCGCTGCTGCTCGCGGTGGTCGGCACCGCGCTGACCGCGGCGATCGTCGGTCTCGCCGCGAGCGGGCTGTTCGATTTCTCCCTGCTCGAGGGGCTGCTGTTGGGAGCGATCCTGGCCCCGACCGACAGTGCGGCGGTGTTCGCCTTGCTGCGCGGCGTGCCGCTGCCGCGGCGCCTGCGCCGCACGCTCGAAGCGGAGTCGGGGTTCAACGACCCGGTGGCGGTGCTGCTCGTGCTGGTGGCGATCGACCTGATCACGAACCCGCACCACGGCGTCTGGAGCGAGGCGTGGCTCCTCCTCCACGAGGCCGGGGTCGGCGCCGCCGTCGGAATGGGCGGTCTTCTTGTCGCGCGCGGCGCGCGGCACGCGCACAAGCTCCCGAGCGGTCTCGCGCTGGCTGGGTCGCTCGCGATCGCCGCGCTCGCGTACGGGGTGGCGGGCGTTCTCGGCGGCTCTGGCTTCCTCGCCGTATACATGGTCGGGCTCGCGCTGGGTGACGTCCAGTTCGCCGACCGCGAGTCCGTAATCGCGTTTCACCGCGGACTGGCGATGGTGGCTGAGATCGGGATGTTCTTCGCCCTCGGCCTGTTGGTGTTCCCGAGCCAGTTCGGGCCGATCGTCGTGAAGGCCGTGCTCCTGGCGCTCATCACCGCGGTCGTCGCGCGTCCGGTCGCGACCACCGTGGCGACCGTACGGCAGGGGTTCGCCAAGTCAGAGCGGATCCTGCTGGCGTGGGCCGGCCTGCGCGGCGCGGTCCCGGTCGTCCTCGCGACCTTCGCCGTGATCGACGGCGTCGCGCGCGGTATCGAACTGCTCAACATCGTCTTCTTCGCCGTCCTCCTGTCGGCGGCGCTCCAGGGTTCGACCGTGGAGGCGCTGGCGAATCGCCTGCTGCCGCGAGCTCGCGCTACGCGCCGCCGTGCCAGCCGCTGATGAGCTCCGCCGCTTCGAGCGGGACGTCGAGGTGCGCGTAATGGCCCACGTCGTCGAGCAGGATCCAGTCCGCCTGCGGTAGCCACTCGTCGCGGTAGCGCGCCGCGGCGCGCGGCCACGGCAGGAGCTCGTCGGCCGACCCCCAGATAACCCGCACCGGGCAGGCGATTGCATCCGCCTCGATCGTCCATTCGGCGCGCAGCGCGTACTCGATCATCGCCTCCGCGGCGCCGCAGCGGGCCACGCCAAGCAGCTGGTGTGCGAGCAGCTGCACCGGAATGTGCTCGAAGTTACGGGTCAGAAGGCGCGTCGCGCGCCGCCGTCCGTCCCGGGTGGCGAGGATCGAGTCGACGCGCGCCGCCAATGCCTTGGCCTCACGCCGGAGTTCGCGCTGGCGCGCGAGCAGGTCTCGATAGAAGCCGTCGACTCGGCTCCACCCGCCGGCGGGGGCGATCGCCACGACGCTGTCCGCGCGACCGCGCGCCGCGAGCTGCAAGGCGACGTACCCACCGAGCGAGCTCCCGACCAGGTGCGCGCGCTCGAACCCGGCTTCGTCCATCGCGTGCTCGACCGCGTCGGGGAGCAGGGCGTTCGTGATCTCGCCTCGAATCGGCGGGCCGCCCGCGTGACCGGGCAGCGTCGGCGCCAGAACATCGTGGTGGCGCTCGAGCCGGGGGCGGACGAGGTCCCACACGCGCCACGTGTCGAGAAACCCGTGGAGGCAGACGAGCGGCGAGCCGTGGCCGCCCCGATGCGCCGGGGTGAAGGTCGCGTACGAGCTCAGGGCTTATCGTGCCTGCGTCACTCGTAAACCGCCGCGCCAGTCGAGACTCTGCCCAGCGCGAGATCGCCGTGGCCGGAGTCGCTCGACGGTTGTCGCCGTGACCTCGTAGACCTCCACGGTGTGTGACTTCCGGCGACCCACGAAGTATGAATGCACGCGCGCCTCAGCCGACATGGCTCACCTCCCTCGATCGGCTGTAGGCCGCGAGGTAACGCTCGCTTCTATGTCAAGCCGCGATCGCTATTTGCGATGAATCTGGGTCTGCTCGGGGATGTCGGTTGGAGGGTGAGATTTGGGGGTGTGACGGGTCGCGCGCTGCTGCTCGAGGGCGGCAGAGGGGCTTAGGATGCGTCGTTGGCGTCCGCGGAGGGCGGAATCGGGCCGTGATAGCGGCTGTTTGCGGCAGGCAGCTCCGGCGGTGGGTGTTCACCGCGAACGCCAGCGCGCCTGAGAACGCCGCTGATCGGTTGTTGGTCGGAGCGGTTTAGGTGATGCAGACCATCGGGCTGGGCGCAGTGCTGATCTGCTGGACCTCTCGCTCGGGGCGGGCACGCTCGGGGATCGCGAGCAGCTCGCGCTCGGGGATTGACTCGGGCTCGACGGTTTGCTGTTGGTCGGCGGGTGGCTCAGCGAGGAGGAGGTAGAAGCGGCGCGCGAGGTGGCGCTTGAGGCAGCGCAGCGCGCCCTTCTTGGTTTTGCCTTCGGCCTCTTTGCGAGCGAGGTACTCCTGGGTCGCGGGGTCGCGTTGGGCGCGGGTGACCGCGATGATGTGCAGCGCGTGGTTGAGCTGGCGGTCCCCGCCACGGTTGAGCCGATGCTGGGTGCGCTGACCGGAGGAGCATGGGATCGGGGCGGTTCCGGTCTGCAGCCCGAAGCTCGAGTGTTTGCGGAATTGTTTGACCCCGGCGGTGTGGCCGATCAGGATCGCTGCGACCACCGCCCCGCATCCGAGCTCCGCCAACAGCTCGGGACGGTGGACCTTGACGAGCTCGCGAAGCTCTGCTTCGAGCTGATCGATCTGACGGTTGAGGCTCCGGAGCTGGGAGACCTGCTCGTGCGCGATCCTGACCCTGGCGCCGGCCGACAGCTTCCGCAGCCGCCGGTCGACGCGGTCCAGTTCGCGCGCCTTGTTGAGCGCACCGCGCTTCAGGGACCGTTCAAGCTCGGGGCACAGCGTGAGCAGATGCCACCGCAGCCGGTTCACTGTGCGGGTCCGTTCGGCGATGAGATCGTTGCGGTGATCGCAAAGCAGGCGGATCTCCATCGCCTGCTCATTCAGGTACGCGACCGGGAACTGCTCGACACCGTCCTTGACGACCGCGCGCGCGACCGCGAGCGCATCGATCTCATCCGACTTGCCCGGCTCGCGCTCTCCTTTGCGGGTCGCTCCCATGCGGTGCGGCGGCACCCTCACGACCCGCTCGCCGGCGGCTAGCAGCGCCTGCTCGAGCCGGCGTGAGACGTGCCGGCAGTCCTCGATCGCCCACACCCGCTCCTCATCGAGGCCGCGAGCCCATCGAACCGCAGCCAGATGTCCCTCATCGTCAGCCTTGATTTCGCGGCTGCCGCGTACCCGACCGGTGCCCTCGTCCACGGCCGCGAGCGCGTGCGAGCCCTTGTGCGTGTCCGCCCCGATCACGATCATGCATCCGTCCCTTCGTTTGGTTGACGCCGAATGAAGCGGATCTCCGGCGGACAACTGTCACGAGAGGCGAAGCCACGCTTCTATCAAGTCACGCCGGCGGTCCTCGGTCGGCGGCGGACGACACAAGGCCAAAGCAGTCGACACAGCAGTCGAGAGTCAGCCCGCCGCCAGCCCGAGGACCTACCGGACGCGTCGGACGTCACCGCCCAGACGCTCATCACTCTGACAGTGACAGGAGTCTGCGCTTAGCCCACGGCCCGTGGAAGCGGACGATTTCCCGCCCGTCGGTGAGCGTCGCCGCCCAGCCAAGCGGGATCGGTTTGAGCATCAATGTGAGTGCGTACATGGCTGGCCTCCTCGGAGGCGAGAGTTTCGGAGGCGGGTTGAAGTTGTGTGGGTACACCGGCACCCGCGTGCAGCAGTCGTGGGCGCAGGCGCAGATACGCGATCAGGCCGCCCAGTCCGGGCACCCAGAACGCGATGGCGTGGTAGACGATCACCGCCGCGGCAGCGTGTACCGGCGCGACCCCGTACAGCACGAGCGTGCCGGTGAGCCCGGCGTCGAGCACCCCGATCCCACCCGGGATCGGCAGCCAGTTGGCGGCGTAGCCGATCGAGTACGCGAGGATCAGCGTCGCGATGCCGGGAGCGGATCCGAGCGCCCTCAGGATCACCCACAGGACGGCCACGTCAAACGCCAGGTATCCCGCCGCACCCAGCACCCGCCAGCTTGGGCGCCGGCGGAACGTGATCCGCTGGCCCTCGCGCACGCCGGCGGCGATCGAGGCCAGCCAGCGCGGCCCGCCGCTCCGCGAACGCAGAATGGTCGGCAGCGCAGCGACCAGAAGCGTCCCCGCCGCGGCGACGGCGGTCGGCAAGACCACGGTCGGAACACCGTGAGGCCCGGGCGCCCCGGCAATCAGTGCGGCGCCGGCGCCGACGAGCGCCGCGGCGGAGACCGCCCCGCCGAGCAGGAACAGCGCGGCCGACCGGCGCACGATCCAGCTCACCGGTGCGCCGGTCAGGTGGATCAACCAGCCACCGACCGCGAGCCCGCCGGCGCCGCCGCCCGGCAGCAGCGCGCCGCTGGCCTGCGTGGTCCATGCCAGAGCTCTCGCGTCGCGGGCTTCCAAGCTGTCGAAGAACAGCCGGAACACGATCACGAAGCTGATGCTCGAGGCGAGCTCCAGCGCGACGGCGAGGGCGACCCAGCCCGGGCCGATCTCGCGCATCTCGCGCACGACCCCACGTAGCCCCGGCACCGCCGCCAGTGCCGCAGCGCTCAGCACGACGAGGAGTCCCGTCGTCGCCGCGCGCCTGCCGACACGTGGCAGCCGCAGCCGGCGGCCGGTCACCCCTCGGCCAGCACGGGCCGCCGACCGGGGGCGGCTGGCGGTATGCCGGGGGGTTGAGGGAAGCGCCGACATCGGATCACTCGAGCCGGGTTATACCGCAATCGGAGAAGCCTGTCCAGTTAGCGAGGATTTCAGGCGCCGCTGGGCGCTGGCCGATTCCGCTTGCGGACAAAATCTCGCGGGCCTACACTGGGCGCTATGTCGGCGACCAGCGACGCACCCAGGCGGAAGGACGCCCAGCGCAACCGGGAGGCGATCCTGGACGCCGCCCGGGAGCTGTTCGCCGACTGCGCGGATGTCCCGATGTACGAGGTCGCGCGGCGCGCCGGCGTCGGGCAGGCGACGCTGTATCGGAACTTCCCGGACCGCCGAGACCTCGCTGCTGCGTTGCTGATCGAGGAGATGGAGCACACCGAGCAGCTGGCCGCGGAGCACGCCGGCGATCCCGACGCATTCTTCGTGCTGCTACGAAACGTCGTCGAGACGATCGCGCGCTTTCACGCGCTGGGCGAGCTGGCGCGCGAGGATGCGTGCGTCGGGTCGGCGCTCAACTCGCGCCGGCGGCGCCTTCGCGAGCTGCTGAAAGAGCCGCTGCGTGCCGCCAAGGCCGCGGGGACGGTGCGCTGCGACGTCACCGTCGACGACGTCTTCCTCGTGGTGCTGATGGTCCGTGGCGCGATCGACGGAGCGGACGGGCCAGCCGCGCGCACGGCGGCCGGGAGCCGCGCCCTCGCGCTTCTGCTCGACGGCCTGACCCCGTCGCGAACCGCCTGAGCCCTCCGTAGCGCGGAGCTACTGGACAACTTTGTCCGGAGGAGTAGCATCCGGAGAGCAGTGTCCAGTACTTACCTTCGATAGGAGGAAACCATGGCCGCACCGCGCGGCCGCGGGACACGCGCGGCGTCGCCGCCCCGGCCCCGGCGGCTTCGAGCTGGGTCGCTCCCAGCGCCAACCCCGCCGCCGCGGCGCCCTGAAGCAGCCGGCGGCGGCTGATCGACCCCGGAGGTCCGATCCCGCCCGTCGCCTCGCGCCCGTCGTCCGTTCCCCGATCACGGTCCACCGCCGGCTCCTTTCCTCGTGAGGCCAGACAGGCTTCCAAAGGTCCGGAGGAGCGAGGTTACGAAGCTGTCGTCAGCGGTCGAATCGGATTTCTCGTGGCCGCTTCCGCGATCGAATCTCCTCGCGACCACGGGTCGCATTGGCTTGCGGATCACAAGATGGTGAGGTGGCTCGCCAGCCTGGGAAACGATATTCCCGAGCTGAATGCACCCGGCGTTGAGTCACTCCGGCGGGATCGGCAGGCCGTGCAGTCGCAGGAACGAGAGCTTGTCCCAATGCCCGCGCTGGAATGCGATGCGCCCGTCGCGCACCGTAAAGAATCCACACCCGCGCAGGCCGAGCGGATCGCGCCACTCGAGAATCGCGACGTCTCCGGCCTCATGGATGACCTCGGGAATACAGGTCATCTCCGCCGCCGAGAACTCCCGGGCGAACATCTCGCGGATCGCGTCGCGACCGTCCACCGGGCTCTCGGCGACTTGATGGTTCACCCCATCGTCGAGATAGAGCGCAGCGAGCCCATCGGCGCCGGCGGCGTTGAACAGCTCAACCCAACGTTCGACTACTTCCTTCGGGGTCATCGCTCGATTCTTGCCCCCGGCTCTGGTCCGCCGAGAAGTTGCGCTTCGTGGGTCTGGCGGCTATGGTAGGTCGGCGGGTTACGCTACGGCTCTGGCCGGGGGGCGGACCGGAGACCGGACATGACGGGGAATCTTTATCGGGGCACGGTAGTTGGCTGCGCGTTGGCGCTTGTCGTCTGCGCGATGGCGTGGGCGGCGCCGGCCGCGTTCGCGGCCGACTCCGTCTACTGGACGAGCTACATGAACCAGGGCGGGCTCCGAGTCGGAGATCTGGGCGGCGCGGGCGCCCGGGACCTCATCACGGGGGAGAGCAGTCCTGACGGGCTGGCCATCGACCTGGCGGCGGGCAAGATCTACTGGGCCGACACGACCTCGGGCTCGATCCGCGTGGCCAACCTGGATGGCTCGGGCGCGCGCGACCTGTACACGGGCGAGAGCCAACCGTCAGGCGTCGCGATCAACCCGTCCGCCGGCGTGATCTACTGGGCGGACGCGGTCACCGGAAGCGGCACGATCCGCGTTGGGAACCTCGACGGCAGCGGCGCCAGGACTCTGTTCTCCGGGGAGTCCTACCCGGTGGGAGTGGCGATCGATCCGGCGAACGGAAAGATCTACTGGGGCAGCTACGACACCTTCAAGATCCGCGTCGGCAACCTCGACGGCACAGGCGCCAGGGACTTATTCGCCAGCGAGAACTATCCGACCCAGTTGGCGGTGGATCCCGCCGCTGGCAAGCTCTATTGGACCAACGAGTTTGGCGGCAATGTCCGGGTGGGGAATCTCGACGGCACCGGGGCCACGACCCTGTACGGGGGCGAGGGCGATGTCGGCGGCGTTGCCATCGATCCGTCGGCCGGGAAGATCTATTGGACCAACTGGAATCTCGGCACGGTTAGGGTCGGGAGCCTCAACGGCTCCGCGCCGGCACAGAGTCTCTATACCGGCCAGACCGACGCATGGTTCGTCGCGCTCCTGCGCGCGCCGCTCGGCACCGGCGCGCCGCAGGTCTCGGGGACCGCTGCGGTCGGCCAGACGCTGACGTGCGCCGGCGAGACGTGGGCGTCCGATCTGCTGGGCGGCTTCCTCTATCGGGCGCCGCAGAGCATCGCGTATCAATGGACGGTCGGTGGCGTGCCCGTTGCGGGCGCCACGACGAGCTCCGTGCTCGTGACGGCGCCGGGCGAGTACCGGTGCGAGGCGATCGCAACCAACGCCGCCGGCTCGACGACACAAACGAGCGCACCCACGACCGTGAAGGTGCCGGCGCCGTTGCTGGGCAGGAAGGTGAACGCCGCCCCGATCAGCGGCAAGGTGTTCGTACTAATCGACGGCCGGCTCGTGCCGCTGACTGCGACGACGCAGATCCGGTCGGGCACCGTGGTCGACGCCCTCCACGGAATGCTGTCGATTACCACGGCGACCGGGAGCGGAAAGAAGACACAGACCGGACGGTTCGGCGGCGCCGTGTTCAGGGTGACGCAGACGAAAGCCGGAGCGAGTAAGGGGCTGACCACGCTGACGCTGGTCAACCACGCGTTCAAAGGCGCGCCGTCGTACGCGACCTGCAAATCGCGCAAGGCCGGGGACGCATCGGCCGCGGCGCTCTCGAGCAAGACGCTTCAGCTCCTCCACGCCAGCGCCCACGGGAAGTTCCGGACCAGCGGTCGGTACAGCGCCGCCACGGTGCGCGGCACCACGTGGACTATCGCCGATCGTTGCGATGGGACGCTGACCCACGTCATCACGGACTCGGTGGCGGTCACCGACTTCGTCCGCCACAGGACGATCATCCTGCACGCCGGGCAGCGCTACCTGGCCAAGGCGACTCGCTGACCCTAGGCGGAAGTTTTCGGTGTTGAGATGACGAATCCCGCGTGTGGGCGCGGGATTCGTTGTTCGGCGCTGGTTTGGCTTTGGCTACGCGGCGAGCTTGACGTCGAGGAGTTCGAGCGCTTTGGCCTGGACGGCGTTGCGGTTGGTGAGTCGCGGGAAGGTGTGAGCGCTGTCGCCGATGCGGAGTTGGTTGCGGCAGACGGTGCCGAGTTCGGCGATCAGGTCGGGGAGGTTGTAGGCGGGCAGTCCGTCGGGGGCGCGGCCGCGGCCGGCTTTGGTGTTGGCGGCGGGGGAACGTCGGGCGGGTGCGACGGGGTCGGCTGGGGTGAGAGGCGTGTCGTCGGTGAAGAGCATCGGCGCGAGCCGGGCTTGTAGCTCGAACAGCAGGTAGTAGGCGAGCAGGAACAGGAAGAAGTGCGACTGCACGCGCTCTTGGAGGTGGTGGCGGATCGGGCGGACGTCGAGCGTGTCCTTGATCGTGCGATAGGCGCGCTCTGCCAGCTTGAGCTGTTTGTAGACGCGGACCACGGCCTGGGTGGTGAGCTGGTCGCCGGGGCAGGTGGTACGCAGCACATAGAGCCCGTCGAGCGCGGCCTCCGCCTCGATCTGCTGCTGCTTGCGCTCGTATGAGAACGAGCCGTCGGCGATCTGCAGCTCGAAGTGCTTGGCGACCTTGTACTTGTTGATCACGCGGCCGGCGCGCTCGCCGATCTTTCCGGCGTCGGCGGCTCGTAGAGTGCCGCGGGGTCCGTCGATCATGTGCTTGACCTTGGCGAGCTCGCGCTCGGTCGCGGCCAGCAGGTCCTCGCGTTTGCGGGCGCGCTCGGCGGCGAGGTGTGGGTTGCGGCACACCACCAGCCGTTCGTCAGGGAACTCGTCGCTGGTGATCTCGGCGAGGTTTCTCTGATCGAACAGCGACAGTTGCAGCTCGCCTGAGCCGATCAGCTTGCGGATCTGCGCCGTCTTCAGGGCGGAGACGAACCCGGCGCCTAGCTCTTTGAGCGTCTTGGCGTGCGCGTCGGTGATCATCGCCCGGTCCCCGACGAGGACCACCCGCTCGATCCCGAACCGCTCCTTGACAGTGTCAATCACGCCCGGGACGGTGCTCGGATCGGCCGTGTTGCCCGGGTGCACCTGCACCGACACCGGCCGCCCGTCGGGCGAGCACACCAATCCCCAGTTGACCTGCAGCTTGCCCGGCTTGCCGTCACGGTTGTGCCCGAGCGCCGCTAGCGGGCAGCAGCGCCCCTCGAAGTACGACGAGGACAGGTCGTAGAGCACAAACCCGCCGTCGACCAGATGCCGGCGCGCGAGCGTGCGCTCGATCCGCTCTTGGCGTCCTGCCAGCCAATCCATCGCCGCCATTAGCTCGGGCTCTGTGACCTCTCCGAGCGCCAGCTCGTCAGCCAGCGTGGTCTGCCCAAAGCGGCGGGTCATCGACAGTTTCGACGCGGGCGCGATCACCAACTGGCAGAGCATCGCCACCGCCAGGTCGTGGCCGCCGCGATCTGCTCGGCGGTGGGTCGCGGCCGCGGGGCGAGGAGCACCAGCAGGGCCGTCAAGACCGCGAGAGCCGCCGCTATCGCCAGGCCGTAGTGATGCACGTGGGTCGGCAGTTATCGGACGTCCGATGACTTTGTCGGACCTAGACGTACGCGCGGCGCGAATCCTTCCCCGGGTCCACGGACCGGGGCGCTCCGGTTGTGTCCCGCCGTAGACTCGCCGCATCTCTTCCGCTCCGGCGCGTACCCGCGCATCCGCGAGGCGATCGTCGAGGCGGCGGCCCAACGTGACTGGCGACCTTTCTTCCGCACGATTCCCCTCGCTCCCGAGCCAAGCCGGGCACTACGAGAGCTTCTACCTGAAGGTTGCCGACCCACTGGCGCCACGCGGCGCATGGATCCGCTACACGGTTCTCAAGCGTCCCGGGCGCCCGCCACGCGGGTCGCTCTGGTGCACGCTCTGGGACGGAACCGGGACACCGCAGGCACAGAAGGCGACCCTTGACGCACATGAACTGTCCGCCCGGCCCGATGAACTCATCGGGATCGGCGCAAGCCGGTTGACGCCGACGCACGCGGTGGGCTCGATCGACGGGGCGTCCTGGGACCTCGCCTTCCGTGGCGCCGGTGCGGTGTTCCCCTACCTTCCGCGACCCTGGATGTACCGCGCGCGGGTGCCGCGCACCAAGGCCGTCTCTCTCGCGCCACTCGCCACTTTCCAAGGCCGCGTGACTGTCGGCGCACAGACGCTCGAGATCGACGGTTGGCCCGGCATGGTGGGGCACAACTGGGGTAGCGAGCACGCCGAGCGCTGGGTCTGGATGCACGGTGCGCGCTTTGCGCGGGAGCCCGCGAGTTGGTTCGACGTCACGATCGGACAGATCAGGCTGGGCGGCCTGATCCTGCCCTGGATTGCCAACGGCGGCCTCTGGCTCGACGGCCGCACGTACCGGGTCGGTGGACCGACCACGATCCGTTCGACCTCAATTGATGCGCGGCCGGGTCACTGCCGGTTCACCATCCCGGGGCGTGGCGTCACCGTCCACGGCGAGGTGTCGGCGGCCGAAGATTCGACGGTTGCCTGGCGCTACTCCGATCCGGCCGGCGGCGAACACTACGTGTCGAACTGCTCGGTGGCGTCGTTCGCGTTGACCGTGCGGGCGCGCGACCGGGAGCCGCTGCATCTACACCTTCCGGCCGGCGCGGCATACGAGCACGGCACACGCGAACCACCGCCGGGCATACCGGTCCAGCCCTTCGCCGAGCCCTGAGGACGGACCGAGCGGACCGGACCGCTGGGCCGGGAGTACCGGCGCACACGCTTGACGGCTGACGTATGCTGGGCAGCCTGATGGGAGGCATCAGGATGTCTGCGAGGCAGAAGAGCGCTCGCTGCCTCGTCACGCTTGCGCTCGGGTTTGCCCTGCTTTGTTTGGGCGGTGGCTCAGCGCGCGCCCTGTCACCTCCGACGCCGTGGGACGGGATCAACCCCTTCGACTGCACCATCCAGGACGCCGGTCAGGGCACGACTGTGCCCGACCCCGGCGCGGATCCGTACTGCGTACGGTTCGACAAGACCAACCAGAACATCACGGGGCTCGGCCTAGTCGACTTCTTGAGCAAGGAACCCGCGCGCGTCGCCGCCGCGGTGCCGAAGTGCTTCTACTACCAGGAGGATCACTGGCGCGGCTCACTCATCCAGTCAGATCAGCAGACGGTCGTCTACGAGTTCTACGGTCACTACTTCTTCAACAAGGCCACCGGAGACGGCGGTGTCTGGGTGACCGGCCTGACGGTTGCGGGGCAGACCTTCGACCCCCGGACGCTTCCTGGCTTCCCGCCGCAATGGGATCCTTACTTCGGCCCAGGCACGGGCGGAGTCATCTCGCACGACGATGTGCCGGTCGATCCGAGCTGCGCGGCGACGGCGAGCAACCCGCCGGGACCGATTTACGCTTCGACCCAGGCCAGCGCCCCCCCACCGAGCAGGCTGGGATGTGCCGACGCGTCGGGGCGTGTCACCCGCAACGGCCTCGGCCCCGTGACGCTCGGAACGACCGGGAGGCGCGTCCTGGCGAAGCTTGGAGCGCCGGAGTGGGTGACGCGCGGGTTGCTCCGATACTGCCTGACCGCAGGCGGCAGTCTCCTCGTCGGTGAGCGCGGCCGCCCAGCCCGCACAATGTTTCTCAGCACCACGAGCCCGGCCTTCACGCTGCGCGTCGAGGGTCACAGGGCCGTCACCGTGGGGGCAACCGCGCGCTCATTTCGCGCGGCGTTTCCTCACGCGCGGTCGCTGCTGAGACTCGGTCGTACTGCGGTGGTGCAGCTGCCCTCGCGTCCCGCCAACGCCCGCGCTGTGCTTGCCGCGATCGTCGCGGGTCGCGTTGCCTCTCTGGGCGTTTACGAGACCGGCGCGATCCGTACGGCTCGGGCGCTCGCCGGGTACCTGAGAGCCGCCGCGTGAGCGATCCATCGTACGATCACCTCCTGTCGCTGCTCTCCCGCCGTCAGGTGCTGGCGCGGGCGTCGACGCTTGCCCTCGGTCTCGTGGCACTGCCGGTGACGCTGCCACTGGGGCGCGCGGGGTCGATCTCACCTCCGGGCACAAATCTGTCGCCATCCGACGCGACCTTCCAGGCGTTCGCGGACACGATGCTTCCCGGGTGCCGAGTGGAGACAACGGATCTCGGTAACCCGGTCGATCCGATGGCCATCGCCGGCGTCGATCTGCTCCCTGGCGCGGTTCAGGCCGACGCGCTCGCGTTGTCCCACCACCCGGAGGTCGGGTTCGATCCGCTCGCACCGGGATTCCTCTCCGACCTCGAGGCCAGGTCGCTCCGGCACGGCGGTGACTTCCTCCACCTCGACTTTTCGGCCCGCGTGGCGGTGTGCCTCGATGGGCTGGACTTCTCCAACCCGACCCGCACGCTCTGGGAGCTGGCCGCGGCCATCGCGTTCATTGCCTTCTGCGCCGCGCCGCTGATCCGGGACGCCACGGCCGATCAGGCGTCTGGATATCGCGTGATGGGACTGCCCGGAGTGGCCCCGAACGGATACGGCGACTACTCCTACGCACGTCAGCTCAGCGCCGAGCGGACGCGAGCCGGCTCGCTGCCGTGAGGACCCACTACCCGTTTCGCAGCGCATGAGCGAGCGCGCCGACGTGGTGATCGTCGGGTCGGGCTTCGGCGGCTCGATCACCGCCTGGCGCCTGGCCGAGCTTTACGTCGCGGCGGGAGTCGATCCGAGCGCGATTGTCGTGCTCGAGCGCGGGCGCCGGTATGGGCACACCGACTTTCGCCAGTCGATGGACATCGACCATCTGTCGGACATCTACCTGCTGATCCAGGGTCAGGGTGCCCAGGTGGTGACGGCCAACGCGGTCGGAGGCGGCTCGAACCTGTACCTCGCCGCGTCGCTGCGCTCTCCGCGCGAAACGTTCGAGCGCCGCGACCGGCGTCCGGACGACGGTCCGACTCGCCGGATGTGGCCGCAGGCCATCTCGCGGCGAGTGCTCGACCCGTACTACGCCCGCGCCGAGCGTGGCCTGCGGGTGGAGCAACCGACCTGGGATCAGGTGTCCAAATCCGGCGGTCTGTGGGCGGCGACGCTGACCGCCGCCGGCCACACCTGCGACCGAGTGCCGCTTGCCATCTCCGCGGCGCGCTGCGTGAACGCCAAGTGGTGCCACACGGGCTGCATCTTCGGCGCCAAGAATTCACTCATCACCAATTACCTGTGGGCAGCCGAGAACGCCGGCGTCCGGGTCCGTCCGAACCTCCAGGTCGAGCTGATCAGGCAGACGAGCGCGCGGCCCTACCGCTACGCGATCCTGGCCGACGTGCTGGACAACGAGGGTCCGTCGCCGACCCGCGCGCCGACCGGTCAGCAGGTTCAGATCGAGTGCAAGGTGCTCGTCGTCTCGGCCGGAGCGATGTCCACCCCGCCGCTGATGATGCGCTCGCGTCCGTTCCTCCCCGGGCTGTCGGAGCAGGTCGGCCGCAACCTCGGCGTGAACGGCGACCACGTCGCCGCCGTCGAGTACAACGACGCGCAGGTCCGATCGGTACTCGGCCTTCCCGGCTATGACGAGTTCTACAAGGGCAAGCCGATCACCACGATGAGTTACGACTGGTGGATCGGGCGACGCGGGCACGCGTACGACGGCACCCGGTTCACGCTCCAGGAGATCTTCCTCTCGACGCTGACAAATTTCCTCTACGACAGCGGCCGCACCGTCCCGGGCGGCCCGTCGTTCTGGGGGCTGCAGAAGAAGCAGGCCGTCGCCCACTGGGCGAACCGAATCGAACTGCTGGCCATGGTCGAGGACACCAACGACGGAACGTTTCTCGCTCCGCCCCCGCAGGGAGCCGCCGTCCGGCCGGACCCGGGGCCGATCGCGGTGGGCACGTTCGACTACTCGATGTCCGACCAGTCGCTCGCGGTTCGGGCAGCGGCCAACGCCGCCGTTCACGACGTCGCGGCAAACCAGGGCCTTGGGCTGTTCATGCCCCTGACCGAGACACAAGGCGTCTACTGCGCCCATCCCCTCGGTGGCTGCCGAATGGCCGACTCTCCCGACCTCGGCGTCGTCGACGATTTTGGCGAGGTGTACGGCTACGAGGGCCTCTACTGCATCGACGGCTCGATTGTTCCCACCTCGCTCGGAGTCAACCCGTCACTGACGATCTCCGCCCTGACCGAGCGATGCGCCGAGCGGCTCGTCGACCGCGGGACTGACTTCGGGCTTCCAGCGAAGCCGGCCGGGTTCCGGCCACGGGTCCCGCCCGAGCACGTCGGCCCGCGGGTCGTCCCGTCCGGAACCTAGTCCCAGACGCGCCCCGGCTTCTTGAATTTGCGGGCCCCGGGAAGGTTCCGCGCCAACAGGCGTCCTTCCACGTCTGAAGAGTTATCAGACGTCTGCTGACTTGGCGGAAATCGACTGTTGAGGGCTCAGCCCGGCCAAGCCGGGCGCGGGGCGCGACGTGATTGCGAGGGACGGATGAACGATCAGGACTATCTCCTGGCTGAGGCGCACATGAGCGGGCGGACATCCTCGGCAGTGCGCCGAATCGGCCATGTCCAACCACTTGTGCGCGCCCAGCCGGAAACGAGTGCACACCCCGCGGCCGAAGCGTGGCGACGGGAGCGATTTGCTCGCCTGCAGCAGCGTCTCGCGACGGCGACCGCCGCCAGCCCGGGCCGGAACCGCCGCTTCATGGTCCTTTTGCCGTCTCGCTCAGTCGACCGGTGGCACGAACCGAGCGCAGAGACGCGATCGTATGAGGAGCGGCTTCTCAGCTATGTGCTCGACCTGCGCGATCCAGCCTTGGAGCTGACCTACGTGACCTCGCTGCCGGTCGCACAGCGCACAATCGATTACTACCTCTCCCTCCTTCCCTCCCGGATCCGGCGGTCGGCGCGCCGGCGTTTGCGGCTCGTGTCCCTGGGCGACGACGGCCAGCGGCCCCTCAGCGAGAAGCTGCTCGAACGTCCCCGTGTGCTCGAGCAAATCCGGCGTTCGCTCCTCGATCCAAACGTCGCGTACCTGTTGCCCTACAACTCGACCGCCCTCGAACGAGACATCGCGCTCGAGCTGGATATTCCGCTGTTCGGCGCCGATCCCGGCCATGCGTGGCTCGGGACGAAGAGCGGCAGTCGCGCGCTGTTCGCTAAGGCCGGAGTGCCGCATCCGCTGGGGAGCGGGCAGATCCGGACGATCCGCGACGCGGTCGACGCGATCTGCGCTCTTCGGGCGGTCAAGCCCGAACTTGCCCAGGTGGTCATCAAGCTCGACCATGCGGTATCCGGCGAAGGAAACGCCATTGTTGACTTGGCAGGCCTGCCCGAAACCGGCGCATGCGGAGAGGGCGGGCTGATTCAGCAGCGCCTCGAGCGCTTGGTCTCCGACGTGGATGGCGTCAGCCCAGCGGCTTACCTGGGCAAGCTCGCCGCGCGGGGCGGAGTCGTGGAAGAGCGCATCACCGGGCGGGAGCTGCGAAGCCCAAGCGTCCAGCTCGAGATCACGCCCGCCGGCGCGGTCAGGCTGCTCTCGACGCACGACCAGATCCTTCACGGTCGATGGGGGCACCAGTTCGCGGGGTGTCGGTTCCCCGCCGATCGGACGTACGCCCCCATCATCAGCGCGCTGGCGCAGCGCGCCGCGGCGCATCTTGCGGATACGGGCGTGATCGGGAGGCTATCGATCGATTTTCTCGTCGTTCGTGGACCCGACAACGGATGGGAGGGGTTCGCGCTCGAAGTGAACCTCCGGATGGGCGGAACCACGCATCCCAACCAGACCCTCGTCCGCCTTACCGGCGGCAGCTACGACCCACACACCGCCAGCTTCACGACCCGCCGAGGAGAACCACGGCACTACGTCGCGACCGATCACCTAGAGATCCCCCGGTTGCCGGCGCTCGGTCAGGCGGGCCTACTTGCGCGAGCGACACGGGAGAACCTCAGCTTCGACCGAGATCGCGGGGGTGGCGTCGTGTTCCACATGCTGAGCTCAGTCGACGCGCTCGCGACTGTGGGTGTGACGGCCATCGCGGACGCGCCGGACAGGGCTCACGACCTTCACGCGCGAGTGCGCGCCGTCCTCGCGCGCGCCGGCGAGAACCTGGCCCGGCGAGATGGCCCGGTGCCCGTTCGCGCGGCGCTCGGGACCGAGGGTTAGGGACACACGGCCACCTCCCCGAAGTCGACCGTGGGTTGGACGCCGTACAGCAGGCTTGCGGCATTCACGGCATTCGTGCAAAGGTCAACTCATGCACCACGAATCACGGCTCGCTGGGCGGGTTAGCCAGTGTGCGGCGCTGGTTGCAGGCTGCTTGCTGCTTGCGGCGTGCGGCGGCCGTTCGGTCGACAGCGGCTCGGGCCAGCAGGCAGGGCGGTCGGGCAGCGCCGCGCGCACACCGTCGACGCCCGCACCGCATCCGCAAGCCCTCGCCCCGCGCGTTTGCGCTCGTGCCGCGAGTGCGGCACGGGCGCGATTGCGAGTCGCCGTCAGGACGCGAATCGCGGACAGCGATCCGGCGTACCTGGAGTGCATCCTGGACGGCCGAGGATTCCACGCTGACGTGGTCGCCCAAGCGATCGCACAGGCGCTGGGCGATTACGACACCACGCTCATTCACCAGGTGCAGACCTACGTCGAGCCTGTCCCGGCGAACGGGATACGGGATCGCAGCCAGCTTCCTGTCCCGATCCCTGGCATCGGGACGAAGGCAGCGTGGATACCCGGTCAGCAGAGGCTGCTCGCCACCAACGGCACCCATTTGCGCGGCGGCAACTTCCTGTCGGTCACCGTGACGGGTCGCCCACCTTCTGGGCCGGCGAGATTGGCGCTTGCGCGAGAGATTGCGGCAGCCACCTTAGCCGTTGCGCCACGCGGGCCGAACCTTCCGTCTGAGCACTGACCGGCGTTGACGTCCTCAGGGGACCGATGATCAGTCGAAGGGCCAGAGGATGTCGTCGAGCCCACGACGCACACGGACCGGCGCCTCGACGTTGTCGTCGGGTGCGGAGGTGCGGCCAGGGCCCGGGGCGGCACGGCCGATCGCGGCGAGCGTGGTGACCTCCCAATGCTCGGGGACCGCGAACTCCTTGGCGATGCCATCACGGTCGAACGCCCGGAACTGGCGCATGTGCAGGCCGAGGGCCTGCGCCTGGATCGACATGTGCGCCACAGCCTGACCGAGGTCGTAGATCGAGAACTCCGAGAACTCCCAGTCGGTGTCTTCGACGAACCGGTGTGAAAGGTTTGCGACAAGCAGGCTGGCACCAGGCGCCCACAGGGCGGAGCTGCCCGCCAGATGACGAGCAAGCCGCCTGTGCTCCGCGGTCCCGCGCCGCGCGACGATGAACGCCCACGGCTGCGAGTTGCCCGCCGACGGCGCCCAGCGCGCGGCCTGGACCAGCACCTCGATCTCGTCCTGGGAGATTTCGTGCGCCGCGTCGAACCTGGCCGGGCTCCAGCGGCCCGCCAGCAGTGGATGGAGCGACGGGTTCATCCCATGAGCATCGCAGCCCGGCGAGACATGAATAAGCCCACGCTATCCGGGGCTCATATAACGCGCCCGGAGAGATGCGAACTCCCGACCTTCGGTTCCGTAGGCCAAAATCACGCTTGCGGACGTTCAAGGACGTGTCGCGAACCTCCTGCTAATCGGCAGTTTCCGGTAACCGTTCAGTCGTCGGGGCCTGTGGCGAGGATTCCTGCTTGTTGCAGCGAATGTTGCGGTCATGGACCGCGCGGAGGCGGAGGCGATGTATGACTCGGGTCGTGAGGCGTGTGTCGAGTTCATTCTGGATCTCGCGGGCCGGTTTGCGCAGCATGAGGATCGGCTGAAGCGGCTTGAGGATCAGGCTCGTCAGGACTCGCGCACGAGTTCCAAGCCGCCATCGCAGGATCCGCCGAAGACGCGTCAGCAGCGGCGCGCGGAGGCGCGGGCGAAGGCCAAGGAGCTTGCACGCCGGGAGGGTGAGCGCCGCAGGGCGGGTGGGCAGGGGGGTCATCCGGGCGCGGGTCGCGATCTGAAGCCGGAGGATCAGATTGATGAGATCGTCGATCACTATCCGGATGCGTGTGGCGGGTGTGGTCACGAGTTCACCGACCGGCAGCGCCGACCCAAGCGACGGTTTGGTCGCCACCAGATCGCCGAGCTACCGCCGATCGGCGTGATCTGGACCGAGCATCGCACGCACCAGTTGCGCTGTCGGCACTGCCGCGCGCGGACCAGTGCACGATTGCCCGAGCAGATCAGCTCCTACGCATTCGGGCCGAGATTGGAGGCGGCGATCGTGACGTTGACCGCCCGACACAGGATCTCGCGCCGCGGGATCTGCGAGCTCGCGCGCGATCTGTTCGGCGTCACGCTCTCGATCGGCGCGGTTGACGCGATCTGCCAGCGTGCCTCAGACGCGTTGGCTGGCCCGCACTGCCATTTGCAGGA
>CAWIDF010000012.1:0-206369 GCA_963834885.1 uncultured Solirubrobacterales bacterium | reverse complement strand
TCGCCGTCGAGGTTGACCCCGATCGCCAGGTAGCACGCGAAGTTCCTGACCGCGTGCCCGTCGCGGATCTTGATCACCAGGGCGTCCAGATACACGATCGGGTAGATCTGCTCCAACGGCCGGGTCTGCCACGCCTTGGCGTCCTCGAGCACCGCGGCGGTGACGCGGCTGACCGTCTCCCGGCTGACGCCGGGCCCGTACAGGTCTGAGATGTAGGTCTCGATCTCGCGGGTGGTCATCCCGCCGCCATACAGGGCGATGATCTTCTCGTCCAGCCCGGCCAGCCGGCGCTGCCCCTTGCGGACTAGCTGCGGCTCAAACCGGCTCTTGCGATCCCGCGGGGTGTCGATCCGGACCTGGCCCTGGTCGGTCAAAACCGTCTTGGGCGTACCGCCGTTGCGCGAGTTGCCCGCGCCGCCCGGCGGCGCGTGCCCGGCCGGATAGCCCAGATGCTCGGTCAGCTCCTCTTCCAGCGCCCGCTGCACCATCCGGCGGGTGACCTCGCCGAGCACGCCTTCCTGGCCGAGGATCTCGCGCTCGCCCCGCTTGCCGGCGATCAGCTGATCGATCATCCCGTCAAGCAGCCGCTCGCGCAGCCCATCCGGCAGCTCCTCGCGCCCGACCCGGAGCTGATCCAACAGCGCATCGATCAGCTCCTCGCGCTCCTCGCCGCTCATATCCGCCACCGATCTTCCCAGCCGGGCCCGACCCAACGCCTCCTCGACCAACTCCTCACTCAAGGGCCGTGAGGCTTCCGCGCTCCTCAGAGGGGGTGCCGGCGGCTCGCCTAGCGGCTCGCCGCCGGCACCGGACTGATCAGAGCAAGCTCGCTCAAATGAGATCTTCTGTTCTCGGGATGAAGGCATGAGACTCCATTCGCTCGTGCCTTACACAGACCTTGTGACACTCCCGACCAGCGCGCGCTTGGGGATTTGCCAATCGGGCCACAGGTCGTGCAGCTGCCAGCGCAGCTCGTTGATCAACCGCGTCCTGGCGTTGATGAGCCGCTCGCGGTGTACCACCAGCAGCCGGATCTCGAGCTCGAGCCCGGACAGCCGCGCGGTCGGGAGCGCCTCCAGACCTTCGCGCAGGGCGGCGCGCGAGACCGCGAGCGCGTCGATCGGGTCTGACTTACCGCGCTCACGGACGCTCTGGCGGGCGTCGGCCATCAACCGCGGTGGGAGCCGGACCACCGTCTCGCCGTGATCGAGCAAGAACCGCTCAAACGGCCCGGACACGTGCCGACAGTCCTCGATCACCCACACCCGCTCGCTGTCTGACAGCGCCCTGGCCCACATCAAAAGCGCCCCGAACCCGTCCCGCTCGGCTCGCTCGGTCCGAGACGAAAGCTCGCGCCCGACCTCGTCGGCCGCGACCGCCGTATGCGTCCGCTTGTGCGGATCGACTCCGATCGTCACCATCTCAACTGGTCCCTTCACTCGTAGAACCTGAAGCGGACTGCTGGCGGACAGTTCTCAGTCGGGGCGATGCCACGCTCCTATCAGGTCACGCCAGCGGGTCCTTGACGGCGACGGGCGACAAGTCCGCGGTAGGTCAGCACCAGCGACCGAATCGCAATGGGTCAGCCCGAAGCCGTCACGGACCATCCACCACGCGCCAAACGAATTCAACGCGCGATCCAAGGATCTCACTGAGAATCGCCTCGAGCGGGATGCGGCGACATACGACCGCACGCCGGGTGATCTTCACGAAACCTGCACGCAGCGCAGTGGTTCCTGCACAGGCTCTGCACATCGCCCGGCCGATCATGAGGTCATGGAGGCCGATCTAGATCGAAGTTTCCCCAACTGGCGTAGGCCGCACCGCCCCCGCAGGCCGTCAGTGGAGGATCGGCTGATTGCGCGGATGCTGGCGCCGTGGCTCGACCGGGAGCTCGCCGAGCGCCGGGGAAGGGGACTCTCTGAGGCGCACGCCGCCCGGGCGGGGCAGCTGGCGAGCGAACGCACCAGGAGGTCGGTGGCGCGCACCCTCGACCGGCTGATCGAACGCGCCGAGAACCCGCCGCGTGCGTCGCGCACCATTCCATCGCTCTTCGCTGGCGTTCCGCCCTGTCGTGACCAGGTTCGCGAAGCGACGCCGCTTATCGTCTCGATCGCCGGCCGCCTGCGCTCGAGAGAGCCGCTGGACCCGCGAGGCGTGGCACGACTGAAGACGCTTCTCGCCGACCGGTCCGGCCCCTGCTACACCAGCAGCCGACCCGACGCCCTGGCCGCCGCCCTTCGCGAAACCGCCGAGTTACTCGACAGCGGGCGCTGAGCCCGGGGCAGGACGAGCGGGATGACGGTCACTGGTTGGATCCAGATCGTCGTCCTGGTGGGGGTGCTGCCCGGTCTGACCCCAGACGACGACTGACCTTCCCCGCGCAACCACGAACGAAGATGGCCGGGACGCACAGCCCGCGTCGTCCCGGCCATCACTGGGTGGTTGAGAGGTGTCGAGCCGCTGGTGCCTACGCGGCGACCGGCAGCTCGACCGGGGTGAGGTCAAGCTCGGCCGTGGCGACGAGCACGAGACGCCTGAGCGTGCCCGGCTCGGCCCGACCGTAAAGGGGACTCGATACACCGTCGGTGATGATCCGCTCGGCCTGCGCCATGCCCCTGACACTCACGGGCTCGGGGCTACGCAGCCGCTCGATCATGGCCTGGATCGCGTCCGCTGCGCCCAGCACGGCACGTCGGTCAACGATGGTGACCAGTGAGCGGGTGACCGACGGCCGCCGTGCCTCGGCCAGCGTGCGGTTCAACGTGCGGATCATCTGGCGGCGCCGGCGCTCGCTGGTCAGTTGAGCCGCCCGCAGCGCACGTTCCGGCGTCGAGGCCGGAACTGCGCCGTCGGCCAGCTCCCGGGTGAGCGCGTTGCGCCGTGCCGCGACCGTCATGCGCAGCCTGAGCGAGCTCGGCGGCGTGTCGTCGCGATCGTGGGTCTGAAATCTTCCTGCATTTGCAATCGTGGGCATATTCACACTCCTAGGTTCCTTACCCAATCGATTGTGGTGCCGCCCCCGTGAAGGAAACGTGCAGGTCGAGCCCCGGGGCCTAAAGGTTCTGTGAAGCCCTTCAGGCCAGCTCGGAGACGAATGCTTCGAGCGCGCGGTCGACGTCTGCGCGTGAGACGTCGAGATGCGTCACCGCGCGGACACGGCGCGGGCCGAATGCCTGGAGCTCGACCCGGTCGGCTAGCCGGCGCACCAACCCTGGCGCATCCGGCACACCGAACAGCACGATGTTGGTCTCGACCGCCGCCGGATCGATCTCGACACCCGGCAGCGAAGCGAGACCGTCCGCCAAGGCCCGGGCGTTCGAGTGATCGAGCGCCAGCCGCTCGACGTTGTGGTCGAGCGCGTACAGACATCCCGCCGCCACGATGCCCGACTGCCGAAACGCGCCGCCGAGCATCTGCTTCCAGCGCCAGGCCTCGTCGATGAGCTCGCGCGAGCCGGCCAGCACCGCTCCCACGGGTGCCCCCAACCCCTTGGTGAAGTCGATCCAGGCGGTGTCGAACCCCGACGCGAACTCCGACGCCGACACGCCTGACGCCACGACCGCGTTCATCAGACGGGCGCCGTCGAGATGCGTCCGCAAACCGGCACCGCCGGCGACCGAGAGCACGTCCCGCACCACCGAGAGCGGCCACACGCGTCCACCGCCCAGGTTGCTCGTCTGCTCGACTGAGACCACCCGCGAGCGTGGCATGTAGCGGTTGCCCGGCGGGCGCAGTGCCTCCGAGAGCTGCGCGCCCGTGAACACGCCGCCCTCCCCGTCCAACACCCGAATCATCAGCCCGGACACGACGGCCGGACCACCGGCCTCGGAATTGACCGGATGCGCGGTTCGATCCAGCAGCAGCTCGTCGCCACCGGGCCGCGCGTGGAGCCGCAGTGCGATCTCGTTGCACATCGTCCCGCTGGGCAGGAACACCGCGGCCTCGAACCCGAGCAGCTCGGCGACGCGGTCCTGCAATTCCAGAGTCGTCGGATCGAGACCGCGCTGCTCGTCGCCGACTACCGCGCCGGCAATGGCGGCTCGCATCCCATCGGACGGCCGCGTCTGCGTGTCGCTGTACAGATTGACCGGGGCCACGAACGGGCTCAGTCGAGCCGCAGCGTCCGTCGCACCACTTCCAGGCCCTCGATCAGGCGGTCGATATCGGCCGATGAGTTGTGCACCGCGAACGACGCACGCGTGGTCGCCGGCACCCCAAGTCGGCGCATGAGCGGCTGCGCGCAGTGATGTCCCGCGCGCACGCACACCCCCAGTGACCCGAGGATGTCGGCGATGTCGTGCGGATGAGCGCCTGACAGCGTGAACGAGACCAGGGCGCCACGGTCAGAAGCCGACAACGGCCCCTGCACGGCCACACCGGGCAGCTCCGGCGAGCCCGCCAGCCGCTCGAGCAACTCCGCCACCAGGGCCTGCTCGTGCGCGTGAATCCGGTCGATGCCGATGGCCGAAATCCAATCGACGGCCGCGCCCAACCCGATCGCCTCGGCGATCTGCGACGTCCCGGCCTCGAACTTCCACGGCAGGTCGGTCCAGGTCGACTCGTTGGCCGCCACGGTCCTGATCATGTGACCGCCACCGATGAACGGAGGCATTTCCTCGAGCAGCTCCCGCCGTCCGTGCAACACCCCGATCCCGGTCGGCCCGTACGCCTTGTGACCCGTCCAGGCGTAGAAGTCCACGTCGAGGTCCGGCAGCCACACCGGCAGCTGCGGCACCGCCTGGGCGCCATCCACCAGGACCACGGCCCCGGCGGCATGGGCGCGCCGCGCGATCTCGGCCACCGGGTTCACCGTCCCGAGCACGTTCGAGACGTGCACGACGCTCACCAATCGCGGACCACGCGCCAGCAGCGCGTCCAGCGCATCCAGATCCAGGAGCCCATCGCCAGACAGGGGCACGTAGGCCAGCTCGGCCTCGCGGTCCTGGCACAGCAGCTGCCAGGGGACGATGTTCGAGTGGTGCTCCATCTCGGTCACCACCACGAGGTCGCCGCGGTGCACGTTCTGACGCCCCCACGTGTACGCGACCATGTTGATCGCCGCGGTCGCGTTGGAAGTAAAAATCGTCTCCTCAGCCGTTGACCCGAGCCACGCGGCGATCCGCCTCCGGGCTCCTTCGTACAGGTCGGTCGCCTCGGCCGCGAGCGGGTACACGCCCCGGTGGATGGACGCACGCGAGTGGGTGTAATACGAGGTCATGGCCTCGATCACCGGATCCGGAGTCTGTGACGTCGCCGATGAGTCCAAATAAGTCACCGGTCGCCCGTCGAACGAACGGTTACGCAGCACCGGGAACTGCGCGGCGACATCGGCGAGGGAAACCGCCGCGGAGGTGTGCCCGGAGACGGCGGCCATCAGGCAGCCGCCTCGATCTCGTCGGTGATCCACCCGTAGCCCTTGGCCTCGAGCGCCTCGACCAGCTCGGGTCCGCCTTCGCGGACGATCCGGCCCTGGTACATGACATGCACATGCGAAGGCTGGACCAGGTGCAGGATCCGCTGGTAGTGGGTGATGATCAGCACGCCCATGTCGGGGCCCGCCACCGCGTTGACGCCATTCGCCACAACGCGAAGCGCGTCGATATCCAACCCAGAATCCGTTTCGTCCAACACGGCCATCGACGGCTTCTGGAGGGCGAGTTGGAGGATCTCCATCCGCTTCTTCTCGCCGCCTGAGAACCCCTCGTTCAAATACCGAGAAGAAAACTCCCGCGGCACGTCGGTCAGCTCCATCGCGGCCTCGACGACCTCACGGAATTCACGCAGTGGGATGGGCTGCTCGCCGCGCGCCTCGCGATGGGCGTTCAAAACGGTCCGGAGGTACTTGGTGACAGTGACACCGGGCACGGCGACCGGATACTGAAAGGCCATGAACAGACCCATGCGGGCTCGCTCATCCGGCGATGCCCCCGTGACGTCCTCACCACGGAAAATGATCTGGCCCTCGGTGACCTCGAGCCCCGGGTGACCCATCACAGCGTTGGCCAGCGTCGACTTGCCCGAGCCGTTCGGGCCCATCAACGCGTGTATCTCGCCACGACCGACCGTCAGATCGACACCGCGCAGGATGTCCTTCTCGCCGGCCCGGACGTGGAGGTTTCTTATCTCTAGATCTGACATATCGAAGCTTTCGGGTTGGGAACCGGTCAGGCTGTCGGCGCGAGTTCGGTCCGACGTGAGAACTCGACGAGCTCAGCCAGCGTCGTGGTCTGCAGCGAGCGGATGATTCCGCCCTGCACGCGAGTCCACAGCAGCTTGGTGGCGCAGCCCCGGCCGGCGTCGGGCTCGTGCGAGCAGAGCACCCGCTCGGTATGGTCGTGCACGAAGCACTCCATCGGAGCAATCGCGCCCTCCAGCGCCTGGACCACGTCCACCATCGCGATCTCCTCGGCCGGCCGCGCGAGCCAGTAGCCGCCGTGCGCGCCGCGCGCGCTCATCACCAGCCCGGCCTTGCGCAGCCGCGCGACCACCTGCTCCAGATACGCAAGCGGCAGGCCTTCCGCGTCGGCGATCGCCTTCAAGGACGTCGGCTGATCCGGCGACTGGCGCCCGAGCTCGACCATCAGCCGCACGCCGTATTCCGCCTTGGACGAGAAGATCATCGGCTCATATCCTACCAGGGAGGTCGGCTTTTTCCTCAACCCCGCTCCTCGCTAGGCTCACGCCATATGCGCACCCAGGCGACCCGCCGCGAGTCGAGCGGCCCCCTCGCCACCTCCGAAGAGGTCGCCGCGGCTGCCGCCGCCGCGCGCCAGGCCGGACGGATCGGGATCGACACCGAGTTCATGTCCGAGGGCCGGTATCGGGCGCTCCTGTGTCTCGTGCAGATCGCGGTGGATGACCCCGCCGACGGCCAGACGCCTCGCATCCTGCTGATCGACGCGCTGGACGACATCGACGTCACGCCGCTGGCGCAGCTGCTGGCCGACCCAGCGATCGAGGTCGTGCTGCACGCCGGCCGCCAGGACGTGGCGATCCTGCGCCGCGCGTGGCAGACCGAACTCATCAACATCTTCGACACGCAGCTGGCGGCCGGCTTCGTGGGCGCGAGCGCCCAGACCGGCTACGGCAACCTGCTCGGCACGATGCTCGGCCGGCGCGTGGGCAAGACGGCCAGCTACACGCGCTGGGACGCGCGGCCGCTCACCGCCGAGCAGCTGAGCTACGCCGCCGAGGACGTCGCCCACCTGCTCGAGCTCGCGGATGAAGTTCAGCGGCGCCTCAAGGAGACCGGCCGACTGAGCTGGGCTCTCGAGGAGTGCCGGCGGCTCGAGTCGGCCACCGACGAGCGCGACCCCTACAGCGCGTGGGAGCGGCTGCCCCGAGTGGGCCAGCTCGACCCCCGCTCGCGCGCGGTGGCGCGCGAGCTGGCGGCGTGGCGCGAGCGCACTGCGTCCGAGGAGGACCGGCCGGTCGGGTCGGTGCTGGCCGATCCGGCGCTGGTCGAGCTCGGCAAGCGCCACCCCTCGAATCTGGGCGCACTCGAGCACATCCGCGGGATCCACCCGTCGGGGATCAAGCGGCGTGGCCCGGCGATCCTCGAGGCGATCGCCGAGGGTATGCGCGCTACGCCGATCCCCCGCGACGAGCCCCGCGGGCGATCGGAGCCCGAGGACGCCCCGCTGATCGTGCTCGCCGAGGCGCTGCTGCGAGCCCGCGCGTTCGAGGCGGCGCTCGCCTACGAACTGATCGCCTCGCGCAACGAGCTCGAGCTGATCGTCGCCGCCACGCGCCGCGGTGACCCCGAGCCGGACGTGCGCACGCTCGAGGGCTGGCGCTCGGAGCTCGTCGGCGCCGACCTGCGCGACCTACTGGCCGGGCGCCGGGCGATCTCGGTCGGCCCGAACCGACACCTGGTTCTTCAGGACGCGCCGACCTCGAGCCGCATCGACATCGCCGCGGCCCCGTCGAACATCGAGTTCGACAGCGCGTAGATGATCGGCCACGGCCGGTTGATCGCGCCGAGGTCGATCTCGCGCAGATCGCCGACCGCGGTGGTGTAGGTCAGGCGCAGCCCGTGTCCGGGCGAATTGGCGGCGCTCTGCAGGCCGGTGTCGCCGTCGGCCAGCGACCACCCGCTGCCCTTGAGCACCTGACTCTCATCCTTCGCGAACAGGTCGGACGAGTCGTACTTGTCGTTGACGACGACGAGGTCGATCGCGCAGTACGCGTGAGAGCCCTGGTCGCACTGGCGGACCTGCTTGACCACCCTGGACCCCGGCACGAGCGGCACCGCCGCGGCCGTCGGAGTGCGCCCAGCCGTGCTCGCAGCGCCACAGCCGGCGAGCAGCAGAACGAGTGCGAACGCTGGGACAACACCTAGTCTTCGGGCGATCATGGGAAGCTGCGCAAGCGTAGCCGAGCTCCCCTCGTGGGCCCGGGAGCTGCTGGAGCGCTCGCGCGTGGCGCGCCTCGGACTCCTCGACGACACGGGCGGCCCGCGCGTCCTCCCCGTCACCTATGCGCTGCACGACGGCGCGCTCGTCAGCGCGGTCGACCACAAGCCCAAGCGCCTCCCGCCCGAGCGGCTGGCTCGCGTGCGCTGGCTGCGCGCCAGACCAAAAGCGGCGCTGACCGTCGACCACTACGACGAGGACTGGTTGCAACTGGCGTGGGTCCAGGCGATCGGGCCAGTGGCGATCTTCGACGCCTACGAAGTGCCGAAAGCCGTAGCCGCGCTTACGAGCCGCTATCCCCAGTACCGCGACGAAGCTCCGGCGGGCCCGGTCATATCCCTGCTGCCCGACCGCCTGATCTGGTGGCGAGCGTAGGCCGCTACGCGCTGGGCGTCGTCGCGCTGGCGATCATCGCCGGCGCACTTGGCCTGGCCGCCGTCGCGCTACGCCGCCGCGTCCTCCCCGACTGGACCGACGCGCCCGCGCGGCTGGCCGAGGCGGTGATCGGCCTGGCGCTGCTGATCGGGATCCTCGAGCTGATCGGCCTCGTCGGATGGTTCATGCTCGCGCCGATCGTGATCGCGTGCGTAGTCGTTGGCGGCGCGATCACCGTCTGGGCGGGACCGCCGAGGCGCGCCGCCGCGCGGCGCCGACGCGGCACGACCATCGGCGTGGGCACCGCGATCGCGCTCGTCGCAGGCGCTGCCGTCGTGGCCGAGTGGGGCGCGCTGACGATCCAGTCCTACGGAGTCGGCATCCGCGGGTTCGACTCGGTCTGGTACCACCTGCCCTGGGCGGCGAGCTTCGCCCAGACCGGGTCGGTCGCGTCGCTGCGCTTCACCGACGTCGAATACCTGACGCCGTTCTACCCGGCCACGGCCGAGTTGTTGCACGGGCTCGGGATCGTGCTGCTTGGGCGCGACACCCTGTCGCCCGGCCTCAACCTGCTGTGGCTGGGGCTCACCCTGCTTGCCGCGTACTGCATCGGGCGCCCGCGCGGAGTGGGCGCGGCCACTTCAATGGGCGCCGCGATCGCCCTCGGCACGACGATGATGGACTACTCGCAGGCCGGCGCGGCGGCAAACGACGTCGTGGCCATCTTCTTCGCCCTGGCCGCCGTCGCGCTGCTCATGCAGGACCAGGAGCGGCCGGCGACGATCGTCCTGGCCGGCGTCGCCGCCGGGCTCGCCGTCGGCGTGAAGCTCACGGTCCTCGCTCCCGTTCTCGCCCTGACCATCGGCGTGATCGCGATCGCGCCCCGCGGCCGACGCGCCGCCACCGCCGGCTGGTGGCTCGGCGCGCTGATCCTGGCCGGCGGCTTCTGGTACGCGCGCAATCTCGTAACGGTGGGAAACCCGCTGCCCTGGACGAGCCTCCACGGCCTGCTTCCCACGCCGGCCGCCCCGCTGCAGCAGCACACCGGGTACTCCGTCGCGCACTACCTGACCAGCTCGGGCTTCTGGAGCCGCTTCGCCCAGCCGGCACTGGCCGCCGGGCTCGGACGGTGGTGGTGGCTGGTCCTCGCCGTGGCGGTGCTCGGGCCAGTGCTGTGCCTCGCCTGGCCCAAAGCCGACCGCATGACGCGGATGCTGGGGTTCGCGGCGCTGTTCTCGCTCGCCGCGTACCTGGTCACGCCGGAGACGGCCGCCGGCCCCGCCGGCGACCCGCTCGGCTTCGCCTTCAACCTGCGCTACCTCGCGCCGGCGCTGGCGCTGTGCCTGTCCGTCGCGCCTCTCGCGCCCCCACTCGCAGAGACCCCGCCGGCGCGGCTCGCGACTGTGGCCGGGCTCGCGCTGCTCCTCGCCGCCACCCTCGCCCAGCCAAAGCTGTGGCCCGGCGCGCACACCGCAGGAGCGATCGCGATCGCAGCGGGCGCGATAGCGCTGATAGCGCTGATGCGAGCGCGCGTCGCGGTGTTCGCGGCGGCGATCCTAGCTCTCGTGATCGCCGGCTATCCCCTTCAGAAGCACTATCTGAAAGCGCGGTACGTCTACCACCCCGGCGTCTCGTACCTCGCCCCGATCTGGGCGCAGTTTCGCACCATCCACAACGCCCGCGTGGGCATCGTCGGCACGTTCGGCGGCTTCTTCTCGTACCCGCTCGACGGCCTCGACGACTCGAACCGCGTCCTGTACGTCGCACAACGCGGCCCCCACGGATCGTTCACGCCAATCACGACCTGCGCTCGATGGCGAGCACAGCTGAACTCCGACCACCTGAACTACATCATCACAACCCCAGCCCGCGACCCGTGGCACCCACGAAAGCTGCAGCCGTCCCCCGAAGATCAGTGGACGGCCTCCGACCCGGCCGCCCAACCGGTGTATCACGAGCTCGCCACCGGCCAGCCGATCGTCGTCTATCGAATCCGCGGGCCGCTCAACCCGGCTAACTGCGGGTAACCTCAACATTTCACATGGCTACTACAACAGATCCTCTAGCCGATCCCGAGCTCCTCGACACCGAGTGGGACCTTTCCCCGCTGCTCGACGGTGGCGCCGTGGAGGGCGAGGACCGGGCCTCGACCGTGCGCATGCTCGACGAGGCCCGCGAGCGTTCCGCGAAGTTCGCTGACACCTACGCCGGCAAGGTGGCCGAGCTGGACAGCGGCGGCCTGCACGCCGCGATGGCCGAGCTCGAGGCGATCAACGAGCTGATCGGGCGCGTCGGCTCCTACGCCAGCCTGCGCTTCGCCACCGACACGGCGGATCCCGCGCGCGGCGCGCTGCTCCAGCTGGTGCAGGAGCGCGCGACCGAGATCGAGACGCTGCTGTTGTTCTTCGAGCTCGAGTGGGCCGCGATGGACGACACGCGCGCGCAGGAGCTGCTCGCGTCGGGCGAGCTCGACCGCTACCGCCACCACCTAGAGAGCGTTCGCCGCTACCGCCCGCATCTGCTGTCCGAGAGCGAGGAGAAGATCGTCACCGAGAAGTCGATCTCCAGCCAGGCCGCCTGGGCGCGGCTGTTCGGCGAGCTCGTCGCGGCGCTGCGCGTCGACCTGGACGGCCAGGAGCTGACGCTGGACGTGGCGCTGAGCCGGCTCCAGACCGCGGATCGCGAGGCCAGACGGACGGCGGCCGAGGCGGTTTCGCGCACGCTCGAGCCCGGCCTGCGCACGCGCGGGTTCATCTACAACACGCTGGTCTACGACAAGTCGGTCGAGGACCGGCTGCGCCACTACCCGAACTGGCTGGCCAGCCGCAATCTGTCCAACGAGGCCTCGGACGAGTCGGTCATGGCGCTGATCCAGGCCGTGCGCGGACGGTTCGACATCCCGCAGCGGTGGTACCGGCTCAAGGCGAAGCTGATCGGGGTCGACCGGCTGGCCGACTACGACCGCTCCGCGCCCGTCCTGCGCGAGGACATCACGTACTCGTTCGCCGAGGCGCGCGACCTGGTCCTCGACACCTACCAGTCCTTCTCCCCCGTCGCCGGCGAGATCACCCGACGCTTCTTCGACGAGCACTGGATCGACGGCCCGCCCCGTCCCCACAAGCGCGGCGGGGCGTTCTGCGCCTACACCGTCCCGAGCGTCCACCCGTACGTGCTGCTCAACTTCACCGCCCAGCGGCGCGACGTGCTGACCATGGCGCACGAGCTGGGTCACGGCCTGCACGCCGCGCTCGCCCAGCCCCAGGGCGTCTTCCACCAGTCCACGCCGCTCACTCTGGCCGAGACCGCCTCGGTGTTCGGCGAGCAGTTGGTGTTCGGGCGGATGCTGGCCGCGGCGCCCGACGACGAGCAGCGGCTCGGGCTGCTGGCCGAGCAGATCGACGGCGCGATCGCGACCGTGTTCCGGCAGATGGCGATGAACCGGTTCGAGCACCTCGTGCACACGCACCGGCGCGCCGAGGGCGAGCTGGCCGCCGACCGGATCTCCGAGCTGTGGGTCGAGTCGCAGACCGAGCTGTTCGGCGACTCGGTCGAGATCACCGACGGCTACCGCATGTGGTGGTCCTACATCCCCCACTTCATCAACACGCCGGGCTACGTGTACGCATACGCGTACGGTCTCCTGCTCGCGCTGTCGGTGTACAGCCGCTATATCGACGAGGGCGAGTCGTTCGTGCCCCGCTACCTCGAGCTGCTCGCTGCGGGCGGCTCGCGCAGCCCGGAGCAGCTCGCGGAGATCGTCGGCATCGACCTCGAGGATCCCGGGTTCTGGGACGCGGGCCTCGGCCTCGTCGAGAACCAGCTCGCCGAGGCCGAGGCGCTGGCCGATAGTTAGTGCTGGACGACGACCTGGTAGGTCGGGTTGTCGCCGTGCTGCTGGGTGTAGAACCACCGCCAGCGTAGATCGCGCACGTTGGGTGCGTCCGTGCCGAGCAGACCGCGCACGCTCGTGTCCCCATCGGACACGTGCAGCCCGGTGATCTCGTTGTCGCCCTCGTTCTTGCCGAAGCCGCCGTTTGCCGAATCGAGCGTGGCGGATGGGTCGCGGGCCTCCGCCAGCCACCGGACCGGCTGGTTGGCCGGGTCGGAGTAGTCGACCTTGACGTTGAACGCGTACGCGGAGTCGAGCGCGTTGCGCTGCGTGTGCAGCCCGTCGCCGGCGTCCTCGACGAACGAGATCACGTCCCTGGACAGGAACGCGACGTTGTCGAAGCCGCTGTGCGCCTCGTCTGACTTGTAGAACATCGTCAGCCGGCCCGTATCGGCGCTCGGGCTGGACTGGGTGAGCTTCATGACCGATCCCCAACCGCCGGCGGTGGGGTTCTCCGGACTGTTGGCATCGGTGTCACCCGTCTCGTCGAAGAAGAACTGCTTGAAGCCGTCGTCCGGCCGGAACTGCCCGTTCTCGGGCCGCTTGAACGGGGTCGCGTTCGCCGCCTTGGCAGCCGCGTTGGCATCGAACGGGGCGTTTCCCTGGACTGCGGTGTCGTGGACCGTCAACCACCGCGTCCTGAACGTGTTGCCGTAGGTGTGCAGGGCAACCTGGTCGGGGCTGGTCAGCGCAGCCTGGCTGTCGAACGTGATCGGGGTCCCCGACGCGTTCAGTACCTGCAGCGCTTGCAGGCGGCCGTTGGCGAGGTCGCCTCGGTGGGCCGGCACGTAACGGAAGACAAAGCTGTTCGGCCGCTTCGCGGTGGTCCCGTTCTTGAACGCGCCACCCGAGTCCTCGACGATCCAGATCTCATCGCTGGAGTCGAGCTGGACCCCTTCGTAGCCGCCGCGCCCGAGCGCGCCCGAGATGTCGGTCACGGTGGAGGGATAGTTCGGCGTGGCCGAGTAGGTCGGCTCGCCGCCGTCCTCGGTGGTGAACAGCAGCCGCTTGGCCCACGGATCCCAGGTCGACCCGTCGATCGCCGCCACCGGGTTGCCGGCCGAGTCCGTGGTGGCCAGCAGGGTCACTCGATGCGCGGCGTCGGCGTCGAGATTGATTCGCGTGATGCCGCTCGCGCCGTTCACCCCCGCCTCGTGGCCCTGGTAGAGGAAGTGGGTGCCGTAGTAGTAGTTGGGGTCGGCGCCGTTCAGACCCCACTTGAACTCGAGGTAGGTGTTCTTGTCCGGCTCGGTCTTCTGCGCCTCGTCCGGCGTGGTCGGAGTCGGGATCATCTGCGGCTCGCCGGCCGCGTTCAGCACGTCGTTGTCGTAGCCGTAATACGAGGTCAGCGCCGACGGGTTCTCGAGCCGGGTCGAGCCCTGCGCCACGACGATCTGCGCCAGCTCGGGCGAGAGCTTGCTCGCCGGCGAGTACCCGTCGGACTTCGTGTTCGCGGTCGGCACATTCGTCAGCGACAGCCCGCTCGACTGCCAGGCGAGTCCGCTGGCGGCGAACGCGCCACCGGCCACGATCGCCCCTGCGGCGGCGAGCGCCGCCACCTGCTTACCCCGGTTCATCTGCTTCTCCTTGGTTGTCCCGGGGCCGATGCGGAACGGCCCCGGTACTCGTACGTTGGGGCAACCTAGGCCGCTTTCGTTAGGTAACTGGTTAGCAACCTGTGTACCTGGTGTGTACACGCTGTGAACGGATCGGGCAGATTGCCCTCACGCCAACCAGATGGACACGCCCGCGCAGCGACCGCGTCGTAGCGTGCGCCTCGTCCGATCACTGCTCGCACAAATCGAGGAGGGCCACATGGGGAAGCGGCTTGGAAGACTGGTGGTGGCGGGAGGTCTGATCGCGCTGTTGGTCGTCGGGTCGACGTCGACCGCGTCGGCCGGGGGACGCCACGCCGGGCGGCACCGCGGCCACCCGCACGCGCACGGCCGGGGCGGGCGGAGCGCGGATGCTCTCGCGACGGCAACACCGATCAAGCATCTGGTCGTGGTGTTCCAGGAGAACCGATCCTTCGATCGTTATTTCGGGACCTACCCGTACGCCCTGAACCCGCCCGGCGAGCCCAGGTTCGTGCCTGCGCCCGGCACCCCGACGGTGAACGGCCTGACCCCGGCCCTGCTCACCCACAACCCTAATCTGGCCAATCCCGTTCGTCTCGGACCCGATGTGGGCAACACCTGTGGGTCCAATCACGCGTACCTGGCCGAGCAGACGGCGTACGACATGGGGCTGGTCGACAAGTTTGTCCAGGCCGACGGTCCGATGGCGCCGGGCTGCGACCCGACCAAGGTCATGGATTACTACGACGGCAACACCGTCACCGCGCTGTGGAACTACGCGCAGCACTTCTCGATGAGCGACAACTCGTTCGGCACCACGTTCGGCCCGTCGCACATCGGCGCGATCAACCTGATCAGCGGTAACAACCACGGCCTGGTCCTGAGCCAGCCCTCGAGTGCGATCGTCGACGGGACGCAGATCGGCAACGTCGAGCCGACATACGACGACTGCCCGGTTGATCCCGTCAACATTCACTTCACGGGGCGGAACATCGGCGATCTCCTAAATGCGCGCGGCGTCTCCTGGGGGTGGTTCAGCGACGGCTTCAAGCCGACCTCGCGCCTTGCGGACGGGACGCCGGTGTGCGACGAGACCCGCACCAGCAAGTTCGGCGTGACCGACACCGTCTACGACAGCGGAAACTCGCCGTTCCAGTACTACCAGTCGACCTCGAATCAGCTGCACCTTCGGCCCACCTCGACGTCGGCGATCGGCCATGCGGATCGGGCCAACCACGAGTACGACCTGACCGACTTCTATGCGGCGGCCGACGCCGACAACCTACCTGCGGTGTCGTTCCTCAAGGCAGGCGGCTACCAGCAGGGTGGCGGCGACGACTCGGACCCGCTCGACGAGCAGGAGTTCATCGTCGGCCTGGTCAACCACCTGGAGCGGCTGCCCACCTGGCGCAGCACCGCCGTCGTAGTTATGTACGACGACTCCGATGGCGCGTACGACCACGTGATGCCGCCGATCGTCAACGACTCCCAGACCCCTCTCGACGCCCTCACCGGCTCGGGAATGTGCGGCACGAACGCTCCGATCCTCGGCGGATACCAGGGCAGGTGCGGACACGGCCCGCGGCTCCCGTTCCTGATCATCTCCCCCTGGGCCAGGGTCAACCACGTCGACAACACGCTGACCGACCAGACGTCGGTGATCCACTTCGTCGAGGACAACTGGCTCGGCGGCGAGCGGATCGGCGACAGCTCATACGACGCGTTGTCGGGGCCCCTCACCGGGATGTTCGACTTCGCAAGCCGCGCTCCGCGGGCGCCAAAGCTGTTCCTGGATCCCAATACCGGCGAGCCCCTCCGTCGGTGAGGCGAGGCCCGTGGCGAGGGCGCGGCGGTCACGCCGGCCCTCGCCATAAGGGTGTTGATCAGACGCCGTAGCCAGCGGCTGGCGTTCCGGCCGCGGCGCCACTCGGCCCGTCGCCTGACGCGCCGCTCGCTCCGCTGCCCGAGGCGCCACTGGGCATGCCGTGACCGTCACACGACCGGCCGCCCCGGCCACCCGGCCCCTCGACAGCGTTGAACGAGCTGTCCAGGCGGATCTCGACCTTGCTGGCGTCGGATTTGGTGACCGTCACCTCGTAGCCGTGGCCCGAGAAGTCGGTCGTGACCGCGCCGGCCGTCCCGCCGCCGGCCGCCTTGACCGCGGCGGCCTGGGCCTTCGCGGCCGCGGCGCCGGTGACCGGCTTCTCAGCGTCCTCGTGCGACGTGGTGCCGTGCGCCGGCATGCCCGATGGGGCCGTCTGGGTCGCGGTACTCGTGCTGCTCGATGTCGCGGCGTTGGCTATTGCCGAGCCGCCGAGCGCTAGCGCTCCGAGCGCCGCGACACCGGTGAGCACCTTCCTGGCCTGGTGGAACATTCGTTCCGCCTTTCGGACGTCCGGGACGAGCCCGGGTTCGCTCCGCAGCCTGCCGATGCGCCGTAGGACGGCCGTCGGAGAATCCGAAGAATTGCGCTAGATGAAGCTAATGGTGCGCCTTGCGCGTCCGGGCGCGCTCTTCCTGGCGCTCGACGACGTTGACGATCAGCTTCATCACCTGCTCGACCCCGGTCGCCTGGGCGTCGCCCTTCTCAAACGCCTCGCGCCAATCGGGCACATGCCCCTTGGTGGCGAGCGCGTTGAAGTGCGAGCGCGGGATCGTGATCCGCACCCGCGCGTCGGCGGCGATGTCCTTGGTCACCTTGGGCCCGGGCAGCTCGATCCGGTACATCTGAACGTCGCCGCGCGCCCGCAGCTCCAGCCCCGCCACGATCTTGAGCGACTGGAGCGCCGGCACCTCGTCGAGGAAGCGCTTGACCGCCGTCTCGATCAGCGACTTGGTGTCGGACTGCGAACTCAAGACGTCGCAGTCTAATCGGGACGCGTAGCGGCTCCGTCAGCCGAGCGTCAGCCGGCACGCGGAGGCGGCTTGCTTGTACGCGGGCGACTCACGCTCTGACTGGGATCGGGGAAGTTCGGCACACCGTGTGCGCGCATGCATCGCGCGTAGTCGAGCAGCGGGCCGCCCGCGGCGTCCGCGCGCGCCGGGTGGCCCGAGGATCCGCAGGCGACAATCGCCGCGGCGCCGATCGCCCCCGCAATGGTCGTCAACCGGGCGCGTCTCATGTCGGCTCGAAGTCCTACCAACCCCGCGGTAACGGCCCCGTAAACGGGGCTGTCACCTGGCTGTCACCGTCAGATCTTGTGGCGCTCGAGCAGCTTGCGCCCGATCACCATGCGCTGGATCTCGCTCGTCCCCTCGCCGATGAGCAGCAGGGGAGCGTCGCGGTAGATCCGCTCGATCTCATACTCCTTCGAGTAGCCGTAGCCGCCGTGGATGCGCAGGCATTCCTCGGCGCAGTACCGGCCGGTCTCGGACGCGAACAGCTTGGCCATCCCAGCTTCGATGTCGGAGCGCTCGCCGGCGTCCTTCATGCGCGCCGCCCGCCGGGTGAGTAGGCGCGCGGCCTCGACCTGGGTGGCCATGTCGGCCAGCTTGAACTGGATCGCCTGGTGCTGGGCGATCTGCTTGCCGAACGCGCGCCGCTCCTGGGAGTACTTCAAGGCCAATTCCAAGGCTCTCTGCGCCAGCCCCACGCCGCGGGCGGCGACGTTCACCCGGCCGAGCTCCAGGGCGTCCATCATCTGCCCGAACCCACGGTTCAGGCCCGCCTCCTCGCCGCCCAGGATGTTCTCGGCCGGACAGCGGTAGCCGTCGAACACCAGCTCGGTCGACTCCACGCCCTTGTAGCCCATCTTCTTGATCTTGGGCGGGACGCCCAACCCGGCGTAGTCGCCCGTGTTCTCGGACACCCCGGGCTCCTTCTCGGCGATGAAACACGTAAGGCCCCGATGCTTGGGCTCAGCGTTCGGATCCGTCCGCACGAGCACGAACACGACGCCCGAGAGCAGGCCGTTGGTCACCCACATCTTCGTCCCGTTGATCTCGTACGCGTCGCCGTCGGGGAGCTTCTTGGCCGAGGTCTTGATCGCCGCCACGTCGGACCCCAGCTCGGGCTCGCTCAGCGAGAACGCCGCGCGGATCTCTCCCGTCGCCATCCGCGGCAGGTACTTCTGCTTCTGCTCCTCGGTCCCGAACTTCATCAGCAGGTAGGAGCCGATGAAGTGGGTGTTGACGATCCCCGAAATCGAGATCCAGCCCCGCGAGAGCTCCTCGACGATCATCGCGTACGTGGTCAGGTCGAGCCCCATCCCGCCGTACTCCTCGGGGATCGTGACCCCGAACAGCCCGAGCTCCTTCATCTGCTCGACGATCGGCTCGGGAAACTCGTCCTCGTGGTCGTAGTGCTCGGCCTGAGGGATGATCTGCTCGTCGGCGAACTGGCGCACCATCTCGGTGATCGCCTTCTGCTCGTCGGTCTTTTCGGTGTAGGGGTTCGCGATCGCCATGACCACGAGTATGGCGAAATCAGCCGCTGCTGCGCGCTATCGCCGCGGCCTCGGATTTGACCCCGTGGCGCCATACGGTCTCGGGCCGGGGTTCCGGCTCGCCGTCGACCTCGATGTCGACCCGCTCGTTGAAGAAGCACAGCCGGCCGGCGATCCCGCCGACCGCCGGAAGCGGGTCGTCGTAGTACCAGATCAGGTCCTTGACCATCTCGCCGTCGCCCCGCTTCACCGCGTAGTAGCTCGCGATCCCCTTGTACGGGCAGCGCGTCTGGGTGTCGGTCGGCTCGAGCTCGGCGCTCACGTCCTCGCGCGGCAGGTACCAGCGGATCGGCAGGTTGGACTCGAACAGCGCCATCGCCCGGTCTGACTCCGCCAGCACCTCACCGTCGAGCGAAACGCGGATGTGGCGCGAGGTGGGGATCACGTCGACGCGGTGGTACGGGTCGCGCGGGTGGACGAAGATCTCCTCGTCCTCCTCGTACCAGTGGTCCATCCGGTCGAAGTAGAAGGCGATCATGTCCTTGAGCGGCGCGGCCCCTTCGAGCGGCTCGGGGTAGTACCAGGCGCCGTTTTCGACGACCTGATCGCCGACGCGGATCGTGTAGTAGGAGGCCTCGCCCTTCTTAGGGCAGCGGGTGTGCCGGTCGGTGGGCTCGAGCACGTCGGCGCGGACGTCCTCGGGCGGGAAGTAGTAGACGGGCTGGAGGCCGGACTCCGAGACCAGCAATGTCCGCCGGCTGTCGGCGATCACCTGGCCGCCGACCTCGACCCGCACCCACTTCAGGCACGGCTCGATGTACACGGCCATGCCGGGCGGCGGCGGCTCGTGGTTGAACCTCCCGGCCGGATTCTTCCCCAGCGGACCAGTGCCGGTCATCAGCCCCATGTGACTCCGAGGCTACCAAACCGCCCCCGCCGCCAAGAGAACAACCGCTTAAATAAATCGCCGCCGGCCGCAACCAGACCGATCGCCCGCTTTCGCCGGCGAGCTCCAAGACGGAGCCGAACCCGCATGTTTGTCGGTCTAGGCCCCCTTGCGCCGGCGGCCGAGTCGTGATTGTGGCGCAATCTTCATCAAAGTTCCCAAAAGTGGACGAATGTTTGAGAGCGTCTAAATTCCCGCGCATGAACTTCGCCCGCGACGTCGTCGAATCTGCCCCGCCCGACCGACTCGCCTTAGTGGAGCTCGCCCGTGACGGGCGCCGGCGCGAGTGGACGTTCGGGGAGGTGGCCGACCGCAGCGCGCGCCTGGCCGGGACGCTGCGGAGTCGCGGGGTCGGGCGCGGCGACGTCGTCATGACCCTGATCGGCAACCGCCCGGAGTGGGTGCTGACGATGGTGGCGTGCTTCCGGATCGGCGCCGTCGCGCTGGCCTGCAACGAGCAGCTCCGCGCCAAGGACCTGGCCCAGCGGATCGCCGTGGCACGGCCGAAAGCGATCGTGGCCGACGAGCGGAACCTGACTGAGCTGTCCGCGGCGACCGGCCCGAACCCAACCTGCCCGGTGCTGACGATCCCGGACGACCGGCTGATGGAGAAATCCAACCCCGAACCGGCGCCGGCGGTCGACCTCGACCCGCTCGACCCGTGCCTGATCACCTTCACCAGCGGCACCACGGGCGAGCCGAGCGGCGTCGTCCACGGCCAGCGCTACCTGCCGGGACAGCGCCTGCAGGCCGAGCACTGGCTGGACGCGCGGCCCGGGGATCTCGTGTGGTGCACCGCCGCCAGCGGATGGTCCAAGTCGGCGCGCAACACGTTCGTCGCCCCCTGGCTGCGCGGCGCCGCCGCACTGCTCCACGATGCGCGCTTCGATCCGGCCGAGCGGCTCGAGATCCTCGACGGCGAGCGGGTCAACGTGCTGTGCATGGCCCCGACCGAGTACCGGGTGATCGCGAAGCGCGTCCAGCTTCGGCCGTTTCCGGAGCTGCGCTCGCTGGTCGCCGCCGGCGAGGCGCTCAACCCCGAGGTGATCCGCGCCTTTCGCGAGGAGACCGGCCTCGAGATCCGCGACGGATACGGGCAGACCGAGACCGGGCAGCTCACCGGCAACCCGCCGGGCGACCCCGTTCGCCCCGGCTCGATGGGCCGGCCGCTGCCGGACGTCGACCTGCAGATCGACGACGGTGAACTCGTGCTGGCCGACCCGAGCACCGACCCCACCTTCTTCGTCGGTTACCTCAATGGCAGCGAGGCACCGGCGGACGCGCCGTGGCGCACCGGCGACCGAGTCGCGCAGGACGACGACGGATACCTGTACTTCGAGGGGCGCACCGACGACGTGATCATCTCGGCCGGCTACCGCATCGGCCCGTTCGAGGTCGAGTCGGCGCTCGTGTCGCACTCCGCCGTGGCCGAGGCGGCGGTCATCGCGGCTCCCGACGACGAGCGCGGCGCGGTGGTCCGCGCGGTCGTCGTCCTGCGCGACGGCTTCGCGCCCGATGCTGACCTCGTCACCGAGCTGCAGAACCACGTCAAGGACCAGACCGCCCCGTACAAATACCCGCGGATCGTCGAGTTCACCGACGAGCTCCCGAAGACGGCGTCGGGCAAGATCCAACGGGCTAGGCTGAGAGCGCAGTGGTCGACAAACGGCCAGTGATCGGCATCTGCACGGCGGTCGCCCGCGCCAACTGGGGCGCGTGGCAGGATCGGGAGGCCGCGCTGCTCGCGTTCAGCTACATCGCGGCGATCCAGCGCGCCGGTGGCCTGGCCGTGATGATCCCGCCCGACGAGCGACTCGAGCATGACCCCGACGAGATGCTCGACCTGCTGGACGGCCTGATCCTCGCCGGGGGCAACGACATCGATCCCGCCGCCTACGGGGCGGACCGCCACCCGGAGACTCACCAGATCGTGCCCGAGCGCGACGGGTCAGAGCTCGCCCTCGCCCGCCGGGCCGTCGAGCGCGACATGCCGTTGCTCGGCATCTGCCGCGGGATGCAGCTGATCAACGTGGCCTTCGGCGGCACGCTGCGCCAGCACCTGCCCGAGGAGCTCGGTCACGAGGAGCACCGGCGCAGGCTGGGCAGCTTCGAGGGCGCCGACCACGACGTCCGCCTGACCCCCGGCTCGCTCGCCGCGCGCGCGGCCGGCGAGGAGCTCCACGCCACCAAGTCCCACCACCACCAGGGGGTCGCGACGGTCGGCGAAGGGCTCGAGGTCACCGGGTACTCGGTGCTCGACGACCTGCCCGAGGCGCTCGAGGCGCCCGGCCGGCGGTTCGTGCTCGGGGTCCAGTGGCACCCCGAGGCCGACGAGCGCAGCCGCATCGTCGGCGCGCTGGTCGAGGAGGCCAGAACGGCCCCGATGCTCGTCTACCGCAGCGGGCGCGGCTCGGCGTAGCCAGCCTGGCGGACGGCGTCGGAGACCTGCTGCGCGTGGGCGGGGCCTCGCGTCTCGAGCACCATCTGGACCGCGGTCTCGCGCACGTGGAGGTCGAACCCCTCGCGGATGTGCCCTACGTCGAGCAGGTTCGCGCGGAGCTCGCCGACCAGCGCCAGCAGCCGCGCCAGCGAACCAGGCCGATCGGGCAGCGAGGCCAGCAGCACGAGTCGCCGCCCAGATTGGCTCTCGTGCCGACGCGCCACCTCGGCGAGCAGCCCGGCGTCGACGTTCCCGCCCGACAGCACCACGACCGTCGTCCCCGAGCGCGAGGCGGCCAGCCGCCGGCCGAGCAGGGCGGCCACGCCGACCGCGCCGGCGCCCTCGACCACGAGCTTGGCCCGCTCCATCAGGAACACCATCGCCTCGGCCACCTCGTCCTCGTCGACGGTGATCATCTCGTCGACCCAACGGTCGATCAGCGACAGCGTGAGCTCGCCCGGGCGCTTGACCGCGATCCCGTCGGCGATGGTCAGCGCCGAGCTGACGGGAACCGGCTTTCCCGCCGCCAGCGATCCCACCACCGGGGCGCACCCAGCCACCTGCACCCCGATCACCTCGATCGCCGGGCGCGCGGATTTGAGCGCGATCGCCACCCCGCTGACCAGCCCGCCGCCGCCGACGGGGACGATCACCCGAGCCAGGTCCGGGACCTGGTCGAGCAGCTCGAGCCCCAGCGTGCCCTGTCCGGCGATCACGTCGGGGTCCTCGAACGGGTGAACGAACGCGATCCCGGGGTCCTGCGCCGCCAGCTCGTGCGCGGCCTCGAGCGCGTCGTCGACGGTCGCGCCGACCATCCGCACGTCGGCGCCGAGCGCCTTCGCCGCTTCGACCTTGGAGATCGGAGCCGGCTCGGGCATGAACACCACGCAGCGCACCCCGCGCGACCGCGCGGCGTACGCCACGGCCTGGGCGTGGTTCCCGGCGCTCCCGGTGACGACGCCACCGCCGCACGCATCCCCGAGCGCCGCCAGCTTGGACAGCGCGCCGCGGAGCTTGAACGAGCCGGTGCGCTGCAGGTTCTCCGCCTTGAACGCGACCGTCGCTCCGGCGCGCTCGCTCAGCGTCCGCGAGCTGAGCACCGGCGTTTCCTTCACCACTCCGGCGCCGGCCTGTGCCGCGCGCCGGAGGTCCAGTAACTCCGTGTCAAGCAGAGAGCGCCACCACCGCGTCGATCTCGACCAGGGCGCCGCGCGGCAGTCCCGCCACGGCGATCGCCACCCGCGCCGGAGGATCGGATTCGAAGAATGACTCGTACACCTCGTTGACTGACGCGAACGCCGACATGTCGGTGAGGTAGACCGTCAGGCGGACGGCGTCGCCGAGGGTGGCGCCGGCCGCTTCGCATACGGCGGCGAGGTTCTCCAGGCAGCGTCCGGCCTGGTCGGCGGGGGTCACTCCGGTGATCTCTCCGGTCTTGGGGTCGAGCGGGATCTGACCCGAGCAGAACAGGAGGCCGTTCGCGCGAACGGCGTGGACATAGGGACCCACAGCCTCCGGGGCGCCGGGCGCCGTGATCGACTCGCGATGTGCTGGCAACTGGTACCTCCTCGTGACCGCTGGTACACAGCGTATTGCCCGCATCTGCCTGGGGGTAGCCTGAGGGCGTGCCGAACCGCCTCGGGGGCGAGAGCTCGCCGTACCTCCTGCAGCACAAGGACAACCCTGTCGACTGGTATCCGTGGGGCGACGAGGCCCTGTCCCGCGGGCGTGACGAGGACCGCCCGCTGCTCGTCTCGATCGGCTATTCGGCCTGCCACTGGTGCCACGTGATGGCACACGAGTCCTTCGAGGATCCCGCCATCGCCGCGGTCATGAACGAGCGGTTCGTGTGCGTCAAGGTCGACCGGGAGGAGCGTCCGGACATCGACGCGATCTGCATGGAGGCCTGCCAGGCGATGACCGGGCAGGGCGGCTGGCCGCTCAACGTGTTCCTCACCCCCGAGGGCGTTCCGTTCTACGCCGGCACGTACTTTCCGCCCGAGCCCCGGCACGGGTTGCCGAGCTGGCGGATGGTGCTGGACGGCGTCGCGGAGGCGTGGGCGAACCGTCGCGAGGAGATCCGCGCCCAGAACGCGCGGATGATCGAGGCGCTGAGCGCGACCGACCGGCTCGAGCCGTCGATGGAGCCGATCCGCGAGGACGAGCTCCGCACCGCGCTGGTTTCGCTGTGGAACAACTACGACCGCTCGGGCGGCGGCTTCGGCCGCGCGCCGAAGTTCCCGCCGCACTCGCTGATCGAGTTGCTGCTCGCGCGCGGCGAGCGCGAGATGTCGCTCGGCACGCTCACGGCCATGGCCGAGGGCGGCATCTACGACCAGATCGGCGGCGGCTTCGCCCGGTACTCGGTCGACGCGACCTGGACCGTGCCCCACTTCGAGAAGATGCTCTACGACAACGCGCTCCTGGCCCGGGCCTACCTGCACGGCTGGCAGGTGTCGGGGACTCAGCGCTTCCGAGACGTCTGCTGCGAGACCCTCGACTGGGCACTTCGCGAGATGCGCGGTCCCGAGGGCGGCTTCTGCTCGGCGCTCGACGCCGACTCGGAAGGCGTCGAGGGCAAGTTCTACGTGTGGACGCTCGACGAGCTGCGCGAAGCGCTCGGCTCGGAGTACGCGGACGAGGCGATCGAGTACTTCCGCCCGGCGAGCTTCGAGCACGGCCTCATCCTCGAGGCCCGCGGCCCCGCACCCGCACCGGACCGGCTCGCCGAGATCCGCCGCCGGCTGCTCGAGGTCCGCTCGCGCCGCGTGCGCCCCGGGCTCGACGACAAGCGCCTGACCTCGTGGAACGCACTGATGATCTCCGCCCTGTCCGATGCCGGCGCCGTCTTCGAGCGTCCCGACTACCTCGACGCGGCCGTCGGCTGCGCCGAGTTCGTGCTCCGCGAACGCCGCACGGACGGTGGGGACCTGCTCCGCACCGCGCGCGTCCGGGCCTTCCTCGAGGACTACGCGTACCTGCTCGAGGCGCTCATCGGCCTGTACGAGGCGACCGGGGACCCGCGCTGGTTCGGGGAGGCGACCGCGCTCGCGGGCGTCCTGATCGCGCGCTTCTCCGACCCCGAGCGCGGCGGCTTCTTCACCACCGCGGACGATCACGAGCCGCTCGCCGTCCGGCGCAAGGACCTCGAGGACTCGCCGATCCCGTCCGGCAACTCGGCGGCCGCGTTCGGGCTGCTCCGGCTCGCGCTGCTGGCCGGCGAGGGGAGCTACGAGCGCCACGCGCTCGGCGTACTGCGGCTGATGTTCCCGCTCGCGGTGCGCCATCCGCAGGCGTTCGGGCACCTCCTCGCGGCCGCGGACTTCTACCTGGCGCCGGTCAAGGAGGTCGCGATCGTGGGGCCGGATGCCGAGGCCGGCGAGTTACTGCGCGTCGTCCGCGGCGAGTACCGCCCGCACGTCGTGCTGGCCACCGGCCCGGCGGATGGCGTGCCCCTGCTCGAAGGGCGAGAGCCGGTCGATGGCCACGCCGCGGCGTACGTATGCGAACACTTCGTGTGCAAGGCGCCTGTCACGAGCCCGGAAGCGTTGGCTGCGGCCCTGTGAGTGGTTTGATCCGCCGATGAGCACGCTGTTCGAGCCCGATGACGAACTCGACCACATCGCCGAGTTCGCGGACTCGGGCGTGCGGATCTTCCAGCGCCAGGGCTCGCTGGTCGGCGTGCCGGGGTCCTACGGCCTCAAGCGCTGGCTGTATCGCCGGTGGCGCAACAACGGCAACGCCATCTATACGTTCGTCGGGTCGCTGGTGGCGATCGGGTTGAGCGGCACGTGGGCGTACATCGTCAAGCAGCCGCTGGTGTTCCCGAGCCTGGGCGCCACCGCGTTCCTGATCTTCGAGACGCCGATGGCCGAGGTGGGCTCGCCGCGCAACACGATCATCGGCCACACCATCGGGATCCTGGCCGGCGTCGCGTCGCTGGCGATCTTCGGCCTGCTGCACGCCCCGAGCGTGTACGTGTCGGGCATCACGGTTCCGCGGGTGTGCGCCATCGCGCTCGCGGTGGCGTTGACCGGCGGCGTGCTGCGCGTGCTCCGCGCCGCCCATCCGCCCGCCGGGGCGACCACGATCATCGTTGCCTCCGGTCTGCTCCACACGCCACGACAGCTGCTCGACATCTTCGTCGGCGTGGTGCTGCTGACCATCGCCGGCTGGTGCCTCAACCGCGCGATGGGGGTCCCGGCACCGGTCTGGGCCGCGGCCCGCTAGGTCACAGAACCGGGAGGTAGCGCTGGAGCTCCCAGGGCGTGACCTGAACCCGGTAGTCGTCCCACTCCTGGCGCTTGATCTCGATGTAGCGGTTGAACGTGTGCTCGCCGAGCGCGCGCAGCACGAGCTCTGACTGGGCGGTCAGCTCGATCGCCTCGCCGAGGGTGGCCGGGAGCTGCTCGATGCCCAGCCGGCGCCGCTCCTCCGCCGACAGGTGGTAGAGATTGGTCTCCATCGGATCGGGCAGCTCGTAGCGGTGCTCGATCCCTTCGAGCCCGGCCTGGAGCAGCACGGCGAAGGTGAGGTACGGGTTGCAGGCCGGGTCCGGGCAGCGCAGCTCCATCCGCGTGGCGCGCTCCTTGCCCGGGTGGTACATCGGGATGCGGACCAGAGCGGAGCGGTTCCGGCGCGACCAGGCCACGTACACCGGCGCCTCGTACCCCGGCACCAGGCGCTTGTAGGAGTTGACCCACTGGGCGAAGATCGAGCAGGTCTCGCGCGCGTGGCGGAGCTGCCCGGCGATGAACGCCTTGCCCACGTCGGACAGGTAGTACGGGTCCTCGGGGTCGAAGAACGCGTTCTGCTCACCCCGGAACAGCGACTGGTGGGTGTGCATCCCCGACCCGTTCTTGCCGAACAGCGGCTTGGGCATGAACGTCGCGTGCAGGCCGTACTTCATCGCGTATTCCTTGACCGTGATCCGGTAGGTCATGCAGTCGTCGGCCATCTTGAGCGCGTCGGAGTAGCGCATGTCGATCTCGTGCTGGCTCGGGCCGACCTCGTGGTGGGCGTACTCGGTGTGGATGCCCAGCTGCTCGAGCGCGAGCACGGTCTCGCGGCGCAGGTCCGACCCGGCGTCCAGCGTGGTCAGGTCGAAGTAGCCGCCCTCGTCGAGCACCTCGGTCGAGTTGGCGTTGCGGAAGTAGAAGTACTCGAGCTCCGGCCCCACGAAGTAGTGGTCGAAGCCCATCGCCTTGGCCCGCTCGAGCGCCCGGCGCAGCACGTGCCTCGGGTCGCCCTCGTAGGGCGTGCGCTCGGGGGTGAGGATGTCGCAGAACATCCGCGCGACCCCCTGCTCCGCCGGGCGCCAGGGCAGGATCCGGAACGTGGTCGGGTCCGGCATCGCGATCATGTCCGACTCCTCGATCGGGTTGAACCCGGTGATCGAGGACCCGTCGAAGCCCATCCCGCCCTCGAACGCGTCGGTCAGCTCGGTGGCGTTGATCGAAAACGCCTTGAGGTGACCGAGGATGTCGGTGAACCACAGCCGGACGAAGCGGATGTTGCGCTCCTGGACGAGCGCCATCACGTCGTCCTGGGTGAGGGGGGCAGCGGTGATCGCCATCGAGCGTCGAACGTTACTTGCTTGCCGGACGTAGCCCTCCGCCATATGCTCGCGCGGGTGAGGCTGAGTGCCGGGATCGTCGCCTTCCTGGCGGGGTTGACCGTTTGGGGACCGTCGGCGGCATGGGGTACCTCGCCGGCGCCCCGGCGATGCGGCCCTCGGGCCGCGCCGACGATCGCCGCGAGTCGCCAGGCCCGCGTATACACGTGGGACGGCGGGGTCTATGGCTGCTCGTTCGTGCATGGCCGTTCGTTCCGGCTGGGGAACACGGCCGAGGCGCTCCACCAGTCGCGGGTGCAGCTGGTCGTGGTCGCCGGCGCCGACGCCGCCTACGCCCTGTCCAGCTTTGGCGTCGACACGGTGAGCGCCACCGTGGTGGTGCGGCGATTGACCGACGGCAGGCGACAGGAGCACTTTGCGGCGACGCGCTCGGGCCTGGTCGAGGGTTTCGAATCGGTCACTTCGCTTGCGCTGAAGAGCGACGGCGCGGTGGCCTGGATCGGTGTCGCGCACTCGATCGTCGCCCACCGCGACATCATCGAGGTCCATGCGGCCGCCTCGGCCTCGGGATCAGCGAATCGCGTACTCGACTCCGGCCCGGCCATCGCGCCGCAGTCTTTGCGCCTGCACGGGTCGACGCTCACGTGGCGGCACGGACACGCGACGCGCCACGCCACCCTCGGCTGATTCACCCCGGCTGGACGCCGATCAGACGCGAGCCGACGTGCGGCGCTCGCCGAGCCAGCGGTTGGCCCACCGCTCGAGCTCGGACAGCGCCGGCTCGAGCTCACGGCCCATCTTCGAAAGCGAATACTCGACCCGAAGCGGCGGGCCCGATATCACCCGCCGCTCAACCATCCCCCGGCGTTCGAGCTCCTTCATCCGCTCGGAGAGCAGCCGGTCCGAGAGCTCGGGTACGGCGGCGGCAACCTCGGAGAAGCGCAGCGCACCGTCCATCAGGACCCGCAGGATCGCGCCGGTCCAGCGCCGCCCGACGAGCTCCACCGCCTCGTGGTAGAGCGGACAGCACCCGGCGGACCGCGATTGGCCGCGGTCCGTGTCGCCGTGGTCACCCGTAGCTGTGTCCTCGGGCGCTCCCATCGCCGGAGCCAAGCTTACGCTGCTTGCAGCGCCCGCGATGCTTCGGTCGACCCGTCGACCGGCACCTCGCCGGCCACGTTGACCATCGCGGTGAAGCCCTCCAGGGCTACGGTGGCAATCGCCTCGAGGATCTGCTCGTCATCCCAGCCCGCCTCGCGCGCCTCCTCGTGCAGGTGCATCGGCGCTCGGCCGCGCTCCTCGAGCAGGGCCTTGAGGTATCGAAGCAGTGCGGCCTCGCGCTGATCCTTGGAGTTGAACTGTCGCGCGAGCGCGACCTCGTCAAGGGCCAGCCCGGCCGCCCGCGCCGTGCGGGAGTGCATCGCGATGCCCGGCTCGGACTGGTAGTACTCGGCTACCGCCAGCGCGATCCGCTCGAGCGTCGCGAGCGTGAGCTTGCCGTGTCGCAGCTCTGAGCGGAACCGCGCGTAGGCCCGGAGAGCCGCCGGCGAACCGGCCAGCACGCCCAGGAAGTTCGGCAACTGACCGCCCGTGGCGAGCGCGCCACGCAGCACCGGGACCGAACCTTCCGGGGCGGTCAAGTCGTCATGGATCTGAAATCTGCTCATAGAAGTCTTCATAGTTGGCCACCAGTAGGTCCGGGGGGGCTGTAAGGGCACCATCTGTGCCCTTCACTTTCGAGACCTGCTTACTGTTGATAAGTCTAAATGGGCGACGCGGGGCGCACAAGTGCGTGGGCCGCACATTTTGTATATACGTCGGCGCATAAAGACCGGATCAGCGCCGGTCGCGAGGTACGTAAGCTGATTTAGCCGTGCGCGCTGGCGACGGCGACCAGGATCAGGCACAGCCCCAGCAGCACCGCCCACAGGGCGGCGCGGTCGGGCCTGAACCCTGGTTGTTCGTGGCGACGCGTCGGCCGCGCCACCGGCAGGTTGCGCTCGGCGCCGTAGCCGCGGATCGTCACGGTGCGGCGGATGCCGTCCGCCTGTGCCGCCGGCCTGGGAGCAGGCGACCTCGGAGCGGGCGGCGGCGTGGCCGCCGCGGCCTGCGCGGCACGGGCGGCACGCCTGGCGTCGCTGTCCTCGCGCGTGGCCGGGAACCGGAACGCTTCACGATCGAGCTCTTCCCACCAAGGTGCGGCGTACCGACGGACGGGACGCGTAGAAGCGCCTGCTCCGGGCATGTGATACCTCCCCCGCTCGCGCCGGCCGCCTGGTGCGAGCGGCGCGGGATTTCGGCTTTCGGTGCGCGATCCTAACAACGGCGGCGGACGGAGTGCGCCCCGAATTCCCCGCAAGATGCGGGTTACTTGGTCGGGGCTAAGGAGGAGCTACTCCTTGCCGGCGACCTTGGCCACGAACTTCGCCACGTCCTCGGCGTCCTGGCCCTGTATGACATCGGCCGGCATCACGCCCTCACCCAGACACGCCTCCTGACTGCCCTTCGGCGGGTTCGGGAGGCACCCGTACATGATCGTGTGGAGCGTGAGCTGCTCGGTCGGCTGGATGACATCGAGGTTGGGGCCGACCTTGCCCACCGTGTTGGCCGCCGCGAGCGTGTGGCACAGGCCGCAGCGCTGGCCGAATACCTCCCGCCCGTGCTTCTCCGCCTGTGTGAGCTCCGAGCCCCCAACCTGACCGTTGGCCTGGTTGTGATTGCCGATCAGGAACAGGGTCGGCAGCGCGATCCCGAACGCGACGTAGACGACCGCCAGCGACCAGCCCAGCGCCCGGCGGGCACGGTAGTCGGGCCCGCGAGTCTCGAGCCTCCCGCCGGGACCGCCGCGGATCCCGAGGAAGAACACTCCGAGGCCGAGCACGACCCAGAAGGCTGCAAACAGCAGGACGGCGAGCACGGAGCGGCACCTTACCGGGCTCATCCGGCGAACGGATCATCGCCGCCGCCCCGATGCGAAGCTCAGCACAGGCGGCGCCACGGCTCGGAAGTCCTCCGCGTCGGTCTCGCGCGACGTTCGCCTCTGCTCCTCGCGCCCACGACGCACCTGCTCGTCCAGCATCGAGAAGTCCTTGATCTCGGCCACAATGTGATCGGGCGCCGCGATCGGCTCGATCCGATCGACCAGCACGTTGATGGCGCCACCAGCAGCGGGCAGGCGCTCCATCTTGCCCTCGGCCAGGACCAGCGGCTCGGTCCTCACCGTCAGTCGATATCGCTCGTAGACCTGGGAGGGGACGATCAGGTTGATCGTCCCGTACTCGTCCTCCAGCAGCACGAACACGATCCCGTTCGCCGTGCCCGGACGCTGGCGCGCCACCACCAGCCCTCCCACGCGAACGCGCGTGCCGTGGCGCACCGCCGGCAGCTCCCGGCTCGTCGCCAGTCCGTGAGGCAGCCGCTCGCGCAACAGCGCCATCGGATGGGCCTCGACCGTCAAGCCGGTGGTGCTGTAGTCGGCCAGCATCGACGCCCAGGGCGTCAGCGGCGCCAGCTTGGGCGGCGCCGGCAGATCCAGCGGCAGCGCCAGCTGCACCCCGCCCGGCACTCGCTGACCGGGCGTCGCCACGCCGAGCTGCCACAGCGCGATCCGGCGCGCCGAGCCCGGCGTCACCCCTGAGCCGGGCGCGTCATGCACCAGCGAGTCGCACGCCCCCGACCACGCCAGCAGCTCCAGCGACGCGGCGCTCGGGCTCGCGCGCGAGGCGAGATCGGACAGGCCGCGGAACCGCCCGCCCGCTTCCCGCACCGACACCAACTCCCGGACCTCGTGCTCGGCGACACCCCGGACGTAACCCAGGCCGATGCGCACGCGTCCCTCGCCGGAGATCTCGCACGTCGCGTCGCTCTCGTTGACATCCGGGGGCAGCACCTCGATCCCTCGCCGCTGCGCCTCGTGAACCAGCGCGTCGGGCGGATAGAACCCCATCGGCTGCTCGTTCAGGAGCGAGCACAGGAACTCGGGGCCGTAGTGGACCCGCAGCCAGGTCGACTGGTAGGCAAGCAGGCCGAAGGCGGCACCGTGTGCCTTGGGGAAGCCGAAGCCCGAGAAGCCTCGGACCATCGAGAACACCCGCTCGGCCGTCTCATCGTCCACCCCGTGCTTGTCGCGCGCGCCGGCGACGAACCGCTTGTGGTAGGCCTCGATCGCCGCGTCCGAGCGCTTGCGGCTCATCGCCCGCCGCAGCCCCTCGGCCTCGCCCGGGGAGAAGCCGGCGAAGGCGATCGACACCTCGATCACCTGGTCCTGGAAGATGATCCCGCCGAGCGTCTCGCGCAGCGCCGGCTCGAGCGATGGGTGGTCGTAGGGCACCTGGTAATCGGGATCGACGCGCAGACGTTGCCGGCGCTCGATGTACGGGTTGACCGCACCGCCCTGGATCGGCCCGGGCCGGACGATCGCGACCTGGATCGTGATGTCCTTCAGGTTCTCCGGCCGGGTCCGGTACAGCGACTGCATCTGCGCCCGGCTCTCGATCTGGAACACGCCCGTCGTGTCGGCGTTCTGGATGCACTCGTAGGTGGCGGGATCGTCGTAGGGGATCCGGCTCAGATCGATCTGCTCGCCGCGGGTGCGCTCGATCAGCTCGACCGAGCGCTCCACCGCGGAAAGCATCCCCAGCCCCAGGAGGTCGATCTTGAGGAAGCCGGCGTCCGAGCAGGAGTCCTTGTCCCACTGCACGATCTGGCGTCCCTCCATCGCCGCCGGCACGATCGGGCAGCAGTCGATCAGCGGACGGGTGGCGACGATCATCCCGCCCGAGTGCTGACTCAGGTGGCGCGGCAACCCATGCGCCTCGGCCGCCAGCCGCGCCAGCCACGCCCAGCGACCGGTGGCGCTGCGCCGGGTGCTCTGGATGTCCTGGAGCACCTCGCGCGCATCCCACCCCTCGCTGCCGCGCGCCACCCGCTCGATCTCGCCCGGGGGCAACCCCAGCGCCTTGCCCAGCTCCCGGATCGCGCCCCGCGCGCGGTAGGTGGGGAACGCGGCCACCAGCGCGGAGCGATCGTGCCCGTAGCGCTCGTGCACCCGCGGGATCAGCTTCTCCCTGATGTCGCGCGGGAAGTCGAGGTCGATGTCGGGCAGCGAGGTCAGCTCCTCGTTCAGGAAGCGACCGATCAGCAGGTCGTTGGCGATCGGGTCGACGTGCGAAAGGCCGGTCAGGAAGCAGACGATCGAGGAGACGCTCGATCCGCGGCCCCGTCCGGGCGGCAGCAGGGCCCTGACGCTGTCCGGCCCGCGCACCTCGACCGCCACCTCACGCGCCAGCTCCAGCATGTCGTGATGGAGCAGGAAGAACCCGGGCAGCTTCAGCCGTTCGATGATCCGCAGCTCCTGCTCGAGCCGAGCCCGCGCATCGCGCTCCGATTCCGCCCCCCGATAGCGGTCATCCAGCCGTGCCCCGCACAGCTCGGTGAGCTTGCGCATCGCCTCCGCATCCTCGGAGCCCGGATAGCGATAGCCCAGATCGCTGCCCAGATCGAACCGCAGCCGTTCGGCCAGCCGCACGGTTTCCGCCACCGCCTCCGGATGCTCAGGAAAGCGACTCGCCATCGCCGCCGGCGAGGCGAGCACGTGACTGAAGTTGCCTCGCCGCTGCGGCTCCGAGGCGTCGAGCGTGGTGTGCAGGCGCACGGCGACCAGCGCGTCCTGGAGCTGCGCCCGGGCGCTTGCGTGCGCGTGGACGTTCCCGGTCGCCACGCACGGTACCCCGAGTCGTCGTGCCATCCATTCGAGCCGCCGGTTACGGGCACGATCGTCGCGCAGGAACGGGCGCTGGAGCTCGATCCGCAGGCGATCGGGTCCGAACGCGTCGAGCAGGCGCCTCAGCGTGAACTCGTCGTGCACGCCGCGCAGCGCGCACCCGCTCAGACAGATCAGCCCCTCGGCGTGCTCGAGAACATCCCCCAGTTCGACGAATGCCGGCGACGGCGGGCCCGGCTTCTTCTCTCGTGTGTGCGCGTGCGCGCGCGTCAGGATCCGGCACAGGCTCCCCCACCCGACCGCGTCCTCGACGAGCAGCGTCAGGTGCCTGCCATTGTCCAGATCGAGCTCCGCGCCGTGGATCGGGCGCAGCCCCAGCGCGCGGGCGGAGACCGCGAACTCCATCGAGCCCGAGACAGAGTTGTGGTCGGTCAGGGCCAGCGCGCCATAGCCCAACTCGAGCGCGGCCGGCACCAGCTCGTCCGGCAGCGATGCTCCATCCAGGAACGAAAAGGCCGAGTGACAGTGAAGCTCGACGTAGTCCCGCGATCCCATGCGAACGCATGTTCGCATCCGCCGCGGACGTTGCCATGCTCCGATCCGGATGAGTAGCCCCTGCCTGGTCATCGCCCATCGCGGCGCGCGGGGAGCAACGGCGCGAAACCAGCCGGCCGACAACACGCTCGAGGCGTTCGAGGCCGCCATCGACCTCGGTGCGGACATGATCGAGCTCGACGTGCGCCGAACCCGGGACGGGCACCTGGTCGTGTTTCACGACGCCCGCGTCAAGACGGTTCCGACAAGCTTGCTCCGCTACGAGGCGCTCCGAATCAAGGGGACGAAATCCCGCCGCCCGCCCCTGCTCGAAGACGTGCTGAAACTGACCAAGGACCGCATCGCGCTCAACCTCGAGGTCAAGGAGGCCGGCTACGTCGAGGAGACGATCGCCTTGCTACGCCCGTTCGGCCTCGAGCGCTGCCTGCTCTCCTCGTTCCTCGACGAGGTCGTGGTCGAGGCCAAGGTGCTCGCCCCCGAGCTACGAACCGGTCTCCTCCTCGCCACCGGGTTTCGCAAAGCGCTCACCACCCGCCTGCCCGCATCGAAAGCCGACTGCCTGTGTCTCCACCACCGGCTCGCCGACAACGCCGCGCTGGCGAGCGTGGAGGCGGCCGGCACAACCTGCGTGGTCTGGACCGTGAACGCCCCCCGCGCGATCGACCGCTACCTGAACCACCGCGCCGTCGAAGGCATCATCACCGACCGGCCGGCGCTGGCGCTGGAGCGCCGGGCGCACTTAGCTTAGGGGCGGACTAGTAGATGGTTGATTCCGCTATCCCGAGGCGCGCGGGTGCTCTCGGCCGGCGACGGCCCCGGGGTGCGTTGGCTCCGGACGTGCACAAGCGCTCATCTTTCCCCTTAGGCGCTGGGCCGTGCGCGGATTTGCAGCTGTGAGGTGAAGAAGCTCGCTCGGGGGTTAGAGCGATGGACGCCGTGAGCGCTTCTGCAGGTCCCGCGCCCCCGGGGGGAACCTGCTTAATCCGTCACGAGTGCCGCCCACCCGAGAGCGTGCCGAACTATGCACGCCCCACATGCATTACTCGTCACGCTCCAGCAGATCACCGACGCGTGACGAATTACGCACCCTCCCCCCGGCGCGCCGGCCGAAGGGCCGGCCCCGCCGCGCAATCAACCGCTAGCCGCGGTCATCCCGGAGCCGGAGCCCCCGCTCACCGCCCGAACTGCGCCCGCAACGCCGCACTCAGCGCCCGCGCCGCCTCCGCCAGATCGCGCTGGCGCGGGTGGCACAGCGCCACCGTGCGCTGAATCAGCACGTCCGGCGGCGCCAGCCAAGTCAGCGAGGGGTCGATCGCGCGCGACGCCGCCAGGCGCCCCACGCAGGCATGCCCCAGCCCGGCCGCGACCAGGCGCTGGAGCGCGAGGTTGTCGTCGGTCCGGTACACGACATGGGGCTCGATCCCGCGCCGTCGCCAGGCCGCCTCGAGCTCTCCCTGGATCTCCCAGCGAGCAGTCCACGCCACCACATCCGCCCCGTCCAGCAACTCGAAGCTCGCATGGTCGGCCGCGGCCAGCGGGCTGTCGCGCCGCGTCAAGATGACCCAGGGATCGTCGAACAGACGGATCACCTCGATCCGGTCGTCGGGTTGCTGGTTGATCGTGATCGCGAGGTCGAGCCGCCCCTGCGCCAGCCAGTCGACCAGTCGCGGGTCGTCGTCGGTCTCGGTCAACTCGACCTCGACCCCCGGCCACTCCTCGCGCAGCAGCGCAAGCGCCGCGGGCAACAGCTCGGCCGCCGCGGTCTGGAACAGCGCGACCCGCACAACCGTGCGCTCGCCGCCCAACGCCCCACGGACGCTCGCCTCGAGCGCGTGCAGCTCGCCCAGGGCGCGTCGCGCGTGCAGGTACGCCGCCTCGCCGGCGCGGGTCAGCGTCACCTGAGCACGGCCTCCGGGGCGAACGAACAGCGTCGCGTCGAGTGCGCGCTCGAGCTCGCCGATCTGGTGCGACACCGCCGACTGGGTGTACCCGAGCTGCGCGGCGGCGGCCCGGAACGAGCCGGCGTCGGCGACCGCGACGAGCGCGCGCAGGCCGCGCAAGTCCACTCGCCTATCGATCGAATTCATTGATCGTTGCACGCTAACACTTTCACTTTTCGAACGACAACTCGCATCTTATCCTGGAACGCGGTGACCGATTTCCATCATCCGAAGCCGCGACCGAGGCTCCGCATCCGCGGCGACCACGCGCTCGGGCGCATGGCGAGCCGGCGCCGGCGCGGCGCACAGCACGCCCGGCGCCGGGCGGCTGCGCGCGGCGACTCCTGCGCGCGGCTGACCCGGTTTCTCCACGCGCTGTTCTTCGTCGCCGCGGCGGCCCAGAGCGCAATCGTGCCGCTGCTTCCCCGGCTCAGCCACGCCTACGATCTGTCTCCGTCGGGCGCCGCCTTTCTGCTCGCCGCCCCCGGACTCGCGACGCTCGCGATCTCGATGCCCGCCGGCGCCCTCGTCGACCGCCTCGGCGCGCGCCGGGTCACGATCGCCGCCACCGGCCTTCTGAGCGTCGCGTCGCTGGCCCAGGCGGCCCCGTCGTTTCCGCTGCTGATCGCCGGACGGCTTGCGTTCGGACTGGCCTTCGGCGTCGTGTGGACCTCCGGAGTGGTCTGGATGTCAAACGCTCACCGCGAGACCGGCTCGCCCAAGATCGGCTCGGTCGTGACCAGCGGCGCGGTCGGAATGGTCGCCGGGCCCGCCATCGGCGGAGTGCTCGGCGATCTGCTGGGCCTGCCGGCGCCGTTCCTGATTGTGTCCGTGCTCGCCGCCGCGCTCGCGTTCGGCCTCGTCTGGCAATCCGAGGCGCCCGCGCGCACCGGCGCCACACCTCGCCAGAACTCGCTGCGGGCCCTGATCCGAAGCGTGCCGAGCCGTCCCGGCGTGCTCGCCGGCGCCGCGGTGATCACGATCAGCGGCTCGGTCGGCGGCATCACCCAGCTGCTCGTGCCGCTCCAGCTCCACGCGGCGGGTTTTTCCGCCAGCGCCACGGGCCTGGTGTTCTCCTCGGCCGCGGGCGTCTACATCGTCGCGAGCGCGCTGGTCGTCAGGCTCGGCCACCGCGCGACGACGGTCCGCTGGGCCGCGCTCGCCGCCTTCCTGCTCGCCCTCGCGCTGCTGCCCGCGACCCTCGCGCCCGGCGCGGGCGCAGTGATCGCCGCGCTGCTCGTCTCGACTGCGCCGCGGGCGGCGGTGAGCACCGTCTCCTACCCGCTCGCGACCGCGTCGGCCGCCCGCGGCGGGCTCGCCGACGGAATCGTCGTCGGCTTCCTCAACGGAACCTGGGCGGCGGGGCTGGTGCTCGCTCCGCTCCTGGCCGGCGCGGTCGACCAGACCGCGGGCCCGTCCGCCGCGTATCTGGTGGCGATCGTGCCGGGCGCGCTCGGGGCGCTCTGGCTGCTCGCCCGCGGCGGGGTCGAGGAGACGCCCGCTAAGCAGTTCGACGCCGCGCGAGCCGACCCGCCGACGGCCGAGCACGAGCTCGTCGCCGCCCCGGTCTAACCCGAATCGAGCCGCGCGGCCCGCTGCAGGTCGTAGAGATCCTCGCGCGCGCGTACGTACTGCTTGGAGGCGTCCACTGCCGGCTCGTAGTCCCACGGGGTGACCTCGCCGCGATTCAGCGCGGCGGCCACGAGGTGGCGCTCCCGCTGGCTCGTCAGCACCCGGCGCTCGATCGCCGCCAGGTCGAGCCTCGCCGCCAACTCGCCGCGCAGCGCGGCAACCGTGGATGCGTGCTCGGGCGCGGACGCGAGGTTCGAGAGCTCCAGCGGATCCGAGGCCAGGTCGTACAGCTGATCGGGATCTTCGCGGCAGACGATCAGCTTGAACCGCTCATCGCGGATCATCGCGGCCGGCGCGTTCACGCCCTCGGCGTGGTACTCGCTCACCACCGGGCCGTGGTCGGGACGAACCGGGCCGCCCAACCAGCACCTGCCCCTCTAACGGCAACCCGGCGGGTGCCACGCCGGCCAGCTCGAGCAGCGTGGGCCCGACGTCGATCAACGACACGGGCGACGAAACCCGGCCGGGCGACGAACCGGGACGCGCTACACCCGCCGGCACCCGCACGAACAGCGGCACCCGCGCGGCCGGCTCGAAGAACGACATCTTGTACCAGAGCCCGCGCTCGCCCAGGAACTCGCCGTGGTCAGCGGTGAACACGACCACGGTCTCACTATCGAGGCCGGTCGCCCGCAGCGCCGACAGCACCGCGCCGATCCGCGCGTCCACGTAGCTGATCGCCGCGTAGTAGCCGTGGCGCGCGCGCCGCACATCGTCGTCCGATAGCGACACCTCGTCGATCCCCGACATGATCCGCAGCCGTTGGCTGTGCGGATCGGCCTTCTCGAACGGAAGCCGGCCCACCGAGGGCCCCGAGATCTCAGAAGCGTCGTACAGGTCCCAATAGCGCGGCGGGACCTCCCACGGATCGTGCGGGTTGGTAAACGAGACCACGAGCAGGAACGGCTGCTCCCCGCCGGCCCGCGCCAAGTCGTGCAGTTCGCGCACGGCGTGGAAGGCGACCTCGTCGTCGTAGTCGGTCTGCATGCTCGCGACCGTCCGCGCCGGCTCGAGCACGCTGTGCACCGAGTGGTACCAGGACAGCCGATCCGCCACCGGGCGCGTCCAGTCGGGCGTCCAATCGAGCGACGCCGGATACACGTCGGTGGTCAGCCGCCGCTCGAACCCGTGCAGCTGGTCGGGCCCGACGAAGTGCATCTTGCCGGCCAGGCAGGTCCGGTACCCGGCCGTGCGCAACGGGTGCACGAACGTGGGGACCGAGGCCGGCAGCTCGGCCGCGTTGTCGAACACCCCGATCGACGACGCGCACCGCCCGCACAGCATCGCCGAGCGCGAGGGCGCGCACAGTGGCGAGGCGCAGTACGCCGCGTCGAACACGACGCTCTCGGACGCCAGCCCGGTCAACGCGGGCGCCTGCACGTCCGAATGGCCGTACGCCGGCAACCACTGCGCGGCGAGCTGGTCGACCATGATCAGCAGCAGGTTGGGGCGGCCCTTCACGCGGGCATCGTATGAGCTGCCGCGTTTAACCCCGCGCCCACTTGACTTCACGGGTTGTCTGCACGTAGGTTGTCGACAATCAGTCGGAGAGGAGCGAGGGAGACAGCTGACCGGTGTTGGCTGATGGCCAAACCTGGGGCCTGACCGCAGTCGAGCGCCGCTCGACCACCGACCACGTGCTGGCCGAGCTGCGCGGCGCGATCGTCGCCGGACGAATCGGCGCCAACCAACCGCTGCGCGAAACCGCGCTGGCCCGCACGCTCGGCACCGGCCGCAGCGCAATCCGCGAGGCGATCCGTCAACTCGTCCAAGAGGGCCTGGTCGAGTATCGCCTCAATCGGGGCTCGTTCGTCCGCGTTCTGTCGGCGGCCGACGCGGATGACGTGTACCTCGCCCGCGAGGCGATCGAGGTCCGTGCCATCCGCCGCGCCTTCGAGCGCGCCGAGCCGCTCGAGCTCGTGCCGCTCAAGGCCGCGCTCGACCGGATCAACGCCGCGGCCGACGCCACGCCCGCCGACGAGCCGGCCGGAACCGATCTGATCGCCGCCGACCTCGACTTCCACCGCGAGATGGTTCGCCTCAGCGGCAGCCCGCGCCTGAGCCGCGCGCACGAGACGCTCGCGGCCGAAGCGCAGATGCTGATGCACCACCAGCCGGTCTACTCGCCGATCGAGTACGCGGCCGACCACACGGTCCTGTTCGACGCCATCAGCCGCGGCGACCCGACGGCGCCCGAGCTCGTGCGCGACCACCTACGCCTGTCGGCACGACTGATCGCCGGGGAGATCGAACGGATGGCGGCCGCCGCGCCGGAAGGAGACCCAAGGTGAGGATGCAGGCCGCCGTCCTCGACGCCCCGGCGCAGCCGTTCGACGTGCGCGAGGTCGAACTGGACGAGCCGCGCGGGGGCGAGGTTCTGGTGCAGATCGCGGCCAGCGGGCTGTGCGGAAGCGACCTGAAGGCACTCGACGGCCTACGCGCGCTCGCGCCTTTCCCGGTCATCCTCGGGCACGAGGCCGCGGGCGTGGTCGAACAGGTCGGCGAGGGTGTCGAACGGCTACACCCCGGCGACCACGTCGTCCTCTCGATCCTCCCCGCATGCAAAACCTGCGCGGCCTGCCGACACGGGCGCCCGAACCACTGCGCGACCACGGCCACCGCGATGCGCGGCGGAAACCTGCTCGACGGCTCCAGCCGCCTCACCGCGAACGGCCGGCGGGTGAACCACTTCCTCACCGTCTCCTCGTTCGCCGACCACGCCGTCGTGCCCGAGTCCGCGGCCACGGTCGTGGACCCGGCCATGCCGCTGGACCGCGCTGCCCTGATCGGGTGCGCCGTGCTCACGGGCTACGGAGCGGTGCGGAACAGCGCGCGCGTGGAGCCGGGCGCAAGCGTGGCCGTGTTTGGGTGCGGAGGCGTCGGGCTCAGCGCGATCCAGGGCGCGCGCATCGCGGGCGCCGAGACGATCGTCGCGGTCGACGTCCACCCCTCGAAGCTCGCGCTGGCGAGGGTCGTCGGCGCCACCGAGACCGTCGACGCGCGCACAGAAAACGATCCGGTCGCCGCCGTTCGCGACGCCACCGACGGCGGCGCCGACTACGCCTTCGAAGCGGCGGGACGCGGGCAGACGATCGACCAGGCGTGGGCCTCGCTCGCCGTCGGCGGACTGCTGACCGTGATCGGCACCCTGCCGAGCGGGACGAAGCTGACGCTCGACGCCGACCCGCTGATCGAGGAGAAGCGGATCGCCGGCTGTTATCTCGGCGCCGCCTCCCCCGAGCGCGACGTCCCCGCCCTGGTCGAGCGCTACCTCAGCGGAGAGCTTCAGCTGGACGAGCTGGTGAGCCGCCGGATCGCCCTTGCCGAGCTGGATGACGGATTCGCGCGCTTGCGCGAGGGCACGGAAGCGCGTCAGGTCGTGGTGTTCACACACAGAGAGGAGTGGCATGTCAACTGACCCGATGGACCATCCGGCTTCGGACGATGCAACCGGGCTCACCCGGGCCGAGTTGCTGCGCCGGGCGGCCGGCGGGGCCGTGCTGCTCAGCGCAGGCGGCCTGATCGCAGCGTGTGGCAGCAGTGGCAGCAGCGGCAGCGCGAGCAGCGCCACCAGCAGCAGCGCGGCGACCGGCGCGGCCAAGAGCGGCGGTCATCTGCGCATCGGCGCCACGGGTGGCGGCGCCAAGGACTCGATCGACGCGCATTCGGCCACCGCCGACACTGACATCGTCCGCATCTCGGCGCTGTTCGAGCCGCTCGCCCAGCCGTCGGCCGACTTCAAGACGATCGAGATGGTGCTCGCGGAGTCGGTCGAGCCGCTGAACGGCGACGCGGGAGTGTGGGACATCCGCCTGCGCTCGGGCGTCGAGTTCCACAATGGCAAGACCCTGTCGGCCGACGATGTCATCTACTCGCTGAAGCGGATCACCGACCCGAAGAACCCACTCACCGGGGCCGCCTCGATCGGCTACATCAACCGCAACGGGATCAAGAAGATGGACGCGCTCACCGTCCGTGTGCCGCTGACGATCAAGAACTCGGCCTTCCTGGCCGACGTCGGGCAGTACTTCAACGGGATCGTGCCGGTGGGATACGACCCCAAGGCCCCCGTCAGCACGGCGGCTTGGAAGTTCCAGAGCTTCACCCCCGGCCAGCAGAGCGTGTTCGTGAAGAACCCCAACTACTGGCAGAAAGGCAAGCCGCTGGCGGACCAGCTCACGATCATCGACTTCACCGATGACACCGCGCGCGTGAACGCGCTGCTCAGTGGCCAGATCGATCTCGCCGACACGGTGCCCACCGAGCAGATCACGCAGATCCAGGGCAACTCCTCCCTGACGTTACTCAACAACCCCTCGGGCGTGTGGCTTCCGATCACGATGCGCGTGGATCAGGCGCCCTTCAACGACGTGCGCGTCCGGCAGGCCTTCCGGCTCATGGTCAACCGGCCGCAGATGGTGGCGCAGGTGCTGAGCGGGCAGGGCTCGGTGGCGAACGACCTATACGGGCGTTTCGACCCGGCTTACGACAGTTCGCTGCCCCAGCGTCAGCAGGACCTCGAGCAGGCGAAGTCGCTGCTCAAGCAGGCGGGTCACGAAGGCCTGAAGACCACCCTGGTGACCGCGCCGGTGTACGGAGGCATCCCTGAGGAGGCCCAGGCCTTTGCCGCGATGGCGAGCGGCGCAGGGGTCACCGTGAACCTCAACAAGACCGACTCGGGCACGTTCTACGGCGATAACTATCTGAAGTGGACGTTCGCGCAGGACTTCTGGGGCCCTCGGCGCTACCTCTCGCAGGTCGCCCAGGGCAGCCTGCCGAACTCGCCGTTCAACGAGACGCACTGGGCCGATCCGGCGTTCCTCAAGCTGATCGCCCAGGCTCGAGCGGAGCTCGACGACACCAAGCGCACCGAGCTGATCCACGAGGCGCAGAAGATCGAGTACGACAGCGGTGGGTACATCATCGCGTTCTTCCCGAACTTCATCGCCGCCGCGACCTCGAAGCTGCGGGGGGTTCCGGCCGGACTCCAGGCGACGTTCCTGCTCGGGCCGGCCCTGAAGGACATCGGCTTCAACACGTGAGGATCGAGTCGGTTGAGACGTTCTCAGACCAGTTCGTCAGCGTGGTCCGGGTCCGGACCGACGACGGCCATGAGGGCTGGGGCCAGATCGCGCCCTACCACGCCGACATCAGCGCGGTGGTGCTCCACCGTCAGGTGGCACCGTACGCGCTGGGGGCGGACGCGCTGGACATCGAGGGCCTCGTCGCCAGCGTCCCCGAGCGCGAGCACAAGTTCCCCGGCTCGCACCTCATCCGCGCGCTGGGCGGGCTCGACACCGCGCTGTGGGACCTCCGCGGCCGGTTGGAGGGCAAGAGCGTGTGCGAGCTCCTCGGCGGCTCGCCTCGCCCGATTCCCGTCTACGCGTCGAGCATGCGGCGCGACATCGACCCGGCCGAGGAAGCGCGGCGGCTGGCCCGGCTGCAAGAAGCACACGGCTTCAGCGCGTTCAAGTTCCGGATCGGACGCGAGGTCGGCCACGACGAGGACGAGTGGCCGGGACGCACCGAAGAGATCGTGCCGCGCGTCCGAGCGGCGCTCGGCGACGAGGCCACGCTGCTCGTCGACGCCAACAGCTGTTACACACCGGCCAAGGCGATCGAGGTGGGCAGGTTTCTCGAAGCGCATGGGGTCGTGCACTTCGAGGAGCCGTGTCCGTATTGGGAGCTCGAGTGGACCGCACAGGTGACCGAAGCGCTCGACCTCGACGTCGCCGGCGGCGAGCAGGATTGCCTGCTCTCACAGTGGCGCCGGATCATCGACATGCGCGCGGTCGACGTCGTTCAGCCGGACATCTGCTACCTGGGCGGCCTGACGCGGACGCTCGCCGTGGCCGCGATGGCGGCCGAGGCCGGCCTCCCGTGCACGCCGCACTCCGCGAACCTCTCGCTCGTGACCGTGTTCACCTTGCACCTGATGGGCGCGATCCCTGGCGCGGGGCCGTACGTCGAGTTCTCGATCGAGCCCGACGAGTACTACCCCTGGCAGGCCGGGCTGTTCACGCCGGCGCTCGAGGTCCGCGACGGGACCGTGGCGGTGCCCGACGGCCCGGGCTGGGGGGTCGAGGTCTCACCGCGCTGGCTGGCGGCGGCCGAGCGGGTGGTGAGCGAGGTTTGATGTCGAGAGGGGAACGCACATGAAGGAGCGGGTATGGCCAAGTTCATAACGCGCCGGATCCTCCTGGGGATCCTCACGCTGTTCGCGGTCGCGGTGATCGTGTTCGTCGCGACCCAGGCACTCCCGGGCAACGCCGCCCAGGCGATCCTGGGCAAGACGGCGACGCCCGCTCGCGTGCACGCGCTCGAGCGCCAGCTTCATCTGAACGAATCGGTCTTTGCCCAGTTCACGCACTGGCTGGGCGGCATCCTCACCGGCAACCTCGGGACCTCGGCCGCCACCCAGGAGCCGGTGAGCCAACTGCTGTCCGGACGCATCGCCAATTCGGCCTTCCTCGTCTTCGTGGCCGCGATCATCGCCATCCCGTTGTCGATCGCGTTCGGCTCGTGGATGGCCGTCAAGCGCGACACGGCGGTGGACTACGTCGGCTCGACGGTGTCGCTCGTGTTCGCCTCCCTGCCCGAGTTCGTGATCGGGATCGCGCTCGTGCTCCTGTTCGCAACCTCGGTCTTCCACGTCCTGCCGGCGGTGTCGCTGATCCCGCCCGGGGACCACGCCTGGGATCACCCCAACGCGGTGATCCTGCCCGCGGCCACGCTCATCCTGGCCGTGACCCCCTACATCAGCCGGATCATGCGCGGCTCGATGGTCGAGGTGCTCGAGAGCGACTACGTGACGATGGCGCGGCTGAAGGGCCTGCCCGAGCGCACGGTGATCGTTCGCCACGCGGTCCCGAACGCGATCGTCCCGGCCATCCAGGTCTCGGCGCTCCAGCTCGCGTGGATGGCGGGCGGCATCGTCCTCGTCGAGTTCGTGTTCTCGTTCCCCGGCGTCGGCGCCTTACTCGTCGATGCCGTGGGCAACCGCGACGTGCCGACCGTCCAGGCCCTGGCGCTGATCATCGCCGCCGTGTATGTGGTGCTGAACATCGCCGCCGACGTTCTCACCATCCTCGTCACTCCCCGGCTGCGGACGGCGGAGCGATGACCAGCGGCGCGATCGATCCCGGCCTCGCCTCGGGTCCGGCCGCCCCGGTCTCTGCGCCGAGCCGGCTTCGCAAGCGGCAGTGGCTGGCCACGCTCGCCGTCGCCCTGAAGCTCACGCGAACCCGGATCGGTCTTGCGATCGTCAGCGTGATCGTCCTGATCGCGGTCTTCGGCCCCCTGGTCGCGCCGCACTCCACCACCGCATTCGTCGGCATCCCGAACAGCGGTCCCTCCTCACATGCGCTGTTCGGGACCGACCAGCTCGGCCGCGACGTGTGGAGCCGCTTCCTCCATGGCGGCATCAGCGTGATCTGGCTGGCCGTCGCCTCGACCGCCGTCGGCATCGCCCTCGGGCTGGTCGTGGGGCTGGCCGCCGCGTATGCCGGCGGGGCCGTCGACGAGACGCTGATGCGCATCTGCGACGTGTTCCTGGCCTTCCCGCCCATCGTCTTCGCGCTGCTCCTGATCTCGGCCTTTGGGCCGAACCTGTTCCTCCTCGTGCTCACGGTCGGCATCAGCCACGCGCCGCGCGTCGCGCGGGTGATGCGCGGCGCCGCGCTCCAGGTGGTCGAGCGCGACTTCGTCAAGGCGGCCGAGGCGGTTGGGGAGAGCCGCTGACGCGGATCCTGTTCGGCGAGCTGTTGCCGAACGTGACGAGCCCCCTGCTCGTCGAGATCGGCCTGCGGCTGACGTACTCCGATCGCCATCGTGGCCGGTCTCAGCTTCCTCGGCTTCGGGCTCCAGCCTCCGCACGCCGACTGGGGGCTCATGATCAACGAGAACCGGCTGGCGATCGCCGTTCAGCCCTGGGGGGTAGCTCCTGCCCGTGCTGGCCATTGCCCTGCTCACCGTCGGCACGAACCTGATCACCGACGGCATCGCGCGCGCGGCGATCGGCCTCGACAGGGATGACTCATGAGCACACATCTCGCACCTGCGCCCTCGCCGGTGCACGTGCAGAACCTGCGCATCGTCCTGGTTGGCTCGCGCGCGGACATCGTCGACGAGATCGTGATCGACATCGCCCCCGGCGAGTTGCTCGGGCTCGTCGGGGAGTCGGGTTCGGGCAAGACCACCGTGGGGATGGCGCTGCTCGGCTATACCCGGCGCGGCGGCGAGGTCGCGGGCGGCGAGGTGCTGATCGAGGGCTCCAACCTCGCGGAGCTGCGCGACGCGCAGCTGCGGAAGATTCGCGGCGGGGTCATCTCCTACATCCCGCAGGACCCGGGGACGTCGCTGAATCCCGCGCTGCGGATCGGGACCCAGCTGTCGAGATGCTCGAGGCCCATGCGGGCTTGAGCGACGCCGACCGCGAGGCACGGATCAGCGAGACGCTGTCCGAAGTCGCGCTCCCATCAGACCGCGAATTCCTCCGCCGGTATCCGCATCAGCTCTCGGGCGGCCAGCAGCAGCGGGTGGCGATCGCGATGGCGTTCGCGTCCCGTCCGCATGTGATCGTCTGCGACGAGCCGACCACCGGTCTGGACGTGACCACGCAGGCGCGCGTGCTCGAGACGGTCAGGGACCTGTGCCGCGGCCATCGCGTCGCGGCGCTATACGTGAGCCATGACCTGGCCGTGGTGGCCGAGCTGGCCGACCGGGTCGCGGTGATGTACGCGGGGCGGATCGTCGAGTCCGGCACTCGCGATCAGCTGTTCTCCGCTCACCGCGGCACCCGTACACGCAGCGCCTGCTGCGCGCGGTGCCCGACCTGGCCGGCAAGCGGGCGGTGGTGGGGATACCCGGGCGCGCCCCCCAGCCCGGGCACCGCCCGTCCGGCTGCTTCTTCGAGCCCCGCTGCACGCTCGCGGAGGAGCGCTGCGCACAGAGACGTTCCCGCCGGTGTCGCGACCTCGGTTCCGGGCACGCCGTGCGGTGCTACCGCGCGCCGAGACCGCGCGGCAGGCCGGGGCCGAGCGCCGAGGCCGCCGTGGTGCCGGCGATCGAGGTCGGGCGAGGCGGTGCTGACCGTGAATGGCTTGAGCGCGACACGGGTCCAATCAGGTGCTGTTCGACGTCGACCTCGCGGTCCGCCGGCAATGAGTGCCTGGCGCTGGTGGGCGAGTCGGGATCAGGCAAGACCACGCTGGCCCGCTGCGTCGCCGGCCTGCACCGCGACTACAGCGGCGAGGTGCGACTTGCCGGTAGCGGTGCTCCCGCCGTCCGCTCGCCGACGTACGAGCCGACGCGCGCCGGCAGATCCAGTACGTGTTCCAGAACCCCTACGCGTCGCTCAACCCACGCCGCACCGTCGGCCAGACGATCGCGCGCCAGCTGAACTGTTCTTCCCCGGCGGCCCGGCGCGAGGTCGGCGCACGGGTGGCCAGCCTGCCTCGACCGCGTGGCGCTCTCGCAGGACCGCGATCAACCGCTTCCCTGACCAGCTGTCCGGAGGCGAGCGCCAGCGCGTGGCGATCGCCCGCGCCCTGGCCGCCGAGCCAGCCGTGCTGGTGTGCGACGAGATCACCTCGGCGCTCGACGTCTCGGTCCAGGCCGCGATCATCGACCTGCTCCGCGACCTGCGCCAGGAGGTCGGGCTGAGCATCCTGTTCATCACCCACAACCTGGCGCTGATCCGCACCATCGCCGATCGCGTGTGCGTGATGACCGGCGGGCGGATCGTCGAGACCGGGGTCACCGAAGCGGTGTTCGAGTCGCCGACCGCCGACTACACCCGCCAGCTGCTCGCCAACACGCCCAGCGTCGAGGCGGCGCTTGGCGAGGTCGCCGTCGCCGGCTCGGGCGAGTGATGGCGGTTTCGACTGACTCGTCGGCTTGCGGTCGCGTCGTGCGCTACATCGACGAGGGCGCGGCCGACTGGCGGACGGCGGTGTTCTTCGGCGGCCTCGGGACCGACGTGAACGCGTTCTACGAGACCGAGTTCGCCCGGGAGCTGCGCGAGCGGCTACGCCTGCGGTTCGTGAGCGTCGAGCGCAACGGGTTCGGGATGACGCCGCTGGATGAGTCGCTGGGTGTATCGGACGGCGTCGACGACGTGTTCTCGGTGCTGGAGTCGCTCGGCATCCGCGGGCGATTCGCGATCGTGGCGATCTCGGGGGGTGCTCCGTTCGCCGCCGCGCTGGCGGCGCGAGCCCCCAGCCGCGTGCTCTCCCTGCACCTGGCGGCCGCCGCGGCCGGCCCGCTCGTGGCTTCTTGCGGCACCGCATCGGTGCTCTATGCCAACGAGCGCCAGCTGGAGCTGGCTCCCGCCCTCGCGCACGAGTGGCGGCTGCTGGCGTCCGAGCCGCTGCCCGATCTGAGCGCCGTGCGCGCGCCGGCCTACCTGTACTGGGGGGCGGCCGACGACGTCGTTCCGATCGCGCATGTGGCCGAGTGGCTCCGCGTCCTCCCGCGCGTGGCTGCCCTGCGCGGGTACCCCGGCGAGGGCCACGACGTGCAGTACCGCCACTGGGAGCAGATCCTCCTCGACGTCGCGGGGCTCGGTTGATCTCCGAAGCCTTCATCACCTGCGCGGTGACCGGCGCGGGCGACACCGTCGGTCGCAGCGCGGAGGTCCCCGTGACGCCCGAGCAGATCGCCGACTCCGCTGTGGATGCCGCCCGCGCCGGCGCCGCGGTGGTCCACATCCACGTGCGCGACCCGGCTACCGGCGCCGGCGCCCGCGATCCCGCGTTGTTCTCCGAGGTCGTCTCACGGATTCGCGCCGTCTCTGGCGAGGTCGATCCCGTCTTGAACCTCACCGCCGGCATGGGCGGCGATCTCGTACTCGGCGATCCCGAGTCGCCGCTGCCCGTCGATCCGGCCGCGACCGACATGGCGGGCGCGAGCGAGCGGCTGGCGCACGTCGCCGAGCTGATGCCAGAGATCTGCACGCTCGACTGCGGGACGATGAACTTCGCCGCCGGCGGCGAGTACATCATGGCCAACACGCCGGGGATGCTGCGCGCGATGGCTCGCCGGGTCCAGCAGCTTGGCGTGCGGCCCGAGCTCGAGGTGTTCGACACCGGCCACCTGGTGCTCGTGCACGAGCTGATCCAGGAGGGATTAATCGACGATCCGCCGCTGATCCAGCTGTGCATGGGAATTCCCTACGGCGCTCCGGCCGACGTCGGCACACTGCTGGCGATGGTGGCCCGGCTCCCCCCGGGAGCAGTGTTCTCGGCCTTCGCGATCGGTCGCCTGCAGCTCCCGTTCGCCGCGCTGGCGCCGCTGGTCGGCGCGAACGTCCGGGTTGGACTGGAGGACAATCTGTATCTGTCTCGCGGCCGCTTGGCGACCAATGCCGAGCTGGTCGAGCGGGCGGTGGGATTGCTCGAGGGGATCGGAGTGCGCGTGTTGGGACCAGACGAGGTGCGCGAGAAGCTCTCGCTGCGCGCCCGTGTCTGATCTGCCCCAATCGGTCGGCCTGCTCGGCGGCGGCGTGATCGGGGGCGGCTGGGCGGCCCGGTTCCTGCTGGCCGGGGTCGACGTGACGGTGTACGACCCCGACCCGGACGCCGCCGCAAAGGTCGGTCGGCTGCTCGAGAACGCCCGCCGGGCCTACGACAAGCTGACCGTGTTGCCGCTCCCGCCCGAGGGCGCGCTCACGTTCGCGTCGTCGGTCGAGGAGGCCGTCGCCGGGGCGGCGCTCGTCCAGGAGTCGGCGCCGGAGCGACTCGAGCTCAAGCAGCGCCTGTTGGCCGCGGCCAGCGCCGCCGCGGGTCCGGAGGTCGTGATCTGCTCCTCGACCTCGGGACTGCGGCCTTCGGTGCTGGCGTTGGAGATGGACCACCCCGAGCGGTTCGTCGTCGGGCATCCATTCAACCCCGTGTACCTGCTGCCGCTGGTCGAGCTGTGCGCGGGTGATGCGACCGCGCCGTCGGCGGTCGAGCGCGCCGCCGCGGTGTATCGGGCACTCGGGATGCATCCGCTCACGCTGCGCCACGAGATCGACGGCTTCATCGCCGACCGGCTGCTGGAGGCGCTGTGGCGCGAGGCGCTCTGGCTCGTACACGATGACGTGGCCTCGGTGGCCGAGGTCGATGACGCGATCCGCTACGGCGCGGGGCTGCGCTGGGCGATCATGGGCACTTTCCTCACCTACCGCCTGGCCGGCGGCGAGGAGGGCATGCGCGCGTTCCTCGAGCACTTCGGCCCAGCGCTGGCGCTCCCGTGGACCAAGCTGGTCGACGTCCCGGAGCTGACCCCGTCCTTCCTCGACAAGATCGCCGACCAATCCGACGCCCAGGCGCAGGGGCGATCCGTGCCCGAGCTCGAGCGCGAGCGCGACGATGCCCTCGTCGGCGTGCTCCAGGCCCTGCGGGCGCGGGGGGTCGGCGCGGGCGCGACCGTGGGCGCCTGGGAGAGAGGGCTCCTCGATGTGGTCCCAGCGCCCTTCACGAGCTCGTCCGACGGCGAGCGCCCGACGCCGCTCACGCTGTACGCGCGCGAGATCCCGGCGGACTGGATCGACTACAACGGCCACCTCACCGAAAGCCGCTACCTCGACCTGCTCGGGGAGGCCACCGACGCCCTGCTCCGCTACATCGGGGTCGACGCGACCTACCTCGATTCGGGCGGGAGCTATTACACGGTCGAGACCCACATCTCCCACCTCGGGCAGCTGTACGCCGGCGACCGCGTCCAGGCGGCCACCCAGGTCCTCGGCTTCGACGACAAGCGCCTCCACCTGTTCCACGTGATCACCCGCGTGGGCGAGGACACCCCGGTCGCCACCGGCGAGCACATGCTGGTCCACGTCGACGCGGCCGAGGGGCGCGCCTCCGCCGTCCGCGACGGCGTCCTCGAGCGGGTGCAGTCGCTTGCCGCCGCCCACTCCGGCCTGCCCCGGCCGGTCCGCGCCGGCCGGCGCATCGCGCTCTAGCTGCGGTCCCCGAGCAGCGCGCCGAGGTCGATCGCGTCCGCCATCGCGCGGTACCCGGCGGCGTTCGAATGCAGGTGATCGCCGCTGTCGTAGGCGGGGTTGAGCCGCTCGGGATCTTCCGGGTCCGCTACCGCCGAGGCGAAATCGATCACCCCATCGAACACTCCGGAGGTGCGGATCCAGTGGTTCACCGCCTCGCGATCGGCCTCACCCAGTGGAGTCCAGTAGCGCGCGCCCTGAAACGGAGTGAGCGTCGCGCCGAAGATCTTCAGCCCGGCGGTGTGCGCCAGCGTCACGATCCGCTCGTACCCCTCGACGATCTGTACCGCGGAGACCTCGGTGTGGGGCGCGGTGAGCAGACCGTGGCTTCGGCTATATCCGATGTCATTGATTCCTTCGAGCAGGATCACGTCACGGGCGCCGGACTGCTCACGCACGTCGCGCTCGAACCGCGCGATCGCGCTCGGTCCGCAGCACGGAGCGGCGTTCAGCACCCGGTTGCCGCCGATCCCTTCATCGACCACGCCGAGCGACGGGCCGGCCGTCGCGTTCAAACGCGCCGCGAGGAAGTTCGGCCAGCGCGCGTCGGCGCCCGTCGGGGAACCGACACCGTCGGTGATCGAGTCGCCGAGCGCGACGACCGATCCGAGCGTGCGGCGGGGGCTCAGGACGTCCACGCCCGACAGGAAGTACCACGAGTGCGTGTGCGCCCGGAACGGGCCGCCGCCACTGGCCACGTGCTGTCCGGCGGCGACGTAGTTGACCTGCTCGGCGTCGACGTGCTGGGTGGCCCGCCCGGTCGGCCCCGGCAGGTAGATGCTCACCGCCAGACGCGTCGCGGACCCGACCGCGAGCGGCACCGGGTCGCTGGTCGCCTCCGCGCCCGGCGGGATCAGCACCGAGCGCCGGCCGCCGAAGTACGCGGGGGTCGCGGTGCCGGTCAGCGTCCCCGCCCCGTGCGCCTGGAACGCGATCCCGACCCGGCCGATCCGCAGCGGCGCGCTGCCGAACGCGTTGCTCAGCCGCACCCGGACCCGGACCCCGCCGGCGCTGGTCAGCACGATCTCGCGGATCGTCTCGTCGCGGAAGCCGGGCTCCGACAGGGTGCCGGGGGTGGCAGGCTGCGGGCTCGCTCCCCACGTCGCGACCCAGTGACTTCCGCTGGGGATCGGGACCAGCCTGACCGACGCGGCCGTGGAGCCGTTGTCGAGCAGCGCGCCCGCCAGCCGGAGCGCGAGGAACAGCGATACCGGAAGCCACACGTACCGGCGCAAGCTGTAAAAACGCGGCTTCCTCAACTCCTCCCGTTTTCCCCAGATGGCGCTTCCCCGAACCCGGGGCCGCGTCCGATGCTAGTACCTGATCAGGGGATCAGCCGAGCATCTTTCGGACCTCGCCGAGGACGCGCGGCTCGAGCAGCCCGCTGCAGTACGCGCTGAAGTGGACACCGTCGAAGCGGCACAGCTGCCCGTTGACCTTGGCGTTGTAGTGGCCGCCGGGCGAGATCGTCTGGTCGATGTCGAGCACGCTCACGCTGTGCGGATGCCGGCGGGCGGCGGCCTCGAGCATCGCGTTGATCTGCGCGTGGCGGGCCGGGGAGGCGGCCGGGGCAGGTGAGCCGTCGGACTGGGCCGGGGGGTCCGTGTAGGGGACCGACAGGAACAGGATCTTGGTGCCGCCGGCGCCCAGCACCTGTACGAACTTGTCGATCTGACCCTGGACGTAGGCGTCGAACGCGGGCTGACCCAGGTGCACGACCTTGCCATTGATCTTCCAGTCGAACTGGTCGCGGTAGCCGAGCTCGACGATCACCGCCTGCGCGTGCAACGCCTGCTTCTCCTGGGCCCACGTCTGGAGCTCGTTCGGGCACCCGGCCGACTGGCCCTCCCACGTGCCGGCGACGTTGAGCGCCCCCTGGGTCGTGAAAGCGCAGCCGAGCAGGGCGGCGTTGGCCAGCTGGAGTCCGTAGCGCTGCTCGTCTCCAAGCCACGGCACGCCTAGCGTGAAAGCCAGCGAGTCGCCCACCACCAGCACGCGCTTGGGCGGGCAGGTGTTGAAGGTCTTCGTGGCCGATCCGCTCCAGCTGAGCTGGTGGGCGCCGAGCGCCGAGTACACGAACTGGGTCTGCTGGCTGACCGGCAGCGGCGCCATCCCGTAGCTCTTGGTGTCCTGGAGCGTCACCGTGCAGCCGGGGTCGTTGCCCTTCAGCTGGGGCGGAGGCTGGGGCAGTGTCGCGGCAGCGGGGATGCCGGTCGGAAGAGCGCTGGCGGCCGAAGCCAGGAGCACCGCCGCCAGCGAACCGCCCGCCGCCAGGGGCGTGAGCGCCCGGACCAGCCACGCCGGGCGCCGGCGCTGGCGGATCGGCTGCTCGATCAACACGTAGGAGGCGATGCTGACCGCCAGCGTGGCGGCGAGTCGCAGGGCGAGCAGGCTCGCGCCGCTCGTGCCGGTCGTGTCATCGCTCAGCCACAGGAACAGCGGGAAGTGCCAGAGGTAGACGCCGTAGGAGATCTGGCCCAGGCCGCGCAGCGGCGGCGCGGCGAGCGCCCGCGCGGCCGCGCAGCCCGGACTCATCACCGCGGCGACGATCAGGATGGCGACGAGGGCGTCGAGGGCGAGCAAGCCGTACGGGTACATCCAGGCGGTGGCGCCGTTCACGAACGCCATCCCCACGACGGTCGCCGCCAGCGCGATCAGGGCGGCGCCACCGAGTGCCCGCACGCTGCCTCTCGTCATCTCGGGCCTCTCGCTCTCCGGGCGTGGCCTCGAACGCCAGAGCGCAAGGGCGATGGCCACCGACGCCCCGATCAGCAGGCCGCTCGCCCGCGTGTCGGTCCCGTAGTAGACGCGGGTGAGGTTGTGCCCGCCGTCGAAGATCAGCGCCATGTCGAGCGCCGAGGCGATCGCGCCGGCCACGCTCAGCCCGAGCAGCAGCACGAGCGGGCGCCGGCGATCGCCCGAGCCGCGCCGGCTCGCGAGCCACAGCACCCCGAGCACGACCAACGGCCACACGAGGTAGAACTGCTCCTCGATCGCCAGCGACCACGTGTGCTCGAGCGGCGAGACGGGGCCGGTCGCGGCGAAGTAGTTCGCGCCGGCGACGATCTGGTGCCAGTTGCTGAAGTAGGTGAGCGCCGAGATCCCGTCGCCCTTCAGCCCGGGGACGGCGTGCGCCGCACCCGCCAGGGCGTAGTAGATCCCGATCACCGCCACCAGGCAGAACAGCGCCGGCAACAACCGCCTGGCCCGCCGCGCCCAGAACGCACCGAGCGCGACCCTCGACGAGCGCTCCCACTCGGCGACCAGCAGCGAGGTGATCAGGAACCCCGAGAGCACGAAGAACACCTCGACGCCGAGGAAGCCGCCGGGCGCCCACGACACGCCGGCGTGGTAGAGCAGCACCGCGAGGACCGCGATGCCGCGCAGGCCGTCGAGCCCGGCGTAATGCGCCAGCACGGCGCGTCGGTTGGCTGTTCCCCTGCTCACCAAACAGGTTGGTATCCGAGCCGCCGTCGGACTCTCGTAAAGCGACTTACGTGCTTCTTCAGGCCGGCGCGTCAGTCCCGAGGGGCCATGAGCCCGCCTGCCAGAGACCGAACCCTGCCGACATCTCCGCCGGCGGCGGCGGAGCCATCTCTCATCCTAGCCGCGCCCGCCGGAATCCAATCCCCATCCCTTGACAACCATTATTAGCGGCTGCTAATCTCCTGCCTAGTTAGTACTCACTAAGGAAGGAGCAGGCGATGGAAGCGACCAAGAACATCCAACGACGCGGCTGGACCCTCGTGATCGTTTCGCTGGGGCTGTTCATGATGGTTCTCGACAACCTCGTGGTGAACGTCGCGCTGCCGAGCATTCGCCACGACCTCGGGGCGTCGATCCAGACCCTCGAGTGGACGGTCAACGCGTACGTCCTGGCTTACGCGGTCCTGCTGCTGACGGGCTCCGCCCTCGGGGATCGACTCGGCCGCAAGCGCATGTTCATATTCGGGATCGCGTTGTTCACGGCCGGCTCGGTGGGCGCGGCGCTGTCCCCCTCGATCGACTTCCTGATCGCCGCTCGGGCCACGCAGGGCGTCGCGGCCGCGCTGGTCACGCCCCTCACCCTGACCCTCCTCGCCGAGGCGTTCCCGCCCCATCAGCGCGGCCTCGCCCTGGGCGTCTGGTCGGGGATCAGCGGCATCGGCGTCGCGCTCGGTCCGCTGGTCGGTGGCGCCCTGACCCAGCTGGCCTCCTGGCATTGGATCTTCTGGGTCAACGTCCCGATCGGCATCGCCCTCGTGCCGCTCGCCGCTTCTCGCCTGGTCGAGAGCCACGGCGAGGTCAAGCGGCTCGATCTTCCCGGCCTCGGGCTCGCCTCGGCCGGCCTGTTCGGAGTCGTCTACGGGCTGGTCCGCTCCCAGTCCCTCGGCTGGTCCAGCGCCGAGGTCGTCATCAGCCTGATCGCCGGCACGGCACTCCTGGTGGCGTTCGTGATCCAGGAGCTGCGCACCGACGAGCCGATGCTGCCGATGGAGTTCTTCGCCAACCGCGCCTTCGCCGTCACCAACGCGGTCTCGCTCGCGATGTACTTCGGGATGTTCGGCTCGATCTTCTTCCTGAGCCAGTTCCTCCAGACCGTGCTGCACAACTCCCCGCTCGAGGCCGGCGTCAAGCTGCTGGTCTGGACCGGAGCGGTGATGGTGGTCTCGCCCCTCTCGGGCTTCCTGTCCGAGCGCTACGGAAGCCGGCTGTTCATGGCCGTCGGGCTCGGGCTCCAGGCCATCGCCCTCGGTATGCTGGCCTCGCTCGCGAGCGTCGATCAGAGCTACGTCAGCATGCTGATCCCGTTCGTGCTGGCCGGCAGTGGCATGGCGATGGTGTTCGCGCCGTCGGCCAACGCAGTCCTGTCGTCGGTTCGCACCGCTCAGACCGGGCAGGCCTCCGGCGCGACCAACGCGATCCGTGAGCTGGGCGGCGTGCTCGGAATCGCCGTGCTGGCCACCGTGTTCACCAGCAACGGCAGCTACACCTCGCCCCAGGCGTACGTCGCGGGACTGACGCCGGCGATGTGGGTGGGCGCGGCTGTGCTCGCAGTCGGCGCGCTGGTCGCCCTGGTGTTCCCCTTCAGCACCCGGGACTCGGCGGACGAGCAGGTCGCGGCCGAGACGGGCGCCGGCCAGGCCGCCGTCGCCCTCCCCGCCTGAACCTGGCGTACGATCGGAGGTAAGCAACCATGGCCACGACATCCACCACCGCCACCAAGACTCCCCGTCAGCGCGTCCCGGCGTCCGAGCGCCGGGACGCGCTGATCGAGGCCGCCGTCCACGAGTTCGCCCACGGCGGGCTGGACGGCACCCCAGTTGACCGCATCGCCCGGCGCGTAGGCGTCGCCCAGCCGTACGTGTTCAGCCTGTTCGCGAACAAGCGCGAACTGTTCCTGGCGGCGGTCGAGCGCGGCTTCGAGCTCGTCGCGGAGACGTTCACGAAGGCGGCCGAGGAGTTCGATCCCTCCATCGCCCTGCCCGACACGGATGTGCTCACCGCCATGGGCAACGGCTATGTCGAGTTGCTCAGATCCGACCGCGACTACCTGATGCTCCAGCTTCAGTCCTACGCCGCCTGCGACGACGAGGTCATTCGCGACCGCGTCCGGGCGGCGTACGCGCGCCTGGTAGCGCACGTCGAGCGGATCACGCAGGCCGAGCCCGAGCGGATCGACGAGTTCTTCCGCTACGGGATGTGGCTCAACGTCGCCGCCGCGATGGGCGTCGAGGACCTGTCGGTCGGGTGTGAGTGGGTTCAGGCCGAGCAGGCCGCGCAGGCCGAGCACCCCGCCGGTCCAGAGCCGGTCGGCCCCTAGTGATCTCCCCCCGTGGCGGGCACTAATCCGCCACGCGGCGCTCGGGGTAGCGCGGCAGGCCGTCGTCCGGGACCGTCTCCCACGCCGCTGCGTAGGCCACGAACTGCCGGGCGGTGGGCCGGATGCCGGGGTCCTCGTCGAACGCTCCCAGGCGCACGCCGACCCTCGTGGCGTCATCGGGGTCGCGGCTGAACAGCGCCGAGCCGCAGTCGCCACAGAACCACTTCTCGGCTCCGCCGTCCGGCTTCCACGCGCGCATACGCTCCTCGCCCTGGACGATCTGGAACGAGCCCGGCTCGACCCGCGCATTCGCGGATGCGCCGGTGCCGGTGCGGCGCTGGCAGCGGGTGCAGTGGCAGTACTGCGCCGAGACCGGGGGCGCGGTCACCTCGAAGCGAACCGCGCCGCAGCCACATCCCCCGGTCAGTCGAGCCGCCGTCGCCATGATCTCGCCGCTATACCCGCGCCGCCGCGGTCAGGTCGCGCTCGGGAGCGATTCCCCAGCGTTCCGCCACCTGCGTCAGGCGGTCGTCGAGGTCCCACCGGTCGGGCCGCTCCTCGCCCGAGTGCTCGGGACTCGCGCCCTTGAGCGCCATGCAACCGGTGTTGTCGCCGATCGCGCGGATCTCCTCGACATCCTCGGGGGCCAGGCGCAGGTCGGCGGGCAGCGCGGCTAGCTCGGCGCGCTTGCTCTCGACCGGCCGCGCGCCGGCGCCGATCTCCTGGATCAACGTCGGCGCGACGCACGCCACCGGTCCGTGCGCCAGGTTCCACTGGCACGCGAGCTGGATCGTGGTCAGGCCGGCGCGCTGCGCCACCGGGCGCATCCGCTCGAGCCGCTCCCGGCCCCGCTCGATCCAGCCCGCCGGGCGGAAGCTGCGATGGTCGTGCGGCGCCAGCTCCTGGCCCGGCAGCAGATCGTCGAAGAACAGCCCGCCGTAGTCCACCACGCGCGTGATCACCTTCACGTCCGCCGCCGCCGCGGCGTCGAGGCACAGCTCGCCCGGCCAGGGCTCGAGGGGATTGAGGATGATCATGGCCCAGTCGAGCAGCGCGCCGAAGCGCTCGAGGCAGTCGATCAGGTCCAGCGTGAACCCGTTGGCCGGACCCGGCGCCACCCCGATCATCCGCGTGAGACCGGCGTCCCGCAACCCGGCCATCGCCTGCCACACCCGCTCGCTCGTGTACCCGATGCGGTCGGGGTTGTGCAGCAGCAGCAGATCGAACCCGTCGATCCCGCACCGCTCGAGGCTGCGCTCCGTCGCCATCCGCAGGTAGTCGGCGTACCCCGACTCGTCCCGCAACCGTCGGTCGGTGAAGCGGGGAAAGCCCTTCGCGCCGTCGCGCTCGCCGAAGTAGAAGTCGTGTCCCACCGCGCCGACGATGCACATCTCGCCCCGCGCCCGTCCCTCGATCGCCCGCCCCAGCATCCGGTCGGCCTCGCCGGCGCCGTACACGTCAGCGGTCATCACCGTCCGGATCGACTCGTCGGGCGCAATCAGCGCCTGGAACCGCTCGTCGTCCAGCGGCTCGCCGAAGTGCATGAACCGGCCGCCACTCCACGTGCCGACGGCCGACGGCCCGGGATCGATCGGCCCGTAATCGAGGTGTGCGGATGAGTCCGTCATGCCGCGTGCAGTTTAGGGAGGGTCAGCGCTGCCGCCACCACCTCCCGCGCTCGAGGTCATGGAACACGACCTCGTCCCGACCACACGTCGTGACCACCTCCCAGTAGCGCCGGCGCAGCGGCCGTTCGGTCCACCACCGATCTTCCACCAGCCACGATTCGCGCACCGCGTCCACCGTCCGGCCGTCCACGACCACCGGGCAGCCGTCCTCGCCCGCGCTGACCGTGACCCGCCGGGGAACCGACAGGCGTCGGGGTCCATGAGGCGACTGTGCGGAATCGCTCATCGCTGGACTCATCCCTCAACCCTCAACCCTCAACCCTCAACCCTCAAATGGGGTCAGGACCGCGCGCCGCTCGGGGAAGCGCGAGTCGGGGTCGACTTCGAGCACGCGCAGAGCCGCGTCGGGCCCGGCGGCGGCGCGTGCCTGGCGGATGGCCTCGCGCAGACGCGCGGTCCGCGCCGCAACAGGATCGTCCAGCAGCCCGCGCTGATCGCTGGCCGGCGGCCCGAAGCGCTCCACGGCCAGGCGCAGCTCCTGGGCCGGCGCCGGCATCAGCGCCAGGTGCGAAACGAGCGCGAGCCGCATCCTCGCCGGATCGGCGAGCGCCTCGCGGAAGACGACCTGCTCGCGCCAGGTTCCGCCGTTCTCCACCAGCACCGCCGAGAGGACGACCGCGCGCAGCGTCCGGCCGCGCCGCTCACGCCGCGCCAGCAAACGGTCGATCAGGAGCCCCAGCGCCCGCTCGAGCTGCATACCCGAGGCGGCTTCCGGCAACTCGAGCCCCTCGCGCAGGTACTCGCTCGCCGGCCGCGGCCGCAGCGCACCATCGCCGCCACAGGCGAGCTCGTGAGCGTGCAGACCGACCTTGCCAAAGCGGTCGGCCAGCGCGGCCGGCGCGAGTGCCGCCAGCTCTCCGAGGGTGCTGATGCCAAGGCGCTCGAGCGCCACCGGCAGCTCAGCCAGCGCCGGCCGAGCGCGCAGCAGCGTCACCGGCAGGGGCGCGAGGAAGGCACCGGCCTGCTTGCGTCCACCCGAGACGATCACCGGCCGGCGCACCCTGGCGCGCGTCGCCGCCGCCACCGCGGCAAACCTCGACGGCGCCACCCCGTAGCGCGCCGGCACCTTCAGGCTCCGGCGCGCCGCGCGCAGCACGCCATCGAGCCCCCCGTACAAGCGCAACAGCCCACGCGCGTCGAAGCAGACCAGCCCCGGCCGCTCGGGCTCGACGGCGGCGCCGATCGATTCCAGGCGCACGAGCAGCCGCTCCCAGAAGTCGGCCACCCCGGCAGGGTCCGGAGGGACGAGCGTGAGGCGGGGACAGCGGGCCAGCGCCTCGCCCAGGCGCATCCCGGGATGGACGCCGAATGCCTCGGCCGACAGGGAGACCTCGCCGATCTGCTGCGTGCCGCCGGGCTCGGGGGCCAGCGCTACCGGCTCCTGCAACAGCTCGGACCGGTCGCCGGCGGCAACCGTCAGCTGGAAACGGGGGAGGAGGACGCACGCGATCATGACCGAACACATGTTCGCATATGCCTCGGATGGATCGGCCCCCGCCCACCGCGCCCGGAGGAGCCTGGTCGAGAAACGCAACACCAGGTTGCGTTTCTCGACCAGGCTCGGTGTTTCGGCGGTGACGGCAAGGCGGCGCTGACTAACACTTGTGGCCGACTCACAATCGGTTTCATTTGTGCGACAGCCTCCCCAGTGCGATGTCCCCTCCGCATCGCCACGGCCGACGCTCCGGGACATAAGCACCCTCTCACCCGCCGCCGACACGACGACGCGCGCCGACGACGACGACGACGCCCCCGAGCCGAACCGGCCGACCACACCCGGACCAGCCGACCACACCCGGACTGGATCGACCGCACCGACACGACAACCCTCGAAGAGTCGCCACCGATACGCGACCGGCCCCGCCTCGCGATGGTACGGTCAACACCCATCATGGCGCCACCGAACCCGTTCGACATCGCTTCTGACGGCATCCGCACGCTGCGAGCCTTTGGCCAGCGCATCCCCGGCGCCGGCGACGTCCTGGCGCGATCGCTCAAGGACGCGGTCGCCGGCCGGTACGTGATGATCACCGGCGCCTCGTCGGGGATCGGCCGGGCGGCGGCGCTCGAGATCGGCGAGGCCGGGGGGACGATGCTGCTCGTCGCCCGCCGGGCCGACCAGCTCCAGGAGGTGGCCGACGAGATCGAGGAACTCGGCGGCGTCGCCTACGTGCACCGGTGCGATCTCAGCGACACCGACGACATCGACCGGATGGCGGCCGAGGTGCTCGAGCGGCACGGGATGGTCGACGTCCTGGTCAACAACGCGGGCAAGTCGATCCGGCGCTCGGTCGATCGGGCCTACGACCGCTTCCACGACTATCAGCGAACGATGCAGCTGAACTACTTCGCGCCGGTCAAGCTGATCCTCGACCTGCTGCCGACGATGCGCGAGCGCGAGACCGGGCACATCGTGAATATCTCGACGATCGGGCTGCAGATGAACACCCCTCGGTTCAGCGCGTACGTCGCGTCCAAGGCGGCCCTCGACGCGTTCAGCCGGTCGATCGCCCCCGAGATCATCAATGACGGCGTCCACATCACCACCGTCTATATGCCGCTCGTGCGCACGCCGATGATCGCGCCGACCAAGATCTACGACCGGTTCCCCACGCTCAGCCCGGAAGAGGCGGGGCACATCATCGCGGAGGCGATCCGCAAGCGGCCCAAGCGGATCGCGACCACGCTGGGCAACATCGGGCAGCTCACCTACGCGATCGCTCCAGGCGCCCAGGACCTGGTTGTGAACCGCGCCTACCACCTGATCCCCGAGGGCGACAAGAAGCAACCCGACCACGCCCCAACCCCCGAGGAGCGGGCGTTCGTACGGGCCACGCGCGGCGTTCACTGGTAACACATGGGTGAACACTCACCCATAGTCACCGGCACGGCAACTTCTCGATAACACGAGCGCCGCATCGCGGTAACACACCGCGTTCGCGTCCTGAAGTCCTGAGGTACTGAAGTACTGAAAGCGCCGGCGCCCGCGACTACACGCTGGCGCCGGCGTCCCGGATCAGCTGCCCGACCGAGACTGCCTCGAGATGCTCGGTCACCAGGCGGCTGTCGAGCTTCGCGACCAGCGACGGGATCTCCCGCGCGCTGGTTAGGTTCAGCTCGACCACCTCGCCGGCGTGGAGCCGCCCGACCCGGTCGTCCTTGTCCTGCAACCGGACTGCGCCGGCCACGAGACGCCCGCCGGCGCCGTGCGCCATCCACCACTGCCCCACGCTCGGCCCGCTCGAGGCGTACAGGAAGTGGTGATGACCGCCGACCGCTGCGTTCACGTCTCGCAGCTGGTCCCGCGCGCCGATCCACCGCACCAGCCCGCCCTTGGGTAGCCGCGGGACGGCCTGGTCGCCGTAGAACGCGACCAACCCCTCCTGCGACGGCGCGGACTGCTCGAGCGTGAACGTCGCGCGGATCCCCCGCTCGGCCAGATAGTTGGCGACCGCGGGGATCTCGCTCGCCGGCGCGTCGACGAGCACCCCGACCTCGGGCCGGCTCGTCGCCACCGCGGTGACCGGACGCATATGCACGAAGTGCGAGACCAGGCTGTAGGACGCGCCCGCGGTGAGCGTCCACCCGGCCAGGATGACCACGGCCGCCGTGCCGACCACCGCTCGCGCCGTGCGCAGCCGCCAGGCCGGGAGCGGCCGGGACCGGCGCTCGTCGCTCAGGATCAGGGATGCGGTGGACGGACGCCGAGCGAATCGCCCATCGGGCTCCGGCCGCACAGGGAGCGCGCGCTCCAAATCGGGACCGATCTCGTCAACCGTCTGCGCCACCTGGGCCAGACCAAATTTCAGGAGCGCCTGGTTCGAGACCCGCACGTGCCCGTAGCCGAAGCCGTATGAGATCACCGGGCAGCCGCGGATGATCGCCTCGAGCACGGTCAGCCCGGCGCTCGAGTGGACCAGTGCGTCGCTGGCTGCCAGCACGTCGCCCATTCGATCGGTGAAGCCCATGATCCGCAGCCGCGGCTCCGAACCAAGCTCCCGTGTCACCCGGCGGCGCAGCTTGTCGTTGCGCCCGCATAGACACAACACGATCGCGCCCGGAACCTCCAACGCGGCACGCGTCGCGCCCAGTAGGTCGCCGACGCCCCAGCCGCCGCCGGACACCGCGATCACCTTGGTCTCATCAGTCGGAAGGCCGAGCGCCCGGCGCGCGTCGGACCGCGACCGCGCGGCCAGGAACGCCGGCGAGGTCGGCGGCTTGGCCCAGCGCGCGCTACCCGGGCCGGCGATGCTCTCGACCTCCTCGATCGTCTCCGGATGGGTGACGAAGTGCATGTCGATCCCCGGGTGCGCCCAGAACTGCATGCCGGCGAGATCCGTGACCGACGAGTAACACGGCACGCGAAGACGCCCGGTTCGCCGCAACTCGCCCAAGACAGCCGTGACGCCCGGGTACGTGGAGACGATCACATCGGGATTGTGGGCCCGGATCAAGCGCATCAGGCCTCGACGACCGAGCCCGGTGAGCAGTCTGAGCGCCAACCAGCGCGTCGGCGCGAAACTCATGAACAGCCGGTACTGGAAGTCGAACCACCAGGGCACCCAGCGGAACATGAAGGCCGAGTTCTCGCGCAGCAGGTAGGTCAGGAACCACCCCATGGCGGGCAGTCCGTTGACGATCGACACGACCGCGTCGGGATCCTCGTCGCGGAACTCGCGCGCCACCGCACGCGCCGGCAGGTCGTGCCCTTCCCCGATGTCAGCCGAGATGATCAGCACGTGGCGCGGGCGCGACTCGGCGTCCGGCTCGCCGGCGGGGATGATTGCGGCGGCCTCGCACTCGGCGGTGCGCGCCGCCTGTTCCTGGCGCCACTCCACGTACCGCGCGACGCCCTCTGCGAACGGTGTCGAAGCGCTCCAGCCCAGCTCACGCAACGCCCGATCGCTCAGCACCACCTTGCCGTTGAAGTCACCCGGCCGCGCCGGCGTGTACACGATCTCCACGTCGCCAAGCAGCTCCTGCACGCGTACCGCGATCTGTTTGATCGTCACGTTCTCGTCGCTGCCCAGGTTGTACACCCGGTTTCGCGCCACCTCGGCCAATCCGCCGACGACGCCGCCGGCGAGGTCCTCGACGTACACGAACCGCCGCGACTGCCCGCCGTCTCCGGCCAGGGTCAGCGCCTCGCCGCGCAGCGCGCGACCAACGAACGCCGGGATGACCGCCGCCTCGCGCGCGCGGGGACCGTAGGGGATGCCGAACCGCAGGATCGTGTAGTCGATCCCGTAGAGCTCCTGGTAGGCCTTGCAGTAGAGCTCGCCGGCCAGCTTGGTGCTCGTATAGAGGTGACTCGGCGGCGGCAGCAGGGTGTCCTCGTCCACCACCTCGCCTTCGCAATCCGAGTACACCCAGATCGTCGACGCGTAGACGATCCGCTTCACGCCGGCCCGCCGCGCCGCCTCCAGAACCGCCACCGTCCCGCGCGCGTTGACGCGCTCGGCGTCCTCGGGCTCGGCGTGCACGTCGTTGACGTCGGCCACCGCCGCCAGGTGGGCGACCGCGTCGCATGAATGCAGCGCGCGCTCGAGCGCCTCGCGGTCGGTGATCGACCCGAGCACCGTGTCGACCGTGCCGCGCTCGTGCCACGGCGACGGCCGCAGGTCGTAGATGACCGGCTCGTGACCGGCCGCGCGAAGCTTGTCGACCACGTGCGAGCCGATGAAACCGGAACCGCCTGTGACGAGAACCCTCATGCCTCCGGCCGGTAATACAACGGGACGCACGAATGGTTGCGCGCAACCCAGTCGGAATTGGGCAGATCGACCTGGTGACCCATGATCCGGTGGCAGGGCTCGTCGTACACGCGCCCGGTCGAGCGCTCGAGCCATTCGAGCACGATGTACTTGTACAGGCCCGACACCATTCCCTCCGGCAACTCCAGCCGACTCGACCACACCGGATCCAATTCAGCGCGCGCCACCGCGTTCTTCCACGCCACGATCTCCGGCAGGCGCTCGATCTGGATCAGCCCCAGGGCGGCGGTGAACTCGCTCATACGGAGGTTGAGGCCAGGGACCTCGTAGGTCGGCTTGCCGTAGTTGCGAAACGCGCGCGCGTGTTCGATCACCTCGGGGCGGCTCGAGACCAGCACTCCTCCCTCACCGGTCGTGATGGTCTTGGTCGCGTACAGCGAGTAGACCCCGGCGTCTCCATAGGTTCCCGCGCGCCGGCCATTCCATTCGGCGCCGTGGGCGTGGGCGCAGTCCTCGATTAGGAAGATCTCATTCTCAGCGCAATATCCGGCAATCCGCTCGGTATCGAACGCGATGTGCCCGCCGACGTGGACGAGGAACGCCGCCCGCGGCTTATACCGCTCGGCTTTCTCGACGAAATCCGCGAACGACATGCACAGGTCCTCGCGGTTGCAGTCCACGAACTGCACCTCGGCGCCGGCGTTGATCGCGGCGAGCGGGGTGGCCATGAACGTGTTCGACGGGCACAAGACGGTTTCCCCCCGCACGCCGGCGAAGTGCAGCGCGGCCAGCGCGCCGCCGCTCCAACTGCCGGTGGCGACCGCGTCGAGGGCGTTGTACGCGGCCCAGGCGGTCTCGAAGCGCCGCGTCATCTCCCCCTCGGTCCAGTGCCCGGAGTCGATCACCTCGTCGATCAGGGTGTGCAGCCGCGCGCGGTCGCGCGGGTCGAACCCGATGGCAAAGCGCGCGTGTGCAGCGACAGTCTGTTGCGAAGAAACAGTGGTCATCGTCTTTGTCGCGGCGGGTGGGCCGGGCGCAATCACGCCGATCGTGACCTGCTGCGCCGGCCGAGGCGCCACGATCCAGCCTGTCAGAGAGGTAGGACGGTACCGATTTTCTGCCGTTGGAGTTCTCTCACGATCAGCTTGAGGGCCTCCGCGGTCCGGCGGTGGGAGCCGTTCGAGCTGTAGAAATCCGCATCGTGCAGGAGGATCACGTCGCCGGGGCGCAGGCGCGTACCTGCGCGTGCGGCGATCCGCTCCGGGGTGGTGAGGCGCCGCCAATCCTTGCCCCAACGCGACCAGAGCAGCGGTTTTAGGCCCCGTTGCCGAACGAACGCCACCCCCGCCGGGCTGTACAGCCCGTACGGCGGCCGGTGCCACCCTAACGCCACCCCTGTCGCATCCTCCACCGCTGCCACCCCCCGCGCCAGGTCGTCCTCGACCGCACGCCCGCTCAACACGGGCTGCGGCCGGTGACGGTACCCGTGCAGCGCCACCAGGTGTCCACGCGCGGCGATCTCGGCGGCCAGCGCCGGCCGACGCTCCACCTGCTCCCCGACAACGAAGAAGGTGGCCCTGATCCCGGCCGGGTCGAGCACGTCGAGCACGGCCGGCGTGCCCTCGGGGTGGGGGCCGTCGTCGAACGTCAACGCCACCCCGTCGGACACCGTCCGCTGAAGCCCGAGCGAGTGGGCCGCGCGCGGCACGTGCGGGGCGAGGAGGTATCGGACCACGGCGGAGATTTTGATGGGGTTTTCAGTGCTCGCCCAGCGAACCTGATCGCCATCGAGCCACTCGCAGTGTGGACGACGCGCCACACACTGATGCTTCCGGGGGCGTTGGCCCGTCGTCCACTTCTACTGTGGCTGACGCGCCACACCCCCGGTTCCGGCGCGCGGGTGGCGCGTCATCCACACGGAGCGGGAAGCGACGCGTGCGCCGAGGCGTCTTCATCCCCGTAACGTGTTGCGCACGCCGTCACAGACGCCCGACCTCGATCGCTGGATCGACAACCCGTCGATGCGCGTCGCCTACCGGCGCCACACCAGCGTCTCGCCCGACCGGCTCTGGCAGGCGGCGGGGGAGGTGCGCCTCGGCGACGCGCGCCGGCTGGGCCGGCTGATCCGCTGGCGGATCCCGGGCCTCTCGCCCGACCTCACCTTCGACGCCATGTTCCGGGCTCCGCCGTTTACGGTTCTGGACGAGGACCCGGGCCGCGCACTCGTGTCCGGTCTGGTCGGGCGGATCTGGACGCCGCGCCGGGACTATCCGGAGCTGCGCGACCCCGAGGAGTTCCGGGACTGGTCCACCCCCGGCACCGCGCGCGTGGTATTCGCGAACTGGATCACCGACTCCGGCTCGACCCAGCTCCACGCCGAGGTGAGAGTGGAGGCGCTCGGGGTGCAGGGCCGGATCGGGGTCGCGGCGGTCCGCCCCCTGGTTCGGACCTTCGGAAGCCTGGTCGGGAGCGACGGCATCGAGGCGGCGATCAGACGCGCCGAGCAACGGTAGGCTCGCCGCCTGCGCTTCTTCGTCGTTCCCCATACGCACTGGGACCGCGAGTGGTACCTGCCGTTCGAGGCGTTCCAGCTGAGACTCGCGTCGGTCGTCGACGAGGTGCTGGACGTGCTCGAGTCCGATCCGTCCTTCACGTCGTTCACGCTCGACGGCCAGGCGATCGTGCTGGAGGACTACCTCGACGCCCGTCCGGAGAACGAAGGCCGTCTCCGCGCCCTGATCGACGCCGGTCGGCTCGAGGTCGGTCCGAGCTACATCCTTCCCGACGAGCTGCTCGTCGGCGCCGAGCCGCTGGTGCGAAACCTGCTGCTCGGCCGCACGGTGTGCGAGCGATTTGGCGCCCGGCCGGCGCCCGTCGGCTACCTGCCCGACAGCTTCGGGCACCCGCTCCAGCTGCCCCAGATCCTGACCGGGTTCGGGATCGACAGCTTCATCTTCTCGCGCGGGATGGGCGACCAGCTCGACGACGTCGGGGTGGTGTTCCGCTGGCGCTCGCCGGACGGCAGCGAGGTGCGCGCCTTCCATCAGCTGGCCTCGTACAGCAACTTCAACGTGCCCGGCGCGGACGCCGCGGAGGCCCGCGCCACCCAGATCGTCGACCAATTCGGCGCCGCGCTCGAGCGGGCCGGGGTGGACGACGTGCTCCTGTGCGACGGCGAGGACCATCGCCGCATCCGGCGCGACCTGCCGTCCTTGTGCGCCGAGCTCGCGCGCCGGCGGCCGGGCAGCAGCTTCACGATCGCGCGCTACACCGACTACGTTGCCGCGGTCAGACCCGAGCCGGGCGCGCTGCCGTCCTACACCGGCGAGCTGCTCGGCAGCCGGCTCCAGAACGTGCTGCGCGGCGTCAACTCCGCTCGGCTGTACCTCAAGCGCGCCAATGAGCTCGCGGAACGACGGCTGCTCGAGGTGGAGACACTGACCGCGCTCCACACGCTGCACACCGGCGAGCCATTCCCGACATCCGATCTCAGGCTCGCGTGGCGCCAGCTCCTCAAGAACCACCCGCACGATTCAATCTGCGGCTGCTCGTGCGACGAGGTACACCGCGACATGCTGGTCCGCTACGAGCAGCTGGACAGGACGATTTCCACGCTGCAACGCGTCGGGACCGGCGCGGGGACCGGCGTTGTCAACCTCCTTCCGTACCGCCGCCTCGGCCTCGTCGAGGTCCGGGGCTGCGCGCCCGCAGTTATCGAACTCGACGGATTTGCCGCCCGCCCCGCCGACCTCGAACCCGCCCCGACCACGGCGCCGAAAGACGGCACTTCGGTCGAGAGCGAGCGCCTGCGCATCGACGCCGCCCCTGATGGCACCCTCACCTTCACCGACAAGCGAACCGGCACAACCTTCGAGGGGCTGCACCGCCTCGAGGACGAGCCCGACCTGGGCGACCTCTACAACTTCTGCCCGGCCGACGGCGCTGAACCGTCGAGCCCGGACTCTGCCAGGACGCGCGTACTCCGCGACGGCCCAGTCGTTTACGAGCTCGAAATCCGAACGCCGTCCGTCACTACGGTCGTGCGGCTGATCGAGGGCATCGACCGAGTCGAGTTTCGCACCACGATCGACAACGAGACGACGGACCATCGGTTGCGCGTGGTGTTCCCGGTTGGCGCCACAGATGCCGCCGACGTCCGCGCCGAGGGGCAGTTCGCGCTCGTCCATCGCCCGCTGAACCCGCCAGCCCCGACCACCGAGTGGGTCGAGCCGCCCGACCCGACCCAGCACACCCTCGGCGCGGTCGCCCTCGGCCCCCTCGCGCTCCTCACCCGGGGCCTGCCTGAATACGAAGCGCGGCGCCGAGCCGAAGACAACCCGGAGCTCTGCCTGACGCTGCTTCGCTGCGTCGGCGTGATCTCGCGACCCAGCGGCGCGATCCCGACCCGCCCTCTCGGCGCCGGCCCCCAGACGCCCACGCCCGAGGGACAGTGCCTCGGCCGCCAGGAGTGCGAGTACGCGCTGCTCCCGGACGCCGACTCACTCGACGACACCGAACTGCTGCGCGCCTCGCAGGACTACCGCCACGGATTCTTGATCACCGAGGAGGCCGCCGAGTTCGATCCGCCGCTCAGTATCGTCGGCGACGTCGTGTTCTCGTGCCTGAAGGGCGCCGAGGATGGCGACGGCCTGATCCTCCGTGTCTTCAACGCCAACGACACGCCGGCGAGGATCGAGATCGCCGGCGAGGTGAGCGTCACCGGCGCACGCCTCGACGAGTCACCTGCCGGCCGCGACGACGCGCTCCATCCACACGAGATCGCGACATTTCGGCTACGCCCTTAGTACAAACGCGGGATTCCGCCAGCACCCCGTCTAATGTCAGCCGCGTGAGCGCGTTCGACGCCGAGGTGACCGTCCGGCGCATCCGGTTCGCCAACCCCGAGACCGGGTGGGCGGTGGTCGAGGCGGCCGGTTCCGACGGGACGCCGATCGCGCTTGTCGGCCCGCTGGTCCACCTCGAGGAGCGCGAGCGCGCCCGCATCGTCGGCACGTGGGTGCAGGACAGCCGCTACGGCCCGCAGGTGAAGGCCTCCGAGGCCCACCCGTTGCCGCCCACGGACGCCGACGCCGACGCGGTCGTTGCGTACCTGGTCCGGATCGACCGCGTCGGGCCCAAGAGCGCCGCCCGGCTTATCGATCGCTACGGCGCCAGCCTCGTGTTCGACGCCATCGACGACGATCCCCACGCGGCGTTCAAAGGAGCGGGCCTCAAAGGGTCCTCGATCGGCAAGGCCGCTCGGTCCTGGGACCAGCTGCGCACCACGCGCCGCCTCTACCTGCTGCTCGCACCCCACGGCCTGGCCTACCTGGCGCCACGGATCCACGAGACCTACGGCGACGGGGCACACCGCGTCGTGGCCGAACGGCCCTACGAGCTGACCAGCGTGTTCGGCGTCGGGTTCCTGACCGCCGACCGTATTGCCCGGCACCTCGGCGTCGCCGACGACGGTCCCGAGCGCACCCGCGCGGCGCTCCTCCACGTCCTGTCGGAGGCCGAGCGCGGCGGGAGCACCTGCCTGCCGCTCGAGGTGCTGATCCCCGCGGCGAACGAACTGCTCGGATCCGCGCCGATCGAGGAGGCCGACGTCGACGCGCTCGTGGAGGCCGGCGACCTGGTCCGCCATGAGACCTGGATCTACCGCGTCGAGACGGCGGAGCTCGAGGCCGAGCTGGCCACGCAGATCGAGGACCTGTTGGCGGGAGAGGCCGCCGAGCGCCTGCACGACCCCGACCCGAACGCGATGAGCGAGGACGGCCTGACCGACGAGCAGGCCGGCGGGGTTAAGAACGCGATGCGCCACCGCCTGTCGCTCATCACCGGCGGCCCTGGCACCGGCAAGACCGCGTCGATCCGCACGATCGCCAAGCTCGCCGCCGCCCGGGGCGCGCGCGTGCTGCTCGTCGCGCCGACGGGACGGGCGGCGATCCGGATGCACGAGGCGAGCGGAATGCGCGCCACGACTGTCCACTCGGCGCTCGGCTGGATCCCCGGCGAGGGACCGACCCACGACCAGCACGATCCCCTGAGCTGCGACCTGCTGATCGTCGACGAGACCTCGATGGCCAACCTCGAGCTGCTCGTCACTTTGTTGCGCGCGGTCGGTCCGAAGACCAACGTGGTGCTCGTGGGCGACGCCGATCAGCTCGCTCCGGTCGGCGCCGGCAAGCCGTTCGCCGAGCTCATCGCCTCCGAGCACGTCCCCACCACGAGACTGACCCACATCTTCCGCCAGGCCGCCGGCAGCATGATCGTGCAGGGCGCACACGCGATTCGCCGCGGCGAGATGCCCAACTTCGGCGCCGACCCTGGCATGCGCCGTGACCTGTTCCTGATCGAGCGGTCCGACCCGCGGGCCGCGCGCGAGGAGATCGTGTCCCTGGTCACCGAGCGGCTCCCGGCGCACTACGAGGTCGACCCCGTCAGGGACATCCAGGTGTTCGCGCCGGTCTACCGCGGCGAGCTCGGAATCGACGCGCTCAACGACGCCCTGCGCGACCGTCTCAACCCCGCTGGCCAACCCGTCCGCGGCGGCCGCCTGAGGATCGGCGACAAGCTGATGATGACCGGGCGCAACCTGCACGAGCTCGGGCTGATGAACGGCACGCTGCTCCGCCTGCTCGACGAGGTGTCCCACGCCGATGACCCGGACGCGAACGACGACGCGGCGCTGCTGCTGGCCGCCGACGACCAGGTCTTCCGCTTCCCACCCGAGCAGTCCGAGCGCCTGCGGCTCGCCTACGCCTGCTCGGTCCATCGCGGCCAGGGGATCGAGCTGCCCGTGGCGGTGATCGTCGCGCACCCCGCCGCCGGCGCGTTCTTCCTGCGCCGCGAAATGCTCTACACCGCGGTCACGCGTGCCAAGCTCGCCACGGTGATCGTCGGCGTCCGCGACGTGGTCTGGCGAGCCGCCCGGACCCCCGACACCGGCCGGCGCCACAGCCGTCTCGCCGAGCGCCTGACCCGGCGGCCGGTCGCGAGCTAGGCCATGGCGGCAATCTCTCCCCGCAAGCGGCACGCGCTCGAGTTGTTCTCGGGCCTGCCGGGCGCGTACGACCGGATGGGCGCCGTGCTCAGCTTCGGTCAGGATCCTCGCTGGCGCCGCGCGCTCATCCAAGCGATCGATCCTCGGCCCGGCATGCGCATCCTCGACGTCGCCACCGGCACGGGTCTCGTGGCCGCCGGCCTCGCGGAGCGGGGCGCCGAGGTCGTCGGCGTTGACCAGAGCGAGCAGATGCTCGCGGGCGCGCGAGCACGGCTGGCCATGCGACCCGGGCTCGCCTCGCGCGTCACCCTCGTCCGCGGCGAGGCCGAGCGGCTCCCGTTCGCCGACGCCGAGTTCGACGCGCTGACGTTCACCTACCTGCTCCGCTACGTCGACGACCGCGCCGCCACCATGGGCGAGCTGGCGCGGGTGGTCAAGCCCGGCGGCCGGATCGGGATGGTCGAGTTCGGCGTCCCCGCCTCGCCGGCTCTTCGCGCGTTGTGGCGGGCGCACACCCGGGTCGGGCTCCCCCTCCTCGGTCGCGTCGTCTCGCCGGCCTGGGTCGAGGTCGGCCGCTTCCTCGGCCCGAACATCGAACAGCTCTACTCCGACGAGCCCGACCTGCCCGCCCTGTGGCGGACCGCAGGAATCGAAGACATCCGCGACCGGCGGATGAGCTTCGGGGCTGGTGTCGTGATGTCCGGCGTCAGGGACCGCGATGGCCAGCGCGCCGCGTGACCTCGATCGGCCGGCCTTCTACGCGCTGCGCTCGGGCGGCTGGCGCGACCTGGTCACGCTGCTGCACCCGCCCTACACCGCCTGGCACCTGAGCTACGTGGCCCTCGGCGCCGCCGCGGCGCCGCACATCTACGCGGGCCGCCTGGCCGCTGCCCTCGGCGCCTTCTTCCTGGCGGTGGGGATCAGCGCCCACGCGCTCGACGAGTTGCACGGCCGCCCGCTCGGGACCCGCCTGAGCCGCGCCACGCTGATCGTTCTGGCCGCGACGTCGCTGGTCGGAGCGCTGGCGATCGGGATCGCCGGCGTGATCGTCGTCTCGCCCCTGCTCGCGCCGCTCGTGCTGGCCGGCGTGGTGCTCGTCCCCGCCTACAACCTCGAGCTCGGCGGCGGGCGCTTTCACAACGACACGTGGTTCGCGCTGGCCTGGGGCGGGTTTCCCGCCTTCACCGGCTACTTCGCCAACGCCCTCGCGATCCGCCCGGCGGGGCTGCTCGTGGCCGGCGCCTGCTGCCTCGTGAGCGCTGCCCAGCGCCGGCTCAGCACTCCCGTGCGCCGGCTGCGGCGCAGCACAACCGAGGTGGTCGGGCATCAGCGCCTGCGCGACGGCACCGTGATCGAGCTCACCGCCGCCGGGCTCTCGGCCCCGCTGGAAGGCGCGCTGCGCGCGCTTTCGCTCGCGATGGTGCTGCTCTCGGTCGGCTTGGTGGCGGTGAGGGTGTAGGCGCCCGTGCGGGAGGCCGGTGCGCCGCACTGGAAACCGCGACCCACGGCCAGTTAAATAACCCCCGCAAGAATCGATAGAACGGGGGTCGGGCGACGTGCCACGGCAGGCGCGGCGAGGCGGTAGCAAAGGTGTGACCGGCACCGGGCCTGGGTGTCGAGGACGACACCAGGGTGGCCCCACAACCAGTGGCGCTCGACCGAGAATCGCGCCATGTGGATCCCGGACCCGGAGCTGAGCGTGGAGGGCGCAGGCATCGCCGCCGCACCGGCCCCGACGCGCGGGCGCTCCGGACGCGCCGGCCTTGCGCTGGGCTGGGTCCGAGCCCGGCTCGCCACCACACCCGGCCGCCTCGTCCTGACCTCGATCGTCGTGGTCGTCGGCGTCGCCGTGTTCGGGATCGTCGCCACCGGCGCCGAGCAGTCGCGCGAGCGGGCGGTGCGAGCCGCCCGGGTCGACACCGAGCCTCTCCTGTTGCACGCGGCTCAGCTGTACACGGCGCTGTCGGACGCCAACGCCACGGTCGCCACCGGACTGCTGGGGCTCGGCGGGCTCGAGCCTCCGGCCGCGCGGGCTCGCTATTTCCACGATGTGCGGGTGGCCACCGGCGCCCTCACCGCGCTGACCCGCGGGGCCGATACCCCCGGCGCGCGGTCCGCGCTCGGGACGATCGCCGACCAGCTTCCCGTTTACACCGCCTACGTGGAGGCAGCCCGGGCAGGCAACCGCCAGCGCTTCCCGATCGGCGCCGCCTACGTGCGTCAGGCCGCCGCACTCATGACCTCGACGATGCTCCCGGCCGCCGAGCACGTCTATGCCGCGGAGGCCTTCCGCCTCGGCGACAACTACCGGAGCGGGACCTCCAGCGCGACCCTGGTCGCTCTCGCCCTCGCGATTGCGGTCGCCCTCGTGCCGCTGCTGTTCGCGCAGCGCTACGTGACGCGGCTCAGCCGCCGCATCTTCAACCTCCCGATGCTGATCGCCACGGTGGCGCTCGTCGGGGTTTCGCTGTGGGCGTTCATCGGCATGACGAGCGAGCAGAACGCGCTCTCGAGGGCGCAGCACCGGGGGTCGGACTCGGTCGAGGCCCTGTCGGCCACGAACGTGCTGCTCTCTCGCGCGCAGGGGGACCTGAGCCTCACGCTGGTCAACCGAGGCAACGATACGACCGACCCATTGGACTTCGCCGCGGTCAAGCGGACCCTCACCGCTACGCGTCTCGCCCCCGGCTTCACGTCGGGCCTCGCCTCGTACTGGGCGGCCGCCAACCGGCTCCAGCGCCTCCAAGACAACGGCCAGCTCGGCACGGCGATCGACCAGGCGCCGGGCGTGGCGGCGATCTCGCAACGCCTGAGCGGCCAGCTGGGCGACCAGATCTCCGCCGCGCAGGCCCGCTTCGAGCGCTCGGCGAGCGACGCGGCCTCGGCGCTCAGCGGCCTGTGGCTGGCGATCCCGCTCGTCACCGTGCTCGCCGCAGCGCTTGCCTTCCTCGGACTCCGACTGCGGATCAACGAGTATCGATGAACCGGCCGATCCGCACCCTCCTTGGACTCGCGCTGGCGTCGGCGGCGCTGGCCGGCTGCGGCTCCAGCTCGGATCACGAGCTGCGGCTCGCGATGTCCGCGCTCGAGACGCCCACGCCGACCACCCACGCCCCCTCGACACCGTCCCCGAGTTGCGAGCATAAGACCGCGAGCCTGCGCCCACCGGCGACCATGCCCACGGCAGGCGCGATGCCTGCCGGCAGCTTCATGCGCAAGATTCAAGATCGCGGCTACCTGATCGCCGGCGTCAACGCCGGGGCCTACAAGTTCGGCTACCTGAACCCCGCCACCGGGCAGATCGAGGGGTTCGAGATCGACCTCGTCCGGGAGCTGGCCCGTGCGATTTTCGGCGATCCCAACCGCTACCGGCTGGTGGCGCTGAGCGTGCCGCAGCGGCTCCCGGCCGTCCAGGACAAGCGGGTCGACATCGTCGTCGACACGGTCACGATCACCTGCTACCGCAAGACGCAGGTCGACTTCTCGACCGTTTACTACGGCGCGCAACAGCGGGTCCTCGTCCCGTCGAGCTCGAAGGCCACGAGCATTGCCTCGTTCGCCGGCCGCCGCGTGTGCGCGAGCGCGCAATCGTCACCAATCGACGTGATGGAGGCTCTGCCGAAGCCGCCCAAGCCCCTGGGGTTGCCACAGGCGATCGACTGCCTCGTCTACCTCCAGGAGGGTCGCGTCCCCGCGATCTCCACCGATGACTCGATCCTGCTCGGGTTCAAGGCGCAGGATCCGAACACCAAGATTATTGGCGCCAGCCTCGCCCCGGTGCCGTACGGCATGGCCGTAAGCAAGGCGCATCCGGAGTTCGTGCGCTTCGTGAATGGCGTCCTGGCCAAGCTGCGCGCGGACGGCACGTGGCGGGCCCTCTACGACAGGTGGCTCGGCGGCATCCCCGGTTCCAATCCGGCTCTGCCACCGGCGCAGTACGACGGCTGAGATGAAGCTCGACGACCTCGACCGAGAGCTGGAGCGCCTGCGCGAGGCGAGCGAACGCGTGGCCGCGAACCTCGTCGAGCTCGAGATCGACTCGAGCCGGCAGCTGCTCGAGACCTCCACGCTCAGCGGCGAGTCGGCCGCGCGCTGGGCGTCGGCGAGCGCCGGCCTGACCGAGCTGTGGGAGTGGCGCGGCCTGCTCGAGCGGTTCCTCGAGCGCTCGCAGGAGCTGCGGCGCGCCCGGCGAGCGGACGAGCTGCGCACGCTGATCTCCGGACCGTCGATCGAGCTGGCTCGCTCGCAGGTCCCGCTCGCCGAGCGCGACCTGCTCGGGAGCTCCGAGGTCGCCGTCCGGTGCACCGCCGATCAGCTGCTCGAGCGCATGTCGGACGCCTTCGACGGCGTGAAGACCGTGGTGGCGGAGTTCGGAGAGGCCTGGAACACGCTCACGCCGCGACTGACTGCCGCGCGGGAGATGCTCGATCAGACGCGCGCGCTCGCGGCGTCGCTTGGCGAGTCGCAGCGGACGGATCTGAACGAGGCGGGCGATCGCCTCGCCAGGCTGAGTGCGGCGCTCACAAGCGACCCGCTATCGGTCGCGCCGGGAACGGTCGACCGGCTGATCGACTCCCTCGACGCGATCCGGCGCGACCTCGAGGCGACCGCCGCCCTGCGCCGCGACCTCGACGCGCGGCTCGCCGACTCTCGCGCGCTGTTGGTGCAGTTGCACACGGCGGCCGACGAGGGCCGGGCCGCGCGCGAGGAGCTGCTTGTCAAGATCGCGGTCCCCACCACGCCGGCCGCGCTCGACCTGCCCGAGGACGTCGACGGCGAGCTCGACCAGATCGCCGCCCTGGCCCGCTCGGGCGCGTGGCGCGACGCGCGCCGGCGCCTGGACCGATGGACCGCGCGGTGCCGCGAGCTGCTGGCCGACGCGGAGCGGATCCTGCACGCCAACCGCGCTCCGATCGAGGCGCGCAACCAACTGCGGGCCCTGCTCGAGGCCTACCAGGTCAAGGCCAGCCGGCTGGGCGCGGTCGAGAACCCGGAGCTCGCCCGGATCTTCACGCAAGCCCGTCAAGAGCTCTACACCGCGCCGACCGACCTGGCGCGTGTCGCGCCGCTCGTGCGCCGCTACCAGGAGATCCTCAGCGCGACGAGGCCGGAACCGGAGGTCATCCGATGAACTGCACACGCGAAGGCTGCACCGGCACGATCATCGACGGCTACTGCGACGTGTGCGGGATGGCGCCGCCTCGCGCCGCGATCCCGGGCTCAGCCCCGGTCCCGATCCCCACGTCGCCACCTTCCCAGCCGATAACGCCACCGAGCTCGCTCACCGAGGCCTCGACCGGCACGGCGCGCCGCGCGACCACCGGGCGCACGCGGACCACCGCGGGCGGGCGACTCGGCGCCGGGCTGGTCGAGATCCCGCCCGTGCCGTACCGAGACCCCGCGGACGCCGTCCTCGGCGATGCCGCGATGGTCCCCGAGAGCCGTCGCTTCTGCGCGCGCTGCGACGAACCCGTCGGGCGCGGGCGCGACGGAGCACCGGGCCGGACGTCGGGCTTCTGCCGCAAGTGCGGATCGGCGTTCTCATTCGAGCCTCAGCTCCGCGCCGGCGAGCTCGTCGCCGCCCAGTACGAGGTGGTCGGCTGCCTGGCCCACGGCGGCATGGGCTGGGTCTACCTGGCGCGCGACCGCAACGTGTCGGATCGCTGGGTGGTGCTCAAGGGCCTCCTCAACGCCGGAGACGACGACGCGATGGCAGCCGCGCTGGCGGAGCGCCGCTTCCTGGCCGAGGTCGAGCATCCGAACATCGTCAAGATCTTCAACTTCGTCCAGCACGAGAGCTCCGGCTACATCGTCATGGAGTACGTCGGCGGCCGGAGCCTCAAGCAGATCCTCGCCGCGCGCCGCGAGGCCAACGGCGGGGAGGCCGACCCGCTCCCGCCGGCGCAGGCGATCGCCTACATGCTCGAGATCCTCCCGGCGCTCGGCTACCTGAACGGGCTCGGCCTGCTGTTCTGCGACTTCAAGATCGACAACGTCATCCAGACCCAGCACTCGCTGAAGCTGATCGACCTGGGCGGGGTGTACCGGATGGACGAGCCCACCTCGGCGGTCTTCGGCACGGTCGGCTACCAGGCGCCCGAAATCGCCAGCGCCGGGCCGTCGATCGCGTCGGACCTGTTCACGGTGGCCAGGACACTCGCCGTCCTGTGCTTCGACTTCCGCGGCTACCAGAGCACCTACCGGTTCACGTTGCCGCCGCAGGAGTCGGTGCCGCTGCTCGCGCGCTACGACTCGCTGTACCGCTTCCTGCTCGCGGGAACCGCCACCAACCCGGACGATCGCTTCCAATCAGCCGAGGAGATGGCCGACCAGCTCTACGGAGTCCTGCGTGAGATCGTGGCCGATCAGGAGGGGCGGTCCGTGCCGGCGCCGAGCCGCCTGTTCAGCGGCCCCCTGCGCGGCGGCCACGAGCGGCCGGACTGGCGAACGCTCCCCCGGCCCCAGGTCGACACCGCCGACCCCGCCGCCGGGTTCCTGGCCACGATCGCCGCAGGCGATCCCCAGCAGCTGATCGCCCAGCTGAACGCCGCGCCCGAGCGCACCGTGGAGGTCGAGCTGCGCCACGCCGCCGCGCTGATCGAGGTCGGCGAATGGGGCCAGGCGGAGGGCGTGCTGGCCGGCGTCGAGGCCGCCAACCGCTGGGAATGGCGAACGGAGTGGTACCGCGGCGCGGCCGAGCTCGCGCGCGGGCGCGCGGACCTGGCCCGCGAGAAGTTCGCGACCGTCTACCGGTCGCTGCCGGGCGAGCTCGCGCCCAAGCACGCGCTCGGGCTCGCCTGCGAGTCCGCCCTGCATTGGAGCGAGGCCGCCGGCTGGTACGACATCGTCTCGCGCACCGACCCTGCGTTCACCGCCGCGAGCTTCGGCCTGGCGCGCTGCCTGCTCGAGGCCCAGGAGCGCGCCGGTGCGCTGGCGGCTTACGAGCGGGTGCCGGAGTCCTCGAGCGCCTACGTCGAGGCGCAGATCGCGCGGATCCACTGCCTGGCCGCTCCGAGCGAGCGGTCCGCTCGAAACGGGAACGGGAACGGGAACACGAACGGTCGAGCCGGGGAACTGCTCGTGGCCGGCGACACCCTCGAGTCCCTGCCCGTGCGGGGAGAGCAGCGCGCCCATCTGGAAACCGAGCTGCTCGAGGCGGCGCTCGAGCTCGTCCGGCACGGGCAGGCGTTCGACGACGGCCGGCCCAGCCTGCTCGGCCACCGGTTCCTCGAGCGCGACCTGCGCTTCGCCGTCGAGCGCTCCTACCGCGAGCTCGCCCGCTTTGCCTCGCGCAACTCGGAGCGCATCCAGCTAGTCGACCGCGCCAACCAAGCACGACCAAGGACGTGGATATGAGCATGGACACCGGCCTTTCCTGCCCTGGCTGCGGGGCACCGCAACAGACCGGCGACCGGTTCTGCGAGCAGTGCGGCGCTCGCCTCGACGAGGCCCCGGCCGAACGGGTGGGTTGCCGAGCGTGTGGCGCGCCGGCGGACGCGATCGGCGAGGACGGCTACTGCTCGGTGTGCGGGGTGCGCGAGCGGCAGGGGGACACCCGGATCGAGTTCGACCACGTGATCGCCGCCGCGGTCTCCGACCAGGGACGGGTGCACCGTCGCAACGAGGACTCCGTCCACCTCTCGGTGTCCGGCGAGCGGAACGTGGCGATCGTCGTGTGCGACGGGATCTCGTCCGCCAGCGCCGGCAACGTCGCGGCGCGCAACGCCGCGCAGGCCGCCGGGGCGGTCCTCGACCAGGCGATCGCTGATCCGAGTGGCGATCCCCAGGCCGCCATCGTCGAGGCGATCCAGGCGGCCAACGATGCGGTGGTGCACGTCGAGTGGACCACCCGCACCCGGCGCGTCGACCCCTCCTGCACGCTTGTCTGCGCGGTCTGCCGCGGGCCCGAGATCCTGGTCGGCTGGGTCGGCGACAGCCGCGCCTACTGGTTCGACGCCGAGCAGTCGGAGCAGCTCACCGTGGACGACTCGTTCGCCGAGGAGGGGATCGCCAAGGGCCTGTTCACCCCCGAGCAGGCGGCCAACAGCCCGTTCCTGCATTCGATCACCCACTGGGTCGGGCCCGATTCCCCCGAGCGCCCGCCCCGCCTCGTGGCGCTTCGCCCCGAGCGCGCCGGCCGGCTCCTGCTCTGCACCGACGGGCTGTGGAACTACGCGCCGAGCCCCGAAGAGCTGGCTCGCCTCGTCCAGGCGCTGCCCGACGGCGCCGCGCCGGCCGCGGTGGCGCGCGCGCTCGCCGACACCGCCAACGACCGCGGCGGCCACGACAACATCACCGTGGTCGTCGTGGACATCGATCCATCGGTCTCCTGAGGAGTCATAGTCATGAGCACTTTCACGGTCGACGCCTACCAGAACGAGTACCTTCCGCTCGGCGGCTCCGAGGTCAACGCGATCGTGACGGTGACCTCCGACGGCGCCGGCGGAGGCGCCGGAGGGGGCGCCGGCCAGCCTGCCGCGGCCGAGATCGTGATCGTCGATACCTCGGGGTCGATGGGCGCTCCCGCGCACAAGATCCAGGCCGCCCGAGACGCGACCAGGGTTGCGATCGACTGCATCCGCGACGGCGTTCTGTTCGCGGTGATCGCCGGGACGGACACCGCGGCCGTCGTATACCCGCCCCGCCGAGAGCTCGTCGCGGCCACGGCCGGCACCCGGGACACGGCTAAGCGGGCCGTCGGGCACCTGTCCACCGGCGGCGGCACCGCCATGGGATCGTGGCTTCTGCTCGCCGGCGAGCTGTTCGGCGACGCGACCAACCGCAACTGCCACGCGCTCCTGCTCACCGATGGCCAGAACCAGCACGAGACCCCCGAGGAACTCGACAAGGCCCTGGGCAAGGTCGAAGGGCGCTTCCAGTGCGACTGCCGGGGCGTCGGAACCGACTGGGAGGTCAGCGAGCTGCGCCGGATCGGCTCCCGGCTGCTCGGCACCGTCGACATCATCGCCCACCCCCGGGACATGGCCGAGGACTTCCGCGCCGCGATGCAGACCTCATTGGGCAAGTCGACCGGCAACGTCTCGCTGCGGGTGTGGACGCCGCAGGGCGCCACGGTGGCGTTTGTGCGCCAGGTCGCGCCGACGATCGAGGAGCTGACCGACCGCCGGGTGCCGGTGAACCCGCTGACCGGCGACTACCCCACCGCCACGTGGGGCGCCGAGTCGCGCGACTACCACGTCTGCATCAACGTGCCTCCACGCGAGGCCGGCGACGAGATGCTCGCCGGACGCGTCAACCTGGTCGAGGGCGACGAGACACGCGGCCAGGCCCTGGTCCGCGCGACCTGGACCGACGACCGCCAGCTCTCGACCAGCATCAACCGCGAGGTCGCCCACTACACCGGGCAGGCCGAGCTCGCCGAGTGCATCCAGGAGGGACTCGAGGCGCGCAAGCAGGGCGATCTCGGCACCGCTACCTTCAAGCTCGGCCGGGCGGTCCAGCTCGCCACCGAGAGCGGCAACGACGGGACCATGAAGCTGCTCCAGGCCGTGGTCGAGGTCGACGACGCGGCAACCGGGACGGTCCGGCTGCGGCGCGACGTCGCGGTCGTCGACGAGATGTCGCTGGACACCCGGTCGACCACGACCGTGCGGGTCGGCGGCGGCGCGCCATGACCGTCCGCTGCCCGAGTGGGCACGACTCGCAGACGACGGACTACTGCGACGTGTGCGGCGTGCCGATGGTCGGCGCGGACGCCACGGCGATCCTGCCGGCCGTCGAGGAGGCCGACACCTCCCCCGCGGCGCGGCGCGAGCCCTGTCCGGCGTGCGGCGCGCCGCGCTCGGGCGACGATCGTTACTGCGAGGGATGCGGACACGACTTCCTCGCGCCACCGCTGGCCGCGGTTTCCTGGGAGGCTGTCGTCACAGCCGACCGCGCCCAGTTCGACCGCCTCGCCGTCGCCGGCGTGACGTTTCCGGACGACTACGCTGAGCGCCGTTTTCCACTGGGCGAGGGCGAGAACCGGATCGGCCGCAGCCACGGCCGCCCGGGCGAGGACTGCCCGGAGATCGACCTCGCCGCGCCACCGATCGATCCGGGCGTCTCCCGGTTGCACGCGGTGGTCGAGCGCCGTGGCGACGGCGCCTGCGTGGTGCGCGACCTCGGGTCGACCAACGGCACCGCCCTGGGCGACGAGCCGGCGCCGATCGCCCCGCATACGGACGTGCCGCTGGGCGACGGCGACCGCATCCGCCTGGGGGCGTGGACGACGATCACGCTGCGCCGGCGCTGACCTCGGTCCGCGCCTCAGAAGTCGTGCGGCGCCAGCAACCCCGACGCGATCACCGCCACCACCAGCCGGTTGCGCTTCTCGTTCTGGGGCAACTCGCCAAGGCCGAAGCGAACGAACAGGTCGCGCATGTGGGCCTTGACCGCATCCACGCTGAGGTGCACCTCGGCCGCGATCTGGGGGTTGGTGGCCGGCGTGGTCGAGGTCGAGTCCATGATCGGGCGGCACAGCGCGATCAGCAGTCTGCGCTGGATGTCGGTGAGCGGAATCTGACCGACCGCGCCGGGAGGACGGGCGGTGGACTCGCTGCCCTCGGCCTGGCTCGACTCGCGGTACGTGACGTGGGTGACACCGAAGCACAGGCGGTCGCGGTCGGTCAGCCGGTGCCGGCCGCGAATCTGGGTGCCGTTGACGAACGAGCCGTTGCGCGACAGGCCGTCGTCGACCAGCGTCCAGTCCTCGCCGACCGGCTCGAGCAGGGCGTGCTCGCGGGACACCTCCTTGTCCCAGCTCAGCGCGACGTCGCAGTGCGTACGCCGGCCGACCGTGACCCGCGGTCGGTCGTCGGTGAGCATCAAGATGTGCTGCTCGCCGTCGGCGTCGAGCCAGTGGAGGAACGGGACTCCCGTGGCCTCCGCGTCGATCAGCGCCTTGAGGTGACGCGGTCTGACCAACCGCGTCTCGCGCGCGTCGCCCATGTCGCGCGGAGCATCTCATGGTGACGGCCCGGATGCCAGACATCCGGGCCATCCCGGCTGCGTCCAAGCCCGACCGTCACGTGGTGGCCGTGAAACGCACCGGCCCGCTGTCGCACCGGTCGCTCATGCCGTTCGTGTAGCTGTAGTTCACTTTCAGCTCCCAGGTCCCCGACACGTGGGTGTGGCGGCGGCCCAGCCTGGCCGTGACCGAGTCCATCCCGCTGTAGGTCACGCCGCTCGATCCGGCCGTCGGCGGTATCGAGACGTCGGCGTGAAACGCGCCGCTCGGGCTGATCCGGACGGGACCGAACCCGTCCGGGAGCACGAACTGCGCCCCCGACGTGCACGTCATCTCGAGCGCGACCGCGCCGAGCGTCACCGACCGTCCAGCCGCGGCGATCTTGAAGAACGTCGGGTACTGCTGCGAGGTGAAGCCGGCGAGCACGATGCTCGGCGTAGCCGGTGCGTCGCTCGCCACGGCGACGCCGGGCAGCGCAAGCGCGGCGATGACCACCGCCCCGCTCAACGTAAGTCCCTTCATGGTGACTCTCCTCTCCTCCGGCGCCGGCCGATTGCCGCGCGTCGATCTGGATTGACCACGCACTCTCCCGCCCGCACGGCGCGGCGCCCAGCCACCCATGGGGTCCTCATCACCCCCCACGGTGTCCCCTCCGACACCGTGGTGTCTAGGCCAGCCGGTCTGGCGTCCGGGTCTCCACGAACGCCGCCTCGACCTCACCCGGCAGCCGCTCCATCTGGGCGCCCGCGGCCAACCACCTTGACAGCCGGCGCCGCATCGCGTCCGCCACCGCGTCGTCGCGCGCCAGGAGGTCGGACAGCTCGCGGGTACGCCAACGTCCCCGTGGCGCGCACCGCCGCCACACCGATTCGTAGCGCTCGCCCAGCACCCGCCGCCACAGGTCCTCGTCCGCTCGGCGTAGCTCGTCGGTCAAAGCCAGAGCCCAGCGATCGGCCGCCAACCGAAGCAGCCGCGGACCAAGCCATGTCGCCACGGAAGCGTCGAGCGGCGCGCAGGCGCATGCGACGAGCAGCCGCGCGCGCGATCGCTCTCCCTCGTTCCAGCGCGGCGCCTCGCTCGTCAGGCCGAACCACTCCCAAAGCCGCGCGCCAGCCGCCTCGATCGACCGCTCAGTCTCGCCCACCGCGACCTCGACCAACCGCTGAAAATCCGGCAGCTGCTCGAACAGCGACGCGATCTCGCTCACCGACGGCGTCGCGCCGGCGCGCTCGCCGCGCACCTCAGCCACCGCGCCCGCCGCGGCGGCGAAGGCGACGTCGAGGGCCTGGGCCGACCTCCCCGCCTGATAGCGGTCGAGCGCCACGCGCAGGGCCAGCACGGGCGAACCTCCCCCCTCGCGCGAAACCGCGCCGAAGCTGTCGTTGCCGGATCCGCCGCCGCTCACGGTAGAAAAATCGCATCGCGCCGAGCCGATCGCAACTCGCAGAGCCGGCGCGGGTTAGCAAGGGAAAGCCCCTGCGGGAGGATTGTCGCTGCGTCGCTCACTCGTTCTGCTCAGCTCGGTTGTCGTTATCGCCCTGGCCGGGGGCGGGGCCGCGCTGACACCGATCTCGAGCGGGCAGGCCACCAAGGCCCCCGCCTGCAAGCCGGCGAGCAAGCCCCCCAAGCAGCCGCTGGCCAAGGGGATCTCGATCTACGCCACCCCGAACCCGGTCACGGCCGCCCGGCAGGTCAGCGTCTTCGGGAGCCTGCATTCCGTCCGAAAGGGCGTCCGGCGCTGCGGCATCACGATAACGCTCTGGCGCCGCTTCCCGGGCCAGCGCGCCTTCACGCCTGTCGCCCGTACGCGGACGGTCGGCGACGGGAGCTACGGCTTCGCCTTCCGCGCCGGCGCGGTCACCACGAATCGCGACTGGGTGGCCACCGCGCGCGGCCTGCGCAGCCGCGTGCTGTCCGAGCTGGCTCAACCGGTGGTCACGCTGGCCAGCACCGCGACGTTCGCGGTGGCGGGCGACATCGAGACGTTCAGCGGCCAGCTTCAGCCCCTCGTGGACGGTCAGCCGATCTCGCTCCAGCGCCGCGTCGGACCGCGTTGGATGACGGTCGCCCGGCCCAAGGTCGCAAGCGACGCGACCTTCTCCGTGCGCCACACGTTCACCACCGGACGGACCGAGCAATGGCGCGCGCTCGTGCCCGAGACGACGCGCAATCTCCCATCGGCCTCCCCCACCCTGAAGATCAAGGTCGCCCCCGCCACCGGGATCCACAAGATCCGCCACGTGGTCGTGATCATGCAGGAGAACCGCTCGTTCGACTCGTACTTCGGCACCTACCCGGGCGCAGACGGGATTCCCCCCGGGGTATGCGTCCAGGACCCGATGAACGGCGGTTGCGTGGCCCCCTTCCACGACCCGGCCGACCTCAACTACGGCGGACCGCACGGGATGGGAAACAGCATCGCCGACATCGATAGCGGGCGGATGGACGGGTTCGTCGGCCAGGCCGAGCAGGGGCTCGGGTGCAACTCGGCCGATCCGAACTGCAGCCCCTGCACCGAGAACGGCCAGGTCCAGAGCCGCCAGAGCTGCATCGACGTGATGGGCTACCACGACGCACGCGAGATCCCCAACTACTGGGACTACGCCCAGAACTACGTGCTCCAGGACCACATGTTCGAGCCCAACGCCTCCTGGAGCCTGCCCCAGCACCTGTACATGGTGTCCGAGTGGTCGGCGTTCTGCACCAACCCGTTAGTCCCGTCCTCCTGTCACGGCGACCTGCAGAACCCCAACCCGGATTCGACGCTGCAGGCCACCACCTTCGCCACCGCCAACGACGGACAGCTCCACTACGCCTGGACCGACATCACCTACCTGCTCCACCGGCAGAACGTGAGCTGGGGCTACTACGTCTTCCAGGGCTCAGAGCCCGACTGCGAGAACGACAGCTCGATGACCTGCGCCCCGGTGCAGCAGGGACCCACGACGCCCGGTATCTGGAACCCGCTCCCGTCCTTCACCGACGTGACCCAGGACAACCAGCTCGGGAACATCCAGACCCTGAGCAACTTCTTCACCGCGGCCAAGAACGGCACGCTCCCCGCGGTGTCGTGGATCAACCCGAATGGCCAGGTGTCCGAGCATCCGCCGGCGCTGGTCAGCGCCGGCCAGACCTACGTGACGGGCCTGGTCAACGCGATCATGAACGGCCCCGACTGGAGCAGCACGGCGATCTTCCTCTCGTGGGACGACTGGGGGGGCTTCTACGACCACGTGGTCCCGCCCGTCGTCGACAACAACGGCTACGGGCTCCGCGTCCCGGGGATCGTGATCAGCCCGTACGCCAAACAGGGCCTCATCGACCACCAAACCCTGAGCCACGACGCATACACCAAGTTCATCGAGGACGACTTCCTCGGCGGCGCGCGCCTCAACCCCGCCACCGACGGGCGGCCCGACCCGCGGCCCGACGTCCGCGAGGACAGCCCGATCCTCGGCAACCTGGTCGCGGACTTCGACTTCACCCAGGCGCCGCGACCGCCGCTGACCCTGCCCGTGCACCCCGCGCCCGGGCCGGCCTCGACGCCACCGTAGGTCTAGGCCGACATGTCCTGGCCGCCGTTGACGTCAAACACGGCGCCGGTGATGAACGACGAATGGTCCGAGGCCAGGAAGTGCACGACGCGCGCCACGTCGTCGGGACGACCGAACCGCCCGACGGGGATCTGGGACTTGACGCGCTCCTGCGCCTTCTCGGGCATCGCCTGGAGCATCTCGGTGTAGATGAAGCCCGGCGCCACCGCGTTCACGGTCAGGCCAACCGAGTCGTCGCTCACCTTGCCGGCGCGCGCGAGCTGGAAGCACGCCTCCCGAGCGAGCGACTTGGTCAGCCCGAACAGCCCGGACTTCGAGGCCGAGTAGTTCGTCTGCCCGATGTTGCCGGTCGATCCGATGATCGACGAGATGTTGATGATCCGGCCGGTGCCGCGCTCAAGCATGTGCGGCAGCACCGCCTGGCTCATGAAGAACGCGCCGGACAGGTTGACGGCCAGAACCTTGTACCAGTCCTCGTCGGTCAGCTTGAGCGCGGTCTTGTCGATCGTGATGCCCGCGTTGTTGACCAGCACGTCGAGACGGCCGTGCTGCTCGAGCACCTCGTTGATCGTCCGCCGGCAGTCCTCGGCCGAGCCGACGTTGCCCTGGTGGACGCTCGCGGTCACGCCGTTCTCTTCGAGCTGATGTAGCAGCGCGTCGGCGGTGTCCTTGTCGCGACCGTAGCCGGCCGCCACCACCGCGCCCTGCTCGGCGAAGCTGCGGCTGATCGCCGCCCCGATTCCCCGGGTGCCGCCGGTCACGAACACCACCCGTCCGGTCATGCGGGCCCGGCGAACGCCGGCCCGGAACTCCTCGCCGGTCGGAGTGATCGTGTCGCGTGCCTCGGTCGTCGAAGTTTCAGTACTCATCAATCCCTCACCTCTCCTCGGATTCTCACTCTCTCGGTTCAGATCGCTCGGCCAGCCACTGCGAGATCTCGGGCCACAGCTCCTTGCGGGCCGTCGAGCCGGCGACCAGCCCGATGTGCCCCCCGGGGCGAGCCAGGTGCTCCACGTCCTGGCTCGAGATCAACTCGAAGAACGGCATCGTCCCCGGCCGCGGCGCGATGTGGTCGGCGCCGGCCGTGATCACCAGCACGCTCTGATCGATCCGGCGCAGGTCGACCGACCGGCCGCGCAACCGGACATTCCCGCGCACCAGCCCCGCGTCGCGGTACATCAGCTGGATCCATTGCGCCCAGGCCCGGCCCGGGAACGGCGGGTTGTCGGCGACCCACTTGGCCATCGTCTGGTACGCCTCGCGGCGCGCGGTTCCGTCCTGTACCCCGTCCCACAGCCGGCGGTAGGTGGTCCAGAAGTTCGTGACCGGCTTGAGCATCTTGTTGGCGAAGTCGATCGCGCCGCCGGGCAGCGATCCGTACAGCTCGGCCATGTGCTCGACGTCGAAGTCCGGATCGCCGACCCACTTGGCGTAGCCCGAGTTCCGGCCGTCGATCGGCATCGTCAGCTCGACCAGATTCTTGACCGGCGGGCGTGCGCCGCCGCGATCGAGGCCGCAGTACATCGCGCACAGGGTCGCGCCGATGCACCACCCCATCAGCGTCAGCTCGTCGGCGCCGCTGGCGCGCAGCGTCTCGCGCACCGCCCACTCGAGCTCATCGCATACGTAGTCGTCGAGCCCTATGTCGGCGTCCTCATCGCCGGGATAGCCCCAGTCCACGAGGAACACATCGAACCCCTCCCCGATCAGATACTCGACCAGCGATCCCCCCGGCCGCAGGTCGAAGATCTCGGGCCGGTTGATCAGCGCGAACACGAGCAGCAGCGGCACCCGGTAGCGCCGGTCCGGCGAGCGATAGCGGTACAGCGTGGTCTCCCGGTGGGTCCACACCACGTCCCGCGCGGTAGCCCCGACGACGGCGTCGTCGGTGGTCAGGAGAAGGTTCGTGTACTCCAGCGCATTGACCGGGAAGCGGATCACGCGCTCGACGGCGCTCACGATCGCGCCTCCTCCTCGCTGCGCTCACGTGCCAGGTCGTCGCGCAGGCTCTCCACCTCTTGGAGCACGCGCTCGAGCTTGTCCTCGGTGCGGTGCAGCTGTCGCGACAGTCGCACGATGTCGGCCCGTCCCGCCAGTCGCAGGTTGTGCCACAGCAGGTCGACGCCGTCGAAGGCGATCCGCGTGAGCGCGGCCGTGTTCTCGGCACTGAGCGCCAGCAGCCGGCCAAAGCTGGGCTTGCTCACCATCTCCTCGAACGCCTTGGCCGTGTTCGACTCGGCCTCCTCGAACAGCGCGCGAACCTGCTCGTCTGGCGATTGTGCGCCGTTGCGCCCGTCTGGCATCGCCTTCCCTCCTTCGCGGTCTGGTGATTCGAGCCTACCCCATCGACTGCGCGTGACACCAGGCCCACCCCCTCGATGGGGGGGCATGAACAGATACTGTCCCGCGGCATGACGACTGCGGGCGCGGACGTGGGCGTGATCGGCGCCGGGATCGTCGGCCTGGCGACGGCGCTTGCGCTGATCGACCAGGGGGCCTCGGTGACCATCTACGAGCGGGGCGTTCCGGGCCAGGCGCAGTCCGGTGGCGAGTCGCGCATCTTTCGCCACGCGCACGACGACCGCCGCCTAATCGAGTTCGCGCGCCAGGCGCGCGCGATCTGGCGCGAATACGAGGAGCGGTTCGGCACCGAGCTGCTCTCACGGGACGGCGTGGTCGCGCTCGGGCCGGCGGCGATGCGACGACTCGAGGCGATGCGCGGCGCCGGCGTGCGGGCACACCTGATCGACGGCGCCGAACTGACCGAGCGGCTCCCGGTGCTCGCCGCCGAACACAACCGTGCGGTGCTCGACGAGGATGGCGGCGCGATCCGTACCCGCGCGAGCATCGACGCGCTGACCGCTGCCGTGGGTGAACGGATCGTGTTCGACGAGGTTCTCGCGGTGCGCTCGACGCGCGCCGGCACGGCCGAGGTTCGGGCCGGCGGCACGCGCTCCGAGCACGAACGCGTGGTCATCTGCGCGGGCCGCGGCACCGCCGCGCTGGCCCGCGGCGCCGGCCTGCCGCTGCCGCTGCGCCAAGCGGCCCACGTCCGCCTCACCTATCGCGTCCGTGGCGAGCCGCCGCCGCGCCTCGCCTGCCTGCTCGACTCGTCCGCCGACGCCGGCGCGTACGCCGACCCGATGCCCGGCAACACTGCGTACGCCGTCGGGCTGGACGACACTCCCGTCCACGAGGACGGAAGCCTGATCGACGCGTCTGGCCTGAACGCGATCGCCGAGCGGACCACGGCCTACGTCGAGCGCGCGCTGCCCGGCCTGCACCCGGAGCCGATCGAGGTCCGCCACTGCTGGGTCACCGAGCTGCCCTGGCACCCCGACGGCTTCGCCGCGTGGGCGCTCGAGCGCCTCGTCATCCTCGCCGGCAACCACCTCTTCAAGCATGCGCCGGCGGTCGGCCGCGAGCTGGCACGCGCCGCGCTCGGCGAGGGCCTTGCGCCACAGCTCCACCCCGAGGCCCGGCTCGGGGCGGAGCTGTTCGAATCAGCCCGTCTCTGAGCCGCCGGCGGGCGGCTGGGCCGCTGTCGGCGGCGAGGCAGGCACCGGGCGTGGCGCGGGCCCCTGCGGCGCGGACGCGTGCGTCGGGGCGGCCGGCGACGGGGCAGCGGCCGCAAGCGGCGCGGCCATGGCCACCGTCGCGCCACCGCGATCCCCGTCCTCCGGGAAGCGGTCGGCCGCGTCCTCGGCCAGCGAGAACAGCGCCGTGGCCACGTTCCGGACGTCCTCGATCAGGCGGCCGCGCTCGGCCCACACCGCGTCGGTCTCGGAGTCGAGCTGGCGCAGCTTGCGCTTCGCGTCCTCGGTCATCGCCACCGCGTTGGCCGCGGCGTCGGCGACGCACTTGTCCGCCTGGGTCTGCGCCCGGCGGGTGATCTCGGCCGCCTGCTCGTGGGCGACCTTCAGGATCGCGGTGGTCTCCTCGCCCACCCGCTCGATCTCCGCCTCGACGGTCGGCGCCGGCAACCGGCGCGCTCGCAGCTCGTCGATCTCCTGCTCGAGCGCCGCCAGGTGCTCGTCGACCGCCTCGCGGTCGTAACCGTGGAGCGCGGTCGGGAACCGCTTGTGATCGGGCTCCCACGGCATCGCGTCGACCGCCGCGGTGGGCTGGTCGGGCTCGTCGTAGGGCTCCCAGTCCGACTCGTCGGCCTGCGGGCGGTCGAAGCTGTTGAACCCGCGCGCCAGCCGGTCGCCCATGTCGGCGAACCACGTGCCCGGGGTGCGGCGCTTGGCCGGCTCGTCGACGGTCATGCCGCTTCTCTCGAAGTCGCTCATCCATAACTCCTCTGCGCGTCTCATGATCGATGGCGGGGTTCGTCGCCACCTGGGCCATCCCTCCGCCCGGGCGGCGCCTTGCAACGCCGGCGGTGGGTGACAACCCGTAGCTGGTCGAGCCCCGGCTGCCGGACCGGCCAGCGTTAGCCCCGCGGGTCCTGCGGCCAGAGCTGCGACCCGATCCCCATGATGTCGATCATCCGCGCCACCGTGGAGCTGATGCGATCGTCGACCTCGAGCTGATGTCCGCCCTGCCGGGCGTGCTTGAGCCCGAGCACGATCACGCGGACGCCCGAGCTGTCGATGAACTCGAGCTGGGAGAGATCGAGCCGCACCGGGCGGTCGTCCTCGCGGAGCTGGCGGAAGCGCTCCTCCACCCGGTCGGCGACTGCGATGTCGAGCTCGCCGGCCAGCGTCAGCCGGACCACGCCGTCGGCGTCGACGGTCTCCCGTATCTCAAACGATGGCCCGGCGAGTGCCAAGAGTGCAGACGGTGTCGGTTTCGAGGCGAGCGGAACGGGAGCGCCGGGCAATCCTAGCGTCGGGAAGGAATCCGCGCTCGCGGCGTCTTTACCCGCACAGGCGCGAAGCCCCCCTCGTGCCGGCAATCGGCGGCGGCCCGCCACGGCCGCCGCCGGACTGCCGGCCTCGGCTACCCGGCGGGGACTGGGTCGGAGCGCACGATCACCGTGCCCGCGACCTGGATGATTTCGTCCACCGGCAGATCGGCCTGGCCGGCGTGGCGGCGGATCGCCTCGGGGCTGCTCGCCTCGTAGATGCACACGGTGCCGACCGAGCCGGCTGCCTCCTCGAGCACGTAGCTGCGGATCCAGCGGACGTCGTCGGGCATCTGCTCCCCCACCTCCGTCGATCGCTCGGCCGCGCGCTCGAGATCGTCGGCGCTGCGCCAGCCCTCACGGCGAAGGATCACATAGGTCTTCATGCTCACTCCTGTGCTTGTGGGTTGAAAGGATGGATCAGCACGGCGCCACCTTAACCGCGGTCCCCCAACAGCACATGGGCACTGGTGACCCATCTTGCGGCGCGCGGTGCCTACCTTTCGGAGAGCCCCAACCGGGCCGCCGCGGCGGCGGCCTGCTTGCGCGAGCGCACGTCGAGCTTGCCCAGGATCGCCGAGACGTGATGCGCGACGGTCTTCGGCGTGATGTAGAGGCGCGCGGCGATCTCGGCGTTGGTCAGGCCGTTGGTGAGCAGCTCGAGGATCTCGATCTGGCGCGAGGTGAGCTGTCCGGGGTTGCCCATCGTCGACCGCCGCGGTCCGCGGGCGACGCTGCGCACGCCCCGCATTCGCAGCCGCCGCGCGGTGGCGCGCGCCGCCGGCACGGCGCCGAGCCGCTGAAAACTCTCGAGCGCGCGCTCAAGACCCGCCTCCTCGTCGCCGTCGGCCAGCGCGAGCGCTGCCTCGTACGGACAACCGAGCGCATCCCACGCGCGCGCGGCGGCCGCCCATTCCCCCCGCAGCTCACCCGCGTACGGATCGGCGAGCGCGGCCAACTCCACCGAGTCGACGATGCCGGCGCGCCGGCGCCACGCGTACAGCTCGCCCAGCGCCCACGGATCCCGGCCCGGGACCGCCAGCGCCAGGGCCAGCGCCTCGTCGGTCTCGAATGCCACCGCGCCAGCCTGCCCCTCGAGCCAGCGCGCCTCCGCCCGCGCCGCCGCAACCGGCGCGAGCCGCTGCAGCTCCTCGGTGCGGCGAGCCAGCTCTTGCGCCTCATCGAGCAGGACCCAGGGGTGCGGGTCGCCCCGGCGAGCCCGCAGCCGCCCCAGCACCGTGAGCGGGACGATCCGGCTCGGCACCGCAACGTTCCCACTGCGCATCATCTTCGTCGCATACTCGGCAGCGTCGTTCCACCGGCCCTGTTCGAACCGCGCCCGGGCCAGCCACCCGGTCATATACGTCGCCCAGGCGTCGAGATCGTGCTCTTCGCAGTAGGCGATCCCCGCCGTCAGATGGCGGTGCGCCGCGCCATACCGGCGTACGCGCACCGCGCCGGAGCCCAGGTTGGTGTAGGCGCGCGCCACGTGCTCCTCCATCCCGGCCTCGAGCGCCAGCGCCAGGCTCCGCTTCAGCTTCTCCCCACCGCCGGCCGACGACCCCTCAGCCGAGCCGACGTTGTTCAGCGCGTGCACGAGGGTCTCGGTCTCGCCGAGGCGCTCCGCGAGCTCGATCGCTCGCGTCCCCGCTTCGACTGCGCCGCGCACGTCGTCGGCGAGCATGCACAGCTGAGCCTGGTTCGAGTACGCCATTGCGAGCTCACATCCGGGCGGTTCGGCCTCGAGCAGCTCGACCGCGCGCCGCCCCTGCCGCACCGCGACCGCGCGGTCGCCGGCGAACCAGGCCAGACGCGACAGCCACCGGTGGCTGTCGCCCTCGCCCACGCGGTCGCCGCGCGCCCGGTGCAGCGCGAGCGCCTCCTGGCGCGCCTGGACCGCGTCGGAGATCCGCTGGGTCAGGTAGCACTCGTACGACCGGCGCTCCCAAAGATCGACGCGCCGCTGCGTCCCAAGCGCGTCGGCGTGGCGCAATGCACGCCCGAAGTGTTCGGCCGCCTCCCGGTGCGCACACAGCTCCGCGGCACGCTCACCGGCGGCCGGCGCGTACCGGAGCACCGCGTCCACATCGCCGGCGGCGTCGGCGTGGTGGGCCAGGCGCGCCGGGTCGACCGCCCTGTGCGCGGAGGCCGACAGGACGGCCAGGACGTCGCGGTGAAGCTGGATCCGGCGGTGCGGAGCGATCGCCTCCTCGATCGCGAGCCGCGCCAGCTCGTGCCGGAACTCGACTCCGCCGCCGGAGGGGCGGAGCATGCCGGAGCTGAGGCACTCATCGAGCGCGGCCAGATCGCCACCCGCGACTCGCTCGAGCAGCCACAGCTCGATGCGCGAGGGCACCACCGCCGCGATCTCGAGCAGGCCACGCGCGGGTTGCCCCAGGTGCGCGGCCCGCGCGAGCACCGCGCCCCGCACGGTGTCGGGAATCTCCACGTCCATGGCGGCGAGCGCCTCGGTGACGAAGAACGGGTTTCCGCACGTCCGTTCGAACAACCCGTCGCCGTCGGCTCCCGACGGCTCGGCGAGCGCTCGCACCGCCTCGCGCGAGAGCGGGTGCAGGTGCACGCGCTCGACCACGCTCGCTCCAGCCAGCTCGCCCAACACCATCTGCAACGGGGATGCGGCCCCCAGCTCGTCGTCTCTGAAGGACACCAGCGCCAACACCGGCAGCGCCTCGATCCGGCGCGCCAGCAGCTTGATCACGTCGAGCGTCCCCACGTCGGCCCAGTGCACGTCTTCGATCACGAGCAAGGTGCACGGGCGGCGCGCCAGCTCGCCGGACAGCGCGCCGAGCAGCTCGTACGGCGCTCGCGCGTGCGGCCCGATCCCGGGGAGCTCGACGCCGGCGGCGTCGGCGATGTCGAGGAACGGCCCCAGCGCCCGCGGGGTGAACAGGCGCTCGCAGGCGCCCCACAGCACGCGAGCAGGGGGAGCGCCGGCGTCCAGGGCGCAGAAGGCGCGGAGCAGCGCCGTCTTGCCGACCCCCGCCTCGCCACCCAGCAACACGAGCCGGCCGCGTCCGGCGGCCGCCGACCGAAGCGCCCTCGCGAGGCGCTCGAGCAGCTCGTCGCGCTCGAGCAGCTCCAATCCGCGGCCGTCGATTCGAGGCTCCCCGGTCAGCATCCGTAGCTAGGGACGCTACCGTCGCAGGATCCTTCCGTCGACCGGCGCCCTCCGCCGTCGTAACCTCTCAGATCATGTCGATCGACTCCCCCGAACAGCTACGCGGGCTCAGGCGAGCCGGCCAGGTCGTGGCCGAGACCCTGCGCGTGCTCGAGCGCGCGGTCGCGCCCGGCGTGAGCACGGCCGAGCTCGACCGGCTCGCCGCGGCAACGTTCGCCCGCCACGGCGCACGCTCGGGGCCGATCCTGACCTACGACTACCCCGGCGCGGTGTGCATCTCGGTCGACGAGGAGGTCGTGCACGGCGTCCCCGGGCCCCGGCTCGTCCGCGCCGGAGAGCTGATCACGCTCGACGTCGCGGCGGAGCTGGACGGCTACCACGCCGACGCGGCCAGGACCTTGGCGGTCGGACGCGTGGACGGCCGGCGCCGGCGGTTGATGTCCGCCACCCGCGCGGCGCTCGCCGCGGGCATCCGAGCCGCCCAGCCCGGCCGCACCCTCCGCGAGGTCGGCGCCGCGGTCGAGCGAGAGGCGCGCGAGCGCGGCTTCCGCGTGCTGCGCGAGCTGACCGGCCACGGGATCGGCCACGCGATGCACGAGGACCCGACCGTGTTCAACTGGGCGGCGCCGGAGGCCAAGACGCGACTCACCCCCGGTCTGGTGTTCACGATCGAGCCGATGCTCACCGCCGGCCGGCCGCGGATCGTGCTCGAGCCCGACGGGTGGACGATCACGACCGCCGACCGCGCTCCCTCGGCGCACGAGGAGCACACGATCATGGTCTCCGAGGCCGGCCGCCCGGTGATCCTGACCGCGGTCTGACGCTTTGCCAGCAGGAGGTCACGGGTCCGAATCCTGTTGCTCCACTGGCGAAGTGCCTGCTAATCAAGGCTTCGTCCCGGGCCGCCCGGCGCGTCGCCAGCAGAGTCGTGCGCGAAACGGCCGAGCCGACTATCGGGTTCGTGTGGCGAAGCGATCACGCATGCGAGAGCGGACGACTCACTTGTCGCCAAAGCCGTTGTTCCGTGCGGCATGAGCAACGATGGGACAACGGTCGAGGCGCGCGATTTGCCCAGCGCGTAACGAAAGCGGATTGCGGCTGATATTGGGGCGGACCCTCAAGCAGTGCCCACTTATAGTGGCGTCAACCGTCACGGACCGGACGCTCCCTTCGTGTCGTGGCGCGGCCCCGCACGGGGGGCCGATTGCACGTTGTTAGAGGCCGAGATGCCGAGGTGTCGCCGAACCGTCTGCAGAGCCCCAGGGTGCATCGACGCGAACCCACGTGATTGTCGAGCGAGTTCGCGCCCCTCGTCGCGTAGGTTCGCGGCGGTGACGAACTCGTGGGCCTCGACCGCTCGCTCCTCAGAGATGCGTAGCTCCTCGAGCCGGCTTATGAGTTCTTGCCGGGTGTCAGACGCATGACGCCGGAGACGTTCGATCGTAAGCGCAAGCACAACAACGTCCACCCCGACCTCGTGCAGCGCCTGGCCTGCGAGCGAGTCCGGTACACAAGCAAGCGCCAACAGCGCATCGCCCGTATCGGGCTCTCGCCCGAGTTGGTTACGAATCTCGAGCGCGAGCTGCTTCGCGACCTCTGAGCACCGGTCGAACACATGGGGGATTCTGCCCGCGGCACCAGACGTCACGGCGACCCACCTCAGCTCGTTGGGGCTGCAGGCCCAATTCGCTGCGCTCGTGCTGGAGGGCCTTACGGCCGCAGGCGTGCATGGCCGTTTGCTCCACGCCGCTGGACGGCCTACTCACCCCTAGCGCCGAGCCGCCCTCGACCGGCACCTCAGCCAAATGGTCTTCGAGGCATGCGCGAGTTGGTGACGTTCCCGCCATGCGGCCCTTCGAGCGCAGCCGACCGATGTCGCGATGCTGGTCTGATTTGAAGCTCAGTAGCGTTGCGGATACCTGTGCCACCCGCTGCTGAGACCATCCTCGATGCGCTCGATCGCGTTCCTCACGTCCGAAGGGAGGATCGTCTAACCGAGGTGTTCGCGTATGTCCTGCGCACGGTGCCGGAACTCGCCTGCTGGTTGGTCTTGCGCGTCGGGACCATACCCGCGCCCCGCACCAAGACGATCACGGTCTGTACTCAGGGGAGCCTCTCGGGGAGCGGCAGGCCCGATCTTCTGTTGGAGTACGTTGCGGCCGATGGCCGGCAAGTGCGGCTCTTGAGCGAGCTCAAGATCACCGCCGGCCTGACGTCCTATCAGGAGACCGGCTATGCAGGCTGGGACAAGGACGCCGTGGTGCTGATTGCTCCGCATGATGCGAAGTTCGGTGATGCGATGTCGTTGTTCGACGGCGTCGTCACCTGGCTCGAGGTCGCCGCTAAGGTCGACCAACTCGGGTCTTCTTTGGCCGAGGGGCGATGGCGCACCGCTGCTCTTAATCCGGCTGCACCGAGTTGCCTCAGGTGCTTGGCAGAACTTGTGACTCTGTTGGAACGCGAGGAAGTGGGTGTGAGCAGCATGAGCGTAATCGACGAGCCTACTGTCGAGGTGTATTCAAAAATGGCGCACGCTCAATCCTCGCTTGAGACCTTTGTCCGGATGATCAACACGAACCTGCGACTCGAAGAGCTAGTGCCGGACAGCACCGTTGTGCGCGAAGGACGTGGGTCTCGGGGACCCGGACCGAACTGGTTCTTCGTTTTCGACGTAGCTTGGCCATTCCTGACTGCGATCGACCCAGAGGCTGGCGCCCACGTGGCTCTTGAGTCCTCTGGCGCGTGGTTGGAGCAGGGGATTGACGGGCCTGTGATGTACGCGGGGTTCTATTTCGCGACGCCGGAGGGACGACTGCCAGAGGAATTGCGTGATCCCGAATCGGCCGTCTCACAGGCTCCTTCTCGAGCCGGAGCGCTTGTCGTACTCGAGCCGCACCGCAAGCAGGCGAAGTGCATTAAGGTGCTGCCGCTCGCTGAGATTGCAAAGCGCGCCGGCACGATCACCGAGCAGGCCGAGTGGGCGGCTGCTTGGGCAGCCCAGACCGTAGAGCAATTGGTGACGATCGGCCCACGCGGCGTAACGTAGGATCGGGATCTCCACGAACCCGATAGTCGGCTCGGCCGTTTCGCGCACGACTCTGCTGGCGACGCGCCGGGCGGCCCGGGACGAAGCGCTGGGGTTCGGCGGTCGGTCTTGTGCTCCCGGGTTAGGGACCGGCAGTGCTTTCTCCGAGGGCGGGATCGATTCCCTTATCCGGCTGCGGGGTCGGCGGGGGCTGCAGCGGTGCGCGGGAGGTACTCGCGCTGCGAGCGTCGCCTCGACCGCGAGACGTACAGCAACCCGCAGGACTTCGTGTTCTGCACATGCACCGGACGTCCGCTCGGACAGCGCAACGTCGCTCGCGCTCTGCGCCTTGCCCAACTTAAAGGGTTGACTGCAATGGACGTCCTACCTTTCCCGTGCTTCATGAGCGCAACGAGCTCAGCGAGCCGGTCTCGGTGCCCCACGGCGCGGTGCCATCGATGCATAGCTTCCGCCACACCGTCGCCAGTCGGGCCCTGCTCGTCGGCGAGAGCGTCGACGAGGTGGCATTCCTCTTAGGCCACCGCGACGCCAACGTGACGCGGGCTGTCTACGTTCGCGAGCTCTCCGACGCTCGCCGCCGGACGATGCGCCGGGCGCGCATGATCGCGGAGTTCGGTGACCTTCTGCGCCCACATAGCGGCGATTGATTCCGACGACGCCCCAGTCCCCCCGCTGGGGCGTCCACTTCTCCTGGCACGATCGACTCGTGTCGTGGCCACCTCAGATCGGTGAGCTGCTCCCAAGAGCGGAGGACGCGCACGGCGTCCAAGAGAAGCTCATCAACTACTCGCTGAAGGCTGGGCATCCGAGGCGAAAGGCGGAGGCATTCGCACGGATACTCGCCGTCACCGCCGACGATCTGGACTACCTTGCCGAGGCGCTGCTTAGCGGCGTCCGCACGACGGCGGTGTCCGGCGTTCGGCCTGCCGGCGTGCACGGCTTCCATTGCGAGGTAATCGTGCAAGTGCGCGGAGTTCGCGACCGCGTCGATCGGGTCGCGAACGTCCTGACCGCGTGGCAGATCGGGTGGGAGGGGGATCGCCCTCGTTTGATCACCGCTTACATCGTCTCTAGAGTTGGATAGACGATGGCAACGATCAAACACGCGATCGAAGAGCACGACGTTGTCGCGCTACGCGTGCCGAACGGCACCTGGCCGGCCGGAACCATCGGTACCGTCGTCAGCATCTACGATGGCGCGGCGCTCGTCGAGGTCGCCGAAGACGATCCGCCCGGCTCGGCGCTCGACAACCTTCTAACCGTCCCGTTCGAAAAGCTTGACCTGCGGTGGAGTCACCGCACCGGTTGGGTCGACGGCATGGAAGCCTGATGGAAGCCTCTTTCGCCGCGATCGTGCCGGCAGACGATCTACAGGTTATGTAAACCTAGTGTTTACCGGGAAACTCGACATCTGAGCCCAAGCCAAATCGGCCCGCGCGGACTTTGCAGCAGGAGGTCACGGGTCCGAATCCCTTCGGCCCCGTGAACCGAACAGAACGCCGCAAAGGCGGCGTCGCACATGCTAGTCGCAACCGAGCTAGCACCACCACCCGGATGCCGTCAGCCGACGCCTGCTCTGCCGTAGTCAGGCGGTTCGGGGAATCGGGAGTGAGACCACGTCGAGATCGTCGACGCCTGCAAAGTCTCCCGGGTTGCAGGTGAAGATCGCGAGATCGTTGGCGATCGCTGTCGCCGCGATCATCGCGTCGTATGCGCGCGCTGCGGGCTTTCGGCCCGCACGGCGCAAAGACGCCGCGACTCGACCGAACGCCCGCGCCGCAGCCGCGTCAAACGGCAGCGGATCGAAGTCCGCTTCAGCTTGCTGCAGTTGCGCCTGACGGGCGGCACGCTCCCGTTCGTCCCGCGCGACCAACGGACCGACCGACAGCTCCGCCAGGGTGACCGCCGTGATCAGCGGCTCCGCCGGGAGCAGCGACGCGTCCTCGAACCGCGACAGCAGAATGACCGTGGAGGTATCCAACACACCACGCGGATGGGCCTCGGGAGTGCTCACAGGCCCGGGTCGATCACCTCGTCGACTTCGCGTCTCAACGCGCCAGGATCGACGGGCGGAAGGTGGCGCCAGCGCTCCACGAGCGCCTCGGCCGAAAGCCGCGGCCCCGGGAGCGGGCGAAGCTCAGCCACCCGCTTGCCGGCCCGGGTGATCGTGATCAGCTCACCACGAGCCGCGCGATCGACTACCTCGCCCCCGCGGTTGCGCAGATCTCGGATGCTGACCTCGGCCATCCACAAAGCGTATCACGCGTGATACACAGTTCGTCCGGCTTCGTTACCGGGCGTCTCAGCGCGCCACGGACGTCGCGGGATCCGCTGTATCCCGGGCGCCACATCAGCCGTCACGGCGCTTCTGCCTAGGCTTCGAGCGCGGCCGGGTCTTGTTCGAGCGCGCCGTCGGACTCGGGCTCGGTTTCGCCGAGGAACTCCGCGCGGAACGCGCGGACGACGTTCGGATCGAACTGGGCGCCGGCACCGCGCTCGAGCTGCGCGAGCGCGTCGATCGGCTCGAGCGCCGCGTGATGCGGGCGGTCCGAGGTCATATCGTGGAACGCACTGCACACGAACACGATCCGCGAGCCGAGCGGGATCGCCGCGCCGGCCAGACCGTCGGGATAGCCCGCGCCGTCCCAGCGCTCGTGGCTGTGGCGAACCAGCGGCGCGACGTGCTCCATCCCGAGCGGGCCCGCGAGCAGCCGCTCGCCGACCAGCGTGTGCAGGTGGATGAACTGCCACTCGGGCCCGGCGATCTTGCCCGGGTAGCCGAGCACGGCCCGCGGGACCGCGACGTTGCCCACGTCGCAGAAGTGCATGGCGTTCGCGATGGCCACGATGTCCGCGTCGGACGCGTCCAGCCGTCGGGCGATCGCGGTGGCGAAGTCCGCCACGTCCTGGCGCGAGCGGACGAGGCGCAGGGCCTGGATCGCGTCCGACGGCGCGCGCCGGCCGGACTTGACGTGCCGCTCGCTGCCGGCCTTGGTCGCGCCGCGAGCGGCGAGCTCGAGCGCCTCGCGCGGGCGCACCGTGTCCCTGGGCAGCGCCGCGCCGCCCACGTCGCACGAGATCTGGAACCCGTCGCCGCTCTCGCTCAGCGCGCTCGCCGCCGAGGCGCATAGCGCGTTGGTGAAGCGCTCCGAGCCGACCGCGAGCAGCGCGAAGCTCCCGCCTCGCATCCGGTAGGCAGTGCCGTAGGCCCCGACCGCGTCGCGCAGCTTGCGCGCCAGCCAAGCGAGCAGGGCGTCGCCGCACACGTCGCCGTAGGCGTCGTTGTAGTCCTTGAACCCGTCGAGCGCGAACAGGTACAGCGTGACCTCGTTACCGCTCTCGAGCTCCCGCTGAGCGTCCATGAGCAGCCGGTCGTGGGTGGCCAGCCCGGTGAGCGGATCGGCCGCCGCCTCGGTCACCGGCTCCGCGAGGGGCTGGGCGCCGCCCGGGCGGCGCGCCAGCATCAACGTCAGAGCGACGCCGAGGATAAAGCCGACCAGGATCCCGATCAGGATCGACATCTAGTTGATGTCGAGCGTTCGCGCCGGCCGCGGGTTCAGCCCTGGAGGATGGGCCGAGCGGCCTCGGCGATCCGACGGCCGAGCTCGATCACCTGCTCGTCGGACCAGTGCGCCAGGTTGACGCCCGCCTGCTGGAACTCGCGACGGATGTTGATCGTCGCCTGAGCGGTGTCGACCGCTCGTCCCAGCTTGGCCAGCGCGGTGCTGACCACCGGGGTGTCCTGGGCGCTGAGGCCGTTCAGCTCGGTCTCGAGCAGCCAGGCGCGCAGCGCCTGGGCCTCGGTCAGGTCGAGGTCGAGGACGAGCCGCGGCTCGTTGTTGTGCCCATTCAGGGACTCATTCAGCTGGTCGGTGATGCTCATCGCGGCATGCCCTCCATAGCGGCGGTGTGGAGCGCCGTCCGGCGCTCGCAAGTGGGGTTCGGATGCGTTATCGACCGCGACCGGGTGCGGCTTGAGCCCGACCGCGTACCCTCCACGCGTGGCCTACAGCGTCATCCGCCCCGACGAGTTCGAATGGATCACCCGTCCCCACGAGCCGGACGAGCCGGCCCGGCACGTGGCCGAGCTGAGCGAACGCGTGGGGCTCACCCACACGCGCGGCAACGTGTGGCGCTACGAGCCCGGCGCGAAGGGTCGCCGGCATCGCGAGCGCGGTCACGAGGAGACGTTCGTGGTCCTCGCCGGCACCCTGTCGATCTACCTCGGCGACCCGCCGGAGCGCGTCGACGTGCCGACCGGCGGGATCATCCACGTCGAGTCGGGGACGTCGCTCCAGAGTGCCAACCACGGCGACGCGGACCTCCTCGTCTACGCCTGCGGCGCGCCGGCCGAGCACGAGCGCGCCGAGGTTCTGGACTCCGCGCTCTAGCGGCTTACACCCACGAGCCGGCGGATGAGCCGCTTCCACTGCGCGGTGTTGAGAGCGTCGGACATCGGGCTCAGCGCGGTCGACTCGACCGGATCGAACTGAACCTCGATCCGCGCCGCGTCGGCCCGGCGCACGACCGCCGTCGGCTCCCACGGGTACCGGCGCAGGCTCGCGATCTGCGAGGGGCTGAGCGACCCCTGAAGCGCCAGCAACTGGCGGATCGCCAGGTCCACGAGCCCGCCCGCTTGCTGGTGTCCCGCCACCGTCACGCCGCCGATCTCCGTGATCTCGAAGCTGGTGTCGGGCGCGGGCCGCACGCTGGACGGCTGCGGGCACGGGAGACCGGATATCCAAGGGCTCAGTCCGGCGTAGGACAGGTACTCGATCACGGCGAGCACGCGGCGGTCCACGCGCCCGGCGCGGATCGCGCTCTGTCCGCACGAGTCGACCGTCACCCGTCGATCGGCCAGGACGGCCCGCTGGAGATCCGGCCTCGACGCCATGAGCAGCTGCCCGATCCAAGGGTTGACCGAGCCGTAGGCCCCCGCCTGGGTCGCGCCGGCAATCGCCCGGTGCCCGGCGGTCAGCTTCCCTAGCAGCTGCCAGCCGGCGACGATCGGTGCGGGGTCCACCGGCTTGCGCGCCCCCGGCGGCCGGATCTGGAAAGTGATCTGGCCCGGTCCGTGCGCCGGGCGGTCGACCCGGCCGAGGATCGTCCCGGCCAGCACGACCGAGCCGCGCCGAAGCGGCTCGAGCGCGAACCCACCCGCGGCGAGGTGCACCGTCGCGGAGTAGTAGTCCGCCTGCCCCGAGCCGAGCCCGGACGCCCCGAACTCCGACTGGACCTGGAGCACTCCCCCGGCGGCGTACGACGCGGGACGCGACGGGTCGGCGAACAGCCGCTCCTTGGCCATTGGGACGAACCCCGGCGTGGTCGCGGACCGCGCAGGCTGCGCCGCCGGCCGCGCGCTCGTGTGTGTCGGGCGCGGCGCGGATCGCGACGAGGAGGCCGACGCCAGGAATCGCGTGGCGGCCGGGATCCTGGCGCGCCGGAACCGTCCGGCGTCGAGCGCCCGGCTGAGCCGGCTCGCCGACTGGATCCGCGGCTTGAGCACCGGGTAGAGCGCCTCGATCTGTCCGAGCTTCGAGTAGGTGAACCGGTCACCGTACGTGTCCTCGATCGTCACGTACCGACCGTGCGCCTTGTCGCGCCCGATGGCGATCACCCGGCCGTCGGCCGAGGCGATGACGGGAGCGCCCGGCGGAGCGGTCAAGGCGACGGCGGGCGCGCCGGCGACCCGGGTCAGCGCCGGCAGCTTCTTGGCGTACCGCCCCAGGTGCCCGCCGATCGGGAACCGTGCCTGCATCAACCCCGTGAGCACGTTGACCAGGCTCTCGGGGAGGTAGCGCAGCAGCTTCGCGCGCAGCTGCACCGAGTTCACGTACCAGGTCGCGTGGTTGTAGGCGAAGATCGAGCCCGCCAGGTTGCCTCCGGCGCCGGCGGCGCGCAAGTAGCGGGCGGCCGAGAAGATCGCGTCCACTGGGTCATACGGATTGGCGACGCCGTCGCCATCGGCGTCGACCCCGAACCTCGCCCACGTCGATGGGAGAAACTGCATCCAGCCGACCGCGCCCGCGGTGGAGACGGACAGGTTGCGCCCATAGTCGGTCTCGATCTCGTTGATCGCGGCCAGGACCTGCCAGGGGACGCCGTAGTCGGCGGCCGCCGCGTGGTAGATCGGGAGCAGGAACGGCGGAACCGGGAACACGCCGAGCAGGAGGTTCAGGGCCGTGCTCTGAAGCGGCGACACCGGAGGCAGGCCCGGAAACAGCCCCGGGAACCCGGCCAGCGGCGCGGCGGAGCCGCTCGGCGGAGCGGGCGTCTTACTCGGAGCCGGGTTCTTGGGCGCGGGTTTCGCGGGCTGCTTGCGCGCCTTCGGCGTCGGGGGGTTGGGGACCCACTGGCACAGACTCCGGATCCACGTCCCCGGTGGGCACTTCACCTTGGTCTTCGCCGCCGGCTGCGGGTCCGGGACCACCGTCGTGGTGGTGATCGTCGTGGCGAGCGTGGGATGGCCGTGAGCCGATCGGTGCGCGGCCGCGCCCGCCGGCAGGATCGCGGTGATCGCGCCGGCCACTGCGAGGCCGGTCGCCGCGTGGCCCGCCCAAGATCTCACCCGCCGGCGCTCGCCTTCAGCAGCGCGGCATCATGGCGCGTGTCGATTTTGGTCCTACGCATCGTCGTCGGCCGGTCGGCGAACGACCAACGTCGCCCAAGCGCCAGCGAGGTCCAACCGTCACAGAGTGAGCAACGGCTGTCAATCCCGCGGCGAGCCCTTTACCAACAGGGACACGAGGCCCTCACGTCTTGATCAAAACTGTGAAAAGCTCGTCAGCCGCGGAACGTGGGTTCCGGAGTCATCGGGGCGATCTCAACCTCCCGTACCGTCAAGGTCAGGTATAGGGTGATAGACCGCTGGCGCGCGGCTACCGTACAGCCGCGCCGGGACCCTCTCAAGGAGTCAGCTGACTGGTTCACCAAAGAATCACGAGTCGCTGACTCCGCGGTCATGCCCCGGCGAGCCGGTTCACCGTGTCAGACCGGCGTGACTATCAAGCGGCCGCGAGGGCGACTGCGACGTCGTCCGGCAGCAGCGAGCCGATGATCTCGGCCAGGCTGCGGCTGTAGAAGAAGTGCCCGCCATCGGGCGCGACGCGCGCCGTGCAGTCGGGAATCGCCGCGGCCAGCGTCCGGGCGTGGGCCAGCGGGACGAGGCGATCCGCGCCGCCATGCCACAGGGTCACGGGGATCGGCATATCCGCGGGATCGAAGCCCCAGTGGCGCCGGCAAACCAGGTAGTCGTCGATCATCGCCGCGGTCGGAGTATCGCCGTGCAGGCCCAGGGCCGTGAGGCACACGCGAGCCAGCGCCGGCCCCACCCGATCCGAGCCGAAGGGGACCAGGGGCACCCAGTAGCGCAGCCCGCGGCAAGCGCCCCGGCCGTGCGGCGGGACCAGCGGGCTGACCGCCGCCAGGCCCACCAGCCGGTCCGCCAGCGCCCAGCCGCACGCCAGCGCGTAGGGCGCCCCGGCCGAGACCCCCACCACGGAGAACCGGCGGTGACCGAGGATGCGCATCAGGTCACCCAGATCGCGCGCGAAGTCGAGCACCGTGCGGCCCGGACTCGGGTCAGAGCCGGCGAAGCCGGGCCGGTTGACGATCAGATAGCGGATCGACAGCCGCTCGATCAGCCGGTCGAGCGTGGGCGTGCGCCACCGGGGCGAGCCGATCGCGCCGTGGCAGTAGACGATCGGAAAGCCGTCCTCCGGACCGACGGCGGAGAATGTGACCGACCGCCCGTCCGGCAGACGGACGACACCAGCGGGCCCGATCGTGGGGGTCGGCGTCTGGCTCAATGTCCCTGCAAAGCAGGCTAGTCCCGCGTGCCGGCCGGGTTGTCAAGAAATGGTGTCGGCTGCGGTGTCGGCGTCCGCGAGCCGCTCGAGCACGCACTGCACGGCCGCCACGAACTCGTACGGGCGCTCGAGCTGCGGGATGTGCGCCGCGCCGGGGATCGTCTCGACCACGACCTCGGGCCGGATCGCCCGGATCACGCCGAGCGTGGAGATCGGGACGACACGATCGCGCTCGCCCCAGATCACGCCCACGGGAGCCTCGAGTCGCCGGAGCAGGGGCCGCAGATCGGTCCGGAGCACCTCCGCCAGCGCCGGACCCAGGCGAGTCGCCCGACCGGAGCTCGACAGGATCAGCCGGGCGTCGCTCACCGCCAGGCGCTGCGGCTCGGCCACCGCGCCCCACAGCAGGCCTCGCCGCGCGGTGGCGCTGACCGACAGCGGCCGGCCGGCGATCCGTCGCGCCGCCAACGCCGGCTCCGCGAGCGCGCCGGCCACGGAGGCGACCGGCCACGCGCGCGGCGTGAACCCCGCCGGTGCGGCCAGCACCAGGCGGCGGACCAACTCGGGGTACTCGGTGGCGAACTGCAGCGCGACCGCCCCGCCCAGCGAGTGGCCGAGGAGGTCGAACGGCTTTCGCGTGCGGCGCCGCAGCGCAACCGCCAGCGCCGCGGTGACCGCCGGGAACTCGAACCCCGGGCCCGCCGGCGGCGAGCTACCGAACCCGGGCAGGTCGGGCGTGAGCACGCGCCGACCCGACGCCGCCAACAGCGGTGCCACGCGATGCCACAGCCGGCGACTCGCGCCGAGCCCGTGCAGGAGCACGATTGGCTCGCCGGATCCGCCGATGCCGACTACCACCTTCACCGTCACTTAACAACCCTCGTCACGCCGCGTTTCACCATTGTGACCGTGAACCGTACGGTCGTCGCGCCGCAAACCGCTGGCGACCGTCTTGTCGTCTGCGATGTCGCGCTGTTCTACGCCGAGCGAAGCGGTGGGATCCGAACCTACCTCAACGAGAAGGCGCGGTTCGCGGCGCAGACCGGAGCGTTCGAGCACCACCTGGTCGTGCCTGGCCGGCGCGAGCGCCATGTCGGCGGACGACATGAGCTGCGCTCGCTTCAACTGGCTGCCTCCAATGGGTACCGGCTGCCCCTCGGCGCCGGGCCGCTGAAGGAGACGCTGCGCGCGATCCGGCCCGACGTGGTCATCTTGCACGACCCGTTCTGGCGCCCGCTCAGCGTGACCCGGGAGGCGCACCGGCTCGGCGCCGCGGTGGTCGCGGTCCACCACGCCTCGCCGGCGCTGAACGCGGCGGGACTCCCCGGACCCGACGCGCTGTATCTCCCCGCGCTGAGGAGGATCTACCAGCACGCCTACGAGCACGTCGACGCGGTGATGTCGACCGTCGATCCGGAGCCGGATTGCGGCCGGTCCGCCGCGATCAAGCTCCACTTCGGCCTCGACCCCGCCTTCCGCCCGGGCCCGGCGATATACGGCGACGAGCTGCTGTACGTCGGCCGGGTCTCGCTCGAGAAGCGAATCGCCGACATCCTCGAGGCGATGGCCCTAGCCGGCTGGGGCCGGCCGCTGCGAATCGTCGGAGACGGCCCGGCCAAGGGCCTGGTCGAAGCGCGCGCCCGACGACTCGGTCTGAGCGATCTCGTCGAGCTGAGGCCGTTCGTCGCCGACCGGCGCGCTCTGGCCCGGCTGTATCGCGAGGCGGCCTGCGTGGTCGCGCCCGGGCCGCACGAGACGTTCGGCCTGGCCGTGCTGGAGGCGGCGGCGAGCGGCGCCCGCGTGGTGGCGTGCTCCTCGGCCCCGGCCACGGCCGTCACCGGTTCACTGGTTGAGACGTTCCGGGCCAAGGATCCCGTCGATCTGGCGCGAGCGATCGACCGGGCGCTCGCCAAGCCCCGCGATCCCGCCGCCGCGTCGGCGCTCGGCAGCGAGATGCGCTGGGAGCGGGTGTTCGAGGTCGAGCTGCGCAGTCTCGAGCGCCTTTGCCGCTAGCTGGTCCGGTCGCCGCGAAACGTGTCGCGCGCGTGCGCGCGGAGGCCCACCGCGTGCTGGCCGGCAACTGGCGCGACGGGTCGCTCGCCGATGGCACACCGTACGGCTTCACCTGCCCGGCGCCGCCGCGCTACCGGCACCAGTGGTACTGGGACTCCTGCTTTCACGCGATCGTCTGGCGGCACTTTCAACCGGCCCGAGCCCGCGAGGAGCTGCGGACGCTGATCCGCGGCGGCCGGCTCGATGGGTTCATCCCGCACACGATCTTCTGGCACGAGAGCGCCGGCTGGCGCCGGGCTCCGTTCTACGCCACCCACTCGATGCGCGGCAACCGCGCCACCGCCCACATGCAGACGCCGCTGCTGGCCTTGGCCTGGGAGCTCGTTGCGGCGGCCTCGCCGGAGGACCCGGGCTTCCGCTCCGAGGGGCTCGACGCCCTGCGGCTGCACTACGACTGGCTCGAGCGCGACCGCGATCCCGACGGCGACGGACTGATCTCGATCATCCACCCCGACGAATCCGGGCTCGACGACTCGCCCAAGTACGACGCCGTGTTCGGCTGGATGAGCCACTACAACCCCGGCTACGTGTGGCTGGTCGAGCGCTCGCGCCGGCTGCGCTACGACTCGCGGGCGATCATCGCCCGCTACGAGGAGCACGTCGAGGACGTGATGGTCAACGTCTTCTACGCGCTGTCCCTCCACGCGCTGGCTCGGCTGACCGGCGAGGTCCAGTACGAGATCCGCGCGGACCGCACCGAGCAGGCGCTGATCGAGCACTGCTGGGACGAGGAGCGAGGGCTGTTCTGGGATCTGGCGGGACGTGACCACGCGCCACAGCGAATCTCCACCTGGTCCTCGCTGGCCCCGCTCGCCCTCCCCTCGCTGCCCGAGCCGATCGCCCGCCGGCTGATCGAGGAGCACCTGCTCGACGCGCGCCGGTACCGCGCCCCGTTCGCGATCCCGTCGGTGTCGATGGAGGAGCCGAGCTTTCGCGCCGGCTGGCATCTGTTCCGCTGCTGGCGCGGGCCGGCCTGGATCAACACGGTCTGGCTGCTCGCGCCGGCGCTGCGGCGGTTCGGGTATGACGCCGAGGCGGATCGGATCATCGCCTCGTGCGTCGAGCTCGTCGAGCGCCACGGGTTCCGGGAGTACTACAACCCGCTCAGCGGCGACGGCCTGGCCGCCCGCCGCTTCGGCTGGTCGACCCTGCTCGTCGACCTCCTCCCCGCCGAGGGCGCCACGACCGCCGACGCGATCGCCACGCCGTTCCAGGGCAGCATCCCGGCCGAGCTCTGGTCGATGGGAGCCGAGGCCGCGAGCGAGACCCGGCGTCTCGCCTCCGCCACGGTGGCGGAGGCGATGGCCCGCCTGCGCCGGCGCTGACTGTCGGCGCCCGGCCCGCTCAGGGACAGACGCTCGTGTACGCCGGGCCGGCCACGAACTGCCGCCACTCGGCCCGGGTGAGGTTGCGCCCCGCCACCGAGCAGGCCCGCTGTTCCCAGGCCGCCGGCGAGGCCGGCCAGGCGAAGGCGCCCCCGCGGTCGTCGACGACGAGCAGGGTGTTTCCTGCGGCCTCGAACGCGGCTGCCGCGGTCGCGCCCGGGTCGGCCGCTAGCCGCGGGCCCTCCTGCTGCAGGCTTGCGGTGAACCACACCTTGACCGTGCCGTCCCCGTAACCGGTGACCGCGAACCGCCGGCCGAGCGGATCGAAGGCCACGCTGGTGATCGGCGCGGAGTCGGCCAGCAGCGCTTGCGCGAGCCGTTTACCGGTGGCCGGGTTCCACATCTCGACCGTTCCTCCGAGCGTGCCGGCGGCCAGGGCGCCGCTCGGGGCGAACGCGAGCGAGATGCTGTCGTCGCCCCGATCGGGAAGCGTCCGCAGGACGCGCCCACTCCCGGGATCGAACACGTTGACGCCGCCGGTGAGCAGGCTCGCCGCGAGCTCCTTGCCGTCCGGGGAGAATGCGACGACGTCGGATCCGTTCAGGCCGTTGCCGGCGCCCAGGTCAGCGGGCGGCGCGACCAGCGCCCCGGTGTCGACGTGCCAGATCGCCATCGTCGCGAGCGGCGAGACCAGCGTGTGCCCGACCGCAGTGGTCTGGCTCTTGTCACTCGCGGCGAGCAGCGTGCCGTCGGGCGAGAAGGCAAGGGATTGGATCGCCTCGGGCTGGCCGGGTAGCGGCGTCAGCCCCAGCAGCGAGCGCAGCGGTTCCGGCGTGCCGTCGGCGCCCCACAGCTGCACGACCCCGTCTCGCGCCCCGACCGCCAGCACACCGCCGTTCGGCGACCAGGCGAGCGCGGTGATCGGCGCTCCCGCCGGCCTGATCTTGAACGCCGCCACACGGCGCAGGGTGTCGGTCGCGAACACTCCGACGGTCGAGGGGCCGGTCGGGACGGCGAACCTGGATCCATCGGGCGAAAGCGCGAGCGCCGGCTCGAGCGGCGACACCGGATCGCAGCACGGCAGCACCGAGCTGAGGCGCGCGCTGTGCCCGAACCCGCGCTCGCCGGTGAGATCCCACGCCAACATCACGCCTCCGACCGCAGCGGTGTAGAGCGTCGAGCCGTTCGGGCTCACCCGGGCGTCCTGGATGCGCCCGGGCGGGCTCGGCAACACCGCGGTCTCCGCGGCTCTAGCCGGATTCCACACGATCACTCTGCCGTCGTCGCCGACCGTCATCGCGCTCCCGCCATCGGGCGCGTAGGCGACGCTGGCCACCGCGGCCGCGTGCCCGCCGCCTCCGCGGCGAGCTGCGCCGCTCGTCGTGCCCGCGAACCACACCGAGCCGCTCTGGGACCCGATCGTGACGGTGGCCCCGTCAGGGCTGATCGCCGCCGACGATGGGAGCACCGGCGCCGGCCGGATCCGCGCGGTGCCGATCGGGCTCAGCCGGTGCGGGTCATCGGTCTCGATCGCGTGTCCCGTGACGATCACCAGGCTGGCCCCGGACCGGGTGAGCGCAGCCGCCAGCAGTGGGCCGCGACCGAGCGCCACCGTGGGCAGGCGCTTCCCGCTCGGCAACGACCACCGGGCGAGGTAGGCCTCGGCCGGCTGGCCCGCCGGGTCCGTCATCCAGTACCCGTAGTAGACGGTCCGGCCGTCGGGCGCGATCAGGATGCTGCCGTTCGGAGCGTCCGCGGTGAGCTCCTGCACGAATGGCGGGCCGATGGGCAGGCGTTGGCGCAGCACCAGCGTTCGGGCGTCGCGGACGGCGAGCGAAGCGCCGGCGCGATACACCAGCAGCGAGCCATCCTCGGAGTACACCGGCGGCTGGTCGCCGAAGAAGTCGTTCAGCTCGTGGCCGATCGGCGTCCGGGTGCGCGCGTCGTAGAAGCGGACGGTGTCCGACACGCTGTCCGACACCGCCAGCGTGCGGCCGTCGGGGCTGACCGCGACGTGCGGGGTCGAGTTCGTCGGCAGCGAGAAGGCGGAGATCACGGCGGGGCTGCGCAGCAGCGTCGAGAGCAGAGTTCCCTCGGTCTGCGGCGAGCGGTCGAGCACCACCGCCTCGCGCGCCAGCAGCGCGGCGACGTCGAGGCGCGGCTCGCTGAGCGCCTCGGCTCCGAGCTGCCGTCCCAGCGCGGCGTGCGCCTCGGCCACGGCCAGCCGAGCGTCGCTGCTCGCGCGCTGCTGACCGACCAGCGCCACCACCCCCGCGACCACGGTCAGCACGAGCAGCACGCCGGCCCCGACCAGAAGCGCGCGCAGCCGCCGGTTCTGCGCCCGCTGGCGTCCCGCCTCGCGCTCGGCCTCGGATCGGCTGGCGGCGACGAACTCGCGCTCGAGCCGGTCCATCCGGTCGGGGTGCTCCGCGGCGAACTCGAGCGCGGCGGCTAGCCTCGCGCCTCGGTAGAGATCGCCCGCGTCGCACCCGTGCGCATCCCATTCGCCGGCGGTCACTCGCAGGTGCGCGTGCAGCCGCCGGCCGACGCGGTCCTCCTCGAGCCACACGCGGTAGCGCGGCCACTCGCGCAGGAGGGCCTCGTGCGAGAGCTCGACGGTCCCGGCGCCGACCGTCAACAGGCGGGCCTCGGTCAAGGCGGCCAGAACCCGCTCGGCGCCGTCCGTGCGGGGTAGCTCGTCGAACGGGACCAGGCGCCGTTCCGGTGCGCCGTTGCCGCCGTCCGCGAGGCGCAGCAGAAGGTCGCGGGCGACGTCGCGGTCGCGGTCGGACAGCCGCAGGTAGGCGGCCTCCGCGATCCGCGCGACCCCGCCGCGCACGCCGCCTGTCGTCCGGTAGTCCTGGAGGCGCAGCGTCCGGCCGTCGCGCGCACGCCACAGCTCGAGCAGCGTCGTCGACAGCAGGGGAAGGCTGCCCGGCTCGTCGCCCACCTCGGCCACGAGCACGTCGACGAGCCGGCTCTCGACCTCGAGTCCGGCTCGGGCCGCCGGCCGCTCGATCGCCTCGCGCAGCTCGTCACGATCCATCGGGCCGACCAGCACGTGGCTGCGGCTGATCAGCTCGGCGAAGGCCGGGTACGCGCTGAGCCGGCCGTAGAAGTCCGCGCGCAACGTGCACAGGAGCAGCACCCGCCGTTCGTGGTCGCGGGCGACCGCCGCCAGCCGCGCGAGGAACTCGCCGCGGTCCACCTCGCGGTGGCAGATCGTGAACAGCTCCTCGAGCTGGTCGACCGCGAGGACCAGCCGCCCGCCGCGACCGAGTTCCCCGAGTACGCTCTCGAGCTCCCCGCCGAGCGCGCGCTCGAGCTCGCCGACCGGATCGGCCCCGGGTCGCAGCAGCACCTGGCGCCACCGCGCACTGCCGGGCAGCGCCCCGGCCCGGAGCGCGGGGAGCACGCCGGCGCGCAGGAGCGAGGACTTCCCAATCCCCGACGGACCGAGGATCCCGACCAGCGGCCACTCGGCCAGCCGCGCGATCAGGTCGGAGATGGCCCGATCGCGCCCGCAAAAGAACTCCGCATCGGAGGATTCGAATGCGGCCAGGCCCTTGAACGGGCACAGCACCGGCTGGTCGGGCGGCGACGTCGCACCGTCGGCCTCCAGCCCGGCGTCGTGGCGCAGAATCATGCACTCGAGCTCCCTCAGCTCTGCGCTCGGCGTCAGCCCGAGCTCGTCCCGGAGCAGCGCGCACGTCTCCCGGTAGGCGGCGAGCGCCTCGGCCTGACGCCCGGAGCGGTAGAGCGCCACCATTAGCTGCCCGCGCAGGCGCTCCTGCAGCGGCGCCGCGGCGATCAACCGATCGAGCTCGACGACCGCCTCCGCGGCGTGCCCCAGCGCCAGCTCGGCGTCGATCCGCTCCATCTCCGCCAGCAGACGCAGCTCCTCCAGGCGACGTATCTCGGGCTGCAGCTCCTCCACCGCTGCGAGATCCGCAAGCGGCGGCCCGCGCCACAGGTGCAACCCCTCCGTCAGACGTGCCGAAGCCGCCGCTGGGTCGCTCTGGGCGAGCAGCACCCGCCCCTCCTCGAGCCGGAGCTCGAACACCGCGGCATCGAGCTGGCCGGGCTCGAGCTCGAGCACGTAACCACCCCGGCGGGTGAGGAGCATCGCGCCGCCTCCGTCGTCGAGCGAGCGCCGCAGCCGCGACACCGCGACGTGCAGGGCGTTGGCCGCGCTGGCCGATCGGGTGCCGCCGAACAGCTGCTCGATCAGCCGCTCGCTCGAGACCATCTCGCCCGCGTGCACCAGCAGGATCGCCAGCAGCGCCCGCTGGCGGTCGCCGCCGAGCGCCAAGGCTTCGCCCTCGCGCCGAGCGGCGAGCGGCCCGAGGATCGAGAACTCCACCGCCGCCGTCGTGCGGGCGCGCATCGGGCGATTATCGGGCAGGGACGCGGGGCACGCAACGCGGATCTGACGGGGCCTGTCACCCGTCTGTCAGCGGTTGGTAACCGGCCGTTCGCATACTCGGCGGCGCTTACCCCGGGGCGAGCGACTCGTTCGCCCCGGGCGCACTGGGAATGAGGAGCCCTTAATAGGAGGTCTTGAGGTGCGACGAGTCGCTGCTGTTCGTACGTTCATGGCGTTGATCGGGGTTGTCGTTGTCCTGGGAGCCGCGGCGTGCGGCTCGAGTTCGACCTCGAGCACGGTTGGCGCCGGAGCCTCGAGCCAGGCCACCTCGACCACCGGCGGCCCGACCGCGGGCGCCGGGCTCACCTCTCCCACGGCGCCGTCCGGCGCGCGCCAGACGGGCGGAACGGTCACCTTCACCGAGGGGCCGAGCGCCCCGCCCAATTACATCTTCCCGATGACGGCCGCGCAGGTCTGCGGAACCAACAACATCTCGCAGCTGCAGGCGATGCTCTACCGGCCTCTGTACTGGTACGGCAACGACTACAGCCCGACGATCGACTACGACTATTCGGTCGGTGAGCAGCCGGCGTTCTCGAACAGCGACAAGACCGTGACGATCAAGCTGAAGCCGTGGAAGTGGTCCGACGGCGAGTCGGTCACCTCACGCCAGGTCGCGTTCTGGATCAATCTCTACAAGGCCGACCCGGCCAAGAACTACTGCGGATACGTGCCGGGCTACTTCCCCGACAACGTGACCAGCGTCTCGACGCCGGACCCACAGACCGTGGTCCTGCAGCTCAACCACGCGTACAACCCCGAGTGGTTCACCTACAACGAGCTCTCGCAGATCTATCCGCTCCCGCTGGCTTGGGACCGCACCTCGCTGTCGGCCCCCGCCCCGACCTCGGATAACGGACACCTGCCCGATACGACCAAGACGGGCGCCGAGAACGTCTACAAGTTCCTGGATACCCAGTCCAAGGCGCTCGGGACATGGGCGTCATCGCCCGTGTGGGGCGTCGTGGACGGTCCGTTCAAGCTCAAGAGCTTCACCAGCACCGGCCAAGTCACGCTGGTGCCCAATCCCGATTACTCGGGCTCCCCCAAGCCGACGATCTCGAGCTTCGTCGAGTTGCCGTTTACGAGCGACGCGGCGATCTTCAACGAGATCCGCTCGGCGGGCCCGTCGGGCGTGACGATCGGCAACCTGCCCTCGGCGTACGCGCCGCAGATCCCGACCGTGCAGGGGGAGGGCTACGACTACAACCGAGCCGCCAGCTACTCGATCAACTACTTCGTGCTCAACCTGAACAACCCCAAGATCGGTCCGGTCTTCAAGCAGCTGTATTTCCGACAGGCGTTCCAGCATCTGATCGATCAGCCGGGTTGGATCAACGCGTTCCTGCACAACACCGCGATCCCCACCTATGGGCCGATCCCGTCCTCGCCGCCGAGCCCGCTGGTGAGCTTCGACTCCTCGATGAACCCGTTCATGTTCTCGACCGCTGCCGCGTCGCAACTGCTCTCGAGCCATGGCTGGAAGGTCGTGCCGAACGGGAGCAGCACCTGCCAGCATCCCGGCACCGGGGCAAACCAGTGCGGCGCGGGTGTCGCGGCGGGCCAGACCATCTCGTTCAACCTCGACTACCAGGCGGGGACGAGCACGATCCAGAGCGAGATGAACGACCTCGCCGCCCAGGCCAAGAAGGTCGGGATCAACCTCCAGCTCACCGCCCATCCGTTCGACACGGTGATCAGTACCGCGGTCGCGTGCCAGCCGACCGCTCCCGACTGCGGCTGGACGGCGGAGAACTGGGGGGCGGGCTGGATCTTCGCCCCGGACTTCCTGCCCACCGGTGAGTCGCTCTACGGGCCGGGCGCGGTGGCCAACTACGGCAGCTTCAACGATCCGCATGCCACCTCGCTCATCACCGCGACCATCACCGGGGCCACCGCGAACGAGAAGCAGGCCCTTGCCAACTACGCGCGGTACATGGAGCAGAACGTGCCGGTGGTGTACGGCCCCACGTCGATCGGAACCTACCAGGGTGACGCCGGAACGATGATCGACAAGAAGCTGGGGGGCTACGCCGCCAACGCGTACGGCTACCTGGTGCCGGAGACCTACTACTTCACCAAGTAACCCGCCACGACCGGTAAGAGGTGCTGCTAGCGAATCCGGCATGACGGGTTACATCATCCGCAGGCTGGGCGAGGCGATCATCGTGACGCTGGGAGTCACCCTGATCACCTTCGCCCTCCTGCACGCCCTGCCGGGCAGCCTGGCGCGTGACATCCTCGGTAACCGGGCCTCGCCACAGGCGATTGCCGCATTCAACCATGCGAACGGTCTGGACCGATCGGTGTGGTACCAGTACTGGCTGTTCCTGGACAAGCTGCTGCACGGGAACCTGGGGTACTCGTTCCAGTTCAACCGGTCCGTCGATTCACTGCTCGCCTCCGAGTTGCCGCGAGATTTGATTCTCGGTGGCGTGGCGCTGATCCTGTCGCTGGCCATCGCGATCCCGATCGGGATTGCGCAGGCGGTGCGGCGCAACGGGTTCATGGACTACGCCGGCACCGGCGTGAGCTTCCTCCTGTACTCGATGCCGCAATACGCGATCGCGCTCTTGTTGATCCAGTTCCTCGCGATCAGCTTCCACGTGTTCCCGGCCGAGGCACCGCAGTCGACCTCTGCGCTCGGGATGCTGTCGCACCCCGCCGGGCTGGTGCTCCCCGTCGCGAGCCTGACCCTGGTCACCTATGCCCAGTTCAGCCGGTACATGCGCTCCTCGGCGATCGACACGCTGGCCCAGGACTACATCCGCACCGCGCGGGCGAAGGGGTTACCCGAGCGGCTCGTGCTCTCGCGCCACCTGCTGCGCAACTCGTTGATCGCCGTGGTGACGCTGGTGGGCCTGTCGATCCCCACCATCCTGACCGGGACGCTGATCATCGAGCAGGTGTTCAACTACCCAGGCGCGGGGCTCGAGTACTTCAACGCCGCCTTGCGCAACGACTACGAGGTGATGCTCGGTATCACGGTGCTGGTCGGCGTGGTCACCGTGCTCGGCAACCTGCTCGCCGACATCGGCTACGCGATCCTCGACCCGCGGATCAGGTACTGATTTCGTGGACACCGCAGCGCCCGAGCGCGTCGACGTCGAGGTAACGCCTGAGGGCGGGCAGGTGGTGTCGGCGGGCAGCCCGTGGCGCCTGATCGCTCGCACCTTCGCCAAGAACCGATTGGCCATCGTCGGCGTGGTGGTGATCGTGCTGATCATCCTGTTCAGCTTCGTCGGGCCGCTCGTCTACCCCACCGACCAGTTCAACCCAAATCTGCTCGCGGTCAACCTGAGCCCTCGCAGCGGATATCCGCTCGGGACGGACCAGAGCGGCTTCGACATCCTCGGGCGGCTGATGGAGGGAGGCAAGAGCTCGATCGAGGTGGGCCTGGCGGTCGGGCTCATCGCGAGCGTGTTCGGCCTGATCTATGGCGCCATCTCGGGGTTCTTCGGAGGCGCGGTGGACGCCGTGATGATGCGCGTGGTCGACGTCGGGCTGGCCGTGCCGCTGGTGTTCCTGTTCATCTTCATGGCCCAGATCTACAAGCCGAGCCTGGCCCTGCTGATCGTCCTGCTCGCGCTCGTCTCGTGGCTGATCCCGGCTCGCCTGGTGCGCGGCGAGACGCTCAGCCTGCGCACGCGCGAGTACGTTCAGGCGGTCCGGGTCATGGGGGGGCGCTCAGGGCGCATCATCGTCCGGCACATCATCCCCAACGCGATCGGGACGATCGTCGTGACGGTCACCTTCCAGATCGCCAACGCGATCCTCACCCTGGCCGTCCTCCAGTACCTCGGCTTCGGCCTGCCCGCCACCACGCCGACCTGGGGCTCGATGCTGTCGGACGGCACCACCTACCTCCAGGACGGTTACTGGTGGGAGGTCTATCCGGCCCTGCTCATCATCGTGATCACCGTGGTCGCGTTCAACTTCATCGGCGACGCGCTGCAGGACGCCTTCGACGTCCGGCTCCAGGAGAGGTAGGACTCGGTGGCGCCGCTGCTCGAGGTTTCGGATCTTCGGACGCGGATCAGGCTGCGCAGTTCGGTGGTGCACGCGGTCGACGGGTTGTCGTTCGACGTCGAGGCGGGCGAGACGGTCGGCATCGTCGGCGAGTCGGGGTGCGGCAAGACGATGGCCGCCATGTCGGTCATGCGCTTGCTGCCCCGGGGGGGCTTCATCGCCGGAGGAGAGGTCCGGCTCGACGGCGTGGACCTGGTCGGGTTGAGCGACGACGCGATCCGGCATGTCCGCGGCGACCAGATCGGGATGGTCTTCCAGGACCCGATGACCTCTTTGAACCCGACGATGACCATCGGCAAGCAGATCGCCGAGGCGGTCACCATCCACCGCGACGTGTCCCAGGCCGCCGCCCTGGACCGCGCGGTCGAGACGCTCGAGATGGTCGGCGTGCCCCGGCCGGCCGAGCGCGTGCACGACTACCCGTTCCAGCTCTCGGGCGGGCTGCGCCAGCGGGTGATGATCGCGATGGCGCTGGCCTGCGGGCCCAAGCTCTTGATCGCCGACGAGCCGACCACCGCGCTCGACGTGACGATCCAGGCCCAGATCCTCCGCCTGCTCGGCCGGCTCAAGCGCGAGCTGGGGATGGGGATCGTCCTGATCACCCACGACATGGGGGTGATCGCCGGCAACGCCGACCGCGTGCTGGTGATGTACGCCGGGCGCAAGGTCGAGACGGCCGCCACCACCGAGCTGTTCACCAACGTCCGCCATCCGTACACCGAGGCGCTGCTCGCCTCGATCCCCAAGCTCGACCAGGACAAGTCCCAGGAGCTGTACTCGATCCCCGGGCTGCCGCCCGATCTGCGGTTCCCGCCGCGGGCGTGTCGCTTTGCCCCGCGGTGCGCGTTCGCCACCGAGCGCTGCCGGGCCGAGGACCCGCCGCTGGGAGGCGAGGACCCGCGCCACCCGTACGCGTGCTTCTACCCCCGGCACTCCTCTGTGAACGAAGGAGCTCAGCTCGGGGCGTCTCTGATTGCTTCTGCGGAGCGCAATTCCGCCCTGGTCGATGCGTACGGCAGGGAGCTCGAGCTGCTCGTGACGGCTCCGGCCGCCTCGGGGGCGGACGGTCACGCGCCCGAGACGATCTTGGAGTTCCGCGACGTGACCAAGGAGTTCGCGGTCACCTCCGGCGCGATCCTGCGCCGGCGAATCGGGACCCTGCACGCGGTCAGCGGCGTCGAGCTAGCGGTCCGCCGCGGCGAGACGTTCGGCCTCGTCGGCGAGTCCGGCTGCGGCAAGACCACGCTCGGGCGACTCGGGGTGGCGTTGGATTCGCCGACCAGCGGTCAAGTCGTGTTCAACGGGGTAGATCTCGCCACCGTCAAGGGGGCCACGTTCCGTTCGCTTCGCCAGGACCTCCAGTTCATGTTCCAGGACCCCTACGCGTCACTGGACCCGCGCATGCGCGTGAAGGAGATCATCTCCGAACCGCTCGACATCGCGCGGCGTGGCTCGGCGGACGAGCGGGTCCAGACCGTCCGCCGGCTCCTGGACGAGGTCGGGCTCGCCCACGACGTGATGGATCGCTACCCGCACGAGTTCTCGGGCGGGCAGCGTCAGCGCCTCGGCCTCGCCCGCGCGCTGGCGCTGAACCCGTCGCTGATCGTCGCCGACGAGCCGGTCTCCGCCCTCGACGTCTCCATCCAGTCCCAGATCCTCAACCTGATGAAGCGAGTCCAGGCCAGCCATGGGCTCACCTACATCGTCATCTCCCACGACCTCTCGGTCGTCCGCTATCTGGCCGACCGCATCGGCGTCATGTACCTCGGCAAGCTCGTCGAGGTCGGACCCGGCAATGACATCTACGACCGGCCGGCCCACCCCTACACCGCCGGCCTCCTCGAGGCGATCCCCGTGCCCAATCCCGAGATTGCCGGCGAGCAGAACGGCAAGGTGGCCGTCCGCGGCGAGCTGCCTTCACCCCTGCATCCGCCCTCCGGCTGCCGCTTCCGCACCCGCTGCCCCCGCGCCCAGGATATCTGTGCCGCCGAGACCCCGGAGCTGCGCCCGTTCGGCCCCGGGCATTTCGCGGCCTGCCACTTCCCGCTACAGCCGCCCCCAACGTTGCCCTCAGAGTAGTCGCAACCGAATGGTTGCGCGACTTGAGCGGAATCGTCCGTTCCCAGCCCCCGCGGCCCTCCCTCCGGGCCACCTCGGCCTCCAAAGTAACTCCTTGCGCGGCAGTCGGGTATGGATATATGTGGACGCGAAACCAACTCCGAGACGGGCCTGGCTGATCCTGGCGCTGGCCGTGGTGGCCTATGTGGTCGCCGTGTTCCAGCGCGCGTCGCTCGGGGTCGCCGGAGTCGAGGCCCAGCACCGGTTCGGCATCACCGCAGCCGTGCTCGGGTTGTTCGGCGTCCTGCAGCTGGCGGTCTACGCGGGGCTGCAGGTACCGGTCGGAGTCGTGCTCGATCGCGTTGGCTCGCGCCGGCTGATCGCCACCGGCGCGGCGCTGATGGGGATCGGGCAGCTGGTGCTCGCGACGACGAACTCGGTGGCGCTGGCCGTCGTCGGGCGCGTGCTCGTCGGGGCAGGCGACGCGATGACGTTCATCAGCGTGCTGCGGCTGATCGCCGTGTGGTTCCCGCCACGGCGGGTTCCGCTGCTCACCCAGGGGACCGGCATCGTCGGCCAGGTCGGGCAGATCGCCGCCGCCTTTCCGCTCGTCGCCCTGCTGACGGGAGTGGGATGGACCACGTCGTTCCTGACCGCGTCGTTCATCGGGCTCGCGATCGCCGTAGTCGCGGCGGTCGGTCTGCGCAACGCGCCGCCAGACTCAGCGCCGATGCACGCGCCGATCGGCGGTCGTCAGGCGCTCGCGCGTCTGCGCCGCGCGTGGCTCGAGCCCGGCACGCGCCTGGGGCTGTGGACGCACTTCACGTCGCAGTTCTCGGGGACCGTGTTCGCGCTCTTGTGGGGGTATCCGTTCCTCGTCGTCGGCGAGCACCGCACGCCCGCCGAGGCCGGGCTGCTGCTCACGCTGCTCGTGCTCGTCAGCATGGTCGTCGGGCCGGTGCTCGGGCACCTCGCGGTCCGCTGGCCGTATCGACGCTCGGTCCCCGTGCTCGCGATCGTCGCCGCCACCGTGATCGCCTGGACCGTCGTGCTGGCCTGGCCGGGGCGCGCCCCGCTTCCGATCCTCGTGATGCTGGTCGTCGTGCTCGCCTCCAATGGTCCGGGGTCGCTGATGGCCTTCGACTACGCGCGCACCGAGAACGAGGCCGAGCGAATTGGATCGGCCACCGGGATCGTGAACGTCGGCGGTTTCGTCGCCTCGCTTCTGACCATCGCCCTGATCGGGATCGTCCTGAGCGTCTCGAGCGCCGGCACCGTCGGTGGCTACACCCTCCACGACTTCAAGCTGGCGTTTTCGGTGCAGTACGCGTTCTGGGGGGTGGGGCTCGCCGGCCTGCTGTACAGCCGGCGCCGCCTGCGCAGCGCCCGTGGGATCCAGCTTGACCCGTTCCCGCAGGCGGTGATCCGCGTGTGGCGCGCGCGCTACTCGCGGTGAGCTAACAGGAAGTCGAGCGTCGCGCGGTTGAACGCGTCCGGGTCCTCATGCAGGCCGGCGTGGGAGAGGTGGTCGAACACGGTCAGCTCGCTCCCCGCGATCCCGCTGGTGAGCGGCTCGGCGAATCGGGTCGAGGTGACGATGTCGTGAGCCCCGAACGTCACCTGCGTCGGAGCCTCGATCTGCCCGAGGACCGCGCTGGCGTCGTGCGCCAGCGCTGCGTCGGTCTGGGCCAGGAACGCGTCGAGCGGCTGCGCCGGACGGCCACGGACGAAATCCACCAGCGCCTGAACGTACTCCGGCCGCTCGACGTACATCTCGGGCGTGAAGCAGAACGGGAAGATGCCGTCGATGACCACGTCGGCCACCGTGGCCGACGCGCCGGCGAGCGTGCGCCACAGGCCGACCACGGTGCGCAGATAGTCATCCGTACGGTGCCAGCTCGAGTGCAGCGAGAGCGACCGGACGCGTTGGGGGTGGCGCGCGGCCAGGTGCATCCCGGCCCCCGCTCCCAGCGAGACGCCGGCCACGTGCGCGCGCTCGACGCCGATCGCGCCGAGGAAGCCGGCCACTTGCTCGGCGTAGGTCTCGGTCGAATACGGGCCCGGCGGCTTGTCGCTCTCTCCCGAGCCGGGGAGGTCAACCGAGATGCAGGTGAAGTGCTCGGTGTACGCCGGCAGCTGGAACGCGAAGCAGGCGTGATCGGCGCTCAGATACGGGATCAGCAGGAGCGGCTCGCCCTCCCCCTGGACGTCGTAGTTGAGCGTCAGACCGTCAACGTCGACTTGCGGCATCGGAGCATGATCCTATTGCCAATTCTCGGGGTCGAGCAAGAAAAGTTCGGGGTGGCTCACCGATTGTCGCCGGCCCCGTCGCGGCTTACCGTGATCACATGCGCACGGTGGGTCGCTACGAGATCCTGCGCGAGATCGGTCGCGGGGGCATGGCGGTCGTGTACGCGGCCCGGCAGCCCGACCTGGATCGTGAGGTCGCGCTCAAGGAGCTGAGCAGCTTCCACGCGAACTCGGCCGAGTTCGCGCACCGGTTCCTGCGCGAGTCTCGGCTGGCCGGGTCGCTGAACCACCCGAACATCGTCACCGTGCACGAGTACTTCGAGCACGCAGGCATGCCGTACATAGCGATGGAGCTCGTCCCCCGCGGCTCGCTGCGACCCTACGTGAAGCGGCTCTCGCTCGCCCAGGTCGGCGGCGTGCTCGAGGGCATCCTCGCCGCCCTGGCACACGCCGAGTCGGCCGGCATCGTCCACCGCGACCTCAAGCCCGAGAACGTCATGGTGACCGCCGACGGGCGCGTCAAGATCGCCGACTTCGGGATCGCCCGAGCGACCGCGCGCGCCGGTACCCAGTACGTCACCGCCACCGGCATGACCGTCGGGACTCCCACCTACATGGCTCCGGAGCAGGCGATGGCCGGCGAAATCGGGCCGTGGACCGACCTGTACTCGGTCGGAATCCTCACCTACGAGCTGATCATCGGCAGCCCGCCGTTCACCGACGCCGACTCCCCGCTTGCCATCCTCATGCGGCACGTCAACGAGCGGGCCCCTTCGCCGATCGAGCTGCAGCCGACGCTCGACCCCGGCCTGTCTGCGTGGATCGACTCGCTCCTGGTCAAGGATCCCCGCGACCGCGTGCGGCACGCGCTCGATGCGTGGGAGTCGCTCGAGGAGATCATCGTGCGTCTGATCGGGCCGCTGTGGCGACGCGACGCGCGGCTGCTGTCCGATCAAGCGGACGCCGTCGAGGCGGATCCCCTCACGCCGGCGCCGTTCGAGAGCCACGTGTCGATCCGGACGCCCACGCCACAGCCCGGCGCGTTTATCACGTTTCGTCCGGGCGCAAAGGCGCAGCCCGAGCCTTCGCCGGAGCCCGAACGTGCGCCGGAGCCCGAACGTGCGCCCGAGCCCGAACGCGTGCCGTTGCCGGAGCCCCAGCCCGAGCCCGAGCGTCCGGCCCCAGAGCCCGAACCTGTGTTGGCAGCGGAACCCGAGCCGGAACCGGAGCCCGAACCCCAGCCGGAACCCGAACCGCTTCCGGAACCCGAGCAGGAGCCGGACAGCGGACCGCTGCCGGAGCCCGAGCCGCCACCGCGCGAAACCCGAGCCCCCCGGCAACGTCGGGCCAGCGTGCTCGTCGCCGCGCTGGTCGCGGCGATCGCCGCGGCGGCCGGCTTCATCCTCGCCCCCGGATCGAGCAGCGCGCCGGCAACCCCGGTGGCGCTGTCGCAGACCGCGTCCACGAGGCAGATCTCGATCTCCTATCCGGGCACATGGCGGCGCGCGACGGCAGACCCCACTGCGAACTCGCTCAAGCTCACGGACCCGATCGCACTCGCCCCGAGCCAGGGCGGCGGTGGCGCGCTCCTCGTCGGCACCGCCACCGCAACGGACCCGACACTGCTCCCCGAGGGCTTCGCCGCGACCCTGCTCTCGCCCCCTCAGGGCGCCGCGGTCAGGTTGGGACCGATGGTGTACCGCCGCTACCTGAACCTACTGCCCCGGGACGCGGCGGCGCCCGAGACGGTGTACGCACTGCCCACGAGCGCCGGCACCGTGATTGCGTCGTGCGTCGCCCCGACGGCAAACGCGACTGAATTCGCTGCGGCATGCGAGCGCGTCGTCGCGTCGCTGCGCCTCAAGTCCGCCCAAGCGTTGCCGCTGACCGCGAGCCCTGCCTTCGCCAAGTCGCTTCGCTCGGTCATCGAAACCCTGAATGCCGCACGCGCGGCCGACGGGCGCCGGCTCGCGGCGGCCAAGCATCCCGCCGACCAGGCAGCGGCGGCGCGTCGGCTGGCCGGCGCGCACGCCACTGCGGCGACGGCCGCCGGGCGGCTCGCGCCGGGCCCCATCGGCGCCGACGCGAACCTCGCGATCGTCGCCGCCCTGCACAAGCTCAGCTCCGCTTACTCCTCACTGGCGAGCGCGGCCCAGCACGAGGACAAGCGCGGGTACACCGCAGCCACCTCGGCGATCACCCAGGCCGAAACTGCACTCCAGGCGGGGTTCGCCCAGCTGCGCCAGGACGGCTACTCGATCAGCTGATCAGTTCCCGCCGTGGACCACGCCGGAGCCGCCGGTACCCGGGCTGTGGACGACGCCGGTCGTCGGGGTGTGGATGACGCCGGTGGTCGGGCTGTGGATCACGCCGGTCGTCGGCGGAGGAGCGCTCGGGGTCGACTGAACCGGCGCAACAGGAGTGCTCGGGGCAGGCGTCGTCTTCGGCTTCGCGGGTGGCGTGCGCGGCTTCAGCGCCGGCGTGGCGACGGCCCGCTGGAGGGCCGCCACCGAAGCCTGTGGCGCCTGAATCGACACCGGCGGCGCCAGTGACGTCGCGGCCTGCGGACTCGGGCTCGACTTCGTCGTCATCCCGAGCGCAAGCGCAGCGCCGAACGCCACGACCGCCGCGGCGGTGGGAAGCAGTGCAGGACTATGCGACAGGGCTCTTCTCAATGTGGATGTCCCCTAATTCGTTGTAGGTGCCATGCAAGTTCGCGCCGCCGCCGTAGTGACTCGAGGCCCAATCGCTGTTCGCGATCGCGGACATCTGCTCGTCGGTGCTGTGGCCCACCGTGCTCAGAATCGCTCGGATGCTGGAGCTCGCTCCTCCCCAATCCCCCTTGAGGAACTTGGCGGTCTGCTCCGCGGCGCTGATCGGATCGCCGAACGTCTTGTCGAACGCGATCTTGCCGGCGCCGCTGTCGAAATACCCGATGTTCAGCCAGTTGAAGTTCGAGGCTGCCTCGCGGCCCTGGGCGGCGCTCCCCGATTCCTCGGCGAGCTCCCAGGCGGCCACTACGTGCGGATCGAGGCCGGTCAGCTCGGCCAGCCGGCCGGCGAATTTGGCCTGGCCAGGCGTGAGCAGCGACGAGCTGACCGAGATCGAGCCGCCGGTCGTCGGCGTCGCGCCGGCGGCCTGATCGAGAAGCCCGCCGGTGACCGGCGCCGGCGCTGCCGCCGCGGTCGATGCGGGCGTTGCCGAGCTCAGTGGTTGGACTGCCTCCGCGGGCGCCTGCGCGACGACCGGCTGTGCCGCGGGCGGTGCTTGTCCGTAAAGAGGCGAGCCCGGACTTGGCTGCACGGCCGGGAGGAACTGAACCGTATGACGGCCGGAGCCGCGTAGGGCGTGCGCATTGAACGCGGCCGGCGCCGGCTCCGGCGCCGGAGCGGAGATGGCCTGCGGCAGGGACGCATCGGCTTGCACCGGCGCAGGGGCCGGGGTGGCCGGGGCGGATGGCACCTGCGGTGCGGCCGAACCCGATCCGGCCGCGTCCGGGGCGGCGGAAGGCGCGGAGCTCTCGCTCAAGTCAGCAGGATCGGTCGGTCCCGCCGCAGACGAGCTACCGCCGTGTCCGAGTTCATTCAGGAAGTTTCGGAACGAGACACCGGCGGGCGTGTTCGCGTGATCGCCCATGTCCGCGTTGTCGTGGCCGGTCTCCTGCGCCAACGTCTGTTCCCAGTTGGAGCCGGAGCCGGCCCACCCCATCTCGATGCCGGTCCCCGACGCTGCAAAGTGCCCGATCGGCTGTCCCTGTCGCACGACTTGGCCGACCGACACGTCGGGAGTTATCTGTTCGGCGATGTAGTAGTTGTGGCCCTGCATCGGGCCGTCGAGTAGTTGCAGCGCGACGTACGGCTGGCCCTGATACCAGTTCGGCATGATGCCGACCACGCGACTCGTTCCAGGCGCAACGATTGCGTCGCCTGGATTGAGATCGACGTCGACACCCATGTCGGTGCGGCCGATCCGCGCGGTGGCGGGAAGCGGACTGACGTAGTGGTCTGGCGGCTGCGCTCCCGCCGCCACCGAGACCGCCCCACCCGCGGGAGCCTCGGCGACAGCCGCGGGCGGCTGCACCCCTGGGTAATCCCACACCCCGGGGATCGAGCCCGGCTTGCCGGCCGCGTAGTCGGGCCGAACCACGCCGGTCACCGAGCTCGGCGAGTAGGTCGTCGCGCTCACGTTCGACTGACCGGTGTTGCCGGCGATCGTGTGAACGCCGGCGGCGTCGACCTTGATGACGACGGCGACGTGCTCGGTCCCACCGAAAGTGACCAGGTCGCCCGGCCTCGCCTCGCTGACCGGCAGTATCCCCTTCAGGAATGGCGGGTCGCCGTTACGGGCGAGGTCCAGGATGGAGGCCACGGCGGCCACCGAGTGAGGGGGCTTCAGCCCGGCCGCCTCTAGGACGTGGCCGGCGAAGATGCCGCACCAGGGAGAGCCGTGGTAGCCGAAGTCGGCCTCGAACTTGTCGAGTTGGGGACCGAGATTGCTGCCGGCGCTCTCGGGCAGCTTTCCGATCATCGCGTGCGCATAGGCGAGCGCGGCGTCGACCCCGGAGCCCGGGGTGGCGGCCGCGACCGGCGCCGGCACGACCGAGGAGAGCGGGACCCCCGCGGTCGGCGCCGTCGGGTCGAGGCTCATCGCGGGCGGCTGCCCTACCGAGACCTGTACTTCCGGAGACGCAGCCGGAGCCGGGTATGCGACCTGGCCGGCCCCGGGCGGGGCGGCGCCGGCGGCGGGCGGGGCGCCGGCTGCGAGCGGGGTGGCGGCGCCGGCCGCGGGTGGGGCGATAGCGCCGGCCGCCTGGGCGCCGGCCGTCGGCGGCGTGTCCGTGCCCGGCATCTCGAACGCCAGGTGCAGTCGATTCGCGGATCCCGCGTCCGAGAAGAACCCCTGGGAGTGGATCGGCCAGGGAGTCCCGATCTCGTCCGGCCTCGCGCTCGGATCCAGCGCCGCGATCTCGGTAACCAGGTCCCGGGCCGCGAAGTTGTTCGGTCCGACCGGCTGCCCGTCGACGGACACGATGTCCACCGCCTGCACGTGCGCAGGGTCGCTCACCGCCTCGACCTGACCCAGCCCGATGGTGTGATTGGCCAGCGCAGAGTCGAGCACCGACACCATCCGCGGATCCGCGCCACCGGACGCCAGAAACGTGCGCACGTTCGGCGACGCCGACAGGCGCGGACTCTCGAGCAGGGCCATCAGACCGCCGGGCGCGCCGACGGCGCCCACCGCGCCGCTTCCAACCGCGCCGGCAGCGGCCGCGACGCCGCCTCCGCCGCCCGCCGCGCCGCCACCCGCACTCGGCTGGTCCGGCCACGCCGGGACGACGCCGCCTTGAGCGGGTTGTGCGCCGGGGTCCGCGGGCAGTGGCGCCGGCGCGGCGGCGGCCGGTGGCGCGGACGGGTCGGGCGTGGGCATCGGCTGGGCCGCGGCGACCGGTTGCGGCGCGGCAACCGGGTGAGGCGCCGCCGCCGGTTCAGGCGCGGCCACCGATTGCGCCGCCGCCGCCGGCTGAGGTTGAGCCGCGGACGCCGCCCCACCCAAATGATGCGCAGGCGACCCCCCGTGCAGCCCCCGGAGCTCACGCGGCAGCGCCGCCGGCGAGGCGGCATGGCGGAGGTGCGCCACTGGGTCGCGCAGGGAGGCTGCGTGCAACAGGTTGCCGCGCGGGGCTCCGGCCGGCCCGTGCTGGATGAGCGCCTGAGCCTCGGCGATGCTCATCCCTTCGACCGCTACCGCCATCACGACGCCGGCGAGGCTCGACTTCGACTCGCGAATCATCAGCGTGTCCATCGCGCGCGCGGACCCCTCCAGCTCCGCAGCCAACTCGGGTAGCCCCGCCGCGACGGAGGCGGCCGCCGGATCCCGGCGGAACTCGGCGCGGAACTCCGGGTCGACCAGCAGCCGCTCGATCAGCTTGCCCGCCTGCTCGTTCTCCCGATCAGCGGATGACACGGTTCACCTCCGTGGTGCCGAACCGGGCCCGCCGGAGGAGCGGCATCCCGAGCGCGAACACCACGGGCATCAGCAGCAGGATGAAGAACCCGACGAAACCCGCGACCACCAGGCCGTGCGGTGCCAGCGCAGACAGCCGGTCGTAGTAGCGCAGCGACAGCACGAGCACGAAGCCCGCCCCGATCATCGACCACACCAGGCCGGCGACGCCGTAGCGACCGAGCACCGACGAACCTGCCCCCCGACCCGAGCCCGAAAGCCGGGCCGACAGCTGCGCACGAGCCCGCTCGCGCAGCCGCGGCTCGCCGAGCCAGTCGCTGAGGATCTGGTACCCGTCGCGGTCCAGGAACGGGTTGGCGTTGAAGAACGCGCCCACGTACGCCGCGAAGGCGAGCTGGAACAGGACGTCGCGCACATTTCCCTTGGGCGAGAGCGCGCAGGCGATCGCGAACGCCGCGCCGCAGGAGAAATCGGACAGCGGGCCGGCGGCGCTGACCACGATGCGATGCGACCGTGGCTCGAAATACGCCTCGCTCGTGTCCACGAACGCGTACGGGAAGATCATGATCAGCCGCACCCCGGCGCGCTTGGTTCGCCGCCCGTAGTGCGACAGCGCCAAGCCGTGCGCCGCCTCGTGGACGGTCACGAGCAGGAAGCGCCCCGCGATGAACACGAGGCCGCCGAGCAGGAGCCGATGCGCGACGACGAGCGGCGTTCCGTACCGCGCGCCGATCAGGTACGAGAACGTCACCAGCCCGGCAAGCGAGAGCAGGATCAGCCCGGTCGCCGCGAGCGGGCTGAACCACAATCGGCCCCAACCCGCGTAGGCCCGCTCAAACCACTCTCCTACCGACTCGAAGGTCCGCTCGCGGGGCTCGAGCACGCGCCGCAGCAGACTCGGCTCCGCCTCCGCCCGAGGGGTCGCGGCGATCCCGTCGAGCATCCCGCGGTCGCCGCAGTCGGCGATCAGCCGCGCGAGCCGTGTCGGGCCGGCCGGTCCGAGGAGCCTCGTCGCCTCGCCCAGCAGCTCGCCGATGGTGCGCCGGCCGTCAAGCAGTTCGAGAAGCTGGGCATCCTGCTCGTCCATGCGCAGAAAGGCGTTGGTGCGCAGGTCGCGCAGGACGTAGCGCACGTCGTCAGCGTCATCGGCCACCCGCTTGAGCGCCCAGCCCGAACGCAGCCGCGGGCGGATCGAGCCGTCGGACGGTGACGGGGCCGCGCGCAGACCGTCGCGGGTCGCGCCGATTGGGACCACCACGGTGGCGTTCGCATCGGGGCCGGGAGCCACGGGCGCAGCAGAAGGAGACGGCGCAGCCCGCTCCACGTACAGCGCTACATTGCCGAGCCGAATCTGCGCCCCCGCGACCAACAAGCGCGGCGCCGCCACCTTCTCGCCGTCGACCAGCACGCCGAAGCGCGACCCCGCGTCCTCGATCACCGGCCCAGTCGGGCCCAGCACGATCCGCGCGTGCCGGCGCGACACGGTCGGATCGTCGAGCCTGACCGCCGAGTCGTCGCCTCGACCGATCGTGAGCTGACCGCTGATCGGAACACGCGCGCCGCCCGGGAGCACGAGCACGAACTCCTGGGTCCGCTGTATCGCGTCAGCCACCATTCGCCACCGGTTGCCACTGCGGGTGCGCGGCACGCGTGGCGAGCGTGGTCGGAGTCCGCGGATTGGACAGATCGACGCCCACGACGGTGCCGGTCGCGGTCGGACCGCACAGGCCGTCCGGCTGCATGACCGCGAGCTCCTGGCCGTCCGAGCGCCAGCTCACCTGACACGCGCGCACGGGCAGTTGCTGCGCCGGCGTCGGGGTGAACGTTCCCGCGGGAACGACGTACAGGTGAAAGTCGGAGCTGCCGATGTTCGAGACGAGCGCCATCCGCTTCCCGTCGGGCGAGAACTCGCCGGCGAACACGCCCTGACCCGGGACCGAGGCGTTCGTCTGGAGCGTGCCGTGCCCCCAATCGGCGGCGTGAGTGGAAAACGGGACGTTGCTGGTGAACGCGAGCAGCCCGAAGTTCGCGCCACGGTTGCGGGTGCCGAGCACGAGGATGGTCGAGCCGTCCGGCGACCAGTCGACCTCGCCGCCGAGATCCCATCCGGGCGCCGAGGTGCAGTCGGCGTTCAGGGCGAACCGGCCGATCGTCGCGAAGCACAGCCGCGCGCCGCCCGCGCCGCGGCGCACGAACGCGATGATCAGCGCCTTCGTCGTCGGCGCGAACGCGGGATTGAGATCCTCGACACCCGGCGTGGGCGGGGTGAGCGTGAACGTCTTCGGGGCGCTCGGCTGGACGAGCACGAGCCGCCCACCGTCGGACTCGATCAGGTGCGTCCCATCGGGACTCCAAGAGGCCTCCACGTCCGGTCCCGTGTCGGCGGCGACGCGGCCGGCGGGCTTGCCGGTCGTCGGGTCGATCACGTGAATCGCGTGACCGTCGTCGTAAGCGAGCCGTGGCGAGCCGTTCGAGATCAGGAGGTCGACCTGCGCGCCCTTCGACACCTTGGCCCCGGCCGCCGGCACGGTTCCGGCCAGCTGCCCGACCGGCACCGTGGCCAATCGCTTGGTCGCGACGGGCACGAGCCCAAGCTGCGAGAGCTTCCCGGCGGCGGCGGTCGGATCGCCGCTCAACTGCGGAATCGCAATCGGGCCCTTGCCCGCCTGGGCGGCGACGGCGGCGATCGCGGCCGGGGTCGCGGCACCCGCGGCAGCGGCAGCCGCGGCCTTGCTCCGGGCGCTCGGCCCGGTGCGCGCGGCCGCCCCGCCGCCGGCCGGGGCCATGAACACGGCGACCGCGGTCCCCGCCGCGACCTTCGTCCCGGCCAGCGGTATCTGCGAGCGAATCTTTCCCTCGGGGTTGAGCGGCTGCGGACTGACCGCTCCGAGCGTGAGCTGCGAGGCGCGGAGCGCCTGGTCGGCCAGTCCGGGCGTCGCGCCCAGCACCGAGGGCACGTCGACCTTTCCGGTGCCGGTGTACACCGCCACCGTGATGATCGATCCGCGCTTGGCCTTCGTACCGGCGCGCGGGCTCTGGTCCGCGATCCCGCCCGGCTGCTTGGTCGCGTCGAGGACCGAGGTCGTGCGCGGGGAGAGCTGGAACCCGGCGCTGTTTACGAGCTTTTGAGCGGCGAACACGTTCGCGGCGCCCTTGAGGTTCGGCACCTTCGCTTGCTTGGGCAGCAGCGAGATCAGCGCCACCGCCGCGACGACCGCGATCGGCGCGACGATGGCCAGCCACCACGGCAGCCACGCTCGCTGGCGGAACACTCCGGCCCGCGGCGGCGGCGGCACGGACGAGACCACTCCAACCGGGTTGGCGAGAACCTGGAAGCGACGCTCGACCGTCCGGCCGAGCCACACCTGGCGCGGCGGCAGGCACGTGAACGGGCACTCGATCGCGTTACCGGGCTCGATCGCGACGCTCGGTTGCGCGAAGCGGAACTCGCACTCGCCGTCTTCATCCTCGGCGGCGACGGCCACTTCGGTGCGGGCGTTGGCGCGGTTGCGCACCGTGAGCGTGTAGCGCGCCTTTAGCCGGCCGGACCGGCGCTCGGGGCGCAGCTCGGCGGCGATGTCGAAATACGGCTGGATGGCGACGCTGGCCGGGGCGCTCGCGGCCTCGCCTCCGTGCGCGCGCGACACCGCGACCACCTCGAAGGCCCACGGCCGCGCGTGCGCCTCGGGAGCGCGCGGCGGGTGGAGATGGATCTCGATCTCCTGCTCGTAGATTCCGCTCGTGCCGTAGGGAACGAGATAGGCGGTCGCCGGCGTCACCGTCCACCAGCCGTCGGGCAGGCCGCGCACGGTCAGGTCGAAGTTGTCGACCACGTCGGACTGATTGCGGATCAGGCCGAGGATCGTCGCGCGCGAGCCCGGTTCCACCTCGACCGCCACGGGCTCACCCGGGGCGCCCTCGCGATCGACCGGACGCAGCGTCAGCGCGGCGGCGCCGCGACCGTCGCCGGCGCTAGTGACCGGCGCGTGCCGCACCGCGGCCGGCGTCTGCGGCACTGCGGCCGGCGCCAGGGTCACGCTCGGATCGACGTCCAAGACCGGCTCGGGCGGCCCCGACGCCTCGGCGGCCTCCTTCCCGTCGGCCACAGCGACCTGGCCCGAGGCCGGCCCGGGCACCGCCCGCACCTGGCCGGTCGGCTCCCAGCGCAGGTACTCGCCGCAGACGCAGAAATCAGCGTCGTCCGGGTTCTCCCGGCCACAGGCGCTGCAGACCCTCACGCGCCACCTTCCTCCTGGGGCTCAGCCGCGCGCACGCGCAGCCGGTGGGCAACATGAGCCGGCTTGGCCTGATCGATCAGGCGCGCGACGGCTGCCAGTCTGTTCTCGGCGAGGGGCATGTCGCAGTAGATGACGAACGCCGCCGGGGCCTCCTTCCAGGCGGCATCCGGGTCGAGCGACCAGCTGACCCCGCCGGCGTCCTCGATCCTGAACGGAACGCCGGGAAACGCGAGCTCGAGCGCGAGCGCAAGCCCGGCTTTCGTCCCGCGCAGCCGCATCAGCTCGGGAGCTCGCTCGACGATGCGCCGGCGCTCCTCGCCCGAACGCAGCTCGTCGCGTTCGAGCGCGAGCCAGTCGGTGAGCAGCTCGAGCACGTCACGCGGCGCGTACCCGGCCCGGAAGTGATCGGGAAGGTTGTCGAGTGTCGCCACCAGCGGGTCGAGTACCGCCTCGAAGGCGGACACCAGTCGCATGGCGAAGTCCTCTTCGGCGTACATCGCCGGCAGGTGGCCGCGCAGGTAACCGCGAGCCGAGACCGGCTCGGGCGCCGGATCGCCGCCGACCACCCGCTCGATCTGCATCGTCCCGAACCCGCCACCGGCGAAGGTGATGAACGGACCGGCGCCGGCGCCGCCTGACTGGATCTCATCGGCCACGGTCTAAGTCCCAGCGCTCGCCCTGACGAAGTGCCGGCCGGACGCGACCATTTCGTCCGGTTCGATCGGCAGGTGACTGTCGACGGGCTGCGCCGCCTGCTCACCCGTGCGCAGGTTGGTCTCGTACATGCGCAGCACGTTCACCGACTGCACCCCGCTGATCCCGTAGACGATCCCGAACAGCTCGCCCTGACCCACCGCGCGCCCAGCCGGCCAGCCGGCGCCGGGGCCATCCGGGGACCCACCGATCAGCGGGTTCAGGTACGTGTACAGCGCGTGCTCGACGTCCTGGCGTACACGTTCGAGATCGGCCAGCGGCACCGCGCGGACATCGACAGCCACGCTCACCCCGCGCAGCCGGGCGGGCAGGAGCACCACGCTCGTGCCGATCAGGCGTCGCTCGTCGAGCTTCTCGGCGAGCGACCGCATGAGGTCCTCATCCGGCGTGAGCTCCTGGATCGTCAGCAGGCGATCAGGTGGATCGATCCGCGGCAGGATGTGCACACGGACCGGACCGCCCCCGGGCGCCGCGCTGCAGAGCGCACGCGCCACCCGCGGCGAGGCCTCGACCGTCAGGCGCTCGAAGTCCTCGACGGTGACCGCGCGGGTGCGGGTGCGCAACTCCAGGGCGGCGCGCCGGCGTGCGCTCTCGAGCGGCTCGGCATCGGCGCCCCCGCCCGCAGGCTCCGGGTTGGCGACGCTCACGACGCCAGGCAGGCGGGTCACGAGCGTCGTCAGCGCGCCTGCGGCGATGTTGCCGGCGCGCCCGCCGCCGTGCCGGTACCGCGTGAAGCGCAGGGCCGACCCTGCCGCGGGCACCGCCCCGAACTGACGCCAGCCGCCGTCCGCCTGGCGAATGGCCGGCCCGAACCGAATCTCGCCCCGCTCGCGGTCGAGCATGAAGTGGCGATCGCCTGCCGTGCTCCGTGCGAACGAGGCGACCGGCTGCCACCGGACCCACTCCTGCTCACCGGGCTCCGCCACCTCGAGCGTGTCGCCGGGTTCCAGCTCGAGCAGAGGCCGATGCCTGAAGGGGTACGCGACGCCCGGGACCCCTTCGGCCACGCCCAGCGACTCCCCGACGACCGTGGCCGCGTGAACGGCCGGAACGGTGCCACCCGCTACCTCAGCGCGGCGCGCCACGACCGGCGGGCGGCCCGCGGCCCGGCAGCGCAACCAGTGGAGCTCGTGCCCGTCGATGGCGCCGGCGGCGGTCTGCGCGGGCACGGCGAGGGTGATCGCGCCTGCGCCGAGCAGGAGCCCGTCGGTCTCGTCCCGCAGAACGCTCGTCGGTAGCCAGATGCCGGCCGGACCCGACGCCTCCCACGCCGGCGCCAGGCGCGAGGCGCCTCGGTCCGCCGGCTGAGCGTCGATCTCGAGGCGGATCACGAGACCGGACAGCGGACGTTCGAAGCCGAGCAGCACCGCGTGACCCGGCGCCTGGGGCTCGAGCGCATGGAATGCGAGCTCACCCGCCGGCAGCGTCAGCGCCTCGGTCGTCTGGAACACGATCGCGTCCTGACCGGCCGTGCGCGGCGCGGCGACCTCGGTGCCCGGCGGCACGGTCCTGTCGCCGGTGGACGGGTCCAGCAGGAACCGGACGCCGGCACGCGCGATCCGGGGCGGCGCCGGCTCGACGCCGAGCAGCTCCAGCAGTGCGAGGTGGAGCCGGTCCGGGATCCGATTGATCCGGTACACCAGGATGTCGGTGAACCAGGCGAACAGCTCGAGCAGCGTGATCCCGGGATCCGACACGTTGTGCTCGGTCCAGTCGGGCGAGTGGCGAGCGATCCGCGTGCGCGCTTCGCTCACCAGCTCCTGGAAGCGCACGTCGTCGAGGGCGAACTCGGCAAGCACGTCAGTCGTCCCCTCGTGAATTTGCGCGGACCGCGACGCGGGGGTACAGTGGCGCGCGATGCCACCGCTCCTCAGCGCCTCGGCGACGGTCTCCTGCTCGATGGCCACACCACCCGCCGCGGTGCCGCTCGCCACGACGCCCAAGAGCACGCCGGTCAACGCGGACACACCGGCGGCGAACATCGCGGACTACGTCCCGCTCGTCAACATCCCCTCCTTTGGGATGTGCGGTGCGATCGCCAACCCCGCCGTCGCGGCCGCCACGGCCGCCGCGTCCGGCGCGTTCACGCCCGCCCCGTGCGTCCCAGCCGTCAACACACCGTGGACGCCGGGCGCCGGCAAGGTCATGGTCGGCGGCCAGCCCGCGCTGCATCAAGGCTGCCAGGCGATGTGCACCTGGGGTGGCGTAATCACGATCTCCAGCCCCGGCAACCAGGGCAAAGTACAGGTCAGCTGATCGCGGCCGGCGCACGGTCGGTCCCCCTCGGTGGTCGTCAGTCGTCAGACATCTGATTAGACTGGTCGGGAAGGCCAAACCTTCCCACGGCGTCTAAGGGGTTCAGATGTCCGACAACTTTCACGGTGTGGAGTCAAAGCGAGACCATGCGCCGAGCCGCTCGCCTCGGTCGGAGCGAGCGCCGGCCGAGTCGCCGTTGACCCGGATCGCCACGGCGGTCGGCAACCGCGGCTTCGCGCGCACCATCGCCCGCATGCGCGACGGCGAAGGGATCCTCCCCGGAGGCGTGGTTCACCCCGACGTCGAGACGGCGATCGCCGCGGCACGCGGCGGCGGGCAGCCCGCGCAACCCGCCGTGGCCGCGAGCCTCGGCGCGGCGCTAGGTGACTCACTGGCCGACGTGCGCGTGCACACCGACCACGGCGCCGCGGCGCTGGCGCGCTCCGTGTCCGCCCGGGCCTTCACCGTCGGCAGTGACATCTTCTTCGGCCCCGGCGAGTACCAGCCGACGACCCCCGCCGGACGCGAGCTGCTCAGCCACGAGCTCGTCCACGTCGTCCAGCAGCGAGGCGCGCCGCGCAGCGGCCCGCTCACCGTCTCGCAGCCCGGCGACGCTCTCGAGCGCGAGGCAGAAGATGTCGCCCGCGGGATCTGACGAGCTGTTTGCCTTCCTCGACGCACGCCTGCGGGCCGCCGTGCAGGCGGCGGTCGCCCGCGGCGCCGATCCGCACGACGCACTGCGCGGGCTCTATATCTCCGACGAGCAGGCCGTCGCGCTTGCCGCGGATCCAGGAGAGCCGCCGCCGGCGCCGGCGCTCATCCTCGCCGCGGACCGCCTCGGGCTGGACGCGCTCGACCGCCTCGTCCTGGCCCTGTGCGCGGCTCCCGAGCTCGACCCCCGATTCGGTCGCCTGTACGCCTACCTGCACGACGACGTCACCCGTAAGCTGGCGAGTCCGCGCCTGACCGCGGCCCTGCTGGCCGACGACACGCTCGCCGCGAGCGAGGTCTTGGCGCGGTTTGCTCCCGGCGCACCGCTCTCCGGCCAGGGCGCCCTCCGGCTGCTGCCCGGCGAGGCCGGGACGACGCTCGCCGACCGTCAGGTCAAGGTCGCCGACCGGCTGGCCGCCTTCGTCCTCGGGGCGGTCGACCTCGCCGACGCGAGCGCCGGCATCTCGTTGCGCCGCGTCACGCCGGATCCGTTGACCGGACGCGACCAGGCGACCGAGCGGCTCAGGCTGCTGCTGGCTGCCGACACCCGTCTGCCGCTCGTGGCCTGCGGGCCGGACGCCGGCGCGGTACTCGCCGCCGCTGCGGGCACGCCGGTGGTCATGCTCGGCGCGCGCGAGCTGGAGCGAGGAGATGCACTCGCCGACGCGCGGCTGGCCGCCGCGCTTCAGGGCGGGCTGTTCTGTATCGACGGCCTCGAGGATCTCACCCCCGTCGAGCGCGGTCGCCTGCTGCGCGCGATCGACGAGAGCCCGGACCGGATCGTGCTGGCCGCCGGCTCGCGACGCGAGGCGCTCGCGCTGAGCGAGCGCACCGCGCTCGTGGTCGACGTGCCGTTCCCCGCCTTCGCCGAGCGCCGGCGCGCCTGGCGTGAGCTCACCGGTGGGGCCGACGCCCGCGAGGTGGCGGCGAAGTTCAGGTTGTCGGTCGAGCAGATTCGCGCCGCCGGCGAGGTCAGCGTGATCGCGGCCCGCTCGCGCGGCGAGCCGGCGCCGGCGCCCGCGGACCTCGACATGGGCGCCAGGCACGCCTCCTCTTCGCGGCTCGGTGAGCTGGCCACGCGACTCGACCCCACGTACGGGTGGGCGGACCTGGTCCTGGCCGAGCGCCCGCTCGACGTCCTGCGATCGATCTCCGCGTACCTGCGCCACCGCGACCGGGTGCTGTCGGAGTGGGGTTACGAGACGACCGTCTCCCGCGCCCAGGGGCTCAAGGTCCTATTCGCGGGCGAATCCGGAACCGGGAAGACAATGGCGGCGCAGGTGCTCGGCGGTGAGTTGGGGCTCGAGATGTTCCGCGTCGATCTCGCGAGCACGGTGTCGAAGTACATCGGGGAGACCGAAAAGAACCTCGAGCGGATCTTCACCGCAGCCGACGGCTCGAACGCGATCCTGTTCTTCGACGAGGCCGACGCGCTGTTCGGGAAGCGCTCGGAGGTCTCGGACTCTCACGACCGCTACGCCAACATGGAGGTCGCTTACCTCCTCCAGCGCATGGAGGGCTATCCGGGCGCGGTGATCCTCGCCACGAATTTCCGTCGCAACCTCGACGACGCGTTCGTGCGCCGCCTCGACTTCGTGATCGACTTCCCGTTCCCCGAGCCATCGGATCGCCGGCGGATCTGGGAGCGCATGCTCCCGGGCGCGGCGCCGGTGGCAGACGATGTCGACCTGGACTTCCTGGCCGAGCGCTTCAAGCTGTCCGGCGGGGCGATCCGAAACTGCTCGCTGGCCGCCGCGTTCAGCGCAGCCGACGAGGGCACGCGGATCGAGATGCGCCACCTGGTGCGCGCGGTCGCCCACGAATACGCCAAGCAGGGGCGTCTCACGCTCGAAGCCGACTTCGAGCGCTTTCACGCCGACGTTCGCGCCGCCTGATCGGCTGGGAAGGATTGCGCTGGCGGACGCGTCTTGCGTTCGCAGGTGAGAGTTGCCAGACATCTGATGACTCCGATTTGGGTAGCCGCGGTGTCGGCTTCGGTGACGTTGACGTTCGCGCTGACCGCGGTCCACCCGGCACCCGCCTTCGCCGCGACGACGGTCACGGTCACAACCACCCTCGACGAGACGCAGGCCGGCAACGGTACCTGCTCGCTGCGCGAGGCGACTCTGTTTGCGAACGGCACGGCCGAGCCTGATTGCGCGCCGGGCACGGCCTCCGGGATCACCACGATCGTCGTCCCGGACGGGCTGTACCGGCTGAGGGGCCAGGCTCTCACTCTGACCGGAAGCGCGACGCTGACAGGCGCCGGCGCGGGTACGACCACGATCGACGCCGCCGGCGGCTCGCGGGTGGTCGAGGTCGGCGTTCAGGCCAGCGCGACCATCAGCGACGCGACGATCACCGGAGGGGTCAGCGGTCAGACGTGCGCGTTCGCATGCGGCACGAACGATCCCGTGGTCGGCGACGTTGGCGGCGGCATTATCAACAACGGCGGCACGCTCGCGCTCACCCGCGTGATCGTCACGGGCAACCGCACGAGCCCGGGGGCGACCCAGACGAACTGCGTGCCACAGATCCAATCCCCCTGCCCGGGCGGGAACGGCGGCGACGGCGGCGCCGTCGCCAACTTCGGTACGACGACGATTGCTAACTCCGCGATCACCGCCAACTCCACCGGAGCCGGTGCCTCGGGCAAGCCGGGAGTGCAGAGCAGCGTCGCCTTCGGCGGCGAGGCTGGGACCTCGGGCAGCGGCGGCCGTGGGGGTGGCATCGCAAACTTCCAGACGCTGACCATCACGAACTCGACGATCGCCGGCAACACGACCGGGGCTGGCGGTCAGGGTGCAAATGGTGGGACCGGAGTGGGCGTCAACGGTGGGCTCGCGAGCAGCGGAGGCGACGGTGGTGCAGGCGGCGGGATCGAGAATGATTTCGGAGCGCAGCTGGTCCTCTCGGGCAGCACGATCAGCGTAAACGAGACCGGAAGCGGCGCCCCCGGCGGCAATGGCGGGAACAGTCTTGCCAACGCCCAAAACGTGATCGGGCACGGTGCCGACGGAAATCCCGGCGGCATCGGCGGCCCTGGGGCCGGTATCGCCTCGGATGCGAACCTGACGATCTCCAATTCGACGATCGCCGACAACTCCATCTCGCTCTCTGGCGCATCCGGGCAGGGCGGCACCCCGGGCGGCATCACCCCCAGTCAGGTCGGGGGCGCGAACGGCGGCGGAATCGAGGAGCTCCGGATGGGCGCCTCGCTCACTCACGTCACCATCGTTGGGAACCGGACGCCCGGCTTCGGGGGTGGCGTCGACGGGGACGGCGGAACGATCACCGTCGGCAACTCGATCATCGCCTCGAACCAGGCCGTCTTTGACGCGAACTGCGACGGGGTGATCACCGATCAGGGCGGCAACGTCGAGTTCGGCGACACATCCTGTCCGGCCGGGTTCCTGCGCGGCGATCCGCGGCTTTCGTCGCTGGGCAACCACGGCGGGCCTACGCAGACGGTCGCGCCGCAGCCCGGTAGCGCGGCGATCCACCATGTGCGCACGTGCGTGCTCAGCGCCGACCAGCGTGGCGCAGCCCGTCCGGTCGGCGCGGCGTGTGACTCCGGGGCATACCAGGTCGCGCCTCCGTCGGGGGGCGGAGTGTCGGCCGGCGCAATCACGACCAGTGGCGCGACTGTCGCCACGAGCGTCAACCCGAACCTCCAGGACACGGCTGTCGTCGTCAACTACGGCACTACGACCAGCTACGGGTCGAGCACGACAGCCGTCGATCTCGGCGCCGGCAACTCGGCGGTTCCGTTCACCGCCGCGCTCACCGGCCTCGCGCCGAACACCACTTACCACTTCGATGTGGTGGCAACCAACGCTGACGGGCTGACCACGAGCAGCGACGGCGTCCTCACCACGCTCCCGCCCCTGACGGCCTCGATCGCGGGCGCCACCACGACCGGTCCGGCGCTGGCCCTGACGATCGCGTGCGGTGGCGGAACCGGGCCCGGCATCTGCACCGGACCCATCAGTCTCAGCGCCAGCGACCCGGGCAAGCACCGGCGCGGGCGCACCCTGACCGTCGCCTCCGGCACCTACTCGGTGGCTAGCGGCGGTCGCGTGACGGCGAAGCTCCTGCTCAACCGCCAGGGACAGGCGATGTTGAGCCAGCACTACACACTCCTCAGCACCGTGTCGGTGGCAGGGACGACGCCGCTGACCAGGAGGGTCACGTTCCGCTATCCGCTCGTCAAGTCCCCGATCGGCTACACGTGGGCGTTCGCCAGCGCTTCGAGCGTCGCCCGCGAATTGACCGTGACCCGCGTCCCCCATGGTGGAAAGGTGACCGTCACCTGCCACGGCCGCGGCTGCCCATTCCAAGCGCGGACCTTTGCGCCGCGCCGTGGCCGGGTGGTCCTCGCGCCCGCGTTCAAGCACAAGCCGCTGCACGCGGGCACGACCCTCGAAATCAAGGTCATCGCCGCCAACCAGGTCGGAGAGGTCGAGACGTTCACGATCCGCAGCGGCCAGCCGCCCGCAGTGAACCATGAGTGCCTCGCGCCTGGGACGAGTAGACCAACCCGCTGCGTCTAGAGACACCCTCCGATCCGGCACCGCGTGCTCCCACCGAGCGCGCCGCTCGTCGACGACGCCGACCGCGACCAGGTTTGAGCGCTTCCGAGCCGACGTGCGAGCCGCCCGAGCGGGATCTGGGAAGGAATGAGTTGGCGGACGCGTCTTGCGTTCGCAAATGAGCATTGACAGACGTCCGATGACTTTGTTGTGGGCAGCCGCGGTGGCGGCTGCGGTGCTCTTCACCTTCGCACTGACGGCGATCCGACCCGCGGTCGCCGGCGCCGCCACGACGGTGACCGTGAACACCACGCTCGACGAGATCCAGGCCGGCAACGGGACCTGCTCGCTGCGCGAGGCGACGCTGTACGCGAACGGAACCGCCGAGCCCGACTGCGCGCCCACCCCCGCCACCGGGGTCACCACGATCAACATACCAACCGGTCTGTATGTCCTGACCGGCGGGGCGCTTGGTCTCAGCGGGGACGCCACCATCACCGGCGCCGGCGCGGCCATCACCACGATCACCGCCGCCGGCGCCTCGCAGGTGTTCGTCGTCGCCAGCACCGCGCACGTCGCGATCAGCGACGTGACCGTCACCGGAGGCAGCACCGGATCGGTGTGCGGCGGTGGAATGTGCGGCCTCGGTCAACCCCTGTTCGGGCTCCCGGGTGGCGGCATCCTCAACAATGGCTCGCTCGCGCTCACCCGCGTGATCGTCACCGGAAACCGCACGGGCGACGGAGGGATCAACGGTCAGTGCCTGGCCGCGAATCCGGGCGGCGGGTGCGGCGGGGGCAACGGCGGCGATGGCGGCGGCATCAGCAACAGCAGGACCGGCACGCTCACGATCTCGGGGTCGACGATCACCGGGAACACCACCGGTGCGGGCGCCGCGGGCGACCACGGTCCGCCCGACCAGAACCCGGGCGCCTCCGGCAGCGGCGGGAACGGCGCCGGGATCAGCAACGCCGGTACGTTGACGATCACGAACTCGACGATCGCCGGGAACACCACCGGCGCCGGAACGGACGGCACGCCGGGTGCGGACGCCGCCGGCAACGTCGACGGCGGCAACGCCTCGCCCGGCGCCGCCGGCGGCTCGGGCGCGGGAATCGAGAGCAGCGGCCCTCTGTTCGTCTCCGGGAGCACGCTGGTCGGCAACCGGACGGGCGTCGGCGGCAAGGGTGCCAGAGGCGGAAACGTCAACGGGACCGGCCTTGGCGGAAACGGCAGCTCAGGCGGGGCCGGCGGCTCTGGCGGGGCGATCGACTCGACCGCCGACATGACGATCACCAACTCGACGCTTGTTGCGAACTCTGCCGCGGGCGGCGGCGCGCCAGGCACCAACGGCAATCAGAACGCAAGGCCGCAGCCGGCAGCGGGCCTGCCCGGCACGGGCGGAGGAATCAACGAGCGCGCGATGGGGAGCACGCTGACGCACGTCACGCTCACCGCCAACTCGGCGGCCGGCGCGGGCGGCGGCTTCGATGGCGCCGGTGGCACCATCACGGTGGCGAACTCCATCGTCGCGGGGAACGTCGCCGCCCCGCCCAATCTGAACTGCGCCGGCGTGCTCGTCGATCAAGGAGGCAACGTCGAGTTCGCGTCCGCTTCCTGCCCGGCCGGGTTCCTCCACGCGGATCCGAAGCTGACGGGCCTCGCGGACAACGGCGGGCCGACGCAGACGATCGCGCTCCAGCCCGGCAGCGCGGCGATCCACCACGTCACCACATGTGTGCTGAGCACCGATCAGCGTGGCGTGGGCCGCCCGGTCGGCACCGCGTGCGACTCCGGCGCCTACCAGGTCGCCCCTCCGTCGGTGAGCGGCGTGTCGGCCAGCGGTATCACGACGACTACCGCGACGGTGTCCGCCGCCGTCAACCCGAACCTCCAGGACACGACGGTCGTCGTCAACTTCGGCCCCACGACCAGCTACGGCTCGAGTACCTCGCCGGTTCACATCGGCGCCGGCAACGCACCGCTGCCGTTCACCGCCGCGCTGACCGGGCTTACGCCGAACACCACTTACCACTTCGACGTCGTCGCGACCAACGCCGATGGGCAGACAACGACGAGCGATCGCGTGTTCACCACGCTCCCGCCGCTGACCGCCTCGATCGCGGATGCGTCGACGCTTGGACCCGCCTTGCGGTTGACGATCGCCTGCGGCGGAGGATCCGGTCCCGGCACGTGCACGGGCGCGATCCAGCTGACCGCGCGCCCGGCGAGCAAGGGCCATCACACGGTCAAGGTCGCCGCGCGTTCGTACTCCGTCAACACCGGCGGCCGGACCACGATGAGGATCGTGCTGAACCGCAAGGGGCAGACGATGCTCTCCCAGCATTACACCCTGTCGGCGACGCTGTCGGTGGGCGGCACCACGCGGCTCAGCCGCCAGGTCACCTTCAAGTACGGGCGGATCAAGGCCGACGTCCCTTTCACGCTCTCGTTCTCCCCCGCCTCGAGTGTGGCAAGCCAGCTGGCGGTGACCGGGATCCCGCGAGGCGGGAAGTTGACTGTCACCTGCCGGGGTGGCGGCTGCCCATTCGCCCGGCGAAGGTTCGCCGCCCGCCGTGGCCACGTCGAACTGACACCGATCTTCAAGCACGCCTCGCTGCGGGACGGCGCCAAGCTCGAGTTCGAGGTCACCGCGCCCAACCGCGTCGGCTTCGTCGAGACCCTCGTGGTCCGCAGCGGACAGAAGCCGACTGTGACCAAACTGTGCCTCCCGCCCGGGACGAGTAGGCCGGCGCGCTGTGTCTAGGGCGATGACCTCCCACCGCGTATCCGAGTCGGTCGACCGGAGTACCGCCGCTCGGCGGACCGATGGGACGGCGTCGATGCTCGCCCTGCAGCGCCGCGCCGGCAACACGTCGACGATGGCCTTGCTGCGCCGCGCCCGGGGTCATGCCGAAGAGACGCCGGTCACGCTCACGCTGCCGGGCGTGCTCGACGGCACCGCTGTGTCGTCGTGGAGCCTCGACAGCCACATGCGAGGCGAGCGGGCTACCGGCCTCCACATCACGCGTCCAACCGACAGCGACTCGCCGGTTCTGGCCAAGGCCCTGACTGACGGCCCACTGGGCGTCACCGCGACGTTGGTGGTGCGCAAGCTGACGCCGCTCGGATGGGTCCGCCAGCTGACGCTGACCATGGACGACTGCATGGTCAGCTCGTATCAGCCTGGCGAGAACTACGAATCGGTCGGGCTCACCTTCACCGGCTTGCACATCGAGCAATGAGCGCGGTCGTCGACGTCCCACTCAACACGGTCATCGCCGATCTCGACGAGGGGCTGCGCGGCCTGCTCCGGGCCGATCTGCGCCGCCACGGCTTCGACGGAGTCGAGATCTCGTTCGACGCGCCGTCGCGCGAATGGTCGGGAAAGCTGACCGGTCCGGCGGTCAACCTGTTCCTCTACGACCTCCGCGAGGCACGCGACCGCGCCACGAGCAGCCCCGAACCGCGTGACGGGGTCTTGCTGGCGCCCCCGCTCCGTCTTGCCTTGACCTACGCGGTGACCGCTTGGACCAAGGCGGTCGAGGACGAACACCGGCTCCTCTCACAGCTCCTGGCGATCCTGTTCTCGCATGGACGGCTCCCCGACGACTTGCTCGGTGAGCGGGCGAGCGGCGTCCGCGGCCCGATCGAGACCGCGGTGGGACGCCCGCGTGAGGACAAGGCGGATTTCTGGAACGCCGTCGGGGGCCAGTACAAGGCCTCGATCGACTACGTGGTTCAGATCGCGGTCGAGTCGGGGGCCAGGTTCGAGCGCGGCCCAGAGGTGAGGACCCGCACCATCCGCATGCGGCAATCCGACGGCCGCGCGGCGAGCGTTGAAGAGTTGCACGGGCTCGGCGGGACCGTTCGCGACTCGCACGGCGAGCCGGTCGCGCACGCCTGGGTCGCGCTACCGGACCTCGGAGCATGGGCCGCCAGCGATCTCGCCGGCCGGTTCCGCCTTTCGCGAGTCGGCGCCGGAACTCACCGCGTGCTCGTCCGCACTCCGGCCGGTGAAGAGGCCGAGGCGACGGTCACCGTCCCCGGCGCCGGCGTGGACGTCGTCGTCGGTCCGCCGGGGGCCCGCAAGCGCGGGAGGAGCGCGGCATGAACTTACACACACCAGTCACTGCGTCACGAGGAGCAACATGCCTACATACCTGACCCCCGGCGTGTACGTCGAGGAGGTGTCGAGCGGAAAGAAGCCAATCGAGGGCGTCGGCACCGCGGTTGCCGCGTTCGTCGGACTTGCGCCGGGCGGTCCGGTCAACGTGCCGATGCGGATCTCGAACTGGAGCCAGTTCGCCCGCATCTTCGGTGACACCACCACGCCTGACAACGGTCCGTTCATGGAGGGCGCCTACCTCGCGCACTCCGTCTACGGTTACTTCCAGAACGGCGGCAGCCTCTGCTGGGTCGTTCGCGTCGGCGCCGACGAGAACGGCAAGGTGGCCGCACGCACCGCCCTTCCCGCGGCCACGGATCGCGGCGTCGAGGCTCTGCGCGCGGTGGCGCTGGACGGAGCCGGCAGCACCGTCGACGTCGAGATCAGCGAGGAGGAGACGCCGCCGGAGGGAGACCCGACCTACAAGGTCATCGTCAGCTCGGGCGGACAGCGCGAGGAGTACCCGGGCGTGTCGCTGCGCAAGGGCCGTACCTACATCGCGACCAAGGTGAACGCCGAGTCCAAGCTGATCAAGATCGAGGACACCGGAGCAAGCCTCCCGGAGGTCAGGCTCGCGCCGGGCAAGTACGCGCTCCAGGTCCCGTCGGCCGCGCCGTCGGAGGTCAAGCCGTCTGACTTCGAGGGCGATGTCGCCAAGCGCCAGGGCATGGGCGGACTGGCCGCGATCGACGAGATCACGATGATCTCGATGCCCGACATGATGCAGTTCTCCACGAACGGCAACGGCGCCCGGGTGAAGGATCTGCAGGGCAAGATGATCGCCCACTGCGAGAACGCCGGCGAGCGCATGGCGATTCTGGACTGTCCGGCCGATTTGAGTCCGCAGGAAGCCTACGAGTGGCGGATGAACGCGGCCGGCTACGACTCGAAGATGGCCGCGCTCTACTACCCCTGGATCGAGGTCATGGACCCGTTGACGCGCCGGCCGATCACGATCCCGCCGTCGGGGCACATCGCCGGCGTATGGGCACGCGTCGACCAGCAGCGCGGCGTGCACAAGGCGCCGGCCAACGAGGTGATCATGGGCGCCAACGGACTCGCGTTCCAGGTGACTCACGCCGAGCAGGGAAGCCTCAACAAGAACGGGCTGAACTGCATCCGCGCATTCCCGGGCCGCGGTATTCGGATCTGGGGAGCCCGCACGCTGTCGAGTGACCCGGAGTGGCGCTACATCAACGTGCGGCGGCTGTTCAACTTCGTTTCGGAGTCGATCGTCAGCGGGACGCAATGGAGCGTGTTCGAGCCCAACGACCCGTTCCTGTGGACGAGCCTGTCGATCAGCGTCTCGAACTTCCTGCGCAACGTGTGGCGCAGCGGAGCGCTGTTCGGGGCGACGCCGTCGGAGGCGTTCTACGTCAAGTGCGACGCCGAGACCAACCCGCCCGAGGTGGTCGAGGCAGGACGGGTCGTATGCGAGATCGGGATCGCCCCGGTCAAGCCGGCCGAATTCGTGGTGTTCCGCCTCAGCCAGTTCACGGGCGGCGGCGCGCCGGAGACCGCGGAAGGCGCGGAGTAATCACTACTGAGGGGAGCCGAAAATGGCCGATGTGCAGGTTGGAAATCTGTTGAAGCTGGAGATCGACGGAGTGTCCGAGTCACTCATGTTCCACAAGTTCGATCCACCCACGCTCACACTCGAGAACATCACCCACAACACCTGGGACGACACCGGGAACCTCCTGTCCCACTCGGGCGGCGGCAAGAACCCGCTCGCCGGCGAGTGGGGGATCGAGCGGGCCGTCGACGATCAGGGCGCCCTGTTCCAGTGGTTCAAGGACACCCACGACAAGGGACGATCCGATCCCGACACCAAGAAGGACTGCAAGATCTACCACCTCAACCTGGACGGCTCGATCCTCAAGACCTGGTCGTTCCAGAAGACCTCGATCCTGAGCTACTCGTCCTCGGGCGTCGACGCCAACTCCAACGCGCTGCTCACGGAGTCGGTCCGGCTGCACTCCGAGGACATCGACATCCAGTAGTGAGTCGATGAATGCAGACCGAGATCGGCTTCACCCTCCCCGTGGGGTACGTGGACGACCACGGCGAGACGCATCGTCAGGGCACGATGCGTCTCGCCACCGCACGGGACGAGATCGAGCCGCTGCGCGATCCGAACGTTCGTGTCAACGGGGCCTACCTTTCGGTCCTCCTGCTCGCACGGACGGTGACACGCATCGGTTCGGTCACCGACATCACGCCGGCCCTCATGGAGGGCCTGTTCGCGGCGGACTTCGACCACCTGCAACGGATCTACGAGCGGGTGAACTCGGACGGCGATGCCGTCGGGATCGTCAACTGTCCCCACTGCGCCCAGCGGTTCGAGATCGACATGACCGAGGTCGAGGACGAACGCCTGGGGGAATGACTGGGCCGTCGCCGCGGGACCTGCTCGCGGAGACGGCCCGCCTCGCCCACCACTTCCACTGGCCGCCGGACACCATCCTCGACCTCGAGCACCGGGATCGGCGGTTGTTCCTGGCCGAGGCGGAGGCGTTGACCGATGAGCGTTAGGCGACATCTGGCCCTGTCCCGGCGCGTGGCGCGTGGCGCCGCGCCGGCCGGACGGTACGGGCTGGGCTCGCGCGTGTCGGTCGCCCGCGAGCCGAAGCTGCTCCGGGAGTCGACCCGGCTGGCGGCGGCCCGGACGCGGGTGGCGTTGGTGGCGCCGGTGCTGGCGGCGGCGGACGTCTTGGCCGCGCCGGCCCCGGTGTCGTTCCCGCCGGAGCGCTTCGAAGGGGTCGCACCCGCGCCCGCGCCGGCGCCGGTGTCGTTCCCGCCGGAGCGCTTCGAAGGGGTCGCACCCGCGCCCGCGCCGGCGCCGTCGCTGATGCGCGCGCCTGCCCCAGCACCCCGCTCCACTCCGGCGCCCGGCCCCCAAGCGCCTCGGGAAGAAACTGGCTCCATGCTGAAGTTTCTTCCCGAGCAACCGGTAGAACCGTCCGCGCCGACGCGGCCCGCTTCCGCCCAACCGCCGCGGCCCACCGTCAGCCGGGCGCCCCGCTCCACGCCGGCATCCCCCTCCACGCCGGTATCCCCCTCCACCCCGGCGCCCGCGGCTGAGGGCATCAGGGAAGAAACTGGGAATTATTCGGAGTTTCTTCCCAGGCGATCTGCCGAGTCGCCCGCACCTCCCCGCCCCACGTTGGCTCGAGCGCCGGCGTCGGCTCCATCGCCGACGCCCCCGCAGTCCGGCCCGCGGCCCTTCTCGCGGTCTGCGGAATCCTCTCCGCCGACGCCGGCGCCCGCATCCGGTCCGCAGGTGATCACGCCGGAGAGTCTGGGCATCGGTCCGGCCAGCTTCGAGTGGCTGTTCGGAGACCCGGACAAGGCGCTCGCCCATCCGGACGTCACGGCCGGCCCGGTCGTGTCATTGCCCCCCCTCACCCCGCAGCAGCGCAGCGCGCGCCGGGTTGCCAGGCTGACCGCGCGCGGTGGCTCGCCGTACGGTCGCGGCGCTCGGATCAGCGAGGGCCCGGCCAAGGCACCGGAACCGACGGCGCCGGCGCCGGTCGTGCATGTCGATAGCGCTGTCGCGCCGGACAGCGCTGGCCCGGAGTTGCCGGCGCCGTCCCCCGTCGGCGAGGCTCCCGCCGCCGCGGTGCAGCGGGCCGCGCGTGACGAGGCGTCCGAGCGCCACCCATCGCCACCGCCCATGCCGGCGTCGAACACAACACCCCCCGCGCCCCCGCCGGCGCCCAGCGCAACGCCGCCAGCGCCACCGCGACCCGCCCGCCAGCGCCTCGTGGCGGGCCGCCGCCCCGTCACCGAACCCGGGCGGGAGCTCGCCCGCGCCACGGTCGACCGGGTGCCGGTCCCTAGCTCGCAACCGGCGCCGGCGCCCACTTCGCAACCGGCGCCGGCGCCCACGCCAGCCGCGACGCCGCCACCGCGCACACCGCCACCCCCGCCGTCGCCCGGACCGCCGCCCGTCCGGCCAATGGCACCGTCACCCCCCGCGCGGACCACGCCGGCGCGCCCGCAGATCGTGCGCCGGCAACCCGCACCGCCGGCGCGCCCGACGATCCACCGGGCCCCCCGCCCCGCGCCCGCTGCGCCATCAGCGCCGGCGTCAGCGCCGGCTGGACACCGACCACCGTCCATGTTCCGCCGCGCTCTGGCGGCGCTGACGCAACGTCGCCAGCCCGGTCAACCGCCGGCCGATGGCGTTGCGCCTCCCAAATACGTAGGTCCAGCGCCATTGGCGCGCCCGGTGGCGCAGATGGCGCGCCCGGAAAAGCCATCGCCGCCCCCGGTGGCGCGGATGGCGCGGCCCCAACAACCGCCGGCGCGCACGGTGGCGCGCGCGGCTAAGGCATCCCCACCTTCTTCACCTTCCCCCCAGCCCTGGACGCCTCCGGACGACGTGGCGCCCAGGGCACTCTCCCCCCAGCCACCGATGCGGGCGCCCGCGGAGCCCTCTTCCCAACAGCTCTCGCGGGCGCCTGCGCCGGGCGTCTCACCGACATCGCACGAGACAACCCCATCCGCACCTACCGACCCCGACCTGGCCTACCGCGACCTCCTCACCCGTGTGCGTGAGGAGCGTGAGCAACTGGGCCAGCTGATCTCGCACCCGTTCTGATGTACGGAAAGATGCGCGGCGAAGAGCTGTTCACGAATGACATCTTCAAGATCGAGCTGCCCGGCTCGGTCACGGTCGGGCACTTCTCGCGCTGCTCGGGCCTCGAGATGTCGTTCGAGGTGTTCGAGTACGCCGAGGGCGGCAACAACGAGTTCGCGCACAAGCTCCCGGGCCGGCTCACCTACCCCAACCTCATCCTGTCAAGAGGCCTGACCGACTCGGACACGCTGCTGAAATGGTTCGCCCAGACCAAGGTCAAGGCTGCGACGGGCGACATCACGCTGACCGTCCACAGCGACGACCGGACGCGGACGTTCGCGTTTCACGATGCGTTCCCGGTCAGATGGACCGGCCCGTCATTCGACGCGAACGGCGTTGCGACGCTCGGCACCGAGACGCTCGAGATCGCCCACTCAGGCCTCGTCCTCCCCGAATAGGACAAACCATGGCCATCCCAAACGGATTCCAGAAGGCACGCCTCGAGATCGACGGCGGCGACTCGATCGAGTGCGCGTTCAACCCGCAGTCCTACACGGTCAGCAAGACCAACGTGTGGACGTACAAGCCGACCCAGGGACGGGACCTGCCCGACCCGGAGTTCGGCGGCGGCATGCCGATGACCTACAAGCTCGCGCTGCTGCTGGACACGAGCCTCGACGGCCCCGACGCGTCGGTCAAGGACGACGCCAACAAGCTCATGCGGGCGATGCACGGAAACGGCAGCGCGCCGAAGTTCATTACCTTCACGTGGGGCTCGGTGAAGCTGCCCAAGGCCGCGCCGATGTCGCTTTCGATCCAGTACGCGATGTTCCACCCCAACGGCGAGCCGCTGCGCGCGTTCGTCGAGCTCGAGCTGTCTCAGGCCGAGCCCACCTCGCCGGTCGGCCAGGCGCAGAACCCGACCACCCGCGGCACCCCGGGCATGAGGACGCACGTGGTCCAGGGCGGTGACTCGCTGCAGTCGATCGCCTACGAGTCCTACCGCGACGCCACGAACTGGCGCGCGATCGCCGAGGCGAACGACATCGACGATCCCCTCCGGATCAGGCGCGGGACCTCGCTCACCATCCCGAGACTCGAGAACCACGTATGAGCGCCACCGCCCAGGAACGACACGTCGCGCTCTACTCGCTCCTCGTCGACGGCGAGGAGATCGACGAGCGCCTGGCTAAGCGGGTTCGCGAGGTGCGCGTGCTCAACTACCTGCGGCTGCCCGACATGTGCACCCTGACCGCCACGTTCCCCAAGGGCGGGGAAAGCATCGACGAGCACCCCTTCAACGTCGGCAGCCATCTCGTGATCAAGCTCGGCGCCCGCGAGGAACTCACCACCACCACGCTGTTCGAGGGCGACATCGTCTCGCTCGACGTCGACTTCGGCCCGGGCAGCGTCGAGTTGCTCGTGCGCGGTTTCGACGGTTCTCACGTGCTGCAACGCTCGCGGAAGGTCCGCACCTTCCAGAACCAGACCGCGAGCGACATCGTCGAGAAGATCCTGGGAGATACGGACCTCGACTGGGAGAGCGACGCGAGCGGCGACCCCTACGAGTTCGTCCAGCAGGACAACGAGACCGACTGGGACTTCATCTGGCGCCTCGCCGAGCGGATCGGCTTCGAGTTCGTGGTCCAGGACGGCACGGCGCAGTTTCGCCGCCAGACCAACGACCAGCGCCCGGTCCAGCTCGAATGGCCCAAGAAACTGCACTCCTTCCGCCCCCGCGTCACCGCGATTCAGCAGGTCGAGGAGGTGACGCTCGCCGCGCACGACCCCAAGACCAAGGACACGATCGACGCCACCGCCAAAGACCCGCACCAGCTTGCGAAGATCGGCATCGAGCGCCAAACGATCAGCAAGGCGTTTGACGGCGCGAGCCTCCACATCGCGACCGAGCCGGTGGCGAGCCACGCGGAGGGACAGGCCGTCGCGCAGGCGCTGCTCGACAAGCTCGCCAACGCCTACGTCGCCGCCGAGGGGGTATGCGACGGCAACCCCAAGATCAAGGCGGGAAGCGCCGTTGACATCACCGGAATAGGAAAGAAGTTCAGCGGCACGTATCGCATCGCCGCCGCGACGCACATTCTTCGCGGCGGGAGCGTGTACGAGACGCGATTCGCCACCGAGGCCCCACAAACGCTCCTCTCGAACACAACCGGAACGAAAGCAACCAACCGCTTCGCCGCGCAGCTCGTCCTCGGCGTGGTCACCAACAACCAGGACCCGGACGACATGGGTCGCGTGCGGGTCCACTACCCGGCGCTCGGCCCGGACGCCGAAGGAGCGTGGGCGCGCGTCCTCACTCCGAGCGCCGGCAACGCGCGGGGACTCCTCATGCTCCCCGTCGTCGGCGAGGAGGTGCTGATCGGCTTCGAGCACGACGACACGACCCGCCCGTACGTGCTCGGCTCCCTGTTCAACGGGGTCGACAAGCCGGGCGACGATCTCCTCCAGGGCTACGACGGCTCGTTCGCGCTGCTCAGCGACCACAAAATCCACATAGCAGCGAATGAGGACGTGACGCTGCACGGCGGCCAGAACATCACGATCAACGGCCAAACCGAGATCACGATCGAAGCCGGGACAACGCTGACGCTCAAATGCGGCCCCAGCCAGATCGAGCTGTCGAGCGGCGGCGTCAAGGTCAGCGGCCCAATGATCAACCTCGGCTGACGGCGGGACAAACCACATGAGCGACCTAATCGGATCCGGCCTGGCCTTCCCGATGCACGCCGACCAGCGCGGCGGGCTGGCGCTTGCGCGCGGCGTCGAGGACATCGAGCAGGCGATCGCGCTGATCCTGGGCACCGCTCCCGGCGAGCGGCCGATGCGGCCCGAGTTCGGCTGCGCCGTGCACGAGGTGGTGTTCGACTCGATCGACGCCGCGATCATCGGCAAGGTCCACAGCGCGGTCCACCAGGCGCTCGAGCGCTGGGAGCCGCGGATCGAGGTCGTCGATCTCGACGTCGAGCAGTCCGAGCAGCACGCCGGGACGCTGCTCGTCGACATCACCTATCGAGTGCGCGCGACGAGCGGGTTGCACAACCTCGTCTACCCGTTCTACGTGATCCCCGCCGAGGAGTTCGCGTGAGCGTCCGGCTCGACCCCCGCAGCCACTCCGACCTCAAAGACGAGGCGCGAGACCGGATCGTGACCCTGCTTCCGGAGCTCCGCGCAGACGGCGATCCGGCCGAGACCTTGATCGAGCTGTTCGCGTGGATGACCGGGCTGGCCACCGAGCGACTGGGACGGCTGCCCGACAAGCTACATCTCGAGCTGCTCGACATGCTGGGGATCGAACTGCGCCCGCCCGCCCCCGCCCGCGCCGATCTGAGAATCCGCCTCAGCGCGCCCGCCGCAAAACCACTGACGATCCGCGCCGGCACCGAGATCGGCACGGTGCGCACGGCGACCGACGATTCGGTCGTGTTCCACGTCGAGGAAGACTTCGCGATCGCCCCGCTGCGGCCGGCCGCGTACGTGGTCGAGCGCGCCGGCGCCGCGAAGGAGATCGGCGTGGCCGACGGAGTGGCGCACCTGCACGGACCCGACCGGATCCCCTTCGATCAGCCTCCCAGACCGGGTGACGCCCTGTACCTCGGGTTCGAGCAGAGCATCGCGCGCCTGCTCATGCACGTGTCGATCGAGGCCTCGATGGCCCGTGGCGCCGGCGTGCGACCCGAGGATCCACCGCTGCGCTGGGAGGCAAGCCAGGGGCAGGGCGCCTGGACGGAGGTCGACGTGCTCTCCGACCGGACCGGAGGTTTCAACTACGGCTCCGGGATCGTCGAGGTCCAACTGCCGTCCGGCTCCGGGGTCGAGGCGCTCGCGGGCCGTCGCCTGCACTGGCTGCGGTGCCGAATCGCCGACACCACGCTCACGACCGGCCAACCCGCGGCCTACCAACACGCGCCGGAGATCTTCCGGATCACCGCCGCGCCGATCGGCGCGCTGCTCGCCGCCGAGCACTCGACGGTCGAGATCGCCGAGCCGCTGGGCACGAGCAACGGAGACCCGGGCGAGGCGTTCACCCTTCGCTACGCGCCGGTCCTCGCCCTCGCCGCGGGCGAGACGCTCGAGGTCCAGACGCCGACCGGGGAGTGGGAGCCGTGGGACGAGGTCGAGTCGTTCGCCGACTCGGGACCGGAAGACCGACACTTCACAATCGACCTGGTCCACGGCCAAATCCGGCTGGGCCCGGAGATCCACCAGCCCAGCGGCAGCACAGCCGCCCACGGCGCCGCCATCCCCAAGGGCGCCGACGTGCGCATGTCGCGCTACCGCCACGGGGGCGGACGGACCGGCAACCTCACGGCGGACAGTCTCACCACCTTGCGCAGCGCGATTCCCGGTGTCGCATCGGTGACCAACCCCCGCCCGACGCGAGGCGGCGTCGACACCCAGACAATCGAGGCCGCCCGCTCCCGCGCGCCGCTCGAGATCCGCACCCGCCACCGCGCGGTGACCGCCCAGGACTACGAGTTCCTCGCCACTGACGCATCGCCTCGGGTCGCGAGGGCGGTGCGCGTCGAGGACGGTGAACCCGGGGTGACCCTCGCCATCCTCCCGAGAATCGACCCGGCCAACCGCAGGCTCACGTTCGCCGAACTCACCCCGGACGAGGCCCTGCTGGAAGAAATCACGCGCCATCTCACCGCGCGCAAACCCGCCGGCTCCGCAATCCGGCTCCGACCGGTCCGCTTCAAGGCCGTCTCGGTCATCGCCAATCTCGACATCTCGCCGCGCGCCGACGCCGAGCAGACGGAGCGCAAGGTGACGGATGCCCTGTACACCTATCTGAACCCGCTCTCCGGGGGAACCGCGACCACCGACGCAACCGGAACGGGCTGGCCGTTCGGGCGCCCCCTCAACCAGGGCGAGCTGTACGCGATCGTCCACGGCGTGACCGGGGTCGAGTCGGTTCGGATCCTACGGCTCTACGAGGTGGACCTGAACACCGGGGACCGGGCGGCCAAGCCGGCCGGGCGACAGGTCGCGCTCGCTCCAGACGAGCTCATCGCATCGGGCGAGCACATCGTGAGGGTCGCCCGCCGTGAGACCTGAGCGACCCCGCCATACGGCACCACCGCCCCGCCACACAGCACGCGCCGGCCACCCCAGCCCCGCGTTCGCCCTCCAGCGCGCCGCTGGCAACCGCGCCACGATGCAACTCCTCCAGCGCGAGCCGAGCAAGGCCGCGCGGCTGGCCAAGATCGCCAAACAGCTGGGGATGGATGTCGAAGAGCGCGACGTTCACCTCGCGCTGCGCGTCAAGGAGGGCGAGGATCATGGCGTCCGCCCCGGGCTGAACATCGTCGCCAACCTGCCCACGCGCGGCCGGACCGGATTCGTTGAATCGGGCGGCCGGTACCACGGCGACTTCCTGACCACCACGCGCGACGGCGAGCTGCCTGCGGTCGCGATCATGCTCGGTCCGCAGGCCTTCCAGGACGGCGACGACGCCGTGCTCGCCACGCTCCGCCACGAGCTCAAGCACGCCGAGCACGACCGGACGATCCTGGCCTGGCTGACGAAATGGCGCGCCGCCGGGCACGGAACGTTGAACACCTGGATGCATAAGCAGAAGGCCTCGCCGGTCGATCTGGCGCTGGTGGACGCGGGAACGCACGCCAATCGCACCAACACCGAGCTGCTGGCGCATATCGAGGGCTTCGCGGCGGCGTTCGAGAAGACGCCGCCGCCGAGCGCGTCGGCGGTGCGAAAGTCATCGCTACCGCTCGCCATCGAGGAGCTCCGCGGCGGCGCGGAACACGGTTGGAAAGGGGTCGACCCGGCGGTCAAGACGCTCGCCGAGAAGCGGCTGGCCGAGTTCTACCGGGGACTGGATGCGAACCGGCAGGCGCTGCTGCGCGACTGGCTGTTCTACCTGCGCTACCGCGCCACCACGCCGTGGCCCAAGGACGCGACCGACGACGACGCCAAGGCCGCCAGGCTCGTTCGCAACCTCTTCCAGCCCTACGTCCCGTTTCTCGAGTGGCTCCTGAACGTCGTCGCGAACATCGAGTTCGCCGCCCATGCGCTGCCCCGCCCGGCCAACGCGCAGCCGGTCGACAACATCACCCGCAAGGCCCCCACCCGGACCGTGAGGATCGGAGCGGGCAAGGTCACCGCCTGCGCCGATGTCGGTTTCCGGTTCGCCGGTGATTCGCACTCACACGGGGTCTCGCTGAGCTACCAGGGACCCGACGCGTCCGAGGTGCGCTGGCTCCAGTTCATCTGGCGCGAGGTGACGACCGACCAGGGCCAACCGATCTCCGGGACCCTGTACCACCAGGGGCAGGATTACGCGCTCACGACGAACCCGTCCGAGCCGTCGCAGATCGGGTGGAACACCGACACCGCCACGTACCTCGGCGGCGCGGACTCGGCGTTCTACGAGAAAGACAACGCCACCAACCGCACCGCCGGCAAGGTCGAGATGTTCGACGAGCCGAGCGCGCCCGCCGTCACGGCCGCCCATGCGCCGTGCGTGTCGCGGGCGCATCTCATCCAGTACCTCGTGAAGGGCAGGAGCGTGCTGTTCCGGACGGAGTTCGAAATCGAGCACGGTTCAAGTCAGCCGGGCGCGAAGCCGCGGCTGGTCTCGGCGCGGCCGGCGGCGGCGATCGACCCGGGCCCAAGAGCGCGCCTGCACGCCCAGTTCAAAGACCTCGACTACCTGCCCTAACACCGCCGCCGCGGAAAGGATCTGCCGCTCTCGTGCGTCATGCTCGACATGGAGCAAGGTCATCAGACATCTGATGTCAGCGGCAACACCAACACAAGCACGACGGCTCCCCTGCCGGCCGGGATCCAGGTCCGCCCCCTGGAGCCCTCGGACCGCGGCCGCCTCGTCGCGCTGTTCAAGCGGCTGAGCCCCGAGTCGCGCCGCCGGCGCTTCCTCGGGCCCAAGCCCGAGCTGAGCGAGCGCGAGCTGCGCTACCTGATCGCCGTCGACCATCGCTGGCACGAGGCGCTGGCCGCCATCGACCGGCGCGACGGATCGATCGTCGGGGTGGCCCGGTACGTCGGACACGCCGGCCGCCCCACGGCCGCGGACGTCGCCGTCGCGGTCGCGGACGAGGTTCAGCGACGCGGGATCGGCACGGCGCTCACCCGTTGTCTCATCGGGCGCGCGCGCATCAACGGGTTCGACGCCCTCACGGCGTCGACGCTGTGGGAGAACCGGGCCGCCCGGGTGCTCCTCAAGCGACTCGGGTTCCACGCCTGCGGGAGCGAGGGCAGCGTGCTCGATCTGGAGCTCGACCTGTGGGCGTGACCGCCCCCGCCGCCCCGGCCGCCCCGGCCGCGCCGGCCCACGCCGGGCCTTCGACGGCGCCCCCGAGGCGCCAGCTACGGCTGCTCACCCCGCCGACGCCGCTCCACCGCGTGCCGGAACCCGACCCGGCGCTGCTCGAGCGCGCCGTCGAGCTGAAAACACTCGACGAAGCGGTCCGGCGCTTAACCGAAGGTGAGGGCTCCGCGATCGTGATCGAGGCCGCCGCCGGGCTCGGCAAGACCGCCCTCCTTGACCACGCCGCCCGGGCGGCCGCCCGCGCCGGCTGCATCGTCCGTCGCGCGACGCCGACCCAAGTCGAGCGCGACTTCCCCTTCGGCGTGCTCCGAGCGCTGTTGGAGGCGCCGGTTCGCGCCGCGGCCGGTCCGCGACGCACCGCGCTGCTCGACGGCGCGGCGAGGCCGGCGGCGACGCTCCTGCTCGGCGACGCGGCCCACGACGTCGACCCCGGCGTCGCGATGGCGCACAGCGTCCTGTGGCTGTCTGCGGAGCTCGCCGCCGGTCGCGGGCTGGTCCTGATCGTCGACGACGCGCACCTCGCGGACGCGGCGTCGCTCGAGATCCTGGCCTACCTGGCTCGTCGCATCGGCGACGTCCCGGTACTCCTCATGGTCGCGACGCGACCCGGGACGACGATCGCCGACAGCCTCGGCGAAGTCACCGTCGTGCATCCAAGGCCACTCACCGGGGGCGCGCCCTGGCTGCTCGCCGTTCTGGCCGAGCAGCTCAGACACGACCCGGCCTGCCGCACGCTCGCGCCGGCGGTCCAACACGCGGTCCGCCGGCGACTGGCCGAGTTGACGCCGGCCGAGCGAGAAATGGCGACGGCCGCGTCGGTGCTGAGCGATGGTGACGCGTTGGTCCACCCGCTCATCGCCGCCGCTGTTCGGGCCGAGCTCACACCGTCGGACCGCGTGCGGATGCGTCGCCTGAAGCCGGCCCTCCTCGCCAGGCGCTGGACCACCGCACTGTTGCTTGCCCGCGCGCGATTGCTGTTGACCGAAGGCCGATTCGAGGAGGCCTACGCCGTCGCGTGCGAGGCGGGCGCCCGCGACGAGCAACATGGCTGGCGCGCCACCGCAGCGATCGCGCTCGCCCACCTCGGCCGCCACGACGAGGCGATCACCCTTGCCGATGACGAGCTCGCGGTGGTTAGATCGGCCGGAGCCCTGCTCGCCCGGGTCGTGGCCGAGCCGGACCACGCGGCTCGCGCCGAGCTAGCGGCCCACGCGCTCGACGAGCTCAAGGACGGTCCGACCGGCCTCGAATCGGTGCGCCTGAAGCTCGAGCTCGGCAGCGCACTGAGGAGGACCGGGCGCCGGATCGAAGCGCGTGAGCCGTTGCGCACCGCGCTCGCGGAAGCGGATCGCGCCGGCGCGCAAGCGCTCGCTGGGCGCGCCCGTCGCGAGCTCGTCGCCACCGGACTGCGCCCGCGCCGCGCCGCGCTCGAGGGCGCCGGCGCCCTGACCCCGCGCCAGCGCCAGATCTGCGAGCTCGCGGCGCGCGGCAAGGGCAACCGAGCGATCGCCGCCGAGCTGTTCCTCAGCGTCAAGACGGTCGAGACGCATCTCGCCGCCGCCTACGGCAAGCTCGGCGTCCGGACGCGGTCGCAGCTCGCGGGAAGGATTTGACACCGCGCCGCGTCATCGCACCGATGACTGATTCAGCGTGGGGCGCGGGGCAAGCGCGGCTCCGGCGCGACGCGGTCGGGCTGACCGGAGCGGTGGTGATGTCGGCGGCGATCATGGGGCCGGCGGTCTCCACGTTCTTCAACCCGCAGTTCTCGACGCCGTTCTCGGGCGAGGCGACCCCGTTCGTCTACCTGGTCTGCCTGGTCGCCTTCCTCATCGTCGCCAGCGGCATCGTCGAAATGGCCCGTGAGCTGCCGAGCGCCGGCGCGTTCTACACCTACGTCTCGCGCGGGCTCGGACCGCGGGCCGGATTCATCACCGGCGGGCTCATGTTCGTCGCGTACGCGCTCCTGCCTCCGGCCGAGCTCGGCTTGATCGGCTCCTACGTACAGAGCACCCTGCGCACCGAGGCGGGCATCAACGTGCCGTGGTGGCTGATCGGGCTCGTCCCCGGTGTGGCGATGATCGTGCTCGCCGTCGGGGGCATCCGCGCTTCGCTCAAGATCGCGCTGATCCTGTTCGCCACGGAGGTCGGGGTCGTCGTCCTGCTCGCGATCATCGTGGTCGGGCACGGCGGCCGCCACGGCCTGTCACTGCATCCGATGAGTCCGGCCGCTTCGCCCCACGGCTTCCAGGGGCTGTCCACCGGATTCGTGTTCGCCGCGCTCAGCTTCGTCGGCTTCGAGGCCGCCGCGACGCTCGGCGACGAGGTGCGCGACCCGCGCCGCATGGTCCCGCGCGCGATCCTGCTCAGCTCGGCGCTCGTCGGCCTGATCTACGTGTTCTGCGTGTGGGCCGAGGTCAACGGCCTCGGCCCGGCGGCGACCAACCACCTCAACGGGGCGTCCACCCCGTGGAACGACCTGGCCGCCACCTACGCGTCGTGGCTCAAGTGGCCGGTGATCGTCGCGTCGGTCTCGAGCATGTTCGCGGTGATGATCAACTCGGCCAACGGGATCGCGCGGATCCTCAACACGATGGCGCGCGAGGGACTGCTGCCGAGATCGCTTGCCGCCGTCGACGCCCGCCGGCTGACACCCGCCCGGGCGACGCTCGTGACCGGCATCTTCGCGATCGGCTGCGCGCTGGTCGTGGGCGCGATCGGCGGCGGACTGGACGACCCCGTCGGCGGCTCGAACGTGTACGGCTACCTCGGGTTCCTGCTCACCTTGGGCGTGCTCCCGGTGTACGCGCTCACGAACCTCGCCGCGGCCCGCTACTTCGCGCGCGCCGGACGCTTCAAGACGGTGCGCCACGGCGTCCTCCCGGTCGCCGGCACCGCTTTGATGGTCGCGCTGCTGGTCGGGCAGATCGTCGAGCAGACCGCCGCGCCCTACACGTGGCTGCCGTGGGCGATCGTCGCGTGGGTAGCCGCGATCGCTGTCGGCGCGGTGTGGCTGGCGCGGACCCGCCCGCGTGAGCTCCAGCGAGCCGGCGCGGCGCTCGCGCAGTCATGAGCTACGTGATCGGCATCGACGTTGGCTCGCAGAGCGTCAAGGCGGTGCTCGTCGACGAGCACGGCACCACGGTCGGCGAGGCCGGCGCGCCGTACGACATGAGCCACCCGTGCAGCGGCTGGGCCGAGCAGGACCCGGCGGTCTGGGAGCGAGGGATCGCTCGCACGGTTCGCGAGTTGCGCGAGCGGTCGGGCATCGCCCCCGACGAGATCGCGATGCTCGCGCTCGCCTCCCAGGTCGACGGCCTGGTCGCCGTCGACGACTCGCTGGCCCCGCTCAGGCCCGCGATCATCTGGCTCGACCGACGCGCGACCCGGCAGTCCGCGAACCTGAGCGAAGCGGTCGGCGAGACCGAGCTGATCGCGCGTACCGGCCTGAACCCCGACGCTTCACACACCGCGCCGAAGGCGATGTGGCTGCACGACGAGGAGCCCGAGCACTACCGGGCCGCGCGCTGGCTCGCGCCCGTCGGGGGCTACCTGGCCGGCTGGCTCACCGGCGAGGTAGTGCAGGACCCGGCCAACGCGTCGTGCACGCTGCTCTACGACCTGCGCACGGGCGCCTGGGACGAAGATCTGGTCGAGCACGCCGGGCTGGACCTGACCAAGCTCCCCCCGATCCTCCCCGCCGCGGAGGTAATCGGGCCGCTCCGGACGTTGGCCGCCGAGGCGCTCGGCTTGTCCACCCGCTGCCGCGTCGCCGTGGGCACGGGGGACGAGCACGGGGCGGTGCTCGGCGCCGGCGCGGTCGCCCCCGGTGTGGTGGTCGATGTGACGGGCACGGCCGAGCCGGTGGCCGTGGCGAGCAACGAGCTCGTGCTGGACGAGGAGCGCCTGGTCGAGACGCACGCTCACGCCGTCGCCGACACGCTGCTGATCGAGAACCCCGGATTCGTGTCCGGAGGCAGCACGAGCTGGTGGGCCAGGACGCAGGGGATGCCGCAGAGCGAGGTGTTCGCGCACGCCGCGCTGGCCCCGCCGGGGAGCGGGGGCGCGCTGTTCCTGCCGACCCTGTCGGGCGCCACCGCGCCGCGCTGGAACGACCGGATGCGGGGGGCGTTCGCCGGGCTGGGGCTCCACCACGACCGCGGGCACCTGGCACGCGCCATCCTCGAGGGCTGCGCGTTCGCGCTGCGTGACATCGTGGACCGGTTCGAGGCCATGGGGCTGGGCGGCGACGAGCTCCGGGTCGTGGGCGGCGGCGCGCGCTCCGCGCTGTGGCTTCAGATCAAGGCCGATGTGACCGGCCATCCCGTCCGTGCCGTCCAGGGCGATCACGCCACGGGCGCCGGCGCCGCGATGCTGGCCGGCGTCGCCGCCGGCATCTTCCGCGACCTGGACCAGGCCGCCGTCCAGACCGTGCGCCTGGCCGAGGAGGCGGTCCATCCGCAACAAGAGACGGCGGACGTCTACGAACAGGCGTATCGGGACTACCGCCGGCTGTTCGACGGCGTCGAGCATGCACTGTCGTGAGCGCCGCCCGGGCGCGGGTCTGTGAAGATTGACGCGGCATGAGCCCGCGCAAGCGCCCGTCGCTCGTCGAGGAGGTCCGCGAGGGCCTGCTCGGCGACCTCACCTCCGGCACGCTCGCCCCCGGAGCGAAGCTCGCCAACGAGAACGATCTGGCCGAGCGCTTCGCGGTCAGCCGCTCGACGATCCGGGAGGCCGTCCGCGGGCTGATGGACGCCGGCTACCTGGTCAGACGTCACGGATCGGGCACGTACGTCACCTCATCGCCCCGGACGCGTCACCCCCTCGACACGACCGTGAGCTACACCGCGATGATCCGCGCCTCCGGTCACACGCCGGCCGAGACCGTGGTCAGCAAGGCGGTTCGCGCGCCCGCCGACGACGAGCGGGACCTGCTGGCCTTGGATGACGGCGGGCCGGTGATCGACGTGGAGCGCGTGCGCTACGCCGATCGGCGTCCCGTGATCTACTCGCGCGATCGCATTCCCGCCGGGCTGCTGGGGGACTTCTCCGAGGACGCGCTCGACAGCTCGCTGTACGCGATCCTCGCGCGCGCGGGGCACCCCGTGGCCAGCGCCACCGCGCAGCTGATCCCCACCGTGGCCAACGCCAAGCTGGCCAAGCTGCTGATGGTCAAGCGCGGCACGCCGCTGCTGCACATCGACCAGGTCGACTACGACGAGCGCGGCCGCCCGGTGATGCTGTCGCACGAGTGGCACGTCGCCGACGCGTTCGACCTGGTCGTGAACCGGCGCGCGTCGCCCTCCAGCGAAGACGCCTGACCCTCCCCCCGACCCCCACCCCGACAAAGATTCGGGGGGAGGTTCAGGGAATTACCCCATACCGCAGCCGCAGTAGTTCCGGCAAGCTGCATGCATGCCGACTTTCGTGCTCACGCACTCGCACCAGCCCCAGGAATGCGCTGTCGCCGTCGCCGCGTGGAAGGGCTTCTCGAGCCCTCTGCGCCACGGCCGGCCGCTCGGCTCGTGCGCCCACGGCGGGCACTGTGTGTGGTGGACAGTCGAGGCCTCCGACGAGATGGCGGCGCTCGCGCTGCTGCCCGGTTACGTGGCCCGGCGGACCGTCGCGGCCGAGGTTCGGGAGGTTCACCTGCCATGACCTGTGCGGCCTGCGACGACGCCACGGTGTCCGTCGTTCCCGACGACGAGCTCCGCGTCCCGGACGAAGAGCCGACCGTTCCTGAGCCCGAGGTGCGCCCGCACCTGCTCGAGCCGGACTCGCTCTCGCGCCACATCGACCAGCTGTTCCGGGCCGCCTGGGCCCTGTGCGGCTCCCGCGACGACGCCGAGGACCTCGTTCAGGAGACCTTCGTCAACGTGCTCAAGAAACCCCGGTGGCTGCGCAATCGCGACGAGATCGGCTACCTCCTCCGGGCGCTGCGAAACACGTACAACAGCCGCTACCGGAGCGCGGCCGCGCGACCGCGCGACCGGCAGCTGCTCGAGACCGACCTGCTCGAGATCGAGGGGAACGAGTCCGAGATCAGCGCCCGCGAGATCATGGAGGCGATCGCCAGCGCGCCCGCCCAGTACCGCGACGCCGTCATCGCCGTCGACCTCATGGGCCTGTCCTACCGCGAGGCGGCCCGCTCGCTGCGCACGCGCGAGTCGACGATCACCACCCGGCTGCACCGCGGCCGTCAGTTCGTCGCGCGCGCCTTGCTGCGCGAGTCCCCCGCCGGCGCGTAGTCGTCCCCGACCAGGATCGTGGCGAGCGCGGCCCGGGAGCGCACGCCGAGCTTGTCGTAGATCCGCGCGAGGTGGCTCTCGATGGTCTTCTCGCTCAGGAACAGCGCGGCGGCCACCTCGCGGTTGCGCTTGCCGGCGGCCACCAGCGTGGCCACCTCGAGCTCCCGTGGGCTGAGCGCGCCCGATCTCCGTGCGACGCCGGCGCTGCGCGCCCGCCGCGGCCCGCGCCAGCCCAGACGGCGCAGCTCCTGGGCTGCCGCGTCCGCCTCGCGCATGGCTCCCGCCTCCGACAGCGTCCGCTCGGCGTATTCGAGCTCCGCGAGCGCCGGCTCGAGCTCCCCGAGGCGACCCAGCGCGGCGCCGAGCAGCGCACGAGCCCGCGCGCCGAGCACCGGATTGCCGGTGGAGTCGGCCAGCGGAATCGCCTCGCGCGCGGCTCTGGCCGCCCCCGGCGGATCGTCACCCGCGAGCAGAACGGCGGCCCGCGCGCACACCGCCGTGGCCGTCCGCTGGGGAAGCGCGGTGGACCGGGCACGTTCCTCCGCCGTCCGCGCCGACTCGACGGCCCCGCGCCAATCCCCGACCGACAACTGGGTCTGGATCAGGAGCTCCCAGCCCAGGCCGCCGCGGAGGTCGAGCAGGCGCCGGTCGGGGCCGGCCTCGAACGCGGCCAGCTCGGCCCGCGCGCCGACAGCGTCGCCCGCGGCGTTCAGCGCAGCCGCCAGGTGCAGTCGCGACAGGCTCGAGAAGAAGGTCTCGGCCATCCGCTCGGCGCGGGCTGCCGCCTCGCGCGCGCTGGCCAGCGCCCGGGTGGTGTCTCCCGCCGCCGAGCACGCGATCGCGTCGGCCCACAGCGCCCACACCGCGAACTGGTCGTTGCCGGTCAGGACGGCGGCGTCGGTCGCGGTCTCCGCCACCGCGACCGCCTCGGCGATCCGGCCCTGCATGAACAGGGCGTTGGTCTCGAGCACGAGCTGACCGGGGATGTACGGGCTCTGCCCGGTCGTCTGGGCCAGCCGCATCCCCCGGCGGGCGTAGGCGAGCGCATCGTCGCTGCGCTCGAGCAGAGACGAAGCCTGGGCGATGTACCCCAGCACGTCGATCTGCTCGGCCAGCTGCTCGTCCGACAGCGACGCACACGCGCTCTCCACCTCGATCAGCTCGGCCCGCGCGTCGGCCAGGCGGTTCGTAGACGCGCTGGCCAGACTGCACAGCGCGCCGGCCCAGGTGGCGTACAGGCGCTCGTCCCACTCGCGCGCCCGGCGCCACACTCCCTCCGCCACCTCGTGCATCGGCCCGAACTCCCCGCGCCAGTAGTGGTCGATCGCGAGCTCCAGCGTGAGCGCCAGGGCAACGCTGCTGTCCGCGGGCAGCGACGCGAGCGCGTCCTCGACGAGCGGGCGCGATTCCAGCGGCCGGCCGCTCATCCGCTTGGCGAACGCGATCCTCGCGACCAGCCGCGCGCGCTCTTCGGTGTACTCGGGCGCCAAGCGGTCGCTCGCCTGGCCCAGCACGTCGAGCGCCTCGTCGTACGCGCCGGCATAGGTCAGCGCGCTGGCCGCCTCGCTGAACAGCGCCAGGCGCCGGTCGTCGTTCTCGGCTTGCGGCAGCAACCGGGTGGCCGCAAGCAGCCAGCGACCCGCCGTCTCAGGGGCCCTCGAAGCGGCGTCGCGCCCGGCCTGCACCAGGAGCGCGATCGCCTGCTCGTCGCCCGCCACGGCGGAGCTCTCCACGTGGTGGGCGATCGCGGCGGCGGGGGCGTGCCCGGCCGCGAGCGCCGCGGCCGCCCGGGCGTGGGCGCCGATCTTCCACCCCTTCGGGATCGCGTCGTACACCGCCCGGCGCACGATCGGGTGACGGAAGCGGAAGCGGCGCGGCGCCTCGGTCGGTCGAATGAAGTCGAGCTCGACCAGCTCGTCGACCGCGGCGAGCACGCCGGCCTCGGTCTGCTCGGCGATCGCGCCGACCAGCTCGGGCTGGAACGACTCGCCGGCCACCGCGGCGGCCTGCAGCGTCCGGCGCGACTCGGCCGAGACCGCGCTCAGCTCTTGGCGGATCGTGGCGATGACGGCGCGGGGGACGATCCCGCGCGCCGGCTCGGACGCCGACCGGGTCCGCAGCGAGTGGCCCCGGCTGGCCCGCGCGAGCTGTTCGATGTAGAACGGGTTGCCCCCGCTCTCGCGGTAGATCACCGCCCGGGTCGCGTCGTCGAGATCGTCTCCGATCAGCCGCTGCGCCTCCTCGGTGCTCAACGGCACCAGCTCCAGGCGCGTCGCCGCGCCCCCGCGCGAGGCCGACTCGAGGGCGCCGACGAGCCGCGTCGGCGGCTGGCGGTAAGCCAGCGCGGTCAGCAGCGGTCCGCGAAACCGGCGTAGCAGGTGCGCCAGGACCTCGACCGACGCGGCATCGGCCCAGTGGACGTCATCGAGGGCCAGCAGCATCGGCTGGCGGGCGGTCAAGCGCTCGAGCACGCTGCGGATCGCGTAGTGGAGCCGGTAGCGTTCCGCGGTGTCGTCGAGGCGCGCTTCGGGCCGGTCCCAGCGCGGCACCGCCGGGAACACCGAGGCCAGATCGGCGACCAGGCCCTCGTCGAGCGCGCGCAGCAGCGCCGGCTCGAGCGACCCGAGGTAGTCGTTCAGCGCATCGACGATCAGCCCGAACGGAATGTCGCGCTCGAACTCCGCGGCCCGCCCATCCAGCACGAGATAGCCCCGATCCTCGCCGCGCCGGCATAGCTCGCTGAGCAGCCGCGACTTGCCGATGCCCGGCTCCCCGACGATCTGGACCAGCCATGGCTGCCTACCGGCCAGCCGATCGAGCGCTTCCTCGGTCTCGGCTAGTTCATAGGTTCGTCCGACCAGCGCACGTGTTGCATCCACCTTGGTCCCCCCGGATGTGCAGTTCAGCCTACTCCTACCAAAACCTCACTGCACGACTCGGAGGACCGGCCGCCCGCGCCCGCGGAAGGTTCGGGGTCTCCGAGCGTCTAGAGATTCATAAGACATCTGATGACTATGAGTAATACCCGGAGGTCGGCATGGCATCACAACTCGATTACTTCCTCGCCCGAGACCGCTCGGCCGAGCTCGCGCGGCGCGCCGAGCGCGCCCGGCAGACGCGAATCGACGAGGCGGCCGGGGCGCCCTCGCGCCTCGGCCGCCTCTTCAGCAGGATGTTCGCGTCCTCAGAGCAGCGCGAGCTGCCGCTGACGCCACGCGGCGTCGAACGCGCTCCGGTCGCCAGCGGCTGCCTCGAAGTCGAGTAGGGCCCGCTTGCGCGGCAGCCCTCCGCCGTACCCGGTCAACGATCCGTCCATGCCGATCACTCGGTGACACGGGATGATGATCGGGATCGGGGTGGCGCCAACCGCCGCGCCGACGGCGCGCGGTTGCGCTCCAAGCAGCCGGGCGAGCGCCCCGTACGTGGTCGTCGCGCCGTAGGGCAGGCCGCGCAGCTCGTCCCAGACGGACCGCTGAAACGGCGTCCCCTGGTAGTCGAGCGGGAGGTCGAACGACCGCCGTTCGCCCGCGAAGTACTGCTCCAGTTGCTCGATGGCGAGTCCGAGCGGCTCACGATCACCGTCGAAAAAATCATCATTCAAATCCGGCGCGGTTCCCGGGAAGTACAGGCGGCGAAGCCCGTGCTCTCCGGCCACCAGCGTCAGCGGTCCGAATGGGCTCTTGAAGGTCTTGACTAGCATGTCGGCTCCTTGGTTGATCGTCAGCGGGCGTCGTGGAAGATCACGCCGAGCGCGACGCGTTCGCCGGCGCTCACCGTACTGACGCCGTGGCGCAGCGCGACGCGGTGATAGCCGGTCTTCCCGGCATTCGGACGCTCGCGGGTGGGAAAGATCACGAACGCGCCCTGCGCCGGGCGCAGCACGTGGGCGCGGCTCTGAGCGCGCGGGCGCTGCTCGAGCAGCACGAACTCGCCGCCCGTGTAGTCATCCGGGTCGGACAGGACCGTCAAGACCTGGAACGGGAAGTACACCTCGCCGTACAGATCCTGATGCAGCGCGTTCCAGTCCCCCGGCCGGTAGCGCAGCATCAACGGCGTCGGGCGGTGCTGCCCGGCGGCGCGGCAGCGCTCGAGCAGCTCCTCGTGCGTGTTCGGAAACACCGGTGTGTCTCCCGAGAGGCGCTCCGACCACGCGTTGGCGATCGGGGCGAGGCGGGCGTAGAACTCCGTACGGGCCGCCTGGACTAGCGCCGGCAACGGGTGGCCGAAGTACCGGTACCGCCCGTCCCCGAACCGGTGCCGGACCATATCGATGGTCGAGCGAAAGCCGTCCCCGTCGAACCGGGCGGCGAGCTCCCGGCACTCGGCTTCGTCGAAGATCCGATCGGTAAGAGCGAAGCCTCGCTCGTCGAGGTCGCGCCGGAGATCGCTCCAATCGAGCGCATCGATCCGGTCGGCGACGGAAGAGGTTGCGGTTCTGGTGGCGGTCATGGCCATAGAACGACCCAAGCCCGCCCGGCGTGAGATCCGGTGCCGGCCACGGCCGGGAAGTTCCTGCGCCCCGCCGCGTTTCTTGGACATGGGGCAGGATCGAGACCGCGTGGTCGGCTACTTCTCTCGCCTGGTCGGCGGCCTGGTCGCGTGCGCCGTGGTGGCGACGACGCTCCACGCGGACGGCGCGGCGGTCACGATTCTCGCCGCGGTGATCGTCGCGGTGCTGGCGGTCGCGACCATCGTGCTGCGCGACGGGCCGGCCTAAGCCCGGTCTTCGGCGCGACGCGAGAACAGCGCGCGGCGGCTCGCCGGCGCGCCGAACGGCAGGTTCTCGAAGGCGATGATCTCGAGGACGACCGGATCTGCCGCAGGGGAGCTCACCCGGCAAACGTACCCTCAGGCGCGGCGGAGAGTTCCTCCGCGCCTGCGCGATCATGCGGTGGATGGTGTTGTGGCGCGCCACCGAGCACGAGCAATTGACGAGCCGCGCCTGGGATCAGCGCGTCGCGATCGACGCGATCGACGCGATCGTGTCGGAGGCGCTGGCGGCCGAGCGTGACGGCTTCTGGCCCGGCCATCCGCTCGACGACGTCGCGGAGGACGAGCGGATCTGCTCGTTGTACCTCGGCAGCGCCGGGATGATCTGGGCACTCTGGAGGCTTGATGCCTCGTTCGATGCCCCCGCGGCGCTGGACACGGCGATCGACCGCTACCGCGCGGGCCCGGATTTCGGTTCCGAGGCACATCCCCCAAGCCTGTTGATGGGTGAGACGGGCCTGCTGGTCGTCGCCGACCGGGTCGGCGCGCGCGCGGCGGACCGATCCCGGCTGGCCGACCTCGTGCGCCGGAACCGCGAGCACCCCACCTGGGAGCTGATGTGGGGGTCGCCCGGGACGATGCTCGCCGCGCAAGCCTGCGGGCTTCAGGACGAGTGGGAGGAGGGCGCGCGCCGCTTGTGGGCGAGGTGGGATGAGGCCTCCGGCCTGTGGACCCAGGACATGTACGGGGCGGTCGCGCAGTACCTGGGGCCCGCCCATGGGTTCGCCGGCAACGTGCATGCGCTCCGTGGCCACGTCGACGATGACATCCTGCGCCGGCGCGTGGACACGCTGCTCGAGCGCGCGGCGCTGCGCGCCGACGGGCTGGTCAACTGGCCGCCGACGCCCGACTCCCCGGACTCGAAGATCCGCGTCCAGTGGTGTCACGGAGCCCCCGGGCTCATCAGCACCCTGGGTGATCTGATCTCCGAGCCGCTGCTGCTCGGCGCCGGCGAGTTGACCTGGCAAGCCGGCCCGATCCGCAAGGGCACGGGGCTGTGTCACGGCACCGCCGGGAACGGGTTCGCGTTCCTGAGGCTGTACGAACTGACCGGCGACGAGACCTGGCTCGAGCGCGCCCGGAGCTTCGCCATGCACGCGACCGAGCAGGTCGAGCAGCATCGGACAGCGCTCGGCCGCGGGCGCTACACCCTATGGACGGGCGACATCGGAGTGGCGCTCTACCTCCGGGCCTGCCTCGATGGTCGAGCGGAGTTCCCGATCATCGACGCGTTCTAGGCGAGCGCCGCTCGCTCGCCTTTGGTCAGCGGCCGCTTCGTCCTGGCCGTCAGATCCCACGCCACGAGAGGTGTGCTCGAGTCCCGAGGCCACGGTGCGTCGGTCTAGGATTTTCCCCGTGCTCAGGCGCACGCTGACGTCCGCGGTCGCCCCCGTTCATGGGGCTGAGCGAGCTGCGCGAGATTCACGCCCTCGCACCGGGTCCGTGCCGGCGCGCGCTGACCTACCTCTACGGCAACCTGCTCGATCTCCAGGATGCGCACCCCGGCGAGGACTGGACGCCGCTGCGCCGGTTCGTCGCCCGGGAGCCGTCGATCCGCGTTTGCGCTCCACGGAAACGCGCGAGCTAGTCGCGCTGCAGCGCCTCGAGTCCGCCGCGCAGAAACTCGAGTACCTGGTCGAGCGTGGCCATGGCCATCTCGTGGCCGACCGGCTCGCCTCGCGACTCCGCTTCGAAGATGCGGTCGCGGACGGAGGTGAAGGCCGCGGTCATCGACGCGGCGATCAGAAGCGGCCGGATGTCCCCCGGCTCTGACCCGAGGTCTTTCGCGATCGACTCGGCGAGGATCGGCTCGAGCTCGGCGTGGCGCCCGCGCAGCTTCATCTGCAGGGCGGGGCTGGAGGAGACGACCCGCTTGCGGAGCTTGGCGTCCTCGTCGGCTTCCTTGATCCCGGACAGGAGATCGCGGATCGCGTCGACGGTCGTCGTGCCGGCGGGGCGCTCGTCGAGCATCCGCTTCAACTGCGCGAGGAAATTGCCTTCCTCGCAGAGCAGGATGTCCTCCTTGCTCTCGAAGTAGGCGAAGATCGTCCGCGGCGCGACGTCCGCCGCCTCGGCGATCTCCGCGAGCGTCGTCTTGTCGTAGCCCTGCTCAGCGAACAGCCGCAGGGCCGCGCGCGCGATCGTCTCCCGGGTCTGCTGCTTCTTGCGCTCCCGCAGGCCCAGCTTCTCGACGGGTGTGTCCAGCGAGCTCATTAAGCGTCAGCTTACCAGTAAATCTGCACAAGTAGAAATTTTGCAATGAGTGTTGACTTCTCGCTGCAGCCCGGCTATAAATGCGTCGCTTGCAAACTTGCTACCCATGAAAGCCGGGGCAGATATGGTCAAGATCGCTCGCTGGACAATGGCGCACCGACGAACCGTCGTGGTCGCCTGGATCGCCGCCGCGATTGGGATCCTCGCGATCTCGGGCGCCGTCGGAAAGAAGACCGCGAGCAGCTTCACGCTGCCGGGCACCAACTCCCAGCAGGCGGTCGACCTGCTGTCGAGCCGCTTTCCCGCCCAGGCCGGGGACGCCGATCAGATCGTGTTCCACGCCAAGACCGGCAAGCTGACCAGCGCCTCGAACCGAGCCGCGATCGATGCGACGGTGGCGCGCGTCGCGCGCCTGCCCCACGTCACCGGCGTCATCAGCCCCTACGCCCCGGGTCAGCACGCGATCTCGCGCGACGGGACGATCGCCTTCGCGACGGTCAGCTTCGACGAGCGCGCCAACGCGCTCCCGAAGGCCGCGGTCGACCGGGTAGTGAACACCGCCGAATCGGCGCGTTCCGGCACGCTCGACGTCCAGCTCGGCGGGCAGGCGATCGAGCAGGCGCAGCAGGCCTCCCTCGGCTTCGCCACCGTCGTCGGAATCCTCGCCGCGATCGTGATCCTGCTCATCAGCTTCGGCTCATTCACCGCGATGGGCCTTCCGATCGCCACCGCATTGCTCGGCCTCGGGGCGGGCATCGGCGTGATCAATCTCGCCAGCCACGTCGTCGACATGCCGAACTTTGCCTCCGAGCTCGCGCTGATGATCGGCCTGGGCGTGGGCGTCGACTACGCGCTGTTCATCGTCACGCGCTTCCGCGAGAACTACCGAACCAACGGTGGCGATGTCCACCACGCCGTCGAGGCGGCGCTTAACACGTCGGGCCGCGCCGTCCTGTTCGCCGGCGCGACGGTGGTGATCGCGCTGCTGGGGATGTTCGCGCTTGGCGTCAGCCTGCTCAACGGCGCGGCGGTCGCCGCCGCGATCGGCGTCGTGCTTGTCCTCGCCGCGTCGCTGACGCTGCTGCCGGCGCTGCTCAGCCTGGCGGGACCCCGGATCATCCGGGAAGGACGCCGCCGGTCGGGGCGGGGAGCCGATGACACGCAACCGGGGTTCTGGCTGCGGTGGACCGAGGGCGTGCAGCGTCGCCCGGCTGTGGTCGCGATCGCGGCCACCGCGGTGATGCTGGCGCTCGCGGCGCCCGCCCTCGGACTGCGCCTCGCCTCGAGCGACGCCGGCAACGACCCGACGACTCAGACCACCCACAAGGCGTACGACCTGCTCGCTACGGGATTCGGCCCCGGCTTCAACGGACCGCTCCAGATGGCCGTGGCGCTCCCGTCGGCGCACGATTCCGCCGCTTTGCAGGAGCTCACGCAACGGCTGAGCGCCACCCCGGGCATCGCCTCGGTGGCAACGCCGCGGCTCAACCCGACCGGGACGACCGCCGCCCTCGTCGCGTATCCGACGACCTCGCCGCAGAGCGCCCAAACGTCGAGTCTCGTCACCCGGCTCCGCGACACCGCGCTTCCGCCGATCGAGCGAAGCACCGGGGCGCGCGTGTACGTGGGTGGGGCCACCGCATCGCAGGTCGACTTCTCGCATGTCCTCGCGGCCAAGTTGCCGCTGTTCATCGGCGTCGTGGTCGCGCTCGCCGCCGTGCTGCTGCTGGTGGTGTTCCGCTCGCTCGTGATCCCGGTGCAGGCCGCGCTCATGAACCTTCTCTCGATCGGGGCCTCACTCGGGATCGTCCAGGCGATCTTCGAGCGCGGCTGGCTCGGCGGGCTGTTCGGGGTTCAGGCCGGACCGATCGACGCGTTCATCCCGGTCCTCACGTTCGCGATCGTGTTCGGGCTTTCGATGGACTACGAGGTGTTCCTCGTCTCCCGCGTGCACGAGGAATGGCTGGCCCGCCGCGACGCGAGCGCGGCCGTCCGCGAGGGCCTTTCGCGCACGGGGCGGGTCATCACGGCCGCCGCGGCGGTGATGGTCGCAGTGTTCGCCGCCTTCGCCATCAGCGGCGATCGGATCCTCGCGATGTTCGGCCTGGCGATGGCCAGCGCGGTCCTGCTGGACGCGCTCGTCGTGAGGATGCTGCTGCTCCCGGCGGTGCTTCAACTCCTCGGCCGCACGACCTGGGCCCTGCCGCGTTGGCTCGATCGCCGGCTCCCCCGGGTGGCGATCGAGGCCGAGACGGGCCCGGCGCTGCGGCCGCCGCTCGAGCCGGCGTTCGAGGCCGGATCATGACCGACCAGCGAACCCTCGATCGGCTGCTGGCTCACCTGCGGGGTCAGGTCGCGGAGCTTCGGCGACTCGAGGACGACGGGGCCGCGCCGGACGACATCGCCGAGCGCCGGCGCCTGATCCTGCGCCTCCAGGACCGGTTGTCGTATGTCGTCCGGGACCTTCTCACGCTCCAGCGGACCTCGCCGACGTAATGCCGGGGCATATCGTTCGCCCCGATGCTGTCGCGCTCGATCGACGAGATCCGTGCGGAGTTCCCGGGGCTGCTCGGCGGCGCCGTCATGCTGGACGGCGCCGCCGGCACGCTCGTACCGACGGCGGTCATCGACGCGGTGACCGCCGCGCTGCGCCTCTCGATGGCCAACGTGCACGGCGAGTTCGCGGCTAGCCGGCGCAGCGACGAGACCGTCTTCGGGGCGCGCGCCGCGATCGCCGACCTATTGGGAGGCGATCCGGCCGGCGTGGTCCTCGGACCGAACATGACCACGCTCACATTCCATCTCGCCGACGCCCTGTCGGCGGACTGGAAGCCGGGCGACGAGGTCGTCGTGACCTCGTTGGATCACGACGCAAACGTGCGGCCGTGGGTGTTGGCGGCCGAGCGCGCAGGCGCCATGGTTCGCTGGGCCGAATTCGACGTCGAGACCGGCGGGCTTCCCGTCGCGGCGTTCGACGGCGTGATCGGCGAGCGCACTCGCCTGGTCGCCGTGACCGCCGCCTCCAACGCCATCGGAACCAAGCCCGACGTGCGCGCGATCGCCGATCGCGCCCACGCCGTCGGCGCGCTGGCGTACGTGGACGGAGTGCACGCCACCCCGCATGGCCCGGTCGACGTCGCGGCGCTCGGGGCGGACTTCTACGCGTGCTCGAGCTACAAATTCTTCGGGCCGCACGCCGGCGCGGTGATCGCCGAGCCGGCGCTGCTCGAGCGCCTCGCGCCGGCCAAGCTCGCTCCCGCGCCGGACTCGGTGCCGGATCGCTTCGAGCGCGGCACCCCCGCGTTCGAGTTGCTCGCCGGCGTCGCCGCCGCGATCGACTGGATCGCCGGGCTCACGGACACCCCGGGTGCTCGGCGCGAGCGACTCCTGGCCGCGCTGGCCGCGGTCGAGGTGCGGCTGAGCGGTCTGCTCGACCACGCCCTCGCCGGCCTTGGCAGCATTCCCGGCGTCAGACTCCTCGGAGCGGCGCGCCGGCGCACCTCCACGATCTCGTTCGTGGTCGACGGCCTGAGTCCGCGTGAGGCTGCGCAGCGGCTCGCGGGTTTCGGAATCGCCGTCTGGGCGGGAGACAACTACGCCTACGAGCTGATGCGGCGGTTCGGCCTACGCGACAGCGGCGGCGGCGTGCGCGCCAGCATCGTCCTCTACAACGACCAGGACGACGTCGACCGCCTGCTCGAGGCCGTCGCCGAGCTCGCCCCGCGCCGACCCGGGTTGACAGCCCTCGCATAGTTAGCCTAGACTTACCGTTAGTGGCGACTTACCGAGGAGGAACACCCCATGAGCACGCACACCCAGGCATTGGGTTCGACCGTCCGCGTCGCGATCGTCGTCGAGGTGCCGATCGACCGAGCGTTCCGCGTCTTCACGGACGAGTTCGATCGGATCAAACCGCGCGAGCACAACATGCTCGGCGTCGACATCGCCGAGACGGTGTTCGAACCGCGCGCCGGCGGCCGGGTGTATGACCGCGGCGTGGACGGGAGCGAGTTCCAGTGGGCACGCGTGCTGGCGTTCGAGCCGCCGCACCGGCTCGTCTTCAGCTGGGACCTCAGCCCGCAGTGGCAGATCGAGGCGGACCTCGACAAGACCAGCGAGGTCGAGGTCCGCTTCATCGACGAGGCCGGCGAGCGCACCCGCGTCGAGCTGGAGCACCGCAACCTCGATCGCCACGGCGACGGCTGGGAAGCCACCCGCGACGCCATCGGCGGCGACGACGGGTGGCCGCTCTATCTCCGGCGGTTCGCGGACGTGATCGCCGAGCAGGGCTAATCCAGCGGGGGCCCGACGCACTCGATCCCGTGCTCGCGGGTACTCGCGGCGAGCGCCTCGGCCTGCTCGGGGGTGGGCGGGCCCATCTTGCGTCCTCCTCGAACGGCTGCAACCTCCGATGCGTGGAAGTCATGGACGACCGCGGCCCGATACCCGCGGAGCAAAGGTACTGACTCCGCAGGTGTGGGAGTTGTCAGTGTCATGTGAGTGTCCTTGGCTACTCGGTCCGGGCTTACTGGTCTCGGCTGCAAGCTTCTCCGCCCGCTCCTTGATTCCGAGCAGCATCTTTCGCTCCATCACCAGCGATGCGGGTTCCATCAGCACCATCCCGATGCGGTCAACGAACCGCGGCAGCCGGTAGCGGTTGCGGCTGACGAGCCTCGTGCGCCCGCCGGCGTCTTCGAGCACGAATGTCCACACCCAGTTGCCGTCCTCCGAGCGCCACGCGAGAACCTGCTCGGGCGCGACACGCGCCAGGCGCATGCGGTTCGGCCCGAACACGATCGTGTCGCCGACGTGGGGGTGCTGAAACTCCGGCAGCACGCGGTCGGCACTGCGCATGTTCAGACCGAGCAGGTTCTCGATCCAGTCGTAGGTGTACGCGCCGCCCCGAGGGGCAGGACCCATCTGCGCGAGCCACGGCCACACCGCGGACGCGGGTGCGGCGATCTCGATCGCGCGCGTGGCGACGCCGTCGGCGTCCTCGAGTAGCTCGTCGCCGGGCATCCGCGACCTCGCCTCGGCATCGGTCGCGCCCCAGGTCAAGATGGGGCGGCGCAGCAGCACGTGGTACAGGCCCAGGCTCGTGATGCCTAGGACCAACGCGAGCCGCCGCGTCCGCCGGCCTTCGTCTCGTACCGGATCGAGTATCTGACTGGTCATGGCACGCACGCTATGGACCCGCACCGCTGCCGGCACCCGCGCGAACCCGCACGGCGCTGCGCAGAACTCATGAGTCACAACCTCACAGTCTCCGCGCGCGACCCGCGGAGCAGGACGGATGCCCGGGGCTCCTCCCGAAGCCAGCATGGTCACAGCACCAACGAAACCAAGTTGAATCGCCCTGAGGAGGCACACACCATGTCACGCAAAGTGTTCGACGTTCTCGCCAGTAGCGCCGGGATCGTTGTCGTCGTCATTCTGCTGATCGCAGGAGGTCTGTTGACCTGGGGTCACAGCTTCGTCAACGACAACGTCCACACTCAGCTGTCTCAGCAGCAGATCTACTTCCCGCCCAAGGCGGCCTTCGCGCATCCCAAGGCCGGAACCTCGATCACCCCGTCGATGATCCCGTCGGTCTCCCAGTACGCCGGAGAGCAGCTCCTGACCGGCGCGCAGGCCAAGACCTACGCGAACAACTTCATCGCGGTTCACCTGTCCGAGATGCCGTACGGCGGCGTCTACTCCAAGATCAGCGGCGCCGCCCTGGCCAACCCGAAGAACACGCAACTGGCCGAGCTGAAGCAGACCTCGTTCACCGGCACCACGCTGCGCGGGCTGCTGCTCGAGGCCTATGCCTTCTCGACCATCGGCACGATCATGCTGTTGGGCGCGATCGCCTCGTTCATCGGAGCGATCTCGATGTCGGTGCTCGTCGGCCTCGGGTTCTGGCACGCACGCCGCACCAGCGAGCAGGAACAGCTCATAGAGGCCAAAGCTGTGCCGGCGGCCTCGTGATCAGTCACCGCAACCACGCTTAGCTGGTTCACGCAGACGCCCGCGCCGGTCATCGGTGCGGGCGTCAGAATGCGCGGGTGACGCCTGCGGATCTCCATGACTTCTTCGTGGCGACCGCCGGGGTGGCCGGGGCACTGATCGGGCTGTTGTTCGTGGCGATCTCTGTCTCCCAGGAGCGTCTTGCCGAGGAGGGTGAGACGCAGGTGCATCGGGTGCGTGCGTCCGCGGCGCTCACGTCGTTCACCAACGCGTTGACGGTGTCGCTGTTCGCGCTGATCCCGGGCGACAACGTCGGCTGGGCCGCGGTGGCGGTGGGCATCGTCGGGCTCTTTTTCGTCGCCGCCTCGTTCCTCTCGCTTCGCCGCATGCGTGGACTCGGGTGGCGCGAGGTCCGCGAGGCGTTGTTCCTGTTCAGCCTCGCCGCCACGTTCGTGTTTCAGCTGATCGCGGGGATCCAGGTGGCCGCCCACCCTCACGATGCGAGCCAGGTCAGGACGATCGCGGTGCTGGTGGTCGTCTGCTTCCTGATCGGGATCGCGCGGTCATGGGAGCTGATCGGCGGCCCCGCGATCGGACTCGGGCGCGAGGTTCGCGCTCTCGTCCGAGGCGAGGACGAGGAGACGGACCGACCTCACGAACCCGGCGATCGCGGCGTTTGATCCGGTGAGGCTGCCACCGGCTCGGCCTCATCCCGCACGAATAGCCGACGTCGGGCCTATCCCTCCCGGTCCGGGACGATCGTCAGCCCGATCGGGTTGGTGCCGACCCGGACCGGGATCTTGACCGGCGACGACGGCTCTTCGGTCAGGCGTCCGCTCGCGCCGATGCGCAGCGCGTGCAGATCGTTGCCTTGGCCAGCGGGGATCGCGGTGGTGGCGCGCATGTCGAGGAGGAAGATCACGTGGCCGCTCGGGTCGATCTCGAAGTTCCACGGATCGCCCGGGGCATCGAGGGGGACCGACTGGATCTCGGGTGGGTCGGTCGGGTCGCGCGAGATGTCGAACACGCTCATGTTGTCGCTCCCGGCGTTCCCGGTGTACATCCGCGTCCCCGCCCGGTTCACGCGGGTCCAGCACGGCAGATACGAGCCCGGGTTGGATATCGCGCGCACGAAGGTCAGCCGCGCCTGGTCGTTCCAGCGGTAGACGATCGTCCGCGACACGTTGGCGAGCTCGGCGTAGAGGAGCCTGTGCCGGGGATTCGAAGCCAGCCCGGCCGGCCACACGTTCGGCACGCGTCGTCCTCCGGGGAAGACCACGCGTGGCATCGGCAGCGGCGAGTTCGGCCCCTGTACGAGTGACCCGTCGGGCAAGATGCGGAACGCTCGGAACACGCCCGTCTCTTCGCTCGAGATCAGCACCTTCCGATCGGGCGTGACGTACGCCTGGAGCGGTGAGCTGCCCGGCGGAACGTCGATCGACGAGATCTCCGGTCCGAGCGTCCCATCGGCTCGCACGTGAAAGCTCGTGTAGTTCGCGGGCGTGCGCGTCAGGTTGCGCACGCCGTCCTGCGCCTTGTTGGCCACGATCAGCGTGCGGCCCGCGAGACCGAGGCTGGACGGTGCCGATCCCCCCGAGGGGAACGGCGAGCCCGTCACCGGAGTGAGGGCGCCGCCGGCGTGGATGTGGAACACCGCGATGGTGTCGGAGCTCGAGTTGACCGCGAACAGCAGCGTGTGCTGCGGGTTGGTGATGATCTCCTGGTCGGCGTCGAGGACCCCCGACTTGCGCAGGTCGTGTGAGCCGCTTCCGTCGGTGGGATACCGCCGGACGCCGCGCCCGCTCAGCACCCCGTTCGCGTAGTGGAAGGCGAGGATCGCGTTCGACCGAGGCGCCCGCGAGTTGGATTCGATGTAGACCGTGCCGGTCTCCGGCGTGGTCGGGGGCCGGCGTGCGCGCGTCGCGCCGAAGGCGGGCAGCGCCACGAGAGCGCTGAGCAGGCAGAGAGCGCTCAGCTGGGCGACGACTCGGACAGGCACTCGCCAATTCTCCTCTTTTGCGGAGAGTGGCGGCGAGAGGGCGAACCCGTCCGGGCGAGGATCGCCACGCCCGCGATGGCTGCGGCGCCGGCCGCGGCGCCACCGACGATCAGCGCCAGCCGGGGACTGTCGGCTCCGACCGCGCCGATGATCGTCGCGCCGATCGGCGTGCTGCCGACAAACGCCGTCGACCACAGGGCCGTGACCCGCCCCCGGTACGCCGGGGCGGCGGCGCCGGGTGCTGTAGATCCCTCCGAGGACCGAGCCAAGGCCGAACGCGCCTATCAGCCAGCTGTAGGTGGCGGCGGCGCCCGCCAGCGGGCCTCGGGCGAACAGCGGAAGGCTGACCTCGAACTCGTAGGTGAACGTCCCGATCAGCGCCATCATGCACAGCGGCGCGAGGATCTCGGGTACGCCGCGCGCGTACCGCAGGCCGTCGCGGAGTTGGTGGCCGCGATGCGGCACCCGAACGCCCCGTGTCAGCCGGGAGAGATTCAGCGTGAGCAGTGCCGCGAGCACACCGGCGAAGCTCACACCGTTGGCGATGAAGCACCAGCCGACGCCAACGCCTGCCACCAGCACCGCCGCGACTACCGGCCCGACAGCCCGGCCGACGTTGACCAGGGTGCTGTTGAGCGTGATCGCGTTGCGGATCAGCCCCGGCCCGACCATCTCCGGGATGAACGCCATGCGCGCCGGGTTGTCGAGCGCCGTCAGCGCGCCGAAGCCGAGGGCGACGGCGAACACCATCCACAGCTCGATCGCGCCGAGCAGCACCACCGTCCCGAGGGTCAGCGACAGCACGGCCAGCGACGCCTGCGTGATCAGCAACACCCGCCGCTTGTCGGCGCGATCGACGATCAACCCCGCGTAGGGCGTGAGCAGCAGCACGGGCAGATACCGCGCGGCCGTCGCCAGCCCCAGCCACACGCCGGAGCCGGTGAGCGCCAGCACGAGCAGCGCCTGCGCCACGGTCTCCGTCCAGCTCCCGACCAGGCTGATCGACTGCCCGATCACGAACCGCCGGAAGTTCGGGACCGCGAACGCGGCCAGCGGACGAACCGGCGCGGTGCGCGGCTCAGCGTCCATCGCGCACCCCTCCGATGAGGGCGCCGAGCAGGAGCCCGCCGAGCACCAGCGCAAGCCGGCGGCGCTCGATTCGGGTCGCCGACCAGTGCGCGGCGTCACCCAGCAGTACCGTCCACGTGGCGGTCGCAGCCGTGGTGAAGACGGCGTGGACCCCCAAGGCCACCGCGACGGCCGTCTGCATGCCCATGGCGAAGGTCATCACCGCTGCCGTCGCCCAGGCGCCGGCTCCGAACGCTCCCACAGCGATCACCGCGTGCAGCGCCAACGCGGAGTCGTGCGAGGACAACCCGACCGCGATGAACACGAGGTTGCCGGTCATGAAAGCCGAGAACACCTTAGTGAGAAGGTCTCACGCGACGGCTGCCGTGCCATCACGGCCAACGAGAAACACGAGCGGGGGTTAGCCGGAAGTTCGAGTCAGTCGGCGGCGTTCGCCACGGGCAGGGCCACGTCCAGGGCGGTGCCCTCACCACGCGGGCTGCGGATCGCGAGCGAGCCGCCGAGCGCCTCGACCCGGTCGCGAAGCCCGGTCAATCCGGTGCCGGTGGACGGGTCGGCGCCGCCGACGCCGTCGTCGCGGATACGCACGCGCACGAGACCGTCCTGTCTGTCCAGCTCTACCCATACGCGCGACGCCCCCGCGTGCTTGGCGATGTTGGCCAGTGCCTCGGCGGCGACGTAATAGGCCGCCACCTCGACCGGCTCCGGCAGCCGTTCCTCGGAAGTCGTGGTCACTTCGACCGGGATCGGGTAACCCCGGGCGAGCGTCCGCAGGGCCGGCGCGAGGCCGCCCTGGGTCAGGATCGCGGGGTGGATCCCCTGGGCGACCTCGCGCACCTCGTCGGTGGCCGCGTTCAGGTCGGCGACGGTCTCGGACAGCGCCGCCCTGACCTCCGGGTACTCAGATGGGATCTTCCGCTCGACCCTGCGCAAGCGCAGCGCGAGCGAGACGAGGCGCTGCTGGACGCCGTCGTGCAGGTTTCGCTCGAACCGGCGCCGCGCCTCGTCGCCGGCGACGACGATCCGGGCCCGGGAGGCCGCCAGCTCGGCCCGGTTGGAGGCGTTGGCGATCGCGATCGCGATCAGCTCCGTGAACTCAGCCATCCGCCGTTCGGTCTCCTCCGGCAGCGGTCCTTCCAGGGACCCGGCCACGATCGTGCCCCAGATGGCGCCGGCCACGATCACCGGGCTTCCGACCGCCGTCATGAAGGCGCCCGTGCCACCAAACCATCGCGCGAGTGCATCCGGAGAGACTCCGCTGTAGTCGTCCAAGCGCGCGGTCCGCCCGGTGCGCAACACCTCCGCCGTCGCGAGACCGGGATCGACCGGCCCGAGCGGACCGGGCCGGTCATCGGCGCCCGTTCCCCCGACCAGGGTCGCCGTACCGTCGGGTTCGAAGCGAACGATCCGCGTCACATCAGCCCGGATGAGACTGCGCATCTCTCCGGCGACCGCGGCGAACACCTCTTCGGGCTGCGCGCCGCGGGCGACCAGCGTGGCCACCCGCCGAAGCGCCGCCTGTTCCTCGTCGAGCTTGCCGCGCGCCGTCTCCAAGGTCGCGGCGCGACGCTCGGTCGCCTCCAGGATCGCCCCGACGAACACGCCGATCGCGATGTACATCGCGGTCACCAGGTAGTTCACCCAGTCATTGGAATCGAACGATCGGTAGGGCGGGATGTAGAAGGAATCGATCGCCACCGCGGCGGCCAGCGCGAGCGGAACGGCGAACTGCGGCCCGAGCCGCCACGCGGCCACACCAACCGCGCCGGCGCACAGCACACACCAGAGGACGACGAGTACGGTAGCCCCGCGCAAGGGCACCGGCACGGCCATCGCGGCGAACACGGCCGCGCTCAGGACGAACGCCGCGGCAGCGGCGGCGATCGGATGCGCCATCCAGCTGCGGACACGCCCGCTCACAGGCAGAGGCTAAATCACTCTCACTTCGGCGGCGCTCGCCGCGGGCGTTCGAGGAGCGCCTCGATCGCGCCGGCGCTCAGCTCCGACTTGGGGAGAAAGCCCACCGCCGGACTCGCGGCGATCAACTCGGCGAACTCCTCCTCGCCGTGGGTCGAGATCAGAATCACGGCGCCCGCCAGGCGGCCGTCGTGCTCTTCGCACAGGCGCCGGGCCACGGCCAGGCCGCTCTCTGCGCCGAGGTCGATGTCGACCAGGGCGAGATCCGGCCGCAGAGCGCGAGCGAGCCTCACGGCCTCCTCGCCGTCCGCCGCGTGGCCCAGAAGGTCCATCCCCTCCTCCTGTAGGAGGTACCCAGCCTCGCGCGCGAATCTCGGGTTGTCGTCGACTATCAGGCACCGGATCGACATCGAGCCCAACGATAGGTGGCCCGGGTCTCGTCCTGGTTGGGGTTAGCCCCCAAATCTTCGACGGGCCGTGCCGTCCATAATCCGCGCATGGCTGGCGACGTGCCCGGGGTCCTGATCGCCGAGGACGACGTGCTCCTCCGGGAGGGGCTGGCGAGGCTGCTGGCGGACGAGGGCTTCGACGTGATCGACCAGGCCGGGAACGCCTCTGCGCTCCTGGCGCTGGCGCACCGCCATCGACCCGACCTCGTGATCGTGGACATCCGCATGCCGCCGACCCACACCACCGAGGGGCTCGACGCCGCGCGCACGATTCGGGAGGAGATGCCCGAGACGGCCGTCGTCGTCCTGTCCGCGCACGCCGAGCTCGAGCAGGCGACCGACCTCCTGGCGTGCGGCGAGCGCAGCGCGTACCTGCTGAAGAGCCGCGTCACCGACATCGACGAGTTCATCGCCACGCTCCGGCGCGTCATCGGCGGGGCGGCGGTCGTCGATCCCGCGCTGGTCCAGCAACTGCTTGCTGCGCGTCGCGCCGAGGATCCGCTCGAGGACCTCTCCGCGCGGGAGCGCGAGGTCCTCGCCCTGATGGCCGAGGGCCGCTCCAACGCGGGCATCGCCCGGCAGCTGTGGGTCACCGACTCAACCGTCGAGAAACACGTCCATAGCATCTTCACCAAGCTGCGCATCGCCGAGACGAGCGACGACCACCGGCGCGTCCTCGCGGTGATCCGGTTTCTCGAGACCCGGTAACCGCGGGTCGTACCAGCGGACCTCCGTCGCCGAATGGCGGCTACCCACCAGTACAGACGGGCGCTGGTCGTATAGGCGCGGCGGCCCGACGGCGAGATCCTTTCGCTCGTTCCCCGAACCCGCCGAAAGAACCCACGCCATGTCCTCCACCGCCAGTGATCCCCAGCCGGTCGTCGACGGCCGCGGCGCGACCATCCTCGGGCCGCGCAACGCTCCCCTCGAGCGACAGAACCCCGACGTGCTGATCTCGCCGGTCACCGACGCCGGCACGATCCCCAACCTCAAGTGGCCGTTCGCGATGTCGCGCAACCGCGTCCTCACCGGCGGCTTCGCCCGCGAGACGACGGCCCGTGAGCTACCGATCAGCACGGAGATCGCCGGAGTGGACATGCGCCTGACCCCGGGCGGCATCCGCGAGCTTCACTGGCACAAGGAGGCCGACGAGTGGCAGTACTGGCTGAAGGGCGAAGGCCGGATGACGGTCTTCGCCTCCGGCGGCAAGTCACGGACGTTCGACTACCAGGCCGGCGACGTCGGCGTCGCGCCCCGCGCGATGGGCCACTACGTCGAGAACACCGGTGACGAGACACTCGTGTTCCTCGGGCTGTTCCGCTCCGACCATTACGCGGACGTGTCACTCAGCCAGTGGATGGGCGTCCTCCCACCCGAGCTGGTCAAGGCCCACCTGAACCTCGATGACGACGTCGTCGGGGGCTTGCCCCGCACCAAGCGGCTCGTCGTCGGCTAACCATCTCTCTCGCCGGGTGTCGGCGCGTGCGCGCTGACACCCGGCACCTAGGAGTAACAGCCATGTCCACTTTCCCCGCAGCGCAACCGCTGCGCGGCACACTCACCGCGCGCGGGCATCGAGTAGGTCGCCGGGTCCCTGTTCTTGTAGTGACGTACGCGTTCGTTGTCACGATGCTGGCGACAACCGTCCCGACCCCTCTATACGAGCTGTACCGACACCGGTTCGGGTTCTCCGAGCTTGTCGTCACGGTGATCTTCGCCATCTACGGCGCCGGCGTGTTGGCGGCGCTGTTGCTGTTCGGCCGCCTCTCAGACCAGATCGGGCGTCGAGCGGTGCTCCTGGGCGGGCTCGCGCTCTCGGCCGCAGGGATGACGGCGTTTCTGGTGGCCGACGGAGTGCCGCTGCTTCTCGGCGCCCGGTTTCTCTCCGGTCTCTCAGCCGGTCTGTTCACCGGCACCGCGACCGCGGCGCTGGTCGATCTCGCTCCCCCGGAAGGTCGCGCCCGAGCGACCCTCCTGTCCACGATCGCCCAGATGGGTGGCCTGGGCTTGGGACCGTTGCTGGCCGGCGTCGCGGCGACCTGGCTCGTCGCGCCGCTCGACACGCCCTTCTGGATCGTGCTCGTTCTGCTCGTCCCGGCCACGGCCGGTGTGTGGGTGATGCCCGAGCCGAGCCATCCGCACCGCCGAGTGCGACTCCGGCCCCAGCCGCTGAGGGTGCCCGCGCAGGCGCGACCGGCCTTCGTTCGCGGGGCGCTGGCGGCGTTCGCCGGGTTTGCGGTGCTCGGACTGTTCGCCGCGCTCTCCCCCGCGCTCCTCGCCACCGAGATGCGGCATCCGAGCCCGGCGCTCATCGGCGCTGTCGTGGCCGCCGTGTTTCTCGCTTCCACGGTCGGCGAGTTGTTCCAAGACCGCGTCTCTGAGCCCGCGGGACTCCTGACCGGTTGCCTTACGCTTGTTGTCGGAATGGGGTTCCTGGCCCTCAGCCTGATCGTCACCTCATTCGGACTGCTCGTCCTCGGCGGCCTGATCGCTGGTTTCGGGCAGGGCCTCGGCCTGCGGGCCGGCCTCGCCGGCATCGTCGCCGTCACCGCCCCGGACCAGCGGGCAGAGGTCAGCTCGGCGTTCTTCGTCGTCGCGTATCTCGCCCTGTCGGTGTCGGTCATCGGCGTCGGCGTCCTCACCGTCTTCACCGACCTGCAAACCGCCGGCCTGGCCTTCACCGCTCTGGTCGCGGCCGTGGCCACGACCGGTGCTGTCCTCATCGCGCGGCGAACGCGCGCTTCCGCTCACCCCGATAGTTCAACTCAGGAGTAACCATGACCACCCAGTCACATGATCAAGCGGACCCCGGCACGATGCGAATCGGACTTCTCGGCGTCGGGTTGATGGGATCCGCGATGGCGCACCGTCTACTGGAGGAGGGATTCCAGGTCGTCGTCTGGGATCGCGACCCCGGCCACGTCGAGCCGCTCGGCCGGCGGGGTGCACAGATCGCCAGCGGACCCGACGACGTCGTACGCGACGCCGACGCCGTGATCACCATGCTCCCGACCGCCGACGTCGTGATGTCAGTCGTCGAGCCGCTACTGGCGCAGTGGCCCTCGACGACGATCTGGCTGCAGATGAGCAGCGTCGGCGCCGCCGAATCGGACGACCTCGCGCGCGTGGCCTCCGACCACGGCGTGATCCTGATCGACGCTCCGGTGTCAGGGAGCACCCGCCCGGCCGAGGAGGGGAAGTTGACCGTCCTCGCCTCGGGTCCGGATTCGGCTCGTGCCCGGATCGAGCCGGTGCTCGCGGCCCTGGCTTCCCGGGTCCAATGGGTCGGTGAGGCCGGCATGGGGTCGCGCCTCAAGCTCGCCGCGAACCAGTGGATGATCACCATGGTGGCCGGGCTCGCCGAGACGATGCACCTGTGTGAGCTGATGGGCCTCGACCAGCAGCACTTCGTCGACCTGCTCGACGGTGGCCCACTGGGTTCCTCCTACGCCATGGACAAGCTCGCCGAGATGCGCAGCCACTCGTATCCGGCAGGGTTTCCCGTGCGACTCGCGCTCAAGGACCTGGAGCTCGTCTCCGAGGTCGCGCAGAGTGCCGGTCGCGAGATGCCAGTCCTTGCCGCCGCTTTGGGAGAGATGAGCGCCGCCGCGTCCGGCTACGCTGATGACGACCTCGCGGCGGTGTACGAGGTGAAGGTCTAGCCACCCGTCGGAGCCGCCGCGGCGATCACCTCGACCTCCACTCTCAGGTTGTCGGAGCGATCGATCGTGAGGTACCAGTAACCCCCCGCGAGATTCAGCGCCCCGATGACCAAGAAGAAGGCCGCCCACCCGTAGGCGGCGTACGCGAGACAGATGAGGCCCGCGGCTGCCCCGAGACTGCCACCGACAATACGCCCGACGCCAAAGAACCGCAGGTGGCGGTACTCCCATGGTGCGATCACGCGTTGCCATCCCGGTCGCGTTGGAGTCAGCCAACGTCTGCGTAGACCGGTCGCAGCGGTGTTGTCGTTGGGAGCGTTCATCGGGATGCCTCCTTGGGCTGAGGTGTCGATCACCCGATCCCCGAAGTCAGAATGATATCGCTTTGATAGACGCATTGTCAACGACGGGAGGGCCAATGTGCGCCCGCGGCCTCGACGCGCGAGAATGCCGAGATGAGCGTTGCACGAGACGAGGGCGAGCCGATCACCGCGGCGGGCCTCGCGGCCCTCGAGGCGGAGGTCGCGGAGTTGGAGACGGTTGGACGCCGTGAAATCGCGGCGCGGATCCGAACCGCCCGCGGCCACGGCGACCTCAAGGAGAACGGCGAGTATCACGCCGCCAAGGAGGACCAAGCGCACATGGAGACGCGGATACTCCGGCTCCGGCAGCGCTTGCGGAACGCCGTGGTCGTTTCCACCCAGGAAGGGCTCGCGCCCGCGTTTGCCTTCGGTCGATCCGCGGAGGTCCGCGACGAGGGCACCGGCGAGGTCCATACCTGGACCCTCGTCGGCGCCGGGGAGGCCGACCGCACGCAGGGCAGGCTGTCCGTTCAATCCCCCGTCGGCAAGGCTCTGTTGGACCAGCCTCCCGGCGCCACGGTAGAAGTTCCCGTTCCCGGCGGCACCCGCCGCCTGACGGTCCAGCGCATCCTCTAGAAAGCCCTGAACCCGGGGCCGGTAGCGTGCAGGCGCATGACGGTCTCGGAGCGCGCAGACGTGGTCGTGGTCGGATTGGGAGCGATGGGAAGCGCCGTGTGTGCCCAGCTGGCGACCCGCGGCACGTCGGTCATCGGCATCGACCAGTACCACCCCCCTCACCCGTACGGGTCGACCCACGGCGAGACAAGGATGACCCGGCTGGCGGTTGGGGAAGGCCCCGAATACGTGCCGCTCGTCCGCCGCTCACACGAGCTCTGGCGCGAGATCGAGGCGCAGACTGGGGCACGGCTCCTGACCCAGGCCGGCGGACTGATCATGTCGCGCCCGGGAAGCTGGTTCTTCGACGGGACGCGCGACATCGCGCGTCGGCTCGGGATCGAGCACGAGGAGCTCTCGCCGGCCGAGCTGCGCAACCAGTTCCCGATGTTCGCCGTGGATGAGAAGACCGAGGGCTACTTCGAGCCCGCGGCCGGTTTCGTGCGGCCCGAGGAGGCGGTGCGCGCCCAACTCGCGCTGGCCCGGCGCGCTGGCGCCGGGTTGCGGCTCGGAGAGCGCGTCCTCGACTGGTCAGTATCCGGGCACGGCGTGGCCGTGGTTACGAACCGCGCCAGATACGACGCCGGGCAGCTGATCCTGTGCGCCGGTCCGTGGCTGCCGGGGCTGTTTCCCGAGGGCCGGGACCTTTTCGCCGTGCATCGCCAGGTCCAGTTCTGGTTCCCGATCACCCAGGGCCACGACCAGCTCGAGGGCATGCCCGTGTTCGTGTGGGACTTCGGTGGCGAGCGGGACGGCTTCGTTCACTTCGACGGGTTCTATGGCTTTCCGGCGGTAGACGGCCCGGCCGGCGGGGTCAAGGTCGCGACCGAGACCTATGAGACGACAACCGAGCCCGACGGTCACCAGCACCCGCCAACGCCGGCGGAGACCGCCGCGATGTATCGCCACTGCATCGAGGCCCGGATCCCGTGGCTCGGCCCGCACCCGGTGCGGACCCTGTCGTGCCTCTACACGTGCACGCGCGGGAGCCGGTTCATCATCGACCGCCACCCCGAGCACGAGGCCGTCGTGATCGTGTCCCCTTGCTCGGGGCACGGCTTCAAGCACTCGCCCGCGGTCGGGGAGGCCGTTGCCCAGTGGGTCACCGGCGGCCAGCCCGCGCTTGACCTTGGCCCGTTCCGCCTGCCGCCCGATGACTTTGGTCCACTCCGTCCGTCTTACACGCAGGACTCGACACGGAAAGGTTCGTAATGAGCAAACTGAGACTCGGCATCACGATGTCGCTGGATGGCTACGTCGCCGGCCCGGACCAGAGCACAGAGGACCCGCTTGGCGTCGGCGGAATGGAGTTGCACGAGTGGGTCTTTCCGCTCAAGGCTTTCCGGGAGGAGCACGGCTCGGAGGGAGGCGAGGTCAACGAAAGCTCTGCTGTGGTCGAGGAGCGCCGGGAGAACATTGGCGCCACGATCATGGGCCGCAACATGTTCGGGCCAGTTCGTGGGCCATGGCCCGATGAGTCCTGGCGGGGATGGTGGGGCGAGGATCCGCCCTACCACCATCCGGTGTTCGTACTCACTCACTATCCACGCGAGCCGCTCGAGATGGACGGCGGAACCACCTTTCACTTCGTCAGCGACGGGATACAGTCGGCGCTTGCGCAGGCGAAGGACGCGGCACAAGGTCGGGACGTCTGGCTGGCGGGTGGTGCGTCCGCGGTCAACCAGTACCTGGCCGCACGGCTCGTTGACGAAATCGACGTTTCGATCGCGCCGCTGATCCTGGGCGCCGGCGCTCGCCTATTCGAGGGCGTCGACCGTGGGACCCTCAAGCTCCGCCAGATCAGCGCCGTCAACGCGCCCGGCGTCACGCATATCAAGTACGCAGTCAGCTGATGCTTCGGCTCGCCTGTGGCGGCCGTGTGAACGGCACTTGTTGCCCGGTGGCGCCTTCGGTCAGTCGCTCGTACAGACGCTGGCATTCGCCTCCCAGCGCTCGTGGCTGGTCCACCGGGGGGACGATCGATCGTACGTTGGCGACGAGTCCCTGAAGTGCGTCGGGCGCGCTGCGTCCCTGCTTGTAGAGAACCTGGGAGACGAGGACAGCAAGACCGGCGAGAGCTCCGTCCAGACAACGCGCCGCTGCTGCGGCCTTGCGCCAGGCGAGGAACGCAAGCTCAGGCACGTCGTTCTGTCCGAAGGCGCCCAGCGACAGCAGCGTCGGCTGGGCGATGGAGCGGGCCTCTTCGGCCCAGCCATTGATCGCCATGTGCAGCGGCTTGACCGACCATTCGTCGCCGCCGATATGCGGGGCGGTCTCAGGATGCTGGAAGAGATGGTCGCTCAGCCGCTGGCTGAGCTGGCATAGATCGGCGTGCACGAAGGCAAGCGAATCGATCGCGGGCGCTGCCTGGGCGTTGTGGTACCCGCCGGTCGAATGGATCGCGCCGCCGGGATGACGACCGTCGGGCGGCAGGAAGACGGGGTTGTCGGTCACCGACGAGAGCGAAACATCGGCGGCGCGCTCGGCGTTGGCCTGAGCCCGCCGCGCACTGCCTAGGACCCGCGGGAGGATGCGCAGGGACACCGCGGCCTGATGAGTCTGCCGAGCAGAAGAAGCGCCTGCGAGCAGATCCCTCAGCGATCGCAGCGCGGCCGCCTCATACTCGTCGCCCCACAGTTCCTCGAGATCGGGTGCGTAGTGTTCGCTCGGCGCTCCCGTGATGTCCGCCACGAGAGCGAAGATCTGCTCGGCGACGGCCAGCCGTGCTCGGCTGGCGAGGGCTGTGTCGGCGATCAGCGCTGCGGCGCATGGAGATCCGTTGATCAGTGCCATCCGCTCCTTTGGCATCAGATCGAGGCGACCGCTCAGGTCATAGAACAGACTCCCGAGCGGCAGGATCTCGCCCGAGCCCCCGTTCGACTGTGCGGGCACGACCGGTACAGGCCCGCCGCCCAGCATGTCCACGACCGCCTCAGCGACGCGCGAGCGCACCGCCGAATGCCCGCCGACGAAGTTGGCCAGGCGGGCGAGCAGAATCGCCCTCGTGACCCGTTCGGGTAACCGCTCACCGTAGGACATCGCCGTCCACAGGCGGGTCGGCCTTCGCGCCTGCGCCTCCGCGTCGAGCACCACTGTCGCCCGATCCCCCGGAGCCGACGTGACGCCGTAGATCAGCGCTTCAGGATCGGCCCGCACCCGAGCCTGGACCAGGGCGTCGAACGCCGCGGCACAGTCGTCCATCCTCCGCAGCGCCGCCTCGGTGAGAGCGACCGGTTCGCTCCGCCACGCCGCGCGTGCGACTGCTTCGACCGTGATATCGAATCGGTCGCCGACCACAACTCCACCCACGCCAGACACCATTTGGATCGGGCCCGATGCTTACTGTCAGCTCGTGAGCCGGTGCGAGTGCTCGTACACCGCACCGTCGGTCACCTTACGTCCACCGACGGGTTGTGCGAGCGCGACCCGCACTGGCGTCTCCGGGTTTGGTGAGCGCATCAGGAAGCCCTCGAGCGGCGTGACGAACATGGTGAGGGTCAGCTCATGCTCGTCCTCGTAGAGATCTGGGTCGAGCACCCGTCCGTCCGCGCGTTTGCCCCCGGCGTACGTCTGCTCGGTCACGAGTATCCGCAAGACGGTGTCCTGTGCCGTCGGCGGATGGCTAGGGTCGAGTCGCCACGAAGATGCACGGATCCCATCGCGGGTCACGCGCAACGGTCGCCCCGCCGTCTTGTCGGCGCGCGACCACGACCCACGGCGGGCATCCTTCTTCACCGCGATCATCACCAGCTCCGGCGGCATGCCGAGCCCGAACAGAGCCTCGTCACCGGTTCGCGCGACCAGGCGCCACCCGTCCAAGATGGATGTCGACCGGCTTCGCTCGAGCTGTTGTTTGCTCGCGCGCAGCGGACCCGATCCCGCGCGGCCTTCCAGCTGCGCGGCGAGCATCTCTACGGCAGGGTCTCTTGCGTCGAGCGGCTCGAATGGCCCGTCCAGCGCGCTTGGATGGAACGGTAGCCCACCCGCATCGCTGACCAGCTCTGGCACCCGTGGCGCGCGCCGCGGCTCGAGCACGGCCGACCGCTCCCAGTGGCGCTCCGTCGGTACCCCGCGCGCACGGGCCAGGAGGCGAGTACGCATTCCGTCACCCCGTCCGCTCATCTCGCCCCAGACTAGCGGCAATTGCGCTGAACGCCGAGCCTATCCACGGGAGACCCCGCAGAGGTCGCCGCCTTATACGGTGGCGGGATGGAACGAGTGTGGGACTACCCCCGTCCGCCCGCCGTCAGCCCGTGCGAACGTCGGGTCAGGGCGGAGTTCGCCGGCGAGGTGGTGGCCGACTCGATCCGTGCGCTGCGGGTGCTCGAGACCAGCCACCCGCCCACGATCTACATCCCGCCCGATGACGTCCAGCTGAGCCTGCTGGCCCCAAGCGATGCCGGTACGACATGGTGCGAGTTCAAGGGCGGCGCGCACTATCTCGATGCGATCGTCGGCGGGCGACGGGCCCACGCGGTCGCTTGGAGCTACGCCGCCCCGAGCGCGGGATATGAGGAGCTCCGCGACCACATCGCGTTCTATCCCGGACGTGTGGACGCTGCATGGCTCGATGACGAACGCGTGCAGGCCCAGCCGAGCGACTTCTACGGAGGATGGATCACGAGCGACCTCATCGGTCCGTTCAAGGGGTTACCCGGCACCCGGGGCTGGTAGCGATCGTCGCGTCCGACCCGCCGACCTACGCGGGGGCGACGGCGACCGAGGCCTCGTTGGTGCGGACGCCGCGAGCTTGCAGGTAGCCGATGACGGAGATGACGACGACGACCACGAGCGTCCCCAACGTAAACGTGGTGAACGTACCGCCCGACACCCCCCATTGGTCTTTGAAGGAGTAGCCGAGCGCGTCGAGCTCCTCGCTCGACCATCCGCCGCGAGGTGGGCGGCTGCGATGTAACGCTCGGCCGCCGGGACCTACCTACCACCCATGCCTGATGTCCACTTCACCAATCTGCTTATCGTCGTTGCTATAGGTCTGCTCGCCCCGCTGGCGCTCGGGTTCTTCCCACGCTTCCGGCTCCCTTCGATCGTGCTCGAGATTGTGCTCGGCATCGTGATCGGGCCGTCGGGACTCGGCTGGGTCAATCCCGATCTCCCGGTGTCGATCCTGGCCCTCGTCGGACTGGCCTTCCTGCTGTTCCTCTCGGGTCTGGAAATTGACGTCGAGCGCCTGCGGGGCCGGGTCTTGAAGCTCACCGCGCTCGGCTTCGGCGTCTCGTTCGCGATCGCGATCGTCCTCGGCCTCGGCCTGAAGGCGGGCGGGTTCGTTAAGTCGCCGCTGTTCGTCGCGATCGTGCTCGTCGCCACCTCGCTTGGCGTGATCGTTCCGGTGCTCAAGGACTCCGGGAACATCACCACCAGCTTCGGTCAGCTTGTGATCGCGGCGGCCTCGATCGCCGACTTCGGCGCGATCATCCTACTCTCGCTGTTCTTCTCGGGTCGGGGCTCGACCAGCACGGCCGGGACGCTGATCCTGCTCGGCGTGTTCGGGCTGGTCGTGCTCCTGGTCGGGCTGGCGATCGCCGGCTTTGAGCACTCGATGAGTCTCGCGCGTGTGCTGCAACGCCTTCAGGACACCACGGCGCAGATCCGGGTCAGGGCAGCCTTCCTCCTGCTGATCGGGTTCACCGCGCTCGCCGAGAAGGTGGGCCTCGAGACAATCCTCGGCGCGTTCGCCGCTGGGGCGCTGCTCTCGCTGATCGACCGGGACGAGGCGATGACTCATCCGCAGTTCCGGTTGAAGCTCGAGGCGGTGGGCTTCGGCGTGTTCATCCCGATCTTCTTCGTGACCAGCGGCCTGCGGTTCGACCTGAACGCATTGTTCGCTAGCGCCTCGACGGTGGCCCGCGTGCCCCTGTTTCTCCTCGCGATCTACCTGGCGCGCGGTCTTCCCGCGTTCGTCTACTTGCGGCTGCTCGGGCGCCCCCGGTCGGTGATCGCGGGGATCCTCCAGTCGACCTCGCTGCCGTTCATCGTCGCCGCCACGCAGATCGGCCTGCAGCTTGGCGTGGTGAGTCGAGCCAGCGCCGCTGGCCTGGTCGCCGCGGGCCTGCTGTCGGTCGTGATCTCGCCGACCCTGGGGTTGGTGCTGCTGCGCCGCCAGGAGCCTGGTCGCGCGCTCGGCCTGGTCGAGGGCGTTGCTTCAACCGCGTGATGAGCGCCGTTGTCACCCACCCCGCTGCGGTCCGGCCCCGGGAACGGGTCGAACCGGTGCTGCTGTGCTCGGTCGACGGATCCACGGAGGCCGAATTCGTCCCCGGGGTCAACATGATCTGCAGCTCGCTGCGCTATCTCGGAGCCGAGTACCTGCACCAGGGCGCCGGCGTGGAGGCCTACGCGCGAGACGGGCTGACGATGGGCATCCCGCTGCTCTATCCGTGGGCCAACCGACTGAGCGAATTTCACTATCGGGTCGCCGGCCAGGAGGTGGTCCTGCCGCAAGGCGAGAACCTGATCCCGCTCGACGACGTCGGTCTCCCCATCCACGGCGTCATGCCCGGGCTCATGCGCTGGGAGGTGGCGAGTTTGGATCGCAGAGCGCTTACCGCGAAGCTCCGCTGGACATCCGACGAGCTGCTCAGCCTGTTCCCGTTCCCGCACGAGTTGACCGTCGAGGCCTTCGTCGAGAGTGGCGCTCTCACGATCGCCACGACTGTGTCCTCGGTCGGGGAGGAGGCCGTCCCGGTGTCGTTCGGCTACCACCCATATCTACAAATCCCCGAGGAGGAACGGAGCGGTTGGGAAGTCAGGCTCGGGGCGCGACGCCGCTTGCTGCTCGACGGAGCGATGATCCCCACGGGTGCTCGGGAACCGGTGGCCTGTCGCCGCTTCACACTCGCCGGACGCGTTTTAGACGACGGATTCGACGGTGTCGACACGCCCGGGCTGTTCGAGGCTTCCGCCGGCGATGTCAGGCTGAGGGTCAGATTCCTCGAGGGCTACTCCTACGCGCAGGTCTACGCGCCCGCCGATCAGGACTTCATCTGCTTCGAGCCGATGACCGCACCGACAAATGCCTTGGTCAGCGGCGATGGGCTGACGATTGTCGCGCCTGGGCGGCAGTACCGCGCGGCGTTCCGGGTATCGGTGGCCGGGTCCCGAAGGCACCGCGCGCCCAACTAGACTTGGGCCGTGTCGGCGCAGGCGCAGGCGCCACTACTGACGACCAAGCTTCATGCGCCCGACCCGCGCGACCGGATCGGACGTGAGGCGCTGGTCGCCCGGTTATCCAACGCGCCCGGCGCACGGCTTGCGCTGATCCGGGCACCGGCGGGTTGGGGGAAGTCGACGCTGTTGTCGCAGTGGCGGAGCCTGGAGCAGGCGCAGCGCGGGTTTGCCTGGGTGACGCTCGATTCGTCCGACAGCGATCCAACCGTGTTCTGGGCTTACGTCCTCGAAGCGCTGCGGTCGGTTGCGCCCGACCTCGGCTCACGGTCGCTGGCGCTCCTGCGCGCGCCCGGCGTCGACCTGGTGCGCGAGATGCTTCCGGTCCTGATCGGTGAGCTCGAGGCGTTCGGACGGCCGCTCGTGGTCGCGCTCGACGACTACCACCAGCTCGAGGGAGACGCCGTCCACGCCGGGATGCGGCGGCTGCTCGATTACCTCCCCGACGACGTCTGCGTGGCGATCGCGACGAGGACCGAGCCGCCGCTTCAGGTTCCTCGCCTGCGAGCCCGTGGGCAGCTCGTCGAGGTCGATGCGGGCGGGCTGCGCTTCTCGGTGCCGGAAGCCGAGGTGCTGCTCAACGAGCTGCTCGGGCTGGAGCTTGCCGACGATGACGTGGCCGCGCTGCACCAGCGTGCGGAGGGCTGGCCGGCAGCGGTGTATCTCGCCGGGTTGTCGCTTCGCAGTCGCACCGACCGGCACGAGTTCATCGTGAGGTTCGCTGGTGATGACCGACACATCGTCGACTACCTCGGTGAGGAGGTCCTGGCCGACCTCGACCCGGATACGCGCGGGCTGTTGCTGCGCACGTCGATCCTGGAACGGGTGAACGGTCCGCTGTGTGATGCGGTCGCGCAGACCGAGGGCTCGGCGCGAAAGCTGGAGATGCTCGCGCGCTCGAACCTGTTCGTGGTCCCGCTCGACGACCGGCGCGACTGGTACCGCTACCACCACCTGTTCCGCGCGTGCTTGAACGCGGAGCTTCGGCTCGAGTCGGGCGCATTGATCCCGGAGCTCCATCGCCGCGCCTCAAGCTGGTTCCAGGTGACCGGTGAGACGACCGAGGCGATCAACCATGCGATCGCGGGCCAGGACTTTCCCGGCGCATCGGAGCTTCTGGCCGCGCACTGGAACGCGGTGGTGTCGGCGGGAGGGCTGCGGACCGTCGAAATGTGGCTGATGGCGCTTCCCGAGGACGTCGTCACCGGCGATGCGCGGCTGTGCCTGGCCCGCGCCTGGACCTCGTTTGCCACCGGCGCGCTCGAGGAGGTCTTGCCGTGCCTGGAGACCGCCGAGGCCGCCCCCGTTCCCGGTCCCCTGCTCGACGGGACGACCTCGATCGCCTCCGGCGCGGCGACACTGCGGGCGTCCTACTGGTTGCGGATGGGAGATTTCGGCAAGACCGTCACGTACTCGCGGGAGGCGCTGGCGTTGGAGCAGGGGCCATGGCGAGCGATCTCGGCGAACTGCCTGGGCACCGCCTTCTACTGGCTCGACGAGACGGCGCAGGCACGACAGCATCTTGAGGCGACGATCGAGGTGGGGCGCGAGTTGGTTCCGCTGGTGGCACTGTTCGCGGTCGGTCTCCTGGCGATCCTGGATTGTGAGCGGCAAGATTGGAACGCGGTTTCCCGCCGTCTGCACGCCGCCCGTCAGATGATCGAAGCGGCCGGCGTCGGCGAATACTGGATGACCGCCGGGGTCGAGCTGGCGGGCGGACTAGCCTCCGAGCACCGCGGCGAGGACGCAGAAGCCGAGATGGCGATGGCTCGGAGCCTCGTGCTCTACCGGCGTGGCCAGGCTCCGGTCGAGACCGCCAACGCACTGCTGCATCTCGCGCGCGTCCATCAACGTCAGGGTCACGCTGCGGTCGCTAAGGACGAAGTCGACGAGGCCGCGATGCTCATCCGCTCGTGTCCCGATCCCGGGCCAAGGATCGGGCGACTGCTCGCCCAGGCCCGAGGGCGTGGCCACACGGACACGCGTGCGCGGCCGGGGCAAGCGGGCGTAGAGGAGCTGAGCGAAGGCGAGTCCCGGGTGCTGCGCCTGCTGGCGAGCGACCTGACGCAGCGGGAGATTGGCGCGCAGCTGTATGTCTCGCTGAACACGATCAAGTCCCACACGCGCAGCATCTTCCGCAAGCTTGGGGCCTCGAGCCGCGAGCAGGCGGTCGCTCGAGCCCGCGAGCTCGAGCTGCTCTGAACCTCGTGTAACGCGTCGTCGCCTCGGGCTACCAAGTCCCGAACACTTCGACGATCAGGAGGGACAGATGTCAGCGACTGCGGCCACGCCGGCGCGACGCGAGGCGATGCCGGGCTTGAGAGGGAAGGGCGTGCTGGTCACCGGCGGCACGTCGGGTATCGGCCAGGCGATCGCGGTCAAATTCGCGGAGTACGGCGCGAACGTGGCGATCAACTACCTGCGCGCCGCTGAGGAGGCGGCGGACACCGAGCAGCAGGTGCATGCGTGCGTGAACCGCGTGCAGCAGGAGGGCGTTCGCGACGTGCTCGTCGGGGGCGATGTCTCGCAGGAGGACCAGGTCGTCGCGATGGTCGACAAGGCGGTCAGCGAGCTGGGCGGCATCGACGTACTGATCAACAACGCCGGCATCCAGATCTCCCGGCACAGCGACGAGCTCTCGAGCGCCGACTTCGACAAGGTGCTGGCGGTCAACCTCCGCGGCGCGTTCCTGTGCGCGCGGGAGGCCATCAAGCACTTCGTGACCAATGGCAAACCAGGCGTGATCATCAACGTCTCGAGCGTCCACCAGCTGATTCCCAAGCCGGACTACCTCGGGTACTCGGTCAGCAAGGGCGGGATGCAGAACCTCACCCGCACGCTCGCGCTCGAGTACGCCGAGCGCGGGATCCGCGTCAACGGGATCGGCCCGGGCGCGACGGTCACGCCGATCAACCGTGCGTGGATCGACGACCCGGTCAAGCGCGAGCAGGTGGAGAGCCACATCCCGATGCGGCGAGCCGGCACCGCCGAGGAGATGGGCGCGGTGGCCTGCTTCCTGGCCAGCGACGACGCGGCGTACATCACCGGCCAGACGATCTTCGTCGACGGCGGTCTGACCCTGTTCCCGAGCTTCCGCGAGCCCTGGTCCTCGGAATGACAAGGACCTCCGTCAATCCACTGGGCAAGCTCGCGCTAGTCGACGACGCCAAGCGCGCGGCCGCGCTGGCCGGCGTACGCCACGGCCGGATGTACGACCTGGCGCACGTGCTCGACGAGCACGTGCCCGTGTTCCCGGGCCGTTACTTCAAGCAGACGCTCGTGACGACGGCGCATCACGCCAACCCCGGAGGCGGCGTCGGCGAGAACGAGGTCAACTGGATCACCGAGCTGGTGTCCGGGACGATGCAACTCGGAACCCACCTCGACGCGCTGTCGCACCTGCAGATGGGGAACCGTGGGTACGGCGGCCTCACGGTCGAGGAGCTTGCGGGCACCAGCGGCGTCCGGCAGCTTGGGAATCGAGACTGTGCCGCAGGTCGTCACCCAGGGCTGGCTGGTCGACGTTTCCGGCCTAAGGGCCGGCGAGGTGATCGAGCCCAAGCACTGCGTCGAGATCGACCCGGAGCCGGGCGACGCGGTGCTGTTCCACACGGGGTGGAGCCGCCATTGGAATCAGCCGGAGGTCTATCTCTCGGGCGAGCCCGGGCCGGGATGCGAGCTGGCGCAGTGGCTAGCCGACCGTGACGTCGCGCTGACGGGCTGCGACACATGGAGCTACGGCCCGGTTCCCGCCGAGGATCCGGATCGGCCGTTCCGCGTCCCCCAGATCCTGAACATCGACCACGGCGTGTTCGTGGTCGAGAACCTCGACCTGGCGGAGCTGGCCGCCGACGACGTGCGCCGCTTCGCCCTGATCCTCACCCACCCGAAGCTGAGAGGCGCCACCGGCGCGTGGACGTCCCCGATCGCCCTCGTCTAGACAGGAGCCTTGGCCATGAGCGAGCACTACGACGTGATAATCATCGGGACCGGCGCGGGAGGGGGAACGCTCGCCCACAAGCTGGCGCCCAGCGGCAAGAAAATCCTGCTGCTCGAGCGCGGCGGCTACCTCCCGCGCGAGCCCGAGAACTGGTCGAGCCGCGAGGTGTTCCGCAAGGAGCGCTACCTCGACGACGAGCTCTGGTACGACAAGGACGGCAACCCCTACAAGCCCCACCAGCAGTATTTCGTCGGTGGCAACACGAAGTTCTACGGCGCGATCCTGTTCCGCCTGCGCGAGCGGGATTTCGAGCAGGTGCGCCACTACGGCGGCAGCTCACCGGCGTGGCCGATCTCCTACGACGACCTCGAGCCCTACTACGCCGAGGCCGAGCGGCTGTACCTGGTCCACAGCGAGACCGGCGAGGATCCGACCGAGCCGTGGCGCTCGGGGCCGTTCCCGTATCCGGCGGTGTCACACGAGCCGCGGATCCAGCAGCTCTCCGACGACTTCGAGCGGACCGGCCACCATCCGTTCCACCTTCCGGTCGGCATCGATCTCAACGAGTCGGACCCCGAGGCCGGCCGCTGCGTGCGCTGTGACCGCTTCGACGGCTTCCCCTGCCTGACCGACGGCAAGGCCGACGCCCACGTCCGCTGCGTGCGTCCCGCGCTCGCGGCCCACAACAACCTGACGCTGATCACCCACGCGAAGGTCGAGCGGCTCGATACGGATCCCGGCGGGCGGTCGGTCACGCGCGTCCATGTCAGCCACCGCGGCGCGCCCGAGCGCTACAGCGCAGACGTCGTGGTGGTGTCGTGCGGGGCGACCAACTCGGCGGCGTTGCTGCTGAAGTCGGCCAGCGACAGTCATCCGCGCGGACTGGCGAACTCCTCCGACGTGGTCGGCCGTCACTACATGGCCCACATCAACTCGGGTGTGATCGCGATCTCGCAGGCGCCCAACACGACCAAGTTCCAGAAGACCCTCGGCATCAACGACTACTACTGGGGCGCCGAGGACTCGGAGCTCCCCCTCGGCCACATCCAGATGCTGGCCAAGTCCGACAAGGACATCCTCCGGGCGGGCGCGCCGTGGTTCGCCCCGAGCCTCGCGCTTGACTACATCGCCAGGCACGCGATCGACTTCTGGATGACCACCGAGGACCTGCCCCACCCGGCCAACCGCGTCACCGTGGACCGCCAGGGTCGCATCCAGGTCGCCAAGACCTATCACAACCTCGAACCCCACAAGCGCCTGCTGGCCAAGCTCAAGCGGCTGATGGGACCGCTCGGCTGCCATGAAGCCGCGATCCCGAGCTGGTCGATCCTCGACCAGCGGATCCCGCTGGCCGGCAATGCGCATCAGTGCGGCACGGTCCGGTTCGGCGCCGATCCGTCGAGTTCCGCGCTCGATCTCAACTGCCGTGCCCACGACCTCGACAACCTGTACGTGGTCGACACGAGCTTCTTCCCATCGAGCGGAGCGGTCAACCCGGCCCTGACCGCGATGGCCAATGCGTTGCGCGTCGGCGACCATCTGCTCGAGCGGCTCGGCGCACGCGCGCACATCGATGTCGCCGCGGAACCGGACGGCAACGCCAAGCCAGTGGAGGTCATGTCATGAAAGCCGCCGAGAAGGTCGCCAGCAGCATCGGCAAGGGGCTCGTGGCCGGGTTCGCCGGTACCGCCGCGATGACGATCTCGAGCACGCTCGAGGCCAAGCTCCGGGGGCGCGCGCCAAGCAGTGCTCCCGCCCGAGCCACGGCCAAGGTGCTCGGCATCTCCGCCTTCGAGGACGGCGTCGCCCAGGCGCGCTTCAACGATCTCTCACACTGGGGCTACGGCACCGGGTGGGGAGTCGTTCGCGGGCTGCTCGACGCCGCCGGCCTGCCTCCCGCCAAGGCGACCGCCGCCCACGGTGCCGCGGTGTGGGGCAGCGCCCAGGTGACGCTCCCCGCGCTCGACATCGCTCCACCGGCGATCTTCTGGGCCAAGGAGGAGATTGCGATCGACGCGTTTCACCACACGGTGTACGCGGTCGCCACCGGGCTCGCGTACGAGCTGCTGAGCTCGCGCAACGGATCGCGAACGGAGAATCCAGCAAACGGCAGCCAGAGCTAGGTCCCAGAGCGCCACCAGGGGCCTGGCAACCGTGAGCGCTGCCGGCACTAGGGCAGCAGTCCGTCAGTCGGTGGCCGGCGGCTCGGGGGGATCGACCACGGTCCCCGCCGATGGCGCGTGCAGGCCGGAGGTGCTGAACGCCCGGCTGAAGCCGCGCGCGCCACTGCTGCCGAGGCCCGCAGTCGACCACGCAAATCGAGTGGCGTCCGAGGCCGGCGCGAGCGCGCCGGGTCGCTCGCCGCGCCTGACGAACACGATCGGGGCGGGGGCCGCTCTCGCGATCGCGCGCCGGGTCTCCCCCAGGCCCTCCTTGCGCCAGCGCTCGGACAGCCCGATCAGGAGCAGGTCGGCTCGGGAGGCCGCCGCAACGATCCCGGCCCGGCCGGGCTCAGCCACCGCTGTGGTCGGGGCCACGCCGGCGAATTGCTGAACGAGCAACGCGGCATCGGCCAGCATGTGCCCGGCACGCTTGCCCTCCGCGGTCTGGCCGCCAGCCCCGAGTAACTCGAGCGAGGCGCCGGTCGCCGCGCACAGCCATGATGCGAGCTCGAGCGCGGCCCAGTCGTGCTCGGCCCCGCCGAACGGGACCATCACGCGCGTCCCGGGCGCGGGCGCCACCGGCTGCCCCTCGCGGGCCACCAGCACGGCCACGTCGCACGGCGCCTCGTGGAGGACCTCGCCGACGTCGCCCCGGGGGACGCCGTCTCCAAGCAGCGGGCGCCGGCCGTCCAGCAGCACCAGGTCGACCTCGTCGCCACGCGAAAGCCGGACCAGGTCGCTCCCCGGGTGGCTGGAGGGGAAGGCCACGGCGCGCGTGGCGATCCCCTCGTCGAGCAGTCCGAGCCGAGCCCGCTGGATGTGATCTGACGCTTCGTGGACCTCGAACTCCTCGGTCTGGAGCCCTCCACGAACGGCTGATCCGCGCGGCGGCGGGACCAGCCGCAGGAGGATCAGCTCACGGGGCGGCTCCCAGCGGGCGAGCGGGGCGGCGATCGCGAGCAGCGGTCCTAGCGACGCGTCGGTCTGCGGCGCGACCAGGATCGAGTGCGACGGAGCGGCGGTGTCCCCGATGGTCAGGCGGGTGGCCGCCGCGAGCTCTTCTTCCGGAGGCTCTCCGAAGCGGTTCTTGGGGTCGATCACTCGCATCAACGGGCCGGTCATCAGCGTAGTGACGAGCGCCATCACCACCAGCGCGGTGAACAGCGCAGGCGAGATCACGCCCTCGTCGAGGGCGATGTTGAGCACGATCAGCTCGGTCAGCCCGCGCGTGTTCATCAGCGCCCCGAGCGCGGAGGACTGACGCACGGAAAGGTTCATCGTGCGCGCCGCGATGAACGTGCCCCCGAACTTGCCGATGATTGCGATCGCGATGAGTCCGAGCGTGATCAGGATGAGTTCCGTCTGGTCGAGCGCGCCGATGTTGGTCCGCAACCCCGTGTAAGCGAAGAACAGCGGAAGCAGGAGCGTCAGCACGAAGTCCTCTAGTCGCTTGGTGACCTCGTTGCTGAGCCCCGCGTGGCGAGGCATGACAAGCCCCATCAGGAACGCTCCCAGGATCACCGCCACTCCGATCTTGTCGGTGATGACGGCGGACAGCAGGACTCCGGAGAGGATGACCGTGAACCAGGTGCCCGGGAGCCGCCCCTGCCTCGTCGTAGGCCACCGCGGCGCGGGCCAAAATCCGTCGAACAACCGTGAACATGATCACGCCGAACAGAGCGGCCTCGCCGATCGTCTTGAGCACGTCGAGGCCCGTGCCCGCGCCGGCGAGCGCCGTGGCCAGCGCGATCAGGAACCAGGCCGAGACGTCGTTCAGGGCCGCCGCCGACAGGGCGAGCATGCCCAGCGGGCGCTTGACCATCCGGCGCTCGGAGATGATCCGGGCCAGGACCGGAAAGGCCGTGATTGACATCGAGACGGCGATGAACAGTGCGAAGGCCAGAAAGCGTGTCGGCGGCGCGAGCAGGGCATAGAGCGGCAGCGCCGCGAGCAGGCCCAGCATCAGCGGGAACAGCAGGCTCGTGTTCGAGATCGCGAGCGTCATCCCGACGCGGCCGCGAAGCTGGCTGAGGTCGACCTCGAGCCCGATCAGGAACATGTAGAAGACCAGCCCGAGGTTCGCCGCGACGCCGATGTAAGGCACGATGTCCGGGGGAAAGACGTCGCCCTGGAGCGTGGGCGCAGATCGCGCCGAACACGGTCGGCCCGAGGATGATGCCGCCGAGCACCTCGCCCATGACCCGGGGTTCCCTGATCTTCGGCATCAGGCTCCCGCACAGCCGGGCGAACAGCATCACGACCAAGCGCGGCGATGAAGAAGGCGACAACGGTCTGATCGGAGGTCCGCTGCTTGGTGCCGGTCACGTGCTCGGCTCAGCGTGGGCGAGGCCCCGGCCGCGACGGGAGTGAGCATCACGTCGAGCGCGCGCCCGGCGGCGGTGCCGAACATCCGCCGTCGACCCTCCGAGGTTGCAGGCCACGGTCCCGGCGAAGCTCCCCTTACGGTACACGATCGTTCCCCGCCGGATGTCCTTGGTCATGACCCCGACCCGCGAGCCCGACTCGGTCAGGGTCACGTTCGTGCCCAGACACCTCGAGGTCGGGCTCAGCGTGTAAATGCCGGAGATCGAGCCGGGGGCCCGCGGCAGCGGCACGCCCGGCGCGGGTGGATCGCCCTTGAGCTGAGCCGCAAGCGGCCGGCCGCCGATCATCCCGCGCAAAAGCCCATTGACGACGTGGGCGTCGATCGCGGCCTGCGCGTGGCCGATGCAGTCGGCGGTGCCGGTCAGCCGGCCGTGCTTGAACGTGAGATCGCCGCTCAGCGTGCCCTGGGTGTTCGACAGCGACACGAACTGGCCCGACTGGACCACGAAAGCCTTGGCGCCCAGACACGCGGCGCCCGAGGAGACGTCGTAGCTTCCTGCGATCGTCGGCTGGGCGTGCTTGTCGCTCCCGGCCACGATCACCCCGATGACGACCGCGGCCGTCACCAGGATCAGGACCACGTAATAGACCGCCACGCGCGACGGCGGCGGGGGTGGCGGCTGCTCCTCGCCCGAAGCGACTCCCGCTTCGCTTGCGACCGGGGCAGTCATCTGGCACGAGCCTACCGGCGAGACGTTGCCGCTAGCAAGAGGCCCAAGAGACCCCGGAGCGCGCTTACGGCCCGTGCGACTACGAGCCTGCTCGGCTGGTCCACATCGGCTACGCGACGGCGGCCGTCGCCTCCCAAGCCGCGCGCACCTCGGCGCGCGTCGGGTCGAAGTCGGGCTTGATCCGGCGGAACAGATCCTGAAGGTCCTCCCACAGCTGATATGCGGAAGGCCGGCCCCAGAACCAGTAGCCGACGTAGACCTTGTCGATCACGAGACCCGGCGCGAGCACGACGGTGTGTGGAACGCTGGCGCTGTGATGCGGGTCGGTGTACTCCTCGATCCCGAGCGTGCGCTGGACCTCCAGCTGCTCGTCGCAGAGATAAGTCCACTGCGCCGGCGTGGAGATCTTCAGCTTGTAGGTCTCGTGCTGGTCGTTGGGGAGGATCGTGACCATGCTGGTGAACCCGACCGCGCACCATTCGTTGAGCTTGATCAGCTCCTTCTGGTGCTGACGCTCGCGGGGGCAGTGCTCGCCGCGACCGAGGAGCAGGATCATCGGATCGTCGCCCTGGAGCTCGGAGAGACGGTGCAGCTCGCCGTTCTCGTCCGGTAGCTCGAAGTCGGGCAGGGTCGTTCCTGGGTGGAGCTTCTCGCTCATCGTTGGGTCCTCCTATTGGGGTCGGATGCCCGGGATTCCAAGCCGGATGCGATACACGCTGGTGAGCGCGGTGACGTACAGGGTGCGGACGTCCTCTTCGCCCCAGGCGAGGTTGTGCGGCGCCTCCGGCAGGCGGAGGGTTCCGAGGTGCTCGCCGGCGGGCGAAACGATCCAGATCCCGCCCGGCCCGCAGGCGTAGACGTTGCCGGCCTGGTCGACCTTGAGTCCGTCGATCGCGTCCTCGCCGTCGGCCGCGGTCATGTCGAACAGCACGCTCGCATCCGTCACCCGGCAATCCAGGCCGAGCTCGTAGCGCATCACGACCTTACGGTCGGAGTCCCAGTTGCCGACGTAGAGGTAGCGCTCGTCCGGGGAGAAGGCGAGGCCGTTGGGCCCCCCGAGCTCGTCGGTGACCAGCATCACCCGGCCGTCGCGGACGGCGAACACGCCGCTGAACGCAAGCTCCTTGTCGGGATCCTCGAACCCTCCCGGGAGTCCGAACGGCGGGTCGGTGAAGAACAGCGTCCCGTCGGAGCGGTAGACGAGGTCGTTGGGGCTGTTCAGCCGCCTGCCGTCGAAGCCCTCGGCGAGGATCGTAGTGTTGCCGTGCGGCTCGACGCGGATCACCCGGCGGTTGCCGTGCTGGCAGATCGTCAGCCGGCGCTGCGGATCGAAGGTGAGCCCGTTCGAGCCCGGCTGAGCGAAGCGTCCGATGTCGGTGCCGGTGTAGCCGCTCTTGGAGCGGAAGACGCTCACGCGGCCTGACGGGTGCCAGCGGTAGATGGCGTTCGTGTTGGGTGAGCTGAACAACAGTGACCCATCGCCACTCCACACCGGTCCTTCCGTGAATACGAAGCCGCCCGCTACCCGCTCGAGCGTGGCGTCCGGCTCGATGATCGCGTCGAGCGCTGGATTGACACGGTCGATTTCGAGGTCCGCGGCCTGCACCGGGCACGCGCGCTCAGGGGCATAGAAGTCAAGCGTTGCCGTGCGCATCCAGATGTAGTTGTGCGGCGAGGCGGAGACGGGGCCGTTCATCCCGAACACGGCGATCTGGAACCGCTGTCCAGGACGCGCGTCATCGGTCAGCAGCACGCGATTGGGCGCGTTGAAGCCGGCGACGACCGGACCTCCGGTGTCGCCGAGCGCGTGCGGCAGTTCGCCGTTCACCCACACCTCGGCGTAGTCGTCGATGGTGACCTCGAACACCACGCTCGCCCCGGTAGGGTCGAAGTCGCCGACCCGCTCCGGGAGCGTGACCGCGATCCGGTACCAGTTGAAGCACACCCGTCCCTGGCTCAGGCGAAGTTGGGTGTCGGCGGGCTCGAGGACGCCCCACGCCGAGTCGTTGTGGTCCCTGGCCTCGGCGTGGGGGAGGACATCGAACGTGCGGTTCGGAGTCAGGCCCGGACCGAGCGGGTCTTCCGGGTGACCGACCTCGACGAAGTCGATCTCCTCGACCCGGGCGTCTGAGTAGCGCCACACTCCGCCGACCAGATCTACTCCGGCCTCGGTCTGGAGGTCGATCACGGCGTCCGGGCAGCCGGGCAGGAGCTCCGGCGGACCGGGAATGGACGCCGCGGAGTCGGTGCGCGTGCCTGTGTGAGTGTCAGTGAGCATCTCTCACACCTCGACCTTCACCACGAAGTACAGGAACGGGTCCGACACGCGGGTGAACTGGTGCGGCACGCCGGCGGGAACCGCCAGCACGTCACCCGGTGAGAGCTCATGGGCGTGACCACCGGTGACCGAGACGGCCCGTAGCTCGCCGTCCCCCGCGCTGCACACGCCGACCATCTCACCGCCGGTGACGATCGTCGCGGTGCCATCGACCACATGCATGACGTCGACCGTATGGGCGTGGTACTCGACCTCGCCGGGCGCCTCGCGACGCCCGGCATCGAGCTTGTAGACACCGGCGTCGAGCAGCAGACCGCCGGTGGCGAACTTTGCCTGGACGGCCCGCTTGCCGAAGAATGCCGCTCCGTTCGACGAGCCGTTCGACGGGGTCAGCGCCGACGCTCCCAGGATGGCGAGCTCCTGGTCCTCGTCGGCCGACGACGCTCCACTGACCCCGACCGCGCCGATCACGTGCCCGTCGCGGAGCACGGGGATCCCGCCCTGCAGCGGCACCGCGCGCGCGAGATGAAGCGCCGAGGGACGGCCAGTCGCCGCCTGCTCCTCGAAGTCCTTGCTCGGGCGGCGGTAGATCGCCGCCGTGCGCGCCTTGTCGGTGGCCACGCCGACGCTCGCGACCTGCGCGTCGTCGGGGCGCCAGATGCAGATGAGCTCTCCGCCCTCGTCGACCACGGCGCACACGGGGGAGACGCCGCGCCGGGAGCACTCGGCGGCGACGGTCTCGGCGGCCCGGCGCGCGTCCGCGGCCGACAGGGCCGGCACGGTCGCCGTGGAGAACTTGGCAGCGGCGCCCGCGAGCGACACCGCCTCGTCCTCGTCCGGCGTCTCGCCGCTCGTGCCGATCGCCCCGACGACCTCGTCGCCGACCTTCAGCGGAATCCCTCCCGTGAGCGCCCGCGCGCCATGGAGCGCTAGCGCCCCGAGCCGGCCGCTCGAGACCTGCTGCTCGAGCTCGCGGCTGGGCCGGATGAAGATCGCGGCCGTGCGCGCCTTGTCCACGGCCACGCGCGAGCTAGCGATCTGGGCGCCGGGCGTCCGCCGGAGTCCGACGAGCTCGCCCGAGCGCTCGACCACCGCGATCACCACGCGATGGTCGTTCTGCAGCGCGTGCTGCTCGGCGGCGTCGAGCACGGCGTCGATGCCGGCCTCGGCAAGGATCTGGTGGGTGTACTGAGTGCTCATCGGTCAGGCTCCTTTCGCGGCCAGTGCGGCGGCCCAGACCGCCGAGTCGGTGGTGATCAGCAAGACGTCGCGATTCGCGCCCCCGAAGCAGAAGTTCACGGCGCCCGGCAGGCGGATCTCGCCGATCTGCCGGCCGTCGGGGTCGAACACCTGCACGCCCGAGAACGAGGACGCATACACGCGTCCGTCACGATCCACCTTCACGCCGTCGGGGAAGCCGGGGGTGACTACGGCGAACAGCCGCTCGCCCGCGAGCCGGCCGCCGTCGGTCACGTCGAAGGCCTTGATGTGATGCGGGCGCGTGACGTGGTAGCTGCCCGGCTCCTGGTTGGCGCCGCTGTCGGTGACGTACAGGACTCGCTCGTCCGGCGAGAACGCGATCCCGTTGGGCTTGTCGAAGCCGTCGGCGACGACCGTGGTCTCACCGCTCGCCGGGTCGTGGCGATACACGTAGTCGCCGACCATCGGAGCGGGCCTGAAACCCTGGAGGCGGCCGTAGGACGGATCGGTGAACCAGATCGCCCCGTCGCTCGCAACCACGATGTCGTTCGGCGAGTTGAGCGGCAATCCGCGCCAGTCGTCGACGAGGGGCTCGGTCTCGCCGGTGCTCCGGTCCAGGCGGCTGATGCGCGCCGGCTCCCAGCGGCTTCCCTGTTCGCACACGATCAACCGGCCGTCGCGATCGGGCGTCATGCCATTCGCACCGTTGGCCTCCGCCACCAGTACCGATACCTCGCCGGGATCGTCGAGGGCAAACGCTTGATTTGAACCGAAGGTGTTCGGTCGCCGCCGGGCCGTGGCAGCGTCGTGAAATACAGGGCGTCCTCGTCAGCGAAGTAGACGGGGCCTTCGTGCGCGTCGACCTCGGCGAGCCGCGACAGCGTCGGATCCTCGCCCGTGACCTCGTCGAATTCCGGTCGGTGCGCGACGAACGCCGGATGGCGGGCGGTCGCGATCACGAAACCCGCCCGGAGGCCTGGTCGATCTCCCAGGCGGCGGTGATCAGGCCGATATGGCTGAACGCCTGGGGGAAGTTCCCCAGCAGCTCGCCCGTCGCCGTGTCGATCTCCTCGGCCAGCAGCCCGAGGTCGTTGGCGTAGGAGACGAGCTTGTCGAATAGCCGCTCCGCCCGGTCGAGCTCGCCCGCCTTGGCCAGCGCAGACACGAGCCAGAACGAGCAGATCACAAACGTTCCCTCCTCGCCGGTGAGACCGTCGGCGTTGAGGCCCACCTCGTTTCGGTAGCGCAGCACCAGCCCGTCCTCGGTGAGGTCGTCGGCGATCGCGTCGATCGTCGAGCGCATCCGCTCGTCAGTGGCGGGAAGGAACCCGAGGAGCGGCATCAGCAATTGCGCGGCGTCGAGATCGTCCGAATCGAATGACTGCGTGTATGCGTGCCGTGCGTCGCTCCAGCCCCGCGTGAGCACCGCCTCCCGGATCTCATCGCGCTCCGCCGTCCAGCGCTCGACCTCGGCGTGCATCCCCAGTTGCGGCGCGAGCGCGATGGCACGGTCGAGCGCCACCCAGCACAGCACCTTGCTCGACAGATGGTGGCGCGGTTCTCCGCGCATCTCCCACATGCCGGCGTCCGTCTCGCGCCAACGCCGGGCGGCCGTATTCGCGAGATCTGCAACGAACCGCTGGATCTCCATATGAAGGTCCCCCAACTGTTCGCGGTACAGGTGCAGCGAGTTGAGCAGCTCCCCGTACACGTCCAGCTGGGTTTGGCCCCAGGCGCCGTTTCCCACCCGCACCGGGGCCGAGTCGCGCCAACCGCTTAGGTGGGGGAGCTCGCGCTCGGTGAGGTCGTGCTCCCCGGCGATCCCGTACATGATCTGTAGCGAGCGCTCGCTGGCGCGTCCGCCGGCCGAGCTGGTCATAAACGAGACAAAGTCCTCGGCCTCGTCCGAGCATGCGCCGATGTACAACGCTTCCAGCGTCAGGCTGGCGTCGCGGATCCAGGCGTAGCGGTAGTCCCAGTTGCGCTCGCCGCCGACCGTCTCGGGCAGCGAGGTGGTCGGCGCGGCGACGATCGCCCCGGTCGGACGGTAGGTGAGGCCCTTGAGAATGCGCGAGCTGAGACGCACGAGCTCGCGGTGCGGGCCCTCGTACACGTCGTGCTCTGCCTCCCAGGAGCGCCAGCCTTCCACGGTGTCCTCGATCCGCGCCGCGACCTGGTCCGGCGCGAACGGCTCGGGTGCCGGTCCTTCCGGCGGCGCCCATTGCAGCGCGAACCCCACCCGCTCGCCGGCCGACACCGTGAAGGTTGCGGACATCGTTGAGTCCTCGATCGCCGTCGCCACGCCCGCGCTGACCACCACCTGATTAGGTCCGCCGAAGGTCCGGCCGCCGCTCTCGGTCGTGCGGAACAGCGGCTTGACCAGCCCGTACTCCGGCCGGGGGGCCAGCACGAGCCTGAGCTCGACCTCGCCCACCAGTCCCTCGACCGAGCGCAACAGAAGGTGCGGCGCGTCGAGACCAAGCTCGTGGTGGCGCTGACCCTCGGGGAACGCCATCGCGTCGGTGATCTTGACGCTGCCCGACTCGGTGGCGAATGTCGTCTCGATCACCAGCGTCCCCGGCACATAGCGCCGCTCGCTGCGAT
>CAWIDF010000011.1:0-495174 GCA_963834885.1 uncultured Solirubrobacterales bacterium | reverse complement strand
CATGACCGTTGGCTCCAGGTCGCAGAAGCTGGCGCAGTGCGGATTTGCGCGCGACCCCGAGTGCGGGTCGTCGGAGTTATGGGGGTGAGTGGGCATGGCACGTGACCCGCCGCAGCTTGGCGCCGGAGGTCAAGGGCAGTCCGTCAGGACCGGCCGAAGGCCGCCGCGCAGCGGTGCCCCTTGCCGCAGGCGTCAAGTTGCGGCAGCGTGCCGTCATGTCCGCTCCTCCCCGTGCCTCCGAGGCGCCCTGGATCGCTGTGGCCAGGGCAACCAGCCTGGTGGACCTCGCATCTGGTGATCGCTCTTGTCCGTAGGGAGCCGTCAGCTGGCGCGACGCAGCCGCGTCGTTCCGACTGGTTCGGGCAAGTAGCAGCGAGGCCGCCAGCACGGCACCTCACTGCTCGTTCCAGGCGAAAGCGAGAGTGCCCCGTTTCGACGATTGGGGCACATTGCGGCCGTGCTTCATGACGGCGTACGTGGATACGCGGCAAGTGTCCCCGGTCGAGCCGCTGTCGTCCGTCCGCACGATTCGCCGCGCTTGTCGGCTCGTCGACGGTGACGCCGAGGGCCCTGCGCCATCACCCTGGCTGGCGCGCTCGTGCGCGCGTGCGATCTTCGCTCCCGGGTCGTCGAGCAGAGCGTCGTTCGGTGCCCCCCGCCGGTGCGGGTACCCAGCGCGCGGATCGAGGCTACCGCGGGATACGCTCCGGCGATGGTCCACATGCGGATCGTCGCTCCCCGAGAGGTCTCTGAGCTGGCGCTCGGGATGCTGCGCGAGAGCGGGTCGGTCTGTAACGTGATCTGGCTTCCCGGCGCCGCGCAGGAGCCCGCGGGAGACGTGATCCTCGCGGACGTCGCGCGCGAGGACGCCAGCGTCGTGTTGTCGGACCTCAAGGAGCTCGACATCCACCGGACCGGCTCGATCGCGCTGGAGTCGGTCGAGACGCAGATCTCGCTGTTCGCCGAGCGCGCCGTCGAACGGGCGCGCGGCTCGGAGGCCGATGCGGTTGTCTGGGAAGAGGTCGAGTCGCGCACCAGCGAGCAGGTGGAGCTGTCCGGCACATACCTGTTGTTCATCGTGCTGGCTGGTCTGATCGCGGCGGTCGGAATCTTCCTCAACTCCCCGATCCTGATCGTCGGTGCGATGGTCGTCGGCCCCGAGTTCGGGCCGATCGCCGGCTTCTGCGTGGCTTTCGTGCAGCGCCGGCGCCACTTGGCGGCGCGCTCGCTCGTCGCGCTCGCGGCGGGGTTTTCGCTCGCGATCACGGCGGTCTATCTCACCACGCACGCTTTCCGGATCACTGGCCTGACCCCAAGCGAGTTCACCGAGCGCAGTCACAGCTTGTCGAACGTAATCGCCAACCCCGACTTCTTCACGTTCTTCGTCGCCACTTGCGCGGGCGTGGCGGGGATGCTGTCGCTGAGCACGGCGAAGTCGGGCGCGCTCATCGGGGTGCTGATCTCGGTCACGACGATCCCAGCGGCAGCCAACATCGGCGTCGCCGCCGCTTACCGGGACTGGCACGCGTGGCGCGGCTCGATCGCGCAGCTCGCGATCAACCTCGCGTCGATCATGGCAGCCGGCACAGCGACGCTCTACGTTCAGCGCCTGCTGTATCGGAGGCGGCGCGTGCGCCACTTGCGGGACCCGAGTCGCTCGGCCGCGGGGCTGGACATCGGGCGCTCGCGGCGGTCCAAGCGCACGAGCGTGTGACTCGTTGTCGGGTCCGTGGGGCGGTGAACAGCAGCGGCTCGGACGTTGTCAGGGCGGCTGCCGAGTCGTCGGCCAGCGGGCGAGCGGGAGGACGAGTCCGGCGCTGGCCGGAATCATGGGCGGCCGTCGGGCGTGGACGGTCTCGATGCTCTCGCCGGGCTCGATGGCGCAGGTATCGACGTCACGGCGAGGTTGCGGTGGCCGAGCTCGCGCTGGATGACATTGAGGGGCACGCCCTCGCGGCCGAGCTCGATCGCGTGCGCTGACGCAGCTGGTGCGGCGCGGAGCACCGGCGCACACCGGCCCGCGCGGCGCGGCGCCGCAGCGCGCCCGAGCGGCCCACGGTGGCCAAGCGCGCCCGCACGTGAGTCCGTTAATGACACAGAACAATGGTCCTTTCGGCGCACGCCTGCGGCCGAGTGGGGCACGGCGACGGCGCTCAACTACCCCGTCCCTCCCGCGACCACCGGAGCGTTCCTACGTGAACTTCCTACGAGTTCTCGCCAACAACCCCTGCCCCGCATAGACGGCATCGGTGGCAGGCCGGCCGCCGGGGCCGCCCGCCTGCTCGGACACAGTTCCATGAGCAAGCGCTGAGCAGAAGTGCCGCCATTCGACGAAAGGAGCAGTCTCCGGCGCCTCGCTTCGCTGGCCGCTCGCTACCGAGTTGACGACGATCAGCGGCAGCGCGAACGAGCAATCGGAGCAGACCGGGCGGCTCTATCGCTTCGAGGCAGAAGGGGCAGCGCGACGGCCACCGGCCGCGCGACTGCTCCTCTCACAGCAGCCGCCGCGCCGTCACGACTGGTTCAGGGGCGTGAACCGGCAGTCGATGGACGCCCTGCATCCCGCGCCCGGCATGGATGAGCAGTGTGCGCCGACCCGTTCTCCCGATGTCGCGTCGGTTATCGATGGCCGGTGACAGTCCGCGCGGCCACGTAATCGGCGTAGTCGCGTCCGGCAGCGCGGGTCCATTGCGCAGCGCGGGCGCGATGCACGGCGAAATGCTCGGCCAGGACCGCCGCCGGCAACTCCGAGGCCAGCGCCAGCAGCGCGCCACGCCGGCCGGGCCGGACAGGGAGATCGAGCACCTGAAGCCGTCGGCGAAGCTCCTCGGCGGTGACGTGCGTGCCGTGCTTGCGACCGGGGATGAGCCAGTCGGTCCGGCTGGCCGCCGTCCGCGCGGTCCTCCCCGTCGCAGCCGTGAGGTCAGCCAGAACCTCTTCTAGGAGGGCGGGGACGTCGACGGGTCGTCGGCCGAAACGCAGCTGCCAGCCATGGTCGGTGCGGATGAGGTCCTCGCGGGATAGCGCTGCCACGCGCGTGAGCGGTTGGCCGAACAGCAGCACGGCGGCGACCGTGAATCGAACCGTCGGATCGACTCGCCGATCGGCAAGCACTGCGGTCAGCGCCCGGAGACGGTGCTCGTCAGAGGCGATCGGCGGGTTACGCACCGCGACGGGCCAGGCGATCTGCAGCCGTCGCGACGGCTCGCTCCGGGCAAGCCACTGGATGAACTGATTGACAGCCCGGCGCGTAGCAGTGCCGGCGGTCAGCCACTCGTCAAGGAGGTCCTGGCGCAGATCGGCTAGCCCGAGCTGCCGGCCATCAAGCCAGAGCGTCAGCGCGATCGCCTGCGTGACCTGTGCGCGGGCATGCTTGCTCGCCGAGGGTGGTGGCGCCCCGTCGTGGCGTGCGCTCGTGGCCGCGAGCTTGCGCGCGACCTGCCAGGTCGAGAACGCGGTGAGGGTCGTGCGGTCCGGCCCGTCGGGCAGCGCTCCGAGCGCGCGGGTGACCCAGCGGTCAAACGCGGCCGCGATCTCATCGCGTGCCGGGAGCGCTCCGTGCGCGACCAGGCCGGCGCGCAGGTAGGCGACCGCCGACCCTTCCCCAGCATCTCCCTGCTGCTGATCGAACGCCTCGTGCGACAGCTCGAGGCGCCCATCGACGACATCCTCAACCAGCGCATAGGGCGGCGTATGCATCCACCGCATCGTCGACGCCGGATTAGGCGATGCCGCCAACGCGTCCAGATAGGCCGCGAGGCGGATCCCCCGCTCGGGCCCGGCTCGGGCGCGCAGCTCATTGACCCGATCGGCGAGCAGGCATCCCCAGCACAGACCGCGGTAGCCGACTCCGAGCGCGTCACAACTCGCGCAGCGTTGCCGGGCCCGGAAGCACGTCACACACACCACACCGTCCGGCGCGCGTCCGTAGACGCGACGAACATGCCCGCACGCCGCGCACTGCTCGTGGTCGGCGCTCACCGAGCCGGCCGGCGCAGCTTGACCTGCTTCGGGACGAGATCCTTGCCGAGCGCCGCACCGCCCTTGGCCTTGCTCGAGCGCTTGCGCGCCGTCGGCGTGTCGGTCAGCACGATGAGGTCGTCGGGCTGGCACTCGAAGATCTCGCACAACGTCGCGAGCAAACGGAGGCTGAGTCGCTCGGGCTTGCCGGTCACCAGCCGCCAGACCTGCGACTCCGACAGGACGATCCCGTGCGCGGCCAGCTTTGGCGTCAGGTCGGTCGCCTTGAACATCCCCGCTTGCGCCATCACCAGCCGTAGCCGCCACTCGTAGTCCATCAGCGTGCACCTCTCAGCTGCCGGTCCATCGCGCTGCGGACCATCCGGTCCTTGAAGTCGTCGCTCACCGACAGGTAGATCGCCGTCGTGGCTGCATGGCTGTGCCCGACCTGATCCTGGATGAACCGATCGGCATAGCCGAGTTCGGCCAGATGCGTCACGTAGCTGTGGCGCAGGCAGTGCGGCGTCAGCTCCGACGACAGCCCCGCCTCGTCGCGCACCTCGGCGAATCGATCGGTGATCCATCCCGGCGCCATCCGCGTCGCGCGCTCGGTCACGAACACCGCCGGCGCGTTCTGCGGGCGCAGTGCCGGTCGTACCTCGGTCAGGTACTGCTCAACGACCTCGACCGCCCAGTCGAACACGGTCAGCACCGTCCGGCGACGCGGCGGCCCACCGGGCATCGCCTTGCCATACCGAACATGCAACGCGGCGAACTGACCGAACTCCGGCAGCGCGGCGTGCGCGCGGAAGTCGACGACGTCGAGGCTCGCGGTCTCAGCGCGCCGGAGGCCCCAGGCGAACATGACCTTGAACAGCGCCTGATCGCGCCACACCGATAGCTCTCCCTTGCGCCCCAACCCACGACGGCGGGTGATCCGCGCGTCCAGACAGGCGAAGAACGCCTCGAGCTCGTCGACGGTCAGCGGCCGTCGCCGCGGGTCTCCTTCGTAGCCAGTCAGATGCGCGAGGCCGTACCGGTCATCGAACAATTGCGCCGGCACATGCCCGAACTCCTGCCGGCAGATCGCGACCCACGGATAGCGCTCGTCGACCAGGTATCCCATCAGCCCGCGCAGCCTGGCCTGGTAGCCGCGGACCGTCACCGGCCGCAAGGCACGCGGCTCGCCGAGCAACGCAGCGAAATAGCGATCGACATCCTCGGCGTGCCAGTCCCACGGCCGGCGGCCAGTGAACGCGACCAACGAGCGCGCGGCCTGTAGGTTCGCGTGAATCGTCTTGGGCTTGAAGTATCGCGCGACCTGTTGCGCGGTCCACCCCTCCAACACCGCCTCCCAGACCGCGTCCTCCAGATGCAACGGCCGCACCCCGGCGCCGAACACGCGGCCGAGCGCCAGGTCGGCGTCCTCGGCGGTGTAGACGCCGAACGGACCCCGCAGACGACCATCCACCTCTTTCATCAAACGCGAGAATCCCGCATCACCGAATCAGGTCAAGGGCACACGTCAACCATTCCTCGCTCGCAGCGGCCGAAATCATCCGACGAAACACCCAGAACGCACGATCAGCACTAGGCTGATCACCCGCAACGAGCGCCCCAACGGCGATTGCATCTAATGCGACCACCGTGCATTAGCGCCGAAGCCGGCGACCTCGTCCGGCCGTACGGCGGCCGCGTCTTCGGGCCCGCGGGCGATCGCGTCAGCAATGTCCTTGCGCTCGATCGAACGCTCGGCGCGGGTGCTCGGCTGCGCCTGTTCGAGTCGTTGGATCTCATGGCTGGCTTGGCGGCGGGTGCGCGGGTAGGCGAATGTCTGACCGGTCCGGGCGGCGAGCGATCGCAGGTACGCGAGCTGCCGGCGGGTGGGCCGGTCGACCAGTTTGGGGGTGCTGGTCATCGAGGCCTCCTGGTGGTGGGGGTTGGTGGGCATGCCCCAGCCAGGCCTCGCTCGGCGCGGGCGGTCAAGCCGATGATCCGTACTCTCGTCGTACCGCCGGCCGCAGGCCGGTGGGGCTGTCATCGGCTTGACGGCAGGCGCCGGGCGTGGCAGGCGTTCCGGGGGCTGGCCCGCTCCCCCGCCCTGGGTCGGTCCTACAGCACCTCTGATGCGTCGTCCTTGGACTGCCCGGGCGGTGCCTCGAGCACGGCATCCTCGATCCGGGTCGCCAGCCGGTCGATCAGCGCGGCGGTCTGCTCGAGCACCGACAGATCGGACTGTTCGGCCCATGACGCCAGGTAGGGCACCGAGTAGCCGTCGGTCTTGATCCCCAGCGCCCGGACGCACGTGAACGCGACCGATTCGACCACCAGCTCCTCGCTGGCCCGGTCAAGCTCCGGGTCACCGTCTTGGCGCTCGCGGCGGATTAACGCGTGCGCGAGCTCGTGGCAGCGGGTCTTGACCTTGCCGTTGCCCGACAGGCTTGCGTCGATCGCGATTCGGCCGCTGTCGATCTCGTAGTAGCCGTGGCAGCCGTCGCTCATCGGCTCTTCCTCGACGGGGCAGCCGAGCTCGTGTGCGAGCGCGTCGAGCTTGGGGATGATCGGCGCGAGCTCGTCGCCGGCGACGTCGTGGATCGGAAGCTCAAGCGGCGCGGGCTCGGCGGGCGGCGGGAGCGGCGCCACTTGGTCTTGGTCTTGTCTCGTGATTCGACCGACCGGATACGTAGCTTGTGCGTCAGCGGCGACGGAGAGGTTGGTTGGCGTGGCGGGAGCGTTCGCGGTTGAGGTCGACCCCGGTGTGACGGGCCGGTCCGGCTCGCGGTTCGTGGTGATCGGGCCGGGCGTCGGGCCGGACGAGGCGAGCGAGTTCCTGGGGTGGTTGGCGTCCTGCGGCCGTGGGTCGTACACGCAGCGGACGTATGCGCTGGGGTTGGCGCACTTCCTGAGCTGGATTGATCTGAACAGGGTCGGCCTGGTCGATGTCGATCGGCGGGTGGTCGGCGAGTACGTCGTCGCGTTCAGGGACGGGGGCGAGGATGGCCTCTCGCTCGGGCGCCAGCCGAGGACGGTGAATCACCGGTTGTGCGTGTTGGCGTCGTTCTTCGAGTTCCTGGCGCGCCGCGATCGCGACCGTGAGTTCGGGGTATGGGGTGATCGGCCGTGTCCGGTGCCGGTCGGGCGCTCGGCAATGGACGGGTCTCATGGGATGCCTGGTCGTGACACGGTCCGCCGCGGCCGCCGCGGCGATTACCGGCAGCGCGTTCCTCGGCGGCTACCGCGACGGGTCGAGCCGGAGGTCGCGGTGCGGTTGCTCGACGCGGCCTGCTCTGAGCGGGACCGGGCGTTGTTGACGTTGTTGTGGCGGTCCGGTCAGCGGATCGGGGACTGGAGCGCGATGCACGGCCAGCACGGGATCCTCGGGATGCGGCTCGGTGATCTGGATCGTCGGTCGGGCACGATCGTGGTGCGGCTGAAGGGCGCGCGAGATGAGCATCGCGTGCCGGTGAGCAGTGACTTCTGGCCTGTGTTCGCCCGCTATCTCGGGCAGGAGCGCGGGCTCGGCGCTCCGGAGGATCCGGCGTGGGTGATGTTCCGCCGCGGGCACGGACGCCCGTTGACCTATTCGGCGTTCGAGCAATCGCTGCGGCATCTGTGCCGCAGCGTGGGTGTGCACGTCACAGCGCACATGTTCAGGCACGCGCTCGCCCAGGCGGTCGTCGACGTCGCCGGGTTGAAGGTCGCTCAGGAGATGCTCGGTCACGCGCACATCTCGACGACCGCGGACACCTACTCGCACGTCGACGAGCAGGCAATGGTCGCGGCGGTCGAGCGCGTCAGGGACCTGTTCGACCTGCGAGCGGCGACGAACCTCGGCGAGGGCAACGCCCGCGGCTACGTGTTTCCGTATGACCCCTCAACGCTCGCCGAGCTCGACGCGGCCGCGGACACAGGGCCGGGCGAGGAGCCTGTGCGGTGAGCTCGCCGTGCGCGTTTCCTGAGCTGGCGGACCGGCCCTATGACGGCGATGCGCTGCTGGCCGCTGTCGAGCCGCTGGTCGATCGGCTGGTGATGGATCGCACCAACCAGTCGAAGATGAGGCTTTCGACCCGGGAGCTGCGCATGGTGTTGGATGGTCTGCCGGGCGACACGCTGCAGGAGCGGTGGTCGGCGTTTGAGTGGCGGGTGTGGCCGGATTGGCTGCGCGGCATCGGCCGCGCTCCTCACGATCGCTGGACGTTCGGGGTGTGTGCGCTGATGATCTCCCAGGCCGCCCGGCCGAGCTGGCCGTTTCTGGAGTGCACCTACACCCGCGCGTGGGTGAAACGGCTTCCCCCGGAGGCGCCTTCGCAGACGACGGCCGCCCGGCTGACGCCGGCGCTCGAGAACGTGGCCTGGGCGACGATGGCGTTGCGAGACAAGGCGCTGAAGAACGCGCTTCGGATCATGATGGTCGGCGGGTACAGCTCGCTTGATCAGATCACCGATGAGGACCTACGGGCCGTGCCCGTCATGGTCGGGTCCGGCAGCGACGTGCTCGATGCGGCGCTGTGTTCGCTCGGGGTGCTCGGGAGAACGCCGTTGCGGGGCGCGGCGCGGCGGATGCGCAGCCGCCGGCTCACACCCGCGGAGCTGGCGGAGCGATCTCTGATCCCGGAGCGCTTCCGGCCGGCTCACGTCATGTATCTCGAGGCGTATCAGGAGCGGATCTCCGACGTCTATGCCACGACGCGTCACAAGCACAACTCGCTGGAGCATTTCTGGTGCGTCATCGGCGAGCGGTTCCCCGCGGTCGGCGGATGCTCCGAGATCCGCCCTGCGCACGCGCGCGCGTTCATCCCCGAGGCGATCGAACTCGCCCGCCGGGTTCAGCGCGGCCCGCGCACGGGCGAGCGGGAGGACCGCTCGACCGCGATGCAGTGGCTGACGAACATCCGCTGCTTCTTCGCGGACGTCTGCACCTGGGGTGCCGAGGAAGGGTCGCCGTTTGCACGGCACGCACCGGCGGCGGTGCCGCTCGAGCGCCACGACCTCAAGAACATCGGGTTCGAGAAAGTGCGGCGCCGCGCGCAGGCGCAGGCCGCCGAGAAGGTGATCGATCTCGAGCGGGAGATCCCGAAGCTGCGCGCGCTCGCGGTCCGCCGCTGGGACGAGGCCGAGCAGGCGTTCGCGGTCCGGCCGAACGCCAGGGCGAGGCGGATGGCTGAGACGGAGGCGTTCTGGGATTGGGCGGTGCTCGAGCTGTTGCTGCAGAGCGGGCTGCGGATCGAGGAGGCCAGCGAGCTGACCACGTTCGATGTGCTGCGCCGCCGTCATCCGGACGGGCGGACGTACTACATGCTGCACGTCAAGCCCTCGAAATTCGACCGGGCCCGCGTGATCCCGATCGGCGACGGCCTCGGGCGGGTGATCGCGGAGATCATCGGGCACGTCAAGGCGTTCTACGGCACCGACCGGGTGCCCGATTGTGACCACTACGACGCGAGCGAGAAGCGCGCGCTCCCGCGCGCCCCGTATCTGCTGCAAGGCTGCCGGCACCCGAGCCCGCTCGCGTTCGCGGCGATCCGCACGCGCCTCGCCCGCCTCTCCCGGCTCGCGGAGCTGCGCCGCGCGGACGGTTCGGAGCTGATCGTGCGCCCGCACGACTGCCGGCGCGCGTTCGCGTCCGAGCATCTGAACAACAACACGCCGGTGCACGTGATCCAAGCGCTGCTCGGGCACGCGTCGCTGGACACGGTGATGGTCTACGCCAAGCTCTACCCCTCAACGCTGGTCGAGGAGTACCGCAAGACCGTCCGTGCCGTCTACGTCGACCACCACGGCACCGCCGCGCTGCGCAACCCGACCGCCGAGGAATGGGCCGACTTTCAGACCAGCTGCGGGATGCGCGACATGGGCACGCACCTGTGCGCGCTCCCGACCGGTGAGCATTGCGCCCGCGGGCTGGTGTGCCTGGGGTGCGGGCACGCTCAACCGAAGCAAAGCGCCGCCCCGGTCTTCCGGCGGATGCTCCTCAGCCACCGCCGCAGCCTGACGGCTGCCCGTGAGGGCGGTGAGCCAGCCGGGCAGATCGCCGCGCGCGAGCTCGAGGTGATCAGGATCGAGGGCGCGCTGCGCCGCGCAGAGGAACTCACCGAAGACGTCGCCAGCGCGATCGAAGCCGCCGCCTAACCCGACACCCGGCTACTGGTCGACGAGGAACGGGTGCTCGCCCGCCGCGACCGAGTCGACGAGATCGCGCAGCCGGTTGGCGAGCTCCCAGAAATCGACGGTGGCCTCGATATACACCTCGGCGAGATAGCCGCCGCTGGCGCTCTGCACGAACACGACCCAGTCGCTCTCGGGCACCGCCCCGGGTGCGTCGGGGATGCCCTCATCGCCGATCGAGATATCCAACAGCGACTCGTTGTCAAGCTCGCAGAACACCCTCAGCGGATCGTCGCTCTCGCCCATCTCGAGCTCGAGATACGGCCGGAACCCGGCGGCATGCAGCTCGCCGAGCAGCGGCGCCCACGCGACCGTCGCGGCTCGCAGACGCTCAGCGGCCAGGTCGTCGACAGGCGGATAGTGCGAGAACACCACGATCGCCATCCTACGCCCGGACGAGGCGGACCCCGGGACGGCAAACGTCACACGGCAGGCAGCTGCGCCAGCTCCGTGCTTGCGGGTGGGTGGTCGGCGTCGACGGCCTGCTCAATCTGGCGGGCCATCCTGTCGATCGTTGCCGCGAACTCGCTGACCGCCTCGAGCGCGCCGTTCTCGCCCCACCCGGCGACATACGGGATCGTCTCCCCACCGAGGTCCAGGTGAACGCTCGAACCGACAACGAAACTGACCGTGTCAACGATCACCTCCGCCTGCGGCCGGGAGTACTGCCGATAGTCGACGCCCATCGCATGCGCGATCTCGTGGATCAGAACCCGAACCCGCGCATTCGCAGGCTGACCGGCGTCGACAACGATCCGCTTCCCCTTCGCGTCGCACCACCCGCCCGCCGGCCCGTCGATCGTCTCGAACGAGACGGTGAACCCGAGCGAGCCAGCGAACCGCTCAAGCGGCTCGAGCAGATGCTCATGCGAATCACCGCTCAGCGGCTCGACCGGCGGCTCCAGCGCCACCGCGTGCTCGCCTGCGGTCACCTGGGCACGGTCGAACACCGGCACGGCGCGAAACACGGTCCGCGTCTCGCCCGTCTCCTCGCCGCTCGCCCGGTCGCGCTCCTTGATTTTCAACGGGGCAAGGATCCAAATGGCCTTCTCGCCCTTGCCGACCTGGTACCCGAGCTCAAGCCAGGAACGGAACCCGGCGACGAACGACGCGTCCGGTCGCGCGAGCGCGATCAGGAGCTGGTTGTTGATCGAATACCTCGCCAGCCCGTTCCGCGAACGCACGCGAACCCACCGCTCCCACCCGTCCGAGCTCAAGAGCTGCTCGGCCGCCAGCTTTAGCCGTTCCCGATCCCGCGCGCGGCGCTGCTCACGCTCGGCCTCGCTGAGCCTGGATGTCGACCTGGCCATGACGGCTCCCTTCTCGAAGGGCCCGCCCGCTGCGGGCCGTTGCCGCCCAAACGCACCCCGCAGGGGTGCGAAAATCAGGCGGGCGGCTCGCAGCGGATCTGGGCCACGCGGAGCAGTCACGTCAGGCGTCAGCGAGCAGCCGCGCGCGACACTGCGACGACGACGCGGGCTACTGGTCCCACGAAGACCGACGCACCGGGACCGGCCTCAGACGCGTGTCCGGGTCCTTGCTCCGCCCAGGCGGCTCGGGGCCCGCTGCTGGAATGCACCAAGAGCGGCCAGCTACTCGTGGCAGACCGGATGGCTGGATCACGCTTTTAGCGGCAGTGCTGGTCTCGGCGACGTCGTGACCGCGGGTGCGGCTCTTCTCGAGTGACCGGGGTGTGGCTGGTCATGTGATGCTTGGGATGGCGTGATTGAGGTAGCGGGCTTCGTGGACGTGGTGGTGTTCTTGGGCGAGGTGGTAGCGCCAGTACTCTGGACTTGCCTGGGTTCGACGGAGAGTCGTTGGTAGTTGAGTAGTTAATTATATCAGTCAGTGCAATTACTCCGGTCCACCCGTCGGAGAGGCCAAGGTCAGAACGTCTCGTAGATCGGTGACCGTTGGGGCGGCCTGAGCCAGCAACGGTTCGAACCCGAGCGCGAGGCGCGTCGAGTACGCGCGCTCGTACTCCGCCGGCGTGCTGTAGCCGATCGAGGAGTGCAGCCGGCGATGGTTGAACCAGCCGACGTAGTCGACGGTCGCGAGCTCGAGCTGCCTGTTCGTGCGCCACACGCGGTCGGCGATCAGCTCGGTCTTGTAGCTGTCGACGAACGATTCGCTGAGCGCGTTGTCATAGCAGTCTCCGACGCTGCCGACCGACGCCAGCACGCGGTGATCGTCGAGCACCTGCGTGTAGTCCTCGGCGCTGTATTGCGAGCCCTGGTCGGTGTGTGCCACCAGCTGCACATCAGCGCCGGGCTGGCGGATCCCGAGCGCCATTCGCAGCGCGTCGAGCACCAGGTCGCACCGCATGTGCGTCGCGATCTGCCAGCCGACGATCATCCGCGAGAACACGTCGATCAAGAACGCGAAGTACATCCGCCCCTCCCACGTCCGCAGATAGGTCAGATCGCCGACCCACAGCCGATCCGGCGCGGTCGCGGTGAAGTCCCGCTGGACGAGATCCGGGCGCTTCTCGGCCGTGGGATCGGCGATCGTGGTCCGCCACGGCTTCCCGCGCCGCTTGGCGCCCCTGATCCCCTCGGAGCGCATCAGACGGGCGACCCGGTCACGGCCCACGTCCTCGCCCAGGCGGCGCAGCTCGCGCCACACCCGCGGATACCCGTAGCACTCGAAGTTCTGCTCATGCACCTGCCGGATCCGCGCGGTCAACCGCTCGTCCTCGACGCTGCGCGCCGACCGCTCACCGGTCGCTCGCTGGTAGTACGCGGACGCCGACACGCCCAGCACCTCACAGATCGGCTCGACGCCGAAGCGTTCGCGATGCGAATCGATGAACGCGCTCACCTCGGACGGTCTGCGTCGAGCTCGGTCGCGAAAAACACCGACGCGGCCTTCAAGATCTCGTTCGCGCGCCGCAACTCGAAGACCTCCTTACGCAGCTTGCGAATCTCCTCGCGCTCCTCGCTGGTCGGCAGATCCGGCCGCAGCCCGCCGTCGGCCTCCGCCTGCCTGACGCGCTTACGCAGCGCCTCGTGCCCGATCCCGAGATCGCGGGCGACCTGCGCCACCGGCCGGCTCGACTCCAGCGCCAGCCGAACACCCCGGTCCATCAACTCCTGCGGATACTTCGATCGTCTTGCCATGGAGACCGAACTTCCTTCCCCGAGGATGGAATCCTCGTAATTCGGTCTCCGTCAAATCCAGACAAGCTCACTCCTCGAAGTCACCGTTGGCTTTGATGGCGCGTAGCTTCAGGATCGCTTCGGCGCCGGCGAGTCCCCAGCGGGCGCCGGTGATGTCCATGCGGTCTTTGATCAGGTGGCGGCAGGCGCCCTCGACGATTCCGGTCGCGATCGGCCAGCCGTTGCGCAGCGCGGTGGGGTAGTCGAGGTAGGGGGTCTTGTTGGTCAGGTAGTTGGCGGCTTCGTCGGCGGGCTGGCGACGCGCGCCGGGGAGGCGGGCGTTAGTCGCTTGGCGGCGGATGCCGCCGGCGACCTTGCGGGCGTGTCCTTCGAGCACCCGTATCGCCTGGCGGTGCACCCACCGCGCGGCCGACTGGTCGCTGTCGGGGTGCAGGCAGGCGGCGGCGTTCCACAGGTAGTGCAGGACGTGGACGAAGTCGACGACGATCGTGACCTTGACCTCGCGTTTGCGGGCCTCGAGTTTGATCCGTTCGATCTGGTGGTTGGCGCCGTCGACCAGCGCGACCCAGGCGCGGCGGCGCTTGGGGTCGCGCCGCTCGGCCTCGTCGAACACGCGGGCGATCACGGCCGCCGGGGTGGTGACGACGCTGGCGCACAACCACTTGTTGGTGGCGACCGGCCCGGGGGCAGGCTCGTAACCCTCGGGGGCCGCGGAGGCGAGGATGTCGGCCGCGGTGCGCGGCGCCGCCGCCGCGTCGTAGACCGCGCCGATCTCCGCCATCCGCTTGCGGTATAGGCGATCGTCGCTTGACAGCCGGGGCTTGGGCCCGGGGCCGGCGCGGGGCCTGGCCGGGGCGCGGGTGCGCAGCGCGTTGGGGCGCATCACGATCCCCTTGCCGTCGGCCGAGAGGACCAACAGATCCCCGGGCTTGGATCTGGCCGGACGCCGGTCCTCGTAGAAGTCCTCGAAGTCCATCGCGGCCAGTCCGGCGAGCTCTTCGACCTGGCGTTTCCCGAGCCGCTGCCCGGTCTGCCGGAAGATCGCCTCGACCGCGTCATCGAAGCTGCCGCGGGCACTCTCCAGCGCGGCGAGCTTGCGGAGCCCGTGCGAATGGCGCTCCACGGGCAGGTTGAGCGTTGCGTCGGCGGGATGGAGGTTCCCCACCCCGGGCGCCCGGTAGGCCAGCCGCTCGACCGACACCGTGCCAAACACGGTCTCAAGCGAGCGGACATGACCGCTCTCAATCCGGCCACGGGTAACCCCCTCATCGCCGACGACCTTCTCGAGGCGCTGCTCTCGCACCGCCCGTAACGCCAGATGATCTTCCAGCAGCCGCCGCAACAGCTCCCGCCCGTCGCGGTCAAGACGCTCCTCCAGCTCCGCGTGCGAGAGGCCGGCAGCATCCGTCCCATCCAAGAAGCTCACCAGCGACTCGAACTGCTCCCGACTCGACCAAAACCCAGCTGGTATCGCCCAATCGCCGCGCGAACGGACGCTGCCGCTCCCACCTCCCGCTGCATCATCACTACCAAGCTGCCCCGCAGGCAGGACTTCAGCGCCCGAGGCGTAAAGTTCGCCAGCACGGGTGTCGAGATCGGCGGTCACGTTGGCCACCTCCGTGGTCGACGTTGGACATGAGCAACGCCGACTTCGACACCCTTCATATGACTCCTCGGCCCGGGCCCGCAGCCCACCCAAGCCCCGCCGAACCCCTCAAAACCCCGGCCAGAGGCCACCCATACGCCTCAAACCCCGGCCGAATCGCCACCAGCAGACGCTCACCAACACGCCAGCCTCCCGGGCCGACAAGCCCGAAACCCCAGTACCTACAGGCGATTCACCGTCAGTTCAGCCCGCCCCGAGGGTCCCTTCAGAAGAGCCACACCCGTGACCGCTCCGGTGCTTGCAGCTTCGGGATCTTCGGCTAGCACCCCCGAGCTTCGGGGGTGCGGCTCTTCTGAAGTGACGGGGGGTGACGTGTCATGGGGTTGGGATGGTGTGGTTGTGGTAGCGGGCTTCGTGGATGTGGTGTCGTTCTTGGGTGAGGTGAAATCGCCAGTACTCCGGGAAGTCGCCGTTGGTGATGATGGCGCGCAGCTTGAGGATCGCCTCGGCGCCGGCGAGTCCCCAGCGGGCGCCGGTGATGTCCATCCGGTCCTTGATTAGATGGCGGCAGGCGCCTTCGACGATGCCGGTCGCGATCGGCCATCCGTTGGTGAGCGCGGTGGGGTAGTCGAGGTAGGGGGCTTTGTTGGTCAGGTAGGTGGCGGCTTCGTCGGCGGGCTTGCGCTGTGATGGGTCGAGGCCGGCGTTGGTGGCTTGGCGGCGGATCGTGCCGGCGACCTTGCGGGCGTGTCCTTGGAGCACTTTGGTGGCCTGGCGGTGCACCCAGTGCGCGGCGGCCTGGTCGTCGTGGGGGTGAAGGCAGCCGGCTGCTTGCCACAGGTAGCCCAGGACGTGCACGACGTCGATGACGATCGTGACCTTGACCTCGCGTTTGCGGGCCTCGAAGCGGATCCGCTCGATCTGGTGGTTGGCGCCGTCCACGAGTGCGACCCAGGTGCGGCGGTGGTTGGGGTCGCGCCGCTCGGCTTCGTCGAAGATCCGCTTGATCACCTCGGCGGGGGCCTTGACGATGCTGGCGGTCAGCCACTTGTTCCTCGCGACCGGCCCCGGGGCGGGCTCATACCCCTGCGGCTGAGCGGAGGTGAGGATGTCGGCCGGGGTGCGCGGCGCCGGCTTGGCGTCGTAGACGGCGCCGATCTCGGCCATCCGCCTGCGGTTCTGCTGCTCCTCCCCGGAGAGCCGGGGCTTGGGCGCGGGACCCGCGCGGGGCCGGGCCGGCGCGCGGGTCCTGAGCGCGTCCGCTCGCATCACGATCCCCTTGCCGTCCGCGGAGAGCACCAACAGATCACCCCGCTTCCCGCGCGCCGGACGGCGCGAATCGTAGAAGTCCTCGAAGTCCATCGCCGCCAGCCCGGCGAGCTCCTCGACCTGGCGCTTTGCGAGTCTCACCCCGGTCTGACGGCAGATCGCGTCGATCGCGCTGTCGAAGCTGCCGCGCGGGCTCTCCAGCGCGCACAGCCTGCGCAGCCCGTGCGAGTGGCGCTCCACCGGCAGATTCAGCGCCGCGTCGGCGGGATGCAGATTCCCCACCCCCGGCGCCCGGTAGGCCAGCCGCTCCACGCTCACGGTCCCGAACACCGTCTCCAGCGCGCGCACGTGACCCGGCTCGACCCGCGTGCGCGCCTTTCCCTCATCGCCGACGACCTGCTCAAGGCGCTGCTCGCGCACCGCCCGCACCGCCAGATGATCATCCAACAGGCAGCGCAACAGCTCCCGCCCGTGAACATCAAGATGCTCCTCAAGCGCGCCGTGCGAGAGGCCGGCGGCGTCCGCCCCATCAAGGAAGTCGATCAGCGACTCGAACCCTTCCCGGCTCGCGGCAAACGCATCACCGCCAGCCGACTCGCCCGCCGGGCGGCGGCCGACGCCCCCTCCCGCGGCTGCATCCTCGCTGTCAGCCCGCCCGGCGGGCAGGACTTCATCGCCCGAGGGGTAAAGTTCGCCACAACGGGTGTCGAGATCGGCGGTCACGCTGGCCACCTCCGTGGTCGACGAAGACAAGAGCAACGCCGACTTCGACACCCGACATACGAGTCCTCGCACCCTCCAACCAGCCGCCAAACCCGCGGCAAACGGCCCAAAACACCGGCCACAACGGGCGCGAACCGCTCAACCCCGGGGCGATCGCCTCCCGCCAGCCCCCAAGGCCCCAACCTCGCGGCCGAGGTGACAGCCCCAAAACCCCGTATCTACGAGGGATTCACTGTCAGTTCAGCCCGACCCGCCGGTCCCTTGAGAAGAGCCGCACCCGAGCTTCGGGCTGACGGATTCATCCGCGTGCGGCGCCTGCGCGCTTCTGGCGAGGAGCAGGACGGGGTCGCTGCTCGAGCTCGACACTGGATTGTTGTGCGCGCGGGCCGTCGCGGGCGGGTATCTGACTTGGTCCGCGGGGAGGACCGATGAAGACGCGCCTTAACCGCGGTCTACTACATGAAACGCACACGTCCGACCGGAGCTGACGCACGACCGAGACACGCTTACTGGCTGATGGCCTGGGCTTCCCAGAATCTACGCGCTGGCACGACGGACGCGTGTGGGTGTGCAATTGGGGCGCCGGTGAGGTGCTGGCAGTCACGACCGGCGGGGAGCGCGAGGTCATGGCCCGGATCGCGCCGCAGACGATTCCGTTCAGCATCGATTGGCTTCCGGATGGACGGCTGCTGGTCGTCGACGGTCCCCACCAGAAGTTGTTGCGGCAGGATTGGGACGGGGCACTTGAACCGATCGCGGATTTTTCCGGCCTCGGTGCGGGACCCTTCAACGAGTTGGTCGTGACCGCGGCGGGCAGCGTCTACGTCAACGGAGGCTCGGGCAGCGTCGTTTGCGTCGAGTCTGACGGCACGATCCGTGAGCTCGCAGCTGAGCTGAAGTGGCCGAACGGGATGGCGTTGCTCGCCGATGAACGGCTACTCGTGGTCGCTGACTCGCACGCCGAACAGCTCCTCGCGTTCGATGTCAACGATGACGGGATGCTCTCGTACCGTCGTGTCTGGGCGGAGCTTGAGCACGCTCCAGATGGCATATGTGCCGACGCCGACGGCGCGGTCTGGGTCGCAAGCGTCCCTGGCGAACACTGCACACGTGTGGCCGAGGGCGGCGAGGTTCTCACCACCGTTACCGCGGACCGAGGGTGCTTTGCGTGCATGCTCGGCGGCGAAGACGGGCGCACGCTGTTCATCGCGGCGGCGCAGTGGCGCGGAATGGAGGCGGCGATGAAAGAAGGCCCCGGTCTGACAGGGCAGCTTCTCGCGGCGCCTGACCAGCCCGCACCGCACGCTGGCCGACCATAACGGTGGACCGCGCCGCTGCCTGCGGGACAATGAATCGGCGACAAGGACCCGGACCCCGCAGCTTGTCGCTCCCTGCTGGCGTGTTCAGAGAGGCATCTCCTCCGCGACGAGTAGACACCTGCAACGCGCTCAAGTCAGAAGAGGGCTGAGTGTCAGATCGGAGGCTTCGTCGCGCTCTGGCGCGTCTAGGTTCTGGGAGGATTCCCCGATGCCCGATCCGTTTGCTGATCGCGACCTGCTTGATGCCGCGCTCGAGCTCGCGGCGAGCAGCGCGCGCCGCTACCTGGAGCGCGTGGGGGATGAGCATGTACTGAAGCCTGGTACCGAAGCCGCGATCGGGCAGTGGAGTGACCCGATGCCGGAGGAAGGCGTCGGGACGTTGACGGCGCTCGCGGAACTCGTCGAGCGGGCGCGCGAGACGGCTACTCGCTCGAGCGGGCCGCGATTCTTCCATTTCGTGATGGGTGGTGGCACGCCGGCGGCGCTGGGAGCGGACTGGCTGACCTCGGCTTATGATCAGCCGGCGTACGCGTGGGCCTCGTCGCCGTTCGCGGCGCGCTTGGAGCAGGTCGCAGTCGACTGGTTGCGTCAGCTGTTCGAGCTTCCTACTGGGTTCGGGGGAGTCCTGACGACGGGCGCGACGATGGCGAACTTCGTCGCTCTGGCGGCGGCCCGCAACTGGTGGGCTGAGCTGCACGGTGTCGACGTCGAAGCGGACGGCCTTGCGAATCTGCCGGCGCCGCTGATCCTGTCCGGCGGCTACGTGCATCCGAGCGTTGTCCAGGCGGTCGGGATGCTGGGCCTGGGTCGAAGCAGCATCCGTCGGCTGGCCAAGGACGATGTCGGGCGGCTTAACGTCCCGGCGCTCGAGCGCGCGTTGAGCCAGGCGCAGACATCGGCAATCGTGGTGGCAAACGCAGGTGAAGTAAACGCCGGGGACTTCGATCCAATCGCCGATATCGCCGAGCTGTGCGAGCGCCACCGCGCATGGCTACACGTCGATGGCGCGTTCGGGCTGTTCGCTCGCCTCGCCCCGAACACCCGGGCGCTCACAGACGGAGTCGAGCGGGCCGACTCGGTCATCTCGGACGGGCACAAGTGGCTGAACGTGCCATACGACTGCGGGTTTGCTTTCGTGCGAGAGGTAGAGCGCCTGCCACGCGCGCTGAACGTCGGCGCGCCGTACCTGCCGTCGGCCGAGGACCCCCACCCGAACTTCGGCTTCCTCTCGCCAGAGAACTCGCGCCGCGCTCGCGCGCTCACGGTGTGGGCGACGCTCCGCGCGTACGGACGCGCCGGGTACCGCCAGATGGTCGAGCGGCATCTCGCTCTCGCGCAACACCTCGCGGACCGCGTCGACAGCGCACCCGAGCTCGAACGGCTCGCGGATGTGCCGCTGAACATCGTCTGCTTCAGGGCGCGGCCCCCGAACGTCCGCGAGGAGCAACTCGACGAGCTCAACCACCGGCTCGGCGCTGCATTGCTCGCCGACGGGCGAGTGTTCGTAGGCACAACCACCTACGCCGGGAAGACCGCACTACGGCCGGCGATCGTCAACTGGCAGACCCAGGCCGCAGACATCGACCTGCTGGTAGACGTCACCCGCCAGTTAGCCCAGGCCGAACTCGCCGACCGACGCTGACCGGCCCCGACATCCCTGCCAGCGAGCCACCACGAGGCCCCCGAGGCCGAGGTTGACGCGCTCCCCCTCCCGCCGGCACTCACGACGAGTCGAATCGAGGTGCTCGACTGACGCCGTGGGTGCACGTTCACGGGCCGCACCTACTGACCGCGCAAAGCGGAACCGCAGATTTATGCGCGCGCGTTAGCGCGGGCAGGCGAAAGGAGGTCCGGCCGCTCGCCGATGCTCCGTCACGACAGCGGAAAACGGCCCCGGGGCGAAGCGAGCGTGCGGCGCGAGCGAGCGGACCCGGGTGCAGACCAGGGCATTGACGGGCGCGATACATGGATGAGACGATCAGGCTGGGCGGCGCCACCAAACCGAGGAGATCCACATGTCTGCCGCGACCGAGCAGTCGGGCGCCACGGCGATTCGCTCGTTCCACGTTGAATTCCCGGAAGACGCCTTGGAGGACCTGCGCCGCCGCATCGCAGCGGTGAGGTGGCCGAGTAGGGAGCTCGTCGAGGATCGCTCGCAGGGGGTGCAACTTGCGACGGTTCGGGCGCTCGCGGAGTACTGGGTGAACGATTACGACTGGCGCCGGTGCGAGGCGCGGCTGAACGCGCTGCCGCAGTTCAAGACCGAGATCGACGGGGTGGACGTCCACTTCATCCACGTGAAGTCGCGGCACGAGGAGGCGTTGCCGTTGATCATGACTCACGGCTGGCCCGGATCGGTGATCGAGATGCTCGACACCGTCGGCCCGCTGACCGACCCGACCGAGCATGGCGGGCGCGCGGAGGACGCGTTCCACTTGGTGCTGCCGTCCGTGCCCGGTTACGGCTTCTCGGTCGAGCCGGCCGAGGTCGGCTGGGACCTGTTCCGGACCGCCCGGGCCTGGAGCGAGCTGATGCGCCGTCTCGGCTATACCAGCTATGTCGCCCAGGGCGGCGACGTGGGCGCCGGCGTCAGCGACGCGATGAGCCGCCAGGCGCCCGAGGGCCTGGTCGGCGTCCACACGAACCTGCTCGTGCCTGCGCTGAACAACCCCGCGGCCCTGCCGGCGGACACCGAGCAGGAGAAGGCGGCGCTCGCCGCGATCAAGACGTTCCAGACGAGCGGCAACGGTTACTTCGTGGAGCAGTCCACCAGGCCCCAGACCATCGGCTACCCGCTGCTGGACTCGCCCGTCGCACTCGCGGCGTGGATGGTGGACCACGACACGGACGCCTACTACAAGATCGCGCGCGCCTTCACCGACGACAAGCCGTCGGGCAACCTCACCCGCGACCACATCCTCGACAACGTCACGACCTACTGGCTGACCGGGACCGGCGCTTCGGCGGCGCGGTCGTACTGGGAGGCCTACGGGCCAGACGCGCCTGCTGCCGGCCAGAAGCCTCTGCCGGCGTCGTCGATCCCGTTCGGCTTCACGACGTTCCCGGGCGAGATCTGGCGGACGCCGCGCAGCTGGGTCGAGGCGTCGTACCCGAACGTCGTCTACTTCAACGAGGTCGACAAGGGTGGCCACTTCGCCGCGTGGGAGGAGCCCGAGCTCTTCAGCAAGGAGATGCGCGCGGCGTTCAAGTCGCTGCGCGGAAAGGAGCCGACATGAGCGACACAACCACCGAGATCCGCCCGTTCAGCGTCGAGATCTCGCCGGAGCAGATCGACAATCTGCGCCGCCGTATCGAGGCGACGCGGTGGCCCAGCACCGAGCTCGTCCAGGACGCCTCGCAGGGCATCCAGCTCGCGTTCCTCCAAGAGCTCGCGCGGTACTGGGCCGAGGACTACGACTTCGGGAGGCTCGAGGAGCGGCTGAATGCGCTGCCTCAGTACAAGACCGAGATCGACGGGCTCGACATCCACTTCATCCACGTCAAGTCCGAGAACCAGGACGCCCTACCGCTGATCATTACGCACGGTTGGCCCGGCTCGGTGATCGAGATGCTCGACTTGATCGCGCCGCTTACCGATCCCGCGGCCCACGGCGGTGACTCGGAGGACGCATTCGATCTCGTGATCCCGTCGATCCCCGGCTACGGCTTCTCTTCGCAGCCGACCGAGGTCGGTTGGGATTCCGCCCGGATCGGAGAGGCGTGGGCCGGGCTGATGAGACGGCTCGGCTTCACCCGCTATGTCGCGCAGGGCGGAGACCAGGGTGCCGGCGTCACCGACGCGATGGGGCGCCAGGCACCGGATGGGCTGCTCGGCGTCCACTTCAACTTCCTCGACGCGGTTCCGCGAGAGCTACTGATGGCCGCGCTCAACCTCCGGCTCGCGTTCTCCCACGACGACCGCGAGCAGCTCGGCAAGGTCGTCGCGATCTTCAGGCGCGGCTACATCGCCGAGATGGGCGAGCACCCGCAGACGATCGGCTACTCGCTCATGGATTCACCGATCGGCCTCGCGGCCTGGATGCTGGATCACGACGCGGACAGCTACGAGAAGATCTCCCGAGCGTTTCTGGAGGGCGAGCCCTCCGGGAACCTCAGCCGGGACAACGTCCTCGACAACATCACGCTGTACTGGATGACGGGCAAGGGGGCATCGACTTCGCGGCTGTACTGGGAGACCGGACGAGCTGCAACTGCCTCGATCAAGGATCCGCCCCCGCACGTTAAGCTGCCGGTCGCTTACACGGTGTTCCCGGACGAGCTCTTCCAGGCACCGCGCCACTGGGTCAAGCACGCGTACCACAACCTCGTCTACTACAACGAGGCTCCCAAGGGCGGCCACTTCGCGGCGTGGGAGGAGCCCGAGATCTTCGCCACGGAGATGCGCGCGGCGTTCAGGTCGCTGCGCTGATTCTCGGGAGAGGAACAATCATGTCCGAGACAACTAACGCCGATTACCGCGACCGTCGTGCTCGTCCAAGGCGCCTTCGCCGACGCCTCCGAGCGGCGTGATCGACCGGCTGCACGCGCAAAGGTGCGCATGTCACGGCTCCGGCGAAACCGTTGCGAGGCGTCGCGGCGGATTCCGCATAGATCGCCGGCGTGTTCGAGCAGACGCCTGGCCGCCTGGTCGCCGTCGCACACTCCTACGGCGGCCCGTGATCACGAACGCTGCTCCAAACGCGAAGAACGTCGTAGGCCATCATCGCAACCGCGGACAGGGCGGCAGGTACCGCGGAACGCGCCGGCACATCGATCACCGACATCGACGCCTGCACGTGGTCATGGTCTCGCAGCCTCAGGCCGTGACCGACGCGATCCTGCAAACTGTGGCGGCGGTCGCGCGGTGGATCGGGCTACACGCGATCGCCCGCTCGACCCGACCGCTCACGACTGCTTTCCCCCCGGCCGCCAGCAGTGAGCTGACGACCGCAAAGGCGACAACGAGCGGTCCGGGACAGTCCGTGGCGGACGATCGCAACGCCTACGAAAGCAGCCACCAGCGAGCCGCTCGGCTGACTACCCCTTCCGGACACATGCAGCCACGATCGCTCGCGCCGGGCGCCTGGCTCCACCTCGTGCAAGTGGCAGCCTCGCGGCGGCTACGGTCGGTCGGCGAGATTCCCGGCTTGGGAACACGGCGTCGGCGTTCGCGCCCGCCCTGCTCATCACGCCTCTGTTCTCGGGGGTACCGGCGAGACGCGCGCGCGATCGCCGCTGCGCCGTCGCCCTCCGGGCGCCAGCTCCGCGACGACCGCGCAAGCCGAAAGCCCGGCCCCTCCCACATACCCGGGCGCGCGGATGAACGGCAGCGAGATCGCGGCTGGCAACTTAGCCCGCCTCGGGGGTCGGCGACATCTCCTGACCCGAACACGAGATAACCTGTCAAAGACTGGAACCAGGCGGAAGTAGGTTCGCGCGCGCTGATCGGCATCGCCGCCGTCTTGCTGCCAGCGCTCGAGCTGCTTGCGGCTGGGCGGGCAGGGCGCCCACACTTTGATCGCGCGCTCGCCGCGCTGCACGGCGTACCCGAGCTTCAGCCAGGCGCGGAACCCGGCGACTCTGGTCGCGGTCGGCCGGGCCATCGCGATCAGCAGTTGGTTGCCGAAGCTGTAGGCATGGAAGTGACGCCGCGTGGCAAGCCAGCGCCGCCACCCTTCGGAGCTTCGGAGCTGCTCGACGGCCTGGCGGCCGTATTCGCGGTCGGCGCGGCGGCGCTCGGCGCGCTCCTCGTCGGTGAGCTCATGCTGCCTCGTTCCGGGCACGGCTGGACTCCTTTCGGTGTGCGCTCCGCCGGGTGCGGAGCCGATCCCGACCACCCACGCGCGCGTGCGCGCGACACTGGGGAGGGCTCGGCCCGCGCTCCCGGGATCCGGGCTCGCGTGAGCCCTTCTGCCGGCTCGGCGAGGCGTCCGCGACCAGCAACATTGCTGGGAAAAACGCCTGCTGCGGCCGCCCGGGCACGGCGTGCTCGGACGGCCGCAGCCTGGTTGCTAGTCGTCGTGGGCGAGCTCGATCTCGTCGTCGACGGCGTCGTCCTCGTCATCGTTGCCGGGTTCCTCGCCGACGTCGACGTGTTCCTCAGGCGTTCCTGTCTGCTCGGAGCGCTGCTCTGCTGCGCGGCCGGCGGCGTGCCGGTGCACAGCTGTGTCGTACTCGCGATGGGCGCGGGCGATCGCCTCCTCGAGTTGCCTGAGCGATGCCGGCAGGTGCGGTCCGGCCAGCTTGAGCAGCGCCTTGGCCGCCAAGTCCTTATGCGATGCCCACCCGGTTGGGTGCGCGCGCTGGCTAGTCGGCACGACCAGCCGCGATGCGTACTGCTCGGCGGCGATCACCACGAGCGCGCGGCCGTAGATCTCGCCGGCTGTCTTGGCGCCGTCGACGTACTTCCACAGCCACCGCACCGGCTCCTGCGGCTCGCGACCGTTGCCGTAGTCGATCCGCAGCGCGCCCTTCGACCCGTCCTTGCGGGTCTTGGTGACGTCGGCGCGGAACTCCTCGATCACGAGTCGGATCCCAGAGACGGCCAGCCGCGCGACCCGCTCGCCCTGCTGGGTGTACGGCGAGTCGTCGTAGTCAGAGCCCAGGAGGCTGTAGACGAAGAACTTGGCGACGTTGACGTCTGTCGGGTCGACGGTCGACAAGCCGTTCAACAGGCCGGCGCCGACGTCGAGGTTGACACCGTGCGCCTGGTCTGAGAGCTCCCGCATCCGACTGCGGTGCTCGCGCTCGACCTCCGTCGGCCGGGTCCGCCGGCGCGCCGTTGGTCTTCTGGCTCTGGCGGGCGGCCTTGCGCTCCTCCTGGCGCGCGGCGACCTTGGCCTCGAGCTCCGTCACGGTGCGGGTGATCGCTGCCTTGACCAGCTCGCGGTAGAGCGAGCGGTCGACAATGATCGGCGCCGAGCGCTCGAACTCGATCACCACGCCGGCGGCGCGGGCCTGGTCCACGTCGCTCTCATCGAACCGCACGTCGACGTAGTAGGCGTAGCGATCGAGGACGTGGGTCAGCTCGCCGGCGCGCTCGTACGCGGCCTCGGCCTTCTTGCCGAGCTTGAGCGCCGCGATCTCGGTCCTGTCGACGCGACCGCCCAGGTGGGCCGCGAACACCTTTGTGTTGCTGCTGCGCAGCGCGCTGTCGAGCACCCAGCTCGGCTCGCGGGTCAGTCGCTCGGCCGCCCACTCGTTACCGTCGGCCAGGTACTCGATCAGCGCTTCGAGCAGCGCCGGCGAGACGGCACCGATCGCGCGCAACTGCTCCACGCTCGACAGCGGCAGCCGACCGTCACCGATCATCTGCTGCGCGAGCTCAGGCAGCTCGAGCAGCTTGACCCGGGCGGTCACGCGCGCCCGGTTCCAGCCGAGCGCCTGGGCCGCGCCGTCGACCGTGAGACCGCGGTCCAGCATCGCGCAGACCGCGACGGCCTCCTCGTAGGGGTTCAAGCCGGAGCGCACGATGTTCTCAGCGGCGCGCTCTGACTCCTCCTGGCTGTCGTCGGCCCGAATCTCCGCGCGGACCTCAGTCTCCCCGAGAGACGCGAGCGCGGCGCACCGCTTGTGCCCCGCGATCAGCACGTAGCCACCAGCCTCGGCGGGACGCACGCTCACCGGCGTCAGCTGCCCGAGCAGCTTGATCGACTGCGCGAGCGCGTCCACCTCCTCGGCGAGAAGCTGCTGGCGAACGTTGCCGTCGGTGCGGACCTCCTCCAGCGCGATCATCTGCACGCCGGCCGGAACGGTAGTGGTGGCCATCAGGCCCTCCCTGTGTCGGGTGGCCCTCGCCGGGTGCGAGAGCCGATCCCCGACTCCCGGCACGCCCGGATGGCGTGCCAACTTGGGAGGGGTCGGACTCGCGGCCGGCGCTACTCGACTCGCTCGAGTTCAGCGAACGTTCGCTCATCGAGCTGCACCCTGATCTCATGACCGAGGCCGCCGACTGCGTCGATCAGCTCGTGTGCGTGGTCGTACGCGCACTCACGCGCCCCTTCGATCGGATCCAGATCCTCGTGCGCTCGCTCGATACTTCGGATCCGCGCCGTCCGACCGGGCGGTCCGAGCATCAAGTGCGTCACGATGGTCCGGGTGTGAGGATGGCCGACGTACGTCGAGATCAACTCGACCGCGAAATCTCGCTCCGGAAGCACGGTCGAGATCGTCAGCACCATGCCGCCGCCCGCCCAGGTGTAGGTGCTGTGCGCCTCGCACGCCCGGTCGTTGACCAGGACCTCGAGACCCAGATCGCCGCGCATGTTCGCCACCAACTGGTGACCGTATCGCCGCCACCGGCAGCTATGTGGCGACGATCTCGAGCTCGTGTTGCCGGTCAGGCTGCTTCCAAATCCGAGATCTACTGTCCAGGCGCCCCGCAGCCGCAAGCGCGGTTTCCGCGCAAACCAAGTGACCGGCGAAGCGACCCGGATTACCGCCGCAGAATAAAACGACGTCTCGGGAGGGGTGGCTGCTCCGAAACCAGAGGAGCCACGCGTCTCGAGGATGATTTCCTCAACGGTCCGCAGATCGGCCGGGTAGTGCGCGTCACGGCCGGAGACCGCGGACGACCGGTGACGTCCACCGGTCCCGGCTCGGACGCAAATGTCCTCCAATCGTTCGGCCCGGCCCACAGCGGCGCCCACAAGCCAGGGCGCTTGCATCGAAGGGCGCAAACTTCCTGCGCCCCTGCAACGATCGACAGTGAAAGCCAGGAAGCATCCGCTCGACGCCGAGCGGTGGCGGCGCTCCGGCAGCCGCGATGGCTTGTCCGTCGCCGGCGCTGCTGTCGGGGCTGACGTCAGAGCTCCAGGGAGAGCATCGCCTCGCGCGCGTACGTGTTGACGTCGTCGGGCGGCTCGGTCGTCACCCAGCGGCGGCGCGAGAGCTGTAGCGTCAGGCGGTAGCGGCCCGACTCGAGCGGGGCGGCATCGGTCGGGACGAGCAGCGCTCGGCGTCCGTCGCCGTTCTGGAGCATCCGCACGGCGACCGGGACGTCGATCTCCGTGGGCGGCCGGCGCCGGCGGCCGAGGAGCGTGACGAGGTCGGTGGTGGCGAGCAGGACCGTGCCCGGCTCGGCGGCGGCCAGGGCAGCGGGCAGCTCGCTGTCGGGCGGCAGCTGGCGGGGGAGCGGGCCGACGAGCGCCGCGGGCAGGAAGCACGGCGCGTCCGGACTGATCCCTGGCCGCACGGTGCCGCCGTACAGCTGCGGCGAGCCGCTATCGGGCACGGCGACCACGGACAGCTCGCCCGCGCCGGCGAAGGCCGGGTGCAGCGTGAGGCGCAAGCCGTCGGGCACCTCCTCGACGTCGAGGATCGCCTCGTCGACCGGCGGCAACGGGCTGCGGACGGGCCGCACCGGCGCGGCGGCCAGGTCCGCGAGTCGGTCGCGGAGCGGGCGGGGCCGGATCGGCGGCGAGGGCGCGGGGGACGAGCTCGAGGGGCCGCGAGGTGGGAGGCCCGGGCCGATGACCTTGCGGTAGATGAGCTCGACCGTCATCTCCTCCGTGAAGTCCAGCGGCTCGGGAGACTCGATGAGCAGTGCGCGCGCTTGCCCGGCCTCGACCACGGCGCTCAGTTCGAGCGCGGCCGGCGCGTCCTTCAGCGGCAGACCCAGGCCGGCGACCCAGGCCGCGAAGACCCGCTCGCGGTCGGCGCTCGGCGCCTGCGCCTCCATGACCGATGCGATGTCGGCCGCCGTCGTCGCCCACAGCTGCGCGACCGTCGCCGTCGTCGTCCCTGCCCCGAGGGTGTCCGGGGCGATCGCGTCCATCCGGCCCGCCCACGACCCGACGTGCTCGGCGAACGAGCGAAAGCGGCTGACGCCGAAAGAGAACGCGTACAGATCCAGGCCGCGCACCTGCAGTGTCTGGAACCCCGTCCCCTCCTCCGCCGTCAGGCACAGCCGTCCGGCGCGGATTTCGCCGCGGTCGACCTCGACGGTCGCCTCGCCCACCGATGCGCGCAGCCGGTCGTCGAAGGCCGTAACCTCGAGCGCCACCGGCGCGCTCCCGGTGTCCGCGGGCAGCTCGGCCGTGCCGACCTCGACCACCGCGTCACCGCTGGCGTCGCGCCGGCGCACGACCAGCCGCGCTGAGCCGCCAACGACCTCGACGGCCGCGAACAACCCGCGGGGCGCCGCCTCCGCCGCCGCCAGCCCGAAGCCCACGCCCGCGCCCGCGCTCCCCGGCGCGATGCCGACGACGACCGTCAGGTGATCCCAGTCCGGGTCGCCGAACAGCGCCAGCGACGGGCCGCCGATCCCAGCGCGCAGCTCGCCGTCGAGGACCGACCAGACTGGCACGCCGGTCACGGACGCCACCGTGAACGCCCGCTCGTCGCCGTCCACGAACGGCCGGCGGTCGACGAAGGCGGCGCCCTCGACGCGCACCGCTGCCGTAAAGCGCGACCGCGCCGTCCACAGCTCGGCCGGCGGGTCCCGGGGGTCGGGACTGCCCTGGGGCGGCGCCACAACCACCGTGCCGATGACCTGCCGCGGATCGCCGACCGGACACGGCACCGCGGCGCGCTGGGTCGCCGCCGCGAGGCGCTGGCGCGCCGGTTCGACGCTGACCATCGCGCTCGGCCCGATGCGCGACAGGCTCAGCACCGCCCGCCATGGCGGATCGCCGCGCGGCGGCGGCGGCAGGGTATGGCGGTGGACGAGGACCCAGTCCTCCGCGGTAACGGTGAACGCGGTCTGCCCCCCAGCGGCCACGTCCGGCGTCACGACGAGCTGCATGCGCAGCAGCGTCGCGTGCTCATCGGCGCTGCCCGGATCCCGCGCCTCAAGTGGCACGGCGACGAGGAAGCCCTCCGAGAACGCGAGCGTGACCGGCTCCTCCCGGTACACCAGCCCGCCGCGGCCGCCCGCGTAGGCGCCCAGCACATAGGGCTCGAGCTCGTCGCCGGTGCGCGCCACGGCGTTCAGTCCCGGCAGCCCCTTGGTCCGGAAGTAGACGAACTCGTCGACGTCCGCGCTGCTCGCCGGCGTCGAGGGATGGACGATCGTGACGCGCGTGGTCAGCTGCACCTCGTACTCGTGGTTGGGCAGGAAGGCGAGCTTGCCCTTGCCCTCGTAGCCGCCGGTGGTGCCGTCGCAGCCCTCGAGGACGAGCAGTTCGAGGTAGTCGCGGAGCCCAACGTAGGCGACCTCGTCGACCTCGAGCATCGATCCGGTGATGGCCGCCGCGGGTGCCGCGGACGGCGCCGCAACCCCGAACCCGGGCCGGTAGCCGCGCAGCTCCAGACGCCGGATCGGCCCACTGGCTGCGAGCACGAAGACCTGGAAGCCGTCCGTGCCGAGGCCGAGCTCCGTGCGGCCCACGACAGCGCCCGCCCCGTCGAAGACGACGAGCGTCGCCAGCGTTCCGCGCGGCCAGGCCAGCCGCACTCGGCAGAACGCCACGTCCTCGTCGAAGTCGGCGCGCGCCACGATGCCCGGTGCACCGAAGCTCGCAGCGGCGATGATCGTGCCCGCCGGGAGCCCGGCGGACACGACCGGGCGCGTCCACGCGGGCCGCAGGAAGCGCAGCGTGCTGGTCGCGCCGGTGAAGCGCCACGCCCGCGCCCCGTCGAGCGCCTCGCCGGCCCGCACACCGTGCCAGTCGAGCCGGTGCACACGGTCCTCGAGGTCCTTCTCGGACGGCGGCTGGCAACACGGCCAGGCCGGGCACCGCCGCACGAGCTCCTCATCGCCCTCGGGATTGCCGGTGGTGAACTCGTACGGCGCGACGGCGTTGAGCAGCAGCTTCTTCGGCGCCACCGCACCGCCGACGCGCAGGTCCGTGTCCCAGGTCTTGTTGAGGATCTGCGGCCCGAAGGAGCCATTCAGCTGCACGCCACCGGGGTCGCTGAAGTCCGGCCCCAGCTCCACCCGCTGATCCAGCGGCTTCCACGAGAGGTCGGACCCGAAGCGCGCGCGGCGGCGCACGGCGATGCCGACGAGGTCATAGGTCAGACCGAGGTCGCCGGACTGCTGGTTGCCCAGGCCGTTCGCCACGCCTACGCCCAGCGCCAGGCGATCGTTGACCGCGACGCTGAAGGTCACGCCGATCGTCGCGTCGGTCGCCACCGGGCGCAGCTCGGCGTCGGCGGCGACGTTGGCCAGCCGCTCGGCCTCCGACCGCGTCGGCGCCTGCAGCTCGACGACCGAGTGCACCGGCGCCACACCCTCGCCGTTCCAGCTGGGATCGAAGCGCTCCATATGCGTGGGCAGCTGTCGCTGCGCCCCCGGCTCCACCGCGCCAGCGCTGCGCAGCGGCGCCACCGCCGTCGCCAGCTCGCCGGGCGCCAGCTCGCCGAACTGGAACTCGATCCGCAGCGTGTAGTCGGGCAGGAACCACGGCGTCTCGAGCTTCAGCGCGGCCGACAGCTCACCGCGTGCCGGGTGCGCGCCAACGACGCGGAAGTCGATCGTCGCGCTCACGCCGATGCGCAGGAAGCCGAACAGCACGATGCGGAAGCCGGCCTCGATCGAGATGACCGCCGAGTAGTCCGTCGAACCCGTGGTGAACACCAGCACGGCCAGGCTGATCCCGGCGTTGTAGCTAGCGCGCAGGATGCCGTGGACGCCGATCCCGCCCTCGACGCGCACGACTAGCCCAAAGCCCTTGGGCCCGTCCTCGACCAGCTCCAGGCAGAACCCGATCACCAGCGACGACTTCAGGAACAGGTCGACGTCGAAGCGCAGCTGCAGCCAGGTGGCCTGGTCGGCCAGGCGCCCGATCGCCACCGTGGACGGGTCGTTGGACAGGAAAAGCGTGCCGGTGAACGTGCCGATGCCGTCCATCCACGCGGGCGCGTCCTTGACGAACGAGCTGGCCCGCGCGTCGACGCCGATGAGCAGGCTGTAGCGGTCGTTGCGCCGGTCGAGCTCGAGCGCCAGGAACCCGAGCGGCTTCGTGTTCTTGAGCGCGTAGACCTCGCCGACGACCAGTGCGCCCTGCTCGCTCGGCCCCCGGAGACCGAGCACGAACACGGTCAGCTCGACGAGCTTGCCCAGCGCCGGCAGCGAGGCCGACGCGCCGATCCCGAACGACCACGAGTCGCGCTCCGGCCGCCAGCCGGCCAGGCGCCGATCGCCCGGCACGGTCAGTGGGTCGTTCTCGCGGTACCAGCGGTAGTAGCGCAGCTCGCGCGACTCGCGGTCCACCGGCGCCAGCAGCGGCAACAGGTTGCGCCCGTAGAGCACGCGGGCGCCGGTCAGCTCGAACGCTCCGAGCGGCCCGATCGTCGCCCGGAAGAACCCCTGGACGAGCAGGTAGTCAAACCGGCCATCCGGGCCCCAGCGATCGCCGATCAGGAAGTCGAAGCCGAACGTGTACTTGCGCTCGCCGAGATCGAAGGTCAGCGTCGCGGTGAAGCGGAACTCGCGCCCGCCCTGCGTGTCGTCGCCGTCCTGGCCGTAGGCGCCGCCGCCCTCGAAGACGACGCTGGCGTCGGAGTTGCGCGCCGACAGGAAGAAGCCGTCGAACTTGACCGACGGCCGCGACGGGCTGCCGGCGACGCGGAAGCGCAGCCGCCGCACGATGACCCCGCCCTTCAGCCCGCTGGGCAGTTCGACCAGCAGGCCGCCGGAGAACGACAGGTAACTGGCGCCATCCTCGGCCTTCAGCCCGAGCTCGGCAATGACGAGCGCCACGTTCGCGATGTAGGCGACCACGCCGTCGGGCAGCGCGAGGCCTTCCAGGTGCATGCTCCCCAGCCGCCAGCCCACCCCCTCCATGGCGAATGCCACCTTCTCGCCATTCAGCGACCGCAGGCGAAACGTCGAGGTGTCCTTGCCGGTCGGCGGAAGCGAGACGAACACGTCGATCGTCGCCAGCAGGCTGTCCGGCCACGCGCTGCCGCTCAGGTAGTGGCCCAGCGAGAAGCCGGCCCGGATGGCCATCACGTCGGCGATCACCGTGCCGGCGATCTCCCAGTGCAGCAGCTCGTTGGTCTTCGGCTTCGGCCCCGGGCCGGGCACCGGCGGGCCGCCGGTCGTGCCCGGCGCGAAGTCGCGCTTGTAGCCGGTGACGATCGTGTAGTCCTCGTCCAGCCCGATCTCGAGCGCCTGCTGGGGCGCGCTGTCGGGCCCGAACACGAGCGCCGCACTGAAGGTCAGCCCGAGGTCCTTGTCGAGGTTCTCCGAGGGCTGCGAGCGGTAGAAGAACGACTCGACATTGAAGGCGATCCGGTGATCGTCAGTGATCACGAGGTGCACGGGGTCGCCCTCGAACGCGTAGACCTGCTCCTTGCTGGCTGGGTCGAGCAGCTTGCGGCGGATCCCGACGGTCAGGTGGCGCGGCACCGGCAGCCAGAACGGTCCGTGGAAGGGCACGACGAGGTCGTCGAGGACGAAGTCGGCCGTCGGGTCGGTGTCGCGCGCGTGGCCGTTCAGCCACTGGACGACGTCCTTTAGCCCCTGCGCCTGCTCGTCGACGTCGACCGAGCGCACCGCGACCAGGCCGTCGAAGGCGGCGGCGTGGGAGGGCAGCCATGGCTCGACCGTGTGGCGCAGCCACTCCTCCCGCTCGCGCGCCAACCGCGGCGAGGGCAGCAGGCGGAAGTCGTGGACGGCCACGCACGGGATGGCCGACAGCGCGCAGCGCCCGAACGAGATCGGCACCGCCGGCTGCAGGTGGAACTCGTAGGACTCGGTCATCGTCAGCCGCAGGTGGACGAAGATCGACGTGACCTCGCCGCGGCGCAGGATCACCTTGAGGTCGTCCAGCCGGCCGGCCTGAAACTCGCCGACCTCGACGACCAGCGCGCCGCTGGGGTCGCCAGGCAGGTCGGGGTGCGGCGCCACCAGCTCCGGCGGCAGACGGATCTCCACCGGCAGCCCCTCCAGCACCAGCTCGACGCCCGAGTCGCCGACCGAGACGAACAGCCCCACCGAGCGCCCGGACTGCGGGTAGGGCTGGACGCGAAACTCCACGTCGGGCATCGAGCCGATCACGAACGGCCAGCCGGCCGGGTAGCTGAGAAAGCCGGCGGTGGGGTCGACGGTGAGCTGCGCCTGCAGCGCGACCCGGTCGGCGTCGGCGCCGGTGCGCACGTCGTGCACACGCACGCTGGCGTTCAGCGCGGCGAGCCAGACGGTCGGGTCGGCCTGCCCGTCGAGCGGGACGCCCGGGTGCTCGTGCACGTGGTCCGAAGGCCAGGCGGCCGTGGGGTCGCCGAGCAGGTCGAACAGCGTCGGGGCGGCGGGCGCCATCAGCCGGCGCGCTCCAGCGCGCTGGTCGGGTCGACGATGGCGTCGAACAGCTTGGCGTGGTCGAACGCGACGACCTGGTCGACGAGCGCCAGGCGAAGCAGCGCCAGCACCAGCCCGTCACCCGACGTGGCGTCGTACATCAGGTGCGTGGGGTACGCGTCGACGTCGGTGTAGCGGTTGCCCTCAAGCGGCGAGCGGTCGAACAGCTTCGCGGCGGCCTGCGGATCCTCGAGCAGCGGGCCGGCGGTGACCAGCGGCAGGTCGAGCATCTCCGCCCACAGCCGGCGGCGCAGCGCCGCGACCGGGTTCTCGCGTGACGCCTTCAGCGCCTGCGGCACGCTGAAGACGTTGATCTCGCCGTCGTGATACAGGCCGCGGCGGTCGAGGTTGGCCGAGCCGATGCCGACGAAGACGTCATCGACGATGAGCATCTTCGCGTGCACGTAGATGCCGGTCAGGTCGATCACGGTCGCCGCCGCGCCCTTGGTGTGCGCACGCGGGCGCGGGGTGACGTCGGGCCCGGGCGGACCGGAGGACACCAGGCGCGTGTCGGCGCCGCGGACGACCTCGAAGACGCGCGCGTGCTCGGGGTCGGGGTTGACCGCTCCGGACTCGTTGAACGCGTACATCAGCTCGCCCTCGATCGCGACCCAGAACGGCGGCTGGGGCAGGCGCTGCTTCGGACCCAGGACGACGGTGGGGTCGACGCCGCCCGACGAGGCCAGGTCCTGCACGAGGATCAGCCGCCCCGACGCCGCGCGCAGCTCGTTGTCGGGCGTCGTGAAGTGCCGGCGGGGATAGCCGATGCGCACGATCCCCGCGCCGGCGTCGGCCAACCGCAGCCGCCGGACGAGGTCCGAGCGCACGAACTCACCGAACGGCTGGTCGCCGATCGCCGGCACGACCACCACCAGCGCCTTGATCGCGCGGTCCTGCACCTTGGCGACCAGCGCGTCGTCGTAGTCGGCGGGCGGCGTGAAGTACTGGTCCTCGATGTAGATGAACTCGCGCGCCCGCGCGATCGCCTCGCCCATTGTGTCGCGGATCGTGCGGTCGCCGTGGGGGGCGAACGGCAGCGCGCGGCTTGGGTCGGCGGCCCGGAAGTACGTGCGCGCCACCTGGACGGCGTCACTGCCGGGCTCGCCCAGGTCGGCGGCGGCCGCCGGCGCGAAGGCCAGCGGCCCCCCGCCACCGTCGCGGGTCCACCGCTCCTGGAAGGAGAGCTCGACGTCGCGCACCGCAGGCCCCTGCACGCGGGCGTGCACGTCGTGGTACGGGCCGCGGGCGAGGTGGCGGGCATCGTCGAGGCGGTTGGGGTTGATGTCGATGCCGCCGACGTAGCCGAAGCGCTCGGCGCCGACGCGGACGATCGCGAACTTCTGGTGATAGAAGCCCCAGTGGCGGACGCTCGGGAAGATGCGGAAGGGCCAGTCGCTCAGCGGCGGGCTGGCCGGGTTGTCGTCCACGGTGGCCGGGAACGGCGCGAAGCGGCTGACCGCGTTGGGGACCGCCCCGAGGATGTCGACGGCGTCCTTGTTGGGCTCCAGCGGCTCGCCGTTCTCGCTGACGATCCACGTCACCGCGATGAGGTTGAGGACGAACAGCGCGAGCAGGATCACCGCGCCCGCGGCGTCGGTGCGCACGAAGTCGACGTACTTCCAGCGCAGCAGCCCGATCACGATGACGCTGAACGCCACGAGCTCGACCGTCTCCACCGGCGGCAGCGGCTCGAGCTGGATGAACTGGGGCGAGAGGAAGCGGGTGGCGCCGCCGGCGCCGCCGATGAGCCTGGCCGCCTGCTCGAGCGTCAGCGGCAGGTCCGGGTCGTCGTCCGGGCCGCGTGTGACGAGCTCGACATCGGGGAACGTCTGCCAACCGCCGACGAGGTGCAGGCCGCCGTCGGGGCCGGCGCGGCCGGCATCCAGCAGCCGGTGAAAGAGCTCGTCGAAGTACTCGTCGCCGTTGACGTACGGTGTCAGGACGTTGCCCCGCGTGTAGCGGGCGAGCGGCACCGGCGAGGCGGCGAACTGCGGCGCGAACCAGCGAGTGAGGTCGGTGAGCGCGACGTGGCGCAGCGCGGGCGTGACGTCGATGGCCCCGGCGGCGGCGGCCGCGTCGGGCAGCCGGGCCAGCTGGAAGTCGCCGCCGGCGGCCTGGGGGCGCAGGGTCGCCGGCCCGCCGCCGGGCGGGAAGACGGCGCTAAGCGGCATCGTGCCGGGGTCGGCGGCGTGCATGCGGGCGACCGTGCGCTGCAGATCGCCGCCGTCGTCGCGGACCAGCGTGGCCGTCGCGGTCACCGGGCCAGAGGCGATCTCGACGTCGCCGGTTTCCAGCGGGGCGCCGCGATGGTCGAGGAGGAGAAGGGGCGGCTGGGCGGCGCCGGCCGCGGCCTGTGTGGCGTCGGCGAACGGCTGCCACTCGCCGCGGTCCTGGGGCTCGAGGGCATCGAGCAACTCCGCCGCCCACAGCGCCGGGTCGCGCGCGACCCGGTCCTGACCGGCACACGCGACGCCGACTCCCGTGGCCTGCGCGATCACGTCACCCGCCTGCGCGAGGTCGCCGTCATTGAACGCGAGGAGATCGCTGTCCTCGTCCAGCGCGAGGTAGAACGTCGGCACCCCGAACTGCAGAGCCTGGGCGGTGCGGCGTAGGGCAAACGGATTGACCTGGACCTCGACGACGTGCCGGACGCCGTCGGTCACGGTGCGCAGGACGCCGGCGGCGGGCACCCGCACGCCGCCCTTGGGCAGCGGGTGCTGGGCGCGCAGCTGGGGCAGTTGCAGCCCGGGATAGCGCAGGCCGTCCGGGACTGTGAGCAGGCCGGGGAGGCTGAGGGACCAGGCGGCGGGGTCTATCGGGGCGGCGAACCCGGGCATCAGCTGGCCGCCTCGGTAGGGGTCGGCGAGGTCGGCGGCCGGCCCGAGAGCGCCGTCACGGGACCGGCCAGCCGGGACGGGATACCGTCGCGGGTCATGGCGATCCCCCACAGCGCGACGCGGCGGCGGGGTCCGGGTGTGAGCGCGCCGGTCAGGACCCGGTCGGGGACTTCGACGGTTCCGGCCTCGGCGTCGAGGACCGCCGCGGGCGCGAGCAGCATGCCGTCGGCCAGGCGCACGCGCACGCCATCGCTTGGGTATAGGTCGCGGCGGCTGGGCAGCCGCAGCAGCTGCGCCGCCTTGCGGAGGTTGCCGTTGGGTGTGAGGGCGGCGTCCTCGTCGGCGGCGAACACGACGACCCACGAGAGGTCGAACGCATCGTGCACCCGCGCCGTGATCGCAAGCGCCCCGCCGTCGCCCGGCCGCGCCGCCAGCTCCGGCGGCGCCGGCGAGCGCAGCGACGGCACACGCACGATCTGCGGCGCGATCGCGCCGCCCGCCGACAGGTGCCGCGCGGCGTCGGCCAGCCGGATCCGGTGCACGTGGCGCTCGGCGTCGGCCGGCAGCGTATCGGTGAGTGCGTCGAACGGCACGGGGTCGGGCAGCACCGCCACCCACAGCGGCTCGAGCTGCGGACCGAAGCGCACCACGAAGTCCACGAGGAAGCGGCCCTCGATCCTCGCCGCCGTGCCGGTGCGGATCTGCGCCAGCAGTGCCGCCTGGTCATCCGGATTGGCCAGTGTGTAGCTCGTGACCGTGCCATCCGGAAGCTGAACTCCGATCGTGCCGTCGGCGTCGGCGCTCAGGCAGGTGACGACGCGACCGAGCGCAAGGCGCTCGAGCTGCACCTGGTGCCCCGCCGGAACGGCCACGTCGGGTAGCAGCCCGGGCAGGTCGACAACTACCGTCACGGCGTCGCCGGCTGGCTCTGCGGTGACCAGCTCGGGCACGTCGGGCAGCGGCGGCGGCACGGTCAGCTCGGGCCGGCCGAGATACCGCGCCGTCACCGCGGTCGCGGCGATCGCGCTCTCGTTGCCCGGCCGCCCGCCGCCCGGCAGCGCGTCATCGACGTAGGCCTGGTCATCGGCCGCGCTGACGCCGACCCATGCGCGCACGCGCGGGTGCTCGGCGTCAAGCACAAGACGGTCCCCCAGCACAAAGCGGTAGGCCTCATGCGGGCCGATCGGCACGACCGCGGCGCGCTCGCGCCACGCCGGCGGGCGCTGCTCGGCGCCGCCGAGCACGGGGCGAAACTCAAATGCGGCCGGCCCCGGCGCGCGCGCCGGATCCAGGACGCTCGGCTCAAGGCGCAGCACGACATCCTGCCCGGCGTCGTGGCCGGCGACCTTGAACGGGTAGTCGGGCAGCGCCAAGTAGCGGCCGCGCATGGCGTCCGCCTCCAGCGGCCGGTCGAGCGTCGCCGGGGCCGAGAACACGCCGCCGGCGAGGGTTGCCGGCCCGGTAACGGCACCGCTGACAACGTCGGGCGCCATCGGCTGCCAGTAGACGCGGAACTCCGCGGCAAACGGGTCGCCGTCGCGCTCACGCTGCGTCCAGCCCCATTCGAGCACCACCGCGTTTCCGCTCGTCCCCAGCAGCTGGCGGTCCCCCGGCCCGAGATCGGGATCGTCGGCCTGCAGGACCCGAGCGCGCACCCCCGCCGGCACCACCGCGCCGGGCGGCGGCGGATCGGGCGAGCCGACCGGCTGCGGGGGTGGCTGGCGCTTCTCCAGCCGCACCACGGGTCCAACGGCGGGCGCGCCCGACCTACGCCCGATCGCGTCGACGGAGAACGCGCGGTACTGATGGGTGCTGCCGGGCGGCGGGCCGGAGTGGTCGGCGAGGACGAGGACGTCATCGAGCGCCATGAGCGGCGACACCGGCGGCACCGGCGGCGCGTCGTCGGCAAAGACCGCCTCTAGGTCCACGCCTAGCGCCAGCGCCGGCGGGTCCGCCCGCGCGCCGCGCGAGCCCAGCACGAGCGTCGACGTGCCCTTGCCGTCGAGCTCCTCGAAGCCCCCGCCGGTGTCAACGCGGCGGCGCTGCAACCGAAAGCCCAGCACGTCAAACGGTGGGAACGCGCCGAGGTCGGCCGGCCACGGCACCGGCCCGTCGGCGCCCGCTACGGGTGGCGGCAGCCAGCTGACCCGGAAGCCCAGCGACGCGGGGGCCGGCGGCCGGCCGGCCGCCGGGTCGGCGGGCAGGCTCGGCTGCTGCAGCGACACGCTGTCCAGGAACGGCGGCGGCTCGGGCATGGGCGTGTCGGCGAAGACGACGCCATAGAGCGTGGCCGACGCCTCGACGACGTCGTCCGGCGAGGTCCCCGGAGCCGACAGCAGCTCGCGCACGCCGAACAGGAACCCCGTGCCCGACAACGTGATCGTGTCGACGGGGTCGGCCGTCTCGATCGTCACGCGCCGCTGCGGCGGCAGGTCGCCGCCGAACTGGTTGATCGGCAGCCCCGGCAGAAAGTCGGTGGTCGACGCCTTCCAGCGCAGGCTCGCGCCCCCCGCCAGCTCCAGCGCCACCCGCGTCACCGGCGCGGCGAACGACAGCGTCAGGCACTCCTCGCCGGCCAGTCCCACGCCCTTGCGCCCCGTCACCTGCAGGGCATCGCCGGGCGGCTCGGGCAGCTGCTGGACGGTCAGCGGCGCCGGCGTCAGCAGCGCGATCGGCCCCAGCGCGAACGCCGTCGGCAGCGTCGTGCCGCGCGGCACGAGATGGAAGCCGTGCAGCGGCTCCTCCAGATCGCGGCGCCGGAAGAACCCGCTGACCCGGTAGTCATAGACGGCGTCAGCCTCCAGATCGCCGGCGCGATCCAGGTAGCCGAAGCCGAGCATCCGCCGCCAGGGAGGCTCGGTAAGCAGCGCGAGCGCGTACGACCACGGCCGCAGCTCCAGGAACGGGTCGTCCGGCGCCTCGCGGGTGACGGTGCTCAGCCACACCGGCGCGACGTTCGCGGCGTCCGCCGCCGCCGCGTTCATCAGGTCCGCCACGTCATGGAAAGCATCCTGGTCGAACGCCTCGCCGTCGAGCAGGCGCGATTTCGCCAGCACGTCCTCGTCGGCCCGCGAGCCCAGCGTCGGGTCCAGCGCACGGATCGGTACCTGGATGCCCTGCGCGATCGGCGGCGTGTTCTCCCACTGCTTGTCCTCGCCCAGCACGGGCTGGTCGAGGCACACCTGCAGCGAGCTGGCGGCGCCCGAGCAATAGACGACCGCGCCGTCGGCGTCCAGGCCCACGAAGACGGCACTCTGCACGCCCGACGTAGAGGTGAGCAGACGCGCAGCGACCGCCTTGCCGTCGCGCAACGCAATCGCCAGCGCCGCGGCGGTGCCGACGTCGACCTCCAGCACCCGGTGGCGCTCCGGCAGGTCGATCTCGTAGGCAACGCACACAACACCTGGGACGGTGCCGAACGGCTCTTGCGCGGCCGCCGGCACCCCCGGCGGCGGCTGCGGGCACGCGGCCTGACGCACCGTGAACAGCGCCACCGACATCTGCAGCCGCAGAAAGCGATGCAGCGCCTCGAGCTCGGAGGGCGCGAGCTGGAAGCACTGGACCTTCGGACGGTCGGAGACCTTGCGCCGGCGGATGGTCCACCCGTCGAGCGACCACCCGGCGCCCGCAGGCGCTGTCCACAGCAGATGCACACCGTCGGCAGCCGAGCCGTCCCGGCGCGGCACCGCGGCAGCAGAGACCCGGCCGTTCACGCCTCATCCTCCGCCGGCATCGCCTCGCGTTGCATCCCCGTTCCTTCACACCGCTCGGTCCAGCAGTGCGCGCGATCCTACCGGGTGCCGCTCCCGACGCCAAGCCGCGCGTCGTGCTCCGAGCTTCACTGTCGGATTTCGGCGGCCGCCGTCCGGCACCACGCTCGCCCACGCACCACTCGCTCTCACATGCGAGAGCGCTCCGGCCCGGCGCTCGCCCCGGCGGCGACCCTAACCGGGTCGCGGCCTCGAATGCAAGGGCCGTCGGCGAATCATTGGATGCTCAGGCCGCTGAACGTCGCGGTCGTCGTCCAGGTCGGCAACCCGGAGGCGTGGAACACGCCGACGTCCTGATTGCCGGCGGAGGCGGTCCCGGCCACGGTGACGGTGTCGACGGGCAGGAACGTGACGCCTCGATCGGGCGAGTAGTACCCCGTGTAAGCGCTCCCGCCTCGCACGAGGCGAAGCGTGACCGGCATGTGGACGAACACATTCGGGAGCACGAAGCGCGAGTCGACATCATGGCCGCCCGACGCGTTCCAAGACATCACGATCGCGCCGCTCCCGCTCACGAACAGCGCCACCGCGGCGGGCGATCCCGCCGGCGCGGTCATGGCGCCCCGCTCGATCAGGCCAGCGCCTCCCGCCGGCCCACCGGCCGGGTCGGAGGTGACGGTGACCTGCACGGACGTCTGAGTGCCGGCGCGCTGGGGCTCGTAGATCGCAGCGTAGGAGTCGATCGGCGGGGCGTTGACCGGCTGGAACACGCCTCCGCCCCGGGCGCTGATCGCGAGCCCACCATCCCTCGCCCCGAAGGCCGCCTCGGAACCCGTGGTGTTCGCGGTCTCGAAGGGGTGTGGAACCGCGGCGAACACCCGCTCGTCGAGGGTGGCCGACTCGGCGCGCCGACTGTCCGGCGGGTCGTAGGAGACCGCGCCCCTCAGGGCGCCGAGCGCGAACGGTGGGCTCCCGGCGGGCGCCGTGACCCGGAAGTCGACCGCGAAACCGTGCCCGGCGGCGACGACCTTGGCGCGGGCCTTGCCCAGGCGCTTCAGCCGCCAACCGGGGGCGACCCGGAAAAACAACTTGACGCGCTTGACCGGGTTGACGCCGTCGTCGGCAAACGTCTCGCGGACGATCGTCGAGCGCCCGGCAACAAGCTCGGGCGCGGCGGGTGACAGCGACAACACCGTGTGCGGAGCGATCCACCGGGCCAGCTGCCGGTTCATCGTGCTGATCCGGTACATCGCCACGCCGTGGCCGGGCACGAACGCGCTGATCGCTCCGCCTGACTGGGTGATCTCGCCACTCCACAGGTCCTGTAGCCGGTAGCCCCGCCCGCTCGGCAACCCGACCGCGGCGGCGGTGGTGGCGATCCGGGCCGCCGTGTTGGTCGAGTTGAACAGCACCACCGATCGGTCGCCGCCCGCCAGCGGCTTGGTCAGCACCCACAAGCCGCCCGCCCGCGAGACCGCGACGCCCGGCCGGCCGAGCGGATCCTGATCGACCGCGATCACGTCGGCGTTCTCGTAGATGGCGAGCTCGGCGGGCGACAGCGTGGTGATGTTCGTGCTCGCGATCAGCGGCGCGGCCATCTCAGCCCACAGGCTGAACTCGGTTCGGTACTCGAGCTGCGTACCGCCGCCGTTGCCGATCTGGAGCAGGTCGGGGTCGTTCCAGGATCCGGGCCCGGCGTCGGCCGACCGGTCGACGGTGCCCTCGAAGTTGACCAGCATCGACCCGTAGTTGTCCTCGATGTCGGTTGTGGTTCGCCACAGGTTGGCGATCGGGGCCCCCCACTCCCACGGGTCGTCGGTCGGGTCGGGGTTGCACATCGAGAAAACGATCGGCCGACCGGTGGCGCGCAGCGCGTTGCTCATCCGGGTGTAGAGGGTCTGCTGGACCTGCGCCGGGGACTGACCGGGGAAGTCGCCGAGCGGGATGTTGCACCGGTCGTACTTCACGTAGTCGACGCCCCACGCGGCGAACGTAGCGGCATCCTGCGCCTCGTGGCCGTAGCTGCCCGGGTAGTGGGCGCAAGTGGTGGTGCCGGCGTCCTCGTAGATGCCCAGCTTGAGACCGAGGCCGTGCACGTAGCTGGCAACCGAGGCGATCCCGCCGGGAAACCGCACGGGGTCGGCCACCAGGTTGCCGGCGCTGTCGCGGCTGGGGGCCATCCAGCAGTCGTCGATGTTCACATACTGGTAACCGGCCGCCTTCATCCCGTCGTTCACCATCGCCTGTGCCGTCTGCTCGACGAGCCCGGCGCTCACGCCGCAGTACGTCGAGTACCAGTCGTTCCAGCCCATCGGTGGCGTCGCCGCCAGTCCGTTGGACTCGGCCTGCGCGATGTTCGGTGAGAGCCCGGCCATCGCGGCGGCGCACAGACACGCAAAGATCAGGCATGCGCGGCGGCGCCCCATTGCGCATACGATGCCAGAGCGAACGGCCATGAGATTCTCCGCCAACCTCAGCTTCCTGTTCAAGGACGCGCCGTTCATCGAGCGATTCGACCGGGCGCGCGCCGCCGGGTTCGCCGGCGTCGAGTTCATGTGGCCGGGGGTCGACGAGCTCGACGCGGTGGAGCGCGCGGTGGCCGACACCGGGCTCGAGGTCGCCCTGTTCAACTTCGAGGCCGGCGACATGGCGGCCGGCGATCGGGGGCTGGCAAGCGACCCGGATCGTCGGGCTCAGTTTCGCGAGAACGTCCCCGTGGCGCTCGACCTGGCGCGACGGATCGGCTGCACCCGCCTGAACGCCCTGGTCGGGGTGCGCCGCCCCGAGCTCGAGCTCGAGACCCAGCTCGAGCTGGCGCGGGACAACGTCGCCTGGGCCGCCGAACAGGCCTCCGGGCAGGGCGCCAGCATCATGATCGAGGCCGTCAACTCGTACGAGAACGGGCCCTATCTGCTGGATACGAGCGCGAAGGCGATCGGGTTCCTCGACGCCGTGGCGGCGGACAACGCCGCGCTCCAGTACGACGTCTACCACATGCAGCGCATGGAAGGGAACCTGGCGCAAACGATCACGCGGTTGCTTCCCCGCATCGGTCACGTGCAGATCGCCGACCCCCCGTCGCGCGGCGAGCCGGGGACCGGCGAGGTCAACTACCGCTTCGTGCTCGACCTGCTCGAGCGCAGTACATACGGCGGCTGGGTGGGACTGGAGTACAACCCTTCGACCCCGACGACCGAGGAGAGCCTGGTCTGGATGAAGGAGCTCGGCTATGCCTGACCGGCCGACGGTCGGGTTCATCGGGCTCGGCATCATGGGCGGCCCGATGGCGCTCAACCTGCTGCACGCCGGCTATCCCCTGGTCGTGCACAACCGAACGCGCGCCAGGGAGGAGCCGCTGGTGTCCGAGGGTGCTTCGGCGGCGGGGTCGCCGCGCGACGTCGCCGCGGCCTCCGACGTGGTCATCACGATGCTGCCCGACTCGCCCGATGTCGAGGCCGTGTACTTCGGCGACGACGGGGTGCTGCCCGGCGCGCGTTCCGGGCAGCTGCTGATCGACATGAGCTCGATCGCGCCGTCCGTGGCGCGTCAGGTTGCCTCGGCGGCGGTCGAGGTGGGGGCGCAGGCATTGGACGCTCCGGTGTCGGGCGGTGACGTGGGCGCCCGGGAGGGCACGCTGTCGATCATGGTCGGCGGTCCCCAGGATGCGTTCGACCGGGCCCACCCGCTGTTCGACGTGCTGGGCAAGACGATCGTGCGCCTCGGCGACGCCGGCGCGGGCCAGACCGCCAAGGCCTGCAATCAGATCCTGGTCGCGGTGACGATCGAGGCGGTCAGCGAGGCGCTGGTGCTCGCCTCCAAGGCCGGCGTCGATCCAGAGCGGCTAATCGAGGTGTTGTCGGGGGGACTCGCCGGCAACAAGGTGATGGAGGTCCGGCGCCGGAACTTCCTCGAGCACGACTTCACCCCGGGTTTCAAGGTCGCGCTGCACCACAAGGACCTGGGGATTGCCCTGCGCACCGCGCGCGAGCTCGACGTGTTCCTCCCCACCACCGCGATCGTGGATCAGATGCTGTCGGCGCTGCTCGCCGCCGGCGACGGCGGTCTCGATCACTCGGCGCTGCTCAAGGTGATCGAGCAGGCCTCCTCACACCAGATATAGATATACCTATACATCTATATCTATAGGCTCCAGGCCTCCGGGTTCAGGCAGCTGGCGGGAATCCTGCCCTCGAGCACCTCACGCAGGTTCGCCACCACGCCGGCGGCCATCCCGTTCAGCCCCACCTCGGTGGTGGACGACAGGTGGCCGCTCAGCAGGACGTTCGGCGCAGCGAGGATCGGGTCGCCGGGCGGCACCGGCTCACGCTCGAACACGTCGAGACCGGCGGCGGCGATCCGGTCCTCGGTCAGCGCGGCCGCCAGCGCAGGCTGATCGATCAGCTCGCCGCGCGCCGTGTTGACGACGACCGCGTGGCGCGGAAGCAGCGTGAGCTCCCGCGCGCCGATCAGATGTCGCGTGGTGTCGCTCAGCGGCGCGTGCAGCGTGAGCACGTCGAGCTGCGGCAGCATCGCTTCCAGGTCGGTCAGCTCGACCTCGTACCGGGTCGTGAACTCCTCGTCGGGGTAGGGCTCGAGCGCGAGCACGCGGCAGCCGAACCCGCGCAGGCGCCGGGTTACGGCCCGCCCGATCGCCCCGAGTCCGACCACGCCCACGGTGGCGCCGGCCAGGTCGCGGGTCGGGCCGCCGATCCGCCACCGGCCGGTGCGCACCGCGTCGTCGAGCGCGGGGAGCCGGCGGATGCTGGCCAGCATCAGCGCGAGCGCCATGTCCGCCACCGCCTCGGCATTGACCGCCGGCGTGGTGATCACCGCGACCCCGGCGTCGGTCGCGGCGGGGATGTCGATCGCGTCGGAGCCCGTCCCGAACCGGAAGATCGCCTTCAGCGCAGGCGTCGCCTCGAGCACCTCGCGGGTGTAGTGCTCGGTTCCGGCGACCGTCGCCCATGCCCCGTCCAGGCCCCCGATCAGCTCGTCGTCGCTCGTGGCGTCGGCCAGCTCGTAGCGCGCGACCACCGTGATCCCCGGCATCTGCTCGAGCTCGTCGCGAACCCGCTCGATGCCGCGGGTAGCCAGGACCACGGTCCGCGTGGCGTTCACCCGCTCAGTACCCGTCCTCGAGGCTCAGTACCAGTCCTCGACCGTGAACGACCAGCGCGCGTTGTCCAACCCCGGCTGGATCTGGATCTGGTAGCTGCCCGGGCCACCGTCGAACACCTTGGTCTTGCCGCTTCCGTCGCTCATGCCGAACGAATCGGGGTGAGGCCCGAGCACCTGGGCGCTGGGGCCGCCGCACAAGAAGGAGAACACGAAGTCGCAGGTGCCGTCGTAGGTCATCTGGTAGACGACCCGCCACTGCCGGCCCTGGATCTTGAACGTGCTCGACTGCCCGCCTCCCTCGCCCGAGAACGAGGTGACGGTCCGCCAGCGCGGCGCCTCGGCCACGAACAGCGTCACGGTCTGATGCTGATGCAAGTCGCGGCCGGCGCTCGGCAACTGGCGAGTGACGACGCCCGGCTGCGATCCCGGCGCCGGCACCGGCTTGATCGACGCGTTCAGATGCGCCGCGTCCAGGCGCTTGGTGGCGTCGCTCTGGCTCTTTCCCTTCAGGGACGGCACCGGGATCGGGCGCGGACCCCGGCTCAGCACGACGTCGACGGTTGAGTCTTGCTTGATTCGGGTCCCGAGGGACGGCGTCTGGCTCACCACCGTGCCGGGCTTGGCGTGCTCGTCGAAGTTCTTGGTGAAGCTCGCGGTCAGGTGGAGGTGGCGAAGCTCGGCCGTGACAGCGCCTCGGTCGAGGCCATGGAGCCGCGGCATCGCCACGGTCGGTCGCGCAGTAAGGATGATCGCGGCCAGCACGAGCGCGCCGAGGAAAGCCATGGAGAAGACGAATACCGCAACCGTCCGCCGGCGCGCGGCGGGATTGACGTTCTTGCGCGGCGTGTAGCGCGGAGCGACCCGGGTGGGCTCGCGCCGGGTGCCGTCTGCCCCGGCGTTCGTGGGCGCTTCGGCCGGGCCGGGTCCATCGCTACTCGCACGCGTGCGCGCGTGCGCGAGGTCCTCGGCCATCGCCGCCGCGCTCTGATATCGATCGCCCGGCTCCTTGGCCAGCGCGTGCAGGACAATCCGCTCGAGCGACCGTGGCGTCCCCGGGGGCAGCGGCGCGGGCGGCTCCTGCACGTGGCGCATCGCGATCTCGACCGCCGTCTCGCCGTTGAACGGCGGACGCCCGGCGAGCATCTCGTACAGCACGATGCCGGCGCTGTAGACGTCGGTGGCCGGGGAGACGGGCAGACCGCTCGCCTGCTCGGGCGCCATGTAGCGCGGCGTGCCGACGATCGTCGCTGTCGCGCCCTCGGTGGTCCCCTCGGCGAGGCGCGCGATCCCCAGATCGCCCACCTTGACCCGGCCGCGGCTCGAGATCAGCACGTTGGCGGGCTTGATGTCCCGGTGCACGATCTGCTCGGCGTGGGCGTGCTCGAGCGCGCGGCACAGCTGCTCGGCGATGTCGCACGCTTCCCATGGCGCCAGCCGTCCCCCGCGCTTCAGCCGCCCGGCGAGGCTCTCGCCGTCGACCAGCTCGGTGACGTAATAGAGACCTTCCTCGGCCTGGCCGACGTCGTAGATCTGGACGATGCCCGGATCGCTGATCCGGGCCAGCAGCTGCGCCTCGAGCCCGAAGCTGTCCGCCCACTCCGGGTCCTCGGCCCACCACGGCTTGATCACCTTAACCGCCACCTCGCGGGCGAGCCGCCGGTCGTGGCCGCGGTAGACGCGCCCGAAGGTTCCTTCGCCGATCAGCTCGTGCAGCTCGTAGCGTCCGTCGAGCACACAGCCTTCGAGGTCGGGAGCGTGCGGCACCGGTTCAGGCCCCGCGCGCCGCGTTCAGCTCGCGGCTGATCGTGGACTTGAACAGGCTGGTGTCGACGCCGACGGTGATCAGGCGGAAGCCGTCGGCCGCGTAGCGCTCGGCGGCGGCACCGCCGGCGCAGTGCATCCCGGGAACGATCCCGTTCGCGACGCACGCCTCGCGGACGCGATCGATCGCCTCGGCCAGCGCCTGGCGGTCCTCGCCGGGGTCGACGGCCACGGCGCGCGGTGGCAACCCGAGCGCGATCGACAGATCCGACGGACCGATGTACAGCCCGTCCAGGCCGGGCGTGGCCGCGATCTCGTCGAGGTTGTCGAGGCCGTCCCGCGTCTCGATCATCGCGAAGCACAGCGCGTCCGCCCCGAGCTCAGCGGGCACGGCGGTGCCCGCGACGAGCTCAGCCCGGATCGGACCGTACGAGCGGCGTCCGAGCGGCGGGTACCGGCACGCCTCGACCGCCTTCGCCGCCTGCCCGGCGTTGTCGATCAGCGGCAGGATGACCCCGGCGGCGCCGAGGTCGAGGGCGCGCATGATCAGCCACGGCTCATTCCAGGCCAGCCGGGCGAGCGGCACGGCGCCGCCGGCCTGCGTCGCGTGGAACATCGAGACCATCGTCGCCTCGGTGCCCAGCCCGTGCTGCAAATCGACGCACACGTAGTCGTAGCCGGCGAGCGCCGCCAACTCGGCCGTGATCGAGCTTGGGATCCCGGCCCACATGCCGAAGGCCGTCTCGTCGGACTCCCACATGGCACGCAGGCGCTTGCCAGCCGAAATAGTCGTCCCCATTGCCAGGCAATGGTAAGCGACGGGGCGATTACGGGATTTCGACCGCGGGCGGCTCCCCCAATCGCAGTATGCCTCTCGGCATCGCCTCGGTCGAGAACGGGGTGCTCACGCCGCCCTCGGCGTCGACCGCGATCAATCCGCCGACGCCGTCGCACTGCGCGATCTCACGCATCACGGTGCCGGCCGCCACGTCGAGCGCGACGCCCTCGGCCACGAGCGCGCCGAGCAGCCGCGCCGCACCGGCCCGAATGAACGATTCGCCGGCGCCGGTACAGGACACCGCCAGCCGCGGATCGGCCCAGGTTCCCGCGCCGATCAGCGGCGAGTCACCCACGCGACCGGGCCGCTGTCCGAGGCGCCCGCCGGTCGAGGTCGCGGCGGCGAGGCGCCCACTCGCGTCGAGGCACACCGCGCCGACCGTGCCGCGGTCGGATTGCTCGCGCCGGCTCAGCCAGCGCCGGAGGCGCCGGCGCTGGCGGTCGGTCACGAACTCTGACGGCTCGTGCTGCTCGAGCCCTTGCGCCGCGGCATGGGCGTCGGCACGCTCGCCGGCGAGCATGACCACCGGTTCCTCGAGCAGCGTGCGCGCGGCCGCGATCGGATGCCGGGTGCGTCGCAGCAGCGCCATCGCGCCGGCGGCGCGGTCGCTGCCGCGCATCACCGCGGCGCTCATCTCGACCGAGCCGTCCGAGCACAGCACCGAGCCGTAGCCGGCGTTGAACAGCGGGAAGCCCTCCATGACCATGACCGCCGCGCAGACCGCCTCGATCGCATCGCCGCCCGCGCCCAGCCGTTCGCCGCCGGCGTGCAAGGCTTGCTCAAGCGCGGCGCGGCACTCGGCCTCCTGCTCGCGCAGGTCGTCCCCGAGGCCGCCGGCGCCGGCGTGGACCACGATGATCGGTGGGCTCATCGAGGCGCTCCGTCGCGGTCCGGCGCCACGGGCTCGACCAGTTCGGCGAACAGCGCATCGAGCGTCGCCTGCGGGTCTTCGGAGAGCCCGGTGTGCACCGGCGAGGGCTGGATGATCGTGCTGGACGGCGCGACGAGCCAGCCGAACCGCTCGGACTGGGGCAGGGCCGCGATCGGCCCGCACTCCGGATCGCCGGCCGCGACCCGCACCAGTGCGTCGAGGTGGGCGCGAACCTCGTCCGCGGACGCGTCAGGCGCCAGCGCCCTGAGGCGAGCTTCGTCCAGGGCCACCTTGACGCCGAGGAAGTCCCGCTGGCGGCAGAACAGCACGACGCCCGCGTTGAACCGCTCGCCGCGTTCGACGCGCGGCACCACCCGCAGGATCGCGTAGGAGAACGGTCTACGCGCCGGCTCGGGCACGCTCGGCCTCCTCCGCGAACGCGCCGCTGCGCGCGCGCCGGTCCAGATAGTCCAAGTAGGTGTTCGGGTCCTCACCGACTCGATCGAGCCACCCGGCCGGGATCAGACCGATGACCGCCTCGAGCGACGCGCGGTCGACCGCCGGCGCCAACCGCTCGTGGGCGTCGAGGATCGAGCCGGCGCGCGCGAGGAGCACGTGATCGGCGATCAGCGGGAACGGCCGGTCGAAGTGCTCGGCGGGGTCCAGCCCGCCGTGCTGCAGGTACAGCGCCGCGCCGTGATCGATCAGCCACATCCGGTCGTGCCAGATCAGCAGGTTCGGGTTGCGCGGGGTCCGGTCGACGTTGGTGGTTAAGGCGTCGAGCCATACGACGTCGGCGGCCAGCCCGGCGCCGGGCACCCACGGCCCGCCGGGCGTGTACGGGAGCGAGCCGGGGAGGAAGTCGACGCCGAGGTTCGACCCGGCGCTGCCGGTGATCAGGTCCTGGATCTCCGGGTCGGGCTCGGCGGCGCCGAGCACCGGGTCGAGCTCGACCTCGACCAGCTCCGGCACGAGTAACCCCAGCCGCCGTGCCAGCTCGCCGACGATCACCTCGGCCACCAGCGCGCGGAGGCCCTGCCCGGCGCCTCGGAACTTGACCACGTACAGCCCGTCGTCGTCGGCCTCGACCAGGCCCGGCAGCGAGCCTCCCTCGCGCAGGGGTGTGACGTAACGGATCGCGGCGACCGACCGCAGGGCGGTGGAGACGGACATCCCCGGCAAGGTACGCGCTTGCGCCGGTCAGCCGAGCCCGGCGTAGACGGCGGACTGGATGTCGCGGTGCACGCGCGGCAGCTCGGGGCCCTCGAACATGCGCTGCGCGCACACGATCACGACGAGGTCGTGCGCGGGATCGACGCGCCAGGACGTCCCGAACCCGCCGTTCCACCCGAACGCCCCGGAGCCATATACCGCCTGGCAGTAGCCCCACGACTGGCCCTCGAAGAACCCCGGGGTCAGCCCACCGCGTGCCTTTTGCTCGTCGGTCAGTTGGTCGGTCGTCATGTTTTGCACGGAGTCCGACGACAGCAGCGGCGCGCCGCCGCGCAGCAGCATGCGCGCGAACGCGAGCAGGTCGTCGGCGGTCGACACCAGGCCCCCAGCACCGTCGCCGAACGCCGGCGGCCGGCTCCACTGGCCGTCGGGCTCGTCCCACACCTTGAGCCCGTCTTTCGTCGCCAAATAGGCGCTGGCCAGCCGGTCGGTCTCGCTTGTCCAGAACGCCGTGTCGCGCATCCCCAGCGGCTCGAACAGCCGGGTTCGCAGGACCTCGCCGAACGGCTGCCCGGTGGCGCGGGCGAGCAGCACACCCAGCACAGACGCGCCGGTGTTGTACAGCCAGCGCTCGCCCGGCTGGGCGACCAGAGGAAGCGACCCGAGTCCGGCGATCCAGGTGTCAGGGTCGGGCTGCAGGTCCGGGTGGGGTGGTCCGATCGTCGACAGGCCGAGCTCGTTCGACGCGGCGACCACCGGCCAGGGTTCCGGTGCCGAGAACATCCCCGGGAGCATCCCGAAGCCGAACGTGAACGTCAGCAGGTCGCGCGTGGTGATCGCCCGCGTCGCCGGGACGGTGTCGTCGAGCGGGCCATCCGGCCGGGTCAGCACCTGTCGATCGGCCATCTCCGGCAGCAGGCGGTCGACGGGCTCGTCGAGCCCGACCAGCCCCTCCTCGATCACTGCCAGCGTCGCCGCCGCGGTGATCGGTTTGGTCACCGAGGCGACCCGCGTCAGCGAGTCGCGCTCCATTGCCGGGCCTTCCACGCTCAAGCACCCGAGCGCCACAGCGCCGACGTCGTCCCCTTTGGCCACCAGCGCGACGAGACCCGGGACGTTCGTGTCACCGATGTGCGGCTCGGCCGCGGCGCGTACCTGGTCGAGATTCACAGGTTGACGCCGGCCATGCCCGTTTCGTCGTAGCGCTCGCCCGCCACCGGGGGCAGCTCGGCCTCGATCCGCTGGACGTCCGCCTCGGTCAGCTCGACGTCGACCGCGCCGGCGTTCTGCTCGAGGTAGGTGCGCCGCTTCGTGCCGGGGATCGGGACGATGTCCTCGCCCTGCGCCAGCACCCAGGCGATCGCCAGCTGCGCCGGCGTGACCTGCTTCTCCTCGGCGATCTCCGCCAGCTTCTGCGCGAGCTTCAGGTTGGCGTCCAGGTTCTGCCCGGTGAAGCGCGGCCCGGAGCGGCGGAAGTCGTTCTCCGCGAGCTGATCGGGCGAGGTGAACCGGCCGGACAGGAACCCGCGTCCGAGCGGCGAGTACGGCACGAAGCCGATACCGAGCTCGCGGCAGGTCGCGAGCACGCCGTTGCGCTCGGGGTCGCGGCTCCACAGCGAGTACTCAGTTTGCACCGCCGCGATCGGGTGTACCGCGTGCGCGCGCCGGATCGTCTCGGCCGCGGCTTCGCTCAGTCCGATGTGGCGCACCTTGCCCGCCTGTACGAGCTCTGCCATCGCCCCCACGGTCTCTTCGATCGGGGTGTTCGGGTCCCCCAGCGTCGTCATAGGTAATAAGATCCACCCAACGAGGAGGCACCAGCATGGCGACAGCACCAGTCATCGAGCAGCGAGCGCGCGGCATCGGCATCCTGCGCGTCAGCGACGAGAACGACCGGGGCGCGCGCCTCGGCTCTGACCGCGAGCAGGAGCAGAGCATCCGCCGGGAAGCCGAGCGCCGCAACATCGACCTCATCGACGTGCTCTACGAGCGCAACGTGTCGGGGCACACCGCGCTCGAGCGCCGGGAGTTCGGCAACGCCATCCAGCGCGTTGAGCGCCGCGAGGCCGAGGTCATCATCTTCGCCCACCGGGACCGCACCGACCGCTCCATCGAGGAGGGGTCCAAGGCGATCCGGCGCATGGACAAGGCCGGCGGGCTCCTGGTCGCCGGTGGCCAGGTGCTCTCTCACCAGACCGCCGCGCAGTGGCGCGAGGCAACGTTCGGGTCGTTCTTGGCCGAGGACTACTGGCGCACCACCCGCGAGCGCTCCATGAACGGCGTGCTGACGCGCATCCACGACGCCGGCATCGTCCCACACCAGCTCCCGCTGGGGCTGCTGCGCAACGACGACGGCTCGGTCCGCGTGGACGAGGAGCTGGGCCCGGTCGTGCGCGACTGCTTCGACATGCGGGCGCGGGGCGAGACCATCGCGGCCATCCGCGCCTACCTCGCCGACCAGGGCATCGAGCGCTCCTACCGCTCGGTCCAGATCATGCTCAAGTCGGCGCTGTACGTCGGCGAGCTGCGCTGGCCGGGGCTCAAGAAGCCGGTCGTGGTGTGCGACCCGGTGGTTGATCGTCACGTCTGGGACGCGGTCCAGAAGATGCGCGTCCCCAGCGGTCGCACGGCCAAGTCCGAGCGGCTGCTGGCGCGGCTGGGTGTGTTGCGGTGCGCGAGCTGCGGCGGTCGCATGGTCGCCGGTGGTGCCTGGGTCAAGTACACGACGGCCGGCGGCGAGGAGCGCCGCACGCGATACGCCTTCTACAAGTGCGGGCGCGGCTCCAACGAGGACTGCCCCCAGCCGTGCGCCATCTCGGCCGAGAAGCTGGAGCGCTACGTGCTCGACCACGTCAAGGGCATCTACGCCGACGGCCGGGGTCGTGCGTCACAGGCGCGCAAGGCACGCGAGGCGGCTGCCAGGGCCGAGCGCACGAAGGCGAAGCTCGGCACGGCCACGCGCCGGATGATGTTGCTGCCCGAGGGCGAGGACGACGCGGTCGCGCTGGCGGTCATCGAGGAGCTGACCGCGCAGCTCGAGCGCGAGAGCGCCGAGGCCGAGCGGCTGGCGTCAGTCAGCGGCATCGAGGTCACGAACGCCGCGACCGTTCTCGACAGCACCGACCCCGACCTCCTCCCCCACAAGCGCGGGCTCATCCGCCTGGCGCTCGCGTCGATCACGGTCAGCCCCGGTCGCGCGCCGGTCTCCGAGCGCGTCGGCTTCGAGCCGCTTCTCTAACAGCACACGCGCCGCGTCATCGAGGATGCGCTGCGCCTCGGCGCGCGCCCAGGGCGGCAGGTCGCGCATCACGTGATGATCGCTTCCCGAGTCACCCGTTACGCCTCATTCGTTAACCGTGCCCCTGTCGTAACGCGGCGGCGATAGGCGCGCATCTTGCAGGCGTCCGAGCAGTAGCGCGCGCTGTACGGGTTGCGCCCGTGCGCGTCGATGCGCTCGCCGCAGACCGGGCAGGGCCGGGAAGCCTCAAGCTCGCGCTCGCGCCTGAGTCGCTCTCCCCACGACAGCCGGCCCAGGCGTTCGGCGGCCAGCATCGCTGCGAACCCGTCGCTCACTACTGCTCTCCTCTCCTGATGGTGTGGTTGCCGCGTTGCTGTGAATGCCTACGGAGTACGTGCGCGCGCGAGAACACGTAAGTGTTCTCGCGCGCGTAGGACTCAGCAACTCTTGGCAACGCGGCAACTAAGCTCATTTCGCCGCCTTTCCGTCCGCGACCCGATACAGGCGGACACGCCGCACGCTGCCCTGAGCGTCCTTGTGGGCGTACTCGTGGCGCTTGATGCCGATCGCCGAGAGCCGCCCGTCGATCGTCGGCTGGGACATCACGCCGACGCCGAGCACATGCCGCCAGAACGTTGCGAGGTCGCCGACTCGTATCCAGCGCTCGCCGGTCACGTTGTCGATGAGCAATGTCGGTCGCGGCGGGTCGGCCTCCTTAGCGTCGAGGAACCGCCGTGCCCGCAGATAGTCGAACTTGTCTCGCGCCAGCAGCGCCTGAATGCCATCGACCTGCTTGGGAGGTGAGAGGCTGTGCCCGGTTAGTGGCACGGCCTGTTCGACGGTGGCCTCTAACCACTCGCGGGTCTCGTCCTTCTGGCTCTGGTGAGCGGTCACGGTGGCGAGGGTCACCAGCGCGATCCAGATGTCCTCCAGCTCAGCCTGGGTGAGTCGCTCCGGGCGCACCAGCCCGTCGGTGGCCGAGACCAGCGTGGCCCGCATCGAGGCGGGCGTGGAGAGCAGGCGCTGTTCCTCAATGTCGAAGCTCCGGGGCTTCTCCTCGGGGCCGATCAGCACCAGCGTGCAGGCGTCGGTCCGTTGACGACCGTGACGCAGGAAGCTGTGGACCCGGTGGCCGCGAGTGGGTGAGAGCCCCTTGGTTAGCCAGTCGCGCCACAGCGGCAGCGGCGTGCCGTAGTCGGGCAGGGACCGGAGCGTGCGCTCCTTCTTAGCTGCCATCGCGCCTCCTCTCGCGCTCGGCGATGAGCGTGCGAGTCGCCCACTCGGCCCACGCCTCGAAGTAACCCGGCGTCGGCGGTGGCAGGGGCTCACACGACAGCTCGAACTCCAGGCGCGCGTGCGCCGCGATCCGCCTCCGGTCGGTGATGCCGGCGCGCAGCAACCGCACCACGAAGTCGTGCATGTAGGGATGCCGGCCCTCACCGGCGATGATCGGCCTGGGCGGAGGTTCGTGCTCACCGCAGCCGGCGCGCTTGCCGATCTGCGTGAGCGCCGCCGGGACCGGGGTCAGCGGTCCGCGCGGCGGCACCAGCCACACGTAGACCTTGCCCGAGGGGTGCGTGCTGGGCGGGACGAGCACGTAGCTCCCGCGACCGCGCAGCTCGCCGAACTCGAGCTTGATGGTCGGCGCGCCGGTCCCGGCGCCGTAGTAGTGCCTGCCCCTGGCCGTGGCCACCGTAGGCGCGGCGCGCAACCTGGGGATCAACGACGTCGGGACCGCGCCGGGATTGTCAACGTCGAGCACCTGCGGTCCTGGTGCGCCGCACGCGACCGCGATGTTCATGTCTGGCCATCGGCGCAGCCAGCCGGCCATGATGGCCATGTCGATCGTGGCATCGCGGACGCCGTGCGGCGTGAGCGGCTCCTTGCCACCGGGGCGCACCGCCAGCAGTGGCCAGCCCCGCGCGGTCATCCACGCGAGCGCTCCCAGGTCCAGGTGATGGTCGGGGGCGGGCGAACCCGCCCCCTTCCCCAGGCTCACGCCGCCCCTCCGGGCAGGACGTGGAGGCTCCGGCGATCGGCGATCCGCCGGGCGCGATAGCGCCGATCGCGCGCTCGCTTGAGCGCGCCACGGCGGTCAAGCTCGATGGCGATCGACAGGAGCTGGTCGGCCAACTGCGCGTTGGTGACGCGAGTCGGCGCGGAGGTGTGAACGAGCGGCCGGCGCTCGATGTCGTCGGCCACCTCTGGCAATATGGGTACAGCTTGTTTCGAGATAGTTGGCCTCCTCGGCCTTTCGGTGGGCGCGGCAGCGCCCACCGCTCGTTGTGAGGCCCACTGGATGCCTACGGCGGCAGGGGCCGGTCCACCGCCAAACGACGGCGGACGCGGCGGGCCGCGAGCGCGCAGGAGGAGGAGCCCGCCTAGAGCGGGCGGGTCAGAGTCGCTATCTAAGCCAGAGTCGTCGCCGCTAGACGACGACGAGCACGATCGTGCTCGGCGCTCTCGGCGCTCGCGTGGGCGCGGTGTGGTGCGGTGCCGTACCTCACCGGGGCACTGGCACCGGAGCTGGGTGCCCACGGGCGCGAACATCTCGGCCTTCTGGTTCCACTGGTCGATCTGGTCGCGCAGGTCGCCGCGCTCGGCCTCAAGCAGAACGCGCAGCGTGTCCGGGTCAAGCTCGACGTCGTCGATCTCGTTCCCATCCTCGTCCTCGAACACCACGTCGAAGGTGATGCCGGTCAGGTTGGGGTAACGGCCTCGGCGCAGATCGCGCAGGGCCAGCTCGATCCGAGCCAGAGCGAGGCGGCGCTGCTTCGCCGCCTGGCGCGCCAGCACCTGACGCTCCACGCCCCCCGCTCGCATCGTTATGCTGCGGTCCAAGCGTTTTCCACACGCACAGCCTACCGCCTCCGGGTGCTGAACAGGCTGCCGAACGGCCCCCGGTGGGGCCGTTCGTGTTTCAGCGCCGCCGCACACTGAGCGCCATCTGCGCGGCGTCGGCGAGCATGAACAAGACCCTCACGAAGTCGTCGTGTTCGGCCTGCTCGTAGACGGGCGGCTCGTAGCCCAGATGCCCGAGCTGCCGGCGCATGGCGGCGCGCCACGCGACCGGCGTCTCCAGGTCGTGGCGGGTGAAGTAGACCTCCATCGGGCCGTCCGACCCGCTCAGCGTCAAGTTCGCGCCGGCCGCGCCATCGAGTAGCGCGGACAACTCCCCCGGTGTCATGATGCAGCCTCCAGTTCATCCTGGTGTTGGTGTGTTGGAGGGCGGTCCACCTCGCGGGGACCGCCCTCGTTGGTTTCAGTCCTCGGCGTCCTCCCGCAGTCGGCGAGCGTGCCCGAACAGCCCCGGCACCACGACCAGCGTGTCTTGAGACACGCCGTCCTCGGTGAGCACGGTCACCGGGCCGAGCCCCGCGAGCAGTTGCAGCTCCGGGGGAACGTCGTCGTAGTCGGGATCGCGTGGTAGCTCGTCGGTCACTTCTTGCTGGACCTGCTCTCCTGCGCCGACATCTGCGTGGTGGCGGCGATGGACACGAGCCCGCTCGGGTCGTTCACGCCACAGTCCAGGCGCGCGATCACCCGGCAGATCGACCCATCGGCGGTGAAGATCGCGTCCGAGCTAACCGCGACGGTCGGGTCGTTGCGGACCGCGACCACGATCTGCGCCGGGTCGGCGATCAACGCGGTGCCGGCGACGATGCCCTTGGTCTGCCAGAGCGTGAGCCCGTACACCGTTGACGAGGGACCGCCCGAGAAGTCGGGCGTGAGCAGCGGGCGCTCCTGGAGGTCCTTCGACTTCATCAGCGCCGTGTGGTCGGCCGGGTTGACGTAGGCCGCACGCGCGGTTCCGCCGACGCCGCCGATGAGCCCCGCCGCGTCGATCAGCGTGTCGATGTCGATGGGGCCGGCGACGTGCTGACCCGCCTGGCCGTACACGCCGAGCGGCTCCTTGCCACCGGCACCGTTGAGGATGGCGCGGTCGGCGGTGAGCGCGACCGCCCGAGTCATGGCCGTTCCGACCGTGTCGAGCACGCTCGGGTCCGAGTCGTCAATGACCTCGCTGGACAGCTTGACCAGCTCGGCCACCTTCCTCATGGTCAGGACCAGCTCATCTCCACCGGGACCGTCCTCGGTGATCTCCTCCAACTCGCCGTACCACGACGCTGAGCCGTCGCTGGTGACCTTCGGGACGTGAACGATCTTCTGCGCGGTGGTGATGCGAGTCGCGCCGCTCGCGAGCACGACGGACGCCGCGCTCAGGTGCTCCAGGACGTAAGCGGCCCACTGCTCGGGGGTGATGCCAGCGCCCAGGCCGGGTGCCGGTAGTTCGGTGATGGGCATGCGAGTGCCCTCCATGAACGGCTTGGGAGGTCACGCACGCCCTCGGGGCGCTCTGCGCGGTCGCCGCTGGCGACTGGCTGGTGGCGAGTCGCCCTCGGGGCGGTGGTCGCCTATGCGGAGAAGTCTTACGGCGCTACGCCCCAGCCGGCCGGCGTCCAGTCGCTCGGCTCGAGCCAGTCCTGGTCCCAGCGACGGCCGGTCGAGCCCGTGCAAATGTACATTTGCGGCGCGCTCCAGACGAACGGTGGCGAGGTTGCCGGTGCTCGCCAGCTCGAAGTGCCTCAGCGTTGTCTGATGCCACGGCGCGCGCTCGGGGCGCTCCGGGGTGAAGTCGCCGCTGGCGTGCAGCAGCACGTCGCCGAGCGGTCGGCCGCTCATGCGCGCTCCGGCTTGAGGAGCTGCGAGAGCCCGATCTTCTCCGGCTGCCGCGTGCCGGCGGCGGAAGCGCCGCGACCGATCCCGATGTCGCCGACCGGCCGCGCCTGGAGCCCCGGCCGGTCCTTGACGATGTCGGCGACCAGGCCGCTCACCGTCTGGGTGTCGATGCTCCCGTCCTCGCCGCGCAGCGTGTCCAAGGATGCGCCGTGAATCCACACATCGGACGCCACCGCCAACCCGGCCGCGCCCGCCAACCGCTCCACCTCGGCGCGCTGCACGCGGTCGAGCTGCTCGCGGAGCTGGTCGCGCTCGGTCTCGGTGTCGCGCAGACGACGGCGGTAGCCGGCCGCTTCGCGGCTCAAGAACTTGCCGGTCTCCGGGTCGCGCTCATCTACGACTGGGGAACTTGCCCCAGTCGTATTCGCGCTCTCGGTCCCCGGGGCCTGGCCGTTGCCCTGGCCGGCCTGGGGCGCGCTGTGCGCCTCTGTGCCGGCCTCCGGGGTCTCGGCCGGCGTGGTGGTGGCGGGTGTCATGGTGGTGGTGGACATGGGCTCATCATCCCACCCTGCAAGCCTTTGCCAACCCGTGCAGCCGCATCTCGGCGACGATGGCGCTCAGGTTGTCGCGCAGCTCGAACTCCTCGGTCAACACGCGCTGCACGTCGGACTCGGGGACGCCGGCCGCGCGAGCGGTGGCCACCGCCTCGGCCACTAGGCGATCCTCCTCCGCACTCATGCCGACGGCGGTGGGACCAGCGACAGGATGCGCGCCACCTCGGCGTGGGTGGTCGCCGATGTCTCGGGCTCGGCCCTGGACCCGTATCGCTCCGGGTAGCGGTGCTCCAGCACCCATGCCGCCGCCCGCCAGCTCGTGCGCGCGGCGCGAGCGATGAAAACCAGCATGGCGTCCTCGGCAAGCGCCGCCTCAAGCACGGCCTCCCGGTCGAGGGTCGGGCCGGAAATACCGGGTCTCGGTATTTCCTCGCGCTCGTGCTGCCGGCGCAGCCACGCCGCCTTGCGGCACCGACCGTCGTGGTAGCGGTGCCCGCGCCGCGTCGGCTCCAGCGGCTGCCCGCACCCCTCACAGCGGGACACGATGTCCATGCGGGGCAGCGTAGCTCGCGTTCTCGCGTTCCGTTCACGTTTTCCCGGGGCTGTTTTCCACAGCTACCTACACTCCGCGCTCGAGCGAGCCGCGCTGACGGTCCTACCCCACCCGAGGTCGTGAGGTCCGCCGATCCGCCACCTACGCTGCCACCGATGGACAGCGCATTCTTCGGCTTCGTCGGCGTGATCGCTGGCGCCCTCACCACGGGAGGGATTCAGTACACGACGGAATGGAGAACCCAGCGCAACGACTCGCTCGTCGCAGGCCGACTGGTGTACGGAGCGCTCGTAGACGTCGAGCTGATCGTGACGTCGGCGATCCAGCACGGAGCTTCACTCCGAACACCCGGTTCACACAGCAGATCGCGGTCTGGGAAGCGCACCGCGTGTCGCTCGCGCGCAGGCTGAACGTCTACGACTTCAACATCGTCCAGGCGGCGTTCGTCAGCGGCGTCCAGAACTACGACGAGGTCGTTCAGCTCGCGCAGCAGGAGGGGGACAGCGATTTAGGCGCTGCGAGGGTGCATCGGGATCCGCACTACCAGGAGCGAATCGACACGATCATCGAAGCGCAAAACATTGCGCTCGACGCAAGCTCTCGGCGGCGGGATCTCCGTAGGCGGGACGAGGACATCAAGAAGCTCGTGAATCGCCCCTGAGACGAACCTGTCCCCGGTGCCGTCGTCTACGACGCCGAGTAGGTGGTGTCAGTCCAGCCGTGGCGCAGCCACGACGCCGGCACACCGAGCAACTCACCCAACGTCGTGGCGTCGGTGTCGGTCAGTGGGTGCTGAGCGTTGACCACCGCGACCAGGTGCTGATAACTGAGACCGCCGTCGCGCGCGAGCCGACGCAGGCTCGGGTCGCCGGCCATGAGCCGCGCCGCCTGCACACGCCTGGCGACGGCGACACGACCGCTCGGCTTGACCGAGACCGTCGCTTTGGTGCGCACCGTCTGCACTGCCGCGCATCCTCGCACTCAGCCGGGTGCTAGGTCGGGGTCTTGAGAGAGGGTGGGCCGACGTGTTCGTGGCCGCAGCGCGTGCAGCGGTACAGCGTCGGCTCCAACGGTGGGTCAAGCGGGACACCCGGCGGCTTGTTCGCCCAGCCAACCTCACCGTTCTCGTCCTCGATGCGCTCCCAACCCCGAGAGTCCGCCAGCCGTTCCATCGCCACCCAGGCGTCACAGCCGTCACAGACGTACCGCTGTCCGGTCTCGCCAAGGTAGATGCGGTCGATGTAGAACACCGGCTCAGCCTGCCGGCCAGTTCCAGTCGGGAGCCGAGTCCGACGCCCCGTGCCCTTCGCTCGGGCGCTGGCGGCACAGGTGACTGGACACCCGTCGCAGGTGGTCGATGACCCGACCGCCGACCACCTCCACGCCCTTCCAAACGCCGCCCCCGAGAGCACCGGCTGCAACATCGTGGATGAGTCCCTTCTCCTCGCCTTGCGGCGCTTGCGGTCTTACCTCTACGGGTCTGTCGCGGTCGGTCATCAGCGGGTCTCCTTGGTTCGATGGGTGTCGAACAAGTTTGGCAACCGCAGCGGACGGCACCAGGCGGGCCACCTCGCGTAGTGGAGCCCTCCCCGCCCTAAGCCCTGCCCGCACCCACCCAGCGCCGCACGCCGGCTCCTACGCGCTCACAGCACCTATTGCGCGGCGCGAGCCCAGCGCCGGCCGAGAAGCTATATTACTTATGGCAACGTTCGGGTCGACCCGGTGCTGGTAGTACAGATCGACGTGGTCGGTGCCGAGCCGCTCGAGCGACCCGTCGATCGAGGTGCGGACGTGCTCCGCTGACCCGTCGACGGCTCCGACCGTCGACATGTCGCCGGCTACCGCTTTGTCCACCCGGCGGGCGAACTTGGTGGCGATCACATACTCGTCGCGCCGGCCCTTGATCGCGCGTCCGACCAGCCCCTCGTTGGTCAGAGGGCCGTAGATCTGCGCGGTGTCGAGGAAGTTGATCCCGAGCTCCAGGGCCCGCCGGATCGTCGCGATCGACTCCTCCTCGTCGGCGGGGCCGTAGAACGCCGACATTCCCATGCATCCAAGCCCGAGCTCCGAAACCTCGAGCGATCCAAGCTTGCGCGTGTTCATGGCTGCTCCAGTCTTTTTCGGGGGTCGCGTTTCCACGATAGTCGGTGGTCGCCGAGGGTCCGGTGGTCGACCAGGGTCCAGCTGCTTACGTCCCGAAACCGGATGGCCAGCGGGCGGTTTCGGGACTCTTGCACCTGGACAAGGCAGCAAATCACGTCCGGGTCACCGCCCCGCGCCCACAGAAGCATCGACCCAATGCCTATGTGGCCAGATCGGTCGCGGGCGGGGCGTTTTGCCGCGTTTGACAGGAGGACCCGCTCCCCGCTGGCGCCACGGACCCCGCCGGCGCGCGCCCATCCCCGGGGTGCAAAACGCATACAACCGCCTCCTGCCCGGGCGATTGCGCCATATCAGCGCCTCCCGTCGCGCAAATGCCCCTCGCGCCGCGCTCGTTATGACCGGCGCACAAGAGGATAACCCCTGCAAACTCTCCGTATTTGCTGGAGCTGGCCGGATTTGCCGCGGCGTATCTGAGCCGGGCTGCGGCGTAGTTTCGCGATCTCGATCGACATCCGGTCCTGGCCCCCCGCTCTTGCTTCCGCCCGGAGGCGGCCCGCGGAGTCCGGCGTCCGGCGTAGGTGGCCTTCGCGATGGGATGCGCGACTCGCACCTAGCGCGACATCGGCGGCGGATTATCGACGTGGGATGAACGGGTAGACCCTGGCCACGAGTCAGCGACCCACCAGGGGTCCGCCGCAAACCGGGAGGAATCGTCCGATGCCGCCGTTGATGTCCGTACCGTGCCGGCGCCGAGACGCTGCCGATCCGATCGATGCTGGAGTTGGCTCTTCCCGTCCTCGTTGCGTCCGGGGCGTCGCTCGTCTGATCGTAGCGTCGATGCTGGCGTTGGTGTGCTGGGCGTGCCCGGCCGGGGCTTTCACGCTTCCGGTCACGGGCCCATCGAGCGCGCCACGAATGGTGTTCAACAACAAGACGACCGTCACATCGGTCTGCCTCCCGGTGAACAACCCCGCCGGCGGGCGAAGCCTGCTCTATGGGCAGCGCTTTACTGATGGCCGCGTGAGTCCGCTGACGCCCGCGATCGTGCTCGTCCACGGGATCGCGTCCTCGACCGAGAACTGGGATTTCTCCCCGACCTGGTCGGTCGCCAGGGCGCTCGCCAGCGCCGGCTATGTCGTGTTCTCTTATGACCGGCTCGGGTACGCGAAGAGCAGCTGGTACAGCCAGCCCGGGGGTGGCTACCTGCTCACCACCCAGGCCCACCGCTCGATGCTGCACGACGTGGTGAGCGACGTGAAGACCGGCGACTACGGCATCACGTCGAACGGCGACTGCTCGGGCGCGACGACGCCCGGCAACACGCAGAACCGCACTGTCGTGATCATCGGCCACAGCGCCGGAGGTTGGGTCGTCGCCGGCTACCCCGGCGAGTACCACGACGTCGCCGCGATGATCCAGACCGACATCTCAGGCTCGGCGGGCGGATCCGGGACGAGCCCGTTGGGAGGCTCGTCCTCGGGCGGCGGCTTCACGCCCGACCCCAACCACCCCGACTACTTCCAGTTCTTCCAGACCACCCAGAACTGCCTGGACTTCAACACCTACACGCCGGGGGTCGTGCAGTACGTCGCGAACATCGCCTGCACGCCGCCGTTCCTCGACTCGCCCTACGGCGAGATCGCCGACCTCGGCGCGATGTACGCCCAGAACGACGCATACATCGACATGATCGGCCCCTCGATCCCGGTGCTCCTCACCTCCGGCGAGGAAGACACCACCGATCCTTCCTCCAGCGCGGACGCCGACTACAACTACTACAAGACCTACTGCGGCTGCGACGTCACCCAGCTGCTGCTGCCCAACACCGCGCACCTGTTCATGGTCCACAAGTCGCTGCCGACCTGGGTCGATTACGTGGTCAACTGGCTAACCGCCCGCGGCCTCCCCGGCAACTCCTGAACTCCATCTCCTGGCTGGCATCGGAACCTCGAGTTCTGGGGCTCTGCCGCGCGGTGCCGTGGCGCCGCGGCGCCCGCAACGACCGAAGCGCCCGCACCCCGGGACGAGGGGATACGGGCGTCTTGGGAGAAGCTTTCGGTCGTCGGGCGCTGCCCGACTATGTCGTGAGCGATTCAGTTACTCGCGGTGAGGAGTCCTGCCAAAGCCGCGCGGTTGTGCAGCTCGCTACGGGTCGATCGGTGCCCCGTCCGCGACGATGAGGGCTTCGTCACCGATGAACGACTCCGGAGCCGGAAGCGGGGACGCTGCAACCAGAGCCTTCGCGGTTTTGTACGCCTTCCTCGTTATGTCCAGGTCGAGTGCCTGCCCTGCATGAACTGCGCGATTCCGGGGTCCCGCCAATTGGTCGATTACGCGTCCGGAAGACACGCCTAGCGCGGCTTTGAGGTCACCCCTGAGCTCAGCGTATAGGTGATAGAGCTCCACCACCCCGGACGCTTCGTCGAGGCTTGCCTGGATCTGTTCGTCGGTCTGACCTGCCGCGGCCAGGAGTGACCGTGCCGAGTCCGAGAGCGCGACCTCCGCGGCTGAGCACGCGTTGATCACGGCATATCGGTACTCGCGTTGCGCGGCGTACAGCCTCGCGTCGGCTAGAAGCTGATGACGTAATGGCAGATCGATTCCGAACGACGCCGCGGCGAAAGCGGCCTGAACCTCGAGGGCTCCAGGCATGTGAAGCTTTCGGACGTGGAGCGGCGCCCCTCCGGCTCGAATCTCCCCGGCGCCCGGATTCTTGAAGGGCACGAGCCGCACTCGCGCCGGCGGCTCCCCATAGTTGATGGCATGCCGCACGTCTCCCGTCCACGCGGAGAGCCAGTTTCGGACGATCGAGAGCCACGTACCCACCTCTCCCGAGAACTGCCCGGCGCGGCCCTTCCGCCGTGAGCTTTCGAACTCTTCGTCATTCCACTGAAACCGGATCGCCCCGACGACCAGCGCGCCTTCGGGAATCCCGAGCGACATGGTCGCGAATGTCGCGTTCTCGTCCATCGCGGGCTCGGCAAGCGGCGGCGGCGGAAACGCTGGGATCCGCCGCGGCGGCTCTGGCGATCTGCCACCCGGGGAAGGTGCCGTCTCGGTCGGCAGCGTCAGTTTGGCCACGCGCCCGGCGATCTCTACGTCGTAAGAACAGCCTGTGACCCCGTTCACAACCAGCAGTGGCGGATCAACCCAGACGACGGAGTCCACCCCGAATTCTCCCGTCCTTGCCATACCGACAAGAGGATATGCCGACGCTCACGCAGGAAGTAAGCACGGCCACCCTTGCTCGGCGCCGGCCCGCCTAGCAGCAGCCGCAGCTCTCCCCTCGCCAGGCCTCGCGAGCCTCGCGCAGCGCCACCGCCCCGATCACCAGCGCCACGATCGGGTCAGCCCACCACCACCCCCCGAGCGCGTTCGCGAGTAGCCCGATCAACAGGGCGGCCGACAGATACGCGCAGAGCATCGTCTGGCGGCTCTCGCTGACGGTCGCCGAGGAACCCAGCGCTCGTCCCACACGGCGCTTCGCCGCCGCCAGCGGTGGCATCGCAACGAGCGTGACCGCCGCAAGGCCAATCCCCACCCAGCTCGCATGAGCATGGTGCCCGCCGATCAGGTCGCGCGCCGACTCGGCAGTGACGTACGCGGCGAGCAGGAGGAATGAAGCCGCGATCAGCTGCTGGGCCCGCCGCTCGGCGCGGTGCGAGCTCAAGCGGTCGGCGCTCACCAGCCACAGAACCACCAGCCCAGCTGCTGCCTCGATCAAGCTGTCGGCGCCGAAACCCACCAGGGCGACCGACCCGGCCACCACGCCCGCGGCGACCGCGACCGCCGCCTCGACGCCGTGCCATCCGAGCGACAGCCAGGTGAGCCATCTGGCCTTCCGGACGAGGCCGGCTCGCTCAGGGTCTCCGCGTCCGACCGCGAGGGCAACAGGCAGGGTTGGCAGCGTCTCACTCGCCACAGCGACAACGGTACCCACGCACCCCTGCCGCTGCGGCTCCGGTCTCGCCGCATCACTCGCCGACCGCGAACGCCGCTCGCCCCGCCTGACAGGAGCCGCCACCGGCCTTGTTTACCGCGCCTGGAGGCGTTGTCCGATCGTTGACCCACGTGTTCGATCAGGGTTGACGCCGCGATCCACCGGAGTAACGTGAGCGTCCTAGGACGTTGTCGAAACGCTGGATCGGGTCGACGACGTTCACCGGAGTACGGAGGGAAGGCTGGGCCGTCAGTGCGGCCAGAGAAGTCCCAGAAGCAAAGCAATCGCGCCCGGAGGCCCGGCTTGGCCGTGGTTGCGGAGGAGTTGGCGGCGCTTCGGGCGGAGCCCACGTCGAGGGGGCCGGCGTCCCGCCTCCGCGTGGCGTTGGCGCGGAAGGTGCAAGAGCTTTCCACGGTGCGGCGCGAGATCGCGACGCTAAGGCGGGAGAACGCGGCCCTGAAGTCCCAGCTTGCGTCTGGAAATGCTCCAGAGCCGCCTATGGGTTCGGGCTTGCTCGAGGCTGTCGATCTGGAACTGCCCGCCGGTCGCGACGCTCCGAGACGGGCGCGCTCCGAGATCCGCCGGGCCATCGAGGGTGGTCTGCCTGAACATGATTCGGCGACGGCGATTCTGCTGACGTCGGAGCTCGTGGCCAACGCGGTAGTTCACTCCCAACAGTCGGGCGACGCGACGATTGGGCTAAGGATCATCCGCTCACAGAACCGCCTTCGGGTCGAGGTCACCGACTCCGGGAGCGGGTTCGACCCCGCCGCACGGCTCCGAGCGGAGCCACGAAGCGGAGGTCTCGGGCTGCTGCTCGTCGGCCGCCTCTCCGACCGCTGGGGCGCAACGCGCCGGATGAGCAAGCAGCGACGACGATTCTGCGTCTGGTACGAGCTCAAGGACTCCCGGCTAGTGAAGCCGCATGCGCACCCCAAGATGACGTGATCACAGCCGCCGGCCGTGTGTCTCCGATCCGCGAGAAGAGTGACACCGTAAGATCGGGTCAGTCGACTAGTCGGCCGCGGGCAGTGCCGCTTGCCGATTCCCCGCTCTACGACGACGCCGGCGGCCAGTCGAGACGCTCGGCCAGCTCCGCCGGCCCCAGCTCGATCAGGCGGCTGCGCTCGATCGGCCCAGACTCACCGGCGGGCTCGAGCCCGAGCCAGTCGACACGACGCTTCTCCGGATCGACAATCAGCAGTACGTTCACTTTGTGGGCGGCATAGAAGGCGAGCTTCTTCCAGGTGTCGTCATCCGGGGAGACGATCTCCACCACGAGCTCCGCGCTCGACAGATACATTCCACCGCTCCCGGGGCGGTGCAGGCTTCCGTCGGGAATCCTGTAGTCGCGCGGATCACCGATATTGACGCCGCCGACCACCGCCTCCAGTCGGGCCGCGCTCGCGAGCGGATCCAGGATCACCGCCAACCGCTGGCTGAGCCGCTGATGCTCGTAGCTCGGCGCGGGATTCATGTGCAGCACGCCCTCCCACACCTCGTCGAACCGGTCCTGGCCCAGCCTGCGGCGCCGCTCGAGCAGCGCGTCGAACTCGGCCGGAGCAGGATCCTTGACCAGCGTCGACATGCCGTCTCAAGGGTACCGCGGGGTTCGTTCGGCATGACACCGTCCACCTCCATCGTCGTTGATCGTCGAAACCGCCGGCTCGGAGCGGAGCGACGTCGGGAGTCGAGTCGGAGCTGGCGCGTCACGCCCGGCCGCTGCGACGGGCTTCGCGGCAACAGGCCGCGTCTGGTCACCCGTGCTCGCCGCGCTCGTACGGCTCGATGCCGTAGCAGTCGTTGCGGAGGAGGATCGCGCCGCTCTGTGGCAGCGTCGGCTCACGAGCCCTGGAAGTACGTCGCGCGCCGTAGGGCGTGATGACGATCATCGGCTCGTAGACGCCGATGCGATCGCCGCAGAGCGGGCAAAGGGAGAATCCACCCCCTCCATCGCGGACACTCTGCATGACCTGCCGACCGTCCGGCATCGGTAGTTCGTCGGACCGGACTTCGGGTTTGCCGCGCGCGGCCGAACCGATACCAATCCACCGCACGGCAACCGGGAGCCCGAGAAGCCACGCTGCCGTGTCGAGTGGCCTGTCTGGCCTGCCACGGGGACCCTCCACCCGATCCCATCCAGGATCGAACCGTCCCGCGTGATCGACTCGATCGCCGACCTGCCCTCGCTACTCGGCTGCTAGGTCGTGGGGTTACCTGGTGGGACGCCCGGCTGGCATCGTGGGCCGGTCGGGATCTGGACCAGTAGACCGATGGCGACCGCGCTCCGGTCGTTCTGTGCGGTGTCAGGTTTGCAGCACCGTGGGCCGGATGTTGGCGTTCAGGTGGAAGACGTTCTCCGGGTCATAGCGGGCCTTGAGCTCGGCAAGGCGTGCGTACTTGTCGGGTCCGTAGGCCGCGCGGACGCGATCTTCCTCTTGGTCGGTGAGGAAGTTGACGTAGCTGCCGACACCGACGGCGTGCGGTACCAGATCAGACCAAAAGCTCCGGGCCCATTGTCGGTCGGCCTCGTAGTGATCCTTCTCGAGTGCTCCGACCGCGATGTTGACCATGTAGCGAACGCTGCGACTGCCCCCGAATGCGGTGGCGTCGTCGGAGATCCGTGCGAACTCCCCGCCGAGGACGAAGATCGGCAGGAACGAGAGCGGCGCCTGCTTGTGCGGCTGGTGCTCGAGTATCACCTCGATCGCCCCGTCGGTCAGCTCATCGAGGTACGCGGCCTTCTCGTAGGCCAGAAGGCCCCACGGGGCCGACCCGTTGAACATCTGCTGGAGCGCGACGTACGGGATCGGCGTGACGAGCTCGAACAGCGGCGTGACCGCGTCGCGGACCGGCGCGACGAGCGCACCGTGCGACGCATCGTCGGCCAGTCCGACGATCGCAAACAGGTACACCGGCTGGCCCTTGTGCTCATCGGGGACGAACGGCTCGGGCGGGGCGGTGAGACCAGCCACGAACACGCCGCACTCGTCGGGGAGAGTGCGTACATACTCGCGTGCGAACCGCAACACGTCGCGACCCTGCTCGGGCGCGTAGAAGAACGCGCCGAGGTGAACCAGCGGACCTACGCGGTGTAGCTGGAACTCGAACGAGGTGACCACGCCGAAGTTCCCGCCGCCACCGCGCAGCGCCCAGAACAGCTCGTCGTTTTCACTCTCCGAGGCCCGCAGGATGTTGCCGTCCGCCGTCACCACTTCGGCGCCGACGAGATTGTCCGAGGTCAATCCGGCGAGACGGCTCAGCCAACCGAAGCCTCCGCCCAGGCACAGGCCGGCTATCCCCGTGGTGCTGATGAAACCGCCCGGAACGGCCAGGCCGTCTTCCTGGGTCGCGGCGTCCAGCTCTCCCCAGGTCACACCGCCCCCGCACTGCGCACGCCGCGCTTCTGAATCGACGTCCACCGCTTTCATCGGGCTCAGATCGATCATCAGCCCGCCGTCAGTCAGCGCGAGTCCCGCGTACCCGTGCCCGCCACCGCGGACCGAGACCTCGAGGCCAGCGCCCCGAGCGAACCCGAGCGCGGCGGCCACATCATCAGGGCTGGCGCAACTCGCGACCACCGCGGGGCGCCGCTCGATCACCCCATTCCAGATCGCAACCGCGGCATCGTACGCCGCCTCGCCCGGACGCGAGACCACGCCGCTGACCGCACCTCGCAGCGAACCCACATCTAACCCGGTCATAGCACTCTCCGCCCTCGTCGTCTGCCTTGCGCCTGCGCGCCCCAAGCCCAACGCTATTGCATCCCCGGGTCGCCAGTCCACCAACAACGGCACGTCGTCCATACGATGTGCCCTGGAGGCCAGCTACCGGCGAACGCCCAGACATCGCCTCCGGTCTGAGACGGCGACGTACCGGCACCCGTTCCACCCGGCGAGCACGACGAGCCGAGGTGTCGTACCGGACCCGCGAGCGGCCGCTCGGAGCCGGCCAATCACCTCGGTGCACCCGGTGTCTCGCGGCTGGCGTTTGTGTGCTGGTCACAACGAGCGACCTCTTGCGACAGCCTCCCCAGGCGCCTATGTGGTGAAAGCGGCTGCGGCCGGGTCGGTTTGGCGACTTTTGCACCGGCGCCTTACAGGGTGGACCCGCCGGCGCGAACCACGACGCACGGAGCGCCGCCACCGCCCGGCCCCCGCCGGCGCCACCGCCCAGCCGACCCCGCGCACCCCCGCCGTCACCACCGCCCACCCGGCGCCGTCACCGCCCCCGGACGACGAACTGCAGTCCGCCTTTCGGCCCGAGCGTCGGCGTGGTCACGATCCGGGGCGCCTCACCCGATACAGGCTCGAACCTCACCCGACTGAGCAGTACGGCAGCAAGCGCCCGCAGCTCGTACTCGCCGAAGCGCTTGCCGAGGCACATGCGCGACCCGCCGCCGAACGGGATGTAGGCGCCACGCGGGAGGGCGGCCTCGCGCTCGGGCAGGAAGCGGTCGGGGTCGAAGCGGAAGGGGTCGGGATACAGCTGGGGAAGGTGGTGCGTGGCCCAGGAGGAGTACTGAACGCCGATCTCGGCCGGGATCGGTACGCCACCCAGCGTCACGTCGCGCACCGTCCGCCGCGGCCCGACCCACGCCGCCGGGTAGCAGCGCAGCGTCTCCTTCAGCGAGCGTTCGAGCACCGGCAGCGTCTGGCCGTCGAGCTGCGACGGCGCCGGCGACCGCGTGCCGATCACCGAACGAAGCTCCTCGACCACCGCGGAGAGCGCCCCCGGATTCCGTCCCAGCTCATACAGCAGGAACGTGAACGTCGTGGTGGTCGTGTCGTGGCCGGCGAACAGCAGCGTGACCGCCTGGTCGCGGACGACCGCGGTCGGCAGAGGTGATCCGGAACTATCCACCGCCGCCAGCAGCAAGCCAAGAACCCCCCGACCCGGATCCCCGCGCCGCCGGCGCGCCTCGATCTCGGTCCGGACCAGCGCGTCGAGCGCGCGGCGGGCCGCGATCGCGCGCGCTAGCGGCGAGCGCGGCAGCGGCAGCAGCTGGAGCAGCACCGGCTCGCCGTGGATCGCCAGCGACGCCTCGAACGCGCGCGCCAGCGGCTCCTCCCGCCCGTCCGTGGCGTCGAGCCCGAGCAGGCTGCGCAGCGCGATCCGCAGTGCCAATTCGCGCACCCAGTGGTAGGCCTCGACCACGTGCCCGTCCTCGAGCCGCTCGACCGCGGCGCGCGCCTCCTCGATCATCGTCTCCGCCACACCCTCGATGTACTCGCGATGGAACGCCGGCAGCATCAGCATCCGGAAGTCGCGGTGGTAGGCGCCGTCGACGTTCAGCAGCCCGTCGCCGAGCAGCGGCCAGAGATCGGCGAACCGCCCCTCCCGCCACTGGAAGGCGTCGAACTCGCTGACGAGGATCTGGTGGTTGACCTCGGCCCCGATCGCCCACACGATCGGCTCGTGCAGAAGCCGGATGGTGAACACCGGGCCGTAGCGGCGCTCGTGCTCGAGCAGCAGCGTCAAGGGGTCGCCAATGATCCGGCTCGTGTTCGGCCAGCTGAACCCCAGACTCCCGGCCGGCAGCGCCGAGCGCCGGCGCACCCGCCGCTCCCGGCGCACGTCGTCCGCGATCCGCTGAAACAGGCCGATCTCCATCGGCGCCGGCCGCGGCGCGGTGATCGCACGGTTCGGGGTTAGCGCATGCGTCGCGGCCACGATCCCCGACCCTCAGGCCTTCACGAACCGGTACCAGGTCAGCGGCACGTTGCTCATCGCCCCGGAGCTCTCCCGCCGGTTGTCGGGCTGCGCTGAGGTGAGCCGCCACCCGGCGAATCGGCCGACCAGCTCGCTCTGCTCCACCCCGGCCGGCCCGATCGGAACCCGGTTGGGAGCAAACGCCATCATCAGCAGCGTCGCCCCCGGCCCGGCGAGCTCGGTCACCGAGGCCGAGTAGGCGGCGCGCTGCTCGTCGTCGAGGCCGTGAAAGCAGCCGCGGTCGAACACGAGCGTGAATCCGGGCTCCAGCTCCAGCCGCTCGATCCGCGCGACGTCCGCGAGGATCCAATCGACGGTCACGCCGGCGGCACCGGCTCGCGCTCGCGCTCGAGCCAGCGGCCGCGGCACGGCATCGATCGCGGTCACCTGCCACCCTCGTGAAGCGAGGTACACCGCCTGGGTTCCCGTCCCGCAGCCGACGTCGAGCGCGCGCCCGGCCAGCAGCGCGTCGGGGCCCTCGATCAGCCGGGTCAGCTCGGGCGGCACCTGGCCGGTGTCCCAGGGGGTGAACCCTACGCGGTACAGGATCCGGTAGGTGAGCGACACCCCGCCGAGGCTATCGCTCTGCCCTCGCGCGCGACATCGTAAAGACGCCCGCTCAGCAACCGTTGTTCTGTTGGCGCTGAGCCCCGGGACCTGCTCTCGCCACGACGGCAACATACGTAAGGAAGGCGATGTCAGACATACAACCGGGGCTCGCGCAACCGAGGCGGCTGCGCCTCGCGCCCACGCCCCCACCCGAAGACGTGGTGGTCGGCCAGATCTGCCTGGCCCGACCCGACCGCGGACCCGATCTCCTCGTGCTGGTCATCGAGGTGCACGACAACCACGTGCAGGCGCTCCTGTGCGGCCACGAGCATCACCTCGCCACCGACACCGACTGCGTACTCGAGCCATGGCAAACGGCGTATCCGCGCCCACTGCTGGTTCACGGGGACGTGTCCGGGCGAATCTGGAAGAAGCGCCTGACGCAACCGATGGGACGGGTCAATCAAGACCTCGTCCAGCGGATCGCGCTCCGGGGGCGCGGTCTCGACTTCAACTCCTCGGACCTGGGGCGTGGCCGAGCCATCCAGCGCGATTCAGATCCCAGGTGGGACGGCAAGCTCGAGAAGTTCCGTCAGCTGCGCACCGTCCAGGCGCGCGCCAGCGAGCTGGGGTGGGAGGTGTGCAAGTTCGGGGATGCCGATCCTCGAGAGACGTAGCTGCTCTCGAGGACCGGCATCTGTGACCCCCAGCGCTCACCGCCTCAGGGCGGTGCCCGAGACAGACTCACCACTGGCGGACGTTCGGGGTGTATTCGCCCGTCCGCCGGGCTCGCCGCTCCTCACGCTGGAGGCGCTCGAGCGTCTCGAGCCGCTCTGTCTGGACGAGATGTCGCCTCCGTTTGGTCTCGGTCAGCCAGCCCGACCAGCGGCGCCGAGCACGGGCTGCCGGCAGGCGCATACGCGCAGCCTGCGGGTAGGTTCGCATTCGAACCCCTCCTCTTTGATCGTGTGGTGTTTTTTAGTTCACGCGCGTGTAACCCACACACACGTGAGTGTGTAAGTCACTGCCGCCGTGATTTCGGCAATAAAAAAGGCGACCATCTGGTCGCCCTCGCGTTTCGGTTCGATATGCGCTTTCGGTCAGCGCAACGACCTCCGAGCGAGGGTGATGATGTCCGTGCCCGCATCCGCGTGGAGCCGATCCTGTCCCCACGGACGCACGCCGGCGACCGCGAGCATGAATCGCGTGTCGATGACGGCGGGGGAATATGTCTTGATCGAGGTGAACATATGGTTCGTCTCCTTGCGGCCCAATCAGGGTAACTCACCATTTCGCCGATTGCAAGGGGAATACGCGAGAAGTTAACGCCTTCGCTAGCGTTCCGGCCGCCGCCGGCAAAGCGTCGGCACAGCGTCGGCACAGCGACGGCAAAGCGACGGGGAAGCGCGAGAGGAGATCGAGATGGCCGGTCGGGTCGAGCGGGTCGTGATCATGGTGCAGGAGAACCACACCGCGGATAACTACTTCCGCGGGCTGGCGCCCTACGGGGGCGCGGTCGTCAGCGACTGGCCGCTCACGCCGAACCCGCCGGCCAGCGACCCGGCGCACGACCGACAGGCCTATTTCAAATGGCTGACGGGTGCCTCGACCGGCGCGCACGTCCAGTTCGACACCCGCGCCGTCCTGCCGTACTACCTGTACCTCGCCTTGACGGGAGCGTTCGTCGAGAACCACTGCGCCGGATTCGGGACCAACTCGACGGCCAACCACCTCCTGATCGTGGGCGGACAGTCCCCGACGCTGAAGAACCCCTCGAGCCGCCCGCCCCGACCGTCTTGGGACATGCCGTCGCTTCCCGGACTGGCCGAGGCCCACAACGTCGCGTGGCGCGCATACGCCGCGTCGAATGACTATCCCGTGGCGTTCTACACGCAGCTGAGCGGTTCGCCGGGCGTCGTCGCCTCGTCGCAGTTCCTGACCGACGCCAAGGCGGGCAACCTCCCCGCGCTCGTGATGCTGTGGCACAACGCGCCCGACGACGAGCACCCCCCGGCCAACGTGACCGAGGGGATGGATCTGATCTGGCAGTCGGTGGACGCGGTCGTCCAGGCCGGCGGCTGGAACGAGACGGTGTTCATGCTGACCTGGGACGACTGGGGCGGATACGACGACCACGTCAAGACCCCCGCGCTCGAGTACACGCCCGACAACGTGCAACTCGCCCTCGGCCCGCGTGTGCCTCTCCTGATGTTCGGCGGCGCGGTCAAGCCCGGGATCGACAGCCGCTGGTCCTCGCACGTGAGCATCCCGAAGACCGCTATGCAGCTGCTCGGCCTGCCCGCGCTCGGCGTACCGCGGGTCGACAACGACCCCGGGCTGGCGGACCTGGTCGACCCCGCGCGCCAACCGAATCCCCCGCCCCCCGCCTACGGCACCCCGATCGATCTCCCCCCGATCCCCGACCCCCCGATCCCGCCGCACCCCACCCCGCCGCACCCACCCGGCGCGCCGGTCCCGGTCGGAGACGTCATCCTCCGGAACGGCTCGACGCTTCCGCCGCCGAACGACGCTCCGCTTCCGAAGCAGCCGCACCCACCGACGCGCTAGACATCTCGGCCAGCGCGATCGCGGTGGCCACCGCCGCGTTCAGGCTCTCGACCCCCTCGCGCCCACCGGGAATCCGGACCAGCGCGTCGCACTTGGTCCGGGTGCGCTGCCGCAGCCCCTGCCCCTCGGCGCCGACCACGAGCACCGACTGGGCGTCGAACTCCGTCTCGCGCAGCGTGTGCTCGCCGCGCTCGTCCAGCCCGTACACCCAATAGCCGCACCCACGAAGGGTGTCGAGGCTGCGCGCCAGGTTGATCACCTGGTACACGTCGACGAACTCCGCGCCGCCCACGGCGATCCGCGCCACCTTCGGCGTGAGCTCGGCCGACCGGTTCTTCAGGAGCAGCACCGCGTCGGCGCCGAAGAACGCGGCGCTGCGCAGCACGGCACCGAGGTTCTGGGGATCGGAGATCTGATCCAAGGCGATCACCAGCCGACCGGCCGCCAGGCGATCGAGTTCGTGCTCGGCGAACACCCGCCGGGGCTTGGCGAACACGCATACGCCCTGGTGCTTGTCGTCGTCGGTGAGGCCGGTGAGCCGGCGAAACTCGGGCCACTCGACGAACTCCGGCTCGACGCCACCCCGCCGAGCCATCGCCACCAGATCGGAGTGATACGAGGGCTTGCCGCCGAGGATCAGGCGCCGGACGTCCCCGGGGCGAACCAGGAAGACCGCCCGGACGGAGTGCTTCCCGTATACGAGTTCTACGCGCGCGACAGGTACCTGCCGTCGCGCGTGTCCACGCGGATCGTCTCGCCCTCGGAGATGAACAGCGGAACCTGGACGACCACGCCGGTCTCGAGCGTGGCCGGCTTGGTGCCGCCACCCGACGCGGTGTCGCCGCGCAGGCCGGGGTCGGTCTGGGTCACCTCGAGGTCGACCGAGCCGGGGAGCTGTACGTCGCTCGGCTGGTCGTCGAGGAACAGGACGTCGACCTGGTCCCCGGCCTTGATCCAATTGAGCGTGTCCTTGAGCGCGTCGGTGGGCAGCGCGATCTGCTCGTAGGTCTCGGTGTTCATGAAGTGGGCGCCGTCGCCGTCGGCGTAGAGGAACTGCATGTTCCTCCCCTCGCTGCGGACCGAGCGGAGCTTCTCGCCGGCGCGGAAGGTCTTGTCGATGACATTCCCGTCGCTGGCGCGGCGCAGCTTGGTGCGGACGAACGCCGCGCCCTTGCCCGGGTTGACGTGCTGGAACTCGAGCACCTTATAGATGGTCCCGTCGACCTCGACGTGGTTCCCGCTCTTGAGCTGATTGGTACTGATCGACATAGCGCGGGTCGAGGATAGCGACGACCCGAGGGGTTGACAGCGCCAGAGCGGTCCGAGAGGCTGATCGGCACATACGGCCTGCCTGGGTGAGGAGCGAGCATGGAACGTCTGTCGGCGTACGCATGGGTGCTGGCGATTCTCGTGATCGGCGCCTTCCCAGCGGCTGGAGCGTCCCCCCGCCCGGCCCCGGCCACTTCTATCCGTACTGGACGCTCGTGAACGACCGGCAGCTCGGCTGCACGTGGCAGTTCGGCAACGCCGGCCGCACCGGCAATTCGTTTGGCGGCGAGGCGCAATACGGTCAGGTCACGTTCAACCCGCCGGGCGCGTTCACCAGCGCGATCCAGCGCAACCCGGGGTGTGAGCAAAGGCACTAGATAACCTCAGGGCACGCCCACCGAGCACTCCACCTACTTCCGCCCGCGGGGCCTAAAAGGGATCGAGGCCCTGCACGCCCGGTTCGTCGAGCATGCGTACCGGCCGCACTCCCATCCCACCTGGACGGTCGCCGTGGTCGAGCGTGGTGCGGCTCGGTTCGAGCTCGACGCCACGCAGCAGCGCGCCGCCCAGGGCGAGCTGTTCGTGCTCGAGCCCGAGGCCGTCCACACCGGCATGGCCGCGGTCCCGGAGGGCTGGGCCTACAAGGTCCTGTACATCGACACCCGCGATCTTGCACGAGTGGGACGAACGCGACTCGAGCCCGCCGCGCGCGGCCCGCTGGGTGGTGTTCCGCGACCTACAGCTCCGGGCCGCGCTCGAGCGCGCGCACGACACGCTCGCCGCACAGCCAAAAGGCGGCCTCGTCACCGAGGAGGCGGTGCTGGGCGCCGTCGCGGCCCTGCGTCCCCATCTGCGGCCCGGCCCGCCGAGCCGGACCCGCACGCACGCCGAGCACGCTGCCGTGCGCCGGGCCCGTGCGCACCTCCAGGAACGCTGGGATCAAAGGGTCTCGCTGGCCGAGCTCACCACCCACGCCGGGCTGAGCCGATTCGAGCTCGTGCGCCGGTTTCGCGAGCAGAGCGGGGTGACGCCGCACGCCTACCAGACCAACCTGCGGGTCGACGAGGCCCGGCGGCGGCTCGCGGCCGGCCACCCACCCGCCGCGGTGGCGGCCGACTGCGGGTTCGCCGATCAGCCACACCTGACCCGCGTGTTCAAGCGCGCCGTCGGCGTCAGCCCCGCCCGGTACGCGCGGGCGCAATAACGTTCAAGACACACGCGCGAGGATTCGTGTCATGGGCGTGGGCCAGTTCGACACGAAGGTCGCGGTGGTGGTGCGTGACGACCTCGCGACGTGGCAGCGGCTGAACGTGACGGCGTTCCTGATGGCCGGCGTGACCGCGCAGGCCGGGCCGGCGGCGATCGGGCAGGACTACGAGGACGCCGACGGCCGGCGCTACATGCCGCTTCTGGTCCAGCCGGTGCTGGTGTTCGAGGCCGGCGCCGGCAAGCTCACGACGCTGCGCGAGCGCGCCGAGCGCCGCGGCGTCACGATCGCCATCTACACGCGCGAGATGTTCGCCACCGGCAACGACGAGGACAATCGCGCGGCCGTGCGGACGGTGCCGACGGGCGAGCTCGATCTGGTCGGGATCGGGTTGCGCGCCCCCCACCGCGACGCCGATGCGATCCTACGGGGGATCACGCGACACCCCTAGTGCCCTCGCCCTGGCCACAGACTCCCCCGACCCCGGCCCACCGCGCGGCCTTCGCCGACGCCATCCCGAAATCGTTCTGGCTCGACACGCTCCCGGAGCGCGCCGAGCACCCCCCACTCGACGGGCGGCTCGACACCGACCTGTGCATCGTCGGCGGCGGCTACACCGGGCTGTGGGCGGCGCTCTACGCCAAGCAACTGGACCCCGGTCGCGAGGTGGTGCTGCTCGAGGCGACGCGATGCGGCGCCGGCGCGAGCGGACGTAACGGCGGCTTCGTGCAGTCGTCGCTGACGCACGGCACGAGCAACGGCCTGGCCCGCTTCCCGGACGAGATCGAGCGAGTCGAGCGGCTCGGTCAAGACAACTTCGACGCACTCGCCGAAGACGTCCGCGACCTGGGCATCGACGCCGAGCTGGAACAGACCGGCGACCTCGTGGTCGCCCTCGAGCCGCGCGAAACGGCCGACCTGGCCGACGAGGCCGAGCTGATGCGCCGCTTCGGCTACCAGGTCGAGTTACTCGATGGCGAGGAGGTCCGCGCCTCGATCACCTCAGAAAAATTCATATCCGGAATGTGGACGAGGACCGGCTCCGCGCTCGTGAATCCGGGACGGTTGGCCGACGGTCTGCGCGCCGCCGCCGCGCGTGCCGGCGTACGCATCCACGAACGCAGCCCGGTCAGAGACCTGAACAAGGCAGTCGTCACCGACGCCGGCGTGGTCAACGCGCGCCGCGTGCTGCTCGCCACCAGCGCGTACCCACCGCTCGTGCCCGCGATCCGGCGCTACGTCGCGCCCGTCTACGACTACGTGCTCGTGACCGAGCCGATCCCCCAAAACGCGATCGGGTGGCGCGAGCGCCAGGGACTCAGCGACATGGGCAACCAGTTCCACTACGCGCGGCTGACCGCCGATAACCGGATCCTGTGGGGCGGGTACGACGCGGTCTACCGCTACGGTGGCCCGGTCGGCCCCCAGCTCGACGATGACGAGCCGACGTTCGCCCGTCTCTCGCAGCACTTCTTCACCGTGTTCCCCCAGCTCGAAGGCGTGCGCTTCTCCCATCGCTGGGGCGGCGCGATCGACACCTGCAGCCGGTTCTCGGTGTTCTTCGGCCGCGCGCTTGGCGGCCGGGTCGTGTACGCGCTCGGCTACACCGGCCTCGGGGTGGCCGCCAGCCGCTTCGGCGCCCGGGTTGCGCTGGATCTGCTCGACGGCCGCGCCTCAGAGGCGACTGAGCTCGCGATGGTGCGACGGCGCCCGATCCCGTTCCCGCCCGAGCCCCTGCGCACGGCGGTGATCCAGCTCACGCGCAACCGGCTGGCCGCGGCCGATCGCAACGAGGGCCACCGCGGAATCTGGCTGAAGACGCTCGACCGCATGGGCCTCGGCTTCGACAGCTGAGAGCCGTCACTGCACCCGGCCGCGAGCCGCCACCGGCCAGACCGCCTCGATCCACCCCGAGCGGTGCGCGTACATGACGTCGTGGAGGTTGACCGTCGTGTCGATGTGCGACGGGATGAGCGTCACACGGTCGCCCAGCGCGAGCGCGCGGCGATCGCCCGAGCCGGTGGGGCTCAGCCGTCCGTGCTCGTCGCCGGCGGGCTCGTAGCTCCAGCCCGGAGCGTCGGTCAGCCGCGCCGGCCCACAGTCGTTGGACAGCGTCTTGAGCCCGGCGTCGATCACCGCGCGCTCGGGCGCCGGGTGGCTGATCACCGTCGAAATCACGGCCAGCGATGACTTGTACGGGACCCCGCCCGTGTCCAGGTAGTCGGCGTCCATGAAGGCGAACGAGCCCGGCTGGACCTCGGTCACCACCGCGTGCTCGGCGCAGAACTCGGCCGTGCCGGTACCGCCGGTGCTCACCACGTCGACCGCGTGCCCACCGCCTCGCAGCCACCCGGCGACCGACTCGAGGCGCGCCATCGACTCGTCGCAGCGCCGCCGGCGTTCACCGGGGTCGCGGACGTGCTGCAGGTTGCCCTCGTAGCCCTGGATCCCCACGAGCCGCAGGCGCTCGAGCGGGGCGATCCGGTCCGCCAGCGCGAGCGCGTCCCCGGGCGCCACGCCGCAGCGGTCCTGGCCGACGTTGACATCGACCAGCGTCTCGAGCGTCCGGGGCAGCGCGGCATCGAGCGCCGACGCGCCCTCGGGCGAGTCGACCACGACGCGGATCCGCGCCTGCGGCCACTCGGACGCCACCCGCGCGAGCCGCGCCACCTTGACCGGGCCGGCGATCTCGGTCGTGATCAGCAGATCGTCGATCCCCCCGGCGAGCATCACCTCGGCTTCGCTCAGCTTGGCCACGCACACACCCCGCGCGCCGGCGTCGATCAGCAACCGCGCCACCCCCGGGCTCTTCGCCGTCTTCAGGTGCGGCCTGACGTTGACGCGCGCGAGCCGGGTCAGGCACACGCTCACGTTGCGCTCGAACGCGTCGAGGTCGACGAGGACCGACGGCGTGTCCAGCTCGTCGACGGTGCCGGGCTCCTCCTGCACGATCGGACATCCTAGGATGCCTGGTCATGCCACCGCGGGTCGCCCTCGTCACCGGCGCCAGCTCGGGGTTCGGCGCCACGATTGCCCGCCGCTACGCCCGCGCCGGCGTGCGCGTGGTTGCCACCGCGCGCCGCGGTGACCGGCTCGCCGGCCTGCTCGACGAGTTCGGCGAGGATTTGATTTTTGTTTCAGTGCTCGATGTGCGGGACCGGGTCGCCATCGAGCGGCTGGCCGCATCGCTCCCACCGGCGTTCGCCGAGGTCGACGTGCTCGTCAACAACGCCGGGCTGGCGCTTGGCCTCGAGCCGGCGCAGGAGGCCGACCTCGAGAACTGGGAGCGGATGATCGAGACCAACTGCACGGGGCTCGCGTACGTGACCCGGGCCTTCTTGCCCGGCATGGTGCAGCGCCGCCGTGGTCACGTGGTCAACCTCGGCTCGATCGCGGCCACTTACCCGTACCCGGGCGGCAACGTGTACGGCGCGACGAAGGCGTTCGTGCACCAGTTCAGCCTGGGCCTGCGCGCGGACCTGCACGGGACCGGCGTCAGGGTGACCTGCATCGAGCCGGGCCTGGTCGGCGGCACGGAGTTCTCCGAGGTCCGCTTCGCCGGCGACGTCGAGCGCGCCGCCGGGTTATACGCGGGCACCGAGCCGCTCACGCCCGACGACATCGCGGCCGCGGTCGAGTGGGCGACCTTCCAACCGCCGCACGTGAACGTCAATCTGATCGAGCTGATGCCGGTGAGCCAGAGCTTCGGGGCGCTTCCGGTCGATCGCTCCGGACCCCGACCATGAAGCTTGGGATCAACCTCTACCTGTGGGCCGACCACATGCACGACGGGCTGCTGCCCGTGCTTTCGACGTTGAAGGAGATCGGACCGGCGAGGTCGGGCAGCATAACATCGTCATCCTGAGGTACAAGTAGCCGCAGCGCGGGGGGTGAGCCGCGATTGGACGACGTGTCGAACCGCGGGGTCATAGTCTCGACGCGATGGGCCTTTCGCGGACCGCTCCGGCGCGAGAACCTAGAGTCACCTGAAAGATCGAGCCAGGCGGTGACGTCATGACGAGCATGAACCACGAGCAGCTGCAGCAGTCGGCACGCGAGCACCTGCTTCTTCACTTCACGCGCCATCACGCGGCGTACGACAGCGGCCGCGAGCTGCTCGTGCTGGAACGCGGCGAGGGGCCGTACGTGTTCGACACGGCGGGCCGCCAGTACATCGACGCGCTGTCGAGCCTGTTCTGCGCCCAGATCGGCTACTCCTACGGCGAGGAGATGGTCTCGGCGATCGCCGACCAGCTACCTCGGCTGGCCTTCAACACCAACTGGGGGACGGCGCACCCGCCGTCGATCGAGCTCGCAGAGCGCCTCGCCGAGTTGATGCCGGGCGACCTGAACCACGTGTTCTTCACCTCGGGCGGCTCCGAGGCGGTCGAGGCGGCATGGAAGTTCGTGCGCGAGCACTTCGAGGCGATCGGGCAGCCGCAGCGGCGCAAGGCAATCGCGCGTGACATCGCCTACCACGGCGTCACGCTCGGCGCGCTCGCCTTCACCGGCGTCGCCCCGATGAAGGCGGCGTTCGGCCCTCCCCCGATCGACGTCACCCACGTCTCGAACACCAACGCGTTCCGCGCCCCCGACGGCGATGACCCGGACGCCTTCTGCGCGCGCCTGCTGCAAGAAATGCGCGAGGCGATCGAAGCGGCCGGCCCCGACGAGGTCGCGCTGATCATCGCCGAGCCAGTCCAGAACGCCGGCGGGTGCCTGCTCGCGCCCCCGGGTTACTGGCAGGGCCTGCGCGAGCTGGCCGACGAGTGCGGCGCGCTGCTCCTCGCCGACGAGGTGATCTGCGGGTTCGGGCGGCTCGGCGAGTGGCTCGGGATCGAGCGCGAGGGCGTCGTCCCCGACCTGGCCACCGTCGCCAAGGGCATCACCTCGGCCTACGCGCCGATGGGCGCCGTGCTCGTCTCCGACCGCGTGGCCGAGCCGCTCTATCAGCCCGGCGTCCTGTTCCGCCACGGGATCACCTTCGGCGGCCATCCGCTCTCGGCGGTGGTGGCGCTGCGCAACCTCGAGATCTTCGAGCGCGACGGCGTGCTCGAGAATGTCCGCCGGCACGAGAGTCACCTCGAGGCGCGCCTGGAGGAGCTCCGCTCGCTTCCGATCGTGGGCGATGTGCGCGGGCGCGGGTTCTTCTGGGCCGTCGAGCTCGTCCGCGACGCCTCGGGCCAGCCGTTCGACGCCCCCGAGCGCGACCGCCTGCTGCGTGGGTTCCTCCCCGCAAGGTTGCTCGAGGCCGGGCTGATCGCGCGGCCAGACGACCGCGGGGACAGCGTGTTGCAGATCGCGCCGCCGCTGATCTCAGACGCCGCGGTGCTCGACCAGATCGTGGAGCGGATGCACGACGTGCTCGTCGACGCCGGCCAATACATGGACGTCGGGCAGACGGCCGGCGTCGCCTAACTACGAACAGGGAGTCACACATGGCAGACGCCGCGACGTTCGTTGAGCCGAGGGGGATGATCCGGTCGATCGTGGCCGCGACGGCCGGCCGCGAGGTGTTGGGCGCGCTCGGGTCGATGACCGCCGAGCGCGCCGCTGGGGCGGGCACCGAGGGAGCGTCGCCGCTGGCGAAGGGCGGCATCGCGTATCTGTCCGTGTCGGGAGGCGAGGTCGTGCTCTACAAGGCCAAGCGGGGTGCGTTCAAGCCCAAGCCGACCGAAGAGGTCATCGCGTCGGCCCCGCGCGCGACCGTGCGCGGCGCGGCGATCGAGAAGGGGCGGATCGCCGGCGTGCTCAAGGTCAGCTTCGAAGACGGATCCACCTGGGAGTTCGACGTCCCGAAGGTGCACCTCAAGGGCGCCCGGGCGATCGAGGCCTCGCTGGCCAACGGAGGCTGATCACGCCAAAGTCGCGCCAGCCAGACCAGATCGGGGCCCCGCCATCGGTGGTGCGGGTCACGGTGACGGCCGCTCCTGGCCGCCCGGCGCGAGGACCCCACCGGCGCCGCGCGATCGGTCTTGCCGGCGCGCTGGCGGGCACCATCGCCGCGGTCGTTCTGGCGGTCGGGCCGTGGCACGGCGATCATCTGCGGGCGAGTCCACGAGATGCCCGGGCGCGGGCGCCTGGTCCGGCCGGGGTCGCCGCGGCGTACGGCTATCCGCTCCGGTGCCTGAGCGTCGCGATCGCGCTGCACGACCCGAGGTTCGCGCGCGCCGACTTCGACCACGCCGTTCCGTGCGGCCGCTACACGGGCTTCATCACCGCGGTCTTCCGGCGCGCGGACGGGGAGTGGGTGCCGGTGCTGAAGGCGACCAGCTACGCGTGCCCCGTCCGCTCGCTTCCGATCCGGGTCCAGGTCGAGCTCGGCGTGTGTGATCCAGCGGCCGATTCGCTCCTCAGCAAGCGAGCCGTCCCCACGGATCGGGCGTCGCGCGCGACGGACAGGCGACCACGGGCGGCGGCGCCAGCACGGCCGCCGTCGCGCCAGTGGGCGCGAAGTTTGACCCAGTGAGCCGCCCGCGGACCGAGAAGTTGGCCCCAGCGCGCGGCACCGCGCCTACCCGGGCTCGGAAGCGGAAGCTCCGGGGCTTGCCGCTGATCAGGTCCGTGAAGAGCCGGCAGAGCATCGAAGCGCTGGTCGTCGCCCCGGGAGCGGAGATCAGCCGAAGCCCGGGCGGCAGCATGATGCAGATCTTCGGCTCGACCCCGGGGACCGGCTTGATCACGCCGGCGGTGACGACGAACTCGACCGCCTGACCGCGCTTGGTGACCGGCCGAACCGGCACGATGCGCAGCCGCGCGGCGGTGCGACGTGGTGTGATCCGGGCAACGGCCATCGCCGACTCAGCGGCGAGATCCGGGCTGAACTGATCGCCGCTGACGGTCGCCGCGTCGATCAGGCGCCCCGGCCTCAGGGGACGCACCTCGAGATCGATGGTCTGGCTGGATCCCGCCGGCAGCGCGTCGATCGTGCACTGCAGCGGGATGCCGGGCGCGCACGAGGCCGATCCCGGCCTGACCGCGATCAGCTCCGCGGCGGCGCCGAGCGCGTCGGTGACGTCAACGCCGGTGGCGGTATCGGGACCGGCGTTGACGATCGTGATCACCTCGGTCTCCGTGCCGCCGAGCGGAGCCGTGGCCGAGCTGTCGTGCACGTCGACGGCAAGGGCGGCGTCGGCCGGAGTGGCGCCGGGCGGGGGTGCCGGCGCGGACGCCTCGGCCGAGTTGTTGGCCGGGGCCGGGTCGAATTGCGCCGCGGTCGCCGTCGTTTCGGTGATCGAGCCGGCTGACGCATCGGCGGTGGGCTCGACCACGACGATGTTGACGTCCACACTCCCGCCGCTGTCCAGGTGCGGGACCACGCACGTGACCTCGTTCCCGGTCACCGAGCAGGACCCCTGGTCGGTGGTGACCGAGTCGATCACCGCCTCGGGCGGCACCGTCGCGTGCATGATCACGTCGGTCGCGTCCGCCGGGCCGTGGTCCTCGATCAGGATGTGACTGTCCACGACGTCGCCGCCACCGGGGCTCGGGGCCACCGTCTCGGTCTCGGCCGTGGCCAGGTCGGCTTCCGGCGGGGGCGGCAGCGGCGTCGGCACGACCGTGACCGTCGCCGGCGAGGACAGCGCGCTCAGCTGCTTGCCGAGGCTTGGTGCGACGAAAGAGGCGCTCGCGACATCCGTGATCTCGCGCGCTTCGGTGATGTTCTCGTCCACGCGTGCGTCGAAGCTGACCTGCGCGGTGGAGCCCGGCTGGCCGGCGAGAGCCAGCGACCCGCCGGCCCCGGGCGCCGCTCCCGCCCCGAGGAAGAACCTCACGGTCCGCGCCGCGCCGTGGTACTCGCCGAGATCGTCGCCCGGGAGATCGCTCGGGCTGGCGGCGGCGGCCGGCGCCCCCGGGATGCGCAGCGAGCCGGCCAGGTACGTCGTCCCGGCCGGGAGCGCGTCCTCGGCCACGAATCCCTGCGCCGCCTCGAGGCCGTCGTTGGCGTAGGTCACGGTGTAGCGCAGCGTGTCCCCGGGTCGCGCGGGGCCGGCCGGATGGGTCAGGTTCGCGACTGTCTTGGTGGCGCGGATCACGGGCGCGTACAGGTCGGTGGCGAACGTGATCGCTTGCGGCAGGTACTGATCGCTCGTGGTCTTCAGCGCGATGTTCGCGCTGGTCGCCCCGTTGGCGAGGATCCCGTTTATCCCGATCAGCTTGGCGTCGAACCCGAGCTGGTTGACGTAGTCCGGGTTCTTCTCCGTCCGGTTGCGCCCGTCGACGGAGATCTTGCTGTTGAAGAAGTTGTTGAACGGGTTGAGCGCGTCGGTCAGGGGAGAGCCGTTGAGGTTGGCGCTGTCTCCCGTCAGGCCGAGATCGCCCTCATACGCGACGAACCCGAGCCGCGTGCGGACGGCACCGCTGAGCGGCGTCTGGAAGCCGCTGACCGGAATCGTCAGGGCCGATTTGCCCTGCGTGACCGACTGCAGGCCGTCGAACACGGCGAGGTTACGCGGCGGGTCGCCGGCCGCCTCGTAGGCGACGACGAGCGCCCATCCGGCGTATCGATCCTCGCCGGTGGCGGACTGGACGTTCGCCACCGTGTAGATGCCCGATCCGCCGTGCCGCACCTGGTCGGTCACGTCGACGAAGACGCCATACGCCCCGGTTACCTCGGCGCTCTGGTCGAGCTGCCCGGTGAGCCTCTCGTAGCTGGACGCCCCCGGCAGCTTCACCTCGACCACGTTCAGCGCGGGAGACGGGCTGGTGGGAACCGACTTACCGCCCGTACCCGCATTGGTGCGAGCGCCGTAATACAGCCCGGCGAACAGCACCCGCGATCCGGATGGCAGGCTTAGCGTGGCCGACGAGGAGTCGAGTGCGGTCCGATCGACATTGACTCGCTCCATCACGAAGTTGTTGTTGTTCAGCGCGCTTCCCGTTCCCGCGCGCGCGTTCACGCAGCCCGCCACCGAGCCCTGACACGTCTCGAGCGTGTTGCCGACGATCGTGATGTCGCCGCTGGCGTTCGTACTGAATCGCGGCGTGAACGCGCGATCGGCCCGCGCCGAGGCACAGAACACGAGCGCGAACGCCACTGCGACCACGACGATTCGGCGGCCGAACCCTAGACCCAAACTCAGCAACACTGGATTCCCCTCTCCGGTGCGGCGCCGCGCCCGCTCAGCTGATTCTACGCGAGCGCGACGCCGAGACCGCTAGGCACGGCTGGGGAGCAGCCGGGTCAGCGCGGCGACCAGCATCAGGAGGATCCCAAGCTCGGCCAGCGCGACCTCGAACGCCCGCGCGTAGCCGGAGTGCAGGGCGCCGAAGAAGATCACTCCGGTCACCGCCACCCCGAGGGCGTTGCCGACGCTCTGCATCGTCGTCAGCATCCCCGAGGCGGCCCCGGCGCGCTCGGGCTCGAGCGACTGCAGGATCGTCGAGGCCAGCGGCGCGAGCACGAGTCCCATCCCGGCGCCGACGAACAGCAGCCCGGGCACGAGCACGGCCAGCGAGCCGCCCACGCCGACGTCCGACACCGCCGCGAGCAGTAGCCCGTGCCCGCACGCCAGCACCAGCGCCCCGGCGGCGATCACCGCCCGGCCGTACCTCGCGGTCAGCGCCGGCGAGCGCATCGACGCCGCGACGTACGCCACAGCGAGGATCGTGAACACCAGTCCGGCCGGGAGCGGATGCAGGCCGCGCCCGTTCTGGAGGTACAGCGCGAGCACCACGAAGAACGACGCCTGGCCCGCCCAGAAGCAGAGCTGGGTCAGCAGGCCGCCGCTGAACGAGCGGTGCGCGAACAGCGACACGTCGAGCAGCGGACTGCCGCCGCGGCGGGTCAGCCGCCGCTGGTGGGCGACGAACACCGCCAGCAACACCGGCGCCGCGCAGAGCGACAGCCAGGTCCACGCCGGCCAGCCGTGCTGGCGCCCTTCGAGTAGCGGCAGCACGACCGCGGTGAGCGCCGCCGTCGCAAGCAGCGTGCCGACGCGATCGAGACGCGGCGCGCCGGGCTGACGCGATTCCGGGATCACGCGCGGCGCCATCGCCAGCGCGGCCACGCCGACCGGCACGTTGATCAGGAAGCAGCTGCGCCATCCGAGGCCGGCCGGATCGAGCGCGATCAGGGCGCCGCCGATCAGCTGGCCGCCGACCGCGGCGAGCCCCAACGACGTTCCGTACACGCTCAGCGCGCGCAGCCGATCCTGTCCCGAGTAAAGGACGCCGATGATCGACAGCACGTTCGGGGTCAGCATCGCTCCCGCCACGCCCTGGATCAAGCGGGCGACCACGAGCTGCAAAGGCGTCGCGGCCGCTCCGCACGCCAGGGAGGCGACGGTGAACAGCGCGAGCCCGGCCGAGAACAGGCGCCGGCGACCGAAGCGATCGCCGAGCCGGCCGGCCGTGATCACGAAGACCGCCGAGGTGAGCGCGTAGCCCGCGATCACCCATTCAATCGCGCTGTCGCTCGCGCCCAAGTCCGCCTGCATCGAGGGCAGCGCGACGTTGACGATGAAGAAATCAAGTACGACCATGAACGTCCCCGCCAGGACCACCGGCAACGGCAGCCAGCGGCTCGCGGACGACCGCGAACGAGCGGGGACCGGGTAAGTGAGTTCGTGTGTTGTCATGCGGCGGACGATCCCAATCGCCGCCGCGCACGTCGATTACCTCAGGGGTAGCCGCGCCCGGCCGCGATCGTCTCTGGAGCGTTCCCAAACCCCGCACGCATAGGGGATTCGGGGGTTGGGGTGGACGCCGCGAAACCCGTCGCCGCCCAGGAAGGTTGCCCGCAGGTTGCCCACGACATAGGCTCCCGCCGCCCACAGAAACGCCTCGGCCTCGCCGCCATACGCCGTCTCCCAAGCGCCGCTCGTCGGCTCGAGTACTTGAGGTCGAGACGCGCAACCGCAAGGATGCGCCCGTGGCATCTGTTCACACCGCCCGCTCCGGCCAGCCGATCGCGGTCCTGTCGCGAGACTCGCCCCGGGCCCAGGCAGGCCGCCGCGTCCGGGCCGCACAGCTGCTCGCCGGCGACCCGCCGCTACGTCGGGTCGCTGCCGAGGCCGGCGTGGCCTACGGCCACCTGAGCGGCGTGGTCAAGGGCGCCGAGCCGCTCACCCCGACCGACGTCGTCGACCTCGGGCGCGTCCTCGGCGTACCGCCCGGCTGGCTCGCCCGCGGCTGGGAATTGACCAGCGACGATCGTTGGTCACTTCCTGCCACCGACCGCGTCCACGACACATGACGTGAGACGCCGGCGCGCCTCGATCACGCGATCCGCGCAGTCGTGGGGGCGCGCAGAAGCCCGCATCCGCCAGGCGCGCAACCAGCCGGCCGCCGTCACGATCCGCTACCGATGCCCGGTCTGCGGCGGCGAGCACACCCGCCTCGAGCACGCCGCACCCGGCTGCCACGGCCTCACCGACACCGAGCTTCAGCAGCTGCGGATCAGCGTCGTTGACGAGCTCGTCAACGCCGTCCGTCGCGACGCGCCACTCGAGCACATCAAGGGCGTCGTCGCGGTGCTCGACGTCGTCGACGCGCGATTGTCCGGCGCCACATAGAAAGGGAAAGGTCGTCGGCTATTACGAGGAGATCGAGTCATGAGTGAGAAAACCCGTAAGGCGGAGGCCGGGTATCAGCGTCTCATTCGCATGCCCAAGCCGGGCACGAAGCAGGCGATGTTCTCAATCCGGATCAGCGAGGCCGATCGCGATGCGATCGCGGCGCTCGCAATCGAGTTGGGAGTCACGCAGTCGACGCTCGTCACGCGGAAGGTGCTCGGGCGGATGACCGATGCGCTCGAGGTTCGCCTCTTGCGCGCGGAGGCTCGCGTCGCGCGTCTCGAGCGCAAGACGTACGGGATCGCGCTGTCTGACGACGAGATCGACCGTATGGCCCTGGAGGAGGGGTTGTGATCGGCGAGGCGATGATCCCGTCCGCACGCGGCCCCGAACAACAAAAGTCAAGCCAGTTGCAGACAGGATCACGCGCCCCGGTACACGCGATCCAACGGCCCCGCGAGGCACACCAGCGTAGCCCATCCCTCGCGCGCGCGCGCGAGGCACTTCTCGGCGAGACTCCCCCGAACCGCGCGACCAAGGTAGGTCAGGCGGCGCGCTTGCGGCGCCTGGCGAGCGCCGCCTGAGCCGCGTTCCACACCCTCGGATCCACGACCCGCCAGTCGCCGGCCTGCTTGTACTCGGTCCGCTTCAGCACCCGCGCGAGCATGGTCGGATGCCAGCCGAGAGCAGCTGCCGCGTCGCGGACCGTATAGCCGTCACGCACGAGCTCGAACGCGCGGCGAACCTCGGTCGCCGCGTCCACCTCGACCTCGACGCCGCCCGATCGCGTCCGCCTGTAGCCGTACGGCAGCCTGCCGCCCTGCGCCCGAGACCGCGGGTCGCGCTCGGCCTTCGCCTTCCGCCCCGCCGCCATCCGGGCGACGATCACGCGCCGGTCATAGGCCGCGATGCTGTGGCCGATGGAGTCGATCAGTATCGCCGCGGGATCGCTCGCCCCGTTGCTGCCCGAGCCATCGGCGTAGACGACCCTCACGCCGGCGGTGGCGAACGACCTGAGCGCGTCATACGCCGCGTACTCGTCGCGCGCCAGCCGGCTCTTCTCCTCGACGAGCAGGATCCCGGCGCCGTGCTCGAGGCAGTCCGTGAGCGCGGCGGTCAGCTCGCTGCGCTCGGCCATCGGCAACGTGCCGCTGCGGTCCTCGAACCGGTCGGCCACGACCTCGAGCGCGTGGGTGTCCGCGTACGCCTGGCAGGCCTTCCGCTGGCGCCCGAGGCCGGACGCCTTCTCCTGTTCGGCGCTCGACACGCGCCGGTAGGTCACGCATCGCTGCGGACTGAGTGCCGGCAGTGGATTCATGGTATTTCGCCCCTTCCGTAGGGTTGACAGGCTATTCCTGGACCTATCCTACACTAAACGTAAGCGTTAGGTGTACATTCGCGGTGTTCGTGACTGGGACCGAGCGGGACTCGCGCTCGTAACCGACGTACAGCGCCACCACCTTTAGAAAGGTGGCCAGTGACGATCGTTGGTCAACAGGTGTGCGGCCGAAGAATGCGGAGAGCAGCAGGACCCGACGTCGTGCTCGTGCCGGCCGCGCCGATGGCCGAGGCGCCGAAGCAAGTGGGTCAGGATGACCCACTTGACGACGCCGTCGAGATCGGCGTCTCGCTCTTCAGGCGCGCCCCCCCGATGGACCGAGCCTCTCACGCCGCCCGGGCCACGGCTCACGCGCGCACACACGCCTTCGAGGTCCGGCAGGGTGGCCGAGGCCGCCCGTCCCCCGGCGATCGCCCCGGCTCGGGCACGCGCGCCGCGCTCAGCCTCGAGCCCGGGGGGTGCAGCTGCGCGATCGCGATCGTGTGACTCCTACGCCCGTGCCGCTCTCGGTTTCTGGGGGCACTCGCGGGGGTCATGGGCACCTCGTCGCTTGCGTGAGGGCTGAACCGGGCCGGTGTTCGTGGGAGGCTGCCTGCGGGAAGCTCGATGACGTGGGCAGCGGCTGACACCATCAGCTGGCAGCGTTTGGCTGTCTTCGTCAGAGCTGCCGCGTCGTGCGCGGTCGACGGCGTGCTACTGAGATCGGTCAATAGCGGGAACTCGTCGAGGCTGCTGCAACTCGATCAGAGGGGCAGTGCCCTGGGCCGTGTCGTCCCCACTTCCACTCGTCGGCCAAGGGCTGGTCCGCTGGTGGGTCGAAGTCGTCAGGCTCTGACGGATCGTCCTCGCGAGCGTCGAAGTCCAGACCGCCTACTCGCCGGGCGCCGCGCTGGAGCGTCCAGCTCGACCCGTGGCAGTTGTCGCCGAGGTAGTTACCGATTCTTCGGGTCGTCTTCAGCGGCCTCGCCATACATGGGTCAGAGCGACGGCGGCGGCCTGAGGAGGAGGAGGAGGCTCCGAGCGCGATGGCGCCCCCCGTGCTCGTTGAGACGCACCGCCGTCGTCGCTCTCTACCAAGCGGAAGAAGTACGCTCCGGCCCGGCACCCGCTAGAGCGCTTAGCTCGGCCGTCAGCCGAATGTCAGGGTGCTGACAGCACGCTCAAGCCCCCGGCGTCGCGGGCCGACTCATACCGGTAACAAGGAAGTGGGGGCTGGCGGACGGGCTCGACGTCCATGCCTGGGCCACTGAGCACTGGCCCGGCTCCGCGCTGGACGGTCGAGTCCGATCCGCAGCGGCTCGCGCCGGAGTGGTCAGGAAGCGCGAAGCCAGCCATGACCCTCAGGCAGCGGGCCGGACCCGACCAGCATCGGGGCAAGGAACCGCGGCAGCTCCTCACGAGACACGCCGCGGAGGCTAGTGCAGACCCACGAGGCGGTCAGCCAGGCGTTCGTTTCCCCGAGACCCGATCGCCAAACGCCGAGACTGATCCTTCTCGATCGAAGCGGCAGCGCTCGTCCGACGATGGCTGCTGGGCGACCGGCGGCGGAGCTGACAGCGCCAATACTCAGCCGAGCGGCGATGCCTCGCGCCAGTCGAGTCAAGCTCCGCGAACGTCATCATCCGGATCGGCCACGCAACCGAGGTGCTACAGCGCGGGCGCTCCCGCCATCGTTCACGGAGCCGAAACCCGATCACGTAAGGCGATTGACCCGATTACGCCGCGCCGCCCCCTCCGCCTCCCGACTCTGGGACGAAGCCGTAGTTGGCGATGCAGGCCGCCACCGCGATAGTCGAGAGCGGCTCCGACGTGCCTGCTTGTAGCTCAATCACATAGCCGGCGGACAGGCGGGTGATTCGCGCGGCCAGCCGACCCGATTGATCGTCCACATAGAACAGATTGTCGTCGGCGAATCGGTCAAGGAACTTCCGAAGACGGCTTGATCCCGAATCTCGAGGGCGGGTGCGCCTGAGCTCCTCGGAAGACATCTTCCAGAGGCCCGCGATGGGTTCGCCATCGCGCAAAAAAACGACGCTGTCGGAGTAAGAATTTGGACGATCATCCCGCTGTGGGCCGAGTGGCCCGTCTATCCATCGCTCGGCGTCCGCTATGGGCCATTCGTCCGGAAGGAGTCCGCCCATCGCCATCCATCGATACGCGGACGCTATGGGCGATCCGTCGGCCCCCTCGATCGTGAACTCGTCCCCAACGGCCCAACGACTCTTGGATACGTCGGTGACTATCAAGCCCGGACGCGGGTCGAGAAGCTCATAGCGATGGTTGCGGGAGTTTCGACCGGAGGTCCGCTTCGCAGTGCCGATCTGCCTCCCGTGCCGATCGTAGATATCCAGGGTTGACCTACCTCCGCCGCGGAGGACTAGGAGCGACTCGCCGGCAAAAGTCCCCGCTCCGACCGGGGGCGGCTCGACGACACCGGCGCGCCTAACTAGGTCGTGAACCAACTTCTGCTCATCCATCGACTTGACCGATCCAACGCCAAGGGTGCCGCAGCTTCATCTCACCGCGGACTATCGCTCATTGGTCGCGGTCCGTGTGATCAGATGGGAGCGCCCTGCATCGGTCGACCGTTTGCCCGTTCTGCTCCGCCAACACCGGTTGCGTGCTCTTGGCGGGAGCTTTGGTACGTGTGGTCGGTCACTTTCCCCACCCCCGAAGCCGGTCGCCACATGTCCACGATCGCCGCGGACGCGCCGGGCTTTAGCGTTACATTCATCGTTTCGGGGGACAAGGTGCGCGACGCCGATTAGTGTCGAGCCTCTCGGCGCGCCCGGCCGGGCAGGTCGGCCACTTCCGCTCCGGGCTACAAGCAGCAGCCGATCGTGCTCGCCCCGAACCTGCTGAGCTGGTCGGCCGCCAGACTGCCGTAACTCGATCGTAGGGGCAGTCTCGTTGGTCGAACCTGAGGCGGGCGGGGTGACCGCTAGCCTCGACTCCGTAGCCCGGATTTCTCAAGACGACGCTGCAGGAGGCCCGATGAGTCGCTACGCAGTGGCGCACCTCGACGAGATCGACGAGATCAGCGACGGCCGCTGTCCTTCGCGACCAGTCCGCCACCACTTCGGCATCATGTCCTTCGGCGTCAACGCCTGGACGGTCGCGAGGCGGGCGACCGGATCATCAACGAGCACGACGAGGGCGAGGACGACGGAGAGGAGGAGCTCTACCTCGTGCAACGCGGCCGTGCCAGGTTCGAGCTCGACGGCGACCCGGTGCGACGCGCCCGCCGGCACGTTGGTCTTCGTCCGGCCCGGCGTCAAGCGCACGGCGTTCGCCGAGGAGCCGGGGACGACGCTCATCGCGCTCGGCGGCACGCCGGGGAAGGCGTACGAGCCCAGTGGTCTTGAGGTCTGGGCGCCGCTCGGTCCGCTCTACGAGGCAGGCGAGTACGCCGAGGCCGCCGACCGCGGCCGCGAGCTGATCGAGGCCCACCCCGAGTACCACGGGCTGCTCTACAACGTCGCGTGCTGCGAGAGCCTTGCCGGACGGACGGCCGACGCGATCGAGCACCTCCGGCTCGCGATCGAGCATTCGGAACGCTCCGCTCGCTCGCCGCCGACGACTCCGACTTCGACCCGATACGCGACGAGCCCGCGTTCAAGGAACTGATCGGTTAGCGCAATTGGAGCCGTTCAACTGGATGCTTGGCCCGCTGTCGCATTGGGCTATATGGGCAGCGCCACCGATCACGTAGTCGAGGTCCAGCTTTCCGCGTCTATGCCCCCCGAGATGGTGCGCGTCAACCACCCCGGCCCGCCCGTCGGGACACACGACCCCCGACGAGCGATGGCCGACCGGTCATCGGCTCTACGCTCCGGCTATGGCGATCCCCGAGCCAATGCTCAGCACTCCCGCCGCGACGTGGCCGGCGCAGGGCGACTGGATCATGGAGCCCAAGTGGGATGGCTTCAGGCTGCTCGTGGAGATCGGCGACCATGCACGCATCCGCGCCTGGTCGCGCCGTGGCACGAGCCTCGGCGATCGGCTCGGTTCGCTTCTCGCGCCGCTCGCCGAGGCACCCCGGGGGACGGTGTTCGACGCCGAGCTGGTCGCGCTCAGCTGCCAGGACGGCCGAGCCGTTCAGGACTTTGCGGCGGTGTGCCGAGCCACACTCCAGGGCGATGTCGCCGCGGCGAGAAAGCTCCACGTCGTAGCCTTCGATCTGCTCGAGCTCGCAGGCGACGACCTCCGGTCGCTTCCCTGGGGCGCGCGCACGAAGCTTCTGCAGGAGACGTTCCCGGTAGGCGACCGCTTGCGGATCGTGCAACCGTCCCCGGCCAGCCGCGCCGGCCACGATCACCTTGTCGAGCTCGGGTTTGAGGGCTCGGTGCTGAAGCGGCCCGGATCGATATACCGCCCCGGCAAGCAGGCCACCTGGCGCAAGTACAAGGCCAGCCATCACGCAACCGCCACGCTGCGTGCAATCCGATCGGGACGTGACGGCCACACCTACGCGATCTGCGAACTCGACGGCCGACAGGTAACCACCCTCGGCCGCCCTCGCCTCGCCGCGCTAATCGGTCACCGCGTTGAGCTTGCCTACTCCCGGATTGATGCCGATGGTTCGCTGCGTGAGGTCAGGATCAGTGCGATCGACGAGTGAGCGGACGTTCCGCAAGCGGCCGTTCGTCGCAACCGGGCCGGGGCATTCTGCAGCAGTTTCGGTCCTTCAGATGCACGGGAGCGCCTTACCCCCTCTCATGCTCCGGAGCTTGAACTAGCTTGCGGCCTGCGAGTCGAGCTCCCGTTGGGGAAGTAACGACTTGGTGGGGCGGGAGCTCCTCGCACATCCTGCGGAGATCCTCGTCCCGGTTTCGATCGCGCGGGGCCGACGAGCACGGCCGCGAGGGTGGGCGCTGCACCTGTCAGCTGTCGGTGTGTCGCTCGGTCCCCTTGCTGCTCGGACAGCCCTCGATCCGGGCGACGAACTGCCGCAGTTGGGCTTCCAACGAGTCAAGTACTTCGTCATGCTCGACGTGTAACGGGATGTCAAGCGGGACGACGGGACGGCCGCGGGTGCCGTCGTAGAACACGCCGGGCGGTGTGGTCGCTTCTAGATCGGCGAACGCCGAACCGGGAATGACGGCTGCCTCAACCCATAGCGGCGTTCCCTGACGCGCCCACCGGCGCAAATCCACGAACACACCTAGTTGGATTGGTCCCGCACCGATGTACCGCGTGTAGCGCCCAAGGCTGCTTGCAGGCCGCAAACCTTCGCTGTGGAGAAATCCCGCCTCGACGCCCCGTCGGCACACTGCTTCTGCGAGTTCCATGAACTGGTGAACGCGAAGTGGGGTTGGCTGCGCGAGATCGCTCGGCACCACAGGGAGAAAGGCCTCCTGGTCCTCGAGGTCCGCGAGTCCAGCCAGCTGCTCCACATCCGCGGCCTTACCGACGTCACCACGTTCAGCGAGGCTTGCTTCTAGACGACCCAGCAGAATCCGCCAGCTCACGGTTCCAAGCCACCAGCGGTCCGCTACCTGCGACACCCCACCGCGGATGAGCGCCCCCTCGTCGCTCATGCTGAGTTGTGCTTGTCGGCAGCGCCGGACCAACTCACCACCGATAGTCACAAGACGCTTCTCCGGCGTGACCACAAGCAAGCATCCGCCCTCCTCGAGGCTCTGCAAGTACCCAACAGGTTGGGCGTCGGTGAGCGCCGCCCAGAACTTCCCTTCGAGAATCAAATGGCGCTTACCACTTGCAGATGCGACCACGTCCGGGCGGCCCTCGTGCTCCGCGTCGACGACCTCTGTGCGGTAGGCGAGGCCCGCCGGGATGGACACCCCTCTATCCCCCAACCACGTGCGGAGCGTCTCGCCAGCTGTCGCCGAGGTACTAAGGATGTAACCCAGACATGTAGTAGCGAGCACCTCGCGCTGCTCGACAAACCGCAGCGCCATCTCCGCGAGCAGCGAACGCCGCGTTTGAGCCATCGACGCCAGCCTAGCCGACTGGAGGGCGCCGCGAACACGCCGGCGCGCTGCAAGGCGTGACACGACCGGGCGTCCTCGACCGCGAGTCGTGGGGGGTGGTCGGGATCGTGGGCGCGGGACGTTCTTGGGAGGCAATTGTCGCGTCACGCGGGCGCTGCCGCTCGAGCTGGAAGGCGTCATGCGCGCTCGTGACGCGCCGGTGCCTGGGATCGCCAGGTGCGGCTGTCGCAGCGGCCACGGCACGACTGTTGCTTTCGAGTCTGGCGCCGGGGCGCGACGTGCCATCGCCTTTGGCGACCACACGATCGCGCAATGCGGCAAGCTTCAGCGAAGCGCCATCGACGCGCACGATTGTTGGTTGTCGCGCCCGGCGACCAAACGCTTCACCGTAGCCAGGGAGCGAGCTGATACGGGTCGAGTTCGACGCTCCATCGCGGCGTCGGCCAATGCTCGGCCGCCCACGCGAAGAAGCTCGCGTCATCGTCGAGCGTCACAGTGCCGCGGCTGCTCCCGCGGACGAGCCAAGGCTTGTCGGGGTCGTGCTCGATGACGGTGTAGCGATACTCAGGCAACGCGAACGTATGTTCGCATGGCGGTCAAGGGACGGAACCCGCGCTAATGGGCGTCCGTTCGGCTCGGTTAGACTCAACCCGTGCCAGATGAACTCTTGACGGTCAAGGAGGTCGCGGGGCTGCTGAAGCTGAACCAGCAGACGATCCGCAACATGATTGATCGTGGCAGCCTGCGGAGGCCGATCCCTGGCAGGCAGTAAGCGAGGCCTCGAGCGACGTCCTGGCGGCCGTGCGGGCGCAGGACCGCGATGCCCTCGACCGCGCGATCGGGAAACTGGCGGACGCCGCGCGGGAGATCCCCTCGGGCGAGGAGAGCACTCTTACCTGATCCCACCGCCCCCGCTCAAGTTGCGATAGGCGTCGTATCGTCCGCTGCCGACGGCTTGCTGCTGTGATCGCTCGGGAGCGGCAGCGGAGGGGTTCGCTGCTCCTACTCGATCGAACCGGCAGTCTGCGGCTTGCTGCCGGAACGGCGACTAATGCGTCTGCACGTTGGCGGCGGCGTGCAGGTCGCGGTGAGCTGCGCGCCGCGCCGTCGACTGACCCGAGCGCCGCACCGCCGGCCGGCAACGGCGGCGTTCATCCATCGCCGGCGCCCGCTGGCTCTCCTGCCTCAAACGGCGGAGCGGGCCAGCACCCCGCTGCGTGCCAAGAGCCACACCCCGTGCCAGTCGGGTGCTACGCGGCCGCCGCGGTTGGCCAGCGGGTGGTCGGTGCACACTCCACCCGGATCAGCTCGCGGCGCAGGGCCAGGCGCGCGCGGTGATGCAGTCCGTGGATAGAGGACTCGGTGCGGCCCATGCGGTCGGCGATCTCTCCCGGGGATAGGCCGACCAAATGGCGCAGCACGACCACGTTGCGCTGATCCTCGGGCAGCGTCTCGAGCGCCTGTTCGAGTCCCCATCGGCGGTCGTGGCTCAAGTCATCAGCCGGACGCCAGCTCTCGATGACCTCTGCGCAGGGCACCTGACGGCGCTGGCGCAGCGAATCGAGGGCCACGTTGCGCGCCACCTTGAGGATCCACGCGAAGAACGGAACGTCGCGAGGCTGGTACTTGTGGATCACCGTGATCAGCTTTATGAACACGGTCTGGGTGACGTCCTCGGCATCGTGGGGATCGCGCAGGATGCTCAGCACGTAGCCGTAGACGTTGTCCTTGTAGCGGAGGTAGAGGAAGCGGATGGCATCGTCCTCGCCCGACTTGGCACGCGCGATTGCCCGTGCGATCGCGGGATCCCGGTCGTTCTTCTCCCCGGCCGGGCTGGCGCGAAAGCCATTCGATGCCGCCATCTCGCTGTCGTGAGAACGTCCACGGCCCCCTGCAGCACTTGCTTCAGTCATTCGATCATTCCTTGCTGGCACAATCCGCTGGGCCGCACCGCCCGGTGGATCTGGGTTCTGGAAGATCGCCTCAAAAGGCGTCTTTACTTTGAAAACCCCGACCGAGTCGATACGCCGGCACTGCCGCCGTGCGTGGCGGTTGCCCCACCTGCCGGCGCGCTGCCCACAGAGGTCCGCCAGACGGTCTGCCGTCTCGGGGGTGCCAATGGCCCTCGAGCGGTCTGGAGACCGTCTCGAACACCTGGCCATGTATCGGCAGCTTTGCTCAGGTAATTAGGAAGAGTTGTGTAAGGACTCCGCAACCCCTCGCCCAGTTGCTTCGGACGTGCTCGACCGACCTACGGCCTCCTGGGCCTCTGACCGCATCGGCACTCCGCAACGAGCCGGTCAAGCACGCTCACGCCATCGCCGTGGCTAGGCGTCACCTACCGCTCAGTCGCAGTAAGGGGTCGTCCGCGCACGCGCCGCCTGACGCTCCTGCGGCCCATCCGAGCGTGCCGCCGACCGCGCACCTTGGACCACGCGGTTTCTGGTTCCACGAAACACCGGCAGCGTCGACCCGTTCCGAGCCATCGATTGAGACTGCTGGATCGGGCTAGTTCCAGCAGTCCCGAGTGGACAGATTTGAGCCGCTGCGACTGCTGGTTCGAAACGAACTCGGCAATCTGGACCGCCGGCGCAATTCGAGTTGGGACTCGACCGCGAAGATCCCGAACAGGGGCCGCTTGCCGAGCCTCCGACCGGTCCCATGCGGTCGATGCCCGCCCGTCTCCGAGCTGTCACACACGCCCGCACTCGGCTTGCACGCGGGGGGTACACGATCAAACGCGACAAGGTTGTGACTCCTACGCCGGTGCGGCTCCCAGATCTGAGGGCGACTCGCGAGGGGGTAAGCCCCTTTCTGCCAGCTGACGGATGAGCCTCTCCGGGGGTCAGGATTTCCGACGGCCCGCTGCAGGGCATGTTCGACAATCCGGCCTCGACCGGGCTGTAACCCGATGAGCGGCTGCTCGAGCGCCGGCCGCGCTCGATTGGTGCGGCACGCCGATGATCGAGTCCCACCTCTTGTATGAGGAAGTTGGGGATCGCCCTCCCGTCGCTGATCGTCGAGGTCAAGCCCCGACGCCGTCAGCGCAAGCCGGTAGGGCCACCCAAGATCGTCGGTGAGGATGCCCCGCGCCCAGGCCCGGCGCCTGCGACCTCTCCCGCTGCCCGGCGCCGCGCTCCCTGAGCAAGCCCTTGCGGCGGGTCCGGCGCGCGGATTAGGATCGCGTCGGGCCGGTCATGGACAACGAGGAGGTAGGGATGTCCGAGCATTGGGTCGTGGTGCGCGAGCCGCAGGGCGATGAGAAACCGGAGCAGGGTCCGTTCATGAGCCGTGAGGAGGCGCAGGCGTGGGCGGACGATCAGGAGGCCAACGGTCGGAAGATCATCGCCATCCGAAAGATGGACATGCCGCTTGGGCCGCGCGATAGCTGAGATATGGTCAGCCCTTACGTGAGATAAGCAAGTTGTTTGCAGGGATTTTTATGGTCCCCTCGAAATCAGCCGCCGTCTGTGCGACCGTTGTTGCGATGCCCTCATCAGTGTCCCCAGATCTAGTCCTAGGCTCATCACCCCGAGGCCTGCCGTGAAGCGCCTGCGCCCGACCGATCTCAGGATCTCGCAGCCGCTCTACACGTTCGCGGAGGCGGCGCAGTATCTCGATCTGCCAGCTTCCACGTTGAGATCGTGGGCGAAGCCGCTTGAAGGACCGCCGCTGATCACAATCGTCAGCAAGCGCGGATTCAGCGCATCGCTTCCCTTCATTGGTTTCGCCGAGGCGTTCGTGATCGCCGCCGCCAAGCACGCCGGCGTGCCAGGGCGCCGCATCCGCCAGAACGTCGCAGCGATCCGCCAGCGAGCTGGTGGCATCGAGTATGCGCTGGCGAACCGTTTCGTCTACACGGACGGCGCGGAGCTTTTGCTCGAGGTCGGGGGCGACGGCGACCTCATGGTGCCACGAACCATGCAAGGCCAGATGCGAGCAACGGTCGAGAACCAACTTCGCCTGATCCAGTTTGCAGGCGACGACTACGCGGAGCGAATCCAACTCCCGAAGTACGAGATTGCCGAGGTGACGGTTGATCCGAGGATTGCGTCTGGTCGGCCGCTGGTGGAGAGTGGAGCGGCGAGGGTTGAGGATGTTGTTGCCAGGGTCAGAGCGGGCGATTCGGTTGAAGCGGTAGGGCGTGACTTCGCGGTCCCGGAGACGGAAGTCCGGGAACTCGTCGGGCGCGCCTGAGCTACCTCCTTGCTTCGTCGACCGGAGCCTGGGCAGGTTTGAGCTGCCCGGAGCGCTTCGGGAGGCGGGCTTTGAGGTCCAGACGTTGGCCGAAGTGTTCACCGAGCGGCGCGGTCAACGCACGCCCGATCCCGAGTGGATTCGGTACGCAGCTGAGCGCGATTTCGTGATCTTCACGAAGGACGACCACCTCCTTGTCGAGCACGTCCGTGTCATCCGCAGCGCAAAGGCCAAGTTGTTCGTGTTACCCCATGCCAGCTTGAACGGCGACGCCCAGATCGAGCGTTACCTAACCCATCGCTATCGGATCGCACATGCTGCTCGGCATCGGGGCCCCGTCGCATACCGGCTCTACCCGAAAGCGATGAACAAAGTCGATCTCTAAGCGAGCCGCGCGCATTGGCTGATGCCCGGCAGGTAGCGTCGGCCTGCGTGAGAAGGCGAGGGCGCCATGACCGTGCCTGATGACTTCATGACCGTGGCTGAGGTCGCCTCGATCCTGAAGCTGAACCAGCAGACGGTCCGCAATGGATCGACCAGGGGAAGCTCCCGGCTGTGCACATCGGTCGGCGGGTCCGTATCCGCCGTGCCGACTTCGACGCGCTCATCGAGGCCAGCACGATTGGCGATCCGCAGCCTGCCGCACCGAGCATCTGGGACGGGGAGCTCCCCGCGCCGGTGGTGCCGAGCGAGGGCTGACACGGCGCTACTACAAACGGAGGATCGCGCTCGGGCGCGGACGGGCCGATAACTCAAGAGATGGCACTGCATCAAGCAGGCGACCCGATCCCCCCGTCTTGGCGCACCACGCAGCCGGGGGCCTTGTCTGTTTGCGATCCAAAATCTCCGAGGAGCTATAGATGATTCGCAAGCGGGCAAGGTTCTACCACGCGCGCGACGGGCGGTGGGCAAGGGGGGTGCGACTGGCTTGGGGGATGATCGCTTCTGGTGCCATCGCTCTCATGTGCGCCGGCACCGCTAGCGCCAGCTGCGGGTTGAATGACATCTACGACACGCCGCTGCCGGTGACGGCCGTCTCGCCGGCGGACGGCTCATCGGTTTGGCAGAGCGCATCAACGCCCGTCAGCTTCTCCCTCGTGTCGCCCGTTCCCCACATGAACGGGCTGGCTAGCTGGAGTCTGCGCGTCACCACTCGGAACGTGCTCGGCGGCACCGGCATCCTCAGCGACCTGTACTCGGTCGATGAGGGGGCACTCGTCGAGAGCACCACGAACTTCGGCGTCTACCGAGGCGCTTCGCTCACCGGGCGACCGTTCTGGACCAACACGCCTGGGATGTATTACTGGCAGATCTACGGCGAGCCGACGTACTTCGATCCAGAGACGGGCCAGATCGTCTGCACCGGGTACGCGAGCCCGGTCTACACGCTCACGGTCACGGCTCCCCCTCCGCCGCCGGTCACAACGCCACCGCCTTCCGCTCCGTCAGCGCCTCGGCTTCCGTGGATGACGGTCTCGACCGGTCGGACATACACGTATAACACGGTCTCCGGCGTGCTCCCCCGCGTGTTCCATCACCGGTACGGGTACAAGGCGTCGTGCACGCGCAGGTCCGCCGCCCGAATCAGCTGCAACGTCAGGTTCTCGTCCGGCCCGAACGACTACTGGGGCACCGTCACCTCGTCCTACCGGTTTGGATCAGACAACTCTCTAGAGTGGGTCGCGACGTACACGATGCACTAGGTCAGCGATCAGTGCTACTTCCACTCATCGCACCCTTCCCGCTGCACGATCAGAACGAAGCGCGGACGCTGGTAAGCAGCGGACGCACTCGCTCCACATCCAGTTCAGCTGCCCACGCCGCGCAAAATCCCGTCGCGCACGAGACCGTCGGGCAGGCCGTGGACTGAGGCGATCACGGACACTTCCGCTGGATCCCCGGCGACGGCGCCACGACGCCGAGCAGGTAGCTCGGCGAGCCGCCGCTCGAGCAGCGTCGGCATTGGCCTCGGGTGCGGCTGTCGGATCCGGGGACGTCTCGCCGGGGGTAAGCCCTTCGCTGGCGGTTGGCCGTCCGGAGTCCCGGGCTCGAGATTTTTCTCGAGGTGGCGGGCGAGGTCGATAGGGCATCGAGCGCCCTTGACGTCCCCCCCTCCCGGTTCGATCATCCCATCTATGACACTTCGAACGATTAGTGACGCCGACCTCCTGCCGTTGGAGCGGCGGAGGCTCGCGCTCGGACTCTCGCGCGAACGCCTGGGCGCCGCGGCCGGCGGGCTGGGGTCTGCGACCGTCCGGCGGGTTGAGCGCGGTCTCGTGCGGCCGCACCCGGCGACGCTGAGCGCGCTCGCCCGGGCGTTGGGCTGCGAGGTTTCGGACCTCCTCTCCGACCGTGAGGAGGACGCCGGACCGGCCTGAGGAAATGCGAAAGCCGCCGGGCAGGAACCGACGGCCTCGCGAATCCTTGGCGCTCGGCACCACGAGCGACCATGCGAGAGCCTACAGGCAACACACCTCATCCACTGCCGGCGGTCGGCGAGGCAGAACCGGGCACGGTGCTTGCCGACTTCGACCTGGCTCGCGCGGAGCGCCAGGCCAAGCTGAAAGCCGCGAGGGCGGCCAGGAGGAAGGCTTTGGTGGCGCGCGGCACGGCAATGGTCCGCGCGATCAATTGCGGCAAGCTGAACCCTCGTTCGATCAAGTCCGAGCCGCCGAGGTGGCCCGAGGCCTACCAGCGCGAGGTTGCGGCACTCAGAGCGGAACGGTGGGAGGATTGGCAAGCCGGGCGGGTGCAGCCGTCGTCGGTGCGGCGGATCGACTTCATCCCACGAACGGGTGTCTACGTGAGCCAGAACCGCCGACGCGGCGGCCCGTGGTCTGAGCCTCGCGTGATCGCGGTGGGTCGGCCGGAGCCGCGGACCGCCGTGGCCGCCCTACGCTCCCCGCGCGCCGACAGGGCACGGCGCGAGGGGCCTGCCCGGATCGCTGGTCGTGGCGGCGACGGTGGTGATTCCGCAGCCGGCGACTTAGCCGGCGACAGCGACCCTCCATTACCCCGCAAGGCGGGGTGCATCGACTACCGCTCGCCGGAGGAGCGGTTCTGGGCGAAGGTCGACCTGACCCTCGGCTGCTGGCTGTGGATGGGCGGGGTCAACCGCGACGGTTACGGCCACATACGGGGGTATGAGAACCGGCGGATCGGGGTCCATCGGTTCGCTTACGAGCTGCTCGTCGGGTCCATCCCCGAGGGGTTGGAGATCGATCATCTCTGCCGGGTCCGGCGCTGCGTCAACCCCGAGCATCTCGAGCCGGTTCCCCATCGGGTCAACGTACTGCGCGGTCAGGCGCCCAGCTCAGCGAACGCGCATAAAACGCACTGCGTTCACGGGCACGAGTTCACACCGGAGAACACCTATGTGGAGCCGTCTAACGGCTACCGCAAGTGCCGGACGTGTCATCTGCAGCAGCAGCGAGAGCGGCTCGGACGGCAATGACCCCGAGCCTCCTCACCAACACGCCGCGGGCGACGTACAGCTTCGCGGCTCACCACCGGCGGTTCAGTCATCTCACCCCGGCTGATCGCCTCCGCGAGTTTCTGGCGCTGCCGGAGTGGCAGCGGCTGGAGGCGTGGGCTGCGCTCAGAGCTGACGTTGACCGCGAGCGCGGTCCGCCGGGCGGTCCTGCACGCCTGGACTGCGGGTGTCGTCAGCCCGGCGGCGTGCAGCTCCTCTCTAACGACTACGCGCCCGGCTGACGAGACCGAGCGCGCGGAGGACCAACTGATGCAAAACGCTGACGGAAGTATCGCAGGGACCGGAAACGGCAACGACGATGAGCTCCGGAAGGAGCGCAAGCGCCGGCGCGCCGAGCGGCGCCGCAAGAAGGCGAAGGCGGCGGAGCGGCTCAGGGGGACCGGGGGGCGCCTGCGCTCGGTTCCGACCGCCACGCTCACCGCCCGCGAGCGGGAGGTCTCGATGCGGTGGCGTCAATGAGCGCCTACGAGCACATCCTCGACCGCCTCGGCGATGCCGTGGTCCACCGCAACGGCAATCAGTCCGAGGCCCGCTGCCCAAGCCACGACGACCGGCACGCCTCGCTCTCGATCGGCGTCGGCACGAAGAGCGACCCCTCCGCCGTGCTCTGCTGCCAGGCCGGATGCACGACCGAGGACGTGCTCGCGGCGATGGGCCTCGAGCTCGGCGCGCTGTACGACTCGTGGTGGGAGCCGAGCCGGAACGGGTCGAGCCGGGACCCGATCGCCGTCTATAGCTACGCCGACGAGAACGGTCGGGTGCTGTTCGAGGTCGGCCGGTTCGAGGGCAAGAGGTTCTTTCAGCGCCGTCCGGGCCGTTCAGACTGGAAGGGCGGGATCAAGGGCGTGCCCCGGGTGCTGTACCGCCTGCCGCAGGTAATCGAGGCCGTGGCGGCCGGCCGTCGGATCTGGGTCGTCGAGGGCGAGGAGGACGTGCGCGCGCTCGAACGCCACGGCGAGGTCGCGACGTGCAATCCCGGCGGTGCCGGGAAGTGGCGACGGGAATACAGCGCCGTCCTGACGGGCGCGACCGTGACCGTGGTAGCGGATCGAGACGACGCCGGGCGCGCGCACGCGCGAGCCGTGGCGGACTCGTTGGCGGGTGTGGTGGCGGGAATGGACCTGGTCGAGTCGCCCCACGGCAAGGACGCCCGCGACCATCTGCGCGCCGGCCACAGGCTCGACGAGTTCGTGGCGCTACAGGAGGACGCCGGCAGGGAGCAACGCCGACCGGAGGAGCGCGTGAGCGACCGCCGACGAGGAGGGCACCGCATGAGCTTCCCACGACGGATGGACGACGCCGCGTTCTACGGACCCATCGGCGAGGCCGTCTTGGCGCTCGAACCGAAGATTGAGGGCGTCCGCGAGGCGTTCCTCGTCGAGACGCTCGTTTTCTACGGCAACGCCATCGGCCGCACCGCCTATTTTCAGGTCGGGCGGACCCGCCACCACGCCAACGAATATGTTGCGCTCGCCGGCGAGACGAGCCGCTCGCGCAAGGGCTCCACGCGCGATGTCGCCGTCGACCTCGTCCGCATGACCGACCCTGCCTGGGCGGAGAACGGCATCACCGGCGGCGCCACCAGCGGGGAGGGCATCGTCGCTGCCGTCCGCGATCCTCGCTCCCGCCGCCGCAGGGCGACCAAGGACGAGAAGAAGGACCTCGCTCTCACCCACGACATCGACGGCGACGGCTACATCGTCGAGGAGTCGACACCGGCGTTGCGGACAAGCGCCGCGTCTTCGACGAGGGCGAGCTCTCCGCCGTCTTCAAGGTCGCGATGCGCGACGGGAACACGCTCACCGAGCGGCTGCGGACGTTCTACGACCAGGGCTGGGGCGAGGTGTCCAACAAGAACAGTCCGATGAAGGCCACGAACGCGCACATCAGCATCAACGGCCACGTCACCCGCGAGGAGTTACGCGCCCGCCTCGACGCGCTCGACGCCGCCAACGGCTGGGGCAACCGCTTCCTGTTCTGCGCCACCAGGCGGGCGCGGCGGCTGCCGGCCGTCGTCATCACCGACGAGGACCTCGCCCCCCACGCCTCGGAACTCGCGCTCGGGATCGCCTGGGCACGCGAGCACAACCCCTGCCTTCGGTGGGGCGACGAGGCGTTCCGGGAGTGGTGCGCGTTCTACAACGCCGCCAGCGACGACGTCCGCGGCATCGTCGGAGCGCTCACCGCCCGCTCCGAGGCTCACGTCCTGCGCCTCGCGCTCATGTACGCGGTCGCCGACCGCTCCGCGGAGCTCCGGCGCGAACACCTTGACGCCGCCCGCGCCGTCTGGCGCTATTGCGAAGACTCGGTCGCGTGGATCTGGGAGGGCAAGCTCGGCGACCCCGACGCAGAGAGGATCCTCGAGCCGCTCCGCGCAGCCGGCCTCCCGGGGATGAGCCGCACCTCCATCCGCGACCTGTTCTCGCACGACAAGGACGCCCGCGCCATCGACGACGCCCTCGCGCTGCTTGCCGACCACCGGCTCGCGGTCGCCCGGATGGTCCCGACCGGGGGGCGGTCGGCGCAGTGGTGGTGGGCGGCTGAACATTTCGCCGAGAGCCAGGGACCCGGGACCGAACGGGACGAAAGGGACCAAAGTCCCCCCGAAGGACGACACTTCGGTCCCTTCGGTCCCGTTCGGTCCCGGTCCCGGGGCTTCAGAGAACGACGCGCCCACGGGTGGCGCCCCGTCGAGCAACGGCGCCGCGACCGAGCGGGGAGAGCCGCCCTGCGGGAGCCCGGCTCACCGGGATTCCGACTGGGCGTTCCCCGCCGGCACAGTGTGGATCTGCGGTGTCTGCCATCCGCCGCCGACGGCCGGGCTCAAGGTCGAATTCCGGCAGGCCGGAAGGGGGCGACCGTGAGAGTTCCGTGCGACATCGGCTACGTCGAGCTCGAGAACGAGGACGGGTACGAGGTCGAGGGGGTCTGCGCGACCTGCCCCAGATGCGGGCACGAGACCGAGAGCTACGGAACCTCGGGCGCGAGCGTCCGCCGGTGCCTGGTGCTGCTCCGCGAGGAATGCCCCAACGACGACCGCAACTACTACTTCGACGCGAGCGATCAGCCGGAGCGAGAGTCTCCGATCGCCGCCTATGAGCGCGGTTACGCCGCCGGACTCATGGCCGCCGCCCGAGCGCAGGCCGCGAACGAGCGCGGGCAGTTCGACGCTGATCAGCTCCGCGCGCTCGTGACGCTCTGCCACCCGGACCGCCACCCGCCCGGGCGCGCCCAGCTGGCGAACCGCGTCACGGCGAGGCTGCTCGAGCTGCTCGAACAGGAACGGGAGGCAGCGTGACCGGCCGAGGTCGAGCTGTGACCGAGAGTCGCTTCATCGAGGACGAGCTGCCACGCCCCTTCACCGGGACGATGGCTTGGACCGCGGACGGACGCGGCGTACAGGTCTGCGTCGCGGCGCAGGCCATGTTCATCTCGGCCCGGGCCGAGGCCGACAGCGTCATCCGGAGGCGGCTCGTGAACACGAAAGTGCGGTTCAAGAAGGTCCGCTGCCGGCACTGCGGCGGCTGGCATCTGGAGCGAGAGCCGTGATGCTCATGAGCAAGAGCCAGGCTCTCGAGGTGGCCACGTTGCTTCGCAAAGCCGCCAAGAGCAACGCCGACGGTTTCGTCCGAACGGGCTACGTGCCGAGGCGGGGGATCGTGGTCGAGGTCGTCAAGAACGACCGGGTGCTGGTCGACGTCGGCGAGACGGGTGCGCCGCTGCTGCGCGACCTGGACGAGGACCTCCTCGCGTGAGCGATCTGGCCCGCGCTCTGCTGGACGAGCTCGCTGGCGATCCGGTCGCGCTCGCCCGGTTGCGCGAGCTCGTCGGTGAGCGAACGGCCGACCCGGATACCAGGGCTACGCCGGCGTACACGCCGAGAACGCTCGCCGCCGCGCTCGGACGCTCCGAGCGATCGATCCGGGCGGCGATCGCCCGCGGCGAACTAGCGGCGGTCAAGCGCGGGCGCGGGTGGATCTTGAGTGCTGAGGCGGTGCAAGCCTGGGCGACCGCTACGCCTACGCCGGCGCGGCCGAAGGCATCGCGCCCGGCGCGTCGTAACGGCAAGGGTCCAATGGGCCGCGCGCTCGGGAGCGGGCAATGACCACGCTGCCGTTGACGCAAGCCGTCGCCGACACGGCCAACGTCGAGCGGTTCTGGGCGCGCGTCGAGCTGTCGTTGCTCTGCTGGACCTGGACGGGATCGACCACCGGCGAGGGCTACGGGACGCTGTGCATGGGTCATCCGAGGCGCGGCGTGAAGCGCACTGCTGTGGCGCATCGCTTCGCGTACACGCTGCTCGTCGGCCCAATCCCCGACGGGCATGTTCTGCATCACCAGTGCGGCAACCGGTGGTGTGTCCGGCCTGATCACCTATTCGCGGTCACGCCGGCTGAGCACTCGTGGCTCGACACCGCCACGGCGTTCGAGCGTGCGAAGACGCATTGCCCGCAGGGGCACCGTACGACGCCGAGAACACCTACATCGACCCGAAGCGCGGGGCTCGGCACTGCCGGGCGTGCGGCCGTGAGCGGAATTGTCGCTACCAAGCGCGCCTTGCGCTCAAACGCGAGCCGTGATGCCGAGTACAGTCACCCCGACGAATAAGCGCCCCCGCGCCGCTGGAACGGCCGAGGGCATGGCCCAAAGGAGTGAACGTCCGATGAGCACCCGCAACGCTACCCCGCACACGCCATGAGCGTCGAGAGGCGTGGCCCCAAGTGGCGGGTCCGGTATCTCGACGGTGACCGGCACCGCTCCAAAGCGTTCGACCTCAAAGCCGACGCCCAGGCGTTCGACCAGGAGGTTCGCCGCCGTAAGCAGCGCGGCACCCTCGACACGCTCACCGCCCCCGCCCAATCGCTGGACCAGTACGTCGAGCATGTCTGGGCGCCGGTTCACGCTGGGATGCTCGCGCCCGCCAGCCGGGCGCTGTACACGTGGGCATACGACACGCACGTCTCGCCGCACCTCGGGCAGATGGCGATGCACACGATCACCCCGGCGATCGTGTCCAGGTGGCAAGCCGGGCTCGTCGGCCGAGACCTCGGGCATGAGACGGTCAGGAAGGCGCGGAACGTGCTGTCCGGGATCCTCCGCACCGCCGTCGAAACCGAACTGGTCGACCGGAACCCCGTCGCCGCTGTCCGCGCGCCCACCGCGCCGATGCGGGATGAGCCGACGGTGCTCGCACCGACCTCTGTGGAGGCGGTGCGCGCCGCGTGCGACCCTTGCGGCGCCGCCCTGGTGTCCGTGCTCGCCTACGCGGGGCTGCGGCCCCACGAGGCTTGGGCGCTGCGCTGGGGCGATATCGGAGAGCGCACGCTGCTCGCCTCGGCGGCGAAGACTCGTCGGCGGCGCTCAGTTCGGCTGCTCGCCCCGCTCGCGCAGGACTTGCGCGAGTGGAGGCTCGTGTCAGGCCGCCCGGATGACAGCGAGCCGGTGTTCGATCTCGATCGCAACCGGTTCGACTCGTGGCGTCGCGGCGAATGGTCCACCGCGCTCGCCAGCGCGGTGATCCCGTACTGCGTTCCATATGCGCTGAGACACGGGTTCGCGTCGCTGCTGCTGCACGAGGGCAGGAACGTGATCTACGTCGCCCGGCAGCTGGGGCACTCACCGACGATGACCCTCACCGTCTACGGGCACGTGATCGACGAGCTCGAGGACGCCCCCACGATCTCGGCCGAGGACGCGATCCGCCAAGCGCGGGCAACCAAGGTTGCCCGTGAGTTGCCCACCGGCACCCTGCCGTGACCCGAAACCCCAGTGTCCATCGGCCATCCCGGCCGATTCGCCCGTTACCTCAGGGGTAAACCGCGAGAACGTAGCCTCGGACGTCCGTGTCCGAGGCAGGTGCGTTCGGCCGTGACCTCGCCCGCGGAAGCTGCAGCGTTTGCCGTGCGATACGGGCTGAGGGGTTCCTCAGGTGGCTTCCGATTCCCGTCGCGAAGTGTCGGCGCTTCACCTATCCCGGCTTGAACTGGATGCGCGAATCGCACAACTTTCCGCGGTGATTGCACCGCGAGGCGGCCGCCCGGTTCCCGCAGTTGCAGTAGGGGCGATCCGCTCAGATGACCCCGGATGGAATCGTGACCGTGATCGTCGCGCGCTTGGCCGCCGCGGTCGAGCCCGTGCGCTGCGCCCACGCACCCGGCGAGCGCATCCACCCGGGCAGGCCGGCGGGAGTGTCGAACTCCGGTATCTCGATCCGGTCACCGGGCCCGAACGCGTGGCCGTAGGGCACGAGCGGACCCGGCACGTCGGGGTGCTCGATCAAGGGGTGCAGCGCGGCAAGCGCCTGGTTCCAGTTCTGGAGCATCGCGGCGATCGCCGCCGCGAGCTTGGCCGGGTCCTTGCCCGCGCTGCTCTCCGGCGCGGTCGGATGGGTGACGTGCTGGTAGGCGGGCGAGTAGCCCTGTCCGACCGACGTCTGCTTCCACTTCTGCCAGGCGTCGTCGGCCAGCCCGCCGAGCGCGAGCACGGCCTCGATCTGATTCGACCCGAGGATCGCCCGCAGCCAGCTGTTGCGGTACTCGACGAGCCCCGCGTCGTCCTTGTGTTGGTCGCCGCCCGTCTGACCGTAGACCGAGTACAGGAACGTATTGACCAGCACGTAGCTCTGGGTGAAGCCAAGCTTCGCCATCAGGCCCTGGGTGCGATGCCCGGCCTCCCCTACGAGGATCCGCCGCACGATCGCCTCGGACTGCGCCGGGTCCTGTCCGATCACCAGCAGCCGCGCGGTGCCGTCGAGCCGCCCGCGGTGGAAGATCGGTCCCCACTCGACGCGGAACGAGTCCGGCGGGTAGACGTCGGGGCCGGGATACGCGGCGACCAGTGAAGCGTATGGCTCCCCGACCGGCCCCGGGTCGAATGTGTGAGTCACGGATGCGTCCCCGCGCAAGAGTGTACGGTAAGCACCATGGCTAACCAAGCCGCGCGGGGCGGTTCCGCGGCCGGGCCGATCGACCCCGCATCGAGCCCCAGGTGGGCGCTGCGCGGGCGCATAGTCACAATGGACGCGCGATCGACGGTCCTCAGCGACGGCGTGGTGTGGATCGCCGCGGCGGCCATCGCCGCGATCACGCAGGCCGGAGATCCGGCCCCGGCCGGGTTCGACGGGGTGACGGTGCTCGACACGGGCGGAACGGTGTTCCCCGGGCTCATCGAGCTGCACAACCACATCGCCTACAACGTGCTGCCGCTCTGGCAGGTGCCAAAGCCATACACGAACCGCAATACGTGGGGCAACTCGGATCAGTACCACCAACTGGTCACCGCGCCGATGAAGACGATCGGCGAGGCCACCGACCTGCTTCCCGCGCTGGTCCGCTATGTCGAGTGCAAGGCGCTCCTCGGAGGCGTGACCACCACGCAGGGGATCGCGCTGTTCAGCGCGCCGGGCGTGCGCCGGTACTACCGCGGGATCGTTAGGAACGTCGAGGAGACCGGCGACCCGCAGCTACCCGAGGCGGGCAGCCGCATCGCCGACGTCGACGCCGGCGACCCGCAGGCGTTCCTGACCGAGATCGAGCGAAAGAAGTGCTTCCTGCTGCACCTGAGCGAGGGGACCGACGACGCGGCGCACAAGCACTTCGAGGCGCTCGGCCTTCCCGGCGGCCAGTGGGCGATCGCGCCTTCACTCGCGGGCATCCACTGCGTCGCGCTGAAGCCGGCCGACTTCGCGGTTATGGCGTCACACGGCGCTTCGATGGTGTGGTCGCCGTTCAGCAACCTGCTGCTGTACGGACAGACCGCGGACGTCGCGGCGGCCACGGCGGCGGGCGGTAGCGGCCCCGCGCTCAAGATCGGGCTCGGGTCGGACTGGTCGCCCAGCGGCTCGAAGAGCCTGTTCGGTGAGCTCAAGGCCGCACTCGTGTATAGCCAGAACAATGAGAATCCGTTCACCGCCGAGCAACTCGTGCGCATGGCCACGCTCGAGGCGGCCGAGATCCTCGGCTGGGATCACCAGGTGGGCTCGCTCGAGGCCGGCAAGCGAGCCGACCTCGTGGTCGTCGGGAGCCAGGCTGACGCTGAGCCGGTGCAGCCGCTGTTCCAGGGCGACGAGCGCACGGTCCAACTCGTCGTGATCAACGGCACCCCCCGCTACGGCACTCAGACCTTGATGGCCACCGACGGGCCAGGGCTCGAGACCCTGACGGTCGGTGGCGAGCAGCGGGTTCTGTACCTCACGCAGGCCACCGGCGATCCCGACGTCGCCGCGCTTGGCTTCGCCGCCGCGCAGAGCAAACTCGAGGACGCGCTCTCGAACCTCAAGGCAATTCGGCTCGAGCAGGAGGCCGCCGCGCCGCGGGCGGCCGCGCCCGAGGGCCTCGCCGCCGCGCCGGCCGTCGAGCTGGGCCATCCCCGCCTGGCGCTCGACGAATTCGAGTACACCGACTTCACGCAGCGCCCCCACCTTCGGCTCGGCGGCGAGCCCACCGGCCCGACCGACCACACGGCCTCGACCCCGCCCGGCGAACCGGTGTCGGCGCTCCTCGGCCCAGTCCAGCTCGACCCGCTCACGGTGGCCGATGACCCGACTTGGCTGCAGCGGGTAACCGATGAGAAGAACCTGCCTGAGTACGTGGCGCCCGCACTGAGGGAACTCTACGGGTGACCCCGGTGACCTGTCGACATTGGAGGTATGGTTAGGAATAACGCCCGAGTTGACTGTGAGTGCACGTCCTCTATTCCACCGGCGTATTACGCCCCGGTTGCACAACAAGATCGTTGACAACGGTGTTAACATCGGCGCCGCGCTGACCCCCCGGTAGACGTTTTATTCCGGCCGGTGGGAGCGCGGGAGAGTTGCTGCGCTAAGCGAGGAGAGCCGAGGATGAGCGACGCCATCCGTTTCCGCAGGCTGGCCGCTGTTGCCGTCTGCCTGTTCCTGATCGCCGCGGTCGTCAGTGCGTGCGGGAGCTCCAAATCGAGTTCCTCGGCTACGTCGTCGTCGGCGGCGTCGAGTTCGACCACGTCCGCGTCCGCGACGACGGCGTCGGGTACGCCCAAGCCGGGTGGCTCGCTGACCGTGCTCGAGCTGGGCGGGTACGCGGGCGCCTGGCCCACGGGGCTGGATCCCGCCAGCAACGTCAACGGAGCCGCCGACCAGGATCAGATGAACTCGATCTTCGGCCAGCTCTTCCAGATCGCCGAGGGCGGCAAGCTGATCCCGGATCTGGCCAACTCGGCCACGCCGAGCGCCGGCGGCAAGACCTGGACGATCGCCCTGCACCCGGGGTTGAAGTTCTCGGACGGCACGCCGCTGGACGGAGCCGCCGTCGTCTACAACTGGAAGCGCGATTTCGCCAGCCCGTGCACCTGCAAGCCGAACGGTCTCCCGGCGATCAAGTCGATCACCGCCCCCGACGCGGCGACCGTGCAGATCGCCTTTGCGGCGCCCGACGGCGCGTTCCAGAACCAGCTGCTGGTGGCCAATCTGAACTGGATCGCGTCGCCCACCGCGATCAAGCAGATGGGCGAGCAGGCGTTCAAGATCAAGCCGGTCGGCGCCGGCCCGTTCACGGTGGTCAGCGACACGCTCTCAAACACCCTGGTGCTCAAGAAGAACCCGAACTACTGGCAGAGCGGGCGTCCGTATCTGGACAATCTCACGTTCAAGGCCACGGCCGACGACGAGGCGGCCCTCGAGGCGCTCCAGTCAGGCAGCGCCCAGGCCTACGACGGGATGGCGACGCCGTCGCTGGTCAGCCAGTACAAGGCGCACTTCACGACGACCGAGCAGCCGGCGACGTCTCCGTACGACATCCAGCTCAACACCGCGATACCGCCGTTCAACAACATGAATGCGCGCCTCGCGATCTATTACGCGACCGATGCTGCGCTCATCGACCAGAAGCTGTTCGGCAACCAGTTCCAGGTCGTTCAGGGCTTCACCGCACCCGGTGGTCTGTTCTATTACCCGAACGTGCCGGGCTACCCGACGTACGACCTGAACAAGGCAAAGTCGCTCGTGAAGCAGATCCCCGGCGGACTGACGGTGAATTTCTTCACGTTGGGCTCGCCGGTCAACCAGAACTTCATGGAGGCACTCCAGCAACTGTGGAAGCAGGCCGGCATCAACGCGTCGATTCACCTGTACAGCCTGGCCGGACTGATCCAACAGTTCGTCAGCAAGAAGTGGCAGGCGGCGCTCCAGACCGCGGGGGCGTGGGATCCGGCGGCGGGGGTCGGTCTCGGGTTCCGCTTCCTGTCCGCGTCGCCGTTCAGCGGCGTGCACGACTCCAAGCTCGACGCGATGATCCTGGGTGGCCAGGCCGCGGTCGACCCGACCGCGCGCGACAAGATCTACCAGCAGGCGGCGCAGTACATCGCCAAGAACGCCGACGGGCCGTTCCTATTCCCGCTGGCCTCCTGGAACGTCGCGGTCCACGGTGTACAAGGGCCGGGGCTCACCACGGTGATTCCGTCCGTCGTGGTCAACACGCCGCCGCAGTGGCAGAGCGTCTCGTACACGCAGTAACAGTGAGGCGGCAGGGGACAAGAACCGATGAGTACTAGCACCGCGCCGCTCAGCGCTCCGCTGGCGGCGCGGGCTGGCTGGTGGAGCCGGGTCGCCGGCTCACCGACCCTGCGCTTCATCGTCCGGCGGCTCCTGGCCGCGATCCCGGTGCTGTTGGGAGTGACGTTCCTCAGTTTCGTGGTGATGAACTCACTGCCGGGTGACGCCGCGCAGGAGCTGCTGGGAGCGCAGGCGACGCCGTCGGAGATCCACCAGCTGCAGATCAAGCTCGGACTCGACAAGCCGTTCCTGACCCGCTACTGGGATTGGCTGCACGGCGTGATCACCGGCCATCTCGGCCATTCGCTGTCCAGCGGACAGGGCGTTGGCTCGATCCTGGCCGCGGACCTGCCGGTGACCTTCGAACTGGTCGGGTTTGCCTTCCTGTTCTCGCTGGGGCTCGCCGTGCCACTCGCGCTGTGGTCGGCGCGCCGGCCGAACGGCATCGCCGACCGGCTGACGATGATGTTCAGCATGGCCGGTCTGTCGGTGGCGCCGTACGTGCTGGCGCTCGTTTTGATCTACGTGTTCGCGGTCAAGCTGAACGTCCTGCCGGCACTTGGCTGGGTCCCGCCGGGACAGAGCCTGTGGCAGAACATTCGCTACCTGATTCTCCCGGCCGTGTCGATCGGCCTGGGTCTGCTGTGCTTCTACACGCGCCTGCTGCGAGCCGACCTGCTCGAGCAGATGCAGGGGGAGGACTACGTGGTCACGGCACGGGCCAAGGGGGTGGGGGCCTGGCGGGTGCTCACCCGCCACGCGCTGCGCAACTCGCTGTTCGGGCTGATCACCGTGGTCGCCCTGAATCTGGGCACGTTGCTCGGGTTTACGGTCGTGATCGAGGACATCTTCGGGATTCCCGGCATCGGTCACGAACTGCTGCAGGCGATCGACAACCGCGACGTCCCCGTGATCGAGGGCATCGTGTTCGTGTTCGCGGTAATCGTGGTGCTCGCCAACCTCGCCGCCGACGTGCTGTACTCGGTGCTCGATCCAAGGATCCGCTATGGCCGACCTACCGAGTGATCTCGTCGTAGCGGGCGTCGCGCCCGCGGCCGATGAGGCCGCGGCGGCCAAGGTCGAAGGCCGCTGGCGCGGCTCGCTCGGCGTGATCGTGCCGGCCGTGATGGTCGCGCTGATCTTCGGCCTGTGCTTCATCTGGCCGTTGATTGGCCCAGTGCCGTCGCCTACCGGCGGCACGATCCTCGACTCGAACCTACCGGCGTTCTCGGCCGGCCACTTCCTCGGGACCGATGCCGTCGGGAACGACGAGTGGTCACGGCTACTCTACGGCGGCCGCACGTCGCTCGAGATCGCGCTCGCAGTGCAGGCGATCGGCCTGGTGCTCGGCGGCCTGATCGGCGCCATGGCCGCCTATCTGGGCGGCTTGCGCGACGCCACGATCATGCGCCTCCTCGACGTGGTGATCGCGTTTCCCGGGCTCGTGCTGGCGGTCGCGATCGCCCAGGGCCTCGGCCCCAGCAAGCTGCACACGATCTGGGCGCTGTGCTTCTTCAGCGTCCCGGCGACCGCACGGATCGCCCGGGCGGCCACCCTGCGCGTGCGTGAGCAGACGTTCATGACCGCCGCCCGCCTCTCGGGCACGAGCTTCCCGCGCATGCTGCTCGGGCACATCGCGCCGAACATCCTCCCCCAGCTGCTGACCTACGCACTGCTGGGTATGGGGATCATCATGATCCTCGAGGGCGCGCTCAGCTTCGTCGGCCTCGGCGTTCCGCCGCCGGCCCCGAGCTGGGGCAACATGATCGCGCAGGGGCAGAGCACGCTGTCGGCGCAGCCGCGGTACGTGTTCCTGCCGAGCGCCGCGCTGTTCATCACGGTCGTGTCGTTCAACCTGCTTGGCGAGGGCTTGCGAGCCCGCTGGAGCGCCCAGTGAGCGCGATCTTGGAGGTCGCGGACCTCCGGGTCGACTTCCGTGTCGACGGTCGGCTGCTCCGCGCGGTGGACGGGCTGAGCTACTCGGTCGACCGAGGGCACACGGTGGCCGTGATCGGCGAGTCGGGGTCGGGCAAGACGGTCAGCTCGCGGGCGATCATGGGGCTGTTGCCGCCGACGGCGAGGGTCACCGGCTCGATCCGGTTCGACGAGGTGGAGATGGTCGGGCTGCCCGAGAAGGCGATCCGATCGCATCGCGGGTGCGGCGTGGCGATGGTGTTCCAGGACCCCACGCGCTCGCTGAACCCCACCATGCGGATCGGAGCGCAGATCTGCGAGGCCATCCAGACGCACGCCACGAGGGCCTCGCGCGGGGCGGCGCAGGAGCGCGCGCTCGAGCTGCTCGAGCTCGTGCGGCTACCGGCTGCACGGGAGCGACTCGAGCAGTACCCGCATCAGCTCTCCGGCGGGATGCGCCAGCGCGTGATGATCGCGATGGCGCTCGCCGCCTCGCCTAAGCTGCTGATCGCCGACGAGGCGACCACGGCGCTCGACGTCACGACCCAGGCGCAGATCATGGAGCTGCTGCGCGACCTCCAGGAACGGCTCGGGATGGCGCTGATCATGATCAGCCACGACCTCGGGCTGGCGGCGAGCTTCGCCGACGAGGTGGTCGTGATGTACGCGGGCCGGGCGGTCGAGCGGGCGCCCACCCGGAAGCTGTTCGCCCACGTCCGGATGCCCTACACGCGCGCGCTGCTCGACGCGATCCCGCGCCTCGAGAACGCTTCGCACGCGCCGCTGGCCGCCGTGCCCGGCCAGCCGCCCAACCTAGCGCTGCGCGAGCCGGGGTGCCCGTTCACGCCCCGTTGCCCCAGCGCCACCGATAGGTGCCGCGAGCACGCGCCGGCCTTCGAGGAGCACGAGCCGGGCCACCTGTGGGCGTGCTGGCATCCGTGTTCCGACGAGGTGGCGGTGTGAGCGTCGGCGCGCCGCTCCTCGACGTGCGCAACCTGGTGCAGGAGTTCGAGGTCCGGGCGCAGGGTGGCGTGCGCAGCGGCGTCGTGCAGGCCGTGTCCGGCGTGTCCTTTTCTCTGCCGAAGGGCGAGACGCTTGGGCTCGTCGGTGAGACCGGCTCGGGGAAATCAACCCTGGCGAGGGCGATCCTCCAGGTGCCCCGGCCCAAGGCGGGCGAGGTTCTGTTCGAGGGAGTCGATCTCGTGGGACTGCGGGGGCGGGACCTGTTGCGCGCGCGGCGCCAGATGCAAATGGTGTTCCAGGATCCCTTCGGGTCGCTCGATCCGAAGTGGTCGGTCGCGCGAATCGTCGAGGAGCCGCTGATCGCGTTCTCCGCCGGCTCCCGCGCGGACCGGCGGAAGCGGGTGACCGAGGTGCTCGAACTCGTCGGGCTCGATCCTTCGCGCTACGGCGAGAGGCGGCCGCGTTCTCTCTCAGGCGGTCAGGCGCAGCGCGTGGCGATCGCCCGCGCGCTCGCGCTCGACCCCGCGCTGATCATCTACGACGAGGCGGTGTCCTCGCTCGACGTGCTGATCCGCGCCCAGGTCCTCAACCTGCTCGAGCGGCTGCGCGCCGAGCTTTCGCTTACCTACCTGTTCATCGCGCACGATCTCGCGCTGGTCAAGCAGGTCTCCGATCGGGTCGCGGTCATGTACCTGGGCAAGCTGGTCGAGATCGGCCCGGCCGAGGCGCTGTATCGCGAGCCGCTTCACCCCTACACGGTGGCGCTGCTCGCGTCGATCCCCAACCCCGATCCGCTGGCCTCGCGGGCGCCCGTGACGGAAACGATTCAGGGTGAGCCGCCCTCGCCGATCGATCCCCCGTCCGGGTGCCGGTTCAGGACTCGGTGTCCGCGGGCCCAGGACGTCTGCCGGGAGGTCGAGCCGCCGCTGCGCGAGCACGCCGGCGGGCACTACGCCGCGTGCCATTTCCCGGTATCCAGCGATGCGCCGGCGGCGCGCGAGCCCGCCCGGCTGGCAGGAGGAGCCCATGACTCTGCAGCACGCGACTGACACGCTTGACATCCAGGGCCTGTTTCCCGACGGCACGCAGCTGATCGGCGGCGAGTGGGTGCCCGCCCGAGGCGGCGAGACCCTCGACGTCATCAATCCGGCCACCGGCGGGGTGTTGGCATCGGTGCCGCGGAGCACGTCGCTTGATGTCGCAGATGCGGTCTTGGCGGCGTCCGATGCGTTTCCCGCCTGGCGAGATGTCAGTCCGAGTCGCCGGGGCCAGCTCTTGCTGGACTGGGCAGGGCTGTGCCGGTCGCACGCCACCGAGATCGATCTGCTGGAGCGGCTGGAGGTGGGGCGGCCGAAATGGGGCCCGCCCGCCCTGGCACCCATGCCGGGGATCCTCACCTTCACGGCGGGGCTGGCCGACAAGGTCACGGGTCAGACGCTCCCGAGCAACTTCCCGGACGTGATCGGGATGACGCTGCGCGAGCCCTACGGGGTGTGCGGGAGCATCATTCCCTGGAACGCGCCGGGGCCGAACACCGTGAACGACGCCGGGCCGGCGATCGCGATGGGCAACACGATCGTGATCAAGCCCGCGGAGGACGCGCCGTTGACGTGCCTGCTACTGGTGAAGCTGGCGCACGAGGCGGGGATCCCGCCCGGGGTGATCAACGTCCTGACGGGCTACGGTCCTGAGGCCGGCTCGCCGTTGGCGGGGCATCCGGACGTCCGGCGCATGAGCTTCACGGGGTCCCCGGAGACCGGGCGCCGCGTGATGGAGGCGTGCGCGACGCATCTGATCCCGCTGCATCTGGAGCTGGGTGGCAAGTCGCCGCAGGTGGTGCTGCGCGATGCCCCGCTTGAGAAAGCGATTCCCACCATTGCCCGCAGCATCACGCTCAATACGGGTCAGATCTGCGCCGCGGGGTCGCGCGTGGTCGTCGACGCGTCGATTCGCGACGAGGTGGTGTCGGGCCTAGCCGACGCGTTTGCGCGCGTGCGAGTCGGGCCGTGGTACGAGGAGGTGGACATGGGACCGCTGATCAGCGCCAAGCAGGAGCAGCGGGTCCTCGGGTACCTGGAGAGCGGGCGCTCGGAGGGGGCGCGCGTGGTGGTCGGCGGCGGCAAGCCCTCGGGCGGCTCGTACGACCGTGGATTCTTCGTCGAGCCGACGATCTTCGACGAGGTCACGCCCAACATGCGGATCGCGCAGGAGGAGATCTTCGGTCCGGTGCTGTCGGTGCTCGCTTCCGAGGACGAGGAGGACGCGTTGCGCATTGCCAACGGCACGCGCTACGGACTGGTCGCCTCGGTCTGGACGCGCGACGTGGGGCGTGCCGTGCGCCTGGCCCGGCGGATCGAGGCCGGACAGGTGTCGATCAACACGCTGTGGTCGGGCGGGGTGGTCGGCGCGCCGTTCGGCGGATACAAGTCGAGCGGGTTCGGGCGGACGGTGAGCGCCGAATCGATCCTCGACTACACGCAGGTCAAGAGCGTGATCATCGACGGGCGGGTGTGAGCTTCGTGGACGTCTCGCTCGAAGGCAGGGTGGCCCTGGTGACCGGCGCGGGTCCGAACATCGGCAGCGGGATCGCGCTGGCGTTGTCGCGCTATGGGGCGCGGGTGGCGTGCAACGACGTCTCCGCTGACGCCGCTTCGGCTGCGGTTCACCGAATCGAGCGCCACGGTGGCGCGGCTCTTGCCGTCGTCGGCGATGTCACCTCTGAGGACGACGTCGTGCGCTACGTCGATTCGGTGCTCGGGGAGTGGGGCCGGATCGACATCCTGATCAACAACGCGGCGCTCCTCGGCGGCCGGGGCGTGCTCGAGGAGAGCCTCGAGTTCTGGAACCGCGCGGTCGCGGTCGCCGGCACCGGGACCTTCCTGAACACCAAGCACGTGGCGATCTCGATGATCGAGCGCGGGATCAAGGGGAGCGTCGTCAACATCCTGTCGTCGAACGCGTGGCAGGGCTGCGCCGGCGTGATCGCCTACGCGTTCCACAAGGGCGGCCTGGCGAACTTCACCCGCGCCGCGGCGATGGACCTCGCGCCGTACGGGATCCGCGTCAACTCCTACTCCCCCACCGCGCCGCGTCCGGACAACCCCGAGCTGCTGGCCGCGATTTCCGGGGGGTTGCGCCGGCCGGACCGTTCTTCGGAGCACGCAGCGTGGTGGCGCGAGCCCGGCAAGATCGACGTGCGCGCCAACCTGCCGATGGAGCCGTCCACGCCGACCGACATCGGCCACTGCGTGGCCTGGCTGTGCTCGGACTACGCGCGCCTGATCACCGGCTGTGACTTCGTGATCGACGGCGGGGCGCGGGCGAAGTACTGGGGCTACACGCCGCCCGAGGAGAAGGCGGAGCCGGTGCCGCTGATTCCGCTGTACGAGGACGAGACGATGCCGGGAGGCTTTTGATGGTGCGAGGCGCTGTGCAGACGGGACCGCTGGCGTACGAGATTCGTTCGTTTGACCGGCCGCGGATCGGCCCGGACGAGGGACTGCTGCGGGTCGAGGCCTGCGGCGTGTGCGGGTCCGACGTCGAGCAGTACCGCGGGCACCTGGTGCGGCCGGGGATGTTCCCGCTGATCCCCGGGCACGAGCCGCTCGGGATCGTCGAGGAGGTCGGCTCGCGCGCAGCCGAGCGTTGGGGGGTTTCCGTGGGCGACCGGGTGGCCGTCGAGATCCTCCGGCCCTGCCGCTCATGTGATTTCTGTCTGACCGGGCGGTACATGTCGTGCCCCAACCGGGACGGCGCCTACGGGATGACGCCGCTGTCGCGCTCGCCTTCGTTGTGGGGCGGCTTCGCCGACTACCTGTACCTGCACCCCTGGGCGATCTTGCACAAGGTCCGGAGCGACATACCGCCCGAGATCGCGGTCATGTTCAACCCGCTGGGGGCGGGCGTACGGTGGGCGGCGATGCTCGGCGAGGTGGGGCTCGGCGAGACGGTCCTGATCCTCGGTCCCGGGCAGCGGGGGTTGACCTCGGTGATCGCCGCCCGCGCCCGTGGGGCCGGGACGATCATCGTGACCGGGCTGTCGCGCGACGAGGCCAAGCTGGCGCTCGCGCGTGAGTTCGGCGCCGACCACACGATCAACGTCGAGTCGGAGGACGTCGTGGAGCGCGTGCGCGAGATAACGGACGGCGCGATGGCCGACGTGGTGCTCGAGCTCACCCCGATCGCGACGCAGCCGGTCCTCGACGCGGTCGAGGCCGTGCGCCACAGCGGTCGGATCGTGCTTGCCGGACTGAAGGGCGGTCGCGCCGTCGACCTCGTCACCGACCGCCTGATCAACAAGGGCGTCACCGTGCGCGGCGCGTTCGGGGTCAACGCCGAGGCGTACATCGAGGCGATCCGGATCATCGAGTCCGGGCGGTTCCCGCTCGAGAAGATGTCCTCGGGGACGTTCGAGCTGGCCGACACCGAAGCCGCGATCCAGGCGCTCGCCGACGGGGATGCGATCCACACGTGTGTCTGCCCGGACGGCGGCTCTGCCGTGGCCGGCGTCGCTGCGATCAACGAGGAGGCAGCCCATGCTGGTTGACATGCACGCGCACGTGATCCCGGGGTCTTTGGAGGCCGTCGGTTCGTCCGAGGACCATCGTGGACCGCGGATCGGACCATGCGACGACCCGCAGGCCCGGCTGCTCGAGAACGACCGCGGCATGCAGTTCAAGGCGATCGACGCGTTCTACACGGCCGAGCGCCGGCTCGAGGAGCTCGAGCGCAGCGGCGTCGACGCGGAGATCGTCTCGCCGATGCCGCCGCTGCTCGACTACGCGCTGCCCGGTGTTGAAGGGCTCGAGCTGTCGCGCCGGGTCAACGAGTTCGTCGCTTCCCTGTGCTCGGCCGACCCGCGACGGTTGCACGGCATGGGGATGGTCCCGATGCAGGCGCCCGACCTGGCCGCGGGTGAGTTGGCGCGCGTGCTCGACCTTGGTCTGGTGGCGGTCGAGATCGCGTCCAACGTGGTTGGTCGGGCCCTGCACGGCGACGAGTACGAGGACTTCTGGGCCGAGGCGGAGCGACTCGACATGCCGGTCTTCATCCACGCCATGCCCGCCGACTTCGGCGACCGGCTGCCTGCCGGGCTGATCCCGGTCGCCGCGTTTGCCGTGGGGGCGGACGCGCTGCTCGCCTGCGCGGGGATCATCACCAGCGGACTCGCCGAGCGCCACCCGCGGCTGCGCCTGGCCTTCAGCCACGGCGCAGGCGGCTTCCCGATGATGCTCCCGCGCGCGCAGTTCTTCTGGGGCCGGACGTGGAACGAGGAGCCTCCGACCCTTGTGCCCGAGGGCGTGTCCCCGGCCGAGCTTACGCGGCGGTTCTACTACGACGGGCTGGTGTTCGACCGCCGGACCTTGCGGTTGTTGATCGACATGGTCGGCCACCGGCAGGTGCTGGTCGGCACCGACTTCCCCGCGGTCATGCGCGAGGAGCCGTGCGGGCGCACGCTGCGCTCACTGGGGCTGGCGCCGGACGTCCTCGAGGACATCACCTGGCACAACACGTTCCGGTTCCTCGGCATCGAGGCCCCGGAGCTTGTGGGTGCTGCTACGTCTACGACAGGAGTGACACAGTGAAGACACGCGCCGCGGTGGTGAGGGGCCCGGGTCAGCCCTGGGAGGTGACCGAGCTCGAGCTCGACGAGCCCAAGGCGCACGAGGTGCTCGTCCGGGTGATGGCGTGCGGCCTGTGTCACTCCGACGAGCACGTCCGCGAGGGCGGCCCATACCGCTATCCGATGGTGGGAGGGCACGAGGGCGCCGGCGTGGTCGAGAAGGTCGGGCCGTCGGTGTCGCGTGTGCGCGAAGGCGATCACATCTGCACCTCGTGGATCCCGGTGTGCGGTCATTGCCGGTACTGCTCGACCGGCCACCAGAACATGTGCGACGACGGCCTCAACGCCGGCACCGGGATGTTCCTCGACGGGACCTTCCGCTTTCACGAGAACGGGGAGGACGTCGGCGGGATGTGCGTGCTGGGCACGTTCTCGCAGTGGATGGTGGTCTCCGAGAACTCATGCGTGCCGATCGACGACGACCTGCCCTTCGAGGTGGCGGCGCTCGTGGCGTGCGGGGTGACCACCGGCTGGGGCTCCTCGGTCTACGCCGCCGGCACGCGCGCCGGCGAGACCGTGGTCATCTTCGGCACCGGTGGGGTGGGCATGAACGCGGTCCAGGGCGCCGCGTACGCCGGCGCCAAGCACGTGATCGCGGTCGACCCGAATCCGTTCAAGCAGGAGATGGCCGGGAAGTTCGGCGCCACGTTCACCACTGGCGACCCCTCGGAGGCGGCCGATTACATCCGCGACCGCACGCGCGGCCAGATGGCCGACCACGCCGTGATCACCGTCGGAGTGATGAACGCCGACGTCTTGAAGCACGCGGTGAACGTGATCGGGAAGGGCGGCAGCGTGGTGGTGACCGCGGTCGGCGGCGAGGGCGACACCATCGCCGTGCCGGGCTCGCCGGTGACCGGGTGGCACAAGAACATCCAGGGCTCGCTGTTCGGTGGCGCGAACCCCCTGTACGACATGCCTCGGCTGCTCGGCCTGTACAAGAACGGCGACCTCAAGCTCGACGAGCTGATCACCCGCCGCTACACGCTCGACGAGATCAACCAGGGCTACGAGGACATGCTCGCCGGCCGCAACATCCGCGGCGTCCTGATCCACGACCACTGACGCCCTTGGGAAGTTTCTCCCCCTATAGACCCAGTTTCTTCCCAAGCGACCGAGGAGGATCCACATGAGCAGCGCGATTCTTGACCCGACCGGCTTGTCGTCCCGTGCGACGGCGCCCGGCCTGACCCTCGCCGCGCGTCCCGCGAACCTGCACGGCGCGCGGATCGGGCTGCTCGAGAACGGCAAGCAGAACGCACGTGCCTTCCTCGAGGACGTGGCCGCCCTCCTGCGCGACCGCCACGGCGCCGGCGAGGCGACCCTTCGCCGCAAGGAGAACTTCTCCCAGCCGGCGCCCGGAGCGCTGGTCGATGAGCTGAGCGCGGAGTCGGACGTGGTGGTGATCGGGATTGGCGATTGAGGCTCGTGCAGCGCGTCGGCGGTCGCCGACGGAATTCTCTTTGAGCGCGAAGGCAGGCCGGCGGCGGTGATCTGCTCCGACGCGTTCCACGCCACCGCGCAGGCCATGGCCGAGGTGCAGGGCGCTCCCGGGTACCGCTACCTGACCACGCCGCACCCGGTGGCGGGGCTGACGCCCGAGCAAGTCCGCGCGCGGGCCGAGGCGGTCGCCGACGAGGTGGCGCGGCTGCTGGTGCAATGACCCCCGATCCCGACCCCGACGTCGCCCGTGAGGCGATCGAGTACTGCTACGAGAAGGGCTGGACCGACGGGCTGCCCGTCGTGCCCGCCTCAGAAGCGCTGCTCGAGCAGTTCCTCGCCCATACCAGCCGCTCGCCCGACGAGGTGCTGTGGCGCATGGACCATCTCGACCGCGAGTGCACGGTCAGGACCGCCGCGATCAACGCCGCGATGGCCGGTTGCCTGCCCGAGTACTTCCCGATCGTGCTCGCGGCCTGGGACGCGGTCATGCGCGACCGAGCCGCCAAGGGCGGCGGCTGGCAGTCGACGAGCGGCCCGGCGCCGCTGATCGTGATCAACGGTCCGATCCGCGGTGAGCTCGGGATCAACTCCACGGGCGGGATCTTCGCCGCCGGGTTTCGCCCCAACGCGACGATTCCGCGCGCGCTCGGGCTGATGCTGCGCAACGCGTTCGGCGTCGTCCCGCACGTGTTCGACCAGACGACGCAGGGAATTCCCGGGCGCTGGGCGATCTGCTTCGGCGAGAACGAGGAGGAGAGCCCGTGGGAGCCGCTGGCGGTCGAGACCGGACTCAGCGAGGGTGCCAACGCGGTCTCGTGCACCCTGACCCGCACCTACGAGTTCGTCGACAACCGCCACACCCAGGACCCGGAGCAGCTACTGGCCGATTTCGCCGACACGCTGTCGCGGACCGGCTCGCTGATCTTCCGCGGCCAGTCGGCCGGGGTGGTGTTCTGCCCCGAGCACGCGCAGATGCTGGCCGGCGCCGGCTACTCCAAGGGCGACGTCAAGGACTGGTTCATCGAGCGCGTCGGCCGCGCCGAGGCCGACCTGCGCCGCGCGGGCAAGGATGGCGTGTCCGGCAGTGGGCCGGGCGCGCGATCAGCGAGTGAGGCCGAGCGCGCCCCCGCCGACGCGTTCACGCCGTACTTTTCGGCCGGCAAGGACATCCCGATCATCGTCGCCGGCGCGCGCAACGCGGCGATTTCGATGGTCTTCCGCGTGTTCGGCGAGTGGTCGAACACCTCCGTAGAGATCGAGGCGGCGCCGGTCACCGCCGCGAAAGGAGGCTGAAACGATGTTCAGCGAGCAGGGACTGCGGGACATGCAGGCGACGCTGGCTGCCGACGGGTATGCGCTCGCGGCGTTCGAGGAGGGCGATCAGGTGGTCGTCACGATCGAGGCCACGCCCCAGGCGTGCGAGGACTGCCTTGCCCCGCCCGACGTGATGCGGGCGATCCTGGGTAAGACGCTGGCCGTGCCGGTCGAGGCAATCGACCTGCACTACCCAGAATGAGGATCGACGTCGACGGCCCGCTGGACGCCGCGTGGATGACCGGGCGCTCCGCGCTGGTCACCGGCGGCGGCGGCCGCGCGGGAGGACCGGGCACGGTCGGGTGGGCGATCGCGCGGGTGCTCGCGCGTCACCGGGCCGCGGTGGCGGTCCTCGACCGGGATGCGGTGGCTGCCCACCGAACGGTCTCGCAGATCCGGGCGGCCGGCGGGACCGCGATCCCCGTCGTCGGCGACGTGACCATCGACGAGGACTGCGCGCGAGCCGTGGCCGAGGCGCGCAGCGCGCTGGGCGGACTGGACACGCTGGTCAACAACGTCGCCGCCTGGAGCCCGGCCGAGCTGTTCGACGTCGAGCCGGAGCAGTTCGACGAGCTGCTCGACCTGAACCTCAAGACCGCCTGGCGGATGACGCGCCACGCGGTCGAGGTGATGCCTGCCGGCGGCGCGGTCGTGAACATCACCTCGGTGGCCGCGCGACGGGCCGGCACGATGTACGGGTTGGCCAAGGCGGCGCTCGAGTCGCTCACGGGTGGCGCCGCCGCCGTGCTTGGGGACCGGGGGATCAGGATCAACGCCGTCGAACTCGGCGCGCTGTGGACCTCGGCGGTGTCCGACAACCTCCCCGTCGAGGCGCGCGAGCCGCGGCGGCTGATGTCCGCGCTCCAGACCGAGGGCGACTGCTGGGATGCTGCGGCCGCCGTGCTGTTCCTCGCCTCCCACCACGCGCGCTGGATCTCCGGACAGGTGCTCGCGGTCGACGGCGGGGGCGCGCCGCGCGCCCCGTACCCGGGCGTCACTCGCGCGAAGGCGAGGGCGACGTGAGCGAGCGCGTGGCGTTGATCACCGGGTGCGGCAAGCCCGACGGCGGCGGCCAGGCGATCGCCCGGGCGCTCGCCGCCGACGGCGCCGCGGTCGTCGTCACCGACCGGGCCTCGACCGGGGTGCCGAACCGCCGGCAGGAGTTCGTCGGGAGCGAGCAGCCCGCATCGTGGGGCGGACTCCACACGCTCGTGTCCGAGATCGAGGGCGCCGGCGGGCGCGCGGCCTCGGCGCTCGGCGACATCGGCGACGCCGCAGACGCCGAGGCGATGGTCGAGACCGCACTCGAGCACTTCGGCCGGCTCGACATCCTCGTCAACAACGCCGCCGCGCCGCAGGGGCTCGACCGTGACGTGATCGACGGGATCCCGATCGAGGTGTTCGACGAGGTGATCCGGATCAACCTGCGCGGCACCTGGCTGATGTGCCGGGCGGCCGTGCCCGCGATGCGGCGCCGCCGCTGGGGACGAATCATCAACATCTCCTCCATGGCAGGAGTGATCGGCGCGCCGCGCTCGACCCCGTACTCGGCGTCGAAGGCGGGGATCATCGGGCTGACGCGCGCGCTGGCCATGGACGTAGCCGCCTGGGGCGTGACGGTGAATGCGATCTGTCCCGGCGCCCTCAACACGAGCCGCTCCGTGCTGAGCCTCGACCCCGACCTCGACGTCCGCGCCGAGATGCAGCAGCGCGGCCGGCGCCTGCCGGTGGGGCGCGTCGGGCGGCCCGACGACGTCGCCGCCGCCGTCCGCTACCTGGCCGGCGACGGCGCCGAGTTCGTCACCGGTCAGATGCTCGTCCTCGACGGAGGCGGGCCGGCCCCATTCCCGTTGCCACGACCGGAGGAGGAACCCGCGTGAAGGTCCGAGTGCTCATGGAGCCGCGCCACGGCGCCACCTACGACCGTATCGTCGCCATGGCCCAGGCCACCGAGGAGGCCGGATTCGACGCGTTCTTCCGCTCCGATCACTACCTGGGAATCGACTCGGCCGACCCCGATTACCTGCCGACCGACTCCTGGACGACGCTCGGGGGCCTGGCCCGGGAGACCAGCCGGATCAAGCTCGGCACGCTTATGACCGCGGGCACGTACCGCAACCCGGCCGTGCTGGCCATGGCGGTCGCCAGCGTCGACCAGATGTCGGGCGGGCGGATCATCCTCGGGATCGGCACCGGCTGGTACGAGCGCGAGCACCACGCGTTCGGCATCCCGTTCCCGCCTCTCGGCGAGCGCTTCGACCGGCTGAACGAGGAGATGCAGATCATCCGCGGGCTTTGGGAGACGCCGCGCGGCGAGACGTTCAGCTTCCACGGGACGTTCTGGCAGCTCGATCAGTGCGCCAACTTCCCCGCGCTGGCGCAGCAGCCGCGGCCGGAGATCGTCATCGGCGGGACCGGCCCGCGCCGCACCCCGCTGACGGCCGCCCGCTATGCCGACGAGTTCAACAGCGGCGGCGGCAAGGGAAGCCGCGAGCGCTTCGAGAACGTGCGGCGGATCTGCGAGGAGATCGGGCGCGACCCGGCGACGCTGCGGTTGTCGGCCACCTACCAGGTGATCTGCGGCGCGACGCGCGCGGAAGCGCAGGCGCGGCTGGAGCGGCTCGGCGCCCCGGGCGCGCGGATGTTGGCCAACGGCGTGGTCGGAACGCCCTCCGAGGTGGTCGTCGCGCTCCAGGACCTCGCCGACCAGGGCTGCGAGACCGTGTACCTGCACATCTTCGACATCGACGACCTCGACCACCTCCGGCTGATCGGCTCGGAGGTGGTTCCGCAGGTGGCATGAGCCAGAACCCCCGAGATACATATAGCTATAGATCTATATATAGCTATATACCGATCGGTAACTGAGGAGGCACGTACATGGCGAGCATGACGACGCGAGCGGCCGTGCTGCACAAGCCCGGCACGCCCTGGGAGATCACCGAGCTCGACCTCGACCCGCCCAAGGAGTACGAGGTCCTGATCCGCTACAAGGCGGCCGGCCTGTGCCATTCCGACGAGCACATTCGCGCCGAGGGCGGCAGCCACATCCGCATGCCGCTCGTCGGCGGGCACGAGGGCGCCGGGATCGTCGAGGCGGTCGGCCCCGGGGTCACTCGGGTGCAGCCAGGCGATCACGTGGTGACCTCTTACATCCCGGCGTGCGGCAAGTGCCGCTACTGCTCGACCGGCCACCAGAACCTGTGCGATCGCGGCCTGTACGCCGGCGTGGGCTGCCTTCAGGACGAGACGTTCCGCTTCCACCGCGATGGACAGGACTACGGCGGGTTCTGCGCGCTCGGCACGTTCTCGGACCACACCGTCGTCTCCGAGTACTCGTGCCTGCGGATCGACGACGACATCCCGTTCGAGGTGGCCTGTCTGGTCGGCTGCGGGGTGACCACCGGCTGGTGCTCGGCCGTGCGGGCGGGCGAGACGCGCGCCGGGGAGACCGTCGTGGTGATGGGCGTCGGCGGCGTCGGGATCAACGCCGTGCAGGGCGCGGCCTACGCCGGCGCCAAGCACGTGATCGCGATCGACCCCAACCCATTCAAGCTCGAGATGGCGGGACGCCTGGGTGCCACGCACGGCTTCGCGAGCGCCGACGAGGCGCGGGAGCCGCTCGTCGACATGACCCGCGGCCAGCTGGCGGACCTGACCGTGGTCACGGTCGGCGTGCTCGATCCCGAGATCACGGCCGACGCGGTCAGCCTCATCGGCAAGGCGGGACGGGTCGTGCTGACCTCGGTGAGCCGCGCGGACGTGAAGTCGATCAGCCTGACCGGGTCGCCGATGGTCGGCTGGCACAAGCGGATCCAGGGGTCACTGGCCGGCGGGTCAAACCCGATCTTCGAGATGCCCAACCTGCTCGGGCTGTACAAGTCGGGTCACCTCAAGCTCGACGAGATCATCACGCAGCGTTACCCGCTCGAGCACGTCAACGAGGGCTATCACGACCTGCTAGCGGGGAAGAACGTCCGCGGCGTGGTCATCCACGAAGGCTGACCGCGCCTCGACACCGAGCCCGCGCGTGAAGCCGGGCGGGACGATCACGTCATCCGGGGTGAGCTCGGCAGTGCTCGCGCGGCCGAGTCCGAGCAGCGCCGAGTCGATCCCGGCGCGCATGATGTCGAGCACGTTCTCGACCCCGGCCTGGCCCGCCGCGGCGAGCCCCCACAGGTAGGCCCTTCCGATCATCACCGCCTTGGCGCCCAGGGCCAGCGCCTTCACCACGTCGCCGCCACGCCGGATCCCGCCGTCGAGCAGCACGTCGATCTGTTCGCCGACCGCCTCGGCAATCGCCGGCAGCGCGCGGATCGAGGCCGGGGTGCCGTCGAGGTTGTTGCCGCCGTGGTTGGAGACCGAGATCGCGCTGAAGCCGGTGTCCGCGGCGCGCCGCGCGTCGTCGACGCGCATCACGCCCTTGAGCATGAACGGACCGTCCCACTGTCCACGCAGCCACCGCAGGTCCTCCCAGCTCGGCGGCGGGGTCATCATCCACTCGCCGTAGGCGCCGAAGAACGTCGGCGCCGGCGCGCCCGGCGCGGACATGTTCGGCACGGTCAGGTCGGGCGGGCCCCCGGCGCGGGTCCAGTCGATGAACCACTGCGGGCGGATGAGAGCCTCGGGCAGGAACCGGATTGCGGTCTTCAGGTCCATCTTCTCCGGAATCTTGGGGCTGCCCCAGTCACGGCTGTGCGAGAAGCTCCAGTCGAGCGTGACGATCAGCCCGCGGACGCCGGCCGCGCGGGCGCGGTCGATGCGCGCGGCGATCTGCTCGCGGCCCCCCGCCCAGTACAGCTGGAAGAACGTCTGCGGGTTGGCGGCGACCGCGTCCTCGACGGGCTTGCTGGCGAACGAGCTGAGGCCCATCGCGGTGCCGCGGGCGGCGGCCGCGCGTGCCACCGCGAGTTCGCCCTCCGGGTGCACCGACTGCACGCCGGTCGGCGAGATCATCACCGGAAGCGAGATCTGCTCCCCCATCACGGTCGTGGTCTGATCGCGCTGCGCCGAGGCGCCGCCCACGTGGGGCGCGAAGCCAAGCTCCCGGAACGCGGCCAGGTTGTCCTCCAGCGTCACTCCGGCTTCCGAGCCGGCGATCAGCGCCGAGTACACGGACTTCGGTAGGTGCCGCTTGGCGCGGCGCTGCGCTACCGCCACCGACTCGAACCACTGGTTGCTCATCGCGAGCTCACGATCGGCGAGGGGACTTTCGTCACACGACTTGGCCGGCACGCGGCGCTTTTTCGACATGTCGACACTCGGCCTTGGAACGGCCGCGTCCCCACGCGCGGCGAGCAGTTGTTCGCCGTGCCCGAGGACGCACTCGGGATCCGGGCCATCCAGCGGCAACCCGGTGAAGAACTTGGCCGCCATGCACCCGCCGCGGCACTTGTCGAACAGCCCGCAGCTGTGGCACGCGCCCGCGCTCTGGGGGTGTCGAAGCTCGGTGAACAGCTCGGAGTTTCGCCACACCCGCGCGAATCCACCGGGTCCGCGAACGTTGCCGGCGCGGAACCGGTCGTGGATCACGAACGGGCACGCGTACACGTCGCCGATCGGGTCGATCAGGCACACCACGCGTCCGGCGCCGCACAGGTTCAGCCCGGGCAAGGGCGTGCCGTAGCCGCTCAGGTGAAAGAACGAGTCACCGGTCAGGACGTCCTCCCCGTGCGCGAGCAGCCAGTCGTACAGCTCGCGCTGCTGTTCTGCCGTGGGGTGAAGCGCCGGCCACACATCCGCCCCGCGCCCGGACGGGCGCAGGCGAGTGATGCGCAGCTGCGCGTCGTAGCGGTCCGCGAGGCGCTTGAACTCGTCGAGCTGTGAAACGTTGTGGCGGGTGACGACGACCGAGAGCTTGAACTTACCGAAGCCCGCGTTCGCAAGGTGTTCCATGGCGGTGATCGCCGTCGTGTAGGAACCCGGTCCGCGGATCGCGTCGTTGATCTCGGCGGTGGCGCCGTCGAGTGAGACCTGAACGTCGACGTAGTCAGCGTCGGCGAGGTAGCTGGCTTTTTCTGCGGTGATCCGCGAGCCGTTAGTCGAGAACTTCACCCCGACGTGATGCGACACGGCGTAGTCGACCAACTCCCAGAAGTCGCGCCGGACGGTGGGCTCGCCACCGCCGATGTTCACGTAGAACACCTGCATGCGCTCGAGCTCGTCGATCACCGCCATGCATTCGCTCGTGGTCAGCTCCCGCGGATCGCGCCGGCCAGAGCTCGACAGGCAGTGGACACAGGCCAGGTTGCACGCGTAGGTGAGCTCCCAGGTCAGGCAGATCGGCGCGTCGAGCCCCGCCTCGAGGTGGTCGACGAGCGTCACGATTCGCTCCTCCCGACGATCATGCCGGTGTTCGCCAGCGTGCTCAGCGCCCGTTCGTAGCTGGGGCGCTCGCTCGCCGGGACGCCGGCCGCGTCGCACGCGTCCCGTGCCGTGTCATAGCGCTCGAGACAGTTGACCACGTCGAGGAGCAGCCGGCTCTTGAGGAACGTCAGGCGCCGCGTGCCGAAGTGGTAGACCAGCGCGCCGAACGGCTCCGGTCGGACCGCGACCTGCGGCGCGACCCGCCACCCGCGGTCGAGCGTCGACGGCTCAGTAGACGCCGCACATGCCATCGATCGAGACGTCCTCCACCAGCAGGTCTTCGACGACAAGATCCTGCGCCTCGGCGTGGGCGGTCGTGGCCTCCGTGTCCTGCTCAGGCTCGGGTCCGACGACGGTTGTCTCAAGCTGCTCGGGCGTTGCGCTCACGCGATGCTCCTCTCCTCGCGGCGGTCGGGCGCGATAATTTAGCACCCTGTGACAAATCTCGCTGAACTGACTTGGGTTCAGGTGGATCAAGGGGCGCGCCGCGTCTTGCTCGTGCCGATCGGATCGGTCGAGCAGCACGGTCCCCACCTCCCGCTCGACACCGACACACGGATCGCGGTGGCGGTCGCCTCGGGCGCCGCAGCGTTCCGAGAGGGCGTCGCGGTGGCGCCGGCAATCACCTTCGGCTCGAGCGGGGAGCACGCCGGTTTTGCCGGAACGCTTTCGATCGGTACGAGCGCGTTGTATGAGCTGCTGGTCGAGCTCGGGCGCGACGCGACGCGGGACTGGGATTCGCTGCTGTTCGTCAACGGCCACGGCGGAAACGCGTCGGCGGTCGGCGCGGCGGTCGCGCGCTTGGTGGCCGAGGGTCGGCGCTGCGCGGCTTTTGCGGTGTCCGTCCCGTCCGGCGACGCACATGCGGGCATGACCGAGACCTCGCTCCTACTCCACCTGGAGCCCGGTGCCGTTCACCTCGATCTTGCCGAGGCGGGCGAGACGCAACCGGTCGGCGGCTTGATGGATCGGCTGCGCGTGTCCGGCGTGAGGTCGGTGAGCGCCAACGGGGTGCTCGGGGACCCCCGCGGCGCCACCGCCGATCTCGGGCGGCGGCTACTCGATGAGCTCATCGCGGGCTGCGTATCCGCGATCGAAGCGCTCGTCCCGGTGCCGGCCCGTGCCTGAGGGGCCGGACTTGGCCGTCGTGACCGGCGCCGCCCGCGGCATCGGCGCGGCGGTGGCGGTCGAACTCGCTTCGTCCGGATGGGCGCTTCTACTCGTCGACGCGTGCGCGCCGCAACCCGGAATCCCCTACGAGATGCCGGCGCCGGCCGACCTCGACGCGGTGGCGGAGCGATGTGTGGAGGTCGGCGCCGCCGGCGCGGAGGTGATCTGCGCCGACGCCGCCTCGGACGAGTTCGCGGCCCAGGTCGGCGCGGCGCTGTCCGGCCGGGTCCCCGCGGCGGCCGTCGCCGCCGCCGGCGTGATCGCCGGCGGCCCGGCGTGGGCGACGGACGAAACGGCCTGGACCGCGTTGATCGACGTCAACCTGCACGGCACGCGCCGGCTCGCCGAGGCCACCGTCCCGGGCATGGTGCAGGCCGGCCGCGGGCGGTTCGTGGCGATCGCCTCCGCCGCCGCCCTGCGCGCCATGCCGCAGCTGGCCGCCTACTCCGCCGCCAAAGCGGCCGTCGTCGCCTACGTGCGCGCGCTCGCCGGCGACCTCGCCGGCACCGGCGTGTGCGCCAACGCGATCTGCCCCGGCTCCACCCGTGGCGTGATGCTCGCCGCCAGCGCCGAGGTCTACGACCTCACCGGCGAGGAGGACTTCGCGAGCCAGCACCTGATCCGCCGACTGATCGAGCCGAACGAGATCGCCGGGGCGGTGGTGTGGCTGTGCGGTCCGGCCGCCTCGGCCCTGACGGGCGCGGTGATCCCGGTCGACGGCGGACTGACGGCTTGACGGCGCGATCCGGTTCTCACGGTTCGACACGGGGTCCCGCCGCATCCCCGCCATCGGCCCCCGCCCAGCCAGCGCCACCGGCCCCCGCCCACCTGGCGCCACCGGCCCCCGCCGCACCTACGCGACCGGCCCCCGCCGGCTGGCGCCTCCGTCTGGCCGCCGGCGTCCGGGTCGTCCGGGGCGGCGAGGTCCTCGTGGGCGGCTCGCCCCTGCGCGCGCTGACCCTCTCCGAGCGAGGCACCACCCTCCTCCGTAGCTGGCTGGCTGGCCAACCAGTGAGTGAAAGTAATGGTGAGGGGGTGTTGGCGCGGCGGTTGCTGAACGCCGGGCTCGTCAATCCCGATCCGCCGGCGCCGCCGCAGCCTCCTGACCCGGAGGTCACGGTCGTCGTGCCGGTGTACGCAGACCCCGAGCGCCTCGCCGCGTGCCTCACGCCACTCGCAGGGCCGGTCATCGTGGTCGACGACGGCTCGCCCGACGGTGACGCGATCGCGGAGGTGACCGAGCGATACGGCGCTCGATACATCCGCTTGCCAGCCAACCGAGGCGCCTCCGCCGCGCGCAACGCGGGGCTGCGGGCGGCATCGACCCCATTCGTCGCATTCGTCGATGCCGACTGCATTCCCCCTCCGGGGTTTCCAGGTGAGCTGCTCGGTCACCTGGCCGACCCGGCGATCGGTCTGGTCGCGCCGCGGGTCGTCACGGGGGCGCGGCACACCAGCCGGATCGCGCGCTACGAGCGGGTGCGCTCGGCGCTCGACATGGGCCCGGAGCCGGCGCTCGTTCGTCCCTACGCTCAGGTCTGGTACGTGCCGAGCGCCGCGATGGTGGCGCGGCGCGAGGCCCTCGGCGCCGGCTTCGACGAGACGCTCCATCTCGGCGAGGACGTCGATCTCGTCTGGCGCCTGCACGACGCCGGCTGGCAGGTCCGCTACGACCCGAGGGTGGCGGTGGCGCACGATGATCGCGTGCGGCCGATGGCGTGGTACCGCCGGCGCGTCGCCTACAACGAGTCGGTCGCGCCGCTGCAGCGCCGCCACCCCGAACGCGTGCCGGTCCTCTTCCTGTCGCGGATCGCCGCGCTCGCCTGGGGCGCGGCGCTCGCCGGATCGCCGGCGCCGGTGGCCGTCCTCACCGCGGTCCGCGCCGCGCGTCTGCGCGACAAGCTGGCCGGCCGGCTGCCCGACGCCGGCGCCTGGGCGGTCCGCGCCGCGGTCGACACAACCCTCCGCGAGGCGCACGACCTGGGTCGGGCGCTCGCCGGACCGTGGGCGCCGTTCGCCCTCACCGCCCTCGCCGCGAGTCGCGGCCCGCGGCAACGCCGGCGCCGCCTGGCCCTGCGCCTCGCGGGGCCGGTCGCGACCATGATCGTGCGCGATTGGCTGAACGACCGTCCGGCGCTCGATCCGATGAGCTACGCCGGCCTACGCCTCGCGGACGAATCGAGCCGCGGCGCCGGCATCTGGCTGGGGTGCCTCCGCGCCGGCAACTTCCGCGCCCTCCTCCCCCGCCGCCCTCCGCCACCCAGCCGACGCTGAGGGTCCTGGGTCATAGGCCGGAGCTCGAGCACCGTCGCGGCACGAGTTCCGGCTTAGCAGCCCTCTAAATGCGGCTGAGACGGAATTCACCGGGCGCGAGGGCGTGAGGTACGGGTTATCGCCCACCCGACCCAAGTGCGCGATCGACCTATGCAGTTTCTCGCCCGAACCGCTCGCCCACTTGTCCCATGCGAGATGCTTGGACGGGTGACGTACGAGCACAGCGATCGGGCAACCAACAACGGCGTCGAGCTGCGCCTGTCCGAGGTGCTCTCGAGCCTCTCGTATGCCCTCGACATGACCGAAGGTCAAGCGCGAGGCCACTCCGAGCGCAGCTGCCTGATCGGTATGCGGCTCGCGGCGGCGCTCGACCTGGATGACGCCACGCGCTCGTCGCTGTTCTACGCGCTGCTGCTCAAGGACGCGGGCTGCTCTTCAAACGCGGCGCGGGTCGCGGCGCTGTTCGGCGCCGACGACGCGGCGGTCAAGAGCTCGCGGCGGCTGACGGATACCGCCTCGAGCTCGCAGGCCGTGCTGCACGTGCTGCGCACGGCGGGCGCGGGCGAGTCGTTGCCGGAGCGAGGTCGGCACATCGCCGCGGTGCTCAGGTCCGGGCGCGCCGGCGCGCGCGAGCTCGTCCAGTTGCGCTGCGAACGGGGAGCGGCAGTCGCGCGAGCGATCGGCCTGGGCGAGGTCGCGGCCCGCGCGATCAGGGACCTCGACGAGCATTGGGACGGCGGGGGTTATCCCGACGGGCGCATAGGCGACGGCATCTCCCTGGCCGGGCGCGTGCTGTGCCTGGCCCAGACGGCCGAGGTGTACTGGCGGCCAGGCGGTCCGCACGCGGCGTGCGAGATCGCGCGCGAGCGGCGGGGCACCTGGTTCGATCCGGCGCTCGTCGATGCGCTGATCGGAACCGAGCGGGATGTCGAGTTCTGGCGGTCGCTCGAGACGCCGGACGTCACGCCGCTCGAGCCTCCCGACCACGTGCTCGTCGCCGACGACGCACGCCTCGACCGCGTGGCGCACGCGTTCGCGTCGATCGTCGACGCCAAATCGCCGTACACGTCTCACCATTCCGAGGGCGTGGCGACGATCGCGATCGCGCTCGCGTCCTCCCTCGACCTCGACCCGGCTGCCCGGCCGACCCTGCAGCGGTCGGCGCTGCTCCACGACATCGGGAAGCTCGGGGTCTCGAACCGGATCCTCGACAAGCCGGGTCCGCTCAACGCGCAGGAGTGGGAGACGGTCCGGCGCCACCCTCGGTGGTCGATGGAGATCCTCGCCCGGGTGAGCGCCTTCCACGACGTCGCGCGGATCGCCGCCGCGCATCACGAACGCCTCGACGGGAGCGGCTACTACCAGGGCCTCACCGCCTCCGAGCTCGACCGGCCGTCGCGGATCCTCGCCGTCGCGGACGTGGCGGAGGCGCTCAGCGCTGACCGGCCGTACCGACGCGCCCTCAGCCCCGACGAGGTCCTCGCCGTGATGCGTCTCGACGCCGGCACCGGGCTGGACGGCGACGTGGTGGCGGCGCTCGGACGCGTGCTTCCCGAGTGGCGCTCCTCTGTCCGTCCGGTTTTCGGTCAGACAGCTTGAGTTGGCAACTCCGCGGTACGACCTCTGCGTCATGGAAGCCATAGACGACGTCGACGTCGTCCGCGTCGCGCTAGCGGCGCTGGTCCGGCGGATGACGGACGACCAGATCAATCGCGTGATCGGTGAGCTCGAGTACGTCGCGGAAGAGCGCGGCGAACGGGCCGGCGAGAGCGCCCACGGGCAGGCTGCGCTTCACCTGATCGCAGCCCTGGAGAGCCGGCGGGAGCGGCGAAACGGTCAGAGCATCCCGCCGCCGTCGCTTGAGGTCGCGGCGGCATGAGCCCGACGCACTGCGCCCAACTACCGCTTGGAGTCCGCTCGCGCCGGCGGTTCGGCTGGTGCGACGGCCTCCGAGTGGGCGCGGGCGCGTGGTCGGACAGCCGCCCAGTGACCCGGAGCCGGAGCGACGCCGGCCGTGCATCGTCCATCGGGATTCCGGAGGGCGGGGGGCTCGGCGGCACGCGTGGATCTCGCCCGCCGCCCCCGCCACCGCCTCCGTCTCCGGGGTCGGTGTCCGACTGGCCGGGTGACGAACCACGGCGGCGAAGCAGCAGCGGGAGGAACAGCAGGAGCAGAACCAACCCGAGGTAGATCGCACTCAGCAGGTTGAACCCGCCGCCTTGCACCGTCGGGTTGTGCATGGCACCCAAGATAGGCAACGGCTAGTGGTCTCCCCCCTGATCGCCGTCGAGCGGCTCGAAGCCCTGTCCCGTGTCGATCAGGACCTCCATGCCACGCTGGCGCACCGTGGCGAGCGCGTCCGGTGGATAGTCGTTGATCGACGGGAGCACCATCGAGGTCTTGATGTGCTTGGCGTCGGGATGCTCCTTCTCGAACGTGCGGACCATTCCGGACACCGAGGTGGCCGGATCGCGGGACGGCTCGGGGCCCGGCGTCCTGATCAGCATCACCTGCGAGCCCTTGGAAGCGGTCATATCGATGTCGGTCGTGTCGGTGTCCCACATCACCGCGTAGCCGAGCGACTGGAAGTGACTGATCGTCCGGTCCTGTCGGTCGAAATGCCGGGCCAGTTCGTCCGCGTCCGGGAACGGCGCCTGCGCGTCGACCATCTCGTAGAGCTTGGCCTTGAGCCCCGGGCGCTTATCCAGGAGCGGCATGAGCACCGGATCGAGCAGCGCGACGTCGACGAGGCGCTGTCGTTCCTGGCGCTGGGTCTCCCGCACGGCTTGGAGCAGATGCCGCGACGCCGCGGTCAGGTCGCCCGCGCGGGTGTAGAAGCACGCGAGGTTGAACTGGGTCTCGGGCGGTCGGTTGGGGCCCTTGTCAACGTAGGCGATCAGCTGCCAGGGGTCGACCTCGTTTTTCGCCAGTGACTCACTGACGGCCTCTCGCGTCGGACGCTCGCCCGGCCACCCCTTCGGCCGCTCCGGCAGCGGGCAGACGGTGCCCGCGAGCAGCGCAAGCACCGATGGCTCGATCGTCCCGGTGAGGAACGGAAGCAGCGTGTCCTGCAAATACGCCCTTGGCCCCTTGCCCTGAGCGCGGCCGCCTTTCTCGAGGCGCGCCAGCGTGGCAAGCGTAGTGTCGGCCAGCTGCTTGCCCTCGGTGGCGGCGCGGGCGCTCCGGTCGGCCTTTTTGATTCCCTCGCTCTCGAAGGCCCAGTTCGTGTACAGCGCGGCGATCTGGTACTTGATCCGGTACCAATCCGGGTTCTCGTCCGGCTCCAAGTGCGGTGCCATGCTCGCGCCCTGGGTTGGCTCGAGCGCGCGCTCCAGGTAGTCCCTGGCGTCCTCGTACCGGCGCGCCCGGCGACAGATGATCCCGAGGTTCGCCAAGGCGCCCACGTTCATGCCGTCGGCGGCGAGCGCCTGCTCGTAGAGCACCTCGGCGCGATCTCGGTCACCCAGGCGCTGGGCGTCGACGCCACTGCGGAAGAACGCCCAGCTCACCGGGTCGCTGGTCAGCAGGGCGCCCCCGTCGAGGGCCTTGGTCATCCAGATGTCGACCCACGCGGCGCTGGCCACGGCGAGGTGCTGGTAGGAGCTCGCGTTCGGGGCGTTGCCGGCGGTCGGCGCGTCGGTGATGTGGAAGGACGCCGCCCAGAGCGAGGTCAGCGCCTCGGCATTGCCGTTCTGGCTCAGCTCGAGGCTGATGCCGACCCCCTCCTCGCCCGACGGCTGGAGCTGTCCCGACAGCTGAAACCGACGGCGTGGAAGCAGCGCGGTGAGGAACTCGATGACCGCCACCGCGGCGTTGGCTTCGGAGGAGATGCCACCGAGCCCGCTGAACGCCGTCGCGACGCCGGCCTGTCCGCTCACCAGGTTCAGGCCGAAGCGGTCGGTCCGCCAGGTGACTCGGCCGCGGATTAGTCCCGCGACCGCCGCGCCGAGCGGATCGGTCCCCGTGTCGATCAACGGGTCGACGCTGAACACCGGGCGCCGGATCCGGTGCGCGGGCCACCGGTCGCGCAACCACGGGGTCCGCGTTTGCAACTGAAGCCAGAGCAGGGCGCCGACGGCGACCAGCAGCAGCGCGAGCACGATCACTCCGACGGCGTAACCGACGTCCTTGGCGATGTCGCCGACCGTGCTCGACAGCGACTTCGTGCTCGGTGGCTGCGTCGCCACGAGGCCGGCATCCGCACACGGGGAGTCCGTCGGGTTCGCCTCGAGCGCCTTCAAATACGCCGCGTGGGCAGCCGCCCGCTCGCCGTCGCGTTTCAGCGCATCCGCCAGCGCGCACCGCTGGGCCGGCGTGGCGGCGCCCGATGCGGCGGCGGTCGACGCCGCGAGCCCAGTCGCGACAAGTACGACGACGAGAAGCGAAACGGTCCAACGAACGCAGTGGCCCACGGCTGCCCCCATCTGGCCGGAGAAATGCCCCCGTAAATCTCAGCACACCGAGCGCACCTTGTGTGACTTTGCACACCAGCTGGCAGCGAGGATTTACCAGCTTAGGCCAGGTTTTGGGAGCTAACCCAGCGCGCGCAGACCCAACCCGAGCAGCCGGTACGCCTCGCGCAGGTTCTCGACCAGGTCGCTGCGGGGGTCGTCGACCCAGACGAGGAAGGCGGCCATCGACGTGCCCAGAGCGGCGTGCGCCACGGTCTGTGGCACGAGGTCGTCGGCTCGGCATCCGAGGCGGCCGCCCACGAACTCGGCGATCACCGCGCGCCATTCGGCGTACCGGAGGGTCGAGTGGGCCTGGAGGGCGGGCACACCGGTGATCAGGCGCATCCTGATCCGCAACTCTGGGAGCTGATCCTCCTCATAGCGGTTGGACTCCACCACGGCGCGGCCGAGCGCCTCGTGCAGCGGCTCGTCCGGGCCTGTATCGGCGAGGCAGCGGCGCAGGCGCGCCAGCACCCAATCGAAGTCGCCCCAGGCCATGTCGTTCTTGGACGGGAAGTAGCGGAACAGGGTCCGGCGGCTGACGCCGAGGGCGTCGGCGATGTCATCGACCGTCGTCTCCTCGAAGCCGCGCTCGGCGAACAGCTCGAGCGCGGTGTGCGTGACCTCCCCGCGCGAGGTTCCCGGTGGACGCCCGGGGCGTTGCGCGACGCTCACAACAGCTAGTCCTGCGCGGCGCTCGCCGCCGGCGGCTCGGCCGGCGCGGTGGCGCCGGCCTGGTGCATCCGCAGCGCCTCGGCAACGTGGAGAAGGTGGCGCTGCATGGCCTGCTCGGCCGCATCGGGATCGCGGGCTGCGATCGCCTCGACGATACTGGCGTGCTCGGTGAGCGAGCGGTCCGGACGGCCCGGGAGGAGCACGGTCCGGTACTGGAAGCGCACGATCTGGGAGCTCAGCGTCCGCGAGAGGCGCCTGGCCGTGTCGTGGTGGGACGCCTCGAGGATCGCGGTGTGCAGGCGAGCGTTCGCGTTGGACAGCGCGATTAGATCGTCGCCCTCGCGCAGGCGCCGCATCTCGGCCAGGATCTCGCGCAGCCGGTCGATCGCGTCGTCGTCGGCATCTAGCGCGGCGTGCCGGGCGGCGAGCCCCTCGAGCGCGGCGCGCGCCTCGAGGATCTCGATCGCCTCGCTCTCGGACACCCGTCTGACCCGCGCGCCGCGGTGGCGCTCGTGTTCGATGAGTCCGTCGTGCTCGAGCCGCACGAGCGCCATCCGCACCGCCGCCCGCCCGAGCCCAAGGCGCGCGCTCAACTCCTCCTCGACCAGGCGCTCGCCGGGCAGCAACTCGCCATTCACGATCGCTGCGCGCAGATCCTCGTAGCCGTCCGCCCTGATCGACATTCGTTAAGACATTAACGCAGCCGCTGCGCGAGGCCGGACGCGCGCGCCACCGGTCGCTCCACGGCGCGCCGCACCGCGTCCTCGCTCCCGACCAGGATCAGCTCTCGCCGTGCCCGCGTGACCGCCGTGTAGAGGAGCTCGCGCGTGAGTATCCGCGAGCTCGAAGACGGCAGCAGCACGGCGGCGGTGTCGAACTGCGAACCCTGGCTCTTGTGCACCGTCATCGCGTACACCGTCTGGGCCGCGCCGAGCCGGAGAGGACTGAAGTGCAGGAGCTCGCGGCCGCGCTCGAACGCCGCGCTCGCCTGCCCCGATCCGCCCTGCACGATGACGCCGGTGTCACCGTTGTACAGGCCGAGCTCGTAGTCGTTCTCGGTCACGAGCAGCGGCCGGCCCACGAAGTCGCGCTGCTCGACGTCGAGGTCCGGCAGCTCGGCCGAGAGCCACGCCATCACGCGCGAGGACCACTCGCTGACTCCGTAGGGCCCGCGCCGGTGGGCGCACAGGAGCCGAAAGCGCCCGAGCGCGGCCAGCGCCTCCGCCGCCGCTCCTTCGCGCGCGGCACGGGCCACCGCGGCCCCCGCCGCGACAGCCCGGTCGCGCACCAACTCCAAGCCCGCCTCGGTCTCGTGGACGTCCACCGGGATCCACGTGACCTCCCGGGGCGAAGCCTCGAGCGCCGCCACCGCCTCGTCCGCATCGCCGTCGCGGATCGCATTCGCGAGCGCGGCGATGCCGCCGCCGTAGCGGTGAACCCGTTCGAGCACGACGATGCCCCCGACGTTCGACGCCACGATGTCGCCAAGCACGACTCCGGCCTCGATCGACGCGAGCTGCCCCGGGTCGCCGACCAGGATCAGACGGGCCTCGGGTCGCACCGCCTCGACCAGCCGCGCCATCAGCGACAGCGACACCATCGAGGTCTCGTCGACGATCACCACGTCGTGAGGGAGGCGGTTGGCGCGGTCGTGCGCGAAACGGCTGTGGCTACCCGGCCGCCAGCCGAGCAGCCGATGGAGCGTCGACGCCCGCGGGCCGACGGTCTCCTCGTTGACGGCCTCCTCCAGGCGGGCGGCCGCTTTGCCGGTGGGAGCGGCCAGCGCGATCAGAGGCGGCCGGCTGCCGTCGGCCGCGGCCCGCTCGATCAGCTCGGCGACCAACCGCGCCACCCGCGTGGTCTTGCCGGTGCCGGGGCCGCCGGCGATCACCTCGAGCCGGCCGCTCGCGGTCAGTTCGTTCAGGTCGGCGGCCACCGAGCGCTCCTCGCGCCAGTAGCGGTCGAGGTACAGGCGCGTGCCGAGCAGTCGCAGCGGCTTTGCGCCGGCAGTGTCCTCGCCGACGGCGACCAACTCGCTCCCGGCCAGCGCGCGCAGCCACTCATCGAGGGCCGGCCAGGGGAGCGCGGACAGATCGACCGGCTCGTCTGATTCGACGCTGGCCGTGTCGGGGATCGTCGCCAGGTCGACGAACACGTGGCCGAGCCGAGGGCCGCGCACCGCGAGTGCCACGGCCAGCCTCACCGCGTCGCTCTCCTCGCCCGCCAGCTCGGCCAGCCGCGTGGCGACATGAACGTCCGCCGCCGACAGCAGCCCGATCTCGTTGAAGATGCGGAGCAGCCCGGTGGCGCCGGCCGCGCGGCGCACCTCGAACGGATCGGTGACCGCGCTCACGCCGACTCCCCGGCCAGAAGATCGCTGAGGGCCACGACCAGTTTCGCCGGTGGACGCCACGCGAACACGCCTGTCTCGGCGCTGCCGGCCATGCCACGGACGAACAGGTAGAGCACGCCGGCCAAATGCCGTTCGGCCTGATAGCCCGGAAGCCGCCAGCGCAGGTAGCGGTGCAGCGCGGCGGTGTAGAGGAGCGCCTGCAACCCGTAGTGCGCGCGGCTCATCTCCGCGACCAGCGCATCCGGGCGATAGTGAGCCAGCGTCAGCGCCTCACCGGCGGGACCGAGCCAGTTCGTCTTGTAGTCGACGATCGCGAACCGCGGGGTGCGCGGGGTCCCAATCCGCATCACCAGATCGATGCTGCCTGTGAGGTACCCGCGCACGCTGGATCGGAGCGCGGGGTCCTCGAGCCGAGCGGCGTACCTCGCCATCGGATCACCCGGCGCCACGTGGGCCCGCAACGCCGCCGCGATCCCGTCGAGCGTCAGCCGTCCGGACGGCTCGTCGCCCCCGGCGAGCGGCAGCTCGAACTCGAGTTCGTCCAGCCGGTCGCCCCGGCCGAGGTCCCGTAACCGGGCGCCGTCAACCAGCGGCCCGAGCGGCGTCTCGATCGCGGCCCGCAACCCGGCCACGAGCGCGCCCGGCTCACCCAGGTCGAGCGCCCGCCGAGACTGGGCGCCGGCCACGCGCGCGGCCAGCTCGGCGTCGAGGTCCGGCGCGCTGAAATCGGTCGCCTCGAGCACCGTGTGGACGAACGTCCCGAACTCGACCCCGACCGGCACGTCGCCCAGCGGCGACTCACGGAGCAGCTCCAGGTCAAGCTGGACCGCGTCTGCCACCACCACCGGCGTCGGCGTCTCGGGCTCGTCGCTCAGCACGCCGCGCTCGGGCTCGCTCGCGACCACGGGGTCGTGCGCCTCGGCGGTGATGTCGCTGTACGAGGTGCGCCGCCACGAGGCGTCGAGACCGCGATCGAACCGGGCCGCCGCGAGGTCGACCGGAGGCTTGATCGGCGGACTCCAGGTCGTCGGGCGCTCGAGCGTCGATCGCTCAACGCCGACCGCGCCCTGGGCCTGAGCGGCCAGCTCGGCGAAGCGCTCGTCAGCGGCGGCGTCGGTCGGCGTCGAGCGGCCCTCCGGGGCGACGTCCCCGTCGGGATTTCGAGCAAACAGCAACCGCCCGACCGGAGAGTTGCGGCTGTCGTAGGACCCCGCCCACCAGATCACGGCCTGATGCTTCGCGCGGGTGAGCGCGACGTAGGCCAGGCGCAGATCCTCCCCCCGTTGCTCGTCGCGATGGCGGCGAACGTGGGCGCTCCAGCCGCGCCCTTCCAGCCCGACGTCGATCGTCCGACGAAAGCCCGCGGCCGGATCGTGGAAGAACACCGGCTCGGCGTCTCTCGATATGTAGCTCGCTTCCCACAGGAACGGGCAGTACACAATCGGGAACTCGAGGCCCTTGCTGCGGTGGATGGTGAGCACCTGGACGGCCTCCGCGTCGGAGTCGAGCCGCCGGGTCCGCTCGTCATCGGCGTCCTCGCGCCCCGCGTCGGCGATCCGCTCGGCCAACCAGCCGCGCAGCGCGGTGACCCCGAGCCGCTCAGCCGTGGCCGCGCGGTGCAACAGCTCAGCGATGTGGTCGAGGTCGGTGAGGCGGCGCTCGCCTCCGGTCTCGCGCAGCATCCGCGCCGCGAGATCCTCGCCCACCACGATGGCCTCGGTCAGCGCTGCGACGCCGCTGTCCCGGAGGATCCGGCTCCAGCGGTGAAGGCGGCGGTGCGCCTCCTCCCATTCTGGCTCCGCCGCGGTGGCGATGCGCTCACCGCTCCAGCCGAGAAACGGCGTCGCCGCCGCGGTCCTGGCGCGGATCGTCGACGCGGGGCGCTCGAGCGCCTCGAGCAGACGCAGCCAGGCTCGGGCCCCCGCGGTGGCGAAGACGTTGCCGCCGCCGTTAATGACCGCGGGCACGCGCGCGGCGTGCAGTTGGTCGCACACCAGGTCGGCGCCCGAGTGGGTGCGGACGAGCACGGCGATGTGCCGCGGGCAGATCGGCTCCTCGCCGATCGGCTCGCCGTCGGCGTCGCGGTGCTCGAGCCTCGCGCCGGAGTCGAGCAGCCTGACCACGTCCGCCGCGAGGTCGCGGGCAACGTGCGCGCGGGCGGAGGGCGCCCTGGCGTACCCGTAGTTGGTCAACTCGATATTCGGCTCGGCCCGGTGCACGAGGCGGATCCGCAGCGCGGCATTCGATGGCGCGCCCGACAGCCGGCTGGTCTGGTGGGCCGGCGCCGCCCGCACCCGGCGATACACGATCTCCTCGTGGCCGAGTCGCGCGTCGTCGAACAGCGCGTCGAACGCGTCGAGCAGGGGCTGGTCGCTGCGCCGGTTGACCAGGAGCGTCGCGCGCGCGTCGGCGATCTGGGCGGCCTCGAGGTAGGCATACACCTCTGCTCCCCGGAACGCGTAGATCGCCTGCTTGGGATCGGCCACCAGCACCAGGGTCACGCCGCCGGTCGCGAACGCGCGGGACAGGATCTGCCATTGGGTCGGATCGGTGTCCTGGAACTCGTCGACCAGCACCACGTCGTAGCGGGTGCGCAGCCGCTCCCGGGCCGCCGGGCCGCCCGGCCCGACGAGGATCTGGTTGAGCCGCGTGAGCAGATCGTCGTAGGTCATGACCGCGAGGCGACGCTTTCGCTGCTCGAGCTCGTCCCGGACCACCTTGGCCAGGCGGTAGCGCATCGACGCGGTGCTGTCGTCGGGCTCGTCGGCCGGCTCGAGCTTGGCCATCGGATTGAACACGGCCGCACGCGCGATCTGGAGCGCCTCGGCCCGGGTGAAGCGAGCGCCGCCGCGCGGCCCGAACCGCCGGACGTACAAGTCGTCGAGCGCCTCCTCGAGCAGGTCGGAGACGTCTTCGACGAACACCGTCTCGCGATCGAGATCGCCGATCGTGCTGAGCTCGGCCAGCACCTCCTGGCAGAAGCCGTGGGTGGTCGCGATCGTGGCCGCGTCGAAGTCCGCGACCGCGCTCGCGAGACGGTCGCGCCGAGCGGCGACCTCCTCGGGTGAGCCGGAGGCGAGGAGCGCCACGATCGGGTCGGGGTGGGTGGGCAGGGAAATTTGCGCGCGGGCCAGGATCCGCGATAGCTCCTGCTCGCACCCGACCAGCCGCTCGCGGACCCGGTCGCGCAACTCCCCGGTGGCCATCCGCGTGAACGTGATCAGCAGCAGCCGCTCGAGCGGCGTCCCTTCCGCGACGTAGCGGGCCGCCAGCGCGGCGATCGTGTAGGTCTTTCCGGTGCCGGCGCTCGCCTCGAGCACGGTCACGCCCGTCGGCAGCGGGCCGCACAGGTCGAACTCGGCGTACGCCTCGACGGTCCTCATCGATCGCTCAGCGCCTCGATCGCCAGCAGCCCGCGCCACAGCCGCAGCGCGCACCGCCCGAATCGGGAGGTCTCGGCCTCCTCCCAGCCTTCGTCCTCGCGCGGGCCGTCCTGGAGCAACCGCGTGAGGGGAACCGCGTCGCCGTAGATGAGCATGTGCTCGGGCTGGCGGTCCTCCTTGTCGAAGCGGTACACGGTCTCCCAGGCGTCACGTGCGGCGGCCTGCGCAGTCTCACGGTCCTCACCCGCCGCCACCGCATGGGCGTAGGCTGCCGACGCGTCGCAGGCGAGCGGCAGCGGCTCGCGCATGCCTCGGTCGTACAGGTCCAGGAGCACTACGAGCTGCTGGAGCGCCGTCTGCCGGCGCGCATCGGGAGTGTCCGCGAGCGGTGGGATCCGCGCGATCGTCACGCCGGCCCAACGCGCGTCGGCGCGCGCCCGCCCGATCACGACCGATTGAAACGGCCGCTCGGGGCGCGCGGCGCTCAGCGCGAGCAGCCGCACCCACGCACGCAGCCGGTCGCGCGGGCGCACACGCGAGTACGAGATCGCGCGAGCCGTGTCGCCGCACACGCCGGTCACGGTCCCGGCGAGCGTGCGCCCGTCCGGCAGCTCGAGGTGCACGTCGACCGAGCCGGGCGGGTCCTCGCCGAGTGCCTTCGCCTCGCCGGCGAGCTGGCCGACCACCGCACCGATGCGAGCGAGCGCCGGGCGCGCGAGCTCGCCCGGCGGCAGCGCGCCGCGCGCGATCTCGGCCTGCATGCATTCCTTGAGCTCCGCGCCGGCGAGCACGCCGTCGAGCAGCCGCTGACCCACCCCCCACTCTTCGAGCGCGTCGAGCTCGACCGGGATCGCGTCCTGCACCTCGTCGAAGTACTGGCTGACGCTGATCCCGAGCCGATCGCGCAGGAGCGCGCGCGCGGGATGCTCGACGAACCGGATCAGGTTGGCGAGCTCGATCACCGGATCGTCGCGGGGAGGTAACGGCGTCGGCAGGAACGGCCTTCGAGCCTCACGCTGACCGCTGAGCGCGTTGGCGCCGGCGAGCGCCCGCGGATCGAAGCCCCAGGGCCGGTCGGGCACGAGCGTGCCCCGGACGAAGTTACGGGGATCGAACGGCTGGAGCGGGTGCTGGATCAGGACCCGATCGCGAGGTCGGCCTTGTTCGCAGCCCACCGTTCGATCGACGGCGTCGAGCAGCTCACCGACCGGCACCGCCGGCGGCCGGCGCAGGTTCGTGCGCTCGTCGTTTCCGGTGTAGGTGATGATCAGGCGCTCGGTCGCCGCGATTAGTGCGTCGAGCAGCATCTGGCGATCCTCGGCGCGCGGATCGCGGTCGCCGACGTGGGGCTCGGCGAGCATCAGGTCGTCGCCGTCGCGACGCGCGCGGCGCGGGTACTCGCCGTCGTCGAGCCCGAGGACGCAGACGACCCGGTGCGGGACCGACCGCATCGGGACGAGCGTGCAGATCGTGAGATGGCCGGTCCGGAAGTTCGCTCGGGTGGGACGTCCCCGCAAGCGGTCGCCGAGGAGCACGCGGACGTCGGCGAGCTCGAGCATCGCGGGGCTGGCGCCGTCCCGGTCCGCGGACTCCGTGTCGACGTCCGCGAGCATGCGCTGGAGCTCGCGCCGCTGCCACGAGTCACGCTCGCTTGTGGCGGTGAGCGCATCGGCCGCGCCGGCGATCGCCTCCGTCCATCCGTGGATCGGCTTGGAGTTCGAGAGCTCGTCGACCGCGGCGCGCGTGCGGTCGACGAACTCGGCGAAGCGCCCGGCGAGATCGATCGCGCCGCTCTCCACGTCGTCGAGGGGCAGCACGCCGGTGACGGAGGGAAGGTCCTCCTCGGTCATCGCAACGCCGGCCAGCACGCGGTCGACGCCCTTGCGCCAGGTGTTGGCGGTCAGCGTCCCGAGCTTAAACGGCTCGCGGTGGGCGGCGTCGAACCCCCATCGGATCCCGCTGGCCGCGACCCAGTCCTGCATCCGCGACAGGTCGTCGTCGTCGAACCCGAACCGCCGGCGAACGGGCTCGCGCGCCGCCAGGTCGAGCAGCTGCGACGCGGTGGCCCGCTGGTCGGCCAGAGCCAGCAGCTGGCTGACCACGCCCAGTACCGGGTTGGTCTGGCGGAGCGAGCGGTCCGCCAGCCTGACCCTCAGATCCGGCATGCGCTTGCCGCCGATCTCCGGCTCGTCCTCGTCGACGGCGAGGAGCCCGGCTCCGAACGTCGCCTGGATCAGCGGCGCGAACGTCTCGATGTCCGGGCACATCACGATCACGTCGCGCGGCTCGAGGGTGGCGTCATCCGCCAGCAGGTGAAGGACGGCGTCGCGCAGCACTTCGACCTGGCGCGCCCGCCCGTGGCACGCGTGTACCTGGATGCTCCGGTCGTCGTCCTCGAGACGTGGCCGTGGATCGGGCTCGCCCGGGAGCGGCAGGCCGGGCGGCTGGCGGTCCTCGCGGATGTCGGCCTGGATCCGCTCCAGCAGCGTGTGCGGTTCGGTTTGCGGCGGGGCGTGATGGTGATCGGCCGCCTCTCCGGTGCCGGCGAGCGCGAGCTGAAGCTCGCGAACGTCGCGGCCCCAGGACGCGAGCAGGCGGTTCACCGCGAGGCGAGCCGTGCGATCGGCGTGCCGGGCGATAATCGGAGGGCCCCCCGCGAGCGCGTCCTCGACCCGCTGCCACAGCGAGGGCGAGGGATGCAGCACGAACAGGTGAATCTCGCGTTCGGCGGCGATCGCGGCGAGGACCTCGAGGTATGACCGCGGCATCCGGGTGAGCCCGAACAGCGACAGCCTCGGCGGCAGGGCGAGCAGCGTGGGATCGCGCCGGATCCGCGCGCACGCGTCGCTCAGCCGCTCGGCTGGACTCGGGGCGGCGATCCGCTCGCGTAGCCGGCGCCACAGCTCGGGCTGCCAGCCGCCGTCGTCCTCGCCGACGACCCAGGCCCGGACCATGTCGGGCCGCTGAACCCCGTAGCGATCGAACAGGTCCGCGATGTGGCGCACCACGCCGAAGCGGCGCGTCGGATCCTCGGGACCACCCCGCGCGCCCTGCAGGTGCCGGTCGAGCGTGGCCAGCCACGGATCGCTCAGGCACTCGTCCACCACCTCGAGTAGCGGCCAGACCGAACGCTCGGCCAGCCACGGGTCCTGCTCGGGGTCGATCCCCGTGGCCTCGGCCAGCGCACCGAGGATCAGCCGGCCCGGAAACGGGAACTCGATGTTCGCGCACACCCCGTCGCGTCCGTCCCCGCTGGTCCCAAGCTGCGTGGAGAGCCGCTGGGTGAGCCAGCGCTCGATTCCCCGCGTGGGCACGGCGATCACCTCGGGCGTGAACGGATCGCCGAGTGGTTCAAGCAGCGTGTCGGCCAGCCCGTCGGCAAGACGGTCGGCGCGTTCGGCTCGGTGGACGTGCAGCATTCCCAGCACGTTAGCCCGGGCACGGGTCGTGTTTGCCCCCAGCGCCGCGCAGGCAATAGGGTTGACCCGGCGCGTGTCCACGGGGATCGTCATAGCGCTCATATCCGGAGGCGTATCGCTCGTCGCGGCGGGCATTTCGGTCGCCAACGCGCGCAGCGTGGCGAGGCTCAACGATCGGCTCGAGGAGCAGCGGCACCAGAGGAGCAAGGAGGAACAGGCCGCCGAGCTTCGCGCCCGCTACCGCGATCCGCTCCTGAACGCCGCATTCGACCTCCAGAGCCGGCTGTTCAACATCGTCCAGAAGCGCTTTCTGATCCGTTATGCCGACAAGGACGAGGCTTCCCGGCGCTACGCGGCGGAGAGCACCCTGTACGTGCTCGCCGAGTACTTGGGCTGGGTGGAGATCATCCGACGGGAGATCCAGTTCCTCGACCTCGGTGACCAGGAGGCCAATCAGCGCTGGCTCGGGACGCTCGAGCGAGTCCGCAACGTGTTGGCATCGGACGACATCGACCCCGCGCTTCGGCTCTTCCGCGCAGAGCAACGTGCCATCGGCGAGATCATGCTGGTGTCACCTCAGAACGGGGACGAGGTCCCACGGCTCCTATGCGTTGGCTACGCGAGCTTCACCAAGCGGTTGACGGATCCTGATTTCGGGCGCTGGTTCGAGAAGCTGCGAGCCGATCTTGCCTTGCTCTCGGCCGAGGCCGACGCTCACCTCGAGCGCGCCGTGCAGCTTCACAACGCCCTCATCGACGTGCTCGACCTGCTCGATCCCCAGTACAAGCGCTTCGCGGCCGAGCGCCGAACACACCTCCAGCCGACGGGCGAACAACCGATCATGCAAGAAGCTTTAGGCAAGGATGGTGAGATTTAACTCCCTATCCGTCCCGGTGACGCGCAGTTGCGCCCTGTCACATCCGTGATATATACAAGGTATGCCGTCATCGGACGGCTAGGGGTCGGAGCGCAAGGGGCTTGGTGTGACCGTCAACGTCGGGGCGTAGGGACCGCAAAGGGTGACCTCCACCTCGTCCACGGACCATGATCCCGTCAGTGGTGACCCCCTCGCCGACCACTATGAGACCGTCGTTCTAAACCTGCTCCGCGGGCGCGTCACGCCGATTCTCGGGGCCGGCGCGAGCCTTTACGGACGGGGCAGCTTGAGGCCGCCCGAAGAGCAACCGACCTGGGATGGCAGGGGAACCGCCGATTCGCGCCGCGTGACCTCGTCGCACTGGTATGGCGCCCCGACCGCGGGGGAGCTTGCCGAGTACCTCGCTCGCGAATTCAAAGTCGGGGAGCCGTCGGGGGACCTGTTACACATCGCGCAGTGGGTGTATGCGTTGCGCGGAGGCTCGGGCGGGCTTTACGACGCGCTCCGTGAGATCTTCGCCCGAGAGTTCCCCAGGACCGCGCTGCACGACTTCCTGGCCGCGGTGCCGGCCGAATTACGTGCGGCGGAGCGCGGGAAACCCCCACTGATCGCGACGACCAACTACGACGACCTCGTCGAGCAAGCGCTGACGGCGCGCGGGGAGCCATTCGACTTGGTCGTCTACATGGCGGAGGGCCGGCACGAGGGGCTGTTCTGCCATGTCGCCCCTGACGGCGACCTCGTGCCGATCGAATCACCGGAGAGTTACCTGGCGGTCGACCCCGACCGACAAACGGTCGTGCTCAAGATGCATGGCTTCGTCTCTCGCGCCGACCCGGGTGACGACAGCTATGTGATCACCGAAGACCACTACATCGAATACCTGACCCGGACGGATCTCACCCAGTTGCTGCCCAAGCCGGTGATGGCGCGACTGCTCAATTGCCACCTGCTGTTCCTCGGTTACAGCCTGCGTGACTGGAACTTCCGCGCGATCCTCTACCAGATCCACCGTAACCGCCTGCGCGATAACGACTGGTGGGCGGTGCTGCTGAATCCCAACCGCCTCGAGCGAAAGTCGTGGGAGAAGCGGAACGTCGAAATCATCGACCTCCAACTCGAGCGATACATACCATCGCTCGAGCGCACCTTCACCACGGAGCTCCACCCGCAGGTTCCAGATCCCGCGTGACCGGCGCGCTCGCCTCGCAAGCCAGGACCAGCCCTTATCAGGGGCTCAGGAACTACGACGAGGAAGACTCGGAATTCTTCTTCGGACGCGACCAGGAGCGTGACGTCATCATCGCCAACCTAAAGGCGAGCCGGCTCACCGTCCTGTATGGCCCGAGCGGCGTGGGTAAGAGCTCGCTCCTGCGCGCGGGCGTCGAGGCCACGCTGTCGAGAGCGGCGATCACCAGCTACGCGCGGGTCGGAACGCCCGAGTTCGTCCCCGTGGTGTTCAGCTCCTGGCAGGAAGATCCACTCGGCGGACTGGCCGCGGCGATCGCCTCGGTCGTCGGGCGGGTCACCGGAGCGTCGCTGAAGCCGGAGCCCTCGCTGGCCGGGACCATCGCCGCGGGAGCGAGTGCGGCTGACGGAACGCTATTGGTGATCCTGGATCAGTTCGAGGAGCTGTCTCTGTATCAACGCCGCCACAACGGCGCCGGCAGCTTCGACGCGGAGCTACCACGCCTCGTGGGCGACCGAACATTGGCGGTGAACTTCCTCATATCCCTCAGAGAGGATTCCCTCGCCGACCTCGATCGCTTCCGCCGCAGCATCCCGGGGTTGCTGAATAACCGCTTGCGCGTGCGCCCCCTCTCCCTCACCGCAGCGAGAGAAGCCATCGTCCGTCCAATTCAGCGATACAACGAGCTTGCCGCCGCGAGCCCCGAGGTGACCATCGAGGACGAACTGGTGAGCGCCGTACTCGATCAGGTTCGCGCCGGCCGCGTCACCTTCCAAGCGGAAGGCCATGGCGCGCTGCGCGCCGCGAACGGAGCCGATGGCGAGGCGGACAGCCAGATCGAGACCCCCTACCTCCAACTCGTGATGGAGAAGGTCTGGGAGCGTGAGATGGCCGAGGGGTCTCACGTGCTCCGGCGCTCGACGCTCGCCCAGATGGGCGAGGCGACGGAGATCGTGCGCACGCACCTCGACGACGCCCTGTCCGCGTTGGACCCCGACCAGCGCGAGGCCGCGGTCGACGTGTTCGACCATCTCGTGACCCCGTCCGGAACCAAGATCGCACTCCGGCTTTCGGATCTCGTCGCCTACAGCCACCGACCCCCCGATCAGGTCGAGGCGCTGATCGAGACGCTGTCCAGCGGACCCCAGCGCATACTCCGTCCGGTTCCGCCACCACCCGGCGTCGAGGCCAGGCCCGGAGTCGAGATCTTCCACGACGTCCTCGCACCGGCGATTCTCGGGTGGCGGACCCGTCAGAGCGCCGAGCGCCTCGAGCGCGAGAAGCGCGACGCCGATGAGCGGGCGCGCCGCGAGCGTCGGCGCGCGCGGTTGTTCGGTGCCCTCTTGGCCGGCGCAGTGGTCCTCCTGCTCGTCGCGATCGGAGCCGTGGTGTTCGCCGAGGTGAACCGGGCCCAGGCGGATCGGGCTCGCGAGACGGCTCAGTCCGGACAGCTCGCCGCCCAGGCCAGCAGCGATTTCCGGCAGGGCCGGCTTGGTCGCGCGGTGCTGCTCAGCATCGAGGCGTATCGGACCGCACCCTCGGCGCTGGCGCGGGCCTCCCTCGTTGAGGGACTGGAGAGGACGAGGGGTATGTCCGCCTATTTCAGCGGCCAATCCGGTCCGATCAATGCAGTCGCGGTCAGCCCGAACGGGCGAACCATCGCCTCCGGGAGCACCGACAAGACGATCGTGCTGTGGGACCTCGCCACCGGCCGGCGCCTGCACACGCTTCGCGGTCACGGCGATGCGGTCAACGCAGTCGCCTTCAACCACGCCGGCGATTTGCTGGCGTCGGCCAGTAGCGACCATACCGTCGCGTTGTGGGATGTCGCTACGGGCCGCCGGCTACGCACCCTGGGCGGGCAGGCCGGTGAGGTTTACACGGTCGCCTTCAACCCGGATGGCAGCGTGGTGGCTGCCGGCGGCGCGGACGGGACCATCCGGCTATGGGATCCGGCCACGGGACGGCGCATCGGGTCCCTGGGCGGCCCCGCGGCCGTCAACTCGGTCGCCTTCAGCCCGAATGGAACCACCCTGGCTTCCGCACAGGACGACGGCGCCGTGATTCTGTGGGATACCAGGACGGGGCGGCCCCTGCACAGAATTTTAGGTCACACCGGCGCCGCAACCGCGGTTTCGTTCAGCCCGGGCGGGACCGAGCTCGCATCGGCCGGTGCCGACCACACCATCCGCCTGTGGCGAGTCGCCACCGGGGCATCGCTTGGCGTGCTGCGCGGGCACACGGCGCCGATCAACGCCGTCGCCTTCAGTCCCAACGGGCAACAACTGGTCTCCGGAGGGGCCGACCACGCCGTGGCGCTGTGGGACGTCGCGTCGCGCCGGCTGGTGCGGTTCATCAGCAATGACACCGGCAGCATCGTCGAAGCCGTGGCCTTCAGCCCGGGTGGCCGGACGGTGGTCACGGGGTCAGACGACGGTTCGGTCGTGCTGTGGGCCAGCGCGCCCGCCGTCGGGGAGCGGACGCTCCTGAACCGGAGTCCCATCTACGGGCTCGCGTTCAGCCCCCGAGGAGAGCTGGCTGCCGCGGGCGACGACGGCACGGCCCCGGTGTGGAATGCGACGACAGGCCGGCTTATCCGTACGTTGACCGGCCACACACGGGCGGTCAACGGGGTCGCGTTCGGTCGCAATGGATCATCGCTCGCCTCGACGAGCGACGACGGCTCGGTGATCATCTGGAATCTCTCGACGGGACGGCGAACCGACCTGCCCGGGAGCGCCGGCCCGCTCTACGGGATCGCCTTCAGTCGAGCGGGCACCGAGCTGGCGGCGGCCAGCGCCGGCGGCTCGGTCCTAGTCTGGGACGTGGCCACCGGGCGACGGCGAGCGTTGCCCGGCGATGGGAGCGCGGTCTACAGCGTCGCCTTCAGTCCGGATGGCCGGATGATCGCCTCCGGTGGAGAGGATGGCACGGTGACAATCTGGGATGCGGAGACCGGGCGGCGGATACACACGCTAGTCGGTCACACAGCGGCGGTCGAGAGCGTCGCCTTCGGTCCAAACGGAGCAACGCTTGCCTCCGGCAGCGACGACGACACGGTGATCCTGTGGGATCCCATCAAGGTCGAGCGCTCGGCGACCCCCTCCGTGGTCACATCGACGGGGTGCTCGGGGTCGCCTTCGCCCCCAACGGCAGGACGCTGGCCTCGGCGGCTCGCGACAACTCCGCCATCGTCTGGAACCTCGACACTCGGCTCGGCCAACCCGTGGGCGGCCACACCAACAACGTCACCAGCGTCGCCTTCGACCCGCAGAATGGTTCACTCGCCACCGGCAGTATCGATCGAACCGTCGCCCTGTTCACCACCGTGCCGTCGAGCTCGTCACCCGACCCCATGTACACGCGGCTGTGCAGTGTCGTCCGACGCAACCTGACTCGCGCGGAGTGGCACGAGCTCCTGCCCGACCGTCCCTATCAAGCGACATGTCCAAGGTATCAATGAAAGTCTTCGCTCTACTCACCTGTGTCACCGCGAGCATTGCCTTCGCCGGTGTCGCCGACGGAGGTACTCAGTCGCCCGTGTTTGGCGCGAGCGTCGAGGCGGTGCCGCTCGTCGGAACGGTGTCGTTCGCCACGCCCGGGAGCAGCAGCGTCCCGCTCACGGAGGCACAACAGCTTCCCGTCGGCTCAACGGTCGATGCCACGAACGGCCAAGTTCAGATCATTGCCGTGGATCCCGCCGGCGGGACCCACTCCGGCGTGTTCTTCGAGGGCGTCTTCTCGATCCAGCAGCCGCCGGCTGAGCAGGGCGTCGTCGAGATCACCCTCGCCGCGCCGCTCCGGACCTGCGGCGGCGCGGCGTTCGCACGGGCCACAAGCGGGCGTCACCTGGGGAGCAAGGCCGATCCGTACTTCAGCTCGAGCGGGTACTCGGCACGGACGACGGCCGCCCGGCACCATGCTCGGGACGCCGCCGCCACGTCGACGACATGGGAGACGGCAGACGGCTGCGTCGGTCGCCAGCGGACGACGGTCGTGCAAGCGATGCAGGGCACGGTTGCAGTCAGCAGCCCGGTGACCCACAAGCCCGCGGCGAGCAACCCGACCGTCACGGCGGGCGCCAAGCCACTGTGTTACTTCGGTCGCGTTCGGGTTCACGGCAGGTTCAGCACCAGGGGCAGGTTCGCCGCCGCGACCGTGCGAGGCGCCGCAGATGCGCGAGCGAGCAACGGGTCCCTCGTGGTGTGCTCGAACGGCTTGGCGGCGGCGACGGTCCGCGGTTAGGGGTCCGCGCAGGCGGGGTGATTTCCGGGCCGCCTGCGACTCTATGGAGCAGTGGTTGATCACGCCTTTCCCACGGTTGCTCTGGATCGTCTGCGGACGCTGACCGGCGACTCGTCCTCGCAGTTCCGGGAGGGTCAGCTCGAGGCGATCCGCGACGTCGTCGCGGATCGGGCGCGCGTGCTCTGCGTGCAGCGGACCGGTTGGGGCAAGTCGGCCGTCTACTTCGTCGCCACCGCGCTGCTCCGAGAGGCCGGCGCCGGGCCGACCCTGATCGTCAGCCCGCTGCTCGCGCTGATGCGAAACCAGATTGCCGCCGCCGGGCGCCTCGGCCTGCGAGCCCACACGATCAACAGCACCAACCGCGACGAATGGGATCTCGTGCAGGACCGGCTGGACAGGGACACGGTGGATCTGCTGCTGATCAGCCCGGAGCGCCTCAACAACCCCCGGTTTCGCGAGGAGATGCTCCCGATGTTCGCCGCCTCCGTCGGACTGCTCGTGATCGACGAGGCGCACTGCATCTCGGACTGGGGACACGACTTCCGTCCCGACTACCGGCGCGTGAAGGACATGCTCGACGCGCTGGCGCCGGGGGTCGCGGTGCTCGGCACGACCGCCACGGCCAACGATCGCGTCGTGGCCGATGTGGTCTCACAGCTCGGTGCCGGCGCTTCGAAAGAGGCGTTGCGTTCCTATCGAGGTCCGCTCGCACGCTCGAGTCTGCGCCTCGAGGTGCTCGAGCTGCCCCGCCCGGCCGAGCGCCTCGCCTGGCTCGCGGCGAATCTGCCCGAGTTGCCCGGGTCGGGGATCGTCTACACGCTGACCAAGCGCGACGCCGAGCAGGTCGCCGCCTGGCTGTCCGGGCGCGGAATCGCGGCGGTGCCGTACAGCGGCGAGCACGAGACGGACACCCGCGTGGACATCGAGGACCGGTTGCTGCGCAACGACGTCAAGGCCGTCGTCGCCACGAGCGCGCTTGGGATGGGCTACGACAAACCGGATCTCAGCTTCGTCGTGCACTACCAGGCGCCGGGCTCGGTCATCGCCTACTACCAACAGATCGGTCGCGCCGGGCGCGGTGTCGAGCACGCCGACATCGTCCTGCTGCGCGGCGGCGAGGACCGCCGGATCCAGGACTTCTTCATCGAGCAGGCGTTTCCGGCCCGTGAGCACGTGCAGGCCGTGCTGGAAGATCTGGACCTCGCGGGTACTGACGGCCGCACCACCCGCGAGCTGATGGCGGTCGTGAACCTCGGCATGGGTCGGATCGAGGCGATGCTCAAGGTCCTCGACGTCGAGGGCGCGGTCACCCGGTCCGGCAATCGGTGGCTCACGATCCCCGATGCCGACTGGACCTACGACGCCGAGCGCTACGCGCAGGTGACCGCGCTGCGACGCGACGAGCAGCGGGCGATGGCGGCGTTCGGCTCCGACGGACGGTGCCTGATGCGCGTGCTCCAGGAGGAGCTCGACGATCCCGCTCCGGCCGACTGCGGCCGCTGCTCGGTGTGCGCCGGTCGGCGGTTCGCCGCCAAGCTCGATCCCGCGCTGGTCGAGGCCGCCGGGCGGCACCTGCGCTCCACCCCGATCGAGCTCGAGGTCAAGAAGATGGCCCCCGACGCGGCCGGCGCGATGCGCAAGATCCCCGAGGACGCACGCGTCGAGCCCGGATGGGCCCTCGCCCGGTTCGGCGACGGGGGATGGTGGCCCGCGATCGAGCGCGGCCTGCAGGCCGGCGAGTTCGAGGACAACGTCGTGGCCGCGCTGGCCGAACTCGTCGCGACCAGCGGCGCGGAGTGGCTGACGTCCGTGCCCTCCGTCCGGCTCGGCGACGCGCTCGAGGGCCTCGGGCGTCGCCTCGGCGTCCCGTTCGTCCCCCTGGTCGAGCGCGTAGCCGACCGTCCGCCCCAGCGCGAGATGGCCAACGCGGCGCAGCAGGCCGCGAACGTGCGCGGCGCCTTCCGGGTGACGGCCAATCCGCCGCCCGGCACCGGCGTGTTGCTCGACGACCGCCGGATGTCGGGCTGGACGCTGGCGATGGTCGGCGGGCAGCTCCGGCGCGCCGGCGCCCGGCGCGTCGTCCCGGTGGCCCTCGCTACGCTGCTCTGAGGATCGTCACCGCGGTCACCGAAGGAGGAGTCGTGCGTCGCTTCATCGTTGCTGTGTGCCTTTCGGCCACGGTCGGGCTCGCCACCCCGAGCGTCCCCGTTGCCTCGGCGAGGCCCGTGGGAGTACACGCCGCCCAGGCGGTCGTTCCGATCGTCGTGCTCCATTCGAAGTCCGGCGGCACGGTCGTCGCGGCCAAGGTGGTCATCCACGGGCGCCCGTTCGCGTTCCTCATCGACACCGGGGCGAGTATCACGCTGGTCAACCCGACGATCGCCCGCCGCCTGCACCTGAAGACGGTCGGAAAGCCGCACACCTTTTGCGGGGTCACCGGCTGCGCGCAGGCGCGACGCGTGCGCCTCAACCGGTGGAGCATCGGCGGCCAGCCACTTCCGAACGTCGTCGTGTCGAGTTCGCCGATCACTGGCGCGAGCGGCTTCGGCTTCGGCCTGCTGGGCTCGGATGTGCTGTCGAAGTTCGGCTCGGTGACGATCAATTACGCGGGCAAGACCATGACCCTCGGCTGACACCTCGCCGCGCGAGTCCCGGCACTACGCTGAAGGGACATGCCGGAGCTACCCGAGGTAGAGCGCGCCCGCCAGACGCTGGAGTCGGCCCTGGGCCGGGAGATCGTCGCGGTCGATGACCGCGACAGCTACGTGTGCCGGCCGCACATTCCCGGCGAGATCGCGTCCGCCCTGACGGGCCACCGCCTGGCCACCGCCCACCGCCGCGGGAAGTTCATGTGGCTCGAGACCGACGACGGGCCGGCGCTCGGACTGCATCTGGGCATGGCCGGCCGGATCGTCGTCGATCCCGACGACACCTCGCGCTGGGACCGCTTCACGCTCGAGTTCGCCGACGGCGGACGCCTCGTCCTGCGCGACAAACGCCGGCTCGGCCGGGCGGTGCTGAACCCCGATTTCTCCCACGTCGGGCCGGACGCCGCCGAGGTCGGACGTGACGAGTTCCGCCGCCTGATCGGGGCCGGGCACACCGCGATCAAGGCCCGCCTGCTCGACCAGCACGCGATCTCCGGCGTCGGCAACCTGCTGGCCGACGAGATCCTGTGGCAGGCCCGGATCTCGCCGCTGCGCAGCACGTCCGATCTGTCCACCGAGGACCTCGACCGCCTGCGCCGTGAGCTGCGCGCCGCGGTCCGCTCGGCGATTCGCAAGGGAGGCGCCCACACCGGCCGGTTCGTTCAGGCGCGCGGGCCCGAGGGCGTCTGCCCGCGCGACGGACATGCGCTCGAGCGCGGTCGGGTCGGGGGCCGGACGACCTACTGGTGCCCCGTGTGTCAGCTCTGAGTCGCCTTTGACTCGTTCGCCGCGGCTGCCGCGGGGCTTCCGGGTCGGACACTGGACCGACCCCGGCGCCCGCACCGGCTGCACCGTAGTGCTCCCCCCGCCGGCGACCCGCGGCAGCGTGGACGTGCGCGGTGGCGGCACCGGGACCCGCGAGGTCGAGACGCTCTCGCCGCTGGCCAACTCCGAGGGACCCCACGCGGTGCTCCTCACCGGCGGGAGCGCGTTCGGCCTGGCCGCGGCCGACGGGGTGGTTCGGTGGCTCGAGGAACGAGGGGTCGGACGTCCGACGCCGGGCGGCGTCGTGCCGATCGTGCCGGCGGCGGTGGTATTCGATCTGGTCGAGGGCTCAGCGCCGCGGCGCCCCGGCCCGGCCGAAGGCTATGCGGCGTGCGAGGCGGCGGATGAGGGGCGCGTGCAGCGCGGGCCGGTTGGCGCCGGCGCCGGTGCCGCGGTCGGCAAGCTCCGCGGGCGCGACCACGCCACCCGCGGCGGCGTGGGCTGCGCCGCGACCACGCTGGCCGACGGCACGATCGTCGCCGCCGTCGCGGTCGCCAATGCGTTCGGAGACGTGATCGGCGAAGACGGGGAACTGCTCGGCGCGCCCCGCGGCGAGGACGGAGCGCTCGTTCGCACCTCGCGGCTCCTTCCTGCGATGACCGAGGTCCCGGAGTTCCGCGACCTCTCCCAGCACACGGCCGGCAACACCACGCTGGCGTGCGTGTGCACCGACGCGTCGGTCGACAAGCGGACCTGCGCGATCGTGGCCCGCATGGCCAGCGCCGGCATCGCCCGTGCCGTCGATCCGGCCTTCACGCCGCTGGACGGCGACGTGGTGTTCTGTCTCGCCTCCGGAGCCGACCCGCCGGCCCCGCCCGGGCTCGCGGCGTCGTGGACCGTCACGGTGCTCGGCGCCGCCGCGGCGACGGTCACCGCCGCGGCGATCAGAGACGCCGTCCGCCCACCCGGGCAGGCGACGGGAGCCGGAAGGTCAGAAAAGGCGTGAGCGAGCGCTCACTTGGGAAGAAACTACGACTATTTCCCTGTTTCTTCCCAAGCGTGTCAGACCGCTTGCGGCAGACCGTTGAACGGATCGTCCGTGGTAACCCCGCCGGGGAGCGCCGCCACTGCGGACTGGAACTTCGGCCAGGCGTTGGTCGCGGCATCGCCGGTCAGGCGCCCGTAGAGCGTCGCCAGCGTGCCAGCATCGCCCAGCGCCACCATCGCCTGGGCGATCTGGCTCAGGTGGTGCCCCTGGCTGAGCAGCCATGAGATGAACGCCATCCCGCAGCCGGTGCTGATCGAATCCTGGTCGGTCCGCTCGGTACGGTTGACCCAGTCAGGCATCCCGGCCTGGGCCCAGGCCGGGGCGGTGGCGAAATCGGACAGCGCGTTCGAGCTGACGACCGTGGCGCACCACCGCGACAGTGCCTCGCCCGTGCTGTACCCGCACAGGCTTCCGTTCATCGCGCACTCGCTGAGCTCCGCCTCGAACAACCCGATGACGCGGTTCGGGCTGCCGAACGACGCGTCCACCTCGATCGCACTGCCGGTCGTGAAGTCACACCCGCCGTGATCGGCTCCCCCCGTTCCGTCGGTGGCGCCGCCGAGCGCGTATACGATCACGTCCACCGCGCCACCGGTGATGCCGAAGAACGCGTTGTTCTGGGTGACCACGCTGTCGGCGCCGGACAGGAGATCCCGCGCGTTCTGCATCCCCTGCGCGCCGAGCGTCTGGTCTACGTAAACGGTGACGCCGCTGCTGCTGGTCCCCACCAGCGTTGCGGTGCCCATGAACGTCGGCCAGGCCGGCGTTGCCGCGGCGGTTTTCGGGAGACGCAGTGGGTGGGCCATCGATCTACGACGTCGTGTACCCGGGGATCCCGACGCCGGCGCGGACCGGGCCGACGATCAACACGCCGCGATGCACGCACGCCCCGAACGAGAACGGGACGAATTCGGATCGGGTCTGGCCGGGCGGGAACACCTTGAGCCCGTCGGCGACGACCTCCTGCGAGCACAGCGCACCCCAGTCGACGACCCGGAGGATCACGTGCGCGGTGGCGCCCGGCGCCAGCGTGACCGTCGCGTGCGGCTGCTGGTTGCGCGTCGCGGCCGGGCCGACCTGGGATCCGCCGCGGGATGCCGAGACGCCGGGATAGCCGCTCAACGTGCACGCGTGGTGCCCGACGTTGCTGAGCTCCAGCGGGTAGTAGGTGCTGCCGGCGGTCCCTCCGCCGAGACCCAGCCCCAGCCACACCTGGGTGTTCGCGGGGGCGCACGCCGGGGTTGCGGCCGACGCCGTCGCACCGGCCCACGCCCCGGCCGTGGCGGCGAGCGCCAACAGCAGCCCGCCGATGAGCACCCCGCGCCTACCCCAGGACGAGGTCAAGCGACTCCTCCCATGGCACCTCGCCCGCGTTGATGTACAGGATCTTGTGCCTCGCCCGCGGCTCGCGGAGAACGGCCGCGAGCACCTCGGCAACGTCGTCGCGCGGGACCTGGCCGCGGAACGGCGTCGTGTCGATCCGCACGCGACCAGTTGGCGGGTCGTCGGTGAGCACGCCCGGGCGGATGACGGTCCAGTCGCGCCCGCTCGCCTGGACCGCCGCGTCGGCCTCCGCCTTCGCGCGGAGGTAGACGCTGAACACATCGTCGTCGTCCGGCGGATTCTCGGCGCCCACCGAGCTCACGATCACGTAGTGCCCCGCGCTGGCCTCGAGCAGCTTGATCGCGCCGTCGCGATCCATCGTAAGCTTGCGCGCCGCGCCGCTCCCGGGTCCGGCGCCGGCGGCAAATACGGCGGCGTCGGCGCCGGCGGCCGCCGCCGCGATCTCCGGCACCGTTGCCTGCTCGAGATCGCACAGGACCGGCTCGGCACCCGTCGCGGCGACGTCGTCGGCCTGGTCGGGGTTGCGGATCAGCCCGATCACCGTGTCGCCGCGGGCGACCAGCGTCCGGGCCAGTCGCATCGCAATCTTTCCGTGGGCTCCGGCGATCACCACGCGCATCCCCACACCCTACATCGCCGCCCTTCAGCGTCTGCGACGAATCATTCACCGAAGCTGAACATGTTCTGCGATCCTGAGCGTTCCCGGAGCGAGGGGATACCGTGCGGGCCGAGGGCGTTTAACGAAGGACGGGGTCGTGGAGAGCACGTACGACGTGGTAGTCGTTGGCTCGGGGTTCGGTGGCGGTGTGACCGCGTGCCGGATGGCCGAGCAGGGCCTGAACGTCTGCGTGCTCGAGCGCGGCCGGCGGTTCGCGCCTGGCGACTTCCCCGCCCGCCCCGACCAGGCGCCCCGAATGTTCTGGCATCCGCTCCTGAACCCCGGCGGAATGCTCGACCTGCGGCTGATGAAAGACCTGGCGGTGATCACCGCGGCCGGCGTCGGCGGCGGCTCCCTGGTCTACGCGAACGTCCAGCTCCGGGCGCCCGCCGCAGTGTTCGAGGAGTCGCCCTGGCCGCACGCGATCACCCGCGAGGTGCTCGATCCCTACTACGACCGCACCGAGGAAGCGCTCGATCCACGCGAAACGCCACCCGCGCCAGACGGACCGCTTCCGAAGATTCAGGCGTTCAGCGAGATGGCCCAACGTGCCGGGCGCACCGCGACGCGGCTCCCGATCGCGGTGCACTTCGGCGAGGATCGCCGCCACCCGTTCAGCGGGGTCGCGCAGCGGGGCTGCCAGAACCTCGGGCGGTGCGACCTCGGGTGCCCGGTGCTGGCCAAGAACACGGTCGACATCACCTACCTCGCGCGCGCTGAAGCGCACGGGGCCGAGGTCTTCCCGCTCCACGAAGTGGTGCGTATCGACCCTCCGGGGGGCGCGACCCGAAACTGGCGGGTCGGCTTTCGCGACCGGCAGTACCGGGTCAAGGGCTCGGTCGAGGCGCCCGTGCTCGTGCTGGCCGCCGGGACGATCGGATCGAGCCGCCTGCTCCTGAAGAATCGCGGCCGGTTGCGCGGACTCTCGCCGGCGCTGGGGAGCCGCTTCTCGGGCAACGGCGACGCGCTGGCCCTGGCCCTCGATCCCACGGCGGCCGGAGTGACCGGGGCGCGTACCGATTTCGGACCGACGATGACAAGCCGGGTCGACTACACCGACGAGGGCGGCTTCATGGTCGCGGACGGCGGCGTACCCGCGAACTTCGAAGGCGTGCTGGCGTTCGTCCGCGGGGGCAGCGCCCTGACCGGCTGGGGTCGCATCCTCCTCCACGCGAAGAACGCGGCGACCAGGGTCGGGATCACCGACAGCCACGTGACCCACCTCGGAGTGAAGCTGCGCCAGAAAGAGAAGCCGATCGCGGATTCGCTCGTGTTCCTGATGATCGGGCGAGACGCCGCCGGTGGGCAGATGCGGCTCACCCCGCTGTTCGGTGCGTTCGACATCCGCTGGAAGACCTCCGACAGCGCCACGCTGTTCGAAGCGATGGAGGGGACGGCCCGTGCGCTCGCCGGCGCAGCCGGCGCCCAGCCGTTCTTCGGCCTCGCTGCCGGCCCGTTCGGCAAGTTCATCACCGTGCACCCGCTCGGTGGGTGTCCCATGTCGGACGATCCGGCCGCCGGTGTGACCGACGACGTGGGGCGAGTGCACGGTTACGAAGGGCTGTACGTCCTCGATGGCTCGATCGTCCCAACCGCGCTGGGCGTCAACCCATCCAAGACGATCGCCGCCCTCGCCGAGCGCGGCGTCGAACGCCTGCTCGTGCAGCGCGGCCCGTGACCCAATACGAGAACCGTCGAGCGGACTGGCTCGAGGTCGTGGAGGTGCTCCTCGTCCTCGTGGGCGCGCTGGCGTACGTCTACGTGATCGGCTGGGTCATCACCTGGATCAAGCTGAGCGCGGCCCGTGTGCCGGTCGACGCGTCGCTGCCGGTGATCAACCACAACGTGGTGCTCCTGTCCGGGCTGCGGCTGGTGATCGTGATGATGATCGTGTTCGCCGCGCTGTGCGCCGTCGCCTACGGGGTCCACACGTGGACGTGGAAGCACCAATCGCGCGAGTGGCACGCCGTGATCGTGCACGGTCGCCCCGAGGCGGCCAGGAAGTACGCCGCGGACCCGGAGAAGCTCGGATTCCACCCTGGGCAGAGCGCCCGGACCAAGCCGACGCTGGGGGCACGCGTGAAGCACGCGCTCACGCTTCGCTCCAGCCCGCCGGAGGACCTTAAGGAGGCGCCGGTCGGCGACGGGTTCGTCCGGATCATCGCCGGCTTCAACGTCGGCGTCATCGCCGGGACGTTCGGACTGGCGCTCGCGCGGGTGCTGAAGACGCCGATCGACCAGGCGTGGCCGCCGGGGCCATGGTGGGATCTGCTCGCTCCATGGGTGCTCCTTTCCGCCATCTTCGCCCTGTTCTTCGCGTGGGTGGGGCCGCTGTGGGGCCGCCGCTGGGTCCACACCCTGCTGTGGATCGCGGTCATTGTCTTGGCGCTCGTGTCCTCGGCCCCGATCGGGGTGCTGCTCCTCACCTGGGCGGGAATCGCGACGTTCGGGCGCCAGTACGGAAAGGTCCGCAGCGCGCGAAACCAGCCGGCGGACGCGGCCGGCCACCCACGCCACCTCTCGTTCATCCTCTCCCCTCTCCCCTGGCTGCTCTTGACCGTCTACGCGCTGGTCGGGATCGCCTACTACGGGCTGCCGCCGGTGACCTTCTCGCAGACCACGGTCATCACACCGACCGGACCGCGGGTCGGGGGCTACGTGGCGCGAACCAGCACGGGGGTCTACCTCGTGATGTGCACGCCGATCGCCGACGCCACCTCGGGCAACGAGCGCGTGGAGGTGATCCCCGCCGGCGACGTCAAGGCGATGACGACCTCGACGACGCCGTTCGTGGTCGATTCCGGCCTGCGGCCATCGCTACCAACGGTCGCCCTCCACGCGCTCGGCATCGACACCAGCACGCCGGCCTGGATCCGGCCCGAGGTACGCACGATCCGGGGCACCTGCGCCGGCGACGCCCTGCCGGTCTCGAGCGTTGGCAATCTGGACCCGCAGCTGGGCGCCGGTGTGATCGCCGGGCCGGCTCCCCCGGGAGGCCGGGCGGCCGACGGCGAGCCCACGGTGGAGCAGACCAGCCCGGGGATCGCCGCCCTCGCCCTCCGATACCAGCCCACCGTGCTCATCACGGTGGCCGATCCGTTCTGGCCCGTGTCGGTCGGGGCGGTGCTGGCCGACCGGGGCGCCGGCGGACAGGCGACGTGTCTTGAGCACCTACCGTCGCTGCGCTGCCCGGCGAAGCAGCAACGTGCGGCTCCCGAGCCCGCTCAGCTGACCGAGGCCGGCAGCAAACCGGACGACTTCCTCGAGTACCCGGCGTCGCCGGCGCTCGATTCCGATCCGGGCGGCCAGATCGACGCGTTCCTGCGCGGGCAGCAGGCCCGTCCGGGCGGCGTCCCGACGCTGCGCCAGCGACTCGGCGACCCGGGTCTGCTCGATCCGTGGCGCAGCGCCGAGATCTACTTCTACTACGCGGCTAACGCCAATCCCGCCAGCTGGCCGGCGCCGGACGCGGCGATCAAGGGCCCGCTGATCGCCCTCCAATACTGGTTCTTCTACCCCTACAACTACTACCCGACGGTGTTCGACGCCGGCCTCGTGAACGACGCGCCGGTGGCCGGCGATCTGGTCAACACCGACCTGCACCAGGGCGACTGGGAGCACGTGACCGTGCTCCTCGATGCCAAGACCAGGCAGCCCGTCTACCTATACACCGCACGGCATTCGAACGAGGGCCAGTACTACGCGTGGGACAGCCCGCTGCTCACGTTCGACGACGGTCACCCGGTCGTGCAGGCGGCGCTGGGAGGTCACCCGACCTACGACGCCCACTGCCGCGAGGGGTTGAGATACGCGCCGGCGCTCGGCGTCATCAAGGGCAGAGTGGCCGACTGGATCGTGTGCGGGTCGGGCCGCTACGCCTTCCGTGCCCAGACCACACCGCTCGTCGATCTGGCCAGAGTGCCGTGGGCCTGCTGGCGAGGGCACTTCGGCGTCGCCACGCGTTCCGAGATCGGAGCCGCCCGGCTCCGGGAGAGCTCGATCCAGCGGACGATCGACGCCAACTACGAGGTGGCCGGCCCCCGCTCACCGCTGTGGCAGGCCGAGAACGGCCGCCTTGCCAACGATCAGACCGCGAAGCAGGGCGCGCCGGCGCCCACCGACACCGGCGTCTGCGCGAACGGCGCGAACCCGGCCGCGCCGGAGGCCGCCGCGATCAAGACCGGCCTGTAGTTCCTAGCCGACTCTCAGGGTTCGGGCGCTACGCGCGCGCCCGGCGCGCGGTCGACCGCCGGCGCGGCGCGTGGTGGCTGGGAGCCGTCTCCTCCGGCACCTCGCTCGGCGAGTTGAACAGCATCAGCACCACGGTCGCTTCCTGCTCGCCCTGGTGGTCGGTGCGGGCGAGGCGCTTGCGGCTCGCCGCCTCGATCTTCGTAATCCGCTCGAGCATGCTGTCCAGCTCGCGCGCCAGCGCGTGCCAGCCCTGCTCGTCAACGGTGACCGGGCTGCGGGTGATGTGCGCATCGGCGGCGTCGAAGCCGCCCTCGGCGGCGCCGGCCGCGACATACGCCCCGACCTGATCGACCGCGGCTTTGATCGAGGCGTGCTTGACGATCGCGGGCAGCTGGCCCCAGGCCTGGTTGGTGATGCGCGGGCGGGTGGTGGCGGTGTAGTAGTGCTCCACGGCGCCGCGCCTGGGCTCGCGCTTGACGAGCTTGAGGAACCCGAGCGTGACGAGGCGCCGGACGTGATAGCTGACGACCCCCAGCGGGGCGTCGAGCTCGCCGGCGAGCTCGCTCGGGCTGGCGGTGCGACCTTCGAGCGCGGCCAGGATACGCGTGCGCAGCGGGTGGGCGAGCGCCTTGGCCAGAGAGGGATCAGTGATGTCGTGATATGGCTTCATAGGCTGTCGTCGAGTAGGGATCTAAGGCGCTTGTGCGCCCGGTGGAGCCGCACTCGCGCGGTGGCCTCGGGGATCTCGAGCCGACGCGCAATCTGCGGGTGGGAGCATCCTTCCGCATACCTTAGTGCAATCAGCAGACGTTCATGCGCTGAGAGCTCTTCGAGTGCTCGGGCCACGTCGAGGCGACGCACCGCCCGATCGGGCTCGGCCACCGCATGCTCGTCGGCGAGCTCCTCTCCCGCCTCGATCGGTTCGCTCGCCCGCGCCCGCTCCCGCCTGATCAACCGAAAGGCCTCGTGTCGCGTGATCTGGAGAAACCACGCCAGTGGCGCCTCGGGCGTCCGGCACGACCAGCGGCTCCGCCAGGCTCGGGTCAGCGCCTCCTGGACGGCCTCGTCGGCCTCCTGATCGCGACGCAGGATCCGGATCGCCTCGGCCCGGCAGCGTGTCCGAATCAGCGCCCAATCCCAATATTCGACTGGGTCCGCGGTCATCCATGGAACGCGAGTCCGCAGCCAATCCTAAAAATACCTGATCAAAGTGAAACAGTCTTGACTGATCATGGGTCATCAACCCATAGATGGCCGTTATCCAGCCAGACCAAGCCGCCGCCGCGTACGAGGTCCTCGCGCCCTTCTACGACGACTTCACGGCCGGTTTCGCCTACGAGAACTGGGTCGCCGCGATCGAGCGGCGCGCCCTCGGCCTGGGCCTGCGGGGCAAGCGCGCCCTCGATCTGGCGTGCGGCACCGGCAACAGCACCGGGCCGCTGCTGTCCCTCGGCTACTCCGTGACCGCCTGCGACATCTCGCCGATGATGATCTCCGAGGCCCGGCGCAAGTACCCCGGCCTGGCCGACTCGTTCGTCGTCGCTGACATGCGCCGGCTACCGGATCTGGGCGCGTTCGACCTTGTCCTGTGCCTGGACGATGCGATCAACTATCTGCTCTCGACCCGGGAGCTCGAGGACACCTTCAGGTGCGTGGCCGATGCCCTCTCCCCGTCCGGCGTGTTCGCCTTCGACGTGAACTCCCTGCTGACGTACCGAACCTCGTTCGCGCAGGCGATCGTCAAGCAGGGCGATGGCGTGTTCCTGGCCTGGCAGGGGGAGAGCGACGACGGCTTCGAGCGCGGCGACATCGGCGCGGCCACCGTCGAGATCTTCAGCGAGCGCAGCGACGGCCTGTGGGAGCGCAGCTCGATGCGCCACATCCAGCGCCACCACTCGACCGAAGCCGTGCGCGGCGCCCTGGCCCGGGCCGGTCTCGAGTGCGTTCTGGCGGGCCAGCATCCGGGGGCGCAACTCGAGGACGCGTTTGACGACGAGCACCACATCAAGGTCGTCTACCTCGCTCGACACTTGGGAGGGGTCCAACCATTCGAGGGGGTGATCAGCGTGGGCACAGTGTCACCGTGACGAAGCCCATCCGTGGGGGCGGCCGATCGCCGTCCCCACGGACGCCGCCTGCGGGCTCGCTTCAGCGAGCCGGCGCCAGCAACGCCTGCGCGAGCCGCTCTCCGGGTAGCGCGTGGCCGACGATGCCGTCGCGGCCCCCCGGTGGTGGCCGCGCCGAGGTAGCGCCGCTCGCCTAGGCGCGGCCGCCGCCGCGCGGCCGCCTAGAGATGGTTGACTGCGCGGGCGGGGCTGGCCCTTGGGCCGGGGCGCGCGGGGGGAGGGTGCGTAACTCGTCACGCATCGGCAATCCGCCCGAGCGTGACGAGTAATCCATCTGGGGCATGCATAGTTCGGCACGCCCTCGGGTGGAGCGCACCCGTGACGGATTAAGCAGGTTCCCCTTGAGGCGCGGGACCTGCAAAACCGCTCACGGCGTCCATCGCTCTAACCCCCGACGCGAGCTTCTTCACCTCACAGCGGCAAACCCGCGCACGGCTCAGCGCCCCAGGGGGCAGATGAGCGCTTGTGCACGTTCGGAGCCAACGCACCCGGGGCCGTCGCCGGCCGACAGCACCCGCGCGCCTCGGGATAGCGAAATCAACCGTCTATTCGACGAAGACCGACAGCGGCAGGGTGAATCCGACGTTCCACACCCCGGCGTCGACGACCTCGAGGATCTTGAGGTCGCCGGCCAGGCTGCACAGCATGTATGCGTCCTGTCGCGTGAGCCCGTGCTCGGCGACGATCCACTCGATCATCGCGAGTACCGACTTCCGCGTGCCTTCCATCAGGTCCGGTGCGATCCCCATCGCGCCGTGGTGGCCCCGGTCGTCCACCTTGGAGGTTAGGCCACCCGGAGTGCGGAAGTAGGGCGCCGGGATCGTGCGGCGCTCGATCGAGAAGCGCAGGCTTGCGCGCATGCCACATTCCATCGCGGCCACACACACTTCACCGTCACCCTGCATGGCGTGCGGGTCACCGCAGGAGAACAGGCCTCCCTCACACCACACCGGCAGCCACAGCGTGGAGCCGGCGGTCAGGTGGCGCGTGTCGATGTTGGCGGCGCCCTTGTGCGGCGGAAACGCGGATGCGATTGCCGGCTCGTCCGGGTGAGTTCCCATCGTGCCGAGGAACGGCGCGAACGGGATCCCGACCCCGGGCGCAAAGTCCACGTGCTCTCCGTTGCGCAGGTTGAAGGTCCGCAGGTACGGATCAGGGAACTGGTCAGGGAGCGTCCCGAGTTCAGGCAGCTGTACGCACCACGTCGCCCGGCGTCAGCTCGAGGATCTCGATGCACAGGGCGTCACCCGGCCGCGCACCCTCGACGTACAACGGACCGAGCAGGTTGTACAGCGTGTCAAAGTCGAAGTTCGTCTGTTCGAAGGAGTCGCCGTCGTGCACCTGCCCGTGGCCGGCCATCAGGATGTCGTAGTGAACGACGTCGCCGGTGCAGACGCGCAGCGTCGGTTCGAGACGGTTGTCCCACGAGTGATGGATGCGGCTCGGATCTATCTGGTGCTCCATCCCGGTCTCCTCACTGCGTCGATCTCTCGCCACTCGCGCGTTTCGACGGGCCACTCCTCGACCACCGTCCCGTCCTCGACTACCAGCATCCGTGAATGCAGGTTCGCGGCCGCGCAGGCGTGATTTGGCACGACCCGCACGCGCGCGCCGACCGGAATCTCACACGGCCCGTCGCTGTGCACGATCGCCTGCTCCTCGTACAGGCGCTCGACCCTCAGCTCGGGGTGACCCTCGATCGCCCCGAGGCCGGGCGTCAGCGTCGTGAGACGGTCCGCCGCCAGCGCCTTCGAGCCGGAATCGAGGATCAACCGATCGGGCGCCGGGCGCGAGGTCACGGTCGCCAGCACCGACAGCGCGCACCGCTCGAGCCCGACGACGCCGAGCGCGACCTGCGTCGCGTCGTAGAACACGTAGTTGCCCGGCCTGATCTCGGTGATCCCGTCGGCGGACTCCATGACATGCGCTGTAGGCGTGCTGCCGACGCTGCGCACCGCGGCCTCGATGCCGCGATCGGCCAGAGCGCTCGCGGTCTGCGCGACCGCATCGTGCTCGTCGTGCGCGGCGGCGACGAGCCCGTCCCGGCCGGTGGCGGCGTACGCGTGGCCCCCGAACGTCAGCAGGCCGTCGAACGAGGCGTGGCTCGGCCCGCCGGCCACGTGCGCGATCCGCTCCGCGGTGGCGCTGCCCGGAGCAGTGCCGAACCGGCCCACGCCGCAGTCGACCTCCCACAGGTACCCGAGCTCGACGCCCGCTCGCCGACACGCCCGCTTCAGCTGCGCGACGACGTCGACGTCATCGACGACCACGCGGAGCCGGACGTTGCGCGCCAGGGCGAGCAGCCGTTCCAGGCGCCAGTCTCCGACCGGCGGTGCGGTGAGCACGAGATCGTCGACCCCGTCCGCTGCAAAGCCCTCGGCCTCGGTGATCGTCGCCACCGTCAGACCGGTGGCCCCGTGCTCTCGCTGGAGCGCGGCGATCGCCGGCGACTTGTGCGTCTTGGCGTGAGGGCGCAGCGCGACGCCCAGCGATCGCGCGCGGGCGGCCATCTCCCGGATGTTCGTGAGCAGCCGCTCGCGGTCGACGACCAGCGCGGGCGTGACGACCTCGTCGAGCTGTTCCAGGGCGCCTACCACGTCGTCGTAGCCGCTCCGATCACGGTCGCCGACCGGCCGCCCCGGCAAGCCCCTGTGCGACCGCATCGCGCAACGTGGCGAGCTCGTCCTCGGTGAGCGGCAGACGGGGCGGGCGGCAGGGCCCGCCGCCGACCCCGATCTCGTCCAGGGCGGCCTTGAAGTACTGCACGAGCTTGGGGGTCATGTCGAGCCGGGCCAGCGGCAGCAGGTCGGCGTAGAGCGCGCGGGCGGCCGGGAGGTCGCCGGCCTGGCACAGCTCCCAGAGCCGGACGCACTCGGACGGGAACACGTCGACCACGCCGGAGATCCAACCGGAGGCGCCGGCGCAGAACCCCTCGAGCGCCCAGTCGTCGCCGCCGACCATGATGTCGATCTCGGGCAGCAGATTGACGAGCTCCGCGATCCGCCGGGCGTCGCCGGAGGTCTCCTTGATCGCGGTGATCGCCGGGACCTCCTCGACCAGCTCGGCCAGCAGGTCCGGCTCCAGGTCGCTCCCGCTCCCCATCGGGTTGTTGTAGACCATCAGCGGCAGCTCGGCCTGGCGCGCGATCTCGGCGAAGAACTCGACCAACTCCCGCCGGTCGGCCCGGTAGAGCAGCGGCGGCAGGGTCATCACACTGTCCGCGCCGGCGCTGCGGGCATCGCAGGCGTAGGCGCCGGCCTGCTCGGCCGTGGCGGCGGACACGCCGGCGCACACCGAGGCCTGGCCGGCGGCGGCCCCGACCGCGATCTCGATCACCTCGCGGCGCTCCTCGCGGCTCAGGCTCCCGCCCTCGCCGACGGTGCCGTTCGGGACGATGCCGTGGACGCCGGCTGCCACCAGCCGGTCGACCTCGGCGGAGACCGCTTCGGGATCGACTCTCAGCTCTTCGTCGAAGTGGGTCACGATCGCTGCGTACACGCCCTTCATCTCAGCTCCCTCCTCCTCTTCGTTTCCATATACCTATACATCTATATATACATATCTAGTCTATATGTATACCTAGTTGGCGACGGCGCGGGCGGGGGCGAAGGCGCTCAGTAGCTCGTCGCCGGCGCCGTCCAGCAGCATCCCGGCCAGCAGCTCGCCGGTCAACGGGGCCAGGGTGATCCCGAGGGTGCCGTGGCCGGCGGCGAGGTGCACGCCGTCCATCCCCGGCACCGGCCCGATGAACGGCAGCCCGTCCGGAGACAGCGAACGCATCCCGGCCCAGTCGCGCGGTTGCGCCGGCATCTCCCAGCCGGGCAGCGCCTTCCGCGCGGCCGCCGTGATCGCCTCCAGCCGGCCGGGGCGACAGGGCCAGGCTCCGCGCCCCCAACTCGAGCGTGCCCGACACCCGGACGCCCTCGTCGAACACGCTGATCGCAACCTTGGGGTCCTCCAGGTACAGCGCGTGGCGCGGAGCGCCGGCACCGCGGGGGTAGGTTCGGCTGTAGCCCTTGGCCGCCGCGATCGGCAGCCGGATGCCGTGGGGCGCCAGCAGCGCCGCCGCCTCGAAGCCGACCGCGATCACCACCGCGTCGGCCCGTCTGGGCCCCGCGGGCGATTTGACTCGCCACTCACGGCCGTCGCGGGTGATTCCCGTCACCGGCGTGGCCTCGAGCACCTCGACGCCCCGGGCGACGACCGCCCGGTGTACGCCCGCGCACAGGCGCTCCGGCCGGACCCGCCGTTCGCCGTGCGCGATCACCCCACCGATGACCGCACCGCTCAGCGCCGGCTCGAGCCCGCGCAGCTCATCCGCCGACAGCCGCTCGACTCGCTGGCGCGAGCCCGCCTGATGCAGCTGGTCGCCCATCCGCCACAGGTACTCGAGCTCGCCCGGCCCGAAGGCGGGGAACACCAGCGGATCCTCGTGCTGCTCGAACTCCACCCCGCGTGCCGCCAGCGCGTCGAACGCTCCGGGGGCCCGCGCCGCCGCGCCTTGGAGTGCGGCGACGCCGCGAGCATAGGCCGGCGCGCGACAGCTGAGGACGAACCGGGCGATCCAGCCGACCAACGCCGGCTCGAGCGTCGGCCGGATCCAGAGTGGCCCGGACGGGTCAATCAGCCAGCGCAACGAGGTGGCGATCACGCCCGGCCCGGGCACCGGCGTGGCCAGTGACGGTGTGATCCAGCCGGCGTTGCCCGCCGAGGCCCCCGCCCCGCACCGGTCTCGTTCGAACACCGTGATCTCGCAGCCTCGGTGCGAGAGCGCCTCGGCGACGCACAGGCCGACCGCGCCGCCGCCGATCACGATCACCCGCACGTGCGCGGCCCCGGACCTACAGCGAGAAGCCGGACGGGAATGGATCGGTGGGATCGAGCAGGTACTGCGCCATCCCGGTGATCCAGGCGCGCCCGGTCACCTCGGGCACCACCCCGGGCACCGCGCCCAACTGAACCTCCTCGACCAGGCGTCCCGTGAAGCGGCTGCCGATGACCGACTGGTTGACGAACTCCTGGTTCAGGGCCAACTCGCCCCGGGCGTATAGCGCGGCCATGCGCGCGGAGGTCCCGGTGCCGCACGGCGAGCGGTCGAGCCAGCCGGGGTGGATCGCGGTGGCGTTGCGGGCGTGCGCTCCGTTGTTGCCCGGCGAATGGAACACGACGTGCTTGCACCCCCGAATCGCGGGGTCGAGCGGGTGGACCGGCAGCGCGGCGGCGTTGATCGCGTCGGCGATCGCGAGACCCTGGGCGATCAGCTGCTCCGAGTTCTCCGGCACGGGATCGAGACCGACCGACGCGGCCGGGACGAGCGCGTAGAAGTTCCCCCCGTACGCCATGTCGTACGTCACCGTGGCGCCCAGCGCGTCGACGTCGACCCGCGCGTCGAGCGCGGCGGCAAACGCGGGCACGTTGCGCAGGGTCACCCGCTCGGCGCGCCCATCCGACACGTCCACGGTCACCTCGACCAGCCCGGCCGGCGTGTCGAGCCGGATGCGGGTCTCGGGCTCGCTCACCTCGACCATCCCAGTTTCCACCAGCACGGTGGCCACGCCGATCGTCCCGTGGCCGCACATCGGGAGCAGGCCCGACACCTCGACGAACAGCACGCCCCAGTCGGCGTCGGGTCGCGTCGGTGGCTGCAGGAACGCCCCGGACATCGCCGAGTGCCCGCGCGGCTCGCGCATCAACAGGAGCCGCAGATCGTCGAGGTGCTCCTCGAAGTACAGCCGGCGCTCCTGCATCGTGGCCCCGGGAACCGGACCGAGCCCGCCCGTGATCACGCGGGTCGGCATCCCCTCGGTGTGCGAGTCGACGGCGGCGAAGTAGCGAGTGGCTCGCATGGGCGGAAACCTACACCCAGGCGATCTCGCCGCCGCGGACCGGATCAGCGTCGGGCAGCGGTACGCGGGCGATGTTGGCGAGCACCTCGTCGTGCTCCGCGGGGTCGCCGCGGCGCAGGTCCCGGCGTGAAATTTCCGCCAATCCCGCCGGCCTGCGGGCATGGTGACGGATTCCTCCCGCTCTCAGGGAGAAATCCGTCACGAGACTGGCCGACGGCATGGAATGGCGGAAATTTCACGCTCACGCATCCCGTGTGGATACGCCCCGACGGCGAGCAGGCCGGAGCGCGATCCGACGTTGCGTTGCCCGGTTTCCCGCCGACAGTACGAGCACGTCGTAGGCCGCCGCGCCTGCGCTCGGCCCGAGCGCGCCGTGGTAGATCAGGACCGGGAGGCGCGAGTTCGGAATGCCCCCGTCGTCGTCGAACGCGTGCGTCTCCCGCGTCATGGCAGGAGCCTCTCGGTCGCCGGGTCCGACACGCCGGCGAAATACCCATCCAGCACCTGCTGGAACACTGGATTGCTGGGGTCGGCGCGCGCGAACAGCGTCATCGACGAGCGAAGCTTCATCGCGTCGATCCCGCCGAACACCTCCTCCGCGCTGCGCGATGGCAACCCCGTCAGGATTCGTGCGCACTCGGTCAGCCGCGGGCCCAGAACGGGATGCGCGACGTACGCCCTCGCCTCATCCAGCGACGCGATCGCGTAGTGACGCGAGATCGGACTCTGCCCAAGCCCGGCGATCTGTGGAAACACGAACCACATCCAGTGGCTGCGCTTCCGGCCCGCGCGCAACTCGGCCGCTGCCGCCTCGTACGTGCCGCCCTGATCCTGCGCGGCCACGAACCGCTCCAAATCAAAGGGATCGATCTCCTGGCCCACGGGAATAGGATGCCGCCAACCATGGCTCGCCGTGCTCGTGCCTTGGGGGGTTGATGCTGCGCGGTCGTCACAACGAATGCGCGGCACTCGACGCGCTGCTCGATGGAGCGCGTGAGGGACGAAGCGGGGTCCTCGTGCTGACCGGTGAGGCCGGGATCGGCAAGACGGCGTTGCTCGAGTACGCGGCGGGCTCGGCCTCGGACATGCGGGTGGTCCACGCCACCGGGGTCGAGGCCGAGATGGAGCTCGCCTTCGCGATACTGCATCAGCTGTTCTTGCCGCTGCTTGGGTGGCTCGATCGCCTCCCGGGACCGCAGCGTGACGCGCTGGCGACTGCGTTCGGGCTGCGGGAGGGGCCGGTGCCGGATCGCTTCTTCGTCGCGCTGGCGATGCTTGGTCTGCTATCCGAGGCGGGCTCGGACCGCCCGCTGCTGTGCGTGATCGACGACGCGCAATGGTTGGACCGAGCGTCGGCGCAGGTTCTGGCGTTCGTGGGGCGCAGGCTCTTGGCGGAGCCGGTGGCGATGGTGTTCGGCGCCCGCGAGCTGAGCCAGGAGTTCGCGGATCTCCCCGTACTCCCCGTCGAGGGCCTGGGAGACGCCGATGCGCGGGCGCTGCTGGCGTCGGTGATCCCGGGTCGGCTCGACGAGCGGATCGTCGACCAGATCGTGGCCGAGACACGCGGGAACCCACTCGCGCTGCTCGAGCTTCCGCGCGGCCTCTCTCCCGCTCAAGTCGCCGGAGGCTTTGGGTTGCCGGGCGCGGTGTCGATGGCGGGCAGAATCGAACAGAGCTTCCAGCGGCGTCTTGCGCCGCTACCCGAGGACACCCGGCGGCTTCTGCTCGTCGCCGCGGCGGACCCAACCGGTGATCCCTCGCTGTTCTGGCGAGCAGCCACAGAACTCGGCATCACCGGACCGGCGCTCGATCCGGCCAAGCGCGACGGACTGCTCGAAATCGACGGCCGGGTGCGCTTTCGCCATCCGCTCGTGCGCTCGGCCGTCTACGCGGCGGCGTCGCCACACGACCGGCGCGAGGCGCACCGGGCGCTGGCCGAGGCGACAAACGCAAAACAAGACCCCGACCGGCGCGCCTGGCACCGGGCCAAGGCGGCCGGCGGCCCCGACGAAAACGTGGCGGCCGAGCTCGAGCGGGCCGCCGGTCGGGCCGAAACCCGAGGAGGGCTGACCGCAGCCGCCGCCTTCCTCGAACGAGCCGCCGAACTAACTCCCGAGCCCGCGTCGCGCGCGCAGCGCGCGCTGGCGGCGGCGCAGACCAAGTACGAAGCCGGCGCCCTCGACGATGCGCTCGCTCTGCTGGCCGGCGCCGAGCAGGGCCCGGCCGACGACCTCCGAGGCGCGCGGGTCCATCTGCTCCGCGCGCAGATCGCGTTCGCCTCCACGCGCGGCAGCGACGTGGCCCCACTCCTGCTCAGGGCCGCTCGTGAGTTCGAGCCGATCGATCCCGGCCTCGCGCGCGCGAGGTACCTCGAGGCGTTCTCCGCGGCGTTGTTCGCGGGCAGGCTGGCCCGCGGGCGCGGCGTGATCGACGTCGCCGAGGCGGTGCGCGCCGGTCCCCCTCCGGCGCAGGCCCTGCGCCCGCGCGATCTCCTCCTGCACGGGCTGGCGGTTCGGTTCACCGAGGGCTACGCGGCCGGAGCCCCCATCCTGAAGGAGGCGCTGAGCGCGTTCCGGGCCGACGCGGCCCTGCCCCCGGACGACGCGAGATGGCTCTGGTTCGCGTGCTGGGTGGCGGCCGATCTCTGGGACGACGCGACCTGGGATCTTCTCTCGGCGCGACAACTCGAGTTCGTGAGGGCCGCCGGAGCGCTCTCCGCGATCCCGTTCGTGCTCACGGCTCGGAGCGCGGTTCACCTGGTCTCCGGCGACATCCGCACCGCCGCGTCGCAGATCGACGAGATCCGAGCGGTCAGCGAAGCATCGGGGATCGCCGTTCCCCCCTACGGCGCGCTCTGGCTCGCTGCGCTTCGGGGTCGAGAGACGGAGGTTTCGCGGCTGGTGGAGACCGAGGTCAGCGAGGCCGTCGCCCGGGGCGAAGGGTTCGCGCTGGCCGATGCGGAGTTGGTGACGGCTCTGCTCTACAACGGACTCGGCCGATACGAGGCCGCCGTGTTGGTGTTCGGCCCGGACGGCGAGCGCTCCTACGACGTGAACACGCCGCCGCGATCGGTGGCCGAGGTGATCGAGGCCGCCGTGCGGTGTGAGCGACACGAGCTCGCCGCACGTCTGCTCGACCGGCTCGCGGAGATGGCCCGCGCCAGCGGTACGGACTGGGTCCTAGGGATCGAGGCCCGCTCACGCGCGCTCCTCAGCCACGACGACGCCGAGCCGCGCTACGCGGAAGCGATCGAGCGGCTCGGAAGCACGCGGGTGCGGCTCGAGCTCGCCCGCGCCCACCTCCTCTACGGCGAGTGGCTGCGCCGCGCGCGGCGCCGCCGGGACGCCCGCGAGCAACTCCGCACCGCGTTCGGGATGTTCGATGAGATGGGGATCGGGGGGTTCGCGGGCCGGGCCGATCGCGAGCTGCTGGCCACCGGCGAGCGCGTACGCAAACGCGCGGTCGAGACCCGCGAGGAGCTCACCACCCAGGAGGCGCAAGTCGCCCGGCTCGCCCGCGACGGGCTGTCGAACGCCGAAATCGGCGCACGGCTGTTCATCAGCCAGCACACCGTCGCCTACCACCTGCGCAAGGTGTTCTCCAAGCTCGACATCAGCTCGCGCGGCCAGCTCGACCAGGCGCTGCCGGAGGACGCCGGCGTCCAGCGCAGCGCGTAACGGCAGGCCGCTCGAACCCGAGTAAGACCTAGTAGCTCTGGCTCGTCGCGGTCAGCGCGCCGCCGCTGATCAGCACCGCCCAGATCACGCCGCCGGCGATGCTCACCAAGGCGATCCACGGCCCGTGCTTCGATCGCACGCTCTTCGCGAACGTGAGCACGATGCCAAAGCCAAAGCCGAGCGGCGGCAGCGAGAAGGCGAGGATGTAGCCCACGACGACGAGCCGTGTGATCACCACCGGGTCGGCCGATGAGCGCGAGCGCCTCACACGAACGGCTCGCCCGGCAACTCTGCCGCTCGCCGGCCGGCGACCCACGACAACACGCTCGCACCGACGTCCGCGAGTAACCCGTCGTGCCGGAACCCCCGGCAGCCGGACCAGACGGCCAGCAGCGGGGCGTACTCGCGCGTGTGATCGGTGTGCGGCGCGGTGGGGTCGACGCCGTGGTCCGCGGTCAAGATCAGCAGATCGTCGCCGCGCAACAACGTGAGCCACTCGGCCGCCGCGCGGTCGATTTCACCCAGCGCCTGCGCGAAGCCCTGAACGTCGTGGCGGTGCCCGTAGACCTGGTCGGTCTCGACCAGGTTGACGAAGATGAAGCCCGCATCGAGTTCGCGCAGCAGCCGCGTCGTCGACGCGATCCCCTCGACGTTGGTGGCGGCGGCGTGCTTCACGTCGACCCCGACGCCGGCAAACAGGTCGTGGATCTTGCCGACGCCGTGCACCTCCGCGCCCGCGGCCTGGAGCTCCTCCAGGTAGGAGCGGCCGGGCGGCCGCACCGCGTAGTCGCGGCGCCCCGGGCGGCGAACAAACGCCCCGGGCGCGCCCTCGAACGGACGAGCGATCACCCGCCCAACCGCGTGCTCGCCGGTCATCACCCGTCGCGCCGCCTCGCACGCGGCATACAGCGCGGGCTCGGACACGCGGCCCACGTGACACGCGATCTGGAGCACCGAGTCCGCCGAGGTGTACAGGATCGCCTCCCCCGTCTCGAGGTGATGAGGACCGTAGGCCTCGAGCACCTCGGTACCGCTGAACGGACGGTTACAGCAGAACCGCAGACCGGTCACCTGCTTCCAACGTAGCCAGAACATCCGGCGGGAAGCCGGTTGGATAGGTGGGCAATCCGTCCGGCGGAACCACGCCCATCAGCTCCCAGTGCCCGGTCGTCGACTCCTTGCCGGGCCCGAGCGGCCGTAAGCGGCCGTACACGCCGGGATCGGCGGCCGGCGGCACACCCAAAATCGGCACGATCGACCCCAAGCCGAGCCGCCCTAACGTCGGCAGCTGCAACCCCCCCACCTCCGAAGCCAGGTGCACGAGCGTGTTCGAACCGGCGTCGCCGTAGGCGGCCGCGTCAGGCAGCTCGCCGACACCGCAGGCGTCCATCACGATCACCGTCGCGCGGCGCACTCAGTCCCCCGCGCCTGAGGACGGGAACACGACCCGACCCGCCACCCGCACCTCCACGATCGACTCCTCTCGCGCCAGCGTGAACAGCGCCCCGAGCGCCTCCTCGATCGACTCGCTGCGCTCGAGCACGGCCGCCAGCGTGCTCCCGGCCGGCGGCCGGACCAGCACGAAATCCGCGCTCTTGCCGGGTTCAAGCGAGCCGACCTCGTCGGCGAGCCCCAACGCCGAGGCGCCCGCCGCGGTGGCCAGCCACAGCAGGTGCTCCGGACCGAGACACATGCCATCCGGGCTGAGCATCTGCAATTGGTACGCCATCAGCCCCTCCTTGAACATGCTGAACCCGGCCCCTGCCCCCACGTCGGTGCCCAAGGCGACACGAACACCATGGTCGAAATGACGCCGCATGCCAAACAGCCCGCTCCCCAGGAACGCGTTGCTCGACGGACAGTGCGCCACCGCCGCGCCGGCCGCCGCTAATCGGTTCAGTTCGCTCTCCTCAACGTGAACGTCGTGCGCGAACACCGAGCGATCGCCCACGAGTCCGTATCGCTCGTACGTCGAGAGGTAGTCGCGCGCCCACGGAAACAGCGACGCGACCAGCTCGATCTCGCCGGCCGTCTCGTTCAGGTGGGTCGTGAACAGTAGGCCCGGAGCCGCCTTCAGTAGCTCCCCGCACGCCGCCAGCATCTCCTCGGAGCACGACACCGCGAAGCGCGGCGTCACCGCGTAGCGCAGCAGCCCGCGCCCATGCCACCGCTCGATCAGCGCCAAGCTCGACTCGACCGCGGTCGAGACCGGCACCTCAAGCGCCGGCAACAGACCCCGATCGGACACCACCAGCCCCGACGCCACGCGCAGGCCAACCGCCTCGCACGCAGCAAACAAAGCCTCCTGCGCGGCCACGAAATGCGACCCGAACACGAGCGCCGAAGTCGTCCCATTAGACGCCAACCCCCGCACGAACTCGTCCGCGACAACGCCCGCGTAGGCCGGGTCCGAGAGCCGCGCCTCCTCGGGCAGACAGCGCTCGCGTAGCCAGTCCAGCAGTCCGAGCCCCATCGCCCCGATCACCCGAATTTGGGGGAAGTGGACGTGGCAGTCGACGAATCCCGGCAGCAAGAACGCGTCCCGCGCGTCCAAAACGTCGGCCTCGGGATGGCCAGATCGGACGTCCGACCACAATCCACACGCCACGACCCGGCCATCGGCGAACGCCAGCGCGCCGTCTGAAAATGCCTGCAATCCGCCATCAAAAGCGAACGGATTACGCGGCGTGTGCGCCACCTGGGCCCGGACGATCGTCGTCATCGATGAAGAGCACGTTAGGCGACTCCCCACCAACCCGCCGAGAGGTTATGGTTGCCCATTCGGTCCTGTCAGAAAGGAGATGGGCGTGACGGGGAGGATTAGGCCAGTCGGCCTTGTTGCCCTCGCAACAGCGGCGCTGGCTCTGGGGCTAGCAGCGTGCGGCAGCAGTAGCAGCAGTAGCAGCAGTACGACCAGCTCGAGCGCCGCGGCGCCGGCAAGCACCAGCACCAGCAGCACCGCCGCGAGCTCGTCGAGCAGCGGCACCAAGCTGAAGGTCGGTGTCGTCACCGACATCGGCGGGCTAAACGACCACGGCTTCAACCACCTGGCGTACGTCGGCCTGCAAGACGCCGAGTCGAAGCTCGGCATCACGGGCAAGGTACTGACGTCCAACTCGGGCGCGGACTACCTGCCGAACCTGACGTCGCTGGCTCGCCAGGGATACAACCTGATCATTCCGGTCGGGTTCCTGATGGCCCAGGCCACCGACCAGGTCGCCAAGGCCTTCCCGAGCGCGAAGTTCGCGATGGTGGACTCGGACGCGACCGCGGAGCCCGGCGACCCGAAGAACATCGAGGGGCTCCTGTTCAAGGAGCAGCAGGCGGGCTACCTGGCGGGCTACCTGGCCGGCCTGTACGCCAAGGAAAAGGGCTACAAGACGATCTCCAGCGTGGGCGGGCAGAAGATCCCGCCGGTCGACCACTACATCGCCGGCTACCAGGCCGGCGCGAAGGCGGCCGATCCTGGGATCACGACCCTCAACGGCTACTCGCAGGATTTCACCGCTCAGGACAAGTGCAAGAACCTCGCCCTCAACCAGATCCAGCAGGGATCTAAGGTCGTCTTCCAGGTGGCCGGTGGGTGCGGGCTCGGCGCGTTGTCAGCGGCCCAGCAGCAGGGCGTGCAGGGCATCGGGGTCGACGCCGACCAGGCGTACCTCGGCTCGTACATCCTGACCTCGGCCGAGAAGAAGGTCGACAACGCGGTGTTCAACGCGATCAAGAACCTCCAGGCCGGGCAGTTCGCCGCCGGTACGAATGTCACCAACGACATCACCAACGATGGCATCGGTTACGGGAAGATCGGAGCCGCGGGGCTATCGTTCGCCCCGGAGATCCAAAAGATCTACAACGAGATCAAGTCGGGACAGATCTCCAACATCCCAGACACAGTTAAGTAACCGCCGCTGAAGTACCGCCTCAATGGCAGATAGCAGACGCCCCGTTCTAGAGCTCAGGGGCATCACGAAGAAGTTCGGCTCGGTCGTCGCAAACGACCGAGTCGACTTCGACGTGTACCCCGGCGAGGTGCACGCGCTGCTCGGCGAGAACGGCGCTGGCAAGTCGACGCTGATGTCGGTCCTCTACGGCATGTACCGGCCAACCGAGGGCGAGATCATGGTCGACGGGCAGCCGGTCGAGATCGACTCCCCGGCCAGGGCGATCGCGCTTGGGATCGGGATGGTGCACCAGCACTTCATGCTCGTGCCGGTGATGACCGTCGCCGAGAACCTGGTGCTCGGCAACGAGCCCACCCATGCCGGCGGCGTGTTGGACCTCGACGCGGCACGTACCCGCGTCAAAGAGCTCTCGAGCCGCTACGGCCTGGCGGTCGACCCCGACGCCACGATCGAGGACGTCACGGTCGGCGCCCAGCAACGGGTCGAAATCCTCCGCGCGCTGTACCGCGGCGCGCGCATTCTGGTCCTGGATGAGCCGACCGCCGTCCTCACCGCGCAGGAGGTCGAAGACCTGATGTCGGTGCTCGGGCGGCTCAAGGAGGACGGCACCGCGATCGTGTTCATCAGCCACAAGCTGGGTGAGGTGCTCCAGGTCGCCGACCGCATCACCGTGCTTCGCCGCGGAAAGAAGATCGACACCGTGCGGCGCGCGGGCGCCACCGAGCAGAGCCTGGCCCGCCTCGTGGTCGGCCGCGACGTGCTCCTCTCGGTGGAAAAGAGTCCGGGGCACCCAAATCTCGCGTCCGCGCCGATGCTGGAGGTCGAGGACCTCCACGTCCGCGATGACCGCGAGCTCGAGGCCGTGAGCGGCGCGTCCCTGTCGGTCAACGGAGGCGAAATCGTCGCGATCGCCGGCGTCGACGGCAACGGCCAGCAGGAACTGGTCGAGGCGATCACGGGCCTCCGAGCCCCGACCGAAGGCAGAATCACCATCGACGGCGAAGACGTCACCGGCAAGGGCGTCAACGCCGCCACCGACGCCGGCGTCGCCCACATCCCGGAGGACCGCCAACGCCGCGGGTTGGTCCTGCCGTTCACGCTGGCGGAGAACCTGGCCCTGCGCGAGTACCGGCGTCCGTATTTCAGCAAGGCCGGGTGGTGGCGGGTTCGTCACATGCGCGAGCGGGCACTGAAGCTGCTGCGCGAGTACGACGTCCGCGGCGGGGACTGCGACACGTTCGCATCGGCGCTGTCGGGCGGAAACCAGCAGAAGGTTGCAATCGCGCGGGAGATCTCCTGTGACCCCAAGCTGCTCGTCGCCCACCAGCCAACTCGCGGCCTCGACGTGGGCGCGATCGAGTTCGTCCACCGCCGGCTGATCGAGGAGCGCGACAAAGGCCGAGGGGTCCTGCTCGTCTCGCTCGAGTACGACGAGGTCCGCGCGCTGGCGGACCGCATCCTGGTGATCTACGAAGGGGTGATCGTGGGCGAGTTCGCCCCGGACGCGACCGAGGAGGAGCTCGGGATCGCGATGACCGGCGGCCACAAGGCGCCGGAGGCGACACCGGCGTGACCACCACAGAAGAGGAAGAGGAAGAGCGCGACGCAGCCGCCGGCGAAGACGAGGGCGCCGCCGCGGCGTTGACCACACCCGCCCGGCTCGGCGCCTACATGCGCCGGGGCACGGTGACCGTGCCGATTCTGACCACGCTGATCGCGTTCATCGCCGGCGGGTTCGTCGTCCTGCTGACCGGCCACAACCCGTTCTCCACCTACAAGGCGATCTTCAACGGCACCGGCCTGCAGTGGCTTTTTCCGTGGGTCACCGGCAGCGCGCGGACCACGGCCGCGTTCAACCTCCAGCAGACGCTGCTGGCCACCACGCCGCTGATCCTCGTCGGACTGGCGGTCGCTTTCGCGTTCCGCGCTGGGCTGTTCAACATCGGCGGTCAGGGCCAGTACACGGTGGGCGGGATCGCCGCCGTGTGGATCGGCTCCTCGTTCTCGAGCATGCCCGCGTTCCCGCACATCGTGCTGGCGATTGCCGGGGCGGCGCTGGCCGGCGCCGCCTGGGCGGGGATCGCCGGCGCGCTCAAGGCCACGCTCGGGGTCAACGAGGTGATCTCGACGATCATGCTCAACTGGATCGCGATCTGGGGTGGCGTGTGGCTGTTCGGTCTCGGCGGCCCGCTGCAGGATCCCCACCAGTCCTCCGTGCCCACGTCGAGCCCGGTCGCCGCCTCGGCCAAGCTCCCGGTGTTCTGGGGCAACGCGTCGCTCCAGGGCCTGGACATCGGCCTGTTCATCGCGCTCGGGGCGGCGGTCGTGTTCTGGGTCCTGCTCAACCGCACGCGGTTCGGCTACGAGGTGCGCGCGGTGGGCCTGAATCCGGACGCGGCGAGCTACGCCGGCATCAGCGTCCCCAGGAGCTATTTCCGCGTGATGGCGATCTGCGGCGCGTTCGCCGGGCTCGCGGCGGCGATGGACATTCTCGGCTGGAAGTTCAGCCTGTTCACCAACGACATCCAGTTTTCGACCGTTGGGTTCATCGGCATCGCGGTGGCGCTGCTCGGACGCAACAGCGCGGTCGGCGTGGTGTTTGCCGCACTCCTGTTCGGCGCGCTCGAGACCGGGACCTCGGACCGATACCTCGATCCGAGCGTGTTCGACCCCAACCTGGCCTCGAACCTCACCTGGATGATCCAGGGTCTGATCGTGCTGCTGGTCTCGACCGACGTGATCGCGCTCAAGGTGCTCTCCTCCGGCCGCGGCATCAGGATTCGGTTCAAAGGCCGCGCCAAACGCGAGGAGGCCAAACCAGAGGAGGTCAGCGCGTGAGCGTCGGCACGCTGGCGATCAGCCCGCCGCGGACCGCATCGCCGAAGCTGATCGGCATCGCCGGCCTCGTGCTGGCCGTCGTGGCGTGGGTGATCACGCTGCCGCCGTTCCTGGTCCGCACGCCCGTGCCGTCGATCCTTATCGGCGTGGCGGCGATGTGCGCGGGCGCGTACGCGTTCGTCAACGACGAGCGCAGGATCGGGCTCGGCGCGTTCGCGCTCGGGACGCTGGCGATCGCCGGGGCGATCGGCAACACGAACTCCGGGGTCGGTCACCTGAAGGTGGTGTTCACCTGGTCGATCCTCGTCGCCGCGATGCTCCGCTACGCCACCCCACTGCTGTGGGCGGCGCTCGGCGGGATCATCTGCGAGCGCAGCGGCGTGATCAACATCGCGCTCGAGGGCATGATGCTGATGGGCGCGTACTTCGGGATCTGGGGCGCCGACGTGTTCGGATCCTGGGTTATCGGCGTCCTGGTCGCGATCGTCGCGGGAGGACTGTTGGCGCTCGTCCACGCCGTGTTCTCGATTCACCTGCGAGCCAACCAGGTGGTCAGCGGCACCGGGATCAACTTCCTCGCGCTCGGGATCACCGGTTACTTCTTCATCGCGCACTACGGCGACAACGGAACGCCCTCGGGCATCTCCCAGGTACCGAACATCAAGATCCCGGGGATCCAGCACGTCGGCTTCTTCGGCAACGCGATCGGCGACGCCAACCTGCTTACCTGGATAGCGATCTTGCTCGTCCCCGCCCTCAGCTTCTTCCTGTTCCGAACCCGCTGGGGACTGCGCCTGCGCGCGGTGGGAGAGAAGCCGCGGGCGGCCGACACGGTCGGGCTCTCGGTGATCCGCACCCGCTACCTGGCCGTGGTCGCATCCGGGATGCTGGCCGCGCTGGGTGGCGCGTACCTATCGGTGGCGTTCGTGGGCTCGTTTAACCAGAACATGACCGAGGGCCGCGGCTTCATCGCGCTCGCCGCGGTGATCTTCGGGAAGTGGCGTCCGGCCGGCGCGCTGATGGCGACGCTGTTGTTCGGCTTCGCCAGCGCCCTCGCCGACCGCTTGCCGACCTTCTCGCAGAGCCTGGGCACGTTGTTTCAAGCGCTTCCGTACCTGCTGACGCTGGTCGCGGTGGCCGGCATCGTCGGCCGCTCGCGCCCGCCCGCCTCGATCGGCATCCCGTACGTGAAGGAATAGGCAATGGCGGTCGCCCGACTCGCCCTCAGCAGCTTCGTCGACGGGGAGGTCCGCCTCTCAGACGAGGTCGAGCTGTACCAGCGTACGTATACGACGCTGCTTCGCTCGAGCGGGGAGACGCAGCTGCGCGTGCTCGAGCCCTCGCACATGGCGATGGGCTCGAGCCTGCACCCGCTGGCCGCGAGCGACGAACTCGACCTCGGCGCGTTCCTGTACGCGGTGCAACGCCTCCCCGACGGCATCGCGGGCGCGGAGCTCGTGGTCATGGGCCAGGACGTCGAGGCGCTGGTCGCCAACGGGGTCCCGGTCGAGTCCTGGCAGGAGGCCGAGGCCCCCGCGCGGCGGCGGCGCTGGTACGACAGCGGGACCGGCACGCTCGCCGTGCTGCTGGCGAGCTCGTCTGACGTCGACGACCTCGTGCCGACGCTGGTCGCGTTCCAGATCGAGTGGAACAAGATCCGGGTCCGCATGCGCGCCGCCGGCTGGCCCCGCGGAGCGAACCCCGACGTCCCGCCGGAGGAGACCGCCCGCGAGCTCGGCGGCAGCGCGGACGACTGGGCCCGGCTGCAGACGGCCTGGGGCGAGAAGTTCTCCGAGCGGATGCGGCTGGTCGGCGAGAAGCGCCTGTCGCTGCGCGTGCGGATGCTGGGTGGCACATACACCGGGTACGCGCGACTGACCCGCGGCTGGTGGACGCCGATTAGCGCCGAGCTGGTCGCCGAGGGGCTGACCGAGCGCCCGCTCTACTTCGTCAGCTCGAACTCCCACAGCCTGGTCAACATCGTCACCGGGGTCGCCCGCGAGCGGGAGCCCGAGCTCGTGGCGTTCGTCGAGGAGCTCCCGGAGGACGACATCCTGCGCCGGGAGCTGACCGCCTTTCGCGAGGGCCAGACCGAGGGGTCGTGGGACAACTTCCTGTATTTCGTCGCGCGCCTGTATTTCCCCGCCCTGGGGCGCGAGGGAGTGGCCGAACGCCGCGCGCTCGAGCACCAGAAGGGCGTGATCAACCTCCGCAGCCGGAACGCGCTGCGCGTGCCCGCCCAGGTCATGCCGCTGTCGGCGCTCGACCCAGGCTCGCTCGACCCACGGATCGGCGAGGTCGACGCCGACGCCCTGAGCGCCAGCGGCGCGGTGATCGTGAACATCGACTATCCGCTCGGCGTCGCCGCCTACAACATCCTGCGCGAGGTGGCGGTCGACCGCACCGCGCTGCGCGGTGTGTACATCCTCGGCAAGGCGGCGACGCTCAACGCCGACGTCGGCGACGTGATGATCTCGAACGTCGTGCACGACGAGCACTCCGGCTCGACCTACTGGCTCGACAACGCGTTCGGCGTCGACGACCTCGCCGCCGACCTGCGGTTCGGCACCGGCCTCGACAACCAGCGCGCGGTCACGGTCAAGAGCACCTTCCTTCAGAACCGCTCCTACCTCGACTTCTACTACCGCGAGGCGTTCACCGTGGTCGAGATGGAGACCGGCCCGTACTGCAACGCGGTGTACGAGATCGCCGACGCCGAGCGCCATCCCGTGCACGAGGCGGTCAACTTCTCAAAGCTCCCCATCGACCTCGGGATCATCCACTACGCCTCTGACACTCCGTACACCCAGGCGCGCACGCTCGGCGCCCGCGGCCTGAGTTACTACGGGATGGACTCGACCTACGCGTCGTCGTTGGCCATCCTGCGGCGGATCTTGCGTTTGGAGGGGGCGCTCGACCCCACGCCTGGCCCAGGTTAAGCTCGGCACGCTGTGCGATCGCGATCGCTGCGTACCTGGGAACGGCCGATCCTCGTTGCGGTGGTCATTTTGGTGCTCGGTGCTGCCGCTGCGCCGGCCGCTCATGCCGGCGCGCTCAAGCCGGTGCTGGGACGCAGCGTGGTGGCCTTGCGCGTATCGGGGGTCGTACGCGTCAAGGCGGCCGGCGCACGATCCTTCGCGCTCCTGACGCAGCCGCGGCAAATCGCGGTCGGCGCAACGATCGACGCGACACGCGGAACGGTCATGCTCGTGACGGCGGCGGCGCAGCTCGGCAAGACGCAGTCCGGACGGTTCTCCGCAGGCGCCTTCAGCGTGTTTCAGCAGCGGTCCGGCACGACCGACCTGCGCCTCGTAGGCGGGCGCCCGCGGAAGACCCTGTGCCGGCGGTCTCGGGCGAGGGCGACCGGCCTACCGATCGCGGCCGGCAGCGCGCTCAGCTCGGTCGTGCTGCGTCTGCTCAAAGGCCAGGCCCACGGACATTTCCGCACGGTCGGCAAGTACAGCGCGGCGACGGTGCGCGGGACCGAGTGGCAGACGATCGACCGCTGCGATGGCACGCTGACAGTGGACACCAGGGGCGTCGTCGACGCGACCACCGGGACGCTGACCTTTTCGCTCAAGCCGGGGCAGACGGCGATCGGCTACTGCTTCCCGCCGAACGCGACGCCGCTAACGCGCCAGTTCTGCATTGTCGAGGTCTCGCAGCCGGCCGACGGTCTGTTCGGCTTCGGGATCGGCGTGCGCTTGGCCGCCACGTCCTACCAGCTCTGCATCCAGGCGCCGAGCGGCACCGAGCGATGCCGCCAATTCCCGCTGAGTGCCCCGAACGCGGCGGGAGTGAGGACGTCGGCGGTCGTTTGCCCGCAGGACGAAGGCGCCGGAAGCTACTTCGTACGCTGGCTGATCGGGGGGCAGCAGCTCGGCGTGACGCTGCCATTCGCGGCCACGGTGCCGGCGCCGCCGGCAAGCGTGAGCGGCTGCATCAGCCGGCCGTAAAGCGGGCCAGGTTGTGGTGGCCCGGGGCAAACGTCGTGTCGTACACACCAGCGCGGTTCACGACCCGGATCAGCAGCTGATAGCGGCCGGGGCCGAGGCGCCGGCGGAAGCGGTAGAGCCAGTGGCGCGTGCCCTTCGCACGGAGCCAGCCGGGCGAGTCGCACTTGCCGCCTTTCCCTGGCTTGACTCGCAGGAAACGTCCCTGGCCGCCCATCCACAGGCAGCCGCGGGCCGCGGCATGGCCGCGCAGGCTCAGCTCACGAACGGCGATATCGACGTGCGCGATCCGCGACAGCGCCGCTTCGGGTCCAGCCGGACCGGCGGACGCCGTTCCCGTCGCTCCTTGCGCGTTCACGCGCGTTCTGCCCGCTCGGGGGGTTGACGTGACATCGAGCGTGACGCTGTTGCTGGACAGCGCCGGCAGCCCGGCGGCGGTCAGCGTCGCGGCGTCCGATTGGCGACCGAGCGCGGTTGCGCGTCCCGGGAGGGACACGGTCACCGAATCGCCGGCCGGCAGCGTCGCAACGCTGATGAACGCCCGATTGCCGTTAGAGGACGTGATGCGCGACGGCGGAGAGGCGGCGACTGGTGACGCGAAGACCACGGTGCTCGCGGCCGGCCCGAGCCACGCGAACGCGCGCGGCAGGGCGTCGGAGACGACGAGGTTCGCGAGCGCGCAGGGTCCCGGGTTGACGACCCTCAGCACATACGAGAACCGGAGTCCTCGCCCGACTGCGCGCACGTCCCCGCGCACCGCGTCGTGTGCCGTCTTGGTGATGCTTGGGGCGTTGCAGGCGGTCGTGGGCAAGGTCGTGGTTGTCGTCGGCGGTGCCTGGTAGTTGATCGCGATCGCGCCCGCCGTGGTGCCGACCGTGCCGCCGATGAGCCCGTCCACCGCGCCCGAGACCGTGTTGAGGAGATCCACGGCCGCAGATCCGCCCTGACCGAGCGCAACCATTCCCGGGTCGCCGAACGTCGCGTCGAGCGACCCGTCGGGATTGAGGCGGTCGGCGATGATCTCGCCGGTCGACTGGCCATTCACCGTCAGTTGGGCGGTGCCGGCGACGAGCAGCTTCCCGGTGGCGGGGTCGATCGTGACGGCATTGGCGGTGTCGGCGGTCGAGTTGGGGAACGGCACGAGGTCCTGGCCGCCGCTCTGCCCGAAGGTGCGGTCCGGCGTTCCGTCGGTGTTGAGTCGGACGAGTGCGGTGTGGCCGGGTTCGACCGACCCGAAACCCACCTGAGGACCGCCGCGCGGACCGCCGGCCAGCACGATCTTCCCGTTGGGCTGGATCGCCATCGCCTGAACCGCCGCGTCCTCACCGCCGACGGGAATGTCCTCGGTCCCCGAGCCATTGAACGAACCGTCGAGCGCGCCGGTCCCCAGGTAACGCGCGACCTCGAAGTCCCTCGGACCGGCGTTGGTCAGGCCATTGCCGGCCACCACGATCCTGCCGTCCGACTGGATCGCGACGACGCCAGCGGTCGACGCGCTCGAAGCGGCGAACGGCGTGGTCACCGTGCCGGCGGCGTTGTTGCCGAAGGTTGCATCGGGCTGACCGCCCGTCGTCAGCCGGGAAAGCTGGAAGTCGGATCCCTGCGTGCCGACCACCACGATCTTCTGATCGGCGGGTTGTACCGCGACACCGACCGTGTGGCCCTTCGCGTTAGGCGGCCCCTGGTCGGTGTTGTTGGTGTCCACCGTTGTCGTGCCGGTCGAATGGAACGTCGTGTCGAGCGCTCCCGCCGGCGTCAGACGCGCGACGCCGATGAAGTGGGTGCCGCCGACCACCGCCGCGCCCGCCACGACGATGCCGCCGTCCCGCTGGATCGCCACCGATGTCGCCGTGGCGCTGGTGCCGATGTCGATCAGTTTCGCGCCGGTCCCGCCACCGAAGCTCGTGTCGAGGCTGCCGTCGGGGTTCAGTCGCACGACACCCATCTCTGTGGCCCCGTTGGCCGGGCCGACCATCACCACCTTGCCATCGGGCTGGACGGCCTGGGCGGCGATGAAGTCGATGCTCGCGGCGGGGCCGGAGCTGAACGAGGCGACGCCGTGATTGGCGAAGGTCGTGTCGACAGCGCCGGGCTGGCCGGGAGAGGCGAGGGCGACGGCGGCGAGGGCGCCCGCGGCGAGCCCTGTCAGCGCGACGATCAGCCGGGCTTGGCTGGGCATTCTCCTGCGGCTCACGATCTGCTGGCCCCTCTAGGCGATCTTAACCGGAGAGCCCTCCGGCCGGGGTGTTTGTCAGAGAACCCTAGGCGCCGACCGGGTGCCAGGCAGTCTTGAGCTCGGTGACCGCCTCGAGTCGCTCGAGCGCATCGTCGGTGGCGTCCTCGTAGCTGGTCGCCGCGTCCTCGTGGCGCACGCGCTTGATCGTCTCGGCGGCCAGCCGGTCGAGCTCGGCCGACAGCTCGGTGTCGCCGGCGGCGTCGAGGATCGCGTTCAGGTCGCGGTGGGCGGCGAGCGCGGTGGCGAGCTCGTGGCGGCGCCCGGACACAAGGTTGACGACGCCGGCGGGGACGTCGGACACTCCGAGCGCTTCCGCCAGGTCGAGTCCGGGGAGAGGATGATTTTCTGACAGGACCGCCACGCAGACGTTTCCGCCAGCGAGCGCCGGGGACAGCTCGGCGATCAGTCCCAACAATGGCGGGGCGTCGGGGGCCACGATCCCCACCACTCCGGTCGGCTCGGGTAGCGAGAAGGACAAAAACGGCGCGGCGACGGGGTTGATCCCGCCGAGCACCGGCTGGAGTTTGTCGGTCCAACCCGCGTAATGGAGGAGCACGTCGACGGCGGCGTCGACCTCGTCGCGCGGCACTCCCATCGCGTCGGCGCGCGACTCGAGCGCCTCGGCGGCGCGGTACAGGATCTGCCCGCGGTTGTACGCCGTGCGCGCCGCCCATGGCTTGGCCGCCTTGCGCGCGGCGGCGACCGCGTCTCGGACGTCCTTGCGCGACCCCCGGGGGAAGTTGAAGCCCTCGGTCTCGTCGTAGCGGCCGGACTCCGAGCGCACGAACGCGCCTCCGATCCACAGCTTGTATGTCTTGCGGACTTCCAGGCGGCTCATCGGACGACGTTCAGATATGGGCGGAGTCCCGCCGGGCCGCCCTCGCGCCCGAATCCCGACTCCTTGTAGCCGCCGAACGCCGCGGTCGGGTCGAAGTGGTTGTAGGTGTTCTGCCACACGACCCCGGCCTGGAGGGCGCTCGCGACCTCGAACGCCTTTGACCCCTTGTCGGTCCAGATCCCGGCCGCGAGCCCGTACCGCGAGTTGTTGGCTTTCTCGATCGCCTCCGCCTGGGTGCGGAAGGTCAGCACCGACACCACCGGCCCGAAGATCTCCTCGACCGCGATCCGGTGCGCGGGCGAGACGTCGGTGAACAGCGTGGGCGCGAACCAGTACCCGCGCTCGGGGATGTCGCAGGTGATCGTGCGCCGGGTCGCGCCCTCGTCCTCGCCGGCCGCGACGAGCGTCTCGATCCGCTCGAGTTGCTCGGCCGAGTTGATCGCGCCGACGTCGGTGTTCTTGTCCATCGGGTCGCCGAGGCGCAGACGGCCCATCCGCTGCCACAGCTTCGCGATCACCTCGTCGCGCACGCTTTCCTGGATCAGCAGCCGCGACCCCGCGCAGCACACGTGGCCCTGGTTGAAGAAGATCCCGTTGACGATCCCCTCGACCGCCTGGTCGAGCGCGGCGTCCTCGAACACGATGTTCGCGGACTTGCCGCCCAGCTCCAGCGTCAGCTTTGTCTTCGTGCCCGCCAGCGCGGCCTGGATGTCGCGTCCCACCGCGGTCGACCCGGTGAACGCGATCTTGTCGATCCCGGGCGCGCGGACGAGCGAGGAGCCGGTGGCGCCGTCGCCGGTCAGGATCGTCACCACGCCCGGGGGAAGGTCCGCCTCCTGGCAGATCTCGGCCAGGAGCAGCGCGGTCAGCGGCGTCGTCTCGGCCGGCTTGAGGATCGCGACGTTCCCGCACGCCAGCGCGGGCGCGAGCTTCCACGCCGCCATCAGCAGCGGGAAGTTCCACGGCACGATCTGACCCACCACGCCCAGCGGCGCCACCTCGCGCGCATTGATCCCGTAGCGCAGTTTGTCCGCCCACCCCGCGTAGTGGAAGAAGTGCGCGGCCGCGAGCGGGATGTCGACGTCGCGCGACTCGCGCAGGGGCTTGCCGCCGTCCATCGTCTCCACCACGGCAAGCTCGCGCGCGCGCTCCTGGATCAGGCGCGCGATCCGGAACAGGTACTTGGCGCGCTCGAGGTCCTTCAGCGCCGCCCACTTCGGCTGCGCGGCCCGCGCGGTCTCGACCGCCACGGTCACGTCCTCCGGCCCCGCGTACGCCACCTCGGCGATTGGCTCCTCGGTGGCGGGGTTGATCGTCGGGACGTACCGGTCCTCGCGCGGATCGCGGAAGTCGCCGTCCACGAACAGCCCGTAGCGCTCCTTGAGCCGGATGTGGTCGGCGGACTCGGGGGCCGGGCGCGTAGTCCCAGACGATGCTGGTTCGCGTCTCGGTGGTCATTCCTTGGAGAAGTCCTCGGACCGTCCGTAGCGGCCGGTCTCGGTCTTGGCGTACTGCATAAGCAGATCATTGAGCACGGACGACGCGCCGATCCGGATGCGGTCGGGCGTCAGCCACTCGTCGCCCAGGGTTTCTTTTACTAATACGAGGCGGTGGAGCGCGGCCTTGCTGGTGGAGACGCCGCCGGCGGCCTTGAAACCGACGATCCGCCCGGTCCGGTCGGCGTAGTCGCGGATCGCCTCGAGCATGACCAGGCACACGCCAGGCGTCGCGCCGGACGACGCCTTGCCCGTCGAGGTCTTGATGAAGTCCGCGCCGGCCTCCATCGCGAGCATCGAGGCGTGGCGGACGTGGTCGTAGGAGCCGAGCTCGGCCGTCTCGAGGATCACCTTCAAGTGAGCGTCGCCGCAGTGCTCCTTGACCGCGACGATCTCCTGCATCACGCGCGTGTCGTCGCCGGCCAGGAATGCCTCGCGCGAGATCACCATGTCGATCTCGTCGGCGCCGGCTGCGACCGCGTCCTCGGTGTCTCTCAGCTTGGCCTCGAGCGAGACCTGCCCGGCGGGGAAGCCGGTGGCGACGCTCGCGGTCTTGACGCCGGTTCCGCCGAGCGCCTCCTTGGCCACGGCGACGAGCGACGGGTACACGCAGATCGCCGCGACGCTCGGGATCTCGGGCATCGTCGGCGCCGGGCACACCCCCTTGGCGCACAGGTGACGCACCTTGCCGGCGGTGTCCGCGCCCTCGAGCGTGGTCAGGTCGACCATCGAGACCGCGAGGCGAATGCCCTGCTGCTTGGCGGTGGTCTTGATCGAGCGCTTGCCGAGTGCAGCGGCGCGCTCTTCGACGCCGACCCGGTCGACGTGGGGCAGACGACGGATCACGATGCGAGCCTACTACGCTCCCGATCGATGAAACGGGTGTTGGTGTTCTGCGGTTCCAGTCCGGGAGGGCGGCCAGAGTACGCGCAGTGCGCCGCCGACCTCGGTCGGCTGGCCGCCTCCCGCGGCATCGAGATCGTCTACGGGGGCGCCAGCGTCGGGCTGATGGGCGCGCTGGCCGATTCCGCGCTGGCCGCCGGGGGGACCGTGATCGGGGTGATCCCGACCCGGCTGGTCGAGCACGAGATCGCTCACGCGCACCTGACCAAGCTGCACGTGGTGGAGACCATGCACGAGCGCAAGGCCCTGATGGCCGAGCTGTCCGACGCGGTGATCGCGCTCCCCGGCGGCTCGGGGACGCTCGACGAGCTGTTCGAGCTGTTCACCTGGAAGCAGCTCGGCCTGCATCGCAAGCCGATCGGCCTCCTCGACGTGCTCGGGTACTGGCAGCCGCTGATCGCCTTTCTCGAGCACGCGGTGAACGAGCGGTTCCTGCGCGTCGAGTACCTCGACGACCTGCAGGTGCAGCGCAGCGCCGAGGCGCTGCTCGATCGCCTGGCCGCCCACGAGCACCGCAGCTACGACAAGTGGCTCGACCGGCCCGCCGCGGACCGGGCCTAGGCTTCAGGCCGTTCCGAACACGCGATCGCCGGCGTCGCCCAACCCGGGGCGGATGTAGGCGTTCTCGTCGAGCTCGCGGTCGACCGCGGCGGTCCAGATCGTGACGTCCGGGTGCTCGGTCTGGACGGCCTCGATCCCCTGCGGCGCCGACACCAGGCAGACCAGCTCGAGCTGCCGCGCGCCGGCGCGCTTGAGGTGGTTGAGCGCGGCGACCGCGCTGCCACCGGTGGCGAGCATCGGATCGAGCAGGTACACGCGGGCGTCGGGCAGGCGGGGCGGCAACCGCTCGTAGTAGTCGATCGGCACGTGCTCCTCTTCGTCGCGGTAGATGCCCACGTGGCCGACGCGCGCGTCCGGGAGCAGCCGCAGGAACCCCTCGACCATCCCCAGCCCGGCCCGCAGGACGGGCACCACGGCCACCTCGTCGCGCAGGCGCAGGCCGCGGGTGCGCTCGAGCGGCGTTTCGATCTCTACCTGCTTGACCGGCAGGTCCCTCGCGACCTCGACGGCCATGATCGCGGCCGCCTCGAACAGCGCCTGGCGGAATTCGCCGTGCGGCGTGTCCCGGTCGCGCATGACCGAGAGGCGGTCGGCGAGCACGGGGTGCTCGACCACGATGAGCGTTTCGCGCACGGCTGCGATGCTATCTGCCAATGGCACGTGTGAACGTCGAGTTGAAAGCACGCGACCCGGACACCGAGGGCGACCCTTGCCCGCTGTCTCGCCCTGGGGGCCGAGGACGCGGGCGTCCTCAACAGCCGACACTTACTTCCATGGCCCGGCACGGACGGCTGAAGCTCCGGACATCCGACGGCCTGCCGAACTCATCGCCTACCGCGCGGCCCGATGGCGCAGAGGCGAGCGTGAGCACGTACGTGCTCGCGCCCATCTCCGACCCCGGACGCGCTCACCGACGCGCTCGACGCGCGCTTGGCCAGACTGTCGTTCGTCTCCAAGCGCCGGCGACTGTTGCTCTGGGAGGGGGTGCGGATCCACCTCGACGACGTGGACCAGCTCGGCCCGTTCATGGAGTTCGAGGCGGTGCTCCCTTATGCCGGCGACCTCAGGATCGCGCACGAGAAGGTGGCGCGGCTGCGCGAGGAGCTGGGCTTTCGACGACGAGTCGCTCGTCTCGGTCCGGCTACGCCGATCTCCTGCTCGACGACCGCAGGCGCTGCTCCGTGAGGCCGAGACGGCGATGCGCAATGCCTACGCGCCCGTACTCCAACTTCAAGGTCGGCGCCGCCGTGCGGGCGCCGAGCGGAGCGATCTACGCCGGCGCGAACGTCGAGAACGTCGCGTACCCCCAGGGGCAATGCGCGGAGGCCTCGGCGCTCGGCGCGCTGGTGGCCGCGGGCGAGACCCGCATCACGGGTGTCGCGGTGGTCGCCGAGCGTCTCGAGCATCTGTCCACCCTGCGGCGGATGCCGGCAGCGACTGGCCGAGTTCGGCGACGCTTCGACGCCGGTCTACCTCGGGCGGCCGGCGACCGATCCCAGACGTTGTCGCTGGGTGAGCTGCTGCCCGGCGCCTTCGACGCGAGGCGCTCGAGGCGTGAGCCTGGGCTCGCCGCGCGTCGGGGTTGTGCTCGGCTCGGGCCTGGGCGCGGTGGCCGACGCCGTCGAGGACCCGGTCGTGGTCGGCTACGAGGAGCTGCCGGGGTTTCCGCGGCCGACCGTCTCGGGGCACGCCGGGCGCGCGGTGCTCGGCACGATCGGCGGGGTTCCGGTGGCGGTGCTCCAGGGTCGCGCGCACCTGTACGAAGGCGGCGATCCCGTGGCCCTGCGGGCGCCCGTCCGCGCGCTGCGTGCCGCCGGCGCCGAGACCCTGATCCTCACCAACGCCGCCGGATCGCTGCACCCGTCGGTCGGGCCCGGTTCGCTGATGGCGATCGTCGACCACATCAACATGCAGGGCGCGAACGTCCTCATGGGTCCGAACGACGACGCGTTCGGCCCCCGGTTCCCGTCACTGCGAGATGCGTACGACCCGGAGCTGCTGGATGGCCTGCGCGAATCGGCGGGGGACCTGGGGATCGAGCTCGCCGAGGGCGTGTACCTCGCGGTCACCGGGCCGAGCTTCGAGACGCCGGCCGAGATCCGCGCCTATCGGGTGCTGGGCGCGGACGCCGTCGGGATGTCGACCGTCCAGGAGACGATCCTCGCCCGCCACTCGGGCATGCGCGTCGCCGCGGTGTCGGTCATCACCAACCTGGCCGAGGGCATGAGCGACGAGCCGCTCAGCCACGAGCAGACGCTGCGCGCGGCCCAGGCGGGCGCCGGCGACCTGACCCGTCTGCTCCTGGACTTCATCCCGCGATGCTGACCGCCGAGCTGATCCGCCGAAAGCGTGACGGCCTCGAGCTGTCCGATTCCGAGATCTCCCAGCTCGTGGCCGGTGTCGCCGACGGATCCGTCACCGACGCACAGGTCGGCGCTCTCGCCATGGCGATCGTGTGGCGCGGAATGACCAGCGCCGAGCGCGTGGCCCTGACCGGCGCGATGACCCGCTCAGGGGATGTGCTCGACTGGAGCGAGGTCGGGCTGAACGGACCCGTTCTCGACAAGCACTCCACGGGCGGCGTGGGCGACAAGGTGAGCTTGCTACTCGCGCCTATCCTCGCGGCGTGTGGCGCGTACGTCCCGATGATCTCCGGTCGCGGGCTCGGGCACACGGGAGGCACGCTCGACAAGCTCGAGTCGATCCCCGGCTACGACGTGACCCCCGACAACGACCGCCTGCGCGAGGTCGTGCGGCTGGCGGGCTGCGCGATCGTCGGCCAGACGGCCCGCCTCGCCCCCGCCGATCGCCGGCTGTACGCGATCCGCGACGCGACCGGCACCGTCGAGTCGATCCCGCTGATCGTCGGCTCGATTCTGTCCAAGAAGCTCGCCGCGGGGCTCGACGCGCTGGTCATGGATGTCAAGTGCGGCTCCGGCGCTCAGTTCCCGGATCTCGACCGTGCGCGCGAGCTGGCGCGGGCGATCGTCGAGGTGGCGGTCGGGAACGGGCTGCCGACCGTGGCGCTCCTCACCGACATGAACCAGGTCCTCGGCCGCACCGCCGGCAACGCCGTCGAGGTGCGCGAGTCGATCGATCACCTGACCGGGAGCGCGCGGGACGAGCGGCTGCTCGAGGTGACGCTCGCGCTGTGCGCCGAGGTACTCGTGCTCGGCGGCCTTCATGGCGATCTGGACAGCGCCCGGGCCGCGGCCGCCGTCGCGCTTTCGAGCGGGCGGGCCGCCGACCACTTCGCCGCGATGGTCGTCGAGCTCGGCGGCCCGGCGAATCTGCTCGATACCCCCTCGAGCCATCTGCCGAGCGCACCCGTCGTCGTTGAGATCGAGCCCGAGTCGGCGCCCGGCGTCGTCTCCTCGATCGACGTACGCGCGGTCGGGATCGCGGTCGTCAACCTGGGCGGCGGGCGCGCCCGCGAGGACGACGTCGTCGACCACAGCGTCGGTTTGACCGACGTGGCCGCGCTCGGCGAGCGCGTCGACCCGGGCGGACGGCCACTAGCGTTCGTGCACGCGCGCGATGAGGAGAGCGCTCGCCGGGCAGCGGACGCGGTGCGCTCGGCGTTCACCGTCTCGGACTCGGCGCCCGCCGTCGCGGGGCCGGTGATCGAGACTCAGCGCACGGTGTAGACGCCGGTCGAGAGCTCGTGGTAACCCTTGCGCCCAATCGTGCGGGCCAGCGGGCTGAACGGGTCACCATGCTCGGCGAGGCGATCGAGCGCGTAGCGGAAGTCACAGCGCGGCGACCAGCCGAGGTCGGTCCGCGCTCGCTCATTGACATACACCCGCTCGATGGCGTCAAACATCCGCCAGCCGCGGGCTTGAAAAACATCCTCAAAATCAGGAAAGAGCCGGCGGACCACTGACGGTAGGTCAGTGCGGATCGCGCTCACGTCGTCGCGCGTGAACGGCGTCGTCGCGCTGATGATGTAACGGCCGAAGCGCAGGGCGGGCGCCCGCTCGAGCGCGAGCCGGTGGGCGCTCACCACGTCCTCGACGTCGACGCGGCGGTAGAGCAGTTCGTTGACCTTGACGTTGAGATCGTCGTACGCCGTGCGGACCTCGTCGCGATCGTCGGACTCGGGGAAGAACCGCGAGGTGCGCAGGATCAGGATCGGGAGCCCGTGGTCCCGGGCGATCAGCTCGCACAGACTCTCGGCCGCAACCTTGGTCGTGCCGTAGATGTTGCGCGGCATCGGGACGACGTCCTCGGTGATCCACGCGGCCGGCTCGTGCTCGGCGGGGGTGAGCGCGCGTCCGAACGCGCTCGTCGTGCTGGTGAACAGGAACCGGCTCACCTTCGCCGCCACCGCCTCCTCGAGCAGGTTCAGCGTGCCGGTGATGTTCGTCTCGATGAAGTCGGCGCGGTCGTGGGACTCGACGTGCGGCTTGTGGAGCGTGGCGGTGTGCACGACGGCCTCCACGCCCGACATGGCCTGGCGCACGACGGCACGGTCGGCGATCGACCCGGCGATGCTGGTGTAAGGCGACCCGAGCACGTCGAGCCCGATCACCTCGTGGCCTTCCTCGGGCAGGGTACGCATCAGCGCCTCGCCCAGATGGCCGGCGCTGCCGGTAACGAGAATCCGCACGGGCTGAGAGTTATCAGAACTTCCTGATAGACATCCGCCCCTATGGCCGATGTCGCCAAAGCCGAACTCCACGTCCACCTCGAGGGCACGGCGCCCCCCGAGCTCGTCACCCGTATCGCCGCGCGCAACGGCGTCGATCTTCCCGAACGGCTGCTCGGGACCGACGGCCGCTTCCGCTACACCGACTTCCTCGACTTCCTCGCCACCTACGACCTGGCCGCAAGCGTGATCCGCACCCGCCAGGACTACCGCGACATCACCTACGAGTACCTGTGCTCGTGCGCTCACGAGGGCGCGATCTACGTCGAGCTCACCGCCTCGCCGGATCACGCCACGGACGGCGGCCTGAGCCAGGAGGAGCACCTGGAGGGGATCGTGCAGGGCATCGACGAGGCGCGGCGCGACACCGGGATCGAGGGTCGGATTCTGATCTCCGCCGTGCGCCAGTTCGGAGTCGAGCGCGCGGTGCGCGCGGCCCGGTACGCCGCCCAGCGCCCGCACCCGTACGTCGTCGGCTTCTCGATGGCCGGGGACGAGGCCGGCTTCCCGGCCGGCCTGTTCGCCGAGGCGTTCGAGATCGCCGCCGGCGCCGGCCTCGGCTGCACGATGCACGCGGGCGAGTGGGCCGGCGCCGACAGTGTGCGCGCGGCGCTCGAGCTCCCGATCACCCGCATCGCCCACGGCGTCCGCGCGATCGAGGATCAAGACCTGGTCTACGAGCTCGAGGCGCGGTCGATGGTCCTCGACTGCTGCCCGACCAGCAACGTGGTGCTCGGCGTGTTCCCGTCCTACCAGGAGCATCCGTTGCCGGCGCTGCGCGACGCCGGGGTCAGGGTCACGCTCGGTTCAGACGACCCCCCCTACTTCGGCGCCACGCTGGCCGGCGAGTACGAGGTGTGTGCCTCGGAGTTCGGTTTTGGCCCGGACGACCTGCGCGACATCACGCATACCGCGATCGACGCCGCGTTCTGCGACGAGGACCTGCGGTCGGCGTTGCACGCTCGGATCGACTGATCACCTGAGCCGCTTGAGGCTCGTGACCGGCTGGTTCGTGATCTGATTCCACCCGCCGGGGGGCCCGGCCTTGGTTGTGCCGGTCGGGGACTGCTGGTAGACGACGAACGAGATCGCGCCGTACAACCCCTGGATCGTCTCGGTCGGCGTGTGCGCCTGCCCGGCGACGTGGAGGTCGGTCAGCACGACGTCCTTGAGCATGTACTGGACGACGGGATTGTCCATGCCCTTCCCCGAGGGCTCGCGCACCACGAGTTCCGCCTGCTTGATCACTGTGCCCGCGGCGAGGTCGTGGAACAGGACGCCGCTGTACTTGTCCAGGTGCTTGACGAACTGGAACTTCTCGAACTTCACCTTGCCCGCGCCGGCGCCCGTCGAGGCGCTGCCGATCGTCTTCGTGTTGCTCGTGTCGAACGTGAACGAGGAGATCTCGAACTCCTGATTGGCCGCCGCGGACTTCGTCTCTCCCTGGATGACCGGGGTCAGCTTGCCCAGGTCGTTGGGCGGCGAGAGCAGCATGAAGATGTCCGCGCCGGTGCTAGGCCCGGCGGTCACGCTGGCGGGGGCTCCCTGCGCGCCGGCGGCGCCGGTTGCGCCGGGGGCGCCGTTCGTGCCGTTCGTTCCGTTCGTGCCGTTCATCCCGGGCGGTCCTTGCGGTCCGGTCTGGTCCCAGGTGATCTGCGTTTCCTGGGGGGTGGTGCAGCTCTCGTCGTTGTTCACGCCGCGCTCGAGCACGCGAAGGCTTCCGACCGGCTGGCTGCTCGATTCGTTCTCCGTCAGCACACAGCCGGTGATCGTCCCACCCGAGCCCGAATCCGCCGCGATCGCCACGGCACCTCCGACGCTAAGGGCCGCCGCCGCGGCCAGCAGTACCTGCAGTGACGTGCCAAGACGTCGACGTGATCTCATCTTTCCCACCTCCGGTTGCCCCGGCGCTTCCCCGTGGCCGATTCAACCAGGCCGCGGGGTCCGGAGGTCAAGGCAGGCGGCCGGACCAGCGGGTCGAGGTGCCCGCGGCGAACAGCAGGAGGACGAGGCCCCCGATCGCGAACGCGACGGTGACCTCGCGCTTCTTCGTCACGCTGCCGAGCTTCTCCCCGAGTTGCTTGTAGATCGAGCTGAGCTGGTCGGTCGACTGCGCGTTGAACGAGCGCCCGCCCGAGAGCTCGGCGATCTGCTGCATCAGCTGCGGATCGGGAGGAACCGGGACGGGCCCGCTGAACGGGTCGGGGCTGGGGAGCACACCGTCGGGCGTTCCCAGCGCGACGGTGCTGATCGGGATCTTGTCCTTCGCCGCCTGGCGGGCCACGGTGGTGACGTCCACTCCCCGGTTGGCCGAGCCGTCGGACAGGAGCACGATCGCGGCCGGAGGGTGCTTGGGGTCAGAGCCACGGAGGAGCTGCAGCGCGAGCTGGAGGGCATCCCCTGTGTCCGTGGCGCCGTTGGCGGACTGGGCGTCGACGATTGCGCGGGCCGCGCCGAGTGGTTGGTGCTCGGGGCCTGGACGGCGTCGGGCGAGTCCGAGAACGCGACCGTGCCGACCTGCACCTTCGAGGGGAGCTGATCGATGAACGTGTTGGCCGCTTTTTCCGCCGCCGCGAGCCGGGTGGGCGAGACATCGGTGGCGGCCATCGAGCCGGAGTGGTCGGTCACGAGCATGATCGACCCCTTGTTGACCGGCGCGCTGTAGCTGACGTGGGGGCGGGCCAGCGCGAGTGCGAGCGACGCGATGGCCGCGAGCGCCAACGCGGTCGGCAGGCGCCGGCGCCAGGTTGTCCCGGGTCCGGCCGCCGCCAGCGCGAGGGTCGAGACCGCCGGGAACCGGATCGCGTAGCGCCGGGCGCGCCGGCGGGAGACAGCCTGCGCGGCGATCGCAATCGGGATCAGCGCGAGCGCTCCCAGCCACAGTGGCGCGGCGAAGCTCATCGCAGGTGTCGTCCTAGGCCGAGCAGCCAGTTCTGGTCGGTGGCGAGCGTGACGTGCTCGACCCGGAGGCGGCGCAGCTCTTTGCTGAGGGTTTCGCGGCGCTGGCGCTCGAGCTCGGCGAAGCGCTCGCGGACGCGGCGATTGGAGGTGTCGACGTCGATGCGCGCTCCCGTCTCAGGATCGATCAAGGCCAGGTGCCCGACAGCCGGGACCTCGGCCTCGCGCGGGTCGACGATCTCCGCGGCGAGCACCGAGTGGCGGATCCGCAGCGCGCCCATCGGGCGCTCCCACTGGCGCTGGTCGCGGAAGTCGCTGATCACGACGACGAGTCCGGGCTGGCGCGCCATCCGCGACGTTCTCCGTAGAGCGGTGGCCAGCCCGTCGGCGTCTTGGTAACCGTCGGGCGAGACGCCCTCGGCGAGCATCCGCCGCAGCGCGACGATCCCGGCCTTGGCGCCGCGCGGCGGGAGCACTCGCGGCGCGAGCTGCGCCGAATGCGACCAGGCCGACGCTGCCCGCCCGGCGCACGCCGAGCCGCCCGAACACCAGCGCGACGCCCTCGGCGACGTCGGCCTTCAGCCGGTCCGCCGTCCCGAACGCCATCGACGGCGAGACGTCGAGCACGATCCAGGTGGTGAGCGAGCGCTCGGGCACCTGGAGGCGGACGTGCGGCTGCCCGGTGCGGGCACTCGCGGCGGGGTCGAGCTGGCGGACGTCGTCGCCGATCTCGTACGGGCGCAGCTGCGCGAGCTCCGTGCCCGCGCCGACGCCGGCGGCGCGACGGTCGCCCGGCAGGGCACGCGACACCAGCCGCGTGATCGCGAGGTCGAGCGCCTCGACGAGCGGCTGGGGGATCGGCCCCGGACCCTGCCGCGCGGCCGGCGGCTGCAGCAGCGCCGTGCTCACCGCGCGCGGACCACCGTGGTCGACTCGTGCATCAGGTAGTCCGTGCCCGGCTCGGTGACCGCAGCGAGGACGCGCTCGAGGATGGTGTCGGCGGTGACGCCCTCGGCCAGCGCGTCGTAGGACAGCACGATCCGGTGTCGCAGCACGTCCGCCGCGAGATCGCGGATGTCGTCGACCACAACGTGACCGCGCCCGCGCAGGAGCGCGAGCACGCGCGCGGCCTGGACGAGGCCAATCGGGCCGCGCGGGCTGGCGCCGAACTCGATCAGCGGGGCGATGTCCTTGAGGCCGTACTCGGCGGGCCGGCGCGTGGCGTCGGCCAGGGCGACCGCGTACCCGATCGTCTCCCGTTCGACGAGGACGGTCTCCGCCGCTCGTGCGTACCGGCGCAGATCGTCCAGCGCGAGGCGCTCCTGGACGGCGGCGGGCGCTCGGAGGCTCCGCCCCACCACGGCCGCTTCCTCGCCGGCGCTCGGGTAGTCGACGAGGATCTTCATCAGGAACCGGTCGACCTGCGCCTCGGGGAGGGGGTAGGTGCCCTCGGACTCGATCGGGTTCTGGGTCGCCATCACGATGAACGGCAGGGGAACCTCGTAGGTGGTCCCGCCGATCGTCACCTGCTGCTCCTGCATCACCTCGAGCAGCGCCGACTGCACCTTGGCCGGGGCGCGGTTGATCTCGTCGGCCAGGAGGAAGTTGCAGAACACCGGACCGAGCTCGGTGTCGAACCTGCCCGTGTCGGGGCGGTAGACGCGCGTGCCGACGAGATCCGCGGGCACCAGGTCGGGGGTGAACTGGATCCGGCTGTACGAGCCGCCGAGCACCGACGCCAGCGTCTTCACGGTAAGCGTCTTGGCCAGTCCGGGAACGCCCTCGAGCAGGACGTGCCCGGCGGCGAGCAGGCTGACCAGCAGCCGCTCGAGCATCGCGTCCTGGCCGACGATCACCCGTTTGATCTCGTGTAGCGCCTCGGACAATGCCGCCCGCGCCTCGTCGCGCAGCTCGTGCGCATTGTCGATGTCAGTCATGTGTCTCCTTTGTGTTCATACAAGCCGACCAAACCACGCGAGTGACGCGGCGCTGCCGATCAGCAGGAAGATGAGTCCGCCGCCCGCGAGCTCGCCCGTGATCTCCTGCTTGACCTTCTTGTGCCCAAGCTCTTTTCCGAGGCGCTGGTAGACCGTGTCGAGCTTTTTGGCGTTGGCGACGGTGTACGACTCGCCGTGGGTGATGCGCGCGATTTGTTCGAGTTGCTGAGGGTCGGGCGGGACGGGAACGGTGACGGTCTTGTTGCCGCGCTTTTCCTTGACCGTCCCGTTCGGAGTGCCTAGTTCGACCGTGTAGATCGGGATGTGCTTCGCGGCGGCCTGCTGGGCGGCGGTGATCGGGTCTGAGCCGATGTCGGAGGCCCCGTCCGAGAGGAGCACGATCGCGCTCGGCGGCTGCTTGCCGTTCTTGCTCTGGCTTTGGAGAGCCTTCATCGCGGTTTGAATTGCGTCGCCGATCGCGGTTCCGCCGGTCACGCTCAACTCAGCGATGGCGGACTTGACTTCGTTGCGGTCGGTGGTCGGTGACTGCAGCAGCGCGGCCCTCGTGTTGAACTCGACGAGTCCCACGCGGACGGAAGCCGGGAGGCTGTCGAGGAATTCGTTGTCGGCCTTTTGTGAGGCGACGAGGCGGGAGGGCTTGACGTCCGTCGCCTGCATCGAGCCGCTGGTGTCGTTGACGAGCATGACCGAGGCGGTGTTGATCGGGACTGCGACGGTTTTTTGCGGCCGGGCGGCGGCGACGATGAGGATCGCGAGCGCCAGCGCGAAGATGAGCATCGGGACGTGCCGGCGCCATCTTGGTCTGCTGGGGGCGACCGACGCGTTTAGTTTTGGGTTCGCGAACGCTTCGGCGGCCTTGGTCCGCTGGCGCTGCTGGCTTACGTACCACAGGGCGACCAGCGGGATCGCCACGAGCGCGACGAGCACAACGGGGTGGAGAAAGCTCATCAGGACGTCTTCGGTGGGCGCGCCAGCGTGACGTGCGCCGTGTAGCTGCCGGCTCCGCGCTGGACCTGAATGTCCGCGTGATCCCCCGGCTCCAGGCCACTGATCGCGGCGGCGGCAATCGCGGGAGTGACGATCGGCTGCGTGTCGATCTGGGTGATCACGTCACCCGGCTTGATCCCCGCCGCCTGGGCCGGGCTCTTCGGAGCCACGCGGGAGACCATCACGCCGCCGGAGGGGGAACTCACCATCTCGATGCCCAGCCAGGCGCTCTGCGGTCCGTTTACGCCGGCCTGGTGGTGGCTGTTGGTGCCCCGCGTGACCGCGTTGGTGACCGCGTAGGCGGCGCCGGCGCCGATCAGGACCAGTACGCCGACGAGAAGCCCGAGGCGGAGCTGGCGGGCATGACGGCGGCGGAAGGCCAGCAGGCGCTCGCGCAGCGTGGGTCTTGTGGCTTTGGGGGTTGCTGCCGGAGTCTCGGGTTGTTCGGGTTCGTGCGCCGGGGCGCGCCCGCGTTGCGCCGCGAGCTCAGCCGCACGCGCGGAAGACTCGTCCTCCCATTCGCCAGACCAAAGGTGCCGAGGGCCGTTCATCGGTTTCGAGCAAGGTATGGGGGCTTAATGAGATCTGCCTAAGAACCCTGGGGGTGGGCGGCGGGGCTTACCCCCAGGCCGCTTGGGCTACGTCGGCGACGAGGCGAAGCTTGCGCTCCTCGTCGTCCTCGGTGATGGGATTTCCGGCTGCGATCGACGCGAAACCGCACTGGGTCGAGATGCCGAGCTGGTCGTGCGGGAAGGAGCGCGCGGCCTCGTCGATCCGGTCGGTGATCTCCGCCACCGTCTGCTCCCGCGGGCTCTTGGTGGTAACGAGGCCGAGCACGATCTGCTTATCGTTTGGCGCCTTTGCCAGCGGCTCAAATGTTCCGGAGCGGGGGTCGTCGTACTCGAGGAGGAACGCGTCGAACGCGGTGGCGCGCTCGAACAGCGCGCTCGCGATGTAGTCGTAGCCGCCGCTCGCCATCCACAGGCCGGCGTTGTTGCCCCGGCACAGGTGAATCGCCAGCCGCACGCCCGAGATCCCGGCCACCATGTCGTTGATCAGGTCGATTCCCTCGGTCAGCATCCGATCCGCCGGCATCCCTTGGGCCTCGGCCCAATCGCGGACCCGCGGATCGACCAGCGTCGCGAGTTCCGGTGCGTCGACCTGGATGTACTCGCACCCGAGCGCCACCAGTTCCTCGATCTCCGAGCGGCCGACCGCGGCCGCGTCGGTGAACATCTCGAACGCGTCCTTGTACGCGGCGGTCGAGTAGGTCGTGTTCCAAAAGCCGTAGAGCACCAGCGGGCTCGGGACCGTCACCTTGAGTGGGAGCCGGGCTTTGCCGCGGGCGTAGCTGTACTCCTCTGCGACGAGCGAGCGCTTCTTGCGGAGCTTGTCCGTCACCGCCGCCGGAGAGGTCCATTCGAGCTCACCGTCCGGGCTTGCCCATGGCATGGCGGTGCCCTCCTCGACCAGCTCGATCCCCGCCACCGTCTCCGTGATCGGGCCCATGAACAGGAACCGGCGCATCTCGCCGTCGGTCACCACCTCGACCCCCGAGCCCTCCTGCGCCGCGATCACCTGGTCGACCGCCCGATCCTCGATTCGCTTGAACTCGGGGAGGGTGATTTCGCCGGCGGCTTGCGCGGCGCGGGCATCCTTCAGGTAGGCGGGACGCAGCATCGATCCGACGACTTCGGCACGGAACACGGTGGTCTCCTGTCTCTGTTTGGATCGGGTGTCGATCCTAAATCGGCCCGGGCTTGATCGTGGGCTCCCAGGGGCCGTCGACGATCACCGCCTCGCCGGCGCCGGGCCACGGCGGCATGGTGGCGCCGATCGCGCTCAGAGGCTCCTCGTCTCCCGCTCTGAACTGGAACATGGTGCCCACCGGGATCGTGACGCACAGGCCGGGGCGGACCTCGACCGTCTGCTCGTGTCCGCCGAACCGGCGCCACATCTCGCCGCGGCCGCGCAGGAAATACCAGATCTCCTCCACGCTGCGGTGGCGGACCGCGACCGACGTCTCGTCCGGCGCAAGCTCGAATTGAGCGAGGCTGCCACGGGTGGTGGCCAGCAGCACGCGGACATCGGAGCCATCGGGCGCCACGGCGTCGCTCGTGGCGGGCAGCAGCTTCGTTTCGAAGGATCGATTGCTCACCGGTTCCGCTCCTCTTCTGGATTTGTGAGACTGGTCGCTGCTGTGGAGGGTGTCACGCGTCCACTCGATCCCGAATCGCTCGGTTCGCACACCGCGCGCCTGTATCGCGCCGCGTACGGGCTGTGCGGCTCGCGCCAGGACGCCGAGGACCTGGTCCAGGATACGTTCGAGCGGGTGTTGCGGCGCCCGCGGTTCCTGCGCCGCGACGAGGACCTCGTGTATCTCCTGCGAGTCCTGCGTAACACCTGGATCAGCTCCGGGCGGGCCAAGCGGCAGGTCCCGACCTCGCCCGCCGGCGAGGAAATCGAGGCCGTCGAGGCGCCGAATGACCCGATCGCGCAGGCGATCGAGGGCGCGGCGGTCTACGAGGCCCTCCAGGAGCTGACCCAGCCGTTGCGGGAGGCGCTCGTGGCGGTTGATGTGCTCGGGCTGTCCTACCGCGAGGCGGCGCGGGCGCTGGGCACGCGGGAGGGGACGATCATGAGCCGGCTCCATCGGGGGCGCGGGCAGATCGCGGCCCGGTTGGAGTTGGAACGCTGAGCCTTCGTCGCCGGGGCTACGCGAGCTGCCCGAGCACCGGAGCGGCAGCGAGCCCCAGCACCACGTTCGGCTTGGTCTTCGCCGCGAGCACGCAGGTTCGGCCGTGGCGGACGAGCGTGACCACCGACAAGCCGGAGGAGGTCGTGAAGGTCTTGAGCGGCACGCCCTCGTAGGTGATGCTCTTGGTGTCTTTCGGCAGGGGGACGGCCTTCCCCGAGAAGACGGTATAGCTGAGCGGGGTGCCGTCGGGCAGGCGGTAGAACACGGTGAGCGCGGGGCGCCCACCGATGCGATCGGTGCGCGTCCCGGTCGGCGGGACGGAGAACTTGTGGTAGTTCGGGTACGTGACCCCGCCGTAGGAGACGTCGAGGAACGAAGCGCTCTTCGTGGCTGGCGCGCCTCCCGTCGAGGGGGCAAAAGCAAGCTGCGCGGCGGCCGGAATGCTCGGGCCCTTGCTGCCGCCGCCCCCTACGGCCGCGATCACGACCACCGCGGCCACGACGGCAAGCCCGGCCGCCGCGGCCACCGGAAGCCATGTGTTTCGGCGTCGCGCTTGTTTCGACCCGTACGCCTGATGTCGTTTGGCCTCGACGGAGGTGATGAGCCGATCGGGCGGCGTGGGGCCGCCCGCTCGCAGCTCTTCGGCCACGCGCCGTTCCGCGGCGATCTGCCGACGGATCTCAGGCCGGTCGGCTTCGGCTGACGGGTCGTCGACGAGCCGCGTGATCGCGGCGGCTTCCTGGTCTTCTTGCGACTGCTTGATTCGCATGGCTGGGGTCGATCATAGGAGGTCGGGCGAGGTGCTTCCCAGGGTCGTTTTCGGGCGCACCCCACGCTGTTTACGACGCAGTCCGCAGGCGGCGTATTCCATCGGCTGCGTACGAAAATTCTTTGAATTCCGGATGGAATACGCCGGCGGGGGGCCTGCGTCTTACTCGATATCGGCACCTCGTGGGGGCCGGGAGAGGAAGTGAGAAGTCTTCTCCCTCCGCCGGGTGCCGGGTGTGACCTCATCCGTCCTCACTAAGGAGAACCCATGCACACGCATGCGAACAAGCACGCGCGCTCGACCACGCGTGCCTCGAAGACTGCCCGCAAGCATCGCGCTGCCAAGTGGGCCCGTGTCGCCGTCGCCGCCGCCGCTCCGGTGTTCGCTGCCGGCGCCGTGGCCGCGCCCGCCCTGGCCACGCCGCAGAACGCCGCGTCGCACTATTCGTTCCGCACGATCGACAACGCCCAGGATCCGACGTTCAACCAGCTCCTGGGGATCAACCAGAACGGCCTGATCGCCGGTTACTTCGGGTCCGGCATGATGGGCCATCCCAACAAGGGCTATCTGCTCGTCGCCCGCCACGGCCAGCAGAGCTTCATGAACGAGAACTGGCCCGAGTCGACCCAGACTCAGGTCACCGGCCTGAACGACCGCGGCGTCACCGTCGGGTTCTGGTCGAGCACCAACAACGGCGGCGACACGCCGGTGAATGACAACCGCGGGTTCGTGTCAGCGCGCGGCTATTTCATCGACGGCGACTTCCCCACCGATAGCCCCGCGTCGCCCCCGGTCGACCAGCTGCTCGGCGTCAACGACCACAACGTCGCAGTGGGCTTCTACAACGACGCCGCCGGCGACACCCACGCGTACACGTTCGACATCCGCCACAACCGTTTCAACGAGGTCACGCCCACCGGGATCATGAACCCGACCGGCGCGGCCATCAACAACAACGGCGACATCGCCGGCTTCGGCACCGACAACAGCGGCGACGCCGCCAACGGCAACACCGTCGGCTACCTGCTCCGCCGCAGCGGCCGCGTGACCATCCTGGCCCTGCCCGGAGCGAGCTCGACCCAGGCCCTCGGCATCAACGACAGCGACGAGGTCGTCGGCTTCTACACCGACGCCATGGGCAACGACCACGGGTTCACCTGGACGCCTTCCGGTGGTTTCAAGACCCCCGTGGACGACCCGAACGCCGTCGGCGCCTCCACGATCAACGGCCTCAACGACCAGGGCCAGCTCGTCGGCTTCTACACCGACCAGCAGGGCAACACCGACGGGTTCCTCGCGAATCCGGTTGGGCAGCACCACCACCGCGACTGATCCGCATCTCCACCTCCCCGCCCCCCCCGAGACCGGGCCGCCGAAGTTTTGGCGGTCCGGTCTCATATGTGCGGCTACCATCTCCGTGGGCGATGGGCGCGCATGAGATTCAGCACTTGGTTGGGCAATACGGCTGTCTGCTGGTGTTCGTGGCGGTGGCGCTGCAGGCGTTCGGCCTACCGCTGCCCGGCACGACCGCGCTGGTCGCCGCGGCGGTCTACGCCGCCGCCGGCCACGGCCTGCCGATTTCCGGTGTGGTCGCCGCAGGTGCCTGTGGGGCCCTCGTCGGAACTTGCGCCGGGTTCGCCGTGGGGCGCTGGGGCGGCGAAGGTCTCCTGCTCCGCGTCGGGGCGCGCGTGCGGATCGGCCCCGAGCGCGTTCAGGAACTCCGGGAGCGATTCGCCGCGCACGGGACCGGATTGCTGTTCATTTCGCGCTTCGTGACCGGGCTGCGCAATGTGGCCGGTCTCGTTGCCGGCGCCAGCGGGATGAGCTTGAGGCGCTTCCTCCCGATCAGCGCCGCCGCCGCCGTCGCGTGGGCCAGCCTCAACGCGCTCGAGTACTACTGGTTCGGCCACGCCCTGCTCGGCGCGAGCACCTGGGTCCGGGTCGCCCTGATCTGCGCCGGCATCGCCTGGCTCGTGGTCTCGCTCGGCCTGCTCCGCCGGCGGGCCCTGCGCCATCTGCGCGACGCGCCAGCCCCCGCCCGCGCGAGCTAGCCCACGGTCAGGGTGCCGCCCTCCCGCGACGCGGTCCGTCCGTTATTTCTCAATGTTGTGGCGCAATCGTTGCAACTCGGTCTTGTTTTGTTGCAGGCAGCTCCGCAACTCTACGGGGCATGGCAACCCTCTCACAACAGGTAGCCGCCGAGCACACGATGCGCTCGTTGCTGGAACGGGAGGGACTTCCCCAACCTGACGAGGTCGAGTACGGCCACACCTGCGTTCGCCTGTTCTGGCACGAGACAAAGCAGGTGGTGATCATCCAGATCGACGAACCGCCACCGGGGTTCGTCTTCGCGGAGGACATGACCGACGAAGAGCGCCAACGTCTCGTCGGCCACGCCCCCGAATTCGACGATTTCGAGACCCCATTCCACCGATACGAGCCGGGCAAGAACTGACTAGGGACGATTCAGAGCGCGACCTGCGAGCCCATGATCACGGTGCGGTCACTCGGGAGGCCGAAGTGATCGACCGCGCTCGACGCGTTGCGGGCCATCGCGATGAACAGGTTCTTTCGCCAATGTGACATGCCCGGATCGTCGGTCGGCATGATCGTGATCCGCGAGACGAAATACGAGGCGTGCTCGAGGTCGAGGTTGCGCTCGAGCAGTCCTTGCTTGCGCGCCAAGGTCAACGCATCCGGGATGTTGAGGTTGTCGTGGTAGCCGAACCGCGCGGTCAGGTGGAAGACCTTGAAGCGGCCGCGGCCAAGCAGCTCGACCGCGCACCTGTCGAAGGTCTCGACGTGCGGGATGCTGACGGTGTCGACCGAGACGATGACGACCTTCTCCGGCAGCGTATGGGTGTGCTCGACGTCGGCGCGCAGCGACAGGGGCGTGGTCTCCTTGTCGCGACAGAGGAAGACCGCGACGCCGGGAGCCCGAACGAGCGGTGGCTCTCGGGAGGCGAGCCCGTCGAGGAACTCGTTCAGCGGTCCCTCCTGGGCGACACGATTCCTCGACACGGTCACCTGGCCACGGCGCCAGTTGATCATCACGATCGACAGCACAAGTCCGATCGCCAGCGGCAGCCATGCGCCGTGCTCGACCTTCGCGATGTTTGCGCTGAAGAACGCGATCTCGACGGTCAGGAACAGCACCGCAATCGGCGCAAGCTTCCACCTGGCCGTGCCCCAGAGCGAGCGCGCAACGGCGAGGAACAGCACCGTGTTGAGGATGAAGGTTCCGGTCACCGCGACGCCGTAGATGTCGCCGAGCCTGGTCGAGGACCGGAACACGAGGGTCAGGGTAAGGACGCCCGTGCACAACAGCCAATTGATGATCGGGACGTAGATCTGGCCCTCGACTTTCGATGTGTGCTCGACCCGCAACCTCGGGAGGAAGCCAAGCTGTACGGCTTGCTTGGCCACCGAGAACGAGCCTGAGATGACGGCCTGGGAGGCAATCACGGTGGCAAAGGCGGCGAGCACTACCATCGGCCACAGAGCCCAATGGGGGGTCATCTGGTAGAAGGGATTGAACGCGCCCGTGTCTTTCGTCAACGCAGGGTGGTGAAGGATGAACACCGCCTGGCCCAGGTAGTTGAGCACCAGCGCCGGGAACGCGAGGCCGAACCAACCGAGGCGGATCGGGCTCGCGCCGAAGTGACCCCGGTCGGCGTATAGGGCCTCGGCGCCCGTTACCGCGAGCACCACACCGCCGAGCACGAGGTAGCCGGCGGCGCCGTGATCGACGAAGAATCGGACGGCCCAGGTCGGGGACAGCCCCTGGAATACCGCCGGGTCCTTGACCACCTGGCTGAGCCCGATCAGCGCGATTACCGAGAACCAGACGAGGATCACCGGGCCGAACAGCCATCCGATCGTCCCCGACCCGAACCGCTGGAGGATGAACAGACCGAGCAGAATCGCGACCGACAGCGGCACGACCAGGTGAGCCAGCGCCGGAGTGGCGACCTGGACGCCCTGGATCGCACCTAGCACCGAGATCGCGGGGGTGATCATGCCGTCGCCGAAGAACAGCGCGGCCCCGAATATCCCGAGCGTCACGAGCAGCGTTCCGTGGACCACCCGGTTGCGCTGCAACAGCGCGGTCAGAGCCATGATCCCGCCGTCACCCCGGTTGTGCGCGCGCATGATGAAGCCCCCGTACTTGATCGATACGACGACCGTCAGCGCCCAGAAGATCAGCGACGCCACGCCGTACACGTTGGCCGTCGTGATGTGCGAGGTTGCCTTGTATGAGCTGAAGATCACCTGTTCGGTGTACAGCGGGCTGGTGCCGATGTCCCCGTACACGACCCCGAGGGCGCCCAGCACCAGGACCGCCCGGCCCGCGTGAGCGATCACGTCTCGGTCCGAATCCGCCAGCGCCGCGAACCGCTTCCGGGCGGCCTCGGTCTCCTGTTCGTGGGCGCGCGGCGCCGGTGGAGCGACGTAGCCGAGCTTGTGGGCCGCCTCGTTGTAGGTTCGCCTCACCCCGTTCGCCGGCCCTTGGCCGGACTCGTCGCGCTGCGGCGGTTCGCTCTTATGCGCCGCCTCGTTGAGACTGCGCCGCCGCGACGTGGTCATGGTGCGAGGCCCTGGCGAACACGGACCGGGTTGCTCTGTCCGCGAGGCTCGAGCGCCGCCGCGGCGGCGGGTAGCCGGCTTCCCAGCGCTCCGGGCTCGGTCGGGCGATATAGCTCGCTGGTGCCGTCGGCGAGGAGCGACTCGAGGAGTGCGACACCGTGGGGGGTGACCGGCTCGGCCGCGCGGAGCCGAGCTTGCAATGTCGCGAGCACCGCGCCCGCCGCGATGACCTCGCGCGCGTACGGGCGAACGGCGGCACTCAAACCTGGCGTGGTGGCCTTGGCGTCACGTACTGCTCTCGCCAGCCCAGCCGCCACGAGCGCACGGTGAGCGCGGCTCATGAGCCGCCGGGCCCGGATCGCGAGGAGCGCGCTCGCGTCCGGGTTTGCGCCCGCGGCCAGCTGACGGTCAAGCTCCCTGGCGCGCCAGGCGACGATGAGCGCGAGACGTATGCGCCGGCCCGGGCCCCGCGCGGACGGGACCCGCGGCGCATACGAGAAGCGTTCAAGCTCGGCAACAGACATGGCGCATGACTCCACGTCACATGCTGGCCGAGCCTCCGTCAACGGCGCGCTAAGAATCCGCCACTCGCCGTCAAGATTTCGTTAACCGCGGCTTCCGCCTTCGGACCTCGCCACTGCGGCCTCCCACTACCGCAGGTTCCGGGACTGAGCCGTCGCGTCCGTTGCGTCCTGCGCCTGAACCCCGCACGATACGCCTACCCCGATCCCAACCACGCTGATGCCGAGCCGGCGCGGGAAGCGCTCCGGCGCGCCCGAATGTGTGATCGTTGACCCGGCTGATGCCGGACTGCTCGACGCCCCTACGCGAGTGGCGCCTCCAAGCGGCCGACGGAAAGCCCGCCTACACGGCGGCGCACAATCGCACGCTGGAGCTGATCGCCGCGGCGCGGCCCGAATCGACGGACCAGCTAGCGCAGATCAAGGGTGTCGGGCCGACGTTCCTCGAGCGCCACGAGGCACAGATGCTCGCCCTGGTCGGTGACGCCCCCGCGCGCGCCGTGCACAGATGAGAGTTACACCGCCCGCCCGGGTGCCGTGGACGCCGCGACGGTTGGCGGTGTCATCGACAATCGTCTTCATCGCCAGCATTGCCTGCTCGTAGCGTAACTTGGACTCCCGCGCGCGGCGAGCCCTGCGCCGGCTGCGCGCCGCTCGCATGGCCGTTGGCTCGAACTAGACGACGATCTCCTCGTCGCCGAACGCGGCTCTGGTTCGAGCCGGCCACCCCAGCGCTTCGACGTAGTGCCGGAGCGCCGAGAGGTACAGGTCCTCCCGCCGCTCGTCCTCCGTCATGCGCTCTTCGATCGCGTCGAGGGCGGCCTGGACGGTCTCGTCGTCGACGCCGCGCGCGTAGCACGCGTGCGCGATCCGCTCCTCGGCCGCCATCAGGCGCTCATAGATCCTGGCGCGAGTCTCGTTCACCGGCTCATCGGCGAGGACGTCCTTCCAACGTCTGGTCGGCCTCGACACCGCACCTCCTTTCCGATACTTCGTTCGTGATTCAGGTACAGGCGCTCCGCGAGCTTGATCATTTGTGGATACCAGCGATTCCACTTTCCAGTCTTGTCACCGCCCACCAGCATGACAAGGTTCCGGTTGGAGTCGAACGCGAACAACAGCCTCGTGCCACGGTCCACCCGCGCCTCTTTGAGCTTGTGCAACCGCGATCCGTGGATCACGTCGACACGCGGTCGCCCAATCGTTGGGCCTTCATGGCGATCCGCGCAATCGCCGAGCTGACCGCACCCCGGCGCCCGGCCCAAGCCTCGGAACCAGCCCTCGAACTCGGTCGTCGCGAGCACCTCGCGCGGCGGGCTACGCAGCGTCTGAGTCAACGTCCGCCGCGCCATCATCGGGCTCATCGATGTCGATGACCACCACGGTCATGGTCTCCTCGAAAAAGAGCCTGATGCAGGTGAAGCCATACTCCACGTGGTCCGGTTGGGGAAGGCCCCCATCCTCGAGCAGCTTCCGCATCCGCGTCTCGGTCTCGATCTTCTGTGCCAGGGTTGCCATGCCCGGCAGCATCGCGCGAACCCCTGCAACAGAACAAGACCTAGTCGTTCGAACTCTGTTCCAACACTGATACATGTCCTTGACGGCGCCGCGGCTGCAGCGCCGACCGCGAAGATCACACCGATGGCCGACAACCCGCCTGATCTAGAGTCCCACTGAAAGCGACCCGTTCAGACAGGAGGAGAAGCGATGGAGGTGGCAATCGGGCTTCCCAACGCGGTGCGTGGCGTGGATCGGGCGGGGATCATCGAATGGTCGCGTCGGGCCGAGGCGGCTGGTTTCTCGAGCCTGGGCACGCTCGACCGGATCGCCTATTCGAACTACGAGTCACTGATCGCGCTCGCGGCAGCGGCGGCCGTGACGGAACGGATCGGGCTCGTCACCGACATCCTCATCGCCCCGTTGCGCGCGAACACCGCGCTGTTCGCCAAGCAGGCCGCGACGATCGACGCACTCTCGGGTGGCCGGCTGACGCTGGGTCTGGCCGTCGGCGGCCGTCCCGACGATTTCGAGGTGAGCGCAGTCGACTTTCACGAGCGCGGTCACACGTTCGAGCGCCAGCTCGAGCAGATGACGTCGATCTGGGCGGGCGAAGGTGGGGTCGGGCCGGCGCCGGCGCGCGGCGCGCGTCCCGGATTGCTGATCGGCGGACAGAGCGACGCGGCATTCCGGCGGGCGGCGAGGTACGCCGACGGCTGGACGATGGGCGGCGGCGGACCGGACGTGTTCGCCGGGGCCTTGGAGAAGCTGAACGCCGCCTGGAGCGCCGCCGGCCGCGAAGGCAGGCCTCGCACCGCGGCGCTGTTCTACTTCGCCCTGGGCGACGACGCCGAGCAGATGGCAAGCGACTCGCTGGGCCACTACTACTCGTTCCTGGGCGACATCGCTCAGCAGATCGTGGCCAGCGCCGCGAAGGACGTCGCCACGCTTAAGCAGTACCTCGCCGCGTTCGAAGCTGCCGGCGCGGACGAGGTGATCTGCTTCCCGTCATCCGCCGATCCGGAGCAGGTCGACCGCCTCGCCCACGCCGTATTCGGCTAGGGACCGGCGAAGCGGCTAGGCGGGGCGACAGGCGCGCACTTTGTGCTAGCGATTAGCACAATATTATTGCTAATATTGCGCCCATGTCCATCCAGCCCCTCGCGCAGTCTCGGGCCGACCAGCGCCGGTTCGTCGATCGCACCCGTGAGGCCGACGCGATCATCCGAGCCGTCGCCGCCGCCCAGCCGGTCCTGGTGGTGGGGGACCGCGGGAGCGGACGCACCTCGCTGCTCAACCACGTGGCCTGGCGGATCGGACGCCAGAAGGAGTCGCGAGATGTCGTGATGGTCAGCGGCGAGCTCGCGAGTAGCCCGTCCCAGCTGCTCGGGGTGCTCGTGGCCAGGGTCCAGCGGATCGCTGAACCCGGCGCTTCGCGGGCTCGCTGGATCGAGGACCTGCGGGCGCTGTCGTTGCCGGACGGGCCGTTCGGGCAGGTCGCCCAGCCGGCGATCGTGATGGAGCTGGTCGACCTCCTCGGCGAGCGGCTCGCCGCGCTGAACCGCCCCGTCTGTTTGATGGTCGACGGGATCGCGCCCGAGGTTGCGCACGGGGTGTTCGGGAGCCTGCGAAACGAGCTGTGGACGCTTGACGGCGCCACCTGGGTCGTCGCGGGCGACAGTGGTGCCGAGGCGCTCTATCTCGAGCCGCCCGCCGACGCGTTCTTCGAGCACACCATCCGGCTTGGACCGCTGACCGACGCTGACGCCGCGAAGTTGCTGCGCGCCCACGTACCCTCGCTCGGCGGCCCGGAAATCGAGCGCGCGATCGCGGTGGCCGGGGGCAACCCGCGGCGGTTGCTCCGAGCCGCCGCCGACATCCAGGCCGGAGCGGACCCGGCCGGGTCGGCGGCTGAGGAGTCCACAGCGCGGGCGGTTGCGGCGGCGGGCAAGCTCGCCGGTGCGCTCGTCGCTTACGTCGCTGAGTATGGGCCAACGGCGGCGTCCGACGAGGCGATGCTGCGGCAGATCGGCGCGAGCCGGCAGCGGGCCAGCCAGCTCATGCACGAGCTCGAGTCCGCCGGGGTGCTTGAGACCATCGAGCAACACGAGCCGGGGCGGCGCGGGCGTCCCGCGCGCCGCTTCGCGCTGCGGCCCCAGGCATGAGCAACGAGATCCTCACCCAGCTGCTCGGCGCGCACGCGTTCGACGGTAGCCCGCTGCACGTCGACATGGCCGCGTACCACGTCCCGTTCGACGACCGCGGGCGCACCGGCACCGAGAGCAGCGTTCTGCGCGCCGCCCAGACCACCGAGCGCCTCGGGGTGAAGGGCCCGATCGGTTCCGGCAAGACGAGCCTCTTGCGGTACACGCTCGATGACCCCACGGGGACGATCGCGCCGATCTGGGTCTCGGTCGCCTTCGACGACGACCAGGTCGTGCTGGACGTCCGTCGCTTCGCCGCCCACCTGATCCAGAGCGTCGTGCGCGACGCCCAACGCGCCGGCACGTTGACCGCGCGCGATCGGGACGCGATCCTCACCGCCTCGGCCGCCCGGCGCCCGCTCCCCGGCACCGAGCGGCGGCTTGCGGCCAAGCTCTCCGCGAAGTTCTGGGTCGCCAGTGGCTCACTCGCTCGCGAAGTCACCTCCACGCTCGACGGCGTCGACCTGGAACGACCCGCGGGCGAGGTGCTTCAGAACGTCAACCGCGCCCTCGAAGCGATCACCGCCGTCGACCGTCTGCCCGTCATCATCGTCGACGATTCCGACAGCTTCACCCGCCGCCACGGCGGCGGCAGCACACGCGACCAACTCGTGGGGGCGTTCTTTGGCCCGGTGCTGCGGGCACTCACCGAGCTGCATGCCGGGGTGATCGTCGCGGTCCACGACGAATACCTCGAGATGGAGTCCTTCGAACGGGCACGCCGAGAGCACGGCGCGCTCGAACGCGTACTCGCCGTGCCGCCCATCGTCAGCGGCCAGCTCAAGCGGATCCTCGACCGCCGGACTCACCTCGCCGCGAACGTGACGAGTGACGCCGTCCTCTCGCCCGCCGCGGTCGAACTCCTCGCGCAGGTCAACCGCGCGCGCACCGCTCGCAACCTGCGCACCACGCTCGGGATCGCCCACGCCGCGCTCGTCGCCGCCGTCGACCGCGGCGCCGACCTGATCGAAGAACAGGACGTCGCCCGCGCCGCGATCGAGCAGCTCGGACATGAGCGCGGCAGCTGAGCCGCAGTTCGGGGTGCGCAGAACGCCGGGACTCGAAACTCGAAGCTATGCAGCTCGCCGCTGTGTGACACCTTCGAGCCAATTCGGCTTCCGGACAGTGTCAATTCGCCCGATTTCGGCCCGGTGCGTCGATCACGCTCCACACTGAGCGCATGACTGACACATCGCGGTTCCAATCGAAGGATGGCGAGACCAGCCACGCACTAGGACCGTGGGAGCGCTGGGAGGAGCACGACGGGGAGCCGGTCATCGTGTGGGACGAGGAGGCGCACGCAGCGTGGATCGAGAGGTGGCGCCACGGTGCCCTGACGGCAACCCCCAGCGACTCGCCCGCCCTCTCGGCTTCCGGGAGCGGAACGTGGGGGAGCTTGAGCTTCGCGTCGCGCTCGGCGCCGGCGACCACGGTGCCTGCCGGGTGATCGTCGACGAACAAGATGACGAGGTCTACGTGCGCGTGCTCGTGTGCTACGACGAGCGTTCGTCCCGTCCGCGCGAGTACATGGACTACCCGGTGCGAGTATGGCTCGAGGAGGCACTCGGACACCGAGCCGTCATCGACGTCGACAGCGATGAGGAACTGCCGTTGTTTACGCCGGACTGGTTCGACGGCGTCCGCCAGCCCGACGCCGGCTACCGCCCGGCAAACCGGCGTCAAGCGCGGGCGGTCGCACCCAAACGCCCTGGTGGCTCGTCGTGACCGCCGCGCGGCCTTCGCTCTGACTTGCGGCGTGTGGCCTCGCACATCGGGCTCTCATCTACGTGGACGCGTCGGCTCCTTAGCCGTCCTGCGAAGCGCCTAGGCTGAACGCGAAATGGATGACTTCACCGCTCGGGCGATGGCGCTGCTGCCGCAGATTCAGACGGATCGATCCGACCCGCAGGTACTCGCCGAGTTGCAAGTGCTCCGTGACCTGTGGCGTGCGCTGTCGGACACCGAACGGGCCGAGGCGGCCTGGATGGCGTCGGCTCTCGCGGGCGCGCAGGCGCCGCCCCCGCCTCAGCGATCGCTCTTCGACGACGATTCCGTTGCCGCCCGGCGCGCACTGGCCGGGCTCGATCGGATCGATGTCGAGGCTGCGTTCGAGTGCCGCTACAGCGGCCCGCGCGATCCCGACGCCCTGCTCCGGCACTTCGGCCTCGATGAGTTCCGGCCGGGCCAGCGCGAGGCGGTGGTCGCGACGCTCGAAGGCCGCGACAGCCTCGTGGTGATGCCCACCGGCGGCGGCAAGAGCCTGTGCTATCAGCTCCCCGGCATAGCCTCCGATGACCTGACGATCGTGGTTTCGCCGCTGATCGCGCTGATGGCCGACCAATACCGCCGCCTTCGCCTCGGTGGGCACCCGGTCGCGATGATCGCCTCCGGTATGGATCGCGACAAGGTCGTTCGGGCGCTCGGCGACGTTCGTAGCGGCCAGGCCCGGATCGTCCTGTGCTCCCCCGAGCGGTTCGCCTCCGCGTCCTTCCTTGACGCGGTCGCCGCGCGCCGTGTCGACCTCTTCGCCGTCGACGAGGCGCACTGCGTATCGGAGTGGGGCCACGACTTCCGCCCGGACTACCTCCGACTCCGCGGCGTGATCGAGCGGCTGGGCGCGCCGACCGTGATGGCGTGCACCGCGACGGCGACGGAGGACGTGGGGCGAGAGATCGTCGAACGGCTCGGGCTACGCGAGCCATTTGCCCTCCGCGCCGGGTTCGACCGGCCGAACCTGTCCTTCGACGTGGTGGGGCTGGACGGCGCAGGGTCGAAGATGCGCAAGGCGATGCTGCTTTCTATCGCGCTCGGGGATCCTGCGATGCGGCCTGCGATCGTCTACTGCGGCACCCGCCGGGAGGTCGAGGAGGTCAGCGACCAGCTACGCGCGGAAGGCCTGCTCGCGGTCGGCTACCACGCCGGCATGCCGCCCGACGAGCGGGCCGCCGCCCAGCACCGGTTCATGGAGGGCGACGCCGACGTCGTCGTGGCCACGAACGCGTTCGGGATGGGCGTCGACAAGGCCGACGTACGCACAGTCGTCCACTGGGCTATCCCAACGAGCGTCGAGGCCTACTACCAGGAGGTCGGCCGCGCCGGTCGGGACGGCCGGCCCGCCCGAGGGATCCTCCTCTCCAGCCGCGCCGATTTGGGGCGGCTGATCAACTTCATCAAGCGCGACGCGCTCGAGCCCGATGATGTGCTTGCGTTCGTGCGTCGCCTGCACACTGCCGGAGGGCATGCACCAGCATTGTTCGACCCCTCGAGCGACGAGCGTGATCGTGTCTGTCTCGGGATCGCCGAGCGCGCCGGCCTGTGCTCGCTCGAGCCGGCGGCTGGCGGTCGACTGTCCATAACCCTGCTCGCAGGTAGCGGCGGAGCGGAGCGCGTCGCGTCGATCTGCCGCCAGGCCCGGGACCGCGCGTGGCGCGCCTATCGCGCTGTCGAGGCCTTCTCCTCCGCCTCCGGCAAGTGCCGGCGCCAGTCACTGCTCGAGCACTTCTCCGACCAGCATCCGCCCAGCCCGATCGGACGCTGCTGTGACGTCTGCGATCCCAACACGATCGACCTCCCCGACCCAAGCTCCCTGACACCCGCGCGGCGCGCGAAACGGCCGAAGCGGGGAGAGGCTCGTGAACCCGGGCCCGTTGACCCCGCGAACGCGGTTCTGCTGGACGCGTTACGCGAGTGGCGTTTGCAGGCAGCCGATGGCAAGCCCGCCTACACGGTGGCGCATAACCGCACGCTCGAGACGATCGCTGAGCTTCGCCCCGCGTCGCTGGACCAACTGGCGGGAATCAAGGGCGTGGGGCCAACGTTTGTCGAGCGCCACGGGAAAGAAGTGCTAGCGCTGGTCGGTGGCGCAGCCGACGGCGCCCGGGCCGGCTAGGCCGGCGTATCGCGCCGGCCGGGTTCTCGAGGTGTTGTCGATTGCGTGTCCAAGACGACGATACCTCCGATTAGTCGGAGGTATCGATTACCCGAGCTTTGTAGTAGCGGGGACGGGACTCGAACCCGCGACGTTCGGGTTATGAGCCTGCTGTGAGAACCGGAGTGCGATCCACCCTCACTCGTTCAGCCAGTCGTTCGAGAGGATCGTGCGGAAGGCCGGAATCCGAAGGATCCGGCTGCACGTTCTGAGGCACACGCATGCGACGCTGGCCCTAAAGGCCGGTGTCCGGGTGAAGGTCGTGAGCGAGCGCCTTGGCCACGAGTCGCCGGCTTTCACGCTGAAGCAGTACGCGCACGTCATCCCGGGCATGCAGGCAGCCGCGGCGGCTGTGGTGGCCGAGCTCGTTCGGGACCAGGCCACTCCCGGTCGTGACGCGGCTTAGGGAATCGCGGCCGACGACGAGGAGTCTTCAGTTCGTCGACGGCCGCATCTACGCGGCGGCGACGCTTCTTGCGACCTCGAAGAGCTCTTCCGGCATTGGCACGGGTAGACGCCATGTGAAGGCGACCGGCCGCTCCCCTCGGTGCTCCACGTAGGTCACCGGGCCTAGGAACGTGAATGGGTGTGTGCCGACCTCGGACCTCTTCTTGTCCCGAACGAACAACAGGACGTTGCCGCCTCGTTGCTGATCTTCGATCCACCTACGCACCCTCGGCTGCTGCGGCGTCTGGGTCGACTGGGACTCCCAATGAAAAAGCTCGCGGTTGATCGCGTAGTCGCGATACATCGTCGTCGGCGAATAGTCGCGTTCGGCCTTCTGAAGGTCGACGAAGAAGGCGTCGTACCTCGCATCCGGCGTCGAGGTAAGTCCCTCGCGCGAGGGCGGCGGTTTCGTCCCGTCGCCGAGGCCGAGGGCAGCAAGCACATCACTCCGGGTGTACCGGGCGTGAAGAACCAGCGGAACCTCCGGCGGCAGAGGCGATGGCCGAGTTCGGGTGGTCGATTGCTCGTCGAGTAGCTCGAGCAGCTCGACTACCTCTTGGCGCGGCGCATCCTCCAACCAGAGCGCGAGGTAATAGTCATCGAGCGACGAGTAGGCGCTCGTCCCGGATCCAAGATCCCAGGCGAGCATCGTCAGCAGACGCCGCCGGCGCTCATCCATGGTCGTGGCGGCCGGAGGCTCTGGATCGAGCAGAACCCCACGATAGAAGTCGATTCGTTCGGGGTCGTCGACGTGCGTCAGCCGGCTAGCCGCGCGGAGCGTTTGACGCTCGAACTCATGGTCGGACGGAGCGGGCGTGGTGTGCCCGGCGTCCCTCCTCAGGCTCGTCCAGGAGCGGTTGCTCTTGTAAACATCCTCGAGTCGGTGGTCGTGTCGCTGGAGGAACTCGGCGAGCCGGATTCCGTCGCTCTCCGATCGCAGGTCCGTGACAAGCGTCGCCCACCGCGAACGCCGGACTGCAGAGCGCAGGTTGTCGAGGACGATCTCTTGGCTTTGGCGGTCCAGGTCAACGGTGCAGCCGGCCGGCAGGAACGGGAAGTCCTCCTCGACCTGCTTGACGATGGGTCCGCGGCGCGGGTCGAGGATCGCCTTGAACCGCTGGTCGAATCGGAACTCGCGATGTTGCTGGCCGATCAGGTCGAGCACGGTGAGGCTGCTCTTTCCCTGCGCCCTCCGCAGCCCGCGGCCGAGCTGCTGCGTAAAGAGCGTCGCTGACTGGGTCGGCCGCAGCAGAAGAATCGTGTCGACGTCGGGGACGTCCACACCTTCCCCAAGGACTTCGACCGAAAAAACACAGCGGAGCGCGCCAGCCTTCAGCTGGCTGAGTCCGTGATCCCGGACCTCGGGCGAGTCATCGCCGGTAAGGGCGATGCTCTTGAGGCCGGCGTCCGTGAATTTCCGCGCCATGTAGCGCGCGTGCTCCTTCGAGACGCAGAAGCCGAGGGCGCGTATACGGCCGGGCGCGAGCACGATCCGCTGGATCGCTTCGAGCAGCTTGGCCACCCGGAGGTCATCGTTGGTGAGTAGGTTGCTCAGCTCCTCTGGCGCGTATCCGCCGCGGCGCCAAGTGAGCTGGCGGAGGTCGGTTCCATCGGCGACGCCGAAGTATTGGAATGGGACGAGGAAGCCCTGGTCGATGGCCTCCCAGAGTCGGAGTTCGACGGCGATTCGATGGTCAAACCACTCCGTCACGTCCCGACCATCCAACCGTTCAGGCGTTGCGGTCAGGCCAAGCAGCTCGCGCGGCTGGAGGTGGTTGAGGAGGCGGTCGTAGCTGTTGGCGGCAGCGTGATGAAACTCGTCCACGACCACGACGTCGAACGCATCCGGTGCGATGTTCTGAAGCCTCCACTCGCCGAGCGACTGGATCATGGCGAATACGTGACGACCCTGTGCGATACGGCCACCGCCGTGAATCTCGCCGAAGTCGCCCCGCTTCAGGACCGCGCGGTACGTGTTTAGAGACTGGCTCAGGATCTCCTGACGGTGCGCGACGAAGAGCAACGAGAGATCTCCGGAGCGTTCGAGCAGCTGGCGGTAATCCAGAGCCGCGACGACAGTCTTTCCCGTTCCGGTCGCGGCGACGACGAGGTTGCGGTGCCGATCGTGACGTTCACGCTCGATCGTCAACGCATCGAGCATGCGCTGCTGGTGGGGATACGGGCGGACGTCGAGATTGGCGAACGAGATCGTCGATACTTCACCGAGCGAACGCCGGTCGTACTCCTCTAGGGCCCGGGTGAGCTCGTCGCCGTTGACGGCCGGGTCGTACGGATCGAAGTGCTCCGACGCCCAATGGCTCTCGAACATCATGCGAACGCGGTCGATCACGTGCGCGGCATCCATCGACGACAGCCGTACGTTCCACTCCAGGCCATCGAAGAGCGCCGAGTGAGACAGGTTCGACGAGCCGACAAACGCAGTCGTCAACCCCGAGCTGCGTTCCAGGAGCCATGCCTTCGCGTGAAGCTTGGTCGTCCTGGCATCCATCGCAACCCGGATCTCGGCGCCAAGGTTGAACAACTCGTCGACAGCGCGCTTCTCGGTGGTGCCCATGTAGGTGGTAGTGATCACTCGGACGCGGCCGCCGCGACGCACAACGTCGGCGATGGACTCCCGCAGGTGCCGGACACCGGTCCAGATAACGAACGCGCAGATGAGGTCGACGGAATCGGCGGTGGCGAGCTCTGCCTTCAGCTCGGAGCCGATATTGGGCTGCCCCTCCGCGTTGACGAGGAGGTCGCTCTGGCTGAACGGTGTCGCCGGCGACGGCGGAAGTGGCAGAAGATCCCCGACTGGCGCCCGCGCCCTGATCCCAAGCAGGACTCTCGGCGGAAGAGCTACCTGAAGCCCCTCGGATGGGCTCTCGCTGTTAGCGACCTGACGAAGGACGCGATTGAGCCGCTCAGCCTGGACATCGGCTGATTCGTCGATGGCGAGCTCTCGCTCGATCTCGCGCATCGCATGCCGAGCCAGCCTGCTTGGGCCCTCCGCCGGGTCGAGGCTGGCTTCCACGATCACCTCGGGATCGAGCCCGCTCAGCTCGCGAGCTAGCGACTCTGTGATCAGGTGATCTCTCGGGCCAGGCGTTCCGTCCATGGACAATCCTTTGTCTGAGTCAGAGCTTTGGGTCTCGGTCCCGTCCGCCCGCCTTGCGAGCGCAGCCTAACGCCGGCGCCGGCGGGCCGCAGAGTCAGACAGGGTCTCAGGACTCACGGCTACGGCAAGAACCGTTTGATACTCGTTTGAGACGCCCTTAAACACCAAGACCCCCGATCTCTCGGAGGTCTCGATTTCCGGGCCTTTCTTAGTAGCGGGGGCGGGATTCGAACCCGCGACCTTCGGGTTATGAGCCCGACGGTAATCATCCTGCTGCCGCGCCTTGTGCTTCTCGGCGTCACCGGGTCGCCAGTCCTCGCGGGTGAAACATCACCAGATCGTGTCGACCGCATACATGGCGAGACGGCGGTCGGCGGTGACCAGGGCGCAGCGCTCGACCGAGGCTTGAGCGACGAGCAACCGGTCAAAGGGATCGCGGTGATGCCACGGCAAGTTCTCGACTGCAGCGGCGTGGATGGCGGTAACCGGCATCGGACGGAATCCGAGGCGCCGCAGAGCCGCCGCCCAGCCGTCTGGCAGCGTCACCTTCCCGAGCGATCGCTTGATCGCGATCTCCCACACGCTGGCGGCGCTGAGGGCGACATCGTTGGTGGTGTCCTCGAGCGCGTGAACGGCGTCGGTCGAAACTCGTCTGCGGTCTCCGAGCAGGAGCCAGACAGCGACGTTGGTGTCGAGCAGCAGCCGCTTCACGCGTACGGGTCGAAGTCACTCGGGACTTCGTCGAAGTCAGCTGCCATCGATCCTTCGAGGTCTCCCCAGATCTCGCGGCGTGTCCCCTGATCCGCGACGGGCACGAGCATCGCCACACGCTCTCGTCCGCGACGGATCACCACTTCCTCGCCGGCTTCCACGCGACGCAACAGCCGTGACAACTGCGTCTTTGCTTCCTGGACCGTGACCTCCACAGACTGAATCGTAGCAAGCTGGTCGACCAACTTGGGCTGGTCGTCTGCCAACCCGCCCGGAGACCTATTCCCACCCGCTCACGGATCAGCAACGGTGGTGCGCCTCGCTGATTCACCTCAGCGCACGCCCAAAGCGCTGGACGCCACCGATCGCCGCGACGAAGCGCGTCTAAGCCGCGATTTCGGGCCGGTCGGGAGGGAGAGCGGCCTCGTGATCCCGACCATCCTGCGCACCGGACACTCCGCGAGTTCCAGCAAGCGCCTGCTCCACCTCGCTCCAGCGCTCGACTGAGACCACGACAGCGCGCATCCGGTTGCGCTGGGTGAGCACAAGCTTCTCGACCTCGCCGCCCTCGAGCTCGGTGAGGAGTGAGCCGAAGTCGCGCATCGCTTCGCGGACGGTGCGCAGCTCGTCGGTGCGAATCCGGATCGACGGCGGCTCGGGCACCATTGCGCGACGGAAAGTAGACGCGGCAGCGGACGGAACGCGCTGGGACGACGACAGATCGTCGACATTCCGTCCGACCCACCTGCGACCGTGCGCAGAACGATGGCACTCGAAACGCCGGAGCCGGAAGCCGGGCGGTTCAAGCCCTTCGCCTACCTGGCGGCGCAGAATGCCGGACTCTACCGGCGGGTGATGCTGGCATTCGTCGCCGCCAAGCGCCGGTTCGTCGTGCACCTGCGTACCGAGGACGTCGTGGCGGAGCTCGCAGCAGACGGTCCGGCCGATCCGAGGGCGGTCACCGACGCGCTCGCACAGCTCGTCGACTGGGGCAACCTCCGCGCCGATCCCGACACCAGCCGGGTGACGAGCGTCGAGGACTTCCGCCGCGCGCGCTTCCTATACCAGCTCACCCACGCCGGCGAGGCGGCTGAGCGATCGCTCGCGTTATTCGACGAACGGCTCGGCCGGCCCGGAGCGTTACAGGCAGTCGCGCTGGAGGACATCGCCACCGGGCTGCGCGCTCTACAAGGGCTGACGCAGGGGCCAGAGCCGGACGTGGCAGCGGCCGGACTGCTCTTGCGCGATCTCGTGCGCCGCTGCGTCGACCTGGCCGAGAACGCGCAGGCGTTCATGGGATCGCTGCAGAGGACGATCGACCTGTACGAGCTGGACACCGAGGCATTCCGCGCTTACAAGGACCGCCTGATCGACTACCTCGAGCGGTTCATCAAGGACCTCACCGGGGTCGGCGGCGAGATCGCCGAGCTGCTCGGCGGGCTCGATCCCGGCGGCATCGACCGGCTCCTGGCGCTGGTGGCGCGCCGCGACGCAGAGGACACCGCGCCGGGTCCCGGCGCGGGCGAGGACTTCCGCGAGCAGGCGTTCGCGGCCGAGCTGACCTCCTGGCACGAGCGTTGGCTCGGGCTCCAGCAATGGTTCATCTCCTCGCCCGAGCACCCGAGTCAGGCGAAGCTGCTGCGCGCCCGCGCACGCAAGGCGATCCCGGATTTGCTGGCGGTGGTGGCACTGCTGAACGAGCGCCGCGCGGGCCGCTCCGACCGTACCGCCGACTTCCGCGAGCTCGCCGTGTGGCTCGCGCAGGCGCCCGATGAGGCCGCGATGCACCGGCTGTGGCAGGCGACGTTCGGGCTGCACAGCTCCCGACATCTCACGGTCGACGGTGACACCGTGCAGGCACGGGTCAAGGATCCGGTGTCCTCTTCCACGTCGTGGCGCGAGGCCCCGCCGCTGATGATCAGCCCACGCCTGCGGCGAACCGGCCGCTACGAGCGGCGGGGGAAGCCGAACCGGGTGATCGACCGCCGGGGGGAGCGACGGCTGCTCGCCGAGCGCGCCGCCGCCGAGGCCGAGCAGACGGCCGCGGCGCGCGCCCGTCTGGTTACCGACCACCCGATTCGCTTGAGCGACCTCGGCCATCTCGATCCCGACGCCTTCTCGCTGTTCCTGGCGCTTCTCGGCGAGGCGCTGTCCGAGCAGCGTCCCGGCGAGCGCGAGATCCGCACGACGACCCGCGACGGATCTTTGGAGATCCGTCTCACCCCGGTTCCCGGCGCCATCCAAGTGGAGATCGGCACCGACGCCGGCGTCTTCCGCGGGCGCGACCATATCCTCGAGATCGTCGACCTCACCGCGGCTGCGAGGAGGCTCGTCGCGTGAGCCCCACGCTCGACGCTGCGCTCCAGGAAGCCCGTGACCGCGACTTGACCCGCGCCACCCGCGGTCTGCTGCGTCGCCCGCTCCTGCGTCACGGCGACGACCCCGACGCGTTCCGGTTCGTGCGCCGGCACGCGACGGAGCTGCGCGACTGGTTCGATCAGAACACCGGCTGGCGCCTGCACGTCGACACCGAGGTCGCACGGCTGTTCAAGGTCGTCGAGCCGGACGCGGACGGCATCCATCCCGCGCGCGACCCGCGATCACAGCTACCGTTCGGGCGTCGCCGCTACGCGCTCCTGTGCCTTGCGCTCTCGGTCCTGGAACGCGCGGACGCGCAAATCACGCTCGGCCGACTCGCCGAGGGGATCATCGTGGCGGCGGACGACGAGCGTCTCGCCACCGCTGGCGTCCGGTTCGAACTGAGCGGACGCGAGGAGCGCAGCGACCTCGTGGCGGTCGTGCGCGTTCTGCTCGAGCTCGGTGCGCTCGCCCGCGTGGCGGGTGACGAGGAGACGTTCGTTCGCGAGGTCGGCGACGTCCTCTACGACGTCGAACGGCACGTGCTTTCAGTGCTGATCAGCGCGCCCCGCGGCCCCTCGACGATTGCCTCGCACGACTTCGAGGCCCGCCTGCGCGAGCTCACTGCCGAGCCCGAACCACATTCCGAAGATCTCCGCACCCGCGCGATCCGCCACCGGCTCACCCGGCGACTGCTCGACGAACCGGTCGTCTACTTCGAGGAGCTGTCCGAGGCGGAGCTCGCGTACCTCACCTCGCAGCGCTCCGCGCTGACCAGGCGGATCTCCGGACGGACCGGCCTCGTCGCCGAGATCCGCGCCGAGGGGATCGCGATGGTCGATCCGCGCGACGAGCTGACCGACGTGCAGATGCCCGAGGTGGGCACCGACGGTCACGTTGCACTGCTCATCACGGAGCACCTCGCGGGTCGGGCGGACAACGAGCGGTCCGGCTGCCCGATCGGCGAGCTGCACGCGCTCGTGCGCCGGCTCGCGGACGAGCATCGGGCGTATTGGCGGCGCAGTACCCGCGATCCGGGCGCCGAGGTCGGACTCGTGGAGCACTCGCTCGAGCGTCTCGCGGCGCTGCGCCTCGTCCGCCGGACCGCCGACGCCATCCATCCGTTGCCCGCGCTCGCGCGGTTCGGCCTGACCACTCCGACCCTCCCACCCGAAACCGAGAGGATCGCGTGAGTCGCCTGCCGGCACCGGCGCGCGAGCGCTGGCAGCCACTGCGGTTGGGCCTCGTCGATCTCTTCTACTACGACCAGGAGGAGTTCTCGTTCCGCGACGGGCGATTGCTGCTGCGCGGCAACAACGGGACCGGCAAGTCGAAGGTGCTGGCGCTCACGCTTCCGTTCCTGTTCGACGGCGACCTCTCCGCACACCGCATCGAGCCCGACGCCGACCCGGGCAAACGGATGGAGTGGAATCTGCTTCTCGGTGGCGAGCATCCTCACGATGAGCGGCTCGGCTACGCATGGCTCGAGCTCGGCCGTCGCGGCGACGGCGGCGCCGCGTTCTGCACGATCGGCTGCGGCATGAAGGCGGTGAAGGGCCGCGGGATCGCCGCACACTGGTTCTTCGTCACCGACCAGCGCGTCGGCGAGGGCCTCGCGCTGATCGACGCTACGGGCGTCGCGTTGACGGCGGACCGGCTCGAGGACGCAATCGGCGCGCACGGAAGTGTGCACCGCCGAGCGCGTGACCACCGCCGAGCGGTCGACGAGCGGCTGTTCGGGCTCGGGGATGTGCGCTACGGCGGGCTCATCGACCTGCTGATCAAGATCCGCGCGCCGCAGCTGTCCAAGCGCCCGGACGAGCGCGGGCTCTCCGACGCGCTCACGGGTGCGTTACCCCCGCTCGACCAAGCGATGATGGCCGATGTCGCCGAGGCGTTCCGCGCGCTCGAGGAGGACGGCGAGCAGCTCGCCGCGATGGTCGAGGCGCGCGACGCCTCCGAGCGGTACCTGACCACGTACCGCGCGTACGCGCGGATGGCGACCCGGCGCCGCGCCACACCCGTGCGGCAGACGCAGACCGTGTTCGACCGTCTGAGCCGGGACGTCGGCGAGGCCGACGAGAATCATGCGCGCGCGCATGCCGAGCTCACGTACGCACGGGAGACGCTGGAGGCACTTCGTGCCGAGCGGACGCGCCTCGACGCCCGGCGCCGAGCGCTCCAGGACGACCCCGCGGCGCGCAGCGCGCGGGAGCTGCATCGGGCCGCCGAGGAGGCCGAGCAGTCCGGCCGGCGGCGAGCGGACGCGCAAAGCGCGGTCGAGCGTCTGGACCGGCGGATTGCCGAGCTTCGCAACCGGCTCACCGCGGCCGAGGCCGAGGAGACGGACGCGACGTCCGAGCTCGCCGCCGTCCAGCGCGAGGTGGATGACCATGCCAACCGCGCGCGAATCGCCGCTGCGGTGGGCGACGCGTTCTCGGAGGCCAGCTCCGCCGAGCTTCGCCGGCGAACCGAGGCTCTGACCGCACGCCAGCAGACGGCGATCGGCCGCGTGCGGACTCTCCTGCGGCGATTCGAACACGCGCGAGATGCGCTCGCGCGGGCGCGGGCGCGCACCGAGGAGCTTGTCAGCGAGCACGCCGCGGTGACCGCACGGCGCAACGATGCGCTCGCGCGAGTCCGTGACTCCGGCGCCGCATACGCCCGCGCGGTCCGCGCCCACCTCACCACCGCGAGCGAACTGGCGCTCCCGGACTCGGCCGCTGCGTTGGCCGCCCTCGAGGCGTGGCTCGAGACGGTGACCGGCGCGAACCCATTGGAGCTGGCGGTGTCCGCCGCCGGCCGCGACGCGGCCCGGCGAATTGAGCGAGCGCTGGTACAGACCAGCGCCGGCGCCGACGAGATCCGCGCGGTGATCGATGAGCTCGAGCGCGAGATCGAGGAGCTGGAGTCCGGTATCCACCCCACGCCTCGCGCCCCCTACACGCGGGGACCGGATACCCGAAGGCACCGCGCCGGCGCACCGCTATGGCAGCTCGTCGACTTCCGAAACGACGTCTTGGCCGACGATCGTGCCGGGATCGAAGCGGCGCTCGAGACCGCGGGGATGCTGGACGGCTGGGTCACGCCGTCCGGCGAGCTGGTCGATCCCGACACCGAGGACGTGCTGCTCGCCGCCACTGCCGGGGCGTGCGCGGGGCCGCGGCTGGCGGATGCGCTGGTGCCGGCGATCGGCGACGTCACCGGCGTGTCGGAGGCCGATGTGCACGGGCTGCTCGTCGGCATCGGGCTCGGCGAGAGCGATGAGCCGGTATGGGTCACCAGCGGCGGCCGGTTTCGTAACGGCGTGCTGCGCGGCGCGTGGCACAAAGAGGCTGCCGCGTTCATCGGCCACACCGCGCGTGAAGCGGCCCGCCACGCACGCCTCGCCGAGCTGCGGGACCGCTCCATCACCGCCGGGGCCGAGCTCACTGCTATCGAGCGGCAACTTGCCGAACTCACCCGCCGCCACGCCGAGCTCGAACGCGAGCTGGCAGCGCTGCCGTCGGACGCCGCTGTCCGCGCGGCGGACACTGCGCTGGCCGCTACCGAGGCTGAGCTCATCTCGCTCGCGCCGCGCCTCGACGACGCCCGCGCCCACGAGCAGCAGACGCACGCCGCCGAGCAGGAGGCGAATCGCACGCTGCACGCGGACGCCGCCGATCTCGGCCTGCCCCCGGGCGGCGATGAGCTGGCGGCGGTCGAAGCGGCGCTCGGCTGCCTCCGAGAGACGCTCGCCGCGCTCTGGCCGGCAATCTCGCGACGGGACCGCGCCGCGGATGCGCGCCGCCGGGCGACGGAGGACACGCGCGCCGCGGAGTCCGAGCACGACGAAACCGCGGCGCGGCGCACCGAGGCCGAGCACCACCTCGGGGCGGCTGTCGAGCGCCGCGACACCTTGCAGGCGACTGCGGGCGCGGCGATCGCCGAGCTCGAGCGCAGGCTCGCCGAGGTGGCCGGCGCGCTCAATGCCAACGAGGTGGCGCAGCGGGGCACCGAGGACCGGCTCGGGAAGGCCCAGCGCGCTGAAGGCGCCGCCGAGGCGCTTAGCCAGGAGCTCCGCCACCAGCTGGAGGTCGCGACGGACGCAAGGCTCTTGGTGGTCGACAGTCTCCGCCGGTTTGCCACCACTGGGCTCATCGCCGTGGCGCTGCCCGAGACCGAGGTGCTCGACCCCGACGCGGAGTGGAACGTCACCCAGGCGCTGCGCCTGGCGCGCGAGATCGAGCAGTCGTTGTCCGCCGACCCCGACGACAACGCGCGCTGGCAGCGCCTGCAGCGACAGGTGACCGACGAGCTCGGCGCCCTCGCCGACGCGTTGCGACGCCACGGCAACAACGCCGCCGCGTCGTTCCGCGAGGACGGAATCGTCATCGAGGTCACGTTCCGCGGACACACGACGAGCCTGCCGACACTGACTGCCGCGCTCGCCACGGAGGTGGATGAGCGCCGGCGGCTGCTCGACGCCCACGAGCGCGAGATCCTGGAAAATCATCTCGTCGGCGAGGTGGCGAGCACGTTGCAGGAGCTGATAACTGCCGCGGAGAAGCGCGTCGCCGACACGAACCGCGAGCTGGCCGAGCGGCCGACGAGCACCGGCATGCAGCTGCGGCTGCGCTGGACGGCCGATCCCGCCGGCCCCGACGGCCTCGCCGACGCGCGCGTCCGGCTCCTCCGCCAGACGACAGACGCGTGGTCGGACGCGGATCGCGCCGCGGTCGGCGGCTTCCTGCAGAACCAGATCAAGGCGATCCGCGCCGAGGACGTGACGGGCACCTGGCTCGAGCATCTCACGCAAGCGCTCGACTACCGGCAATGGCACCGGTTCAACGTCGAGCGCCGGCAGGGAGGCGCATGGCACCCCGCCTCCGGTCCATCGTCCGGCGGGGAGCGCGTGCTGGCGGCGAGCCTTCCGCTGTTCGCCGCCGCATCGTCGTTCTACAGCTCGGCGGGCAACCCGCACGCACCGCGGCTAGTGATGCTCGACGAGGCGTTCGCCGGCGTCGACGACCGGGCACGCGCCCAATGCCTCGGCCTGCTCGCCGCCTTCGACCTCGACGTGGTGATGACGAGCGAGCGCGAATGGGGCTGCTACGCGGAGGTCCCCGGGCTGGCGATCGCGCAGCTCTCGCGGATCGACGGTGTCGCGGCGGTGCTCGTAAGTCGCTGGGAGTGGGACGGTGCCGGGCGCAGGCGCGTCGAGCCCGCGCCGGAGTCGCCGCCAGTCGTCGCCACCTCCACACCGCCCGACGGACGACAGCTGTGGGACGCGTCGACCGCGAGCGGCTGAACCGGCTCCTCGGGGACCCGGAGCTAGCCTGGGTGCTCGAACGCGTGCGCCGGCGAATCGAGCGAGGGCACCCTACGCACGGCACGATCGCCCAGCCCTCCGCCACTCCCGCCGAGCGCGACGCCGTGGCGCGGCTCTTCGGCCGCCCGCCACGCGCCGCTCGCGGCCTGACCGTCTCCCTCGACGAGCTGGACGCACTCCTGCGCCGCTCCGAGGTCCACGAAAGCGGTCTCGTCGGGGCCGTCGTGACGCTCACCGGCGCGGTGACGGTCCGTGCGGACCGAATCGCCGACGAGGAACGCGCATGGGGCGAGGCCTTCAAACGGATCGAGGCGGCAGTCGCCGGCCGCGCTGAGCTCGCCGAGTGGCTCGTCCGGATCCGGATCACGGGGGTCGTGAAGCGGCTCGCGGGCGGCTCACCCACGGCGGGAAGAGAGCTCCTTGGCACGCTCGCGCGGGTCGTCGCGGCGCTTCCCAGGCCTGGCGGCGAGTCACTGAGCACGTTCGCTGCACGCGTCACCGGCCGCGCTCACGCGCTCGACGATGGCTCACCGCTCGGAACGCTGGCGCTCGGCGCCGCCCGCGCGCTCGCCGGTCTGGAACCCCCAGGACCCGACGAGTCCCCAGCCGAGGCGCGGCGCGAGGCATGGGCCGCCGTCGGCGTGCTGTGTGACGAGTTGTCGAGCATCGTGCTGACGCTCGGGCTCCCCGGCGACGCCTCCGACACCGGAAGGCTCCTGGCCGCCGCCCGCCCTGGCGGCGAGCCGTTGTGGCTGACGCTCCGCCAGCTCGTCCGCACGCCGCCACGGTGGCAGGGGGTCGACGCCGTCCTCGTGGTGGAGAACCCGTCGGTCATCGCGCTCGCTGCCGATGTGCTCGGGGCGCGCGCCGCGCCGATCGTCTGCACAAACGGTCAACCGCGCGCGGCCGCCATGGTCCTACTCCGCTCACTCGCCGCCGCCGGGGCTCGGCTGCGCCACCACGGCGACTTCGACTGGGGCGGGCTCACGATCGGCAACTTCCTACACCGGCGACTGCCCGTCGAGCCGTGGGAGTTCGACCGTGACGCCTATCTGCGCGCCGTGGCGATTCACCCGCATGCCGCACCGTTAAGCGGGTCGCCCGTCGAGGCGTGCTGGGATCCAGGGCTTGCGGAGTCCATGCTCGACGCTGGCCGCCAGATCGAGGAGGAGCTCGTAGCCGACGACCTGCTGGAGCCGCTCCGCTGAGGTGGCCACGGCCTGGGGTTCATCGTCATACAGCGCCGGCTTCTTCGGTCGCTGTTGACCTAGCGCGATGTCACTCCGATGCGTCGCGCTTCGCAGCTCTTCGCAGGGCCGCGCGGAGCGCGGTTCTCTCTTCTGGCGTTGGCTTGCAGCACTCCCACTGGGCGAATACGGCCTTGATCGCGGTGCGTGGAACGACCTCGTGGTACAGATGGCGAGTCACGTAGTAGAACGCGCGACCATCATCGGCCAAATGGAAGTAACACCGCGTCCATCGATGCTTGTACGCGTGCAGCACTGTTCCATCTTCGAGCACGACATCATGCATCCACATGAAGTGCGCGCAGAGCTCGTCTGAGCCGAGCAATGCCTCGAGTGACCTCCAGTCGGGCGTGTCGGGATGACACATCGATCCTCGCAGGAACGGTCCCGTCGTCATGGCCCAGAGCATGCGGCAGAAGTCTGTAACGGAACAAGACGTATCCGTCGCGATCCTGCGTCAAGTTCGACACGGAACGCAGCAGTCGCCTACGCGCACGGAACGCCAAGTGGTATCACCCATGATACCATCACGACATGGCTATGACGCTGCGTCTGAGCGACGAGGAAACCGACGCACTGCGCCGGCGCGCCGACCGCGAAGGGCGTTCGATGCAGGAGGTCGCCCGAGCGGCCGTCCGCGAGTACATCGATCGCACGAGCCGGCAAGAGCTCTTGGATGAGGTGCTCGACGATGAACTCCCCCGTTTCGCCGAAGCATTGCGCCGGCTCGGCGAGTGATCTTCCTCAACCTCGAGGAGGTGCTCCACGTCGCGGCCCGGACGCTCGGTTCAGAGCCGGAAATCCGTGACCTCGGACTTCTCGAGTCGGCGCTCGCACGGCCACAAGCATCTGCGTTCGGCGAGGCCGCCTATCCAACGATTCATCAGCAGGCAGCGGCGCTGCTGCACTCGCTTGCTCGCAATCACGCCCTGGTCGACGGAAACAAGCGACTCACGCTCGCCGCGACGATCGCGTTCTACGGCATGAACGGGATGCGCCTGACGCTAAGCAACGACCAGGCCTACGAACTCGTGATCAACGTCGCGAGCGGCACCATCAACGATGTTCCAAGGATCGCCTCCATGGTAGAGGCGGGCACGGAGCCACGCTGACGGCTGCGAGTGCGCGCCAGGGGCTCGAGCGCCGGGCACCATACCGCCGTCTCCAGACGCGCACAACGGCGAGTCGCACGCGCTTGTCAAACCGAGTCAAACGAGCGGAAGCCCTAACGACGAAGCCCCCGATCTCTCGGAGGCTTCAATTACCAGCGCTTCTTGAGTAGCGGGGGCGGGATTCCGCAGTTGTCGGGTCGCCGGGGGCGTCGCAGCCCCCGGCTCCCTCGGATCCCGGCGTGACAGTCTCCCGTCACCGGGCTCTTCTCACCGGCCGTCAGTACGCGCGAACCCACCGCCAGTGGGCGAACAGGCCGGGCTGCCGTTCGAGCAGCCCGGTCCACCACCGCGTGAACCGCTTGTAGGTCCGTAGTCGCTTGTACTTCCTCCCAGCCCAGCGCCTCAGGTAGAAGCTGACGCGCAGCAGGAGGGGATACAGCTTGGACCGGTAGAACCGGCCGTAGTAGCGCATCCACCCGGCGATGATGGGGTTCAGCCAGTCCGCCAGGTCGTCTAACGTCAGGTCGGTGCGCAGGTGGATCCGCATCGCGCGGAGCCTGACGCCTTTGGCCTTGAGCGCCTCGGGGCTGATCGCGGGCAGAAACGACGTGAACCTCTTGCCGTCTTTGCGCCGCGCCGACCGTGGTCGGAACTCATACCCGAGGAAGGTGAACGAGGTGTGCTCGTGCTTGCCGCGACGCCTGCCGTCCTTGCAGTAGACGATTCTCGTCTTGTCGGGGTTGAGCCTGAGACCGACCTCTTTCATCCGCGCGGCGATCGCGGCGAGCACGTACTCGGCTTGCCGCTTGCTCTTGCAGTGCACGACAGCGTCGTCGGCGTAGCGCTCAAATGGACAGCTCGGAAACGTCCGGGCTATCCAGGAATCGAACGCGTAATGCATGAACAGGTTCGCCAGGCTCGGCGAGATTGCCGAGCCCTGCGGCGTTTCCCCTCTCGCGCTGCTCAAGGGTCCCGTCCGGGTGCTGAAGCGGCGCGGCCAGCCACCGCTTCACATACAGCAGCACCCAGCGGCAGTCGGTCACCGCCTCCACCGCCTTGACGATGAGATCCCACGGCACCTCGTCGAAGAACTTCCGGACGTCGAGATCGATCGCCCAGTCGTACTTCCAACACCGCTCCCGGCACGCCGCGAGCGCGTCGTGGGCCGACTTGTTCGGACGGTAGCCATAGGAGTCCGGGTGGAATCTCGGTTCCACCAGCGGCTCCAAAACGTGGCCACCGCCGTCTGCGCGACCCTGTCCGCGATCGTCGGGACGGTGGCATCAAACTGCACCTCCTGCAGCCCTGATTTTGGTTTCGGTGGGTAGGTGAACGGAGTTCGCGACCCGCCGGCGGCACTCCCGCTCGACGTCGGGCCCGTATGGGATGTAGAGCCGGTTGGCCGGTCCGCGGCGCGCCGCGAGCTTGCCGGTCTCGATCCAGGCGTAGACGGTGCCGTCGGAGACGCCGAGGCGATCGGCGATCTGGCCGACGGTCAGCTCGCCGTCGTGTGCCCACGTGGTTGGGTAGGGAATCTTGTGGCGCCAGCGGATCCATTGCACGTGCTCGGCCGCGAACGAGCCGCCGGTGCCGGTGCGCAGCCCGGCGGCGTTGAGCTCGACGGCGATCTGCGCGTTGGTGTGTTGCGGGGCGAGGCGGCCGGTCAGCTCGATCGCTTCGGGCGGAGTACGGATGACTTCTTGGCGGGTCTTCGGTCGCTGGACGGTGTGCTCCTCGCTGGCGCCCGAGCGCCAGCGGATCCCGACACGCAGCTCGCGGCCCTCGGGCTGCGAGGTGATCGTGACGTCGGCGATCACCGCCCGCAGCAGCCGCTTGCGGTCCTTCTCGCAGGTGCTCTCGGCGGCCCACAGCGCGGGCAGGTCGCGCGCGAGCCGCTCGATCTCCTCGCGCGAGGGCTCCGGCGTCGGCGCGGATTCCTCGGCGAGGTCGGCCTCGGCTTCGGCGAGTTCGCGTAGCTTGGTCTCCCAGCGCGTCTCGAGGCTGCGGGCGACGAGCCGGTTCTCGGGCTCGCAGGCGTGGACAGCGCGCTCGGCGCGGGCAGCTTCGTAGCGAGCGCGTTCGACGCGCAGCTCCACAGCGCGGGTTGACCGCGCGCGGCGATCCGCGACCTGATCGGCGGCGGCGAGCGCGAGCGCGATCTCCTCCGGGGCCATCACGGCAAGCAGCCGCCTGGCGACGAGTTCGTCGATGACGACGGTCTTGATCGACCGGCATGCGGGCGTGTTGATGTGGTCCGCGCGCGAGTGACCGCATTCGTAGTAGCTGCCCTCGCGCCGGTGGAGCGTCGTCATCGACCCTCCGCAGGCGCCGCAACGCAAGATCCCCTGGCAGATCGCCCGGCCCTCGCGCGGTGGGCGCTGGCCGGAGTGCGTGTCGTTGACCCGCAGTCTCTTTTCGTTGGCGAGATAGGTCTCCCAGGTGATGTAGCCAGGGTGGTGAGCCTTGATCAGGACCGCCCACTCGGCGCGTGGCAGCTCGACGACCTTGTTGAAGATCGTGCCGTCCGGGCGGACCCCGCGCTGGGAGCGGTACCGCCCGAACGCATATGCGCCGGCGTAGCACGGGTTCGAGAGCACGCCGAGCGCCCGTGGGTGAGTGAGCGCGCCCCACCGCAGCTCGCCGGCCCACGCCCCGCCGTAGGCGCGCTTCGGGAACCGCCGGCCCTTGAAAGCACCGACCACGCCGTAGGCCGAGCCGGTCTGCTCGAACGCGCCGAACAGATCGGCGATCGCCGCCGCGACCTCCTCGTCGGGATCGATGATCGTCTGACCGTCGTCGTCGTGGACGTAGCCGACCGGGAGCGGGAACCGCAGCTCGCCACGCTCGGCCGCAGCGCGCTTGGCGCCCTGCAAGCGGGACGTGATCATGTGCAGCTCGGCCTCGGACATCTGACCTTTCAACCCGAGCAGCAGCCGGTCGTTGAAGTCATGCAGGTCATAGATCCCGTCCAGGTCGACGATCAGCGTGTCCGTCAGGCCGCACAACTCAAGCAAACGCTGGAGGTCCGCGTTCGAGCGCCCCAAGCGCGAGACCTCCAACCCGAAGATCGCGCCGACCTCGCCGCAACAGACTCGGCCCACCAGCTCCTTGTAACCCTCCCGCGCCTGTGCGTCGCGACCGGAGATACCAAGATCGCCGTCGACGACCAGGATCCGCTCGGCCTCCCAGCCGAGCTTGGCCGCCTCGTCCGCGAACGCGTACTGACGCTCGGTCGAGCGGATGTTGAACCGCACCTGCGCCGGTGAGGACTGACGCAGATACACCACCGCGAGGCGCTCCCGATGCGAGCCCGTGACCTTCCGCTCCGCGCCCGTCACCGACCCCACCTGCCCGTAGCGCCGACTCGACCATGTTTGCCACAACAGCGACCGCCTCGGCGCCGATGCAGCCCACCAGCCATCACCCCAGCGCCCGCCGCCTCAGCAGCTCCACGTTGATCAACGAGATCTCCGCCAACAACTCCTCGTTGCGCTGCGTCAGCGCCACACGCGCCTCGACGACCTCCGCCGCTGCTGCCGGCACGTAGATCGTGCGGCTGCGGCGATCGCCGTAGGTCGCCAGATACGTATACGGACCATGCAACTCGCCACGCCGGCAACGGCACCCCGCGCTCGAGCAACACCGCCCCTCGTGCAACACCACACCACGCAACGTGCCCTCGGGATCCGCCACACCGGTCCCAAGCCGCCGACGACGCGCGAGCAGCTGCCGCACGCTCAACTCGCTCAACCCAGAAGCAGTCATCAGCCTGTAAGTGATTCGCTAACAAGTCCTCTCTCCCTTCCCGCCACCGACCGCAGCGACCACCGCCGCGACCTCGACCAGCACCCCGAAGCTCAACGGCCGCTCGGCCGGCTCCGAGCCGCGATCGGTCGCCTCCTCATCCAGCGCGACGTTCCGCCCCCCGCCCCCATCACACACATACACCCGACCGGTCGGGAAACGACGCACATACAGAACCTCAAGCCGCTCACCGAACAACGGGTGAAACGGATGCGTGACCACCAACGAACCCAAAGACCCGTTGGACGACCTTGGGGTATGACCTGACCGTCGGGATCCCGAGCGGCCGCTTCTTGCCGCCCGGCTTGGGGATGAACACTCGCCTGACCGGCAGCGCCTTGAACGGCTCACGGGAATCCTGCACCCTTAAGACCAGCTCTGTCTTGGCCTCCGGGGTGAGTACCACCTCGCCGTCCACTCCTGCGGTCAGACGACCAGCGTTGCGCTCGGTCACCCGTCGCACGCTGACCAGCGTGTTCGAGCGCGACCGGAGCATCAACTTCTGCAACCGGCGGACCCTCTGAAGGTCCCCCGCCCTACTCGCCGTGAAGATCCGCTGCCGCAACCGCCGTACGTTCCGCTCAGCACGCCGCCAGTCGACCTGGCGCCAGTCGAGCATCTCGTCCTCTGGTCCACTCACCACGACCTGCGCCGTGGCGTCTAGCTTGTCCTCGGGTTCCGGGATCACGTCGTCTTTCTCCTCACGGGCTCACCTGACCGCGTCAGCACCCTTTCGAGCCCGGCCACACGGGGCCGGTATCCGGCCGGTTATCCACGGCCACCAGCACGGAGGACTGGCGATCCGGTCGCGGTTTCCCGTCGCCTTTCGGCCGCCGGCGTTCGCTTCTCGGTCATCCTTCACCCGCCGAGGAATCCAGCCCTCCTCACGGTCGGCCTGCCGGACCACACGTCCGGACCTCGACGGGGTTACCGCGTTCCGCACATACGAGCTGCGACCGGGGAGGGCGCCCTCTGTGCCCCGGGGACGACGGTGCTCATCCCGGACCGGAGCCACTTCCCGGCCGGCGTCTGCCGCTTCGCAGCGGCCAGTCCCTGCACCCCACCGCACTTCCCATCGACGGGGATCTCGCTTAACGAGGCATCAACCAAGGGTTCACGCGTGTTCGCCCGTCCGGTCTTCCCCTCGCCTGTGGCCGCCCGGATGGAACGGGCCGCCCTTGGGCTTTGCCCCGAGCTTCGGACCCCGCCGACCAGGAGCCGGACGACGCACGTCGGGGAGGGGACAGGCCATAGAGCACGGACCTGGAACTGCTCGCTCAACTCACACTCGTCGATCTCCTATCCGGTAGCTCTCTCGTTATGTGCGACCTCGCGTCGCACGTGGCGAACCAATAGCGCCGTTAGGGGGGCGCCGGGACGGCCGAAGCGATCGTGCCGCCGATCGAGCCTGACGATCGCTATCCGGGCATCGTCCGCCGCGAAGCCTCAGACGTCGCGGCATCGAAATGTCGCCAACTCGATCGTGCGCGCCGAGGCGGTCGAGAGTACGAAAGCGATCGTCGATGGATGCGAGCTTTCCGCGCGAAGCGGGCACGTCGGCGCGCGGCTGGTCAGAAGCCCCGCAGCCCAATAGCAGGTCTCTGCCGTCCGCGAGTTCCGTGGCGTCTCGCTGAGGAACGGACAGGCATACGCGTCGCAGCGTGGCCGACGAACGCGGCGTCGCGCTATTCGGTCCCGCTGTGTGTTGCTTCGTCGCTTGGCGAACGGTCTGCTGGGGCCGGTACTCGGCGGAGTAGCTGGTCGATCATCGCGCCGCAGCGCTCGGGGTCGTCGAGGAAGGGGGCGTGGCGCCCGGGGATGACCTCGAGGCTCGCGTCGGGTAGGAGCGCGCACGCGCGTTGGCCGATCTCTGGGCCGCCGTAGGGGGCCTCGTCGCCCCAGATCATGAGCACGGGCACCGCGAGCTGCCGCAGTTCGGACTCTGAGAGGAAGTTCTCGGGGCGGGGCCGGCCGAGCCGCATCGCGAGCCACATGTGGCTGAGCATCGCCGTCCGAAAGCCGGGCTGGCGCATCCCCTCGTGGGCGACCTCGAAGAACCCGTCAGGCGCTCGCTCGGCGGCGCGAGGGCCGATGACCCCGCGGGCCCCCGCCCGGCGTGTCGTCGCGACGTTCGGCGAGCGGATCCGCGCGGCGAGCTGGCGCACGCCGGGTGTTGAGAGCGCGGTGAAGAACGGGTCGCCGTGCATGCCGGGCAGCGCGACCGCGGGGACTCCGAGCGACGCCACGGCGGCAACCCGGTCCGGCGCGTCGAGGGCCAGGCAGAGCCCCCACATCCCGCCCAGCGAGGTGCCGACGATCGGCACCCGCTCGAGGCCGAGCGCGTCCAGCAGCGAGGTGAGCTGGGCAACCGCGTGCGCTCGCAGCGGTCGGCCGCTGTAGTCGAACGCGTCGCTGAGGCCGAACCCGGGGAGGTCGAAGGCGATCAGACGGCGCGTTCCCAGAAACGGCATCAGCGGCGCCCACGTCGAAGCGCTCATGCCACTACCGTGCACCAGGACGAGCGGCGGGCCGTCGCCCGCCTCCAGGACACGCACCGCGACCGGCGGATCAGCCAGACGCACGCGCCGGCTTGTGACCTGCACGCCACACGCAGCAAACAGCCGGCGCTCGGCGTGCTCGAACGCCACCGTCGAGTGATCGCTTGCACGCTGAGGCATGGCTCGGTCCCTCCGTCGTCGTGGTCGGTGCTGAGATGATCGGCGACGGCCTGATTGATGCGCGATCCGGGTGTCGCACTCGCGCCCACTTCCCTCACTGGGGATCGGACCTGTTGATCGTTCACCATCGGGCGGTACGACGCCTCGGCTGGTTCGGCGAGGTGACGCTCTGCTGTCGAATGGCTAGGTTGGTAGTCCACATTCCAGCGACCACGCTGGCCGTTTGTGACGTTTGCTACGACGCCGATGGCGTCAGCTCGCCCGAGACCTGCATCCGTAGTACACCCGATATCTGGTGTGGTTTTTCTCGGATGCGCTGTGGCTCTCTACCAGCTATAGCTGGAGTCAAGACCTCCGTTGAGTCGCGGACGACGCGTCCGACAGGGATCAACCCGTAGATAGTAGCTTTCGATACGAGGAGGTTGGTCGTATGGTGGTCGAAATTCTAGCCATCTTCGCAGTGGTGGCGTTGTGCTTATTGTTCGTCCACGACGTCGGCAGTCCCTACCACCGATGAGTCACTGCGTGTCACCTGTATTCGGTCGTAACGTTGATTTCGTGACTGTCCGGCCAAGGTGCCAGTCGATGGCGTTAGGGCTGCATGCCTTCGACTGCTCGTAGCTCGCGACTGGGGAGTTCGCTCTCCGCGCGAGTTACGAGCCAACTGGGCATCGCGTTCACTCGAGCCGGTGCTTGGCGCCGCCCCGTGACAAGCACGGTGAACCGCGAGCAGCCTAAGAAGCTCCGATTCATGACCTATGGGTTCGTCCCCGCGGTCCCAAAGCCCGTAGGCCTCGCACCGGTTGAATCGATCCGGCGTGGGTCTGCGAGCGGGACGGTTCCTCTCGCCTCAACGATACGGTCACGGTGTCGTGCCCGCGAAGACCAGAATCACGAGAGCCTCGCGCCGGACAACATGGCGCCCGGAGAGCTTCGGCAGAGAGATCGTCGGGATTCGGCTCGATCTGGGTTGCGGCAGACGACCCGATTCGCCCGCATGCGGGCGCCGCAGCGCCAGTGCCGGACGACTCCTTTCGTGCTCGGAGCGCCGCGGGGTCGCGCCACTCCTTTGGCGACATTTCGATGCCGCGACGTCTGAGGCTTCGCGGCGGACGATGCCCGGATAGCGATCGTCAGGCTCGATCGGCGGCACGATCGCTTCGGCCGTCCCGGCGCCCCCCTAACGGCGCTATTGGTTCGCCACGTGCGACGCGAGGTCGCACATTACGAGAGAACTACCGGATAGGAGATCGACCGATGTGAGTTGAGCGTGTAGTTCCAGGTCCGTGCTCGATGGCCTGTCCCCGCTTCGGCGTGCGTCGTCCGGCTCCTGGTCGGCGGGGTGCGAAGCCCGAGGTTTAAGCCCAAGGGCGGCCCGCTCCATCCGGGCGGCTACAGGCGAGGGGAAGACCGGACGGGCGAACACGTGTGAACCCTTGGTAGATGCCTCGTTAAGCAACATCCTCGCCGGTGGGACGGTTGGCGGGGGAAAGGGACTAGTCGCAGTGAAGCGGCAGGCGCCGGCCGGGAAGTGGCCTCGGTCGGGATGAGCACCACTGTCCCCGGGGCACAGAGGGCGCCCAACCCGGTCGCAGCTCGTATGTGCGGAACGTGGTAACCCCGTCGAGGTCCGGCCGCCAGGCCGGTAAGCCGACCGCGAGGAGGGCCCAACTCCCCGGCGGGAACAGGATGACCGAGAAGCCAATGCCGGCGGCCGAAAGGCAGCGGGAAACCACGACCATGATGCCGGTCCTCCAGCCGGCGGTCGCGGGATAACCGGCCGGATACCGGGGCCCGGTGCCCGGACGCGAAAGCGTGCTGACGCGGTCAGGTGAGCCCAGACAGCGAAGATGACATGACGCCAGAACCAAAGGACAAGTTAGACGCCACGACGAACGTCGCGGTGAACGGACCCGCGGACGACACGCTCCCCAACGAGCGGATCGTACGACGTCACGTTGACGGACCCGCCAGGGCTTGCTTGAGCCGGATGCCGGGCGACTGGCACGTCCGGTTCTGAGGGGGGCCCGGCGTCGAGAGGCGCCGGGCCTACCCGACGCGGGCGATCGCCAGTTCGGCTAGGCGGCGGACGATTGCAATGCGACCACTAGGGAATCGCCGGATGACGCTGGACGAGTACTTCGGCTCGCGAAACCGAGTCACCAAGACCTAGGCGACAAGAAGCAGTGGACCCGGCCGGATCAACGCTTGGTCGGTATTCATCTCGCCGTCCGAACAGCCGGCGGCATGGCACCAGAGGAACCGGGACGGGCCCCCAGCGCGAGCCCTCCCGCGGCGCGGTCGTCCGGGACAGGCGCGCCGAGGCCTCCCTGGGTCGGGACCGGATTCCCACCACGGGGCTCGTCGGGTCTTGAACCCGACGAGGATGCCGGTCACGCGCGGGTGCTGGACCAGCGACGGTCGCACCACCTGGACCGTGGCCGTGTCATGGCGGTGGCCGCCGAAAGACCCGTCGACGGTGGGGCCATGATCGCGAGGTCGCCAGAGTGCTCTGCCGCCGTGAGGGTGCCGAGAATCAATGCGATCGCACGGGATTTCTTGGGCAGGCACCGTAAACGGGGGGTCGAGGAGCCGTCGGGTCCGGCACACGGCGTGCCTGTGGAATGGATCCGACGAGCACTGCTGGGTTTCGATCGGGCTGGTCTCATGAGTCGAAAGGCGCGGTGAGATGGCGCTGCGGCATTCGTTCCACGAAATGAGCTCGCTCCCCCTCGGCCCAACGTGCCATGTGGATCGCTAACAGCCTCGTACGCTTCGCGACGCGCTCTGGAAGGCTCTTGTGCTCTTGGATGGCGTGATATAGTCTGACATCTGTCAGACAAGCGTGCTTAGAATCGAGACAACATGCCGATCATCGGACTGAGACAACTGTCGCGGGAGACCTCCGACGTCATCAAGGAACTACAGCGCAGCGGCGAGCCAGTGGTGATTACGAAGCAAGGACGGCCGATCGCGACGATCATGCCAGTTGACGAGGTCAAGGCTGAGGATCTCGTTCTCGGCCTTGCCCCGAGCATTCGAGAGGTCTCCTCGACCGCAGACGTTGAGGCGTTCTCCCCCGAGAGGGATCGCACGATCGAAGACTTTTCCGAGCAACTCGCTCAGGAGGCATCGCGAACCGCCGATGGGCGCAGAGCACTGGCCGAATACGAGCGTGATCGAGGGAGACACCATGTGGAACTCGACGCAAACGCACGGGAGACTCTTTCCGCCAGCCTTGATCACCTAGCCGGCTCCGGGCAGCTTCCTTCGATGACGCCTGTCTTGGCGAGGGCTTGGAGGGAATCAGTGCAGACGCTCATCGAAGGAACGATGCAAGCCGCGCTTGAATCGGCCTTCATCCTGCAAGAACGGGTTGCCTCGGCGGCAAAGCCGGCCAAGAGCGCTCGCGGAGCCGTCAAGTCGGCAGCCAAGTCGGCGCGAAGCACTGCATCCGCTGCCAAACGTTCAGGCGGCAATCCCAGCACTACGTCTGACGCGGCAAAAGGCTCCCGTAATCGCGAGACGAGGAGCGGTTCCCGAGCAAGCGGCCAGAGTACCGCTCGCGCCTCCGTGAGACGGGCAGCTAACTGACTTTCCCGGGTCCTGACGCCCCAGCTTCCTTCTTTGAGGCCTCAACGTCCGCGGCGAACTTCTGGGCTAGGAGCTGCAACGCATCGAGCGTCCTCGATTCGCGCTCGGCTCGCGCCTGAAGCAACCCGGCGGCCGCAATAAGCCCGGTACTTATCATGCCTGCAACACCACCGCCGATGACAGCGATAAATGTCAATTCGTAAACCAACGTATGGATCCCCGGCACGAGCGCCAACACGGAGGCCAGCGCCGCTGTGCCGATCAGAAATACGGTGGCGATCCCTAAAACTACATCGGAGGTCACTTCTCGACTTGCCACAGCCAGCGCCACGAATATGCCAGCGGCAACGGTACCCGCAGCTGTGAAAAACGGCACATAATCGTTGCGCGTTGTGGAGCTGCTGAAGTCCGGCAGGAAGCAAATTGCGACCACGTATCCGATGACGCCAATCCCGATAATGAGCAAGCCTGCACCGCGGCGCTTGAGGAACGCACTAAGCAACGCTGCGGTGGACCCCGCGTTCGTCTCAGTCATCAGAGAAGAAGTCGGTCGCTGTCTGATGGAGTTCCTCAACTGTCACAACGCGTTCGACCAGAAGGCCTTCGTTCGTGATTCGAACGCGAGCTACAAAAGGCGGTGTCAGGTCGACGCGAAAACTCGGAGGATGGTGCGCTGGGACAACGAGAGGCCTCAGGCGTGACGCAAGCGTAGCGTCGCCTCGGAGACCTTGCAGTTCGTCGTTTAGCAAGAACGCTTTGGTCCAACCGAAGCGACGGACATCCCGCTGAGCCGCCGGCGAAAGCTCTACCCTCACAACAGAATTCAATCAGGACTGGCGGATGCGCAGCGCTCCCTTCCTGGTCGCATCCCACGCGGCGGTCGTACGCTGCGGGCATCGCGGTCCAGTCAGAGAGGCGGCGTACGCGTTGGCGAGGGATCTCCGCCCGACGCCGGAGCTTGACGCCTACCCGCATATCGCTGCGTGACCCCGTGAGGCCGTATCCAGGCGACAGATATTTCCGCGCCCGCCCCCGACACCTCTCGAACGGCTGGCAGAGCCTCGATCGGCGTCTCGTCGCTCGCCCCGAACCTTCCGGCAGCGCGAACGCTTCCGGAGTCGTTCGGAGCAAGGGCGTTGCCGGCCTCGACACGCTCGGCACCGGCGCTTCGCGTTCTCGTGCAGGTCCTCATCCCGATCCCGTTCGACCTCGCCAGGCGGGTTGTCTCCATATTCGCGCGACGTCGAGCGTCCGGCTACCGTCCGGGACCGTCGCTTTCGCCGTCGGCAGACGTAGGCGAGCGAGGTATGGTGGCGGCACACCGACGTCGGTTGCCGTATGTACGACGTCGACGTTGCCCGGCGCGCGGCGGCGCTGTTCTCCCAGGTCTGCACCCTTCGGAAGGCCGCGCTAAGGCTCGTCGGGTCCTCAACCCGACGAGCTTGATTGGGCTCCGGTCAGCCGACTGAATCAATTGGTCCAGTAGTGGAGGCGCCTGTGGCTCGGAACCTCGGCCGATCGCCTTCGGAGCCTCGTAACGCGAGAGCGAGGCCTGCGCTGTGCGACCGTGGTTCCAGCCCTGGCGGATGGAAGGGCGGCGCGGTAGCTTGATGTCGATGGACCCCCGAGGCGTCGAGACAGTCGCGGATTGGAACGACCGACCGATCCGGGTGGATCGGAGCCCCGGCGGCGTACTCTTGTTCTGCGACGTCGACGACGCACTGATTCACACCGACGAGGCGTCCTGGCCCCCACCTCAGGTTGTGATGAAGCTCGGCGCCGCCCAGCACGGCGCAAAGCTGCCGGCCTCTGTCCGGGACAAGCTCGGGCACTACAGCGCGCTTCAGAGCGTCAACTCCGAGGACGCGATCACCTGGAACTTCTTCGGCGCACTCATCAACCGACCGGCGATCGGCGCCGAGTTTCTCAACTGGCTGTCTGCGCAGCTTGAATTGCCGTGGGGTGAGAATAAGACAGCGACCACGGATGTCTGGCGCCGTGTTCCCCACCCGGACAAGCCAATCGCCCCCGGACCAGAACTCGACGCCGTCCTCGTCGCGGAGCGACTCGTGGTCATGGCAGAGGCGAAGTGGGGCTCAGCCGAAGGGACTGGCCAAGGAGTCGCCCGCGACAAGGGCCAGATACAGCTGCGCCGCGAGTTCCTGACGACCTACGGGCGGAGACTGTGGGGCGACCGCGGGCTCCTCGTTCTCGGCATCACCCTCGACAGCCCGCTCGCTGTGTCCGCCGGTCCGGACGAGCACGGTGTGGCTGTCGGCGCGATCACGTGGTCCGGTCTCGCCGAGTGGCCCGGACATCCGGGTGGTGACGAGTTCGCCCGATACCTGCAGTGGAAGACGGCTTACGGGTCGCCGTGATCGTGCGATCGCTCGGCTGCCACCGTCTCCACGAACTCGAAGTATTGCCGTGATGGCACGAACGGCCACGCCGTCGAGCTTGAGACCTATCTCGATCCGCTCGCGGGCGTGCGTCGGGTACTGGCCGGGGCGGACGAGATACTCCTGGGCGTCGCGTTCGTCCAACAGCGGGGCATCAACCTTCTCGAGCAGCAGCTGAAAAGCGTCGAGACGGGCCGGCTCGTAACAACGACGGTCTTCGGGTCCACGACCAGGCAAGGACTCGGTGCGGCCCAGGCGGGTGGGCTCGGCGTCCGCGTAATTAACCCGTCCCGAGGGACGTTTCACCCGAAGCTATACCTAGGCAGACACGGCAACCGCATTGCTGCGGCAATCGGGTCGGCCAACCTGACGAGCGGACTCGTGGCCAACGTCGAAGTCGCCGTCGTCCTACATGGTGACCACAGGGCGCCGCGCGGAACACACTCTGGACCCTCGCCGAGAGCTGGTGGCATCACCAGGACGCCACCGATTGGTCACCAGCCCTCGTCCCTGCGCCGGCGGAAGTCCTCGACCCGGGCCTGCTCCACCGAATCCGTGGCGCCCTAGCAATCGGATCGGAAGTCCAGACGCTCGGCACCGCCAAGCCCAACTGGATAACGGACATCACTCCGGACGGCATCTGGGTCGAGACGCTGCGCTGTCGAGCGACAACGGGCCGTCCGCAGCTAGTCGAGGCGTGGATGATCCAGGTGGCTTGGGACTACCTGCAAGCCCACGGTCGACTCACCAACCGCCACGTGCTCGACAGCGACGGTCTGAACGTAAAGCGCTCGAGCTTCGTCTGCGCGCCCCTCGCTTGGCTTCCCAGCGTAGTGGTCACCGCGACGAACCCGATCACACTGGCCCTGCGATAACTGCGGATCTCCAGTCGCAACCGGTCGGCGCGCGCGGCATCAACGCGATTGACGTCGTCCCCGATCGCAGCGGCTCGTCGGGCCTCGAACCCGACGAGGTTCGGAATCGGCCCTCCTGGCTGCGGCGCGGGCATAAGGACTTCGAACTCGCCCAACGCTGCTCAGTTGCAGGAACCAGAAGCCGCCGCGGCCCGCGCTCGACATCGTCTGCTTGCTCGCCGGGCAGCTAGTACCCACCGACCGCGAGGTTGCGCTTGGTCGCCCATATGGAGGAGGCCGCTGACAGGCTGCCAGGCGAGAAAAGGATCGTCCCGCGGTGCGATCGCAGACGCATGCCTGTCGGCGCTACCTTCAACGGGACACCGCGGTGAACCATTCTCGGGTCGAACCACACATCGCCCGGCTGGGGCAGCGGTCACTGGCCCCGGGCGTATCGCGCCGTGGTCGACGCGAAGGTGGCGTTATGGGCTCGCCGGTGCGGGCCTCCCTGAGCGGATTAGCCTTCGGTGAGGGTCACCGGCCGCGTGGCGCATGCCCGGCTTCCGCTACTGGAGATGTAGGTGTTGTGGAACGTGATAACCGCGGTCCTGCCGGACGTAGACAGGCGTCCGGTGACCGTCACCTTGTAGTGCTCAGGTGGGGCCTGTGTCGGCCGAAACACGTAGCTGCCGCTGCCGTAAAGCTTGCCGTTCGGCTGCACCTTCACTCGCGGGATCGGGGTCGCGTACTTTGCTTCCCCGCCGAGTAGGGCTTCTCCGCCGCCCGCTCCGCAGCCCCAGGTATCGATCACAGTCATGCCGACGAACCGCAGCGACAGGCCGTCGCGGCTGGCGCGGAACTTGAACACGCAGGTCGTTCCTGGCACGTGGGACGAGCAAGCGCCATCCCGTCCCATGTAGGTCGCGCCGGGCCTGAAGTGCGCCGCAGCCAGCGCCGCCGCGGCCGTGGCAAGCAGCGCGACGAACGCCACCGCGGCGCCCCTGCGAACGGTACGGGCAGGGCGAGCCAATCCGCGGGCTTGCCTGACGGCTACGCCCGTCCTCTCACGCAATCCCACGACGTCGCCTCCTAACCCGGTCTGCCGCAACGAACATACAACTAACTACGTTCGGCCCGACTAACTTGCAGCACCACGACCCAGGCCTCTCTGCCCGACGCGCACAGCTGGAGCGGCAAACAGACATACGTCTGCGATCGCACCGCGGGACGATCCCTTTTCTCGCTCGGCGGCCTGGCAGCGGGCGAGCGCATCGGCGACGACGCGGTGGGGCCTCGTTAGCGCATATGCGGTGCCGTGTAGCAAGCATTTGGCGGAGCGGGCGGTGCGCGCAGTCCGTCCGCACGCGGCTGTCGGGGCGCGGGAGGATCGTGGCGTTCGATCGTCGTCCAGAGGAGGACGTCATGGAATCTGTAGGACTGCTGGATCGTGCCGGGCGCCGCCGGTCTCAGGCAACCCTGTCCGGGTTTCACCAGGGCCGCGTGCCGCGCAACAAGGGTCTTCGCTATCCGCCGGACCCGCCACCCGTGGAGGAGATCATCGCGGTGATGCGAGCCGCGGGGGACGGCCCGGAGGCGATGAGGCTGCGTGGCGTGATCGTCGTGCTCTGGCGTGCCGGTCTGCGGATCAGCGAGGCGCTTGCGCTGGCTGAGACCGATCTTGACCGCCAGCGCGGCGCCGTGCCGGTCCGTGCCGGGAAGGGTGGTCGCCGCCGCGAGGTCGGGATGGACCGCTGGGCGTGGGAGCAGCTCGTCCCCTGGCTCGAGCTGCGCAGGTCCCTGCCGGTCGGCGCGCTCTTCTGCGTCCTGCGCGGCCCGACCCGCGGGCGGCCATGCTCGCCGGCCGGCATGCGTGCCCAGCCGCATCGGACCGCGCTGGCCGCCGGAGTCCGCCGCCGGTTCGCACCCCACCATTATGCCGACGTCGTCGTTATGCCGAGTTCGACCCGAGCCTCGCGGGTGTTCCGGACTCTCGCCGCGTTGAATTCGGCATAACACGACCGATCCGTCGCGCTTTGGCGGGTCGCGTCGCATTGACTGTTCACGCCGAACAACCTTGGAACGCCGTCGATAAGCGGGAACTGATCGCGGGTCCGCGTCCAGCACCACCAAGTGAAAGCACGCTCGTTATGCCGACGAACCTGTGCGGTTTGTCTCAGTGAGCAGGGTCTTCTCACAAGCTTCGGCATAACGCGCAGGTCGGCATAATGCTGCTTGTGCCGACGTCGGCACGACCATCAACTCCGGCACGCCCACGCCGTTGAGGAGGACGGAACGCAACCCTGAACTACCGCAGCGTTCTCGCGCGGGATCTGACTGCGCAGGATGCGCGGTTGTACGGTCGAACGAGGCGGCAGCGGCGTTCGGGGCGGGGCGGCGCCTGATGACTGGGCGGACAATGGTGTCTAGTGAAGACCGCCGCTGTGTTGAGCGATTTGGGCCGCTGAATCATCCGTCCGGTGCCGTTCTTAGGCTTTGCGCGGCGATTATCGATGGACGAGGATGGCGATATGATGCTTGCGGCGTTCATGACTGGACAGCTATGGATCTGCGCAGCGAGGCGTCGCGGGCGATCGTTGCGGCGCGGGTGAGTGGGGATGGCCGAGTCGGCGCGCTATCGGGCTCTGGAGCAGGCGGGGCTGCTGCATCCCGGCGCGGAGGCGGTCGTGGCCGAGCCGTTTCGCGCGCATCCGGAGTTCTTCGCCGCGTTCGACAAGGTGCAGGTGAAGTACGAGATGCTGCGCGCGCACGTGATCGACGGTCAGACGGCGACCACGGCGGCGCAGACGCACGGCTACTCGCGGGCAGCGTTCTATCTGGTGTCGGCGGCGTTCGAGCGCTCGGGGATGGTCGGGCTGTTGGACGAGCGTCCCGGCCGGCGCGGTCCCTTGAAGCTCTCGCCGGAGGTGCTCGCGTTCTTGGAGGCACGCCGGCGCGAGCGTCCCGGCGCCTCGGGCGCAGAGCTGGCCGGGGAAGTGGAGGCTGCGTTGGGGGTCAGGCTGCACCGGCGCACGGTCGAGAAGGCGCTCGGGGGTCTGAAATGAGCGGGCGGTTCTGGCCGATCTGTGAGCCGGCGCAGGCCGACTATGAGCAGCTGCGGGCGATCGTGCTCACCGGTGGAGATGTGGGTGAGATCCTGGCGGCGCGCCGGTTCGCGCGCCGGGGGTTGGCCGGGTTGATCAGCTGGCCGTCGGCCGAGCCCGCGTATCTGGGGTCGGTGATCGGCGCGCGCCGCCCGCCGTGGTGTGGGTGTGAGGACCCGCGCGAGCGGCAGCTGCATGACACTTACGCGTTCTTGCTCGCCGTCGCCGCTCAGGGTGAGGTCTTGTGGGCGGTGGGCGAGTGAGGATCGGGCTCTACGCGCGCGTGTCGACCGAGCGCCAGCAGGAGCGCGGCACGGTCGGCTCGCAACTCGAGGCATTGCGCGCCGCCGCACGGGCTGATGGGCATGAGGTGATCGAGGAGTTCGTGGACGATGGCTACTCGGGCGCCCGGCTGGATCGCCCCGCGCTTGATCGCTTGCGTGACGCCGCGGAGGCAGGCGTGCTCGACGGGGTGCTGTGCCTGTGCGTCGATCGTCTGGCTCGCGCTTACGCCTACCAGGTGCTGATCCTTGAGGAACTCGAGCGCTTCGGGGTGACCGTTCGGTTCCTGGAGGGGCCCTCACCCAGTGACGATCCGCAGGCGACGCTGCTGATCCAGATGCAGGGCGTGATCGCCGAGTACGAGAAGGCCAAGGTGGCCGAGCGCAACCGTCGCGGCAAGCTCTACCGCGCCCGCGCGGGAGAAATCCCGTTCTGGAAAGTCTCCTACGGGTACCGCCGAGTCGTCGATCCCGATCGGGGACGATCCCGGATCGAGGTCTTCGAACCCGAGGCCCAGGTCGTGCGCGAGATCTTCGCAGCGTACGTCGAGCGGGGCCTGTCGGTTCGCCAGCTCGCGTTTGAGCTGCGTGACCGAGCGATCCCATCGCCGACCGGCAAGCCGCAATGGGGAACGTCGGCAATTGACCGAGTGCTGCGCAACGAGGCGTACGTCGGCACGGTCTACTACAACCGCCACGAACGGATCGAGGGCGCGACTCGCGGCCGCAAGACCCGCCTGCGCGAGCGCCCGCGCGAGGAGTGGATCGCGATCCCGGTGCCCCCGATCATCGACCGCGACACGTTTGATCGTGTCAGCCAAGTCAGCCATGAGAACTTCAAGATGAGTCCGCGGGGCGCGGCGGCGGAGGCGTGGCTATTACGCGGTTTGGTCGAGTGCGGTCACTGTCACGTTGGCTGTAGCTGTCACAACAGTTACGGACGCAACAGCGTACTGACACGGTACTACTGCTGTCGCAATCACGATCTACTGCGCGCCGGATCAGAGGACCGCCTCTGCCCAGAGCGCAACATCCGCGCCAACGAGCTCGACGAGTACGTGTTCGAACAGGTCCGCCAAGCGTTACTTGCCCCGGACCAGCTGCTGGCCGCCGAGCGCGCTGTGCTCACCGGGGCGCCCGACGAGAACGAGCTGGTGACCACGCAGCTCAAGCGCCTGGACACAGCCATCGAGGCCAAGGAGCGCGAGCGCGCTCGCCTGCTTGACGCCTACCAAGCCGGGCTACTGGGACTCCAAGAGCTCACCCGTCGCACCGGTGTACTGGCAGCCCGCCGCGCCGAGCTCACGCGAGAGAAGGAGACACTCAGCCGGCGCAGCGCCGAGCTGGCCGCCCAGAACCGTATGCGCCGCCGACTCGCTCGATTCAGCGACCGTGTCGCCGCCTCACTGGACGGCCTCGACTTCGCAGGCCGCCGAAGGCTGGTGCGCCTCGTGATCGAGAAGGTCTGCGTGACCGGCTGGCGAGTCGAGATCCACCTCAAGATCCCGCTCCCGAACGAGCCACCACCCGACGAAGACCGACCCGACCACCGGCCATCTGGCCCGGACCCCACCCCGGGGCCGCCTCAGGCCAAGCCACCGTCAAGCGATATGCGCCTGCGTTCCGATCATCGAGATGTCCCGCGAGGGGATCCCGCTCCTGGTCATTCAGCGCCAACTCGGGCATGCCGACCTAGGGATCACCTCCGCGTACCTGCGCGGGATCGACAACACGGAAATCATCCATGCGTCCGTCGCAGGATCCGCGAAGTGCTTGCAACCCAGCGCCCGTCCGCTGCTAACACGGCCCAGCAAGTCGTCGCCAATGCAGGTCGCGCACCGCGACGCGGCGGGAGAGTGGAAGCGATAGTGCGGACCGCGGCAGCCGGAGGCTTGAGATTGGGCGAGATCGAAACTCCGGGGAGAGGGCGGCACACGGGCAGGGCGCTGTTGTTTTCGGGGCCGGGGGTCGCTAGCCGAACGCGGCGGCTTCGCGCTAGCAGTAACGCCGTGAGGATGGTCGCCGCCCGTTCGGGTCCTCGCTGTCGGCCTCAGCTGGGAGTCGCAAGAGTGAAGACTCTGGGCCGGCTCGCGGGCGGCCACACGCTTGTGGCCTGCGGCGAGCGGCTTCCCTTCCCTTCGCTTGCCTCCACTTCCCTTACTGGCTGGGCTGTAGTTCGTCCGCGAACTCGCGGAACAGCCCGGTCACAACGAACACCGTCTGCTCGGCTATATCGACGGTGTTGCTCGCGACCCGCTCCAGGCAGCGGGCGACCAGAATCATGTACATCGCCCACTCGCGGACCTCGAGGAGGTCGCCGATGTCGACCGCGCGAGCGATGATGCCCCGGTTCAGGCGATCGATCTCCCCATCCAGGCCGACGAGTTCCTGCGCGAGGGCGACGTCCCGGGTGGCGAACGCCTGTTTGGCTTGCGATACCTGTGCGCGTGCGAGCTGACCCATCCGTCCGATCGTGACGAGGATGTCGTTGTCCTTGGGCGCCTCGTGGCCCGACAGCCGCACGAGTTTGGCGATATTCACGCACTGGTCGCCCATCCGCTCGACGCAGCGAATGATGTGCAACAGCGCCGCGACGAGCCGCAGATCACCCGCGACCGGCGCCTGGCACGCGAGCAGCCACACCGCACCCTGGTGTATCTGCAGGTAGCGCCCATCGATCCGGTCGTCGCCGGTGATGACCGTTGCCGCCAGCTCAAAATCCTGGAGGCTGACCGACTCGAGCGCGCGGTCCAGCTGCTGCGCGACCATGTCCAGACCGCCGAGCGTGTCCTGCTCGAGCTCGTTGAGCGATTCTCGGAACTGGTGGCGTGCTTCCTGCATCTCGCTCCCCAGACACGGCGAAAGGCCGTCTCGTTGACTCTCTGCTCTTAGGAGAGAACCTTCTTGACGACCTTCCGTCTACAGTCATAGTCCCAGTCGCCGACGCCGCCCGCATCCGTAATTCCCACCCACGTCTCCGCGGGAGTCACGCAAGCTTCAATGCGACGCGACGGTCTCGAATCCGGCCGATCGCCCGCCCGCGGATCCCGGTCGAGCGCGAGCGGACCGGGCGAAGTTGACTTTCACTTGACAAAGATGCGTCGCCGAGACCTTGGAGGCGGGCCGGCCGGAGCAGGACGATTGAGCTTAGCCAGTCCCGTCGGCGCGTCCGAGGAGGACCGGCGCCGGCCCGCTTCCGGGCTGCCAGTTCACGATTGGCCAGGGCCCTTCCTCGCTCGGGCCAGGCCCCTCCCGCGGCTCTGACGGGTTCCCCGACTATTCCTCAGTGGCCGCTACGGATGATCATGTCGCGATTCGGGTCTAGGGTCCTAGGCAGGCCAAACGACCCAGGAGGCCCCGCGATGGGCGCGAAAACCGACAAGATCTTCGGCCGCGCGAAGCAGGCCCTCGGCGCGATTACCGGAAACGAGTCGATGAAGCGCGAAGGGCAGCGTCAAGAGGACAAAGGCAAGGTCAAGCGCAAAGTCGACTCAACCATCGGCAAGACACAAGACGCACTCAACGACCTGAAGGGAAAGGTCGACCGTAGATGAACGACTCACCAGGCTCGCGGAGATGACGCCACCGGAAGAGTGCGCGAAGTCAGCAGCGCGGCGCCGCGATCGTCGACAGCTGCTTTGCGCGTCACGACGGCCAAGGCATGCACGAGCGCCCCTTGCCCTCGCCCCAAGGGTACGAATCTCAACAAGTACGGGGCCGCCCCGGCCGCCACTGCTGCTCCGCTCGCGAAACGACACTCCCGCTCGACGACAGGCCGTGTGGCGTCCCGCTCCGCTCGCATCGACTCCCGCAGCGCCGGGTGGATGCGGCAGTCTCGCGCGTGCGACAACAGCGCTGGTTCTTGTCCTTCTCAGCAGTCTCGCCGCCGCCGGGGGAAGTGCCTGCTCTGCCAGCGGAGCAACAGCCGGGCCACGAGGCGACCGTCGCGGAGCCCGCGATCGCGTCGCCTGGCTGAGCGGGAGCATCGGGGCGCGGCGCTCAATGCTCAGATTCGTCCGGACCGGGAGGGCGTCCGCGAATCGCGCGGCGCGTCCGGAATGCGTGGCCGACCAGCAGTCGACAGCCGTGGACGTGACGACCCGCGCTGTGGTGATCTAGCCTCGCACCCGGGTCGGCTTGACGTCGGGGCGCTTGGCCGGCCTCCTGGGATCGTCGGTGGCATGCGGCTGATCGCGCCGCAGTGATCCGGAATGACTGCTTCTGCGCCGGGGGCGTTATCCGTAGATCACCGCACCGGCCTTCGCGCGTTCACGGATGCCGAGCTCGGGGCCGAGCGGTTTGATGGCGTCAAAGGAGGTGAACTGATGCCGAATAAGTCCGTTGAAGCCGTCGCCCGCGTAGGTGACTGGATCGAGCCTCATGGTGTGCACGGCCAGGCGTCGCGCCGAGGAGAGATCATCGAGGTGCTCGGCCGCGAAGGACACGAGCATTACCGCGTGCGCTGGGATGAGCAGCACGAGTCGATCGTGTACCCAGCCGACGGCGTGATCGTTACTCCGGGTCCCAGCCGGCGCGGTCGTGGCGCGGGCAAGCGTCGGGCGCAATAACCGTCACGGCGCTCCGGATTCACGCGTGTGACCGTCGCGCGGGTACGGATCGGAGAACCGGCCCGCTCACCCGGCCGGGTCGGAGACGAGTTCGCTATGAGTAAGAATGGCGACGATGCCAGCCGCACACGTGCGGCGCACGCTGCCCGGGCTAGAGCCGATGACGCCCGGGAGCTGCGGGCCGGGTGTGCTCGGCGTCTTCCGGGTGATCTACGGCGAGACCGGCGCGGGGGTCCCGAAGCGCTCGGGCAAGGCCGGGAACATCTGCCCGTGACCCGGGTCCTTCCAGACGATCTGGGGACAGCCCGAGCGGTACGTACATACCTACTACGCCAAGTACACCCAGGACAAGGACAGCAAGGACTGGCACGACTGGCCGTACTTCGCCGGGGACGGCGCCGTGCAAGCGGCCGACGGCTACTTCGGCTCCTCGGCCGCGTCGACGACGTGATCAACGTTGCCGGCCACCGGCTCGGGACCAAGGAGCTCGAGTCGGCCGAGATCATGGTCAATGAGGTTGCCGAGGCAGCCGCGGTCCCCGTGATCGACGAGGTGCGCGGCAAGATCGTCGAGATGTACGTGGCGCTCAAACCAGGCCCCAAGCCGGCGACGACGTCGCGCAGAAGGTCTCGCAGACGATCGTCAAGGAGATCGGGTCGATCGCCCGCCCGAAGAACGTGTGGATCGTCGCCGACATGCCGAAGGCCCGCTCAGGCAAGATCATGCGCCGGGTGATCGCCAGCATCTCCAACTTCGCGGACGTCGGCGACGTGACGACGCTCGCGAACCCTGAGATCGTCGATGAGATCCGCCACCACGTGCAGAGCGAGAAGCTCGCGCACGGCGAAACCCCGCGCGAGCTCGCAGACAAAGACAGAGAGGAGATCACAGCGTACGGCCACGCCGAATAAACACCCTCTTCAGAGGCGACCCTCAAGCCGCTGTCACCGACCGAACAGCGGCCCGGGCCAGCTACCCTTGCACCAGACCCGCGCTTTCGATGAACTCGCCAAGCGCGGCCGCCCTCCTCGCACACCCGCAGAAGCTGCCGACGTCTCCCCGCTCAAGAGCACCCCAGCAGATCAGGTCGGTCAGACCCATCGCCTCCTTCGCGAGCCGCGGGAGCATCGACCACGGACACGACTCGACCTCGAAGCGCAGCCTCCGAACCGCCTCGAACCACTCGCCGGCGGGCGGCTGCACGTCCTCAAGTAACACCGAGAACTGCCCGACGATGTACTGCTGAGTCACCGAAACTTCCAAGAACGCGCTGCGCAGTCAGCGTACCGCGCAACGCCGGGCCACGAGCGCTCAAAATGGGAACGCTGCACGGCGGGTTCCGCGAAAATTCCCTGATTTCAGCGTGCGGCGCTTGCGCGATGATTTGGTCAACGTTCAAGCGTGAGGACAGCGCCCGTCCGCACGATGACCAGATTCGCGCGCGCTTCGCGCTTCGTAGGGGACTGAGCGCGATGGAGGCCGAGGAACGGGAAATGGAGCGGGCCATGAACGCGTTCGAAGAGGATGCAGACCAGGCCAAGCGATACATCGAGGCCGAGTGGCGCAGGGAGCACTGGGGAAACAAACCCGGGCGTCCCCCTTCATGGGAAGCTCGCTGATGGGCACCCGAGTGGGGCGCAGTTGGCAGTTTCTCGCAGGGCGGCGGTGGGGGCGATCGGCGTGCGGCGATTGGGCGTCCGGGAGCTGCGTCCTTTGCCCTGACGCGGATAGGTGATTTCCCGCACTGAGCTTGCAAAGTCATACGGATGTCCTCAGGGGCCAACCGGCGTATACGAACATGAGAAGGGAGGTAACGCGGCATGACCTGGAACCGGTCGGTGCTCGTGGTGGCGAACGTCACGGCGTCATCCGGGGAACTCGCTGACGCGCTTAAGAAGCGAACGGCGGGCGAGTCAACGACGTTTAGGCTGATCATTCCGGCTACCGGCGGGCGAGCCGCCGCGGGCGAGCGGCTTGCCGAGGCGCTCGACTATCTGCGCGATCAGGGACTGGAGGTCGAAGGGAGCGTCGGTCACACGGATCCGCTGGTCGCGGTCATCGAGGCGTGGGATCCCGGGCGCCACGACGAGGTCATCGTCTCGACGCTCCCGGCGGACATCTCCATGTGGCTTCATGCAGGGCTACCGCACCGGATCGAGAAGCTGACGGGCGCTCCGGTCAGCCACGTCGTGTCGCGCCCGCCACGGCCACCGGTGCAGGTAACGGAGCCCAGGGCGCACGGGCGCAGCGGGGTTGCGTTCGATCCGATTTCCATCCTCCGCAAGGGCGCGCCCGTGGAGGGGTCGACTCGTGCGTCACCCGAGGCGACGACGATTGCCGAGCACGAGGTCGAGCACGTCGCCCAGGCGAACGCATCAGGCCGCCAACCGGTGGTGTTCATCCACGGCCTATGGCTGCTACCCAGCAGCTGGAACCGATGGGCCGCCCTGTTCGAGGAGGCTGGGTATTTCCCGCTCACCGCCGGTTGGCCCGACGACCCGGAGACGGTGCAGGAGGCCAAGGCCAAGCCGGAGTTGTTCGCGCACAAGACAATCGGACAGGTCGCCAACCACTTCGCCGTGATCATCGGGAGGCTCGAGAAGAAGCCCGCCGTGATAGGACATTCGTTCGGCGGGCTGTTGGCGCAAATCATCGCTGGCCGCGGTCTCGCAACGGTGTCCGTCGCAATCGACCCTGCACCGTTCCGAGGCGTGCTCCCACTGCCGATCTCCGCGCTGAAGTCCGCCCGCCCCGTTCTCGGCAATCCGGCAAACCGCAACCGTGCAGTGCCGCTCACGTACGATCAGTTCCGCTACGCGTTCGCCAACGCTGTCAGCGAGGACGAGGCCAAACAGCTGTACGAGCAGTTCGCCGTGCCCGCCTCCGCCACCACTCTTTTCCAGGCAGCGGCGGCCAACCTCAATCCCTGGACCGAGGCGAAAGTCGACACCGAAAACCCGGAGCGGGGGCCGCTTCTCATCATCAGCGGCGAGGAGAACCACGCCGTTCCCTGGGCGGTCGCAAACGCCGCTTACAAACGCCAGAAACACAACGACAGCGTCACAGAGATCGTCAAGATGCCCAGCCGCGGACACGCACTGACGATCGACAGCGGCTGGCGCGAGGTCGCCGCCACCGCCCTCGAGTTCGTTCGCCGCTTCGCCCGCCCGCAACCCGCAATCGTCCCTGCGGCCCCGCTGGCTCCGCCGGCTCCGACAAGGCGCGGATAACGGTAGAAGTACGCGATCGAGGACCTCGCTGACCCTGGCGTGAGCTCTGTTTCACGACGGCATCCACGACGCGCTCCGAGACGCCGATCCCGACCGTCGATCCCGTTTCCGATCCGGAGGCAACCGCGATGGAGCTCTCGCCGCGGCGATCCGCTTGCTCCTGCCCTGTTCCTCGAGCAGGACGGCCATGCCGCGATAGGCAGACACGACGCGGACCAGCGGCCCGGTCGACGTGACGTACCGCCTCCCCGAGCGTGCGAGGAGCCACACCGCCTCCGTCGCCGCTTGAGGAGTGGATCGGCGCCGGTTGGTCGCCAGCGCGGTCGATCCCGGCACCAGAACAGGATCGCCAGCCGGTCAGGAACCGGTTGGCGTTCCCGACCGCGGCGATGAACGTCGCGGCGCAGACCAGGTTCACGCCGGGGACGGTCATCAGCCTGCGGATCTCCGGCCAGGACAGGGCCTGCTGAGCGATCAGCCGCTCCGCCGCGGAGATCTCCACGTCGAGGAACTCGATCTGGCGGATCCCCGCGTCGACCGACTCGCGCTCCTCGACGGGCAGTTCTAGCCCCGCGAGCCATTGGCGGCCCTTGACCCCGAACAGGTCAGAGCACGCGGCCGCGCCTGCAGCCGACGCTGCACCGACGCGTGGATCTCATTCTTGACGCGCGTGCGAGCGCGCGTCAACTGCTCTCGCCGCGCCGGCCGGCGGCGCAGGATCCGGCAGCGCTCATCAGGCATCCACACCGCCTCAAGCTCGCCCTTCAACAGCAGGCTCGCCAGCGTCCGAGCGTCGAGCTTGTCGGTCTTCGCCCGCGCGCTGGTGATCCCGGTGTCATCGGGACTGACCACGACCACTCGCTGCACGTGAGACTCAAGGATCCGCCCGACCTCCCAACAGCTCCCGGTCACCTCCAACGCCACCCGATCGGTCCCGAGCAGGCTCTCGGCCAGCGTCGCCAATCCCACGGGCGTGCTCGGCACCCGGCCCGCTGAGCGGACCATCCCGTCCTCGCAGATCGCGACCACGCAGAAGTCGCGGTACACATCCAAGCCGATCGCGCAACCGACCCACCTCGCCAGCGCCATCTCTCACCTCCACCACCACGATTGACAGTGACTGGGAGAACCAACGGGACAAACGACACAGACCGATACGAGCTCCACGGCTCAATCCAAGCAAGCCGCAGGGGCGGCGGACAAAAAGACGGGCTCGAAGCCCATCGTCCAATTAAGGCCTAACCGTCTGCGTTCTCCCAACTGAGGCGCCGGCGAAATCAAGCAGCCTCCGACGGACATCTTGAAGCTGTCGGCAGCGCCCGATCGAAGCGGAAATCCCCTCGCAGTGACGAGTGCTTTTACCATCCGCGTAGTCCCGAAGCGGACCAGTGCTACGGCGACGATCTCCGGTGACGACGACGGGCGCCGTTGTGAAAATCACCGGCCTTGCGTGCGTGCGTAGCGCACGAGGCTACGCAGAAGCCAGAGGTCGAGTGCGAGGAACGGAAGGAACACGAGTCCCCACCAGTAGCCCTTCACACAGAGGAATACGGTGACGAAGAGGATCCACGGCGCGAGGAGGGCGCGCACGACGATCGCTTGTTTGACGTGCTTGCGCGCCCAGGGGTCGACCCAGCCGCCGCGTTGTTCGTCTGCCGTCATTTCGGAACGACCATCCTACGCCGCAGTGCCAACGGCTCAAGCCGACCGGATCAGGCGGTCGCCTGCCGCTAGCAATCGCGTCATCCTTCAGCCGCATCGTCCTTCGCCAGCATGTCGATCAGCCGCACGAGCGCTTTCGTCGAGGCCGACTCTCAGTGTGTGCGATTCCTATGGCGACGATCCCGGTCACACGATTCCGCCCTGGGGCCGCGCGCGGCTCATCGAAGCGGTCCGGCTCGGGGGCGCATAGGACTGGCCCGGATCTGACGGGGAGGATCAGACGCGAGGTTACGGGAGCCGCCGGGTGGCTTACTTACTTCTCCAGCTCAGGAGATCCCCCGCGGGCGGTCGGCCAGTTTGGCGGGTGTCGGAGTGCCGGGCGCAACGTCGGGCGGGGCACCGCGACGGGCTGTGCGTCGGCGACGACGTCGAGCGCGTCGAGGATGTTGCGCAGATTTACCAGCACAGCACCTGCGACGGGCCAGAAACCTTCGCGGAGGTGACCGACGGCGACCTCTTCGGCGTACGCGGTCAGGGCGGCTCGCACCGACGCGACCGCCTCGGCGTCCCCCGTGCTGATCGCCTCGCCGGCTCGGTTAAGCAACTCCCGCCAGCGCTCCCGAAAGCCGGGGTCCCACTCGCTGGGGGGCACACCGGCGTAGCCGATCGTTCGGGCCATGCTGCGCGTCTCAGCCACGGCTTGGCCCAGCCTTCCCAGGATGTCATCGAACCCCTGGGCGGCGCGCATACGCCGTGCCGTCGCGCGGCGCGGGTTCAGCCTACCGCTCTCACGGGCCTGAGCGAGAATGCTCCAGGCTCGATCGATCGCGCGATCCAACGCGTTCGTCTTGGCGATCCAATCATCAACGTCGGCCGGGCCGCACTCGCCCGAGAGGCGGGCGGCGATCTCGCTCAGGACCCGTCCCACGGCCTCGGCCACCGCGTCGATCTGACTCGCGGCGCTGCGATCACGCAACGGCGGCCAGACGAGAAGATTCACGAGCAGGCCCACTGCGATCCCGACACCGGTGTCCAGAAGCCGGGCACCCAGAATGCCTCCGTTGTCGCTATAGCCGTTGGTGAGCACGATCAGCGCGGTTGCCGCGGTGGTGGTGGTGTCGTCCCGAAGCCCGCCCACCGAGCCGACGAGCAGACCAACGAGAATCACGGCTCCCACCGAGACCGGGCCGAGGCCGAAGAGCTGCCCTGCGGCAAACGCCACCAAGATGCCAAGCACGCTGGCGCCCGCTTGCCGCACGCCGCGCCGCAGTGTCCCGAACACGGTCGCATGGACCGTCAGCAATGCCGCCCATGGCGCCAGATACGGCTGCTCCAGGCCGAACACCTGCGCGGCAAGAACCCAGGCGATGACGGCCGCCAAAGCAGTCTTAAGGAGCTGCGACGCGCCGGTCCACATCACCGGGTCGCGCAGACGATTCCACAACGAAGCAAACACGGCCATACCCCGAGCTACCCGCTCCCGCCTCCCGCCTGACAAAACCCCACCGGACGCCACACCAACGGGCCCGACACGACCGTTCGTTCCCCGCACTCGCGACATAACGAGCCTCTCGTCGCCGTGAACGGACGCCCCGCCCCGGGCGCAAGCGCGTCGCTGCGGCCGAAGGCTCCTATGTCAAGTGCACGGCGCTAGCGGTTGCTCAACTGCCTCCTCGTGGGGGAGTGTGGCGCTCGCCGCGGTGCCGTCAAGGAATGCCGCTGCGCGGCTCGCGTGCGCGCGGCCCTGTCGGGCCATCCTTGACTGCAGCTGCGGCGCGCGAGGTTATGCAGCGAGGAGGGGCTGGGCGGGTAGTGAGGCGAGGTCGGCGGCGGCGAGGTCGCGGATCATGCGCCGGTAGATGACGTCGGAGAGGTGGCGCTTGAGGATGCGCCGGGCCTCCTTCTTGGTGTGTCCGTTGGCGCGCGCGCCCTCGTAGATGCGCTGGGCGCGTGGCTCGCAGCGCAGCTGAGTGATCGCCATCCGGTACAGGATCGCGTTGATGCGCCGGTTGCCGCCGGGGTTATAGCGGTGGCGGATCGGCTCGCCGGGACCCTCGGCGGTCGAGGCGGGCAGCGGCGCCGAGCCATTGAAGCGCGCGAACCCGCCCTCGGTGAACCGCCGCACGTCGCCGACCTCGACCAACAGCTCGGCGACCGAGCGGGTACTCAGGCCGCACAGCTCCCCAAGCGTCGAGCCGCTCTGGTCAACGAGCGCATCGAGTTGCGCGACTACCCGGCGCTCCTGGCGATCGAGCGCCTTGATCTGCGCACGGTAGCTGTCGAGCAGCTGCAACCGCAGCCGGGTCGGCGCGTCGTAGCGCCGCCGGCGGTTGCGCCGTGCGAGCGCCGCCAGGCGCGGGCGGACCGCCTTGGTGTCGGGCAGCTGCTCGCGCAGCTCCAACGGCAGCTCGCACAGCAGATACTCGGCCTCGCCGACCAGGTGCTGGCGACCGGTCAGGATCGACCGACGCTGGTTGTTCCACAGGGCCAGCAGCTGATGCTGCTCGTCCAGGCCGCTGTCAGCGCCCGCGCGCTTGAACGCCTTGGGCAGCAGCGGGTGCGCCAGCGTCTCGCGGGCGATCCGCTCGCTGTCGAGCGTGTCGGACTTGCCGCGCTGACGCGCGCGATCAGACCTGGGTGTCCGGTTCGCGCACACATCGCGCACGTCATGGCCGCGGCCGGCCAAGAACATGGCCGTGTGCCGACCCCAGCTCGCCGCGCCCTCGACCCCCCACCGGGCGATCTGCCCAAACTGCCGCGCCCACGCCTCGAGTTCCCGGTGCCCCTCACCTGAGACGCGAAAGTGAGCCGAGCCCAAGATCCCGCCACGCGCATCGGCGACCGTCGCACTCAGCGTGCGCTTGTGCGGATCGATCCCGACCACATTGCCCGCATGATCGGGCGTCATCAACAAGCTCGACGGTCCCGGACCACGCCTCTTGACACTCCTCATCCCGACCTCACCTCCAGCGGTATGGTGTTGGCGGACCGGCCGACAACATCCCGGTGGACGCCCCACAGGGCGAACGCTCCTATCAGGTCAGGCCGATCCTCGAAGGCAAGAACCGAGGCCGACACTTCGTCCGCAAGACACCCTCGCCGGAGTCAATCGCATTCGGAGTCAGACCTCGGTTCGCCTTCGACCCTACGCGAACCGTCGCCCACGCCGGGCAACCAAATTCAACACCGGGATCGCATTCGTCCGGGACTCGCTCGCAGGCTCGCGACCTGCATCGGCGACCAACCGCAGCTCCGCGAGGATGCGGTGCTAGCCGCGGACGAGCAAGCAGACGGTGTCGAGCGCGGTCGGGCGGGGCTTGTGGTTTCCATGCAAGTTGGCAGTCATAGGCCGACCGCCGAGCGGCGGTCGGCCAGTGGTTGGCGGACATCGACGTCCCGTCGCTGGAGGCCGAGGAGCGCGCGGCCCCCCTTCCACGTGGCTGACTTAGGGCCGCGGAGGCTCATCGGGTCCTGAACCCGACGAGCTTGGCCGGAAACCTCGGCGGCTTATGCCTCCGCGGCCGCAGATTTAGCCTCCGCCTCGCTGCTCCCCTGCATACCGAGCGGCACACCGCCGGCGGAACAGGTGGTGATGCACCTGCCGAGAACCACCAAGGCTCGGCTCGGACCGCGTCCGAATCGCGGTCACCGCGGGAATTCTCTCCAGAGCCCTGGTGATTGAGGCCTCGAAGGGATCGGGGGCTTCGTCGTTAGGGGCTACCGCCCATTTGACCCGGTTTGACACGCGGATGCGATTCACCGTTGTGCGCGTCGGAAGACGACGAGATGGTAACCAGGGCCGCTCGAGGTCCTGGCCCGCACTAGCGTGCCGTTAACCTGGCTCCGTGCCTGCCTCTAGCTCGGCATCACCAAGACCCACAGCCGACCGTACACCTCGACCGACAACCCGTACTCGGAGGCCCACTTCAAGACGCTCAAGTACCGGCCCGAGTTCCCCGACCGGTTCGACTCGATCGAGCAGGCGCGCGAGTTCTGCCGCGGCTTCTTTCACTGGTACAACCACGAACACCGCCACTCCGGGATCGGGCGGATGACCCGGCCGCCGTCCACCACGGGCAGGCGCAGCAGCTCTGCGACCAGCGCGCCGTCGTGCTAGCCGAGGCGTACGCGCGCAACCCCGAGCGGTTTGTCCGCCGGTCACCCGTCCCACCCGAGCTGCCGACCGCCGCCTGGATCAACAAGCCCGAGACGAAGGAGGTAGCTCACTGAATTCGACCACGAAGCGCCTCACTGGGCTTGACAGGCTCCGATCCTCGAGTGCGACCGGCTTGCCGAAAATGTCTTCAACGCCTGGCGCGCGGCCGCCGAGAATTCGAGCGACCTGCTCGACAGACGGTCGCGCATCGTCCCGAGCAGAGCCCTCGAACACGACCATGAAGTCGTCATCGCTTTCGCTCGTGATCTCGTGCCGGCCCCACGAGCCGGTGAGGACAACGGTCGAGTCTCGATCCACGTCGACCGACTCAAATCTTTCCCGGCGTTCGCGAAGACGACGGTCGGTCTCGGCCCGCGCGGCTGTGATGTGAGGGAAAGACTGGCGGGTCGCCGCCTCACGTCCGGAGACTCCCCGATCGGCGCTCACACTTATTCGCTGGCTGACGCTGCGCCTGGTAACACGAATGGCGTCGTCTTCATCTGCTTTTCCCAGCGCTCGGGTGGCAGAGCCTCCAGGATCCAAGGCACGTCGCGGCAGCGGTCCAAGACCTCGGCGAACAGCGCTTCGTCGTCCCCGGTAAGCGGCACATGACGTCCGTCGTCGAGCGAGCTGAGATGCACGTGTCGCAGGCGTGAGCGGAAGCGATCAAGCAACTCATGTGCGGCTTCCATCGTCGGGTCGACTGAGCGAACGTGCGCTACGTCGAGACAGAAGCCTGCGTCAGGCAGCTCCTCAAAGAACCTCTCCATCTCATCGGCTACACGCCCGGTGATCTTGCGATCGTGCATGTTCTCCAGGACGAGCCTGGTACCGAGCGCTCGGTACCGGTCAACATACGAAAGAGTGTCCGGATGAGCTACGACAGACCTCACCCAAAGAGGTAGCCCATCCAGCACCGTGATGGTGGCCGCTTCATCCGGTTCGCGGTTCTTGACCGGTGCGTGGACGCTCGCATACCGAAACGGCAACGGGGGCCCTGCCCGCAAGTACGCGATCAGTCCCGGAAGCTCATCACCCGAGAGCGCGGAGAGCTCGACAGCGAAGGTCGAGATTCGACACGCGTCGGCGACCAGCTCAGGCCAATCGCCTCTTGCCGAGGCGAAAACGCCCGTTGAGATTCCGGTGGGATGATGCGCTGCGACAGGGCGCGCCGCTACTGAGGTCACGTAATCGGCGGTCGTGCTCACGCGTCTACCGTATCGGCTGCGCCTGACGTGACGAGGCGCCCGGCTCCGAGCGGACGCACGGACCGATAGTCCGAAGTCCACGCGCAGACGCGGATCGCCCCAGCTGCCCCAGACTGCGGCTCTCGCCAGGCGCCGATCGCGTCAAACGCGGTGCCAAACGAACTGGGCCGAACGAGCCGGTTCTGGGCATCATCAGGGACCGGCCGAGGCGCCGAAATCCCTGTATTCATAGGCATTTGGCGGCATGAGCCCGGGCCGCACGAACACGGTAAATCTGGCTTGGGGGCTCGGGCAACGAGAAGCCGCGATACAGACGTGTGGCATCGTGGATCGCGCGCTCGAGTGTGTACGGATAGGCGAATTCAGGGTCGATGTACTCCTCTGGGGGCAGGCGGGTGAGGCGCTGCTCGCTCTCGATCACCAGCGCGGTCCCGGACCGGAGCGCCGGCTCGAGCACGTAGCCGTGCAGCGCCGCGAGATCATCCAGATTGCGGATCCGGACGCCGACGACGGCCAGCCGATCCGCTCGCGCGACCCGGTCGAGCCAGTCCTGCGCTGGGTTGTCGATGCTCTTACGCCGCCCGTCCACCCTGCGCGCGGCCGCGACGACCTCCCGTCGCAGCGTGGTGAACTCGATCAGCTCATGCCCCGCGGCCACCAGCGCACGGCGGTCAACCGACGCGGTCCAGGTGAGGCTCGCGGGCACCGCGTGAATGTACTTCGCGCGCTCCGACGGTCGGGTCTGTCACCAGCCGCGCGCGGGATCGATCCCCAGCCCGGCCGTCAACGCGCGTTCGGTCAGGGTCACGAGTGGCGGGTCGGTCCCGTACATTGCCGCGGTCTCGTTCAGCGCTCGCTTAACCCCAGCGGCTCGCGCTACGGCGCTCGCCACCGCGGCTGCCACCGCTTCGTTGGTTGCGATCGGATGTGACCGCTCCGGTAGCCGCCACCGTGCGGCGAGGCAGCGGATCGCGAACGGCAGCCCGGACCGCTGAAGCTCCGTCTGCCACAGCAGCAAGGCGACGGGGTCGAGCGCGACGATCGGTGTTGGGGCTCGTTCCCGCAGGCGCCCCCCGATCTCTGCCGTCTCACCAAACCGCGGAGGGAGGGCCAGCGGATGCGGCGCCGGCATGAGCTCGCCAACAACGGGCTTGCCCGCCGCAATCCACCAGAACATCGCGTACGGGTACACCTCGCCGCTTGCCTTGACGTTCCCGACCGTCAGCTCGGGAGCCCCTGGCTGGCTCGGGTAGGTGGACGCGGCCATCTCCTCCACGTAACCGCCGGGCGGAACTCCGATCGCATACAGCGGACCGGCGCGTCCGTACAGCCGGTACAGGGCGCGCAGCGGTGAGTCGCGTGCGGTTTTCTGGCGGGGCCACCGGTCGCCGTTGGCGACGCAATCCCAGAACGTGAACGCAACCTTGTTGCCAGTTCGCTTCACCTGCCCGGGACTCGACCGCCGGCTGGGCAGCCGGGCGGTGGCGCTCGGCGACCCAGTGAATTGGGATCTGTTGGGGCGAGCGCGCGGCTCGTCCGATGCCCGGCGCTCCGGCACGACGTCGGCGTGGCGCCGACGGCCGAGGGACTCGTCATCGGCCCCGGGCTCGCTCGACGTTGAACTCCTCGTCGACGCCGAACTCCTCGAGCTGTCGGAGCGCGCGGCTGCGCGCGCCGTCGGCGCGGAACCGCTCGGCGCCGTGCACGCTTGACAGCCGAGCCGCTCGCGCGTCGCGACGAGCGGCTCGGGCGCGCCGCAGGCCGGGCAGCGGACGGGGGCGAACTCGCCGGCGGCCGGAACCCAGGTGAGTTCGAACCCAAACCGCCGGGTTCCGCGGCGGACTTCCGCCGGCAAGACGAACGCCGGCAAGTGCTCGAGACGCAGCCGGAACGGCCGCAGCTCGTGGCGGGGGCGATGCTCGTCCTCGATCTCGCGGCAGCGCCGGTCGCGTTCGGCACGCGTCGCCTCGGCCTGGGCATCGAGCAGACGGACGCGATCCGGCGCCGCGTTGGCACGCCGCCGGGCAATCGATTCGAGCGCGGACGCGTAGTACGCGTTGGCCCTGGCCAGCTCGGTGTCGAGCGCGCGCCGTGCGTGCGAGGCGAGAGACGATTCTCGCCTCAGCGCGCGCTCCTCGAGCTGCCGGTGGGCGGCCGGAATCGCCGCAGTCAGATCCGCCTCGAGCCTACGCCTTGCGCCGTCCGGGACGGGGAGAAGCGCCCGACCCCGCACCGTGCACATGAGGCGCTCGCTGACCTCGGTTCCGGTACGAGCGTCGACCCACACCTCCTCCTGCTCGTGGAAACGGAGCGCCAGCGAGGCCGCAAAGCTGACCATCGCACCCACGCGCAGCAGCGGCAGATAAGCGGCGATCGGCTCGCCGGCGGCATCGATCCGCCCGTGCTCAACCGACACCAACTCGCGCGCGCCAGCCTCGAGCGTCGAGCGAGTCGGCGGCCGCGAGGCCGGCCACGGCAGATACCCGCAGCCCGTGTCCCCCTCGGCCAGCACCGCAGCGGCGGCTCGCTCGACCTCCGGGTGCCCGGCGATCAACAAGGTCGCCCCATCCTCGCGAGCGACGTCCGGCTTGGCTGTGACTATCGCCTCCTCGGGCAGTCCGCTGTCCTGTCGCAGCGCGTCGGGCAAGAGCACCAGGGCGTGATCGCCTTGATCCTCGACGAGCGCACCCTCGCGCTCGGCGTAACGCAGCCAGAAGCTCAGGGCGGGCTCGTCGGTCAGGAGCGGCACGGGGCCACCTCTCTCAACCGGCCGTCACGAGCTCGTCGATCCGCTCGCGGGTGCCAAGGTAGGCGACCCGGGCGCTGGCGAGGTCGTCGCCGACCCGCTCGAGCCTGGTCGCGAACTCGTCGTCGTCACGGCTCGCGACGTACTGCTCGAACACGAGCGATTCGAAATCGAGCTCGTCGCCGAGCCGCCCGAGGATCATGTCGAGCTCGCCGACCACCAGCTCGAACAGGTTGATCTTGGCCTGAAGCACCTCGATCAGGTGCTCCTCGAGCGTGCCACGCGAGACAAGGTTGGTGAGTTGAACGTCGTGCTGCTGCCCGATGCGGTGGATTCGCCCGAGTCGCTGCTCGATCTGCATCGGGTTCCACGGCAGGTCGAAGTTGACCATCACGTGACAGAACTGGAGGTTGCGACCCTCGCCTGCAGCCTCAGTGCTCAGTAGCACCTGCCCGCCGCGAGCAAAGCGCGCAATCGCGGCATCCTTCTCCACGCGCGTCAAGCTGCCGTGATAGATCGCGGCATCGAAGCCGTGACCGGTCAGAATGCCGTGCAACGCCTCGAGCGTCCGGCGGAACTGGGTGAACACCAACACCTTCTCGCCGCGTGACCGGAGGCGTTCGAGCAGCTCGACCAGCGCCGCGGCCTTGGCGCTGCTCGACACGCAGGCCGCACGCAGGGCCAGATCCTCCCATCCCAGCCGCGCGAGAGTGGCGGCGCATGCCCACGGACTCGAACCGGCGAGCTGCTGGACGCTGCGCAACGCGAGCCTTTCGGCGGCGGTCGCCTCACGCGCCGCTTCCCGTACCCGAGAGGAGATCGCGCGATACAGCTCTGCTTCCGCGGCCGAAGGAGCCACTCGAATCGTCTCAGCCATCCGGCGCGGCAGCATCACGTCGATCTCACTGCGGCGATGGCGGACCATCAGGTCACGCAAGGCAAGCTGCAGCGAAGCGATGTTGCGGACCTTTGTGCCCTCGCCGTGACCGTGCTTGGCGCGGAACTCGGCAGCGCCGCCGAGCAGCCCCGGGCGGACCAAACTGACGAGTTGAAACAGGTCCGACAGCCGGTTCTCGATCGGAGTGGCGGTCAGCAGCAGCATGTACCGCGTCCGCAGCGAACGAACCAGCCGTGCCGACGCCGTGCGCGCGTTCTTCAAGCGGTGGGCCTCGTCGGCGACGACGAGGTCCCACTCGACATCCGTCAGTTCGGCGCGCAAACCATCTCGTCTGGCGGACGCGAGCGAGGCGACCACGATCGGGGCGACGCCCTCGGCCGACGGCACGCCGAAGCGGCGGTCCGCGACCACGCACGGCAGGGCGAACTTGCGCTCGAGTTCCTCGGACCATTGCCCGACCAGGCCGGCGGGGGCGAGAACGAGGACACGCCCCGCCAGCCCGCGCAGACGAAGTTCGCTCAACACGATGCCGGCTTCGATCGTCTTGCCCAGGCCGACTTCATCAGCCAGGATCGCCCGGCCCTGCATGTGGCGCAGTACCCGCGCGGCCGCCTCCAGTTGATACGGGAACGGTTCGAATCGCAGCCGCGGCATGCACATGAACGTCTCGAATCCCGGCCGCGCCCACATCGCTACCGCTTGGTCGACGAGCGACGAGCGTTCATCGTGCACGCCTGAGCCCTCCTGTAAGCGCCGCCGCAGCACGTCATAGAGATCGGGCGCTGCCCCAGTAGCCCCTGTCGACGGGAGCCAACCTCGGGCCGGCTGGGGGACCCCAGTGTCGGCAGAAGGAGAAGGGCGGCGCGCGGTTTGTGACGGCATCTCTGGCGCGCGATGATCGCAGCGGCTCCGGACGATCAGACCTCGCTCATCGGCCGACAGCTCAACGTGCGCGCCGGCGCCGGGCGCGTGGTTCACACGCCGGTCGCAGGTGACCAGCGGGACCTCGACCGTCTCGGCAAGCGCCCGCGTACGCGGCGTTGTAAGCGGTGAGGTTGTCGCGCGGTCGCCAGATTCGGTCGCTCAGGGTCACATGCGGGTGGCGAACCATCGCGAGCTCGCCGAAGTCTGCTCGCGCGTCCGAAGCGCGCTGATCGTTCAGCTCGCCGAGGGCGGTTAGGCGTCAGATGGCATGAAGCGGCTCGACGTCGATGAGATGCGGCGCACGGAGGTCTCCATCCTCGGCTATTCGCTCGACGAGTCCCGGCGTCGCGTGCGACGATCGCCTCCAGGACGGGCGAGGTGTCGACAACCAGCACTCGTCAGGAACGGTCGCGCCTGGATCCCGGCCGCGAGGCCACAGCAGAATGCGACATCAGCCACGCGAGAAATTCGCCGCCGTCTCGCCGGGCAGCGTGTCCGCGGGAGGGGCGCGCAGCTGCCGGCCGACGGAACGCCTTGCAGTCGCTCTCCGTTCGCTGATCCGACAACCCACCACCCAACATGAGGTTGCAACCAGGTCGGACGGAGATTGCAAGCACGTCGGACGGAAAGCGCTCGGGGCGATCGGCGGAGATCGCCCGTGGAGGCGAGCGGGGAAGGCCGCCCCACATCGCCACTGTCCGCGGCTCCAGGATCCGGCAGCTGACGGCGAGGCGATGCCCGCCCTCCCGCGTCAGCGGAGGGGATTCTCCCAACGCACCTCGTCGAAGCGCGCGAAGTCCGTGTCGCTCGAATAGACGGCCAACCCGTGCTCGACGGCCAAGGCCACCAGGAACGCGTCCGGGATGAGGTTGCCGCGAACGTCATAGGCGGTGATGATCTGGCCCAGAATCCGGGCATGCTCTGGTCCGGGCGCCGGGATCCAAGCGACGGGAGCGGACAGCCAGTCGGTCACCCGTGCCCAGGCGACGGACGCGGGAAGGGGCCGCTCGAAGGCACGCGGGTGCGTGGCGATCCTCAGGAATGCCGCCAAGCTCTGCCACGGAAGGCCGACACGACGCGGCCCGTTTAGCTGCTCGGTCAGCCAATCAGCAGCGGCCGCGTGCTGCTCGGCTCGCTCGTGGACGGCGTAGAGCAACAGGTTCGCATCGATGAGCATCAGCGGGCATTCGGCCCGTCGAGCGTCTCGATGGTATCGGCGACGTTGGTGAAGTCGATCCCTCTCCCGAGATCGTGGGTCTTCTGGCGAAACGGGGTCTTGCGGTGCTCGGCCGAGAGCCCGGCACGGACCAGCTCGTTGATCGCCTCGCTCGTCCCAATCGAGCGCTCGCGCCGGAGCTTCTCGATCGCCGCTGCGACGTCGTCGGCCAGGGTCACCGTTGTGCGCATGGCCAGATGTTACCGCATCAAGATGCGCATCTAGCCGCATCTAGATGCAGACTGGTCGCGAAGCGCGCCCCCGTCAAGCGAACTTCAAACGAACCCCACCGTACGGATCGATATGAGTCCATAGAAACCAGCATCGTGCGGGTGGCCCCGCTGCAAAGACAGATCTATCGACGGACTGAGCCGGACCGACGTGGACGAGACAGGCGCCGCTCATAACCCGAAGGTCGCGGGTTCGAATCCCGCCCCGGCGCTCGAGCCCCTGGCGCGCACTCGCAGCCGTCAGCGTGGCTCCGTGCCCGCCTCTAGCATGAAGGCGATCCTTGGAACATCGTTGATGGTGCCGGTCGCGACGTTGATCACGAGTTCGTAGGCCTTATCGTTGGTGAGCGTCAGGCGCATCCCGTTCATGCCGTAGAACGCGATCGTCGCGGCGAGCGCGAGTCGCTTGTTGCCGTCGACCAGGGCGTGATCGCGAGCGAGCGAGTGCAGCAGCGCCGCTGCCTGCTGATGAATCGTTGGATACGCGGGCTCGCCGAACGCAGATGCTTGTGGTCGTGCGAGCGCCGACTCGAGAAGTCCGAGGTCACGGGTGCCCGGCTCTGAACCGAGCGTCCGAGCCGCGACGTGGAGCACCTCCTCGAGGTTGAGGAAGATCACTCGCCGAGCCGGCGCAACGCTTCGGCGAAACGGGGGAGCTCATCGTCGAGCACCGCATCCAAGAGCTCCTGGCGGCTCGTGCGATCGATGTACTCGCGGACGGCCGCTCTGGCGACCTCCTGCATCGAACGCCCTTCGCGGTCGGCGCGCCGGCGCAGTGCGTCGGTTTCCTCGTCGCTCAGACGCAGCGTCATAGCCATGTCGTGATGGTATCACGAGTGATACCACTCGGCACTCCGGGCGCTGTACGCTCGCCGTGCGGCCCCTACTTGGGCGACTGGTTACGGCCACGCTGCCGAGCTTGCTTTGGCAATGCGACGCATCCAGTCGCCGGCACGACGAAGCGCGGACGATTCCAGTCGTGGCGAAGCACGCGTCCCGTGTCGGGCCGGCGGACGCCTGTTTTCGAGACTGTATCGGCGCGGCGTGGCAGCCCCCTCTGTTACCCATGCTCCGCCCGCGGCGCGCGATGGGTGTGTGCGGCGCCGCTTGCTCTCGGTCATCCGCGCGAAGGTGGGCAAGCTCTGGATCGCTCGGCCGCGGCTGATGCTTTGCCTCTGGAAGCAGTGCTGCTGCACCTCGACACCCACTTCGAGCTGCACCGACTCTCCCACGGTATCCGGCTGAATCCGCGGATCCCGATGCTGCGCGAGCTCGTTGAGCTGCTGCAGGCCGCTTACTGACCTACCTGCGGAGGGTGAAGCTGCAGTGCACCGGAGCGGAAAGGTTGCCGGCCGGGTCGCGGGCGACCGCAATCAGACGATACGTGCCGGGTTTGAGCGTCGCGTTGCGCAGCCGCCCGGTGAACCTGAACGTGTTGAGCCCCGCCCTTGCGTCTTGCTTGAAGCTTCCGGCGAGCAGCACGTAGCGCTTGCTCTTGCTGCCCGGTCGTGCCTGCGCGATCGTGAACGCGATGGTGGCGGGCTCGGAGAGCCGGTAGGTGACCTTCGTGCCGCGCCGACCGCTCAGCAGTAGGCTCGGGCCGCGGCGCTCGGCGCGGAAGCTGGCGGGTGAGATGCGCAAGCCGGAGAGCCGCGGAGGTATTCGGTCCACAGTTGACGGATTGGTCGCCGCCGCGAGTGTCGTGAAGGTCTGATCCTGCCCGTAGCTGGATCCGGCGGCGTTGGACGCGACGATCCGGTAGTGGTATGTCGTGGCCGGTTGAAGGCCAGCCAGCGCCTGCGACACGGAATGGCCGCCCGCGGCAGAGCCCACAGCTGCATCGCTGCCGGGGACGGTGGACCCGTAGGCGGCACTCATGCCGTACTCGAAGTGATAGCTCGCGGCGATGTCCGGATCGCGCGGGTCGACCGTCCCGTTGAGGATCGCGGTCGTGAGGCCGACGGCGCTGGCGCCACCGGTCGACACCGACGCAAGGGCGATGACATTCAGCCACACCGCTACGTTCGCCGCGTCGTGGTTGGCAACTGCCACGTCTGGCTTGTCGTCGCCGTTGAGGTCGCCCGCCGCGAACGCGCCGGTGGGAAACGGCGCGCCACTCGCCGTACTGAGCCCGCCGGCGCCGTTGCCCAGGAGCACGCCCCAACCCCCGACGGCGACATCCTGCTTGCCGTCGGCGTTGAAATCCGCTACCGAGATCCCGCCGGCCAGGGCGCGGGCCGCAGCGAACGGCGAACCTGACGCCGGGGTGAAGGCACCGTTCCCGCTCCCCAGCAGCACTGAGAGGTCGGACGTATCGGCGTTAGACACGACGAGGTCTTGCCTGCCGTCGCCGTTCAAATCGCCCACCGCGACCCCGGCCGGGTTTTCGCCCCCGGTCTTGACCGGCGAGCCGGCTGTTTCGACGAACTGCCCGGCGCCATTTCCTAGCAGCACCGAAACGCCGTCAACCCATCCGCCGGCGGCAATCGCGAGGTCTTGTTTGCCGTCGCCGTTGAAGTCGCCGACCGCGATCGAATGCAGGATGAACCCGACGCCGACCGGCGACCCGGCAGCGGGGATCAGTCGCCCGGTGCCGTCGCCCAAGAGCACCGAAACGTCACCAGAGTTGATGTTCGTGACCGCCACGTCGCCAATGCCGTCGCCGTTGAAATCGCCCGCCGCGATGCTGTTCGGCGACGCCCCGCCGGTCTCAAACGGTGATCCCGGCGCCGCCGTGAAGCCTCCGGCGCCGTCGCTCAGCAGCACCGCCACGTTGTTCCCGGGGTCCTGGCCGCTGCAGCCGTAGGCGCAGCCCCAGTCGGCCACGGCCATATCGGGCCGGCCATCGCGATTGAAATCCGCCACCGCGAGCCCGTACGGAAGGCCGGTGGTGCTGAAGCTGAACGGGGGCTGAGCCTCAAATGTGCCGTCGGCTCGGGCCAACAGCACGTCCACCATCTTCGCGCCCTGGCTCATGACGCCAAGATCGGGCCTGCCGTCGGCGTTGAAGTCTGCGATCACGACCGCGGTCGGCGCGCCCGCGGGAAAGCCAAAAGTACCGGTTGCAAACGGAGATCCGGGCGCCTCGGAGAACGTCACCGCGCTCGCCACCGGCGCGCCGATCAAACAGATCGAGAAAGCGCCAAACCATGCCAGCAGCCGCCGAATCATGCCCGCGGTTCGCGGACTTCGCCATCCGACGTTGAACAAGTTCATAACCCCTCCTTACGAGAGATCAACACCATGTTCGCCAGGAGCTAGCGACGAGTCATCAGGCCTTTGAGGCAAAGTTGCTTCCACGATGTACTGAACGGACCGCTCACCTCGGGACGAGCGGTCGCCGACGTCAACCGGCGGGCGCCGCCGCCAGCGGCCTCGAACTCGGGCCGCCCCTGGTGATCGCCCGGGCCGACGCAGAGCGCGCCTTCGACGACGTCGTGGGCTCGCATCCGCTCTACGGCGAGTGGCTGCCGCGCGAGGGGTCAACGCTACGACGCGTGCGAGCATCTGCGGACGCTGCATCGAATGTTCACCGAGATGGGCATCGACGGGTTCGGTCACCGCGCGCGGCACGAGCTGCTGGCCGGTGCGACGCCGCGTCGCAGCCGGACACAGACGCGGGGCGATCTCACGTCGCAGGCGCGGCACATCGCGTGGCTCACGCGCGACGGGCGGTCGAACCCCAAGATCGGTGCGCGGCTCTTCCTTAGCCCACGGACGGTCGACTGGAATTCACGCCTGTGTTCACCGAGCTGGGGATCCACTCCCGCGGGCAGCTGGCACACGCGCTTCCGGCCTCCGACCCGGGTCCGTTTCGGCCCGAGCCCGATCGCTTCTGGGTCGTCGCAAAACGCAGGACACGGCCTCCGCTTCCCCCGGGCCAGGCGGTAGCCGCAGTCGTCCGCGAGCATGTGGCTGCTCGGGACGACGACCACTCCTCTCGTCGTCCGGGCGCGAGACCGCTGCATCGCCGGGGCCGTGCGAGAGTCGGTGCAGCTCGAAGTGGGTGTCGAGGTGCAGCAGCACTGCTTCCAGAGGCAAAGCATCAGCCGCGGCCGAGCGATCCAGAGCTTGCCCACCTTCGCGCGGATGACCGAGAGCAAGCGGCGCCGCACACACCCATCGCGCGCCGCGGGCGGAGCATGGGTAACAGAGGGGGCTGCCACGCCGCGCCGATACAGTCTCGAAAACAGGCGTCCGCCGGCCCGACACGGGACGCGTGCTTCGCCACGATTTGGATCGTCAGGGCCAGGCCAGCTGCGTGATGGGTTCGCCCGATCCGAGCGCCGGCGCGGGCTCCGCTCCTCTCAGCCTCGTCATGAGTTTGGACAGCTCGCGGGCCTGCTCGGCGGGCGTTCTATCGTGAGGAGGGTGGATGCAGCGCAAACCAAGGACCTGACGACGATTGACCGCGCGGGGCGCCGCTGCGCGGTATGCCGCACCGGGCGCCGCTGGCGTGAGTTCATCGTTGTCGAGCCGGAGGGCGGTCAGCCGGTGCTGTTGTGCGCCGCCTGTCGAACCCGCTATGGGGACGCTCCACCCGCACGGCCCGTCGGAAAGCGGCCCGAGGCCGGTCTGTCCCGCACGGCGGAGGCGCCCTTGCCCAAGCCCGAGCCGCGCCCGCGAGAGCGAGAGGATCGGGTGAGGCGAGTGCTGCGCGAGCTCCCTGAGGGCGAATACTCCACTGGGAGGATCGCCAAAGCGGCGGCTCTGAACGAGGCGAAGACGCTTCGCCGCCTGCGTGAGCTGGCGGCATCGGGCGAGGTCCGACAGGTCGGCAAGCGCTGGTCCACTGAGCCGGCCCCAAGCGATATGGACATGGCGCTTGACCGGCTGCAGGCCCGAACGAGCAACATTCGGATCATCCGGGACCGGGCGCCAGTCGGCTGATCGGCATCCGAGGCCTCCGCGCGCGACCCGGCGGCAGACGCAGCGGAATGCTGCTCGCCTGGTAGGGGCCTTCGGGTCGCCGCCAAGCAGAACTCCCGGGCAAGACGCCCGCGCTTCTACCCGCTGCGCTCGGAGACGAAGCGGTTCTCTCTCGAGGTGGCCAGACTGGTGCGCGACGAGCGCTACCAGCATCGTCTCGAGCGTTCCGCCGTTGCACGCTCTGCCCGATTGCCGACGGCTCGTCGGGTCATGAACACAAAGCTGGTTCACGAGCGGACCTCTTTCGAGGACCTGTTGCGCCGGCCATCCGGATACCCGCGCGAAGCTGGTAGGCCGTCGACCGGCCACAGTCTCCGTTCGTCTCAGCGAGGACTCGCGACGCGCCCCACAGCCACGCGCTACGGTGAGGCCCATCCGTAAGGACCGAGTTGAATCCTGTAGTAGTTCTCGCATGGATTATCGCCCGAGGGGTCCTGGATAGTGCCGGCGTGGGGCATCATGCTGAAAGGGGCCCTGGCGTCCCCGGTCGGCAGGACTGGTCTGTGGCTTCTGGACAAGGTCGGCCTGACCACGGTCGTCGCGTGGGCTCTCAAAGCGGTCGAAAACGCCGTCGCCCGGATCGCCGACCGCCAAAAGGCGATCCGAAAGGCGCGACACACGATCGGGGGAAGGTGGGCTCCGGTGATCGTCGAAGACCGGACCAGGTGGGTGGTGTACAGCGGCTCCAGACCCATCGAGATCTTCCCGGCCATGACCGGCGACCTCGCGACCGCGATGCGGACTTTCGACGTCGCCCGGCTTCGCAGCCCCGACGAGGTCCCTACCGCGCGGTCCCGAGCGTGGGCCAAGACCCAGCTCGCGCGCATGACCCGCAGACGCGGAGCAGACAGGGAAGAGAGCGCTCCAAGCGCGCAGATCGAGGCGGTCTCCGACGCCCTGGCAGCGTCCGGCGAAGAGGATGATCAAGCGCTCTTCCACAAGATGGTCGACGAGTTGCCGGAGCTCTTGGATCGGCTCTCATCCGCACCAGCAAAGACGGTTGCTGAGCATGAGGCCGAGGGAATACCCGAGACTCCCGGGATCTACCTCTTCAGCGAAGGCGTCACACCAACCTACGTCGGGCAGACTCGGAACCTGCGTGAGACGCTCCGGCAACAGACCTCGCCCGCGTCACGGGAAAACCAGGCCTCGCTGGCATGGCGCATCGCCCTCGCCGCGGCGAGGGATGCCCGCCACCCCAGGTCCGGCACTGCAAAGGAAGTCAAGGCCGATGAACAGGCCGAAATGTTCCGCTCGGCAAAGCAGCGGGTCGCCGCAATGAGTGTCCGCTTTATCGAGCTCGCCGACCCGGTGACACGGGCGGTGTTCGAGGTGTACGCGGCCCAGGCCCTCGGCACGGATGAGTTCGATTCTGGGGAGACTCCCTGACGGCGACGGGTGCGGCGGCGCTCGCGCCTTGACCTGGTATGCCTGTTTCCACTTACTATTGATTGGGTTGGAGGACCCGTCAATCGTCGAATGACGCGCGTAGGGAAATCCGTTGTCCTTCGCGGTCCCGGAGGGCGGTAGGTCCAGGCGTTTCGGCTCGTGCGCCGCTCGCTCGTCGGGCATCAACCCGACGAGCGGGGCCACTTGCATTCGCGGTGGTGACCCGTAAGGCGCAGCGCCGAGCGGACCGAGGCGCCAGCGGGCAAGGTTTTCATCCCCTGCGCGCACACCGCTCCCGGCCGCTACCGATCAGAAGAGCGTTAGACGGCGCGCTGCTCGAGCTCTGAATAGCGTTCGACGGTGATGAGGACGGCGCGCATCTGGTTCTTCTGGGTGAGCACGACCTTCTCGAGCTTCCCGGCCTCGAGCTGCGCGAGCAGTCGGTTTAGCTCGCGCATCGCTTCGCGGACGGTCGCGAGCTCCTGGTTTGACACCCGCACCCCGTTGCTCATCGTGCGTCGGGACGATAGGGGCGGGGTCGGACGGACCGTCGACGGTTGTGTCGCGGTTCTGTCCGCGCGGTCGGCGACACTGTCGGGCTATGTGTCCGGTGGTGGCGGTTCATCCCTCCGCAGTGCGGCTGGGCCGCGCGCGCGGGCGTTACTTCCGCGAGAACTTCGCCCAGGGCGGGGTCGACCTGGTCCAGATCGTCCCCGAGCTGGCGACCAATGCCGACGCGGCGATCGCCTCCACGGGCCGGCCCTCGGGCCGGATCGCGCTCGCTGTCGGCGCCTCCGACGCGGAGTTCCTCGCAGTGTGGCGAGCGCAGATGCGCACGCTGCGCTCGCCGGCGTTGCTCTCCTGGCGCCATGAGCTGCGCTGCACCGACGATGGTGAGGGCGTCGACGCCGCTGTGATCGACGGGCGGCTGGGGGCGCTTGGGGTCGACCCGCCGAGCGCAGGGCAGCGGGGTCTATTCGGTCGAGGTCTCAGGGACGTGTGGCTGGCGCAAGGGGCGGGCCGGATCGAGGGCGTGCGGTCGGGGCGGGCAGTCGAGTCGTGGTTCTTTCCCGCGCCCGGTGACGAGCCATACGCGTTCATCCACATCCGCGACGAGGCCGCGACCGACGCCGACCTGAAGAGGCTTGGCGTGGGCGTGTCGGGCACACGGGTGACCGTGCCGCTGGCGGCGGCTCGGCTGCCGCCCCCGGGCAGGCTCCGGGCGCTGGTCTCCCAGCTGGTGCAGCTGCGGCCGATCCTCGAGGACCCCTCGCGCGCCCTGTATCTGGAGCTGCCGGGTCACACGCCGCAGCTGATCACCTACCCGGCACCCGAGCCCGACCCAGAACGGCCGGTGCTGTTCGACGCGGAAGTCCAAGTCGCCCCGAACATTCGGGCACGGATCGTGGTGCGCCGCGCCAAGGAGCCCCTGTCGCAGGGGTTCTCGCGGGCGACCCGCCGCGGCGGGCTCGTGATCCGCTCCGGCCGCGCTGCGCACGAGACCACCCTGGCGAGCTTCGAGGGCCGTCCCGGCGCCCGGCACCTGTACGGGGAGGTGTTCTGCGAGGCGATCGAGCAACTGCAGCGCTCGGCCCTCGACCGCCCCCGCCCCGATCTGGTTGTCAAGGTCGACCGCTCCGGACTGAACGAGCACCACCCGATTGTCGGACGGCTCTATAAGGCCATCGACCGGGTGCTCAGACCGATCGTTCAGGCGGAGGAGCGTCGCGCCGGCGCGCACCTGATTGGTGCGCCGAAGGCGGTGACCGCCCGCGACCAGGTCGGGTTGCGCGCGCTCAACGACCTGCTCAAGGCCGCGTTCGACCAGCCCGGCAGCGCGGCCGCCGAGTCCGGCGACCAACCGGCGGACAAACCGCCCACAGCCGACCGGGCGGCGGCCGAACAGGAACCAGAGCAAGGCGAGCAGGTCGAGCCGGAAGCGCCGGGCGAGCGTGCCGCTGCGCAGCCAGCCGCGCGGGAGCACGCGCTGTGGTTCAAGCAATCCCCGGTCCGCCTTCACCCCGGCGAGAGACGCGCCGTCACGCTGCTCGCCGACCCCACTCGGGTTCCGCCCGGAACCGAGGTGGAGCTCGAGGCCGATCCTGGCCTGACCGCCCTGCTCCGCGCTGGGGCGGTCCCCGAACCCGGCGTCCGCGGCTACAGCGCCGTGCAGGTGCAGGTGCGCGCGCGGGTGACGGTCGAGTCGGGCTCTCGCCTATCGGTGCTGGCTGCCGCCGGCGAGCACACCGCCGAGCTCGAGATCCTCATCGTGCGCCACCGCGCCTCCGGCTGGGTCCGCGAGATCGCACGCAAGGACCAGGACCAGCTGATCGAAGCCGAGTTCGATCCCGACACCGGCGTGGTCACCGTATATGAAGGCCGCCGCGAGTTCCGCGAGCTCGAGCGCGCCGCCCGACGCGCCGGATACACCAAGAAGCGGTCGTCCGAATACGTCCCCTACCGCATGCTCGAGGTCGAGGCCTCCGCCAACGCCGTCTACGCATGGGCCGCGCAACAGATCCTGTCCCGCCGCCTTCCCGAAGAACGGCCCTCCGAGCCCGCCGAATACGCCGCCGCGGTGCACCAGGAGCATCAGACCCTGCGTCACCGGGCCCACCACAAACTCATGCAAGCATTCCTCGAACCAGAGATCTTCGAAGGCGCCGTCACACTCGCGCGACCGCCACGCGAACCCACCACCCGACAGCTGCGACTCGTCGATAACAACGAGCGATGAACGCCGGTCGACGACCGTGGGACGGACGTGAAAGGTGACGCACTCGCTTTCCCCGCGATCCGAGCGCGGACCCACAGAAGTAACTGAGAACCGTCAGGAGGCGGTCGTCGAGCCTTTGCGCGCCCTGGCTCGGCCACGTGCGACGCGCGCCGCGGCCCGGTCGCTGTCACTCGCAACGGGGAACTGGACCTTCTCCGTGACCTTGGCGCCAAGCGCGTCGGCGACTTGCTGGATACGCTGGACGCTGACGCCCGCGTACTCGGTGGCCTCCCACCGCTGGACTTGTTGCTCGGCTATGCCGAGCCGGTCGGCCAGGCCCTTCTGAGTGACGCGCGCCGCGATCCGGGCTTCGATGATCGCCTTCGGGAGCTCGTCGAGCGTGCGGAGTGTCCGCTGTTTGACGCGGCCGGCGCGAAGGCGCTCATAATCCTCCAGCTGGTCGCGGAGTACTTCCGCTTCGCTGCGGAGAGCGTCACCCATCGCCTTATAGATCCTCGGGTGCACGTCGGGCGCTGGCTGGCCCTTCTCGTGAGCCGCAATCGACTTCTCGAACTTCTTGAGTGCCGCTTTGGTGATCCGGTACTGACGCTCGTTCGTGATCATGGGAGATCCTCGAGATCGATCGCGACGATGCCCTTTGGCGCGCCCGTGTTCTTGTCGAGCTGGAAGTAATCGAGGAACGAGATGCCTCCGGTATCAGCGGGTAGACCGGCAGGAAAGAGCTCGCCACCGAACTTTGACTTCTGAGCGCGCCGACGATTGCCGAACTCGATCAGTGCTAGGTCAAGCAGCGGCGGATCGACATTCCGTGCTTCCCAGCACGCATCGAAGTCTCCGGGATCGTACTTCGCGGTCACGAAGCTCCCATTGATGTACACCCGTCGTCAGCCTGCGGAGCGCAGCGATCGAGCGCTCGCTTGAGGCCCTCAACAGCCTCTGTCTCTGCTCTGTCGTTCCGTAGCGTGCAACAAGCTCATCCCACGTCGCCTCATGAATGCCCCTCCGCAAGTTGCCGAACTCGTCAAAGGACGGTATCGAACACAATACTAGCGTTGGGTCAGGAACACCCAACGCGGTCAAGCATGTGTCTGACGAATGAGGCCCTCGCGCCGGTCTGGGCGGAACCGCGGAACCGCCAAGATCACGACTTGATCGGATCGACTGGGGATCTTGCCGGCGTCGCGCCGGACCGGACGGGTGCCTCCAGCGGCCGTCTCCTGGGACGCGAGTCCGTGAGGCCGCAGCTCGGGCTAGGCTCCACGCGGAGCTGCTCGTGTCGATAGCCGTCCGCACCTAGAATGCGACTGTGGCCGTCGAAGCCCTTCACCGGATCTCGCTTGACGAGTACCGCCGCCTCATTGAATCTGGCGTCTTCGACGAGGACGCGCGCATCGAGCTCATCGACGGCTTGCTGGTCGACATGAGCCCCAAGACACGCGCCCACGAAAACGCCATCGCGTGGCTGAACCGCTACCTGGTCGTCAACGTCGATCCGCAGCACTACGAGGTCCGGGTCGCGGCACCGCTCACGATCGGGACCTCCGAGCCCGAGCCTGACCTAGCCGTGATCCCGGACTCCGCCCCCCGGCCGCACCACCCCGCGAGCGCCGCGCTCGTCATCGAGGTGATGGTCTCATCCGTGACGCGCGACCTCACCGACAAGCCGCCGCTCTATGCGCAAGCCGGGATTCCCGTCTATTGGGCTTTCGACCTCGAGGGTCGACGCGCGATCACGCACGGCGAACCCCAAGCTGGCCGATACGCCAAGGTGGACGTCATCGCCGCGGACGGTGAGCTGCTCGCGCCGGAGCTTGGGCTTCACGTGTCCCTCCCGGAATTGTTCGCCGCCGCGGCGCGCTAGCCAATCGCCCGAACAGGCCGCCAACAGTGCCGTCGTGCAGAGGAACGAGCCGTCAACAAGCCCGAAGCACGCGCATCCCGAAGGACGCCACGAGCGACAGTCACGAATTTCGGGGACGCGCTGGCTCCGGGTCGGGAACCCGACGGCAGCGGCAGGCGTCTTCCATGCCCGCGTTTAGTCCGGCACCGGCGTCCGAACAGTCCTTCCCCTCCGCATCGAAAGCAGCACTGGCGAGAGGGGTCGTGCTGCGCCCTCCGCTCTCCGGCGAGTCACGCCAGTCCACGCCGTCATTATCGTCCCTGGCGCACAACTGCAGGACCGAGCCGAACAACGCGTTGCGCGACTGCTGGTGATGAACGATGAACCGGGCGATCGTCGCGTGATCAGGTACCTGGTTACCGGTGATGACGCGATACGCGATGTCTTGCCGACACCCGCCGCTCGATCCCGCGCGACGACCGCTCGTCGGTCGAGGACGCATACAACACGAGGCTCACCATTATTGACGGCTCGTACGCCGCGCGACCGTGCCCGTCCGCCCGGTCGCGGCATAGAACTCGGCGAGATCGAGCCGGCCCACCGCATCGATCACGAACCATGCCAGATGATCTTCAGGCAGCCAATTGCGCAACGACGGCAGCAACAAAAGCGCCTGCCCACGATCACAATCGATGAAGTTCTGAGACGTGCCGGAATCCCATCCGGCGGCCCGGACGGAACCCCTTTGTGCGAGACCCCTGCGGAATGCAGAAGTCGTGTTCAGAGGTCTGCACCTGCTTCGTCGCCCTTGCGGGCACGACGGCGCGATCGAGCATTCCCACGCAGGAGCAGTCGGCGCCGCGGGTAGGAGGGGTCAGGGGTCTAACGTCCGGTGCCACGGGCCGGTTCCGCCGTGGGAATGACGGTGGTGCCCAGGAGTCGGCTGAACTCGATCTCGACATGATCCGTGAAGGCTGCTGTACGTGCGAAGGCGACTTACAATGCGCCGGACGCAGCGCGGTCGGAGAACGCCCAACTGCTCACAATCTCGGCGCAGCCACGTGTTAGTGTTTGCCGCGTGGGGGCTGGTGTGGAGGTTGTTTTCCTCGGCCCGTTCGAGGTGCGTGTCGACCACGAGGCGGTCGACACTGGCGGAATGCGCCAGCGAGGCCTCCTCGCAATCCTCGCCCTGAACCGGAATGAGGCTGTTTCTACCGACCGGCTCATCGACTTGCTATGGGGAGGGGAACCGCCCTCCACGGCCCTCCACACCGTCCAGGTGTTCGTCTCTCGTCTGCGGAGGGCGCTGGGCGCCGCTGCCGACTGTCTCGTAACCAGGGGCCCCGGGTATACGCTCGAAATCGATGCCGATGCGATCGACGCCGCTCGCTGCGAGCGCTCGTACACAAGTGCCCGGGCTGCCCTAGCCATCGGAGACTATTCCCGCGCGGAGAGCCTGCTGCGCGACGCCCTGGCGTTATGGCGGGGGGTTCCTCTCGCCGATTTCACATACGAGCCATTCGCCCAAGCCGCGATCGCCCGCCTCGAGGAGCTGAAGCTGAGCTGTCGTGAGGAGCTGATCGAAGCCGAACTCGCGCTGGGACGCCATCAGCAGTTGATGCCGGAGTTGGAGGCCTTCGTGCGCGAGCAGCCGCTTCGCGCGCGGCCGCGAGGCCAGCTCATGCTTGCCCTTTACCGGTGCGGACGACACGCCGAGGCGCTCGAAGACTTCCGCGAGGCGCGTCAGAAGCTAATCGACGAGCTCGGTGTCGAACCAGGCGCCACCTTGCGAGAGTTGCACGAGGCGATCCTGCGTCAGGACGCGAGTCTAGACCTTCCCATCCCGCCGTCCGAAAGCACCGGGGCGGACGTCGGCCATGGCGTTGCTCCTGCGCACGCGCAGGCCGCTCCGCCGGTTCCAGCCAGCCGCGGCGGCAGTGAGGTGGAAACGCCAGTCGGGACCAGTGCACCGCGTCGGGTGCGTAAGGCACGCAAGGTCGTCACGGTCTTGTTCGCCGACCTGGTTGACCTCACGGGGCTGACGCGCCGGTTGGATCCTGAGACCCTGCACCGTCTGATGTCGCGCTATTTCGGTGAGATGCGCGCCGTGCTGGAGCGTCACGGCGGGACGGTGGAGATATATCTCCATGACGCGATCATGGCCATTTTCGGCATTCCCGTTGTGCACGAGGACGATGCGCTACGCGCCGTGCGAGCAGCCGCCGGCATGCGCGATGCGTTGCCCGGCCTGAACCGGGAGCTGGAACAGACGTGGGGTGTCCGACTGGGCATCCGCATCGGTGTGAACACGGGTGAGGTCATCGTGGGTGATCGGTCCCAGGGTGAGCCATCGGCCGCCGGCGCGACGGTCAAACTCACCAAGCAAATCCAGGAGGCGGCCGCCGTGGGCGAGATTCTTATTGGCCCGCCAACCTGCCGGCTTGTCACAGGCGCCGTGCAGATAGAGGCCGTCGAACTGAGCAGCCAGGAGAGTGCCAGCGCGGTAGCCGCGGTTCGCTTGGTGGATGTGCTTCCTCCCGGTTCCCCCGGGCGTCCTCGTCGCTTCCACTCGCCGCTGGTGGGCCGCGTGCGCCAGCTCGAAGCCCTCTCGAGCGTGTTCTCCAATATCGCAGCCGACCGCGCCTGCCACCTCTACACGGTGCTCGGGTCAGCAGGCGTAGGAAAGTCGCGCTTGGGGGTCGAGTTCGTTGAACGGCTCAGTGACGGTGTTACCGTTCTAGCGGGGCGATGCCTCCCCTATGGCGAAGGCATCACGTACTGGCCCCTTGCCGACGCGTTACGGGCCCTGGCAACTTCAGGCGGACGTCCGGCCCCGGAGCTGTCGGTCGACACGATCGCAGAGCAGGTTGCCGGGGAGCCAAAAGCGCAGTTAATCGCCGAGCGGGTGGCTGCGGCTCTCGGAGTCGGTGCTCCGGTGGCCTGCGCGCCGGAGGAGATGTTCTGGGCGGTAAGGAAGCTCTTCGAGGCACTCGCGAGCCGGCGGCCACTCATCGTCGTATTTGATGACGTCCATTGGGCAGAGCCCACATTTCTCGATCTCATCGAGCACATTGCGGATTACTCGCGCGGGTGCCCGATCTTCATTCTGTGTATTGCGCGGCCCGAGCTCCTCGACGAGCGTCCGGCCTGGTCAGGTGGCAAGCTGAACGCCACCTGCGTATTACTGGAGCCGCTTAGCTACGACGACTGCGCGGACTTGATCGCCAACCTGCGCGGGGCGGTACAACTGCCCACCAGGTCTGAGGCCCGGATTGCTGAGGCGGCCGAAGGTAATCCCCTGTTTGCCGAAGAGCTGCTCGCGATGGTCATCGACGACACGGAGGCCGCTCGCAGGGGCGAGGAACGGACGTCGGACGAAGCATCCCGCTTGTCCCTCCCGCCGACGATCCAGGCGCTGCTGAGCGCTCGGCTTGAGCTCTTGCCTGAGGACGAGCGCGCACTCGTCGAGGTCGCGTCGGTCGAGGGCACCCAGTTTCACCGCGGCGCCCTGGACGAATTCGCTCCGGATCGGTCCGAGGTGTCCGTCGATCGCAGTCTGAGCGCGCTCGTTCGCAGGGACCTGATCCGTCCAGATCGCGCGACGTTCGTGGGCGAGCAGGCGTTTCGATTTCGTCACGTGCTGATCCGCGACGCCGCCTACGAGTCGCTGCGGAAGGACGCACGCGCTGCGCTGCACGAACGCTTCGCCGCCTGGCTCGAGCGCACAGCGGGGACTCGGATACCCGAGTTCGAGGAGATCATCGGCTACCACCTCGAGCACGCCTATCGGTACGTCCAGCTGCTCCGAGGCGCCGACGCGGACGCTCAAGTCCTGGCAGCCCGGGCGTCGCGGCGACTGGAATCCGCCGGGCGGAGAGCTCTGAGCCGAAGCGATCTTCCCGCCGCGATCGGACTGCTCGAACGGGCCGCGGCGCTACCGGTCAATGACGATCCGCTCCGTCCGACGCTCCTCGTGGATCTAGCGGCCACGCAGATCGAGGCAGGCAAGCTCACGAGGGCCAAATCGGTGCTCGTCGAGGCCTTGCGAGTGGCGGCCGCACAGCACGACGCGCGTGCGTCAGCAAATGCCGAAGTCCAGCGGCAATTCCTGCACCTCGAGGAGGTCACCGAGCAAGGAACCGACGAAGCGAAGCACGTCGTCGAGCGCGTGCTTCCCGTCTTTGAGAAGGCGGGCGATTACCTCGGACTGTGCCGGGCGCTTCGCCTTCGGGCCTACTCGCACTGGATCGAAGCACACGCGGCCGCCGCAGCCCGCGCTTGGGAAGAGGCGGCCGAGCACGCCCGTCTTGCCGGCGCGGAGCGGGAGCGGATCGAGCTTCTCACGTGGGTCGCCTCGTCGCTCTTCTTCGGCCCGACACCAGTTGACGAGGCCATCGTCAGCTGTGAGCGGATCCGAGGCGAGGTCAGCGCGGACGCTGCGGCCGAGGCCGCGACCCTGCATCCGCTCGCGGGGCTACACGCGATGGGCGGCCGCTTCGCGCTCGCGCGGGACCTCCTAGCCACCAGTCGGGCACTCCTCGCGGACATCGACCCGACGCTGAACTCGGCCGTCTCGCATCCGAGGGCCATCGTCGAGACGCTTGCCGGCGATGCAGCTGCTGCAGAGATGTATCTAAAGGCGGACTCCGAGACTCTTGACGACATGGAGGATGCGGCGTTCCTCTCGACAACCGACGCGTTCCGCGCTCAGGCGCTCCTCGCGCAGGGCCGCGACGACGAAGCCGAGCACTACACGAGGCTGAGCGAGCAACGCGCCGCAACGAGCGATCTACTTACCCAGATGATGTGGCGATCCGTCCGCGCCCGAGTTCTTGCCAAGCGCGGGGACATCGAGCAGGCCGAGGCGCTGGCCGGTCAAGCGGTGAGGCTGGGCGAGCAGACGGACTTCATCAATCATCGCGCAGACGCCCTGCTGGACTTCGCCCACATCCTCCACCAAGCCGGACGCCTAGACGTGGCCCGCGCGAGGGGCACGGAAGCCCTCGAGCTTTACCAACAGAAAGGAAACTCAGTTGCTGCCCTGAGTGCTAGTTCGTTCCTCACTCATCTGAGCGAGGATGTTACCACACGCAGCGGTCGCCCGACACCCTCGCTGCAGGTCCCATCGCTCGCGAATAAGTCAAAGCTCGCCAGGGGGTAAACCAATGCCGGCATCAAACATACACGCGGTTACGCTAGAACCCGACGTCGATGGCAAGGTCACCATCATTGGTGAAGTCACCAAAAAACCGGGCTGCCACGTCACGTTGCTGCACGTTTGGCTGGCCCAGCCCGGAGGCCCTGGGCAGGCCGCCGCTGGTCTGGCGATCGATTTCCTCGCGGGCAAGACGACTCCGTTCGCCGGAGGAACATTCACAATAAGCGCTGCCGCCCCGCCCCCACGCGCCCCCGGCACGGGCGTCGTCGGGAAGTTCGTCGAGGGACCAGCGACCGTATCTGCGATTGCCGTCTTGTCAGACGCTAAGAGCGGCGTGGTGTCAGAAGTCCTGCAGTGGAGTCTTATCATGATGCTGTCCAAGGAATCCGTCGCGGTAGGCACCTCCGCGCCAGGCCAGGGCGAATCACGTCGCTCCGCAAGGTGAGGCCCCGCGTTCTTGGCTGACACACGACATACACACGACATACACACGACATACACACGACATACACAACCGGCACGATCGCCGGTGGCGTACGATCGCCGTTCGGGCTCGGACTGACTAGGCTGCTCAGCCGGGCGCCGCAAACTTTGAACGCGAGTCCCTGCGGCACTCCGAGGCGCAGGACGACCGACTCCACCCTGCTCCTCGATTCGCCAGGGCGGGATGTCCTGCCTCGTGAACGGCGGCAGCGGGAAGGCAGCCTTGCCCTCGAGTCCGACGACGGCTCTTTCCGCACGATCACTTTCACTTCTGGCAAGCGTCTTGAAGCCGACGACTCGATTGGCGACGATCCAGCACTCCGACGCGCCGGCGCCGGCTTGTGCTTTGCCACGATACGAGGCGCAACGATTGGGCTAGGCTTGAGCGATGCGTTTTCGATGTCTGGCCGCAGTCGGTGCTGTCGTTGCGTTCCCGGCGACCGCGCTGGCAACAGGTGGGTCCTCGCTGGACCTGAAGCTCAGTCCTTCGACTCCGCACATCGATGACACGGTGCACGTGTCTTTCACGTCGCCGGGCATCAAAGCCGGCTACGCGTTCGCCGTGTTGGTCAACGGGACCGGGACCTGCAATGGCCAGGAGGTCGCCGAGACGGACGTGAACGTGCCGCGTGCAAAGGGCAGGAGAATCAGCGTGAGCTTCTCTCCTACTGACAACGTAGTGTCGGGCAACTCGACATGGTGCCGCGGCCTCGCGTATGCCTCCGTCACACTCGACCATCACGGCAAGGCCGCGAAGCAGCTTGGCCGGTTGAACTTCCGCTTCACACGGATTCCGTAGGGGAGCCTGCTCGCGGCGCTGGACCTTGAGCAGCCATCTGCAAAAGCCGCGTAGCGGCGTCGCCTGACGACTCCGATCGGCCACCGGGACGACGTGGTGACGGTGGTCGCGGACAATTCCTTTCGTGTAGGCCAGCCCGGGTCGCGCCGGTCCGTTGGCGACTGCGTGCAACTTCGCGAGGATGCGCCGCTGTCGCGCGCCCAGCAAGCAGACGCCGCCGGGCGCGGTCACCCGTCCGCTACTCCTTTCCATGCAAGGCAGCACGATCGAACCCGGTTTGTGCGCGCCGGAAAGTCCCGGCGCCTGTACGGATGCGCGCGCCTCCTCGCGTAATGCGGCGCCGAGGCGGTCAGTCAGGCAGTGGGCGATATCGCATCCGTCGAGTTCAAATTCCGACGGAAGGCGGGCGACCACCTCCCGCATGAAGATACGGGCGACGAGCACGTCCACTTCGATGCCGAGAAATTCGTTGAGGATCGCCTGCGCAAGCCGCGCCGGTCCGGCTCCGTCATATCCCCACTCGAAACTCTCTTGGCGCAGATACCGCTCATCGGCCAGCGCCAACGTGCGTTTCTCGGCGTTACGGACGACGCCCACGACTCGTGGTCTTCCATGTCCGTCGTCGGGCTTCGGTCCACGGATACCGACGTAGGCAACTGTTGACGCCACCGATCAACCCACTCGCACGGCGTGCGCTGGTCAACAGGCATCTTCTCTAGCTGTTCCAGACACGACCGCTCAACGGCCGGGGAACTCACGTCCCGGGCGGTGGACGCCAAAACCGTGGGGTCTCCAACCCGAAGAGCCTCGCGACAGAGTTGGTCGCCGACCCTTGGGGAGACACTGGCCCTCCGTCCGCGGCGGTAGCTTGAATATCGCTATACATGCAACACCGTTTGAGGAGGAGCAGCCATGGCGCTGACCCAGTCCCAGATGATCGCCGCCGTCGCGGACCGCGCCGAGATGAGCAAGGCGGACGCTAAGCGGGCACTCGACGCCTTCGATGAGGTCGTGCTCCAAGAGCTGGGCAATGCACAGAAGGTCCGCCTCGGAGGGCTCGTCCAGCTGACCGTGCGCGTCAAGCCCGCCACCAAGAAGCGCACCGGCCGCAACCCGGCCACCGGCGAGGAGATCACGATCGCCGCCAAGCCCGCGAGCGTCGACGTCCGCGCCCGGCCACTGGCGAAGGCGAAGGCCGCGCTGCCGTCGGTGCAGAAGGCTCGCCGCAGGCTCGCCACGTCGAACGGGCGCGCCTCGAGCTAACGCCACCGGCGTCGACCAGCTGCATACGCCCGGTCCGATAGGTCCACCCGGCTCGAACTGTCGCGGCGAACTTCGGACCGGCCGTGCGCCGGGCACCTCCACCACGAAGGATCAGCAGCCTGGGCACGACTAGCTCGCGTAGGCTCATTGCCTCATCGGGGCATCCGATGGAGCAAGCGCAACTCAACGCCGCCATGCCGGAGCGAGTTCCCAGGGGTCCAGCTGAACGGACCACCGTGGCGCTGGCCACTGCTTGTGCGCCCACGCGAAGAAGTCCAGTCCATCCGGCAGCTTGATCGTGCGATGCTCGCTCGCGAGCACCATCCACGGGCGATCCAGATCGTGCTCGGTGATCGTGAAGCCGTACTCGCGCATGGGGGCGAACATATGTTCGCATGGTCGTCAAGAGCGTCGGCGGTCGCGGGTTTGGCACTTTGGGCGCCCCCTACGCTCAAGTAGCCCAGCGGCGCCCGTGACTGGGAGCCTGAACGAGTGATCGCTAGGTGCCTACCGAACGCCTCGACCCAGAAGAAATGGGTCCGACCGAAACGTACGGGCTCCGGAGCCCAGCCGCAGGGCGCGTCAGTCACCGCCATCGGCTTCAGCGCACGCATAAGGTCGCCGTAGCCGCCGACCGGGGGTGATTCCTCCGAGACGATCGTTGCCTCTGCGCCGACGTTGTCGGCCAACTCGCGCGCATCGGATCTTCGAAGGCCGCGGAACCGCAAGACGAGCGGCTGATCGATCATCGGCCGCTGCCTATCATCCACCAGACCGCCGGAGTCGCTCGAGACACGTGCTTGTCAGCCCAGACCAGCAGTGGTCATTCGACTCTGCTTACGGCGAATACGAGGGTCCGACCCCCGCCGGCGGCGCGTAGACACCTGTTCTGCGCTCGAACGCGCTTCTCGACCTCGAGGTGGAGCGCTGGCCGCCCCAAGCCAAGGTGTTTGGTCCCGGTGTCCTAGCGTCCAAGGCGAGTCGCGGCGGGCGGTTCGATTGCCGGCGGAGCTGGTGATCCGAGTGGGGTCGGCCGACCCCACGAAAGGACCACGATGGACCACGCGACCACGCAGCGACGCCTCTATGACCTGCTCAACGCCGGAGACATCGACGGGTTCGGCGCTTTGCTGGCAGACGACTTCGTCGAGCACGAGGAGACTCCCGGCCTCCCGCCAACCAAGGACGGCGTCCTTGAGTTCTTTCGCATGTGCCGCGCGGCGTTTCCCAATCTGCGGATGGAAGCCGAGGACGTTCTGGCCAGCGGTAACAAGGTCGTTGCGCGCGTGCGAGCGACCGGAACTCACGAGGGTGAGTTGATGGGGATGCCGGCGACGGGCAAGAGCGTCGACGTGCAGCTCATCGACATCATGCGGTTCGACGACGACGGCCTCGTGGCGGAGCATTGGGGAGTCGTCGACATGCTGGCGATGATGCAGCAGCTCGGCGTGGCTGGTGTAAGCGCTCCGGCTTAGCATCACCAGAGCCTTCATAACGGCACGGCGTGGCAGCTGCGATCCGCGGAAGCCCGACAGTTTCACGCGGTCATCGTCCGGCCGCTAGAGCCGCGTCCCTCAGGGGGTTGTTGCCCAGCGCTCACAAGGCTGTCGCCGGGAGTCTCCGCCATGGCTTCGCGCTGGGTCAGGCGACTCGGTTGTGTGCATCTCTCGCGAAGGTCGCAGGCAGTTATGTTTGTCCGGTCCCCCAACTCGAGGAGGCTGGACGTCATGATGTACGCGATGGTGGTGCGCCGGCTGAAGCCTGGCGCTTACGAGCGCTTTCGCCGCGCATGGGAGCCCGACTCGCTCGAGCACTGGCCCGCGGGAATGACGAAGATTTGGATCGCGCGCAGCGAGGATGACCCAGACGTGATCGCGACGTGGAGCCTGTTCGAGCTCGACGAGGCCGGATACGAAGCGCTGCGCGACGATCCCGACTGGATGTCCGCGGAGCTCGGCCGGGTCGAGCGGATGAGTGAGTTCGAGACTGAGGTTCTCGCCTCAGGCTTCTTTCACGTGCTGGAAGAGATCGTGCCGCCGACCGTCGCGGCAGACTAAGCGCCAGTCGGGCCGACGTTGGCTCCGCCCGGCGACACGGTTCTGGAGTCCCGGCCGATTTCCGGGGGTCACCTGAGGGGTTTCGTCGAACTGATGGACTCCAGTGCTGTAAGGCAATCGTCGGAGCGGCGACCGCGATCGCCGCGACGATGCCCAGCGTTTCAACAACCCCCAGCCCCCGGTCTGGCCGACCCCCGGTGGCTGACCAACGACAGCCGATCTTAATGGTTCGAGTGGTCCGCGCTTTCGCCTGCGGGCTAGACGCGAGAGCGCCTGACGCCCGCCTCGTCGAACGCGAGGCTCGCACATTTGTCCGGCCGAGCGGCCGCATCCTATATTCGCGACGGGGCGACGTCTCGGGCACGATCGGGGAATGCCGCAATGTCGGCGGCTAGCAGCAGCCATTCGAGGCACCGGGAGCCCGTCGGGAGCTCGTGCTCGTCGTCCGTCGCGGAAGGGATCAGCGGGCCCGGGCTGATGCCCGCTCGGAGTATGAGGGCGACAGCGGCGGAGTGCTTGCTGCCCGTCACAGACTCCGGCGATCCGCAAGCACCTTCGTGACCGCGCAATCGGCGTGGCCTCGCACCCGAGTTCATGGCAAAGCGCCACTCCGAGCGCGTCGGCATCCGCGGCTGCGGGCCGCGGACCCGAGCGTCCCGAGATTGGCCAGAGGCGAGGCCCGCGCCGTCAGCGGCGGTAGACCTGCCTTCGTCTGCGCGCGGGCATTCAGAGTTGGCGCCAACCTCTTGACCCCCTCTGTCCGGCTGCAGCAGTCTGAGGGCCGAGCGTCTGGTGGCCGCTTCACCGGCGAAGGGGCCACCCGCGGCTCTCGTGCCGCCAGCGCCGACGTTGTGAGTGGGCACCAATCGTCGTTCCTCGGAGGACGTCGTGGCACGCTCCGGTCGTCCGATTCCTTCCGTGGCAACCCGATAGCGAGCGCCGAGCGCCGAGAATATGAAAGCGGTCGTCCGGAGGGTCCTGGCCGCACGGTCGGGTTTGGGCGAAAGCACCAGCGAAGCCAATTTGCTGGCCGCCGGCGTTCGCGCAAGCAACCGTATCGGCCCTGTGTGCAGATGCACCATTACGTGCGTCAAACCTTGCTTCCCGCGCGACGATCGCTTCGCCTCGCGAACCGATCGTCTCAGGCCGCGCAATCGAAGCGCTGCTGGATCTCGTCCAAACCAGCACGTCGTCGAGGTCGGGGCTGGCCTCCGCTTCCAGTGCGCCGGCGTTAGCTGGCTCGATCGACCTCGGCTAACACGCCGGCTCGCGCCGCCTGTCGCTCGCGCAGGCGAAGCGGCTGTCAGAGGTCTGCGAGCGCCGAGACGCTCGCACCTCGTCCTTCTCGATAGCGCGACGCGGGTCGGGAGCGGTTCCGCTCTGGCGTAGAGCGGAACTGGCCGGCCGTCCTGGTTTGCGCGGTTCAAGCTCGCCGCGGTCAGCAGGGTGATAGCCCACGCACGGTCCGACCTAGGGACAATCTGAGTATTGCTTGGTCGCAACCGTGGACGGGCTTTTGCCGGAGGTCGAGGACATGGGCCTCGGGGTTGGGCCGAAGCACGTCGCTGACAACCGGGGCGGCTCTGCTTCCAGCAGCTGAGCTAGTTTGCACCTGGTGTCGACGTGCGATCGGCCCATCGTGGGGCCGAACTGCTCGTGCCGCGGCAGTTCAGTGGTGGCGGAGGGCGTCCGCGCCCGCGCCTCGCCTGCGCTGGCGAGCAGCCGGCTTCTTGGAGGTTCCTTTCGGCCAGAGCGAGCTCGTTGCGCAGGGTCGTGCGCGTTGTCAGCGCGGGGGCTGGGTCGATGACCAAGGTGGCGTTGGCCCGGAGCTGGCGGTGGGCGTCTAGCAGCGCGTCGACGTCGCGTTTGACCGAGGCGCCGTCTGCGCTGGCGATATACCCGGCCGCTACCGACTGCACTGGTCGACGATGTCAGATATCGCTGCGGCGATCGTGTTGACATCGCGCTGAGTAGGCGGGCGCTCTGTGCCGCCGCCGCAGCGGCCGGCGAGGAGGCACGCAAGGGCGGGGATGATCAGCGCTGACGCTGGCGGATGAATTGGTCTGCGGCTCCGCGTCAGCTGGCTTCCGACCGCGGTTTCCGCGGTCCTATCGAGCGGACGTGACGTTACAGTCGGTTGTCCGCGCCTCGGGTGTATTCCCGCGACATGTTAGACCAATTTGCGCACGTGACGGCCCGCCGGAAGGAATGCGCGTGCGGGGTTCGGAGAGACGACCTCGATCATCCCGGTGTGAACTTCGGTTTTGGACCGCTGGTTGCTTGGGTCGGATTGAGCCGGCGCTGCTGATGGCCTGGGGCTCCGCCGACGGCTTCACCTAGCTACTTGCCGCGGATAAACCCTTGAGAGACGAGGCGGCCGCGGACTGAACCCCGCGGCCGGATCGTAGTAATGGGTTTGCTCTTGCTGAAGGAGCGGTTGGGAGTGTTTCACCGCTCCCGGACGGCGAGGGTGTCGGCGTTGTAGGCCAGGATGCTCCATTCAGTCCAGATCTGCCGGCCCTCGTCGCCTTTTAGGCGGGATCGGTCCAGCCCGTAGCGGCGTTTGAGGTGACTGATCCGGCCCTCCGCGCCCGTGCGGTAGCGCCGCATCCGACGTTGGGTGCGTTTCGAGCCGGGTTCCTGCCGGCCGGCGATGAACACGTTCTTCGGCGCAAGGTCCTCGAGCGCGGCGGTCGTCGGTCCGACGTTGAACCCGCCATCCACGGCGACCTCCTGCACCCGGATCCCGAGCCGCCCGAGCTCCGCGATCGTCGCCGGGAGCAGCGCGTCCTCGCCCGGGTTCCCGATCTGTGTCGCAGCGCCCGGCAGGATCAGGCCCCGCGCACCGCGCTGGGTGTGCTCGGTCACCTCCGCCAACTGCGACACGAACCCGAACTCGTTGGGCTTGCCGAGCTTCCCCTTGCGAATCGGCCGCGCGTCCGGATCGAACAACGACACGATCCGGTCGGTGATCGGCTCGCCAGCCACCCGCTGACGGATCTGCCGGGCGACCTTCTCGCATCGGTCGGCCAGCGCCTCCAACTGCGTGGCCGCCCGGAGCTTGGTTTTCGCGCCCCGACCGCGTGCTCTGCCACGGGCAATCTTCGCGACCCGTCGCGCCTCCTTCACCGAGCGTGTCAGCAGCTCGCCGGTCTGCTCGGTGAGCTTCAGCACTTCTTGCTTGGCCTCCCCAGAACGGCGACGAACCGTTCGCGTGATCGCGCGGAGCTTGCGGCCCATCGACCGCGAGCGATCCCGGACCCGGGCCTTCTTCTCGCCGATCAGCTTCGCGAGCTTGCGTCCTTCCCGCGCCAGCACCTTGATCCCGCTGGAGGCCAGCCCGGAGTCGGTCGGGTACTTCACGTCCGCCTCGACCACGGTCGAGTCGACACGGACCGCCCGCGGCCGGAACCGTTTCTCCCGACACGCCTGCACGATCATCGCGCGCGTGAGTTCCGACACCGTCTCCGGGCCGATCCGCCGGGTGAGCTTGCGAACGGTCGACTCGTCCGGCACCCGCTCCGACAGCGCGATCCGGCAGAACCGGCGCAGGTGAATCGAGTCCGACACCTCCGCGACCAACGTCCGGTACCCCCACCGGTAGCGCTGCTTGAGCACCATCATCCGGATATAGGTCTCCATCGCGATCGTCGGCCGCCCATCCGTCAGCACCGCCCGTCGATCCTCGACCACTTCGCGACCGAACCGCTCCACGATCGGCCACAACAAGTCCGGGTCGCCCAACAACACATCCAACGCCGCCAAATCCTGGGGCAACTCCTTGACCTCGATCGGCAAGGCGTCGTCCCACAAGCACTCCGGCTGCTCCGCCAAGAGCGTCAGCATGCACTCCCCTTTCAGCAAGAAACCCCATTACTTACAGGGCATTCTCACTGTCACACCGGACGGCAACCGGGCGTCTCAAACCCCCGACTTTTTCCGCGGGAAGTAGCTAGTCCGCGCCGGGTTCTTGGTAGCAGAGTGAAAGTTAGGGAAGCTCTGGCCCTTGCATCCCCGTTCCGACCGCACTGGGGAATGACCATTGCATTGGTTCCGAGCGGGTGTATGCTGGTGTCGTCTTGCACAAATTTGCACACGTGGGGAAGGCGCCGAGAAGGAGGAGAGCCGTGGGCGTGGAGCGGGCCGCGTCCCGATGTTCGAGACGCTAGCTTTCCCTCGGGCGCTCGCGTCGGCGTGTCCGGTGACAGTGGGCACCCCCTAGTCACGCGTTTCCGTTGGCTGAAACACACGTAACCGCGTTGTAGTGACGCCAGGGCGACTGCGGGGCGCCGTCAACTCTATAGGCGCACGGTCAGTGTCAGTTCCCTTTACGGGGAGCAGCCTGTGTGCACGCGTTGGGATTGTCAATCGAGACAGACGGAAGGGAAGGTCTATATGTACCGTCGTGCGATAGCGGCGATTGTGGTTTCCTGTGCCGTGGGCGTGATGCTGCTTGCGGTTCAGGTGTCCGCCGCCTCTGCCTATAACCCGATAACCCCGCTCGATGCGAACCAGACGATCGTGCTCAACGGTCAAAATCTCACCCCCGCCAAGCTGGTCGCGATCGCGCGGTATGGAGCGAAGGTGCAGCTCACATCGGATGCGCTCCAGCGCTCGCTGAATGCCTACGACCTGTTGTTGGAAGGGGCTCGCGAGAACATCCCCATTTACTACTTCAATCGAGGCACCGGCGCTGGGCGCCAAGAGGTGATCTTCTCGGGTGATCCGCTCTCCCCGGCGAACAAGCAGCTGATTTCGCAGAACGAGCTGTACGCATTCAAGACGGGGAAGACGTTCGGGTTGGGCCCCGAGGTCAACGATGAGGAGATCGTTCGGGCGATGATGGCCGTCAGAGCCAACACCATGACCTACGAGGCCGCCAGCCCGCAGCTGACCCAGATGTTGCTGGCGCTGATCAACGACGACATCACACCCGTGGTGTTCTCGCGCGGCTCGCCGGGCGAGGGCGACCTGCCGCAGCTCTACCAAGTGGCGGCAGCGATGGTCGGAGTCGGCGACGTCTACTACCACGGCGTCCGGATGCCGGCGTCGCAAGCCCTCGCGGAGGCTGGGTTGCAACCGCTACAGCCGTTCGGATTCGACGACGGGGCCCTCGCGAGCACGAACGCCTACACCGTCGGTCAGGCGGCGCTCCTGGTCTATGACAGCCAGCGCGTGTTCAACTGGGCTGATCTGATCTACGCCATGGATCTCGAGGGCATGAACAGCAGCGTCACGCCGCTGTCGGCGCCGGTGCAAACCGCGCGGCCGTTCCGCTGGCTCAACGCTGACGCCGCCCGGGTCATGGACATGATCAAGGGCAGCTACCTGTTCAACCTAGACCAGCTCTCGAGCACGCACGTGCCGTTCCGGATCATCCAGGACCCCGAGAGCTTGCGCGCCAGCAGCCAGCGCGACGGCAGCGCGTGGGAGGTGTGGGCGCAGCTGCGCAACGAGCTCAAGCTGCAGATGAACTCCTCCGACCACAACCCGGTCGTCGCGGTTGGGTGGAAGCCGAGCGACTCGCCGGAGCTCAGCACACCGTGGTTCATGCAGTACTACGTGCACGGAGGCCCCGACAACGCGAGCTGTGTCGGAAACGGCTGCCAGCACGGCTACATCCTGTCGAACGCCAACTGGGAGCCGATCAACGTCGATAACCAGATCGAGGCGCTGACCAACGCGGTCGCGAACATGGACACGGCGATCGATCAGCGGATCCAGCGATTCTCGAACACGTTCTTCACCGTCATCACGCCCTCGGATGTGCTCACGCCAACCGAGCTTGCGAACGCGGCACCCGGCGACAACGACTACAACGTCGCCGATCTAATGGCCGAAATCCAGACGCTGCAGAACCCCGTACCAGCTCAAGGCAACGCCATCGTCCAGAACGTCGAGGACCTTCAAGCAGAGGGCCGCATCAAGGTGGCTCGGGCGCGACTCGCGGTCGATGACAGCTCGTATCTGCTGGCCGAGGACCTGCTCACCGCGACGTATTGGCTGAACGTGCGCCAGGCTCAGGGACAGAAGCTCGGCCTGGCCCGCTCGTTCGGCGCCGCGCCCACCGCGGCGTGGAACGCCTTCCGACAAGTCGTGCCCTGGCAGGAAGACGCAAGTCAACGACCTCTGAACCTCCCAGCAACCCAGCTGGCCTACGACTTCATGCAGGCAAACCCTGCCTCGCTCTTCTATCCGCAGGCGGTCAACCCGCCCGCCACCGGCGAGCAGGCGACTATCTCACGCCGCGCACTGCGAGCCGCGGTTCGCGCTGCCCAAGCCAGAACCGCCAGCTTCCAGCGAACCCGAGCAGCAAGGCTGCTCGCATTCCTGCGCGGGCAGGCGTTCGAGGCGACCATCAGCAAGAAGCACTAACGCTCAACGCCGCTCGAGCGCCCCTGCCAACGTGTTGGCCGGGGCGCTCGAGCCTCCTTCCCTGTCAAGGGCAGCGCGCCCACGCAGTGGACCGCGACGACCGTCTGTCCCACGTCTCGCGCTAGCGGCCCGGACTGGCCAGCGGTGAGTGCCCGACGTCCCGTTGCACCGGTGATCCACCTCCAACCCGGCGCCTGGTCGCGCGTCTCAGTTGAGGCGCCTTCTCATGTTCCACCCCTATCCGAACGCCTTCCACGGCGTGCGGACGATCCAGGCCATGACGACGACGAGGGGCGCAAAGACGAAACGCTCCCGGTTCGCCACGGCGACGGAGAAGTGCTCCTGGACGGGAAATAAGCTACCGAGATGGACGATTTGCGCGTGCATCGAGGGCGGGCCGGCGGGACCGCCGAACCACGCTCGCTGATCGTCCTGAGCAGCAACGACCATCGCGGCTGTCGCCGGTGATGCTCTTCGATTTGGATGCGGAAGCGGTAGCGCCCGCGCCAACAGGGAGGGCGGCCACTGCTGGATTCTGGCGGACCGACAGTCTCGCTTCGCCCGGGCGGCGGAGTGCTCCCCTCCATAGATCAGACGCAGCAGCGCCGGCGAGACTGGCGCAGCTCAATCGAATGGTAAGCCATTCGGATCATCGAGCTGGGGTGTCGGGAGCATTGGGTGCCGGCAGCGATCCGACGCAGTTGACATCGGTGCTCCGATCCGCGCAGGAGAAAGCTATTGTCGCGTCGACCTCCGCGCTTGGAGATCGAATCCGCCATCCGTCGCACGAACTCTGCACCCCGTCGTGAACAGGAGACGAACACGTCGGCTATCGTTCAGGCACCGTTCACCACGGTCCGCTCGAGCACCGTGAGCTGGTTGGTCACGTGCCGAGCGGCGAGCGACAACAGTCCGCGTGCGTCGGTGCACGCCGGGCAGGTGTCGAACACGCGCACGGCGTCCGGAGCACCCGGAGCTGGGTCGCTCTCCGCCACGGCAAACTGGCTTCCGTCGGCATTGAAGGCAAGCGGCGATTGGACGTCGGGAAAAGTGAGCACGCGCAGTGCTTGGCCCGTGCGCGGGTCCCAAATCCGCACGGTGCGGTCGAGGCTGGATGTCGCGACCAGTGACCCGTCGGGGCTGAAGGCCGCTCCTTCCAGACCGCGGGTGTCGCCGATCAGATTCACGAGCCGACGTCCGGTGGCCACACTCCAGATCGTCGCGCGCGAGTCCCACGAGGACACGAGGAGTCGGGACCCGTCGGGGCTGAGGTCCACGGCGGAGACCTCGCCACCTTGGTTCACGTGTCTTAGCAGCCGCCCGGTCTGGACATCCCAGACGTCGGCGTAGCCGCAGAAGTCGGCGCCGGCGATTCGGCGGTCGTCGCGACTGAACGCGAACGAGCTGGGTGGCGCTTCGCATGCCGTGAAGGCGTTCTGAAGCTCCACCGTCTTACCTGTCGCGATCGACAGGGTCACGGCAATCGGCCCGCTCGTAGCCGATCCTTCCAAGAGGGCCACGCGTGTGTCGTTCCAGTTGAAGGTGACGGTCTCAGTGCCCTCAAATGCGGGAACCGAGGTGATGTGTAGCCGCCGCACGACGCGACCGGAATGGGTGTCCCAGATCGTGAGTGGCACTGCTTGAGGCAACACCGACGGCGTGGTGCCGAGACCGAGCGAGAAGCGTCCGTCGCCGCTGAGCACGGCCGCGTGGACACCCGGCAGCGTCTCCCGCCGGACTGCGTGACCCCCGGCGGCCGACGCCCGGAACACCACCGGATGCTCGAAGGGCACAGCCTCGACGGTGTTGCCGTCGAAGGCGAGTTGCGCGGGCGCTCCAGCCAACGGCAGCATCTGGAACGACTGCTCGACGCCGATCGCGCGCCATATCCGCGCCACGCCGTCGTTGGATGCAGTGAGCACGGAGTTGCCATTGGGAGTGAAGGCGATCGAGCTGATCGCTGCCGTTGGCCCGTCGTAGGAGACCAGTTCTTGCTTGGTTGGAATCGACCACACGCCGGCCGTGCCATCGAAGGCGCCGATGGCGAGGCGGGAGCCGTCCGGGCTGAACGCGAGCGCCGTGATCTGCACGTCCGGGAGCGTCAGCAGCGTCGACTGCTCGCGCCACGTCGACGTGCTGTAGATCGACACCGCGTAGGTCGCGTTCTGCGCACTCACCGGATAGGCGACAGCCAGTTGCCTACCGTTGGGGCTCACGGCGACGACCTCCGGCGATGAGGTCACTCGCGGAGGAGCGAGGATCCGATGGATCAAGCGGCCCGTGCCAGCGTCGTAGACGTGGACGGAGGCGTCCTGCCCCCCGGCGAACAGCAGCCGACCGTCTGGGCTGAATATGACGTTGCCGTCAAGCGGCGCGCTCAACTCTGTCCCCAGAGCCGCGCCGTTCACAGGACCGATTGCCAGTCCGTCCCCCGAGCCGGCGGCGAGCGTATGCCCACTCGGGCTGAAAGCCACCGAGGTTGTGCCCATCGACAAGGCGCCTTTCCACGCGACCGCGGCTACGGTCTGGGGATTGATCACCCATACGCCGTCACCTGCGGCGCCGGCGAGTGTGTCCCCGTCAGGGGAAAACGTAAGCGAGGTGACCTGAACACCGATGTTGTTGCTTCTCAACACCCGTCCTGTGGCCGCGTCGAGGATCCGCACGAGCCCGTTGCAGGTCCCCTCGGCGATCTCCCGGCCGTCGGGACTCATGGCAGCCGATAGACACCCCCCGGGGTTTGCGATTGTCGGCAGAGCGCGCTCGAGCGGTGAGGCGTCGAGCGCAGCGCGCAGGGCGAACAGAGACTGTGGCGTCGCCCTCGTCTGCACCGCGCGCATGCCGAGGATCACCGAGATCTCGGGGTCGTTGGGGAGCTGGGCTTGGCTCTCGGCGGCGAGTGCCTGGGAGCGGGCGCCGAGCCGCTCCGAGTCGGCCTGAGCGCGCGAGCTGATCGCCTGTCCGCGGGAGATCAGCGCGAAGATCAGGAGCCCGATCGAGACCACGGCGACCACCAAGCTTCCCGCCATGAGTGCTCGCTGCCGGCGTGCGGACGCGTTGCGGCTCGCGAGCAGGTACTCGCGCTGAAGCTGCGTCGGCGCGGGGTCGGCGTCCTCGGGGCTGGCCGCGAGCCATTCCTCGGCGGACTTCAGCTCCGAGCCGCGTAGCAAGAAGCTCTTGTCCTGGCCCTCGGAACTCCACTCCAGCGCCTTGACCAACCACCGCGTGTGCGCCTTGTTCGCCTCCAGATCCGTGTCGAGCGCGCTGACCAGCCGCGCCATCGAGTGGTCGAACTCGGCGTCCTCGGTGAACGGGATCCAGTTGCGATTCCGAATCTCCGCCGGCAGCTCCGAATCGCGGACGAGCTCGCGCAACACGGGCACGATCCGCTTCTGAAGATCGCGCGCGTACTCCACCTCGTTCTCGCAGTAGGCCGAGCTCACCGCGTCCGGCGTGATCACGAACAGGAACGCATCGGACTGCTCGATCGCGCGCTTGATCGCCTCCGGAAATACTTCGCCGTCCGCGATTCCCTCGGTGTCCAGCCACACCTCCTTACCCCGCTCGGAGATCGAATCTGCGATCCGCCGGACGAACACAGCATCCCGGCGTGAATAGGAGACGAAAACGTCGGCCATCAGTGGAGTCGCCCTCGGCCCAAATCCTGCTCCCGCGTGCGATTCTACGGCCACCTGCGCACCGCGACAAGCGCTCGCGACCGGAGCACCACTCGAGCCGGATGTTCAAACGCCCCCCGGTCCTGGCTCGCATCGGGCCGATCGCCAAGTGGGTCCTGAATGGAAGCACGGGAAACTGGCGATGCGGTCGCGCCCCGCGCTTTCGGCCCCGCGGCCCCAGCACGCGGCGGCTACCAGGTGACGGTTACCGACTGACCGGTGCTGTAGTTGCGCATGAGCGTGCCGCGCACCGTGCACGCGGTCGGGACGAAGCCCTTGGCCTCGAACGCGCGAATCTCCCGTGCAAGCTGCTGTGCCGAAATATGGCTGGCCTGGCGCTTTATCGGAGACTGGCTCGAATGCGCCTCGCTCACCGTGACGGCACTGGCCGCGGCGACGAACGTGCCAGCGCCGCGGCGGCCTGGACGAGGCGATGCCTGACACTGCGGTGCCCACTCACGGTCGTCCGCGTAGCGTGGCGATAGTGAGAGTTGAGCGCGCGGCTGACGATCTCTTGCTGACGGGCGCGGGCGATCTCGTAGTGCGAGTACGGTGACATGGCTTGCTCCTCCGACGTGGTCTGGCGGGGGGTTCCCGGTGGCCAGTGGGTTGGTCGTCCGGGTCGGTGCCGGTACTGTCCCGCGACGCGAGCGACGCGCCCACGGCGGTTGACGCTGTAGTCGTGCGTCCTTTGACGCAGTCGCCGCTTCGAACGGCGCAGCGGATCGAGCGGCCAGCGGCCCGTTAGAGCTCGCCGTACGCGTGCTGCGCAGCCAGTCCACATCGCGGATGAGCACCCCACGCCGCCCCGTCGCGATACACCCCGGCGTGCGCAGCGCCGAGAGCGGCTTTAGTCGCACTCGCGCGACGCACCGCACCAGCCGGCGAGCTATTCCTGAGAGAGCGGAACTCCACGACGATTCCCTCGACCGTTTGGTCGGCCACGAACCCGAGCACCACGATCACGCCGAGGCAGAGTTCCGAAAGGGACCAAGGGGGACAGCCCGCTGGTCGGCGGCGGGCCCGCTGTCCCTCGCCGAGGCGGATTGCGAGAGTGGCCATCGACCAGGTCGGCGCAGGCGAGGACGCTCCCCCATCCAAATCGGAGAAGCATCACTCGCGACCGCCCCAATGGTGGCTGCTGGTGCGGACGAATCTCAGCAGTGCAGTGCGAGCCACCGGTGCACAGCCCGTACCTATGCAGAGCCGGCCACCGCGCGCACCGGAGTCGGTGACCACGGCCCTGTGCGACCGCGCACTCCAACCGCGAGCTGCAGTGTCGCTTTCCATCCGAGGGGTAGCCGAAGCACCCAACGACATCCGAGACGTGGGGTCTGGAGCCCGACGACCCAAACCATCTGCGCACTCGTATCAGCAAGAGGGTGACCCTGCAGCGGCGTATGGCACACGTCTCCACCGGTGCTGCTGCCACGCGGGCCCTTCAAGGTCTGCGCCTCAACGCAGGCTCAGCCAAGACCTGGTGACCTTCAGTCTCACTCGAGGTCGAATGCTGCGTGGATCGCGTCCCTGAGTTTGGTCTCCTGCTCGTGAAGGAGGCGGCCGATCTGTGACCGCAGAGCCCCCACTGGAACGGTCGTCACGTGGTCGCACGCGACAACGCATTGTTCGTTCAGTCCGTTGTCCGGTCCGACCAGGACCTCGCTTGAAAGGCCGCGGATTGTGGTCGTGATCGGCGCGACCGTCACCATGTTCATGTGGGGTCGCGCGAGTTCTCGCGTTAACACCAGTACCGGCCGTGACTTATCCAGTTGCGCTAGATGGATGGGCCGCATCAGGGATTCGCCCTGATTCCAGCCGCATAGTCGGCCAAGCCCTCTAGTTCGGGGTCCGGGCCTGTTGCTTGAAGGATCTCGGCATCGCGTTCGGCGACCATCCGTCTCCGCTCCCGCTCGAGCGCACGCGCCAAAACAGCGGCGCGACTGCGCTCTTGGCCGCTATTCACGATCTCGTCGACGAAGGCCACGAGGTCGTCGGATAGGCGTACAGCGATCTGCTTGCTCATACCATTAAGGTACCAATTTGGGATTTGGGTGCGGTCGCAGATCGCGCGTTGCGTCGGCGATCAGTCCGCCTTCTCGTGCGACGCAGCGCGGGATTCGCTGCCGAAGGCGAGGGCGACTAGCTCCGCATCCTCGCGCCGAGGTGCGTAGTGCAGGTACTTCATCGTGGTCTGGATGTCGGCGTGCCCCATCCATTCCTGCACCCGGCGGATCTCGGCCCTGGCGATCATCCGGGTGCCGAAGGTGTGCCGCTTATGCGGAATTCCGCATAACAGACATTTGGTGGACGCCGGGGTTATGCGCCCTGTCTGACTGTTTCGGCTGGTAGCGGGGCTGTTGGGGGTTGTTTTTGTCCGCATAACGTGGCGGGTTGGGTTAGCGTCCGAGCGAGTCGAGCCAGTCGATCAGGGACGGGTCCGCGGTCCAGTCCGGTAGTGCGTCTGGGGTCAATGGCTCGTAGGCGTTCTCGATCGCTTTGCGTTTGGTCTCCGCGTCTGCGCGGGCGTAGACCTCGGTGGTCGCCACGTCGGCGTGGCCGAGCAGGTCGCGTATGTAGATCAGATTGACGCCGGCCTGGATCAGGTGCATCGCCCTGGTGCGTCGGAGCGTGTGGGGTGTGATCGGCAGGCTGGGAGCCCAGCTCGGGTCGCGCGCTCGGACGGCTCGCACGTGGCGGACGAGGAGCTTGGCGATCCCGGACCGGGTCAGCCTGGAGTGGTGCGGTCCGTGGAACAGCGGGCTCGTGTCGGCGTCGAGACTGGGGTGCGGGTCGACGTGTTCCAGGTAGTCGAGGACGAGTTGGGCGGTCGGCTCCATGAGCGGCACGTACCGGGTTTTGGATCCCTTCCCGCGGATCGTGACTGTGATCGGGTTGGCGGCCCGGATGTCTGCGACGTTGAGGTCACAGAGTTCCTGGACGCGGGCGGCGGTGTCGTAGGCCACGGCGAGTAGGACGGTGTCCCTGACCGCGCGGGTGCTGGCCGTGCCGGGTTGTGCGAGCAGTGCCTTGACCTCGTCTGCGGTTAGGTATCCCAGCTGCGGGCCGGATGTGTTCTTCTGCCGGATCGCGAGGATTTGGGTGACCTGATCGAGATTGTCGGGCTGCTCGACGGCGGTGTAGCGGCAGAACGACTTGATCACCGCGAGACGCTGGTTGCGGGTCGCTGCCCCGCAGTTGCGCTCCGTTTCTAACCAGTCCAGGAATCGCAGGACCCGCGGCCGGTCGATGTCAGCCAGACGGAGTTTCTCGGGCGGTATCCGCTCGATGTCTTTGAACCAGATGAGCAGCAGCTTGATCGCGTCTCGGTAGGCGACGATGGTCCTTGGTGAGGCCGCGCGTTCCCCGGCCAGGTAGCTGGTGAAGAACCTGGTCAGCCACCGTCCGGCGAGCTCTGATGGCGGCATCGGCTGCCGGCTCATGACGCGTCCTCATGTGGGGCGGGGATGACGTAACCGAACCGGATTTGGGCCTTTTCGATCACGTCCGGGTAGGCGTCCGCGGTCAGCCGCAGGTAGTACTGGGTGCCGCGAAGGTCGGCGTGGCCCATGTAGCAGGCCAGGTAGGGCAGCATCACGGCCAGGTCCTGGCCGGTCTGAGCCCAGCGTCTCAGGTTCGCGACCGCGAAGCCGTGACGCAGCGAGTGTGGATGCGGACCGCCGGTGAAGTGCGGGATGCCGGCATCAGCCAGGTAGCCGCGAAACCGCATGTAGACGGTCGCCTGGTTGATCTGCCTGTCCGGCGCCCGGCTGTAGAAGACGTAGTCGCTGGCCGCGGCGGTCGGGTGCGCGGCCGTGAGGTAGGCGTCGAGGGTCCCGGTGAGCCGGCCGGTGATCGGGATGGTTCGGCCCGCACCGTTTTTCGAGTCGCGGATCCGCAGCGTCCCCGCGCGCGTGTCCACGTCCGAGACGGCCAGCTTCAGCGCCTCGGACATCCGCAGCCCCGTGTCGTAGAGCACCCGGAACAACACCGGGTCAACGATCGCCTTATTCGAGTAGCAGGACATTCGCTGAGCGTCGATCGCTTCGAACAAACGGCGCACCTCGTCGTCGGTGAACACATACGGCGGCTGGTGAGACGCTCGGACGCGTGTTCTCGCGGCTGGGGTGTATGCATCCCAGCCGACCGTTTGGGCGTGCTCGGTGAGCTGGCGTAACGCCAGCTCGTTGCGCCGGATGGTGCTGGACCGCAGGTGAAGGCCGTAGAGGAACCCATCGAGGGCTTCTTTGGTGATCGATCCGTCCGAGTAGCCCTCCCGCCGGCAGTGCTCCGCGAACTGGCGCAGGACCCGCTCGTGGACTTTGAACCGGTATCCGCCGGCGTGGCGCAGCGCGACGAGGTCGGCGACCAGTTCCGCCAGCGTGATCTCAGACATCGTGCTCACCCGCTGCGGCCCGCTCGATGACGTCTTCGACGTCCAACGCGCAACAGCGCAGCCGTTCGACGTCGAACCGCAGGTAGTACGCCTGCGTCGTGTCGCTCGATGCGTGCCCCAGCACGGCCGACACCACCGGTATCGACGTCCCGTTGCCGATCATCGCGACGGCCAGCGCGCCACGCAGCGAGTGCATCCCGCACACCTCGCCCGGCCCGAACACGATCCCCGCCCGGGCCGCGTGCCGCGACAGCCGGCAAGCGATCGACGAGGCGCACCCGAACGCGTCGAACGGGTGACGATGCTTGACGAACACCTTCGGGCAGGCCGTCTCAGGACGGCCGTCTCGGACGTAGTCGATGATCGCCCAGCCGACGTCGTCGAGCAGCGGCAGGCTCAACCGGCGGCCTGTCTTGCGCTGCACGATCGTGATCGTCTTCGCCCGCCAGTCAAGGTCGCCCAGCTCGAGCTGGCGGAGATCCGAGATCCGCAAACCGAGCCGCGCGGTGGTCAGGATCATCGCGTAGTCGCGCTTGTCGCAGGCCGACTGGCGGTCGATCACGGCCAGCACCCGGCGAATCTCACCGGCGGTCCACAGATGCGGCTCGGACTCGTGACGAACATGCCGGTGCGGCGGCAACCGATCCGCCAGACCGCACGGTGTCCGGCCCGTCGCCGCCAAAAACCGCAGGAAGTCAGCCACGCACGAGCGCATCACGGCGATCGTCTTGCGGCCAAGTCCAAGCCCGCGTTGACGCAACAAGAAACCCGACACGTCTCGCACGCCAAGCGCCGCGAGATCATCAACGCCGACGTCCTCCAGATACGCCAGCAACCGGCTCGCCGCCTTGTCCTTGCTGGCCACTGTCGCCTCAGCGTTGCCGCGCTCGCGACAACATGCAACATAGTCGTCGCGGACCGGGCGGAACCTGCCCGGACAGCCGTCCTTCGCCGGGATCACCGGCCGGTCAACATCAACCACATAACCGGCCAGCACGTCCGCCATCAACACGACCGCTCGGCGCACCGCCCGCACCCGCCTGTCCGTGACCGACTCTCGCAACGACCCCAACCTCACCCCGGTCTGCTCCGCGACGAACTCGACGCAGACCCCCTCGCTCGCCGTCACCAACCCGCGCACAGCCAGAAACGCGGCGAACCGATCCAGCACAACCCGATGAGACTGAACCGTCCGCTCGGCTCTCCCAGCATCGCGCAACACCGCCAACACACCGCCGACCGGGTCCCCGACAGCAACCTCTCCCATCAAAACCACCTCCGCATTCGCTCGTGCGATGAACAGAGGCGATCCTTCTTCGCCGACCCCAGCACAGCCCGAGCGGCGCTGCGAGCCAGCCCCGAGCCAGCTCCGGTCAGCCGACTGGACCCGCTCGCACGCTAACCCCAACCCGCCACGTTATGCGGACAAAAACAACCCCCAACAGCCCCGTTACCAGCCGAAACAGTCAGACAGGGCGCATAACCCGGCGTCCACCAAATGCCGCAGGTCGTGGAAGCGCAGCCGGCGCAGGCCGGCTCGCCGGAGGGCGTCCTCATAGCGTTTGCTGAGTGCGTCGCCGTCGAGCGGGATCCCCGCCTGACCCGAGAACACGAAGTCGTCGTCCGCCGTGAACTGCTCACGTGCCCGAAGCGTCTCGAGCGCGCCCGCGACGTCGGGAGCCATCGGCACCGAGCGCACCTTCCCCGACTTGGGCGTCGTCAGGTATCCGGCCGCATAGCTCGCGCGGACTCGAATCGTCGAGCCGCCGAAGTCGACGTCGCGCCATCGGAGGCCGAGCAGCTCGCCCGCCGCAGCCCGGTGAATGCTGCCGTGAGGAAGATCGCCGCGTCGGTCTCGGAGGCCGCAGCGCGCACGAGGCTCCAGATCTCGTCGGGCGAGAAGACCTGGATGTCGCCGCTCGCGCGCACGCGGTAGCGGTCGACGCTGTCGACCGGATTCGCCGCGAGGCCATGAAGCTTGACTGCGCGCCGGAAGATCCCGTGCAGAAGGACCAGCAGGTGGTTCTTGCTCTTGTTGGAGAGCTGCCCGCCGCCCCGGACGCTCCGAAGCCGTGAGCGCCAGAGCTCGATCTCCTGGACAGTCAGGTCCTCGATATCCATCGAGCCGAACGCCGGCAACAGGTACACGTCGATCATGTTTCTGTAGCCCCGCAGCGTCGATGGCTTGCATTCGCGCTCCTCGGCGGAGAAGCGCAGGAACTCGGCGGCGGCCAGGGCGAATGTGACGCCGGGACCATCTGTCGCCTCGACTGCCGCGCGGGACATGTCGTCGCGGTCTGTCGACCGAGCTCGTCCCGAGCTCCAGGCGCGGTACACGTCGTCGAGCGTGTCGCGCAGCCAGTCCTCGGCGCGGCGCTTGGTGAAGTAGCCGGCGGGAGGGCGACCGCGGCCCTCCCATGCCGGTCCGATCTTACGCTTGACCTGAGTTCCATCGGGCAGGCGGTATTTGGCCCACCAGGATGGGCCGCGAACCTTCTCGAGCCGGAAGACGTGACCCGTCGGGCGACGAGGGCGCGGTGGAAGAACGGCCTCGGCCCCTGGCACGGCCGGTGCCCGATTCGTCGGGCGCGGCGCGGGCGCCTCAGTCGGTGAGATCGGGGCGGCTCGGCGGCGGGCGGGTCGTTTCGGCGAAGCGTCGACAGGTCGATCCTACTGCGGGTCCTAGGGCGCATTTCTTGGTACCCGTTGGGTACTCGCTTCTGATTACGAAGCAGCGACACCAAAGAAAGGGCCCGGATTTCCGGGCCTTTCTTAGTAGCGGGGGCGGGATTCGAACCCGCGACCTTCGGGTTATGAGCCCGACGAGCTACCAGACTGCTCCACCCCGCGGCGGACCAGCGATCTTAGCACTCGTCTCCAGCGCTGCGGGTCGCGATCGATCGAAACACCCGTAATCAGGGCTGAAGCGCGACGAGCTGTGGTGGTCGCGGCCGAGACGCGCCAGAGAGCTTGCTCAAACCTGGCGCTTCGGTCTCGTGCCGTGATGACGGTAACGTCCGGCCCGATGCTCGAATCGCCGCAGCCGCGAGCTGGAACGTCCGCGCTCGACGGCAACGTTGAAGGACCGGCACTCCCGCTTCCCGATCGCGACAGCGCCCTCGAGCACGCCGCGGAGCTGATCGGCGCCGCGTGGCGAAGCTTCGACCACCCGCGTCCAGGCCAGCCGCTCCCTGACGCGAGCACACATGAGCTGCTCAGCCGCCCCCTGCCGACCAAGCCGTCCGATCCGAATCAAGCGCTCGACGCCGCGGCGGACGTGCTCGACCGGTCGCTGGCCCAGTCCCGGCCGCGGTGGTTCGCGTATATCGGGTCTTCTGGACTCGAGATCGGCGTGCTGGCAGACGCGCTGATGGCATCGCACGACGTCAACGTGGCTAACAGCGCCGGCGCAGCGGATCTGCTCGAGGCGCAGACGATCCGCTGGGTCGGGCGTTTCGTCGGGTTCGATCAGAACGCGAGCGGGCTGCTGGCGGCGGGCGGGACGATCGCCAACCTGACCGCGCTAACCGCGGCGCGCGAACGCGCGCTGCCCGGCGTCCGGCATGAGGGGGCCCGCGCTCACAAGATGGCGCTGTACTGCTCGGCGGAAGCTCACTACTCGGTCCGCCGCGCCGCCGAGGTGCTCGGGATCGGCGGACGGAACGTCCGCGCGATCCAGATCGACGCGCATCGCCGCATGGACGTCACCGCCTGTGCAGAGGCCATCGACAGGGACCGTAAGAACGGGGTGACGCCCGTCGCGGTAATCGCCACGGCTGGCACCACGCTGACCGGAGCGGTCGACGACATCGACGCCCTCGCGGACGTGTGCGGCGATGAGATCTGGCTGCACGTCGACGGCGCCTATGGCCTCCCCGCTGCTTCCACCGAACGAGCCGGGCATCTATTCAAAGGTCTCGAGCGTGCGTACTCGGCCACTGTCGATGCGCACAAGTGGATGTACGTTCCCAAGGCGTGCAGTGTCCTGTTGGTGCACGGCGTCGAGGCGCTCGAGCACGCCTTTTCGCACTCGGAGGGGTACATGCCGCACGGTGAGCAGCTCCACGCGGTCGATCGCTCGCTCGAGTACTCGCGCCCGCTGCGCGCGCTAAAGCTGTGGCTCGCGTTCACCGTGCACGGGGCCGACGCGATCCGGGCAGCGATCGAGCGGAACCTCGAGCATGCGGCGCTCCTCGCCGCGCTGATCAAGGCCGACGATCGTTTCGAGATGACAGTCGAACCGCAGCTATCGGCGGTGTGCTTCCGCCACCTGCCGTCATCCGGCGTCGACCGCGACGAGCACAATCTCGCGCTCGCACGCGAGGTCGCCGCCGACGGGCGGATCCTGCTCGCGCCGGCCGAGATCGACGGCGCCACCGTGCTACGCGCGTGCTTCGTCAACCACCGCACGACCGAGAGCGATGTCCGCGCAATCCCAGAGGTCGTTGCCGACGTCGCGGGCAACGCATGACGGGCGTGGTCGAGATCGAAGGCGTGACCGTTCCGGTCGACCACTACATCGACGGCCGGCGCGTGGCAACCGCGAGCGACGACCGGTTCGAGGTCCGCAGCCCGATCGACTGGGAGGGATGGAAGCTCGCCCATGTGGCCGCCGGCAACGACAAGACGGTGGACGCAGCGGTCCGAGCGGCGCGAAGAGCGTTCCCGGGATGGGCGCGTCTTGGACCGGACAAGCGCCACGAAATCCTGAGCCGGCTCGCTGACGCGATCGATGCCGCAGTGCCGGACCTGGCCAAGGTCGAGTGCGTCGACAACGGGTCCCTCTACGAGGCGATGAGCCTGCGGGTGCTCCCTCGCGCGGCCAACAACATCCGCTTCTTCGCCGACTTCGCCAAGGACCGCCTGAACGACGAGGCGCGCGCGCTCCACGGCGGCGAGCGCAACCGCGTCCGCTACGACCCCGCCGGCGTCACCGCGGTGTCGACACCGTGGAACGCGCCGTTCATGCTCGCCACCTGGCGCGTCGGCCCGGCGCTGGCGGCCGGAAACACCGTGATCCTCAAGCCACCCGAGTGGGCGCCGCTGACATGCTCGCTGCTGGGCGAGCTGGCCGACCAGGCGGGCGTGCCACCCGGCGTGCTCAACATCGTGCACGGCACCGGCTCCGCGGCCGGCGCGCCGCTGACCGGGCACCCGGACGTCGATCGTGTCGCCTTCACGGGCTCGCCGGCGACCGCCCGCACCGTCTACGGAGACGCGGCCGCGAATCTCACCCCAGTCTCGTTCGAGCTCGGCGGCAAGTCACCGTTCATCGTGTTCGAGGACGCGGACCTGGGCGCCGCGGCCGCGACCGCCGCGTACCAGTACGACAACTCCGGCCAGGTCTGCCTCGCCGGGACGAGGCTGCTCGTCCAAGACTCGATCCGAGACGACTTCATGACCCGGTTCGAGAGAAACGTGCAAGCCATTAAGGTCGGGGATCCGCGCGACCCCGAAACGACCTATGGGCCGCTTATCCATCCGATTGCGCTCGAACGGGTCACCGGCCACGTGGAGCGCGCGCTGAAATCCGGCGCGAAGCTCGCCTTCGGTGGGAAGCCCCTGCACGGCCTCTACTACCCCCCCACTCTGTTCGTCGACGTGCCGCCAGACGCCGAGATCCTCCAGCGCGAAGTGTTCGGACCCGTGCTCACCCTGCAGACGTTCACCGACGAGGCGGAGGCGATCGGCCTGGCCAACAGCACCGACTACGGGCTCGCCGCGACCATCTACACGGGCTCCAAAACCCGCTCCGACCGGGTCAGCGCAGCCGTCACAGCTGGCACCGTATGGGTCAACTGCTTCTACGTCCGCGACCTCGAGACGCCGTTCGGCGGCGCGCGCGACTCCGGCATCGGCCGCGAGGGCGGCCATCACTCATTCGACTTCTACTGCGACGTGAAGACCGTGGTCGAGCGAACCGCGCTGTTCTCAGGCGCCGAATGACCCGACGAGCCGGCGGCACAGCCGCCCGACCTGCGCTGGGTCGTCGGTGTACTGCGAGGGCTTGAAGCAGATCGTCGTATAACCGGCCTCGAGCTGCGCCGGGATCGCCTCCATCGCGTCGGCGAGGTCGGCCACGCCGCTGCCGTCCGGGAACCGCCCGCGGATCCCACCGACGACCTCCAGGTCCTTGAAATCGCGGCCGGCGGTGGAGAGAGCATCGACGAGGGGCTGGAGCTCGTCTTTCGTCGGTTGGCCGAACGGATGGAAGCCGTGCCCGTACTCGACGAGCCGGCGCACGATCCAGGGACCCACCGACATCCCGCCGAACCACAGCCGGGGGCCGTCCTCCCGGAACGGTTTCGGCTCGAGGTACACGTCCGCGAACCGGTACCACTGACCGTCGAACGACGCAGGACTCGAAGTCCACAGCTCCCGCCACGCCGCCAGGTGGTCGTCGAGCAACCCGCCGCGGCGCTCGAACGGAACGCCGAGTGCGGCGTACTCCTCGGCGTGCCAGCTGACCGTCGGCTGGACGACGAGGCGACCTTCGCACAGCAGGTCGAGCGTCGCGAGCTGATGCGCGAGGAGCACCGGGTGACGAAGCGGCGCGATGATCGCCGCGCCGATCAACCGCAGCCGGGTCGTGACCGCGGCGATCGCGCTCATGAGCACGATCGAGTCGGGCCACGGGGTGTCGGGGTCCTGGTTGCCGGGCGCGGCATAGTCCCGCGGGTTCAAAGGTCGTCCGAGCGCACCAGCCGACGGTCCGAGCACGATGTGCTCGCTCAGCATCACCCCGTCGATTCCCGCGTCCTCGGCTTCGACCGCCATCCGGACCAGAGCCCGCAAATCCCGCGGCGAGGTCATCGTCCAGTTCTCGCTGAGGACGAGTACGAACCGCGGCGCCCGAGCCGTCGAGCTCAAGATCAGGCCAAAGTGACTCGGACGGGCAGACGCTTGAGCCCGTTGGTGAAGTTCGTGCGCTGGCGAACGGGATCGCCGGCCAGCTCGATCCGCTCTACCCGGTCCACGAGCTCCTCCAGATACACGCGGAGCTCAAGTCGGGCCAGATGAGCTCCCAGGCACTGGTGTGGCCCGCCGCGGCCGAACGTGAGGTGGTCGGTCGGGTTGCGTGCGACATCGAGCCGATGCGGGTCGGGGTAGTGGTCGGGGTCGCGGTTGCCGGCGGCGAACCACACGATCACCTTCTCGCCCTCGGCGATCTCGACGTCGCGGACAGTGACGTCGCGAGTGGCCGTGCGCCGGAAGAACCACACCGGAGCGGAGAACCGCAGGAGCTCCTCGGTCGCGGACGCGACCAGCGACCGATCGGCGCGCAGGCGGGCGTACTCATCGGGATGCTCGGCGAGCGCGAGCGTCCCGAGGCTGATCGCCTGCCGCGTCGTCTCGTTGCCGGCGACGATCAACAGCGCGAACGTGTTGTCGAGGTCCTGGTCAGACATCGGTTGCCCTTCGACCTCGCCGTTGGCGATCAGACTGAGAACGTCTTCGCGTGGGCAGCCGCGCCGGTCGGCGTAGAACTCGCGCCCGATCGCGCACAGCTCGTCCGCCCACGGCGAGCCGAACGGCTTGTAGCGGTATTCCTCGCGCTCGCCGACGTAGGCGTGCTCTCCGACGTACTCAGGGTCGGTGTCCACCAGGAGCCGGTCTCCGAGGTCGATCAGGTGCGGCAGGATCTCCTCGGGCAGGCCGAGGATGTGCGCGAGGACGCGGATCGGGATCGGCGCCGCGAGCTCGTGCACGAGGTCGAACTCGCCCTGCGGCAGGACGGTCTCGAGCCGATAGCGCACCAGCTCGCGCAGCCAGTCTTCGTACCGAGCCACCGCGCCGGGCGTGAACTGGGTCGAGATCAGGCGGCGGTAGCGGCCGTGCTTGGGCGGATCGAACTCGAGGAAATTCCGTCGCGCGGCGAGCACGTCCTCGGGCAAGTCCTCGATCGTCGCCGCGCCGCCCACCTCGGAGGAGAACGTCTTCGTGTCGCGCAGCACGGCGAGCACGTCGTCGTATTTGGTGAGGGCCCAGAACCCGCGGCCGTCTGGTTCAGGATGACGGTAAACCGGCGCTTCGCGCTGGAGAAGCTCGAACACTTCCCACGGTTCGTGGTCGGCGAACAGGTCGTAGTCGAGCAGATCGACCGGCAAGACCTCGTGTGGCGCGCGGGCCATCGCCGGAATCCTACCGCTTCTGCGTAATGTATCCAAACCGCAGGTGGGGAGCCGACGACTCGATCGATCAGCGATCCCAGAGGACATGCAGGTACGGTGGCCGACGGAAATTGAACCCCACCGGCTCCGACGGTTTCGCGGGGTCCAGGCGCAGGCGCGGCATCCGCTCGAACAGGCTGCGCAGGGCGATCGCGCCCTGGAGCCGGGCGAGGTTCACGCCCAGGCACATGTGGATGCCCTTGCCGAACGAGAAGTTCTGGCGCCGGAGGTCCCGCGTGATGTCGAACCGATCCGGGTCCGGGAAGACGGCCGGGTCGCGGTTGGCGGCATGGATCACCCCGATCAAATAGTCGCCGCGGGCGATCGGCACGCCACCGAGCTCCGTGTCCACGCTCGCCCATCGGTCGGTGTACCCGACGGGTGGGACCCAGCGCAGACCCTCCTGGACCGCGGCAGGCCACAGGTCGGGATCGGCGGTCAGCAACCGAGCCTGATCGGGGTGTGACAGCAGCGCCCACGTGGTGTTGAGGATCATCGACTCAACGGTCTCGATCGCTCCGAACAGGATCAGGCGGAGGTTGGCCAGCAGCTCCTCCCGGGTGCGCCACGCGGCTGCCTCGCCCCGGATCGCAGCGGAGAGCATGGAGTCGTCAGGTGCAGAACCGAGACGCGAGACGCGCGGCGCCAGCAGTTCGTCCAACCGGGCGCGGCCACAAGCGGCCCGTGACAAGGCCTCGGGGTCCCTATAACCGACCATGCCCTCGGCGAACCCCATGTAGATGTCGTGCACTTCCTCGACCTGCTCGAGCCCCAGCCCGAGCACATCGCTGGCGACGCTGACCGCGAACGGGTTGGCGAACTCAGCGCCGAGCTCGGACCGGCCGCGACCGGCGATCGCGCCGAGCAGATCATCGACGCGCCCCGCCAAAACCTCCGTGAACTGACGGCGCACCGCGGAGTACTTGAAAGGCTCGGCAAACGGACCCCGGTGGCGCGCGTGCTCCTCCCCGTCGACGACCAGCATCTGCCGACCCAGCACCACGTTCTGCGGGTTGTCCGGGACGTCGACCACGAAGCGCTCCGGGTCCATCTGCAGCTCGTCGAACAGCGCTTTGCTCGTGACCAGCCACACGCCCTGCTCGGCGAACCAGGTCACCGGCTCGCGTTCGCGCAGCCGGTGCAATACCGACGCGTTGTCGTAGCGCTCGAGCTCGGCGAGCGTGAGACCGTCAGAAACGATCGCCGGCTACCTGCGCCGTCCCGAGCTCCACGTCGCGGGCGCCTGCCTCGGGGTCGTCGGCGGCATACGCCGCCGCCGCCCGGACCTCCTCCGAGCGCGTCGCACGGAGGTACAGGCACCAGACCAGCGCGACGATCATCCCCCCGATCCAGATGAAGACGGCCTGGTTGTTCGGCGAGGTCGGGAACGGGTCAAGCGAGCCCTTGAAGGCGAGGATCGGCGCGACCAGGCCGACCAGGACGGCGAGCAGCCGCCACACCATGCCGGCGCCAGAGAAGTCCCGCCACACGATCCGCAGCGCGAACACCGCAAGGAAGATGTAGATCGTCTCGACGAGGAAGCTACCGGCGTTGGCCGAGATCGTGAACGTCTCGATCACGTTCGCGCCGCCGTTGGGCGCGTAGTCGGTCACTGCCGTCCACAGCAAGAAGATGACCCCCCAAGCCCCGAGCACGCCGATGGCGGACACCGGCGTGTTGTAACGCGACGTGGTGCCCAACCATTCCGGTAGCAGGCGGTCGCGCCCGAGGGCGAACAGGAGCCGCGACGAGGTGACCATGATCGCGATCCCCAGCGAGAGCGCGTCGAGGATGATCCCGAGGTCGATCAGGACGCTCAACCAGGTCCCAACGTAGTGCTGGGCGAGGTCGCCCATCGCGTCGGGGGAGCCTCCCCAGGCGTTGTGGGCGAGCGCATCCTTGCCGAAACCGATCGTCGCGGCATAGCAGACGAGCAGGAAGAACAGGGCGCTGACGGCCACGGTCCCGAGCACCGCGACGGGGATCCGGTCGCGCGGGGCGTGCATCTCCTCGGCGATCGAGGCCGCCGCCTCAAACCCCACGAACAGGAGGATCGCGAACAGGATCCCGTTGAACACCGTGTTGATCGAGGTCTGGCTGGGGTCGAACACGGACAACGTGTTCCCGCTCTGACCGCCCTTGGCGATGATCACGACCGACAGGATCAGGAACGGGATCGCGGACAGGCCACAAAGCGTGAGCACGCCGCGTACGGCCAGCCGGACGCCCAGATAGTTGAGCGTGATGGCAATGACGAGGCCGGCGAGGCCGCCCGCCCACCAGGGGATGTTGGCGTGCAGATGGGCGGCGAAGAAGCCCTGCACCAAGAAGCACAGGCCAAGGTAGATCCCTCCCGAGCCGAGCATCAGCACCCCGACCAGGTAGGTACCTCCGGAGAAGATGCCAAACGAATTGTTGACCGCGCGCGCCAGGTACTCGTACATCGCGCCGGCACCTATGTAACGCCGCGCGTAGAGCGAGACGACGTACGCGATGCCCAGGGCGCCGATGGATCCGAGCAGGATCGACAGCGGGGTGTTCCACCCGGCCACCGCCGCCACCAGGCCGGTGACCGCGCCGGCCGAGAAGATCGGGCCGATTCCGAGTGCCTGCCCGACCGCGTGGATCGTGGTCAGCCGTCTCGGCCCCAGCGAGCTGCCCGATTCCACGGTCACTGCGCCATCAGCGTCTGCCATCGCCCTCTCCTCAGGTGGATCTACGGCACGACCGATAAATGCGTTCTGAATACATTACGCACGCGCCGGGAGTGGGTCAAGCGCCCCGCCAATCGCCCCGAGCGGGTCAGGCGCGGCGCTTACAGCAGCTTCGAGTACTCCTCGAACTCCCAGTCGGTCACCCACGCCCGGAAGCGCTCGAGCTCGGCCCCCTTGATCGTCTCGAACGTGTCGACGAGCCGGGAGCCGAGCGCGTCGATCATCACCTGGTCGTCCTTCAAAGCCTGGAGCGCCTCGGCGAAAGTCGTCGGCAGCGTCGCGCCTAAAGCCTCTTCGGGAAGGTCGTAGATCATCCCCTCGACCGGCTCGGGGAGCTCGAGCTCGCGCCGGATCCCATCGAGCCCGGCGGCCAATGCGGCGGCGTACGCCAAATAAGGATTCGCCGTCCCGTCCCCCAGCCGGAGCTCCAGCCGGGTCGAGGCCCCACGCTCCTTGGGCACGCGGACGAGCGTCATGCGGTGATCGTGGCCCCAGCACACCCGCGTCGGTACGAGCGCCTCGGCGCTGATACGGCGATAGGCGTTCACCGTCGGGTTGAAGAACACCATCATCGCCCGGGCGTGTTCCATCACGCCGGCGATGAAGTGACACATCACCGGAGTGAGACCGTGCGCGGCGTCGGAAGCCTCGCCCGCGTTCGCACCGTCGGAATCCACCAATGACACGTGCAGGTGGAACCCCGACCCCTCGTCGTCGTTGAACGGCTTGCCCATGAACGTCGCGACCAGCCCGTCGCGCGCGGCCATTTCCTTGACCATCGCGCGGAAGCGGAACGCCCGGTCGGCGGAGCCGAGCGCCTCGGAGTGACGCAGGTTGATCTCGAACTGGCTGCGGCCGTACTCGTGCGCCGCGGCGATCGCGCCAAGCTCGAGGTCGACTGCCGCATCGAGCAGCTTGCCCAAAATCCCGCGCGGGTCGGCGACCTCGCCCGCGGTGTACACCGCGCTGTCCTGCCCGGCATACGGACGGAAGCCACGCGGCGAACTCGCACAAGGCTCCATCAGGTAGAACTCGAGCTCGGGCCCGACGACCGGCGAGACGCCGAACTCCGAGAACTGGGCCAGCACGCGCTTGAGCGCCCCCCGAGAGTCGAGCGGGTGAGGCGCGTGCGTGACCGGGTCCTCGAGATCGACCAGACAGGCGACGACGTCCTCCTCCCAGGGCAACGGCGTCAGCGTGTTGAGATCGGGGCGCCCCAGCAGATCCGGGAAGCCGTGCTCGAAGCCCGCGACCACGTTGTGACGGAGGTCGACGGTCATGATCGCCTCGACGAACCCCACCCCCTCCTCGGCCGCCTGTGGAAACACAGAGATCGGGATGAGCTTCCCGCGGGCGATGCCGTGGAGGTCGGCGTACTGCAGCCGAACGGCGCGGACACCGACGTCCGCGAGTTCGGACAGCCGGCCGAACAGCCGCTGCCGCGCGTGGGGACGAGGCGCCGCACTCGTCCGCTCGCCTGCATCCTGGCTCATCGATCTCTCCTCTCGTTAGTAGCCCCGAAGGCGAGCGTACCCGCGTCCACGATCGCAGCGCCACCGTCCACCGCGAGCACCGCGCCGTTGACGTACGACGCGGCCGGCGACGCGAGCCACGCCACGGCCTCGGCCACCTCCTCGGGCTGCGCCGGGCGCCGCGCTGGGACATGTGCGGACGCGACGGCGTAGGCGCCGTCACGGTCGATTCCCCTGGCCGCGGCCAGCGAGTCCATCTCCCCATCGGCCATCGCGGTGCGAACCCATCCCGGGCACACGCAGTTGGCGCGCACCCCGCGCGGACCGTAGTCGAGCGCGATGCACTGCGTGAGCATGATCAGGCCGGCCTTCGACGAGCAGTAGGCGGCGGACGCGGGGTCGGCCCGAAGGCCTGCCAACGACGAGATCGTGACGATCGCACCGCCCACCTCGAGTAGCGCTGGGAGTGCCTCCTGGCAGAGCAGGAACGCGCCGGTCAGGTTGGTGGCGATCACATGGTTCCAGCGCTCGAGCGTCTGGTCGAGCACGGCCCCGCCGGCTCCCGCGCCCGAGCTCACCACGAGCGCGTCAAGCCGCCCGAAGCGCTCGAGACACGCACCGACCGCGCGGCCGGCGCCCGCCGGGGTGCTCACGTCGGCCTGCACCGCCAAACCGCCGATCGCCGACGCCACGCGCTCGAGCGGCTCCAAGCGACGCCCCGCCACGCACACCTCCCAGGAGTCCATCCGCCGCGCCACCGCGGCACCGATCCCCGTCCCGCCCCCGATGATCAGCGCGCTCGGAGTCACTCAGGTCAGGAACTGCTCGACCAGCGACACGGGGAACGACTTGTCTGCGATGTTGTACGCGAGCGCGGTCATCCGCCACGAGTCGCTCAGATAGAACCGCTCGTACAGCTCCCCGCGCCCGCCCAACTCCGACCCGAGGAAGTCCCAAGCCAGGCGGAACAAGCGGATCCGCCTCTCGGCGTCAGCTCCCGCCGCCTGGAAATACTGCTCGATCTCCTCACGCAGCGGACCGTGAACATCCGCCATCGACGGCGTCGCCATGAACCCGCCGCCGCCGATCAGCTGAAGCAACTCGTTGACGCGCGGGAGCCACTTCGGCATCTCCCCGCGCAACGCGACGAACGGCCGCTCGTCCGGCGTCATCACCCCGCCGTCATCCACAACCGCCCCCGCCTCGGCCGCCACGATCGCCGACCGGGCCAGCTCACCCATCGTCCAGATCTGCCCGAGCTTCTCCTGGATGTGATCGAACCGCGCGACCCCGGTGGTGACCGCGATCAGGTGACCCAACCCGAGCGCAAAGCACAGCTTCACCCACGCGCGAGTGAACGCCTGGTGCATGATGTGACTGCGCCAGCCGGTGTCGGTGATCACCTCGCTGTAGCCGACCGTGTCACCGTCGAGGAACACGCGCTCGCGCGGGATCTCGACGTCGTCGAAGATCACCACGCAGTCCATCTCGTCGAACCGCGCCGACAATGGGTAGTCGTGCACGTCGCGCTGCTTGGAGTAACTGTCGCGGCAGATGAACTTCAGACCCGGCGTCGCGATCGGGATCGCGAAGGACAGCGCGTACCGTCCGTCCTGGGGGCGGATGTCCGAGCCTGGGTACACGAGCAGCTCGTCGGCGAACGGCGCCAGCGTGGCGAGCATCCGCGCCCCGCGCACGACGATCGAATCCGCCGTGTCACCGACCTTGTGCAGCGCGACCTGCCCCATCGCCTGCTCGGCCTCGGGCTTGGTCCGGTCCACCTGCGGATTCATCAACGCGTGGGTCGTCGACAGATCGGCGTCGCGCATGTAGGCCTGGTACGCGACCAGGTTCGAAGCACCGGCGCCATTCCCCCGGCGCGCCCACACCTCCGAGCGCCCGGCAAAGCACGCGAACGTCACGTTCAGGTAGTCGGGCGTTCGCCCCATCACCCCACCCGACAGCGCCGCCACCAGCTCGAACGCGCGCCGGCGACCCACCAGGTCTTCAAAAGAACGCGGGATCAGATGCGTCACGTTGACACGCAGGTCCGGAGCACCGGGGGACGGCGCCAACATCGAGGAGGCGTGATCGTGCTGGACATCGAAGACCTGCGCGAGCGACCGTGCCGCCGCGCTCAGCTCGGGATGGTCGAGGGGATGGCTGATCCGCTCGCCCCGCAGCCATATCTCTCGGCCACCCAAACCCAGACCCTCGAGGAACTGCTCGCCGGTCCGGGCGCCAGTGGCTTGGGTGGTCGCAGAAAGAGGCATCACGCGGGCAGTGGATGTCCGAGCGCCTCGAGCCCCTGGCGCTCCCAATCGACCGCCTCGGCGTCGAACCGGAAGTACGACCGCGGCGGGAGGATCCCCCACGTGTTCGAGGAGTGGGCGTTGTCGGGCCAGGTCCGCGGCTGGTGGTCGGGGCGCAGCTGCTCCATGTCGGCGTATAGCTCGACCATGCACTCCTCCTCGGGGATCCGCACGTACGCCGCCAGGTTCTGGCCGATTCCGTGGCGAACGGGTCCCCAGGCCAGCCACCGGCCGTGCTGGGCCAGATGGTCGAGCGCCACCCGCAGCTCGCCCCAGTCGGTCAGCTCGAACGCGAGATGGTGGAAGTGGTAGTAGCCCTTCCCGACCAGCGCGACCGTGTGGTGATCGGCCCCGAGGTGCAGCCACGCTCCCTCATCACCGAGTCGGTCGGTTAGACCCAGCCCCAGCACGCGACAGTAGAAGTCGGTCTGCGCCACCAGCTGCCCGGTCAGCGAGTTAACGTGCCCGAGCTTGCGGGGATGGAACCCCGGCAGCGTGGTCGTCGAGCGCGCGATCGCCGGTCGCGGATCGTCGTCCGCCAGGTACGGAACCAACTCGATTCCGTGACCGTCAGGATCGCGTAGGAGCACCGCGTCCTCCTCACGCTCGTGCTCCACCCCGAGCCGCTCGAGGTGGTGGGCGGCCTGGGCGAGGGTGAGATCGGGGCCCAATTCGTAGCCCGTGTGATCGGCGCCCGGAACGTCCGACGCCACCAGCTCCAGCGAATACGGCTCGTACGCGCACGCCAGTCGCGCCCGCCCATCAGACCGGGAGCGGACGGTCAGCCCGAACTGGATCGACCACCGCTCGACCGCGGCGTCGAGATCAGCCGTGCGCAGACAGACATGATGAATTCGCCGCAGCAATTTTGGATACAGTATCCGCCGCCGTACCAGAGGGTCAACTGAAGCGACGATCCTTCAGACTACGCCGCATGCCGGAATCCCCAGGGCGGTCAACGCCATGAACCTGCTGCGCGAGGAACAGGAGGCCGACCAGTGAAGGCGGTTCGCTTTGTCGACGAGTACGGCGACACCCGGATCGGAAGGCTCGAGGACGACGGGACGGTCATCGACGCCGGCGCGGCGGACCCGCGCGGCTTCCTGCCCACGAGCTTGGGCTGGGACGCGGTGGCGCAGGCGGACGGCCCGACCCACAACGTCGACGACGTCAGGCTGCTCCACCCCGTCACCCCAAACAAGCTCATCGGGATCGGGCTCAACTACCGCTCGCACGCCGCGGAGTCCCAACTCGACCCGCCCGCCGTCCCCGTCATCTTCGCCAAATTCACGTCGTCCCTCATAGGACCCGGGGCCGAGATCGTGATCCCGCGCGAGGAGACCCGCCCCGACTTCGAAGGTGAGGTCGCCGTGGTGATCGGCCAGCCGACGTATCGGGCCGACGCCGAAGAGGCCCGCGCGGCGGTCGGCGGGGTCGCCGCCATCAACGACGTCTCCGGCCGGCGCGCCCAACTCGAGACACCGCTCAGGCAGTTCACGCTCGGCAAGAGCTTCGACACGTTCTCGCCGCTCGGCCCGTGCATCGCCTGGGCCGAGGGCGTCGACCTCGCCGACCTCGACCTCCGCACGACCGTGTCCGGCGAGGTCATGCAGGACGCCAACACCCGCGACCTGATCTTCTCGGTTGTCGAGCTGATCCAGTACATCTCGCAGGGCGTCACGCTCGAGCCGGGCGACGTGATCGCCACCGGCACCCCCAGTGGCGTCGGTGACTCGCGTGACCCCAAGCGCTACCTGCGCGACGGCGACACGGTCGACGTCTACGTCGAGGGCGTCGGGACGCTGACCAACCCGGTCCGGGCCGAGCGCTAACCCGCGCGCCCGCCGGCTTACTCCCCCAGGATGTCGAGCGAGCGCTTCATCGCGTCGCCCAGGTGCCGCCGCGTGAGCGACTCTGCCCGGCGCCCGTCGCCGGCCTCGATCGCCTCGAGGATCTGCTCGTGCTCCCGGACGTCGAGCAGCATCCGCTCCTGCGTCTGCACCTGGCGCTCGTAGATCGTCGCCCCGATTCGCGCCACCCACAGCCGCTCGGCCAGCTGGATCAGGTACTCGTTGCCCGACGCCGCCACCAACGCGAGGTGAAATTCGCGGTTCGCCGAGAAGCTCCGCTGGACGCTGCGAACCGCTCCGCGCTGAGCAGCGACCGCCGATCGCATCCGTGCCAGCGGCTCGGGCAGCCGATGGCCGGCTGCCAGCCGCGCCGCCCCCGGCTCGACCACCAGCCGCGCCTCGTACGCGCCGCGCATCCCGCCCTGGTCGACGTCGGCGACGCGAGCGCCGCGGTTGGTCCGCATCTCGACCAGGCCCTCGGCGGCGAGGCGTCGCAAAGCCTCGCGCACGGGCGTTCGAGATACGCCGAGCTCCAGGGCGAGGTCCTCCTGATGGACCCGGCCCCCGCGCGGCAGCGAACCGTTCGTGATCCGCTCGCGAATGGCGTCGTACACCTGGTCGACGACGCTCGCGATGTTGAGACGATCGGGCGCGACCGCGGGTTCACCCGAGCTCATCGAGCACCGCTCCGGTGACCTCCACCAGTTCGTCGACCTCCTCGTCGGACACGATCAGCGGCGGCGAGTACGCGACCGTGTTGGCGTACGGAAGCGCGCGTCCGATCACGCCACGGGCCAACATCGCCTCGGTGAACGCGCCCGGATTCAGAGGCGGCACAAGCCCGATCGCCTGCACCAGCCCTTCGCCGCGCACCTCGGCCACGCCCGGATGGTCGAGCAGGCCATCGAGACCCGCGCGCAAACGAGCCCCGGCGGCCGCCGCGCGAGCGGGCAGATCCTCGGCCTGCATCAACCGGATGTTGGCCACGCCGGCCGCGCAGCAGGTCGGATGACCGCCGTACGTGTTGCCGTGCGCGAGCAGATACCCCGGGTCGGCCTCGAACCAGCCCCGGACCCGCGGACCCACGATCACGCCTCCGAGCGGCAGATACCCGCTCGTGACCGCCTTGGCGAAGGTCATGAGATCGGGCGTGACGCCGTAGTGATGGGAGGCGAACCACGAGCCGAGCCGGCCGAAGCCGGTGATCACCTCGTCGAAGATGAGCAGCGCGCCGCACTCGTCGCACAGCTCCCGCAGACCCTCCAGATAGCCCTCGACCGGCGGGAACACGCCGCCGGCGCCGATCACCGGCTCGGCCACGATCGCCGCGATCCGCTCCGGGCCGTAGTAGGCGACGGCGTCGCGCATCGCCGGCAGGCTGTCGCGGTCGACCTGGAAGAAGTCGGGCAGGAGCGTCCCGAACGGATCGCGGTTGGCGGGCAGGCCGCCGGCCGAGGTGCCGCCGAGCATCACCCCGTGATACGCGTAGTGCCGGCTGAGGATCACCTGGCGTCCGGCGTCGCCCGCCGCCTTGTGGGCCGCGCGCGCGAACTTCAGCGCCGAGTCGATCGCCTCGGAGCCGCCGCAGGTGAAGAACACGCGCGCGTCCGGGATCGGCTCAAGCTCGGTCAGCAGCCCCGCGAGTTCGTCCTCGGGGGCGTTCGTGAACCGGGCGAACGTGTGGTAGGCGGCGATCTTCGCCATCTGCGCCGCCACCGCGTCGGCGATCTCACGCCGGCCGTGCCCGGCCGCGCAGTACCAGAGCGAGGCGGTGCCATCCAGGTAGCTATTGCCGTACACGTCGAACACGCGGCAGCCCTCGCCCCGCACGATCTCGAGAAAATCGGTCGCGTCCCGTGCGGGCACGGCGAATGGATGCAACACCTGGGGAACGCTCATCGCGCGGCCTCCACTTGTCGTTGGGCTTCTTCCTCGGGTATCGCGAGCGCCACGTGCAGCGTCTGCGCGGTCACCCCCGGCTGCTCGCCCACCGGCGCCAGCACCTCCGTTGACTCCACCACGTGATTCTCGAGCCGCCCGATCCCGTCCACCTCGACCGCCACCACGTCGCCCGGCTCGACCGGCCGCGAGTGAGCCGGCGTGCCGGTCAGCAGCACATCGCCCGGCTCGAGTGTGATCAGCCGGGCCACGTCGGCGATCTGGTAGGCGAACGAGAACATCAGGTCGGTCCCGGTGTGGGCGTGCTGGACCTCCTCGCCGTTGACGAACGTGCGCAGCATCAAATCCTCAGGATCGACGTCGCCAGCGTCCACGAGCACCGGCCCGAGCGGGCAGAACCCGTCCTGCCCCTTGACCCGCAGCATCGAGCCGCGGTCGGCGTGCCGGAAGTCGTGCACGCCCCAGTCGTTGGCCACCGTGTAGCCGCCGACGTAGTCGAGCGCCTCATCCAGACCAACGCCACGGCAGCGGCGCCCGATCACCACCGCCACCTCACCCTCGTAGTTCAAGAACCGACAGCCGGCGGGCCGGACCACGGGCTCGAGATGCGCCGACAAGGACGACGGAGGCTTCATGAAGTACGACGGCTCGCTCGGCATGCGCGCCATCTTGTACTCCTCGGCGCGCGAGCGGTAGGTCAGGTGGGTGGCGATGATCTTGCCCGGGGTGACCGGTGACAGCCACCGCTGCACTTTTTTTATATTGATTTCAGTGCCGTCGCCCCGGACGGTGTCGCCATCGAGCGTGGCGTTGATCGCCTGGCCCTGGTGCTCGATCCGAACGTGCTTCATGTAATGAGCGCCTCCTGCTGGTGCTGGGCGACGACCTCGACGCCGTCGACCGTGTAGCCGAACGAGAACCGGTAGCCGCGCAGCATCTCGCGCGGGGCGATCGCCTGCAGGTCCTCGAGCGTGTCGTCGTACAGGTGCAGCTCGGCGCGGCCCTCCCAGATCTCGCTCGCGGAGCGGTCGCGTCCCCCGGCCCGAACGAGCTCGAACACGTCGGGACGCTCGCCGGCCGCGGCGGGGAAATGGCGGGTGTTGTGCATCGGCGGATCGTTCACGGTGGGGCCAGTCTCGCTGACGTGCTCGAGGGTGAGGACCATCCGCGCCACCTGCCGGTCGTTGGCGGCGCAGGTGGCGCCGAACCGCGCGCCCGGTTCCAGACGTGGCGTGGCCTGGCCGGCGCTGAACAGGCGGGTCATGTGGATCGAGCCGAGCTTCTTCGGGAACCCCTGGATCCAGCCGCGGTACATCGCAAAGTCCTTGTCGACCCAGATGTACACGCACCGGCTGACCGGCTCGCCGCCCAACCTCGCCCCGACGACGAGGAAGAACTCGCGGTACTGCGACTGGATCGGGTCGACGAGCTCATGCAGATCCGCTGAGCACGACTGCCAGTCCGCGAAGATCGCGGCGACCGCGCCCGGGTCCTCGGCCGGCTCGAGCTCGGGGGGCAGGAGCGCGGCGACCGCGTCTGGGTCCGTGCGGTACTCGGCGATCAGGAAGTCCCCCGAGTAATGCCACGGCGGCGGCGGCACGATCCCGGCGCGGCCGTCCGGCGAGAGCGGCGCGGTGTACCCGCGCAGGGTCACGCCGCCACCCGCGTCGCCTGCACCAGCCCCTCGAACAGGCCGGCCTGCTCGGGCTCGGCCATCTTCTCGGGGTGCCATTGCACGCCGAGACACGGCCAAGCGGTCCGCGGCTCGACTGCCTCGATTGCGCCGTTCGCCGCCGTGGCGGTGATCGCGAGCTCACCGGCGTCCGCGATCTCGTGGTGGTGGATCGTGTTGACCGCGACCCGACCGCCGCCGAGCGCTCGATGCACGCGGGAGCCCGGCACAAGCTCGACCGGGTGCCGCACGGCGAGGATGTCCTCGGGGGCGAGGCCGTCCAGCTCGACGTGCCCGCCGCCGGGCGAGAGCCGCTGGGCCAGCCGGCCGCCGTGCGCGACCGCGAGCAGTTGGGCGCCGCGGCAGATGGCCAGGGTCGGCAGCTCCCGCTCGCGCGCGGCCTCGATCAGCGCCAGCTCGAACGCGTCGGCGTCCGGGTCGACGTCGGCCACGTTCTCGGGCCGAGCACCGTAAACGGCGGGATCGACGTCACCGCCGCCGGTCAGGAGCAGCCCGTCGGCCAGCGACAGCAGCTCGTCGATGGCGTCTCCATCAGGACGAGAGACGAGCAGCGGGAGGCCGCCGGCGTCGAACACCCGCGCGGCGTACGCCGGATCGAGCGTGTCGAGCACCGTGCGCTCGCCCAGGTATGTGGGCAGCGGCCGGCGCCAGCAAGTGACCAGGATGCGTGGGCGTCTGGTGTCGGGTCCCATACCCATGTCGCTTGAATACATTATGCGCGCTGCTCGTGCAAGCCCGCTGAACGTGCATAGCGCAACCGCCGTCCGCGGCCGGCGCCGCCCGGCTGGTGACCTGCGGCGGCAGCCCGGCCGACGGTCACCCGGTGCCGGCCAGCGTCGCCTGCACCTCTTCAGCCTCGCGGAGCTTGTAGCGCTGCACCTTTCCCGTTGGCGTGCGCGGCAGGTCCTCGACGAACGCGACCACGTGCGGGTACTCGTAGCGGCGCAGGTTCCCCTTGCACCACTCGCGCAGTTCGTCGGCCAGGGCGTCCGGATCGGCGGGCGCGCCGGAGGCGCAGATCACGAACGCCTTGATCCGGCTGACGTCGTCGATCCGCACGCCGATCACGGCGGCCTCGGAGACCGCCGGGTGGCGCACCAGACAGCCCTCGACGTCGGCCGGCGAGACCCACAGCCCGCCCACCTTGATCATGTCGTCGGAGCGCCCCTGGTACACGTAATGCCCGTCGCCGTCGACGATGTAGCGGTCGCCGGTGTGGAACCACTCGCCGCGCATCGAGAAGCGCGTCTTCGCGCGCTGGTGCCAGTAGTACGCGGCGGCGCTGTCGCCGCGGACCATCAGGTCGCCCGGGTTACCGGGCCCGACCTCGAGGCCGTGCTCGTCGACCAGCCGGAGGTCGTAGCCGGGAACGGGACGGCCGGAGGTCCCGGGAGCCAGGTCGTCCAGGGTGTTCGAGCAGTAGATGTGGAGCATCTCGGTCGAGCCGATCCCGTCCAGGATCGCCACGCCGGTCGTCTGGAGCCAGCGCGCCAGCACCGCGGCGGGCAGCGCCTCGGCGGCCGACACGCACGCGCGCACCGAAGAGAAGTCGACCTCAGCCGCCCCGGGGGCGCGGACCATCGCGGCGTACAGCGCCGGCACCGAGAAGAACAGGGTGGGATGGACACGAGCGACCGTCTCGAAGATGCGCTCCGGGGTGGCGCGGCCCTTGACCAGCGTGGAGCACGCGCCGACCGAGAGCGGGAACGACAGGCTGTTGCCGAGTCCGTAGGCGTGGAACAGCTTGGTGGTCGAGTAGCAGACGTCGTCCGCCGAAATGTGCAGCACGTTGCGGGCGTACCGATCGACGGTCACGCCGATGTCGCCGTGGGTGTGAACGACGCCCTTGGGCCGCCCGGTCGACCCCGAGCTGTAGAGCCAGAACGCCATGTCCTCGCGGTGGGTGTCGAGCGGCGGCGGCAGCACGGCCTCGCCCGTGGCGTCGAACGAGGCGAAGCTCGCGTGCCGGCCCGGGTCGCCGTCCACGACGACGACCTCCAGCTCCGGGCGCGCCGCGAGCGTCGCCTCCAACGCGCCCAACAGCGAGGCCTCCACGAACAGCACCCTGGCGTAGCTGTCGTCCAGGTAGTACGCGTAGTTGTCGACCCGGTCCATCGGGTTGACCGGGACGGGGACCGCGCCGATCCGCATCGCGCCCAGGAAGGCGGCCGGGAACGCGGGCGAGTCGTCGAGGATCATCAGGATCCGCTGCTCACGCTCGACGTCGAGCATGGTCAGATACGAGGCCACCGCGCCGGTCAACCCGGCCAGCTCGCGATAGGTGAACGTCCCGTCCGCCGTCAGCAGCGCCGGCGCGTCGGCGCGACCGGCCTCGAGATTCGCGTCGAGCAGCGTGCTGGCGTTGAGTCTGTCCGGTCCGCTCACGAACGCTTCGAGTCTACTTGCGCGCCCGCCGCTTCCGGCCCGTGTCGTGCCGCTCGTTCCAGGCCAGCACGCGCCTGCACTCGTCGACCGACTGGGAGGGGGTACGGACGATGTGAAAGCCGCCGGGATAGCGCACGAACTCGGTCTCTTTGCCGAGCAGGCGCAGCCCGGCGTAGAGCTCGTCGCCCTGACCGACCGGCACGCGTATGTCGCCCTCCCAGTGGATGACCAGCACGGGCGTGCTCACCGCCGGCAGGTACGAGAGGGGTGAGCGCTCCTCGTACTCGGCGCGCCGATCCCAGGGCAGGCCACCCATCTGGAACCGGGCGAATTCCGGGATCTCGGTGGTCAGCGCCATGCTCGTCTGATCGACGACGGCGGCGACCGCGGTGGCGGCGCGGAATCGATCCGTGTGGCCGACCAGCCAGCTCGTCATGAAGCCTCCGTACGAGGCGCCGCTCGTGAACATCCGACCGCCGTCGGCGACACCACGCTCGATCAGGTCATCGCAGCACGCGAGGATGTCCTCGGCGTCTCCCCCACCCCAGTCGCCGACACAGCCGCTCGTGAACGACTGACCGTAGCTCGTGCTGCCGCGGGGGTTGGGGAGGACCACGACGTACCCGGCCGCGGCGATCGACTGGTGGTAGTAGAGCCAGCGACCCGACGGCCACGACGCGTGCGGACCGCCGTGGATGTCGACGTGCATGGGCAGCCCCTCGGTCTTGCCGTCGGGGGGCAACAACGTGAAGTACTCGACCTCGGTGCCATCCGGGCGAGTAACCGAGGCCCGATTCAGCGGCGATAACTCGACGTCGGCGAGGAACTCGGTGTTCAAGGCGCTTACCTGCACAGGTTCGGCGCCCGCGAGCGTGGTCGCGAACAGCTCGCTCGGTCGATCGGGCCACGAGGCCGTGAACGCGATCGTTCGCCGACCGACGCGAGCCGCGATTCCGTCGATCTGGATGTCGCCGCCGATCAGCTCGCGGCTTCGGCGCTCCCCCAGGCGCGCCCGGTGCAACCCGACCGCCCCGTGATCGGCGACGAGCATGAGAAGCTCGCGCTCGCCGATCCAGCAGACCGGAGCCGGCAGACCCGGGAACAGCACCATCGGGCGATCGAGGTCGGGCGCCAGACGCTCGGCCGGCGCGCTGCCATCGGCCGGGGCGGCGAACGCGTGCGCGTCGGCGTCCCAGCTCTCGTTGTCGACGCCGGCGAAGGCGACCGTGTTGCCGTCGGGCGAGAACACCGGGAAGGCGGCCCAGCCCTTGCCGTTCGTGAGGCGGCGCGGCCGGCCGCCGCTCACCGGCATCACCCAGGCGTCGCTGCGGAACTGGCGGTCGTCCCGGCGCGGGTGGCGGTCGGAGACGAACGCGATCGTCGCCCCGTCGGGCGAGAACGACGGGTCGTCGTGGTCGTACTCGCCACGCGTCAACTGCACCGCCGATCCGTCCCCGACGTCGACCAGGAACAGGTGCCGGCGTCCCTCCTGCCAGCCGACTCCGTCGAGTCGGGCGGCGAGGCCGCGCTGGACCCGCGGCGCGTTGCGCTCCACGGCGCCCGCCTTCTCGCGATCTGGAACCCCTACCCGGCATACGACGACAAGCCGGGTCGAGTCGGGCGACCACGCGAGCTGCGAGACCGGGCCGGGCAGCTCACCGAGGCGTGCCGGCATGCCGCCGTCGAGCGGCGCCAGCCGCACGTGGGCATGCAGTGGCTCATCGTCGGTGATCGAGATGTAAGCGAGCCAGCGCCCATCGGGCGACCAGCGCGGGCTGTTGTCCGACGGTCCTTCGGTGAACCGGCGCGGCGGCGAGGAGCCGTCGGCCGGCGCCACGAAGATCGAGGAGCGGAGCTTGTCGGCCTCCTCGTCGGTCTGCACGACGGCGAACGCCACCCGCCGGCCATCCGGGGACAGATCCGGGTCGACAGCCATCCGCAGCCGAAACGCATCCTCTGGCCGGAAGCGACGCTTGGCCATGTGTTCTCCCTCCTCGGCCCCCCTGATTTGGACCTTCCGGGCCAAATCTACAGATTCCGGGGCGTTGCCAGCGCCCCGGCAAGGACTAGCGCGGGGCCGGGGGCGGCAACGGTTGCCCCCGGCCCCAGCAGCACCTCGGGCCCAGGTGGGCCCTTATCCCACGAATTCGGACATCGCCCCCGATTGGATCAGCGCGACGGTCGTCGCGATGTCCTGGTCGAGGTAGCGATCCCGGTCAAGGAACGGAACATGCTCGCGCACCAGGCGGAACGCCTCGTAGGTCCGCGGGCTGGCCTGATCGACGCCCCGCAGCTCGAGCGCCTGGCAGCAGGCCATCAGGTGAATCGCCGCGATGTTCTGCGCCAGCTCGATGATCGAGCGGGCGTCGCGCGCCGCGATCGTGCCCATCGAGACCTTGTCCTGGTTGTGCGCCTCGGTCGAGCGCGAGTGGATCGTCGTCGGCGCGCACAGGTGCATCGCCTCGGCGGTCATGGCCGACGCGCACAGCTGAAGGCCCTTGAAGCCGTGGTGCAGGCCGGCCTCGGGGTGGTCGGGCGCGAAGCGCGGGATCAGGTTCGCGGTCAAGCCGCGGTTGAACTTCTCGTCGACCACGAGCTCGAGCTGGCGATCGATCACGTCGCACAGATTGGCCAGCGCGACCTTCAACGAGTCCATCGCCTGGCCGACGTGGCCGCCGTAGAAGTTGCCGCCGCTCTCCACGCGCCCGCCGGCCACGTTGAACAGCGGGTTGTCGTCCGAGGAGTTGATCTCGATCGTCAGCCATTGCTCAACCCAGTCGAGTACGTCGCGCAGCGCGCCGGTGATGTGCGGCTCGCAACGGATCGAGTACTTGTCCTGCACCTGGCGGTCGAGCTCGCGGAAGCCCGCGCCGTCCAGGCCGCCCGGGAACAGCTCGTCGCTGTCCGCGGCCAGCCGCGAGTCGGCCAGCAGCTCGCGGATGTGGCGCGCGCTCGTGATCATCCCCGGGTGGGGCTTGGCCTGGTCGAACAGGAACGCGTTGAAGTGGCCGCGGTTGCCGAGCAGCGCCTCGGAGGCCATCGCGGTCATCAGGTCGGTCAGGTCGGCCAGCTCGCGCGCGGCGCCGACCGCCAGACAGGCGAACGCGCTCATGAACGACGTTCCGTTGGTCAGCGCGAGCCCCTCCTTGGCCTCGAGCAGGAACGGCTCCAACCCCAGCTCGGCGAGCGCGCCGGCGGCGTCGCGGTCGACGCCGTCGAACATCACACGACCGTCGCCGGCCAGCGCCCGCCCCACATAGGAGAGAGGCGCGAGGTCGCCGCTCGCGCCGCACGAGCCCCGCTCGGGGATGTACGGCGTGACGTCGTGATTCAAGAGCTTCAGCACGCGCTCGATCAGCTCGACACGCACGCCCGAATTGCCCTTGGCCAGGGTGTTGGAGCGCAGCAGCATCGTGACGCGCGCGACCTCGGGCGACGCGATCGGACCCGTGCCGACGCCCATGAAGCGCAGGATGTTCTGCTGCAGCTTGCTCGCCTTCTCCGCCGAGATCTGCCGGTGGGCGCTGTCGCCGAAACCGGTGGTCACGCCGTAGATCGGGATCTCGCGATTGATCAGATCGTGCTTAAGGGTGCGGCTGGCCCGGACGGCCTTCGCCGCCCGCTTGGACAGCGTTACGGTGCGCGCCCCGCGTGAGACGTCGAGGGCGTCGCGGATGGTGAGCGAGGCGCCGTCGAGCTCGAGCAACGCCTGCCCCGTGAATTCGTGTGGAAGGGCGGTGGCGGTCATGTGCCGAATGTTGCCTGCTGATAGGCTCGACGCAACCAAGACGCAGTCGATCGGCATCAACGTGCAGCCCAGCCGCCCTCTGGACCCCATTGATCGCAAGATTGTTGCGTTGCTGCAGGAAAGCGCCAAGCGCACGTTCGCGGACATCGGCGCCGACGTCGGGCTCTCGGCCACCGCGGTGAAGCGCCGAGTCGATCGCCTCGAGGGTGATGGCGTGATCCTCGGCTACGGCGCCCGCATCAACTGGCGCGCGCTCGGCGAGGCGATCGAGTCGCTGATCGAGATCTACTGCGCCGACCGCACCTCGCCGGCGGACGTGGGCCGCTCGCTGGCCACGGTCGACGAGATCGTCTCGGCGTTCACGGTCTCGGGCGAGGCGGACGCCGTGATCCGGGTCCGCGTCGACAGCATCGACCACCTGGAGAAGCTGGTCGAGCGGCTGCGGCGCGACCCGAACATCGTCCGCACCCGGACGCTGATCATCCTGTCGACCTTGCTGGACCGAGCGTGAAGACCTTCGCGGAACCCGACACCGACATCGAGCGCCGGGAGGACGGCGCGATCCTGTTGCGATCGCGCCTGCCGCTGCCAGAGTCCGAGTCGTCGATCACGGCCGTCCTGCGCAAGCGCGCCGCCGAGCATCCCGACCGGCCACTCGCGGCGCACCGGGGCGTGATGCTCACGTACGGCGAGGCGGCGCGTAAGGCCGCCGCGCTCGCGGATGCGTTCCTCGCGCTTGGGCTCGGCCCGGAGAAGCCGGTGATGATCCTGTCGGGAAACTCGCTCGAGCACCTGCTGGTCAGCCTTGCCGCGTACGCCGCCGGCGCCCCGGCGATGCCGATCAGCGTCGCCTACTCGCTCCAGAGCTCGGACCACGCCCGGATCAAGGCGATCGCCGAGTTGACCGAGCCGGGTCTGGTGTTCGCCGACGACGCCGGCCCCTTCGAGGCCGCGCTCGACGCGCTCGCGCTCGACAACGTGCTGATCGCGCGCGGCGCCCGCGCGGAAGCGCTCCGCCTGGATGACCTGCTCACCACGGACAGTCCGCTCGCTGGCGATCCCGGTCCGGCTGCGGAAACAGTGGCAAAACTCCTCTTCACATCAGGCTCGACCGGCGTTCCCAAGGGGGTGATCAACACCCACCGGATGCTGTGCTCGAACCAGGCCATGATGCAGGCGATCTGGCCGTTCCTCGCTGAGGAGCCGCCGGTGCTGGTCGACTGGCTCCCGTGGAGCCACACGTTCGGGGGCAACCACAACCTGAACATGGCGCTGTTCAACGGCGGCACGCTCCACATCGACGACGGGCGTCCGGCACCGCCGCTGTTTCCGCAGACGCTGGCGGCGTTGGGCGACGTCCCGCCCACGCTGTACTTCAACGTGCCCGCTGGGTATGCGCTGCTGGCGCCGGCGCTCGAGAACGACGCCGCACTCGCCCAGCGCTTCTTCAGCCGCTTGAGGTTGATGTTCTACGCCGCGGCCGCGCTGCCCGACGCGCTGGCCGAGCGGCTACGCGAGTTGGCGCGGCGCCACGCCGACCACGACGTACCGCTCACCTCGAGCTGGGGCACGACTGAGACGTCGCCCGCCGCCACCAGCATGCACTATCTCGGCGCCCCGACCGGCTGCATCGGCGTTCCCATCCCCGGCTGCACCGTCAAGCTCACGCCGGTCGGCGACAAGCTCGAGATCCGGGTGAGCGGCCCGAACGTGACCCCCGGCTACTTCCGCCGGCCCGACCTCACCGAGGCGCTGTTCGACGACGAGGGCTTCTACCGCTCCGGCGACGCCGCCACGTTGATCGAACAGGGGCTGATGTTCGACGGGCGGATCGCCGAGAACTTCAAGCTGCTGACGGGAACCTGGGTTGCGGTCGGAGCGCTGAGGACCCGCCTGCTGAGCACCGCCGGCGTGCTCAGCGACGCCGTCATCGCGGGGCACGACGCCGAATATGCGGCTGCGCTGGCCTGGGTCAACCGGGCCGAGGCCACGCGGGACGAGGCGAGTCTGCGTGAACATCTGGCCAGCGCGCTGGCGAAGCTGAACGCGGACGCAGGGTCGGCCGGGCGCATCGAGCGGCTGCTCCTGCTCGAGACGCCGCCCAGCCTCGACGCGGGCGAGATCACCGACAAGGGTTACCTGAACCAGCGCCGGACGCTTGTTTGTCGGTCAGCCGAGGTCGCGCGTCTCTACGCGGACCCGCCGGACCCTGAGGTCATCCTGCCGGCCTGACCGCGATCGTCACTTCGACGAGCGCGCACAGGTTCTCGCGCTCGTCGCGGAACTCGTGGTTCCAGAGCCACTCGCGATCGTCGTGGCCGCGCAGGCCCGCCCGTACGTCGACCAGCCCGTCGGTGACCGGGCGCAGGAAGCTCGCGTAGTTGCTGAGCCCGGAACCGACGAAGCCGTCGCGCCACACGTTGTTCACGGTGGCGACGGAGGCGACCGTTTCCGCCACCGCGGCGTAGATCCCCCCGTGCAACAGCCCGAGCGGCTGCTTGAGGTTCTCGCGTACCTTGAACTGAACGTGGGCTGACTCGGGTGTGAGCTCGAGCCAGTCGAGGTCGAGGAAGCCCTCGAAGGTGTTCTCGAGGGGGATGAGCGGCGAGGGGAGACTGGCTCGATCCCAGGGCGCGGCGTCGGTCATCCGGCTCCGAGCACCACCGACTTGGTCTCGGTGTAGAAGTCGAACGCCTCCTCGCCGTGCTCCTTGCCGTACCCGCTCGACTTCCAGCCGCCGAACGGCAGCTCGTCGTAGACCTTGGTGCGCGAGTTGATCCAGGTGTAGCCGGCCTCGATGCGGTTGGCGGCCTCGCGCGCGCGCGTGAGGTCTTTCGTCCAGACGCTCGACCCGAGGCCGAACGGGGACCCGTTCGCGCGCTCGATCGCCTCGTCGAGATCGGTTACCCGCCAGATCGGGAGCGCCGGGCCGAACACCTCCTCGGTCGCCATCGGGGCGTCGTGCGGTGGATCGGTGACCACCGTCGGCGCGTAGAAGAACCCGTCCTGGAGGTCGGGGTCGTCGGGCGGGCCACCGCCCGCGCGCAGCGTGCCGCCGGCATTCAGCGATCTGGCGACCTGGCCGGCCACCTCGGATCGCTGCGCGTCGGTGTGCATCGGGCCCATCTGGGTGCCCTCCGCGTCGCCGCGCCCGACCTTCAGCCGCTTGGCCTTGGCGGTTATGGCCTCGATGACCTCGTCGGCGACCGACTCGAACACGTACACGCGCTTGATCGCCAGGCAGGCCTGGCCGCAGTTGTAGAACCGGCCCATGCTTGCAGCGCTCGCGGCGGCGACCAGGTCGGCGTCGTCGCAGATGATCATCGGGTCCGAGCCCCCGAGCTCGAGCGTGACGCGCTTGGTGCCGCGCGCGGCCTTGGCCATGATCTGCTCGCCGACGGGCGTCGAGCCGGTAAAGGCGATCTTGCGTGTGAGCGGGTGAGTGACCAGGGCGTCGCCGGCCTCGGAGCCCCGCCCGGTCACGACGTTGAACGTGCCCTCGGGCAGGCCACCCTCGGCCAGCAGCTCCGCGAAGCGCAGCGTGGTCAGGGGCGTGGTCGCGGCCGGCTTGGCCACGACGGTGTTGCCAGCGATCAGCGCCGGCGCGAGCTTGTTGCACAGCAGCGTGGTCGGGAAATTCCAGGGCACGATCGCGCCGACCACGCCAAGGGGCCTGCGCAGCACGTAGCCCTCGACGCCCGGATCGAGGTTCGGGGTGTGCGCTCCTCTGAGTGATTTCGACAGGCCGACGTAGTGCATGAGCGTGTCGATCGCCTTGGTGATCTCGATCTTCGAGTCCCGCAGGGTCTTGCCCTGCTCGCGGGTCAGCAGCGGGATCAGCTCGTCGAGGTGCCCCTCGACGTGGTGCGCGGCGCGGCCGAGGATCTCGCCGCGCTTGGACACGGCGAGGTTCGACCAGCTTTTCTGGGCGTTGCTCGCTGCATTTACGGCCACGTCGACGTCGGCGGCGGTTGCCGTCGCCACGCTCGCGAAGGGCCGCCCGTCGGCCGGGTTGACGACCTCGAGCGGATCGCCGGCGTTCGAGTGCTGCGCGCCGGCGATGAACGAGCCGGCGTACGTGGTCTCCGTCGTCATGCGCCGACGAACTCCGGCTTGCGCTTCTCGACGAACGCGTGCAACCCTTCGTCGGCGTCCTTGGAGCGGAACAGCTGCTCCATCAGCTCGGCTTCGAGCGCCAGGCCGTCGTCGAGGGTCTTCTGGCCGCCCTCGTAGACGCTGCGCTTGATGGCGGCTTGCGCGATCGCGGCTCCGGCGGCAAGGCGCTCGGCGTACTCGCGGACCTTTGCGTCTGCTTCCTCCGCGACGTACACGTCGGCCACGAGCCCGAACTGCTGGGCCTCCTCGACGCCGTAGGTGCGGCCCGTGAGCAGCAACTCGAGCGCTCTGCTCGGACCGATCAGCCGGGTCAGCCGCTGCGTGCCGCCGTTGCCCGGGAGCAGCCCGAGCGTCACCTCGGGCAGGCCGAGCTTGTAGCGGCCGGTCGCGGCCAGGCGGATGTCGCAGGCGAGTGCGATCTCGAGCCCGCCCCCCAGCGCGTGGCCGGCGAGGTAGGCGACAAACACCTGCGGCGCGGCCGCCATCCGGCGGAAGGCGCCCTGACTCACGCGGATCATCTCCATGTTCGACTCGACATCGCCCTCGAGGAAGCGCTTGATGTCCGCGCCGGCGGAGAAGAACTTCGGGTTGGCGCTCTGGACGATGACGACGCGGGTGGCGCCGACGACCGCCTCGTCGACCGCTTCGCCGAACTCCGCCATGAACGCCAGGTCGTACGAGTTGGCCGGCGGGTGGTCGAGCGTGATGAAGCCGAGCGGGCCCTCGGTGGTGAAGGTGACAGCCATGGTTATGCCAGCCCTCCGACGACGACCGACTTGATCTCCACGTAGGAATCGAGCGCCTCGAGCCCGTGCTCCTTGCCGTACCCCGACGCCTTGACGCCGCCGAACGGAAGCTCGTCGTAGCCGTAGTGGATCTGGTTGACCCAGGTCATGCCCGAGTCGATCTCCTGCGCCGCGCGGTGGATCAGGCGGGCGTCGTGGGTCCAGATACTCGACCCTAGCCCGTACGGCGTGTCGTTGGCCCGGGTTATGGCGTCGTCGAAGTCGGTGAACCGCGAGACGGGCAGGACCGGCCCGAACACCTCCTCGCGCATGACCCGCGAGTCCGCCGCCGGCTCCGCGATCACCGCCGGCTCGAGGAACCAGCCCTTGTCGTTGCCGCCGGTTCCGCCGCCGATCAGCACCTCGCCGCCCGAGGCCTCGATCTGCGCGAGCAGCTCGTCGCGGCCGGTTTCGGTGTGGATCGGGCCCATGCGGAGCTTCGGCTTCTCGGGTTTGGTCGTGCCGTCGCCCGGTTCGTATCTTGCGACCCGGTCGACGAGCTGCGTCACGAAGTCGTCGTAGACGGAGTCGTGGACGAACACGCGCTTGCACCCCAGGCACGCCTGGCCGGCGTTCCAGTAGCGCCCGATGATCACCGCCTTGACCGCCGCGTCGACGTCGGCGTCGGCGCAGATGATCACGGGGTCTGAGCCGCCGAGCTCAAGCGTCAGGCGCTTCAGATCGTGCGCCGCGAGCTCGGCTACGTGCCGCCCGACCGCGGTGGAGCCGGTGAAGGCGACGCGTCTGACGTCTGGGTGGCTGGTCAGGGCGTCGCCGATGTCGCGGCCGCGGCCCGTGACCACGTTGAGGACGCCATCGGGAACGCCGGCCTCGGCGAACAGCCGCGCGACCTCGAGCGTGGCCAGCGGCGTCGTCGCCGCCGGCTTGGCCACGACGGTGTTGCCGGAGGCCAGCGCCGGCGCGACCTTGGTCCCGAGCAGGGTGAGCGGGAAGTTGTAGGGGGTGATCGCCGCGCACACGCCCATCGGCCGGCGGATCACCATCCCGTACGCGGGGCCGAGGGTGCTCGGGAGCTCCTGGTACGCGCCCCTCGTCTTCGTGGCCGCCTCCGCGTAGTAGTGAACGCCGTGGGCGAGATGGGTGACCTCTCCCATCGCCTCGGCGATCGGCTTGCCCTGCTCTGAGGTGAGCGTCGCGGCGAGCCCGTTTGCGTTCTCACGGATGAGCTCGGCCGCCTTGGCCAGGATCGCCGCGCGCTTCTCGACGTCGGTGCGCGACCAGTCTTTGAAGGCGCGCTTGGCCGTGGCGACGGCGAGGTCGATGTCATCCGGCGACCCGGCGGGGACGCTGTCGACGACTTCCTCGGTGGCGGGGTTGACTACCTCCAGCCGCTCCTCGTGAGCGGCCGCCTCGGTCCACTCACCTCCGATCAGCATCTCGGGCACGCTGGTTCTCCTCTCGGTCTCCTATGGAGCGCGCTCGTCCCCGAGGGTGCGAACGCGGCTGGTTCTCAGATATCGCTCGCGGAACTCCTGGTAGTGCGCGGCGGCCGACTCGGTCCAGGCGAGCGCTGAGCCGGACAGCTCCTTCTTCAGGGTACGCGCGGGAACACCCCCGGCGAGGACGCCGGCGCGGATCTCGCTGCGCTCGGACACGACCGTGCCGGCGGCAATCATGGCGCCGGCTCCGACGTGCGCGCGCTGGAGGATGATCGACCCCATCCCGATCAGCGCGCGGTCATCGACCGTGCAGCCCTCGAGCATCGCGCCGTGGCCGACGACCACGTCGGCGGCGATAACGGTCGGCAGGTCCTCGGCGCAATGGATGACCGCGTTGTCCTGGATCGAGCAGCGGGCGCCGATCTCGATGTGCGAGTTCCTGGCGTCTCCGCGCAGGACGGTGCCGAACCAGATGTTGGCGCGGTCGCCGACGCGGACGTCGCCGACCAGGACCGCGGTCGGGGCGAGGAACACGTCCTCGCCGATCGTCGGCGCGACGCCGTCGAGCTCAACGATCGTGGCCACTTGACCTCACCGTGGAGAGACTATACGATGGCGGACGTTAGTCAAGTGTCACACGTGTCCCCCGAAGAACTAGCACCGTGGACCGAGGAGCAGGTGCAGGAGCACCTGGCCGCCGGCAAGCTCGTCGAGGGGTTGCAGCACATGTCGCCGCGCTATCTGGAGGGAATGCGACGGATCCTCACCGTCTCGGCCGACACCGAGTTCGTGAGCGCCCCTTCGTATCTGCGCGCCGCGCAGCACGCTCCCGCCTTGAACAACTTCGGGTCGGCCATGTCGATCATCCAGGATGAGCTGGCGCACGCGCACATCGGGTACCGGCTGCTCGGCGATCTCGGTGTCGATATGGACGAGCTCGTGTACGAGCGGCCGGCGCGTTCGTTCAAGTACCCGTACGCGTTCGACGTGCCGTTGAATTCGTGGGTCGAGCTGGTGTGCGCCAATGCGCTATACGACCAGGCGGGATTCGTGCTCCTGTCCGACGTGTACCAGTCGAGCACGTTCGGGCCGTGGAAGCGTGCCCTGGCCAAGGTGGACAAGGAGGAGACGTTCCATTTGCGTCACGGTCGGACGTGGCTGCGGAAGTTGGCGCGCGATCCTGACGGGTTGTCTGAGGTGCAGGCGGCGGTCGACTGGATGTTCATCCTCACGCTGGAGTGGTTCGGGCTGCCCGACTCGATGAAGAAGCACTCGGAGCAGCTTGACTACGGGTTCAAGGGCAAGTCGAACGACGAGCTGCGCCAGTGGTGGATGTCCGAGGTCGTGCCGTTCATGGAGGAGATCGGGTCGAGCGTGCCGGCGCACTATTCCGAGTCGGAGGAGCGGTATGTGGTCGACTGCCCGTTCCCGGCTGCGTTCGACGAGGAGAAGCGGGAGTGGCTTCTGCATGATGGCGCGATTACGTGGGATGAAGTAGTGGTGCGGTGGCGGGCGCGCGGTCCGATGAACGAGAACTACGTACGGACCCTGCAGCGCGGATACCAGACGACGTCGCTGCGGAAATGACGGTCGAAGCTCGTCTCTGGGAGGCGCTGCGTGGGGTCGAGGATCCTGAGATCCCCGTCTCGGTGGTCGGGATGGGGTTGATCGTGTCGTTGGCGTATGTGCCCGATGCGCGGCGGGCGGATCTGCAGATCACGTTCACCGCCATGGGCTGTCCCGCAATGGAGTTCATTCAGGACGACATCCGGGACGCGCTGCTTCGCGATCCGGACGTGGACTCTGTGGAGATTGAGGTGGTGTGGGATCCGGTCTGGACGAAGGATCGGATCCGGGCCGACGCGCGAGCGCGGATGCGTTCACTTGGGATAGCGGTGTGAGCCGCGCTGACGAAACGGTCTGGGAGGTGTTCGCGCGCAAGGAGTACGCCCAGCCGCTTCACCACGTCGGGACCGTGACCGAGTCCGACGAGGACCTGGCGGTGGTGTCGGCGCGCGCGATCTACGACGAGCAGCCGTGGATCGAGATGATCATCGTGCCGCGGGGCTCGATTCGGGAGGCGATCCGGGCGTGAGCGCGACCATGATCTCGTTGATCGGGTCGCTCGCCGACAACAAGAGCGCGCTCGGGCGGCGCTACGGCGAGTGGGCGGTGAGCGCGCCGACGATCGAGTCGGCGGTGGCGGCCGCCGCGATGGCGCAGGACGAACTCGGGCACGCGCGCTCGACGTATCCGGTGCTGGCCAAGCTCGGCGTCGACCGCTCCGACTCTGGCGGCCTGGACGCGGGGTACCCGCTGAGCGTGATCTCGCGCGAACTACCCGACTGGGCCTCGGTCATCGCGGCCAACCTGGTCGTCGACGGCGTGCTGACCACGTTCGTGGCCTCGGCGCGCGACAGCACGATCGAGCCGCTTGCGCAACGCGCCCGCAAGATCCTCCAAGAGGAGGGAGCGCACAAGGTCCATGCGGAGGCCTGGGCCCGGCGGATCGTTCGTGCCGACGGATCCGATCTCGATTTGCTGCGGATCCGCGTGTCCGAGATGTGGGCCTCGGCCGCGCGGTGGCCCGGACCGGAGTCCGACTCTGGGTATGCCGAGGCGGTCACCGCGGGCATGGTCTCGTTCGGACCCAGCGTCGTGCGAGGTCAGGTGCGAGATTGGCTCAGCGCGCTGATCGACGGCGTCTGCCTGGACGAACCGACGGAGTGGTCGGATTGGGACGCGCAGCTGCGCCGGTGACGTGCCCGTTCTGCTCGTCGCAGGACGTCGAGCTGATCTCTGCGTGGGCGGGGCAGATGATCACCTCGCAGATGCGCTGCCGGGCGTGCAATACGTATTTCGAGGCGATCCGCGAGGAGTTCGAGGCATGGACGACCAGCTCCGACGAAGGTCGGTAGGCGCCCCGGCCGCCCGATCGCTGCTGCTGACGATCCTGGGCGAATATGTCCTGCCCCGGGGGGAGTCGGTGTGGCAGGAGACGCTGGTTCGGGCTCTGGTGTCGGTCGGGTACTCGTCGGATGCCGCGCGCCAGGCCCTGGCACGAAGCGTGCGGGGCGGCTGGCTCACGACTTCGCGCCACGGTCGTCGGGCCCGCGTTTCACTTAGCCCGCGGACGGCCGAGCTGCTGAGAAGCGGTGCGTCGCGGATCTACTCGTTCGGCTCGGAGTGGGCGTGGGACGAGCGGTGGTTGGTGCTGGTCTTGCGGGTCCCCGAGGAGCGGCGCGAGGTGCGTCATCTTTTGCGGACGCGACTCGCCTGGGCCGGGCTCGGCTCGATGGGAGGCGGGGTGTGGCTGACTCCGCACGTCGCGCGCGAGGCCGAGCTCCGCAAGGTGGTCCTCGAGGCACCGGCGGCCGAGGCCACCTCGTTCGTCGCGGAGCTCGGAAGCATGGGCACCCCCGCGGCCGTCGCCGCCGCCGCTTGGGATCTGGATGACGTGCGCCAGCAATACGAGGCGTTCATCTCGGATTTTGTCGCCGTCCGTCCCTCCTCCGACGAGGCCTTCTTCCGGATGCAGACGCTCCTGGTCCACGCCTGGCGGAGGTTCCCCTTCCTCGACCCGGATCTGCCGGCCGAGCTGCTGCCGGCCGGGTGGCCGCGCCGGCGAGCGCATGAGCTGTTCGTTGGCCGTCACGCCCGATGGGCTGACGCCGCCGGCTCGTGGTTCTCGGCGCTCGAGGCGGGGCGCGTGGCAGAGGCCGCCTAACCCTAACCGGCGCGTGGGAAGAAACTACGGAATAGACGTAGTTTCTTACCAAACGCTCTCGGGGCGGGTCGGTGAGCGTTGTGAATATTCCGTAGATGAGTTACAGAAACTCGTTTTCGGGAACGCACGGCTGGAAATAGAAGGGGTGCCGGTCCAAAACTAAATCCGCGCGACGGGGTTCGGCAGCACACTCTGCCGCGACGGGGGATCTGCAGCGCCCGGCCGATGTCGGCCGGCCAGTCGGCAACCACACAGCGTGGGTGTGAACCCCGTGCACTGAGTCCAGGAGGCGGACGGATGAGCAAGCGTCAGCGTCGTCGCGTGTCCAAGCGTCGCATCATTCACATGGAGCAGGTGAAGCGGCGAGGTGTCTTAGACCCCAGATGGCCAATTGCGCTGGCGGCCATGGCCGCGCCGGCCGTCGCCGCGCCGGCCGCGCAAGCCGCCCCCCAGGTCCATCATCTGGAGAGTTCGGCCCTCAGCATCAACGGGCTACGGGCGTTCCACGGCCACGGTCCCCGCGCGCACAGGCTGGGTGGTGCGACATTCGCCGGCCTCGGGCAGGCGGGCGCGGCGGTGCCAACGCCCGCGGCCGCCCCGCCGCGTACGCCGGTGATCGCGCCGGCAACCACACCCACCGTCACCCCGGCGCCGGCGGCTACCCCCGCGCCGGCAACCACGCCCACCGCCACCCCCGCGCCGGCGGCTACCCCCGCGCCGGCAACCACGCCCACCGTCACCCCGGCGCCGGCGGCTACCCCCGCGCCGGCAGCCACACCCACCGTCACCCCGGCGCCGGCGGCTACCCCCGCGCCGGCAGCCACACCCACCGCCACCCCGGCGCCGGCGGCTACCCCCGCGCCGGCAGCCACACCCACCGCCACCCCGGCGCCGGCGGCTACCCCCGCGCCGGCAGCCACACCCACCGCCACCCCGGCGCCGGCGGCTACCCCCGCGCCGGCAGCCACACCCCCGGCTCCGGCACCCGCTGGCGCCTCCTGGCCGGCAGCCACACCCGCCGTCCCAGGATCTGTTCCCGCCGTACCGGCTCCGGCACCCGCGCCAAGTCCCGCGGATGCCGGCGCCACCACCGCACCGGCCACCCCCGCACCGGCGGCGCCCGCGCCGGCGACGCCCGCTCCCGCAGCCGCGCCGAGCCCGACTGACACCGGCGCCCCCACCGCGCCTGGGACGCCCGCGCCAGCGGCTCCCGCGCCCAGCCCGGCCGACGCCGGCGCCACCATCGCACCGCCACCCGCACCAGCGCCCAGCCCCGCGGACGCCGGTGCTGCCGTCGCACCCCCACCGCCACCCCCACCCGCACCTGCGCCCAGTCCGGCCGACGCCGGCGCTGCCGTGGCACCTGTGCTCGCCCCGGCGCCCAGCCCGGCCGACGCCGGCGTCGCGATCGCGCCGGCACTCGCTGCACCGGCGCCCGCCGCGCCGGGACAAACCGCCGCGGCCCCGAACCCGCAGGCGACCAACCCCGACGCGCCCCCGATGGTGCCCAACCCCACCCAGACCACCAACGCCGGCACCGGTGGCGTCTCGGTCGGGGCGAGCTACTACGACGGAGTTGGCGGAGGCGCGACGCTCGTCGTCACGCCGCAGGGCGCATACATCGTGCCGGAGATCGGAATCGGGTTCGGGCCGTCGGTGTCGGCCGCCGCGGGCTCGAATGTCAACGTCCCGAACGCGCCGCAGCTACAACTCGGGTTCACGGGCGGAGACCAGATCGGACCCGTCGGCTATCGCGGGTCGGGCACGGTCACGGTGCCGCTGAACGACCCAAGCCTTCAGAACACGAACGTCGGGGGGACCGTCGGCTTCAACCTCCCCGGCGTGTCGACCACCGTCCCGGGGACGAGCATCCCGCTCACCAACCTGCGCCTGTCGGGCAACTACAGCCCGGCCGCCGGGCCGACCGGCGGCGTCCAGTACTCGGGGACGAATCAGCTGTTCGATGCGACCGACCAGGTCAAGCTCGCCATCCGTGTCCCGATCCCCCTGCCGGACCTGACCCAGACGACCCCTCCTGACTCGAACGGCGTGTCTGACGTGATCACGCCAACCGGCCCCGAAGGACCGCCCGCGATGAGCGCCACCCGCAACGTCTCGAACCTCGGGTACCCCGACGGGCAGGGCAACACCGTGACGCTCAATCCCGATGGGTCCTACACCGTTCACACGCCCACCGGTGACGTCACCAATTTCGGTCCCAACTATCTGAGCCAAAACGGGTTGGATCAGAGTCAGGGCGGGACGCTCACCCACCAGCTGATCGACACGCTCGGCCAGCGGACCGATCAGCTGACCTGGAAGGGCACTGACGGGAGCACGATCACGCAGACTCCGTCGGGCACCCTGGCGCAGACCAACCAGGACGGCAGCACGGTTCAGCAGTCCTCGTCGGGCGTGGTCACGCAGACCAATCCGGACGGGAGCACCGTGTCCTACAACCCGAGCACCGGCGCCATCACCACCGGCGACGGTCACTGGTTCGGCACCACGACGACGTACAACCAGGACGGCTCCGTGACTCAGATGAGCCCGGCCGGCACAACGATGTGGGACTCGTCGGGGAGCGGCTCGACGATCGTCAACTCAGGCGACGGATTCGGATTCCCGATGTCGACGTCCGATCCGAAGCCAACCGCACCGTCGATCCCGCCCTCGATCTCGCTGCCGCACGACCCGAACGCCCCCGCGCCGTTGACCAACGGCCAGCAGGGCAACAACGACCAACAGCCGAGCAACACGGACAACGGCAGCACCCAGCTGGCGAGCACGACGACTGATCAGACGGGAACCGACAACACCGCCACGCCGACGGCGATCGCCTCGGCACCGGCGCCGACGGACACGACACCAGCGCCAACCGACACGACCCCCGCGCCGGCCGACACCACGCCGGCGCCCATCGACACCACCCCCGCGCCGGCGCCGGTCGACACCACCCCCGCGCCGGCGCCCATCGACACCACCCCCGCGCCGGCGCCGGTCGACACCACGCCAGCGCCCGCACCGATCGACGTCGGTCCGCCGGTCGACCTCGCGCCACCGATCGACACGACTCCCGCGCCGATCGACACCCCGGCACCCATCGACACGATGCCAGCACCGATCGACACGGCCCCGGCCCCGATCGACACGATGCCGGCCCCGATCGACACCCCGGCACCCATCGACACGACCCCCGCACCGATCGACACGACGCCGGCACCCATCGACACCTCGCCGGTCGATACCTCGCCGATCGACAGCGGCGGCCTCGACTCCGGCGGCCTGGACAGCGGCGGTCTCGACGCCGGCAGCTTCGACAGCGGTGGCGACGCCGGCGGCGGTGACGGCGGCGGCGGCGGCGACTGACGCTCCCGGCCACGACGCTCGACGCCGAGCCCCGGCTCGGCGTCGGGCGCCATCGTTGCCGGCGCTAACCTGCGCGCGGCGACGACCGCCCGCCCGACATCCACGAGCCTGACCCTGGGGGGCGGCAGCCTCGAGCTGCTGGACATCCCGGGACCGCCCGACTCGACCCCGCTGGTGCTGCTGCACGAAGGGCTCGGGTCGGTCGGGCTGTGGCGGACGTTCCCGCAGGAGCTGGCCGCCGCAACGGGCCGACGGATTGCGGCCTTCTCCCGGTGGGGACACGGTTATTCGGATCCGCCGCCCAGGCCGCGCACGCCGGCCTTCATGCACGAGGAGGCACTCGAGGTCCTTCCCGAGCTCCTCGAAGCCCTCGATATCAAAAAACCCATCCTGATCGGCCACAGCGACGGGGCCTCGATCGCCCTGATCCACGCCGCCTACCACGAGATCACCGCGGTCGTCGCGATCGCCCCGCACGTGTTCGTCGAGGACATGTGCCTGCGGGAGATCGAGAACGCCCGGCGGGCGTACCTGGAAACCGATCTCCGGGAACGAATGGCGCGCCACCACCGCGACCCCGACGCCGCGTTCTTCGGCTGGAACGACGTGTGGCTCGATCCCGACTTTCCGCACTGGGACATCACGAGCGAGGTCGAGCGCATCACGTATCCCCTGCTCCTGATCCAGGGAGAGCGCGACCAGTACGGGACGATGGCGCAGCTCGACGCGATCGCGCAACGAGCACGCGGCCCCGTCAAACGGGTGCACCTGGATTGCATGCACTCTCCGCCGAGCGAACTTCCGAACGAAACGGTCGAGGCGATCACGGCGTTCCTAACTGAACCGAACGAGCCTGTGCACATCGTCGAGGAGGCGTTCGACACGCCGGTGTCGGACAGGCTGGTGGCCGACTACGTGGCCGCGATCAAGGCCATGTACCCGTGGTGGACCCCGGAGGTCGGGCCGGGGATGAGCGCGCGCGACGTCGAGCCGCCGCACGGCCGCTGGCTCGTCGCCTACCGCAACGGACGCGCCGTCGGCTGTGGCGGGCTCAAGCGGATCGACGACCTGAACGCTGAGATCAAGCGGATCTACGTGACGCCCGACGCACGCGCCAGCGGCGTCGCGAGGGCTCTCCTGACCCGCCTGGAGCAGGCCGCACGAGAAGCCGGGTACGAGTCCATCCGCCTCGACACCGGCCCGAAGCAACAGGCCTCGGTCAAGCTGTTCAGCTCGAGCGGGTACGAGCCGATCGCGGACTACAACGGCAACCCGGTGGCCGCGTACTGGTTCGAGAAGCGGCTGGCTTGACCGCTCCCGAACTCTTTGACTAGAGTCAAAGAAGTGGACCAGCCGCTCGTCGATCAGGTGCGGAGCTTCAACCGGGTGGTCACGCGGCGGATCGGGGTCCTGAACGACCAGTACCTCGGGCGTAACCGTCCCCTGGGACAGGACCGCGTGCTGTGGGAAATCGGGACCGAGGGGTGCGAAATCAGGGCGCTGCGGGCTCGCCTTGGTCTCGACGCCGGCCACACCAGCCGGCTGCTGCGGGCACTGGAGGCCTCGGACCTGATCGCGGTCGAGCCATGCGAGACCGACCGCCGTGTCCGGATCGCGCGCCTGACACCGACAGGCCAGGGCGAGCGAGCCCTGCTGGAGAAGCGCAGCGACGAACTGGCGGCGTCGATCCTGGCGCCGCTCACGGACGCCGAGCGCAGCGAGCTCAGCGCCGCGATGCGCACCGTCAGAAGGCTCCTGACCACGCCAGACACCGAGATCCGGACAGCCGATCCCGCCGGCGCGGACGCTCAGCGCTGCATCAACGCCTATTTCGCGGAGCTGAATCGCCGCTCGAACGTTCCCTATGACCCAGCCAAGGGCGTCCCCGCCGAGCCGCACGAGATGACCCCGCCGGCGGGCCTGTTCCTGGTCGTGTACGTGAACGGCGAGGCGGTCGGGTGCGGCGGGGTCAAGCACCACCCCCACGCGCCGTCGGAGGTCAAGCGGATGTGGGTGGCCGAGCCCGCCCGCGGCCTCGGCATCGCCCGCCGGCTGCTGCACCAACTGGAAACCGAAGCCATCAACAGCGGAGCGACGACCACGCGCCTCGAAACCAACGGAGCGCTCACCGAGGCGATCGCGATGTACCGCTCCGCCGGCTACGAAGAAGTCCCGCCGTTCAACGACGAGCCGTTCGCCCACCACTGGTTCGAGAAGGCGCTTTGAGCGTCCGGGTCACGTTCGTCGGGTCCGGCGACGCGTTCGCCGGCGGCGGACGCTTTCAGGCCTGCATCCTCCTGACCGCCGCCGACGGTACCGAGCCCCTTCTGCTCGATTGCGGCGCGACGTCACTCGTCGCCCTGAAGCGACTACAAATCGACCCGGCGTCCATCGGCCACGTCGCGCTCACCCACCTTCACGGCGACCACTTCGGCGGCCTGCCCTGGCTGATCCTCGACGGCCAGTTCGCCAAGCGCACGAGGCCGCTCGAGATCATCGGACCGCTCGGCACCAAACCGCGCGTCAACCAGGCGTTCGAGGCCCTGTACCCGGGGGCCAGCACGGCCGAGCGACCCTTCGAGACCCGTTTCGCCGAGTTCACCGACCGGATCCCAGAGCGCCACGGACCCGCGACGATCACGGCCTTCCCGGTCCGCCACACGCCCGCCACCGCGGCCCACGCCCTCCGCGTCGAGTACGCCGGAATCACCATCGCTTACTCAGGAGACACCGAGTGGACCGACGCGCTGATCGAGGTCTCACGCGACGCGGACCTGTTCATCTGCGAGTGCAACTTCTTCGACACGAAGGCGCCGGGCCACCTGAACTACCAGTCGCTCCTCGAGCACCGGGCGGCCCTCAGCGCCAACCGCATCGTCCTCACCCACATGAACGAGGACATGCTGGCCCACGCCGGCGATCTCGCGTTCGAGACGGCCCACGACGGCGCCACGATCGACATATGATGGGCCGGTGGTCCTCCCCGCAAACACCGAGTCGGGCCACAACGGCGCGGGCGTGACGATCCAGCCGTCGGTCGCCGACGTGATCGGCGAAACGCTGGCGAACCAGGGCGTCAAGGCAGCCTTCGGCGTGGTCGGCAGCGGCAACCTGGTCGTGACCAACGCCCTGTGCCGGCACGGCGTCCAGTTCCACCACGCGCGGCACGAGATGAGCGCGCTCTGCATGGCCGACGGCTACGCCCGGGTGTCCGGAGAGGTCGGGGTGTGCAGCGTGCACCAGGGTCCGGGCCTGACCAACACGATGACCGGGCTCGCCGAGGCGGCCAAGAGCCGCACCCCGGTCCTCGTGCTCGCCGGCGAAACGCCCGCGGCCGCGCTTACCTCGAACTTCCGGATCGACCAGCACGACCTGGTGGAGTCGGTCGGCGCGATCGCCGACCGCGTCCATAGCGCGAACACGGCCGCCGACGACGCCGCGCGCGCGTACCACCGGGCGATCGTCGAGCGCCGCCCCGTGGTCCTGATGATGCCGATCGACATTTCGCCACAGCCCGCGGGACAGACGGAGCCCTCGCGCCCGCCGCTGCCGCCGCTCCCAAAGCCGACACCGAACGCCGAAGCCGTGCGTGAGGCGGCGGAGCTATTGAAGACAGCCCGGCGCCCGGCGATCATCGCCGGCCGAGGCGCCGTCCTCGCGGACGCGGGCCCGGCGCTCGAACAGCTCGGCGAAAGGATCGGCGCGGTCCTGGCCACCTCGGCGCCCGCCAACGGCCTGTTCGCCGGCCTCCCTTACGCGCTCGGCATCTCCGGCGGATTCGCCAGCCCATTCGCGGCACAAATCCTTCCCCAGGCAGACATCGTGCTCGTCGCCGGGGCCTCGGTCAACCACTGGACGACCAAGCACGGAGCGCTGATCAACCCGGATGCCAAGGTGATCCAGATCGACGTCGACCCGCGGGCGATCGGGCGCAACCGCCCGGCGGACGCGGCCCTGATCGGGGACGTCGCGTCCGCAGCGACCGCCCTCAACGACGCGCTCGCAAACCACCACAACACGGGCTTCCGCACCCCCGAGCTCGAGGCCGAGGTCGCCGTCAAAACCTGGCGCGACGATCCTTACGAGGACGCCGGATCCGACGAATGGATCGACCCGCGGACGGTGAGCATCGCGCTCAACGACCTCCTCCCGAAGAACCGCGCCGTTGCCGTCGACTCCGGCCACTTCCTCGGCTACCCGTCGATGTACCTCGACGTGCCCGACGCGCGCGCGTGGGTGTTCCCGAACGGGTTCCAGGCGGTCGGGCTTGGCCTCGGCAACGCAATCGGCGCGGCCGTCGCCGAGCCCAACCGGGTCACCGTCGCGGCGATCGGCGACGGCGGCGCGTTCATGGCGCTGGCCGAGCTCGAGACGGCCGCCCGGCTCAAGCTGACGCTACTCGTGGTGATCTACGACGACGCCGCGTACGGCGCGGAGGTCCACCACTTCGGGCCAATGGGCCACGACGTGTCGTGCGTGCGCTTCCCGGACGCCGACGTGGCCGCGATCGCGCGCGCCGCGGGCGCGAAGGCCGCGACGGTCCGCGGCACCGACGACCTGAAGATCGTCGAGGAGTGGCTGATGAACCCGCACGGCCCGCTGGTCCTCGACGTGAAGGTGAACCCGACGATCTGCGCGGAGTGGCTCGAGGAGGCCTTCCGCGCGGGCTGACCCCGGAAGAGGAGAACTCACGACATGGCAAGCATCGAAACCAGCACGGTCGCCGGTCTACTCGAATCGGTGGCCAACGGAAGCGTCGAGATCGTCGATCTCACCCAGCCGCTCAGCGAATCGACCCCGGTGATCAAGCTCCCGCCGCCGTTCGTGAACACGCCGGGACTGAGCCGCGAGGAGATCAGCCGCTACGACGACCGCGGGCCGGCGTGGGCCTGGTACACGCTGACGATCGGCGAGCACGTCGGCACCCACCTCGACGCCCCGATCCACTGGGTCACGGGCAAGGACGGCGCCGACGTCGGGTCGATCCCGCCCAGCCAACTCATAGGGCCGGCGTGCGTGATCGACAAGACGTTCGAGACCGATAACAACAACGGCTACTTCCTCACGGTGGCGGACCTCGAGGCCTGGGAGGCCGAGCACGGCCGCGTGCCCGACGGCGCGTGGGTGCTGCTCCGCACCGGGTGGGGCTCACGGGCCCAGGACGAGGCGGCGTTCCTCAACGTCGGCGAGAACGGTCCCGAGACCCCGGGCCCCGACGTCGAAGCCTCCCGGTGGCTGGCGGGCGAGCGGAACATCGCTGGGTTCGGGGTGGAGACGGTCGGGATCGACGCCGGCGCCGCCGGCGGCTTCGACCCGCCGTTCCCGCTGCACAACTTCCTGCTCGGCGCCGGTCGGCTCGGACTCACGCAGCTGGCGAACCTCGAGCAGCTTCCGCTGACCGGGGCGCTGATCGTGGTCGCGCCGCTGCGCCTCGTGGGCGGCACGGGCAGCCCGAGCCGCGTGTTCGCGTTCGTGCCGCGCGCCGGCTAACCGCAGCAACGACCCTCAGATGGCCAAGCCCGCGATCCTGGGGCGCGGGTGGCGGGGCGCCGGGTGGTTGGCGGTGGCCCCGGGCGTTGGCGCGCAACGTGCAAGAGCGCTCATCGTCCCGATAGGCGCCGCGAGCGCTTATCCGCGTCGCGCGCTTCCCAGGGAGGTGCCTAATCCGTCACGACTGCCGTCCGCGCGAGAGCGTGACGAACTATGCACGCTATGCGTGCGTAGCTCGTCACGCTCCGTGCGGATTACCGACGCGTGACGAGTTACGCACCCCCTCCGCGCCCACCGGCCCAGCCGAGAATAGCGCGTCACCGCAAACCCGGTGAGAACATGCCGAGGCCGGGACGGAACTCGCTGAGCATCGTGCGGCCGCGATCGAGGTTGCTCGCCTGGACGCCGGCACGGCGGCGAAGTCTGTCAGCAAGCAACCGAAACACCGCTTTCCGTCCCCCGGCCTCCCGGTGCGCTCAAAAGAATCACCCAACGGGCCGATTTAGGAGGCGATGTCCGCGAAAGCGAAAGCTACGCGGCGGTTCATCATGGGAGTCGCGTGGCGTCAATGGCTCACGGTGCTCGTCGGCGCCGCGGTGATCGCTGCCATGGTCGTGGTGGCCGAAACCGCGCGGCGGGACGCCCAGCGCCACCTGCACGCTCAGGTGCTCGCCGAGCGCGTGCGCGGCGACGGCGAAGCCATCGCCGCGGTCCACTGGCAGGGGCTGGCGAGCCTCAAGGCCGGCGCCGAAACGCTCACGGGCGTACAGAAGCAGCTCGTGCACCGCGGACTGGCGAACTGGGACGCGCTCAACGCGACGCTCACCAGGTTGAGGAGGATCGAGCCCGGCGCCGTCTCCGCGCGACTCGAAAACAGCGCCCAGACGATGTACCTGACCGGGATGCGCGCGTTCCTCGCCTTCAACGCCGGGGACATCAAGCAAGTCCTGCGGGTCGACGACGCGTTCTTGCGCCCACAGTTCCAGACCTTCGAAGCGGCCGCGGAGCAGGCGGCCACCAACCAGCAGACGGTGGCCCGGCAGGCGTCGAAGCGAGCGGACCTCCTGTACGTCGGCTCGCTCGTCGTCGGCCTGCTGCTCTTGTTGCTGCTGGGCTGGCGGCTCCACCGCCAGCGCCGGCACGCCTCGCTCTCGGAGGCGCGCCTGGTGCTCGAGCGCCGCAGCGAGCAGCGCCTGCGCGCGCTGGTCGAGCACTCGAGCGATGTGATCACCGTGGTCGACCTGGACCTCGCGGTGACGTGGCAATCCCCTTCTGTCGCTCAGCTGCTGGGCCACGACCCGGAGCGACTGCTGGGGAGGAAGATCATCGAGCTGGTGCACCCCGACGACGTCGTGGGCGTCGAGCATGCGCTGGCGAACACCAACGGCACCGTGACGCTCGGCGCCCGGTTCCAGCATTCGAACGGCGACTGGCGGCATCTCGAAGCGATCGCCGAGAACCGGCTGGCCGATCCCGCCGTGCAGGGCATCGTGCTCAGCATGCGCGACGTGACCGCGCGCAAGGCGCTCGAGGACGAGCTGCGCCACCAGGCGTTCCACGACTCCCTGACCGGCCTCGCCAATCGCGCCCTGTTCGAGGACCGTCTCGTCCACGCCCTCGCCCGCGCACGGCGGAGCCACGACCCGGTGGCGGTTCTGTTCCTCGACGTCGATGACTTCAAGACGATCAACGACAGCCTCGGGCACGAGGCCGGCGACGAGCTGCTCCGCGCGGTGGCGATCCGGATCGCCGGCGTCGTGCGGGCCGCCGACACGGCAGCCCGTCTGGGCGGCGACGAGTTCGCGGTGCTCGCCGAGACGCTCGACGACGACGACGAGGCACGCGTGATCGCCTCGCGCCTGCTCGAAGCGGTGGCGCAGCCCTTCGAGGTGGCCGGGCGCGAGCTGCGGGTGAGCGCGTCCGTCGGCCTGGCCTGGAGCGACGGCTCGATCGGGGTCAAGGAGTTGATGCGCGACGCCGACACCGCGATGTACGCCGCCAAGGACTCGGGCAAGAACACCGCGGAGGTGTTCGAAGCCGGGATGCACCGCCGGGTGCTCGAGCGCCTCGAGCTCACGGGCGAGCTGCAGCATGCTCTCGACGAGCGGCAGTTCGAACTCGATTACCAGCCGGTCGTGAACCTTCAGACCGGTGAGATCTACGGCGTCGAGGCGCTGGTCCGGTGGGCGCATCCCCAGCGCGGGCGCGTGGCTCCGAACGACTTCATCCCGCTCGCCGAGGAAACCGGGCTGATCGTCCCGCTCGGCGCGTGGATCCTGCGCACCGCCTGCGAGCAGGCCAGCCGCTGGAGTAACGCCATGCCCCACCGACCGCCGATTACGATCGGCGTCAACGTCTCGACCCGCCAGCTGCACGATCCCCGGTTTCCCGAGACCGTCCGCGAGGTTCTGGTCGACACCGGCATGAACCCGAGCTCACTCGCGCTCGAGATCACCGAGAGCCTGATGCCCGAGGACGGCGCCTCGGTGGTCGAGCGACTCGCGCAGCTCGCGGAGCTCGGCGTGCACATCGCGGTGGACGACTTCGGGACCGGGTACTCCGCGCTGTCGCGCCTGCACCACTTCCCGATCGACACGGTCAAGATCGACCGCTCGTTCATCACCGGGATCGAACGGGACGCGGGCAAGGCGCGGCTCGTGCAGGGAATCGTGAACCTGGCCGAGAGCCTCGACCTGGTGGTCGTCGCCGAGGGCATCGAGCAACCCGAGCAAGCCGCTCAGCTCAAAGCGATGCGCACGAGCTACGGCCAGGGTTACCTGTTCTCCCGGCCGGTGGCGCCGGAGGCGATGTTCGCCCTGCTTCAGGACCCGGCGGCGCTGGCCGCCGCGGCCTGACCCGCTGCCCCGCCCGTCCCGGCGACGGTCACCGCGTCGAAGTGCCGCTGTGAGGGCGCGGCCAGGCCGGTGTACAGCGCGTCGAAGATCTCGGCCGCCTGCGTGCGCGCGCCGGACAGCGCCGCGAGCTCGTCGGGCAGTTCGGGGTCGAGCTGGGCGAACCCCCGAAAGGTGTGCATCAGCCGGGTGCGAACCAGGAAGGCTTCCCGATCGCCCAACGACCGAGACGCGTCGCGCGAGAACTCGGAGCAGAACGCCTCGTAGCGCTCCTCGAGGCCGGTCAGGTCCCAGGCGCGAGACACGAGCGCGGGCAGGCCACGGCCGGAACGGACGCTCGACACGAACACCGCTCCCCAGTCCGCGACGCCGAGCTCGCTCAGGAGGTCCGACACCTCCGAGGAGTGATCCTGTGGCGCGACCCAGACGCTGTCCTGAACCGAGCCGAAGCCGAGAAAGCGCAGCCGGCGGCCGAGCCGGGCTCGCTCGAGCCGGCGCTCCTCGGGGATCTGATGCAACAGCACGGTCCAAGGGCCGGCGCCGGCGGGCAGGCGGCCAAGGGCGAAGATCCGCCCATCCCCCTCGATCAGCAGCCGCTCGCACCGCGGCGTCAACCGATAGTGGACGAGCCGGCCCGAGCGCACCCGCTCGATCAGCTCCCGTCGCACCAGCCGGGTCAAGGCGGCGCGCGCGGCACCATCGGAGAATCCGAATTCGCCCAGCAGCACGACCAGGCCGCCCGACCAGACGGTCCGGGCGAACGGGCGCACGTAAGTGCCGAGCAGGGTGAGGACCAGTTCCTGAGGTTGGAGTGGCTCGTCAGGAATCACGGACGAGCTCGACCTCGTCGAACGTGCGCTCGAGGTCGGACCGGACGCGGTCCCGACCCGCTGGCGGCTTGCGCGATCCGGCTCGATACTGCGGCGCCCACTGCACCAAGTCGTACTCCTGCTCGGCGGCGGCGTGCAGTGTCCAGTGCGGGTCGTAGATGTGCGGGCGGGCCAGCGCGCACAGGTCGGCCCGCCCGGCGGCGATGATCGTGTTCACGTCGTCGTAGCTGGCGATCGCGCCGACGGCGATCACCGGGATGCCCACCTCGTGGCGGATGCGGTCGGCGAAGGGCGTCTGGTAACTGCGCCCGAACGCCGGCTTCTCGAGTGGCGATACCTGACCTGAGGACACATCCACGATGTCGCACCCGTGATCGGCCAGCATCCGGGCGAGCGCCACCGCATCGTCCGGATCGAACCCGCCGGGCACCCAATCCGTCGCAGAGATCCGCACCGAAATCGGCTTGTCCGACGGCCACACCGCGCGGCACGCATCGAGGACCTCCAAAGGAAACCGGGCGCGCCCGGACAACGTCCCGCCGTACTCGTCGTCACGTAGATTGGATAGCGGGGACAAGAACGACGAGAGCAGGTACCCGTGGGCCATGTGGAGCTCGAGCAGGTCGAACCCGGCCTCCGCCGCACCGCGCGTAGAGGAAACGAACTCCTCCAAAACCGCGTCCATGTCGGCGCGAGTCATCGCCCGTGGCACCTGGTTACGCGGCCCATACGGCACCGCCGAGGGCGCGATCACCTCCCAATCCTCGGACCCCAGAGGCTCGTCCATCCCCTCCCACATCAACTTGGTCGACCCCTTGCGTCCCGAGTGGCCGATCTGGGCGCCCACCGCGCCTCCGCCGTGCTCGTGCGCGAACGACACGATCCGCTCCCAGGCCAAGACGTGCTCGGGCCGGTACATGCCCGCGCACCCCGGGGTGATCCGGCCGATGTCAGAGACGCAGATCATCTCAGTCATCAACAGGCCGGCGCCACCCAGAGCGCGGGACCCAAGGTGCACGAGGTGGAAGTCGCCCGGAGTGCCGTCGACCGCGGAGTACATGTCCATGGGTGAGACCACGACCCGGTTCGCCAACTCCAAGCCCCGCAGCCGCAACGGCGTGAACATGGGCGGTCTCGGGTCCGGGTGAACCGACTGAACGAACCCCGGGTCACGGAGCCGCAAATTCTCATAGGTCACGCGCCGCGAACGCGTCAGCAGGTTGAAGGCGAACTGGAGGCGGTCCTGGTCGACGTAGCGCCCGATCCCCTCAAACCACTCGAGCGAGCCCTGAGCGGCGCGCTGGGTGCTCTCCACAACCGGCCGGCGCTCGGCCTCGTACGCGTCGGTGGCGGCGGCGACGTCGTCGCCGAACGAGCGAAACGCCCACGCCAGCGCCACCGCGTCCTCCATCGCGAGCTTGGTGCCCGAGCCGATCGAGAAGTGTGCGGTGTGCGCGGCGTCGCCGAGCAGGACGACGTTGTCGGTGCACCAGCGCCGGTTGCGTACCGTCACGAAGTTGATCCAGCGCGAGTTGTTCGAGTAGACGCGGGCGCCGGAAAGCGCGTCGGCGAACGTCTCCGAGCACCATTCGACGGCGCCCTCGACCGACAGATCGTCCAGCCCGAGCCGCTTCCAGGTCCGCTCGTGCATCTCGACGATGAACGTGCTCATGCCTTCGTCGTACGGATAGGCGTGGGCCTGGACCACGCCGTGCTCGGTCTCGGCGATGAAGAACTTGAACGCCCCGAACGCCACGTCAGCGCCCAGCCAGATGTAGCGGCACTGTCGGCGGTCGAGCGATGGGACGAAGTCGCGCGCAAGCGCCGTGCGGATCGCGCTCGACGCCCCGTCGGCGCCGACGATCAGATCCGCCCATCCCAGTTCGTCGAGCGACGGTGCCGGCGTCGAGAAACGCACGTTCGCCCCGAGCCCGATCGCCCGCTCCTGGAGGATGTGCAGCAACTCGCGCCGGCCGATCGCCGAGAACCCGTGACCGCCCGAGGTGACCGCCGCACCCCGGTGGTGGATGTCGATGTCGGTCCACCGGACGAACCGCTCGGCGATCTGCGAGTACGTCTCGGGATCGGCGTGCTCGAACACGGTCAGCGTCTCGTCGGAGAACACCACCCCGAACCCGAACGCGTCGCTCGCGGCGTTGCGCTCGTACAGGGTGAGCTCCCAGTCGGGCCTGATCTTGCGCATCAGGATCGAGAGGTAGAGCCCGCCGGGGCCACCGCCGACGACCGCGATCCGCATCAGGCTCCGAGGTCGGTCAGGTGCTCGTACTCGAGCCCGAGCCCGGTGACCACGTTGTGCATCAGCGCGAGCGACGCGCGCACGCCTGCGTGCGCGTTGGGCGGGAGGTCCTCGGCGCACAGCGCCTTCAGCTCCTCGTAGATCGCCAGCAGACGCAGCTCGGCCGGGGTGAGCTCGGAGCCGAGCAGGTCGACGGTCATTTGACCACCGTCACCGGGGACTCACGCAGATCGATCATCCGCTTGGCCTTGAGCTCGAAGCGCGGGAGCTCACCGGCACCGGCCCGCTCGATCCGGAAGTTCAGACCTTCGTGCGCGTGCCCGAGGCGGCGGTGCAGCGAACCGCTCACCTGATCCCACGACTCGACGGGCCAGTCGGGCTTCATCTCCACCCGCAGGGTGATCTCGTCCCGGATCCCCTCGTGGCTGATCACGGTCTGGAACTCGTCCACGTCGGGGAACTCGCGTACGATCGCCTCGATCGCGCGCGGGTACACGTTCGTGCCGCGGATCACCTTCATGTCGTCGACGCGGCCGAGGATGCCGCCCTCGTAGATGTCGAACCCACGCCCGCAACGGCACGTCGACGCCGGTACGCGGCAGACCAGGTCGCCCGTGCGATAGCGCAGCAGCGGGATCGTGCCGCGGCCGAACGAGGTCACGACTCGCTCCCCGCGCTCGCCGAAGCCAACCGGCTCCAAGGTGAAGGGATCCAGCACTTCCTCGATCACGTGGTCCTCGATGATGTGCGTGCCGCCGGGCTGCTGCGCGCACTCGAACACCATGATCGTGCCGATTTCGGTCATGCCGGCGGTGTCGAACGCCTTGGCGCCCCACGCGTCCTCGATCAGCGCCTTGGTCTGGGGGATCGACCCGGCCGCCTCGCCCGACAGGATCAGCCGGCTGACCTTCGAACCGCGCAGATCGACGCCGAGCTGCTCAGCCTCCTGGGCCAGGCGCAGCGCGTAGGTCGGGGTGGCGGCGACGACGGTGGCGCCGAAGTCGACGATCTGGAGCACGCGCGACTCGGTGCTCTGGGCACCGCCGGGCACGTTCAGCACGCCGACCTTCTCCATCGCGTAGTGCAGGCCCCAGAAACCGATGAACGACCCGTACCCGAACGCGATGTACGCCGTGTCGATCGGCCGGATGCCGCAGCCCCAGATCCCGTAGCACCACATCTCGCCGATCCAGGCCCAGTCCTTGCGGGAGTCGAGCGCGCGGAGTGGCCCGCGGCCGGTCGTCCCGGAGGTCGTATGGACGCGGATCGCGCCCTCTCCGCCGACGACGGGAATCTCGCCGTAGGGCGGACGGGCCTCCTGCGAGGCCATCCAATCATCACGGGTCAGGAACGGGATCCGGCGCAGGTCGTCGAACGACTTCAGCTGGGCCGGGCCGAACCGCTCCTCGGCGAATCTGCGCTGATACCACGGGCTCCTTGTGGCCGCCCACTCGCACTGACGGCGAAGCTTGGCCAGCTGGAGCACCTCGAGTCGCTCTCGATCGAGGGTCTCGGTTTTCGGGTTCCAGTACGGGCTATCCGTCGCCACCGTGACTCCGCCGCGAGCATACCCGACATTGCTCCGGAGTTCCATGTCGAGTATCGTCGCAGGCGCGGCGCGGCGGGGACCGGGTTTCGTCGTCGCGCCGTAAATGCCCGAGCGAGCATGAGCCGCCACCGGATCGTCAACCCGCCGGAGCTCGGCGCCGCGAGCGGCTTTTCGCACGCGGTCGTCGCCTCGGGCACGATCGTTCACCTGGCCGGCCAGCTCGGCGCGGGCAAGACGATCGCCGAGCAGTTCGATTCGGCGCTGGAGCGCCTGCTGATCGCGCTGGCCGCCGCCGGCGGCCGACCCGAGGACCTCGTGTCACTGCAGGCTTTCGTCACCGATCTGGCGGCGTACAAGTCATCGCGGCGCGAGATTGGGCAGGTGTGGCAGGCGCGGCTCGGCCGCCACTACCCCGCGATGGGCCTGTTCGGGGTGAGCGAGCTGTTCGAGCCGGATGCGCTGGTCGAGCTCATGGGGGTCGCCGTGTTGCCGGCGTGACAGCCGCGCCGTCGGTGTGACACCGTTCGCGTCGATGCCCAGGCTGTCCCGCCGGAGCTCAGGGATCCTGTCGGTCGTCGTGGTCGCCGTCGCGGCCGTGGCGGCGCTGATCGCCTCGCACCGCACGAGCGCCCACGAGCATCACGCGCGAACCACGGCGGTCGCGAACGAGCTCACGGTCGGCACGGCAACGACCGGGCGGCCGATCCCCGCCGGGTTCCTCGGCCTGTCGCTCGAAACCAGCGCGATCGAGCCGTATGCCGGCACCGACGCGAAGGCCGTTAACCCGGTGTTCGAGCAGCTCGTACGCAACCTGACCCCAGGCCAAAGGCCCGTCCTGCGAATCGGCGGGGACAGCACGGACTGGTCGTGGTGGCCGGTGCCGGGCGCGACCAGGCCGCGTGGGGTCAGGGTCAATCTCGACGACCCGTGGCTGCGCGTGACGGCGGCGTTGACGCACGATCTCGACGCCAAGCTGGTCCTCGGCATCGACCTCGAGATGAACAACCGCGCCGACGCCGCGGCCGAGGCGAACACGCTGGTGCACGAGGTCGGCCGTGGCTCGGTCGTGGCGCTCGAACTCGGCAACGAGCCCGAGCTGTACGGCAGCCTGACCTGGTTCGTCGACCCAAACGGGGTCCACGTCACCGGCCGCCCGCCCGGCTATGGCTTCAGCGACTATCTGAACGACTTCACCAGCACCGGCAAGCTGCTCCCTCAGGGTGTCCCGCTCGCCGGCCCGGCCAGCGGCGGGCCGCGCTGGCTCCCGTACCTCGGCTCGTTCCTTTCCGCCGAGCCGCTGGTGAAGCTGGCGACGCTGCACGCGTATCCGCTCCAGCAGTGCTACGTGCCGACGTACTCGCCGCAGTACCCGACGGTCGCGCACATCCTCGCGCCGTCGGCCTCACAGGGACTCGCGGACTCGATCGCGCCCTACGTGGGAGTCGCCCATTCCGATCATGTGCCGGTCCGCATCGACGAGATCAACGACGACTCGTGCGGGGCGGTGCCGGGCGTCGACCACGGCTTCGTGTCGGCGCTGTGGGCGCTCGACGTGAGCTTCCAGATGGCCCGTATCGGCGCGGACGGCGTCAACTTCCACACCTACCCCACCGCCCCTTACGGCCTGTTCACGTTCACCCGCGCGCGCGGCAAGTGGCGGGGGTCCGTCTCGCCGGAGTACTACGGCCTCGAGATGTTCGCCCAGGCCGTGCCGCCCGGCGCGCGCCTGCTGAAACTGTCCGGTTCGCTCGGAGACGTCAGGGCGTGGGCCACCCGGGCACTCGACGGCAGCGTTCACGTCGTGCTGATCAACGACGACACCGCGCAGTCGCGCACGGTGGCTATCCGGATCGCCGGGGCTACGGCTACGGCCGCGCTCGAGCGCCTGCGCGCGACGGGCGTCACCGCCTCGAGCGGCGTCACCATCGGCGGGCAGACGTACGGGAGCGCGACCCGGACCGGCACGCTGGCCGGCCATTCCACGGTCGTGTCGGTCCGCGCCAAGAACGGCGCCTACCGGGTCGACCTGCCGAGCGCCAGCGCGGCGATGCTCACGCTCGCCGCGCCGGCGCCCGCCTGACTCTGGTCAGCGTCGCGCGGCCCCGAAGAAGAACGCGGGGCCGTTGGGCGTACCCACTCCCGTCTCGTTGTCGTAGCCCCGCGTGTCGTGCAGGGTCGAGGTCTGGACGTCGGCGGTCCGCAGCCGGAACAGGTAGCCCTGGGTGTTATCCAGGAAGTTCGCGTAGTCAGTGCGAACCTCGGCCACCGGCGAACTCGGCGCGGTGATGTCGTGCAACGCGCTCGTACCGAGCAGGCGGTAGTAGAGCGGGTTGATGAACCCGAGCGGTCGGCGGTTGACCTGGTCGGCCACCGCGACCACCCCGGCCATCACCGGGGACGACAGGCTGGTGCCGCCGATCCGATACTGATCCCAGTAGGTGCCGTCGGGGAACACCTGGGTCTCGCCGACCTCGAAGCCGGTGTTGGGATCGCCCGGCATCGCGATGTCCGGCACGGCGCGCATCGGCGCGCCCCCGTAGTACCGGGAGACGCTCGAGGGCACCCGGCCCACCTGGTAGAACGGCTGGGTGAACAGCTGACTGGTCCCGCCGCCACCGCCGGATGAGTAGGCCGGTGTCGACCACGTCCCGTTGGCCAGGGTCGAGTACGCGCTCTGCCATCCGAACTCGTTCAGCCACTGGCCGCGGTTACCGATCTCGACGCTCGTGCCGCCGACGCCCGTGACGTACGGGAGGTCGGCCGGGAACTCGACCGTCTTGGCGGACAGGTCAGTGCCACCCGCCGTGTGGTCACCGCTGTCACCCGAGGAGAAATTCACCGTGATCCCGGTGAGCGCCGCCTCGAGGGAGAACTGCTGGTAGAAGGCGACGTAGCTCGACCCGAGCAGGTTGATGTCGTCGATGCCGTCGGTCCACGAGTTCGTGATCACGTCGGCGACGTGGTTGTCGATCGCGCTGGCCCACGCATCATCGAGTCCACTCAGGCAGTCCGAGGCACCGACGTAGACGATCTTCGCGCCCGGTGCCATCGCGTGCACCGCCTCGACGTCGAGGGTTTCCTCGCCGTACCAGCCCTGCGGCCCGCACTCATCCTCGTTGGCGTAACCGTTGGGACCCGGGGTGATCTGAGAGAACTGGCCCCGAGTGAACTGCGGCTGATGGTGCACCTGGTTGTAGATCTGGGCGTCCTGGTAGATCGTGGGCGCCGCGTAGGCGTCGGTGATCGCCACGGTCACCCCGCGGCCGTTCACACCCGAGGCGAGGAGTGAACTCTCACCGTAGGCCGACTGGTACTGCTGGGGCACGTACCCGCAGATCACGTACGGCTCATGCTTGCCATAGGCGGTCGGCTTGTCGTACGCGGTCTTCTGGCCGTAGTAGTCAGAGCACGGCTGCACGCCGTAGCGCGACCCGTCCGGGGGGCCCGGCAGCGTGTCGGCGGGCGCCTTCAGGGTCGAGCCCTGGTCGATACCGACCACCCCGGCGATCGCGCTGCTGACCGCCGCCGGCGCACTTGCCGGCAGGGACAGCGCCGTGGTGTTCGAACGCACGGTCTTGCCCTGGTAGGAGTAGTTGTTGACCTGGGAGCCGAAGGTCTGCTCGACCTGCGCCACCGAACCGCTGGCCTCGACGTACATCCCGCTCGGCAACGTCCGGGTGACCGTGAAGCCCTGCGAGCGCAGCCAGTCCTGCACGGCGGAGACGTCGGCGTTGCTCGGCGCATAGCTGGCGTTGAACGCCGCGTTCGACAACCACTGGCCGTAGCTCGCGCTGGTCGGATCGGAGATCGCCTGCAGCTTCGCTTCGGCGCCGGCCTGGTCGCGCATGTTCAGCAGCACGCCGAACTGAACCGGCTGCGTCGACGGTGCGGCGCCGAGGTTGTTGGCCTGGCTCAACCAGCCGGGCGTGGTCCCGTGCAGCGTGTAGCGGCCCGGCGACGCCGACGCGGCGACCGCGGCACCCCCCAGCGCGATACAGACGAGCGTCGCGGCCAGCAACGCCCGTCGCATGGATCGGCTCGACCTCATACCTCTCCCCCCCTCGTGTTCGTTGGCAAGCCGTTTTCGGCGCGCGGCAGCTTATATGACGGCCCGCCTGAGCGCATCTATGCCGTCCCAGACGTCGACGAACCGCGTGGTGAGCGGCGAGAGCCCGAACCGGATCACGTCGGGGCGGCGGAAGTCGACGATCACGCCCGCGTCGATCAGGTCTGCGCACAGCTCGCGAGCGCCCGGATGGGCGAGCGCGACGTGCGCTCCGCGCCGGCCTGGATCGCGCGGTGACGCGACCGACACACCCGCCTCGGCCAGGCGCGCGTCGGCGAGCGCGATGGCCAACTCGGTCAACGCGATGCCCTTCGCCCGGATCGCGTCGATCCCGGCCTCGGCCACCAACCGCACGCCCTCGTCCACGCCGGCGAGGCTCAGGATCGGCGGTGTCCCGGACAGAAACCCGGTCATTCCCGGGGCCGCCTCGTACCCGGGACCCATCTCGAACGGGTCGCGCCGGCCGAGCCAGCCCCAGATCGGCTGGCGCAGCTCGGCCTGAAGCTCACGCCGGACGTACATGTACGCGGGTGCCCCGGGCCCCCCATTCAGGTACTTATAGGTGCAGCCCACCGCGAGATCGGCGCCGTCGGCGTCGAGCGCCAGCGGCACCGAGCCAGCGCTGTGGCTCAGGTCCCACAGCATCAGCGCGCCCGCATCGCGGACGACCCTGTTGATCGCCGCCATGTCGGCGATGTGGGCCGAGCGATAGGACACGTGTGAAAACGTGACCAGTGCGGTGTCGTCACCGACGAGAGCCGCGACCTCCGCGGGGGTCGGACCGCCGCGGGGATCAGCCTCCAGCCAGACGAGGTCGAGATCTCGGGGTCCCGCCAGGCCCTCGAGCACGTAGCGGTCGGTGGGGAAGTTGTCGAGGTCGGTGATGACCTTGGTGCGGCCAGCGCGCGCATCGAGCGCGGCGCAGGCGAGCTTGTAAAAACACACCGTGGTGGAGTCGCCGACCACGACCTGACCGGGCGCCGCCCCCAGCGCCACGGCCCCGATCCGGTCGCCAACCTCGAGTGGCAGCTCGAGCCAGCCCTCGTCCCAGGCCCGCACCCCGCGCGCACCCCACTGGAAGGTCGCGACGTCGTGCAGGCGCTCGAGCGTCGTCCACGGCAGGCATCCGAGCGAGCTGCCGTCCAGGTAGACGACCTCCGGATCGATCGCGAACCGGTCCGGGAACGCTCGCAGCGGGTCGCCGGCGTCGAGTTCGAGCGCGGCGGCCCGGGTGAGAACGGTGGCGCTGCCGGGGCTCACCGTCCCAGGTAGGCGCGCTTGAGATCTTCGCTCTTGAGCAGCTCGGAGGCCGGACCTTCGAGGACGATCTGGCCGGTCGAGAGCACGTATCCGCGGTCGGCGATCGAGAGCGCCATCGTCGCGTTCTGCTCGACCATCAGCACCGACACACCGGACTCGTGCACCTCCTTGATGATCCGGAAGTTCTGCTGCACGAGCGCCGGCGAGAGTCCCATCGAGGGCTCGTCCATCAGCAGCAGGCGCGGGCGCGACATCAGCGCCCGGCCCATCGCCACCATCTGCTGCTCGCCGCCCGACAGCGTCCCGGCCAGCTGCGTGCGGCGCTCGTGAAGGCGCGGGAACAGCGTGTGCACGCGGTCGAGGTCCTCGTCGAAGGTGCTCGGATCGCCGAGCGTCGCGCCCAGCTCGAGGTTCTCGAGCACGGTCATGTCGCCGAACAGCCGCCGGTTCTCGGGCACGATCGCGAGGCCGTTGGCGATCCGCTGGGGCACCGGCCAGTTCGTGACCTCCTCGCCGGCCAGGAGCACGCGCCCCGAGCGGGGGCGGACGAGCCCGAGGATCGTCTTCAGCGTGGTCGACTTCCCCGAGGCGTTCCCGCCCAACAGGCACACCAGCTCGCCGGTCCCGACCTCGAGCGAGATCCCCTCGAGGATCCGCATCTGGCCGTAGTAGGTCGTGACCTGGTCGAGCTTGAGGAGGCCGTTCATCCCGATTCCGCGAGTGCCTGGGGATCGCGCCCCAGATACGCCTCCACGACCGCCGGGTGGTTGGCGACCTCGTCGAAGGAGCCCTCGGCGATCTTGACGCCGTGGTCGAGCGCCACCACGCGATCGGACACGCCGGCCACGACGTGCATGTCGTGCTCGATCACGACGATCCCGACGCCGAGCTCGTTGCGCAGCCGCCCGATCAGCTCGGTCACCTCGTGCGTCTCAATCGGGTTCATCCCCGCCGCGGGCTCGTCCAACAGGAGCATCTTCGGCTGGGTGGCGAGGGCCCGGGCGATCTCGAGCCGCCGGCGGTTGGCGTAGGACAGGCTATACGCGGGCTGGTTCCACCGGTAGCCGGCTAGGCGCTGGCCGAAGAACGAGAGGATCTGCTCCGCCTGCGCGCGGACCTCGCGCTCCTCGCGTCGGGCGCGCGGCAGGCGAAGGATCTGCTCCACGGGCGTCGCCTTGGTGTGGCCGTAGGTGGCCGTGGTCACGTTCTCGAACACCGTGGTGTTCAGGAACAGTCGGAGGCTCTGGAAGGTCCGGGCGACCCCGAGTTGGGTCACCTGGTGGGGCTTTCGCCCGGCCAGCGAGTTACCGTCGAACCTGACCGCGCCGCCGGTCGGCTCGTAGATGCCGGTGATCACGTTGAACACGGTCGACTTGCCGGCGCCGTTGGGGCCGATCACGCTCACGATCTCGCCCTGATCGACCTGCAGGTCGAGTTCGGACAGCGCGCGCAGACCACCGAAGTCGAGCGTGAGCTTGTCGAGTTCGAGGAGCGCCATCAGGGGTCAGACGATCTCGACTCGTCGGGAACCGAGCAGGCCCGACGGCCGCCAGGCCATGACGACGATCAGGATCGCCCCGAGCAGGAGCAGGCGGGTGATCGCCGGCACCTGCGAGAGCCGGGCCTCCCATGCGCACGCCGCGACGTACAGGGTGGGTACGAGCAGGATCGTTCGCCACCAACCCTTCACCTGGGTCAGCGTGACCACCAGACAGAGCAGCGCGACGAAGCAAATGTTGCCGAAGGTGACCGGATTCGCCGGGACGATCGCCCAGTGCAGGTCGATCCAGTCGTTGGCCCCGGCGGTTCCCGCCACCGCGGTGGACGAGAACGCCGCCACGATCGCGTGCGCCACGAACCCGAACACGATCGTCCCGCCGATCACGAACGCCACGCGCGACCACGGCCGCAGCTTGACCAGCAGCGTGATCAGGATCACCCCGTAGAAGATGTAGCTCGACTGGTTGGGGCTGCGCAGGAACCCGTCCAGCACGATGGACACCAGGAGGCCGCCGAGCACCGCGCCGGACATGCTCCCGGCACCGCCCAGGATCAGGCCCGCGTAGATCAGGATCAGGTACGGCGTGTCGAAGTTGGTCGGGAACACGTTGGACTGCTGGGCGGCGAACACCGTGCCCGCCATCGCGGCGATCATCGCCCCGATCGCGAAGGCCAGCAGCTTGACCCGGTTGACCGGGATGGTCATCACCGATGCGGCCAGCGGGTCCTCCCGCACCGCACGCCACGCGCGGCCCGCGCGCGAGATGTCGAGCATGTGCAGGACGGCCATCGAGAGCACGAGCAGCGCGAGCAGGACATAGAAATAGCCGGTGAGCGTGGTGATCTGCAGGTGCGCGCCGTGTAGAGGATCGACGGCGATGATCCCGTTGGGCCCGCCGAACTTGGTCGGCGCGACGTTGGTGACGAACTCGACGAACGCCTCGCCGAAGAACAGCGTGACGATCGCCAGGTAGTCGCCGATCAACCGCCGCGACGGCCACCCGACCGCCAGCCCGAGGCCCGCCGCGAGGATCATCACGAGCGGGATCGAGAAGTACGCCGGCCAGTGGATCCCGTTCGGCGGGTTCAGCTGGTTGGAAGAAAGCAGGGCGTACCCGTAGGCGCCGAAGCCGTAGAACGCGACGTAACCGAGGTCCAGCAGCCCGGCCCACCCCACCGACACGTTCAGCCCCAGGGCGAGGATGGCCAGGAGCAGCGAGTCGATCCCGACCTGAAGCTGGAACGAGTTCAGCCCGATCACCAGCGGGATGAGCACGCCAACCGCCGCCGCCAGGCCCAGGCGCGGCCACCAGCCCACGCGCTCGAACGCGCGCTGGACGTCGCCGCGCCAACCGGGCGGGTACTCCTTGCGCTCGGCCGAGCGCGCGACCCACTCGTCGACGCCGACGCTGGGTGAATCCTTGGGCTCGACGGCCATCCGCTGCGCCTAGACCTTCTGCAACTGGACCTTGCCGAGCAGCCCCGTCGGGCGCAGGATCATGAACACGATCAGGATCCCGAACACGATCAGGTTGGAGTACGTCGAGGAGACGTAGCCCGTGATGAACGCCTCGGCGAGGCCGATCAGGAAGCCGCCGAGCATCGCGCCGGGGATCGAGCCGATCCCGCCGATGACCGCCGCGGTGAACGCCTTGAGCCCAAGGATGAAGCCCATCAGCGTGTAGATGTTGTTGAACGCCAGTCCCGCCATCACGCCGGCCACCCCGGCCAGCGCGGAGCCGAGGAAGAACGTGGCCGAGATCGTGTAGTCGACGTTGATCCCGAGCATCTCGGCCGCCTCGCGGTCGGCGGCCACGGCGCGCATCTGCCGGCCCAGCTGGGTGCGGGTGACGATCCGTTCCAGGCCGAACATCAGCGCCACGCTGAGCACGATCACCATGATCTGGACGATCCAGATGTTGGCCCCGCCGATGTGGATCCCGGTCGAGAACGGGATGAAGGCCGACGTGTTGTAGTCGCGGTACGACGCGCCGAACAGCAGCAGCATCGTGTTCTCGAGCAGGAACGACACGCCCAGCGCCGTGATCAGCGGCGCAATGCGGGGCGCGTCACGTAACGGCCGGTAGGCGAAACGCTCGATCGCGACGCCGAGGCCACCCACGCCGACGCCCGAGACCAGGAACATGCACGCCAAGACAATCGGCACGGGCACCACGAGCGCGGTCGGCCCGCCGAACCACTGGAGCACGAAATAGCCGACGAACGCGCCCACCATGTACAGGTCGCCGTGGGCGAAGTTCAGCAGCTTGAGCACGCCGTAGACCATCGAGTAGCCCAGCGCGACCAGGGCGTACAACCCGCCCTGCGTGAGTCCGTTCACAAGCTCCTGGATGAATTTGGTCATTCGCTGCCGATCCTGGCGCAACCCTACAACCGCGCCACGGCGCGCGCTCGGAAGGCGCGCGCCGCGGATGCGGATCGGTTCAGCTGATCACGAGTTCGTGACCAGCGTGTACTTGCCCTGCGGGTTGATCTTGAACAGGAACCACTTGGCGGCGATCAGGTCGCCCTTGGTGTCGAAGTGGATCGGCTGCCCCAGAATCGACGTCGCCTCGCTCGTCTGCTTGACCGCCGACAGCACGCTGTCCCGGCTCGGCGTCCCGGACTTGCACGCCGCCGCGATCGCCTCGTCGAGCACGTGCGTCGCCGCGTAGATCGGCGGCCCGAACGTCCCGAACTTCGGGAACGCCGCCTTGGCCGCCGTCACGATCGACGCGTCGGCGGGGATCGCGGTGATGTCCGGACCGAACGTCGAGACGTACGAGCCCGGCGTGGTGAACGCGCTCGGCGAGAACATGCCGTCGGTCCCGACGATGATCGCGTTCTTCTTCTGCTCGGCGAGGTTCTTGCCGAACTGCTGGCCGTTGGCCGCCACCTGCCAGGGCAGGACGACGACGCTCGTGTCCGGCGTCACCTTCGCAACCAGGGACGAGAAGTCGGTCACCTTCTGGCTGACCGACTCGTGGTCGACCTTGATCCCAGCCTTTTGGAAGATCGGGATCATCGATGAGACCAGCCCGGTCGAGTAGACCTCCTGGTCGTCGACGATCATCAGCGCCTTGGGATGCAGGTGCTTGATGACGAAGGCCGCGTCTGCCGGCCCCTGTACGTCGTCGCGCGACACGGTCCGGAAGAACGTCGGGTTCTTGCCCGACGCGGAGAGCGTCGGGTTCGTGGCCGAGCCCGAGATGAACGCCATGCCGGCGCGCCCGAACAGCGGCCCGACGGCCTCGACCTCCTGGCTACCCGCGGGTCCGACGACCGCGAGGATCTTGTTGTTCGAGATGAACTGCTGAGTCACGGTCGTGGCCTGAGCCGGCATCAACTGGGTGTCTCCCTGGACCAGCGTGATGTTCGTGCCGTTGGCCTTGTTGTCGTCTGCAATCGCCAGCTTGGCGAACGCCAGCTGCTCCTGGCCGAGCACCGCCACCTGTCCGGTGAGCGGGGCTTCGATGCCGATCGATGCCGCACAACTGCCCGAGCCGCCGCCGCTGGCGGCCGCCCCGGTCGTCGTGCCGCTACTGGCACTGGTCGTTGCGCTGCTGGTCGTGCTACTGCTGCTGCTCCCACAGCCGGCCGCGACCAACGCGGTCACGGCTAGGCCTGCGAGGCTGATGCGTACCTTCATTGGTGCTTCGAACCTCCTCCTCTGGTCGGTCCTTTGGAACTACGTGTTAGGGGTCGTAAGTTGCGGTGTCCCCGGGTAGGCCGGCGTGCCGTCCGGGTAGTACGCGGCCGCCGGCGAGCCGGCGGGCCGGAACACGGCGACCAGGCGCATCACGTCTGGGCCGGTGTTCTCGAGGCAGTGCACGGTGCGAGCGGGGAGTTCGATCGTCGATCCTCTCCCAATTGGCCTGCTCTCGCCACCAGCGTGGAACGCGCCCTCGCCGTCGAGCACGTAGATCACCTCGTCGTAGGTGTGGAAATGCTCGGGCGCGCGCTCGGTCGGCACGTAGCCGACGAATTGCGTCGCCGAGCGAAGCCCGGTGCTCGGGTCGGCCACGATCCGGAAGGTGCGGTCCGTGGTGGCGTTATGCGCCTCCTGGTCGGCCAGCCGGCGCACCACGACCCGCGCCTCGCCGCCGCCGTCGAGGGCCACCGCGGGCGCGGGCGCAGGTATCCGCACGCATACCGTGCGCAGCGGCTCGGATCCCGCGCTGCGAAGCTCGTACTCCTCGCCGGGGCCGAGGTTGATCCCGGTCTCGGGCTCGAGCGCATGCGTCACGCCGTCCCCAAGTCGAAGCCTGCCCTGGCCGGAAACTACGAACAGCACCTCCTCGGCCTCGCCGGTGGCACGAGTGATACCGCTGCGCGGCGCACACTCGAGCACCGCCTGTTCGAGCACCTGCAAGCCGCCGACCTTCAAGCGCATCTTGCGAGTTTCGGCTTGCCCGGCTGACAACCTGCCTCGTCTGCGGCGTGGTCAGTCGCCGGCAAGCCGCGCCTCCAGCGTGATGTCCGTGCCCGCGAGGGCCCTCGAGACCGGGCAGGTGTCCTTGGCCTGCTGGGCGAGCCGGGCGAACGTCGCCGCGTCGACGCCCGGAACGTCGCCCTCCGTCTCGAGTGCGATGTTGGTGATCGCGAACCCGGTCTCGAGTTGCTCGAGCCGGACGCGCGCGGTGGTGCGCAGATCGGCCGGGGGATGGCCGGCCTCGCTCAGCAGATTGGCCAGCGACATCGTGAAGCAGCCGGCCTGCGCGGCGCCGATCAGCTCCTCCGGGTTGGTGGAGCTCTCCACGTCCTCGACCCGGGCGCGCAGGGTGAACGGCCCTTCGTAGGCACCGCTGCCCAGGCCAATGCGCCCTCCGCCCTCGCCGAGGTCACCCTGCCAGCTGGCTTGTGCCGTCCGTGTCACCCTCACGCGAACGCTCATCGCGCGCTGAGCCTAAGCCAACTAGTCTTGCTTTTGCGTTATGTCGCAGACGGTTGACACTCTCGACGTTGCCGCCGCCCGGGCTCGCTTCTCGGCCCTGCAAGGCGACTTCGTCTTCCTCGACGCTCCGGGCGGGTCGCAGGTCCCCGACGAGGTCGGCGACGCGATGGCGCGGACCCTGCGCGAGGCGAGCGCGAACCTGGGCGCGGTGTACGAGACCAGCCGGCGCGTGGGGGAAATCCTGGAGGGGGCCGAATCGCGGGCGGCGCGGTTCCTCGGCTGCGAGCCCCACGAGGTGATCTTCGGAGCGAACATGACCTCGCTCGACTTCACGCTCTCGCGCACCGCCGGGCGGTCGTTCTCGGCGGGGGACGAGATCCTGGTCTCCGCTCTGGACCACGACGGCGGCGTGTCGCCGTGGCTCGAGCTGGCGCACGATCGTGACCTGGTCGTGCGAACGATCGAGCTGCTCGACGACACGACGCTGGACTACGACGACCTGCGGTCCAAGCTGTCCGATCGGACCCGGGTGGTCGCGTTCGCTTGGGCCTCGAACGCGGTGGGGACCATGGTCGACGCGCGGCGGGTGTGCGAGCTGGCGCACTCGGTCGGCGCGCTGGCCTGGGTCGACGCGGTCCACTACGCCGCCCACGAGCCGATCGACGTGCGCGCGACCGACGCCGACGTGCTGATCTGCTCGCCCTACAAGTTCTGCGGTCCGCACCTCGGGATGGCCTACGGGCGCGCTTCGGTGATCGAGCAGTGGCGCCCGTACAAGGCCCGGCCGGCGCCGACCACGCCGCTCGGCCGGCGGTTCGAGACCGGGACGCAGCCGTACGAGCTCCTCGCCGGGTTCAACGCCACGATCGACTACCTGGACTCGATCGGCGGCTTCGAGCTGATCGTCCCGTACGAGCGCTCGCTGGGCGAACGGTTCCTGGCCGGGATCTCCGACGCGGTGACGGTGTACGGGCTGCCGACGATGGCCGGTCGGGTGCCGACGTTTCTCGTCAACGTGGCGGGGGTGCCGGCGGCGGACGTGGCCGTCCGGCTCGCCGAGCGGGACATGGGCGTCTGGGCCCACGACTCGTGGTACTCGCTCGGCCTGTTCCGCCGGCTCGGGTACTCCGACCAGGCCGTTCGGATCGGCTTCATCCACTACAACACCGTGGAGGAGATCGACCGCCTGGTCGCGGCGCTGAACGCGCTCGCCTGACTGGTACGGTCGCCGCGTGGAGGACGCGCGGACCACGGCGGCCCGGTCGCACTTCGATCGCTGGTCGGAGACCTACGAGCGTGACTCGGCCGCGCGGTGGCTGCGCGAGGTCCAGACCGCGGCCCTCGCGGCCCTCGCGCTGAGCGGGAACGACGTGCTGCTCGACCTCGGCTGCGGCACCGGCGCCGCGGTCCGCGACGCCGCGCCCACGGTGCGCCGCGCCGTGGGCTTCGACCTGTCCCCCGGCATGATCGCTCAGGCTCGGGAACGCGCGCGGGCCGACGGCCTCGGGGGCAACGTCGAGTTCGTCGTCGGCGACGTGAGCGGCGCGCTGCCGTTCGAGGACGGAGCGTTCACCGCGATCGTCTGCACGACCGCGCTGCACCACTTTCCCAGGCCACGGGACACGGTCGCCGAGGCCTCCCGGGTGCTGGCGCCCGGCGGTCGGCTGGTGATCGCCGACGCCAACCGCCGGCACCCCGTGGTGTTCGTCTTCGACCTCGTGCTCCGCGCGGTCCAGCGAAGCCACGTCGGCTTCCGCTCCCCCATGCAGCTCATGCACGACCTGAGCGCGGCCGGCTTCGATCACGTCTCGTACGTCACGGTGCACGGGCGCCGCTACGCATTCGTGCGCGGGGAGCTACCCGATCGACATCCGCTCCTCTGACAGATACGCCCGCGCGGCCCACGACTGCGGGTCGGCGGCGAAGTGCCGCTGCAGCGCACCGTCGTCGAGCGCGTCGTCCAGCGCGGCCATGATCATCGACTGGTCGAGCACCAGGCGGCGGTGGCCGATGGCGCCGGTCGCCGGGTTGACCGCGTCGTAGAAGCCGCCGTCGGAGGTGTAGATCCCCGGGTAGCGCGTCTGCAGCGTCTCGAGGTTGGACAACGCCTCCTGCGGCAGCACCGGTAGCGCGATCGCCGACGCGTGCGGGGACACGGTGCTCTCGGGCTCCGTGCCGCATCCGCTCGTGCACCACGCCAGTGGCGAGCCCGTCCCGAACGCCTGCCCCTGAACGCCGAACCCGCCGTAGCCGCCGGTGTCATCGGCCGTGCTCGACGGCGACATTCCCCAGACGGGATAGCCGAGGACGCCGGTGGCGTAGCGCGCCTGGACCTGCGCCCAGCGCAGATCGTCGAGGCCGAAGCTGTGGGTACCCCAGGTCGTCTCGGGGACGACCAGGTTGGCCATCAGCCCCTCGAACATGCCGCCGGCGAACGTCGGCACGAACGTCAGCGACGTGCCCGGGTAGGTGTAGTGGCCCTCCCACACCGGGAACCGCTTGCCCGACTGCGGATCGGTGTAGGTGTGCCAGTAACCGGCGCCGGGATCGAACGCGGGCGCGGGGTCGGTGGCGCAGCGCGCAGGAGGGTCGGTTCGCCACGTCCGCCACCACACATCGCCGGGCATCTGGTGGCGCCCCATCCCGACGTACATCGCGATCCGAGGATCGCTGTACAGGGCGCCGTTGTGGTAGCCGGCCGGCCCCTGGTCGACGTAGTAGCCGCCGTACATCTGGCCGGTCGGTTGACCGCCCAGCGAGGCGTTGACGTTGCAGTCGGTCTGCGGGCGGTTGTTGTAGAAGATGCTGAAGTCCATCGGCTTCAGCAGGGAATCGGCCAGGCCCCGTATGTCCGGCAGGGCCTGCCGCACCTCGATCAGCCCCGTCGCGTACCAGCCGTTGTCGACGGCGGAGATGAACCAGCAGTTGTCCTGAGCCGGGGTCGTCTCGTTGCAGCCGACATCGCCCGGGTTCTTCAGGACGTCGCCGTTGTTCGTGTCGTACCACTGGTAGAGGAACCCGTCGTAGCGCTTCAGCCTGGTGACCTCGCCCAGCGTCGCGCCGGCGAGCTGATCGGCCCGCGCCTCGGAGATCAACCCGAGGTCGTGGGCGGCGACCACCGCCCACAGGTACACGCCGACGTTGGACGCCGAGGTGTAGGCGCCGCGGACGGCACCCGGCCCCAGGTTGTCGAGCGGCAGATGAGTGCTCGGGTCGACGTCGGAGCCGTAGAAGCGCCACGTGTCCCGGGCGATCCCGTACAGGACCGTCCTCTGCTGACCCGTGAAGGTGGCGGCGCTCGCCGGCGCCGCCACCACCAGAAACACCACCGCCGCCGCGGCGGCGAGGAGTGCTCGAACCTTCATCGGAGCGTCAATTGCGACTGCTGGCCACCGGTCGAGCTGTCACCAACCCACAGGTGCACCGTCCCGGGCTCGACGACGAACTGACCTTGGTCGTTGTAGAAGCCCAGGTTCTGCCGACCGAGCCTGAACTTGACGGTCGTCGATGCTCCCGGCGCGAGCTGTTTCACCCGCTCGAAGCCCTCGAGCTTCCGCACCGGCTGGAGGATGCTCGTGAAGTCCTGGTGGGTGTACAGCTGCACCACGTCGTCGCCGGCGACCGAGCCGGTGTTCTGGATGGTCGTCTTGACCGTGAACGACGATCCGCCCCCCGACACCGTCGGCGGCGAGATCGAGAACGTGGTGTAGGAGAGCCCGTACCCGAACGCGTACTGCGGCTGATTGCTCACGTCGAGGTATCTCGAGGTGTACTTGTTGTTCGGGTCCCCCGGCCGCCCGGTCGGCAGCTCGTTGTAGGAGATCGGGATCTGGCCGACGTTGACCGGGAACGTCATCGGCAGCTTGCCGCCCGGGTCGACCTTTCCGAACAGGACGTCGGCCACGGCATTGCCGCCCTCGGTGCCGGGGTACCACGCCTCGAGTAGGCCGGGCACGTTCTTCGGATCGGCGAGCCAGCCCAGGGTCAGCGGGCGCCCGTTCATGAGCACGACGACAAATGGCTTGCCGGTGGCCGCGATCTCCTGGACGAGCTGAAGTTGCTGCCCCGGCAGCCCGATGTCGCTGCGCGAGGAGGCCTCACCGCTGTCCCCCGCCGGCTCGCCGACGACGACGACGGTCACGTCAGACGCGTTTGCCGCATCCACCGCCTGGCTGAAGTCAGTGGTCTCGTTGCACGGATCAGTGACGGTGAACGCGGTGCAGCCGTCCGCATAGTTCACGGTGGCGCCGCGAGCCGCCGCCTTGATCCCGTCGAGCACCGACACCACCTGGCCCTTGGTCATGTCGTAGCCGATCGGTACGTCTGGCCCCAGCTGGTCGGATGGGTCATTGGCCAGCGGACCGACCACGGCGATCTTCGACGTGCTGGGGCTCAGCGGCAGCGCCTTGTTCTGGTCGTTGAGCAAGACCATCGATTCGCCGGCCATGGTGCGAGCCGCCTTGAGGTTCGCCGTCGTCAGCTCCTCGCTCGCCACGCGCGCGTCGCTCCCCTGATCGGGATGACTGAACATCCCGGCCAGGTATTTGAGCGTGAGCACATGGCGCACCGCGTCGTTGAGCTGCGTCACCGTGATCTTGCCCGAATGCAACAGCTGTGGACCGTAGGTCTCGTAGGTCGAGAACAGCGGCTGATTCGGCTGCTGGCCGATGGCGACGGCCATCTCGATATTGACCCCGGCGGTCAGGGCCAGCCGCGCGGCCTCCGCGGGGCCGTTCGCGTAGCCGAAGGCCTCGAGCTCCTGGACGGCTTGATAGTCGCTCAGCGTGGCTCCGCCGTAGCCCCACTCGTTGCGCAGAATCGTGGTGAGCAGGTAGGGGTTGGCCGTGTTGGGAACCCCGTTTAGCGAGTTGAACGAGGCCATGACCGAGGCGGCGCCGGCATCGGCGGCCGCCTTGTACGGCGGCAGGTAGTCGTTGAACAGCTGCTGGGTCGACATGTCGACCGTGTTGTATTCACGGCCGGCGACCGGGGCGCCGTAGGCGCCGAAATGCTTGATGGTCGCGGCTACCTTGTCGGGCGCGCTGAAGTCGCTGCCCTGGTAGCCCTGCACCTTGGCGGCAGCGACCTGAGAGCCGAGGAACGGGTCCTCGCCGGCGCCTTCGACCACGCGCCCCCAGCGGGGGTCGCGGCTGATGTCGACCATCGGATTGAAGGTCCACTTGATCCCGTCAGCGGCCGCCTCATCGGCTGACACCCCCTCGTCGTTCGACACCGCGGCCGGGTCCCAGCTCGCGGCCTCGCCCAGCGGCACGGGGAACATCGTCTTGTAGCCGTGGATCACGTCCAGGCCAAACAGCAGCGGGATGTGCAGCCGTGACTGCAGCGCGGCGGCCTGGACCCGGTTGATGTTGTCGACCCCCGTCAGGTCGAGGACGGTCCCGATCTGGCCGCTCTTCGCCAGCGAATCCAAATCGCTGCCGTCCGGCTTGCTGGGGCCCGCCATCTCGAGCTGGCCGAACTTCTCGGCGGTTGTCATCTGCCCGATCAGGCGATTGACGTTGGCGTCGATCTGCGCCCGGCTAAGCCGGGCCGCGCCCGCGCCCGCGGCGGCGGGGTGGGTGCGCGCCGTCTTCGACGCGGCCCCCGAGGCCGTCGACAGTCCGCTCACCAGCACGACGACCGCGGCGATGAGCGCCACCAGCACCACTACGAAGCCGATTCCGCGTCGCGGTTCTTCGCGCACGGCAGCGGCAATTCGCTCTGACATTTGTTCTCCTCCCTTCCCAGTACCGCCGCACCGGGTACCCACACCGACGGGAGGGTGAAACCTTAAGTTCGCCGCTTGTTCAGGTTTTGCGCCCGGAGATGATCAGGCCGGCGCCAACGGCCACGATCGCCAGGCCGCCCGTCCCGCCCACCAACTCGAGCCGCCGCGACGAGCGCGAGAACCACGTGCGAAACCCGCCGGCCGCCAGCGCCCAGATCGTGTCGGACACGATCGCGATCGCCGCGAATACCGCGCCGAGGACCAGGATCTGGACCGGGACGTCCCCCGCCGTCCGGCTGACGAACTGGGGCAGGATGGCGGCCAGGAACACCACCGTCTTCGGGTTGGTCACCCCGACGGTCGCGCCTTCCAGGAACGCGCGCCGGTCCGATCGCGGCGCGGCCGGCGCCGAGATCGCCGCCGCGAGCGACTTGCGCTCCCGGAAGGTCCTGACTCCCAGGTAGATCAGGTACGCCCCGCCCGCGAGCTTGAGCGCGGTGAACGCCGCCACCGACTGCTCCGCCAGCGCGCCGACGCCGATCGCCACCGCGATCACCTGCACGTACTCGCCGAGCGCGTTCCCGGCCACTGTGAGCACCGCCACGCGGGGACCGCCGGCCAGCGCCCGCGCCACCACGAACAGCACGCTCGGACCCGGGATCGCGATCACCACGAACGCGGTGAGGAAGAACGCGAGCAGTCGATCCGCCGGGACCACGGCCACCCCAGCCTACGCTGCGCTGCCCCGGCGCTCGGCGTCGAACAGCTCGACCAGGCGGCTGCGAACCTCCCACAGCTTGGGAATCTGCCGCTGGGCGATCAGCTTGCCGAGGACTTGCACGGGCGTGCCCTGGGTGCCGATCGCGTCCTCGCCCAGCGCGCGGGCGACGATCGTGTAGTGACGGAAGCGCCACACCCAGATTCGCTCGTCCCACTCGGTCAGGAGCTCGGCCAGCTGGTAGAGCTCCTCGTGCTCGCGTCCGTGCGTGTACAGCTCCTCGAGTGACAGCCCGGCGCCTTCCAGCAACCGGTCGAACGCCTTGCCCACGCGCTGGGTCACTACGGGCACGCGCCGGAAGCCGGGCGAGTCGAAGCCGCTGCCGTGCCCTAGCACGACCCTGATCTCGCTGTACTCCCACGGCGACATCTGGTTGAGCATCTCGAGCTGCGTGGTGACGTACTGGAGGCACAGGACCGCGCGGCGCATCAGGCGGATGGCCGGCGCAACCTCGCCGCGCTCGAGTAGCCCCGCCGCCTCGTCGACCTCGGTCGTCCCGAGCTTCAGCCACAGCTCCGAGGACTGGTGCACCGTCTGGAACAGCAGCTCGTCGTGGTGCACCCGCTCCTCCGCGGGCTTCTGCAGCGACAGCAGCTCGTCGGTTCTCAGGTAGCGCTCGTAGTCGCTCGCGCCGCGGCCGGGGAGCACCGGCGCGCGTAGGTCCTCGTTCACGAGTCACCTCCCTGGAGGATCTCGGACAGCTTGCCCAGGTTGATGTTGCCACCGGAGACGATGCACACCACCTTGCCGGTGCCCGCGCGGCCGGCCAGCGCCGCGGCGAGCGCGAGCGCGCCGGCGCCCTCGGCGATCACCCGCGCGCGGCCGGCGAGGATCCGCACCGCGGCGGCCGCGTCGGCGATCGGGACCGCGAACGCGTCGTCGACCAGCGGCTGCACCCGGGGCCACATCGAGTCGAGTACCCGCCGGCTGCCCGAGCCGTCGACGAACGAGGCCGTGTACTCCACCTCGACCGGTTCGCCGGCGGCCATCGCCGCCGCGAGCGCGGCGCCGGTGGCGGGCTCCGCGGTGTAGACCCGGACGTCGGGACGCAGCGCGCGCACCGCGCTCGCGATCCCCACGGTCAGGCCGCCGCCGCCGTACGGGATCACCACGGCGTCGGGGTCGGGCAGGTCGTCGATGATCTCGAGCCCGATCGTGCCGTTGCCCGCCATCACCGCCTCGTCCTGGACCGGGTGGACGAACAGCCCCTCGACGCCGTCGACCCGGCTGGTCACGATCGCCTGCCACCAGTCGTCGTAGGGCAGCTTGACCACGCGGCCGCCGAGCCGCTCGATCGCGTCGAGCTTGGCCTGCGGCGCGTGGTCGGGGACGGCGATCGTGGCCGGCAGGCCGAGCTCGCGGCCGGCCCAGGCGACGCCCTGGGCCATGTTGCCGGCGCTCGCGGTGACCAGGCCGGCGCGGCGCGTCTCGTCGGGCGCGGTCCGCACGGCGTTGGTCGCGCCACGGATCTTGAACGACCCGATCGGCTGGAGCGCCTCGAGCTTCAGGTAGATCTCGGTGTCGGGCGGAACCTCGGCGGCGTGCAACCGGACGAGCGGGGTGCGCAGCGCCACGTCGGCGATCCGGGCGCGGGCGGCCTCGATCTCGCGCAACTCGATCACAGGGCTACCTCTGTCCCGATCCCCAGCTCTCGAGCCCGCGCGACGGCCCGTGCGGCCGCGGCGAGATCCTCGACGGCCAGCCCGAGCGAGCGGAACACGGTCAACTCCTGCGGGGTCGTCCGGCCTGGAGCCAGGCCGGCCAGGACCTCGCCCAGCGACGCGCGCACGTGGTCCTCGCCGGCGATCGCGCCCTGCTCCACGGCCTGGCGGAATTCGCCGGCCTCGCCCAGCAGCGACTCGCGGCTGTCGCAGAACAGCGCGCACGCCACGACCGTGTCGAGGTCGAGCTCGCGCGCGGACGGCACGCTCGCGCCGACCGCGTTGACGTGGGCGCCGGGGGCGAACCAGTCGCGCCGGACCACCGGCTCGCGCGACGAGGTCGCGGTGACCACGACGTCGGCGCCCCGGACCGCGTCCTCGGCGCTCGCCGCCACGGTGGCGCGCCCGTCGGCGATCGCCTCGGCATGTCCCCGGTTGGGAGCGAACACGCGCACCTCATCGAACTCGCGGACAGGCAGGAGCGCCTGCAGATGTGCGCGACCCTGCACCCCGGCGCCCAGGATCGCCAGCACGCGGGCGTCCTCCCGCGCCAGTACGCGCGTGGCCACCGCGCTCACGGCCGCGGTGCGGACCGCGGTGACCGCCGATGCGTCGAGGATCGCCCGCGGCGCCCCGATCTGACCGTCGAACAGGGTCACGGTCCCCTGGTGGGAGTCCAGCCCGAGGGCCGGGTTGCCCGGCATCACGCACAGCGACTTCAACCCGAACACCGGTTCCGACCCGCCACGCCACGCCGGCATCAGCCCCATGAACCCGGCCGCGCCCTCGAACGGCACCACGAAGCGCAGCGGCATCTGCGCCTCGCCCCGGGCGTGGGCGGCCAGCACCTCGGCCATCGCCTCCGCGCAGTCCTGTGGGGAGAGCGCGGCGAGCACGTCGTCGTGGCCGAGGATCAGCACCGCGCGAGCTCCTCGCGCTGGGCCGGGCTGAGCGGTCGATCGAGCGCCTCGCGGACGGGCTCGAGGTGCTCCGGACGGTTCGGCCCGACCACGATCTGGGTCACGCGCGGGTCGGCCAGCAGCCACGCCAGGGCCATCCCCGCCATCGACCGGTCGTCCTTGCGCGCAGCGTCCGCCAGTCGCTCGAGCTGATCGAACGTGCCGTCGGTTTGGAACGGCCCGTACGGCTCGGGGCGCTGGGTCATCCGCGACCCTGCGGGGAACGCCTGGCCGCGGCGGTACTTGCCCGTCAGCCACCCACCCGCGAGCGGGCTGAACACCAGGTAGGCGACGTGCTCGCGTTCGCACAGCGGCAGCACCGCCGTCTCGTCGGCCCGCGCCAGCAGCGAGTGCTCGTTCTGGATGGCCTGGGGCGCCCCGGCGTCGAGCGCGGCGGACAGCTGCGCGGCGTCGAAGTTGCTCACCCCGTAGGCGCGGATCCTTTGCGCCCCGGCGAGCTCCTCGAACGCGGCGAACGTGTCGGCCAGCGGCACGTCCGGGTCGAAATCGTGGGCGAGGTACAGGTCGACCTGATCGAGTCCGAGGCGGTCAAGGCTCGAGTCGAGCTGGCGGGCGATCCGCTCGGGCGCCAGCCCGCGATCGGCGCCGGCGTCCATCGGGTTGTACGTCTTCGTGGTGATCGTCGGGCGAACCCCCCGGGTCTGCATCCAGCTGCCGATCATGCGCTCGCTGCGCCCGCCGCCGTACGCGTCGGCCGTGTCGAAGTGGTCGATGCCCTGCTCCCACGCGGCGTCCATGAGCGCGAACGCCTCGTCCTCGCACAGTCCGTGGCCGAACCACTCGGGCGCGGACCCGACCCCGCCGAAGTTGCCGCACCCGAGCGCCACGCGCGGGATGGTCAGCTCGGAGCGGCCGAGGGGGCGGCGCTCGATCGGGAGGGTGACGCTCATGGGTACCGGCCAGCGTATCGGCGGGGCGTCGGCGGGTGCGCGAGGGGCGACCGCCGGGCAGGGATGCCCGGCGTAACGGCCCCAGGGACGCTGCGCGAAGCGCAGCCCATTAGCCCAATATCAGCCGACGACGGTCTCGATCGTCTCGATCGGCTCGAGCTGCGAGATCTCCGACCGGCGGTCCTCCCAGTGCGGCGGGATGCACATGTGCGTGCCCAGCTCCTCTTCGGACTCGTCGATCGTGAAGCCCTGCGGGGTGCCGTAGGCGATCTCGACCAGCAGGCCGCCCGGGCTGCGGCAGTACATCGAGAAGAAGTAGCCGCGGTCCTTCGGCTCGGAGACGTCGGTGAACCCGAGCCCGACGATCCAGTCCTTGACCTCCTGCTGGTTGGCCGCCGAGACGACGTCGAAGGCGTGGTGGTGGATCGTGCCCTCGCCGAACTGCCAGGTGCCCTGCTGCAGATCGGGCTCCTCGGCCAGCTCGAGCTGGCGGCCATAGCCCTGCTCGTCCCCGATCCGGTACTGGTGGTGCCGGCCCTCGGAGGACACAAGCTCGCCGCCCATCGCTTGGGTGAAGAAGAAGTGCTGGGGGTCGGCCTCGCGCACCGACGTGGTGGTGCCGTACGCGCCGCGGATCGCGTGCTCGGCCGGCACGAGCGCGTCGTAGGGCTCGCGGCCGTCGGGCTCCGGGTCGCCGACGATCTGGTAGTCGATCCCGCACGGGTGGTGGAAGAACAGCCGCTCGGTGCCGAAGCGCTGGCCGTGCTCGTACGGGATCGAGAACTCGGACAGGCGATCGGCCCAGAACCCGATCGAGCCGACCGGCACCGACAGGTTGAGCGACTTGGCCTGGTTGGTGCCGCGCGTGCCCATGATGCCGGCCTGGCGGTACGGGAACGCGGTCAACAGTGTGCTCGGGTCGCCCAGCCGGTTGCCGTAGTAGAGGTGGTAGATCGGGATCTCGCCGTCGAACAGCACGGTCTTCTTGACGCTCTTGAGACCGAGCACGCGGACGTGGAAGTCGTAGTCCTCCTGGGCGCCGCCGACGCAGAAGGTCAGGTGGTGGGTGCCGCGGATAAAGCCCCGCATGTTCCGTCTCCTCTTCTTCGTGGTGGTGGCGGTTGGAGTCTAACTTCGGCCGAGTTGCCAATCCGCCAACAGGTATCCGGGGACGACCCACGTGCGTCCTTCCGCGGCCAGGTTCGCGATTGCCTTTAGCAGACGGCTTACGCCCGCCGCCCATTCTTCGTCCAGCATCAGGAACGGGTGGAGGATCAGCGTCTGACATCCGTTGCCGAGATCTCGCTCGATCCGATCGGCGACCTCGGCCGGCGCTTGCGCCGCCTCCGGCTCACCGCGCCGCGCTCTCAAGGCGCCGAAGCTGTCCATCAGGTGGTAGGCGTCGACCAGGTCCCAGTCGAACGGGATGTAGGCCAGCTCGTCGTCGACGCGCGCGTCGCCGCCTTCCGGCGAGCACCAGTCGAATCCGAGCTCGCGCAGGAGCGCCGGCGTGCGTTGGGTGAGCGCGCCGCCGGGAGGGCGAAACCCGCGGGGTTTCAAACCGATGTGCGCGAACGCTGAGAGGCCGCGGGTCAGCGCGTCGCGCTCGTCGTCGCGCGACAGATCGCGCCACGTCTCGTGCGACCAGCCGTGGTGGCCGAGCTCGTGACCGCGCTCGGCGATCTCGCGCACCGCGGCGGGGTACAGCTCGCAGTTGATCGCCTCGACGAAGAAGGTGGCGGTGAGCCGGTGGCGGTCGAGCTCGTCCAGCAGCCAGGGCAGCGCACGGGTCACGGACGGGTCGCGCAGGGTCGGCGCGGGCTGCTGGCCCCGCTCGAGTCTGCTCGCTTCGCCGAGGTTGTCGAACGTCAGCACGAGCGCGCTCGGCAGCTGTTCCGGGCCGAAGCGGTCCACGCGCCTCATCGTATTGTTCAGCCGATGCAGCCTCGAGTAGCACTCGTGACCGGCGGGGCCGGCGGGATCGGCCGGGCGATCGTCGCCGCACTGGCCGCCGATAGGCACCGCGCGGTGTCCGGGGACATCGTCGACGAGGCCGCGGCCGAGGCGGCTTTGGCGGTTCACCTCGACGTGACCGACGGCGGCTCCGTCGACGAGGCGATCACGCGCGCCGAGCGCGAGCTGGGCCCGATCGAGATTCTGGTCAACACCGCCGGCTGGGACGAGTTCCACACCTTCCTCGACACCGGCGAGGAGTTCTGGGACCGGATCATCGAGCTCAACTACAAGGGCTGCCTGCGGGTCTGCCGGCGGGTCGTGCCGGGAATGGTCGAGCGCGAGTACGGTCGCGTGGTCAACATCTCCTCCGACGCCGCGCGGGTCGGATCGTCGATGGAGGCCGTGTACGCGGGCGCCAAGGCCGCGCAGGTGGCGTTCGGGAAGACGCTCGCCCGCGAGGTGGCGCGCCACGGCGTCACCGTCAACAGCGTGTGCCCCGGGCCGACCGAGACGCCGCTGCTCGAGGGGATGCTGGGCGCCGGCGAGACCAGCGCCAGGATGGTCGAGGCGCTGCGCAAGGCGGTGCCGATGCGACGCTTGGGGCAACCCGAGGACGTCGCGGCGGCAGTCGCGTTCCTCGTCTCGGACCGCGCCGGCTACATCACCGGGCAGACGCTGTCGGTGAGCGGTGGATTGACGATGGCGTAAAGGAGCGACTCGATGGATTTGACCGACACGCGCTACGAGGTCGAAGACGGGCTGGCCTGGATCACGATCGACCGGCCCGCCCGGATGAACGCCTTCCGCGCGCGAACGGTCGACGAGCTGATTCATCTGTTCACCCGCGCGTGGTCGGCTTCCGAGGTCGGGGTGATCTGCCTGACGGGGGCCGGCGATCGAGCGTTCTGCGCGGGCGGGGACCAGAAGCAGCGCGCTGAGACGGGCGACTACGGCCCGAGCGAGTCGGGGCTGTTCGAGATCGAGCGGCTGCACCGGTTGATCCGCGACGTGCCCAAGCCGGTGATCGCCGCGGTCAATGGCGTCGCGATCGGGGGCGGGCACGTGCTCCACGTCCTATGCGATGTGTCCGTTGCTTCGGATAGCGCCACGTTCGGCCAGGTCGGTCCCCGGGTCGGGTCATTCGACGGGGGCTTTGGCACGGCCTACCTAGCGCGCGTGGTCGGCGAGAAGCGGGCGCGGGAGATCTGGTTCCGTTGCCGGCGTTACGACGCGGCGACCGCCGAGCGCTGGGGCCTCGTGAACGAGGTGGTGCCGTTTGACCGGCTGCGGGACACGGTGCGGACCTGGGCGGACGACATGCTCGCGCTGTCGCCCACCGCGCTGCGCTTCCTCAAGCAGTCGTTCAACGCCGACACCGAGCACATCGCCGGGATCGCGTCGATGTCGTTCAGCGGGCTGGGGCTGTTCGCCGAGACCGACGAGGCGCGGGAGGGCGTGCAGGCGTTCAGCGAGGACCGCGCCGCGGACTTCGGTGCGTTCCGGGCACGCGCTTCGCGGTAGCCGCCCCGGCGCCGGCGCGGCGTGGGTCAGGCGTCCGCGGCCTGCAGGACCGAGTCCAGTAGGCCCGGGAAGCGCACGTCGAGATCTTGGCGCCGGAGCGAGTTCAGGCGCGTCGTGCCCTCGACCCGCTGGTGGATCACGCCGGCCTCGCGGAGGACCCTGAAGTGATGGGTGCAGGTGGACTTGGTGACCGGGAGGTTGAAGCTCTTGCACGTCCGCTTGTCCTCGACGGCCAGGCTGGCCACGATGCGCAGCCGGATCGGGTCGCTCAGGGCGTGGAGCACGGCGGCCAGCTCGATCTCCTGGCGTGCCGGGTGGGAGAGCGGATCAAGCGCTTCGAGTGGCGCCGGCTGGCCGTGGGTTAGCTGCGTGTCCATGTGCGTCCCAGTGTAGTACGACAAACATCGAACCTGCTGCTATGGTTCGATGAACGTCGTACTACGGGCTTGGGTGTCGAATCCGGCGCCCCGCGATCGTCAAATCGGTATGAACTCCGAAAACCACCCGAGACATCTTCGCGCGACGCTGCTGCTCGCGTGCCTGGCGCAGTTCATGGTGATCCTCGACGTGTCGGTCGTGAACGTCGCCCTGCCCGCCATTCGCAACGCTCTGCGCTTCTCCGAGGCCGACCTGCAGTGGGTCGTCAACGCGTACACGGTCACCTTCGCCGGCTTCCTCCTGTTGGGCGGCCGAGCCGCCGACCTGCTGGGTCAACGGCGCGTATTCGTGTCGGGCCTCGTGCTGTTTTCGCTCGCGTCGCTGGCCGGCGGCTTTGCCGACACGCAAGGGCTGCTGATCGCCGCTCGCGCGGCCCAGGGCCTGGGCGGGGCGATCATCGCGCCCGCGTCGCTGTCGATCCTGACCACGACGTTCGAGGAAGGGCCGGCCCGGAACCGCGCCGTGGGCATCTGGGGCGCAATGGGTGGCGCCGGCGGCGCCGCGGGCGTATTGCTCGGCGGCGTGCTGACCGATCTTTTGAGCTGGCGCTGGATCCTGTTCATCAACGTGCCGATCGGGCTTGGCGCAGCCGTGCTCGCTCAGCGCTACATCGCCGAGTGGCGGGGCCAGGAGCGCGGCGCCGGGTTCGACCTGGCCGGCGCGATCACGGCGACCCTCGGGCTATCGGTCCTCGTGCTCGGCATCGTCCGCACCGACGTCACCGGCTGGGGGTCGATCCCGACGCTCGCGTTGATCGCGGCCGGACTCGTGCTGCTGGCGGCGTTCATAGCCATTGAGGAACGGTTCGCCAAAGCGCCGCTGATGCCGCTTCGCATCTACGCGTCGCGCACGTTGCGCGCGGCGAACGTCGTCGTGTTCCTGCTCGGGGCGGCGACGTTCGCGATGTGGTTCTTCCTGTCGCTGTACCTGCAACAGGTACGCGGCTACTCGCCGCTGCACGCCGGCCTGGCCTTCCTGCCGATGACGCTCTCGATCGTCGCGGCGTCGACGCTCGTCTCGCGTGGAGTCAGCCGGGTCGGAGCCAAGCCGCTCCTGGTCGCCGGGATGGCGCTGCTCGCGCTGGGTCTGTTCCTGTTCACCCAACTCTCGCCCGACGGCAGCTATCTCGGCACCGTCCTCGTCCCCTCGATTCTGGCGGCGGTCGGGATGGGTATGGCCTTCGTTCCGGTCACGATTTCTGCCGTCTCCGGAGTCGCGCCCCGTGAAGCCGGCCTCGCCTCGGGCCTCGTGAACACGTCGCGGCTGTTCGGCGGCGCGCTGGGGCTCGCCGCGCTCGCGGCGATCGCCACCTCCCACACCAACCGTGAGCTGCACCACTCCGTCGGTGTGCACGCTGCGCTCACGAGCGGGTTCGTGCTGTCGTTCGCAATCGCCGCCGCGTTCGCGGCGGCCGGCGCGGTGATCGCGCTGGTCGCGTTGCCGCGGGTCTCGATGCGGCCCGCGCGCGGGCAGGCGATCGCGGCCGAGAGCGCGTAGATCCCCGGCACGCGACAATCCGGCGCGCGATGGCGCGCTGCTTTGTCACCCGCTCGCTGCCGGGGCCCGCGCTCGACCGGTTGCGAGAACGGCACGAGGTTGAGGTATGGCCGGACCGGCTGCCTCCGCCGTATGAGGAGCTCGTATCACGTGCGGCCTCGGTCGACGGCCTCTTGACGCTATTGACCGAGCGAGTCGACGCCGCGTTGATCGAAGGGAGCCCCAGGTTGCGCGCTCTCTCGAACTATGCGGTCGGGGTGGACAACATCGATCTGGAGGCCGCCGCGGCGCGGGGGATCGCGGTCGGCAACACCCCGGACGTCCTGACCGACGCCACCGCCGACCTGACCTGGGCGCTGTTGCTGGCGGCGGCGCGCAAGCTGCCCGAGGCGATCGCGTCAGTGCGCGATGGCGACTGGGTGACGTGGGAGCCAGCGGGCTTTCTCGGTGCTTCCGTCGCCGGCGCGACGTTGGGGATCGTCGGCTTCGGGCGGATCGGGCGGGCGGTGGCGCAGCGCGCGGCCGGGTTCGAGATGACCGTGCTTTGCCACTCCGCCTCACGTCCCGGCGTCCAACCCTCGGCGCCTTCCCAGGTGGCGTTGGACGAGGTGCTGGAACGTTCGGACTTCGTGTCGCTGCATTGCCCGCTCACGCCGTCGACGTACCACCTGATCGACGCCGACGCGCTGGCCCGGATGCGCCCGAGCGCGATCCTGATCAACACCGCGCGCGGCCCGATCGTGGATCAGGCCGCCTTGCGAGCGGCGTTGGTCGCGGGTGAGATCGCGGGCGCTGCGCTTGACGTCACCGACCCGGAGCCTCTCCCGGCGGGGGATCCGCTCCTGTCGGCGCCGAACCTGATCGTCGTCCCGCACATCGGCTCGGCCACGCGAGCCGCTCGGGAGCGGATGGCCGACCTGGCGGTGGACAACCTGCTGGCCGGGCTCGAGGGCCGGCCGATGCCCCACCAGGTCGGCGCGCCGGACTGACGTGCGCCGCGCGGTCGTCGACATCGGCACGAACTCGACGCGGCTGTTCATCGCCGAGGTCTCCGACGGGCGGATCGGCGAGGTGCTCGAGCGACGTACCGAGATCACGCGGCTGGGCGCCGGCGTGGACGCGGACGGCCGCCTATCGGACGAGGCCATGGGGCGCGTGTTCGCCGTGCTCGACTCGTATCGCGAGCTGATCGACGCTTACGGCGTTTCTGATGCCGTCGCGGTGTTGACCAGCGCCGTCCGGGACGCCGCGAATGGGGCTGGGTTCGCTGAAGCCGTGCGTGACGGATGGGGGATCGAGCCGCACGTGCTGACCGGCGACGAGGAGGCGCGCCTGACCTTCCTCGGCGCCACGAGCGAGCGTGATCCAGCCGACCCCACGCCGCTGCTGGTTATCGACATCGGCGGCGGTTCGACCGAGTTCGTGATCGGGAGCGGACGCGAGATGTGGTTCCACGTCTCCAACCAGGCCGGCGTCGTGCGGCAGACCGAGCGTTCCATCCATGCCGATCCGCCTGCCCGTTCGGAGCTCGAAGCGGTCGCGGCGGACGTGCGCGAGATTCTGCAGGCCGGCGTGCCCCAGGAGTGGCGCCGGGCCGTCCGGCACGCGATCGGGGTGGCGGGAACCGCGACCTCGATGGCCTCGATCGCGCAGGAGCTGGAGCCCTACGACCCGGACAGGGTCGAGGGCTACGTGGTGAGCGCGTCCGAGTGTCGGGCGATTTGCCGGCGGCTGGCCGGGCTGACCCTGGCCGAACGGCGCCAGGTGCGCGGACTTCACCCCGAGCGGGCGCCGACAATCGTGGCCGGCGCGATCATCCTGCTCGAGACGCTCGCGCTGTTCGGGCTCGACGAGGTCGAGGTGTCGGAGCACGACATCCTCCGCGGCGCGGCGCTCGGGCTCAGCTGATCGTTCGGCTCAGGTGATCGTCGGGATCTTCCGGTTCGCTGGGGAGGAATCGGCGTCCGCGGGCGTCTTTGAAAAGTCATGAGACATCAGATGACTTCCCATCGAGCAGTCCTTGTGGGCTTCGGGGTGGCGGCTGTCGCGCTCGCTGCCCTCCTCGGCTGGGGCGCCGGCAGCAGTGCGGCGGCCGCTAAGACGCGGTCCGGTACGTCGCAGTCCGCCGCGGGCATGGCCGCCGACCAGCGCATCGCCAACGACGCGCGGCTGCGCCTGAGCGACCTTCCGGCCGGCTGGGTCGCAGGCAGCTCCGCCAGCCGGCCGACGGCCGATGCCCCCTGTCCCAGTCTCCGTCGGGCGGCTGGCTGGATCAGCGCCAGCAAGATCTCACCGGCCTTTTCGGTCTCGACCGGGAACCCTCTCGCCGCACAGACCGAGACCTACATCTACGCCGACACCGCCCTCGCCAGGCACTGGTTCGGCGAGTTCAGCAGTCGCCAAACCCGCGCCTGCTTGGCTCGCATCCTCCGCACGGAGCTCGCCACAACCGTGGAGTTGCCGGGCATCACGCTCGGCCAGATCAGAATCCGAGGCATCTCGGTCGCGGCGGTCGGCGACCAGGACTCAGCGTTCCGCGTGACCGTGCCGGTCTTCGGCTCCGGCGTGACCCTCGAGGTCGATGTCGACGTCGTGTTCGTTCGGACCGGGCGAGGGCTCGAGATCTTCTCGCTCGGCGCGCTGGGACGGCCGTTCGACCCGACACTGGAGGGAACGCTGCTGCGCAACGTGACCGCGCGGCTGGCCACCGATCTCCAGCGACCGTCGTGATCAGGCCGGTCGCTCGCGCGCCGTCCGGAGCCTCGGGCCGAGGTCGGCGCACTCGGCGCAGACCGACTCCGGGATCAGCCGGGTGCGCATGAGCAAACCGAACACCTGACACCCGAGGCAGTAGGCGAAGATCGACTCGAGGCCGGCGGCGACGACGAACAGGCCAAGCACCACGTCGGCGGCCGCGTCGCTGCCGACCACGAGCCAGAGGATCAGCGCCACCGTCGCCATCCCGGCGCCCATCCCCTGCGCGAAGCGCTTGGGGGGTCCCGGCACCGGCTTCTTCGGGCCGAGGCGCGGGGCGATCACGTTCTGGGCCGTCCAGCCCAGCGGGCTCAGCTTGGGGCCGGTCAGCACGCGCGCCCAGAAGCCGTAGGCGAGCGGAATCAGCAGCCAGTACGCGCCGGCGGCGAGGATCGCCACCACGGTGGCGAGCACGACGCCGGCAACGACGCGGGCCGCGTTCTCGTTGACGGGGTTGGGAAACGAGAAAAACTCGCGCATGAGCCTCAAAATCAGTATAACCGACCGGAATTCAGCAGTATCTAGGGCGCGTGTTCGAACGGATTGGGTCGCTTTGGCGCGGGTCGATCATTCGTCCAGGCCATCGTCTAAACGAATCTGGACGAATGTACGATTGTTCTGGCGTCCGATAGCGGGAATGATCCGCATCGGGGCCAGGGCTAAACCCGGCTCCCAACATAGGCTCGGGCGAAGCCGCAGACATCGGCGCCTCCCGCCGTCCGAGCCACTCTAACCGGCCCTTTCTGGCACGTACCCCTGCCCGTCCCGATTGGGCCAAACCTGGATCGGAAGCCGCCCGCTGAGAATGCGGGCGGTTTTCGTGTGCGGGGTCGTCTACGCCAGGTTCGAACGTCGCGCGTACGCGACTCCGGGGTCCGTGAGCACGTTGACCAGCGCCGGCCGATTCGACTCGAGCGCCCGGTCGAGGGCCGGGCGCAGGTCTCCGGGGGTGGTGACCAGCTCGCCGTGGCACCCAAGCGCCTCAGCGACCTGGTCGTAGCGGGTGCCCGGCCGCAGATCGGCGGCCACCGAGTAGCCGTACAGCGTCTCCATCGGATGCTTCTCGAGCGCCCAGATGCCGTTGTTGCCGACCACGGCGAGCACGGCCACGCCGTGCCGGGCGAGGGTGTCGAGCTCCATCCCCGAGAATCCGAACGCGCCGTCGCCAAGGAGCAGGACGACCTGGCGGTCGGGGCGGGCGAGCTTCGCGGCCAGCGCGTACCCGGGTCCACAGCCCAGGCACCCCAGCGGGCCGGGATCGAGCCAGCAGCCGGGCTCGTAGGAATCGACCACGCGGCCGGCGTAGGACACGAAGTCCCCGCCGTCCCCGATCACGATCGCGTCCCGATCGAGCATCGTGATGAGCTCGCCATACACCCGCATCGGGTGCAGCGGCGCGCGCCCGTCGGCCAGCTCGGCCGCCTCGCCGGCGCGCGCGTCATCCTCGGTGGCGCGCAGGGCGGCGAGCCATTGTTGTCGGTCCGACGGGGGTTCGAGCGGGCGGGCTGCTTCGCGCAGCGTGTCGAGCGTGGCCGGGAGCGCGCCGTACAGCTCGGCGGCGAGCGAGCGCGGTGGCGCCTGCTCGGCCTCGGCCACGTCGATCGCCACGATCTCCGCGTCGGCAGCGAAGGACGCGCCGAACCCGAGCCGGAAGTCGAGCGGCGCGCCGATGACCAGCGCGACGTCCGCGCCCTGCAGGCCGGTCCGGCGCGCGCGCGAGAAGGCCAGCTCGTGGTCGGCGGGGATGCACCCGCGGGCCAGGCCGTTGACGAACACGGGGATCCGGAGCGCCTCGGCCAGGGCGACCAGCGCGCGCTCGCCGTGACCCCAGTACAGACCCGCGCCCGCCATGATCACCGGCCGCTCCGCCTCGCGCAGCAGCGCGGCGGCCCGATCGATCTCGGCCTGGTCGGCGCCGGCGCCGCCCCACGCCTCGGGCAACGGCGTCGGCGGGTGGGGGCCGTCGGCCTCGCCGAACACGTAGTCGAGCGGGAAGTCCAGGAACGCCGGCCCCGAATGCGGCGCGATCGCGCTCCGCATCGCCTCGTCGATCAGCGCCGGGATCTCCGCCGTGTCCCCCGCGGTGGCGGCGAGCTTGACCAGCGGGCGAACAAACGGCACGTGGTCGATCTCCTGCAGCGACCCCTGCCCCCACCGGAACTGCGGCGCCCGGCCGCCCAGGACCAGGATCGGCGAGTTGTTCTGCCGCGCCGACGCGATCGCGCTCATCCCGTTGGTCACGCCCGGGCCCGCGGTCAGGGCGCACACGCCCGGCGTCCGGGTCACCTTCGCCCACCCCTCCGCTGCGAACGCGGCCGACTGCTCGTGCCGCACGTCGACGATGTCGATCCCCTCGGCCCGGCACCCGTCGTAGATCGAGAACAGGTGCCCGCCCGACAGCGTGAACAGCTTCGTCACCCCGTACGCCTTGAGCCGCGCCGCGATCAGCCTCCCGCCGTGGACCTGCGTCGTCGGCTCTGCCTCGATCGCCACGGGCCGGCACGCTAACACCCGGGGACAGCGGTGGCGCCGGCGAGATGCCGTTTGCCGGCGGACTGCGTGGTGGGACCCGCGGCGCGCCGGCGACCTGCGTGCTGCGACCCGCGGCGCGCCGGCGGCTTGGCGTGTGTTTCTGCGAGGCGGTGCCAAACGCGCAAACCGCCCGCGGCGCGACCGGTTTATCCCCATAAGCGCCGGTAGAGGCGGTCGCACAAATGAAACCTGTTGTGAGTTGGCCACAAGTGTTAGTCAGCGCCGCCTTGCCCTCACCGCCGAAACACCGAGGGTGGTCGAGAAACGCAACCTGGTGTTGCGTTTCTCGACCAGGCTCCTCCAGGGGCGGCCTTGCCGTCGCGAGTCGTTGTGCGTTGATCACAACGACTGGTCGTTCGCCGAGATTTGTGCGACAGCCTCCTGAGGCGCCTATGTGCGCGGCGTGTGGACTTTTCTGCGTTTTGCATCCCCGGGATGCGGCCTCGGCGCGCGGGCGCCTGTGCTCATGTCCCGGGGGTGGAGATAGGAACGCGGGTCATGGGCGTTCTAAACAGCGGGACCTGCGGAGGGCGCTCAGCAGCCGCCGTCGACGCCGCACGCCTCGCCACCGTCGCCGCACGCCTCGGCCCCGTCGACGCCGCACGCCTCGGCCCCGTCGACGCCGCACGCCTCGCCGCCGGCGATCACCGCCGGCGCCGACGAGCTCAGAGCGCGTGGACGCCGAGCAGCGCCACCGTGTCGAGCAGTCGCTCGCCCTCGAACCAGCGCCGGCCGAGGCGCACGGCCGGCAACCGGCTCACTCCGCGGGCGCGCAGGCCGCGCGCGGTGGCCCACAGGGAGCCGTCGCGGGACGGGTCGCGCGCGGCGTCGAGGCAGCCCTCTATCGACAGGCCGGCGACGCCGGCGGCCACGCAGAGGATCTCGGGGTCCTCGAGGTCAAAGCCGCCGCAGAATGCAAGCCGGCTCGCGGCCAGGGCAAAGCTGGCGCCTCGGCCGTTCTCCGACGCGTAGGTTGCCGCCCGCAGGGCGTGACGCGGGTTCGCGGGAAACGAGTCCGACCAGACCAGCGGCACACGGGCCGCGCGCGCCTCGCGCTCCGCCAGGGTCCGGGTCTCGTCGAGCCGGCTCCAGCGCGTACCGCCGTCAACCCCGACCGCCGGCGCGGGAAACCACTCGACCTCGCCAAGCACCCGCTCGATCCGCTCCGCCACCAGGTAGGAGAACGGACACGACAGGTCATAGAAGAACGCCGCGCGTGAGCCCCCCCGGGGGCGAGATCGATCGGCCAGCTGATCCTTCAGCTCGATGACGTCACCCATGTACTCAGACAAACGATCCTGCGCCCGAAAACTGCCGCAGCTGGCAGGAGGGGGGCGGTGCTCGGGGACGCGGCTCGGGCCCGCCAGAGGCGAGCCCGCCACGTCGGAAAGCCGGCCGACCTCCCGCCGGCGCACCGGCCACCCGCCGCGCGCCGGCAGACCCCGCCGTCGGCCGACCCGGCAGCCCCCCGAACGGTGGATCCGCGGCCCCGCCACCGCGCCACCACGCCGCCCCCCATCCGCCCGACCGGCCAGCCCTCAACTCCGCTACGCCGGACCCCACCAGCGCGAATTTCGAGCATGGACCTTCCGGAAAAGCCCGTACAAAGCCCCATCAGACCGGCAGAAGACGCCCATATGTCCGTTAGACTCGAACTTGGTAGGTACGACCGTCCACCGGGAGGCAGTTCCCATTCCGCACGTACCCCCACCGAAACGCCACCCTTATGACCAATGGTCGCCCGACGCCCGGGCGCTCGATCTTGTCGGCGACAAGTGGACGCTGCTGATCGTTCGTGACCTGGCCGCCGGTCCGCGGCGGTTCGTCGAGTTGCAGCGGGTTCTGCCCGGCATCTCGACCGAGCAGCTGCGCTCGAGGCTGAACCGGATGGTCGCCGACGGGATGCTGACGCGTAAGCGCTACCGCGAAGTGCCGCCCCGCGTGGACTATGAGCTGACCGAGCGCGCCCGCGAGTTGATGCCGATCCTCGGCGAGCTGGCTCGCTGGGGCTACGAATGGGCCTGGAGCCCGCCGCGCGCGACGGAATCGGTCGACCTCGGCGCGATCTTCCGGCTCGCCTCGGGGCTGCTCCCCCGAGTGCGCGCGGGCGCGACCGGCACCGTCGAGTTCGTGGTCGAGGACCCCGAGCGCCAGGGCGACTACACGTTCACGCTGTCAGAGCAAGGCGTGAGCCTCGAGGAGCGCCCGGCCGGCGCCCCCGACGCCCGAGTTGCCGGCGTGACCGACGCATGGGTCCGGGCGTTCTCGCCCGACCGTGATCGCACCGGACTCGACATCGTCGGCGATCACCAACTGGCCGAGTCGTTGCTCGACGGCCTCGCCGCGGTCGGCCGGCGCGCTGCGGCCCGCGCCGCCGAAGCCGCCTAGCCGCGTAGGCGACTCAGACGACCAAACAGCCAGAAGCCCGTCTACTTAGACGGATACGACTTGGCCATGATGTGCGGCGTCTGGCCCGGCCCCGACGCCCCCGGCAGCGCCGGCGCGACCCAGCACGCCTCGTTCGACCCGGGCGCCGGCGCACCCGGACCGCTGGCCGGCTGCGTGCCGTCGCCCGACCCCCCGGTGTTCTTGCAGTCCCACGCCGGATAGTTGCCGTTGGCGGACACGCGCGGGTCGGAGAGCCACAGCGACGGCGGGTAGGTGTTGCCGCGGTTGTTGGAGTCGCGGCCGGGGGCGAGCGACAGCGTCTCGGGACCGGTCGGCTGGAACTGGCGCAGGTAGTGGCCGGGACTGTTGCCCGCGAACGAGGTCGTGGTCGTCGCGGCCATGGCCGAGCCGCCCTGCGTGATGAAGTCGGAGATCAGCTGCTGGTGCAGCGACAGCCAGCCGAGAATGGGGTTGAGCTGCTCGAGGAACGTGCCGGTCGCGGCCAGGGTCGGGCCGGCGCCGGTCAGGAACCGGCTGACCGCCGGCAGGCCGGTCTGCGAGACGGTCACGAGCGGACCGAGGTTGGTGAAGAACCGCCGTAGCGGCGGGGAGAGTTGCTGCAGCGAGGCCAGAGTTGGCTTCAGCTGCGGGGCGACGTTTAGCGCCAGCTCGCGAACCAGGGGATCCGTGTTGCCGGAGAACGTCTGGAGCTTGGCCATCGTCGCCTTGGTCTCGGTCAGGAACGTCGGGAACACGTGGAACGTCTCGGCCAGCGCGTTGTTGTTCGCCGCGGTCGTGGCGAACGTCGTCTCCGCGCTGGTGATCAGGTTGCGCAGTGCGGTCTGGTCGGCGCCGAGCGCGCCGAACACGGTGCCGCCGTTCTGGACCAGCCCGATGACCGACGCGTGCTGGACGTCCAGCACCTGCAGGATGTCGGTGGCGTCGGCCGCGAACGACGGCAGGTTGCCGAGCACGTCGTTGAGGTTCTGGTCGTTGCCGGTGATCGCCTTGGACAGCTGCTGCTGCCAGACGGTGAACGCGTGGCGGGTGGTGGGATCGAGCGCGTTGAAGATGTCCGAGAGCTGGACGGTCGGGAGCACCCGGCTGCGCGGCAGCGTCCCGCCGTCGGCGATCGGCGGCGCGTTCGGCGCGCCGGGGATCAGCTGGACGTACGTCTCGCCCAGGATCGTCTTGGTGCGCAGGATCGCGCGCGTGTCCGAGCGCAACGGCGAGTACCCGCTCTGGAGCTGGAGCGTGGCGAGGGTGCCGTTTCCGTGGGGGTCCAGGCGGGTCGAGACGACCTTTCCCACCGACACGCCGGCGATCCGCACGTCCGCCTGCGTGGCCAGGTCCTGCGCGTTCGCGAACGAAACGTTCACCCGGTAGCCCTGCGCGCCGAGCGGGATCGTGCCGCCGAACGACAGCCACAGGAACAGCAGCAGCCCGACGCACGACAGGGCGAAGATCACCATCGTGATCACGCGAGACATGCGGGGAGCGCCGGTGTTCATCAGTTGATCGGGAGCTTGGGCAGGAACAGGTTGGACTTCGACTTCGAGGACCCCGACGCGCCGGAGGACCGGGTAGGTGCGCGCGACTGAAGCGCCTGCACCTGAGACAGCGTCGGATTCGACGACGCGGTCGCCGCCGGGTGGTTCTGCTTGTACTTGGCGTACGCGGTGGCATCCGCCGCCGCCTGGGCGGGGCACAGGTTCGTGTTGGTCAGGATCGGCGTGAGGTTCTGGACGACCTCCTGCAGCGGCGAGTTGTTCGCGAGCTGCGCCAGCGTCGCGCAGCTGGCCTGCAGGAACAGGGGGCGGAAGTCGCCGTTGGCGTCCTGGACCGAGAACAGCGTCCGGGCGTTGTGGTCGAGCCAGGCCAGCCACCACAGGTACCCGTGCTCGGTGTTGCCCGGGTTGTACCCGAGCATGTTCCCGAAGTGGTTCAGCACGTTGAAGACGTTCGACAGGTTCGAGGTGGCGGGGCTGAGCTTGACCGGGCCGTTGGCCGTCTGAACCGTCGTCGGGTCGGCGAGGTTCTCGGCCGCCGGCTTCAGGTTGCGCACCAGTGGGCGCGACGCGACCACGAACGGACGGATCTGGTTCTGGACGATCGGGGTCCCCGGCGCGGCCAGGGCCGAGATTGCCTTGTTCGCGGCCGGGAGCGAAGACGCCGCGGGCAGCAAGTTCTTCGCCGCCGGCCCGAGCGCGTTCGCGAACGCCTGCACCTTGGCCAGCGTCGTGGTGGTCTGCTGCAGCGTCCCGGGCAAGTCCGCCACGGCGCGGCTCACGTTGGAATCCTCGGAGGCGAACGCGCGGAACACCTTCGCGCTCGAGTCGACGAGCGAGACGATCTGGCCCTGCTTGGCCGCCAGCGCGTCGTTCAGGCGCCGCAGCGAATTGACCAGCCGCTCCAGGTTTGTCCCGCGCTGCGCGACCGCGCCGTTGAGACGCGCGAGGTCCCGATGCGTCGGCTCGAACCGCTCCATCACCTGGGCGAGCTGGTCTCCACCGTTTTTCTGCAGACCTTGTCCCGCGCCGTTGACCAGCAGGTCGAGGTACTCCCGGCTGTCGGCGTCGAGCGAGGACAAGATCTCGTCGAGGTTGACCACCGGCATCGTGTTCGAGACCGGGATCGTGTACCCCGACGGCGCGACCGGGGACTGACCGGCCCCCGGCGAGAGCTCGATGAACATGTCATCCAGCCCGGTACGCGGCCGGAGCAGCGCGGTCCAGTTCTCGTGGATCAGATGCTTGTACTTGGGGTCGATGTTCATCTGCACGACCCCCTGGCCGTCCTTCAGCGTGACGTTGCCGACCAGCCCGATCTGCACGCCCGACACCCGCACGCTCTGCCCCTGGCCCGGCGTCACGGCCTGGGCGGTGACGAACGACGCGTTGATCGTGAGCGGCGACGACTCCCAGGGGAACCTCAGCCGCTCGTTGGAGAGGATGTAGCCCGCGATCAGAACCGTGATCACGACCAGCCCGAGGATCGCCCCGAAGTCCTTCCAGTGCTCTCGGATCGCGCGCTTCATCGCGCCGCCCTCCGAGCCGTGCTCGCATTGGAAGCGCTGCTCGCCCCGCTGCCCGGTAGCGCCGGCATCCCCGCGGTCCCGAGCGACAGACCGCTCTGCGACGCCAGCTGCTGGATCTGCGGGATCGCCGCCGCCGCCGCGGAGGTCCACCGCAGGGCCGCGCCCGCTGCCGACAGGTTGCTCGACTGCTGCTGCGGCGGTCCACCCGTAGCCGCCGTCAGGTCGGTGATCGGCGGCTGGGTCTCGCACGGCACGTCCGGGCGGAGCGGCGGGGCGTGCTGGGCGGCCTGCGGCTGCTCACCCTCGAGCGGGGCCAGCGCCTGCCCGAACAGCCCGGGCTGGAGCGAGTAGGTGAGCGTCCCGCCGGTGCCGAGGATCCGGATGTAGGGGCCGTTGGCGTCGAAGTCGCGCGACTCGCCGGCCAGGCCGGGCAGGAAGTCCACCGCCTCGACGTAGACCGGGCGCGCCGGGAACCCGTTGGACGCGTTGAAGTGCGGGTCGCCCAGCGTCAGCTTCGACCACGGGATCACCACGCCCGACGCGCAGCTCGCCGCCGGGCGCACCTGGTCGTGCAGCAGCGGCGTGGTCTCGCGGGTCAGCCGGGTCAGCGGCGGCACCGTCTGGGCGAGGTCGGAGGTCAGGCCGCGCAGCTCCGACGGCGAGACGAGATACCGCAGCTGGGTGATGAACGGCAGGCTCGCGTCGATCATCGGCCCGGTCGATTTCACGGCCGGGATCAGTGCCTTGGCCAGCTGCGGCAGCGGCCCCGGCGCGCAGTCGGGCTTCTCCGCCCCCGAGCAGAAGGCCGCGTTCAGCGAGTGCAAGGCGGGGACAGCCGCGGCCAGGGTCTTCGGCAGTTCCGCGACGGCCTGCGACAGCGCGGTGTTCTGGACCGCAAACGAGTGCGCGGTCGTGTTGAAGTCGGTGATCAGGTTCTGCAGGGTCTGCGGGTGGGTGTCGATCGCGCCCGACACCTCGCCCTGCTCGGCAATCCAGTTCGACAGGTCATGTGGCTGCAGCCCCAGCGCGTCGTGGGCGACGACCGCTGAGTACTCGTACGCCGGCAGCCAGTACTTGATCGAGGCGTTGTAGGACGGCCCGCCCTTCTTGACCGCGGTCCCGAACTGCTGGAGCAGCGTCTGGAGGTTCTGTCGCGTGCCGGACTGGAGCGAGGTGACCACCTGGTCGAACTGGACCGGCTCGGTCCCCTGCTGGATCGGGAACGTGTAGCCGCTCGGCGCGGTCGGGGCCTCCGGCGTGCCGGGGCTGACGTCGACGAAGAAGTTGCCCTCGAGGAAGATGCGCGGCCGGATCGCGAACGTCGCGTCCTTGTGAATCGGCAAGCCGTTGCCGGAGATCGTGATCGTCACTTGCGCCGCCGTACATCCCTGCGAGCCGCCCGAAGCCGACACCTTCTGCAGAGAGCCGCCGAGCTTGCAGCCCGGCACCGGCCCCACGCTCGTGACCTTGCCGACGTTGACGCCCGCGATCCGGACCGGCGACTCGGGCTTCACCCCGTTGGCGTTGGCGAAGACCGCGTGGACGGTGTACTGACTCGCGAACGGGTTGGCGAACTTGGTGAACCCGAGGTAGGTGAACACCACGATCGCGACGATCGCGAGCAGCCCCGCGGCGAACGTGCTCATGCCCTGCTTACGTCCGCGTCGCCTGAGCCTGGGCCGGGGCCTGCGCATCAGCTGTTCCCCGGGATCGAGGGCAGCTGCGGCCCGGTCGACGGTGCGCGGCTGAAGGTCTCGCCGGCCGGCACGTGCGCCCGGCCCGCGAACGTCGGTCCCTGGTTCCCCGGCGTGTGCGGATCGGTGTCGAAGTTGCGTCCCTGCGCGTCGAGGTGGTTGAGCTGCTTCACGTAGCCGCGCTGCCCGGTCTCGCAGTCGGCGTTGCCCTGGGCGTCGACGGCGGCCCCGTAGGTCGGCCCGTGGGCGTACTGGTTTCCGCCCAGCGGCGAATCGAAGCCTCCGCCGTTGACCGGCGCGTTGGCGCCCTGGTCGGAGACGTTGTTGGACTGCGCCGGGTTGGACTGGTTGAGCAGCGTTCGCTCGGCGAAGCCGAACGCCGTCGCCTCGGAGAAGTGATCGGCGATGTACGTCCACCAGTAGTTCCATCCGTCGCACACCGTCTGGTAGGGGCCGAGGTACTTGACCATCGGGTTCAGCGTCTGCACCGTGTCGACGAGCGCGTTCAGCGCCACGCCGGTGCCGGGCGCCTGCGCCAGCGTCTTCAGCGCGTCCATCGTTCCCTGGAGGCGCTGGTTCAGCGCCGGGGTGCGCCCGAGCACCTGGGTGCCCTGCTCGAGCGCGGGATTCAAGATCGGCAGGGCGTGCTTGAGCGACGCCGTGGCCGGCGTCATGTTCTGCCCGAACGTGGTCAGGTCGACGAGCAGCGGCTGCTGCGCCTGGAGCGACTGGGTCGAAACCTGCTCGGTCGCGGGCGCCTCGGCGATCGTGGCCTTGAGATCGGCCGGGTTGCGATCGATCGCCCCGAACGTCGTGGCCATCTTCCCGAACAGCGCCGCGTTCACCTGCGCGACCGGCGCCACCGCACCCATGAACTCGTTCAGGTTGTCGACGAAGCGGATGAGCTCGGTGCTCGGGTCGGACAGGTAGCGCGCCACCGGCTCGAGGTGACCGAACAGCGACGGCAGGCTCGCGAGCGTGTCGTTGAGCGCCGACCCGCGCGAGGCCAGCGTGTCGCCGAACCCGACGAGATTGTTCTGGATCGCCCCCCGCGTCTTAGTGTCGAAGATCTTGAACACGTCGTCGAACTGGACCGGGACGTCGGTCTGCGTCACGGGCAAGGTGGCGCCGTCCGCGAAGTCGTGCGCGGACACGCCCTTGTGGAGGTCGAGGTATTTCAGCCCCAGTACCGAGCGCGGCTGGATCGAGATGGTCGAGTCGATCGGCACCTTGCCGTACGACTTGTCGAGCTTCAGCGTCAGCTGCGCGCCGGTCTGGCCGTTCTCCATCGTCACCGGCTTCAGCGACGAGACCAGGCCGATGAGGTAGCCGCCCTCGCGCACGTCGTTGCCCGCGACGAGCTCGGATCCGTTCGCGATGTCCACCTTGAGCTCGCGGGTGGGGACGAACGGCAGCCCGGTGTTGGCGTTGTAAGCCAGGAATACGCCGACCAGCGCGACGAGCACGGTGACCGCGCCGATCAGAACCGGGTTGGCGAACGCGGATTGCTGTTTGCGCTTGTTCACGGCGACAGCAGGTAGTTGAGGAGTTGCTGGGCTTGCTGCGCGGACGGAGTCCCGCTTGAGGAGGAGTTCGGCGTCTGCGGCAGGGGCACGCTCGGCGTGGTCGGCGTCGTCACCCCAGGCACCGTCACCCCCGGAATCGTGGGCGTCGGGAGCTTCCGCGTGGTCGTGCCGGTGACGCCACCGAGCGCCTTGGTGACCGCCCCGAGCGCGCCCTGGACGGTCGGTGCGGGGTTCGGTATGGGCACGCTTGGCGTGCTCGGTAGCGGCGACCCGGACGCGGCCTTCGGCGCGGCGGTGGTCGGGCGCTTGGCGGGCGTGCTCGGCGGACCCAGGGTGAGCGCGCCGGGCGGGCAGGCCTTGGCGCTCGTCTGCGGGCCCGTTTGGCCGGGCGGCGCGCCGCCCGGGTCGGGCACGCACCCGCCGGGGTTGGACGGATCGGTCTCGTTGACGCCCGGCTGGTTGCGCCCGTACCACGAGTAGCACTGGCGGTAGGCGGGGCCGTACTGCTTCAGGTTCGCCGCGACGGTGGCCGAGGTCGCGTAGGACGAGCACATCGGGCTGGCGAACGCGTCGACGGCCAGCATGTGCCCGAACGGTCCGAAGGTGTTGATCGTCTGCTCCTGGTTGAACACGTACTGGAGCAGCGCCTCGAGGCCGGTGAACCCCTTGCCGCCCGGGCTGCGCGCGTCGGGCTCGACCGCTCGGTCGCGGTTGTCGAGGTCGGCCAGCAGGATCGACAGGTTCTGGGCCAGCTCAGGGGTCGTCTTCGAGAACTGGTTGAGCTGGGCGACGGTCGGGGTGGCGGCCTGCACCGCCTGCTTGCCGGTGACCGACGCCTGTCCGAGCGACTTCAGCGCCGGCAGCGACGCATCGGCAAACCCGCACTGATTGCCGGTGTGCGGCGAGGAGCACGGCGCGAGGTTGGTGAACAACGTCTTCAGCTGGCCGGACGCCGCGTTCAGGTTCTGGAGCACCGGCGTGTTCGCATCCGCGGCCGCGCCGAGCTTCGCCATGGTCGGCTTCAGCTGCTCGAGCAGAGCCGGGAACCGGTGCAGGCTGGTCTTCAGGTTGGCCGACTGGGTCGCGGTGTCGGTGGCGGCGTTGCCTGCCTCGACGATGAAGTTCTGGACCTGCGTGGAGTTGTTGGCCAGCGCGGTGACCACGGCGTCGGAGTTGGCGGTCAGGTCCTGGAGCGTCTTCGAGTCGTTGCCCAGCAGGTTGAGCAGGTTGTCGGTCTGGTCGATCGCCGGCACCGCCCGGCGCAGCGCGGTCTGGATGTCCTCCGAGCGCGCCGCCACCGCCGCGCCCAGCTCGTTGATGACGATCGAGAACCGCTCGCGCTGGGGCAGCCGCATGATGTCGGCGAGCAGGTCGGCCGGAATCGTCGAGAACGTGTGCGACGCCGGCAGCGTGGCGCCGGACTTCAGCGGCTTTCCGTACTGCCCCGGCTGGCAGTCCACGAAGTACTCGCCGATCAGCGACTGGGGCCGGGATTGGCACGACGCGTCAGAGCGGAATGCGCCGAAGCCCTTGGTGGTCACCTGCACGGTCACCACCGCGTGGAAGTTCTTCTGGTCCAGGGCGATCGAGCTGATCTTCCCGGCCGGGACGCCCGCCACCTTGAACGGGGCGTCGTTGACCAGGCCGAACGCGTTGTCGAACTCGAGCTTGTACGTCGGGTCGCCCGGCCCGCTCGAGAACCCGCCTGCGATGAACACGAACGCGACGATCACGAGCAGGACGGCGGCGCTGACGAGGACCCGACGCATCGATCAGTTCCCGGTCGGGACCTCGTTGGGGTCACACGGGTAACCCGCCTCGGGGTAGTACACCCCGCCGCGCTCCATCGAGCCGGGGCACCGATCCCCCTGGCCCGAGGTCAAGAGGCCCTGGCTGGGCGTGCTGGTCCCGCCCGGGAGCGTGCCGCTGCCGCCGAACGCGAGCACCGTGCGCAGCACCGGATCCAGGAACGACGGCAGGAGGTTCAGGGCTCCGTTCGAGATCGAGCCGACCCCGATCACCGGGGCGACCCGGCTGAAGTTGCCGTTCGCGTCGGTGCCGCCCGGGTGGCTGAACCCCTCGAACCAGCCGGTCAGGTCGACGGCATACGGGCGCGCGGTGGCGAGCTCGGGGGTCGACTGGTTGAGCGCGGCGGTCGACTGCGGGAACGCGCCGAGCCGCTGCTGTCCGTTGGCCTGGAGCGTCCCGTTGCAGTTGCTCGTGTCGCCGGTATCGCCGCAGGCGGCGCCCGCGAGCGGCACGCTCAGCTCGAGCAGCTGGAGCAGGTCGTTCTGGCCCGGGGTGCTCGGCGAGCACGGCTTCGAGCCCCGCGAGCAGATCAGGTTGGCCAGGTCGCGCACGGTCGGCACGGCGTTGTGCGCCAGCGGCCTCAGCTGAACCAGGAACTTCTGGAGCTTGGGCGCCACCGGCTTGGACGCGTTGACCAGCGGCGTCAGCGCGTCGAGCGAGTTGCGCAGGTTCACGAACGTCGTGTCGGCCAGCGCCATGAACCCCGGCAGCCGCTGGATCGACTGGCCCAGCGCGGTCTTCTGGGAGGCCAGCGCCTGCGTGGTCGAGCCCAGGTTCTTGACGAGCGCCGACAGGTCGGCCTGCTTGACCGCGATGTCCGAGAGCAGCTTGCCCGACTTGACCACGAAGCTCGTGAAGTCGCCCCCGTCGTGACGGTTGAGCTCGGAGAACAGCGTGCTGCTCGACGCCACCGCCGGGTTCAGGTACTGCCACGCCGCTTGGGCCGCCGCGCCCTTGTTCGCGAACTCGGACGCCGTGCCCTGGATCAGGTTCTGGAGGCCCTTGAGCGTCGGCGGGTTCAGCGTGTTGAACAGCTGGTCGATGTCGACCGCGCTGGTCGTAGCCGTGGTCGGGATGACCCCGCCCGAGGCGATCTTGGGCGCGTTGCCCGCACCCAGCCGCAGGTCGACGTAGCGGTTGGCGATCCCCGACAGCGAGGCCAGCCGCACCGTCGCCTCGGTCCCCTGGTGCAGCGGCGTGTAGTTAGAGTCGCCGATGTTGAGGGTCAGCTGTGCCTGCCCGCCGCGCGTCAGCGCGATGTTCGACACCGTCCCGACCGTGTTGCCGGCGACCTCGACCTGGTCGCCCTTGACGATCTGGCTGGCGTCCTGGAAGACCGCGCGGACCTCGTAGCTCGAGCCGCCCCCGAGCACGATCACCGCCACGACCACGACCGCGATCGAAACCGCTGCCACGGCGGCCACCCTCCCGAGCACGGTTGAGTTTCTCCCTGCCAAGCCCATTCCTCCCGCTGAGGTCCTGGCTACCCCAAACGGGGCCCTGCTAGCCGAACCTAGCAAGGGGTTTCTGCGGCTGTCAAAAGGGAACCGCGCGGGCTCTATCGGTGTTTTGGGGCCGCCCGCGGCGGCGTCCATGGGGCCGGTTACGCCCGGCATCCCTGCCGGGCGGCGCGCGTCGCCCCGAGGTACGCACACGGCCCGAGGGAGGCGCTAGCGTTCCGGCCACCGGCCCGGGTGGTGGAATTGGTCAGACACGGTCGCCTTAAGAGCGATTGCCCCAGCGGCATGAGGGTTCGAGTCCCTCCCCGGGTACTGCAGGTGGGGGATCTTGCAGGACCGCAACTAATCCGCTGCTACGGTGTCGATGCCACCGACGGCCACGTTTAGCAAGCCCTCTTGGAAGTCTCTGCACTCAGATACTCAGGAGGAGTCGGCCTGCATGCCCGCTCGCCGCTCCTCCGCCTGCAGTCCGATGAGCGCCTGGTGGCGCTGATTCGGCGCGGCAGCACGACCGCCTTCGAGGTCCTCGTCGCTCGCTACCACTCGCGCCTGCTCGCGTTCTGCCGGCACCTGCTGAGCTCGCGGGAGGACGCCGAGGATGTGCTGCAGGAAGTCTTCTCCGCGGCCTTCAACGCGATCCTCGACGACGACCGCCCGATCAACGTGCGGCCGTGGCTGTACCGGATCGCCCGCAACCGGAGCCTCAACCACCTGCGCCGGATCCAGGCCGTCGGCGTCGACTCGATGGACATCCATCTGCACGACTACGGCGCGACCACGGCGGACAAGGTCCACGAGCGCGAGGACTTCAGGCTGCTGGTCGGCGACATCCACGGCCTGCCGGAGACCCAGCGCACCGCGCTGGTGCTGCGCGAGATGGACGCGCTCTCCTACGAGCAGATCGCCGAGGCGATGGAGACCACCGTGCCGAGCGTCAAGTCGCTGCTCGTCCGCGCGCGCGTCTCCCTCGCCGAGGCCGCCGAGGCCCGGATGCTGACCTGCGAGCAGGTTCGGATGGAACTCGGCGAGGTCGCCGAGGGTCTGCGCCGGCGGCCGGGCGCGCTCGTGCGCCGCCACCTGCGCTCGTGCGAGCGCTGCTCGAACTTCAAGGGCCAGCTCGGCCAGACGAGCAAGGCGCTCACCGCGATCCTGCCGATCGGGTTCGCGCCGCTCCTGCTGCTCCGCAAGGCGGCCATCCTCCACATCGGGCATTCCGCGGGCGCCGGCGCCGGCTCGAGCGCCTCTGGCGCGGGCGCGGCGGGTCAGGCCGCCGCCGTGGGATCAACCGCCGCCGCCGGCGCCACCGCGGTCATGGGCACGACGGGCAGCGGCTTCCTGTCGGCCAGCGTCGGCGCGATCGCCACCAAGGCGGCCGCTGGGCTCGCCGCCGCGGCGCTCGTCACCGCCGGCGCGGTCGAGGTCGACCAGCCGGCCCGCAGCCGCCCCCACCATCACCCGGCGCCCACCCACGTCGCCGCGGTTCCGGCCGCGCAGCCGGTCGCCGCCCCGACGACTCCACATGTGTCCGGTGGCGCATCGGTGCTCACCCACCCCCACTTCGTCACGCTCAAGCACCCGCGCCACAAGCCGGCGGCCAAGACGGCCGCGACGGCCAAGAAGCCGCTGAACAAGCAGACCGCCGGCGCCACCACGAAGCCGAAGGCCAAGGCCAAGCCCAAGGTCTTGCCGGGCCGCACGCAGACCCAGACCGACCCGACCGTGCTCGGCCAGACGACCACCCCGAGCGTCGCCGCGGCCGGCTCCGCCGGGGCGATGACCGTCACGACCACGACCACAACCACCGCCGCGGCCCCACCGCCGACCACCACCACCGCGCCGACGAGTTCGGACCCGTCCACGACGACCACCGATCCGGCTCCGACGACGCCCACGACCACGAGCACCGACCCGAGCCCGACCACGACGACGCCGCCGAGCCCAGACCCCGGCACGACGACGAGCCCCCCGCCGAGCACGCCGATCCCGGCTCCGGCGCCGGATATCACCGCCTCGGGCGGCGTCACGTCCTAGTTACTTCCCGAGGAATAAGTCGGGGGTCTGCGAGGGGGCGTTTCCGTCCGGTGTGACAGTGAGAATTCCCTGCACGTAATGCGGTTTCTCGCTGAAAGGGGAGTGCATGCTGACGCTTCTGGCGGAGCAGCCGGAGTGCCTGTGGGAGGACGCGTTGCCGATCGAGGTGAAGGAGTTGCCCGAGGATCTGGCGGCGTTGGATGTGTTGTTGGCCGATCACGAGTTGCTCTGGCCATTGGTGGAGCGTTGGCGCCAGGAGTTCCGGGAGACCGGCCGGTTGGTGTTGACCGAGGGGCGGCCGACGATTCCGCTGGAGACATATGTGCGGTTGATGGTGCTCAAGCAGCGCTACCGGTGGGGGTACCGGACGCTGGTGGCGGAGGTGTCGGACTCGATTCATCTGCGCCGGTTTTGCCGGATCAGCCTCTCGGAGCGGGTGCCGGACGAGTCGACGGTTCGCAAGCTCACGCGGCGGATCGGGCCGGAGACGGTGTCCGAGCTCACGCGCGCGATGGTCGTCAAGGCGTGCCGGGAGAAGCGGTTCCGGCCGCGGGCGGTCAGAATCGACTCGACGGTAATCGAGGCGGATGTGAAGTATCCGACCGACGCGGGGCTGGCCTCCAGCGGCGTTGCCGTGTTGGCGCGGGAGGGTCTCAAGCTCGCGAGGCTGATCAAGGCGAAGACGGCGCGGGTGCGGGATCGCTCGCGGGCGATGGGCCGGAAGCTGCGGACGATCACGCGCACGGTTCGCCGTCGTTCGGGGGAGGCCAAGCAGGAAGTGCTCAAGCTGACCGGCGAGACCGGCGAGCTGCTGCAGCGCTCGATCAAGGAAGCGCGCAGGCTCGCGCAGATCGCACGGGCCAAGGCGCGCGGGCGTGGCGCGAAGGCGAAGGTGAAGGCCGCGGCGGCGTTGGAGGAGATGGCCGACCGCTGCGAGAAGGTCGCCGGTCAGATCAAGCAGCGTGTCGCCGGGGAGCCGATCAAGGACCGGATCGTGTCGCTGCACGATCCGGACGCTCGGCCGATCCGCAAGGGGAAGCTGGGGAAGCCCAACGAATTTGGGTACGCGAGCCAGCTGGCGGAAGTGACCGAGCACACCAAGCGCGGCGCCCGTGGGTTGATCCTCCCGGCCTCGACGGAGATCGGCAACCCGGTCGAGGACACACTGCTGCCCGGCACGATCGCGGAACTCCAGCGGCTCGGGATCAACGTGCAGGAGGTCGCGCTGGATGGTGGGTTCAACGTCGGGCCGACGAACACGGCGCTCGAGGACCTTGCGCCGAAGAACGTGTTCATCGCCGGCCGGCAGGAACCCAGCTCGAAACGCACCGCCCGCCGGATGCGGCGCTACCGAACGGGCGCGGAGGGCCGGATCAGCCACCTCAAACGTCGCTACGGGCTGGACCGATCCCGCCTGAAGGGCGACGAGGGCCGGCAGATCTGGACTGAATGGAGCATCCTGGCCTACAACGCCGACACGCTCGCCGTCCGGGAGCGGTGAAACACTCCCAACCGCTCCTTCAGCAAGAGCAAACCCATTACTACGAACCGGCCGCGCGAGTTCCCTCCGCGGCCGTTTCGTCTCTCATGAGTTTTTCCTCGGGAAGTAGTTAGTGGCCATCGGCATCGACCAGTTCCAGGCGGTCGACATGCGGGTCGGCCGGGTGATGTCGGTCGAGGAGTTCCCCGAGGCGCGGGTACCGGCGTACAAGCTGCGGATCGACTTCGGGCCGGAGATCGGGATCAAGCGCTCCTCGGCGCAGATCACCCACTACTCGCCCGAGGATCTGCTTGACACGCTGGTGATCGGCTGCGTCAACCTCATACCGCGGGTGATCGCCAGGTTCACCTCAGAGGTGCTCGTGATGGGGGCGCTCGATGACGCGCTGGGCGTGGTGCTGCTGCGCCCGGACAAGGACGCCGCGCCCGGCTCGCGCATCGCCTAGCACTCGATGGTTGACTGCGCGGGCGGGGCCGGCCCTTCGGCCGGGGCGCCGGGGGAGGGTGCGTAATTCGTCACGCATCGGTGATCCGCCCGAGCGTGACGAGTAATGCATGTGGGGCATGCATAGTTCGGCACGCTCTCGGGTGGGCGGCAGTCGTGACGGATTAAGCAGGTTCCCCCGGGGGCGCGGGACCTGCAAAAGCGCTCACGGCGCCCATCGCTCTAACCCCCGAGCGAGCTTCTTCACCTCATAGCGGCAAACCCGCGCACGGCTCAGCGCCTAAGGGGGCGGATGAGCGGTTGTGCACGTTCGGAGCGAACGCCCCGGGGCCACCGCCAGCCGACAGCGCCGGCGCACCCCAGGACAGCTGAATCAACCATCTACTTAGCCGCCGGCGTGCAGCATGGCGCGGGGCCTTCCGTCGACGATCAGGGCGTAGCTGCCTCTGGGCAGCGCCGGGAGGAGCTGCTCCACCTGTCCGTTCGCCGGGACGCTGATCGGTGGCGAGGCCGGTGTGTCGAGCCGGACGCGGTGCGCGCGCCCGTCCCGCGAGACCACGATCAGCTCGAGCGGGATCTGCGCTCGGATGGTCAGCACCGCCGGGCTGACCGCGCCGCCCGCCCGGATCGTGAACCGCGCCGCCAGCCGCACGTTCGTGCCCGCGCTGGGGGTGCTCGAGGTGGCGCTGGGGCTGCTCGAGGTGGCGCTGGGGCTGCTCGAGGTGGCGCTGGGGCTGCTCGAGGGGGCGCTCGGCGTCGACGTGACGCCCGCTCCACACGCCGCTAAGAGAACGGTAACCACCCCGGCTAAAAGAACCGCCAGACGTCTCACGTTTGCAGGATAAAGGTCGATTAAGGGGGCGATCTGAATGGAAGCGGTAGCCGGATACTCCGCCAGGAGGCTCGTCGAATACGACGCGCTTCGCCGCCGTCTGTGGATCTTTGGGCAGCGTTGCCATCATGGCGCCACCGGGAGCGTGGTCGCCGCCGCCGCCTTCGTCGCGCTGCTCACCGATCCGACCGCCGTCGTGCGGCCCACCGCCGGTCCCGGGCCGGTGCTGGCGCTCGCCGCGGCCGGTGGCGCGCTGATGATGGCGCACGACTGGAAGGACCGCTCGATCTGGTTCGAGCGCGGACGCGGCTCCCAGCTCTAGGGCGAGTTTCTCACCACTCGTCGCCCCCCTCGCGGTGAATGGCGCTTCAGTCGGGCATGGGGCGAGTTTCTCGCCAGTCGCCCGCGTCGGCGACGCGAGTGGTGAGAAACTCGGGGCGCTCAGGGGTCGTCGCGTAACCTTCGGCCCGCCATGGCCCTGCGCTGCGCCATCGTCCCGCCCACACCCGTCCCGTACCGCGAGCCGCTGTTCCGGTCGCTGAGCGAGCGCCCGGAGCTCGAGCTCTGCGTGATCTACCAGTCGGCGGGTCAGCCGAGCTGGGACGTCCCGCCGGACTGGTTCCCCGCCGAGCACCCCTACCCGGCCGTGCACCTGCGCTCCCGGCAGCGCCGGCGCCCGGGGCGCACGCCGATGCTGTGGCCCCACGGGCTCGAGCGCGCACTGCGCGAGGCCGATCCCGACGTGGTGGTGGTATCCGAATACGGTCCGGCGTCGCTGCGCGTCCTCAACTGGTGCCGGCGCCACCGCCGCGCCTACGTGATCTTCACCGAGTGCACGCCGGCGATCGACTCGATGCTGCCGAGCTGGCAGCTCGCGCTGCACCGCCGGCTCGCCCGCCACGCCGACGGGATCATCGCGGCCAGCTCGGCGGCCCGGGAGCGGCTGCTCGCGTTCGGCGTTCCCGACGGTCGCGTCACGGTGGCGCTCCAGGCGGCTGACGTCGAGCGGTTCCGCCTGCCGGCGGGATCCCGCGACGGCGGCTTCAAGATCATCAGCGTGGGGCGCCTCGTCCCCGACAAGAACTTCGAAACCCTGATCCGAGCCATGCCCGCGCACGCCGAGCTGGAGATCGTCGGGACAGGCTTCCTCGAGGACGAGCTGAAGCAACTGGCCGACGGTCAGGCGGCGCGCGTCAGTTTCCGCGGCCACGTCGTCCCCGACGAACTGCCGAGCCTGTACGCGGCGGCCGACGCGTACGCGCTCGTCAGCACGTACGAGCCGTTCGGGGTGGCGGTCCGCGAGGCGGCCGCGGCCGGTCTGCCGATCGTCTGCTCGCGCGCCGCCGGGGCGGCCGGCGACGTGGCGATCGAGGGTCGCAACGCGTTGCTGGTCGACCCGCACAACGTCGACGAGGTGGCGGTCGCGGTCGCGCGTCTGGCGGCCGACCCCGAACTTCGCGCGCGCATGAGCGCCGAGAGCCGCGCGATCGATCGCGAGACCGACGGCGCCGAGGTCGACGCGTTCGTGGACGCGCTGACCGCGGCCGCCCGCGGCTACTCGCCCAGCAGCGCCGGCAGCACCTCGGCCGCGATCCGCGTCACCGACGCCTCGGGACGGTAGGGCCCAAGCTGGGCGCGCGCCGCCGCGCGGTAGACCGCGAGGTGATCGTCGGACGCCGCGAACGCCGCCTCGAGTGCGCGCGCCAGCGCCTGCGGGCTGCGATCCGCAGCGATGAACTCGGGTGCCAGCGCGCGCGCCAGGGCCAGCGCCGGGAACGGCCCGCCGGCCGGCGCGCACACCAGCGCAGCGCCTCGGTCGAGCGCCTCGAGTGGCGCGATCCCGAAGTCCTCCCACTCCGCCGCGCTGACGAACACGCGGGCTTGCTCCAGCCGTTCGCGGAACGAGGGCTGGGGCAGCATGCCGACGAGCTCCACGCCGGCGGGAACTGCTGCGCCGCGGCGCGCCAGGAACGCTCGCGCCCGGTCCGGTGGGATACCGGCGATCTGCAGCCGCACCCCGGGTAGCGCCGCCTGCTCCCACGCCGCGCATAAGAGCGCGAGACCCTTGGCCTTCGGGTCGGGCGTGTAGCCGACCGCAAGCGGCTCGCGGAAAGCGCGAGGCGGCGGCGCCGCCGCGACGGGGGGCGGCACGAGCACCGACCGCGCCGCGCCGGCCGGAAGCGCCTCGATCGTCCCCGGGCTGTGCGGCATCAGCACCCGCGCGCGGGCGAGTTGCCGGCGCTCGAGCCAATGCAGCGGTGCGTTGAGAACGCCGGGGCGGTTCAGCCGCGCCGGCGAGTCGAGCCATACGGCGAACGGCACGCCGGGGTCGCCGATCAACAGCGCCGCGGTCGTGCTCGACAGCACGAGTGCGCGCGGCCGGTACGCGCGCATACCCGCGTCGAGCGCCCGCCGCGCCGCCACCGCCTCGACCACGTCGTTGACCGGGTACCCCCGCCGCAGCGCGTTCGTCAAGCCGATCCGCGTCGCCACCGCGCGCACCGACGCCCCGGCCTCGGACAGCATCGAGACGAGCTGCGCGTCGGACAGCCGCAGCCCGCGGGTGGTGCCGAGCGACACCAGCAGAAGGTCGGTCACCGAGCCTCGAGCGCCGCCTGATAGGCCGCGACCGTCTCGACCCCACACCGCTTCCAGGTGAAGTTCGCGGCCACGGTCTCGCGCGCCGCCGCGCCCAGCCGAGCTAGCTCGGCGCGATCGGACGTCATCCGGGCCAGCGCGGCGGCGAGCCCCGCCGGATCGTCGGGCTCGACCAGGATCATCCCCGGGCCGGCCGCGGCGATGTCCTCGGGACCGCCCTCGCCTCGGCTCCCGATCGCCGGCAGCCCGGCCGCCATCGCCTCGACGAACGCGACGCCGAAGGGCTCCTCGACCCCCGGCATCACGAACAGGTCACACGTCGCGGCCTGCGCCACCGCCTCAGAGTTCGGCAGCTGGCCGAGGAACCTCACCCGGTCGGACACCCCGAGCTCCGCGGCCAGGCGCTCGAGCCCGTCGCGGCATGGGCCGTCGCCGATCACCAGATACTCGGGACGGCGAACCGGGTCGAGCAGCGCGAGCGCCCGCAGCACGACGTTGTGGCGCTTGCGCGCGACCAGGTGCGCGACCGTGACCATGCGAACCGCGCCGTTCGACGATCGCGACGCGGCCGGAAGATCGGCCCCGAGGTGCACGACGCGTACCGGGAGTGGCCGGCCCGCGATCGCCTCGCACCGGCGCGCCGCCCACGTGCTGTTCGCCGCCACTACGTCCGCGGCGGCCATGGCGGCCACGCACGCCCGACGGCCGACGAAGGTGTCTGGGACGTTGATCATGTCCGGCCCGTGGGCCGAAACCACGAAGGGCGGGTCGCGCCGGCGCCGGACCCAGCGCGCCGCCGCGTGCCCCGCCGGGGCCAGGCAGTGCGCGTGCACCACGTCGAACGGCCAGTCGCGGCGCAGGGAGTCGAGCGCGCGGGCGAGAAGTGGCGCCGCCCAGTAGCCCCAGCTCCCGTATGAGATCGGGCGGGGCGGGGCGAGGAAAGGCACGGGGGTCACCGAGAGGCCGTCGAGGGTCAACGGCCGCAGCGATGTCCGGGCCCCCTCGATCCAGTGGCTGAGCGCCCCGAGGGCCGGGGGATCATGAAACACCGAGAGCGGCGGGATCGGCCGCCGCAGCGCCAGCACCCGGACCTCCGCCCCGGCGTCGCGGGCGGCCACCGCCTGGCGGTGCGCCCAGATGCCCAGGACCGGGTCACCCGGCGACGGGTACCACTCCGCGACGACCGCGACGCGCACTACTGGCCGACGGAGAACAGCGCCTCGAGGTCGTGGCGCGAGTAGACCTCGAAGGCGACCATCGTGTGCGTTCGCGCCACGCCCGGGAGCTGGGAGATCTGGCCCGTGACCACCTTGGCCAGATCTTCCTGCCGGCGCAGGCGTAGGACCGCGACGAAGTCCCACTCGCCGGTCACCGAGTACGCCTCGGCCACCCCCTCCAGATCGGCCAGTTCGCCGCCCAGGGTGGCCAACCCGGCGCGGTCCGCCTGTATGAGGACGATCGCGTGGGTCACGTCGAGTAGGACTGTCCGGGGTCGAGCACGACGACGTTCGACTGCGTGGCCGACTCCACGTCGGACTTGAACGCCTCGGCGTCGGCCTCGATCGGCGGGAACGTGTTGTAGTGGCACGGGATCACCGTCTTCGCGCCGACCAGCTCGGCCGCGTCCACCGCGTCGATCGTATCCATCGTGTAGAAGCCGCCGATGCACATCAGCGCGACGTCGATCGGGCTGCGCTTGCCGACGAGCTGCAGGTCGGAGAACACGGACGTGTCGCCCAGGTGGTAGACGATCGTGTCCTGGAAGTTGATCACCAGCCCGGCGGGGGTGTTGACCGTCCCCTTCGGCGTGGTCGAGCTGTGCCAGGCGGGCACGAGCTTGACCCAGCCCCACTCGAACCTGACCGTGCCGCCCAGATTGGCGCCGATCGCCTCGACGCCGTCCTCGGCGAGCTCGCCCGCGATCTCGGCCATCGCCACCACCGGCGCGCCCGTGCGCTGGGCGATCGCCACTGTGTCGCCGATGTGGTCGGCGTGACCGTGGGTGAGCAGGATCGCGGTGGCGGCGGCGTCCTCGGCGCTGATCGCAGCCTTCGGGTTCCCGGTCAGGAACGGATCGATCAGAACCGTCGCGTCACCGTCGGCGAGCTCGAAGGCCGCGTGGCCAAGAAAGCGCACTTCCATCTGTGATCAGTCCTCCTCTGTCGTTTTCCGTTCAGCCGTCGCCGGGTTCGCCAGCCAGCTCGCGGGCCAGCTCGAAGCCGACCGCGACGCCGACCAGCATGCTCAGCTGGGTCTCCTCGGCCAGCATCGTGCGCACGGCGCGAACCCGCGCTCCGAGGTCGTCATGGGCTGCTGCTTCCCGCACGGCCTGGTTGTGACCCACGTCGAACCAGCCTCCCTCTTCCAGCGCCGTGGCGAGCACGCGATGGAGCGTGGGGGCGCTGCGCGCGACCAGGTCCTGCGCTGCGCGTAGGCGTTCCGGGTCGGCGATGGCCGCGATCGCGGCCTCCAGCTCGGCGTCGGTGTAGGCGCGGTCGACCACGGGAAGCGACTGATCATACGGCGGCGAGTCGGGCGACTAACGCTCGCCGGCGAGCGCCAGCGGCAGGCCGATCAGCGTTCCGGCCAGCACGCCGGTCGCATCGGAGATCCAGCTCGCGCTCGGCGCCACCAGCGGCATCAGCGCCACCACGACCCCGACCACCGCGGTCCCGAGCAGGTCGCCCTCGATCTCCTCCCCGGCGCGCAGGGACAGGAGATCCGGGATGGCCCAGGCGATCAGCAGCGCGAGCGCGCCGCCGTTGCCACCCAAGGCGAGCGGGAGGGTCGAGTCGGCGGCGGTGATCGCAGCGCCGCCGATCGCGCCGACCGCGAACAGGACCAGCACGACGATCGGACCGTGCCGGCGCTCGAGCAGCCACCCGTACACCGCGATGGCGCCGAGCGCCACGACGGCATAGCCCGTGTTGGTGTACGTGAACGGGGCGACGAGCAGCCGCCACCACAGGTGCGTGCCGAAGCGCGCCCACAGCTCGATCGCGTGCGTCGACCCGACCAGGGCCGCACGCCACAACAGCGTTCCGGCGAACCCGGCCAGGACCAGCGCGATCGTCGCGTACGGGCGGGCCTCAGGGCGAATGCCGGGAATCTCGCCGCGGCGCAGGCGCGAGAGCGACGGGCTCGGCGTGCGCCGCTTGCGTCCCGTCGGGCGCCCGTCGCGGTCGAGCTTCGGGGCGCGCTTGCGCAGGCGGCTACCGCAGTACGGGCACTCGGTGATGTACGGGCTGACCTCCGACTGGCAGTTCTTGCAAATTACGAACAGGTCGGGGCCGCCGGTGCTCATAGCTGGACCGATTGTATGACGGCGGCGATGTCGGGAACAGAGCTTCGGGCCCTGGTGCCCGACTATCCAGCCGTCGCCGCGACGATCTCGGCCATCACTTCACGCAGGTCGTGGTTCGCCTCGTACACGACGACCTGGCGAGCCGCGCCGTTGCCGCGTTCGAGCAGGTCCTCGACCGCCTCGAGTTCGGCCAATGAACCAAGATCCTGGCAATGGTCGCGAATGCGGGCGAGCAGCCGGCGGGCGAGCTCGCGCGCCGGGACTCGGTCCCAGTGGGGGAGATCGACCAGGTCGCCGTCGAGGCCGTGCCTGGCCGCCAGCCACTTGTTCTCGTCGAGCATCTCGAACGGGTAGCGCGACAGTCGCTTGCCGGCGTCGTAGTGCTCGGCCAGCTCCTTGACCAGTCCCTGGACGAGCGCGGCGAGGCCGAGCGTGTGCTCCACGCGCGTCTGCGAATCCATCACCCGGACCTCGACGGTGCCGAACTCCGGATGCGGGCGCACGTCGTGCCAGAGGTACGTGTAGTCCTCGATCACCCGCGCTTGGATCATGAACTCGATCCGCTTCTCATAGTCCTTCCAGTCCTTGTACGTGGGCGGGATGCCGACGCGGGGGAACGCGCGGAAGATCGGGGTCCGGGTCGAGGCCAGCCCGGTGGCGTCGGCGCGCCAGAACGGAGAGTTGGCCGACAGGCCGAGCAGGATCGGCATGTGCACGCGCATCCCGTTCGCGACGTGGATGGCCTTGTCGGGATCGTCGATCCCGACGTGCACGTGCACGCCGAAGATCAGCTCCTGGCGCGCCACGAAGCGCAGCGCCGAGACGAGGTCCCGGTAGCGCGGCCGGGCCACGATCCGCTGGTCCTCCCACATCGCGAACGGGTGCGTTCCCGCCGCGCCGATCGTGAGGTCCTTGCGCGCCGCGGTCTCGCGGACCTGCGCGCGCAGTGCGCGTAGCTGCTCGCCGGCCTGCGCGGTGTTCGGGCACGGGTCGGTGGAGACCTCGAGCACCGACTCCATCAGCTCGGGCTTGATCTCGCCCGCCGCCGGCGGCTCGAGCATGCTCTCGATCGCGTTGACCAGCTCGAATGACTCGGCGTCGAGGATCATCAGCTCCTCCTCGATCCCGATCGTGTAGGCCGGCCCGTCGAACTTGTGCTCCATCGCGCGGCAGGGTAGACGTAGACTCCGATGTAGACGACGGTTCGCGAAAGAAAAGGGGTTCTCGGTGGCTCTCGGATACGACGGCAAGCTCTACATCCTCGCGTTCGACCATCGCGGGTCCTTCCAGAAGAACCTGCTCGGGATCAGCGGGGACCCGACGCCCGACGAGATCGAACGGATCGATGACGTCAAGCGCCTGATCTTCGAGGGGATGCTGGTCGCCGTGGGCGAGGGCGCCGAGGCCGGCGCCACCGGCGTGCTGGTCGACGAGCAGTTCGGCTCGAACATCCCCGGGCAGGCGCGCGAGCACGGGCTGAAGCTCGCGATGCCGGTCGAGAAGTCCGGGCAGGAGGAATTCGACTTCCAGTACGGCGAGGACTTCCCGGCACACATCGAGAGGTTCGACCCGGACTTCTCGAAGGTGCTCGTTCGCTACAACCCCGACGGCGACGCGGCAATGAACGCCGAGCAGCTGACGCGCCTGAAGCGCCTGGCGGACTGGCTCCACTCGACCAACCGGAAGTTCCTGTTCGAGCTCCTCGTCCCCGCGACGGCCGAGCAGCTGGCCAGCGTGGACGGCGACTCCGGGCGCTACGACGCCGAGCTGCGCCCCGAGCTGATGCGCCGCGCCATCGAAGACGCCCAGAACGCCGGCGTCGAGGTCGACGTGTGGAAGATCGAGGGCATCGACGAGCAGGGCGACGCGGCGATGCTGGCCGAGCAGGCACGCTCGGGCACCGGGCGCGAAGGCGTCACGTGCGTGCTGCTGGGCCGCGGCGCATCGACCGAGAAAGTGGAGCACTGGCTCCAGGTGGCCGCGCCGGTCGAGGGGTTCGTGGGGTTCGCGATCGGGCGCTCGATCTGGTGGGACGCGCTCAAGGGCTTCCTGGCGGGCGACCTCGACCGCGAGACGGCGGCCAAGCAGATCTCGGACAACTACCTGCACTTCGTGCGCGTGTACGAGCAGCAGGCCGTCCACTGATCGTGCTCGCTACATAACGCGGGTGGCGCGGGCTTGCTAGGCTCGCGGCCCGATGGCGATGAAGATGCGCCAAAGCCTGGCTGAGCTCGAGCAGGATTTCCGGCAGGAGATGCAGCTCGACCGCAGCCGCAGCCAGCTCCAGTGGCGGCGAGCAACCTCGCGCTCCCGCCAACGAAAGCGTGAGCGCGAGAAGAAGCGGAGCTCGATGCGCTTCTGGCTGCTCGTCGTCTCGCTGATCGGGACCGCGGTGGCAGTCACGATCGCGATGTTCGAAACGCTGTACTACCTGCTGGGCTAGCGGCCCCGGTTATCCGTCCCCTCGGCCGGTTTGCGCGCAGCCGGCGCGCTGACTAGCTGCCCTCTCCCAGGCCACGCAGCGCCGCGTCGACCTCCTCACGGGCACCCTTGCCCGCGCCGAGACGCTCCTGCTGGATTTCCAGATAAACCTCCTTGCGGAACACCGGGATATCACGCGGTGCCTGAATCCCGATCCGCACCTTCTCGCCCATGATCGCCAATACGGAGACCTCAATGTCGTCGCCGATCATGATGCTTTGGTTGGACTTGCGGGTGAGTACCAACATGGGGGATGTGCCTCCCTGCTCGCCTGGTCGTCAACGAGGCAACCGGATCTCTCGTTCCACGATCCTCCGGTACGCCCAGGCCAGCATACCGGGTGGCCTCCGCCTGACACAACCTTTGCGCACGGGTGATCGAAGCATTCCCGCATGGGGCGGAGCGGTCCAACCGTTGGCTGTACTAGTCTCCGCGCCGAGATGGCCCGTCGATCGCTACGCCCCGAGCTCAACCGGATCCGCGCCTGGGTTCGCCAGGGACGCACCGACGCGTGGATCGCCCACCAGCTCGAGGTCACGGTTCAGCAGATCCAGGCGTTCAAGCGCGAGCAGGGGCTCGAGCCCAACGGCGAGCCCGACGCCGGCGTGGGCGTCGACTTCGACGACGAGATCGATCTGCGCGCCGAGGACGACGCCCTGATCGCGGCCGAGCTCGAGGCGGCCGAGGCGCAGCGCGCCGACGAAGAGCCCGACGACGAGGACGAGGACGAGTCGGAGAAGACGCCCGCCAAGCGCCGGCGCGGCCGGCGGGGCGGCCGGCGTACCCCCCGGCGCAAGACCACCACGCTCGAGGCGACGTTCGACCACGGCGAGGAGGGCTACGGCCTGTGGCTCGACCCCGCCGTCCAGGACGACCCGATCTACGCCGAGTACTGGGCCGGGCACCGTCCGGTCGAGGTCGCGATCGAAGAGGATCAGATCGTGATCCGCCGCGTCGGCGACGACGACGATTCCGACGACAACGGCGACGGCGACAACGGCGAGTAGGCCGGGTTAGTCCTCGCGGACGATGCGCCCGCCGCCGGCGTAGTCCGACGCCTCACGAACGTAGCGCGCGAACGCCGCGCCCCCCACTGTGGTCAGATCCCACGCCTCGGGGTTGCCCGGCGCCACACGCGTGGCAAGGTCGAAGATCCAGTCGGTGCCGGCGTCGCCGTAGTAGCGCGCCAGCTCCTCGGTCGTGAAGCTTGCCCCGACCCGCCGGCGCAGTTCGTCCACGATCGCGTCGGTCACCCGCTCGAGCGCCGGCTTGACCGTGGGGTCGGCCTGGGCCAGCCGGCGCTGACCGTCGCGCCACAGCCCGATCACGTCGTCGAAGCGAAGCACCACCATCAGCCCACCAGCCAGCTGGGCGTCAGTGGTTCGGTAGCCCCGTCACCTCGTAGGGGTGCTCGCCCACCCGCACCATCCCGAGCGCCCGGGCGTCCCGCAGGATCGTGGCCGGGTCGCTGAGCGCCTGCTGCTGCGCATGCAGCGACGCGTTCGACTTCGAGAGCTGTTGCACGATCGCGCGCTGGTGTTTGGCCTGGCTGCGCACCGCGAGGTAGGCCATCCCCTGTTGCACGTACAGCCCGGCGACCACGCACAGCACGACCAGCAGGCTGACCCGCCCGACCCGGTCCCAGCGAACCCGGCCGCGCAACCCTCGGGCGGCGGCCCGGTTCGGTCGTGGCCGCGGGGGCGCGGTGCGGCTGTGTCTGCGCGGCGGCGCAGTGGCGGGACGGGCTGACGGCATCCGCTGCGGCCTTCGTTCGACGCGCGCGAGCTCCTTCCTGCTGCACGGAATGCTGCGCCGGATGCGCAGCAGTGAAATATGCCGCCGCGCGCGGAGCGATCTCCCGGAAACTTGGAGCGGAGCGTGCGGCGGTCAAGAGCAGGATGCGGTTGCCGACCCGCGTTATCCGCGGAACGCGCTGCGGCCCGGATAGCGCGCGTCGGCGCCGAGCGCCTCCTCGATCCGCAGCAGCTGGTTGTACTTGGCCACGCGATCGCTCCGCGACGGAGCGCCCGTCTTGATCTGACCGCAGCCGGTGGCCACGGCCAGGTCGGCGATCGTGACGTCCTCGGTCTCGCCCGAGCGGTGCGACATCACGGCGGTGTAGCCGTTCTCACGCGCCAGGCGAATGGCGGCGAGCGTCTCTGTGAGCGTGCCGATCTGGTTGACCTTGATCAGGATCGAGTTCGCCACCCCGTTGTCGATCCCGCGCCGCAGGCGCTCGGTGTTGGTGACGAACACGTCGTCGCCGACCAGCTGCATCCGGCTCCCCAGCTCCGAGGTCAGGTGCGCCCAGCCGTCCCAGTCCTCCTCGTCCATCCCGTCCTCGATCGAGATGATCGGGTAGCGCCCGGCGAGGTCGACCCAGTAGCTCGACAGCTCTTGCGCGCTCAGCGTCCGGCCTTCGTGCTCCAGCACGTACGCGCCGTCGCGATACAGCTCGGACACCGCCGGGTCGAGCGCGATCGCCACCTGGTCGCCGGGCACGTAGCCGGCCGTCTTGATCGCCTCGACGAGCAGCCCCAGGGCCGCCTCGTTGGACTCGAGGTTGGGCGCGAAGCCCCCCTCGTCTCCCACCGCGGTCGACATGCCCCGGTCGTGGAGCATCTGCTTGAGATGCTGGAACACCTCGTCCGCCATCCGCAGCGCGTCGCGGAACGTCGCGCCGCCGACCGGGACGACCATGAACTCCTGGAAGTCGATGCTGTTGTCCGCGTGCCTGCCGCCGTTGACCACGTTCAGCATCGGCACCGGAAGCACGTGGGCACTCTCGCCGCCCAGGTAGCGCCACAGCGGCTGGCGCTCTTCCGCCGCGGCGGCGTGCGCGGCGGCGAGCGACACGGCCAGGATCGCGTTGGCGCCGAGCCGGGACTTGTTGGGCGTCCCGTCCAGCGTGATCAGCATTCGATCCAAAGCGGCCTGCGAGGAGGCGTCCTGGCCGCGCACCGCGGTGGCGATCTCGCCGTTGACGTTCTCGACCGCGCGCATCACGCCCTTGCCCATCCAGTCCGACCCGCCGTCGCGCAACTCGGTCGCCTCGAACTCGCCGGTGGACGCGCCCGAGGGCACCGCCGCCCGTCCCCACGCGCCCGAGCGGACGCTGAGCTCGACCTCGACGGTCGGGTTCCCCCGGCTGTCGAGGATCTGGCGGGCGTGGACGTGCTCGATCTGGCTCATGCGGCTCCTTCGTTCAGGCGCGCTCGGGCGTAGTACGCGAGCTGCTCGTGAGGAGCGAGATCGTTCCAGCTATGACCTTCCGATGCGGCGAGCCTCTCGCCCGCGCCGACGCGGCCCTTGAATCGATCAGCCGCCGCACGCAGGGCGAGCTCTGGGTCGACGGTCAGCTTCCGCGCCACGTTGACCGCCGCGAACAGCACGTCTCCCAGCTCGTGGAACTGCTCCTCGCGGGTTCGCGCACTCTCTAGCTCATCCAGTTCGTCGCGCACAGACTGGAGCGGTCCCTCGAGGCCTGGGAAGTCGAACCCGCTCGACGCCGCCCGTCGCTGTACCTTGCGCGCGTACAGCGGTCCCGGGAGGTTCTCGGGGATCTCGCCGAACACGCCCTGCTCGCGGCCGGGCTCGGTCCGCTTGATCTGGTCCCAGTTCCGGCGGACCTCGACGGAGGTGTCCGCCTCGACCTGTCCGAACACGTGCGGGTGACGGCGGATGAGCTTGTCGGTGACCTGGTTGGCCACCCGCGCGAGGTCCCCGGCGCGGCGCTCCTCCAGCAGCAGTGACAGGAAGTACACCTGGAACAGGACATCGCCGAGCTCGTCGATCAGCTTGGCGTCGTCGCCCCGCTGCGCGGCGTCGGCCAGTTCGTAGGACTCCTCGACGGTGTGCGGCACGATCGAGCGCTCGTCCTGCTCGCGGTCCCACGGGCACTCGACCCGGAGCCGGCGCGTGATCGCGTCGAGGCGGGCCAGCGCCTCCGCTATAGCGGGCGGGGACCCCGCCGAGCTCACCCCGTGGTGGCGGTGCCGGTGGCGCCGGTGGTGGCGGTCTTCGGGGCCTTGTACCCCTTGCAGTCCGCCATCGCGTAGCCGCTACGGCACGTGGTCTGGCTGAGCCAATCCTTCTTGGCGTGATTGTCGACCGCGGTCTGCGCGGTCTGCTGGCTCTGGCTGGTGAGCTGCTGCTTGATCAGCGCGGTGGCCTGCGCGAGCGTCTGGCGGGTGGCCGGCGTGATCTTCGTCACGTCGAACACGTAGTAGCCGAACTGCCCCTTGACGGGACCGAGCAGCTTGTTGAGCGGCGCCGAGAACGCGGCGCTGGCGAGCGCGGAGTCGGCCTGCTGCTTGGTCACCCCGGTGAGCATTCCGCCGATGTTCTTGGAGGTCGGGTCGGTCGAGTACTTCTTCGCCACCGTGTTCCAGCTCTGACCGGACTGGAGCGCATTCTTGGCCGCGTTCGCATCCGAGATGTTCTTGGCCAGGATCACCCGCATGTTCCGGGCCTCCTGCGTGCCGAACTGGGACTGGTGCGCGGTGTAGTAGGCCTGGATCGCGGCCGGCGTGACCTTCGTGTTGTGCTTGGCCACCAGCTTCTGCACGATCTGGTTGATCCGGAAGCGGAACAGGATGTCCTGCTTGGTCTGGCCGGTCTGGCTGAGGAAGTTGTTGAACCCGGCGGCGGTCGGGAACTGCTGTTTCTTGGCCGCGTTGAACGCCTTCTGGACGTCGGCGTTGGTCACCTTGACGCCCAGCTTGTTCGCGTCGGCCTGGTACCAGTAGGACTTGATCAGGAAGTCCATGACCTGGCTCGAGAGCGAGGTGAAGAGCTGCTTGCAGTCGGTGCGCAGCGTCTTGGTCGCGGTCTTGGCGAGGCTCGGGATCTGCTTCTTGACCTGGGCCACGCACTTGTCGAAGTTCGGCGGATCGTTGGGCACGATCACGGGCTGGCCTGGGCTCTGCGCCGCCTGGCTCTTGGCCGCGACGTACATCCAGTGGTTGAACGCCTGGGTCGTGATCGGGTTGCCGGCGACCGTGGCGACCGAATCGCCGGACACCGAGCTACCGCATCCGGCCACTCCGATGGCGAACACAAAAAAGGCGCCAAGCGCCAGAACAGACCTACGAACCTTCATCGCGGGGTGATGGTAGCGAGGGTCTCGCGATCCGGCGTGAAGAAAGCACTAAGAACTGGTCACGCGGCTTCGCGGGTGATCGCGAGGAGCACGTCCGCGGCCTTGACCACGGCCGGGAAGCGCTTCACCGGATCCTCGGGCACCCGGACCGACAGCTGGGACTTGCCGGATTCGTACAGCGCTTCGGGGATCTCCTGGCGGATCCGCTTGGCCCGGACGCTGTCGAGCTCGATCGGCGTGACGGCCAGGCGCCCGTTGCGGAACGTGACCGCCCGCGCTCCGGCCTGGCCGAGCTTGATCCGCGCCTGCTGGAGCGCGATCAGGTTCTTGAGCGGGTCGGGCAGCTCGCCGAAGCGATCCTCGAGCTCCTCGCGCAGTTGCATGAGATCGGCGACCTCGCGGGCGCCCGCGATCCGGCGGTGGACGTCGACCTTGGCCTGCTCGTAGGGGATGTAATCCGCCGGGACGTACGCGTCGACGTTGACGTCGAGGCGCACCGGCTCCCAATCGTCCTCCGCCCAGGCGCCGTCCTCGGCCGCCGCCACCGCCTCGTCGAGCATCTGCATGTACAGCTCGAACCCGAGCGCGGCCACGTGCCCCGACTGCTCGTCGCCCAGCAGGTTGCCGGCGCCGCGAATCTCGAGGTCGCGCATCGCGATCTTGAAGCCCGCGCCCAGCTCGGTGTAGTCGGAGAGCGCGCTCAGTCTTTGTGCCGCGTCCGGCGTCAGGGCGGCGGCGGATGGATAGAGCAGATACGCGTACGCTCTTTCGCGACTCCGGCCGACCCGTCCACGGATCTGGTACAGCTGCGCGAGGCCGAAGGTGTCGGAGCGTTCGACGATCAGCGTGTTCGCCTGCGGGATGTCGATGCCGGACTCGATGATGCTCGTGGACACGAGTACGTCCGCGTCGCCCCGCAGGAACGCCAGCATGCGTCGTTCGAGCTCCTTCTCGTCCATCTGGCCGTGCGCGACCTCGAACCTCATCCCCGGGCACAGGGCTCGCAGCCGCTCGGCCGTCTCGTCGATCGACTCAATCCGGTTGTGCAGGAAGAACGCCTGCCCGTTTCGCTCGTGCTCGCGAACCAACGCGGTCTTGACGAGTTCCTCGTCGTACTCGCCGACGTAGGTCTTGATCGGCCGGCGACCTTCCGGCGGGGTCTCGATCACGCTGATGTCGCGGACCCCGGCCATCGACATCTGCAGTGTGCGCGGGATCGGGGTGGCGCTCATCGAGATCACGTCGACCCGCAGCTTGAGCTGGCGTAACAGCTCCTTTTGCTTGACGCCGAAGCGCTGCTCCTCGTCGACGATGAGCAACCCGAGGTCCTTGGCGCGCACGTCCCTTGACAGGAGACGGTGAGTCCCGATCAGGATGTCGACCTTGCCCTCGGCGAAGCGCTTGACGGATTCCCTCTGTTCGGCGGCCGGGCGGAAACGCGAGACGTGCTCGATCGTGATCGGGAAGTCCTTCAGCCGCTCGATGAAGGTGCCGTAGTGCTGCTGGGCGAGGATCGTGGTCGGGACGAGCAGCATCACCTGCTTGCCGTCCTGCACCGCCTTGAACGCCGCCCGCAGCGCCACCTCGGTCTTGCCGTAGCCGACGTCACCGCAGATCAGCCGGTCCATCGGGCGGGGCGCCTCCATGTCGGCCTTGACCATCTCGATCGCGTCACGCTGGTCGGGCGTCTCGGTGAACGGGAATGCGTCCTCGAAGTCCCGCTGCCAGTCGCTGTCGGGCGGGAACGAGTGGCCCTCGCGCCGTTTGCGCTCGGCGTACAGGTTGAGCAGCTCGCCGGCCAGCTCCTGGGCGGCCCGCCGGGCCCGCGCCTTGATCGTGTCCCACCGCGTCCCGCCCAGCTTCGACAGCGGCGGGTGGGCGCCGCCGGCGCCGACGTAGCGGCTGATCTTGGCCAGCTGGTCGACCGGCACGAACACGCGGTCCGAGCCGGCGTACTCGAGGTACAGATAGTCGCGCGTGACGTTCGCCACCGTCTTGGTGTCGAACCCGGCAAAGCGCGCGATCCCGTGGTCCTCGTGCACCACGATGTCGCCGGTGCGCAGGTCGGCGAAGCTCCTGAGAACACCACGTCTCCGGTTGCGCTGCTCCGGTTGGTCGGGCGCGCGGCGGCGGCGGAACAGCCGGTGCTCGGGGATGACCGCGAGGTGGAACTGCGGCGCGATGAAGCCTTGTTGCAGTCGGGCCTGAGCGAACGTGATCCGGCCGTCGGCCGCGCCGTCGTCTGCGCCGAGCCAGTGGACCTTGAGGCGCCCGAGGTTGTAGGCGGCCCGCTCGCCCTCGCCGCGGCGTGCGAACACCACCACGGTCTGGTAGCCGGAACGGTGGAGTTTTTCGAGCTCGGGCTCGGCCTCCTTCAGGCTTCGGGCCTGGACGTCGGCCGCCTGGGCGCGGAATTGGAACGGCTGGTCCTGGTCGATGCTCGAGAGGCGGATGCGCGCGCGTTGTCGCAGCGTTTCGTCGATGGCCTGCGCGTCGACGTAGAGGTGGCGCGCGTCGCGGTCTTTGAAAGCCACGCTCACGTCCTGCCAGTGGTCGGCCAGCGCCGGCGCCACGTCCTCCTCGCCGGCGATCACGACCGTCGCGTCGTCCGGAGCGAGCTCGAGGAACGGGTGGAAGTTCTCGACGGGCAGCAGCTCCGCGATGTCGGGGCGGTCGTCCTCGTGCTCGAGGGCGGCGATCTCCGCCAGCTCGCGGTGCTCCTCGGCCAGCTCGGCCGCCGGCGCAACCTCCACCCGGTCCGCGTCGCCCAGCGAGCGCTGGGTGAAGGTCGAGAACCATCGCAGCGACTCGATCTCGTCGCCGAACAGGTCGACCCGGACGGCGCGGTCCTCGGTGGCGGGGAACACGTCGAGCAGGCCGCCGCGGATCGCGAACTGGCCGCGGTCCTCGACCTGGTCCACGCGCTCATAGCCGGCCGCCACCAGGTCCATCGCGGTCTCGTCGAGGTCGAGGAGCCCACCGGCTTCGAGTACGAATCCGTGCGGCCGCAGGGCGGGGTCGGGGACCTTCTCCGACAGAGCGATGGCGCTGACTACGACGACCGGTGCGCTGTCGTTCTCGCTCTCTTGCAGAGCGTCGAGGGCCGCGATCCGCAGGCCGACCAGGTGGGGCGGCGGGGCGAGGTGCGACTCGTAGGTGACGCCGCGGCTCGGGTAGTAGCGCACCGGACGCGGCTCGAGCCAGGACTTCAGCGCACTTGCGAGGTCCCGGGCCGCTCGGTCGTCCCCCGCGACCACGATCGCGGGCCGGTCCGGCTCGCGGTCCAGCAGCGCCGCGAGCAGGTAGGGGCGCAGCGACTGAGACACGAACGCGCGACCGCCGTCGCGCGCGAGCGCGCCGGTCTGAGCATCGTCGTCGGCATGAGAGAGGAGCGAGCGGAGCATCTAGAACGAGTCTAGGTCGCCGGCAGGTGCCTCCATGATCGCACGCTCGGTGGCCTCGGCCCCGTCGTCTATCAGCTTTCTGACCTCGTCCCGCGGCTCGCGAAAGCGACCGAGGACATAGGCCGCCACGAGGTCCGGGTCGGTCGTCGGCGGCCGCCCAACGCCGATCCGGATCCGCGCGAAGTCGGCTGACCCCAGTCCGGCTTTCAGCGACTTCAGCCCGTTGTGTCCAGCGAGCCCGCCGCCCGTCCGGGTCCGGATCTCGCCGAACGGCAGATCGATCTCGTCGTGGATGACCAGTACGCGATCGAGCGCAACCTTGAACGCACCCCGCGCCGGCCCGACCGAGCCACCGGCGTCGTTCATGTAGGTCTGCGGCTTGAGGATCGCCACACGTGGGCCGCCGGGCCCGGTCCGGCCCTCGGTCAGCAGGCCTCGGTACTTGGCCTTGGGCTTCGGCAGGGCCCACCTCTCGGTGAGCTCGTCGGCGACCTCGAACCCGATGTTGTGCCGGGTCCCGTCGTACTCGGCACCCGGATTGCCTAGACCGACGATCAGCCAGTCGACCGGCGCGCCACCGGGCACCGGGGGCTACTCGCCCTCGGAGGAGCCTTCGCTCTCGCCGGCGGCTTCCTCAGCGGCGGCCGCCTCCGCCTCGTCGGTCGTCTCGCCCTCGGCCACCAGCTCCGTCTCCTCCTCGATCTCCTCGTCGGGCTCGAGCTGGAGCTTGGGCGGCGTGACCGTCGCGACGACGGTCTCGGGATCGTCGGTGAGCGTGACGCCGCGCGGGGGCGCGATCGACTCGAGCGTGACCGTGTCGCCGATCTGGAGGCCGGAGACGTCGTGCTGGATCGTGTCGGGGATGTCGCCCGGCAGCGCCTCGATGGTGAGCTCGCGCGTGACCTGCTCGAGCACGCCACCCTCTTTGACGCCTGGGGCGTCCTCGGCGCCGACCAGGTCGAGCACCACGGTGGCGCTGATCGCCTCGTCGAGCCGGACGCGCAGCAGGTCGATGTGCATCATTTCGCCGCTGACGGGGTGGCGGACGAGCTCCTTGACGACGACCGGCGTGCCGCCGGCGCCGGCGATGCTCAGCTCGAGCAGCGCGCCGGCGTGGGCCAGCGTGTTGCGCAGCAGACGGGCGTCGATCTGGAAGGCGACCGGCTCCTCGCCGCCGCCGTACAGGACGCCGGGCACGTTGCCGGCGCGGCGCAGGCGACGAGCGGCGCGGGAGCCCGCGGGCTCTCGCGCGTCGACTGCCAGGGCTGTCGTCTGTGCCGTCGCCATGACCGGCGAGTGATGGTAGCGAGCCGCTTGCGCCGCGGTGGCGCCGGGACCCGGACGCCCGGTGGCGCCGGGGCCGGGACTCCCTGCGTGGTGGCCGGCGCACGCCCTCCCAACCGGGAGCGAAACCGACTGGCGCACCCCCTTCACCCGGGGTCGACACCGCGCTAAGCTAACCGCCAATGTCGGGCGACGCTCAGCTGATGCTGATGATCGCCGGGATGCACCTCCTGGGGCTGGTCTGCGCCGCTGTGCTGATCATCCCGGCTCTGCGCGACAGCCCCGATTTCCCGCCACAGCGCCCCGATACCGGGTCGGACGGTGGCGGAGGCGGCGGGCCCAAGCGGCCGCCGGCGCCGCAGGACTCCCCGCGCGGAGGCGGGATCCCGCTCCCCGACGCCGAGCAGGCGCGCGTTCGGCTGCGCGATCACCGCAAGCTGCGCGAGCACCTGCCCGGGCGCGAGCGCCGGCCGGCTCGCGAGCCCGAGCGCACCCCGGTCAGGACCTGAGTTCCGCCTGGGCGCCGCGGCCCCTGGGTTCCGCGCCGGGCTAGAACCGGGCCGGGCACGCAGTGTCGCTCTTGATCCGGCGGCTGACCTCGAGCAACTCGACCTTCAGGCCGCTGATGACGTTTCCGCTACGGCGCACTCGGACGCACTGCACGATCGGCAGCGGCGAGCGGGCCTTCCACGCCACTCGCGCCGTGCCCTGCGTGCCGGCGATCGAGAAGCCGGTCGAGGGCTGGATCTGGATGATCGAGACGGCGCCGGGACGCGTGAGCGATGCGGCCAGCTCGGAGGCGCGGACCCGGCATGCCGGGCTGGCTCGGCACCCGGCGATGTTGCCGATGATCGCGCTCGTGTCGCCGCGCGCTTCGTCCTCGACAAGCGTGGTGATCGCGGACTGCTCGGCCGAGTTCGCGCTGTACACCCGAGCCAGCAGGGCGCTGACGGCGAGGAAGACCAGGACCGCGGCGGCGATCGCGATGAAGTAGACGCGGCGCACCGCGCGAAGCTAAGCGCAGTCGGGACCCGGCTACTCGCTCAGCTCGAGGAACCGCTCGACCGACGCCTCCTGGTGGTCCAGCCGCTCCGCCAGGGCACGGGCGTGCTCGGCGGCGCACTCCAGGAAGTCCTCGACGCATCGCTCGGGATCGTCGGCCAGCGGATAGATGCGGATCACGTCCTGCTGCGCGCAGGCGATCCCCATCGGCGGCTTGCCCTCGGCCAGCGTACGGGCCCCGCACACCGCGGTGACCAGCGTGTGCGACTCGGGCGCGACCAGCGCCGTCGGGAGCAGGCGGTGCGCCGGCAACCTGATCGACAACTCGACCGAGTGGTCCACGGTCACGTCGCTGCCGAGCAGCTCGCCGAGCGGCTCGCGCCACACGTCGAGCACCACGTCGGCGCCGACCAGCGCGTCGCGCAACGCGGTCGCCTGCTCGATGTACAGCCGCTCGGCATCCGCGCGGTCGCCGGCGTCGGCCAGATCCAGGTCGCAGGGGACGCGGAGCAGCTCGCTCGCCGCCACCGTCGTCCCCGCGCCGCGCTTCCCGCGCGTCACGTACGTCTGCAGCGTTCCGAGATCGCGCCGCCCATGGAAGATGACCGTCACCGAGTGGCTGAGCGGCAGCCCGCCGACCTTGAGCGAGACCGCCACCGACGAGGCATCGTCCAGGAGCGCCTGCCGAAGCAGCTCTTCCGCTGAGCTCTTCCCCGGCTGTGAATCCTCTTCGAGCATTTTCCCTCCTGCTCCCAGTCCGTCAGCTACGAGCTTAACTTTTACCCCATGGCGCAGCCGGGTCGGGCCAGATCCGCAATCTCTATACATCGGGCCAACCGACTCGGCCACCCGATTCCCGGGTAGGCTCCAGCCGGCCATGAAGATCCTCTACAAGCCCTTCGGGATCATCGCCGGCCTGATCGGGGCGCGGATCGCCAAGTCGGTGTTCAGCGCGCTGTGGGCCCGCATCGATCATGACGCGCCGCCCAAGCCCACGACACAGGAGACGAGCTTCCCCAAGGTCGTCGGCGCCGCCGCGCTCGAGGCGGCCACGATGGCCGGCATCGGGGCGGCGGTGGACCGCGTCGGGGCCCGGGTGTTTCACCATCTGACGGGTATCTGGCCGGGCGATAAGCAACCGTCGGACTGACTCTCCGATCGCGAAGTCCCGGCGGCCCGCGGGCCGGCGGATTCAGTCCGGCGACGGCCCGCCGGCCGGCGGATTCACTCCGGGCGCCGGCACCCTGAATGGCTCGAGTCCCGCCCGCAACCAGTCAGGCAGCGGCGTCTTCTCGACCGTAACGCGGTCGATCAGGACGTGCCGCAGCTCGGCCTCGGCCAGCAGTTCGCCGTCGTGACTGGCCGTGTGGCGTGTGATCACGCTGGTGTTCCCGATGTGCGTGACGGCGACGGCCAGCGTCAGCTGCTCGTCGAATCGCGCCGGCTTGCGGAAGCGCACGCTGGCCTCGGCGAGCACGATGTCCACTCCGCGGTCGAGCATCGCCTGGTAGCTCCCGCAGGCCGAACGCCACAGTTCGGTGATGCTCGTGTCGAAGTAGTTCAGGTAATGAGCGTTGAACACGACTCCCTGCAGATCGCACTCGCCGTAGCGAACGCGGAGGGTTTGCTCGAGCGCGTCGCCCATGGTGGTTCTCAGGCGCCGCCCTTGAGGACGAACCCGCGCTCGGCCAGCTGCCCGAGCGCGTCCTCGAAGGCGCCGAAGTCGCGGCGCTCCAGCGCGTCGATCGGCCGGCCGAGCGGTCCGGGTGCCCGCACCCAGCGACTCAGCACGGCCGGCCCGGCGCGCTCGGACGCCTCGTCGAGCAGGTCGAGCAGGATCGGCAGCTCGGCCCGATGCTCGAGCTGGCCGGACAGCAGCGTGAGCGGGTCGACGCCGAGCACGCGACACAGCTCGTCCTCGGTCAGGCCGAGCAGCTCCATCAGGCGCGCGGCGCGTCCGGTCTGGGCGCGACGGCCGAGCTGCGGATCGTCGCGCTCACCCATCGGCCAGCCCCCGCGCTGGAGAGCTCAGAACAGCTGGTTCTCGCCGCCGAACACGTCGCTCACCGATCCGTCGGTGAAGATCTGGCGGATCGAGCTGGTGAGCAGGTCCGCGCACGAGAGCACGCGGACGTTGTCCGGCGCGCCGGCCGGCAGCGGGATCGTGTCGGTCACGACGATCTCCTCGAGCCGGGCGGCCTCGAGCGCTTCCCACGGCTCGCCGGAGAACACGCCGTGGGTGGCCGCGGCGTAAACCTTCCGGGCTCCGGCCTGGCGGACGGTGTCCGCGGCCGCCTTCAGCGTGCCCGCGGTGTCGATGATGTCGTCGACCAGCAGCGCGGTCTTGCCGGCCACGTCGCCGATCACGTACCCGATCTCCGCCACCTGCTGGTTGGGCCGCTCCTTGTTGAGGATGGCCAGGTCGGCCCCGATCTTCGACGCGAACTGCTTGTTCAGCTTCACCCGGCCGGCGTCCGGCGCGACCACCACCAGGTCGTCGAGACCGAGGTCCTGGAAGTACTGAGTGAGCATGAACAGCGCGGTCATGTGGTCGCACGGCTTCTGGAAGAACCCCTGGATCTGCCCCTGGTGGAGGTCCATGGTCAGGATCCGGTCGATCCCGGCCGACTCGAGCATCCGCGCCACGAGCCGGGCGCTGATCGGCTCGCGCGGGGCGGACTTCTTGTCCTGGCGTGAGTATCCGTACCACGGCGTGACCGCGATCACCCGATGGGCCGAGCCGCCGACGGCCGCGTCGACCATCACGAGCAGCTCCATCAATGCGTCGTTGGCGCTCAGACCGGTGTCGGGGTTGCCGCACGTCGGCTGGACGATGAACACGTCCGCTCCGCGCACCGACTGCTCGTAGCGGCAGTACACCTCGCCGTTGGTGAACGTCTTGAGCGTGACGTTGCCCAGCTCGACGCCGAGCCTGGCGCCGATGCGAGCGGCCAGATTGGGGTTCGCCCGGCCCGAGAACAGCATCAGCCGCTTGCGAGCCTCCAGCTCGATTTCGTTCGGGGCGGGACGCGTCTCCAGCAGGCTCATCGTGCGGTCGAGTTTACGAAGGGAAACGGATGGTCTTGTCTGGACGGCTCTAGCCAGATGGATTGTCTCGCATGTCTTATACCCGACCCGGATGCCTCCGGCGATTCTCACGTTTGGCCGGGATTCTCGGCCTGATTCTTACCGCCGTCGGCGCCCTCGCGCTGGGTTGAATCCCGCTGCTTGCGACGTTCGGTATAGCCCTCGATGTTCGTCTGGCGCTCGCGGGCGATCCCGAGCGCGCCCGGCGGAACGTCGTGGGTGATCACCGAGCCCGCGCCGGTGTACGCCCCGTCCCCCAGGCTGACCGGCGCCACCAGCATCGTGTCGACGCTCACGAACGCGCCGGCGCCGATCTGGGTGCGGTGCTTGTGGGTGCCGTCGTAGTTGGCGGTGATCGTCCCGGCGCCGATGTTCGAGCGCTCACCGATGTCGGCGTCCCCGATGTAGGACAGGTGGGGCACCTTCGTCCCCGGCCCGATGTCCGAGTTCTTGATCTCCACGAACGCGCCGGCCTTCGAGCCCTCGCGCAGGACCGCCCCGGGCCGCAGGTAACTGAACGGACCGACGGTGGCGCGCTCGCCCACGCTGGCTCGGTGCAGGTAGGAGTGGATCACGGTCGCCTCGGCGCCCACCTGCGAGTCGATCACCGTGCTGAGCGGGCCGACCCGCGCACCGGGGCCGACCTCGGTCGTGCCGTGCAGGCTGGTGAACGGCGCGATCACAGCGTCCGGACCGATCTGCACCTCGACGTCGATCACCGTCGTGGCGGGGTCGACGATCGTCACCCCGGCCAGCATGTGGAGCCTGTGGATTCGGCGCTGCGCGATCGCCCGGACGATCGCCAGCTGGGCGCGGTCGTTCACCCCGAGCTCGCTCGCGTCGGTGATCTCGTGGGCGGCGACGGTCCGCTCCCGGGCGCGCAGAACCGGCAGCACGTCGGGCAGGTACAGCTCTCCCTGGGCGTTGTGCGGCTTCACCTCCTCGAGCGCGGCGAGGAGCGCCGCGCCCTCGAACGCGTAGATCCCGGTGCTGATCTCCCGGATGTGCAGTTCGAGCTCGGTGGCGTCGCCCGGCGCCTTGGTCTCGACCACCCGCTCCACCGTCCCATCCGGCGCCCGCACCACGCGGCCGTAGCCGCTCGGGTCCTCGAGCACCGCCGTGGCCAGCGTGGCCGCTGCGCCTGAGCGCGCGTGCGCCTCGGCCAGCCCCGTCAGCGTGCCTCCGGTGATCAGCGGATGGTCGCCGTTCAGCACGATCACCGTGCTCGCCGGGTCGATGTGCGCCGCCGCCGCCCTGACCGCGTCCGCCGTACCCCGCGGCTGCTCCTGCACCGCGAAGGTCACCTCTCCGTCCAGCGTCGCGCCGAGCGGCCGCTCAGGCCCCTCCACCACCACGATCCTGCGCGCGCCGGCCGCCCGCGCCGCCGCCACCGGCCACGCGATGATCGCCCGCCCACACACCTCGTGCAGCAGCTTCGGGATCGCGGAGCGCATCCGCGTCCCCTGCCCGGCGGCAAGGATCACGACGACAGGCGCGGCCACGTCGGGATCGTAAGGGATCACGCCTGGCCGGCGTCCCGCTCCCGGGTTCATTCAGCGTCTTGTCTGACCTGCGATCTGTCTTTCCGCCACCCCTCCATCTCGCGTTCGTACTCGTACCCGCGGATCCACTTACGCACCGCGTTGTCGGATACGCCGTACTTCCGCCCAACCGCCACGAAGTTCATCGACTCGAGTTCAGCCCTTAGCTGCTCGTAGGCGGGCCGCTCCACCTTGCGACGCTGTGGTCGGGGCTCGCGTGGACCTCGGCTGTGCACGCCGCATGCTGGCGAGCAGTAACGATGGCTCGGATACTTCGGGATGAACTCCGTTGCGCACCACAGGCAAGCGCGCGGTCTCCGGTCCCGCCGGTTCTTTCGACCGCAGTGCGTATCCAGCGTCGCGGCGCAATTCGGACAAACGATCTGGAGGTTCTCGAGCCGGTTGTCCGTCGGCACGCCGTTGATGTGGTCCAGGATCAATGCCATCTGACGACCGCGCCAGTCCTCGTCCTGACCGCACAGCTCGCACACGCGGCGTTTGAGACCTTCGTCGTAGAGGCGCCGCTTCAAATGGTTTCGGCTGTAGGTCGAATGCTCAACGAGAATCGCTTCTAACGGCGTCGCGTCAGGCCGCCGATGTCCCCGTTGGCCGGCGTACGGATCGAAGTGCTCGGTCGAGATTCCGTAGCGGACGATGAGTTGCTTCAGCGTCTTGTGATTGCCGCCAGCTGGTCGTAGGCCGAGGCGCCTCAGTGTTTCAGCAATGCTGCTCGCGCCTTGCACGGCAATTCGAACCTGCTCTTCGGTGTGCCGAGACTCTCGTGGCATACCCGAACACTAGTTCGACCGTCGGACGGAAACAGCTGGATTCGCTGGTCTTCTTGATGCCGGAAGATGAACTGGGGAGCCAGGATTCGAACCTGGACACGATCATCCAAAGTGATCGGTGCTGCCGTTACACCACTCCCCAGTAAATTGGACCCCGGCGCTAGACGACGTTATCTCATCGGACGACCACGGCCGGACGTCCCGGCCGCAGCTACGACCCGATGTAAGCGCGGCTCGAGCTGTCGGTGGACGGAGTGTTCGGCATGCACAGCGTCTCGCGCGACACCACCCACCCCGCCGTCGAGAGCGACAACAGGTAGGGAGGCAGGAGCACGTGCAGCCGGTCGTCGTGGCGGTAGTCCTTCAGATACCCGGTCCTGCCGACCTGGCCGACGGCGCCGCGCCCGATGGGCCAGCGTCAAGTTAGCTGATCCCGCCATGCCGCCCGGCGGTGACCAGCCGCTGCGTACTACGGCGCCTGGCAGCCGTACGTGGTGTTCGTGCCCGGGGTGCAAACCGTCTCGCGGGAGACGTGCCAGCCCGAGTTCGAGATGTCAAACAGGTAGGGCGGCAGGATGTTCGCGAGGCGGTTGTCGTAGTTGTAGTTCTTGGCGTAGCCGTTGAGGATGCCGCCGCTCGAGTTCGGCTGGCCGACGGGACCGCGGAACCACTGGGCGATAGCGCCGTGGACGTTCAGATTGCCCATCGAGCCCCCGCAGTTCCAGTTGTCGACGATGAACGAGTGGTTCAGCGCGAGGATCGCGGCGTCGATCGTGAGGTTGGTCAGCTGGTTGCTGGAGCAGCCGTGCTTCACGCGGACGAACTCGTTGGCGACGAGGCCCAGCGTGGCACTGCCGGTAGGGTTGTTGTTGGCGTCCACGCTGGTCGTGATGTCATCCTTGACCACGACGTTGTTGGCCGCGCCGATCGTCACCGGGGTGGTGTAGTTGCCCGAGACGTACACGTCGCCCTGGCAACCGGCGAAGTAATGGCCCGAGACGTCCATTGGATAGCTGGTCAAGAACGGGTTGTAGAGAGGCGGCGTGCAGCTGGGGGCGTTGGTGACGTAGATGATCGGGTACTGCGTGAGGTTGACGGTCGACGGCGTGCAGGCGGTGGTCGTCGTCGGGCAGTTCATCACCGAGGCGGAATTGCCGCTGAATGTGATGTTGGTGGTCCCGCTGAACACCTTCCCGTAGTTCTGGGCGTCGGTCAGCAGCTCGGAGTTGTCGGATGGCGTCGGCACCGGTTTGGCGTTCTCGACCCGGGTGCCCTTGAACACTGCGTTCTGGCAGTTGCTGCCCGAGCAGACGTCCTTCTGCTGCGTCCCCGGCGCCGAGCTCTCGATCAGGTCAGCCGCGTTGCGACCAAACGTTGGTGCTGCCCCGGTGTTGATCAGGTACTGATCGTCGGTGTAGGTAGGACCGTTCATGACGTCCGTGGCCGCCCACACGATGTTGCAGTTGGCGTCGCGGCTGTTGCGATAGAACACCCCGCAGTCGCCGTACGCGGGTGATTGACCGCCCGGGATTCCGCTGTCAACGGACTCGAAGTGGGTGTACCAGAGGAAGTCGAGCGGACTGTCCATTCGGAAGCTCACCACCATCGCGCGCGTGACGACAGGACGCGTACCCGCGTTGCCGGTAAACACGATGCGGATCGTCCCGGTGGTGTTGTCGATCAGCGAGTTGATCACGTTCGAGGTGCAGGTCGTGTTGCCGTTCGCGTAGATCGGCGCGTACGAGTACGTCGCACCATCGGTTGAACCCGGGACGCTGACCGGGGTGCTCTGGACGTCGTTCGAGCAGGTGTTCCAGTAGTTCGGGTTCTGGTTGAGCTGGTACAGGTAGGCGTTCACGCCGGCGGTGGCCGCGGCGTAGGCCCGCTTGGTGGCCAGATCAGTCGTGCCGTTCTGGATTTCCCCCTGCATCGCGTAGAACACCGCGGTGAGGAGCAAGCTCGTCACGAGCAGGACCCCGAGCACGACCACCATCGTGAATCCCTGTTCCGCGGTCGCGCGGGCGCGCGCGGTTTTCAGCAGCATCAGTCGCATGGTGTGAAGATGGCCCCGTCGCCGACGTGGTTGCCGGCGGGCGTGAACCGGAACGTGATCGCGTCGGTCACCGACTGCCCGACGTTGGCGAGGTTGGTGTTCTCGTTGGACCCTCCGGCCGGACCCACGTTCAGCGTGATCAGCACCTCGGCGGCGGAGGAAGCCTGGGTGGCTGACAGCGAGGCACCGGGAGCCAGGGGGTTGTTCACGGTGGTGCTGGTGCCGGGCACGGGTGCGGTGCCGTCGGGCAGAATCATGTACTGGTTGCCGGCCGCGTCGGTACCGGGCGCGGTCTGGTAGGCGAAGTACTGAAACACGGGCGTCGTCCCAACCGCGGCCACGTTGGTGAGCAGCGTCCTGGGAGTGCCCTGCTGCGTCCCCCGCGACCAGACCGGGTTGCCGTTGGCGTCCACCGAGTAGTTCACCGCGTAGGTGGTGTCGGTGAGCGTCGCGGTCGGGGGCGGGTTGTACACGACCTCGTGCCACGCCTCGCTCGGGGTCGCGCCGTTGCCGTACGAGGTCATGAAGATCAGCGCGTTCGGGCCGCTGCCAGATTGGATCGGCGTCTGCAGATCGGCGAAACACGCCGAGTGGAGCTTGTTCTCGAGCCCCTCGAAGACCGGACGCGCCCGGCTGGTCGCGTCGACCTGCGAGAACGAACGCGTTGTCGCCTTGAGCGTGGTGGTCATGATCGTCCCGAGCGCGCCCAGCACCACCAGACCGGCGACCATCGTGGCGAGCAACTCGACCAGAGTGAAGCCGGCCTCGTCCGCCAGCCGGCGCCGGACATCCGTCGCGATCTGGCGCATCAGCACGTTCCTGACGGCGTCGAGCTGTACTGGATCTGGATCGTCGGCACCGGCGTCGAGGTGCCGTACGCGTCGTTGAACGGCGTTGTGTAGCTCGCCTTGTAGTACTTGCCGCCGCCGGGGGTGTAGTCGGCGCACACCGCCGTGATCTGCCCGGTCTGGCCAGACGCACTGGCGCCGGAGCCGGTTGTCGTGGCGGGTGCGAACGGGGCGGGGTACCGGTAGGTGATGGGACTGGGCGAAACCTGTTTCGCGTATGTCGCGGTGATCGGACCCCAGGTGTCGCTGCAGGCGGTGCCGCTAGTGCTCGCGTACGTGAACTTGACGTCGGTCGGAGCGACCTGCGACACGGCGTTCAGCTGGTTCTTGTACGTGACGTTGACATCAACCGATGGTGCCGTGACGACCATCGATCCGCTGTAGCCAGGCGTGATCGACGCCACGTCGGTGCCCGCCGGCGGCTGCTCCTGCCGACACAGTCCCGGCCACAGCTGGTAGTTGTTCGTGTAGCTGGTTGGGTTGAGCGACGCGAACGGGAACAGGCCAGTGCCGGTGGCTCCCGCCACATTCGTGGTGGAGAGCGAGCTGTAGAGGCCCGAGCCCGTTGGGTCGTTCGTGCGGGAATTCGACATCGAATAGCCGCCGCCGCTGCCGTACCACGAGAGGGCCGACGCCTGGAACGCGGTCGCCGGGGTGCCCGTGTTGTCGATCGCGAAGCTCGCAGACACGCCCGCGGCCTGTCCCAGCTCGATCGGGTTGCCGCGGCTGGGCGTGGCGATGCCGGTGCTGGCCACCTGGGTCGTGTCGTGGATGGGCGACGCGTTCCCGTTCGGGTCGACATAGCCCAGGTCCGTGAACGTGAGGTTGTAGGTGCCGGTCGGTAGAGCGGTGAAGATCGTGCAACCGTTGGTGTCGCTGGTGGCGGCATCCGAATCCGGACCGCTGGCCGACACCGACACGCCGGAGAGCGGTGCCGTGGTCTGATCGTGGAACTGCGCCAGGATGCTCCCGCCGGCCGGTGGCGTGATGACGCTCTCGTCGGTGGCCAATGTCTGCGCGGCCCCCGCGGGGTTCGTCCAGGTGACCGTCGAGATCGTCTTGAAGTACGTGGCGCCTGCGCCACCCGAGCTTGAGCAGGCCGCCCCGCTCGTGTTGCTCAGGTACCACGCCTGCGAGGTGACCGTGAACTTGTAGTTGTCAAGCGTGCTCGTGTAGGTCTGGCTCAGGTTGTCGAGCTGCGCAGCCGAGAGGCCCTTGAGGCGCTCCTGATCCTGCTCGGCTAGGGCCTGGGCCTCGGTGCGGCGATGCTGGTCGCCGGTGGCTTTGACGTTCGCCATCAGCCCGGCGCCGACCGCGCCGGCGATCACCGTCACCAGCAGCGCGCTGACCAGCACTTCGATCAGCGTGAAGCCGTGCTGGGCGCGCGCCCGGTCCCTGAGTCGTCTCACCACAGCCGGTCGATCGACCGGATAGGAGTCGTCCTTGAGGCTCGTGCGCCCCTGCCGACCATCGTTGGCTCGGTGATCTGAAGGTGAGGACTGGGGACGGGACATGGTGGACACCGGCGGCTCGCCCGCGCTCAGGCGCGCGTGTCCTGAAGGTGTCGGCGCCGCCCGGGCCCGATTTAGCCCGTCTAAACCAGATTCGACACTTGTTCGAGCGCTGCGCTCGTGGGCTGGTTAGAGCCGGCGGCGCAGAATCGTCCCGACGTCGTCCGGCAGCAGCGGATCGGCCAGCGCCGCGCGCACGTCGGCGGGGCGGTGCAGCGCACGCTCGGCGCGCAGGATCCCGACCTCGTACCCGACGTCGCGGATCGCCGCTCCCGCCACCGCCATCACGTCGTTGCGCCACGCCTGCTCGGGCAGGGCGAACAGCTCGGGCAGCGGACGCGCGATCCCGACCAGGTACAGGCCGCCGTCGATGGCCGGTCCGAGCACGACGTCCGCGCCGGCGTTCAGGTCCTCGAGCGCCCCTGACGCGTGCGCGAGGCGAAAGCGCGGCAGGTCGGGCCACACGATCAGCAGCGGGCCGCGGCTGCGGGCGAGGACACGCGCTGAGGCGTCGGCCAGGCGACCCGCGATCCCGTCGCCGTTCTGCGGGAACAGGACCGCGTCGGCGCCGACCAGCCGCCGGAGTTCCGCGCCGGAATCCGGAGGGTCGTGGGCCACGTGCGGCGCGCCGGCGCCGATCTTGCGCGACCAGGCCGCGGCATGGGCGATCAGCATGGCCTGGAGCTCGAGGCAGCCTTCGCGCCCGAGGAGCGGCTCGAGCGCGCGCCGGACCTCGCCGGCGCGGGGCGCCCGCGCCATGATCAGGACAGCCGGCCCCCGACCGTTCATCGGCGAGACCCTACCGGGGCGGTAAAGACCTCCCCGACCCCCGACGGGGCGATCGAACTAACGCGGTACGCGGCCACCCTCCGCGCCGCGCTCGTGGGCCGGCCCGCGCGGCGGCGCGATCCCGAGCACGCGCATCGCCTTCAGACCGAGCGAGAGCTTCTCGCGCCCGTCGGTGGACGAGACGTCGAGACCGGTCAGCTCGCGCACACGCTCGAACCGGTAACGGACCGTGTGGCGGTGCGTGATCAGCCGCGACGCGGTGGCGTTCACGTTCGCGTCGCACTCCAGGAACGTCGAGAGCGTCCCGAGCAGATCGGTCTCGTACTGCTCGTCGTATGCGACGAGGGGTCGCACGGTCTCGTCGTAGAAGCGACGCAGCTCGGCGGGATCGCTCATGTACGGCAGCAACAGCTGATACGTCCCCGTCTCCTCGTACCCGAGCTGAACCCGCTCCGGCTCTCCCTCGACGACGTTGGCCGCGAGCAGCGCCTCGTTGCGGGCGCGCCCAAGCTCCAGGGGATCCTCGGTGCGGCGGCTGCGCCCGATGGCGAACGCGAACCCCGGCAGACCGGACTCGAGCTCGCGCAGGATCGACGAGGCGGCCCGGCGGCCGGTCTCGCCGTCGCCGTCGGGCATCAGCACGGCCACCTCCGGGCCGTCCTCCGCGGTGGCCGCGACGATCGACCCGGGCGAGATCGAGCGGGCGCCGCGCGCGGCCAGCGCCAGCATTCGCCGGCGCCAGTCCTCCTCGGTCGGGGCCCGCGGATGGGCGCGGATGATGACCACGCTCGCGCCGGAGCTCAGGTCGGTGCCGAGCTCCTTCCCGCGCGCGAGCAGTTCGCCTCGGTCGTCGATGCGCCGGTCGAGCACGGCGCGCTGAAAGCCCGTCGCCGCCTCCTCGGAGGCGCGCTCGGGGGCGCGGACGCGCTCCACCTCCGAGGCGATCAGCGTGGTGACCAGCCGCAGCAGCGAGGCGTCGGCGGGGTGCTCGGAGGCCCGCATCCGCAGCCTCCCCACGGTCGCGTCGGCGACCTTCAGCTCGATCGTCGTCACGTCCTCGCCGTCGCGCATCAGCGAGCGCTCGTCGGCGGGGCTGCGCACCGCGACCGCCAGCACCGTGGCCGTGCGGTCGATCAAGATCAGGCTGGTGTCCAGCGCTCGCGCCGCGGCGCGCACGATCGCCGGGAGGCCGGCGCCGTCCTCGACGGCATCGGTGATCGCGGCCAGCGCGGTGAGGTCCGGCGCGGCCCGCGCCGGCTGCTTCGGGGCCGGGTCAGCCAATCCGAACCCGTGCCGTGCTCAGAACAGCCTGGGCCACTCGACCACGATCAGCGCGCCGAGCAGCACGCCGACCCCCACAAGCGCGGCGAGGACGTAGAACGACAGCACCACCACCGCCGCCTTCTCGAGCGGGCGCCGGTAGGCCGTGACCGATGGAACGAGCACGAGCGCGCAGAACGCCGCGAACCCGAACACGGCCGCGCAGGCCCCGACGAGGTAGGTGATGGACTGATTGCTCACGAGCCTTGTGGGAATTGTGCCCGAATGGCACCGGTTAGCTTCCGCGCGGAGCCGCGAACTCCTCGCGCACCGGGGACGCCGAGGTCGCCCCAGGGTACCGATCAGCCAGACGGACAGCCGCCGCCTCGGCCCTCTGCGCCGCGTCCTCCCCCTGATACAGACCGAATACGGTCGGGCCCGAGCCGGAGAGCATCGCGTGGTCGGCGCCGGTGTCGCGCACCGCATCCAGCGCGGCTCCGATCTGCGGTCGCAACGAAACCGACGCCGGCTCGAGGTCGTTGACATGCGCCAGCGGCGCGCCGGCGCGGATCTGGCGCACCCGTGCCGCCAGGTCGGACGCGTCGCGCGGCAACCCGAGGCGATCCGCCTCGCGGTACACGTCCGCCGTCGACAGGCCGAACGCCTGCGGCACGATCGCGAAGGCGTGTGGCGCCAGCGGATCGAGCGCCTGGATCACGTCGCCGGCGCCGGTTCCGAGCGACAGGCCGGGCCGCAGCTGGCTGGGGACGTCGGCCCCCAACGAGGCGGCGAGCTCGGCGACGTCCTCATCCGACACGGGGGCCAACGACCGCGCCGCCCGGAGCACGGCCGCGGCGTCGGCGGATCCGCCGCCCATCCCGCCGGCGACCGGGATGTTCTTGTCGATCACGACCCGGACGAGCGGCCCAATCCACCCGCGCGCGCGCAAGCCGTTCAGCGCCTGTCCCACGATGTTCACCCCGTCGACACCGGCGCACACGACCTCGTCCCGGTCCGACACCTCGACCGTCACCACATCAGCCAGCGAGACCGATTCGAACACCGTCACGAGCTCGTGCCGGCCATCCGGGCGCACCGGCCCGAGGAACAGGCACAGGTTGACCTTGCCCGGCGCGCGCGCGGTCAGCCTCACGCGCGAACCCGGAGCAACGCCGCGAGCTCGCGGAACTCCTCGGGCGAGAGCCGCTCGGCCCGCTCGTCGGCCGGGTGCCCCAGCTCGACCAGCGCTTCGCGCGCCCGCTCGCGCACGCCCGGCAAAGCCCCCGAAGCCAAGGCCAGAGACCGCGCGAGCGCCTTGCGCCGATGCGCGAACGCATCATGGACGAGCGCGCGCACAGCCGGGTCCACCGAAGCGCACCGATCACGCCGGCGCAGACCCACCAGCACGGAGTCGACGCGGGGAACCGGCCGGAACACGGTCCGGGCCACCGGCCGCAGCACGCGCACCTCGCAGGCCAGCTGCGCGAGCACGGACGGCACCCCGTAGGCAGGATCGCCGACCGATGCCGCCAACCGCTCCCCGACCTCGCGCTGAACCATCACGACCCAACTCGCCACGGAAGCCAACTCGTCGATCGTGCGCAGGATCACCGTGGCGGCGATCGAGTACGGCAGGTTCGCGACCACCGCGGTCGGCGCCGGGTCGAGCGATGACAGATCGAGATCGAGCGCATCGGCCATATGCAGCGTCACGTTCGAGAACCCGGACAGGACGCGCCGCAGCCCGTCCTGGAGCCGCCGGTCGACCTCGACCACGTGCAGGTACCCGACCGAGCCGGCCAGCCGCTCGGACAGCACGCCCTGACCACCGCCGATCTCGAGCACCACGTCGTCCTCCCCCACCTCCGCCAGCCGCTCGATCACATCCAGGATGTTGCGGTCGACCAGGAAGTTCTGACCTAGCTTGACCACCCGAACACCTCGGCGGCAGCCGCCTCCACCCCCGCATCCAGCTCCTCGTACCCCACCCGGCGTTCGACCGCCAGCGCCCGAGCCGTGTGCGCGACGTACGCGGGCTGGTTGGGGCGGCCCCGCACCGCCTGTGGCGCCAGATACGGCGCGTCGGTCTCGACCAGCAGCCGGTCCGCCGGGACTCGCAGCGCCGCCGTCCGCAGCGCGTCAGCCTTCGGGTAGGTGACGTTCCCCGCGAACGAGATCCACCAGTCGTCGTGCGCGAGGCACTCCTCGATCCGCTCGGCCATCGAGAAGCAGTGCAGGATCACGCGAACGCCGTCGGCCTCGGCGTTCAAGACAGCCAGCGTCTCATCCGAGGCATCCCGCGTGTGAATCACGAGCGGCTTCCCCACCGTCCGCGCCAACTCGATCTGCGCCCGGAACGCCCGCTCCTGATCGGCGCGGGGCGCGCCGTCGCGGTAGAAGTCCAGCCCGGTCTCCCCGATCCCCACGCACTTCGGGTGCGCCGCCAGCGCCGCGAGCTCGGCCAGGTCGGCGTCGTCGAAACCGGTGGCCGCGTTCGGGTGGCGGCCGACCGCGGCGTAGACCTGCGGGAAGTCCTCGGCTGCCGCGAGCGCCGCCCGGCTCGCCGCCCCGTCGACCCCGATCGTGACGATCCGGTTCACCCCCGCGTCCAACGCGGCGGCGACGAGCTCCGCATCCGGCGGGTCGCACATCTCCAGATGCGTGTGGCTGTCGACCACCCTATGAGCTGCGCTTGGGAAAGAGCGGCTCGATCGCCTGGACCGGCAGCCCGCTCCCGCGCTCCTCAAACAAAGCGCGGGCGTACGTCACCTCGGGCGTACCCATCGCCAGGAGCAGCTTCTCCACCGTCGCCGGGATGTACGGGTGAAGCAGCACGCTGACCGCGCGCAGGCCCTCGGCCAGCGACGCGAGTGTCTCATCCAATGCGGCGGCTGCGTCGAGGTCGCGCGCGAGCTGCCACGGGGCCCGCTCCTCGACGTAGCGGTTCAGGCGCCGGACGCGGTCCCAGATCAGATCGAGCGCGCGGGTCGGCTCGGCCCGATCGAGCACGACCGACACCTCCGCCGGCAACACCTCGAAGTCGCGACGCAACACGGGGTCGGTCGCGACGTCGGGGATCACGCCGTCGCGGTAGCGCTGGAGCATCGCGATCGTCCGGCTCGCCAGGTTCCCGTACTCGTTCGCCAGCTCGGCGTCGTAGCGCGACCGCACGCCGTCCATGCCGACGCTCCCGTCCGATCCGAACGGCACGTCGCGCATCAGGTAGAAGCGCAGCGCGTCGGTTCCGAACTCGTCGATGACCTCGAACGGGTCGAGCACGTTGCCGAGCGACTTGCTCATCTTGCGCCCGTCGGCGCCGAGCAGGAACCCGTGCACGAACACGTGCTGCGGCACGGCCAGGTCGGCCGCCATCAGCATGGCCGGCCAGAACACCGTGTGGAACTTGAGGATGTCCTTGCCGATCACGTGGTAGGTCGCGGGCCAGAACCGGTCGGTCAGATCCTCGCCCGGCCGCGCGTAACCGAGCGCCGTGTAGTAGTTCAGCAGCGCGTCGAACCACACGTAGAACACGTGGTCGGGGTCCCAGGGCACGGGCACGCCCCACTTCAGGCGCTTGCGCGACAGCGAGATGTCCTGCAGCCCGGAGGCGATGAACGCCCGCGCCTCGTTGTAGTGGTGCTGGGGCATGACGAAGTCGGGCTGCTCGGCGTACAGGCGCTCGAGCGGCTCCTGGAAGGCCGACAACCGGAAGAACCAGTTCTCCTCGCTGTGGCGCTCGAGCGGGATCTCGTGGATCGGGCAGAGGTTGCCCTCGAGGATCTCGTTCTCGACCTTGAAGTCCGCGCACCGCGGGCAGTACCACCCCTCGTAGATCCCCTTGTACGTGTAGCCGTTCTCGTGCACCACCTGCATGACCTCCTGCACGCGGCGCATGTGCTCGGGATCGGTGGTGCGGATGAAGAAGTCGTTCGACGCCTCGAGCACCGGCGCCAGTGCCTTGAACTTCTCCGCGTTCAGATCGGCCAGCGCCTGGGGCTCGAGCCCCTGGGCCGCCGCCGCGTCCGCCACCGGCTCGCCGTGCTCATCGGTCCCAGTCAGGAAGAACACGTCCTCGCCCCGCTGGCGCATGTGCCGCGCGAGCACGTCGCAGGCGATGGTCGTGTACGCGTGGCCCAGGTGCGGCTGGGCGTTGACGTAGTAGATCGGGGTGGTGATGTAGAAGGACATCGGCTTACGAATGACTTTATTGGGCCTCGCTCCGCTCGGCGTCCCTGGGGCCGGTACGGCCGGGCATCCGTGCCCGGCCGGCGGGGTCGCGCGCTCGGCCGCCGCCCGGCGCCGCCGACGTGAAATTTCCGCCATTTCACGGACCCGACGCCGTTAGCCACCGGATTTCCCCCGTACGACAGGCAAAATCCGTCACCAGCGCGATGGAGCGCGCCGAATGGCGGAAATTTCCAGGTTCCGTGGGCGCCGGACGGAGTCGGGTCGGGGAACCTTGCCGCCGCGGGCGGACGGCGCCTATCGCGCCGTCAGCGCGCGGTACAGCCGGTTGGCGGGGACGCCCGTCAGGTCCGACACCACCGAAGCGGCGGGCCGGGGCTTCGCGCCGGCCTCGACCAAGCGGCGAACCGCATCGAGCGCCGGCCCGATCTCGTCGACGACCGACGGCGCGCCACCCACCACGAGCGCCACCTCGCCCCGCGGCGGCTCATCGGCATAGCGCGCCGCCAACTCGGCCGCCGTCCCGCGGACCACCTCCTCGTGGATCTTGGTCAGCTCGCGCGCCACCGCGACCGGGCGCTCCGGGTCGAGCGCGGCCAGCACCTGCAGCGACGCGGCCACCCGGCGCGGCGACTCGAACGCCACGAGCGTTTCCGGCCCGCCGAACGCGGCCTGCAGCTCGCCCTTCTTGCGCGGCAGGAAGCCGACGAACCGCCACCGGTCGGCCGGCAGCGCGCTCGCCACGAGCGCCGCCAGCGCCGCCGACGGCCCCGGCAGCACCTCGACCGCCAGCCCGGCGGCCACGCACGCCTGCACCAAGACGAATCCGGGGTCTGACACCAGCGGCGTGCCCGCATCGGAGACCAACGCGACCACCGCCCCGTCGCGCATCCGCGCCACCAACTCACCGGCACGTGCGCGCTCGTTGTGCTCGTGGTAGCTGACGAGCTTCCCGGCGACCCCGTAGCGGTCGAGCAGCACGCGCGTGCGCCGGGTGTCCTCGCAGGCCACGATGTCGGCCTCGCGCAGCGCGGCCAGGACGCGGAGGGTGACGTCCTCGAGGTTGCCGATCGGCGTCGGGCACACGATCAGGCGCCCGGTGCTCAAGCGGCCCTCTGCGCCATTCCGTCGAACGCCAGCGCCGCCGCGCCGATCATCCCCGCCTCGACGCCGAACGCGGCGGGCACGATCTCGACGATGTCGCGCGAGGGCGGCAGCGCGCGGCGGAGCATCTCTTCCCGGGCCGCGGACAGCAGCACCTCGCCGGCGCCCATCACGCCGCCCCCGATCACCACCAGCTGAGGATTGAAGATGTTCACGAAGCTCGCGATCGCCACCCCGAGCCGGGTGCCGATCAGCTCGATGGCCTCGATCGCGGCCGCGTCGCCGTCGTGCGCGAGCTCGGTGACGAGCGGCCCTTCGAGCTCCCGCCCAGCCGCGAGCGCGCGCCCGAGGCCCGAGCTCGGCTGCTCGTGGGCGATCCGGAGCGCCTCGCGCGCCAGCGCGGTGCCTGACGCGAGCGACTCGATGCAGCCGTGGTTGGGGCAGTTGCCCTGGCACGGCGGGCCGTTCAGGTCGATCACCGTGTGGCCGAGCTCGGCGGCGGCGCCGATCGCGCCGCGGTAGAGCTCGTCGCGCAGGATCAGCCCGCTCCCGATCCCCGTTCCGATCGTCAGCAGGACGGCCTCGCTGCACCCCCGCGCGGCCCCGGCCCGGTGCTCGGCGAGCGCGGCCAGGTTGGCGTCGTTGTCGACGAACACGGGCAGGCCGAGGCGCTCGCTCATCACGTCGCCGAACCGGATGTTCTTGAGCGGCAGGTTGACGGCGATGACCGCGTTGCCGCTACGCTGATCGATTAGCGAGGGGATTCCGAACCCGACCGCCGCGACATCAGCGCCGGCCGATTCGCGGGTCTCCTCGACCGCGTCGACGACCACGTCGAGCAGGTAGGACTGGTCGAGGCGGTTCAGGCTGCGCTGCGCGCGGTGGTGGACAGATAACCCGGAATCGACCGCGCCGGCGAGCAGCTTCGTACCACCCATGTCGACGCCGATGGTGCGCCGGCCAGGCATGCCGTCACTATATGCGCAGGCATGCCCAGCAACCTCGAAGAACGCCCGTACAAGCTCTACCGCACCGGACCGAAGGGTCTGAAGGCCCGTCTGCGCGGCGAAGAGGACGATCTGCAGGTCCCGGAGGAGTACCAGCGCTACCGTTCGGGAGGCCGCGAGGGACCGCGCCGGCGGGTCACCTGGAAGCGGGTCATCCTCGGCCTCCTGGTCGCCCTCGCGGCGTGGTTGCTGCTGTCGCTGGTGCTGTTCCTGATCAGCGCGTCGGTCCAGTCCGGCGGCGTCCCGTCCGACGCCGAGGCGGCGCTCGCCGGTGGGTCGAACATGATCACGGGCACCGACACCGTGCTGGTGATCGGCACCGACCAGCGGCCCAAGGGCACGCACGAGGGCGGCGCCAACACCTCCGACACCGGCAGCCGGTCGGACACGCTGATGCTGTGGCGCGTCGGGGGCGGCGTCTCGCGCCGGCTGTCGATCCCGCGCGACACGCTGGTTCAGATCCCCGGGCACGGCACGAACAAGATCAACGCCGCCTACGCGTTCGGCGGCCCGGCGCTCACGATCAAGACGGTCGACCAGCTGACCGGGCTCAAGATCAACCACGTGATCATCATCAACTTCGCGAACTTCCCGAAGTTCATCGACTCGATCGGCGGGGTCACGGTCAAGACCGGCCGCATCTGCTCGCAGATCTCGGGCGGGGCGCAGAACGGCGGCTTCACGCTGAACCTGCGCCCCGGAACCCACCACCTGACCGGTATCCAGGCCCTCACCCTGGCCCGCACGCGCGAGAACAGCTGCAACGCGGCCAGCAATGACCTGACGCGCGAGGGCTACCAGCAGCAGATCCTCAACGGGATCAAGAGTCAGCTGCTCTCGCCCTACACGTTCTTCCATCTCCCGTGGGCGTCGTGGTACGCGCCACAGGCCGTCCGCACCGACATGGGCGGGTTCACCCTGCTCAGCATGTTCGCGGCCTCCGAGCTGGGCGGCTCGGCGCCGGTCCAGATCCTGAAGCCGACCGGCGCGGAGTCGGTCCCCGGCGTCGGTTCCGCGCTGCTCGTCACCCCGCAGGCGGTGCAGGAGGCGGTCTCAAAACTGGTCAACGGTTAGGGACGCGTCGGGCGAAGGCGACAGACTCGGCCCGGCCGGGGCTCGTGGCTCAAGCATTCCGAATCGCTGCCGATAGGGAGAGTGTGATTTCCGTGCTGCCACGGCCCGTCCGGACGGTCGCCGCCTCGAACAAGCGTCCAGCCGGGAGAGCATGAAGCGGCTTCTGAACCTCATTCGCAGCCATCCCCGGCTGTTCGCCGGCACGGCACTGATCCTCCTTGCGGCCACTGCACTGTTCGCGCTGCGCTCGTCCGGGTCGGCAGACGCGGCCTCCGGCTCCGCCCACGCTGGCCCCGTCGCGTCGGCCCGCACCCCCCAGCCCACCGTTCGGCCAACCGCCGCCGCGGTTTCGAGCACGACCGCGAGTGGCAGACCCACGGCCCACGGCGGCGGCACGACGGGGCCCGGCACCCCGTCCGCGGCGCCGATCAGCCGCGGCGTCGCGAACCAGCTCCGACAGGCGACCGGCTTCTCCCCGTCGCAGGTGACGGCCCGCCGGCTGTGCCCGCCGGCCGCGACCGGCCACGCCCGTTGCGCCGGCGAGAAGCTCGTGCTGCGCTCCACCGGCGCGGCTGTGCACCCCCACATCACCGCACGCGGATCGGTGCACCCCGCCGACGCGTCCTCGGTAGCACCGCCCAGCGCCTACACGCCCGCCTATCTGCAGCAGGCCTACGACATCGCGTCGCTCTCAACGAACGCGGGGAGCGGCAATACGGTGGCGATCGTCGACGCCTACGACGACCCGACCGCCGAGTCCGATCTCAGCGTCTACCGCTCCTACTACGGACTTCCGGCCTGCACGACCGCGAACGGCTGCTTCAGCAAGGTCAACCAGAACGGCGGCTCGACACCGCCGGCCATCAGCGACCCCAGCTGGGAGCAGGAGATCTCGCTCGACCTCGACACTGTGTCCGCGATCTGCCCCAACTGTCACATCCTGCTGGTCGAGGCGAACTCCACCGCGTTGACCGACCTCACCGCTGCGATGCAGACGGCGCACACGCTCGGCGCCACCCAGATCTCGGACAGCTGGACGGTGACCTCGAGCTCGGTGCCGTCGGGGACCTTCACGTGGTCCGGCGTCGCCACGGTGGCCGCGACGGGAGATGCGGGCTACCTCGCGCCGCTTCCGAATGGCGTACCGCAGGACGCCTTTCCAGCCGCGCTGCCGGGCGTTACGGCCGCCGGCGGAACCACCCTCGGGCCGGCCAGCGGTGGCCCCAACGCCCGCGGGTTCAACGAGGGCGCGTGGGTGGGCGGCGGCTCCGGATGCAATCGGGACCACGGAATCGTGAAGCCGGCGTACCAGACCGACACCGGTTGCAGGGGTCGCTCCTATGCGGACCTGTCGGCCGACGCCGACCCGGACACGGGATTGTCGGTCTACGAAGGCGGCAGCTGGTCGGTGGTCGGCGGGACCAGCCTCGCCACACCGGTGATCGCCGCGTACTACGCGATCACGGGCGCCGGCAACTCGAGCCCCCAGTGGGCCTACGCCAACAGCGGCGCGCTCAACGACATCGTGAGCGGCTCCAACGGAACCTGTGCCCCCGGTATCCCCCCCTATATCTGCAGGGCGGGCCCCGGTTACGACGGCCCCACCGGCGTCGGCTCGATCTCCGGCGACGCGGTGACCGGCGCCCCCGGCATCGGTGGTCCGGCGGTCGCCACCGGCTCCGGCGCCAACACCTACACCCAGAGCACGCGAAGCGACGGCGCCACGATCGCGGGCGGGATCTATCCGAACGGCCTCGACACCAGCTGGTGGATCCAGTACTGGCCGGTCAGCGGCGGCAGCGTGCAGCAGACCCCGGCCGCCGACATCGGGTCCAGCACCGCCCCAGTCAGCGTCACCGGCTATCCGTCGCACCTGGCTTCGAGTACCCAGTACGACTACCGCCTGGTGGCCACGAACAGCACCGGCACCGTCTACGGCTACACCTACAGCTTCACCACTGCGGCGGCGTCGCCAACCACCCCTGTCGCCGCGTTCTCGTTCTCGCCGACGGCTTCCAAGCCTGGCTCGGCGGTCAGCTTCGACGCGACCGGCTCGACCGACTCCGGGGCGACGATCACCGACTACACCTGGGACTTCGGCGACGGCACCACGCAGGACGCGGGGAGCACCACGACCATGAGCCACGCATACGCGACCTCGGGTAGGTACCGCGTGACGCTGATCGTCACCAACAACAACGGCGAGGGCGAGACCACGACCCAGATCGTCACCGTCGACGTGCCTCCGACCGCCTCCTTTACTTCCTCCCCTACCTTCAACACGCCGGCCAGCTTCGACGCGAGCGGCTCGAGCGACGCGGTCGGCACGATCACCGACTACAGCTGGAACTTCGGCGACGGCACCGGCACGCAGGACGGGGGGAGCACCCCGACGGTGAGCCACACGTACGGCGCGCGCGGCTACTACTCGGTCAAGCTGACCGTCAAGAACGACGCCGGCCAGACCGCCACCACTACCCAGGGGCTGATCGTCGACGACGCGCCGACCGTCCACCTCAGCCCCGGCTCGGCCGTCGTCACGCCGAACCTGCCTGTCAGCTTCAACGCGACGGCCGATAGTGACGGACCGATCGCCAGCTGGAGCTGGAACTTCGGCGACCCCAGCAGCCCCAACAACACGAGCACCATCCAGAACCCGACCCACACCTTCACCGCGCCCGGCACGTACGCCGTGACCGTCACCGCCACCGACGATCTCGGCGTCACCGGGACCAAGACGGGGCACATCACGGTCGACGCGCCACCAACCGCGTCGTTCCTCGCCTCACCGGATCAGTCCAGCCCAGGGACAGCGGTCAGCTTCGACGCGAGCGGCTCGACCGACGCGGTCGGCACGATCACCGACTACAGCTGGAACTTCGGCGACGGCAGCGGCACGCAGGACGGAGGGAGCACCCCAACGATCAGCCACACCTACGCCACGCGGAACACCTACACGGTCACGCTGACCCTCACCAACGACGCCAACCAGACCGCCACGATCACGCACACGGTGATCGTCGACAACGCGCCCGCCGTCCACCTCAACCCCGCCTCGGCCGTCGTCACGCCGAACCTGCCCCTGGGCTTCAACGCCACGGCCGACACCGACGGTTCGATCGCCAGCTGGAGCTGGAACTTCGGCGACCCCAGCAGCCCCAACAACACGAGCACCATCCAGAACCCAACCCACACCTTCACCGCGCCCGGCACGTACGCCGTGACCGTCACCGCCACCGACGATCTCGGCGTCACCGGGACCAAGACGGGGCACATCACGGTCGACGCGCCACCAACCGCGTCGTTCCTCGCCTCACCGGATCAGTCCAGCCCAGGGACAGCGGTCAGCTTCGACGCGAGCGGCTCGACCGACGCGGTCGGCACGATCACCGACTACAGCTGGAACTTCGGCGACGGCACCGGCAGGCAGGACGGAGGGAGCACCCCGACGATCAGCCACACCTACGCCACGCGGAACACCTACACGGTCACGCTGACCCTCACCAACGACGCCGACCAGACCGCCACCAGCACCCAGACGGTCACCGTGGACGATCCGCCAACCGCCACCCTCACCCCGTCGACGACGCTCACCACACCCGGCTCGACGGTGCGCTTCACGTCGATCGCCTCGAGCCCCGACACCGGCGGCGAGATCGCCGGCTACAGCTGGAACTTCGGCGATCCGGGCAGCGCCCAAAACGCAGCCACCCAGGCCGATCCCACGCACGCGTACGCCTCGCCCGGCGTCTACTCCGTGACTCTGACCGTGACGGACGATCTCGGTGTGAGCAGCAACAAGACGGTGCAGCTCACCGTCGACGCGGCGCCCACGGCGGCGTTCACCGTCTCGTCCAACCCCGTCACCGCGGGGTCGTCGGTCGGCTTCGACGCGAGCGGCTCGACGGACTCCGTCGGCACCATCACAAGCTACGCCTGGAACCTCGGCGACCCGGGGAGCGCCGACAACACGTCGACCGGCCGGAACCCGACGCACGTCTACGGGACCCCGGGGAGCTACACCGTGAGCCTGACCGTGACCAACGACGCCGGCCAGAGCACCACCTGGAACGCGACCGTGACGGTGAACAGCGTCCCGGTCGTCACGCCGCCCACACCCCAGCCTCCGTCTCCCCCCGTTCGGGCTCAGACGCCCGCGCCCACCCCGGCCCCGACGCCGCTCGCCGCCAGCCTGGCCGCCGCCAAGAAGCAGAAGCTCGCCTCCGTTCTCCCGCACGGCCTTGGCCTAAGCCTCACCGTAAGTCAAGGCACCACAGCGACGTTCCAGATCACGCTCCCGGCGAGCCAGAGCAGGCTCGCCCACAGGAAGACCAAAACGATCGTGCTGCTCAACACTCGAGCGCAGACGCTGGGCGCCGGAACCCACCCGATCACGCTCAAGCTCTCCCGCGCCGCCCAGCGCCGGCTCTCCGCCACGGGTCCGCTCGTGCTGACGGTGCGCGTGACGTTGACGAGCGCCGGCGGGACGGTCACCCGCTCGCTGAAGATCACGCTGACGCGCTAGGCGGCTAGTCCGACGACTTCGAAGCCGTCGTGGTGCTGCTGCTCTTCGTGTCCGAGGACGAGGAGGAGCTGGACTTGCTGGAGTCCGAGGAGGTCGAGGAGCTGGACGTGCTCGAGCTATCCGACGAGGAGCTCTCGCTCTTCTTGCTCTCGGAGGTCTCGCGGGCCCGCTTGCGCGTTCCGTAGTCCGTGTTGTAGAAGCCCGAGCCCTTGAAGTGGACCGCGACGGGGTGGAACACGCGCGCGACAGGCGCCTCGCACGTCTCGCAGGTCTGCACGGGATCGTCGCTCATACGCTGCATGACCTCGAAGGTGTGTCCCTGCTCGCACCTGTATTCGTAGATCGGCATCGCGCTTTACCAAGTATAGCCCCGGGCCTTTGGCACTCTCAAGCGTAGAGTGCCAAGCGGCTGCGCCCCGGTCCGACCCTAATCCCGGTTAGCCGCTGGAGGAGCGCGGCGCGCATCTACCCGCATGCGCCACGACGGCCAGATCGTCCTGCTTTTTTGAATTGGCTGCTGTCGGTTGTGGCGCCAAGAATTGATGATCGTCAGTTAGAAGTCGCAAAAAATCGTCCGAAAGGATGCGGTTCGGGGTAGTTTGTGAGGGCAGAGACAGAGAGGAGGCCGAGATGGTCAAGCGTGCCCCACCTCGGATTAAGTCGACGGACCGGGAACGCGGCGCTCTGATGGCGCGAGTGTCCCGGGGGAGCCTGCTCAAAGGATGTGTTGCGGCAGGAGGCGCGCTCGCGGGTATCGCTGTGGGCGGCGCCGAGCTGGCCGCCTCGGCGGATCCGGGCGGCTCGGCCGCGACCGACCGCGAAATCCTCACCTTCGGACTGCTGATCGAGCGACTTCAAGCCGCGTTCTACGCCGCGGCTCTCGCCGGTGGAAGGTTGACCGGCGAGGCTCGGCAGTTCGCCCAGGTCGTCGGAGCGGAGGAGCAGGCACACGTCAAATATGTGAGTGCTGCGCTCGGGCCCAGCGCGGGGACCAGCCCCCGCTTCAGTTTCGGCGATGCGGTCACCGACCCCGCAAAGTTCATCGCGACGGCCATATCCTTGGAGGAGGCAGGACTCGGCGTTTATAACGGGCAGGCAGTGAACCTCACGCCGAAGACGCTGGCGGCGGCGGCTCGGATCGTGTCGGTCGAAGCCCGGCATGCCGGTTGGGTGCGCGCGCTCGCCGGAAAGGATCCCGCGCCGGTCGCGGTCGACGTACCGATCACGGTCGCTCAGGCGAAACAAACCTTCCAACCCTTCATCGTCCAGTGACGTCGGACGTCAATGCCACCTCTTGGCGACTCGATGATTTCGACGTCGACGGCGCGGTACGCGAAACGTTCGAGCAGATACCGCGTCATACGCGGTCCGCCTTCCTCCGCCGGACGGTGGGCGTCGGGGCAGCCGCGCTCGGCGCGGCGACGGCATGGCCATCCGTGACGTCCGCCAAGACAGCCTCGAGCGACGTTGTGATCCTCAACTTCGCGCTCTCGCTCGAGTACCTGCAGGCGTCGTTCTATACCGAGGCCGAGCGGATCGGCGCTCTGCATGGTGCTCTAGCCCACCAGGCGCACGTCGTTGGCGTGCACGAGCGCGCGCACGTCACGGCGTTCAAGCAGCTGCTCGGCTCCGCGGCGATCAAGGAGCCGATGTTCAACTTTCACGGCGTCACCGAGAACCCGGAGACGTTCCGCAGCACCGCGGTGGCGTTCGAGGACCTGGCGACCGCCGCGTATAAGCAGCAAGCGCCCCTGATTAAGTCCAAGAGCTACCTGGCCGGGGCGCTCGCGATTCACTCGGTCGAGGCGCGTCATGCGGCGTGGATCAGGCGCCTCGCGGGATTCCTTCCCGCGGCGCACGCTTTCGATGACCCGCTCGACGCCGCCAAGGTGGTCGAGATCGTCAACTCGACCCACTTTGTGACGTTGAAGGCTCCACAAACGAGCATCGAATCCAATCCTCGGTTCATTGGGTAGCGATGGCACGCGGCAGCGCGGGATCGGAAAAGCGACTCGTCCTCGTCGCAGCGTTCGTCGTCAGCTTCGTGGTGGCGGCGCTGCTTTCCTCTCGCGTTCTATCCTCCGGGGTCGTCGCTCACGGCCGACCCACGCCACCGCCGGCCTATGCCGGTGCGCCGCTCGCGTCGCTACCGGGGGCCTTCGAGATCCATCGCCTGATACCGCTCAGCGACCCGACAGCGGACACCCGGTGGACGTCCGTGCTTCGAACTGCCGTCGCCCGCAGCGAGCCGGGTCCGAAAGGCTTCCCGGTCGGGCAGCTGCCAACCCTCACCCCGGACGGTACTTCGAACATCGTGGTTGCCAAGGGCGAGGCCGATGTGGACGGCACGACCTGGGTTCGTGTCGGCCTGTCGATCCTGCCCAATGACACCGAAGGCTGGGTGCCGAGGAGCTCACTCGGGGCCTGGTCGTTTGTCGACACGCGACTTGTCATCGATCGAGCCCGGTTCACCGCAACCCTGTACCGGGCAGGTCGCGTCATCTTTCGCGCGCCCGTCGGAGTGGGGGCTCCGGGCACGCCAACGCCGACCGGGCAGTTCTATGTGCGCGACCGCCTGAGTGGCTTCTCGAGCCCCATGTATGGGCCGCTCGCATTCGGCACCAACGCGCGCTCCCCGACGCTCACCGACTGGCCGGGCGGGGGGGTCGTGGGAATCCACGGGACCGACCAACCTGGCCGCATCCCTGGGCGGATCTCCCACGGCTGCGTTCGACTTACCAACGCCGCGATCCTCAAGCTCGGGAAGCTGATGCCCGTCGGCACGCCGGTGACGATCGAATGAGCAGGCGGCGTCGCCTCGTGGCTGTGATCACCAGCAGTTGCCTGGCGCTGGGTGGCGTGGCGAGCGAAGCCGTAGCGCCGGCCGTCGGCGCCTCCGGGGCGACGACGGCCACGGCGCCTCACCGGCTGGTGCACGCGTATCCACTCGGTCCTCAGCGGTTGTGCTGCAAAGGACAGACCGGTTTGAGCGGCACGACCAGCTCCACCACGCCGAGCCGCTCCGCGGCGCCCGTCGGTGGGGCGCCAGCGCCCGCACGGGCGCGAACAGCGGGGAAGCCTGCTGGCCACGGCACGTCCGGTGGCGGGTCGGCCGTGCTCGTGATCGTCTTCGGCGTGGTGGCGGCGCTCCTCGTTGCCGGCGGCACCGTGGCGTACCGGACGCGCGGACGAACCCTGCCCGTCCCCGGCCGTGGATCCCCCGCTCCGCCTCCAGTGCCGTACTCGAACGGACCGGCTCCCGCCGCGAGTGTTACCACCGGCAACGCCCAGCCTCGTCCGAAACCCGGGTGGGGTCGCTCGTCCGGCCCACCCGCTCCCCTCTCGGACGCCGAGGAGCGAGAGTTCCGCCGGCTGGACGAGCAGGGCGACGCCGGCGGCGCTTTCAATCTCGGGGTCGTGCTCCATCAGCGTGGGGACGTCGCGGGCGCGACGGCCGCGTATGAGCGCGCCGAGCAAAGAGGTGACGCCGACGCCGCGTTCAACCTGGGCGTACTTGTTTACGAGTCCGGCGACCTCGAGGCCGCCGAGGCCGCCTGGCGGCGGAGCGCGGGGCGAGGGCATGTACGAGCGGCCGCAAATCTCCTGTTCCTGTCTCGTCTACGCCGCGAGTCGAAGTCCGACACGGCGATCCAGTCCGAGCCGCGGACGCTTGCGGAGTTCGAAGAGCTCTACCACCGCCGCGCTGACGAGAGCGGCGCGGCCACCGGCGCGTTCAACCTGGGCGCGATGCTCCATGAGCAGGGTGACAGGGCTGGAGCGATGGCGGCCTACGAGCGCGCCGAGCGCAGAGGCGACCCCGACGCCGCGTTCAACCTCGGCGTGCTTCTGTACGAGTCCGGCGACCTCGACGGCGCGGAGACCGCCTGGCGACGGAGCGCGGGACGAGGGCACATGAGGGCCGCCGAAAACCTGGAGTTTCTACTTCGCCACCGCCAGGGGCTCGAGACCGCGGGCGTCGCCGGCGAAGAGGGTGATGACAGATGAGCGACGGTGCAGGGATGTCACCGAGACAGCGCTCGACAACGTCGCGACGCCGTCGCGACCGTGTCGTGCGCCGCCGACGCGACCGTGGCGCGCCCCGTCACGTCCGGCAATCCGACCAACCCCGACGAACCTGACCCCTGAGAGGCCCTGCCATGCAACCTTCCACGCCGCGTCGTGCCGCCGGACACTCCTCCTCGTCCACCGATCTGCCGTACGGCCCGCTCCCGGTGCGGTCACGCCGAATGATGTCCGGAGCGTCTGGATCCACGCCGCTTGAGCAGCTAGTCGATCTGTCGTGGCTAGAGCCGGAGGCACCGCCGCCGGAGGAACCGCCGCCGGAGGCCGAGGTGGTCCAGGAGGATGCGGAGCCGGCAACCAGCGAGGAAGGGTCGTCGGAGACCGCCGTAGGCATGTCGCTCGCAACTCCGAACCCCGAAACTGACGATGATGTCCACTTCGACGTCGCTGCCAGAGCGCTCGGCGTCTCGCGCAAGACGGTCGAACGGATGGTCAAACGCGGACAGCTTGAGCGTGGACCGTCGAACGCTCCCGCGACGGTCTCGAAGCGGTCGTTGGTGGCCGCGCTCGAGCACCGCCGCCGGGACGTCAGCCATCTGGCGCGGGCGACCGAGATTGAGCAAGCAAGATCAGGAAGCGATTGGTTGAGCCGGGACTCGCTACAGGATCCGCCCTCAGCGCTGCGGGAAGCATTGGTTCCCGTCCTGGCTCCGCTGCTCGACGAGTTCGTGGCCGTGCGGACTCGGGCCGCGGTCCTCGAGAGTCAGCTTGACAGCCTCGAGGCCCGCGCGGAGCAACAGCGTAAGCGCGACGAGCTGCTGTTCGCGGTCGTCACGAGCGGCTGGTGGGGACGGAGGAAAACGCGCAGAGCCGTGCTTCGGCACTACATAGTGGGGGACGATCCGTCCCATCCAGGCTCCGCGCCCCACCAGGGCCCCGGAGCTGACTGAACCTCAGCTCAGCTGCCTTGCCGAGGCTGGCGCCCGGTCGGCGTCTCCAGGGCTCGAGGATGCATCGATGCCGGTAGGCTGCCGAGTTGCGCACCGCTCAGCAGCGGCCCGAGATCGAGCCGGTTCGCTCAATCTCGCGCAGGAGCCGCATCCTCAGGGGATGGACGTTCTCCATCTGCATGTGATGCACCGTCGGCTCTTTCCGTGCCGAGACGACCTGCCGTGCGTCGGCCACGCGAGCGGAGCGATGCACGGTTCTCGTTCTACTCACGGTGCGCTTGCGCAGCGCGACCGGCGCTGGCCTCCTCTAGGTCTCGGCGCAGATCTGGGCGGCGGCCCCAGCGATGTTCGCGACCTCAGGGTCGTTGCGCCGCTCCGCACGACGGAAAGCCGCGTCGGCCTCGATCAGTGCGCCCCACCCCTCTAGCAGGACACCCAGGTTGCAAGCCGTGCGCGCGTCGCCGCGGTCGTCGGCGCGCCGGAACGCAGCCTCGGCTTCGGCCAGGGCCACCGGTCCGCGAGGGGAACACCGAGGGACGAGGCAGCGGCATCGTGGCCGCGGTTGGAGGCTCGACCGTACGCCGCTGCCGCGTCATCCAGTGCCCCTCGCGCGTTGAGCAGCACCCCGAGGTTGAACGCACCCTCGGCATCGCCACGCTCATCCGCCCGGCGATACGCCGCCTCGGCCTCAGCCCGCGCGCCGCACTCCTCCAGCAGGACACCCAGATTGAACGCGGCGACCGCGTCGCCGCGTTCGTCGGCGCGCCGGAACGCAGCCTCGGCCTCGGCCGGCGCCCCCTGCTCCGCGAGGAGAACACCGAGAGATAAGGCGGCGGCATTGTGGCCGCGGTTGGATGCGCGACCGTACGCCGCTGCCGCGTCATCCAGTGCCCCTCGCGCGTTGAGCAGCACCCCGAGGTTGAACGCACCGTCGGCATCGCCACGCTCATCCGCCCGGCGATACGCCGCCTCGGCCTCGGCCAGCGCCCCTTGCTCTTCGAGCAATCGACCGAGGTTCGAGGCGGCGGTGCCATGGCCACGCTCATCGGCGCGACCATAGGCCGCTTGCGCTTCAACCACGCCCCCTTGGCCTTCAAGCAGCAGACCGAGGTTGAAAGCGCTAGCAGTTTCGCCGCGTCCGTCGGCGCGACGATAAGCCGCCTCGGCCTCGGCCAGCCCCCCTTGCTCTTCGAGCAATCGGCCGAGGTTCGAGGCGGCGGTGCCATGGCCACGCTCATCGGTGCGGCCATAGGCCGCTTGCGCTTCAACCACGCCCCCTTGGCCTTCAAACAGCGGACCGAGGTTGAAAGCGCTAGCGGTGTCGGCCGACTCCGGGCAATCGTCCGCTTGCCCCCGGGAGAGCCGGCTATCCACGCCATTGCCAATGCCAGCCGCACTGGCTCCGGCGTGATGCCCGTTGGTGTGAATCTGTGTGTCGTTGGTTCCGGCGAGGCAGCGTTCGTCGTCATTGCTCGCTGTGAGGCCTGCCGGTTCGAGCGCAGCCGATTCCACATGGCCGCCCTCCCTGGCTGCGTGAGCGGACTGTCCGTCCCTCGCCGAGGGCCCGGGCCGGAGGACGGCGATCAGTAACCGAGCAGCGAGTACCAACGCCAGCGAGAACGCCAGGCCGCCCAGGATGACCATCCACGGCACGGCTCCTAGGCCCGGCCGGTGGCCTCCCTGGGGCAGCACCGTGCGCGCGGACCTCCCGGGACCCTGCCGAGGCGCAGAGGCCTCAGTGGAGCCGGCCGGCCGCGGGTGGCGGTTCGATCGGGTCACCGGTGGCGCGGGCTTTCCCGACGGCGTGGACTCTTGGGCGAGCGGGTTCGATCGGCGGGCCGGTAGCACGGTCGTGGCGAGAAGCGCCAGCGTGCGCGGGCCGGCCAGCCCGCTGACCGGCAAGCCGTGTGCGCGCTGGAACTGCCGGACCGCTCCGTCGGTGAGCGCGCCATAACGCCCATCGATCGGACCGGGCGAATCGCCGGCATACCCCAGGCGGCGCTGAAGCGAACGCACGAGGTTCGTGCCGCCCGGTCGATCGCCTGCGCCTGGCCCCAGGCTGATGACCGGCCTGCTCAGCGCTGCCCATGTCCGAGGACCGACGACGCCGTCCACCTGGAGGCCGTGCGCCGCTTGGAACGCAACCACCGCCTGTCGCGTGCGCGGTCCATATAGCCCATCGATGCCGGCAGACGGATAACCCGCCAGCGCGAGGCGAAGCTGCGCGACTCGGACCAGCGGCGAGCCCCCCGGGCTTCCGTACCCACTGCCCAGGACCAGCAGCGTATTGCCACGGCCGGCGCCGGCATCGCGCGATGGCCCCCCGCCGACGCTGTTTGCCTTGGGCTTAGGGTGCGCTGCACCCGTCTGAGCTCCTAGCGCCGTTGCCGGGAAAGCCAGCGCGAGCACACTGATCGGCAGCGTCAACCACGCTGCAGTTCGGTGCTTCTGCGGGGGGTGAGACCCGCTACGTATGACTTTCATGGTTGCTGAGTCCTCTTTGGTTGACGTCCTCAGGCCCGGAACGAGACCGGCTGGGCAGAACGTTGATCGAACGGGGTCACGCAAGCCGGCGGCGCCGGCGTGACGCGACGAGCACCTGAGCAAGGCGGCCGCCGCTGGTGATCAGCCGTGGTGGTCAGCCGGGGTGTTCGAGTCGGGACCCGAGCATCGTCGATCGCCACATCGCGAGATCGAGTGAGAAGCGCGCAAGCACGATCGTCGCGAGCGCGAGAGCGAACGCCTCAAACGCAACCAGGACAGAGGGCGCGACCGAGGCAACACCGCCGCCGCCGGCTGCAGCCGCGCCACCGACTGGCAGCCGTGTTTGAACCGGCGGCGCCGATGACAGGGCCTGCGGGATCGGCGGGGGCGTACCGGCGCGCGGACGGGCGACGGACGCGGGCTTGCCCGACTGCGCGTGGCGCGGTGGCGCGGCAGCCACGCGCGCTGGCCCAGTCTCGAGGTCAGCCGAAGCGGCAAGGGCGCCCGGCGATCGCATCGCCGGCCCGAGCGGTCCCCGGGCCATCGCGAGCCAGAGATGAGTAGGCTCGCCCGAAGGGGACGAGCCAGGCGTCGGAACGAGGCGCGCTACCTGGTGCGCTTCGGCCCATGGCGAGTGCGTCACCAACGACTGAAGTTGGTGCAGACCAGACGCGCCGGTGCCCGTGGACGGCCGAGCTGTCGGAGCCTGGACTGGCTGCGTCGCGACAGATTGTGTCGCGACGGGTTGTGTCGCGACTGGGCGCGGCGCGCTGGGCGAAGCCGCGACTGGCAGCATCGCGGTAGCCGCATTCATCTGCGGTGAAGTCCCAACTGGCTCTGGCGCGGATGGGGGTGTCGCGGACGGCTGCGGTGCAGTGGCCTTTGCCGCGGACGGCGGCACCGCGACGGGTGGTGTCGTCGACGGTGTTGCCTGGAGCTCCGGCATAGCGGGCTTGGCCGCGCCAGGTTTCGTGGCAGCCGGTTGTGTCGCTGACGGATGGGTCGCCGACGGCGGTGGCGCGGGAAGCTGCGCTGCGACCCCGTCCCCTCGGAGGGGATCGGTGGGTGAGGGATTCGTCGGGGCGGAGGCTGTGCTCGTCGACGACGGGGCGCTGGCACTGGTGCGTGCGCCTGCCGAGGCCTGGCCGCCGACGAGCATGGTGACTCCGACCTCAACGCCGGGAGACGGCCTGGCGGGTGTTAGCGACGCCGCCATGGCCGGCGCCGCGCGGCTCGTTGTTTGGGTCTCGGACTGGGAGCTGCCGCCCGGCACGACCGATAACGCTGGAGCGGCCTGTTGATCGGTCTTGGGGGGAACCGCGTTCGCGAGTCCCGGCCCCGCGAACACCCCACAGGCCAGGGCGGTAGCGGCCATTACTGCGCCGAAAAAATAAAGACGTGATTGATTCGCACACATCACGAGTTCCTTCGGATCCCACCCCGGTTCCGACAAGAATTGCCACTGAACGGCCCCCGATAGCCGACTGCGAACCTAGTAAGTAATCGGCCTTCCAGCAAGCCTCCACAGAGATATTCATGCGCAATTTGCGAAGTTTTTCGCGAGGCGTCGCATTGAAAACTGACGGTAAAACTGGTATCGCGACATGTCGCGACACCTCCAGACGAGCCGCTGAAGACCCGTCTGCGACGCACCCGATCCTGGTACGACGAACTAGGCGAAATCGGGAGCATTTAGACTCTCGCACTTCGGTTCGAGCACGTGCCCGATAAGGGAAGCTTCTATCTTCGTCCGGGCAGCAGCTTCGGTCCCGGTGATCCCGATCGGTCCTCGGTCGGGGCTTCTCCGGACTGACACGCGTCGAGCCGGCTGCTAGCGCGCTCCGCGGGCTCCGATCGGCGCCGATCGCCCGGCATTACCTTGTTGCGGCGAAGGACAGCGGCGAGCCGATCCACCCGGATGCGGGCCGCACGATTCAGAGGCTAGTCCAGAAGCGTCCCGCTGCTGATGTTGATGCTCGCCCAGGCGATCGTGCGCGCGTGATCCGAGGCCACGAACGCCGCGATTCCGCCGACGTCCTCGAGCGTCGCCGCCCGCCCCAGCAGCGTGCTGGCTCGATCGCCTCGGAAATCGGCTGCCGTGCGGGAACGTCCTCGGGGATCGTCTCGCGGATTCCGCTGGTCAGCAGGGTCACCGCCCGCACGCCGTACTCGCCGAGCTCCGAGGCAAGTTGCCGGCGCATGGCCTCGACCGCGTGCAGCGCCACCTGCAGACTCCCCAAACGACCACCCCGCGGCGGGTCCGCCGCGCCGCCGAACATCAGGATCACTCCGGAGCGCTGGCCAATCATGTGCCGCGCGGCGGCGAGCGCGGTCAGGAAGGTCGACCGGACGGTGCTCAGCACGGGGTCGACGTATTCCTCCGGCGACATCTCGCCGACCGGACTGCCCTGCACGAAGGGATGCGAGATCAGGTTGAAGGAGATGTCGATCGATCCCGCCGCGACCACGACCTCGTCGGCGTGGCAGTCGACCGCGCCGGCGTCGAGCGCGTCGACCTCGGCGATCCCGACTCCAGACGCGGCCCCTGGGCCGGCCGCAAGCGCCCCCACCACTCGCTCCAAGTTCGCGAGCGTCCGACCGGCCAGAAACACCCGCGCTCCCTCGTGCGCGAACGTCTGGGCGGCTGCGCCGCCGACTTCCCGCCGGCGCCGTAGATGACCGCCGCCTTGCCCTCGAGCAGCATGCCTCGACCTGCTCAAAATCGGGGTGCACGCATCCAAACGGCGCGGACGGGCAAACTACGTCTCCTGATGTCCGGCACCGATGTCGTCACGATGGACAAGATCGTCTCGCTGAGCAAGCGCCGCGGGTTCGTCTTTCCGAGCAGCGAGATCTACGGCGGCCTGGGCTCGAGCTACGACTACGGCCACTACGGGGTCTTGCTCAAGAACAACGTCAAGGCCCAGTGGTGGCGGGCGATGCTCCAGGAGCGCGACGATGTAGTCGCCCTGGACTCGGCGATCATCCAGCACCCGCGGACGTGGGAGGCGAGCGGGCATCTGGCCGGGTTCACCGACCCGCTGATCGACTGCCGCACGTGCAAGCTGCGCTTCCGGGCCGATCACATCGAGGAGTCGGCGTGCGGGCGCAAGCCGTCCAAGCACCCCGGCGAGACGCCCGACTGCGATCTGACCGAGGCGCGTGACTTCAACCTGATGTTCGAGACGACGGTTGGCCCGGTGAAAGAAGAGGGATCGACCGTCTACCTGCGCCCCGAGACCGCCCAGGGGATCTTCCTCAACTTCAAGAACTACCTGCAGTTCTCGCGTAAGAAGCCGCCCTTTGGGATCGCCCAGATCGGCAAGAGCTTCCGCAACGAGATCACCCCGGGGAACTTCATCTTCCGCACCCGCGAGTTCGAGCAGATGGAGATGGAGTTCTTCGTCCCGCCCGCGGAGGCGAGCATGTGGCACCAGCACTGGCTCCAGGAGCGGATGAACTGGTACACGCGGCTCGGGATCCGGCCCGATCACCTGCGGCTGCGCGCCCACGACCAGGACGAGCTGTCGCACTACTCGAGCGCCACCAGCGACGTCGAGTACCTCTACCCGATCGGGTGGTCCGAGCTCGAGGGGATCGCCAACCGGGGCAACTTCGACCTGACCCAGCACGCCAAGTTCTCCGGCCAGAAGCTCGAGTACGTCGACACCGCGTCCGGGGAGCGCTACGTCCCGCACGTGATCGAGCCGGCCGCCGGCGCCGACCGGGCGCTGCTCGCGTTCATGGTCGACGCCTACGACGAGGACACGATCGAGGGCGAGGCGCGGACCGTGCTGCGCCTGCACCCGCTGTTGGCGCCGGTTAAGGTCGCGGTCCTCCCGCTGGTGCGCAAGGACGGCCAGCCCGAACTGGCCCGAGAGGTGTACCTCGACCTGCGCGACCGCGTCCAGGCCGAGTACGACGAGGGCGGCGCGATCGGCCGGCGCTACCGCCGCCAGGACGAGATCGGCACGCCGTGGGCGGTGACCATCGACCACCAGTCGCTCCAGGACCACACCGTGACCGTGCGCGACCGCGACAGCCTGACCCAGGTGCGGATCGCCATCGGGGACCTGGCCGACGAGCTCGAGGCGCGGCTGCGCGAGCCGTGGCGCTCGCCCAAGCTGGGCGGCGACTGAGCGATGCCCGGGCCGATCGCCGCCGACCAGGTCTCCTACGTCGATCTGTACGCCCGCTGGGAGCACGGGAACTGGCGCGCCACCGACATCAACTTCACCCGTGACCGCGAGCAGTGGCAGGGCGAGCTCACCGACATCGACCGCCGCAGCGCCCTGTGGACGTACTCGCTGTTCTTCCATGGCGAGGACTCCGTCGCCGACAACCTGTCCCCGTTCATCGACGCCGCCCCGCGGGAGGAGCAGAAGTACTTCCTGGCCACCCAGCAGGTCGACGAGGCGCGCCACGCGGTGCTGTTCGCGCGGTTCATGCGCGAGGTGGTCGGCGCCGGCGACGACGTCGCCTCGGCGCTGGACCAGACCCGCCCCAAGCTGACGTGGGGCTTTCGCAAGGTGTTCGAGCGGCTGGACCGGATGGCCGATGAGCTGCGGCGCGACCGCTCCACGCCGAAGCTGGCGCAGGCCATCACGCTGTATCACGTCGTGATCGAGGCGTCGCTGGCCCAGCCTGGCCAGCACTTCATCGAGGAGGGGCTGGGGAAGCGCGATCTCCTCCCCGGGCTGCGATCCGGCATTGCGAACGTCTCGCGGGACGAGCAGCGCCACATCGCGTTCGGCGTGAAGATGATCGCCGACCTGGTGCGCGAGGATCCCGACTGCGAGCCGGCCATCGCCGACCTGTTGCGCGAGGTGCTGCCGTTCACCGCCGCCGTGTTCGTGCCGCCGGACTGGGACGAGCGCTACGTGACGAGCTTCGGCTTCACCCTGCAGGACATCTTCGCCCAGGGGGCCGAGGCGATGGACGGGCGCCTGCGCGCCGCCGGCCTCGATCCCACGAAGATGCGGCTCGGGCTCCCCTTCGAGCAGTCGCCGGCCGAACGCGCACATCGCGGCCTGACGCTGCTGCGCGCCGGCTACCTGGGCGAGCCGAACGGTCCGGTCACCCCCAACCCCGAGGCCACCGCGATGCTGTTCGACGGGCTGCGCCGGCAGATCGACCCATCCGTCGCGCCCGGCGCCACGATCCAGTGGGACTTTTCCGACGCCGAGCCCTGGCATCTGCGGATCGACAACGGGCGCACCTCGGCCGCGCCGGGGAAGGCCGAGCACCCCGATCTGACCTTCCACTGCCGGCTGGCCGACTGGGTCGACATCGCGGCCGGGCGGACCGAGCCGTGGCGCGCGCTGGTGGCGGGCAAGATACGCCCGACCGGGCGGCTGCGGATGCTGATCCGCGCCCGGAAGCTGTTCGCCTAAGCGCCCCCTCGAGGTGGGGCGGCGCGTCGCGGGTCTGGCGCGGCCCGGCCCAGGCCCACTAGACGATCAGCGCCACCGGAGCCGAGGCGCCGGCGGCGTAGCGGGCGCTCGCCGCGGTGCGCGCGATAACCACATACCGGCCCGGGTGCGGCTGCTTGACCCGGGCACGGAAGCTGCCGCCCGGGGCCGTGACCGCCTTGGATGCGACAAGCCGACGACCCCGGTAGAGGTCGATCGTCACGCGCGGCCCGGCCGGCGTGACCGTGCCGCTCACGACGAGCGGCGAGGACGACACGAGCGACAGCGTCAAGACCGGCGCCACCGCGATCACAACGACGTCGGAGACCGCCGCCGGCGCCACCCTGTGCAGCGCCCGCAGCAACGTGTTCCCGGCCGGCGTGACCGGGAAGGTCCAGCCTCCGCCCGCGTCGCTGACCAGGGTCGCGATCGTCGTCTCGACGCGAGTTGCGGTGAGGACCTGGAGCTCGATCGGGGTGCCGGCCACCGGCGCGCCGCCGGCCAACTCGGCGAGCCGGCCGGCGACCGTCACGGAGGTCCCGAGGCTGACCGGCGCGACGGGCGCGGCGATGCTCAGCCGCAGCGCCCTCCCGACGAGGCCGGCCACACGCGGGCGGATCGACGGCAGCCGCGCGTACAGCGCCTCGCCGGGGCAGCTGGTCTGGTCGCCGTCCCGGTGGCCGGCGATCCGCGGCAGCGACACGTGCGACCCGGGCGCGAACGCCGTGTAGACAGCGCCGTCGGGCGAGACCTCGACCGACACGCGACCGACCGCCGGCACGCCGTGCAGCGCGAGCTTCCACGCGAGCAGCCGCTCGAGTGCGCTCAAAGCGGCCGGTGGCGGCGCCACGCCGGCGAAGCTGCCCAGCACCACCACGCCGGTCGACTCCGTGTTGTAGCCGCCGGCGTGGGCACCCATCACCGCCTGGTCGATCCCGCCCGCGCGCGCTTCCCAGATCCGCCCGTACGCGTCGACGGCGAAGTTGTAGCCGATGTCGAAGTAGTCGCGGACGTAGCGGTGGTAGACGAAGATCGAGAACAGGATCGAGGGGACCTGGCCAGCGCCGTAGCCGTTGGGCGTCTCCGAGTGGTGGACGAAGGCAAGCTTGACCGTGCCGTACTCGGGCACGTGGCGCGCCGGCGCGTGGCCCTGGGCCCAGGTCGCGCGCGCGATGATCGGCGGCTGTCCCGGGCCGGCGTCGAGCAACGGCTGCGCGAGCGGCAACGCCGCGGCCCCCGCTGCCGCGGCGGCGGTGGCCGCGCGCGGACCTGGGGCACCCGCGGCGACGAAGTGCAGGCGAACGCCGTGGACCGCCGAGGCGCTCCGCAGCTGGACTTCGGTCGCGGCTCCGACCCAGATCGGCTCGCCGAACCGACGGTCGTGGTCAGCTGGCCCGTCCGGAGCGTGACCGAGGACGGATGCCGCCGCCCACGTTCCCCAGGCGCCCCCGGCAGACCGCGTGCGTAGCTCGATCCCCGCCCGCGCGGGGGCACTCCACTCCACGCCGACCAGCGAGAACGGACGCACGGCGGCGACGGCGGCCGTGACCCCACCGGCGATCGTGCCGACACGGCGACTGAACAAACCGGGCGGGCGCCCTGTGGCAAGACCCGCCGCGGGATCGATCAGCGCCGCCGCCCCCGCCACCGCGGCGCCGCGCAGGACCGCGCGGCGGGTCAGCCCAGATGGCTCGCTGGGGCGGCTCACCGCGCCAGCGAGCGCCGCGATCGGGGAGCGCGGCGACGCGCACGGCGACGCCGCCAGCCGGCGATCGCGAAGCTCGCGCCGCAGACGAGCAGCACGATCAGGGCGAGGATGGCGACCACGGCGAGGCCGGGGAGCAGGATCAGCACGAGTACGGTGATCGCCACCGCGATCGCGATGTCGACAAGCAGCGTGTTGCGTCTCATAACGGCAGCCGGCGGTAGATCGGACGGGGCAGGTGGCGGAGCACCGCGAACACGTAGCGTAGGCCGCCCGGCACCCAGACCGTGTGCGCGCCGACGGCGAGTCCCCGCACTGTCGCGTCGGCGACCGCATCCGCGCTCACGGCGAACGGCGCCGGCCTCAGGCCTGCGGTCATCCGAGTCCGGACGAAGCCGGGCCGCACCACGAGCACCCGCACCCCGCTGCCGGCGAGCGAGTCGGCCAACCCGTGGGCGAGGCTGTCGAGCCCGGCCTTGGCGGCGCCGTAGACCGGGTTGCCGGCGCGCGGGCGCTCCGCCGCGGCGCTCGAGAGGACGACCAGCGCGCCTCGGCGTTGCCGCCGGAGCGCGCCAAGGGCGGCCATCAGTAGCGAAGCTGCGCCCAGGAACGTGACCCGCATCACCCGGATCGACTCGGCGCGATCGGCGTCCAGGCCGGCCTGCCCGCCCAGTACGCCCACCGCGACCACCACGACGTCGAAGCCGCCGGCGCGGGCGAACACGCGTGCGATCGCCTCCTCGTGCTCTTCGAGCGTCTCGGCGTCGACCAGATCGCATTCGGCGTCGAGATTGAGCGCGGCAGCCGCCGCGGCCATGCGGTCGCGATCGCGCCCGAGCAGGTGCGCGCGCACGGGTCCGTCCCCGGCGAGTCGCCGCACGATGGCGAGCCCGATCTCGGACGCCCCGCCGATCAGCAGAACGTTCATCGCTCGACCAGCCCCGTCCGGAGCGCGAGATCGGAGCGCCACACGCCGTCCGGATCGATCCGGTCGCGCGCCGCGCGCCATTCCTGCAGCCGTGGATACATCGCCCGCAGCGCCTCCGGTCGCATCCGCGCGTCCTTGCTCAGGTACACGCGGCCGCCGGCCTGCGCCACGAGCGCGTCGCAGCGGTCGAGCGCAGGCTCGAGGCCGGGCGCGGCGCGCGGCAGATCCAGCGCCAGCGTCCACCCGGCGATCGGGAAGGAAAGGGGCGGACCACCCGCCTCCCCGAAGTCTTTGAGCACGGCGAGGTAGCAGGGAACCGAGGCTCGCCGCAGCTCGCCGATCACCGCCTCGAGTGTCGCCTCCGCCCGGTACGGGACCACCAGTTGGTACTGCACCAAACCAGCCTGGCCGTACAGACGCGGCCAGGCGTCGAGCGCGTCCAGCGGGAACATGTGGCGCCCGATCGCCTCGACCCGCCCACGCGCGCGCACCGGAGCCGTGCGGAAACGGACGTCGTTGAACGCCCGGACCGCGTCCGGACGGAGCAGCGCCTGCGGCCACCGGGACGGGACCGTCGCTCGCGAGGCAATCGTCGCCCCGCCGCGCGCGCCCACCGGCACCGCGTCGCCCGCGAGATGCTCGGCGCGGGTCACGATGCCCCGCCCGAGGCGCGGCCCGAGCAGGTCGAGCCACGCCACGCGGTGGGGCCCGCCGGGGGCGCGCAACGCCTCCAGCGCGTGCTCGAGGTCGCGGACGCGGTCGGTGTCGACGGCGAGAAACGGGCTGCTCACCGGGATCAGCCGGATCCGCGCCCACGCGATCACGCCAGTCAGGCCCATCCCGCCGAGCGTCGCGGCGAACCCGTCGTCCTGCGGGGTCAGCTCGAGGACCGAGCCCGCCGCGCTCAACAGCCCGATCGCCGCGACATGGCTTCCGAACGTCCCGGCGACACCGTGATTCTTGCCGTGGACGTCGCTGGCGATCGCGCCGCCGACCGACACGTGCTGGGTGCCTGGCACGACCGGCACCATCCACCCGAGGGGCACGAGCGCTCCCAGCAACTCACCCAGCGTGACGCCGGCGCACGCGGTGACTGTGCCATCGAGCTCGTCGAACGCAAACCCCTTCAGACGCGTGGTGTCGAGCACCAGCCCGCCATTCAGCTGGGCGGCGTCGCCGTAGCTGCGTCCCATGCCCCGCGCGAGCAGGCCGGCCCACCGCCCGGGTGCCGCGCGATGCAGCTCGAGCCCAACGCTCAACGACTCCACCCGCTCCGGACGGATGAGCCACCCGGCGGCGCCCGGACCGCCGCCCCAGCCACGTAGCCACGCGTGCTCGGGCGTATGCACCGCGGGTGGCGGAGCGAGGTCAACCGGCGGCATGGACACCAAGCGCGAACAACACGAGCCAAACGGCGCCCCAGAGTGCCAGCCAGCGGTCCCGCAAGAGCAGCTCCTCGGGCGCCTCGCCGGCGCCAGACCCAATCAGGATGCCGTAGCGGGCGAGGCAGGCAGCGAACGGGACGAGGGTCAGCGGGCGCCACGGGATCCCGTCCACATCGGGCAGCGCGAACGCCCACACGCCGTATGCGAACAGCGCGACCGCGGCGCTTCCGGCGATGATCAGTCGCAGGCGCGGGGCGCCGTAGCGCTCGAGCACGGACCGCCCGCCGGTCCCGGCCTGCTCGGTCCGTCGGAGCTCGGCCTGACGCTTGGCCGCCGCGACGAGCACCGCGGCCGAGGTGACGACCAGCACGAACCACCGTGACAGGGTCACCGGCGCCGCGACCCCGCCCGCGACGGCCCTCAGCACGAAGCCCCCGGCGATCGCGGCGATGTCCAGGATCGCGATGCGGCGCAACGCGACCGTGTACGTGACCGTCAGCGCCACGTAGCCGACCGCCACCACGCCCAGCAGCGGGCGGATCGCCGCGGACAGGACGATCCCGGCCGCGACCAGCCCGACCCCGAGCAGGGTGGCCATGCGCGGATCGAGCTCGCCGGCCGCGACGGGGCGGAAGCGCTTGCGCGGATGCAGTCGATCCTCGGGGGCGTCGCGCACGTCGTTGATCGCGTAGATGCCGGAGGCCAGCAGGCAGAACGCCACGCACGCCAGCCCGACCCGGATCGGCACGTCGTCATGCCCGAGCGCCCCCGCGGCCCCGGCCGCCGCCACCACCAGCGCGTTCTTGATCCACTGCTTGGGCCGGACCGTGACCAGCACGGCGGCCCAGGGCGCCCGGCGCGCCGCGGGAGCGGGAGCGGGACGGCGAACGCCCGGGCCTCGCTCGACGCCGACCACGAGCGAGTTGCTGCGCACCTCGTCGGGCAGCCACGTGCCTCCTCCGGCAGTCGGCATTCCAGGCACGGTAAGCCGGGCACCTCAACGCAATGTAGGAGCTACATGAGGCTCCTTTCACTGTGGGATTTCGGGGCGGCGATCGCGTGTACAACTGGAGCGTCTCGTGCTCGCGCCCGCCAAGACACCTGTCACTCCCCCACCGCCGCGCGGTCGGACGACGTGGTCCGCGCCGGCGAAGCGACGGCCGTCGCGCGGGCGGCGCGCGCGGCGGATCGCGTTGCTGGCGGCGTCACTCTGCCTGGTCCCGGTAAGCGTCTCCTACGTCGACGCCATGACGCAGCGGTCGGATTCGAGCCTCGGCATCCGCACGGTGGAGTGGCTGCGCGACCACGGCGCCCGCGGCCTCGTCAACACCGTCGAGAACTGGTACTACTCGCTGAACGCGCCCGCCACGGGCGGACCGGCGCTGCACTCGCTCCCCGGCCAAGGCGGGGCTTTCCCCGCGCCCGGACCGCGAACCGGCACCGGCACTGGCGCCGCCGCGACCGGGCAGGCCGCCGTTCACCACTTCTACCGGCCACACCCGATCCAGCCGGTCATCCATCCGGCGCTGCCCGGAGAGGGCATGTGGCACGCCACGTTCTCAAACGGCGGCTCCCGCCCCCCGGTCCTGATCACGAGCTATCGACCGGACCCCAACTATCCGCGCATCGTCGCCGGGATCGCGTGGATCGACCACACGCGCGCCTCGGTGCACCTATACCCGGGGCTGCAGGAGCCCGCCGTGCGGATGCCGGCACGCGGACCGACGGCGGTGCCGATGAGCGCACGTGGCCACCTGGTGGCCACCTTCAACAGCGGTTTCAAGCTGGCCGACTCGAACGGCGGGTTCGCGTACCACGGCCGCACGTACGCTCGGCTGCACGATGGGATGGCGACGCTCGTCGGGTACAGCAGCGGCCGGGTCGACCTGACGGCCTGGACGGGCGGGTCGGACGCGGGCCCGAATGTCGTGTTCGCGCGCCAGGACCTGCCGCTGATCGTCGACCACGGCCAGGTCAACCACAACCTGTCGAACGGCCCCGAATGGGGCGCGACGCTCGGAAACCAAATCTACGTATGGCGCTCGGGGGCTGGGATCGACCGCCACGGCAACCTCATCTACGCCGCGGCACCCGACCAGACAGTGGCCTCGCTGGCCCGGATCCTCGTGCACGCCGGCGCGGTGCGCGCGATGGAGCTCGACATCAACTCCTACTGGCCGAGCTTCATCACGTACCGCTCCCCCGGCGCCGGGCACCCGGCCAACCTGCTGGCCGACATGGTGCGCTCGCCGCTGCGCTACCTGACGCCGGACGACCGCGACTTCTTCGCCGTCTACGTGCGCTGAATGACCGGCCCGCATAAGATCCGGCCGGAAATGCCCCGGCTGGATGACAAGGTCGTGTTGATCACCGGTGGCGAGTCCGGGATCGGGCTGGCGACGGCGCAGCTGTTCGTCGCCGAGGGCGCGCGGCTCCACCTCGTCGGCATCGATCACGCAAAGCTGCGAGCCGCCACCGAGGAGCTGGGCGAGGACAACGTGCTGGCCACCATGGCGGACGTCGTCGACGAGGACGCGGTGGCCCGCGCCGTGGCGGAGGGCATCGAGCGTTACGGGCGGTTCGACGTCGTGATCAGCAACGCCGGCATCACCGGCGAGGTGACCGGGCTCGTCGACTACCCGTCCGATGCGTTCGCGCGCACCCTGGCCGTCCACGTCCTCGGCGCGTTCCACGTGCTCAAGCACACGATCCCGCACGTCCCCGATGGCGGGAGCGTCATCATCACCTCGAGCGTGGTCGGGCTGATCGGAGCGCCCGGAGCGTCGGGCTACGTCGCCGCCAAGCACGCTCAGGTCGGGCTGATGCGCGCGGCGGCCAAGGAGCTAGCGCCGCGGCGGATCCGGGTCAACACCATGCATCCCGGTCCGACTTCAACCCCGTTTCAGGACTCGATCGAGACCCGCGCGACCGGACTGCCGCGCGACGAGGCGGCCCAGGCGTTTGACGCGATGATTCCGCTGGGGCGCCACACCACAACCGACGAGATCGCGCAGGGCATGCTGTACCTCGCCTCGGATGACAGCGCGATGGTCACCTCGCACACGCTGTCGATCGACGGCGGCATGAGCGGCTGACCCGCTCAGCAAAGCCGGCGGACCGGGCGCGGCCGCCCCACGCCCAAGGCGTCGCGACGTTACGAGCCGATCCGTTTCACCCATCCCACACGGAGGGCGAGAAACTCACCACTCGTCTACCGCCCGAGGCGCGACTGGCACGAAACTCGTGCTATGCCCGACTGAAGCGCCATTCACATACCGGACGAGGGTCGAGTGGCGAGAAACTCGGCCTCTCGTGCCCGCTACCGCACCGTCGCCGTGGCGGAGACCCGGAACCCGCCCGGCACGGCCGCCGCGCCGACCGACTGCACCTGCACGTGGGGATCGTTGAACAGCGTGATCGTGGCGATCCCCCCGAACGGGACGTTGGGCGCGACCACCAGCGCGCCGTTCAACGCCGACACGGTGGCGTCGACCGTGGCGTTCAGCCCCAGCAGGCTGGCCCGCCCCCGCAGCGTCAGCCGCCCGTCGCTCGACGCGATCGGCTGCACGTCGTTCAGGAACGGGACCGCGGCGCGGAGATCGGCGTTCAGCACGGTCGCCGAGCCGGTCAGCTCGTCGCCGCGCTTGGTCATCGTCGCGTTGCGCAGCGTCAATGCCCCCGAGCGGAACTCCTGCACCGACGCGTCGAGCTTCCCCACGCCGGCCGTCTGACCCAGCCGCTCGCCCAGCGGCCCCGCGCCCGACCGGTAGCGCCCGATCCGTATCACCACAGAATCGGCGTGATGCCACAGCAGCTTGATCGCGGGAAACGCGCTGACCTTCACCGACAGCACCGTGCCCGACTGAGACAGCTGATCGCGCAGCTCCTGCTCGGCGACGCTGGGCAGCACGAACTGCAAGACGATCAACACCAGCAGCACAACGCCGGCGACGGCGAGCGCGATCAACCGGCGCACAAGCCTCTAGGAGAGTACGGCGCGGGCGGCCGCGATTCCCTGCTCGATCAGCGGACCGATGTCGAGCTCGGGCTCGCTCAGACGCCGGACCGTGATGCCGTCGGCCAGCGCGAACATGAACGTCGCGGCCAGGTCGGGATCGACGCGCAGCGCCAGCACCCCCGACTCGCGCTTGCGCTCGAGCGCGTCGCTCAGATGCGACCGCGTGCGGCGGCCCAGGTTGGCGAGCTCGGCCGCGATCTCCTCGTTGCGCTGGGCCAGGGTGAGCATCTCGTAGAGCATCACCGGCGCGGTAGGTCCCTCGCCCAGGAAGTCCTCGAACCCCCGCACCAGCGCCCCGAGCACGTCCTCGGCGTCCGTCGAGGTCTCGATCGCCTCCTCGATCCGCTCGAGGCGCACCTCGGACTCGCGGCGGACGACCTCGACGAGCAGCCGTTCCTTGGTGCCGAAGTAGTAGTGCAACAGCCCGCGAGACACCCCGGCCTCGCCGGCGACGTGATCGAACGTCGCGCCGGCGATCCCTCGCGCGGCGACGCTCGCCCTCATGGCTTCGACAATCCGGACCGCCTTGTCGCTCGGCAGCTCGCGGGGTTGGGCTGCGGCCTCCACCCCGGCGATTCTACTGGCGCCCTCGCGACCCCCCGAAACATCCGCGGAACATCCCCTTAACGCGCCGGAGGCGCCTGCCGGCGCCTCCGTTCACGTGGATGGGGGTGAAGTCACGCCTGGCTAGGCGGCTCCGACCGGTGAGCTCGGCGGCGTCGAGGCGGTGGCCGGAGGCGGCGTGTACTCGAACTCCTCCTCCTTGCCGAACACCGTGTCCAGGACCTTGGTGCGCAGCTTCTCGCTGCCCGCCAGCGCGAGCCCGAACCCAAGGCCCGCGATCATGAGCTTGCGAGTGAATCCGAACCGCTTCCGGGCGCGCTTCTTCGCGGGCTCCGTCAGCGCTGTCGTCGCCTCGCGCAGCGCCTCGACGGCGTGCTGAAGGTCGCGCTGGAGGCGCTTGTCCTCCATCAGCGCCTTGGCGGGCGCCTTGCCGTTGGTCAGGCGGGCATAGGCGCTCCGGCTCGAGTCGTACGCGGTCCGCACGTTCTCGCGCAGCTTCGCGTCCTGGACGATGCGCTGGATGTACGGGGTCGCCTTGCTCAGGGTCGAGATGTCCACGGATTTCAGTGGCGCTGCCATGGACTTCTTTCCTCGTGTTGACATTGATCTCCCTCGTGCATGGGGTCGTGAGTGCTGAGGATACGCCAATCGAGCGGCCCTTCGTGGGGTTTCTGCCCGCACCCGGGCGGGTCGGAAACCTATTCAGGCCGCCTGGAGCGTCCCGGCGCGCCGGCGGGCGGGGCGGCGTTGCAGCGCGATCTCGAGGGCCTCCTCGACCGTCGAGACGAAGTGGAACTCGAGGTCCTTGCGCAGGTGCTCGGGGATCTCGTCGACGTCCGGCTCGTTGAGCGCCGGCGCGATCACGCAACGGATCCCGTTGCGCTGCGCGGCCAGCGACTTCTCCTTGAGCCCGCCGATCGGCAGCACCTGCCCAGTCAGGGTGATCTCGCCGGTCATCGCCACGTCGGCGCGCACCGGCCGTCCGGTCAGCTGCGAAGCCAGCGCGACGACCATCGCGACCCCGGCGCTCGGCCCGTCTTTCGGGGTCGCGCCCGCCGGGACGTGGATGTGGATGTCGTGGGTGGCGAACCAGTCCTCGGGAAGGTCGGGGACGAGCTCGGCGGCGTTGGCGCGGATGTAGGAGAGCGCGGCCTGCGCCGACTCCTGCATCACCTCTCCGATCTGTCCGGTGATCGTCAGGCGGCCGCTGCCGGGGAACGCGGTGGCCTCGATGAACAGCACCTCGCCGCCTACCGGCGTCCAGGCCAGCCCGGTGGCGACGCCAGGCCGCGACGTCCGCCGGCGGGTCTCGGAGAAGAACCTCCGCTTCCCGAGCGCCGAGCGAACTCGCGGCTCGGTGATCGTGACCTTACGCTTCAACACCCCCTCCGCCACCTGACGGGCGATCTTGCGGCAGATCGTCCCGATCTCGCGCTCGAGCTGCCGCACCCCCGCCTCGCGGGTGTAGTCGGAGATGATCACGCGCAGCGCCGGGTCGGTGAACGCGATCCGGCTCGGGCTGAGGCCGTTGCGCTCGATCTGGCGCGGAACCAGATAGCGCTTGGCGATCTGGAGCTTCTCCTCCTCGGTGTAGCCCGCGAGTTGGATCACCTCCATGCGATCGCGCAATGGCCCCGGGATCGTGTCGAGCGTGTTCGCGGTGCACACGAACAGGACGTCGGAGAGGTCGAACGGCAGGTCGAGGTAGTAGTCGCGGAACGTCGAGTTCTGCTCGGGATCGAGCACCTCGAGCATCGCGCTCGACGGGTCGCCGCGGAAGTCCGAGCCCATCTTGTCGATCTCGTCGATCATCAGCAGCGGATTGCGCACGCCGGCGTCGCGCAGCGCGCGAATGATCACGCCCGGCAATGCCCCGATGTAGGTCCGGCGGTGGCCGCGGATCTCGGCCTCGTCGCGCAGCCCCCCGACGCTGATCCGCTCGAAGTCGCGCCCGAGCGCGCGCGCCATCGAGCGCCCGAGCGACGTCTTGCCGACGCCGGGGGGGCCGACGAAGCACAGGATCGACCCGCGCGCGTCCGGCTTCAACCTGCGAACGGCCAGGAACTCGAGGATCCGCTCCTTGACCTGCTCGATGTCGTAGTGGTCCTCGTCGAGGACCGTGCGCGCGTGCTCGAGGTCGAGGTTGTCCTCGGTCTCCTTGTCCCAAGGCAGCGCCGCGATCCACTCGAGGTAGGCCCGGATCACGCCGTACTCCGCCATCGCCGGCTGCAGGCGCTCGAGCCTCCCCAGCTCGCGGTCGACCTGCTTGCGCGCCACCGCGGGAAGCTCGATCGCGTCCAGCTGCGCCCGCAGCTCGTTCACCTCGGCCTGCACCTCGTCCGTCTCGCCCAGCTCGTCCTGGATCGCCTTGAGCTGCTGGCGCAGGAAGTACTCGCGCTGGCCCTTGTCGAGCTCGGACTGGACCTGGGACTGGATCTTCGAACCGATCGCCACCAGCTCGAGCTCGCGGGCCAGGATCTCCGAGAGCCGGCGCAGCCGCTTGGCCACGTCGACCTCCTCGAGCAGCGCCTGCTTCTCCTCGGTGGGGATCCGCAACGCGCCGGCGATCAGGTGGGCGAGCACGCTCGGGTCGTCGACGTTGGCGACCATCACCTGGAGCTCCTCGGGCAGGTACGGAACCTGCTCGATGATGTCCGTGAACGTCTGCTGGACGTTGCGCATGAGCGCGGTCAGCTCGGGGCTCGGGTTGACCACGTCGGGCAGCTCTTCGATCTCCGCCACCAGGTAGGGCTCGGTCCTGACCCAGCGCGTGATCCGGATCCGCTGGCCGCCCTGGATCAGCACGCGCAGCGTCCCGTCCGGCACGCGGATCATCCGCGCCACCACGCCGAGCACGCCGACGTCGTAGAGGTCGTCGGGGCTCGGCGTCTCCACCTGGGGATTGCGGCTCGCCACCATCGCGATCGACCGGTCGCCCCGCAGGACCTCGTTGATCAGCTCGACGCTCCGGGGCTGCCCGATGTTGAGCGGGACCAGCATGTCGGGGAACGTCACGTTGTCGCGCAGCGGCAGGACCCCGACCTCGCTGGGCAGCTCACGCGTCGCGCCGACCGCCACGTCGCGCGGGGAGCGCTCGCCGGTCCCGACCTCGATCACGCGCCACCCTCAGTGACCTGGACCGGGCGGGCGCCGGGTACGCGCACGAGTGGAAGTTCGATCCGCAGCATCCCGTCCTCGTACGTCGCCTTAGCCTCCTCGCCCCGCACGTCGGCGCCCAGCTCGATCACGCGGCGGAACTGCCCGCGCTCGATCTCCACCTGCTGGTAGACGTCGGTCCGCGTCGGCGCCGGCCCGCGGCTGCCGGACAAGAGCAGCTTGCGGCCCTCGATCTCGATCTCGATCTCGCCCGGATCGATCCCGGCCAGCTCGGCGGTGACGATCGCCCGCGGCGGCTCGAGCGTGTACGCCACGTCCACCGCCGGCAGAAACCCGGGGCGCCGGCGCCCCACGCCCCCGCGCCCGATCACGTCGCCGAACAGCTGGTCCATCTCGCGCCGCATCCGCTCGAAATTGGCAAACAGGTCGCGCTCGGACATCGCCTATGCAGGTTAGCCCGCTGATGGGCCTCGCTGCGCTCGGCGTCCGTGGGGCCGGTTCCGCGCGGCATCCATGCCGCGCGGGGGCGCGCGTCCCCCCGGCCGGGCACGGATGCCCGGCCGCACGGCGTCGCGGCGGCGGCGCGCTCGGCGTCCCTGCCTCGCCTAACGCGCCGGCCGCGACATCATCCGGAGGACGCCGCCGCAGGCGGCCCATCATCCGTAACTCGACGATCCCAAGACCGCCGGCGTGCGGTTATGACCCAACTGGTACCGCGTACACCGCGCCCTCGTGCGCCAGCTCGACCGGGGCGCCGTAGCCGGCGGTGGCCTCGGCGCGCGCCCAGTCGGCGTCGAGCTCGTCGGAGAAGTGGGTGAGCACGAGGCGACGGGCGCCGGCGCGCCGGCCGTGGTCGCCCGCCTCGGCCGGCGTCAGGTGGCCGCGCATGCCGGTGCGCTCGGGGCGCGGGAGGGTGGCCTCGATCAGCAGCAGGTCGGTCTCGTGGGCGAAGCGGACCAGCTGGTCGTTGGGTGAGCAGTCGGCGCTGTAGGTGAGCCTCCCGCCGCCGCCCGACACCTCGACTGCAAACGTTCGCGTGTAGTGGGGCACCTCACAGAAGCGCACGCTGAACGGCCCGAGTGACAGCGAGTCTGGGCCGTCGTATTCGGACAGCGAGAACGCGCGCTCGACCAGCTCCTCGTCACCCCAGCACGCCACCAGGTGACGGAACAGGTCACCCGCGCCCATCGGCGCGTATAGCCGCGGGTGCGCCGGCTGGCTCGTCCCCGGCCAGCCGCCGACCGCCACCGGCTGCTGCCGGGGCGCGTACTGGAGCGCGTAGCTGAAAGGGACCAGGTCGAGGAAGTGGTCGGCGTGGAGGTGACTGATCAGGACCGCGTCGACATCGACGTAGTCGAGGTAATGACGCAGCTTGGAGAACACGCCGTTGCCGCAGTCGAGCAGCAGCGCGAAGCCGTCCTCCTCCACGAGGTACCCGCTACACGCGCCGCCGGCGTCCTGCCAGGACGGCGACTTGCCCAGCACGGTGATCCGCACGCCGCTCCTCTCTCCGGTTCGCTCACCACTCTAGTGGCGGCGACTGGAAAACGCGTCAGCCGAGCAGGCCGGCGCCGAGCTTGCTCGCGTCAGTGACCTGGTCGGCGGGCGGGAGCGTCGGACGGGGCTGCGGCCCGTAATGGCTGAGGTTCGCGGTGAACGTGGCCTGCAGCGCGGGACCGGCCGGAGAGTTCACCGAGAGCGACATGGTGATCCGGCGAACGAGGTGGTGGGCGTCGATCCACACGTCGACCGGGATGCCCAGGCCGGCGGTCATCTGCTGCAGGGTCGACCGCTCGGACGACGGCAGCTTCGCGAGCAGCCGCTGGGCGCTGAGCTCGGCCCGATAGTGCGTCGTCGGCACGCCGTCGATGACCTGCTGTCCCTCGTTGGTGACGCTGCCGACGCTGGCCTGGAGCTGTTTCAGCACCGCCATCGGATCGGCAGTCGTGGAGCCGCTCCCGAGCGAGGGAAGGCCGGGCAGACCGGTGGCCTTGGCGGCGTTCACCTCGACCCAGGGCTTCCCGGCCAGGCTGGGCACCTTGTTCAGCAACGCCTGTGGGAGTTTCAGGTACAGGTCCCGACCATCCAGGATCATCGCCAGCTGGAGCTTTCCGCCGCCGAGCGCCTGGGCGGCCTGCGGAAGCCGCGAATAGTCGAGCGCCAGCGACATCGAGAAGGTGTGGTCGGGCGGATCGACCACCGCGGTGGCGGACGCCGGGAGGACACCGAACGCCGGCGAGGTGACGATGAAGCTCATATCCATTCGGAACCCGGACTGCTTGGAGGAAGCGCTCGCGGCCTGGGCGATCGGATCCACGGCCTGATTGCTCGTCGAGGCGAGCACGACGAACGCCGCCGCCACCGCAGCCACGAGGACGAGCCCGCCTGCGATCAGCCGGCGGGGAACCCGCCGACGACCGGAAACCGGCGCGACGGGCACGGGCTCGAGAGAGCTCGGCTCGGGCGTGCCCGCGCTCGGAGGCGGGACGAAGCCGGGGGGAGGCACGGAGGCGCTCACAGCGCCTACATCGGGTGAGCCCGGGTAAAGCCTGAGTCCCGCCGCGCCAGCCTGGACGCTCGACTCAACGCTTGCGGTACCAGCGCGGCGACGTCGTCGGCGGTGGCTTCAGCGTGGCGTGGACCACGATCATGCGGAGGCGACCGCCGGCGATCGAGTCGCGCAGCTCCCGCTCGAACTCTGACCCGAACCCTTCGACGGTGCACGACGGGACGCCAAACGAGTTCGCCAAGGCGACGAAGTCCGGGGTGACGAGGTCGACCCCGAACGGCGTCTCGCCGGACTGCACCTGGTCGAAGCGCAGCATGCCGTAGCCGCCGTCGTCGACGAGCACGAGCGTCAGCGGGATGCGCTCCTGCACCGCAGTGGCGAGCTCGCCGCATGCGTACATGAACCCGCCGTCACCGCACACGCACACGGTCGGGCCTGCGCCGGCGAGCGCCGCGCCCAGCGAGGCGGGAAACCCGAACCCCAGCGTGCCCCACCCGAGCGGATACGCGAGCTTGCGCGGACGGGGCACCTGCCAGTAGCCACTGAGCCAATAGCCCGGGATGCACATGTCGGTGACGACGACCGCGTCGGGTGGGAGCGCGCGGTGCACGACCTCGAGTAACCCCGCGGCCTGCTCGTCGTCGGCCTGCACCCAGGCCGACACCTGTGCCCCGATCGCGGCCAGACGGCGCGCGAGGGCATCGACGTCGCCGCGCGAGTCCACTCGGGGTACAAGCTGTTCGAGCACCCCGCGCGCGTCGCCAACCAGGGTCAGATCCGAGGCGTAGTTCTTGCTCGCCTCCGCCTCGTCGACATTCACGGAGATCAGTGTCGGCGGCTGCGGCATCTGCCAGTTCTGCGTCATCGTGCCGTCGAAGTCCGTGCCGATCGCGAGCACCACGTCCGCCTCGTCCCAGAGCGCTCCGACCTCCGCGGCGTGCACCGGCCCCGGGACCGCGCACGGGTGCTCGGGCGAGAGCAGGCCCCGGCTCAGGTAGGTGGTGATGACCGGCGCGGCCAGCGCGAGCGCGAGCTCGCCGGTCAGCTGCCCCGCGCCGGCGCGGAGCGCGCCACCGCCAGCCCAGATCAGTGGACGCTGCGCCTGGCCTAACAGTCGGGCGGCCTCGTCAAGCGGTTGATCGGAAATCGCCGCGACAGGCGCCGCGTTCGCAGGCGACGGCACGCTCGCCGAAACGTCCTTCGACAGCAGGTCGGTGGGCACGCCGAGGTACACCGGCCCGGTCGAGGCGGCGAGCGCCGCGCAACCGGACTGGATCACCGCGCCCGGGATCTCCTCGACGCTCCCGACCAAGCGGGCCGACTTGGTGACCGGCCGGAACATCGCGGTCTGGTCGCGGGTCTCGTGCAGCGTGCCGCCGTACACGCCATCGCGCCGGAGCGAGGTGGCGATGTCGGTCGCGATCACCAGCACGGGCGATCCCGACGCCATCGCCTCGCCCGTCGCCCCGAGCGTGTTGGCCGCACCCGGTCCGGTGGTGACCACGGCGACGCCGAGCCGTCCGGTCGTGCGCGCGTAGCCGTCCGCGGCATAGACCGCGGTCTGCTCGTGGCGGACGCTCACCAGACGGATGCCGGACTCCGACAGCTCCTTCCAGATCGGCAGGTTGTGGACGCCGGGCAGACCGAACACCAGCTCGGCCCCGAGCTGCTCGAGCGATTCGACGAGGCTGAGGGCGCCGTTCACTGGTAGCTGAACGGCAGCGAGTCAGCGATCTCCGCGAGCGCCGGCGCGTGGGAGTCGCGCTCGGAGGCCGACAGCTCCAGGTCTACCGGCCACTCGATTGCCACCGCGGGATCGTTGTATGCGAACCCGCTTTCGCGCTGGGGGTCGTAGTACGCCGAGGTCATGTAGACCACGTCGGCGACGTCACTCAGCACGCAGAACCCGTGGGCGAAGCCGTCGGGGCAGTAAAGCTGCCGGTGGTTGGAGTCGTTGAGCTCGGCTGCCTCCCACTGCCCGAACGTCGGCGAGCCGCGGCGCAGGTCGACCACCACGTCGAAGATGGCGCCGCGGGCGCACCGCACCAGCTTGGCCATACCGGGCTGGAAGTGCATGCCACGCACGACCCCGCCGCGCGAGCGTGAATGGTTGTCTTGGACGAACTGGTCCTCGATGCCGAGGTCGGCCAAAGCGTTGCGCCGGTAGGTCTCGAGGAAGAAGCCGCGCTGATCGCCGTGCACGATTGGTTGCAGGAGCACCGGACCGCGCAGTTTGGTGGGAACTCGCTCCACGCCGTGCAATCTAGTCGCTCGTGCCGCCCGCGCGCGCTCGGCTGCGCCCTCAGCCGGTTCGCCGGCGAAGCACGCGGGGCCGGGGAGCGCTCAGTGGCGGTCGGCGTCGTCGCGACGCGGAACGTCCATGATCCAGCCGAGCAGAAGGGTGACGAGCACGATCCCGACGACCCCCCCGATGAGCGGCCAGTACATGGCTGGGAACACTACACGCCCGCGTGCAGAGCTACCTGCTCGCTGGCCGAGGGGAACGCCCACGCGACCTGGAGCCGGCGTTCCTGCCGGAACACGAACTGCAACTGGCTCGGCGGGCGCAAACCGTCCGGATGGTTGGGACGGTACGTCGCGCACGGACCCGAATCCGACACCGCGCACAGCAGGTGCTGGCGGAAGAAGCAGTCCTCACAGCTCACCCTTTTCGTCGGTGTGCGCGCCTTCGTCACGCCCGGTCCTCCTCAAGAAGCTCGACCTCGTCCCCCAGCATGAAAGCCGACTTGTCCCCCCTCGTGCAAGCACGATTTCCGGAAATCGCAGGAACTTCACATTCGGCGAAATCCCTGCAAAAAGCGGGAACTTTAGGCGGGTCCGCGAAACCTCGCGCAATTTCCGGGGCTTTCGCGAGCCGCCGCGGCGACCGTCGCGCCAAGGCCTTCTCGCCGGCCTCGAGATGCCCGCGCCCGACCCGCCGCGCCCGCGATGGGGGCGTGCTCGTTAGTGTCTCGACCAACATGAGCACTGTCCACGCGGAGATCGAAATCGACGCGCCGTTGCAACGGGTGTGGGACACGGTCATGGATCCCGCCCGCCTCAAGGACTGGGTAACGATTCAGCGCTCGGTGAGCAACGTGTCCGATCGGCCGCTGCGCCGCGGGTCGACCCTGGACCAGGTACTCCACATGCGCGGCGTCTCGTTTCACGTTCACTGGACCCTCACCGACGTGAGCAGTCCGAACCGCGCCGAATGGCAAGGACACGGTCCCGCACACTCGGCCGCGCGCATCCGCTACGAGCTGTCGGGAGACGGCGACGGCCCCACTCGATTCGCCTACACCAACGAGTTCACGACGCCCGGGGGAAAGCTCGGGGACATCGCTAGTCGGTTCATCGTGGGAGCCACCTCCCAGCGCGAGGCGAACAATTCACTGGCTCGATTGAAGGCGTTGCTAGAGCGCGGCTGACCTGTGGTCGTTTACATACGTCAGTAACTACATGTATCGTGTTTGCGGCAATCGTCGATCTCCAGAGGGAGAGTAATTTTGGCTGGTTTTGTCGATAGCACCGTGAAGGAAATCGATGACCGCCTCCGTGAGCTCAAGGAGGAGGTTTCCCGGTTGGAGGCGGCGCGGTCAGCGCTCGTCGGTGGCCGACGTGGACCTGGTCGCCCCCGCGCGGCGCGCGCCACGACGACACCGACGCCGCGACGCACAACGGGTCGCCGCCCGGGTCGGCCCCGCGGCCGCAGCCGCGGTGGCACGCGCGCCAATCAGGCACTCGAGCTCGTGCGCGGCACGCCGGGTATCACGATCCCGCAGATCGCGGAGAAGATGGGCATCGAGCCCAACTACCTGTACCGGGTCATGCCTCGCCTGGCCACCGACGGGCAGGTTAGGCGCGAAGGTCAGGGCTGGCACCCAGCCTCCTGACCTCGCGGTAGTGCAGAGGACCGGGAAGGCCGCCTCGCACCGCGCGGCGAGGCGGCTCCCAGACAAACGGTGGCGCTAGCTCACACCAACCCGAGCTGCTTGATGGTCGCACGCTCGTCCCGCAGCTCGTTCACCGTGACCTCGAGCCGTGCCCGTGAGAAGTCGTTCACGGCGAGTCCCTGAACGATCTCGTACGAGCCGTTCGAGCAGGTGACCGGGAAGCCGAAGATGACTCCCTCCTCGATGTCGTAGGAGCCGTCGGAGGGAATCCCCATCGAGACCCAGTCGCCGTCGGGCGTACCGAGCACCCAGTCGTGCACGTGCTCGATGGCGGCGTTCGCCGCGGAGGCAGCGCTCGAGGCGCCGCGCGCCTCGATCACCGCAGCGCCGCGCTTCTGCACGGTGGGGATGAAATCGCTCTCCAGCCACGCCTGGTCGCTCACGACCTCGGCCGCGTTCTGGCCCCTCACCTGGGCGTGGAAGATGTCGGGATATTGCGTGGGGGAATGGTTCCCCCAGACCGTCATGTTGGTGACCTCGGCTACCGGCACGCCCGCCTTGGCGGCAAGCTGGGCCAACGCGCGGTTGTGATCGAGGCGCATCATCGAGGTGAAGCGCTCACGGGGAATGTCCGGCGCGTTGCTCTGGGCAATCAGACAGTTGGTATTGGCGGGGTTGCCCACCACGAGCACCTTGATGTCCGACGCGGCGTGATCGTTCAGCGCCTTGCCCTGGGGCTTGAAGATGCCGCCGTTGGCTTCGAGCAGGTCACTGCGCTCCATTCCCTTGGTTCTCGGGCGGGCGCCGATCAGCAGCGCGACGTTGGCGCCGTCGAAGGCCTGGTTCGGGTCATCGCTGATATCCACGCCCGCGAGCAACGGGAACGCGGAGTCGTCCAACTCCATCGCGGTCCCCTCGACCGCTTTCAGCGCGGCGGGAATCTCGAGCAGAGACAGATGGACGGAGGTGTCGGGACCGAGGAGTTGACCGCTCGCGATGCGAAACAGGATCGCGTAACCGATCTGGCCGGCCGCGCCGGTGACGGCGACTCGTACTGGCGAATCACTCACAGCTGTTCATCTCCTTTTCGGGTGGGGTCCGGCACGGTAGCGCGCCGCTCGTCGCGAGGCCGGGGCGGTCGCGGTGGCGCGTGGGAACTCAGGCAAGATCCAGGCCGTACACCTGGCTGATCTTTGCCTTGAGGTGCGCAACGAACGGTCCGACCTCGATCGGGCCACCCGTCACCCGCGCCAGCAACTCGGTGGTCGAGAACTTCGCGCCGTGCCGGTGGACGTTCTCGCGCAGCCATTCGCGCAGACCGTGCAGCTGCCCGGCGGCGAGTTGCGCGTCGAGGTCCGGTATCGCGACGTGCGCGCACTCGAACAGCTGCCCCGCGATCAGGTTCCCGAGCGCGTAGGTCGGAAAGTAACCGATCAGCCCCGCCGCCCAGTGCACATCCTGGAGGACGCCGTGTGCGTCGTCGGGAACATCCACGCCCAGGTACTCGCGGTAGCGGGCGTTCCACGCTTCCGGAAGGTCGCGGATGGCCAGGCGTCCCTCGACGAGTTCCTGCTCGAGCTCGAAGCGGATCACGATGTGCAGGCTGTAGGTGACTTCGTCGGCCTCCACCCGGATCAGCGACGGCGTCACCCGGTTCACCGCGCGATACAGCGTCTCGCCGTCGAGCCCTGCGACCGGGCCGCCGAACAGCTCGGCGATGCGCGGCGCCAGCACGCCGCAGAACGGCCGCCCGCGCCCCACCATGTTCTCCCACAGCCGGCTTTGGGACTCGTGCAGTCCCAGGGAATCCGGATGACCCAGCGGGGTGCGCTGAAGCGACTGCGCGACGCCTTCCTCGTACAGGCCGTGCCCACACTCGTGCATCGCGCCGTACAGCGAGGTGGGAAGGAAGTTCGCGTCCCAGCGGTTGGTGATGCGGACGTCGTGATTGCCGAAGCCGGTGGCGAACGGATGGACGGCGTCGTCGATCCGCCAACTTGTCCGGTCGAATCCCATCTGGTCGAGCAGCCACGCGACCAGCTGCCGCTGGCGGTCGACCGGGAAGCTGCCGTACAGGATCGAGTCGTCAACCGCGTCGGCGCGGTCGGACACGGCCGCGATCAGGCCGAGCAGCTGGGCCTTGAGCTCGTCGAACACGCGTGTGACGTCCGCCGTCCGGGCGCCGGGCTCGAAGTCGTCGAGCAGAACGTCGTAGGCGCAGTCGAACTCGTCGAAGCAGTCGATGTAGCGGCGCACGAGCTCGAAGTTGCGCTCGAGATAGGGGACGAAGCTCTCGAAGTCCGATTCACGGCGGGCGACGATCCAGGCTTGGTGGCCGACCGAGCCGGCGCGGGCCAGATCGGCGGCGAGCTGCCCCGGCACGCGTCGCGCCTTCTCCCAGCGGCGCTTGGTCACCCGCACCAGCGACGCGTCGTCGGAATCAGAGGGCGCCCCGTCAAGTTCCGACTCCGCCGCCTCGATCAGCCGCCCGGTCTGGTCGGAGACGAACATGTCGTGGCTGATCCGCTGGATCGTCGCGGCGGTCTCCGCGCGCGTCATCGCGCCCCGGGGCGGCATCATCGTCTGCTGGTCCCAGTCCAGGAGCTGGGACACGTTGCGCAGGTCCGACAGCGCCGCAAGCCGCTCGCGCAGTTGCTCGAAGGGATCTGCCGTCGCTTGACTCATCTCATCGGTATCTCATGTCGATTCGGGCGCACCGTACGCCTGTGCGACCATTGCAGCATGTGGCGGCGCCCCTCGTCGATCAAGCTGATGGACCTGTTCGGTTTTCGCATCGGCGTGGACCGCAGCTGGTTCCTGATCCTATTCCTGTTGATCTTCCTGTTGTCTGGGCAGTTCCGCCAGGCGCTGCACAGCTCCGACGGCGTGGCCTACCTGACCACCGTGATCACCGTGCTCGTCCTGTTCGGCTCGCTGATCGTGCACGAATTGGGCCACGCCCTGGTGGCCCGGCGTGAGGGGATCCAGGTTCGCCGGATCGACCTGTTCCTGTTCGGCGGTTTGACCGAGATGAGCCGCGACGCCGCCACCCCCGGGGAGGACTTCAAGATCGCCGCCGCCGGCCCGGCCGCCACGTTCGGATTCGTGCTGCTGTGTCTCGCCGTCGATCTGGCGATCGTCGGGCCCCATCGGCTCGTGCACGCCGCCGAGCTCGACGGGACGGTCCAGATCACCCCGGTGTTGCTGTCGCTGAGCTGGCTGCTCATCTGGAACGTCCTGCTCCTGATCTTCAACCTGGTGCCCGCCTTCCCGCTCGACGGCGGGCGCATGACGCGCGCGATCGTATGGCGGATCACCGGCGAGAAGCGGCGTGGCACGATCGTCGCCGCCCGGCTCGGGCAGGGCTTCGGGCTCTTCGTGGCCGGGCTCGGGGTGTGGCTGGTGCTCACCTACCGCAGCTTCACCGGGCTGTGGATGATCGCGATCGCGTTCCTGCTCTACCAGTCGGCGCGCGCGGCGATCGTTCAGACCACGCTGAACGCGCGGATCGAGGGGGTGCGCGTCGCCGACATCATGGACCGCCAGCCGGTCGCGATCCCATCCGAGACGCCGGTCGCGCAGGCGCTCGAGGAGTTCTTCCTCCGCTACGGCTGGTCCTGGTTCCCGGTGGTCGACGATCTTGGGCGATTCGTGGGGATCGCGCGGCAGGAGCGCCTGGCCGCGGCCGAGGACCGGGGCGAGGGCTGGTTGACGATCGACGCGGTGCTCGAGCCCGAGCAGGACGCGGCCGGCTGGCGCGTGCGCGAGGATCGGCCGATCACCGAGCTTCTGTCTTCGGAGTCCCTCGGTCGACTCGGGGCTGTGATGGCGGTGGACGGCGAGGGCCGGCTGCGCGGCGTGGTCACGATCGAGCAGGTCCGCCGGGCGCTTCAGGCCGCGTTCGGCTCGCCGGGGACCGGCCTAGCGCGTTAGCCCTGGCCCGGCCTGCGGCTCCGGCCGGCGTGCGAGGCCGTGCAAAGTCCCGAATCCTCCCGACGCCAGCCCCTTCCGGGCCATCCGCGCGCCCTAGACCGCCCGCGCGACGAGCTCCTCGGCGATCGCCAGCGACGACGTGGCCGCCGGCGAGGGGGCGTTGCGCACCCAGGTCACGCTGCCGTGCCTGCCCAGGCGGAAGTCGTCGACGAGCGATCCGTCGCGGTCGATCGCCTGCGCCCGTCACGCCGGCCGACGCCGGCAGCACGTCCGCCACGATCGACCGCAGGGACGTAGCGCGCGACCTCGCGGACGAACTGGCGCTTGGAGGCTGACCGGATCGATCTCCCCGACGCCGACACGCCAGTGCCGGCGGAGCATCCGCATGCGTCCCGGGCCAGCTGATCGCCTCGTAGGTGTCGCGCGGCGACGAACCGCCGGCGCTCGTAGGCGTGGCGGGCGGTCGACAGGATCGCGTTGGGCCCGAGCACGACCGTGCCGTCGATCTTGCGCGTCAGATGCACCCCGAGGAACGGCAGGGCGGGATCGGGCACCGGGTAGATCAGCCCGCGGACGAGATGCGTGCGCTCGGGGCGCAGCTGCCAGTACTCGCCGCGGAAGGGCACGATCCGCGGCTCGGCCGGCTCGCCCGAGGCCATCGCCAGGCGGTCCGCCTGGAGGCCGGCGCACACGATCACCTCGTCGCCCTCGATCCGGGAGCCGTCGACCAGTTCGGACCGCCGCGTCACGCCCGTTCTGATCCACGCGCGCGACGGGACGCCCGTTCGGATCTCCCCGCCGGCACCGCGAACGTCCTCCGCGTACGCGCGCGCCACCGCGGCGAAGTCGGCGATCGCCGTCTCGGGGGAATGCAGCCCGGCGACGCCGTGGACGTAAGGCTCGACCTCGGTCGAGCTCGGACTGCTCGAGCCACCGCAGCCCGGGCACGCCGTTGGCGCGTGGCGCGCTCCTCGAGTGCGCGCAGCGGCGCGACCTCGCGTTCGTCGATCGCCACGACCACCTTCCCGCACGCGTCGTACGGGAGACCTCGCGACGTGCAGTAATCGCGCAGCAGCCCGAGCCCACGCCGGCACAGCCGGGCCTTGAGCGACCCGGGGGCGTAGTAGATCCCAGCGTGAACGACGCCGCTGTTGTGGGAGGTCTGGTGCTGGGCCAGAGCGCTCTCGCGCTCGAGCACCAGCACCTCGGCCTCAGGATCTGACAGCGCGAGCTGGCGGGCCGTGGCCAGGCCCAGGATCCCGCCGCCGACGACGACGAATCGCACGCTCCGGAGCGCTCAGCCGGCGTGGACCAGCTGCGCGGCCTTCTCCTTGATCGTCTCCAGCAGCGAGTCGTAGGAGTCGCGAGAAGGACTTGACGCCCTCGTCGACGAGCTCCTGCATGACGATCTGGTCGAAGTCGACGCCGGCGGCCTTGACCTCGTCGATCAGCTTGTGCGCCTGAGCGACGTCCTGGTCGACGGTTCGCTTTGCCGTGGCGTGGTCGCGCGAGGCCTCGATCGTCTGGTCGGGCATCGTGTTGACGGTGTCGGGGCCGATCAGCTCGTCGACGTACAGGGTGTCGGAGTAGTCCGGGTTCTTCGTCGACGTCGAGGCCCACAGCGGACGCTGGACGCGGGCGCCCTTGGCGGCCAGCGCGTCCCAGCGCGGCCCGCTGAAGAACCGCTGGAACGACTCGTAGGCGATCTTGGCGTTGGCCACCGCGGCCTTGCCGCTTCAGGTCCTCACGGCCGGTTCCCTCGAGTGCCTTGTCGACCTTCGTGTCCACGCGGGAGACGAAGAAGCTCGCCACCGAGGCGGCCTTCTCGATCGACTCGCCCGCCTCGGCGCGCCGCTCGAGGCCCTTGAGGAACGCCTCGGCGATCGCCTCGTAGCGCTCGACCGCGAACAGCAGGGTAACGTTCACGTTGACGCCAAGCGCGGTCAGCTCCTCGAACGCCTCGACGCCCTCGCCGGTACCGGGGACCTTGATCAGGACGTTGGGCCGGTCGAGCTCGGACTTGTAGCGCTGGGCGGCCTCGATCGTCTCCTTGGCGTTGAACGCGAGCGACGCCGGGACTTCGAAGGACACGTACCCGTCCTGGCCCTCGGTCCGGTCGAACGTGGGCCGCAGCAGGTCGGCCGCGTCTCGGATGTCGCCGTAGGCCAGCCGCTCGAAGATCTCCTGCGGGTCCTTGGTCTCGTCGAGCGTTTCCCGGAACGCGTCGTCGTAGCGGTCCGAGTGGCCCATCGCCTTCTCGAAGATCGTCGGGTTCGAGGTCACCCCGCTGATGCCGTCCTCCTCGATCAGGCGGGCCATGACCCCGTCCTCGAGCAGTTGGCGGCTGATGTTGTCGATCCAGATCGACTGGCCCAGGGCCTCGATCTCGCGAAGTCTGTTGCTCATCTCTTCCGCTCCGTTCGTGGTGTCCTCTTTAGAGCTTAGTGGCTCGCTCCGCCAAGCCATGATGAGCGTGCTGCGAAGGGTCCCGTCCCGCCGGCGGTAGTGGTCGCGCCGCAGCCCCTCCACCTCGAATCCGGCCGCCGCGTACAGCGAAATCGCTCGAGCGTTGTCGGTCCACACCTCAAGCGAGATCTTGTGGGCGCCGACCGAGCGCGCGTGGTCCTGGATCGTCGCGAGCAGAGCGCGTCCGCCTCCGCGGCCCCGCGCCTCGGGCAGGATGGCCATGCCGATCGTGAGGACCCCCGGCACGCTCTGTTCGGCCGCTATGTGGCCGACCTGACGGCCGTCGTCATCTTCGAGACCCACACGCCGGCCGGATCGCCACGCTCGATGATGTCCCGGAAGCGACTCGGCGCGCTGCTCGAGATCGACCGGCGGCTGGGTGGCGATGAAGTCCTCCTCGGAGACGGTCGCGAGCACGCGCGCCACCCCGTCCGCGTCATCGACGGTTGCCCGGCGGACGATCACGCTGTCTTGCAGGCTGCCATTGACTCAAATTGAGTGTGAATGGATTTCATCAGGAATGGGTATTAATAGGGGGCGATGCGTGGGGGTTGGAGAGGCTTCCCGGTTCGGCTCAACGGCCGTCCTCGTCGCGCGTCCCGTTACAAGCTAGGTCTTTGCGCGATCCTGATGGGTCTCGGGTTGTCGCTGCTGGTTGGCGTTCACCCCGACTCGAGCCCCGCCATCACCATCCCCTCCGTGTCGGTTCCGAGCGTGAGCGTGCCGACGCCGACGATATCGACGCCGACGGTGACCACGCCGACGGTCTCGACGCGGTCGGTGCCGACTCCCACGGTTTCCACGCCCGCCCTGCCGACGCCGACCGTCTCAGTCCCTTCGCTTCCGAAGCCGCCGTCGCTGCCCGTTCAGACGCCGACCGTGTCGACGCCCTCGGCTCCATCCGTGACCTCGCGGGCGCCAAGCGGGATCACACCGGTCATAGGTGGATCTAGTTCTCGGGCCCAAGCCAGCCCTGGAAGCGGGTCGTCGGCTCAGGGCGGCTCATCGTCGGCGCAGGGCGGCTCGTCGTCGGCTCAGCACAGCCCATCGTCGGCGCCGGCGTCATCAGCGTACGGCGCTGTCGCAACGGCCGGTCCCACCGGCTCGACGCGCCCGCTGAGCGCTTCTCGGCTTCGGGACGGAACGAGCAACCGCGGCAGCGCCGTTGGGAACCAGCCGGAAGACCTCGGCCGCTTGCTGCCGCAGCGCAAGCTTCGCCGTCTCGTCGTTCGCCTGAACGGCTGTCTCTCATCGCTTCCTAAGAAGCAACGCCAACTGCTGGTGCTGCGCAGCGGGATAGGACTCGAACACCCCTACAGCCGTCGGCAGGTCGCGCGGAGCTTGCATGTGACCATTAAGCAGGAAGGTCGCCTCGAGCGTGAGGCCGTCGTGGGACTGACGAAGTCATCCGCGCAGGGACGCTGTAGGACTCCATTGACGGCGAGTCGAGCTGCCGCGCACCGCGTGTTGAGCGCGCTGATCGCGATAACCCGCCCGGCCTTGGGCGCGGCAGGCAATACGCCGGCCGCCCCCATGTCGGGCACGCGCCAAGTCGACGCCGCTTCTCACAACCGGCGGGGGTCGCAAGGCAAAGCTGGGTCCTCGACGACCGACCACCAGCCGCCGGCAGCCAGCGGCGGGATCACCGCGCCCCAGCACGGCGGCTTGAACTTGCTGCTGCTAGCGCTGTTAATCGCCCTCGGGCTGGCTGCGCTTTCGCTCGTCCTGAGCCGCCTCCGATCGCAACCGGAGGCTGCCGCTGGGGAGACAGCGCGACGACGGACGGAAGCCGAGACCTTCAGGAACGCCCTGAGTCCTGGACGACTGAGGGGCGGAGCGGAGGCCCTCGCGAGCGCGATTGGCGTGGCGGCGTTGCTGAGGTCGGCCTCTGCCCGCCGTGGGGTCGGACGCGCGCGTTCGACACGGAAGCGGAGCAGCCGTCTGGAAGATGCACCACCGGCTCCTAGGGCGCCTCGCGCACAGGACGCGCCCGCGGTCCCGCTCACTCAGAACAAGCCCGCAGCACTGCCCGCTCAAACCGAGCCCGCAGTGCCGGCTGCCGACACGGGAGCCGCGCTCGCGGCTGGGGTCGAGGCGTTCGAACTCGGTGCGGCGCTCGTCGAAAAGGGTGACGTTACGGGAGCCGAGGCCGCGTATCGCCGCGCGGACGAACGCGGTCATGCATCGGCCGCATCGAACCTCGGTGTCCTCCTGGAGCAGCGAGGCGATCTCGCCGGCGCCGAGGCGGCCTACCGCCGCGCTGACGAACGGGGTGACGCGACCGGCGCGTTCAATCTCGCTGGGATGCTCGCGGACCGCAACGACGCTTTCGGTGCCGAAGCGGCCCTACGACGAGCCGACCAGCGCGGCGACGCCTCAGCGGCATTCCACATCGGGACGCTACTGGAAGCACGCGGCGATCTCTTTTCCGCCGAGGCGGCGTTCCGCCGTGCGGACGAGCGCGATCATCCCTCTGCTCCTTCGAACCTGGGCATGCTGCTCGAGCACCGAGGCGAGCTGGATCGTGCGGAAGCCGCTTACCGGCGGGCGGACGCGCGCGGGGATGCTGTCGGCGCCTTCAGGCTCGGCGCGCTCCTCGAGAAGCGAAACGATCTGTCCGGCGCAGAAGCTGCTTACGCCCGGGCCGCCGAGCACGGTCAGAGCTACGTGGCGGAGCTCGCAGATGCGGCGTTGAAGCTTCTCCGCTCAGGTCGCTGAGCGCCCCGCGTAACGTTGCTCGGATGTCGTCGACTTCTGACCTGGCCGCTCGGCGAGCCGCGGAAGACGCTTTTCGCCAGGATCGCGCGCAGGTCCTAGCCGCGTTGGTCCGCCGGCTGCGGGACTTCGAGCTGGCGGAGGACGTCCTGCAGGAGGCGTTCGCTTCGGCGCTGCGGCGGTGGCCGGTGGACGGCGTGCCCCAGTCACCCGCCGCCTGGCTGTTTACGGTCGCGCGCAACCGTGCCCTCGACCGGCTGCGCAGCCCACGTGCGGCCGAGCAGCGGCTTGATGAGCTGGCCGCGGGCGAAGAGCCCGCGCACACGCCCGATCCGCCGCAGGACACGCTGGCTGAGGTCGGCGACGAGCGGCTCAGCCTCCTGTTCACCTGCTGCCATCCGGCGCTCGCGATTGACGCGCGCGTCGCCCTAACTCTCCAAGCCGTGGCGGGTCTCACCGCTGCCGAGGTCGCCCGTGCGTTCCTGGTGCCCGACGCCACTATGGGACAGCGACTGGTGCGTGCGAAACGAAAGATCCGCGACGCCGGCATGTCGTTCGAGGTGCCGGGCGAAGACGTGCTGACGGGCCGCCTCGACTCGGTGCTCTCGGTCATCTACCTGATCTTCAACGAGGGCTATGCCGCTACGGCCGGCGAGAACCTGCTGCGCGACGAGCTGTGCGCGGAGGCCCTGCGACTCGGCAAGCTCCTGGCCACCCTTATGCCCGGCGAGCCCGAGGGGCTCGGGCTGCTTGCTCTGATGCTGTTCCACGATTCACGTCGCGGCACGAGGACCGGCGCCCAGGGCGAGCTCATCCTGCTGTCCGACCAGGATCGCTCCCGCTGGGACCAGGCGCAGATCGAGGAAGGCGTCCGGGTGCTGAACGCGGCGCTCTGCCAAGGGCGCCCCGGTCGCTATCAGGTCGAGGCGGCCATCGCGGCGCTCCACGCCGAGGCGCCGTCGGCGGAGCAGATCGACTGGCCACAGATCGCGGCGCTCTACGAGGAACTGCTCCGGTTCATCCCTTCGCCCGTGGTCGCGCTGAACCGGGCGGTGGCGGTCGCCGAGGCGGGCCGACCGGAGGATGGACTCGCGCTCGTCGACCGGATCGAGGGGCTCGAGCGCTACCACCTCCTGTACGCCGTGCGGGGAGACTTCCTGCGCCGGCTCGGGCGGTTCGAGGAGGCCAGCGACGCCTACCGCCAGGCGCTCGAGCTGACGAGGAACCCGGCCGAGCAGGACTTCATCGCCCGGCGGCTCCACGAGCTGGCCGCGCGCTGAACGGCGGCCCCGCCTCTTAGACTCCAGCGTCGATGGATGCGTGGGTCGACCCAAGCGCACACGTCGCCGAACGCGTCGACGATCTCGCCGGGCGCGATGATCCACGCCGGCGCCCGGATCGGCAACGAGTCCCTGGTCGGGTCGTTCGTTGTGATTCATGAGGACACCGAGATCGGCGAGCGCTGCATCGTCGAGGAGGGGGCGGTGCTCGGAAAGCGGCCCCGGCTCCGCGCCGGGTCGAGCGCGTCGACCGGCGACATCGGCCCGCTCGTCCTCGGGCGAGAGGTCACGGTCTGCTGCGGCGCGGTCGTGTATGCCGGCGCGCAGGTGGCCGCGGGAGCGATCATCGGCGACCAAGCGCAGGTACGCGAGCGCGCGAGCGTCGGTCGGCGGGTCGGTCGTCGGCCGGGGATCCTCCGTCGACTTCGGCGCGCAGGTCGGAGACCGGGTTCTGATCCAGACCGGCGTCTACGTGACCGCCGGATCGGTCGTCGAGGACGACGTGTTCCTCGGCCCGGGCGTCCTCACCACCAACGACGACACCATGGGTCGCCACCCACGCGGAGTGCCGCTCCGTGGGCCAACGTTCCGGCGAGCGTGCAGGGTCGGTGGCGGGGCCGTGGTCGTCCCCGGCGTTGTCGTCGGCGTGGAGGCATTTGTTGCCGCGGGCGCCCTCGTGACCAGAGACGTTGGCGACCGCGATGTGGTGATGGGGGTGCCGGCGCGCGTCGTCAGGCGCGTCCCGGACGAGGACCTCATCGAACGCTGGAGCTGACCGCGGCGAGCGTGGCCGCGAGCGCGGCGACGACGTCGGCAGCCTGCTCCGGTTCGAGGACCGGGCTCATCGGCAGCGCCAGGTTCGCACGCGCCAGCTCATCGGTCGCCGGCAGAGAACCGGCCGGCGGAGCGAAACGCGCCATCCCCCGCTGCTCGTGGAGCGGCGTTCGGTAGTACGCCCGCGCCTGGACGCCACGCTCCGCGAGGCCGCGGATCACCTCGTCCGCGTGCGAATGCGTCACGACGTACAGATGCCATGCCGCCTCGGCGCCCGCGAGAACTGCGGAGCGCCCACGTACTGTTCGATCCCCACTTCGTCGTAGGCTCTCGCCGCCCGACGCCGGCCGTCGGACCAGCCGTCGAGCTCGGGCAGCATCACGCGGAGGACCGCCGCCTGGAGCTCGTCGAGGCGTGAGTTGTAGCCGACGTACTCGAACGTGCGCTTGTCGCGGGAGCCGTGGAAGCGGAGCGTCCGCGCCAACGCGGCCACCTCGTCGTCGTCGGTGGTGATCGCGCCACCGTCGCCGAAACAGGCCAGGTTCTTCGACGGATAAAACGAGAACGTCGCGGCGTTACCCAGGGCGCCGGCGCGACGACCGTCTAAGCTCGCCCCGGCGGCCTGGGCGGCGTCCTCCAGGACGGGCACGCCGAGCGCTCGGATCTCCGGGATCGGCGCCGGGGCGCCGAACAGGTCGACCGCTACGACAGCGGTCGTGCGCGGGGTGAGGACGGCACGTACGGCGTCGGGCGTGATGTTGCGCGTCTCCGGATCGACGTCGCAGAACACTGGGCGCGCCCCAGCGTTGACGATCGCCTCGGCCGAC
>CAWIDF010000010.1:0-399595 GCA_963834885.1 uncultured Solirubrobacterales bacterium | reverse complement strand
TGTAGGTTGACCCGGCGCTTACGCCTGCTTCGCGTGGGCGTCGGCGCGCGCGAGAACCAGCACCGCGCTCGACCGATACCGAAGGAGAAATGAACTCCGACCTTGACTGCCGCTCGAGCGAGACGCTCGCGGCGGAACCTAGCCGCTTTCACGTTGCTAAGGAACTCTACGTCGGCTCGCCAGAAGCCCCGCTATGCGCAAGGCGGAAACCGCGCACGCGGCCCGCGAGAGCTCCACGGCCCAGCTCGACTCGCCCAGTGTTAGCCAGGCGCTCGGATGTTGCAAGACGAGCAGCAGCCGTGGACCGCGACTCGCGCCTGGTCCTCGGTCTGATCTGCGCGATGTCGGTAACTTCACATCCCCGTCGGACCAGGTGCTCTGGGCGAAACCGCCCATCTGACTGCACCCGTCATCGGATGCGCTGCACAAGCGTCAGCAGCTGGCCGGCAGCAAACTCGGGTCCCACTCGCATAGGGGCGGACGTGACACTGCGCCTGCGCGGGGGGATCAGATCGGTTGGAGGATCGCCTCGAGCTCTTGGAGCTGGCGGCGAACGCCGCCGCAGACTTGGTCGCAGAGTTCGAATACGCTCGGGTCGCTGATCGAGTAGCGCGAGTGGTTGCCGTCCTTCGTGCGGGCGACCATGCCGGCGCTAAGCAGGATGCCGAGATGCTTTGAGACGTTCTGCTGCGAGGCACCGAGCGCCTCCTGCAATTCGCCGACGGTGGCGTCTGATTCGCGCAGCCGGTCGAGGAGCTTGATCCGCATCGGTTCGCCGAGCACTCGAAAGCGCTGCGCGACGAGCTCGATCAGCGGCTCCGGGAGCGGATGTTGGAGGGCGGAAGACCTCATCACGACCCAAGGGTACCACAACCAGACCGTTGTGCAGTTGACAGCAAACCACCGACACGATAGGCTCCATACGCATTCACCACTTTACAGTTGTGCAGTCGTCATTAGGCTGCTGAACAGCAGGCGATCGGAGTTTGATGAGCGTCCTCGAGGTACCCGGGCTCGACGAGCGCCGGGTCAGGGAGCGATATCCGCACGCGGCGAGCGTGGGGCCGATGGGCCGGATCGGCCGCTACATGGCCACGCACTTCCGGCTGGTGCTCTTCGGCTGGCTGATCGTGGCGATCGGGCTCGGCTTCTTTGCTCCGAGGGTCGAGACGGCGCTGTCGGGCGCAGGCTGGGAAACGACGGGCTCTGAGTCGGTGCAGGCGCGGCAACTGATCGACAAGAACTTCCAAGGACTGTCGAGCTATGGGCTGATGACCGTCGTCTACTCGCCGACCCGTACGATCGCCGACCCCGCCTTCACGAGCACGGTCACGCAGGTTGAGAGGACGCTGCGAGCTGACAAGGCGGTACGCAGCGTTGTCGCGCCAGCGGCGGGCGTGTCGATCTCGCGTGACGGTCACACCGCGATCGTCCAGGCCGGCGCGGCGGAAGGCTCAAACGGGATGGTCAAGGCGGCCGACTCGCTGAAGAGCAAGCTGGCTGCCCTCTCGGACAGCGGCGTGGAGGTTCACCTGACGGGCGCGGCGGGGATGTGGTCTGACTTCAATGCCGCCAACCGGTCGGCGATGATGAAGTCCGAGGTGATCTCCTGGCCCGTGACGCTGGGGATCCTGCTGCTCGCGTTCGGCTCGCTGGTCGCGGCCGGGCTGCCGCTGATGCTCACGATGATCGGTTTGGCTTCCGCCGCCGGGCTGCTTTACCTGGGGACGCTGGTGATGCCGATCTCGATTTGGGCGATGAACTTCGCGCTGATGTTCGCCCTGGCGCTCGGGATCGACTATGCGCTGTTCGTCGTGCACCGCTTCCGCGGCGCGCTCCTCGGCCACGGGCTCTCGCCCATCGACGCCACGGCCGTGACGATGGACACCGCGGGCAAGGCCGTCCTGTTCTCCGGTGTCACGGTGCTGATCTCACTCACCGCGGTCATGCTCGTGCCCTCCCCGGCGTTCCGCTCGATGAGCCTCGGGATCATGCTCGCCGTCATCTTCGTCCTCGCGGCAACCCTGACGCTGCTGCCGGCCGTGCTGTCCAGGCTCGGGCCCAGGGTGGACAAGCTGGCGCTCCCGTGGGCGCATTCCGGCGAGCACCGCTCGGCGCGGTTTGAGCGATGGGGCGAGCGGCTGTGGCGCCAGCCTCTCCGCTACGGCATCGTCGCCCTCGCGATCCTCGTCGGCCTGGCGATCCCGGTCACGCAGCTCAAGACCGCGATGCCGTCGATCAAGGTCGTCCCGACCTCCGACGTTTCCTACCTCGGCTACCAGCAGGTGCAGCGGGCGTTCGGGCCCGGCGCTACCGGACCGCTTCAGATCGTGACCCCGGCAAGAGACAGGGCTGTGGCCGCTCAGATCGCCGCGGGTGACCCGGCGGTGGCGGCGCTGATGCCGACCCAGACGAGCGGCGGCTACGCGCTGATCACCGCGATCCCCAAGCAGGACCCGTCAAACCCGGCCGTCGGCGGGACAATCGACCGGCTGCGAGCGGAGCTGCCCGCCGGTTCGCTGATCGGCGGCGCGGTGGCCGAGAACCACGACCTGCAGGCGGCTCTTTCGGCGAAGACGCCGCTGGTCATCGGCGTCGTGCTGGCGCTCGGGTTCCTGCTCCTTTTGATCGCGCTGCAGGCACCGCTCCTTGCCGCGGTGGGAGTGCTCACGAACCTACTGGCCACCGGCGCGGCGTTCGGCGTGGCCAAGTGGATCTTCCAGGACGGCGCGCTGCACTCGCTGCTGGGGTTCCAGTCCCAGGGGTTCCTCGATGCGTGGGGGCCGGTGTTCTTCTTCGCGATGATCTTCGCGATCTCGATGGACTACACCGTGTTCCTGCTCTCAAGCGCCAAGGAGCACTGGGACCACACCCACGACCCGCACGACGCGATGGTCGGCGGGCTGGCCCATTCCGGCCGGGTGATCTTCGCCGCCGGCGCGGTGATGGTCGCGGTGTTCTTCACCTTCGCGGTGTCGGGCCCGCTGCCGCCCAAGGAGATGGGGATCATCCTCGGAGTCGCGGTGCTGCTCGACGCAGCCCTGATCCGCCTGCTGCTGCTGCCCGTGCTGCTGCGGCTGATGGGCCGGTGGGCCTGGTACCTGCCCAGGTGGGCACGCAGGGCGCTTCCGAACGTCACCTTCGGACACACATGAGTTCAGGAGCGATAACCATGTCAGCATCACCGTTTGAGCTGTGGCAGACGGAATGGTGCCCGGCGTCACACCGGGTACGCCAGCGCCTGACCGAGCTTGGCCTCACCTACACCGTCCACCAGGTCCCCGTTCACGCGGAAGCGCGCGCACAGCTCCGCGCCGCGACCGGCGCCAGCGAGATCCCGGTCCTCGTCGTCGACGGCAGGATCGTGAGCGGCGAGCCGGCGATCCTCGCGTATATGGACAAGCACTACATCGAATCGCCGGAGGCCGCCGAGCAACGCGCCAAAGCGGCCAAGGCCAAGCAAAAGGAACTGGAGGCAGCATGTCCCAAGTTGGCAGCACCTACACCGTGAGCACATCAACCGACCTCTCCTTCAAGGATGCCGTCGATCGGGTGCGAGCGGAACTAACGGCGGAGGGGTTCGGCGTGCTGTGCGAGATCGACGTGCAAGCCACCCTCAAGCAGAAGCTGGGTGTCGACCGCGAGCCCTACCTCATCCTCGGGGCGTGCAACCCGGCGCTCGCTCACCGCGCGCTCGAAGCCGAGCCCGAGCTCGGCGTGCTGCTCCCCTGCAACGTGGTCATCTATCAGGAGAACGGTCAGACGCGCATCGCCGCGGTCGACGCCGAGCAGATGCTCTCGATCGTCGACAACGACGAGCTTGCGCCGACGGCGACGGAGGTCCGGCGTCGCCTCGCCGCTGTCGTCGCGCGCGCGGCGAGCGAATGACCGTCGACCCGACCGGCCACCCGCGAACGGATCGAATCTCCAACCCATCGCCACTGCACGTTCCCCGTCCTTCGCTGTGGGTTTGTCCGGATGACCTCGACCTCAAATGAGCTGAGGATGGGTACATGAGCATGACAGCCACAGCCCGGCCGATTGACGGCACGCTCCGCCACGAGATCGACGTCAACGGCCGCCACACGATCGTTACGGACGAGCCGGCGCGACTCGGGGGCACAGACGCCGGCCCCGCGCCCCACGAACTCCTGCCCGCGATGCTCGCAGCGTGCGTCTCGACGATGATCGTGACCTACGCAAACGCGCGGGGTCTCGAACTGGATGAGCTGCGAGTCGATGTCGACTACGACCCCGAGTCGACCCCACGGCACGTGGAGTTGGTCGTGCACGTGCCGGCGGGCTTGGCGCCCGACCAGGCCGAGCGACTCCGCCGGATCGCCGACACATGTCCGGTCAAGCGCGCGCTCGAAGCGGGTTTCACCTTCGACGAAGAGATCGTCGTGGATGGCCCTCCCGCCAACGCTGAGCGTGCGAGCGTGAATGGCGCTCCTGCCACCCGCGCCCGCGCGTCGTAGTTACCCGCTCCTCGTCTGCGGGATCGACCGGATGGTCCCTCGAACACGCACGAGGAGGATGGCTTTATGCGCGCGCGGATCGTGATCATTGGCGGCGGCACCGCCGGCACGTTGACGGCGAATCGGCTACACCGCATTTACGGCGACTCGGCGCGCATCACCGTCGTGGACCGTGACGATCGCCACATCTACCAGCCCGGCATGCTGTTCGTCCCGTTCGGCCTCGCCGATCCGCGAAGGCTCGTCCGCTCGCGCCGGGCGCAGCTTCACGACGGCGTCGAGCTTCGCCTCGCCGAGGTGAACCGGATCGAGACCGCCGAGGACAAGGTCTATCTCGAGGCTGGTGAGGCGATCCCGTACGACGTACTGGTGATCGCCACCGGCGCGGCGCTGTTGCCCGAGGAGACCGAGGGCCTCACCGGTCCGGGCTGGCAGGAGCGGCTGTTCACCTTCTACACGCTCGACGGCGCCGCGGCGCTTCGCGACGCGCTACGGAGGTTCGAGACCGGGCGGCTGGTGGTGAACATGATCGACCTGCCGGTCAAGTGCCCGGTCGCGCCGTTGGAGTTCTGTTTCCTGGCCGACTGGCACTTCAGGCAGCGGGGCATCCGCGACCGCGTGCAGATCGATTACGTGACCTCGCTCGACGGCGCGTTCACCAAGGCCACATGCAACCGTGAGCTCTCGGGCCTGCTCGCCGTCAAGGGGATCGAGGTCACGACCGAGTTCAACACCGGCCAAGTCGACGGAGACGGCGGCCGGCTCGTCAGCTGGGACGACCGCGAGGTTCCGTTCGACCTGCTGGTCACGATCCCGCTGCACGGCGGCTCAGCGATCGTCAGCCGATCACCCGGACTCGGCGACGAGATCGGCTTCGTGCCCGTCGATCGCGCGACCCTGCAGGCCGACGCCGCCGCGAACGTGTTCGCGATCGGCGACGCCACCAACGTCCCTACTTCGAAGGCTGGGTCGGTGGCGCACTTCGAGGGCGAGACGCTGGCCGAGAACATCCGGCGGTTCCTCGACGGCCGCGAGCTCGAGCCGAGCTTCGACGGACACACCAACTGCTTCATTGAGACCGGCTTCGGCAAGGCGCTGCTGATCGACTTCAACTACGAAACCGAGCCGGTGCCGGGTCTGTTCCCCGAGCCGCATATCGGCCCGTTGCGGCTGCTGCGCGAATCGCGGCTCAACCACCTTGGCAAGCTCGCGTTCGAGTGGATCTACTGGCACGTCCTCCTACCCGGCCGCCCGATGCCGGGGATCACCGCCCAAATGCAGCTGGCCGGGAAGAAACTGGACGCAAGCGCCATGGAAAGGAGTACCCGATGACAACCACGACGCGCACCGACACCCCCTTCGAGCGAGACGCCGAGGGCTTCCTTGTCGACCCCGAGCAGTGGACCGAGACTATGGCCGACGGGATCGCGCTCGAGAACGGCATCGACCAGCTGACAGACCGCCACTGGCAGGTCATCAACTTCATGCGCCGGACCTATCTGGAGACCGGCAGCGCGCCGTCGATCCGCACGCTCGGCAAGGTCTCGGGCGTCCCGATCAAGGAGCTCTACCAGCTGTTCCCCAAGGGGCCGGCCAAGCTCGCCGCCAAGATCGCCGGCATTCCCAAGCCGCGCGGATGCATCTAACCAGCACGGCGGCCACACGAAAGCGAGGACACCATGACCGATCTACTCGAACACCCCCAGCCCGCCTCGCCCGTGCCCCAAACGATCGAGAAAGTCTCAATCATCATCTCCAAGGGCTCCCTCGAAGGCATCTACCCCGGCCTGATCATGGCCAACGGCGCCCGGATGGAAGGCATCGACGCCAACCTGTTCTTCACCTTCTTCGGCTTGGATGCGATCAACAAGGCGAAGCACGATCACGTCAAGGTCGCCACCGTCGGGAACCCGGGGCTGCACCTCGCGACCTGGGCCGGCGGCTTCCCCGGCGTCTCTTCGATGGTCACCCACAAGTTCGCGACCGAGATGGAGAAGCTCGACATCCCGCCCATCCCCGAGTTCATCGAGATGATCGCCGACTCCGGCGCCGGGCTCTACGCCTGCAAAGCCTCGGTCGACATGTTTCACCTGACCAAAGACGACTTCATCGCACAGGTGCAGGACATCATCACCGTCGGGGAGTTCTACGGCCTCGCCGGCGGCGGCCAGATCATCTTCACGTAGTAGGCGTCCAAACGCCACACTGACGGGCTAGCGGACCGATCCAGCTGCGGCGGTGTGCGTGGAGAACGCCAAGGTCGGTCAGGAGCGCTCGCACGCGGTATTCGATGTCGTCGCGAACGCGGCGGATCTCCTGGATAGGGGCGCGCCGATCGGATCGCCGATACGCCAATCCTCATGTCGAACCCCCGGCGGTATCTCGATCCGCCCCACGCTGTGGCCCATCGTCACGATCACGTCAGCACCGCGCAGTACCTCGTCGGTCACCGGTCGAGCGAACTCCTCGTCGGGGTCGAGGTCAAGTTCCGCGATCGCGGCTCGCACCCGCGGATCGATCTCGGCGCTCGTCGAGGTGCCGGCTGAATGAACCGATACCCGTTTCTCAGACAGCTTCGCGGTAAGGGCCGCCGCGATCTGGCCTCGGCCGCCGCTGCTGAGGCTGACGAACACGACGTCCAACGCGCCCCTGGCATCCTCGCCTCTGGCTCGCCTGACCGCTTTTAGGCGTTCACACGTGAATCGGTACGCCATCAGCGGGACGAAATCGTGGATCCTCGCGGTCTCGGTGATCCGCTCGACGGAGTCCGGGAGGTTGACGAGAAAGATCAGTCGCCATCCGCCGAGCGCTAGCAGCGCGCCCCCGATCGCCGGCCCGAGCGCGAGACCTAGCGCCTGCGCGGTGCCCTGGACCCGTGCCCATGGCCGAAAGCCCGCAAGGAGAAGTTTTCACTCCTCGCAGGTCGAGTCGGGTAGGGTCGGCGGTGCGGGTCCAAGTCGACTCGTACAACGTCCTGGGAGTCAAGATCGGGGTCGGTGTGATGGGGTGTGACTCACGCCACGGCCGATGTGTTCGCTGCCGACGGAGTTGCCTGTCCGGCATCTGCGGCGTGGTTGCGTTCATCGGGCTGGTCGTGTACCCGATCCTGTTGGTTGTGCGGTGGTGGCAGGACCGTCAGCCGCGTCCGTCGCGGTATGAGGCGTCCTCCAGTCCCGACTGCCAGCACGTGCCGCCGCACCTGCACCCGCAGCCGGATCCGATGATCTACAGCCAGCAGTACCTGATGTCGCAAGGACTGGCCGTCACCTGGCAGAACCCGGACGTTACGATCTTCCAGGGAGGGGTGCCGGTCGATCCGGACTCGCTGACACCAAACACGACCTACGAGGTGGTGGCGCGCGTCTGGAACACGTCGACGAACGCGGCGGCGATCCAGATGCCGGTGCGCTTCTCGTACCTCAGCTTCGGGATCGGCACCAAGGACAACCCCATCGGCACCACGAAGGTGAACCTGGGCGCCCGCGGCGCCCCCGGCTGTCCCACCTTCGCCTATATGAGCTGGACTACCCCGCCGACCCCTGGCCACTACTGCCTGCTAATCGAGCTGCTGTGGTCGGACGACGCCAACCCGAAAAACAACGTGGGCCAGAGCAATACGCAGGTCAAGAAACTGAACTCGCCGCATGCCGCGTTCGAGTTCGAGACAGCCAACCTCGACCAGTCCCGGCACGTCTACAGGTTCGCGCCCGACGCTTATGCCCTGTCGGCCAGGCCGAGCTGCGAGGGGCGCGCGAGGGCCAGCGTGTCCCCGCCGACGCCTGAGGAGATCAAGGCTATGGCCGACGCGGCACGAGCTGAGCACAACCCCGCGCACTTCCCGGTGCCCCCCGGGTGGACCGTCGTCATCGACCCGGAAGTCGTGGCGCTCGGCCCCGGCGACAGCAGCTCGGTGACAGTGGACATCACCGCCCCAGACGGGTTCGCCGGCAGCCAGTCCTTCAACGTGAACGCATTCGACGAGCACGATCGGCTCGTCGGCGGCGTCACTCTGACGGTGGCGAGCTGACCATGGGCTACCGCCAGTACACCCACTGCGTAAAGCCTGCGGACTACGTCGACAACACCCCGCCCGCCGCATGGTGGGCCAAGCTCCTCGACCCGAATGTGCCGGCGTGGGTGGCCACGGCCTGCGACTACCTGCTAGGCGGCAAGCTCGTGTGCCTCGGAGACGGCACAGACGAGTGTGCGATCGGCCACATCACTCACTTCGAGCCGGCCAGCGATAAGTCGTTCCCCGACAACATCGACAACGACTTCTCAATGAACATCGTGCTGGCTCCCCACGGCCTAACGACGGGCGCGTCGTACCTGGCCAACTACAACACGATCGCCAACGACGGATACCAGGGGCGGCTGATCACGGAGCAGCCGGGCATGCCCCTCCCGCACGAGTCCGACACGCCGGACGACAAGAGCAGCCCGCCGCAGCCGTGGCCCGACGACGCCCGGTTCCAGGGCTACGCCACCAAGTACCCCGACAGCAACTACCCCGAGTACGACCCTGCGCAGAGCCCGTTCCAGGTCGACGGCAGCGAGGGGCATCCCTTCTGGGTCCCGTCTTTCCATCTCGAGTGCGAGGGCTCGCGGATCCACGATGTGTGCGCGGCGATCGCGGCGGTGCAAGGGCCGGCCTCGGCCGTGTGCGACGTGCCGATCATCGGCTGGGCCATCTGCTTCATCGTCGACCTCGTCACGCTCCCCGTGCTGCTGCCCGCGATCGCAATTGCGTGGGCCAACGCCACAGATGGCGATGCCAACGACCCCCGCGTGGGGGGCGGTGGCCAACTCAAACTGGGCGACCTGATCGTCGTCACCGGACGTTGGGTCTACGACGCCGGCCATCAGGGATGGAACGAGTTCCACCCGGTCAAGCGGATCCAGCTCGTTCCGCCCGAAGGTGCCGACTGGGGCAGTGACTTCACCACTTGGCGGGACGCCTGGTGCGAGGCGACCGCTCATTGCCCGCCATACGCGCCGCCGGGAAGCCAACCCACTGACATGACCCCGGCACAGACCGCAACCTACGACAACCAACTGGATCCAAGCAACCAGTGGGTCTACCACCCGGCAATCGACGGCTGCGGCCCGCTCGAAGGCCCGCCTCCGCCGCCGGAGCCGCCGCCGCCCCGCTGAAATCCTGCCCGAGGAGGAAGTAGATGACGCACAACCTGAGGACGCGCTTCTGGTTCGAGTCCGCACTGGCGCTGGTCAGCCTCGCCGCGCTCGTGCTCACGCTCATCTCCAAGAGCTGGATCGAGACCTTGACGGGCCTGGATCCCGATGGCGGAAGTGGTGCCGCCGAGTGGGCGGTCGCGGTGGTCCTTACGACCGTCACGATCTCGGCGGTTGGCCTGGCCCATGTCGAGCTGAAGCGCGCCGCAGCGACCCGATGACCCGGCCGGTCCGGGTCGGCGACGCAATCGCCGCGGCCACTTCCGCCGCCGGCGTGCGTCCGTGTAGCGGGTGCAAGCGCCGTCGGGAGAAGCTCAACCGCGCCTTCGACCCGAGCGCGGTGTCCTGGAGCGACGGTCGACGGCGCGCGAAGCCGCCGGCCCTTCCCGGTCGCCTTGCGGCATCCCTGCTCGTCGGCGCATTCGCGCTGACGCTGCGGGGGCGTCTCCGTGGACAGAGTCGCCAGCGCGGCGGAGTCCCCAGCTCGCGCCAATAAGGATCGAACTCGGCGCTTGGACCGCTTCCAGCCGACATCAAGCGCTTGCGTCCGCCCGCCGGTTACTCGCTGAGTGCCCGCCCGAGTGCCCGACGCCAGCCGGAGCTGTCCGACTCGGTCGTACCGGGCGGCCGCCGGGCTCGCGTGACGGCGGGCTGCGGGCGGATCAGATCGGCTCTCTTGGGCAAAGCTACCCCACGTCTCGCGCGAGAGGTCGCTGGTTCGGACCCTGCCGCACAGGGCCCCACGGCGTTAAACCCCGCGGAATTGTCCGCAAATTGGCCGAATCTCCACCCCGACGAGTGAGGCTGTGTTGTCGTAGTTTCCAGGGCTTTTGAGGCATAGCGGACCCGATGCAGTACCGCTTGCCATGCAGAAGGTCGAGGGTTCGAGTCCCCTCAGCCGCTCCTCAAGAAGCCCCGCAAATCGCGGGGAAGCCGGATCGTCACAGTGATTGTGGCGCCAACCGCGTCGGCTATTTTCCGGAGGCGCTCTATGTCATTCGCTTGCCCGCCGGCACCGAACCTCCTGCTCGGTGACGCCTAACCGGTCGGCGGGGCTTCTGCGCAACGCGGCTAGACGACTGGACCGCTCGTTGAGTTGCACGATCCCCGGCTCGATGCCCAGCGCATACAAAGCGCGCACGCCATCGACACCTACCAGCGAGATGTTGCGAGAGTCGCGTGATCGGCGAGGTAAAGCTGCGACGTGATCCACCGCTTTGGGCGGCCGTTTTCGGGCACACGGCATCCGGTAGGAATAGCGGGACGCAACCGACCGCGACACCACAGATCTGAGCCCTCACCAGCGAGCTGCTTGGAGCCGCTGGCGCTGGTCTCGCCGTGTGAGTAGGCGGCGGTGGTGGTGCTGGGCAGGAGTTCGTGGGTTGCGTTGCAGTCCAGCCGCCGGGCGGAGAGCTACCGGGCCCTCGCCGGCGTCTTCGGGGAGAGCTCGAATGCCTGCGCGGCGCGGGTCAGGACGACGTTTTCGCCGGCGGGGTTCAGTGCGCTGATCGGCGGGTCGGCGCTCGCGTGAACGGATTCTGGGCTGATCTGAACGCGCACGCGGCTGCCGCGGAATTGCACCCGGAGGTCGAGCGTCTCCCATCCGGGCGCGAGCACGGGGTCGATCGCGAGCGCGTTACCGACGGGCCGCAGGCCAGCGTAGCCATACGCGAGGGCGCGCCAGACGGTGCCCATCCCGGCCAGGTGCACCCCTTCGCGGGTCGTGTGTCCGATGTCGTCGATGTCGAGGCGGGCAGTGAGTCGGAGCATCTCGAGCCCGGCCTCGGGCTGACCGGCGCGGGCGAACAGCGCCGCGTGCACGCCCGGTGAGAGAGTGCTCCCGTGCGCGGTCCGCGGATCGTAGAACTTGAGGTTTGGCTCAAGCGAGCCGGTCGCGACCTCGTCGGGCACGAGGTAGTGCAGCATCAGCACGTCGGCCTGCTTGACGACCTGGGCATGCCGGGTGCGATCGGGACCAAGCAGCATGTCGGCAAGGACCGGCCGCGGCGCCAGGTCGGGGATCAGGAGCGGCTCGAGTTGGTAAAAGCCCTCGAACTGCTCGTAGGTACCACTCAAGGGGTCATAGCCGTCGACGATCGCGTCAGCCCGCTCCAGCCAGCGGCGGCGCTCGGTCTCGTCAACCTTTCCGGCGCTCATCGCCGCGGCGCGGCGGAGGTTCCAGCGAGCCATGACGTTGGTGTAAGCGTTGTCGTCGACGAGCGGGTGGTACTCGTCCGGGCCCATCACGCCCCGGATGTGACCGCTGCCATCGGCGTCGAGCTCGATCCGCGAGGCCCACCAGCGCGCCGTCTCGACGAGCAGTTCGAGGCCTGGCCCGGCGGCGAATGCTTGGTCGCCGGTCCAGTCGATGTAGTGGGCGGCGGCCCATGCCACGTCGGCGACGATGTGCTCTTCCTGGATGCCGCAGTGGACGGGGTCGACTTCGCCGCGGCTGTTCGTGATCGAGGCAGGGGTCACATCCTCGCCAGAGGCCGCAGACTCCCACGGGAACCGCGCCCCGGCGCGGCCCTGAACGCGAGCCGCCCGGAGCGCCACCGGCAGCCGTCGTACGCGGTACTCAAGCATCGCCCGGGCGGCACCCGGATGAGTCGCAGCGAGGAACGGGAGCACGTGGACATCGCTGTCCCAGAAGACGTGGCCGCGGTAACCGGCGCCGGTCAGCCCGCGGGCTCCGACCGCCGCCTCGCCCTCATCGGCGACAGATGCGATCAGGTGAAACAACGCGAGGCGGACCGCGAGCTGTAGCTCGGGGTCACCGTCGATGCGGATGTCGGCGTCCTCCCACCGCGCTGCCCACGCACGGCGGTGATCGCTGAGCATGGTGTCGAACCCGAGCTCCTGCGCTTCATTGACCCGAGCTAGCACTGTGTGTTCGTCGGCGCGCCCAGCGGGCGCGCCTTCGTAACAGGCAAGGCGATCGAGGACCCAGTCTGCACCCGCGTCGTGGAGTCGCTGGTCGCGGAACCGTTCGTAGCTTGCCGCGACGATCGAACCCGGTGAGCCGGCAACGCGCATCCACGCGCAGCGATCCGTCTCGCCGTGCCCGTGCTCAACGTCCGGCGGCGGCTGCATCCCGTGCCCGACCAGCGGCGTGGCGCCGCTACCGCGGACGCGCATGACGGTCGTTGCGGGCCGGGCCAGACTAGAGAGCAGGAGCGCCTGAAGCCGCGCGTCATCGGCCAGCAGATCCTGAGATAGCGTTCCGGTGTGCAGATCGAGCACCCGGCGGGTGGACAGCTCGGGCGCGTCGGCGAGCTCGATCGTGTTCCACCTCGGCCCCGCGAGGAGCTGAGTCTCGGGGCCCTGACCGGCGTAGACGCCTGAAAGCAACACGCTCGGGTCCTCGGCGGGATTGCTGACAAGCAGGCTGCCGCGCGTCCCGAGCCGCCCGTCGCCGAGCGTCAATAGCGACTCGTGAACGCGCTCGAGCCGCGGCTCGGTGTCATCGACCGGGAGCGTCCACTCGGGATCGGCGCTGACCAGCGGCAGCTCGCCATTGTCCCGGCGGGCGATCTGGTCCTCGAGCACATGCGCGAACAGCTCGCCGCCGCCGCCAAATCTCACAACGCCAGTTGGGACGCCGCCGACCTGGACCGCCGCCGACAACGCGCTCGCGCCGGGTACCTCGCCGACGAGCAGGCTCGAGTCATTGCTCGGAACCGGTTCGAGCGATCCGAAACAGTCGCCTAAGACCACCACCTGGCCCGGGCCGATACCCATTCGCCACAGCTCACCGATGATCCAGCGGGCCGAGTCCGACGCGTCCGTCAAGCCGATCTCCAGATGCTCGGCGCCGGCACTCACCCGCGGTTCGGCAAGGCCGGCGTCCGCGGCGGCCGCGCTCGCGATCTCCAACGCTTCGGTCAGCCCCGCGATGCCGGCAGCCGCTAGGCCGTCCTTAACGGCGACGGTCGGCTCTCCGGCGCGCGCCTGCGGCGGGTCGGTGCGCGCGGGCTCGGCAATCAGATCGATCCGACGACGGTTCAGCCGCTCGGACGCGATCAGAGCTTTGAGTCCGCGCGCCGCCAAGCGCTCGACGGTGAGCTCTGCCGCACGCGACAAAGCGGCGTCCTCCTCACAGGTTGCCGTGCGACGCTTGACAAGTTGTGGGCCGTCTCGATCAGCGCGGAACACCTCCGAGCCGCGGTTGAGTGCCAGCATGAGACCTCCACGGCCCGCGGACCGCGCCTCTAGCTCACCGTCGACGGTCTCGACGTCCGCGTCGCTGACGATCGCCAGCTCGATCCCCGCCTCGCACGCGTCCTCGACGAGGCGACGCAGTCGGGTCGCCGCGGCGGGGCGGTCGGACGCCGCGATACCGTCCCAATCGAACACGATCGCCTCAAAGCGCCGCGCAAGCGGGGCCGCGATTGGGGGATCTCCGCTCGGCGCGCTCATGAGGGGACCTGGCGAGCGGGTGGGCTCGGTTGCGGGGGTGCGCCGCATGTTGACGACCTTTCAACGAGCGCGAATCACCGTGGCGATGTCGACTGCTCTAGTTGGACGGGCTTTCCGTCGCTGGGACGAAACTGTCCGTGAGGTCGCCGCTCGGATCGGTTGCGCCGGCAGCGCTCCGCGCGAAGTCACTTCGCAGAAGCGGTGAAATGGCCTAGGCGCACATTGTAGTCCCTTCTGCACGAACTATCGCTCAGGACTTGCCGTGAAATCTCATTCCATGCAACCTGACGACGAGCGCGTCGTGGGGACAATGGCCGTCGCGGTCTCGCGGCGCCGCTGGGCACTGCGGCGACGGCTGGCGTTCGGGCGGAACGCCGCACTGATAGGACCTGCTCGCGTTCGCAATCATCTGGGCGCCAAAAGCCAGATCACCCCCGCGCGCCGCGCGCCCGGCGAGCGACCCAGGTCAGCTGCTATTCTTGAGGAACGATCGTGCGCGCTTGATTAGGCGGTCGTGCGCTCGCCCGTTTCTTACTGACCTCTCCGCCCGCGACCGCTTTCCCCGAGAGGCTCGTGAGGACTGTCAGTGGATAATGTGAGCGCATCACTCGTACCCAGGCTGCGGCCGCCTCTCTTGCGCGACCGGCCCTCAGTTCGCGCGCCGCGGCGCGCGGCTGCTCGTCCGGCCCCAGCACCGCTCCGCATCGCAATGCTTGCTCCGCCGTGGATATCTGTGCCCCCGCCCGGCTACGGGGGAGTTGAGTCGGTAGTCAGCGCGCTTACCGAGGCTCTCGTCCGGCGAGGGCACGCGGTGACACTCTTCTGCGCTCCGGGCTCAGTGTCGATCGCGAAGGTCGTGATTCTGCTGGACAAGTCTCATGCCGACGAGATCGAGCGGTCACTGTATGAGGCCGACCACGTCGCGCGGGCGTTCAACGAGATCGACTTCGCCGCGGACGACAACCGGTTTGACGTCGTTCACGACCACTGCGGGTTCACAGCGCTCGCGATGGCGGACCGCATCGACACGCCGTTGGTGCACACGTTGCACGGGCAGTTCACGGCCAGTACAGCGGAGTTCTACGCCCACCACGGTCATAAGGCGACGCTGGTGGGCATCAGCCGTGCGCAGCTCTCCTCGGCCCCGCCCGGGCTGGGCCCTGTTCGCTCGGTCCCGAACCCCATCGATATGCGGGCTTGGGCGCTGCACGAGCAAAAGGACGACTACCTGCTCTGGATCGGAAGGATGACGCCCGAGAAGGGACCACACCGCGCGATTGCCGCCGCACACGCCGCGGACGTGCCGCTCGTCCTGGCGGGAGTTATCCAACCAGGTCAGCAAGCGTTCTTTGACCGAGAAGTCGCCCCCCACATCGACGGGGATCGCGTTCGCTTCGTCGGCGAGGTCGGGGGATCGGTCAAGCGCTCACTATTCGCGCGTGCCCGCGGGCTGCTGATGCCGATCCGCTGGGACGAACCGTTCGGAATGGTGATGATCGAGGCGCTCGCCTGCGGGACACCAGTAATCGCGTTTCCCGAGGGCGCAGCTCGAGAGCTAGTCATTGACGGCAAGACAGGTTTCCTTGTCGACGACGAGCGGGCGATGGCCGCCGCAGTCGGCCGGCTACACAGCATCGCGCCGCGCGACTGCCGAGCCTGGGTTGCCGAGCACTGCGACGTCGACGCCGTCGCCGCCGCTTACGAGCGCACGTATCGCTCGGTAGCGCACCCGATCGGGGCTAGCGTATCGCGCGCGGTGCTGAGCGCACCCTGAGCCAGCTGGACGTCGGCAAGGACTCCCAGTGGTACATGGAGCTGACTCTCGAAACGGCTAGCCTGCACACCGGGAGCCGCGAGCGCGATGAGCACCTGCGCTCGCGGACTTCTTCGACGCAGACCGCCACCCCGATCTGGTGTTTCACTCGACCAGCGCCAGCTAGCTCGGCGACGCCCGCCTCGAGGTTCACCGCGAGGCTCGAGGCCGCCGGCAAGAACGTGGCGCTGCGGCTCGAGGTCACCGTCGACAACACAGACGAGGCCCTTGAGCTCGGCCCGGCAACGACCGTCGATCAGCGCCAGATGGGCACGACCGACACGCCCTCCACTGGGCTCATGTCGTCATCGTCACGCGCACGTTGCCCTGCTGCCCGAGCAGTGAGAACCCGGTGCTTGGACCCGTCTGGCGAAACGCGAGGCTTACCTCCGAGATGCCGACGCGAATGCCTCGAATCTCGACGGCCCCGAGCCAGTCCGGTAAACGTGGCCGGTCAACCGTGACGCGGTTGTTCGGTGCGTGCGCGGAGATGCCGAGCATCGTCTGGAGCAGCATGAACGGCGCGGTCGCCGCCCATGCCTGCGGGATGCACGCGACTGGATAGGCGACGATCGCTCTGGATCCGTCGCGTTGAAAGCCGCAGAACAGCTCGGGTAAGCGGAAGTCGCGCGCGCCTGAAGCGACGTCGAACAGTCCGCCGGCGATCCGGTTGGTCGCGGCGTCGAACCCGTAGCGCTTCAGCCCGGCAGCCGCGATCGCGTTGTCGTGCGGCCAGACTGAGCCGTTGTGGTAGCTCATCGGGTTATACGCGGGCGAGCTGCCCGACAGGGTCCTGATCCCCCAACCGGAGAACATGTCCGCCGCCATCAACCGCTCCGCGACCAGCCCCGCCTTGTCATCATCCACGATCCCGCAGTACAGGCAATGCGCCGGATTCGACGTAACACTGCGGACCTGGCCCTTTCGCCCGTCCAACGCGAGCACGAAGAACCCCTCGTCGGGATCCCAGAACGCCTCGTTGAACGCCGCCCGCAGCTCGCCCGCTTCGGACCGCAGCCGATCGGCGCGGGGCGCGTCCCCGAGTGCCTCGTAGACGTCGGCGATCCGGAGCTTCGCCTCGTACACATAGCCCTGGACCTCGACGAGCGCGATCGGGCCCTCCGCGATCGCCCCGTCGGCGTGGACGATGCAGTCGTGCGAGTCCTTCCAGCCATGGTTGATGAGACCCGCCGGAGCACGCCGCTCGTACTCGACGAACCCGTCCCCGTCGCGATCGCCCCACTCATCGATCCATCGGAGCGCGGCGTCGAGCGCCGGTCGCAGCCGGACCATCGTGTCGAGGTCGAGGGTCCAGCGGTAGTAGCCGCCCGCGACCATCAGGAACAGCGGCGTTGCGTCGACCGTGCCGTAGTACGGCGTGTGCGGGATGTGTCCGGTGCGGGCAAGCTCGCCAGTGCGCAGCTCGTGCAGGATCTTTCCCGGCTCGGCGTCGCGCCAGCCCTCGTCGCTCTGGGCTTGCAGCCCCGCGAGCACCAGGAGCGTGCCCTGAGCGACCGTGGGGTTGATCATCAGCGACTCGCATGAGCTCAGCAGCGAGTCGCGACCGAATGCGGCGACATACCACGGGATGCCGCCCGCCGGCAGTTGATCGGCCCCGACCGGCATCATCAATGCGTGCAGATCACGCACGGAGGCATCGATCAGACGGTCGAACAGCTCGTTGTCGGTGGTGACCTGCGCGCACGCGCCAACCCAGTCCGCGTGCGAAGACTTGAGCGCTGCGGCCGCCCGCGCGGCTGTCGTCTCGGCCTCTCCGGCTTCGACGCCGGTCGGTGCGACCATGATCCACAGCGACATCGACTCACGCACGTCGAGCCGCACGTTCCATGTCACGTGCACGCGCCCGCCGTCGATGCTGACGCGGGCCGGCGAGGGCTCGAGCTCGACGAGCGTCTCGCGATGCTCGCCGTCCGCTGCCACATATCCGAACCGCACACGATCCTCATCGTGGACCGGCTCCAGCACGCGACCGTCCGTCTCCCGACCCACGCCACGGACCTCGAACACGTCGGCAAAATCCGCAGCCAGCGAGACCTCGGCAATCGTCACGACCGGCTTGGCGCCGAAGTTGCGCACCCGAACCCGGTAAAACAGGCGATCCGCGATCAACACCGTGCGCCGCACGTTCAGCGTCTCCTGCGCCACCGGGACACCGCCCACGGAACGCAGCACCGGGTTGGTGGCGTTGATCACCGCGTAATGGCCCGATTCCATCACCGAAGAAAGCAGCACCGGCGGCAATCCACCAACCGTCAGGCGCAGCTCGGATAGATGTCGAGTGTCCTCGATGTAGAGGCCCTCGCCCGAAGCGCGCGCAGGACGGATGTCCCCATCGCGCCGCGCGCATACGAACACAGCTCCGGACTTCAGCGCGAGCAGCTCCTCGCGCGCCTCCGCGAGCACATCGGGAGCGCCCTCGAGCTCGCGCAACGGCGACAGCGCTACATCGCCACCTGGGCGGGCGGGAGCTGGGCCAGCGGGGGCCTCGGGTTCGCCAGCCGATGTCATCAGAACCTTGTTGGCCCGATCAGCCCTGAGGGCGGCGGATCGGCCCGCGAGAGCCTTCTCGTCCCAAGCCCAGGCCCCCAGCTCCGCCCCAGCTCGAGGCCGAGTTCAAGGCACCGGCCTCAGCGACCTCGCGGAAGCGGCTGGCAATCGCGGCGATCTCGTCAGGCGTCGGGTCGTACTCCGCACCTCCCCACGCAACCCGTTCACGGGCACGTTTGGCATTGGCGAGTGTGCCGCACAGAATGAACAGGATATGCCGCCCGTCGTCGGGTGTCCTGACGCGAGACAGACTCGTGTTGCCCGTCTTGCTGATCTTCGCCCGCCCACGCTCGTATGCGGCTCCCGAGCTGCGGTCGTCCGTGTAAGCGCGCGCTAAGAAGAACACGGTGGCCCCACCGTCGATCTCGTGCTCGCTGATCCCAAGCGCATCCACTACAACGATCCTAGCCCTCCCGACCCGCCGGCCTCCTCCGGACAGCCGAACGAAGGCACAACCGACGGCGATGAATCGTGACCGTGGCCCGCGAGCACAGATCTTCAGCGCTATGAAGTGACCGCTTCTTCGGGCGGTTTCATTTGTTGGCCGCGCATCGTGGTCTTGTGGGCTGGTGACCTTGTAGGCCGCGTTCATCGTGTTGACCGATCGATTCGGATCATCGAGCGTAAGGACGACGATTCCGTCCTCGTCGCGCGCCCAGCGAATGGTGGTGCTCTCAGACATTCAGATGGCCTCCACGACCGTCGCGATTCCCATGCCTCCGCCGACGCACAGCGTCGCGAGGCCGTACCTACCCCCGGTCCGATGCAGCTCGTCGATCAACGCGCCAAGGATCATCGCCCCCGTGGCACCAAGCGGATGACCCATCGCGATCGCCCCGCCATTGACGTTAACCCTCGACACGTCAAGACCCATATCCCTGACGAACCGCAACACCACAGCCGCGAACGCCTCGTTAATCTCGACCACGTCAAGGTCACCGACCGTCAGACCGGCCTTATACAGCGCCTTGCGGCTCGCGGGGGCCGGACCCGTGAGCATGATCGTCGGATCGGCGCGGACCGAGCTCCTCGACACGCCCTACGAAATCCTCACTCCGCGCGACGACCACGCTCGCCGGCGTCCGCCAGGCGGGGTCCCTCGAGCGCGAGCTCCTGGAGCAGCGCCCGGCGCTTCGAGTAGGGCATTGGGGCCGCTGGTAGTCTCGCTCAGGACTCGTGGTGACGGTAGGCGTAAGTCGCCTCGCGGACGGCCGCGTCGCTCTCGAGCGCTCCGCCGAACGCACCGCCGACAGTGGCCAGCGCGCCGGCGAGCAGCGCCAGGCGCAGGTAGTCCGCAAAGTCCGAGCGATGACCGATCTGCGCCGACATCAGCGACGGCTCGATCATCAGCTCAGCCGCGGCAAGCGCCGCCAGGCATACGCCCGCGTAGAGCGCAAGGATGCCGAAGCTGACGGTGATCAGCGTGACGATGTTGAACAGGATCGCCTGCTCCCGCACGCGGCTGCGTGTAGCGCGCTCCCACAATCCGTGCACGAAGATCAACGTCGCGGTTGCGCTCGCGATCGCCGCGAGGCATACCCCCGCCATGCGCGGCGCGGCAAGCCGGGAGGCGATGCGCCACACGTCGCTTGTGACGATCGTGAACGTCGCGACACCAAGCGCGCCGATCATCGCGCGGGACAGACGCGTGGTCAACCGCCAGGGATGGTTGGCGCGCACCATCCCGGCGAGCAGCCGTAGGTTCCCGGTTAAGACGCGATGTGTCAGTGCGAAGCCCTCCAGCGAGTCAGGCCCTCCGAGCTCGCTCACCGGCACGATCACGCGGCGTTGAACGAGGCGCCGGCTGCCGGACTTGCGTTCGCCACCGGCGGCCCTGTCACCCGCGATCACGCCCACGGCCTCTGCGACAGATTCGACCAAGTGCCGGGCGTGCCGCGGTCCGAGCGCAGGCAGCGAGACCAGGGCCGCACCGTGGGTGGGACTCGAGTGCATCAGCAGCGGGCGGCGTGAGATCCGCAGCGGAAGCTCCGTGACATGCACAACCAGGTCCCAGTTCTCGTCCAGCAGCCGCGAGCGCGCGGCATCGACGAGCTCAGCGAGCTCAGCCGGGGGCGCTAGCAGTGATTCGCGAACCGCTGTGATCTTCCAGTTGACCCCCGGGTAGCGTTCCGCGAGCACGCGCTCGAGATCGCGGACGAGCTTCTCGACGTCCTCGGCGTCGAGCGCCGGCGTCAGGACGAGGCCGAGGTCGATCTCGTCGTCGCTCTTTTCCCTTCCCCGTCCAACCGCGACGGCAATCTCGCCGTCGGCCGCGACGTTCGTTGAAGCAGCGCGATCAGGGGGGTCCATCCGCTGCAACTCACTCTACGACCTTCCCACTGATCAACCATGCGATGAACCCGTGATCCGCGAGTAGCGAACTCGACGTAGCACCTTGTGGCCCGCGTGCGTCGCAGGCGGCACGCCCGCTGACGTCCGCTTTGCTCATCGCGGCGCCGAGCTCGCGATCGCGTCGGCGACATCTCGATGCTGTGCGTCTGTGGCTTCGAGGCGGACGATGCACCGATAGCGATCGTCTGGCTCGATCGCCCGCACGATCGCTTCGGCCGTCCGGGCGCCCGCTAGTGCCGCGACTCCTTCGCCACGCAGGCAATCGTCCGCAGCCCAGCCCGCCAGGCGAGTGCAAAGGCGACGCGCGTGCCGCTCTATCGCGTCCGTCAGGCCTTGGATTTGAGCGGATAACGCGCGGGGTGCTCGATGGAGTCGACGGCCAGATCGACGTCGAGGTCGGGCCAACGAAGGTGTCCCGGCGTCGGCCGCTCAAGGCGGAGGATCGCCTCGACCGGGGCGCGCTTGAACCAAGGGAAATCTTCGAACGGCAGGAACAGCTCGCGTCCGTCGAGCAGCAGCCAGAAGCCGTGCTTGGAAATGTTCGTGACTTCAAGTGTCGAAGTGCTCGTGCCAGGCATCTCGAATCTCCTGCTCGTGAACCACGACCAACTGTAGGTCGCGGCTCAAGTCCTGCGCGCTCAGCTCATAGTTCCGCGCGAGCTCGATCTGCGGCTCGATCCAGAACTTGGCCTCGCCATCGGGCGATTGGACGTCGATGTGGAGTCGCTCCTCCTCACGCGAAAGAAGAAGAACCGGAGCGGCCCGTCGCGGAAGACAGTCGGACTCATACGCCTACGACGATGCCACCCAGGCCGGATGGGCCGCCAGTCCTTGCGGCAAGGAATCGCATGCTCACCCGACCGGACCGCTCGACCGAACCGAGGTCTGAGGTGAACCTTCGATCTCGACGAACCGGCGCGCTCGCTCACGTCCGCAGTCGCCCGGTCAAGGACCTCTCCGAACGCGCCCCGGGGATCGACAGTGGGAAGGCTTGAGCGGAGCATGCGATTCCGCCCGGCTGGCCCCTTGCCAAGCCCTCCCTGCCGCGACCTGGGCCACGCCACGATTGCGCCCGGTCGTGGCATGGGAGCCTCGGACGGCTGCGGGGGCCGACCGCATCAGTTCGGGAGCCGCGGCCGACGCCGCCGGGCATGCTCGGCCGACGGGGACACGCGCCGTCAGCTCCTAGCTCCATGCGGCCAACTGGAAAAGGTCGTGTCTGCAGGAATCTTCGCTAGTGAAGAGCGCAAAGATGGCCCAAGTTGTCCGAGGACGCCCTGCGATATGTCCCGGGATGCGGTTGACCTGCTCGGGCTGGTGGTGCATCGTGCTCGCGATGGCGGTGACGGGCGGCCGATCCAGGATGTGTGGTGCTCACTGAGCGGCGGCGCGGGTTGACTCGGACCGAGGAAATGACTGCGGGGCCGGGTGGCCGGATTGCTGCGCACCACGGGCCCCGATGGAACTGCTCATCCCTACCCCCCGCCCGCCCGAGACGTGCCGGACGCTTGCGACTGTGGCGGCCTGGCGACGGTGGCTCTCGCCCCAAACTCGGTCCCACGCCGGCCGTTGACCCCAGATGGGCCCGGACAACTTGCCGCATCTTGAGCCTTGAGCACTCACTGCGTGGAGTGTGTCTCTCTCTGTGGGGAGCGATCAGGTCCGAAGACTTCTCATGACGTTGGGGCGCGCAGCGCCCCAACCTAGGTGCCAATAAGTGCCGACGGGCGTCGGTGTCAAGCCGCGCCCAACGACGGTGGCGCGGCTGAGCGGCCTGGGGAACTCGGGTACGACGGAGGCGCTGCTTGATAGCGACGCGCGTCCGCGCCATGAACGCGTCGCGAACGTCCACGTGGCCCGGCAACGCCGACTCCGTCCTCGGGGTCGCACCCCCAGGCGTGGATGGCGAAAGTAGATAGAACGAGCTCGACATCGCGCACGTTGCGGCGACCCGGCTCGGGCGCGCGGCCCCGGTGGCTTGGCCCTCCGTCGAAGCCGCCCGGCGCTGCTGCTACTAGCCCGAAGCAGAAGGCAGACGGTTGGCGTCCGTTAGGTTGATAGCCGAACGGATGTAGCTCTGGTTAGAGTTGGCGCAGGCGTGCACGGGGGACGCGTTTCGCGCGCGAAGAGCTACGAAGGGAGGGCGACGTGAACGGGATCCTTGCTCTGAGGCGTCTGCGGCTTGCGCTGCTTCTCGCTTGTTTGGTGTTGGCGGCCTGGCCGATCGCTTCCGCGCCGGCGAATACGACGATCTCTCATGTTGATGCTGCGTCTGATCACGCCGCGACGCTTGCGTATCACCGGTTCCTGAGTGCGACGGTCGCCCCGTCACGAAGCGCCGACGATGCGTTCGTCGCATCGATCTCCACAAGCTGCCCGAATGTGCTTGCGGCGGTCAACCTGCTCCCTCCCAGCTCGGTCAGCCGGAGCGCGCTTCTCGCCTTCGCTCAGGAATTGGGAGGCGATCTTGGACTGGTGGCGACGGCGCCATGGCGCGGTCCGTTCGCGAAGCTGGCTCGGGCGCTCAGCCGTCTGCGGTGGTCAAGCCGCCAATCGAGCCAAACGGTCGTGCGCTTCGTCGACTCGGAACGCAGGTTTTCTGGGCTCACGCCAAGCGATCTGTGCGGCGACGCCCGGGCGCTCGCGGCCTCGAACGCCCAGACCACGCCCCCGGGAACGCTGAACTGGCTGGCGACCTTCGGGCGCTATGCAACCGGTTCGCAGAATGGCGGCACCGCGTTCCTGAAACTTCTAGCGCGGTACCAGTCGCCAGCGGATCGCTCGCTGATCCTCGCAAACAATCGTCTCGTCAAACAGTCCAACTCGGCCTTGCGTTCCCTCGTGACGACCGAGTCGCGGAAGCTCTTTTCTGCCCTCGGACTATCCGGATAAGCCCACCCGAGCGGCTTCCGCCTCGATCGAGTTGAAGCAGTCTCGGCGAGTTCCCGCTATTGACCGATCTCAGCAGCACGGCGTTGACAGCGCACGACGCGGCAGCTCTGACGAGACAGCGAGACGCTGCCAGCTGATGGTGTCAGCCCGCTGCCCGCGTCATCAAGCTTCCCGCAGGCAACCTCCCACGAACACCGGCCCGGTTCAGCCGACGTCACGCAAGCGGCGAGGTGCCCATGACCCCCGAGACGGCTCAGAGGCCGACTCGCCCGCGATGCGTTTACCCCTCGCGAGTGCCCCCAGAATCCGAGAGCGGCACGGGCGTAGCAGTCACACGAGCTCGATCGCGCAGCTGCACCCCCCGGGCTCGAGGCTGAACGCGGCGTGCGTGCCCGAGCCGGGGGCGGTGGCTGAGGGACGGGCCGCCACGGCCACCCTGCCGGGCCTCGAAGGCGTGTGTGCGCGCGTGAGCCGTGGCCCGAGCGCCGTGAGAGGCTCGGTCCATCGGAGGGAACAGGGGCACGCCTGAAGCGAGACACCGCGCCACGCTGGCCGGGGGGTCGACACGTCGTGCCAGAGCGCCCAGTGGTACACGACGTGCAATGCCAAGGCATCGCCGCTCGTGACCCACATTCCCGACGCGATCGAGCACGGCGCGGAGATCCGCGCGAATTGCATGGCCACTCAGGTCGAGGTTGACGACCCGAGCGGTCGGGTGACCGGCGTACGCTACGCGAGCGAGGGGAGTGAGCGCTTCCAGCGCGCCGACGCCGTGGCGATCGCTGGCTATTCGATCGAGACCCCGCGTCTGCTCTTGAACTCGAGCAGCCGCCGCTTCCCGCAGGGGCTCGCCAACGGCAACGACCAGGTCGGGCGCTACGTGATGGTGCAGGGCGCCCCCCAGGTCGCAGGACGCTTCCCCGACGAGCTACGGATGTACAAGGCACCGCCGCCGGGGATCTCCTCCGAGCAGTTCTATGAGACCGACGAGCGGCGCGGGTTCGCCCGCGGGTTCGCGATTCAGACCGTCGGCCCGCTGCCCATCGAGCATGCACAGCACGTTCTCGCCCACGGGCACTGGGGTCGCGCGCTGCGCGCGTACATGCGCGACTACAACCACTGGTACACGCTCGGGATCCTTTCCGAGCTTCTACCCCTCGCGCAGAACCGCGTGACCGTCGTCGCCGACGTCACCGACCACATCGGGATGCCGGTGGCCAGGATGGACTACTCGCAATGCGACAACGATCGCAACAACGTCGCGTTCGCCAAGCAAACTCTGCACGACATCTTCGAGGCGGGCGGGGCCCAGGATACGCTCGTCACCGACCGCTACGCCCATCTCGTCGGCGGCTGCCGGATGGGGTCTGACCCCGAACGCAGCGTCGTCGATGCAGACCACCGCGCGTGGGGAATACCCAACCTGTTCATCGCCGACGGAAGCGTGATGCCGACTCAAGGGTCAGCGGATCCGGCGCTGACGATCATGGCGCTCGCGTCGCGGCTCGCCGAGCGCCTGGCTCTCAAGCGGTCCGACGCGGCACTGGCGCATCGGGTCCGCACTCGTTAACCCCGTCAAGCGGTCGATAGGGGAAGCAGCGTGCAGAGCGGGAACTCCTGCCAGCTCTGCGCTTGTCTGAGTCGCACGCCGTGCGAACGCGGATTACGTCGAGCGGGAGGTCAGCGACGGTGCGAACGTCGCGCAGGTCATCGCGACCGCATCGTCTCGCCCCAGCTTGAGCGGGGCGAACGAGTCGTGTCCGGGCGAGGCCGTCGCGAGCCCCCAGCTGCGCAGTGGGGGAGTTGGAGGAAGCACGTCGAATCGTCGCAAGATGAGCGATGACCGCGGCCCAGGGAACAACGGGCAGCGACCGCGCGGCATGCGCGAGCGGCTCGTCTGCGGTCTTGGGGAGTCTCTGGGTGGGAACGCGACTGCGTTCGGGTACTCGGTCACGATCACGGCCAGCTTCGGTGCCGTCGAAATTGGTCAGGGAAATCCGGGGTTCGGTGACCTGATCGTCTTCGGCCTGGGCGCGGTCGTCGCGTTTGGAGGGCTGGAGGGCGTTGCCAGCGGAGGGTTCCGGACGCCGCTGCAAAAAGGGTCTGATGAAGTCGTGCTGCTCGGAACGTCGCTGGCGTTCATCTCGATAATCCTTGCGATTGCCACCGCCCGTGGCGTGGCTGCAGTGCTCACCGGCGCCTGGGCGTGGTTCGGTGGGGCACTCTGTGCGTCGCTTGTCTTCGCGCTCATCGAGAGCCTGGAATTCATGCTTGCCGAGTGGGTGCAGGAACGTCGCGGCGAACCTCTCGATGCCAACGAGTGACGCTTCGGTCCGTGCAGCGAACAGCAGCGGAGCGATTGCGGCCGCGATCCACTCGCTGCGGCCCCCAACACTCCGGGCACCGAGTGACCACACCGGTGCTCGGATCGATAACGAGCAGTTGCCCGCGGGCTGGCCGGGTCGCGGTAGGGTCGGCGGGAGGCGCCTGGGCCGCACGGCCTGGCCGACTGGCCTGGTTTCCTCCCGCGGCCGACATCGAACCGGGCATGCGACTTCCCGCACCCGGCTCCCCGACGTTGTTCACAGCACGGGGTTGTCTAGCGCCCGCCCCCGAAGGCCGACGCTGGAGGGCCAATAAGCCTCCACCTCTCGCACAGCACCGTCTCAAGGAAGACTTCCTACAAAGCCCCCCTACTGACGTTCGGGACACACACGGCCGTTGCGCAAACCCGTCAGGTAGTCACTGTTCGACTGACGGTGGGAGGGCCCGGCTTGAAGTGCCCCCGCTCGACGGCGCTATCCCAATTTTGTGCGTCCTTCGGCGGAGGCCCACAAGCTGTTATCCCAGCCACCGAATGATGCACCAGTTCCTGAGTCGCTTGTGCAACAGCCTCCGTCGCGCGCGGCAGTTGCCGCCCATCGACGCCCGCGGGTCGGCCCAACGTTGACGCAGAACAATGGTCCGGGCGGCAGCGACACGCGGTGGGCCAACCCCTTCGGCGAGCTGCTCGAACCCGAACTGGTCCATCCCGGTCTCGCGGCGCTTGTCGCCCTTCCCGTTCCCGATGTACCCGTTTGGTACCTCGCGCGGCAGCGTCGGACACGCTGGGGCGCGAGTGACGCCTTCAGACGGAAGCGCAGTCAGCGGGTTTGATCGAGCTCACGGTGAGCGGCGGCGGTAGCCGGTGGGCCGCGGTGCTCGGTATCGGCGGCGTCGGCGACGATCTCGGCGCTCGCGCCGAAGTGCAGTAGGCGCCCGCCGAGGGCGATCGCGCTGACCGAGAACCAGGCCCAGCCGAGCGCGAGGCCGGCGATGACGTCGGTGAGCCAGTGAACGTCGAGCATCACTCGGCTCGTGGCGACGGCGACGCCGATCGCCGCAGCGAGACCAGCGAGCAGGGCGCGCCTGCGCGGTCCCTGATGCCGGCCGAGCAGCAGTGCGGCGGCGGCGAAGAAGGCGGCGGCCGATGCGGAGTGCCCGCTCGGGAATGATGGGCCGAGCGTCGCGGCGATCGGGTTGAGCGACGGCCGAACCCGGTCAGCTAGGTCCTTGATCGTCGTCGTGAGGAGCTTCTCGCCGGCGACGACGACGAACAGGAACGGGATCGCCCAGAGGCTGTGAGTCTTGCGGTGGTCCACGAGCACGATTGCCGTTCCGGCAACCAGGACGGTGGTCGTCGTGCCGAGTTGGGTGATCGCGTTGAGTCCGTGAGTGGAGAGCGGGGTCGCATGACGGTGTCCCCAGCGCGCGACGCTGGCGTCGATACCGAGGAGGTTCGGGTCGGCGTGTACGACAAACGCCAGGACGCCGAAGAGGAGGCCGCCACCGATCGCGAGCACGAGCGCGACGGTCAGGGCGAGACCCGTCGCGGTCTGTGGGTCGACCCTCGCCCCGAGCCTGGCCCCTAGCCGAGGGTGCTCGGCCACGACCCCGCCGGCTGCCTGAGCCGCCGCGGCGACGAGCGGGCGCTTCGCTGCGGCGCGCTCGGTCAAGCGCCGGCTCACCAGGACGGTGGCACAGCCGACGGTGAGGGCTACGAGGATGAGAACTAGGAGAGGCAGACTGATCGGTGGTTCGTCGCAGCGGCTTTGGGTAGGACGCGCAGCATGAGTTCCGATACCCGATTGGCTGAGCCGAGAACCCGGCTGACCGGGCCTTGGTCAGGACGGGCGACCACCCGGGCGAAGTCGCGGCGCTCACGAACCTCACCCGCGGTGCTCGAGGGCCGCCCGGGCGGGATCGCCGAGCGACTGGCGGCGCGGCTCGACGGCAAGCCGGCCGCGCTGGCGTTTATCGTCGTGCTGGCCGCAGGTTTTCTGACGCTTGCGGCGGTCTCGGTCGCCATCGGCTGGCTGGTCATTCATGTGCTGCTCCACGTCGCGTGGGTGAGCTCGGCCGACGAGAACGTCGTCGTCTGGTTCGTCCAACACCGCTCACCGACCGGTACCGACGCCTCCGTCATCGGCTCCGCCCTCGCGGGAGGATTCGTCCTGCCCGGGCTTGTCGCGACGGTCGCCGTGGTCTGCGTCGCGATGCGCCGGTGGCGGATCGCAGCGTTCGTGGTCTTTGCCCTCGCCCTCGAATCGGCCGTCTACCGGACCGTCACGCTGCTCATCCATCGCCAGCGACCGACCGTGCACCGCCTCGAGGGCCTGCCGGCAAATGCCAGCTACCCGTCCGGGCACACGGCCGCATCGATCGCTGTGTACGCCGGTCTTGTGCTCCTGCTGACCTCGCGCATTCGTGACCGCACCGTGCGCATCGTCGCGTGGACGGTCGCGATCCTGGTACCAGTCTTTGTCGCGGGGTCGCGGATGTATCGGGGGATGCATCACCCGATCGACACGCTCGCCGGCGTCACGATCGGTGTCTCCGTGCTCGTCATAGTCGTGTTTGCCTGCCGTGTCTCGGGCGCCGTCGCCGCCAGGCGCTCATGAAGGTCGCAGTGATCGCTCACTCCGGCAAGACGCTCGGCGGCGGGCTGCCTGAGCTGCGGCGCGTTCTCGACGTGGCGGGTATCAGCGACCCGCTTTGGCACGAGGTGCCCAAGAGCCGCAAGGCACCGTCGCGCGTTCGCCGCGTCCTCGATGAGGGCGCCGATCTCATTTTCGCCTGGGGCGGCGACGGGATGGTGCAGCGCTGCGTCGACGAGCTCGCCGGCTCCGGGACGAGCCTTGCGATCGTCCCGGCCGGCACGTCTAATCTCTTCGCGGCGAACCTTGGCATCCCCAAGGACGTCGAGGGCGCAGTCGACGTCGGCCTCCACGGCGCGCGGCACGAGCTCGACCTCGGCCGCTTCAACGGCGAGCGGTTCGCGGTCATGGCGGGTGCCGGGTTCGACGCCGCGATGATCCGCGATGCCGGCAGCCTCAAGCACCGCATCGGGCGGGGCGCTTACATCTTAAGCGGATCGAAGAACCTGCGCATGAAGCCGTTTCACGCCAAGATCGACGTCGACGGGGCGAGCTTGTACAAGGGCAAGGCAAGCTGCATCCTGCTTGGTAACGTCGGCGCGCTGTTCGGCGGGATCGACGCGTTCGAGGATGCTCGCCCCGACGACGGCGTGCTCGAGCTCGGCATCATCACGGCCGACGGCATCGTGGAGTGGTCGCGGACGATCGCGCGCGCCACCGCCGGCACTCCGCACAAGTCGCCCTTTGTCCGGGTCACCAAGGCTCGCTCGGTGAAGGTCAAGCTCGATCGCAAGGTCCTCTACGAGCTCGACGGAGGCGACCGCGCGAAGGTCAAGTCGTTCAAGGTCAAGGTCGAGCCGGGGGCGATCAAGGTTTGCGTACCCCAGACGGCGGACAGGATCGGATGACGATGCGCTCAGTCACCACGCCCACCATCCACGGTGCCCGGGCCCACGGAGGCACGGTCGTCAACACGCGCGGCTTCGAGCTCTTCGCCCGCGGCGGCTTCGTCGCTCGCGGAGTCATCTACGGCATCATCGGCCTGCTCGCGCTGGAACTCGCACTCGGTGACGGCGGCCGAGCCACCAACCAACAGGGTGCCCTGGCGACGGTCGCTGACCAATCGTTCGGCCACGTCCTACTCATCGCCGTGGCGATCGGCCTTGGCGGATACGCCCTCTGGCGCTTCTTGCGCGCGGCGCTCGGCCACGGCCCGGAGGCGAGCGACAGCACCTTCGACCGTGTTGCCGCCTTGGCCAGCGGCGTGGTCTACGCCGGACTGTGCGTGCTGGCGATCGAGATCGTGAGCGGTTCGGCGAACCGCCAGTCGAGCAACACGCACAAAACGACGGCCGGCGTCCTCGGGTGGCCGGCCGGGACGTGGCTGGTCGGCGCGGCCGGTGTCGCGTTTGTCGGCATCGCGGCGTACCAGGGCTACAAGGGAATCTCCAAGAAGTTCCTCGACGACTCCAAGACCGGCGAGATGAGCTCCGGCGGGAAGCGGGCGTTCACCGCCATTGGCGTGTTCGGCCACCTTGCGCGGATGGTCGTGTTCGGCATGGTCGGCTACTTCCTCGTCAAGGCGGCGCTGGACTACAGCCCGGCCCAGGCCGTCGGGCTGGACGGCGTCCTCGCCCGCCTGGTTCGCGACTCCTACGGACCGTTACTGCTGGGGATCGTTGCCGCCGGATTGGTCGCGTTCGCCCTGTACTCGGTCTGCGACGCGCGCTACCGCAAGATCTGAAGCCGGCGGGCCCGGCGATGTAGGCTCGCCGGGTGCCGGCGCTCGTCCTCGGACCCATAGTCCGGTGTGCGGATTCGGAGGTCGCGACGATCTGGCTGCAGACGGATGCCGCGTGCGACTTCGAGATCCTCGGCCGGCGTGCGCGCACCTGGTGCATCAACGGCCTGCATTTCGCGCTTGTCGCAATCGACGGCCTGGGGCGTAGGAGTCACAACCTTGTCGCGTTTGATCGCGTACCCCCCCGTGCAAGCCGAGCGCGGGCGTGTGTGAGAGCTCGGAGGCGGGCGGGCATCGACCGCATGGCGACAGGTCGGAGCTCGGCAAGCAGCCCCATTTGTGGGATCTTCGCGGTCGAGTCGCAACTCGAATTGCGCCGGCGGTCCAGATTGCCGAGATCGTTCCGAACCAGCAGTCGCAGCGGCTCAAATCTGTCCACTCGGGACTGCTGGAACTAGCCCGGACCAGCTGTCTACCGATTCCCCGACAGACTTCCGGTTTTGTGGCAAGGTGCAGCGTCCGCAGCCGTTCGACGGGGCCTCCTTCGGGCGAAAGGAGCGTCCAGTTCGTTCTAAGCCTAGAGGCGGTTGCCGACCCGAGTTGCGTCTCCGAGATAGTTCTCGTGTTCTCGGAATCCCCACGACAGCGACCGTGGGTCGCCTTGGGCCTGACACACGGGGTCGTGGTGGTGGCAATAGGAGATCACAGGAGATTTAGACCGGAACCGAGGCCGCATGCCTAACGCACCAGCTCGTTGGCTGTAACCTCCGCGGTCCGCTCGCCGGTCGCGCGCATTGAAATAAGGATCACCAAAGAGGACGACCTGGACGATTCGGTCACGCTCGGTCTGCGTGAGGAAGCGTTGGTAGACGTCGCCCGTTACCTGAGCGCCCTGGCTATATCCAACAAGAACAAGCCGGATTTTCGGGCACGTATGAAGTTCGCGCGGAATAAACGTCCGCAGCCACTTTTCCCCATCGATTACTGAGCCGTGGTACGCGCCGAGGGGGGCGATTCCAAGGCCGGCACCGAGAGCGTTGAGCCATTCTCGGACGTTGTCCGTAAGGCCCACGGCGGGATATGGATTCCAGTAGGCACCAACTCGCCCGTAATGCTTTTTCATCCCAGCTAACACGCCACGAGCTAGAGGGCTCATGCCTAGGGGCTCACCGGACCCTCGCGAATCGACAACTCCATACGCCGGGCAGCCACTGGCGGGAATGGGGCCGCCGCCTGCGGCTGTCGTGGGCGGATTGCCTGTGGCGAATTGCCAGGTCAGCGAAAGGGGGTCGTACTCCCCAGGAAACTGGGGCGGATACTGTGGATACGGGTTGACCGGCGTAAAGGCGACGCTTGCCGTGTAGGTGGTGTCGGGCTTAAGGGGCGACCGCGGGATGATCACGCCTCCTGATGGCATGTCCATCCCGATCCCCGCGAGGTTTCCGGGTCCGCTGGTCTCGTTGTCCGCGGTCACAATATTGACTGGTCCATCGGGCCCTCTAAGCGAGGCGCTCGTTATCCGGCCTGGCGGCGCGCCCCACGCGAAGATCAGAAGATACGGTCCTGTTTGCGTTCCTGCTGGAATTCCGACAGCCTCTCCCGGGGTGACCGGTTCCTCGCTTGCGACCTCTGACGGCGGGATGAAATTCGTCCCGTTGCCGGGATACGTCAGCAACTCAGGGGACGCAGGCCAACGCTGCACTACCTGATTACCTGTCGGCAGGGGCGTCGTGTGCGTGACTTCACAGGCGTAGCCCCCGTAGTCAGCAAAGCCGGTAAACATCAACCAAGGCTCAAGTGTGTCCATGAGGTGGATCGGCGCGTCCTCCCATGGACTTTGCGCACCCCAGGGGTAACTATTTGATGGGACCCAATCTCCCTGTGCAAGGACTGACACCGGACCGAAGGCCGCTCCAGCATCCGTATAGCCAGGCGTACCCGGTACCTCGTCATGTTGCACGACCCTGTTGAGGTACATCCAATTATCGTGGCTCTGACACCCCGCGTCCCAGTCTGAAAGCTCGCTGATACCGGCGGGAATCCCGTTTGCAGCTCGCTGGGCATTGAGGAATGCAACCCCCTGGGCGCTGGTCGTCGCCGCCGCTGCGACTTGAACCGACCCGATGACGAGCGGCACCACCGCCGCCAATAGTCCTGCCCACCTGAAATACCACCTCATCCGTGTCCCCCTGATGCGAGCTAACCGCGCTGAGGCGCGGCCGTGACTCCAGCTGCCTGCCCGAGTCGCCGGCCCACCCAGCCAAGAACGCGCGACAGTACAGCCAATCGTAGATCAGAGCGGGAAGACTCAGAAAGATCATCCATCTGCAGTAGGCAATCACGCGGCCGATGCGGCGCACTAACACGACCAACTGCGCCACCCGCCACAGACTGGCCCTTTGATCGAGTAGGAGCAGCGAATCCCTCCGCTGCCGCTCCCGAGCGATCACAGCAGCAAGCCCTCGGCAGCGGACGATACGACCCCTATCGCAAATTGAGCGGGGCCGTGGGATCAGGTGAGAGCGCTCTCCTCCGACGGGATCTCCCGAGCGGCGTCCGCCAGTCTCGCGATCGCGCGGTCGAGGGCATCGCGGTCCTGCGCCCGCACGGCCGCCAGGACGTCGCTCGAGGCCTCGCTTACTGCCTGCCGGGGATCGGCCTCGGCATGCTGCCGGCTGGACTCGCCGGCCGCCAGGAACGCGTCGAGTTGCGACCGTCGAACCCGGACGCGCCTCTGCCCGACGCGCACACGCCCTAGCTTCCCACGATCAATCATGTTTTTCAGGACCCACTGAGGGCGCACTTCGCCGCACCGATCACCGGGGCTGATTTTGTTCGGTGTGTCTTTTTAGCCGGGCTTTCCGTCTGGTGCGCGGCTTACCGTCTGTGCCGTGCTCGATTTGGACTTGGGGGCATATCAGCCGGGCTTTCGCCCGTTCCTGGTGCGAGGAGACGCGTGGGCGTATTGGACGGTGTACGACGGGGCGTACGAGCCGGTGGAGGTCGCCGATCTGTACCTGCGGAGGGTGCGGTTCGGCCGCGGAATGGCGCTCGGTACGACGCGGATGTACGCGGGCAACCTGGCGTTGTTCTTTGAGTTCTGTGTGGCGACGGAACGCTCGCTGCGCCGGGCCGCCCTGGAGCTCGATCGGTTCATGCATTACCTGGTGGTGACGCCGATCGAGCGTCGCGGCCGAGGGCAGGGGCAGTTGCGCTCGCGGGAGCGGGTCAATCACGTCCTGGTGGCGGTGCGCGAGCTCTACCGGGAGGCAGTCGCGCGCGGACTACTGGGCGGCGAGGTGCTCCAGGCGCTCTTCCGGGTGCAGCGCGGATTCAGGGTGCCGGCGGGCGTGGTTGAGGGCCAGGAGTTGAGCTGGCATGCGCGACCGCGACATCAGTTGCGCACGGCCAAGCGCGGGCGTCCCGCGACGGTGGCGGTGGAGCAGTTCGTGGGCTTGATGGCGGCGTGTCGGACGTGGCGGGACCGGAGCATCTTGGCGTTGTTGGCGCGGGCGGGGCTGCGCCGCGGCGAGGCGGTCACGCTTCGCCTCTCGGATGTGCACTTGGCCGAGTCATCGCGCGAGGTCGGCTGTGCCGAGCCTGGGCCGCATGTGCACGTGCGCCGGCGCGAGGATCTCGACGGTGGCGCGGCGAAGAGCCTCGACTCGCGGATCGTGCCGGCGGATGAGCTGGTGGTGTTCTGCCTTGACCACTATCTGCTCGAGCGCGCCTCGGTTGCGGAGGCGGCCGTGTCGGATCATCTGTTGGTCAACCTCGATAGCGCGTATCGCGGTCGCGGGATGACGCCGGACCGGGTCGGCGGGCTGCTGCGGTCGCTCAGCCGCCGCGCCGGATTGGACGAGGTGATCACTCCGCATCGGCTGCGTCACAGCTTCGCGAGCGAGCTTGAGGCGTCCGGCGCCGGGCTGGTGTTGATCCAGGAACTGCTCGGCCATCGTCAGATCACGAGCACCCAGGTGTACGTGCAGCCGGGTGCGGCGGCCCTGCGCGCCGCGGTCGAGCGCGCACATTCGCGCACGGATGCGATCGCCCGGGCCGGACGGGAAGGAGCATGGCATGGCGGGAGCTGAACTCGCGCCAGTCCTTCCACTGCGGGTTCCGGCAGCCGTTGAGGATGAGCTATCGCGTCTGCGTCAGGTGGTGGAGCTGCCCCGGCTGATCGAGGCGGGCTATGACCCCGTTGCTTACGTGATTCGCCCGCCGGCCGATCATCCGGTGCTCGGCTATGAGCTGTGCCCGGTCGCGGGGTGCATGGCGGCGCTGGTGGCGGGCAGGCTGTGTTACGGCTGCCGGCAGCGGTTCCGGCGCTTCGACGGCACGTTCGATGAGTTCATCACGATTCCGCGGGTGTTCGCGCTGTCGCGGCGCGGCCAGCAGCGCCTGTGCATTGTGTGCTGCACGCCGGGACACGAGCGCCCGGCCGCGGGGCGCAATGGGTTGTGTCTGAGCTGCGACTCGGGCCGCAGGACGCGCGGCCAGACAGTCGCCGAGTACGTCGGCGGTGCGGTGCCGCGACGTTCGTACGGGCGCTGCGCACGGTGCGAGCGCTGGGCCGCCTTCAACGCTCCGCGGTTGTGCACGGCCTGCCGTTCTCATTGGATCTGGCTGGGAAAGCCCGCGCTGGAGGAGTTCGCGGCGATCCCGCTGCGCCGCTCGCGCGCCGCGAGCCGTGGGATCGAGGTTGATCTCTCCGAGCTGTGCGAGCGGCTGCGACTGGAGATCCTCTACGCCTTCCAGCACACCTGGCTTGATGGCGGCTATGTCTGGGAGGGGACGCGCCGGCTGCAGTCTTTGATCGACGCGCTTGCGCGCGTCGACGCGCGGTCGCTGTTGGAGCGCGGCTCGCTGGGAGGGCAGATGGTGGCCGTGCTTTACCGGCGGCTGCGTGGAGCGGTCGAGCGACTGCTCGCCGATCCGCAACGAGAGCTCGCGCAGGACGTCTGGCGGCTCGGGATGCTGCGCCCGGACGCCGGCGGTCAGACGGTTGACTACACCGCGATCACGCAGCCATGGCTGCGGGAACTGGTCAAGGGCTGGAATCAGCAGCGGCTCGTCTCGCACAGCATCAGCCTTCTGCGACTCGACGCGCAGGTCGGGATCGAGCTCTCGAACGTCCTTCGGCTGCGTTCGGACGGTGGTGATGATCCTCGCGCTTTGGGTCGCCAGGATGTCGTGGACTTCCTGGTGCATCTGCGCGGCCGCCAGCTACGGGGCGAGATCACCAACACACATCAGCGCAACTGCGTCACCCGGGTTCGGGCGATGTTGCGCGACGCGCGCGAACGGGGGCTGCACCGCCAGCCGGGACCGCTGACCGGACTGGCTGAGCAGTTCGCGCTGGTTGACGGGGACGCGCCGCGCAAGCCGGCGCGCGACCTCGAGGGCGAGCCTGAGCGAGCGCTGCCGCAGGCGGTGATCGACCAGCTGCTCGCGCGGGAAGCGATCGCGCTTCTGCGGGAGCGCGCCGGTGACGCGGTGGCGTGCGCGATCGAGTTGCAGATGCGCACCGGACGCCGGCCGCAGGAGATCGCGCACGCGCCGTTCAATTGCCTGGAGCACGAGCAGCGCGTGCGGGACGACGGCGGGCTGGAGTCGCTGCCGGTGTTCGTCTATCGGCCGGAGAAGCGGCCGAAGACGCGCAAGGAGCTGCCGATCTTCGCCGAGGAGCGCAGGCTGATCCGGCGCATGCAGGCGCTGGCGCGCGAGCGGTTTCCCGACGCCGACCCTGGCCGGCTGCCGCTGCTGCCGCGCCATATGCGCAACCGCGACGGCCACAAGCCGCTGCCTCCGAGCACGCTGGCGTGGAAGATGCGCGAGTGGGTCGCTGGTCTGGCAGAAGTGACGGGGCCGGACGGTGAGCCGTTTGACCGCAAGAAGGTCTTTCCATACGCGTTTCGGCACTCCTACGCGCAGCGGCTGGCGGATGAGGGCGCGAGCGAGTCGGAGCTGATGGACCTGATGGACCACGACTCGTTTGAGACCACGAGGGGGTACTTCCGCATCCGCGCGGAGCGCCGTCGCCGCGCCGCCGAACTGGGACGCAAGGCCCTGTTTGACAACGAGGGGCGGCGGCTGATGCGAGCACTCGAGCAGCTGGCCGAAGCCGAGCGGACGCGGATGGCGCTGGGGTCGCTGGCAGTTCCCTACGGCGCGTGCGTGGAGCCGGCGAACGTCGCCTCGATGGGCGGGCGTGCAAGTTCATGCTCAAGTGCCTGGGCTGCAAGCACTTCAGAACCGACCTCTCGCACCTGCCCGCGCTCGAGGCCTATGAGCGGCAGCTCGTCGCCGCCCGCGAGCGTTTGCTGGCTGAGGCGGAGGTGGACGGGCTGGAGGGCTGGGCGCGCCACGCGGCATTGCCCGCGCAGGAGGAGATCGATCGGGTCCGCTACCTCATCGGCCGGATCCGCGAGGCCACGGAAGAGCTCGCGCCTGCGGAGCGCTCCGAGCTTCAGGAGCTGTTTGCGGCCGAGCGCACCAACCGCTCGGCGATCCTCGAGCGGCTGCCGGCGCGCCATGAGCTCAACGTACTCAACGTCGGCGCCACGTTCGATGGGGTGGCGGGTTGATGGCTGCCACCGAGCACCTGCGCGCCCACCACAGCCTGCGATCGGAGCGGAAGCGCCAAGCGGTGCTTCAGGCCGCGCGGGCGATGATCCGCTCAGGGCTCCAGATCGAGTGGGTTGCGCTCGCGGCGCGAGCGGGCGTCTCAGAGAAGTTCATCCACGACAAGAAGCACGCCGACGTCAAGGCGCAGGTTAAGGAGATGATCGCCGTGCAGTCAGGGCGCCAGGCCGAGCAAGAGGCGGCCGCGGACCAGGTGACGATCGCCTCGCTGCGCGCCGAGCTGCTCAACCTGCGGGCGCAACTCAGGCGCAAGGACCAGCAGATGGCGGTGCTGGAGCGCAAGCTCTCCCTGCAGGCGGGCCAGCAGCTCGAGGTCGAGCTTCCGCGCTCGCCCGGGTCGCTGATCGAGCAGGCCGAGCGCGCCGCGCAGCGAGCGCTTAAGCTCGAAGGCCGCGTCGGGGAGCTGCAGGCGCAGCTCGATGAGCGCGAGCGGGAGATCCTCGCGCTGCGCGACTCGCTGCGCAAGACGATCCGCGAGCGCAACACTGGCACGTGAGCATCGCGGCGCCTTCCTCGGCTCTCCTGCCGCACAGCCAGTCGGTGTTGGAGGGAGTGCTGGAACGGATCACGTATGCCAACGAGGAGACCGGTTACACGATCGCGCGGGTTGCGACCGAGCGGACCGGTCCCGATCTGCTGACCGTGGTGGGACCGCTATTGGGCGCGCAGGTCGGGGAGAGCCTGCGCCTGACCGGGAGGTGGAGCAGCCATCCGAAGTACGGCAAGCAGTTCCAGGCGGACTCCTTCATCACGGTGCTTCCGGCCACGATCCAGGGGATTCGTCGCTACCTCGGTTCGGGGCTGATCAAGGGGATCGGGCCGATGATGGCCGAGCGGATGGTGGCGCATTTCGGCGTCGAGATCCTGACGATCATCGAGGAGCAGCCCGGCCGGCTGGTTGAGGTGCACGGGCTGGGACCGAAACGGACCAGGAGGATCGCCGAGGCGTGGGAGGAGCAGAAGGCGATCAAGGAAGTGATGGTGTTCCTGTCCGAGGTCGGGGTGTCGACGTCAATCGCGGCACGGATCTACAAGCGCTATGCCGGGGACTCGATCTCGGTGGTGCGGAGCGAGCCCTACCGGCTGGCCTCGGAGGTGTGGGGGATCGGCTTCAAGACCGCGGACACGATCGCCCAGGCGGTCGGGATCCCGCACGACAGCCCGGAGCGGATCAAAGCCGGCCTGCAATACACCCTCTCCCAAGCCGCCGACAACGGGCACTGCTATCTCCCCGAGCCCGACCTGATCCGCGACGCGGCCAAGATTCTGGAAATCGACCAGCAGTGGATCGATCCCTGTCTGGATGAGCTCGCGGCCGAGGAGGGCGTCGTCCGCGAACCGGTGCCGGCTCGCGCCGATGTCAGCGGCGGGAGCGTGGCCGCGGTCTATCTGGTGCCGTTTCACCGTGCCGAGCGCTCTCTCGCGGGTGGGATCCGACACCTACTGAACGCGGGCCAGGAGCGGCTACCCACGTTCGCCGCGGTGGACTGGCAGAAGGCCCTCGGCTGGCTACGCAACCGGACCGGGCAGGACCTCGCGGCCGGCCAGCAAGAGGCGGTCAAGCTCGCGCTCACCAACAAGGTCGCCGTGCTGACCGGCGGCCCGGGATGCGGCAAGAGCTTCACCATCCGCTCTGTCGTCGAGCTCGCCACGGCTAAGAAGGCCAGCTTGGTACTGGTCGCGCCCACCGGCCGCGCGGCCAAGCGCCTGGCCGAGTTGACCGGTCATGAGGCCTCCACCGTTCACCGACTGCTGGAGTTGCAGCCCGGTGGCGACCCCAGATACGACCGCGACCACCCCCTCGACGCCGATCTGGTCGTGGTCGATGAGTGCTCGATGATGGACGTGATCCTGGCCAACAAGCTGATCAAGGCCGTCCCCGAGGGAGCGCATCTGCTGCTCGTCGGCGATGTCGACCAGCTCCCGTCGGTCGGCGCCGGCGAAGTCCTGCGTGACCTACTCACCGCCAACACCATCCCGCGCGTGCGCCTCACCCAGATCTTCCGCCAAGCCCAACAATCCGGGGTCGTTCTCAACGCCCACCGCATCAACCACGGCCAACCCCCACAGCTCACCGGCTATCGCGACTTCTACTGGTTCACCTGCGACCCCGCCGCAGAGTCCGGCCTGCACCCCGCGGAGGAGACCGCGAAACTCGTCGTCGACATCGTCGCCCGCCGCATCCCCGCCAAATTCGGCCTCGATCCGGTCCGAGATGTTCAGGTCCTGACGCCGATGCACCGCGGACCCGCCGGCGCGGGCACTCTCAACGCCCTCTTGCAAGACGCGCTCACCCCCCAACGCGACGGAACGCCGGAGAAACGCTACGGCGACCGGGTGTTTCGCGTCGGGGACAAGGTGATCCAGCTGCGCAACGATTACACCAAAGGCAAGGCGGGCGTATTCAACGGCACGGTTGGAACCGTCATCGGCATGTCCCTCCAAGAGCAGACCCTCGCGGTGCTCACCGACGAAGACGAGCAGATCGACTACGACTTCGCCGAACTCGACGAACTCGCCCACGCCTACGCCATCACCATCCACCGCTCCCAAGGCAGCGAATACCCCGCCGTGGTCGTCCCGCTCACCACCTCCTCGTGGATGATGCTGCAACGCAATCTGCTCTACACCGGCGTCACCAGAGCCAAGCAACTCATCGTCCTGGTCGGATCCCGCCGCGCACTCGCCCAAGCCGTCCGCACCCCCGGAGCTGGGCGCCGCCACACCGCACTCACCCACCGACTCCAACCCATCGAATAGACGACACCGAACCGTCGACTGATCGGATCTCGGAGGACCCGCACGGCCCCTGCCGAGGACGATAGCCTTGACCGCATGGCCGCCAGGGAACAGCTGAGCATCGACCTCGACGCGGAGGTCGCGGCGATCCTGCGTGCGCACGCGGCCGAGGCGCACCTCAGCGAGGGGGAGATCGTCGACCGCGCGATCCGTGCCTATGACCTGCGCGCGCTCATCGCCCGCATCCGCGAGCGCAGCGACCTGGACGAGGAGCAGGCAATGGCGCTCGCCCGCGAGGAGCTGCAAGCGGCCCGCGCCGCGCGCGACAAAGCCGCTTGATGCGCGTCGTCGCGGACGCGAACGTCCTCGTGTCCGCGGCACTATCCCGCTCCCCACAAGCACCATCGGCGCTCACGCTCGACGCGGCGCTCGACGGGCGAATCGAACTGATCACCTCGCCCCTGCTGCTGCGAGAGGTCGCGACCGTGCTCGCCCGCCCGCGCCTGCGGAAATACCTCTCCACCGAGGAAGCCCTTCGGTTCGTCACCGACCTGGCCGCCCAGACCACCCTGCTGGCCGACCCACCAGAGCCCCACCCAGCCGTGTGCCGCGACCCCCGCGACGACTACCTCGTCGCGCTCGCCAGATCCCGCGGCGCGGACACACTCGTCACCGGCGATCTCGACCTGCTCGCGATCGACGCCAGCCAACTCGACATCGACATCGTCACGCCCCGCCAGCTCGTCGAGCGCCTCGGCTGACAGCCGACTTCATTCGTTCTTTCATACCGCGTTACTGCCCAACCAGGCCCAACGAGCGCCGGGACGGTACGTCAACACACCGCCCACGAATCCAGTCACCGCAAGGAAGACCGCCGCACTCTGGGCTGAAAATCCAGTTGCGGACGGTCTGCTCGTTCAGCTTCAGCAGCTCCGTTCGCGCTCGAGGCCCGCGGGCTGAACGATCGACCGGCTCCGGCATGCGGCGGACGCGCTTGACGCTCTGCCCGACCGCGCTCTTGAGGCAATGGAGACATTGCAGCGCCCATGCCTGGCGTGCGGCGTGACCGTCAGCTGATTAAGTCGCGTAGACAGGCTTGGCGCGTCTCATGCCGAAAGTCGACGCGTTATCGACCTGCGCGCCCCGGTCGCCGTGCGCCCGTAGGAAGATGATCCGGGGGGGCAAGACCGGGGCAAACTGCGCGCCCACATTCGCCCCCCAGCTGGGCGCGCCCGGCCCCTCGCGGAAGGAGTCCTGCGAGGGGCCGCTCCTCACCAACCGCCACGACAGGGCAGCCAACGGCCAAAAACGGTTGGGACTTCCCGCTTCGGGGTAGAAGTCCGACAGTCCATGTCGTCCTACGGGTGCCTTACCCCCGACGACCGGCGTGAAGAGCACCAACGGCTTATCGACGACCAATTCGCCGTGATCGTGCGAACTGGCGACGATCAGCGGCGGCTGCGACGCCGGATCCTGAACCAGCTCCACGACCTCGCTGAGCGGCTCGCGATGCAAGGGGACGCCGCTCGCTGACGCCCCGTTCGGAAGTGGGGGAGGAAGCTGGCGGGCGGGATGCTCGCCGGCAGGCGCACATTCCCCGGTTTGCCTCAACGACGGATCTCTATCGCCGGCAGATCGCGCGAGAGTCCCAGCCGCCGCTCCCGGTCCCGCGGCGGTTGGGCGGGTGCGCCATCCCGTTGTACAGCTTCGACACGATCCGCACCACGTCCGAAACGACCGGGGGCGGCCCGAAGGCCGCCCCCGAAACAGGTAGTGGTCGATGTCCTTAGTGAATCGGCATCCCGATGCACGAGTGGGCCGCGTCATCGCGATCGCCCTGCGACGACACGTAGTCGCCGTGGTTCTTGTAGTTGCTGCTGGTGAAGTGCGGAGCCGAGACCTTCATCTCGATGGCCCACGGCACGTTCACGTTGAGCGTGGCGATGGTGATCGGGGCATTCAGGCCCAAATCGCCGGTCGACGCGTTGGTCAGGGTGTACGCGAGGCCGTCAGAGTCGCGCGTCGCCGTGAGAGAAACCGAGCCGTTGCTGAACTTGCCGGTGACCTTCTCGGTATCGGAGAACGAGCCGTTCTGGTCGTGCCCGCTCACTGAGCCGGTGCCCGAGAACGTGCCATCGTTGGCACCACACGGATTGAGCGTGACCTTGTAGTTGTGCGTCCAGACGTTGTCCCACTGGCCGACCTGTCCGGCAGGCTGGGTGACTGTGAACGTCGCGGTCTAGGTCTGGTAACGCTCCACGCTGGCCGACGCGATGGCCGGAGCGATGGTCGGTACTGCGAGTGCCGCCACGGTCGTCGCAGCAAGGATGAGCTTACGCATGTTCTTTCCTCTGGTTCTTCGTTGGCTTGCAGGCGGGTAGTCCGCCGGGAGACGTTGCGCGTCCCGTTCCAAGCCTCCAGCCACATGCTCCGAAGCCTCAGGGGATGGCCGTTCCTTGGCTTCACGCTCCGATAGCCGTCCGTGCTATCCCTGGTGTTGGCATCGGCGTTGGCGGACGAGCGCTTGAGCACCTCTTCGCTAGCTCTTCGTTATGCCCATGACGCGCACCACGATCAGTTTCACCCGCGAGGGAACGCAGCTGATTCAGGAAGCCGCCAAACGTGAGTCGATTACGTGCGCTGTCTGAGCGCGATACCGGCTCGGAGCGGCCCCCTGGCGCTCCCAACCTACAGGTGCGGCGCGGCGCGTCGCATCGATGAGTCCACGGGCGCGGAGGCTCGCCCGTGAACTCATCAGATGGTGCGCCCCCACCGTGTCCCTAGCCCGTACTACTCCGGTCGGCATCTTGGCTGGAAGCCCTGAGTAAGACTTACGAGGCTTTTAGAGAAACATGAGCCCGGGCCGCGCCACTCAGGGGCCGGCGGATCCGGCGGATGGCGCTCGACGCCCGCCACCCACCGCGCGCCCAGACTCGACAAAGCCTCGATGTAGCAGCGTGGATCATGCCCATGTTGAAGTTACGCGTCGGCGCGCTCTCGCCCTCGACGTGCATGGGAACATATGTTCGTGCGCGAGTACGGCTTCACGATCACTGAGCACGACCCTGACAAGCCCTGGCTTGTCCGCGGGAGCGGCCGCGGCACTGTGACGCTCGACGACGACGCGAGCTTCTTCGCGTGGGCGGCCGAGCATTGGCCGGCTCCGCGGTGGAGCGTCGAACTCGACCCGTATCAGCTCGCTCCGTGGCTGCGTTGAAGCCGCTCGCTAAAGAGGCTCACCCTCCCGCGAGCGCGCCCAAAATCTGGGAGCGGCACGGGGCAGGAGTCACACCCTTTGCGCGTTTGATCGTGTACCCCGCGGCTTGCGAGCTGAGCGCGTGCGCGAGGGTGAGAGATCGACGTCGACCGTGGCGGTTGCCAGCGACGGCCTGGGATCGCGAGCCTCGGCGTGTGAGCGTGGACGCTGCGTCAGTGTCCGGACAGGCCCGTCCCGACCGTCGGCCTAGAGAACCTGCACTGTCCAGACACCGGGGATTCGCTGGGGTCTGCGACCGGCGCAAACGGGTGAATACCTCACTCGTGGATCGCACTGATCCTGACCTCACGCAGCGAACCATCGGCATCAATCCGGGAGTAGGCAAGCTCGACGCGGTGACCGATTAGCGCCGCGAGTCGCGGGCTGCCGAGGGCGGTTACCTGTCGGCCGTCGAGTTCGCAGATCGCGTTGGTGTGGCCGTCACGTCCCGATCGGATTGCACGCAGCCTGGCGGTTGTGTGATGCCTGGCCTTGTACTTGCGCCAGGTGGCCTGCCGGCCGGGGCGGTACATCGATCCGGGTCGCTTCAGCACCGAGCCCTCAAACCCCAGCTCGACAAGCTGATCGTGGCCGGCGCGGCTGGCCGGCGACGACCCCACGATCCGCAACCGGTCGCCAACCGGGAACGTCTCCCGCAGAAGCTTCGTGCGCTCGCCCCAGGAAAGCGACCGGAGGTCGTCGCCTGCCAGCTCGAGCAGATCGAACGCTACGACGTGGAGCTTTCTCGCCGCCGCGACATCGCCCTGGAGTGTGGCTCGGCGCACCGCTGCAAAGTCCTGGACGGCTCGGCCGTCCTGGCAGCTGAGCGCGACCAGCTCGGCGTCGAACACTGTCCCCCGGGGTGCCTCGGCGAGCGGCGCGAGAAGCGAGCCGAGCCGATCGCCCAGGCTCGTGCCACGGCGCGACCAGGCGCGGATGCGTGCATGGTCGCCGATCTCCACGAGCAGCCTGAACCCGTCCCACTTGGGCTCCATCATCCAGTCGCCCTGCGCCGGCCACGTCGCGGCGGGACTGCTGAGCATTGGCTCGGGGACCGCCACAGCCGGAGCGTAGAGCCGATGACCGGTCGGCCATCGCTCGTCGGGGGTTGTGTGTCCCGACGGGCGGGCCGGGGTGGTTGACGCGCACCATCTCGGGGGCCATGGACGCGGAAAGCTGGACCTCGACTACGTGATCGGTGGCGCTGCCGCATATAGCCCAGAGCAGAAGTTCCGGACGGCCGCGTTGCCTACTGGCTTGCGTGTGCGTGGAGCAACGAGTCGTTCGACATTCTCACGAGCGACGTCGGGGCGATAATCGGGTCCATGACCTCTGGCAAAGACGACGAGCACCTCCGGTTTGTCGACACGGTCCTGTACGACCTGGCCTTCGGGGGCGGGGTCGATGGCGGATTTTCGGTCCGGCGATGGCCGGGAGCCGACACGCCCGGCAAGGTGGTGATCCAATCAGGCCGCGATGGCCCACACGCACTGTCGCTGCCGGACATGGCGGTTCCAGACGCCGTCGCGCGGTTCGTCGCCCAACTGCAAGCACTGGTCATCGATGTCCAGGACGGTGAGTTCAGGCCGGCGTGCCCCGAGCATCCCGATCGTCACCCGTTGGAGTGCCGATCCGTCGATGGGGACGTTCTCTGGGTATGCCCAGACGGTCACCGGAGTTGTCCGATAGGGGAGTACGACGAGTTCAACTGGCCCCCGCGAGACCTCGACGACGAGACCGTGCCAGGTCGCGTTTTCGACCGCCTCCAGCGTCGGCATATCGAGGAGCTGCGCAGTGTCGATAGCCACCGCCCCGACGGTCATGTCCGCGTCGCAGTCTGGCCCCTCACCGACGAACTGATCGCTCGGCTACAACAGATCGCGGCACCTGTCGAGCTTGAGGTGTACCCGGAGCCCGGCCAGTGGTGGCTTCTAGGGGACCTCGCCCGACGTCCTCGTTGACTTCTGGGGTCCCAGGACCTTCCGCCTTAATCGAATGCGAGCAGCAGGCAGTCGCGGCAGACACGCAACCGGGGCGGGCCCTTCTCGTGTTTGAGTGGGGGCGGGAGTTGAGGGTGAGCGATCGTTTGGCCTGCTGAGGCGCGCATTCGCCGCGGCTGAGGTTCTTTTCGCTGGTTGCGCGGAGCGCGGGGACGCGCCGCCGGCCCTTGGTGAAGGCTGCTGGTTGTCGAGAACAGCTGCTCTTCAGAGGAGGGACGGCGTGCGCGTCGCTACGGCATTGAACAGGTTGCTGGCGCTCCCGGGGGCCAGCGTCACGGACGTGAGGTTGACCGCTGAGGGGGTGATCGTGAGGGTCCGGCTTCGCCGCCGGCGGATGGCCTGTTCGGTGTGCGGCCAGGTCTATACGGGCATGCACGATCGGGACGTCCGTCGCTGGCGGCATCTGGATCTGGCCGGTCATCGCTGCTTTCTCGAGTACGAGCTCAGACGGGTGCACTGCCGCGACTGCGGGGTGCGGGTAGAGGCGGTCCCGTGGGCGCGCCGCGGCGCTCGGCACACCCGCGAGTTCGAAGACTTGGTCGCGTTCTGCGCCCAGCGGATGGCCAAGAACCAAGTCCAGGCCCTGTTGCGGATCGCGTGGGACACGGTCGGGCGGATCGTCACCCGTGTGGTCGCCGATCACCTCGATGAGCGCCGCCTTCAAGGGCTCGTCCAGATCGGCGTCGATGAGATCTCCTACCGGCGCGGGAGAGGGCGTCACACTTCCTGTGTAAGCCTATTGAGTTAGTGTAACTGTTGCTCCTGCGTGGTCAAGGCGTGATTGTCAGATTGCGCCGTCGGGGATGCGGTCGCCGAAGTGGATGCGGAAGGCGGTGAGGGCTGAGCTCCAGTTGTAGGCGTGCCTCCATTTCTGTTGGGCGCGGGTGATCGCGAGGTAGAGCAGCTTGCGGGCTGAGTCCTCGTCGGGGAAGCTGCCGCGGGTCTTGATGATTTTGCGGATCTGGCGGTTGAGCGCCTCGATCGTGTTCGTCGTGTAAACCGCCCGGCGGACGTCGGGCGGAAAGGCGAGGAAGGGGACGATCCGCTCCCAGTTCTCGATCCACGAGGCGGAGATCATCGGGTATTTCGGATCCCAGGTCTCGGCGAAACGCTCGAGTTCGCGCTCGGCGTGGTCTCGGTCAGCGGCGGTGTAGATCTTGCGCAGGTCGGCGGCGACCTTCTTCTTGTCCTTGTAGGGCACGAACCGCAGCGCCGCGCGGATGGCGTGCACGATGCACGTCTGCACCCAGGCGTGGGGGAAGACGGCCTCGATCGCTTCGGGGAAGCCCTTGAGCCCGTCGACGCAGCAGACCAGCACGTCCTGGACGCCCCGGGTCTTCAGATCGGTCAGGACTCCCAGCCAGAACTTGGCGCCCTCGGTCTTCTGAAACCACATACCGAGCACGTCGCGGTCGCCGTCGAGGTTGACCCCGATCGCCAGGTAGCACGCGAAGTTCCTGACCGCGTGCCCGTCGCGGATCTTGATCACCAGGGCGTCCAGATACACGATCGGGTAGATCTGCTCCAACGGCCGGGTCTGCCACGCCTTGGCGTCCTCGAGCACCGCGGCGGTGACGCGGCTGACCGTCTCCCGGCTGACGCCGGGCCCGTACAGGTCTGAGATGTAGGTCTCGATCTCGCGGGTGGTCATCCCGCCGCCATACAGGGCGATGATCTTCTCGTCCAGCCCGGCCAGCCGGCGCTGCCCCTTGCGGACTAGCTGCGGCTCAAACCGGCTCTTGCGATCCCGCGGGGTGTCGATCCGGACCTGGCCCTGGTCGGTCAAAACCGTCTTGGGCGTACCGCCGTTGCGCGAGTTGCCCGCGCCGCCCGGCGGCGCGTGCCCGGCCGGATAGCCCAGATGCTCGGTCAGCTCCTCTTCCAGCGCCCGCTGCACCATCCGGCGGGTGACCTCGCCGAGCACGCCTTCCTGGCCGAGGATCTCGCGCTCGCCCCGCTTGCCGGCGATCAGCTGATCGATCATCCCGTCAAGCAGCCGCTCGCGCAGCCCATCCGGCAGCTCCTCGCGCCCGACCCGGAGCTGATCCAACAGCGCATCGATCAGCTCCTCGCGCTCCTCGCCGCTCATATCCGCCACCGATCTTCCCAGCCGGGCCCGACCCAACGCCTCCTCGACCAACTCCTCACTCAAGGGCCGTGAGGCTTCCGCGCTCCTCAGAGGGGGTGCCGGCGGCTCGCCTAGCGGCTCGCCGCCGGCACCGGACTGATCAGAGCAAGCTCGCTCAAATGAGATCTTCTGTTCTCGCGTTGAAGGCATGAGACTCCATTCGCTCGTGCCTTACACAGACCTTGTGACACTCCCCCGATGGCTGCCCCAGGCCGAGATCGCGTTTGACCCCTTCCACGTGATCGCGCTGGCCGGCGCCGCGGTCGACCACGTCCGCCGGGAGCACACCCACGCCATGGGCGCGTACCTAAAGATCGGTGAGGTATGGATCAAGCACGCCCGCTGGGCGCTGCTCAAAGCACCCGAGAAACTCAACGACCACCAGCGCCTGGCGCTCGCCGGCATCCAACAGACCAACGCCAAGCTCTACCGCGCCTACCTGCTCAAGGAGCAGCTGCGCGCCCTCTACCAACTCCACGATCCCGCGCGAGCGCCCGCGCACCTCAAGGCCTGGCTCGCCTGGGCCTCGCGCTCGAAGCTCAAACCGTTCGTCCGTCTGGCACGCACCCTGCGCCGCTACCGCGACGGCATCCTCGCCGCCATCCGACTCGGGCTCACCAACGCCAGGCTCGAAGGCCTGCACAACAAGATCCGGCTGCTCTGCCACCGAAGCTACGGATTCCACTCACCCCAAGCGCTGATCGCCCTCATCTACCTCTGCTGCGCCGGCATCACCATCACCCCGCCACACCGATGAGCCACTCAAACGAGAGAAGCACCCCGGCTGGTTGCGCGATTCCGCGGAATCGTTGACACGCCACAGCTCGCATTCGATCGAGAAGCGGCGGTCTCGATCGAAGGTGCTTTCGTTCAACTCGATACCCCCGTCGAGGACTTCGCTTCAGACCCCCTCGAGCACGCCTGTCCAGCGCGTAAGTCGGCCGGACCGCTCGACCAGGTAGGCCGATCTCCACTCTTCGCGCGTCTCGCGGATGGCGTAGCTCCAGTCGTGGCGGGCCGAACCCCGGTAGCCGTAGAGCGCGCTCTGAACCGACGACTCCCACGACGAATCGAAATCCAATCCGCTGGCGCGAGCGACCTCGAGGGACTGTCGCAGTGTCTGCGGAGGTTCGGCCGTGATCTTGCGCCCGAAGCGTGGGCCCGCGAGTTGGAGGCCGGCCTTGGTGGACTCGCCCATCACTCAAACCGCGAATTCGATCTCTTCAACGCCGGCCTCGCGGTGAGCGCACGTGAGGACGACGCTCGTCGGCTTCGTGGCGGCCATGTCCGCATGAACACCTGACCGACGTACGACGATGCGGTGTCATACCGAAACAGGCTATTTGCGTGAGAGCGAGCGCCGGCGACGACTGAGCGCGAACCAGAGTGTCGGTTCGATCGACACGCAACAGCGCTGGTCGTGGCCCGAACGGGCAGCCGTCCGTTCTACGACGGGTCGAGCTCAGCCTGAACGCCGGAAGTCAGTTCGACCGTGAACGGCGTCTCGATCAGATCTCGTTCGGTCACGTGCACGCCAGCCTCGGCGAGCGTCGCGATCAAGCCGTCCCAAGCCAACCGCGGAGGATGATGGAGATCTGGATCGCGCCCCAGCATCTGATTAATCCCGTCCTCGATGTCATGACGGTCGACGTGATGCTCCGTGAGCATGAGTCGATTCGCTTCCTCGGGATCCGCCGGCAACGGCGGCCCATGCCAGCGGTGCCAGATACCGCGGCGCGGGCCGCTCATCCCGAAATGCCCAGTTCGCGCCGCGATCCGCCTGCCGTCGCAGAGTTCCGCTAGCAGGCTCACGTGCAAGCTCAGGTCTTCGCGGTTGCCGAAGGACCCCACGAAGATGCCAATCCCCCTCCGCTTGGCTTCGGCAAGCCACGACGATTGGAGGTCGACCAGAGCGAAGACCTGCCACACCCGCGCGCTCGGCGTGTCACTCTCGTCGCCCATGGCGCGGAAGATAGACGCCGAGGCCAAGCTCCGGATGATCGCGCCACCCACGACGGGCCCTAGGACTGCCCGGGATCTGCCCGCCTCCTTCTGCTTTGATCGAGCAAACCGGCAGTCTGCGGCTTGCTGCCGCATCGGCGACGAACCAACATCGAACCTCGCCGCGTGTCGGCTGAGTCCCCAAAGTCGAGTTCATCGAGGAGTCCCTCGCGGATCGTTCCCCGCACTTGTCCCCGTGGCCCTGGAACGCTGGACGGCGAACGCTTCTTCGTCTCAAACCGAATCCTGTTCGGATCCGCACCGAGCGCCCTCAGGATCTCGCTGGCGCCACCCTCGCCGCGAGCCGTCAGGACGATCAGCACGTGCTCAGTCCCCGGCTCGCCCAGGCCGAATCGATGGGCGGACCTAAGAGCGTCCTTGGCAGTCGGCGAGAACGGCAGCTGCCCCCCAGGGGGCGAACCGGGGCCGACGCCAAGTCGCTCTCGAACCATCTCACGGACGGGCTCAATGGTCAGCCCGAAATCCGCCCAGACTCGGTCAACGATGTCGTCCTCATCTGAGAACAGGCCAAGGAGCAAGTGCTCCACCTGGACTGCCCCGTGCCCCATGTCGCGCGCCTCGCGCTGCGCACGCACGATCGCCTCGCGCGCTTGTTCTGTGAACGCCTCGAACACATCCAAAAGGTACTGAGCCGACTGGCATCGAGACCCTTGCAGGCCAGTCCGGTCGACGTCACCCTAGCGCCGACCACAACCTCAACCGAGACTGCCGGATTCACGAAACGCGGGCAGCGTCGACCGGTCCCGAACCATCGATTGAGACTGCTGAATCGCGCTAGATCGAGCGCTGTCGCTGGTCGATCAAAGCAAGACTCTCGTCGTCCGTCCGATCCTGAGTTCTGGTGAACACTCGCTCGCCCGAAGAGTGCGAATCCCGGGCGCCGTGCCGATCAGCTCCCGGTCGGCGGCAGGATGCGCTCAAGCTGATCGACCAACGGAGGAACTTTCTCTGGAGGCGACCCGAAACCGGACGCCGTCCGCGACACCGTTCCGTTCGTCGCGGTCTCGCACCCACGCAGCCCCACGCTGACTGCAACGCTTCGCGACTGGGAATACAGGAGGGTCGCCACCACCTGGGAGCCATTGTCGGCCGGGCACACGACCGTGCCGTGCGGCTGCGGGAGCGCGGCGAGCTCGCCGGCGAAGAACGACACGACTTTGTTTGCTGTCAATCTCCTTGAGCTCATCAGCCGCAAGACTGGCCGGCCGACCTCGGCGGAATAACGGCACAGCTGGATCGCCACCGGGCCGGGTGGAGCGAGCTCGCTCCTGGCTGCCGGCCACAGAACCTGACGGAGAGTCACAGGGCGGTGCGCCGCGCATCTACCCGCGCTGAACGACCCGAGCGCCGGAACGACCGGGCGACTGCCACCGCATCCGGCGGCTGCCGCGCAGGCCACGAGCGCATCGACGCCGATCGACAGGACTCGACTCCTTCGGACCATTCGATACCAACACTACGTCCCTCGCTCGAGGGCATCACCGCGTCCGTCGCGGTCACCGTCGCCCAGCCTCGGCGGGTCAGGGATCCGCTTCCGCTTTGGGCTGACAGGGAAAGTCAGCCTTTCCATCCCCCCGGGAGAGCCCGCCGCGAGGGCACAGCAGCTCAATGCGAAAGCCGGTGGGCCTCCGAGCCTTCGTGAGCCGCGTCCGGTTTGCGATCCGCTACCGAACCACCCGTCGGTTGTCGAAGGCTCACAGCTCGGCAAAGGGCGAGGCGTAGCGAAACTTGCCGGTGAGGCCGCGTGGGACCGAACTCAGCATACGCGCCTGGAAGTGGTTGCCCCAGGCCGGGTCGGGCGCGGCGATCCCAAGCTTCGAGGAGGCAACGAAGCCGAAGCGCTGATAGAACGCGGGATCGCCGAGCAGCGCGACAAGCGGCTCCCCGCTCGCGTCCGCCGCGCCGAGCACAGAATGCATGAGCGCGTGCCCAACGCCGCCGCCCTGGCGCTCGGGCAGGACACTGATCGGACCCAGGCCCAGCGCGGGCGTGTCGTCGACGAACCCTCGAGTGCAGACGACGTGGCCTATCACGACGTCGTCGGTCACCGCGACCAGGGATAGCGCCGGTAGCCAGCCCACGTCTGCGCGCAAGCGACTCACAAGCGCCGTCTCCGGCGGTTCCGGCGCGTCGAGCCGCCGGCGAAATGCTGCCGTGGTCACGGCGCTGATCGCGTCCACATCCTGGGGCGTCTCGCGTCGGATCAGCATGCCGACAGTCTCTCATCGCCCAATCGCGCTCACCCGATGCGCGACCCGGACAGTCTTGAGGCGGGTTCACGCAGCGGCTGGCCGGGCACGGATGGGTCTTACACGGGAACGCTCACCGAACACGGCGTTGAGCGGCGATACGCCGCCTGCTGCCTTAGCCCAGAGCGGCACTCTCCGGAGCGACAGCGTGCCAGGTGGTACTGAGCCGGCGCCGACCACCTCGCGAGTCCGCCCCGCGGTCCGCAGACGATCACTTCTTGTCTCGGTCCGTTGAGCTGCCACGCCTCCCGTTGCTAGCTGCGGGACAAGAACAAGGCCCGCGGGGACAAGCGGGGATTCTCGTCACAACGCGTTCAGGAGGGGCACAAGTACCGCCGCGATCGAAACGGTCCCGAGCACGACGACGGCCATCACCGTCGCCACGACGGCGATCCCGGCGCGCCGCGTCCATCGCGCCATGCGGGTCCGAGCGACTAAGGCGCCGGCAACGACCCGGGCCTCGAGCGACGCGCGATGATGGGAGACCAGCGCCGCGCCGACTCGCCTCTCCCAGAGAACCGTCATCCGTGCGGCCTCGCGTCGTGCGCGGATCCGGTACCACGGCAGCCGGCGGCTTCGGCGACTCCAGTAGTCGAGCGACTCGACTCCATCATCCAGAGCCGGAGGCGCGAGCAGTCGCCCCAAGAGTTGTTCGTCTGTCGATCCCCAACGGCTCATCATGCCCGATCTCTCGCGTCCGCCAACCGATACGCCGGACCTACGCCCACGTTTCGCGTACTGATCGGTAGACCAACCACCGACAGGATAATAGTCATCGCCGTCGCGCCTCCCGGCTGGAGGACCAGGCTCTGGCCCGACGACCGGCGCAACCACTGGCACCGCCAGCGCGCCAAGACCTACTCAAGGTCTGGCATGCGTTCTGGAGCCTCACAATCAATGCCGAGAACCTAAGGCCCGGTTCACGACCGGGTTACAAACGCGCCGGGCGCATGCTGCAGCATCCGGATCGGGTCCGGTCCAGGTCTCTCGCGCAACGGAGGTAGCCGATGCTCAGATCCCGAAAGGCGGATCGCGTCGAAGTGGGTTTGCAAGTCACGCGACGACGCCGCAAGCGAGTCTCGAGATTCGGTCTCGGGGTCTTCGACCGCTTCAGCCACCGGTTCAGCATCGTCGCGCTCGGCGCGACAGCTGTCGTCCTCTTCGGCGCGGGGCTGACCTACGCCTCGACAAAGGTGTTTGGGGACAACCAGGTCGGCACGCAGTACCCCAAGGGGGTACAGGTCTCCGACGACCAGATCATCAAGCCGCTCGGTGACCGTCTGCTCACCCAGCTCGGCAAGTTCATGGGCTCGACGGTCAGTCCGAACGGGCAATTCCTCGCCGCGACCAGCGCCGACAAGTCCGTGGTCCTGCAAATCTTCGACCTGTCGAGCTACAAGCTCATCTGGACGGTTGGCACGGCCCCCGGGCTCAGCCAGAGCCTCTCCGACGGCACGGTCGGTCAGGAAGGCCCGACATACTCGCCGGACGGCACGTTCCTCTGGCTTCCGGAGCAAAACGGCCTGACTCGGTTCCCGGTGAACGCCCAGGGGATCCTCGGTACGCCGACCCGCGTCTCGATCCCGACCGTGAACGGCCACTCAGCCCTGGTGGGACAGACCAAGTACTCGCCCGATGGGTCCACTCTGTACGCCGCGCTCAACGGACAGAACAGCGTCGTGGCGCTCGACCCAAACACGGGGGCGGTCGAGCACACGTGGAACGTCGGCATCGCCCCGCGTGAGCTCAGCTTCGTGGGCAGCAAGCTCTACGTGAGCAACGAGGGTGGCCGTCAGGCGCAGCCGGGCGATACGACCATGGGCTCCTACGGCACCCAGGTTCCCGCCAATGGATACCTCGGCACGTCGACAACCGGAACCGTCAGCGTGATCGATACCTCGAACCCGTCGGCGGCGGTCGGCTCCATTCCCGTCGGCCTGCACCCGACGGCGATGTATCAGAGCGGCAGCGCGTTGTTTGTCGCCAACACGAACAGCGACACCGTCTCGGTCATCGACACGACGACCGACCAGGTCGTGCAGACGATCGAGACCAAGCCGTGGCCGGAGTCGGCGACCGGGTACGAGCCCGACAGCATCGCCCTGACCAACGACGGCCACCTGCTGGTCACTCTCGGGAGGGCCAATGCGGTTGCCGTCTACCACTACGACGGCACGCCGCAGGACCCCGTGAGCTACATCGGCCTCCTGCCGACGGACTACTACCCGTCAACCGTGGCGACCGTCGGTAACCAGGTCGTCGTCACCAACACCCGCGGAATCGACGCGCGCGGCCCGGCCATAACGACCTACAAGGGCGAGGGAACCGAACCCGTGAGCGGCCACGATACGCACAGCACCACAGCATCACTGACGCGCTTTACCCTGCCGAGCGACGCGGACATAGCGCGCGACACGGCGACGGTCTTTGCGCAGAACGGATGGGGCACGAACGACGTCCAGCAGGCCGGGGCCCACGAGCCTGCGCCAGTCCCGGTCCCGACGCGCATCGGCGACCCGTCCACGATCAAGCACGTCTTCCTCATCGTGAAGGAGAACCGCACCTACGACCAGCTGTTCGGCGACATCGCTAAGGGCAACGGCGACCCCACGCTCACGCAGTTCGGCAAGAAGACCACGCCGAATCAGCACGCGTTGACCAAGCAATTCAGCCTCTACGACAACGTGTACGACGTCGGCACCAACTCTGCTGAAGGGCACAACTGGCTGATGCAGGGCGATAACCCGGAGTACACCGAGTCGTCCGCGGGTGAGTATCAGCGCAGCTATGACACCGAGGAGGACGTGCTAGGCCACCAGCGGTCTGGATTCCTGTGGACCGGGGTCGAGTCCGCCGGCAACACGGCCAGGAACTACGGCGAGTTCGAGTACATGGAGGGCAAGCCACCCGGTACCTGGCAGCAGTACTACTGTGCGGCGAAAGGCGTCCAGAACGGGGGTGACCCCGCTCAGTTGACCACCGCGGACCTGAAGGGCAACTACGGCTCGGTGATCCCGTCGCTGAACGCGATCGCCGACCCGCAATCCCCGCCGTTCGACCTCTCAATTCCCGATATCTACCGGTATCAGATCTGGAAGCAGGACTTCGAGAACAACGGTCCTGCCAACTTCAACATGATCTGGTTCTCGAGCGATCACACCGGTGGGCCGACGGACTCGGAGGCCGGGGTGGCCGACAACGATCTGGCCACGGGTCAGATGATCGACACGATCTCGCATAGCAAGTACTGGAAGGACTCGGTCATCTTCGTCCTCGAGGACGACAGCCAGGACGGCGCCGATCACGTCGACGGCCACCGCGCGCCGGTCCAAGTCATCAGCCCTTGGGCCCAGCACGGCAAGGTGATCAACACCTACTACTCGCAGATCTCGGCGGTCCGGACGATTGAGCAGATCCTCGGCGCCCAGCCACTGAACGAGAAGGTCGCTGCTGCCACGCCGATGTACGAAGCGTTCACCTCCAAGCCCAACTACGCGCCGTTCAACGCGGTGCCGAACCAGGTCCCGCTCACCGAGGGCATCGTCACCCCGCCGGCCTGTGGTCTGGACACCTTGGGCCAAACCGGCGCGGCGGCAACGGCGCTGAAGCAGGCGGAGGTTCAGCAGACCGCGGTGCCCGCGGAGGAGCAGGCCACCGCCGCTGCCTGGAAGACCTGGCTCGCCGGTCAGCACACCACCGGCAACGGTGCATTCCCCGACTACGCCGACCCGGAGCAGATGAATCGGTACACGTGGTACCAGGCCCACGGATGGAAGGTGCCCTACCCCGGTGACTCGAGGATCTACGCTCCAGCGCAGGTTCCGGGTGGCTACATCCCGAGCTCGGACACGCAATAACGAGTCCGCGGGCAACAGTTGACCAGCATTACAACGCGACGGCCCGGCGGAGTTCCGGCGGGCCGTCGCGCTGCTCTCTTCGATTCACCAATCCACCTGTGCCGGCCAGATCGCCGATACGCGGACTCGGGCGGATAGACCGACAACGTCGTGTCATTAACTGAAACACCGGTAGTCCGCGCGCGCGGGATCAGCAAGTCCTTTGGCGAGGTCGTGGCCCTCGACGACGTCGACCTCGACGTCGCGGAGGGCGAGGTGCATGGCCTGGTCGGACCGAACGGGGCCGGGAAGACGACGCTACTGGGCGTGCTTCTGGGGCTGGCAGCGGCCGATAGCGGGGACCTGGAGATTCTCGGCACTCCGGTGCGCAGGACGCTCGCTCTTCCCGACGGGGTCGTGGGGTTCGTGGACGGGCCCGGCCTGTATCCGAGGCTCACTGCCCGGCAGAACCTGGTCGCGCTGGCTCGCTTGCGGGGCGACGGCGCCGACGGCATCGGCGACGCGCTGGAGCTGGTCGGCCTAGCCGATGTCGCGGACGACCGCGTTCGCGGCTTCTCACTCGGAATGCGACAGCGTCTCGGGCTTGCCGCCGCGCTTCTGACGAGGCCGCGGCTGCTGGTGCTCGACGAGCCGGCGAACGGGCTTGATCCCGCCGGCACCCGCCACGTGCACCGTGTGCTGACCGGGCTGGCGGCGCGCGGCACTGCAGTCGTCCTCTCCAGCCACCGGATGGATGATTTGGCCGCGCTCTGCGGTGAGGTCACCCTCCTTGCCACCGGTCGTGTGGTCTTCTCCGGCCCGGTCAGCGAGCTCGCCGCGGACAGCGACGAGCTGGACTACCGGCTGCGTGCGTCCGATCCCGCCGCGGCCCGGCGAGTTGCGGCCGAAACGCCGGACGTCCGCATTCTCGAACACGACGGGCTGCTCTGGCGTCACGACGCTGAGGCGCTTCTGGTGCGTGCCGCGGTGCCGGCCCTGGACAACCTGGTCGCTCGCCTGGTCGGCGCGGGTGTAGGCGTGCGCGAGTTGGCGCCCGTCGTCGCGCCGCTCGAGGTTGCCTTCCTGGCTCTGACCGCGGCCGCAAACGTGCCGAGCGAGGATGAGGAACTGTGAGCGCCGGACCTGTGAGCGCCGCAGCCGTCGCGCTACCTAGCGCCGTCGTACGGCCGGCGCCGGTTCGGCGGACCTACCGCTTCGAGCTGATCAAGCTGCTGGCCCAGTGGCCGATCCGCCTGGCGCTTCTGTTCTGCTGGCTCGGTCCGGCGTTCATCGTGGCCGTAATAAGTCACCAGAGCTCGTTGCCCGCCGACACGCTCTTCGGCCGCTATATGGGCCAAACCGGCTGGGCGGGACCGCTGGTGGTCCTGGCGTTTTCCGGCACCTGGGTATTGCCGCTACTGACGTCTCTGGTCGCCGGCGACGTCTTCGCCAGCGAGGACCGGCTTGGCACCTGGCGACACCTACTGGTCGCTGTCCGTTCACCTCGGCGAATTTTCGCGGCGAAGGCGCTGGCGAGCCTCACGGTCATCTTGCTGCTCGGGGCCGGACTGGCCGCCTCGGGCGCTATCGGCGGACTGGCAGCGGTCGGGAACCGCCCACTGGTCGGCCTCGACGGCCATCTGCTCGCGCCAGGACAGGCAGCCACTGCCGTATTGCTCGCCTGGGCCAGCGTGCTGGCGCCGACGCTGGCGTTCGCGGCGATCGGGCTGCTTGGCTCGGTGGCGTTTGGCCGTTCTCCCCTGGGGTTGCTCCTGCCGGCGCTGCTCGCCTTAGTGCTGCAGATTGCGCAGCAGCTTCCTCTGCCGGTCGTCGTACGCGTTGCCCTCCCGAGCTACGCCTTCATCGGCTGGCGGGGCCTGTTCACGGACCCCACCCAGACTGGCGCCCTTGCCATTGGTGTCGCCGTCAGCCTCGTCTTGGCGGTGGCCGCCACCGTGCTGGCCTACCGGCTCTTCATGCGCCGCGACTTCACCGACGTGGCGTACGACGGGTTCGGCCGCCGCGTTCTCGTGGGAGCTGTGCTGCCGTTGGCGGCTCTCTTCGCGGTCACCGTTGGTGTAATCGCCCTCGCGACGCCGGCGTCCGGCTCAGGGATCGACAGCGCCAAGTTGGACCACTCCCTCACGACGGCCTTCGCCCACATTTACCGGATGCAGACCAGCGAGCTGCACCGTCCCGACGTCACGGAGTCGCAACTGCGGTCGAGCGCCTCGTGCGACAAGGGCGGTGGCCTTGTCGCGGATGTAGGACCGGGCAACGACTGGCGGTGTGTCGTCACGTGGAGGCTCCCGGGTTCCGCGGCGACCGGCTCGGCCATCTATCAGCTCGACGTCAGCCCGGACGGCCACTATGTCGCCGACGGTGACGGACCGCAGGAAGTCAACGGCTTCTTCCAGGTTCACACCTCGACCGGTAACACACCAAATCCCCTTTGGCAGTTCAACGGCCAAGTCGATCTGTTAGCCGCCGAATAGCCTCAAGAAGTCAGATCGCCTGGTCCCGATCGACCGCCTATCGGTTTCCGGGCATGCGGGGACGCTTCGGCCCCACCCCGGCGGGCCGGCTCGACGGCTGGATCGAGCGAGTCGTGGAGCGCGGCATACCCGACGACGCTGCGTATCGGACCAACGCACGGGTTAGACTCCGCTGGAGGAGTTGACTGCCGCATTCGCGATGACTGATTTCGGGGGGTTTGACGCGGAACGTGTCGCTTCGGGCTTGTTGCGCGCGTCGCCCGACGTGGCGCTGATTGTGTTCACCGACGAGCTTCGAGTGGCGGCCGCCGGAGGACAGGTGCCGACGCCTCACCGCATGGGCACCACGGAGATCTCCGGACGGCATGTGTCGGAGGCGCTCGCGGCGGAGCACCTGGACAAGTGCGAGCCGCTCTTTCGAGCCGTGCTCGAGGGCCGGTCCGCTTCCTTCGAGATCGAGGAGGCGTATCGCGGGCGGTGCTACCGGGTTAGCGTCGAGCCGTTGCCGGACTCGGCCGGCGTGGTCGCCGGTGGCGTGTGCTTCTGGCGCGACGTCACCGAGCGCCGGGATTTGTTGGACGAGCTGGCGCAGCGAGAGCGGCTGATGGACCTCGCCCACGACGCGATCATCGTGCGCGAGCCGGCCACGAGCGCCGTCACCTACTGGAACCGTGAGGCTGGCGAGATCTACGGCTACGGCACGGAGCAGGCGCGCGGCCGGATCACCCACGAGCTGCTAGCCACCGAGTTTCCCGACTCTCGGGAGGAGGTCGATCGCGCGCTGCTCGAGGTCGGGCGCTGGGAGGGCGCGCTGTGGCACACCCGGGCGGACGGTCGACGCATCCTGGTGTCTTCGCGCCAGGCGCTGGTACGCGGCGAGCGGGGCGAGCCCTTAGCCGTGATCGAGCTCAACGCGGATATCACCGAGCGCACGCGAGCCGAGCAGGAGGTGCGCGTGGCGGGGGAGCGGTTTCGCGGGCTTGTCGAATCCGCTTCGGATGCGATGGTGGTCGTCGACCAGGACGGACACATCGAGCTTGTGAACGCCCGGACCGAGGAGCTGTTCGGCTACACGCGCCGTGAGCTGGTTGGACAGCCGGTCGAGATGCTTCTGCCTGTCGGACTCCGAGGCAGCATGTCGAGCACCGCGAGGCGTTCATGGCCAACCCGCGGGCCCGTGCGATGGGCGCAGGCGTGGACCTGCTCGCAAGGCGCAGGGATGGCAGCCAGTTTGCCGCCGATGTCAGTCTCAGCCCGCTCCAGACCGAGAGCGGGCTGCTCGTGTCGGCCGCCGTGCGCGACATCAGCCAGCAGCTCCTTCACCAGCTGGAACAGGCGCTCGTGCCTCGGATGAAGATCAGCCCGCGTTGGCAGCTGGAATGGCGCTACCTCCCGGTGGTGCGGTCGATGCTGCTGGGCGGAGATTTCATCGGCGCGTGCGAACGCCCCGACGGTTCACTGGCGCTGCTCGTCGGCGACGTGGCGGGCCACGGCGTCGCGGCGGCGGGAACCGGAGCGATGCTCCGCGCTGCATGGCTCGGTGCTGCGCTCAGCGACGTTCCTCTGAAATCGCTCGCCCGGCTGCTGGACCGGTTGCTGATAAACCAGGCCGGTTACGGCGCGAGCACGATGGCCACGGCCTGCCTGGCCGAGGTCGACGCAGCGGCGCGGGAGTTGCGACTGGTGCGAGCCGGGCACGACTCGCCGTTGCTGATCGCTCCCGGCACGATCAGCGAGGTGAGCGGCAAGCACGGGCCCGCGCTCGGGCTACCCGGCAAATCTGACTGGCCGCTGGAGCGGATCCCGCTGCCAAATCGCGCGGCGATCATGATGTATACCGATGGACTGACCGAGCGGCGCGCCGTGCCGCGGTCCATCCGGCGGTTCGCCGCGGTGGCCCCGCACATCGAGCCGGAGAGCCTGCTCGCCAAGCCCCCCGGCCGGGCGATCGACGACATGCTCGGGGAGATCTTCCCGCACGGCACCGATCTGCTTGACGACGACGTCGCGGTGATCCTGCTCAACCTCGCGCGAACCGCGGTCGCAGAGGACGGATACCGAGAGCGCAGCGCGAGCACTGGCTGACGAGCCTCGGAAGCACCACCCGGCTGTGCGCTCGCCTCCCGACAGCGCAACATTCCCCGAACCGGCACCGCGGCTGGAACAATCACGTCGTGGGGCCTGATGAAGTCACGTGGTTCGAGATGCGCGAGGGTGAGGACGAAGATGGTGTTCTCCGCCTGTCGCTGACCGGCGAACTGGATCTGCAGGGCGTAGAGCGGCTGACCGCGCGGATCGGACAACTCAGGTCGGCGGGCGTCGCGGTGCGGCTCGACTTGTCGCGGGTCGAGTTCATCGACAGCAGCGGCCTGAACGCATTGATCAGCGCCGCTCACGCGGCGCGGTCGAATGGATGGCAGCTCGAGGTAGACCGCAGGGTGCACCCGCAGGTCGAGCGCGTGATCGAGCTAGTGGGCGCGTCTCCGTACATATGGCCGACCGACACAGGCGGATCGCCCGAACCCTGACCAGCGAGCCGTGACGCGCTCGCGATGGCCTCCGCGGCGCCCCGAAGTAGGGTTCAGGTCGTGGGCAGATCAATGAGGCCGAGCGCTGCGTGGGTGCTGCCCGCCGAGCCGTCCGCGGTCAGCTTGCTGCGCCATCGGGCCGCGGAGTTCGCGTCCACGGCGGGGGCGTCGGATGAGGTGACCCAGGCTGTCGCTCTCGCCGTGTCCGAGACCGTCACCAACGCCGTCGTTCACGCTTACCATGCCGAGGAACGCGGGCAGGTCCGCGTGAGCTGTCAGGCCGACGGCGAGCGCTTCATCGTCGAAGTGGCCGACGAGGGCGCTGGCATCTGGCGACATCGGGCCTCTCGTGGTCTCGGGCACGGTCTGGCCATGGTGGGTGCCTTGGCGCAGAGGCTCGATATCGCGCCGGGGCCCGACGGGCGTGGCACAGCCGTGACTATGGCCTTCGGTCGCGTCGCGCCGTCCGCCGCGCCGCCGGGACTGGAGACGCTGTGCGGGCTGGCGCTCGAGACCATCGCCGATGTCTCGAACGTGGACCTGGTTCACGAAGGCGTGCTCCGCCGCGTTGCCGCAGAAGTCGCGAACGATCCCGCGCTGACGGCCTGGCTGCGCGCAGCGGTTCCGCCGTCGAGGCCCGGGACGGCGACCTGGTCGGCGCTGCGCGAGGGCGGTGCGCGCCTCGTCGTCCACGATCCCACCGTCCCGCGCTCGCCCGGAGGGACAGGGGAGCGACTCAACCTCATGTGGTGGGTGGCGGTCGCACTCGGTGAGCCCAACGGACCGGCCGCGGCGATCTGGGGCCTCGGAGGCCGCGCCGGCGGACATCCGACCCCGCGCGAGGAACTCATCCAGATCCTGGCTCATGCCGCGCACAGCGACCTCGCGCAACCTGCCGAGCGCGCTCTGCTACGCGGTCGGCTGGCGGTGGCTGACCGTCAAGGCTCTCCCGAGTTCAGTCCGTTGTCTCGCGTCGCAGCCGGGTCATGACCTGGCGCCAGTGCAGCTCGGCAACTTCGCCGCTGTCGCGGAAGGCCGCCTCCAGCAACTGCATCTGCGCCCGGCTGAGCTGGGCCTCGAGTTCGGCTCCCTCGGGAGTTGGGGAGAGTCTCCGGACGCGTCGGTCTTGGACGTCGGTGGCAATGGCGAGAAGGCCCTGTGACTCCAGATCCTTGACCGGACGATGGGCGGCCTGCTTGGTGATGCTGAGGACGGAGAGCAGTTCGCCGATCGAGATCCCGGGGGTGCGACAGACGAAGTAGAGAATGCGGTGATGGGTTCGGCCCAGTCCCCGCGCGGCCAGGATCTGGTCGGGCAGCGCGGTGAACGCGCGGTAGCCGAAGTACAGGTCCTCGATCGCCTGTCGGAGCGAAATCTCGCGATCTGGGTCAATCACCTTGACTAATTCTGCCGCCACCGCCAAACTTACGTCAACATCCTTGACTTACCTGGGACCGGCCTTGTTCTCCGAGCGAATCGACAGACTCAAACCTTCGCCGATCCGCGCGATCCTGAGCGTGATCGACCGCCCGGGGATGATTTCCTTTGCCGGTGGCCTGCCGGCCAGCGAGACCTTGCCCACCTGGTCAGGCGGCATCCCGCAGGACGCGCTCCAGTACGGGCCCACGGAGGGCGAGCCGGAGCTTCGAGCGATCGTTTCTGAGCAGCTGTGCCGGCTGGGTATCGACGCCCGACCTGAGCGCGTGATGATCCTCGCCGGAAGCCAGCAGGGCATAGACCTCGTGGCAAAGCTGTTCGTCGACCGGGGCACGCCAGTCGCGGTCCAGTCGCCGACCTACCTGGCAGCGCTCCAGGTGTTCCGCCTCTACGGCGCGCGGTTCGTGGAACTCAACCCAGGCAGCCCGGTCGACGCGCGACTCGCATACGTGGTCCCGACCTTCGCCAACCCGACCGGAACGTGCGCCGGCGCCGTCGAGCGGGACGCGCTGGCTCGGGTGTGCCGCGAAACCCAGATGGTGCTGTTCGAGGACGACCCGTACCGGGATCTTGCCTACGACAGCTGTGACCGGGCGCCGATCGCGGCGCGTATGCACGGTGGGTCCTGGGTCTACCAAGGATCGTTCTCAAAGACGTTCGCCCCCGGACTGCGCCTCGGTTTCCTGGCGGCATCCGAGGAGATCTTCGGTCGGCTCGCGATGCTCAAACAGGCCACCGACCTGCACAGCTCGCGGCTCTCGCAGCGGATCGTGACCGAGGCGATCACCGATCCGGGTTGGGCCGCACGACTCGACGGCCTCGCCGCGTTCTACCGCAACCGCCGGGACGCCTTTGCCAGGGCGTTGAGACGACATCTGGTGTCCCTCGCGGATTGGGACACACCGCCGGGCGGCCTGTTCTTCTGGCTGCGGCTGCGGAACGCAATCGACACAAGGCTCCTGCTCGACGAGTCGCTGGCACGCGGAGTGGCATTCATGCCGGGCGAAGAGTTCTTCCCCAACCAACCGCTACTCGGAACGATGAGACTCAACTTCACCCACGCCGGCGACGACGCCGACCGCGGTATCGCGATCCTCGCCGACCTGCTCCGCGAGCACGGAGTTCGATAACCCCCCCGCCTGTCAGCCTTGCTGCCGGACGTTTGGTGACGGTGCGCGCGCCCGGCCAGGCGCAAGGGATACGATGCCGCGTCGTGTGGTTCCCGGGGCCGGTCCGCCATGTTCATGTGCTGGTGCGTGGCGCGTGCGTCGCTCTGCTCGCCGGCGGCCTGCTGCTGGGAGCTGCGTCCGCCGCTTCGGCGTCGCTCCCCCCGATCCGTCACGTGTTCGTGATCATCGACGAGAACGAGAGCGAGTCGACGACGTTTGGCCCCGGCTCGGAGGCGCCTTACCTGTCGCAGACACTGGCCTCCCAGGGCGCGTACCTCTCGCACTACTACGGGATCGGACACGCGAGCCTCGACAACTACATCGCGATGGTGTCAGGCCAGGCACCGAATCCGCAGACGTCCGGTGATTGCCCGACGTTCGCGAACTTCGGTTCGCGGTCGCTCGACCCGACCGGACAGGAGACCGACCAAGGCTGCGTCTACCCGGCGAACGTGCCGACGTTGATGAGTCAGCTCGACGCGGCGGGACTGACGTGGCGCGCGTATGAGGACAGCATGGGCGCCGACCCGACCCCGCGAATCGGCGACCTGCGGACACCCGGCGGTGGGGCAGGTCGACAACACCGAGGCCGAGACGCCGCTGGATCAATACGCCACGCGTCACGACCCGTTCGTCTACTTCCACTCGGTGATCGACAACTCGGCCCAGTGCAACGCGGACGTCGTCAACCTCAGCCAACTGCCGACCGATCTGCAGAGTGTGGCGAGGACGCCGAATTATGTCTTCGTCACGCCTGGCCTGTGCGACGACGGCCACGACGCCACCTGCGCGAACGGCGGCCCGGGCGGCCTTGGCCAGGCCGACACGTTCCTCAAGACCTGGGTGCCGAGGATCACGTCATCGCCGGCGTTCCAGCAGAACGGCCTGCTCATCATCACCTTCGACGAGGCCGTGGGCGACTCATCCGCGTGCTGCGGTGAGGCGCCTGCGCCCTACGATCTGGCGCACGGGATTCAGCCCGGCGGCAATGGCCCGGGGGCGGCCTGGTTGGCGCGGTCCTGCTCTCGCGCTATATCGCTCCGGGTACGACGTCCAGTGTCAGTTACAACCACTACTCGATGCTCGGGACGGTCGAGGATCTGTTCGCACTGCCGCGGCTCGCCGACGCGGCCGGCGCCACGGCGTTCGGTTCCGACGCGTTCACGAAGGTCCCGCCGCAGGACTCGCGGCCGAAGCTCAGTCCCACGCACTGGTCGCACAAGCATCCGCGGACGACGATCACCTACACCGACTCGGAGGCCGGGGTAACGACGCTCGCGTTCGAGGCGCTGCTCCCAGGCTACCGCAGCGGCCACGCCACGTGCAAGGCACTCGCACCGGGTCACAAGCGCCCCAAACACACGAGCGCGTGCCAGGCGACCAAGCCGATCGGGAGCTTCACCCACACCGACACCGCCGGCAAGAACACTGTGACGTTCCGCGACCGCGTCGGCAGCCACACGCTCGCGCCGGGTACCTACGTGCTCGAAGTGACGCCCGCCCTGGAGTCACTTCGCGGCACCACGCAGTCGGCACGCTTCCAGGTCCGCTGAGCCGGCGGCGTCAGCTGCGGGGGCGATCCGAGATCGCAGCGGCCCGCGCGTACGCCGGGCGGGCCTCGCCGCGGTGCACGTACGCCTGGAGCGCCGGCCACGGCCCCAGCAGTCCTCGCCCGTCGGCTCCCTGAAGCACGCTCGCGCACATTACGTCGGCAACGCTGAAGCGATTCGCGACGAGCCAGTCACGCTCGGCGAGCGCCGACTGCATCGCGGCGGCAGCGTCGGCGAAGCGGTCGTGGGCCGGGGAGTCGACCGCTCCCTCGCCGAGCTCGCGAATCCAGCGAAACAGCGGTCCCTCGAGCTCTGCGACCGCGAATACGACCCATTGGTAGGCCAGGCCTCGCTCCGTCGAGCCAACGGGACCGATCAATCCAGCCCCGGGATTCAGATCGGCCAGCTGGAGGCAAATCGCTGCGGACTCGAACATCGTCGCGCCGTCGCCGAGCTGGAGCGCCGGGACACGCCCCAGCGGGTGGCGGAGCAGGTGCTCCTCAGACCGCCGCTGCGCACCCCTGATCTCCGTCAATTCATACGGTGCCCCGATCTCCTCCAGCAACCAGAGCACACGGCTCGACCGCGTCCGCGGCATGTAATAGAGCCGCGGTGGGGTCATGAACAGAAGCCTACCCGGTGCTCGATCGACGACCGGCCCCTGGCTGAGGCCATCACCGGCGGGCGATTCAAGGCTCCGCGGCTGTAGCCGGGCTACGAGGCGTCTTGCTGCGGGCGGCTCAGGCCGGTGACATACCGGTGCTCGTTGAGCGCCGCGGACCGCCGCAGCTCATGGGCTGCGGCCAGAAAGCGGCCACGGTCATGGGCCGAGCCCATGTCCAGCTCATCAGCCATCCGTTCGAGCAGATCGGCGAAGGACTCCTGCGCCTTGGCCATCTCCCAGTGATCCGTTGCGGATCTGACGGCCGAGATGATCCGCTCCTGTTCTTCGCGGATCTCAGAACGCAGGCGTTCGTCACCCATGTCCCCATTGTCCCGCATGCGACGGCGCGCTCGCCACCCGTTCGCGCGAGCCCGGTCCGGCGGTGCTCGGTTGCTGCTGTAGAAATCTGGTTCAGTGTCGAGCCCATGACAGCGAAATCCCTTACGCCACCACGGTCAGCCGCCGTCGGCTTCGTCGGTCTCGGTCAGCAGGGCGGCCCGATGGCGGCGAATCTCATACTCGCGGGCTACGACCTGATCGTGTGCGATGCCGACCCTGAACGCGAGCGCCAGTTCGTGGCCGCACACGGCGCTCGTGGCTGCGACGGCAACCCGGTCGTGCTGGCCGATGCCGACACGGTGGTCACGATGCTGCCCAACGGGCAGGTCGTCCGCGATGTGCTGCTCGGGGAGGATGGGATCGCGTCCCGGCTGCGGCCGGGGACGATCATCGTCGACACGAGTTCCTCGGACCCGTACGGCACCCGGGAGCTGGGACGCGAGCTCGCTGACCTCGGATTGGTGCTGCTCGACTCGCCGGTCACGCGGCCGGAGGCGGTCGGGGAGGACACGCGGCGGATCACGTTCATGATCGCCGGCGACGACGGCGAGGCCATCGATCGCGTGATGCCGTTGCTCGAGGCGATGGGCGAGCGGGTTTTCCGCGCCGGCCGGCTCGGCTGCGGCCACGCGATCAAGACGCTGAACAACTACGTGTCGGCGGCCGGTCTCGCCGCTGCGCTCGATGCGATGGTCGCGGGCCAGCGCTTCGGAGTCGACGTCGAGACGATGCTCGAGGTGTTCAACGTGGGCACGGCCCGCAACTTCAGCACGGCCAACACCCTGATCGACGAGGCGATGTCCCGTCGGTATGCCGCGGGATTCCAGCTGGCGTTGATGGTCAAGGATCTGCGGATCGCGAGCTCACTGTTCGCACGGGTGGACTTCGAGGCGCCGAACGCTCAACTGGTCCGCGACCAGTTCGCCGAGGCACTGGCGCGGCTAGACGACCAGCGGGCCGATCTGTCTAGATCGCTCGAGGGCTGGGAGCTCAGGGGCGATGTCAGGTTGCCAGCGCCGCGACGGCAGACGCCCGGGGGATGAGGTCACAGTGCGTACCGGCGGGAGACTGACACCCCTTGGGCGTTGCGAAACGTGAGCGTCACGGACGTGGCGCTCACGACCGCGATGAAGACGTCGGCGGCAACGGGGATGTTCTCCTTGGCGGCTCCGGAGGGGGCGACGACGACACTGGTGTTGTCGTCAGGCACCAAGCCACTGACCGCCGGCGAGAAGCCTCCTGACTGGTGGAAACTTCCTGATTGGCGACGACAGGCTAGACGTCTACGAGGTCAACTTCAAGGTCAAGAGGGAGACGCGCCGCGCCGACCCGGGGCAGCGGATCTACGCGGAGGCCCGCGCCACGCTGCCTATCTGCGCCAGGATCGCGTCGGCGGAGCGGCGGATGTCGTCCTCGGTCGTGCGCCAGTTGGACACCGAGATCCGCATCGCCGGCTCTCCCTCCCACTCCGTGCCGCTCATCCAGCACGTCCCCTCGCGTTGGACCGCATCGACGACCTCGTCGGTGACGTTGGCGCCGTCGCAGGCAAACCGGACCAGCACCTGGTTCAGGACCACGTCGTTCAGGACCGTTATCCGGGGATCGCGTGCTAGCGCTTCGGCCATTACCTGCGCGCAGTCGTAGCACCGCTCGACCAGCGCCGCAACCCCGCTCCGCCCCAGCTCGCGCAGCGCGGCGTAAACGGTGAAGCCGCGGGCTCGCCGGGAGAACTCGGGTACCCACTCGGCTTGCTGGCGCTCGTCGTGCTGCGGCGGCGGTATGTACTCCGCGCCGGCGAACGAGTTCATCGCGGCGGCGTGAGCGGTCCGGTCCCGGACGACCGCGATCCCGCAGTCGTACGGCACGTTGAGCCACTTGTGCGCGTCGGTGGCCCAGGAGTCGGCCTCGGCAACGCCCTCGACGAGACCTCGCAGCGCCGGGCTCGCCGCCGCCCACAGCCCGAACGCGCCGTCCACGTGGCACCAGGCGTTGTGCTCGCGCGCGAGCCGTGCGATCACGGGCATGTCATCGATCGCGCCGGTGTTGACCTCGCCCACCTGCGCGATGACAATCGCGGGCCCGTCGCCGGAGGGCAGCAGGCGCGCGAGCTCGGGAGCGCGCATCCGACCCTCGTCGTCGGCGGGCACGAGCTCCACCCGCCGGCTGCCCAGGCCGAGCATGCGCAACGCGGCGAAGACCGTGGTGTGCGCGTTCGCGCCGACCAGCACGCGAATCGGAGGCGCACCGAACAGGCCGTCCGCCTCGACGTCCCAGCCCGCAGCTGCGAGCGCGCGATGTCGCGCGGCCGCGAGGCATGTGAAGTGGGCCATCTGACAACCGGTGGTCAGTCCGACGCCGGCGTCACCGGGCAGGCCGAGGACATCGAGGAGCCACTCGCAGGCGACCTCCTCGGCCACCGCCGCCGACGGGCCGCCCAGGTAGCCCGCCCCGTTCTGGTCCCAGACCGACGTCAGCCAGTCGGCGGCGATTGCCGCGTCGAGGGCGCCGCCGATGACGAACCCGAAATACCGGGGACTCTGCGTCCCGACGACGCCGGGGTCCGCCGCCGCGACCAACTCCTCGATCACCTGCAGCGCCGGTCGCGGGCTGTCCTCGAGGCCAACCCGCAGCGCGGTGCGCAGCTCGTCGAGCGACGCGCTCGCGCGAACGGGGCGCTCCGGCAGCGAGGTCAGGTACTCGGCGGCGATCTCGGCCGTGCGGCGCAGCAGTTCGGGATCCATCGCGCGACACTACTCCGTCGGCGTCAGGCATTGGGACCGCTGCGGGCTCAGTCGCCCGGACTCACCGGGTGGAACTCGATGCGGTAGACGAGCGTGTCCTCGTCGATCGGCCCGGCGTGTGCGGCACGCCGGCGGAGCGTCTCGCGATCGGGCTCGCCGGCTCGCCGCACGTCCGCCCGGGTGATCGCCGCGAACGGGACGAGCTCGATCGCGTCGACCTCGACCTGACCGGGGCCGACCCGGTAGCGGCCACCCTCCCTGACCCGCGGTCGCGTCCACAGCCTCACCGACAGCGTGATCTCTCCGGCCAACACGTCGCCCCGCAACTCGCGGCTGAACTCCATGACGTGGACGCTAACTGGCGGGTGGCCGCGACGCCGTCGCGCCCAATCCGAACTAGGATCTACGGGGAGGCTGAAGCGTGACGACCGACCCGCAGCATCCGACCTCTCTCCGCGCGGCGCTTGCGCCGGCCGCCCTGCGCGAGGCGATGGTTCCCCGCCGGCCGGTGTTCGGGGATCCATGGGATTCGACCGAGGCGATGTTCGCCTGCTTCGCCGCGGTCAGCGTGTTGGACCCGTTCCTGCTCTGGTGCGGGGGCAAGCTGATGGCCGCCATCTTCGGCTTCAGCTCGCACTGGCGGCTCGGCGTGTTCATGGTTGCCGCGCTGGTGGGCGCGGCGGGCTTCATCACGATCGTCGGCCGGGAGCGCACGCGCGTCGCCGTCGACGTGCTCGCCATCTCGGCCTGGGTCGTACTGGGGTTTATCGTCGCGCCGATCGTGGGCCTCGCGCCACCGGCAGGAGTCGCGATCATCATCTACGCGCTCCTGCTGCTGGGCATCTTCGTCTACGTCCTGTTCGTCGGTCGCCGGAACAGGGCGTTTCTGCGCACGGTCAGCTGGCCGTTGACCTGGAGCCTGTTGGCTCTGTTCTTCGCCTACGCCGCCTACGAGCTGATCCTGTATCAGTAGCCGCACAGGCAGGCCGCCGGGCTACTCCTCCTCTTCGCCCTCCACCCTGCCGAACGTGCCCTCTTGCAGGTGCTGCTCGGCCTCCTGACCGAGGGCGAAGCTGCCGAGCTTCGCGCCCTCTGGATATTGCTCCTCGTCTTCCTGGCCGGAGGCAAACCCTCCGACGGTCTTCTCCGGCTTGAACTCCTCAGGGTCGTTCTGCCCCTCGGCGAACCCGCCTCCCGTCACCCCGAAGGGACGGCCCGGATGCGTCCCATGGCGGTCTTCGCGACTCACGTCGACTCCTCGTGTTAGCGGATAAGAGCTGGGGTCAGCTTAACGCCGCGTTCACCGCATGACTAGGGGGCGTATTGGGACGCGCCGAGCGGGCGAGGGTGGCCGGGATGCTCGAACGTGCATGCGTGCCCGTGGTAGACCTGCCCGCCACGGAGCCGTGGATTGAGCCTGGTCGAGAAACGTGACCATAGGTCGCGTTTCTCGACCAGGCTCCCCTCGCGGCGATGATGCCGGCGCTACGCCCGGCCGAGCTGCGGATCGCTGGTCAGCCGCGAGGAGGACTCGAGGCGACCGGCCAGTTCGTAGCCGAAGCTCGCGTCATTCGGGGTCGTCAGCACGAGGTCGTACCAGCCACCGGAGTGCTGCGTGTCGACGATGATCTCGGTGGCGCGATCGACCTCGATCCGCCGGTCGTGCCCGTACGCATCGTTGACGTGCACCACGACGGGCTGCCGCCGTCGAGCACCCGGGCGCTCGCCCCCGTCGGTGATCCGGAGGAACAGCTTGCCGGCGCCATGGTCGCCATGCGTGTCGACCTCGAGCGCCGTGGCCCGCGACCCCGCGAACCGGCGGAAGAAGCCGTTCGGGCCGTGCAGGCTGAGGTCGTAGCCGCCCGGGTTGGGCAGCGCGACGTCGAGGTCGTCGCCGGCGCCGACGGTGTAGCTGTACGGCGCTCCGGGAACGGTCCGGGAGCGGGCCTGAAGCCCGACCCCGAGCTTGCCGCGATTCTTGATCGCGAGGTTGAGGGTGTGCGCTCCGGCGTCAAATGCGACCTCGAACCGGTAGCCGAGCCGGCGCGACGGCCGGACGCCGGGTTCCTGGGTCGGGACCGCGCCAACCGCCGGCGGTGTCGGGTGGTAGCTCGGCGGCGTCACGTTCTGGTTCGGCTCGTACTGGGTGACGTCGGGCAGCTTCGGCACACGGTCGGACGTGCTCTCGAAGTCGAACGCGGAGGTCAGATCGCCGCAGATGGCCCGTCGCCACGGCGTGATGTTCGGCTCCTCGACGCCGAACCGAGCCTCGATGAACCGGATCAGCGAGGTGTGGTCGAACGTCTCGGAGCAGACCCAGCCGCCCGTGCTCCACGGCGAGACGACGAGGAGTGGCACGCGCACGCCCAGGCCGTAGGGTCCCACGACCCCGTCGGACCCCTTCGGCGTTCCCGCCTTGCCGTTGAACAGCTCGTTGTCGAGCGGCACGGTCGACTGCCCGGCGAGTCCGCCCACGTTGGGGTAATGGCCGACAACGTGGTCGAAGAACCCGTCGTTCTCGTCGAAGGTAATGATCAGCGCCGTCTTCGACCACACGTCGGGATCGGAGGTCAGCGCGTTCAGCACGCCGGCGGTGTACCAGGCGCCGTAGCCCGCCGGCCAGGCCGGGTGCTCGGTGTACGCCTCGGGGGCGACGATCCACGACACGCTCGGAAGCCGGCCGCTCTTCACGTCGGCGCTCAGGATGTCGAAGAACCCCTGCTGGGGGTTGTCGTTGACGTCGGTTCCGGTCAGAGCGGCCTGATACAGGGGGGTGCCCGGCTGCGCGTTCTGGTAGTTGAAGAAGTACAGCAGGGAGTTGTCACCGTAGTTGCCGATGTACGGATCCGAGGTCCAGCCCCAGAAGCCGGCCGCGTTGAGGCCGACCCCGCTGTCCTGGTAGATCTTCCAGCTGATCCCGGCGGCCTGAAGGCGCTCGGGGTAGGTCTGCCACCCGTACCCGAGCTCGTCGTTGGCTATCACCGGGCCGCCGCCCTGGCCGTCGTTGCCGTCCCAGCCGGTCCACATGTAGTACCGGTTGGGGTCGGTCGGGCCGAGCATCGAACAGTGGTTGGCGTCACACACGGTGAAGGCGTCGGCGAGGGTGTAGTGGAACGGAAGGTCCTTGCGCTCCATGTGCGCCATACAGGTGGTGGTCTTCGCCGGAATCCACTGATCCCAGTTGCCGCCGTTCAGCATCTGGTGCGTCTTCTCCCAGCCGTGGTCGAGATCCTCGATGAAGGTGAGCGCCAGGTTGTCGCCGGGCACCTCCGGGCGGAACGGCAGCGTGACGGTAGAGCCGTCGGCCTGGTACCAGACCGGCTTGCCGCTGGGGAGAGTGACCGGGTGCGGATCGCCGAACCCGCGCACGCCGCGCATCACACCGAAATAGTGATCAAACGAGCGGTTCTCCTGCATCAGGAACACGATGTGCTCGACGTCCCTGATGCTGCGAGTGGTGTGATTCGCGGGGATCGCGAGTGCCCGCGCGATGCTGTCGGACAGCATCGTCGCCGCGACGCTGCCCCCCGCGAGCTGAAGAAACCGGCGCCGATTCACGACCCGCATGAGGGCGGCATGCTAGGTCGGCGCGGCGAGCGAGTCCATACTCGCTCACAAGTCGCTCACAACTCGCTCACAGGAAAGTTACGAGGCCGCCGTGCCTCCACCGACCGGCAGGGCGGTCGCCGGCGTGGGCGTCACTCCTCGTCGGTGGCGGTCACCACGACCGTGACCTGGCCGACAGTAAAGATCTTGTTGAGTGTCGGCGGCTAGGCCGGCTGGGCGCGCGGCGCCGCGTCCCACGCCGCCAGCCCGCCGACCAGGTCGGCGACGTCGGCGTAGCCGCCGCGTCGCAGGAGACTGGCCGCGATCGCCGACCGGTAGCCGGTGGCGCAGTGAACGACGATGGGCTGCTCGCGCTCCAGCGTCGACATGCGCTCGAGCAGACGGGAGAGCGGCACGTTCACCGCCGCCTCGATCCGCCGCTCCTGCCATTCGCCGGGTGCGCGCACGTCGATCACGAGCGGCGGCGCCGGGGCGGCCAGCCGCTCGGCCAGCGATCCGGCGGTGATCCGCTCGATCCGGTCGACCAGCTCCGCCCGGTCGGCCAGCGCCTGCATCCCGCCCGCGAGGTACCCGGCGACGCTGTCGAACGCGATCCGGCCGAGTCGCGTGGCGGCCTCGAGCTCGCGTCCCGGCTCGGCGATGAGCACGATTGGGCGTTGGGGGTCGAGCAGCGTTCCGCACCACGTCGCGTAGCTGCCGGACAGTCCGACGTTGACGCTCCCGCGCAGATGCGCACCCTCGAACTTGGCCGACTCCCGGGTGTCGAGCAGCTGCGCGCCGTTCGCCGCCAACTCCAGCGCCTGCTCGAGCGTGAGCGGTTGCAGCTCGCGCTCGAGCGCCTGCTCGAGCGTGGGCCGCTCGCGCGCGTTCAGCACCGCGTCGTAGGTGAAGTAGGCGGGTGCGTCGGGCAGGTCGGAGGTCACGGTCTCGATGAAGCGCTCGCGGGTCATCGGCGCCAGCGCGTAGTTGTAGGCGCGCTGGACGCCGATCGTCGAAACCGTCTCGCTCGAGAGGCTCTTGCCGCACAGCGACCCGGCCCCGTGCGCCGGGTAGAGGAGCGTCTCGTCGGGTAGCCGGGCGAGCTTGTCGTGCAGCGAGTCGTACAGCATGCTCGCCAACTCTTCGGCGCTCCACCCGAGCGCGCCGCGTAAATCCGGGCGCCCGACGTCGCCGATGAAGAGCGTGTCGCCGCTCAGCACCGCGTAGGGCTCGTCCATCCCGTGCGCCGGGTCGTGGACCAGGATCGAGATCGACTCCGGGGAGTGCCCCGGGGTCTCGAGCACGGTCAGGCACACCTCGCCAAGCTGCACGCTGTCGCCATCCGCCATGGCCGCGAACGGATACTCCGCACTTGCCCGGGCGCCCAGGTGAATGGTCGCGCCGGCCCGCTCGCGCAGTTCGAGATGGCCCGCCACGAAGTCCGCGTGGAAGTGGGTCAGGAACACGTGATCGATCCGGCAGCCGGCCGCCGCGGCGTCGTCGAGGTACTGCTCGACGTCGCGTTGCGGATCGACCACCGCCGCCTGGCCACTCGCCTCGTCCGCAATCAGGTACGAGGCGTGGGCCAGGCAGCCGAGGTAGTACTGCTTGAGAATCACCGCGCCCGCGGCCTCGTCCTCAGCTCGGTTGCGGAACGATCCGGATGTACGGCTTCGGTTCCTCCCACTCGCCGAAGATCTCCTTGGCCTGGTCGTTGGAGACGGTGCCGGAGATGATCACGTCGTCGCCCTGCTTCCAGTTGACCGGCGTGGACACCTTGTGCTTCGCGGTCAGCTGGAGCGAGTCGATCACCCGCAGCACCTCGTCGAAGTTGCGCCCGGTGCTCATCGGATAGACCAGGATCAGCTTGATCTTCTTGTCCGGCCCGATCACGAACACGTTGCGTACGGTCTGGTTGTCGGTCGGAGTGCGCGCCGCGGGATCTCCCGAGACGTCAGCCGCGAGCATCCCGTAGGCCTTCGAGACCTCGAAGTCCTTGTCGCCGATGATCGGATAGTTGGGCGCGGTTCCCTGCGTCTCCTCGATGTCCTGCGCCCACTGCTCGTGCTTGTCGGTCGGATCCACCGATAGGCCGATGATCTTCACCCCGCGGCGATCGAACTCGGGCTTGATCCGGGCCATGTACCCGAGCTCGGTCGTGCAGACCGGCGTGAAGTCCTTGGGGTGCGAGAACAGGACGCCCCACGAGTCCCCGAGCCAGTCGTGGAAGCTGATCCTGCCCTCGGTCGAGTCGGCCTCGAAGTCCGGGGCCGTGTCGCCCAGTTGCAACGCCATCTGTGTCTCCTTGGTTCGCCGTTGTCGACTGCTAGTTCTCTACCGTACCGGTCGACAATGCATCTCTTCGCATGCCGCGGGAGCGATCAGCGCTCGACGGTGATCACGAAATACTCGGCCTCGATCCGCGTGCCTTCGTCGGTCGTCTCGGCGAAGCGGAACACGAGGTCCTCGAACGCCGCCAGGAACGCGTCCCACCGACCCTCGGGTTCGAGCGCCGCGCGCGCCAGCACGAATGGGCCGAAGTCCCGCGCGTAGCAGCGCACGGCGTCTTCGATCGAACGGAAGTACAGCCAAGCCGTCTCGCGCGCCAGCGACGGACGTGCCTCCGCGGCGTCGAAGACATCCTCCACGTGCTTGCGGCTGCCCCAGGCTGCCGGCGGCGCTCCCGGGCTCGGGGACGCGGGCAGGAACGAGGCGGTCAGCTCGACCCGAACCCCGGCGCGGCCGGCGCGGCGTCTTCGGCGTGGACATCACCCCGTAAGTCGCCGGCTCCGGGACGCACATCGGGAGCGCACCCCATCTTGCGGGATGAGATCCCCTAACTTGCCGGCGCGCTGAGCCGCCGCGCGCGGGCCGCACCGCGGCGCAGACGGGCCACCAGGCGCCGACCGCCGCCCGGGTCCGCCCGGAGCTGGCCGGCGCGCATCGCGAGCAGCGCGACCAGCGACGCAGTGCGATGGAACGGGTCCGCGATCGTCCGACCGTCGGTCAGGGAGATCGCCGCACGCAGCTCGCCGGCTACCTCGGCCACCAGCATCGGGCCGGCCGGGACTCTCGCGGAGTCCAGTGCGGCGAGCCCGGCCAGCGCCCGGGCGTCCGCGGGCCGGTCCGGACGGATCACGATCGGCGGCTCGGCCGGGACGTCCACCCGGAAGCGACGATCCCGCCCGCGGCCTGTGCCCGCACGCCCGGCCTCCCGGCGAAGCTCGTCGGCGCGGGCCTGTGCGAGCTGCAGTTGCAGTTCCGGATGGACGACCATGTCGCCACGGTACGGGCACGGCCCCGACGCCGCATCGGGAGCGGCGACCTATCTTTGCTCGGCCGACTGCCTAGCTTTCGAGCAGCCCGCGCCTGACCACGGTGCACCCCGCATCAGCGCCAGCTGCCGTTTGACGGCAGCGTTCACGCGCTCGAGCTCTCCCGTGGCGAGCAGGTCGAGCAGCGCGCCGCGCAGCACCGCGAGGATCAGCGTGCGCTCGCCGGCGTCCACGGTGACCTCGCCGAGCAGGTCGAGCCAGTCCTCCACCGTGGTCGCGGCAAACCCTGCCCACGGTCCGTCGGAATCGATCAGCGACCGCGCGTAGCCCTCGACCCACAGCTTCAGCAGGGACCGATGCTCATCCGCGGCGAGCCAGCTCCACAGCTCGGCGGTGACCGCCACGGGGTCGCGGCGCACGGCGCCGGCGCTGGCGCCGGCCGCGCGGGCGCGCTCGAGCAGCGCCAGCTCGTCCTGGCGCGCGCGGGCCAGGAGCGCCTGCACGAGCCCGGCCTTGCTGCCGAACAGGAACAGCAGCACGCGGGGGCTCGAGCCCACGGCCGCCGCCAACGGGCGGAGCGAGACGTCGGCCACCCCGTGCTCCAGCGCGTACCCGTAGGCCAGCTCGAGGAGCTCCTCCCGTCGCGGCGACGTGGTCGCGGGCATCGCGCGGTAGTGTAGTTTACTGAAACGACCGTTTCAGTAAAGGAGGGCCGGATGGGAATCGCCATCGAGCCAACCGCAATCGACGAGGTCACGATCCGGAAGCTCGGGCGGCCGGGGGACCTGGGCTGGGTCGTGATGGCGCACGGCGAGGTCTACGCGCGGGAGTTCGGGTGGGACACAAGCTTCGAGGCTCTGGTGGCCCGGATCGTCGCCGACTACGCGGCTCACCATCACCCCGACCGCGAGGCGGCATGGATCGCCGAGGTCGGCGCGCGGCGCATGGGCTGCGTCTTCTGCGTCGCCGACCCCGAGCACGGCGCGACCGCGTTGCTGCGGATCCTGCTCGTCCATCCCGACGCCCGCGGGAGAAACCTCGGCCGCCGGCTGGTCGGCGTCTGCCTCGACTTCGCTCGAGCCACCGGCTACGAGCGCGTGAGGCTATGGACCAACCACCCGCTCGTCGCGGCGCGCCGCCTATACGTCGAGCGGGGCTTCCGGCTCGTCGGCGAGGAGCCGCACCACAGCTTCGGCGTGGACCTCGTCGGCCAGACCTACGAACTCGAACTGAGCTAGCTGCTCCCGACACGGCAGAATCGTGGCGTCATGCCAGATGGCCGACCGCGCAAGCTGATCGTCAACGCCGACGACTTCGGGCTCACCGAGGGCGTCAACCAGGGCATCATCGAGGCCCACACACGCGGCATCGTGACCTCGACGAGCCTGATGGTGGACAGCGCCGGTGCGGACCAAGCCGTCGGCTTGGCCGCCGACCACCCGCAGCTGTCGATCGGCCTGCACTTCGTGGACGACACCCCGCGGTTGGACGATCCGGATCACGCCGCGGCCGAATTCGCCAGGCAGCTCGAACGGTTCCGTGACCTGATGGGCTCCGAGCCGACCCACGTGGACTCGCACCACCACGTCCATATGCGGCGCCTGTCGACCTTCACCGCGCTGGTCGAGCCGCTCGGGGTGCCGCTCCGGGGCGACGGGCGCGTGCAGTACCTCGGCGCCTTCTTCGCCCACCCCGCCGCCGGCGTGGTCGAGCCGAATCGTATCCGCGAGCCCTTCCTCCTGCACCTGCTGGAGACCGAGGCCAGGGCCGGGTTCGTCGAGCTGGGGTGCCATCCGGGACGGGTGACGGCGCAGCTGCGCTCGAGCTACGGACCTGAGCGGGAGGCCGAGATCGAGACGCTCACCGCGCCCGGCCTGGACGCGAAAATCGAGGACCTCGGCCTGTCGCTCGCGAGCTACCGCGACTGGCGCGCCTCGTAGGGGCTGTCTACCTCGGGGTCCAGCGCCAGCTCCTCGAGCTCGAGCGTGGGTCCGAACCCGACCCTCAGCACGGCGCCACCGTCCGGCGCGTTCGACGCCTCGACGAAGCCGTCGTGCGCCTCGGCCGCCTGGCGGACGATCGCCAGGCCCAGGCCGGACCCCGGCTTGGAGCGTGCCTCCTTGGCCCGGTGGAAGCGATCGAACACGAACGGGAGGTCCTCGTCGTTGAACCCCGGCCCGTGGTCGCGCACCGTCAGTGTCCCGTCGTGCAGGGTCACCTCGACGACCCCGTCCTCCGGACTCCATTTCGACGCGTTGTCGAGCAGGTTGGTGACCGCGCGCGAGATCCGCGCCGGCTCGCCGCGGACGAGCGTCGGCTCGATCACCTGGTGGAAGGTGAGACCCGGTGCCCGGCGCCGGGCCCGCTCGACGGCGTCGCGGACGATCGCGTCGAGCCGCACGTCGCCCGGCTCGCCGCTCGGCTTGCTGCCGCGAGCGAGCTCGACCACGTCGCCCACCAGTGCGGTCAGCTCGTCGAGCTCCTGGATCACGTCCGCGCGCAGCGCTGCGCGATCCTCGGGCGAGAGCAGCTCCTCGTCGCGCATCAACTGGAGGTTCGCCCGGATCGTCGCGATCGGCGTGCGGAGCTCGTGCGAGGCGTCGGCGACCAGGTTGCGCTGGGACTCCACCGATCGCTCGAGCGCATCGAGGGTCCGGTTGAACGTGCCGGCCAGCCGCGCCAGCTCATCGGAGCCGATCACGTCCAGCCGCTCGTGCTCGATCCAGTCCGGGTTGGAGGCGATTCTCTCGGTCTGCCGGGTGAACCGGCCGATCGGGGCCAGCGCGGTCCTGGCCACCACGAACCCGAGCAGCGCGGCGAGCAGGATCCCGGCGCCGCCGATCACGAGCAGGAGCACGGCCTGATGGTGTAGCGCGTTGTCGACCGTGGTCAGCGGCAACGCCACGGCGAGTGCGCCCCCGGGGCCGATGCCCGTCACCAGTGCGCGGATGTGGGTCCCCTTGACCGTCATATCGGTGAAGAACTGGCCCTGGCCGGAGGCGGCCAGCGCCTTGATCGCCGAGGTCGATGGGACCTGATAGCTCTGTCCGGGCGGGACGTACGTGCCGCCGTCGCGGTAGAACACGGTGAAGAAGCCCGAGGCGCCGCCGAACGCCTGGGGCGGGAGGCGGTCGATCCCAAGTCCCTCGTCGGGATCTCCGTCGCCGGTCCGGCTCGGGAACGGCCGCTGGGGCAGCGGCGAATGACCGCCGTGCGTCCCCATCCCGATGTTCCCCAGCGGCGTCTTGACCAGGTTTTCGAGTGACTGGTCGACCTGACCCTGCAGCTCCGACCGCGTTCCCGCGTAAGACGCCACCGCGACCGCGACCGCCGCGATCGCCACCGCGACGCCAGCCAGGAGCACCATCCGCGTCCGCAGGCTCATTCCTGCGGCTCCCGCAGCGAATACCCGACGCCCCGCACGGTGTGGATCTGCGCCTGCGCGCCGGCCTCCTCGAGCTTGCGCCGCAGGTACCCCACGTAGACGCGCAGGGCGTTGGAGGTGGGGCCGAAGTCGTAGCCCCACACCCGGTCGTAGATCAGGGTGTGCGGCAGCACGCGGCGCGGGTTGAGCATCAACAACTCGAGCAGCTGGAACTCGGTGCGGGTCAGCTCGACGAACTTGTCGTCGACCATCACGCCGTGCCGCGCGGCGTCGAGCCGCAGGTCGGCGAAGATCATGGTTCCGTCGGCGCTCGCCTCCCCGCCGGCGCGGCGAAGGAGGGCTCTGAGTCGCGCCTTGAGCTCGTCGATGTCGAACGGCTTGACCAGGTAGTCGTCGGCGCCGGCGTCCAGGCCGTCGATCCGGTCCGAGACGGCATCGCGCGCGGTCAGCATCAGCACGGGCACGCGGTTGCCCTCACGCCGGAGCAGCCGGCACACCTCGAGCCCGTCGATGTCGGGCAGCCCCACGTCGAGCACGACCGCGTCGGGCAGACTGGAGTTGACCTCGGACAGCGCGCCCGCGCCGGTCTCGGTCAGCCGCACCTCGTAGCCGGCCAGCGACAGGGCGCGGCGCAGCACGTCGCGCAGGGCACGGTCGTCGTCGACGACAAGCAATCGCACGTTATGGATTGTGATCCGTTGCCGGCGTTTGCGGGGGAGTTCCTACTTAGGTCTTACCTCCTGCAGCTCCCGCAACACCGCCCCGAGGATCCCGTTGACGAAGGCGGGCGCCTCGGCGCCGCAGAACCGCTTGGCCGTCTCCACCGCCTCGTCGATCGCCCCCTCGGCCGGGATCGGGGTCTCGCCCGGGAGCTCGTGGCCGTAGAGAAGCTCGGCCAGGCCGACCCTGAGGATCGACCGTTCGAGCGGCGCGATTCGCTCGAGCGACCAGCCGGTCGCGTGCGAGCGGATCAGCTCGTCGAGCTCGGCCCGGTGGTCCAGCACGAGCTGGGCCACCGCGCGCGTGAACGCGGGGACATCACGGGGAAAGGTCTGCTCGAGCGGCCGACCGAGCAGATCGCTCTGATACAGCGCCCAGATTGCAGCACGGCGCTGCTCGGTCCTACGCACGGCGAGGAGTGTAGACGCGGAGTCAGTCGGTGACGGTGAGCGTCTTGGCGAGCCTGGTCAGGATCTCGTGGCCGGTGGCGTTCACGACCACGAGGTCCTCGATGCGCACTCCGAGCTCTCCCGGGAGGTATACCCCCGGCTCCACGGTGACCGCGTTGCCGGGCGCGAGCACCGAGTCAGAACGCTGACCCAGCCGCGGTTCCTCGTGCACCTCGAGGCCGACGCCGTGCCCAAGCCCGTGTCCGAAGTAGTCGCCGTACCCGGCCGCACCGATCGTCCGGCGCGCCACCGCGTCGACGTCGCGGCCGGACGCGCCGGCGGTCGTCGCCTGCAAGCCGGCGAGCTGCGCGTCGAGCACGACCCGGTACACCTCGGCGCCCTTGTCGCTCACCGGTCCGGCCGCGACGGTTCGCGTGCAGTCCGAGCAGTAGCCGTCGAGCTGCGCGCCCCAGTCGATCACGACCAGCTGACCGGTCCGGACCTCCATGTCGCGCGGCGTGGCGTGAGGCAGCGCGCCGTGGGGCCCGCCGGCCACGATCGGATCGAAGCTGGCGCGGGTCGCGCCGCGCCGGCGCATCTCGAACTCGAGCGCCGTCGCCAGCTCGCGCTCGGTTCGCCCGAGGAGGCCCTGGTCCAGAAGCGCGTCAAGCGCTTTGTCGGCCAGCGCCGCCGCGGCCCGCATCGCCGCCACCTCGCCGGGCTCCTTGACCGCGCGCAGGCGTTCGACCAGGCCGCTCGTGCCGACCAGCTCGACGCGTTCCGGCATCTTCTCGCGCAGGCGGCCATGCTCACGCACCGTCAGGTTCGCCTCCTCGAACCCGAGCCGCAGCTCGCCTTCCGGGAGCGCGCCTCTTGCCGCCTCCAGCAGATCGGGCGCCGCGGGCAGACGATCGAACGACGGATCGACCTCCTCGGCGGCCTGCTCGACGTACCGGAAGTCCGTCGCGAACGCCCGGACCGTGGGACCGATCAGCGCGGCACCGTTGCTCCCGGTGAAGCCGGTCAGGTAGCGCACGTTGACGAGGTTCGTGATCAGGATCGCGTCGACGCCGGCGTCGGGCAGCGATGCGTTGAGGTTCTCGGCTCGGGTGCTCACCGGGTCAGTTGTGCGCGCAGGCGCTCCAGGGCGTCACGGTATCCCGCCGGGCCCTGGCCGGCCACGCGCGCCACGCACAGCTCGGCGATCACCGAGTGGCGCCGCCACTCCTCGCGTTGGTCCACGTCGGACAGGTGGACCTCGACCGCGGGCAGGCCGGTCAACTCGAGTGCATCGCGGATTGCGTAGGAGTAGTGCGTCCACGCGCCCGGGTTGAGCACGATTCCGTCGGCCAGCCCGCCGGCCAGCCGGTGCAGGTGCTCGACGAACTCGCCCTCGTGATTGGTATGGAAGAAGCGAACCTCGAGACCGAGGTCGTGCGCCTCGTCGCTGATCTTGAGCTCGAGTTGCTCGAGCGTCAGCGTGCCGTAGTGCTCTGGATCACGCCGGCCGAGCTGATCGAGGTTGACGCCGTGCATGACCTCGACGCGATTGGCTGTCGCGCTCATCCCGACAGCTCCCTCACCGCCGCGACGAGCGCGCGCGAGGGAACCTCGCACCCGGCCCGAGGTTCGCCGGGGGCGTCGAGGAGCACGAACGGGACCGCGCCCGCGCTGACGCGCTTCTTGTCACGCGCGGTGGCCATCACCACGGTGTCGGGGTCGGCGTGGGTCAGCTTCGTCGGCAGGCCTCTTGCTTTCAGTAGCCGTTCGACTTCTTCGCGCAGGTCGCCTCGCTCGGACAGTCTGAGCGCCGCGAGCAGCCCGAGCGCGACCGCCTCGCCGTGACGGTACGCGGCGTATCCCGTCGCGGCCTCGATCGCGTGGCCCACGGTGTGCCCGAGGTTGAGCACCTGCCGCACGCCGGAGTCGCGCTCGTCGCGGGCGACGATCCGGAGCTTGGCGCGGGCGCAGGCGGTGATCAGCTCCGGATCGGCCGGGTCGGCGCCGGCGCGAACGCGATCCCACAGCTGTCCCCCCGCGATCAGCGCAGTCTTGACGACCTCCGCGTACCCGGCCGCCCGCTCGGCGTCCGGGAGCGTGTCGAGGGTCGTCGTGTCGGCGAGCACCGCACTGGGCTGGTGGAAAGCGCCCACATAGTTCTTGGCCTCGGCCAGGTCGACGCCGGTCTTGCCGCCGTAGGCTGAGTCGACCTGCGCCACCAGAGTGGTCGGCACCTGCACGTAGCGCACGCCGCGCTGGTAGGTCGCCGCGCAGAACCCGGCCAGATCGCCCACGACTCCGCCACCGAGCGCCACCACCACGTCGGCGCGGGTCATTCCGGCGCGAACGAGCTCAGTCCACACGATCTCAGCGTGCGCGATCGTCTTGGACTGCTCTCCGGGCATGATCGCGATCCGGGCTGAGTGAGGCTCGAGGAGCTCGCTGTACAGCCGCCCGACGGCGCCGTCGGTGACCAGGAACCGGCGCCCGGCGACGGTTCCCGGCCAGAAGCGATGCTCGGTCAGCAAGCCGTTGCCGATGTACGCGGGGTAGTCGGCCGAGGCGCTGGTCGCCCAGAGCAGCTTGGTGCCTTGCGGGATGTTTCCGAGTGCCTCGAGGACCGGCTCCATCCGGTTCGAGCGCTCGGCGGGCACGGTGGCGTCGGCCAGCTCGGCGTAGAGCGGCTCGCGCTGGTGGTAGAGGGCCTCGAACTGCTCGCGGTCGCGCGCCAGCGGACGGTCCGAGTCGCGGCACCGCGTCCAGGCGACATCGAGCGCGACGTCGAGCCAGACCACCGTGTGGGCTCTTAGGGCGGTGCGGACCCGTTCGTGGATGATCGCGCCACCCCCCAGGGCGAGGACGCCAGGTTCGGGTTGGCTCAGCAGCTCGAGTGTGATCCGCTCCTCGGCCTCCCGAAATGTGGCTTCGCCTTCCTCGGCGAACACGCGCTCGATCGGCTTGCCCAGCCGCTCCTCCACGACCGAGTCGACGTCGATCGCCTGCGTGCCGAGCGCCTGCGCCAGGCTGCGGGCAGCGGTCGACTTGCCGGCGCCCATGAAGCCGATGCAGGCTACCGCCGGCGCCACGCGATCCGCTCCTCGTAGGCGCTCACGGCGGCCAGGACATCGTCGATGTGGTCGCCGCCAAACTTGCGCCGGTACGCGTCGGCCAGCACGAACGCCACCATCGCCTCCCCCACCACCCCGGCCGCCGGCACCGTGCACGAGTCGGTGCGCTCGCGCAGCGCCTCGGCCGGCGCGTGGGTGGCGATGTCGACCGAGCGCAGCGGCTTGGTCAGGGTCGGCAGCGGCTTCATCGATGCTTTCACGATCACCGGGGCTCCGGTGGTCATCCCGCCTTCAACGCCGCCGGCGCGGTTGGTCTCGCGGTAATAGCCGCGCTGGTCGTCGTAGAAGATCTCGTCGTGAGCCTGCGACCCGGGCAGGCCCGCCACCTCTGCGCCGTCCCCGATCGAGACCGCCTTGATGGCCTGGATCGAGAGCATCGCCTGGGCAAGCCGGCCGTCGAGGCGCTCCTCCCACGAGACGTGGGAGCCGAGCCCCGGCACGAGCCCGAAGGCCCGGACCTCGAACACGCCACCGAGCGACTCGTTGGCCTTTCTGAGCCGGTCGATCTCCTGGACCATGGCCTTCGTCGCCTCGGGGTCGAGGCACCGGACGGCCGACTCGTCGACGGTGTCGAAGTCTTCCGGGGTGAGGTCGTGTCGGCATGGTGCTCTGACGCTGGTGATCTGGATCACGTGCGAGAACACCGTGACGCCGAGCGCGTTCAGGAACGCCTTGGCCACGGCCCCGCCGGCCACCCGGGCCGCGGTCTCGCGTGCGCTGGCGCGCTCGAGGATGTTGCGCACGTCGGTGTGGTTGTACTTCTGTGTGCCCACGAGATCTGCGTGACCGGGTCTTGGCAGGTGGACCTCGGGGATGACCGCCTCAACCGGCCATGGGTTCATCCGCTCCTCCCAGTTGGCGTAGTCGCGGTTGGCGACTTGGAGCGCGATCGGCCCGCCCAGGGTTTTCCCGTGGCGAACGCCGCCGGTCACCTCGACCTGGTCGCGCTCGATCTTCATCCGCCCCCCGCGGCCGTGTCCGAGTTGCCGACGCGCCAGGTCCCGGTTGATCCCGTCCCGGTCCAGGGGCAGCCCGGCCGGCAACCCCTCGAGGATGCAGGTCAGTCCGGGGCCGTGGGACTCCCCGGCGGTGGTCAGCCGCAGCGACATGGCCGACGTAGGTTACGGAGGCGTTGCCGTTGGGCGCCGGTCCGCGCTTGCTACGGACCAATCCGTGGTTTCTACGGATAGAGGCCCGGGGCCCATGCGCCGATGCGTTGTCTGTGGTGTCGATGACCGTGCCACGCCTACCGTGACCCGATTCCGATGGCGGACCCCCTCGAGCATCTTGCAGAGCACGACCTCCTGACCGGCCTCTACAACCGGTCACGGCTGGTCAGCGAGCTGGATCGCCAGCTGTCCTATTCGGCACGCTATTCCCGCGCCGGCGCGCTGCTCACGCTCGACATCGACAGCTTCAAGGTGGCCAACGACAACTACGGCCGCGCCGCCGGCGACGTGATGCTCAAGGCCGTCGCCGAGCTCCTGCGCGCCCGCGCCCGCACCACCGACGTGGTGGCCCGGCTCGGCAGCGACGAGTTTGCGGTGATCCTGCCCGAGGCCAGCGAGGACGAGGCGATGATCGTCGCCCGCGACATTCGCGCCGTGTTGTGCGAGCGCCAGCTCGGGCCGCCGATCATGGTCAGCATCGGTGTCGCGCTGCTGACCGGCGACGAGGAGGTCAGCGCCGAGGACGTGCTGGCCCGCGGCCAGATCGCCCTGTACGAGGCCAAGGAGCTCGGCGGCGACCAGGCTCGGATCTACACCGCCGAGGCCAGCGGCGCCCTCACTTGGGTGCAGCGGATCCGCACCGCACTGGCCGAGGACCGCTTCGTCCTGTACGGCCAGCCGATCGCCGACCTTCGCACCGGCCGGATCACCCACCACGAGCTGCTCGTGCGCATGCTTTCCGAGGACGGGGACATCATCCCCCCCGCCGCCTTCCTCCCGATGGCCGAGCGCTTCGGCGTGATCGGCGAGATCGATCGCTGGGTCACCAGCGCCGGCCTGCGCCTGGCCATCGACGGCGAGGGCGTGGCCGTGAACCTGTCCGGCTACTCGATCGGCGACCCCGCGATCGTCGAGGAGATCCGCTCCGCCATCGCCGACGGCGTCGACCCCGGCAAGGTGATCTTCGACGTCACCGAGGCCGCCGCGATGACCAAGCTCGAGGCCACCCGGCAGTTCGCCGGCCTTTTGTACGGGCTCGGATGCAACCTGGCGCTGGACGACTTCGGCACCGGCTTCTCCTCGTTCACGTTCTTGAAGTACATCCCGGCCCGGTACCTGAAGATCGACATGGGCTTCATCCGCGAGCTGGCCTCGAGCAAGCTCGACCACCAGGTCGTCAAGTCGATCGTCGGGATCGCCCGCTGCCTGGACAAGCGGACGATCGCCGAGGGCGTCCAGGACGCCGACACGCTCCACGTGCTCCGCGCGATCGGCGCCGACTACGCCCAGGGCTTCCACTTCGGCGCCCCCAAGCGCCTCTCGCCGCCCACCGCCTTCGAGCGCCAGTTGCGCGCCGCGCGGGCTGCGGCGGCGCCGAGCGTCTGACGCCGGCGCCGACCCGTCGGACTCCCGCGCGCGGTCCACGCGCAGCGCGTCGCCGAGTGAGCTGCCCACCGACCGGCCCGCCCCTCCGGGCGCGCGCGCCGGGGTCCACCCCAGGCGGGCAACCCGGGTGATATCCCGTAACTCGGCACCGCGGTCCCGGCGAGTTCCGGGTTCGCACCCCTGTGGACGCTGACGCATAAACGATCGCCATTGTGGGTGACACACACCCAGCCAAAGCGACCGCGCGGATCTTTGGCGATCAAGGTGACATATGCGCATCTTGATCGCCAAAGACCCGGCCGCGATGGCGCATCGCCCGGACGGGGTTTGTGACTCGATCACAACCAAGGTTCCGGTGCATCGACCTTGCGCGACAACCTCTATGCGCGCCTGAACCGGAAGTCACCGCGGCGGCGAGCGCGAGTTCCGGGTCCTCGCCGGCCCGCGTCGCCGCCAATAAAAAGGGCGCGCCCCGAAAGGCGCGCCCCCCGAAAGCCAGGCGAATGTAGGCCTAGTACCGGCCGGCGGCGTCGATCGCGGACTGCTGGCTGCCGGAGGCCACCAGGGCCAGCCGGACCGTCAGCGTGACGTGCCCGAGGCGGGCCAGCTTCGTGGCCGTCGACTTCAACAGGTGCAACCTGAGGGTCACGGTTCCGTTGGTGATCGAGGACACCGTGCCGATCCCGATGCGCACCGCCCGGCCCTTGCCGACCTTGATCTTCGCCCGCTTCGCGGCAGCGCGCGTGATCCACACGGTGGCGATGCCGTTGGCGGCCCGGTTCGAGGTGACGCGCAGGCCGATGCCGTTGCGCAGGACGCTCTTGAAGCTCTGCGGCAGCAGCTGCAGGCGCACGCTGAGCGACCCCGGACCCGTTCCGCCCGGAGCGGGATTGTTGGTCACGGGCTGACCGTCGGAACCGAGCACCGTCACCGTCTGGGTGATGTTGGCTGTGTTGCCCCCGCGGTCCTTGACGCTGAGCGTGACCGCGTAGTTGCCCGGCTTGCTGTACTGGTGATAGACGCTCGGGCCGGAGCCGGTGGTGCCGTCACCGAAGCTCCAGTTGTAGTCGCCGTTGTGGATCATCAGGGTGGAGGCGCTGACCGAGCCGTCGAACAGGACGTTGTCACCCGGCTCGACCGGACCCGGTACGACGAACGTCGGGGTCAGGTTCACCCAATCGATGCAGGGGAGTGCGTTCGGATCGGTCTCGATCGCGCCCGCGTTGTTGAACTCGCGTTGGAGCGCGTACGTCGTGCCGTTGAGCGTGACGTTATCCAGAGCGCCGCCGCCCAGCTGCGCGCAGCCGTTGTCGTTGATCTCCGTGCCGTTCTCGGCGATGTCGTAGCCGTACCATGCGTCCAGGCCAGGGTCGGTGATCGCCGCAAGCTCTCCTTGGCTCAACGGGCTCACCAGCTTATCCGCGACCTGCTGGGCCAGCTTGGTCACGTCGACCGGCAGGGTGATGTTCGGCGCGTCGGAATCGTCGCATCCCGTCCCCTGGCCCCAGTTGGCAGTCCATGGCTGGACCACGTACGTAACCTCCTGGTTGCCCAACTGGACTTGAGAGTGGTAGCTGCAGAACTGCGCCAGTGGAGCGTGCGGTCCCGACCCCGGTGCAGCGCTATTGGCTGAGCACACCCTGCCCGCGGAGTTGAGGCCGGCGGAATCGAGGCAGACCTCGACACCCGACGGGAGCAGCACATCGACCAGCGGTTGAAGCTGGATTCCAGATTTGACCGCGTTTCCTCCTGGCAGCCCCATCTGCGGGAGGCTCCTCTGCAGCTCCGCTTTGATGTCGGCGTCGGTCAGGCAGACGTCGTTGGGCCCTCCAGTGTTGAGCGGGCCGTTTGGAGTGGCTCCCCACGCGTTGTTTCCCGTCGCGTAGCAGTTGTTGTGACCAATGTTGGGATCATCGATCGGATAGTTGTAACCGGTGCCGGCGGAGCGGTTGGCGCCAAACTGGCACGCGTTCCCTCCCTGGCTCGGGTCGCCCGTCGGATTGCCGTAGTCGGTGCACCCGCCGGCGAACAGCGAGACGTTCGCGGCGCGGCCGTTCGTGCCCGTGTACTGTGGCGTGAGCGCGAAAGGCGAGCCGAAGGTGCCGCTGGCGGTTCCGACGTCGCTCAGGAACTGCTCGACGTACTGCTTCGTGGTCGACCAGTAGCGCCGGTCCGGATCCCAGGTGAGCACGTACGGCTCATTGCCGGTGAGCACCGCGCCGCCGTGGTAGCAGAGCGGCGAGACCAACCCGGTGGTCTGCCAGGTCAGGTCCGGCGCCAGAGACGGGTCGTTGCACGGCCCGCTTGGGTTGGGAACCTGAAGGGTGTTCGGCAGGACACCGGGACTCGCAACACCGCTCGGCACGAGCGCGACCCCGTAGTAGGTCCCGCCATCGTTGACGACGACGGCCTGGGCTCCCGCCGTCGCCAAAGCGAGCGAGGCGACCAGCATCGCGGCCACCACGAGGATCAGCCGTCGAGCGGTCAGTGAATATTGGCGCGTCATCATCAACCTCCAACCGTCAGATTGCGCAGGTCGACGACGGCGCCGACACTCGGGTCGTACTGGAACAGAGAGACCGCGCCTAAAGGCGTGTTCGCCATCAGCTGACGACCGGCCTCGGACGCGGTGCGTCGGGCCTGGTTGGCGGCGGCCACCGACGGGTGCTCGGCGGCGGTGATCGAGTTCACCGAGAACAGCGCCACCGGAGTTGTACCGGTCGGGGTCTGCTTCGAGACACCCTCGGTCTGGCCGGGCGACAGCGCGATGATCTCGCAATCGATGGGACCGGGTGTGCACGTTCCGGGGCCGCCGACCGCCGCGCCGGGCTCGACCGCGAACAGCACCTGCTTACCGCCCTGGAGCACGCCGAGCTCGACGAGGAGGGGCTGCTTCAGGCTCGGCAGCACGCTGAGCCGCTCGAGCGGGTCGATCGTGTCGACGCCGCCGTTGGCGTTCGTGATCGCCAGCGAGACCTGGTAGGTCTGCGTGTCGGTCAGGCCCGTCGGGCCCGGCTTGGGCGTGGGCTTCGGCGTCGGGGCAGGCGTGGTCGGCGTCGGGGCAGGCGTGGTCGGCGTCGGAGCCACCGGGGTCGAGCCGCCACCGGACGACGGACTGCTCGCGCCGCCGCCGGCGGTACCGGTGCTCGGCGCGGACGTCGTCGGCGTGGTCGGCGTCGTGGTCGTGGCCGTCACAGCCGTCGCGGTCGTGGCGGCGTGCTGAGGCGTGAACGGATCGCGGCCGCGGCCGGCGAGCTTGGACGCGCTGGGCATGGTCTTCACCGAGATCGCCGGGAGCGAGGTCCCGGTCGAATAGGGCAGCCCGCCGGTCGGCTGCGGCACGAGCAGCTTGGTCGGGGCCTTCTTGGACAGGAGGATGGGCACGGCGACCAGCGCGACGATCAGCCCGATGGCGATCGGCCACAGCTTGCGATCCCGCAGCTCCTTGATCATGTTGGTAAAGAAGCTCATCTGAGGGGGGCGATCGCCGCGGCGGGCGGAGTGGTCGATGATCCGGAAGAGGGCGCCGGGCTCTGCGGGGACGTCGCTGGACCGGCCGCCGTGGCGCCCCCCAGCGGGCCCTCCGTCGGCGGGACGATGTAGGTGGTCGCCGAGACGTTGGCGCTGATCTGGGGGAAGCCGTTCGGGCCCGGGGAGAGGTTGATCGCGTTGATGGTCATGAGTCGGCCGCTGATCAGCAGGCTGTTGTCGCGGCTGATCACGAAGTTCTGCAGGCGGTTGAAGAAGTTGGCGAGGTGGAAGAAGTTGCCGGCGAGCGTGAAGGTGAACTGCTCGGTCGGCAGGCCGGCCGCTCCGACCGCCGCCCCGGGGGGAAGCTGAGTCGGCGCCGCGGGCGTCGTGGGGCTGCCAGACGAGCTGCTGGAACTGGAGCTGGAGCTGGAGCTGGAACCGGAGCTCGGAGTCGACGGCGTGCTCGAGCTGGTCGTGCCGCCGCTCCCGGCGGTGAGCTGCAGGCCGCGGAAGCTCACTTTGGCTGCCTGCGCCGCGCTCTGCACCTGATAGATCAGCGAGGGGACGTCGTCGTCCGGCGGGACGGCCTCGCCCAGCTTGGCGAGCTGCGTGTACTGCCCCGCGAAGGCGGCCTTCGCCTCCTCCCCCGCGGCCACCTGGCTGCGGGCGGTATCGAGTTGGCTCTGCACGCCTGAGATCTGGGTGCTGAGGCCGGCGGCCTGGTCGCGCTTGGGCGAGACCACCAGCATCCACCCGGCAACGATCGCGCCCACCACGAGCACGACGATGATCACCATGCGGTCGCGGGTGGTCACTGGGTCCCTCCGGGGGTGGTGGTCGTGGTCGAAGCCGGCGCGATTGAAGTGACTCCCGAGACGCCGGCATTCGGGACGGGCTGGAAGAACACGACCAGGTCGAAGGTCGGACCGCCGCCGCAGCCCTGGGATGGGCCACCGGCACTCGAGCCGCTGGTGCCCGACGCCTGCGAGTTGCTGAACGTGACGCGCGTGACCCCGTTGATCAGGCGCAGCTGCGAGATGAGCCGCGCCACATCATCCTGGGACGTCGTGCAACCGGTCAGCTCAAAGGCCGGGGCGGTGATGTCGCTCCGGAGCGCACCGCTGCCGCCCGAGCCGCCGGCGCTGGCCCCCGGCACGACCGTGCCGCTGACCGTCTGGAGCGTCGTGTTGGCGGGGACGACCTTGGCGAGATCCGACAGCGCGGCGTGCCAGTCGAAGCGCGCCGCCGCGATCGCCTTGACGGTACTGACGCGGGTCTGGGCCAGCGATGCGAACTTGGTGAACTCGCCGAGGCGCGTCATCGCGGCCTGCTCCTGCGTGACCTGGGCCTTGAGGTTGTTGAGCGTGGCGGTCCGCGAAGAGATCGAGTTGTTGGCGAGCACGTACAGGGTCACCAGCGCGACCGCGGCGCCCAGGAATCCGAGCAGCACGTAAACCGGCAGCGCCATTCCCGTCGACGCACCGCGGCTGCCCCCCCGCCCACGCGAGTCCGCCGGGATCAGGTTGACGGCTCTCACGACTGGATCTCCTCAATGGTCAGCCCGGCGGCGACGGCGAGACGTCCGGCGTCGATGCCGCCGAACCCGCCGGCATGTGCCTCCTGGACGACGCCGACCTCGAGCGGAAGCCCGACCTGCTCGCCGAGCTGCTCGGGGAAGCCGGGGATGACCACGGCGGGACCGGTTAGGACGACGCGCTCGACGACCGCCGCGGCATCCGTCATGGTGAGGAAGTCGAGCGAGTTACGAACCTCGTCGGCGATCCGGCGGATGCCGTCGTTCAGGACCTCGCGCGCCTCGAGCACGATGTCGGCCTCGCCCTCGATCGCGTCCACCGGCGTGTGCAAGCCGACGTGGCGCAGCCACCCGTGGGCGTGCTCCAGGGTCAGTCCGCGGCGTTCGGCGAGCTCGCCGGCGATCGACTCGATCCCCTGGCCCGCGACGCGGGTGAAGGCGCAGGCCCGACCGAACGCGACGGCCAGGTTGGTCAACCCGCCGACGCTCGCGTACAGGGTGGCGCCGGTCAGCTCGGGACGGTAGAGGGCGCGAATCATCGCGAACGCCGACAGGTCCACGCCGACGGGCCGCAGTCCGGCCTTGCGCGTCGCGTCGAGCAGCCGCTCGATCATGTCGCGGCGCGCGGCGACGACGACCACGCGGGTGCGCTGCCCCTCGGGGGTGTCGACGATGCCGAGCGAGTGGTGCTCGAGCACCGCCTGCTCAAGCGGCATCGGGATGTGGTCGGGCGCCTGGAAGCGGATGGCGGAGCTGATCTCCTTCGCCCCCTTGAGCGGCGGCAGATCGAGCGTGCGCATGACGATGCGCTGGTTGGCGACGCCCAGGCGGACGCGCTTGCCGAGCTTGTGGGCGGCGAACAGGTCGCGCAGCGACGCCGCGAGAGTCTCGACGTCGACGACCTCGCCGTCGCGGACGATGCCGGCGGGCAGCTGGGCGCTCGCGGCGCGCTCGACCGTTACGTGGCCGGGCCGGGTCTCGACGGCGGCGACGTAGCCGGGTTCGATGTCGAGGCCGACGACAGATTTTGCTTTCGAGTACCCCATGGCTCAGGCCAAGTGATCGACCGCAACCCCCGCCGAGTTGAGGGGATCGAGTGTTGAGTGGACGCCCGTGTCGATCTCGGACACACGTCCAGGCGCGTTGCGTGGGTCTCGGCGGTCCTTCCGCGATCCGAACACCCGCTGGACCGGACGCTCGACGAGGTACCAACTTGCCGCCCCGAGCGCGAGCGCGCCGCCGACGACGGCCAGCCAGAGGACGATCGCGCCAGGGAGGTTGCGCGCTTCCGGCTGGTGACTGATCAGCTTGAGCACGACGAGGTGCCACAGGTAGATGCCATAGGAGACCGTCCCCATCCATACGAGCCAGGAACCGCGGAGCAGGCGAGCCCAATGCCGCTTCCCTCGGTGGTGATCTAGTCCGATCGCCGCCAGCACGAGGAGTCCAGACCCGACGCCGAGCGCCAGGTGCGTGAGCAGTCCGTACCACGGCAAGAACATGTCGCCGTGCTGGGTGGGGATCCCGGCCGCGAACGCGCCGAGGCCGAGCGCGAGGCTCAACCCGGGTCGCGTCGCCAGCGCCGCGGGCACGCCCGTACGTGCGCGGCCGGCTTCCCATTCGGCGACGAACACCGCCAGCCCCATGCCGACAGCAAACCAGTCGAGAAAGCCCGGAAGGGCGACGGACAACGTCAGTCCCCGGGCCGCGATCGGGGCAGTCAGCGAGCCGGCGAGCGCGCCCCGGAGGACGATCGTGCCGAGGGCGGCGAGTGCGATCAGCGCCAGCTGCGCCCGGACCGCGCGGCGAGGGCCGGCGCGGTCCGCCAAACCGGCCGCGGCACGCGCGAACAGCGGGAGCAGTGCGTAGAAGCTCACTTCCACGCATAGGCTCCAGGCGACCCCCAAGCCGCTGAACAGCGTGCCGGAGTCGTATATCTGCGACAAGCCGTAGTAGCTCCACGCGTGCGGACCGAGCACGCCGGCCGCGAACGGCCCGAGCGCGAACGCCGTCAGCGCGAGCCAGTAGGCGGGGACGATCCGCGCCATCCGGCGCGCCGCGTACGCGTGCCAGTCGGGCAACCGCTCGCGATCCCGGATGGCCCGCGCGTAGGGCAAGTACAAGACTGTTCCCGAGATCACGAAGAACACGGCCACGCCGCCCTTCAGCTCCCACAGCGCAGGAGCGAACGGACCCGCGAATGCGAACCGGCTGAACAGTGCGACGTGGTAGCTCAGCACCATCGTCGCCGCGAGCGCGCGGAGGCCGTCGAGTCCCGCCAGCCGCGCCGGCCGTGCCAGAGCCGGACTCACCCGGCGAGCGCCCCGACCGCTTCCAGGCGGCCGGCGCCGATCACCGCCGGATCACCCGCCGCCTCGAGTGCCCCAGATTCCGAGAGTACCGAGACGCCGATCAGGGGCATCACCCAGGCCAGGTACAGGAACGCCCAGTAGTCGGCCGATAGTTGGATCCCGATCAGGATCGCGGCGCACAGCGCGGCCATGCGCCTGCGGTCGGCAGCGAGGCGCGGGTCTCCGCGCAGCAAGATCGCCGAGCCCGCGATGAGGCCGAGCACACACGATTGGCCGAACGGCTGCGCGCCGGCGATTCCGAGCGCCCCCCACACCGACTGCATGGAGCCGCGCGTGAACTGGTAGGACATGGAGTGGACCATGTCGGCAGGACCGCTCGCGCCGCCGAGCGCGACCAACAGGCCGAGGAGCGGCAGCGATACGAGCGCGATCGCGGTCAGCGCACGGATCAGGCGCCGCCCACGCAGCGGCGCGAGCGCCACCGGAAGCAGCACGAACGGCGCGAACTTGAACCAGCCCGCGATCGCCAGCATGCCGGTGGCAAGCGCCGGGCGTCGCCACAGCAGGACGGCGGTGGCGAGCATCGCCGCGAGCACCGGGTCGGTCGTTCCGGTTGACACGGTGATGAGCAGCGGCGGGAACGCGAGCCAGGCCAGCGCCGCTCGCAGCCCGGCCTCCTCCACCTCCGGCGGACGGCGAGTACCGGATCGGCGTCGCCCGGCGACGATCACGAACACGACGGCGGCCGCCGCCAGCGCCGCCACCACCGCCACCGCGAGTCCACCGTTGACCGAGTCCCACGTCGTGTTGACCGGCGAGGCCAGTGCCAGAGGTGTGTAGAGAACGTAGGTGAGGATCGGGTACGTGTCCCCGTGGATTACTCCGGGCGGAAGGTGGCCGTACGGCAGCACGCCGTGGATCAGCCTCGTGGCGCCTTCCATCGCGGCGTAGAGCACGTCGACGGCACTGGGAGAGCCGACTCCGACCATCACAAACACGAGCGCCAGTACGGCCAGCAGCCAGCGCAGCCACCGGACGCGCCGCGCCGGATCGAGGCCGGGGGTAAGCGTGACTAGTAGCGGACGCGCGGCGGCGGGCGGCCGGTCCGGGCCAAAGGCGACGAACGCGCAGCGCAGCAGCAAATAGAGCATCGGAGGAGCGGCCGCCAGCATGCTCGCGCTCAGGTAGCGGTGCTGGAACAAGAGCACGGCGGGAAGGAACGAGAGCGCGGCGATGACGTCGAGATTGCGAAGGCGCCACCACGGGGTCACCGCGGCCATCAGCACGAACAGGAGACAGAGCCCGGCCAGCACCGCCGGCTCGTAGGCCACCCAGTTTCCGTACGGCACCGGCATCGTGTCGACCTTCTCGGAGGCGACGGCGCCGGTACGGTCGATCGCGGCCTCGGCGACCAGCTGTCCACGGTCCAGGAAGCTGACATGCTCGAGCTGATCGTCGATGGGGGTCACGGCGACCCGGTTCCAGTGCGCGCCCGCGAGGACGCGCGCGGACTGGGGGGCGTGCAGGGCGGCGTCGATCGCCGTACGAGCTGGGACCAGCAGGCGCGCCGTATGGTGCAGCGACGTCAGGAGCCCGCCGCCGAGGACGGCCACGGCGATCGCGACGAACAGCGCAACCAAGCGCCCCCGCGTGCCGCGGGCGTCGAGCGCGGGCATCAAAGGCCCGCGTGCAGATACCAATTGATGATCGCCGGCCCGGCGAACAGGCCGATGATCCCGCCCAGGGCCAGGAACGGGCCGAACGGCACGGCCGTCTTGCGCCCCTTCTCGACGCCGACCCGCGCCATCACCGCAGTGCCGACGATCGTCCCGATCAGCACTCCGGCGAGAATCGCCACCGCCACCGAGCGTCCGAGGAACAGCCCGAGGACAAGGGCCAGCTTTACGTCGCCCATCCCCATCCCCCGCGGGTAGGCGAGCGCGAAGAAGAGCAGGAACCCGCCGGCGCCGGCCCCTGCGATCAGCTGCTCGGGCACGCCGTGCAGGTCGAGCGCGGCACCGATCGCGACCGCGGCCAAGGCAGCCGGGAGCGTGATCTTGTTGGGGATGATGCGGTGGTCGAGGTCGATCAGCGCGACCGGGACGAGCACGCCGACGAGCACGAGCCCGAGCACCACGTCCACCGCGGAATGCTTGGTGAGCACGACCGCGGCCGCCAGCGCGGCGGTGGTCGCCTCGACGATCGGGTAGCGCGGCGAGATCGAGGTGCGGCAGTTCCGGCAGCGGCCGCGGAGCCAGAGCCAACCCAGCACCGGGACGTTGTCGTAGGTCTTGATCCCCGTGCCACACCCGGGGCACCGCGAGCCGGGCCGAACCAGCGACTCGTGCCGCGGGAGCCGATAGGCGACGACGTTGAGGAACGAGCCGATCGTGGCGCCGAACACCCCGGCAAACGCGGCTGCGAATGCGATCGGCATCGCGCTCGCCTCAAGCCGTTCCGGCGAGGACGGGCTCGGTGTCGCCGCGCTCGATGCCAGGCGCGTCCGCGGCCGGAACCGTCTCTGTCGCCGCCGGCGCGGCGGGCGCCAGTACCGCGACCAGCACGAGGGGCAGAAACCACACTATGTACAGGTAGAACCAGTGCAGGGCAGGCAGCTGGACGGCGATGATCACCGCTGCGGCCAGCGCCGCCACCTGGCCTGGGCTGCGCGCCCCGCGAGGCCGGAAGGCGACCGCCACGGACAGGATCACCGCGAAGGCCTCGACAGCGACCTTCAGTGGTGCGAGCGTCGGGTGGAGCGCCCAGATCGAGAAGATGTCGGCGCGCGTGAGCTGGAAACCGATCGTGTGGTCCCACATCTCCTTCAGACCGCCCGAGGGCAGGAACAGCGCGATCGAAGTTCCCACGGTGATGACGAACCCGGCCAGCACCTTCCGAACCGTCTTCTGGTCGGCGCCGCCGTGGCCGACGGCCACGAGCGGAAGCAGGATGGCGGGGAAGAACTTCGAGGCCGCACCCACGCCGACGAGTACACCGCGCTTGAACGGGCCGTTCAACGCGAGCATGACAAGGACGACGATCAGCGCCACCAGTCCGTCGTTGGTGCTCTTCTCCATCCCGAGCAGGCTGAATGGGCACGCCGCCCAGAGCCACGCCAGGAGGAGGCCGAGGCGGCGGCCTTCCCGCCCGACTCGCAGCCTCATCCCGAGCACGATCAGCGCGGCGATCGTGAGCAGGTCGAAGGTGATCGTCGCCGCGCGAGCCGCCGGGAGGTACACCCATGAGCCGGACCAGATCGCCTCGAACGGGACATAGGCCAGATAGGCGAGCGGTCCGTAGGTGTCACCGTGACCCAACGAGTAGTAGTAGATGCTCTGTCCGTGCAGGATTCGACTCGCCCCCAGGGCGGACGCCGTGGCGACGTCGATGACCGACGCCGCGTGGAGCGCAACGATGATGCGGACGACGACCAGGCCGATCAGACCGGCCACGAGCACGGCCGTGGGTAGACGACACTCGAACCGTTCCGGGGCTCGGCGCGCGCAGGCGCCGCGCATCAGCATCCGGACGAGCAGGTACAGAAGCGGCGGGTAGAACGCCCACACGGCGCTCTCGAGGTGACTCGTGTCGAACAACGCGTACGAGACGCCGAACGAAAGGAGCATCCCGAGGTCGAGCCGGTCGAGCCACGATCGCCGGCGCAGCAACAGCAGCGGAAGCAGGAACATCGCGGTGAACGAACCGAGGATCCAGGGTGAGTCGAAGATCCCGCCGTAATGCCCACGGCCGTACAGCCCCAGGATCAGTGGACCGGTGAACGTCTGGCCAAGCTGACCGGTCCGGCCGACGAGCTGATCGGCGATCAGCTTGCCGTGGAAGAAGAAATAGACCTCATAGTGGTTCTTCACCCATACGTAGGGGGCGATGCGAAGTGGATGGTGGGCGCGGTGAATCGCGCGCATGGCCGGCGCGGTTTTGGCGATCGCGATCGCCTGCGCGGGATTGATCGCGAAGCCGGGCGGAGTCTGTGTCAGGCTGCCGACCGCGAACAACGGCGCCGCGACATCCGGTGGTGGACCGGCGGCGGCAGCAGCCGCGGCCGGCGCCGCGGCGAAGGCGACGATGATCAAGGACAGGAGCAGCAGGAAGGTGCGCCGCATGCCCTAGGTAATCGGCCCAGACCCCACATGCCTTTACCGTACAAACGCGATCGCGTCGGCGACCGTCATTAAACACGCCGAGGCGGCCCGGAGGCCGCCTCGGAGAGCGTGTGTGTGAGACGCTCGACTACCAGGTGCTCGCGCTGGAGCAGGCACCCGTGCCCGCCGGGGAGCAGTTAAAGCTCGGCGTGCCGTTCACGTTCTTGTACGTGAAGTTCGCCGAATCGGTCGGGGACGCAGCGACGATCGTGTAGCTGGTCGCATCACCGCCGGCCGACGACAGGTACGCCTGCGTCGCGCTCGACGTGATGTTGAGCGCAGGCGTGATGGAGTTCAGCACCGAAGTGTTGACGTTCGAGTAGCTACCGTTGTTGTTGGTGGCGTACGTCTCCATCGCGGTGGCGGCGTTCCGGGCCAGAGACTCGGCCGACGCGTCATTGGCCTTGCTCTTCTGGTTGAGGAACGTCGGGATGGCGATCGCGGCGAGGATGCCGATGATCAGGATCACGACGAGGAGCTCGATCAGGGTGAAACCCTTCTCATCCTCGGCGCGACGGCGCAGCGTATGAAGCATGGAGGCCCTCCTGGGATTTTGATTGGGTCTGTTGCGCCAGATCCAAGGCCCCAATCAGGTCATCCATGACAACGTCACGTCCCTTTTGGTGGTAACCCGGCGTCCTCTCGTTTCCGTACGGGAGGTCCGTGGCTTTGCGTCCCGCCCTCACGGACGGTTTGCCCCTGGCACCGTAGTGACTCTGGCGCGGGATGTATCGACACGCCGCCGCCGGAGAGTTATGCGTCTGGACGTTTATCCAGGTTTAGGATCGTCAGCCGGCCCGGACTGTTGAGCGTCACGTCCCGGCTCGAACGATCCGGTGCCGCCGCACCACGGACACGTGACCTCGTGTGGATTGCCACCCAATCCCGAGATCAACCTCCCCGTCCCACGGCAGGGCGTACAGGTACGTCTACCGTCCTCGGGCGTCGCGCTCATCGTCGGCGACGATAGCGAGATCGACGGCCGGCGGGCCGGGCGGGGGGTGTCCGACTACTTGATGCTGTTGTAAATGCTGAACAGCGGCAGATACATCGAGATCACGATCACGCCGACGATACCGCCGACGAAGATGATCATGACCGGCTCCAAGATCGAGGTGAGCGCTTTGACGGCGGCCTCGACCTCCGAGTCGTAGAAGTCCGCGATCTTCTCCAGCATCGAGTCGAGCGCGCCCGTCTCCTCGCCGACGCCGACCATTTGCGCGACCATCGGCGGGAACGCCGAGCACTGGCGCAACGGCGCGGAGATGGTGCCGCCGCCCTTGATCGAGGTGATGACGTCGCCCATCGACTTCTCGATCACCGCATTGCCCGCCGTCTTGCCCGTGATCTCGATCGCCTGCATGATCGGCACGCCGGCCGAGGTGAGCGCCGACAGGGTCCGCGACCAGCGCGCGATCGACACCTTCTGCACGACCTCGCCGATCTTCATCGGGATGCGGAGCTTGAACGCGTCAAACGCATCGCGGGCGCGCTGGTTTCGCTTGATGAAGATGTACGCAGCAACCAAGGCGACGAGCGAAAGGATGAGCAGGTACCACTGGTGGGTGACCACGTGGGAGAAGTTGACCATGAATTGGGTGAGCGCCGGCAGCTTGCCCGGGAACTGCTTGAACACGCCCACGAACACGGGGATCAGGAACGCCACGAGCGCGAGCAGCACCGTCACCGCGAACGTGATCACGATGGCCGGGTACACCATCGCGGCGCGCACCTGACGGCGCAGCGCGGCGTCCTTCTCGAGCTGATCGGCGACGCGCATCAGGCACTCCTCGAGCACCCCGCCGGTCTCTCCGGCCCGCACCATCGCCACGTACAGCGGCCCGAACACCTTCGGGTGCCGGCCCATCGCATCGGACAGGAGCAGTCCGGCCTCGACGTCATGGCGCACGCCGGCGACCGCCTCCTTCAGCGCCTTCGATCCGGTCTGCGTCTCGAGCACCTGGAGCGCGCGCATGATCGACATGCCCGAGCTGACCATCGTGGCCAGCTGCCGCGACGCCACCGCCAGATCCTTCGCGTTCACGCGCGAGAAGATCTCCAGGTTGATCTCCTTGGAGCGGTACTTGTGGGCGATGTCGACGACGACCAGCCCGCGCTCCTTGAGCTGCTCGGCGACCGCCTGCTTGGAGTCCGCCTCGACCTCGCCCTTGGCCTGAACGCCGGCCAGGTCCATCGCCTTGAAGACGTAGGTCGCCATGGCTTAGGCCGCCACCGGGTAGCCGCCGGCGCCGCCGATCAGCCGGCGGAACTCCTCGGGGGCGTGGGCGCGGGACTCCGCGAGCTGGCGGTTGACCTTGCCGGCGCGGACGAGCTGGGCCAGCGCCGAGTCCATCGTCTGCATCCCGTGCGACGCGCCGGTCTGGAGCACGGAGTAGATCTGGTGGGTCTTGGCCTCCCGGATCAGGTTGCGGACCGCCGGCGTCGGCACGAGGATCTCGGCCGCCACGACCCGGCCGGCGCCGTCGGCGGTCGGCAGGAGCATCTGGGTCATGATCCCCTGGAGCGCGACCGACAGCATGGCGCGGATCTGCCCCTGCTGCTCGGACGGGAACACGTCGATGATGCGGTCGATCGTCTGCGGCGTGTCCTGGGTGTGGAGCGTCGCGAACACGAGGTGACCGGTCTCCGCTGCGGTGATCGCGGTGCCGATCGTCTCGATGTCGCGCATCTCGCCCACGAGGATCACGTCGGGGTCCTGGCGCAGCGCCGCCTTCAGCGCGTCGCCGAAACTGATCGCGTCTGAGCCGAGCTCGCGCTGGTTGACGATGCACTTCTTGTGCATGTGCAGGAACTCGATCGGATCCTCGACCGTCATGATGTGCTCTTCGCGCGAGGCGTTGATCAGATCGATCAGCGAGGCCAGCGTGGTCGACTTGCCCGAGCCGGTCGGCCCGGTCACGAGCACCAGCCCGCGCGGCTTGTTGGCGAAGTCCGCCACCACCTGCGGGAGACCGAGGCGCTCGAACGGCACCACATCGAACGGGATCAGGCGCAGCGCGGCGCCGACAGCCGAGCGCTGGAAGTAGGCGTTGACCCGGAAGCGGGCCCGCCCGGGGATCTGGTAGGCGAAGTCGAGCTGCCAGTTGTTCTCGAACTTCTGGCGCTGGCCCTCGGACAGGATCGAGTAGACGATCTCGCGCGTGTCGTTCGGGGTGAGGACCGGATAGCCCTCCATCGGCACCAGACGCCCGCGCACGCGCACGGTCGGCGGAGCCCCTGCCGTGATGTGCAGGTCCGAGGCCCGGCGGTCGATGACCTCGAGCAACACGTCCGCGAAATCGAGCTGCATGCTTATCCGTCCTTGGGTTCGAGAAGTTTGTGGATATATCGGCAGGTGGGGCGGCGTCGTTTACACCCCGGGTGCGCGCTGGACGCGCTTGGACGTGGCCTAGTGACTGCCCGTGCCGGTGACGCGCGCGATCTCGGCCACCGAGGTCAGTCCGTGCTTGACCTTGTCGAGCCCGTCCTCGCGCAGCCTGCGCATTCCGCCCCGCACGGCCGCGGCCCCGAGCTGCTCGGCCGAGGACCGCAGCAGCGTGAGCGAGCGGATCTCCTCGGTCATGACCATCACCTCGTACAGCCCGATCCGGCCGCGGTAGCCCATTCCTCCGCACCGCACACATCCGCCGGGCTCGTACGCCTCGATCGGGAACTCGGCCGGGAAGCCGTGGTCGCGCAATACCTCGGCCGGGATCAGCGTGCGCTGCTTGCAGTGCGCGCACAGCGTCCGAGCCAGCCGCTGGGCGACGACGCAGTCGATCGCCGAGGCGACCAGGAACGGCTCGATGCCCATCTCCACGAGGCGCGTGATCGCCGACGGAGCGTCGTTGGTGTGCAGCGTCGACAGCACCAAGTGGCCGGTCAGGGCGCCCTCGATTGCGATCTGCGCGGTCTCCGGGTCGCGGATCTCGCCCACCATCAGGATGTCCGGGTCGGCGCGCATCATCGAGCGCAGGCCGGCGGCGAAGGTCAGCCCGGCCTTGTTGTTGACCTGGACCTGGGTGATGCCGCCGATCTGGTACTCCACCGGATCCTCGATCGTGATGATGTTCTTCTCCGGCGTGTTGAGCTCCAGCAGCGCCCCGTACAGCGAGGTCGACTTGCCCGACCCGGTTGGGCCGGTGGTCAACACGCAGCCGTACGCCTGGTTGAAGGCGCGTCGGAAGCGATCGAGCTCCTGCTCCTGGAAGCCGAGCTTGTCGAGCTCGAGGCGGATGCTCTCCTTGTCGAGGATCCGCATCACCACGCCCTCGCCGTGGACGCTCGGGATCGTGACCACGCGGACGTCGACGTGACGGCCGTCGATCGTCATGCCCACGCGGCCGTCCTGCGGGACGCGGCGCTCGGCGATGTCGAGGTCGGCCATGATCTTGATGCGCGAGACGACGCCGGGGACCATCTTCCTGGGGACCGTGGTGGCTTCGGTCAGGACGCCGTCGACGCGCATCCGCACGCGCATCTCGCGCACGCCGCGGCCACTGGCGTCGGGCTGGGGCTCGTAGTGGATGTCGGAGGCGCCGCGCTCGGTGGCCTGCGCGATGATCGAGTGCACGAGCTTGATGACCGGTGCGTCGTCGGCCGTCTCCTTGAGGTCGACGACCTCCTCGTAACTCGAGCCCGCCTCGCTCTCCTCGACCGCTTCGGCGACCGCGTCTTCGAAACGGTTCATGCGCATGATCAGCGCGGTGATGTCCTCGGCGGAGGCGACCGCGGGCCGGACGTCGAGGTGGGTCAGCAGCGCGACGTCGTCGACCGCCAGGACGTTGGCCGGGTCGGACATCGCCAGCAGCAGCGTGTGCTCGTCGATGTAGGAGACCGGGACCGCGGCGTACCGCTTGGCCGCCGCGGCGCTCAGCAGGTTGGCGGCCGCCATGTCGACCTTGAACACGCCGAGGTCGAGATGATCGAGGCCGTAGCGCTCGGCGATCGCGCGGGCGAGCTGCTCCGAGGTGATGGCCTGCTGGTCGAGCAGCATCCGCTCCGGCGGGACGCTGGTCGAGCGCGCGGCCTCGAGGGCGCGGTCGACGGTCTCCCGATCGGCGAAGCCGAGGTCGACCACGACGTCGGTGAGGTGGCGGCTCGAGCCGCCGCGACGGGTCGGCGGCGTGACGCCGGTGAAGGCTTCGGGATGGGGCGCTTCGCTGATGCTCATGGGACGTCCACGACGCGGCGCATCACGTCGATCGGCGCCGGCCGGCCGGTGAACAGCTCGAAGCTGAGGGCGCCTTGGCGCACGAGTATTTCGCGCCCGCCGACGACGCGGACGCGGCGTGCTCGTGCCGCCTGCACGAGCGGGGTCTCAGTATCGCCATACACGAGATCAACCACGCATTCGTAACTCACGACGTCATCGGCATCGATCGGCAGCGGCTTGAACGCGTCCACGGCGGGATCGAGCCCGCTCGCCGTGCAATGCACGAGCAGGTCGGCCGGGGCCGCCTCCTCGACCACGACGCCGCCGAGCTCCCCGGCCAGCGCACGGGCGCGCTCCGGCGTCCGGTTCCAGATCCTGATCTGGCGCGCGCCGGCGTCGCGCAGCGCCCACACGACGGCCCGGGCGCTCCCCCCGCTCCCAGCACGAGCGCGGTCCGGCCGGCCGGCGCGAACGGCAGCGCGGCGATCAGCCCGGGGGCGTCGGTGTTGTCGGCTTTGGTCCGCCCGTCGGGCTCGAAGATGAGGGTGTTGGCGGCGCCGATCGCGTGTGCGCGCTCGGTGGGATCCGTGGCCAACCCGAGCGCCGCCTCCTTGTGCGGGATCGTTACGTTGATGCCACGGAAGCCGGCTCCAGGCAGCGCGGTGACCGTCTCGGCAAACCGCTCGGGAGGGATTGGGAGCAGCTGGTAGCGCCAGTCGGTGAGGCCTACGGCGTGCAGCGCGGCGTTTTGGATGGCGGGCGAGCGGCTGTGGGCGACGGGCCACCCGGCGACGCCGAGACGGGTCTTGGGCTGGTCCACCGAGCTACTTCGAGCAGCGCTCGGGCGAGCGGCCGCCGCGCGCCTTGCGGGCATGCTGGTACCTCGCGGCGTCGGCCTGGAACTGCTTGTAAGTCGACTCGAACACGCTCGCGCCGTTCCCGCACACCTTGGCCACGAAGTAGAGGAAGTTGGTGTTGGCCGGATGCGCCGCGGCCTGGATCGCGGCGAGACCGGGGTTGTCGATCGGCGTCGGCGGCAGCCCCTTGTGGTTTCGCGTGTTGTACGGCGAGCGCGAGTTCAGCTGGGCCTGGGTGACGGGCTTGGTGTAGTTGCCGGTGGCATAGCGGGTGGTGGCGTCGAGCTGAAGCGGCATGCCTCGGCGCAGCCGGTTGTAGATGACCGAGGCGATCAGCGGCTCGTCGTGCGCCGTGGCCGCCTCGCCCTGGACCAGCGACGCGATGGTCAGCACGTCGTACGGGGTCAGGTGCTTGCTGCGCGCGTAGCCGAGGTTGACGTGCGCGAACTCCTGACGGAACCTCGTCAGCTGGTCGTTCACCAGCTTCTGCGTGTCGACCGGCTGGACCAGCTGGTAGGTGTCGGGGAACAGGAAGCCCTCGAGGTCGGGCGTGTGGCGCGGAGCCCCGTACGCGGCGAAGTCGATCAGGGGCGAGCGGCGGGTGGCGGCGAAGTAGCTTCCGTTCACGCCCTGGGCGCGCAGCAGCGCGTCGATCTGGGCGCGGGTGCGGCCTTCGGTGATCGTGATGTTCGTCGTCTTCGCGGGCGGCGGCCCTGCGGTCAGGACCTTGAGCGCCTCGTCGTACGTCATCCCCTTCTGCAGGTGATAGGTCCCGGCGCGGAGGTCGCCGCGCTCGCCGGCCAGCGTCGCGCGCACCTCGAAGAAGAATCCGGACGGGACCACGCCGGCCTTGGCCAGCTCGTCGCCTACCTGACGCGCGGTGGAGTGGGCGGGCACGGTCACCGTCACGCTCCCGTGCGGGGAGCCGTGGAAGGGCTGGAACAGCTCGACCAGGAACCAGATCAGCGCCGCCGCCGCGGCCAGCAGGAGCAGCGCGACGATCCGACCGACCCACGAGTGCTTGCGGTGCGGGCGCGACGGCCGGCGGCGCGGCGGGGCGCTTCGGCCGTTCGATCCGGCCGGGCGGCGATAGCGCTCTCGCGCGGCACGCGCCTCCTCCCGATCGTCCGCGGTGCGCTCGTAGCCGTCAGGCATGCGGCGCGGGCTCCCCGTCGTCACCACTCACACCGGCTTGCTGGCTAGCCAGCCAGCCCTCCAGCAGGTGTGCGGCAGCCCGTGAGTCCTCGTCCGCCCGGCCGCCCGTGCGCTCGGCCAGCCGCGTGGTGAAGCGCTCGTCGTAGAGCTCGACCGGCACCGGCAGCTCCTGCTCCAGGCGTGCGGCGAACTCCCGGGTCTCGGTCGTCTGGGCCGAGTCCTTACCCGACAGCGCCACCGGCAGCCCAACCACCACGCGCCCGACCTCGAGGTCGCGCACCAGCGTGCGCAGGCGGGCGAGTCCGCGCCGGGACTGCGGTGCGCGGACCGGTTCGATCGGGGACGCGAGCACTCCGGTGGGGTCTGATACGGCACAACCACACCGCGCCCGGCCGTAATCGAGCGCAAGCACGCGCATGACCTTACAAGTTGGCGCGCCGGGCAGTCACTCGCCGAGGGCGGAGTCGATGACTGCGCGCGCGACCTCGAACGCCTTCGGTAGGCCCCCGGGATCGCGTCCGCCGGCGCGGGCCAGCGTGTCACGCCCGCCCCCGCCGCCGCCGACCTCGGCGGCCGCCCGCTTGACGATCTCCCCCGCCCGGACGCCCCGTTCGACGAGCGCCGGCGCGACGCTGGCCACCAGGTCGACGCGGTTCTCGCCCGTGCTACCGAGCACGATCGCGGCGTTCCCCAGCTTGTTCTTGAGCCGGTCGGCGACGTCGAGCAGTGCCTTGCCGTCGAGCGACTCGATCTCGGTCACCAGCACCCGCGCGCCATCGCGCTCGACCGCGGCGGCGGCGAGCCGATCGACGTCGACGGCTTCCTCGGTCGCGTCGCGCCGGGCCTCGCGCTCGAGCTCGCGGAGCCGGGCGCGGAGCTCGCTCACCGTCTCGGCCACCCGCTCGGGCGGCACGCGCAGGCTCCGGCCCGCCTCGGTCAGCGTCCGGTCGTTGGCGCGCATCAGATCGACCGCCTCGGGACCGGTGACGGCCTCGATCCGGCGCATGTTGGCCGCGCTCGAGCTCTCGCTGAGCACCTTGAACAACCCGATCTCGGCCGTGTTGTTCACGTGGGTGCCGCCGCACAGCTCGCGCGAGAATGATCCGTCTCCCACCTCGACCATCCGCACGACGTCGCCGTACTTCTCGCCGAACAGCGCCGTCGCGCCGAGCCGGCGCGCCTCGTCCAGCGTGGTGGTCAGCGCGCGCACGGGCTGGGCCTCGAGGACCCACCGGTTGACCTGGTCCTCGACCTCGCGCAGCTCCTCGGGCGACAGCGCCTTGCCGTGCGTAAAGTCGAAACGCAGCTTGTCGGGCCCGACGTAGGAGCCCGCCTGGCGGACGTGTGTGCCCAGCTGCCGGCGCAGCGCGGCGTGGAGCAGGTGCGTCGCGGTGTGATTGCACTCGGTGGCGTGGCGGGCGGCGCGGTCGACGTGCGCGCGCACGCGCTCGCCCGGCTCGATCGTGCCCGTCTCCGCCACGACCGCCACAACCTGGTCGTCGCCGATACGAAGGACGTCGGCGACGCGCGCGCGGCAATCCCCGCTCACGCACTCGACGTAGCCCGAGTCGGCGACCTGCCCGCCGCCGGTGGCGTAGAACGGAGACTCGACGAGCTTGATCAGGACCTTGCCGTTCTCCGGCGCGGCCGCCCCGATCGTGGTCTCCGCATCGGTCGTCTCGTAGCCCACGAACTCGGTCGCGAACCCGGCCTGGCCGGCCAGCACGCGCGCCCGCTCGCGCACCTCCTCGCCGGCCACGAACCGGCCCGCGCTGGCGCGCGCCCGGTCGCGTTGCTCTTCCATCAGGACCTCGAAACCCTGCTCGTCGACGCCGAGGTCGTGCTCGGCCACGAGCTCGATCGTGAGGTCGATCGGGAAACCGTAGGTGTCGTGGAGGAGAAACGCGTCCGCCGCGGCGATCCCCTCGTCGCCCGCATCCTGGGCGCGCCGGATCAGCTCGTCGAGGCGTCCGAGGCCCTGCTCCAGCGTGCGCCCGAAGCCCTCCTCCTCGGACTCGAGCCACTTGCGGATGACGTCGCGCTCGCGGTGCAGCTCCGGGTACTCGCCGGCCATCAACTCGGTGACGACGTCGGCGTAGCGGGTGAGGAAGCCGCGCGGGAGCTCGAGCGAGCGGCCGTGCTGGATCGCGCGGCGCATGATCCGGCGCAGCACGTAGCCGCGGTCCTCGTTGGACGGCACCACCCCGTCGGCGATCAGGAACGTCATCGCGCGGCTGTGGTCGGCCAGGAGGCGCAGCCCGCGGTCGGTCGCGTAGTCGTGTCCGTACCGGCGGCCCGAGAGGTCCTCGCCGAGCGCGATCAGCGGCGCGAACTGGTCGGTTTCGAACACCGAGGGCTTGTCCTGCTGAATGAGCGCGAGCCGGTTGAGGCCGAGACCGGTGTCGATGTTCTTGTCCGGCAGCGGGGTCAGGGTGTTGACCGGGTTCTGGTCGAACTCCATGAACACGAGGTTCCAGTACTCGAGGAACCGCTCGTTGTCGCCACCCGGCAGATCGTCGGGCTTGCCGAACTCGAGGCCGCGATCGAGGTACAGCTCAGAGCAGGGGCCGCACGGTCCGGTCAGGCCCCCCTGCCAGAAGTTCTCCGAGCGCTCGCACTCCACGATCCGCTCGCGGGGCACCCCGATCTCGAGCCACGCCTCGATCGCCTCCTCGTCCGGGCCCAGGCCGAGCTCGTCGTCGCCTGCGAACACCGTGATCCAGATCGTCTCGGGCGCGAAGCCGAAGCCCTGCGTCGACAGGTCCCACGCGAACCGAGTCGCCTCGCGCTTGAAGTAGTCGCCGAACGAGAAGTTGCCGAGCATCTCGAAGAACGTCAGATGCCGGCTGGTCGTCCCGATGATGTCGATGTCGACGGTGCGAAACGACTTCTGACAAGTGGTGACCCGGGGACTCGGCGGACGTTCGCGGCCGAGGAAGTACGGCTTCAGCGGGTGCATCCCGGCGACCGTGAACAACGCGGACGGGTCGTGCTCGGTGGGGACGAGCGAGGCCGACGGCAGCCGCATATGGCCGCGCTCCTCGAAGAACTCGAGGAACGTGCTGCGAATCTCGTCGGAGGTGATCGGCGCCATGGACAAGGCAGTGTAGGCGGACGTCGGTCGAGGTCCGGCTGCTGACATCAAGCTCGTTCGTCGACGCGCCGAACTAACCCTTGATGCGCCGCCTCGGTCGTCTCCTCATCGTGCCCGCCGCGCTGCTGTGCGCGCTGCTCGCGCCCGCCGGCGGGGTTGCCGCCCCGTCCCCCGATCCCAGCGGCTTCCACCTGCAGTCCGACTCGCTGTACGTGCACGAGAACGGCGGCCAGGCCGTGATCACGGTCGAGCGCGGCGACACGAGCGAGGCCGCGCAGATCCGGTACATCACCCTCGGTGACGGGGTCCAGTGCGGCGCGTCCCCGTGCACGGCGGTCGATCCCTACGACTTCTCGTCGGTCAAGGGTGAGCTCGACTTTCCGGTCGGCGTGGCGAGCGAGACGTTCACCGTGCCGATCATCGACCACGGCGTGCAGACCGTCCTCAAGACCATCGAGGTCTCGCTGTTCGGCCCCTCGCCGATCGGGATGGCGTCGCCGAGCAAGGCAGTGCTGACCATCCTCGACGACGATCCGGCGACGCCGCGCGATCCGGCCAACCCCCTCGCTCTGCCGGTGGCCCCGGCCGGCGGCGACCCGCTGTCAGGTGCCAGCTTCTTCGTCGACCCGCAGAGCGAGGCCGCCAACGCGGCCAAGTCGGTCCCCGAGATCGGCACGATTGCCCAGCAGCCCGGCACCGCCCGGTTCGGGAAGTTCAGCTTTGGCTCGAACGGCGTCCCGGACATCCAGACCGCCGTCTCGCGCTATCTGGCGCGCGCGGCCGTGACCTCGCCCGGCTCGGTGCCGCTGCTGGCCACCTACCGGATCCTGCACGGACTGTGCGGGCACGCGTCGGACTCGCCGGCTGACGCGGCCAGTTACCACAACTTCATCGAAGGCTTCGCCCAGGGCATCGGCTCCTACCGCGCGGTGCTGTTCCTCGAGATGGACTCGATCATCACGATGCCGTGCCTCTCGCGCCACGGCCAGGCCGTCCGTGAGCACGAGTTGCGCGACGCGATCAACGTGCTCACAGCCGACTGCCCGCACCTGGTGATCTACCTCGACGCAGGCGCGGCCGACGCGCTCCACGCCCGCGACGCCGCCCGGTTCCTGCGCGCGAGCGGCGTGTCCGCGATCAGGGGGTTCTTCCTCAACGCGACCCACTTCGACTGGACCACGCACGAGATCCGCTACGGCCGCCAGATCTCGCGGATGCTCGGCGGCGAGCACTTCGTCGTGAACACCGGCGAGAACGGGCTCGGCCCGCAGCGCCCCCGCGACATCGTCCACCAGGGCCTCGAGGTCCTGTGCAACCCGCGCGCCGGCCTCGGGCCGCTGCCCACGGCCAGCACCGGTTACCGCAGCGTCGACATGTTCGCGTGGACCAGCAACCCGGGCGAGTCGGGTGGCCAGTGCGTTCCGGGCGCGCCGCCGACCGGCCAATACTGGCCGGCCTACGCCAAGGCGCTGGTCCAGAACGCCAACTTCAAGGTGCACTAGCGGCGAGCCTGCGCTCGCGGCGGGCGTCGCGATCGCGCCCGATCGTCCCCCACCCCACCACCAGCTCACCGTCCATCAGACACGCCAGCTGACCGGGCGCGGCCCCCTCGACGGGGTCTGAAAGCTCGAGCGTCAGGGTCGCGTGGCGGCCGGGCTCCGGCTCGCCGACCACGTGGCACGCCAGCGGGCGCGAGCGATAGCGCAGCTTGACCCGGTCGACCGTCTTGGCGGGACGGTGTAGGCGCGCGTCCCGTATCTGTACACGCGTCGTTTCGAGCGCGGAGCGGGGCCCCACGATCACGCGGTTGGTGGCCGGGTCCTTGTCGAGGACGTACAGCGGCTCGCCCGCCGCGCCGATGCCGAGGCCGCGTCGCTGACCCACGGTGAAGCGGTGCTGGCCGTCGTGGTGGCCGACGACGGTTCCGTCGTCGTTGACGACCGTCCCGGGCGCATCGCCGAGGCCGCCGTGACGGGCGAGGAACCGGGCGCGGTCGGTGCCGGCCAGGAAGCAGAGGTCCATCGAGTCGGCCTTGCTCGCGACCGGGAGGCCGGCCTGCGCGGCGATCGCCCTGACCTCGGGCTTGGTCAGCTCGCCGAGCGGAAAGTGCATCCGCGCGAGCGACTCAGGCGACAGCGCGGCGAGCATGTACGTCTGGTCCTTGGCCGGGTCGGCCGCGGCGCGGAGCACCGGTCCGTTGGCGTCGCCGTCGTCCGCGCCTGCGACGCGCGCGTAATGCCCCGTGGCCAGTCGGTCGCACCCGAGCCGCCGCGCCAGCTCGAGCATCGCGTCGAGGCGCACGTGCCCGTTGCAACCGACGCACGGGTTCGGGGTCTCCCCGGCGGCGAACCCGGCGATGAAGGGCTCGACCACGCCGGCGCGGAACTCGTCGCGCAGATCGATCGTGAAGTGCGGGAGGCCCATCGCGTGCGCCAGCGAGCGCGCCTGGGCGACCGCCGACGCCGAGCAGCAGCTGCGCTCGGCGTCGTGCTCGGCGTCCGCCCACAGCTCGAGCGTGACTGCGGCGGCGTCCGCCTCCCCCGCGCACAGAAGCGCCGCCACGGCGCTGTCCACTCCGCCGCTCAGGGCCACGAGGGTCCGGGGGCCGCTCGCGACGCTTGCGCGATCGCGGACCGCGGCGCCCAGGGCGCGGGCGAGCGCGTCGGCCGCTAGCTCGGCCGCGTGCAGCTTGCCCGGGCTGAGCCCGCCCAGCTCGGCGGCTATGTGGGGCGGTCCGAGTTTCGCTGCCTCGAAGACGGTGGTTCCGCGCGCGAGGGTTACCGCAGCGCTGCCGGCAGCGGTGACGGCGCCGCAGCCGCGCGCGTCGAATCCGGCGTCGGTCACGCGATCACCCTCGACGATGATCGACACCTCGATCTCATCGGAGCAGGCTGACGTGCCGGCGGCGGCGCTGTGGGCGCGCGCGGGGCGCTTGCGGTGCCCCTGCGGAGAGGTCAGGTGGTGCTCGAAGGCGATGGAGTCCATCGCCCGCGAGGATAGACAGGCCGCGTTACTTGACGGACAGCGCGTCGTCGATGCGCTGGGCGATCTCGACCGGGTCGGCGTACCCGGTGATCGTGGTGGCCTGCCGCGCGGCGTCGATCAGCACCAGCGTCGGGGCGGTGACGACCGGGATCTGCTGGGTGACGACCGAGTACTTGGTGAGCTGGCTGACCGGCACGGCGAGCCTGACGACCTTGCCGTGATGCGTGGGCACCTCGGCGAGCTCGCTCTTGACGGCGCGGTCGTCGGCGGCGGCGTCGTTGTAGAACAGAACCGCGACGACCTTGCCGGCGCGGATCGCGGACTGGATGGCCTGGACGCCGGAGGCGGCCGACTGCGTGATGTCCGGAGCGTTCTTGGCCGCGGGGGTCGCCTTGGCCGCGGCCCCCTTCGTCGCGCTCGTCTTCGTCGCGGTCGTGTTGGTCGCGGTCGACTTGGTGGCGGCCGTCTTGCCCGGGGTGTTCGGCGCGGCCGTGCCCGGGGTCGCCGGCTTCGGCGCCGGTGCCGTGGCGGTCGGAGCGCCGAGCTTCGCGTTGGCCTGGTTCGAAGTCGTGACCGCCTGATGCGCCTTGTCGATCGCCGACTGGTACTGGCCGAGCCCGCCCTGCGAGCCGCCGCCGGCGGAGGACTTGGGCTTGAGCGCCACCATCCAGATCGCGAAGAACACGATGGTTCCCATCAGCAGACCAAGCATTGGTTTGGGCACACGCGCCATCAGGCATGTGTTCGGCAGCCGAGCGCCCGTCTTTAAGCGTTGACAGCAGTTCTTGGACGGAACGGACGCCCGAGCTGGTCAGCCGAGCCGGAGCCCGAGCTCGCGCAGCTGCGCCGGATCGACCGGCGCCGGCGCGCCCGTGAGCGGATCGGTGCCGCTCGCGGCCTTGGGGAACGCGATCGTGTCGCGGATCGACTCGACCCCGGCGAGCGCGGCCACGATCCGGTCGATGCCCATCGCGATCCCGCCGTGCGGCGGAGCGCCGTAGCGGAGCGCGTCCAACAGGAATCCGAACCGCGACTCGGCCTCCTCGGGGCCGATGCCGAGCAGCTCGAACACGCGCTGCTGAACCTCGAGGCGATTGATGCGGATCGAGCCGCCGCCGATCTCCGAGCCGTCCAGGACCAGGTCGTAGGCGCGCGAGCTGAGGTGGCCGGGATCGTCGAGGTCGCCCTTGGGGGCCGTGAACGGATGGTGCGCGGCGTCCCAGCGCTTTAGCTCGGCGTCCCAGAAGAAGGCGGGAAACTCGACCACCCACAGGATGTCGTGTCGGCCCTCCGGGATCAGGTCGAACCGGCGCGCGAGCTCCATCCGCAGCGCGCTCAGCGCCTGTCCCACGGTGGTCGCCTCGTCGGCCACGACCAGGAGCAGGTCGCCGGGCTTCGCGCCGAGCCGGTGGGTGATCGCCTCGACCTCGGCCGCCGACAGGAACTTGGCGATCGGCGAGCGCCATCCCTCATCCTGGACGAACGCCCACACGAGCCCCTTGGCGCCGTGTTGCTTGGCCAGCTCGGTGAGCGCCTCGAGGTCCGAGCGCGGCAGCTCGCGCGCCCCCGCGTTGATCCCGCGGATCACGCCGCCCGCGGCGAGCACGTCGGCAAACACCTTGAACTCGGTCCCCGACACGGCGTCGCCCAGGTCGTGGAGCTCGAGCCCGAAGCGCGTGTCGGGCCGGTCGATCCCGTAGCGCGACACCGCCTCGGCGAACGTCATCCGCGGCCACGGCGGCGACGGCACGGAGAACCCCTCGCGCTCGAACACGGAGCCCATCACCGCCTCCATCATCTCGATCACGTCGTCCTCCTCGACGAACGCCATCTCGACGTCGAGCTGGGTGAACTCCGGCTGTCGATCGGCCCGGGTGTCCTCGTCCCGGAAGCAGCGCGCGATCTGGTAGTAGCGCTCCATCCCGCCGATCATCAGCATCTGCTTGAACAGCTGCGGCGACTGCGGCAGCGCGTAGAACGAGCCGGGCTGGATCCGCGCCGGCACCAGGTAGTCGCGCGCGCCCTCGGGGGTCGAGCGGGTGAGGTACGGCGTCTCGATCTCGAGGAAGTCCCGCTCGTTCAGCACCTCGCGCATCCTCGCGATCACCCGGTGGCGCAGCGCGATTGTGCGCTGGAGCTGCGGCCGGCGCAGGTCGAGCGAGCGGTGGCGCAGGCGCAGGATCTCGTCCACGCCGGCGCCTTCGTCGAGCGGGAACGGCGGCGTCTCGGCGTCGGCCAGGATCTCGAGGTCGCTTACGGTCAGCTCGATCTCGCCGGTGGCGAGGTTCGGGTTGACGTTCTGCTGGTCGCGCCGGGTGACGGTTCCGAACGCGCTGATCACGTCCTCGGAGCGCAGCGCGTGCGCGCGCTCGTGCGCCTCGGGCGCGTTCTCGGGGTGGAACACCAGCTGGACGATCCCGGAGCGGTCACGCAGGTCGATGAAGATCAGACCGCCGTGATCGCGGCGGCGGTGCACCCACCCGGCGACGCGGGCCTCGGTGTCCGCCCGATCGGCGGTCAGCTGGCCGGCCCAGGTGTCGCGGTAGTCGTTGGGCCGTGGCGCGTGCTTCACGTTCGCTCGGGCCCTCCCCGGAGGATCGCCGGGATTACCTCCGGCGTGGGAAGCTCGCGCTGCTCCCCGGAGCCCATGTCCCTGAGCGCGACGTGTCCGTTCTCGACGATGGCCACAAAGCGTGCGCCGATTCGGTCGGCGTGCTTGAGCTGGCCCTTAAGCGACCGGCCGGCCAGCTCGAGCTGGGCCTGGAGCCCGGCCCGGCGGGCGTCGTGGGCGAGCTCGAACGCGGTGCGGATGCCATCCGGCTTCGCCATCGCGACGAAGAGGTCGACGAACTCGGCCGGCGGGACGATGTCCCTCGCTGCCAGCAGCATCCGTTCGACCCCGGCGGCCCAGCCGACGCCGGGCGTCGGGGGGCCGTCCAGCAGCTCGATCAGCCCGTCGTAGCGGCCGCCGCCGCCGACGCCCGACTGGGCGCCGAGTTGATCGCTCGTGAACTCGAACACCGTGCGGGTGTAGTAGTCCAGGCCACGGACCAGCGTCGGGTCGAGCTCGTAGCGGATGCCGGAGTCGTCGAGCAGCGACCGGACCGCGGCGAAGTGCTCGGCGTCGTCGTCGTTCAAGCGGTCGCGCAGCAGCGGCGCGTCGCGCATCACCGCGCGAGTTCCACGGTCATCGGCGTCGAACGCGCGCAGTGGGTTCAGATCGATCCGGTTGCGAACGTCCTCGGCCAGCTCGTCCTCGTGTGCGCGCAGGAACGCCTTAAGCTCCTCGCGGTACTCCGCTCGCGTCTCCGGCGTGCCAAGGCTCGACAGGCGAAGGCGGGTTCCCTGGACGCCGAGCTGCGCGAGGAGTTCAGCCAACAGCACGATCAGCTCGGCGTCGGTCTCGGGAGCAGCCGACCCGATCGCCTCGGCTCCGACCTGCCAGAACTGCCGGTAACGCCCACGTTGCGGCGCCTCCGCCCGGAAGAAGCTCGACAGGTACCAGAACTTGACCGGCTGGGCCAGCTTGTGCATGCCGTGTTCGACATATGCCCTGCACACGGGCGCGGTGCCCTCCGGGCGCAGCGTCAGCGAGCGCCCGCCGCCATCGTCGAACGTGTACATCTCCTTCTGCACGATGTCGGTCGCCTGCCCGACGCCGCGCGCGAACAGCTCGGTCGCTTCGAAGGTCGGGGTCTCGATCCGGCCGTAGCCGGCCGCGCCGAGGATCTTCTCGGTCTGCTCCTCGACCACCTTACGCCGGGCCGACAACGAGGGGAGGATGTCGAACGTGCCGCGCGGGGCCTGAATCACAGACGACTCACCGCTCCGCGAGCTCGCGCAGGAACGGGTTCGTGGCGCGTTCGCGCCCGAGCGTCGTGATGCCCATGTGGCCGGGGTAGACCGTCGTCTCGCCCGGATACGCGGTCAGGAGGCTCTCGATCGACGCGAGCAGCGTCGGCCAGTCGCCCCCTGGCAGGTCGACCCGGCCGACCGACCCCTGGAACAGCACGTCGCCGGAGAACAGCGCGTCGTGGTCGGAGATGGCGTAGGTCACGTGGCCGGGGCTGTGCCCCGGAGTGAAGGTCACGTCGATATTCAGGCCGGCGAGCTCGAGCGCGTCCCCGCCGGCGACCGTGTGGTCCGCCTCATAGCTTTCGAACGGCCCGAAGCCCGGCCACGGGACGTAGTCCATGATGTTGGCCAGCACCTGCGTTTCCAGCTCCGGGCAGTACACCGGCGCTCCCGTCGCCTTCGCCAGCGGCGCCACCGCGCCGATGTGGTCGAAGTGCGTGTGCGTGATCAGGATCGCCTCGACGGTCTCGATGTTCAGCCGTTGAATGGCGCCGAGGAGCTTGTCCGCCTCGTCACCCGGGTCGACGACGATCGCGGCCGGCGCGTCCTGCTCGCGCACGATGAAGCAGTTCTCCTGCACCGGCCCCACCGTGAACATGCGAACGTCGAGCGAGCTCACTTGCCCGCCTGCTGCTTGCGCTTCTGGCGGCGGCGATACATGTACGACTCCATGTAGTAGCCACCCGGGATGTACAGGGCGGCGGCGAACACCGCAAAGAATGCCGCGCTTGCGAGCGGGGTCTTGCCCCGGCCGGTCAGCGCGAACAGGATGAACAGCGCCACCGCGGCGAACACGCCGATTCCGACGGATCGCCTCCAGCTCGGCGGCCGCTCCATTCGGCGCTCGCGGGCACTCGCTCGGTCCTGCTTCTTGCGCTCCTCGGCGGTCGGTGGGCGACCGGTGCGACCCCGGGTCTGGATCGTGCCGGCGGGGGTTCCTCGGTGTTTGGTGCGGCGCTTACGTTTGGTCTGAGCCATGGTGGAATGGAGCTTAGTGCGGGCGCGGGGGTTGCGCCACCGGAGCCGTGGCCGCAAGCGTGCAAAACGACCGAAACCGCCCCCGAGCCCGAACGTTCCGGGAGATAAGCACCTGGGAAGTGCTGATGTCCCGGAGGTCGGGCACGCCCGTCCGGTTTCGGGCGATAAGCACCTAGGCCGGGGCGGCGTCCGTACCCGCCAGCGCGTCCTCCACCGTCCGACGGTTCGCGATCGGCAGATCCTCCGGGAACCCGTCGAACGCCGCCCGCGGCGCCAGCCCGACCAGCTCGGCCCCGATCGGCCTGGCATGGCGCGCCACCGCCTCCACCACCCGGGCCAGCGGCACGGCTCGGTGGTCCTCGACGTTGGTCGACACCTGCGCCAACCCGCGCGCGTCCAGCCACAGGCCGATCGCGCGGACGGACTCGAGCCCCTCCGGGCCGCCCTCGCGGATCAAGGCCGCGATCGACCGCGCGTCCTCGAGCGTCGCCGGCTGCGCCAGCTCGACGTTGAACGCGACGAGCGGCGGGCGGGCGGCGACGAGTACCGCGCCGGCGGTGGGGTGCAGTCGGCGCGGCCCGAAGTCGGGACGAACGTCGCCCGACTCGATCCGCGCTGCCAGGGCCTCGGGGCCGCCGCGGCGCAGCTCGGCCCGGGTGCGCCCGGCCGCAAGCTCGCCGTACAGGAACACGGGCAGCTCGAGCTCATTCCCGAGCAGATCGCCGAGGACCAGCGCCTCCGCGCACGCGGCGCCGCGCTGCCCCGGGTCGAGATAGACGATCGGCGCGACGTCGACCGCGCCAATCCGCGGGTGGATCCCGACGTGCCGGTTGACGTCCACGCGCGCGACCGCTTCGGCGGCTCCGCGCAGCACGGCGCCCACCAGGCGCCCGGGCTCGCCCGCGAGGGTGAACACGCTGCGGTGGTGATCTGGGTCGAGGTGGACGTCGAGCAGGCGGGCGTCGAAGGCCTGGCCGATCGCGTCGATCGCGTCGCGATCGCGGCCCTCGCTCACGTTCGGGATGGCGAGCAGCGTGCCGGGCACTATTGGGGTTCGAGCACGTAGCGGCCCGCGTCCAGCACCCGCTGACCGTCGACCTCGAGCGTGGCGTCGACGATGACGACGTCGAGATGGATCGGGACCGACACCGTCCCGCCGATCCCGGCGCTCGCCCCGAACGCGACGTGCACCGTGCCGAGGATCTTCTCGTCCTCGAGGATGTTGCCGGTCAGCCGCGCACGGTCGTTGGTCCCCACCCCGAGCTCCGCCAGGTTCGTCCCGTCCTTCCCGTGCGCGAGCAGCAACTCGATGAACTCCGGGCCGAGTCCGCCGTCCGCCGCCACGAGCCGGCCCTCCGCCACCGTGAGGTGCACCGGGTCGAGACTCAGCCCCAGCGACGCCAGGCTGGCCGGCACGACCGTGCCCTCGCCGAAGACGGGCGAGACGAACCCCTCGCCGGAAGGCAGGTTGCCGAACGCTCCCGGCGCGGTGAACTCGCCGTCGTCGGCGATGCCGGCGCGGCCGTCGATGGCGACGCGCAGGTCCGTCCCGCGCGGGCAGGTGACGTGCGCGGCCGTGCCCCGGTCGAGCGCCGCCGCCACCGCGCGCGAGCGCGCCGCCATCGCGCCGAGGTCGACCGCCATCACCCGCGCGAGCATGTCCTCGGTCACCCCGGGCATCGTCGCGCCCCGGGCGCCGGCCTCGACGGCGCGCTTGCGGGCGTCCGTGTGGCTGAGCGACTTGGTGGTCGGCGCGATGAACACGTCGCTCGCCGCCATCGCCGCGGCGACCGGACCCGGCGGCTCGGTGCCGTGCGTGGCGCGCTCGTCCATCACCATCAGCACCGCGTCCGCGCCCGCGGCGGCCGCCTCGTCGCGCAAGGCGTCGCCGATGTTCCGCGTCGCCGGGTCGACCACGACGACTACTTCCTCGCCCGGCTGCACCCCAAGCGATCGGCGAATCACCGTGCTGACGGCGGGTTTCAGGTCGGTCATGACCGGCGGATCATATGCCCGCGAGATCGGTCTCCGTCTACGCGCCGGCGCCCACCTCCCGGGTAGACTCGCTCCCCGCGCCGGAGTAGCTCAGTCGGTTAGAGCAGCGGAATCATAATCCGCGTGTCGGGGGTTCGAGTCCCTCCTCCGGCATCAGGAAGTCCCTGGAAACTGTTTGTATTTCCAACCTTCGGCGCTGGATGGCACGGACGAATGTGTCCCCGATATGTCCCAGTTCCAGAGCCCGTAACGACGGCTCCCGCCCCGTGCTGGCTTGTGGACGCAGGATCAACGCAGCTCGCGGCTGCCGCGGGCAGCATTGAGGGGAACCCAAAAGCGGAACGACTTGAACGTACCCGGAGCGGCAGCCCGAGCGTCGAGCGCGCGTGACTTGAATGCGATCGCGCCGTCGACTTCTTCCGTGCGATCGCATGCGTGGCGAAGCGCAAGCAGGCCTCGACCGTCTTAGGCGAGCAGAGCGATCGTCAGCTGTCGGCCGGCGCTAGCCGGCAGACAGGTGCGTAGCTAGCGTCTCCGACTGACTCGGATTCCGCGCAAAGGGGGCCGGCGGCGGCGGAGCGCAAGACGCTCGCGCCGAGGCAAGAGCAGGTCAGGACCAGATCAGGTTATGTGCTGGCACGACCGCGGACCTCTAGGCACACGAGTCAGTTATCTATGCGGTTCGCGTCAGCCCTGGGCGCGGCGGTGCTTGCCGCGGCTGCGACGGGGTCTTCGTTGAGCCATCGAGCACCGACGGTGTCGGTGATGCTCGCGTCGGTTCCACGGCCGGCGAGCGCGAGTGGGGCGACGCAGGCGAGCTCGCGCAGGCCGCTGAGAGCGCTTTGAGTCAGTTCGGGAAGCGCGGCGCTGACGACGACGAGCGCAGGCTGCAGTAGATCCGCTGTATCGATCAGCGTGGGCAGCGGAGTATCGGCTCCGAGGTAGGTGATCCGCCAGCCGTGAGCGCGGAGCGCGAGCCCGAAGCAGATCAACCCGATGTCGTGTTGATCTCCGGGGACGCAGGCGAGCAGTGCGTGCGGACCCCGACCACGCCCCCAGCCGCGCGCCATGGCGAGCAGACGGCCGCGCAGCAGCGCGCTGGCGAAGTGCTCTTGGGCGACCGATGCCTCAGCCCGCGCCCAGCGCTCGCCGAGCTCGTGGAGGTAGGGAAGGACCGCGTCCCGCAGGACGCTCTCGAGCGGGTGCGAGCCCAGGAGTCGGTCGAGCACGGAATGCGCGCCGACGTCGTCGAATCCGTCGAGCGCATGGCGCAGCTGCTCGCCGAGCGCAGCTGCCGTCGGTGCCCCGCTTCCGTCATCTGTTCCGGCGGCAGGGTCAAGTCGGACCGGCGGGTCAGCTCGTGCGAGCCGAGCCGCCTCGGCTGCCGATAGGCCTTGCTCGAGGTGCTGGAGCATGCGCCGGATCCGTCGCTCGTCGTCCTCGCCGTAGAGGCGGAATCCGCCGTCGGTGCGAGTGGGCGACAGGATCCCGTACCGACGCTCCCACGCGCGGAGGACCTCCGGCGTTACCCCGACGCGGCGGCTCAGCTCCCCGATCCGCACGGGCCCCCGATCGGCTTCATGAGCACTCATACGATGAGTGTACAGACTCTGGACAGACCCTTGACAAGGTCGCGCTAACTCTGTACGGTCCTTGGACAGTCTCTATACAAAGGAGTTGTTCGAATGAAGAAGTCGTTCGTCACGGCGCTGGCCGTCGCCCTTCTTGGTGCGATGACACTGGGTGCGGTCGCCTCGTCGGCAGCCGGTCCGCGCAAGTCCGCCAAGAACATCGTCCAGACGGCCGTCGCTGCCGGTTCGTTCAAGACGCTCGTCTCGCTCGTCAAGCAGGCGGGCCTCGCGGGTGCCCTCTCCGGGACGGGGTCGCTGACCGTGTTCGCACCGACGGACGCCGCGTTCGCGAAGGTGCCGAAGGCGACGCTCGCCGCACTCGCCAAGGACAAGTCGAAGCTGAAGGCCGTCCTGCTCTACCACGTGGTGAGCGGCAAGCTCACGGCGGCCCAGGTCGTCAAGCAGAAGTCGCTGACCACGCTAGAGGGCGGCACGCTGTCGATCCGAACCCGCGCTGGCAACGTCTACGTCAACCGAGCGCGCGTGATCGAGGCCGACGTCACGGCATCCAACGGCGTGATCCACGTGATCAACCAGGTGCTGATCCCGCGCTGACCCTCCCCGCCTGTTCAGGGCGCCGCCGCCGCGGCGCCGTGACCGGGGCGGGCCTACGGACAAACGCCGGCCGTACGGAAAAGCCACCATGCCGAAACTCACCCTTCCACATCCACCCGCCGGCGAGAGACTGCGCGGACGGCTCCATCCTGTTCGGCGCGTCGTGTCCCTCGTGCCGGTGTCGCCCATCCTGAGCCAGACAGGCACCGACCGCCCTTGCTGGGCGGCTCTGCCGGCGTCCGTCGAGCCCGGTTTGACGAGGGGTGATCGCTGAGATGAGGGTCGCTGTGGTTGGTGCCGGCGTCTCAGGGCTGGTGGTGGCGCATCTGCTTCGGCGGTCGCATGACGTCACCGTGTTCGAGGCAAATGACTATGCGGGCGGGCACACGAACACGGTCCGCGTCGACACGCCGAACGAGACGCATCACGTCGACACCGGGTTCATCGTGTTCAACGACCGCAACTATCCGAACTTCGAGCGGCTGCTCGAGCGCCTGGGGGTTGGCTGGCAGCGATCGACGATGAGTTTCAGCGTCAGCGATGGGATGGGGGATTTCGAGTACAGCAGTACGTCTCCCAGTGGCCTGTTCGCAAAGCGCGCGCATCTCCTGACCCCGTGGTTTCACCGGATGATCGCCGATCTAGGTCGGTTCAACCGGGCCGCTCGAGAGCTCATCGGCGATCATGCCGAGGACGTCTCGCTTGGAGACTGGCTGGAGCGTCATCGTTTCTCGCGGGCGTTCATCGAGCGGCTGATCGTGCCGCAGGCGTCGGCGGTGTGGTCGGCCCAGCCGCGCCAGATGTGGAGTTTTCCCGCCCGTTTCCTGGTGGAGTTCTTCGACCATCACGGCATGCTGGCGTTCCGAGGTCGGCCTCGCTGGCGGACCGTCGGCGGGGGCTCCGCTCGGTACGTGGAGGCGCTGATCCGGCCGTTCGCCGATCGGCTGCGGCTGGGCACACCAGTCGATGCCGTCACGCGCCACCCTGATCACGTGCTGGTCAAGCCGCGTGGCGGTGAGGCAGAGCGCTTCGACGAGGTGGTCCTGGCGACCCACTCGGATCAGTCGCTGGCGCTGCTGCGCGACGCCACCGATCGTGAGCACGAGATCCTGGGCGCGATCCGGTATCAGCCCAACGAGGTGGTGCTCCACACCGACGCCCGGCTGCTGCCCCGCCGCCGGCGCGCGTGGGCGAGCTGGAACTACCACCTGCTCCCCGAGCCGAAGCCCGCTACCACTGTCACCTACCACATGAACCGGCTTCAGTCGCTGCGCGCCGAGCGCGAGTTCTGCGTGACGCTCAATCGCACCGAGGCGATCGATCCGGCCCACGTGATCCGCACGATCCGCTACGCGCACCCGGTGTACACGGCCGCGGGAGTCAAGGCGCAGCCGCGAATCGGCGAGATTGACGGGCACAACCGGACGCACTTCTGCGGCGCCTACTGGGGATGGGGGTTCCACGAAGACGGCGTCGTCAGCGCGCTGCGGGTGGGCGAGCGCTTCGGAGCGCGGCTGTGAGCGCGAGCTGCATCTACGAGGGCACGATTCGCCACCGGCGCTTCGACCCCCGGCGCGAGTTCAGCCATCGACTAGCGATGGCCTACCTCGACCTGGACGAGCTCCCGGGGCTGCTTGACGGCCGACTGGTCGCCCGGCGCCCGGGGCTGGTCCGCTTTCGCCGCCGCGATTACTTGGGCGACCCCGCTGTGCCGCTGCACCGCGCTGTCCGCGATGTGGTGGAGGACCAGACCGGTGCGCGGCCCGAGGGCCCGATCCGGCTGCTTGCGCAGCTGCGCTCGTTCGGGCACTGCTTTAACCCCGTCAGCTTCTACTACTGCTTCGAGCCGGGCGGCGAGCGCGTCCAGGCGCTGGTCGCGGAGGTGACGAACACGCCCTGGGGGGAGCGGCACGCCTACGTGATCGAGGGCGAGGAGCGCGACTCTGCGGTGCTCGCTGGTGAGTTCGACAAGGCGCTCCACGTCTCGCCGTTCATGGGCATGGATCATCGCTACGACGCTCGGGCGGCGGCGCCCGCCCAGACGCTGTCGGTCCACATCTCCTCGAGCCGCGCGGGTGTCATCGTGTTCGACGCGACGCTGGCGCTGCGCCGCCGGGCGCTCACGCGCGCGTCGATCGCGGGGATCACCGGGCGCTACCCGCTCGCGACCGTACGCCTGCTGGCGCTGATCTATGCTCACGCGCTGGGGTTGAGGCTCGCCGGCGTGTCCGTCCACGGCCATCCGCAGGCGGGACGGGCATGAGCGTCTGGCTCTCACGCCGGTTCGTGGCGCGCCTGTTGAGACGGATCAAGGTCGGCAGCTTGATCGTCGTGGAGGGGGATGAGCGGCTCGTCTTCGGCTCCGGGGCGCCCGCCGCGACCGTACGGATCGGGTCCGCGCGGACGTGGCCGATGCTGCTGCGCGGCAGCCGCGGTATGGCCGAAGCCTTCGCCCAAGGCCTCTGGGACTCGTCGGATCTGGTGGCGTTGATCAGGCTTGGAGCCCGCAACGCCGGCGGCCTCGATCGGCTCCGCTCGTGGCTCGCGCCGCTGCGCTGGCCGCTGCAGCGTGCCGGGGCGCTCTTGCGCCGCAGCACGAAGCGCCGGCGCCGAAGCGACATCGCCGCGCACTACGACCTCGGCAACGAGCTGTTCGCGCGGATGCTCGATCCGACGATGAGCTACTCGTGTGCGCTCTTCGAGCGGGAGGGGATGCCGCTCGAACAGGCGCAGGTCGCGAAGCTCGAGCGTGTGTGTGAGCAGCTCGACCTCGGTCCGGGGGATCGCGTGCTCGAGATCGGAACGGGCTGGGGTGCGTTCGCGCTGCATGCCGCCGCGACCCGCGGCTGCCATGTGACCACAACCACGATCTCGCGCGAGCAGCACGATTACGCTGTCGAGCAGGTCCACAGCGCGGGACTGAGCGACAGGGTCACGGTGCTGATGGAGGACTACCGCGATCTGCGTGGCCGGTACGACAAGCTCGTCTCGATCGAGATGATCGAGGCGGTCGGCTGGCGGCACTTCGGCACCTTCCTCGCCAAGTGCTCGGAGCTGCTGACTCCCCACGGCGCGATGCTGCTGCAGGCGATCACGATCGACGACCGCGCCTACCACCTCGAGAAGGCGTCGAGGTCGTTCATGAACAGCTACATCTTCCCCGGCGGCTGCCTGCCCTCGCTCGAGGTGATCGCCCGCAACCTCGCCCGGCGAACCGACCTGCAGGCGATGGGGCTCGAGGACCTGACGCCGCATTACGTCGAGACGCTGCGGCGCTGGCGCCAGAGCTTCACGGCCCATGCCGACGACCTCGCGGAGCGCGGCTACGACGAGCGCTTCCGCCGGCTCTGGACGCTCTACCTCGCCTATTGCGAGGCCGGCTTCGCGGAGCGGCGGATCTGCGACGTCCAGCTGCTGCTGACCAAGCCGCGGGCGCGGATCACCTCACGCACGTACCGGACAGGCTCTGGCCACAGCCAGCAGCGCGACCTTTCGCTGAGCGCATGAGCGGCTCGCTGCTTGACGATGTGCTCGACCGTACCGTGGTTGCCGGATTCACGAACGTCGGCTACCGGATCCGCAGCCGCGGATGGGGCGCGTCTGAGCCGCAGCCGATGCACGGCAAGGTGGTGCTGATCACAGGCGCGAGCTCGGGGCTTGGTCTGGCCGCCGCTGAGGGCTTTGCGCGTCTCGGCGCCTCGCTATGGCTCGTCGTCCGCAGCCCGGAGCGCGGCGAGCAGGCGCGCGCGAGGATCGTCGAGCGGTCCGGTAACGGCGACGTGCACGTGGGGGTCTGCGATCTCAGCGAGCTCGAGTCGGTCCGGCAGTTCGCCGGACGCTTTCGAGATCAGGCTTCGCGCCTGGATGTGCTGGTCAACAACGCCGGGGTGATGACCGAAGCGCGCGGTGTTTCGGCCGACGGGATCGAGCTCACGCTCGCGACCAACGTCGTCGGCCCGTTCCTGCTGACGAACCTGCTGATTCCACTGCTTGAGGAAAGCGCCCCGGCGCGGATCATCAACGTGTCCTCTGGCGGCATGTACACGCAGAAGCTCAGGGTTGATGACCTGCAAAGCGCGCGCGGGCACTTCGACGGGCCGAAGGTGTACGCGCGCACCAAGCGTGCCGAGGTCATCCTTACCGAGATTTGGGCAGAGCAGTTGGCGGGCACCGGGGTCGTGGTCCACTCGATGCACCCGGGCTGGTCGGACACCCCCGGCCTGCGATCCTCGCTGCCTCGCTTCTATAAGGCGACGCGACCGCTGCTCAGGACGCCTGGGCAGGGCGCCGACACGATCGTCTGGCTCGGTGCCGCCGCCGAACCGGGCGGCGCCACTGGCTGGTTCTGGCACGACCGCCGACCGCGTGCTACGCACCGGCTGCGGTGGACGCGGGAGACGCGGCAGGAGCGCGAGCGGCTCCTCGCCGAGTGCGTACGGCTGAGCGGTTGGCGTGACGCGTCCGTTCCGACCGCGTCGACTTCAATTCCAGAAGGAGAATCTTGATGGCCCACTACCGAGCAACGCTCGACATCCAGCAACCCCGCGAGCACGTATTTGCCTATCTCAGCGATTTCTCGACGACCAGGGAATGGGATCCGGGCGTGGTCGAGGCGGAGCGCCTGAACGGTCAAGCGGTGGGCGAGGGAACCGAGTTCCGGCTGGTCGCCGAGTTCCTCGGCCGCAGGAACGAGCTCACCTATCGGACCGTCGAGTACGACCCCCCGCATGCTGTTACCTTCCTTGGCGAGAACGCCACCGTAATCTCGCGGGACAGGATCACGTTCGACTCGACCGCCGCGGGCACACGCGTCACCTACGACGCCGACCTCGCACTGAAAGGCCCGCTCAGGATCGCCGACCCGCTCCTGGCGCTCGCGTTCAACCGGGTCGGCGATCGCGCCCTCGCCGGTCTCAGGCGCACCCTCAGTCCCTCGCAGCCGCGGACGCTGAGCCCACTATCCGGCCGCGCTCTCGACGGCCAGGAGTACGAGCTACCGGGTGATCTCGCCAAGCAGCACAACTTCCTCGTCGTCGCCTTCCGCCGGGAGCAGCAGCGCGTTGTCGATCAGTGGCTGCCGTGGCTGATCGACCTCCAGCAGCGCCGCTCGGACGTCACGGTGTACGAGGTGCCGGTGCTGTCATCCGAGTACGGCCCGGCGCGGAGGTTCATTGACGGTGGCACGACACGCGGGATCCGGGACGCCGCCGCTCGCGCCCGCACGATCACCATCTACACCGACGTACGGAAGGTCGTTGACAACCTCGGGCTTGCCGGAACCGACACGATCGCGGTGCTGATCGTCGAGCGCTCCGGCCGGATACTTGCCAGCGAAGTCGGCGGCTTCGAGGAGCAGAAGGCACAGCGGCTGGCCGCCTCGCTCGCGCCGACACCTACGCCCACCGCACCATGACCGAACGGGTGCTCGTCACCGGCGCGACCGGATTCATCGGCGCTCGCCTCGCCGCCAGGCTGGCAACCTCGGCACGGGAGGTGCGCTGCCTGGTGCGCGACCGCGGCGGGAGGCGCGCACGCGAGCTCGAGCGCGACGGTTTCGATCTGCACGAGGGTGACGTGCTGCGCCCGGAAACTCTGCGCGGAGCGGGGCAGGGCGTGGACGTGGCGTACTACCTGATCCACTCGATGGGTCGAGGCGGACCCAAGGACTTCGCCGCCACCGAGCGCGCCGCCGCCACTGCCTTTGCCCGCATGGCACGCGCGGACGGGATCGAGCGGATCATCTATCTCGGCGGCCTCGGTGACCGGCCGCAGTCCCACCACCTGCGCAGCCGGCACGAGACCGCGCTCGCGCTCCGCGAGCACGGCCCCGCACTGTCCTACTTTCGGGCCGGGATGGTGGTCGGGCCGCAGAGCGAGTCGTATCGCACGCTGCGCTACCTCGTGCAGCGGCTGCCGGCAATGATCGCACCGGCGTGGCTGAAGAACGCGACCCAGCCGATCGCGATCGACGACACCTTGAGCTATCTGATCGAGGCACTCACCGTCCGGGAATCGGTCGGCGAAGAGATTCAGATCGGCGGCCCCGACGTGCTCAGCTACGGCGAGATGCTCGACCGCATGGCCGAAGTCCTCGACATCGGCCGCCGGCCGCGGATCCCCGTGCCGCTGATCACCCCGTGGCTGTCATCGCTGTGGATCGGGCTCGTCACACCCGTCGACGCCGGGGTCGCGAGACCATTGATCGAAGGGCTCGCCGTGCCAACGGTGGTCACCGACCCCTCAGGAATGTCGCTGTTCGACATCAAGCCAATCAGCTTCGACCGAGCACTCCGACGCGCCGTCGCAGAAGACCCCGAGCTTGCGCCCACATGAATTCCCTCGAACACCTCTTCGGCTCGTGTCCCGCCGAATCGGGATCATCCTCCTGTGGTCATTCTCGGCGGACTGGGCGGTTCGTTCGCCTCGGCAAGCGTTCGGAACCGCTCCGGACCGTCAGGCTGCGGATTCCGGTCGGGGTGATGCTGGCGCGCGAGGCGCCGGTACGCGCGGCGGATCTCGGACGCGCTGGCGTCCCGGGCGACGCCGAGCACTTCGTAGAAGTCGTCCGCCTGTGCCATCAGCACCGCCGATCGCATGTGCAGGCGTGCCGGCGGCGCGCAGCTGCCGGAGGACTCCTGAGCCGGTGGTGCCGGTCGCGCCGGCTACGAGAAGGGTCATGGGTAGCGAGGGGTCGGAGGAATCGGCGCGCCGGACCGGACCGCTTCGACGACCAGGCGCGCCTCGGCGAGCCGGTACTCCTCGCCATACACCGAACCCGGCCGGCGGGGCGCCTCGATCATGGCGCACCCGGCGGTGCCACCGACGTCGACCGGCTCGTACCCGGAATCGCCGATCAGCCCGGCAACGGTCGCCTTCGCGTCGTCGTCGTCGCCGGCGAGCCACTGCACGACGCGCGGATCGCGCCGCGCGGTGCTCGCCTGGAACGCGGCGGTGAGCGTGTTGAACGACTTGGTGTACCGAGCCCCGGGCATTCGCGCGGCGTTGAACGCAGCGGCGGTCTGCCCATCGGTGGGCTTGGGCCCCGCGCCGAACTGGTTCGAAGTGTCGATCACGATCTTGCCGGCGAGCGACCCGGCTTGCTGCAGAGCTTCCGGGATCGCACCCCAAGGCACCGAGATGACTACGACCTCGGCACCCGCCACCGCCTCAGTCGGGGTTGACGCATGACCGCCGATCTCCGCGGCCAGTGCCTGCAGGGCCAGCTCATCACGGGCGAAGCTGACGGTGATCGTGTGCTCGGCAAGAGCGAGCTGACGGGCGACGTTCCCGCCGATGTGGCCGGCGCCGACGATGGCGATGTTCATAGCTGGGTGCTCCTCTCGATCGGGTTAGTGAGCGGGGTGTTCGAACGGGCTCGGCCACTACCGCCGCGGCGGCAAGCGTGGTGCCGGCGATGAAGCGGCGCTGGAGAATTGCTGTCCGGCCATAACCAAGTCCTCCTGGATCGAGTGAGAGTGAATACCGCGCCCACCTGGCTGCGCGCCAGGCGGGCGCGGCTCGGGGTCAGCGGCCGACGGCCTCGAGGATCGTCTGTGCGACCTCGGCGCCGGAGAAGTTCTGCTGGCCGGTGACGAGGTTGCCGTCCCGGATCGCGAAGCCCTTCCATAGGCCGGCCTGGATGTAGTTGGCACCGAGCTTCTTGACCTCGTCCTCGATCCGCCATGGCATCACGTGCTTGTCGCGATCGAGCGCCCCGGCGTCCCAGACCGCCTGGTCGGCGAAGTCCTCCTCGATGTTCGCGAACCCGGTGACGGTCTTGCCCTTCACGAGAGGCTCGCCGCCCGACAGCTTCGCGTAGCGCAGGATCGCAGTGCCGTGACATAGCGCCGCGGTGACCTTGCCCGACTCATAGAACTCGGAGAACTTGCGGTGCAGGTTCTCGGCTCGCTCGAAGGTGAACATCGGTCCCTGCCCGCCGGCGACGACCATCACGTCGTAGTCGTCGATGCTGAGCGCGTCGATCGGCTTGGTGTTCTGGACGAGCTTGAGGAACTCCGGATCATGCTTGTAGCCGCGGCTGATCACGTCCTCGGCCTGCCACTGGCTCGCGTCCTCGGGGTCGCTCATCGCGTCCCACTGGCAATCCCCACCGTCGGGGCTGAACACGTCGACCTCCCAACCGGCTTCGGTGAACGCGAAGTGGGGATGGGTGAGCTCGGCCCACCAGAAGCCGACCGGCCAGCCGGTCGTGGTCGATACCGCGCTGTTGGAAATGACGATCGCCGCCCGCTTGGGCTTCGACGGGTTGACCGGGTTGAGGTTCTGGTGACTCATGTTGGGTGGTGTCTCCTTGCTCGGTGGGGCTGGTCAGACGTGTCAGGGTGAGCAGCCCGGTCCGCCGCGTGGATCAGCAGATCGGTCAGCTAGCGTGGCCGGGTGAGGAACGGGCTGTGGCCGATGTCGATCGAATGGATGTCGGCGCCGGGGAGCAGCTCGTTCATCCGCCGCTGCGCGGCGGCGCCCAGCTTCCCATCCGCGAGCCGTGGACGAGTACGAATTCACTCATCGGTCCTGCGTTGATCGTTGGTGTGCCGGTCGTGCGCCGGTCTCTGGTCAGTCATCGAGTGCCCCTTCGAACAGGGCGTCGAAGCCCATGAACGCAGCGACCGCTTGGCAGTCGAACTGGATCAGGCCGCGGCGGACGAGCGGCAGGTCGGCCAGCACGGCGCGCGCGTGGTCGACGCCCATCGCCTCGAGCACCAGCGCGGCGCCCGGCCGGTCGGTCCGCAGGTAGTTCTCGCGGATCACCCCGGCCTTCCAGAGACTCCACGCGTGACGCGCCTCCTCGGCGTGATGTGGCCGCAGATCCTCTCCGGTGACCCCGTCCACGGGACGACCGAACGCCAGCACCCGTTGCGAGCGGCCTGCTTTGGTCGGCGCGTCGACCGCCGGTGGGATCGGGTGCGCCTGGGTCCCGAACAGCAGCGAGAGCGGGGTGAACGGCCCAACCGGCACGACGTCGAAGCGAACCAACCCGTGCGTCGCCATAGGCTGCTCCGCGAGCACGCGCGTCGCCTCTGCGGGCGTGCTCTCCAACACATACACCGCGCCGAGCGCGTCGGTGCGGATCCACGAGTCGCGGGCGATCCCCTGCTCGTAGAGCGACCAGACGTGCGCCGCTTCGAGTTGCATCAGGGGCAGCATGTCGGCCCACGTCACCGAGTCCAGCGGGCGGGCGAGAGCGAAGACCTTCTGCGTGGCAAGCATTGCTCCGGGCAAGCTACGGCGATCCGACGAACGCGCCAAGCGCGGTTGCTTGTCGCTGACCTGCGAGTTGCTTGTTGCAGCCGCAGCGACAAACCGGACGTTGCGCGCTACAACCTGAGCTTGGATCTGTCGCCGTACACTCGCGGCATGGCCACCCCTGAGCTACGCCAGATGCGCTACGTCGTGGAGGTCGCGCAGCAGCGCAGCTTCTCCCGTGCGGCTGACCGGCTCCACGTGGCGCAGCAGGCGCTCTCCCAGCAGATCAAGACCGTCGAGACCCAGATCGGGGTGACACTGTTCACCCGCAACAACCGTGGCGTCGAGCTCACCCCCGCGGGCGTGGTGTTCGTACAGGAGGCCCGTCGGGTGATCTCCGTCGCCGAGCGCGCCGTCACACGCGCGCAGGCCATCGCCAAGGGCGAGGCGGGGAGCGTCAAGGTCGCCTACACGCTGACGAGCGTGTACGACACGCTGCCCGCGGTGGTCGAGCGCGTCGAGGCCGCGTATCCCAACCTCAAGCTCGAGCTGCGCGAGGTCCTGAGCGGGGACGTCTCACACCTCCTGTCGGACGCCAAGCACGACCTGGCACTCTGCCCGCGCACCGCGTACCCGGTCGAGTACGAGCGACGGGAACTCCGCCGCGAGCCGTTCGTCGCCGCGGTCAGCTCCACCCACCGCCTCGCCGGGCGCCATCAGCTCAGCCTGTCGGAGTTCGCCGGCGAACTGTTCGAGCTCTGGCCGCGCGAGATGGCCCCCGGGTTCTATGACGCCGTTCTTGCCGCCTGTCGCGATGCGGGATTCGAGCCTACGCGCGACGAGCACGCCGCCGGGTCGACCGTCTGGCGCAACATCGCCCAAGGCCGTGGCGTGGCGCTGGTCGTCGGGTCGCTGATCGACCAGCTTCCGCGCGGCATCACACTGCTCAAGCTCGCCGATCCACAGCCCGTCCTAATCATCGACCTCGTCTGGCACCGCGAAACCGCGAGCCCCGCCGTCAAGCACATCCTGCAGGCGGCCCGCGAGATTTCCGAAGAGCGCCGCTGGTTACGCGGGCCTGGCGATTGACCGAAACCACGCACTCGGCAAACAGCCGGATACAAGCAACCGGCGCAGCCGCCACAAGCAATCGCGCTTGGCGACGGGCGCGCCACCGAGACGCTCTTCGCATGACCGCGACTGAGCCACCACGACTGATCGTCGGCATCACCGGCGCGACGGGAATCCAGCAAAGAGCCGGTCACACCCGCTCGACGGCCGTTCTGATCCTCGTTCGCGTGGCGTAGTTCACGGTCGTGTTGAACGTCGCGATCGTCACCGTCACGTCGCGTTGCCCTCGATCTGCAACGCACTTGGCTTCACCCAGACTGCGCTCTAGTAGGTGGGCAACGCCTACGCGCTCGCACTCGCCGGGTTCTGCTTCTGGGAGGGCGGCCCGGAGACGTCCTTGGTCGGCGTCCTCCCCGTCATCGGGTTGGCTGCTCTTGCACTGCGTGGCGACATGGGTTATACCTGTCACAATGGGCGTTGCGATTGTCCACGATCTTCCGCCGGAGGAGCTTCGCTTCCATTGGAAGAGCGGCCGGCTGTGCCTCGACTTCGTGGCGACAGTCGGCGAGCGCTGGCGGCGGTCGTTCGAACGGCTGCTCGAACCTGAGGACCTCGCTCGCTGGATGGTGGGGACCGGCATGCTGCGGGAACCACCGCGGGTCTCCGGCCGACAGCTGGCGGCGGGACGTGTGCTTCGCGAGGCGATCAACCGACTCGCCCGTCCCGGCGTCGAGCCACGCCCAGGCGGTCGAGAGGAGCTCAACCGTTGGGCGGCGCGGGCGCCTCTGGCGCCACAGCTAACGACGGGCAGCGAACTTGTCTGGGTGGCGGCCCGGCCGGTCGAGGCGATGCTGGCCACGATCGCGCGGGATGCGGTCGACCTGTTGAGCGGCCCGCTCGCGGGGCGCGTCCGTGAGTGCGCCGCCCCCGACTGTGCGTTGTTGTTCGTCGACGCATCGCGTCCTGGCCGGCGACAGTGGTGCTCCAGTGGGGCGTGCGGCAATCGCATCCGCACCAAGGCATACCGCCATCGACAAAAGGAACGCGGACGCGGATGAGCTATCGGGCCCTCCCAGCCCAGGAGGCCTTCTGGCGTCCGTCAAACCAGATGGGCGTGCTCAACACCGATCTCGCCAAGCAACTTGAAGCCGGCACGCTCGGTGCGCGACTGTGGCGTCTGCACCCCGGGCAAGCCTCGACGCGCCATCGCCACCGGCAGACACACGAGCTCTACTTGCTGCTCGAAGGCACCGGTCGCATCCGCATCGGTCAAGACCTGCATACGCTTGAGCCCCTCAGCAGCCTGCTCGTCGAACCCGGCGAGGTCCGGCAGCTATTCAATGACACCGACGCCGATCAGCTCTGGCTCGTCGTCGGCGTGCCGCCCGAGGCCGCGAACACGCTCGAGATGACCCCAGAACAGCTCGCCTGGCTCTATCCCGACGGACCCAAGGCGCTCCCACCAGAGATCCCGGCCACACAGCCCACCACCAGCGCATAAGCGAGAGCAACGCCGGGTCGCGGCCTGGTGAACCCGAGCTCGCGCAGGGTCGGTTCGTTGAGCGCGATGTGCTTGACCTGCGTGTCCGCGTCATTGAGCCCCTATGCATCATCAACGGCTCTACCTAGCCGGCGACGCCGCCCATCTGATCACCCCAGCGGGAGGTAAGGGAATGAACCTTGCCATCCTCGACGGGCTCGAACTCGGGCTCGCGTTGCGCGAGAGATACGTCGAGGACCGTCGGGGGACGCGGCTGGCTGACTACTCGAATAGACGCCTCCCGGCGATCTGGCGGACGCAGGAGTTCTCAACCTGGATGCTCACGCTGCTTCACGCAAGCGTCGGCCGGTCAGCCATCAGCGGCTCGAATCCACGCTCGGACGAGCCGAGCGAGTTCGCCTACCGACTCAGGCGCGCCCGACTCCAGGAACTTATGAACAACCCCGAGCTGAGTCGTTGGTTCGCCTACGCCTACGCAGGCGTGGATCCGTAACACCCCAACTACTACCGACACGCCGACGCGTCCTCGAGAGCTGATTTCGAGCAGTCCCGCAAGGTCGCATCCGCACGGAGGAAATCGGCGCAGGCGGTGACCACCGTTGAGTACCCCCGCCACCGTCAAAGCTCGCTTCTATGTCAAGCCGCGATCGCTATTTGCGATGAATCTGGGTCTGCTCGGGGATGTCGGTTGGAGGGTGAGATTTGGGGGTGTGACGGGTCGCGCGCTGCTGCTCGAGGGCGGCAGAGGGGCTTAGGATGCGTCGTTGGCGTCCGCGGAGGGCGGAATCGGGCCGTGATAGCGGCTGTTTGCGGCAGGCAGCTCCGGCGGTGGGTGTTCACCGCGAACGCCAGCGCGCCTGAGAACGCCGCTGATCGGTTGTTGGTCGGAGCGGTTTAGGTGATGCAGACCATCGGGCTGGGCGCAGTGCTGATCTGCTGGACCTCTCGCTCGGGGCGGGCACGCTCGGGGATCGCGAGCAGCTCGCGCTCGGGGATTGACTCGGGCTCGACGGTTTGCTGTTGGTCGGCGGGTGGCTCAGCGAGGAGGAGGTAGAAGCGGCGCGCGAGGTGGCGCTTGAGGCAGCGCAGCGCGCCCTTCTTGGTTTTGCCTTCGGCCTCTTTGCGAGCGAGGTACTCCTGGGTCGCGGGGTCGCGTTGGGCGCGGGTGACCGCGATGATGTGCAGCGCGTGGTTGAGCTGGCGGTCCCCGCCACGGTTGAGCCGATGCTGGGTGCGCTGACCGGAGGAGCATGGGATCGGGGCGGTTCCGGTCTGCAGCCCGAAGCTCGAGTGTTTGCGGAATTGTTTGACCCCGGCGGTGTGGCCGATCAGGATCGCTGCGACCACCGCCCCGCATCCGAGCTCCGCCAACAGCTCGGGACGGTGGACCTTGACGAGCTCGCGAAGCTCTGCTTCGAGCTGATCGATCTGACGGTTGAGGCTCCGGAGCTGGGAGACCTGCTCGTGCGCGATCCTGACCCTGGCGCCGGCCGACAGCTTCCGCAGCCGCCGGTCGACGCGGTCCAGTTCGCGCGCCTTGTTGAGCGCACCGCGCTTCAGGGACCGTTCAAGCTCGGGGCACAGCGTGAGCAGATGCCACCGCAGCCGGTTCACTGTGCGGGTCCGTTCGGCGATGAGATCGTTGCGGTGATCGCAAAGCAGGCGGATCTCCATCGCCTGCTCATTCAGGTACGCGACCGGGAACTGCTCGACACCGTCCTTGACGACCGCGCGCGCGACCGCGAGCGCATCGATCTCATCCGACTTGCCCGGCTCGCGCTCTCCTTTGCGGGTCGCTCCCATGCGGTGCGGCGGCACCCTCACGACCCGCTCGCCGGCGGCTAGCAGCGCCTGCTCGAGCCGGCGTGAGACGTGCCGGCAGTCCTCGATCGCCCACACCCGCTCCTCATCGAGGCCGCGAGCCCATCGAACCGCAGCCAGATGTCCCTCATCGTCAGCCTTGATTTCGCGGCTGCCGCGTACCCGACCGGTGCCCTCGTCCACGGCCGCGAGCGCGTGCGAGCCCTTGTGCGTGTCCGCCCCGATCACGATCATGCATCCGTCCCTTCGTTTGGTTGACGCCGAATGAAGCGGATCTCCGGCGGACAACTGTCACGAGAGGCGAAGCCACGCTTCTATCAAGTCACGCCGGCGGTCCTCGGTCGGCGGCGGACGACACAAGCTTTACCGGTCAGGCCAAAGCAGTCGACACAGCAGTCGAGAGTCAGCCCGCCGCCAGCCCGAGGACCTACCGGACGCGTCGGACGTCACCGCCCAGACGCTCATCACTCTGACAGTGACAGGAGTCTCGCCCAAGATCCCTCGCGACCCGCTCGTCGCCAGTTGCGAGACGCGGCCGTGGCGTCGGCCGTCACCGCCATCGCCGGCAAGTCCGCAGCCCCGCTTTGCCACGCGAACGGGAGTGTCGTTGTGCTTGCTCTCAAGGTGATCCGCTGCGCCTTGCAAGCGGACCTGTCTGTGGCTCCCATCGCGTAGGAGCCACCGGCCTCGACGCCCGCGTCGCTGATGCTCGGGACGAAGAGCGAGCGTGACGAGACCGGTCGCTGGCTGCGCCGCGAGACGTGCGCTTGTCGTCCTGAGCAGTGACGATACCGGCGACATGGGCGGCTACCGCTCGCGCCGCATAAGCGGGCGTCGCCGCAGCCACCTGCTTGTGCGCGGTCCGGGACCGCCTGTGGAAGGGTCCGGGATGAGCGAGCGGCTGGTGGAGCGGGTCTCGGTCATGGTGCGATGGCGAGCCGGGTGATACGTCCGTCGGCGATGGTGAAGTCCCACTTGAGATCGGCGATGCCGCCGGGGAAGTTCCCCGTTAGCCGTCCGATGATCAAGTATCGGTCGGGTCCGATCAGTTCGGTTGCGAAGAGCTCCGTCGTGTACGTGTAGGCGGTTGCGGGGCCGTTTCGCCAAGCACGGATCTCATCCAGGCCGTGGCGGGTGGCCCCTTCGTCGAGGACCGTCGCGTCGTCGGCGAACAGGGCGACGATCGCTTCTGTTTCCCGTTCGGCGGTGAGGTCGAAATAGCGCGAGATCACTTCGGGCGTTGCAGTGGACATCGGTCCTCCTTTGCGTTTGCAGGCCGTGGCACGACCGTTTTCCGAAGCTTCGGCGCTCCTGGTGCCGGACAGTCAAGAGCGGATGTTTGGCTTGACCCTCCAGCAGGGGGAGGGTCGATACTTGCCTCGATGAGTTCGAGGAGCACGATCGGCGACTTCTCGCGCGCAACGCACCTCAGCGTCAAGACGCTGCGCCACTACCACGAAGTCGGTCTGCTTGAGCCGAGCGAGATCGATCCCGATACCGGCTATCGCTACTACGCCGAGGAGCAGATTCCCACGGCGCAGGTCATTCGCCGGCTGCGGGCGTTGCAGATGCCGGTGGCCGAGGTCAGATCGGTCCTGTCGGCTCCTGACACGGATGCTCGCAATCGGCTGATCGTGGCCCATCTCGGCCGTCTCGAGGGCGAGCTCGCGCGCGCGGGTGCGGCTGTCGCCGAGCTGCGAACCCTGCTCGAGCGCGGCCCCGCCCAAGATCGCATGGAGCACCGCACCGTCCCCGCGACGCAGGCGATCGCGATCCAGCAGACCGTCGACCGGGAGGACATCCTCGCGTGGTGGCAGGGGGCGCTGGGAGAGCTCCACGCCATCGCGCAGTCCCAGCACCTCCGCGAGACAGGGCCGCCCGGCGGGATCTACGCCGGCGAGATCTTCGAGCACGGCCGCGGCAGCGCCATCGTGTTCCTCCCCGCAGAGGGTGCCGTCCACGCGGTTGGCCGGGTCGAGCCTCTCGCCATTCCGCAGGCGGAGCTCGCGATCGCTCGCCACCACGGTTCACCTGCAGACATCGACCTCACATACGGTGAGCTCGGTGCCTACGTCATGCGCCACGAGATCAGCATCGCCGGCCCGCTGCGCGAGTACTACCTCGTCGGGATGCTCGACACCCGAGATACCGAACAGTGGGAAACCGAAATCGGCTGGCCGATCTTTCGCTCCGACCCCGACGGCTGAGCGGTGCTCGCCAACCAAGACAGGACCGCCACCCGCTTCCCCTGCCCGAGCAGCAGCCGTCATCGTCCCCCCGCTCGTCACTGCTCAGGACGAGTTGGGGCAGCGCGTGTGCCGGCAGCGATCAGATGACCGCTCCGCCTGACCAAGCGACAGCCGGGTGGTCAAGGTCGCAACGACCCCTGGATACGTCCGTGCCTACGCAAGATTCTGATCGTGGTTGCTGTGAATGGGCGGTCCGGCAAACCGGGTGCGCTGGGGGAATCGCCCACATCCAGGCGTGCGCGGCCTGGGCGCGCCACGGCTGCTTCGGCTCTCGGGGCTGCTCCGGCCACGCTATGCCTTTGCCACGTGCGACGCGAGGTCGCACGTTACGAGAGAACTACCGGATTGGAGATCGACCGATGTGATGTTGAGCGAGTAGTTCCAGGTCCGTGCTTGATGGCCTGTCCCCACCTCGGCGTGCGTCGTCGGCTCCTGGTCGGCGGGGTGCGAAGCCCGGGGGGAAAGCCCGAGGGCGGCCCGTTCCATCCGGGCGGCCACAGGCGAGGAGAAAGTCGGACGGGTGAATATGCTTGAACTCTCGGTTGATGCCTCGTCATGCAGAGCCCCGCGCGATGGGATGCCGGAGCGGGGTCCAGGGACTGGCCGCGGTAGAGCGGCAGGCGACGGTCAAGGAAGTCGACTTGGCCGGGAAGAGCACCGCCGTCCCCGGGGTAGAGAGGGCACCCACCCCGGCTGCAGCTCACACGTGCGGAACGTGGTAACCCCGTCCGAGGTCCGGACCCAGGTCCGGTAAGCCGACCGCAAGGAGGGCCCAACTCCCCGGCGGGTATCGGATGACCGAGAAGCCAACGCCGGCGGCCGAAAGATGTCATGTCCCGGGCGTTTCCGGGTCGGCGCGTGAGCTCGGCGGCTGGCAGGTGGCCGGGGCCTTCGTGTCGAACAGCATAGGTGAGGCGCGCGCGGTTGCAGCCGCGCGGCCGGCCGTTCAACAGAAGGCACCGACCGCCGACCAACGTATTCGAACGCTCGGAGGTTGGCGGCTGCCCTTGCGTGGTTGGAGGAGGTTTGTTGGATGTCGATCGTGATGGGTGTTGACCAGCATCGGGCGCAGATCACCGCTGAGTGGATCGATCTGGCCAGCGGCGAGATCAGTCGCGCGCGGGTCAGCCCGGCGGACCGGGTCGGGGTGCGCCGCTTCCTGGAGCGGTTCGCGGGCGAGCAGCTGGAGGTCGCGCTCGAGGCGACCACCGGCTGGCGGTTTCTCGTCGAGGAGCTGCGCGCGGTCGGCGCGGTGGTGCATCTGGCCGAGCCCGCGGAAACCGCGGCGCGGCGCGGGACCAAGAGGCGCGCGAAGACCGACCGCGCGGACGCCCGCCATCACCGCGAGCTGCTATTGGCCGGGCGGCTGCCGGAGTCGTGGATCCCGCCCGATCACATTCTCGATCTGCGCGCCCAGGTACGGCTGCGGCACACACTGATCGAGCAGCACTCGGAGTGGCAGCAGCGGATCCAGGCCGTGCTCTATCACCACGGCTGCCCGCAGCGGCGGCAGCTGATGAAGCGCGACGGCCGCGACTGGCTCGCGTCCCTGGCGCTGCCCGCCGTGGCGATCGCACGTCGACGCCAGCCTGGTGCTGATCGACGATCTCGAGGCCCGCATCACCGCCATCGCCAAGGAGCTGCGCCGGTCGGGCGCCGATCATCGCTACATCCCGATCTTGATGACCGCTCCCGGGTTCGGGTGGATCACCTCGTTCACGGTGGCGTGCGAGCTCGGGGACATTGGGCGTTTCTCCTCGCCGGTCAAGCTCACCGGCTATACCGGCCTGTGCCCTCAGGGTCAAGCAGTCCGGCCAGATGGACCAGCGCGGCCCGCTGTCCAAGCACGGCCCCAAGTACCTGCGCTGGGGGCTGATGGAGGCCGCGATCGCTGCCTCCACCCACCCGCTCTACCGCGAGCGCTACCAGCGCACCAAGCGCCGCCTCGGCAAACAGCGCGGGCCCAAGGTCGCTCAGATCGATCTTGGCCGCCAGCTCGCCGAGGCGATCTGGTACATGCTGACTCGTAAACAACCCTTCGCTCCGGCAGGCGCCACTTTTCGTCTGGCTGCCTGACAGCCCTTTTAGGAACTGCGCCACCGGAGTGAGCCCCGATGACACCTGATCCTCGACGTGTGATGAGGCGATAGAGAGATGAGCACCGCTCCAACGGCCCGACCCGCACGCGGGCCGTGACAGTCAAACCTCCTGCCAGGTTCACGCTGCCGTGTCAAGCGCCATGAGCCGACACGTTCACTCCAGTGACCTTGCTCAGGCGCTTGACACGGCAGCGCTCACCCGGTCAATTGCACCTGCGGTGTCAGTAAACTGACATAGGGCTTGACAAGCGGCCGCCTTCATAGAGACGAGTTGGGGCAGCGCGTGTGCCGGCAGCGATCAGATGACCGCTCCGCCTGACCAAGCGACAGCCGGGTGGTCAAGGTCGCAACGACCCCTGGATACGTCCGTGCCTACGCAAGATTCTGATCGTGGTTGCTCTGAATGGGCGGTCCGGCAAACCGGGTGCGCTGGGGGAATCGCCCACATCCAGGCGTGCGCGGCCTGGGCGCGCCACGGCTGCTTCGGCTCTCGGGGCTGCTCCGGCCTCGCTATGCCTTTGCCACGAATCCGATCACGCGGACGAAGTCGACGGCACGATCGTCTTGCTGGGCGCGGCCCCCCGCCGGCAAGCCGTCGACGCGGACACGCAACCGGAGCATTGCACGATTCCGCGGACTCGTGGGAGAGGCCTGGGAGAATCAGACGGGGTGGGCTCTGCGCAGACACTGAGCGAGGCCGACAGGCGGATCGTCGCCGGGTGGGCGGCGGGCTGCGCGCAGCGCGTGCTGTGGTTGTTCGAGGCGGAAGCTCCAGGCGATAGCCGTCCCCGCGATGCCATCGCCCGAACGCGGGCTTTTGCCCGTGGCGAGCTCGATGTCTCGGACGAGATCCGGCGTCGCTTCCTCGGAGGCGCCGCCGCGCGTGAGGTTGCCGCTCCGCCCGCCGTGGCTGCCGCCAAGGCAGCCGGGCAGGCCGCGGCCATTCCCCACATGGGCGCGCACGCGCTAGGTGCTGCCGCGCACGCCGCCAAGGCGGCTGGGCTCGCCGCCCCCGACGGTCCACAGGCTGTCGCCGAGGAGATCCAATGGCAGCTCAGCCATATGTCGGCGTTGAGCCGAGCTGCACTCCGGCAGCTCCCACCCGTCGGTGAGAACAGATCCGGGCCGCTGGGGCCAGGACTGCTCGCATCGGGCCTGCTTGGCACGATCATCCGCGATCTCCAGGCCGGGTCGGCGGGCGCCGGACGCTGACGTCCGCGCTGCGCTGACGAAGGCATAGGCTGTTCCCATGCCCGCGCGTGACGCCGCCTGCAGCTGCGGCCAACTCAAGCTCGTCGTCGAGGGTGACCCGGTGCGTGTCTCGGTCTGTCACTGCCTCGCGTGTCAGCGCCGGACGGGAAGCGCATTCGGCTTCCAGGCCCGCTTTCCGCGTGAGCGCATCGAGATGACCGGAACCTCGCACGAGTACACCCGAACCTCGGACGACGGGCAACGGACAACCACCTTCGGTTTCTGTCCCGAGTGCGGCGCGACCGTCTACTACGCGTCGGCCTCAGCACCCGACTTCGTGGCCGTTCCCGTCGGCGCGTTCGCCGACCCCTCGTTTCCGGCGCCGAGCTTTTCGGTCTGGGAGGGCCGCAAACACGCGTGGGTGACGATGCCGCCACAGACCGAACGCCTCCCCTAGACTCGCCAGGCTGTTGCTGCGGTGGACGAACGGGGGAAGGGGATGTGTATGGACGGTTACGCGGTGGCACACGTCGACGAGATCCGGGAGGTGGACGACGGTCGTGCGCCGATGCGCGCGGTGCGCCACCACTTCGGCATCACGGCCTTCGGCGTCAACGCCTGGACGGCCGGTGAGGCGGGAGCTCGGGTCATCAACGAACACGACGAGGCTGAGCCGGATTCCAACGAAGAGCTCTATCTCGTGCTACGCGGGCGAGCGTCATTCGAGGTCGATGGTGAGCAGTTCGACGCGCCCGCGGGTACGTTCGTCTTCGTGCGCCCCGGCGTCAAACGTACAGCGTTCGGAGAGGAGCCCGGCACCACGATCATCGCGGTGGGCGCTGTTCCCGGAAAGCCGTACGAGCCCGGAGGCTGGGAGCTGTTTGCGCCGCTGCGGCCACTCTACGAGGCGGGCGATTACGCCGAGGCAGCGGAGCGAGGACGCGAGCTGCTGGCGGGAGACCCACCGTACGCCGACCTGTTCTACAACGTCGCGTGCTGTGAAAGCCTCGCCGGCCAGACCGACCAGGCCATCGCGCACCTTCGGCGCGCGATCGAGCTCTCGGAGCGGACCCGGCTATTCCTTGAAGGCGATTCCGACCTCGATCCGATCCGCCAAGACCCCGCCTTCAAGGACCTGCTCGCAGTGTGACTTCGACTGCGGTGCGGCTCATGCAGCCAGCAACCGATCCGTGAGCACGATCTCGACGATCGCGGGGACTGTTTCGAGACGGGACCAATCACGCTGTAGTTCGCAGGCGAGCGATACCCAGCTGATCGGCTGCGCGCCGGCTTGGACGACACGCTCGAGTCCGGCGCGGTGCGCCTCCACCGATGTGCCCCCGATGGCGTCTACGACGGGGTAGACCTCGTACCCCTCGCGCAGCGCGTCGAGCGCGGCGAACGCCATGCACACCTCGGTCCACAACGCGCAGAAGATCAGCTTCCGACGCCCCGTCGCGTGAACGGCCTGACGGAACTCGATGTCCTCCCAGGAGTTCACGGTGGTGCGGTCGAGCGGCGGGTCATCCTCCAGCAACTCGGCGAGCTCGGACAGCGTCGACCCAACCTGCCCGGAGGCGACGTTGACGGTCGAGTGGACGACCGGCACGCCGAACGTCTTCACCGTCCTGACCGTGGAGACCGCGTTCTTTATCAGCAGGTCGTGATCCATCGACCTGACCGCGGCGAGCTGCTCGGGCTGGTAGTCGATGAATGCGAAGGCCGAGTTCTGGGGGGTGATGAGATGGTCGGCGAGCGGGTCGCGAATGGGCTGGCTGGTCATCAGGTATCGCCTCCTTGGGGCGCTATTTAGGGATTTCGACGAACGCGATGCCGTTGCCGATGACGGACGTGGATGTGTTCTCGCCGGGTTGATGGCTCGCTAGCGATGTTCGTCGGCGCGCGGGTGACGCGTCATCGCCAGATCCCGGTGATTCGGTGATCTTGCCAAGTGTTCAAGCATCTGCTTGAATTGGTTCGGATGCGATCATCCTTGGCGACCCAGCGTGGGGCGCGCCCGGAGCAGTCGATCTCAACAGATGCTTCGGTAGCCCGGGGCCGCATCGAGCGGGAAGAGCTCCTTCATACGCTGGACCGCGCGGTGACGAGGCGGATCACGGTGATCTCGGCGCCGCCGGGAAGTGGGAAGACCTCGCTGTTGCGCGCGTGGGCCGAGCACGCGGCCGACGTTCGTCACGTCGCGTTCGTGTCGGTGGACCGTGACCAGGAGGATGGTCAAAGCTTCTGGTCGGCGGTCCTCGACGCGATCCACGCCCTGGACTCTTCGATCAAGCTTCGGGTGCGAACTGCGGCGCCGAACGCGTTCGACGAGGAGCGGGTCGTCGAGACGCTCCTGTCGGCGTTCGACGAGCAACGAGAGCCGGTGGTGCTGATCATCGACGATCTCCACGAGCTGAAGTCACGGCAAGCCCTCGCGGAGCTCGAGCAGCTGCTCCCGATCGTCCCGAGCTCTGCGCGCGTGGTGCTTTCGTCACGTCGGGATCCGCCGATCAGGCTGCACCGGCTTAGGCTGGCCGACGAGGTCGCCGAGATCCGGGCCGCCGATCTCCGATTCACCGAACGCGAGACGCGCGCGCTGCTCGCGGGGTCGGGCATAGCCCTATCCGACGACGGGGTGGCCGCGTTGTACCAGCGCACCGAGGGTTGGGCGGCCGGCTTGCGCCTGGCGGCGATCGCGCTCAGCCGCCACCCCGATCCTGAGCGCTTCGTAGCCGAGTTCTCGGGCACCGATCGGGCGATTGGCGAATACCTCATGGCCGAGATGCTCGAGCGTCAACCAAGCGACGTGCAGCACACGCTGTTGCGAATCTCGCTCGTCGACCGGGTGAACGGTGAACTCGCCGACCTGCTGGCCCGCCGCCCGGGCTCGGAGCAGATGCTGCTCGATCTTGAGGACGCCAACGCGTTCGTCATGTCGCTCGACCCCGAGCGCACCTGGTTTCGCTACCACCACCTGCTGGCGGATTTCCTTCGCCTCGAGCTCCGCAGACGGTTCGCCGACGAGCTTTCAGACCTGCACCGCACGGCCGCCAAATGGCTCGCTGACCATGGGGACGTGGTTGAGGCGGTGCGGCACACGATCGCGGCAGGCGATTGGCCTGACGCCGCCCGGCTGGTCGCCGACCACTCGTTCAGTTGGGTGCTCGAAGGGCAAGCCGGAACGATCGACGCGGTGCTCCAGACGTTTCCCGAGGGCGCGTCAGCCGATCATCCAGATTTGGCGCTGGCCCATGCGGCAAGCGAGGTGAACCATGGGCGGATGGAGCAAGCGGCCGCTCAACTGGACCTGGCCGAGTCCCACGTTCAGAGCGCCCCGCCGGCTCGCCGCCGGCGCCTCGCGGTGGCCATCGCGTCTCTTCGGTTGGCGCTGGCACGGCGTAGCGGTCAGTTCGGCGAGGTGATCGACCAAGTGAACCTGCTCGATGCTTCGATCTCGGACGAATCGAACGATCAGGTGGCGGTGGGCAGCGAGCTTCGGGCAGTCGCGCTGCTGAATCTCGGGATTGTCGAGACATGGTCTCGGCGATTCGATGATGCCGAGCGGCACCTTTCCGAGGGCGCCGCGCTCGCCCAGACGATCGGCCGGCCGTATCTCGAGGTCGCGTGTCGCGCTCACCAGATCTTCCCGACCAGGCTTGTCTCGCTCGCGAGCGCGCGCGAGCGGGGGCGTCAGGCGGTGGCCCTCGCCGAGCGCTACGGCTTGGACGATCGACCGATACTCGCGCCGGCGCTAGGGGCGGCAGCCTTCTGGGCGACCTGGATGGGAGAGTTCGACGAGGGAGAGACCGCGCTGCGCCGCGCCTGGGAGGTGGCCAAGCCACAAATTGACCCGGCCGCCGCAGTGCTGCTCCACCTGGTGACGGGTCAGTTGCATATCGCTCGTGGGCACCGTCAAGCCGCGCTCGAAGCGTTCGCCGCTGGAGCGCACGCGCAGTCGCAACTCACCGGTGTCGATGCTTTCGCGACCCCGGTCGTGGGATGGCTCGCGGCCACGCAGGCTCGGCTCGGAATGCCGGATGGGGCGCGCGAAACACTGACCGGATTCTCCGCCGGACCCGGTGGGATGGGTTTCCTCTACAACGCGCGTGCGGTGATCTGCATCGCGGAGGGAGATCCCGCCGGTGCGTTGGACGTACTTGCAGACGTCCCGGACCTCACCCCCACGACCGGCCCGGCTTTCACCCTCGTTGAAACGCATCTGCTGGCTGGGATCGCGCACCTGGACATGGGGAATCGAATCGCGGCCGGCGCCGCAGCCGAGGCCGCGCTCGCCGCCGCCGAGCCGGATCGCCTGATCTTCCCGTTTGCGATAACGGACGCAGCGCAGCTACTCGACGCGGTGCCGCGTCACGAAACGGCTCACGCCGCCCTGCTCGGCGACATCGTCGACCTACTGCGAGGCGACCCGGCCCCGATCCTCGATCGCGAGGATGCGTTGCAACCGGAGGAACTTAGCCCGAGCGAGCTCCGCGTCCTTCGCTACCTGCCGACAAATCTGACGCGGCCCGAGATCGCGCGCGAGCTCTACGTGTCGATCAACACCGTCAACACCCACATCCGCAACATCTACTCCAAGCTCGGCGCGCGCGATCGTTCGTCCGCCGTGCACCAGGCGCGCGAGCTGCGCCTGCTCGCGACGGGTCGCCACCGAGGCTGAATCCACCGCCATCCGCACAATCACCGGATTCCGGCGTCGCCAGCTCACCCGGCACGAGTGCACGATGACCGTGTGGTCACACCGCCCGGCTTGTACACGATCCGAATAAAGGGCCGGCTCGGGGTTACGGCCCTGTCTGCGTTTCCCTCGATGGTGCCCGAGCTGACGGGCGGCGAGACCGTTCTCACCGGCTTGCTCGAGGATCGCTCCGCGGTGTTCGGCGTACTCGGGCAGATCGAAGCGCTCGGCCTAGAACTGGTCGAACTCCGGCGCATTCGCGGTACGCCGAAATCGCCTGAATCAAGCGAGGCCGCCTCACCAGGTGAGCTGTGAGGTTAAGAGCACCAATCCGAAGCCAGGGAGGTCCGCCGTGAGCGCCGAACAGCGAGAGACAGTCGAAGCAATCCTGCGACAGTCAGCCTTCCCCGTCGGCAGCAGTGTCAACGAGCAACGGCGACAGTTCCGCGAGGCGGTATCGGCGCAGCCGCTGCCCGCCGACGTGACCGTCACGGCAGCGGCACTGGGCACCGTCCCGACCGCCGAGATCACGGTCAACGGAATCGAAGCTCGCCACGTTGTTCTGTACTTCCACGGTGGCGTGTACGTGATCTCCGACGCCTTCCTCGCGGCCGGCCTGGCCTCGGAGGTCGCTCGGCGCACGCGGGCCAAAGTCATCTCGGTCGACTATCGGCTCGCTCCGGAGCATCCCTATCCTGCGGCGGTCGACGACGCTCTAGCGGCCTACGAGGCCCTCCTGCTGGGTGGCATCTCCCCTTCGGATATCGCCTTCGCGGGAGATTCCGCCGGCGGCGGACTCGCCATCGCCACCCTGGTCAACGCCCGCGATCAAGGGCTGGCCCTACCGGCCGCAGCGTTCGTGATGTCACCGTACGTCGATCTCACCCTGTCCGGTACGAGCATGGACGCCAAGCGCGAGGTCGATCCGCTGCTCAGCCGGGAACTCCTCGAACCTCGGGTCGCCGACTATGCCCCGGGAACCGGCGCCACGCTGGGTCTCGTCAGCCCGATATTCGCCGACCTGTCCGGGCTGCCGCCACTGCTGATCCAGGCCGGAAGTCACGAGGTTCTTCTCGACGACGCCGTCCGACTGGCGCAACACGCCGCCACCGCCGACGTCGAGGTCACGCTCGAGAGCACCCCTCGGGTGCCCCACGTCTTCCAGGCTTACACCCCGATGCTCGACGAAGCGGCCGCCGCACTGGATCGAGCCGGACGGTTCCTGTCAGCGAGGCTCGGCGCGGGAGAACTCGTCGCCGGGTAGCGAAAGCCAGACAACGGTGCCCCCAACCGAAAGTCGAGTGTCCATGCCAGCTCAAACCGTTCGCGACCCCAATCGGTGGGCAGTTCTCGCTCTGCTGAGCGTCGCGCAGTTGATGGTGGTGCTGGACGCGACGATCGTGACCGTGGCCTTGCCGTCGGCCCAGCGGGCGTTGCATTTCTCTAACGAGAGTCGGCAGTGGGTCGTCACCGCGTACGCGCTGGCGTTCGGCAGCCTGCTGTTGGTTGGCGGCAAGGTGGGCGATCTGTTCGGCCGCAAGTGGGCGCTGATCGTAGGGTTGGTGGGGTTTTCGGCGGCTTCCGCGGTCGGCGGCCTGGCGCAGTCCTTCGGCGTGCTCGTCGCCGCGCGGGCGACGCAGGGGGTGTTTGCCGCGCTCTTGGCGCCCGCGGCACTGTCGCTGTTGACGGTCACGTTCGCGGGGACCGAGGATTGGGCCAAGGCGTTCGGGATCTTCGGCGCGGTCGCCGGCGGCGCCGGTGCGCTGGGACTACTGCTCGGGGGGGTGCTGACGCAGGTGCTCTCGTGGCGGTGGTGCCTGTACGTCAACCTCGTGATCGCAGTGCCCACCACGATCGTGGCGCTCCGTTTGCTCGTCAACCACAGGCCGCCCGAACGCGCGCGGGTCGACATTCCGGGCGTGCTGACCTGGACGTCGGGGCTGTTCGCGCTCGTATTCGGCTTCTCGAACGCCGAGACGCACGGTTGGGGCGCCACCGCGACCGTCGTCGCGCTCATCGCCAGCCCGCTGTTGCTGACCGCGTTTGTGCTGATCGAGCGAAGCGTCGAGCACCCGCTGATGCCGCTGCACATCGTGTGGGACCGGGCGCGCGGAGGATCGTACGCCGCGCTGTTCGTGACCGGGGCCGGCGTCTTCGCGGTGTTTCTGTTCCTCACCTACTTCATGCAGGTGAACCTCGCCTTCTCGCCGCTCAAGACCGGCCTGGCCTTCCTACCCCTGACCGTCGTGCTGGTCATCACCTCGACGACGGTCCAGACTCGCTTGATTGGGCGCACGGGCGTCAAACCGCTGGTGCTGGTCGGCATGGCGCTCGGGGTGGTCGGGATGCTCCTGTTCACCCAACTCACCCCCGCCTCCGGCTACGGCACCGGCGTCCTTCCCGGTCTGCTCGTCATCGGCGTCGGGATGGGCTGCATCTTCGCCCCGACGTTCTCGGCCGCGACGCTCGGCGTGCCCCCGAACGAAGCTGGGATCGCCTCCGCGATGGTCAATACGTCCCAGCAAATCGGCGGGTCGGTCGGCACCTCGCTGCTCTCAACGATCTACGCCACGGCCGTTGCCAGCTACCTCACGAGCCATCCCCGCGTGCCAGGCCTTGCCCCCGCCGCCCAGGTCCACGGCGACACGACGGCGTTCTGGTGGGCCGCCGGCATCTTCGGCGTGGGGTTCCTGCTCGCGCTGGCGATCCTGCCCAGCCAGTGCGAGGCTCGCACGGCGACAACCGTCGTCGCTCTGGCCCGACATGCGATCGGCGCCTGCCATCACGACGAGACGGTGCAAGGCTCGGCCGTCACGGACGGCGCGGGCGCCCCAGAGCCGGCTCTGGCGCCGTAGGACCACTGACTCAAACTGGCGCACGATCGAGCGTGTCATCCTTGGACGGTTGCTGATGGCTGATTCGGCCGTTCATGTCGAGGGTGTGGTGAAGCGGTTTGGGACGACCACGGCTCTTGCCGGGGTCGACCTCGACGTCGCGGAGGCCACGGTGTTTGGGCTGCTGGGGCCGAACGGCGCGGGCAAGACGACCCTCGTCCGCGTACTCGCCACGCTGCTTGCTCCGGACGCCGGAAGGGCCGAGATCTTTGGCCGCGACGTCGTCCGTGACGCCGCGGGCGTGCGGGAGCTCATGGGTCTGACCGGCCAGTTCGCGGCCGTCGACGAGATGCTGACCGGCCGGGAGAACCTCCAGATGTTCGGACGCCTGTTCGACCTCTCGGCCGCAGAGGCTCGCCGGCGCGCGAACGAGCTGCTCGAGCGCTTCGACCTGGCCGACGCCGCCGACCGGCCGGCCCGCACGTATTCCGGAGGGATGCGGCGCCGTCTCGACCTCGCATCCAGCCTGCTTACCCGCCCGCGTGTGCTGTTCCTGGACGAACCCACGACCGGGCTCGATCCGCGCAGCCGCATGGAGATCTGGTCCGTCGTGCGCGAGCTCGTCCGAGAGGGGACCACGCTTCTGCTGACGACTCAGTACCTCGAGGAGGCAGATCAGCTCGCCGAGCAGATCGCCGTGATCGACCACGGTCGCGTGATCGCGCAGGGCACGGGCAGCGAGCTCAAGGACCGGGTCGGCGGACAGATCCTCGAGGTCGAGCTGGTCCGAGCGGCGGAACGGGACACCGCGCGGGCCGCCCTGGCCGGGATCGGTTGCGGTGAGCCGGAGCCTGGCGAGCGAGTCGCGCAGCTGACGCTGCCCGCGCCGCGGGATGGTCTCGAGATGATCGAGGACGCGGCGTCGGCGCTGCGCAGGGCGGGGATCGCGGTGAGCGACCTCGGGCTCCGGCGGCCGACGCTCGACGACGTGTTTCTGCAGCTGACCGGCGCTCCGCCGAGCGAGAACGGCGCAGGGGCTCAAGACGGTAATGGCGCCGGCGGACCGACGCCGGCCCGCGCGAAGACGCCAGCCGCTCCGGTTTCACTCGCTCCCGCGGTCGTGCGCCCCGCCGCGAGGCGCCCGTCGCGGTGGTGGCGCCTTTCGCCGCGCGAGCTCCGTGCTGACATCACCGACGCGCAGGTCGTCAGCGTGCGCAACCTTCGTCACTTCGTCCGCCAGCCGGATCTGCTGATCTTCTCGACGATCCAACCGATCATGTTCGTGCTCCTGTTCACGTACGTGTTCGGCGGCGCGATCAGTCACTCACTGCCCCCCGGCGTAAGCTATATCGACTACCTCCTCCCCGGCATCCTCGTCCAGTCGGTGACGTTCCGGGCGAGCATGACGGCCATCGGGCTGTCCGACGACCTGAAGCTCGGCGTGATCGACCGCTTCCGCTCGATGCCGATGGCACGGTCCGCGGTGCTCATCGGCCGGACTTCGGCGGACCTGGTCCGCAACGTTCTGATCATCGTGCTGATGATCGTCGTCGGCTACATCATCGGCTTCCGCTTCCAGGCCGGAGTCCTCCAGGCGATCGGCTGTATCGCGCTCGTCAGCGGCTTCGGTCTCGCGCTGAGCTGGATCTTCGCGCTCCTCGGCCTGACCGTGCGCAGCGCCGAGGCGGCCCAGTCGGCCGGCTTCGTGGTCCTGTTTCCGCTGGTGTTCGCGAGCTCGGTGTTCGTGCCGGTCTCGAGCATGCCCAGCTGGCTGCAGGCATTCGCGAAGGTAAGCCCGGTGACCCTGACCGCGAACGCCGCGCGTTCCCTGGCCCTCGTCCCCGGAACACCATCCTCCCTGGGCGGCGCGATCGCCTGGATCGCCGGCCTGCTGGCCGTGTTCATCCCGCTGTCGGTGTGGCGCTACCGCCGCATGACCTGAGGCGCCGGTCGGCACCACGGTGCACCCGGACCGTGCGCTCGACCAGCGCGCGCAGCACCTCGTGGTCAACGTCGTCGAGGCGTCTGAGGTACAGGCACCCCTTCCCGGCCTTGTGCGGACCAAGCTGCCGGAGCAGCTTCGGATACCGGTCCTGGACACCGCCGACGAGGTACAGAACGAGGTTTGCCTTGCGCGGTGAGAACGCGACCAACGCGGCCGTGCCTTCATGACCGCTGTCGTAGCGATAGCGGTAGCGGCCAAAGCCGATGATGCTGGTACCCCAGATCACCGGAGCCTCGCCCGTCCACTCGACGAGCAGGGCACAGAGCCTCTCGGCGTCGTGCCGGCGGGCCTCGCTCGGCACCCGGGCGATGAGCGCCTCCGCACTGTCCTGGCTCGGGAGCGTTTGCTCGGATGCCATGGGCGTGGCCGCGATCGTAGCGCTGGTAGCTTCTCTCACGATGTCAGAGGACCGCAGCCCAGACCACCCGTCGGACGAGGAGCTGCGCGCGCAGGCGGCGTTCGCGGCACGACACAGCCCGAGCGGAATCGGCGCGGCCGTGATCCGTTCCGGCTATAGCGAAGCCGGGCACTTCTGGGAGTGCATCGTCAGCGATGGCGACGAATGGCACTTCATCGAGGTGATCGGGGTCGGTCTGAGCCCGTCTCCGGACCTGTCCACCGAAGACATCCAGCAGGGCATCGAGCGATTCGCGGCCACGTTGCCGGAGTCGCATCGGCTCCACACACTGCTCGGGGCCAACCCGCTGCACGTGGACCGCAGCGGGACCGTGAGCGACGGCTAGGCACAGGCTCGATCGCGTCGGCGGCCGGCCCGAACCACATCACGTCGAGCTGGCCACCGGCGCGCTGATCCAGTCCTCCGCGTCGTAGCGGGCCAGCGCCGGGAACGCGACGACGATCACCGCGACGCCGATCACGCACAGCACGCCGCCGGAGACGACCGAGAAGCGTGGGCTGGTGGCGCCGGCCACGACCCCGGACTCGATGTCGCCTAGCCGGGGTCCGCCGGTCACGACAAGCGAGAAGACCGACGACATGCGGCCGCGCATCCGCTCGGGCGTCACCGTCTGGTTGATCGTCGTGCGGCAGACCGCGCTGACCGAGTCGGCGGCTCCGGCCAGGGCAAACAACGCCGCGGCAACCCACAGGCTGCGGGCCAGGCCGGCGAACGCGATCGTCGTCCCCCACACCACGACAGCCCAGATCACGACCAGCCCGAGCCGGCGCGCGTGCGGAAGCCATCCGGTCGTCATCGCGGCGAGCGTCGCGCCGGCGGCCGTGGCCGAGTAGAGCGCCCCGGTACCGGCCGCCCCGGCGTGATACACGCCGACTGACAGGACCGCGAACAGCGCCCGCGGCATTCCAAACGTCATCGCCACGAGATCGATCGCGAACGACCCGAGCAGCGCCTGGTTGCCGCGGACGTAACGCAGACCCTCGACGATCGAGTCGCGAAGCCGCTCGTGTGGCGCCACCTCATGAGGAGGCTGCGCCGATACCGGGAGGACGGCGATGACCATCGCCGCGCAGCTGATCGCGTCGATCGCGTAGGCCCAGGTCAAGCCGAGCGCGCTGATCACGAGCCCGCCGATCGCGGGCCCGACGACCATCGTGAGCGTGCCCAGCCCGTACTCGAGCGCGAGCGCCCCGCGTAGCTGAGCGCGATCTACGAGGTTCGGAACGATTGCCGACACGACCACGCTCTCGAGCGAAACGAACGCGGCCAGCAGCGCCGCCAACCCGTACAGCACCGCGATCGGCGGATGGCCGGCCGCGGCCGCCGCGGCCAGGCCGGTGGCGGTCAGCACGAGGCCGACCTGGTCGAGCAGGAGCAGCTTGCGCCGGTCGACCCGGTCTGCGATCGCGCCGCCGAGTAACGCCGCGGCGATCAGCGGTAGGAGCTCGACGGCGCCGAGCAGCCCGACGAGCGCCGCCGAGCGCGTCTGGATGTACACCTGGTAGGGCAGCGCGACCAGCGTCGCCTGCCCGCCGAGCCCGGACAGGAAGCTCCCGCCCAGGATGAGCCGGAAGTCGCGGCTATCGCGCAGAGGTGCGAGATCGGGTCTCAGCCGCGGCAGGCGCAAGCCGGCGCTCAGCTACCTACAACAGGACTGGTAACGTGGAGCCCCGGGCAAGATCGCCGCAGAGCGTAGCGAGCAGGACCGGTGACCCGGCCGGGGTTGGCTGGACCGGATATCGTGGCCGACGGTGGCTAACGAGCGGCTTCCGGACCGGGCTGCGAGCGTGACTGAGCCGGATACGCTCGGCCAAGCGCGCGCGTACCTGCACGAGGCGGACCCCGTCCTGCGAGCGCTCATCGACGCGCATCCGGACTTCGATCCGCGGAAGTGGCTCGGCGAGCTACCGAGGATGGACGCGTTCGGCGCGCTGATCTTCCAGGTGGTCGGCCAACAGCTGTCCGTCGCGGCCACGCGCACGCTGCTCACCCGCATACAGGACCGGTTCGGCGGCCATCTCCCGACCCCCGAGCAGGTGCTCGGCGCTGACCCGGACATCCTGCACGCCGCGGGCCTCTCGCGCCGGAAGGTTCAGACCATCTACGCGCTCGCGACTGAGTTCGCCGAGCACCGGATCACCGACGAGGCGCTGCGCCAGATGTCGGACGCCGAGATCGAGGCGCAGCTCACGGCGATCTCTGGAGTCGGGTCCTGGACCGTGCACGGCTTTTTGATCATCGCGCTAGATCGGCAGGATGTCGTGCTCCCTGGGGATCTCGCGCTGCGCAAGGCGATCCAGCGGAACTACGGACTCGACCACCTGCCGAGCCAGGACGAGGTGCTGGGCATCGCCGAGGCGTGGCGGCCATACCGGACCCTCGCCACCACCTACCTGTTCGCGTCCGCGTACGCGTGACGCTGACGCGCAGATCTCAGGACTGCAGGACGAACGCGCCCGGACCGAGCTCGTCGCGCAGGTAACGCAACGCGCGCCGGTGCGCGCCCGGACCGTAGAACCGCGCCAGCTCACGCCCGTTGGTGAGGGACACGGCCCATCCCCAGTTGAGCGGCTTCAGGATGATCGCGAGGGCATTAGACATTGCAAGCTCAATGATCCGAGAGTAGACGAAGACCAGACGAAGAAATGTTTCGTGATGGGGAATCATCGGCACGAACGCCGGCTTTCCCCATACCTCTAACGTATCCAAGTAGATTTGATATTCAAATAGCCGTGGTAAGTCGCCGCCGACAGATCGCCCGCCTGGCTCCGCTCATGCCCGCGCTCGCGTTCGCCTGGCGGCGCCGCAGCGGCGAGATCCCCGAGGGACTCAGGGAGGCCGGCCGCCACGGCGAACGTCACATCGGCATGCTGATCTCGCTCGCGATCGAAGGCCCTGGGACGGTCTCCGAGCTGGGGCAGCGCATGGACATCACGACGGCGCACGCCAGCCTGGTGGTCGGCGAGCTCGCGCGGGCGGGGCTCGTCGAGCGCGATCACGACGAGCGGGATCGCCGGCTGATCGTCGTCTCGCTCTCGGACGCGGCGCGGAGCGCGGTGGCCGAGATGCGAAGGCGCCACGCCGCGCCGCTGGTCAGCTTCCTGGGCGAGCTCGACGAGGACGAGGCGGACCGGTTCATCGACCACCTGGCCAGGCTCGTGGGCCACATCAAGAGCGATCCGGCGTAGCGCGGGCGATCCCCAGGCGGCGCTGTTCGAGCCACGCCTGGAGCTCGGACGCCGGGACCGGACGGCTCAGGTAGTACCCCTGGGCGGCAGTGCAGCCCAGGGTCCGCAGCCGCTCCCACACCTGCTCGCTCTCGACGCCCTCGGCGACCACGTCGAGCCCGAGGTTGCGCCCGAGGTCGATGGTCGAGCGTACGATCGTGGCGTCGTCCTCGTCCTCGTCCATGTTCATCACGAACGACCGGTCGACCTTGATCTCGTTCACCGGCAGGCGCTTGAGGTAAGCGAGCGAGGAGTACCCGGTGCCGAAGTCGTCGATCGAGAGCCGGATGCCCATGCTCGAGAGCCGCTCGAGGATCAGCCGAGTGCGGCCGGGATCGGTCAGCATGGCCGATTCGGTGATCTCGAACTCGAGCAGATCGGGCTCGATCTCCCACCGCTCGAGCAGGCCCGCCACCTGATCGGGGAAGTCCCCGTCCACCAGGTTGCGGGCGGACAGATTGACCGCGATGGCCAGGCGCAGGCCATCGGTCAGCCAGGCCTGGCACTGGCGTAGCGCGGCGTCGATCACGTACAGCGTGAGCGGCTTGATCAATCCGGTCTGCTGGGCCATCGGGATGAACTCGTCGGGCCCGACGAGGCCGCGATCGGGATGCTGCCAGCGCAGCAGCGCCTCGACCGCGTGGACCCCCCCGTCGAGCAGCACGGCCTTCGGCTGGTAGTAGAGGACGAGCTCGTGGCGGTCGAGCGCGCGGCGCAGCTCGCCCATCAGCGTGACCCGCGGGGTGCCGTGCCGGATGCGGCTGGCGTCGTAGAAGGCCGAGCCCGACTTCTCGTCCTTGGCGTGGTACATCGCGGCGTCGGCGCAGCGCAGCAGACTCTCGGCGTCCTCCCCGTCATCGGGGTACAGGGCGATGCCGATCGACGCCTCGAGCGACACCGAGAGCCCCTGGAGCGCGACCGGCTCCTCGATCGCCACCCGCATGCGCTCGACCGCGTGAAGCACGTCCTCGCGGCTTCGGATCTCCGGCAGCAGGATCCCGAACTCGTCGCCGCCGAGGCGCGCGACGGTGTCAGAGGTGCGCAGCGCGGACTCGAGGCGCCGGCTCAGCTCGACGAGCAGCTCGTCGCCCGCGGCATGACCCAACGAGTCGTTGATCTCCTTGAAGCCGTCGAGATCGACGACCGCGACCGCGCACCGTGCGTCGGTCCGCCGCCGCGGGTTGACCACGTGGCCGATCCGGTCGTTGAACAGCGTCCGGTTGGCGAGTCCGGTCAGCGCATCGTGGAGGGCCTGGTGCTGGTTGAGCGCCGCCTGCGAGAGCAGCGCCGCCTCGGCCTCCTTGTGCTGGGTGATGTCCTGGATCATCGCGATCGCGAAGCTTGGCCGGCCGTCGGAGTCGTGCACGAGCGACGCCGAGGAGTCAACCCAGATGACGTCACCCTCACGGCCGACGAAGCGATGCTGCATCCGCAGCGACGTGCCGCCGGAGCCGACCATCCGCAGGTAGGCCGAGCGGGTCTTGCGGCGATCGGCCGGGGAGACGAACTGAGACAGCCGGTTGCCGGCGAGCTCGTCGTGGGAGTAGGCGAGCAGGCGCTGGATCGCCGGGTTGGTGTCGAGGATCCGGCCGTCGAGGTCGAGCAGCACCATCCCAGTCAGCGCGTTGGCGAACGTCGCCTCAAATCGCGCCAGCGCCTGGACCTGGTCGCGCTTGGCCTCGAACTCCGCGGCGTGCGCCATCGCGCCGGACAGGACGACGGACAGCAGCTCCATCATCATCACGTCTCGCTCGCCGAACGCACCGGCCTTGTCGCCGTAGAGCAGGAGCACGCCGACCGCCTGTCCCGCGTGGAGCAGCGGCACCGCGATGATCGAGCGCACGCCGCGGCTGCGCGACAGCGCTGCGTCCACCCGGTCGTCGTCGTCGACGTCGACGCACAGCAGCGAGCGCCCGCTGCGCATGGCGTGGCCGGAGAGGTTGTTTCCGAGCGGGAGACGGTGCGGCTTGGCGATCTCGCGAGCGCCGCTCGTCGCCCCGCACACGAGGGCGTCGCCGTCGAGCAGCCGCACCGCCGCCGCGGTGCCGCCGGTCAGCTCGCGGGTGCGGTCCGCGATCCGCTGCATGACGGCCTTCAGATCGAGGCCGACCGCCGCGAGCTCGTGGTGCATCGCGATGACGGCACGCAGGACCGGGACGTCGAGCGTCGGCCCCGCGCTCGGGTCAGGCGTCTCGCTGTCCATTAGGACGCCTGCATCGGCCGCCGGAAGCAAAGGTTTAGTTTCCGGCGCGGTAACCGGACGCCCGGCGCGCGGGGGTATCGTGGGTTATACCGATGGTCGATGTCCCGCCGCCCATGATGCCGCGCCGCAAGCGCATCGCGCTGATCGCGCACGACAACTGCAAGGGCGAGATGCTCGAGTGGGCCCGGTTCAATCGCGGGACCCTGGCCGGGCACGAGCTGTACGCGACCGGCACCACCGGCGGGCTGATCGCGGGCGAGCTCGACCTGCAGGTGAATCGCTTTCTGAGCGGCCCGCTCGGTGGAGACCAGCAGGTCGGCGCGGCCATCGCGGAAGGGCGGATCGACGTCCTGATCTTCTTCTGGGATCCGCTCGAGCCCCAGCCGCACGACGTCGACGTCAAGGCTCTGCTGCGAATCGCGGTCGTCTGCAACGTCCCCACCGCGTGCAACCGTGCCACCGCGGACTTCGTGCTCTCGAGCCCGCTGACCGCCGAGGAGTACCGGCGCCCCAACTCGACCGTCGCGGTCGTGCCCGCGGACCCAGGTGGCTCGCTCAGCCCGCCCGAGTGACGCAGTCGAGGCGCTCACCGCGACGAAGCGGACCTAGTGGCCCTGTCGGAAGCGCCAGCGCCTACGAACCGTTATTTGGTTCAAGAGGGAGCAATACCGCCCAGTCGGGGCGAATCCGAACAGGAAGACAAACCCCGCGGATTCGCGTGGAGGAACGCCACGGCGTGAACTCTGGCCGACATCGCCCCGACGGCGGCGCCCGCGACCGAACGGCGCCTCACGGGGATGCGGGCGGCAGGAGCGTAAGCAGCGCGGCGCTCCCGGCCGGCAGCGACACCGCGTAGCGCCCGTCGACCGAGCTCACCGTCGAGACCTCGGGCACGCCGGCGTAGGCCTCGACCGAGCGGAACTCGAGCGACAGCCCGAGGAACCCGTACGGAATATCGCGCCCGGGCTTGCCGGTCTGCACGGTGACGACGATCGGCGCCGGTGACTGACGTCGGCTTCGGCGGTTCGAGGAGCCCGCCCCGCACCCGGTCAGGACCACGACTGCGAGCGCAACTGCCGCGACCAACGCGCCGCGGCGCGGAAGCAATACCATCGCGATCCCTTCTATCAAGGAGCTGTCGCCGTGGACGTGTGCTTGATGATCGAAGGTCAGGAGGGCGTGAGCTGGCCGCAGTGGCAAGCGCTGGCGCAGGCGTGTGAACGTCACGGCATCCCGACCCTGTTTCGCTCCGACCACTACCTCAACCTCGACGGGCAGCACCCCGACCGCGGCTCGCTCGACGCCTGGGGAACGATCAATGCCCTCGCCGCGGTGACCACCACCCTGCGGCTCGGCACGCTGGTCTCACCGGCCAGCTTCCGCCACCCCTCGGTCCTCGGCAAGCTCGTGGTGACCGCCGATCACGTGTCGGGTGGCCGGATCGATCTGGGCCTCGGCGCCGGCTGGCACGACCGCGAGCACGCAGCCTACGGCCTGCCCTTCCTGCCCACCGCCGAGCGCGTGGACGTTCTGGAAGAGCAGCTCGAGATCCTGATGGGGACGTGGGCCGGCGGGGCGTTCTCGTTCCAGGGCAAGCACTACGTCCTGTCCGACCTGGACGCCCAGCCCAAGCCGGTCCAGCAACCGCATCCGCCGCTGATCATGGGCGGCAACGCGGGCCCGCGCAGCGCCGCGCTGGCCGCCCGCTACGCCGACGAGTACAACACACCGTTCCCCTCGCTCGACGACGTGCGCCGTCGTCGCGGCGCGATCGAGCGGGCGTGCGAACAGGCCGGGCGCGAGCCGATCCCGTTCTCGGCCATGATCGGCACGGTCATCGGCGCCGACCAGGCGGACCTGGCCGACCGCGCCCAGCGAGTCGCCGAGCGAATCGGCAGCGACGGCGACACACTCCGGCGCGAGCCCCCGAACGGCTGGATCGTGGCCACCCTGGATCAGGCCGTCGAGCAGTTCCGGGTCTATCGCGAGGCGGGGCTCAGCCGCGTCATGTGCCAGCAGCTGGTGCACGACGACGTCGATGCGGTAGCGCTACTAGGCGAGCGGGTGGCGCCGCAGCTCGCCTAGAGCGCAGACCCAAACCAACCCGAGAAAAGAGACGCGCCCCGAGTCCGGCGAACCATCTGGCCGAACCTCCGGGGCGCGCTCTGAGGGAGGAGAGGGTGTGTTCAGCATGATGGCGACGACGCTTTGATATGTCAAAGACGAAAACTCTCAGCGACTTATAGACTCTGCTTATGGAACTTCGCCAGCTCCGGTACCTGGTCGCGCTGGCCGACGAGCAGCACTTCACCCGCGCCGCCGCGCGCGAGCACATCGCGCAGCCCGCGCTGTCCCAGCAGATCCGCCGGCTCGAGCAGGAGGTCGGGCTGGCGCTGGTCGAACGGACCACGCGGCGCGTGACGATCACCGAGGCCGGGCGCACGCTGGTGGCCCGGGCGCGCCGGATCCTCGCCGAGGTCGACGCGGCGACCGGGGAGATGCAGGCGCTCGCGGGAGTGCGGTCGGGCCACCTGATGGTCGGGACGATGCACACCATGGGGCCGGTCGACGTGTCGCTTGCGCTGGCGGTGTTCCACCAGCGCCACCCCGGCGTCGAGCTCACGGTTCGCGAGCAGTCGAGCGAGGAGCTGGCCGAGATGCTGCGCGACGACGTGCTCGATCTCGCCTTCCTGTCGGTGACCGAACGGATCGAGAGCCACGGGCTGGGCTTGCACCAGCTCGTGTCCGAGGAGCTCGTCGCGGTCCTCCCCGCCAACCACCCGCTGGCCGGCCGGCACGAGGTGCGCATGGCGGAGCTCGCCGACGAGCAGTTCATCAGCTATCGCGAGGGCGCGCGGCTGCGCGAGCTCCTCACGATCGCCGCGCGCCACGCCGGCTTCGACGCTCAGGTCAAGCTCGAGTCGAACGAGAGCGAGCGGATCAAGCGACTCGTGGCGCGCGACATGGGCGTGGCGATCCTGCCCCGTTCCGACGCCGAGCGTCCCGGCACCGACGTGGTGGTGACGGCGCTGACCGAGCCATCACTCCGGCGGGACATCACGCTGGCGTGTCGCGAGGGCCGGCGCCTCGGACCCGCGGCGGCCGAGTTCCTGGAGCTGTCCAAGGAGCTGTTCGACGGCGGCGGCTCAGACGCGGGGGCGGTGCTGCCCCCAGGGGCGCGCGGCCTCGACCTGGCCGGCGAGCGAGTAGAGCAGATCCTCGGCGCCGAGTCGGCCGACCAGCTGCACGCTGAGCGGTAGGCCGTCGGCGCCGAACCCCGCCGGCAGCGCGATCGACGGCTGTCCGGTGACGTTGAACAGCGGGTTGTACGGCATGAACCGCGAGGCCCGGTCCATGGCCAGCGGCGCCGGCTTGCCGTAGGCGCCCTCGGCGGCGATCGCGGTGCTGGCCAGCACCGGCGTCAGCAGCACGTCGACGTCCTGCCACAGCTCGAGCACCCGAGCGGTGCGAGCCGCGCGCTGCACGAGCAGCTTCTCCCTCCGGCGGTCGGAGATGAGACGGCGCCCGGCCGCGACGAGCTGCCGGGTCGAGGGCTCGAGCACCGAGCGGTCGGGGACGTGCGCCGACTCCTCCGCGATTCCGCGCAACCACATCTGCGTGAACTCGATCCCGCCCGCGCCGTAGGCGGGATTGCGCTGCACGACCTCGTGGCCCAACTCGGAGAGCAGCGCTCCCATCCGCTCGAACGCGCCGCGCTGGTCGGCCGACAGCCACGCGAGGAAGCCGGGGGGCAGCTTGCGGGAGACCGCGATCCGCAACCGCCCGGGCGGCGTGGAGGCGGCCTGCAGGTAGCTGCCCTCGAACGGCGGCGCGACGTAAGCATCCCCCGGCAGCGACCCGTGGATGACGTCCAGGAGCATTGCGCTGTCGGCCACGGTCCGCGCCAGCGCGCCGAACGTGCTGAGCCCGAGCCAGCCCTCGCTCGCCGGCTGCGAGGAGACCCGGCCTCGCGTCGGCTTCATCCCGACCAGCCCGCAGCACGCGGCGGGGATCCGGATCGAGCCCCCGCCGTCTGACCCGGTGGCGCACGGAACCATCCCGGCCGCGACCGCGGCCGCCGAGCCGCCCGAGGACCCGCCGGGCGTGCGCTGCGGGTTCCAGGGGTTGCGTGTCACCCCGTTCGCGGCGCTCGCCGTCCAGGGGAAGATCATCAGCTCGGGGACGTTGGTGATCCCAATCGGGATCGCGCCGGCCGCGCGCAGGCGCCGGACGACCTCGCCGTCGGCGCTCGCGGGGGGACCGTAGGAACGCGAGCCGCGCGTCACAGACTGGCCGGCCACCGAGATGTCGTCCTTGACCGCGATCGGGACGCCGGCGAGTGGGCCGTCCGCCTCGGACAAGGTGTCGGCCGCGGCCAGCGCCTCCTCGGCCATGGTCACCCGGAACGCGTTCAGCGTGGGGTCGATCGCCTCGATCCGGCGCAGGCACAGCTCGACCAGCTCGCGCGGCTTGACTTGCCGCTCGCGCACGAGCTTGGCCAGCGCCGCGGGTCCAGCAAACGCGAGCTCCTGGTCGGCCGTCGCGGTCACGTCTGGAGCGCGGTCACGAGCTCGCGGATCGCGCCCGGGTAGCGGTAGGTGATGCCGCCGTGCTTGCCCTCGAACAGCTCGAGCGTGTGCGCCGCGCCGATCTTCGAGAGCTCCTGCGCGAACGCCTCGGCGCCGAGGTCGAGGAAGTACTCGTCGCTGCGGCCGGCGTCGAGGTAGATGCGGTGCATGCTCCGCAGCGCGTCGGCGTGGCGGTGGGCCATGCGCACCGGGTCGTGCTCGAGCCACAGCGCCCACACGTCGTCGTTCAGGCGGCCCGTCGAGACATCGAACGGCAGGAGCGCGGCGCCGGGCCGGTTCAGGTCCGGGGAGTACGCGCACGCGTAGCCGTACGCCTCGAACGGCCCGCCGAAGCGCCCGAAGTCGAAGTGGTCGGACGCCGACAGTCGTTCGAAGAAAACCTCGTAGGAGCCGTCGAAGTGGTCGCGCAGCGTCCGGGCGACCTCGGGGAACATCTTCAGGTAGCAGCACTCGAACAGTGCGTCGCCGGCGTGCGACGCTAGCGCACCGAACACGTCGGGGCGCAGCATCGGCACCACCATCGCGCCGTAGCCGCCGGACGACTTGCCGGCCAGGCCCCGGTGGTCCCGGCTGGCCAGCGTGGGATAGCGCTCGTCGACGAACGCCACCACCTCGTCGGACAGGTAGTCGAGGTAGCGGCCCGTCGACGCCGAGTTGATGTACTGCGAGCCGCCGCGCGAGGTCCACGCGTCGACGAACACCACGATCGCGTCGGGGCAGGCCCGGGCGGCGAACATCGCGTCAAGTCGCTCGACGAAGTTCGGCTCGAACGCCGTGCGCGCCGTCCACATGTCGATCTGCCCGGTGAATCCCTGGATCACGTACACGGCGGGCAGAGGCCGCGGGTGATCGAGCTCGACCCCGGGCGGCCGGTAGACGTACAGCGGCCGTCGCGCGGGATCGCCCAACGGGTTATCGGCAAGCGCGTCGGACTCGACCACGAGCTGATCGAGCGCGCCGGCCAGCGGCCGCGCCCAAGGCGCTCCGACCACGCCGTCGAGTTCCCTCAGCGACACCCCCCAACCGTAGGGGAAATCGATGTGACGGTGCAATCTGGGCGAGAAAGGCCGGGGTATATTGAGCCTTAAGGCGCGCATGACTGACTCTCTGAAAACCGCAAGCGCGAACGGCGCCGGCGCCGACATCGACGCCGCCGAGACCACCGAGTGGCTCGAGGCGGTGGACGCGGTCGTCGAGCACGACGGCCCCGACCGCGCGCGCCAGATCCTCGCCCGCGCGGTGCAGCGCGCGGAGCTGGCGGGGAGCGGCCCGATCGCCAGCATCACCACGCCGTACGTGAACACGATCCCGGCCGCGCGCGAGGCGAAGCTTCCCGGCGGGGTGGGTGGGGCCGATATCGAGCGGCGGTTGCGGTCGATCGTTCGCTGGAACGCGATCGCCATGGTCGTGCGCGCCAACAAGCTGTCCTCGGAGCTCGGCGGGCACATCGCGAGCTTCCAGTCGCTCGCCACGCTGTACGAGGTCGGGTTCAACCACTTCTGGCACGGCGGTGAGTCCGAATCGGGGCGCGGCGGCGACCTCGTGTACTTCCAGGGCCACTCCTCCCCCGGCAACTACGCCCGCGCGTATCTGGAAGGGCGCCTGACCGAGGAGCAGCTCGACGGCTTCCGCCAGGAGGTGTCCGCGCCGGGTGGACTCTCGTCGTATCCGCATCCCTGGCTGATGCCGGAGTTCTGGCAGTTCCCGACCGTGTCGCTCGGGATCGGAGCGATCACCTCGATCTACCAGGCGAGGTTCATGAAGTACCTCCAGGCGCGCGGGATCGCCGAGACCGACGGCCGCAAGGTGTGGGCGTTCATCGGCGACGGCGAGGTGGACGAGCCCGAGACGATGGGGTCGATCGGGATGGCCGGCCGCGAGCACCTCGACAACCTGATCTGGGTCGTGAACTGCAACCTGCAGCGGCTCGACGGGCCGGTCCGCGGCAACGGCAAGATCATCCAGGAGCTCGAGGCGGACTTCCGCGGCGCCGGGTGGAACGTGATCAAGGTGATCTGGGGTTCGCGCTGGGATCCGCTCCTGGCCGAGGACCACGACGGCCGGCTGGTCAAGGTGATGGAGGAGTGCGTCGACGGCGAGTACCAGACGTTCAAGTCGCGCGACGGCGCGTACGTGCGCGAGCACTTCTTCGGGCGCGACCCGGTCCTGCTCGAGCGCGTCTCGCATATGTCCGACGATCAGATCTGGCTGCTGAACCGCGGTGGCCTGGATCAGCAGAAGGTGTACGCCGCTTACCACGAGGCGGTCAGCCACACCGGGCAGCCGACGGTGATCCTGGCCAAGACGATCAAGGGCTACGGCATGGGCGTCTCCGGCGAGGGCCAGATGATCACCCACCAGGCCAAGAAGATGACCGAGGACGCGCTGCTCGCCTTCCGCGACCGGTTCGAGCTGCCGCTGTCCGACGACCAGGTGCGCGCGGCCGAGTACTACAAGCCGCCCGAGGACTCGCCCGAGATGCAGTTCCTGCGCTCCTCGCGCGCCGCCCTCGGTGGCAGCCTGCCGATGCGGCGGGGTCAGGCGCCGCCGCTCGAGGTCCCGCCGCTCGAGACGTTCAAGGGACAGCTCGAGGGCACCGGCGACCGCGAGATCTCGACCACGATGGCGTTCGTGCGGGTCCTCGCCGCGCTCCTGCGCGACAAGAAGATCGGCTCGCACGTGGTCCCGATCGTGCCCGACGAGTCGCGCACGTTCGGGATGGAGGGAATGTTCCGCCAGGTCGGGATCTACTCGCCGGTCGGGCAGCTCTACCAGCCGCAGGACTCGGAGCAGCTGATGTTCTACAAGGAGGACAAGCACGGCCAGATTCTCGAGGAGGGGATCACCGAGGCGGGCTCGATCTCCTCCTTCATCGCCGCAGGCACGTCGTACAGCGCGCACGGCGTCCCGATGATCCCGTTCTACATCTACTACTCGATGTTCGGCTACCAGCGGGTGGGCGATCTCGTGTGGGCGGCCGCGGATTCGCGCACGCGCGGCTTCATGCTCGGCGGCACGGCCGGGCGGACGACGCTGAACGGCGAGGGGCTGCAGCACGAGGACGGGCACAGCCACGTGCTGTTCTCGGTCGTGCCGAACGTCCGCGCGTATGACCCCGCGTTCGGTTACGAGGTGGCGGTGATCATCCAGGACGGGCTGCGGCGGATGGTGGCCGAGCAGGAGGACGTCTTCTACTACCTCACGCTGATGAACGAGAACTACCACCACCCGGCGATGCCCGAGGGCGCCGTCGAGGGGATCCTGCGCGGGATGTACCTGCTGCGTTCTTCAGATGGGGGTCCGCGGGTCCAGTTGCTCGGGTCGGGCACCATTCTGAATGAGGTCCTCGCCGCGGCCCAGATGTTGGAGTCTGATTTCGGAGTGGGCTCCGACGTGTGGAGCGTCACCTCGTTCACCGAGCTGCGGCGCGACGGGATCGAGGCAGAGCGCTGGAACATGCTCCATCCCCTCGAGGAGCCGCACCAGGCGTACGTGACCTCGATGTTGGCGGATCGTGAGGGTCCAGTGATCGCGTCCACCGACTACATCCGCGCGTTCGCCGACCAGATCCGCCAGTGGGTGCCGCGTTCGTATCGCGTGCTCGGCACCGACGGATTCGGGCGCAGCGACTCTCGCCGCGCCCTTCGGCGCTTCTTCGAGGTCGACCGTCACTACGTGGTCGTGGCGGCGTTGAAGGAGCTCGCCGCCGGCGGAGCGATCGAGCCCCAGCGTGTGCAGGAGGCGATCGAGCGCTACGGGATCGACGCCGAGGCCCCGATCCCGACCACGGTATGAGCACGAAGTCCGGTGCGGTGGCGGTCGCGGTTCCGGACATCGGGGACTTCGATGACGTCCCGGTCATCGAGATCCTGGTCTCGCCCGGCGACACCGTGGCCCTGGACGATCCGCTGCTGACGCTCGAGTCCGACAAGGCGACGATGGACGTGCCGGCGCCGTTTGCCGGCACGGTGGGCGAGTTGCTCGTAAAGATTGGGGATAGGGTTTCTCAGGGGGTCGAGCTGCTGACGCTGTCGCCATCGAGCGACGGCGGCGGAGAAGCGCCGGCTCCCACACAGGCGGCCGACGCGGTCGAGAGCGCGACACAGGCCGAGGAGCAGGCCGCGCCGCCACCGCCGCCACCTCCCCCTTCAGGCGGGAACGGCGCCGGTCCTGTGTACGCCAGCCCCGCCGTCCGCCGGATCGCTCGCGAGCTTGGCGTGGACCTGCACCAGGTGACCGGGAGCGGCCGGAAGGGGCGGATCACCAAGGAGGACGTCCAGTCGTTTGCTTCGGGCGGCCCGGCTCCCTCGGCGCCGGGTGCGGCGCCTGCGGGTGGCGGCCCGGGTCTTGGCCTGGATCTCCCGGCGTGGCCGACGATCGACTTCTCGAAATTCGGCGAGATCGAGCGGGTGCCGCGGTCCCGGATCCAGCGGATCTCGGGGCCGGTGCTGGCGCGTAACTGGGTGATGATTCCCCACGTCACCCACAACGACGAGGCCGACATCACCGAGTTGGAGGCGTGGCGCAAGCAGCTGAACGAAGAGCACGGGCGCGACGGGGTCAAGGTGACGATGGTCGCGTTCCTTGTCGTCGCGTCGGTGGCGACGTTGAAGGCGTTCCCGACTTTCAACTCGTCGCTGGACGGCGAGGACCTGATCTTGAAGCGCTACTACAACGTCGGGTTCGCGGCCGACACACCCGGCGGCCTGGTCGTCCCCGTGATCAAGGACGCCGACAAGAAGGGCCTGCTCGACATCGCGCGCGAGTTGACCGAGCTGTCGGGCACGGCGCGCGAGGGCAAGCTCTCGCCCGGCGACATGCAGGGCGCCACGTTCACGATCTCGTCTTTGGGCGGGATCGGCGGGACGTCGTTTACGCCGATCATCAACGCGCCGGAGGTGGCGATTCTGGGGGCGACGCGGTCGGCGATGAAGCCGATCTGGGACGGCCGCGAGTTCGTCCCGCGGCTGATGGTGCCCCTGTCCCTGTCGTACGACCACCGCGTCATCGACGGTGCCTTAGCGGCGCGGTTCATGGTGCACCTGGTCAAGGTCCTGTCCGATCTGCGGCGGGCGCTGCTGTGAGCGAGATTCGCGTCCCCGACATCGGGGACTTCACCGACGTGCCGGTGATCGAGATCCACGTCTCGCCCGGCGACGAGGTGGCCGTCGAAGACCCGCTGGTCACGCTCGAGTCCGACAAGGCGACGATGGACGTGCCCGCGCCCGAGGCCGGGACCGTCGCTCAGCTGCGGGTCCAGATCGGGGACCGGGTGTCGGAGGGCAGCGTGCTGCTGACTCTGGAGCCAAACGGTGCCGCACCGACCGACGCGGCGCCCGTGTCCGAGGCGCGGGTCGAGCACGAGCCGGCCCCTCCCCCTCCCTCGGCCGATGGCGCGGGCGGCGATCACGACGCCCAGGTCGTGGTGATCGGGTCCGGGCCGGGTGGCTACACCGCCGCGTTCCGCGCCGCAGACCTCGGCCTGAAGACGGTGTTGATCGAGCGCTACGACACGCTCGGCGGCGTCTGCCTGAACGTCGGCTGCATCCCGTCCAAGGCCCTGCTGCACGCCGCCCGCGTCGTGGCCGAGGCCGAGGAGATGGCCGAGCACGGGCTCAAGTTCGGCAAGCCCAAGGTGGATGTCGATGCGCTGCGGTCTTGGAAAGCGTCTGTGGTCGGTCGGCTCACCGGCGGCCTCGCCGGCCTGGCCAAGCAGCGCAAGGTCGAGGTCATCACGGGCGTCGCCTCGCTGACCGGGCCGAACACCGTGGTCGTCGGCGATCGCAGGGTGACCTTCGACAACTGCATCATCGCCGCGGGGTCGGAGGCGGCGTCGCTGCCGGCGCTGCCCGACGACGAGCGAATCTTCTCCTCTACCGGCGCGTTGGAGCTGCCGTTTGTCCCGAAGCGGCTGCTGGTCGTGGGCTGCGGAATCATCGGGCTCGAGATGGCCACGGTGTACGACGCGCTCGGCTCCAACGTCACGATGGTCGAGTTGCTCGACCAGCTCATCCCCGGGTGCGACCCGGATTTGGTGAGGCCGCTGCACAAGCGGATCTCGGAGCGGTACGACGGCATTCACCTGGGGACGAAGGTCGAGGCGGTCGAGTCCTCCGAGAAGCACCTGGAGGTGGCGCTTTCGAGCGGGGAGAGCTTGAAGTTCGACGGCATCCTGGTGGCCATCGGGCGCCGGCCGAACGGGCGGGCGGTTGGCGCCGATCAGGCTGGGGTCACGGTGGACGAACGCGGGTTCATCCCGGTTGATCGCCAGCTGCGCACCAATGTGCCGTCGATCTTCGCGATCGGGGACGTCGTCGGCGGCCCGATGCTCGCGCACAAGGCCTCGCACGAGGGCAAGGTCGCGGCCGAGGTGATCGCGGGCCATAGCGTCGAATTCGACGCCCGGACGATCCCGTCGGTCGCCTACACCGATCCCGAGGTCGCGTGGATGGGCCTGACCGAGACCGAGGCCAAGCACGACGGCGTCGAGTACGAGAAGGCCACGTTCCCATGGGCCGCGTCCGGCCGCGCGCTGTCGCTCGGCCGCGACGAGGGCATGACCAAGCTGCTGTTCGAGCCCGGCTCGCGCCGGCTGCTCGGCGCCGGCATCGTCGGTGTCAACGCCGGCGAGCTGATCGCCGAGACCGTCCACGCGCTCGAGATGGGATCCGACGCCGAGGACCTCGCGCTCACGATCCACCCGCACCCCACGCTCAGCGAGACGATCGGGTTCGCCGCCGAGATGGCCGAGGGCACGATCACGGACCTCATGCCCCCGCGCCGGCGCGCCACCGCGCACTGACGCCCCCCTGTGCCCCCAACGCGCCGCCCGCCGCCGCGGCCGGGGTGGCCCGAGGGAAGGGGGAAATTTCCGCCAATGGAGGATGCCCGCGGCGCCAGCGACGGATTTCTCCCGCTCAGCGGGAAGAATCCGTCACGGGGCCGACGTTCCGCGTGAAATGGCGGAAATTTCCCGGCCCTGATCGACTCGGGATTCGTGGCGAGGTAGGGGGCCTAGCGGCGCTGGCGTCGTAGCGCTCGCAGCAACCCAAGCGCCACAGCGGTGAGCGCCACCACACGCACCGGCAGCGGCACCTTGGCGGCGATCCGCCCCGCGTGACCCACCGGCGAGGAGGGCGGCTGGCTGGCCGGCATGGCGAACTCCTCGGCGGCCAGGACGTCGTGGGGCTCGGCGATTCCGCTCGGGTCCTCGGGCAGGGCGATCGGCTCGTGACGGAGCGCCGGATCGCGCGCCGGCAGGGCGAACGCCTCGGCCGCCAGCACGTCGTGAGCCTCATCGTCGGGAGGCGATGACTCCGGGCCCGACATGGCCGCGGATGATCCCAGAAGTGGAGGTTTGGCGTCGACCCGGATGCGCCTCGAAGCGTCCTACGATCTAAGCCAGGAGGACTCAGATCCCCCCTTGACGCACTGCTATCCTTCCACTTATCTTGAGTAAGCAACTATCGAAAGCGAACGAGCTTGATGTCTAGTCGCCTTCTACTTATCCCGCTCGACGACGTCGTGGCATTCCCGGGCATGTCGCTCACGCTCGCGGTCGACGCCGGCGAGGAGGAACGAGTCCTGCTCGTTCCCAGACACGAAAACGAATTTGCCAACGTTGGCACCGTCGCCGAGGTCGTGGATCGCGTCCGCCTCCCCGGGGGCGCTCTCGCGGTCGCTCTTCAGGGACTCCACCGTGGTGTCGCCGGCGCCGCCAACACCGCGCCCGACGGCCGGCTGTACGTCGAGGTCGAGGAGCACCCCGATCCCGTTCCGGTCGACGGCAAGACCCGCAACTTGGAGCGCGAGTACCGCGCGGTCGTCGAGGAGATTCTCGAGCTGCGTGGTGCCGACTCGCGCGTTTCCTCATTCCTGCGCGGAATCACCGAGCCAGGCGCGCTCGCCGACACCGGCGGGTACTCGCCTGACCTGTCCTACGAGAATAAGGTGGAGCTGCTCCAGACGCTCGACGTGACCGAGCGGCTCGAGCTTGCCCTCAACCTGCAGCGCGAGCGGCTGGCCGAGCTCCAGGTGCGCAAGCGCATCCGGGACGACGTCGAGTCCGGCGCCGACAAGCAGCAGCGCGATTACTTCCTGCGCAAGCAGATGGAGTCGATCCGCAAGGAGCTCGGTGAGGACGACGCGTCCGTCGTCGAGGAGTACCGGACCAAGATCGAAGAGGCGGGCATGCCCGACCCGGTCCGCGAGCAGGCCGAGAAGGAGCTCGGACGGCTCGAGCGGATGGGCGAGCAGAGCGCCGAGTCGACCGTGATCCGGACGTACCTGGACTGGCTGATCGCGGTGCCGTGGAGCAACCGCTCCGACGAGCGCCTCGATCCGGAGCACGCGCGTGAGGTGCTGGACGCCGACCACGCGGGCCTCGAGGACGTCAAGGACCGGATCGTCGAATACATCGCGGTCAAGAAGCTGCGCCAGGAGCGCGGGATCAACGAGGACAAGCGCTCCGGCGCGATCCTCACCCTGATCGGCCCTCCCGGCACCGGCAAGACCTCGATCGGCGAGTCGATCGCCCGCGCGACCGGCCGTAAGTTCGTGCGGATGTCGCTCGGCGGCGTTCGCGACGAGGCCGAGATCCGCGGTCACCGGCGCACGTACATCGGCGCCCTTCCGGGCCGGCTGGTCCGTGCCCTGCGGGATGCCGGGACGGTGAACCCGGTGATCATGCTCGACGAGGTCGACAAGGTCGGCGCCGACTGGCGCGGCGATCCGAGCTCGGCTCTGCTCGAGGTCCTCGACCCGGCGCAGAACCACAGCTTCCGCGATCACTACCTGGACGTCGAGCTCGACCTGAGCAACGTCATGTTCATCGCGACGGCCAACGTGGCCGACACGATCCCCGGGCCGCTGCTCGACCGGATGGAGGTCATCCGCTTCGACGGCTACACGACCTCGGAGAAGGTCGCCATCGCGCGCGGTTACCTGTGGCCGCGTCAGCTCGAGCGCAACGGGCTCCGGCCCGAGGAGGTCGAGATCGACGACGAGCTGCTGAACACCGTCGCCACCGAGTACACCCGCGAGGCGGGCGTGCGTCAGCTCGAGCGCGAGCTCGGAACGCTGCTGCGCAAGACCGCCACGAGGATCGCGTCGGGACAGGCCGAGGCCCCGGTGGCCATCGACCTGGACACGGTCCGGGATGCACTCGGGCGCCAGCGCCACTTCCAGGAGTCCGCGATCCGGACCGCAGTGCCCGGTGTCGCGACCGGCCTGGCGGTGACGGGCACTGGCGGCGACGTGCTGTTCGTCGAGGCCACCGCGATGCAAGGCCAGTCCGGCTTGACCTTGACTGGTCAGCTCGGCGACGTGATGAAGGAGTCGGCGCAGATCGCCCTGTCCTACGTCCGCGGCCACGCGGGCGAGCTGGACATCGACCCGGCGAGCTTCGACGAGCGCTCATTCCACGTGCACGTCCCGGCCGGCGCGATCCCGAAGGACGGGCCCAGCGCCGGCGTCACGATGGTCACCGCACTCACCTCGCTCTTGACCGGGCGACCGGTCCGGCACACGGTGGGGATGACCGGCGAGGTCACCCTCCAGGGCCGGGTGCTGCCGATCGGCGGCCTCAAGCAGAAGGTGCTGGCGGCGCACGCGGCGGGCCTCACCGACGTGGTGCTCCCCGAGCGCAACCGCGGCGACCTGGACGACGTCCCGCAGGAGGTCCGCGATGCGATGACCTTCCACGTCGCGATGACCGTCGACGAGGTGCTGGCCGTGGCGCTCGAGCCGGCGCCCGTCAGGCAGGCAGCGTAGACAGCTTCCCCAGCTGGCAAAGCAGTGAACAGTCCCGGCGGGCCTACGAGCGGCCCGCCGGGACTTTTGTTTGTCCGGTGGTAGGTTGGACACATGAGCACGATCACAGCCCCAGCGGAACAGAAGATCCTCGATGAGGTCCCCAAGCAGCTGTACATCGGCGGCGAATGGGTCGACGGCGCCAAGGGGACGCTGTCGGTCGAAGACCCCGCGACCGGTGAGTCGCTGTGCGAGGTCGCCGACGCCTCCACCGATGACGCCAAGGCGGCACTGACCGCCGCGGTCGACTCCGGCCCGGACTGGGCCAGCCACGCGCCGCGCGAGCGCGGCGAGATTCTCCGTCGCGCGTTCGAGGCGATCATCGCCCGCGCCGACGACCTGGCGCTCCTGATGACGCTCGAAATGGGCAAGCCGCTCGCCGAGTCCAAGGCGGAGATCGCGTACGGCGCAGAGTTCTTCCGCTGGTTCTCCGAGCAGGCGGTCCGGATCGACGGGCGCTACTCGGTCAACTCCAACGGGCAGGGCCGGGTCCTGACCATGCAGCAGCCCGTCGGCCCGTGCCTGCTCATCACCCCGTGGAACTTCCCGCTGGCGATGGGCACGCGCAAGATCGGCCCGGCGATCGCCGCCGGGTGCACGATGGTCGTCAAGCCCGCCCAGCAGACGCCGCTGTCGATGCTGATGCTGGTCAAGATCCTCGAGGAGGTGGGGCTGCCCAGCGGTGTCGTCAACCTGGTCACCGCCTCGTCCTCGGGCGAGACGATGGCGCCGCTGATCGCCGATCAGCGGCTGCGCAAGCTGTCCTTCACCGGCTCGACCGAGGTTGGCCGCAAGCTGATGGCGCAGGCGTCGGACAACCTCCTGCGACTGTCGATGGAGCTCGGCGGGAACGCCCCGTTCATCGTGTTCGACGACGCCGACGTCGACGCCGCGGTCCAGGGGGCAATGATCGCGAAGATGCGAAACGGCGGCGAGGCGTGCACGTCCGCCAACCGCTTCCACATCGCCGAGAAGGTCGCCGACCAGTTCGCCGAGAAGCTCGCCGAGAAGATGGGCGCATTGAAGGTCGGGCGTGGCACCGAGGACGGCGTCCAGGTCGGGCCGCTGATCGACTCCAGCCAGCGCAGCAAGGTGGCCGAGCTCGTCGAAGACGCGATCGGACGCGGCGCGAAGGCGGTCGTCGGCGGCCACGCGCGCGACGGCGCCGGCTACTTCTACGACCCGACAGTGCTCACCGACATCCCCGACGATGCGCACCTGCTCCACGAAGAGATCTTCGGTCCGGTGGCGCCCGTCAAGGGCTTCGCCGACGAGGACGAGGCGATCGCCGCGGCCAACGACACCGAGTACGGGCTGGTCGCCTACGTCTACACGAACAACCTCAAGCGGGCCCTGCGCGTCATCGAGCGACTCGAGACCGGCATGGTCGGACTCAACCAGGGCATGGTGTCCAACGCCGGCGCGCCGTTCGGCGGCATCAAGCAGTCCGGCTTCGGTCGCGAGGGCGGCTACGAGGGCATCGAGGAATACCTCGAGACCAAGTACGTCGCGGTCAACCTCTGAGGCACTCGGGCGCGGCGCGGGCCGCGCCCGCTCGAGGTCCTAGAACATCCGTCGGTAAACAACGGTTGACGCCCCTAGTACATCCGTCCATTCACCGGGTCGTCCGCTAATGGACGGGTAGGCCTCCGCGTGGAGGAAGGGAGGAACTCGGAGAGGTCCCCCCGTTTGCCGGCGTGGCCGCTCGGGCTGGCCGCGCCGGCGAACTTGTCGTCCGCCCCCAGGGGCGCGGGCGGGCCGGAAGAGGGAGCCGGTCCGCTCGCGCCCTCGCCCTACAGCGCAGAGAGCACCTCCTGCGCGGCGCGCTCGCCGGACCGCACTGCGCCGTCCATGTAGCCGTTCCAATAGGTCGAGGTCTCGGTGCCCGCCCAGTGGATCCGCCCGACCGGTTCGCGGATGAGCGGCCCGTAGGCCAGCAGCGTGCCGAGCGACGGGATCCCGACCGGGCAGCCGCGCGTCCACACCTCGTCGGACCAGTTGGTGTCGAAGTACGCGATCGGGTTCCGCGCCTGCGAGCCGAACCAGGTGGTGTACTGGTTCAGCACCGCCGATTGACGGTCGGAGGGCGACATCGCGTTGTACGACCGCGCGTTGTCGCCGCCCACGAACCCGAAGAGCACGCCGAGCGACCCGTCCGGCGGCGAGTCGTCGAACGAGGCGCTGACCGGTCCGCCGGTGTCGAGCGCCGCGCCGGTGAGACCGTTGGCCCGCCAGAACGGCGTCGGATAGACCGCGGCGACCTTGGTCAGCGTCCCCTGCGGGTAGCGCTGGATCAGCTGGTCGCGCGCGAAGGGCATACCCGGGTCGTAGTTGATCCGCCCCGCCAGCGTGGGCGGGGTGGCCACGATCACCCGCTTGGCCGTGACCGTGAGCAGGTCCGAGTGCACGGTGGCGCTGGACTTGCCCTGCGCGATCTGGCGCACCGGCGAGTTCAGCAATACGCGATTGCCAAGGCCGGCCGCGACGCGGTTGGTGATCTCCTGACTCCCGCCGATGAACCGTGACTGCTGCGCGCCGCCCCGGGTGTCGAAGTTGCGCTCGAAGGTGCCCGCGTTCTGCTCGTTGCCCGAGGCGGCGATGTAGAACAGCACGAACAGGAGCGAGAGCTCGCGCGGCTCGGCGCCGAAGATCGGCCGGGTGGCGGCGGGGACGAGCGCCTTGAAGCGCGGCGTGACGCTGTTGGCGTCGACCCAGCTCTCGAGCGTCTGCCCGTCCCAGCTCGCGGCGCTCGACGCCGACCAGGGCGAGTCGACGGGCACCTGAGTCGACATCTGGTCGAGCTGCTCGACCACCTCGGTCAGCTCGGCGGCGATCGTCGGGTCCGGCGGCGCGGTCCCGAGCGGGCCGGTGTCGCTGTAGCGCATCGGTCCGATCAGCCCGAGCGGATCATCGACGTTGTTGACGTACAGGTCGTCGCCGTCGTCGTAGGTCGGGAACGTCCCGACCCCGACCGCGCCCGCCAGGGCCAGGATGTGGTCCTGGGTGGGCCCCACGAACGTCGCGCCGCGCTCGGACACGCGGCCCCCGCCGAGGTCGTGGTTCCAGGCGCGGCCACCGACCCGGTCGCGGGCCTCGAGCACCATCACCGAATGGCCCGCGCCGGCGACCGCACGCGCCGCGGTCAAGCCGGCGAAGCCGGCGCCGACCACGACCACGTCGGCCTGGTGCGCGGCACCGTTCGCGCGCGTGTTCTTGGGCTTGGCGTGCTTGGGCCGGTGGCGCTTATTCTTGCGCTTGGCCGCCTCGGCCGCGGCCGGCCACGCCGCGGCGGCGCCGGTGGTGAGTGCCCCGGCGACGAACCGCCGCCGTGTGAGCCCGTCCTGCTCGTCCTTCATCCTCGGACCGCCTTGTTCGCGTGGTTGATCAGTGCGTCGGCCGCGGCCAGATCGAACTCGCCGTGGTCGGAGCCGAGGCCCTCGGCCACCAGCGCCGCCGCGGCACAGCCGAGCCGAGCCGCGTCGCCGGGCCCACGCCCGAGCGAGAGCCCGCGGAGGAAGCCGGCCGAGAACGCGTCGCCGCAGCCGGTGGTGTCGACGACGTCGACCTCGAACGCCGCGACGCGCGTCTCGCGCTGGCGATCGACGACCACCGCGCCCTCCGCGCCGCAGGTGGCCGCCACGCAGCCGACACCTCGGTCGAGCAGCGCGCGGCAGCCCTCGGCGAGGTCGGACGCGCCGCTCAACGCGAGCACCTGCTCCTCGTTGGGCAGCAGATAGTCGAGGTGCTCGAACGCGGCCGCGATCCATTCGAGGATCGCGGCAGCCTGTTCGCCGGGCGCGAGGATGTCGGCCGAGGTGACCACGTCGTGCTCGCGCGCGAACGACAGGATCTTGGCCGCCTCCTCGCCGCCCATGAACTCGGGGGCGCCCAGGTGCAGGTAGTCGGCGCCGGCGATCTCGTCCCACGGCGCGTCGGCCGAGGAGTACGTGGCGTTCGCGCCGATCACGTGGAAGGCAGGGCGGGAGCCGTCGGGACGGATCGGCAACACGCTCGCCGACGTCTGCACCCCCTCACGGCGCACCAGGAACGAGGCGTCGACGCCGAAGCGCCCCAGCAAGTCGATCATCACGTCGCCAAGCTCGTCGGCGCCGATCGCGCCGGCCGTGCTCACGCTCGCGCCCAGCTTGGCCAGGGTCACCGCGGTGCCGCCGGCCGGGCCGGCCGGGGTGATCCGGATCTGTTCGACGAGCGCTCCACCCTGCCCCTCGGGGATGCGCTCGACCGGACGCACCAGCACGTCGACCACGTGCACTCCCAGCGTGACGATCTTCATGCCCCGCCCCGCCGTGTGATCCCGTAGCCCCGCCGCGTGACCGCCTCGATGAACGCCAGCTGGTCCGACGCGTCCAGCGTCCGCGGCGTGCCGATCGACGCCGCGCGCCAGTACAGCTGGCAGGCCCATTCGAGCAGCTCGGACTGCTGCATGGCCGCGTCGAGGTCGGGGCCGTAGGCGATCGCGCCGTGGTTGGCCATCAGCGCGACGCTGCGGCTCTCGAGCGCCTCGAGCGTAGCCTCGGCCAGCTCCGGCGTGCCGAAGGTGGCGTACCGTGCGACCCGCACCGCCCCGCCGAGCGCAAGCATCTGGTAGTGGACGACCGGCAGCTCGTCGACCACGCACGCCACCGCGGTGGCAAACGGGGCGTGCGTGTGGGCCACCGCGCCCGCCTCGTAGCGCCGGTACACGCCGAGGTGAAGGCCCAGCTCGGACGTGGGCACCAGGTCACCGTCGACCTGCTCGCCGTCCAGGTCGACGACCGCCACTTCGTCCGGCGCGATCGCGTCGAGCCGCGCTCCGGTGGGCGTCACCGCGACGAGGTCGCCCGCGCGCAGCGAGACGTTGCCGGCGGTGCCGGTCACCCGTCCGTCGCTCGCCAGACGTCGAGCCGCCTCGGCGACGCGCTCTCGCTCCCGCTCGAGCATCACGATTGAAATGATTACTTGAAGGGAAGTTCACTTTCAAGTTGGAACCGTGAACCGCGCGCCGCTCTCTGACCGACTTCGCAACGCTCCGATCCAGGCCCGCAGCCGCGAGCGCCTGCGCCGCGTCCTCGACGCGGCCGACCAGGTGCTCGCGGCAGACGGGGCACGGGCGTTCACCACGACGCGGGTGGCGGCCCAGGCCGGCGTCCCGATCGGCTCGGTCTACCGGTTCTTCCCCGACAAGCAGGCGATCGTCGAGGCACTCGCGGTGCGCTACTGGAGTGAGTTCGAGGATCTGGTGGCGGGCGTCGCCGAGGCCGATCAGGCGCAGGCGCTCGCCGACCCGGTCGGCGACGTGCTCGACGTGCTGATCGCGGGGTTTCGGGCCCGCCCCGGCTTCCTCGCCCTGTGGTTCGGCGGGCTGCGTACCGAGGCGGTGCGGGATGCCACTCGGCCGACCCGGACCGCGATCGCCGGCTCGATCGGGCTCATCCTCTCGCGCCACTGGCCGGAGGCGGACCCCCGGACCCTGGGCGCGGTGTCCGAGATGACCGTGCTCGCCGGCGACGGTCTGCTGCGCGAGGCGTTCCGGCGCGACCGGCGCGGCGACGCCTCGGTGCTCGCCGAGAGCAAGGTGATGTTGCGCGCCTACATCGCGGTGCGCCTCGGGTGAGGCGCCACAGGCCGTGGGCGCTCGTCGTGGCAACGGCGCTGCTCGCCGCGGGAGCGAGCAGCGCCCACGCCACGGCCCGGGGCGACGTCTCGGTGTTCGCGCCGATCCCGACTCCCGGCTACCCGGCGCTACTGTCATTGGAGACGGGCGAGCCCGGGGCGCCGGTGTTCGTGCCGGACCGGCACCCGTAGCGTCAGCCTCTCGACCGCTCGGACTGGTTGGTCCCAGGGACGCCGAGCGGAGCGAGGCCCAAGAAAACCCATGCCGGAGCGCGGTTTTCCGACGCCTTTACTATACTTTATGAAGTGCTGATATTCAGACGACTCCTCGGTTTCCTGAACCCCTACCGGCGAGCCGTCACGTGGTCGTTTGTGCTCGCCGCCGGGGCGATGGTCATGACCGTCCTGATCCCGCTCCTGACCGGGGAGGCGATCAACTCGATCCGGGATCACCACCGCCACGCGCTGATCATGTGGGTGATCGCGATCGGGGTCGCCGGGCTGCTCCGGCTCGGCCTGAGCGCGGCGCGCCGGCTCGTCGCCGGACAGGTGTCGCTCGGCGTCGAGGTCGACCTGCGTAACCGGCTCTACGAGCAGTTCCAGCGACTCGAGCTCGGCTTCTTCGACCGCCAGCAGACCGGGCAGCTCATGTCGCGTGCGACGGTCGACCTGCAGTCGGTGCGGTTCTTCCTCGGCTACGGCCTCATCTTCATCGCACAGTCGGTGCTGACCATCGCGCTGGCCGGGATCGCCATGTTCGTGCTCCAGCCCGAGCTGGCCGCGCTGGCCCTGGCGCCGGTGCCGTTCGTCGTGCTGATCGCGAACCGGTACGGCAAGCATTCCCGCCCGGCGCTCCAGGAGGCGCAGCAGCGGATCGCCGAGCTGACCGCCGACGCGGAGGAGAACGTCTCGGGCGTGCGCGTAATCAAGGCGTTCGCGCAGGAGGAGCGCCAGCTCGAGCGCTTCGGCCATTCGGTCCAGCGTGTGTTCGATCAGCAGCTCTACGCAACCAAGATCCAGGCGCGGTACACGCCGATGATCAGCTTCCTGCCCAACCTCGGGCTCGCGCTGATCCTGCTGGTCGGCGGGCGCGACGTGATCCACGGGTCGTTGACGATCGGCGCGTTCACCGCGTTCTATGCCTATCTCCTGATGCTCATCTCGCCGATGCGGACGCTCGGGTACATGCTGAGCGCAGCCCAGCGCGCCACCGCGTCGGGCGCCCGGATCTTCCAGGTCCTCGACCGCGCGCCGCGGATCACCGCGCCGGCCGACGCGCCCGCGCTGCCGTCCGGGAGCGGTCACGTCTCGCTGGAGGGGGTCGGCTTGACCTTCGAGGGCTCGTCCCGACCGGCGCTGCGCGACGTCGACCTCGAGATCGAGGCCGGCAGCACGGTCGCCCTGGTCGGCGCGATGGGCTCCGGCAAGACCGCGCTGGTCTCACTGCTGCCGCGGCTGTACGAGGCGACCACGGGATCGGTGCGGATCGACGGCGCGGACGTGCGCGACGTCGACCTGGTCTCGCTGCGGCGCGCGATCGCGGTCGTGACCGACGATCCGTTCCTGTTCTCGGCCACCGTGCACGACAACATCGCGTACGGACGGCCGGACGCCACCCGCGAGGAGGTCGAGCGCGCCGCCGAGGCGGCGCAGGCGGCCGGCTTCATTGCCGACCTGCCGCAGGGCTACGACACGCGAGTGGGCGAGCGTGGGTTGACTTTGTCGGGCGGACAGCGCCAGCGCATCGCGATCGCACGCGCCGTGCTGGCCGATCCCCGGATCCTCGTGCTCGACGACGCGACATCGTCGGTCGACGCCTCGACCGAGCAGGAGATCAAGCGCGCGCTGCGCGAGGTGATGGCCGACCGGACCACGATCGTGATCGCGCACCGGCTCTCGACGATCGCGCTGGCCGACGAGATCGTCGTGCTCGAAGACGGCGCGGTCGCCGCCCAGGGCAGCCACGACGAGCTGCTCGAGGAGTCCGATCTGTACCGCGAGATCGTCGAGAAGGGCATGCCCGACCAGGTGTTCATGACGCGAAAGACCGCCGAGGCGGTGGGCCTGTGAGGCGCCGGCTTCACCAGACGGGTGGCCGCGGGCGCAAGCTGCGAGGCCTGATCGAGCTGCTCACTCCGTACAAGTGGCGCGTGCTGGCGATGATGGTGGCGTTGGTTGCGGCCACCGCCGCCGCGTTGGCGCCGGCGCCGCTCGCCAAGCTGGCGATAGACGACGGGATCCGCCACGGCGACGTCGGCGTGCTCGACCTGATCGTCGCGTTGTTCCTCGTCTCCGCGCTGGTGTACGCGGTCGCCTCCTACGCGCAGACCTACCTCGTCGGGTGGGTCGGGCAGCGCGCGCTGCAGGACCTGCGGCTGCGCCTGTTCAAGCACCTGCAGGAGCTCTCGATCGGCTTCTACTCGCGCAACCGCGCCGGCGTGATCATCTCGCGGATGACCAACGACGTGGAGGCGCTCGACCAGCTCGTCGAGGATGGGCTCGCGACGCTGATCCAGTCGGGGCTGACGCTGATCGGCGTGGTGGTGATCCTGCTCGTCCTCGACCTCAAGCTCGCGCTGCTGACGTTCCTGGCGATCCCGATCCTGTTGATCGGGGGTGTGGCGTTCCGGATCGCAGCGGCCGATGCCTACCGGCTCACGCGGGAGAAGATCGCGACCATCACCGGCTACCTGGCCGAGACGCTCTCGGGGATTCGCGTGGTGCGGGTGTTCGGGCAAGAGCCGCGGCACATCGAGGAGTTCCGCCGCCTGAACGACGACAACCGCGCCGCCAACATGACCACGGTCAGGTTGAACGCCGCGTACTTCCCTGCGGTCGAGTTCCTGTCCGCGCTCGTGACGGTCGAGATCCTCGTCGTCGGCGGGATCGAAGTGCTGGCAGGCCATACCTCGACCGGCGTGGTGTTCGCGTTCGTCGCCGCGCTGAACAACTTCTTCGACCCGATCCAGCAGCTGTCTCAGCTCTACACCACCTACCAGTCCGGGATGGCCGCGCTCGACAAGATCTTCGACCTGCTCGACGAGCAGCCGGACCTGGTCGACGCGCCCGACGCGGTGACGCTGGGTGCGATCCGCGGCGAGCTTCGCTTTGACGACGTGTCGTTCCGGTATGGCTCGGGCGAGTACGCGCTTCGCGATGTCGACCTGGTCATCCCGCCGGGTCAGACGGTCGCGCTCGTGGGCGAGACCGGCGCCGGCAAATCGACGTTCGCCAAGCTGGTGGCGCGCTTCTACGACCCGTCCGACGGCGCGGTGCTGGTCGATGGGCACGACTTGCGGTCGGTGACGGCGGAGTCGCTGCGCTCGCAGATGGGGATCGTGCCCCAGGAGGGGTTCCTGTTCAGCGGCACGCTCCGCGAGAACATCGCGTTCGGCCGTCCGTCGGCGTCCGATGACGAGATCCGGGCCGCGGCGCGCGCCGTGGGCGCCGACACGTTCATCGAGGCGCTCGACGACGGGTACGACGCGCAGATCGGCGAGCGCGGCGTTCAGCTGTCGGCCGGGCAGCGCCAGCTCGTGGCGTTTGCGCGGGCGCTGGTGGCCGACCCCCGCATCCTGGTGCTCGACGAGGCGACCTCGAACGTCGACGTGCACACCGAGAGCCTGATCGAGAAGGGCATGCGCCGGCTCGTCGCCGGCCGGACCGCGATCGTCATCGCGCACCGCCTGTCGACCATCCGCGGCGCCAGCCGGATCCTGGTGATGGAGCACGGGCAGGTGGTCGAGGACGGCACGCACGAGGAGCTGCTCGAGGCCGAGGGCCGGTATTGGCGGCTGTATCGAGACTGGGCCGAGCAGGCGGCGGCTTAGATGGGCGTCGTCGTGGGACTGGGGTTCACACCCGTCAAGGCCACGCGGCTGCACGCCGTCGACCGGCTCGAGCTGACACGGCGGGGGGTCCCCCACAACCGCCGCTTCTACCTGATCGACGAGCGCGACCGGATGGTCAACAGCAAGATCGTCGGCGAGCTGCAAACGGTGATCGCCGATTATTCCGACGCCGATCGGCGGCTGCGGCTCGAGCTTCCGGACGGGCGGGTGGTCGAGGACGAGATTCGGCTGGGCGATGAGGTCGGCACGCGCTTCTTCTCTATGCCGCGCCGGGCATGTCTCGTCGAAGGCCCCTGGTCCGAGGCATTCAGCCAGGTGGCCGGACGGCCGCTGCGTCTGGTCGAGCCGCTCAACGGCACCGCGGTCGATCGGGGTATCGACGGCGCGGTATCGCTGATCTCGCGGGCGTCGCTGGCCCGGCTGGCCGAGGCCGGCGGTGTCGACTCAGTCGACGTGCGGCGGTTCCGGATGGTGATCGAGATCGACGGCGTGGACGCCCACGTCGAGGACGGCTGGGTCGGTGGCGGTCCGGTGCGGGTCGGCGGGGCGCTCGTCGAGTTCACCGGTCACGTCGGGCGCTGCCTGATCACGAGCCGCGATCCGGACAGCGGTGTCGTCGATCTCGCCACGCTCGACCTTCTCAAGGACTATCGCGGGTCGCTCGATACGACCGAGCCCCTGCCGTTCGGGGTGTGGGGGCGCGTACTCGAGCCCGGTGCGGTCGGGGTCGGCGACGAGGTGACGCCGCTGTAGGTTCCCGGCTAGTGTTTCTCGGGATGACCGATGTGGCCACCCAGGAGCGCGTCGCCATCGATGTCGCCGACCACGTCGCGGTCGTGACGCTGACGCGCCCGGAGAAGCACAACGCCTTGGACGTGGCGATGTTCGAGGCGATCACCGCCGCCGCGGAACGCGTGGCCGTCGAGCCCGGGGTCCGCGCGGTGGTTTTGTGTGGCGAAGGCCCGAGCTTCTGTTCTGGTTTGGATGTGGCCGGGGTGATGGCCAACCAGCCCGGCTCCGACGACCTGATGGCGCCCCTGCGCGAGGCGGTTCCGAACTGGTTCCAGCGGCCGGTGTATCGCTGGCTCGAGGTACCGGTGCCGGTGATCGCCGCGATCCACGGCTACTGCCTCGGAGGCGGGCTGCAGATCGCGCTGGGCGCCGACATCCGCTTCGCCACCCCCGACTCGAAGCTCTCGGTGCTCGAGGTCAAGTGGGGGCTGATCCCCGACATGGCGATCACCCGCACGCTGCCGCGGCTGGTCGGGATCGACGTGGCCAAGGAGCTCGCGTTCACGGGCCGGATCGTGAGCGGCGACGAGGCTTTTGAGCTTGGACTGGTGACGCATGTGGTGGACGATCCTTTGGCGGCCGCCCGCTCGCTGGCGGCGGAGATCGCCGGCCGCTCCCCCGACGCCGTCCGCTCCGTGAAGCGGCTGCTCGAGCAGTCTTGGACCGGCTCGGCGGCCGAGACGCTCCGGCTGGAGGCGGACCTGCAGCTGGGGCTGCTCGGGACGCCCAACCAGCTCGAGGCGGTGCGCGCCGGGCTGCTCAAGCAGCCGGCACAGTTCACCGATCCGAGCTGACGGGATGCGCGCCAGGCTCGGGGTCGCGGCGCTCGTCGCCGTAGCCCTGCGCCGCGCCGTAGCCCTGCTCGTCGCCGCAGCCGTGCTCGTCGCCGGAGCCGTGCTCGGCGCGGCGAGCGCGACGGCAGCCGCGTCCCCGCAAGGCAGTCTGATTCAAGCCCGGAGCGAGCTCGGGGCGCTGGCAGCGTCGGCACGCTCGACCGCCGCCCGGAACCTCCTGAGCGCGGCGGAGTCCGAGCTGGCGAGCGCGACCGTCGCGTCGCTCTGGATCGACTCGAGCCACCCGGTGGCACCGCCCTACGGAGCGTCGGTGTTCGCGCACAGCCGCACGGCGCTGGTCCGGCTCGAGCACGTCGCGCCGGCCGGCGCGGTCGCCGGGGTGCAGCGCTCCGTGCTCGTTGCGGACCGGCTCCTCGCTCTGGCCGCGATCCGCGAGGCGACCGGCGGCGCGGGCGGCGGGCTGCTCCAGCGTGCCCGCGGGCTGATCCTGTCCGGCGACCGCTGGGCCGAGACGAGCCGCCTGGATCTCGGCGCCGTGCAGTACGGGGCGGCCTGGTCGTGGGCCTTCGAGGTGTTGCGCGAGACCGTCGAGCTCCGGGCCGCGCTGGTCTCGCCCACGTCGGTTGGCACCGCCGCGGAGAACGCCCTTCTTGGCCGGCGGCCGGTCGCGCCGGCTGGGGTGCGCCCGGTGTCTGGCCACGCCGCGCTGTCGGGCTCCGGGAAGCCCGAGGTGCTATTCGTCGGGCTGGCGAGCTGCCGCTTCTGCGCGCTGGAGCGTTGGGGCCTGGTCGCCGCCCTGTCGCAGTTCGGGAGCTTTGAGAACCTCCACCTCAGCCAGTCGGCCACCACCGAGCAGCCGGTCGTCCGGTCGTTCACGTTCCACGGCTCGAGCTATGACAGCTTCTGGGTGTCGTTCGACGCGGTGGAGCTGACCAGCGATGTGCCGCGCGCGGGTGGCGGCTATCAGCCCCTGGACCGACCGTCGCCCAGCCAGCAAATGCTCGTGCGGGCGCTCGACCCGGCGGGGACGGTGCCGTTCGTCGACGTGGCCAACCAGTTCACCGACGTCGGCGCCACGGTCTCGCCGCACGCTTTGAACGGATTGCCCTGGGGCGTGCTGTCGGCGTCGCTGGGCCGGCCCAACACGCCCACCGGCCAGGCCATCGCCGCCACCGCCGAGGTGCTCACCGCGGAGATCTGCCACGCCACCGGTGGCGTACCCGCGCCGGTCTGCGCGTCAAGCGCCGTGGCGGACTACGCGAACCGGCTGGCGCGGTTCGGCGGGCGTGGTGGCGGATGTCCTGTGGCGGCCGTGCTGCGCCGCCCGTGACGGCCAAGCCCATCACATCCCTGGGCGCCTCCGTACCTCCGGCACCGCCGCACCGACGACTCACGCCCCGCCACCCGACCACTAACGGTTAGAACTGGGGAACAGGGACTCGAACCCCAACTTCGACGTCCAGAGCGTCGCGTGCTGCCATTACACCATTCCCCAGTGCTTTGAGTGGCTGTCGCAGCTAAGCGTCGAGTATAGGTCAGGGGCGGGTGTCCGTCCGCCACCACCGAGCGTTCCGTCCGCGCCTAATGCGAACATATGTTCGTGTCCGGAATCCGCCAAACAGTCGTGACTCTCCACCAATCCGGGGTGAGTCAGCGGGCCATCGCGAGGCAGCTGGGGCTCGCGCCGACGACGGTGAGCTACCACCTGCGTAGAGCCGCGACTGCCGGGGACGGCCCCGCCCCATCGGCGCCGGTCCGCGACGGCCCGGCGGCGTCGATCCCGAACACGCGCTCGGAGGTCGGTCGGCTGCTCGCGCTCGGGGTGGCGCGGGTGGACATCGCGCGGAGGCTCGGCGTGTCGAAGGCGACCGTCAGCTATCACGCCAGGCGACTCGGGCAGCCGGTCGACGAGCGCTGCGCGCGGCGATACGACTGGTCAGCCGTGCAGCGTTACTACGACGCCGGCCACAGCGTGCGCGAGTGCATCGAGGCGTTTGGCTTCTCGTCGGCGAGCTGGTTCGAAGCGGTGAAGCGGGGAGCGGTCCTGGCACGGCCGAGCACGACACCGCTGTCCGAGCTCCTCGTCGCCGACACCTACCGAGGGCGCTACAACCTCAAGCTCCGCCTGCTGCGAGAGGGAGTCAAAGAGGAACGGTGCGAGCGGTGCGGCGTGACGGAGTGGTGCGGCCAGCCGCTGACGCTGGCGCTGCACCACGTTAACGGGCAACGCGACGACAATCGCCTTGAGAACCTCGAGCTGCTGTGCCCGAATTGCCACAGCCAGACCAACAACTATGCGGGTCGCAACGGCTCAGATCGTGCCGAGGTCGATCGATCGCGAGGCTCAGATCGACACGAGGTCGATCGAGAGGTCCTGCAGGTCGTTGACCCGATCGGTGAGCACCGCGTCGTCGATCAGGAGGCGGCGCGCGTGATCGAGATCGTCGGAACGGCCGACGCTCAGGGCGCCGGCGACGCGCCCGTCGTGGAGGTAGAAGACCGAGAACTCGCCCTCGTCGATCGAGCCGCGCACGATCTCCTGCTCCCACTGCGGGGCGGGGCCGATGTACTCGAGTGAGGCCCAGTCGGAGAGGTCGGAGAAGAAGTAGGGGACGACATCGTGGGGCTGGTCGCGGCCGAGCATGTTCAGCGCGGCGGTCTTGCCCTGGTTGAACGCGACGTCCCAGTGCTCGACTCGCAGCCGCCGGCCGCCGTGAACGACGCTCACGTAGTCGGCGATGTCGCCGGCGGCGTAGACGCCTTGGACGGGGGTCTGGAGGCGCGAGTCGACGAGCACGCCGCCTGAATCGGCGATCTCGAGACCGGCGGTGCGCGCCAGCCTGACATCGGGCACCGCGCCGACACCGATCACCACGGCGTCGGCGTCGAGCTCGAGGCCCCGCTTGGTGACCACGCGGGTGACGCGGCCGTCGGCGCCCTCGAAGTGATCGAGCTCGTCGTCGGCATGGATCTGGATGCCGTGCTCTTCGAGGCGGGCCTGGAAGAAGCGTCCCGCCCGCTCGCCGAACTGGCGGCTGAGCGGCACCGACTCGAGCATCACCAGCGAGCATGAGCTCCCCAGCTCGGTGAGCGAGGCGGAGACCTCGCACGCGATGTAGGAGCCGCCGATCAGCACCACGCGCTTGCCGGCGGCGTCGGCGCGGATCGTGTCGCTGTTGCCGAGCGTGCGCAGGTAGTGGATGCCTTCGAGCTCAGCGCCCGGAACCGACAGCCGACGGACGCCCGAGCCGGTGGCAAAGAGCGCCTTCTCGAAGCTCACCTCCTGGCCGTCGGACAACTCCACGCTGCGCTCGGACAGGTCAACCGACTTGACGGACACGCGGGCCAGGACCTCGACCTGCTGCTCCTCGTACCACTCGGGCGGACGGAACAGCGTCTCCTCGCGCGACTCCTTTCCCTGCAGGTAGCCCTTGGAGCACGGCGGGCGGTTGTAGGGCAGGTCGGGCTCGCGCCCGACCAGCAGGATCGCCCCGTCGGCCCCGGATTCACGCAGCCAGCGCGCACAGTTGCCGGCGGCGAGGCCGCCCCCGATCAGCACGTACGGAGCGTGACGGTCGGCCATCAGCGTTGCGGGCTCGCCCCGTTCGGGGCGAACTGGGGCGTGATCTCGGCCTCGAGCCCGGGGTCGAGGATCAGCAGCACCTGATCGCCCGGCTGGATGATCGAGTCGGCCTTGGGCACGAACCCAGCGCCGCCGCGCAGAACCGAGATGATCAGCGATCCGTCCGGCAGCTCGACGTCCTGGACGCGCCGGCCGGCCGCCTCGGATCCGTGGCCGACCTCGAGCTCGATGATCTCGAGGTGCTCCTCCTCGAGCGCGAGGAGCTGGACCAGTCCGTACTCGGGCACCTCGTGCTCGATCAGCCGGAGGATCAGATCCGTCGCCGACACGGCGGGCTGGATGTCGAGCAGCCGGAAGTGCTGAAGGTTGCGCGGGTTGTTGACCCGGGCGACGATCCGCTGGACGCCGTACTTCTCCTTGGCCATCTGGCAGATCAGGATGTTGTCCTCGTCGTCGCCGGTGACCGCGATGACCAGGTCGGCGCGCTGGATGCCCGCCCGCTCGAGCACCCACAGCTCGGTGGCGTCTCCGTACTGCACGGCGTGCTCGAGCTCCTCCTCCACGACGCGGTAGCGCGCGTGGTCGGACTCGATCAGCGTGACCTCGCGCTCCTTGGCGATCAACTCGCGGGCGAGGTTCCAGCCGACCTTGCCGGCGCCGCAGATGATCACGTACACGAGCGACGCCTTCTCGCGGGGTTCGCGTGACTCCCGGCCCGGCTCATGCCGCCAGCACCACCCGCGAAGCCTCGTCGATCGCGACCTGGGTTGGGCAGATCGTCAGCAGCCCCTGCTCGGCGTACCAGGAGGCGCGTCCGGGATCGGCGACGCGGACCACGACCCGCCTGACCTTGAACCGCCGCTGCGCGATCTGGGCGATCACCAGGTTCGTGTTATCCCCACTCGTGGCGGCGACAAACACGTCGGCCTGCTCGATTCCGGCTTCGATCAGCCCGTCGATCTCGAGCGCGGTGCTGACCGTGAACCGGCCGCCCGCGTCCTCCCAGGTGGTCGACTGGTCCTTGTCGAGCCGCTCGTGCGAGAGCGGGTCGCTGTCGAGCACGGACACCTCATGCCCTGCGTCGAGCGCCCGCTTGGCCACCGCGGACCCGACGCGTCCCGAACCGACGATCAAGATGAACATGGCGAGCACTGTAGTCGCATTTGCCCGAAGAGCAGCCTAGCTAGCGCCGCGTTGTCGGAGTGTGAATTCGTACGAATTTGTTCAGTCAAGCAGCGCCGCGACGCGGCCGCCGTTTCCGCTCCACCAAGCTGCTGGAGCGCCCGCAGCCACCGAGCGAAGCTGCGTTGCCCTGTTGGGTGCCCTTGAGGAACCCTTGCGACGCACCCGACAGACAATCCAAACCCGGGCACCCAGCAGGGCGACGTAGCGAAGCCTCAGGTAATCAGAGGGATGATCAGCAGCGCCACGATATTGGCCACCTTGATCATCGGGTTGATGGCCGGCCCGGCGGTGTCCTTGTAGGGGTCGCCGACCGTGTCGCCGGTGACCGCCGCGGCGTGCGCCTCGGAGCCCTTACCGCCGTACGCGCCGTCCTCGATCAGCTTCTTGGCGTTGTCCCATGCGCCACCTCCGGAGGTCATCGAGATGGCCATGAACAGGCCGACCACGATGACGCCGATGAGCAGCCCGCCGAGCGCCTCGACGCTGATCAGGCCGACGATGGCCGGGATCAGGATCGGGATCAGGGCCGGCAGGATCATCTCGCGCTGGGCGGCGCGGGTGACCAGGCTGACGGCGGCGCCGTACTCGGGCTGCTCGGTGCCCTCCATGATCCCGGGGTGATCGCGGAACTGGCGGCGCACCTCCTCCACCACGGCGCCGCCGGCGCGGCCGACCGCCTCCATCGCCAGCGACGCGAACAAGTAGACCATCATGCCTCCGAGCAGGAGGCCGATCAGCACGGGCGGATTGCCGATTGAGAAGTCCGGATGCTTGCCGGCCTGGATCAGCTCGTTCTCGAACGCGGCGAACAGAACGAGCGCGGCCAGGGCGGCCGAGCCGATCGCGTATCCCTTGGTGACGGCCTTGGTCGTGTTGCCTACCGCGTCGAGCGGGTCGGTCACGTTGCGGACCTCCTGGGGGAGATCGGCCATCTCGGCGATGCCGCCGGCGTTGTCGGTGATCGGCCCGAACGCGTCGAGCGCGACGATCAGACCGGTCAGCGACAGCTGCGCCATGACCGCGACGCCGATCCCGTAGATCCCGGTCGTGCCTCCGCCGCCGGCCAGCTTCCACGCGCCCAGGATCCCGAGCGCGATCACGATCGACGGCGGCGCCGTCGACTGGAAGCCCTGGGCGAGTCCTTGAATGATGTTGGTGGCGTGGCCGGTCTGCGACGCGCGCGCGGTGCTCTTGACCGGCGCGAACCGGGTCGAGGTGAAGTAGTCGGTGATGACGAACAGGCAGGCGGTGACGCCGATCCCGATCAGCGAGCACAGGTAGTACTTCCACCAGTGGGGAGCGGCGGCGCCCGTGGCCTTGAAGGTCAGCCCGTTCATCATCCAGTACGTGATCGGGATGAAGGCGAGCGCCGCCAGCACGCCGGAGACGATCAGGCCCTGGTAGAGCGCGCGCTCGACGTTGCCGGAGCGCGACTTGACCGCGAACGTGCCGATGATCGACGCGACGATCGAGACCGCGCCGAGCACCAGCGGATACAGGGCCACCGTCGACTGCTGATTGAAGAGCAGCACGCCAAGCAGCATCACGGCCACGGCGGTGACGGCGTAGGTCTCGAACAGGTCGGCCGCCATACCGGCGCAGTCGCCGACGTTGTCGCCCACGTTGTCGGCGATGACAGCCGGGTTACGCGGGTCGTCCTCGGGAATGCCGGCCTCGATCTTGCCGACGAGGTCGGCGCCGACATCGGCCGCCTTGGTGAAGATGCCGCCGCCGAGGCGCGCGAACACCGAGATCAGCGAGCCGCCGAAGCCAAGCCCGATGAGTGCGTCGACCGCGCTCTTGGTGCTCTCACCGGCAATCCAGGTGAGGACGCCGTAATAGCCGGCGACCCCGAACAGGGCGAGGCCGACGACCAGCATCCCGGTGACCGCCCCACCGCGGAATGCGACGTCCAGGGCCCGGGAGACGCCGCTGCGGGCCGATTCGGCCACGCGCGCGTTGGCGCGAACCGAGACGTTCATGCCGATGTAGCCGGCGGCCGCCGACAGGAATCCGCCGATCGCGAAGCCGATCGCCACGCGGATGTTCTGGATCGGGATCAGGATGATGAACAGGACCACCCCGACGCCGGCGATCGTCGTGTACTGGCGGTTCAAATAGGCGCGGGCGCCCTCCTGCACCGCGGCGGAGATGGCCCGCATCGTTTCGTTGCCGGGCGACAGCGCGAGCAGCGAACGCGAGGTCAGGACGCCGTACACGACTGCAGCGCCGGAGCAGACGAGCGCAACTAGCACGCCGTGGTGGGCAAGAAAGCTTGACAAGGAGGTCCTCCGGGGAAGGTCTGAGTTAGAGAGAGGGCGCGAACAAGCGCAGCCAACACAAACTGAAAAGGCCGCCACCCGTGCTGGTCGAGCGGAGGCCCGGAAGCAGGCGAGTTTAGCGTGCAGACCGGCGAAACGACGTCAGGTGGGCGGCCGGGCCAGAGCGGACCGTCGGGCAAATCGCGCCGGCTCCCCTGACGGTCGGTCGGGAAGAAACTGGGAAATAGTGGGAGTTTCTTCCCAAGCCCGTGCCTCCGGGAACCGCGGCGTCGGGCGACCGCACCGCCCCCCGCGCCCGCGGGGGTCAGGGCGCTTTCTACTGGCGCGGCACCCAGAGCCGGCCACTGCGCTGGGCGGGGCCGGGCTCGCCGGGCTTGGCGGGCGGTGGCTGCGCCGGCGCGCCAGGCTCCGGCGGCGGTTGCGCACCCGGATCCGGCGGCGGCGGCGTGTCGTGCTCGTCGCTCGGCCCGGGCGGGGGCGCCTCGCCGGCCGGCGGTCCGCCGGCGCCTGGATCCGCGGCGCCCGCTTCCCCCGCGCCACCGATCCGCACGAACGCGATCTGGAGCTGCGACACGGCGTCCCGGATCGCGCCGACCTGCGACGGGGCGGCCTGCTCGACCACCGGGAGCAGCGCACGGATCGACTCGATCGCGAGCCGCACCTGGGCCGGGTCGCGCTCGCTCTCGGTGCCCGGAGCCAGGCCGGTGCGTCGCATGCCCAGATTGGCGAGCGCGGCGACGTTGTCGAGCAGGATGTGCTCGACGCGCAGGCGCTTGATCTCGGCCTCGTAGGCGGCGCGGAGCTCTTCTTCGGAGGGCTGATTTGGCTCGCTGCTCACCGGATCACTTCCGCTGCGCTGGCCGCATAAGTGTCGCGTGTCTCGGCGACGACGGCGGCGAACGCCTCCGGCAGCGCCATCCCGGTCTCGGTCATGCGCCGCTGGCGTTGCGCCCCGTTCAGCGCCGGCAGCGCGACCTCGATCCCAAGCTCGCCACGCATCGGCGCGGACCACGTCAGCAGTCGGTCGAGCGCCTCGGCGGCGGGATACGAATCCCCACTATCGAGGTCGAGCAGCTCGCCGTCGAGCCCGTACCGGATCGCGCGCCACAGGTTCTCCTCGATCATGCGCCGTGGATGGTCGGTCCACGGCACGCCTTCGTCCACGTCGCGTGCCGCCTGGGCGACGCAGGCGACGATCAGGGCGGCCAGCGACTCGGACTCCGGTGCGGTCATCTGCGCGTCACAGATCCGGACCTCCACCGTCCCGAACGCGAAGTGCGGGCGGATCGACCACCACACCTGCGTGTACTCGACGATCGAGCGGGTTCTGACCAGGAAGTCGATATATCGGGCGAACTCGTCCCAGCTCCCATACGCATCGGGAATCCCGCACCGCGGAAAGCTCTTGGTGAAGATCTGCGTACGCATGCTGTGCAGCCCGGAGTCGCGGCCGTCGAGGAACGGCGAATTCGCCGAGATGGCCAGCAGCAGCGGCAGAACGGGACGCAGCCGGTCGCACACCAGGACTGCCCGATCGGCATCGCGCACGCCCACGTGCACGTGGAGGGAGAACGTGTTGTTCCGCCACGCGACGTACTTCAACCCGTCCTCCACTCGGCGGTAGTGCTCGGTGTCAATGATCTTCTGGTCGCGGTAGTCCGCCCACGGATGCGTACCGGTGGACCCCAGCTTCACGCCACACGAATCGGCGAGCGAGAACAGCCGCCGCCGCCGGTCCCGCTGGGCTACGAACCCAGCCGCCAGGTCGGTACATCGACCCGAGCGGATCTCGATCTCCGACGAGATCAGCTCCCCCGCCACCGACTCGGCCAGCACCGGGTCCGCGGTGGCGGCGTCGCGTAGCTGCTCGAACCGCGGCACCATGTCAAGCGACCCCGGGTCCAGCAACGCGAACTCCTCCTCGAGGCCGACGGTGAAATCCGTCGACTCCGCGAATACGGCGTGCGCCGATTCCAGGTCGAGACTGGTCACTCTCAGGTCACCGTTCGGTCGATCGGGTGAGGATCAGGTGAGATAGAAGTAGAGCGCGTACAGCAGGTCAACGGCTGGGCTCGAGGTGTGCACCGTCACCTCGGGAGGCACCTGCAACAGCGCGTCGGAGTAGTTGAAGATGATCTTCACGCCGGCGTCGACCAGCTCCTCGGCCAGCTTCTGCGCCGCCGCGGACGGCACCGCGAGCACCGCCACGACGATGTCCTCGTCGTCGATCACCTGGCGCAGGTCCGAGTTGTGGCGCACCGCCAGCGGCCCGATTTGCTCTCCCACCTTGCCCTGATCGACATCGAACATGGCGACGACCCGGAAGCCATGGTCGGCGAAGATGTCCGAAGTGGCGATCGCGGTGCCGAGGTGGCCGGCGCCGAACAGCGCGATGTTGTGCTGGCCCGAGGTGTGCAGGATCTTGCGGATCTGGTTGACCAGCGACTCGACGTTGTAGCCGACCCCCCGCTTGCCGAACTTGCCGAAACCCGACAGATCGCGCCGGATCTGGGTGGAGTTGACGTGCGTGTAGTCCGCCAGCTCCTGGGAGGAGATCGTCTCCTTGCCCATCTTGCGGGCCTGGATCAGGACCTGCAGGTACCGGGACAGCCGCGCGGCGACCCCGAGGGCCAGCTTCTCGCCTGGCTTCTCCAAGCCGGGCTGAGCCGTCTCGGCGCCGCTCCCGACCGTGTAGCTCATGCCGTGTGCACCATATCGAGCCGGCGCTCGAGCTCGGATTCGTTAACGAACAGCTCGAACGCCTCGACACCGTCGATCGTAACGACCGGGATGCGCTCGAGGTACGCCGCCAGCAGCGCGTCATCGCCCTCGATGTCGACCTCGGACAGCTCGAACGGACGATGCGAGCGGACGCGTTCGAGCACCGAGCGCGCGTCGTCGCACAGGCAGCAGCCGGGACGGCCGTACAGCACGACGGTCGTCATCGCGCCGCCAGCACCCTCTCGCCGGTCGCGTACACGTCGAGACCCAGGTACTCGGGGTAATCCAACGCCGGAACGACCCGGGCAGCACTCGCGATCATCGCCGCGTTGTCGGTGCACAGCTCCCGGGGCGGCACGTGCAGCTCGACGCCGAGCGCCGCCATCCGCGCCCGTACCGCTCCATTGGCCGCGACGCCGCCGCCCACCGACAGGCGCTCGAGGCCCGTCTCGAGCAGCGCCCGCTCGGCACGGAGCCCCAGCGACTCGGCGATCGCCCGCTGGTAGGACGCGGCGAGATCCGCCCCACGACGCGAAGCCTCCTCGGGTCCCAGGTCCCGCACGCGGTAGAGCAGCGCCGTCTTCAGCCCAGCGAACGAAAAGTCCAGCCCGGCCATCCTGGCGCCGACAGGAAAATCGAACGTGGACGGATCCCCGTTGCGAGCCAGCCGTTCGAGCGCCGGACCGCCCGGGTAGCCGAGCCCGAGCATGCGCGCGCCCTTGTCGAACGCCTCGCCGGCGGCGTCGTCGAGCGTCTGGCCGAGCACCTCGAAGTCCGGACCCGGGTCGCTGACGCGCGCCAGCAGCGTGTGCCCACCGCTCGCGACCAGGCTCAGGAAGGGCGGCTCGAACGGATCCGGCCCCAGGAACGCGGCGGCGACATGGCCGTGCAGGTGGTCGACCGGGGCCAGCGGGAGCTCGTAAGCAGCGGCGAGCCCCTTCGCGGTCGCGACGCCGACGAGCAGCGCGGCCACCAGGCCGGGACCGCGCGTGACCGCGACCAGGTCCACGGCGGGCAGCGACGCCCCGGCCCGCGCCAGAGCGTCGTCGACCACGTCGCCGATCAGCTCGAGATGGTGGCGCGAGGCGATCTCGGGGACCACGCCGCCGAACCGGTCGTGCACCCCTTGCGACGAGATCACGTTGGAGCGGATCTCGCCGTCCGGCGTGACGACCGCCGCACAGGTGTCGTCACAGCTCGTCTCGAGGGCCAGGATCACCCGGACGCGGTGGGGGTCGACGCCGTGTCGGCCGTACGCCACATGATCAGGGCGTCCTCACCCGTGTCCTGGTAATAGCGCCGGCGGGTGCCGGCCGAGCGGAAGCCGAAGCGCTCGTACAGCGCGATCGCCTGGCCGTTGGACGGTCGCACCTCGAGCGTGTATGAGGCGTCCTCGCCGGCCCGATTGATCATCTCGTCCAGCAAGGCGGTCGCCATCCCTCGGCGCCTCATCGGCGGGTCGACGGCGATGTTCATCAAGTGCCAGACGTCGGCGTAGCGCGAGCAGATCAGGTAGCCGACCACGCGGCGCTCCTCGATCGCGGCCAGGCAGACGCCCGACGGCTTGGACAGCTCGAGCACGAACATCGCAAGCGACCAGGGCGTGGGAAACGCGCGGCGCTCGATCGAAATGACCTGAGGGAGGTCGGAGTAGCCGAGGGAGCGGATGGTGATAGGCGGTGTACTCATGGGGTCCGCTGGGCGATCTCGGCGTCGGGAGCGCGGAGGTAGTCCGGTCGCACCTCGTCGGGGACGCTCCCCTGCAGGCGATCAGCGAGCCGACAGTGGTTCGTGGCCGTGACCCTGTGCAGCGCCGAATCGTCGTCGGGGATGAAGGATCCCGATCGCTCGAGAACTTCCCTGAATGCTACCGCCCCGTCGCCGATGGCCAGGGTGGCCGGGCCGAGTGGCGCGACCAGCTCGACCAGCACCTCCGGGGCCAGCACGTGCGGGAGCAGCAGCGCTCGGTCGAACTCGCCCGCCTCGTCGATTCGCCAGCTCGCGGCGAACACCTCGCCGCGGCGCGCGTCGATCACCGCGAGCACGGTGTCGAGTCCCGCGGGCGCGCCCAGCGACCCGGCACGCGGGCCGGCCATCGCGAGCGACTGGAGCGTCGAGACCGCGACCAGCGGGATGTCCCTGGCGCGCGCCAGCGCGCGGGCGGTGGCGATCCCGATCCGCAGGCCGGTGAACGTCCCCGGCCCGACCCCGACGGCGATCCGATCGACTCCCTCCCACCCGACTTCGGCCCGCGTCATCACGCGCGCGATCAGCCCCAGCAGGTGCGTGGCATGACCCGGGCGCTCGCCCGCCACCGGAGCGTGCGTGGCGGTGAACACGACGTCCCCGACCCCGGACAGCGCCACCGTCGTCGCGGGCGTGGCGGTATCGAAGGCGAGCACCGTCACGGCGCCTCGATCGTCAACACCCGCTGGTCGCCTCCCCCATGCTCGATCACCACTCGCGCGGCCACGCGTGACAGGCGCGCGATCGCAGCGACCGCGCTCGGCGGCCACTCGACGAACGCGATCCGGTCGGGCCCGAGGTACTCGTCGAGCAGATCGGGGTCCTCCTGGCCCAGGTCGGCTATCCGGTAGAGATCGAGATGCGAGACCGGCACAGCCCCGGGATAGCGCTGGCCGATCGTGAAGGTCGGGCTGGTCACGATCCCCTCGACCCCCAGGGCCCGGCAGGCGCCGCGCACGAACGTCGTCTTGCCGGCGCCGAGCTCGCCCTCCACGAGCACCACGTCGCCGGCCGCGAGCCCCGCGGCGAGCTCCGCGGCGATCGCCTCGGTCTGGTCAGGGCTGCTCGTCTCGTGCCGGCGGGACATCGTTTCCGTCGAATGTAGTGCAGCCCGCCCGCACCACCTCTCCGACCGGTTCGGTACCGTCACACCACGATGTGGCGACGCTTCGAGCCCCAGCTGTCGGCTCTGCGCGGCTCGGACACCGCGAAGGCCGCGGGCCTGGCCGGCGCGATGGTGGCCAACAACGTCATCGCGCTCGGGTCGGTGATCGTGTTCTCGCGCGAGCTCTCCGACTACGGATCGCTCGCCGCGCTGGTCAGCTACTTCCTGATCCTCGCCGTGGTCGGGTACGCGATGCAGCTGGCGACCGCCCGCGAGGCCGTTCTCGGTCACCTAGGGGTCGGGCGCGCGATGTCGACCACGATCCGGAGCTGGACGAGGTCGATCCTCATCTTCACCGTGGGTATGTCGGTCATCTCGGTCCTGCTGCGGCACCCGATTGCCTCTGCGGTGGGCGTCAAGCAAGACTGGGCCGCGGCGCTGGGCATCCCGGCGGGGTGCCTGTACGTGCTGCTGTGCGTCATGCGCGGGTTCCTCCAGGGGCTCGGGGACTACAAGGCCGTGGGCATCAGCCTGGTCGGCGAGCAGGCCACGCGGCTGGCGATCGGCGGAGTGCTGGCGGGCGTCGGCTTCGGCGTCACGGGCGCGTACATCGGCACCCCGCTGTCGTTCGTCGCGATGATCTTCTACTGCGCGGTGCTGCTGCGCCGTCACCTCGGCACGCCCGAGCCGCACCGCCGGGCTGCCATCGGGCTCTGGACCCATGTGCGCAATGCCTGGGCGCCGATCGCCGCGCTCGGGATCATCGCCGTCCTCCAGAACATCGACATCATCGCCGCCAAGCATCGGTTCTCAACCGACCTGGCCAGCTCCTACAGCGCGACCGCGGTGGCGGCCAAGGTCCTCATCTGGGTCGCGATGGGCGCCGGCTTCTATCTGGTGCCCGAGGTCTCGCGCCGGCACGCGGCCGGCGAGGAAACGCGGCCGGTGCTGGGCAAGGCACTGGCGATCGTCGGCGTGGCAGCGATTCCCTGCCTGCTGATCTTCGCGGTGGCCTCGCGGTTGCTGATCAAGCTCGCGTTCGGCTCTGACCGGCTGCTGGCCGTCGACGCGCTGTTCATCCTCGGAGTCGCGTTCACCGTGCTCGCGGGGACGTATCTCGCCGTGCAGTACATGCTCGCGCTCAAACGCAGCTGGTTCCTGCTCCCGCTCGGCGCCGTGGCGGTCGCCGAGCCGATCCTCCTGCTGAACGCCTCACGCCAGCCGAAGCAGTTCGCGCTGGTCGTGCTGGGCATTCAGATCGCCGCGGCGCTGGTTGCCTTCGGGCTGGCGCTGCGTCCGGTCAAGCAGGCGAGGCCCCGGGACGCGCCGCAGGAGGAGCTGGCGGAGCCGGAGCTGGTGGGCGCGCCGGGGGCGTCGTAGATGGCGGTCACGAAGATCATCGAGCTCGTCGGGAGCTCGACCACCAGCTCGGACGAAGCGGTCAGGGCCGCGCTCGTCGAGGCGCAGGCGACGATCCGGAACATCAAGGCGCTCGACGTAGTCTCGGTCGGCCTGCGCGGCGAGAACCTAGACGAGTGGCGGGCGCTCGTCCGCATCTCGTTCCTGGTCGAGCGCGTCAGCGAGTAGGGCCCCGGCCCCGCCGATCAGAACAGCCCGAGCTGAGCCGCTGCGGGCTCGGGCTCGCCGTGCGTCCCCGGCGTCCCGGGCTCGATCGTGATCTCGTCGAGGTCGGGGACCGGTTCCTCGAACGCCTGGGGTTGCTCGGGGGGACCGAGCGCGAGTAGATCGGGGATGCGGTGGAAGTCCGCCCGGAGTGCCTCGAGCATCGACGGCGTGTACAGCGCTGCCGCGGGGTGGTACAGCGGGTATAGCCGCACCGCGCGCGGCCCGATGATCCGCTCCTCCTCGTGGCCGTGCAGGCGTGAGATCCCGGTGCTGTCCGCGCGCAGCAGCTTGGTCGAGAAGTTGCCGAGCGTGCAGATCACGGTGGGCTCGATCAGGTCGACCTGGCGGCGCAGGTAGTCGTTGCAGGCTTCGATCTCGTTGGGGTGCGGGTCACGGTTGTCCGGGGGGCGGCACTTGAGGGTGTTCGCGACGAACACGTCCTTGCGGTCCATGCCGATCTCGGCCAGCAGCTTGTCGAGCAGCTTGCCCGCCTGGCCGACGAACGGCAGCCCCATCCGATCCTCGTTCGCGCCGGGGGCCTCGCCGATGAACATCAGGTCTGCGTCGGCGTTGCCGGCGCCGAACACGACGGTCGTGCGCGTCTGGTGCAGAGGGCAGCGCACGCAACCGCGCGCCTCCTCGTAGACGGCCCGCAACAGCTCGCGACGCTCGGGGGCGCTCCTCACTGGCTGGCGATGGTAACCCTGCCTGCGGACGGCCCGGCGGCTCGAATCCGGTATTTGCGCGGCGAAGCGGGTACCACGAGGAGGCAGGGCGGCAGATTTCCGCGGTAACTGCGGACTGTTCACGGGGTATCCTGTGTCCCGAGGCCGTCACGCGGATCGCGCGGATGGATCTCGACTCCGAATCACATCTTCTTCACACGCCGACCGGTATCTCAGATGCGGGAACTGGAACGGGACTCTCCCTCAGATACGCCTGGATTTAGGCGGCTGGCAGTTGTCGGCCGGGGCCGCGTCGGCCCGGCGTTGGCGCACACCCTGAGAGATGCCGGCTACGAGGTCGACGGGCCCCTCGGCCGAGGCGCCGGCGGGCTCGGGGCCGATGTGGTGCTCCTGTGCGTGCCCGATGGCGAGATCGCGGCGGCGGCGGCGCGAGTCGAGCCCGGTCCGATCGTCGGGCACTGCTCGGGCGCGACCGGCCTGGGCGTGCTCGCGCCGCACGAGGCGTTCTCACTGCATCCGCTGATGACCGTCACCGCCGAGGGAGCCGATTTCGCCGGTGCCGGCGCGGCCGTCGCGGGGAGCACGCCGCGGGCGGTGGCTCTGGCCGGCGAACTGGCTGTGGCGCTCGGAATGCGCCCGGTCGAGATTGCCGACGAGGAGCGCGCCACCTACCACGCCGCCGCGTCGATCGCCTCGAATTTCCTGGTCACGCTCGAGGCCGCAGCCGAGCGGATCGGCGCGAGCGCCGGCCTGGAGCGCGACCAGCTCGTGCCGCTCGTCCGCGCCACGGTCGAGAACTGGGCCAGGCTGGGGCCCGAGCGCGCGCTGACCGGCCCGGTGGCCCGCGGCGACATCGCCACGGTCGCCCGCCAGCGGGATGCGATCGCAGATGCGGCGCCTGACCTGCTCGAGCTGTTCGATGCACTGGTCAGCGCCACCCGCGAGCTCGCCGCGGCACGGGAGCCGGTATGAACGTGATCCGCACGCTCGCCGAGCTGCGGGCCGCGCTGCTCGGGCCCAGGCGCGCCAGCGAGACGATCGGCCTGGTTCCGACCATGGGCGCGTTCCACGAGGGTCATCTGTCGCTGATGCGCCGCGCGCGCCGCGACTGCGACGTGGTCGTGGTGTCGCTGTTCGTGAACCCTGCGCAGTTCAACGACCCAGGCGATCTCGAGCGCTACCCCCGTGACCGGGAGCGCGACGAGGCGCTGGCGGCCGAGATCGGCGTCGACTACCTGTTCGCGCCATCGGTCGAGGAGGTCTATCCCGCAGGCTTCGCCACCACAGTCTCGGTCGACGGCCTGACCGAGACGCTCGAGGGCGCCTACCGCGGGCGCGGCCACTTCGACGGCGTGACCACGGTCGTGAGCAAGCTGTTCAACATGGTGGCGCCGGACGTGGGGTACTTCGGCCAGAAGGACGCCCAGCAGGCGCTCGTCATCCGCCGGCTCGTACACGACCTCGACATCCCGGTCCGGATCGAGGTGTGCCCGACCGTCCGCGAGCTCGACGGGCTGGCCCTATCGAGCCGGAACGCCCACCTGTCCCCGAGCGACCGCGCTCGCGCCACCGCGCTTCACCGAGCGCTCGCCACGGTTCAGGCGGCGGTCGGCGCCGGCGAGCGCGACCCCGCGGCCCTGCGCACCCGCGCCCTCGATGAGCTCTCGGCCGCCGGGATCGAGCCCGATTACGTCGAGCTCGTCTCGAGCGACGCGCTCGAGCCCGTACGCCGGATGGACCGCGATTTCCTCGTCGTCATCGCCGCCCATGTCGGCGACACCCGCCTCATCGACAACCAGCTGATCCAACTGTCGCGCAACCACGATCGCGAGGTGGCGACCCCGCCGCGGGCGCCAACCATCGCTTCAAGGAGGTAACCGACGTGTCTGCAACTCCTCGCATCCCGATACCGCACAACCTCGACGCACCGCTCCCGATGACGCTTCCGCGACTGGCCGAAAAGAAGCGCCTCGGCGAGCCGATTGTGATGGTCACCGCCTACGACTACCCGTCCGCCCAGGTCGCCGAGGCGGCCGGCGTCGACCTCGTGCTGGTCGGTGACTCGGGCGCGATGACCGTGCTCGGCTACCCCTCGACGGTACCGGTTTCCACCGACGAGATGCTGATGCTGGCCGCCGCGGTCCGCCGCGGTCTGCACACGCCGCTGCTCATCGGCGACCTCCCGTTCGGCTCCTACGAGGGCTCGGACGAGCAGGCCATCGCCACCGCCCAGCGGTTCATCAAGGAGGCCGGCTGCGACGCGGTCAAGCTCGAGCGCGGCGGCACCAGCGTGCAGCGTGCGCGGGCGATCGTCGACGCCGGGATCCCGGTCATGGGCCACGTCGGGCTCACCCCGCAGACCGCCACCGCGCTGGGGGGATACCGCGCCCAGGGGCGCACCGCGGAGCAGGCCGTGGCGGTGGCGCGGGACGCGATCGCGTTGCGGCAAGCCGGATGTTTCTCGCTGGTCGTCGAGGCCGTCCCCGCGGCGGTCATGGAGAGGCTGATGCCGCGCCTGGAGATCCCGGTGATCGGGATCGGTGCCGGCCCCGCCACCGACGGCCAGGTGCTCGTGTTCCACGACCTGCTGGGCATCTACGACGGGCACGCCCCCCGCTTCGCCAAGCGCTACGCCGAACTCCGGGAGCAGATGATCGCCGGCGTGGCCGCATACGCGGCCGAGGTGCGCAGTGGCGCGTTCCCGGGTCCGGAGCACGTCTACTCGATCGACGAGGACGAGCTCCGGACGTTCACGGACGGGCTGGACGCAATCGGCTGACGCTCCCCAAACGGCATCCGTCAATAACATCGATGGATGCCGCGCCTGGGAGACCCCTTTGGTCCGCGGGACCGGGCCTATTTCGAGCTGTTCGAAGAGGCCGGGCGGAATGTGGTGCTCGCGGCGGAGTTGCTGGAGAAATTGCTCGTCAACTACCCCGACAGCCGGGAGCTGGCCGGGCAGATCCTCGAGTGCGAGCACGAGGGCGATCGGATCACCCACGACATCATCGATCGGCTCAACCACACGTTCGTGACCCCGATCGACCGGGAGGACATCCTCGCGCTCGCCTCGGCGCTGGACGACATCGTCGACTACACCGAGGAGGTGGCCGACTACCTCGGGCTGTACGCGATCGAGGCGCCGATGGACCAGGCGATCAGCCTGGCCCGCGTGCTGAGCGCGGCGTGCCAGGAGATCGGCGAGGCGATCCCCCTGCTGCGGGGGTTCAATCCGGAGCTGTCCGAGCACACCGTCGAGGTCAACCGGCTCGAGAACGAGGGCGACCGGCTCACGCGCGAGGCGGTCGCGTCGCTGTTCGACGCGCGCATCGACCCGATGGTGGTGATTCGCTGGAAGGACATCTTCGAGCGTCTCGAGGCCGCCATCGACTCGACCGAGCACGTGGCGGACATCCTGTACGGGATCGTCATTAAGAACTCGTAGGTACCCTTGTCTCACTATTGGCACCGCGCCTGACCTGTTGTAGCTTGCCGCGCGTGGAGTCGAGGGAGCCTCCCGGGCTGTCGGTGCGTGACGTGGTGGTCTCGTTCGGCGGGATCACCGCCTTGGACGGCGTCTCGGTCGACGTTTCGGCCGGCGAGGTGCTCGGGGTGATCGGCCCGAACGGCGCCGGCAAGACCACGCTGTTCAACGTGATCTGCGGCTTCGTCCGGCCGCGGTCCGGGACGCTCAACTGGCGCGGCCGACCGCTCGCCGGCGTGGCGCCCGACCGGCTGGCGTCGCTCGGGATCTCGCGGACGCTGCAGGGGGTCGGGTTGTTCTCGGGACTGACCGTGCTCGAGAACGTGATGGCCGGCGCCCAGCGGTTCGGCCGCGCGCCGCTGGTGGCCGCGATGCTCGCGCTGCCGTGGTCAGACCGCGACGAGCGCCGGCTGCGCGAGCGCTCGCTGGTCGCGCTGGACCGCCTCGGGTGTGGAGAGGTGGCCGAGCGCATGCCCGGCACGCTTCCCTACGCGGTCCAGAAGCGGGTCGCGCTCGCACGCGCCCTGGTCTGCGAGCCCGAGCTGCTGCTGCTCGACGAGCCGGCCGGCGGACTTGACGCGCGGGAGCTGGCGGACCTCGGCGAGCTGATCGCGTCGCTGGGGAGCTCGGTCGCGGTGATGCTCGTCGACCATCACATGGACTTCGTCGTGTCGGTGTGCGACCGCGTCGTCGTGCTCGACTTCGGCCGGCTGATCGCCGACGGCAAGCCATCGGAGGTGCAGCAGGATCCGCGTGTGCTCGAGGCCTACCTCGGGCGCGAGGCGACCGACGGGGACGCGCTCGCGGCCACGGGAGCCGAGGATGCTCACGGTTGAGGAGCTGACCACCGACTACGGGCCGATCCGGGCGGTCGACCACGTGTCGCTCGAGGTGCCGGAGGGGTCGGTGACCGCCGTGCTCGGCGCCAACGGGGCGGGCAAGACCTCGCTGCTGCGGACGATGACCGGACTGGTGCGGCCGAGTTCGGGTCAAGTGCGGCTGGCGGGTCGCGACATCACGCGCCTGCCCGTCGAGGAGATCGTGCGGCTCGGCATGGCCCACGTCCCCGAGGGGCGCGGCGTGATCGCGGAGCTGACCGTCGAGGAGAACCTGCGTCTCGGCGGGCTGTGGCGGGGACGGGACGCGGCGCCGGTGATCGAGATCTATGACCTGTTCCCTCGGTTGGAGGAGCGGCGGACCCAGCCGGCATCGCGGCTGTCGGGCGGTGAGCGGCAGATGCTCTCGATCGGGCGGGCGCTGATGGCCCGACCGAGCGTGCTGCTCCTCGACGAGCCGTCGCTGGGCCTCGCGCCGGTGCTCGTGGCGCAGATCATGAGCCTGATCCGCAAGCTGGCCGACACGCTCGGGCTGACCGTGTTGCTCGTCGAGCAGAACGCGCGCAGCGCTTTGTCGATCGCCAGTCGCGGCGTGGTGCTGAACCTCGGCCGAGTCGTCGCCGAGCAAGATCCGGCCAAGCTGGCCGCGGACGACCGACTGTTGCACGCGTACTTGGGTTTCTAGCGGTGATCTGACGTGACGAAGTTCATCGACCTCACGCTGAACGGCATCTCGACGGGGGCGATCTACGCCGCAGTGGCGTTGGCGCTCGTCCTGATCTGGCGCTCGACTCGGATCGTCAACTTCGCGCAGGGCGCGATGCTGATGTTCACCACGTTCATCGCGTCGGCGGTGATCACCTCGGGCGGGTCATATGTGCTCGGGTTTGTGGCGGCGCTCGCGTCGGGGTTCGTGTTGGGCGCCGTGGTCGAGCGGGTGGTGGTGCGCCCGGTTGAGAACGCGCCGCCGCTGAACGCGGTCATCCTGACCCTGGGGCTGTACACGCTGCTGGTGGCGATCGCGGGGATGATCTGGGGCAACACGCCGCGATCGTTCCCGGCGGCGTTCTCGCTGCGCGGGTATCGCGTGGGTGGCACCAACCTGTTGTTCACACCCAACGACACGTTCATCGTGCTGGTGGTGATCGCGGTGGCGGTGGGCCTTGCCTTCCTGTTCCGCCGGACCTCGGCCGGACTGCGGATGCGCGCGGCCGCGTTCGCGCCGGAGGTGGCGCGCCTGCTCGGCGTACGGGTGGGGCGGATGCTCACGCTGGGCTGGGCGCTGGCCGCTATGGTCGGCTCGCTCGCGGGCGTGCTGGTGGCGCCGTCGGTGTTCCTCGGGCCGAACAGCTTCGACCCGATCCTGATCATCGGGTTCGTGGCGGCGGTGCTCGGCGGGCTCGACAGCCCGCCCGGGGCCGTCGTCGGTGGGCTGGTGCTCGGGCTCGCGCTGTCCTATGTGTCGGGTTATGAGGGCTCCTCGCTGGTTCCGCTGGCCGCGCTCGCGATCCTCGTCATCGTTCTGATGATCCGGCCAACCGGCCTGTTCTCCGCGACGAAGGAGCGGCGCGTTTGACCACGGTGCGCGACGTGTGGCGCGGCAGCACGCTTTTGCGATCGGTTGCGCTGGTGGTTCTGGTCGGTCTCGTGCTGCTGCTCGTGACCGATTCCTTGAGCGCGTATCGGGATTTGCAGGTGGCAAATGGCGCCTACTACTTCTGCGTTCTCGCCGGGCTGACCGTGCTGGCCGGCGCGAGCGGGCAGATCTCGCTCGGTCACGGCGCGTTCATGGCGGTCGGGGCGTACGCGGTGGCCAAGCTTTCAGGTGCCGGCTGGGCGCTGATCCCCGAGTTGGCGGGTGGTGTGGTGATCACGCTGGTCGTGGGCATATTCGTGGGCCTGGCCGCGAGTCGCCTGCGTGGCCCGTACCTGGCCGGCGCGACGCTGGCGTTCGCGGTCGGGCTGCCTTCGCTGGCGGACAAGTTCCCGACGTTCCTCGGCGGCGAGAACGGTCTCACGATCAACCCACCGATACCCCCCGCGTCGCTCGGCGCCACCTTCCCGCTCGAGCGGTGGCAGGCCTGGATCGCATGCGCCGGGGCACTGGTGGTCGTGTTCGTGTTCTACAACGTCAGCGCACAGCTCGATCGGGCGATCCCTGCGGGCGGTCCGCGACGACGAGATCGCGGCGTCGCTCGCCGGGCTGCGCGTGGGCCGCCGGCAGACGCTGGCATTCACCTTGAGCGCCGCTGCCGCCGGCCTCGGGGGTGGACTGCTGGCCGTGGTGAGCGGAACGGTGGCGCCGGGCGCGTTCCCATTGCAGCTGTCGCTCACGCTATTGGCGGGGGTGGTGATCGGCGGGCTCGGGTCGCTGGTCGGGGCCGTGTGGGGCGCGGCACTGCTCGTGTTCCTGCCGAACTGGACCAACGACCTCGCGAACTCGTTCTCGCTGTCGACGAACGTGTCGCACAACCTCCCGATCGCCATCTACGGGCTGGTGCTGATCGCGGCAATGCTCGCGTGGCCGAGCGGGATCCAGGGCGGGGTGCGGGCGATCGTCGCGGCCGTGCGCCCGTCTGCGTGGGGTCGAGGGGGCCCGGTGGCCGCTCCCGTGAGCGCATCGGGCACCGGGGCCGGCTCGCGGCTGGTCGCCGAGGGCGACGACGCGCCGTCTTCCCCTGTCCCCGAACCGGGAGCCAAGGCGCCGTCCGAGCGCTAACTCTTCTTCGGCTTACGCGTGCGGGGACGGCGGGGTTTGGTTCGGATCCCGAGCAGCGCCGCCTGGACTTCACGCAGCCGCTCGTAGTCGCCGCGCACCCCGCTCGTCGCGTCGTTCCACAGGAAGGCATGACGGAGATGCACCAGGGCGTACGCCAGCGTCGCGGGGTCGGCCGGCGGCTCGTAGCCGGAGGCCATCTCCTCCTCGATCAGGCCCTGGATGCACGCCACCGCCCGCGGTTCCACCACGCCCGCGCTCGAGGTGAGCAACCGCATCGCGCCGCGGCGCTCCTGCTCAAGCAGCCGGCCGACCGCCCGGGAGCGGGTGAGCGTCTGGTTGACGGCGTCGAGCACGTCGAGCAGGCCGACGGCGCCGCGGCGCCTCACCTGGGCGCGCTTGCGCGCCACGAGCAACTCGAGCTGGCATGCGATCACCTCGCCCAGCAGCGCGTCGCGCGAGCCGAACCAGCGGTAGATCGTGGCGCGCCCCAGGCCGAGCCGCGCCGCGACCACGGTTATGTCAACGCGCTGGCCCTGCAGGTACAGCTCGGTGACGAGCGCCAGCACGTCGTCCGGCGACGCCGTGGCGGGCCGCCCCCGCCGCGGGGCTCTGACCGGCCGATCGACCGCTGCGTCATTTGCAGCCGATTTTGTGTCCGCCCCTATTGCCGTCTCCCGCAACACAACTTAATATTTGAAACACCTGAGGGAAAACGTATCTAATTAGGTTTCGCGCGTCGAGTTACGCGTTGTCCCAGTCGGGTCCACCGTGCGGAGGAGGAGAGGTATGAGCTTTCGCGGCACCAAAACGCTGGCGTGCGTGGGGATCATCGCCTTGGTCGCGCTGTTCGTGGCGGCCTGCGGTTCGTCGAACAGCAAGAGTAGTAGTGGCGGGGGCGGCGCTACCAGCAGCGGTGGCGCCACCGCGCCGGGCGTGACCGCAACGACGATCACGTTCGGCACGCATCAGCCGCTGACCGGCCCGGCGGCACCGGGATACAGCGAGATCGCGCCCGCCTCGCAGGCGTTCTTCAACTACGTCAACGCGCACGGCGGCGTGAACGGCCGCAACATCAAGCTGCTCATCAAGGACGACTCTTACAACCCGACCAACACCGTCAACGTCGTCCACCAGCTCGTGTTGCAGAGCAACGTGTTCGGGATCTTCGAGGGCCTCGGCACCCCGACCCACACCAAGGTCGTGAGCTATCTGAACGCGTCGAAGGTGCCCGACATCTTCGTGGCCTCGGGATGCCCGTGCTGGGACGACGGGACCAAGCAGCCGTACACCTTCGGCTGGCAGCCCAACTACACGATCGAAGGAAAGATCCTCGGCCAGTACCTCAAGCAGCATTTCGCCGGCAAGAAGATCGGCGTGCTCTACCAGGACGACGACTTCGGCCAGGGCGGGCTGGCTGGGATCAAAGACGAGGTTCCGGCCTCGAGCATCGTCTCCGCGCAGCCCTACCAGCCGGGCGTGACGACGCTGGCGCCGCAGATCACGGCGATCAAGGCGGCCAAGGCAGACATCCTGGTCGACTTCACCGTGCCGATCTACACCGCGATCGGACAGCTCACCTCGTTCACCCTCGGCTACAAGCCGCAGCTGGTCGTATCCAACGTCGGGATCGACCCGACGACCGTGGGCGGGCTTCTGAAGACCATCTCGAAGGGCAAGGCGTCGGGGACCGCGCTGATCGAGGGCGCGATCACCGACGGCTACCTGCCCTCGACGGCCGACACCTCCAACGCCTGGATCCAGCTGTTCAAGAAGATCCACGATCAGTACGACGCCAGCGCCCCGTGGGACGGCAACGTCGAGTACGGCATGGCCACCGCCTACACGTTGGTCCAGGCGCTCCAGGCCGCCGGCAAGAACCTGACCCGCCAGGGCCTGATCGACGCGATCAACCAGCACGGCGCGAGCTGGACCGGGCCTGGCCTGGTTCCGTTCCGCTACTCGACCAGCGACCACGGCGGCTACGGTGGCGCGGAGATCGGGATGGTCAAGAACGGCAACATCGTCCTGTCGGGCGGTCCGCTCGTGACCACGCCGGAGTCCGGTTCGGCGATCACTCCGTATTCGGGTACTCAGCCGGCGCCGCCGGCGAGTGGGATTCCAAGCAGCTAGGTTGCGGACGGTCGGTCCTGCGACGCCGGGGCGACGACGCCGCTCCGGCGCCGGGGGCGACGTCGTCGTCCCGGCGCAGCCACGGTCCGTATTACTCGTACGAGATCGTGCGAAGCACCCGCGCCGGGACACCGGCCGCGACCGAGAACGGCGGGATGTCGGTTGTTACCACCGAGTTGGCGCCGATCACGCACCGCTCACCGATCGTCACGCCGCTCGTCACCACGACGTTGGTTCCGCACCACACGTTGTCACCAAGCCGGGTTGGGCCCTTCGTGGTGAAGCCCTGCCACGGCACCGGCTTGACCGGGTCGTCGAACCGGTGCGCGGAGTCGGTGACGAAGCAGCCGTTGGCCAGCATGCAGTGCTCGCCGATCTCCACCAGCTCGAGCGAGGCCACCATCACCCCGAGGTTCAGGAACGTGCCGGCGCCGATGCGCACGCGGGCCTGGTCGGGCGCGGTGATCCACACGCCCGGCTCGAGCAGCACCTGCGGGCCGATCTCGAGCCGGCCCTCGAGCAGCGCCTCCAGCACGTTGCCGTGCACCGGCCAGCGGACGAACGCCTGCCGGCGCATGAATTCCCAGTGGATCCGGGCCCGGTTCCAGGGCAGCGAGTTGCGCTCGTACCAGCGCCACTTCTGCAGCCACAGCCGGAGCGCCGCGACGTCCACGTCCGGTCGGACACCGCCCACGGCCGGTTGCTCGGCGTCCACGCGCGGTGGCGCGGGTTCGCTCAACCCGGTGGCCCGTCGACCAGCCGGTCAGCGCGCCGCCGCGGCCCGCCGGCGCGCCGGACGCCCATTCGTGCCGTTCGTGGCCTTCGCGCCGTTCGTGCCGTCCGTGGCGTCCGTGGCGTTTGCACCGTTCTTGCCGACGGTCTTCGCGGTCTTCGCTGTCTTCGTCGTCCGCGCCGCCCGGACCGGCAGCAGCTGGGCGAGGAACGCCCCGGTGTACGACTCAGCGACCTTGGTCACCTGCTCCGGCGTGCCGGTCGCGATCACTCGGCCACCCTCCTCTCCCCCTTCCGGACCGAGGTCGATGATCTCGTCGGCGACCTTGATCACGTCCAAGTTGTGCTCGATCACCACGACCGTGTTACCGGCGTCGACCAGGCGCGTGAGCACCTCGAGCAGCCGCTGGATGTCGGCGAAGTGCAGGCCGGTGGTCGGCTCGTCGAGGATGTACAGGGTCCGCCCGGTCGCCACCTTGGACAGCTCAGCGGCCAGCTTCACGCGCTGCGCTTCGCCGCCGGACAGCGTCGTCGCGGGCTGACCGAGCCGCATGTAGCCGAGCCCGACGTCGTTCAGCGCCTCGACGCGGCGGCGGATCTTAGGGATGTGCGCGAAGAACTCGAGCGCCTCCTCGATCGGCATCTCCAGCACGTCGGCGATCGTCTTGCCCTTGAACCGCACGTCGAGTGTCTCGCGGTTGTAGCGCTTGCCGTGGCACTGCTCGCACGGCACGTACACGTCGGGCAGGAAGTGCATCTCGATCTTGATCTGACCATCTCCACGACACACCTCGCACCGGCCGCCCTTGACGTTGAACGAGAACCGCCCCGGCTTGTAGCCCCGGGCGCGCGCCTCCTGGGTCTTGGAGAACAGATCGCGGATCTGGTCGAACAGCCCGATGTAGGTCGCCGGGTTCGACCGCGGCGTGCGCCCGATCGGCGACTGGTCGACCGAGATGATCTTGTCCACCTGGTCCAGCCCGGTGATCCGCCGGTGCGCGCCGGCTCGTTGCCGCGTCCTGTGCAGCCGGTTGGCGACCGCCTTGTACAGCACCTCGTTGACCAGCGTCGACTTGCCGGAGCCGGACACCCCGGTCACGCAACACAGCACGCCGAGCGGAATCGACACGTTGATGTTCTGAAGGTTGTGCTCGGAGGCGCCCTCGATCGAGATCCGCCCGCTCGGCTTGCGCCGCTTGCGCGGGACCTCAATCCTCCGCGTCCCGGCCAGGAACTGCCCGGTTAGCGAGTCTGGGACCTTCTCCACCTGCTCGGCTGTCCCCTCGGCGACCACGTGGCCGCCGTGCTCGCCGGCGCCCGGTCCCATATCGACCAGGTGGTCGGCGGCTCGCATCGTGCCCTCGTCGTGCTCGACCACCAGCACCGTGTTGCCCAGGTCGCGGAGCCGCTCGAGGGTCACGATCAGCTTGCTGTTGTCGCGCTGGTGCAGTCCGATCGACGGCTCGTCAAGGATGTACAGGACGCCCACCAGCGACGAGCCGATCTGCGTGGCCAGCCGAATCCGCTGGGCCTCGCCACCGGACAGCGTCGCCGCCGCGCGATCCATCGACAGATAGCCGACGCCGACGTTCTCGAGGAACCGCAGGCGTTCCTGGATCTCGCGCAGCACGAGCCGTGAGATCCGCTGGTCGTGCTCTGAGAGTTCGAGCTCGTCGACCCACTCGAGCGCTCGCCGCGCGGACAGGTGCGTGAACTCGTGAATCGCGGTGCCCGCGATGAGGACCGCGCGCGACTCGGGCCGCAGCCGCGCGCCCTTGCAGTCCGGGCACGGCCGCAGCGTCATGTACTCCTCGATCTTCTCCCGCGCGAGCTCGGACTCGGTCTCGCGGTAGCGCCGCTCCAGGTTCGGGATGATGCCGTCGAACGTCGTGGCGTACGAGCGGCGCCGGCCGAACCGGTTGCGATAGGTCACCTGCACGCGGTCGCCGTTGGTCCCGTGCAGGAAGAAATCCCGCGACCCGGCGGGCAGGTCCTCCCACGGGGTGTCGAGGTCGACCTCGTAGCGCTCCGCGATCGCCTGGATCAGCTGGTCGTAGTAGTCCGACGCGCTGGCCGCCCACGGCGCGATCGCCCCCTCGCCGATCGACAACGTCGGGTCGGGCACCACCAGCTCGGGATCGATCTCCATCTGGGACCCGAGGCCGGTGCACCGCAGGCACGCCCCGTGCGGCGAGTTGAAGCTGAAGATCCTCGGCTCCAGCTCGACCAGGCTCGGACCGTGAACCGGGCACGCGAACCGCTCGGAGTAAGTCTGGAGCTCACCGCTGTCGACCATCTCGATCTCCACCAGCCCATCGGCGAGCGCCACCGCGGTCTCGATCGAGTCGGCCAGCCGCTTGCGCAGCTCGCCCTTCATCACCAGGCGATCGACCACGATCGCGATGTCGTGCTTGTACTTCTTGTCGAGCGCGATCTCCTCGTCGAGCCGGCGCAGCTCGCCGTCGATCTTGGCCCGCGAGAAACCTTCCGCCCGGAGCTCCTCGAGCTGCTTTCCGTATTCGCCCTTGCGCCCGCGCACGATCGGCGCCAGCACCATGAACCGGGTGCCCTCGGGCAGCTCCATCACCTGGTCGATGATCTGCTCGGCTGACTGGCCGGTGATCGGGCGGCCGCAGATGTGGCAGTGGGGATGTCCGATCCGCGACCACAGCAGGCGCAGGTAGTCGTAGATCTCGGTCACCGTGCCGACCGTCGAGCGCGGGTTGCGCGAGGTCGTCTTCTGATCGATCGAGATCGCCGGCGATAGGCCCTCGATCGAGTCCACGTCGGGCTTGTCCATCTGCCCCAAGAATTGGCGCGCGTACGCCGAGAGCGACTCGACGTACCGGCGCTGTCCCTCGGCGTAGATCGTGTCGAACGCGAGCGACGATTTCCCCGATCCGGACAAGCCGGTGATCACGGTCAGCGCATCGCGCGGGATCGTGACCGTGACGTCCTTCAGGTTGTGCTCGCGGGCACCCGAGACGACAAGTTTGTCCACATAACCGAGTCTAATCGATCGAACAGACGTTCCCCTGGGCGGTCGCTCGCTGTTTGCGAGAAATGGCCCGTCGGCGCTGGGTGACATGCTCGGCGCACGATGAACTCTCCCGAAACGCTCGTCGTCCAAGCGCCGCAGAGGGCGATCGGGCCTGGATCGAGCGCCACCTTGAACGGTCGTGGGGCTCCACCATCATCGTCAGCCGCGGCACCGCCCACGACGGGTCGCAGCTGGTCAGCTCTCGAACGAGGAGTACACCTCGTCGAGCAGCCCCCGCCGGTCCGTGAGCTTGAAGTTCTCGGCCAGGTACCGGTCGATCTCCTCGCGGGGCGTGCGGTTCATGACCATGTTGAGGGCGATCAGCCGCGCAGACTCGTCCTCGACGCCGTTGGTGGAGTTGGCCGGTGGCGCCTCCGCCGGGGCGCCGGCCGGCACCTCTTCAGGCGCGACGTCGGCCGACGGCTCGAACGGCTCGGCGCTCGGCACCGGCGGTCCGGCCTCCTCGACGGCGACGGCCGGCGCCGCGACCGCGGCCGGGGCGGCGGTCGCGTCGGTGGCAGGTCGCGGCGCCTCGGGCTCGAACTGCGGACGCGGAACCACGGCGTTCTTAACTGCCGCCAGGTTCCCCTCGAGCAGCTGAAGGTCGGCGCCTAGGCGGTTGGACCCGGTCCGCAGCGATTCGATCAGCGCGCCCAGCTCGTTCTCCATCGCATCGATTCGTTCGAGCATGCCGGTCGTGGATTCGGCGACCTTGCCCACGTAGTCCCGCGCCTCGGCGGTCGCGTGCTCACGCGTCGAGTCGGCCTCGCTGCTCGCCTCAGCCCGGATGTCGCGCGCCTCGTCCTCGGCCTGGCGCTGGATGTCGGAGGCCGTCGTCTCGGCGGCCTCGACGATCGAGCGGACCTGCTCACTGGCGGCGGCGGCCAGGGATTCGCTGCGCCGGCGGGCCGAGCGCTTGAGCTCGTCGATCTCGTCAGCAAGAAGCTTCAGGTGGGCGTCCACCGCGTCCGGGTCGTAGCCCCGGCGCCCGATGGGGAAGTCCTTCTTCTCGATGCTCTGTCGGTCCAGCGCCACGGAACTACCTCCGTCTTGGGTGGGGACGCGTCCGCAGGGTATCGGACGCGGAGGCGCGTAACCGCTGGTTCAACCGGCCGGAGCGTAGCCCTCGGCGATGGCCTGGTCGAGCTGGCGCTTGAGGTCGCGAATCTCGTCGCGGAGCTTCGCGGCGTACTCGAATCGCAGCTCCTCGGCGGCCGCGAGCATCTCCTCCTCGAGCTCCACGATCGTCTTCTCGATCTCGGCGGGCGGCATCTCGGTGACCCGCTGGCGCCGGCGGCGCGACCGGGGGACCTTCGATTCGGACTGGAGGAACTCGGCAATGTCGGAGATGCCCTTGACGATCGTCTCGGGCGTGATCCCGTGGTCCTCGTTGTACTTCACCTGGATCGCTCGACGCCGGTCGGTCTCGTCGATCGCCGCCTTCATCGCGGCGGTCTCCTTATCGGCGTACATGAGCACCTTGCCCTCGACGTTGCGAGCCGCGCGACCGATGGTCTGGATCAGCGATGTCTCTCCGCGCAGGAACCCCTCCTTGTCCGCGTCGAGGATCCCCACCAGCGACACCTCCGGCAGGTCGAGGCCCTCGCGCAGGAGGTTGACGCCGACGAGCACGTCGAACTCGCCCAGGCGCAGTTGGCGGATGATCTGGATGCGCTCCAGCGTGTCGATCTCCGAGTGCAGGTAGCGCACCCGGAAGCCCATTTCGAGCAGGTAGTCGGTCAGGTCCTCGGACATCTTCTTGGTCAGCGTGGTGACCAGCGTCCGCTCGTCGCGATCGACCCGCTGGCGGATCTCGTTCATCAGGTCGTCGATCTGGTTGCGCGTCTCGCGCACCTCGACCTCGGGATCGACGATGCCGGTCGGTCGCACGATCTGCTCGACGATCCGGCGCGAGTTGTTGCGCTCGTACTCGCCCGGGGTTGCGGACACGAACACCATCTGCGGCGTGATCGAGAGGAACTCCTGGAAGGTCTGCGGCCGGTTGTCGAGCGCGCTCGGCAGGCGGAAGCCATAGTCCACCAGGGTCCGCTTGCGCGACTGGTCGCCCTCATACATCCCGCCGATCTGGGGCACGGTCTGGTGAGACTCGTCGATGAAGCAGACGAAGTCCTCGGGGAAGTAGTCGAGCAGGCAGTAGGGTCGCGATCCGGGAGCGCGGCCGTCCAGGATCCGGGAGTAGTTCTCGATCCCGCTGCAGAACCCGAGCTCGCGCAGCATCTCCATGTCGTACTGGGTGCGCTGGCGCAGACGGTGGGACTCGAGCAGCTTGCCCTGGGCCTCGAGCTCCGCGCAGCGCTCGTTCAGCTCGCGGCCGATCTCCGCCACCGACTCCTCGATCATCCCCTCGCGGACGTTGTAATGCGACGCGGGCCAGATCCCGACGTGCTCGATGTCGTCCTGCAACACCTCGCCGGTGAGCGGGTCGAACTCCTGCAGGTGCTCGACCTCGTCGCCGAACAGGACGATCCGAAACGCCGTCTCGGCGTAAGCCGGAAAGATCTCGAGCGTCTCGCCCCGCACCCGGAACGTGCCCCGCGCCAGCGCGATGTCATTGCGCGTGTACTGGATCGAGACGAGCTTGCGCAGCAGCGCGTCGCGGTCGATCATCTCGCCCTTACGCAGCGTCTGGAGGTTCTCGTCGTAGGTCTGCGGCGAACCCAGGCCGTAGATGCACGACACGCTGGCGACGATGACCACGTCACGCCGGGCGAACAGCGCCGCCGTGGCCGAGTGGCGCAGCCGGTCGATCTCCTGGTTGATGGCCGAGTCCTTCTCGATGTACAGGTCCTTGCTCGGGACATACGCCTCGGGCTGGTAGTAGTCGTAGTACGAGACGAAGTACTCGACCGAGTTGCGCGGGAAGTACGTGCGGAACTCGTTGCACAACTGGGCCGCCAGCGTCTTGTTGTGGGCGATCACCAGCGCCGGCTTCTGCACCGCCTCGATCGTCGCCGCCATCGTCATCGTCTTGCCCGTGCCGGTGGCGCCCAACAGCGTCAGGCTGCGCTCGCCGGCGTTGATCCCCTCGGCCAGCGACGCGATGGCCGCCGGCTGGTCGGCGGTCGGGTTATACGCGGCGTCGAGTTCGAACTTCGGCATCTCGGGAGGGACCTTTTAGCGTAGCGGCGGTGTCGGACGGAACCGGGTTGGCAGCCGGTGGGTTGGCGGCGGCGGGGCGTCTATGGGCGCGCCGGCGACCAGGCCGCCACGTAATCCGGCACCCCCACCGAACAGCGGTCATCGGGAGCAGGCGAGCCGGCACGTAAAGCCACGGGCACGACGCCGGCCCACACCGGCAGTTCGTAGTCGGCGGCGGCGTCGGCGGGCGGGCCGGAGCGGATCTTGGCCGAGGCCTCGTCGATCGGGAGGACGACGACCTCGGTCGCCCTGAGCTCCTTGGCGCTCGGGCCGCGGGCGTCGTCGGACCGACCGGGGACGAGGCGGTCGACGAGCACCCGGAGGGCCTCGCGCTTCTCGTCCCGATCGCGCAGGGGGTGACCCTCGCCGAGCAGCACGACGGAGCGGTAGTTCATCGAGTGGTGGAAGGCCGAGCGGGCCAGCACGAGCCCGTCGAGCAGGGTCACGGTCAGGCACATCGGGACGCCGTCGGCCAGGTTGCTCACCAGGCGACTGAGCGGCGAGCCGTGCAGGTAGATCTGGTTGCCCGCGCGGGCGTACAGGACCGGAATGACGTACGGCTGACCGTCCACGGCGATGCCGACATGCCCCACGAGCCCCTCGTCGAGGATCGCGTCGATCGTCGCGCGGTCGTAATGGCCACGCCCCGAGCGCCGGCGAACCCGGACCCGCGGGGTCTTGTTATAGTACGTAGTCATCGCTGAGGCAGCACAATATCACGGAGAGCTCGCCGGCGCCACCGCGCGAGAAATCGCCACCAGCGCCGAGACCGCCATCCGCACCGGTGCGCTCGCCCCCGGTGATGCGATGCCGACGGTGCGGGCGCTGGCCGCCAACCTCGAGACCAGCCCGGCGACGGTCAACTCTGCCTACCGGATCCTCCGCCAGCGCGGGCTGGTGGTCGCCGAGGGCCGGCGTGGGACCCGCGTCGCCCCGAGACCACCGGTCCGCACCGCGAACCGGCGGACAGATGCGGAGCCCCGGCCGGCGCGTGGCGATCTCAGCCTCGGCTTCCCGGACCCGGCGCTCCTCCCCCCACTAAGACCTGCCCTCGAAAGCATCGATCTCGACCGGGCGCTCGACATCCCCAGCCTGGATGCCAACGACCCCGACCTGCTCGCGCTCGCCACGGCCTCGTTCGAGAGTGATGGTGTACGGGGCGAAGGAATCGGCGTGGTGGCGGGAGCGCTCGACGGGATCGAGCGCGTTTTGATCGCGCACCTGCGACCCGGGGATCGGGTGCTGATCGAGGATCCCGCCTACCCACCGCTGCGCGACCTGCTGTCCGCGCTCGGGCTGACCGAGGTCGGGGTGCCAGTCGATGACGACGGACTGGTGCCAGAGGCCTTCGAGGCGGCGCTGGGGCAGGGCGCACACGCCGTGGTGAGCACCCCCAGGGCGCAGAATCCGTTTGGGTCGGCGCTCGAGGCGGGCCGAGGGGCCGAGCTGCGGTCGCTCCTCCGGGGTCGCCCCGAGGTGTTGGTGATCGAAGACGACCACGCGAGCGTGGTAGCCGGGGCCCCCTACACGAGCCTGATCCCAGAAGACTCGCCGAAATGGGCCGTCCTGCGCTCCACCTCCAAGGTCTTTCACCCCGACATGCGGCTGGCCTTCCTAGCCGGCGACGAGACCACGGTGGCGCGGGTCGAGGGCAGGCAGTGGCTCGGGCCGCGGTGGGTCAGCCACATCCTTCAGGCCACGGCGGCGGAGTTACTCGCGCAGGTGGTGGCCGACACGGCGCGGGACGCGTACGCCAGACGGCGCGGTGCGCTGATCGACGCCCTGGCGCGCCATGGCATACAGGCCCACGGAAGATCGGGCCTCAACGTCTGGATCCCGGTGAGCGAAGAGGCTCCGGTAACAGCCGCGGTCCTGGACGCCGGGTGGCGAGTTCTCGCCGGCGAGCGCTGTCGCATCAACACCCCGCCTGCCATACGGGTCACCACCGCGGTGCTCCCGGAACAAGACGCACCGGAACTGGCCAACGCGATCGCCAGAGCGGTCGAGCCAGGTCGCCGGCGCGCGTACTGATCAGCCGTACAGCTGGCTGGCGTACTTGTGCCGGTACTGGTCCCGGGCGTGCAGCACCCGCCGCACGTACGCGCGGGTCTCCGGGAATGCGATATCGGACACCCCGAAGTTCTGCCCGTGCGCCCGCGCGTCCGCCAGCCACCGGTCGACGTTGGACTCCCCCCCGTTGTACGCGGCCAGGGCGAGCGTCAGATTCCCGTGGTACTCGTCCAGGAGGTAGCGCAGGTAGTAGCTGCCGTAGGCGATGTTGACCTGTGGTGTGTTCAGGTCGGCCGTGGTGAACGTCGTCGCTCCCGAGCGCCGGGCCAGGAACGAAGCCGTCTCGGGCATGATCTGCATAGGACCGACCGCGCCGGCCGATGAATCGCGCGGTTCGAACTTGGTCTCGGTGTAGATCACGCCGGCGATCAGCGCCGGATCGAGGTGCTTCTCGGCCGCCTGCTGTCGGATCACATCCGCGTAGGAAAGTGGCAGCGTCAGCTCGTTGACCGCCTTGCGCAACAGCGGCATGGTCAGGATCACCGCGACCCCGACCAACAACGCGGCAACCCCCACGAGCGAAAGCCGCCGGCGCCGGACCCGCCGGCGGGCCGCGGCACGCCGCTGACCGTCATGACGCGAACTCGATCGCGCGGAGACGTTCACCGCTGACGGACTCACGAGCCCAGCATCTCAAGCAACTCCGACAACTTCGAGTCCAACTCCTCCACCGTACCGTCGTTAACGACCACGTACGTCGCACGATGCGCTTTTTCCTGCTGGCTCATCTGTCGGGCCGACCGCTCCGCGAGCGCCTCGTGGCCACGAGCGCCGGCGCGCGCGGACCGCAGATCCTCCGAGGCGATCACCGCGATCGTCGCGTCGAAGGCGGCCTCCATCCCCGACTCGAACAGCAGCGGCACCTCAACCACCAACGCCCGGGGCGGGTCGGCAACGCCGTCAAACGACGACCGCCACTTGGCCATGCGCGCACCCACCCGAGGCCACAGGAGCCCCTCCAGCCATTCGCGATCGGAACCCTTGGCGAAGGCGACGCGGGCGAGCGCAGCGCGGTCGACGAGCCCATCCCGCTCGATGGCGTCCCCAAACCGGGCGACGACCGCAGAAACAACATCATCATCTTGATAGAGGTCGTGCACGACCCGGTCGGTCGAGAGCACGGCCGCTCCGGCCCGGGAGAGCCCTTCCAGCGCGGTCGACTTGCCGGCTCCGATCCCGCCCGTCAGCCCGACGAACGGGATCCGTCCGGTCTCAGGCGTCGGGTGCCGCCTGCGCAGGCTCGTCCGCCGGCGAGGCTTCGTCCTCGAGCGGCGCCTCGGCCTCGTCAGGTCCACCAGCGCCGTCATCGGAGGGGGCGCTGGCCTCGTCCGAGCCGGCGAACACGTCCTCGGACAGGCCGAGCTCGGGCATGTCATCGAGGTCGCCGGCCTCGCCGTCGACGGGCGTGGTGATCGGCCGCACCGGCAGCACCTGGCCCTCGACCCGCTTGATCGACAGCGACAGGCGCCGGCGCTCGGAATCGATCTCGAGGATCTTGACCCGCACCGGATCCCCCGGCTGGATGATCTCCCGCGGGTTCTCGACGTGGTGCTGGGCCAGCTCGGAGATGTGCACCAGGCCCTCGACGCCGTCGAGGATCTCGACGAACGCCCCGAACGTGACCACCTTGGTCACCGTGCCCTCGAGCTCGTCGCCGACGTTGTAGGTGTCGACCACGCGCTGCCATGGGTCCTCCTGAGTCTGCTTGAGGCCCAGCGAGATCCGCTGGCGCTGGCGGTCGATGTCGAGCACCTTGACCGTGACCTTGTCGCCGATGGACAAGATCTCGGAAGGGTGGTTGACGTGCGACCACGACAGCTCGGAGATGTGGATCAGGCCGTCGATTCCGTCCAGATCGACGAACGCGCCGAAGTCCACGATGTTCGAGATCGTGCCCTCGACGACCTGGCCGGGCTGGAGCCGGTCGAGGATCCGCTCGCGGTCCTCTTTGCGCTGCTCCTCCAGAACCGCCCGCCGTGACAGGACGACGTTGTTGCGCGAGCGGTTGAGCTCGATCACCTTGCACTCGATGGACTGGCCCATGTACTCATCGAGGTTGGGCACCCGGCGGATGTCGACCAGCGAGGCGGGCAGGAAGCCGCGCACCCCGAGGTCGATGATCAGCCCGCCCTTGACCACCTCGATCACGGCGCCCTCGACGGGCTCGCCGGACTCGGCGGCGGCCTCGATGCGGCGCCACGCCTTCTCGAAGCGGGCGCGCTTCTTGGAAAGAATCAGGCGGCCGTCCTGGTCCTCCTTGGTGAGGACGAGGGCATCCACCTCCTCGCCGAGGGAGACCTCATCGCTCGGATCGACCGACTTGCGGATCGAGAGCTCTGAGGAGGGGATGACGCCCTCGGACTTGTAGCCGATGTCGACGAGGACCTCATCGTTGTCGATGCGGACGACCTGGCCGGTGACGACGTCGCCCTCCTGGAAAGGATGGACGGTGGCGTCGTAGTTGGGGACGATGCGGCCATCGATTTCGAGCAGCAGGCCGTTCGAACCTTCGACGACCTTCGCGCCCAATTGATCGGTGGCGGGGTTAAGCGTGGTAGTGGTAGACATGCGTTCAGCGGAGGATAGCCGCAGATTGCGGTAGGAGGGCTCCCAGTGACCCTCCCTATCATCCCCTGCCCATGCCGACCCGAGCGACCAAGCGGGGCGCCGACCGGACGCGTCTGGACCTGGACTGCGACGTTTTGATCTGCGGCGCCAGCTTCGCGGGCCTGGCCGTCGCGCGAGAGCTTAGCCAAAGCGGCGCTGAGGTACTAGTGGTCGACCGCTACGAGATCGGCGAGCGCCAGACCTCGGCGTGCGGGATCCCGACCGGCTGGCTGACGGAGCTCGACCTGCAGGCCTCGGCGCGGCAGACGTTCGGCGAGCTCGTGATCCACACGCCGCACACCACGGTCACGTACCGGCTCCCGTGGACGTTCTCCACCTTCGACTACCGGACGCTATGCGGCCTCCTGGCCGACCAGGGGCGGTTCACCTTCGAGACGGCCAAGGTGAACGGCCGAACCGCCAAGACGGTTCACACCGACCGTGGCGACATCTCCGCCACCCACATCGTCGACGCCCTCGGCTGGCGGCGCATCCTGGGCACCGGCGAGAACATCCAGCCGCCGGACGCGCTGCTCTCCCGGGGCCTCGAGGTCCATCCGCTCGGGGGCGGGCAGGACATGGAGATCTGGATCGACCGCTCTTACGTCCCGGCCGGGTACGGCTGGAGCTTCCCGGCCGGTGAAGAGCTCCGGATCGGCGTCGGGTCGTTCGACCCGCGGTTCCACGTGCGCGAGCCGACCGAGCGCCTCGCCACCGACCTGGAGGCATCGACGGTGCGCTACCAGGGCAACTGGATCCCCCACGCCCTGCGCCCCGCGATCGACGACGGCGTGTTCTTCGTCGGCGACTCGGCCGGCCACTGCCTGCCGCTGACCGCCGAGGGGATCCGGACCGCGCTGTACTTCGGGCTCGCCGCCGGGCGGGAGCTCCGCGAAGCGCTGGCCGGGCGGAAATCCGCCGCCGAGGCGCTGAACACCTACGGCTCGTTCAGCGCCTCGCACGCCGCCCCGTTTGCCTGGATGCTCCGGGTCCAGCGCCTGATCCCGCGCGTCGCGCCGAGACTGCTGGCCGGCTCCCTGCGCGCGATGCAGAGTCGGCGCTTCCTCGACTGGGCGTTCGGCCACTACCTGGAGATCGCGCACCCGCGGTACGTCACCGCGGCGCACGCCCACGCCTCGGCGCAGGTCCAGGCCGCCTCTAGCCTGCCTTGACCCGGACGGTGCGCCGGGCGTAGGCCCAGTTGCCCCAGCTGTCGCTCGAGCGGAGCACCACGCGATAGGTCCCGGGGGTCTTGAAGCTGTGCGATGGGTGGCGGCCGAAGCCCGCCCGGCCGTCTCCGAAGAACCACTGGAAGGCGACAAGGCGGCCCTGCGGATCGGTTCCGTGGGCGGTGAAGGACATGGCGGGTCCCGCACCGGGGAGCGCAACAGAGTCGAAGGACAGCAGGTCCGGCTTGGCGCGCGGCTCGCACTCGTTGTTCGCGTTGCTCCACTCCTCCTGGAGGAAGAAGTGGCCGCCGTTGATGCTTTCGTTCCACGCGTTCGACAGAGCCCCGCCCGCCGTGCTCAGGCTACGGCCGAAGTTGGTCAGGCAGATGTCGGCCGCCTCGTTGCCGCGCCCGTCGATCCACGCATCGCCGTCCGGGTCGGTGACCGTCTCGTTGTGCTCGTGGCTCAGGGTCGAGATCGACGGATCGGCCGTGCTCGAGTTGGGCCGCGGGTTGTTCGACTGGCAGTGGTTGGGGACCGCGTTGTACGGGATGATCGCGTAGAGGACGCCGCTGTCGGTCTCGGAGTGATAGCCGCAGTAGCCGTTGCCGCTGCCACCGAGCGCGCAGCTCGAGGAGCCGGCGTCGGTGCAGCTGCCGAGGCCGTTCGGCGTGACGAGGAAATAGATGTCGTGAGCGGCGGTGGGCAGGTTGTTCTGGGCGATCACGTGCTCGATCTCGGTCTCGAGCTGGGCGTCAGTCAGGCACACGGTCCAGGCGGGGCCGGTCATCGCGGGCTCGCTACAGCCGTTGGCGGGCAACGGGTCGGTGGCGGTGACCGATCCGCCGTAGGTCGAGTCGTAGGCCGCGCGACCGGAGCCGTCGGTGTACTGACCGCTGAGGCTGTACACGTTGGTCGTCTTGTGGCTGTCTGCGGCGACGTCGGTGAGGAACGTCTCGACCAGCGACTGATAGCCCGGCTCGTAGGCCAGGGCCGATCCGGCCGGCTGCCAGAAGATCACGTGGGTGCGATTGGTGTGCAGCACGCGACCGCCGCCGTAAGGCAGGCGATCCTGCGCCGTCGCGATGCGGGGGCGGACCTGCGTCACGGCGGTCACGGCCGACCCGGCCGACCCGGTCGGGACGTCGGGGATGATCCCCGCGATGTGTCCGGCCTGGGCGTGCGCGGGAGCCGCGCCGAACAGCAACAGCGCGGCGACGAGCAGCGCGAGCCCCGCGGTGGCGCGCGCCACCGTGCCCGTGACCGAGTGCACCGTCATTTCGCGGCCAGCCAGTCAGGTCCCACGCCCACCTCGACCGCCAGCGGCGGATCCAGCTCGAACGCGCCTCCCATCTCCTCGGCGGCGATCCGCCGGACCTCGTCCGTCTCGTCCTGCGGACCCTCGAACAGCAGCTCGTCGTGGATCTGGAGGATCATGCGCGAGCGCAGTCCGGCCTGCTTGAGCGCCTGATCGCAGCGCACCATCGCCACCTTCATGATGTCCGCCGCGGTCCCCTGGATGACCATGTTGACCGCGAACCGCTCGCCCTGCTTGCGCAGCTCCCAGCGGCGTGCGCGGAGCTCGGGGACCTGGCGCCGACGGCCGAACAGAGTCGAGACGTAGCCATGCTCGGTCCCCTGGGTGATCGTCTCCTCGATCCACCGCGCCACCGCCGGGAACCCGGCCATGTAGCGCTGGATGAACTGCTCCGCCTCCTCCTGGGGGATGTCGAGGCGGTCGGCCATGCCCCAGGCCGACAGGCCGTACACGATTCCGTAGTTGATCATCTTCGATTTCGATCGCATTCCCGGGTCGATCTGCTCGGGCGTCACACCAAACACGCGGCAGGCCGTAGCGGTGTGGACATCTTCGCCTTTTCGGAAGATTTCCTTCAGCGCGTCCTCGCCCGCGATGTGTGCCAGCAGTCGCAGCTCGACCTGTGAGTAATCGGCCGACACGAGCAGATTTTCAGCCTCGGCCACAAAGCAGGCGCGGATCTCGCGCCCCAGGGGCGTGCGGATCGGGATGTTCTGGAGATTGGGATTGTTCGACGACAGCCGTCCGGTGGTCGCGGCGGTTTGGTTGAACGTGGTGTGGATTCGTCCGTCGGCGGCGATCAGGAGCGGCAGCGCGTCGAGGTAGGTCTGGGCCAGCTTGGTCAGCTCCCGCCAGCGCTCGATCTTGGGGATCACCGGGTGCTCGTGGCGGATCGCCTGGAGCACGCGCGCGTCGGTCGAGTATCCGGTCTTGCCGCGGCGCTTGCGCGACAGCCCGAGCTTGCCGAACAGCACCTCTTCGAGCTGCTTGGGCGAGCCGATCACGAACTCCTCGCCGGACAGCCCGAAGATCTCGCGCTCGAGCTCGTCCGCCTCGGCCTTGACTCGGTCCGAGATCTCACGCAGGCGCGCGGTGTCGAGCTTTGAGCCGGCGAGCTCCATCTCGCGCAGAATGCGGACGATCGGCAGCTCCACCTCGTTCAAGAGATCTGTCAGGCCGCGCCCGCGGAGCTCCTCGCGCTGCCAGGCGGCCAGCGCGCCGAGCAGCAGTGAGTCGGCGGCGGCCTCGTCGGCCAGCTCGCTGCCCAGGCCGCGCTCCTCGGTGAGCTCGCGGAACGGATAGGCGCGACGGGCGGGCTCGAGCAGGTACGCGGCGACCTCGGTGTCATGGGTGAGATTGACCGGCACCGCGCCGAGCGACTTCGCGTCGTGGGCGATCACCGGGCGGCGGCCGAGCGCTTTGACTACGTCCTCAGGACGCTCGCACGGGCCGGCGAGGACGTCCCCGGCGCCGTCGACGTGGACCCCGAAGCGCCAGGCCTGTTCCGGCGCGAAGAGCTGATCGGGTGGCGTCTCGGGGGCCTTGACCGCAATCGCCACCTCTCGGTCGGGTAGCCCCTTGAGAGCGTCGACCTTGACGTCGGCGCGCAGCCGCGCGGTGAGCGCCTGCTCGGCCTCGGGGGCGGGAGCGGCGGCATCGGCGGATCCGAGTGCCTCCTCGAGCCGGCGCAGCGGCTCGCGCAGCTCGAACTTCCGGAACGTGTCCCGCAGCTTGGAGCGGTCGGGGGGCGTCGCCGCGAACTCCTGGAGGTCGAGCTCGACGTCGATGTCGCGCTTGGCGGTGGCGAGCTGCTTGGAGATGCGCGCCGCCTCGGCGTGCTCGGTCAGGTTCTGCTTGCGCTTGGCGCCGCTGATGTCGTCGATGTGGTCGAGGACTTGTTCGAGGGTCCCGAACCGTTGCAGCAGCTCGGCGGCCGTCTTGTCGCCGATTCCCGGGACGCCGGGGATGTTGTCGCTGGTGTCGCCCTTGAGGCCGATGAAGTCCGGGATGAGCTCGGGCGGGATCCCGTAGCGCTCGATCACGCCCTCGCGGTCGTACACGCGGGTGTCGGTGATGCCCCGCGAGGTGGTCATGATCTTCACCACGCCGTCGTCGACCAGTTGGTAGGCGTCGCGGTCGCCGGTCACGACCATGGTTGGAATTGGCGGGTCCGCGGTTCGGGCCTTCTCGACGATCGACGCGATCACGTCGTCGGCCTCGAAGCCTTGAACACGGAGGTTCTTGTAGCCGAACGCGTCGACGAGCGGCTCGAGGGCGGGCCACTGCTCCTTGAGGAGGTCGGGCCGCGTGGCACGCTGCGCCTTGTAGTCGGCGTACACGGCTTTGCGCCCCGTGTCGCCGGCGTCCCAGACCACAACGGTCGCCTTCGGGCCGTAGTCGGTGAGGATCTTGACCAGCATCGAGGCGAACCCGAAGATCGCGTTGGTGGGCACCCCCGTCGAGGTGGCGATCGACTCGGGCAGCGCGAAGAACGCCCGGTAGGCCAGGCTGTTTCCGTCGATCAGAAAGAGCTCGTCGGGGCTTGGTGCGGGCGGCACTTATGTCAGGCTATCTCGCCTCGTGGCCGCACCACCGAGCGCCCAGTACAGCCTCACCCTGAGGGTCGAGATCGAGCACCGACCGGGGATGCTGGGACGGGTTGCGTCGGCGATCGGCGAGGCCGGCGGCACGATCGGGGCGGTCGATCTGGTGCAGGTGGAGCGCCAGCACACGATCCGCGACATCACAGTCGAGACCGGCGACGCCACGGACTGGCCGCGGTTGACGGCGGCCGTGGAGGCGGTTGCCGGGGCACGGGTCCTGGACACGACGGACCGGACGTTTTCGTTGCACGCCGGGGGCAAGATCGAGATCCGCAACAAGAGCCCGCTGAAGACGCGCGACGACCTCTCGATGGCGTACACGCCGGGGGTGGCGCGGGTCTGCCGGGCAATCGCTGACGACCCAGACAAGGCCTTCCAGTACACGATCAAGCGCAACACGGTCGCCGTGGTGTCGGACGGGACCGCGGTTCTCGGGTTGGGCGACATCGGGCCCCGCGCCGCGCTGCCGGTGATGGAGGGCAAGGCAATGCTGTTCAAGGAGTTCGGCGGGGTGGACGCGTTTCCGATCTGTCTCGACACGCGTTCCGTGGACGAAATCGTGGGCGTGGTGCGCGCTTTGGCTCCCGGACTCGGCGGCGTGAATCTCGAGGACATCTCGGCGCCGCGGTGCTTCGAGATCGAGGACCGGTTGAAGGAGCTGCTCGACATCCCGGTGTTCCACGACGACCAGCACGGGACGGCGGTCGTGGTGCTGGCCGCGTTGCTGAATTCGTTGCGGTTGACGGGGCGGGTCATTGGCGATCTTCGGATCGTGGTGGTCGGTCTCGGCGCCGCCGGGGTCGCCGTGACGCGGATCCTGCTCGAGGCGGGGGCGCGGCACATCGTGTGCTGCGACTCACGCGGCGCGGTCTCGGTCGACCGTACGGACTATGTGGACGGGAGCATGCACTTCGTGAAGCGGGCGCTGGCTTCGGTCACCAACCTCGAGCGGCGATCGGGGGCGGTGGCGGACGTGATCGAGGGGGCGGATCTGCTGATCGGCGTCTCGGGCGCGCGTGTGTTGCCGGCGTCGGCTCTGGCGCGGATGAACCCCGATCCGATTGTGTTCGCGCTGGCCAACCCCGACCCCGAGGTGTCACCCGAAGAGGCGTTGCAGTACGTGCGGATCCTCGCCACCGGCAGGTCGGACTACCCGAACCAGATCAACAACGTGCTGTGCTTCCCGGGCATCTTCCGCGGCGCGCTCGACGTCCGCGCCACCAGGATCACCGAGTCGATGAAGACGGCGGCGGCCGGCGCGATCGCCGAGATCGTCGGGGACGCGGAGCTGCGCGAGGACTACATCATCCCCTCGGTGTTCAACCGCGAAGTGGCCCCGGCCGTGGCCGCTGCGGTGGCCGCCGAGGCGCGGGCGACCGGGACGGCCCAGGACGGCGCCGACCTGGGGTTCGGCTCGACCGAGGAGTTCGGGGCTCTGCCGGGTCGGTAGGCCGGCGTTCGCGCGGTGCCGGCGGAGCGTTGCCGGGGGGCGTCGCCGAGGGGGCCTTGCCGGCGCGGTGTGCGAAACGCCCCCAACTGCCCGTGCCCGCGCTGCCGGGGGGCGGCGGAGGCGATTTCGGGCGTCTTGCACAGTGGCGCTTATGCGGTACAAGCGCGCGGGCGCCCGCAGGTTTCGCCAGTTATGCACCCCGCCGCCCCCGACGCGAGCTGGCGGCTCGCGCGGACCAGCCGGAGCGCGGGCGCGGTGCCGTCGTGGTCGAGTGCGCCGCCCCACCACGCCCGGCGCCGCCGGTCGGCCGCCTGTATGACGCGCCAAACCTCCCCGCAGCCGCGGCGCGACGGTCGCATAAGCACGCCCACGATGCTCATGTGGCCCGACGTCGTGGCGGCGGGGGCGCTTTGCTGGGTTGTCCATGGGGTCTCGCACTGCCATGGGGTACCCACCGAACCGTCCGACTCGCTCGCGACACTGCCGCCCGTGGGTGCCGGGCACCAACAGCGCCACGGAGGGCTGCCGAAGCCCGATCGCCCCGCACGCCGCGCGTCGGCGCGCGCCGCCCGCCGCGCCCTGCTCCAGTCCGCCGTAATCGCCGGCGCCACCGCCGCTGCCGTGGCACTCGCCGGCGGCGGCGACGCGTTCTGGGCATGTGTCCCGGCCGCGCTACTGGCCGCCGGCGGAACCCGCGGGCGGGTTGCCGGCGCGGTGGGCGCGGGCGCGGTGATCGGCGCGGCCCTCGCCGCCGAGCTCGCCGCGACCCGCGGCGCGCCCCGGCCCCCGGTCGCCCTGCTGGTGCTCGTCCCCGCCGCCAGCGTCGCGATCCTCCTCGCCGTCCGCGAGCGGCTCGCGCGCGAGCGCGACATGCTGCGCGCGTCGGCGCTCAGCGACCCGCTCACCGGGGTGGCCAACCGTCGCTCGTTGCTGGCTCGCATCGACTACGAGATCGCGCGCCATGGCCGCAGCCGGCGCAGCTTTGCGCTGCTGATGCTCGACCTGGACGGGTTCAAGCTGCTGAACGACCGCTTCGGCCATCCGGCCGGCGATGATCTGCTGCGCGAGGTGGCGGCGGCGCTGGCACGTGCGATCCGCGACCAGGACATCGTCGCGCGCGTGGGGGGAGACGAGTTCTGCGTGCTCGCGCCCGAGACCGACGCCGCCGGCGCGCAGCGTCTGGTCGCCCGGGCGGAAGCATCCGTGGCGCGGGTCGTGGCCGGGGTCGACGTGCTGGGCGCGAGCGCCGGCGCGGCGGTTTTCCCGCACGACGGGACGACCGCGGACGGCCTGCTCCACGCCGCCGACCAGCGCCTGCTCGCCGCCAAGTCGGGCCGCGGCCGCCGCCGTGCGGCCGCCTAGAGATGGTTGATTGCGCGGGCGGGGCCGGCCCCTTCGGCCGGGGCGCGCGGGGAGGGTGCGTAATTCGTCACGCATCGGTGATCCGCCGGAGCGTGACGAGTAATGCATGTGGGGCGTGCATAGTTCGGCACGCTCTCGGGTGGGCGGCGGTCGTGATGGATTAAGCAGGTCCCCCGCGGGGCGCGGGACCTGCAAAAGCGCTCACGGCGTCCATCGCTCTAACCCCCGAGCGAGCTTCTTCACCTCACAGCTGCAAATCCGCGCACGGCTCAGCGCCTAAGGGGGCGGATCAGCGGTTGTGCACGTTCGGAGCGAACGCCCCGGGGCCGCCGCCAGCCGCCAGCGCCCGCGCGCCTCGGGATACCGGAATCAACGATCTGGCGCCGCCCACCCCCGCGCGCGGTCTACAGCACCCGCGGCGGCGTGATCGTCCTCACGAACACCGGGTCGCCGCCCGGGCCCACCTTGTAGAGACCGTAGGACCGCAGCGTGGTGTCGCCGTTCTTGTCGAAGCCGTAGGTACCGAGCACCGAACGCCGGCGACTGATCGAGAACAGCGCGGTGCGCACGGCCGATTTGCCGTCGCCCCCAGCGCCCAGCCCGGCGACCGTGCTCAGCCCAAGCTTCATCGCCTCGTAGCCGAGGATCGCGTAGGGGCTGGGCCTGGCCGCCCCGTACCGCGCCCGGTACGCAGCCAGGAAGGCTTTGCCTCCGGGGTACGCGCGGACGGGGCGGGTGATCGCGGTGCACTCAATCATCCGACCGACGCTGGGCGCCACCCCGCCGTCCTTCGGGTTCGTCCACGAGCCGCTGCACATCGCCCCCGGCGCGAAGATCTTCGCCGTCGGACGCGCCGCGTGGAGCGCCGCGGTCAACTTCACCAAACTCGGGGATGCGGCCCCGGCGAGCACGAAGCAATCCGGCCGCTGCGCCCGAACGCTCGTGGCATAAGCGCGCCGGGCGCGCGGGTTCGGATCGACTCCGGTCACGCTCACCACGTTCATCGAGTACAGGGCCTTCTCGGCCCCGATCAGCGCGGCCAGTCCTGTGCCGTACGGCTCCTGGTCGTCGACGACTGCCGACCTTGTGCAGCCCACCTCGCTCATCGCGAGCAGAATGGCGGCGGCCTGGACCGAGTCGGAGGGGACGATCCGCAGAAACGTGCGCGTATCGGTCGGGGAATTGGCTTGCGGCTCGCCGGGCGCGCTGGTGGTCAACCCGACGTACGTGTTGGCCGGGGACACCTGCGAGATTCCGGCCTCGTTGAGGATCGGCATCGAGACCTTGCTGGCATCGTCGTCGAACTCGCCGATGTAATACACGGCGTGCGGATCCCCCGCGGCCTTGCGCGCGTTCGCCGCCGTCTGGTCGGCATCCCACCCCCCGGGCCCACCCGAGTCGTCGAGCGCGGTGTACTGGACGCTGAACGGCCCGGCCCGGTATCCCGCCTGCGCCAGCGCGAGCCGCATCCCCTCGACCAGCGCAGCGCTCTGCGTCGCCCACGGGCCACGCATCGGGAAACTCGAGTAGATGTCCACGACCTTGCCGCCGCTCCGCAACGACGCCCCGGCCGCGCCGCCGCTGGTGCCCGAGCCCCCGCACGCACTGAGCGCCGCCACGGACAGCGTCAGGAGACCTCCGGCGATCGCCTTGCGGATAGCCAGCGTCATACACCTTCCTCGTCTCGATTCCGAGCTCCCCTCGGCCCGGCCCCAGCTGAGCGTAGTAGCGGGTCAGCAACCCGCCAAGGAGTCACGCCCGACCTAACGCAACCGCAATCGCGCGTCAGTCAGGCGTCCATCGCCTGCCAGAACGTGAGCTGCCCGGCGACGATCGTGTACACGCCGTAGCGGCGCAAGGTGGTGTCGCCGTTGCCGTCGATGCTGTAGGTCCCGAGCACGCTGTGGCGGTCCCGGGTGTCGAACAGCGCGGCGCGCACCTGCGCGCGCACGGCCGGTTTGGTACCGCGATCGGTGGCCTGCGCGACCGCGTTCAGCAGCAGGCTCATCGCCTCGTAGCCGAAGATCGAGGCCGGCTCGACCTGGCCGAAGCGCCGCTGGTACGCGGCGGCGAAGGTGCGGGCCCCGGCTGGATATTGCGCGGGTCCCAGGGTCGGCGCGGTGATCATCACCCGCGGGTCGACCCACAACGGCAGGCCACCTTGCTCCGGGTCGGCGTAGGTCGTCTCGGCCAGGCCGGCAGACCCGAACAGCTGCACCTTCGGCATCGTCTCGGCGAGCTGTTCGGTCAGCGGCACCGCACCCGACTCGGTGTCGGCGCTGATCAGCACGCAGTCCGGGTGCGTCTGGGCGACACTCATCGCCAGCGGTTTGTAGTTCGTGGCATCGCGCGGGAAGGCCTGGATCCCGGCCAGCTTGATACCTGCCTGCACCGCGGCCACCTCGAACGTCCTGGCCGCGTCGGCGCCGTCGACCTCCCCGTCGTCGAGCACGTACGTCGTGCGGCATCCCATGCTCCGCTGGATGCGAACCTGCGCCATCGCCTGCACGCTGTCGTTCGGGACCACGCGCGCGAACGTCCGTACCCCCGTCGGGTAGTACTTCTGAGGCTCCCCCGGGAATGCTCCGGGGCCGCCAGAAGTGAGCCCGAGGGCGGTGCTCGTCGGGCTGACCTGTGGGATCCCGGCGCGGTTGAGCGGAGGAATCGAGATCGCGCTCGCGCCGGAATTGACCTCGCCTACGTACCCGATCGTGGTTGGATCGAGCACTGCGGCCCGGGCGTTGAGTGTGGTCTGGCCCGGGTCCCAACCGCCGCGCGCGACGGTCGCGTCGTCCAGCACCTTGAGGGCGATCCGGTAATCGCCGACGCGGCCGCCGATCTGCCCGAGCGCCAATCTCGCGCCGTCGACCACGGCGGCGCCGCTGACGCGTGACGCGCCCCGCAGCGTCGCGCTTGCGTAGATCGTCAGGGTCTTCCCGTGGATCGGCGCCGTACCTGTCGCACTCGTGGCCGCCACGTCCTTGGAGCCGCAGCCGGACAGTCCGGCGATCACCGCGACCGCAGCGAGCGCGACCCGCGCCCGCCTCATGGCCCCGATCGCCCCCGTCGCCTCCCTCACCCCTGCACTTGTGCGAACGGGACCAGTTTGCCGCGCTGCAAACGGCTGAACACGAATGGCGCAATGCTCGTGTCCCCGTTCGAGTTCATCGAGTAGGTGCCGAGCACCGACTGTCGGTTCTTGAGCGCGAGGAAGTCGTGTACCACCGTCGTGCGATTCCCCGCCTGGGCTCCGGCCCCGCGCAGTACGGCGAGCACGGCCGACATCGCCTCGTAGCCGAAGATCGCCTGGGGATCGGGCGCGCGCCCGTACTTGGCCTTGAAGTCCGCGAGGTACTTGGCCCCGGCCGGCGACAGGTCCTGATCGAGAAAGCCCGGCGCCGAGACGTACAGGTGGCGCACGGTCGCCGACAGCCCGCCCGCAAACGAGGGGTCCGACAGCGCAGAAGGGGCGAACAGATTGACCGACGGATTGGCCGCGCTCGCCTGGTCGAAGAACCGTGCCGCGCTCGCCGGCGAATTGCTCGCGTAGAAGATCCCGTCTGCGTCGGCCTGGGTGCTGGCGAGGCTGATCTTCCCCCCGAGATCGTGCTTGAGCGCGTACGCCATCGCCGTGCCGTAGGGCCCGCCGTCGTCCGCGACGTACAGCTTGGTGACCCCGACGGCCTCCATCTCCTGAACCTGGGCCCTGGCCTCCTTACCGCTCGTCGGCACCACCCGGGCGAACGTCTGGCCGTAGGTGCTGAGCGATTGGTAGTACATGTCGGGGGCGCCTGGAATAGCCGGCGTGGACTGGGTGAGCTCGAGCGCGGTGTCGGTCGGGCTCACCTGGAGTATGTCGTTCGCGTTGGTGATCCCGAACGACGCGTAGGAGGAGTGCGGGACGACCTCGCCCAGGTAGGCGATCGCGCTGTCGTCCTGGATCGCAGTGCGCGCCTGGTCGGAGATCGTCTGGTCTTTCACGACCTTCAGCTGGAGCGAGTAGCTCCCGACGCTCCCGGGAGAGAACGCCAGCTGCTCGGCCGCCAGCACGTCCCTGGCAACCGTGGGCTGGTTGGTCGGCGCGGCGCTCACATAGATCGCGAGCGTCTTACCGGACACGGTCACGGTCGAGGTTCCCGCGCCGGCCGAGGTGCAACCGGCTACCCCGGCCGCCGTCATGGCCCAGACGCAGGCCGCCCGTCCGCGTGCGAGCACCCAGCGGGGCACGGCGCCTGTCTATTCCCGCCGGCCGGGCAGGAACGGAAGCAGCTGGTAGATGCCAACCGCGATCAGGACCATTACCACGGCGATCAAGATGGCGTCGAGGCCGCTCACGTTCAGCGCCCACAGGATGATCCACAAGCACAGGCCCGCGGTGGCGGTCAGGATGAGTCCCATCGCGCCTGAGATGCTAACTCAGAGGGAGTCCGGGAGGCTCGCGAGGCCTTCGGAGAACTCGCGCAGGAGCCCCTCGACCGCGGCGACCGGGTCGTCGCCAACCTCCTCGGCCTCGCCGGCGGCGCGCACCAGGCGGGTGCCCACGATCACGCCGTCCGCGCCGGCCGCCGCGGCAGCCGTCGCCTGCTCGGGCGTGGAGATGCCGAACCCGACGGCGACCGGCACTGTGGTAGAGGCCGCCGCGCGCGACACGATGCCTGCGAGACCGTCGTACACCGCCGAGCGCTCGCCGGTAGTGCCGATCCGCGACACCGTGTAGACGAAACCGCGCGCCTGGGCTCCGATCCGGGCGAGGCGCTCGTCCGGCGTGGTCGGCGCGACGAGGGGGACCAGGGCGAGGCCGCGCTCGTCGCAGGCCGCGAGCGCCGCGGACGCCTCCTCGAGCGGAACGTCGGGCAGGATCAGCCCGCTCACGCCGGCCGCAAGCAGCGCGTCGGCGAAGCGCTCGAGGCCGCGGGCGAAGATCGGGTTGGCGTAGCACATCACCACCACCGGGACGTGCGCGGAGATCGTCCGTGCCACCTCGAGCACACCGGGCACGGTCGCTCCCGCTTTGAGGGCGACCGTGGCCGCGGCGTGGATCACCGGGCCGTCGGCGAGCGGGTCCGAGAACGGGACGCCGAGCTCGACCAGATCCGCGCCCGCGCGCGCATAGGCGAGACCGATCCGGCGCGACGTGTCGAGGTCCGGGAACCCGCCCATCAGGTACGGCATCAGCGCGGCGCGGCGTCCGTTGGCGCGCGCGCACTCGAACGCCTCGGCGATCCGCTCTACGCCGGTCATGACCGTCTCAGCAGCGAGAGCGCCTCAGCGAGATCCTTGTCCCCGCGACCTGACAGACACACCAGATCCAGTTCGCTGGGACCATTGGCCACCGCCCACGCGACCGCGTGGGCGCTCTCGAGCGCCGGGATGATGCCCTCGAGCCGAGCCGTCAACGCGAACGCCTCGAGCGCCTCGCCGTCGGTGATCGCGACGTACCGGGCGCGGCCGCTGTCTCTGAGCCAGGCGTGCTCGGGACCGGTGCCAGGGTAGTCCAGGCCGGCCGAGATCGAGTGGGCTTCGAGGATCTGACCGTCCTCGTCTTGCATGATGGCCGAGAAGGCGCCGTGCAGCACCCCCGGGAGTCCGGCCACCGTGAGCGGAGCGCCGTGGCGACCGGTCTCGATCCCCTCGCCGGCCGCCTCCACCCCGATGAGCCGCACGCCGAGGTCGTCGACGAACGGGATGAAGATCCCGATCGAGTTCGATCCGCCGCCGACGCACGCGATCACCCGCTCGGGCAGGCGGCCCGCCCGCTCCAGCACTTGCGCCCGCGCCTCGTCCCCGATCACCCGCTGAAGATCCCGGACCATGGCCGGGTACGGCGCCGGGCCGACGCAAGAGCCGATGATGTAGTGGGTGGTGTCGACGTTCGTGACCCAGTCGCGGATCGCCGCCGACACCGCCTCCTTCAGCGTCCGCGCCCCCGCCTCGACCGGCTCGACGACCGCGCCGAGCAGCCCCATCCGCTCGACGTTGGGGCGCTGGCGGCGCATGTCCTCGGTGCCCATGTACACGATGCACTCGAGGTCGAGCAGAGCGCACGCTGTCGCGGCGGCGACGCCGTGCATGCCGGCGCCCGTCTCGGCGATGATCCGCGGCTTGCCCATGCGCTTGGCCAGCAGCGCCTGGCCGAGGGCGTTGTTGATCTTGTGCGCGCCGGTGTGGTTGAGGTCTTCGCGCTTGAGGTAGATCGGGTGACCGGCCGCCTCGCTCAGCCGGGAGGCCAGATACAGCGGCGACGGGCGCCCGACGAAGTCGCGCAGCAGCGCGTCGAGCTCGGATCTGAAATCCGGATCGTTACGCACCGACACCCAGGCCTGTTCTAGCTCGGCCAGCGCCGGCATGAGCGTCTCGGGGACGTATTGCCCGCCGTAGGGCCCGAAGCGATGCTCCACCGTGCTCATCAGGTACCGACCGGAACCGCCGCGCCCCGTACCGCGTCCGCGAAGGCGTCCAGCTTGTCGGGATCCTTCAGGCCCGGGGCGCGCTCGATTCCACTCGCGACGTCGACGGCGAACGGACGGACGGCCGCGATCGCCTTGCCGACGTTCTTTGGGGTGAGGCCCCCGGAGAGGATCACGGGCACCGTGCTGCGGTGAGCCCGGGCGATATCCCAGGCGAACGTCTCGCCGGTTCCGCCCGGCACACCCGCGATGTAGCTGTCGAGCAGGTGGTAGTCGGTGTGAAACGAGGACACCGCCTGGACGTCGGCGCGGCTGCGCACCCGGACGGCCTTGATCACCTTGCAACCGGTGCGACGCGCCACCTCGGCGCAGTAGGCCGGACCCTCGTCGCCGTGAAGCTGGACCATCGTGAGCCCGACCCCGTCGGCGATCTCGGCGACGTGGTCGAGCGTCGCGTTCACGAACACGCCGGCCACCTCAGCGCGCCGCTTGACCGCGGCCGCGATCTCGGCCGCCACGTCCGGGGCGCAGCGGCGCGGCGACCGCGGCCAGAAGATCACGCCGACGGCCCAGGCGCCCGCCGCGACGGCCCGCTCGGCATCGTCGAGCTCCGTGATCCCGCAGAACTTGATCTTGGTCATCCGAACCATCGTACGCACGCGCCGGCTCAGCGAGCGGTGAGCGCGCGGGTGGCAGCCTCCACGTCGATGGAGCGCATCAGCGCCTCGCCGATCAGGACGCCGTCGACCCCGGCCGCTTCGAGCTCGTCAAGCTGCTCCGGGCGGCTGAAGCCGGACTCGGCCACCGTAAGCGCGGGGATCTGAATCCGCTCGAGCAAATCGAACGTCGTGCGGGTGTCGGTCCTTAGCGTCTTCAGATCGCGGTTGTTGATCCCGATGATCGCCGGCGGGACCGGATCCATGGATAACGCCGTGTCGAGCTCTCGCTCGTCGTGCACCTCAACCAGGGCGATCAGGCCCAGCCCGATCGCCTCGGAGTGAAGCGCGGACAGCTCCGGTGCCGACAGCGCCGCGACGATCAGCAGGATCGCGTCCGCGCCGGCGGCGGACGCCTCGTGCACCTGGTAGGGATCGACGATGAAGTCCTTGCGCAGGAGCGGCAGGGCGCTGGCCCGGCGCGCCGTTCGCAGGTCGTCGAGCGAGCCGCCGAAGTTCGGCCCCTCGGTGAGGATCGACAGCGCCGCGGCGCCGCCCCGCTCGTAGGCGCTGACCACGTCCTCGAGGGCAAGGTCGCCTCTGATCGGCCCGGCCGAGGGGGAGCGGCGCTTGTGCTCGGCGATCAGCGACAAACCGGGGCGGGCGATGGCATCCCCGAACGAGCGGACGTCGCCGGCGGCGGCCCGCTCGGCCACGACGAGGTCGAGCTCGGGCAGCGGCGCCCGGCGTCGGCGCTCCGCGACCACCTCGCGAGCGCCGGCGATGATCGGATCGAGGCGGTTCACGCGGGACTCCGCGGCTTGGCCAGGTCGTTGGTTCGTCGTACGAAGCGGTCGAGCGCCTCGGCCGCCGCGCCGGCGTCGATCGCATGCTCGGCCGCGCGCGCGCCCTGCTCGAGCGTGTCCGCGCCACCGCCGGCGTAGATCGCGGCGCCCGCATTGAGCACCGCCAGGTCGCGCGGCGCGCCCGGCTGACCGGAGAAGATGGCCCGCGCGGTCTCGGCGTTCTGACCCGGATCACCGCCGGGGATCTCCTCGGCCGGCGCCCGCTCGAGGCCGACGTCCTCGGGCGCCAGGTCGTAGCGGCGCAGCTCGCCACCGATCACCTCGACCACGCGCGTCGGCGCCGAGATACTCAGCTCGTCGAGGCCGTCCTCGCTGGCCACGAGCAGCGCGTGCTTGGTTCCCAGCAGCGCCAGCGCCCCGGCCATCGTCTCGAGGTACGCCGGATCGGACACGCCGATCAGCTGGCGGGTGGCGCCGGCGGGATTGGTGAGCGGCCCGAGGAAGTTGAAGATCGTCCGGACCGCCAGCTCGCGCCGGACCGGGATCACGTAACGGGTGGCCTGGTGGTGCGCCGGCGCGAACATGAACCCGAACCCGACCTCGTCGATGCAGCGCGCCACCTGGTCGGGATCGAGATCGATCCGCGCGCCCAGCGCCTCGAGCACGTCGGCCGAGCCGGACAGCCCGGTGGCGGAGCGGTTCCCGTGCTTGGCCACCGTGCAGCCCGCGCCGGCCGCGATCAGAGCGGCGGTCGTCGAGACGTTGAACGTGCGGCGGCCGCCCCCCGTGCCGGCGGTGTCGAGCAGGTCGTCGCTCGCCACAGCCACGCGCGTGGCCATCGCGCGCATCGTGCGGGCCAGGCCGGCCAGCTCTTCGACCGTTTCTCCCTTGGTCCGCAGCGCGATCAGAAACGCCGCGATCTGGACCTCGCTCGCGTTGCCCGCCATGATCTCGTGGAGCACCGCGGCGGCGTCCTCGAGCCCGAGGTCCTGCCCGCTCGCGAGTGTGTCGATCGCCCGCGTGATGAGGTCCGGACCTGCGGTCATCTCGTCCCGGCCAGGAAGTTGGCCAGCAGCTCGCGCCCCTGCTCGGTGAGGACCGACTCGGGGTGGAACTGCACCCCCTCGGCCGGCAGCTCGAGGTGGCGCACCGCCATCACCACGTCGCCCCCGCGCGCACTCGTCTCGAAGCACTCGGGTAGGGCCGGGTCGGCGACCAGCGAGTGGTACCGGCCCACCTCGAGCGGCGCGCGCAGCCCGCGGAAGATGGTTCGGCCGTCGTGCTCGATCGTGGTCGTCTTCCCGTGTACCGGCTCATGCTGGACCACCCGGCCGCCCCAGGCCTGCACCAGCGCCTGGTGGCCCAGGCACACGCCGAGCGTCGGCACCTTGGCCGCTGGGAACCTGCGCACGGCCTCGAGCGAGATTCCCGCCTCATTGGGTGTGCACGGGCCCGGCGAGACGATCACCCGGTCGTAGCCGCGCACCAGCAATTCGTCCACGGTCGCGTGATCGTTGCGAACCACCTCCACGTCGGCGCCCAGCTCCCCCAGGTACTGGACGAGGTTGTAGGTGAAGCTGTCGTAGTTGTCCAACACAAGCACGCGCATCCATACGAAACGGTAAACGCGCGTGGAGCTTGGCGCGTTTTGCCTGTTTTGTGCGTCTTGGTCATCAGTCGTCTGACAACTACAGAAAGGGCTTGACGATGATCGCGAAACCTCGGGGCTCCTCGATGCTGCGCGCGTGCGGCGCGTTCTTGGCGTTGATGGCCCTGGGCGGCGGGCTCGCCGCCTGTGGGGGCAGCTCCAGCTCCGGCACGACCACCGCGACCGCCGCCGCCGCACCGGCGAGCTCGGCCGCGGCAAGCGCGGCGCCGGCGAGCTCGGCTGCGCCGGTCGCCGGCAAGACCTCCTCCACCGCGGCCCCGGCCGCTTCGAAGCCGGCCGGAATCGCCTCTCCGGGCACCAAGCTCACCGTCGGCCAGACCGCCAAGGTCGCCTACACCCCGGTGGGCTCAGGCGCCGGCGCAGGACCATCGACGCTGCTCGTGACGGTCAAGTCGTTCCAGAAGGGCTCACTCAGCGACTTCAACGGGCTCCAGCTCGACGCCAGCCAGAAAGCCGGCACGCCGTACTACGTGAAGGTGCACGTCCAGAATCTGGGCCCGCATAACATCGACGTCGACGGGACCGCCGCGGCGATTGAAGGCGTCGACACCACCGGTAACAACCAGCAGAGCGTGACGTTCATCGGGACGTTCCCGCCCTGCCCGGACATGGCCTCGACCACCCCGCTAGCGGCCGGCCACAGCTACGACGACTGCCTTACCTTCCTGGTCCCCGGCGGCGTCACCAAGGTCTCCTACAACGGAACGACCGACTACATCGACTCGCCGGTGACGTGGGCTCCGGGTAGCTGATCAGCTGAACTCGGGGGCGGACCAGCCGGGCATCACGTCCGGCAGTCCGCCCGAGACCTTGTCCGGGAAGTCGGCCGAGCGCTTCTCGAGGAACGCCGCGATGCCCTCGGCCGCGTCGGCCGACCTTCCCCGGGCGAACATCCCGCGGGAGTCGGCGCGGTGGGCGAGCATCGGGTGCTCGGCGCCGAGCATCCGCCACATCATCCGCCGGGCAAGCGCCACCGAGACGGGCGCGGTGTTGTCGGCGATCTCGCGAGCCAACGCGCCCGCCGCGTCGAGTAACTCCGCCTTGGGATGGAGGCTGCGGACGAGTCCGGCCTCGAGCGCCTCGCTCGCGGCGAACACGCGGCCGGTGGCGACCCACTCCATCGCGCGGCTGATCCCGACGACGCGCGGCAGGAACCAGCTGCTGCACGCCTCGGGGACGATCCCCCGCCGGGCGAACACGAACCCGATCCGGGCGTCGTCGGCGGCGAGGCGGACGTCCATCGGGAGCGTCATCGTCGCGCCGATGCCGACAGCCGGGCCGTTGATGGCGGCGATCACCGGCTTGGTCGAGTCGAAGATCCGCAGCGTGAGCTGGCCGCCGTTGTCGCGCGGGATCGACTCCGGATCCTCGTGCTCGCGTTTGGTGAACGTCTCGCCGCCGCGCTCGAGGTCGGCGCCGGCGCAGAACGCGCGGCCGGCGCCGGTCACGATCACCGCCCGGACCTCGTCGTCGGCGTCCGCCCGGTCGAACGCATCCATCAGCTCACCGAACATCGTCTGAGTCCAGGCGTTCAGCCGTTCAGGACGGCTCAGCGTAATGGTGAGGACGCGGTCTTTGAGGTCGGTGGTGGTGTGCATCTGGCTCCTTTCAGCGGTCTCGGACTCGGGCTCGGACTGCCAGCGGACTTCGCCATTCACGAGCGCGTCGGTCGGCGTCAGCCCGATCGAGCGTGCCACGGCCATCGACGCGTGGTGGTCAGGATGGATGCGCGCGCCCAGCCGGTCGACCCCGCGCGCCCGCAGCCACGCCGCCACCAGCCCGGCGGCCTCTGTGGCCAGGCCCCGCCCCTGGTACCGGGTGGCGATCACCCAGGCGAGGTCGGCTGTCCGACCCACCGCGTCGGTCGTCACCGTGGCCTGCGCGATCCCGACGGCCCGGCCCGTGGCGCGCTCTCGCACGGTCCAGTTCAACCACTCGTCGCGTCCGTCGGGCGACCGTCCCTGTACCTGCCGTCCGAAGCGCCGGCGCAGCTCGTCGCGGGTGGCCGGCCGGCCGCCGGTGAACTGGTGCAGCGCCGGGTCGTCGAGGACCGGAGCGAGCTCATCCGCGTGCTCGACACGAAGCGGTTCGAGCACCAGCCGGTGAGATTCGAGCCCGGCTATGGCCATTCGGGCTGGCGCGCCGCCAGCTCGATCGCCTGCAGCACCGCGCGCGCCTTGGCCTCGGATTCGCGGTACTCGAGCTCGGGCTTGGCGTCGGCCACGGTCCCGCCGCCCGCCTGGACGTGCGCGACGCCGTCCTTGACGACCACGGTGCGGATGTGGATACAAGTGTCGAGATCGCCGGTGTAGCTGGCGTAGCCGATCGCGCCGCCGTAGCCCCCGCGCTTGACCGGCTCGAGCTCGTCGATGATCTGCATCGCGCGGACCTTAGGCGCCCCGGACAGCGTGCCCGCCGGCAACACCGAGCGCAGCGCGTCAAGCGCGCCCACCCCGTCGCGCAACTCGCCGGCCACACTCGAGACGATGTGCATGACGTGGCTGTAGTTCTCGACCGCCATGAAGCTCTCGACCGTGACGCTTCCGTATTCGCACACGCGGCCGAGGTCGTTGCGGCCGAGATCGACGAGCATCACGTGCTCGGCCCGCTCCTTGGGATCGGCGAGCAGCTCCTCCGCGATCCGGCGGTCCTGCTCGGAGTTCGTCCCACGCGGGCGCGTGCCGGCGATCGGCCTCGTGGACACGCGCCGGCCGGCCACGGTGATCAGCGGCTCGGGGCTCGCGCCGGCGATCTCGAAGTCGCCGAAGTCGAGGAAGTACATGTACGGGCTCGGGTTGACCGCGCGCAGGCCGCGGTAGATCGAGAACGCCTCGACCGGGACGGGGCCCGACCAGCGCTGCGAGGGGACGACCTGGAAGGCGTCGCCGGCGTAGATGTACTCGATGATGCGGGCGACGGTGGCCTCGAACTGCTCGCGCGTCATGTTCGGCTGGAGCTGTTGCACGGCCCGCTCCGCGGCGGGCGGACGCGGGGGCCTTGGCACGGGGCCGGCCAGGCGCCAGCGCACCTCGGCGATGGTGTCCTGCGCCCGCGCGTAGGAGGCGTCCAGGTCGTCGTCGGCGTACACGTTGGCGATCACCGTCACGGTGTGCTTGAGGTGGTCGAACGCGACCAGCGCGTCGGTCAGCATCAGGGCCATGTCGGGCAACCCGACCGGGTCGGGATTGGGCGCCCCAAGCGGCTCGACCGTACGGACCAGGTCGTACGCGAACAGCCCGACGGCGCCGCCGGCGAACGGCGGGAGCTCCGGCAGTGGGGCGGCGTTGAGTCGCGTCAGCTCTCGCGCCGCGAGCGCGTACGGGTCGCCGCCATCGCCCAGCGACCAGCGCAGCACCCGGCGCGGCCGAAACCCGATGAACGAGTACCGCCCGACGCGTCCCTGCTCCGCCGACTCGAGCAGGAACGACGGCTCGCTCCCGCGCAGCTTGAGAAACGCCGAGACCGGCGTCTGGCAGTCGTCGATGAACGTTTCGCGGACGGGGATCAGGTTGTGGTCGGCCGCCAGCGCGCGGGTTTCCGCCAGGGACGGAATCGCGCCCGCGGGGGTGGTATCAGGGTTTGCGACGGCCATCGAGCACCCGCTCGGCATCGGCCAGCGTCAGCCCGCGCCCGCGGAGCAGAACCGCGACGTGGTAGAGGACGTCGGCGGCCTCTTCGGCCACGCGCTCGTCGGACTCCTCGCGCGCCGCCCTGACCACCTCCTCGGCCTCCTCCTGGACCTTCGCGCCGGCGAGGGTCGGGTCACTGAGCAGTCGGGCGGTGTACGAGCCGTCCGGCCGCGTTGCCGCTCGGTTGGCAATCGTCCGCTCCAGGGTTGGGAGCGTCTCGTAAGGCGCCCCCGGCGTGGTGTCGCCAGTGTGGAAACAGGACCGTTCGCCCGTGTGACAGGCCGGACCGGCCGGGTCGACCAGCGCCAGCAGCGCATCGGCGTCGCAGTCGTAGCGGATCGCCTTGACCGCGAGCGTGTTGCCCGAGGTGGCGCCCTTGTGCCACAGCTCCTGTCGCGAGCGACTGAAGAAGTGGACCTCACCGGTCTCGCGCGTCAGCCGGAGCGACTCCGCGTTCATGTAGGCCAGCGTCAACACCTCGCCGCTGTGCCAGTCCTGCACGATGCACGGGACGAGGCCGCGCTCGTCGAAGGCGATGTCCGAATCCTCCACAGGGTGGCGGATTCTAGTGTCGCGAGTCGGGCTGCCCGCCCCGGAGGACGGGCAGCCAAACTCACCTATGCGGCCTCTTCGAGCAATGCCTCAGACTCGGCGAGCGTCAGCTCGGCCGGCGCACCCACCGCGTCCGCCGCTCCGCCCGGCCGGAGCAGCGCCAGGCCGAGCGCGATCGCGGCGACGACGAGCGCGGCGGCGATCGTGAAGGCGAGGTGATACCCGTCGGTCAGAGCGCTGGCGCTAGAGCTTCCGTGGCCGAGCAGCGAATCACTGCGCGTGGTGGACAGCGTGGCCAGCACGGCGAGGCCGAGCGCGCCGCCGACCTGCTGGGTCGTGTTGACCAGCCCCGATGCGAGGCCCGCGTCCTCCGGCGTCGCCCCGGACATGGCCAGCGTCATCAGCGCCGGGAACACCAGCCCCGCGCCGACACCCAACAGCACCATCGCGGGCAGCAGGTCGACGGCATAGCCGGCGTTCACGGGGGCGCGCCGGAACAGCAGCAGCCCGGCCGCCACGAGCGCGAGCCCGCCGATCAGCGTCGCCTTGGCGCCGAACCGGACCATCAGGCGCGCGGACGCCCGCAGCGACAGCGCGGCGATCCCGAGCGCCACCGGCAGGAACGCCAGGCCCACCTCGATCGCGTCGTAGTGGAGCACTCGCTGGAGGTACAGCGCCCCCAGGAAGAACACCCCGAAGATGCCGGCGACCATGAGGATCTGCATCAGGTTCGCGACGGTCACCGTCCTCGAGCGGAACACGCGCAGTGGGATGAGCGGGTTGGCCGCCGTCGCCTGACGGACCACGAACCCGCCGAGCAGTCCCGCGGCGACCGCGCCGAACCCCAGGGTGTGGGCCGATCCCCAGCCGTAATTGCTGGCCTCGACGATCGTGTAGACCGCCAGCATCAGCGACGACACCAGCAGCAGCGCGCCGGGCAGATCGGCGCCGCGCCCGAGCCCGATTCCGACGTCGTCCGGCAGCAGGCGGGTGGCGAAGACGCCGGTGGCGATTCCGATCGGGAGGTTGACAAAGAAGATCCAGTGCCAGTTGATGGCCTGCGTGAGCACGCCGCCGGCGAGTAGTCCGATCGCGCCTCCGGCGGCGGCCACGAAGCTGTAGACGCCGATCGCGGTGGCCTGCTCGGACGGCCGCGGGAACATCGTCACGATCATCCCGAGGATGACCGCCGAGGTCATCGCGCCGCCGACGCCCTGCACGAACCGGGCGCCGATCAGCAGCGCCTCGCTGTCGGCCAGGCCGCACACCAGCGAGGCGGTCGTGAACACGGTCAAGCCGGCCAGGAAGATGCGCCGACGGCCGATCAGATCGCCGAGCCGGCCGACCAGCAGGAGCAGGCCGCCGAACGCGATCAGGTAGGCGTTGATCACCCAGGCGAGGTTGGACTGCGTGAAGTGAAGGTCGCCCTGGATCGACGGCAGCGCCACGTTCACGATGGTCTGGTCGAGGATGATCATCAGGAACCCCGCGCAGAGGACCACGAGGGCGATCCAGCGCCCGCGGTCGGCGGCAGCAGGCAGTGCCTGGTCTAGGGGCGGGTGGGACGTCTGGTTCATCAGGTGCATCTCCTCAGATTCGGACCGTTCGAGAAAGGACCGTAGCAGATCATCTGATAGTAGACGATCTTGAATGGCCCGATCTTCAGTGTGCGCTGCGACGCCTCCGCCTACATCGGTAATTCGGTCCGGGCATAGTTCGGCAGGGCCTTACGGCCGCCGCGGGGGGCCTTAGCGGCGGCTCAGGCGCGCCGGCGGACCGGGTGCGCGCACGCGACCGGCTCGGCCAGCCGCGTCGACGCGAGCGTGCACAGTGCGCGCAGGAAGACGTCGCGGTCCTCGGCCGGGAGCACGCTCAGGACGTCCTCGCGGACCCAGTCGAGCACCTTGTCGGCCTCGCGCACGGTGCGCTCCCCGGCCGGTGTCACTGCGATCACGCGCGCCCTGCGGTCGGTGCTCGACGGGCGCCGCTCGGCCAGACCAGCTGCCTCGAGCTCGTCAACGGTCACCACCATCGTGGTCTTGTCGAGCCCGACCAGACGCGCGATCTCCGTCTGGGTGTGCTCGCCGGTCATCGCGGTCATCAGCACGGCGTGGCTACGTGGCGAGATCCCGACTTCCTCGAGCGCCGCCGTCGATTCGGTGGTCAGCACATGGCTCGCACGAGCGAGCAGCCAGCACAGATCGGACGTGAGCGTGGTCGGGTTTTCGATTGCCGGTGTAGCCATGATGTGAAGGATAGTCCGCCGGCAGAAGATCTGGGAGCAGAAGATCTATTCGATGCCGAGCCGGTCGAGCAGGTGCTCGTCGGCGCGCCAGTGCCGGCGCACGCGGACCCGCAACTCGAGGTGCACGCGCGCGCCGAGCTCGCGCTGGATCGCGCGCCGCCCCGCGATCCCGATCGACTTGACCATCTGGCCGCCGGCGCCGATCAGGATCCGCTTCTGGGACTCGGTCTCGGCCAGGATCACCGCCTCGATCCGGACCGGGTCGCCGTGCTCGATGCTCTCGACGACCACCTCCACCGAGTGCGGCACCTCCTCGCGCGTGCGCGACAGCACCTGCTCGCGCACGAGCTCGGCCAGCACTACGTGCTCGGGCTGGTCGGTGAGCTGCCGGGGCTCGAAGTAGAACGGGCCCTCGGGCAGACGCGAGACCAGCCGGTCAACCAACGCTCGCATGCCCGATCCCGTGCGCGCGGAGACCGGGTAGATCTCCTCGGCGATATCGAGCTCTTCGGCGGCCTGGAGCGTGGCCGCGACCGCGGCCCGGTCCGCGCGGTCGATCTTGTTCACGGCGATCAGCACCGGCACCGGCGCAGACGCGAGCAGCCGCGCGATGAACCGGTCGCCCGGCCCGATCCCCTCCTGAGCGTTGACCATGAACAGGCACACGTCGGCGTCCTCGAGCTCGTGCTCGACGCGGTGCTGCATCCGCGTCGTCAGTGCATCGCGCGGGCGCTGCACGCCGGGCAGGTCGACCAGCACGAGCTGCCAGTCGGGACCGGTGGCGACGCCGCGAATGGCCCGACGGGTGGTCTGCGGCTTGTCGGAAACGATCGCCACCTTGGCCCCGACGATCGCGTTGGCGAGCGTCGACTTGCCGACGTTGGGGCGTCCGGCGAGGGCGACGAAGCCCGAGCGGGTGCGGACGCGCGGCTTGGCCGAGCGGGCAGCGGGAGGCGGGTGGGCGGGTGGCTTACTCACTGCGCCCATCGCAGCAGCTCGGCCTGCAGGGCGAGCATCTCGCCGTCATCGGTCTCGTGATCCATGCCCGTCAGGTGCAGCGCGCCGTGTATGACCGCCTCCCTGAGGTCGGCGGTTTGCTCTGGACAGATCACGATGTCGCCCAGCTCGCGCGGGCCGGCGGTGGCGCCGTCACCGTCGATCGCGAACGACAGCACGTCGGTCGGCTCGTCCAGCGCGCGGTGCTCGCGGTTCAACTCGCGGATCCGCTCGGCGGACACGAACTCGATCGCGACGTGACCCTCCTCGATCCCGGCCGAGGCGATCGCCAGCGAGCACAGCCGCTCGAGTTCCGTCGCGGTCGGGAGCACCAGCCCGGCGGCGTGTTCGCCATCGAACGTGATCTGGTCGATCCCGATGACCTCGATCTCAAGCACGCCCGCCGCCGTGATCAGCCTCTCGGCGTGGCGGCGCGGGGGCGCAACTCGGGCGCAAGGCGCTGGGCGTGCTCGTTATAGGCGGCGACGATCCGGCGCACCAGCTTGTGCCGGACCACGTCCTCCTCGCCGAAGCGCACGAACTCGATCCCTTCCACGTCGTTCAGGATGTCCGCCACCAGGACCAGGCCGGAGTCCTGGTCGCGCGGCAGGTCGATCTGGGTGATGTCCCCGGTGACGACCATCTTCGAGTTGAAGCCCAGGCGGGTGAGGAACATCTTCATCTGCTCGGCGGTGGTGTTCTGGGCCTCGTCGAGGATGATGAAACTGTCGTTGAGGCTCCGGCCGCGCATGAACGCGAGCGGTGCCACCTCGATCACCCCGCGCTCCAGGTGCGAGGAGACGCGCTCGGGCTCGAGCATGTTGTGCAGGGCGTCAAACAGCGGGCGCAGGTACGGATCGACCTTCGCCATCAGGTCGCCCGGCAGGAAGCCGAGGCGCTCGCCCGCCTCCACCGCGGGGCGGGTGAGGATGATGCGGCTGACCTCGCGGCGGCTCAGCGCGGCGGCGGCCAGCGCGACGGCCAGGAACGTCTTACCGGTTCCGGCCGGGCCGATCCCGAACGTGATCGTGTTGTTCCGGATCGAGTCGACGTAGCGCTTCTGGTTGACGGTCTTGGGCGAGACCTTGGTGGCGCGGTGGCGCCACACGACGTCCTCGAGGATCTGGCCCGGCGATTCGTGCGCGTCGAGCGCGCGTTTGACCGCCTCGATCGTGCCGGGCGCAATCTCGTGGCCCTGCACGATCAGCTCGGACAGCTCGTGCACGACCGCCGCCGCGGCCTCGACCGCCTCGGGGCCGCCGTCGAGCGTGAGGACATTGCCCCGGAGGAACACGTCGCAGTCCAGGTGTCCCTCCAGCGCCCGCAGGACGGCGTCCTTGCTGCCCGCCAGCTCCGCCGCGACGGCGTTGTCGAGCTCTATCTGCCTACGCACCCACCATGTCCCGTCTCAGCCCTGCAGAGCCTCCCGTACGCGCGCGGAGGCGCGCTTGCCGTCGGCGCGACCGCCGGCCCGAGCCATCACGGCCTTCATCACCTGTCCCATGTCCTTCGGGTCGCTCGCGCCCGTCTCGGCGATCGCGGCCTGGACGATCGCGTCGAGCTCGGCGTCGTCCAGCTCGGAGGGCAGGTAGCCCTCGATGATCCGCGCCTCGGCCTCCTCCTGGGAGGCGAGCTCGGGACGGCCGCCGTCACGGAACTGCTCGGCTGCCTCCAGACGCCGCTTGCGCTCGCGGCGCAGGACCCCCAGCTCGTCGCTGGAGCCGTCCTTGTGCGCCTTCTGCAGCTCCGACAGGACCAGCCGCAGCGCGCCGACGCGGTCTTTCTCGCCAGCCTTCATCGCGCTGGTCATGTCACCGCGAACCTGTTCGGTGATGCTCACACCCTCAGGATAGCCCCGGGACCTGCCGGACCTCACAGCGTATGCCGTCAGCGTGGATCTCCCGGCAGCCGACGTCGACGATCTCCCCTCGGGCGCCGGCGCCGGCCGGGAGATAGCACCGGGTGTAGTCGGCCGTGTACCCGGAGCACTGGGCGTCGGCCGTCTTGTCGACGAGGACGGTTTCTGCGTGGCCGAGCTTGCCGTTTCGGTGGTGCCGGGAGCGGACCTCGGAGCGGGCGCGCATGTGCTGCGAGCGGCGTTTCTTCTCCTCGGGTGGGATCCGGTCGCCCAGGCCCTCGGCTTCCGTGCCGGGGCGCGGCGAGTAGGAGAACGTGTGAACCCTCGTGATGCCGGCCGCGTCGACCGCGCGCAGGGTCCGCTCGAACGCGTCGTCGGTCTCGGTCGGGAAGCCCACGATCACGTCGGTGGTGAGGTTGACGTGCGGGACCGCCTGCCTCAGCGCGTCGATTGCCGACAGGTACTCGTCCGCCGAGTAGTGGCGGCCCATCGCCCGGAGGACGTCGTCGTCACCCGACTGCATCGGGACGTGGAGGTGCGGGCACACCTTCGGCTCGGTCGCGAGCGCCTCGAGGAGCGAGTCCTTGACGTGGATCACCTCCACGCTCGAGAGCCGGACGCGCTCGACCCCGGGAACCTTCGCCACCGCGAGCATCAGCTGGCCAAGCTCGAGCCCGTGACCGGGGTCGCGATAGTCCCCCACGCTGATGCCGGTCAGAACCATCTCCGGCTGCCCCTGCTCCACCCGCCGGCGGGCCTCGTCGAGCACGGCGCCGGCCGGGCGCGATCGCGCGCTGCCGCGGACGGACGGGATGATGCAGTAGGCACAGTGGCAGTCGCACCCGTCCTGGACCTTGATGAAGCCGCGGGTGCGATCCGGCTGGGGCGACGCGCGGCGGACGAGGACGTTGTGCTCGAGATCGGCACAGGCGCCCAGGTCCGCCGCCATCGCCCCGGCCACCTCCTCCGCGGTTCCCACGAACGCTGCGACGCGCTCGTCGATCTCCCGGAACTGCGCCCCGTTCAGATTGACGGCGCACCCGCCCACGAGGACCCGATCGGCGGTCTTCAGCGACCGCCGCACGGCCTGGCGAGACTTCGCCTCGGCTTCGCTCGTGATGCAGCACGTGTTGATGACATGCAGCTCCGCCTCGTCCTCGGCCACCTCGACGTGCCCGGCGGCGACCAGCGCCCGGCGGGCGATCATCGCGTCGGCCTGCGAGACCTTGCAGCCGAGGAACTTGACGGCGAACGACGCCACGGTGGCCGCACGTTAGCGCGGCCACCGTGAACGCCTCCGTTCAGTTGAGTCGCACGCCCGCGAGCGGCGGACTGTCGTACTCCTCGTGTGCTGCTTCGTGCTGCGGTGTCCTCGAGGCGGCGCGCGGAGAGAGGAGAAATGGCTCACGCGGACATCCACCCCGAGGCTTTGGCCGCGGCAGAAGCACGTCGAGAAGCAGGCCACCGAGCGTCACGCTGATCGCGAGCGGGTTAGGCAACTGGCTCACCTCCTTTTCAAGAGTTCGGACTCGCAACGTGAGCGAAAGGATCCTTTGCCGGAGGCTTTCCAGCATCGGCCCGGTGGACAAGATCTGTGGTGGCGCCGTTGTCCACGCTGGCGCGGACGGTCAGCCCTCGCGTTCGAGGAGCAGCGCCGCCCAATCGCCGGATGTGCGCCGCGCCGTCTCGCCATAGCCGAGCCGCTCGAACGCGCCGGCAACCTCGTCTGCCTCGCCGACCAGCACGCCGCTGGCGATGATGCGCTCGGGCAACTGCGAAGCGCCGCGCAGTCGATTCGCCCACGCCAGCAACAACGGCCGCAGCAGGTTCGCTGCCACCGTCGGCGCGCACACCGGCGGATCGACGCGCAGATCGTGCCGTCGGACCACAAGATCGACCCCATTCACAACCGCGTTCTCCGCCGCGGCGTCCACGGCGGCGACATCGTTGTCGAGCGCCACGACCGGCCCCCACCCGAGGCGCGCCGCCGCGATCGCCAGCACCCCGGAGCCGCACCCCAGGTCGACAAACCTGCCGCCGGGCTCCAAGGACAGCATCAGCTCCAGGCACAACCGCGTGGTCGCGTGCGCGCCCGTCCCGAACGCCTGCCCCGGGTCGATGACAAGCTCGACGTCCGCTCCCACAGCCGGTTCCCACGGCGGCCGGACGACGAGCCGGCCGCCGTCGAGCACGAGCGGACGATGAAACGACCGCCACCGCACGTCCCAGTCGTCGGCGACCTCGGAGGTGCTGACGTCGACCAGTGCCGCCCCGCAAGCCGCGGTCAGATCGGGCAGCGCCGGCAACTCCCCGGGCGCCCCGTACACCGCGTACTCGACGACCCCGTCCGAGACGTCGGTCTCCTCCACACCCGAAGGCGCCAGCTCCAACAGCTCGGCCAGCACGATCTCCGCGTCCTCGCGCCGGACCCGAACCGCCAGACGCCGCACAGAACTAGTGCCCGCCGAAGGCCCGCCTGAGCTTGTGGAACACGCCCTCGTGCTCAGTGCTGAGGTTGTGCGCGCTCATCGACTCGGCCAGCTGCTCGAAGAGCTCCTTCTGCTCTCGATTCAGGTGACGCGGGACGACCACGTTCACGACCACGCGCAGGTCGCCGGTCCGCCGTCCCCGCAGCGCCGGCATTCCGGCGCCCCGGACCGTGAGCGTGTCGTGCGGCTGGGTGCCGGGCGGGATCTCGAGCTCCACCGTCCCGTCCGAGACCGTGTCGACCGACACGACGGTCCCGAGCGCGGCCAGTGGCGCCGACACATCGACCGCCGTGACCAGGTCGTCACCGTCGCGTACGAACCGCGAGTCCTCGCGAACGCGCATCAGCACGTACAGGTCCCCGGGCGGGCCGCCGCGCTCGCCGGCGTGGCCGCGGCCCGAGACCCGGATCCGCTGCCCGTCGGCGATCCCGGCCGGGACGTCAACCTTGACCTTGGGCCGCTCCACCCGACGCCCGCGCCCGCGGCACACCTTGCACGGGTCGCGGGCCACCCGCCCATCGCCGTGGCACACGTCGCACACCGTCGTGCGCATCACCTGCCCGAACGGGGTACGCGACACCGCGCGCAGCTGGCCGGTTCCCTGGCAGCGCGGGCACGTTTCAATCGGCGTGCCGGGCTCGGCGCCGTTGCCGTGGCAGTGCTCACACACCGCCACCGCCTCGTAACTCACTTCGACCGTCGTGCCGGCCGCCGCCTCGGCCAGGTCGATCTCCGCCGCCACCGCGACGTCGCCGCCTTGGATCGGCCCGCCGGCCGCCCGGCCCCCGCCGCCCATGCCGAACAGGTCGCCAAGACCGCCGGCGCCGCCGAACAGCGCCTCGAAGATGTCGCCGATCGAGCCGGCGTCGAAGTTCGGCGTGTAGCCGCCGCTGCGCAGGCCTTCACGCCCGTATCGGTCGTAGGTGGCGCGGCGGTCGGCGTCCGAGAGCACCTCGTAGGCCTCCGCGGCCTCCTTGAACTTCTCCTCGGCGTCGGGGTCGTGGCTGTTGACGTCCGGGTGCAGCTCGCGCGCGAGGCGCCGGAAGGCCTTCTTGATCGTGGCCTCGTCGGCGTCGCGCGGAACGCCCAGCACGTCGTAGTAATCGCGGGTAGAGCTCATCGCTCGTCGTACACGTCGGCGATGAAGGTCGACAGCTGCGAGGCGGCGTCGCGGACGGCATGGATCGTGCGGCCGTAGTCCATCCGCAGCGGGCCGATCACCGACACCGTCCCGAGCCGGCGCTGCGGCAGGCCGTACCCGGCGGCCACCAGGGCGAGCGAGCGCAGCCCGGGCGCCTCGTTCTCGGCTCCGATCCGCACCAGCACGTCGCGCTCGTTCAGCGCCGACCGAAGCACACCGAGCAGCGTCACGCGGCGCTCCAGCATGTCCATCAGCGTGTTCAGGTCCGAGACGTCGCCCAGGCGGTCGTCTCGGAACAGCCGCGAGGTCCCCTCGACGTACAGGTTGTCCTGCGCTCCGACCTCCAGCTCGCTGAAGGCGGGCGCGAGGGCATCGAGGAAGTCGGACTCCGAACGCGACAGGGACGGGTCGTGCAGGCGCTTCTGGAGGATCCGCGCGCCCAGGCCGAGCCCGACCAGGCGCTCGTTCAGGTAGCTCGCGGCCCAGCTTGCCAACCCGGGGTCGACCGGGTTGGCGAAGGTGAACAGCCGCTTGGTCACGCCTCCCGTCGAAGTGATCACCACGACCATCAGGACCTGGGGCTGAAGCACGAGCACCTCGATGTGGCGGATGGTCGAGGTCTCGATCGGCGGGGCGGTGACGATCGCGAGCAGGTTCGTCACCTGCGAGAGCGTCTCGGTCGTCATCCGCATGGCCTCGTCGAGCTCGCGGCGCACGAGCGACAGCGACAGCCGCGGGCTGGAGTCGTGCGTGGGGAGCAGGCGATCGACGAAGTACCGGTACCCGGCTTCGGTAGGGACGCGCCCGGCGGAGGTGTGAGGGTGGGCGAGGAGGCCCAGCTCTTCGAGGCTCGCCAGCTCGTTGCGGATCGTCGACGGGCCCCACTGGACGTCGACCGAGAGCGCCTTGGAGCCGACCGGCAGCCCGGCGTCGAGGTACCCCTCGACGACCTTGCGCAGCACCAGCTCCTGCCGGGAAGTAAGCATCCGACTGATTGTAGGTCGGCCGCTCGGGTCCTCAGACGGCGTCGACGACGGGCGCTAGAACGTGATCTCGGCCACGCCGTTGCGGATGATCCGGTGGCCCGCTTGCTCGGCCTGGGAGTCGACCGTCGCCACGCCGTCCGCCACCTCGCGGACCGTGCCCGAGACCACGATTTCCTCGCCGATGACGCCCATCCCGCGGAACTGCACCGACAGCCGCTTCAGCCCCTCGGGGCCGCCGCCGGCGTCGGTGTGGGCGCGGGCCACCTGGGCCATCGTCCACAGCCCGTGGAGGATCCGCCCGGGCAGGCCCACGCTACGGGCGAACTCCTCGTCGATGTGGATCGGGTTGAAGTCGCCGGAAGCCCCGGCATAGCGGACGGTGACGAACTGGTCCGGGGTGACGGTCAGTCCGATCGTGTCGCCCTGCGCCAGTGTCACGACTCGGTCCCTCGGACCAGCTGGCGCCAGATACCGCTGCACACCGCCTCCCCGCGCTGGTTGCGCGAATCAGCCTCGAACACGTATGAGGCCATCCCGGCGCGCTCGCCGATCTCGGCCATGGTCGTCGTTGTCGTGATCTCGTCGCCGGCCACGACCAGGGGGCCCCACGCGAACTCCTGGCCGGCGTGGAGCATGCGCGCGAAGTCGATGCCCACCTCGGGGTCGAACAGCGCGGGCGTGATCGACCGGCCCTGGTAGACGACCGCGAACATCGGCGGCGCTACCACATCGGCGTGCCCCGCCGCTCGCGCGGCGTCGACATCGACGTACAGCGGGTTGGTCTCCCCCACGGCCCACGCGTACTCGCGGATCTTCTCGCGCCCGACCGCGTACGTGCTCGGCGGGTAGGTCTTGCCTATCGCGTCGGTCTTGACCGCCATCGGGCCCGGAGTCTAAGGATCAGATGATCACGGGCACGGCGCCGCCGTCGACCGACCAGGCGGCGCCGGCCACGTTCGACGCACGCTCGGAGCACAGGAACACGATCACGGCCGCGATCTCCTCCTCGGTGCCGAGCCGCCCGATTGGCTGGCGCGCGGCGACCGACTCGAGCAGCTGATCGCGAGTCACGCCGCGCGCCTGCGCGTGCTGATCGGCCAGCCCGCCCGCCGCCAGCCATAGATCGCCGCTGATCGGGCCGGGCGACACCGAGTTGACGAGCACGCCCTTGGCCGCGTACAGGTCAGCGAACGCGCGCGACAGCGACAGCTCCGCCGCCTTGCTCACCGAGTAGGCGATGTTCGTCCCTGACGGACGCTTGCCCGACGAGGAGCACACGTTGACGATCCTCCCCCAGCCGCGCTGGGCCATCGCCGGCGCCGCCGCGCGCATCAGCCGCATCGGCGCCATCACGTGCAGCTCCCACTGCGCCTGCCACTCGGCGTCGGTGAGCTGATCGTGGGCACGGACCGCGCTCGTGCCGGCGCTGTTGACCAGCCCGTCGATCCGGCCGAAGTGCTGGAGGCAGGCCCCGACGACTTCCACGCCGGCGTTGGGCGCGGTGACGTCGAATACCAACGGCTCGCCGCGCCCGCCGGCGTCAGCGCAGCCCTGCGCCACCTCGGACAGGACGTCGGCTCGCCGGCCGACCAGCAGGACCGACGCGCCCTCGCCGGCCAGCGCGAGTGACGTGGCCCTTCCGATGCCGCCCGAGGCACCCGTCACGATGACGGCTCGATCTTGGAGATCCAGATCCACGGCGCATGATTGTTCCTCACTCGCCCGGGATCGGTGCGCCCGCCGGCACCCCGCGGCGCTGGTACTCGTCGTAGAGGGCGCGCCAATCCTCGGTGGCACCCGTGGCCGCCGGGCCGTCGTCGCCGCCCAGTAGCTGTTCGAGGCGATCCAGGCAGACGTGCCAGCCGGCACCGTCGCGGGCCGCTTTCTCGCGCGAGTCGAGCAGCACAGTCAGACGGAGCACGCACGCCTGCACTCCCGGCACCGGCTCGAGCTCGAAGCGCAGGTGGTCGTCATGGCCGGGTGGGCCCCAAGTAAACGCGAACACCCGCGGCGGGTCGAACTCGATAACCCGCCCGGTCATCGTCGTCGGTACGCCCTCGAGCGGCATCTCGTCGAACGTGAAGGTCATCTCGGCGCCGGGTTCAAACTCGTCGACGTCCACCCGGGACGGGAACCAGTGCTCGAGCTCCTCGGACTTCGTGATCGCCCGCCACACCACGTCGACCGGGTGCGACAGCCGCCGCTCGAAGCTCAGCGCGGGACGGTTCTCGATCGTGTCGTAGGCGCCGTAGGTGTTCATGACTGCTCCTTTGTCGTGGAGGACTTGCGGTCGAGGTGGCGCTCGAGGGCGTCAAGGCTGTGCTCCCATACGCGCCGGTAAGGGTCGAGCCACGCGTCGAGCTCCACGAGCGGACCCGGGTCGAGCGTGTAGATCCGCCGCTGGGCCTCGGTGCGCGTACGGACCAGTCCGGCGTCGCGGAGAACCCGAAGGTGCTTCGAGGTCCCCGGCTGGGTCAGCCCGGTGATCTCGACCAGCTCGCCGACCGCCCGAGGCGATTCCCGCAGGAGCTCGAGCATCGCGCGGCGATGCGGATCGGCGAGCGCGGCCCAGGTCGACGGCATGCTCGCTATATAACTAGATGGCTATATAGCTGTCAAGGAATACGTCAGGGCATCGCCCGGACGTCTTGTGACCAGCGTCGCCGCACGGTAGCCTCGTTCCAGACACACGGAGCGTTTGAGGCGGCAACGAGGAGCACTGAAATGTCACGGCGAGCGACCCTGAAGGCATCGGACGCGGACCGCGAGCGGATCGCCGAGCAGCTGCGCCATGCGACCGGAGAAGGCCGTTTGCTGGCCGAGGAGCTCGAGGAGCGCCTCGAGCGCACGTTTTCCGCCCGCACCTACGGTGAGCTCGACGCCGTGGTCGCCGATCTCCCCGGGGCGGCGGTTCGCCCGCGTGAGCGCCAGCACACGGCGGTGTGGCTGCGACCGCTCCCGATGTTCTTCGCGCTGGTCCTCCTCGCGCCCGTGCTGGTCTCGTTGCTGCTCGCCGCGGCAGTGATCATGGCGACCCTGTTCTCAACCTGGATCGTCGTCGTGATCGTGGGCTGGTGGCTGTTCGGGCACCGGTATCGCTACCGCGGTCCCCGCGGCCCCGGCCGGCACCCGGTGCACCCCTACGGTCGCTGGCCGACCGGGCGCCCCGGCGGTCCGCGGCCGCGTCCCTGGGTCTAGTCGGACCTAGCCGCCCTGAGCCGCGACCCGTACACGGTCCTCGGCGTCAAGCCCGGCGTCTCCGAGGAGGAGCTCCGCTCGGCCTACCGGCGGCTCGTCCAGCTCCACCACCCGGACCACAACAACGGCTCGACCGAGTCCGCGCGCCGCTTCGAGGAGGTCCAGGAGGCGTACGCGTCGATCCTGGCCCAGCGCCGGCGCAACCCGGTGCCCCCACGCCAGGACCCGCCACCCACCGACCCGGACCTCGAGCAGCGGCTGGCCGCGATGGAGCGCGACCTGCTGGCCAAGGCGCGCGCCGCCCGCGAGCGCGCCCAGCGCGCCGCCCGGGACGCCGCCGCGACCGCCACCGGGGCGAAGGGCAAGCGCGCGTCCGACGAGGAGCTCGGCTACATCAAGACCGACGACAGCTTCGGCAAGATCCTGGCCGACGGCCTCGACGACATCGCCGACTGGCTGCATCGCCACGGCAAGGAGGAGTAGGTCACTAGCCCTTCTCGCCGAGCTCGAGCACGGCCAGGAACGCCTCCTGGGGAACTTCGATCCGCCCGACCTGCTTCATCCGCTGCTTGCCCTTCTTCTGCTGCTCGAGCAGCTTGCGCTTGCGCGTGATGTCGCCGCCGTAGCACTTGGCCGTGACGTCCTTGCGAAACGCCTTGATCGTCTCGCGCGCGACGATCCTCGACCCGATCGCGGCCTGGATCGGGACGTCGTACTGCTGGCGCGGGATCGTCTGGCGGAGCTTCTCGGCCAGCGCGCGGCCGGCCTCGTAGGCCTTCGAGCGGTGCACGAGCATCGAGAGCGCGTCGACCGGCTCGCCCGCGAGCAGGATGTCGAGCTTGACCAGGTCAGACTCGCGTAGCCCGATCAGCTCGTAGTCGAGCGAGGCGTAGCCCCGCGTGCGCGACTTCAGCTGGTCGAAGAAGTCGAGCACGATGTCGGCCAGCGGGAGATCGTAGGTCAACTGCACGCGCTCCTGGGAGAGGAAGTGCATGCCCGCGTGCTCGCCGCGGCGCTCCTGGCACAGCTCCATGATCTGCCCGATGTACTCCTTGGGGGTGAGGATCGAGCCGCGGATGTAGGGCTCGCGGACCGAGGCCACACGCGCAGGGTCCGGCATGTCGGCCGGGCTGTGGACCGGGATCACGTTCCCGTCGGTCAGCGTCACCTCGTACTCCACGCTCGGCATCGTCGCCAGCAGCTCGAGGTCGTACTCGCGCTCGAGACGCTCGCGCACGATGTCCATGTGCAGCAGCCCGAGGAACCCGCAACGGAACCCGAACCCGAGCGCGTCACTCGTCTCGGGCTCCCAGCTCAGGGCGGCATCGTTCAAAGACAGCTTCTCGAGCGCGTCCCTCAGGTCCGGGTAGTCGTCGGAGTCGATCGGGAACAGCCCGCAGAACACCATCGGCTTGACCTCCCGGTAACCGGGAAGCGGCTCGGTGGCCGCGCTGCGTTTGGTCGTGAGCGTGTCGCCCACCCGCAGCCGGGTCACGTCCTTGATGCCGGTGATCAGGAACCCGACCTCGCCGGCGTGGAGCGCGTTGGCCGAGCTCATCTGCGGCGTGAAGAACCCGATGTCGTCGATCTCGGCCTCGGTGCCCGCCTGCATGGCGCGGATCGCCTCGCCCTTGGTGAACGTCCCGTCGACGACCCGGATGTAGGCGATCACGCCGCGGTACTGGTCGAACTCGGAATCGAAGATCAGCGCGCGGGGAGGGGCGTCGGGGTCGCCGCTCGGGGGCGGTACGCGGGCGATCAGCTCGTCGAGGACCTCGATGACGCCCTCTCCGGTCTTGGCGCTGATCCGGCGCACGTTGTCGGCCGGCTCTCCGAGCAGCTCGGCCACCTCCTCGGCGACGCGCTCGGGCTCGGCGCCCGGCAGGTCGACCTTGTTCAGGCACGGGATCAGCTCGAGCCCCGAGTCGATCGCGAGATAGGTGTTGGCCACCGTCTGGGCCTCGACGCCCTGGCTCGCGTCGACCACGAGCAGCGCGCCCTCGCATGCGGCCAGGGAGCGCGACACCTCGTAGGTGAAGTCGACGTGGCCCGGCGTGTCGATCAGATGGAGCTGGTAGGTCTGCCCGTCGCGTTCGCTCGTGTAGAACACGCGGACCGCCTGGGCCTTGATCGTGATCCCGCGTTCGCGCTCGAGCTCCATCGAGTCGAGCAGCTGGGCGCGCATCGCGCGCGGGTCGACGGTGTGCGTGAGCTCGAGGATGCGGTCGGCCAGCGTCGACTTGCCGTGGTCGATGTGCGCGATGATCGAGAAGTTGCGGATGTGGGCCTGGTCGGCCATATCCACAGGGTATTTCGTGCGCGGCGGTCAGTTGCCCGTCGACGGTCCGCCCCGGCCGACGGCCCAGTGGTTGGCGTCCTGGGCTTGGGACAGCGCGTAGCCGTAGATCGCCACCTGACCCACCTGCCCGACCATCGACCGCCGGGGACCGTCCCCGGCCCGGCGATTGCCGATCAGCCAGTAGCCCGAGTAGGCGAGCGTGGGACCTGTGAACGCGTTGGCGGCGGCCAGGCCGCCGTCGACGTCCAGGGTCATGCCCGCGGCGCCCTTGGCGCACTGGACGAGGTGCCAGCGTCCGTCCGCGTACGAGCCGGGGCTGACCAGGCGCTGCACGCCCCAACTCCAGAAGTAGCAGTCGACGTGGCCCGAGGCGTCTAGGTAGACGCTGTGATCATCGACCGACGCGGTCCCGCCGGGGTTCCAGTTCATGCCGACGATCTGGCCGGGGCCCGATCCGGGCTGGGCCTCGAACCAGGTCTCGATCGTGTACTGGCTCGGGGCGGCGTATGCGCGCGAGGTCTGGATCTGAGCAGTGGGTGAGCTGAGGCCGGCGGCGGTATCGGAGTTCCCGACGAGCGGCCCCGGCCCGCGGAGCGTGACCCCGGCGCCATAGATCCCGTCGTCGGTGCCCTCGTCGTCGAGCGTCTCGGTCCCCACGGTCTCGCTGAGGCGCCAGTACAGCGAGGGGCTCGCGGCGTTGATCGTGTCCTGGTAGCGCAGGGGGTCGCCGAGCTCGTTGGGGTCCGCCGTCGCCGGGTCGCTCGCTTCGTCGGGGCCGGTGGCGCCGGAGGTGGTCGCGCGCACGAACTGCGCGCCGCCCGGGGTAGGGCATCCGCGCGCAGCGGCCCAGGCCGTGCCGCCATCCGACGTACCGTCGATGGTGCGGGGAGCCGTCGGATCGCAGTCGTAGACGTTTTGCACCGTGAAGTCGGGCAGCCGTCCGACCTGGCCGGGACCGACGTCGGCCAGCCACAGGTCGTATGCCCCCTGGCCGTGGATGTCGACGTTGCGGAAGTCCCAGTCCGAGGGGGTGGCGCCGCCGTACTCGTTCGGCTGCAGGAACAGGCCCTGGTAGGTCGTGCTGCACGTCAGGCCGTCGATCAGGAATCGCGCCGGGCCGGACCACGTCTGGACACACTCGGCGTGATTGGTCGCAGCACTGCCGTTGACCCTGTCGAACAACACATCGCGAAGCACCGCCGTGGCGCCGGGCTCCTGGAGCTGGATCCCACCGGTCAGATGCGCGCCGCCGAAATGCACGTCGTGGATCGACAGCGTGCCGGTCTGGTTCTCGAACACGGCCGCCCAGTCGCCGCCCGGATTCGCGACGTACTCGTTACAGGCCTGGAACACGACGTTGTGTCCACCCCACACCGTGAGCTTGCCGCTCAGGTCCTCGGCACCGGCGGCGCACCGCAGGATGTAGTCCTGGAACGGCGACAGGACGAGGTTGCGGTTGGTGTCGGTGATCGTCACCGTGGTGGGATTGGTGACGGCGGGCTGACTCCAGGCCGTGCTCCGAGTGGCGCCGGTCGCTGCGCTTGCCGCGAGCAGCAGCAGCGCGGACAGCCCGCCGAGGACGGCTTTCGTTAGCGAAGACATAGGACCGTCGCCCGACGCCGCACTCGTCCCGGTGATCGAGCCGCCCCGGCGTCGAACGTGAGGCCCACGCTAACCGGCGCGCCATCCACGAGAGGTTGTCCGCGTGAGTAGGAGCCGTGAACAAGCGGTGACCGATGCCGGCTTGTCCTACGCGCGCCCGCCGGTTGCCCCGACGCTCCGGAGCCGGCCCACGACTAGATTCTTGATCTGGTGTGCCTCGGGGACGCGCATGGTCAGAACGAGCCGTGCGTACAGCACCAGGGCGGCGGTGCACGAGACCCCGATCGCGACGATCTGCGCCGGCAGTGACCGGCCGAGCAGGTGATCGAGGAGGGTCCAGAGGGCCCAGGCCAGCGCGGACATCAGCACGGTCGCGACCAGGATCCGCACCGTGATCATGAGCGTCTGCCCGCCCTCGAGATAGCCGTTGAACCCGATCCGCAGCCGGCGGAGCTGGAGCGCGGTCATCACGATGTTGGCTGCGGTGGTGCCGATCACCAGGCCGGCGATGCCCAGCGGCTTGTACAGCGCGACGCTGACGATCACGTCGACCACCAGGTTGATCGCCGCCAGCTTGGTCGGGATCCACGGGCGCTGGAGGGCGAAGAAGGTCCGGCTCAGGAGCAGATTGAGACCGGCGAACGGGAGGCTGAACGCGAACCAGAACAGCGCGGTGGCGACCAGGTGAGTGTCGTAGGGCTTGAAGTGGCCGTGCTGGTAGATCAGGCGGGTGATCGGGGTCGCGAGCACGACCATCAGCGCGGCGGACGGGATCATCAGCAGGTTGATCTGGCGCATGCCGTTGCCGACGGTCTTGCGCATCCCCTTCGCGTCCTTGCGAGCGGCCATCCGGCTCAGGGTCGGGAACAGCACGGTGGCGACCGCGACGCTGAAGATCCCCTGAGGCAGCATGTAGATCCGGAACGCGTTGTTGATCGCGGCCGGGGCGTGCGTGGAGACGAGCGATCCGAATCCGGCGTTGATGAAGATGTCGAGGTTGATGATCCCCACGCTGATCGTCACCGGCAGGAACAGGATCAACACCTGCCGCACGCGCGGGTCGTGCCAGTCGATCGTGAACGACAGCCGGAACTCGACGCGCTTCAAGGCCGCGGCGACCATCACGAACTGCACGACGGTCGCCACGAGCCAGGCGATCGCGTACGCGTAGATGCGATCCACGCCGTGAAACCGGGGGTACAGCGCGATCAGCCCGACCAGGATCACGAGGTTCCACACCGCGGGCGCGATCGCGGGGATCGTGAACTCGTCGTAGCTCTGGAGCACACCGACCAGCAGGCCGGTCAGGCTGAGCAGCAGCACGACCGGGAACAGCACGCGCGAGAGGCCAGCGGTGAGGCTGTTGCTGATCCCTCCGCCGCCGGTGAACAACGGGACGACGAAATCAGCCACGCCGAACCACAGCACCGTCAGGCCGCCGACCACGATCAGGATCACCCAGAACAGCGTCGAGGCGACCCGGAATGCCTCGCGCTTGCGGCCCTTGGTCAAAAGCTCGGTGAACACCGGCACGAACGCCGCCGACAGCGCCGCCTGCGAGAACAGGTTGCTGAACAGGTTGGGGATCTGGGAGGCGAGCGTGAACGCCGACGCCGCCGCGCTCGTGGCGAAGAACGCGGCCTGGACGACCTCGCGACCGAGCCCCGCCACCCGCGAGATGGCGGTGGCGAACGCGAAGATGGCCGTGTTGTCGGCAATACGGCGGCGCGGGCGCTCCGGCGGCTGGGGCGGTCCGGTCGGGGGCGGAGCTTCGGGTGGAACTCCGTTCGCGCCGGTGCTGTGTGTATCGATTTCGACCAGGGCGGCTATAGTAGGGCCGCGCCGCGGCGGAACGCCTCGGTGCTTCCCCTCCCGCCCTATGGCCAACATCAAGTCACAGAAGAAGCGGATCCTGCGCTCCGAGCGTGAGCGGCTCGAGAACCGCCGCTACACCTCCAAGATCAAGACGTTCTTCCGGCGGCTCGAGCGCGCGATGGCGGACGGCGACGGCAGCGCAGCCGACGTCGAGCACCGCGAGCTCGTCCAGACGATCGACAAGGCCGTGAAGCGCGGCGCGCTGCACCGCAACGCCGGCGCACGCAAGAAGTCGCGCGCGGCGCGGCTCCGTCGCGGCTGAGCCGACTGCAATCGCACTTGCGGATGCGCGGTTTTGCGCCGTAAGTCGGTAACTTTGGCGTCCTGATGGCGGAGGCTGTCGAGCCCGGAAGCAGCGGAGCAAGTGGCGTGGCCTTCGAGCTCGATCGCTTCGAGATGGCCGAAAAGGATCGACTCGAGGTGGACGGCCGGTGGTTCGGCGTGCGCGGCCGACGCTTCATCCGTCCCAGCCTGACCCTGGTAGCCGACGAGGAACAGCGGCGCCTGCTGGCCGACCTGGACCACAAGCCGTGGGCGGCCGAGGACGGCGAGCCGTGGAAGGCCACCTTCACCTACGAGCAGCCCGAGGACCACTGGGTCGAGGCGGAGCTGAACGTCGCCCCTGACATCACCATCACGCTGCCGTTGCCCGGCTCCTCCCGCGCGCGTCGTCGCCGCCCGGGCGCCCCCGAGGCGTCGTCGGCGTCGGCGTCGGCGAGGCGGAGCCGGACCGCGTCCGCCGAGCTCGTGAAGACGCGCCGCGACATCCACCGGCTGCAGCGAGAGCTCCAGGGACGCGAGGCCGAGATCGCCGAGCTGTCGGGCGAGCTCGCCCGGCGGGGCGCCAAGCTCGACGAGGTGTCGGGCGCGCGCGAGGAGGCCCGCGCCGCCCAGCAGCAGGCCGGCGAGGAACACGAGCGGCTCAGGCGCGCGCGCGGCGAGGCGCTCAGGGTGCGCGACTCCGCCGTGGCTGAGCGCGATGCCGCGCTGAAGGAGCGTGAAGAGGCAGCCCGCATGCGGGACGCCGCGCTCGCCGCACGGGACGAGGCGCTCGCCGAGCGGCGAGCCGCGCTCGATGCGCGCGACGACGACGGGAGCAAGCTCGCGGCGGCGCTGGCCGCCCAGGAGGGAGCGCTGACCGAGCGCGATCAGGCGGTGGCCGAGATGGACGCGCTCCGAGCCGAGCTGGACGAGGTGACGCGCGCCCGCGACGGAGCGCTGGCAGCCCGCAAGCGCGTCGCGGCCGAGCGGGACGAGCTCTCGACGACGATCGAGCGGCTGCGGTTGGAGCGCGACGATGCCGTCGCCTCCCGCGGCGCCGCGCTCGTGATGCGAAACGCCGCCAAAGCGCCGCCGGCCTACAAGCGCGAGGGCGGCCGGATCCTGCACTTCCTGCCGGCGCTGGTCGTGCTGGTCGTCGCGGTGATCGCGGCGTTGTTACTGCACGTGATCTAGGCCGCCGCGTCTAGACGGCGACCCGTTGGATGGCGAGGAGCGCCACGGTGTCCTCGCCCGCGCCGCCCTTGCCACCGCCACCGCGCGAGGCGAGCTCGAGCTCGGCGAGCTGCTCGATCGTCAGCTGGAGGCTGTCCGCGCCGCTGCGCCCGGCGTCCGCGATCAGCCGGTCCGCGGCCTTGGACGGCATGCGGAGCCTTCTTTTGATCTGTGACGCGGGTTCGCCGCCCTCGAGCGACGTGGCGATCTCGTGAGCGGTCCGCACTCGCTGGCTCATCCAGTAGAGCAGCCCGGGCAGGCGCTCGCCTTGGCTCCGCAGCGTCAGGTACAGGGCGGTGGCCGCCTCCGCGTCGCCGGCGACGATCGCGTCGGCCAGCGACCATGCCTTCTGCTCCGCACTTGGCGCGGTCAGCTCCTCCACCATGGCGGTATCTACACGCGCTCCTTGGCCGGCGTACAGCGCGAGCTTCTCGAGCTCGCGTAACAGCCGCTGCTGGCGATCGCCGACATGGGCGATCAGCGCGCGGGCCGTGTCGGGCTCGATCTGGAGCCCGAGCTCCTTCCCGTGCGCCATCACCCATTTGGGCAGCTCCCACGGCTTGAGGGTCTGTTCGGCGGCGATGTCCCCGCCGGCCTGCTTGACCGCGTCGTGCAGTTTCGGGGGGGCCTTGGTGCGGCCATCCTCGCGGGCAAAGAAGGCGATGGTGGTGTCCGGCGGCATGTCGCTCAGCGCCGCCTCGAGCGGGTCCAGTTGCTTGTCGGTCCATCGCTCGACGCCGTCGACCACGATGAACCGCCGCCCGAGCGCGAACGTCAGCGCGTTCAGCGCGTTCGCGGCCGCCTCGGGTGTGGCGGCCTCCCCCTCGAATACCTCGATCCCCTGGGTGCCGCTTTCGTCTTCGGCGAGCGCTCGCAGGCGGCGTCTCCGTTCTGCGATCCGGCCGTGGTCGTCGCCGTGGATCAGGTAGGCGGGCTTGAACGCGGGCACGGTTTGGAGTCTATGAGCCGGCCCGGCCGGCGGCGTGTCCACGGGACCCGCCTACGCTGACGGTATGTCTGCCGTGCGGACGTTCATCTTCGCCACCTGGGCCGTCTTCTGGATCTACTGGCTGATCTCCGCGGTGAACGTCAAGGAAGGCTCGTCGCGGTCCTGGCGGGCGAGGCCCGTTTTCCTGCTGATCCTCGTCGTGAGCGTGCTGGCGACGCGGGGGATCAGAGGCGGCAATGACCTCGCCGTCCACAGTCCGGCCTGGGAGGCCGTTGGGGCGATCGTGTTCCTGGCCGGCCTCGGGCTCGCGGTGTGGGCAAGGGTTCACCTAGGGCGCAACTGGGGAATGCCGATGACCGAGAAGGCCGACCCGGAGCTCGTCACCTCGGGGCCCTACCGCTGGATCCGCAATCCGATCTACACCGGCATCCTGCTGGCCCTGCTCGGCACGGCACTCGCAGTCAACCTGTATTACCTGATCGCCCTCGCGGCAGCAGCCGTGTATTTCATCTACAGCGCGACGGTGGAGGAGCGGCGGCTCGCCGCGGCGTTCCCGGATACGTACCCGGCGTACCGGGCGCACACGAAGATGCTCATTCCGTTCGTGCTGTGAGCAGTGCGTGCTGCACCGCCTGTTCGGGGGTGTCGGTGTGCTCGACGCCATCGATCTGCCACGTGTTCAGCCCGATCGCGGGCGTTTCGGCCTTCAGTGCGAGCCCGATCTCGGAAAGCGTGCCGTAGCCGCCGCCGATCGCGATCACCGCATCGGCGGCGCGGATCACCAGCCCGTTTCTCAGCTCCCCGAGGCCGGTCGGAATCGCGACCGTCAGCCAGTCGTTGCCGGCGGCTCGATCAGAGCCCGGCAGGATGCCCACGGCGATGCCGCCCGCTTCGGTGGCCCCCTTCGCCGCGGCGGCCATCACCCCGTGGAGGCCACCAGTGACAACAATCGCCCCGCGCTCGGCCAATCCTCGTCCGACCGCCTCAGCGTGTTCCAGTTCGTCCTCCGCCGCGTCACCCGGACCGATGACGGCGACGTAAGTCCTGTCCGCCACCGGGCTGGCTAGCGGCGCACGACGACGTTGACCAGCTTGTCCGGCACCACGATCACCTTGGCGATCTCCTGGCCGTTCAGGTAGGACTGGACGCCGCGCGACTCCAGGCAGAGCTTCTCGAGCTCCTTGTTTGGGGCGCCCGTCGGCGCACTGACGCGGTCGCGGACCTTGCCGTTGACCTGGCAGACCAGCTCGAAGACCTCGGTCACGAGCATGTCCGGATCCGCGTCCGGCCACGGCTCCTCCCAGACGCGCCGGCCGGTCAGCATCTCGTACGCCTCCGCGCCCAGGTGGGGCGCGAACGGGAACACGAGCGACGCCGCGGTGGCGGTCGCGAAGCGGCGCGCCTGCGGGTCAGCCTCTGGATAGCGGTAGATCTCGTTGATCAACTCGATGATCGCGGAGATCGCCGTGTTGAACGCGAACCGTCCGGACATGTCCCGCGTGACCTTGTCGATCGCCCAGTTCGCCTTGCGGACGATCGTGAGCGCGTCGGATTCCTGCGCATCCGGCTGGTTCGCCGGTCCGGGATCGTCGTGCGAGAGCTCGTCGGCCAGCCGCCACAGCCGGCTGAGCAGCCGCCGGTACACGCCCTCGATGCCCGTGTCCGACCACGCCGCGTCCTGGTCCGGGGGCCCGATCACGAGGACGTAGCAACGCGCCGCGTCGGAGCCGAACCGGTCGACGATCGGCTGCGGGCTGATCACGTTCCCGAACGACTTCGACATCTTGTTCCCGTCCGGGCCGAGGATCATCCCCTGCGTGAACAGCGCGCGGAACGGCTCCTGGACGTCGAGCAGCTCCATGTCCGCCAGCGCCTTGACGAAGAAACGCGAGTACATCAGGTGCAGGATCGCGTGCTCGACGCCGCCGATGTACTGGTCTACCGGCATCCACCGGCGCGCCACCTGACGGTCCCACGCCGCCCGGTCGTTGTGCGCGTCGCAGTAGCGGATGTAGTACCAGCTCGAGTCGACGAACGTGTCCATGGTGTCGGTCTCGCGCGTGCCGTGGCCACCGCACGCCGGACATCTCGTGTGCACCCAGTCCTCGGCAGCGGCCAGCGGCGAGCGGCCTCGGGGCTGGTAGTCCTCGACGTCCGGCAGCACGACCGGCAGGTCGTGTTCGGGCACCGGCACCATGCCGCACTTCTCGCAGTAGATGACCGGGATCGGGCAGCCCCAGTACCGCTGGCGCGAGACCAGCCAGTCGCGCAGCTTGTAGTTGACTGAGAAGTGGCCCTTGCCCTCCCGGTCGAGCCACTCCACGATCGCCCGCTGGCCGTCCACGGTGTTCAGGCCGGAGAACCGTCCCGAGTTGATCAGGACCTCGTTCTCGGTGTGCGCCGTGAACGCCGCGCCGTCGACCGTGGGCTCGCCACCGTCCGCGTTCTGGGCCTCGCCGCTGCCGGCCCTCATACCCTCGGGCGCGCCACCGGCCTCCCCGCCGCCAGGCCGCGTACGCCCGGGCGCGCCACCCGCCTCCCCCTCCTCGCGCGCGGCCACCACCGGGCGGATCGGGAGCCCGAACGCCTTGGCGAAGTCGTAGTCGCGCTGGTCGTGCGCCGGCACCGCCATGATCGCGCCGGTGCCGTATTCCATGAGCACGTAGTCCGAGACGAACATCGGCATCTGCTCGTCGGTGACCGGATTGGTCACGGTGCGGCCGAGTGGGACGCCGGTCTTCGGCTTGTCCGTCGCACCGCGCAGCTCGGGCGACTCGGTCAGAGCCCCGTTGACATATTCGTGAACCCGCTGTTCGTACTCGGTGCCGGCGGCCAGCTTGAACACGTCCGGGTGCTCGGGCGCCATCACGAAGAAGGTCGCGCCGAACAGCGTGTCCGGCCTGGTCGTGAACACCGGGTAGTCGATGCCCAGCTCCTCGCAGCGGAACACGACCTCGGCCCCCTCGCTGCGGCCGATCCAGTTGCGCTGCATCGCCTTGACGTGCTCGGGCCAGACGATCGTGTCGAGGTCGTCGAGCAGGCGGTCGGCGTAGTCGGTGATGCGGAAGAACCACTGCTCGAGCTGACGCACCTCGACCAGGTGGCCGCACCGCTCGCAGTGCCCGTCGATCACCTGCTCGTTGGCCAGCACCGTCTGGTCGTGCGGGCACCAGTTGACCGCCGCCGTCTTCTTATACGCCAGATCGCGCCCCAGCAGCTTCAGAAAGATCCACTGCGTCCAGCGGTAGTACGACGGCTCGGCGGTGCTGAGCTCCCGGCTCCAGTCGATCGAGATGCCCCACCGGTGAAAGGCTTCGCGGAAAGTCGCGATTGACTGGTTCGTCGCGTCGCGCGGGTGGACGCCGGTCTTGATCGCGTTGTTCTCCGCCGGCAAGCCGAACGCGTCGTACCCCATCGGGTGCAGCACCCGCTGCCCGATCCGTCGGTGGAAGTGCGCGATCGCGTCGCCCAACGCGTAGTTCTTAAGGTGCCCGATGTGCGGCTCCCCACTCGGGTACGGCAGCATCTCGAGCACGTAGGACTTCTCCCGATGATCGCTGCCGTCGGGCTCGTTCGAGACCTCCCACGTCCGCTCGCGCGCCCATATCTCCTGCCACTTGGGCTCGATCTGCTTGGGGTCATAGCGTCGGTCTGACACAGCTCTTGGGAGGTTACTTGCGAGTGGGCAGGCCGTGAGCTCGCGGTGGCGTGCCCTGTGTTCTCCCTGCTACCGGCGATGGGCGATGGCATCCGCCGCTCTACCATCCGGGCGTGACTGAGAACGACGGCCCCGCGCCGAGCGAATCCCCTCCGGCCAGCGCCGCGCTCGCCGCCGAGCGCGTCGCCGGGATCATCGCCGCCGCCGAGGAGACGGCCGAGCGCCTCCGGCGCGAGACCGAGCAGCGCGCCTCGGATCGAATCGCCGAGGCCCAGCGCGCCGCCGACAATCGCGTCCACGCCGGCGAGGAGGAAGCCGAGGAGATCGTCCGCATGGCCCAGGCCGAGGCCGCCCGGTTGCGCGAGGAAGGTAGCGCCGAGGCCGAGGCCGCCACGACAGCGGCGACGAACGAGGCCCTGGCCATCGTCGCCCGGGCCGACGAGAGTGCTTCGGGGATCATCGCGGAGGCGCACCAGTCGGCCGCCGCGACTCGGGCCACTGCTGAGGATCGCGCCCGCGGCCTCCTCGAAGACGCTCGCGCCACCGCCGACGGCGTCCGCTCCGAGGGACTCGAGCTCGTCGGCAACCTGCGCGAGATGAGCAACTCCCTGCGCGCGAACGCCGAGCGGCTGCTGGGCGATGTACAACGGGTGCACTCGCGGCTGGTGGCGCAGATCGAGCGGGTCGAGCGCGCGACCGGTGGCGCGTCGCGCACTACCGACCCGGGCGCCGGCGGCGGTCGCCGGGAATCGCGTGGCGAGGCCGGCCGGGATCTCGCCGGCGGCCGAGACCGGTTCGAGCCTCCCGAGCTTCCGCCGGCCGACGATGGCTTAGACGTACCGGAGTTCATTCCGCCGGGCTAGGCCCGACGTTTCTCCTGCACTCCTCAGGTTTCCGTCCGAGCCTCATGCGAACATACGTTCGTCATGAACTCGAACGTAAAAGGCGCCGTTGCCGAGCAGGCGATCGTGCTGGCGGCCACGAAGCTCCAGGTCCCGGTCTGGCGACCGGTCGCCGAGCACGGTCGTGTCGATCTACTTCTAGAGATTGGTGGCGAGCTCCTCCGCGTCCAGGTCAAATGGGGACGTTTGAGTCCGGCGCGAGATGTCGTGATCGCGTTGCTCCGAACCTCGCGGTGTACGCCTCGTGGCCACGTGCGCGCGACGTATGGCCCGGATGAGGTCGACCTGTTCGCTGTGTACTGCGGCGAGCTCGACCGCTCTTTCCTGATCCCCGCGTCTGAGGCGGCGGGTCGGCAGCACCTCAGCCTGCGGCTAACGCCCTGTCGCAATGGACAGCAGGCATGTATTAACCTTGCAGACGAATTCACATTCGACGGGGCTGTAGCTCAGTTGGCTAGAGCGCGACGCTGGCAGCGTCGAGGCCAGGGGTTCGAGTCCCCTCAGCTCCACTCAAACTCACAGGATTCGGTTGCCTCGATCAGCGCCGAATCCTGTCGCGTCTCGTTCGGTTACTGGCTCGACCGAGTCGCCGCCGGCGAAGATGTCGTCGTCACGCGACGGCGCAAGCCGATCGCGAGGCTGAGCGCGGCGGCGCCGGCAGCGCAGCCGGCCGCCGCAGCGGTCCCGCCGCCGCTCCTTGCGCGACCGCTCGTAGCGCCACCGTTCCTCCTTCCTTCGGCGGGCGAGGCCGGATCCGCATGACGGCCAGAGCCCCCACCGCTGATCCCGGGCACGCCGCGCGCCGCACCACGGCCCGAGCCCGCACGGCCCATCACGGGCGCGGGCGGCGGCAGCCGGAGCTCGCCGCTACCGCTCTTCCTGCTTCGCGGCCTCGAGCGCCGCCGGCGGATCCATACCGCCACCCTGTCGCGCCAGCTCCAACGCACGGTCGGCCAGTTCGGCCGCCTCCGCGCCACCGAGCGATTCATCGCCCAGGGCGAGGGCCAGCAACACCTGACGAAGCAGCTCAGGACTCTCGAGGTCCGGCGGCGGGCCCGCGGGCGGGAGACCGCGGACGGCCACGAGCAGCTTCGGGGCGTTGACGCCACCGCCGAACAGGCGTCCCGGTGCCTTGTCCGGGATCGCGGCGACGATCGCGCCGGTGGCCGGATTCACCAGGTTGACCTTGCTGCGCAGTCCGGCGCGCTCGAGCGCGAGGCGGTAACCCGACAAACGTAAATAGCCAAGCTGGGCCGCGAGCTGGACGAACGCCGATGCCTCGGCCTCGTCCTTCAGGCGCGGCTGGTGGAGGGAGATCTGGGTGCCGGCGTCTGGGAGGGACAGGTCCGGCTCGGGCGCGACGAGAAGGAATGCGTGCGACCCGAGCCGGCCGGCGCCGACACCCGCCACATCCGCCAGCAGCTGATAGCCGCCCAGGCCAAGCGCACCCACGATGCCCGAGGGGAGCGGGTGCGACGCAAGGTGCCCCGGTGCGAAGCTCACCGTCCCCCCGTCCACGCGTGACGGCACTTCGCCTGGGCACGCCACTCGCGTCGCCCGCGAACCACGTCCGTGGCTCCACGCCGCCGGCGAACCACGTCCGTGCCTCCACGCCGCCCGGTAAACAGGTCAGTGCCTCCGCGTCGCCCGGTCCCCGTGAGCTGGCCGGTCGGGTCATTTGTCGAGCAGGCCACCGATGAGCCCCCCGAGCATGTCGCCGCCGCGTCGCTGGGAGTCGCCGCCGGCGCCTTCCTGGACGTTGGGGTGGTAGTAGGCGCTCTGCAGGCCGACGCGCCCTGGGCCGGTGAAGCGGTTGAACACGAGGTTGCCGGAGCCGCCCATGAAGCCGGTCTTGAAACCGTATACCTCCTGGGTCATCTGGACGGAGTGGTCGCGGTAGAGCCAGCCGCCGGGCTCGATGTCGATCGTCTCGCCCGGCTCGAGGTCCTTCTGGAACACGTTGCCGTAGCCGTGCATCCAGACGACGCCTTCGTGGTCGCCGGCGAAGAAGTGGTCGACCCAGAACCCGCCGCCGTAGAGCATGTTGGCGAAGCCCTTCTGGCGGCTGTAGTCGTACTGGACGCCGCCGGTGGCAGCCAGGAACTGGTGCTCGCGAGCCATGATGCCCTCGCCGGCCTGGAGGTGGAGCGCGACGATGTGACCGGGCGCATCGCGGCTGAAGGCGATCTCACCGTCCGACTGCGCCTCGAGCAGCAGCAGCGGCATCCCGCCGAACACGCGGCGCTTGAGACCCCGGCCCAGGGGATGGAGGCCGATCTGCATCTGCGGGTACTTCCACAGCAGCACGTGGTGCTCGAAGTACACCGGCACCCGCCCGTCGAGGGCCATGTGCAGCACGGGGACGAGCTCGCCCTCGAGGCGGTAGTTCACTCCGCGCGCGGTCCCCTGCTGGATCTGGGTCGGAAGGATCTTGGGAGCGGACGGCATGCGTGGTGTCTCTCCGTTCGGGTGGTCGGGCAGGCTAGAGCCGCGCGATCGGGCAGCCTCGTCCCGCGGCTCTCGACTTGGCGCAGACCGTACCGCGACAGGGCCCGGAGCGGCGATAATCGCGCTTCCATGGCGACCATCTATGTCACCGGCCACCGCAATCCCGACGCCGACTCGATCGCGTCCGCCATCGGGTACGCGGAGCTCAAAGGACGCGTGGACACGCGCAACACCTACGTCGCGGTCCGCCTGGGCGAATGCAACGCGCAGACGCGCTGGCTGCTCGAGCGCAGCGGCACCAGGCAGCCTCAATTCCTCCCCCACGTCATGGTCCGCGCCTGCGACGTGATGCAGTCGAAGTTTCCCGTCGCCTCCCTCCAGGCGCCCATCCGCGAGGCCGGACTCGAGATGGCGCGGGCGGGACTCGAGATCGTCCCTGTGGTCGACGACGACGGAGCGCTGGCCGGGGTCATCACCGAGCGGGCACTCGCGCGCCGCTACATCCGCGAGACCCGCGAGACCTCGACCCTGCAGGACGCCCCCACGCAGGTCTCCGCGATCGTCGACGTGCTCGGCGGACGGCTCGTCACGGGGGACGACACGGCGCTCTCAGGCCGCGTCTGGGTGCACTCGATGGACCCCACCCGCAGCGGCGCCTCGGGCGGCGACGTGGTCGTCGTCGGCAACCGGTCCGACGCCCAGCAACTCGCGATCGAGCGAGGGGCTGGGCTGCTCGTCCTGTCGAATGGCAGCGAGCCCACGAACGAGATCCTGGCCATGGCCCAGGAGCGAGGCACCGCCGTGATCGTCTCGCCGCTCGACAGCTACGTGTCCGGCCGGATGATCACCCTGGCCGCGCCCTGCGAGGCGCTCATGGAACGAGAGCCGCTCACCGCCACCACCGAGTTCCTCGTCGACGAGATCTCCGAGCAGATCAAGGAGTCGCACTACGGCGCCGCCGTGGTGGTCGATCCGCAGCGCCACCCGGTTGGCGTGGTGACGCGGTCCGACCTCGTCGCCCCGCCCCGCCGGCGGGTGCTGCTCGTCGACCACGCCGAACAGGCTCAGAGCGTGTCCGGCGTCGAGCAGGCAGAGATCGTCGAGATCCTCGACCACCACCACATCGGCTCGATCGAGACCCGGATCCCGGTCACCGCGACCTTCGACCCGGTCGGGTCGACGGCCACCCTGGTGGTCGAGCGCTTCCGCCAGAGCGGCATGGAGCCGAGCCCGCCCACGGCGATGATGCTGCTCGGTGCGGTGATGTCGGACACGATCATCCTCAACTCGGCGACCACCACCGAGCGCGACCGCCAGGTCGTCGATTACCTGGAGCGGGTCCTGGCCCTCGACGGCGCCGAGTACGGTCGCCAGATGTTCGAGGCCACCTCCGACGTCTCGGAGGTGAGCGCGGACGAGATCATCTCGCGCGACGCCAAGCAGTACCACGCCTCGAGCGGGCACCAGATCTGCATCGCGCAGATCGAGGTGGTGGGGAAGTCGCTCCTGGACCGTAGCGACGAGCTCGTTGCCGCTATGCGCAAGGCGCGCGAGAGCCGCGACCTCCAGCTCTACGCCCTGATGGTCACCGACGTGCTGACCAAGGGAACCGACCTCCTCGTGGCCGGTGACGTGAACGGGGTGGCGCGGGCCTTCGGCCTCCCCGCGCACGACGGTCAGATCGAGTTGCCGGGCGTGATGAGCCGCAAGAAAGAGGTCGCGCCGAAGCTGCTGGCGGCGATGTAGCGGGCCGCGCGCGAGTCGGACCGCGCGAGGCCGACCGCGCCGGCCCAACCGCGGGGACCGCCCAAAGCCCCTAAAGCACGACGCTCAGCACGAGCCGGACCCCCAGCACCAGCCAACAGCCCGGGCCGGTCAGCGCGAGCACCGTGAAGTCCGACTTCATCGACGTGTGTGCTGCGCTCCGTGCCCGCCCACCACGCCGAGGGCGCCGCTAGCTTAGCTAGCGCCGGCCACGACCGCGTGCGCGGGCGCTTCCCCCCAGAGCTGCTCGAGCCGGTAGTACTCGCGGATGTCCGGCACGAACACGTGGACGACGACGTCCAGGTAGTCCATCAGGATCCAGCGGGCGCCCGGCAGGCCCTCCACACGCTGTGGAAGCCGGCGGTGCGCGGATTTCAGCCCTTCGTAGATGGCGTCGTGGATCGCCTTGGTCTGGCGTTCGGTCCGGCCCGAGCAGATCACGAAGTAGTCCGTGTAGCCGATCATCGTGCGCAGGTCGAGTTGGACGATGTCGATCGCCTTGCGGTCGGCGGCGTACTCGACGATCTCGCGGGCGAGGTCCTCGGGGGTGATCGCGTTGTCTTCTCGTGCTGTGGCGGATTGCGTCATCGAATTGAGCCTACCCCGGCATACAGACGGTGCTGATCGATGTAACGGATAACCGGGTCGGGGACGTAGTACTTGATCGGCTCTCCGGCCCGAACCCGGTCGCGGAGCATCGTCGAGGAGATCCCGATCCGGGGCATCCGGAAGAACCGGGCTCGCTCGCCGCCGCGCAGCGAGCGCAGTGCCCCGTCCACCGCCGCCCACGGCGTGCCCCGCCGCTTGGCCACGGCAAGCGTGGCAAGCGACAGCACCCGCTCCGGCTCACGCCAACTGGGCAGACCCGCGGCGATGTCGCCCCCGACGATCAAAAACAGTTCGTGCTCTGGCGCAGAAGAGTGCAGTTCCTCAAGGGTATCGACCGTGTATGACGGTCCGTCGCGGACGACCTCGAGGTCCGAGACGTCGAACCGCTCGTCCCCGTGGATGGCCAGGCGGCATAGCTCAAGGCGATGCTCAGGGCCGGGCTCATCCTCGACGGGCTTGTGGGGCGGTATCCGTGCCGGGATCAGCGTCACGCGGTCCAACCCCAGCTGAAGGTACGCCTCCTGGGCGCTGATCAAGTGACCAAGATGTGGCGGGTTGAACGTTCCGCCGAGGATGCCGATCCGCACAGGCTCCTAATACCGTCAGGCGCGGACGTGACCCGTGCCCTCGATGAGGTACTTGAAGGTGCACAGCTCGCGCAACCCGATCGGCCCACGAGCGTGCAGCTTCTGGGTCGAGTTGCCGATCTCCGCGCCCATCCCGAACTCGCCGCCGTCGGTGAACCGGGTGGACGCGTTCACGTAGACGCAGGCGGCGTCCACGCCGAGCTGGAAGGCGCGCGCGGCCTCGGTGTCGCGCGTCACGATCGCCTCCGAGTGACCAGACCCGTATCGGTTGATGTGCTCGATCGCCTCCTCGACCGACCCGACGACGCGCACGGCGAGCGTCAGCGCGTGGTACTCGGTCGCCCAGTCCTCCTCGGTGGCCGCCGCGACGGCGACGTCGCCGCTTACCGCCTGGACCACTGCATCGCCGCGAAGCTCGACCCCGGCCGCGGCCAACTCGGCCAGCGCCCCGGGTAGGAATGAGCCGGCGACGTCTTCGTGCACGAGCAGCGTCTCGGCCGCGTTGCACACGCTCGGCCGCTGGATCTTGGCGTTCAGCGCGATGGCCAGAGCGTCCGACAGCGACGCGGACGCGTCCACGTAGACGTGGCAGTTGCCGGACGCCGCGTACATGACCGGTACCGTCGCGACGCCCTTCAGCGCGTTCTTCAGCCCCTCCCCGCCGCGCGGGATGATCAGATCGATCACCCCCGACTGCGTGGCCAGCTCGGCCAGCTCGTCGTGGCCGCCGCCGGCGACCAGCGCCATCGCTCCGTAAGGCAGGCCGGCGGACAGCCCGGCCTCGATCGCCACCGCCGCGAGCACGGCGTTGGAGTGCGCGGCCATCGACGATCCCCGCAAAACCACGGCATTGCCCGACTTCAGGCACAGCGCCGACGCGTCGATCGTCACGTTCGGCCGGGCCTCGTAGACGACCGCGATCACACCGAGGGGGACGCGCACCTTGCGAACCTCGAGCCCGTTGTAGAGCCGCCGGCCCTCGATCACCTCGCCGACCGGATCGGGTAGCGCCGCGATGTCCCGCACCTGGCGTGCGATCACCGCCACTCGCCCCGGGTCCAGCGCCAGCCGGTCCATCAGCGCGTCGGTCAGCCCCGCTTCGCGCCCCGCTTCGAGATCACGCGCGTTGGCCTCGAGAATCTCCGGGGTGCGCTCGATCAGCGCCGCCGCGACCGCCTCGAGCGCGGCGTTCTTGACCCCAGACGGGAGCGCGCCGAGCTGAACTGCCGCCCGCTTGGCGGCAGCGCAGGTGTCGGCTACGGATGTCGCGGTGACCGCCATGTCGCGCTTAATAGGTTACGCAAGCACGAAATAGTCCCGGTGGACGGCTTCCTCGGTGGCCCGGGGCAGCCGCTGGCGGACCTCGGCCGACTTGAGTCCGCGCACCCGTCGCAGCTCCGCCGCCGAGTAGTTGCAGATCCCCTTGCCGACCGGCTCTCCGTCGAACGCGACCTCCACCGCGTCGCCCGCGTCGAACTCACCGGACACCTCGACGATCCCGACCGGCAATAGGCTCGTCCCGCCCTCGCGTAGCGCGCGCGCCGCGCCGGCATCGACGATCACCCGGCCGCGGGTCGGCTTGGCGTACTTGAGCCACAGCTTGAAGCTCGAGTACCGCCCGGCGCGCGCCTCAAAGCGCGTGCCGACTGTCTCCCCACCGGTCGCCGACAGGAGCGCTCCGGGCGCGAGGCCGCTGGCGATCACCGTCGCTATCCCCGCCGCGGTCGCCATCTCGGCCGCGACCACCTTCGAGCGCATGCCGCCGGAACCCAGCGGCGACGTCGCGTGCCCGATCGCCAGGCTGTCCAGCTCCTCGAACGAGGTCACCTTGGACACCAGTTGCGCGTCCGGGTCGGTGCGCGGATCGGCGGTGAAGAGGCCCTCGGCGTCGGTCAGCAACACGAGCAGATCGGCCGCGATCAGGATCGCCACCTGCGCGGCGAGGAAGTCGTTGTCGCCGAACGAGATGTCGTCGGTGGTAGTGGTGTCGTTCTCGTTGATCACCGGGACGACCCGCCACTCGAGCAGCCGGCGCAACGTCTGGCGCGCGTTCAGATAGTGGGTGCGCGCGCTCACGTCGAAGAACGTCAGCAGCACCTGCGCGGTCTGGACGCCCCGGGCGCGCAGCAGTTCGTCGTAGACCTGGTAGAGCTTGCCCTGCCCCACCGCGCTTGCCGCCTGCAGCTCGTCAATCGCCCGCGGGCGCAGCGGCAGCTCCATCACCCCCATCCCGCGGGCGATCGCGCCGCTGGTCACGATCACCGGCTGGCGGCCGGCGCGGTGCAGCTCGGCGACCTCGTCGCAGATCCGGCTGAGGACCTCGAGGCGCACCTCGCCGCGATCGCGGGCGACGATGCTCGAGCCGAGCTTTACGACCACCGATCCCATCGCCCCGAGAGGTTAGGCCGCGGGCGCTCCCGGGGTCAGCGCGCGCCGAGGAGGCAGGTTTGCGACCTCGGCGCGCTACATCGTCAACCGGTCACAGCCGGAGGCGTAGATGGCGTCACTGCAGCACGCGAGCAGAACGGATTCGCCGGCACGCCCCGGCACGGATTGGGCATCGTCGGCGGGTCGGGCAGCGGGTGCATCACGACGTGGGTCCGCTTCGGGTACGGCGTGCCACCCGGACACGGCAAGCTCGCTCCGACGAGGGCCCCCTCGTTGCCGCAGAGGATCTCCTCGATCAAAGGCACATTCGTGTTGGCCGGCGCAGCGGCGCCACTGCAGGTGGGCTGGCTCTGCTCCAGCCCGACGGGCGAAGTCGTGAGATCGCTCGGGTTGGTGTTGCCGCTGTAGCAGCTGGTCGGATTGCCACTCAGCAAGTTGAACGCCGCGATGTCGCCGTTCGTGGCATGACCGAACGAGCCGTTGTCCGCAAAGTTGTTGTTAAGGATCGCGTTCCCCCAGTTGTCAAACAGGCATGGGAGCGTGATGCCAAGCAGGCTGAAGTTCCGTGTGCCGGCGATGCACGGCGGTCCGTCCGCCTGCTGGACCTGGATGAGTACCCCCCAGGCATTGTTGCGAACGATTCGGTTGTCCATGACAGTGTCGTTGCGGGCCCCGCTGAGTGACACTCCCACGCCGAGCGGCGTGGAACCAGCCTGGCCCACCTCGGGCACATTCGGGTTGTTGTTGTCGTGGATGTAGTTGTCCATCAGCACCCAGCACGAGTGGGTGTGGGTGATCGGACTGATACCGCCGTTCGGGCACGCTCCGTTCTGCGGCGATGGCGGGTCGCCGTTCTCAGTGTCGGTGTCGAACCCGTCCTGATTCTGGTCGAACTCGGAGTTCTTGATGACGATCTGGCCACCGGAGTTCGTCCCCGAATAGCCGAGCGCGTTGAACTCACCGTGGGCTCGGTTGATTGTCTGGTTGCACTGCTGCTGACATGCCCCGATGTAGTAGCCGGAGTCGCTGAAATTGCTGGCGTACGTCTGAAACCACGTGCCGCCAGTCCAGTTGCTCGAGAAAATCCCGTATTGCGCCGCGGTTCCATTCGGTTCGTAGAAGGTGTTCGTCGTGGTGAGATACGAGCCGTAGTAACCGTGACCGCCGATCTTCCCGCTGCCGTCGCCGCCGTTCCACCAGATCTCGTTTCCTGCGTTCCCCTTGCCGCTGAGGAAGTTACAAACCGTCAGGTTCTGGACCCACACATTGGCCGCCTTCCACACCATGATCCCGTTCAGTCCCTGTGCCCCGCCCTTGCCCTGTGGACCGAAGTTCTGGTCGTGCTTGGCGCGGCTGCACGCTGGACCCGACTTGGTTCCGTCGACGATTACGGTGTTGCGGTTCATTCCGCGCACGTAAACGTGCGGCTTCGTGATCAAGATCCCGGCCGGGGTGTTGGAGCGGCCGGTGGGCGCAGCACTGGAGGTGGTCTTGTAGTCACCTGGCCCGACCAGGATCCAGTCGCCGGGCTGCGCCGCATTGACGGCCGTCTGAAGCGACGTGTATTGCCCGCGGACCCCCTTGTAGGTACCGACCGTCAGGACGGTGCCGAGCGCCGGCGGCGCCAGCACGCATAGGACAACGGTCGTGAATAACGTCGGCAGCAGACGTCGCATACAGCTCCCTCTCTCGAGCTCTGACCAGGCGATCCCAGATCGCCGCACCCCCGGAATGTATCCGTTTCGGATGAGAGGCCGGCGTGCCGCGCGCCCGGCCGGCGTCAGGTCCCCGGATCCAGGTCGAACGCGATCCCGGCGATCTCGACCTCGTCGCCCGGCTCGAATCCCTGCTCCTGAAGCGCGCGGATAACGCCGATCCCGCGCAGCCGGCGCTCGAGGTAGGCGAGCGCGTCGGCGTTGTCGAGGTCGTAGCGCGCGACGAGCCGCTCGATGCCCGGGCCGGTGACGCGGTAGACGCGGTCGCCGATCTTCGCCACCTTGTACGCGCGCTGCGCCGACGGCCGGAACACGCGGTGCTCGGCGAGCTCGACCGGAGCACTGCCCGCATCCGGTGCCGGCTCGGGCGACTCGACCGGCACGCGACGGACGAGTTCGACGGCGAGCTGCTCGAGCCCGAGACCGGTCACCGACGAGGTGACGATCACCGGTGTGTGTGGCCCGACGCGCGCCGCCCACGCGTCACGCGCGGCCACGCGCGCAGACTCGTCGACCAGGTCGGCCTTGGACAGCGCCAGGATGCGCGGCAGCACGGCGAGGCGCGGGTTGTGCAGCTCGAGCTCGCGCTCCACGGTGGCGTAGTTGTCCTGCGGATCGCTTCCGTCCAGCGGCGCGAGGTCGAGCACGTGCACCAGCAGCTTCGTGCGCTCGATGTGGGCCAGGAAATCGTGACCGAGTCCCGCGCCGGCGCTGGCCCCTTCGATCAGCCCCGGGATGTCCGCGATCACCAGCTGCCTGTCCTCGAGCTCGAGCGTCCCGAGCGCCGGCTCGAGCGTGGTGAACGGATAGTCCGCCACCTTCGGCGTCGCCCGCGTGAGCCGGGAGAGCAGCGACGACTTGCCGGCGTTGGGCAGCCCTACCAGCCCGACGTCGGCCAGCAGCTTGAGCTGCAGGGTGATCCAGGTCTCCTCGCCGGCTAGTCCGCGCTCGGCGAAACGGGGCGTCTGGTGGGTCGGGCCCGCGAAGCGCTTGTTGCCGCGCCCGCCGGGGCCGCCGCGCGCCACCACGGCCCGCTGCCCGGGACGCACGAGGTCGTGCACGGTGCCGTCGGCCTCCACGCGCGCCTCGGTGCCCGGTGGCACCGAGATCTCGAGCGTCTCGCCGTCCTTACCGTGGCGCAGCGACCCCTGCCCGTGCCCGCCCCGGCCGGCCTTGAAGTGCGACGAGCGCCGGAAGCGCTCCAGGTCGCGCATCGAGTCGTCGCAGAGCAGCACGACGTCCCCGCCCCGGCCGCCGTCGCCGCCGTTCGGGCCGCCGCGCGGCACGTGCGCCTCGCGCCGGAAGCTCAGGCAGCCGTTGCCGCCGGCGCCGGCCTGGACGTGGATTCGCGCGTGATCCTGCATGTCCTCATCGTGGCAGGCCGAGCGCACGCAGCAGGTCGGTCTCCACGTCGGCGGGCTGCTCCTCGAGCTGCTGCGTCCCGTATCGGACCACCTCGAACCCAGCCCCGCGCAGGATCAGCTCGTTCGAGCGGTCGCGTTGGATCTGCGCCCAGGAGCTGTGGTTGTCTTTGCCGTCCAACTCCACGACCACGTTCTGCTCCCGCCACACCCCGTCGACGAGGACGCCCTCGATCCAGACGTTGACGTCGGGCAGCGGGATGCCGGCGCGTTCGCACAGCGGGAGGAACAGCCGCTCGAGCGGGCTGCGGGTGTGGGCGAGCTTCGGCTCGTGGCGGGTTAGCGCCTTCCTCAGCGTCGCGCTGCCGATCCGACCGTTACCGGCTTTCACCTGGAGGGCGGGGATGTCGAGCACCTTGTGGTAGTCGGCGTTCGCCAGGGCGTGGCGTATCCGTTCGAGCGGCGCCGCCGCGGCGTAGTCGAGCAGCGCCTGCTCCACGCTCGTGGTCGGCAGGCCTCGGTGCCAGAAACCGCTGGCACTCCCGCCGACCATGCACGCGGATGCCGGACAGCGACTGGCAGCGGCGCGGCGTGCTTACGTCGATCGTCCGCGGCTTCCGGTCGAGCAGGCCGCGCCACCAGAGCGCGGTGGCGTGGCTGAGCATCGCGCCCGGGCCGGCGTAGAGCACCGCGGCCGTGAGGTCGGCCTCAACGCTCTGGGCGCGGTGTCCAACGGCGTACACGCGCGGGAGCACGCGGTGCAGGAAGCCGCCATCGGTCCACCGCACGATCGTCTTGTCGTCGATACCGAGCGCCTTCAGCTGCGCCCAGCTCACGCGTCCACGCTGCCGGTCCGCCAGCGAACGGAGTTTGGCGTTCCACTCCCGCATACGTCAGGTGCATCGCCATCGACCGATCATGGGCAGAAGGATCCGCTGGCCCGCTGCAACGAAACAAGACGCATACCAGTGACAAAACTGCTCACGCGACTTCAAGCGGTTCCTCTTCCGCGGCAATGTGCTGGACCTCGCGGTGGCGGTCGTGATCGGCACCGCGTTCACGGCCGTGGTCAAGGCCCTGGTCGCCGACATCCTCACGCCGGTCATAGCGGCCATCTTCGGCGCGCACGACTTCGGCCAGCTCAAGTTCACGATCAACGGCAGCACCTTCGCCTACGGCGACTTCCTCAACAACGTGATCACGTTCCTGACCGTCGCCGCCGCGATGTTCTTCCTGATCGTCGCGCCGATCAACGCGCTGATGTCACGGCGCGCCAAGGAGGATCCGGACACCAAGCAGTGCCCGGAGTGCGACACGGCGATCCCGGTCAAGGCGCGGCGCTGCCCCGCCTGCACGTCGCAGCTGGCTACGGCTAATTAGGGGCCGGCTTCGCCGGCGTCCATGGGGCCGTTACGCCGGGCATCCATGCCCGGCGGGAACGCGCGCTACGACGCGGGCTCGCCCTCGCCGGGGACGATCGAGATCACCCGACCGCGCCGGCCGCGCGTGAACTCCACCGTCCCCGCCCCGCGGGCGAAGATCGTGTCGTCCTTGCCGATGCCGGCGCCGTCGCCCGGCTTGAACCGGGTCCCGCGCTGGCGGACGATGATCTCGCCACCGGTGACGGTCTGGCCCGCGAACACCTTCACGCCGAGCCGCTTGGCGTTCGAGTCGCGGCCGTTGCGCGAGGAACCAAGGCCTTTCTTATGCGCCACGATTCACCTCCGTGACCTCGATGCGGGTGAGCTCCTGCCGGTGTCCGGTGCGGCGCTTGTAGCCGCGCTTGGGCCGGAACTTGACGATGCGCAGCTTGGGTCCGCGCTCGTGCGCCACGACCCGCGCCGTGACCGAGACGCCCGCCAAGTCGGAACCATCGACCACGGACGACCCGTCGACATACAGGAGCGGCTCAAGCGTCACGCTCGAGCCATCCTCAGCTGGCAAGCGCTCGACCACCAGCGTCTGACCCTGCTCGACGCGGTATTGCTTGCCACCCGTTCTGATGATCGCGTAGGTCATTCGGAAGTACTCACGGACTCGGCCTTAGCGCCGGAACGGCGTCGTCCGCCTCTGCGGCCACGACGCCGAGTCTTCGATTCTAGCCCGTCCTCGCCGTCATCCGGGGCGTCGCCATCCTCCGAGGACGCCGACACCGCGGCGGGCACGTCGACCAACGACGCGACCGCGGAGGTCCGTCCGGCCTCCTCGATCCGCACGAGGTGCTTCTCCCCCACGTAGTCGCCGCCGCCGGTGATCGAGATCACGTAGCCGTCCACCTTGGCCACCGCGTCGCCCGGGCTGTACATGTGCGGCTCGACGATGTCTACGTGGACCTCCTCGCCGGCGCGGAACGGCACCGACCGCTCCAAAACGCGATCGCGCGTGCTCTCCAGCACCACCGCGAAGTGATCCAAAGGCAGCCCCTCGGATCCCTCGAACGTGAACCACTTCCCGGTCTCCTCCTCGATCTGGCGCAGTGTGCGCGCCTCGTCGCGGGTGAACTCGGCGCTGACCCGAGGGTTCATCTGGATCAGGAGCGCCTCGGCCTCGGTTTCCTTGGCCAGGTCGCGCATCCGGCGCTCGAACTCGATCGCCAGCGTCTCCTCGGACTTGATCACCCCGTCGCCGCCGCAGGTCGGGCACGGGCGGGTCATGATCTCGCGCACACCGTCGGTCACGTTCTGGCGGGTCATCTCGACCAGCCCGAGCGGCGATATCTCGACCACGAACGTCTTGGTGCGGTCCTCGTCCAGCGCCGCGCGCAGCGACTTCAGGACCGCGTCCCGGTTGCGGGCCCGCGCCATGTCGATGAAGTCGATGACGATGATCCCGCCGATGTCCCGCAACCGGAGCTGGCGGACCACCTCGTCGGCGGCCTCCAGATTGGTCTTGGTGATCGTGTCCTCGAGTCGCGCCGCCTTGCCCCGGCCCACGAACGAGCCGGAGTTGACGTCGATCACGGTCAGCGCCTCGGCGTAGTCGATCATCAGGTAGCCGCCGCTGGGCAGATCGACCCGGCGCGACAAGGTCGAGTCGAGCACCTGCTCGACGCCGAAGGCCTCGAACAGCGGCGTGTCCTCCTCCCACAGCTCCACGTGGTCGACCAGCTCGGGCGCGGTGCGGGTGAAGAACGACACCAGGCGGTGGAACTGCTTGGGATCGTCGACGATCGCGCGCTCGAAGGTCGAGGAGAAGATGTCGCGCACGACCCGAACGGACAGGTCGGCCTCCTGGAAGACCAGCGCCGGCGCGGTCGTCTCGGCCACGCGCTTCTGCAAGACCTCGTTCAGCTTGAACAGGTACACCAGCTCGCGCTCCAGATCGGCGCGCGTCGCCCCCTGGGCGGCCGTGCGGATGATCGCGCCCGCCCCCTTCAAGTCCAGCTTCGCCGCCTCCTTGCGCAGCCGGTCGCGCTCGGGGTCGTCGAGCCGGCGCGAGACGCCCACGCCCTCGCCGTAGGGCGCGTACACCATGTAGCGCCCCGCGATGGTCAGGTCCATGGACAGCCGGGCACCCTTGGTCTTCAGGGGGTCCTTGACCACCTGGACCACGATCTCCTGGCCGGGCTTCAGCATGTCGGTGATCTGGCGGTTCTCACGCCCCGATCCACGGCCGCGGCGCGGCGCCTCGACCCCCGGCAGCACGATCTCGTCGACGTGCAAGAAGCCGTTCTTCTCCAGCCCGATGTCCACGAACGCGGCCTCGAGCCCGCCGAGCACGTTGTCGACTCGGCCCTTGTAGATGTTTCCGACGATCGAGCGCGCTCCGCGGCGCTCGAGGTACAGCTCGGCCACGTGATAGCCGGCGGCCGGCTTGGTGGTCCGGCGCCGCCTCCGCGTGGTCGTCGACTTGGCGGAGCTCTTACGTCCGGCAACCGTTCCGGTTGCCTCGAGCAGCGCGACCCGGGTCTCGCCCCGGTCGACGCTGACCAAAACTTGCTTCTTCAATGCTCATTCAGTCCTTTGTGAAGTTTTGCCACGCTCGTGGAGGTTTTTGAGCTTTTCCTCCGGACGAGCGTGGACGTTCATTTCGTCCGCGCCCTCTGTGCTGGGGCAGCGGTCATGACGAAACCAATCCTCGGCTCTTCGACGCGGCGGTCATACGTGCCTGGATATAGATTGACTGTAGAAGACCGATCGCGATAAAGGTCACGAGAACCGAGGATCCCCCGTAGCTCATCAGCGGCAACGGGACCCCGGTGATGGGCATGATGCCGATCGTCATGCCCGCGTTGACGAGCACCTGAAACATCAGCATCGCCAACAAGCCCCCGGCGATCAGCGTGCCGTAGAGGTTCTTGGCCATGGTCAAGATCCTCAGGGCGCGCCAGATCAACAGGGCGTACAGCGACAGCACGACGGCCGCCCCCACGAAGCCGTACGTCTCCCCCACCACCGCGAAGATGAAATCGGTGTTCCGCGCGGGCAGATACCCGAGGGTCACCTGCGTGGCCCCGGCGACGCCCTGCCCGGTCTTGCCCCCCGATCCGATCGCGGTCAACGACTGCAGGATGTTGTAGGTCTGGTTCGAGACGTCGTGCGACGGATGCAGGAAGCCAGTCAGCCGCTGCATCTGGTAAGGCTTCAGCACGTGGTGACCGGTCGCCGGCAGGACGACCAGCACCATCAAGATTCCCACCACACCGAGCACGACCAGCACCGTCAACTGCTTCCACGACGTGCCGGCGAAGAACAGGATGGCGAACCCCGCGACGACGTACACAAGCGCCGTCCCCAGGTCGGGCTGCGGGATCACCATCACCGCGGGCAGGATCGCCAGCAGGATGATCCGGAACGTCGTGCGCCATTCGTGCAGCCGGCGCGAGCGATCGACCGCAAACGCCGAGACCGACACGATCAGGAGGATCTTCCCGAACTCCGACGGCTGCAGCTGGAAGAACGGCAGCGGGATCCAGCGGGCCGCCCCCTGCACCTTCGGCATCCCGAGCACGATCAGGTTCAGGGCGATCATCACCCCGTACAGGCCGTACTTGTACTCGCGCAGCCTCGAGTAGTCGAGCCGAGCGAGCAGGAGCGCCGCGGCCAGCCCGATCCCGAAGTAGATCCCCTGGCGTTCCACGAAGTAGAGCGGGTGTCCCGGATCCAGCGTCCGGGTGGCCCCCTTCAGCGTGATCAGCGAACACGCCGCCAGCCCGAGCGCGCCGAGCATCAGCAGCGGGTCCATCCGCAGCAGCCGGCTCGGACGCGGCACCGCCACGTCCTCGACCGCCCGGATCGGCGTCGCCCCCACGCTCACAGCGTCTTCGAGCTCCCGGCGACGTAGGCGCCCTTGTTGCCGAAGAACCACTGGGACAGGATCTGGCGGGCCACCGGTGCCGCGCCGACCGCGCCGAACCCGCCCTGCTGGACGGTCACCACGACCACGATCGGCTTGCTGGTGGCGCTCGACGGGACGTAGCAGGCATACCACGCGTAATCCTGCTGGTTGGTGTACTGAGCGGTGCCGGTCTTGCCGTACACCTGCTCGGGGAAGTTCTGGAACACCTCGGCCGAGGTCCCGCCCGGCTGCGAGGCGGCGGCGCGCAGGCCGCCGCGGATCGTGTCGAGGTACACGGGGTTGATCGGGATGTGGCGCTGCGCCGGCGGGTTGAAGGCGCGCTGGACGATCCCCTGCGGATCCTGGACGTCGAGCCCCAGGTGCGGCGTCACCACGGTGCCGCCGTTGGCGATCGTCGCGTACACCACAGCGAGCTGGAGTGGCGTGACCTGCACGTCGCCCTGCCCGACCGCGAGGCTCTCGTTATCGCCGATCGACCACGGGCGGTTGTCGCCGAAAGCGATCCCGCAGCCGCCGGGCGGGTGCTTGCGCTTGCCCGTGAACGGGCCGGTGGCGTTGTCGCACTCCGCCTCGAGTTTGTTGCGACCGTCGCGCCACTTCGCATCGGGCAGCGTCCCGGGCGTTTCGGCCGGGAGGTCGATCCCGGTCTTGCGCCCGATCCCGTACAGGTGGGCCCAGTGCTGCAGCGCCCCGCCGTTCGGCGCCGGCGAGTTGGTCAGCGCGCCGAGGTTGTAGAAGAAGTCGTCCGAGGAGACCTTGATCGCGTTCTCCAGATCGAGCGAGCCGTCGACGGCGTTGCCGGCGTTGTGGCGGCACTGGTTCGAGATGCAGAACTGGCCGGTGTCGTCGAAGATGTCGCTGGTCGTCCACGCCCCGCTCTCGAGCGCGGCGGTCGCGGTGATCGACTTGAAGGTCGATCCGGTCGGGCCGGCGCCCTGGTAGGCGCGGTTGATCAGCGGGTCGCCCGAGTTGGGCCCGAACGTCTTGTCGTACACCGATTGGGGAACCGGCTTGGTGAACAGGTTCGCGTTGTAGATCGGGAGCGAGCCCATCGCGTAGACCTGGCCGTTGTCCGGGTTCATGGCCACGAACGCGCCGCCATTGGCCGGGTAGTTCGAGTCGATCGACTGCTGGAGGGCCTGCTGACCCACCGCCTCGAGCTTGGAGTCGAGCGACAGCTTGAGGTTGTTGCCGGCGATCGGAGCGGTGCGCGACATCACCCCGACGAAGCTTCCGAGGGCGTCGACCTTGACGTTCTCCGAGCCGTCGGTCCCGCGGAGGTATCGGTCGTAGGACGCCTCGAGCCCCGACTGGCCCACCGAATCGTTCTGCGAAACGCCCTTGTAGTACGGGTCCTTGACCTCGCTGGCGGTGATGCGGCTGACGATCCCGAGCACCTGCGAGGCGACATCGTCGAGTGGGTAGTTGCGCTGGTAGATCTGCTGCACGCTCACACCGGGGAACGAGGACTGGCGCTCGGACAGGTACCAGAGCTGATCGCGGGTGATGTCGGTGGCCACCGTGGCCTCGGCGTACGGGAGCTGGACGTACTCCTGGACGACCGCGCAGGCGATCTGGGAGATGTGGAACATCTTGTAGTAGACCGTGGGCGGGTGGGAGTTCGGCTTGAGGAACCCCACCTTGCACTTCTGGCGCTTGGTCGGGAGTCCCACGACGTGCGCGAGCCGGTTGTAGAGCTGAGCGTCCTTCTGCGGCGGGTGGGCGAGGAGCTTCGACGTGAGCGGGACGGGGAGGTCGGGCGGAGAGATCTCCACCGCGTAGGCGCGCTGGCTCATGGCGAGGATCGTGCCGTTGCGGTCGAGAATCTGGCCGCGCGGCGCGGCGACCTCGACCGGGCGGACGAAGTTCACCGAGGCGGCGCGAGCGTAGTGGTCGCTCGAGAGGACCTGGAGGAACCACAGGCGGAAGAACAGGATCGCGAAGATGGCCAGGGCCACCGTCCCTGCGATCGCCACGCGCAGCGCCAGCTGCGGGCTCATCGGCGGCCGCTCCTCCTGGGGCACGAACTGCAGGCGCTTGTCATCGGGCAGGTCCTTCATCGGGCGGTCCGGGAGCTGAGGCCGCGACGCGCGGCGCCTTGCTGGAGCGGGCTGAGCCCGCCGGTGGTGTAGGTCCGCCGGCGCCGGCGCCGGGGATCCTCGGGCAGGACCGGGCGGATGATCCGCCGGACCAGCGCGTGGACGGGTAGGGCGAGCAGCGTGTCGACCAGCACCACGACGAATATCTGCTGGAGCAGCAGCAGGCTGACCGGCGCGTCGACCCCGAGCAGGAACTGGATCAGCGCCATCCCCAGCCCGGCGAAGGCCGCGGCGACCGCGCCCGCGGCGAGCGGCACGAGCTCGTGGGATGGATCGCGCAGCTCGCGCAGGCGCCCCGCCCAGTAGCCGATCACGATGTACAGCAGCGAGGTCACGCCCAGCGTCTGCACGAGCACCAGGTCGATCAGCAGCCCAGTTCCGAACCCGAACACCGCGCCGGTCAGCGAGCCGCACAACAGGCCAACCGACATCACGACCAGCGGCGTGATGTCGGCGCTGACCCCGAAGATCGAGATCTGGGACACCGCCGACTCCTGGACCAGCACGGCGACGAACGCCAGCACGATCAGGCGCAGCGGGAGCTTGACCTTGTCCTTGACCTCCGTCACGGAACCTGCGCCCGCTCCAGTCCGGGGTGCGGCGCGGTCAGGATCTGGGCGACGTCGAAGCGGCGCAGGTCGGCGGCCGGCGTGACCTGGATCTGGCCGTCGTTGAACAGCTGATTCTCGTTGAACGGGGCGACCCAACCGATCGGGATGTTGGCCGGGTAGTACGAATCGCCGTTCCCCGACCTGAAGCCCGCGGTGACCACCTGCTGCCCCGCCTGCGGGCCGTACTGGATCTGGCTGGGGTTCGGCGGCTGGAGGTACTGGAGGACGAGCTGGTTCGGGTTGCCGACCGCGGGCACCAGCTCGCCGGTGTCGCCCTTGGCATCGGTCACGCGCGCGGTCACCGACACCGTGTGGTCGGTGATCAGCGACACGACCGAGGCGGTGGCCGAGACCTCGCTGATTTCCCCCACCAGCCCTTGGTCGGCGATCACGGGATCGTGGAGCTGGACGCCGTCGTCGGAGCCCTTGTCGACCTCGACCGTCTGGTACCAGAGCAACGGATCGCGCGCGATCACCTGGGCGGTTACTGGGTGGAAGGCGGAGACGCCGATGCTGTTGTCGAGGTGGACGAGGTGGCTCAGCTGCGTGTTCTCGATCTGGGCGCCCCTGGCCTGGGCCAGCTTGGCCGTGAGGCCCTGCACCTCGGCGCGCAGCGACTTGACCTGGGATTTGGCGCGCAGCGTGTCCGAGATCCATCCGGCGCCGTCGCGGACCGGGGCCAGCACCGTGTTCGCGCCCTGCTCGACGGGTGAGAGAACCTCCACCACTCCGCGCTGGACGGAGTGCAGCGGGCTCGTCGGCGTCTCGCCGAAGTACGCGGTGAGCAGGATCAGGGAGACCGCAACGAGCAGTATGAGAACCGCCCGTCGCCGCCGAACTTGCTTGTCATGCACGTGGTTGCAGTCTCCAAGATCGTGAGCCGCGCCATGTCGGTGCCCGTCGCAACCTACCTAGTACCGACGGCGGCGGTTGCGTGAATTCTTGCTTGAACGGTGGATCGCTTCGAACTCCTCCAACGATCTCCCCGATCCGACCGCGACGCACGTCAGCGGCGACTCGGCCAGGTGGGCCGGCATCTGCGTCTCGTGACGCAGGCGTTCATCGAGCCCCTGTAGCAGCGAGCCACCTCCTGCCAGCATGATGCCACGGTCCATGATGTCCGAGGCCAGCTCGGGCGGGGTGCGGTCGAGCGTCTCCTTGACCGCGTCGATGATCTGCGTAACCGGCTCCTCGAGCGCGCCGCGGATCTCCTCGCTCGTCAGCACCACGGTCTTGGGCAGCCCCGAGACCATGTCGCGGCCGCGGATCTCGGCCTGGACCTCCTCGCCGAGCGGATATGCAGAGCCGATCTCGAGCTTGACCTCCTCGGCCGTCTGCTGGCCGATCAGCAGCTTGTACTCGCGCTTGACGTAGTTCATGATCGACTCGTCGAGCTCGTCGCCGCCGACCCGGATCGACTGCGACACGACGATCCCGCCGAGCGAGATGACCGCGACCTCGCTGGTCCCGCCGCCGATGTCGACCACCATCGAGCCGGTGGGCTCGCCGACGGGCAGCCCGGCGCCGATCGCCGCCGCCATCGGCTCTTCGATCAGGTAGGCCTGCCGCGCGCCGGCTGAAAGACACGCCTCCTCGACGGCGCGTTTCTCCACGCCCGTAACCCCCGAAGGCACGCACACCACGACTCGAGGGTGGGCCCACCGATTCTGGTGCACCTTCTGGATGAAGTGCCGCAGCATCTCCTCGGTAACCTCGAAATCGGCGATGACGCCGTCCTTCAGGGGCCGGATGGCCTGGATCGTGCCGGGCGTGCGCCCTAGCATCCGCTTGGCCTCGATCCCGACCGCGTGGACCTCGCCGGTGCGCGAGTCGACCGCGACCACGCTCGGCTCGGACAGCACGATGCCGCGCCCGCGAACGTAGACCAGGGTGTTCGCAGTTCCCAGGTCAACCGCCATGTCGCGACCGCCGAAACCGGTCAGGTACGTGAAGAAGCCCATCATCAACAAGCCAGGTAGGGGTGAGCAGCGGACGGGGTACTGAGTGCCGGAGGCCACGCCGCGCTGCGAGCGCCGTCCGGGAACGATTGTACGGGCTCGACCCTGGTCAGGTTGGGTCGCAAATTCCGGATCATCCGCCCACCAGGTCGGGCACCAACTCCAGCAGCGTAGCCACCGGCAGACCCACCACGTTGAGATAGTCGCCCTCGATCGCGGCCACTAGCGCGGCGCCGCGGCCCTGGATGGCGTATCCGCCCGCCCGTTCGCGCCATTCATCGCTGGCCAGGTACCAGTCGATCAGCGTCTCCGACAGGGCGCGGAACTCGACGGTGGTCTGGGCCGCGGCGGTCCGGGACCGGCCATCCTCGATCAGGCAGACCCCGCTGATCACGGCGTGGCGCCGGCCGGCGAGCGCGCTCAGCGTGGCCCGCGCCGCGTCGGGATCCGACGGCTTGCCGTACAGGCGCGCGCCGAGCGCCACCACCGTGTCGACGCCGAGCACCGGGCCTCGCCCGGACCCGGACGTCGAAGCGATCGCCGACGCCTTGCGAAACGCGTTCTCGAGCGCCACCTCGTGCGGCGGCCCCGACTCGAGCTCCTCGACGTCCGGCACCTGGACGGAGAAGTCGACGCCTAGCTGCTCGAGGATCGTCCGCCGCTGCGGCGAACGGGAGGCGAGCACCAGCGGGCTCACGTCCAGCAGCTCAGAGGTCCGGGAAGAACAGCCCGACCTCACGCGCGGCCGACTCCGTCGAATCCGAGCCGTGAACCATGTTCTGGCCCACCTCGATCGCGTAGTCACCGCGGATCGAGCCCGTGGTGGCCTCGAGCGGGTTGGTCGCGCCGATCACCTGCCGGGCCGCCACCACGGCCTGCTCGCCCTCGAGCACCATTGCGACCAGCGGGCCGGATGTGATGAATGTCACGAGTTCGTCGTAGAACCCCTTGCCGGCGTGCTCGGCGTAGTGGCGCTCGGCCTTCTCGCGGGTCAGCGTCATAAGGTTCATCGCGACGAGCCGCAGCCCCTTGCGCTCGAACCGGGCGATGATCTCCCCCGAGAGGTTGCGGGCAAAAGCGTCGGGCTTGATCAGAATCAGCGTTCGTTCCATGGGGTCTCCTTAGGGCGCGTCAACGTCGCGCGTGAAGCCTCGGGGGTCGGCGCCGGAGGACTCTATGGGGTCAGCCCGCGGAGGGGCCGCCGCGCTCGGCCGGCGCGGGGGTGGGCGCCGAGCCGCCGGCGCGTTCGGCGCGGACCGCGGCGCCTGCCACCGGCTGCTCGGCGGTGCCGTCGCGGCGTCGTCGGGCACGCCGCGGCGCCGGGGCGACCGAGCCTATCTCGGCCTCGCAGAACGGGCAGATCTTCCACATCGGATCGAGCGGCTTGCCGCAGTTGGTGCACGGGTCCTTGAGCTTGCGCATGCAGTTGGGGCAGCGCAAGAAATCTCTCTCGACCTCGAAGTCGCAGTACGGGCAGACCTGGTAGCCGAGTTCGGCCAGCCGCGCCTCGGCCGCCTGGATCTCGAGTTCGCGCTCGCGCACGTCATCCAGGTACTCCGGCGGTCGCACGATCATGTAGACGATCGTCCCGACGAACGGGAACAGCGAGGCCGCGGTCGCGCATCCGACCAGCAGGGGATCGGCGATCCGGCGCCGGGCGTCCGCGTACGTCCAGTACACGAGCGCGAGCCAGATCACCAGCAGGAACAGAATGATCAGCTCGACGGCAGCGTTGATCGTGCTGTTCTTGATGCCGAAGACCGCGAGGGCAAGCATTAAGGTGGCGAGTGTAGTGGTCGGTGAAGTCGGAACGTCGCGGTCAGTCGGCGACGCTGATGTGGATGCTCACAGATACGCCCTACCGAAAAGGTAGCCAATCCCGAAGAAGACCAGGATCACGACCGCGACGATCAGCGCCACGAGGCCGATCATCGCGATGAAGCGCGGCTGCTTCTCCTCTTCGTTCACAGCATCGAGGCGCGCCCTGCGCCCGCCGGCCGGAGCAGGTCGGCAACGAGGTAGATCGAGCCCGTGGCGACGACCAGGCCGTCCGGGCCGGCCAGCTCGCGCGCCCGGGCGAGCGCGGCGCGCGGGTCGCGGATGATCTCGGACGGCGGCCCGCCGAGCTGCTCGGCCAGCGACTTGAGGGTGGGCGGGGGCAGCGCGCGCGGATTGTGGCTCGCGGTCAGCACGAGCCCGTCGCACATCGGCATCAGCGTGGCCAGCATCCCGGCCGCGTCCTTGTCGTCGAGCACGGACAGGACCGCGATCACGCGCGCGTGGCCGGCGGCGAACGGCTCGCCGAGAGCCTCGGCCAGCGCCGCCATCCCCTCCGGGTTGTGTGCCCCGTCGAGCAGCGTGAGGGGCTCTTCGTCGATCACCTCCAGGCGACCCGGCACGAGCGTCTCGGCCGCCGCCGCCACCGCGTCGGGGTCGAGCCGGCCCAGGTACGCCTCGGCCACCGCCCGGGCGAGCGCGAAGTTGCGCCGCTGATAGGAACCGAGCGCGGTCAGCTGAACGCCCGGATCCACCCCGGCGTGGACGATCGCGGCGCCGCGCTCGGCCGCGATTCGCTCGGCGACGGCCTCCGCGTCGGGGTGCAGCCCGTGGCCGAGGACCAGCGTCGCGCCGGGGCGGACGACGTCGAGCTTCTCGGTGGCGATCGCGGTGATCGTCGGGCCGAGCCACCGGGTGTGCTCCAGCCCGACACTCGTCAGCACCTGGACTTGGGAGGGGATCACGTTGGTCGCGTCGTAGCGGCCGCCCAGCCCGGCCTCGACGACCGCGACCTCAACGTGCCGCGCAGCCAGTTCCGAATAAGCGGCCGCGGTCAGGAGCTCGAACTGCGTGACCCGGTCGTCGCCCACGAGCGAACGGTCGACCAGCTCGGCGGCGTGCGCCGCCCGCTGGATCGCCGCGGCGAACCCGGCAGGCGTCAGATCCTCGTCCTCGACCCGGATCCGCTCGGCGAACGAGACCAGGTGCGGCGAGAGGTAGGCGCCGGTCCGCAGTCCGTGCCGGCGCAGGATCGCCGCGGTCATCCGCACCGTGGAGGACTTGCCGTTGGTCCCGACTACGTGGATCGACTCGAAGCGCAGCTGCGGGTTGCCCATCGTGGTCATCAGCCGCCGCATGCGGTCCAGGCCGAACCGCATCCCGAACAGCTCGCGGGAGAGGATGTAGCGCTCGGCCTCGTCGGGCGTCACAGGGCCTCCAGCTCAGCCCGCAGCCGAGCCAGCTTCTCGCGTTCGGCCTGCACCACCTCGGGCGGCGCCTTGGCCACGAACCCCGCATTCCCGAGCTTGCGCTCGGCGCGGTCGATCTCGGCCTCGAGCTTGGCGCGGCGCGCCGCCAGGCGGCGCTCGGCGCCCTCGAGGTCGACGTCCTCGGAGGGCAGGATCTCGACCGTGCCGCCCGGAACCGGGACGGACGCCACCGGCTCCGCCCCATCGGACGTGAACGCCAGCCGCGCGAGGCGCGCCAGGTGCTCGCCGGTCTCCTCGTAGCCCTCGGCGGCGAGCCGCGCCGGCACGGTGGCGGCGGCGCGAACGCCGGCGAAGTCCCGCCAACCGCGCAGCGCCTGGATCGCCTCTATCACCCGTTCCACGCTGGCCTCGGCGGCCTCGTCCACCGGCGCCGCGGCCGGTTCGGGAAGCCCGGCCGCCAGCAGGCCGGAAGCGCCCGGGATGTATCGGTAGATCTCCTCGGTCACGAACGGGATCATCGGGTGGGCGATCGCCAGCGTCCGGGTCAGCACATGCAACAGCGTGGACTGCAGCTCGGGCTCCCCGGCCCACAGCCGCGGCTTGACCAGCTCCAGGTACCAGTCGCACAGCTCGCCGTAGACAAAGTCGTACAGCCCGAGTGCGGCGTGCGCGAAGTCGTAGGACTCGATCCGCCGGTCGATCTCGGCATGGACGCGCTCCAGCCGCGACAGGATCCAGCGATCCTCGACCGCGACCGGTGAGGGCGCGGCGCGGACATCCGGATCCACGTGAAGGAGGATCAGGCGAGATGCGTTCCACAGCTTGTTGGAGAGCTGAAGGCCCTGGGCGAGTCGCTCCTCGCTGAAGCGGACGTCCTGGGCCGAGGACATGACGTACAGGCCCCAGCGGACGGCGTCGGCCCCGTAGGCGGGGAAGTCACCGCCGCTCTCGAACACCGGGGGCCGTGGCCCGCCCTCGATCAGCCCCAGCGGATCGACGCCCGTCCCAAGCGACTTCGACATCCGTCGGCCGTCGGGCGCCTGGATGATCGAGTGCACGTAGACGTCGGAGAACGGGATCTGGCCGAGGAACTCGATCCCCAGCATGATCATCCGCGCCACCCACAGGAAGATGATGTCCCGGCCCGTGACCAGCACGTCGGTCGGGTAGAACGCGCGCAGCGCCGGCGTGTCCTCCGGCCAGCCGAGCGCGGCGAACGGGAACAGCCCGGAGCTGAACCAGGTGTCGAGCACGTCGGGATCCCGCTCCCAGCCGTCTCCCTCGGGCGGCACCGTGCCCACGTATTCCTCCTCGCCGCGGTACCACACGGGGATCTGGTGGCCCCACCACAGCTGGCGTGAGATGACCCAGGGGCGGATGTTCTCCATCCAGTTCATGTAGACGCGTGTGTAGTTATCCGGCCAGAACCGGACCTGACCGCTCCGCACCACGTCGATCGCCGGCTCGGCCAGCTCGGTCATCCGCATGAACCACTGGAGCGAGATCAGCGGCTCGATGCGCTCGCCCGAGCGCTGCGAGAACGGCACCTCGTGGGTGTACGGCTCCGTCCGGGCGATCAGGCCCTGCTCGCGCAGCTTCTGGACGACGGCCGTGCGGGCCTCGTCGACGGTCATGCCCCGGAAGCGCTCCGGCGCCTCGTCGGTGATGAGGCCGTCCTCGCCGATCACGCTGATCTCGGGCAGGCCGTGACGCCGGCCGATGTCGAAGTCGTTCGGATCGTGACCGGGGGTGATCTTGAGCGCGCCGGTGCCGAACTCGGGCTTGACGTACTCGTCGGCGATGATCTTCAGCTTGCGCCCGACCAGGGGCAGGATCGCCTTCTCCCCCACCAGTCGCGCGTAGCGCTCGTCGTCGGGGTGCACGGCGATCGCGGTGTCCGCCAACATCGTCTCCGGGCGCACGGTGGCGACCGTGATCGCCCCCGAGCCGGCCGCCAGCGGGTAGTCGATGTAGTACAGGGTGTCGGTGACCTCGCGCTCCTCGACCTCGAGGTCCGAGATCGCCGAGCGCTCACCGGGGTCCCAGTTGACCATGTAGCGATCGCGGTAGATGTAGCCCTTCTCGTACAGGTCCACGAACACCTTCATCACCGCGCGGGCGTAGGCGTCGTCGAGCGTGAACCGCTCGTCGTCGTAGTCGAGCGAGGCGCCGAGGCGCTTGAGCTGCTCGATGATCTGCCCGCCGTACTCCTCGCGCCACGCCCAGACCCGCTCCACGAACGCCTCGCGTCCGAGCTTCTCACGGCTCGAGCCCTCGGCGACCACGGCCCGCTCGACCTGGATCTGGGTGGCGATCCCGGCGTGGTCGGTGCCGAGGATCCACTTGGTCCGCTGCCCGCGCATCCGGTGGTAGCGGATCAGGCAGTCCTGGATCGAGTTGTTCAGCGCGTGCCCCATGTGCAGCACGCCGGTGACGTTGGGCAGCGGGATCGCGATCGAGTAGTTCTCGGCCGGGTCACCCTCGGGCGCAGCGTGGAAGATCCCGCTCTCGAGCCACACCCGCTCGATCCGCGGCTCGACCTCGGACGGGTCGTAGCGGGTATTGGCGTCGAGCTCGGAGCGGTCAGTCATGGCGACCGCTCAGTCTAGGGAGGCGCGGGACAGCCGGATGAGTCCTCACCCGGCCCCATGGACGCCGCGCCGCAGGCGCGGCCCAAGGAACGGCTAGGCCGCTTCCTCTTCCGGGATCGGGACAGTCACGAGCGTGGGCGCGGTGCCCTTGTCGATCGTGTCCCGGGTTACTACGCACTTGCGCACGTCCCGGCGCGAGGGAAGCTCGAACTGCACCTCGAGGAGGACCTCCTCGATGATCGAGCGCAGACCGCGGGCGCCCGTCTCGCGCTCCAGTGCGCGGTCAGCGATCGAGTGCAGCGCCTCCTCGGCGAACACCAGCTCGATGCCGTCGAACTGGAAGAAACGCTGGAACTGCTTGACCAGCGCGTTGCGCGGCTCGGTGAGGATCTGCATGAGCTCGTCGCGACTCAGCTGGTGGATCGCGCTCATCACCGGGAGGCGCCCGATGAACTCGGGGATCAACCCGTACTGGATCAGGTCCTCGGGCAGGCAGTGCTCGAAGATCTCGCCGGTGTCGCGCTGCTCCTTGGACTGGATCGCGGCACCGAAGCCGACGCCCTGATGGCCGATCCGCCGCTCGATCACCTTGTCGAGGTTGGCGAACGCGCCGCCGCAGATGAACAGGACGTTGGTCGTGTCGATCGACAGGAACTCCTGGTGCGGGTGCTTGCGCCCGCCCTGAGGCGGCACGCTCGCCGTGGTCCCCTCGAGGATCTTCAGAAGCGCCTGCTGGACGCCCTCTCCGGACACGTCGCGGGTGATCGACGGGTTGTCCGCCTTACGGGCGATCTTGTCGACCTCGTCGATGTAGATGATCCCGGTCTCGGCCTTCTTGACGTCGTAGTCGGCGGCCTGAATCAGCTTGAGCAAGATGTTCTCGACGTCCTCGCCGACGTACCCGGCCTCGGTCAACGCCGTGGCGTCCGCGATCGCGAACGGGACGTTGAGGATCTTGGCCAGCGTCTGGGCCAGGAGGGTCTTGCCGCACCCGGTCGGCCCCAGCAAAAGGATGTTCGATTTCTGCAGCTCGATGTCGTTCTCATCGGACTGCATCATCTGGACGCGCTTGTAGTGGTTGTAGACGGCGACCGACAGGCTCCGCTTCGCCTGCTCCTGGCCGACCACGTACTCGTTCAGGACGTCGTAGATCTCGCGCGGCTTCGGAAGGTTCTCGATGTCGAAGCTCGGCGGTGCGGTGAGCTCCTCGTCGATGATCTCGTTGCAGAGATCGATGCACTCGTCGCAGATGTAGACGCCTGGCCCCGCGATCAGCTTCTTTACCTGCCTCTGCGACTTGCCGCAGAAGCTGCACAGCAGCTGCTCGTTGGAGTCGGTCGGACGTGCCATGTTCTGCCCTCTCCCGGAGTTACCTCGTTCCGCCTATCCCGCCCCGAAGGTTAGACCTTCAGTGCTGCGAGATGACGCGGTCGATGATTCCGTACTCCTTGGCCTCCTCGGAGCTCATGAAGTAGTCACGTTCGGTATCAGCCCTAACTTTCTCAAGGCTCTGACCGGTGTGCTGGGCGATGATCTCATCGAGACGCCGGCGCACGTCGATGATCTCGCGCGCGTGGATCTCGATGTCGGTCGCCTGCCCCTGGAAGGCCGAGGACACCTGGTGGATGAGGATCTTGGCGTTGGGGAGCGCCATCCGCTTGCCGTGGGCCCCACCGGCCAGCAGCAGCGCGCCCATCGACATAGCGATGCCGACGCAGATCGTCTGCACGTCGGGCTTGATGAACTGCATCGTGTCGTAGATCGCCAGGCCGGCGTAGACCGAGCCTCCGGGCGAGTTGATGTACACGGAAATGTCCTTGTCCGCGTCTTCTGATTCGAGGTGGAGTAGCTGGGCCACGATCAGGTTCGCGATCTGGTCGTCCACCGGAGTCCCCAGGAAGATGATCCGCTCGTTGAGCAGACGGCTGTATATGTCGAAGGCACGCTCTCCGCGAGAGGTCTGCTCAACAACCATCGGTACGAGTGGGCTCATCGTCCTCGCTTCTTTCGCTTCCTCGGCCGGAATCCTGCCGACTGTAGCAATCGGCCGGGCCGGGCTGGAAAGGGTGGATCGTACGTTCGTCCAGCGCCCCGCCGTCAGGCGAGCCGTCAGCTGCCCGGGGTCCAGAGCTGGCCGGACCCGCGCTCGGTGCCTTCTCGGCCCGGCGTCCACAGCTTCTCGCGAGCCTTGGCCTGCTCTACGCTGATCGGCTTGGCTTCCGCGACGAGCAGTTCGACCGCCTGGCGCGTGGCCACCTCGCGGCGGAGGCGGTCGAGCCGTCCGCTGTCGCGGAGCTGCTCGAACAGCTTGTCGACCGTGGTGCCCTGTCGCTCGGCCGTCGGCTCGATCGCCGCGCGAACCTGTTCGTCGGTGGGCTCTATCCCCTCGGCATCGACGATCGCGGCCAGCACCGCCTCGCGCCTCAGCTGAGCGGCCGCCTCGGGCTCGGCCTCGTGCGCGAGCGCCTCCTCGTCCCGGCCGGTGATCCTCAGGTAGGACTCCTTGGAGATCCCCTGTCGGGCGAGCATCCCCCACGTGTCCTCGAGCAGTTCGTGCGCGCGAGCGTGAACCAGCTTGTCGGGCACCTCGACCTCGGATTCGGCCACCGCCGCCTCGATTACCGCGTCCTCGAACTCGCGCTCGACCGCGTGCTCGTCGGCGTGGCGTAGCCGGCCCGCGATGTCCTCGCGCAGTTCGGCCAGGGTGTCGAACCCGGCCGCCTCGGCGGCGAACTCGTCATCGGTCTCGGGCAGCCGCTTCTCCTTCACCTCGGACACCGTGACCGCGAACTGCGCCTCCTTGCCGGCGAGCTCGGGGGCCCCGTAGTCCTCGGGGAAGGTGACGTCAACCGTACGCTCGTCGCCGGCGCTCGCGCCGGTCAGCTGCTCCTCGAAGCCGGGCACGAGCCGTCCCGAGCCGAGCTCGAGCAGCTGGTCGCGCCCGGTGCCGCCCTGGAACTCCTCGCCGTCGACGGTGCCGACGTAGTCGATCACCGCGTGATCGCCGTCCTGGGCCGGGCGGTCGACCGTCTCGAGCGTGGCCAGGCGGTCGCGCAGCCGATCGATCTCCTCGTCGATCTGCGCGTCCTCGACCGTGGGCTCGCGCCGGCCGACCTCGAGGCCCTTGTACTGGCCGAGCTTGGCCGCCGGGCGGACCCCGATCTCGATCGAGAACTGGAGCGGTTGCCCCTCCGCGGGCAGCTCGCTTGGAACGTCGAGCTCGGGCTCGCCCACCGGAGCGATCCCGGCGCCGTCGATCGCGTCGGCGTACCACGTGCCGAGCGCGCTCCGCAAAGCCTCATCGAGCACCGCTTCGCGGCCCAGGCGGCGAATGACCACCGGCGGCGGGACCTTGCCCTTGCGGAAGCCGGGCACGCGCATCTGGCGGCCCAGCTCGCGCGCGGCCTGCTGAATGCGCCGCTCGACCTCCTCGGGCGCGACCTCCGCCTGGACGCGCACGCGCGACTCGGGCAGCTCGGTGACGATGGTGGTGACGGTGTCAGCCATTTTTTGGTTCGCCAGACGATAGCTTGGTCGGGTGGTTTCCCGAGTTGCAGGCCGCGTGGTGACCGGGCCCCTGGCGTTTTTCGTCGCCGGCGCGGTCGACGTGGCGGTGATGCTGGTGGTGTACGCGCGGTGGCGGGCCGCGCAGCGGCAGGCGGCCCGCGACTCGGCTACTCGCCCATCGTGACCGACCCGAGCGGGGCGCCCGTGCGGGTGGCGCCACGCAGGAGGCTGCGGAGCTCGCGCAGCCCGACCGGCAGCGTCGTGTAGTCGTAGATCCGCGAGGCGCGGATCTCGGCGATCATCCCCAGCACGCGCTCGAGCGCCTCCTCGTTGCGCTCGGACCAGGCGTCAATCGCCGCCTGGGTGTCGGCGCCGGGACCGCCGGCGTCGAGCACCTTGCGGGTCAGCTCCCGGTACAGGTTGAACAGGTCGTCGCGGAGCGCCGCCCGCGCCAGCGCCTGCCACCGATTGGCGCGGGGGAGGTCGATGATGCGGTCGCGAAGCCAGTTGAGATCGAGCCGGGAGCCGAGTCGGAAATACACCCTCAGCACGTCCTCCGGGTCCCGCTCGGTCGCGGCCGCCACCTCGACGATGTCGAACAGGGCGAGCATCGACTGCTTGCCCGCCGCCTGCCGCGCCAGCTCCGCCGGCACGCCCGCGTGCTCGAGCTCGGCCGCCCGGCCGTAGAACGCCTCCCGGTCGGAGCCCTCCAGCGCGTCGGGCAGGGCCGCGGCGAGCAGCTCCGCGCCCGGCTTGAAACGCCGGATCGTCTGCGCGATCGAGACCTGGTAGGGGTTGGCGCGGACCAGCCAGCGGGTCGAGCGCTCGACCAGGCGCCGCCCCTCGATCAGCATCTCGAGCTGCGTCCGCGCCGAGACCAGGTTGTCGAGCCGTTCAATCGCGTCCCAGTACGAGCGCATGTCGAGCACCTCGCGCGCCGCCGCGTAGGCACGCGCGAGAACCGCGGGCAGCGAGCCGGTCTCCTCGCTGAGGCGGAACGCGAACGTGGTGCCGGCGCGGTCGACGAGCTGGTTGGCGACGACCGTGGCGATGATCTCGCGCTTCAGGCGGTGCCCGCGCATCTGCTCGGCGTAGCGCTCGGGCAGGGGCTCGGGGAAGTACCGCTCGAGGTCGTGGGCGAGGAACGCGTCCTCGGGCAGGTCGGAGTCGAGCAGCTGCCGGTACAGGTTGATCTTCTGGTAGGCCATGACCACGGCGAGCTCGGGGGCGACGAGCCCCTGATGCGCGGCCTTTCGCTCGTCGATCGTCTCGTCCGAGGGCAGGAACTCGAGCTTGCGGTTCAGCCCCGCGCTCTGCTCGAGGTGCCGGATCAGGCGGGCGTGCACGTCGATCATCGGCGGCGCTTGCGCGAGGGCCAGGCTGATCGCCTGGGTCTGGGTGTAGCTGGCGTAGAGCACCTGCCGGCCGACCGCGTCGGTCATCTCGGCCAGCAACTCGTTGCGCTGCTTGAAGGTCATGTCGCCGTCGCCGACCAAGCCGTCGAGCAAGATCTTGATGTTCACCTCGTGGTCGGAGGTGTTGACGCCGGCGACGTTGTCGATCGCGTCGGTGTTGATCCGCCCGCCTTTGTGCTCGGGACCTCCTGATAACGCATATTCGATCCGCGCGCGCTGCGTGAGGCCCAGATTGCCGCCCTCGCCCACCACCTTGCAGCACAGCGCCCGCGCATCCACCCGCACTGCATCGTTGGCCTTGTCGCCCACGTCGCCGTGTGACTCGGTCGATGCCTTGACGTAGGTCCCGATGCCGCCGTTGAACAGCAGGTCGACGCACGCCTTCAAGATGGCCTGGATCAGCTCGTTGGGGGCGAGCTTCTCGGTCGTGACGTTCAACGCCTCACGCGCCTGGGGTGAGAGCTTGATCGACTTGGCGGAGCGCGAGTACACGCCCCCGCCCTTGGAGATGAGCGACTCGTCGTAGTCGCTCCAGGCCGAGCGGGGCAGGTTGAACAGGCGCCTTCGTTCCTCGTAGCTGCGTTCCGGGTCCGGATCGGGGTCGATGAACACGTGCATGTGGTTGAACGCCGCGATCAGCTTGGTGTGGCGCGAGAGGAGCATGCCGTTGCCGAACACGTCGCCGGACATGTCGCCGATGCCGACCGCGGTGAAGTCGGTCGTCTGGATGTCGACGCCGAGCTCCCGGAAGTGGCGCTTGACCGACTCCCAGGCGCCGCGCGCGGTGATCCCCATCTGCTTGTGGTCGTAGCCCTGGGAGCCGCCGGAGGCGAACGCGTCGCCCAGCCAGAAGTTGTATTTCAGCGAGACGTCGTTGGCGAGGTCGGAGAACGTCGCGGTGCCCTTGTCGGCCGCCACGACCAGGTACGGATCATCGCCGTCGTAGCGAACCATGTTGTCTGGCGGGACGACCTCGCCCTCGACGATGTTGTCCGTGATGTCGAGCATGCCCGACAGGAACGTCTTGTAGCAGTCGATGGCTTCGGCTTGGAGGGCCTCCCGCCCGCCCTCTTGCGGCGGGCGCTTGAGCACGAAGCCGCCCTTCGCCCCGACCGGGACGATCAGCGCGTTCTTGACCATCTGGGCCTTCATCAGGCCGAGGATCTCGGTGCGGAAGTCCTCGCGGCGGTCCGACCAGCGGATCCCGCCCCGCGCCACCCGGCCGCCCCGCAGGTGGACCCCCTCGACGCGCGGCGAGTAGACGAAGATCTCGAACTGAGGTTTTGGCAGAGGAAGAACCGGAATCAGGGCGGAGTCGAGCTTGAACGACAGGTAGAGATGCGGCTTGCCCTCCGCATCGCGCTGGAACGCGTTGGTGCGGACGGTGGCGCGGACAACGCTCAGGAAGCTGCGCAGGATCCGGTCCTCGTCGAGGCTCGGGACGGCGTCGAGCGCCTCGTCGATCTCGGCCGCGATCCGCTCCGCCCCCGCGGGGTCGGCGCGTTCGGGGTCCAGGCGCGCGGTGAACAGCTCGACCAGCAGCCGCGCGATGTCGGGGTGGGCGAGGACCGTGCGCTCGATGTAGGCGTCTGAGAAGCCGATCCCGCCCTGGCGGAGGTACTTGGCGACGGCGCGGATGATCGAGATCTGCCGTCCGGTCAGGGTGGCGGCCAGGACCAGGCCGTTCAGCCAATCGTCCTCGAGCTCGCCGCGCGAGACGCCGAGGAACGCGTCGTGCAGGAGGTCGCGCACGCGCTCGAGGTTCTCCGCGTCGGCCTCGAGCCCGAAGTCGTAGATCCACACCGGACGGCGGCCCTCGGGCGTGACCTCGTAGGGGCGCTCGTCGGCCACCTTGGCCCCCAGGTGCTCGAGCGTGGGGAGTACGTCGGACAGCAGCACGCCGTCGGCGCTGAACAGCTTGAGCCGGACGATCCCCTCGGGTGACTCGAGCGGCCGGTAAAGGCTGGTGATCGACTCACCGGCGGTGGCTAGCTCCTCGATCCGGGCGATGTCGGCCACCGCGGAGCGCGCCACCCAGTCGGCCTGGTAGCCGGGCGGGAACGCGCGCTCGTAGCGCCTGAACAGCTTGAGGCCGTCCTCCTCCCCGTAGTCTTCGAGCAGCGCGTCCCGCAGGTCGTCGGTCCACGCCCTGACCGCCTGGACGAGCCGTGCCTCGATCGTCGCCGTGTCGTACTCGGGCGCCGGTCCGTCCCCGCAGCGGATGATGTAGTGCACGCGCACGAGGCGCGACTCGCTCAGCTGGAGCGTCCAGTCGAGGGCCACGCCATTCAGGGCTTCGAGCAGGATGCGGCCGACGCGTTCGCGGTTCTCGGTGTTGAAGCGGTCGCGCGGGATCAACACCAGGCACTCGACGAAGCGGTCGAGCGGGTCGCGCCACATGAACAGGCGCAGGCGCTGGCGCTCGCCCAGCCCGAGGATCCCGATCGCGACGTTAAACAGCTCGCCGGTCTCCATCTGGAACAGCGAGTCGCGCGGGTAGGACTCGAGGATCTCCTCGAGCGCCTTGCGGTCGTGGCTGGCCGGTGGGAAGCCGGCGTGCTGGAGCACGCCGTCGACCTTGCCGCGGATGATCGGGATCGAGCGGGGGCTTGCCTTGTACGCGGAGGTGGTGTACAGCCCGAGGAAGCGGCGCTCGCCGCTCGCCCTGCCCTGGCTGTCGTACTTCTTGACGCCGATGTAGTCGAGGTAGGCCGGGCGGTGCACGGGCGAGGCGGAGTTGGCCTTGGTCAACACCAGGATCTGCGGCTCACGCGCGAACCCGACCGCCTTCGGGGTGAGCTTCTTGGGTGGCGCGCTGGAGGTTTTTCTGAGGATCCCCAGCCCGGACCCGTCGACGCCCTTGAGGAAGGTGTCGCCGGCATCCTCGATCAGGTCGTAGTCGCGATAGCCGAGGAAGGTGAAGTTGTCGTCGGCCAGCCAGTGCAGGAATGCCTTGGTCTCCTCGGCGGTGGCCGGGTCGACCGGCGGGGGGTTCTGGTCGAGCTCCGCGGCCAGGTCGCTCGTCTTGGCGCGCATCGCCTGCCAGTCCTCGGTCGCGGCGCGGACCTGGTCGAGGACCTTTTCGATACTCCGGCGCAGGTCGTCGAGGAGTTGCCGGTCGTGCTCGCGGCCGACCTCGGCGTGGAGGATCGACTCGGGGATCGCGTCATTGTTTTCGCTGTCGGGTTCGAGAACCTCGAGGATCTGGCCGTGCTCGTCGCGGCGGATCCGCATCACCGGGTGGATGACCAGGTCGATGCTGTAGCCCTTGCGCGTGAGGTCCATCGTCACCGAGTCGACGATGAACGGCATGTCGTCGGAGACGATCTCGATCAGCGTGTGCGGCGACTGCCAGCCGTGCTGCTCGAACTCCGGGTTGTAGACCCGGACCTTCGCCTCGCCGGGCGCGCGGTGCTGGGCCAGGTTCCAGTGCGCCACGGCGGCGCCGTACAGGTCGAGCGGATTGCGATCCGCCAGGTCCTCGGCCGGCACCCACTGGTAGTACTGCCGCACGAACGCCTCGCACGGCATCGCCTGTTCCGCGGGCAAACGCTCCCGCACGCGCTCGCAGACCGTGTCGATCAACTCGGACTCGAGTTCCGCCCCCTTTACTGCCATCTAAAGACCTCCTCGGTGATGCGCTCCTCCGTCCCGGGACCGTGGCGACCAGACCACCGCGCCTGATTTGAGCCTACTCCGGGGGCGGGCGCCATGCACGTCCTGCAATCGCGCTGTTCATCCGCCGGCAATCATGCGAACATGTGTTCGCCTTGACCAGCGACGGGAACCCCTACGCCCGCTTCCGCCGGGCGCTCGAGACCGGCAACGAGACGCTTGTCGTGGCGGCCGCGCGCGAGCTGCCCAAGGTGTCTTTGGACGACGCGCTGCGGATCTGCCTCGTGCTGCGCGGCAGCGACCCGAGCCGCTACGAGCGTGCCGCGGTCCGGTGGCTCGGCCGGTTCGCGCTCGAGGCCCGCGAGGTGACGATCGGCGACCTGCGGCTGGCGGCCGGCGCGCTCGATGCACTGCCCGAGCACCCGGGGGAGGCCATGGAGCTGCTCCAGCGTTTGTGCGTCGCGCGCGGGGTGGCGTGACGATCGCCCGATGGCGCTCCAGCTACGTATTTGGTGGCTGAATCGCCAAAGTCCCGGTCAAGGTCTAGTCCGGCAGCAGCGGCACCCAGATCCCTGGGTCGCGGCCGACCAGCACACCGCGCGTGATCGCCTTCGTGCCGAACCGGTCGCGCACCTTGTCCACCACGGCGTCGAGCTCGCGCGCGCGGTCGAGCGGCAACACGAGCTGCACCGCCCCCACGTCGGTCAGGTTGGTCAGCGTGATCCCGATCAGCGTCAGCCCGCGGCGCTCGATGAGGGGCGCCGAGGCGCGGAGCAGCCCGTGCGCGGTCTGGATCAGCGAGTGCGTCTGGTCGGTCGCCTCTCGTAGCGTGTAGGACCGCGTCGCACGCGAGAAGTCCTCGAAGCGCATCCGCAGGATCACCGTCCGGCACACCCGCCGCGCGGTGCGCATCCGCCCCGCCACCCGGTCGACGAGTGCGATCAGGACGTCAGCCAGTTCCTGGAGCGAGCGACGCCGACGTCCGAGGGCGCGCTGGGCCCCGATCGAGCGCCGGCGCCGGCGGACCTCGACCGGTCGCGGGTCGTAGTTGTGGGCCAGCGCGTGCAGGTGGCGGCCGGACGCGCGGCCGAGCATCATCACCAGGTCGCGCTCGGCCAGCAGCGCGACCTGCCCGACCGTCGTGATCCCGCGCTGGCGGAGCTTCTCCCCGGTGACGCGCCCGACGCCCCATAATCGCTCGACCGGAAGCGGGTGGAGGAACTCGAGCTCGCGGCCGGCTGCCACGACCAGCAAGCCGTCGGGCTTGGCCACGGCGCTCGCCACCTTGGCCAGGAACTTTGTGCGCGCCACCCCAACCGTGATCGGCAGGCCGGCCTCGTCGCGGACGCGCCGGCGCAGACGCGCGGCGATCTCGACCGGCGTCCCCGAGATGTGATCGAGCCCACGCACGTCGAGGAACGCCTCGTCGATCGAGAGCCCCTCGACCACCGGGGCGGTGTCCTCGAACAGCTTGAACACCGCCTTGCTCGCCTCCGAGTAGGCGGCCATCCGCGGCGGGACGACCACTGCGTCGGGGCACAGGCGCCGCGCCATCGCGCCGCCCATCGCCGTGCGGATTCCCCGGGCCTTGGCCTCGTAGCTCGCCGCCAGCACGACCCCGGCTCCGACGATCACCGGACGCCCGCGCAGGCGCGGGTTGTCGCGCTGCTCGACCGAGGCGTAGAACGAGTCGAGGTCCGCGTGCAGAATCGAGGGATCCGGGTGCGACACGAACGTATGTTCGCATCGCACCCGGACGGATCCTCAGCGGTCTCGATCGCCTCCGTCTGCCGGCGTCAACGTCACTCCGCGGAGCACCTCGCCGGAGTGTGCGGTACGCACGGTCTGGAACGTCTCGTTGCCGGACGAGGTCGCCGTCAGCCGATCGGTGATCGCTACCAGCTTGTTCGGGTCCGCGCCCTGGTCGCCGCTTCCGCTCACCGTCGAGGTGATCCCGTAGACCGTCGCGGTGCCGTCACGGTTCACACGGCCCGTGATGTTGCGCAGGCCGTCGGTCGCCGGCGCCCACGGCAGCCCGCCGACCGGGTTGTTCCCGGTCGGATAGCCGGGGATGGTGTACGGCTGCCCGAGGCCCAGCCCGGACTGCAGCGTGTAGGCGAGGTTCCACTGACCCGGCATGGGATAACCGAACACCCACTTCTGCAGGCCGGCGGTCGTCTGGGCGGCGGCGGCCGTGTACGTCTCGGTCGTGCTCGAGAACGTGTTGTCGCCGTTGCCCTCGTCCGCGACGTACAGCGTGGTCGGATTCGCGAACCAGATCCCGAACGGGAACGAGGTCGTCGACTTGAGCGCGGTCGGGAAGCCCTTCAGCACGCACATGTTGTAAGGCGTCACGCCCTCGGTCTGGAGCAGGCTCGGGTCGTAGGCGATCGGCGAGGTCGGCAGTTGCGCGCCCGGCTGGGGCAGGCCCACGCCGTGCGGGCACGCCGTGCCGGTGGTGTCGACGAAGTACACGGTGTTGATGCCGTTGCCGCCGCTGCCCTTGGTGTAGTAGACGACGTTGTTCGAGATGGTCAGGCCACGGAAGTTCGTGTCCTTGCCGACCTTGTCCGCTTTTTGGCCCAGCTGGGTGATGCTGAAGCTGCCGACGGGGGTCGGCTGCCCCGGCGTCTGGAACCACTCGGGCGTGAACGAGCGCGTCAGGATCTGAGCGCCGGCGCCGATGATCACTCCATTCGGCTGCGGGTTGGCGCCGTTGCCGGCGTTGCCCGCCGTGTAGATGACGTTCGCGGCGTTGTTCAGGATCGCCGCGCGGCCGTTGTTGCCGCTGTACGCGTTGGTCAGGGTGAACGAGTCGAACCACCCGTCGCGACCCAGGTCAGCGACCACGCGATAGTCGGTGCCGGGGACCGGATTGGTGGGGTCGATCACGCCCGGGGTGTTCGAGTTGGAGACGTCGAGCGCTCCGACCGGCGCGCGGTACCCCATGAACGTCACGTCCCGGCCGTTCGTCGAGAGATTGAGCGCCAGTTCCGACTTGGAGGAGAAGCTCGTGACCAGGTCGCGGCTCGGCACCGGGATCCGGTTGACCACCTGGCCCCACGGCGTCAGCTCGTCGAGGAACACCCGGGAGGTCACGCCGAAGCTGGCATCGACCGTGTCGTTGTTGAACACGGTCGGGTAGGTGCCGTCGGCGATCGCCGTCACGCAGTTGCTACCCGTGCAACCGGGGGGAAGCTGCGTGGCGCCTGGCGTGATATCGGCCGGCGTGTACTCGCTGGTTGACAGCAGCAGGTTGCCGGGGATCAGCCCGAACCTCCGATGGCCATGGTCGAAGCGGTCGGCTTGCGCTGGCGCAGCCGCGACGCACATCGCCAGCAGGCAGCCCGCACCCACCAGTAGTCGTCGCGCGCGCCCGCGCGCGAGCGCGCGTTGCGGTGTACTCGACATGAAGCGTCCTCCTTGCAGTGATCGGCATTGGCGCGCCCCGGCGCCGAGGCGGCACCCTAGCCTCCACCTCGTCAACCATTCGTGAACAACTTGTTGTGGACCAGATGAGGACCCTCTTAGCCTCGCGGACCTCGGATGATTGTCGGTGGGCCGCTCACCCGGATCGCTCTGAACCGCGCCACCCTGGCGCGCCAGCTGCTGATCGAGCGTGCCCGGATGCCGGCGCTGGCGGCGATCGAGCACCTGGCCGGAATGCAGGGCCAGGCGCCGCACGCGGTAAGCCGCGGTTATCACCGGCGCGCCCGGTTGGTCTAGGCCGACCCTTGCGCAGGCCCTATTTGGTCGCACTGTATTTCCACCTCGACCCTTTACCAACGGAGGCACACCGCGCATGGGCATGATCACGACGACCGACGGCACCGAGATCTTCTTCAAGGACTGGGGCTCGGGCACGCCGATTGTCTTCAGCCACGGCTGGCCGCTTTCGGCCGACGACTGGGACACGCAGATGCTGTTCTTTCTGCACCATGGCTACCGCGTGATCGCGCACGACCGGCGTGGACACGGTCGCTCGTCGCAGACCGGCGCGGGTCACGACATGGACCACTACGCCGACGACCTGGCGGCCGTGACGGCGCACCTCGACATCCAGGGCGCGATCCACGTCGGGCACTCGACCGGGGGTGGCGAGGTCGTGCGCTACATCGCTCGCCACGGCGAGAGCCGCGTCGCGAGGGCGGTCCTGATCAGCGCGGTGCCGCCGCTCATGGTCCAGACCGACGCCAACCCGGGCGGTCTGCCGAAGAGCGTGTTCGACGGTCTCCAGGCCCAGCTCGCCGCCAACCGGTCGGTGTTCTATCGCGACCTGGCGTCGGGACCGTTCTACGGCTTCAACCGTCCGGGCGCGACACCATCAGAGGCCATCATCGAGAACTGGTGGCGCCAGGGGATGATGGGCGGCGCCAAGCCCCACTACGACGGCATCGTTGCCTTCTCCCAGACCGACTTCACCGAAGACCTGAGGAAGATCAGCGTGCCGGTCCTCGTGATGCATGGAGACGACGACCAGATCGTCCCCTACGCCGACTCCGCCCCGCTCTCCGCGAAGCTGGTTCAGAACGGGACCCTGAAGACCTACGCGGGATTCCCCCACGGGATGCCGACCACGCAGGCCGAGACGATCAACGCCGACCTGCTCGCGTGGCTGCAGTCTTGACCACGTGACACGCAGCTCCCCGGGGGCGCCTCGAGCACCGTCCTCGCACTCCGTGAACAGGCGCTGATGGACCGGAGCGGCGCGGGATCGTGACCGTGACGGTGGCGCGGGCGTCGGCCCACGGCGCGGAGCCGTCGAACGTGGCGGTCACCGTCCAGCGACCTGGGGACACGGGGAGCTGGTGGGCGCCCGACGCCGCCGGGGTGAGGGTGACGGGGCGTTGGCCGGGGCGGCGGGCTGTGACCGTCACGACCCCTTGGGCGCTCGGGGCGAGGCCGATGGTCGCCTGCATTCGTCCGTCGCGCAGGCGGTGGATGGCGAGCTTCAGGCCGGGGCTCAGCGGGGTGCACCAGGCGCCGCCGGGGGGTGGTGTCGGGGCGGCGCTGGCTCCTGATGCGAACGCCTGGCCGGTTTGGGTCAGCGCGCCCTGCGGCGTGGCCAACGTGTACCAGCCCTCCGAGTCCTCATCGAGGGTTTGTGGATCATCGCCCTCCCATGCGTGGAGGACGAGCATGTTCACGTCGCAGCCGGAGTCGGGGAGGCTGTTGGCCAGCCGGTAAGCCGTCCCCGCCCACTCCTGCTCGGGCGAGAAGCCGGAGTTGTCACCGACCTCGGTGATGGAGATGGGGACATTGGTGGCGCCTTGCTCGTCGAGGAACACGCGGATCGCCTCGAGGTGCTGGACGATCGTCGGCAGCGCGTACAGGTACGGGTGGTAACCGAACGCGTCGATCGTCGCGAACGCCCCGGGGTGCTGCGCGGACAGTTGCGCCAGCCATGGCATCGGGTCCAGGCCCGCGTCGAGCACGGCGCCGAAGATGACCTGCACCGCGTCGCCCATCAGCGCGTGCGCGTCCTGCTGGGCCGCCTGGTACATCCCGTAGTAGACGGCGGGGTCGTTGGCGGGGGAGAAGAAATTCGGGTTGTTCTCCTCGTTCCAGGCTTCGACCGCGCGTACCGGCAGGTACGGGAGTTGGGGGTTCTGCTGCCAGAAGATGCCGCCGGCGCCGTAGCGCTGCGCGAGCGCGGCTACGAACTGACCGTAGGCGGACGGGTTCCCAGCGACCGCCCCGGGAAGCCAGGCTTGCGGGGACGGTGCGGCGGTAGCGGCCCACGCGGGTGTACCCATCGCTATCGGCAGCCACGTCATCCCCTGCTCGGCCAGCTCGGTCACGTTCCGGTCGGTGGAGCTCCAGTCATACGGGGCGGGTGGTGGGGAGGGCTGCACCTCTGACCAGGGGGCGCTGGTCCGCGCGAGGCTGATGTTCTCGGCGGGTAGCGCATTCACGCCGGGGAAGGCTGGGCCGGTTATGTTGATGCCGTACCCGAACCCGCCGACCCGCGCAGCAGGTGCGCCGGCCAGCACGACGGCCATGAGCGCGAGTGCGATGGTCGTTCCGCGCACACGGAAGCCACGCGCGCCGATCCTGCGCAAGCGATTGGAGAAGTCGCATTTCATCGACCCCTTCAATCGGCAGGGACTCCCCGATTCTAAGTCGGGGTTGAGACCCGCCTATCAGCTCAGCGAGCGAACGCCTGAGGCCGGCCGTGACGGGACCGGGCCGGGATGCGCATGGATCCGGAAAGCTCGCTCCGCTGGATGTAGCAGTGCATTCGCCTTCCGCGAGTTTCCGTTCGACGCTCACGCTCGCTGCGTCTCTATTGACCCCGGAGGGCATTACAGACGTGTGAAACGTAAGCAATCAGTCCGTTGACATCGATCGGCCGTCGCTGGTAGAATTTGATCAGTCATCCTTGAGTATTGGATGATTGGCCAGCGGGGGCGCAAACGGACGTCCGTCTCAGGACGACCGACATACCGCGATTGGCCAGGGGTCAGCTGTAGGGGACACGGATGGCGTATTGCGCGTTGAGTTGGTTTTTCGGCGCCGGAGGTGACTCCGGGCGCAAACGTCGTTCTCGGGGGAAGAACGCGAATGGTCAATACTCGGGGGCAACTGACGTTACGGCGGATCCGGTCGGCGGCCGTCGGGGGCTCGGAATTCTTGGGGCCTGCGATGGGGGATCGAGCGCGACGCCGCACTTCCCGTCTCGTCGGCCGCACGAGCTGGCGACCCAGTCTGGCCCGGCCGCCCAATGCCAGAACGACACTGGTTGCGAGGGATCTGCTCGCGACCAATCGTAGTGCGGCCGCGGCGGCGGCCGCGAGCGCAGTAACTGGCAACCCGATCTTTAGGAGCAATCATGACTGTTGCAGGAACCTGGACTCTCCACTACAGCTGGGGCTGCACCAGCAGCTACGCACAGAGCACGATCGTGTTCAACAACAACGGGACCTTCGGCGGGACGCTCCCGGGTAAGTGGATTCAACAAGACGGCACGTTGCTTTTGAGCTTCGACACCGGACCGGCCCGCTACGGTGGCACGGTTGACGGCCACGTCGGCTCGGGCGCGATGTCGACCTTCGGCGGGCTGAACGGATGCTGGTACCTGACCCAACAGGGCACGGTAGGAATCGCCGCGATCGCCCCGGAGGCCGCCGAGGCCGCGCAGACGCACGACGCCGCAGGCAGTCAGAAGTGAACTAGGCACCGGCTTTCCCCGCAGGAGGAGGGGATGTTGACGACTGTCCTCCGCCGCGTGGGAAGGCCGGCCCGCCCCGGTCCTCGGGCCCGCATCACACACCACGTCAGCAGATTCTCGACTCGGTCAAGGCCTCCGCTGGTGTGCGAATCACCGCAAGATCCGACTCACAGCGCCCTGGTCGAGTGACTATCCGCCAGTGCGGCTCGCTCCCTGGGCGGCGCCTTCATTTCGTCTCTGCGTCGTGACCCGCGAAGCACCCGCAACAATTGCTGCCGCGCGGGCTTCGAACGCGCCGTAGCCGTGGGCGCGCGCGAGCGTCAGCGCGCGAGCGGCGCTCTGCCTCGCGCGCGTCGGTTCGCCACGGTTGACGAGAGCGTCTGCCCAGCCCAGATGCCCGCGGATTTCCCACAACAATAGTCCGTTTGACTCGTGGAACGCGCACGCGAAGGCAAGGTGTCGGTCGGCGGAGTCGTGGCGGTCAAGTGTCGCGGCCAGCAACCCTAGCCACATGCGAGCGTGGCCGTAAATGGACGCTCCGTTCCAGGCGACCTGGTCGGCCCACGGTTCTATTAGGTCGTACAGGATTGCCGCCGGGCGTCGAAGCCCGCCTTCGAAGGTGGCGTCGGCGTACAGCGCCAAGGCCGTCGTGCGTCCCTGGTCGAACAAGACATCGGTGAATCCATCGGCGGCTGCTCGCTCAACGATCGCCGCCGCCTCATCGCGGCGGCCAACCAGGGAGTACGCCGATGCGAGGCCCGCCCGCCAACCCGAGACACTGGGAAACGCGACCACACTCTGCTCCAGCACCGGGATAATTTCCGCGACGCGGCCCTGGTAGGCACGCAGGTGTGCGAGCTGGGCGCCGTAGATCAGAACCGCATTCGGCTCACCGGCGTGCTGCCCGACCTCGAGCGCGTGCTCTATGGCGCGCTCCGCTGCCGCTAAGTCTCCCCTCGGCAGTGCCCACCCGGCCTGGCTCCAGGCGACGTTCCAGCTCAGCAGTGGTTGACCGAGACGGGAAGCCACCGTCTCCATCTCGCGCAGGGCGCTCTCGGCTGCGCCGAACTCGCCCTGCTCGACCATCACGTTGAAGTGCACGACGTGCGCCCAGAACTCAAGCGCTGGATCCTGGGCTTCGGTCGCGCTCGTGAGCAGCTCGCGACCGAGCTGTGCGCGGAGCTCGAGAGTATCGGGCCCGGAATGGGACAGGACCGCGTTGCGCAGAACCGCCGCCAGCGCGCGGGGCTCGCCCGCTCGGCGTGCCAGAGCGAGGGCCTCATTGGCGAGCCCGCGCCGACGCTGGACGTCGTGGTCCCAGCTGAGCTCCTGCGCCTCGAGCGCGAGCAATCTGGCCCGACGCGCTGGGACCGGCGGGTCGTCGAGCTCGAGCGCTCGCTCGATCGCCTGCAAGCGCTCGTTGTCGATTTCCCCGATGACGCTGTAGGTCCCAGAAGTGTTGGCGAGCGCGGCGCTGGCGGCGAGTTCGGCGCTGCCGAGGTGCGACGCGAGCTCGGCTGCCTCGAGCAGGGTGGCGCGATACGCGCCGTCCCCGAGCTGCCGCTGCGACTCACCAAGGCCAACCAGCGCCTCACAGCGCTCCTCGGTATCCGCTCCTTCGAGCAGCTCGACCGCAATCCCGAACAGTCGGGCCGCCTCGGCGGGCGCCAAGCCGGCGAGCGCTGCGTGTCCTGCTCGTCGCGAGTAGTTCGCCGCCTTGCGCGGCGCGTCGGGAGCATTGGCAAGCCGCCAGTGCAGTGCGAGCTCCGCAAGCCGCGGCTGTTCGCTCGTCGCCACCTGCTCGAGTGCGAGCGCAATCCGCGCGTGCATGCCGCCGCGGCGAGTAGCCCCGAGCTCCTCGTAGAGGCACTGGTTTATCAATGCGTGCGCAAAGCCGAACTGTCCAATCCGATCGCTTGACTCAACGAGCAACGATGCCGCGGCCGCGGCTTCCAGTCGATCGAGAACCATCGGCTCGCTGATGTCCGCAAGCCTGCTCATGAGTCCGACGTCGAACGACTGGCCGATCACAGCGGCCAACGTAAGCAAGATGCGGGTTTCCTCGCCGAGCCGGCGCACCCGCCGCCTGATGACGTCGCGGACACTCTGTGGCAGCCGTATCGGCGAGGTGCGGTCGATGCGCCACCGTCCCACGTCCTCGTCGAACAAGAGAGTGTCCGTCTCGGCCAGGCTCCGCAGGATCTCGCCTACGAAGAACGGGTTGCCTGCGGTCTTTGCCGTGATTTCGGCGGCCAGGACGACTCCATCCCGGTCGAGCTCGTGACCGGCGGCGGTGCTGATCATCTCGGCCACTTCGTCGGCCCCGAGGCCTTTCAGCGCGATCTGCTCCACCCCCGGTAACTGGCTCAGATCGGCGAGCACCCCGGTCAGCGGATGCTGAGGTGTGAGATCTGAGTCGCGATATGTACAGAGAATTAACAGCGGACTCTGGTTCACCGCTCGCGCCACGTGCTTGAGCAGCACGGCCGTTTGACCGTCTGCCCACTGAAGGTCGTCCAGGACCAGGCAGAGGGGGAACGACTCGCTCGCGCGCTGCATCAGTCCGGCTACCGCGGCGAATAGCAAGAAGCGCTCGGTCTCCGGATCGGACGGTTGCGGAGGCGGGAGATCAGGCACTCGGCGCGAGAGGTTCGGAGCCACTCGTCCGAGCTCTCCGCCGAACCGCAGAACGTAGCTCTCGAGCAACTCTTGAGGGCTATGCTCGACGAGCTGGCCGCAGACGCCCACCCAAGGCGCGTACGGTACGGCCAGCTCCTCGGAACACGCGCCCCACAACAGGGCAAAACCCTCCGCGCGCGCAGACTGGACCGCCAATGCCGCGAGCCGGGTCTTGCCGATTCCCGGTTCGCCGGACAGCAGCACGACCCGCCGTTCGCCGCCGCGTGCGGCTGACAATGCGTCGGCGAGACGCTCACGCTCGGCGCGGCGCCCGACGTATGAGAGCCGCGACACGGGCAGTTCGCTCGGCAGCGGCCAACTTGCCAGCTCCCGCGGCGTCTCGTCGGCGAGCGGCTGCCAGCCGACGGCGAATGCATGCATCGGCTCGGGGAATCCCTTCAGCTCGAGCTTCCCGGAGGGCATGAACTCGGTGCCCTCCAAGTGACCGGCCAACATTCTGACCGTCGACGAGACCAGGATCCCGTCCGGCGGTGCTTTCTGGCACAGCCTCGCAGCTTCGATCGACGGCATCCCGAAGTAATCCCCGTCCCTGAGCGTCGACTCGCCTGCTCCCAGCCCGATTCGGATGTGCAGCGGCTGATCAGAGTGGCGATTGCTTCGCTCCAGCAGCTGCTGCATCGCGACCGCACACTGGACCGCCGCCGACGCAGAGAGGAAGGCAACCACCAGACCGTCGCCGGTCGTCTTCACCTCGTGGCCCTTCGTCGAAGCGATCGCCTCGCGCAGGATCAGAAAATGCTCGTCGCGCAGAGCGTCTGCGCGGTTCGGACCCACGGCCGTGGCCAACCGGGTCGAGCCGACCAGATCGGTTTGGAGAATCGTGGCAAGTCGAATCGACGTCGACATTCAGCTACTCACGTCGCGGCCGAAGATGCAGTCGATGTGGCCCCTCCCCCATATGCTTCGGCCCCGCGAAAACCATACCGCGAACCCTGTCCGAAATGGACAAAACCGGTGAGCGACCACCGCGGCGCGTGATTCTCACTAGTGCACGCAATTCCGGTTGATTGGACAGGGGCCGCTGACCGTCAAACGTCGAGACCGATAGCCCGGCGCTCGGGTGCGAAGCGGACGCCGCGCTCGTGTGAAATTTGTCGTGATCGCAGGCCCGGAAGCGTTACGCTTTCGGCGTGGGCGCGTTTGAGGGGAGCCCGGAGTGACGGAGAGACGCGAAGCTGACGTAGTCGTCATCGGGGCGGGTCTCGCCGGATTGAGCGCGGCGCGGACGCTGGTCCAAGCCGGCGTAGAACCCGTGGTCGTGGAGGCCCGCGACCGGGTTGGCGGTCGCGTGGTGAACGAGTCGATCGGCAACGGCAAGATCGTTGAGATGGGCGGGCAGTGGATGGGTCCGGGTCAGAAAGAGCTCGCGACGCTGGCGCAGGAGCTGGGCATCGGGACGTTCCCGACCTACGACACCGGGCAGCGCTTGATCGACCGCGACGGCAAAGTCCGCCCCTACAGCGGCGTCATACCGCCGGTTTCGATTTTCGCGCTGATCGAGCTCGGCATCATGCGCTGGCTGCTCAACGCCGCCGCGCGCAACGTGTCTCCCGAGGCCCCCTGGGACAGCGCTCACGCCGTGGAGTGGGACGGCCAGACGCTCGGAACGTGGTTGCGGGGCAAGCTCCACGCGCGCGATGCCAAGGCCGTGATGGAGACCGCCGTCGGTTCGATCTGGGCCGCCGAGCCGCAGGACCTGAACCTCCTTCAAGCACTGGCCTATACCTGCGCCGCCGGGGGGTTCAATCCTCTCACCGCGACGAAGGGTGGGCTCCAGCAGGATCGGTTCATCGGCGGCTCCGGGCTGATCGCGGAGCGGATGGCGAGCGAGCTCGCAGAGCGGGTGGTGCTCGGTGCCCCCGTGCGGGCGATCACGGAACGCGCGGGCCGGCTCGAGGTCGATGCCGGCGGTTCTGTGCGGATCGAGGCCCGGTTCGCCATCATCGCCGTCCCGCCGACGCTTGCGGCACGCATCCGCTTCGATCCAGCCCTGCCCGGGATCCGCGATCAAGCGCTTCAGCGGCTCCCGATGGGCTCCGTGATCAAGGTGATTGCGATCTACGACGAGCCGTTCTGGAGAGAGCAAAGTCTGAGCGGGCAGGCGGTCATCATGCAGGGCCCGCTCGGATCCACCTTTGACGACTCGCCGCCAGAAGGGTCCCCGGGCGTGCTGCTGGCGTTCTCTCCTGGGGCGCGATCGTGGGAGTTCGCCAGGCTCTCGACAGCGGAGCGCAAGCAGCTGGTGATCGAGGAGTTCGTGCGCCTGTTCGGCTCCCAGGCCGCACGGCCGGTCGAGTACCTGGAGAAGGATTGGACCGCGGATCCGTGGACCCGGGGGTGCTACTTCGGGCTCGCAACCGCGGGCTCGATCACTGGTCCACTACGGACCTTGCGCGATCCGGTGGGGCGCCTCCACTGGGCTGGCTCTGAGACGGGTTTGCAGTTCTACGGGGGGATGAACGGGGCGGTGGGCTCTGGCCAACGCGCCGCCCACGAGGTGATCAACAGGCTCCGAACAGAGCCGGGCGTGCCCCCGCCACCGAGCGTCGAGCCGATGCCGACGGCCTAGCCGCGGCCGACGGTGAGCCGTTCGTGTCCGAGGCCCCGCTGCGCGGGCCCGTTCCTACCAGAGACCGAACCGGTCGCGCCAATAGCTGGTGAGGAAAACGTCCTTCGGGTCCCGCTCGGCGCGCAAGCGCAGGAAGTCATCCCAGCGGGGGTATTGCGCCTTGAAGAAATCGACCCAGTTGCGGTCGCCGCGCTCGATCAACGGTTGGTACTTGCCCCAGTGCAAGCGGAAGGGGATGTCGTTGTCGCGCAGGAGCTGCCAGAACTGCGGCCAGAAGGTGGCTGAGGGGTCGCCCGGGTTCGCCTCGAACCAGTAGGGATCGATTCTGAAGGCACCGTCCTTCCACTCATCGGCTCCCGAGGAGTGCGACGCGTTCATCCACAGCGGCGTGGGCATCGCAGAGTAGAGCTCCCACGCATACAAGCCGGTGCGTTGGTAGCCCTCGTGGTCGTCCGCCGGCTCGGTGAAATACGACTGCAGTAGCTGCATCACTTGCTGCGTGCGCGGCAGTGGCACCCATATCTCGGTGAACCCTGTCCGCAGCATCTCGTCGTCAGCCTGGTTGTCCATCGGCAGGCCCTGCCATCCGTAGTCGCGGAACGCCTGCGGCTGCCCGGCCTGGATCCCGGGCTTGTCCGAGTCAAGCGTGATGAACATCCCGAGCAACCCGGGAAAGATGGACGGGATCTCATCCTTGATGATGCCCGCGAACGGGCGCAGTACGTCGATCGCCACGTCCACTCCGGCGTCGGCTGCCTTACTGAGGAAGTCCGCGATCAGCTTTCCGATGCGGCCGTGCTTCTGCAGCTCGGGGACGAGCTCGAGCAACTGCTTGATCCGGGCGAAGGCCGGCTCGATCGCTTCCTTCGCCCGCCCGAGGTCGTCGAGGTTCCCGATGATCGTGTAGAGGATCGAAATGAACGCCTCGGCTGTGTCGGGATGCGTTGTGAATTCCTCGTAGGGACTCGGCCGGAACCCGAGCTGCGGACGAATCCGCTGGGCCTGCCAGACCAGGACCCGGTCGACGCCACGCTGGGGCCACCACTCGACCCGGGCGTACTCGGCGTCGCGCAGGAACTGCTCCAGCGACGGGCGTTCGGCATCGCCCGGACCGAACAGATCGATCGCGCAGTCGGCGACGGTCGTAATCGCCTCCTGGCCAGTGATGTTGTAGGCGTCCTCGCACTGGAAGGTGATCGTGGAGATCACCCCGAGCAGTCCCATGTTCGGGGACATCGCGTAGAAGAGATCGCCGTCATCACGGGAGACCTCGTACGCCTCGCCCGTCCCGTCGATCAACCGGAAGCTCCACAGGTTCTCGTTCACGGAGTGCTGAAGCGAGCCCCCTGAAGAGCCGGTCGCCGTGAACCCACTGACGGTCTGGTGCGTCACCCCACCGAGATCCGAGAGCGTCCAGCCTTTCTCCTTCCAGAGCTGCCACAGGAGGCTCGACTCGAGCGTGGCGGTGCCGGTCGGGTCACTCGGATCCGCGCCGAGGTGGATGCCGGCATCGGCCTCCACCAACTTGCGGGCCTCGTCCTTGACGCGCCAACCGCGGTACTGATCGAGCATCACCTGAATGTTGTCGCCGGCCGGCGGTGTCTGATAGCTCACCCGATTGACGAGGCCGGCCAGCGGATCCGCGTAGACGACGTGCGAGCTCGAGTGCACCGCGCCGCGAACCCTCAGCTGGCGACCGTCGGCGTACGCCAGCTTGACCAACTGCACCAGCTCAGCCTCGCTCGCCGGGTGATAGAAGCCGTCCTGGGCGGGAGCCGGTGCGTTCACGCTCATCGCCAGACCTGACACTGTGTGCGTGTCGTCATGGGCGCGCCGCGAAAATGCGCCGAACCAGCGCCGCAGCATTCTCATATCGGATCTTCTCGGCGTCCGCGGGAGGGAACGAGGCATCGATCCACCCCGCCACGTTCCGAAAGTCGGGTGCGGTCTCGAGCCCGGTGAGCGTCGGCTTGACGAAGCCATCGAGATCGCTTCCAATGGCGCAGCTGTCGAAGCCGCCGCCGCAGGCGGCGGCGATCGCGTTCAGATGCCGCGCCACCGTCGCCTGCGACTGCGCCACGTTGGTGGTGGGGCCAAGCTGATGCTGCGCCATGATCACGCCGATCAACCCTCCACGATCTTTCACGCGCTGCACCGTCCTAGGGGTCAAGTTGTACACCTGGGTGTCGCGGTTTTCAGACCGCATCCCAATGTGCGTCGCCAGCACCGGGTAATCCGCGGCCTCACGCCCCGTTTCACGATCCAACGTCTCGATGAGGTCGAACGTATCGTCGATCGACTGTTCGCTCATGTGACTGATGTCAACCAGAATCTTGTGCTCGTACATCGCCCGCACAAGGTCCTGACCGAGGTCGGTCAGCCCCACGCCCCGCGGTTCATGGAAGATCCGATCGTACTCCCCGTCGGTGAAGAGGGGGATGGCGGGTGCGTTGGTCGCGACTCCTTGGAAAAACAGATGAGCGATCGTGATGTAGAAAATTCCGCGATCGGCCAGCCACTTGACGTTGCCGGCAATGGCGTCCCTATCGGGACCGAGGTTGAATCCGCCCTCAACGCAGTGAACGAAATTAACCCGACCGTCGTCGACCGGCCCGACCTCGGGACCAACGACGATGTGACGCTGATTAGCCGGATCGAGTTGGCGAAGGTCAGCCTCGACCCGGTCGAACAAACCCTGTAGGTCCTGGAACGCATCTCCCGCGGGCCTTGTCCCAAGGCGGAACTCGCCCGCAGGCCAGTAGAGGACGGAGCACAGCAACCCGACCTGCCCGGCTATCAGCCCATCCAGATCAACTCGCCAGCCGCCGGATAACCGAGGATCGTTGATTAGGTGCGCGGCGATCCCGAGTCCTTCGGCGCGGACATGATCGGCTAGATCCCTCAGCCATCCCGCCATCACGCCGTGGGGATGTTCATCGTCTTCCAACAGGTGCATCGGGTAGTGGCAGTGCATGTCCGCGATCACGAGGCACCTCGTGTGTCGTCAGCACCCGAGTCAGGCCTGGCCGTTCTACGACGGTGAGCCAACCATCCCACCTAGTTCGTTCCCCAATGCTTAGGCAACCTGGCCGGTAGCGACGAATTCGCTGCGGGGATCAGACTACGCTCCCGCCGGACCCCTCGTCAACCTTAAATTTTGCGGAGGCTTTGGGGAGCAATGAAGAAAGTCTCGTGCGGTGCGACCGTTCCACGGCACGGTTCTGTCTCGTGATCGTTTGCCGACGCGTACAGCGCGCCGCTGACGAGCGCGTTACAGGCCGACGCGCGGGCACGTCGAGCCGCTGCTCCCGACGCCCCGGATCGAGGTCCGCGCGCATGTCGCCGGCCGGTTCAACTCGATCCTGCGGTTCGATGACGAGGTGCTCGTCACCCTCCACCTGTGGGGAACGCCGGCCTCGCAGGCACCGCTGCTGCATCTGCGACGGCGCGCTTCTGCAATTGGCGGCAACACCGCCGATGCGATCGCGTGTTGCTCGGCGCGTGGATGGTTGACGGTCGCGACGCCGAGGATCACGAGCCCGACGCCGACGGTCGCGGCGAAGCCCGGCAACTTCGTTAGCGCTCCGTCGCGGGGGCGAGCGCGTTGAAGAGTGAGTCGAGTCGGGGGTCTTGGTCGATCGTTTCGACGGCGAGGGTTAGGCGTCCGCAGCCCGGCTCGTACGTCGCCTGCACGAATGGGCAGCATCTCCGCTCGACCTCGAGCGTGTTCTCGAGCAGGCCCGGGGGGAGGTCCGCTCCGAACTCTGCGATGACTTTGCCCGTTGTGCGCTCGAGACTCGTCACGTGCTCGGAGAGCCGGCGGTAGCGCCGCAGCTGTGACCCGAGCGCAGCGTCGGTGAGCTCGCAGCCGGCGGGGCGGGCGCTCGCGTTCACGCCGGCGAAGGTTTGCGGGCGCGGATGATGGCCGAGCCGGCGTGCTGGTGGACGCGGTGGGTCTCGGTGATCTCGATCTCCTCGAGACCGGCCTGGGCGAGGGCAGTGCGGAATTCGGTTTCGGTGAGTGCGCCGGCGATGCACCCGGTCCAGGCAGCCGTGTCCGCGCGTGTCTCGTCGTCCATGTCCGGGTCAGCGATCACGTCGGAGACCGCGAGCCGGCCGCCGGGACGCAGCACGCGCGCCGCTTCCTTGATCACGCGCGGTTTGTCGCCAGAGAGGTTGATCACGCAGTTTGAGATGACCACGTCGACCGTGCCGTCCTGGATCGGCATGTCCTCGATGTAGCCCTTGAGGAACTCCACGTTCTCGATCCCTGCCTCGGTGGCGTTCGCGCGCGCGAGCTCGAGCATCTCGTCGGTCATGTCGAGCCCGATCGCCTTCCCCGTTGGTCCCACGCGGCGGGCGGAAATGAAGACGTCCGCACCGGCGCCCGACCCGAGATCCAGGACCGTCTCGCCCTCGTGGAGGTCCGCAACTGCGGTCGGCACGCCACACCCGAGCGACGCGTTGATCGCGGCTTCCGGCACCCCGCTCTCGTCGCTCTGTGAGTACAGCGAGGCGCCCCAGACGTCGGCTTTCTGAGCTGGACCGCAGCAGGTAGTAAGTGACGCGGTGGCGACCGCCGCGGCGGCGTACTTCTCACGAACGGTCTCGCGCACGTCCGCGACCGTCGCAGTCTCAGCCATCGAGGTCGGGACCGAACCGGCGGAACATCCGCATCCGCTGGCGTGTGACTCGCCGCAGCACGACGCCTTGTCGGACGGCTCGCAGCACGTCTCCTGCGCGGCCGGTGTGCAGCAGTCGGGGTTCAGCTCAGCCATGCGGACAACTCCTTCAGAGCGTCGTGGATCACGTAGTAGTAGGCCCACAGGCCCTGGCGCTCGGAGCCGACGATGCCGGCTTCACGAAGCACCTTGAGGTGATGCGACACGGTCGGCTGGGAGAGATCGAACAGCGGCACGAGCTCGCACACGCACACCTTGCCGGCGTGCTTGCGCAGCACGTCGACCAGCTGAATGCGGACCGGGTCGCCGAGCGCCTTGGCGACGGACGCCATCCGGACGGCCTCGTCGCGCTCGACGTCGGGGTAGACGACCGGCTCGCAGCAGCGCTCGCCGGCGGGTCGCTTGATCTTGGGGGTCAGTTCCATATCGACAGTCATCTATCTATTTATATCGATTGAACTGACGGTTGTCAATCTATACACTCCGCGGGCTAGCCCGAGGTCGACGTGCCCACCGAACTCACCCCGCTTCTCCGGTACTGCCTCGAAACGACGGCCGCGCAGCTGTCAGACGAGTTCCACGGCGTGTTCTCGCCCGAGACGGTCAGGCGCTACGTGGAGGCGTCCTACGCCGAGATCGGAGACCGGCCGGCCGTCGGCCCGAACTTCTTGCCGGTGATCATCGAGCGGTTCGCGCGCGAGCAGCTGTGGGCGGTCGCGCAGGCCACCGGGGTGGTCGAGAAGCCGCTTCCCGAGGTGTTGTTCGTGTGCGAGCGCAACGCCGGTCGAAGCCAGATGGCGGCGTGTCTGGCCCACAAGCTGTCGAAGGGGTGGATCGGGGTTCGCTCCGCCGGATCTGTCCCGGCCGAGCGGATCGACCCCGTCGTCGTGGCCGCGATGGAGGAGATCGGGCTCGACATCAGCGCCGAGTTTCCCAAGCCGCTCACCGACGCGGTGATCAGCGCCGCCGACGTCGTGGTCACGCTCGGCTGTGGCGATGCCTGCCCCGTCTATCCAGGCAAGCGCTACCAAGACTGGCCAGTGGCCGATCCCGCCGGCCAGCCGATCGGCGTTATCAGAAGAATCCGGTACGAGCTCTACCACCGCGTCTGGGAGCTGATCGAGACGCTTGTTCCCACCGCCAATCTCCTCGACATGAACCAGCCCAAAGGGGGGCGCCAGTGAACCGCGTAGCGGTGATAACCGACATCCACGGCAACCTCCCGGCGCTCGAAGCGAGCCTCACCGCGATCGACGCGATCGGCGTCGACGCGACCTACTGCGGCGGGGACCTGGTCGGCTACGGCCCCCACCCCAACCACGTGTGCCAGCTGATCGAGGATCGGGGGATCCCGACGATCTACGGCAACTACGACTACGCGATCGCCCGCGACCTGGACGACTGCGGGTGCGCGTACGTGACCCAGCACGACCGGGAGCTCGGCCAGCAATCGGTCGCGTGGACACTCGCGCATACCGACCAGGCCGCCAAGGACTTCATGGGCCGGCTTCCGTTCGATCTGCGCTTCGAGCTCGGATCGCGCGAGGTGCACCTGGTCCACGGCTCACCCCGCAAGGTCAACGAGTACCTGTTTGAGGACAAGCCGGCCAGCCTGTACGAACGCTTGGCCGGCGCCGAGACCGCCGGCACGCTCGTGTTCGGCCACACCCACAAGCCGTGGATCCAGGCCTACGGCGGCGTGCTGTTCGTCAACTGCGGCTCGGTCGGAAAACCCAAAGACGGCGATCCCTCGCGCGGGTTTCGCGATTCTCGAGCTCGACGAGACCGGCGAGATCCGCGCGTCGCTCGAACGCGTCCCCTACGACGCCAAGGCGGTCGCCCATGAGGTCGCCGCGGCCGGCCTTCCCGGCGAATACGCCGAAAAGCTGGTCGCGGCGGCATAGACAGGAGGGAGGTCTCCTGAAATGAAGTACGTGCTGTTCGTGTGCACACACAACGCGGGGCGCTCGCAGATGGCCCAGGCGTTCTTCGAACGCGAGTGCACCCACAAAGACTGCGGCGCCGAGTCAGCCGGCTCGGAGCCCGCGCGCCAGGTGTGGCCCGAGGTGATCGAGGTGATGCGCGAGGTCGGGATCGACCTGTCCGGACGCAAGCCCAAGCGCCTCAGCGTCGAGATGCAGCTGCACGCCGACTGGGCGGTCACGATGGGGTGCGGCGACGTGTGCCCGTACGTCCCCACCCGTGTCGACGACTGGGACATCCCCGACCCCGCCGGCAAATCGCTCGACGAGGTTCGGGCGATCCGCGACATGATCGAGGAACGCGTCGGCGAGCTCGCCCGCGACCGGATCGACGAGATCCAGTCCGACCGCACCTCCCACCAGTGGCGGCTCGCCAAGCTGCTCCCGTCGCTGATCGAGGACTTCGGCCAGACGCGAGCGCCCGACGTGATCCGCGGCTGCGCCGACAAGATCCTGGACGAGTACGACCACGTCCCGGTCCGCAGCCACATCCTCACGCTCGCGAACAAGCGCACACGCGAGTGCCTCAGCCACGACACCTGCGAGGTCCTGGAGCACGCCGATGGTTGACCTGTGAGCCATCCGCTCGGGCGGCGGCTGTTCGCCGAGCTGCTCGGCTCCGCGTTCCTCGCCGCGATCGTCGTCGGCTCGGGAATCGCGGCCCAGCAGCTGTCCGGCGGGAACGTCGGCCCAGCGCTGCTCGAGAACGCGCTCGCCACAGCGATGGGACTGTTCGCGATCATTCTCATGTTCGGCCCGGTGTCCGGCGCGCACTTCAACCCCGTCGTGTCGCTGGTTGACGCCAGCTTCGGCGGGCTGCGCTGGCGGGACGCGCTCGCCTACATCCCGGCGCACATCGCCGGGTGCATCCTCGGCGCTATCGCCGCCAACGCGATGTTCGCCCAGGCGCTCATCAGCATCTCGACGAAGCATCGCGCGACGCCCGCTCACCTGTTCGCAGAGGTGATCGCGAGCTCGGGCTACTGCTAGTGATCTTCTCGCTCGCGCGGACCCGCCGCGGCGCATCGGCCCCCGCCGCCGTCGGCGCGTACATCGGCGCGGCGTACTGGTTCACGAGCTCGACCAGCTTCGCCAACCCGGCGATCAGCATCGGCCGGGTGTTCTCGAACACGTTCGCCGGGATCGCTCCCGCCTCGGTGCCCGGGTTCATCCTCGCCCAGCTCGCCGGCGGCGTTGTCGCGATCGCGGTGATCCGGGCGCTGTACCCCGACATCACCGCGCAGGACGCGGCCGAGGCCGTGCTCCCCCACGCCGACGGCCGAGCCAGCGCGACCGCGCCGGCCGGGTAGATGCCGACACGACTCGTGGCGATCGGCGGCAGCGACGCGGGGATCAGCGCCGCGCTGCGTGCCCGCGAGCTCGAGCCAACCGCTGCCGTGGTCGTCGTGCTCGCTGACGCCTACCCCAACTACTCGATCTGCGGCATCCCGTACTACGTCTCCGGCGAGGTCCCCGACTGGCACAACCTCGCGCACCGCACCATCGACGACCTGAAGGCCACCGGCATGAACCTGCGCCTCGACACCGTCGCGCAGAGGATCGACCCGGCCGGCCACCGGGTCACGCTCGTCACGTCCGACGGCCGGGAGGAGAGCGTCGAGTACGACGCGCTGATCGTCGGCACCGGCGCATTGCCGCTCCGGCCGCCCATCGCCGGATTGGAGCGTCTCGGCCCGGAGCAAGGGGTGCACCTTCTTCATTCAATGGGCGACACGTTCGCGCTGATGCGCACGCTTGAGAACCACAATGTCCGCCGGGCCGTGATCGTCGGCGCCGGTTACATCGGGCTCGAGATGGCCGAGGCGCTCACCACCACGGGCCTGGCGGTCACCCAGATCGAGCAGCTCCCCGAGGTCCTTCCCACCGTCGACCCCGAGCTCGGCGCGCTCGTCCACGCCGAGCTCCACCGCCGCGAGGTCAACGTCCTGTGCAGCACGCGGGTCGACGCGATCGGGACCGCATGCCCGGGAGGGCCGCATCGCCTCGAGGTCCACGCCACCGGCCCCGACGGCCAGCCAGTCCGCCTCCCGGCCGACGCCGTGCTCGTCTCCGTCGGCGTTCGCCCGGACACCCAACTCGCGGCCGCGGCCGGCGCCGAACTTGGGGTCAAGGGCGCGATCGCCGTCGACCGACAAATGCGGACCAATCTCCCTGACGTGTTCGCGGCGGGTGACTGCGTGGTCACCCACCACCCCCTGCTCGGGACCACATACCTCCCGCTCGGCACGACCGCGCACAAGCAGGGCCGGATCGCCGGCGAGAACGCGCTCGGCGGAACTCGAGAATTCGCCGGCAGCCTCGGCACCCAAGTGGTCAAGGTGTTCGACCTGGTCGCCGCGCGCACCGGCCTGCGAGACGGCGAAGCAAGCCCGGCCGGCTTCGATCCCCTCACCGTCGCATCCGAAGCCGACGATCACAAGGCCTACTACCCCGGCAGCCACAAGATCGCCATGCGCTACACCGGCGACCGCCTCACCGGGCGGCTGCTCGGCGTCCAGGTCGTCGGCCACCTGGGCTCCGAGATCGCCAAGCGCGTCGACATCCCCGCCACCGCGATCTTCAACCAGATGACCGTCGAGGCCATCTCAGACCTCGACCTCTCCTACACCCCACCCCTCGGGTCGCCCTGGGACGCGCTGCAGCACGGCGCTCAGGCGTGGGTCCGACAAGTCCGACCCGCGGTCGGTTCCGCTTAGAAATCGCTCAAGCCTCGATTGGCCAGATCCTGATGCGCTGGAGGTGGATGAGCGCCGAGACCCCAAGGCGCCGGGCAGCTGTCTCGACGACTCGCCAGACGCGGGGATCATCGGTCATGTAGTCCACACCCCAGATGTCCGGCGCGGCGGCGTAGCCGCTGATCTCGATTTGCAGCGACTTTCCGAAGGTGAGCGAGGGTGTCTGGGTTCAGGACATATGTCCCAGGTGATAGGTCCCTCATGTCTCGGGACATGGGTCACACCTGGTGGCGGCGGTCGTCGCGGAGGCCGAGCCCGTAGGGCGAGGCCGCAGCGGCGATCGCCGGCGTGTCGTCTGGGCGGGGGGTTTGAGTCGTGGGCATGTCCCGTGCTCGCGTTGCTGTCCTACAGGTCGTTTCTCACCAGCTGTCCGTCACGTCTGCCGCTGCCGAGTACGGGTTTTCCCGCCGGCACCTACACCGGCTCCTCGCGCGCTATCGCGCAGGGGGCTTGGAGGCTGTTGATCCTCTGTCCCGCCGCCCCAAGACCACGCCGATCGCTACGTCCGAAGAGGTGCGCCAGCGGGTGGTTGAGCTGCGAGCGCAGCTCACCGCCGACGGTCTGGACGCGGGCCCGGTGACGATCGCCTGGCATTTGGAACGGGAGGGCCTGAAGGCGCCCGCTGCCGCGACGATCAGCCGAATCCTGACCCAGTCCGGACTGATCAACCCCCAGCCCCGCAAGCGACCTCGCTCCTCCTACATTCGCTTCCAAGCCGCTCAGCCGAACGAGTGCTGGCAGTCGGACTTCATGCACTGGCGGCTGGCTGACGGCAGCGATGTGGAGATCCTCAGCTGGCTAGATGACCACTCCCGCTACCTGCTCTCCTGCACCGCCCACCGGCCGGTGACCGGGGACATAGTGGTGGCGAGCTTCCTCGAGACGGTCGATCAACATGGCCCGCCAACCAGCACCCTGACTGACAACGGCCGGGTCTACACCGCCCGCTTCGGCGGCGGACGCAACGCTTTTGAATACCTGCTCCCGATCCTCGGCGTCCGCCAGAAGAACGGATCGCCAGGACATCCGCAAACCCAAGGCAAGATCGAACGCTTTCACCAAACCCTGCAACGCTGGCTCGCCGCCCAGCCGCCGGCCACGACCAGCACCGACCTGCAACGCCAGCTCGATCGCTTCCGCGAGCACTACAACGAGCAGCGCCCCCACCGCGCGCTTGACCGCCAGACCCCTGGACAGGCCTACAGGGCGACCCCCAAAGCCCTCCCGGCCACCAACGGGCACACCCCCGGCCACTACCGACTGCGCTACGACCGCCTCGACACCAAAGGCAAGATGAGCCTGCGCCGCGCCGGCCGCATGCACCACCTCGGCGTCGGCGCCGCGCACACCGGCAAACGCGTCCTCGCGCTCGCCGACGACCACCACATCACCGTCATCGAGCTCGACACCGGCGAGATCCTCTCAACCCACCTCATCCAGCCCGAGAAGTCCTACTGGCGAAACCAACAACGAGAACCCGGCCGCTGGCCGGGCTCCTCAAACTGAGACCCATGTCCCGAGACACCTGAGACCTATGTCCCGAGACATCACACGAAGGTGAGCGAGGGGACTCGAACCCCCGACCGCCTGGACCACAACCAGATCGAATGGGTCCGGCTCACCCACCTATTCCGGGATTTGCAGGGTCTTCTTGCTCTGGGTTCCTCTCAGTTCTGCTCACGTTAGTCCCCTCGTAAGTCCCCTCGGCGAAGGCAGCGTTGATGAGGTCGACCTCGTTCGCGTCCGGCGCGTAGTCGGCGTAGATCTGCGTCGTCTTGATGTCGCGATGACCCATCCACTCCTGGATCGTCCGCATCGCGACGCCGTTCGCAGCGCAGCGCGTACCGAAAGTATGTCTCAGGTCGTGAAACCTGACCTCGCGCACGCCGGCGCGCTTCAGCGCGGACTTGAAGCGCTTCGAGACCTGCGAGCCGTCGAGCGGTCCCCCGGTGTGCGGGTGCCCGAAGACGAGATCCTCCTCCCCCTGGAATTCCGAGTCTCGGAACAGGAGCTCAAGCTCCCGAGCCACCCGGTCGGCGAGCGGGACGGCCCGTGAGGAGCGCTTGGACTTCGGCGTGCCGAAGCTCCCGCGAACGTAGCTGCGCCGCACCCGGACCTTTCGGGCCAACCAGTCGATGTCCATCCATCGCAGCGCGAAGAGCTCGCCCTGACGGAGACCCGTCATCGCCGCCGTGAGGTACATCGCGCGCTCGACACGCCGCATGTGCGCGTCCGCGTTCGAGGCAGCGTCCGGCCGGCACCGGTACAGGTAGATCGCAGTCGACTCGGCGACACCGATCGTGGCTGCGACCTGCTTCCACGGCAGCTTCTGCACGTCCCTCAGGGTTCTGACGCGTGCGGCGCGCTGCAGCGTCTCAGGGTTGTGGCGATAGCGAATGCTGGCTGCTTCGAGCAGCGCCTCGAGCTCCGCAGCGTCGAGAAAGCGGATGTCGCGATCGACGCCGTCCGGCTCCGGCTTCTCGGCGAGCCGGCATGGGTTCTCGTACGCCCAACGCTTGCGGATCGCGAAATCGAAGATCCCGTGCAGGAGTCCAAGGTAGTTGTGCGTGCTCTTGATCGAATGCTCGGCAAGGCACTGCTCGATGAAATCCTCGACGTCGTCGACCGTTATCTCGGACACCGGCGTCTCGCCGAAGTGCGGCGCCAGATGAACGCGCATATAGCTCTCGTAGTTCTCGACCGTCGACGGCTTGCGGTTCTTCGCCTTCAACTGGGTGATGAGGCGCGAGCCGACCTGCTCCACGGTCATGCCCTCCGCGACTAACGGCGGTGCCGTCGAGGTCTCGCTGATCAGCTCCCGGAGCTTGGCCTCAGCCTGGGTCTTGGTCATGCCCTCGCGGCTGCCGGGTTGACGCATCGGCCCGAGCGAGCGCTTGACCGGCTTGCCCCTGACGTACCACTTGCCCATCCAGATCGAGTCCTTCGCGTACACCATTCCGGTGCCTCGGGGCCGTCTGTAGGGCGTGGGCGACAAAGGCGTTCGTTCTCCTGATCAGGGCGTGGGACGCGGATGGGGCTGGACCTCCGCGCCGGCGGTCTCACATCGTGCCACGCTGCGCCACGCGTCCGAACCGGCCCTCGTCCTCATAGGCGCTACGGGCTGCTCGCCAGGTACCGAACACAGCGCCAACGACGCTCGCGGACGGCCAATCGCCCGCTCTTAGCCGCTGCACCGCTTCGCCGCCGCGCCCGCGGGCGTGGGTTGAGGACCAGTCATACGACGACGGGAGCCGGCCGTACAGCGCTCGCCACGCACGCATCGCCGCAAGCACCTCGTCGCGCGTCCAGCGCTGCTCGATCGCGCCGGGGTGGCAGGCCTTGCAGTACGCGTAGGCGTCGCCCTTGCCGTTGCGGGGCTGCGTGTATCCGCCGCACCCGCGACACACCCCCTGATAGCGCGCCTTGACCGCCCGCGCCTTCTCCCCGTTCGGGTCATAGAGGTAGGCCTTGACTGTGGCCTGGGCGCGACCGAGCCGACGGGCGACCTCGGCAATCGAGAGGCCCTCCTCGTCGCGATAGTGGCGCGCGAGCGCCGCCGCTCGACGGCGTTCTAGAACACGAGCCGGGGTGGTCATAGGCCCGACGATACGGGCCAGGCACGACGTGGATCGAGACGTCCGTGCGCTGCTTGGGGTCGCCAGACGGATGCCTTGTCGGCGACCCGATCATGCGCCCTTTCCGCGCAAGGGGGGTATCTATCTAACTCAGGTAGCGTACGCATGTGCCGCAGGCAGGCAAGGACTACCCGGGCTCGTACGCGGAGCTCCTGACGTGGTTCCCGGACGAGCCTGCCTGCCTCGACTACCTCGAGTGGCTGCGCTGGCCGGACGGGTTCCGCTGTCCGCGGTGCGTGGGGCGTGCTGGGTGGCGGTTGAGCAGCGGTCGTTGGGAGTGCGCGGTGTGCGGGCGTCAGGTGTCGGTTACGGCGGGGACGATCTTCCACCGCACTCGGCGCCGCTGCGGTTGTGGTTCGCGGCGGCGTGGGAGATGACCAGCCAGAAGCACGGCGTCTCCGCGCTGGGGATCCAGCGGTCGCTAGGGCTCGGCTCCTACCAGACGGCGTGGGCGATGCTGCACCGCTACCGCAAGGCGATGGTCCGTCCCGGCCGCGAGCGCCTTGCTGGCTGGGTCGAAGTCGACGAGGCCTACCTGGGCGGGGTTGAAGGCGGCGTGTTCGGCCGGCAGACCGACACGAAGGCGATCGTCGCGATCGCCGTCGAGATCAAGAACCCCAAGGGTTTCGGGCGGATTCGACTGCAACGCGTCGACGACGTCTCCAAGGACAGCTTGATCCCGTTCATCGAAAGCGCGGTCGAGCCGGGAGCGACTGTCCATACCGACGGGTGGCAGGCCTACTGGACCGTGCCCGACCACGGCTACGAGCACGAGCGGACCATCATGCGCGCCCAACACGATCCCGCTCACGTGGTCATGCCGGGCGTTCATCGCGTCGCGAGCCTGCTCAAGCGCTGGCTGCTTGGCACCCACCAAGGGTCCGTCGGACCCGAGCACCTCGACGCCTACCTCAACGAATTCACGTTCCGCTTCAACCGACGCGGCGGCGTCGCGGCCTGCTCTTCTACCGACTGCTCGAGCAAGCCATCCTCGGCGACCCCATCACCTACCGCAGCCTGATCGCCAACCCACACCCCGGGCGCCCACGGCCCACGCTGCCGAAGAGATCCCCGCCATCACCGGCCGTAGAGCGACCGTGGCGCAACCCAACCTGACTCAAATAGATACCCCCCTTCCGCGCATAGGGGGTCTCAGCTGCTCAACGAGCGGAGACCTGCGTTCGAAATTTGCGGGGCTCCGGGTCGCTCGGAACGTACTCGGATCGCGGCGCCCTGCATTTGCGAATTCACGGGTGTTCGGCGCCGCCGTCTACGACCACGAGCGGGCCAAGGTCGCGGCGCGCCTCGCTGCTGGCGAGGACCAGGGGACTTTAGATTTCGGCCGACACACCTCTCGGCGAATCGAAGCGGGGCTGCTCATCGGCGTTAGCGCGAGCCGTCGCGCGTACCCGCCGCGGAGCGAAAGCAGGTGCTTGCGCGCGACGTTCGTGACGGTCGGCGTGCCGACGGTGCCCAGAGCCTCGCCGATGGCGAGGAGGAGGGCAGACGCGGTTACGCGGCTCGCCCCTGCTTTTCTCTCACCACAGGCATTCCGCACGGCAATCTTGTCGGCTTCGGCCCCTGGATCCGGCGGCGAGCGGCATCTAGGCGACAGTGCGGCCTCGGCGACACCGCAGGAGCCTGGCATGTGGCTATCCCATGGACCAGGACGTCTTGCCGTGGCTTGTAGCAGGGTCATTGTCGGCCAGTCGTGGACCATGCGGCGCAGCGTGCGGTCGTGAGTGACGAGAACGACCGCGGCTGGGGTGGTGAGGAGGGCGGCGGAAAGTTCGTCGATGAGCGTGACCGAGAGGTGGTTGGTCGGTTCGTCGAGCAGCAGCACCGAGGGTTGGCTCAGCAGGATGCGGGCGAGCGTGACCCGTCGGCGCTGCCCGACCGAGAGTTGGCCGAGCGGGCGGTCGAGGTCGGCGTCGCGCAGAAGACCGGTCGCGCGGATCTGGTCCAGATCCCATGCGGCGAGCTCTTCTGCGGGTGTGCGGTTGGGATGCCAGTCGTCCTCTTGGGTGAGGAGCCCGACCTTGATACCGGGCGCGGTGGTGAGCGTGCCGGCATCGGGCGCGAGTTGCCGCGCGAGCACGCTCAACAGCGTCGACTTCCCCGCTCCATTGTCGCCGCGCACCAGCAGGCGGCCGCGGGCCCCGAGCCGGACCGGCGAGTCCGACGGCTGGGTGACGCGTCCCTGTACGGCGATTCCGGTGGCCTCGAGAAGGATCGCGTCGCCCGTGTCCGCTGCGTCGGGCGCGGTTAACGTGAGCGGATTCGGTGGTGCCGGGCCGCGCTCGCGTCGGAGGTGATCAATGCGGCGTTGCAGCAGTCGAACCGAGCTCGCGGCTCGGCTCTCGCGACCGTGCTTGGCCGCGCCTTTGCCAGGCTGCCAGTGGCCCGGGGCTGCGGTGCGAGCGGCGACTAACCGCTTGGACAGCTCGCGCTCGGCGTCGAGACTCGCGGCATACTGTCGGCGCCACTCGCGCAGTGTCCCGGCGCGCGCCTCGCGGTACGCCCGAAAGCTTCCGCCGAACAGGGTGCCGCCGGCGCTGAGTGCGGGGTCGAGGTCGAAGATCGCCGTCGCGACCGCGTCGAGCAGCCAGCGATCGTCGTCACGAACACGGCGATCCCCGCAAACTCGAGCAGCCACTGCACGAGCCGGTCCAGCGCGCTGTCGTCAAGGTGGTTGCTCGGCTCATCGAGCAGCACGGTGCCGGCGGGGTCAGCTACTGCGCAACCGAGGCGCAGGCGGTAGCGCTGGCCGACCGAGAGGCCGGCAAGCGGGCGTTCAGGGTCGAAATGCGCATCGAATGCGTCGAGCGGCGCCTCGAGTCGCCGCTCGGCGTCCCATGCGGCAACCCGCTCGGCGTGGGCGAGCGCTACGGCGTAGCGCTCGGCGGCGTCCTTCGCGCCAGCTGCGAGGCCAGACTCAGCGTCCTGGAGCGCGGCCAGCGCGTCGCGCGGCGATCGCAGAGCCTCTGCGCGCACCGTGGCGACCGTCGTCCCGGCTGGCGCGTCCATCTCCTGCTCGATGAGGGAGCGGCTTTCGGTCGTGCACCTCACGTCGCCGCTATCGGGCACGAGCGTGCCCGCGAGCAGTCGCAGCAGCGTGCTCTTTCCGGCGCCGTTCTCGCCGATCACAGCGAGGCGCTGCCCGGCGGTGACGGTGAGCGAGACGCCGTCGAGCACGGCGCCGGCGCCGAATCCCTTGCGCAGATCTTGCGCCCGGAGATGCGACCCCGGGCGTGAAGCGGACGGCGCCAGAGCGTCGACCATCTGTGAACGCATGACGTTGACGTTCCTTCCTGAAGCTGTGATGTCACGGTGAGTGGCCGCAACGAAAGGACCTAGCTGGAGAGGTCCGGCGCTACAGGAAGCTGTGCGGGATGCACGTCATGCACCACCAAAGCTACCACGCTGTGGCGTAGACGGTGCGCTCGGCTAGCGCAGACGGGTCATTCGTCATCACGCTCATCGTCCACGTTCGGAGTCTCGCACTCCGTCGTCCGTTCCTCGCTCGACGAGCGCGCCCATCTCGTCCAACAGCCCGAGCCCGCCGACCAGTCGGACACTCCCTTCGAGCGTGCCTGGGGGGAGCATGACTGCGCTGCGCGACGGTCGCTGGGGGCGTTTCGGCTGGTCAGTGACAGCAGGGCAGTGGGGCGATAATGAGTCCCTCGGGGTTCGATTGCTGGTCTGTCGTGCGTGGTGTGACTTCGCGTGAGCTCATCGGGCGCGTCCGGCTGTCAAGCGCAGGCCGCCGTCGCACGGGACGGTCACGCCGGTGACGAAGTCGTTGGTGGCAAGTGCGTGGATGAGGTGTGCGACTTCTTCGGGTTTGCCGACTCTGCCGACGGCGCTGGCGTTCGCCGCAGAGCTGTGCATGGCCGCGCGGCGGTCGACTGCCGTTGCTTCCCACCAGCGTGTGTCGATCACGCCTGGCGATACGGCGTTGATGCGGATGGGTGCGAGCTCGAGGGCGAGGGGACGGATCGCTGCCTCGAGGGCACCGTTCACGGCAGCGAGCCCGGCTGTGCCTGGAAGCGCCGATTGAGCCGATCCCGCCGTCACCATGGTGATCGATCCGTCGCTGCTCATCTTTGGCAGTGCTGCTTGAATGCAGGCGATGTAGGGGAGCGTCTTGCCTTCGAGCCCAGCTCGGAGCTCTGCGAGGTCAAGCTCGCGGATCGGTCCAGCTCCGGCTGCGCCGCTGAGCGCCAGCACGAGGTGGTTGATCTCGCCGAGCCGCTCGAACAGCCGCTGTAGCTGGGCGTGCTCGCGTGCATCGACGCTGTGACCTTGAACGTCGGCGTGTGCGTGCGCATCTCGTAGGCGCTCGACGGCTGAGCGAAGGCGATCTTGGTTTCTACCGGTGATCACCACCGCACCGCCTTCTTTCACGAACACGCGGGCGGTCGCTTCTCCGATCCCTGAGCTTCCGCCCATGATGAGGGCTGCCGGTGTGCTCATGCCTGAGCTCCTTTCATCGAGCCTGGTAGTCGGCTTCGCCCGCTCGCCCCCGTTTCCGTGCCGGGTGCTCGAGCGTGTCAAAGCCGGGCTGCTGTCTTGTCTTGGGGTGCAGATGCCTCAGTTGGTCAACCAAGCGCTTGTGATCCGTGGGGATGAGAAGACGAGTGCTGCGAGCAGCGCGGCCCCGAGCAGCTGCAGGGCTCGACGTGGCAAGAACGCCGGGGTTCATCTCGCCGACCTCAGTAAGCGATTTGACGTCAGCGACCGGCCCGAGGTGCGTCAGCTTGTCGGGGTTGACGCGCGGCGAGTGTGTCCGCGCGTTGGACGGCTCGGGCGGCGGGCGCGTACAGCACGCCGCCGGCGAGAAAGTAGAGCGTGATCGCGGCGGTGGACATAGGGTCCTCCGTCCAGCTGTCGTCGGTGCCGGCGGCCAATCGGATCACGGCGGTGGCGACGCCGAAGAGCAGCAGTGTGGCGCCGACGCGGGTGAGCAGCAGCAGCGGACGACGTGGGATTCGTCGCCACGATCGCGTAACCCAGCCGGATCATGGTCCGCGACGGACGTAGCGGTGCGCCAGCGCGCCGAAAGCGACTCCACCGGCCCGGAGGTAGGCGGCGGTCGCGCTGCTGGTTCACGGTCTTCGCGGTCAGCTGCAGGTCCATGGTGGCACTCCTTGTCTAGCCTGTGATCGAGGTGGGCGGTAGCGCCAGCCGAGCAGGCCGAAGGTGATCCCGCCGGCCAGGAAGTAGGCGTCGGTGACGTTGCCCGACCAGAGGGCGGACGCGGACCGGTAGTACGCCGCGCCCATCGTTTGCTTGTGTGAGAGCCAGGTGATTCCGTTGGGCAGCAGGCCGACCGCGCGCGTCAGGTCATCGATGAGCCCGGCGCCGCCGCGGACGACGAGCAGCGCGCAGCCGAGCCAAACGACGATCGCGGCGGCGCGCTTCATCTTGCCGCGCGGCCATCCGCGAGCGATCGCCAGGCTCACCCACGCGCCCAGCGGCCAGGCGGCCCCCTCCAGCACCTCAACGATCCAGCCGGCCACCGAATCCGGGACCAGACCGGGTAGCTCGCCGCCCAGCCCGAACGAGCCGCCGAGGTACCAGTAGACGTGAAAGGCGAAGAACACGACCACCCAAGCGAGCGCCGCATAGGCCACGCGAACCTGCAGCCGAGCGCTGTCGTTCACTTCGGCACGGGGCGACGCGGCAACAACGCCGGGGTTCATCTCGCCGACTTCAGTAGCGATTTGACGTCGGCGACTGGCCCGAGGTGCGTCAGCTTGTCGGGGTTGACGATCGAGCTGATGCCTGTGATCTGCCCGCCGGCGATATCGAGCGCCATCACGCCGATCAGCCGCTGCTGTGCGTCGAGATAGAGCGCTCCCGGCCCGCCGTTGACCTCGACGGGACGCAGGGACACGCCGGGAAGGCGGGCGCCCAGGCGCATCCAGTTGATCAGTGTGCGCGCAACGCGGGTGCGTCCGCGCAGCGTCCGCGCGAGCGCCGGGACCTTGCCGCCGCCGTCGCCGCTCAGCCGCACGTCCGAAGCCAGCAGCGCCTCGAGTCCGGCGAGATCGCCGTGCTCGGCGGCTGCAAAGAACCGGACTGCCAACTCGTCGCGCTGCTCGCTGGTCGTTTGGAACCGCGGCCGGCGCTGCTCGACGTGGCGTCGGGCGCGTGTGGCGAGCTGGCGGACGTTGTCCTGACTCTTGCCGACGATCTCAGCGACTTGTGGATAGTCATAGTCGAATACGTCATGGAGTAGCAGGACCGCTCGCTGCTCAGGCGACAGGCTTTCCAGGAGCACCAGCATCGCCAGCGACAGTGAGTCGGCCATCTCGGCCTGCTGAGCGGGGTCATCGGTGCCGTCGGTGATGATCGGCTCGGGCAGCCACTCGCCGACGTAGCGCTCGCGACGGGCGCGCGCGGAGCCCAGCTCGTTGATCGCCAGCCGGGTTGTGACGGTCGCTGCGAACGCGCGCGGGGACGCGATCCGCTCTCCTGCGTCGAGCGCCTGATGTACCCGCAGCAGCGCCTCCTGGACCACGTCCTCGGCCTCGGACACGCTGCCGAGCATCCGGTAGGCGATCGCGAAGGATGTCGGCCGCAGCTCGTCCAGCAGTCGCTCGCGCTCGGTCATGCCGCCGCGAATCCCTGTCGCCAACTCGGGTGCCCGGGGCGCCACTGAAGCTCGCCCTTGGCCTTGGCGTTGGACGCGCCGCGGATATCGGTCATCATCACCACGCCGGCCTCCCCGGCGAACCGCCGCCCGATGAAGCGCGGCACACGCATCGGCTTCTTGGCACCCAAGGTCTGTGCCAGTGCCGGCAGCCATTCGGCGACCGGGGCGGGGTCATCGTCTACCACGTTATAGACGCCACGGCTGCCATGCTCGATCGCCGCGACCGTCGCCTCCGCGGCGTCAGCGACATGGATGAAGGACCACACGGCGCCGCCGTCGCCGACCAGCGGGAACTTGCGCTTGCGGATCAGCTCGAACTGCTCCTCACCTGGCGCCAGCGATGTACCCGGCCCGTAGAAGGCGCCGTAGCGCAGCACGATCCCCTCGGTCCAGTCGGCGCCGAGGACCGCCTTCTCGAGGTGTCCGATCGCCGCCAGGGTCTCGCGCATCTCCCGCACGGGCGTCGAGTCGAGCGGGTCCTCCTCGCTCTTCACCGCCCCCCCGGTGCGCGCGTACATGCCGTAGCCCGCCACCCCTTGCGCCACAAACCGGCCCACCCCGACCGCCTGCCCGGCCGAGAGCAGATGGTCGGTGCCCTCAATCCGCAGACGGTTGGTCAGCGCAAAATCGCGATCGAAATGACGCATGTCAAGCGCACCAATTGCCGTCAGCTCATGGACAATCACCTCCGGCCGCGCCCGCGCCACGGCGTCCGCGACCTGCTCGGGATCAAGCGCGTCCGCGACCACCGGCACAGCGCCCAGCTCATAGAGCATTGCCTGCTTTGACTCGCTGCGGGTCATCCCCGTGACCTCATGACCCGCGCCCACCAGTCGGGGCACAAGCTGCTTTCCGATCGCTCCCGTCGCTCCTGCCACAAACACTCTCATCATCAGCTCCTTGAACGCGGATTACCTCACCCCACAAGACAAGACAGCGGCCCCGGCTGTGACACCTGCGAGCACGCGGTTGAGATGCGCGTGCCGTGAGCGAAGCAGGACGGGTGTTCTGCTTGGCTCGGCGTGGCGGTGGACGGCGACGGCGTTCGCGCGAGGCTCGGCGGCGGCTGACGGTGGCGCGCACGGGCTGCTATCGGACGTGCGCGGCCTGGGAACTGTCACAGGCGGCGCATCGATCTTGTCTCACCACAGCAAAACGAAACGAGAGGAGCAAGTCATGAAGGTCTTCGTAGCCGGCGCCACGGGCGTTCTCGGCAGAGAGCTCGTTCCGCAGCTCGTGGCGCGGGGCCACGACGTGGTCGGGATGACCAGGAGCGAGTCGAAGCAGGATCTGGTGCGTAGCCTGGGGGCGCGCCCGGTCGTGGCCGATGCGCTTGATCCCGACGCGGTCGCCGAGGCGGTGGCGTCCGCCGAGCCTGAGGTGATCGTGCATAAGCTCACGGCGCTCTCCGGGAAGATGTCCATCAGGGACGCGCGGCACCCCGAGCGCTTCAGCGGAGCGATCATGACCAACCGGCTGCGTACCGAGGCCACAGACCATCTCTTGGCGACGGGTCGCGCCGCCGGGGCACGGCGCTTCGTGGCGCAGAGCTTTGGGGCTTTCCGATGGGCCCGCACCGGCGGGCCCGTACAGACGGAGGCCGATCCCCTCGATCCCGACCCGCCAGCGTCGCTGCGCGTTGTAGTGGAGGGGCTGCTCTATCTCGAGCAGGCGGTGACGACGATCGAGTGGGGTGAGGGCCTCGCGTTGCGCTACGGCGGTTTCTACGGTCCGGGGACCTCGGTCAGCCTCGCGCCGGATGCTGTGATGGCCGCACCAATCCGCAAGCGCCAGTTCCCGATCGTCGGCGGCGGTGGGGGCGTCTGGTCGCACGTCCACATCGAAGACGCCGCGGCGGCGACCGCCGCCGCGGTCGAACATGGCCCGCCCGGTGTCTACTACATCGTCGACGACGAGCCTGCACCGGTGCGGGAGTGGCTGCCGGTGCTAGCGAGCGCGCTGGATGCCAAGCCACCGCGGCGTATCCCGCGCTGGCTGGGGCGGCTGGCGGCCGGTGAGGCGGCGACGGTCATGATGACCGAGGCGCGCGGTGCCTCGAACGCCAAAGCCAAGCGCGAGCTCGGCTGGCAGCCGCGCTATGCGAGCTGGCGGCAGGGCTTCGCGCAGGGCCTCGGCTGAAGCGATGACCGAGGAGGAGCTCGACGCGCTCCGCCGGTCGGAGTTCGCCATCGCCTAGCGGAGTGTCGGCCCTTGGAGTTCGCTGGGTCGGATGAGCATGGTCGTGAGTTCTCGTGTGGATGCTGGGAGCGGTCCAATCGGTCTCGGTGTGCTCGCACGTCGCGAGGCCCAGTTTGGACCAGCCTGACCCAGTGTCGGCGGTCGAGAGCGCGTCGATCGCAATCTCTCGCAGCAGCTTGCGGCGCGCGGCAGTTCGGTCGTCGGAGGCGTGTCGATCCGGAAGGCGATCGGACAGCTACTCCGCACGAGGCGGTCCGAACCAGGTGGTCAGCGCTTCGGCGAGTCCGACGTAGGTCCCCTCTCCCACCCAGGCGACGTATCCGTCGGGCCGGATCAACACCACAATGGGAGAGGCGACCGCGCCGAGTACGGGAAGCTCCCAGGGGCCGGCATATTCAGCGTCGATCAGCTGGACACGGTCGGCCCATGGAGTGATGTCGAAGCCGCTGGGCTCTCCGAGGTTGAGCAGCAGCGGCCCGCCTTTGTGCAGTAGCTCGAAGAGCCGGAGCGGGCCGGAGCCGGTGAGAAGGTCGAGATCGGGCATGCGGCGGCCGAGCAGCGGGTGTCCCTGGCCGAGGTCGTAGTGGATGTCGAGCCCGGAGTGAAGGCCGGCGAGCCGTTTGCGAGGCTCATCCATGCTGGCCAGTTCCGACACCTGCTCGACCAGGGCCTGCATGCGATCGTCACGGCGCTGGAGCGTGCCCTGCGCCATCGTGTACCTGAGCACGCGGGCAGCGACGGGGTGACGCTCGGCATGGTAGGTGTCAAGGAGGCTCTCCGGGGAGATCCCGCATACCACTTGCGCGAGCTTCCATCCGACGTTTACGGCGTCCTGCACGCCCAGGCTGAGGCCCTGCCCGCCCGCTGGGTAATGCACGTGCGCCGCGTCGCCGGCCAGCAATACCCGTCCCGCGCGGTAGGCCGCGGCCTGCCGAGTCATGTCGGTGAACCTGGAGATCGACGTGGGGTTGTGCATCCCGAAGTCGGTGCCGTAGACGGAGATGAGCGCGTCTCTGAGCTCGCGCAGAGTGGGCTCGGTCGTGTGCCCGACGTGCTCCTCGGTGACCATGACCCGTATGGGCCCGTCATCGCCGTACACGATCTCGCCGTCGCGGATCTCGTACTTCAGCCTGCCGAGGGCGTGGGTGCCCTTCTCGTCGTGGCGGATGCCGAGCTCCGGTTCCTCGGTCATTTCGACCTCGGCGATCAGGTTGCTCCTCGTCGCATCCCACCCCGGAAACTCGATACCGGCCGCTTTCCGGATCAGGCTTCGTCCGCCATCACATCCCACGAGATACCGCGCCCGCAGCGACTCGCCACCGGACAGCCGGACGTCAACCCCCGTGTCGTCCTGCGCGAAGCCCGTCACCTCGCACCGGTAGCGGATGTGCACGGGCAGCTCGCCGATCCACTCGGCCATGATCCGCTCGATCTGGTTCTGCCAGATCCCGAGCGAGTACGGATGACGGGTCGGGAAGTCGCTCATGTCCAGCACTGTCGTGCCGAACGTCGCGGCCTGAGCCACCTGGCCCTCCGCGAGGAACCGACCAGCGACTCCACGCTGATCGAGCACCTCGATCGTCCGCGAGTGAATGCCTCCCGCCCGGGAGCCGGCCAGCACGTGATCGGCACGACGCTCGAGCAGCGCGACGTCGACCCCTGCCAGCGCCAGTTCAGCCGCCAGCATCATGCCTGTAGGACCGCCTCCGACGATCACCACGGCATGCTCGGTCTTCGCCACGCTCGGGCCTTGTATGTCGACAACAGCACTCATTTCGTTCCTCGGACCTCGATGGTTTCAGCTTGCGCCAGGCGTTCGTGCCGCGCGCCCCGGCCCGTGCCTGCCGACGCTTGGAGTCGGCGGCGGGGCGGGGGCGGCCGGGTCTGTCCGCGTCAGGCGGCCGGGCTGAGGCGGCCTTCGTGGTGGGCCTTCCGGATTTGGTTGCGACTGCGGCGGGATCGGAGTAGGGAGAGGATCGCGACGCCTCCGCGGTGGACGCGCACCTCGCCGTTGCGGATTTCACCGCCGAGCCTGATCCGGCGCCCGTCGGGGGCGCTGTTTCCCGTCCAGTCCTTCACCCGGCCACGGCCGACGCGGCGCAGGTCGCCGTCGTCGATGATCGCTCCGTCGGGTACGAGGAGTTTGACGGTGGAGTGGTCGATGTCGAGCGCGATATCGATCACGCCTGGCGCGATCTTCGGCAGCATCAGGTCGAGCACGACGAGGCCGCGGGAGGCGCGCACGTCGAAGCGGCGGGCGGTCGTCCAGTCGCCGAGGCGCTTGACGGATCGGTTGTTAGCGCGGATGTGGACGGTTTCGGTATCTGTGGGTGTCATGGTGGGGCTCCTTTTCGTCTTGCGAGGGCGTTGTTTGGGTTTAGCCGCGGCGGTATTTGGCGACGGCGAGGGGGAGTGAGATCGCGAGGATCGCGAGCGTCCAGATCAGGGCGCGGGTGATGTAGTACGAGCTGGGGTGGCCGAGCAGCGCGTGGGCGTGTGATCCGAGCGTCAGCGATCTCACGGAGTCGACCATGTATGTCAGTGGTTGGTGGTTGGCGAATGCCTGCAGCCATCCGGGCATCGAGCTGACGGGCACGTAGGCGCTGGAGATGAACACGAGCGGGAACACGATCATTCCCATGGCTTGGGCGGCTTGTGCGTTGCCGGCGAACATGCCCATCGTGATGAACAGCCACTCGAACGCGAACCCGAAGACGATCACGAGTCCGAACGCGGCCAACCCGTCGATCGCCGAGCCGTGGAGGTTGAACCCGACCGCGAACGCAACGGCCGCGGTGAACGCGGTGCTCCAGGCGAGGAACACGGTGTCGGCCGTCGCTCGGGCCGTGAGCACGGCAGCCCGTGGGATAGGGAGTGAGCGCAGGCGGTCGATGAACCCCTGCTCTAGGTCCTCGGCCATAGCGGCCGCGGTCCCCATGCCGGTGAACAGAACTCCGGTCGCGATGAACCCGGGGACCAGGTAGTCGACATAGGACATCCCGGCGATGTGGATCGCGCCGCCGAACATGTAGCGGTAGATAAGGAAGAACAGCGACATCTGGACCGTGGCGAGCACGATCAGCTGCGGTGTGCGCACGTAGCGCAGCAGCGAGCGACGCGTCACGGTCAGGATGCTCTTGGCCAGTCCGGTCTGGCGGAGGGGGGCTGTCGCCGGGCTTTGGTCGAGTGTCGATGCGATGGTTGTCATGAGACGGTCGTTCCTTTCTGGTTAGGCCGCGCGAGCAGCAGTGGCGTCGTGGTCGTCGTCTGGTCGCTTTCCGGTGAGGGTGAGGAACACTTCGTCGAGGTTGGGCTGTCGCAGCGCGATGTCGTCGAGCTCGACGCCCGTTGCGTGGAGCGACTGCAGTGCGGTCATCTGTCCGTCGCCGGTCGAGTCGACGCGCACGCTGACCCGTCGCGTGGCCTCGTCGATTTGTGCAACACGTTCGCCGAGCCGGCCGAGCAGCTCGGCGATGGTCGCCACGTCCCGGCTGTCGCGGACGTGCACCTCGATGACGTTGCCGCCGATCCGCTGCTTGAGCTGGGCGGGAGTACCGGTGGCGACGGCCCGGCCGTGGTCGATGATCACGATCTGGCTGGCGAGATGGTCGGCCTCATCGAGGTACTGCGTCGTGAGCAGCACGTCGGTCCCGGACTGCACGAGCGCCCGGATCGCGTTCCACAGCTCGATCCGGCTGCGCGGATCCAGGCCTGTGGTTGGCTCGTCGAGCAGCAGCAGCCGCGGAGCGCCGACCAGGCTCGCACCGAGGTCAAGCCTGCGGCGCATCCCCCCGGAATAGATGCGAGCCCGCCGATCGCCGGCCTCGACGAGACCTAGCTGTTCGAGCACGGCGGCGGCGCTTGCCTTCGCCGCGCGCCGGCTCAGACCGAACAGGCTGGCGACCATCTCGAGGTTCTCACGCCCGGTCATCGCCGGCTCGACGGCCGCGAACTGGCCCGCCAGGCCGATCACCCGACGGACCGCGGCCGGGTCCTTCCGGGCGTCGTGGCCAGCGACGAGCAGCGTGCCCGCGTCGGCTCGCAGCAGCGTCGCCACCATCCGCACGAAGGTCGTCTTGCCGGCCCCGTTCGGGCCGAGCACCGCCGTCACCTGCCCGCGCTGGGCGATCACGTCCAGGCCATCCAGCGCCTTGGTCTTTCCGTATTGCTTGGTGAGGCCGTGGGCCTCGATCGTGGCAGTCATCTAGCTGTCCTCGGCTTCCTCGTGGTCATCGGTGGGGGTGAATGTGGCGGCGATCTCATGCAGCCATTCCTCGGTCCAGGTCAGGCGCCCTTCGCGCAAGTCGGCGATCACGCCATCAAGCCAGGCGAGCTCGGCCCGCAGCAGCGCTCGGCGGTATTCCTCCTCGAGCAAGAACAGCCGCGGCAGGCCGACGGGGGCATCGGTCAGCACCGATTCGGTCTCGGCGAGCGCGGCTGCGAGTTGCTCGGCCCGCAGCTCGAGTTCTGAGCGGGCTTCCTGCGGCTCGAGCCCGAACAGGATCGAGAGGGCGGCGATGAACTCGGGGTACTCGCCGTCGGTGCCGCGGAGCATCTCGCGCAGCCACTGGCGGGCGATCTCACGGCCCGCGTCGGTGATCGCGTACTCAACCCGGTCCGGGTAGCCCTCGACGCGGGTTATCTCCGATACCTCGACGAGCCCGTGTCGCTGCAGCCGCTCGATCGTCTGATAGAGGCTCGCCCGGGCCCGCACGTTGACCACGCGGTCCTTGCCCTGGGCCTCGAACAGCTTCTGCATCCGATAGACGTGCATCGGTTCGTTCATCAGCTGCCAGAGGACAGTCAGGGCCAGAGCCGAGCGGCGGGGAGTCTTGGGTTGGATCATGGTCAGCAACATACTAGACAGAATATGGCTAGTCAAAATATAACTAGCTCATCTGGGGTCCTTTGGTCCGGGGTTGGTTCCCGCTGCCGGTGGTCCGAGCCGGAATTGCCGATCACCGGCCCGCGGCCCCTCGGGTCGGTGCTCGAGCTCTGGGGCCGTAAACCGGCCCCTCATCGTGCAGGGAATCCGGAGCGCTGCGGTGTTCTCCGTGGACGGGGAAGGGGCCGTGGCTGATGCCGATCGCTTCGCGCGGGACGGCGGATATCGCGATCTCGTGATCTGCGCGTGGCCTCTCGCTCCCGTTCGGCGGCCAGAGCGCGGGCGAGTTGTAGGTGGAGGAGTGATTGCATGCGCAGGACGGTCTCACCGCTGCGGTCCGGTCGCATCGGGTGCGTCGCCAGTCGGTCGCCGGGCACCTGAGCACTGTCTGCGTGGATGAGCCGCGATTTGCGGGCCTAGCAGCTGCGCAATGATTTCCGGCGATGGGCGGTTCTGAGCCGGATCAGCGGGTCGCGGGACTCGTCGGGCGTGAGCGGGTCTGCGCGGTGATCGACCGGCTGCTCGAAGAAGCGCAAAAAGGGGAGAGCGGCTCGCTCGTGCTGCGCGGGGATGCCGGGGTCGGGAAGACAGCGTTGCTTCGGTATGCCACGTCTCGGGCCGTCGGAACGACGGTGCTGTCGGTGACGGGTGTCGAAGCGGAGTCGGACCTCGATTTCGCTGGGCTGCATAGACTGGTGCGACCGATTGTCGGGCTGCTCCCACGGTTGCCTGCGCCCCAGCGCGCCGCACTGGCGGCCGGTCTCGGTTTGACGCCCGCCGCAGGCTCGGATCGCTTCTTGGTGTCAGCAGGCGTGCTGTCGCTGCTCGCCGAAGCGGCCGAGGAGCGTCCGCTGCTGTGCGTGATCGATGACGCGCAGTGGCTGGATACCCCGTCCGCCGAGGCGCTGCTGTTCACGGCCAGGCGCGTCGGTGCCGAGGGAATTGCCATCCTGTTCGCCGCCCGGATTGGCGAGCATCGTCATTTCGACGCCCCCGATCTCGACGAGCTGGTCCTCGCGGGGCTCGATCACACCTCGGCGGGCGTGCTGCTCGACCGGGCGGCACCCGAGCTGACGCCCGCAGTGCGGGAGCGGTTGCTTGAGGACGCGGCCGGGAACCCGCTGGCGCTGCTGGAGCTTCCCGCCGGCCTCTCAGACAAGCAGCTGACCGGGCAGACGCTCCTGCCCGACGCGATACCGCTGAACTCGCGTCTACAGGCCGCCTTCAGCCAACGGGTCAAGCGGCTGCCCAACTCCACGCAGGCGGCCCTGCTGCTCGCTGCTGCGGAGGCAGACGGTGAGCCCGCAATCGTTCTGCGCGCCGCGGCCGCACTCGGCCTTGCCTCCGAATCGCTTGACTCGGCGGAGCGAGCAGACCTCATCGACGCCAGCGCGGAGCGGCTCACGTTCCGGCACCCGCTCGTCCGCTCAGCGGTGTATGAGTCCGCGACACTCGCCGAGCGTCGACGGGCTCATGCCGCCCTGGCCGATGCCTGCTCGGAACCCGAGCATGCAGACCGTCGGGTCTGGCACTCCTCGTTGGCGACCATCGGCGTCGATGAGGAGATCGCCGTCGAGCTCGAGGCGTCGGCAGAGCGCTCGGAGCTACGCGGGGGACACGCGTCGGCGGCGACCGCATTCGAGCGTGCCGCCAGGCTCAGCGAGACCGATCAGGCGCGTGGCAGGCGTCTCGGTGCCGCGGCCAGGACCGCCCTTGCGGCGGGACAACTGGGTCGCGCCGACGATCTCGTGCGCCGCGCGCTCCCACTCGCCGGTGGTGCGGAACGCCCCCGTCTGCTGGGCCTCAGCGCGATCATCGAGAGCTTCGCCGGCTCGCTCCCGGAGGCCATCGCCACGGCGCTGGACGGGATCGCCGCCAGCCAAGATCCGTCGTTGAGCCTCGAGATGCTCCTGGGCGGTTTTGGCATGACCGTGTACCTGGCCGACTACGAGAAGATGCATGAACTGTGCCTGCGGGCGTCGGAGTTCCCGCCGGTCAGCGACACCGATCGCTTCATCGTGGCGGTCCTCACGGGTGCAGCCGCCGAGCTGGAGGGCGATACGGACGCGCGAAGCAGCTGTTGGGATGCGCGATCGAGATCGCCACCCGTCTGGACGACGCTCACTGCCTGATCTGGGTGTCGGCCGGTGCCGGCCGCGCAGGTAACTGGGGTGACGGTCTGCCCTTCGCCAACCGAGCAGTTCGCCTCGCACGCGAACACGCGCTCGTGTCGACGCTGCCGTACGCCCTGGAGGCTCAAGCGTCGCAACTCATCGGGCGAGGGCAGTTCGATCTCGCTTACGCCTCGGCCGAAGAGGGCAGGCGGCTCGCGCTCGACCTCGGGCAGCAATGGATCGCGACCTGGAACCTGACTGATCTCGCCTCGGTCGACGCGGTGCGCGGCGATGAGCGGCAGGTACGCGCGTGGGTCAGCAAGCTGGAAGCCGAGCCCGCGAGCAACGCGCCGCTCGTGAGAGCACGCATCGCGCGAGCGCTCGGGCTGCTCGACCTCGGCCACGGCAGACCGTCAGAGGCGCTCGACCAACTCCTGTTCTCGATCGACACCGTCCGCCCCGAATCGAACCCGTGGGTCGTGTTCGGCATCCCTGACGCGGTCGAAGCCGCCGTCCGCGCTCAGCGGCAGGACGACGTCAGCAGCCACCTCCATCACTTCAAACGGTGGGTCGAGCACAATCCCAACCGCGCTCGGTCGGCGCTCCTCGCACGCTGTCGCGCGCTCGCGGAAGAGTCGGACGCAGAGGGCCTTTACGCCGAGGCCATCGAGCTGGCCGACGCTCTGTCGGCGTTCGAGCGAGCGCGCACCCAGCTTCTCTACGGCGAATGGCTGCGCCGGCACCGCCGGCGGATCGACGCGCGCCGCCACCTGCGCGCGGCGCTGGCAACGTTCGACCAACACTCTGCGGCGCCATGGGCAGACCCCGCGCGCGGCGAGCTGCGCGCCAGCGGCGAGAGCGCCCGCAAACGCGACCCTTCCACGCGGGACCAGCTCACACCTCAAGAACTCAACGTCGCAGGCCTCGCCGCCGACGGGCTCACGAACGCCGAGATCGGAGCCCAGCTCTTCCTCAGCCCCCGCACGATCGACTACCACCTGAGAAAGGTGTTCGCGAAACTCGAGATCGTCTCGCGAGCCGATCTCGCCAGCGTCAACCTGGGCGGTTCCGTTAGCCATTGACCGAGCCGTCGACTGAAACCAGGCCAGCAAACGAGTCGCCGAGTCAATCCTTATCGTGATTGGGCGCCTTCTCGGCCATCCCATCGCGCAACGCCTCAATCCCAACCACCCATCACGCTATGAACCCCGCCCCGGACCCGATGACGCTGCACCCGGTCGCCGGCCACCGGCGTGTCGTGTTCCTTAAGCCGTTGGTGAGCAATCCGAACATTGTGGTCGGGGAGTACAGCTACTACGACGACCCGGACGATCCGACCGCGTTCGAACGTGACGCCGTCCTCTACGCCTACGGGCCCGAGCGGCTGGTCATCGGTCGCTACTGCGCGATCGCGTCCGGCGTCCGCTTCCTGCTGCCCGGCGCGAACCACGCCGACCTCGGTCCTTCGACGTTTCCATTCGGGATCTTCGGATCACCATGGTCCGAGGAGACGATGGACCTTGTCATGAGCGCACCAAGCCGCGGCGACACCGTGATCGGCAACGACGTCTGGCTCGGCTACCAAGCGCTGATGCTCCCCGGCGTGACGATTGGTCACGGCGCTGTCGTCGCGGCCGCAAGCGTCGTCGCGGGCGATGTGGACCCGTACACCGTCGTTGCGGGAAACCCCGCGCAGGTCGTGCGACGGCGGTTCGACGAGGGGAACGTCACCCGGCTCCTTCGCGCAGCATGGTGGGATTGGCCGGTCGAGCTCGTCACCCAGCATGCGCGCGTGATCATGGCAGGCGACCCGGCCCAGCTCGAGCAGATCGCCACTCAGCAGGGCCTGCTTCAGGCATGACATTGCGATCCCCACACAGCGGCCCACCCCGTGGACGGCCTGCAGACAACGGCCGTCGTGTACGCCATCTAATAAAGGCGCAGACAACCTGCACCAGAGGAGCCTCCGCTCGTCCATGGCGAGCACAGCGAGCCCATGGAGACTTACGACCGAGAGCCGCCACTGCGACATCAGTGCTTCTTCGCCGCCGGCGGTGCGCCCGCACCGCCGGACGAAGGCGCCGACGTACTCCCGCCAGCCGCCTAACGGAGGCGCTTGGCATAGCCTGGCCCGACCGTGAAGCTGCCGCTGCGGGCAGAGGCATCCGCACAGCGCCGTTCACCGAACACACCCGGCGAAACACGAGGGCTCGACGCGCGCGAAGGCAAGAGCCCCGGATGCGCTACCAGCGCGGGCGGCGGTCTTGGCTACCCGCTCAGAGCCCCTAGCCTGCCACTCCGAGGGCCTGCTTACCCACAGCCGCGGCAAGACCAGGCCATCGACCCGAACGGATCAGCAACCTGGCTTTCATACCCCCGAGAGGTCTCAGCCCAAATGGAACCCGTCCTCCTATTGGCCAGACTGCCGCATCGCCGTGTCATCGACCTGTCCGTCAACCGGAGCGTTGGCGTGAAGGACCTGCTTTAGGTCTGAGGCGTGTACTGGAAACCACGAGCGGCGTGGCAGGCCCGCGGACCCGCTCTTTCGTGTGGCGCGACATCTATCGGCCCAGAAGAGGTCCGCCCTGCTCGTCGCCACGAGCGCGACCGTCACCACCAATCTCCCGGCCAAGCCGGCGAACGACCGGCTGTCCGCGCATTCCGAGACTTCCTGCGCTGGCGCGGGATGCACGTGCAGCAAGAAATGCAGGTGTCGACCGAGGCGTGACCAGGGCTGGGTACGTCTGCTCCACGATGAAGCGGCAGGTGGACGTCGGATGCATTCACATGCGACCGAGCTATGTGGCGGGCGGCGGTTTGGAGGTACATCCAAGCAGCCGGCTGCGTCGAATGGCGAAGCGGCACACGAACGCTGTTGTTCCGGCTGCCCGTGTGCTGGTTGGCGTGAAACTTCATCCGGTGGCTCCTTGAGACTGAGTCGCTTGGCAGCTATCAGCTCCAAGGGGCCCGGAATGGAGGAACCTACACAGGGACTACGCTTGGGCCTCCGTGGCCACGGTGCGCAGATGCCGCGGATCGCTGACTGCCTCGGGATCCGCCGTGTGCGCCGGCTCCTTCAGGATGATGAACGCGACTGCCATCGCCGCCACCACGAGGATCGCTCCGATCAGGAACGCGACGTGGTAGCCGCCGACGATCGCGGACAGCGTGTGCGAGCCGTGTGCGTGGCTTGACGCCACCGAGGCCAGCACCGCGAGCCCGAGCGCGCCGCCGACCTGGGCGGTCGTGCTCACGAGGCCCGAGGCGAGCCCCGCGTCGGCAGGCGTGGCGCCTGACATCGCGAGCGTCATCAGCGACGGGAAGCAGACCCCGCAGCCGATCCCGAGCAGCACCATCGTCGGCAGCACGTCGATCACGTAGCTCCCGTGCGCCGGCGCGCGGCTGAACCACAGCATCGCCGCGCCGATCATCACGATCCCGACGCGGACGGTGGGACGTGCGCCGAAGCGGGTAATGAACTTCTCGGTGTACCGGACCGACAGCGTGCCCATCAGCACCGTGACCGGGAAGAACGCGAGCCCGATCTGCAGCGCGTCGTAGCGGAGCACGCGGCGCACGTACAGCGCGCCGAGGAAGAACACTCCGAACATCCCCGCCGCCGTCAGCGCCTGGATCAGGTTCGCGCCCGAGACGTTGCGTGAGCGCAAGATCCGTAGCGGGATGAGCGGCGTTGCGGCGGTCGACTCGCGGACGAGGAACGCCACCGCGAGCACTCCGGCCGCGATGCCGAGCAGCGGTGCCGGCTTGACGATCGCGTAGACGGTGAGCATCAGCGCGCCTGTGCTGAGAACAGCGCCGGCGACATCCGCGCCCGCCGTGAGCCCGATTCCGGGCTCGGCCTCGAGCAGGCGGCGCGCGAGGACGGCGGTGCCGACGCCGATCGGGAGATTGACGAAGAAGATCCAGTGCCAGTTGATCGCCTGGGTCAGCACGCCACCGACGAGCAGCCCGATCGCGCCGCCAGCCGAGGCGACGAACGCGAACACGCCGATCGCCTGCGCCTGCTCCCTTGGCTCATTGAACATCGTCACGATCATCCCGAGAATCACGGAGGAGGTCATCGCGCCGCCGGCGCCTTGGGCGAACCGTGCGGCGATCAGCATTCCCTGGCTCGAGGCCAGCCCGCAGACCGTCGAGGCTGCTGTGAAGACCGTGAGACCGCACAGGAACATCCGGCGGCGTCCGATCAGGTCACCGAGCCGGCCCGCGAGGAGTAGCAGGCCGCCAAAGGTGATCAGGTAGCCGTTGACGACCCACGCGAGGCCGGACTGCGAGAAGTGAAGGTCCGACTGGATCGTCGGTAGTGCGACGTTCACGATCGTCGCGTCGAGGACGATCATCAGCATCCCGGCGCACAGCACATACAGCGCGATCCACCGGTTGTCTCTTGTTTCTGGTCTCATGGGGATTCTCCGCATCAGGGTGTTTTTTGGGGGTGGGAGTGTTCGCCGGCGTCTCGCTTGTTGCCGCCCAGCCGACCTGGCCGCAGTGGCCTGCCGAAGCAGGTCGTCGGCGTGAGCCCTTGCGAGATGGATAGTCAAGTGCGGATTCATGGTTCTAGAGGGCCTTTCGAATCTGGGGGACGCGCTGGCAACTGTTGCGAGGTGGCGCACAACCGACCTCACCGATGTCGCAAAAGGACGGCGCACCGAGTTACCGGATCCGCAGAGAGGACTGTTGTCCTGGCGTAGCTTCCGGTCGGGTGAGCGTTCTGTTCGCCATCTGACGGGAAATGGCGAGTTCCTCGCCTCAAGGTTCGTCTCGGCTCGCAGTGCCGGCGTGGTCGAGGGGTAAACTCGCTACATGGGAGACGTGGATGCCGATATTCGGCAGCTTGCGGCTTGGCTGGACTCCAACGCGCAGGAGGTCACGGATGTCGTGGACGATCGGCTCCACGACGAGGTGCCGGAGTATTTCGAGGGCATCGACCCGGGCATGGCCGACGTCGAACGGGCCAGCATCGTGGCGAACCTGCGTGCGGTGGCACACGGTTTGGGACACGGCCGTGCGATGCCTGAGCGCCTGCCGCCCGGCGCGGTCGACGAGGCGCTGCTGGCGGCCAACGAAGGGCTCCCGTGGGCGGCGCTGCATCGGACTTACTCGATCGGGCATGCCAGCCTCTGGGAGCAGATGTGCGCAGAGGTGGAGCGCCGGGGACTTCCGGACGCGCGGCGGGTCGAGGCGCTCCGGGTCCTGTCGCGGTACCTGTTCGCGTACGTCGACCAGGTCACAGGACAACTTGCGGAGGTGTACCAGGCAGAGCGTGACCGGCTGCTGCGCAGCCAGGAGCGCAAACGCGCGTCCTTGACGCGCGAGCTGCTCGCGGGCATGCCGGTTTCCGAGGAGGAGCTCGGGTACCGCTTGCGCGTGGATCACGTCGGCGTGGTTGCCTGGGGTCAGAACCCCGAGGCGGGCGCCACGCAACTCGCGCAGGAGCTGGGCTGTGCGTTGCTGATCGCGGGCGGCGCCGGGCGCGCGGTGTGGGCCTGGCTGGGTGGACGTCCGCGGATCGGGGCTGCAGCGGCGCGAGCGCTGGAGCGGTTCCTACCCCAGGAAGGAACGTTTCTGGCCTGCGGCGATGTCGCGTTCGGTGAGCACGGGTTTGTCCAGACTCACCGGCAGGCGCTCCAGGCCTACAGGGTCGCGATGATCGGCGGCGCGCCGGTTACCCGGTATGACGATGTCGCGCTCGAGGCGCTGGTCGTCCAGGATGAGCGCCGCGCGCGAGAATTCGTCGCACGCGAGCTTGGACCGCTGGCGGCCCCTGACGCCAAGACCGCCCGACTGCGTGCGACGCTGCGGGCCTATTTCAGCCTGGGTCAGAATGCGTCCGCGGCCGGCGCCCTGCTCAAGGTCCACGAGCGAACCGTGGGCTACCGGCTCGCCACGATCGAGGAACGTATTGGGCATCCGATCACCCGCCGCCGCGACGAACTCGGGCTGGCCCTGCGGATACACGCGCTGATCGAGTCCGACGCGGATGTGGCCGTCGAGGACGAGCCAGCGGCGCCGGCGGTCCGCGAGCGCGTCGTCGTGGACGGCGGCGAGTAGCTCCGGCGCGGTTCCTTTTCGGGAATCCGACAAACGGCGGGGAGCTCCTTGGCGGTGTACGCATGGTGAAGCGTGCCGGCGCCCGGCACTCTGCCTCTGAGCGAACGGCCGGCTCGCCAATCGAAGCGGACGGCAGGTAGCGGTCGCACACCGCTGGTCCTCGCTCACCGACTCGCGCCTTTCCCTACCAGACCTCTCCTGGAGGCCCAATGACGTCCACATCGCCGAATATCAATCGCTGGCGCGCGTTCGCGTTGTTGGCGGTCTCGTACTTCATGACGATCATCGACGCGACGATCGTCAACGTCTCGCTGCCGACGATCGGCCGCGACCTGCACTTCTCCGAGACGAGCCTGCAATGGGTCGTGACCGCGTACGTGATCACGTTCGGCGGCTTCTTGCTGCTCGGTGGCCGCGCGGCGGATCTGCTCGGCCGCCGCCGGATCCTGATGCTCGGGCTTGCCCTGTTCACGGCGGCGTCGCTGGCCTGCGGGCTCGCGACCAGTGAAGCATTCCTGATCGGGAGCCGGGCCGTTCAGGGACTCGGCGCAGCGAGCATGGTGCCAGCCGCCATGTCCATCGTGATGAACATGTTCAAGGAGGGCGCGGAACGCAACAAGGCGCTTGGGATCTGGGGCGGGCTCGCTGCCGCCGGCGCAACCGTCGGGCTGATCGGCGGCGGGCTTCTCACCCGCTACGCCGGCTGGCAGTACATCTTCTATCTGAACATCCCAATCGGCGCGGCCGCACTAGCGCTCGCACCGCGACTCGTCCCAGACAGCCAGCCCGCCACCGTCCACCGGAGGTTTGACGCGCTCGGGGCGATCTGCGGCACCGGCGGTCTGGTGCTGCTGGTCGATGCCATCTCTGGCGCGTCGCAGTACGGCTGGGAATCAACGAGAACGATTGCGCTCCTCTCGGGATCCGCGGCGCTGCTCGTCGCCTTCGCGACGATCGAGAGCCGGGCGCAGGCGCCGTTGCTACCGCTTTCGATCTTTCGACTGCGCACGCTCGCCGGCGCGAACATCGCCGCCCTGCTGTCGAGCGCCAGCTTCTTCGGGTTCATCTTCGTCGGCACGTTGTACATGCAGCAGGTGCTGCACTACAGCGCCCTGGAGACCGGGGTCGCGTGGCTCGCTGGGTCGCTGAGCTCGATCGCGCTCGCCGGCCTCTCGCAGAAGCTGGTAACCCGCCGCGGAGTCAAGGTCGTGATGTCGACCGGAATGGCGCTCATTGGGGCCGGCGTGATCTGGGCAAGCCAGGTGCCGGTCCATGGGCACTTCCTGGCCAACCTCGCCGGCCCAATGCTCATCACCGGTGCTGGGACCGCGTTCGCTTTCATCCCGATCTCGATCGCCGCGCTCGCCGGTGTCACCGAGCACCAGGCCGGTCTCGCGTCCGGGCTGATGAACACCTCACGGCAGCTCGGCGGAGGGATCGGGATCGCGATCGCGTCAAGCGTCGCCACTGGCCACGCCAACACCTTGCTTCACGCCGGCAACGCGCTCCCTGCCGCTCTCACCAGCGGCTTTCAGCAGTCGCTGTGGGTGCTTGCCGGGCTCGCGTTGCTCGCCCTCCCAGCGATCTTCACGCTCGTCGGGGGCGACAAGGTCCCCGACAGCGTCCCCAAGACCGCGGTCCGGGACGCGCAGGGGCCCGTTGCCAGCACGACGTGACACGCATCGTCCAAGGGCACACAGAGAACACCGACCAATGGAGGACATCATGCATTCGACCCCCTACGCCGAGCCGCGCTCGGCACCAGGCTCGATTCCGGAGTTGCGCGCCGCGCTCCTTGGGGAGCTGATCGCACCCGAGGATCTCGAATACGAATCAGCTCGGCTAGTAGTCAACGCCGTCGTCGATCGGCGACCAGCGCTGATCGTCCGCCCCGCCGATTCCGGTGACGTAGCGCTCGCTGTTTCGCTCGCGCGCAGGGAAGGGCTTGAGCTCGCGGTGCGAGGCGGCGGGCACAGCTTCGCTGGTCACGGCACCAGCGAGGGGGGAGTGGTCGTGGATATGTCCAAGATGCGCGCGCTGCACCTCGACCCGCAGCGGCGGATCGCCTGGGCACAGGCGGGGCTCACAGCCGGCCGATACACCGCACAAGCGGCGAGGCACGGTCTCACGACTGGTTTTGGGGACACCGGATCGGTCGGGATCGCCGGGCTAACCCTGGGAGGAGGCATCGGCTGGCTTGTCCGCAAGCACGGCCTGACGATCGATGATCTGCTCGCCGTTGAGCTCGTGACCGCGGACGGGGAACGCCTCCAGGTCGATTCTGACCGGCACCCGGACCTCTTCTGGGCGCTCCGCGGCGGCGGGGGGAACTTCGGCGTCGTAACACGACTGAAGTACCGGCTGCACAAGATCGACACAGTCCTGGGTGGCATGCTGGTGCTGCCAGCGGGCCCCGGGATCGTGGGCGCGTTCATCGCCGCCGCCGCCGACGCGCCGGATGAGCTCTCAACAATCGCCATCCTCGCGCGGCTCCCGCCGCTGCCGTTCGTGTCCGCAGAACATCACGACCAGCTGGCTCTGATGGTGCGCGTGGCGTATGCCGGCCATCTAGAGCACGGTGAGCAGGCGCTCGCTCCGCTGCGAGCACTCGCGACGCCGCTCGCGGACGCGATCACGCCGATGCCCTATCAGCAGCTGTATCCGGCGGAGGGACCGGGCCCCGGCCGACTTCGGAGGGCTACTCGGTCGATGTTCATCGACCACTTCACCGAGCACGCCGAATCGACGGTTTTCGACCGAGTGCGACGGGGGCCCTCCGCGATGTCAGCCGTGGAGATCAGGGTGCTCGGCGGCGCGATGGCACGCGTCCCAGCGGACGCGACCGCGTTCTCGCACCGCCAGCGGCGCCTCATGGTGACGTTCGGAGCCGGCTACCAGGACTCAGCCCAAGCAGCTTCGCACGAGACATGGGTCGCCGACTCCCTGGCCGCGATGCGCCCCGCTGTACACGGCGTTCACGTCAGCTTCCTCGGCGACGAGGGGACTGCTCGGGTTCATGAGGCCTATCCCGCGGACACCTACGAACGGCTCGCAGCAATCAAGCGACGCTATGACCCGACGAACCTGTTCCACGTCAACCAGAACATCGCGCCCAATAGCCGGGGCGATCTATGAGCAACAGTACATGCCAACAGGCGCGTCGACGTACGCGTAAGCCTGCCGCGGCTACCACCTGCATGAGGAGAAGCTATGACCAAGGTATCTGTCAAACATGAGCAATCGGCCATCGCGGCGATGTACGCGGGCCTTGCACTCACAGTCGTCACGCTCATCGTTCCCTACATCGACCACGCAACCGCCAACGTGCTCGCCGACCATATCCGCGCTGGTTATCCCACGTACACGCCGGACCGCATAGAAAGCGCCGTTACCACCTACCTGGTCTACGTGTCCATCATCGGAGCACTCGGCGTCATCTCCTGGCTCTGGACCATCCGGACCGTCCACGCCGGGAAGCGATGGGCGCGCGGCGCCGCGACCGTGATGTTCGCGCTCGGAACAAGCATCGCCCTGTTCGATCTCTTCGTCAAGGACACCTCCGGGGACACCGGCCTGCCACCGCTGCTGGGCTGGATCGGAATGCTGCCATGCCTGGCCGGGCTTCTAGCAGTCACGCTGCTCTGGAGGAGATCGTGATCGGTTCCGGCCAGCGCTCACGAGGCACCTGCCGCCCGAGCGCTGGGTTGACGCCGGACAGTGGTAGCCTCGGCGTTGTATGACGTGCGTCCCGCACAACTTCCTGTAGCGCCGGACCTCTTCAGCCAGGTCCTCTCGTCGCGGCCACGGACCGTGACCCCCACCGCTTCAGGAAGGAACGCATGCGTTCACAGATGGTCGGCGCCCTGGCGCAGACCCATTCACGCCCGGAGTCGCATCTCCGCGCGCGCGATCTGCGCAAAGGATTCGGCGCCGGCGCCGTGCTCGACGGCGTCTCGCTCACCGTCACCGCCGGCCAGCGCCTCGCCGTGATCGGCGAGAACGGTGTCGGAAAGAGCACGCTGCTGCGGCTGCTCGCGGGCAAGCTCGCGCCCGACGGTGGCGAGGTGAGGTGCACAACTGAGAGCCGCTCCCTTGTCGAGCAGGAGATGGACGCGCCAGCCGGGGCGACGGTCGGTTCGGAGCGTGCAGAGGCTCTACGCTCACCGCGCGACGCGCTGAGCGCGCTCAGCCTCGCTGCGTCTGGCCTCGCCGCGGGCGCGGAGGACGCCGCCGAGCGCTACGCAGCAGCGCTCGCCCACGCCGAGCGGCTTGCCGCATGGGACGCAGAACGGCGACTCGAGGCAGCGCTCAGCGCCTTCGATGCGGATCTGCACCCCGAGTACGCGCTTGCCAGCCTTTCGGTCGGTCAGCGCTACCGCCTGCGGCTCGGCTGCGCATTAGCCAACCCGGCCGGCGCCGTGCTGCTCGATGAGCCGAGCAACCACCTCGACGACATCTCGCTGGATCGGCTCGTGCAGTGGCTGCTCGAGTTTCCCGGGATCGCTGTGTTCGTGACGCACGATCGGTGGCTACTCGATGCTGTCGCGACGGCGGTCCTCGACCTCGACCCCGCACTCGACGCCGGCGGCACCCTGTTCGGCGGAAGCTTTCGGGCGTACCGCGAGGCGCGCGCCGGGACACTGCGCGAGTGGCGCCGACAGTATGCCGCGAGTCTCGACGCCGAGCACAAGCTCTCCAAGCAGTTGATCGCCGCTCGCGCCACAGCCCCGGGCCACTGGCAGCCTGGCAAAGGCGCGGCCAAGCACGGTCGCGAGAGCCGAGCCGCGAGCTCGGTTCGACTGCTGCAACGCCGCATTGATCACCTCCGACGCGAGCGCGGCCCGGCACCACCGAATCCGCTCACGTTAACCGCGCCCGACGCAGCGGACACGGGCGACGCGATCCTTCTCGAGGCCACCGGAATCGCCGTACAGGGACGCGTCACCCAGCCGTCGGACTCGCCGGTCCGGCTCGCGGCCCGCGGCCGCCTGCTGGTGCGCGGCGACAATGGAGCGGGGAAGTCGACGCTGTTGAGCGTGCTCGCGCGGCAACTCGCGCCCGATGCCGGCACGCTCACCACCGCGCCCGGTATCAAGGTCGGGCTCCTCACCCAAGAGGACGACTGGCATCCCAACCGCACACCCGCAGAAGAGCTCGCCGCATGGGATCTGGACCAGATCCGCGCGACCGGTCTTCTGCGCGACGCCGACCTCGACCGCCCGCTCGGCCAACTCTCGGTCGGGCAGCGCCGACGGGTCACGCTCGCCCGCATCCTGCTGAGCCAACCCTCGGTGCTGCTGCTCGACGAACCGACCAACCACCTCTCGGTCACACTCGTCGACGAACTTTCCGCCGCCCTCCTCACCACCCCAGCCGCAGTCGTTCTCGTCACTCACGACCGCACGCTGCGCCGCATGGTCCAGGACTGGCCAACAGTGACCCTGTCGCCGGTCGCACGGGCACCCGGAGTTTGCTGAGATAGCCATGCCTCAAGCTTCGGCGTACCGCCACCCGGCGGCTTCGCTCGCGATCGGTCAGGCCGCCACGAACCCCTGCCGCCAGCTCGTATGCGCCGGATGCCACGCCAGCTCGCGCTTCGCCTTGGCATTGGAGGCGCCACGGATCTCGGTCATCATCACCACGCCTGCCTCCCCGGCGAACAGGCGCCCGATGAACCGCGGCACGCGCACGGGCTTCTTGGCGCCGAGCTCCTGGGCCAGTGCCGGTAGCCACTCGGCAACCAGAGCGGGATCATCGTCGACGACGTTGTAGACACCGCGGCTACCGTGCTCGATGGCCGCGACCGTGGCCTCCGCTGCGTCAGCGACGTGGATGAAGGACCACACGCCGCCACCATCGCCGACGAGCGGGAACTTGCGCCTGCGGACCAGCTCCACCTGCTCGGTGCCGGGCGCCATTGATGTGGCCGGCCCGTAGAACGCGCCGTAGCGCAGCACGATCCCCTCGGTCCAGTCGGCGCCGAGCACCGCTGTCTCGAGGTCACGGATCGCCGCAAGCGACTCGCGCATCGCACGGGCGGGCGTGGGATCGAGCGGGTCCTCCTCACTCTTCACCGGGCCGCCGGTGCGTGCGTACGGCCACGCGCCATAGCTCTGTGCCACGAACCGGCCCACTCCGATCGCCCGCGCGGCCGAGAGCAGATGGTCGGTGCCTTCGGTCCGCAGGCGGTTGGTCAGCGCGAAATCGCGATCGAAGTGACGCATGTCCAATGTCGCCGGGATGGCGGTCAGCTGATGGACGATCACCTCTGGCCTCGCGCTGCCCACGGCGTCCGCGACCTGCTCGCGATCAAGCGCGTCCACGACCACCGGCGCAGCGCCCAGCTCGCGGATCATGCGTTGCTTTGCCTCGCTGCGGGTCATCCCCGTGACCTCGTGGCCCGCGGCAACCAGACGCGGCACCAGCTGCCTTCCGATGGCTCCCGTCGCACCTGCGACAAACACTCTCATCATCAGCTCCTTGATCGACGATCACCCATAACCCACAAGACAGGACAGCCACCCCGGCTGTGACATCCCGGCTGCGAGACCGAGCTTGCCGTGCCGTCGTCGAGAGCCCAACCGCGGCAGCAGCGCCGAAAACGGTGAAGTGTCCCTCGCGGTAAGACCCACGCGACCTTCCACCGCGACCTCAAGCTCGCAATGCATCGCTCGGTAGCGGATCAGACCCGGTGAGCGAATGAAACCCGGATCCCTTTAGGGGCGCAGCGGCGGGGGTGCCAGCGCGCCGGCGATGAGCCCGCGTGCTCGCTCGTGCCAGCCGTCGCGCCGGGCGGGACGGCGTCGTTACCCTGGCTCTCGAAGCGTGACGGGTGCGACCTCGACACTCGAAGTGTTTCGGAGTCACCGAGCCCGACCGATCTTCCCGGGTCCGATCGGCTCAGCAGGTCCCGTGAATTGTGCGGCGCCGTGCGCCGCCGCCCGGTGACGGTCGGCGCACGGCGACTCAGCTCTGGCTCTCAGAACAACCGGTACGAGCCGATGACCTGCAGCGGCTGAACGCTGGCCGGCTCGGCACGCGAGCCCTGGACGCGTTCCTGGAGCTCCCGGAATTCCGGGAGACCCGGGATCGGATTTTCCACACCGTCGTCGACTTGCAGAAGCGCAACGAACGTCTCGCCGTCGGGCAGCAGAACCGACGCGTAGCGGATCCCTTCAGGCTGCGCGGCATCGATGGCGGCGAACATCTTCTTCGTCGCCGCCTGAACATCGGTGACGCTGTCGGCCTTGATCTTGGCCTGCGCCATCAGCACGCTCATTTGATCATCCTTCCTATCGGGTTCGAGCTCCGAACAAAGAACCCCAGGAGCGGGTGCCCGGTCCGGACGTGGCTTGGTTGAACAACTGGCCATCTGCAACCACAAGACAAGACAGCAGCCCCCGCTGTGACACATCCGAGCAGCCCCCGTCACCGGAACGCCGGCAGCGCGGCCACAGCCGACTCCGCAACTTGGCGCCGGAACCCGCGCATCGATCGGTCTCTCCCACTTCGATCGTCTCGCGAGCCGATCTCGCCAGCGTCGAGCTGGGCGAAGCCGCAAGCCACTGACCGGGCGGCATCTGAAACGGGCAGGCAGGGCGGTCCGGCGGGCGGGAGTCGTCACCGACCACCTCAGTATCGTGGACTCCGTGCCGTTCTCCATCGTGCTGCCGGAGCAGCTTGAGTGGACGACCGGTCCTCACGAGCCGGACGAGCCAGCGCGGGCACGTTGCCGAGCTCCAAGGAAGATGGACTTCCAGCACACTCGGGGAAACGTGTGACGTTACGAGCCCGGCCCACGAGGCCGCCGCCACGTGCACTCCGGGCAAGGAGGAGACCTTCATCGTCCTCGCCGGCATCCTCACGATGAAATTCGGCGAACCGCCCGAGCGCCAAATCATCCCCGTCGGCGGGATCGTCCACGTCACGTCGGGCACGCCGCTGCAGACCCGTCAACGGTGGCGATAACGACGTCGTCGAACACGCCTACGGCGCCCCGCCGGGTGAGGGCGCCGAGGTACTGCCGCCGGCCGCCTGACCGATCTCCGGACGCGGCGCACGAAACTGATCTGAGGCTGTCGTTTACCGGAGAGGCGGCGAGGCGGCGACGTCCAAACGACCACACCCGCGAACACGAAGGCCGGGCTCGGCTCGCGTGAGGGCAAGAGCCCGTATTCGCCAGGCGAGAGGCTGGTCGGGATTCTCCCGTGCGGGTCGGATACCGCCTATCCGACCGTCACTGAATCAATGGATCACGACACTACGAGATCTTGCGGCGGTAGGTGGCCATGGCGAAGGTGTAGGCGACGATGAGGATGCCGACGAGCCAGGCGAGGGCGATCCAGATGTCGGTGCCGACGGGTTGTTGTGTGAGCAGGTCGCGGATCGTGTTGACGATCGTCGTCACGGGCTGGTTCTCGGCGAAGGCGCGCACCGCGCCGGGCATGCTGTCGGTGGGCACGAATGCCGAGCTGATGAACGGCAGGAAGATGAGCGGGTAGGAGAACGCGCTCGCGCCGTCGGGGGACTTCGCGGTGAGACCGGGGATGACGGCGAGCCACGTCAACGCCAGCGTGAACAGCATCAGGATGCCGGCGACCGCGAGCCAGTCCAGCACGCCCGCCCCCGAGTGGAAGCCCATGAGGAGGGCGACGAGCACGACGACCACGACCGAGATCAGGTTGGCGACCAGCGAGGTCAGCACGTGCGCCCACAGCACGGATGAGCGTGCGATCGGCATCGACTGGAATCGCTCGAAGATGCCGCTCTTCATGTCCAGGAAGAGCCGGAATGCGGTGTAGGAGATGCCCGAGGCGATCGTGATGAGCAGGATGCCGGGCAGCAGGTAGTTCACGTACGAATCCGAGCCGGTGTTGATCGCGCCGCCGAACACGTAGACGAACAGCAGCAGGAAGGCGATCGGCATGATCGTGGTCGTGATGATGGTGTCCGGGCTGCGCGTGATGTGGCGCAGCGATCGCCCGGTCAGGGCGGCGGTGCCGCCGAGGAATTGCGTGGTCATGGTTGGTCCTTACGCGTTGGCGGCGGCGCTGACGGTCTGGCCGGCGTCGTCGTGCTTGCCGTTCTCACCGACGATGGCGAAGAAGACGTCTTCGAGGGTCGGCTGTTTCTCGACGTATTCGACCTTGGCGGGCGGGAGCAGTTGCTTGAGCTCGGTGAGGGTGCCGTTGACGATGATCCGACCCTGGTGGAGGATCGCGATCCGGTCGGCGAGCTGTTCGGCCTCGTCCAGGTACTGCGTCGTGAGCAGCACCGTGGTGCCGTGCTCGGCGAGGCGCTTGATGATCTGCCACACCGCGATGCGCCCCTGGGGGTCAAGCCCGGTCGTCGGCTCGTCGAGGAACATGACCGGCGGATTCCCGATCAGGCTCATCGCGATGTCGAGGCGGCGGCGCATGCCACCCGAGTACGTCGACACCTTCCGCGCCGCCGCGTCGGTCAGTGAGAAGCGGTGAAGCAGGTCGTCCGCGATCGCGCCCGGGTCCTTGACCTGGCGCAACCGGGCGACCAGCACGAGGTTCTCCCGCCCGGTGAGGATTTCGTCGACGGCCGCGAACTGTCCGGTGAGGCTGATCGACTCCCGCACGTCCGCCGCCAGCGTGGCGACATCGAAGCCGTTGACGCTGACAGTGCCCGCGTCGGCCCTGAGCAGCGTGGACAGGATCTTCACGACCGTGGTCTTGCCGGCCCCGTTGGAGCCGAGCAGGGCGAAGATGCTGCCCCGCGGCACGTCGAAGTCCACGCCGCGCAGCACCTCCAGCTTCTTATAGGACTTCTCCAGGCCCCGCACCTGGATCGCCGGGGCTTGCTGGGTTGTCATCAGACTGCCCTCCTTTCATTTCCGGTGTCGTCTCCTGCGGCGCGCGCGATCGCGCTGGTCAGGCGATTCCGCTCCCGGTCGGGGACATATCCGCCCTTCGTGTAGTTGTGAGCAAACGCCTCGACGAACTCCGCGGGGTCGTCGCCGACGATCTGGCGGATCGGGGTTCCGTCCGCCGCGGCCCGCTCGAACAGGTCGGCGAGGTCTTCGAACTCAGACGCCGTGCTGTCGCCGTCCGCCGGCACGAAGTGCATGAGATACCGCTCGATCGCATCGACCGCCGTGCGGTAGTTCTCGGGAAGCTGTCGCACGCGCGCCTTGTACGTCCGCCACCGCTTCTTGGGGCCGATCACCTTTGAGATGAAGCCGCCCTTTCCAGCGTCAGCGTTGATAGCCGGTGAGGATTGATCTGTCATGGCTTTCTTTCCGATCGGTTTCTTGATGTCATGAGGTTGCAGGGGCACAAAGCTCACGAGGGCAGCTCGCCCGAGGCCCGGAGGGCGTCACGACGCGCCTCCCACTCCTGGCGAAGCGTTTGGGTGCCCTCGACCAGGAAGTCCGCGAACGCCGCCAGCTCGAGCAGATCCGCCCGGCGTTGTGGCGGCGCATCGCTCAGCACCTCGAGCCCCTCCCGGGCCAGATCACCGAGCTCCTGATACTCAGTGATGTCAAACCCCCGCGCTTCCGCAGAGGAGAAGTCAGTCCGGACGCGGTCCATCCGCTCACCCGCTGCTCGCGAGCGACGGATGGCGTGCAGGCGCTCCAGCACATCCAGCGCGCCGGTGATCGCGCTGCGGCTCGCCAGCAGCGCCTCGCTCAGCTCGGCAATCGACTGGTCGCGGGGTTCGCACACCAGCAGGTAGCCGAGCACGCGTCCGACCATCGGCGGAAACGCGTAGCGGTGGGCGTAGAAACGGCCCAGGTGGTCGGCGAACGTGATCTCTTCATCCCGTGGCATGCGACAAGCATAGCAATCATCACGGAGATGTCACAAATTAGTGTTATCTCGGTCTCGGGCGCTCGATTAGCGTGGCGGGCTGTCCGTAGGTCTTTTGTTAGCATCAGACGGGTCGTAGAGGTACGCCTTGACGGTGGCCTCGGCGCGTCCGAGTCGCCGCGCGATCTCGGCGATCGAGAGGCTCTCCTCGTCGCGGTAGTGGCGCGCGAGCGCAGCAGCCTTGCGCCGTTCACGCACACGATCACTCGCGGGCATCGCCGGCGACGATAGCGGTCGCAGTCGACGCCTACCGAACGTGCTGGATAGTTACCGGTGGTACTTCGAGACGATGCTCGGCACCGCGGTTAGATCCAAGGCGGAGCATGGTCGCTTTCCGCGGATCCGGAAGTCGTGTCCCGTCTCGATTCACGATTGAGCGCTTCCGGCTGTCGTCCGATCCGGTAACGCGCACAGCGCGAGCCTCGGCGCCCGCTCGCTCAGGAACGCACAAGTCTCATGCGCCGTCCGCTAACTCGTCGGCGGCTAATACCACCCAGCCGCGGAGTTGTGTGTCGTCGCCAGAGCACTACTTCGAGGGCGGGTGGTCACAGAGCGAAAGGACTCGTGGGACTCGCTGCCGCGGCACGATCGCATCCCGCGCGAAGCAGCAGCCCGATGCCGTACAGAAGCAGTAGCGCGCCAGGTGACGTGGGCCTCGCTCGGATCGGCTTGCGGATCATCGGGGCGATGCAGCCGTCCGCCGCGCGCGCGGAGACAGTTGAATGCGTGGCGTTGCGCTCGTCTGGTGCCTGGCAGGCGGACGTCTGCTTTCACGACGGCGACAGGGCCACGCGGCCGGCTCTGATTGCTGTCACTGGTCTATCCCCCGCTACGTCGCTCGCGGGTCGCTGGCGCTTCGCTTCGCGAAGCAGCACTGCTTCTGCCTCAACGCCAACTCCGACCTTGCACCGACTCCCGCATCATCGCGGGGATGCAGCGGTCCCGCGCGCGCGGCGAGACGAGTGGACCTCGTCCTTAACGACAGCGAGCTGGCCTCCCGACACGGTGCGCTCGGCCGAGGAAGCGAAAGCCGGCGATGCTTGTTGACCGTGCCGTCGGCGGCTAGTAGCAGTGGCTACCGGCGGAACGGTCATAGCGGGCCGGATCTCCGGGGCAACCCCCGCTTCAACACGAACGACCCCGGTCTGCTTGCGCCGGATGGCAGTACCGGTCGCGCCCGCCCTGAAGGGCCAGGATCCAGCCCGGCGCGAGAGCTACTTTCTCGGAGGACGATTCGATGCTCGCGCCAGGGTCCGATTCGCGTTGTCAGGCGCGGCTTCAGCCATGTCGGCCAAGCCCGGCTACCAATGAGGACGGACACGTGACGGACGTAAACGAAGACCCACTTGAGTGGGGCCACCGGATCGTCAAAGACACCTTGCCGAAGGTCTGCGGGAAGGGTTGATGCCTCCTCATGAGGCGGGAGAGCGAAGACCGTGATCCGGGGACGATGTTCGACAGTAACCCTGGATTTCGAGCCGGGTTCGTCGGCCAGAATGGCGCCGTTAGTCCCCCGGTACTCGGACAACGGAATTGGCGGCGGGAAGCCGGTAGCGGGGGGGTCGCGACCGGCTGCGCAGCGTCACGCGCTCCCGCCGGCGTTCCCACCACGCCCATGCGACCATCACGCTCCCGGCGTAGATCCACCCGAGCAGGATGTCGAAGAAGTAGTGCTCGCCCGTGGCCATGAGCGTCAGCCCCATGGCCAGCGGATAGAGCACAAGCAACGGCCGCAGCGGGCGGCGCACGCGAGGCCAGAGGAACAGCGCCACCAGCATCGTGAACGCCGAGTGAAGCGACGGCACCGCGGCGACCAGGTTCACGCTCGCCTGGCCCTCGTCGAACAGCCCGGACGTCCCCCCGCCGAGCACCTTCCAGCCGTCCGACGTGGTGCGGGCGACGCCGTGCAGCAGACCCATGTCGGCGGCCATCCACGGCGGGGCGGCCGGGAACGCGATGTAGGTGGCGAGGCCGGCGGCGAAGAGGGTGACGATCCGCCGGGTGAAGCGCAGGAACTCGAGCCGGTCGCGCGCCCACAGGAACCCCGCGACGGTGAACGGGACGATGAAGTAGGACGTGTAGATCAGCGTGAAGGCGACGTCGAGCCAGTTGACGACCTTCGGGTCGTTCAAGTGCGCCTGCAGCCACTCGCTTGGCGTCGTGCCGAAGAACAGGAAGCGGTCGAAGTCGATCATCACGTGGACATGCACGCCGATCCCGAGGGAGTCGGCCGCGCCGCGCGTGAAGTCGTAGGCGCTCAGCAGGATCATCATCGGCAGCCAGTCGCGCACGAGCCGGAGTACCTGGCGCCACGGCCGGCCAAGTGACGCGCAGGCGAGCGCCCCGCACACCCAGGCGACGACCACCTGGTGCTGCCCGGGAATCCCGTAGTGGGCGCTCCAGACCCCGAGCGAGATGAAGTACACGACCAGGACGCCGCGGCGGACCGCCACCCAGTGCCCGAACCCCGAGTCAACCGCCTCCTCGTCCCCGACGTGTGCCAAGTCGGTCGCCGTCACGAAGCAGAATCTAATTCCCCAGACCCCTCGGCTCGACCAAGAGAGGACCCTCACAACCTTGAGTCCGTGGTCGGTGAGCGAGACCGTCGCCCGCCATCGCTCTGTTAACCTCGAAGCGCCGTTATCGTTGCGATGGTGACCGCGATTCGGTCGCGACGGTGTGAGTGGCAGGGTGGGACGCTTGTCGGGTGGTGATCGCCGGCTGGGTCGTTGAGCGGTGTCGTGCTGGCGCCCGCGGCGGTCGTTTTCGGGTAGGCGGAGATGGGCTGTGCTGCGAATCGGTCGTGAGGTAGTGGTCGCTGGGGTGTCGTGCGTGCTCAGCAGAGCGCCGGGATCGTCCGGAGCCGGTCGAACGCTGCGGCGAGCGCGTCGGACCAGGGCCAATCGCGATCGAGTTTGAGGTGGGCGCGTCGCCCGTGATGCACGAGCTTGGCGGCAATATGCAGCAGCCGCTGGCGAAGGCGTTTGGGCTCTGCGGTCGCGAGCTCGCCGGTCAGGCAGGTCAGCCTGGTCCGGCAGAGCAGGTCTTGGGCGATCAACGAGACCTCGAGCCAAGTTTGGTTGTGCTCGAAGGCGTGGTGCGGGAGGTTGCGCATGCCGGTGTCCTTGCCACAGGATGCTGCCCTCGACGCGCGCGCGGCCCGCGGTGACGCAGCTCGAGCCGAGCGATGTCGTTGCCGTCCTGGTCGGTGAGGAAGCACGTGTAGCGGTGGCCGTGTTCGTCGAAGATCGTGAATTGCGCGCCGGGGTGGGGCCGCTCGCGGCGGCAGATCAGCCGGGAGCCCGCGGGCCACGCCGACAGGTCGATCGTGTCGCTGAGCTCGGCGACCCACGCGCGGTCACGGTCGCTGCCGTCACCAACGATCGCCTGCACCCACACCGTTTCCGGGACCTGGAGGATCGCCCCCCGGAATGGGCGATGCTGTCAGCGCCGCAACCTCGCCGAGCTCCTACACGAGATCGCAAGCAAACCGCGCTAGCGCATCCGGCCGCTCCCGTGCGCGGCGCCACGTCCCGAGCCGTCGTCATTCATCGAGGTAGCGGGGCCGGAGCCGTCGGTAGCGTGCGCGAGCGTGGATCTGATGCCGCTTGAGTTGATCTGGCGCTGAGCGGCAATGAACCCGACGGTCCCTGAAAGCGCTGGGATCCACAGAGCGAGCGCGTGGTACAGAAGCACTCCGCCCAGTGCGGCGGACGCAGGAACGTGATAGAGAAGCAGCGCGCCCGCGAGGCCTCCGTCCAGGACGCCAATGCCGCCGGGGATGGGAATGGCGTTGGCGAGGTACCCAATGAGATACGCGAGGACCAGGGGGGCGACGGGTACCTCGTAGCCGAGTGCGTAAATAGCCAGCCACAAGACGGCGATGTCGCAAAAGAGGTAGGTGAGGGCGCCGACGGCGAGGCGCCATCCAGGCTGCCGGATCACTCGGGCTGTTGTGGCGCTCGCCCCGGCGATGGCTCGGAGCACACGCGACCGCAGTATCGAGCCAGTGCCGGTGCGGCCCGGAGCGCATCGCGCCAGACCGACGAACAGAATCAGCACTGCTAATCCCGCGCCTGCAGGTACCGCGCTGAGCACGAGGTTGCGGGGTCCGGCGATGGCGCCGATCGCAAGTCCTGCGCCGGCCAGCACTAGTGCCACCACGTTGGTCGCGCTGGTCAACAGGAACAGGACGGCAGAGCGCTCGGCTATGGCACCCAGCGGCAGTCCCGCGCGTGAGAGCAGCCAGCTGCCTGCCGCGATGCCTCCGGCGCCGCCGACCGGGACGACAGCCCCAAATGCCTGCTCTGCGGTCGCCACGAGCGCTGCGAAGCGCGCCGGGATTTCCTTGAAGATCCCCTGGAACGCCAGCACGTAGCCCACGCACGATGCGAGCTCCAGCCCGGCACCGAGCATCAGCCAGCCCCAGTGAGCGTGCGTGACGCGGTGGCCAATCGCTCCTAGGCCTGGAACCGCCAGCAACAGCCCTCCCAGCAGGGTCGACAGCGCGCCGGCGCTCGCCAGCCCCGACCGGAGCTGGCGCCGCTGGGAGAAGCCTGCGGCGCGGCTAGGCTGCTGTGCAGTCGCGGTCATGTCTGGGCTCGAGAGCTCACGCGCCTCGGGGCCGGCTCGTCACGCTCAGACGGTGATCGAGTGGCCGGTCGGAGGACGGTTCGCGTAGACGTACGGGTGATGGAACGCGAGCAGCGCGTCGGCGGCCGCCGCCTGGATCTCGAACGATTCATCGCTCCGCGTGTCGTGCACTGCGACCACGATCTCGTCCGCGACGGAATTCCACAGCAGCCGTACGTCGGTACCGTCACCGCTTCGCCAATCCAACTCGCGGATGGTCGTGCTGGGCGTTGGGTTTCTCATTGTTCGTTCTCCTGGGCCATTACCTCGTTGCGGGGGCGTTCTCATCGGACGACGCCTCCACCCCTATAGACAGACGACGGCTCGCGAATGTGACAAGGGTTGGGGGCGTGCCGCAAGCCACGTTGGTGAGCTCGTCGTGGGCGCTATGCGGCCTCGTCGAACTCGAGCACCTCTGGGAGGCTCACGACCTCCTCAGCCTCGGCAGCCAGCGAGCGCGGCAACACCGCCGTCAGGGCGATCGCCGCGATCACCAGCGCCGCGCTGATCGTGAACGCCAGGTGATAGCCGCTCGTCAGCGAGCTCGCGAGTGACGCGCCGTGCGCTTGGGTGCTGTTGGTCCGGTTCGTCGCGACTGTCGCCAGCACCGCCAGCCCGAGGGCTCCCCCGACCTGCTGGGTGGTGTTCACCAGCCCCGAGGCAAGACCCGAGTCCTCGGCGGTGGCGCCCGACATCGCGAGCGTCATCACCGACGGGAACCCGACGCCTGCACCGACGCCGAACAGGATCATCGTCGGCAGGAGGTCGGCCGCGTAGTGCGCATGGACCGGCGCCGAGCGGAGCAGCACGAGCCCGATCGCCACGAGCACGAGGCCGGGAATCAGGGTCGTCTTGGCGCCGAAGCGCATGATCAGTCGCGCGGCCAGGCCCAGGGACATCGCGGCGATTCCGAGCGCGACCGGCAGGAACGCCAGTCCGACTTGGATCGCGTCGTAGCCCAGCACTCGCTGCATGTACAACGCGCCCAGGAAGAACATGCCGAACAGTCCGGCGACTACGAGCACCTGGACGACGTTTGCCCCGGTCACCGTGCGCGAGCGGAACACGCGCAGCGGCACCAGCGGGCTGCTCGCGCGCGTTTGGCGAGTGATGAATCCCGCCAGCAGCGCGAGCGATACGGCTCCGAACCCGAGCGTGTGCGCCGAGCCCCAGGCGTAGTGGCTCGTCTCGACGATCGTGTAGACCCCGAGCATCAGCGAGCTGACCAGCAGCATCGCGCCCAGCGCGTCCGTGCCGCGATCGAGCCCGAGACCGTGATCATCGGGCAGCAGCCGGATCGTCGATACGGCCGTCGCGATCCCGATCGGCACGTTCACGAAGAAGATCCAGTGCCAGTTGATGCTCTGGGTGATGATCCCTCCGAGTAACAGACCGAGCGCTCCGCCGGCCGCCGCAACGAAGCTGTACACACCGATCGCCTTCGCCTGCTCAGCCGGCTCGGGGAACATCGTCACGATCATCCCGAGGATCACCGCAGAGGTCATCGCTCCGCCAATCCCCTGGAGAAACCGCGCGCCGATCAGCAGTTCCTGGCTCTGCGCGAGCCCGCACAGGATCGACGCCGTAGTGAACAGCGCCAGCCCGGCGAGGAAGACCCGCCGCCGCCCGATCAAGTCACCGAGACGCCCGGCCAGCAGCAGCAGTCCACCGAAGGCGATCAGATATGCATTGACAACCCAGGCAAGACTGGATTGCGAAAAATGCAGATCCCTTTGAATCGAGGGCAGCGCGACGTTCACGACCGTCTGGTCGAGGATGATCATCAGAAAGCCGGCGCACAGCACAACGAGCGCGATCCAGCGTCGCTGATCGTCACCACGAAGCGAATGCATTGCCTCTCCAGCGGATCGGGTGATCGAGTCCGCCCCCGGTCGGCGGTCGCGAGAAACGGCCATCTCATGTCTCCTTGTCTTCAGTGGTCGCAGTGCTGGCGAGCGGCTAGTCGCCACGCATCAACGAGCCTCGGCGCCAGCCAGCGGTATGGGGGTTGCGGGCTCGTCCGCGTAGGACGGGCAGCCATCGAACCAGCCGCTGCCACAAGCCCCCGCGGTGACCGGGTGGCACCTCGTCTGTCAACCTCGCCGCGGCGGCCTCGTTGTGAAATGCGGTGATTCGGTAGAGCGCTAACTGATATGTGATGTGAGTGTTGGTCATCCTGTTGCCCTACTAATGGTTGGAAGCGCGTCCGTCGGCGCAATAGACATAGGGGTGGTGGAATGCATCGAGCGCGTCGGCCCCGGAAACGGTGACCTCGAACAAGTCGCCGCTTCGCGGGTCCTCGACGGCGACGAACACCTGATTCGTACGTGAGTTCCACAACAGCCGCACGTCGAGGCCATCATTCGTGCGGTGATCAAGCTCGCGGATCGCTGACTGCGGTGTTGTCGTCATGAGCATCGCGGGCAAGGGTCGCACCATGGGACCGCTGCGAGAATGGGGCTGACCAGTGTCGGGGGTGCGGGTAACCGCACCCTGACTATCCCTAACTGCGCAGGTAGGTGAGGACCGCGAGCACGCGGCGATGCGTGTCGCCTGCTGCCGCAAGATGGAGCTTCTGGAAGATGCTCGTCACGTGCTTCTCGACGGCGCGCTCGGTGATGATGATCCGCTCGGCGATCGCGATGTTCGAGAGGCCCTCGGCCATCAGCTCGAGGACCTCGCGCTCGCGCGACGTGAGCGCGGCGAGCGGATCGTCTCGTCGCCGGCGGCCGACCAGCTGAGAGACGACCGAGGAATCGAGCGCCGAGCCGCCCGCGGCAACCCGGCGCACGGCCGCGGTGAATTCCGGCAGATCGTTGATGCGGTCCTTGAGCAGATAGCCGATGCCGTCCGCGCAATCCTCGAGTAGCTCGATCGCGTAGCCGGGTTCGGCGTATTGCGAGAGGACGAGCACCCCGGTATGTGGATGCTTGGCCCGGATCTCCTTCGCCGCCGGCGCACCAAAGTGATGGACCGATTCCCCGGCGAGACCAGCTGCCTCTCGCTCGTCTGGGCGGTGCTCGACCTGTTCTTCAGCCACGCCAGCAACGCCGCGACCTTCACCGACGTCGACCGCCAACACTTCTAGCGAATCAAATACCAACAAGCCGACCCGGACACGCTCGACGAGGAGGTGACCGCCGCTTAGACTCAACCGCGGGAACCTGAACCGCGACCGAATTTACAGCGGTGACGGGACGCGACCCGAGCGGCCCGCGCGTCCCTGCTTTCTGCAGGCGCGCGCAGGTCGGGGACACGGTGCCCACTCGACCACTGCGACCGGCCGCGACTGATGTCCCGTTTCTCGCCCCGTCACCGACACGCTTCACCAAACCGGTCTTACGGGACACCCTCGGATTCACGTCCACAACGTGCCCTCCTCGGCACGATGCGGGTGCCGCTCGTGGTTCCCTTCCGTACGCAGCATCCGCTTGGCGCGGTGGTCAACCGGTCCTCGGTGTGGCCTGACCGATGAATTTTCCGCGCCGTGTTGGTCTGTACGCCGGGCGCGGCGCGCGACGGCTATCGGTCACAGGCAGCAGTCATGCTCGCGCCGGTACGAAAGCTGGTCCGGAACGGTAGGGCGTCGTCGCACCTGCTCGTCGCCTCTAGGGCCACGAAGACGTTTTAGGGTGAAAGCGGCGGGGCAAGATCGACGGCGCTCACGTGGTATCGCACTGCGAGCCGGCGGCCTGCGAACTCATGCGAACCGACGCCGTAGCTGTCACCCACGGTGTGGTGGATAGGCAGGATGTTGCTCAGGGAGAAATATATCTGCGTTGCGTGCCGCGGCGAGGCGGGAGCCAGGAACAGTGGGATCGTGAAAGTCCCGACTCCGGCCGGAACGGGGATCCACTCACCGGTTTGCGGGATGCTGACCGTGCGGGTCGTGCCGATGAAATCCCGCGGGAACTCGTACATGGTGATCTCGACGGTGCGGGGGCTTCCGTCGCTGGAGGCCCGCCACCGCAGCGCGTCGATGACCACCGTGACCTGCCGAAAAGGTGTAGTCGCCTGGTTGGGCACCACGGCTCGACCGAGCAGACGAGCGAACGCGCGGTGCCCGGCGCGGTTGGGGTGAGCGGTCCCCTTCTCGTTGCCCTGATGGGCCCACGACCCCTCATAGGTGGTGAACCACGTGTTAGTGCCCCGCTCACACGCGTAGGGGTGCGGGTCGAACGGCTCGGTGAGTCCCTCGACGTAATTCCAGTGCTGGTCACGATGGCGACGCGCGGCATGGTTGATCTGAGTGTCGAGAAAGCCGCCGAGGGTTCGCATCTCCTCGCCTTCTGCGCGGTCGATGCCCACGCCGGGAAACCCGAGCGCGCCGCAGCCGCCGTTGGCAAAGACTCGGCTGGGATAGTCGGCGATGTAGACCTCTCGAACACGCGGAAGCCGCTTCGCGATAGCGGCGGCGAGCTTGTCGTACCGGCCGGGGAGCTTGGTATTGACGATCCCGCTGGCCGCGAACCCGGTGACGCAATCCGTGTGGCCCACCCTGCGGTTGTCGTTTGAGGCACACGCGTCAATGATGTCCGCGAAATGCAGGTCGTTGATGCCGGCGGTGATCAGCAGCGCGGTGATCTCGCGATCGCCGACCAGGTCCCGCACCGCGCTGACCTGTGGCTGCAACGGGGGGAGCGGGCCGCGCTCTGAGCCCGCGTAATCCTGGTTGACGAGATTGGCGATCTCGGCCCCCGAGCAGGCGAAACTCACAAAGGTGACCGATGAGTGTCGACTGGCGTCCTCGATCGCCTTGGCGGCAAGCGATGGGCCGCTGCGCGGCGAGCGGTGGCAGCGACGGTCGGTCCAAACGACAGGGTGGACGGCCGTCGCGGAATGAATTTCACCGGTGAAGGGGTTGGCGTCGACCGTATAGCTGCCTGGCCAATCCGGGACGCTCTCCCCAGAGGACAGCGAGTCACCGATCGAGACGATGAGGTAGTCGCGCAGCTCCACGTTGGTCCTTAGCGTGGGGCTCGCGCCGAGTGCGGTGTGCACGACAACTTCCACTCGGTAGAGACCCAGGCTCGGAAGCACGTGGTGCAGGCTGAACCGGCACGCCTTGCCGTCAAGCGTTCGTCGGTAGTTCTCGCGGGTGACGACTATCGTGTAGCGCTCAATGCGCCGCACGGCCCGAGAGGCGCACGCGTCGAAGTTGATCGACCACCCTCGGGGCGTGACGTAACTCGGATCGTAGACCTCTTCGTACTGTCCCGGACCTAAGGTGGCGCTGTAGCGCTCTGGCACGGTCCAAGTCAAAGCTGCTACCGCGTCTGGGTCAATGAGCTCGGGGCCGGTGGAGCCTGGAGGCTCGAGGCGCGTCTGCGCCACTGCCGGCGACACGGACCCGCCGACCGTTGTGACGGCAACGAGCGCGACAAGCATCGCACGCAACCGGCGCCGACGCCGGGACGCGGGCGATGCGTATAAGGCTCGCTCTCCCCGCGGAACGTTTGTGGTCGCACGCAGCAACATGACGAAACCACCCGGATAGCCGGATACCGCGAACGTGGTGAGCGCGTCCGAGGTCCACGGTTCCTCGATGCCGGGACGTCTGGTGTTCACCATACTCCTAACGCGGGAGCGGATCAACCAGCACCGAACATGACGTGGGAATCGCCCCGACCTCGCGGACGAGTTGGGCACTGATCGCGGTGCGTAGGCTTTGCGCTGTGCGCGACCTTCGAGAGGACGCGCCTGTTGACGAGGTGACTTCCCGCTAGACGCACGCGCCGGTGGTTGCAGCGCGCGTCGGTTCCGCTTGCGCTGGCGATTGACGCTCCGCGTTTAGCTCGCGGTCACCACGTTCCTCGTCGCGTGTGGATCTGGCATCGCTGTCGGTTTCCGGAGTGGTGGTAGCACTGGTCGTTGACCCAGTGGATCGTGAACGAGTCGGTCCACCTGCCGTCATCAAGCTTGCCGTGGAAGTAGCGGACGCTGACGCTGCCGTAGTAGTCGTTCGGTCCGTTCCAGAACGAGACGGCGCATGTGACGCGGATAGCGGAGCTGCGGGAGCATCTGGCTTTGTAGTTGTGCGTCGGGTCGGCACGTTCGCCGAGTACGCCGATGAGAACGTCGCGCACGTCGCCGCGAGCGTCAGGGAACGTCAGGCGACGAAGCGGTGGCGGCGAGGACTGCTGCGTTGGTGGGGACTGCTGCGGCGAGGGCGCGGCGGTTGTTCCTGGCGTCACCGCACGGATCCATCCGGTCGCCCATGCGTTGAGCGAGATCACGTTGGCGAAGTAGTCCGCCGTATATGTGTTGCAGTCGACCGGCCCCTGGTCGATGATGCCGATCTCGACGAGCTGCCCGTTGCTGCGTTTGGCAACCAGAGGACCGCCGCTATCGCCGACGCAGGTTCCCGTCGAGTAGTTGGGCGGATTCACCGTGCAGAGCTTCGAGAAGGCGGTGAAGGAGCCGTCAAACTGGGAGCAGTACGCCGAGCGCTGAACCACGGTTGGCGCCCATTGAAGGTACGCCTCGAGCGTGGGGTCTCCGTTGTAGGTGGCGCCCCAGCCGGCGACGTACGCGGGCGTTCTCGGTTGGTCCAGGTACGACCGATCACGAAGCGAAGGACGGGTCGCTGCTCGTTTGGGCTAATACGGGAAGCCAGCGCGGACCCCCTCAGACTGCCGCAACCCCTGCCGTTCCGAGCGACCTGAAGCCGGCTCGCGACGCTCCCGCAGCGGACGACGAGGAACAGCGCCGGCCCGGACTATCGGATCCTCGGTATGCGGAAGTACGTCCGCAGGCCGACCATGCCTGCCGACCTTGAGCACAGCCTCGTTACCGGCCGCCGACCAAAAACCGGTCGCGCGGGCGCCGTGGCCGCTTGTCGAGCAGCAGCCACCACGGGGAAACCTGAGCGGGCAGCCTGGCCGCGCGCGCGACCACAACTGTCCGGAACCAGCACTGCCCGGTGACGTGTCCGCGCCCGTCCCGTCGCTGCTCCGTTCCGGGCGCAGAGCGGGACCGTGGCCACGCGGTTCAGGTTCTGAGTCCTGGGCTCAGCGACCACGCAACGAGGCGAACGCCTTGCGGAGGTCGGCGGCGAGCAACGCGGGTTCGGCGAGCGCCGGGAAGTGGCCTCCGCGCTCGTGCTCGCGCCAGGCGCTGACCGTGTAGAAACGCTCAGCGAGCTCCCGTGGTGGTTTGGGAAACGGGACCCGCTCGCCGCCGAAGATCGAGATCGCGGTCGGCGTCGGTGCAGGGTCACCCGGTGACAGCTGCGCTTCGGGGTGGCGGGAAAACGCCCAGTAGGGCAGCAGTGAGCCTGCGATCGTTCCGGTCGCCCAGTACAGCGTCAGCGTGTCGAGCATCCGTTCGCGCGTCAACGCCGGCGAGCCATCCGCGCGCATGCTGCTCCACGCGACGAGCTTCTCGCCGACCCACGCGGCGAGACCCGCCGGGCTGTGGGAGAGCGCGGCGGCCAGCGTCGCCGGCTTGGTGGAGTGCTCATGCATATAGCCGCCTTCACGGCGATTCCAATCGGCGACTTCGTGGGCGAAGCGCTGTTCTCCGTGGCTGCCCTCGACACTGCGGGGAAGGGCAAGTCCGGGTGTCGCGAGGTGGATCCCGAGCACGGCATCCCCGTGGTCACGAGCAAGCCAGCCGGTCACCCCGGCCCCAAGGTCGCTGCCATGCGCGACGAACTGCTCGTCACCGAGGGCATTCATCATCCGCCGCCACAAACTGGCCGTCTCGCGGCTTGAGAGCGCGCTTGGCGGCGTGTCGCTGAAGCCGAACCCGGGGAGCGACGGTGTGACGACAACGAACGCGTCGTCGGAATCCGCTCCATGGCTTGCCGGGTCAGCGAGCAGCGGCACAAGCTCGGCGTGCTCGAGAAACGAGCCGGGCCAGCCATGGGTGAGCACGAGCGGCAGCGGGTTGGGGCCCACGCCAGCGGTCTGGACGAGATGGATCGACAGGCCGTCGAGCTCGACGCGGCGGTGCTCCATGCGGTCGAGCCGTGTCTGGAGCCGGGCGGGCTCGTATCGCTGCCAGTCGGCGAGCAGCTCGGTCAGCCACGCGTGCGAGACGCCGTGCTCCCAATCGTCGCCGAGCCGCGGGCCGAGCCGAGCGTCAGCAAGCCGAGCCCTCAGACGGTCGAGCGCTGATGGATCAAGCGCGAGCTCGGCTCGGGTCTCCACGGGCAAATGCGCAGGCTACTCATCGTCGACCGGTCGCGGACGGACCCTGGGCGTTGAGACGCACCCGCCTTCGCGCCGACGCAAGAGCAGATCTGTCGAGAGACGCGCTCCTCGTCCAGAAGGAGGGTCAGGGGACTTGCTCGACGCTACCGGTCGAATAGCAGAGCGGCCACGAAGTGCTCGCTGCCGCTCCAGGCGTAACGGGGCAGTCTCTCGACTCCGATCTGGCCCGGCTCCGAGTGGTTGGAGGACCCGCCGCAGTCCTGCTTCGTGGTGCCGACGAGTACGTCGCCCGCGCCGAGCTCAGACCCGCTCAGCGCGGCAAGCTGGGCGGTCGTCACCTTCGCCGGCGGCCACTGGGTCGCCGGTTGCGCTCCTGGCGAATCTCGGGTGCGGATAATTGCCGCGACAGAGACCTGCTCCGGTCTCAACGCGCTACTTCTTCAATCGCTGATTAGAGGAGCCGGCGCCGGGGACGCTAGCTCGTGCTAGTTGCCCAATGCGCCCGTGACGAGCTGGCCGGATGCCCTGGCCACGGCTACGGGCACGATTCGTCGGGGGGATCGGGCGCCGACGGGGGCCGCGTGAGGATGCGGTTCAACCACCCCCGCCGCCCAAGCGGTGGCATTGCTCTGAGCAGATCGGGGTCTCAACAAACTCCGCTGGCATATCGCCAGGAACCAGCAGCTCCTCACCCGTTACCGTCCGCGCCGCTCGGGCTGCCAGAGAGATCAACGTCAGCACTGCCGCCCGCGCTCCCAGCCCCGTAGCGACGGATCGCGTCCCGTACTCGGCGCTCCTCTGTTAGGACGCTGCGGATCGTCGCCCGGATCGCGCGGAGCGCGCGCACTAGCGGCTGGCGGATTGCGTGCACGACCAAGGCGAACACGATCAGCGCCGCCGTCGAGGCCGCGGCCCTGGCCCGGCGTACCGTGACTCGATCGATCGCTTCGCTGAGCACGCCGGCGGCGATGAGCGAGTCCCCAACGATCGTCGGGCTCGATCGCGCCTTGCGCACCTGCGCGCCGGGCGCCGCGATGACCCGGCGGACGCCGTTCACAACCGATCCCAACACGATCACCGTGACGAGATTCGAACCCAAACCGCGCTCCGCGCCGAACACCACCCCCATCACGCGGTGGCGGATCTCGTTGAGCACGCCGAGCCCGATAATCACGTCACCGAAGAACCGCCTGGCGCCGCTGAGCTGGCGAGGCGACGTCACCCATGCCTGCGCGTCGTTGAACCGGCCCGGCGCGAACACCCTAATCTCGCCCGCTATCGCCCAACCCGCCACCCCGATCACGCGCCGAAGCCACACCGCATCGCCGACAATGGCGATGCGCTCCCAGCGGCGAAACCGTCCGAGAGCGAGCTTCGTCGCCTGCCAGACGGCGCCGGCCGTGAAGCCCCGGAAATCACGGCCGAGCACGACCAACACCCTGGCCCTCCCACCGCTGGAGGCCGCCTCGGCCGCTCTGACCGCCCGGATCACGACCTTCTCGTAGTCCTCCGCGGTGACCCTCTCGTGCGCCTCAACGCCGACCACCGTCGCCGGAAGGCCCAAAACGCGGTCGAGCACGAAGACGTCCTCCTTACCTGACTGCCAATCCCAACACGAAGGCCGCTCGACCATAGCCGCCGGTAGCCATGCCGCATCACCCACAACGGATGAACGGCGCAAACGCACGCCGTGCGATAACGCGGCGGCGATTGGGAGAAGGCGTGAGCGCTTGCTTGACGATGCGCGCCGAGCAAGCGCGCCAACGGCGAAAGCAACATTCTCGACGCGGACTGACCGGACAGCTCCCTCGGGCTACGAGCAGCGATCAGGTCCGACTGCTCGTTCCTGGCTGAGCAGAAGTGAGCGCTTGAAGCTTACGGTGGTAGGTCTCATCGGCGCGGACACCCGCTTCGATGCCAGCGCGCGCATCTCGGCCAGGCAGCCGATTCACCTGCGTTGCGCGGTCAGCAGGGCCGCGCGGACTGCTAGCACGATCCGCTGAGCTGGCAAGCGCCAGGCCCAAAGCGGCCATCTCCGCTCTGCCGACGAGATGACCGCAATGCCGCTCAAGCAGCCATCTCGCGCGCCCGTGTCAGACAGCTCCTATCGGACAATTGCAGCCACCCAAACGACCGCGCAGGGCCGATCGTGGAGCGGCTGCCGACGCGCCGACTAGGTAGGGAGTGTCCGAGGATTTGTGTAGGCATGAACGAAAGCGATCGTCATGCCTTCAACCAAAGAGAAGTTCTTCGAGTCAGCGAGTGATCCTCATCTGTATGGCGCCGGCGGCGAGCCGCCAGGCGAGCCGCCGGCGCCCCCGTTGGAGGAGCGAGACCTTAGGTCCCTGGGCCAGGAGCGGGTGGATGACGCCGTGGACCGCGCCAGACTGCGTCGGATGGTTGACCGGCCTGGTGGCGAGCGGATCTCGGATGAGGTGATCGATCAGCTGCTGGCCGGCGCCCGGACCGAGGACGAGATCGCTGGGCCGGGCGGGCTGTTGGCGCAGCTCACGAAGCGGCTGGTGGAGCGCGCGATGGAGGTCGAGCTGACCGACCATCTGGGCTATGAGCCGCATGCCGAGCCGCCTGGTGGGACGGGGAACTCGCGTAACGGGACGAGCCCGAAGACGCTTGTGACCGAGCACGGCAAGGTCCCGCTCGAGGCCCCACGCGACCGCGATGGGAGCTTTGAGCCGAAGATCGTCCGCAAGCGTCAGCGGCGGTTCGTCGGGTTCGACGACACGATCCTCGCGCTTTACAGCCGCGGGCTCTCGACGCGTGACATCGAGGCGCACCTGGAAGAGATCTACGGTGTGAAGGTCGGCCGTGAGCTGATCTCAAAGGTCACCGACGGCGTGATGGATGACGTCCGCGAGTGGGCCAAGCGGCCGCTGGAGGACGTCTACCCGGTCATCTTCCTCGACGCGCTCGTGCTGAAGATCCGCGAGGGCGGCACGGTCCAGCGCCGCGCTTGCTACCTGGCGTTGGGGATCACGCTCGAGGGCGACCGCGACGTCCTCGGCCTGTGGTTCCAGGAGACCGAGGGCGCCAAGTTCTGGATGCAGGTGCTCTCCGATATCAAGCAGCGCGGCGTCCGCGACATCCTGATCTGCTGCGTCGACGGGCTCAAGGGTTTCCCGGAGGCGATCGAGGCGATCTTCCCCAACACCACCGTCCAAACCTGCATCGTTCACCTCATCCGCCACTCCTTGAAGTACGTGCCCCGCCGGGAGCGCGAGCAAGTCGCCCGCGACTTGAAGCCGATCTACACCGCGCTGGACGCAGACGCCGCGCAGCAGGAGCTCGAGCGCTTCGACGAGAAGTGGGGCGCCCGCTTCCCGGTCATCACCCAGGCCTGGCTGAACGCGTGGGAGTACGTGATCCCGTTCTTAGCCTTTCCGCCCGAAGTCCGCCGCGTGATCTACACCACAAACGCCATCGAAGCCCTCAACCGGCAGCTACGCAAAGCGATCAAGACCAAGGGCCACTTCCCCAACGAGGACGCCGCCCGCAAGCTGATCTACCTCGCCCTCACCAACGCCGTCCCGGCGTGGACCCGCACGCGCAACTGGACCGTGGCGCTCCTCGCGTTCAAGATCCACTTCGGCGACCGCGTCCCCGACGCAAGCTGACACCCACAACTGGACAACCCTCAACCCATACTTTAGAGTTAACACAAGCTCAGCCGCCTACACAGATTTCCGGACGCCCTCACTAGGTAGGACTCCGTGGTCGCGAGCCTGCCGGTGGCGAGGCTCACGGGAGAATGGTTGGTGGACTCGCCGGCTCCTGGGTGTCTCGGGGTGTCTAGGCGGTGGAGCTAAGGCGGTAGCCACGTTCGGCCTTTTGGACCTCGCCGGTCTTGGCTAGCTTGGACAGCGTGGTCGAGACTGTGGGCCGTGCGAGCCCGGCCTTGGTGGCGACCTGGCCGGCGGTCATCGCCTCACCTCCCGCGAGCGCGGCGAGCACGGAGGCCTTGGTCGCGCCGCGGCTGGAGCGGCCGTTGGTCGCCGGTGTCGATGCTGCGGTTCGCTGAGTCCGCTTGGCGCGAGGTGCGGAGGCCGCCGGCTGGGACTTGGTCGCGCGGGTCTGCTTGCGTCCACGAACGTTGCCCACGGGCTGCGGGGTGGTGGAGGTCGACGACGACGGATGCCACCCCTGGCCGTCGCGCTTGACTTGGCCGTCTGAGGCCAGCCGCGGCAGCACGCGGTAGAGGTAGTTGGGCTCGATCTTCATGGCCTTGGCGATCTCGGGAATGGTGATCCCGGGCCGTTCGCGAACGAGCTCGAGTGCCTGGTTGGCGCGCGTGTTACCGTCGCGACGAGGCCGCGGGGCGGCTGCGCGGCCGTTCCGCCGGCTCGCCGGACGTGCGGACGTTCGTGCGGCTCCGTTTGTGGCCGGTCGTCCGCGCCGGCGCGGTCCGCCGGTCAGCGCAGCGCGTGCCGCCTCAAGGCGCGATGCCTCGTCCTTGAGAATGCGAAGCTGGTCGTCGATCGCCTTGATCTCGGTCTGGACAAAGTCGGGCATGGTGCACCTCTCGTGTGTAGCTCAAATAAGGACGCGACCCGAGTCGGGCGTCAATGCCCGTGAGCGTGAGGGTCGCCTTGTTGCCGCCCGGTTCGTGGTCATCGAAAAGCGGCCACCGAAACGGTGTTACGCCAGCCATATTAGTTCGAGCGCGACCACGAGAACCCTCGTCCCGCTACACGACGGATACTGCTCATGGCCGGTGGGGCGAGGGGCCCGGACACGCGGGTCACTCCGTCGCCATCCGTGCGCCGAGGTCAGGGCCAACGGCGATGCCGTCTCCTCGAGCGTGACGGCTCGTGGCGGCGAGATCAGTAGTACCTCCGACGAGCCGGATCTAGACACAATTCGACCTCAGAACGCGCCCGAGCGTGCGACACGCCGCTACGTGTCCGCACCCTCCGGGCCGCCGGGCCGCTGCCGAGAAGTGACCGACAAGACGCTCCGCGTCAGCGGCGACGCGTGGGCCCGGGCCTCCGCCTCGGTCACCGGTCGCTCCGGTCGCGTCCGCGACCGGAGCGCCCACACCCGAACGGCGACCACCGCAAGCACGAATAACCCAACAACCACCGCGAGGATCACCGGCACAGACATGAATCCGGTGCTCCGCTCCGAGCCGTGTCTCCCAATCCCATGCCGCAACTCCCTCATCTCCTGTTGTACCACGACGCGACCGACGGCCTGCAACAATCACGCCCGCTCGGGCACGACCGTGCGAACGGAAGGCTCCGCCCGTCTACACCGAGAGCGCGAGGGCTCGAGAACTCCGATGCTGTGCCGCGCTCACCGACTCGGAGTGGTGCCGAAGCCGCGGACCGGCCGAAGACCCAGTAGCGGTCGGTCTGATCTCGCCCGCGGGCGAGCAGGCGCGGCGCTTGTCATTGCCCGACGGGACGCGTGGGCGGAAGATCGGTTCACTACCCGACGCTGAGATCTCGCCCGATCACGACCTTCAACAGGAACCGAACCAGTGCCCCGGCTTCAGGAACCAAATGTGCGCCGCCCGCGAGAGCGTCTGCTCACTCGCCGCTGGTAGCACCCCGTCGTCGTGAAGTTGCATTTGGCGCCATTACCATCGCTGCTCCCAACTGCGGTTTCAGGCGGAAGCGATCGCGACTGGCCGTCGGTCAGGCGCGCAGCATCGACGGGCACTCGCCGCCGCGCGCGCTCGAGCTGCCGCCGCCGCTCGAACCGCTGCGGCGAAGAGACAGGCCCAGCAGCAGGCGGAGGTCACCGAACGGCAGGCACTGGAGACAGCTTGAGAATCGCCGCGACCTCGGCCAAAGTCATGAGTTCGTCAGGCTGACTAGGCATGAGATCCCTCAGCCTTCAGCGACTTTTTCCGCCACGCGGGTCAGATTCCCAGTGTTGGGACACACGCGGTACGCCGGTACGTCTCGATCGGCTGTGAACCCGTGGCGCCGCACGGGCTCGAGCAGCCTTCTTGCGTTCACTGCTGCTCACGCCCCATATGAGAAGCAACCACAGGATGGCGATGATCGCGAGCCACCAAGGAGCTGAGTTGGCGAACACGAGCAGGAAGACCAGCAGGACCGGAATACCCCACACGAGGACGGCGCGCCGCACGTTCTTCCGCGACTGCGATGGCGTTGTTTGCTGCATACCCACTACTCCTCTGGCTGGCTCGCGTCCCGTGCATTTCGATCTGCTCCGGCGACCTCCTGCAATGCATGGATCTCTGCGTGACGTGAACGCCGCCGACGATCATTCGCTCGAGCCACGGCGGTGGATCGCGGGGCAACGGCTCGTCTACGACGCCCAGCGGAACGAGTTGCATCCCCGACTGCGACCATGCCGTCGACGCCCCGCTCGCGCAGCGCGCGGCGCTCAGCCTAGTGTGGCTGGGGCAGCCGCCGCCATCGCAGCACGATTCGATCTTCTGGCAGCACTCGTTGCACCATCACGCCGAGCGCATCCAGCGGGCATCCCGTCAACGGACACAGCATGTCTGCCAGTCTATGCGTAGGCCTTTTGTTAGCATCAGACGGGTCGTAGAAGTACGCCTTGATCGTCGCCGGCGAGCGGCCGAGGCGGCGAGCGATCTGAGCAACAGAGAGGCCTTCCACCTCGCGATAGTGACGTGCCAACGCGACCGCGCGACGGCGTTCAACGACACGGTCATATCCCGCCCCTCGAGCTGTCGGATCCCACGCCTTCCAGGTATTGCTCGGGTCGAGGCTTGCCCCGGGACCTCATTCCTGCTCACCGGTGAAGGGCAGCGAAAGTTCGGTGTCCCTCGCCGTCCATCTGAGGAGCCAGGTCCGCGATCCTGCCGGCTCCCGCTCGCCGAGGCGCAGCGGGTATCGCTTCCTCCCTTTGGCGATTTGCGAGACCGGCGCTGCACTCCGACTCGAGACCTTCGTTCGATGTCGCGCGGGTACGCACGGCGACCGTGATGCGTGGCTGCATGTGTCCGATTCCGGTCGTCCTCGAGTGGGCCGTCGGCTCCTATCGCATGGCTCCTTTGGTGGCGAGCGCGGTTGTCGAACCGCTGGACACACGCGATCAAATCTCGAGCCCGAGGTCGGTTCCTGGTCCGCCGGCTCGAGCGGACGCGGCGGGCGCATGCCACGGCCGCCCGGTGGGTCCTCAGCCGAGCACGACGAAGCCGTCGAGTGCGATCGGCGAGCCGCTTGGGTTGGTGACCTGGATGGTGTGTGATCCGGCGGCGAGAGGACCGCTGACGCAGACGATGTCGCGCTCGATGGCGGTAGTGGAATGAAGCGTCACGGTGTTGCAGCCGGCAACGCTGACGCCCGGGTCGAGGCAGACCTGGATAGATCCGTAGGCGGGACCGAGCGGCGCGATCACGGCAAGCGACTGGCCCGAGAACGTCATCGTCGCAGTCTGGCCGGCGGTGCTGGTGCTGTGGAGCTTTCCGCCGTATGCGGCGCCATCGCTGGTCTGCGCCCACCCGGTTGAATAGACGATCGACGCATCGCTGTCGTCGATCACGTCGAGTCTGAACGGGTCGGTTGGCGGGCTCTCGGCGGCGACGCCGAGTTGGTTCTCGGCCCGCACGCGCAACTGGTGATACGGGCCACCTGGCGCGATCGGCGCGATCGCCGCTGTCGTCCCTTGCATGTCCGTCAGCGTCGGTATGGCGGCAAACGACCCAAGGGCTGTGGGGGTCGCGCCCGCGCGCTGCTCGACCGTGTAGAGCAGGTCGGAGGAAGGACTGTAGGTATCGCTTGCGGACCAGCTCTCCTGGACGCCGAGCGTTCCATCGAGCTGTAGCTGTCCGCCGACCGGGATGGTCAGCGCGGCCGGCGCGGCGACGGTCGGCGGAGTCGTGTCGATCGTGAACTGGTAGGTGGCCGGCGTCGGGTCGGTTACCCCGTGCGTTGAGGTCGACTGCACCTCGAACTTCCAGGTTCCGTCGCTGAGCTGCACATAGGTGACCGGGCTCGGACATGTCTTGAATGCCGGTGGCGAGGATCCGACCGGCGCGAGGCGGCACGCGAACGTCGCACCTGCGACGGAGCTCTTGAAGGCGAACGTCGCGCTCGTCACTCCGATCGTGCTGGCCGGAGTGGAGGTGATCACCGTCTGGGGATACAGGAGCTGGACCTTGAACTTGAACCTGGCCGGCGTGCGCTCGACGGGGCCGGCTGGTGAGATCGATCTTGCCTCGAACGTGTAGCTCCCGTTCAGCTGGGCGTAGGTCGTCGGACTTGAGCACGGCTTGAACGTCGGCGGACCGGCGCCGGCCTTGCGCAGGCGGCACTCGAGCTTCGCGCCGGGAATGGAGCTCTTGAACCGGAATGTCGCCGTGGGGATCTTCAACGTCGACGGCGGATGGGCCGTGATCGTCGTATGCGGGACGACGGGGGCGAACTTCAGGATCGTCGACACGTCGTTCTTTGCCTCGTCGAATGCGTAGACGTCGCCGGCCCCGTCGGCCGCCCCCACAACCGGGAAGCCGGTGAAGTGACCGGCGCCGACCGTCTCCAGCAATTTGCCGCTGCGCGACAGCCGGTCGATCCGGCGCATGGTTCTGGAGCCGGCGAAGATATCCCCGCTTGGGCCGATCGCCAGACCACCTTGCGGGCTGATGAACTGGTTCTCGAACCCGCCGCTGGAGCTGTACTCCTGGAGCAGGACCTGCGTGCTGTGCGGAGGACCGACCTGGACGAACAGGTGGCCGTCCGGGGCGATCGCCAAATCACAGCACAGGTCGTTGCCGGCCAACCTGAAGCCGCGCACCTTGTGCAGACCCGCGACGTCGAACTCATACACGCGCGCGGTCGTTCGAACCACGAACGGGTTGCCCACGTCCCCGACATAGACATGCTGCCCGGTCGGATCCACCGCTACTCCGCTTCCGAGACGCGTCTCTGCCGTGTCGAATTGGTAGCCCTTGAGAAAGGCACCGGTCGACGCGGAATACTTGGCCAGGAACGGCTTTGAGTCCACCAATCCGCTAAGGCTCTCGGAGTAGTTGCCGACCACGAACACGTCGTGCCCACCCGGAGTCACCGCGATTCCATCGACCTGCATGTAGAACCTCTGGCCGCGCACACGAAAGGTCGTCGAAAACGAGCGGATCACCTTTCCGGACGGCGATAGCTCCTCGACGTCGGGCGCATCACCCGATGGGATCGATCCCTGCTGGGTCCTGGTGGCGTTGAACGTGTACGCGTTGCCGTGCCGGTCGACGGCTATCGGGTTCTGCGCGCCATTTCCGAGGAGCCGCTTGCCGGAGATCTTCAGCGACAGCTTGTACAGGCTCATAGGCACCCGCCGGGGTGTGTTGCCCGCCGCGAGGGTCGGCGCGGCGACCGCGATCGCCAAGCACGCCACCGTCACCGCGACCATCCCCAGCCCCACCGGCCGATCGCGCAAATGCTTCCCGCAGCTGATGTCGACCCTCAAACCCTTGCCTGCGCTCACTAGTTGGCGATCCCGATGCCGGAGATCCGCGGGCGTCCCGAGACGGCTCTGATCACGAGATCCCCCATCCCGTCCAGCTCGAGTCGGTGGACCGGGAGCGCCACGTTGATCAGATCGAAGTCGCCGCTCTTGTCCGATCCGTTCAGGTTGACCGTCGTCAGCGTGTGGAGCTTGTCGTGGGGGTTGCCGACGAACCTGTCGAAGTCGAACTCGACCACGCCGCAGGTGCCGCAGCGCTCGGCGACGAGCGCGGCATGCGTCGGCGTGAAGTAGAACTCGTCGCCGATGTCCTGCACGAACTCGTAGCCCTTTTCGCCGAGGATGATGTAGTAGCCGCGGAACGCCTTGGCGTCCTTATGAGGCGGAGGGCCGATGTCGCGCGGCGTGAACGAGACCGGGACGGACGTGCACGAGGTCCTGGTCTTTGACGTGTTGCCGACCTTGTCGTTGGCGTCGACCTTGACGCACACGGTGGCGCCCGGGTAGAGGTGCAGGACCAGCGCGGTTCGCTTCGTGTGGGAATACTGCGTGTGGAGGTCGAGCTCCTCGCCGTGGAAGCCCATCCCGGTCGAGTCCTGCGGGAACTCGTCGATCGTGACGTCGTAGGACTTGGCGGTCGAGTCGCTCGACCATTGGGCCCGGAGCCGGGTGCCGAGCGTGAACGTCGGCGTGCTCAGAATGGTCGCCGCGGGGTTCGTGAACGTCACGCCTAGCCCCGGATTCCGCTGGGCGACCGGCACCGGCGCCACCCGGCCCGCGCTCGCCATCGGGTCCGGGAAGATCGTGACCTTCGGCCGCTTGGGCGGGGTCAGGTCGGTCGTCCACCGGTAGACGGCCGGCGTTGGATCGACGTTGCCGGCCCCGTCGATCGCCCGGACCTTGAACACGTGCGCGCCGGAACCCGGCACATCGACGGGTTCCGGCGAGGTGCACGCGGCGAACGGCGCGTTCCCGAACGCGCACTGGAACGTCGAGCCGGCCTCGGTCGAGGTGAACGAGAACGACACGACGTCCTGCGCGACGACGTTCCCGGGATTGGCGATCGCGGTGTCCGGGGGCGTGCTGTCCACCGTCCAGACGATCGGCTGCGCCGTGGGGTCCACGTTCCCGGCCGGATCGACTGCCTGGATGAGAAGCGACCGGGTGGCGTCGGCGAGGCCCGTGTAGATGACCGGTGAGGTGCACTGCTGCGCCGGCGCGCCGTTCAGCGAGCATCGGAACGTCGCCGTCGCGTCCGGGGAGGTGAAAGTGAACGTGGCCGTCGTCGAGTTGGTCAGCGCCGGAGGGCGCCCGGTGACCTGGGTGCTCGGCGGCGTCAGGTCGACCGTCCAGGTGTAGCTGTTGCTCGGAGGAATGCCGGTCGACGCGGCCTCTTGCACCGTCAACGTGTGTGGGCCCTCGGGCAGGCCCGTAACCGTGTGCGGCGACGGGCACGGGTCGACTATCGGCCCGGAGTCCAGCTTGCACTCGAGCGTGGCCGACGGCGCAGCGGTATCGCGGTAGTTGAACGTCGCCGACGTCTGGTTCGTGAACGTCGGCGGACCGGAGTCGAACACGATCGGATTGGGGGCCGCCTCGACCGCGCGCGGCAGCACCCACAGAGCAAGGGCCACGACGAGCGCGAGCGTGACCACCCTGGTGACTGAGGGCGCGCAGGTCAGCGTCACTCTGGTCTCGCCTTCGTCCCCACCCAGGAGGCGGACGGCGCGTCCAGCTCGAGCGCATGCTCGAGGGCGGCCGCGAGGCCGACCCAGCCGCTGAACGTACGTTCGGCTCCGCGCTCGTCTCGTGCGATTCCCTGGATCGGGTCGCTCGTCGGGTCGACCTCGAGGGTGACCGTCCGGGTGCGGCGCTTGTCAACAGGCACGCGCCGGAGTATTGCCTCCTGGCGTCATCTCGTCGTGAGGGATCCTCCCTCATCTTTTCGGAGCTGGACTACTCGGCGAATGACGCCGGGGGCCTGTCTCCGAGGCGCCGGCGGCTCGAAGCGCGTCCGTGATCGCGTCCCGGGAGTGGATCCCGAGCTTCTGGTAGACCCGGCCGAGGTGGTTCTCGACCGTCTTTGAGGTCACGAACAATGCCTCGGCGACCTGCTGGTTCGTCAGCCCGCTTGCCGCCATCTCGGCGATCCTCAGCTCCGAAGCGGTCAGCGACTCGGCGCCGCTGAACGCAAGCCTGCGGGGCTTTGCTCCTGCCAATCGCAGCTCTCGCTCAGCCCGCTCAGCGAGGCGTTCAGCGCCGCAATGGCGAGCGAGCTGAACGCCTTCGCGCAGCGGCTCGCGGGCTTCGGCGCGCCGGCCGACGCGCCGGAGCGCGCCGCCGAGATCGGTCAGCGCGCGCGCCTGCTCGAGCGTGCTGGGGGACCGGCCGAGCGTCAAGACCGCGTCGCGCAAGAGCTCGATTCCGCGTTCATCACCCGCGAGCAGTCCCGCGGCGCGGGACGCGACCCCGAGTGGTCGCGGCAGCCCGGTGGCGCGGGCGAGATCCAGTTCCTCGGCGATGAGCTGTGCCGCTTCGTCCGGCGCCGTCACTCGCAGCGCGAGCGCGAGCGCTGAGCGCCACGACGACATGATCGGATTGGTCAAGTGGGTGGCATCGAGGATCTCGCCGCAGCGGCGCAGATCCGCTATGGCGGCCGGCACCTCGCCCCGCAGCAGCCGCAACCGGGAGCGGACGTCGAGCAACTGCGCGCCTTGAGCCGTGGCCTCGACCGCGGGAGGAAGCTCCACCTGGTCGACCAGCGCAGCGATGTCGGCGAGCCCGGGTCGCTCGGGCATAACGTCGATCGCGTGTCTGAAGATCGACGGCAGCGCGAACGTCAGCCCGTGCTCGGCAGCGAGTCCGAACCCGACCCGGAGGTCGGCCTCGGCGTCGCGCAGCGCGCCGCGCTGCGCGTGCACCCAGCCGCGGAACGACGAGCCCGCTGAAACCCCGAACACCGACCCTCGCCTCGATCCCTCCGTGAGGATCTCGTCCGCCAGTCGCTGCGCCCGGTCGAGCTGATCGACGGCGATCAGCGCGGTCAGCGCCTGTGGGAGCCATGCCTCGGCGCCCTCCTCACTGAGCAGTCGACCGCCGTCGAGCCCGCGCTCGACGAGCCCGATGGTCTGGTCGATGTCCTCGATGCGCCACGCGGCGAGAACGCCGAGCAGCACCGACAGCGGTCGTGACGCGGTGCCGCCCCGCCGGGCGAGCCCCTTGAGCCGGGCATGATCGCGGTCGACGTGCTCAACCAGTCGCGGGTCGACGCCTGCCATCGCTGCGCGCATCGTCTCCAGCCGCATCACCGCGTCGGGATCGCGGCCGGCGAGCTCGTGTAGCGCCGAGTCGACCATTGCGAGCGCGGCGTCCCACTGTCCCGCAAACAGCAGCAGGCCGAAAAGCTGGTCGGCGATCAGCGCACGCGCGGCGGGCTCGTCGCTCATCCGCAATGCCTCCTGCAGGTGCGCGATGGCGAGCGGGTCGCGCGTCAGCGCCTCGACCCGGCCCAGCTCGTAGAGGAGCGGCCCACGATCCGGCGATCCTCGCGTCTCCGCGAGCGCCCGCTCGAGATACGCCCGGGCGGTTTCGGGGGCACCCCGCGCGAGCGCCGTGCGAGACGCAGCGCGGAGCTGCTCCGCGACCCACGGCTCGCCGGCAGGCTCGCACGCAAGCAACTGTGCCGCGACCTGCTCGGGGTCGGCGTCCTCAGCGGCGAGCAGGCGCGCGGCCCGCGTGTGCGCAAGCGAGCGTGCGGCAGGGGCGAGATCGTCATACACCGCGGCGCGAACGATCGGATGCACGAACTCCAACGGCAGGTGCGGTTGGAGGATCTCCACAGCCGCCAGCGTGTCGACAGCCACGGATGCCGAGCGCTCGTCCAGCCCCGCGAGCGACGCGGCATGGCGCAACTGCGCTCCGGTCCCCAGCACGGCGACGGCCTGCGCCAGTCTGCCCGACGAGCCGGGCAGCCGCGCGAGCCGCAGCACGATCGCGCGCCGGACCGTGCGTGGCCCCAGTTCGCTCACCTGTCCGGCTGCGGCCGCGGTCGGCGAGATCCGGTCACGCTCGAGCGCCCCAAGTAGCTCGCGCGTCAAGAACGGATTTCCCCCGCGGCGTCGTAACACGCCAGCACGAACCGCTCATCCGGGCTGCCGAGGCTCGCCCGCACCAGCTCGCCAACCGCGCCGACGCTCAACGCGGCCGGCGCCAGCACGCGCGTCAACGGCTCAGCGGCGATCTGATCGAGAAGCTGCACCTCCCCATCGGGTTCGCGCACCCGCGCGGCTAGCAAGATCGCGACCGGCAGTCCCTCGAGCCGCCGCGCGAGGTAGAGCAAGAAACGCAGCGATGGTCGATCGCACCAGTGGGCATCGTCGACGACCAGCAGTACGGGACCGCTGCGCGCGAGGTTGGCCGTCAACCAATAGAGGCCGTGAATCACCGGAAAGGCCTGGTCTGAAACCAGCGCCGTGGCCGGCGCCAGACCGGGCGCGACTACCGGCGCCGCGAGACCCGCGGCGCCCGCCAGCAACGTGGCACGCTCCCGAGCCCCGACGTTTGCGAGCGACTGCTCGAATAGCTGCCGCACGACCGCATGCGCGAGCTCTCGCTCGAGCTCACCGGCCCGCGCCCCCAGCACCCGCACCCCCGCGTCGCGTGCCCGCCCGCTCGCCGATTCCAGCAGCGCTGTCTTACCGATCCCAGCCGGCCCCTCGACCAGCAGCACCCCGCCCTCCCCCGCAACGCAACCCTCGAGCAATACACCAATGAGCTCGAGCTCCCGATCACGCTCCAACAACCAGGCCACCGCGGAAACCTACCGTGAACTCGACGCGCTGCCCGACAGCCACCGGCGCGCTGTTTGTCTGTGACTCCGGCGTGGAGTGCAGGCGCTTATGCGGCCTTCGCGGAGGGTTGTCGGGGGGCGGGCATGGCGAGCCGCGGTGTGGCCGCGCCGGCTTCGCCGAGCTTGTAAACGAACCGCTGCCGCGCCCGGTGATAGGCGTCGTCGGCGCCGAAGAAGCAGTCGTGGCAGCGGGCGAGTTCCTCGTCGCGATACGCGTGTAGCGGCTTGACGCGCTCGTCGAGCGCGCGCCGGCGTCGTTTGTCCCGGAGGCGAGCCTGATAGAGCCCGTCACGCGCGATCCGCTCGGCAAGCCGAACGGTGCATTCGCGAAACTCGGCCAGGTCCGCGCCGAACGCGGCGTCGAGCAATCCTGTTCTGACCGCCTCGGATGTACCGACGGGGCGGAACGGCGCCTCGGTGAGCCGCGCTGTCGTGGCCGGGCCGATACGCCGTGGCAGCAGGTAGGTCCAGTACTCGGATCCGTAGAGGCCGCCCATGTGCCCGTAGTAGGGATTGAGAACGACGTCCTCGCGCGCGACCACGTAGTCGGCGGCGAGGGCGAACGGCACTCCGCCGGCTCCGGCATCGCCGCCGAGTGCGGAGACGACCAGGTGCGAGTCTGTCTGGACGATGTCGCGTACGAGATCGTCGATTGCGTTGAGGTTGCGCCACGACTCCGCGGCCGGGTTCTCCGCGGCCTCGATCATGTTGAGGTGGATCCCGTTCGAGAAGTAGTCGCTGCCGCCCGCTAGCACGATCACGCGGGTCTCGCGCTGCGAGCGAGCATAGGCGTAGGCGTCGCGCAGACGGTTGCACTGCTCGGTGCTCATCGCGCCGTTGTAGAAGTCGAAGTGCAGGTAGCCGACAGAGGCGTCCTCGGCGTAGGTGATCTCGCGGTAGGTGTCGTCCGTGCGCGAGCAAGCAGCGGTCGGGGCCGCGATCTCCGGGGCGTCGAGTTCGATACCGGCCAGGGCGAGCGCGCGCGCGGCCGGCAGCTTGAAGTTCCGTTCGGTCGTTGTGTCGCGGCGCTTGAGGTGCGCGATCCAGACTGCTCCGTCGACGGTCGCGCGGCAGATCGCACCGGTCCGCTGCGCGATGATCTCTCCCGCCTGGCCGCGCAGCACCTGTTCGCGGTGTGCGCCGAACAGATAAAACTCCCTGCCTTTAACGGTGTCGAGTACGCCTGGATGCCCTTCGCTGGCGCGGATCTTGCGTATGACCGTGTCGGTGCTGTCAGCATCCCAGTTGATCGTGCGGACGCTCTGAGTCATTAGCGGGCGCGCCCGACCCCTGGGCACCCGTCTGAGCGGACGGCGCTCGTGCAACGGCAGGCTGTCGTGATGGACGATCCGGTCGATCGCCTCGAGGAGCGCTTCGATCGCGGCGTGCCGGACTTCGTGCCGGTACACGCTGCTCTTGCCCACGTCTGGCATCGCGAACTCGCGTGTCGCCCACACATGGCCGGCGTCCGGCTCGCGGTTGGCCTGGAGCACCGTCACCCCCCATTCGCGCTCGCCGAGCTCGATCGCCCAATCTAGCGAGGAAGGTCCCCGGTCGCCCCGTGGACCGGGGTGCACGATCAGACAGCGGCGCGTTGACCAGATCGACTCGGGGATCATCTGCTTCAGAAACGGACACACGATGAGCTGCGGATCGTGCTCACGCACCGCCGCCTCCATGGCCTCGGCCGACCCGACGACCGCGACGGCCACCTCGTGACCAAGTTCGGTCAAAGCGGTCCACGCCCGCTGGCTGAGACCGTTGTCCGCGGAGACCAGAAACAGGATCCGCAACGACTCGTCCACTGCTCGAAACGCGCGATCAGCGGCGCGCGGCTCCGCGACTCGACCGAGACCATGATCTTTCAATGCGTCCGTGACCGTCGCGGACGCCTCGCGGGTAGCGATCGCCATCGGAATCCCCTTTCATCTCTCCGGCTCCTGTCAGAAGAGGATCGCTGGACGCCGGAAGATCGGCAATGGCCCCTGGGGTGAAACATCCACACCATCTGTACGTGACCCTCGCCCACGATTTGCGATCGGCGATCACCGGCCTGCATGGTCTGGTGAACGACACGGCGTGGTGACCGTTGCGACCCAACCGTGAGCGCGTGCCGCCGACAGCCCATCCGATGAGGCTGGATGAGTTGCCAGATGAATCCAGACGCCGCGCTCGCGCAAAACCGTCGCCGTTAAGGCGACGATGTCCGGGCTAGTCGCAGCGTCGGTAACGACCTCCAAGGGCGGCTTTCCCGCCGCCTCGCGCGGCGGGACCTAAACACACCCTGGATGAAGCAGCTCTATCGGACGGCCACGGCGACGACGGCGGAGGTCATCGGTCGATTTCACATACGAGTCACTATGCCGGTGATCGACGCCACTGCGACGCGCAGTACCGCGCCGCCGATGTTCGTGACCATCACCGACCGAGGCACACGCGGTCCCCGCTGGGTTCACGCGCGGACACAACCCCTGGACCGGTATGAACGAGCAGAAGATCGTGCTCGCGGCGACCATCACCAACCTCTCGACGCGCTTCTCGCGCCTCGCCCGATGATCGACACGACCTTGGATGATCGGAAGTCGGCGGAGATCAATCAGCCACCAAAGGCGATCGCCGCCAACGGCGGCTCTGGGAACAAGCCGCAGCTGGACAAGGACGCGGCCGACAAGCACATCCCAGTTCCTGGCCTGCGTGCGTATCGGCACGTTGCCAACCTCTCGCTACGCACGGGCACGAATGTCCACAACGTCAGCGGCGAGCGCCGCCACCGGATTCGGCAACGGGCATCCATCGTTGTGGATGGGACTATCGCATTCGTCCTCAGGCCGGCTCTCGGCGTCGCGATCGCATAGGCGACGGAGCAGCCACGCCAGAACGTCACGACCTGGTGACCGCAGCTGTCCGATTTCGGTCGTCCTCGGACGGGCAGTCGGCCCCTCCGGGATGGCTGTTTTGGTCGTCGGCCGGGGACGCGGTCGACGACCTGCCGGAGGCTCGCGATTAAAATCCCAGCGTGAGGTCGGCGCCTCCTCGGCCGGCTCAAAACTGGAGCCCGCAGGCGCATGCTGCAGGCGGTTTGTAGCTGTAGCTGGACGTGCGCACCAGCCGCGTGGTCACGTCTGGCGTGAGCTTCTGTAGCTCCTGGTGAAGCGGCAGCGACGTTTAGTCGCGGCGACCACCCGGGCCTGTGATGCGCCCGATCCGGCGGACTGATGTCGATCGCGACGCCGGCGAGGTGCTAGTCGCGCCCGAGCGCGCTGGCGTCGTCGGTGAGCAAGCATGTCAGGATGATCGCCGTGGTCGCTGTTCGGCGGCGCGTAGGAAGGCCGTGGTGCCGCGTTGTTTTGGCGTCGCCGCGCGTACGCGGCCTCGGGGTGCCGGAGCCTCGGCCCGTGCCGTCGGCGAGCGGCTGTGCGGCGAGGCCGCTGACGGTCTGGGAGAGCATGGCCGGTTATGGGTTGGCGGTCAGGGATTCCTGGTAGCTGGCATCGGGCGCTATAGCGTCTCCCGTGCAGACCGAGGACGCGTTTTCGACCGCCGCCTGCGGGGCGCGATCTTTCTGGTTGTAGGCGATGAGGAGCGCTAGCTCGTGGCCCTGATCATGAATTTTCATCTGTTCCGCCATGCATCGACCGAAGCGGGCGTATTGGTCGTTGAGCGTCTTGGCGGATGGATCGACGTGAACGTTGGCGGGTACCGAACCGGAGACCTCATCGACGCTCCCGAGGTTTGCGTTGGCGGGGGTCAAGCCATCTCCCGCTTGCGCGATCAGGCCGGCGGTAATCTTCGGGGGTGGGCGTCCCGGGCTGCCAGGTGGGCGTCGAAGATCCGCTGGCCGGTGCCGCCGCTTTCGCCGGAATGGTCTTTGCCGCGCCACCGCCGGCAAGCAGAGTGATTCGGTTATGCACCGGGTGCTCCTTCGGTCGCGGGTTCTGCCAGTGCTGGCCACGCTGCTGAGCGACCACCGTCGACGTCGTGCTGCGTACGCACGCGCTCGCGGCCGCGCATGGAACCCGATGCCCGCGGCTGTCGCTTCGCCGGGTCGAAGCGCCATCCCAGCGTCGAGCTCGCGCCCGACGTCCGCCGGCGGGCGGAGTGGGCAGGCGACGATGCCACGGGTCGTTGTCTGGCACTTTCAGCCAATCCCCTCCTGAGGTTCTCAGCGCAACGGTGGGGCTTTCGGAACCCGTCCGAAGCGGGTCCGCGGACTGGCGGTGGCTTTAAAGGGGGTGCTGGCGATCGGTCCCTCCCGAGGCGTGTCGACGGCGCGGACGCTGACGCGGCCGGCGGTCCACCTGGCGACGCCGCGCAGCGTGACCGCCGTGCCGCGGACGCGTATGCGTCGCTGGGTCGAGCCGTCGGTTGTGAGCACCATCTCGTACCCGGATGCGCCAGGCACCGCATCCCAGCTCGTCCGGATGTTGGTGCCGCGGCGGTCGGTGCGCAGTGACCTGATGCTCCCGAGACGGGGCGACGGCGGGCGGAAGTGTGCGACGGTTATGCGCTCTGCGGGCAGGCGAGCGAGCTCGCACTGCGCGACGATCGATCGGGTTCCGGTGCCCGGCGCGGTCGTGAACGGCAGGCTTCCGCGCCCGGCTCTGGTGACGGTTGCGATAGTGCGCGCGGCGCCGCTCGCGGTGACCTCGAGGAACCGTACCTGCTGTCCAGGACGGCGCGCGATGTCATAGGAGAGCATCCGGTGGGTTCCCTGGCCGTGCACCGATGCGGTGATCTTGGCGTCCGGAAGCGGGGTGGCGGTCGCGATCTGGCTGACCGGCACCGATCCCGGGAGCGCCACGATCCGGTAGGTCCCGGGGACGCCGTGCCGCATCCCTACCGAGGTGATCTGCATGCGGTCGAAGCGGACGATCATCAGCCGGGTGTTCCCAACCACGCCGTCGCCGGCTGGGCTGTCGATGGTTCGCCCTCCGGGCGCGATCACGCGCACGCGAGGCGCGCCGCCCGTGCCGGCGAGTTGAATGCTCAGACCGGGGTCGCGCCGGTCGACGGTGAATGTGAAGGGGAGCGAGGCGGCGGCTGCTCGCGCGCCGGGACCGTCGGCGCTGCCGTGTACGTGCTTGTCGGCATACGGGGACCACCGGCAACCTGGCCCCTGGAAATGCCAGTCGGTGGGGAACCGTCCGGGCCAGTAGATGCCGATCCCGAAGTCGGGAAACACCGACGGGCGAACACACACGGACATGCCGACGTCGGAGAAATTCACATCGCCCCCGTAGGACACCGTAAGGATGCCGTTGGGGCAGTCGATGCCGGTGCAGACGTTGATGTTGCCGAAGATGTCGTAGCGGCCGTTGGTGAAGTTCACCTCCCCGCTCACTCCGCCGCTCACCTGCCCGAGTCCGAGCAGGCTCTGTCCCGGGATCCCCCCGCCGAAGGCGATGTAGCCCGGGTACTCGTAGATGAAGTAGGCGTTGCCGACCGGCACATCGCCGACGACGGGGAGCGTGAGCGCGGCCTGCACGCTCGCGGCAAGCGTGAAGGCGGTATGCGGGATCCCGTACTGCGCCGGGGAGAACGGCGACGGAGTTCCCGGGGGATCAAGGAATGCCGCGTCTTGCCTGAGCGTGTAGGGGGGATCGCCCGCGCTCGGGAAGGCCACGACGATGCGGCCATCCAAGCGGAGGATGTCGGAGGCGAACACCTCCGCGGTGGTGACCAGGAACCGGGTCGGGTTCTGGCCGAAGGCGAAGCCGATCTCGCTCAGATCGATACCTGGAAACAGCGTGAGGTGCGGGTTGAACTGAAGCGAGGCCCCGATGAAGTCGAGCTTCCCGTCGACGATGCGAACGCCGCCGTGCGGCGGTGCCATGTCGATGCACCCGCCGAACGGTACGCATGCCACCCCCTGTCCCTCCCAGCGGTCGCCCGGCAAACCGCTGCCGGGCGCGCGCGTGTACTTGATCTGGAAGCTCCTTATCTGGACGGGCCCGATGTTGAGATTCTGCACCCGCGTCTGCATCGAGTCGAGCATGAGGCCCGCGTCGGTCGTGGCGCGCAGGTCTACGGTGGCGTCGGCGCTGACGCCCCCGACGGTCAGCCACGATGGCAGCTGAAGCTTGGCCGTGATCGCCGTGCCGGCTGGTTCGTTGCCGGATGGCGGGACCGCGGTGACCGAGACGTCGCCGACCACGGCGAAACCGGGCACGAGGACGGTGCCGGGGAGCGAGTGGAACGTCCCGAGCGAGATCCTCCCGAACCGCGGCGACGTGTCGATCTGAAATGGCCCCGAGATGGGGTTGGCGAGGTTGACGGCGCCGATCGACAGCTTTGCGTTCGCTGCTGCGATCACGTGGACCTGCGGGAAGATCACGATCCCGTCGAGCCCGGAGTTGATCGTCATGCCGTTGACCACAACCTGGCCGATCGCCCTGTATGCGTCGCTCAGCTCGAGACCAAGATTGGCGTCGGCGGTGTTGAGCGGGATGTGGTACCGGTTGGCCATGTCTACGACGATTCCCTTCAGCGACGGTGGCAGCTGCCCGAGGCTCTGGAGCGGCAGGGCGCAGCCCTTGATGTCGAGCAGACCGCCCTCGGCCGAGATCCGTGATGGTCCGGTCAACGCGCAGATCTCCGCGCTGGGGCCATTCCGCAGGAGGAACGCCGGGTTTGAGGTGGCAAAGAACACCGGACCGCCGGCGTGGACGCCACTGCCGATCTTCTTCGCGATCGAGCCAGCCGGTAGCGGGAGAGGAGGCACTCGCATCTGAACGATCGGGCTCGCTCCCCCCAGCCCGATCGCGCGCACCCCGACGATCGAGCCGGTCGGGGACTGATGGAAGCGCAGCGTGCTGAGCGCCGCGCTCGTCGTCAGCACCGGGCGGTGGCTCCCCGCCACGTACCACTCGAGCTGACGGGCCTGCCCGGCGAATTGCGCGGTCACGAGCGCCCGACTAGCGGCGCCTGCGCCCGTGCTGCCGCCGAGCCGCAGCGAGGTGACCTGCGGCGGTGGCGGCGGTGGTGGGCTCCCCCCGGCGCCCCCACTCGGCGGCGTCGTGGGTGGCGGTGGTGGCGGCGAGGCCCCGACCTGGAGGTACACGCCGTCGAGCGGATAGGCCGTGGTAGCGGAAAACGAGATCGACTGGAACGTGCCGTTGAGCTGGATCGTGCCGTTGGAGTCGTTCAGACCCACCGGGTCGACGGTCGTGTTGCCGGCGCCGCTGACGACGTTGCCGGCCACCGTGAGTCCGGGGTCGCCGCTGATGCGAGTGATGCTCGTCCCGGCCGGAAACGTCAGTGTTGACCCATCGGAGCCCAGATCGATGACCGGGTCGGTCGTCGCCGCGCCGAAATCGAGCGTGTATGACGTCGAGGGGGCGAATACCCTGAATGACAGGTGGTCCCCGCGTGTGATCGGGGGCGTGAACATCGATTCCGAAAGCAGGTTGCTCGTCCCATCGATCGTCGATCCAGGGGGATCGTCGACTGTCGTGCCCGAAAACGTGACCGTGTGACCCAATAGCGTCCCGGTCGCAACGTTGTTGCTCACCGCCGTCCAATCCGCGAAGTCGGCCGCGGCCGGAAACACTGCGAGCGCGGACCCGGCGCTCGAGCCGAGCGGCCCAAGACACACTAGGCCGACCGCCAATGCCACGACCCAACGCTTGCCCATGCGCTCGCTCCCTCCGGTGCGATGTGATGCGTGGATCCTGTCCTGCTCGAGCGGGCGTCCGCTAGGGGGAGCGTCCCTACACATCCGCCACGCTCCCAGGTTGATTGGATTGGTTCTCGCGAGCAGTCGGTGTCAGCTGCGCGACCGTCACGCGCGTCCTGTCAGCGATCGCGGGTGCCAGCGCCGGAGCCACCGGCCCGGCCGCGGACAGCAACCCGGCGATCACCCGGTGAGGCCGGGATCGTTCGCGCGGCGTGCGCCGTGTGTCGCGACCGTCGGGATGCATTCGCACCTCGTGGTGTTCTGCTACCGCGGTCGGTGAACATTCTCTGCTCATTCCATACTCCTCGCTCGATGCGCACAAGCATCGACTACCGTCGCTGCAGCGTCTCACCCCGGCGAGCGATTGATCGGAGCGGGACGTCATCCTGGGGAGGTACGTTGTTTTTTGACGAGCGTCGGCCTTATCGGAGTGGCGTCAGCGTCACCGAAGTCGTGGTGACTTGCCCCGCGATGGTCGCCTTAACAGTGAGCTTGACGGGGCGATGCCGCTTGAGCAGTTTCTTCCCGACGGCGTTGAGCCTGACCTTAACGCGCACCGTGTGATGCGCCGGAACTGAAAAGCGCGACGTTCCGTAGACGATCGCCCTGTTGGGCCTCCTCGCGGTGCTCATTCGGTGGAGGAGCTGCAGCAGCCCAGAGCACGTGGTGTCCCCCGCACAAGTCACCGGAATGGTCGCAGTGTCGCCCACGACCCGCCCGCCGCGGATGGTGACCTGGTTGGCGGGCTGCGGCGTCGGTGTGGACGTCGGTGCCGGCACCGACGTGGGGGCCGGATTCGGGTTGCCGCCGTTGTTCCCGCCGCCGGTGCTGCTGCTGGTTGGATCTGGCGTCTGGATGGAGACGTCGTCGATGTCGTAGCTATCGGAGTGGGCGGTGGCGCCCAGCGCGGCCGGCGGGAAGATGCTGTAGCCGTCGAACTCGAGAGTCTGCGGGGTTGGCGCGGCGACGGAGCTCAGGTCGATGCTGACCGGCTCCCACGTGCCGTAGCCCACGAACTCGTCGTCGACGAAGAAGACGTTGTGACCGCCAACGGTGACGTTGAACTCACCGCTGCTCTCCGGGCGGTCGATGATTCGAAGGAAGAAGCTAAGGGTCGGAGACTTGCCCGGGATGGTAGAGGGCGGAATCGTGACGTCCTGCTTGACGAAGTCGTCAACGAACTGGCCGGTGATCGAAGCAGGACCCTCGCCTGCTCCGAGACGCGCCCAGTCGCTGCCGCCATAGGGCGCGTCGGCCGGCGCCCCGCATTCGGTCCCCGTGGCCTGCTCACCGCAGAACGGACCGATGAGCGTCGTGTCAGGGTCGACCAGGCCGCCGAAGGTCCAACTGCTGTTCGTGCAGCCCGTGGTATCGGACGAATCGCAGAACGACTTCTCGAAGGAGCCATCGGTCACCCGTTCGGTCGCTGCCGCCGAAGCGGGAACCAGACCGATCGCAGAGACCACGCACGCGATGGCCGCGATCAACTCGAAGCTTCTCCAGCTTCCCGTTCTCATCGTCCCTTTCCATTGGGCCGCGTCCCCGGGGGATTGCCCGGTTACCGCCGGAGGCGGCGGTGAGCGCCTGTGCCGTTGCGAGGAGCCGGCCCCTTTTTCCGCTCCTCGCCTCGCGCATGCAAACGTACGCTGAGGCGGGTCTCGTTACATCGGGTGGTTCCCTACTCCTGTAGCAGTTCCGCCACCCGCGCACCAAGCTCGGCACGCGAGCGAATGCCAAGCTTCCGGTACACGCGAGACAGGTTCGCCTCGACGGTTTTCGGGCTGAGGAAGAGCTCGGAGGCGACCTGGCGGTTGGTCAGCCCCTGCGCGGCGAGCTCCGCGACGCGCCGTTCATTGGCCGTGAGCTCCCCGGGAGAGGAGCGGCGCAGGCCGAGCCGTGCCAGCTCTTGGCGTGTCCTCTCTGCCCACAGCCTGGCGCCAACGCGCTCAAAGATCTCGAGCGCCCGCCCGAAGGACTTCTTGGCTAGTCCGCGCCTGCGCACCCGCCGCTCGAGGATGCCCTCGACGAGCAGTGTGCGGGCGAGCTCGAGTGGCATCTCGAGCCGTTGATGTGCGACCAATGCCCGGCCAACCGCCGCTTGCGCACCGGCGATGTCCCCCTGCGCGGCGAGCAGCAGCGCGCGGCACCGCGCTCCGGTCGCAATCGCCCACGCGCGATCGAGCGCTTGCCCGCGGCGCTCGAAGTCATCGAGCAACCTCTGCGATCGGTCCAGCCGGCCTGTCGCGACGAGTGCCTCAACGGCATCGGGCAGAAAGAACGCCGGCACCGGCTCGGTGATCCCGTCCTGCTCGAGCCTCTCGGTTGCTGCTTTGCAGGCATCCCATGCCGCGGCGGGATTCCCAAGCGAGATCTCCAGCAGAGCGAGCGCCGCCGTGATCCAGACTGTCACCCACGCGGCGCCGGTGCGTTTGAGCAGGAGTCCGGCTTCCGCGCAGTCGCGCCGCGTCTGCGCGACCTCCCCCAGGTTGGCCTGGACAAGCGCTCGCTGTGCGAGCACGATCGCCCGCGTCGACTCGCTTCCGGTCAGGGTTGCGACCGAGACGGCTTCATCGGCGAGCGCCGCCGCGGCCGCGAAGTTCGCGCTCCTGGTCTCCAGCCAGCCAAGCCACAGCAGGATGAAGCCGACATCGCTCTCGTCCCCACGCTCGCGTGCCGCGGTCAAGACGGCGGTGAGTCGCTCGCGAGCCTCGGAATGTCGACCGACGTAGAGGGCCAATATCCCGGCGATCGTGCTCGGACGCCAGAGGACCGGCATCAGGCCGTCGGGGTCCTCGAGGGCGAGCGCCTGTTCGACCTTCTCCCATCGGACTCCTCGACCGCACAGATATTCGAATGTCGCGCATAGTCCAAGCGCGGCACCGATTAGCGGCCGGTCGCCGATCGCTCGGGCCAGGACGAGCGCGCGACCGGCGTGGCCGAGGCCGCCAACGGGGTCCGCGACCTGGCCGGAGAGGTAACCGAGGCCCAACTCGATCGTGGCCTTCAGACGCGGCTCATCGGCGTAGCTGAGTGCTTCGGTGAACAGGCGCAAGGTGTCGGCGGAGTTCTCGTCGTTGAAGCTGATCTCCGCGAGAAGGCGCAGCGCGTCCGCCCGCAGCGGTCGTGACAGCCGCTGCCCAAGAATCCTCTCCAGCAGCTGTCGGGCACGAGTGCGATCCCCAGCGTGGATGTGGTGCTCGGCCGCTGCGATGCTTCGGCGCCAGGCCTCGTCGATGCCGTCGGCCGGTGTCAGCTTATAGGCTCGCTCCAAGAGCTCGGCGGCCGATTCCCACGCGCCCCGCAAGCGCGCCACCGCCGCGCCCCGTTCAAGCGCGCGAGCAATCCGTTCATCCGGCCCGGTGGCGGCCGCGGCAAGATGGCGCGCCTGTTCCTCCGGATCACTCACAAGATGCGCGAGACGTCGATGAACGATGCGCCGACGCGCCCGCGAAGCGGACTCATAGACGGCTGATGCGTACAGCGGGTGGGCAAAGGCGATCCGGTTGCCATCAACCCGAACCAGGCCGCTCTCCTCGGCAGCTGACAGTCCGCTCGCGGACGACGCCTGCTCAACTAGCCGGACAGTCGGGCGCGAGAGCGCAGCGGCAGCGAGCAGGGCCTCACTCGCCTCGACGGGAAGTCTCGGCACACGATCGGCAAGAAGCTCGCGCACGCCCGACGGAACCGGAAGCCGGGCTCCAGGTCCGACCGCGGGAAGCTGGTCGAACTCGCGAGCGATCTCGAGCGCGAACAATGGGTTGCCTCCCGCCGCCGCATGGATGCGCACCAGAGCGGGACGCGATAGCCGCGGCAGAACTCTGTCCGCCAGCAACGGACCGAGCGCGGCCGGCGTCAGCGGACCCAGCGCGAGGCGGGTTACCGACCCGGGCGGGACAAGGCCATCATCGGCGAGGCCGGCTGCCCCGGACCCCCGGATCGCGAACAACACGGCAAGCGAGCTTTGCGCCAGGCGCCGCAGCGCAAACGCGAGAACCATCGTCGAAGTTGGGTCAAGCCATTGCACATCATCGATAGCAACGAGCGACGGCCCGGCGACACTCATGTGGGCCAGCACGGAGCGGACGGCTGTGGCGAGCGTGCGGAAATCCGGCGCCACGGGATCCGGCTCAGATCGCAGCAACGCGATCTCCAGCGCTCGTCGCTGGGGCAGCGGCAGCGGCACGAACGCCTTGCTCGGGACAGCGTCGAGCAGGTCGGCTAGAGCAGACAGCGCGAGCTTGGCTTCGGTCTCGGCCGGCTGGCACGAGAGGACCCGAAACCCGAGCTGCTCGGCCCGCCGCGCGAGTTCGCGCCAGACGGTCGTCTTGCCGATCCCGGCCTCGCCCTCGAGTCGCAGCAGCTTGATTCCGTCGCCTACGGATCGAAGGAATCCGTCGCCAAGATCGAGCTCGCGCTCACGCCCGTATATAGCGGCCAACTCCACAGTCCCACGGCCATTCTCCCGCGCAAGTCAGGGCCGGCGCAACCGCGCTGGCAGATCGCCGCGGCCGTGTCTCTAGGGTCTCGACATCAGCGAATTACGACGATGTGGCTGGGGTCAGCGCGGTACGAGCAGCGGTCGATCGTCCGAAGCAGCGCGGCGCTCGTCGCTTCGAGCACCTCGAGCAGCTCCCGGCTCACGGTATCGATGAGCCCGTCGGGTCGCCGCTCGAGGAAAGCTGGTCGAAGCAGGCGGCGCGAATAACGCACACGAGCACGACGCGCGCCCCGCCAGGCCTACAGGGGGGATGTCCCGACCAACGTAGTCTCTGATCACGGGGGCATCGCAATGGGCCCCCGAGGCGGATGCTGATCCCCCCACGCTGCACACGACCAAGCCGCGGACCGCAACCGCAGGGCGACGAGAACAGCCGGCGAGCCGCGCTTCCGCTGTGATCGACGAAGGACAGCGTCGGCTCGGGCGGTCGGATCCTCGCAATGCGGAAGTGGCTGGGGCCGGTGAGGCCTTGAGCACGGCCGGGCTACCGGTGGCCCAGTAAAGCGGCCGTCCCAGCGCCGCGGCCGCCTCAGGCGTGATGCAGCCGTCGGCGATTGGTGCCGCTGACGACTGCTGTGATCGCGGCCGGTCGCGGAGCTCACGAGCTCTTTTGGCGACGGGCCGCGCGTCAGGCGGCACCCGGTGCTCCCGATGGCTCCCCCACTGGTTGCGATGGTCGCGCTCACGGCGTGGCCGTGACCGCCGGCGGCCCGGAATTTGGGCCTCCGTACGACGGACGGCTGCGACAGACGACCGCGGGCTCGCGGCGTCGCGCCTGCCCGACGGACGCAATGGCGGAAGCGGTCGCGGCGACCTTAGCCGCTCCCGTTCACAGGCGGTCAAGCGCCAGCCCGCGTTCGTATGTCAACGGCATTGACGCCCGAACGCTCAGCCGCCGCCGAAGGCGTCCGCGACGGCCGCCGCCCAGCTCCCGTACAGATCGATCACAGTGGACGGCGCGGGCCATTCCCCGGCCTGTAGTCGCTTGAGCGTCTCGCCGCCGCGCCGGCGTGCGTGGGTGCGCGACCACTCGTACGAGATGGCGCAGCGCCGTAGCGCGCTCGCCATGCGCGCATCGCTTCGCGAACCCGTTCCCGGGTCCATTCCGGCGCGATCGCGCCGGGATGGCAGCGTTTGCAATACGCGTAGGCGTCGCCCTTGCCGTTCCGTGGCGCGGTGGGCGACCCGCAGCCGCGACACACTCCCCGGTAGCGCGCCTTGACCGCGCGTGCCTTCTCGCCGGTCGGATCGTACAGGTACGCCTTGACCGTCGCCTCCGCGCGTCCCAGCCGGCGGGCGATCTCCGCGATCGTCAGGCTCTCCTGCTCGCGATAGTGCCGAGCAAGGGCCGCGGCGCGCCTACGCTCACTAACTCGGTCGCTCACCTGACACCTCCTCGGCTGCCGGTTCCACCGTCGCTCCTGGTGGCCGTTGGGACAGCGGCGAACTATACCGGACGTGCTGGACAGCCGCTGATGGCGCGAAAATAGAACCTCCGGGCTACCGATTGCTTTTCCGGGCCGCACCGATACCCACGGGCTACGCTCACCGTCGAGGTCAATACTCCTCAGGAGGTCTCAGCTTCTCTGCGGCGAGTGGGTGCGCCGGCACCGACGGCGGATCGACCGACGGCGGATCGACGCTCGCCGCCACCTGCGCGCTGCGATGGCAACGTTCGAGCAACACTCTGCGCCGCCATGGGCAGACCGCGCCCGCGCCGAGCTGTGCGCCAGCGGGGAGAGCGCCCGCAAACGCGACCCCCCCACGCGAGACCAGCTCACACCTCAGGAACTCAACATCGCAGGCCTCGCTGCCGACGGGCTCACGAATGCCGACATCGGAGCCCAGCTCTTCCTCAGCCCCCGCACGATCGACTACCACCTGAGAAAGGTGTTCGCCAAGCTCGAGATCGCCTCACGAACCGACCTCGCCAGTGTCGAACTGGGCGAACCCGCCAGCCGATGACCGAGCGGGTCTCGAAGCAATCCTTCACTGGAACTCGAGGTCCGCGTGGTATCTCGCTTCCAGGGCCTGCGTATGCGTGACTCTGGCTGATATTCGACTTGACTGACCGGCGGTCTCCCGACCAGCCGTCGCGGATGTCTCTCGCGTTAAACCTTGATCAGTTGCAAGGATCCTCGCATGCCCTCGACGCTACTCGACGCTCAGCAAATAACCCGCCAGCACGGCGTCCGGACGGTGCTCGAAGCCGTCGACCTACGCGTCGATGCCAGCAGCCGCATCGGGCTTGTCGGCCCGAACGGAGCTGGCAAGTCAACCCTGCTCCGAATCCTCGCCGGCAGCGAAGCCCCGACACCGGCACCGTCCGCCACTTTGGCACGGTCGGCTACCTCCCACAGTTTGCCGATGACGACCGCCGCTTAACCGTGCGAGAGATCGCACTTGAATGCATCGGCTTGGCGGCCGCCAGCAGCACCCTTGACCGATGCGCGGCGGCGTTGGCAGCGGGTGAGCTCTAGGCGGTCGAGCCACACGATACGGCGCTGGAGCACTGGCTTGGTCTGGGCGGTGCGGACGTCGAGGCCCGGCTCGGTGCCGCGGTGGCCGATCTTGGGTTGTGCTACCAGAGAGCCGCGCGGCGCGGCGAAGGTTCCCGCGATGCGTACGGGCGGCCTGCGACCAGACCGTTTCAGGTGTGCGCCGCTCGGTGCTCTCGCGGAAAGAGCAGCACGGGGTGACGCGGCTAATACGCCGGAGCTATATCGCGGAGCTCAGTAGCGATTTGTGGTCGGCGACTGGTCCGAGGTGCGTCAGCTTGTCGGGGTTGACGATCCCGCTGATGCTCGTGATCTGGCCGGCGGCGATATCGAGCGCGAAGACGCTGATCAGCCGCTGCTGTGCGTCGAGAAGGAGCGCTCCGGGGCCGCCGTTGATCTCGACTGGGCGCAACGACACGCCCGGAACGCGGGCGGCTTGGCGGAACCAGTTGATCAGCGTGCGCGCGACGCGGTTCCGGCCGCGCAGAGTGCGCGCGAGCGCCGGCACCTTGCCGCCGCCGTCACCGGTCAGCTGTACGTCTGAGGCGAGCAGCGCCTCGAGCCCGGCGAGGTCGCCTTGCTCGGCGGCCTCAAAGAACCGGGCTGCCAGCTCGTCGCGCTGTTCATGGGTCGTTTGGAAGCGCGGCCGGCGCTGCTCGACGTGGCGTCGCGCTCGCGTCGCGAGCTGGCGGACGTTGTCCGCGCTCTTACCGATGATCTCGGCGATCTGCGCGTGGTCGTAGCCGAACACGTCGTGGAGCAGCAGCACGGCTCGCTGCTCGGGAGAGAGGCTCTCGAGCAGCACCAGCATCGCGAGCGACAGCGAGTCGGCCGTCTCGGCGTGGTGGGCTGGATCGTCGTTGCCGTCGGTGATGATCGGCTCTGGCAGCCACTCGCCGACGTAGCGCTCGCGGCGGGCGCGCGCGGAGCGCAGCTCGTTGATCGCCAGCCGGGTGGTCACGGTCGCGACGAACGCTCGCGGCGACGCGATCCGCTCGCCGGAGTCGAGCGCCTGATGCACCCGCGCAGCAGCGCCTCCTGCACCACGTCCTCGGCCTCGGACACGCTGCCGAGCATCCGGTAGGCGATCGCGAACGCGACCGGCCGCAGCTCGTCAAGCAGTCGCTCGCGATCGGTCATGCCGCTGCGAACCCCTGCCGCCAGCTCGGATGCTTCGGCTGCCACCCAAGCTCTCGCTTGGCCTTGGCGTTCGAGGCGCCGCGAAGCTCGGTCATCATCACCACGCCGGCCTCCCCGGCGAATAGCCGCCCGATGAACCGAGGCACCCAGATCGGCTGCTTGGCGCCGAGCTCCTGAGCCAGCGCCGGCAACCACTCGGCGACCGGGGCGGGGTCATCATCGACTACGTTGTAGACACCGCGACTGCCGCGCTCCACCGCCGACACCGTTGCTTCCGCGGCGTCGGCGACGTGGATGAAGGACCATACGCCGCCACCGTCGCCGACCAGCGGGAACTTGCGCCTGCGGACCAGCTCGACCTGCTCCGCGCCCGGCGCCAGCGATGTGCCTGGTCCGTAGAACGCGCCGTAGCGCAGCACAATCCCCTCCGTCCAGCGCGCACCGAGGACCGCCTCCTCGAGGTGACGGATCGCCGCCAGGCCCTCGCGCATCTCGCGCGCCGGCGTCGGGTCGAGCGCGTCCTCCTCGCTCTTCACCGCCCCGCCGGTGCGGGCGTACGGCCACGCGCCATAGCTCTGCGCCACAAACCGCCGCACCCCGACCGCGTGCCCGGCGGACAGCAAGTAGTCCGTCCCCTCGGTCCGCAGACGGTTGGTCAGCGCGAAATCGCGATCGAAGTGACGCAGGTCCAGCCTCGCTGGAATCGCGGTCAGCTGATGGACGATCACGTCCGGCCTCGCCCGCCCCACGGCCTCCGCGACCTGATCTGGATCAAGCGCGTCCGCGACCACCGGCACAGCACCCAGCTCGTCGAGCATCGCCTGCTTCGAGCCGCCGCGCGTCATGCCATGAACCACATGGCCCGCCGCCACCAGACGCGGCACCAACTGCCGTCCAATCGCTCCCGTCGCACCTGCAACAAACACTCTCATTATCAACTCCTTGATCGAGGATTCCCTGCACCCCCTAAGACAAGACAGCACCGCCGGCTGTGACACCCACGCCGTACTCGCCGCGTATCGGAACCCGAAGCGCCGCAGCAGCGCCGAAGCAATGGACGCGTCCATCGCGGCGAGACGCACGCGACGTTCCTCAGCGACCTCAAGCTCGCAGTGCATCGTCCGGTAGCGGATCAGACCGGTGAGCGAGCGCTACCCCGGATCCCTGCAGAAGGCGGCGGCGGGGTGCCAGTGCGCCCGCCCGCAGCTGGCGGGCGCGTCGACCGCTTGAGGCCGGTCCTTCGACCAGCCGGATCCGGAAGGTCAGCGCGCCCGTGACGAGCTCATTCAGTCGAAAGCGATCACGCCGCCACCCGATTCGCTGATAGCGCGCTGGCGGCTTGATCTGCATCACGCCGCCCTTCCCCGTTGGGTGTCCTGCCGAGGAGTGGTGTC
>CAWIDF010000009.1:0-68844 GCA_963834885.1 uncultured Solirubrobacterales bacterium | reverse complement strand
GTCGTCCGGTCGTTGGCCAACCCACTACGCAGAGCAGGGTGCCGGCGGGCATCGCGAGGCGCAACTCGAGCCCGACTCCATGCATCTGGACGACCGCACAGTTTTCGGGACATTCTCGAGGCCGGCTCATCTTCCCTGCAACCGCATCTATTAGCCGGCGTCGCGCTTCCGGAGCAGCACCCGCGCGGTCAAGCCAGGCGACGGCCAGGGAACGGCCGGCTGGGCACAGACCGGCGGTCAGGCCACCATCAGTCGTCTTTGACTGAGGCCCTCACCACAGACTCTGCTCGAGAGCCTCGCTGACCCCGGGCAGCGCGCGCAGGGCAGCCTGCGCGGCCTCGACCGTGGACTGCCCCGGCGCCGCTCGGTAGGCCACCGTCTCCTCGTGTCTAGTGCCGTCGGGATCAACGATCTCTACCACCAAGCTGACCGGGTCTGCGCGCGAGTGCTGGCGAGCCGCGAGATATCGCGCAATTGCGCGCAGCGCCCTGGCGGTCACGATGACCGCGACGGTTCTCCGGCCGAGATCCCCGTAGCCGCCGACTGGACCTAACTCTTCGGACAGGATCGTTGCCTCCGCACCCACGCTATCGGCCAGCTCCCGCGCATCGGGTCTCTGAAGGCCATGGAATCGGAGGACGAGTCGTTCATCGACCATCGTGTCACGGCCCATGATCCATGATCGACCGTGCGGCCGTTACCCGAGGCCGTATGCCTTGACCTGCTTGGCGGTGTCGACATAGTGGCGCATGCGGTTGACCTTGCCCGCGTCGTTGAGCGAGTACAGATGCAGCTCCTCGTCGGTAACGCTGCCGCCGTCCGCCCTGGATCTGCATCGTGCCCACGTAGGCAAAGAACTCGGCGACCCCGGCGCGGCCTTGGCGTGGCTTCATCGGCGGAATGCCCGCCTGCTGCCCGTGGTTGTCGAGCCACGATTCCCACGCGCAATCCTCGGCGATCTGGTCGAGGATGAAGTCGATGTCGCCGCGACCGAACGCCTCGTAGATTCCGCCGACGACGGCGAGGTTGGCGGCGGCGCGGCTCTCGGTGGTACTCATGCTGTCCCCTCTCGATGCGGTGGCTGAGCCGAACCCTAGAACGCGCGCTGAGGCGCGATCAAGCCACCGGACCCAGTGCTCGAGGACACCGCCGACCTGGGTCGGCCGTGCGTAGAGGTAGTGAGGATCGATCGCATCCGACCTAGATGCCTCGAGCGGCTGTCCGGCGTGACGTGCGATTGAGCCTCAACGCGCGATAGCGCCGCACATCCGTGCCGCAGCTCGTTGAGAGAACGACGGTAGTACTGAAGGATTGTGTAGTCGGTGCCGAGTCGCATCTCGAGTCGAATCTCCCAGCGCCAGACGTCATGGCGCAACAAGTCGGGTTCCTGGAGACCCTGCACCGGGTTGAAGTCAACCGGCATGGGCGATATGAACTTGGTCGCCCGAAATGCGTCTCCGGCCTGCGCCCGCATGGTGAACTGCAGATTGACTGTGGCTTCGAGCGATGGACGAAGCGCATCGTCAATGGTTTGACGCAGGTCTTCCACACGGTGACCCGTACCCTTCGCTTTGAGCGCTTCGCGCCTGGAAGTACGCGTTTATGAACGCGACCGCCACCGCAACCGAGGCGGTTGCAACGACGCTGACAATCGCGATTGCGTCGCCCACGACAGTCGCGTCTTCGCGAACGGCGTAGAAGATCCTCCTGCCGATCGCCCGCCACGCTTGAGCCGTACGCTTCTGGGGTGCCTTGGCGCTTCCGCAAGCCCGCGAGGACGAAAGATCCGCCGGTCTCGGTCGGTGATCCTCGGCTGGAGGGCTGGGAGACGGTCAGCACATTCGAGGAGCAGTCGACCGCGGTGGCGTGGCGGGACCGGCTCCGCGAGCTCGGCGTTGACGCCTCCTGCGTGGCGGATCACCCGCTGGATCGCTTCGGGCGAGGCGACATCTATCTCGTCGTTCCGCCTGAGCAATGGTCGCACGCCACCGAGATCTTCGAGAACCTCGACGATTACGACTAGGTCCCAGGGCCGGCGTGCCCACGATCTCGGAGGTCGGCGGAGCACGGAGGCGCCGAGTCGGCGATCATTGTCCGCATGGCCGAGAAGCCGAACTCCCGAAGCGTCAAGATCGCCGCCGATGAGCGCACCGGCTGGTCCTCGGAGCGCCCACGCGGAAATGCCGGCGCGGCGCGCCCGGTCGACGTGTCGGTCCGGTGCCGGGTCCTGAGCCCGACCCATCGACTGCGTTACTCACCCGGTAGCCTTCTCATCATCGTCGGCGCCGAGGCGTCGGGTCCCGCACGGTTCGCCGAGCGAGTGGTCGAGGAGCGCGGGGCGATCCTCACAGCCAGTCGGGTACGAGCACTGCTAGCCGGTCGGGTCGCGGAAAGTGAGATCGACGGACGTACGAACGATCTGCTCGCCGCCACCGTTCAGAAGCGGCTGCAGTCCGGGCAGACCGTCGTTCTGCCGCTCGAGGGTTTCGACGCTCAGGAGCGCGAACGGTACGTGCGCCTCGCACATGGCCTGCAGCGCCCGCGACACCTGATCCTCTTGGAGGCTCCGCGCGAGAAGGTACTCGACACGGAGCGACCGGCGCTCGACGACATCCGGCGGTCCCTCGACGCCGGCGAACTCGGACTCGAGGGCTTCAATACCGCACTTCGTCTCGGCGGCCACGCACTCGCCGAGCTCAAGCGAATCGTCTTCCAGCCCCCGCCACGCGACGACTGATCCTCGCCGGGGGGTCCCGCACGATCGGACCTGCAACGCTCTCCGTGTGGAGCAATCGGTCGAAATAACCGGCGACATGATCCGCCTCGGCCAGCTGCTCAAGCTTGCCGGTGCTGCATCCGGCGGAGCCGATGCCAAGGCGCTGATCGCCGGGGGTAAGGTGACCGTCAACGGTGAGCCCGAGCTGAGGCGCGGTCGGCAACTCCATCCCGGCGACCTCGTGCGAGTGGGGGGAGAGGATCTGCGCATCGTCGCCGCGTCAGTGCATATCGAGGACAACGGACAGATCGGTCGATAGGCTCGAGGCGGTATGTCGGTCTCCGTCGCTTTGGGGTTGGTGTTTGCGGTGTTGACCGCGTTCGGTTCGGTGGCCGGCTTCCTTTACAAGTTCCGCGGTGCGCGTGCCGCGCCCGAGGTCGAGTTGCGCAGGCCGGTTCGCGGCACGGTCATGCTGTTTCACTCCCCCGTCTATTTGCTGGGGATCGCGATCGGCCTGAGCTCGTGGGTAGTGCACGTCGGCGCGCTCGCGCTGGCGCCGATCTCGCTCGCTCAGGCGACCGTAGCCGGGGGCTTGGTGCTGCTCACGGTGGTGGCGGATCGGCTGTTCGGGATCGAGGTCACGCGCCGGGAGTGGATCGGGGTGACGTTGACGGCGGCCGGGCTGGCCGCGCTGGCCGCGACGCTCAGTGGCGATGCGCACAGCGCCCACTCCCACTACGCGGTCGGCACGCTCACCCTGTTCCTGCTCGCGACCGCGGGCGTCGGGCTGCTCGTGACGGCACTTTTCTCACGCCGGGCGGGCGCCCTCGCGGTGGCGGCCGGCCTCTTGTGGGCAGCCTCGGACACATCGATCAAGGCCCTCAGCGGGCACCTGGCCGCGCTGGGCGCGGGCGTGCTGGTCCACCCGCTGGCGCTGGTCATCTTCCTCGCCTCGATGGCCGGGCTGCTGATCTCGGCTCGCAGCCTTCAGCTCGGCGAGGCCGTACCGATGATCGCGCTGACCAGCGCAGCCGCGAACCTGACCACGATCGCCGCTGGACCGATCGTGTTCAGTGAGCCGCTCCCCGCCGGGCAGGTGGCGTTGGTCGTCCGGCTACTGGCATTCGCGCTGGTGGTGGTGGCTGCCGCGCTCACGCCGCCGCCGGGGCACACCCCTCTCGAGACATAAGAGATGGAACGGATGCCTAAGATCGCGACCGTCGGTGTCTACGAGTTCGACGGCGCCAGTTTCATCCGTACGCTCGACGGCGCCTCGGTTACCAAGATCATCGACATCCGTCAGCGGCGGGGGGTGCGAGGCGCGCACTACGCGTGGGCGAACGCCCGTCGTCTACAGGCCCTGCTGGCCGACGCGCACATCGGATATGAACACCGCCCGGAGTTCGCTCCCACGACGGAGCTCCGTCACCTGCAATATCGCGAGGACGATCGTCAGGGCGTCGGCAAACGGTCAAGAGTCCGCCTCTCGCCCGAGTACATCGGCGCCTACACGCGGGAGATACTCGATCGGACTCCGCTCGAGCCACTCGTGGAGCTATTGCCCGTCCATGGCATCGGCGCGCTGCTTTGTGTGGAAGCGACGGCCGAAGCCTGTCATCGCTCCCTTGTGGCCGAGCGCCTGGCCGAGCGCTTCGGCTTTGAGATCGTTCACCTGGAGCCGACCGAGCCCACCGACATCGACCTCAGCTGATCCGAGGACCGGCCAGCGGGGGTGACGCCGGTCCTACCTCCTGAGGCTCTCGAGCAAGCGACGGATCAGGTGCGGCTTTGAGTATTCGAGGCTGATCCGGCGAATCGATGCCTTGCGCCAAGTAACTGCGATCCGCACAGACCGCGCGCCGTGAAAGGGAGCTAGTCGGGTCATGAACCGAGGCATCCGTCATTTCTCCTAACACGCGACGCCCTCGAAACCGATGCTTCGAGGAAATCGTCCATCCGCGCTCGACGCATCGCCCGAATCGGATGACAGCGGTTGGCCCGCGCATTGATCGTTTCGCTTTGTGCTCGGCCGCCGGGCCCCTCTCGGGAAGCGCACCTTCGGCAGCGGAATGCTCGGTGTGGTCGTTGTGGGTGTCGTATTGACGCTGTCGCCGGGGACGCTGGAACGTCGAGCGACTCGTCCGCATCTGAGACGCGACGATCATCAGTCAGCGGCCGAGAGCCGGGCCTCGGCGCCGCCGTTCGCGGCGACGACGAGTTCGTAGTGGATCGGCGTTCCGGTGGTCGACAGCCGGTGCTGAAATCGCGATCTGCCCAGGAGCCTCAGCCCGCCCGAGGTGAACATCTCGACGAGGGCAGCTCGGAATCCGCCCACGTCGTCGGTCTGCGTCCACCGCTCGTCAATCGTGAACACGACGGGAGCGCCGCTTGGGAGCACGCTGAGTGCGTTGCGGAGCGCCGCCGGTGGCGCGTGGGTGCCGCCAAACGCGCCGGCGGAGATGAGGGCCGTGGGCCGGTGGCGGCGCAGACGCGCGAGCAGCTCAGGCTGCGGAGCCGCAAGATCTCCAACCAGGTAGTCGCGGTAGATGCCGGGCCGGTCGCGCAGGCAGGCGGTGCGCGCGGCCTCGAGGGCATCGAAACCGATCATGTTGCGGACTCCGAGGCCGCTCACGAGGTTTCCGACCAGGCCGGTGCCGGCGCCTAGATCAAGCAGGACGATCTCGGCCGGATCGAGCTCCAACTGGGCCAACGCGTGCGCGAGTCCGTCGACGGCGACCTGCGGGGAGCGGCATTGGAGCAGGTCCTGAACGACGCGCTCGTAGAGCCCGGGCATGTCGTAGATGCGGTCGTAATCGTGTAGATGGACGATCTCCTCACCGCCGCTGTTGTCGCGCAGGGCGACGTACTCGCCGTCGGCCTGAGGCGGGCCGATCAGACGCAGTTCCGTCTCTGAGAGCGCCATCCCGCAGACAATAGGCGTGCCGCAACCGATACGGTTCCCGTGTGGCGGGCGCACAGCGATGTCCTACGTGGAACGGCAAGGCGGGCGGCCGCGAAGTGGTACGCGCACTCGGTCCGCGGCGCTCGCTTGACGGCCTCGTCACCGAGGCTGCGGAGCAGATAACTCGGTTCTCTGCCCCCGACGCGTTTTCAGCTTGCGCATCCGACGGGGTGATCATCGACATCCGCGCCCAGGACGCCCGCGAGCACGACGGCATCGTTCCCGGGAGCTTGCACATTCCGCGCACGGTGCTCGAATGGCGGATCGCCGTGGACAGCCCGTGGCGCAACCCCTACCTTGGCGGGCTCGACCAGCGACTCATCCTCATCTGCGACCACGGGTACTCGTCGATTCTCGCCGCGGCCAACCTCGTCCGGCTTGGCTTCTACCGGTCCGGCGACGTGATCGGCGGGCTCGAGGCGTGGAGAGACAACGGCCTTCCGATCGCACGGTGCCGGCACCGACTACCCACGGTCGGCGTCCTGCCCGGTACAGGACCCCCCGAGTAAGAGCGCAAGCGTCCATTTGCTTCGTCCGGACGCCGCCGGGCGGCTCGACGAGGGGCACGCGGCGCTGCTGCCCCGTGGCGGCCGCCGGTCACAGTCCTCCTTCGCCGCGTGTCTTAGCGGTATTGACACCGCAAACGCCGCCGACGCGACGGACTAAAGGAGCCAGCCATGCCCACCTTGCCCATCGATGGCCTCCGCGAGCGCCTCGCCGGCCGCTGGCAGCTCGACCCGCAGCGCTCGAGCGTCGAGTTCCGCGCCCGGCACTTCTGGGGTCTCGCGACCGTGAAAGGCCGCTTCGACGAGTACGAGGGCCGGCTCGACCTGGGCGCCGAACCGGCGATCGATCTGACGATCGACGCCGCGAGCGTCAACACCGGCCAGCGCAAGCGGGATAAGCACCTCCGCTCCCCCGACTTCTTTGATACCGACACCCATCCGACGGTGCGCTTCGTATCTGACTCGGCCGTCCTGCGAGGGGACACGCTGAGGGTGAGAGGACGCCTTCTCGCCCGCGATCGGTCCATCCCGTTGGAGCTCGACGCGCGGATCCACGAGACGGACGGAGAACTCGAGATCGAGGCGACCACGATCGCTCCACACCGTGAGCTCGGGTTGTCCTGGAGCCCGCTCGGGGTGATCCCGGCGCGCAGCCAACTCGTCGTCAACGGCCGTCTCATGGCGACCGATCCTGGGTGACGCGCGGGCCCGGGGGTTGGGTCTTCGGTTAGGCTCCGACGAGAGGCATCACAACGTCGGAAAGAGGAGAGAGATGCTCGATTTTGGGGCCACGTTCCTGCCGGATCCGCCGTCGCGGCGTTTCGTCGAGCGCATCGTGCGTGCCGAGGAGCTGGGGTTCAGCCACGGGTGGACGTATGACTCGCACATCCTGTGGCAGGAGGGCTACGTCTTCCTGACGCTGGCCGCGACGGCGACCTCGCGCATTCACCTCGGGCACTGCGTGACCAACCCGGGCATCCGCGAGCCGACGGTGACCGCCAGCGCCTACGCGACGCTTCAGGACCTGAGCGGCGGCCGGATGGAGCTGGGCATCGGCCGCGGCGACTCGTCCCGCCGGGTGGTCGGCCTCGACCCGGTGCCGGTGGCGCGGTTCGAGCGGTCGCTGGAGATGATCAAGGACCTGATGAACGGGCGCGAAGTCGAGTGGAACGGCAAGACGCTGCAGCTCACGTGGGCCGAGGGCCAGCCCGAGATCCCGATGCACGTCGCGGGGTACGGGCCGCGGGCGCTGGGCGTCGCCGGTCGCGTGGGCGACGGCGTGATAATCCAGCTGGCGGATCCCGAGATCACGCGTTGGATCATCGAGCGAGCCCGGGCGGCAGCGGTGGAGGCCGGCCGCGACGCCGACGCGCTGGCGCCGATCGTGTGCGCACCGGCCGTGGTCGACGCCGACCTGCCGCGCTGGCGCGAGGAAACGCGATGGTTCCCCGCGATGGTCTCCAACCACGTGAAGGACCTCATCGCCCGCTACGGCACCGACGGTGAGATCCCGAGCGCGCTGACCGAGTTCGCGCTCGCCGTCGAGGAGTACGACTACAGCGAGCACAGCCGCGTCGGCGCCAGCCACGGTCAGTACATCAGCGACGAGATCTGCGACCGGTTCTGCCTGCTCGGCGACGTCGATCAGCAGATCGCGCGCCTGCGGGAGCTCGAACAGCTGGGTGTCAGGCAGGTGAACTTGTACCTGATGACCTCCGAACTGGACGACACCATGGAGCGCTACGGTCGCGAGATCATCCCGCAGTTCGAGCCGGCCACGGTGCTGTCATGAGCGTGCTCATCAAGGGCGGGCGCATCGTCACCGCCGTGGACGACTACGTGGCCGACGTGCTGATCGAAGGGGAGACGATAGCCGCCGTGGGAACGTCGCTGGGCGGCTCCGCGGACCGGGTGATCGATGCCACCGGTAAGTACGTGATCCCGGGTGCGATCGATCCGCACACCCACATGGAGATGCCGTTCGGCGGAACCGTGAGCTGCGATGACTTCACCTCGGGAACGGTGTCGGCGGCGTTCGGGGGCACGACCTCGCTGGTCGACTTTTGCATCCAGGCGCCCGGGCAGTCGATCCCGGACGCCCTGGCGACCTGGCACGAGAAGATCGAGCGGTGTCCGCCGGTGATCGACGTCGGCTTTCACCTGGCGATCACCGACCTACACGACGGCGGGCGGTTGGAGGACGTCGCGCGGGTCCCGGACGAAGGCGTCACGAGCTACAAGCTATTCATGGCGTACAAGGGCGCGATCATGGTCGACGACGAGACGTTGTTCCGCACCATGCAGGTCGCCGCGCGGACCGGCGCGCTGGTCATGGTCCACGCGGAGAACGGGGACGCGATCGACGTCCTCGTCAAGCAGGCGCTGGCCGAGGGGAAGACCGAGCCGCGCTGGCACGCGGCCACGCGCCCGCCGGAGACCGAGGCCGAGGCGACAAACCGGGCTGCGATGCTCGCGCACATCGCGGGCTGCCCCCTGTACGTCGTCCACGTCTCGTGTCGTGAGTCGGCCGAGCCGATCGCGGCGGCGCGGTCGCGCGGCTGGCGGACCTGGGGCGAGACGTGCACTCAGTACCTGTTCATCGACGAGACCCGGCTCGAGGAGCCGGACTTCGTCGGAGCCAAGTACGTGTACACGCCGCCGCCACGCCCGGCGGACAATTTCGAGCATCTGTGGAAGGCGCTGCGAACCGGCGTGCTGTCGGTCGTCTCGACCGACCACTGCCCGTTCCGCTGGAGTGACCAGAAGACGCTGGGCCGTGACGATTTCTCGAAGATCCCGAACGGTGGCCCGGGAGTGGAGAACCGCCTGCACATGCTGCACCACTTCGGCGTGCGGCAGGGTCGGCTGACCATGAACCAGCTCGTCGATCTCTGCTGCACCCAGCCGGCGCGGCTGTTCGGGCTGCTCCCCCGTAAGGGGACGATCGCGGCCGGCGCCGACGCCGACATCGTCGTGTGGGACAGCGAAAAGCCGCTCACGCTTTCGGCCGCGACGCACCACTCGAACGTCGACTACAACCTGTTCGAGGGCACCGAGGTGATCGGCGCCCCGGAGGTGGTGCTGGTTCGCGGGCAGGTGATCGTCGACGGCGACGAGCTGGTGGCCGCTCCCGGCGCCGGGCAGTTCCTGCGCCGCGCTCGATTCGGCGAACAGCTCCAGCCCCAAGCGCAGACCGCCGCGGCCTGAGCGCGGGACGAGACTCGACGCATGGCCGCTGACGCGAAGAGGATGATCGCCGAGCTGCGCGAGCTGGCGCAGCTGACGGGTGACGAGCGGGGCGCGCAGCGCCTGGCCTGGACCGATACGTGGGCCAAAGCACGAGACTGGGAACGCGGTCTGCTCGCTGAGCTCCCGGTCACCGTCGAGGTCGACGAGGCGGGGAACCAGTGGGCGACGCTCGCGGGCCGTTCGCCGAACACCCTGATCATCGGCAGCCACATCGACTCCGTCCCGAACGGCGGCTGGCTCGACGGCTGCCTCGGCGTGCTCTCGGCGCTCGAGGTGCTCCGCGCGCTGTCCGCCGACGGTCCTCCGCCGCTCACGGTCAAGCTGATCGACTGGGCCGACGAGGAGGGAGCCCGCTTCGGCCTCAGCCTGCTCGGCTCGATGGCTGCAGCGGGACAGCACGATCCGGACTTCGTCCGCCGGCTCCGGGACGCCGGCGGGGTCTCGGCGCCCGACGCGCTCGCCGCCCACGGCGTCGACGTCGACCGGATGGGCGAGTCGCACTCGCGGTTGGCGGACGCGGTCGCCTACATCGAGCTCCACATCGAGCAGGGGCCTGTGCTCGAGGCACGCGGGCTGCCCCTCGGCGTCGTCACGGGCGTCTACGGAACCGAGCGGTGGGCGGTCAAGTTCACCGGCCAGGCCGCGCACGCCGGCTCGACGCCGATGGACCAGCGACGCGACGCACTGTCCGCGGCGGCGCGGCTCGCGCTCGAGGTCCGAGACCTGGCCCGGACGCGCGGCGGGGTCGGGACGGTCGGCCGGATCGACGCCGAGCCGGGGATCCCGACGGCGGTGGCCGGCGTGGCCACGGCGCTGGTCGACCAGCGCCACGTCGACGCCGGGACGTTGAGCGACCTCCACGAGGCGGCGGTCGAGGCGAGCCGCACGATCGCTGCGGAGGAGCGCGTCGAGGTGGAGTGGTCGCCGCTGTTCCGGGTCTCGCCGATTCACTTCGATGCGGACATGGTGGCCGCCGCGAGCGCGATCGTCACCGACCTGCAAGGGGTCGACGCGCAGCTGCCCAGCGGCCCGCTTCACGACGCCGCCCGGGTGGCCGAGGCCGGTGTGCCGACCGTCATGCTGTTCGTGCGCAGCAAGCGCGGGCTGTCGCATACGCGCGAGGAGGACACGGACGAAGCTGATCTCGAGCTCGCCGTGACCGCACTCGAGCGGCTGGTGACGCGGGAACTCGAGCGTCGCGGGTGAGAGCCTGAATCGTTTGACACGGCCTCCGCGCGCTGCAAGGGTTCATAGGCACCCGATTCGAGATCGCGAAGGGGGTTGCCGTGGATCCGTTCCTGATCAGCTACGAGGGCTTCGACCCCGACGCCGAGGGCCTGCGCGAGGTGCTGACCTCGACGGGCAATGGCCGCTTCTGCTCCCGGGGCGCCGCGGAGTGGGAGGACGCCGACGGCGTCCACTACGCCGGGACGTACGCCCATGGCGTGTACAACCGCGAGACGACGATCCTCGGCGGCGTGCCGGTGCTCAACGAGGACCTGGTCAACCTGCCCAACTGGCTCGTCCTAAAGCTGAGGATCGAGGGGGGAGACGCGGTTCGGCTATCCGAGGTCGAGGTGCTCTCCTACCGTCACGAGCTCGACCTGCGGGGCGCGGTCATGACCCGATCGGTTCGCTTCCGCGATGCCGACGGACGTGAGTCGACGCTGCGCAGCCGGCGGTTCGTGAGCATGTCGCATCCGAGCCGGGCGGGCATCGAGTGGACGCTGACCGCGGAGAACTGGTCGGGGCGGGTCGAGCTGATCTCGGGCATCGACGGTCGGATCACCAACCGTGGTGTCGCGCGTTACCTGGAGCTCGAGGGGCGGCATCTGGATCCGGTCTCCCCGCGAACGTTCGGGCCCGAGGTGATCGCGCTGAAGGTCCGCACCCGGCAGTCGAACACGTACATCAGCCAGGCCGCGCGAACGCGCGTGTTCGCTGGCGAGCGGGCGCTGGCGGTCGAGCGCAGCCTGTTCCAGACCGAGGACTACATTCAGCAGACCCTCGGATTCGCGGTCGCCGAGCGGGCACCCGTCCGGATCGAGAAGATGATCTCGCTCGCCGTCTCGCGCGATCCCGCGACGAGCGACACGCTGACCAAGGCCGGGACCGCGGCGCTCAGGCGCCCGGACTTCTCCGAGGCCCTCGCGAGACACGTCGACGCCTGGGAGGAGTTGTGGCAGGTGTGCGACGTACGAACCCGCTGCGATGACGAGGTCCAGCACCTGCTCCGGCTCCACGTCTGTCACATCCTGCAGGTCTGCTCTCGCCACACCGCCGATCTCGACGCCGGCGTGCCCGCGCGCGGGCTGAACGGCGAGGCGTACCGGGGCCACGTGTTCTGGGATGAGCTGTATGTGTTTCCGTTCCTGAGCTTCCGCCTGCCAGAGGTGACCCGAGGTCTGCTGATGTACCGCTACCGACGCCTCGAGGAAGCGCGCTCGGCAGCGCACGAGGCCGGTTTTGCGGGCGCGATGTTCCCGTGGCAGAGCGGGAGCGAGGGCACCGAGGAGACCCAACGAGTTCACCTTAACCCGCTGACGGGGCGCTGGGAGCCTGACCTCAGCCACAACCAGCGCCACGTGGGCGCGGCGATCTTCTACAACATCTGGCAGTACTTCCAGGCCACCCGCGACCTGCCGTTCCTGCGCGACTACGGCGCCGAGATGATGCTCGAGATCGCGCGCTTCTGGGGATCGATCGCGCACTACAACCCGGCGCGCGAACGGTACGAGATCCACGGGGTCATGGGGCCGGACGAGTTCCACGAGAAGTATCCGGGCGCGGAGGTGGGCGGTCTGCGCAACAACGCCTACACGAACGTGATGGTCGCCTGGCTGTGCGGCCTGGCGGGGGATGTGCTCTCGTTGCTACCGGGCAGCCGCGCGGACGCGCTGCGCTCGAGGCTCGAGATCTCGGACGATGAACTGCGGCTCTGGCAGGACATGAGCCGGCGAATGTTCGTCCCGTTCCATGACGACGGGATCATCAGCCAGTTCGAGGGTTACGAGGATCTGGAGGAACTCGACTGGGACGCCTACCGAGAACGCTACGGGAACATCCAGCGGCTCGACCGGATCCTGCACGCCGAGGGCGATGACCCGAACCGGTACAAGCTGTCCAAGCAGGCGGACGCGGTGATGCTGTTCTACCTGTTCGCGCCGACCGGGATCCGCGAGCTGTTCGAGCGCCTCGGTTACGAGTACCGAACCGACACGGCCGCCCGCAACATCGCCTACTACGACCAGCGGACGTCACACGGCTCGACGCTCAGCTTCGTCACCTTCGCCGGCGTCCTCGCGCCGCTCGACCCGGAGAGCTCGTGGGAGCGGTTCCTCGTCGCGCTGCGCAGCGATTTCGAGGACATCCAGGGGGGCACGACGCGGGAAGGGATTCACATGGGTGTCATGTCGGGCACGGTGGACCTGATGCAGCGTGCATATCCGGGCACCGAGATCCGCGACGGCGTCCTGCATTTCCAGCCGAGGCTACCCGCGGCGGTGGGGGAAGTCTCGTTCAGGATGCAGTATCAACGCACGCCCATGCACGTGACGCTCGATCAGGAGCGGCTCGAGATCGCGATCCACCGCGAGGGCGCGGGAGGGCCGATCCGGGTGGGGGTCGGCGATGAGGTCCGTGAGCTTTGTCCAGGTGATACCGAGATCTTCGAGCTGTCTTCGCCGGTCGCGGCCGGTGGGCAGGGAACCAGCGTGTGAGGGGAGCGGATGTGGCGGAGTTCCAAGATGCGATCTTCGACGTCGATGGTGTACTGGTGGACTCACCCCATGAGAAGGCGTGGCGCGAAGCACTGCGTCAACTGATGGAGGGCGAATGGAGTGACATCCGCGACCGCACGACCTGGTCTCCGGAGGCATTCACCTCGCGGGTGTACGAGGAGCAGATGTCGGGCAAGCCGCGCATGGCCGGCGCCCGCGCGGCACTCGATTATTTCCACGTACCCGATGACGAGGACGAGCATCGGCTGCTCGAGTACGCCGACCTGAAGCAGAAGATGGTCGTGCAGCTGATCGAGGCCGGCGATTTCACGGCTTACCCAGACGCACTGCGATTCATCATCGCGGTCAAGGACGCCGGGCTGCGCGTCGCCGCGGCATCGTCGTCCAAGAACGCCGACCTGTTCCTGCGCCAGATCCGGCTCGATTCGTTCGCCGAGGAGCAAGGGATCTCTTCGCCCACGGTGCGGCCCGGGATGACGCTGCTCGACTACTTCGACGCGAATGTGTCGGGTCGCGACTTCGCGCACGGGAAGCCTGCCCCCGACATATTCCTCGCGGCGGCAGACGAGCTCGGCGACCCGCCCCAGCGGGCGATCGTGATGGAGGATGCGGCGGCCGGGGTGCAGGCCGCCCGGGCGGGCGGGATGGGGGCGATCGGAGTCTCCCGCAAGGACGACGCCGATCAGTTGGCGGCCGCGGGTGCCGACATCGTCGTGAAGAGCCTCGACGATGTCGATCTCGCGGCGCTGCGAGAGGGACGGCTGATGGTCGCCACCGCCACCGCGTAGAGGAGTTTCAGAGCCATGGCCGAACACACGCCGTTCATCGACTACGAGAACCTCCCCTCCCCGACGGAGGGCTTCACCGTCACCCTGTTCCTCACCGTCAAAAGCGTCGCGCGGGCGCGCGCGTTCTACTCGGAGGTCCTCGGCGGCAAGGTCGTGCTCGAGGAGAACCCGTGCATGGTCAAGCTCTCCAACTCGTGGGTGATCATGAACCCCGGCGGTCCGCCCACTCCTGACAAGCCTGACATCTCGGTCGTCGACTACGAGCCGGGTAACACGGTGTCCACCTTCATGAACCTGCGTGTCGCCGATATCGAGGCGTGTTACAAGGAGTGGAGCGCCAAGGGGGCCGAGTTCGTGACGCCGCCGATCGACCGCGGAGCCGAGATCCGCTGCTACATGCGCGACCCCGACGGATACCTGATCGAGGTCGGGCAGTCCACCGGGCTGCTCCACGGCCACCTGGCCAAGAAGCGGCCCGAGGACCTGCCCGGCTGACGCCCGATTCGCTTCGGCGATCCGGGGCGTGCTGAATTTGTGTCGCTATGACGACCAAGATTCAGCACGCACCGTAATTAGGCCGGCTGCGGGTCGTGGCGGTAGCTCCCGGAGCGGAACTCGTCGACCAGCCCGGGGTGGACGGGGGACCAATCGAGCTCGGCGCGTGCCTTGGCCGCCGCCGTGCCCTGGTCGAGCAGCAGGACCTCGGCGAAGTAGTCGCCCAAGCGCTCCCGCGCCTCGTGATCGGAACCCGGGACCGCTCCCGGCGCACCGGCCGCCACGGCGGCCGCGGCGGTGAGTTCGGCCACCGTCGGGTTCAGCCCATCACCGACGACGTAGCGGCCGCGCGCGGAGTCGTCCTCGAGGACGCGCCGGAAGAAGTTCGCGAGATCCGCGACGTGGACGGTCGACCAGTGCTGTCGTCCACTGCCGAGCATGATCAGGTTGCCCGCTTCGTCTCGGGGCGAGCTCAGTAGCACGCCCGCGGTCCCGCCACCACCGTCGCCGTAGGCGGTGCTGGACACGATCACCACGCCGCGCATGTCCGGCGCGTCGAGCAGGCGCTGTTCGATGGCTGGCTTCCACGCCACGAGCGCCGGCGGATCCAGCGGCGACTCCTCGGTGATCGAGGTGTTGTTCCCGTAGATCCAGGCGCCGCTGATGTGAAGGTAGGGCTTTTCGGTGCCGGCGAAGGCGTCGACCGCGGCGTCGACCATTGCGGAGTCGAGGTCGGCGCTGGTGGCGTCACCTGGACTTGCCGTGTGGATGGCCCCGTCCGAATTGTCCAGGACCCTCACCACCGCGGACAGGTCGTACAGGTCGACGACGGTCGCGGTGGCGCCGCGGGCGGCGATCACTTCGGCTTGGGCGTCGTCGCGCACGAGTCCAACCACCTCGTTGCCGTGGTCTTGCAGTTCGGTCAGGATGTGCGATCCGATGAACCCGGTGGCGCCGGTGAGTGCGACTTTCATGGTTCCTCCTTTGAAATCAAGCGCTTGCTTGAGATTATCTCGCGGACGAGGCGATGTCAAGCGCGTGATTGAATTGTTGGGAGCGGGGGAGGGTGCAAAAGCTCGCATGCTGCGCCGGTGGCCGGGACCGTGCGCGCTCATTGATGTGTGGGGTGCAGATGCGCGCATTCCGGGGCACGGGGGGAGCCGTGCGAGGTTTTGCAGGTTCCCGGAGCGCGCCCGGCGGGGGGTCAGCCGGCGCTCGTGCCGCGGAACGCCCCGGTCAGGACCGGGACCAGCAGGCGCTCGACCTGCTTCTGCGACTTGCCCCGCAGGTCGGCGCCGAGGGGCGAGAGGACCACCCAGTTGAGCAATCCGGCCGCGCATCGGGTGCGGAAGATCAGCTCCTGGTCGTTGACCTCAGGCAGGTTTGCCTTGAGCACCGTCAGGACGTCCGCACGGATCCGATCGAAGCTGGCGCCGAGCCGATCCCACCCCTGCGGGGGATCGATTCCGGCGCGTGCCACGATGCGCATCACGTCGAGGTCGCGACCGCCCGAGACGAGAGCACGCATCATCGGCGCGGCAAAGGCCTGCGCCAGATCGTGCAGCGTGGACGCGGGGCTGAGCGCGCTCACCGACTCCTGCTGGGCGGCCAGGTAGCGCTCCAGCGCCTGCTCGATCGCCGCGTCGCACAGCGATTTGAGCGAGCCGAAGTGGTAGCTGACCGCGGCGACGTTGGCGTCGGCGGCATCGGTGAGCTCGCGAAGGGTCACGCCATCCTTGCCGCGCTCGGCGAGGAGGTCGAGTGCGGCATCCATCAGTCGCATGCGGGTGCGCAGGCCCGCCTCGCGGCGCTGGTCAGCTCGCGCCGGTTCCATGCAACTCATTCAAGCGAATGATTGAATCCGGGTCAAGTAGGCTGGCGCGGAATGGACGATCTGCTCGCGTCACTCGCACGCTACGACACGCCGACGCTGGCCAACGCGATTGAGACGTTCGATCTGCAGCCGCGGGACGTCGGCTTTGCCGACGGCCGGATCAGGTGCATGTTCCCCGAGCTGGGCCGGATGGTCGGATTCGCCGCCACCGCGACGATCGTGGCCCGCGGCGACCCTGGTCCGGACTGGGCCGGTGCCGGCAACGACGCGCTGTACTCGCACGTTCGCACGGTCCCTGCGCCGCGGATCGTGGTCGTACGGGATCTGGATGATCCGCCGGCGCACGGGTCGCTGTGGGGAGAGGTCCACGCCACGATCTTCGGCGCGCTCGGGTGCGTCGGCTGCGTCACCGACGGCGCGGTGCGCGACCTCGACGAGGCGCGCGGGATGGGGTTTCACTTCTTCGCGGCCGGGCCGTCGGTCTCGCACGCGTACGTGCGTGTCGAGACGGTCGGGGCGCCGGTCGAGATCGGCGGGCTGGTGGTGGCGCCGGGTGACCTGCTGCACGCCGACCGCCACGGAGTGCTGAAGATACCGCTCGAGCTCGCCCCAGAGCTGCCGGCCGCCGCCGATCGGGTCATCGAGACCGAGCAGGCGCTGCTGCGGTGGGTACGATCGGAGGACTTCGACCCGGATCGCCTGGGCGAAATGCGCGCCCGGCACTGACCGAGGGGTGGGCATGTCGACGATGATTCGGCCTTTGCAGCGCGCGGTGCAGATCGCACCCGCGCGGAGTCCCGGTGCTTACCGTTTGATGAAGCTTGCCTCAGTACTGGCTCTTTGTCCTCGGCTGTGAGAACATCGTCATGACTATTGGGGCACTAGATCGGAGGACACCATGCCGGAGAATCGCGTGGCGGGGAAGCGCGGCCGCCGGAAGCCGTCACACGCACCAACCCTTCGACTGAAGCTGTTCGCTCCGCCGCCGTCGGCGCCACCGCCAAGCGGCGATGTAAGCGGCAACATCAGCGACTGGGGGATGCTCGGCAACGACCGTTACTCGGACTGCGGAGCCGCGGCCTTCGAGCACGGCCGGATGGCCAAATGTGGGAAGAACATGTTGAACGACAACGGTCAGGAGCTTGCTGCCGATTCCCAGGCCGCGACGAACTGCACACTGAAGACCTACTTCGCCTACGGACGAGCGATGGGAGAGCCGGGGCAGGACCCCGACCAGGGAGTCGACAACGCCACCTGGCTGAAGTACCTCTTCGACCAGGGCATAATCGAGGGCTACGCCGAGCTCGACGCGACAAATCCCGACGAAGTGCACATGGCGATGCTCAACTTCAACGGCGTGCTGGTCGGCTGCTGTCTGACCGACGACGCCGAACAGGAATTCAACAATCACCAGCCCTGGAACATCACACCCTCGGAACAGCCGGATCAAAGTGACGGTCACGACATCTACCTGGTCAAGTACGACACGCAGGCGGGCACCGAAACCATGGTGACCTGGGGGGCCGACCAGCAGTGCACCGTGGCGTGGCACTCCGGGCAGGTGCAGGCGGGCGACCTCGAGGCCTGGGTGTTCATCACCAACGAGGATGCCGAGCGAAACGGCGTGGACCTGCCGGCCCTCAAGCAAGCCATTCGCGACCTCGGGGGAGTCGCCGGAATGCGGCCCGCCGGCGGGTAGCGGGCAACGAGTCGCGATCGCGGGCGCGATCCCGATCCGCGCATCAGCGTCACATCAGATCGGGGTCGCGACCGGGCGTCGCGTCTGACGGCATCGCGCCGATCAGACCGACGCTCCGCGCGGCGGCTTCGATGGCGAGCTCGGGACCGCCGACGAGGTAGCCGGCCGCCAGCGCGTCGCCGGCGCCGGTCGTGTCGAGCACGTGGACCGGTGGGGCCGGATACGTGCCCTCGGGGAACCGCGCGCCCCGGGCGCCGAGCTTGATCACCCAGGCGGCGTCGAACTCCGGGACGGCGGCGCGCTCGGATTCCGTGGCGAAGACGAGATCGGGCGCCAGGGCGTCGAGGCGCGCCGCGAATCGACGAGAGCCAACGATCTCGATGTCGTGAGCCGAGGCCAGATCCACGCTCACGCGCGGGACCATGCGCGCGGCCTCGATGGCTGCCGCGGCCATCGGCTCGCGCAACAGGCAGTAGCCCGAAACGTGGAGCACGTCGCACCCCTGCACCCAGGCGCGGTCGAACTCGGACGGGTCGAGCAGCGAAGCGACGCCCCGGTCCGAGGCCATGGTCCGCTGCCCGTGGGCGTCGCGGACGGACACGACCACGCCGCCGGCGCCCTCCACGACCGGACCGCAAAGCTCGACGCCGAGCCGTTCGAGCCCGGCCGCGGCCAGCCGGCTGGGGACGTCATCTCCCCGCTTGCAGATCAGCCGGCTCCGCGCGCCCAGGGCGCGCGCCCACGCGGCGACGTTCGCGGCTTGGCCGCCGGCGACGAAGCGAATCGTGGCCGGCGTATCGGCATCGTGGACGAGCGGCCCGTCCGGCAGGACGATGACGTCCAGGATCAGGTCGCCGATCGTGCAGAGCGACAGGGTAGGGTGCGGCGGTGAGCTCACGCCCGGGCATTGTTCTCTCCGATCCGGTCGATCGCGCGCTCCGTGACGGAGATCCGGTCGTCGCGCTCGAATCGACGATCATCACCCACGGCCTGCCGCGTCCCGAGAACCTGGAGGCCGCCCTCGAGTTCGAGCGGGCCGTCGCGGGCGGCGGTGCGACGCCGGCGACGATCGCGGTCCTCGACGGGGTGCCCCGCGTCGGGCTTGAGGTTGATGAGCTAGAGCGTCTGGCCGTCGCCGGCGCCGAGGGCGCCCTGAAGCTCAGCGCCAGGGACCTGCCCGTAGCGATGGCCCAGGGAGCGACCGGCGGGACGACCGTCGCGGCGACCGCGCTGCTCGCCTCGCGGGCCGGCATCCGTGTGTTCGCCACCGGTGGGATCGGCGGCGTTCACCGCGACGCCGGTACGACGTTCGACGAGTCGGCCGACCTCGGGATCCTCGGGAGCAACCGGATCACGGTCGTCGCGGGCGGCGTCAAGTCGATCCTCGACATCGGCGCCACGCTCGAGCGGCTCGAGACCCTGAGCGTCACCGTGCTCGTGTTCGGGACCGACCGCTTCCCCGCGTTCTGGCTGAGCGACAGCGGCCACACGGTGGACTCGGCGGTCACCACGCCCGAGGAGATCGCCGAGGTCATGCGGGCCTCCGATGCGCTCGGACTCCCGGGTGGCATCCTGGTGGCCAATCCGCTGCCCGAGGCCGCCCAGCTCGACCCCGCGCTCCACGACCGCCTGCTCGCCGAGGCCATCGAGGCCGCGGACGGCGCGTCCGTCCGCGGAAAGGACATCACCCCGTTCCTGCTCGACTACATCCACGAACACACGGGCCGCACGAGCGTGGCCGTCAACCTCGAGATCGTCCGCGCCAACTGCAGGCTCGGGGCCGAGATCGCCCGCGCTTGGTCAGCCTTGCCGGCCGCTCGCGGTTGATCCCGGCCCCGAACGGTCCTCAGCGAAGCGAATTCGCGGTCTGCTCGAGCAGATCCAAGGCGTCCTGGAGGCCGAGTTCCATGCCCGAGTTGATGTGCGCGTCCCGGTTCTCTCGGGACGCGTGCTGGACGAGGATCGTCAGCGTGGTGCGCTCGCGCGCCGCGGTGAACGTCACGGTGTCGACCGCCTCGGCGTCGGGCGCGCCCTCGTAAACCTCGGTCGAGACGATCCGCTCGTCGGGCACGATATCGCGGTACACGCCGTGAAAGCCGACCTCGGGGCCGCTGCACGCGCTCATGACGTAGCGCCATTCGCCGCCGACGCGAAGGTCGATCTCGCACAGTGTCATCTCGCCGCGGTTGGCGTGCCACCAGCGCCTGACCAGCTCGGGTGTGGTGTACGCCCTGAATACGAGGTCCCGCGGCGCGTCGAACTCGCGCGTGATCAGGATCTGTTTGTCGCTGGGGAGGGTGACCCTCGCCCGGGGGTTACTCGTCACTGCCATCTCCTTGCTCCTTTCGCTTGAGGTCTTCCAGCACGAGATCCAGCTGATCGAACCGTTCGGACCACAGGCGCTCGTAGTTGCTCACCCAGTCGTGGATGGGCTTGAGCGCAGCGCCGTTCAGCCGGTAGAGCCGCTGCCGGCCCTGGTCGCGGACGTCCACGACTCCGACCTCGCGCAGTACCCGCAGATGCTTGGACACCTGGGGCTGGGGGAGGCCGAGCATGCTCACCAGGTCGTTCACGGGCCGCTCGCCGCCGGCTAACGCGTCGAGAATCTCTCGCCGGCGGGGCTCGGCCACCGCGTTGAACGCGTCGGTGGTGGTCGCTGCGCGTGCCATGTCGACAATCATATGCCGATATCGGAATATGTCAAGGCGAGCGAAATCGGGTATCGTCGCCCGTAACGGGCTATCTGATATTTGACCGTTACGAAGGAGGTATCCCCGTGAGCGTCTACTCGATCTGGGAATCGCGCTATCCGCCGCAGCGGCGGGAAGAAGGCCTGGCCGTGACGCGGGCGATCTGGACGGACATGCCCGAGTTCGAGGGCTGGCTCGGCCACGAGATCGTCCAGGACCTCGACGACGCCGGACATCTGTTCGTCATCAGCCGGTGGCAGAGCCGCGACGCCGCCAACGCCGCGATGAGCTACGCCTCGCATCCGAACGCCAGGCGGGCGGATGACCTCGTGAGCGAGCCGCGACGCCGAACCGTCGGCGTGGCGCGGTGAATGATCCCGCGCTGATCGTCGCGCTCGCGAACGCGCGCGCCCCGAGGAAGCCCACGGGAGCACGCGCGCGCGTGGAACACGACGCGCTGGCCGACGCCGCCGGCGCCAGTGACTTGCTGGCTCCGTTTCTGGGCCGGGCGGTGACAGCGCGGGAGTTGCCGGCGGTGCGGGTGCTTCAGGCCGCGCTGGTGGCGGTGGTCGACGCGCTCATCGAGGGTTCAGCCATGCCGCTGGCTGCGCTCAACCGCCTCGTCGCTCAGTACCCATCCGACCGGGGCGTCGAACGGCAGCCCGACGGCACGCTCCGCGCCACGACCAAGGTGAGGCGCCGCTCCGCCGCCGCGATCCTGACCAATCAGGCGATCGACGAACTCGACGGGCTGGACGTGACGCGGCTGCGGCGCTGCGGCCGCCCGGAGTGCCGGCTCGTGTACTACGACCGCTCCCGGTCGGGAACGCAACGCTGGCACAGCGAACGGCCGTGTGGACTGCGCGAGCGCCAGCGCCGACACCGCGCCGCCGGACGCGCCCCAAGCGGAGGGCGGCGATCGGACGAGCCTGATCGCCGCCCCTCGTCCGACTAGCGCGCAGCCGCCGCGGTCGCGGTCAGCGCCGACGCCTGGGCGTCGCCGTCCGCGCTGGGCGGAGGCGAGTTCAGGGTCGCGCACTGGCCGATGGAGCGACCATCGACGGTGTTCGTGATCCCCTCGAAGTCGTTGTAGGGCGGTGGGTTGTTGCCCTCGCAGACGAAGTTCTGGTGGACGTGGTTGTAGAAGACGTAGATGGGGCTCTGGTTGCCGGTGAGAACCAGGTTCCCGTAGATCTCCTGCTGGTCGCCGCTCAACTGCGGACCGGCGATGAGCCATGTCGAGTCGACGCCGTACTGACCGGGGCCGGTGGCGTTGACCAGCACGTTCCCGTGGACGGCGCTCGAGACGATGGCGCCGCCGTAGATGCCCTTGTTCGACACGACGTTGCCGTAGATCGTGGCGCTCTGGATGCCGAGCGTGCCGTCGTTGTTGGCGAGGATGTTGTGCGCCGTGCCGTAGATGTTCAACAGGTCGGCGCTGTTGCCCAACGTCGTTCCGCGGATCGTCCAGTTCTCTCCCTCCGAGAACCCGGCCTGATCGTTCACCAGCACGTTTCCGTTGATGGTGCCGGTCTGGTCGAGCTCGAGTGACGCCGTGGTCTGCACCGTGGCGTTACCGAGGATCGTCCCGTTCGACAGGTAACAGAACTGGCCCGCCGGGACGTTCAGGTTCGTATACGTACCCCCGGACACGACGCCGGTGCAGGTGAGGCTCTTGGGCGAACCCCCACCGGCGGCCAGCGCGCCGGCGGGCATCGCCAGCGATCCGACGATGATCAGCACGACAGCGGCCGAGCGAAGACTGCGGCTCATACCCCTTCCCTTCAAGGTCAACCGTCACGTTCGGTCCCGCGTCCGGACGGATTGGTTGTGTGACCACCAACGAGCGGCCGGCGGCCCAGCTTTCGGACGACGCGGTGTAGGAGTCAGTCGCGAACGCGCGCCGGCGGGCGCCACGGCTCGCCGAACCGCCGCGACTGCTCGGGCCAGCCCTGCGCGGTCATCTTGAGCTTGCGCATCGCCCGGGCTTTGACCTCCCACGGCACGCGCCGGTAGAGCGGGACGAACACGAACTGCCAGATCGGGCCCTCGTTGGCCTGGGCGGATTTCACCGTGCGCGACGGGTACCGGCGCGCCACGTCGTCCATCGCCGCCACCCGCAGCACATGCTCCGAACGCGTTCGCAACCGACGTTTCTGATCCTCGAAGGGGCTCATGCGGGGACCGCCTCGCGCCGGCGGGCCTTGTGCTCGGCCAGGCCGTTCTGGGCGGCGATCTGGATCGGCTCATACAGCGCCCCGATCGGTGGCGAGTAGATGTTCTCCATCCACGCCAGGTCCTCCAGCGTCGCCCCGCGCTTGCCGACGAAGGCGAGGAAGTCGCAGCGCTCCTTGATCCCCTCGCCGCCATGGAGCTGGGCGCCGATCAGCCGAAGCGTTCCCGGCTCGGCGAGCAGCTTGACGTGGGTCCGCGCGGCACCCGGGAAGTAGCGCGCCCGGGAGACGCCGACGCCCTTGGCGACGACGTACGGGATTCCCATCGCCTCGGCAAGCGTCTCCCCGATCGAGAAGCCGCCGATCGTGTAATCGCCCGACATGAAGCCCCAGGGGATCCACACCGGGTCGTACACGCGGTCCTCACCGGCGGCGTTCGCGCCGGCGACGCGGCCCTGCGAGTAGGCGTGCGAGCCGGTCAAGCCGCTGATCGGGAGCATCGAGAGGCCGTGCGGCACTTCGATCACGTCGCCCGCGGCCCACACGCCGGGGGCCGAGGTTCGCATGTGGTCGTCGACCACGACCGCGCCGGTCGTGCCCAGCGAAAGGCCGATCGACGACGCGAGCGATGTGTTCGGCAGCTTGTGCAGGCAGATCACGGCGACGTCGCACTCGATCTCGCCGCCCGAGGTGGACACGGCGCGCACGCGCCCATCGGCGCCTCCGGTAAATCCGAGGAGCTTCGTGCCCATCCGGACGTTGACGCCGAGCTTTTCGAGTGCTTCTTGGGCGGGATCGGCGACATCGGGGTCGACGAGCTCGGACAGCATCCAAGGCCCCTCGTCGATGAAGTGCACTTCGAGCCCGCGGCGCGCGAGCGCGCCGGCCATCTCGACGCCCAGCCACATGCCACCGATCACCACCGCCCGCTTCATCGAGTCGAGCTCCTTGTCGAACTCCATCGCGCGGCGGATGTCCTTGACGTAGTGGAGCCCTTCGAGGTTGGCGCCCGGCACGTCCGGCTGCTCCCAGTGGAACCCAGTGCACAGGATCAGCTTGTCGAAGCCCTCGTGCTTGTTGCGCGCGGTGACCGTCCGACGGTCGAGGTCGATGTCGGTTACCGTCGTCTCCATGTGCATGTCGAGTCCGTCCTCGACGTAGCGCTGCACGGTCGACAGGAACAGGCTCTCGAACTCGGGGATCTCGCGCCCGTGCGCGTATGGGATTCCGCACGGTGAGTACGCGATGTCCGGGAACTCGCTGTAGACCGCGACCTGCATGTCGGGGTTGGTGCGCTTGGCGATCGTCGACGCCGCCGTCCCGGCGCCGCCGCCACCGATCACGATCAGACGTTCGCTCATGAGGCTCCTCTCTCAGACTGAAACGGGTTGTGCTGATTGGTTTCGGACGGCCACCGGCGGGGGCGCCTCGCCGAAACCCGTCGCCGCCGACTGCTGGTAGGCACCGACTGCTCGCGCCACGAGCCGCGCACCCGGCGCCAGCGCCGGGAGCTGCGCGCGCGGATGGATGACGTCCACGTTGAGGCACAAGGGCCCGGTGACGAGCGCCGGGCTCAGCGGTCCGCGGGCGTCGAGCGCCTCGATCCGCGGCGGGCCGCTCAGCGCGCCGGGAAGGAAGTTCGTGCCGGCGTCGCAGACGACGCAGCGCGAGCCGTCCGCGAGCGTCTTGACCGCTACGACGGTGAACAGCAAGTCGACCGCGTCGGCGACCACCGCTCGGCCGGGCTCGAGCAGCAACGTTCCGTCGAAGCCGCTGGCCCGCAGCGCGGCCGCGACCGCGCGGGCATGCGAAGTGACAGCCGGGGCACTTGGAAGGCCGCCTCCGAGGTCGAGCACTCGGGTCGCGTGACCGTCGGCGCGGAGGTCGCGCGCCAGGCGCGCCAGGAGCGCGGCCGCACGGACGTGCTCGTCCACCGGGCGCGGCCAGGACACCACGATCCGCCCGGTGTCCGGGTCGAAGTCGGTCGAGACGAGATGGGTCGAAAGCGCCTCCACGGTCAGTCCGAGCCGGGTGGCGGCGCGCGCGGCGGCCGCGATCTCGCGGGGGGCGATGCCGAACCGCGTCACCGCGCCGGTGAAACTCTGAACCGCGACTCGGAGGCCGATCCGCGTGACACCGGCGGCGGCGGCGCGGTCGAGTTCGGCCACCGAGTCCGCGAGCACCAGCGCCCCGCCCGCACCCGCGCGCGCCAACAGTGAATCGGACTTGGCAGGGCCGTCGACCACGATCTCGCGGGGATCGGTCTCGACGACGGCGACCGCGAGCTCGTACTCGGCCTTGCACGCGACCTCGGCGCCCGCGCCCGCCAGCTCGGCCGCGTGCAGGAACTCGACCAGGCGGTTGGTCTTGTACGAGTACGCGACCCGCGTACGCGGCCAGTGCGCGCGCCACGCCGCGGTGAACGTGCGCAGGTTCGAGCTGAAGCGCGCGACGTCCGCGACCCACACCGGCGAGCTCACGCGCGCCCCCCGATCTGGCGCGCGAGCCGCGCCGCCCGCTCCGTCCCCTTCCGCTCGAGCAGCGCGATCACCTCTGAGCGCCACCGCCCGGATGCCGCCTCGTCCACCGCGTCCGCCAACACGGCGCGCAGGTGCTCCATCGCCCACGCGTCGGGACGTGAGAGGTTCACGCGAATCGTGCTCGAGGCGCCCCTCTCACCCAGGCCGTCGCCCGGATAGACCGCGACCCGCCGGGCAAACAGCGACACCATCAACTCCTGCGCGCTCGCACCGGTCCCGGACACGTCGAGTGCGCACGCGAGACCGCGCTCGGGCCGGACAGCCAGCGCCGCGCCGGGCACCGCGTCGAGCGTCTCCTCCAGATGGGTCAGGTTCGCCCGGATCGTGTGCTCCGCGCGCGCCAGGTAGGAATCGTCGCGTAACGCCGCCAGCGCACCGCGCTGCGAGATCAGGTTCGTGTTCAGCCGGGTCAGCGCCGCCTTCAGTTGCAGGCACCCGCGCACGAAGCCGGGAGGCCCGCCGAGGAACCCGATCCGCGCCCCCGCCATGCCGTAGCAGTGGGACACCGACATCGCGGCCACGGCGCGGTCGGTCAGCTCGAGCGCGGGCAGCGACGCGAACCCCGAATCGGGCTCGACCGCGAGCGGCGCGTGGGTGATGTCGTGGATCAGCAGCGCTCCGTGCCGGTCGGCCAGCCCGGCGAGCGCTCGCAGCTCAGCCCGGGTCTGGACGGTCCCGTACGGGTTGACCGGATCGACGACGCAGATCGCGCGGGTGCGCGGCGTGATCGCGCGAGCGACGTCGTCCGGATCCAGGCGGAACCCGCTCGAGGGACCGATCGGGACCGCTACGGGGACGCCGCCCGCGGCGAGCACCGCCGTGGGGATGTGGAAGTAGCCCGGGTCGGAGAGAATCACCTCGTCGCCCGGATCGACCGTCGCCATCAGCGCCAGCGCGATCGCGGCCTGCGTGCCCTCGGTGCCCACCACCTCGAACCCCGAATCCCGTTCTCGCCCGAACGCGGACGCCGCCGTGTCGCGCAGCGGCTCGATCAAGTCTGGCGTGTATTGGTTCAGTGATGCGGCGGTCGCGGCGTCGCGCATCGCGTCGACCGCGCCCTCCGGCGGGCCGCAGAAGCTCGTCAGCCATCCGAGGTCGGCCCACTCGGCAGGGTCGAGCCGGGTCGAGCCCTCCGGGTAGATCGTCGCCGGGTCGAGGCCGAGCAGTCCGATCGCGTCCCGGTAGGTGACGTAGTTCCACATGCCGTGATGGCTCGCCCGGACCCGTCGCAGCCGCTCGCTGACCGGGAGGCCGTCGAGCGACACCGCCTGGGTCCAGGTGAGAACGCTCATGCGCGCACCAGGCGCCCGACCCGGTAGATCCCGTAGCTGTCGGCGCGGATCGACGCCGGCTCGTAGCCGGCGGCCGAGGCCCACTGCAGGATCGACTCGACCGGCCGCAGCCGCCACACGCACCGCTCGCCGCGGTGATCCCGCCACACCCGGGCGATGTGCTCGATCTCGGGGTTCTGGGTCTGCACGTTGAACACGATCTGCTCGGGGCCGATGGTCTCGGCCAGGTCGACGAAGTGGCGCTCGATCAGCGCGTCGTCGTGGTAGATGCCGTACAGCCCGAGCTCGGCGACCACGTCCGGGGCGGGATCGATCCGTTCGAGCGCGTCACGGTCGAACGCGCTCGCCTGGATGAACGCGACCCGGCCGGACAGGCCGAGGCGCTCGGCGTGCGCGCGCGCCTGGGCGAGCGCGGCCGGGTCGATATCGGCCAGGAGCGCGCGTGCGCCGGGGTGGGCGGCGAGGACCTCGAACACGTACGGCGCCGGCCCGGCGGCGAGGTCGGCGATGAGCGGTTCGGGCGCCGAGGATGCCGCGGCCGCGTCGGCCAGAGCCTCCCGCGCCAGCACGCGAATCTCGCGGAACGCCTGGCAGGTGCGTCGCGCGAGCAGCCGACGGTCGATCTCGCGCCCGAGCGCGGTCCGCCCTTGCGGCTCGTTGCCGTACACGTGGTCCATGAACGGACCAGAGTCGAATCCGTGCTCGTGCCCGACGCGCAGGCCCTCGCTCACGAGCGCGCCCGCGCGCGATGCGGCCGCCAGGGCGCGAAAGCGCCAGGCGCGCGGGGAGAGGGCGGGAAGGTCTCGCTGGAGCTCGGCGAATGACGCGGCGTGTGCGCTGTCAGTGCCGGTAGGCATACAGCGGCGCCTCGGCGAGCTCGCGGACGCGATACAGCTCGTGGGCGATCGCGGCTGCGGCCGAGCCAGACTCGTCGACCAGCTCGCGGAGGTTCGCGATCGCGCGGTCGTTGTCGGCGCGGACCTCGGCGAGCGTCGCCGCATCCGCGGGCGACTCCGCGATCTCGGCATACACCGAGAGCAGATCGGCGAAGTGCTCGAGCGAGCCGAGCGCGTAGGCGAGCGTCTCGTCGGTGTCGTGCGGCATCCCGAGATAGGTCGCCTCACCCTCCGGCGGGCACACGTACAGATCGGGGACGACGCCGTGCGCGATCGCCCGCTCGCGGAACAGCCGCGCGTGATGCGCGTTGTTGTAGACGATCCCGGCGACGAGCTCGGTCAGGTACGCGTCCTCGATCTGCGGTAGACGGCCGGAGAACAGGTCGACCCACCGCCTCATCCCGTACGCGTGACGGGCGAACGCCGCGCCGAGACGACCACGCAGGACCTGCTCGAGCTGTGTCCGGTTCTGAACCACGCGCGTCTACCTTTGTGTACGAGCGTCTACGGAAGTGGAAGCATAGCTGAGCTCCACACCGTGGGCAAGCGTGTTGGAGACCCAGCAGACGCGCCGCGCCGGCTCCATGAGCGCGGCGAGCTCTGCCTCGCTGACCTCGGCGCGAGCTTCGATTTCGAACCGCTCGTAGCGAAGTTCGCGCCCGGCGCGAACCCTTCGGACCGCGACCTCGAGCCCCGGCAGCTCGAGGCCGCGCTTGCGGGCGACGAACGCGAGTGCGAGGCAGAAGCAGCTCGCGATGGACGCCGCGAGCAACTCGGTCGGCATCACGCCGGCGTCGGTTCCTCCGTCCTCCACCGGCTCGTCCACGGCGATCACGTGTCCCCGGGTCTGGACGCGAGCCTCGAAGCCGCGCAGCCAGGTCGCGGTCACCTCGGCCGGTTCAGACACTGCGGGTACCGACTGTTTCGAGCGACGCCAGCAGCCCGTCGTAGACGCGCTCGTGCTCGATCGCGGCGCGGTTCCAGGTGTAATCCGCCGCGACGCGCAGGCCGCGGGCTCGGAGCTGTGACCGAGTCGCCGGCGAGCGGGCCAGCCGCGCGAGCGCGCCGGCGAGCGCCTCGTGGTCGCCGACGGGGACAAGCAGTGCGCTGCGGTCGTCCTCGAGGAACGTGGTGAGCGAGTCGAGGTCTGACGCCACCACCGGCAGCCCGGAGGCGAGCGCCTCGAGCGCGGCCAGCCCAAACCCCTCCTTCGTCGACGGGAAGGCGAAGACATCGGCGGCGCGGTAGAGCCGTTCGATCTCTCCATCGGCGAGCGTGCCGAGCACGCGCACGGCGTGGCCGAGACCCAGCTCCGCCACCCGCGCGTGGAAACGGTCGACCTCGTGGCGGTAATCGAACAGCGTCGCTCCACCCGCCACCACCAGCAGGGCGTCGAGCTCGGGGGACTGCTCGCGGAGTCGCGCGAACCCGTCGAGCAGGGTGAGGCTTCCCTTGCGCGGCTCGATCCCCCCGATGGTCAGCACGGTGAAGTGCTGGCCGAAATCGAACGTGGCGCGGTCGTGGCGGCGTTCGGACGCGTCCTGCGACGGTCGATACCGGCGGGTATCGACGCCGTTGCGGACGACGTCCGCGCCCGCGTCGTACTCGCGCCGCAGTCGCTCGACCCAGGGTTCGGACACGCAGAGCAGCGAGTCGGGCCCGAGGATCGAGCGGTTCTGACACTCGATCAGCGAGGGCGAGGTGAAGTCGTCGAGGTGATGGACGGTGCGGATCACATGGCCGATCGTGCCGCGATCGCGCAGCTCCACCGCCGCGTTGGCCGACAGGCAGTCCTGCGAGTGGATCAGGTCGAAGCGGCCCTCGGCGAGCGGCTCGGCGAGGCCGTCCCGGTAGGCAGCGCACATCGCGATGATCCGCTCGTCAAACGGCGCGTCGATCGTCTGGTAGCGGATGATCCGCGACGGGACGGTCGGCTCGCGGAAGAAGCGCTCGCGCGGAGGACCGAGCGCGAAGAGCTCCACGTGGTGCCCGCGACGCGCGAGCGCCTCGGACACCTCGAGCGCGTGGACGACGCCGCCGCGGGGTCGCAACGAGTAGGTGAGCATCGCCACCCGCAGGCGTCTCATTTGAGCGCCCTCAGGGCGAGTCGCGCCGCCGCCGCGTTGGAGGGTGCGACGATCGCGCCGGCTTCGGTCAGCGTGCCGGTCTGCCGCCGCGAGTCCTGGGGGTCGTCGGGCGTCCCGCACACGTGGGCGATGACGAGCGCGCGTTCCGAGGCGCGGGCGATGGCGCCGGCGAGGCCGCCCGCAGGATCGGGGTGCGAGGCGAACCCCAGCACCACGTCGAGCAGCACGCAGCCGACCCGTTCGTCATCCGCAGCGCGGTCGAGCATCGCGGTGCGCACGTCGAGGTCCACCATCGGATGCGGGCGGCCCTGGGTGTACTCGGCCTCGCCGAGGTCGAACAATGCGTGCCCATCGCCGTCGGCCTGGCTCTCGCCGTGTCCGACGTTCCCGGCCAGTGGGCCGAGCGCGGGCTCGAGCAGCGTGGCCGCCTCGTGCGCCAGCGAGCCCCCGGAGTAGAGAGCGATCAGGTTTCGCCCCGAGGCCAGATCGCCCCGCGCGTCGACCACGCGCTCGAGATCGGCGACGTCGGCCGGCGAGGTTTCCGCGGCCGCCGCCGCGCCCGCCTCGAGCGTGGGGTGCACCTCGAACGGCGCCGGCGCGCCGTTCCAGCCGACGAACGCCGCCACGATGCGGACGTCGTCCGGGAGGTCGCCGGCGATGGCGGATACCCCGTCGGGTGTCGGCGACTTCGACACGAGCAGCAGGGTGTCCGTCTCCGGGTCGCCCGCTAACAGATGCATCCCGGAACGGAACATCACCGCCCCGACGTCGGCCGAGAGGTCGCGTCCGCCGACCCCGACGATGTGCGACACGCCCACGCCCGCGGCGTCGAGCAGGCACGCGCTCTCCTGCGCGCCGGTGCCGGCCGCGGCGACGATCCCGACCCGGCCGGGCCGGACCACGTTGGCGAAGCCGAGCCCGACGCCGCCGAGCATCGCTGTCCCGCACTCGGGACCCATGACCAACAGCCCCAGGTCGGCGCCGCGGCGCTTGAGCTCGATCTCGGCCTCAAGCGGCACGTGGTCGGAGAACAGGAACACGTGCAACCCGGCGGTCAGCGCGCGGTGGGCCTCGAGCACCGCGTATTCACCGGGGACAGAAATGAGCGCGACGTTGGCGCTGTCGATCGCGCGCGCGGCGGCGGCCAGCGATCGCGCGCGCGGCCGCGCCGCCCCGGCGCTCGGTTCCTGCGCGGACGAGGACAGCTCGAGCTCGGCCTGGGCGAGCGCGTCGGCCGCGGCGCCGTTTTGCGCCTCGACGGCGATGACCAGATCGGCGGGCGTCGCCTGCACCTGCGCGCCGTACCGGGCGAGCACCTCGAGATTGGCCGGCGTCCCCATGCCCAGCTCGCAGCGGATCACCCCGTTACGGTCGCGGATCGCGCGCGCGATGCTCATCAGCCGAACGCTGTCCGCGTACCGGTTGGCGATCACGCGAACGTGCCAGCTCACGCGGCAGCGACCGTCGTCGGGCGGGTCCACGCCGTGGCCGATGGGCCCTCGGCGTCGGGCACGATGCGCGTGCCCCCGGAGCCGTCCACCCCGCTGAGCAGCTGTTCGGCGCAGGTGATGACGGCCGAGGAGCCGCCCTCGCGAACGAACCTGACCGCCGACTCGACCTTCGGGCCCATGCTCCCCGGCGGGAACTCGCCCGCGGCGAGTAACCGGTCCGCGTCGGTCACGGTGAGCCGCGCCATGTCGCGCTGCCAGCGCGTGCCGTAGTCGAGCGAGACGCGCTCGACGCCGGTGAGCATCACCAGCACGTCCGCGTCGACGGCGCGGGCGAGTGCGGCGGAGGCGCGATCTTTGTCGATCACCGCTTGCGCACCTTGGAGCCGCTCGTCCCGCCGCACGACCGGGATCCCACCGCCGCCCGCGGCGATTACGAGCATCCCGGCGCGCGCCAGGGTGGCGATCGGCTCGAACTCGACGATCTCCCGCGGCCGGGGGCTGGGCACGACGGTGCGCCAGCCGCGACCGGCGTCCGGCGCCACGGTGAGCGACTTGCCGGCCGCGCGACGCGCCTCGTGCTCGTCGGCGAAGAACCGTCCGATCGGCTTGGTCGGTTGGGCGAAGGAGGGGTCGTCGGGATCGACCCGGACGCGGGTCAGGACCGTCGCAGTGCGCACGTCGGGATCGACGTCCTCGATCGCGGTCTGGAGCAGGTAGCCGAGCTGTCCCTGGGTCATCGCGACCAGCACGTCGAACGGGAGGGCGGGCACCTCGTCGCCGGCGCGGGAGTGCTGAACGTGCAGCGCGCCGACCTGGGGGCCGTTGCCGTGGGTGAGGACGAGCTCGTGGCCCTGGCGCTTCAGCTCGGCCAGCTCGCGCGCGATCGTCGCCGCGTTGGCGCGCTGCTCGGCCCAGGTGCCGCGCTCGTGCTCGGCGATGATCGCGTTCCCACCGATGGCGACGACGATGCGCACCGCGCCATCCGGGGGTTACGAGCCGCGGATCGCGAGCCAGATGGCCCGCGCCGGCCGATCGTCGAGGTTGGCCCACGAATGGGGGCGGACGGTACGGAAGTGAATCGAGTCGCCCGGTTCGAGCTCGTAGGACTCGCCGTCGATCGTGAACGACATCCGGCCGTCGAGCAGCAACACCAGCTCCTCGCCCGGATGGCTCATGGGCTGGGGCCCGGAGTCGGCGAGCGGCTCGAGGTGCGCCTCGGCGCCCGCCACCCAGAACGGGCCGTACCGGCCGGAGATGTTCTGGAGCTCGAGGCCCTGCTTCGAGGTGTAGAGCCGCGTCCGTTCGTCCCGGCGAATGACGGTGACCGGGCGCGTTGCCTCAACCTCCTCGACGAAGTAGCCGACGCTCTTTCCTAGGGCCGCGGCGACCTTCATCAGGCTCGCGATCGTCGGCGTCATGCCGCTCTTCTCGATCTTGTGCACGGCCGCGGTTGACAGTCCCGCGCGCTCGGCGAGCTGCGCCAGCGACCATCCGCGCTCGGCCCTGGCCTTGGCCACCTTGCTGCCGATCTCCGAGACCGTACGCTCGATCTGGGGCAGTGGGGCGGGGGCGGCGGCGCGCGCGGTGGCGGTCCGGCTGGGCATCGCGTCCACCATAGTACACGCGCTCGCAAGGCCGCCGACGGCGCAAAAGTACGCGCGATTACCGGGAAAGACGATATTTCGCGTGGCGGCCTTGACCTCGCGAGCTCGCAGCGCTAAGAATGCGCGTCTACGATCCGATACGCGGACGCGGTGCGGGACAGCGGACGCGAGAGACTCCGAAGGAGGCAGCAGTGGCAGACAACAGTGCTCTCGCCGACGCTAAGTCCCCTGGGACCGAGCTCTTCGACACCTCCGAGAAGGTGTTCGAGGACATCAAGGCCGAGCCGGGCGAGTCGGCCTTCACGTTCATGCACACCGTCCCGTACGAGGGGTCGGTCGGCCTGGTCAATCTGCTGACGACGACTCGCGTTCGCAGGAAGGGATTTGACACCAGCCTCGTCCTGTACGGGCCCGGCGTGCTGATGGCATCCGGGACGCGCGGGTTTCCGAAGGTCGGCGATGAGGCGTTCCCAGGGCACATGGCGATCAACAACCAGCTGAAGACCATGATTGATGAGGGCGTGCACGTCTACGCGTGCCGGTTCGCGTCGGGCGCGCTGTACGGCTTCCCCGAGGAGCTGTTGCTCGACGGCGTCAAGCCGTTCCATCCCCTCGACGTCCTCGATGCGGCGCTGACGGCGTGGCGGCAGAAGGCATTCCAGCTCAACACCTGGACCGTCTGAGCGTCGACCGCGAACAGGCCAGGGTCGCCGCGCTCTCGGCGTGGCGGCGCGCCGAGGCAGCGGTCTATCCGACCGTGATGGTGAACGCCACCCTGTACCAGCAGTACATCCAGGTCGTCCGCGCGATCGTCGATGAGCTCGGGGATGTGCATACCGAGGACGACCTGGTGGTGGCGTGGGAGGAGCGGCGCGGTCTCGGCAACGAGATGGTGCAGCGCCTGTCGCCGTCGATGGGGATGATGATGGACCAGACCGCGGTGACCGACGCGGCGTTCTGCCAGCGCCATCGTGAGATCACGCGTGAGCACGGCAAGGAGATCGCGCGCGAGCGCCTCGAGGCGGCGCGCCGGCGCGGCGACGCGTGGGTGGTGCTGTTCGAGGACGTCACGCCGTTCGGCTCGCATCGCCTCGAGATGCACGTGCGCACCGGGCGCGCGCTCCACGCCTCGGCCCAGACCGAGCCGATGGGAGAGGCCACCTACGAGCTCGAGGTCGTCCAGCTGGACCCGCGGGATGGGACCTGGCTACTCGACAAGCCGCCGCTACAGCCGAGCCGGCGGTTCACGCGCCACGACGAGTGGGAGGCTCGCATCGCCCAAGCGCGCGAGCTCTTCGGAAAGGACTGAGGATGACGACTCACCCCAAGAAGATCATCGACGCGCACTGTCACATCGGAGAGATCCCGCCCTGGAAGTTCTACGACCTCGAGCACCCGGTCAAACCGACGGTCTACGACTACCGCAACACCCAGGAGTTCATCAAGAATCACCTCGATGAGTTCAAGATCGAGCGGGCGCTCACGATGTCGAACTACGGGGTCCCGGTGCACGAGATCTCGTTCGATTTGAACGATGTGGTGATGGACGCGGCGACCACCAATGATCGCGTGCTGGCCGCGATCTGGGTGTCATTCCTGCCCCGCAACGCCGAGATGACCCGCCAGGCGCTGAAGCTCGCGAGCGAGTCGCGCGTGGTGGCGCTGAAGACGACGTTCCTCCTCGGAGGCAACCCGGACCCGGGGACGTGGGATGCGGAGACCATGGCCCTGGCCGACGAGTGCTTCGACGTGTGCGAGGAGCACGACCTCATATTCCACTTCCACACGAGTCCGGGTGGTAACTCGGATATCAACAACTTCATCCCGCTTGTGGAGCGGTACGGCAAGCGCTGCAAGATCTACCTGGTGCATTTCGGCGGCGGGGTGTCAGGTCACATTAAGCTTGTCCCCAAGTTCCTGCAGTGGGTACGCGATGGTTACAAGGTCTACACCGACACGTCGTGGGCGATCGGGTTCGGGGCGCGCTGGCTGCTCACGGAGATCGAGAACACCGGCGTAGGGGGAGACCGGGTGTTCTTCGGGTCCGACGAGCCGTGGTCGGACTTCGACAGCGAGTACTGGAAGATCAACGGCATCCGGACGATCTCGCAGGAGCTGAAGGATCGCGTGTTCTGGCAGAACTACGAGGAGCTGTTCGCCGGCCGTGGCTGACAGCACGCTCACGTTCCCGGGTCTCGACGACCGTCAGCTCCTCGTCGAGCTCCAGTCGCTCGGGGTGCACGTGCGGGATGAGCGCGAGGCCGGCGGCGGCCCGTCCGGGCGGCGAGGCGGCGCAGGCCCGTCGGATGCCCTGTTCCTCTGGGTGCGCGGGCTCCCACTCACGGTGCCCTGGCACGCGGCGTTTGTCGAGCGTTCGCCGTACACGATCCATGTGACCGACGCGCGCACCGACCTGTATCGCGGCGAGGAGTTCGTCAGTCCGGTCAAGCTGCCCCGCCGCCCCCGGATCTACGACATGGCGACCGCCGACGGGATCCCGTACTGGAAGATCGCGCTGCTGCATCTGGACTCGATCGCCTCGACCGTCGTCCAGAAGTGCATCTACTGGGGAACCGATGAGCAGTGCGGGTTCTGCGGCATCGAGCTGACCCGCGGGGAGCAGACGATCCCGGTCAAGACGCCGGCGCAGCTGGCCGAGGTGTGCACGGCGGCGCGCGATTACGACGGCGCGGTCGACGCCACCCTGACCACCGGGTCGATCAACCGGCGCGACCGTGGCGCCCTGTACATAAGCCGGTGCGCGGCGGCGATCAAGGAAGCCTCCGGCTTGCCGGTCCAGGTCCAGTTCGAGCCACCCGACGATCTGTCCGTGCTCGAGCAGGTGCGGGACGCAGGCGTCGATGCGGTCGGGATTCACCTCGAGACGTTCGACCCCGAGGTTCTGGCGTGCGTGGCGGCCGGCAAGGCGCAGTGCGGCGTCGAGGGGTACTTCCGCTGCTGGGAGCGGGCGGTCGAGGTGTTCGGGCGCGGGCACGTGAGCACGTACGTGATCCTTGGGATGGGAGAGCGGCCGGAGCTGATCGAGGAAGGGTGCCGCCGCGCCATCGCCATGGGCGTATACCCGTTCGTCGTCCCGCTGCGCCCGGTGCCCGGGACGCTGATGGCCGACACGCCGGCGCCGGACGCCGAGTACGTGGCCTCGATCTACCGGTCGGTGTCGGCCATGCTCGCCGAGTCGGGGCTCGATCACGTCGAGGCCAAGGCCGGCTGCGCGCGCTGCCAGGCCTGCTCGGGGCTGTCGGCGTGGGAGCGTGTGTTCAAGCGAGAGGAGGCGCGTGCCCGGGGCGAGCTCCCGATCCACGCCGGCGCCTAGCCGGGTGGGTGCGATCGCGTGCCGCCTGGCGTCGTCCGAGGACGAGCTCGAGGCTCACTTCGAGCTGCGACGTGCGGTCTTCGTCTCCGAACAGGAGCTGTTTGCCGATGACGACCACGACGAGCACGACGACGATCCGGCAACCCTGCACGCGATCGGGCTCGTGGACGGCGATCCGCGCGGAGCCGTGCGCCTGTATCCGCTTGACGGCGCACACGCGGAATGGAAGGGCGACCGCCTGGCCGTGGCGCCCGAACTTCGCACCAACCATCTCGGAGCTGCGCTCGTGCGGTACGCAGTGGCGACAGCCGGCGCGCGCGGTGGCCATCGGATGATCGCGCACATCCAGCTTCCTAACGTCCGCTTCTTCGAGCACCTCGGGTGGCGGAGGGAGGGCTCGCCCGCGCTATTCCACGGCGCCGATCACCAGCTCATGTCGATCGGGTTGGACCGAGGTGCGTGAACGGCTCGCGGTTCAGGTCCCACAGCACCGCCGTGTCGCCGCCGGCGGCTAGTCGCAGCATCGCGCTGTCGTCAAGCCGGCCGCAGACGGCGCAGGCCAGGCCACGGCGCAGGAACGGCGCAGCCGCGTCGGTGGCGGACCCGGGCGGCGCGGCGAGCAGAAAGCCGAAGCTCGGGAACGTCTCGAGCCACCGCTCGATCGAGACGCCCTCGGGACGGGGGATGCGCTCGAGTTCGAGCGTCGCACCGCAGCCGGCCGCCTCCAGCAGCTGCAGGAGGGAGCCCGCCACGCCCGGCATCGACACATCCCGCGCGGCGCGGGCTGCGCCAGACTCGGCCACCTCGACGAGCGCGTCGCCGTCGTCGCGCAGCTTGTCCGGCGCGCGGTCGCGCAGTGAGCTGAAGAACGGGGTGTTCGCGGTATATCGGCCCTCGAGGCAAAAGGCGGCCAGCAGCTCATCGCCCGCCTGGGCGTTGGTGGCGCGCAGCGGCCGACGCGCGACGCCGGTGCATGACGCGGACAACGCCGGCTCGTGCCCGAGCGTGAGGTGCCCGCCGACGACGTCGACGCCGATTAGCGCCGCCGCCCAGGCGATCCCGTCGAGGACGGCCTCGGCGTGCGCGCGGTCGGGACTGACCAGCATGTCCACCAGCCCGAGCGGGCGTCCGCCCATCGCGCGCACGTCGGAGACGTTCGTGACCACCGCGGCCGCGCCCGCCGCGTGCGGGTTGCTGCGCACGAACGCGGGATGGATCGCCTCGCCGCACACGATCAGGTACTCGTCGCCGTGCGCGATCGCGGCGCCGTCGTCGCCGTCGGGGGGCGCGCCGAGCCGTCGGAGGATCGCCAGGTCCCGTTTGGCGTGGAGGGCCGGGGAGTCTCGTAGGTTCGCGGCGAGCTGCTGAGGATCGAGATGCACGAGGAGATATTGGAGCGTGTGTCGGCCGTGAACGTCGGGTTGGCGACGTTCGCCGACGCGATCGAGTCGCAGGGCGCGGCCGTGGCAGACGTTGATTGGCGACCGCCGGCGCGGGGCGATCGCGACACGGTGCGGGCCCTGGAGCGGCTGTGGGGCGCGCACGGATCGGTCGTCGCGGCCGCCAACGAGGAGGCCGTGAACCGGATCGAGTCGGCCCAGCCGCGCGCGGTGGCGGTGGTTCCTGCGCGCGAGGTGCTTCCGGTGCTGTCGGGGCGCGTCCTGCTCCACTCGGGAACGGCGATCGAGTGGGAGCGGATCTGCGATCCGCAGCGCCGCGCGCTCGTCGCGGCGTGCATCTTCGAGGAATGGGCTGGGTCGGTCGAAGAGGCGCGGGAGCTGCTGGCCGGCGGACACGTCTCGCTGTACCCCGGCAACGAGCAGTGCCACGTGGGGCCGATGACCGGAGTGTGCTCGCCCTCGATGCCGGTGTGGGTGGTTCTCGACGAGGCCTCGGGAGCCCGCGCCTACTCGACGTTCAACGAGGGGCCGGGGCGGACGCTGTGGTTCGGGGTCGGCGACGAGGAGTCGATCGAGCGCCTGCGCTTCTTCCGCGACGAGCTCGGGCCGCTGATGGCGCGGCTGCTGGAGCGCGAAGGGCCGATCGACGTGTTCGGGCTCGCCGCCCAAGGGTTGCAGATGGGCGACGAGCTGCACATGCGCAGCCAGGCGACCGGCAACCTGCTGATCCGGAACCTGGCCCCGGGATTCGCCGCGCTCGGGGGCGAGCGGTGCGCCCGGTTCGTCGCCGGCAACCACCACTTCTTCCTCACCTTGACGATGGCTGCCGCGAAGTGCGCGTCGCTGGCGTGCAGCGGGGTGCGAGGTTCGAGCGTCGTCAACCTGATCACCCGCAACGGCACCGACATGGCGCTCCAGATCGCCGGGCTCCCCGGCCGCTGGTTCGGGGCGCCGGCCGCTCCGGTCCAGGACGCGCTGCTGCGCGAGGGGCATGCCGACACGGACGCCGCGCTCGACATCGGCGACTCGGCGGTGATCGAGTGCGTCGGGCTCGGCGGGATGGCGGTCGCCGCCTCGCCGGCGGTCGCGGCGTTCTTCGGCGGAGGCGCGGCGGATGCGGTCGCGCGCACCGAGCTGATGGGGCAGATCACCGTGGCACGGTCGCGCCGGTTCACCATCCCCGCGATCGACTTCGCCGGAAGCCCCGTCGGGATCGACGCCCGTCTGGCGGCCGAGCTCGACATCACACCGCAGATCACGACCGGGGTGCTCCACGCCTCGAGTGGAGCCGGCCAGATCGGCGCGGGCGTCGCACACCAGCCGGTCGAGCCGTTCCGCGACGCCGTGATCGCGCTGGCAGCTGAGCTCGATGGCTCTCCGTGAAGTTCGCGCGTGCCTTGTTCGCCGGGCCGGGGGCGTGCCGGGCGCTCGTCGACGGCGCCCGCGGTCACGTCGAGCTCGTGCTCAGCAGCAGCGGCGGCGCGTACGTCCGGCTCGGTTGGTCGGACTGGGTTCTGCTCACGCGGCCGGGTGAGCCGTTCGGGCCACTGTCGGTGGCGGTCGACGGACTCGACCGGCTCGAGTTGCGGCCCGGGACGCCGGCCGAGGTGACGCGCGGCCGGCTGTGGGTGGGTGGGCAGTCGCTGTCGCTCGAGCGGATGCGCGAGCGCCCTTCGTCGCCGACTGCCCGCGCGGGGTCGGGCGTGGCTTGCGTCGCGTTGCCCGCTGCGCCGGCGCCGCTCTCGGTCGGAATTGCTGCACTGGCCGGCGGGCGCGTGGCCGACGGCGTTCGGTTGCTGGCGGGCCTCGGCGACGGGCTCACGCCGGCCGGCGACGACGTGCTCGCGGGGTACGCCGCGGCGCGGGTGGCGCTCGGCGATCCGGTGTCGTTGTCTGGAGCGGCGGCCGGGCGCTCGTCGGAGCTTGGCCTTGCCTACCTGCGCTGCGCCGAGCGGGGCGAGCTTCCGGACGTGGCCGCGCGCCTGCTCGCCGCGATGTGCCGGGGGCACGTGGACGAAGCGGTTTCGGCGGTACCTCGGCTCCGGACCTGGGGGTCGTCGTCGGGGGTCGCGCTGGGGTGGGGGATCAACGCGGCGGTCGTGAGCGCGGGCGGTACGGCGACGCGAGCATGCACAACTCGTCACGCCGACCGTCCACAGGCAACCGTGACGAGTTAAGCGTCGCTGGGGAGGCGTAACTCGTCACGGTCGGCGAATTCGCCGTCGCGTGACGAGCTATGCACTCCGGCGCCGGATGGACGTCAATAACCTGCCAATCAAGCCGTCGGTGGCGGATCGTGGCACGTTGGACATGCCCCACATGCACAAGATGCCATGGTCATCCGGGTGCGATCTCAGTGGCAGGTAGTACACGCCGTTACGCAAATTATTCGCGTACGCTGGCGGCCTCGAGCCATCTACGCGGAGCGGGGTGGACCTGGACGTCGATGCTGGCGCGGTGGCTGCCCCAGGCGAGCTCGAGGCGCCAGCAGCCGGGCCACGGGAGGTCGACGTCGGAGGGGTAGATCTCGCCGGGCGAGGAATCCGCGGGCCAGCTGATCCGCACGACCCGGCTACGTTCGCTGCCGAGGCGCGCGGTGATCTTCAGCGGGTGGCCATTGCGTGGAGCGCGGACGACCCAGAGCACCTTGTTGGAGGGGTTCTGCGGGTGGCCGGCGCGTAGCCGGGGCGCGAAGAAGAAGGCCGCCGCGGCATCGCCCGAGGCGAGCGAATACGGCATCCGGAAACCGGGGCTCGCGTCCGACCAGGCGGCCGCCGTCCAGCGCGGGTGGCGCGCCATCGTGGATCGCGGCCGCAACACACGCGGCGTCCGCGGACGTGACCGGCGTGTCAGCGTGCGTCGACGTGGTCGCCGAACCGCTGCTACCGCCGCTACCGCCGCACGCCGCGAGGAGCAGCGCCACGGCCGCGGCGGGTGCCAAGCTTCGCGGGACGGAGCGGTTCATCGACAGCCATACACGGCGGACGCGGCCCTGGTTCCCACCCGCTGGGAACCGGTTGGGCGCGCGCGGTGTAGGAGCGCAATGAGCAACGCCGTCGCGGGGCGGGTCGAGTCCGAGGAGGATCGGCTCGTCACGAAGGCCAAGGAAGGCGATCAGCGCGCGTACGCGGAGCTGCTGACGCGCCACCAGGCCGTGGCGTTTCGCGCCGCCTACCTGATCGCGGGGTCGGCCGCGGAGGCCGAGGACGCAACCCAGGAGGCGTGCATCAAGGCGTGGCTGGCGCTCGAGCGCTTCCGCACCGGCGCGCCGTTCCGGCCGTGGCTGGTACAGATCGCGATGAATGAAGCGCGCAACCGCCGCCGCGCCGCCGGCCGGCGAGCCGGCCTGGTGCTGCGTCTGAACCCGGAGCTGACCGAGCCGGGCGCGGTGCCGTCGGCCGAGTCGGTGGCGCTCGAGGGCGAGGAGCGCGCGCAGCTCGCGGCGGCGGTCGGGCAGCTGCGTGAGGACGACCAGCTGATCATCGCCGCGCGGTACTTCCTCGGACTGTCGGAGGCCGAGACGGCGATCGCCCTGAAGCTCCGGCGCGGGACGGTGAAGTCGCGCCTGTCGCGCGCCCTCGGACGGCTGCAAACGCATCTGGAGGCAAGGCAATGAGCAACAAGCTCGAACAGCGGCTCCTGGCCCTCGGCACGGCACTCGACGTGCCGGTCGCGCCAGACGCCGTGCCGGCGGTCCTCGCCCGACTGCCGGCACGGCACCGCCGGCGCCGCCGACCCGCCGGACGGGCGCTCGCCGTCGCGATTGCCGCGATGCTGCTACTGGTCGGCGCCGCCATTGCCGTCCCGCCGAGCCGCGACGCGATCCTGCGGACGATCGGGCTGCGCGGCGTGAGCATCAAGCGCGTGCCGAAGCTTCCGCCGGTCCCGGCCGGCTCAGCCAAGGGCGCGCGGCTCGGGCTGGGCGAGCCGATCACGCTCGCTCGCGCGCGGCGCGCCGCCGGCTTCACCGCGCTGCTGCCGGCGCGCGTCACCACCACCGCGTATCTCGCGCACGACGTGCCCGGCGGACGGATCTCGATGCTGGCCGGGCCCGTGCTGATCACCGAGTTCCGGGGCACCGCCCAACCGTTCATCTTCAAGCTGCTCGGCCCGGGCACGAAGGCAACGGCCACGCACGTCAACGGCGCCCAGGGGATCTACATATCGGGTGCGCCGCACGAGGTGCTGTTCCAGACCTCGAACGGTGAGGTCCGGTCCGACCGCGTGCGCCTGGCCGGCAACGTGCTCATCTGGCAGCGGGGACCGTTGATCGTCCGGATCGAGGGCACGCACACGCTGGCTCAGGCGCTCACGCTGGCGCGCTCCCTGCGCTGACGAATCGGCTACGGCCGGCCAAGCGCGCGGCTGAACCGGGCGGCTCGGTCGCACACATCCTCGTACCCGACGTTTCGGTAGAAGGCGTGCGCATCGGCTCGGGTGCGCCGACTCGTGATCTCGACCGCGCTGCAGCCGTGGGCCGCGGCCCACTCCTCGGCGGCGTGGAGCAGCCGGCGACCGATTCCCGCCCTCCGGCATTCCGGGCGCACCGAGAGGCCGGTGACGCGAGCGAAGTGGCCGGCGCGCTCGACGAACGGGACGGCGTGCACCGCGACGAAGCCCACGACCCGTTCCTCGTCCTCGGCCATGAGCAGGCTGCCCTGCGGGTCGCCCGCCCACACGCGCAAGCGGGCCCGGGCGTCGTCCTGGTCGTGCGGATAGCCGAGGTCGGTCAACAGCTCAGCCAGCGCGGCGGCGTCGGTCATCCGCGCAATCCGGATCTCGCCACGGCCGACGCCGAGCGAGCGGCGAGCGCGGTAGCTCGGCTCGAGCAGCGCCATGGTGTGACTGCTCCAGTAGCCGTCGCTGCTACGGGCGCAGTCGCGGTGGGTGCCCTCGATGACGAACCCGACGGACTCATAGCAGGCGATCGCGGGGAGGTTGAAGTCATAGACGGCAAGCTGGAGACGGTGAAGCCCGCGGTTGTCGAACCCGAACCGCGCCACCTCTTCCATCAGCGCCGTTCCGAGCCCCCGGCCACGCCGGTCGGGCGCGACGATGACTCGTCCGAGCACGCCGAGGTCGTGATCCGGCAGCGTCGTCAGCATCACGTGGCCGACGGGGGGCCCGCCGTCAGCTGGCACCGCGGCGAACGGCATCCGGCGATGGTCCGCGCCGTGCAGGTCGGTCAGCAGCTGCTCGTCGGTCAGCGGCCAGACGAAGTCCCGTGGCCCGGCCCACTGGACCAGCGCGTCGGCCGAGTCGATCCAGGTGAGCAGGGCCTCGCAGTCGCGGGCCCGCAACGGTCTGAGCGCCAAATCCACATTTGCCATCGGCTCGATTCCACCACATGGCTCACGGCGGCCAGCGTCCGATGAGATTTCTGGCGTTGACCGGTCTGAGCTGGTAGCAATAGATTTCACCAGGCGCCGTCCCGCGCCAAACCCCCGATTTCGGCGCTCACGCCGCCGGCGCGAAGCGGGGGCAAAGGGGGCTCGTGCCCTCGGGACGCCGGTCAGCATGCCCTTTCCGGCGGGGCGCCGTGAGCGTGAGTCCGGGGCCGCGCCTGTTCGAAAGGAGCACGTGAGGTGACCGAGCACAAGTCGTTCAAGCGCCTGGTCCGCGCGCGCATGGAGAAGACCGGTGAGAGCTACACCGCCGCGCGGGCGATGCTGCTTCGCGGAGGCGAGCCCGGAGAGGCCGTCGAGGTGAGGCTCGCGACCTCCGACGAGAAGATCCGCCAGCGGACCGGGCGCGGCTGGGAGGAGTGGTTCGAGGTGCTCGACGAGTGGGGCGCCGCGGACCGGTCTCATCGCGAGACGGCGCGATGGCTGGCCGAGCAGCAGGACCTCAACCCGCTGGCGTGGAACGTCCAGGCGATCGCTGCAAGCTACGAACGCGCACGAGGGCTGCGCGAACCGGGCGAGAAGGACGACGGCTACGCGATCACCGCCTCCAGGACGGTGGGAGTGCCGGTCGGCAGGCTGTACGACGCCGTCGTCGACGAGTCACTCCGAGGGGGCTGGTTGCCGGACGGCCGGCTGTCGCTACGGACGGCGACCAAACCGAAGTCCGCGCGCTTCGACTGGGGCGATGGCCAAACGCGAGTGAACATCGCGTTCCTGGCGAAGGGCGAGGACAGAAGCACGATCGCCGTCGAGCACAGGCGAATGGCCAGTGCCGATGAGGCGCAGCAAATGAAGAGCTACTGGCGCGCGCGCATCGCGGCGCTGAAGGGAGAGCTGGAGAAATGAGCACGATTGGCGACGTCATCACCATCGGTGTCCCGGTCCGCGATCAGGGTCGAGCGCTCGACTTCTACGTCGAGCGGCTCGGGTTCGAGAAACGCCGCGACCTACCGTTGCCGCAGTTTGGCGGCCGGTGGATCGAGGTCGCGCCGGCCGGGGCGACGGTCACGATCGCGCTGGTGCCGGCCACCGAGTCGGCCCAGCCGGGCGTCGAGACCGGGATCCGCCTGAAGGCCGGCGATGCCGCGGCCGTCCAGGGAGGCCTCAAGGCGCGCGGGGTCGAGGTCGGAGACGTCTTGCGCTGGCCGGGCGTGCCACCGATGTTCGAGCTCCAAGACCAGGACGGAAACCGTCTCGTAATAGTCGAATCCGACTGAGCATCTGGAGAACGTTCGCGCCGCACGAGACGGGTGACCTGACCGAGATCGCGTCAACCTGAAGCGCCGATCGACCCCGGATCGGCCGGCACGTCGACCGCGTACTCCTTGAGCAGGTCGAGCGCCACGACTTCGAGCGCGCGCTCGTGGGTGGCGGCGAGCACGACGAAGGCCGCGACACCTTCCCCGTGCGCGCGCAGCCACGCGTGGGTCGTCACGCACCAACGATCGCCGGGCGTCAAGCCGGGGAACTCGTACTCGGGGACGGGGGTGCTGAGGTCGTTGCCGACGCTCTGCTGGTACTCGAGGAACTCGGTGGTCACGACCGCGCAGATCGTGTGGCTCCCGACGTCACCCGGGCCGGTGCGGCAGAGGCCGTCGCGGTAGAAGCCCGTCACCGGATCGATGCCGCAGCTTTCGAGCGGGCCACCGAGCGCGTTTCGCTCCATGGCGGAACCGTATCGCCGGCGGGCGTCCGACACAGCGCGGTCGATACCAGGCGGTACCCAACTTGACAGCGCTCGTTTCTCACTGGTACAACGCTGTTCCCGAGCGCGGCAGGGCGCTCGGTTAACCGAGCGGGAGGCATCGTGCACAGCAAGAGGGTTGTGGCGGTTCTGGCTGCGGTCATCGCGGCCATTGGCGTGCTGGCGCCGGCGGCGCTGGCGCAGGGGCTTCAGGTCGACGTTCTCTCGACCCGGGCAGATCTGGTCTCCGGAGGCCAGGCGCTGACCTCGATCGAGCTGCCCGCGGGCACCGATCCGTCGAGCGTCGCGGTCAGCCTGAACGGCCAGAACGTCACCAGCCAATTCGCGCCACGGCCGAACGGTCAATTCGAGGGGCTGCTGAGCGGCCTGGTCGAGGGCTCGAACACGGTGCAGGCGAGCCTGCCCGACGGCACCGCGACCACCGCGACGATCGTCAGCCACCCGATCGGAGGCCCGATCTTCTCCGGCCCGCAGGTCCAGCCTTGGGTCTGCCAGGCCGGCGCCACCGACGCGCAGTGCGACGCGCCCACCACGTACGCCTTCGTCTACAAGGACGCCGTGGCCGGCCAGTTCGAGTCCTACGACCCGTCGAGTCCGCCGCCGGCCCAGGCGATCGCGACGACCACGACCGACAATGGCACGACCGTCCCCTACATCGTCCGCGTCGAGACCGGCTATCTCGATCGCGACCAGTACTCGGTCGCCGTGCTGTGGCAGCCGGGCCAGTCGTGGGAGCCGTGGGCTCCGCAGCCCCAGTGGGATCACAAGATGGTGATCACGCATGGCGCCAGCTGCGGCGCCGATCACACGACGGGTACCGCGCCGAGCACCGAGTACGACCCGGCGCTGTCACGCGGGATGGCCGTGATGTCGACCGCGATGGACAACGCCGGGCACGACTGCAGCGTGCTGACCGAGGCCGAGTCGCTGATCATGGCCAAGGAGCACTTGATCGACGAGTACGGAACGCTTCGCTACACGATCGGGACGGGCTGCTCGGGCGGATCGCTGGCCCAGCAGCAGGTCGCCAACGCCTACCCGGGGGTCTACCAGGGGATCCTGCCCCAGTGCTCGTTCCCGGACGCCTGGTCCACCGGCCAGCAGCTCGGCGACTACCAGCTCACCCGCAACTACTTCGAGGATCCGAGCACGTGGGGCAGCGGCGTCCTGTGGACGCCGGCGCAGATCGCCGCCGTCCAGGGCCACCCCAACTACGCCAACTCCATCGAGCTGAGCACGCTGTACTGGCCGACGCTGGCCGATCCCGCGTACGCGTGCGCCGGCGTGACCGCCGAGCAGCGATGGAGCCCGACCAACCCGGCCGGGACCCGCTGTGACCTCGAGGACTACATGATCAACCTGTTCGGTCCCTACAAGGGCAACAACCCCTATGGCTATGCCGGCATTCCGCTCGACAACGTCGGCGTGCAGTACGGCCTCGAGCCACTCGAGCAGGGGATCATCACGCCCGAGCAGTTCATCGACCTCAACCAGAAGATCGGCGGGTACGACGACGACTTCGACTACACGGGCGCGCGAACGGTGGCGCAGGAGCCGGCGCTGACCTACGACTACCGTGGCGGCGCGGTCAACGAGACCAACAACCTGCCCGACGTGGCGATCATCGATCTGCGTGGTCCCGACGCCGGCAGCTTCCACGACGCCTACCGCTCGTGGACCATCCGCGCGCGCCTCGAGCACGTCGAGGGTCACTTCCCGAAGAACGACGTGATGTGGTTCGGGGAGACGCCGCTCATCGGCGACCCTAATTACGCCGCGAACGCGCTGGTGGCGATGGACGGCTGGCTGTCGGCGGTCGAGGCCGATCACCGCGACGTCGGCCTGGAGCAGAAGATCGCCGACGATCGCCCGGCTTCCGTGCACGACCAGTGCTCGGACATCCCCGACGTGGACCAGATCGAGGAGCCCGGCGTCGGCGAGGTGTGTGGGTCGCCGGTGCTCCAGACGCGGTTCGCCACCCCGCGGATGGAGGCCGGCGAGAGCATCAACACCGACCAGGAGAAGTGCCGCCTGAAGCCGCTGCGCGCGTCCGACCACTACCCGGTCACGTTCACCGACCAGGAATGGACCGAGCTTCAGCAGCTGTTCCCGCGCGGCGTATGCGACTGGTCGAAGCCCGGCGTCGACCAGCAGCCGACGGTCCCGTGGCAGACCTACCAGGACGGCGCCGGGAGGGTGATCTACGGCGGCACGCCACTCGGCGCGGCGCCGGCCGGCTCGGGCGGCGGATGGGCCAGCCCGTCGTTCGCGGGCTGGTTGACCCAGTAGGCCTCGCGCGCTGACGTACGCTGCCGCGGTGCGCGTGCTGCTCGGTTGCTCGCTCGGCGGCGAGGGTCACCTCGCTCCGCTGATGACCGTGGGCCGGGCGATCGAGCAGGCGGGGCACGAGACGCTGCTCCTGGTGCCCCCGTCCATGGCGGCGAGCGCGCAGAGAACGGGGCTCGGCTACCGCGCGGGAGACGAGCCGCCACCGGCGTTCGTCGAGGAGATCTGGGGGCGCGTGCGCGCGGGTCCGGCGAAGCTCGTCGCCGGGTTGATCGATCGCGAGCTGTTCGCCGACGCGTGCACCCGGGCGATGTTGCCGACCGCCCGCGCGGCGGTGGAGTCCTGGCGGCCCGATCTCGTGATTCGCGAGCCCTGCGAGTACGCGACCGCGGTCGCCGCGTTCGAAATGAGCGTCGCGCAGGCGCAGGTTGGCATCTCGATGGCGTGGATCGAATTCAGCGTCCTGGAGATGGTGGCGCCGATCATCGACCGGTCCGCGCTCGGAGCGGCCGCGGCCATCGGCGCGGCCCCATATCTGAGTTCGTTCCCGCCGTCACTGGATCCATCTGACTGGCCGGATACCCGACGGTTCCGCCCGCCGCGAGATGCTACCGCCCGGCTGGAGGCCGGGGAATCGTGGTGGAGCGAGGGTGCGGACCCGCTCATCTACGTGACGTTCGGCAGCGTTCTCGGGCGTCTGCCCGAGGCGATCGCGACCTACCGCTGTGCTCTGGACGCGGTCGCCGGCCTGCCGGCGCGGGTGCTGTTGACCGTCGGGCGTACCACCGATGTGTCGACCCTCGGCCCCGTTCCCCAGAACACGAGGGTCGAGAAGTGGGTCCCGCAGGACGCCGTACTCGGCAAGGCGGCGCTCGTGGTCTGCCACGGCGGGTCGGGTACGACCTTCGGGGCGCTCGCCGCGGGCGTACCGGTGGTCATCTGCCCGCTGTTCGCCGACCAGCCGCACAACGGGCGGGCGGTAGCGAAGGCGGGCGCCGGAGTCGTTCTCGCGGACGACAACGACGCGGCCGGCGGACTGCGCGGTCTCGGGTCAGGGGACGCCGCCCGGCTGCGCCGGCGCATCGAGGAAGTGCTCGGGGCGCCGAGGTATCGCGAGGCAGCCCGGCGAATCCAGGCTGAGATCTCGCGCATGCCCACCGTCGAGGAGCTGGTCGGGGACCTCGCCTGACGCCGACCGCCGCGTACGCTGCCGAGCGTGTTCCTCCTCGTCACGGGCGCCATACTCGACGTGGACCGGGAAGCGCAAGCGCGCGGTTGGCCGAGCGCGGCGACGACCCCGCGCTGCTCGACGCGATGCGCTGGGCGCGGTGGATCGACCGCCCGCCTATCGACGGCGGCTGGGCGATGCGCACCGTAGTCACTTCGAGAATGTCGAAGGAACAGGTTGCCGATCAGGTTCTGTGCTGGTGTCGTCGTGCTCTGGCCGGACGGGCGCCCGTCCTCCGCGCCGGGTGACGACCGCCGCGAGCGCGCCCAGCGCGGCGACGATCAGGGCGATGAGCACCCAGGGCGCCCCAGAGGAGTCGTGCTTGGCCGGAAGCTCGCGCGAGATTTGCTTGATCCGGGGGGACGTCGTGTTGCCGACGCCCGCGGTGACGGCGAACGTGCGCGTGTTGATCTGCGCTCCGATCACGCCGCCGACGAGGACCTGGAGCGCCCCACCCCCGGGGGCGAGCCGCAGGTGCCCGTTCCCGATATCGGTAGCCGACAGTGTCGGCAGGTCAACGCAGACGGCCCTCCGGTCGACCGTGTCGAGCGCGTGGACGAACGGCGCGCCGGACGGGCGGAAGTAGAGCGTGTAGGCCCAGCGATCGCCGGCGCTCATCACGCGCGTGACCGGGAAGCCCGTCATCTTCTCGGCGGGCTCGCGCGGGTCCACCACGGGCTGAGGTAGCAGCCGCTGCGCGACCAGGTCGTACGCGCGGACCGCGTACTGGCTGATGTCGGACGACTTGTACTGGATCAGGTACAGCCATCGACCGCCGGGCGAGATCGCGTCGACCGTCGACCAGCCGGGCAGCGTGACCCTGGTGCGGACGGCAAGGCGCGGCGTGGTGGCGAGCACGAGCAGCCGCGTCGTCCGAGGCGGGCGCGTCCCGGGGATCTCCGCCAGTACCAGCGTGCGGCCGTCCGCCGACAGACCGGTCGTCGTCCCGTTGTAGTCGACGCCCGGAACTCCGTAGTGGCCCGAGACCCGCAGTGCCGACACCGCGGCCCCGTCGATCCGCTTGACGGTCGTGTCTGCACCGGCACCAAACGCGGCGTAGCGGTATGCGCTGCCCGGCGCGGAGATGGTGCTGTTCTGCGCCGGCGGGACCGGCCCGCCGGCGGCGGCCGCGGTCGACGGGGCCACCAATAGGGCCAAGAACGCAATAGGACACCAGGTCCACTTCATCGCCACCCTCCTCTGCTGAGCTGTGCTCCCCCTATACGTTTTCCAGGCCCGAGAAGTTCCCGCCGGCGTATAGGGCCGAGGAGCGTGTCTGGATACGATCGATGGAAGTGGCGACGCAAGAATCAGAGAGGGGAACGGCCGAGATGACCGAGCCGGCCCGCCGCCGACCCGCCATCGTCGTCGTCGACGACGAGCCGGTCGTGCTGGCCGCGGTCTCACGCGACCTGCGGCGGGGGTTCGGCGAGCGCTACCGGATCGTGCGCGCCGGCTCGGGGCAGGAGGCGCTCGAAGCGCTGCGCGAGCTCGCCCGGCGCGGCGAGCAGGTTGCCCTGCTCGTAGCCGACCAGCGGATGCCGGGCATGGAGGGCACCGACTACCTCGTGCGCGCGCGCGAGATCGTCCCGACCGCCAAGCGCGTGCTGCTGACCGCGTACGCGGACACCGAGGCGGCGATCCAGGCCATCAATGAGGTATCGCTCGATTACTACCTGCTCAAGCCGTGGGACCCGCCCGAGGAGGAGCTGTTCCCGGTCGTCCAGGATCTGCTGACGGGATGGGAGGCGGGCGCGGCCCTGGAGTCGGGCGGGGTGCGGCTGATCGGGCACCGCTTCTCTCGTGCGTCGCACGACCTGCGCGACTTCCTGGCCCGCAATCTTGTGCCGGCGAGATGGCTCGACGTCGAGCGCGACGCGGAGGCTCGCCAGCTCCTCAAGGTGGCGGCCCTCGACGAGGATCGGCTGCCGGTGGCGCTGCTCGAGGACGGGACCGTGCTCGAGCGTCCGACGGTGCTCGAGCTCGCCGAGCGACTCGGCATCGCCGGACAGCCGGCGGCCGAGCACTACGACCTGGTGATCGTCGGCGGCGGCCCGGCCGGTCTGGGCGCGGCGGTCTACGGCGCGTCGGAGGGACTGAAGACGATCATGGTCGAACGCGAGGCGCCCGGCGGACAGGCCGGGCAGTCGAGCCGGATCGAGAACTACCTGGGGTTCCCGGCCGGACTGAGCGGGTCGGATCTGACGCGTCGGGCGACCGACCAGGCGCGCCGGCTCGGGGCCGAGCTCTTGACCGTCCAGGACGCCACCGGCCTGCGTGTCGAGGGCTCGGGCCGCATCGTCGAGCTCTCCGGAGGCGGCCGTCTGAGCGCGTCGAGCGTGCTCGTTGCGTCGGGCGTCTCCTACCGCCAGCTCGACTGCCCCGGATTTCCCGAGCTGACGGGCCAGGGCATCTACTACGGGGCGGCTCTGACCGAGGCGAAGTCGTGCGCCGACCAGCATGTCGTGGTGATCGGCGGCGCGAACTCGGCCGGCCAAGCCGCGGTCTATTTCTCGAACTACGCGCAGCGCGTGACCATGCTCGTGCGCGGCGACTCGCTCGCCAAGTCGATGTCGCACTACCTGATCGAGCAGATCGAAGCGCTGCCGAACGTCGAGGTCCGCACCAACGCCGAGGCCGTGGGCGCGGAGGGGGATGGCCACCTGGAGAGGCTTCGCATCCGCGGCGCCGACGGAGCCGTGTCGGTCGAGGACGTCGACGCGTGCTTCGTGTTCATCGGCGCCGTCCCGCGCACCGACTGGCTCGCCGGCGTCGTGGAGCGCGACGATCGAGGATTCATCCTGGCCGGACTGGACGCCAAGGGCGACGGCTGGCCGCTGCAACGGGATCCGTTTCCGCTCGAGACGAGCGTGCCCGGCGTGCTGGTTGCCGGCGACGTCCGCGCACGCTCGATCAAGCGCGTGGCGAGCGCAGTCGGGGAGGGGTCGATGGCGGTGTCACTGATCCACCAGTACCTGGCGGAAGCATGAGCACCGAGAGCACCGCCGCGCCGGTAACCGCCGCCGACCTACGGCCGGTCGACCTGTTCGACGACATTGACGACGCCGCGCTGGCCGAGTGGGCCGCGGTCGCCGAATGGCGCACCGCCGATTCCGACGAGGTCGTGATCCCCGGGGACGAACCGTCCAAGGGGCTCTGGTGCCTGCTCGAGGGGAGCCTGCAGACGTTCGTGCGCGACGGTGAGCGCCTCGAGCCTGTCGGCCACCAGGACGCTCCGACATGGATCGGCGCCGTTCCGACGCTCACCGAGACCCCGATAACGGCTCGCATGGTCGCGCTCACCGCCGTCCGGCTGGCGCTGATCCCGGCGCCCGAGTTTCGCCGTCTGGCGCTCGCGCAGCCGGCGGTTCACCGCAGGATCATGCGTCAGGTCCGCCCCGTCGTCGCGCGCTTCGCCGCGATCCAGCAGAACCACGAGCGGCTCGCCGCGCTGGGCACGATGGCCGCCGGCCTGGCTCACGAGCTGAACAATCCGGCCGCCGCCGCGCAACGCTCGGCGGCCGATCTGGCCGAGGCACTCGACGTGATCGGCGCGGCGATCCGGCAATTCACCGATGCCGGGATCGAGCGAGAGGACGCCGCGCGGATCGCCGACCTGCGCGACAAGGCGCTCAAGCAGTGCGCCAAACGCGACATGCTGTCCGCGCTCGATGCCGCCGACGCCGAGGACGAGATGCGCGACCGGCTCGAGGACCTCGGCGTGCCGGACGCGTGGCGGTTGGCCGAGCCGCTCGCCGCGGCCGGGCTCGACGGCGACTGGCTCAAACAGGTGCACGCCCTGGCGGGATCGGGCGCGGCGGCCGCGATCGGATGGGTCGCGGCGTCGCTCGGGGCCCAGCGGCTCGTGAGCGAGCTGCGGGAGTCGACCGAGCGCATGAGCTCGCTGGTCGGCGCGGTGAAGGCCTACGCGTACATGGACCGTGGCGGCGTGGTCGAAGCCGACGTTCACGAGGGGCTCGAGACGACGCTGAAGATCATGGGCTACAAGCTCAAGCACAAGGAGGTCGAGATCCGGCGCGAGTACGACCGCACCCTGCCGCCCCTCACCATCTACGGCTCCGAGCTCAACCAGGTGTGGACGAACCTGCTCGACAACGCGATCGACGCGGTCGGCGAGCGCGGCACGATCACGATCAAGACCACGCGCGACGGCGAGTGCATCCTGGTGGACATCTCGGACACCGGACCGGGCATCCCACCCGACATCCGCGCGCGGGTGTTCGAGCCGTTCTTCACCACCAAGGACGTCGGCGCCGGCACGGGGCTCGGGCTGGACACCGCCAGGCGGATCGTGATCGAACGACACGGCGGGTCGATGACCTTCGACACCTCCGAGCAGGGCACCACCTTCCACGTCTGGCTTCGCTTGCATCCGTCCTCACCCGTTCGAATGGAGAAGCACCGATGACGACCTGCACCCACCTGGACACCATCACCGTGCTCGAGTTGCCCGAGAGCGTCCCCGGCTGTGAGGATTGCCTGCGGATGGGCGGCGTCTGGCTACATCTGCGCATCTGTCTGGAATGTGGCCATGTCGGCTGCTGCGACGACTCACCCAACCGCCACGCCACCGCGCACTTCCACGCGGACAATCACCCGCTGATCCGCTCGCTCGAGCCGGGCGAGGACTGGACCTGGTGCTACATCGACGAGGTGGGGATGGTCATTCCCGAGATCAAGGGCGAGACGCGCATCCCGCCCTCGCCGATGCTGGCCTGATCATCTCTGCGGCGCGCGGAGAACGACGACGGTCGAGCCGAGGAACTGCTCGGTTTCGGGGATCGGAAGAAAGGGTTCGACGATGAAGCCGATGTCCTGGGCTTCCGCGGCCACATCGTCGGCGGATACGCGGTCGAGCAGGATTACGACCTCGCGGATCTCGCGCCGATCGTCGGGGCCGACGATCTCCCGCCGCCGACGGATCGCGGCGCGACCGTGGTCGTCCACGACCGTGAGTAGCTGGCTCGAGTAGCGGGCGCCCAGGATCTCGCGAGCATCGGGCGGGGGCGGCATGGCGTGCTCCTCGTCGAAGCAGTCCATCGCGTCGGCCATGGCCGCGGCGAGGAGCCCGCCGGGCTTCAGGTGCGCGAGCGCGGTGCGCAGGAAGGCGGCGCGACCCTGGCGTCCTCCGAACAGCTGCAACGTCTGCATCGGCACCACGATCAGCGCGAACCGCTCCTCGGCACGGAACTCACGCGCGTCGGCGAGCAACGTCTCGACGGGCAGGTCTCGGGCCCGGCATTCAAGCGCGGCGAGCAGCGGTTCGGCGACATCGAGGGCGAGCACCTCGATACCGCGGGCGGCAAGCTCGAGCGTCACGCGGCCGGTGCCGGCGCCGACGTCGAGCACCGGTCCGCCCGTTCTGCTCGCGAGCGCATGCCAGGTCGGAAGATCTTCCCAGTAGCCCCCGCACTCCAGATCGTGCCAGACCGCGTCGAGGTTCATCGCGTGCAAACCGAAGAGCCGGTTTGAATTCCTCGCCTCGTGGTAATCCCGATGGCCGTGCCGCTGTACCGCTGCGACGATTGCGGGTTCGTCACGACCGCGTCACACGAGAACGCTCTCGAAGCGCACACGGTCGGATCGCCGCACTGCGACGGCGGGCTCACGATGATCGCCGATTTCGCGCGCGCGCCCGCGGTGACCCTTCCGACCGGCCGACGCCGGCGGGCCGGCGGCCGCTCCCTAAGCGGGGAGCCGCTTGACCGTCCGAAGCCGTAGGTAGGCGTCGTAGATGAGGATCTGACCGCCGCCGAGGTCGCGGAGAAGCTTCTCGGCGAGCAGCTCGGCCTCGGTGCAGGTGGCGCACTGCTCTCTGATCCCCGCCGCGTCCTCGACCCGCCAGGCTCCCCGGCGGGCGGGAAGCACGCGCAGCGAGGCGCCGGCCGGCGCTGTCCTATAACTGGTCACATTCATAGCCGATGTGTGGTCCCGATCGCCCGGCGGCTCAGCCCCACCAGCGCCGCCCAGTCTCACCTGCGTTGTATCACCGAACCCGCGCGCGAACAAGGAAGTTGGACGTTTGCACTGCCTGTTGGTCACAAGACTGCCGTTGGCGCGTTCTATATGTGCGCGGCGTCATTCGATCGCAACTCGGATGCCGAGCTGTTGGCGGCGACCCCCACCGATCCAGTAGCGTTCGGGCGGTTCTACGACCGCTACGAGGCCGCGGTGGCCGGGTACTTCATCCGGCGCACGCGAGTGTCGGAGGTCGCGGCCGATCTGACCGCCGAGGTGTTCGCGGCGGCGCTCGACGGAGCTGCGCGCTACCGCCCCGAGGGCGCGACCGCGGCGGCGTGGCTGTTCGCCATCGCGCATAACGTGCTGGCCAGCAGCCTGCGCCGGGGAGCCGTCGAGGCCCGTGCCCGCCGGCGGGTCGGGGTGGCTCCGATCGAGCTCCACGAGGACAGCCTGGCGCGGTTGAACTCCGTAGAAGGCGAGCGTTGGGTGCGGGAGATGCTCGACCGGCTCCCCGTCGATCAGCGCGAAGCGGTCCGGGCGCGCGTACTGGATGAGCGCGACTACGGCGACATCGCCCGCGAGCTGCGGACGTCGGAGCTCGTGGTGCGAAAGCGGGTGAGCCGCGGGCTGGCCGCCCTGAGACAGCGAATGGTGGAACCGAGATGAGCCTGCTTCCGGAAGTCCGTGAGGAGCTCGTCGCGACCGCGGCCCGGCGGGCCGAGGCCCGGGGGCGCCGGCCGCGGCTGGGTCGGGGGGGAGTGGGACTCGTCCTGGGGACCGGGGTCGCGCTGGCGGTTGTGGCGGTGGCAGTGCTCGGGCTCCGGCACCGGGTGCCGGCGCCGTCGAGCTCACCGCCTTCGGCCACGCCGGGGGTTGCCGCGCTCAAGGCCAAGCTGGCCGTTCTGCGCCGGCCTCAGACCGCGGCTGATCGCACCTACCCAGGACTCGCCGCGCGCGGCGGACGCAATCCCGTGATCGGGAACCTCACTCGCTTGGCCGCGACGGTCGGTTCGGCGCGCGTGTACGTGCTGGTGATCAAGCCACAGGGCAAGACACCGCCGTTCGCGGTCGCGTCCGTGGTCGACAAGGGTGGACGGTTCGAGACAACGAGCGCCCCGGTCATCGGCGCGAGGTTCGCGCCGAATCAGGTGCGGGCCGGCGAGCTGGTTCGGGGCCTGGGTCAGGATCCGAACCGCGGGTTCACCATCGGGATCGTCCCGGACGGGGTACGGCAGGTGGAGTGGACGTTCACGGGCGCGCGGTACGGAGTGCTGAATCCGAATCCCATAAGCGTGGCCACGCTCGCGCGAAGCAACGTCGCTTTGACCTTCGTGCACCCTGGTCAAGGCCCGCTGGCGCGCGCCGTCTGGTACGACGCCGCCGGCAAGGTCGTCGCCTCCGCCGGACCGAGTGCCGAGAGCAAGCGAGAGCTCACGCGGATCGAGGCGGTGAACGCCAGCCGCAACCGACCGGTCGACCCGGAGCTGATCGCGCACTACCGCCTGTTCCGCTCGGTCGCGCCCATTGACTTGGCGCGCAGCCCGGTGCTGCCGACGGTCGGTGGCGGCGGTTCCGGTGATCTCAACTACTGGCAGACCCGCTATATCGGGTCGGTCACCGGCCTGGACGGGCGCGGGCTGTGGATCACGCCGGGCACTCACGACCTCTGCATCAGCGACTGGACCGCGGGGGCCTGCACGGCGCCGCTGAGCCGCCGGGATGACGCCGGCATCCTCGGCGGAACCACCTCCAATGGACGCCAGACGACGATCGACGGCCTCGTGCCGGACGGCAACGCGACGGTCACGTTCGTGCTGGCCGACGGGAGCCGCAAGACCTTCCCTGTCATCGACAACGTGTTCGAGGCGACGGTGCGAGGCCGCGCCGTCGCGAGGATCAACCGGGACATCCACGGCCGGGTCGTGCGGACCCAGATTGGTTGACCGCGATGACTGTTCTGCCCAGTTAGTTTACATTAAGCTCCGTCATGTAAATTCCCCGGAATCGTCGGACCGATCCGATTTCCGATTCCGAGGAGGCGCCCATGTCCACGATCGAGGCCCTGTCGCCACCGACCTGGCGCGACGGTAAGCGCTACGCCTGGCTGCTCGGCGTGCTCGTGCCGACGCTGCCGTTCATCGTCTACGGCCTGGTGGCGCTGACCGGCTCGCCGGTGTTCTGGTTCTTCGGGCCGTTTCTGATCTTCGGGTTGTTCCCGCCGCTGGACCTGGTCATCGGCCTGGACGCGGAGAACCCGCCGGACAGCGTGCTCAAGTGGCTCGAGCAGGATCGGTACTACCGCTGGTGCACCTACGCGTTCCTGCCGCTTCAGTACGCCGGGCTGGTGTTCGCCTGCGCGCTATGGGCGAGTGGCGATCTGACCGTGCTCGACAAGATCGGGCTGGCGCTGACCGTGGCGATGGTCAGCGGGATCGCGATCAATACCGCGCACGAGCTCGGCCACAAGCGCGACCGGGTGGAGCGCTGGCTGAGCAAGATCGCGCTTGCTCAGAGCGGCTACGGCCACTTCTTCGTCGAGCACAACCGCGGGCACCACGTCCGGGTGGCCACGCCGGAGGACCCGGCCAGCGCCCGGCTGGGCGAGAGCTTCTGGGCGTTCCTGCCGCGGACCGTGAAGGGCAGCGTGGTGTCGGCGTGGGAGCTCGAGCGTGAATGGCTCGCGCGAGACGGCCGCTCACCGTGGACCGTCCGTAACAACATCCTGAACGCGTGGGCGATGACGGTCGTCCTGTTCGCCGCCCTGATCGCGGTGTTCGGGCCGGTCGTCCTGCCATACCTCCTGCTCCAGATGGTGATCGGCTTTCCCCTGCTCGAGGTGGTCAACTACCTCGAGCACTACGGGCTCCTGCGCCAGCGGCGGCCGGATGGGCGCTATGAGCTGACCCGACCCGAGCACAGCTGGAACAGCAATAACGTGGCGTCGAACGTCTTGCTCTACCACCTCCAGCGCCACTCGGACCACCACGCCAACCCGACCCGCCGTTTCCAGGCGCTGCGCCACTTCGACGAGGCGCCGCAGCTCCCGACGGGGTACGCCGGGATGATCCTGCTGGCACTGGTTCCGCCGCTCTGGTACCGGGTCATGGACCGGCGGTTGCTCGTGCACTATGGCGGCGACGTGACGCGGGCGAACGTCCATCCGCCTGCCCGCCGGCGCCTGCGGGCGCGCTACGGTCCGGCCGGATGAGCACCTCGTATCGCGGCGCGGTCCGGCAGCTGTTGCGTGACCGGCTGCTCGACGCCGGGCGCGTGGAGCTGACCGAGCGCCCGTGGGCCGAGGTGACGATGGCTCAGATCGCCACCGCGGCCGGCGTCAGCCGGCAGACGCTCTACAACGAGTTCGGCAGCCGTGACGAATTCGGTCAGGCGCTGGTGATCCGCGAGGGCAGCCGGTTCCTGGACGCGGTTGACCGGGCGATCGACGAGCACTCCGGCGAGCCGCGGGATGCGCTGAGGGCCGCGCTCGAGCGGTTCCTGACGCTTGCCGACGACGATCCGTTCGTGCGCCTGATGCTGTCCGACGACGGCACGGCCGGCCTGCTCCCGCTGCTGACCACGCAGAGCCTCCCCGTGATCGACTGGGCGAGTCAGCGGCTGGTCGACGCAGTCGACGCGCACTGGCCGGGGGTCGAGCGCGAAGATCTGGATGGCTTGGCCGAGACGCTCGTGCGACTCGCGATCAGCCACGTCGCGGCGCCGCGCGAGCCGCCGGCTCGGACCGCCGCGTCGATCACGCGGCTGCTCGCGCCGGCGATCGAGCGGATGCTGAAGGGCGGCGGCACCGCGACCTCGGTACCTAGCTACTTCCCGAGGAAAAACTCATGAGAGACGAAACGGCCGCGGAGGGAACTCGCGCGGCCGGTTCGTAGTAATGGGTTTGCTCCTGCTGAAGGAGCGGTTGGGAGTGTTTCACCGCTCCCGGACGGCGAGCGTGTCGGCGTTGTAGGCCAGGATGCTCCATTCAGTCCAGATCTGCCGGCCCGTGTCGACCTTCAGGCGGGATCGGTCCAGCCCATAGCGACGTTTGAGGTGGCTGATCCGGCCCTCCGCGCCCGTTCGGTAGCGCCGCATCCGGCGGGCGGTGCGTTTCGAGCTGGGTTCCTGGCGGCCAGCGATGAACACGTTCTTCGGCGCAAGGTCCTCGAGCGCCGTGTTCGTCGGCCCGACGTTGAACCCACCATCCAGCGCGACCTCCTGCACGTTGATCCCGAGCCGCTGGAGTTCCGCGATCGTGCCGGGCAGCAGTGTGTCCTCGACCGGGTTGCCGATCTCCGTCGAGGCCGGGAGGATCAACCCACGGGCGCCGCGCTTGGTGTGCTCGGTCACTTCCGCCAGCTGGCTCGCGTACCCAAATTCGTTGGGCTTCCCCAGCTTCCCCTTGCGGATCGGCCGAGCGTCCGGATCGTGCAGCGACACGATCCGGTCCTTGATCGGCTCCCCGGCGACACGCTGCTTGATCTGACCGGCGACCTTCTCGCAGCGGTCGGCCATCTCCTCCAACGCCGCCGCGGCCTTCACCTTCGCCTTCGCGCCACGCCCGCGCGCCTTGGCCCGTGCGATCTGCGCGAGCCTGCGCGCTTCCTTGATCGAGCGCTGCAGCAGCTCGCCGGTCTCGCCGGTCAGCTTGAGCACTTCCTGCTTGGCCTCCCCCGAACGACGGCGAACCGTGCGCGTGATCGTCCGCAGCTTCCGGCCCATCGCCCGCGAGCGATCCCGCACCCGCGCCGTCTTCGCCTTGATCAGCCTCGCGAGCTTGAGACCCTCCCGCGCCAACACGGCAACGCCGCTGGAGGCCAGCCCCGCGTCGGTCGGATACTTCACATCCGCCTCGATTACCGTCGAGTCGATTCTGACCGCCCGCGGCCGGAACCGCTTCTCCCGGCACGCCTTGACGACCATCGCGCGCGTGAGCTCGGACACCGTCTCCGGCCCGATCCGCCGCGTGAGCTTGCGAACCGTCGACTCGTCCGGCACCCGCTCCGAGAGGCTGATCCGGCAAAACCGGCGCAGATGAATCGAGTCCGACACCTCCGCCACCAGCGTCCGGTACCCCCACCGGTAGCGCTGCTTGAGCACCATCAACCGCACATATGTCTCCAGCGGAATCGTCGGCCGCCCCTCGGTCAACACCAACCGGCCGGTCTCCCGGAACTCCTGGCGCCAACGCTCCACCAATGGCCAGAGCAACTCGTGATCGGCCAACAACACATCCAACGCCGCCAGATCCTCGGGCAACTCCTTCACCTCGATCGGCAACGCGTCCTCCCACAGGCACTCCGGCTGCTCCGCCAGAAGCGTCAGCATGCACTCCCCTTTCAGCGAGAAACCGCATTACGTGCAGGGAATTCTCACTGTCACACCGGACGGAAACGCCCCCTCGCAGACCCCCGACTTATTCCTCGGGAAGTAGCTAGCTGTCTCCCCGAGACGGCCCCGGTACTCCCAGAGCCTGCGCGAGTCCGCGAGCGGGAGCATCAGCCAGCGCTCGGTCTCGGGCTGCCACAGCCAGATCGTCACGTCGACCAGGCTGCGGACGTCCTCGAGCACCTTCACCGTGGCCCGAGCGTCGGCGTCCTCGGCGAGCACCTCCCGGGTCACGACGTCGACCACTTTGAACCGCCTCGGGGCTCGCGGCTGGGGCGCCTCCGGCTCTGGTGGTTTGAGCTCGGGCAGTGCGAATCCGGGCACGGAACCTGATCCCCGGCGCAGGACCCGGTCGAGCGGAACCATGTTCGCGCCCGTGCCCTTGGTTTCGGTGTCGAGTACCCAGACTTTCCCCACTTACACAAGGTTAGCGTTGGGTTTGGACCCCTGGCGGCGAGTGAGAAGATGGTTCCGGGATGACAGCGGTGAGTTCGGTCGCGGCCCATGCGCGGGATCTCTGTCTCGCCCCGGATCGGATCGACGCGCCGATCGACGGGGCCGGTCGCTACGGGCGGATGTTCGATCTCCCCGTGCTCGAGGGCGACGAAACGTTGCTGCACCGGATCGGCAGCACGGGTGGGTTCTGCGACGGCGGCGACGGCCACGGCGACGCTCACGGCGAGGCCGGATGGCCGTTCTTCGGCCAGTACGTCGCCCACGACCTGACCGCCGACCGCTCGCCGCTGCGTGCCCACACCGACCTCGGGGCGCTGCGCAACATGCGTTCGCCGCGCGTGAACCTCGAGTCGCTGTACGGCGGCGGGCCGGTGGGATCGCCGTACCTGTTCCGTCGTGGCGACCCGGCGAAGCTGCTCGAAGGCGACGGCGACGTCCCACGCAACCAGGAGGGGATCGCGCTCGTCGGCGATCCCCGCAACGACACGCACGCGTTCATGAGCCAGATGCAGGTGGCCTTCATCCGCGCCCACAACTGGCTGGTCGATCGGCTGCGCGCCGACGGAGTGGGCGAGCCCGATCTGTTCGATGACGCCCGGCGCGCGCTGACCTGGCACTACCAGTGGGTGATCGTCACCGATCTGCTCCCGCGGCTCGTCGGGGACGAACTGGTTCGAGAGCTGCTGCGCGACGGAGCGCGCTTCTACCGGCCGGATCCCGAGCCGTTCGTGCCGGTCGAGTTCGCCGACGCGGCGTACCGCTACGGTCACTCGCAGATCCGCGAGACCTACCGGCTGCAAGCCGACGGGCCGCTCCGGCGGGTCTTCCCCGACCTGGTCGGGTTCGGGCCGATCGGCGACCGGCGGGTCGACTGGTCGCTCCTGTTCGACGTCCCGGGCCACCCGCCGGCGCAGCGGTCCAAGCCGACCGACGGCCGGCTGGCGAGGTCGTTGATCGAGCTGCCCGAGGCGATCACCGGCGCGGTGGAGGACCAGGCGTACCACTCGCTCGCGGCGCGGGACCTCGAGCGGGGATTGGGCACCGGATTGCCCTCGGGCGAGGCGGTCGCGCGCGAGATCGGCGCGCAGCCGCTCAGCACCGAGGAGGTCGGGCTCGCGAGCCAGGGCTGGGTGGGGGAGACGCCGCTGTGGCTGTACGTGCTACGCGAGGGGGCGGCCCGCGAAGGCGGAGAGCGGCTCGGCGAGGTGGGCGGGCGGATCGTGGGCGAGGTGCTGATCGGGATCATCTCCCGCGACCCCGAGTCCTACCTCGCGCTCGATCCCGACTGGGCGCCGACCCTGCCCGGTCACGAGGCCCGGTTCGGGCTGCGGGACATCCTGGTCCCGGTCGCCTGACGGCGTCAGCCTCGCGTCGGCAACTTGACCACGTCGGCGGAGAGCGGCACGCACACCAGCGCCGCCTGATCCACCCGCATCAGCTTGCGCCGGAGCATCACGAACGCCGGCGCCCCGAGGAGTGCCGGGATCACCAGCTGGAACAGGCGGTAGATGAGGACGGCGGCCGCGGCGAGCGAGACATCGACGTGGAACAGGGCAAAGATGCCGACCAGGGCGCCTTCGGTTCCGCCGATGCCGCCGGGGACCGGAATGAGGTTGCCGAGCTGACCGATCAGGTACCCGAGCACGAGCACCCCGAGGGGGGGAACCGGTCCGATGGCGGCGAAGGCGAACCCGAGCGCGGCGATGTCGAACGCCAGGTAGGAGACCGACCCGACGACGACGCCGAAGCTGCGCGACCGGATCAGCGATTTGGCCAGCTCGACCCCGTCCGCGGCTGCCACCAGTCCCTTCCGGATCCCCTGGCGCGCGCGCCCGCTCCATTCGTCGGGGTCCGCTTGGGCCAGGGGCGCGCCGAACTTGCGCAGCAGCTCGGGGCTGAGCCAGACGACCAGAATCACCCCGCCGACGATCAGCGCCGGGACGAGCGTCAGCGCAAAGGAGACGCCGCCCGGCAGGATCCCGGCGAACATGGCGAGCCCGAAGATCACGACGCCGACGAAGTTCGGCGCGCTGGTCAAGATGAAGAACGCGACGGTGCGCCGGGCGATGTGCTCGGTCCCCATCCCGGCCTTGTGCAGAGCCCAGACGCCCAGGGCGAGGCCGCCCGCGCCGCCGGTCGGCAACAGCGAGTTGGCGGCCAGCTCGGCCATGGCGATGTCGTAGCTGAGGCCCCAGGACATCTGCGGGCAGAACGTGGAGCGGAACACGAGCAGATAGCCGGCGCACGAGGCGATCTCGGCCACGATCACCGCTCCGATCCAAGCGGCACTCGCGTCGTCGAACCGGGCGCGCACCTCGCCCAGTCCGGGCAGGGCGGTGATCGCGATCGCGACCAGGGCGACGATCGCCACGACCTCGAGCACCCGGACTGTGAGGTGCCGGGGGTGGAGCTCGTCCGGCATATCGCGCTCGGGGTCGACGGGCCGACCTGGGTCCGGGTTCGTGCGGGTGGCCACGGTCGCTCAGCTTACGTGGCGGCGCCCCCGTTACCTGGCGAGTAATCGACACCGGTCGGCTGGGGTGAGAGCCTGCTGCAACGTCAAACCAACCAGAGGAGTTAGACCAAATGCCCGATCCGAACGTGATCGTCCGAAGCTACATCGAGATGTGGAACGAGACCGATCCCCACCGCCGCCGCAAGCTCGTCTCGGAGGTCGTCACCGACGACGCGAGCTATCTGGACCCGATCATGTCGGGCAACGGCCCCGACGAGATCAGCGAGATGATCGCCGGGGCGCAGGCGCAGTTCCCCGGTCACACCTTCGCGCTGGTGGACGTGCCCGACGCGCATCACGACCGCGTGCGGTTCACGTGGTCGCTGGCGCCCGCGGCCGGCGACCCGATCGCGATCGGGATCGACTTCGCGACGACCGCCGGCGACGGCCGGATGCGCGATATCACCGGCTTTCTGGAGCCGGCCGCGTAAGGGAGATCTCTTCGAGCAGGTAAGCGGCGGTCGAGGCGTTCGCGGGGTAGAACGCCTCGATCACCAGCTCGTCGAGCGTGATGTCGATCGCGGTGCCGAAGGTCGAGACGGTGCTGAAGAACGACAGCTCGCGGTCGCCGTGGCGGATGCGGAGCGGCAGGAGGATGTCGCTCCCCGAGCCCTGCCCCTGGGGCACGTCGAGGCGCACGCCGGGGTAGGTCGCGAGCTCGGCGTGGAGGCGGTCGAGGTCGGGGTCGGCGCGCATCGTGGCGTGCCGGCGCAGCCGTTGCATCAGGTGGCCGCTCCACTCGCTCAGGTTCAAGATCCGCGGCGCCATGCCGTCGGGATGGAGGGCGACGCGCAGGGCATTGGCGGGCGGTTCGAGCAGCTCCGGCGCGACCCCCTCGATGATCGTCCCGAGCGCGTCGTTGGCCGACAGCAGGTTGTAATGACGGTCGAGGATCAGCGCCGGGTAGGGCTCGTGGGCGCGCAGGAAACGGTCGAGCGCCTGATGCACCGACGCCATCTCGGGCTCGTCGAGCGAGCGCTCGGCGTAGAGCGGGGCGTAGCCGGCGGCCAGCAGCAGCCGGTTGCGCTCGCGCAGGGGGATGTCGAGATGCTCGGCCAGCCGCAGCACCATCTCCCGGCTTGGCCGCGACCGGCCAGTCTCGAGGAAGCTGACGTGCCGCGAGGACACGTCGGCCTCCAAGGCCAGCTCGAGCTGGCTCAGGCTGCGGCGCCGGCGCCAGGTCCGGATCATCTCGCCGATCGGCGCGCGCGAGGCGCCGGCCGGCGCGGCTGCTGTCTCGACGGCCACGCCCCGAAGCTAGCGCGCCTTCGAAAGCGCCGCAATTACCTCTCGGGTAAGGGCGAACAGCCCGCATCGCCCAGAACTCCGGGCTTCGCGGCCGGGATGGCTACCAAGATGGCTACCTCGCTCTTTACTCCGCGCCCGCCGGGCCCCGGGCGTTCGGCGCACCGCGGGGCCACCCATCGCTTGATCGTAAGCACCCCTCGAGAGCAAACGCGGCACCGCCTCTGACGCCGCCGGGAGCGCGCGTAAGCCCGCTCCGACGCCCCCCCGGATAGGCTCGCCGCCACGTAAGCGGCCCCGCGCCGGCGGCAACCGGCCCGAGGCCACGACCCACCAGGGAGGAACGTCCTGATGAGCACCCTTCACGCTACCCCGGCGAACGGACCGACAGACGACGAGCTCACCGTCTGCTCCCGGCTCAGGGATCTCGCGCATCACGCCGACGCCGACGCCGACGACCTGCTGGCCAGAGGCGACCACAACATGGCCGCGATCAGGCTGACCGAGGCGTCCGAGCTGTACCGGCTCGCCGCGCACCATCTCGACCACGACATCAGCCCCAGCGTCGCCGCTTGACCGCCCGGCGCGCAACCGTAAGGCTGCGCGTGTGGCGCCTGTGCAGACAGTCCGTTCCGGCCAGCCGATCGCGGTCCCGTCGCGAGATTCGCCCCGAGCCCAAGCAGGCCGCCGCGTCCGAGCCGCGCAGCTGCTCGCCGGCGACCCGCCGCTACGCCAGATCGCTGCCGAGGCCGGCATGTCCTACGGCCACCTGATCGGCGTGATCAAAGGCGCCGAGCCGCTCACCTCGACCGATGTCGTGGACCTCGGACGCGTCCTGGGCGTGCCGCCCGGCTGGCTCGCCCGCGGCTGGGGCGATCAGGCGGTTGGCTGCGAGTGAGCCGCCGGCACAACAGCATCACGCGATCCGCGCGGTCGTGGGGACGCGCCGAAGCCCGCATCCGCCAGGCGCGCGCCCAGCCCGCCGCCGTCACGATCCGCTACCGATGCCCGGTCTGCGGCGGCGAGCACACCCGCCTCGAGCATGCCGCACCCGGCTGCCACGGCCTCACCGGCACCGAGCTCCAGGCGCTCCGTTCAAGCGCCCTCGACGAGCTCCGTCAACGCCGTCGCGCCACGGCGCGCCGCACGATCACTCGAGGGCGTGATCCGGGTGCTCGACGTCGTCGACGCCCGCTCGATCAACGCCTAGTCCGTCCCGAATTCGTACTCGACGCTCCAACACATCAAAGGCGTCGTCGCGGTGCTCGACGTCGTCGACGCCCGACTGTCCGGCACCACATAGAAAGGGACAGCTTCACCCAAGCCCCCGCGTCACCAAGACCGCGGGTGTGCTCCAGCTCATACAGCCTGCGCTCGATCGCCTCAAACCGCGCCCCGAGCCCCTCCTCCGGCATCTGCAAAACCGTCCTCGTGACGTACTCCGACTGCGACAAACGCGCCTCCCTCGCGCGCGCCACGATCACATCGCGATCGGCCGGCGAGACCCGCAGCGACAGCATCACCGTCTTCTCGGTCCTCACGAACCTCCTTCCCATTCGTCGCCAAAACCGATGTCAGCACAACGTCATGCAATCAGCAAAAACCGGCACACGCCACTTTCCCGCCGCAAGTGGCAAGCTTCAGCATTCCCTCGCGCGCGCGAGGCGAGCGGGCGGGACACGTCGCTACAGGGCCGGTCAAGCGGCGCGCTTCCGGCGCCTGGCGAGCGCGGCCTGAGCCGCGTTCCACATCCTCGGATCCACGATCCGCCACTCGCCGGCCTGCTTGTACTCGGGGCGCTTCAGCGCCCGGGCGAGCATCGTCGGATGCCAGCCCAGACCGCGCCGCGGCGTCGCGCACCGTGGCTCCGTCGCGCACGAGCTCGAACGCGCGGCGAACCTCGGCGGCCGCATCCGCCTCGATCTCGACGCCGCCCGATCGCGTCCGCCTGTAGCCGTCCGGCAGGCTGCCGCCCTGCGCCCGGGACCGCGGCTCCCGCTCGGCCTTCGCCTTCCGCCCCGCCGCCATCCGGGCGACGATCACGCGCCGGTCATAGGCCGCGATGCTGTGGCCGATGGAGTCGATCAGTATCGCCGCGGGATCGCTCGCCCCGTTGCCGCCCGAGCCATCGGCGTAGACGACTCTCACGCCGGCGGTGGCGAACGACCTGAGCGCGTCATACGCCGCGTACTCGTCGCGCGCCAGTCGGCTCTTCTCCTCGACGAGCAGGATCCCGGCGCCGTGCTCGAGGCAGTCGGTGAGCGCGGCGGTCAGCTCGGGGCGTTCGGCCATCGGCAACGTGCCGCTGCGGTCCTCGAACCGGTCGGCTACGACCTCGAGCGTGTGGGTGTCCGCGTACGCCTCGCAGGCCTTCCGCTGGCGCCCGAGGCCGGACGCCTTCTCCTGTTCGGCGCTGCTCACGCGCCGGTAGGTCACGCATCGCTGCGGACTGAGTGCCGGTAGTGGATTCATGGTATTTCGCCCCTTCCCTAGTGCTGACAGGCTATTCCTGGACCTATCGTACACCACACGTAGCGCTAAGTGTACAAAGGGGTCCGCATGTTGGAAGACACATGGCGGTGATGGCCAAGAGTCAAGCGCGCACTCGACCCGAACGTTCCGACGTGACGTTCTCAATGTGACTGTACCTTGAACTCGCTCATCAGCGGCCATGAACGCCCGACGAGCTGGGCCGAGCGGACGTCGGAGCACGCTCGAGCGCCGCCCGGAGCGACCGTGTCGACGGTCTGAAACGTGACGCTTCGTCTCGCTTCACGCGTGAACCCCAGTTCGCCTGAGGCGACCGCCGGGAGCTCTCTCTCAGCGCACGGGGCCCGCGGCTCACGCGAGCACACACGCCTTCGGGCTAGGCGGGTGCCGTGCCGGCCCCGGCCTCGGCGACCCCCCCGGCTCGCGGCACGCACGCCGCGTTCAGCCTCGAGCCCGGGGGGGCGCAGCTGCGCGATCGAGCTCGTGTGACTCCTACGCCCGTGCGGCTCTCGGATTCTGGGGGCACTCGCGAGGGGTAAACGCATTGTGGGCGAGTCGGCCTCTGAGCCTGGCGCGGGGGTCATGCGCACCTCGTCGCTTGCCTGAGGGCTGAACCGGGCCGGTGTTCGTGGGAGGCTGCCGGCGGGAAGCTCGATGACGCGGGCAGCGGCTGACGATCAGCTGGCAGCGTCTCGCTGTCTCGTCAGAGCTGCCGCGTCGTGCGCTGTCGACGCCGTGCTGCTGAGGTCGGTCGATAGCGGGAACTCGTCGAGACTGCTGTTGCTCGATCGAACCGGCAGTCTGCGGCTTGCTGCCGGAACGGCGACTAATGCGTCTGCACGTTGGCGGCGGCGTGCAGGTCGCGGTGAGCTGCGCGCCGCGCCGTCGACTGACTCGAGCGCCGCACCGCCGGCCGGCAACGGCGGCGTTCATCCATCGCCGGCGCCCGCTGACTCTCCTCCCTCAAACGGCGGAGCGGGCCAGCACCCGGCTGCGTGCCCAGTCGGGTGCTACGCGGCCGCCGCAGTTGGCCAGCGGGTGGTCGGTGCACACTCCACCCGGATCAGCTCGCGGCGCAGGGCCAGGCGCGCGCGGTGATGCAGTCCGTGGATAGAGGACTCGGTGCGGCCCATGCGGTCGGCGATCTCTCCCGGGGATAGGCCGACCAAATGGCGCAGCACGACCACGTTGCGCTGATCCTCGGGCAGCGTCTCGAGCGCCTGTTCGAGTCCCCATCGGCGGTCGTGGCTCAAGTCATCAGCCGGACGCCAGCTCTCGATGACCTCTGCGCAGGGCACCTGACGGCGCTGGCGCAGCGAATCGAGGGCCACGTTGCGCGCCACCTTGAGGATCCACGCGAAGAACGGAACGTCGCGAGGCTCGTACTTGTGGATCACCGTGATCAGCTTTATGAACACGGTCTGGGTGACGTCCTCGGCATCGTGGGGATCGCGCAGGATGCTCAGCACGTAGCCGTAGACGTTGTCCTTGTAGCGGAGGTAGAGGAAGCGGATGGCATCGTCGTCGCCCGACTTGGCACGCGCGATTGCCCGTGCGATCGCGGGATCCCGGTCGTTCTTCTCCCCGGCCGGGCTGGCGCGAAAGCCATTCGATGGCGCCATCTCGCTGTCGTGAGAACGTCGACGGCCCCCTGCAGCACTTGCTTCAGTCATTCGATCATTCCTTGCTGGCACAATCCGCTGGGCCGCACCGCCCGGTGGATCTGGGTTCTGGAAGATCGCCTCGAAAGGCGTCTTTACTTTGAAAACCCCGACCGAGTCGATACGCCGGCAGTGCCGCCGTGCGTGGCGGTTGCCCCACCTGCCGGCGCGCTGCCCACAGAGGTCCGCCAGACGGTCTGCCGTCTCGGGGGTGCCAATGGCCCTCGAGCGGTCTGGAGACCGTCTCGAACACCTGGCCATGTATCGGCAGCTTTGCTCAGGTAATTAGGAAGAGTTGTGTAAGGACTCCGCAACCCCTCGCCCAGTTGCTTCGGACGTGCTCGACCGACCTACGGCCTCCTGGGCATCTGACCGCATCGGCGCTCCGCAACGAGCCGGTCAAGCACGCTCACGCCATCGCCGTGGCTAGGCGTCACCTACCGCTCAGTCGCAGTAAGGGGTCGTCCGCGCACGCGCCGCCTGACGCTCCTGCGGCCCATCTGAGCGTGCCGCCGACCGCGCACCTTGGACCACGCGGTTTCTGGTTCCACGAAACACCGGCAGCGTCGACCCGTTCCGAGCCATCGATTGAGACTGCTGGATCGGGCTAAACCCGGCAGTCTCGAGGCCGGGGGATCCGATTACCCATCGCTGCTGGGGGACCGCCGGTCGCGGCGGCGGCTAATAGACCATTCTCTGCCACAGTCTCCTGCATGACTCGACCCCGCCGGTTAGATCAGCGCGTTGCCAGATGGCGTCGTTGGATCGAGGGGCAGATGCTCAACGAGGTCCTGACCATGCACCTACATCGGCGCGTGTGGCAGCAGGCGCGGGCGATCACCGACGCCAACCCGACTCTGCCGCCGTCGTACTGGTGGGACTTCATGTCCGACGTGTACGGCTATAGCCAGGCCAGCGCGGTGAGTCGCCTCGTGATCCTCAAAAGGACGGCGTCAGCCTGCGCCGCGTGCTCGCCGAGATGACGGACGATTGCCATCTGGTCACATTCGACTACTTCATGGGCCTATA
>CAWIDF010000008.1:0-315026 GCA_963834885.1 uncultured Solirubrobacterales bacterium | reverse complement strand
TCTCGCTCACGACGTCGCCCACGATCTCGTCCACCAGCCGTTCGGACACCTGCCGCTGGTGCACGATCACCGGCCGCATCACCCGCAGGGCGGCGCGCTGCGCGAGCCGCCGCGCCCTCCCACCCTCACGGGGAACAGGGCCCCGTGCGATGAGCTCCCGGAGTGAGTCCAGGCCGCGCGGCGCCGGACGAAGGAGCCCGGGTGCCGCAGCTGCTCATGCGCCTCCAGACGGCGGCGGACGTCGTCGAGGCGACGCTCCATGCTCTCACCGGCGACCCCGGGCGAGTAACCGGTGCGCAGGTCAGCCGCCGCTTGGCGCCCGCGCCGCGCGGCCGCGAGCGGATCCTCCACCACCTCGCGCATCAGCCGCGCCGCATGGTCGGTATCGGGATTCGCCCACTCGCCGTCGGCCGGGTAGGGGAAATTCCGCGAGCCGATCCGCTGCAACCGGTAGTCCACGAGATAACTGTTCTCAGGCCTCATGTACTCGAGGTTCCCCGAGTACCCGGTCGCGATCACCGGCTTGCCCAGGTACATCGCCTCGGCGGGCGTCAGGCCGAATCCCTCGGAACGATGAAGCGACACGTAGCAGTCGGAGGCGGCGAGCATCGCGTCCTTCTCCTGGGCCGACACGTACCGGTCGATGATGTGGACGTCAGGATGCCCACGCGCCGCGAGCCGCAGCCGGTCGTACTCGTCCGGCTTGCTCTCGCGGTTGATGCACTTGATCACGAGCGAGGCGCCGCTCCCTGGCGCGAAGGCCTTGCGGAACGCCTCGATGACGCCCATCGGATTCTTGCGCTCGATCACGCTGTGGAGATCGAACATGAAGAAGAACAGGTAACCGTCCGGTAGTCCCAGCTGCTCGCGGGTGTACGGGACGATCGGCGGCATCGCCACCGGGATCCGCACCGTGACGATCGGGACCTTGCTGACCGGTCGCAGCGCTGCGGCGACGTGCTCGCTGCCCACCCACACCTCGTCGACGAGGTCGAATGCTCTCCGGGAGCGCTCCGGGAATTTCGTCACCTCCCACCACCAGAAGCCGATCGTGTACCGGCCCTGAGAGAACCCGGGCCCGGCGCCAGAGAGGAACTCAGGTAACTCGTCGGCGTTGACGCAGACCAGGTTGACCGGGAATGGCGCCGCGTCCGGATCGAGGAAGGCGAAGGCGTGGCCCTGGCGACTGTGGGGAACATACGCTCCGTGCACCGGCATCAGCGGGATCCCCCGCGCGTCCAGGCCGGTGATGACGGCCCGGGCGGCCTCGCCCACGCCGAGCTCCGAGCGCAGATAGCCGGCCACGTTCACGCCCCATAGCGCGCCCTCCTCGGCCGGCGGCTCCTCCTCACTTCCGGGCAAGGGGGCCGGCATCCACTCGGGCGGCAGGCCGACAACGGCCGCGTCGTGCCGGTGGTGAGAGATCCACCAGAAGAACCGCGGCCCATCCTCGCCGGCAAGGTCCGGGAATGCCGCCTGGAGGTCGGGACGCGCCTCGTGGACCGCGAGCGCGGCCCGCGTCAGACCGTGGGCGGAGCCGCGGCCGGCCGGGGCTTGACACCACGCGGCGAACTCCGCGGTGCCCTCGGGGCTGAACGGCGAGAGCTGCTGGAAGGCCTGTTCGCTCTCGCCATCGCGATACAGGCGTCGCAACGCAGCCGTGAGCGGCGTCCCGTCGGCGAGCTCGGCGTAGGGCCACGGCGCGTCGGCCTCTGGCTCGAACCCTGCGCCCCGGAGCTCGGCGGCATAGTCCTCGCAGAGCGTGGCCAGCGCGGGCTCGTCCGGCAGCCGGATCCGCGTCTGATGGCTGGACAGGGCATACGGTCGAGCTGGATCGAAGCCGCTGAAGTGAAACGAGCGCAACGGCACCCCGTTCACCAGGTAACGGTCACCTACGCGCTCGAGTGCCCGCTCACCGAGGTTGCGGTACCCCACGTTCACACCCGGATCGCGGATCGACGTGGAAGCGTGACGCCACGGAGCCGAGCTCGTCGAGGCTGAACCCCAGACGTCCGCGCCACCAGTCGATCAGCCGGCCGGAACCCTCGCCCGGCGCGACCGCGACGAAGCCACCGTGCGGCGTGATGACAATTCCCTCGGTCTCGGCCAGCTGCGCCACCTCGCCGATGTCGTCGAAGAAGCGGGTGTCGGCGTCCGCACAGGCCAGCGGCGCTCGGTCGCGTTCGAGCAGGTGGCGCAGCAGTACCGGCTTAAGCAGCGCCGCCAGTTGCTTTACGTCGTAGCTCGCCGCCATGCGCTCGAATCGTTCGATGCCGACCTGCTCGGGTCGGAGGATCTCGAACGGCTCGCCGGCGTCCACTACGGTCCGCTGCGGATCGTCCAGCAGGAGAAGTGAGCAGGGTTCGCCACCGTTGTGTGCGGCGTAACTACGAGCCAGCACCCGCGCCTGGGGCAGGTAGTTGCGGGCGGCTATCGTGCAGATTCGCATTCGCGGATCGGTGCGCGCAGGCCAGCCCGTCGGACCATCACGGTCGGGCCCGCTCACGCTCGAGCGCGTCCAGCCTGCGCTCGAGCGCCTCGATCGCGCGGGCCTGCCGCTCGATCACCCCGGACAGTTGCTCGTAGCCGCGCAGCTCGCTGATCAGCGTCGCGCGGCTCGACTGCGTTCTCACGGTCGTGGGCGACGATACTCGCGCTGAGATCGTCGAGCGCGTCGACCACCATCGTGTCGATCGACTGCTGGTAGGCCGCGTAAGGCTTCATGAGCCGCAGCATCGTCTTCCGGGCCACCTCGCGTACCGCCTGGGCGCGGCCAGGGCGAGCGCTTTGGACGGGGCCCTGTCTGATCCGGATCGGCAGTACCGCCAGGGCCGGTCGCTTCCGCGCCGGATCGATGCCTTGGCGCGGCCGTCCCGTCGCTCGGATCGCCTCCAGACGGCGGCGCATGATCTCGCCGGCGGCGCTCGGCGAGTGGGTTCGGCGAATGTCGGTCCCGGCGGTCGCTCCGAGGCTCCGGGCCCGGTCCGGGTCGTCGAACAGACTCCGCATCAAGTTGGCGGCGTGCTGCGGATCCGGGTCGGCCCACCGCGCGTCGGCCGGGTAGGGATCCGCGCCGGTGCCGATCGGAACCAGGCGGTAGTCGACGAGCAGGCTGTTCTCGGGGGTCATGAAGTCGAGGTTGCCGGAGTAGCCGGTGGCGATCACCGGCTTGTTCAGCCACATCGCCTCCGCCGGCCCGAACCCGAATCCCTCGGCGCGGTGAAGCGACACGTAGCAGTCGCATAGCGCCGTCAGGCTGCTGTTCTCGACCGGATCGAAGTAGCGGTCGACGACCTCGACGTCCGGATGCGCAGCGGCCGCTGCCAGCAACTCGTTGTGTGCGGCTGGATCGCGGTCGTGGTTGATGCATTTGATGATCAGTCCGGCCCCTTCGCCCGGCGCGAACGCACGCGTGAACGCGTCGATCGTCGCCAACGGGTTCTTGCGCTTGAACACGCTGAGATAGTCGAAGCTGAACAGGAACAGAAACTTGTCCTCGGGGAGCCCGAGTTCGGCCCGCGAGCGCGGCTCGAGCGCCGGCAGCTGGACCGGGATGCGCACCGTCGTGACCGGCACGGTGGCGAGTGGCTCGAGTGCCGAGGCGATGTGCGCGGTCGGGGCCCACACCTCCTCCAGGAGCGAGAACGACGCCCGCCACCGCTCGGGAAACTTCTCGACCTCCCAGAACCACAGCCCAATCGAATAGCGCTCGGCGAAGAACTCCTCCCCCGCCTGCCGGGCAAACTCGGGCAGCATGTCGGCGTTCATGCAGATCAGGTTCATCGGGAACGCTGCGTCCTCCGGGGTGCCGGTCGTGTAGGAGTGGCCCTGCCGACTGAGCGGGATCGTTTGGCCGTGGATCGGCATCACGGGTGTCTGCTGGGCGTCGAGCGCGCTGACGACCTGACGTGCCGCCTCTCCCGTTCCGAGCTCCGAGCGGAAGTAACCCACGACGTTGACGCCGAAGGGCTCCTGGCTGAGGGGCCTCGCGGACCGGCCGGGGCCAGTCGGGCTCGGCGCCCCGGGCGACGTCGCCTCCGTGCCGTTCATGCGGGTGTTGGTGCTCATCGGGTCCAGGAGCGGAATCTCGCGCCTACCGTACTCTTCGGCCCAGCGCAGCAGTCCGGCCCGACCCGGTCCCTCTAGGTCGGGATACAGGACGCGCAGGTCGGGCCGATCCAGGTATACGCGCGCAAGGATCCGGCTGATTCCCGGTGGGGAGTGCGGCGCCTGCTCGTTCACCCAGGCCGCGAACAGTTTCGCCCCCTCGAGCGTGAATGGAGAGGGAAGCTCGCCGTCTCGCTCGTCCGCCAGCTCGCTGTAAAGCGCGCGCAGCGTGTTGTCGAGCCGTGTCCCGTCGCCGAGCGCGCCGTAGTTGTAGGGCCAAGTACGGCTTACGGCATGACCCGCGCGCTGCACCTCGGTCGCATACTCGGCGAGGACCTGCTCGAGCGCGGGGTCGGCGGTGACGTCGACGCGATCCTGGTACCGGCTGAGCACGAGCGGATGCTTGGGGTCGAAGCCGCTGAAGTGGAAGAAGGCGAGCGGCCGCCCGTTGACATGCCACCGACCGTCGGCCCGCTCCAGCTTTCGGCCGTGGAGGTTCCAGTAGGCGACGTTGTACTCGGGGTCGCGAACCACGGCGAGATCGGTTAGGAAGCCGGGCGCCAGATCGAACCAGCGCTGATCGACGAAGTAGCCCCACGTCGGGTCGACGCGGCAGTCCCGGCGCAGGCGATCCGCCCACCAGTCGATCAGGGTGTCCACCTCCGGCCTCGGCGCCAGGGTGACGTAGCCCAGGTTGAAGACGCCGGCGATCATGATGTCGACCTGGCTTGGAGACCGACCGTCCGGCGGTATCGGCTCATTGTTGTGCGGGATGAGCACGACGCCATGCTCCGCCGCCAGCTCGTCGAGCCGCTCGAGCGAGCCGTAGATCCTGATGTCCGGATCGAGATAGGTGACAGGTCCGCCGGTTTCGCGCATCAGGTGGCGCAGCAGCCACGGCTTCACCGCGGTCGAGAGCTCGAGCACCGAATAGCGCATGGCCATCTCGGTGAATGGCTCGCAGTCGATGTCGGCCGGCGTGAGGGCGACAAACGGCTCGTCGGCGGCATCGACGTAGCCCGACATATCGTCGATGATCAGCGTCCACAAGCGGCTCTCCGGATGATGCTTAGTGAACGACTCCGCGAGTACGCGGGCATACGCCAGATAGTTCTTGGCGATGATGGTGCAGGCGTTCAAGGCCGCGGAAGCTAGCACCAGCCTCCGAGGTGGCCCGTTGCTACCGTCTGCCGCGTGAGCGCCACCGTGAGCGAGCAGGCCCAGACGGACGGCGCACGCCGCTCTGCGCCGTCGCCGGCAGCGGTTTCCATCCGCCACGTTAGCAAGACGTTCCGTCTTCCCCACCAGCGTTACCACACGCTGAAGGAGCGAGCGTTGCACCCGTTGCGGTCCCGCTGCTACGACGTCCTGCGGGCGGTCCAGGACGTCAGCATCGATATCGCCCGGGGTGAATTCTTCGGCATCGTCGGTCGCAACGGGAGTGGGAAGAGCACGCTGCTCAAGTGTCTGGCCGGGATCTACGACATCGACGAGGGCGAACTCACGGTCAACGGCCGCCTGTCGCCGTTCATCGAGCTCGGGGTGGGGTTCAACCCTGACCTGACGGCTCGGGACAACGTGATCATCAACGCGATCATGCTCGGCCTCTCGAAGAAAGAGGCCACCGCGCGCTTCGACGACATCATCGCCTTCGCGGAACTCGAGGAGTTCGTCGACCTCAAGCTCAAGAACTACTCGTCGGGCATGCACGTGCGCCTGGCGTTCGCCACCGCGGTTCAGGTCGACGCTGACGTCCTTCTGATCGACGAGGTGCTCGCGGTCGGCGACGCCGCCTTCCAGCAGAAGTGCTTCGACGAGTTCACGCGCCTACGCGCGGAGGGACGAACGATGCTGTTCGTCACCCACGACATGGGCTCGGTCGAGCGATTCTGCGACCGTGCGATGCTGCTCGACGCGCGGTCGCGTGGTCGACGTCGAGTCAGCCGACCTCGATCGCGCGCCAGTACAACCAGCTCAACTTCGCCTCGTTGAAAAGCCGGCCCGCGGTGGAGTCGCGCGAAGATCCCGCCGAGCGTTCGCAGATCGCCCAGGTGCGCAGCGCGTGGTTCGAGTCGCCGTCCGCGAGCAGCCTCGCGACCTCGTCCTATCAGGGCGAGGGTCTCGAAGTGCGGATGGACGTCGAGTTCCTCGACCGACGTCGATGACCCAGTCTTCTCGGTCAGCCTGCAGAGCGAGAGCGGGCATTACGTGTTCGTCGCAAGCACCGACACCTCGCAGGTGAAGACCGGCCAGTTTGCAGGCGGGCACCACGGCGGCGGTCCGTCTGCGCTTCGACAACCACCTGGCGCCTGGGCGCTATCGCCTGTTCGCCACCGTCGCCCGGCATCGGGACTCGGCGCCGACGTGTTCGACGCCCACGTTTCGAGCTCGATCATCGTGCTCGCCGCCCATCCAGGCGGAGGGATGGTGGATCTGCCCCACGAGTTCGAGATCGAGCGACGCTAGACGGAACGCGATGAGTGCGTCGGTCGAGACATACGGCCCATCGGCGCTCGGCGGCGAGGCGCGTCGGTTCGTCGAGCTGACCCTGACCATGGCCAGGACCGAGTTCAAGCTCCGCTACTACGGCTCGATCCTCGGCTACGTGTGGTCGCTCATGCGGCCGCTGCTGTTCTTCGGCGTCCTGTACTGTGTTCTTCGTCAAGATCGCCCACATCGCGCAAGGGGCCGTACTACGGCGCCTACCTGCTGACCGCGATCGTGCTCTTCAGCTACCTGTCGGAGGCGACCGCAGCCTCGCGTCACCTGCCTGGTGGCACGCGAGGGCATGCTGCGAAAGATCCGCTTCCCGCGGATGGTCGTGCCGCTGTCGGTCTCGCTTACCGCGACGTTCAACCTGGCGGTGAACTTCATCGCGGTCCTGGTGTTCGCGCTCGCCAGCGGCGTCACGCCGACCATCCTGTGGCTGGAGATGATCCCGATCGTGCTTGGCTGTTCATCGTGCTCGCGACCGGCATCGGGATGCTCCTCTCGGCGCTGTTCGTCCGCTTCCGGGACGTCCAGCCGATCTGGGAAGTGTTCCTCCAGGTCTGGTTCTACGGCTCTCCGGTGATCTACCCAGCCACCGCGTACGTGAGCACGAAGCTCGGTTCCAACGTCCATACACATCGCGATGATCAACCCGGTGGCGACGCTGCTGGCCCAGATGGGCCACGCCTTCATCGACCCGAGCGGCTACCCGACCGCGGTCGGCGCCGCGCACGCGGTGTGGCCGGTGGTCATCGCCCTCGCGATCGATCCCCGCTGTGTTCGCGCTCGGTTGGTGGGTGTTCACGCGCGAGGCTCCGCGGGTGGCCGAGAATCTCTAGCAGCGCCGGCTAAAGCGTCGCGAGGATGTCGCGCAGACCGTCCTCGAGCCCGACCTGCGCCTCCCAGCCGAGCTCCTCCCGCGCCCGCGTCACGTCCAGGCAGCTGCGCTGCACCTCTCCTGGCCGCGCCGGCGCCATCTCAGGATCGACCGGCGCGTCGACACCGCTCACGCGGACGAGCGTCGCGAGCACGTCCAGCACCGAGATCTCGCGCCCAGTGCCGATGTTCACCGGCCCGGTGACGTCGGAGTCGGCCGCGATGAGGTTGGCCCGTGCCACGTCGCTCACCTCGACCCAGTCGCGCGTCTGACGTGCCGTCGCCGAACACGGTCGGACGCCGGCCCTCGACGACGCAACCGCAGAAGATCGCGATCACGCCGGCCTCGCCGTGGACGTCCTGGCGGGGGCCGTAGACGTTCCCGTAGCGCAGAGACACGGTGGAGAGTCCGTGCAAGCGGGTGTACAGCCCGCAGTAGCCCTCGGCGGCGTACTTGCCCTGCCCATACGGCGCCAGCGGCCGGATCGCATAGTCCTCAGGCGTTGGAATCACGGAAGCGTCGCCGTACAGTCCCCCGCCGGTCGACGTGTTGACCACGCGGCGCGCGCCGGCCACGCGCGCGGCCTCCAGCACCTCGATCGTCCCCAGCACGTTCGCCTGCGCGTCCTGGACCGGGTCCTCGACCGACTTCCGTACGTCGATCTGGGCCGCGAGGTGAAACACCACCTCGGGACGCTCGCGCGCGAAGATCTCCGCTAATGCACCGGCATCCCGTACATCGGCGGCGTGCAGGGTAGCGCCGCGTTCCAGCGCACCCTCGAGATTCTGCCGCCGGCCACTCGACAGGTTGTCGATCACCGCCACCCGATCGCCCCGGGCGAGCAACGCGTCGACCACGTGCGATCCGATGAAGCCGGCGCCGCCGGTGACGAGGCAGTTCATGCGACGCGCGAGGTTATAGGAGCGCCAGATACGTGGCGGGCCCCGGCCGGCCGAGATTGTGTGCATGACGCGCCACCGCCGCCTGAAATACGGGGCAATGGCGTGTCAGGATCCTCAGGTGTCAGGATCCTCAGGTGTGCATAACACGCCACACGGGTGGGCGGGACCGAATTCCGGCGGGCCGAGGCGCGTCATGCACACCCCGCGCGCGCCCTGCGGACCCAGAGACGTGGCGGGCCCGCACCGCGCAAAGCGGTACGGGCCCGACCGAAGGACGACCCTGGTAGGGCTGGGGGCCGTCCGAAGACCCGCGAGAAAGGGGGCGATGCTCGCGGGCCCGTCCGACTTCCGTGTCGACCTCAAGCATAGCGCCGCCGACACCGGCAACGTCAAGCGGGTTGGACATAATTGGACACGCTGACACGCCGGTGAGGAAGACCAACCGCGCAACCTCCGGAGCCCGATCTCGTTTACAGAGTGGAGGCCCGTAGCTGTCATGCGGGTTTGACGCCCGTGCCGTGCGGCTAGGCAGACATTGGCGATGCGCCCCGACTCGATGCGCCCCGACACCACCGTTCAGTCCCACCCCGAGCTGACCTCGCCCCCGCCCAGGGTCGAGGTCGTGGGCGTACCGCTGGCGGTGACCGACTACGAGGGGACCTTGCGCTGGATGGATGCAATGGTGACGGAGCGCCAGCGGGGCTACGTGTGCGCCTGCAACGTGCACACCGTGATGGCCTCCCGGGAGGATCCCGAGCTGCGCGCGGCGCTCCTGTCGCCCCAGGCGCTCAACGTGCCCGACGGCCAGCCGCTGGTGTGGGCCATGAACGCGCTCGGCCAGTCGCTGACCGATCGGGTCTACGGGCCCGAGCTGATGGCGCGCGCGTTCGCCCGCGCCGCCGCGGTGACCGGCCAGCGCTTCTACCTGTACGGGGGACGCGATTCGGACGCCTTGATGCAACTCGAGCTGAGTCTCCGGCGGCGCTTTCCCGGCATCAACATCGTCGGTTCCCACGCGCCGCCGTTCCGGCCGCTGAGCGCCGACGAGCGCGCCGCGACCGTCGAGGCGATCAACGAATCCGAAGCCGATGTCGTGTGGGTCGGGATCGGGGTGCCCAAGCAGGAGAAGTGGATGATCACGATGCGCCCCGACCTCGAGGCGCCGGTGCTCGTCGGCGTCGGCGCCGCGTTCGACTTCCACGCCGGTCTCGTGCCCCAGGCGCCGCCCGTGCTTCAGGGGGCCGGGCTCGAATGGGCCTACCGCCTCGCCCAGGAGCCGCGCCGGCTGTGGCGACGCTACTTGCGCTACAACCCCCGGTTCGTGGTCGCCTTCGCGCGCCAGCTGGCCGCCCATCGGGCGGCCGGCGAGAAGTCCAGAACCCCCTACCAGTACAGCTGACACGTCGACCCAACCGTCACGTGGTTGAGCGGGGCCGGCGGCCTCGATTCCCCAGGCTGCCCGGTCGCGACCTGAAGGACCTGCTCGGCGACGTGGTGCCCGGAGATGACGCCAGGCAGACGCCCGCGGAGCGCTACGCCGAGCGCGAGCTCGGCCGGCCGGCGCGGGGACCGTGGCGAGTGCTCGACCTGGGGTGCGGCACCGGTGGCTCGGTCGACGTCTTCCGCGCGCGTGATCCCGATGTGCAGTGGGTCGGGATCGACGTCCCCGGCTCCCCGGAGGCTCGGGAGCGCACCCGCCGCGACGCGCGGTTTGAGACCTTCGACGGGGTGTCGATGCCGTTCGAGGACGGCGCCTTCGAGCTCGTGTACTGCAAGCAGGTGCTCGAGCACGTCCGCCAGCCCGAGCCGCTCCTGGCCGAGGTGCGCCGGGTGCTCGCGCCCGGAGGGTGGTTCGCCGGCTCGACCTCACAGCTCGAGCCCTACCACTCGCTCAGCCTGTGGAACTACACACCCGTCGGAATGGTCCGGCTGTTCGAACACGCGGGGCTGCGCGCGGTCGAGTTGCGGCCCGGGATCGACGGGCTGACGCTGATCGCGTGGCGCCTGGCCGGCGGCCACCGTTGCTTTTACCGCTGGTGGGGGCGGGAGTCGCCGTTGAACGCGACGCTCGACCAGTGCGGTCGCTTCCTGGGCGCCGACAATCGAACCCTGAACGCGACCAAGCTCCTGTTCTGTGGACAGTTCGCTTTCCTGGCGCAGCGGCCCGAGGAGCCGGCGTGACCCTGGCCAACAATCGGGAGCGCGCGGCCGCGCACGATCCGGACAACCTGCTCGATCGCCTGAGCCGCGAGTCGACACTCGAGGCGCACTATCGATACCTCACCGCCCGCGAACGATCGCTCCTCGCCGCCCATCTGGGCGTAGCCCGCGGAGACGTCCTGTCGGTCGGCGCCGGCTGGCACCCCGGGCGCCAGCTGTTCCCGGCGCCCGCCTTCCGCCTCGTGGCGGTCGACTCCGATCCCGAGCGAGTGGACGGCGTGGCGCGTCTCGGCCGGGCCGACGAGGTCCACCTCGGCTACGCCGGCCGGCTCGACTTCCCGCCGGCGTCGTTCGACGTGGTCCTCTACCGGCTCGTGCTCCACCACATCGCCTACCAGGGCCCGCTCGCGCCGTGCTTCGCCGAGGCGGCGCGTCTGTTGAAGCCGGGCGGCGTGATGATCGCGATCGAGCCCGGTTTATGGCATCCGGTCGGGCTCGGGCTGGCGCTGGCCAACCGCTCAGGGCTCGCCACCGCGGTTCACGGCACGCCCGACGACGTCCCGCTTTCCCCCCGGCGCCTGCTCGCGGACGCCGTCGCCGCCGGCCTCGACCCCGAGCTTCACGCGGTCACCTATGCGTGGCGCCGCCTGTCCCCTCGGCTCCAGCGCGCGTTCGCTCCGCTGGACCGGCTGGGCTCGCGCCCGCGCACCGCGCCGTTCGGCCACACGCTGATGCTGATCGCCCGGAGCCCCCGGTGACGGACGTCGTCGTGTGCGAGGTCGAGCCGGCCGACTCGCCCGCCGGCGCGTTTGCGGCCTCGGCGCCGGCCGACGTCGTCCTGCTCCGCCCCGGGTGCCGTTGCCCGGCGGACTGGCTCGGCGGGCTGCGCGACGCCGCCTACGCGAGCGCCACCACCGCCACCGCCACCGCGCTCACCCAACACGACCTCGACCTCGGCGGCCAGCTGTTCGAGCAGGCCGCCGCGAAGGTCCGGGCCGGCTCGCTTCGGCTGCGCCCGCGGATCGAGTCTCCGGGCCGCGCGTGTGTCTATGTCCGCCGCAGCGCGCTCGAGTTGATCGGCGATGCCTCCGACCCCTGGACCCACTGCGTCGAGCGCGGACTCGCGCACGTGCTGGCCGACGACGTCCTCGTGCTCGACCCCCAGCCGGCCGGACCTCGCGCGCATCGGCCAACCGCACCCGAAACCCGCGCCACCGGCGCCGCGCGCCGCGCGCTGCACGGACTGGCGGTCACGATCGACGCCCGGATCCTGTCCGGGCCCACCACCGGGACCCACGTCCACGTGCTCGAGCTGATCGCCGGCCTCGCACGCACATCGGCGGTGCGGATCACGGCGATCCTCCCCGACCAGCCGAGTCAGGATGTCCGCGAGCGCCTCGGGACATTGCCGCGCGTGAATCTCACCACCTACCGCGAGGCGCCGGGCGGCGCCGACATCGTCCACCGTCCGTTTCAGCTGAGTAACGCCGGCGACCTGAGCTTCCTCGAGTCGCTCGGCGAGCGGCTGATCCTGACCCAGCAGGACCTGATCGCGTTCCACGATCCCGCCTACTTCCCATCTCCCCAGACGTGGCGGGATTACCGCGATTTGACCCAGTTGGCCCTCGCCACGGCCGACCGGGTGGTGTTCTTCTCCGCTCACACCCGCGACGACGCGCTCGCCGAGCAGCTCATCGAACCGACGCACGCAGGCGTCGTCCATCTCGGCGTCGACCACCCCCGCACGAACGCTCCGACGGCCCCCCCAGGCGCCGAGCGCATCGCGCACGACACCATGCTCTGCCTCGGCACCGACCTCCTGCACAAGAACCGCGTGTTCGCGCTGCGCATCCTCGAGCGCCTGCGGGCGGAGCACGGCTGGAACGGAACGCTCATGTTCGCCGGCCCGACCATCGACCACGGCTCCTCCCGGCCGCTCGAGGCCCGCTTCCTCGCCGAGCATCCGGGAATCGCCGGGCAGGTTCTCGATTTCGGCGCGGTCAGTGAACCGGAGAAGCACTGGCTCTACGACCGTGCGACGCTGGTGGTCTACCCGTCGGTGCTCGAAGGATTCGGGCTCGTCCCGTTCGAGGCGGCGTCGCACGGCGTCCCCTGCCTGTGGGCCCCGGGGAGCTCGCTGAGCGAGCTGCTGCCGGACGAGGTCGCCGGCATCGTCCCGTGGAACGAGCAGGGCAGCGCCGAGCACGCGCTCGCCCTGATGAACGACGACTCGATCCGGAGCCGGAACGTGAGTGCGATCCAAGCGGCGGCCCAAGGCCTCACCTGGGACGCCACCGCGCACGAGCTGCTCGACGTCTACCGTGGCACCGCAGATGCTCCGGCCCGGGTGGACACCGGCGCCGGCATCGTGCTCACCGAGGACGCCGCCCGGTTGGTCGGTCCGGGCGGCGAGCTGCCCGACGATGTCCACCGCCCGTTGCTCGCCCTGGCCACCCACCCCCGCATCGCCGCGCCGGTGTTCGGCGCGCTGAAGCTCGGCTACCGCGCGTCATACCGGCTGCGGCGCGCGGGTCAGAGGCGCAAGTAGGCGAGCGTCTGATGGGCGGCTGCGAACGCGCGGCGCGACCGCCGGCCGCCGAAGTGCTTGGCGAAGAAGTAGCGCGAGGCCCCGTCCAGCTCCTGGTGGCGATCGGCGACGACCGACTCGTGGTGGAGGATCGCCACCGCCGGTTCGTAGACCACGCGCCCGCCGGCCTCGCGCAGCCGCAGGCACAGATCCTCGTCCTCCTTGTACAGGAACAGTTGCTCGTCGAACCCTCCGACGCCCGTGAACGCCGTTCGCTCGATCACCATCGCGGCCCCCGACACCCACGCCACCTCCTGGCGCGTGTCGGTCGCCCGCCAGTAGCTGTGCCCGCCGTTCAGCGCGATAGCGGCCCGCATTCCGTGCAGCCGTCCGTGATCGTAGGGCTGGGCGCGCCCGTCCAGCCCGACCAGCTTGGGTCCCGCCGCCGTGACCCGGTCGCCGGCCACGACCAGCCCGAGCAACCGCTCGACGCGTGCCCGCAGCGATCACCTCGACGTCCGGGTTGAGGACCAGGAGGTACGGCGCCTGCGTATGGGCCGCCAACAGGTTGTGCCCACCGCCGAAGCCGAGGTTCGCCGGCGCGGTGAACGCGCGAACCCCGGGGTAGCGCTCGGCCAGATCGGTCAGATCTTCACCCGATGCGTTGTCGAGCAGGTTGATCTCGTAGCGGACGCCGCTTGCCTGCAGATCCGAAACCACGGTCTCGACGCACCGTTCTAGATAGCGCCGTGTTTGGTAGTTCACGACCTGAACCGCGACCGTCGCCCCGTCCGACATGACCCCGACCATACCCGAGGGTGATTGGTACGCTCGCCCCGTGTCGTCTCTCGTCACGGCGCCTCAACGCGCCTCCGAGCCGACCGGGACGACGCCGGTGAGCCGCGATCGGCGGCTCGGCGTGAGCGTTGACTCGGCGCTCGCAGCGGTGCTTGCCGCGGCCTTCGCCGTCGTCGTGTTCCTGTCCACCGGCGGCATCGATCTCGGCCCCAACACATGGGTTCAGATCGCCCTGCTCGCGGTGGGAGCCGGCGTGGTCGGCGCGGCGGTCATGTTGGCCGCACCGCGCCTTCCGCGGTACGCCGCCGCGGCCCTCGCCCTGTTTGCGGCGCTCGCGGCGCTCAGCTACCTCTCGATCGCGTGGTCGGTGCAGCCCGCCACCTCCTGGGTGGAGGCGAACCGGACGCTCTCGTACCTGGCCGTGTTCGCGGCCGCGGCGATCCTGGCGCGGCTCGCGCCGGCGCGCTGGCCGGCGGTGCTCGGCGCCGTCGGAGCGGCGACCGTGGTCGTGTCCGGGTACGCGCTCCTGGCCGAGGTGTTCCCGGCCTCGCTCAACGCGAGCGACACCGTCGGACGCCTGTGGGTTCCGTTCGGCTACTGGAACGCCACCGGGTTGCTGGCGGCGCTCGGCCTGCCGGTGTGCCTGTGGGCCGGCACCCGCCCGGCCACGGGGCGCGTGCTGCGCGCGCTCACCGTGCCCGCGCTGGCGGTGCTGCTGACCACGCTGACGCTGTCCTATTCACGCGGGGCACTGCTCGCCGCCGTCATCGGCGTTGGCGGCTGGATCGTCCTCACCCCGGTTCGCCTGCGCGCGGCGCTGCTGCTCGCGCTCGGAGCGCTCGGCGCCGCGGTGGCCACGGGATGGGCCCTGGCCCACCACGCGATCACCCACGCGGGCGCCTCGCTGTCGGCGCGCACGTCGGCCGGTCACGACTTCGGGATCGTGTTGCTCGTCGTCGTGATCTTCAGCGCGGTGGCCGGGTTCGTGGCCGTTCGCGCCATGGACCGGGTCGTCCTCTCCGCCGGCGTGCGGCGGCGAATCGGCATCGCGCTGGTGATCCTGGTTGCGCTCGTTCCGGTGGCGGCGGTGGCCGGCGCGGCCGCTTCCTCGCGCGGGCTGACCGGCGAGGTCTCGCACGTGTGGAGCACCCTGACGAGCACCCAGTCCAACGTCGGCAACGGCCCCGGTCGCCTGGCCGACCTGAGCAACAGCCGCCCGCTCTACTGGCGAGAGGGGCTCAAGGTCGGCGAGCACGCGCCGCTGGCCGGCGTGGGCGCCGGCGGCTTCGCCACCGCGCGCACCCGCTACACGAGCAGCGAACTCGCGGTAACCCACGCGCACAGCTACCTGATCGAGACATTCGCCGATTTCGGCCTGATCGGGCTCGCTGTGAGCCTCGCGCTACTTGTCGCTTGGGGCGCGGCGGTCCGGGGCACGCTAAGCGGGTCGCGCCGCGAGGGGCCTCACGCAGCGGAGCGAACCGGGCTCATCACGATGCTGGCCGTGGTCGTGACCTTCGGCGTCTCCTCGCTGATCGACTGGACGTGGTTCATCCCGGGTGTGACCGTGCCGGCGCTGTTCTGCGCCGGTTGGGTGGCCGCCCGCGGACCGGTGGTTGACCCGGTTCCCGCCCCCGCGCGCGGCCCCGACCGGCTGCCCCTCGGCCGCGTGGCGGCGGCGATCGGCATCGTCGCCACCGCGCTCATCGCCGCCTGGTTCGTGTGGCAGCCGTTGCACTCCTCCGACGAGGTCTCGTCCGCGATCGACGCGCTGAGCCGGGGTGACACGCCCGCGGCGATCGCCGCCGCCCGGAGCGCCGCCTCGGCCGACCCGGTGTCGCCCGCTCCGCTGTGGGAGCTCGCGGAGATCTACTCCGGCATGGGCGATCCGGTCGCGAGCCGCCAGGAGTGGGTCAAGGCGACCCAGATCCAGCCCTCCAACGCGGAGACCTGGCACCAGCTGGGCGCGTTCGACCTGCAAGCGCACCGGGCGCAGCTCGCGCTGGCCGAGCTCGAGGTCGCGCAGCGCCTCGATCACACCTCGCCGCTCATCCCCCAGCTGATCGACCAGGCCCGCAAGCAGCTGCTCACCGCACAGCGCGCGAGTACAGGCTCCGCCTGAACAGCGGCGGGCCCTCGACCGCCCGCACCTCGACCTCCGAGAACCCGAACTCCTCCAGCAGGGTTTGCAGCGACCCCTTCGTATACAGGTGCAAGTGATCGCCCAGCGGCTCCGAGAACCGGTCCACCCCGGAAATCGCGACCCGCAATCGCCCGTGCGACGGCGTGGTCACGAGCAGCCGCCCCGCCGGCGCGAGCACCCGACGCACCTCCGACAGCCACTGTGCCGTGTCGGCCACGTGCTCGATCACCTCACTCGCCCACACCAGCTCGAACGAGTTGTCCTCGAACGGGAGCGGGCCGTCGATCGGCACGAGCCGGAAGTCGAGCGCCGGGTGCCGCGCGCGCGCCCGCTCGAGTGCCGCCTGCGCGACGTCGACCCCGACTGCTTCCGCGCCGGCCTGCGCCAGCGCCGCGGTGAAGTCGCCGGCGCCACTGCCGATGTCGAGCGCACGGTCGCCCGCGCTTACCTGGTCGCGCAGGAAGGCGAGCCGGCGCTCGAACTCGGGCGGCTCGAGCTCCTCCGGCATCCGCTCCCACAGATCTTCGTAGTAGTCCCTGATCGCGCGACCGTATCGCGCGCTGCCCCACCGGATCGTGCGACTCCGGTAGGGATCAGCCGACATTTCCGACCGCCCGTTGGTTAGAGTGCGCGGACCGGACCAACGTGCGTAATCCGGACGATGGGAAATCCGTGAAAGTCGCCTTCGACAGCCGCCCCGCCAAAAGCACCCACGGCGTCGGCCGGTACTCCCGGTGCCTGCTCGAGGCACTGCGCGACCGGGGCGACTGCGAGGTCGTCGAGACCCACCAGCCGCGCCGGTGCGACGTGTTCCACTCGCCCTGGCTCGACGGCGCGATGCTCCGCTGCCCCGTGCCGATGGTCGTCACCGTGCACGACCTCTCGCCGGTCAAGCGCCACGGCCAGTACTTGCGCTCGACGCTGCGCTTCAAGCTGCGCTACCTCGCCGTTCAGCGCGCGATGCGCGTGATCGTCCCGACCAGCGCGGTGGCCGACGACGCCGAGGCCGTGCTCGACCTCCCCCGCGAGCGGATCGCGGTGATCCCCGAGGCGGCCGCCGCCGCGCTGCACGCCCGCTCCCCCGAGGAGGTGAGCGCGGTGCGCGACCGCTTCTCGCTCCCGGAGCGCTACCTGGTCTGGGTCGGCGCCATGCAGACCCCCGACCCGCGCAAGCGCGTGGCTGCGCTGACCCGCGCCGCCCGCTCGATGCCCCTCGTCCTGGTCGGACCGACCGCGCCCTGGGCGCACGAGCTTCCCGGCGTCACGCTCACCGGGGCGGTCTCCGACGACGATCTGGCCGCGATCTACACCGGCGCCCACGCGCTGATCTTCCCCTCCGACGACGAGGGCTTCGGGCTGCCCCCGGTCGAGGCGCTCGCATGCGGCACCCCGGTGGCGGCGTCGGATGTGCCCGCCTTGCGCGAGGTCCTCGCCGGACGCGCCATGTTCCGGGCGATCGACGACCTCGACGGGCTCGTCGCCGCGGCCGAGTCGGCCGAGCGGCCGGCGCCCCCGCCGCCCGCCTGGACCTGGGAGAACGCGGCGCACGCCACCTGGCAGGTCTACTGCGAGGCGGCCTCCGAGACCGGCTCATGCCAGATCGCCCGGCCGAAACATCGGGCGCCCGCGCTGGTTAAGCACCCTTAGTGGGTTTCATCCACGGTCAGATACCGCGCGCAGGGGCCGCGGCGCTCGTCGCCGCGCTCGCGCTGGTCGTTCCGGCGGCCGCGGGGGCAGCGCCGGTGCTGGTCATGGGCGCCCACGGACACGTGACCGCCCGCCAGGACCCGTTCCTGCCCGCGGGTGAGCCGACGCCTCCACCCGCTCCAACGGCCTCGCGTGGCCGCAGCCCGCAAGCCGCCCCAGAAGACGGTCGTGAGCGAGCTGGGGCGCCTGCTCCACTCCGGGGCGATCACCCCCGCCCAGTACGCCTCCTACAGCGCAAGCTTCAACGCCGCGCTGGCCTCCGAGAAGCGCCTGCACGGGACCCGCGCCACCGAGCTTCAGGCGGTGATCACCAACCTTCACAACATCGCGGTCGCCGGCAAGCTGACCCCCGGGCGACTGCCCGTGCTGTTCCAGACGCTTGACCGCAACCGCGAGTGGTGGACCACCGGGCCGCTCCTGAGCGCGGGGCAGTACGTCGAGTTCTCCGACTCCCAGCTCGTGTGGGAGTACTACGCCGGCCAGGGGATCGAGCTCCAGGTGCTCGCCACGTTCGGCAAGGCCGACGGGCTCTACACCGCCGGCGCGGCCGACTACCCGCAGCTCGAGGCCGTGCTGTCGCAGATGATCCCGATGGCGGTCAATCGCGCCGGCGGCCTCGTGTGGGAGTACTACTTCCAGTTCGGGGGCGGAAAGCCGCCCTGGACCAGCGCGATGTCGCAGGGCACCGGGATCGAGGCCCTGACCCGCGCGTACCTGGCCTCCCACGACCCCAACTATCTCCAGCTCGCGCACGAGGCGCTGCCGGTCTTCACCGCGCCTCCGCCCGTCGGGGTGCGCGTCGCGACGCCGGCCGGCGCCCGCTACGTGCAGTACACGTTCACCCCTGGCACGTCGATCCTCAACGCGTTCCTCCAGTCGCTGATCGGGCTCTACGACTACGCCCAAACGTCGAACGACCCGCTCGCCCAGCAGCTGTTCGCCGCCGGCAACGCCGAGGCGCTGACCGAGGTCCCGCACTTCGACACCGGCGCGTGGTCGCTCTACCAGCCCGGCGTCGAGGACACGCTCAGCTACCACGAGCTGGTCACCGGCTTTCTCCAGCAGCTGTGCCAGCGCACCCAGGCGCCGGTCTACTGCGTGACCGCCCAGCACTTCACCACCTACCTGACCACGCCGCCGGTGCTCCAGCTCGTCACCCAGCACGCGGCCAAGAACAAGCCGGCCACGATCCAGTTCAGCCTGTCCAAGTACTCGCGCGTGGGGATCGTGGTCGTCGGTCCCGGCGGCCACACGCTGTTCTCGACCAGCGCCAACTTCGGCTACGGCACGCGCTCCTTCACCGTCCCGTCGCTCAAGCACAACGGCACCTACACGATCCGCCTCGCCGCCACCGACCTGGCCGGCAACTTCAGCCGGATCGCCGGCACGATCCAGGTCCCCTGACCCCGACTTTCTCACCACTCGCCCGTCCGCCCGCGGTGAATGGCGGTTCAGTCGCGCATAGCGCGAGTTTCTCGCCACTCGCACGGCGGACGGCGGCGAGTGGCGAGCTATTCGGCCGCGCCTAGAGGCGCGCCGGGCTGTCCAGCATCAGCGTCACCGGTCCGTCGTTGACCAGCTCGACCGCCATCATGGCCCCGAACACGCCCCGCTCAGCCCCCAACCGGTCGCAGAACCGCTCGTAGAGCGCCTCGGCCCGCGCCGGCTTGGCCGCGTCGACGAAGCTCGGCCGGTTCCCGCGGCGCGCGTCGCCGTACAGCGTGAACTGGCTCACGCACAGCACCTGCCGGTCGCCCAGCGGCTCGTTCATCCGACCGTCGGCATCCGGAAAGATCCGCAGCGCCTTGACCTTGTCGGCGAGCCAGTCTGCGTCCGGTTCCGAATCCTCCCGCCCCACCCCCAGGAGTACGAGCAGCCCGGGGCCGATCTCCGACACGACAGCGCCGTCAACCGACACCGACGCGTGGCTGACCCGCTGGACGAGCGCCCTCACTTAGGTCGCGGAGCTCGGCCGCGACCAGCTCCGGCGGCACGATGTTCAGGTTCACGCCGGCGCCCAGCTCGAGCCCGGCCAGGTGGGTCAGGCGCGGCAGGATGTCGATCCGCCACGAGAAGTGCTCCGCGCCGCGCGGCGCCGTCCGGACCCAGAGATTCAAAGGCGGGCTGGCCCCCAGGCGACGCGCCAACCGGGTCAGCGCGTTGTGCAGCATCCGGGCGCCGATCGGCCCGTCGTCCTCGAAGCGCATCCGCGGCGTGCGCGGCGCGATCAACAGCTGGAACGGCACCCGGGCGCCGAACGGCGCCATCAGCACGGTCTCGTCGTCGATCGCGACGATCCGCTCGCGCCGGCGGACCTCCTCCTGCACCAGGTCGCCGAGCAGGTTGCCACCCATCGTCCGGGTCGCGTACGCCCCGAAGCGCTCTCGTTCCCGCGCGATCGCCGCGGGCACGAAGTCGAGCGCGTACAGCTGCGCGTGGGTATGGGGCAGCGAAGCGCCGGCCTCGCGGCGCTCGTTGACGATCAGGTGGACGTAGGCGGCGTCGCCGTGCGTGCGCATCCGCTCCCGCCACACCTCCATCGCTCCCACCACCTGCTCGGGCTGCAGGTCGGCCAGGGACATGACCGGGTCGGGCGCGTTGACGATCACCTCGTGCGCGCCGCGCGCCGGTCCCGCCCAGAACAGGTCGGGGTTGGCCTCGGGCGCCGGCGCGGGCGCGTTCTCGCTCAGCGCCGGGTAGAGGTTGGGCACCACCCGCACGGTCCAGCCCGGCGTGTTCGGGGCGCCGCCGTTCGGGCGCACTGCGTAGACCTCGGGCGGGGTGCGGTCCTCGTGCCCCTCGGCGAACGGGTCGGTCTCCCGGTCCAGCGGCGGCGCCGGCGGGGCGCTCAGCCCGCCGCCCGGACGCTGCGCCCGATCGCCGGCCACGATCGCCCTCAGCCCGGTGAGCGGGTCGATCCTGACCTCAGGCACCTAGTCGCCGCCCCCGCACCCGCGGACAACCACTAGTCGAGCAGTTTTTCCATCGCGATGTGCTCGATCCCCGCCTCCCAGAACACCCGGCCGCGCGGGCGGTAGCCGGCGAGTTCGTACAGCTCGCGGGCGTAGGTCTGGGCGTGGAGCACGATCCGCCGGGTGCCACCGGCGCGCGACTCGTCGTCAGCCGCGGCGAGCAGCGCGGTGGCGATCCCCTGCCGCCGCGCCGACATCTTGACCGCGAGCCGGCTGAACTGCGCGGTCGAACCGACCAGCAGGATCCGGCAGGTCGCGAGCATCTCCCCGTCGCGCACCGCGACCAGATGGATGCCCTCGTGGTCCCGGCCGTCCAGCTCGTCACGCTCCGGCACGCCCTGCTCGACGCAGAACACATCGTGGCGCAGCTCGAGCGCCGCCTCCAGCTCCTGCCTGCTCTGCGCGCGGCGGATCTCGTACACGGCGGTACCCGTCATCAACTCGAAGATTAGGGGGCCTCGCTGCGCGACCGAAGGGAGGCCCATCACATTGGGTAAGACAGCGGCTAACACACCTGCTTTAATGTGGGAGGCACTCCTCCTAGCCGGGTGTTGGCGAGGGGGCATTCCGCTTCTGAGGTAACCTCGCCGTCGCACGGCCTCACGCGAGACCGCTCAGAGTCGCCACGCTGTACCTCCGCGGCTCGCAAGACTCACAACGCAACCTTCCGATACGTATGGGTGATTCCACCCCATTCCCTGAACCTGCCGCGATCGCGCGGGCGGAGCTGTTTACCCGTGAGCAATTTGTGTACGAGGGCGAGACCCTCGAGGACGCGCTCGCGCCCGGCTCGGCGCGCCGGCGCGCGCTCGATGCCGCCCTGACCGAGCTCGACGCCGGGGCCGACAAGCCCTCGATCGAGTGGCGGCGGCAGTTCTCGCTCCTGCTCGGGCTGGAGCGGCTGCTCTCCGAGGAGGAGCCGCACCTGGCCGACGGGACGGTGCTGTCCGCCCACCAGGTCGACGCGCTGTCCGGCACGCTGACCGCGCTCCTGGCCGAGGCCCAGCGCAACGGCAACGGGTCGGTGAACGGCGCCGGGCCTCCGCCCACCCCGCCCGAGCCCGCCCAGCTCGTCTCCGCGGCGATCCCCGGGGACGAGGACGCCGAGGAGAACGGACTCGACGACGGCGAGCCCGAGGACGAGGAGCCCCAGGACTGGCAGGACGAGGGCGACGAGCTCGACGCGGACGTCCAGCTCGACGAAGCCCCCGACGACCCCAACGCCGACCGGCGGTTCTGGTTCGAGCACGCCACCGGCGCCGGCAAGACGGTCGCCGCGCTCGGCTTCGTCGAGGCCTCGCGCACCGGCGGCGTCTTGATCCTCACCCACCGGCGCAACCTGGTCGACCAGTTCAACGGCGAGCTGCGCGACCGCGGCTATCGCGACCGGATCTGCGCCCCGTTGCTCAAAGGCAAGGACAACGGCAATGGCCCGGTGACGGTCGAGACCTATCAGTGGTTCGTGCGTAACGCGGGCAAGATCTCCGACGCCTACACGATCGTCATCTGCGACGAGGCCCACACGGCGCTGGGCGAGAAGACCTCGGGCGCGATCCGCGCCTGGTCCGGCCCGATCTTCATCGGCATGACCGCCACGGGCGCGCTGATCGCCCGCCACGTCACCGACCTGTTCCCCACGCAGACCTCGCGCTTCGACCTGGCCCAGGCCGCGCGGCGGGGCGTGATCTCGCCGCTGCGCTGCATCCGGATCCCGCCCGGGCCGGGGGTGCGCACGATCGCCAAGGTGCCGCTGCGCCGCGGCGAGGTGGACACCGAGTTCGACCAGGAGATGCTGGCCGAGCTGCTGGACCAGACGCCGTTCAACATGGCGATCGCCGACCTGTACAAGACCCGCTTCAACAACGTGCCCGGCGTCGTCTACGCCGCCGGTGTGCGCCACGCCTACAACGTGGCCCAGGCGTTCCGCGACCTGGGGATGCAGGCCAAGGCCGTCTCGGGCGAGACCCCCAAGCGCCAGCTGGCGCGGATCCTGGCCGACTACGAGTCGGGCAAGATCGACGTGCTGGTCAACGCACAGCTGCTGGCCGAGGGTTGGAACAGCCCGCGCGCGACGATCTGCATGCACCTGGCGCCGACCGCGTCGAAGCGGATCTACCAGCAGCGGGTGGGGCGCGTGACGCGCCGGCATCCCGGCAAGGAGGCGGGGATCGTGGTCGACTTCGTCCACCCGGCCACGAAGCACGACGACCCGGTCGTGACGCTGCACTCGCTGCTTGACCGGGACGTGTACCGCGGTGGCGCGATCGTCGTCGGTCCGGTCCGGCGGGGCCGGGGGCGGCGGGTTCGGGTCGAGCGCCGGGTGTTGCCGGTCACGCCGGATCCCGAGCGGCGCGCACAGGTATTCGAGCGCGAGCTGTGGCGGATCGCGGTCGAGCACCTGGACTACGGCGAGCAGCACGTGTGGGCGGCGCTGGCCGGCGCCCGCGTCGCGCCGAACGGGTGGCGGCGGGCCAAGGCCATGCTCCACTTCGACCGCGGCGGCGAGCTGAAGCGTCGGTTCCTTCTGACGGCCGTCCAGCGCAATCGGAATTCTCAGCTGCGGCTGCGGGCCTTGCAGGAGATCGCAGCGTCGCGGGATGCCGAGGCGTTCGACACCGCCATCGACATCATGGCCGGCTGGCCGCGCGACGAGCGCCGCGAGGGCGTCAAGATCATGCTCCAGGCGCTGGCCGAGCGCCGCATCGGCCGCCGCGACCAGGCCAACGCCTGGATCTGGCGGATGGCCGAGTACACGCGCGAGGTGCACGAGGAGTACGCGGTGCAGCGCTGGCCCGAGACCAAGCGCCTCCTCGGGCTGCTGGTGAATTCAAGCGGCGCCGCTCACGCACGTAACGCGCGCCGGCTGGTCCACGCCGCGCGCAAGGAAGACCGGCGTTTGTCGGCGGCGCTCCTGGCCGCCGCGCTCGCCCATACCCCCGAGGCCGAGGAGGCGCTGCGCGGCGCCCGGACGCGGATGGCCCGCAAGCCCGCCGCCCTGGCCCGCGAGCTGCTGCGTAACTTCCCCAAGGGCCGGCGAGGCAAGAGCCGGCGCAAGCGCAAGACCGCCGGCACGGCCAACGGTGCCGCTCCGCGGGCGAGGCAGGCGGTGGCGACGACCGCCCTCGACCCGGACGACGAGCAGAGCGCCGCGGCGCTCGACGAGGACGAGGAGGAGATCCCCGTAGCCGGCACCGTCGATGACGACGACCGCGACGACCGGGAGGGCGACATGGACGACTCCGACGACGTGGACGACGCAGACGACGTGGACGACGCCGACGACGATGACGACCCGGACGACTCCGACGACTCGGACGACGGGGACGACGCCGACGACGATGATGATGACGACGACGACGACGGCGACGATTACGAGGACGACGACGATGACGTCGACGAACCCGACGACTCCGACGATCTCCCCGGCGACCTCGAGGACGAAGCGCACGGCGACCACGAAGCCGCCGCCTAGGTGCATGACGCGCCACTCGGGGCCGGATCCCGGGCGAGTGGCGCTACGGGATCCTCTGGAGTGCATGACGGGCCACACCCCCCGATTCGGGAAGGGTGTGGCGCGCTATGCACCCAGGTGGACCTCGCCGGCGTCGAGCGCCACCGTCCCGGTCTCGGTCGCCACAAGCAGGCGGCCCTCCTCGTCCACCCCGGCGCCAATCCCACTCCCGCCGGCCCAGCGCACCGGACGGCCCAGCAGCGCGTCCCGCTCCCGCACCGCCCTTAATACGGACTCCGCGGGCGCGACGATCCACTGCCCCAGGTGACCCAGGAGCTCGTCCACCATCGGCTCGATCGCATCGGCCGAGAGCGCGAGCGTGCCGGCCCGCTCGCGCAGCTCGGGCGGGAAATCGCACACGCGCAACGCCACGTTCAGCCCGATCCCGGCCACCGCCCAGCCCGCCTGCGGCCGCCCCTCGACGAGGATCCCCGCCACCTTGCGCCCGTCCACGAGCACGTCGTTCGGCCACTTGATCCGCGCCGGCGAACCCGGGCCCAGGGCCGTCACCACCTCCGCCACCGCCACCCCCGCCACGAGCGGCAGCAACCGGGGCGGGTCACGGATCACGATCGAGCAGAGCAGCGCCCGCCCGGGCGCCGCCGTCCACGTCCTCCCCTGGCGGCCGCGTCCCGCGGACTGCTCGGCCGCCGTGACCACCGTCCCGTGCGGCGCACCAGAACCGGCCAGCTCACGGGCGCGGGCGTTGGTCGACCCGATCACCCGGTAGTGCACGCGCGGATGCCCGAGCCCGCTCACTCGAGCGCGATCCGGAGCTCGTCGCCGATCGAGATCCCCAACCGATCTGCCGCGCTGCCCTGGTTGACCGCCACGGCCAGCTGACGCGAGGCATCCTCGTAGACGAGCAGCTCGCCGGACGACACGTCGGCGAAGGTCCGGGCGAACACCCCCGGCCACGACTCGTCCCGCACCCCCACCGCCAACCGGTCCCCCGGCTGCAACCCCGACTCGGATGGCGTGGCGTCCAGCTGGACGTTGCCGAACCGGTCGAGATAGAGCGCGTGCGCGCGCAGCGCACCGTCCAACATCCGCGCCCGGGGCAGCGACATCGCCACCAGCCCGGCCGGATCGACCGGCGCCCCGGCCTCGGCCAGGCCCGCTCCACCGGCCAGCCGCGCCGCCACCGGTGCGAACACGTCGCGCCCGTGGAACGTCGCCGACACCGGCTGAAGCGAAAACGGCGATGCCGCGATGTCGACCGCCTCCACCACCGGACCCACGAGCGACAGCAGGCCGTTGTCAGGCCCGACGAGCACCCGGCCGTCGGCCAGGCGCAGCGCGACCGCCCGGCGGTCGCCGCCGACTCCCGGATCGACCACGGCGAGGTGGACCCCCACCGGAACGTAGGGCAAGGCGCCGCGCAGCACCAGCGCGCCGGCGCGGATGTCTCCGCGCGGCACGCCGTGGGTCAGGTCGATCACACGCGCCTCCGGGCAAATCCCCGCGATCACCCCGTGGCAGACGCCCACGAAGTCATCGCTCAGGCCATAGTCAGACAGGAACGTGATGACCGACGGGCTCACGCCGACGCATCCGCCACCAAGGCGTCGATGAGCCCCTCGATGTCGTGGCGCGAGGCCTCGACGTCGGGCTCGAGGCCGTGCGCCCGCAATGAAGAGCTCGTCACCGGCCCGATGCTCACGAGCCGCCCCGCCAGCCGCCACCCTTCACCGCCGGCCGACTGCAACAGGAAGCGCACGGTCGAGGACGAGGTGAACGTCACGTAGTCGGCCTCCGCCACCGCGGCCAACTGCGCCTGATCCAGCGGCTCGGCAACCGTCTCGTACAGCGCGAGCACGTCGACCTCGGCCCCGCGCTCGCGCAGGCCTTCGACCAGGACGTCCCGCGCCTCGGCAGCGCGCGCGACCAAAGCCCGAGACACCGGCACCGACGCGAGCGCCTCCACCAGCCCCTCCGCCACGAACCGCTCCGAAGGAACGATGTCGGCGATCACACCGTGCGAACGCAGCGCCAAAGCGGTACCCGGGCCGATCGCGGCGACGGTGGCACCCGCCAGGGCCCGCGCATCGAGACCGACACGAGCCAGGCGCTCGAACAGCAGCCGCACCCCGTTCGGGCTGGTCAGACACACGAGGTCGTAGGGCGCGAGATCCGGGGCCGGCCCGTCGAGCGGCACGATCCTGATCGCCGGCGCCTCGATGACGACCGCGCCCAACCGCCGCAACCGATCAGCCAGTCCGCTCGCCTGGGCGCGCGCCCGCGTGACCGCCACGCTCGCCCCCGCGAGCGGGCGGGCCGCCGTGAACCACTCGAGCCGCTCCCCCAAACCCGCCACCTCGCCCACGACCACGACCGCCGGCGCGCGCACCCCCTCCGAGGCGGCCAGCCCCGCGATCGTCCGCAGCGTCCCGGCGACCATCCGCTGGTCGGGCAGCGTCCCGCGCTCGACCACCGCCGCCGGCTCGGCCGGATCTCGCCCGGCGTCCACCAGCCGCTCGGTGATCGCGCCCAGCTGACGGACGCCCATGTAGAACACGAGGGTCCCCGGGAACGCGGCCAGCGCCCCCCAGTCGAGCGCCGACCCCCCCTTTACCGGGTCCTCGTGCCCGGTCACGAACGCCACCGCGCTGGCCAGGTCGCGATGCGTGACCGGGATGCCCGCGTAGGCGGGCCCGGCCACGCCCGCCGTGATCCCCGGCACGACCTCGAACGGCACGCCCGCCTCCCGCAGCGCCTCGGCCTCCTCGCCGCCCCGCCCGAACACGAACGGATCGCCCCCCTTCAGCCGCACCACCACATCAGACGACGAGCCACGATCCACCAGCAACCGAGTGATCGCGACCTGCGAAGCCGACTCGCCGCCGCCCTCCTTGCCGGCGTAGACCAGTTCCGCGTCATCTCGCGCTCCGGACAGCGCCGAAACGGGGATCAGCCGGTCGTAGACGATCACGTCGGCCGCCGCGATCAGCTCGAGCGACCGCGCGGTCATCAGCCCCGGATCGCCCGGCCCCGCCCCGACCAGGTACACGGTCACGACAGCATCTCCGCGGCGCCCACGGCCAGCAGCCGCTCCGCCACCCGCGCGCCGAGACCCGAAGCCGGACCGGACAGCCGGTCGCTGATCCACGCCGAGCCGTCGGCCCGCCCGACCCACGCCGTGAGCTCGAGCTCGCCGCCGGCGCCGTCGAGCACCCGCGCATACGCCCCCACCGGCGTGTTGCAGGACGCGCCCAATGCCCGGGTCAGCTCGCGTTCGGCCAGCACGCACGCCGTGGCGTCCGCGTCCACCAAGCTGCCCACCGAAACCGCGCCGGCGCGCGCCTCGACCGCCAGGGCACCCTGCCCCGCGGCGGGCACAAGCTCGTCCAACACGCCGTCGACCGCATCCGCTCGGCCCAATCGCTGCAGCCCGGCCACAGCCAGCACGAGCGCGTCGCATTCACCCCGAGCCAGCTTGGCGAGCCGGGTGTCGACGTTCCCCCGCACCTCGACCACCTCCAGATCCGAACGCGCGGCGCGGATCTGCGCCGCCCGCCGCAGGCTGCTCGTGCCCACCCGCGCCCCGGCCGGCAACGCGGACAACGACGAGGCGCCGCAGATCGCATCCCGCGGATCCGCCCGCAAAGGAATCGCGACCAACGACAACCCCTCGGCCAGCTCCGCCGGGACGTCCTTGGCCGAGTGCACCGCCACATCGACCTCCCCGGCCAGCAGCGCGCGCTCGAGCCCCGACACCCACCGCGACTTGTCGTCCACCGGTCCCGACGCCTCGACCGTGACCAGCTCATACGCGGCCCCCAGCCGCGCCCCCACCCACTCAGCCTGGGCCAGCGCGAGCGCGCTTCCCCGCGTGCCGACGCGAATCAACGCCGGCGGAGCTCGCGCACCTCGCCGAGCTCCTCGGAGGGGGCCGGCTCCGCAGAAGCCGGGGACGAGCTCTCGACCTCCAACCCGAACAGGTCGCGAATCATCGCCATCCGCGCGTGCACGCGGTCATCCTGGAGCTCGCGGAGCCGTGCCGTCGGGTGGTGCAGCATCCGGTTGACGATCGCGCGCGCGATCGCGTCGACCCGCTCGAGGTCGCGTGGGGAGAAGTGCTCCCACTTGCCGGCGTTCTCCTGCACCACCTGCTCGGCGATCTCGGTGGCGTGGACGCGCAGGGCGGTCAGCGTCGGCAGGACCTCGAGCGACCCGAGCCACTGGGCGAACCGCTGGATCTCCTCCTCGATGATCCCCTCGGCCTTCCGTGCCTCGGCCTGGCGCACCCGGCGGTTACGCGCGATCACCGCCTGGAGATCGTCCACGTCGTACAGGGAGACCCCGGAAAGTTCGCCGCAAGCCGAGTCGATGTCGCGCGGCACCGCGAGGTCGATGAGCAGGAGGGGTCGGCCCGACCGCAGCGCCATCACCTCGGCCAGCTCGCGCGCCTCGAGCAGCAGGTGCGGTGAGGCGGTCGCTGCGACCAGCATGTCCGCGTCCAGTAGCACGGTTGGGAGCTCGTCGAACATCACGCTCACCCCGCCGTAGCGCCGCGCCAGCGAGATCGCCCGATCCCGCCGCCGGCTCGCCACGAACACCGTCCGGCCGCCGCTGTCGGCCAGCGCCCGCGCGGTCAGCTCGCCCGTCTCGCCGGTTCCGACGACCACCACCGAGCGGCCGTCCAGAGACCCCAGCTGCTCCCGGGCCAGTGCGACCGCCACCGCCGGCAGGCTGAGCTGGCGCTCGCCGATCGCCGTCTCGGTGCGCACGCGCTTGCCCGTCTCGAGCGCGGCCTTGAACAGGTGGTTGGTGAGCGGACCGACCGTCTCGCCGGCGATCGCCGCCTCGTAGGCGCGCTTGACCTGGCCCTGGATCTCGGCCTCACCCACGATCATCGATTCGAGCCCGGCGGTCACGCGGTACAGATGCCGGGCGGCATCGCAGTTGCGCAGCGAATAGATCGAGGCGGCCAGCGACGTCAACCGGATCCCCGCCTGGCTGGCCAGCATCGCGAGCGCCCGGCTCTCCGCCTCCACCGGGTTGCCGACGACCACATACAGCTCGGTCCGGTTGCAGGTGGAGATCGCCACCGCCTCTTGCACGTCAGCCGTGCCGCGCAGGTCGCGCAGGAACTCCGCCGCCCGCCCTTCGGGCAGCGCCACGCGCTCGCGCACCTCGACCGGCGCGGTCTTGTGCGAGACGCCGATCGCGAGCAGCTCGCTCACGCCACCGGCTCCCGCTCGCGGTCCGCTTCTTGCTCGCGGCGCAAAGCCACGTCGCGCTGCAGCTCCGCCAGGTCGCGCTCGGTCCGCGATAGCCGCGTGGCCATGATCGCCACATACACCAGCACCAGCGCGAGGAACACGATGTACGCAGCCGCGACGTACTTGCCGGCCGTGTGCAGCGGCAACGCCGGGGCAACGGCGACGATCAAAGAGCTCACGACGGCGCCGCGCTCCGCTTCAAGGGCGCCACCGAGTCATCGCCCAGCAGTGTGCGGCGCAGCGCCCGGATCTGCATCCGGGTGCTCTTGGCCGCCATCTCGTACTTCCACAGCGTCGCGTACAGCAGCGCGATCCCGATCAGCGATACCAGGAACGTCAGGCGCATCGACCCGGGCAGGTTCCCGCCGGCCAGCGTCAACACCCGCGGGTGGACGTACTCCTGGGCGGCGCGGACCGCGATGAAGTTCAGCGGCACGAACGCGCCGGCCACGACCGCGAACACGCTCGCGTAGCGGGCTTGGCGCTCGGGATCCTCGATCGAGAACCGCAACGGCTGGTAGGTCGCGAACAGCAGCATCACGATGAGGAACGAGGTCAGCGTCGGATCGCTCCAGATCCACCAATGGCCCCACGACGCCTTGGCCCAGATCGCGCCGGTGATCAGCGTGCCCACCCCGAAGATCAGCGCCATGTGGATCGCCACGTACGAGCGGATGTCCCATTTGCGCTCGCCGGTGCGCAGGTACATGAAGCCGAGCACGCCCCCGAACACGAACCCGCACAGCGCGGTGATCGCCAGTGGGACGTGGACGTAGAAGATCTTCTGGACGAACCCCTGGTCGGCGTCCAGCGGCGCGTAGAAGAACACGAGCGTAAACGCCACGGTGATCGTGGCGGCGGTGGCTAGGGCCAGACCGCGCAGACCGCGGCCATAGATACTCAAGACCTTTCAGTCCTCCAGCAAGAAATCGAAGACGGCGTACGCGAGGAGGGCGAACACCACATCATAAAGAGCCAGGATCGCCACCCACTTCCCCGGGGGCGACCCCGACCCGTGCGCCGCCAGCACTCCTCCCAAGCCGCGCGCCATACCGATCAGCGCCGGCAGCAGCAGCGGCAGGCCGATGATCGGGCCGATCAGGTCCCGCGCCCGCGTCTGCACCGCGATCGCCGAGACCAGCGTGCCGATCACCGCCAGCGCCACGTCCCCCAGGGCCAGGATCGCGATCAGGCCGGGCAGCCGCGGGCCCAGCGACGGGCCCAGGAGCAGCAGCCCGAACGCCGGCACCGCGATCACCTCCAAAACAACGAGAAACGCGAACAGCGCCGAGCGCCTTGGCCACCAGCAGTGCCGTCCGGTCTACCGGTGCGAGCAGGAACGCGTCGAAGCCGCCCTGCTCGCGCTCGGCCACGAACAGCCGGTTGATCCCGAGCATCGCCGCGAACAGCAGCGTCACGGTCAGGACCCCGGCGGCGAGCTGACCGTCGATCGTGTCGCGCGCAAACCCGAAGTGGAAGATCACGAACGTGACCAGCGCGAACAGGACCATCGCCGGCACGGTCTCGAGCCCGCGCAACTCGAGCAGGAGGTCCTTGCGCAGGACCGTGATCGCGGTCCGCCAGACGACCCCCGCCGCCCCGCCGCTCGTCACGCATACAGCCGCTCGAGCGCCGCCGCGTCCACGCGCCCAGCCTCACTGACAAATGCCACGCGGCCGTCCTCGAGCCCGAGCACCAGGTCTGCCTCGGCCAGCGCCGCTCGCGGGTCGTGGCTGGTCAGCACGCGCGTGGTCCCGGACTCCCGCCCGATCAGCGGAGCCACCAACCCAGTCGCCGCCGGGTCGAGGTTGGCCAGCGGCTCGTCCAGCAGGAGCAGCCGTGGGCGGTGGAGCACCGCCCGGCACACCGCGAGCCGCTGCACCATCCCGCGGGAGAGCAGGCGGACCGGCTCGTCGGCCCGGTCGCGCATCCGGACCGCTTCCAGCACCTCCTCGACCCGATCAAAGCCGACGCCGTGCAGCCGCGCGTGGTACGTCAGGTTCTCGCGGCCGCTCAGGTCCCGGTAGAGCAGGGGCTCGTGCCCCAGCATCCCGATCCGCCCGCGCACCGCGAACCCCCGCCGCGGCAGCGCCTCGCCGAGCACCCGCACCTCGCCGGCGTGGGGGCGAAGCAGCGTGGCCAGGATCCGCAGGAGCGTCGACTTGCCGGCGCCGTTTCGGCCCAGCACCGCGAGTGTCGAGCCCACCGGCAGGCGCAGCGACACGTCCCGCAGCACGATCCGCTCGCCGAAGCGGCGCACCAGGCCGCTCAGCTCAATGCCCGGGGGTTGGTCCACCCTCGTGCTGCAGCGTCGCCACCACGTGCCCGAGCGTCGGGCCGATGACCGGGAACAGCTCGCCGATCGCCTTCGGGTTGCCGGGGAAGTTGACGATCAGGGTACGGCCGGCGATCCCCGACACACCCCGCGACAGGATGCCCATCGGGGTGTGCCTGAGCGCCTCCGCCCGCATCGCCTCGGCGAACCCCGGCGCGTCGCGGTCGATCACGGCCTTGGTCGCCTCCGGCGTCACGTCGTCGTGCGTGAATCCGGTGCCACCCGTGGTAAAGATGAGCGCGGCTCCGTCCCGGGCGTGGCGCCGCAGCAGCTTCTCGATCGCCTTGCGGTCATCGGCCACGACCTCGCGAGCGATGATCTCAGCGCCGGCCGCCTCGGCCAGCTTGGCCAACGCCTCGCCCGAGCGGTCCTCGCTCTTGCCGGCGGCGACGGACGTGGAGATCGTGATGATCGCGGTCTTCATGCGGCAACAAGGGTAGGCGCTCGCTCATCGTCGGTGGCGAAGGCGCTTGATCGCCTCCAGCTCCTCGATGTCGAGCAGGTCCTTCGCACGTCCCGCCGCCTGCTTCATCACGATCAGATCGTCGATCGAGGCGACGGACACGTTGAAGCCGTCGAGCTCGTAGCGGTCCGCGTTTCGGCGAAGCTCCGCGTAGGGCGGGGCTCCGGGCGGCCCGGAGAGGACGTCCAACTCCCCGAGCGAAGTGACGAGGGTGAGCAACTCGACTCGGCGCAGTGTCTGGGCATCGGGCACGAACGGCAGCTCGTCATCGACTCCCTTAAGTCTGGCGCTGAGCGCCGTCAGGACATCGCCGAGCGCCGCAACGTTGGCATCGTCCGTCGCGAAGCTGATGTCGAGGTCGAATGTGGTGCGCGCGGAGCCGTGGAGCACGGCAGCGATCCCGCCGATCACGACGAAGTCGACGCCCCGCTCGACGAGCCGGCGGAGAATCTCGTCGGCCCTGAGCGGCGGAGGATCAATCACCGATTCGCCGCCCTCGCCGAACCATTTCGTCGAGGTTGCGGCTCGAGGCTGTGAAGTTCGCCAGGCGCTGCGCGGGAGTCATCGCGAGCCGCTCGAGCAACTGTTGCTCGTCGAACGAGGCACGATGCGCTTCGGCGGCCAGGATCAGCCGGTGGCCGGTGGCGGCGATCACGTTGTCCAGCGTCGCAAGGGTTGGGTTTGCTCCGCCTCGCTCCAGCCGTGCGATCGCCGATTGCGTCAGGCCCGCACGGTCAGCGAGCTCGGCCTGGGTCAGCGCCGCATCGACCCGAGCCTGGCGAACCAGAGATGCTGCCGATGACATATTCGCAATATAGCGTTTATGTGATCGCCGACGGTGCCGTCAGCGTGCGGCGAAAGTAGTCCAGCGCGGGGCTTCATTAGTCAAGATCCCGGTCAGAACGCCGACCCCCCATTCGGCTGGACTATCGCCACCCGCGGGTTTGCCGTGTGAAGGCGACGTTATCCTGCCGCCGGTGCGCCTGCTGGTCGCGAGAGCCCAGGCCCCGCTCGTGGGGGAGCTCACCATTCCGCCGTCCAAGTACCACGCCCACCGGGCGCTGATGCTGGCCGCGCTGGCCGATGGACAGTCGACGATCACCCAGCGCACGAACGCCCGCCACGTCACGTTCACCGTCCAGGCGCTGCGCGCGCTGGGCGTCAAGATCGAGTCCGCCGGCGACGGATGGCGCGTCACCGGCGGTGCGGGCGGCTTCTCGCCCACCGTCGACGAGGTGTCCGTGGGCAGCTCGGGAACCACCCTGTACTTCCTGATCGGGCTTGCCGCGCTCGGCGATCGCCCGGTCCGCATCGTGGGCCAGCGGTACTTCCGGCGGCGCCCGATCGGCCCGCTCCTGCGCGCGCTCAAGCGCATGGGCGTGCGCCTGGAATATGAGGGTCAGCACCTCCCGGTGACGGTGCATCCGAGCCGCCCGACCGGCGGGCGGATCCGGATCGACGGCACGCTCTCCCAGTGGATCTCCGGCCTGCTCATGCTGGCGCCGTACGCGAGCGAGCCGACCGTGGTCGAGGTGCGCGGCGAGCTCAACGAGCGCCCCTACCTCGAGCTCACGATCGACATGATGCGTCAGTTCGGCCTCGAGGTCTCAGCGCGCGAGGACTGGCGCGAGTTCTACATCGAGCCGGACCAGCGACCCCACGCCGGCAACGTCACGCTTCCGGCCGACCTGGGCTCGGCCATGTTCGGGCTGGCCGCGTGCACGCTGCACCCGTCCAAGGTCACCTTCCGCAGCCCGACCACGATCGCCGGGCACCCCGAGGCGGCCGTGCTCGAGAACCTGATGGCCGCGGGCGTCCCGTTCCGGATCGCCGAGGACGAGCACTCGATCTCGATGGACCACGACGGCACCCCGCCGGAGGGCGGCCCGCTCGATTGCCGCGACATCCCCGACATGGTCCCGATCCTGTCCGTGCTGGCCGCCCGCGCCCGCGGGCGCAGCGCGCTCGGCCACGTCGCCCACGTCCGGCTCAAGGAGTCCGACCGAGTAGCGTCGATGCTCCAGCTGCGCAAGATGGGCGCGAGGATCGAGTTCGACGGCAACGACATGACCTTCGAGGGCGTGCCGCGGCTGCGCGGGGCCAACCTGTCCTCGTTCAACGACCACCGGGTGCTGATGGCGCTGACCGTGGCGGGGTCGATCGCGTCCGGCGTGACCGAGCTGTCCTACCCGCACGCGTACCGGATCTCCTATCCCGAGTTCCTCGACCACATGAACGCCCTCGGCGTGCCGGCGGCGGTGTCCGGCACGGTGCCGGCCATATGATCCTCGGCGATCTGGACCGACACGCCCGCGAGCGGCCGGGCGAGCGAGCCGTCGTCGAGATCAGCGCCGACGGATCGGTGCGCGAGCTGACCTGGGCTGCTTTGAAGAACGACGCCGACGGGGTCGCGGCAGCGTTGGGGCGGCTCGGCGTGCTCCCGGGTGAGCCCGTGGCGTTCCAGCTCCCCAATCGCCTGGAGTTCGTGACGATCGCACTTGGCGTGCTGCGCGCCGGCGCGGTGTGCGAGCCATTGATGCCGATCTTCCGCGAGCGCGAGCTGTCGTTCATGCTCGGCTCGAGCCGCGCCCGCGTCCTGTTCGTCCCGGACACTTTCCGCGGCCGCGACTACGCGCAGATGGCGGCCGGCCTTCCGTCCGTCGAGCACCTCGTCGTGTTGCCCGACGAGTACGAGTGCCTGGTTTCCGCCGGCTCGCCGAGGCCCTCGTCGGCGGGTGATCCGCATCGGCTTGCCCAGCTGCTGTTCACGTCAGGGACTTCCGGTGAGCCCAAGGGAGCGCTCCACCGCTACGACGTGCTCACCCGCGCCGCCGATCACCACATCGAGCACTTCGGACTGGGCGCCGGCGACGTGGTCTACGTGCCCTCGCCGCTCGCCCACCAGACCGGCTTCCTGTACGGAATGTGGGTGGCGATCCGGCTGGGCGTGACGCTGGTTCTCCAGGAGGTCTGGGACGCCTCGACCGGGTTGCAGGCCATGCAGCGCTTCGGCGTCACGTTCGTCCAGGCGGCCACGCCGTTCCTGGCCGACCTCACCCGGGTGGCCTCCGAGACGGGCGAGCAGCCGTCGCGTTTGCGAACGTTCGTCGCTACCGGCGCCGCCATCCCGCGCGAACTGGCCCGCCACTCGCGCGAGGTCCTCGACGCCGAGGTCGGCGGCGCGTGGGGCACGACCGAGAGCTGCCTGGGCTGCGCGTTCGCGCCCGGCGACCCGCCCGAGCTCGCCTGGGGAAGCGACGGCCGGGCTCTCGCCGGGGTGCAATTGCGCGTCGTCGACGATTCCGGTGTCGCGCTCGCCACCGGCGAGGAGGGCAACTTCGAGGTCCACACCGACTGTCTGTTCGAGGGCTATCTGAATCGCCCCGATCTGACCGCCGAGGCCGTCACCGACGACGGCTGGTACCGGACCGGCGACCTGGCTCGGATCGACGCTCGCGGCTACGTCCGGATCACGGGTCGCGTCAAGGACGTGATCAACCGCGGCGGCGAGAAGGTGCCGGTGGCCGAGATCGAGCAGCTGCTGCACGCCCACCCGGCCGTGCGTGATGTGGCGATCGTGGCCATGCCAGACGACCGGCTGGGCGAGCGGGCCTGCGCGTTCGTGGTCGGGGACCTGGAGTTCGACACGATGCTCGAGTACCTAGACTCACACCGCGTCGCCAAGACGTACTGGCCCGAGCGTCTGGAGCTGGTCGACACGCTCCCCCGGACGCCGTCGGGCAAGATCCAGAAGTTCGTCCTGCGCGAGCAAGCCCGCGATTTCGTGACCGCATGACCGCCACCACCACCTTGCACGGCGAGGTCCGCACCTACGTCGAGAACGAGGGCGAGCGATGGGCCGAGCTGATCGAGCGCGAGCACAAGGTCCCGCTGTCGCTGTGGGATGAGCTGCGCGACCGCGGATACCTGCGGCTGGCGGCGCCCGTGGAGTACGGCGGCGCCGGCATCCCGTTCACGAGCTACCTCGAGCTGCTCGAGCTGTTCTCGATGTCGCACGCGTCGCTGCGGATGATCGTCCACGTCGCCAACGGCATCTGGCGCCCGATGGACTCGCACGCCAACGACGACCAGCGCGAGCGGTTCATCAAGCCCGCGGTGGCCGGCGAGATCAAGGTCGCGTTCACGCTGACCGAACCTGGGGCCGGCAGCGGCGCGGACATCCGCTGCAGCGTCGTCCGGGAGGGAGACACGTACTACCTGAGCGGCGAGAAGCACCTGATCACGTTCGGCACGATCGCCGACTACCTGATGACCTTCGCTCGGGTCGAGGGCACCCGCGGCACGGACGGGACGGTGGCGCTGATGGTCCCGTCCCACGGCGAGGGCATCGACAACCGAGAGATGGCCGAGACGATGGGCGTGCGCGGCACCGACCACGGCCACATCGTGTTCGACCGCGCGCCGGTGCCGGTCGCCGACCGGTTCGGCGAGGAGGGCCAAGGCGTGGACATCGCCCTCAGCGGGTTCCTGGGTCCGAGCCGGATCTCGCTGGCCACGACGTGCGTCGGCCTCGCGCAGCGCGCGCTCGACCTGGCCCTCGTCTACGCCCAGGAGCGTGAGACGTTTGGCAAGAAGATCGCCGAGCGCCAGGCGATCGCGTTCAAGCTGGCCGAGATGGCTACGGATTTGGAGGCCGCCCGGCGCCTGGTCAGGCACGCCGCGTCGACGTGGGAGGAGACGGGGCGCGCCCCGATGGAGGCCGCCATGGCGAAGCTGTTCGCGAGCGAAATGCTCCAGCGGGTGACCGACGGCGCCCTGCAGGTCCACGGCGGACTCGGGTACTGGTCGACGAGCCCGATCGAGCGCGTGTACCGTGATGCGCGCGCCCAGCGGTTCGAGGAAGGCACCGCCGAGATCCAGAAGACCACGATCGCCCGGGATTTGTTGAAGCGATGAGCGACCCCCTCCTACCTGACCCCCGCCGCGGATTCGAAGGCAAGGTCGCGCTGATCACCGGCGCCTCCCGCGGGATCGGGAAGGAGCTGGCGCTGCGGCTGGCCGCGCGCGGCGCGATCCCGGTCGTCAACTACAAGCAGAACGAGGAACTGGCACGCGAGGTCGTGACCGAGGCCGAGCGCCTGGGCAGCTCCGGGTTGGCGATTCGAGCCGACCTCGAGAACCTCGACGACATCGAGGCGATGTTCGACCAGGTGCAGGAGCACTTCGGCCGCCTCGACTTCTTCGTCTCCAACGCCTCCGCGAGCAACTTCCACCACTTTATGGACCTGAAGCCCCACCACCTCGAGCGCACCTTCAACCTGAACGTGCGCGCGTTCGTGGTCGGGACGCAGCGCGCGGTCCGGTTGATGCCTCGCGAGGGCGGCCGGGTCGTCGTGTTGTCGAGCTACGGCAGCATCCGCTCGTTCCCCACCTACGCCAACCTCGGCTCGGCCAAGGCGGCGATCGAGACGTGGGCGCGCTACATGGCGGTCGAGCTGGCGCCGCGCGGCGTCAACGTCAACGCGGTCAACGGCGGCATCATCGAGACCGACTCCTCGAGCTACTTCTACGCCACCGGGCGCGTCCCCTCGCTCGACACTGTGCTGCCGAAGATCCCCAAGAAGCGGATGGGCACGGCGGCCGAGGTCGCCGAGTGCGTGCTGTTCCTGCTCTCACCGGGCGCGGAGTACGTGACCGGCACGACGCTCGTCGTCGACGGCGGCCTGACCTCGATCTCCCCGCCCTTTCACGCGGACATGGCCGCGGAGGGCGGCGCCCTCGACGCGCTGTCCGAAGCGCTTCGTTACTAGACCCACGGCAGCCTGGTCGAGAAACGCAACGTGGGCTTGCGTTTCTCGACCAGGCCCCGCTCCTAAGGCCGATTCTCGGCGGGACCCCTGCGCCACAGCCCCGAGCGGCCGCCCGACTTCTCGAGCAGCACGACCTCGGCGATCTCGGCGCCCCGCTCGATCCCCTTGACCATGTCGTAGACCGTGAGCGCCGCGACGCTGGCCGCGGTCATCGCCTCCATCTCGACGCCGGTCGGCCCCGTCGTCCGCGCCTCCGCAGTCAGGACGATCCGGCCGTCCGAAACCTCGATCGAGCCCTCCACCCCGATGAAGGTCAGCGCGAGCGGGTGGCACAGCGGGATCAGCTCCGCGGTGCGCTTCGCCGCCTGGATCCCCGCGATCCGCGCCACCCCGAGCACGTCGCCCTTGGGCGCATCGCCGGCCTGAACCCGCCCAGCGGTCTCGGGTGAAACCCGCACGACAGCCTGCGCCACCGCGCGCCGCTCGGTCGCGGGCTTCTCGCCCACGTCGACCATGCGGGCGCGGCCAGATGAATCCAGGTGCGTGAGCTCGGAGCTCACACCGCGACGGCGCGCTGCGCGTCCGCGATCAGGTCGCGGACCGCGTCGATGTCGCCCGCGCGCAGCAGCTCGACCGGATCGGGCTCGCCGTTGACGATCCCCTCGAAGAACTCCTTGCGGTCCTGGTAGGTCGGGAGCGTGGCCTTCGCCCACCCCCGGGCCTCGTTCAGTAGCACCGCGAGCACAGCGTACGGCTCGCCGAACAGCTCGGCGATCTCGCGCTTCATCCGCTTGGCCAGCGCCGGCGAGGCGCCGGCGGTCGAGATCGCCACCGCGAGCGGTCCGGTCCGCACGATCGCCGGCAGGATGAAGTTGCACAGCGGCGGCACGTCGACCACGTTGACCAGCATCGCCCGCGCCTCGGCGTCCTCGAACACGCGGATGTTCAGATCGGTGTCGTCGGTGGCGGCGATCGCGATCAACGCCCCGTCGAGGTCCGCGGCGCCGGCGTACTCGCGGCGCTCCCACCGGATCGAACCCTCGAGCGCGAGCTGGACCAGCTCCGGATGAGCCTCGGGCGACACCAGCATCACGTCGGCGTCGCACGCCAGCAGCCCCTCGACCTTCTCCAGCCCGACCTCGCCGCCGCCCACGACCACGCACCGCCGGCCGGTCAGGCGCAGGCACGCGATGTAGAACGGCGTCTCGAGCATCCCCTGCACGCAGGACTGATCGCAGATCCCCCTGCGGAGCTGGCAGACGCATTCCTTGCCGGCGTAAGCCTGGGCGGGCATGTCTAAGAGAGTACCCGCGTCGATCAGTGTGGATCACGCGCCACACCCACGCGCGTCCGTGGGCGTTGGCGCGTCATCCACGCTTGACCGCGTCACGCGCCAGCCGCGACCCCAGCCGCGTCAGCGGTACCGCGCCGTCACGCAGCGCGGCGGCCCGGTCGGACGCGCGCCCGTACAGCAGCTTCGCGGTGGCGCGGAACGCCTCGCCCAGCGTCTCGTCGTACGGGTGCCACCACGGGTCGCGCACGGCCGAGCCCTCCCACGTGCGCAGCTTCACGTTCACGCACTCGTACAGCCCGAACTTCGAGTGGGTGCGACCCAGGCCGGAGTCCTTGACCCCGCCCCAGGCGCACTGGCAGGCCCCGTGGCTGAACATGTGGTCGTTGATCCACACCATGCCCGACTGCAACTCGCCGGCGATCCGCTCGCCACGCGCGCGGTCCGAGGTCCACACCGAGGCGCCCAGGCCGAAGTCCGAGTCGTTGGCCAGCGCCACCGCCTCCTCCGCGGAGTCGACGACGACGATCGGGACCGCGGGACCGAAGATCTCCTCGCGCATGATCCGCATCTCGCGCGTGACGCCGGTCAGCACCGCCGGGGCGTAGAACGCGCCGTCGAGACCCGCGGGCGCGTCGACCGGGCCGCCGCAGTGCAGGACGGCCCCGGCCGCCACCGCGTCGTCGACCAACCCGCGCACGATCTCCATCTGCTCGCCCGAGACCATCGGCCCGATCTCCGTGTCCCAGCTCGTCGGGTCGCCCACGCGCAACCGTTGGGCGCCCGCCACCACGCCGGCGATGAACCGCTCCGAGACACCCCGCTCGACGTAGATCCGCTCGATCCCCGAGCACGTCTGCCCCGCGTTGGCGAAGCTGCCCCACACGGCGCCGGCGATGGCGTGCTCCAGGTGGGCGTCGGCGAGCACGATCATCGGGTCCTTGCCGCCGAGCTCGAGCACCGAGCCCTTCAGGCGCCGCGCGCACGCCTCGGCGACCGAACGCCCGGTCTCGACCGAGCCGGTGAAGAACACCTTGGCCACGCTCGACTCGGCGAGCGCCGCGCCGGTGCCCGGGCCGTGCAGCACCCGGATGAGCCCCTCCGGGACGCCGGCGCGCGAGAACACGTCAGCGATCCGCTCGCCGATCAGCGGGGTCAGCGACGCGGGCTTCAACACCACGCCGTTGCCGGCCATCAGCGCGAGCGCGACCTCCCCGAGCGGAATGCTCCAGGGGTAGTTCCACGGCGAGATGACCCCGATCACGCCAAGTGGCTCGTACACGAACGCCGAGCGCTTGGTCTTCAGGAACACCTGGGGCATCGGGACCTTCTCCTCCGCGAGGATCTCGGCCCCGGCGCGCGCGATCCACCGCAGCGCGTCGATCGTGGGCAGGAGCTCCATCGAGAACGCCTCGTTGCGCGGCTTGCCCTGCTCGCGCACGATCAGATCGCGAATCTCGTCGCATTCGTCGAGGATCACCTGGGCGGCGCGCTGCAGGTACTCGCCGCGCTGCCGCAGAGACAGCGCCGCCCATGACGGCTGGACCGCCGCGACGGCGTCGACGACCCCCTGTACGTCTTCGGGCGCGGTCACCGGGACAGAGCCGATCGACTCTCCGGTGGCGGGATTGAAGGATTCGAGCTGGGCGGTGGCGATGGTGGCTTGCATCCGAGGCAGGTTATCCGGACCGGCCACGCGCCCGCCGGATCTCCTCCAGACGCTCACGCAGCGCGGCCTCGGCGTCGTCGGGCTCGTAGAAGCGCTCTCCGATCACGATGTCCGGCATCAGCTCCTGCGGCGAGACGTGCCCCGGACGCGCGTGGGGGTAGTCGTAATCGCCGCCGCTCCGCGTCGAGGAGCGCAGGTAGGGCGGCGGCGGCTGCGCGCCGTGCTCGCGGATGAACCCCCGCGAGGCGCCGAGCGCCCGCTTGGCCGCGTCCGACTTGGGCGCCAGCGACAGATAGATCGCGGCCTGGGCAAGCGCGAACTGGCACTCGGGCATGCCGACGTGCTCGACCGCCTGGGCCGCCGCGGTCGCCACCACGAGCGCCTGCGGATCGGCGTTGCCGATGTCCTCCGAGGCGAGCACGACCATCCGGCGCACGATGAACCGCGGGTCCTCGCCGCCCTCGAGCATGACCGCGAGGTAGTACAGCGACGCGTCGGGGTCGGAGCCGCGCGTCGCCTTGATCCAGGCCGAGATCGTGTCGTAGTGGCGGTCGGCCTGCCGGTCGTAGAGCAGCGCGCGTCGCTGCAGCGCGTCCTCGGCCTGTTCCAGCCCCACGGCGCCGTCCGGACCGGCGTTGGAGCACGCCAGCTCCAACGCGTTCAGGGCCGTGCGGGCGTCGCCGCCGGACCGCGCGGCAAGGAAATCGAGCGCAGCCGAGTCGACCGGCGCCGCGGGGCCGCACTCCCCCCGCTCGAGCGCTCGATCGAGCAGCACCCGGATCTGCGGTGCGGTCAGCGGCTCGAGCTCGTACACCCGAGCCCGCGAGAGCAGCGCCGAGTTGACCTCGAAGTACGGGTTCTCGGTCGTCGCGCCGATCAGGGTCAGGAGCCCCTCCTCCACGGCCGGCAGCAGCGCGTCCTGCTGCGCCTTGTTGAAGCGGTGGATCTCGTCCAGAAAGAAGATCGTGCGCCGGCCCCCGGTCGACAGCCGCTGGCGGGCTCGCTCGATCACCCCGCGGACCTCGGCCCGGCCGGCCTGCACCGCGCTCTCCTCCTCGAACGCGGCGCCCGAGGCCTCGGCGATCAGGCGCGCCAGCGTGGTCTTGCCGCTCCCCGGCGGGCCGTGGAGGATCATCGAGTGGGGATGCCCCTCCTCGATCGTGCGTCTCAGAGCCGACCCGGGCGCCAGCAACCGATCCTGGCCGACGAACTCCTCGAGCGCGCGCGGGCGCAGCCGCGTCGCGAGCGGCGCGCCGGGCAGGGTCGCCGACCGGCTGGCGGCCGGCGCCTCATCCTCGCCGAACAAGCGATCCATGTCACAAGTATGCGACGCGGGGGCGAGTGCCCGGCTGGGCAGGCCGTTTGGCCTAGCGCGAGTCGCCCTGGACGGGCGTCGCCTCGAGCCAGGCGCGCTCCATCGCGGCACGCGCCCGGGCCAGGTCCTCGTCGAACAGCGCCTGCTCGTCGCTGGAGAGGAACCCGCGCGGGGCGTTCAGGTAGGCGGCGTAGGCCTCGACCGCGAGGCTCACGTCATTTGAGAACGGGTTCATGATCACCCCCGTATACCCCATCGGAGTCGTGGTTTCACCCGGCTGCCGCAACGTAATAACCTCCTGCCCCAATGAGTGACGATTGGCGACTAAGGGTTGAACTCGTCGACGAGGGCGCGGCAAAGGCGCTGACCGAGCGGCTCGAGGCCGAAGAGCTGAGCCAGGACTTTAAGAGCGCGTACGGCGACCGTCTGATCGTCTCCGGCGACGGCCCCGACGTGCTCGTCTACGCCGGCGAGCGCGAGCAGGCCGACCGGGCCGCCGAGGCCATCCGCGCGATCGCGGCCCAGCACGGCTGGAAGGCCGAGTTCGAGCTCAAGCGCTGGCATCCCACCGCGGAGGAGTGGGAGGACCCCGACAAGCCGCTGCCCCAGTCAGACGCCGAGCGCGCGGCAGAGCACGCGGTGCTGATCGCGCGCGAGCGCGAGGAGACGACCGAGCGCGGGTACGCCGAGTACGAGGTCAAGGTCCACTGCTCCTCACACCGCGAAACCGTCAAGCTGGCCGACCGGCTGCGCGGGGAGGGCCTGCCCGTGGCCCGCAAATGGAAGTACCTGCTGGTCGGGGCCACCGACGAGGACGCCGCCAACGCACTGGCCGATCGTCTGCGGGCCGAGGCCCCGCCGGGCGCGACGGTCACCGCCGAGGTGAGCCAGCGGGCCGCCTGGGACGACGATCCCGGACGCGGCTCATTCGCGATCTTCGGCGGACTCGGCGGGTAGCGGGCGCCGGCGCGCCTGGTTGCGCGCCACCGCCTGCTGCGAGGCGCCGGCCGTGGCGACGTCCTGCGCATAGGTGAAGCGCGCCCGGGCCAGGAACACGCCCGCCGCGAACAGCGTCGAGAGCAGGATCAGGAAGCTGATCTCGAGCCCCCGGGCCTCGCTCGGTGAGACGCCGCCGGTGTGCGTGCCGATCGGCGCCTGCGCCGGCACGATTCCCGCGATCAGCTGAGACAGCCCCCCGAACACGAGCGGGGCAAGGGCCTGGGCGAGCGAGCGCAGAAACGTCCGGACGCTCTCGGCCCGGCCCCACAGACCGGCCGGCATGATGTCGAGCCGCGCCGCGTCGAGGGGTGGATTCGCGGCCGAGATCAGCGACGCGCCGGCCACGTCGAACCACAGCGCGGGCGTCAGGTGCTTGCCCAACAGGCCCGGGATGAGCAACGCCGCCGCGCCGATATAGCAGAGCGCCGGCACCCACACGCGCGCCTCGACGAACCCCCTCCGCACCATCGTGTCGGTGATCTTGCCGCTCAGCAGCGTGCCGATCATCGCGCCGCCGACCAGCGCGGCCAGCACCACCTCGGCGGTGGCCTGGTTGACGTGGTAGTGGCCCTTGACGAACAGCAGCGCGAAGGTCGAGAGGCCGGAGAAGTAGAAGTAGCCGAGCGACGAGCTGATGATCAGGTGCACGTTGGTCGGGATCGAGAGGATGTACCTGACCGCGCGCGCCAGTGGCATCTCGCGCGGGTCCTCGGTCAGCACCAGGTCCGGATCCGGCTTGATCCCGCGCTTCTCGGCCGCCTGGTGCGCGAGATCGTCGTCGTGCGCAGCCCCGCCGCCCGATTGCTCCCACTCCCACTCCTGGTTGGAGGCCGCCTGCGCCGCGGCCTCGTGGAGATCCACCACCCCCGGCTCGAGCCGGCTCTGGCCGCCGCGCAGCGGCTCCGGCACCGTCCGGTACAGCTCGCGGGCGAGGAAGAAGCCGGGGATGGCCAGCAACACGAACGCCGCCCGCCAGTCGATCAGGCTGGCCACGCTGCTCGAGATGATGAAGCCGACGGCGGTGCCCGCGATCTCCCCGCCGAGGATGTAGGCATAGATCTGCCCGCGCTCGCGGGCCGGGAAGTAGTCGCCGGTCAGCGAGGCGATCGCCGGGCCGGCCGTGGCGGCCACCGCGCCGAGCAGCAGCCGCGTCAGCAGAAGCGTGCCGTAGCTGCCGGCAAATGCGCTCAACAGCGACGCCACGCTCCACAGCAGGATGCTCGCCGACAGCATCGGGATGCGCTTGAACCGGTCGACCAGGTACCCAACCGGGATCGTGAACACGGCGCCGACGAGCAGCGACACCGCGGCGAGCAGCCCGATCTTGGCGTTGCCGATGTGCAGGGCGCTCTCGAGTTGCGGCGCCACGGCGCCGACCGTCGCGGTGTCGGCGCCGTTGAGCGCCAGCACCGCGCCGAAGATCACGATCACCCTGGCCCGGGCCGGACCGCCGACGCGTTTCACGACCTCGCCGCGCAGCAGCCGGCCGATCCACCGGGTCGCCCGGTCGATCGCCAGCCCCACGCGCGTCGCTGCGCCTGGTTCGTCCCGGCTCGAGGACAATCCCGGTCAGCCCTCTCTGGGCGCTTCGCCCTGCTCGTCGTCGGCCAGACGCCACCCGCGGACCGTCGAGCGGAGCGTGACGTAGCCGCCGATTCCAGGCAGCGTGGGCAGCCAGAACGAGATCGCCCGGTACGCGAGCACCGCGATCACGGCCCGCCCCGCCGGAAGCCCGAACGCCGCGAACGCTCCGATCATCCCGCCCTCGACCCCGCCGATCCCGCCGGGGAGCGGCAGCAGGCTGCCGAGCGTCCCGAGGAAGTACCCCATCACGAGCACGGCCACGGGCACCACGGTCCCGAAGGCGCGGAACGACGCGCCGAGCGTCGCGATGTCGAAGGCCCAGTAGCCGACCGCGCCGAGCAGCCCCCAGTGCCGTTGCCGGATCAGGTCGAGCGCGGTGCGCACACCCGATCCGAGCGTGGCGGGCAGCGTCGCGAACCTGGTCGCCAGGCGGCCGATCCGGCCGGAGCGCCGCGAGAGGTGATCCAGGCGCCGCTCGAAGTCCCGCGGCACGAGCCCCATCGCCGCCCCCAACGCCAGCGCCGCGGCACTCAGAATGGCCGGGATGAGGGTCAGGGCGGTCGGCCCCTGACCCGCGAGCACGCCGGTCCACAGCCCAAGTCCGGCCACGACCATCGCGGCGAGGTAGATCGAGTACTGGATCGCGTAGTTGGCCGCCATCCGGCAGGCGATCACCTTCGCGGACATGCCGGCGCGGCGCAGCGCCCACACCGTGACCGCGACGCCGCCGGCGCCCGCGGCGGCGAGCAGCCGGATCGCGGCGATGCCGGCGAGCGGGATCTCGACGCTGGCGCGCCACCCGATCCGCGGCGTGTCCCGGGCGAACACGGTCCGGAACAGGACCGCGTAGCTCGCCACCGATAGGAACTCGAGCCCGGCCGCGAGCGCGAGCCACAGCGGGTTGCCCCGGCTGATCTGGCCCCACGTCTGGTTCAGGCCGGTGACCTTCGGGATCAGGAAGTACAGACCGGCCAGCGCCGCCGCGAAGAACAGGATCGCGAACACGACATTGCGGCGGGAGACCGGGCCCGTCGCGGTGATGGTAGGTCCGTCGTCCGTGTCCTGTTCGTCGGGCGTGGTGTCGAGCTCATCCGGCGACGGCTCGGCGGTCGCCGGCTCGTCGCGATCCCTCGTCGGGTGAATTTCGCCGCCCATATCTGACTCTCCCCTTGTCAAGGTACCCGCCCGGGATCGCCGGGCGCCTCCGAGCCCGGTCTCTACGCTGTGCCTGATGGCTCAGTTGTCGTTACGTCCGGTTTCGCTCGAGGAGACCCGTGTCCTGCGCCGGGACGTGCTCCGTCCGTACATGGAGGTCGAGGAGCTGGCCACACACGAGCCCGCCGGCGCGGTGGCGTTCGGCGCCTTCGCCGATGGCGACCTGGTCGCGGTCGGGCTGGTGGGCCCGGACGGCGAGCCCGGCGACTGGCGCGTGCGCGGGATGGCCACGCGTCCGGACGCGCGGGGCCGGGGCGCCGGCAGCGCGATCCTGCACGCCCTCGTCGAGCACGCGATCGATCAGGGCGCGACCCGCGTGTGGTGCAACGCCCGCACGCGGGCGCTCAAGCTGTATCAGCGCGCGGGCTTCGTCACCGCCTCGGATGAGTTCGAGCCGCCGGATATCGGGCCGCACTACCGGATGGAACTCACGGTCGCCGGCGCCGACCCGACGCCGGCCTCCCGCGTCAGCGGTTAGGCTTCCCCGCCGTGGCGAGCACGGTCCGCGTCGACCCGATAACCACCGGCGACGGCACGATGGACGCCCACGTCGCGCTGCCCGAGTCGGGCTCGGGCCCCGGGATTGTCGTGCTCCAGGAGATCTTCGGCGTCGGCTCGTACATCAAGGAGTCGGCCGATCGGCTGGCTCGCCTCGGATACGTCGCGCTCGCCCCCGATCTGTACTGGCGGATCGAGCGCGGCATCGTGCTCGACCACGACGAGGCCGGTATGGGCCGCGCGTTCGAGACCGTGCAGAAGCTCGATTTCGGTCTAGCCGTACGCGACTCGATCGACGCGCTGACCACGTTGCGGGCGCTGCCCGAGGTCACTGGCGCGAGGGCCGGCGTGCTCGGCTTCTGCCTCGGCGGGACACTGGCCTTCCAGGTCGCGGTCCAGGACGATCCCGACGTGGCGGTCTGCTACTACGGCTCCGGGATCGCGGGCGCGCTCGCCGACGGCGAGCGGATCTCATGCCCGGTGCTGTTCCACTTCGGTGGGCAGGACCAGTACATCGCGCGCGAGCAGGTCGACCAGGTGTGCGCGTTCGCCGCCTCCCGGCCCGGGATGGAGTGCCACGTCCAGGAGGACGCCGGTCACGCCTTCGACAACCACGACGCGCCGATGTTCCACCAACCCGAGCCGGCCGCGCGCGCCTGGGAGATCACGAAGGATTTCCTGGCGCGGACGTTCCCGGTCTGAGCCCGTCCGGGGACCTCAGCGGCGTACGAGCGCGAGCGCCTGCTCGTGCAGCAACCCGTTGGTCGCGAGCGCGTCGCCGCCGTCGGCCGTCCGCGCCCCGCCGAGGTCGGTGAACGTTCCCCCCGCCTCTTCCACGATCACCTGCGGCGCGGCGAGATCCCACAGCGACACCGCCGCCTCGCAGCCGATCTCGGCTACGCCTTCGGCCACCAGCATGTAGATCCAGAAGTCGCCGAACCCGCGCGTGCGCCAGCAGCTGCGGGCCAGCGCCAGCAGCCGGTCGGTCCCGCCGGCCGCGTCCCAGCCGTCGAGGCCCGAGACGCACAGTTGCGCGTCCTCGAGGACGCGCACCGCCGAGACCCGCAGCCGGCGCGGCCCGAGCGACAGACCGTCGCTCATGAACGCGCCGGCACCCCTGGCCGCCCACCAGCGGCGCCCCAGCGCCGGCGCGGACACCACGCCGACCGTCATCTCGTCGCCCTCCTGAAGCGCCAGCAGCGTCGCCCACACGGGGATCCCGCGAACGTAGTTCTTGGTCCCGTCGATCGGATCGACGATCCACCGCCGCCCGTTGTCGGGGGTGTCGGACGAGCCGTATTCCTCGCCCACAATCGCGTCGCCGGGACGGGCCTCGGCCAGGCGCTCGCGCAGCGTCCGCTCGACGGCGGTGTCCGCCTCGGTGACCGGGGTGAGGTCGGGCTTGGTCTCGACCACCAGGTCGGCGGCCTGGAAGCGCTCCCGCGTGATCGAGTCGGCCACCTCGGCGAGCTCGAGGGCGAGTGCCAGGTCGTCGTCTCGGGCCGCCACGGTCCGGTGATGCTACGCGGCCGGGCGCGGATGCCACCCCGCCGCCCCGCGCCGTGGCCCGCATAGACTTCCCGCATGGCGACGCAGACCCAGGCGCGGCTCGATCCCGCGATCTTCCGCCTGCCCGTCGACCGCATCCGGCGGGGCTACTACTCCGACGCGTACTTCGTCTACACCAAGCAGCTGCTCGAGGCGGAGGACCACCGCCCGCACGTCACGATGCAGGTGTTCCAGAAGCGGGACTCGGTGCTCGGCGGAATCGACGAGGCGATCGCGGTCCTCAAGCTGTGCTCGGGCCGCGAAGGGGAGGATGGCACGTGGGTCTCGGGCTGGAACGACCTCGAGGTGCAAGCCCTGCGCGAAGGCGACCAGATCGCCCCGCACGAGACGGTGATGACGATCGAGGGCGACTACAGCCTGTTCGCGCACCTCGAGACCGTGTATCTCGGCACCCTGGCCCGCCGGTCGCTGATCATGCGCAACGTCCTGCAGGTGGTCCACGCCGCCCGGGGCAAGCAGATCTTCTTCTTCCCGGCGCGGCACGACCACTGGCTCGTGCAGACCGGCGACGGCTGGAGCGCGCACGTGGCCGGCGCGATCGGCGTGTCGACCGACGCCCAGGCCTCGTGGTGGGGCGGACGTGGCATCGGTACGGTCCCGCACGCGCTGATCGCCGCCTACGGCGGGGACACGGTCAGAGCGGCCAGGGTGTTCGCCGACCGCTACCACGGCGAGATGAACATCACCGTGCTGGCCGACTTCGAGAACGACTCGGTCAGGACTGCGCTGGAGGTGGCCGAGGCCCTGGGGCCGAAGCTTTGGGGCCTGCGCCTGGACACCAGCGAGGACCTCGTCGACCATTCGCTGTGGACCGAGATGGGCGGGTTCAAGCCCACCGGCGTCAACCCGCGCCTGGTCGAGAAGGTCCGCGGCGCGCTCGACGAGGCGGGCTATCCCGACGTTCGGATCGTGGCCAGCGGCGGGTTCACCGTGGAGCGGATCCAGGAGTTCGAGTCCAAGGGCATCCCGGTGGACGCCTACGGGGTCGGCTCATCGCTGATCCGCGGCGACAACGACTTCACCGCCGACGTCGTGCTGGTCGACGGGCGTCCCCAGGCGAAGGTCGGGCGCCGCTATTCGCCGAACCCGCGGCTCGAGAGGGTTGAGTAACTCCGCGGGCGTGCCGATGAGCGGAAGAGCCTCATGATCCAGGCGGCAACCTTCATCGGAGGAGGCGGGGCGACCACGGGGGCCCATCCCACTCACCACCTCCTCCTCCCCATCTTCCACGCCCCGAGCACGTTCATGGGCTATCCCGACGTGACCTCGTTCCTTCAGGCGTGGCTGCCGATCGTGTTCATGGGCGCGCTGGTCATCGGCGTATTCGCGCTGATGCGGTTCATGCCGCGCACCCGGCCCGCCAAGATCAAGCCGGACGCGGCTCCGAGCATCGGCTGGGCCGAGATCGCCGGCTCCGACGAGGCCAAGGAGGAGCTGCGCGAGGTGGTCGACTACCTCAAGGATCCGCAGCGCTTCCGCGAGCTCGGCGCCAAGGTGCCGAAGGGCATCCTCCTCCACGGGCCGCCCGGCACGGGCAAGACGCTCCTGGCCAAGGCCGTGGCCCACGAGTCCGGGGCCACCTTCTTCTCCCAGTCCGCGGCGGCGTTCGTCGAGATGTTCGTCGGCGTCGGCGCCGCCCGCATCCGCCACTTGTTCAAAGCCGCCCGCAAACAGGCGCCGGCCATCGTGTTCATCGACGAGCTCGACGCCGTCGGCGGGCACCGCGGGTTCGACGTCTCCGGCGAGCGCGACCAGACGCTGAACCAGCTCCTCGTCGAGATGGACGGCTTCACCGCGCGCAAGGACGTGGTGGTGATCGCCGCGTCGAACCTGCTCGAGAAGCTCGACCCGGCGCTCCTGCGCCCCGGCCGGTTCGACCGCCAGATCTTCGTCTCACCCCCCGACGTGACCGGGCGCGAGCGGATCTTCCACGTCCACTCGCGCAACAAGCCGCTGGCCGACGACGTCAACCTGGGGCTGCTGGCTCGCCAGACCTCGGGGCTGACCGGGGCCGACCTCGCGAACATCTGCAACGAGGCCGCGATCTTTGCCGCCCGGCGCGGCGTCGACCGTCTGCACATGCGCGACTTCGACTCTGCCCTGGAGCGCGTGGTGGCCGGCGTCCAGTCGCGCAAGACGATGACCGACCACGAGAAGCGCGTCGTCGCCTATCACGAGGCCGGACACGCTCTGTGCGGAGAGCTGCTTCCGAGCGTCGACCGCGTGCACCGGATCTCGATCGTCCCGCGCGGCCGTGCCCTCGGCTACACGCTGAACCTCCCCGAGGAGGACCGGTATCTGAAGACGCGCGAGGAGCTGATCGACTTCATGACCATGCTGCTGGGCGGACGCGCCGCAGAGCAACTGGTGTTCGGCTCGATCACCACCGGGGCGTCGGATGACCTCAGGCGCGTCGCGGAGATCGCGCACTCGATGGTCCACGAGTACGCGATGGGCACCGGCTCGGGCTCGCTGCGCGCGATCGACGACGGCGCGGCCGAGGCGACGCGCCGCGTCCGCGACGCCGAGGTCCGCGAGCTGGCCGACGAGGCCTATCGCGCCGCCCAGCACATCGTCGACGCGCACCGCGTCCAGCTCGACGAGCTCGCCGCCACTCTGCTGACCAACGAGGTGCTCGAGCGCGCCGACATCGACCGGATCATGGGCAACGTCCCTCGCGCGGCGCCGGCGCGCATCGGCCAGCTGTCGGTCGCCGCCGCCACCGCGGTCAACCCGGCCGCGCCGCCCGAACCCGGCCGCCGGTAGTCTCCGGCGGCGAATGCTGACGGCGATCGATCACGTCGGCGTGGCCGTCGAGTCGATCGACGCCGCGCTTGCGGTGTACCGCGACACCCTCGGGATGCCGCTCGTGCACCGAGAGACAGTCCACGAGCAGGGGGTCGACGCGGCGCTGCTCGACGTCGGCGACTCGCATATCGAGCTGCTTCAGCCGCTCGGGCCCGATACCACGGTGGGCAAGTTCCTGGCCCGCAAGGGGCCCGGGCTGCACCACGTCGCCTACCGCGTCGCCTCTGTACAGGACACTCTGAGCGCGCTCAGCGCCGCCGGCGTCCGGCTGATCGACGAGCGGCCGCGCACCGGTATCCGCGGCACCCAGGTAGCCTTCGTGCACCCGAGCTCCACCGGCGGAGTCCTCACCGAAATCGTCCAACACTGATATGCCAGACGAAAAGCCACAGAAGATCTCGATCGGCTTCGAAGGCGGCCAGGTCCTCAGCGCTCGCGTGAACCCGACCGATCTGACCGAGCTTCGGCAGGCGCTCGGGTCCGACACGTGGTGGGACCTCCCCGCCGAAGACGGCACCGTCGCGCTCGACCTCAAGCGCGTTGTGTACGTCCTCGTCGACCACGAGGACCACCGCGTGGGCTTCGGGACAAGGTAGCCCGGCCGGATACCGGGCTGTGGAAGCAGCCGAGCGCGCGGAGCGGTCTCACCGGACTCCTAGAAGCGGAGCGCGCGCGGCCCGGAGCCGGATGCGGTCACCGCGGCGCGATCGCGATGTGACCCTCCGGATGGGCGATAGCCGGCCCGTCCGCGACGTGACGAACCGTGCACGCGCTCGCGCCACAGTGGACCGCCACCGTCTTCGCCCCGCCCTCGGTGGCGTCCAGGAGATCACCCGGATGCGCGCCGGCCGCGAACAGCGCGTCGGAGCCGATGCGTAGCACCGCGTTGTCCCCCGGATGCCGGTTTCCGGGCGTGAGCCGATCGGCCAGCAGCGCCTCGAACCGGCCGCGCGCCGGCAGGAAGGCCTCGCTCTCGACGCCGGTGTCGCCGCCGTGGGGCAGCCCCGACTGCGCCACGAGCGCGTTCGCCCCGGTGGGTGAGATCGCGTAGATCCGCCCGGTGTTCTCGTCGGAGGCGATCAGGTCGCCGGCGAAGCGCCCGAACGTCGCCGGCGCCACCGCGATCCCGCCCTCGACCTTGGGCGCATGGCCGGTGATCGTGTCCACCCGGCCGCGGCAGTCGATCGCCACCACCGTGGTCGTCGCGCCGTGCTCGACCGTCACGAGCAGCCGGTAGCCGAAGCGACCGGTCTCGTCGAACGCGATCCCGTCGATCAACCCACGCGCCGCCAGGGTCGCGAACATCCGGGGCGGCCGGTTCTGCGTGATCCCGACGACCCCGCGGCCGGCTGCCAGCCGCAGCGCGTACACGGTGTCCGAGCCGAAGCTGCAGCCGCGGTGACTCACCGCCGGCAGCGCGACGTACGGCTCCTCGCCCCCGGGGCTCTGATATCCGGGCGCGAACCGCGTCGCGCGACCCGACCCGGGCGTGAGCAGCCACAGCTTCCCGGCTGCGGCGAGCACGAACGAACCGTCCCGGCGAGGGCCGGCGAGGTCGAGCGGCCGGTCCACGTGGACCAGCGCCGTCCAGTGGGCCGGCGCCACCGGGGGCGTCCGCGCGGACGCCCCGCCGCATCCCACGGCCACAATGCCCGCCACCAGGATTGCCAGCAGCCGCCTAACCAACCCCAGGAGTATGAACCTTGGACACCTTGCTCTACGACGTCGCCGGACCCGTCGCGACGATCACGCTCAACCGCCCCGACCGGCTCAATACGATCGTGCCCCCGATGCCCGACGAGTTCGAGGCCGCGATCGAGCGGGCGACGCTCGACCCGGGCGTGAAGGTGATCGTGCTGCGCGGCGCCGGCCGCGCGTTCTGCGCCGGCTACGACTTCGCCGGCGGCTTTCACCATTGGGATGAGGCCCTTACCACCGACGGGCGCTGGGATCCGGGCAAGGACTTCGCCCTGGCCGCCTCCCCGTACGGCCCGACGCAGAAGTTCATGAGCATGTGGCGCACCCCCAAGCCGGTCATCGCCCAGGTCCACGGCTGGTGCGTCGGCGGCGGCTCGGACATGGCCCTGTGCGCCGATCTGATCATCGCCGCCGAGGACGCCCAGATCGGGACTCCCTACTCGCGGGTGTGGGGGTGCTACCTGTCCGGCATGTGGCTGTACCGCCTCGGCCTGACCAAGGCCAAGGAGCACGCGCTGACCGGCAAGCCGCTGTCGGGCCGCGAGGCGGCCGAGATCGAGCTGGTCAACGCGGCGGTCCCATTCGACCAGCTGGAGAGCGCCGTCGCCGAGCAGGCGCGGCAACTCGCGGCGATCCCATCCTCCCAGCTGGCCGCGATGAAGCTGATCGTCAACCAGGCCTACGAGAACATGGGACTGCGCGCCACCCAGACGCTCGGCCCGATCCTGGACGGCCTGATGCGCAACACGCCGGAGGGCCAGGCCTTCGTCGAGCGCTCGGCCGCCGACGGCGTACGCGCGGCCACGCAGCAGCGCGACGCCCCGTTCGGCGACTACAGTGCGGCCGGGCCGGAAGGCCGGCCCGACCCGGCGCATGTGATCAGCCCGCGCCCTGCATGACCGGGACCAGCGCGTCGGCGAGAACGGGAGCGATGAAGCGCGACCACACCGGCTCCATGTGCGCGATGTTCCGGAAGACGAGCAGGTTGGCAACGATCGCCGGACACGTCGTCGAGGCGCAGAACCACGGCGTCGGGTCGACCCAGGCCACGTGCTCGCGCTGCGCGAGCACGCGCTCGTCGTCCTTTACCCCCGGCAGCCGGATCGCCGCACTGAGGCTCGTGTCGCACGGCTGCACGTTCGACCGGTGCAGTGAGACGCAGGTCGGAGCGGATCGGGTGGGAGTCGGCACATCCGAGATGAACGCAACATGGGCGGCCGCGCGATTCAGAAAGCGGAAGGTCGCGGCCAAGCCGTTCAACCATGTGGTGCCTTGGCCGGTGGGCACCCCCGCCAGCGGCCGCGCCTCGGGCTCTTCGAGATACCTCGCCTCCGACGCGATCACGAGGGCGGGGTGCAGCGCGAGGATCTGCGTCATCGCGCTGCTACGCCAGTCCGTGCACTCGGGGTAAGGGCCCCCGTGCCGGAACCAGGCCGCGATGTTCACCTCGGCGGATGGACACCCGTCCTTGGTCAGATCCACCAGCCGCCAGTGCTGTTCCCGGCTGATCTGATCCAGGGCCGGGAACCAGTAGGCGGCGTGGGAATCGCCGAACAGGACCACGGTCGTGTTCGACGTCGTGTCCCCGTAGACGCACGGCTTGCTGCGCAGGCCGGTCCGCGACAGATGACACCCGTTCCTGACGATCAGCGGCGCCGCGCCCGCGGCCACGTCGAGCGGCGGTTCGAGGTCCGCGGGGGCGTGCCTGAGGCTGGCCGAGGCGGCGAGGTCCGTCGCGAGCTGGGTCGTGGTCAGCCGCGCGTAGGCAGACCCGGTGAGGGCCACCGTCATCAAGACGGTGGCCCCTACGATGACACCCACGCGCGTGATCATGGGATCAGGGCGGTCGGCACGGCTGGCGCGGCAGGCCGCACGATCAGCCCGCGGGCGGCGCTCAGTACGTCGGGCGCCACCAGCTCACTGCAGTAGATCGCGAAGTGGATGCCGTCGAACCGGCAGAGCTTGCCGTTCACTTCCCGCTCGTACTTGTGCCCGGGGGAGACCACGTCGTCGATGTTCAACACCTGCACGCCCGCCGGATCGGTCGCGGCGGCCGAGCGCAGCAGCGAGTTGATCAGCGCGTGCCGTGCCGGGGACGCGGCCGGGGAGGGTGATCCGTCGGGCTGAGGACGGGGATCTGCGAACGGGACCGACAGGAACAGGATCGGCGTGTGGCCGCCGCCCAGTACCTGTATGTAGCGTTGGATCTGGGCCTCGACGGCGGCGTCGAATGCGGGTTGGCCAAGCTGCACGACCTTGCCGTGCACGCGCCAGTCGAACTCGTCCCGGTACCCGAGCTCGACGATCACCGCCTGCGGTTTGAACGCAAGCTCGTCGCGCCGCCACTGGCCGAGCGCCCCGGGACATCCTGCCGGGAGCGACTCCCACGTCCCAGAGATGTTGAGCTCGCCTCCGGGGTGGAACGCGCAACCGAGAATCGCGGCGTTCGCCAGTTCGACGCCGTAGTTGTGCTCCTCGATCATCTGACCGAGCCCGAGCGAGAACGCGAGCGAGTCGCCGATCAGCAACACCTTCTTCGGCGGACACGTGTGGAACGTCACCCGGCTGTGGGAGCTCCAGCTCAGCTCGTGGGCGGCCAGCCATTGCGGCTGCTGCACCGCCGCGACGTCGGGCGACAGCGGTGATAGCCCGTACTGCTTGGTGTCCGTGAGCGCGACGCGGCACACCTGCGTCCCCTCCACACGCGCGGGCGGCTTCGGCAGGGGCGCCGTCGCGAGTGGCGGCGCCGCTACCGCCGCCCCGGCGAACAACGCGACGCACGCGGCTCCGAGGGTGGCCGGCGCCAGGCCCACGACGAGCCAGTTCGGCAGCTTGCGGCGGCGCACCGGCTGCTCGATGAGCACGAACGAGACGATGCTCACGAGCAGCGTGACCGACAGCCGCAGGCCCAGCAACCGAGCGCCGGCCACGCCCGTCGATGCGGCGGTGAGCCACAGGAACAGCGGGAAGTGCCAGAGGTACACACCGTAGGAGATCTGTCCCAGCCGGCGCGCCGGCGCGACCGAGAAGATCCGGCCGGCGACAGAGCCGGGACGGAGCACCACCGCGGCGATGATGACCGCGACCGCGAGGTCGAGGGCGAGCATCCCGAACGGGTAGAGCCATGGCGATGTGCCGTCGCCGTAGTGCATCATCACGAGCACCGCGGAGAGCGCGAGGAGGGCGCTCCAGCCGAGCGCGCCCGAGCCGCGTGCCGGGGACGTGGTTCGCGCGCCCGGGGCGGGACTACGCAGGAGCGCGAGCGCGAACGCGAGCGACGCGCCCGTGAGCAGGCCGACGGCTCTCGTGTCGGTTCCGTAGTACACGCGGTTCGCGCCGGCGCCGCCGTGGAACAGGATCATCGCCTCGACCGCCGACGCGAGCGCGAGGGTCACGCTCATCGCCAGCAACATCCCCATCACGCGCCGGTCGGTCGGTCTGCGCCGGCGCAGAACGCGACGTGTGAGCCAGGTCGCGGCCAGCAGCGAGACGGGCCACAGGATGTAGAACTGCTCCTCGATCGCCAGTGACCAGGTGTGTTGGAGCGGCGACGGCGGACCGGTCGCCGCGAAGTAGTTGGAACCGGTGGCGATCTCGTGCCAGTTGCCGTAGTAGAACAGGGTCGCGATTCCGTCGCCCTTGAGGCCGGGGACCAAGCTGTCGGTCGACGCGAGCGCCTCGTACAGGCCCACGACCCCGACGAGGCAGAACAAGGCGGGGAGGAGTCGTCGCGCGCGCCTCGCCCAGAAGGCACGGAGCGCGACCGTTCCGGAGCGGCGCCACTCGGCGATGAGCAGCGAGGTGATCAGGAATCCCGACAGCACGAAGAAAGCCTCGACCCCGAGGAAGCCGCCGGCCGCCCAGACCACGCCACCGTGGTACAGGAGGACCGCGACGATCGCGAGGGCCCGGATGCCGTCGAGCCCGGCGGAGTAGCCGATCCCGGAGCGGGCGTCTGTGTTGGTGTTGGCTGATCTCGCCATGTTCATCGCTCCTCGCCCCCGATTGACTCGACCAGTAAGTGCTCCTCGCCTTGGCGGTCTTCGTAGCTCCCCACAGCGACGCAGGACTCCCGCGACGTGCAGGACACGCTGCCCAGCGCGGCGGCTTTGACGTGCGCCGGCCGGGGGATCGCCAGGCTCGACCATTGCTGACCGTTCCACGTGTAGCTCCGGGAGCCGACTGCCGTGCACGCGTTCGTCGACGGACACGACACTGCCGACAGAGCGTCGATGCCGATTGGTGCCGATTGGACGGACCAGCGGCGGCCATCCCAGCGGTCGACCTCGGAGCCGACCGCGGTGCACGCCGTCGGCGACGTGCACGAGACCGCGTTCAGCCAGTTGCCGGCGCCGTTGTCCTGGCCGGAGGAGCACCCTAGATTCGGATGGCGCCCGAGCGACCAGCGCGCGGATTTCCACAATCCAAGGACCGCGACGTCGTAGTCGCTCTCGTATTCGTCGGCGCACAGGCCGATGTCGTCCCAACCGACCGCCGCGCAGATGCCCTGGGATGGGCAGGACACACCGGTTAGCGCGTTTGCCCGTCCTTGCGGATCGCCGAAATTGATCTTCTCAACCGACCAGCGCGTGCCGTCCCACCGTTGCGCGAACGACTCTTGGCCGCTGCCGACAGCGATGCAGGCTGTGCTCGACGCGCACGACACGTCGTTGAAGTCGTCGATGCCGAATGGGTGGGGAGTCCGCTGGATCGACCAGGACGAGCCGTTCCAGCGCTCGGCGAGCGGAACCGTCCCTGAAGCACTGCTGTAGGACGAGCCGACCGCTGTGCACGCGATATCCGAACTGCATGACACTGCCAAGAGCGCCCCCGACCAGCCATAGGCGGTCGGGATCGTCGTCCGCACGATCGACCACGTCGAGCCGTTCCAGTGCTCGACCAACGGGACAGGATCGTCGGTCGACGCGACGACTGACTGACCGACGGCGACGCAGTCGCGCGTCGACGTGCACGACACACCGAATAGGTCGGTTTCGCTCGAGTGCGGGGGCCGCGGGGCCGGCTGGATCGACCAGCCGGCGGCGGCGGCGGACTCAGCGACCGCCGCCGCCACCACCCCAGCCCCGACCAGAAGCATCAGTTGACGGACGACCCGAGATGCGCGCGTGGTGTCCCGGCTGTACACAGGGATCCACCTCCCCGACTGCGATGGTTGCAGTGGCCCGGATGTTTCTCCAGAAGGAGTGGTAAAGCGTCCTGCTTTACACCCAGGTTTATCCTCACTCGGGACAAAGCCTACGGCGCTCATTCTTCCGTGTCAAGGACAAACTCGTTATTCTTTGAATCCGGTAGATCCGGAGTCTTGATATAGTTCCCGACGATGGCTCGGGAGGCACCTGGTTCTCTGGAATCGCTCCGGGCGCGGAATCGCGCGCGGGCGCTGTCCGTGCTGCAGCGACGCGGAGCGGCGAGCCAGGCGGACATCGTGCGGGAGACGGGACTGTCTCGGACGACTGTGTCCAGCATCGTGGCGGACTTGCTCGATGAGGGGACCGTGGTCGAGCGGGCGGAGTCTGCGCGACAGGCTCCCTCGCCCGCGGGGGGGCGTCCGGCCACGTTGCTGAGTCTGGAGCCGTCGTCCGGCGGGTTCGTCGGGGTCGACTTCGGGCGTGAGATCGTCCGCGTCGCGGTCGCTAATCGCGCCGGCGAGGTGTTGGTGGACGCCCGCAGCGACCGCCTCGAGATCGCGCATCAGGCCCAGGAAGCGCTGGCGGTGGCCGAGGCGATGGTCTTGAGAGCGATCGGCCACGCCGAGCTCCAGCCGGACCAGTTGATCAGCGCAGGGGTCGCGGTGTCAGCACCGGTTCGCTCGGACTCGCCAGGATTCGCCTCCGGCGTCATCTTTCCGAGCTGGGCCGAGGTCAACGTGGCCGAGTTCTTCGGAGAGCGCCTGGGCGTGCCGATCCACGTCGGCAACGACGCCAACCTCGGAGCTTTGGCCGAGGCGACCTTCGGAGCCGGGCGCGGCACGCGGAACCTGTTCTACGTGGGCCTGTCGGAGGGGATCGGCGGCGGGGTGATCATCGACGGGCGGATATTCAGCGGACAGAGTGGCGCGGCCGGCGAGCTAGGACACATCGTCGTCAACCCGGACGGGCAGGTGTGCCGCTGCGGCAACCGGGGCTGCCTGGCTACGGTCGCGGGCGGGGCCGCGCTGACTGCCGCGCTGCGCCAGATGTACGGGCCGCACATGACGGTCGACGAGCTGATCGACCTTTCTCGAGAGGGAGACCCCGGCGTCGCGAGGCTGATCGCCGACGCCGGCGAGGCCGTCGGGCGCGTCCTGGCCGGCGTGTGCAGCCTGCTCGATCCGGAGCTCGTGATCATCGGAGGAGAGCTCGCGCCGACCGGGCAGCCCCTGCTGGAAAGCATCAGCGCTTCGCTCGAACGGTGGATCTCGCCGGCGTCGGGGCACTATCCGGTGGTGCTCGGCGAGCTCGGCGGCACGGCCGAGGTTCTCGGCGCGATCGCGCTGGCCATGAGCCACGTCGCCGATGAAACTCTCGCCCCGGCAGGCAAGAGCCCGGACGCCCGTCCGGGCGCGGGGCAAGACGGGCAGGGCGCTGGGCGCGGGCGATCTCGCCCAAGCTCGCGCCGTTCTAAGGGCTGAGGACCACCCCGGGCGGCACACCGGCAGCGGCAGGCCCGGCCATCGGGACGGCGAGAAGCTGATCGCCGCTGGCGACTTCGAGCGATTTTCTCGCGGGCTCGAACCGCCGGCCCCACAGCGCGAGCGGGATCAACGCCACCGAGATCCCGGCGGCCGCGAGCACCGTAGCGCGGAACCCGACCCACGCCAGCATGTGGGACACGAGCAGCACGTTCACTCCGATGCTGAGCCGTTGCAGCCCGCTCCCGAGCCCCTGCGCGCGCCCGCGGACCTCGGTCGGCGCCAGCTCCGACGGCAGCGGCCAGCACGCCGACGCGCCCCACCACGTGACCACGCCGAGCAGGCAGAACAGCGGCACCAGCCATGGGGTCCCGAGCGCCACTGTGACCATCAACACGTAGACCACGACAAACCCGATCAGCGCGGCCACGATCGAGGTGATCCGCCCGATCCGATCGATCGTCTGCCAGGCCAGATACGACCCGGCCAGCGCGCCGATCCAGATCACCGACCCGGCCAGAATCGACTCGACCCTGCTCAGGTCGCCAAACTGGTGCAGAACATACGGAGTGAGCACGCTCTGCCCGATCCCGTTCAGCGGGATCAGACCGATCATCAAGATCGCGAATACCACCGCCATGCGGCGCGCGCCGGCAAACAACCTCGCGTACGGATCGAGCCAACGCTGAACCCGCGTCCGGATCCCGACCACCGCCACCGGCCGTGCGGGGATCGTCGCCAAGCGCGAGTGATCCAGCACCCGGACACCGAACTGCTCGAATGCTCCCACGGCTTCCTCGACTCGCCCCTGCGCCAACAGCCATCGGGGCGAGTCCGGCAACGACCGCCGCAACCACAGAACCGCAACCGCCGGTATTGCACCCGCTGCGAACGCCAGCCGCCACGACTGCGTCCCCACCAACGCGTACAGCCCGGCGTCGACCAACACCGCGCAAATCGCGCCCAACGACCAGGTGATCTGGGGCATCGCCCCCGTCCATCCGCCCCGAGACCCCTTCGGCGAGAGCTCTGCCAAGAACGAGATGCTGGCCGCGATATCCGCCCCGATCGCGACCCCGATCAAGATCCGAACCAAGAACAACATCCACACTTCGGTGACTACCGCGGACACCAGCGCCAGGCCCACGAACGCGACCAGGTTCAAGACGAACACGCGCCGTCGACCGATCCGGTCCGCCAGATCGCCGAAAAACAGCGCTCCCACCGCCGAACCGAAAAACGCCGCTGCTTGCAACCAGGCGACCTCCCCGCTGCTCAGCCGAAAATGTGACTGAATCGCGAAGAACGCCCCACTGATCACGATCAGGTCATATGCATCGACGAATTCCCCCAGGCCGATCGCGACCAACGCGCGCCGGCGCGGGCGCGTCATCCGCACCTCGTCATCGAACGCGCCCAACCACGACCCAGCCGCGTCCCCCAACGCTGACTCCCGGTCCATCGCGGGCAAGTCTAAGCCGCCGCGGGCGCCAGCGGGAACATGTGAAGTTACTTATTCATTCATCAGCGCGTCGACCTCGTCCGCCGTCGGCAGTGACGGCTGCGCACCAGGCCGAGAGGCGGCGAGCGCGCCGGCCGCGCACGCCCGCACCAGCGCCGCCTCGCGCTCCCGGCCTTCGAGGAGCGACACCACGAGCGTCGCGCAGAACGCGTCGCCCGCCGCCGTGCCGTCGACCGCGGTGACCGCGGGCGGGCTGGCCCGCGCGATCTCGCGCCCGCGCTCGAGCAGCACCGCGCCCTCCGCACCGAGCGTGAGCGCCACGAGCGAGCGACCGGGCTCGATCTGCTCGTACTCGTATCGGTTGGCGACGATCAGGTCCGGCTCGCGCTCGAACTTGGGCATGCCGCGGGCCGGCGCCGCGTTCAGGCAGAAAAACCGCGCCTGGGCCCGCGCGGCCACGACCACCTCGGGCGGGATCTCGAGCTGGCACATCACCGCGTCGGCCTCGCCCACCTCGACCGCATCGGGCGTCAGACGGCGGTTGGCTCCCGGCGCGGTCACGATCATGTTCTCGCCGCTCTCCTCGACCAGCACGAACGCCACACCGGTCTCGCCGTCGTCGCGCACCACGCCGCTGACGTCGATGCCCGCGTCCTCGATTGAGCGCAGCACGAGGTCGTCGCGCCCGATCCGTCCCACGAACCTGACCAGCGCCCCCATCCGCGCCGCGGCCACGGCCTGGTTGGCGCCCTTCCCTCCCGGCAGCCGCTCGAACGTGGCGTCGGTGACCGTCTCGCCGGGCCGGGGCAGGCGCGGGCAGCGGGCGACGTGATCGATGTTGGCTGAGCCGACCACGGTGATGCGAGGGGGCATGTCCGGGACACTAACCACGGTGACCGATCGTGCGCAGCTTCCTTACGGTGGCGCCGGCGACTCCTGGGCCGGCGGTCGGAGCCTGGCGGACCGGTTCCGCCGCCACGCCGACTCGCTCGTGCAGGCGGGCCGGTCGCCGCTCTATGTGGGGCTGATGAGCGCGGCGGCCGACGACATCGACCGCGGCGGGCCCGTGGCGCGGCTGTTCGCGGGCATCCCGACGCCACCCGGCTCGGTGCCTCAGCTCCGGCTGATGGGGGCGCTTCACTACCTGGTCCTCTCCGGCCAGGCGCCCGAGCTAGCCGTCTTCTACTCGAGCGCCGGTGGGGAGCTCGCCCCCGAGGGGGTCTGGCCGGCCGCGCGAGCCGCGATGTGCGACCACTTCGACCAGATCAGGGCTCGCGTGCACCGGACCGTGCAGACCAACGAGCCAGGGCGCTCCGCGGTGCTGTTCGCGGGACTGTTGTGGCTGACCAACCGCCACAGCCGCCCGATTCGCCTGCTCGAGATCGGGGCCAGCGCCGGCCTGAACCTTCTGGTCGACCGCTACGCCTACGTGGTCGGCGGCCGCGAGCTGGGCGATCCGGCCTCGGCGCTGCGGTTCGAGGAGCCCTGGGCCTCGCCACCGCCGTTCGACCTCGGCGCCGCGGCGGCGCGGCTGGACATCGTCGCGCGGGCGGGCTGCGACCTGGCGCCGCTGGATCCGACGCGCCAGGACGACCGGCTCACGCTGCTCTCCTACATCTGGCCCGACGAGCTGGATCGCGTCGAGCGGCTCCGCGCCGCACTGTCGGTCGCCGCCCGCGACCCGGTCCCGATCGACCGGCAGCGCGCCTCCACATGGCTCCGCGACGCCCTGGCCGCGCGTCGTGACGGCGAGCTCACCGTGGTGTGGCACTCGATCATGCGCCAGTACGTCGAGTCCGAGGAGTGGGCGGCGATCGAACGCGCGATCGACGGACAATCGGATGTCGTGCGCCTGAGCATGGAGCCAACCCGGGCCGAGCACATGGGCCGGCCGCGGTTGGCGCTGCACGAACGTCACGAACACCCCCACGTCGCCGAGACCGTGCTTGCCGTGGCCGGCGACCACGGGCTGCCGATCCGCTGGGCGTCCGCCTACAGTCCCACGGCGTGAGGCTGATCGACATGGACAGAGCCGGCCTGGTCTTCGCGCGCACACACGGCCACCAGCCCGCAGCGGAGCGCGCGATCGGGGCGTACTCGCGAAGTGGCGAGCACGCCGCCGTCTGGCTCGCGCTCGGTCTGGCCGGCGCCGCCCTGGATCGCCGGCCCGGCCGCCGCCGAGCCTGGCTGCGCGGCGTGCGCACCGTCGCCGCCTCCTACGCCGCCAACCAGGTCATCAAGTTCGCCGTGCGCCGGCGGCGTCCTGACCTGCCGGGACTGCGCCCGCTGACCCCGACCGTGACCAAGCTGTCCTTCCCGAGCGCCCACGCCACCACGTCGTTCGCGGCCGCCCGGGCCTACGCGGGTCTCGTCCCGGCCCGGCTGCTGTACGCGTCGGCCGCAGCCATGGCCGCGAGCCGGCCGTATCTGGGCGTGCACTACCCGTCCGACGTGATCGCCGGCGCGGTCCTCGGCACCGCCGTCGCGGAGCTCGTGCCGTGAAGGTCGGGATCGTCGGGATGCCGAACGCGGGCAAGTCCTCGCTCTTCAGCGCGCTGACCGGGGTGGCCGCGGAGGCGGCCAACTACCCGTTCACGACGATCGACCCCAACGTCGCCGTGGTCCCCGTGACCGACGAGCGGCTCGATGCCGTGGCCGCCACGGTCAAGGCGTCCAAGGTCGTACCCGACACGATCGCGTTCCACGACATCGCCGGCCTGGTCGCCGGCGCGCACCGAGGCGAGGGGCTCGGCAACCAGTTCCTGGCCAACATCCGCGAGACCGACGCGATCGTCCACGTGGTCCGCGTGCACACCGACCCGAACGTGGTCCACCCCGAGGGCCGGGTCGACCCCCTGGCCGACATCGAGACGATCGAGACCGAGCTGATCTACGCCGATCTCGAACAGGCCGAGCGCCGGCTCGATCGGGTGTCGCGCACGGCCAAGAGCGGCGACCGCCACGCGATCGCCGAGGCCGACTGGCTGCGCCGGCTGATCGAGGCGCTCCAGTCCGGCCGCCCCGCGCGAACCGTCCCGCCGCCCGCCGACGCCCCCGACGCGGTCCAGCTCTTGGCGCCCCTCACCGCCAAGCCGGTGCTGTTCGTGGCCAACGTGGACGAGGGAAGCGACGAGGTCCCGCCGGCGATCCTCGAGTACGCCCGCGCCCAGGGCGCCGAGGCGATCGCGGTCTCGGCCCGGTTGGCGGCCGAACTGGCCGAGCTCGAGCCCGAGGAGGCGGCGGCGATGCGCTCGGAGCTGGGCCTGAGCGAGTCCGGCCTGAACGCGGTCATCCGAGGCGCGTTCTCGCTCCTTCACCTGATCGCCTTCTTCACCGCCGGGGAGGACAAGCCGGCGCAGTCCTGGCATCTGCGCGATGGGTTGTCGGTCTGGCACGCGGCGGGGCTGATCCACTCGGACATCCAGCGCGGCTTCGTCCGCGCCGAGGTGATCGGCTGGGACCAGCTGGTCGCCGCCGGCGGGTACGCCGGCGCCCGCGACCGCGGCACGCTGCGCCTGGAAGGACGCGACTATGTCGTCGCCGACGGCGACGTGATCACGGTCCGCTTCACGCCCTGATTACTCAGATATTGTTGCCGGTGTCATGACGGGCGCATCGGATTCGGAGGCACGGGAGTTCGCGGCGGCGTTCACCTCGTTTCTCGACTGGGTGTACTCGACGCGGCGGGACGAGCGCAACGAGGTCGTGGCGCTGGTCAGCGAGCACCTCGGCGAGGCGGCGGCCGAGCACTCGGTGGTGACACGGTCGCTGCCGCTGTTCGAGCACGTGAATCTCCAGACCGCACTCAACGCGTGGTCGCGCGAGCCCGGGCGAGAGGTGGCGGTGCACGGCTTCTCGATCCCGCCCCACCACCCGCCGGTGACGCTGCAGCAACTCCTGACCGGCGAGCACTTGCCGCCTCTGCGCCTGTCGGCACCGGCGCTGGCTGATCTGCCGAACGGACCGGGCTCGACGCTCGCTTGCCTGGAGCTCGCGCTGCTGCTCGTCGACGACGCCGACGGCCGCTACGTCGTCAAGGTGAGCGCCGCCACCGAACATGGTCCCCCTTCGCTCGACGTCGAGATCGCCGGTCTCGCGGTCGACGCGGCGCAGGCCGTGCACGCCCGCCTCGGGGAGCTGCGCAACCGCCTGAACGTGTACCGCGGGCACCTGATCGACGTGAGCATCAACAACATGGGCGGCGTCGTGCTCGATTTCGGCGAGGTCCCGCGTACCACTCGCGACGAGGTGGTGCTGCCGGAAGCGGTCCTGGGCAGGGTTGAGCGCCATGCGCTGGATATCGCCGCCCATCGGGACGCGCTCCTCAGCGCCGGCCAGCACCTGAAGCGGGGCCTGCTGCTGTACGGCCCGCCGGGGACCGGCAAGACCCACACGATGCGCTATCTGGTCGGACAGATGGGCGGGTACACCCGGCTGGTGCTCACGGGACGGTCGCTACACGCGATCGGGTCGGTGGCCGAGCTCGCGCGGGACCTCCAGCCCGCGGTCATCGTCCTCGAGGACGTCGACCTCGTGGCGGAGCACCGCGGCTTCGGGCCGCCCGGGATGGGTTCCAGCCCGGTCCTGTTCGACCTGCTCGATGCCATGGACGGCGCCGCCCCCGACGCCGACCTGCTGTTCGTGCTCACCACCAACCGCGCTGACCTGCTCGAGCCGGCGCTGGCGGCTCGCCCCGGCCGCGTCGACGTCGCGATCGAGATCGACCTGCCGGACGAGGAGGGCCGACGCCGGCTGCTCGCGCTGTACGGACGGTCGATCCCGTTACGGCTCTCGGAGGACGAGAAGCGCGAGATCGTCGAGCGCACGGACGGAGTCACCGCCTCGTTCGTAAAGGAGCTGCTCCGCCGCTCGATGCTCGAGGCGCTCCAGGACAACCCGTCCGATCCGCTCGTCACCGCCGCGCACGCCGCCCGCGCGCTCGACGACCTGCTCGACGCCGGTCAGCAGCTGACGCGCAGCCTGCTCGGCGTCGGGACCGACCCCGAGTCGCTCCCGGGCGGCGGCGGCGCCGGTGCGCTGCCGCCCCAGCCCATGACGCGCGGGCGGATCGGCTACGGCCGGATCCACTTCAGCGGGTGAGCCTCAGTCCGCGGGAGGCGGACCTTCGAATCGGTAGACGTGCGAATCGCGCTCGACGAACCCGAGCCGGCGGTACAGCCGGTTGGCCGCCTCCCGCGAGGGCCGCGAAGTCAGGTCGACGGTGCGCGCTCCGCGCTGGCCGGCCAGTCCGATCGCGGTCTGGTTGAGGGCGGCGCCAACCCCTCGTCCACGTGCGTCCTGGTCGACGACCACGTCCTCGATCCACGCGCGCACGCCGGTCGGGATGCGGAACACGACCAGGGTGAGCATCCCGATGATCCCGCCGTCCGCCTCGCGCGCCAGCAGCAGGTGACAGGCCGGCGAGCGGACGATCTCCTCGACCTCGGCCGGCAACGGCGCACGCGCCGACCGCGAGAGCTGCGCGACCAGCCCCGCCACCGCCGCCGCGAGTCCGTCGAACATCTCGGTCGCTTCCTCGACGCGGATCTCGCTGGCCACGGGCGAACCGTAGCGTCTACAGCTCGCTCACATCCGACGCGTTCTCGAGCCGCTCGGCCAGGCGGTTGAGCCCAAGCTCGCGCGCCGCCCGGGCACCGCCGGCCAGATCGGTGGCCCGATCCGGCGGGCGCTCCACCGACGGTGGGCGCAGCGTGGCGATGTCCCGGTACGCACGCAGCTCGTCGGCCGATTCGGTCAGCGCCGCGGCCACCCGGGGACGCTCGCCGCCCGCGCCGGCGATCGCCCCCTCGAGCGAGCCGTACTTCTCGAGCAGCGTTGCGGCGGTCTTGGGGCCGATGCCGAGGGCGCCCGGCAGGCCGTCCGACGGGTCGCCGCGCAGCGCGATGAAGTCCGGCACGAGCTCCGGACCGACGCCGTAGCGACGCCGCACGGCGTCGGCGTCCATTTCCTCGAACCCGCTGATCCCCGACTTCAGGAGCAGGACCGACACCCGGTCGCCGACCAACTGGAACATGTCCCGGTCGCCCGTCACGACCAGCGCCCGGCCACCCGCGTTCGCCTCGACCTGGGCGAGCGATCCGAGCAGATCGTCCGCCTCGACGTCGTCGGCCGACTCGATCTGCCAGCCGAAGGCCGCGAACAGCGCCGGCGCGCGCTCGAACTGCCACGCGAGCTCATCGGGGACCGGCGGACGGTCGGCGTGGTAGGACGGAAACAGCTCGACCCGGTACGGCGCCGCCTCCGCGCCGAAGCACATCACGATCGCCCGAGGACCGCGATCCGCGGCGATCCGCAGCAGCAGGTTGGTGGCGCCGAGCAGCGCGTTGACCGCGTGCCCCTCGGGGCCCTTGATCGAGTCGGGCAGCGCGAAGAACGAGCGGTACAGCACGAACGGCGCGTCAACGGCGAGCAGCGGGCCGGGCATCGTCGCCCCGGAGCCTAGTGCTACGGCACGACGACCGACGGCCCGTCGAGCCCTCGGGACACCGTCCGGTACACACCCGGGCGCGGAACCTGAATCGAGTAGGCGCCGCCCCGGCCCAGCCGGACGCGGCTGATCGGCCGCCAGCCGTTGCCGGCGCGGGCCTGGATCGTGATCGAATCACCCTTCCGCGCCGGGACCACACTGCCCCGCAACACCGGGACGGTCTGGCCGGCGAGCGCGAACGCGCGCTTGAGCTGCGAGAGTACGGCCAGATCGCTCGCGGCGTTCGCCCCGCCCGAGGAGGGCGCCGGCGGCAGGGCGGACGGCGGCGTGTGGCCGGCCGCGGCCGAGATCGTGGTGAAGTTCGCCCAGGTGCTGAGCAGGCCGAACGCGCCCTGAAGCTGCGCGCCGGTGACCGTCGTTGAGCCGGCGCTGCCGATCACGACCGCCGACACGATCCGCGGCGATACGCCGCGCTGGGTGACCCGGATCCCGACCAGCTTGCCCTTGACCAGCTTCCCGAGCCGCTTGCCAGCGCCCGTGACCGTGAGCCGGCGAGTCCAGCGGTGGTAGGGGTCACCGCCGGCGCCGTCGTACGGATCGTCGACGCCGCGCAGCCACGGAGCGGCGCTCGCCCCGGGCCAGGCGTCCTCGATGTTCTCGGTGTGGCCGCCCGAGCTGGCGAAGAAGTAGGTGGTGGCCGGCGCGCCGTCGTAGGTGACGACCTGGCCGGAGGTCGCGGCCACCGCGGCGTCGGTGGCGGGCGTCTCCGCCGACACGCCGCGGTACATCTGGGAGCGGGTGTCGGGATACAGGTTGTAGAAGGTGCCGGCCACGTCGGTGGTGATCGCGTACGTGCGCGCGGCCACGGCCTGCGCCTTCAGCGCCTCAGCCGACCAGGTCGAGGGCATCTCGGCCGAGATCACGCCCCGGACGTAGTCGTCGAGTCCGACCACGTCGACCGTGTACACGCCCTTCGTGCCGTTGGGGCGAAACTCGAGGGCGCCGCGGTACGCACCGAGGCCCGCGACGCTCAGGGGCCCGGGGGCGGTGGCGGTGAGCGGCGCGCTGAACTTGCCGAGCAGCTTGTGGGTGCTCTGGTTGACCAGCGAGAGCTGACCGCTCTTCAAAGGCACGACGTCGTAGGTGAGGCTCGGGTCCAGCTGCTTGCCGGCGGCCTGGGTTGCGCCGGCGAACGCCGCCGACCCACTGCCCAGCAGCACCCGCACGGTCTGGCTGGGGCTGGTCTGGGCGAGCGCCGTGCCGGTGTAGTAGCGGGCGAGGATCTGCTGGTAGTTCCAGCCGTTCAGGGCATACCCGTACGCGCCGTACTGGCTCATCCCGACGCCATGGCCGTCGCCGCCACCGCTGATGTAAAGGGTGCTCGCGGCCGCCGCCGGCCCGGCCAGGACCAGCGCCGCTGCCATCGACAGGCCCACCGCCAGCGCGCGCATCCACATGGCAAGACACATAACACGCCGGCGCGTTGCGGCGTGAGTCCATGTTGTTTCGGTTAGATACGGTGACGAGATGGCGGAACGCAAGGCTTCAGAGGTTTTCGTCGAGTGCCTGGAGGCGGAGGGGGTTCGGTACGTCTTCGGGATCCCGGGCGAGGAAACGCTGGATCTCAGCGAGTCCCTGTCCAATTCTTCGATTGAGTTCGTCCCGGTCCGCCACGAGCAGGGCGGGGGGTACATGGCCGACGCGTACGGCCGGCTGACCGGCCGTGCCGGCGTTTGCCTGGGGACCCTCGGCCCAGGGGCGACGAACCTGGTCACTGCCGTGGCCGACGCCTTCCTGGATCGCGCTCCCCTCGTCGCCCTCACGGGCCAGTCCGACATCGAGCGCATGCACAAGGAATCCCACCAGTACATCGACCTCATCGGCATCATGCGCCCGATCGTTAAGTGGAACGCTCGCGTCTCGAGCCCCGAGATCGTCCCCGAGGTGGTCCGCAAGGCGTTCGCGGTGGCGGAGTCCGAGAAGCCGGGCGCCACCCATCTCGAGCTGCCCGAGGACGTCATGGCCCGCCCGCTCGACGCCTCGCCGCTGCCCCGTCACGCTCCCGTTCAGCCCGAGCCCGGAAGCAAGGAGCTTCAGCGCGCCGCCGACCTGATCGACGGCGCCCAGAACCCGATGGTGCTGGCCGGCAACGGCGCGGTCCGGGGGCACGCCTCGCGTGCGCTGCGCGCGTTCATCCACAACACCGGCATCCCCGTGGCGGAGTCGTTCATGGCCAAGGGGCTGGTCGACTACGAGGACCCGAAGGCGGTCGGCACGGTCGGCCTCCAGGCCCGCGACTACGAGCTGGCCGGGTTCGACGACGCCGACCTGGTGATCGCGGTCGGGTACGACCTCGTCGAGCACTCGCCCAAGAACTGGAACCCGCGCCGCGACAAGCAGATCGTGATGATCGACAGCGTCGCCGCCGAGATCGACCAGTACTTCGTTCCCGACGTCGAGCTGATCGGCGACATCGCCCACGTCCTGGCCCGCCTGGCCGCCGCCTGCACCCGCAGCCAGACCACGGTCGGGACTAGCCGCCTGCACGAGGTCGTGATCGGCGCCTTGAGCGACGCCCGCGACGACGACCACTACCCGTTGCGCCCACCGCGCGTGCTCTGGGACATCCGCGAGGCCCTCGGCCGTCACGACATCCTCGTCTCGGACGTCGGCCTGCACAAGTTGTGGATCGCGCGGATGTTCCCCGCCCATGAGCCCGGCACCGTGCTGATCGCCAACGGGCTGGCCGGGATGGGCTTCGCGCTGCCCACCGCGATCGGCGCCAAGCTCGTGCACCCAGATCGCAAGGTCGTGGCGGTGAGCGGCGACGGGGGCTTCCTCATGAACGCCCAGGAGCTCGAGACCGCGGTGCGCCTGCGCACGCCGGTGGTGAACGTGATCTGGGAAAACGGCCAGTTCGGCTCGATCGTGTGGAAACAGGACAAGCGGTTCGGGCGCCACTTCGGGGTCGACTTCGGAAACCCGGACTTCGTCAAGCTGGCCGAGTCGTTCGGGCTGCCCGCGTGGCGCTGCTCGAGCGCGGAGGACTTCCCCCGACTCCTGGGCGACGCCCTGGCCAAGGACATGCCGACGCTGATCGTGGTCCCGATCGACTACTCGATCGACGTGGCGATCTCCGAGCAGCTCGGCGCCGAGACCGTCGCCACCTGACTGGCGACCCGGCTGCAACGCGGGTGGCGCCGCGTCAGCCCAGTCTGTGTTAGGGTCGCCTAATAAGGTTGTCCTAACCTGATGAGCGCCAACCCGACAACCGTAACCGCCCCCAAGAGCCCGCGACGCGCGGGGGAGCGAGCCAGCTTCTACGTCTGGACCGCTGTGGTCCTCGCGGCGGCCGTCGTGCTGGTGGTGCTCGGCTGGCACGCCAAGGGCGGCACGCCCGACCCGACCGACGTGCAGGGTGGACACCGCCTCGCGAGCACCACGGTGGTGATCGACAGCGCGATCCTCGTGTTCCGCGAGGGCCTCGAGACGATTTTGGTGCTGGCGGCGATCACCGCGAGCTTCCTCGGCGCCAATCGCGTGTACCGCCGTCCCGTGGTCGGCGGAAGCGCGCTGGCTTTGGGCGCCGGCGTCCTCACCTGGTTCGGCGTCGTGTGGTTGATCGGGCGCTTCCACGGCTCGGAGCTGTCGATTCAGGCCGCCACCGGCATCCCGGCCCTGATCGTGCTGCTAATCGTGATGAACTGGTTCTTCCACAAGGTCTACTGGACCGGGTGGATCGCGCACCACCATCGCCGCCGGCGCGGCCTGCTGGGCGGCGACGCCGAGACGACCCAGCGACGGATGCTGCTCGGGCTGGCGCTGCTCGGCTTCACCTCCGTCTACCGCGAAGCGTTCGAGATCGTGATCTTCCTCCAGAGCCTGCGCGAGATCTACGGCGCCGGCGTCGTGCTCGAGGGAGTGGTCATCGGGCTGCTGTTCACCGCCGCGGTGGGCGTCCTCACCTTCGGGCTGCACCAGCGCCTGCCCTACCGGCGACTGCTGATCATCACCGGCGTGCTGCTCCTGTTCGTGCTCCTCGTGCAGGTCGGCGAGGAGGTCAACGAGATGCAGCTCGCGGGCTGGATCGGCACGACGGAGATCCACTGGCTCTCGATCCCCGGCTGGATGGGCACGTGGTTCAGCCTGTTCAACAACTGGGAGACGTTCGCCGCGCAGTTCCTCGCGCTGGCGATCGTCATCGGCTCCTACCTGCTCGCGCAGTACCTCCGGGTGTGGCGCCCGCGGCGCCAGGGCCAGCAGCCCGCCCGGTTCGCTCAGCGCGCCCCGGACCGGCCTGCCGACGCCGTCGTGGCGCGTCTAAGGATCCTCACATAGGTTCCGCCGCCGCGCAGTTCCCACAACTCACGGAGGAGCCACGTGACCGGGAGCTAAACCGCTGAACTGGGGCTGCCTGCGGCAGCGTCCTTGGGACCATGCGGCCGGGCATCCATGCCCGGCCGTGCGGTCGCCAGCCGACGCTGCGGCAGACCCAGGCCGGCCAGCGCGCCGAGCGCCGACAGCCCCGCCGCGACGCCGATCGCGGCCGTGAACCCGTCGCTGAACAGCTGCGGCGATCCGTAGCCGCCGCTGCCCGTGAACACCGCCACCAGTAGCGCGATCCCGAACACCCCGCCGAGCTGGCGCAGCATGTTGAACGTGCCCGAGGCCTTGCCGATGCTCGCCGGCGCCACCGCGCCGACGACCGCACTCTGGATCGCGGGCATCGCCATCGAGACGCCGCAACCGGCGATCGCGAGCGGCGCGACGAGCCGCCAGTAGGCGACGTCGGGTCCGGCGACCAGCGCGATCCACCCCATCCCGGCGGCCTGGAGCAGCAGCCCGGCGACCGCGAACGGCCGCTCGCCGACGCGGGAGATCCGCGCGCCCGTGATCGGCGCGACGACGAACAGCGTCGCCGTCCACGGCAGCAACCGGATACCCGCGTCGAGCGGGCCGTGATGCTGAACCGTCTGGAGGAACTGCGCCATGAAGAACACCGCGCCGTAGAGAGCCGTGCTCAGGAAGAAGATCGCCGCGTTGCCCGACGAGAACGGGCGCGACGCGAACAGCGCCAGCGGCAGCATCGGCGCCGTCGCGCGCCGCTCCCACAGCACGAACCCGAGCGCGAGCAGCGCGCCCACGGCCAGCGACGCGATCACCTCGACGCTCCCCCAGCCGGCCGAGTTGCCGCGCACGAGCGCCCATACGATCCCGAGCGCCGCGCCGGTGATGAGCGCGAGGCCGGGAACGTCGGGCGCGCTGCGCGGCCCGTAGCTCTCGTCGACTCGGCGCAGCGCGACGGGAATGGTCAGCAGACCGATCGGGACGTTCAGCCAGAAGATCCACTGCCAGGCGATTCCCTGCGTGATTGCGCCTCCGATGACCGGACCGCCGAGCACGGCCAGGCCGGTGATCCCGCTGAAGATGCCGAGCGCCCCCGCGCGCCGCTCGGCCGGGTACGCCGCGCTCAGCAGGGTCATCCCCAGCGGCATGATCAGCGCCGCGCCGGACCCCTGAACCGCGCGGGCGGCGATCAGCCAGCCGACGCTCGGCGCGAGCGCGCACGCGGCCGAGGCGGCGGAGAAGATCGCGAGGCCGGCGACGAACAGCCTCCGGCGCCCGAACCGGTCCCCGAGCACCGCCCCGGTCATCAGCAGCACCGCGAAGCTCAGCGTGTAGGCGTTCACGGTCCACTCGAGCTGTTCGATCGAAGCGCCCAGATCCACCCGGATCGTCGGGAGCGCCGTCGTCACCACGAGCGCGTCGAGCGCCACCATCAGCGACGCGATCGACGCGACGATCAGCACCCAAGTCGGTCCTCTGCGCATGCCTGCCTCCTCACGGTCGTTTGTCTCGCGAGTTGGGACCCGGCCGTGCGCGCAAATTGACCGATGAATTTCGCCGAGCGACGGTGTCCTCTTGAGTGATGACCCATGACACGATCCGGCCATGACCACGACCACGCTGGCCCGGGCCCGCGCTGGGGACGAGCACGCGTTCCGCACGCTGACCGATTCCCACCGGCGGGAGCTCCAGCTCCACTGCTACCGGATCCTCGGTTCGCTGCAGGACGCCGAGGACGCACTGCAGGAGACGATGTTGTCGGCCTGGCGCGGGCTTGACGGCTTCGAGGAGCGCTCCTCGCTGCGCGCGTGGCTGTACACGATCGCGACCAACCGGTGCCTGAACGCACTGCGCGACGGCGCCCGCCGCCCGCCGGAGGTGCGAGCGCTGTCGTTTGAGCCACCGTCGCCCACCCGTCACGGCGATCTCCCCTGGCTCGAGCCATACCCGGACGCGCTGATCGAGGGAGTGCCCGATTCCGCGCCCGGCCCCGAGGCCCGCTACGAGGCGCACGAGACGGTCGCGCTCGCGTTCGTCACCGCGCTCCAGCGTCTCCCGCCGCGCCAGCGCGCCGTGCTCGTCTTGCGCGACGTGCTCGGCTACCGCGCGGCCGAAGTCGCCGGCATGCTCGACACGACCGAGGTGTCGGTCAACAGCGCCCTGCAACGCGCCCGCGCCACGCTCGAGGCGACCGCGCCACCGCGCCGCGAGCGCGCGCCGCTACCGCGCTCGGCCGCCGAGCGCGAGCTGGTCGGGCAGTTCGCCGACGCGTTCGAGAACGGCCGCACCGAGCAGCTGGTCGCGCTGCTGACCCGCGACGCCTGGGTGACGATGCCGCCCGAGCCGTTCGAGTACCAGGGCCTCACCCCGATCGCCGAGTTCTTCACCCAGGCGTTCGCCGCGCGCGGCGACCGGCGCGACCGGCTCGTGGCCACGCGCGCCAACGGCCAGCCGGCGTTCGGGCAGTACATCGGCGACGTCCACGCGCCGGTCGTCCGCGGGGTCGGCGTGATCGTGTTGACGCTCGAAGGACCCCGGATCTCGCACCTCGTCCGGTTCGGGGGCAGCGGCCAGCTCGCGCGCTTCGGCCTGCCGCGTGTGCTGCCGGCATAGCTCGCCTCGGCGCGCGCAACCGGCTGGTTGCGCGACTTGAGCGGAATCGCGTCGGCCGCGGGTCAGCCTGACCCTGCGGCACGGGACGATCCGCCCAGATCTCTCGCCGTGCACCGCGCAGCGAGCGTCAAACTCCTCTCGACACCGCGCGGCAACTCGAACACGAAAGGAAACACATGAGCACGAGCGCGACAGCCGGAGGCTATCTCGTGGCCGACAACCTGCAGGTCGATGCCGCCAACGGGATCAGTTACGCCTACCGCGACCTCGGTAGCAGCGACGTTCCCGTCGTCCTCTTCCAGCACTTCCGCGGGAACCTCGAGAACTGGGACCCGACGCTGATCGACGCGCTTGCCGAGAAACGACGGGTGATCACGTTCGACAACACCGGCGTCGGCGGCACGACCGGCCGGACGCCGCACACGATCGCCGAGATGGCACAGGACGCGATCGAGTTCATCGACGCCCTCGAACTCGACGAAGTCGACCTGCTCGGCTTCTCGATCGGGAGTTTTGTGGCGCAGGAGGTCGCCCTCACGCGGCCCGACCTTCCGCGACGCATCGTGCTGGCGTCCTCAGCGCCCCAGGGCGCTGCTGGTATGCACGGGTGGGCGAAGGACGTGATCGATCACGTCGGCCAGCGCCAGGGCTCGCCCGAGGGCTATCTCGCCGTCTTCTACGCGCCGTCCGCGACGAGCCAGGCGGCCGGGAAAGCATCCGCGCAGCGCATCTTCGGCGCCCGCACCACAGATCGGGACGCGGACACGACCTGGCAGACCCGGCAGGCGCAATATGACGCCGTCTGCACCTGGGGCATCCCCAACCACGCGCTCCTACAGCGGGTGACGGCGATCGAGGGCCCGGTCTTCATCGCGAACGGCGACAGCGACCCGATGATCCTGCCGCGCTACTCGTACCTGCTCGCCGGCCTGATCGCCCAATCGAAGCTGAAGATCTACCCGGACTCAGCGCATGGGTTCCTGTTTCAGCACGCCGCCGAGTTCGCCGCTGACGTCGACCGGTTCCTCAGCGAGTAACGGCGGCCGGCTACAGGTTGCCCTGCGCCATCGTGCGCAGGTCCATCGCCTTGTCGTAGGTCTCCTCGTCGACACCCAGCTCGAGCGCCACGTCACGCAGCGGACGGCCGGAATCGGCGGCGACCTTGACGATCTCGGCGCCCTTGTCGTACCCGATGTGCGGGTTCAGCGCCGTGGCCGCCGACAGCGTCATCGCGGCCGAGCGGCGGAGTCCCTCCTCGTTGGCCTGGATGCCGTCGACGCACTTCTCGGCGAAGATCCGGCACGAGTTCGCCAGCAACTTGATCGAGTCGAGCAGGTTGCGCGCGATCACCGGGACGCGGACGTTCAGCTCGAAGTTGCCCTGCGAGCCCGCCACCGTGATCGTGGTGTCGTTGCCGATGACCTGCGCGGCGACCTGGAGCACGACCTCGGGGATCACCGGGTTGACCTTGCCCGGCATGATCGAGGATCCCTTCTGGAGCTCGGGCAGCAGGATCTCGCCGATCGCCGTCCGCGGACCCGACCCCATCCAGGCCAGGTCGTTGGCGATCTTGGTCAACGAGACCGCGAGGACCTTCAACGCGCCCGACAGCTCGACCAGCGCGTCCCGGTTGCCCTGCGCCTCGAACGGGTCCTCGGGCGCGCGGATCTTCAGACCGCTCACCTCGACGAGCCGCGCGCGGATGCGCTCCGCGAACTCCTTGTGGGTGTTGAGACCGGTCCCGGTCGCGGTGCCGCCGAGCGGGATCTGCGCCACCTGCGGGAGCGCGTTAGAGATTCGCCGCGCGCCGAGGCGGACCTGAGCCGCGTAGCCCGAGAACTCCTGCCCAAGCGTGACCGGCACCGCGTCCATCAGGTGCGTGCGCCCGGACTTGACCATGTCGGTGAACTCGTCGGCCTTGCGCTGGAGGGACGCCTCCAGCTGCTCGAGCGCCGGCAACAGCTCGTTGGTGGCGGTGTCGAGCGCGGCGAGGTGGACCGCGGACGGGAACACGTCGTTGGAGGACTGGCCCATGTTGACGTCATCGTTGCGGTGCACGTCCTCGCCCGCGAGCGTCGCGATGACCTCGTTGGCGTTCATGTTCGACGAGGTCCCCGAGCCCGTCTGGAACACGTCGATCGGGAACTGGTCGTCGAACTCGCCCTCGGCGATCCGGTCGCCGGCGGCCGCGATCCGCATCGCCTTGTCCTGATCGAGCAGCCCGAGCTCGGCGTTCACGTGCGCCGCCGCGCTCTTGATCCGCCCGAGCCACCGGACGACGGGAACCGGGACTCGTTCGCCCGAGACCGGGAAGTTGGCCACCGCTTTGGTGGTCTCACCGCCCCACAGCTGCTCCTCTGCCTGCACGCCCATGTCGGGTCCTTTCCAAGTCGCTCTGGTGCTGATCAGGCTACCGCGCGGATGGCGAGGCGAGCAGCTCGCGCGCGGCCTCGACGTCCTGGCCGAAGGCCCGGTCCCCGGGGTCCGCGGGCAGCACCCGGGCGGCGGCCTCGAACAGCGCCCGGACGCCCGCCCCCGACGGCCCTCGCCCGCGCAGCCGGAACGCCCGCATGGACACGACCAGCTCAGTTGCGACGAGCACTCCCATCGCGTCGAGGAGCTGCGTCGTCCGGGAAGCGGCCGTCGCCGCCAGGCTCGCGTGCGACTCCACCCCGAGCGAGGCCCACACGCTCTGAGTCGCCATCGGCGCCGCGACCGAGCGCGCCTCGGCGGCGGCGGCGTGAGCGGTGTACTCGAGCATCATGTGGCCGGAGTCCGGGCCGGGGTCGTCGGCCAGGAACGGCGGCAGCCCGCTCATCCGCGGATCGAGGATCGCGCTCACCCGGCCGGCGATCAGCGACGCCGAATGCGCGAATGCCGCACGCAGTCCGTCGAGGGCGGCGCCGAGCTCGGCGGCGTGGAAGTTGCCGGTCGCGAACGCCCTCCCGTCATGGATCAGCGCGTTCTCCGCGCGCGCGTTCAGCTCGCGCGTCACGACGTCGTCGAGCACCCGCAGGGCGTCGTTGGCGACGCCGTCGACCTGCGGCAGCACCCGGAAGGCGTACGGGTCCTGGACGAGGCGGTCGGGCGTACGCGGGTCGAACGGGGCGCCGGCCAACAGCTCGCGCATCCGCTCGGCCACAACCGCCTGGCCGCGCGCGCCGCGGCCGGCCTGGACGCGCGCGTCGAGGACCACCGGGTCGGCGTCGAGCGCCTCGAACGACAGGCCCGCGACCGCGAGCCATCGGTCGTGGAGCGCCCGGGCATCGATCGTGAGCAGCGCGGCGTGCCCCGCGGTCATCGCATTCGAGCTGATGAACCCGAGCGCGTCCCGCAGGCCGAGCCTCGTCGGTTGCGCCGGCGCCGGCGCGTCGATGAGCTCGCCGCCCCGGAGCACCTTGCCCTCGCCGAGCAGCGCCAACGCGATCTCCGACAGCGCGGGCAGATCGCCGGTGCCGAGCGAGCCGAGCTCGCGCGTGATCGGTGTGACCCCGTGGTTGAGCGCGGCCACCAGTCCGTCGAGCAGCCCGGCCGCCACTCCCGCCCCGCCCGCCCCGAGCTGGTTGGCGCGCACGACCATGCCGGCGCGGACCAGCTCGGGTGCGAGCGGGCGCCCGGCGCTGACCGCGTGGCTGCGCAGCAGGTTCCACTGGAAGCGCTCGCGGGCCTCGTCGGTGATCGTCCGGTCGCGCAGCGCGCCGACGCCGGTGGTCGCGCCATACAAGGCCTCCCCGCGCTCGAGCAGCGCAGCGATCGTCTTCCGGGCCGTTTCGTTGCGCGCCCGTGCCGCGGGCGCCAGCTCCACCGGCGATCCCCGGCGCGCCGCCGCGTCGACGCTCGCCGGCGTGAGCGTCTCGCCGTCCAGGACGATCGCCGGCCCGGTTAGCATCGGACCCGGTGGCCACCAGCGACACAGCGGCGATCCCTCGCCGCCCGGGACTGCTCGCGCGCACGCCGTCGGGCGTGCTCGTGGTCAGCGCGATCGCCTCCGTGCAATTCGGCTCGGCGGTCGCCGCCACGCTGTTCGCCCAGATCGGGCCGGGCGGGGCGGTGTGGCTGCGCCTGATGTTCGGGACGATCATCCTGCTCGCGCTCTGGCGCCCGCGCATGTCCGGCTACACGCGCTATCAGCTCGGGATCGCCGCCCTGTTCGGGCTGATCCTGGCCAGCATGAACTTCAGCTTCTACTCGGCCCTGCACCGGATCCCGCTGGGCATCGCCGTGACGCTCGAGTTCGTCGGCCCGCTCGCGGTGGCGCTGGCCGGCTCGCGGCGCCCGCGCGACCTCGTCTGGGTGGCGCTGGCCGCGGCCGGCATCCTCGCCCTGACGCGCGGCGGGGTCCACCACCTCGACCCGGTCGGCGTCGCGCTGGCGCTGCTCGCCGGCAGCTTGTGGGGCTGCTACATCCTGGTCAACGCGCGGGTGGGCCGCGCCTTCGAAGGCGGCACGGGCCTCGCGCTCGCGATGTGCGTGGCCGTGGTCCTCATGACCCCGATCGGACTCGCCCAGGGCGGGGCCCATCTGTTCGAGCCACGCTCGCTGCTGCTCGGTGGTGTCGTGGGCATGCTGTCGTCGGCGATCCCGTACTCGTTCGAGGTCGAGGCGCTCAGGCGAATCAAGACGTCGGTGTTCGGGGTGTTGATGAGCATCGAGCCCGCGATGGCCGCGTTGGCCGGCTTGATCGTGCTCGGGCAGGGCCTGGCCCCACGAGAGCTGTTCGGCATGGGGCTGGTCGTGGTCGCGTCGGTGGGGGCCGCCCGCACCAGCCGGGAGGCACCGATTGCCGTCTAGTGACAAGGCATTTCATTCTACGGTAGAGTGCGACCCGATGGCGGAAGCCGGGACCCGCACCGTGGAGCGAGCGCTGAGGCTGCTGACCGCGGTGGCCGAGGAGGGCGGCAACCTCAGCCGGTTGGCGCGCGCCGCGGATCTCTCGCCGAGCACTGCCTCGCGGCTGCTGGCCACGCTGGCCACCCAGGAGCTCGTGCGCCGCGACGAGCACGGGCACTACCACGCCGGGGGCCGCCTCCGAGCGCTCGCCGCGGCGACCCTGCGCCAGGATCCGCTGTACGACCTGGCCGGCCGGCACCTGAGCGCCCTGGCCGCCGAGACCGGCGAGACCGCCAATCTGGCGGTGGCGGCGGACGACCGGCGGGTCGTTTACCTCCGCCAGGTCGCCGGCCCAGGGCTGGTCCAGACGGTGGGCTGGGCGGGACGGACGATCCCCCAGCGCGGGACGGCACTCGGCGGGGCGCTGCGCGGGGCGGTCGGTTCCGGCGGCTACGCGGCCCGGGCCGGGGCGGTCGAACCCGACGTGATCTCGATCGCCGCCCCCGTGTACGGCGCCGTCGGCGAGATCGCAGCGGCGCTCAGCGTGCTGGCCCCGGTGTACCGCACGACGGCCCGAAAGGTCGAGGTCTGCGGGCGGGCGGTGGCGCGCCACGCCGGCGAGCTGTCGCACGACCTCGGGTACGTCGGAGTGGCCGCGGCATGACCGGCGTCTCCGGGCTGCGATGCAAGGGCTGGCACCAGGAGGCGGCGCTGCGCATGCTCGAGAACAACCTGCACCCCGACGTCGCTGAGAACCCCTCCGAGCTCGTCGTCTACGGCGGGATCGGCAAGGCGGCCCGCAACTGGCCGAGCTATCACGCGATCGTCCGCGAGCTCCAGCGCCTCGAGGACGACGAGACGCTGCTCGTGCAGTCCGGCAAGCCCGTCGCGGTGTTCCAGACGTTCGAGCAGGCGCCTCGGGTACTGCTGGCCAACTCGAACCTGGTGCCCGACTGGGCGAACTGGGACGAGTTCCGCAAGCTCGACGCCGCCGGTCTGATCATGTATGGCCAGATGACCGCCGGCTCCTGGATCTACATCGGGAGCCAGGGGATCCTGCAGGGGACGTACGAGACGTTCGCGGCGATCGCGCGTAAGCGCTTCGGCGGGTCTTTGGCCAGTCGTCTCGTGGTGACCGCCGGCCTGGGCGGGATGGGCGGCGCCCAGCCCCTCGCGATCACCATGAACGGCGGGACCGCGCTGTGCGTCGAGGTCGACCTCCAGCGGATCGAGCGTCGCATCCGCGGCCGGTACCTGGACGAGCGCGCGGCGGATCTGGACGACGCGCTGGCGCGGCTCGACGCCGCACGCCGCGAGCGCCGGGCACTGTCAATCGGCCTCGCCGGCAACGCGGCCGAGATCCTGCCCGAGCTCGTGCGCCGCGGGGTCGAAGTCGACGTGGTGACCGACCAGACCTCGGCCCACGACCCGCTGAACGGCTACATCCCGGCCGGCCTGACCCTCGAACAAGCCGCCGCCCTGCGCCAGACCAATGCTGACGAATATCTCAGACGCGTCGGCGAATCCGCCGTCACGCACGTGGAGGCGATCCATTCGCTCGCCGCCGCCGGCGCCGAGGCGTTCGACTACGGCAACGCGCTGCGCGGCCTTGCCTACGAGCATGGGGACAAGGATGCTTTTAGCTATCCCGGCTTCGTCCCGGCGTACGTGCGGCCGCTGTTCTGCGAGGGCAAGGGCCCGTTCCGCTGGGTGGCGCTGTCGGGCGATCCGGCCGACATCCACGCCACCGACCGCGCGATCCTCGATCTGTTCGGCGACCAGGAGCACATCGCGCGCTGGATCAAGCTCGCGGCCGAGCGCGTCCAGTTCCAGGGACTGCCGGCGCGGATCTGCTGGCTCGGCTACGGCGAGCGCCATTTGGCGGGGCTGCGCTTCAACGAGATGGTGGCCTCGGGTGAGGTCAAGGCCCCGATCGTGATCGGACGCGACCACCTCGACGCCGGCTCGGTCGCCTCCCCCCAGCGCGAGACCGAAGCGATGGCCGACGGCTCGGACGCGATCGCCGATTGGCCGCTGTTGAACGCCTTGGTCAACACCGCGTGCGGGGCAAGCTGGGTTTCGATCCACCACGGCGGCGGCGTCGGCATGGGCAAGTCGATCCACGCCGGCCAGGTGTGCGTCGCCGACGGCACGGACCTGGCCGCCCGCCGGATCGAGCGGGTGTTGAAGGCCGACCCGGGCCTCGGCGTTCTGCGGCACGTGGACGCCGGCTATGACACCGCGGTGACGGCGGCGCACGAGCACGGGTTGCGCGTCCCGATGCTGGGCGACCAATGACGATCCCCTCCGGACGCGCGCCGGCGGCCCCCACATCTGCCCGCGCGTGACCACCTCCTTCGACAACGCCGCCCAGGTCCTCACGCCACCGGAGCCGAACCTCCCGTGTCTGCGAACCCACCGCGCCGGCGAGCTACGGCTCGACCCTGGCGGGATCACGGTGGACGACGACGGGCGGATCGCCGCCCTCGAGCCCTCGAGAACCGCCGACGTCCACATCGACGCCACCGGGTGCGCGCTCCTCCCCGGCCTGGTCGACTGCCACACCCACCTTCCCTTCGCCGGCTGGCGCGCCGAGGAGTACGACATGAAGGTCACGGGCGTGCCGTACGAGGAGATCGCCAAGGCCGGCGGGGGCATCGCCTCCTCGGCCCGCGCGCTGAGCGACACGCCCGACGACGCGATACTCCAGCAGGCTCGCCAATTAGCCGGCGAGATGCTCGAGCACGGCACGACCACGTTCGAGTGCAAGTCCGGCTACGGCCTCTCGCGCACCGGCGAGCTCCGGTCGCTCAAGCTCGCCACCGAGCTGAGCCGGTCCGTCGAGCAGACCACGACCCGCACGGCCCTCCTCGCCCACGTGGTGCCGGCGGGCTACACCGCGGACACGTGGATGGACGAGGTCGAGGCGATGATCCCGGAAGCCGCCGAGTACGCCACCGCGCTCGACATCTTCGTCGAGTCGATCGCGTTCGGACTCGAGCAGCTCGACCGGATGGGCGAGCTGGCGACGGCGAACAACCTGATCCTCCGCGCCCACGTCGAGCAGTTCTCGACCATGCGCTCGGTCCCAACCGCCCTCAAACACAACGCCCGCTCGCTCGACCACCTGAGCGCCATCCACCCCGACGACATCGCGCCCCTCGGCGCATCCGACACCGCCGCCGGGCTGCTCCCCGGGGCCGAGTTCATGGGCGCCGAGGCGGTCGCGCCGGCGCGCGCGCTGATCGACGCCGGCGCGATCGTCATGCTCGCCACCGACGCCAACCCGGGCACCTCGCCGATCTTCTCGCTGCCGCTGATCGTCGGCCTGGCCGTCCGCAGATACGGGCTGAGCACGCGCGAGGCGCTGCTCGCGGTCACGCTGAACGCGGCCTACGTGCTCGACCTCTCGAGCGAGCTGGGCTCGATCGAGCCGGGCAAGCGGGCCGACCTCGTGCTGCTCGACTCGCCCAGCGAGCACATCGCCTATCGCCTCGGCCACAACCCCGTCGCCGCCACGTTCATCGCCGGCGATCCCGTGTACGTGCGCCCGGACTCGGCGTGGCGGATCACACGTCGGTGACGCACCCAAGCGACGCCTTCCCGCTCGGTGCGAGCGTCACCCTCGAGCAGCTCGACCAGGACCCTCACCCGGTCCACGCCCGGCTGCGCGAGAGCGAGCCCGTCTCGTGGCTGCCGGCGTTGGACGGGTGGCTCGTCACCCGCCGCGATCTGGCGCTCGCCGTGATGCGCGACGCCACAACCTTCACCGTGGACGACCCGCGTTTCAGCACCGCCCAGATCGTCGGCCCGAGCATGCTGAGCCTCGACGGCGACGCCCACGCGCGCCACCGCGCGCCGTTCGTCGGCCCGTTCCGGCCGACGGCGGTCCGCGAACGCTTCGCCCAGCCGGCAACGACCGAGGCCGACCGCCTGATCGACGCCTTCGCGCCCGCCGGCACCGCCGAGCTGCGCCGCTCGTTCGCCGGCCCGCTCGCCGCGGCCATCATGGCTCGAGCCCTCGGGATCGACCACAACGAGGTCGACGCGATGCTGACCTGGTACGACGGGATCGTGACCGCGGTGACGGAGATCACCGCCGGCCACGAAACGCCGCAGAGCGGCCGCGACGCCTTCGCCTCCCTGCGCGAGCGCCTACTCGCCGCCATCGAGTCCGATCCCGACGCCTCGCTGCTCGCCGCCGCCGCGGCGCACGCGGACCTCAGCGCCGACCAGATCGTCTCGAACGCCGGCGTGCTGCTGTTCGGGGGCATCGAGACGACCGAGGGGATGATCGCCAACGCGCTCCTGCTCTTGCTCGAGCACCCGCAAATCCTCGCCGGAGCCAAACACGACCCGGCCCAGCTCGACGCCGCGATCGAGGAGTCGCTCCGGCTGGAGCCGGCCGCCGCGGTCGTCGACCGCTACGCCACGGCCGACGCGCACATCGCCGGCGCCGACATCGACCAGGGCGACCTCGTTCGCGTCTCGATCACCGCCGCCAACCGCGACCCCGCGATCTTCCCGGATCCTGACCGGTTCGACCCGGACCGGCCGCGCCGCCCCCGCCATCTCGCCTTCGCCCAGGGGCCGCACGTGTGCGTGGGCGTCCACCTCGCCCGGCTCGAGGCGCGCACGGCGCTCGCGACCCTGCTGCGCCGGCTGCCGAACCTGAGACTCGATCCGGAACGTCCGTCGAAGATCCAAGGTCTCGTCTTCCGCAAGCCCCCCACCCTCCACGCGGTGTGGGACGAGGCCGCATCGCACGGGGTCGGCGTTCTCTGAAATAGTCCGCCCTGGGTGCGCCGGACGTTGACAGCCTTGCTCGTGGCGTCGCTTGCCGCCGCGACGATCCTATCGGGCACCGCGCGCTCGGTTCGCGCGGCGCCGAGCTGCCCTTCGACAACGACCCCCCCACCGCCCGCCCCTGGGCCACCGACCCCCGCGCCGACGACTCCGCCCCCCACGACCTCCCCGCCGGTGACGGTGCGCGTCAGCCATACCCCAGTCGGCCGTCCGATCGCCCCGGGCTTCGTCGGGTTCTCGTTCGAGTATCAGGCTGTTCGGGAGTACACCGGATCCAATCCGCGGGCGATCAATCCGGTGTTGGTGCAGCTGATCCGCAACTTGGCGCCCGACCAGTCTCCGGTGCTGCGGATTGGCGGCAACAGCGCCGATGAGACCTGGTGGCCGACCCCGGCGATCAGGTGCACGCCGGGCATCACGTACACGCTCAACCACAGCTGGCTCGCCACCACGCGTGCGCTGGCGGTCGACACCGACGCGCACATGATCCTCGACCTGAACCTCAAGCTGAACAGCGCCGCCGAGGTGTCGACCGAGGCGCGCGCGCTCCAGACGGGCATCGGCCGCAGCCGGATCGACGCGTTCGAGATCGGCAACGAGCCCGAGCTCTATCCGATCACGCCGTTCTACTACCTCAGCCCGAATACCACCGCGGTGTATCCGCGACCGAGGGCCTACCACTTCAAGGCCTACGCCAGCGAGATGTCGAGGCTGAGCAAGCTCCTGAGCGGATCGCCGTTCGCCGGGCCGGCCACGGGCTCGTACGCGTGGCTGACTCGGCTCAACAAGCTGTTCGTCGCCGAGCCGGAGACCAAGATCGTCACCTACCACCGGTATCCGCTGATCAAGTGCTTCACGCAGCCGGGGGACCCGAACTACCCGAGCATCCCGAACCTGCTCGACCCGTCCTCCGCCCGTGGTCTGTTGCAAGGCGCCGGCAAGTACATCGCCCTCGCGCACCAGCACCACGCCACGTTCCGCGTCGACGAACTGAACTCGGTGGCGTGCAAGGGACAGGCCGGCGTCAGCGACACCTTCGCCTCGGCTCTGTGGATGGTCGACACGCTGTTCGCGATGGCGCGGTCCGGAGTGGACGGGGTGAACATCCACACGCTGCCGGAGGCCGACTACCACCCGTTCACCTTCCAGCAGGTGGGCGGCCACTGGCTGGGCGAGGTGAAGCCCGAGTACTACGGTCTCCTGCTGTTCACCGAGGCTGCCCCGCCCGGCTCACGCCTGCTGGCCGTGAACTCCCCGGCCGATCCGGACGTCCGGGTCCGCGCCACGCTCACGCCGACCGGCCAGATCAACGTTGTGCTGATCAACGACAGCCTGAGCGCCAACAAGGTCGTGGATCTGGCACCTCCGGGAGGCGCCACCAAGACCGCGATCGTCGAGCCGCTCACCGCGCCGAGCGCGGCCGCCACGGATGGCGTGACGCTGGCCGGCCAGAGCTTCGGCGACGAGACCTCCACCGGCACCCTGACCGGATCGTTCCAGCCCGACCGCGTGCCGCCGAGCAACGGGCAGTACAGGGTTCAGCTGCCCGCCGCCAGCGCGGCGATGGTCAGCTTCGCGCCGGCACCCAAGCGCTGAGCTCGGGCACCAGATCGGCCGGCCGGCGTCCCGACAGCACGTCGACCACGGCGCCGACCCCCCGGGTCCGAAGCTCGATCGCGGCCCGATCCGAGTACCACGCGCTGTGCGGGGTGACCAGCACCCGCGGGTGATGGAGCAGCCGGTTGTCCGGCGCCGGCGGCTCGTCGGCCAGGACGTCGAGCGCCGCCCCGGCCAGCGCACCCTGGTCGAGCGCCTCGGCCAGGGCGTCCTCGTCGGCGAACGCCCCGCGCGCGACGTTGACCAGATACGCGCTGGGCTTCAGGAGCGAGATGCGCCGGCGGTCGAGCATGCGATCGTCGCGGCCGGTGCGTGCAGCGTGGACACTGATCACGTCGGCCCGGCGGAGCAGAGCGTCTAGCTCCAGCGGCTCGGCGCCGTAATCGCAGACCTCGCGGCGATCGAGGTAAGCGTCGTACGCGCACACGGTGAATCCGAACGCGACCGCCCGTCGCGCCACCGCGCGGCCGATGCGCCCGAATCCGACCACCCCCCACGTCGAGTCGGCGCTGCGAGCGATCGATCCCGTGTCGACCGTGGCCCAGCGCCCCGCGCGCGCCTGCCGGGACAGTGGCTCGATCCGTCGCACCAGCGTGAGCGCGAGGGCCAGTGTGTGATCGGCCACCTCCTCGGTGCAGTAGCCGGCGACGTTGGTCACCGCGATCCCGAGCCGCGCGGCGGCATCGACGTCGATGCCGTCATAGCCGGTGCCGAACTCGGACACCACGCGCAGGCGCGGGTAGCGCCCCAGCTCATCGCCGTCCACGCGGGTACCCGCCGTGAGCAGCGCCACCACGTCCGCGACGTCACTCCCCCGCAGTTCGCCCGCGGGCGTCAGCTCGACACCGATCGGGGCGAGCGCGGCGCGCTCGAGCGCGTAGTCGTCATCCCACTCGAAATCAACCGCGACGGCCCGGGCTACGCGCGCCATGACCTCAGGGCAGCCTCAGGTCTTGGGCAGCCGGAGTAACACGCCGGCCACATCCTCATACAGGCGGACCGCGCTGATCTCCCCAGCGGCGTCGCCGTACGCGGCGCGGGCGCGCCGCTGGATCTGCTCGACGAGCGCGCTCAGCTCAACCGGCACGCCCACCTCGCGGGCCAGGTCGATGGCCAGGCCCAGGTCCTTGGTGACCAGGCGCATCGGGAACGCCTCGTCGTAGTCACCGTCGTCGAGCACCATTCGGACGTCCCGCTCGAGGAACACGGAGTTGGCCGGCGACCCGACCAGGGCGGAATGCAACCGATCCAGCGACACCCCTGCTCGCACCCCAACCGTCAGCACCTCGGCCACCGCGACCGACTCGATGAACCACATCAGGTTCAGGAGCAGCTTGACCGTGTACCCGGCGCCGTTTCCGCCCAGATGGAAGATCCGCGCCGGGTCGCCCATCACCTCGAACAACGGCAACGCCCGGGCGAACGCCTCCTCGGAACCGCCCACGTAGATCGCGAGCCTCCCGGCCTGGGCGCCGAGCGACTGCCCGGCGACCGGAGCGTCGAGCACATCGACCCCGCGCGCTCTCGCGGCGTCGACCACGCGCGCCCCGACCGCGGTCGAGCTCGTGCTCATGTCGATCGCCAGGGCCCCCGGCTCGAGCGCGGCGATCGCGCCGCCGTCTCCGGAGCCGAGCCAGACCGACTCGACGTGCGGTGGCGCCGGCAGCATCGTGATCAGCACCTGAGCGTCCCGGGCGCACTCCGCGGCACTCCCGGCCGCGCGGGCACCCGCATCGACGGCCCGCTCCAAAGCACCGGGATCCAAGTCGAACGCCGTCACGGAGAACCCCGCCCGAGCTAGGTGGCCGCACATCGGCCCGCCCATGTTGCCCAGGCCAATGAACCCGACCCGCTCGATCGCGGTCACAGCGCCACCCACGTCGTCTTGAGGTGCGTGTAGCCGTCGAGCGCGTGGAGCGACCGGTCGCGCCCGTGGCCCGAATCCTTGACGCCGCCGAACGGCGTGGTCAGCGAGGACACGTCGAACGTGTTGACCCACACCGTCCCAGCCCGCAACCGCCGCGCCACCCGATGCGCGGTCGTGATGTTCGAGCTCCACACCGCCGCCGCCAGCCCGTAGCCGGTGCCGTTGGCGAGAGCGACCGCGTGCTCCACGTCGTCGGCCGGCTGGATCGCCACCACCGGCCCGAAAACCTCCTCCTGCACGATCGGATCGGCCGGATCGAGAGCCTCGATGACCGTGGGCTGCATGTACGCGCCACCCTGGACGGGCTCGACCCGCGACCCTCCGACCAACAGTCGCGCTCCATCCCCGACGGCACGCTCTACCCGGCTGAGCACGCCGGCGAGATGCTCAGTGCTCACCATCGCGCCCAGCTTTGTGGCCGGGTCGGCGGGGTCGGCTGGGATGAACTCGCCTGCGAACTCCACCAGCAACTCCGACACCGGCGCCACCAGCGAGCGCTGCACGACCACCCGGGATCCTGCGTGACAGGTCTGACCGGCGTTGTAGAAGATCCCCCAGCCGATGGCCTGAACGGCCGCGTCCAGATCGCCGGCATCCGCCAGCACGACGTGCGGGGTCTTGCCGCCCAGCTCCAGCGACACCGCCTTGCCATTCGACTCGCCGGCGTAGACGAGGAACCGCCGCCCGATCTCCACCGACCCGGTGAACGCAAGCTTGTCGACCAGCGGGTGGCGCCCGAGCGGCTCGCCCGCTTCCTCGCCGTACCCGGGTACCACGTTCAACACGCCGTCCGGGACCCCCGCCTCCGCCGCGAGCTCGGCCAGCGCGAGCGCGGTCAGCGGAGACTGCTCGGCCGGTTTCAACACCACCGAGTTCCCGGTGGCGAGCGCGGGCCCGAGCTTCCAGGCCGTGATGATCAGCGGGTAGTTCCACGGCACCACCGCGCCGACCACCCCGAGCGGCTCGCGCCCGATCAGCGCCAGCGCGTCAGCGCCGGTCGGGGCGATCTCTCCGTACACCTTGTCGATCGCCTCCGCGTACCAGGCGAAGCAATTGCGCGCGCCCGGGACGTCGACATTACGCGCGTCGCTGATCGGGTGTCCGACGTCGGCGGACTCCAGCTGCGCCAGCTCCTCAGCGTGCTCGTCGATCAGCTCGGCCAGGCGCAGCAGCACCCGCTTGCGCTCGCGGGGATCGGCCAGCGCCCAGCCGCCGTCGTCGAACGATCGCCGCGCCGCGCGGACCGCGCGGTCAATGTCCTCGCCCGAGCAACGCGCCACCGCGGCGAGGACGCTTCCGTCGCGCGGGGACACGTCCTCGAACGTTCGCCCGTCGGCGGCCGCGACGAACCGCCCGTCGATGAACGCCTCGGTCCTCAGCCCCGCACCGCCTGCTCCGCCTCGGCGTAGAACTCGACCGCCTCCTCATCGAGGACCACGCCGAGCCCCGGGGCGTCCGGCACGCGGACGACCCCGTCACCCGACAACCCCAGCGGCGTGTCGAGCATGAAGTCGCGCCGGTCCGGCGTCCATCCGGGCGGGTCGTAGGGAAACTCGAGGAACGGCCCGCCGCCCACGCCGGCACACACGTGCAGGTTGGCCAGCAGCCCGATCCCGTTCGTCCAGGTGTGCGGCGTGAACCACCGGTTGCGCCGCAGCGCGAGTTCGGCCAGCGTGCGCGCGCCCGAGATCCCGAGGGCGAGCACGACGTCGGGCTGGAACACGTCGAGCGCATCCTCCTCGAGCGCGAGGCGCAGCTCCTCGAACGTACGCGCCATCTCGCCGCCGCCGACCCTTACGCCGGTCTGATCGCGCAGCGTCCGCATGCCCCGCAGGTCCTCGCCCGGCAGTGGCTCCTCGATCCACACCACGCCGTGGGAACGCAGGCGCTCGATCACGCGCCGCGCGTCGACCGGTCCGTTCCGGGGCGCGATGTCGCCCGCCATCCGCCACCACTGGTTGAGGTCGACCATGATCTCGAGGGCGTCGCCGACCGCCGCCCGGATCGCCGCCACGACGGCGATTCCCTCGTCGAGCCGCCCGCGCGCGATCCTTACCTTGACCGCGCGAAAGCCCTCCTCCACCAGCGCGTGCGCGTCCTCGGCGCGCCGGCCGGGGTCGCGCAACTCGCCCCACGAGGCGTAGGCCGGTATCGCAGATGCGGAGCCCCCGAGCAGGGTGGCCACGGGCACGCCGCACGCCTGCCCGAGCAGGTCCCACAGGGCCGCCTCGAACGGCCAGAAGCGCCCGCCGTGAAACGAGACCGTCTCCAGCGTTCGTGCGTGCCGGGCAACGGCGAGGGGGTCCCGGCCCACGAACAACCGAAAATAGTCATCAAAGCCGGCCATGGTGTCCCCGCTGCCGATCCCGGTCAGGCCGGCGTCGGTCTCCACGCGCACGATCGTGGCGTCGAACGTGCGCCGCGGCACCGGGTCCCAGGCGGCGTAGAACGGAGGGTCCAGCGGCAGCGTCAACCGCTGGAGCCGGATCGCCGTTATCCGCAAGCTTACGACCCCTCGTAGAACGGGCTGGTCACGGAATCGCGCCGTTCCACCAGCGCCTTCGCAGCCCCGAGCTCCCGGCCGCGAACCGCCACGCCGAGCGCATTCCGCGTGGCCACCCGAGCGGCCGCCCGCACGGCCGTCTCGTCCGACGCGCCGGGGTCGATCCATACGCAAACGAGCACGACGAGGTCGCCGCTCGGCGGAATCAGCCCGTCCGCCACCGCGTCGAGCACGCCCTGCGCGATCCCCAGCTGCCCCGCGCCCCAGGTGATCGTCTGATGGCGGTCGTCGAGCGCCGTGGCCTTGTTGATCATGACCGTCGGCGGCCATACCGGCTCGTAGCTGTCCTGGCTCTCGCCGACGACCACGAGGATCGGCGTGTGGCCCGGGGACGGCGTGGTGAACGTGCCGATGATCGAGGCGGCGGTGGGCGTCCCACGGACACCCAGGACCACGTTCACGTGGCAGCCATCGGGACCCGGCTTCCCGCCCCACCCCTCGCCGATCTGCCCGTCGAGCCGGCGCGCCAACTGCTCGTTCCAGTTCACCGCGCCACCCCGGCGAGCTCCTCGTCGATCACGATCACCGAGCGCCCGCCCTCGCCGCGGCGCAGGCGGCCCAGCGCCTCCTCGACGTCATCGAGCCCGATCAGGTCCGTGACCACATCGGCGACCGAGAGCCGGCCGTCGACCACGAGCTGGGCGAGCTGGCCGAGCGCGGCGTGGACGTCGGCCGAGCCGTAGTAGCAGCCGGTGATCGTCTTCTCGCTCAGGAACTCGATCGCGGGCAGCGACACCTCGACCCCGGCCGGCGCCAGGCCGACGACGATCGCCGTGCCGCCTGGGCGGAGCACATCCCAGGCCTGGCGGATCGTGGTCGCGGCGCCGACCACCTCGAATGCGCGCTCGACTCCGCCACCAGAGATGGCACGTACCTCCTCGACGACATGGGCGCCCGCGCCTGCGCGCACCGCGTGCGTCGCGCCGCGCCGCCGCGCGAGCTCGAGCTTCGTCTCGTCGGCGTCGACGGCCACGATCATCCCCGCGCCGGCCAGCCGCGCGCCGGCGATCACCTGCTGCCCGACGCCGCCGCACCCAATCACGCACACGTGCGCGCCCACGCGGAGCTGCGCCAGGTTGACCGCCCCGATCCCGGTCACCACCCCGCAGCCGAGCAGCGCGGCCTGCCACAGCGGGATCTCCGCCGGCAACCGCACCGCCCCCGCCAGCGGAACGACCGCGTGCTCGGCAAAGCACGCCGCCATCAGGCCGTGCTGGAGCACCGCGCCGTCCGGCGTGCGCAGCCGCGAGGTGCCGTCCATCAGCATCCCGGCGACGCCGTGACGACCGGCCGTTTCGCACAGCGTCGGGCGCCCGGACCGGCACGCGGCGCAGGCGCCGCACGAGGGCACGAAGCAGAACGCGACGTGGTCACCCGGAACGAGGTCGATCACGTCCTCGCCGACCGCTTCGACCACGCCGGCGCCCTCGTGCCCGAGCACCATCGGCCAGCGCCCGCCGCCGAGCGCGCCGTCGGCCAGGCGCACGTCGGAGTGGCACACCCCGGCGGCTACCACCCGCACGAGCACCTCGCCCCGGCGCGGCGGCGCCAGCAGCACGGTCTCCACGGCCACGGGCCGGCCGGGCTCGCGCAGGACTGCGGCGCGCATCTCGATCGCCGCCGCCGGGGTCGCCGCAGTCCCCGGCGCGGCCGAGACCACGTCAGTCGCCGGCGCCGGCAACCGAGACCTCCTCGCCCTGGAGGCGCCGGAGCTCCTCGAGGGGGATGTGACAGCGGATGGAATGGCCGGGCTCTTCCTCCGCGAGTGGCGGCTCCGTGTTCACGCAGATGTCGCCCAGGAACCGCGGACAGCGAGTGTGAAACACGCACCCGGTGGGCGGGTTCGCCGCGCTCGGGATCTCACCCTCGAGCTTGATCCGGTCGCGCTTGGCGCCGCCGTTCTCAAGCGTGGGCACGGCCGACAGCAGCGCCTCGGTGTACGGATGGTGCGGCGCGTTGAACACCTGCTCGGCGGACCCGAGCTCCATGATCCGCCCGAGGTACAGAACCGCGATCCGGTCCGAGAGATAGCGCACCACGCCGAGGTCGTGGCTGATGAACAGGTAACTCACCTGCTCTCTGCGTTGGAGGTCGTTCAGGAGGTTCAGGATCGCCGCCTGGACCGACACATCGAGCGCCGAGGTCGGCTCGTCGCACACCACGATCTTGGGATCGCCGGCGAACGCCCGGGCGATCGCGACGCGCTGCTTGAGCCCGCCCGACAGCTGCCCGGGCCGCATCGGCAGGTAGCGATCGGCCAGCCGAACCTCGGACAGCAGCGCCTTCAGCCGGCTCAGCAGCGCATCGCCGCTGTAGCCGCCCAGCTTGGACAGCGAGCGCGACAGCAGTCGCCGGATGGAGTGACGGCGATTCAGGGCCGAGTCCGGATTCTGGAACACGATCTGCAGCGACTTCCGCTGATCGCGCGTGCGCCGGCCCGCGTGCTCCGGCAGCCGTGTGCCCTGGATCTCCAGGGTCGCTCCCTTGTCGGGTTCGGTCAGTCCGAGCAGGACGCGCGCCAGCGTGGTCTTGCCACTCCCCGATTCGCCGACCAGCCCGAGCGTCTCGCCCGCCCGCACCTCGAGACTCACGTCGACCAGGCCGTGGATCGTCTCGCCCTCCATGTGGAACGTCTTCGAGACGTCCTCGGCACTGACCAGAATCTCGCCCTCGCCGGGACGCACCGCCGCGGGCTCGGGCACCGGACTGACCACGCGCGGGAGAGTCTGCGCGATCTCCCAGAAGTGACACCGGGACTGTCGGCCCGACCCGGCGTCATAGAGGGGAGGGTCTTCGTCGCGGCAGCGCTGCTGGACCAGGCCGCACCGGTCGGCAAACACGCAGCCGTGCTCGACCTCGCCCGGCGACGGCGGGAAACCCGGGATGGTGTCGAGCGTGTGAGTCGTCTTGACCGTGTCCCGGCGTGGAATGCAGCGCAGCAGGCCAACCGTGTACGGGTTGCGCGGGTCGTGGAGGAGGTCCTGAGCCGGGCCCTCTTCCATCAATTCGCCGCCGTACAGCACGCCGACGCGGTCGCACATCTTGGAGATCACGGCCAGGTTGTGGCTGATCACCAACAGCGAGGTGTGGAACTCTGCGCGCAGCGCGGTGACCAGGTCGAGCACCTCGGCCTCGACGGTGGCGTCGAGCGCCGTCGTCGCCTCGTCGAGGATCAGCAGTGTGGGGTCGGAGGCCAGCGCCATCGCGATCACGACTCGCTGGAGCATGCCTCCCGACAGCTGGTGCGGGTAACGGTTCATGACGCCGGCCGGGTCCGAGATACGCACCTTCTCCAGCATCTGCTCCGCGCGGTCGAGCGCCTGCGCCTTGCCCTCGCCCGCGATCTCGAACACCTCGGCCACCTGCAGCCCGACGCGGAGCGTCGGGTTCAGCGCACGCCCGGGCTCCTGGTAGACCATTGAGACGGTGTTCTGACGCAGCCGGCGCAGCTCGCCCTGGTTCATCGCTAACACGTCGCGGCCGTCGATCGCGATCCCGCCCCGGCTGACCCGGCCGTTGCGCGCCAGATAGCGGACGATGGCCAGCGCGATCGTCGACTTGCCCGAGCCCGACTCCCCGACCAGACCGTATGACTCGCCCCGGCCGACCCGGAACGAGACGTCGTGCACCGTGACCAGATCGCGTCCTCGCACGCGATAGGTGATGTCAACGTCCTCGAGCCTCAGCGCGTCCTGCGGCGGGGTGTCCACCGCGCCTTGCGCCGGTGTGTCCGCGGCGGTACTCACTGGTCCTCCAGGGTCGCCTGGATCGAGTCGGAGATCAGCGTCACCGCAACGATCAGCGTGATGATCGCGATCGCGTCGAACGTGACCTCCCACCAATACCCCGCCGGCACCACACCGAAGTTAGCGGAGATGTCCAGCGCCCAGTCGGCCGACGGCGGCTGGACGCCGACCCCCAGGAATGTCAGGGTGAGGATGGCGAAGATGGCATAGGCCAGGCGCACCGTGAACTCGACCATGATCGGCGCGAACACGTTGGGCAGGATCTCGACGAACATGATGTACGGGCCGCGCTCGCCGCGCAGGCGCGCCGCGGACACGTAGTCGAGCTCGCGTTCGAGGAGCACCGCGGCGCGCACCGTGCGCGCGATCAGCGGCGTGAACAGAACCCCGATCACGAGGATCAGCACCAGGTTCGAGCGACCCAGGGTCGACAGCGCGATCAACCCCGTCACGACCAGCGGCAACGCGAGGAACGCCTCGACGAACCGCCCGAGTGTGTCGTCAACCAGGCCGCGGTAATAGCCCATCAGCATTCCGAGGATCGTTCCCAGCACCGTTCCGAGCAGCGTCGCGAGCGGCGCGATGATCATCACGTCCCTCACACCCACGATCACGCGCGAGAACACGTCGCGGCCGAGCTGGTCGGTGCCGAACCAGTGAGACGAGGAGGGCGACCGGTTGATCGCCTCGAGGTTCTGCGCCAGCGGGTCGTGCGGCGCGATGGTCGGCCCGAAGATCGCGCACGCGATCCAGAACAGCAGCACGATCGCGCCGATCATGAACATCGGCGAGTGCAACAGCTCGCGCAGCAGATCGGCGCGGACCTCCCGTCGACCGGCCTGGAGCGCGCCGGTTGACTCGACGGGTACGTCGACGATGCTCACTCGGCCGCCTTCAGCCGGATGCGGGGATTGAGCAGCGAGAACGAAATGTCCGCAATCAGCGTAACCACCATGTACACGACGCCGATCGTCAGCACGCACGCCTCGAGCATCGGGATGTCGTGCTGGTTGGCCGCGTTGTACGTGAGCAGGCCGATGCCGTTGTAGCGGAACAGCGTCTCGATCACGACCAGCCCGCCGATCAGGTAACCGGTCTGAGTCGCGACCACGGTGATCGTCGGCAGCAGTGAGTTACGCAGGATGTGGCGCCGGACCACAACGCCCCGCGGCAGGCCCTTGAGGATCGCGGTGCGGGCATAGTCGGACTCGAGTGCCTCCACGGTCCCCACCCTGGCCATCCTCGCGATGTAACCGAACAGGACCAACACCAAGGGGATCACGGGCAGGATCAGGTATTTGAGCTGGGTGAAGAACCCGGAGCCCGGCGGTGCCGTGGCCGATACGGGTAACCATTTCAGCTCGACCGCAAATACAACGATGAGAATGATCCCCGATACGAACTCCGGGATGGTCAACACCGACTGCCCCACGATGCTGATCGTCCGATCGATCGGCTTTCCGTAGTTCAGGGCCGACACCACCCCCCCGAAGATCCCGAGTGGCACGACGATGATGAACGCAAAGATCGCGAGCTTTATCGAGCGGCCGAGCGCGGGGCCAAGGATCGGCCCGATCGGCCCCTGGTACTGCGTCGAGGTTCCGGGGAAGTTCGTGATCCAGTTCCAGTATTGGGTCAGCAATGGCTTGTCGACACCCAGTTGGTGGTCGAGGGCCTTCACGGCGCGAGGATCCGCGAGCGGCCCAAGCACCGCTCTTCCGGGATCGCTGGGTAGTACCTGACCCAGCACGAACACGATCACGCTCAGGATCCACAGCGTGATCAGCGCGAGACCGAGTCGCTTGAGGATGAACCTGGCCATGCTCGTGCGGAATCCGGGCTCAGGCAGACTTGTACGCCGCGTTCAGGTACAGCTGAGCGATCGACGTCGGGTTGAGGCCGTTCACCTGCTGTGTCGACGCGGTCAGCCCGTCGATCCAGTAGGGATAGACAATCGGCGTCTCCGCCAGGAGCAGGTTCTCGATCTTCCCGGCGATTGTCTTCTGGGTCGCGAGGTCAAGCGCAGCCACGTACTGCTTGACGAGCCCGTCGTACTGAGGGTTCTTGAACCTTGCCGCATTCCACACGCCACTCGAGGTCAGCGGCGACGACAGGTACACGTTCGGCGCGCCGCGGTCGCCGTAGTCGACCAGGCTCATCGTGCCATCCAGCCAGTCCGAGTTGCCGAACGTGAACTTTCCGTAGTAGACGGACTGGCTCTCGATCTTGGGGGTGATCTTGATGCCTGCTTTGGCGGCGTCGGCCACGATCACCTGTGCGAGCTCGGGAATCTCCTGATACTGCTCGGTGAGAAGCGTGGTGCTGAAGCCGTTCGGGTGACCGGCTGCGGCCAGGAGCTGCTTGGCCTTGGCGATGTCCTGGGTGCGCTGGGGAACCGACGTATCGGTCGAGGGGTACCGCGGGCCGAACGGATAGTCGTTTGCCACCGAACCGTCGCCGCTGAGGAGCGCCGCCACCGCCCCCGGGCGATCGAGCGTGTACGCCACCGCCTGGCGCACGCGCGCGTCCGTGAACGGAGCCTGATCGTTGCGCATCGACAGCTCGCGGTGGTTTGCCGACTTCAGCTTGATGATCTTGTACGTGGGGTTGTTGAGGATGGCAGCCGCCCCGGCCGGGGCGAACTGCGCGATCACGTCGACATCGTTTCCCTGGAGCGCAAGAAACATCGGCGCTTGGCTCGAGTAGAACTTGAAGCTGGTCGAGGCGAGCAGCGGTTTCGTCCCCCAGTAATTGGGATTGGGCACGAAGGTCGCACCCACGTTCTGGGTGTAGCTCCCGAGCTTGAACGCACCAGTTCCGACGAACGTGGTCTGCCACTTGCCGTAGTCGGTTCCCTTCGGAACGATGATCGCGCCGTAGTTGTCCGAGGAGACGAAGTACGGGAAGTTCGCGTTCGGCGCCTCGAGGTGGAACTCGACCGTCGACGCATCGACCTTCTTGACCCCCGCCGGCGTGAGCACCCCGGCGAATGTCGACAGCGCGGATGAGGCGTTTTTTGGGTCTGAGAGTTGTTGGAACGTCCAGACGACGTCGTCGGCGGTCATCGCCGCGCCGTTGTGGAACGTCACCCCCTGGCGCAGCTTGAACGTCCACACGCTGCCGTCCGTGTTCGGCGTCCAGCTCAACGCGAGCATCGGCTGGAGCGCGAGCTTCAGGTTCGAGTCGAAGATCAGGAACTCGCCGGTCTGGTTGATCATCGTGAGGCCGCCGGCGTCGGCGATCGTCAGCGGGTTCACCGCGGCGGCAGGGGTGACGGACGCGACGCGCAGTGTTCCGCCCTTGGTCGGGGGAGCAGAGGCCGTGCTCGCACCGCCCGAGGACGACGCCGAGCTCGACGAGCCGCCACCGCACGCGGCCAGAATCGCGCCCAGGAGCGGAATCGACATGCCGATCGTGCTTCCGCGCCGCAAGAAGTCGCGCCGGCTCAGGTTCCCCGACACCAGCTCGTCGATGTAGTGGTTCTCGAGCTCGGTGCGCCCGCTGCGGAGCCGGTCCAGCTCGCTGTTGCTGCGACTCATTGAGCCACCTTTCTGTTGGGATCGGGCCGGCGCCGTCCGCGTTTGCGCGTGATCGACGCACCTAAAGTTGCTAACTTACTTGATTGATTTGGTGAAGTATCGTCTGCCGGGGCCGGATCGCCATCGAGCGGGCGGTGGCCGTCGCCCCCACTCCCCGGATGGGGCACGATCTCCCGCGCCGCGCGCAGCAGGTCGGGGAGCATCTCGCGCCGGCGCGCGGCACTCATCCGCCCCGACGGAACGCACAGCGTGATCGCCGCCACCACCCGCCCCGGCGGGCCGACGGGCACCGCCAGGCAGTGCAGCCCGAGCGAGGTCTCGTCGATGTTCTCCGCGTAACCGCGCCGGCGCGCCTCGCGCAGAATGCCCAACAGCTCCTCCAGCCCCTCGAGCCGCCGCCCGGTCGGGGTCACGAGCTCGCAGCCCTCGTGCAGCGCCGCGACCTCCTCCTCCGACCAATAGGCCAGCATCGCCCGCCCCGACGCCGCGGCGAACGCCGGCAACCGGCTGCCCACCGCCGTGACCAGGCGCACCGCGTGCGTTGTCTCCTCCTTGGCGATGAACACACTGTCGCGCCCGTCCAGGACGGTAAGGCAGGTCGTCTCGTTGTGCCGGTCGACCAGCCGCCGCGCCACCCCGTGAAAACCCGCCGTCAGCGGCGACAGCGGTGCCGCCCGCGCCAGCCACGCCACCCGCGGGCCCAGCTCCATGTAGCCACTGTCCGGATCCCGCGCCACCCATCCGCGCTCGGACATCAGCACGCACACGCGGTGCAGCGTGCTCTTCGCCGTGCCCGTCTCCCGCGCCAGCTGCGCGAGCGTCGCCGGTCCCTGGCGGTCGAGCACGTCCAGCACGTCGAGAACCGCGGAGATACCGGGCGACGCGGCCCCAGTTCCTGTAGACGCCGTCCTGGCCGGTCGCGCCGGCGGATAACCGATAGCAGCTTCCATCTCCTCCGGGGTCCGTGGGTAGAACGGTGTTCAGCCGATGGACCGCCGAGTTTCTCTCACACCTCACGCGACGGTGTCAAGTTAAGTTGCGTTAGGTGTCCGTAGATGACGGGATTCTGCTCGAGCGCCACGATCAGCTTGATCTGACGCTCTACCGGCGCATCGTGCTCGAGCGCGCGCCCATCTCGCTGTCCCCTGCGCTGCTCGACACGGTTCAGCGCACTCGCAACGCACTCCTGACCCATGTGGAGTCCGGCGCCAGCGCCTACGGCGTCAACACCGGCCTCGGTCTGCTCGCCAACCGCCCGGTCGCGCCCGACGATCAGGCCGCCTTCCAGCGCTCGATCCTCGCCGGCCGCGCCGCCGGGACCGGGCCGCCGCTGTCCGAGGCCGTCGTTCGCGGGGCGATGCTGCTCCGGCTCACGGGGTTCCTCAGCGGCTACGCCGGCGTCACCCCCGACCTGTGCCGGTTCCTTGCCGATCGCCTGAACGACGGCTGGTACCCGGTCGTGCCCTCCGGCGTCAGCGGCGCCGCCGGAGAAATCGTCCCGCTCGCCCACCTGTTCGGGACCCTGGTGGGGGACGGTTCGGTCTTCTCAAGCGCCGGTCCGGTCTCGTCGAGCGCCGGTTCAGCCGCTTCGAGCGGCGGATCGATCACCTCGACCGGCCTCTCATCGCGCCCCGAGGCCGTCGACGCCGGCACCGCCCTCGCCCAGACCGGCATCAGCCCGTACGAGCTCGAGGCCAAGGAGGGGATCGCCCTCATCAACGGCGCCCCGCTGGCGCCGGCTCTCGCCGTGCCACTCGCGCTGCGCGCCGAGGCGCTCCTCGACCACGCCACCCTGTGTGGAGCCCTGTCGATCGCCCTCACCGGCGCCTCGCCGCGCCCTTACACCCCGCGCATCGGGGAGCTCAAGGGCGATCCCGGCCAGCTCGCCGTTCATCGCCGGCTGTGGTCGCTCCTGCAACCAACGCCAGATCGCCTCCAGGACGCACGCCAAGCCCCGGTCTCACTCCGCGTGATCCCCCAGGTCCACGGCGCGGCCCTCAGCCTCCTGGACCATCTGCGTGCCCAGATCGAGCGCGAGCTACGCGCCGTCACCGACAGCCCGGTGTTTCTCCCAGCCGCCGACGCTGAGCCGGAAGGGCTCTACTCAACCGGCAACTTCCACGCCCAATATTTAGTTTTGCTCTTTGACGCCACCCTGGTCGCGTTCACCCAGGTGGTAAACGCGCTGGAGAAGCGGCTGCACCGACTGCTCGACTCGCGCTTCTCCGGACTGCCTGATCAGCTTACGCCCGACCCCGGACGACAATCCGGCGTGGTCGTCCTGCACAAGCAGGTGATCGGACTCGCGGCGCAGGCACGAACGCTGGCCGCGCCGGCGGGCGTCCACGTGATCGAAGGCTCGACCGGTCAGGAGGACTTCGAGTCCCACACGCTGCTCGCCGCCCACCAGCTCGACGGCGTGCTTTCGCTGCTCGAGCTCGCCCTGGCCCACGAGCTGGTCGCGCTTCGCCAGGCACGGTTCCTGGCCGGCGCGGAGTTGCCGGCCCCGCTCGAGGACGCGGTCTCCCTCATCGCCGAACTGGTGCCCCCGGTCGCCGAGGATCGTTCCCTGGCGGGGGACATAGAGCGGGTGAGGGACCTGGTCGCGTCCGGTCGCCTCGTCGGCGGTGTACGGTGGCCAACCATATGCGCCTGACCAACGCCCGCGTGATCGACGGCACCGGCCGCGCCCCGATCGAGCGTGCCACGGTGCGGATCGACGGCGGCCGAATCGTCGACGTCGTGACCGGCGAAGCCCCGTCTTCGGACGCCGGCATCGACCTCGTCGGCCGCACGCTCATGCCGGGACTCGTCGACGCCCACGCGCACCTGTCGAGCGACATCAGCCGGAGCCCGGGCTTCGGGCCGCCGCCCGCGCTCAAGGGCGAGCTGCCGCGTCCGCGCGAGCTCGGGTACTTCGTGTTGGCGAAGACGGCGCGGGTCCTCCTGTCGGCCGGAGTGACCACCGTGCGCGACGTCGGCAGCTACGACGACGAGGCGATCGCCCTGCGCGAGGCGGTGCGGCTGGGGATCGTGGAGGGCCCGAGGATCCTCTCGTGCGGGCGGATCATCTCCGCGACCGCTCCCGGCGGCGCGATCTTCACGACCATGTACCGCGAGGCCGACGGCCCCGACGACATGCGCAAAGCGGTCCGGGAGCAGCTCCGGCGCGGTGCGGACTTCATCAAGCTGATGGCGACCGGCGCACGCTCGGTGCTCGCCGAGGACCCCGAACCGGCGCAGATGACCGCAGCCGAGCTGGCGGCGATCGTGGACGAGGCCCATCGGCTCGGCTTCCGCGTCGCCGCGCACGTCGAGGGTCTCTCGGGCGGCCGGCTGGCGATCGAGGAAGGGGTCGACACGATCGAGCACGGCCTTTCGCTGCATCGCGAGCCGGCGCTGCTCGACGCGATGGCGAGGAACGGAATCGTGCTCGTGCCGACGCTCAGCACCTTCCACGACCTGGCCGAGCGGTTCACCGACGCGTTCGCGCCGGCCCTCGTCGAGCAGGCCAAGCGCCAGCTCGAGGAGGCGTACGCGACGCTGGTCGCGGCTCGGTCGGCCGGCGTGACCCTGGCCATGGGGCACGACAGCGGCCCACCCGGCGACAACGCGATCGAGCTGGTCCGCATGGTCGAGGGCGGCCTGTCCCCACTCGAAGGGATCGCCGCGGCGACGCACGGGTCGGCCCGAGCGCTCGGCCTGCCCGACGTGGGCACGGTTACGGCCGGCGCCGTCGCCGATCTGCTGGTCCTCGACGACGACCCGGTCGCCGACATCCGCGTCCTTTACGGCCCGGAGCACATCTCGATGGTCATCCAGGCGGGCGACGTCGTCGCCGCTCGATCCCCCTCGGCGGTTCCGGCGCCGGCATGATCCCCGAGACGCTCACCGCCGCCCCGGAGTTCTCGCTGGCGTCGGTCGCCGGCGGTTCGGTCCGATTGGCCGACCTGCACAGCGACGGTCCGGCGCTCCTGCTGTTCGTGTCCGAAGAATGCCCCACGTGCGTCCTGACGCTGCGCCGGCTGGCGCCGATCCTGTCCGAGCTCGCCGCCGCCGGCGTGCGCGTCGCGGCCCTGTTTGAGGACCCGCTCGAGGTGGCCGCGCGCGTGGCCAGGCGAACCGGGTTCGACGGCGTCGTCCTGTCCGAGCCGTCGCCCTACCAGGTGTCGGATGCGTATGCCCTGGAGAGCCTGCCGACCGCGGTGCTGATCGACCGGGACGGACGCCAGACCGGACGGGTGGTCGGTTGGGACTCGGACGGCCTCCAGGCGCTCCTCTCGGTGCCCATCACCCGCGAGGCGCCGACCCGCAAGCCGGGCTGCGCGGCCAAGAACACCTACGACCGGGAGTCGTTGCGCGCGCTCGACGGCGCCGGCGCCTTCGACGAGCTCGAGGACATGTTCGAGCTGGGCTGGACCGATGGGCTCCCGGTGGTCCCGCCCACCCGCGAGCGCGTGGAGGCGATGCTCGGCGGTCGCGATCCGGAGGCGTTCCTGGGCGAGATGCCTCCCGCCATGGCCCGGGTCACCCTCGAGCGCGTCGCGGCGTGCGCCGTGCTCGCCGGCTGCCGCCCCGAGTACTTCCCGGTCGTCGTCGCCGCGGTGCAGGCGGCGCTCGAGCCGGCCTTCAACGTCGGCGGGCAGGCCGTCACCACGCAGCCCGTCGGGCAGGTGGTGGTGGTCAACGGGCCGGTACGCGAGACGGTCGGTCTAAACGGCGGGGTCGGCGCGCTCGGTCCGGGCTGGCGACCCAACATGACCATCGGGCGCGCGCTGCGGCTGGTGATCAGCCTGACCGGCGGCGGCTTCCCGGGACGCCTGGATCGCTCGGCGCTGGGGCAGCCCGGCAAGGTCGGGCTGTGCTTCGCCGAGGACGAGGAGGTCAGCCCGTGGGAGCCGCTGCACGTCACGCGCGGCTTTCCGCCGGACTGCTCGGTGGTCACGGTGTTCGGCGCAGACGCGCCGCTGTCGATCTCCGATCACCGCAGCATGGGTCCGGAGGAGCTGGCCCGGGTCCTGGGGGAGGCGGCGGCCGCTACCTGGAGCCCGACCTGGTGGCCGCTCGGCGGCACCTCGCTGTTCGTGATCTGCCCCGAGCACGCTCGCTCGTTCGCCGAGTGGGGCTGGAGCAAACAGCGAGTCCGCGAGTCGATCTTCGACGCGGCGCGACGGCCGGCGGGTGCGTTGCGCTGGGGCGAGACGACGCCGCTCGTCCTCGCGGCCGACGACGATCAACTGGTCGGCAAGTGGTCGAGCCCCGAGGACATCGTCCTCGTCGTCGCCGGCGGCGAGGCGGGCCGCTTCTCAGCCGTGTTCGGACCGTGCCTCGGGATGAATGCCGAGGTGATCTCAAAGGAGGTGTCATGGACTACGTGAGCCCAATCGACGAGCGCCGTCGCGTGGCCGAGCCGCTCGCCGCTCGCCCTGCGAGCCTGGAGGGAAAGCGCGTCGCGCTGCTCGACATCACCAAGCGCCGCGGGGATGAGTTCCTCGACCGGATCGAGGAGCGTCTGCATGCCCGCGGGGCGGTGACCTTCCGGGTGGTCAAGGAGATCTTCTCCAAGCCGGCGAGCCCCGAGATCGTGCGCCGGATCGCCGACCGCGGCGACCTCGCGGTCGAGGGCCTGGCCGATTGAGGCTCGTGCACGTCGTGCAGTGTGCGCGACATGGTCGAGCTCGAGCGCCGCGGCATCCCCACCGCGGCGGTGGCCACCGAGCCGTTCCTCGACGAGGCGCTCGAGCAGGCCCGCCTGCTCGGGATGCCCGACTACCGGATGGTCTACGTGCCGCACCCGGTGCAGCTGCTCAGCCTCGAGGAGCTGCACGGATATGCCGATCGGGCGTTCGCGGAGATCGTCGCGCGGCTCACGCAGCCAGCGTCGCCTCGAGCGGGCGGAGCTCATCCGCGTAGCTGACCGACTCCCGGCGCATCACTCCGTCGGTGTCGACCGAGTATTGGCCGAGGCGCCACAGCGGCGGCGAGTACGCGTGGATGGACACCGCGTAGTCGTCCTCGCCGACGAGCCGGTGGATGTGTTCGGGCCCGAACGAGAACGACCCGCCTTCGTCGACTATCCGCGCGACCGGTTCCCCGGCGATCCGGGGGCTGGATTCGCGCAGCGAGCCGCCGACAACGCGCACCGCCCCTGAGGAGATGTCGTGGTCGTGCCAGCCCGTGTCCTCGCCCCGCTTCCAGCACAGCAGCCACACGTCGACGTACTCATCCCGGTGCAGCGACACGAAGTGGCGATTCTCGCCGGGGAAGGCGACGTGCTCACGCCACCGCTCGGGATCGCTCGCCAGCTCATCGACCAGCGCCTCTAACTCGGCCAGGTCGAGGTTACGCGGAGGCAGCAACAGCCACTTCATGAAAGACCTCCTTCGGGTAGAGAAGACGCATCGGGTTGGCGCTGCACAGCGCGTGCACCGCGGCCGCGCCCAGGTCCAGCCTGGCCGGGTCGGCGTAGGGCCGATCGGAGCCGTGCACCAGGCCGTCCACGCCGAGCACGCGGATCGTCGCGTCGACCGCGCGCGTGCCGTACGACGAGGTTTCGAGGAACACGTCCGGGTCGACCACGTTGCGGTCCCCCGTCCGCGCCGCCACGCGCTCTCCGTGCAGCGGCGCCAACCCAGCCAGCAGCGCGAAGCACACCCTGAGCTCCGGGTGGCGCGGGCGCCCGCAGGCGCGGAAGGCAAACCACGCGGCGTGCATCTGCTGGACGTAGGAGACGACCGCCGGCCACCATGGGGGTGTTGCCGGGGACGCGGCGTGTCCGGCACGAGCTTCACCGGCCGCGGCCGGGCCCGGGTGGATCAGGAGCGGCCGCCCGGTCGCCTCGAGCACGTCGAGCAACGGCCCCGCGTGCTCGTACCCGCCGGCGTCAAGCAGCGCTGTCGCCGGCAACTGGAGCCCCACGAACCCCCGGTGAAGCTCCCGGGCCAACGCCGCGGGGTCGATCTCGGTCAGGCAGGCGGCCGCCCATGCACCGAACGGCGCCGGCAACGCGAGCACGCCGTCGTGATAGGCCGCAAGCAGATCGCCTGCCTCGTCCGCCGGCAGGCCCTCGATCCCGAGCGGGCTCGACAACGACACGAGCGCCACGTCGAGACCGTCCTCGATCGACTGCGCCGCGCGCACGTCGACGTCGTGGGCTGCCGGCTCGATCTCGCAGTGGGGCTCGCCGGCTAGCTCGAGCGTCCAGCCGCGCATGAGAGGCGGTCGGCGTCGTGCCCTCAGCGCCTCGATCAGCCCGGCGGGCCAGAGGTGCTGGTGGACGTCGAGAGCCAGGGCGGGGCCGGGTCCGAATCGCTTGTCGCGGACGTCCCACTCGTCGCGGAGTCGCGTGTCGCGGGCGTCCCGATCGTCACGGAATCCCGCGTCGCCGGCGTCGCGATCGTCGCGGGCACCGGATCCCGGATACCCGTCCGCGCCACCGACCCCACGACTCATCCTTAACCGGTTCATTGAATCGGTTAAGTGAACCGGTTCAGACGGTCGTTGTCAACCGAGACCGGCCGCGATGCGATCATTAGCCCCAGCGCCACCCCCGCACGGGGAGCGTGGCGGAACCCGACCAGGCTTAGCCTTGAGCCCGCCCGCCAAGCGCGTCACGATCCGGGAGGTAGCCGACGCCGCCGGCGTCTCGCCCGCCGCGGTCTCGTACGCCCTCCGTGGGATCCAGGTGTCCGAAGAAACCCAGGAGCGGGTGCGCAAGGTGGCCGACGAGCTCGGCTACGAGGCCAACCCGATCGCCCGCGCGCTGGCCAGCGGCCGCACCGGGATGGTCGGGATCCTCGGCCCCTCGCTGGAGGATCTCTGGCAGCAGCGGCTGGTCGCCGAGGCCGGGCGGGTGCTGCTGGCCCACGACCGCTACGCGCTGATCCTCGACGCCGGCGGGGATCCGGCGCGCCAGCGCGCGCTCGCCACCCAGCTGCGCGACCAGCAAGTCGACGGGCTCATCCTCTCGCCGGTCGACCCGTCGGACGCCTTCTGGTCCGAGCTCGCGGAGTCGCTGGCGATCGTGTCGATCGGCGACGCCCTGCCGGGCCGTGGCGCCGCCGGAGAGGTGCTGTTCGACAACCGGACCGGCGTGCGACGCGCGCTCGAGCACCTGTCGGAGCTCGGTCACAGCCGCATTGCGGTGCTCCGCCCGCCAGGCTCGCCCACGAACGACCGCCCGGCCGAGGTGTACGTCGGCGCCGAGGCCGATCGCCTAGACCTCGATGTCGACGTGGTCAGCGCGCCGTATGAGCTGGACGAGGCCACCGAGCTCGCGCGCGGGGTGCTCACGGCCGAGCGCCGGCCGAGCGCGGTCTTCTGCTTCTCCGACTCGATCGCCTACGGCGTCTACGCCGCGGCCCGCGAGCTCGGCCTGAAGATCCCCAGCGACCTGTCCGTAATCGGCTACGACGATCATCCGGTCTCGATCCTCCTCGCACCACCGCTGACGAGCTTCTCCTGGGACACCGAGCGGCTGGTCGAGGTCGCGGTGGGGATGGTGCTCGCGGCGATCGACGGCCATCCCCGGCGGCGGCGACGCATGGTCATCGAGCCCGAGCTGCGCGAGCGCGCCTCGACCGCCCGCCGCCGGCGCTGACCCCGCCCCCGACCGCCCTCCGCCGCCGGCCGCGCCCGGCCGGCGCGGGTGTGCAAACGCCCGAAACCCCGCCCGCCGGCCTCGGGTTTGGGAGATCAGCCGGGATGCGCTTATGTGCGGGTGGCGCAACCGTGCAGGGCGGTTTTGGGACTTATGCACGTGGTCGCCCGGGCAGGCGCCGGCGGGGGAGTCGCCGGCGCCGATCCCGGAGGGCGCACGACGGCTCCGAAGGCACACGAGACCACCCAACGGCACATGTCGGCGCCACCGCCCGACTACCCAAAGAACGAGATGAGCTCCCGCGCCACCCCCACGGGGTCGTCGTAGGCCATCAGGAACCCGGTCCCCGGCAGGGTGCGCAGCTGGGCGTTGGGCAGGAGGTCGAGGGCCTCGTAGGCGCCGGCCACGGGGTGGGCGGGGTCCTCGTCGGCCCACAGCAGCAGGACCGGCAGGTCGATGCGGGGGTAGGCGTCGATCAGCTGGCGCTGGGGGTCGGCGGGCCAGCGGCGGGCGAACTTGGCCCAGGCACGCGCGCGGTTGCCGTTGCCGGCGACGTCGGCGAAGGCGTGGCGGACGAGATCGCGTGCGGCCGGATTGCCCTGCACCGACAGCCGCTCGCCGACCGAGGGCCGGAAGACGAGCTTGGCGCCGTAGGACAGCGCGCGATCGAAGCCGGGCAGCGCGGCGGTGCGGCAGGCGACGCGCCAGGCGGCGCGCTGGCCGGCGAACTCGTCGCGCCGGTGCAACCGGTTGGGGGTCAGCGCGAGCCGCGCGGGCTCGAGGCGCCCCGTCACGACGGCCCGCAACGCGATCTCGGCTCCGATGTCGTGCCCGGCCAGCAGCGGTCGCGTGCCCGCCACCTCGCGGCAGAAGCCGGCGACGACCTCGGCGAACCAATCCGGCGTGTACGGGTGGCGGGGACGGTCTTCGGAGTCGCCGTGCAGGGGAAGGTCGGGGAGGACGACGCGAAAGCGCGAGGACAACCGGCCCACGACCGGCTCCCACTCTCGATGTGAAAGCCCTAATGAATGCAGCAGGGCAAGTGCTGGACCTGTGCCCGTCTCGCGGTACGCTATGCGGGCGCCGTCGTGGTGGTGATAGAGCCTGAGTCGCATCGGGCCGGCAGGGTCACATGGTCGCAATCGGGACCCTGCACGAGAACTCGCGTGGGGTTCCCGCCCGCTTCAGACCGAAGGTTGTGCAATTGCTGCACATTAAGCGGCAACGTTCGCAAATGCGTCTGAAATGAAGGTATGGATCAAATGAGGAACAGTCCTCTCGGTTTGTCAACGTCGCAGGCCGCCAACGCTCTGGGAGTCTCGCTCGGCACGATTCGTCGCTGGGCGGACATGGGCTATCTCGAGTCGTATCGGACTCCCGGTGGGCAGCGGCGCTTCAGCGTTGAGCAGATCGAGCAGTTCCTGGAGACGCTCCAGCAGCGCCGCTCCGGTCAGCACCAGCGCGAAGAGCGCCTGGTCAGCTAACACCGTCGGCAGCGTCGAGACACCGCGCCGGGTCCGCACACCGGCGCCGGCGCCTCGTACCCGCCGTGCCCGCCGCCGCCGCCCGGCGGCGGGACGCGCCCCCGCGCACGGGTGCGCCAGCCGACAACCAGCGGGCAACCAGCCCTACCCGGCCCGCGCCTGCTTGATCCGCCGCTCCATATCGAGCTCGGAGTCGAAGTTGGCCGCGTCGGCGTGCCGGTACTCGACCCCCTCGCCGCTCAACAACCCCGCGAGCACCTCGACGTACCCCGCGTCGAGCTGCGAACCGGCCACCCGCCGGAGCTCCCGCAGCGCTTCGAAGGAGCTCATCCGCGTCCGATAGGTGTCGGCCGCGGTCAACGTGTCGTACACCTCGGCGACCGCGATGATCTTGGCGATCTCGGGGATCTCCTCGCCGACGAGGCCGTTCGGATAGCCGCGCCCGTCGATCCGCTCGTGGTGCGCGAGCACGATCTCGGCCACCGGCCCGTACATGCCGAGGTCTCGCAGCATCTCGGCGCCGAGCTCCGGGTGGCGCTGAATCGCGACCCAATCCTCGTCGGTCAGGGTGCGCCCGCGCTCGGCCACGCGGTCCGACAGCGCGAAGTGGCCGATGTCGTGAAGCAGGCCGGCGGTGTGGGCCAGCTCCTGGTCCTGCTCGCTCATGCCGACCGACTCGGCCATGTCGCTCGCGAACCGCGCCACCGCTGCAGCATGCCGCGCCGCGCGCTGATCGCGCGTGTCCAGCGCACGCAGAAGCCCGGCCAGCACGCCCCACGACAGGGACACGTACTGCTCGGCCCGCTGGCGCGAGTTGTCGAGCAGGTGGGCCATGTACGCGAAGGCCAGCACCGCCGCCAGCGCAAACGCGATGCCCGCCACGCCGACCTCGACGTAGATCGCCGCCCCGGCCACGACCAACGCCACGTTGATCAGCACGCTCGGGATGTAGTCGACGAGCGTGCGCGGGCTCCACATCGGCTTGTAGCCGTCGTACGCGATGTTGAACGAGGCGATGATCACCCAGGTCAGCGCCAGCATGCAGAACGCCAGCCCGCCCAACACGAGATAAAAGCCGGCGCTGTGCTGCTTCGGGGCGAGGTCGCGGAGAAGCGTGCCGGCGAGCAACGCCGTGAATCCGCAGGCAAGCAGGTTGAACAGGAATGCGTGACGCCGCGTGGTGCTCATCCGGCTCGCCGCGACCTCGGACAAGATCGCCGCGACGAACGCCGAGGTCGGACCAAGAAACGCCCCAGCAAGGATGTAGACGAGAAACGAGGCAGAAACCTCGACCCGCTGGCTGACGCGCGCAACCCCCAGCCCGGCGATTACCGCCGCGAACGCGAGAACAACCGACAGTCCCGTGAAATGATCACGGGATGCCACAAGCGCCGCCCAAACGACGCACCCACCCAGAGATACGCACGCGACGCTCAGCGCCACAAGGGGGCGAAGAGCAAGCGACCGCTGGCGACGGTCATCGCTCACGCACGCAAGGTAGCGCTTGAAGCATCAGAACGCCACCGTTTCCGGCGTGTTCATAGCGCAGCTGTAGTACTCGGCTCAGATCACGTGCTGCGGAAAGCCATGATTCCTCCCAAGAACCGCCGAACCAGACCGGGGGGGCCTAGAGCCATCTCGACCAGCCAAAAATTGGAGGTTTAGATGACACTTCGGTCGAAAACTTGTGCAATTCTATGTCGGGGCATTCAGGAGGGCAACAGCTAGGTCGAAATAGCAACGTCTACGTCTCTTTAACTGCGCATGCGCTATCTCAAGACGAGCGAGGCTGCAGCGCTCCTAAACGTGAGCCCGAATACTTTGCGGGCATGGGAGCGCCGTTTCGGCTTCCCCAAACCGCAGCGCTCGCCTGGCAAGCATAGGCTCTTCACGCACGGCGAGGTCGCCGCGCTGAGAGACGCGCTCCAGGAGGGCCTGTCGATCTCGTCCGCCATTTCCCGCGCGCGTGAGGGACTCGCGGCCGACGCGAACTCGCTGGTCGGCGCGCTGGTCTCGTACGAGCGCGAGCGCGCGGACGCGGCGATCGAGGCGGCGCTCGCCCTACGCTCGGTCGAGCGGTCGGTCGAGGAGGTGCTGCTCCCGACGCTCGACGAGATCGCCCGACGCTACAGCGTCGACTCCGCCGCGTGGGCCTTCGCCTCCCACTGGGCGACCGACTGGCTCCGGCGCGCCACCCGATTGACCCCGCCACCGGTTCGGCAGGTCTCGCTGATCATCGGCGACGCCTCCCGCGACGAGTTGGATCGCGACGCGCCGTACATCCGCGCGCTCGAGCTGTTCTGCGTGCGCGCCGGGATCAAGGTGCTCAGCCTCTCCGCTCGTGGCGTGGCCGGGATCGGCGACGCCGCCACGGTCCACCGGCCGAACCTCGTCGTGGTCGCCGGCGGCCACCTCGACGACGACACGGTGGCCCGCTGGGCTTACGCGATCAGGCTCGCCGTGGGCGCGATGCCGCTGGCGATCTACCGCCGCGGGGCCGAGCGCCCCCGCGTGCGCGCCACCGGGACGACGGTGTTGCCGGCCGGCGCCGGGGAGGCCCAGCGCACGCTGCTCGAGCTGCTCGAGTCCGATCAGGTCGTCCACGCGTCGTCCGCGAGCGAGCTCCGCGCCCACCGAGAGGCGCGCGCCGGACGAGGCGGGCGCTAAACCCGTCAGGTACGATCGCTTCCGATGGTCGATGCGAACAGCTAGGACAGGACGCCCGGCACTTCGCCTCGTGAGCACCCCGCTCGAGCACGAGGCGCCGGCTCCCGTCGTCTCGTTCTGTAGCCACTGCGGCACGCGTCCGGCACCGACGCAGGCAATCCAGCTCTCGAGCTCGCGCGTGTGCGGGGAATGCGGTCTCGGCCTGATCCTCGAGTCGCGCGCCGACGTCGCGCCGAACTCGGGCGACGCCTTCCTGGTGCTGGACCAATCCCTCGCGATCTGCGCGGTATCGCACGGCGCCGAGAACCTGCTCGCCACCCGCGAGCCCGATTCCGTCAACCGCCACGTGAGCGACCTGCTGATGCCGGCCGCCGCCGAGGAGAAGGGCGGCCAGAGCCTGTCCGTCGCGGTGGCATGGGCGGCGCGCGGCGACGGCGGTATACGCACCACGGTCGTTCGCCCGGCCAACACGTTCGGGATCCGCCTGACCGCGCGGATCGCCAGCTGCGGGCCTCCCCGAGCCGCGCTGGTCGTTCTTGATTAGTTTGGGCAGCAATTGCAGGTCTTGTTGCGGCTCTTGCGAGACCAGGCCCGAACACCGTTAACTGCAGCATTGTGAGTGGGATCCGCACGAACGCGGCTGCCGTGATGCTCGGCGTCAGCCCGAACACGCTGCGCAGCTGGGAGCGCCGGTACGGCTTTCCTCGTCCGCGCCGCTCCCCCGGAGGCCACCGCCAGTACGCCCTGGGCGAGGTTGAGTCGCTGCGTGTGACCCTCGCCGAGACGCACAACGTCTCAAGCGCCATCGCCTTGGCCCGCCAACGCGGCGAGGGCCCGTCCTCGGGGTCGCGCCTGGCCGCGGCGTTTGCCGCCTTCGACGAGGACAAGGCCAACGGACTGCTCGAGGAGAGCCTCGCGCTGCGCTCGGTGGAGCGCACGGTCGAGGAGGTGCTGCTGCAGGCAGCGACGACCCACAGCGACCGGACGCCCGAGTACGAGTTCGGCTGGCGCTACGCCACGGGCTGGCTGTCGGCGGTCAAGCGCCTGTCGCCGCCGGCGACCCGTCCGTCAGGGGTGCTCGTGCTCGACGCCTCCTCGACGCTCGAGCTCGACGCGCTATACGCCCAGGCCCTCGAGCTGATGCTGCGCCGCGCCGGGGTCCGCACCCTGTCGCTGTCGACCGGGATCACGCCCAACCGCCTGGCTCGCGCGCTGCCCGCGCTGGCGCCGAGGGCGGTCGTGCTCGCCGGCCGCGGCATCTCACTCGACGCGCTGGGCCGGCTGGTGTATTCGGTCCGGTCGGTCGCCCACCAGACTTCGATCTACGACTATCGGGGCGCAGTACCCGACACCGGTGCAAGCACCGTCTTGCGGCTGGGGCCCAACCCAATGGCGGCGCGCGACCTCCTGCTCAGCCGGCTCGAAGAGCCCGGTCTGAGCCGCTCGGTCACGCCCGCCCAGCCGCTCCCCGCGATCAACGGGCGCTGACCGCCAGGCGCAACGCGCCGGCCGGAGGCGGGTGGCCTCCTAGAATCACCCGCCCATGGCCTCAACGGACCGCTCCCCCCACCGCCCGGTCGACCCGCGGGTGTCGTTTCCGGAGCTCGAGGAGCGGGTGCTCGAGCGCTGGCGCGAGCGCGACGTGTTCGCCGAGTCGATCCGGCGCCGGCGCGACGCACCCCGGTGGGGCTTCTACGAGGGGCCGCCGACGGCCAACGGACCCCCGGGCATCCATCACGTCCTGTCGCGCGTGTTCAAGGACATCTTCCCCCGCTATCGCACGATGTGCGGCGCGTTCGTCGAGCGCAAGGGCGGCTGGGACTGCCACGGCTTGCCCGTCGAACTCGCGCTCGAGGCCGAGCTCGGCTTCACCTCCAAGGACGACATCGAGCGCTTCGGGATTGCCGAGTTCAACGCCCGCTGCCGCGAGAAGGTGCTGAGCCACGTCGAGGATTGGAACCGGCTGACCGAGCGGATCGGCTTCTGGATCGACCTCGACGACGCGTACCGCACCCTCGATCCCGACTACGTCGAGTCTGTGTGGTGGGCGCTCAAGACGATCCACGACGGTGGGCTGCTGTACGAGAAGCTGAAGGTCGTCCCGTACTGCCCGCGCGACCAGGTGACCCTGTCGAGCCACGAACTCGGGCAGCCCGACGTTTACCGCGACGTGGTCGACCCATCGGTCTACGTGCGCCTCCCGGTAATCGACCCGAAACCACCCCTACAGGCAAACGACGAGCTGCTGATCTGGACGACCACGCCCTGGACGCTGGTGTCCAACGCGGCCGTCGCCGTCGACCCCGACCTCACCTACGTCAGGGCAAGAACCGCGAGCGGTCACGCCTACGTGCTGGCGGAGGCCCGAGTCGAAGCCGTGCTCGGCGAGGACGCAGAGGTCGAAGACCGATTCAAGGGCAGCCAGATCGAGGGCGCCCGCTACCAGCCTCCGTTTGACTTCATCCCCGGCGAGGCCTACGGGCCGAAGGGCCACAGCGTCCTGTCGGCGGATTTCGTCACGGCCACCGACGGGACCGGCCTCGTCCACACCGCGATCGCCTTCGGCGAGGACGACTTCCGCCTCGGCGAGGAGCAGGGGCTGAACGTGATCAACCCGGTCCGGCTCGACGGCACCTACGACGAGCGGATCGGCCCGTACGCGGGGCGAAACGTAAAGGACGCCGATCCCGACCTGATCGAGGACCTGAAATCCCGCGGACGCCTCCTCAAAGCCGAGACGATCGAGCACTCCTACCCCCACTGCTGGCGCTGCGGCACACCGCTGCTCTACTACGCCAAGCCGTCCTGGTACATCGCCACCAGCCAGCGCAAGGACCGCCTGCTCGCCGCCAACGAGACCGTCAACTGGCAGCCCGAGCACGTCAAGCACGGCCGGTTCGGCAACTGGCTCGAGCACAACGTCGACTGGGCGCTGTCGCGCGAGCGCTACTGGGGGACACCGCTCCCCGTGTGGCGCTGCCAGCAAGGTCACACGCGCGCGATCGGCTCCCTGACAGAGCTCAATGACCTAGCCGGCACGGTCGTCACCGATCCCCATCGCCCGTTCGTGGACGACGCCACCTTCGCCTGCCCCGAGTGCGGCGAACCGATGCACAGAGTCCCCGAGGTGATCGACGTGTGGTTCGACTCGGGCTCGATGCCGTTCGCCCAGTACCACGCCCCGCACGCCGGCACCCACCAATTCGAGGAGCACTTCCCCGCCGACTTCATCTGCGAGGCGCTCGACCAGACGCGCGGGTGGTTCTACTCGCTGATCGCGGTCAACACGCTGCTGTTCGACCAGTCGCCGTATCGGAACGTCGTCTGTCTTGGGCTGATCCTCGACGAAAACGGTCGCAAGATGTCCAAGTCGCTCGGCAACACGATCGAGCCGAACCGCGTGATCGACCGCTTCGGCGCCGACGCCCTGCGCTGGTACTTCTTCACCTCCAAGCAGCCCTGGGACGGCTACCGCTTCTCGATGGACGCGATTGCCGAGGCGCTCAGGCAGTTCCTGCTCCAGCTGTGGAACACCTACGGCTTCTACGTCCTGTACGCCAACGCGAATGGGATGGATCGAGATCCGATCGCCGCCGAAACCACCGAGCTCGACCGGTGGGTGCTCTCCCGCCTGCAGGCCACGATCGAGGTCGTGCGCGACCGCATGGACGCCTTCGACGCGACCAACGCCGGCCGTGCGATCCAGGCGTTCATCGACGAGGTCTCCAACTGGTACGTAAGGCGCTCTCGCCCACGATTCTGGGACGGCGACCCGGCGGCGTTCGCCACCCTGCGCACGTGCCTCATCACCACCGCGCAACTGCTCGCGCCGTTCTGCCCGTTCGTGGTCGACGAGATCTACGACAACCTCGACGGGACCGAGCCGAGCGTCCACCTAACCGACTTCCCGGCCCCGGACGCGGCTGGGCGCGACGAAAGCCTCGAGGACGCGATGGCCACCGCCCGCGAGACGGTCCGCCTCGGGCTCGCCGCCCGCGGCCAGGCCAAGATCAAGGTGCGCCAGCCGCTGCGCGCAGCTGTCGTCGTGGCCACGGGTCACGAGCGCGAGGCGATCGAGCGGTTGGCGGACCTGGTCCGCGACGAGCTCAACGTCAAGGAGCTGCGCTTCGTGTCGGCGGCCGACGAGCTCAGCCAGGTCGAGCTCAAGCCGAACTACCGCACGCTCGGCCCCCGCTTCGGGAAGCACATGCCGCTGGTGGCCGCCGCGGTCGCCGGCCTCGACGCCGCCCACGCGGCGGGCACGCTACGAAACGGCGGCACGGTGGCGATCAGCGTCGACGGCAAGGACCACGAGCTCACCGCCGAGGACGTTCAGATCTCGATGAAGCCGCTCGAGGGCTACCAGCTTGAAAGAGAGGGCTCCCATGCCGTCGCGCTCGAGCTCGAGATCGACGACGAGCTACGCGTCGAGGGGTGGGCGCGCGAGATCGTCCGCGCCGTACAGCTCGCCCGGCAAGAGGCCGGGCTCGAGGTCACCGACCGCATCTACCTCACGCTCGATGGCGATCCACGGCTGCTCGACGCGGCGCGTAAACGCCAGTCATACATAGCCGGTGAAACGCTGGCACTACAGGTCGGCTACGAGCCGCTCGATGACGACCTGGAGCCCGTCTCGATCGACGGGCTCCCGCTGTGGATTGGGGTGGCCCTGGCCTAGGCCAGCGCCGGCTCGAGCTCCTCGACCAGCTTGCGCTTCGGGTAGGCGCCGATCACGGTCTTGGCCGGCTGCCCGTTGCGGAACAGGATCAGCGTCGGGATCGACATCACGTTGAACTGAATCGCCGTGTTCTGGTTCTCGTCGATGTTCAGCTTGACGACCTTCAGCTCGTCGGCGCGCTCCTGCGCGATCTCCTCGACGACCGGAGCGACCATGCGGCACGGCCCGCACCACGGAGCCCAGAAGTCGACCAGCACCGGCTTGTCGGACTCGAGAACCTCGGCCTGGAAGTTGTTGTCGGTTACGTCTGCGACGTTGGCCATTGTGAGGGGCTCCTTGCGGGGTCTAGAAGTGGGTTACTTCAGAAAGTATAGCGTGCCGTTCGGGGGAATGGGCCGCGCGCCGGGGTCCCGGCAGGTTGGCGCCGTCGCGCAGGCCGCGCGCGGCATCCGTGGGGCCATTATTCCGAGTGTGCGCGGGAAGAAACTGCCGCCATCCTGAAGTTTCTCTCCCAAGCACCGCGCCCGCTACGTTACGTACCTGGATGCCTGACGTGACCAACACCGAGATCGCCGTCGCCCTCGACGAGCTGGGCGACCTGTCCGAGCTCGACGGCGCCGCGGTCTACCGCGTCGTCGCGTACCGCAACGCCGCCAAGGCGGTGCGCGAGTCGCCGGTGTCGGTGCTCGGGCTCGCCCGCCAGGGCCGCGCCACCGAGCTGCCCGGCGTCGGCGCGATCATCCAGGAGAAGATCATCGCGCTGGCCGACGAGGGCGCGATCCCGGCCACGGTCAAGCTGCGGGCCAAGTTCCCGCCCGGCGTGATCGAGATGACGCACCTGCCCGGCTTGGGAGCGAAGCGCGTGCGCCGGCTGTACGAGGAGCTGGGGGTCGATTCGCTCGAGACCCTGCGTACCGCCGCGGAGGCACAGAAGATCCGCAAGCTCAAGGGCTTCGGCCCCAAGGCCGAGGAGGCGATTCTCGCCAGCCTCCGATTAGCCGACGACGGAGAACGAAGCGCCCGGGTCGTGCTCGACCGCGCGCTCGCGATCGCCGACCCGCTGATCGGGGCGCTGCGCGACCACCCCGCCTCGACGCACGTCGAACTGGCCGGCTCGGCCCGGCGGGTGACCGACACGGTCAAGGACCTCGACGTAATCGCCACCGCGACCGACCCGCTCGCGCTGGCACGAGCCGCCACTCAGCTCGACCTCACCGAATCGGCCGGCACGCCGAGCCCGGCCGGTGTCCGTCTTCGCACTCACACCGGGATCCGGGTCGACCTGCGGATCGTCGCGCCCGATCAGTTCGGGAACCTGCTCCAACACCTGACCGGCTCCAAGGAGCACAATATGGCGCTGCGCGACGCCGCGGTGCGCCGGGGGCTGCACGTGTCGGAGTACGGGGTGCTCGACGACGCCACCGGCGAGACCCAGCGCTGCGCCACCGAGCATGAGGTGTACGGGCTGCTCGGCCTGGAGTACATCGAGCCGGAGCTGCGCGAGAACCGCGGCGAGCTCGAGGCAGCCGCCGCCGCCACCCTCCCCGACCTGATCGAACGACACGACCTCAAAGGCGACCTGCACTGCCACACCACCGCCTCTGACGGCACCGCCTCGATCGAGGAGATGGCGCTCGCCGCGCGAGACGCCGGCTACGAGTACCTGGCCATCACCGACCACTCGGCCAGCTTCGGCTTCGGCGATGAGGTCTCGCCCACGCGGCTGCGCGAGCAGATCGCCCACATCCGAGCGGTCGACGTCGACGGCCTCGAGCTACTGGCCGGCACGGAGGTGAACATCCTCCCCGACGGCACGCTGGACTACGACGATGAACTGCTCGCCGAGCTCGACTGGGTGATCGCGTCGGTCCACTCGTCGTTCCGGATGACCGCGGACCAGATGACGGAGCGCATGATCGAAGCGATCGAGCATCCGCTGGTCGACGCGATCGGCCACCCGAGCGGGCGCAAGCTCGAGCGCCGCGCCCCCTACGCGTTCCACATCGAGCGCGTGATCGAGGCTGCCGCCCGGACCGGGACCATGCTCGAGATCAACTCCAACCCGGACCGCCGCGATCTGAACGACATAAATGCGCGCGCGGCGGCCGCCGCCGGCGTGCCGATCGTGATCAACACCGACTCGCACCGCACGGCCGGGTTCGCCGTGGCGCGCTACGGGATCGCGACCGCGCGCCGCGCCTGGCTGACCGCCGCCCAGGTCGTCAATACGCAGGCCTGGGAAGCGGTGCAGGCGCTCCGGCCCCGCCACCGCGCCTCAGCGGCGCGTGGTTGACCGCGACTTCTTGCCGTAGGTCGGGGATGGAGGCTTGCGGTACGGCCCGGGGGGCTTGCGCCGCACGAACTCGCGCGCGTCCGTCTTCGGCCCGTCCAACGGCAGCGGCTCCGTCTTGCCGTTTCGCTGGATCCAAAAGAACCACGCGAGTCCAGCCAGGCAAACCAGCAGCGCGATCCAGAAGTTGAGCCGCTCCCCGAGGATGTGCACCGAATAATCGATCCTCAGGTTCTCCTCGAACAGACGGAAGGCCGAGTAGCCGGCGACGTACAGCGCAAGCAGGCCCGGCGGCTTGATCCGGCGGTGGCTGCCGAGCCAGATCAGGAACCCGGCCAGGCCGAGGTTCCAGATGATCTCGTACAGGAACGTGGGCTGGAAGGTGGCGAACTGGGTGTAGTGCGGCGGTCGGTGGGCGGGGTCGATCTTCAACGCCCAGGGCAGCGTGGAGGGCTTGCCGAACAGCTCCTGGTTGAAGTAGTTGCCGATTCGCCCGATCGCCTGGGCGACCAGCAGTCCGGGCGCCGCGGCGTCCATGAAGCGCAGGACGTCGCCGTGGGTGAGGCGCTTGCGGATGATGTAGAGCCCGCCGAGGACCCCGCAGAGGATTCCGCCCCAGATGCCGAGGCCGCCCTTCCAGATCGCGAACGGTCCCCACCAGTGCGGCGGGATCTGGCTGGGCGTGGTGATCAGGAAGTAGATCCGCCCGCCGATCAGGCCGGCCGGGAACCCCCAGGCGGCCGCCTCGTAGGCGATGTCCGGATCGCCGCCGACCTTGCGCCAGCGCCACCGCGTGACGAAGATCGCGGCCGCCACGGCGAACACGTAGGCCAGCCCGTACGCATGGATGAACAGCGGCCCGATGTAGAAGCCGTTGTGCGGCGGGCTGGGGATGAAGGCGGGGTAGATCACGCGCGCGGCCGGGCGGGGCGGGAATGCCCCGACGCCCCGTTGAGCTCGAACAGGTTAGACCGGAAGCCGGGCGTACGGACCAGGCGGATCGGCTGCAGCGGCGAGGTCTTGTCGACGTAGAACCGTGCGCCGTCCCGCTCCTCGATCGCTCGCACGGCGGAGGCCTGCCGGCGCCACGCGAGCGACCAGATGATCGCGAACCCGGTGGCCACGGCCGGGACCTGCGGCACCACGAACGCCAGCGCGCCGGCACCGACGGTCGAGATCAACAGCGGCCACAGACGGTTGAGCATGGTGCGGGCGGGATTTACCTCGGGCAGCGAGGCCTGGGTACGCGCGCTGGCCAGCAGCGACGCGATCGGCCCCGACGTCCCGGCCCTGCGTCCCACCCAGATCCCGGTCAGCCCGGCCACCACCCACCAGCCGGCGGCGAACGGGACGAGCCGGCTGTCGTCGTGGCCGGCCGCGCCGGCCACCGTGAGCGCCGCCAGCACGGTGGCCGCGCCCGCGCTGGCCAGCACGGTGGTGCGCAGGAAGTCCACGAACCTCACGCTCGGCGAGCCTCTACTTAGTCCCCGGCCAGTACCGCGAGCAGCTCGGTCACGCCCTCGGGCCCATCGACCACGAGGTCGGCTTCCTCGACGATGGCCGACGGCCCCTCGTCCGAGCGCACTCCCACCCTGATGGCACGGGAGATGCGACCCTCGTCCGCGAGCTGGCGGAGCGCGTGGAACGCGTCGAGATCGGTCGCGTCGTCGCCGACGTACATCGCGACGTCGACATCGGTGCCGTTGAGGAACGAGATGATCCCCGCGCCCTTGTCGATCCGGACGGGCGGGCGTACCTCGAGCACCTTGCGACCCCAGTGGGTGCGCAGCCCGGCCGACTCGGCCCGGGTCGCGATCGTGTCGATGGCCGCCCGCGCCGCCTCCTCGTCGGGCGCGCCGCGCCAGTGGAAGGCGACGATCGGGCCCTTGTCCTCGAGACGGACCCGAAGCCGGCGCAGCTCGGCGGTGTCGGCCTCGCGGGCGAAGTCGTGGATCCGTTCGGTCCAGTCCTCGACCTCCGCGTCGACGACCGGCTCGGTCCAGCCGGCGCGCAGGACCTCGGCGCCGTGCGAACCCAGGTAGGAGATCGTGCCGATCGCGACCATCGCCCGCGCCTCCGAGGCACGCCGACCGCTCACGCACGCCACCACGCCGTAGCGCCGCGCGATCTGCGTGAGCAGCTGGCGGGTTCGCTCGGGCACCCGAGCGTCCACGGCGTGCTCGACGATCGGCGCCAGCGTGCCGTCGATGTCGAACAGGAGCGCTGCCCGCGCCGGATCGGCGCGTATCGGCCCGAGCGCGTCGGACAGGAGCGCGGAACTCACCGCTCTAGTATGCCCTCTCCGAGGTGTGCGCCGTGTCCAACGATCCCGTTTTGCTGCTTCATGGCCAACCGGGTGCGGCGGGGGATTGGGAGCGCGTCCGCGCGGCCGTGGGAGACCGGGTGCGGACGATCGCCCTCGACCGGCCCGGGTGGGACCGGCGTTCACCGGCGACCGACCTGGCCGGCAATGCTCGCGCGGCGCTCGAGGCGCTGGATCGCGCGGGGGTGGAGCGGGCGACGGTGGTCGGGCACAGCCTCGGCGCGGCGGTCGCGGCGTGGTTGGCGCAGTCCGCGCCGGCCCGAGTGGGTCGGCTGGTGCTGGTCGCGCCGGCGGCCAACGTCGACTCGCTGGGCGCGATCGACTACCTGCTAGCGACGCCCGTGGTCGGGTGGCTGGCCAGCGTGGGCGCGATGGCGGGCGGCGGCCTGGTCCTCGGCGCGCGGCCGGTGCGCCGCTGGGTGGCCGAGGCGACCGCCGTCGATGACCGTTACCTCCAGGCCGCCGAGCGGATGTTGCTGGCGCCCGCGGCGTGGCGTTCGTTCGTGCGCGAGCAGCGCTACCTGGTTCGCGACCTGCCCGCGCTCGAGCCTCGCCTGTCCGCGATCACCGCGCCGACCACGATCCTCGCCGGCAGCGGCGATCACGTGGTCCCGATCGCCGCCGCGCGCCGGCTGGCCGGGCAGATCCCCGGGGCCGAGCTGGTCGAGGTCCCGCACGCCGGGCACCTACTGCACGTCCAGCACGCCGGCCGCCTGGCCGAGATCGTGCTGTCCGGTTCCTGACGCGTGTACCGATGGGCCGACCATACCTCTGAGGTCGAGCTCGAGATCGAGGCTGCCGGCGAGCGCGAGGTGTTCGAGGAGGCGGCGAGGGCACTCGCCGAGCTCCTCGGTGTCGACGCCTCCGATTCGACGAGCGAGCGGCACGTCACGGCGAACGCCGCCGACCGGCCAGCGCTGCTCGCCGCCTGGCTCGAAGAGCTCGCGTTCCTGGCCGAGTCGGAGGGATTCGTCGGCACGCGCGTGGTGTCACTCGACCTGAACGACGACGGCCTGCGCGCCACCGTCGCGGGGATCCTCGGCGCGCCACCACCGCTGGTTAAGGCCGTCACGTATCACCGCCTGGCCTTCGAGCCCGCCGGCGAGGAGTACGTTGCCCGCGTGGTCCTCGATGTTTGAGGCGCGGCGCATCGACGACGAGCTGTGGGAGATCCCCGTCGGCACGGTCCCCGGCATGCGCGTGCCCGCGCGCGTTTTCGCCGACGCCGAGCTGCTGGCCGCGATCGAGCAGGACCGCTCGCTCGAGCAGCTCGCCAACGTGGCCACGCTGCCGGGCGTCGTCGACGCGGCGCTCGCCATGCCAGACATCCACCAGGGCTACGGCTTTCCCGTCGGCGGCGTGGCCGCGACCGACGCCGCCGACGGAGTGATTTCACCCGGCGGGGTCGGCTACGACATCAACTGCGGCGTGCGGCTGCTCGCCCTGCCGGTCACCTACGACGAGCTCGTGGGCGACCGGCGGGAGCGCCTGGTGCACCAGTTCTCGCGGACCGTCCCCGTCGGCACGGGTGGGCGGGGTGCGCACGAGGGCCTGCGCGGAGCCAACCTCGACCGCGTCCTCGCGCTCGGGCCACGCGCGCTGCTCGAGGATCTCGGCATCGGCTCCGAGGAGGAGCTGTCGTTCACCGAGTCGGGCGGGTGCCTCGAGGGAGCCGACCCGACGGCGGTGTCCGCCCGCGCCCGCGACCGGGGCACGAGTCAGCTCGGGACGCTCGGCTCAGGCAATCACTTCCTCGAGCTGCAACGAGTCTCGGAGGTGTACGACGAGCCCGCCGCCCAGGCGTTCGGGCTGCGTCTCGGCCAGCTCACCGTGCTTATCCACTCCGGGTCACGCGGTCTCGGCCACCAGGTGTGCACCGACTTCGTCAAGCGCATGGACGCGCAGCTCACGCATTACGGCATCGAGCTGCCGGATCGTCAGCTCTCGTGTGCGCCGATCGAATCGCCCGAGGGACGCGACTACCGAGGGGCGATGGAGGCCGCGGCGAACTTCGCGTGGGCAAACCGCGCCGCGATCGCGCATCGCGTCCGTGAGGCGATCGCGTCGGAGCTGGGCCCTGGCACCGCCGAGCGCACCCATCAGGTCTACGACGTGGCTCACAACGTGGCCAAGCTCGAGCGCCACGAGGGTCGCATGGTGTGCGTGCACCGCAAGGGCGCGACGCGGGCCTTTCCGCCCGGCCATCCCGAGATCCCGAGCGAGTACGCCGCGGCGGGGCAGCCGGTGTTCGTCCCGGGCAGCATGGGCACCGCCTCGTACGTGCTGGCGGGCCGTCCAGGTGCGATGACGCGCTCGTTCGGGACCGCCTGCCACGGCGCGGGCCGGCGGATGTCGCGCACCGCGGTGCGCAAGGTCATCGACGGGGGCGAGCTGCGCCGGCAGCTGGAGGCGGACGGGATCGTCGTGCGCGCTCCCTCTGCGCGCGGGCTGGCCGAGGAGGCGCCCGCGGCCTACAAGGACGTCGACCGGGTGGTCGAGATCGTCGAGCGCGCCGGCCTGGCGGCGCGAGTCGCGCGGTTGCGGCCCGTCGGGGTCGTCAAGGGCTAACTCGGGTAGGGGCCTCGCATGGCCACACTCCCCATAGCCGAAGTCCCCCAGCCCACCGAGCCGGCCACGCCGGCGGTCCCGGACGCGCCGGTGACACCGGCGGTTCCGGACCCGGGCACCCCGGCGGCGCCCGAGGAGCCTTCGACCGTCCCCGGTCCCGACGAGCCGGCGGACCCGATTGCTCCGAACCCGGGCCCCGACGAAGCGCCCTAGCCGGACACGGGTTAGCACTGACGCCCGAGAGCCACGGCCCACGGGTCATAGCCGCGGGCTCGCGCCGCTCATCGCGGTGAACCCCGATTCAGGCACGCCGGACGCCGAGCGCAGCGAGGCCCATCGTCAACCCATAGGCTTATCGCGTGGATACCTTCCTCGCGATCGCCAGCCGGCGCGAGGTCCGCGAGTACGCCGGCCGCCCCATCCCCGCCGACGCCGAGCAGCGGATACTCGAGGCGGGCCGCGTGGCCGGCAGCTCACGCAACGGCCAGCCCTGGCGGTTCCTGGTCGTAGAGAGCCCGTCGCTCCGCGAACGGCTGGCCGAGTCCGTGTACACCGCCGGCAACGTGCGTGGCGCCGCGCTGGTCGTGGTGATCGCGGTTCATGGCCGCGGCCGGACCGAGTTCGACGCCGGCCGCGCCGCTCAGAACATGATGTTGGAGGCGTGGAACGACCACATCGGATCGTGCCCCAACGGCATGCCGGACCCCGATGCGGTGGCGCAGCTACTCGACCTCGAGGAGGGCGAGCGTCCCACCGTAGTGCTGACCTTTGGCTACCCGACCCGGACGCGCGACCCCGAGCGCCACACCGCGCTCGAGTGGATCGAGCGCGCGAACCGCAAGCCGCTCGACGAGGTCGTGCAGCGCGTGTAGTCGTCCCCCGGGGCCACTCGTTGCGCTTCGTATTCACCGCCGACGCCCAAGAGTTCGCCGACCGCACCGAGCGGCTGCTCGCCGCGCGGCTCGAGTGCAACGTGCTCGCCACGGTCCTGATGAGCGTGCTCCGGGGCGCGCATCCCGACCCGCCGCCGGTGTTCGCCTACGGCGTGGCCGAGGGCGGCGACGTCCCCGTGTTTGCCGCGATGCGGACCCCGCCGTTTCCGATCCTGACCAGCCCGCTCGACGACCCGGCGGTGGCGGAGCCGTTGATCGAGCGCTGGCTCGAGGCCGACCCCGAGCTGCCGAGCGTGACCGGTGTTCCCGGCACCGCGCGGGCGATCGCCGAGGCGTGGGCGCGCCGGACGGGTGGCACCACCCGCCGCACGATGCGCGAGGCCATGCACGTGCTCACCGAGGTCCGCGATCCGCCTCGGCCGGCGAGCGGTGCGCTCCGCGTCGCGACGCTCGAGGATCGCGACTTGCTGATCGCCTGGATGGAGGAGTTCGTGGTCGAGGCGGGACTGATCGGCGCCGCCCAGGCCGCCCGTATGGTCGACGCGCGGTTGCGCCATGGGGGCCTGCTGGTCTGGGATGACGGCTCGCCGGTCTCGATGATCGGGGTCGCGCCCGAGGTGTCCGGGACCGTCCGGGTCGGTCCCGTCTACACGCCGACCGCGGAGCGCCGGCGAGGCTACGCCGGGAGTGCGGTGGCCGCGGCCAGCCGCCGTGCCCTCGTCGCCGGCGCCGCGCGGTGCATGCTGTTCACCGACCTGGCCAACCCCACCTCGAACAAGATCTACGCCGAGGTGGGCTATGAGCGGACCGGCGACTGGGAGGAGATCGCGCTCGACCCGGCGGGCCTCCCGGGCTGATCGCGGCGAGGCTGCGTCCGATCAGATCGCCGGGGGCTCGAGACGGTCGAGCGCGAGCAGCGCATCCTCGACGGTCTCGGTGACCTCGCCCGGGTGCTCCGCCCCGGCCAGACGGAGCGCGTCGTGCACCGGCGAGCCCGGCGGGATGACCAGGATCAGGGCCTGGCCGCGAGCCTGGAGACTCGAGCGCATGCCGTAGATGACGTAGATGCCGGCGCTGTCCAGGTACTCCACCCGCGAGAGATCGAGCACCACGCCCTGCGCCTCGGTCGGCGTCGCGCCGATCACGGTCGCCCCCATCTCCTCGGCATTGGACATGTCGACCTCCCCGCTGACGTGGGCCACCAGGGCGTTCGGCGCGAGCGTGATCTGGACGTCGGCCAAGCTCATCTGTGCCGCAATCGCCTTCGCATCACAACCTCGGTCCCGTTCTCCATCCGGTCGATCTGCACATCATCCATCGCGGCGATGATGATCGACAGCCCGCGGCCACGGTTCTGGCCGCGGGGCGGCCGCCACTGGCCGGTGTCGCGCACCGCCACCGTGATCTCTCCGTTGGTGCCCCACGCGTCGAGCTGGAAGTCGGCGGGGGCAGGCGAATAGGCGTGCTCGATCGCGTTCGCGCACGCCTCGCTGACCGCGATCGTGACCTCCGCCACGTCCCCCTCGTCCGCCCCGCGCTCGACCAGCCAGCGGCGCAGGATCCGGCGCACCTGCGCCAGCGTCTTGGGTTCGGCCGGCAGCTGCAGATGCAGCTCATGCGGAACCGGGCTGTTCTGGAGGGCCACGATCGCGACGTCGTCGCGGAGCCCTTCGATCGGCACCAGATCCGCCACCGCCGCCGTGCACGCGTCTTCGGGCGAGGTGGCGCCGCGCAGCGCCTCGACCAGCGCCGCGATGCCGTCGCCCAGCGGTATCCCGCGGCGCTCCACGAGACCATCGGTGTAGAGGAACAGGAGCTCGCCGCTTTCGAGCGCGAACTCGTGCTCGGGGCAGCGGCCGTACGGGAACGCCCCGAGGGGCGGCGCCGGCGTGACCTCGAAGGCCCGCGCATCCGTGCCCGAGACCACGACCGGCGGGAGATGCCCGGCCGTCGCGTACTGGACCGTCGAGTTGAAGTTGTCGAACACGGCGTACGCGGCGGTGGCCATCGCGGGTTCGTTGAGCGACTGCACGAAGCGGTCCACGAGCTCGAGCGTTCGTCCGGGGCCGTGGCCCTCGATCGCGTAGGCGTGTAGGGACGTGCGCAGCCGACCCATCAGCGCGGCGGCGGCGATCCCGTGCCCCACCACGTCGCCGATCACCAGCCCGACGCGGCCGCGGGACAGCTCGATCACGTCATACCAGTCGCCACCGACCTCCTCGCGGGCGGGAAGGTAGCGCGCGGCGACGGTCAACCCGGTGAACTCGCCGAGGGATTTGGGCAGGAGGCTCCGCTGGAGTGCGACCGAGACGTTGTGTTCGTGCTCGAGCCGCGCGGCGAGGCTGGCGCGCTCGATCGCGGGGGCGGCGCGCGCCGCGGCGAGCTGCAACACGGCGAGGTCGTTCGTCCCGAACGTTCGCGGCGTGAGCGATCCGACGTGCAGCACGCCGATGAGTTTCCCCTCCGCGATCAAAGGTACGCCGAGCAGCGAGCGAATCCCTTTCTCGCGCAGGATCGGATTGAGGACGTCGGCGTGGTCGACGTCGGCGATGAAGATGGCCACCCGCTCGGCCGCGATCCGCCCGGCGAACCCACGCCCGATCGGGATCCGGACGCCACGCTCGACCTCCTCCTCGATCCCCTTGGCGGCTCGCGCGACCAGCTGCCGGGACTCGACGTCGTGCAGCAAGATCGCCGCCGTGTCGACGCCGAGCGCCTCCCGTATCCGGTTCAGCAGCTCGTCGAGCATCGCGTCGAGCGGGAGCTCGGACAGCGCCGGATCGCTGAACCGGTATGAGCTTCGAACCTGCTCCGACGGCTCCGTGATCGGCTCGGCAAACTCGAGCGCGATCTGCCCCGGGCCCAACCGCGGTCGGCGTACCTGTTCCTGGTCGGCTTCTCCCACGCAGGAATTCTGACCGACCGGCGCGGGGCGGCGCCGCGCGGTCGCGCTACAGGCGGATCGGCGTGCCCGAGGGCAGCACCAGGACCGAGCCACGTGCCGAGTTCAGCATCGTGCGTGTGGCACCGCTGAGCGTGATCCGCCGGGCCGAGGCATTCGGCTGCGACCCGACCACGATCAGGCCGACCGCGGGCAGGCCGAGCTCGACGATCTTGGCCCCAAGCTTGTCCGCCAGCGCCTCGGCGGTCTCCTGGGCAGCGTGGTCGCCGTCGGCGGCCGACACCGCGATCGAGTCGATGCCGCCGTCGCCCAGGCTGCGCAGCCCAGCGGCGGCGACCGCGATCGCCACCGACCCGCCCTCGAGCAGCCGCTGGGCGCTCGTACCCGGCTCGGCGTGGCCGGGGGGCGTGCGGTAGTCCGATCCGAACACGATCACCGACGCGCCCTGGGACTCCGCGAGCTGCTCGAGCCCCTCCCCGGTCGAGCCGCTGAACACCACGTGGCGCGGGATATCCGGGTCGCCGAGCCAGGCGGCTCCCTGCTCCAGGCGGCGCTCGGCGTCGTGCTGGGCCAACTCTTCGCGGCGGGGGTCGAACTCCCGCGAGTGCCGGATGTACGCCAGCGCCATCGACGCGCCGGTCCCGGCCAGCAGCCGCCCCAGCGCCAGCGCGTCGTCGTCGTTGGACGTCCCGTCGTAGGAGATGATCAGATCGGAGCTCACGGACGCGAATCCTGCCGCCCGGGGTCCCCGCGCGGCATTGGCCATCCGGCCAAAGATCAGGCGCCGCGGATATCCAAGTGCCCGCCTACGAGCGACGGAAGCGTCCGAGCCCCGGGCGCCGGCGGTACCTCGTCGTGGCCGGCTCGGAGGTTGTCGTCGCCGGCTCGGAGGTTGTCGTCGCCGGCTCGTACGTTGTCGTCGCGGGCGCATCCGCGGCGGGCTCATCGACTGCAGCCGGCGCCGGTTCGTCAGCCGGCGCGTACTCCGCGCCACCCGCCACCGGACGATCCGCCACCGGAGCATCCACGGCGCGAGCCTCGGTGACCGGCGCCTGCTCCGCGACGGGCACCTCTCCAGCGGCCACCACGGGTTCCTCGACTATCCGCGGGCGCGAGAAGTACCGCCCCATCGCGAACGCCGCCAGGCCGATGATCGCCGCGCCCAGGCCGTAGAAGTAGCCGACCCACTCCAGCATCTGACGGGTGTAACCGCCCGCCGGGGTGCCGATCGCGTAGATCGTGTGATGCCACAGCAGGCTCACGGTCGGACCGACCGCGAACCACACCCCGGCCGCCAGCGCCACCCAGCCGGCGGTCAGGCCGCCGACGCGGGTGCTGGCCCGGAGCAGCATCAAACCTCCGATTACGGCCGCAGCGCCCGGGACGATGCACAGCCACAGACGCTGCGAGGTGTAGTGCCAGGTCTGGTAACCGCCGAAGGCGTAATGGAAGTAGGGCCCGATGAAGGGGATGAGGGCGCCCCACAGCCCGAGCAGCACGATCAGGAATCCGCTGAGCGCGCCGGTGGTCCGGGGAAGCCGCATCGCGTTGGTGCGGCGGGTGGGGGCGGTGCGGGATGTGCTTGGTGCGGTGGTAGCCATGCCACCTGCTTACCCGCTCATCGAGGCGATGAACCGACCGGCACCGGCCGGTGGTTATGATCGCTCCATGCCCGATCGCCTGCATTTCACCGATTCCGACGAGGCCAACGAGCTGATCGCCACCGACCCGATGGCGCTGCTGATCGGCTTCGCGCTAGACCAGCAGGTGCCCGTGCAGAAGGCCTTCTTCGGGCCGTTCGCCCTCCGCGAACGCCTCGGCACGCTGGACGCAAACGCCGTGGCCGCGGCCGACCTCGATCCGCTGTTTCGCGAGCGGCCGGCGATTCACCGCTTTCCGGGCTCGATGGCGCGGCGCGTGCACGACCTGGCCGTCCACATCCGCGACCACTACGACGGCGACGCCTCCCGCGTGTGGACCGACGCCGCCGACTCGACCGAGTTGGGCGCCAACCTCGCTGCGCTTCCGGGCTTCGGCGAGATGAAGATCAAGGCGCTCGGCGCGGTCCTGGCCAAGCGCTTCGGCGTGACGGCAGCCGAGGGTCTCATCCCGCCGCATCCCACCCTCGGCGACGTCGACTCGCCTCAGGCCCTGGCCGACTACCAGGCGGCCAAGCGCATCCACAAGGCGGAGTGGACCAAGCTGAGGACCGGCGCCGGCGCGGGATAGGGCGGTCGCGGGCGCATGGCACGCCTGATCGGGATCAACCACATCGCCCTCGAGGTCGACGACGTCGAGGAGGCGCTGGCCTGGTACGGACGCGTCTTCGAGTTCGAGCTACGCGGTCGTCACGGCGCCAGGATGGCGTTCATCGATATGGGCGACCAGTTCATCGCGCTCTCGGCTGGGCGCTCTCAGCCCGCCGACGAGGCCCGGCACTTCGGCCTCGTGGTGGACGACAAGGAGGCGGTTCGCGCCGCGTTGACCGAGGCCGGCGTCGCGGTTCGCCCCTCCGGCTCGCTCGACTTCACCGACCCCTGGGGTAACCACATCCAGGTCGTCGACTACCGCGACATCCAGTTCACCAAGACGCCGGCCGTGCTCCACGCCATGGGGCTGGACGGACTCGGCAAGACGGAGGCAGCACAGCGCGAGATCCGCGACCGTGGACTGGGCGGGTGAACGTGGATGACGCACCATCGTCTCCCCGCCAGCAGCGGTGTGGCGTTTCGTCCACTTCTAGTGTGGGTGACACGCCATCGCTGCCCGGTGGCGCGGGCAGTGGCGCGTCATCCACACACGCGTCAGCCCTGCCAGGCGACGCTCAGCTCATCGCGCCGGCCGAAGCGCTCCAGGTGCGAGGCGATCACGCGCTCCATCCGCTCGTGACTCTCCTCGTCGCCGGCGGTGACCTCGAGCGCCAGCACCCCGTCCGAAGCGTGTAGCGAGCACCGCCCGTACTCAAACTGGATGTAGCCCGTGTCGTCGCCGAACGAAGCGTCGACCTTGTGGCCGAAGTGCTTACACAGCTGTCGCATGTAGGCGACCGGCTTGTCGGTGGTCACCTGTGCTCGTGATGCGATCTGGCTCATGGTGTTCGTCTCAGGTTAGCTCGACCATCGCGCGGCCTAGCCTTCGGCCGCGGCCGGGCGGCCCAGCGGTCTGGTGAACACCAGATTGACGGTGAGCGCCGCCACCCCGCAGGCGCCGATCAGCACCCCCATCGGGAGCGCGTCGTGCGAACCGGCCACGCCGACCAGCGGAGCGATCACCGCGCCGACGCCGAACTGACCCACCCCGAGCAGCGCCGAGGCGCTCCCGAGGGCGCCCTCCTGGCTCTCCAGCGACACGGCCGTTGCGTTCGGGAACACGAGCCCGTCGAATGAGACGGTCAGGAACAGCGCAAACAGCAGCGGGGCCAGGCCGGCGTCGAGGATCGTCACCACGAGCGCGCCGAGCGAACCAGCCGCGACGCCGAACAGCCCGTAGCGCAGTAGCACGTCCGGCCCGACGCGGGAGACGAGCCGCGCGCCTACCTGCGACATCGCCACCAGGCCGGCGGAGTTCACCGCGAACACCAGACTGAACGCCTGGGGTGAGACCCCGTACACATCTTCGAGCACGAACGACGAGCCGGCGATGTAGGCGAACAGCACGGCGCAAGCGAGCGAGAACGACGCAGCCGGCACGATGAAGCCCCGGTCGCGGAGCAGGCGGCGGAACGTGCGGAGCGTCGCGTTCAGTCCGCCGCTGTGGCGTCTCGAGGGCGGGAGTGTTTCGGGCAGCCACAGCAGCGTCGCGAGCAGGAGCGGGACGCCGATCCCCGCGAGCACGACGAAGATCCCGCGCCATGACGTGATCGCCAGCACCTGCCCGCCGATGAGGGGCGCGAACACCGGCGCGACTCCCATCACCGCCATCAGCATCGCAAACATGCGGGCCGCCGCGCGGCCGGCGAACAGGTCGCGCACGACCGCGCGAGCGATCACCACGCCGGCGCCGCCGAGCGTCCCCTGGATGAAGCGAAGCACGATCAGGGTCAGGATCGATGGCGCGGCGGCGCACGCCAGCGACGCCGCGATATACCCGGCCAGGCCCGCCAGCAAGGGCCGGCGCCGGCCGAGCGTGTCACTTAGTGGGCCGGTGAACATCTGCCCGGCGGCGATCCCGAGCATGCAACCGGTCAACGTCAGCTGACCGGTTGACGCGGAGGCACCGAGATCGCGGGTCAGCGTCGGCAGACCCGGCAGGTACATGTCCATCGACAACGGCCCGAAGGCGGACAAGCCCCCGAGAATCAACACCAGCCTCGGCCCTGCTCTCACCCCCGCGCTTCTCACTGCGCCCACCTATACGATCCTATTGGTGGTCAAACTGGGACGTCGCGACCTCGAGGTGTTCCCGCTCTGTCTGGGCGGAAACGTGTTCGGCTGGACCGCCGACGAGGCCGCATCGTTCGAGGTCCTCGACGCCTACGTCGCGGCCGGCGGGAACTTCATCGACACGTCGGATTCTTACTCCGCGTTCGCGCCCGGCAATGTCGGAGGCGAGTCGGAGACCACGATCGGCAACTGGTTCGCGGCGCGCGGGAACCGAGGCGACATCGTGCTCGGGACCAAGGTCGGCCGCAAGCCCGACCGACGCGGCCTGTCGCGCGACAACATCCGCGCGGCGGTGGCCGAGTCGCTCGAACGGCTGCAGACCAGCTACATCGACCTGTATTACGCCCACGCCGACGACCCCGAGACCCCGCTTGAAGAAACGCTGTCGGCTTTCGACGAGTTGGTCAAGCAGGGCATGGTCCGGCACGTCGCCGCCTCGAACTACAGCGCGCCGAGGCTCGGAGAGGCGCTCGCACTGTCCGACGACCTGAACCTCGCGCGCTACATCGTCCTCCAGCCGGAGTACAGCCTGGTCGAGCGCCAGGAGTACGAGGGACAGCTTCAGGACCTATGCCTGCGCGAAGGCCTGGCGTGCGTCCCCTACTGGGTGCTCGCGCGTGGCTTCCTGACCGGGAAGTACCGACCCGGCGCGGTCATCGACAGCCCACGCGCCGGCCAGGCCGGCGAACACCTCGGGGACCCGCGCGCGGTTGCCGCGCTCGAGACCCTCGACCGTGTGGCCGCGGCCCACGACACAACGGTCGCCGCGGTGGCGCTGGCCTGGGTTCGCGCACAGCCCGGCGTAGCGGCGCCGATCGCCAGCGCGCGCAACCCGCACCAGCTCGCCCAGATCCTCCCCGGCGCCACGCTTGAGCTGTCAGCCGACGAGCTGCGCGAGCTCAGCGACGTGAGCGCGCCGGTCCCGGCGAGCTAGCCCAGAGAAGCGACCACACATTCACCATAACGATTGCGGGGGTTTCCCTGTAGGGTTCCGCGGGCGGTGGAAGCTTCCGATCCTGGGTCGGCGGGGGAGCCTCTCGTTCCGCCCACGGCGACGAGAGGCTCCACGCGGTCAACCCGGCCACGTGGACCGCCGTCAGCGTTGCGGCACTCGCTTGACCGAGAGGCGCGAGCGACCGGCGGTCGGCTTGTGCGCCTCGATCGCTGCGTCCAGGTGCGGGCCCACGCCGGCGTCGATCGCGTTGATCAGGTCGCGATGGACGGCAACCATCCCGTCGCCGTCGAAGCTCGCGAACTCGGCCTGATCGACGCTCCTCTCGAGGAAGTCGATCAGGGTCAGGTACATGCTGCGCAGTGGCGTGTTGCGGCACAGCTCCGCGATCCGCCGGTGTAGGGCCCAGTTGCACTTGAAGAAGGCCGCCGGGTCGTCCTTGGCTGCCTCCATGCCCTTGACGATGCGGTTCAGCTCGCGGATGTCACTCACCCGGTGGTAGCGCGCCGCGTGACTGTCGATCAGCGGCTCGAGCGCGTCGCGCACCTCGAGGCACTCCTCGTAGCTCGTGCTCCCGGTCTTGAACCCGAGCACCATGTGGCTGAACGCGACGCGCGCCGCCGGCTGCGTCACAAACACTCCGCCGCCCGGCCCGGGCCGCGCCTCGATCATGCCACGCGTCTCGAGCAGCCGCACCGCCTCGTTGACGGTGGCGACGGCCACCCGGAACCGCTTGCGCAGGTCGTCCTTGGTGCCGAGCCGCTCGCCGGGCTCGCGTTCGTCGACGATCTCGCGCTCGAGCTCCCGCGCCACGAGCTCAGCTCGCGATACGCGCGCGCTGAGCAGTGAGTCTGCCCCGCTGGTCATCGACCCCGATGATAATCACGGGTCGATACGCCTCTGGCTTGCCCGCGAGCGCACGGCAGCTTGACGTCAAGCGCGCTGTCACGAGTCAGCGCGGCGGGGCAGATGGTCATGAGCTGGGCCGGAAGCCGGTCGATTCCGCGGGCGGGGCCGGCCCTTCGGCCGGGGCGCGGGGGGAGGGTGCGTAACTCGTCACGCATCGGCGATACGCCGGAGCTTGACGAATAACGCATCTGGGGGATGGCTAGTTCGGCACGCTCTCGGGTGGGTGGCAGTCGTGACGGATTAAATTAAGCACGTTCCCCGGGAGGCGCGGGACCTGCAAAAGCGCGGCGGTTTGGTCCCGCGGGATCACTTCGGCGGCAGGCTGCGGGCGTAGTCCACGCCCACCGTCACCCAACGCTCGAGCTCGGCCGGTGTCTCCACCGCGTCCGCGTCGACGCGCAGCCAGCCGTCCATCGCACGGCCGCGCATCTCGAACCGGGCCACATGAGGCTGGGTGACTAGCGCGTCGGTCTCCTCGGGATCGCAGCGAAGCAAAAGCCCTCCCTGACCGCTGGCGCTCACCGACATGTTGCCGCCGATCAGGAACGCCAGGCCACCGAACATCTTCTTCTCGACGACGTCGTGATCCGTCGCGAGCAGCTCGCGGATGCGATCGGCGAGAACCTCGTCGTACGCCATGCTGGAATTATCGCCACGGAGATGCCGACCGGTGGATGTCTATGCGGAGCGGTCCGCTACGAGGTGCGCGGCCCGCTGCGGGACGTGCTCATCTGCCACTGCCAGGAGTGCCGGCGCTGGCATGGCCACTTCTCGGCCAGCACGGCGGCGCGGCGCGAGGACCTGGTGCTGCTCGAACGGCGCGGACTGCGCTGGATCCAGAGCCCGCACAGCGACGCCGGCGCCCGCCGGGGCTTCTGCGCCGAGTGCGGCTCGAGTCTGTTCTGGGATCCGCCGGGCCGCCCCACGATCAGCATCGCGGCCGGGACCCTCGACGGATCGACGGCGCTGAAGACCACCGCGCACTGGTTCGTCTCCCAGGCCGGCGACTACTACGACCTGCCCGACGACGGCGTACCGCGCCACGAGCACAGCGCGCAGCGCGAACAAAACGCCAACCACTAAGCGGGCCGGGCCTGCCCGCTGTACTCCGGATTGGGCAGCATGTTGGTCGCCATCGCCATCCGGTTGGTCAGGTTGTACATGGCCGCGATCTCCGCCACGTCCCAGGCCTCCTCCAGGCTCAGCCCGGCGTCGAGCAGCGTCTGGAGGTCATCGCGCGTCATCTCGCGCGGGCGTAGCGTGAGCTTCTCGGCGTAGGTGCAGATCGCCGAGCGCCGCGGGTCGAGACCGGCTCGTCGCCAGTCGTACGACACCCGCTCCCCCAACACCGGATCGCCCAGCTCCTCTCGCAAAACGGCGCCGTGGGCGACGAGGCAGTACAGGCACCCGTTGGCGGAGCTCACGACCACCGCGATCATCTCCCGGTCGGCGGCGCTCAGGTGCTCGGTCGGCTCGTGCAGCTGCCGATAGTGGGCAAACCACGCGCTCAGCCGCTCCGGTCGGAACGCGTACACCCGGAACACGTTGGGGACGAAGCCGAGGCGCTGGCGTGCTTTGGCGAACAGCCCACGCAGACCGTCGGGCAGCTCCTCCTCGCCCGGGACCGGAAACCACGAGCCGGTGTCTTCCATCGTGTCCGCGGATTGGGACATGCACACGCATTGTCCCGCGCCGCGGAGAGAATGCACGCACCTGCCGTGCGGACCGAGGAGGTACCGTGATCGTCGACTGTGCCCTGTATCGAGATGGCCGGCGCCAGAACGAGGGCCCCCTGGCCCTGGATCGCGCGGCCGCGATCTGCGCCGAGACCGATGGGTTCGTCTGGCTCGGGCTGTTCGAACCCAATCCAGAGGAGCTGGCCGACGTCCAGCGCCGCTTCGGGCTGCACGAGCTCGCGGTCGAGGACGCTCAGAACTTCCATCTCCGCCCGAAGATCGAGCGCTACGACGAGGGCGCCGTCCTGTTCACGGTCCTGCGCACCGCGCGCTACGTCGAGGAGCGCGAAGACGTGGAGATGGGCGAGGTGTCGGTGTTCCTCTCGAGCCGGTTCGTAATCACCGTGCGCCAGGGCGAGGGGAGCGACCTGCACGGCGCGCGACTGCGCCTCGAGGCGCGCCCGGAGTTCCTCAAGGAAGGGACCGGCGCGGTCCTCTGGGCGATCTTCGACACGATCGTCGATTCGTACGCGCCGGTGGTCGAGGAGCTCGAGCGGGACGTCGAGGAGGTCGAGCGGACGGTATTCAGCGGGGCGGCCGCGCCGACCGAGCGGATCTATCTCCTGCGGCGCGAGGCGACCGAGTTCTACCGCGCCGTCCATCCGCTGCTCGGACCGCTCGAGGGGCTCGAGCGCGGGGCCTATCTGAAGGTGAGCGAGGAGCTCTCGCAGTTCTTCCGCGACGTCAACGACCACATCAAGCTCGTCAACGAAGAGGTGGTCGCGCTGCGCGACGTGCTGGCCACGATCCTTCAGGCCAACATGGCGGTGATCTCGAACCAGCAGAACGAGATCAGCGTCCGTCAGAACGAGACGATGAAGCAGCTGACGCTGGTGGCGACGATCTTCCTGCCGATGACGTTCATCACCGGGTTCTTCGGGATGAACTTCGGCTGGATGGTCCGAGGGATCGATGACTTATGGACGTTCCTGGTGTACGGCGTCGGCACCCTCGTCGTGTCGGCCGTCATCATCTTCCTGTGGTTCCGGCGCAGCGGCCACATCGGCACTAGGTGACCGGCCGCTCATAGATGTCGAACTGCAGTTGCGGGGTCATCCCGACTCGCTCGTACACCCGGAGCGCCCGCTCGTTGAACGACGCGACGCCGAGTTGCGCCTCGCGCAGCCCGGCGCCGGCGAAGGCCGCGAACGCGTGGGTGAGCAACGCCGTGCCGATCCGGCGCCCCTGGTGGTCGGGATCGACCGCGAGGATGTCCACCCACCCGGCCTGCTCGTGTGGCCTGCGACGGGCGAGCAGCGATCCCACGATCTCCCCGTCCTGCTCCGCGACGCGGCTCAGATCGGGATCGAAGTCGTGCGCCTCGAGGTGCGTCTCGCGGAACTGGTCGGCCGACTCGGGTACGTAGTCGGCAAAGCCGAAGAACGCCGCGTCGTCGAGTGCATGCAGCGCGACGGCGTCGCGATCCACGTCGACCGGCCGCAGCAGGACACCGGGCGGCGCCTCGACCGGAGCGCTGACGCGATCGAGCGGAGCCACCATCCGGAAGTTGCTGCGCGTCGGCTCATACCCGGCGCCGGTCAGCAGCGAGCGCGCCGACGCGTTGTTCGCCCCCACCCACTGTCGATGGACGGCGCGACCCAAGGCGCGCTCGCGTCCCTCGGTCCACGCGAGCAGACGCGAACCGACCCCGTGGCCTTCGTGGTCGGGCGTGACGACGGCCATCGACCCGGGGCGCTGAACCGTCGCGTAGCCGACGATCTCGTCCTCGCCGCTCTCAACGACCCGCGCGTCGCAGTCGAGATCGAACTCGCTCGCGCCCCACTCGTCGCGCAGGTCCTCGAGCGTGTACAGCCGAACGCCCAGATCCGCCAACTCGCGCGCCGCCAGCACGGCGAGTACCGCCGGCGCGTCATCCGGAACGGGAGCCCGAAACCGCACCCGCCATGTGTACACCCCGGGCGCCACGCGGGCCCGGAGCGATCGGCCGGGACGTCAGCTCAGGAGCTTGAGCCCGGCCAGCAGCTTGGCCCGGCCCTTCTTGTCCGTGTTCACCGCGGCGCTCACCTTCGAGGGGGACACCGGACCGCCGTGGGCGAGCTGGACGTCGTGCCGCAAGGCGCTATATGCGCTGGCGATCAGCCCGAGGCCCTTGATGACGTCGGCTCGGCCCTTGGCGCCCTTGGCCGAGGAAGCGGAGTCATTGGCCAGCTTCCCCTTGAGCGCGTGCAGGTCGGACACCTCGCGGGTCAGGGCGCGGACGAGCGGCTTGACCTTGCCCTGCGGGTAACCGATCAGCCCATTGTGGACCGCGTTCTCGTCCTTGACGATCTTCGGCCCGAAGCTGTTCAGCGTCTGCACGAGCGAGCTGTCGCTCGCCTGGGCGATGGCGATCGGGCCGCTCAGGACGGCGCAGAGCGCTACCCCCGAGAGCAGCGAATACCGACGAATTCCGCGTGGCATGTGACTCCTCCTATAGCTGGCGCATGTCCTTGCGGCAGAGGCATTACCCCTGCCGCTTTCGTCCTAACCGACCAGTCCGGTCCAAGTTGCGCCGAACCGTAGCCGAGCCTTCCGGGACGGCCGGTAAGAACCTGCCTACCGATCGGCTGCACGACGGCCACGTTTGGCCCGCAACCATCCCCGCACCCTCGCGCGGCGCGAGGCTATTGATAAATGCTGCTGATGTGAGGCCGGCGCGGCCGGCCTCACATCACGCCTCGGGGCGGAAGCGCGGCGGCGCCGACCGGTAGCTCGGGGGCGTGACCGACAGGCCGATCGGGTTGCGCGTGAGCTCGACGGTCGTGCCGTCGTCACGCTCGATGCCGACGGTCGGTCCGAGTCCCAGATCGCGTGCGAGCGCGAACGCCGCGGCGATGTCGTTGACCACGCCCGCCGGAACTCCGACCTTGGTCAGGTCCGCGGCCCACGCGCCGGCATCTCGCGCGACGAGCCGCTCCTCGAGCGCGACCCGGAGCGCATCGCGGTTCTCCACGCGCACAGCGTTGGTCGAGAAGCGCGGATCGAGCGAAAGCTCCGGGACCCCGAGAACCTCGCACAGCAGCCCGAACTGGCGGTCGTTGCCCACCGCCACCACCACTTCGCGATCGGCGGCGCGCAGCGGCTCGTACGGCGCGATGCTCGGATGCTGGTTGCCCATCCGCTGCGGAACCACGCTCGCGATCGTGTAGGCCGAGGCCTGGTTGACCAGGCCAGCGAGCAGCGCCGAGAGCAGATCGACCTCGATTCGCTGGCCCTCGCCGGAGCGCCCCCGGTACTCGAGCGCGGCGAGGATCCCGACCGCCGAGAACAGACCGGCCAGGACGTCGACGAGCGCGACCCCGACCTTCTGCGGCTCGCCGTCGGGCGGTCCCGTGATGCTCATCAGCCCCCCGAGCGCCTGGATCAGCAGGTCATAGCCGGGAAGCGTGGCTCCCTTCCCCCGGCCGAACCCGGTGATCGAGCAGTAGATCACCGCGGGGTTCTCCCGCCGTACGGTCTCGTAGTCGAGCCCGAAGCGCTCAGTCACCCCCGGGCGGAAGTTCTCGACCACCACGTCGCTGTCGCGCGCCAGCGCCCGGGCCCGGTCCAGGTCCGCCGCGTTGGCGAAGTCGAGGACCAGGCTGAGCTTGTTGCGGTTGACCGACTGGAAGTACGTCGCGTCGCCGGCCTGGTCGTAGGGAGGGCCCCACTGACGCGTGTCGTCTCCGCCGGGCGGCTCGATCTTCGTGACCGTCGCGCCCAGGTCGGCCAGCACCATCGTCGCGAACGGCCCGGCGAGCACGCGGGAGAAGTCGAGGATGTTCAGATCGGCGAGGGCGGAGGGCATCGGGCCAGGTGGCGCACATTCTCACGTCACCCGCCCGATCACGCTCGCGCTCCCCGCTCGCCGACCCGTACGCAGCGTCCTTAGTGGTCCGAGCCGCCGTGGTCGCAGTTCGACGACTGCTGCTGGCTGTCGGTCGACTGCTGGTTGTCCGTCGGCTGCTGCTGGCCGTCCGTCGGCTGCGCCGCCACCTGGAAGTGATGGTGATGGCGGTGGTGATGACGGAAGAAGCCGTGCTCGAACTTCGCCTGCTCCGCCTGCGACGGCTGCGCCTGCTGCGACTGCGGGCTCGCCGTGCTGGTCGGCTGGTCACAGGCAACCGCCGGCGCAGCGGCGGCCAGCCCGAGTGCGACGACGGCCGAGAGCGTGCATGTGGCCTTGCGAATCATGATCCGTCCTTCCGGTTGGGTTGCGGACGCACCGGATCGGGCGGCGAGGGGACACGCTGAAACCCGCGTGCGACCAGCACGCATCGCCCTGCCCGGCGTGCTTAAAGCGCTAGCAAGTCAGCCCGGCGCCATCGAAGCGCCGCGCCAAAGCGCAACGCCTCGGGCGCAAAACGACCCGAACCCGCTAAATCGCGTTTAGCCGCGGCCCGGCCGCTGACGCGCGGCTACCCGGCGACGAGCTCGCGCTCGCCGTCGATGATCGCCTGAACGAGCTCGTCCAGGACCGCCTCGGCGCGATCGTTGTCGATCTGGCAGGTCCCGGCCGCCTGGTGACCCCCGCCCCCGTGGGCGAGCATCAGCGCGCCGATGTCCACCTGCGAGGAGCGGTCGAGGATCGAGCGCCCGACAGCGAACACGGTGTTCTGCTGCTTCAGCCCCCACAGGACGTGGATCGAGACCGTGCACTCGGGGTGCAGGGCGTAGACGAGGAAGCGGTTGGTCGGATGGATGATCTCCTCGTCGCGCAGGTCGAGGACCACGACCCGGTCGTGCACGATCGAGCAGCGGCGAATCTGCTCGACCGCGGCGTCCGCATGCTCGCGGTACAGCGCGACACGCTCCGCGACGTCAACGGAATCCAGGATCTCGTCGATCGACAGGTTCAGGCAGCTGTCGATCAACTTCATCATCAACTGGTAGTTGGAGATGCGGAACTCGCGGAACCGGCCCAGGCCCGTGCGGGGATCCATCAGGAAGCTGAGCAGGATCCACCCCTGCGGGTCGAGGATGTCCTCAATCGACAGCTGGGCGGCATCCGCCCGGTCGACCGCCTCCATCATCTCGACGCTCACGCGCGGGAACGTCGCCGCGCCGCCGAAGTGGTCGTAGACCACCCGCGCGGCGGACTGCGCATCCGCCGCCATGACGCGGTTGTCGCGCTCACCGGCCACCCGCCGCAGCTCCGAGGCGTGGTGGTCGAACGACAGCGCCACCTCGGGGCGGTAGGGAAGGTTCGTCGTGATGTCGTCGGCCGTCAGCTCGACCTTGCCGTCCTGGACGTCCTTGGGGTGAACGAACAGAATGTCGTGCAGGAGCCCCAGCTCCTTGAGCAGGGCGGCGCAGACGAGGCCGTCGAAGTCGCTGCGGGTGACGAGGCGATAGGTGCGGGTGAGGGAGAGCTCGGAAGTCGGCATGTCTGCTACCTCGTCGCGCCGACGGCAAAGCTTGAGATCAGGCGCCGCCGGCGGACGACGAAGCAGCCGGTCCTGAGCGGACGGTGAGAACCGTCACGCCACCGCACGGGCCAGCGCCGCCACGACCGCCGCCCCCAATACCGCCACAGTGACCGGCGCGCGCAGGCGCATCGCGACGGCCGCGAATGCCACCCCGAGCGCCCGCGCGTCGAGTGTCAGCGAGCGGCCCTGGCCGAACGTCTCGACGACCACCAATGCCGCGAGCAGCGCCGAGGCGAGCAACTCGACCACCGCGAACACCCCGGCCGGCAGCGGTCGGCCGCCGAGCACGATGGGCCCGAACAGCTTGAGCGCCGCCGTCGCCAGCGCGAGCGCGGCGACCGTGACCCAGACGTCGGTCACCGGCGCATCCTCGAGGCGGCCACCGCCGCCAGCGCCGCGGCCAGGATCGGCAAGCCCGGCGGAGCCAGCGGTGTCAGCACGAGGGCGATCCCGGCGCCACCGGCGGCGGCCGCGGCCCTGCGTCGCCCGCGTACCTCCTCCATCAGCAGCACGACGAAGAAGGCCGGGAACAGCGCGTCCAGGCCAAGCGCGCGTGGATCGCCGATCGCGCTGCCGGCGAGTACGCCAACGACCGTCCCGAGCACCCATCCCACGTACTGGAACGTCGTCACGCCGACCATGTACCAGGGGTCGAACGTGCCGTCCCCTTTACTCGCCGCGGCCCACGACGAGTCGACGATGGCCATGGCGAAGGCGGCGCGCGACAGCGGCCGTCCGCGCAGCGAGGGCGCCAGCCCCAGTCCCATGGCGAGATACCGGCCGTTGAGCAGGATCCCCGCCGCGATCGCGGCTCCCACGCTCCCGCCGGCCTGGAGAATGGCGAGCGCGCCGAATTGCGCCGCCCCCGAGAACACCACGATCGACATCACGATCGGCGCCACCGAGCCCATCACCGGCCGCGCCAGCACCCCGAACGAGACCGCGATCGCGGTGACCGCGATCGCGAACGGTACCCCGCGCCGGACCCCCGCCCTCCAGCGTGCCCGCGCGGATTCGGTGCGGTCGGGCGGCAGGGTGGCAGTCACTGGTCGGCCAAGCCTACGGGATGGCCGATCAACCGCCGAGAAGCTCGTCCAGGCTGCGGCCGCTCTCCACGGAGTCTGGGCGCTCGGCCTCGATGTCCGAGCCGGGGCGGGCGAATTCGTCGCGGCGCTTGACCAGCAGCCACTGCGGCTTCTCGCCCCCGCGCGTCCGCTGCAGGGCAAAGCCACCTCGCAGCTTGTCTCCGTGCAATACGAATACGGCGTGCCCGCGCTCGAGCGCCTCGGGCCACGGCACGCGCCCACCCTGCTCGTATGACCCGCGATCCCAGATGATCACGCCGCCGCGCCCGGTTCGCCCCTCGAAGTCGTTGTGCTCGAGGCTGTGGTCCTCGACCTCGACGGCGAACCGCTTGACCGCCGGGTCCAGCGACGGGCCCTTCGGCACCGCCCACGACCGCATCACGCCGTCGACCTCGAGGCGGAAGTCGAAGTGATGAGCGGTCGCCTGGTGCTCCTGGACGACGAACACGCCGGCCGGCACGCCGCGAACCGCGAACTGCTCGTGCCCCTCGACCTTCACGCTCCGCTCGGAGACCGACGCGACCCCAGCCACCGAGCGCAGCCACCCGACCAATTCCTCGACCGCGCCAGCCGTCCCCTCCGCGTGCACGCACAGCGTCCCATCCTCCATCGACCGCACCCACCCGAGCAGGCCCAGCCCCGCGGCGCGGGAGCGCACTTCCAGCAGCGCCGGGTCAGCCACGCTCCCAGAGACGCTGATCCGACTGGCCACGACGTCGCTCACCCCTCGATTCTCGCGCGCCGGGTCTACGCTGAGGGAGATGCCCAGCACGCATCGTGACTACGTCGAGGAGCTCCTGGCCGACGCGGCCGCCGACCACGCCCAGCTCGTCGCGCAGCTTCCGGAAGCGCTGCGCGCCTCGCTGCCGGTGGACGCTCAGGGGGTCACACGCGCGATCGAGCATCTCGCCGCCGCCGCCGGCCTGTCCGAGGAGGAACGGCTCGCGCTCATCCGCCCGCACGCGGTGAACCCGGCGGTGCTGCACGCCCGCGTGTTCGGGCCCGCTCCGCTGGCGCGAGAGACCGTGATCGGCTCGTTCGTCGAAGGCGCCCGGGTCCGGGCGGGGGCGTTGACCGCCCTGGCCGAGGCCGTCGGGGGTGAGCCGCTTGTGCTCGAGGTCCGGACCGTGCTGGCGGCCGACCCGCCGCCGGTCCGCGCCAACGCGCCCGACGTCGTGCCCGCCCTGCGCGCGACCTACGCGGCGCAGGAGCGCGCCGTCATCCTGATCGCCGACGCTCTCGACCGCCTCACGGTCTAGCCAGCAGCTCGCACACGCGCCGTTCGATCTCGGCGCGGACGGCGTCCTCGTCGACGTCGGTCGGAAGCTCCAGAACTAAGTCATTCCCCCAAGCCGCCTCGACCCGCGTCTCCACGATGGCGGGCGAGTGCCCGTCCGGAACATCGATGACCACGCCGTCCTCGAACGAGGCGATGACGCGGGGGTCGATGTAGCTGCTGCGCGCGACCGCCGGGGTGTTCCCCAGCGCCACACTCACCTCGCGTACGGCTCGGCCGACCGCACGCGGTCCTCGGTTGCCGGCCGCCTGCTCACGGGCCAGCGCGACCGCCGCGAGCACCGTCGCGGCCCAGGTCCGAAATTCCTTGGCCGAGTACGGACCGTGCCCCCAGCAGCGCAGGGTGTTGTTGACGTCGGGTGCGTGGATGCGGTGCCAGCCGTTGTGGGACGGGTAACCGAGGAGCTCGGGGGGCGAGCCGCGCCGGCGCCTGAGATGGCCCAGCGCGCGGACGGATTGCGGATCTCTCACCGTCATTCGCCGGCGCTTGCCCGATTTGGCGACGAAGTCGAAGCGGGCCTCGAGGCCGCTCATCGTCACGTTCTCGCGGCGCAGCGTCGTGAGGCCGACGTGTCCGTTGTCGCGCGCGTAGCGATCCCAGCCGACCCGGAACAGCCCGACGTCGAGCAGCCGGATCGCGAGCGCGAGGGTTTGCTCGCGATCCGCGTGATCGGTGCCGAGACGCGTTCGCGCCACGGCCCTGATGTCCGGCAAACGCCGCGCGAACGCCAGCATGTCGTCGAACTTCTCCTCGTCTCGCCGCTGGCGCCACAGCGGGTGGTAGAGGTACTGGCGACGCCCCTTGGAGTCGCGCCCGGTCGCCTGCAGGTGGGCGTTCGCCGCGCCGGCGATCCAGACGTCGGTCCAGGCGGGCGGAATCCCGAGGGCACGCACCCGCTCGACCGTCTCCGGACCGGTGACCGGCTCGCCGTGCGCGTCGAGGATCACGAACGCGCCGTCGCGCCGTTCGCGCCGCAGTCCCAGTTCGCCGCCACTGACGTAGATGAGTCGATCCCGGGAAGCGGACGCAGCCATGGTCAGCGATTATCTCCACGTGGAGACGATCACCGCCGGGCGGACGATCTCCGACGAAGCGTCGTTCATCACCGGCGCGGAGATCGCCGTGGACGGCGGCCAGAGCGCCCACGGCGGCGCGAAGAGCCTGTCTGACGCCGTCTTCGGAGTCCCGGCAGCGACGCCAACGAATGAGGAGAAGCGCGATGCCGATGGTTGACACAGTTCGCGGTCCGGTGGATTCCGGCGAGCTGGGGACGACATTGATGCACGAGCACGTGTTCATCTTGCAGCCCGAGGCGCTCCAGAACTGGGGGCACGTGTTCGGACCCTGCTACTGGGACGAGCAGGAGCGCCTCGATGACGCGGCAGCCAAGCTCGGTGCGGTCCGCGACGCCGGCATCCGCACCATCGTCGACCCGACCGTGCCCGGGCTCGGGCGCTATATCCCGCGCCTCCAGAAGCTGAACGGCGCGGTCGATCTGAACATCGTCGTTGCGACCGGCGTGTACGCATTCATCGAGCTGCCGAACTTTCTCGCCTACCGCACGGTCGAGGCGATCGCGGAGCTGTTCGTGCGCGAGCTTCGCGAGGGCATCGACGACACCGGGGTCAAGGCAGGGTTCCTCAAGTGCGCCGTCGAGCGGCACGGGGTGATCGGCGACGTCCCGCGGATCCTGGCCGCGATCGCCGCCGCGAGCGTCGAGACCGGGGCGCCGGTCATGGTCCACACCAATGCGCCGGCCCGGACCGGCCTGGACGCGCTCGAGGTGCTGACGGGGCACGGCGTGGACCCGCGCCGGATCGTGATCGCGCACGCCGGCGACAGCAACGACCTCGGCTACCTGCGCGCGATCGCCGACACCGGCGCCTGGCTCGGGTGCGATCGATTTGGGATCGAGCACTTCAACCCGCTGACCGACCGGATCAACACGCTGCTCGCGCTCCTAGCCGAGGGCTACGGCGACCGCGTCCACCTCTCGCACGACGCCGCGTGCTTCTTCGACTTCATGATCGGCGACCCGGCCTTCGCCAACGAGAAGCCCGACTATCTGCTGATCTCGAACCAGGTCGTGCCTGCGCTGCTGAAGGCCGGCGTGACGCAGTCGCAGATCGACGAGATGATGGTCGCCAACCCGCGGCGGTTCCTCACCGGCGACTGAGCCGCTTTCGAGGCGGGCTCCGGCCCGTGAGCGGCCGGTGGTCCACGACGTTCTTCATGACGATCGTCGAGGTGAGCCGGCGCAACCCGGGGAGGGTGGCGAGGCGGTCGTCATAGAACTGTTGGAAGCTGGGCAGGTCGGCCGCGACGACGCGCAGCAGGTAGTCGGGATCGCCGAACAGCCGCTGCGCCTGGAGCACTTGCGGGATGTCCTGGAGCGCCTCCTCGAAGGCGGCAACCGTCTCCCGATCCGCCTGCTGCAGCGAGGCGAACACGAGCGCCTGGAACCCGAGGCCGACGGCGACTGGATCGACGATGGCCCGGTAGCCGCGGATCGCCCCGGTGCGCTCCAACTCGCGCAGCCGGCGATGGCACGGCGAAACGCTCAGGTTGATGCGCGCCGCCAGGTCGGTGACGGTCAGCCGTCCGTTCTCCTCAAGCTCAGCAAGGATCTGGCGGTCGACGTGGTCCACGCGCAAGATTCTCCCCTAATCCGGGCGTGTGCGTGGGAAATTCGCAAACAAATGCCGGCCTCCTCCGAGTACCTTCGCCGCACGATGCGGACCGGCTCGGTAGTGGCGTTCATGACGATCGATCTGTTGCTGGTCCTTACGCCGGGTCCCGACTGGGCGTACGTGATCGCCGTCGGGTTGCGCGAGCGATGGGTGCTTCAAGCGGTCGTCGGACTCCTCGCCGGGTACGCCGGCCTGACCGCGCTCGTGACGGCCGGGCTGGCCGTGGTGATCACCACCAGTCCGGGCGCGTTGACCGCGGTCACGCTCGTGGGCGGGACCTACCTGATCTGGCTCGGCGCTTCTGTCCTATCCCGGCGGACCGACGACGAACCGACCGAACGGGCGGCGCATCCGACCTCGAAGACCCGCGTGGTGGCGGGCGGCGCGGCGACGAGCGGCCTCAACCCCAAGGGTCTGCTGCTGTTCGTCGCGGTGTTGCCACAGTTCGTCAGCCGCCACGGTGGCTTGCCCATCGCCGTCCAGATCGGCGTCCTCGGCGCGATCCACATGAGCAACTGCGGCGCCGCGTACCTGGCCGTCGGCACCCTCGCCCGCAACACCCTGACCAGCCGCCCGTCGGCGGCCCACGCCGTCACGCGAGCCGCCGGCGCGGCGATGATCGTGCTGGGAACGCTGCTCGTGGTCGAGCGAGCGTTCACGTCAGTCTGAGCGGTGGGCGTGGATCGCCGACGGCTCGCCCGAGCTGCGGCGCACGGAGTATGACGGCGCCGCCGCCGGCTGGCCGGATGAACGCTCGATCGCGGCCGGTCTGATCGAGCCCGTCGACCCGATGTTCGTCACCAAGCTGTTCGAAGGCGTCTAGCCGATCATCGTCCCGGTGGATGTGCCGGGCGCGACCATCGGCAGGCACTCGGCGTCGCATGGAATCGGCACGTGGTGAAGGGCCGGCCCTGGCTCGGCCAGCAGGTCTTCTATGGAATCGACCACGCTCACGCCACACGCTTGGGCGAGCGCCGGCCAATCGGGCCACGCTCCCAGGTCGGCCGCGAAGGCTCCGCCGTAAAAGCGATCCTGCTGGGCGCGGACCATCCCGAGTGACTGGTTGTCGAGCAGCAGGACCTTGACCGGAAGACCCTCCATCGAGGCGGTGGCCAGCTCCTGAACGTGCATGAGCAGTGATCCGTCCCCGGTGACGCAGACGGCCTGACGATTCGGCGCCGCGGCCTGGGCGCCGAGCGCCGCGGGCAGCCCGAACCCCATCGTTCCCGCGCCGCCCGAGGTGATCCACCGCCGGCCGCCGGCCAGCGACAGCCGGTGTGCGGCCCACATCTGGTGCAGGCCGACGTCGGTCGTCACCACCCCGTCACCGTCCATCATGGAGTTCAGCTCGTCGAGCGCGGCCTCGCCCTCGTGCGCTGGCGCGGGCCGGATCGGGTGAGCGGTAAGCCGCTCGTCGATGCTCGCCCACCAGGTGGAGCGATCGGGCGGAGCGTGAAGCTCGGCCGCGAGCGCCGCGAGCGCCGCGCCCGCATCGGCACAGATCACCACCTCTGGCTTGACGAGCTTCCCGAGCTCAGACGCGTCCGCGTCGACGTGAATCACGCGAGCACACGGGGCGAAGCCGTCCAGATTGCCCGTCAGGCGATCGTCGAAGCGGGCCCCGACGGCGAGGATGCAGTCCGCCTGATGCAGCGCCCAATTCGCCACGCGGGTGCCGTAGACACCCGGCATTCCGAGCCAACCGCGGCCGCCGCCGCATTCCAGGCCGTGCAGCGTGGTCACGTACGGGACGTTGGCCGCGCGCGTGAACGCGACCAGTTGGTCGTGCGCCCCGGCGGCGACGACACCCCCGCCGGCCAGCACCACGGGTCGCGAAGAGTGCTCGATCAGCTCCGCAGCCGCCGTCGCCGCCGTCGCAGGTGGCGGCGGATAAACCGGGCGTTCGACCTCTTCGCGACCGCATCGTGCGGCTGGAGCCTTCGCGACGTCAACCGGGATCTCGAGCAGCACCGGCCCCGGCCTCCCGCTCGCCGCCAGCGCGTACGCCGCGTCGAACAGAGCACCGAGGTCCTCGCCGTGCCGCGCGGTGCTCGAGTGCTTGACCACCGGGATGGCCATCCCGGCGACATCCGTCTCCTGGAAGGCCATCGTCCCGGTCAGGCGCGTGGCGACCTGTCCGCAGATGAACACGACCGGGATCGAGTCCATCCAGGCGTCCGCCACCGCGGTGAGCAAATTGACGGCGCCTGGACCCGACGTCGACAGGGCCACCCCTGGCCGGCCGGCCACGCGCGCCCAACCCTCCGCGGCGTGCCCGGCCGCGGCCTCGTGGCGGGTCAGGATGTGGCGGACCCGGCCGGCGCCCAGCGCGTCGTACAACGGCAGCGCCGCGCCCCCGGGCACGCCGAACACGACGTCGACCCCGCGACCCGCGACGGCTTCGATCAGGGCATCGGCGGCACGCACCCGTCACTCCTTCCGCGCCCGCGATTCGGACGGAAGTGAGAAACGGGTACGAGAGTGAGCGATGGCATGACAGCCTCCACGGACGCGGTGATCGGAGAGAGCCCCGCGCGCCTAGCGCGGGAGTACGAGCACGACGAGACCGACGAAGTACGAGCGGATGTCGGTCAGATGCTCCACACGGTGATCATAACCGTATGAGCGTCCGGCAACCCGGTCTAGCCGAGTCCCGCGATCCCCCTGGCCACGAGCAGGACCCCGAACAGCCCGACGATCGCGGCGACGCCGAGCAGCTTGTTGGCATGCATCCAGCGCGAGAAACGGGCGACCCTCGCGGCGGTGCCGTCCGGGTCAAACGCGTAACCCACGATCGGCACCTCGATCAGCGCGAACTTGATCAGCGTGAACGCGAGCATCACGGCGGCCGCGGCGAGCACCCCGTAGCCGTTTCTCGCCAGGCGCCCGACCGCGAGGAGGTCGAACGGCCCGGGGATGGCAAGGAGCGCCCCCACCAACCCGGCGACCACGAACGAGCCTTCGCCGAGCGCGTCCTCGGCCCGGGCGCGCGTCTTCGCGACGGTCGCCGAGCCCGGTCGTCGCCGGGGCTCGCGCGGTTCCTGATCTCGCCCGCGACGGGTCGTCATCACGATCGCCAGGACCACCGCTGTGGCGCCGACCACGAGATACGCCGCCGGCCCTACCCGGTGCGAAGTCGTCCCGGCGATGGTCCCGCGGGACTCAAAGACGGTAAAGATCAAGATGCTCGCGCCCACACTCACGAGGAGGCTGGCGAGGTAGCACGCCCACAACAGCGGCTGCGGATTCGGGCGCGTGAGGATCACAACCACCACCGCGAGCAGTTGCGGGTATACGGCCGCGGCTAGCGCAAGCAGAATGATCGAGCCCACAGACCGCCCCTCGGGACGCGTCGCGTCAGAAGTGCGTCAGCCTAACGGCGAAACTCGCGGCCTCCGCGCCGAACGCTAAGCCGGCCCGGCCTCGGATGCCTCCACGGCCTCCTCGCCCTTCAGCGAAGGCCCCGCCGACGCCGCGGGTGAGGCAGCGAGCGACGCCTGGACCTCGGCGGCCTCTTCCGGGGTGAGGGATCGCCTCGTCATTTGCCGGCCCGCTCCGGATCCGCCGAGCGCGGCGATCATCTCGTCGACATCCGCCGCGTCGGCGATCAACACGATCGCCGAACCCGGAGGCCGCACCGCGGCCCGCAGGCGCTCGGCCAGCGGCTCCGGCTCGGGGTCCGTCTCGCTCGGCGTCCCGAGTTGCGAGCCGAGGATCCCGCCCGTCACCGACCCGACCGCCAGTCCGAGGGGTCCAGCCAGGAGGGTGCCGATCACCGCCCCGACGATCCCACCCTCGGCGGTTCCACGTCCCGACGTGTGGAGCGCCTCGTCGACGTCGACGTAGTGGCCCGCGAAGTCGCCTCGCAGCACCAGGTGGCCGTTGTCGTGGTGTTCGACGAACCCGACTTCCCGCGCCCATCGCGCACTGGCGCCCGAGCGACCGCGCGCGGCGGCAAACGCCTCGGCGGCCGAGTTCACACCCTCGAAGTTCACCAGAGCGAAGTCGACGCCCATCTCGCTCGGCACCATATCTCAGGCCAGTTGCGGCCGCCAACCTGCCAGCCGGCCTGGTTGTCACGCTCCCGCGCCGGGCGGTGTCTTCATGCCGATCAGGCAAACCAACGGAGGACACCATGACGCTACGCGTTCCTAAAGCGGCCCTCGAGCCCGAGCTCACCGAGACCATGATCGAGCAGCTCGGTGCCGTGCCCGAGCCGGTCGAGGTGATGTGGCACAACCCCGCGGTCGCCAGAGCCGGCCTGGCGTTCGGGGCCACGGTCAGCGAGTGGGATGCAGCCGACGAGAGCCTCAAGTCGTTCGCGCACATGGCCGTCGCGGCCCAGGTTGGCTGCAGCTGGTGCCTGGACATCGGCTACTTCCAGGCGAACAATCAGAACCTCGACCTGGCGAAGGCGAGCCAGGTGCCACGCTGGCGGGAGTCGGAGGTGTTCACCCCCGTCGAGCGGGACGTGCTCGAGTACGCCGAGGCCGTGACGAACACGCCGCCGACCGTGACCGATGAGCTGTCGGCGCGTCTGCTCGACCGGCTGGGCCCGGCGGCGCTGGTCGAGCTCACCGCGTTCATCGCGTTCTGCAACCTCTCGACCCGGAGCAACGTGGCGCTCGGGATCGAGTCGCAGGGCTTCTCCGCGGCGTGCGAGATTCCGCTCGCCGCTCGTCCTGAACGGGTTGCGGCGTAGCCTCGGCATGATGTCCGACGACCCGTTCGTCACCCACCGCAGCCTGCTGTTCACGGTCGCCTACGAGATGCTCGGGTCCGCCGCCGACGCCGAGGACGTTTTGCAGGAGTCGTGGCTGCGGTGGGCCGGCGTCGACCACGCGCAGGTCCGCGATCCGCGGGCATACCTGGTCAAGGTCGTCACGCGACAAGCGCTTAATCGCCTGCGAACGTTGTCGCGCAGCCGTGAGCAATACGTCGGCGAGTGGCTGCCGGAGCCTCTGCTGACGAGCCCCGACATAGCGGATGACGTCGAGTTAGCGGACAGCGTCTCGATTGCGATGCTGACCGTGCTGGAAACCCTCGGGCCGGTGGAGCGGGCCGTGTTCGTGCTCCGCGAGGTGTTCGAGATGCCCTACGGCGAGATCGCCGACGCCACCGGGAGGTCCTCCGACGCGGTTCGGCAGATCGCGCGGCGGGCGCGTGAGCACGTGGCGGCGCGCCAGCCGCGGGTGCACGTGAGCCGGTCAGAGCAACAGGCCGTGGTGGAGCGGTTCCTCGTCGCGTTGCAAACCGGCCGACTGCAGGAGCTGATGGAGCTCCTGGCGCCGGACGTCGTCATGATCGCCGACGGCGGCGGGCTGGCCGCCGCCGCGCGGGCGCCCCTCCGCGGGGCCGACCTCGTCGCCAGCGTACTCGCGCGGGTCAACCGGGTGCAAGCCACGGTGGCGACCAGCACCGTATGGGTCAACGGCGCGCCGGCGGGCCGGATCGAGTTCGACGGCGAGCTGATCGCCGCGGTCAGCCTCGTCGTCGAGAGCGGGCGGGTCACCCGGATCTACGCGATGCGCAACCCACGGAAGTTGACCCGATTGGACGAAACGGCCGAGCTCGCCCGGTGAGCGCTTGCTGACGGTGCGTTTCACGATGGCAACGACTTACCGAATCCGCGGATGCGCAACTCTGAGGTTGCGCGATTCCGCGGAATCGTGTTCGCCCGCCGTCGCAAGAAAACTCTCGATTTCCCGCCACGACGCGGCGAAGGAATCGAACCTTCCAAGCCGGGGGCTGCCCGGCCCTGCCAGTTTTGAAGATCGTCCCCTGAGCTGCGATTGCCCTGGATATCCGATGTTTCCTGAGGTTCGGTCAGGTTGCCTCGGGACATATCTGGTGAGCTTGGGACACGGTTGGGGACATGGGTTCATCTCTCCGTGCCGCTGGCAAGCGGCCTCTGCCGTCTCCCAAACTTGCTCCCTCGCGCGCACCCGCGATCCGAGCGCGTCCCAAGGCGAAGGCCGCGGTTCATGATCGTCGAGCTGGGGCGATCGTCTACGTCGGACCCCGAAAGTGCTCGATGTCGGAGAAGGTCGCGTCAGTGGAGCTTCGAATGCAGCGCAATCAGTGCCAGGAACTGCTCGAGTTCGACGCTTCCCGTGAGAGCTTCGAGTCGGTCCACGACCCACTCGGCTTGCGCGACGTAGGAGAGTGCCGAAGCCTTGTCGAAGCCGGCTAAGTGGTCGTAGTCGGCCAAGTGGCGGGCCTCCTGGAGGCGAAAGGTGATATTCGCGATCTGCCGGATTTGGGGATCTGTCTGCAGTTGCGCGACGATCGGCTGTACGTGCGTCTTACCGGCGCCGGGGTTTCCGGTGACCCACTGACACACTTCGCGCAGAGCGACGTGCTGAAGGGACCGCGTCAGGCGTTGCCGATCGGTGTCTGAGCCGTGGGGCAGAACCTGGGCAGCGATCTTCAGGCCGAAGGCGTGGAAGACCGCGTAGTACGCGGCGCTAATCGAGCGCCGCAGCCAGACCGGCCGCGGTCGACCCGCTCCTGTCTGATGCCTAGCGAGCTCGCGAGCGTGCGCAACCACTCGGACTGGATCGATCGCAACGGCGACCGCCATTAGACGCCTGGCCTAGGAAAGATCCAGGTCTTCTGGTTCTTCGGCCTGAATCCCGACGTATCTAGGGACCGCCAGCCCGAGTTCAGACGCTTGGTCCTCAACCTTGCGATGAAATTCCACGACATCGTCGATGCGCCACGTTTCATCGCTTGGGTTGGCCAGCGCCACGTTGAACCTGAGGATCGGCTGCCCCTCGGAATCCTCGTCCCATGCCAAGTCGGCACCAACAACATGCACCTCGCCGACATCAGCATTGCCGCTGACGAGCCAGGATCTGAGAGTCTCGGCTTCCTTCGGAATCGTAGTCGTGGCGTCCGCCATGGCATGGAGGCTACGCCACCTTAAGACGACTTACGAACCCTTATGCCGACGCCAGCCACCCGTAGCCTCGCCGTCGCCGGATCTGAACGAGGCAGCTCAGACAACGCCTCATTCAGGCTCACCGCGACTTGAATTGATTGAGCGCTTTGAGCACCTTCATGGTCGCGTCGTAGCCAAGTTCGTCGCCTGAGTACCTAACTTCATAGAGGCCCTGGAGATTCGAGGGAAGCGTGGTGCCCTCTTCGACCAGGAGCACGTACCGATCACCGTATAGAGCCATCGCCGCGCCAATTTCGATGAGGACGTTCTCGTTAAGGACTCGATGTTCGTCGCCGTTCGAGTCCAACAGACGTCGCTCGGAACTCACGTGGATGATCCCAGCGGAGGCGCTTCGCATATCGTCGAGGACTTTCTGCGGTACTGGCTTTGAGACGCTCTCTCGATCGACGGAGACCACGGGATCGAAATCGCCGAACGACAGCAACTCCTTCAATTGCTGAACGACTCGGCGGTTACTGCCATGCGACACAAAGACACGGCGATTCGACATGACGTGGATCGCGGGGCTTGACCTATGGCTCGGCTCGGAACCGCTAGCCGGGGGCATCTCTGCAGCATCATCGACTTCATCTACCGGCCCGGCTGCCGGGTCGCTGGCGCTGATGTCGGTGCCCTCGTGCCGTGTACGGTCGAAAACGACAGGCCCGAGATCGACGTACGTCTTGTCTTTGATCCGCTTGATGAAGCCGACCGACTCAGCGTTGTGCACGATCAATTCGAAGACTCGCTCGGTCGCCTCGGCCGGCACGCCCATCTCCTCCAACACGTTCTGCGCGATCCGCTGATTCGGAAGGGGCGATCCGTCGTACTTCTCTAGCAACGTCCGCTCCACAGCTGGAATAAGCGCAGCCTGTCGACGCGCGCGGTCATCATCGCCTTCCTCCAGCGGCGCCACAAGCCGTCGGCCAAGGTCCGTCAGCGATATGGAGCTCGCGTTCGGGCCTCCATCAGTCAACCCGTAGCCAATTGCGGCACCACACAGGTCGCGGAACGGTCCAGACGTCGGGCTCATCTCCAGTGCGGCGGCAACGTCGAGCGGACGGGCTGGTTGCTTTCCATACTGCTCGGCAAGGGCAAAGGGCACCCGAATCGCTTGCTGAAGGGTGACGCGCGGGATCTCCGTCTGGCTGATTCGCCGGCGTCGCTCCGGCGGAGACGTCTGAGGACCCAAAGCACCCATATCATCATCGTACAGCCCATGCATGACATTCGCCCTATGCAGCCTCTCCAGAGGCTTCGCTGCCTTCCTTTCCTCCCCGAACGGTCCAGACGACTCGCCGGAGGTATCACGGGCCTCCTCACTTGCCGGCCAAGACGTCAACGGTTGGCTGAGCGTCTGCCTCTGGGTAGGGCGACAGCATTCGGCGACCGCTAAACCTCCGCCGCCACGCGTCGGCGCCTCCACACGTAGACGCATCGAGGCCCGCGAGGTGACGACGTGTCTATACGCATCTAGAACGTTCTTTAGATCGCGTCAACGGCAGAAAGGTGCAAACCACGAACGGCTCACCTGGGGACCACAGGGATCGAGAGCCCAGCGCTGTGGTCGCACGCGGAGATTGGGCCGAGCGTCCGTGCTCGGCTGGGACATCGCGCGCGCTCGGACGGTGGGGAGGCGAGCGCAGTTGGCGGGCGAAACGACCGATCTACACGCGCGCGGAGACAGACGCCGCCTCCTCGCATCCATGCTCGGCAACGATTCCGCGCGCGCGGAGAACGTCTGGCGAGCCGGCGGCATGGTGAGGGACGTTTCGGGACGCCTTCGGGACGCTTCCTGACCACCCTCTATCGCGACAAATGGTTGGCTGGCGTGTTCAGTGGCCTGTTGGTCGCTCTCGTCGGTTTTCGCTGCACGCGCCCGCGGTTTGCCGCTGACCCCGCCCGCCCATCGTGTTCGCAGTAGAAAACGTCCATGGGTTTGGGCGGGGTCAGCGGCACCCCGCGGGCGGGGATCGGTCGGCGAGGCGGTGGAGTCCAGCTGGATCGAAGGACGAAGGGCCGGGGGGGCGGAGCATGGTCCCGAAGGCGTCCCGAAACGTTGAGGCCCGGCGGCAGTCGCGCTACGGCTTGGCACTCGGCGTCGGGGTCGGCAGCTCGGGAACGCCGAAGGCTTCGGCCAGGAGCTTGGCTTCGCCGCCACGGTCGCGGTGGTGGACGTAGCGCATCGTCGTCCGGATGTCGGCGTGGCCCATCCACGCCTGCACCGCCGGCACCTCTGCGCGCCGTACGGCGAGCGTCCCGAACGTGTGGCGCAGGTCGTGGAATCTCAGTGACCGAAGCCCCGCCCGGATAAGAGCTGCCTTGTAGCGGTCCCGTAGAGCGCCGGCGTCCTGGAAAAGGCCGAGCTCGCCTGGAAACACGAGGTCGTCGTCGGCGACCAGCTCGTGGCGAGTCGCCAGCCTCGCCAATGCCTTCCCCACGTACGGCACCATCGGCACCGATCGCACGCGGCCGGATTTGGGAGTGGTCAGACCGCCGTGGGCGTTGTAGCTCCGGCGCACTCGGATTACCTCGCCCGCGAAATCGACATCGCCCCACCGCAGCGCCAGCAGCTCGCCCATCCGCAGGCCGGTGAACGCCGCGGCCAAGAACATCGCGCCGTCCCGCTCGGACCCAGCAGCTCGTACGAGAGCCCAGACCTCTTCAGGCGAGAACGCGTCGAGGTCGTCGGAGACCCGGTAACGGGGACGCTCGACGTCGACCACCGGGTTGCGAGGCAGGCCCCACACCTTCATCGCGCGCTTGAATATCCCGTGCAGGATCACTAGGTACTTCGCGACGCTCCGATTGGACAGCTTCAGCGTCGCCTTCCAGCGCTCGAGCATCTCGGGTGTGACGTCCTCGATCGCCACCGGACCGAGATCACGGACGATCCGTTCGGCGGTGTGCCGGTACTCGGTCAACGTCGACGCCTTGCACGCGCGCTCGTGCTCGCAGTAGCGCAACCATTCGGCCGCCGCGTCGGCCAGCGTCGCTCCGGTCCGAACCATCCCCGGAAGCGTCCCCCGGCGCGCCTCATCGAGCACCACTCGCAGCCAGTCCTCGGCGGTGCGCTTGGTGACGTAGCCAGCCGGTGGCCGGCCTCGGCCGGACCACGCCGGCCCGATCAGCTTCTGCACCTGGCGGCCGGACGGCAGCCGGTACTTCGCGTACCAGACCGGACCACGTTTGCGTTCGATCCGGAAGACATGTCCCGTCACGCGCTGCATCGCGACAAATCCTACGCCGATCTCGGGACATATTGGGGACACCATTCCAAACTGACCGACCCGCCAGCAACACCCACACCAGCCAGAAACTCCAGTTTTCCAGCCACGACGCGGCGAAGGAATCGAACCTTCCAAGCCGGGGGCTGCCCGGCCCTGCCAGTTTTGAAGACTGGATGGGCCACCAGGCCCGTGCCGCGCCGGCGCTGATGCTACGGGGCGTCGGCGGGCAAACGAGTGTGGACGACGCGCCAACGGCTCCGCGCCAGGCGGGGTGTGGCGGACCATCCACTTCTACTGCGGACGACGCGCCACCGCCCCGGCGGCGGGCGAGGCGTGGCGTGTTATCCACACGGGCCCGTCAGTTGGCTCGCGTCTCGAGGCCGAGCCCGTGCTCGAACGCGCCCTTGACGCTTACGTCGAGTGCGTTGATCCGATACAGCGTGAGTGCCTCGACCGAGCCGAATCGGCCGCTGGGCGCGCCGGCGGCGCCGTGGTGGCAAAGGACGCAATGGAGTAGCTCCAGCCGGCGCCGGTCATCGAGCATGCCGGCGCGCTCGGAGATCATCCGCTCCCCGATCACCAGGTGGCCGAGCAGGCGGCCCTCGTCGGACAGCCCGATCTCAGCGCCGTACACGAACCCTCGGGTATGGCCGAGGTCGTGGACGATCGCCGCGGTGAGCAGCAGGTCCTGGTTAAGCCGCGTGTGCAGTTGGCACACCTCGAGCGCGAGCGTCGCCACCGCCACCGTGTGCTCCAGCAGCCCACCCAGGTAGGCGTGGTGGCCGGCGCGCGTGCAGGGAGCACGCCGCAAGTCCGCCCGGAGCGAAGCGTCGCCCAAGAGCGCGGACAGGTGCGCCGCAAACCCACGGTCACGCACCTCGCCGGCGAGATGCTCGAGGAACCCGTCGAGCTCGTCCAGGTCCCGGTAGGCGACCGGCAGGAACTGCGCCGGGTCGACGTCTTCGGAGTCGGGACCCCCGGACTCTGTCGAGACGCGCGCAATGTCAGTCACCTCGACCACGGGCTCGTCACGGAAGCGCTCGACCCGCCCCGACACCCGGACCAGCTCCCCCCGCTCGAAGCGGCCCGCCAGGGCGTCGGCCCCCTGAAAGGCACGCGCGGCGATCGAGCCGCTGCGATCGCGCAGCTCGAGCGCGAGATACGGCGCGCCGCTGCGGGTGAACAGACGGTCCTTGCGCGTGCACGCGAACACGCCCTCGACCGGCTGCCCGGGCCGGAGCGAGCTGATCGCCACAGCGGAGGCATCGCCCGAATTCATGCCCCCATGATCTACGCTGAGGCGGATGCAGCCGCTGCAATGGGAATATCGACCCGACGGGCTGAGGGCGCCGGCGCTGATCTGCGCGTTCAAGGGCTGGAACGACGCGGCGGACGCGGCCTCCAGCGCGATCACGTTCGTTGCCGGCGCGCTCGGCGCCCAGCGGTTCGCGTCGATCGATCCCGAGGAGTTCTACGACTTCCAGAGCACGCGCCCACAGGTCAAGCTGGTCGACGGTCACGCACGCCGGATCGTCTGGCCCGAGATCGAGTTGTACGAGGCGCGGGTGCCGCGGGCGCCGCGCGACCTGCTCCTGCTCGTCGGCCACGAGCCGTCGCTGAAATGGCGAACCTTCGCCAAGGTCATCGCCGAGCTGGCCGAGGCGCTCGGGACCCAACTCGTGGTCACGCTCGGCGCGCTGCTGGCCGACGTCCCCCACACCCGACCGATCTCGGTCACCGGGATGGCGACCGACGCGGACCTGGTGGCGCGCCTCGGGCTGAACCGATCCTCGTACGAGGGCCCGACCGGAATCGTGGGCGTGCTGCACGCCGCCTGCCAGGAGACGGGCCTGCCGTCTGCCAGCCTGTGGGCGGCGGTGCCGCACTACATCGCCGCCGCGCCCAACCCAAAGGCCGCGCTCGCCCTCGTGCGCAAGCTCGAAGGCCTCGTGCAGGTCGCGGTCGACGCCACGGATCTGGAATCGGCCACCGCCGACTACGACCGCCAGGTCAACCTCGCGGTGCAGAGCGATCCCGACGTCCAGGCGTTCGTCGAGCGGCTCGAGCAGGCGGCCGAACCCGAGCTGGGCGACGACCAGGGCCCGCTGCCCTCGGGCGACACCATCGCCCGCGAGCTCCAGCGTTTCCTGCGTCAGCGCGGGGACGACGACCCCGACACGGCCCGCGGCTGACCCACGAGGGCGAGTATCTCGACACTCGCCCCGCTCGCCGGCGCGAATGGGCCGAAGCTCGGGCTATAACCGACTGAGGCCCCATTCACATCGGGGCACAGGTGCGAGTGGGGAGAAACTCGGCCTAGCTCGGACCCAGCCGGCGCTCCCCCGCGCCACCGATCCCGACCGGACGGGCCCTAACCGGCGGTCGCAGAAAGGCCAAGACGGGCTCTAACCGGGCGGTCGCAGCGAGGCCAATAGCTACCCCTCGGCCGCCGGACACACCAGCCGGTAGTCGCACACCGAGCACGCCCCGAACGACGGGGTCGGCTCGAACCCCTGCGAGAGGATCCCGTCGGCCACCTCCATGGCGACATCCTGGATCCACTCGAACCGATCCACCCGATCGTCGGGCACCGTCACCTTCTGGTCATCCAGCACGTAGTAGTAGGCCTGCTGGGAGGCGTCGAGGCTCCAGGCCTCGCGCGCACCCACCGCGTACAGGGACAGCTGGACGTCATCCACCAGCTGGCCGGGGCTCTTGGGGCGACCGGTCTTGTAGTCGATCAGCTCGTACTCGCCGCCCGGCAGGCGATCGACGCGGTCGACCCGGCCGCGCAGCAGGTGCGGCCCGAGCTTGAACGAGAACGCCCGCTCGAACCACATCGGCTCGGATTCCGAGGACTGAAAGCGGGCGTGGTACTGGGTCAGGGCCGAGGCCGCCTTGCCGCGCAGCTGGCGCTCCTCCTCGGAGTCGCCGAAGCCGCCGCGGCGCCAGCTTATGTCGAGCAGTCCCAGCAGCTCGGGCAAGGACTCCGACTCGCCGGCGTGGAAGCGCTCGAGCACCTGGTGCACGGCGATCCCGAAACGCTGGTGGACGGTCGGCTCCTGCGGGATCCGGAACACACGCGCGAACTTGTACTTGAGCGGGCACGTCCGGTAGGTGTCGATGTCCGATGCCGACAGGACCACGCCATCCCCGCGCGTGGGGAGGAACGACTCGACTGACGGGTCGTCGCGCGCGGTCACCGCCGCCGCCCGCCGCCGCGCATCCCGCTCCGCGTCCAGCAGATAGTCATCCAAGACCGACGACGTGTAGATCTCCCGCTGCTCGGCGGTGACCGCCTGCAGGATCCGCGAGTTCACGTCGCGCACTGCCTCGGCGAGCGATTGACCCTCCGGCCGCTCGATCAAAGCAGCCAACTTCAGGAGCTCCAGGTAGCGGACGACCGCATGCGAGACGTCCAAGTCCGTATCCAGTCGCAGCTCGCCGAGCCGTCCCCCGGCACGCATGGTGCCTTCCAAGACCTCATCCCGAAGCAACCGGTAGGTGGAATGGAGTGTCTCGGCCGGCCCGAACATCTCCTCCTCGCGGTCCGCCCAGGTACCGCCGACCGCACGGCGCATGGTCTCGGCCATCGGCGCCGGGAGCAGCGCCGACCCGCGATCGCCTACCCCGGGGTAGGTGAGCACGACCCGCCGGCGCGCCCGCGTAACCGCGACGTAGAGCGCTCGCCGGACCACCGGGGCCGGCGCATCCTCGGGATCGGAGGAAGCCGGACCTGGGTCGGGCGCCGGCTCCGACAGCCCGGCGTGGAGCCCCAGCACATACACGTGCTCGGTCTCGAGCGCGCCGGCCCGATCGAGCGCGACGATCTGCACCACCTGCGGCCCGAGCAGATCCGGCTCCTCGTGCTCGCGCAGCCCGAAGTCGGCCACCGCCGCGATGTGTCGGGCGAATTCGCGGGGCGTGGCGTGCGAGTCCCGACGGGCGTAACCGGCGGCTAGGTCGCCGAAGCGCGCAAGGGCCCGGAGCCGCGCCACGACGTTGGGCTGGGCGGCGAACAGCTGTTGGCGGCGGAGCCCGAGCGCGTCGATCAGCCGGTGCACATACAGGTCGGGGCCGGTGCTGTCGATCCCCGACATCCCGAGCCGGTACAGCTTCAGGAAGCCGTGGATTCGCTCGCGTGCCTCTGGTGGCACCTGCGGCGCCTCGATCGCCGCCTCGAGCGCGGCGACCATGTCGAGCTTGCGCCGGCGCGCGATCTGGGTGCAGCGCGCGATGTCGACCGAGCGCAGCTCGATCGGCGGCCGGGCCAGCGCGCGGACCACGGCCGGGGCGTCGGTCGGGTCGGCCAGCAGGCGCAGCCAGGCGAGTACGTCCCGGATCTCGGCCCGGCGGAAGAACGCGCTCTCGCCGACCAGCCGATGTGGCACCGCGCGCTCCTCGAGCGCCACCGCGACCGCCGCCCCCTCGCGCGAGACAGACGGCACCAGCACGGCGATCTGCCCCGGCGCCACGCCCTCGGTTGCGACCAGCCGCTCCACGTCGGCCGCCACCGCCTGGGCCTGCGCCCGCTCGTTGGCGCAGCGCCAGAAGGCAACCTCGCCTTCGCTCGCCGCGCCCTCGCACGAGACCGGCACAAGCGCGCTGGCCGCGCGCAGCACCCGTCGGGGCACGCGCATGGTGCAATCGAGCGTGATCACCTGCGCCTGGCCGGCCGGGAAATCGCACAGCGGCGAACCGCCGAGCGGCCCGGTGGGATCGGCCGCCACGGTCACCCGCGTCCCGCCCACCGCGCGGGTCAGCGTCGCCGACGCGAGGTCGAAGTCGTGCGCATCGTCGACCAGCAGGTGCTCGAACCGCTGCGCTACCGCCGGGCGCTCCTGCGCCACCCGCAGCGCGTCGCGCACGAGGTCGCCGGCGTCCCGGGCGCCGGTCTCGGCCAGCATCTGCTCGTGGACCCGGTAGATCTCGGCGAACTCGAGCTCGAGATCCGCGTCGTCGACCAAGGCGTCCGAGGACTCGGCCAGGCGCCCCGCCCACCGCGCGTAGTCATCCGCCGACACCAGGTGCGCCTTCAGCCGATCGATGCGGCGGATGAATCCGGCCAGGAGCGCGTGGGCGCTGCCACCGAAGTCGTGGCGCTCGAGCGACAGGCGGTTGATCCCCTCGAGCAGCATCGCGAACCGCTCGGCCGGGCCCAGCACGGGCTCGAGCGGGTCCACCCCGGGCCCGGCCACGCCCAGCAGCAGCGCCGCCAAATCGACCGGCGTGAGCGCGAACAGCTCGTCGTAGCCAGCCTGGAGCAGGCGCTCGAGCCGCGCCCGCGACGCGTCGGCCCGAGCCTCGGAGGCAGTCAGGAACAGCATCCGCTCGGGCCGGCACCCCCGCTCGACGAGCGCCACGAACCGGGCCTCGAGCGCCCGCGTCTTGCCGGTGCCGGCCGCCCCCAAAACGAGCAGCGGCTCGCGCTCGCACGCGACCGCGCTACGTTGAGTGGGAAGCAACGGATCTAGGGTGAGCCCCACGTTTGACAGCATAAGTCGGTCATGACCTCCACCCGCTCTGCACTCGACGCGGATTGGCTCGGTGTGTGCCAACGAGTGGTGGCCGGCCTGGAACGCTTGCTGGCCGACGTCCCGACGACCAAGCAGCGGGCGCTCGAGACCGGCACCCGGGGCAGCGGCGGCGACCGCACGCTCGAGATCGATTCGGGGGCTGAGCAGCTCGTTTTCGACCAGCTCGACGCCCTGCGCGACGAGGGGTACCAGTTCTGCGCGCTGTCCGAGGAGCGCGGCGTGATGGACTACGGCGACGACGGCGTACGCGTGATCATCGACCCGATCGACGGCTCGCTGAACGCCAAGCGCGGTATCTCGAGCTACGCGCTCTCGATCGCCGTGGCCGACGGTGCGACGATGGCCGACGTCGCCTTCGGGTTCGTGCATGACTTCGGGCCATCCGAGGACTGGTGGGCGTGGCGCGGCCGTGGCGCCTGGCTCGACGGCATGCCGCTCGACCCCACCCTCGGCGAGCGGCGCGGCCGCGACGGCCGGCTCGAGGTGCTCGGGATCGAATCGGCCGATCCCCGCTGGATCGCGGCCTCGATCGACGCCCTGGTCGACAGCGCCTACCGCGTGCGGGCGCTCGGCACAATCGCCGCCTCCCTGTGCCAGGTGGCCGCGGCGCGATTCGACGGGATGGTGTCGCTGCGGCGCTCGCGCGGCGTCGACGCGGCGGCCGGCCAGCTGATCGTCCGCGAGTCGGGCGGCCTGGTCAGCTTCCCGTGGTGCGATCAGCCGCTGAGCGCACCGCTGACCGCCGAGCCGACCTCGCCGGTGATCGCTGCGCGCTCGGCCGAGGCGCTCAGTCTACTCGAGAGGATCCCGGCGTGATCGACTGGATCATCGCCCAGCGGATCGCCAACTTCGTCGCCGGGACCGGCGGGGCGAGCCCGCCGGACGTCGACCTGGCCGCGCTCGCGACCGAGGCCGAAGCGCGCGTCGTCGCCTACACGGGCCTCGAGCCGGCGCGGCCTTTGCCGGCGCCTGAGGGGATCGGACGGCACGAGTGGGTGCAGAGCAACATCAACTCGATGCGGCTCCTGCTCGACCCCGTGCTCAAACGCGCCGGGGAGAACCTGGGCCCGCTCAAGCCGGCGGCCGAGATCGGCATGGGGATCATCCTCAGCACCGAGGTCGGGGTCGTCGTCGGATACCTCGCCCAGCGCGTGCTCGGCCAGTACGAGCTGGTGCTGCTCGACGAGGCGGTCGAGGATCGGCCGCCGCGCCTGCTGTTCGTGCTCCCCAACCTCGGGCAGGCGGTGCAGGCGTTCGGCGCCGAGGAGGACCAGTTCATGACCTGGGTGACCCTCCACGAGGTCACCCACGCCGTCCAATTCGCGGGCGTGCCGTGGCTGCACCCCCACGTGGCTGGGCTGGTGCGCGAGCTCCTGCGCAGCGCCGAGGTCCGCCTCGAGACGCCGCGCAAGCTGAAGGTCCCGAGCACCGAGGAGGTCAAGCGCGTGCTCGGACACCTGCGCAACGGCGACCTCGTCTCGATCGTCACCACCACCCCCGAGCGCGAGACGCTCGACCGGGTCCAGGCGGTGATGGCGGTGATCGAGGGACACGCCGAGCACGTGATGGACGCGGTGGCGCCCGATCTGCTGCCTTCCCTGCCCAAGCTGCGCGCCGCGCTCGATCGGCGGCGCCGGTCGCAGTCGGGGCTGTCGCGGCTGGTGGCGCGGCTGCTCGGGCTCGAGCTCAAGCTCCGCCAGTACGAGCAGGGCAAGTTCTTCTGCGACGGGATCGTCCGCGAGCGCGGGGTCGAGGCGCTCCACCACCTGTGGTCGGGGCCGGACGCCCTGCCCACACTGGCGGAGCTGGGCGATCCGCACGCCTGGCTCGAGCGCACGATGCCCCTGCAACTGGACCAAGCTCGGCCCCCTCGCCCGGAACGAAGCTCGACGCCCGACGCGGCTGCGTGAGCTAGGTCACACGTTCACAAAAATGTCATACGTGGTCCGTAACCCGCGCTAGCCTGTCGTGTACAAACACATGTTCGATCGGTTTTGAGACAGAGCTAACTGGGAGTAAGAGCGAGTAATGGCTACCAGCACTCCAGGAGCGTCGAAGCGCTCCACCACCACCAAGCGCAGCACCACCGGACGCAAGCCGGCCGCCGCCGGCACGCGCGCCAGCCGCCCGACCAGCAGCAGCACTTCGCGGACGGCCTCGCGCACGAGCGCGAATCCCGTCGAGCGCGCGGTCCTCGTCCCCGTGGGCGCGTACCTGCTCGCCGGCGACAACCTGGTGTCCACCGTCCGAGGCTTCGCCTCCACGTACGGCACCCGCACCGGTCTCGAGCGTGAGATCAAGCGCTACGAGAAGCGCGGCGTGACCGCCCGCAATCGGTTCGAGCGCAACGTGCGCCGCGCGCGCACGCGGTTCGAGCGCGAGATGCGCCAGCGTCGCAGCCTCGTCGAAAAGACGATGCGTCAGAATCGACGCCGACTCAACCGTGAGCTAAGCTCAGTGCGTAGGGATTTCGAGAAGCAGTCGGGCGCGGTGAGCGCACGGGTCGAGCGACTCGTCGCGAACGCGCAAGGGCTGATCGGCTCGTAGCAGCAAAGGCTTCCCCCGCCGGGCGTCCAGGAGAACGCCGCCGGGCGGGAAGGGTTCGCCGGCCTCATAACCTCGCCGGCGAATGCAGCACCCTCTCCTCCCTCAACCGCCGGGGCGTCACGGAAGTGGCGCCCCGTCGGTCTTTAATAGGACCCGGCCGGATGCCGAGTCGTGGAGCGCGCGAGGCCCGCGGCCGGACGCGGTCACAACGCCACCTACAATCAGGTCCATGCCTACACGAGACCAAGTAGTCGACTCCCTGCGCGCCGTCATCGACCCCGAGCTGCGCCGCGACATCGTCGAACTCGAGATGGTCCGGTCGGTCGACGTGCACGAGAACGGCGTGGTCGACGTGATGGTCTCGCTGACGACGTCGGGCTGCCCGATCCGCGGCCACTTCCAGACCGGGGTCAACGAAGCGATCCGCAAGCTCGAGGGCGTGACCGGCGTCAACATCAGCTTCGACGTCCTGTCCGATAACGAGAAGGCAGCGCTGGGGCGCAAGCTCGGCCGCGGCTCGCTGCCTGAGGGCGCGCTGGCCCAGGTCAAGAACGTGATCTGCGTCGGCTCGGGCAAGGGCGGCGTCGGCAAGTCGAGCGTCACCGCGAACCTGGCCGCCGCGCTCACGGGCGACGGCAAGCAGGTCGGCGTGCTCGACGCCGATGTGTGGGGCTACTCACAGCCACGCATGCTCGGCCTCGGCGCCGAGCGCCCCCGCGTCAACGCCGAGCGCAAGATCATCCCGCTCCGGGCCTACGACGGCATCAGCGTGATGTCGATCGGGTTCTTCGTCGAGCAGGACGCCGCGGTGGTGTGGCGCGGTCCGATGCTCCACAAGGCGCTCCAGCAGTTCCTCGAGGACGTCGAATGGGGCGAGCTCGACTACCTGCTGATCGACCTGCCGCCCGGCACCGGCGACGTGTCGATGACCCTGGCCCAGCTGCTGCCGCAGGCCAAGTTCATCATCGTCACCACCCCGCAGCCCGTCGCGCAGAAGGTCGCACGCCGCAGTGCCGAGATGGCGACCAAGCTGAAGCTCGAGATCGCCGGCGTGATCGAGAACATGTCCGGCTTCGTCACCCCCACGGGCGAGCGCTACCAGCTGTTCGGCGAGGGTGGCGGCCAGCTCCTGGCCGAGGAGCTCGAGGTGCCGCTGCTCGGCAAGGTGCCGCTCACCATGGCGCTGCGCGAGCAGTCCGACGCCGGCGTACCGGTGGTCTTCTCCGACCCCGACGACCCCGCCGCGCAGGCCCTGGCCCATGCGGCCCGCGGCCTGATCGCGCTGTCCCCGATCGAGCTGCCGGTCATGCAGATGCCGGCGCCGGCCGCCGCGCCCAAGCCGGTCGGCATGTCGCTCCCGATGGCTTAGGTCTTGCGGACGCCGAGCGGAGCGAGGCCCCTAGCTCTGCTTCGCGTAGTAGTCGGCGTTCAGCTTCGCGTAGTGCTGCCACTCGTCCGGCAGCTGATCCTCGGCGAAGCAGGCATCCACCGGGCACGCCTCGACGCAGGCATCGCAGTCGATGCACTCCTCCGGATCGATGTAGAGCATCGGGACGTCGTCGTAGTTCGGCTCGTCCGGGGTCGGATGGATGCAGTCGACCGGGCAGACCTCAACGCACGAATTGTCCTTCGTGCCGATGCAGGGCTCGGCGATGACGTAGGCCATGAAGTACCAGGTTCCTCTTGAGGTTCGGGGATGGTGGGGCGCCGATTCTAGGGATCCGGCGCGTACGCTCGGTCGACGCACGACCGCGAGGCCGCCGCCGACCTCATGCCGCTGCCCTGACCCGCGAGAAGCGGCAGCCGCTGCGCGTTGATTCGGTGCGGTCAGCCTGGTGCCCGCCAAATCCGCCGCGTGAAGCGTGAGCCCCGCCACCGGTCAGGGCACCGGCTACCGTCCAATCCCGCCTACAGCGGCGGCTTCCGGTCGGCCCACGGTAGCGCCGCCTCGACCTGCGCCGCCAGGCTGAGCAGAACCTCTTCCCGCGCCGGGGGCCCGATCAGCTGCACGGCGGTGGGCAGGCCATCCTCGCCGTGGTAGAGCGGCAGAACGATGGCCGGCTGGCCGGTCACATTGACGATCGCGGTGAACGGGGTGAACTGCCCCGACTTTCGGTACTTGTCCATCGGGTCGGGTCCCAGGCCGTCGATCTCGCCGATCGGCACCGGGCGCTCGGCCAGCGCCGGGGTGAGGACCACGTCGTAGTCGGACAGCTTCTGCACGAGCGAGCGGGCGACTGACTCGAGCCGGGCCTGGGCGCTCAGGTACTTGATCGTGTCCTGCTCGAGGGCGTGTCGATACAGCGCCCAGGTGAGCGGCTCGACGTCGTCGGCGGTCGGGTCGCGTCCGGCGATCCGACCCCCGACGAACGTGGTCAGCGAGATCAGAGGACCGAACGCGCGGGTGAAGTCGGGCAGCAGGTTCAGGCCCGACCAGGGGGCGGTGATCTCCTGCACGTGGTGGCCGAGCGACTCGAGCAGCGCCGCGGCGTCGCGGGCCGCCTGCTCGCATATGGGGTCGACGGTGGCGCCGTCCAGCGCAGGCTCCAGGGCCAGCGCGATCCGCAACCGCCCTGGATCGACCTTGACCAGCGCCGTGTACCCGGCCGCCGGGGGCGGCGGGGCCCAGCTGGCGTCGCCGATCTCGGGACCCGACAGGACGTCGAGCACCTGCGCGGTATCCGCCACCGACCGCGTCAGCACGCCGTCGCTGACGAGGAAGCTCTCCCCCCCGTCGGGGCCGACCGACACGCGCCCACGCGCCGGCTTGAGGCCGACCAGCCCGCAGCACGCGGCGGGAATCCGGATCGAGCCGCCCCCGTCGTTTCCGTGCGCGAGCGGGACCATGCCGCCGGCCACCGCCGCGGCCGCGCCGCCGCTCGAGCCACCCGGCGTCCGTCCGAGGTCCCATGGGTTCCGCGTCGGCCCGAACCGCCGGGGCTCGGTGGTAGGCAGGATCCCCATCTCCGGCATCGAGGTCTTGCCGACGATCACGAAGCCGGCCGCGCGCAGCCGGCGCACCAGGTAGGCGTCGTGGTCGGGAACGAAGTCGCCGAACAGGTCGCTGCCCATGGTCAGCGGCATCCGGGTCACCGGCCGGTTGTCCTTGACCGCGATCGGGACGCCGGCGAACGGGCGCGGATCGCCCGGCAGGATCGTTTCCGCCTCGGCCAGCGCGGCGTCGTGGGCCACGTGCGTGAACGCGTTCACCCGTGGCTGGAGCTCGTCGATTCGCCGCAGCGACGCCTCGACCAGCTCGCGGGGGGTCACCTCTGCGGCGCGCACCAGCGCGGCGAGCTCCCCCGCGCAGCGGTGCAGAAGCTCTGACACGAGGCAGAAGGGTATCCAGCTACATTGTCGGCCATGACCGCCACCGCCGAAGTCCAGTCAGGCCTCGAGGGCGTAATCGCCTTCGCCACCGAGATCGCCGAGCCTGACCGCGCCGGTGGCGCGCTGCGCTATCGCGGCGTCGACATCGAGGAACTGGTCGGCAACGTGCCGTTCGAACAGGTGTGGGGGCTGCTCGTCGACGGGCACCTGCTCCCCGGACTGCCTCCGGCCGAGCCGCATCCGCTCAGCGTCCGGTCGGGCGATCCGCGCGTCGACGTGCAGGCAGCGCTGGCCATGCTCGCGCCGCAGTGGGGCTTCGAGCAGCTGATCGACATCTCCGACGAGGAGGCGCGCGACAACCTCGCCCGCGCCTCGGTGATGGCGCTGTCGTTTGTCGCGCAGTCGGCGCGCGGGATCGGCACGCCGCCGGTGTCCCAGCGCGAGATCGACAAGGCGAGATCGATTCCCGAGCGTTTCCTGATCCGCTGGCGGGGCGAGGCCGATCCCCGCCACGTCGAGGCGATCGACGCCTACTGGATCTCCGCCGCGGAGCACGGCATGAACGCCTCCACGTTCACGGCGCGGGTGGTCGCCTCCACCGGCGCGGACGTAGCGGCGGCGCTGTCGGCCGCGGTCGGGGCGCTGTCGGGTCCGCTTCACGGTGGCGCGCCCTCGCGAGTACTCAAGATGCTCGACGACGTGGCCGAGATGGGGGACGCCGAGCGCTACGTCAAGGACGTGCTCGACCGGGGCGAGCGACTGATGGGCTTCGGGCATCGCGTGTACCGGGCAGAGGACCCCCGCGCACGCGTTCTCCGCCGCACGGCGCGCAACCTCGACGCTCCTCGGGTGGAGGTGGCCGAGGCTCTCGAAGAGGCTGCGCTGGCCGCGCTCCAGGCGCGCCGGCCCGACCGCGTGCTGGCCACCAACGTCGAGTTCTGGTCCGCCGTCGTGCTGGACTTCGCCGACGTCCCGCCTGAGCTGTTCACGCCGATGTTCACCTGCGCCCGTACCGCTGGCTGGTCGGCGCACATCCTCGAGCAGAAGCGCGAAGGCCGACTGATCCGGCCGACCGCCAAGTACGTGGGCCCGCCGCCGCGCCCGCTGTCGGATCTCCAGAGCTGACCCCGGCACCCAGCTCGGGCTGCGTATGCTGAGCCCGGGACCCGGATGAAGGCCGACCGTCAGCTCGATCCGAAGGCGCTGGGCGACCACATCGACCGGCTGTACCGCGCGGCCTGGAGCCTGTGCGGCTCCCGCGAGGAGGCCGAGGACCTCGTGCAGGAGACCTTCGAGCGGGTGCTGCGCCGGCCAAGGTTCCTGCACTCGGAGGACGACGTCGGGTATCTGCTGCGGGTCCTGCGCAACACGTTTTTCAGCCAACGTCGCGCGGCCGGACGGCGTCCGCAGACGACTCCGCTGCCTGACGACATCGACGTGATCGAGGACCGGAGCGCACCCGCGGCCGACGCGCGGCTCGAGTCGGCCGAGTTGTACGCCGCGATCGCCCGCCTCCCCGACGACTTCCGCGACGCGCTGGTCGCGATCGACGTCGTCGGCCTGTCCTACAAGGAGGCAGCGCGCGCGCTACGCGTGCGGGAGGCGACGATCACCACGCGGCTGCACCGAGCCCGCCAGCGGGTGGCGCGGGAGCTGGTCAGTCAGAGTCCGCCGGGACCTTCCACGCCGCCAGCTTCTGCAGCTCGGCGGCCGTGACCCCGCTCGCGGAGAGCACGCACGTGACGTTGCCGCGGCGCCAGGTGACGACCAGGCGGCTGTCCTTGGTCAGCGTGCGCAGCTCGGTCCCGTCCCGCCAGGTGCGATGCGCCGACGGCTGTGCGAGCGCCGGTGAGCCGACGATGGTGTAGGCCAACCGCTTGCCATTCGAGTCGTAGTAGACGGTCACCGCCTGGTGTCCGTCGAGCTGGTCGGTGCGGGCGCCGACCGCGCGCCAGTGGAACGATCCGGTCCAGTTCGGGAAGTACACGTCGCCGACGTTCTGGCTGAGCCGGACGCCGGGATTCGACGGATCGGGCACCGGCGCCGCCTGCGACGGTCCGCGCACGGCGAGCGCCGCCGCGTCGGACACGGAGGGCGCACCCGGTGTCCCGCCCGGCAGGACGAGCACGAGCGCCAGCGCGACCACGGCGAGTGCGCCGGCCATCCCACCCGCGAATGCGATGCGCCGGCGAGTGCGGGTCCGCTTTGTCGGGCGCCCGGCCTCGATCCGCGCCCGCAGCGCCGTCGGGGCGCGCTCGGACTCGCGGGCCTGGTGCAGCACGGTCACCACGCGCCGCTCGCGCTCGTACAGCGCGCTCAGCTCGGGCGAGGCGGAGATGTGCGCCTCGACCGTGGCGCGGCGCTCCGGATCGAGCGTGCCGTCGGCGAGCGCCGAGAGCTCGGCCAGCTCGGTCGTCGTCGGCTTTGAGGTTTCGGCCATCTGTTTAGCTTGTGCGGGCTTTGGTCCCAGATCCATCAATTTAAGGACGCCGGATAGAGGCGCTACCTTCCCGCCGCTTCAGGCGCCGCGGTAAGGACCAGATAAGTATTCCGACAGCATCCGCGTCGCGCTGAAGCGCGGGGCGAGCGTCTTCAGCGACTCTCGGATTCGTGTCAGCCACGCCGTCGGCATTCCGTGCTCATCACGAGTGTAGAAAGCCGGAACCACCTCCTCGTCGACCGTGCGGTGCAGCGCCTCGGCGTCGCGTGCGTCCTGCGCGCGGTGGTCCGCGTCGACGCCGCCCGAGAGCGCCCAGCCGTTCTTGCCGTCGAAGCCCTCCGCCCACCAGCCGTCGAGCACGCTCAGCTGCAGGCCACCGTTGATCACGGACTTCATGCCGCTGGTGCCGCTGGCCTCGAGCGGCGGCCGGGGCACGTTCAGCCACACGTCGCACCCGCGCACGAGCCACGCCGCGGTGGCGAGGTCGTAGTCGTCGAGGAACACCACCCGCTCGCCCACGATCTTCGCCGTCTTCATCCCGAACAGCCGTTGCAGCACCCGCTTGGCCTCCTCGTCGCGTGGGTGCGCCTTGCCGGCCAGAACGACCTGGACGGGACGATCGCCGCCGAGCAGCTCGACCGTCCACTCCGGATCGCTGGTCAGAAGCTGGAGTCGCTTGTAAGTCGCGACCCGCCGTGCGAAGCCGAGCGTCAGGATCTCGGGGTCGAAGGCCTTCTGGGCCGCTTCCACGTAGTCGCGCACGTCGCCGCGCAGGAGCCGTTCGGTCGTGCTCCGGGCCCGGACCTCGTCGACGAGCTGCGCGCGCTGGCGCCGTCGGGCGTCCCACAGCTCGGCGTCGGGGATCCGGTCGACCGCGGCCCACGTGTCGGGCTCGGCGGCGCGCGTCATCCACCCCTCACCGAGGTGACGGTCGAGCAGCTCGCGCATCGGCGCCCCGATCCAGGTCGGCACGTGCACGCCGTTGGTCACGTAGCCGATCGGCACCTCGGCGGCGTCGAGCTCGGGCCACAGCGCCTGCCACATCTCGCGCGCCACCTGCCCGTGGCGCCGGCTGACGCCGTTGGCGGCCCGGCTCAAGCGCAACGCCGCCTGAGTGACGCCGAACGGCTCTTTCGCGTCCGTCGGCACCGTCCGCCCGAGCGCGATCACCTCGTCGGCGTCGAGTCCGAGCTCTCGGACGAGGTCGCCGATCGCCTCCTCGACCTCCGCGGTCGGATAGGTGTCGTTGCCGGCGGGGACGGGGGTGTGGGTGGTGAACACGGTGCGCTCGCGCGCGGCGGCCAGGCCCTCGGCCAGCGGATGGCCCGAGCGCAGCTCCTGGCCGGCGAGCTGGACGGGGGCGAGCGCCGCGTGCCCCTCGTTGAGGTGCATGACGCCGGGCTCGATCCCGAGCGCCGTCAGCGCCCGCACTCCGCCCGCGCCGAGCAGGACGTACTGGGCCAGGCGCATCCGCTCGTCGGCCTCGTACAGCCGCCCGGTGATCCAGCGGTCGACCAGCCCGTTCTCGGGCACGTCGGTGTCGAGCAGGAACAGTGGGATGCGGCCCACGTCCACGCGCCAGATCTGTGCCGTGACGTTGGAGTCGTAGATCGGCAGCTCGATCGTCAGCGGTTGCTCGCCCGGACCGGTGACGAGCGCGGCGGGGAGCCGCTGTGGGTCGGTGTCGATCCAGTACTCGTGCTGCCAGCCGCCGGCGTCGATCCGCTGGCGGAAGTAGCCCTTGCGGTACATGAGTCCGACCGCGACGAGCGGGACCGCGCAATCGGAGGCCTCCTTGAGGAGATCGCCCGCCAGCGCGCCAAGACCACCCGAGTAGACCGGGAGGGACACGTGGACCCCGTACTCGGCGCATAGGAAGGCCACCGGGCGGGCGGGGTCGATGCTCGGATACGGCGGGCGCTCGAGGTCGGCCCTCACCTGCGCCTCGACCACCCCGATGCGATCGAGCAGAGCGTCGTCGGCGGCGGCGCGGCGCAGCGCGGTCGCCGTGGCCTCCTGGAGCAGGCGAACGGGGTTCTGGTTCGCGAGGTAGAACCGATCGGCGTCGATCGCGGCGAAGATGTCCGGACCGCCCGGTAGCCACGACCAGCGGTAGTTGTAGGCCAGCCGCGCCAGCGGCGCGAGCGCGTCCGGAAGCCGCTCGGCGAGTTCGTCCGCCGCGCGCCTGACGTCCTCGCGGCCGTCGTTCATCGTGACCCGGCCGTAGCTCACGGCCGCGGATTATGGGACAAGCGGCTACTCTCGCGCGCCGTGACTCGCAATGGTGGCGGTTGTCGTCTGGGGGTGCTCGCCTTCGGCGACTCGATCACCAACGGTGGCGGGGAGCTCCAGTGGGGCGTCGCGCTCCAGTCGTGGGCGCTGTGGGTGGCACGGGGCCTCGGCGTGCCGTTCACGTCGTACGCGGTCGACGGCGCGCGGGTTTCGGATGTGGTGGGCTCGCAGATCCCGGCGTTCGTGGCGCGATCGATGCCTGGGGCGCGGTATGACGTCGGGTGCCTGTACATCGGCGTGAACGATGTGCGAGGCGTCGACTGGGACGCGGCCGCGTTCGCTCTGGCGTTCGGTCACGCGCTCCGGTTCCTGGGCGTGCGCTGCGACCGCGTGCTGGCCGTGACCGCGCCCTTGGATCTGGGGCGGCCGCGCGCCGGGGCGAAGGTCGAGGATCTGAACGCCGCAATCGCCGCGATGGCTGCTGACGTGGGGGCGCTGGTGGTCGACCTGCGTCCTTGGGGAGCCCGGAACCTCGTGATGGCCGACCACGTCCATCCGACCGCGTTCGGTCAGATCGATATCGCCGAGCGCGCGCTCGATGTGCTGGCTTTCGACGGGGCGCGCGTCGAGGTGCGGCCGTCGTCGCTGATCTCGTGGTCGCCGTCTCGCTGGCAGCGGCTGCGCAGCGATACGACCTACGCCTACCGGCACGCCAAGGTCAGCGCGTGGTCGGCCTGGGTCCGGGCGCGCCTGGCGCTCCGCGACGCCTGGTGAGGATTACAGGCCGGCGGGGTGCAGCACGTTCGGGAACGTCGCGAGGTACGACGCCGACGGGGTGCCGATCTTCTCCACGCCACCGCCACCGCCCCACGCGCCGTGCGACCCGCCCGACTCGTAGAACTGCCCGTTGATCTCGATGATCACATGGCCGCTCTGCCCCGGCTGCGCCCGGTCGTACACAGTGACGTACTGGCCCGGGCCCGACTCCATCCCGGGCTGCTGCGGCAGCGCGGTGGTGTCGACCGGCTGGCTCAGGTAGCCGCCGGCGTGGAGGACCGCAGAGACGAAGCCCGAGCAGTCGTAGCCCGACTGCGGACTCCAGCCGCTGTGGCCGCCGCCGTAAACGTAGGGCAAGCCGACCAGGGAGTTGGCCATGTTCGTCATCGCCTGGACCTGGGCGCCGGCCGACCCGGCCGCAGCGGTCGTCCCGGTCGTCCCGGTCGTCCCGGTCGTCCCGGTCATCCCGGTCATCCCGGTGGCGAGCGTTGGGGTCGTGGTGGCGAGGCCGGTCGTGGTCGGGGACGCGCCGGCGAGCATGGACGTGAGCCCCCCGGTGGTCCCGATCCCGGTCGTATCGGCCGTGCCCGTCGTGTCGGTCGAGCCCGTGCCGATCGCCGAGGAGGCCATCGCGGAATTCAGCGCGGCGCTGAAGCTCGCCGCTGACGTGCCGGCGCTGGCCGTGCCCGCGGTTGGCGTACTCGGAAGCGCGGCTCCGCCCGAGGACTGGAGCGCGCTGGCCGGATCGGCGAGCTGTTGCTGCAGCGCCATGATCTGGTCGACACGGCCGACCACGGCTTCGATACTCATCTCCTCTGGGATCGGCTGTGGCGCCGGCAACTTGAGCCGCCGGCGTTACGACCACCCGGAAAGGGCTGGCCTACGCCAGGCGCCCCGCCGACTCCGTCGCCTCCCGCAGCCGCCGCGCCAGCGCCGGCGTCAGCGCGCCGGCCTCCATCCGCCACCGCCAGCTGTTCGCCGCCCGCCCGGGTTCGTTCATCCGCGCCTCGCTCCCCAGGCCCAGCACGTCCTGCGCCTGCATCATCGCCACCTGCGCCCGGGACGCCAGCGCCAGCCGGATCAGGCTCCACCAGGGCTCGCGCTCGCGCACGCCGACCCGCACCACCTCGGCGTCCACGAGCGCACGCACAGAAGAATCCAAAGACGAGTACCACCCCCGCGCCGTGTCGTGATCGTGCGTCCCCGTGTAGACCACCCGCCACCGTTCGTGGTTCTCGAACCGGTGCACGCTCTCAGGCGCAGAGGGGTCGAAGCCGAACTGCAGCACCACCATCCCCGGGAAGCCGAGCGAGTCGCGGAGCTGCGCCACCGCCGGCGTGATCACGCCCAGGTCCTCGGCGACCAGCGGAAGCGAACCCAGCGACCTAAAGGCAGCGTCGAACACCGCACGCCCGGGCCCGCGCTGCCAGAAACCCGACGCGGCAGTCCGGGCCCCAGAGGGCACCGCCCAGTAGGACACGAACCCCCGGAAGTGGTCGATCCGGGCCAGGTCGAACAGCGACGTGGTCCGGCGCAGGCGCTCGACCCACCAGCGGTACCGCCGCCGACGGAGCGCCGGCCAGTCGTACAGCGGATTCCCCCACAGTTGCCCGACCGACGAATACCCGTCCGGTGGCGCGCCCGCCACGAACCCGTGCCGGAACAACTCCGCGTGGAAGCGGTGGTCCGCACTCCCCAGGGCCACGTAGATCGCCACGTCCCCGTACAGCCGCACACCCGCCGGCGCGGCGTACGAACGCAGCGCGTTCCATTCGCGCGAGAACCGCACCTGGTCGGCCAGTGCGCCCCGGCCCGCGAACGCCTCCCAGTCGTCAGCCCAGAACGACTCGCGCGAACGAAACTCCAAAAGCTCCGCGGCAGACACAGCGGCACGCGGATCGGCCAGAAACCCCGGCCACGCCGCGAACGCCGATTTGGCCTTGTACGGAGATCGGTACCGGTCGGGCGGACCGAGCGGCAGCACCTGCCACCAGGTCTGCCCGGCGGCCGCCAGCCAGTCGACGAACCGGTACGCGCCCGGGCCGAGTCGCCCCTCCGGAAGCGACGTCAGATGCAGCTGGACGCCGCTCGATCGCGGGAGGTCGGTCACGCGGAGTTCACACGAAACGGTTTACCCATCGCAAGGAAGGATATTTTTCGGTGCGAGGACCGAGCGTGAGCACACAGGTCAACCCGACCCCCACCACACAGCGCGCCGACGGCACGTCGAAGCCGGCGCCGCCCCGCATCGTGATCCAGTACCCGACGCCGGCGGTGGACGACGGTCGCTACCCGGCCAAGCGCGTCGTCGGCGACGCGATCACCGTGGAGGCCGACATCTTCCGCGACGGCCACGAGATCCTCCGCGCCGTCGTCCGCCACAAACCTCCGCAGGCGCGCAACTGGCGCGAGGTCGAGATGGAGCGGATCGATGCCCACCTCGGCGGCGTGCGCTGGGCCGCGGGCTTCGAGGTGGACCAGCCCGGTCGGTGGGACTACACGATCGAGGCCTGGACCGACGTGTTCGGCACGTGGCGGGACGAATTCGCGCGCAAGGTAGCCGCCCAGCAGCACAACCTCGCCGGCGAGCTGTCCGAGGGCGTTCGCCTGCTCCAGGCCGCCTCCGAGGCGGCCAGGTCGAACTCCGACCTGGCCCTCATCGAGCACGCGATCAAGACCCTCGGTGACGACGCCGTCCCCGAAGAAGCCAAGCACGACATCGCCCTCGGCCCCGAGCTGTTCGGAACCGTCGAGCGGATCCAGCCCCGCCACGGATGCGTGACGCTCGAACCGATCCAGATCGAGGTCGACCGAAAGCTCGCCCAGTTCGGCGCCTGGTACGAGCTGTTCCCGCGCTCGTGGGGCGGCTTCGAAGGCGTCGAACGACAGCTCCCCAGACTTGCCGAACTCGGGTTCGACATCATCTACCTCCCGCCAATCCACCCGATCGGCCACACCAACCGCAAGGGCCGCAACAACTCGCTGACCGCCGGTCCGACCGACCCCGGCTCCCCCTGGGCGATCGGCGACGAGACCGGCGGGCACGATGCGGTGCACAGAGACCTCGGGACGATCGACGACGTCAAAGCCCTGGCAAGCAAGGCCAACGAACACGGCCTCGAGATAGCGCTCGACTTCGCGATCCAGTGCTCGGCCGACCACCCGTGGCTGCACGAGCACCCCGAGTGGTTCCACCGCCGCCCCGACGGCACGCTCAAGTACGCCGAGAACCCGCCCAAGCGCTATCAGGACATCTACAACGTCAACTGGGACTCTCCGGACTGGAAGGGTCTGTGGGACGCGCTTCTGACGGTCATCCTCCTGTGGGTCGACGCCGGCATCACCGTGTTCCGGGTCGACAACCCGCACACCAAGCCGTTCGAGTTCTGGCGCTGGCTCATTACCAACGTCCACGAGCGCAACCGCGACGTGATCTTTCTCGCCGAGGCGTTCACGCGACGATCCGTCATGCGCCACCTGGCCAAGATCGGCTTCACCCAGTCTTACACGTACTTCACGTGGAAGAACTCGCGCTTCGAGCTGACCGAATACGTATCCGAGCTGGCCCTCACCGACGAGAGCGAATACTTCCGCCCCAACTTCTTCGCCAACACCCCGGACATCCTGCACGAGTACCTCCAACACGGGGGCCGGCCCGCGTTCGAGGCGCGCCTGACCCTTGCCGCGACCCTGAGCCCGGCGTACGGCATCTACTCCGGCTACGAGCACTTCGAGAACGTCGCGGTGCGCGAGGGCTCTGAGGAGTACCTGGATTCCGAGAAGTACGAGATCAAGCCACGCGCGCTGGACGGCCCGCTGCTGCCTTACATCCAGCGCCTGAACGCCGTCAGAAGAGAGAACGCCGCTCTGCAGGAGCTGTCCAACGTAACCTTCCTCGACACCGCCAACGACGCGGTGATCGGTTACGCCAAGCGCACGCAGGGCAACACGATCATCACGCTGGTCAGCCTCGACCCCCACCAAGCCCAGGAGGGCCTCGCGATCATCCCCGCCAACCTCGGTCTCCCGCCGACCTTCACGGCGCACGATCTGCTGACCGACGAGCGCTTCCTGTGGCGCATCGGCGCGAACTACGTCCGGCTCGAGCCGGGCGTCCGCCAGGCACACCTGATCCGAGTCGAAATCTAAATGGGCGTCGGTCCTCCGACCCTCACGCATCTGATCCAGGCGGAGACGCGGGCGACGGCGGCCACGCCGGCACAAGCGGACGGCGCCCCGCAAGCCCACGCCCAGACCCGGCAGTGGTTCGAGCACGAGCCGCTGTGGTTCAAGCGCGCGGTGTTCTACGAGATCCACATTCGCGGTTTCTTCGACGCCAACGGCGACGGCTCGGGCGACTTCCGCGGCCTGACCGAGAAGCTCGACTACCTCCAGTGGCTCGGAATCGACTGCATCTGGCTGCTCCCCTTCTACCGGAGCCCCCTGCGAGACGGCGGCTACGACATCGCCGACTTCACCTCGGTCCACCCTGACTACGGCAACGTCGATGACGTGCACGAGCTGATCGACGCCGCCCACGCCCGGCGGATCCGGGTCATCGCCGACCTGGTCATGAACCACACCTCGAGCGATCACCCGTGGTTCCAACGCGCCCGCGAAGCGCCGGCGGGCTCGCCCGAGCGCGACTGGTACGTGTGGTCGGACTCGAACGACCGCTACCCCGACGCACGGATCATCTTCATCGACACCGAGGCCTCCAACTGGACCTGGGACCCGGTGGCCGGCGCCTACTACTGGCACCGGTTCTTCTCCCACCAGCCCGACCTCAACTACGACAACCCCGAGGTCCAGGAAGCGATGCTCGAGGTGCTGCGCTTCTGGCTCGACCTCGGCCTCGACGGGTTCCGGCTCGACGCCGTGCCCTACCTGTACGAGCGCGACGGCACGATCTGCGAGAACCTGTCGGAGACCCACGCCTACCTCAAGCGCGTGCGCAAGGAGGTCGACGAGAACTACCCCGACCGCGTGCTCCTGGCCGAGGCCAATCAGTGGCCGGCCGACGTGGTCCAGTACTTCGGGGACGGCGACGAGTGCCAGATGGCGTTCCACTTCCCGGTCATGCCGCGAATGTTCATGGCCATCCGCCGCGAGGAGGCCGTCCCGATCTACGAGATCCTCCAGCAAACCCCGACGATCCCGGACAGCTGCCAGTGGGGTCTGTTCCTGCGCAACCACGACGAGTTGACGCTCGAGATGGTCACCGACGAGGAGCGGGACTACATGTACGCCGAGTACGCCAAGGACCCGCGGATGAAGATCAACCTGGGCATCCGCCGTCGCCTGGCGCCGCTGCTGGACAACGGCCGCGACGAGATCGAGCTGATGCACGCGATCCTGTTCTCGCTGCCCGGTTCGCCCGTCCTCTACTACGGTGACGAGATCGCGATGGGCGACAACGTGTTCCTGGGCGACCGGGACGGGGTACGAACGCCGATGCAATGGACCGGCGACCGCAACGGCGGCTTCAGCCGGGCGGACTTCGCGCAGCTCTACGCGCCGCCGCTGATGGACCCGGTGTACGGCTTCCAGGCCGTCAACGTCGAGGCGCAACTCCGCACCGCCACCAGCCTGCTGCGCTGGCTGCACCGGTTCATCGCGCTGCGCAAGGAACACCCGGTGTTCGGCTTCGGGACCTACGAGCCGATCGAGCCGTCCAACCCGCGCATCTTCTCCCACATCCGCAGCTTCGAGGACGACACCGTCCTGTGCGTCCACAACGTCGCGCGCACGGCCCAAGCCGTCGAGCTCGACCTGAGCGCCTACGAGGGGCGCTATCCGGTGGAGCTGTTCGGCAACTCCCGATTCCCCCGCATCGGCGAGCTTCCCTACCTGCTGACCCTCGGACCCCGCGGCTTCTTCTGGTTCCAGCTCGTCGAAGAAGACCGTCCGGACGATGACTGAGCGCCTCAACGAAATCACCGCCGAGGAGATCCGGCGCTGCCTGGACGAGGAGGAGCTGCGCGAATGGGTCCAGCAGCAGCGCTGGTACGCCTCCAAGTCGCGTTCGATCAGCGGCATCGACATCGTCGAGAGCTTCACGTTGCGCGACGAGCCGCTGATGCTGCTGGCGCTCGTCGAGACCCGGTTCGCCACCGGCACGCACGAGCTCTACCAGCTTCCGCTGGCGATCCGGCCGCCGAGCGACATACCTCGCGGCGAGTCGATCTCGCATACCGACGACTGGGCCGTCTACGACGCGCTGGCCGAGCCCCGGCAAGCGCACGAGCTGCTACGCCGGATCGTCACCACCGACGAGATCGACACCGAGGACGGGCGGTTCAGCTTCCACGCGTTCGACGAGTCGGTCACCAGCCTGGAGTCGGCTCCCGTCCGGCTGATGGGCGTCGAGCAATCGAACTCCTCGATCGTGTTCGACGAACGGATCGTCCTCAAGGTGTTCCGCAAGCTCGAGCCGGGCCTCAACCCGGAGCTCGAGGTCCTGCGCTTCCTGACCTATCGCCAGTTCCCGAACATCGCGCCGCTGTACGGATGGTACGACTATGAGGGGCAGGCGTTCGCGGCGACGCTCGGCGTGGCCCAGGCGTTCCTACCCGACGCCGTCAGCGGGTGGGAGCTCGCGCTCGATGAGCTTGCCAGCACGCCTGAGATCTTCCTCGAGCGGCTCGGCAGCCTCGGCACGGTGACCGCGCAGCTGCACAATACGCTGGCGTCCGACGCGAGCGATCCGGCCTTCGCGCCCGAAGAGCCGAGCCAGGAGGCGCTCGGGCTGCTCACCGCCACCGTCGACGAGGACATCGAACGGATCTTCCTGCGCCTGCCCGACGACCCGCGCCTGTCCCCGATCGCCGGCCGCGGGCAGGACGTCCGCGAGCGACTGGCCACGCGCGCCCAGATCGGCGTCACCGGGCGGGTGATCCGCACCCACGGCGACTACCACCTCGGGCAGACCCTGCACACCCCGCGCGGGTGGGTGATCATCGACTTCGAGGGCGAGCCGGCCCGCGCGCTTCCCGAGCGCCGCCAGAAGCGCTCGCCGCTGCGCGACGTGGCGGGCATGCTGCGCTCATTCGCCTACGTGACCTCCGCGGCGGAGATCCTCCGCGGCCAGCACGCCCCCGACGGCTACGAGGAGCGGATGCGCCAGCAGTTCCTCGCCGCTTACTTCGCCTCGGTCGACCTGACCCTGGTGCCCGGCGGCGAGGCGGCAATCGTCAACCTGCTCTCGATCTTCGAGCTCGAGAAGGCGATCTACGAGCTGCGCTACGAGCTCGACAACCGCCCCGATTGGATCTCGATTCCGGTCGCCGGCATCGCCCGCCTGCTTGAAAGCGGATGAACCCGGGAAGCGGACAAGGGTGATGAGCACCGTCGCGACCTCAGAGCTCGACGCCTTGGTCCGCCGCGAGCACTCCAACCCGCATGGCGTGCTCGGCGCGCATCCATCGGGCGGCGGCGTGGTCGTGCGCGCGCTGCGCCCGGCTGCCTCCGCGGTGACCGTGCTGGTCGACGGCAAGCCGGCCGCGAAGCTCCAGCAGATCCACCCCGGCGGCGTGTTCGAGGGCGTCATCGAGGACGCCCAGCTGCCGCTGCGCTACCAGCTCGAGCTCGACTACGGCGACGCCGGCAAGTTCACGATCGACGATCCCTACGCGTTCCTGCCGACGATCGGCGAACTCGACCAGCACCTGATCTCCGAGGGTCGCCACGAGGAGCTGTACGACAAGCTCGGCGCCCACGTCCGCAAGCACCAGGACGTCATGGGCACGGCGTTCGCCGTGTGGGCGCCCTCCGCGCGGGCGGTCAGCGTGGTCGGCGACTTCAACTCGTGGGACGGCCGCCTGCACGCGATGCGCTCACTGGGCTCGACCGGCATCTGGGAGGTGTTCCTGCCCGCGGTCGGCGTAGGCGCGCGCTACAAGTACGAGATCCTCACCCAGGATCACCAGATCCTGCTCAAGGCCGATCCGTACGCGCAGGCCACCGAGGTCCCACCGAAGACCGCCTCGGTGGTGTTCGAGGCTCAGCACGTGTGGAGCCAGGCGGACACCGAATGGCTGCTCCAGCGCCAGCAGCGGCAAGCGCTGCGCGACCCGGTCTCGGTCTATGAGGTTCACCTCGGCTCCTGGCGGCTGAACACACTCGAGGGCAACCGCTCGCTCACCTACCTCGAGCTGGCCGACGAGCTCTGCGCGTACGTCAAGGACCTCGGCTATACGCACGTCGAGCTGCTGCCCGTGATGGCGCACCCGTTCAAGGGCTCGTGGGGCTACCAGGTGACCGGTTACTTCGCCCCCACGCCGTTCTACGGCTCGCCCGACGACTTCCGCGAGTTCGTCGACCGCATGCATCAGAACGGCATCGGCGTGATCCTCGACTGGGTGCCGGCGCACTTCCCGCGCGACGAGTTCGGGCTCGCGCGGTTCGACGGCACCGCACTGTACGAGCACGCCGACCCCCGCCGCGGCGAGCACCCCGACTGGGGGACGCTGGTGTTCAACTACGGCCGCCACGAGGTCCGCAACTTCCTGATCTCGAACGCGCTGTTCTGGCTGCGCGAGTACCACGTCGACGGCATCCGGGTCGACGCGGTGGCCTCGATGCTGTACCTGGACTACTCCCGGCGCGAGGGCGAGTGGGTCCCGAACCAATTCGGGGGCCGTGAGGACCTCGACGCGGTCTCGTTCCTCAAGGAGTTCAACGAGGTCGTCTACGGGCGCGAGCCGGGGGTCATCACCGCCGCCGAGGAATCGACCGCGTGGCCCGGCGTGTCGCGACCGACGTACCTGGGCGGCCTCGGCTTCGGCTTCAAGTGGAACATGGGCTGGATGCACGACACGCTCGGCTACTTCGAGCAGGACCCGATCTACCGCCGCTATCACCACCACGAGCTGACCTTCAGCCTGGTGTACGCGTTCACCGAGAACTTCATCCTCCCCCTCTCGCACGACGAGGTCGTCCACGGCAAGGGGTCGCTGTACCGAAAGATGGCCGGCGGGGACAAGTGGCAGAAGCTGGCCAACCTCCGCTCGCTGTACGCCTACATGTGGGCCCACCCGGGCAAGAAGCTCCTGTTCATGGGCAACGAGTTGGCGCAGGAGGCCGAGTGGAGCTACGAGCGCTCGCTCGACTGGCATCTGCTCGAGCGACCCGACCACGCCGGCATCCAGGCGCTGGTCCGCGACCTCAACCGCCTTTACAAGGCCGAGCCCGCCCTCTGGGAGGTCGACTCCGACCCGACCGGGTTCTGGTGGCTCGAGCCCAACGACGCCGACGCGAACGTGCTCGCGTTCGCGCGCGCATCGCTCGACGGCGAGCGGGTGGTGGTGTTCGCCGCCAATCTCTCGCCGGTGCCCCGGACGGGCTACCGGCTCGGATTGCCGCGTGCGACCCGCTGGAAGGAAGCCCTCAACACCGACTCGACGTTCTACGGGGGCAGCGACATGGGCAACATGGGCGGACTCGAGCCCGAGCCGATCCCGTGGCACAGCCAGCCCGTGTCCGCGCTGATCACGCTGCCGCCGCTCGCGGCGGTGTGGCTCATTCCAGAATCGCAGTGACCTCAACCATGCCCGCGCCCGTCGAGTTCGGCGCCGCCGACTACCCCTGGGAGCGCCCGCTCGGGGCGCGTCCGCGCGGCGACGGCACCGTCGAGTTCCGGGTATGGGCGCCGCGCGCGGGCTCAATCTCGCTGCAGGTAGCCGGGCACGACGTCGCGCTCACCGACGCCGGCTACGGGGTCTACGAGGCGATCGCGCCGGCCCAACCGGGGGACGACTACGTGTACGTGATCGACGGGCGACCGCTGCCCGATCCCGCGTCGCGCTGGCAGCCGGAAGGGATCCGGGGCCCGTCGCGGATCGTGGAAACCGCGGGGCCCACGGCCATACCGACCCAGCGCATGCGCGACCTGGTCATCTACGAATTACATATTGGGACTTTCACGCCGCAAGGGACATTCGAAGCCGCCATCGAGCATCTGCCCCGGCTGGCCGCGCTTGGGATGAATGCCGTCGAGGTCATGCCGGTTGCCGAGTTCCCCGGCCGGTGGGGCTGGGGCTACGACGGCATCTACATCTCCTCGACGCACAACGACTACGGCGGCCCGGCGGGGCTCGAGAGGTTCGTCGCCGCCGCGCACGCGGCCGGCCTGGCCGTGATCCTCGACGTGGTCTACAACCACGTCGGCGCCTCGGGGACCGCGGCGCTCGACGCGTTCGGTCCGTACTTCACTGACAAGTACGAGACGCCCTGGGGGCGCGCCATGAACTACGACCAGTCCGAGTGCGACCCGGTCCGCGAGTGGGTGCTCCAGAGCGCCACCGGGTGGGTGCGGGACTTCGGGATCGACGGGCTGCGCCTGGACGCGATCCACGCCATCATCGACTCGAGCGCCGAGCACCTGGTGGCCGCGGTCGCGCGTCGCGTCCACCAGGTTCGCAACGATGCCGTAGTGATCGCCGAGTCAGGGCTCAATGATCCGAGCGTCATGCGCGAGGTCGAAGTCGGCGGCTGGGGCTGCGACGCGTCCTGGGCCGATGACTTCCACCACTCGCTGCGCGTGCTCGTCACCGGCGAGGAGGAGGGCTACTACGAGGAGTTCGGTCGGGTGGCCCAACTGGCCAAGGCGTGGCACCGCCCGCACGTCCACGACGGCGATTACTCGACCTTCCGCCGCCGCCGGTTCGGCGCGCCGGCCGACGACGTCCCGCCCGACCGGTTCGTGGTCTTCTGCCAGAACCACGACCAGGTCGGCAACCGGGCGTTCGGCGACCGGCTGCCGCCGCCGGCGCGCCCGCTGGCCGCGTTCTGCACGCTGCTCTCGCCGTTCGTGCCGCTTCTGTTCATGGGCGAGGAGTACGGCGAGGACGCGCCGTTTCAGTTCTTCACCGACCACATCGACCCTGACATCGCCGAGGCCACCCGCGAGGGACGCCGCCACGAGTTCGCCTCATTCGCCTCGTTCGCCGCCGCGGAGATTCCGGATCCCCAAGATCCGGCGACGTTCGAGCGCTCGAAGCTAACGCGCCGGGGCGACCCGGAATTGACCGCGCTGTACGAGCGGCTGCTGGCCGTCCGCCGGCGCCTCCCGCCCGGCGATCCCGACGCGATCGAGTTCGACGAGGACGCGCGGTGGCTGCGCGTGCGCCATGGCGCGTTCGAGGTGATCTGCAACTTCAGCCCGGAGCGCCGGCGGCTGGCCTGCGCCGGGACGTCGGTCGAGCTGGCCACGCAGCGCCGGCCTTCGATCGTGGAGGGGCACGTCGAGCTCGAGCCGATGTCCGGGGCGCTGATCGCTTGAGTGAGTTAGCGGTCTGGCCTGGGCGGCCGTTCCCGCTCGGCGCCACCTGGGACGGTGGCGGCACCAACTTCTCCCTGTTCTCCGAGCACGCCACCGGCGTCGAGCTGTGCCTGTTCGACGACGAGGGCAACGAGACGTCGATCCGGATGACGCAGCGCACGGCGCTCAACTGGCACTGCTACCTCCCCGAGGTGGGTCCGGGACGGCGCTACGGCTACCGGGTCGAGGGCGACTACGCGCCCGAGGAAGGCCGCCGGTTCAACCCGGCCAAGCTGCTGATCGATCCCTACGCGAAGTCGATCGAGGGGATGGTCGACTGGGCGCACGACGCGAACGTCCTTCCCTACGTGCCGACCGGCGAGGAGGACGCCGATCTCGAGCCCGACGACGAGGACGACGCCGCCGCGATGCCGAAGTCGGTGGTGATCGACGACGCGTTCATCTGGGAGGGTGACCGCCCGCCGCGGGTCCCGTTCGCCGACACCGTGATCTACGAGACCCACGTCAAGGGCTTCACGATGTGCCACCCCGGCATCCGGGAGGACCTGCGCGGCACCTACGCCGGCCTGGCCTCGGAGGAGGCCGTTGCCTACCTGCACGACCTCGGCGTCACCGCCGTCGAGCTACTGCCTGTGCATCACATCTCCGACGAGTCGTTCCTTGCCGACAAGGGCCTTACCAACTACTGGGGCTACAGCACGATCGGCTACCTCTCACCGCATTCCGAGTACTCGGCCACCGGGCGCCTGGGCGAGCAGGTGCGCGAGTTCAAAGGGATGGTCAAGGCCCTGCACCGGGCCGGCATCGAGGTGATCCTCGACGTCGTCTACAACCACACCGCCGAGGGCAACCACCTCGGGCCGATGCTGTCGTTCAAGGGCGTCGACAACCAGGCCTACTACCGCCTGATGCACGACGACCCGCGCTACTACATGGACTTCACGGGCACCGGGAACTCCCTGAACCCGGTCCACCCGAGCGTCCTGCGTCTGATCATGGACTCGTTGCGCTACTGGGTGACCGAGTGCCACGTGGACGGGTTCCGGTTCGACCTCGCCTCGGCGCTGGCCCGGGAGTTCTTCGACGTCGACCGCCTGTCGGCGTTCTTCGACGTGATCCATCAGGACCCGGTGCTCTCCCAGGTCAAGCTGATCGCCGAGCCGTGGGACGTCGGCCCGGGCGGTTATCAGGTCGGCAACTTCCCCGTGCTGTGGTCCGAGTGGAACGGCGTCTACCGCGACGTGATGCGCGACTGGTGGCGCGGCTTCGCCACTCGCGGCGACTTCGCCTCGCGGCTGTCGGGTTCGGCCGACATGTACGAGGCCGATGGACGCGACCCGTTCGCCTCGATCAACTTCATCACCGCCCACGACGGCTTCACGCTGCACGACCTCGTCGCCTACGAGCACAAGCACAACGAGGCGAACCTCGAGGACAACCACGACGGCACCGACGACAACCGGTCGTGGAACTGCGGCGTGGAGGGCGAGACCGACGACCCCGACGTGAACGCGCTCAGGATCCGTCAGCAGCGCAACTTCCTGACCACACTGCTGCTCTCCCAGGGGACGCCGATGCTGCTCGGCGGCGACGAGATGGGGCGTACCCAGCACGGGAACAACAACGCTTGGTGCCAGGACAACGAGATCTCGTGGTACGGGTGGACCGACAGTCCCGAGAAGGAGGAGTTGCGCGACTTCACCCGGCGGCTGATCCGGCTGCGCCGCCAGCACCCGACCTTCCGCCGCCACACCTTCCTGCGCGGCGTGGAGGTGAAGGGCTCAGGGCTCCCCGACGTCTGGTGGTTCCGCGCCGACGGACTGAAGATGACCCGCCGCGACTGGCAGGACGGTGAGCACGTGCTCGGCATGTTCCTGAACGGCCTCGAGATCCCCACGCCAGGCCCCCGCGGCGAACACGTCGAGGACGATTCGTTCATCCTGCTGTTCAACGCCCATCCCGAGGACCGTGTGTTCATTCTGCCGCGCCGGCGGTTCGGCGCGCAGTGGGCCCTCGAGCTGTCGACCGCCGATCCCGCGGCCGAGCCGGGGAGCCGGCACTACGGCGCGCGGACCGAGGTCGGAGTCATGTCGCGCTCGATCGTGATCCTCAAGCGCGTGACGTGAGTGCGAACCCCGCCCACCCCGAGCACGCCGAGCTGCGGGCGACCTACCGCCTGCAGCTGACCTCGTCGTTCGGGTTCGAGGCGGCACGGGGGCTCGTGCCGTATCTGCGCGACCTCGGGATCTCGCACCTGTACCTGTCGCCGTCCTTCCAGGCCCGCCCCGGCTCGACCCACGGCTACGACGTGATCGACCCCCGGCGGGTGTCGTCGGACCTCGGTGGTGACGAGGCGCTGCGCTCACTATCGGCGTGCGCCCGTGACGCCGGCCTGGGGCTGATCCTCGACGTCGTCCCCAACCACATGGCGGTCGACGAGTGCAACCACTACTGGGCCGACCCGGCGCTGCGCGAGAAGTTCTTCGACATCGACCCGTCGACCGGCGTGTACCGCCGGTTCTTCGACATTGGGGATCTGGCGGGGGTGCGTCAGGAGGACCCGGTCGTGTTTGAGGAGACGCACTCGCTCGTGTTCTCTTTGTGCCGCGAGGGCGTGATCGACGGAGTGCGCATCGACCACCCCGACGGCCTGGCCGATCCGGCGGGGTACCTGGAGCGGCTGCGCTCGGGCGGGGTCGATCGCGTGTGGATCGAGAAGATCCTCGACCCCGGCGAACGTTTGCGCGACTGGCCGGTGTGCGGCACGGTCGGCTACGAGTTCCTGAACGACGTGTGCGCGCTGTTCGTCGACCCCGCCGGCGAGGCGGAGTTGACCGCGCTGTGGGAGCAGGTCTCGGGCGACCGCCGCTCGTTCGACGAGGTCGCTCACGAGGCCAAGCTCGAGCAGGTCCGCGGGCCGTTCGCGCAGGACGTCGAGCGGCTGCTGCACGAACTCGATGGCGATACACCTGACGTATCCGGGAGTGGAGCGCCAAAGATCGAGCGCACGGCCCTCGAGCACGCGCTCGCGTCCCTACCGGTGTACCGCACGTACGTCGATCCGGTCGCGGGACGCGTGGCCGGCGAAGACCGCCGCGCCATCGCCGAGTCCGGCATGGACGATGCGATCGCGTCGATGCTGCTGCTCGAGCGCGAGGCGCCGGCCGGCTTCGTCACGCGGTTTCAGCAGACCACGCCGGCGGTGATGGCCAAGGGCGTCGAGGACACCGCGTTCTACCGCTACTGCCGGCTGCTGGCCTTGAACGATGTGGGCGGCGACCCGTCGCGCTTCGGCATCGACGTCTCTCAATTCCACGCGGGATGCGCCGAGCGCGCCGAGCGGTTTCCAATCGGTCTGTTGACCACTATGACCCACGACGCCAAGCGCTCGGCCGACGTGCGCGCGCGGATCGGCGCGTTGTCGACGATGCCGGCCGAGTGGCGGGCGCACGTCGAGCGGTGGTTCGCGCTGACCGACGGATTGCGCTCGTCCGAGGGTGCGCCCGACGACGTCGAGCGCTACCTCCTGTTCCAGACGATGGTCGGGGCGTGGGTGATCTCCCCCGAGCGGGTCGAGGCGTACATGGAGAAGGCGCTGCGCGAGGCCAAGCGCAACACCAACTGGGTGGAGCAGAACGCCGAGTGGGAAGCGGCGGTCAAACGGTTCACCCACGCCGTGTACTCCGAGCAGGCGTTCATCGCCGACTTCGAGCCGTTCGCCGTCCGGGTCGCGGAGGCCGGCGACCGCGCGGCGCTCGGGCAGGTCGTGCTCAAGCTGACCGCGCCCGGCATCCCCGACATCTACCGCGGCGACGAGATGCCGTTCCGCGCCCTGGTCGACCCCGACAACCGCCGGCCCGTGGACTTCGACTACAACCAGGCGATGCTGCGGCGCCTGATGGGCGGCTCACCCCCGGTCGCGCAGACCCGCAAGCTGTTCGTCACGCTGCGGCTGCTTGGGCTGCGAGCGCGCCGGCCGGCGCCGTTCGCCGCGGGTTATGAGCCCGTGGACGCCGGCGACGGCGCGTGCGCGTTCGTGCGGGGCGGGGACGTGCTGGTGGTCGTCGGCGTGCGCGGCGGGCCGGACTTCTCGGGCGTCCTGGTTGATCCTCCGGGTGGGCGCTGGCGCGACGTGCTGCGCGGCGAGGAGCACTCGTTCGACCCCGGGGTCCCCGTCGCGCGCGTGGTGGGTGAGCACGGCGTGGCCGTGTTCGAGCGGCTCTAATCCAGCTCTTTGAGCAGATCCTCGAGATCGAGGTCCGGCCCGAACTGCGCAGCGGCGTGGCGCTGTTCGTCCCGCGGCCACTCCTCGGGCGGCCGGTCCCACACGAGCTCGAGCGTGTTGCCTCGCCGTCCGCAGGTGGTTGTCGCCGATCCGCACGTTCGGGTCGATCGGGTCGGGTGCCCCGGCGATCGGCGTAATGCTGCCCTGCGGTCCCATCACGACACGTAATGGTGTCACGAAGCGCCCCGACTCGATAGGGTGCCCGCCCGGCGATGCGTGTCCTGCTCATGTCCTGGGAGTACCCGCCGGTGATCGAGGGTGGCCTCGGCCGCCACGTCCGAAAGCTCTCCGAGAGCCTGGTGCGCGACGGCGTCGAGGTGCACGTCCTGACCCGCGGCGGCGGCCGCCTGCCGGCCGAGGCCGACCAGCACGGGGTCGTCGTCCACCGCGTCCGCGAGCCCCAGTTTCCCCGCGATCCGGCCGCGTTCGTGTGCTGGGTGGAGGCGATGAACGCCGACATGCACGCGCTCGCCGCCGAACTCTGTGAGCGGTACGAGTTCGATCTCGTGCACTCCCACGACTGGCTGGTCGCCGGCGCCGCCGGGCTGGCGGCGCGGCAGATCGTGCGTCCGTGGCTGGTCACCGTCCACGCCACCGAGTTCGGCCGCCACCAGGGCTGGGTCCAGAACCATCCCCAGTCCCACATCCACGCCGCCGAGCGCGCGATGGTGCGACGCGCCGACCACGTAATCACCTGTTCGCGCTACATGCGCGTGCACGTGGCCAACGTGTTCGGGGTCCGGCCGGCGAAGATCACCGCGATCCCGAACGGAATCGACCCGCGTGACCTCGACCCCGTCGAGCCCGACCTCGACGCGCTCCGCGAGCGGTACGCCGCCCCCGACGAGCTGCTCGTGCTCCTCGTCGGCCGGCTGGTCTACGAGAAGGGCTTCCATCTCGCCCTCGACGCCCTCGCGCCCGTGGTGCGCCGGCTGGGCGGCGTGCGCTTCGTCGTCGCCGGCACCGGCACCGTCGAGGCCGAGCTCAAGCGCCAGGCTCGCCGCCTCGGCCTGACCGGCCACGGGGTGTTCCTGGGCTGGGTGGGCGACGACATGCTCCATTCCCTCTATCGCGTGTCCGATCTCTGCATCGTCCCCTCGCTCTACGAGCCGTTCGGCCTGGTGGCGTTGGAAGCGATGGCGTCGGGCTGCCTGTGCGTGGTCGCCGACACCGGCGGCCTGCGCGAGGTCGTGCCGGTCGAGGGCACGGTCGGGCTGCGCTTCCCCTCGCGTGACGCCACCGCGCTGCGCGGAGTGCTGGAGCGCGTCCTGACCGACGATGTCGCGCGCCGGCAACTCGTGGCCGAGGCCCGGGAGCACGTGCTGCGGTTCGACTGGACCGAGGTCGCCCGCCGCACGGCCGAGATCTACGACACGCTGACGGCCGGGGCCACCGCGCCCGCCCGGTGAGCCCCGCCCGGCTTCCCTGCCGCGCGGTGTTCCTAGACGCCGGCGGGGTGATCGTCCTCCCCGACCGGCATCTGGTGGCCGACGCGCTCGCCCGGATCGGTGTCACGGTCGACCCGAGCATCGTGCCGCTCGCGCATTACCGAGCCGTCCGCGCCCTCGACCGCGCCGCCGCCTCCCCGACCCCCCCGCGCGCCACCCACCGCACGACCGCCCCGACCCGGATCGACTATGCGCAGGCCCTACTGCTCCAGCTTGGGATTGTGCCCGGACGTGCGTCGGAAGCATTAGCCGCATGGGAGGCTCTGGCCGACCGGAGCCGCTCGGGCGTCGTCCTGTGGCGCGAGCCGACCCCGGGCGCGATCGGCGCGATCCCCGCCCTGCAGCGCGCCGGCCCGGCCGTCGTCATCGTCACCAACTCCGACGGCCACGGCGAGGAGAACCTCCGCGACTCCGGGTTCGACGGCGTGCCGGTCATCGACTCGACCGTCGTCGGCGCCGCCAAGCCCGACCCCCGGATCTTCGAGATCGCCCTCGCGCGCGCCGGCGCCACCGCGGCGCACACCGTTCACGTCGGTGACTCGCTGGCGAATGACGTCGCCGGCGCCCGCGTCGCCGGCATCACGCCGATCCACTTCGACCCGCTCCGCGCCTGCCGCGCCACCGATCACCGCCACGTCCGAACCCTCGCCGGGGTCTCGCGCCACGTGCGGCCGTGTCGATGACGCTCCACACCGCACGCTCTCCGGCGGCGTTGGCGTGTCGTCCACCTCTACCGTGGACGACGCGCCACAACCCGCCGAGGAACCGGGGCGTGGCGCGTCGTCCACACGGCGAAAAACAGAGGGCCCGGCGTCACCGCCGGGCCCTCGAAAACAACAGCGTCTGCTTGTCAGCAGCGGATTACATCATCCCCGACATGTCGGGCATGCCACCGCCACCGCCGCCGCCATCCTTCTCCGGCACCTCGGCCACGATGGCCTCGGTGGTCAGGATGTTCTTGGCGATCGAGGCCGCGTTCTGCAGCGCAGAGCGGGTGACCATGGCCGGGTCGATGATGCCCTCCTTGACCAGATCGACGATCTCGCCCGTGGCGGCGTTCAGCCCCAGGCCCTTGTCAGCCTTGCGGACGTCGTTGACCACGACCGAGCCCTCGAGACCCGAGTTCTCGGCGATCTGACGCAGCGGCTCCTCGAGCGCGCGACGCACGATCGCAGCCCCGGTCCGCTCGTCGCCCTCGCTCATCGCGTCGGCGTTGATGGCGTCCTGCGCGGTGAGCAGCGCCACGCCGCCACCCGGAACGATGCCCTCCTCGAGGGCGGCCCGGGTCGCCTGCAGCGCGTCCTCGACGCGGTGCTTCTTCTCCTTCATCTCGGTCTCGGTGGCCGCGCCGACCTTGACCACGGCGACACCGCCCGACAGCTTCGCGAGACGCTCCTGGAGCTTCTCCTTGTCGAAGTCCGAATCGGTGTTCTCGATCTCGGTCTTGATCTGGTTGATGCGGCCCTTGATCGCGTCCCCGTCACCGTTGCCGTCGACGATCGTCGTGGTGTCCTTGGCGATCACCACGCGACGAGCACGGCCCAGCTGCGAGAGCTGGGTGTTCTCGAGCTTGAGGCCCATCTCCTCGGTGATCACCTCGCCACCGGTGAGGATCGCGATGTCCTCGAGCATGCGCTTGCGGCGATCGCCGAAGCCCGGAGCCTTGACCGCGACGCCGGTGAAGGTGCCGCGCAGCTTGTTGACCACCAGCGTCGCGAGCGACTCGCCCTCGACATCCTCGGCGATGATGAGGAGCGGACGACCCGACTGGATGACCTGCTCCAAAACCGGCAGCAGATCCCGGACCGAGCCGATCTTCTGATTGGCGATGAGGATGAAGGGATCCTCGAGGGTCGCCTCCATCCGGTCCTGGTCGGTGACCATGTAGGGCGAGATGTAGCCCTTGTCGAACTGCATGCCCTCGGTGAACTCGAGGTCCATCCCGAAGGTCTGGCCCTCCTCGACGTTGACCACGCCGTCCTTGCCGACCTTGTCGATCGCGTCGGCGATCACGTCGCCGATCTCCTCATCGCCGGCGGAGATCGTCGCCACGCGGGCGATCTGGTCCTTGCCGGAGATCTCGACCGACTGCTCCTCGATGTTCTTGACCACGTTGTCGACGGCCTTCTCGATGCCCCGCTTCAGAGCGAGGGGGTTCGCGCCGGCGGCGACGTTCTTGAGGCCCTGGCGAACGATCGCCTGGGCGAGGACGGTCGCGGTGGTGGTTCCGTCACCCGCGACGTCGTTGGTCGCCGTGGCGACCTCGCGCACGAGCTGTGCGCCCTGATTCTGGAAGACGTCCTCGACCTCGATCTCGCGCGCGATCGTCACACCGTCGTTGGTGATCGTGGGCGCGCCGAACTTCTTGTCGAGGACCACGTACCGGCCGCGCGGGCCGAGCGTGACCTTGACCGCGTTTGCTACCGCGTCGACGCCCTGCTCGAGCGCCTTGCGGGCCTCCGCGTCGTACTTCAGTTCCTTATGTGCCATGTCTGTTTCAGTTCTCCTGGGGGAACGGGGGTTACGACTGGACCTTGGCCAGCACGTCGGACTCGCGCAGGACGAGCAGCTCTTCGCCGTCGACCTTGATCTCGGTTCCGCCGTACTTGCTGTAGAGGACCTCGTCGCCCTCTGCGACGTCGAGGGGAGTGCGCTTGCCGGTGTCCTCGTTCACCTTGCCGTCGCCGACCGCGAGAACCTTCCCCTTCTGGGGCTTTTCCTTAGCGGTGTCGGGCAGGACGATGCCACTGGCCGTCGTCTCCTCCTCCTCGATCGCCCGCACGATCAACCGATCGCCGAGGGGCTTGAGCTTCATGTGATGCAACCTCCGGTTGGAAGTGAATTATGCCGGTGTGGGGGTGTCCCTGGCACTCCTCCCACAAGAGTGCCAAGGGCAAGAATATAGCTCGTTCCCGGCGCGTTTCAAGGATTTTTTGGCACTCGATGCCCGAGAGTGCCAAGGGGCCTCGCTTCGCTCGGCGTCCGTGGGGCCATCCGGCCCCGTCCGGTCACGTTCCGCGCACCCGACCGGCCCGGGACCGCCCGTAGCTCGTACTAGTTGCGCGCGGCGCCCAGCCCGTGCATGCGGTCGCGCAGCTCGGGCGGGTTCTCGATGATCTGGGAAAAGCGCACGACGGTCACGGTGTCCTCCATCGACACCTTGCGGCCGTAGATCTGCTCGAGGAAGTGGATCATCTCGTCCACGCGGCGGAACTCCGGGTTGTCGTGCTCGATCTCCCGGGGGGACAGGTCGCGCACTCGCTTGACCTCGACCTGGTCGATCACCGCGTTGAAGATCTTCTCCCGCGGCGAGTGCTGGTAGCCGATCGTGACCAGCACGCAGTCGTTCTTGCGGTACTTGTGCGACTTGTCGCCCAGGCGGATGGTGGCCGTCTTGCGGCCCCGACGAAGCTGATCGGCGAACACCGACGAGTAGAAATTGAGGACGCGCACGGCCGCCAGCCTACACATCTCCTGACAGGCGCGACAACGCGCGATTAACGATCTCCCGCTCGCCGGCGTAGGTGAGGTCCCGGGCGGCCTGCTCCAGCGGCATCCACCGGGCTTCCTCGATCTCGTGATCGTGGTCCTCCAGGCTCCCCGAGCGGTACTCGAACAGGTAGAACGCCACCCGCTTGTCCTGGCGCCGGCCCCTGCGTTCGTAGCTGTATTCCACGTCGCCGAGCTTTTCGATCAGCTCCGCGGTCACCCCCGTCTCCTCGGTGACCTCGCGGATCGCCGCCGCCTCCTCGGTCTCACCCTCGTCGAGATGTCCCTTGGGAAGGACGAGCACGCGCCGGTGCTGGGCATCGCGCTTGACCGGGACGACCACGATCACGTCGCGGTCGTGGACGACCGCCCCGCCGGCCGAGAGTTCGACATCGCCCCCGCCATTAGTAGACGTACCGCGCGAGCGCCTTTGCGTCATGAACGGTCAGCCTTCCCCGTCCTTGCGTAATTATTCCTGCCCGCTCGAGCACGGCCAGGAACCGGCTCGCCGACTCGCGCGAGGAACCGGCCAGCTGCGCCAGCTCGGCCTGCGTGGTCGTGATCGTCACATCGCCCTCGCCGCCGTCGCCCGCTTCCGCGCGCGCCGCTTCCACCAGCTGAGCCAGCACCGCGGCCACGCGGCTCTGCACGGTCTGGAACGACTGACGCGCCAGGCGCTCGTTGGTGTCGCGCAGTCGCTGCCCAAGGGCTGCGATCAGCTTCACCGAGATGTCGGGGTGCTCGCGCAGCAGCCGGTGCATGTCCGCGCTCAGGATCGCGATCGCCTCCGTCCCCTCGGTCGTCTCGACCGTCGCCGAGCGCCGCTCGCCGTCGAACATCGCCATCTCGCCGAAGATGTCGCCGGGAGCGAAGTGCGCGAGCGTGATCGACCGCCCGTCCGGATGCTCGTGGATCGCCCGCGCCCGCCCCGAGCGCACGATGTAGCAGGTGCTGCCCTCGTCGCCCTCCTTGAACACGATCTCGCCGGCTTCGAACCGGCGCGGGACCGCGACCTGAGCCACCCGCTCGAGCTCGTCCGGTGACAGCGCCGAGAAGACCGGAACCCGCCCGAGCAGCGCAACCGTGTCTTCGCTGCTTGCCGACATCGCCCATGCATACCACACGGGCAAGCTTGGGTTGGGCTCAGGCCGCGTCGAGCGCCTGCTCGCGGCGCCGGCGCCGTAGCGCGGCGCCGACCCACCAGAACAGGGCGGCCAGGAGCGCGATCGGCGTCAGCGCGGCGAGCGTGATCAGCGCGACACCGGCCGCCACGGTCAGCACCCGGCCGGCGTCGTGCGCGGCCTTGCCGATGCCGAACCCGCCACTCCCGTGCGAGACGGGCGTCGGCACGGTCCGAGCGTTGATCTGGAGCGAGAGCTGGCTGAACCCGACCTGCTGGTTGAGGCGGTTGAGTGTGGCCTGGTCGCTCGAGATCGACGCCTCGGCGTCGCGGATCTGTGCCTTCAGGCTGTCGATCTGCTCGGTCGTCGTAGCGCTGGCCAGCTGCTTGAGCAGCGAGGTCCGCAGCGCGCGCGCGTCGGCCAGCGCGCGCTGCGCCCGGCCGTACTGGTCGGTGATGTCCCGGCTCGAGTCGGTGCGCGAGACGACCTGCGCGCCGTTCAGCGACGACAGTCGGCTCATCGCCTGCCCGAGCGACGCGTTCGGGATGCTGAGCTGGAACTGGGCGTAGCCGCCGACGCCGCCTTGGGTCACGGTCGAGTTCTCGACGATTCCGTTCACCGACCCGATCACGTTGTAGACCTGCTGGGCCACGTCGTCGATTCGGTTGGGCGGCGCGGTGAGGTTCAGCTGCGCGGACTGGACGACCTTCCGTCCGGTGCTCGGCGGTTGGAGCGTTGGGGCGGCCGACGACGTGCTTGGCGAACCGGCGGGCGGAACGTTCGCCGGGGCGGCACGCGAGCCGCTCGAGGCGGCGCCGGCCGAGGTCGCGGGGGTCTTGCCTGCTCCTTCGGAAGCCGAAGTGCTGGACGCCACTGGCGACGAAAACTGCGTGGCCGACGACGATGACGACGAACTCGAGTGCCCTCCGACGAGGACCACGATCGCCACGACCACCGCCGCCGTCGTGGCCAACGCGCCGCCTGCCTGCCAGAACCACCTGGACGAGCGCCGGCGCCGGCTGACCGCCGCCGGCGCCGGCACTGGGTTGAACCGCCGCGCCACTCGCGCGTCCATCGACCGGGCAAACTCCGGCGCGGCGGCGGGGCGTTCGGCGGACGCGAGCAGCGCGATCTCGGCCAGGTCGGCGTAGCGGGCGTCGACCGGCTCGCCGGCGAGCACCGCGTCGATCGCGTCGAGGGACGCGGCGATTTCGGGATCGATCGGTTCGTCGTGGTCAAGCAGTCGCATTGCAGGCCTTCCTGAGCTTCTCCATGGTGCGGTACAGCAGCGTGCCCGCGTTCGATTCACTGATCCCGAGCACGCGCGCGAGTTCGGCGTTGGACAGCCCGGCGTGGAACTTCAGCGCGACGATCTCGCGCTCACGCGCCGGCAAGCCGGCGAGGGCCGTCTGCACCGCGGTGCGGCGCAGCGCGACCTCACCGGGGTCGGGATCCGACGCCGAATCCGCCTCCGCGGGCTCGGTCACGAGCGCCGCCACGCGACGCCGTCGGCGCAGCTCGTCCAGCGCGGCGTTGCGGGCAATCCCGAACAGCCACGCCCGCTCCTCGCCGCGCCGGCGATCGAAGGTCCGCCGGCGCCGGTAGGCGCGCTCGAACGCGACCGCGGTCACGTCCTCGGCCGCGGCCTGGTCGCGCAGCAGCGTCATCACGTACGCGTACACGTCGTCGCGGCTGGAGCGATAGAGCGACTCGAACCGAGCCCAGGAGCTCGGGGCGGACGGCGCGGCGGTCAGCATCTCGGTCACACCCTCACTACGCACGAGGGCATGATCCATCACGTCACGAGTTGTGCAAACAGCCTCGGGTCGTTGGTGATGACTCCGGTCACCCCCAGCGCCTCCAGCGCGCGCAGCCGCGGCAGTTCGTCGACCGTCCACACGTAGACCTCCCCGCCGGCCCCGAGCACGGCGCGCACGAGCCCCGGCGTGACGAGCCGCCAGTGCACCATCAGCGCATCGCACCGACCGGCGCGGATCGCCCGCGCCGCGCGCCCTGGGAGCAGCGCCCGGAAGGCGTGCATCGCGACGAGCGCCGGCAACCGCATCGCGGGCGAGCGAAACGGATCGCGCTTGAGCTTGGGCACCGACCAGCCGAGCCGCACGCCCGGCTCGACGGAACGCAGCAACGCGAGGCTGTCCTCGTACTGGGTCGAGATCAAGGCCCGGTCGAGCAATCCCTGCTCGCGCAGTGCGTCGAGCACACGCAACTCGTACCCGGGCAGCTTGAGGTCCACGTCCAGGTCGACCGATGCGAACGAGTCCGACGCCAGGTAGGCCAGCGCTTCCTCCAGCGTGTGCGTCTCGCGAGATGCCGCATCGACCCAATCGTGGGCAAGGATCAGCCCCTCGCCGTCCTGCTCGGTGAGCACGTCGAACTCGATCATGTCGACCCCGGCCGCCATCGCCGCGTCGAAGCTCGCGAACGTGTTGCCTGGCGCGATCAGATCGGCACCCTTGTGCCCGACGCGTCGCAGACGACTTACTTCTGACATCCCGGGCACCAGTACGTCGTCCGGTTGGCATCGCCCTGGCCGCGCGCGGTGATCCGGGCGCCGCAGCGAGGGCACGGTCGACCGGAGCGCCCGTACACGCGCGGCTCGATCGTCCGGTGGCCGGCCGTGGCCGAACGCTGCATCCGCGGTCGCATGGCGTCGATGATGCCCAATGCCTCGTCATCGCTCACCTCTGCGACCGACCGCCACGGGTCGATCGCGGCCTCCCAGCACCCCTCGGCCTTCCAGATGTTCCCGATGCCGGCCACGTTGCGCTGGTCGAGCAGCGCGTCGCCGAGAGAACGCGTCTGATCGTCCGCGCGCAGCCGCGCGAGGAAGCGCTCCCGGTCGAATTCCGCAGCCAGCATGTCGGGTCCGAGCGCGGCGAGGCGCTGATCGAACCGGGTCCGGCCCTCGGTCATGAGTTCGAGCAGCGGCCCGTCGAACTCCACCACCTCGTGCCCAGCCGACCGGAACACGATCCACGCGCGCCGCGCCGAGCGCCCCCACCGTCGACCCGGTCCGTAAACGCCCCACACCCCGACCATGCCGAGGTGAGAATGCAGGACGAGGTCTCCCTCGAAGCGCAGGAACAGGTGCTTACCGTGGGTGTCGACGCTCGTGACCGCGCGGCCTTCGAGCCGAGATGGCCAGCGATCCAGGGCATGCCGTGGCTGCGGAGTCAGGATCTCGTCCGGCACCTGGCCTTCGAGCACGGGCCGGATGCGAGCCGCGGCGTAGGCGATCGTGTCGCCCTCAGGCATTACGCACTGAGGGTCAGCCGGCGCGGCCCTGGCTGGAATCCGAGCGCCACCAGCGCCGACCCGAGGGGCGACGCCAGAGCGGACTCGCCGTCGACCTTCTCGAGCGCGAGCCGCTTGATCCGACCCGCGCGCACCTGCTCCACCAGCGCCACCAGCGCTGGGTCGATCCGGGGATCGTCCGCGGCGACGAGCGTCTGCAGCCCTCGCCCTCCGCGCTCCACGTAGAGCACGGGCTCGGCCCCGACCATCACGACGTAGGCGCCGGGGACGCGCGCCGGACGGCGGTTCTCGGCGTGGTCCGGCCACGGAAGGACGGCGCCGTACGGCTGGGCCGGATCGACCGCGGCGAGCACGATCGGGGGGTCCTCGTCGGGACCGAACGCCCGCACGCGCTCGACCGCGCCCGGCAGTGCGAACTGGGCGCCACCCAGTCCCTCGACGAAGTATCCGCGCCGCGCCACGCCCAAAGTCTCCAATTGCGAGAGCTCCGGGTACAGGGCCGCAAAGCCGCCCGGGACCCCCTCGGCACGAACGGTTTCTCGGGTCAGGATCCCGTAGCGCTCGAGCAGCAATTCGGCGACAGCGCGCCGGCGAGCCGACGGATCCACCGCCTGAAGGCGGTCCCCACCCACCCCGGTCAGCGACCAACGGCCCTGGACCTGCGCCGACGCGCCCGCACCGCGCCGACGCGACGCGAACCGGCCGGGCCGTGCGGCCCCGCGCAGCCGGTCGCGCTGCGCCCGGGCCAGGGTGAGCCGCGGCGCGCGGAGCGGCGCGAATGCGTCGTTGGTCGCCTCGCCGGCCCAGGCCAGATCCCACAGGGACTCCTGCAGTTCCTCCGGCGCCAGGTCGACGTCGACGAGCAGATCGGTGAAGAAGCACGCACCGGCCGCCAATCGGGCCCGGACCGACTCGTGCGCCGGCGAGTCCAACGCCGCGGTCCCCCTCTGAGCCGGTGGGCCGAGCACAGCCAGATCTTCGCGAAAGTAGATAGCGACCCGACCGGAGGTCCGTCCCAGCGCCCCGGCGCCGATCCACACGATCTCGCCCGCGGCGCACAGCTGATCGATCCAAGCCGGCGAGTACGCGCCGACGCGGCGCGGAAGCACGTCGCGTTCCCAGACCTCGGCCGGCACGGCCAGGCCCTGCAGCGGCACGAGCACTTCGCGCAGCCGGTCGACCCCGGCGCCCGTCGCCGGGTGACGGTCGACGCCCTGCCACGCGGGAAGGAACCGAGCCAGCGAACGCGGGTCCACGGGCTCAACTTCGCGGCGCAGCACCGCGAGCGACGCGCGGCGCAGGCGGCGCAGGACCTCGGGGTCGCACCATTCGCGGTCGGTCCCGCCCGGGCGGAGCTCGCCCCGCACCAGCTCGCCCGAACGCTCGAGGCTCGCCAGCACAGAAGAACAGTCCACTCCGTAGCGAGCGCGAACGTCGTCCCCGGTGAACGGCCCGTGGGTCGCGCCGTAGCGACGAACCAGCCGGGTCAGCGCGTCCGGCACGTCTTCCAGGAACGCGGCCGGCAACCCGCCGGGCGGCGCCGCGCCCAGGGCGTCGCGGTACAGGCCGGCGTCGGCCGCGTCGATCCAGCGCTCCTCGCCCGCCAGCCGGATCTTGATCGCCCGGCGCTCCCGAAAAAGTTCCTCGAGCATCGACAGCGCGTCGAGCCCGTCGACCACGCGCAAAGCCGCCTCGGCCGCGGTCAGATCGCCGACGCCGCGCAGCACGTCGTGCAGCCCGTCCCGCGACGTGGCGCGGCGTATCGAAGAAACGAACTGGAGGTCATCCTCGACTTGGGCCAGCGCGCCCGGGTCGATCAGATCGCGCAGCTCCTCCTGGCCCAGCAGCTCCCGCAGAAGGTCGCGGTCGAGCGACAGCGCCGCGGCCCGCCGTTCGGCGTTGGGCGTGTCGCCCTCGTACATGTATGTCGCCACGTAGTCGAACAGCAACGAGGAGGCGAACGGCGACGCGGTCGGCGTTTCGACCTCGACCAGCGAGATCTCCCGGCGGTGCAGCGCGGTCAGCAGCTCGACCAGCCCGGGCACGTCGAGCACATCGCGCAGGCACTCCCGGTAGGTCTCGAGAATGACCGGGAACTCTCCGTACTTCTTCGCGACCTCCAACAGCGACTGAGACTTCAGCCGCTGCTGCCACAGCGGTGTGCGCTTGCCGGGACGCGCCCGGGGGATCAACAGCGCCCGGGCGGCGTTCTCGCGGAAGCGCGCGCCGAACAGCGCGCTTGCGCCGAGCTCGGCGACGACGGCGTCCTCGACCTCGTCGGGCTCGAGCATGACGAGCTCCGCGCCCGGCGGCTCCTCGGCGTCGGGCAGGTGGACGATGATCCCGTCGTCGGACCAGATCGCGTCGGACTCGAGCCCGAGCTGATCGCGGATCCGCGCGGATAACGCGAGCCCCCAGGCGGCGTGGACGCGACCGCCGAACGGGCTCAGAACGCACAGACGCCAGTCGCCGATCTCGTCCCGGAACCGCTCCACCACGATCGCGCGGTCGGAAGGGATGACCCGCGTGGCCGACTGCTGCTCGCGCAGGAACTCCAGCAAATTCGTCGCCGCGCGCTTGTCGAGGTCATACGAGCGCTCGAGAATCTCGGCCGGCTGCTCGACCGCCCAGCGCGAGAACGCGCCGATCGCCTCACCGAGCTCCTTGGGGCGCCCGATCCCGTCGCCCTTCCAGAACGGGACGGCACCCGGCAGCCCCGGCGCCGGCGTCACGATCACCCGGTCGCGCCCGATCTCCTCGATCCGCCAGGTACTCGCCCCGAGCAGGAACGTCTGACCCGGACGCGCCTCGTAGACCATCTCCTCGTCGAGCTCGCCGACCCGCCGGCCGTCGGGCAAGGTGACGGAATACAGGCCCCGGTCCGGGATCGTGCCGGCGTTGGTCACCGCCAGCTGGCGGGCACCGGGGCGCGCGCGGATCAGACCGTGCACGCGATCCCACACGATCCGCGGCCGCAGCTCGGAGAACTCGGAGCTCGGGTAGCGACCGTCGAGCATGTCGAGCACGTTCTCGAGCTGCGTGCGCGACAGCTCGCCATACGAATAGGTTCGCGTGACCAGCGAATAGAGCTCGTCGACCGGCACGGGCCTGTCGTCCGGCGCCGCCGCAGCGATGGCCACGATCTGTTGCGCCAGCACGTCGAGTGCGTTGCGCGGGACGACCGTGGTCTCGATCTCGCCCTGTCGCATGCGCTGGGCGACCACGGCGCACTCGAGCAGGTCGGCGCGGAACTTGGGGAAGATGCGGCCCCGGCTGACGTCGCCGACCGAGTGCCCAGCGCGGCCAATCCGCTGTAGGCCGCGCGCGACCGACTTTGGAGACTCCACCTGGATCACCAGGTCCACCGCGCCCATGTCGATCCCGAGCTCGAGCGACGAGGTCGCCACCAGGCACGGCAGCTCGCCGGCCTTCAGCATCTCCTCGACCACCAGGCGCTCCTCGCGCGCGAGCGATCCGTGGTGGGCGCGTGCGATCTCGTGCTCGGCCAGTTCGTTCAGCCGCAGCGCGAGCCGCTCGGCGCCGCGCCGGTTGTTGACGAACAGGATCGTCGAGCGGTGCGCCTGGATCAGCTCGAGCAGCTCCGGGTAGATCGCTGGCCAGATCGACCGGCGGGTCGCCTCGGTCCCGCCGGCCAGCGGATCGAGATCCGGCGCCGGCGTCGCGTCCGGCTCGACCATCGAGTCGACCGGCACCTTGATCTCGAGGTCGAGCTCCTTGCGGATCCCGGTGTCGACGATCCGGCAGGTGCGTGACGGGCCGACCAGGAACCGCCCGATCTCTTCGAGCGGCTTCTGAGTCGCCGACAGTCCGATCCGCTGGACGTCGCGCCCCGCCGCGAGCGACAGTCGCTCCAAGGTGAGCGCCAGGTGGGCACCCCGCTTGGTCGCGGCGACCGCGTGGATCTCGTCGACGATGCACGACTCGGCGCCGGCGAACAGCTGCTGCGCGCGGCCGGTCAACATCAGGTAGAGCGACTCGGGCGTCGTGATCAGGATGTCGGGCGGCTCGCGCAGCATCGCCTGGCGCTCGCGCTGCGGCGTGTCGCCGGTCCGCACCGCAACGCGCAGATCCGCTCCGATCCCGCGCAGCGGCACACGCAGGTTGCGGTCGATGTCGTAGGAGAGGGCCTTCAGCGGCGAGACGTACACCAAGCCGATACGACCCTGATTCCGGCCACCCTCATTCCGGCCACCCTCATTCCGGCCACCCTGATCCGAGGCTGGCTGGCTGGCCAACTTATCGATGGCCCACAGGAACGCGGCCAGCGTCTTCCCCGACCCCGTCGGGGCCGAGATCAGCACGTGCTCGCCCGACGCAATCGCCGGCCACGCCTGGGCCTGCGCCGGCGTCGGCTCGGTGAACGCGGCGGAGAACCACTCGCGGGTTCTGGGTGTGAACAGCTCGAGGGACATCTCCGCCGAGCGTAGCGAGCCGGGGCGACCGGTTTCGGCTCTTCAGGGACCGGACCTGACCGCATTCGCAGCGCGCTCGAACACTGCGTCGATCATCGGCTCGGTGAGCTTCCCCGTGAACGTGTTCTGCTGGCTGGGGTGGTAGGAGCCGACAAGCGTGAACCGCCCGACCTCGGCTTCCGCGCCGTGTCCGAACTTGGGCCGGGGACGGGGACGCGGCTCGCCCAGCGCGGCGAGCGCTCGGAGCGCGGCGTCCCACGCGAACGACCCGAGCGTCACGACCACTCGGACCGAATCGAGCAGACGCAGCTCCCGCACCAGATACGGAAGGCAGTTCTCGCGCTCGGTCGGAGTTGGCTTGTTGGCGGGCGGTGCGCACCGCACCGCCGCCGCGATATAGGCGCCGGCCAGCTTGAGGCCGTCGTCGCGCGAGACCGACGTCGGCTGGTTCGCGAACCCGGTCCGGTAGAGCGACCCGAACAGCCAGTCACCGGACCGGTCGCCGGTGAAGATCCGCCCCGTCCGATTGCCCCCGTGGGCCGCCGGCGCCAGCCCGAGCACGAACACCTTCGCCTCGAGATCGCCGAACCCAGGAAGCGGCCGGCCCCAGTACTCCTCCGAGGCGAACGCCGCGCGCTTGACCCGGGCGACCTCCTCGCGCCACGCCACGAGCCGTGGACAGCGCCGGCACGAGATGATCTCGCGCTCGAGCTCGCCCAGGCCCGCGTCGCTCAAGCCTTCAGGGCCCGACCGTAATGGCGCTCGTAGTACTCGCGGTAGGCGCCGGAACGGATCGGCTCCCACCACCAGTCGTTCTCGCGGTACCAGTCCACGGTCCGGGCCAGCCCCTCCTCGAACCGCACCCGCGCGCGCCACCCCAGCGCTTCGAGCTTCGCCGAGGACAGCGAGTAGCGCCGATCGTGCCCGGGACGGTCGGTCACGAACTCGATCAAAGACTCATCCCGGCCGGTCAGCTCGATGATCTTCCGAACCACCGTCAGGTTGTCGCACTCATCCGGGCCGCCGCAGTTATAAACCTCCCCCGGCGCCCCATGGCGCAGCGCGTGCCCGATCCCCCGCCCAAAGTCCTCCACAAACAGCCAGTTACGCACGTTGCGCCCATCCCCATACACCGGCAGCCGATCGCCCGCCAGCGCGTTCAGAACCATCAACGGGATCAGCTTCTCCGGATACTGGTGCGGGCCGTAATTGTTCGACCCGCGGCAGATCAGCGTCTCGAGCCCATAGGTGTGGAAGTAGCTCGAGACGAGCAGATCAGCGCCCGTCTTCGTCGCGCTGTACGGACTCGAAGGCGCCAGCGGCGAGGACTCGGTGAACGACCCCTCCTCGATCGAGCCGTACACCTCATCCGTGGAGACCTGCAGGTAACGCAGCCCGCGCTCGCGCGCCGCCTCGAGCAGCACGTGCGTGCCCTGCATATTGGTGATGATGAATTCCTCGGGACCCGAAATCGACCGATCCACGTGCGTCTCCGCCGCGAAGTTCACGATCGCCTCCGCGTCACCGACCGCCTCCGCCACCGCCACCGGATCCTCAATCGCCCCGCGCACGAAGCGAATATCGGACTCCACCCCAGCCAGATTCTCACGCCGACCCGCATACGTCAGCTTGTCCAGCACCGTCACATCATCGCCATGATCGCGCACACGCAACCGCACGAACGTCGAACCGATAAACCCGGCGCCGCCGCACACGAGAAGCCTCACGCGCGTACCTCCTCGATCAACTTCATGTATTCGGCCAACCCCTCGCGCCAGTCCGGCAGCGACGGAACCGCGTCGCCGCGCTCTGAGCGCAGCACGCTATAGGCCGGACGAGTCGCCGGGCGGGGCATTTCGGTTGTGCTGCACGGTCGCACTTCACAGCTAACGCCCGCAGTGGCCACGATCTCACGCGCGAACTCGTACCAGGAGCAACTGTCGCCGCCGGCCACGTGCACCACTCCGACCGGCCGCCCCGCTGCGATCTGCACGAGCGCCGCGGCGAGATGCGCCGTGAACGTGGGACACCCGACCTGGTCGTCGACCACCTTCAGCTCGTCGCGCTCGCCCGCCAGCCGCAGGATCGTGGCGGGAAAGCACGGACCGCCGGCCCCGAACAGCCACGAGGAGCGGATGATCGTATGGCTTGCCGGCGCCTCGAGCGCGACCGCCCGCTCGCCGGCCAGCTTCGTGCGGCCGTACGCCGAGACCGGGCCGACAGGATCGGACTCGACGTACGGCGAGCGCTTGGCCCCGTCGAACACGTAGTCGCTCGAGACGTGAATCGTCCATGCCCCGCACGCTGCGGCCGCTCGCGCCACGTTGCCCGCGCCGGCGCCGTTGACGGCGAGCGCGCCGTCCTCGGCCTGCTCGGCTCCGTCCACGTTGGTCCAGGCAGCGCAGTTGACCACCACGCCGGGGTGGGCGTCACGCAATGCGCCGGCTACCGCGCCGGCGTCGGTGATGTCCAGAGCCGTGCGCGACAGCCCAATCGCGTCGTGCCCGGCGGCTCGCGCGGCGGCCTCGAGATCCTGCCCGAGCATCCCGGCCGCGCCGGTGATCACGAACCTCATCCGTGGCAAGGGTAGAAGGATGCGCGATCATCCCGCCACCACGCACGCCCTCCGATCCACGATGACAGCCTCCCCCGCCACGATGCGGCCCGTACGGGTGCTCGCCGCCGGTGGCACGATCGCCATGCGCGGCGAGCGCGCCGTGCCGGCCCTCGACGCCTCCGAACTGGTCGAACAGCTGCCCCAGGTGTCCGGATTCCACCTCGCGGCCGAGACCGTGCTCTCGCTCCCGAGCGCCCACCTCACGCTGTCGGACGCGCTCGAGCTGGCACGCCGCGCCGGCGAGGCAGCGTCGGCCGGCGAAGGCGTCGTGCTCACGACCGGCACCGACACGATGGAGGAGGTCGCGATGGTCTGCGCGCTGACCTACGGCGGCGACGCTCCGATCGTGATCACCGGCGCGAACCGCCCGGGGAGCGCTCCGGGCGCGGACGGACCCGCGAACCTGCTCGACGCCATTATCTTGGCTCGCGCGCCGACGGCGAGCGGCCTCGGCGTGGTCGTGGCCTTCGGCGGCGAGGTGCACGCCGCCACCACCGTGCGCAAGATCGACAGCACCGGCCCTGCGGCGTTCGGCTCGCCCGCTGCGGGCCCGCTCGGGCGGATCGTCGAGGGCCGGGTGTGGCTTCACGCCTCGCCGCGACGGCCGGCGCCGATTCCCGTCAGGCACCTGGAGCACCGCGTCGCCACGGTGCCCACCGGGTTGGGCGACGACGGCTTGATGCTGCGCCACGCCGCCTCGAGTCACGACGGCGTGGTGCTCGTGGCGCTCGGCGCCGGGCATCTGCCGCCACCCGTGCTCGAGGCGCTGCGCGCCGCTGCCGAGCGCGTGCCGGTGCTGATCACGTGCCGGCCCGACCGCTCCTCGATGTTGTTCTCGACCTACGGCTTCGACGGCGCCGAGCAAGATCTGCGCGCGAGTGACGCGATCTGCGTGCCGTTCCTGTCGCCCGCCGCCGCGCGGGTTGCGCTCCTTTGCGCGCTTGGGGCCGGGCTCGACCGCGCCGGCATCCAGGACGCGCTCGCGCCGTTCGACGCGCGGTAGCCCGGTAGCAGTTTCCTCACACGGGCCCACGTGGCAATGGATAGGGTCGGCGACCATGGCTGAACGAACCAAACACGCACCGGGAGCCTTCTCCTGGACCGACCTGACCACCACCGATCAGGAAGCCGGCAAGCAGTTCTACAGCGAGCTGTTCGGGTGGACCGCCGTCGACAACCCCATCGGCGACGACATGGTGTATTCGATGATGCAGATCGACGGCAAGGACGTCGCGGCGATCTCGCCGCAGATGCAGGCGCAGCGCGACGCGGGCGCGCCTCCGACCTGGAACTCGTACGTGACCGTCGAGAGCGCCGACGCCGCCGCCGACCGGGCCCAGAAGCTCGGAGCCAACGTGATGGCCCCCGCCTTTGACGTCTTCGACGCCGGCAGGATGGCGGTCATCCAGGACCCGCAGGGCGCGTTCTTCGAGGTGTGGGAGCCCAAGCAGCACATCGGCGCCTCGCTCGTCAACGTGTCGGGCGCGATGACCTGGAACGAGCTCGCCAGCCCCGACCTCGATGCCTCGGCCGAGTTCTACCGCGAGCTGTTCGGCTGGCAGACCGAGCCGATGGACGGCCCGATGCCCTACCTGATCATCAAGAACTCCGACGGCCGAATGAACGGCGGCATCCGTCCCGCGATGGAGAACGAGCCGACCTACTGGCTCGTCTACTTCGGCGCCGACGACATCGACGACCGGCTGACCACCGCGGGTGACCTCGGCGGGACCGCCTTGATGGGCGCGACCGACATCGGCATGGGCAGGATCGCGGTCGTCCAGGATCCCCAGGGCGCCGTGTTCGCGATGTTCTCCGGGCAGTTCGACGACTAATACTCTTGGATGTGGTCCGCCTCGCGCGCGCCCCCAAAGGGGCGCGTGAGGCAGAACCGCTCGAGCGTCGCCTCGGGGACGCCCTCCACCCCGGGCGTGTCCGAGGCCAGGCCCTGTGTGTGCGGGTCGTCGGCGAATCCGCCGACCTCGACCGAGTGCTGCGGCGTGCGATACCCGGAGACCCCGATCAGGTGGAGCTGTAGCGCGAGGCCGAGCGCGTCGAGGCGCGCGGCGATGATCGGCTCCTGGTTCACGCTGTAGTTCGTCCCCGGCGCCGGGAAGAACCCGAACTCGCCGCCATGCGGGGCGAACGGCGTGTTGACGCAGCCGCCCGCCGGCGCGCCGCCGCTGACGAACGACGCCGCCTGGGCCGCCCTGGCCTGACTCTCGAGCGTGGCCGCCTGCCGCGCCAGCACGCTGCGCAACGACCGCAGCTGGCTGCTCTTGCTGTTCCGGTCGCGCGATACCGCCAGCTCGCGGTTCACGATGGCCAGCTTGAGCTGCGCGACCTCGTCGCGCTCGACCACCACCGCCGCGGTCGCCCGCCGGCGGCGGACCTGGATCTGCGCCAACCGGCGAGACTCGGCGGCGACCGCGATCCGGGTGCGGTTGATCAGGCGGATCGTGTTCGCGTTGGACCGCGCGATCGATTTCATCGCGCTCAGCTTGTTGAGCAGGTCGCCGAAGCCACGGGCGTTCATCACGACATCGACCAGCGAGGGCTGCGGTGACTCGTAGTCGGCTACGAGCTCGGCCGCGAGCACGCGTTTGCCGCGCGCGTACTGCGCCTGGAGCGATCGCAGCCGATACTGGACCGCACCCAGCTGCTCGGTCACCTGACCCAGGAGCAGTTCCTGGGCCTCGACGCTTCGCTCGATCACCGTCAGGCGCCCTTGCAGGTTGCTGATGCGCCCCTCATAGCCTTGGATCAGGGTGCTGTCGGCCTGGATCGCCTGCTGCAGCCGGCTCGCCTTGTGCTGCCCGGACGCATACCGTCCGGCCAGGCTGGCCGGGCTGGTGTCGCTGCCGTACAGGAGCACGGCAAGGGCCACCAGCATGCCGATCGTGAGGGCGCGACCCGCTCGGAGCAAGGCGGCGACGCTACCAAGTCAGCCCGTCGAATCCTCCTGCTGCAACGGGATTTTCAGCGCCGATCAGCGGTCCGGTAGCGGTCAGGCGCGTCCGTAGACGGGGACCGTCGCACCGCTGATCGGCCGCGACTCGTCGCTGACCAGATGCGCGATGACGCCGGCGATCTCCGCCGGCTTGACCCACTTCTCGTGGTCGGCCTTCGGCATCGAGGCGCGGTTCGACGGTGTGTCGATCACGCTGGGCAGGATCACGTTGCAGCGGATCCCGTCGTGCTTGTACTCGGCCGCCACCGCCTGAGCGAACGCGATCACCGCCGCCTTGGAAGCGATGTAGCCGGCCGCGCCGCTGAACGGCTGCACCGCAGCGCGGGTGCCCACGCACACGATCGAGCCCTCGCCGGCGTCGAGCAGATGCGGCATGGCGGCCGCGGTGACCAGGTACGTGGGCCGCAGGTTGAGGCGGAACTGCTCCTCGAACTCCTCGATCGCGGTCTCGTGCACACGCCCGCCCATGGCGAACCCGCCGACCAGGTTGACCACAGCGCGCAGCGGAGCGTCCGGAGCGGCGGCGGCCTGCTCCACCACGCTCGCCACGGCGTCAGGATCGAACAGGTCGGCTCGCGCCAGCTCGAGCCCCTCGCGTGCGGGCGTGCGCTCGAGCTCACCCTCCACGATCCACGGCACCACCACGCGCCACCCGTCGTCGAGCAGCCGCGCGACGACCGCGGAGCCGAGTCCGCCCGTGCCGCCGGTGATGATCGCGCTGCGCCGCATCGGTGCTGTCCGCGCGCCACTTTATCTTCGTTGCCGCCATGCGAGTGCGGGAATTTGCGGACGGATGTGACGTCGCTCAGGCTCTGCTGGTACGCAAGGCGGAGCTCCGCGGCGAGTGCCTCGAGGTGATCCTCGGCGATCGAACGGGGACCGTCCTGGCCGTCATCCCCGGCGAGGCCGGTGAGGCCTGCCGCGCGGGCGCGGTGGTGTTTGTCACCGGCGCGCTGTCCGGCTCCCGGCTCCTCGTGCACAACGTGCGCGACGCGGCCGAGGACGAGTACTCGCCCGAGGATCTGTTCGACGGCCCCTCGCGCCAGGTACACCAGATGGAGTCGGACCTGCGTGAGCTGCTCGCCACCGTCCAGAATCCGCATCTGCGCCAGCTGCTGGGCGCCGTGTTCGCCGACACCTGGCCGGGCTACCGGGAGGCCCCGGCGGCCAAGCGCTACCACCAGGCCTACCGGCACGGCCTGCTCGAGCACTCACTCACCGTCGCGCAGGCGGTCGGGGCCATCTCGGCGACCTTCCCGGGCATCGACCGTGATGTCGCGGTGACCGGCGCGCTGCTGCACGACATCGGCAAGCTCGAGGCCTATGAGCTCGACGCCGGCGCGATCTCGATGTCCGACCATGGTCGCCTGCAGGGCGAGATCCCGCTCGGCTACTACCGCGTGCGCCGCACGATCGAGCGGCTCGACGGCTTCCCGCCCCGCCTGGCCCAGGCCGTCCTGCACATCATCCTCAGCCACCACGGGTCGCTCGAGCACGGCAGCCCCGTCGTGCCGTGCACGCGCGAGGCGGCCCTGGTCCACGCGATCGACAACCTCGGGAGCAAGCTCGGCAGCTTCGACCGGCTCGAGAAGGAGCTGCCGGCCGGCGCGCAGTGGTCGGCCTACGACACCGCGCTGGGGGGCGGGGCGTACTTCTCCCCCCGCGCCGAGGTCGCCCGCGAGGCCGCTTAAACAAGCTCGTCACGCCTTCGTGTCAAAAGACCGCAAATAGCGTTCCAGTACCCGGAGCCGGGGTCGTGTCCGCACCGGCCCAACTACAGTTGCTGGACGGATGGCAAAGGACACGGAAAAGCTGATCCGTCAGCTGTCGCTCATCTCGTACCTGATGGCGGAACGACGCCCGGTCACGGCCCAGGAGATCCGGCGCGACGTCGAGGGCTACAGCGCCATGAACGAGGACGCGTTCGCCCGCCGGTTCTACGCCGACCGCTCAGAGCTCGAGGCGCTCCGGATCTACCTGTCGGTGGAGAAGCCGGTCGACGGGCTGGTCGAGCAGGAGACCTACTCGCTCGCGCCCGAGAACTTCCACCTTCCCCCGATCGAGTTCACCGACCAGGAGCTGGCCGCGCTGCACACCGCGCTCCAGCTGCTCGACGGTGAGTTCGCCTACGCCGAGCCGCTGCGGCTCGCGCTTCAGCAGATCTCCTGGGGCCGCCCGAGCCCGCTGCACTCGCCCGAACACCATGGCGTGGCGCTCGGGATAACGGGCTCCGCGGGTGGGCATGACTTGTCCCAGCGTCTGGCCAAGATCGAGACCGCGATCTTCCGCCGCAAGACGATCGTGTTCGAGTACTACACGATGGAGCGCGACGACCTCGGGTCGCGCCGCGTCGATCCCTACCAGCTGCTGTTCCAGGGCGGCCAGTTCTACCTGGTCGGCCACTCCCACGAGCGCAAGGCGATCCGGGTCTTCCGCCTGTCGCGGATCCGCGGCAAGGTCGGCTACGCCACCAAGGCCGAGCACGACTTCCAGCGTCCCGCCGACTTCGATCCGCGCGTGTACGCCAACCGGATCGACTGGCAGTTCGGCGAACCGGTGGGGACGGCGGAGGTGTGGATCGGACGCCGCATCGCGTGGCAGATCGAGCGCCACTTCGGCCGCTACGGCGAAATGCGCCCGGCTTCGGACGACGGCGATCGGATCTTCGTCACGCCCTACGCCAATGCCCGCCAGCTGATCGCTTGGGTCCTCGGGCTCGGGGAGAACGCTCGCGTGGTCGGCCCGCCCGAGCTCGCCGAGGAGCTCCGCGAGCGCGTCGAGGTGCTGATCGAGCGCCATTCCGGCGCGCCGCAGATCGCGGCGCCGGCGGGTCCTCCGGGCGCGGACGAGGCCGGCGTTTCCGCGTCCGACGGGGTCGGAGCGGGTGCGCTGACGTCCGATGGAAACGGCCACCATCCCGACGGCGCGATCCGGCCGGAGCGCTTCGCCCGGTTGGTCACGCTGGCCAGCATCCTGATCAACGCCGGCCGGGCCGGGCACCGCATCGACGCCGGCGAGCTCCGCCACCGCCTCAAGGTCTCCGATCAGGAGCTGCGCGAGGACATCTCGGTGCTGAACCTGGTCAACTTCGGCGCCGGCACCTACGTCCTGTACGCCGAGTTCGGCGAGGACGGGATGATCGAGGTCGAGCCCGAGCCCTACGGCGACTCGTTCGCCCGCCCGGCGCGCCTGCTGCCCGTCGAGGCCAAGGCCCTGGTGGCCGCGATCGACCTGATCGGCGAGCACATCCCGCAGGGCTCGCTCACCTCGGTCCGACAGAAGGTGGTGGCCGCACTCGGCCAGGACCCGGTGCACGAAGGGCTCCAGATCGCCGCTCCGGGTGGGGATGACGCCGAGATCGCGTCGGTCGTCTCGATCGCGATCACGCAGCGGCGCCTGCTCTCGTTCGAGTACTACAAGCAGAACGAGGACGAGTTCTCGACCCGGACCGTCGAGCCGTACGCGCTGATTAACGGCCGCGAGGGCTGGTACGTGGCGACCTTCGACCCCTCGCGCGACGACGTCCGCCACTTCCGGCTCGACCGCTTCAAATCCGCCAGCGTGACCGACGAGTCGTTCGAGCCCCGGCCCGACGTCAACCCCGCGGCCGACGTCGACGGCTGGCCGCGCACCGGCGAGGTGCCCGCCTCGCGCCGCGCGCGCGTGTGGATCTCGCCCGAGCGGGCGCGCTGGGCGCGCGAGGAGCGCACCGTCACCGGAGAGCTCGAGGACGGGGCGGTCGTCGTCGAGCGCGGCTTCGCCAGCATCCGCTACCTCGTTCGCGACGTGCTCAAGGAGGCCGGTGACGCGGTCGTGCTCGAGCCCGAAGACGCGCGCGACGCGGTCCGCGAGGCCGCGGAGGCGATCCGGGCCGGGATCACGCCCGTGGGCGCCCGCTAAACCGCCGCCCCGGTACGCTCCGCGCCGATGGACCCCTTGAAGGGTTTGATTCTGTCGGGTGGCAAGGGCACCCGCCTGCGCCCGATCACTCACACCAGCGCAAAGCAGCTCGTGCCGGTGGCTAACAAGCCGGTGTTGTTCTATGCGATCGAGGCGATGGCGCAGGCGGGGATCGATCAGGTGGGGATCATCATCGCCCCGGAGACCGGGAATGAGATTCGCGAGGCGGCGGGGGATGGGTCGCGGTTCGGGGTCGAGCTGACCTACATCCTCCAGGACGAGCCCGCCGGACTCGCGCACGCCGTGCTGACCGCCGAGCCGTTCCTGGGCGACACCCCGTTCGTCATGTACCTCGGCGACAACCTCTTGCAGGGCGGGATCCAGGATCTGGTGTCGAGATTCCGCGCCAGCGCGCCCGATGCGCTCATCCTCCTGACGCACGTGCCCGATCCGGAGTCCTACGGCGTGGCCGAGCTGTCCGACGGGGCGGTGGTGCGGCTGGTCGAGAAGCCGCGCGAGCCGCGCAGCGATCTGGCGCTGGTCGGGGTGTACATGTTCGGCGCCTGCGTGCACGCGGCGGCGCGGGCGATCGAGCCCTCGGCGCGGGGTGAGCTCGAGATCACCGACGCGATTCAGCGTCTGGTCGATGAGGGGCGACGCGTGGAGCCGCACATCGTGCGCGGGTGGTGGAAGGACACCGGACGGCTGGATGACATGCTCGAGGCCAATCGGCTGGTGCTCGACACCATCGACACGCGGCTGGACGGCGAGTTGGTCGACTCGCACGTGGACGGGCGGGTCGTGGTCGAGGCCGGCGCCCGGCTCGAGCGCTCCACCGTCCGCGGCCCCGCCGTGATCGGCGCCGGCGCCCGTCTGACCGACTGCTACGTCGGGCCCTATACCGCGGTCGGAGAGGGCTGCGAGATATCCGCCGCCGAGGTCGAGCACTCGATTCTTCTCGCCGGCTCCGCCGTCCGCGACCTCGCCGGCCGGATGGAGTCCTCGCTGCTCGGCCGCAACGCCAAGATCGGTCGCGACCACGGCCAGCCGCGCGCGTACCGGTTCATGGTCAGCGACAACTCCGAGATCGCCATCCCGTAGGTTGCGGGCCGCGCCACCCTGGCGCCGCGCCATCGTGGCGCCCCGCCACCCCGTAGGCGGGACCGCGCCACCCGTTACGCCCGGCCACCCCGCCACCCCGCCGCGGAGGATCCGCGCCACCCCGCCACCGAGGATCCGCGCCACCCCGCCACCGAGGATCCGCGCCACCCCGCCACCGAGGGCCCGCGCCACCCCGCCCCACGGCCCACCGCCCCACCGCCCCACGGCCCCACCGCCCCACCGCCCCACCGCCCCAGGGCGATTTTCGCCCCACTCGGCACCCGCGCGGGATGTGAACGGAAATTCACTCGGGCATAGCCCGAGTTTCGCCCCACTCGCCTGCCGGGGCGCGACGAGTGGCGAGAAACTCGCCCGCGACGCCGACGCCGACGCCGACGCCGACGCCGACGCCGGCGCCGGCGCCCCGCCCACCGGCCCAGCGGCGGCGAACCCGAAACCCCGGACCCCCAGCACCCCGCGCGACCCCGAACCCATATACCTATACATCTATATATAGATCTATATATACCGAACCCAACCCTTCCCAACCCCCAGTGACAAGAGGGGGTGCTCAGCAAACTGGGGCCCGGCGGCGGTGGGTCGTCGCGCGGCCCGCCGAGGCCGTCGTGGCGCCGGCCGGACCAGCGAGTATCAATAGGCTGCTGAGGGCAGCAACTCCCACGCCCAGCGTCGTGCCAAGCTTCATCGGGTCCCTTTCATGTGAGGTCGGGCCCGACGCTTTAGACGCCGGTCCATCGAGGTCGTCCCCGCTGTCGGCCCCCGTATGTGCATCCCTTGAACACCTGTATGCAGTTTCACCTCACTACTGCGGTTGGGTGAGCACGTTTCGCCCATGATTGTCAGATGAAGGCAGCTCTTTTCTCGATCGTTCCCTACGAGCGGCGTGGTGAGCACCGCGGCTGGCCGGCGCCGGCCGACGGGTACTCGGCCGAGGTGGCGCAGGCGTCGATGGAGAGCGCGCTCGCGCAGTTCGTTCTCGCCGACGAGCTTGGCTTCGACTGGGTGACGGTCGCCGAGCACCACTTTTCCCCGGCGTCGCTCACCCCGAACCCGATGGTCATGGCCGCCGCGGTCGCCCAGCGGGTCAAGCGAGCCAAGATCGCCCTGCTCGGGTCGAACATCCCGATCCAGAACCCGGTTCGGGTGGCAGAGGAATTCGCGATGCTCGACACCCTCAGTGGCGGACGGCTGGTCGCCGGCATGCTGCGCGGCACCTCCAACGAGTACGTGACCTACGGGATCAACCCGGCCGAGTCGCGCGAGCGGTTCATGGAGGCTCTGGCGCTGATCGTGCGCGCCTGGACCGAGCCGCAGCCCTTCGGATGGCTCGGGCGCTACTACGAGTACCGCACCATCTCGATCTGGCCGCGCCCCGTGCAGACGCCACATCCTCCGGTCTTCATGTCGATCTCGAGCCCGGAGGCGGCCGAGTTCGCGGCGGCGCAGCGGATCAGCGGTGGCCTCGCCGTGACGACCCTGGACCGCGCGCGCGAATCGGTCCGGGTGTACCGGAAAGCCGCTCAGAGCGCCGGTTGGGACCCCGCGCCTGACCAGCTTCTGTACCGCATCGCCGTCCACGTGGCCGACTCGGACGCGCAGGCCCGCAGCGACTGGGCCCCGCTCGCCTCCGCGCACGGACACGCCGGCGGGCTGAGGCTCAGCACGGCCAATCCGGCCGCGGACGAAGTGGCGACGCGGGCCGGCTACTACGGGCGGGACACCGCGCGCCAGCGCTCGAGGCTCCACGCCGGCGGTGACATCGAGGAGCGGATCGAGACCGCCCAGCTGCTGCTGGGATCGCCCGACACGGTGGTTGACCAGGTCGGCCGCCTCCGCCGCGAGCTGGGCGTGGGGATCGTCGAGCTCGCGTTCATCGCGCCGGGCGCTGAGGAGGTTCGGCGCAGCCTCGAGCTGTTCGGGACGCAGGTGCTGCCGCGGATGCGTGAGCTGTGACCTTCTCGGAGCGGTTCGTCCGCGCGAACGGCTTCGAGATCCGCTACCTCGAGTCCGGCGACGGGCCACCGCTGGTGTGCTTGCACGGCGCCGGCGGGCTGCGTCTCTCGCGAGCTCACCAGCTACTGGCCGAGCAGCGACGGGTCATCGCGTTCGAGACACCCGGCTTCGGCGCCTCGCCGACCAACGACCGGTCGACTTCGCTCCCCGATCTCGCCGGCACGATGCTCGGAGCGGTCGACGCGCTCGGGCTCGACCGCTTCGCCGTCTGGGGGACGTCGTTCGGAGGCAAGCTCGCGCTGCGGCTCGCCATGCAGGCGCCCGACCGGCTCGACGCGCTGGTGCTTGCCGCGCCGGCCGCGATCCGCCTCGACGCCGGCCCGCTGCCGTCGCCCGCCGAGCTGCCGGCCCTGCTGCACGCCCATCCCGAGCGGCGCCCCGACTTCGCGCCGCCGTCGCCCGAGGTCGACGCCAAACAGCGCGAGCTCGTCGGGCGGCTGATCGGCCCCCCGCGCGACGCCGAGCTCGAGGCAGCCATGCGCGAGCTCCACGTCGCCACGCTCGTGCTGTTCGGGACCGAGGACCGCCTCACCCCGCCCGAGCTTGGCCGCTACTACCGCGAGCTCCTCCCGGACTGCCACTTCGTGATCGTCTACGACGCGGCGCACGCCATCTACGACGACCGGCCCGAGGCGTTCGCCGCGATCGTCGCCGACTTCCTCGAGCATCGCGCGGAGTTCGTCGTCCGGCGCGAGAGCGGGCTGCTCTACCCGTAGAGCAGCCGCAGTTCCTCGAGCTCGGCGCGCAGCGAGGCCACCTCCTCCTCGAGCGCGGCGACCCTGTCCGCCAGCCCTCCGTTCGTCGCTGCGGCCGGCGCCGGCGCCACCGCGGCCGGAGTCACCGTGGCCGCGGCGGGGGCACGCGTGGGCTCGGCAGGTGCCGCGCCGCCGTCGACGCCGTCGACGCTCGCGCCGCCGGTGCCGCCCAAGAGGTGTTCGAAGCGGTCCTCCTTCTGCCCCGGGCGACGGCCGAGCCGCCTGGCGTACCCGCGCTCGGTCAGCGCGCCCAGCACGCGCTCGACGTCGACCAGCGAGGCCAGCGCCGCCATCCGCTCCGTCCGCGCCTTCAGTTCGCCCGGCGTCTGCGGGCCGCGCAGCAGCAACACGGCGAGCACGGCCAACTCCTCGCGACCGAGGCCGAGCGCTTCCTCGGCGAGGTGGCGGTACTTGACCGAGCGGCTGCCGTGGCCGCTGGCGAGCCGGGCCAACCCGTACAGGCACAGCCGCTGCGCCGCCTCGCGCACGGTCGTCTCGTCGTAGGCGGTCACCGGGTCACGATTCGTCGACTGGTTACACGCCAGCCGCAAGCCGTTCAGCGACAGCGGGTACTGGTCCGGGGTGGTCCAGCGCTTCTCGATCAGGCACCCGAGCACCCGCTGTTCGGGCGGGGTAAGCTCGGCGAGATGCATCGCTGCGAGGATATCCCGACCGCTCCCTGACATGGACCTGGCCGGCAAGCTCCAGCTGAAGCCCGGGCAGCCCGTGGCGCTCGTCGACCAACCCGAGGACGTGGCGCTCGATCTCGGCGGCGATCACCCGCTCGCCAACGATGCCGATGCGGTGATCGTGTTCTGCCGCGGCCGCGACGATCTCGAGCGTTTGAGCGATCGGTTCGTGCCGCCCGCCGCGCGGGACGCGCTCACCTGGGTCGCCTACCCCAAGGCGGGCAAGCTCGGCACCGATCTCAACCGCGACGTGCTCGCCAAGTTGGTCAAGGCGCGCGGCGTGCAGCCGGTGCGGCAGGTGGCGCTGGACGACACCTGGTCGGCGCTGCGCCTGCGCCCCGCATGACAGCCGACGAAGCCCGCCGCCTCGCGCTGTCCCTCCCTGAGACGGTCGAGCAGGACCACCACGGCCGCCCGTCGTTCCGCGTCGCGCGCAAGATCTTCGCCACGCTCTGGGATCAGGATCACATGAACGTGATGCTCGACGAGCCGGGGATCCGTACCGCCGCCCACGAGCACCCGGACGTCTGCTCGGAGGTCATGTGGGGCAAGCGGCTGGCCGCCGTGCGCGTCACGCTGCCGGCCGCCGACGCGGGATTGCTCGCGGAGCTGCTGGCCGACGCGTGGGAGGGCAAGGCGCCGGCGGGGCTAACCGACCCGTAGGCGGTCGGCGCGTCACCGACCACCCGCAGCGCATGCATTCCATGCCCAGCCCACCGACCGTGACACGTTATCCACGGGCTGTCCGCAAATAGTTGGCGTACGAAGACCCGATCCCCCGACCCGCATGGGACGCTGCACGATCCTCGCATCACCCGCCGGCGCGAAGTCGGCCCCCGCCGGCGCCGGCCACCACCTGATGGCATCCGAATTACACTCCACCTCTTGACACATATCGCGCCCCGATATATCTTCCCGACATATTCCGGTCGGATATATTCCACCGGCATATGACACCTCTGACCCCCACCGGAAGGGTGATCCTCGGGATGATCGCGCTGGGTAGGCAGACCGGATACGACATCAAGCAGCTCGTGGACAAGTCGACCCGGCACTTCTGGTCGGCGAGCTACGGCCAGATCTACCCCGAGCTGCGCCGGCTCGAGGAGCAGGGTCTGATCGACGGCGAGTCCGAGCCGCGCGGCGGCCGGGCGCGCACCGTCTACTCGCTCACGCCGGCCGGCCGGATCGCGCTCGGCGACTGGCTCGAGCCCGCGGGCGACCCGCCCTTCGAGGTCCGCGACGAGGGGATGCTCAGGCTGTTCTTCTCCGACATGGGCACCCCCGAGCAGCGCCTGCGGAACCTGCGGGCGATGCGCGACACCCACCAGCGGACGCTGGCCCAGCTCGAATCGCTGCAAGGGGACGAGACCGACCACGACATCCCGCCGGGGCCGTCGCTGACGCTCGAGCTGGGACTCGGCCTGCACCGTTGGATCGTGGACTGGTGCGACGCGACCGAGCGCCGGCTGATCGAGGAGGGCCACACCGATGCTGACTAGGCTCGCGAATTTCCTGTATGCCCACCGCCGCGCGGTCCTGTACGTCGCGGTCCTCGGCGCGGTGGTCGCCGGCGTGTTCGGGTCGGGGGTGGCCAACCACATGAGCCCGTACGGGGCGAACGATCCGGCCACCCAATCGGTCCAGGCCACCAACCGGTTCCAGGCCGCCACCGGCCGCCAGATTGACCCGGGGATCGTCGCGCTCGTCAACGTCGGGGACGTCCACTCCGCGGCCGCGCAGCAACGCGTGAACCAGGTCGCCGCGGAGCTCGGGCGTGGACCCGACGTCGCGAGCACCGTCACCTACTACGGCTCGCACAACCCCGCGATGGTTTCCACCGACGGGCGCTCGACCTACGTGCTGGCGTATTTCAAGCCGCTGTCCGACACCCGGCTGAAGGACGACGCGCAGAAGATCGAGGACCGCTTCGCCGGCGCCGCGGACGTCAAGCTCGGCGGCCAGCAGATCGCCAACGCGCAGGTCAACACGCAGGTCAGCCACGACCTCGCGCGCTCGGAGCTGCTCGCGTTCCCGCTCGTGTTCCTGCTCTCGCTCCTGTTCTTCCGCTCGCTGGTGGCCGCGCTCCTGCCGCCGCTGCTCGGCGGCCTGGCGATCCTCGCCACCTTCCTGGCCTTGCGAATCGTCGCCGGCTTCGTCGACCTGTCGGTGTTCGCGCTCAACCTGACGACCGGGCTCGGTCTCGGGCTGGCCATCGACTACAGCCTGTTCATGGTCAGCCGCTACCGCGAGGAGTCGGCCAAATCGGGCTTCGGACGTGAGTCGCTCCAGCGCACGGTGCAGACGGCGGGCCGGACGATCATGTTCAGCTCGCTTACGGTCGCCGCCGCGGTCGCGTCGCTCACGATCTTCCCGCAGCGCTTCCTCTACTCGATGGGGATCGCCGGCGCGCTCGTCGCGCTCCTGGCCGCGAGCCTCGCGCTGACCGTGTTGCCGGCGCTGCTCGCCGTGCTCGGCCCGCGCGTCAACGCGCTCGCGCCCGGGTGGCTGGCCCGCGCCGCCGACCGCGATGCGCGGCCCGCCCAGAGCGGCGCGTGGTACCGGCTGGCCAAGCTGATCCAGCGCCGGCCGGCCCTGATCGCGATCACCAGCGCGTCGTTCCTGATCGCGCTCGGTATCCCGTTCTACAGCCAGGTCAAGTTCACCTCGGTCGACGCCGGCGTGCTCCCAACCTCGGCGTCGGCCCGTCAGGTCAACGACGCGCTGAACAACCAATTCCCGCCCAACCGAAGCGCGCCGCTCGATCTCGTGGTCGGCGCTCCGGCCGGCAGCCCGGCTTTGCAGAGCCTCGAGGCACGCATAGCGCGGCTGCCCGGCGTGTCCGCGCTCGCCCCGGCGCAACCGGCCGGACCGAGCCTGTCGCTGATCGCGGTGGCACCCGCCCGCGCGCCGCTCAGCGACACCAGCCAGCAACTCGTCCGCGACGTCCGCGCGCTGCACCCGCCGTTCTACCTCGGCGTGGCCGGCCAGACCGCCGCGTACGTCGACCTCGAGCACAGCCTCGCTGTGCACCTGCCGGCGGTACTGGCGGTCGTCGTCGCCACGACGCTGATCATCCTGTTCCTGATGACCGGCTCGGTGATCCTGCCGATCAAGGCGGTGGTCATGAACGCGCTCGGCCTCAGCGCGATGTTCGGCCTGCTCGTCCTGATCTTCCAGGACGGCAATCTCGAAGGCCTCCTCTCCTACCACAGCGCCGGGGCACTCGACGCGACCCAGCCGATCCTGCTCTTCGCGGTCGGCTTCGGCCTGGCCACCGACTACGGCGTGTTCCTGCTCTCCCGGATCAAGGAGGCGCGCGACGCCGGCGCGAGCGATCGCGACGCGGTTGCCATCGGCCTCGAACGCTCCGGACGCGTGGTAACCGCCGCCGCGGTCCTGTTCGCGGTCGCGCTCGGCGCGTTCTCGACCTCGGAGATCGTGTTCATCAAGGAGCTCGGCCTCGGCGCCGTCCTGGCCGTCCTGATCGACGCCACGATCATCCGCGCGCTGCTCGTGCCCTCACTGATGGAGCTGCTCGGCCCGCTCAACTGGTGGGCGCCCCGGCCGCTGCGCCGGCTGTACGAGCGCATCGGTCTGCGCGAGGGCGGCCCGCCCGCGCTCGCCGCCGGTAATTGAGGGCCTCGCTCCGCTCGGCGTCCCTGGGGCCAGTGCCGCGGGGCCTCCGTGCCCCGCGGGCGGTCGCGTCGCAGCGGCTGATTCACTAGCCCCCATGCCGGAACCCGGAGCCAACGGCCGACCCCGCGCGGTCGTGTTCGACCTCGGCGGCGTCCTGCTCGACTGGAACCCCCGCTACCTGTACCGCAAGCTGTTCGACGACGAGGCGGAGATGGAGCGCTTTCTCAGCGAGGTGTGCACGCTCGACTGGCATCGCGCCCATGACCTCGGCGTGCCGCCCGAGGAGACCTCGCCGCCGCTCGCCGCCGCCCACCCCGAGCAGGCCGAGCTGATCTGGGCCTGGACGCGGCGCACCGAGGAGATGCTGGCCGGGCCGATCGACGGCACGGTGGCGATCCTGCGCGACCTGACCGCCGCCGGCGTGCCGTGCTACGCCCTGACCAACATGGAGAGCTGGACGTACCCCGGCCGGCGCGAGCGCTACCCGTTCCTGACCTGGTTCGACGGCACCGTGGTGTCCGGCTTCGAGGGCGTGGCCAAGCCCGACCCGCGTGTGTTCCAGCTGCTGCTTGACCGCTTCGGGCTGACCGCGGCGGACACGCTGTTCATCGACGACTCCCTGACGAATGTGGAGGCCGCCCGCACCGTCGGGATGCAGGCGGTCGAGTTCTCCTCGCCCGCCGCGCTGCGCCACTCGCTCGCCGACGTCGGATTGCTTTAGCCGGTGGCCGCCTCGGGAGGTTCACGCAACAGCGTGATCGTGGGCATGCTTGTGTCACCGAGCGTGGCGGCGCGACGAGGTCAGTCCTCTTCTTCCCAGCTGCGCGCCCGCGGGTCCTTGCCCACGAACAGGTCCTTGAAGCGTTGCCATGAGCTCGGCTTCACGCCCGGCTCCTCGACGCGCCACGCCGGCTCGCCGTGCTCGGGCGGGGACAGTGCCGCCACCGCGGCGCCATCGATTCGGAGATCGACGCCCCGCTCGTGCAGCGAGGCGACCTGGTCGGCGGGCACGAACCGTGGGCCGTGCTCGCTATTCATCACGATCCCGTGGAAGATGTCCTGCTCCTCAGCCGCGACGACGTGCCCGACGGTGCCAACCTGTTGTCCGTCGGACGCGTACACCGGCACTCCGCTCTCCAGAACCTCGTAAGCGATGGGCAACCCCTCATCCATGAATCCGGACAGTAGCGCCAGATGACGCGCGTCGCTGTTGTCGGCCACGTCGAATGGGTCGAATTCCTCCCCGTGCCGCGCTTCCCGCGCGACGGGGAGGTGATCAACGCCAAGAGCAGCTTCCTGCGCGCCGGCGGCGGGGGCGGCGTGGCGGCCGGGGTCCTGGCCGGGCTCGATGCCGAGGTCGACTTCTTCTGCGCACTCGGCGACGACGAGGACGGGCGCACCGCGCTGGCCGAGATCGAGGACCGCGGGGTCCGGGTCCACGTCGGCTGGCGCGAGGAGCCGACGCGGCGCGCGGTCACGCTCCTCGAGCCGAGCGGCGAGCGCACGATCATCACGATCGGCGACCGCCTCGAGCCGGAGGGGTCCGACGAGCTCGATTGGGAGCTGTTGCGCGACTGCGGCGCGGTGTACTTCACCGCGGGCGACGCCGGCGCGCTCGGCCATGCCCGCCGCTCGCCCGTCGTGGTGGCTTCCCCCCGGGCCCGAGACGTGCTCGAGACCTCGATCGTCGACGCGATCGTGCTCAGCGACGGAGATCCGGATGAGCGTGCCTGGGCTGAGAACGTCTCGGCGCATACGCGGCTGTTGGTGGCGACCGAGGGCGCCCGCGGCGGACGGTGGTGGGGCGCCTCAGAAGGGCGCTGGGCGGCGGCGCCCCTTCCCGGCCCCGTAAGGGACTCTTACGGGGCGGGCGATTCGTTCGCGGCCGCGTTCACGCTCGGGTTGGGTCGCGGCGACTCCGTTGCTGACGCCGTCGCGCTCGGGGCCGAGGCCGGCGCTCGCGCACTCACGAAGGTCGGGGTCCCTTAGCCCCAGATTTCCCGGAAGCTGACCTCGCGCTCGGGCGGCGCCGTCCAGCGTCCCCGCTGCCACGTGATCCGGGTCCCGTCGGCCAGTCGCGCGGTCGCGCGCCGCAGCCGCGGCCTGCCCCACAGCGTGGCCACGAGTGGCCGCTCGGACTCGGGGACGTCGCCCAGACCGCGAGCAATGTGCTCCTCCGGATACGTGACCACGATCGAGCCGGCGCGCACCCAGACGGGGATCCGCTCGAGCGGGGCTTCGACCACGATCTCGCTGCCGCCCGTCACGCGCCGGCCGGACCACGTCTCGATCCAGTCCCCGCGCGGCAGCGCCACCTCGCGCTCGCGCGCCTCGTCCTCGAGTACCGGCGCGACCCACAGCGCCGGCCCGTAGCCGTAGGCGTCGGCGATCGACCAGCCGCGCGGGTCGGTGGGATCGGTCAGGCACAGCGGCCGGATGATCGGCAGTCCGGTGCGAGCCGCCGTCGCCGCCGCGGCGCGACTGTACGGCACGAGTTGCTCATGCAGCCTCACGTACGCCCGGTACAGGTCGAGCACCTGCTCGGAGTAGTGCCACGGCTCCTGCGGCATCCGGCCGTGCGCGTGCATCAGCGGGGTGAAGCAACCGAACTGGAGCCAGCGCACGAGCAACTCGGGCGGGCAGCGCTCCACCAGGCGGTGCCCCAGGTATCCGCCGATGTCGTGCGACCAGTTCGACACGCCGCTGCACGCCGTCGACAGCGTGGCCACGACGAGCACCCGCAGCGACCAGAAGTCCGACGCCTGATCGCCGCCCCAGGTGATCCCGACCGCGTTCTGGCCGGTCCACCCGCTGCGCCCGAACAGCACGCCGCGACCCGGGTGGACCTCGTCCAGTGCGCGCTGGAGACACTCGCGGTGCAGCCCTCCCAGCGCCCAGGCGCCCTCCGCGCCGCTCCGCCCGTCGGCGAGCCGCACGTGCTCCGGGATGTAGTAGCCCTCGCCGTCGTCGGCCTTGATGCCCTCGACGCCCAGCGCCAGCAGGTCAGACGCCTGCTTGCGCCACCACGCCTCGCCCGCCGGGCCGGTGAAGTCGAGCGGTGAGCCGGTCCCCATCCACCACTGCGTCACGAACGGCTCGCCGGACGGCTCGGCCACGAAGTGCCCGCCCTCGGCGCCGGCCGCGTAGTTCGACGCCGGCTCGCGGTGCAGCCGATCGGACTCGGGCTGCGGGGGGACCTGCCCGTCGCGCGAGTCCAGGTTGGTCCACGGCGTCACCCACACGACCGTCCGCACGCCGTCGGCGCGCATCCGCCGGATCAGCCCGACCGCGTCGGGGAACTGAAACGGGTTGAACTCCCACGTGTTGTACTGGGTCTCCCAGGGGGAATCGAGCACGATCGCGTCGAGCGGGATGTCGTGCCCGGTCATGCCCTCGAAGTCCTCGACGACGTCGTCCTGGTGCTCGTACACGTCGCGGCTCTTCCAGAACCCGTAGCCCCACTCGGGCAGAACGGCCGGAAAGCCCGTCAGCCGGCAGAACGCGCGCAGCCGCGAGGCCGGCGTGGGATGGCAGAACAGCTCCAGGACGAGCGGCCCGGACGAGGCGCGGGTCGACGCCCCGACCCGATCGCCGACCAGGTCGAAGATGACCCCGTTGCCGTGCGATCGCACCCAGGCCGCGTAGCGACGACTCGAGACGACCCACGGAACCGGCGCGCAGTCCCCCTGGGGAATCCCACCGCCGGCGAGCAGTTCGGCGGGACAGTCCGGTCCGGTGTAGCGGCGGTCGGCTCCGAGCTGTACGAGCCGTCCGGCCTGGTCGAGCTGTGTGCCGTGCCGCGCGCCCAGGCCGACCCAGTGCTCGTCCGAACGCCGGCGCCAGTCGAACGCGACGCGCAGCGGCTCCCCTTCAGGTTCGAGCTCGAACGTCACGCGATCGTCCTCGGTCATCGCGATCTCGAGTCGCGCCCGCCGTCCACCGGCCAACTCGAGCGACAGCGACAGCGCCTCGGGCGAGAGATCCTGCACCAGGGCCAACCTTGCGCGCTCGGGCGGAGACAGCTCCTCCCGCGGTATGACCCCTTCGGTCAGCTGGATGAAATGGTCGTGGACCGTGCCGTCGGCAACCCACGCACCGAGCGACCGCAGCGCACGGCGCTCGCCCCGATAGACCGTCAGCTCGAACGGCCGTAAAGACACCTCAATCCGGAGCGACGCGCGCTTCAGGACGACCGAATCCGCGAGCCTAGCGCTGGGCACAGACATGAAGGCATTGTTCTCCCATCCCCCACCAATCCCATGCCCGCGATAACCAAATCGTTACAGAACGTGACCTCGTTCTTCACTGACCCCCCCGTTTGCAGGGTGATCCTGGTCCCATGAACCAAATGAGTCGGGCCGACCTGCATGTGCACTCCTCCGCCTCGCACGTCTCCAAGCTCGGAGTGCAGCGTTCGCTGGAAATTCCGGAATGCGCCACCGAGCCGCTCGAGGTCTACGAGCTGGCCAAGCGCCGGGGCATGGATTTCGTGACGATCACCGATCACGACACGATCGATGGCGCCCTGTCCCTCGCGCACCTGCCCGACGTGTTCATCTCCGAAGAGCTGACCGCGAGCTTCAAGGGGGAGCCGCAGGCCGTACACGTTCTCTGCTTCGGGATCACCCCCGACGATCACGCGTGGCTGCAGGCCAACCGGGGCGACGTCGAGGCGTGTGCGAGCTACCTGCACGAGCAGGAGATCACCGCCGCGCTCGCCCATCCGTTCTACGCCGTGACCGCGCCGCTCACCGCGCGCCACCGGCGCCGCCTGGCCCAGCTGTTCCCGATCTGGGAAACCCGGAACGGCTCCCGAGCCAAGGAACTCAATTTGCCGGCGTTTGTGTATATCGAGACCCACGGGGGAACCGCTATTGGTGGGTCCGATGACCACGCCGGAATCGACGTAGGCCGGACGTTCACCGAGACGCCGTATGCCGCCAACCCCGCGGAGTTCCTGGCTCACATCCGGGCCGGGCGGGTGTCCGCGCACGGGCAGCAGGGCAGCGCGGCCAAGTGGGCGCACGCCGCGATGGCGCTCGCCATCCGGTCGCTCGGCCACGGCGAGGCGCCGGCTCGAGCCCGACCCCGCGACCGTGCTCCAGATCGTCGAGCGGGTGCTGAAGGAGGGCGACGCCCGGCACGGGGGCGGCGGCGCCGACCTCGAGGCGCAAGATGCGCTAGCGCTTCTGCGCGCCTGGCTGCTCTCGATGGAACTCGACGTCGACGAGCACAAGTTGCTCTACCAGCTGCAGGAGGGAGAGCTGGGCCACGCGGATCTCGACCGCCGCGCGCGCCGCGTACACGAGCGCAAGCTGGCCCGTGTGGTGCACGAGACCGTGGCGAGCCTGGAGCAGGGCACCCCCGACCTCGACCGGAGCGCGCTGTCGCTGTTCGACGCCTGCATGCCGGCCATCCCGTATGCCGCGGCGGCGGCGTTCCTCGGACGCGAGAAGGCCAAGCTGACTCGCAGCGACGGCGACCGCCCGCGGGTGGCGGTGGTGGTCGACGGCATCGGCGGGATGCACGGGGTGACGCACGCGATCCAGCAGATCCGCGCCCGCGGCGTGCGGGGATTCGATGTCGAGGTGATCGGCACCGACGCCGACGTCGACCGCCGGCTGAGCGCGGTGGCCGAGATCGACATCCCCTTCTACCCGGGGCTGAAGATCGGTGTCCCCACGGTTCCGTCGATCGTCGATGCCCTCGCCGAGGGACGCTACGACGTCGTCCACGTCTGTTCTCCCGGCCCGGCCGGCATCGCCGCCTGGCTCCTCGCACGGGTGCTCGACCTCCCGTGCGTCGGCAGCTATCACACCGAGCTCGGCGCGTACGTCGCGCTGCGCACCGGCCAGGCCCAGCTCGAGGGGATGACGAACTGGGCACTCGGAGCGTTCTACGGCGCCTGCGACGTCGTGCTGTCGCCCAGCCCGGCCAGCGACGACCGGCTCACGGGGCTGGGGATCACGAGCGAGCGCATCCGGCGCTGGGACCGCGGCGTCGACCTGCACCGCTTCGACCCGAGCCACCGCGTCGCCGGCATGTTGCCGGGCGCGATCACCGTGCTCTACGCCGGGCGCCTGAGCAAGGAGAAAGGCGTCGACCTGCTGGCCGACGCCTTCCTCGAGGCCTATCGTCGTGACCCGCGGCTGCACCTGGCGCTCGCCGGCGGCGGTCCCGAAGAAGCGTTGCTGCGCGAGCGGCTCGGCGAGCGGGCCACGTTCCTCGGATGGCTCGAGGGCGATGCCCTGGCCCGCGCCTACGCCAGCGCCGACGCCTTCCTGTTCGCCAGCTCGACCGAGACCTTCGGCCAGGTCGTGCTTGAGGCCCAGGCCAGCGGGCTGCCCGTGGTCGCGGTCGACCGGGGCGGCCCCTCCTCGCTGATCCAGCACGGGGAGACCGGGCTGCTCGCGGAGCCGGAGGTCAATGCTCTCGCCGACGCGGTGGTATCAGTGACTGGCACTCCGCTTCTATCCGAGCGCATTGGTCGCGGCGGCCTGGCGGCGGTGCGAGACCGAAGCTGGGAGGCTGCCCTCGATCGGCTCGCCACCGCCTACCGCATCGCCCTCGCGGGCCGGGCCGATCAGCGGCTCGAGCGCGGCGCCGCATGAGGATCAGAAGGCTCCGTAGCCATAGCCCCCGCCGCCATAGCCATATTGGCCGTAACCACCGCCGGCGCTCGGATAGCCGCCGTAACCGTAGCCACCGTCGGCCCCCGGATAGCCGCCGTAGCCATAGCCGCCATCGCCGTAGCCATAGTCGCCCGAGCCGCCGGCCGATCCACCCGTCCCTGACCCGGACGCCGACGCGCCGGACTGCTGATAGGCGACCGAGAACGACGAGCCGTCAGACGAAAGCGACGAGGGCGCCGCGCCGGCGCTCGACTGGTCAGCGGCGAAGCTGACGTCCGAAGTGCCACCGCTGCCGAGCACGACCGGCTGAGCGGCCCAGTTCGAATCCGAGATCGTGCCGGTGTGGCCGTTCGCGGTCGCGGAGGCGCCGGTGAACTGGACGGTGCCGAAGTCAGACAGCGGAAGCGGCTGGCAGGAGCCGGAGCCGTCGCACGCCGACGGCGCCTCGGCGATCCACTCCGCGCTCGAGGTGTCGGGGCTGGGGTTGTCCATCTGGAGCGTCTTGGTCGAGGACTGGCCGGTGGTGTCGTCGTTCAGCGACACCGTGACGTTCGTCCCATTCACGTCGACCTTGGCGGTGATCTTGTCGCCGGGCTTGATCGCCAGGTCGAGGCGCACGGGCCCGGCGGGGACGAGCTCGTACCACGCGTAGTAGTCGGTGCTGCCGTCGGCGTTGCAGTCCGCCTGCGTGCCGGTCTGCTCAAGGGCGCCCGACCCGTTGCCCGACCCGCCGATGCCGACCCAGAACGCCGAGTAGGTCTGACCCGAGCCGCACTTGGCGCTCGGCTGCACCCAGCTTCCGGACACGCTCGAGAACTGCGTGCCCGACGACGAGTCGCCGGCCACATACCCGGCCCAGTTCTGGCTCACCGACTCCTGCCCCGTCGTATCGGCCGAGGCGGACGCCGCCCACAAGCCGGTGAGCGCGGCGGCGGCGGTGACAGTTGCAAATACGTGATGAAGTTTCATGGCGCCCACTCTCGACACCGGATCGAAGAGTGGCTTCGCAACTGACGAAGAGCGCTCTATGGAGTTGCGAAGAGGCGCTTAAGCGCGTGGACGACGCTCTCTGTGCATTTCGCGTCGTCGCGGAGTCGGTACCGGGGCGCGTCATGCACACAGCGACGCCCACGCCCAGCAAACGCCGGCGCTGGCGCCCAGCCAGTCAGACACCCAGCCACACCGACACCCCACAGCCCACAGCCCACAGCCCACACCCCACACCCCACACCCACACCCACACCCCACACCACAGATTGCATATTGCCTTAATCTGCAATTAGAATCCGACCGGCAACCCCCGTGCCGGCGCGCCACCGCTCACCCGACGCCGCACTGACCGCCCTCGCCCACCCCCGGCGCCGGCAGATGCTCTCGCTCGTGCTCGACCGGGAGCGCAGCTCGAGTGAGCTCGCGTCGAGGTGCAAGCTGTCGCGGCCCGCGGCCTCGCAGCACCTGAGGATCCTCCGGGAGACCGGGCTCGTGACGCTCCGCCAGGAAGGCAACCGCAGGCTCTACCGCGCCCACGCAACCAGGCTCGCGGAGGTCAAGGCGATGCTCGACGCGTTCTGGGGCGAGCGGCTCGCCCGGCTCGCAAAAGAACTCGACCCCGACCGCAACGGCAAGTGATCGAAGACGACGCGGTCATCCACGAGCTCGTGCTCCCGGTAGCGCCCGAGGAGGCGTTCGAGATGTTCGTGGACCCCGCCAAGCTCGTCCGCTGGCTCGGGCTCACGGCCGACCTCGACCCGCGGCCCGGTGGCGTGTTCCGGTTCGAGGTCATACCGGGTCAGTACTGCGAGGGCAGGTACGTGGTACTCGACCGTCCGCACCGGATCACCCTCACCTGGGGCTGGACCGACCCGAACATGGGCGTGCCACCCGGCAGCTCTCAGGTCGAGGTGACGCTGACCCCGCAAGGCGACACGGCGACCAAGATCCGCCTCGCGCACACCGGCCTGTCCGCCGGCGCCCGGCCGCTGCACGACGACGGTTGGACCCGGTTCCTCGACCGCCTGGCCGCGATCGCCGGCAACCGCGAGCCGGCCGCCTACCCGACCGAGACTCCCGAGGAGCGCCGGCGTTGGCTGTCGACGTCCTGACCGAGATCACGATCGCAAAACGACGCAGCGAGGTCGCCGACTACGCCGCCGATCCGGACAACGCTCCCGCGTGGTACGCGAACATCGAGTCCGTCGCGTGGAAGACCGACCCTCCGTTGGCAACCGGATCGGAGATCGAGTTCACCGCACGGTTCCTGGGCCGCCGGCTGACCTACACCTATCGCGTCGACGAGTACACACGAAACGAGCGGCTCGTGATGAGCGCGACCGGGGATCCGTTCCCGATGGAAACCACCTACACGTGGAGCGACGCGGACGGTCAAAGGACAGAAATGACCCTGCGCAACCGCGGCGGCGCAACCGGACTACTCAGCCGGCTCACCGCCCCGATCGAGGCAATGGCAGTCCGCCGGGCCACGCGCAAGGACCTGGCCCGCCTGCGCCAGATCCTCGAGAAGACCTAACCGGCCGCGGACTGCTCGTCCAGCTGCTCGTCGTCCTCGGCGTCGTGCGCCCAGCGGAACGTGATCTCGGGCAGCGGCTCGAGGATCGGCGGCGCGACCTCGGTACAGCCGCCGCCGGCCCCCTTGGCCGCGTACAGCGCCAGGTCGGAGCGGCGCAGGAGCTCGGGCAGGTCCTCCTTGCGGTCCCAGACCGCGACGCCGGACGAGAACGCCTCGCGCTCGGGCGTCGCTTCGCGAAGCCGGTCGATCGCCGCCAGCGACCCCGTCAGCGTCGAGTTGGTCAGTAGAGCAACGAACTCGTCGCCACCGAGCCGGGCCACGACGTCGCCGGCGCGCAGGGTGGCCCGGATCCGCTCGGCGGTGTCGCGCAGCGCGTGGTCGCCCTGCTCGTGCCCGAGCTCGTCGTTGAGCTCCTTGAAGTTGTCGAGGTCGAGCGTCACGAGCGTGATCGGGTTGCCGCTCCGTGATGCCCGGGCGAGCTCGCGGGGCGCCGTGTACCTCCACCCACGGCGGTTGAGCAGTCCGGTCAGGTCGTCGACGACCGCCTCCTGGGCGAACCGCTGGGCGAGCGTGCCGAGTTCACGCACGACCGCGCGCAGCGAGACCGCCACGGTGACCCCGACCATGATCAGCATCGCGGCATGACCCCACGAGACCGGATACGCCGGCGGCCCGATCAGCCCCATCGGCACCACGCAGCACACCGCGAGCACGAACAGCCCAGCCCCCAGCTCGACGTCGGTGGCCTCCAGCCCGAACCAGACCATCGCCATGATCACCAGCACCGAGTAGCTCGACGCGGCGCCGCCGCTGTAGGCCTGCATCAACGTCAGCGCCGGGATCTGCGCGAACGCGGCGGCCCAGAACAGCAGGTGCCGGCGCCGGCGCGGGACCAGGACGACCACGAGCGGCGCCACGCAAGCCACGGCCGCGCCGAGGTAGAACAGCGCGCGATGGGACGACCGAGCGGTCGCCGCGGCGATCATCACGGGTAGGACGTTGCCGACGATCGCGAACGCGAGCAGGCGTGCCCGGCTGAGGGGGCGCAGTGAAGTTGATCCCATTCACTCAGCGAATCGGCCATCCCCCGAAAAACTTGAGTAGCAAACGGTAGGTTTACACCGCTTCTTGCAGGTTTTTCGCAAATCGCGAGGACGAGGACAGGAGCCGGCCGTCCCTCGGCGAAACCCCCGGCGTGAGCACCGGGCGGCTCGAGGCCTTCTCCGACGGCGTGATGGCGGTCGCGATCACGCTGCTCGTCCTCAACATCGACCTGCCCGCCCTCGCCCCCGGTGAGACCCTGGGGCACGGGCTCGCGACGCAGTGGCCGGTCTACGCCGCGTACGTCGTGTCGTTCCTGACCATCGGGATCATCTGGATCAACCACCACGTGATGATCAGCCGGCTCCGCGAGGCCGACCGCACGATCCTGTTCCTCAACCTGCTGCTCCTCATGGCGATCGCGGTGCTCCCGTTCGCCACCAAGCTGATGGCCGAGTACCTGAGAAAGACCAGCGGACAGCACCTGGCCGCCGCGATCTACAGCGGCGCGTTCCTCGTCATGGGCGTGTTCTTCGCCGTTCTGAACGCGCACATCCTTCTCGCCAAGCACCATCGACTCGCGACGCCCCTGTCAGAAGAGCGCCGGCGCCAGATCCTCTCGCGCGCCGCCGCGGGGGTCATCCCCTACGCGATCGCCACGGCCCTTGCCGCGGTCTCGTCGTACGCCACCCTGGCGATCTGCGGCGGGCTGGCGCTCTTCTACGCGCTCCCGATCGGGAGCGGCGGCAACGAGTAGCCGCGGATCAGGCTCGCCACCACTCGCCGAGTACGCGCCGCCAGTTCCCCCAGGCGATCTGCGCGACCTCGGAGTCCTCGAATCCGCCGGCCCGCAGCGCGTCGAGCAACCGAGGCGTGCCCGCCACATCGCCCAGCGGGGCGGGGATCGTGGCGCCGTCGTAGTCGGACCCGAGCGCGACGTGGGCGACCCCGATCCGGTCGGCCACGTACCGCGCGTGCTCGGCGATCAGCGACAGGGGCGTATCGACGTCGTCGCCGAAATCGGGTCGCAGGAACCGCACCGCGAACACGATCCCCACCAGTCCGCCCGACGCGCCGATCGCGTCGAGTTGAGCGTCGGTCAGGTTGCGCGAGGTGGGGCAGATGGCATGCACGCCCGAATGGCTGGCCACGATCGGCCCGAGCTCGAGCCGCGCAAGGTCCCAGAACCCCGCCTCGTTGAGGTGGCTCACGTCAATCATGATCCCGAGCTCGGCGCACCGGCGAACGAGCCCAAACCCGGCCTCGGTCAGGCCCGGCCCGATGTCGGGCGAGGAAGGCGACACGAACGGCACGCCGTGGGCGAACGCGTTGGAGCGGCTCCACACCGGCCCCACCGAGCGCAGCCCGGCCTCGTACCAGAACTCGAGCGCCTCGAGCCCGGCATCGATCGCCTCCGCGCCCTCCAGGTGGAGCACCGCCGCGGGCGGGGCGTCACCGGCGAAGGCGCGATCCAGATCGGCGGCGGCACGCGCCACGCGCACGGACCCTGCTCGCTCGAGCGCCAGCAGCCGACCCGCGACCGCCGTGGCATCCGCGGCGGCGATCGCGTGCTCCACCGGCGACTGATTCTCGGCCGAGCTGGTGAACACCGAGAAGATGCCGCCACGCACGCCCCCGGCCTGCATCCGGGGTAGGTCGAGGTGGCCGCCGGCCCGGCCCGAGGCCAGCAGCGCGTAATCGTCCCTGGTCAGGGCATCGTTGTGCCCGTCGAAGACCGGCAGCACGGCAGCTACTCGGCCACCGGCACGGGCAACTCAACGGCGGGCAGCCCGTCGATGCTGACCAGGTTCTTGGCTCGCTGATACTCCAACAGCGCGTCGGGTCCGCCGACCCGGAGCTTCTTCTCCGCCCACAGCTCCGAATGCGGCCGCTGGCCCTGATACGTCATCAGCGGTACGCCGTAGCCGCACGAATCCGCGATCCGCTCCAGCTCGACCAGGACGATCGAGCGGCGCATCCCCGGCACGGCCGGCTCGGCGAAGGCCCAGGCGTCGAGCAGCTCCTCGAACCGCGGATCCGAAGCGCCCACCACGGACCCCCGACCGTGCAGACGGACGATTCGCGGGGGTCCCTCGAACGCGCACAGCATGATCACGATGCGCCCGTTCTCGCGCAGGTGAGCGACGGTCTCCGCGCCGCTGCCGACGTGGTCCAGATACGCCACGGTCTGAGGCCCGAGCAACCGGAGGGTGTCGATCGGGCCCTTGGGCGAGACGTTCACGTGGCCGTCGGGATCGAGCGGCGCGGTTCCCACGAAGAACATCGGCTGGGCGGCGATCCACCGCTCGAGTCGCTCGTCGATGCCGTCGAACACCTTGCCCATGCCCTGAACGGTAACGGCGAGGGTAGGATCGCGGAGTGACCGCCACCGCATCGGCCTCGCTCGAGCGCGAGCTGGGACGCCTCCTCGGCCCCGACGCCGTCCTGCCCGGAACGACCCGCCGCTACCTGAGCGACGCCACCGAGAGCCGGAACCTGCGCGGCAGGGCGGACGCGGTGGCGCTCCCCAAGGACGCGCAACAGGTCGCCCAGGCCGTGCACTGGTGCTACGAGCACGACGTGCCGATCGTCGCGCGAGGCGGGGGCACCGGATTCACCGGCGGCGCCGTTCCGGTCGATGGCGGCGTGGTCCTGAGCCTCGAGCGCCTGACGAAGATCAGGCACCTGGACCCCGGACTGTGGCGCGCCGCGCCCGAGGCCGGCGTGATCACCGCGGATCTCCGCCGACGCGCGCGCGAGAACGGACTGCTGTTCCCGCCCGACCCGGGGTCGGCCGAGCAGTCACAGCTGGGAGGCAACATCGCCACGAACGCCGGCGGGCCGCACGCCTTCAAGTACGGCGTGACCGGCGCCTGGGTCACCGGACTCGAGGTGGTGCTCGCGCCCGGCGAGCTGGTCACGGTTGGAGGGCCGATCCGCAAGGACGTCGCCGGCTACGACCTCAAGTCGCTACTGATCGGGTCGGAGGGAACCCTCGGGGTGGTGACCGCCGCGTGGGTCAAGCTGATCCCGGCGCCCGAGGCCGCGCTTCCGCTCGCCGCGCTCTACGAGAGCATCGACGCCGGCTGCGCGGCAATTGAAAACGTGCTGGCCAGCGGCGTCGTCCCGGCCGCGCTCGAGTACCTCGACGGGGGCGCCGTGACGGCGACCCGCGGGGCGTTCCCGGCCGACGTGCCCGACGAGGCCGCGTTCATGGTCATCGCCGACGCCGACGGGACCGCCGAGGAGGCCGCGCGGATCCACGCCGAGCTGACCGAGGTCCTGAGCGAGAACGCGCTGATGGTCCACGCCCCGACCGAGGCCAAGCAAATCAACGCCCTGTGGCGCTGGCGCGACGGCGCCTCGATCGGGGTCACCGCGCAACGGGGCGGCAAGATCTCCGAGGACATCGTGGTTCCCGTGGACCGGCTCCAGGCGGCGATCGAGGGGACCCTCGAGATCGGTCGGCGGCATGGCGTCGAGGCCTGCAGCTGGGGCCACGCCGGCGACGGCAACCTCCACTCCACCTTCATGATCGACCTCGATGATCCGGCCGAGCTCGAGCGAGCCGAGCAGGCCGCGGAGGACCTGTTTGTGCTGGCGGTGGACCTACACGGCTCGATCTCGGGCGAGCACGGAATGGGCCTGGTCAAGGGTGGTCAGCTGACCCGCCAATGGGCGCCGCCGGCGATCGCCCTGCACGAGGCGATTAAGCGCGTCTTCGATCCGAAGGGTCTGCTGAACCCCGGTAAGAAAGTCGCCCGCAGGTGAAGGGGTGGGTATGGCGGTGCGCCCCGGTGCGCACCGCCTGACCCGCTAGTGAGCGCAGCGGGGATCTACGTAGAAGTCGTAGATCTGGAACTCGCTGTTGTTCCCCCCGGCTGCGAGCGTGAACTGAACAGGCTGCCAGCCGGTCACGCTGTTCGCGGGATGGACGTTGACGTTGCTCGACAGCGTCCAGGCGCTATGGTTGCCGTGCACCTGACCTGTCTCCTGCGGCTGCGCCCAGGTGCGGGTGCCGTCGTAGGCGACTTTGAAGTGCACGCCGTCGCCTCCGGTCACGTTCCGCACCAACGTGCGGGCCGTGGGATAGGCCGAGGTGACGCACATGACCGGGCTCACCGCCGTCGACCCGCTGGGGAGATCGAGGACCGTGCCGACGGAACCGTCGGCCAGCGTGGTGGCGACGAGCTTCGCGCCCCCGGTGAGCGTCCAGCCGGTGCCGTCGAAGCTACCGGCGCTCTCACCGGGCATCAACGTGTACCAGTTTGAGTCGTGCGCCGAGGCGAACGGCTGTGAGAACGCTCCGGCGGAACAGCCCGACGTGTCGACGGGCGACGTGACGGTTGCAGCCTGGGCGCTCCCTGCGGCCAGTGCCGCGACGGCGATGCCGAGCCCGACGGCCCGGCGAAGTACTGCAGATTTCATGTCAGCACATACCTTCCTTGGTGGTGCCGGCAGCCGAGCCATCTCGACCTGAGTCGAGACCTCTGGCTTTGCGTCCCCGGCTCGCACCGGGTTTGCCTTTTTCAGCGTTTGACAGGTGGGTTTATCGACCGCTTGCCGAGGCGTTTGAGCGCCCGTCAGCCCGTTCGACACATGTTGGACTCCCACATCCGTCCGAGTTCTTCAAGCCTCGTGCACGCGTAGCCGATCCCCCTTTGAGCATGTCGATCGAGCCAAACCTTGAAGAGCAGCAACTGCTCGAGCATACGTTGCGCCGCGCCGGCGCCGGTATCACCTACCCGGAACTGATCAGCGGGCTCGTGGCGACGGCGGGGCTGATCGTCGCGATCGTCGCGCTGTGGCTGGTCGAGCCGCCGGAATCCTTTGCCGTCGCCCCGGCGATCGTCTGCCTGCTCGTCCTCACGCTGTCGATCAAGGTCCAGTTCGAGACGCCGCTCGGCTTCACGGTCCCAACTCAGCTGGCGTTCGTCCCGCTCCTGTTCGCGGTTCCCCCGGCGGTCGTGCCGATCGCGGTCGCGGTCGCCTTCGCGCTCGCGCAGGTGCCCGGGATCATCCGCGGCACCAGCCGGCCCAGCCGGTTGGTGCTTCAGATCCCGAACGCGTGGTTTTCGCTCGGTGCCGCGGCAGTGTTCGCGATCGCCGAGGTCGCGCCCACCGAGGCCGGCGCAGGCCTGTTGATCGTGGCGTTCACGGCCCAGTGCGTGGTCGACTTCACGATCGCCGCCCTCCGTTTCGCGGTCGCGGTCCGAGCCCGCTTCGCCCTGCAACTGAGGGAGACGTGGGTGTACGCGGTGGACGCGGCGCTGACGCCGGCCGGGTTGCTCGCCGCCGCGGCCACCCATCACGTGATCCTCGGCACACTCGCGATGGTGCCACTGCTCGGTCTTCTCGCCGTGTTCGCCCACGAGCGCCGCCGGCGCCTGGAGAGCACGCTCGAGCTGAGCAACGCCTACCGCGGCACCGCCCTGGTGCTCGGCGACGTGGTCGAGGCCGACGACAGCTACACCGGCCAGCACTGCCGCAGCGTCGTCGCGTTGACCCTCGACGTGGCGGAGCGTCTCGGATTGAGCGCCGAGCGGCGGCGCAACCTCGAGTTCGCCGCTCTCCTGCACGACGTGGGCAAGATCGCGATCCCCAAGGAGATCATCAACAAGCCCGGCAAGCTCGACCCGCACGAGTGGGCGATCGTGAAGACCCACACGATCGAGGGGCAGCGGATGCTCGACCAGGTCGGCGGGTTCATGCGCGAGGTCGGGCTGATCGTCCGCTCCCACCACGAGCGCTGGGACGGCGGCGGCTACCCGGACGGCCTGGCGGGCTTGGAGATCCCGCTCGAGGCGCGGATCATCGCCTGCTGCGACACGTGGAACGCGATGCGCACCGACCGCCCGTACCGCAAGGCGCTCGCCTACGACATCGCGAGCGCCGAGCTGACCTCGAACTCGGGGACGCAGTTCGACCCGAGCATCGTGGACATTCTGATCGGCATGGTCGAGGCGGAGGAGGGTCCGGCCGCCGTGGCGGCCACGGCGGCGGCCTCGGTCGCCCCGGCCGCCAAGACGGCCGCGCGCGTCGCCGGCGCCGGCATGGCCTGAGACTCCCCGCCGGCTACAGGTGAAGGCGGTGCGCCACCGCGGCCGCCTGGGTCCGGCTGCTCACGCCGAGCTTCGAGAGGATCCGCGAGACGTGCACGCTGGCCGTCTTCTCGGCCATGAACAGCGCCGCGCCGATCTGGCGGTTGGTCGCGCCCTCGGCCACCAGCGCGAGCACCTGGCGCTCGCGCGCGGTCAGACCGAACGGGTCCTCCTCGCCGGCGCCGTCGGACTCGGCTTGTCGCCCGTTGGCGTCGCCGTCGCCCTCGGGCTCGCCGAGCCCGAGCCGCGCGCGCTGGGCGAGCGCGGTGAGCTCCTCGGCCAACCATCGAGCGCCGAGCCGCTGCGCCAGCTCGAGCGAGGCCTGACCCGTCTGTGCCCCAGCGGCTCGATCGCCCGCCTCCACGTATGCCTCGGTAGCCCGCCACAGCGCCACTGCGCGCTGGAAGGGCCGCGAGATCGCGTCCCACTCGCGCGCCGCCGCGACCCACAACTTCGCGTCGCTCCGGCCCCGGGCCCGCGCCAGCTCGGCCGCCCCCGACGCCTTCCAGGCGCTCTCCACCGGGCCGCCTTCGGTGGCCGCCGCGCGCAGGCGCTGCATGTGGATGCGCGCGCGGGCGAGCGCATCGCGCTCGTCGGACTTCAGGCGCAGGTCGCGGGCACGTTGGGCGATGTCGGCCTCGACGCGCATGCCGGCCGCGGTGACGCGCGCGATCCGCATCACGTCGTCGGTGCAGATCTCGATCCGGTCGAGTCCGTTGGCCACGGCGGCGCGCGCCTCAACCAGGTCGCGCCGGCGACGCAGGCACTCGGCCTTCAGCGTTCCGAACGCCCCGATCCATTGCGGCTCGGATGAGCGCGCGATGAGCGGCTCGAGGTCGTTCAGGCGCTCCGCCGCGATCTCCTCGTCGCCGACGCCAAGCGCGAGCTCGATCTCGCGGAGTAGCCGGAAGATCAGCTGAGTGCCCGCGGGGTGAGTCCCGGCCTGGTTCAGATACTCGCGCGCGGCCTTCCAATCGCCGCTCTCGAACGCGAGATCCGAGCCGGTCAGCAACATCCAGTCCGCCACGCGGGTCCCGCGCGCGGCCGCAGCGGCGATTCCCTCCTTGCTGGTCTCGAGTGCATCTTGCGTGCGCCCGGCCAGGCTGAGCGCCTCCGCCAGGGTCGAGTAGGCCCCTTCCATGCGGCTGAAGTCATCGTCGGCCCGGGCGATCTCGATCGCCGCGCGCAGACACGAGACTCCTTCGTCGACCTCGCCGAGCATGACCTGTGACACGCCGAGGGTGTTGAGGACCTCGCTCTCCGCGCGCCTGTCTCCCGCGGCCCGGGCCGCGTCAAGCGCCACCTTGCCTTCTTTGAACGCCTCGCGATAGCGCCCCCGCAGGTGCTTGGTCCGAGCCAGCCAGGCCAGGAGCGACGCGAGCTCGGGGCTGACCTCGCCGGGTGGGAGGAGCGCCAGTGCCCGTTGCGCCGTCTCCATCGCCTCGGACGCACGATTCAGCCTCCACTGCACGCGCGAGAGATCGTCGAGCAACTCCGAGTAACGGCGCGGGTCCAACTCCGGGTCGAGTTCGCCCAGCGCCCGCTTGATCAACGTCTCGGCGCGGGGCTCATCGTCGGCTCGACGATGTGCCGTGGCAGCCACGCACAGCAGCTCGACGTGATCCAGCGGGATCGTCGTCGCGGCGTCGGGCACGCGCGGCCACAGGTCGAGCGCCCGCTCGGCGAGCTCGGCCGCGTCGCCGTACGCGTGGACCTCGGCGGCGGCGAGCGCCGCCTGCACAGTGGCGCGTAGCGCGGCCGGCTGGTCACCCGCGACGGAGTAGTGATGGGCGACCGTCGAGGTCAGCTCGAGTCCGCGGTCGTCCTCGCACTCGCCGCGCTCCTCGAGCGCGCGCGCCAGCGCGAGGTGCAGCTCGCTGCGTTCGCCCGGCAGCAGATCGTCGTACATAGCCTCGCGCAGGAGCGCGTGTCGGAAGCTGAGCCGCCCGTCCTCGCCGGCGACCAGCACCTGTTCGGCGACCGCCTCGCGCAGCGCCAGATGCAGCGGGTCGGGCTCGATCCGGGTCACCTCGGAAATCGTCACCTCGTCGAGCGCGCGCGCCGCGGAGATCGCCCGGGCGGCCGACTGCGCGTCCGGGGAGAGGCGCTCGATCCGCAGCATGAAGGCGTCGCGCAGCGACTGGGGCGCGGCGCCGCGCCCGTCCATCCCGGCGGCGAGCAGCTCCTCGGTGTACAGCGGGTTGCCCTCGCTGCGCATGTACAGGCGCTGCACGAGTTGGTCGGTCGGTGTCTCGTCGAGGATGTCGGCCAGCGCCTCGGCCAGCTCGAGGCGGTCGAACGGCTCGAGCTCGACCCGCCGCACCCGGTCCAGGCGCTCGAGCTCGGCCAGCAGCGAGCGCAGCGGATGGCGGCGGTGAAGCTCGTCGGTCCGGTAGCTCAGCAGCAGCATGACCCGCTCGCGCCGCAGGCCTCGGGCCAGGAAGTCAACGAACGTGCGCGTCGAGCGGTCGGCCCAATGGAGGTCCTCGAGGGTCAGGACCAGGACCCGGTCTTCGCTCAGCAGGTCGAACAGCTCGAGCAGCCCTTCGAACAGCCGGAGCTGGGCTGAGGGATCGTTGCGATCGGCCACCGCCGGCTCCTCGTCGATGCCCGGCAGCAGCGCCGCGAGTTGCGAGCGCGTTCCCCGGCCGAGCGCATCGAACACCGGGTGGCGACTGCGCACCAGCGGCCGTAAGGCCCCGATCAGCGGGGCGTAGGGAAGCTCGCCGTCGGCCTCCTCGACCGCGTCGCCACGGAGGACCAGGATGTCCTCCGCCTCGGAATCGGACATGCGGTGTTCGAACTCCCGAACCAGGCGCGTCTTGCCGACCCCGGATTCGCCACCGAGCAGCACCACCACGGGGCGCTGCTCGGCGGCCTCACGTGAGGCGCGCTCCAGCGCCGCGAGTTCCCCGATGCGACCGACGAACCGACTTGACGTGACCCTCGCGCGCATGCCAGAAGTATCGCGAGATTCCGCGACGCTTCGCGACGCGGGTGTGGCCCTCGGCGGCCCGCCGGCGCTCGCTCGCGGCGCGCTGCGCGTCCTCGATCTGCTGGGATGCGACGGCCTGGGAGATGCTGGGATGCATTGTTCGTTCCTCTCGATCGAATCCTGCTTTTCCACTGCGATCAGGATGAACTGAGAGGCCCGATCCGACATCGGGAGAACGCAGCCACTTGGAGGCGGGCACCCCTTACTTGTAAGCGCCTACCCCTTAGGCGCGATCACTCGGGTTCCGGCCGTTCCTCGCCCGAGCTGAGGGGGCTGGCCGCCGAGCGGCTGGCGCTCGCGATCTCCGCCGAGGTCACATGCTGCGGGTGGTGGCACGCGGCCAGATGCCCGCCCGCGTACTCGGTCAGCTGCGGCTCGACGGCCGAGCAGATCTCGGTGGCGCGGGGGCAGCGGGTGTGGAAGCGGCAGCCGGCCGGCGGCCGGATCGGGTTGGGCGGCTCGCCGCCGACGATCGGCCGCTCCCGCGCCCGGTTCTCTTTGGGGTCCGGGATCGGGATCGCGCCGAGTAGGCCCGAGGTGTAGGGGTGGATCGGCTTGCTGTAGAGCTCCTCGGCGGGCGAGATCTCCACCAGCTTGCCCAGGTACATCACGACGATCCGGTCCGAGACGTGGCGCACCACGCTCAGGTCGTGGGCCACGAACACGTACGAGAGCCGCAGCTCGTCCTGGAGCTCGTCGAGCAGGTTGATGACCTGCGCCTGGATCGACACGTCGAGCGCGGACACGGGCTCGTCGAGCATCAACAGCTTGGGCTCCATCGCCAGGGCTCGAGCGATCCCGATCCGTTGGCGCTGACCGCCGGAGAACTCATGGGGGAAACGGTTGAGGTGCTCGGTTTGGAGGCCGACCTTGTCGAGCAGCCCCCGCGACTCGGCCTCGAGCTTGTCCTTCGATACGCCGCGTAGCCGCAACGGGGTGGCGAGGATCTGGCCCACGCGCTTACGGGGGTTGAGCGACGCCTGCGGATCCTGGAAGACCATCTGCATTTCGCGGCGGATCGGCTCGAGTTGCTTGCGGTCGGCCTTCGTGATCTCCGTCCCGCGGAAGCGGATCGTCCCGTCGGTCGCGTCGATCAGCCGCACCAGCGTGCGGATCAGGGTGGTCTTGCCGCAGCCCGACTCGCCGACGATTCCGAGCGTCTCGCCATCGCGCAGCTCAAACGACACGTCGTCTACCGCGTGCACCTCGCCGACCTTGCGCGCGATGACCGCGCCGGCCTTGACCGGGAACAGCACGCGTAGGTGCGTCACCTCGAGCAGCGGCCCGCCGTCCTGGACCGAGGGTGGCTCGGCCTGCGGCTGGGGCTCGACGTCGACGCTCACGAGATCACCGTCTCCTCGCTGACGAGCCCGATCTGGTCGCCGACCTGACGCAGGCGGCGCTTCTGCTCGAGCTCTAGCCAGCATCGGTCGAGATGCGCCGGCGCCTCCGGTACTCGGGCGGCGAGCGGCGGGACCTCACGGCAGCGATCGAACTCGTGCGGACAGCGCGGGCGGAAGTGACAACCCTCGGGCGGGCGCAGCAGCGACGGCGGCAGGCCGGGGATGGCCGGCAGGCGCTGCGAGCGGTCCCGGTCGACCCGCGTGATCGAGCCGAGCAGCCCCCACGTGTACGGGTGCTGGGGGTCGTAGAAGATCTCGTCCAGGGTGCCTTGCTCGACCACCCGCCCGGCGTACATGACCACGATCCGATCGGCGATGTCGGCGACCACCCCGAGGTCGTGGGTGACCAGGATGATCCCGGCGCCCGTCTCGGTGCGGAGCGTGCGCAGCTCGTCCAGGATCTGCGCCTGGATGGTCACGTCGAGCGCGGTGGTCGGCTCGTCGGCGATCAGCAGCTCGGGGTCGTTGGCCAGCGCCATCGCGATCATCACGCGCTGGCGCATGCCGCCCGAGAACTCGTGCGGATACGAGCGCGCGCGATCGTGCGCGTGTGGGATCCCGACCCGCTCCATCAAGTCCACGGCCTTGTCGAGCGCCAGCGACTTGCCGGTCTTCGGTTCGTGGACCCGGATCTGCTCGGCGATCTGCCTCCCGACGCGGTACACCGGGTTGAGCGAGCTCATCGGGTCCTGGAAGACCATCGCGATGCCGGACCCCCGGATCTTGCGCAGCTCCTCGTCGGTGGCGCCGACGACGTCGTGGCCGTCGAACAGGGCCCGGCCCTCGAAGCGGGTATTCGGGCCGCGCGTCAGCCCCATCATGGTCATCGCGGTGACCGACTTTCCCGAGCCCGACTCGCCCACGACCGCCACGACCTCGCCGCGCTCGACGCTGAACGAGACGCCGTCGACCGCCTTCACGACGCCGTCCTCGGTCCGGAACGAGACCTTCAGGTCCTGGACCTCCAGGAGGTGCTCACTCGTGCTGGGGCGCGTATCCACGTTTACGGTCGCGCTCACAGCCGGATCCGCGGGTCGAGCACCGCGTAGAGGATGTCGACGATCGCCCCGATGATCACAACGGCGAACGCGCCAAACAGCGTGATCACCAGCACGGGCGGGATGTCGAGCGCCTGGACCGACTGCGCCGCGTACTGCCCGATCCCGTGCAGGCTGAACACCGTCTCGGTGAGGATCGCGCCGCCACCGATCACCGCTGCGAAATCAAGGCCGAACAGGGTGACGATCGGGATCAGGCTGTTGCGCAGCACGTGACGTGTCATCACCTGTCGCTCGTTCAGTCCCTTGGCCCGCGCGGTCCGAACGTAATCGTCGTTCACCGTGTCGAGAATCGTGGAGCGCAGGACGCGAGAGTAGACGCCGATGAACAGCACCGACAGGGCCAGCCAGGGCAAGATCAAATGTTTGAACCACTCCCAGGGGTCAGTCGTGAGCTTCACGTAATCCCCCGGGGGTAACCAGCCCAGCTTGTCGCCGATGTAATACGAGAGCACCGCGCCGAGGAAGAACACCGGCATCGAGACGCCGATCAGCGCGAGCACGGTCAGCCCCCGGTCAAGCCAGCCTCCGGCGCGCCACGCGCTCAGCACGCCGAACAGGATCCCCAGCGTCAGCCAGATGATCCCGGCGCCGATGGCAAGCGAAGCGGTCACCGGCAGAAGGATCCATAGCTGCTGAACCACGTTGACCTGCTGGGTGTACGAGATGATCTTGCCGGTGAAGACGAGCTTCATGATCGTCAGGTAGCGCTCGTACACCGGCTGGTCGAAGCCCCACTGATGCCGGATGTGCGCGAGCGTCGCGGCGGTCGGGAACCGTCCCGCGATCTGCAGCTCGGGGTGGGGGATCGCGGTGAAGATCAGGAAGGTGAGGATCGAGATCGCGAACAGCACCCCGATCATTGCGACCAGCCGGCGGACGATGAAACGGCTCATAGGCGCTAGTGGTCGATCCGGATCCTGGCCCGCGGGTCGAGCGCGTCGCGCACGCCGTCGCCGAACACGTTGACCCCCAGGACGCAGAGCATCAGCATGATCCCGGGCACCAGCATGGTGTGGACGGCGGCGGGGAGCAGGCGGATGCCGTCGCCGATCATCGTCCCCCACGAAGCGTTGGGCGGGCGCACGCCGGCGCCCAGGTACGACAGGCCAGCCTCGGTCAAGATCGCGTTGGCCAGGACCAGCGGGATGAACACGATGATCGTCGAGGAGACGTTGGGGAGGATCTCATGGAACATGATCCGGACGTTGCCCAGTCCCTGCTGGCGCGAGGCGTCGATGAACTCGCGTTCGCGCAGGCCGAGCACCTGACCGCGGATCGACTTGCCCACGTACGGGGTGTAGATCAGCCCGATGATCAGCGCGGTGATCAGCAGCGAGCTACCGCTGATGTGGATAAAGCCGAGATCGATCCCGCTGATCGCGAGCACGACGCCCAGCGAGATCCCGAGCAGATAGACGGGAAAGGCCCAGATCACCTCGAACGCGCGCGAGATGATTCCGTCCGTTGCCCCGCGGTAGTAGCCGGCGAGGATCCCGAAGATCGTCGCCAGCAGCATCGTGATCAGGGTGGCCTCGGCGCCGATCTGAAGGGAGTTGCGACCGCCGTAGAGCAGGCGCACGGCCACGTCGCGGCCGGTGTTATCGGCCCCCAGGAAGAACTTGGCATGCCAGGTAGGTCCGATCGGCAGGCCGAACTGGTCGAGCGCGGTGTCGACGTGCTGATCGTTGGGCCCGGTGTGCGCGATGTCATGGGCGTACACCGGCGCGAGCAGGCACAGGATCACGATCACCAGGAACAGCGCGCCGAAGGCGAGCGCGACCTTGTTGCGCCTCAACCGGCGCCAGGCCAGCGCGTACGGCCCGATCCCGGGCGGCAGCTCCTCGCCGGCGACGTCTCGTCGTTCGGGGAGGTCGGCCCCCAGCTCGGTGCCGGTGGCGGTGGTGCTCATGAGGGACTAAGCGTAAGCAATTTGCAGGGTTGAGTCGACAGCCCGGGACGTCGTGCCCCGGGCCGTCTCCTCAATTGCGCTACTTCGGCTGCAGTGAGCTGAAATCGTTGCCGATCAGTGGGCTGAACACCAGCTTGCTGAAGTCGATCCGGTCTGAGGTGAACTCCGGCGATGACAGGTAGCCGTACGGAACCACGTACGCCTTTTGGGCGACGTAGTAGTCGAGGGCTGCCCACCGGGCCGCCGCGCTCGCGAGCTGGGTGGCCGGCACCGGGTACAGGCCCTTCAGCTCCGACTGGATGTGAGGATCATTGACCTCCCCGAAGTTGGGGTTCCCCACGGGCGCGATCGAGTTCGCGTCGACCGAGTTCTGGTAGAAGTCGGTCGGGTTGGGAAAGTCCTGCTGCCAGTCGGCGAAGCCCGTCTGTGGGTGGTTCTTCTGCGTCTCGATCGTCGAGAAGTAGTCCGCGTCGGCGATCGTCTTGAGCGACGACTTGAATCCGATCGCGTTGAGCGTGGCGGCGTAGTTCTCCGCCCACTCGAGCCGCGGCTGGCGGTTCTGTGCCCACACGGTCACGGGCGTACCGGCCATCCCGGACTGCTGGACGAGCTGCTTGGCCTTCGCCACGTCGGGAGACGAGGCGGGGTCCCCGTACGGGCAAGGCTGCGTTGGGTGCCCGGTCATCGCCGGCGGAAGCAGATAGCAGCCGGGAACCAGCGCGCCGCTCCCGAGCCGGGAGAGGGCCGGGCGGTCGGTGGCGATCGCCACCGCCTCGCGGGCCTGCAGGCTGGAGAACGGCTTCTCGGTGACGTTCATGAACCAGTAGAACGTCTTGTTGGACTGGTACGACTTGTAGCGGTCGGTCAGCTTGCTCGCCTGCTGGATCTGCGCCGGCGGGATCGTGTCCGCCCAGTCGAACACGTCAGCCGTGTTGTTGATCACGTCCGACGCCTCGGTCGTGGTGTTCGACTCGATCTTGACGTGGATGTCCATATGACCCGTCGGAATGCCCGGGATGGCCTGCGCGGCGTAGTTCGGGTTGCGATCGACGTCGAAGCCCACGTTGTTCTGGACGTTCTTGATCACGTAGGGCCCGAAGCCGACCGGCGGATTGTTCGGCTCGGGCTTCATCGGCGTCGTCGCGGGCATGAAGGGAAGGCACCCGCCGCACCCGAGCACGTCGGCGAACGCGCCGTAGGGCTGTATCAGGTGGACCGTGACCTTACCGGTGGAGTCGTCAGTGGTTATGCCCGACACCGACTTGGCCTTGCCCTTGGCGTAGTCCGAGGCGCCGGCGACCGTGCTCGTCACGAAGCCCGCCGCGCTCCAACCGAGCTTCAGCGCGCGCTCGACGGAGAACGCGAAATCGGAGGCTTTCACGACCGAGCCGTCCGAGTACTTCAGTCCCTTGCGGACTGTGAACGTATAGGTCTTCCCGCCATCGCTCACCGTCGGCAAGGCGGTGGCGATCGCCGGGATGAGCTGCGTCCCCGCCGCGCCCGAGGCGTGCGCGAACGAGTATGCGCCAAGGTGGGTGAGCCAGTGCACCTCGGCGCCCTGCGTGGTGAAGTCGATCGACGGGTCGAGCGACTGCGGGTACACCCCCGCCACCACCGTGGCCGTGCCGCCAGACTTGCCGGACGCGGTCCCGCTCGACGACGCCGACGAGCTCGCGCTCGAGCTCGAGCCCGAGCTCCCGCACGCAGCCACGGCAAGCGCCATGACCACGGCGACGACCGCCCAGAGCGGCCTCCTGTACTTCCTCATGCGTCCTCCTCCTAGAGGTTTGTCAGCGCGAAAATCTAGTTGACCGGCGGCGGCGTGTGGGTTTGGGATCCCGGTCCCGCGCGGTCCTTAATCAAGCGGAAACACGCGCGATACACGCTGCGCCTCGGTTTGGGGAGCGACTCCGGTGGGCAGATTTCCGGCGCAATGTTTCGGTTCCGGGCAGGGGCTTGGATGACGGCGACGCTGGTCGTCGTCGCGCTGCATGCGACGCCGGCGGCTGCGAACCCCCCCGCCGCGTTCAACCCCGTGGTGGAGGCGCAGAACTTCTCGATCACCCAGCAGCGCCAGGCGGTGTACGACACGCCTCAGTACCAGGCTGCGCTCGCGGCCGACAGCGCGGCCTCGACCGCCCAGGCGCTGTCGACGGAGGCCGCGGATCCGGGGCGCCTCTTCACCGACGATCTGTGCTGGAACCTCTCGAACGGCTGCGCCGGCGACATCCGGTTGAACGACTGGGCGTCGCACGGCTACGGAATCGTGCGCCCGGTCCTGTTCACGGCACGCGACGGCGCGACGATCTCCGGTCACGTGTGGGCCACCGTGGCCGGCCCCGCCCGGCGGCCCGGGATCGTGATCACCGACGGCTCGGTCCAGGCCGACGAGAACATGTACTGGTACGCGGCTCAGGCCCTGGCCAAGGCCGGTTACGTCGTCTTGACCTTCGATCCCCAGGGCCAGGGGCAGTCCGACACGCTCGGTGAGTCCCCGGACCAGGACGAGGGTGTCCCAGCCCAGACGGACGGACGCCCCTTCTACGACGGGACTGAGGACGCGATCGACTTCCTGCTCTCGACGCCTTCGCACCAGTACTCGCCGGTCCCGAGTTGCTCGACCGGGACGAGCCACGCGGCCAAGCAGAACGCGCGGGTGGCGGCGGGCTTGGACGCGGCCTACAACCCGTTCTGGCAACTCCTCGACCCTGGGTCCGGGGTCGGCCTGGCGGGACACTCCTACGGCGCGGCCGGCGTTTCGTATGTTGGCCAGTGGGACTCGCGCGTGAAGACGATCGTGGCCTGGGACGATCTCGGCGGGCCGGGGCCGAACGACGCGCCCGTGCCGGGCGCCGCGCCGGGGGCGCCGGCGCAGACCATCGGCGAATCCAGTTGCCCTTCGACCCCCGCCGATCGGACAGTGGTCCCGATCACCAGGCCGGCGCTGGGGATGTCCGCCGACTACGGGCTCCCGCCGGCGCCGAACACCTCGCTGCCCGACCCGAACGCCAAGTCGACGTGGTCGCTGAACTACTCGAAGGCCGGCGTGGACACGGGCGAGATCATCATCCGCGGCGGCTCGCACCTGGACTTCAGCTTCATCCCCAACCAGGCCTTCGGCGCCTCGCTGCGCGGAGCGGATGAGATCGCGTGGTACACGACCGCGTGGTTCGACAAGTACCTGAAGCGCGACCCGGGCGCCGACGCCCGCCTGCTGACCGAGCGGTGGCGCGATGACCCGATCGAGGCCGGCGTCGACCCGAACGGCGACGGCAACGCGTTCTCGTTCTACTACTGGTCGCGGCTCGACATCCACCTGCACGACGGGTCCGTGTTCGACTGCGAGGACCTGCGCGACGGCTGCCCGGGAATGGTGACCGATGACGGCTATCCGGGTTCGTACTCGTATCTGGCCGTCGACACGAGCCCGGATGCGGTCGTGGGGCCGGGGACGGCGCTGCGAAGCGGGAACCGCCTGACCGCGAACCGCTGACCTCGCCCCAGGGCGACTTTCTCACCACTCGTGGAATCGCCGGGCGCGAGTGGCGCGAAAGTCGGCCTATACGCGACTGGATATCCATTCACATCGCCGGCGGGTGGCGAGTGGTGGGATAGTCGCGCGCGGCGCTGGCGTCAGTCGACGGTGAGGATGGCCTTGCCGTTCACGCGCCGGTCGAGCAGCGCCTCGATCGCGCGCCCCGCCTCGGCCCACGACAGAGTCAGGTCGATCTGGGGATCGAGCCCCCGGTCCGCCACCAGATCGGCCAACCGGCGCAGGTCGGCGGCGCCGGTGCGGCGATGCTCGAGCTCGCTGAACACGTACAGCCCGTACACCCGGGCGCCGGGGGCGCGGGCGAACAGCTCGCGGGTCGGATACGAGACGGGCTCGGTGATCGTGGAGGCGAAGCTGATCACGGTCCCGCCCGGCTTGACCCGGCGGATGCCGTCGCCCAGCACGGGTCCGCCCACCGCGTCGATCACGACGTCGTAGGTCGGGCCTTCCAGATCGATCTCCTGCGCCACCTCGTCGGCGCCCAGCTGCACCAGCCCGTCGGTTCGTCGACAGACCGCGGTCACGTGCGCGCCGGCCATCTTGGCCAGCTGGATCGCGAACCGCCCGACGCCGCCGCTCGCGCCCGTGATGAGCACCCGCCTGTCGAGCACGAAGCCGCCGATCTCGAGCGAGTAAAGCGCGGTCAGACCGGCCACCGGCAGCGCGGCGGCCGCCTCGAACGGCACTGTCGCGGGCAGCTCGGCCAGCCATTCCGTGCGCACCGCGGCGAGCTCCGCCCAGGCGCCCGCCGGTACCAGCCCGACGACATGCGCGCCCTCCGGGGGACCGCTGCCGTCGGCGGCGGCGCGGCGAACCGTGCCGGCGAGATCCCATCCGGTCACGGTGCCGGGGTCGAGCGTCGACAGGCGACGCGTCTCGCCCCGGTTCAAGCTGAACGCCCGGACGTCGACCAACGCCTGGTCCGAGGACGGCTCCGGGTCGGGGACGCCGTCCTTCAGCTCAGCGTACGGGGGTGACTGCAGCGAAACCAGTGCGCGCATGCCGGAATTCTCTACGGCGAGTAGGCCGAGGTGTGACAGGGCTGGCCGGCGCACACGTCGGTCACCGCCCCGTTCGCCTGGAGGAAGTCCGAGATCTGCTGCTGCGCCGCCGGCGTGTTGCGCGGGTCCGAGTGTGGGTCGCTGTTCGTCGGACCAGCGACCGGCGGGACGTTGCCGACCGGCGGCGACTGGACGCGCCCCGGCCCGCTGTCCCACACCTCGATCGCCGAACCGTTGTACGGGAAGCTCCCGATCGCCGGGATGCCCCAGAACAGGTTGCGGTCGCGGGAACGCACGGAGTCCAGCGCCGGCTCATACGCGCGCGCGCCGATCGACCGCGCCTCGGCGGCGGCGGCGAACATGCTCACCTGGAAGTCACCGTAGGCGATCTGCATCAGCACCTGGTGCGAAGGCGTGTCGGGCAGTGGGTGCAGGATGTATGGCGCGTAGCCGTCCGGGTCGGCGCGATCCCACAGCTGGTCCAGCAGATCGAGCTCCACCGGATACATGGAACGGTCTGGGTAGTAGACCTCGAGTAGCTGGCTGAAGCTGGTGAAGTCGGTGCTGCGCGCGAGCAGCAGGTTTCCGTAGTCCATCCCCGTGACGCCCAGCACCGCGCGCCGCACGTCGGGCGAGACGGCCGCCACGACGCCGCCCATGATTCCGCCCTGGGAGTTGCCGTCGTAGTACAGCTGCGAGGTGTCGATTACCGGCCGCCCGGCGATCTGGAACACCGGGTTGGCGGCGAGGCCCTGGGGATTGATCATCAGGCGACCGAGGAACAGAGTGTCCAGCACGGCCTGTTGCAGCCGATCCACGATCACGCCGAAGCGGCTGAGGTTCCCGACCACGGTGGCCGCGTACGCCTCGTCGTCCTGGGTCAGCCCCCACCAATCCGTCCCGCACAGCACGATGTTGTGCCCGATGGCCAGCGCCTCGACCGGCGGATCCTCGACCTCCGTGTACGAGCCGAACAATCCGTGACCGTAGAGCGACACGCGCGCGGGAGCCGTCACTCCCGCTGTGGTCGGGATGATGCACTCAAACGAGGCGTTGGCGACGTTCCCGGGCGTCTGCGTCGGTGGTGCACCGGCACGCGAGGAGCTGTAGTGAAAGCCATCGGTCGCGGTCGTCCCGCACGTGACGAGATAGCACGGGACGTTGAACGTCCCGACCACCGCCCGCAGCTGTGGGGTCAGCGTCTTCGTCGCGGTGACGGTGTACGCCGGGACGCCGCCGGCGACCTGACCGTCGGCCAGCTTGGTGTCGCCCAGCTGCGCGAACGCGCCATTGCGGATCGAGAGCAACCGCCCGGTCGTGTCGCCGCGCGACGCGACGGTGAAGTCCCACGCCTCGTAGAGCCCTTTCCGCGTGATGCGGGCCCGTGCCAGCGCGGCGAAGATCCGCCCGTAGCGCACTCGCTGCGCCCGCTCGCCCGCGGGGAGCGCCCGATTGTCGCGCAGCAGCGCGAACCACGTCGGGGCCGGGATCGACCGACCGTGTGAATCACGCAGATCGCGCAGGGCGACGACGTACGTGTGCCCGGCGGCAAGGTCCGCCGCGGGGTGGATCAGCAGATTGGTGCTCGCCGGGCTGGTGACGTTTGCGTCGAGCTCTGACCACAGTGCCACGCGCCGGCCCGTCTGCTCATCGATCATCACAATCGGCTGGGACTTCTTCTGCGAGCGCCCGATGTCGAGCACGCCGGCCGCCCCCGTACGGGCGAACGCGGCGGCGTTGTCCAGCCCGGGCACGTGCACGATCGCAGCCGAGCCGGGGCTGAAGCCGTCGGCCTGGTCGTAGGGGGCGACGCTCACGCGCTGCCCGCTCGTGTTGATCGGCATCGCGCCCGGCGGCAAATGCAGCCGCAGGCCGGTCGGGCTCGAGCGATCGGATCGCGTGAACAGGTCGTTCGGGAACGGCATCAGGCACGGCCTAGAGCTGAACGGCTGGCAGTCGGCGGCCGGGACACCTCCGCCCGCCGAGCGAGCCGATACGGCGCCGGCCGGCGCGACCGATCCGGCGAGCACCAGCGTGGCAAGCGCCGTTCCCAACGCCCAGAACCGCTTCACGACCATAAGGCGGCGACACGGTACCTGAATACGCTGAAGACCCGCGAGTAGCCACGATCAGATGCGCGAACGAGACCCCAACCGATCGGCGCCGACACCACTGCATAGAGTGCGATCGGTGCAACCGAAGCTCGTCGCCTCCGATCTGGACGGCACGCTGGTCCGATCCGACGGCAGCCTCGACGACCGCACCAGGCGGGCGATCGCGGCCGCCGAGGCGGCCGGCGCCACCGTGGTGTTCTGCACGGCGCGGCCGCACCGGGGGCTCGCGGATCTCGCGTACTCGACTACTCGTCACACCGTCGCGATCTGCAACAACGGCGCGATGCTGTGGGATCTGCATACCGAATCGGTGATCGAGGCTTCGCCGCTCGACCCGGCGATCGCGCGAGAGCTGGTGGCTGTGCTCGAGGCGGAGTTGCCCGGTGGCGCGTGGGCGGTCGAGCGCACGGGCGGGTTCGCCCGCGAACCCGGGTACGTGACGCAGTGGCCCATCCCCGATGACTCGATCGTCGCCGCGGTGCACGCGCTGGTCGCCGAGCCGGCGATCAAGCTGATGCTGCGCCACGACCGGCTGACCTCGGACATGTTGCTCGAGCGAGCGCGCCAGGCGTGCGGCCACCTGGCCGAGTTCAGCCACTCGAGCACGACCGTTCCGCTGCTCGAGATCAGCGCCGCCGGCGTGAGTAAGGCGACGGCGCTCGCGCGCCTGTGCGAGCAGCGCAACATCGACCGGCGCGAGGTCATCGCCTTCGGCGACATGCCGAACGACCTGCCGATGCTCGCGTGGGCCGGTCACGCGGTCGCTGTCGCGAACGCCCACCCCGACGTCCGAGCCGCCGCCCACGAGGTCACCGCGTCCAACGACGAGTCGGGGGTGGCGCTCGTGCTCGAGCGGCTGTTCGGGCTCAGCTGACGGTGAAGCGCCCGCACGGCTCGCCCCGCAGCCCCGGGCACGGCGGCAGTCCGGTCGGCACGGCGACGCCGGGCACGACCGGTAACACCAGTCGTGACGGCATGGATTCCGAGTGCGCTACCGACACGGTAGCCCGCCCGAACGGCGTCAACTGAGCGAACGCCCATTCCGGCTGATCGCCCCCGGGCGCGGAGATCGTGATCCGGATCCGCGACCCGGCCCGGTATACGTGACCCTCGTAGTAGAGCGGCACGACCACCTGTGTGAAGCGCCCACGCGGGAGCGGGGCCGCGTCGGCACGCCTGAGACTCAGCGCCGGTTCGAGCAGAGAACTCCCGGGCGCCAGCTTGCGCTCGCTCGCGCGCAGCCACCCGCTCTGGACGTAGGTCTCGATCCCGTCGGGGCGCACCTCGGACACGGTCACCTGGAGATCGAGGTCGCGCGTCGAGGCCCGGATCCACGTCTGGAGCGCGCCGGCGCCCACGACCGTGACGTCGCCGCTCAGCGGGGCGCTGGTGTACGAGAGCGCGGTTCCGGCCGGGTTCTGCGTCCAGTGATACGACGGGGTCGCCCCCCACAGACCACCCGACCCGGTGTTACCGCTGAAGTCGGTCGCCGGCCGGGCGCGAGGATTCCAGGTGAACGAGTCCGCGCTGGGCAAGCGGGTGGCGCCCGACACCAGCGCGCCGCCCTCGCTCAGGTACCACGACACCGGCTGCGTCCCGGGCAGCGGGAAGCGCGGGAACGACTGCTCGAACGCCGCCACCGGCGCCCCCGGACCTGGCGATCCGCCGGCGCCGTTGTCGAACAGGATCCGGACCGGCTCGAGGCGCTCGAACGCCGCGAGCGCCGACGCGTAGTCGGGCTGGCCCTCGATCGGGTCATCGGCGGGGAACGACACCCCGCTGATCCCCATCGCGGTCTGGTAGAGCAGCGGCGCGAGCGCCCGGGTGTCCGGCGAGAGCACTGGCTGCCGGCGCGCCACGAACAGCGACAGGAAGTCGTACCACCGCACCGCGGTGGCGGGATCGAGCGAGTCGATATGGGCGCCGTTGGTGAAGGTGAACCACTTCAGTCGCGTGCCGGTGAAGTGCTCGGCGAGATCGGCGCAGTGCCCGCCGGTCTGCTCGTCGGTCCACTGGCAGGCCAGGTAGACGGGAACGCGGATCTTGTGCACGAACGTGGTCGGGTTGAGGGCGTTCGCCACCGACGCGACGTAGTAGCGGTTGGCGTACACCTGTGCGACGTCGCTGACCGCCTCGGGGTGGAGGGCCTGATTGGCGGCGCACGTGCGGTCGCCGCCCCGGATCCGTTGCAGGGCCCAGGCCTCCCCGCGTCCCGGCGCGGCCGACTCGGCGTCGTGGTCGCGGTCCCGCGCGAACTTCAGCGCGAACCCCGTGTTCAGGATCCCGCCCGGGTACAGCGTCGTCGCGGAGTTGTCGATCACCGACAGCGGCGCGATCGCGGCCAGGCTTGGGGGGTCGGTGGCGGCGACGAACAGCTGGCTGATCCCGCCGTAGGAGATCCCGAGCATCCCGACCTTGTGGTGCAGGACCCACGGCTGCCGGGCCACGGTCTCGATCACGTCATAGCCGTCGAGGCTCTGCAACGACTCGAAGAAACTGAACGCTCCCCCGGAGCAGCCCGTCCCGCGCATGTTCACGTCGACCACCGCGAACCCGAGCAGGTTGGCGATCGGACCGATGCCGCTCTCCGGCCCGGCCGGATCGGCGTAGCCGTAACCCGCGTACTCGACCAGCGTCGGGTACGGGCCGGGGCCGGCGGGCAGGTGGACGTCGATCGCGAGCTTGGTCCCGTCGCGCGTGGTCAGGTAGCCGTAGCCCGAGGCCGGGATGCGCTGCGCGTAGATGCGCGTGGACGGCGGCGCCGATCGGTCCGGTAGAACGGCCAACGTGGGTGTCCGTGGCGCGGTCGCACCTGCTGCGACCCGATAACCCCTTCCGGGCGCAACGCGGCGGAACACAACGCCACCGAGCGGCCCGGCGCGCTGCGCCGCCACCGCGCGGCCGTGCCCGTCGAACAGCGTCAACGGCTCGTCGGCACGCGCGCCGATCACGTAGACCTGCTGCACGCTCCCGTGCGCGCGCAAACTCGCCGCCCCGGCGGTGCTCGGGAGCGCCATGAGCGTCACCAACGCCGCCGCGACCAGCCCCCCCATGAGCTGTTTCGCCCCGCTCACCATGCTGTGGGCGCTGACCCTATCGGATGCCTTGCGTGCTGCGCTAGCCTCACGTCAGCAAAGGCCACGCCAAGGGATGGGATCTCGGTCGGGTTGGGGCAGTCCGAGGAAACGGATTTCGAGCGGCGGCTGCGACTCCTCGTCGTAGGCGAAGACACGCGCCGGGCCGAGCACCTGCTCGGGCCCGAGGACGTCGTGCGCGACAGCGTGGCTCGCGTGCGGAGCGTCGTGGAGGAGCACACCTTCGATTGCGTGGTGCTTGTCCTCACGAGCTCGGGGGACGTCGCGCGCGAGACGATGGCAGCGGTCCTCTCGAGCGTGCCCGGTCTCCCGGTGGTGGTGCTCTCGCGCGCGGATGACGCGTCGCTCGGCGAGCACGCGATCCACGGCGGCGCGCAGGACCATCTGCTCGAGGCCGAGACCAGTGGCGGCGAGCTGCGCAGAGCGATCCAATTCGCAATCGCGCGCAAGCGCAGCGAGGCCGCGCTCGCGCGCCAGGCGCTGCACGACTCGCTGACCGGCCTGCCCAACCGCGACCTGATGCTCGACCGTCTGAACGTCGCGCTGGCGCGATCGCGACGGCGTCCCGCGGCAGTCGCCCTGCTGTTCCTGGACCTTGACGGGTTCAAGCACGTCAACGACCGCCTCGGGCACGAGGCGGGCGACGAGGTTCTGGTCGAGGTGGCGCGCCGGCTGCAAGGCGTGCTGAGACCCGGTGACACGGTCGCTCGCTACGGCGGCGACGAGTTCGTGATCCTGTGCGAGGACCTGCGCGGACAGCGCGAGGCGCTCCGCGTAGCGGAGCGAGCGCGCGCGGTCATCGCCGAGCCGTTCGCGCTGGACGGACGCGAGTTGAACCTCCAGGCCAGCGTCGGGATCACCCGCGCGCGGCGCAGCGAGACCCGCGCCCAGGACCTCGTCCGGGAAGCCGACGTCGCGATGTACCAGGCCAAGCGCCGCGGCGGCGGGGTCGAGCTGTACGAGACGACGCATGAGCTCGAGTTCGAGTCACGACTGCGCGATGCGGTCTCGCTGACCCACCTTGAGCTCCACTACCAACCGGTCCTCGCGTTGACCGGCGATGCCCTGCACTCGCTCGAGGCGCTGGTTCGCTGGGAGCACCGCGAGCGCGGGCTCGTCGCGGCGGCGGATTTCCTGCCCCTCGCCGAGGAGATCGGCGTGATCGCGGAGATCGATCAGTGGGTCCTCGCCCAGGCGTGTGCTCAGCTCGCGCGCTGGCGCGCCGACGGACTCGTCGACGATCACGTGCCGGTCTCGGTCAACCTGGGCGCAGCATCGCTGCGCGCGCCGGACCTCGCCCGCGCGGTCGAGCGAGCGCTCGCCGATGCGAGGCTCACGCCCGACTCCCTCGCGCTCGAGGTGACCGAGGCCAGCCTCGAGCGCGATCCCAGGCGCGCCGCCGACGCTCTCGCGAATCTCGCGCGGTCCGGCGTGCTGCTCTCCCTCGACGATTATGGAACGGATCGGTCGACGATCGGCGCGCTATCGAGCCATCCGTTCGGCACGGTGAAGGTCGACGCGGTGGCCGGGACGCGAACGCTCGCGACGGTGCTGGCCGCCGCGCACGGCGCCGGGCTGAAAACGGTGGCGGAGCGGGTCGAGACCGAGGCACAGCTTGCCGCCGTGCGGCACCTGGGCTGCGACGCGGCGCAGGGCTTCCTGCTCGCGGCGCCGGCGGCGGCCGAGGAAGTCGGTCGCTGGCTGGCCTCGCGGAAGGGATAGCGTTCGGGTCCGTGTCGACCGACCCCGCCGACCTGAGCCTGCTGGAAGCCGCGCGCGAGATGCGCGCCAGCCGGCTCTCGGCGGCGGAACTGACCGAGGCGTGCCTGCGGCGAATCGAGGAGCGCAACGGCGGCGAGCCGACGTTCGACGGCGCCCCCGACCGAGTCAACGCCTGGGCTCGGCTGTATCCCGAGCGCGCGCGCGAGGACGCCGCCCACGCCGACGCGCGGCGCGCGCGTGAGGGCGACGCCACGCCGCTCCTGTGCGGGATCCCGATCGGCGTGAAAGACCTGTACGCGATCGCCGGGCTGCCCCTCACCGCCTCGAGCCGGGTCCTCGAAGAGACCGAAGCCCCCACTGCTGACGGCCCGGCCTGGGCCCGGCTGCGCGACCACGGCGTGGTGCTGCTCGGGCACACGCACACGCACGAGTTCGCCTCCGGCGGCACCGCCGACCAGGTCGGCAACCCGCACGACCTCGGCCTCGTCGCCGGTGGGTCGAGCGGCGGTAGCGCGGCGGCGCTGGCCGCGCGGATGACGCCTGCCGCCCTCGGGAGCGACACGTGCGGCTCGCTGCGGATCCCGTCCGCCTGCTGCGGGACGTCCGCGATCAAGCCGACGCACGGACGGATCCCGCTCGAGGGGATCATCCCGATGGCTCCCTCGCTCGACCACCCCGGGCCGATGGCGCGCACGGTGGCCGACTGCGCCGCGATCCTGCAGGCCATGGCCGACGGCCCGGCGGTCGTCACGCCGCTGCTCCCGCCCCCGGCGCCGATCGGCACGTTGCCGCTCGCGGAGCGCGACGGTCCCAGTCCGCTCGATGGCGTCACCATTGCGCTCACCGACCGCACAAGAGAAATCTCAATAAATGAAGAGATCTCTCGCGGGTTCGATGAAGCAGTGCGCGCGTGCCAGGGGCTCGGAGCCAGCGTGGTCGAGCTACCGGCCCCGTGGACGTTCGACTGGGAGGACCTCAGTTGGATCCTGATGGCCGAGGTGTGGGCCTACCACCGGGCGTACGCCGATCGCCACGACCTGTACCGAGAGCAGATCGCCGAGTTCATCGAGGTGGCCCGGAACTTCACCAACGCACAGGGCTACCTCGCCGCCCAGATGCGCCGCGCGCAGGGCACCGCCGCCTGGGAGCGGTGGTTCGCCGAACACGGCGTCGACGCGGTGCTCGAGCCGACGCTCCCGATCGTTCCGCTCGAGCGCGGCGTCGGGTACGAGCGCGGGCACCCGGCCGGATCGGGTGACCCGTTTATCGCGCTGACCGCGCTGTGGGACATGACCGGTATGCCGGTGGTCAGCCTCCCGGTGACCTGGTCGATGGGAATGTCGCTGATCGCGCCGCGCGGCGCGGAGGCGCCGCTGACCCAGATCGCCATCGATCTGCAAGAGCACGCGCTTGGCATCCCGCCCGACCCGCTCGCGCAATGAGCCTCGCCGTCACGGACGCGGTCCTGGACGGGCAGCCGGCCGGGCTGCGCGCCGAACACGGCGTGATCGTCGAGGTCGGACCGGGCGTCCTCGCCCGCCCCGAGGACGACCGGCTCGACGCCGCCGGCGCGATTCTCGTTCCCGGCTTGGTCAACGGGCACACCCACGCCGCGATGACGCTGTTCCGCGGCTACGGCGACGACCTGCCGCTGATGCAGTGGCTTGAGGAGAAGATCTGGCCGGTCGAGCGCAGACTCGAGCCCGACGACGTCTACTGGGGAACGCGGCTCGCCTGTCTGGAGATGGTGCGCAGCGGCACGGTGCGGTTCTGGGACATGTACTGGCATCCGGAGGCCGCCGCGCGTGCCGTGAATGACGCGGGGCTCCGCGCCACGGTCGCCGCGCCGCTGATCGACGCGGGCGGGCGGACGGAGGCGATGCGCGAGGCCGCGCTGCGCAGCCTCGACGAGCTGACCGGTGCGGGCGAGCGGATCGATGCGGGACTCGCGCCCCACGCGATCTACACCGTAAGCGAGGCCAGCCTGCACTGGATTGCCGAGCTCGGCGCCGAGCGCGACATCCGGATCCAGATCCACCTGTCCGAGACCAAGCCGGAGGTGAACGACTGCCTGGCCGCGCACGGGACGCGCCCGGCCCACTACCTGGACCGGATCGGGCTGCTCTCACCGCGGACCGTGCTTTCGCACGGCGTGTGGCTCGACGACGCCGAGCTCGAGCTGATCGCCGCCCGCGGCGCCACGGTCGTCACCAATCCCGTCGCGAACCTGAAGCTCGCGGTGGGCGGGGTCTTTCCCTACCTGCGGGCGCGCGCCGCCGGCGTCCCGGTCGGTCTCGGCACCGACGGACCGGGGTCGAACAACTCGCTTGACCTGTTCGCGGACATGAAGGTGTTCGCGCTGCTCCAGAAGCACGAGTCGCGCGACAGCGCCGCGGTCACCGCCGAGGAGACCTGGGAGATCGCCACCGGCCGTCGCGCGCCGGCGCTGGGCGCCGCTCAGGGCCTCGAGGTCGGCCAGCCGGCCGACTTCCTCCTCCTGCGCGCCGCCGCACCGGAGCTCAGCTTCGGCGAGCTGCCCGCCGCGCTCGTCTACGCCGCCGCGGGCGCGGTCGTCCAGAGCACCGTGGTGGCCGGCCGGGTGCTGATGCGCGACGGCGTTGTCGAGGGCGCCCAGGAGGTGCTCGAGCGCGCGGTCGAGTGCGCGCGGCGCCTCGGACTGGCTCCTCCGACCGCGTCCGCCACGACAACCCCGCGCTAGCCTGAGCGCGTGACGTCCAGCGTCACACAGACAGCGGCGGAGCGGGTGGCCCGTGCCGCCGACCCGGCCGAGGGCGCTCCCTCGGTCCTGCTCATGTTCGGCGAGCTGGCGCTCAAGGGCCGCAAGCGCGGACGCTTCGCCGCCGTGCTCGAGCGCAATCTGAGCCGGGCGCTGCGCGCGGCCGGTCCGGTCGAGCTCCACCGGCGCGGGTCGTCGATCCTCGTCATGGCGCCGGTCGAGGGACTGGCCAAGGTGCTCGAGATCGTCACCGAGATGCCGGGTCTGAGCGTCGTGCAGCCTGCGCTGCGCGTCGATCCCTCGATCGAGCCAGCGACCCGGGCGGCGGTCGAGCTGCTGCGCGGCGTGCCGGGACGATCGTTCGCGGTCCGTCCGCGCCGGCGCGAGAAGAGCTTCCCGGTCGGCTCGATGGAGATCGCGCGGCTCCTCGGCGCGGGCGTCCAGGACGAGCTGGGACTCGCCGTCGACCTCACGCATCCCGACGTCGAGCTGCACGTCGACGCGTACGCACGCGATGTCTTCGTATCGGTCGACCGGCTGCGCGGGGCGGGCGGGCTCCCGGTCGGTACCAGCGGGCGGGCGCTCGTGCTCCTGTCGGGCGGGATCGACTCGCCCGTGGCCGCGTATCGCATGATGAGGCGCGGCCTGCACTGCGACTTCGTCCACTTCAGCGGCCAGCCTCTGACCGGGCCGGAGTCGGCCTACAAGGCTTACGCGCTGGTCGGCCGGCTGACCCGCTTCCAGGGTCGCTCCCGGCTGTTCGTGGTTCCGTTCGGGCTGGCCCAGCGACAGCTGGCGATCTCAGGCGCGGGCCGTCTCCAGGTGCTGGCGCAGCGCCGGCTGATGGTCCGCGTGGCCGACGCGCTGGCCCGGCGCGAGCAGTGCGAGGCACTCGTCACCGGCGACTCGCTCGGGCAGGTGGCGAGCCAGACGCTGCGCAACCTCGAGGTGGTCGAGGGCGCCGCGACGCTACCGCTGCTCCGTCCCCTGCTCGACCGCGACAAGTCGGAGATCATCGAGGAGGCCCAGCGTCTCGGCACGTTCGAGACTTCGATCCTCCCCGACGAGGACTGCTGCACGCTGCTCGCGCCGCGCCGCGCGGTCACCTGGACCGACCCCGAGCCGCTGATCGAACTCGAGCGGCGTGTCGACGTGGAGACCGTGGTCGAGCAGCTCGTCGGGCAGGCCCTGGTCATGTGGCCACGGCTGGAACCCGACGGCAAGCCTGCGCCGACGTCCGCTTTCGCCTGACCCGTCGGGCGGTCAGGCGGCGAGCGAGGCCGGGCGGGCGGCCAGGCCTTGCTCGAGCAGCCGGCGCGGCCCGGCGTCGACGAACCGGCGCGGCTCGCGCGTGCCCGTGGCGGCGAGCGCGTCGATGGCCATCCCCAGGGAAGGCATCCTCGCCTCGCCGTGCGCGTCGGAGGCGATCACCGCGCGCTCAGCACGCTGAAGCAGCGAGAGGGCAGTGCTGCGCATGCGCTCGCCGTAGAGGCCGGCCACCGACCACGCGTTGATCTGGAGCGCGCTGCCGGCGGCGAGCTCGTGCTCGATCGCGCGCCAGCCGGCCTCGCCCGTCGTCAGGGCACGCTCGGGATGCGCGACGACCACGCCGAATCCGCGCTCGCGAAGCTCGGCGGCGGCGATGTTGTAATCGGCTCGGACTCCGTCCAGGGGCGCCTCGAGGAGAAGCCAGCGCCGGCCCGCGGGACCGTGGGCGATCGTCTCGAGGTCGGACTGCGACATCCGGCTCACCATGCGGTGGGCGAGCTCGGCTCCGCACCGCACCTCGATCGGGATCCGCTCGGCAGCGAGCCGCGCACTCACCTCGCGCACCCGGTCGGGCAGCGTGCTGACATCGGTGTCGTAAGCGGGATGCACGTGCGGGGTGGCGACGATCGTGCGCGTGCCGTCCGCCGCCGCGGCGGCGGCCAGCGCGACGGTCTCCTCGATCGACGACGGCCCGTCGTCGATCCCCGGCAGCAGGTGAAAGTGGAGTTCAGCTTGGCTCATCACTCCCGATGATCGGCGAGGCGCCGCTCGATCCTGTGTAGATCCGGTTAAGGGTCTGTGCGGGCAGGTTCCAGCCGCTGGCGGATCTCTTGCCACAGCTCCCGGAACGCGGTCGCGGCCGCGCCGCGCGGCGCGAACTCCTCGAGCGGCGCGCGCCGCAGGCCCATCCGCTCGACGTCGGCCGCGAACGGCACCGCGGTGTGCAGCATGCCGGGACGCTCCGCGTTGAAGGCGTCCATCACGTCGCGGTGCATCCGCTTTCGCGAATCCACCATCGAGAAGAAGGCCAGGCGCCGACTGCGGTCGCCGGCGACCTGGTCGATCTGGTCCAGCGTGCGTGCCGACAGCGACGCCGGCAGCAGCGGGATGATCAGCGCGTCGGTCGCCTCGAACACGCTCTCGGACACGAGCGAGATGCTCGGCGGGCAGTCGAGGAACACGAAGTCGTACTCGGACTCGATCGGCGCGAGCACGGCCCCGACCCGGCGGGTCGGGCGCTTGGCGCCGTCGAGGTGGAGGTCCATGTGGCGGTAGGAGAAGTCGGCCGGGAGCAGATCGAGCCGCTCGTAGTCGGTGCCCTTGATCCGGTCCGCGGCGTCCGTCTTGCCGCGCACGAGCCGCCGCCCGCCGCCCTTCACTCTCGGCTTGACGCGCAGCAGGTACGTGCTGGCGCCCTGCGGATCGAGGTCCCACAGGAGTGTGCTCGCGCCGTCGCGCGCGGCCAGGTAGGCGAGGTTCACTGCTGCGGACGTCTTCCCCACCCCGCCCTTGATGTTGTAGGAGGCGAGGACCATGAAGCGCAGAGCGTAAACTCCCGCGTGGAAGTGAGGGGAGCAACCACCGCCTGTCCGCGCTGCGGCACGGACAATCAGCCGGGCGCCAAGTACTGCATGGAATGCGGATCGGCGCTGTCGACGTCGTGCCCCGACTGCGGACATCCGACCGCGCCGGGCCACAACTTCTGCTCGCAGTGCGGCGCGGCCCTGTCGCCCGCGTCGGCCTCCGTCCCGGTGTCGGCGCGCTCGGGGACCGACACGATGCCGGTGCCACCCGTCGCGGCGCCGCGGCGCGATTCGGCCGAGGTGCGCACCGTGTCGGTCCTGTTTGTCGATCTCGTCGGGTACACCTCGCTGTCGGAGTTGCTCGACCCAGAAGATGTCCGCGATCTGCTCGGTCACTACTTCGACGCGGCTCGAAGCATCGTCGACCGCTACGGCGGCACGATCGAGAAGTTCATCGGGGACGCGGTCATGGCCGTGTGGGGCACGCCCGTGGCGCGCGAGGACGACGCCGAGCGTGCCGTGCGGGCCGCGCTCGAGCTGGTCGACGCGGTGGCCGCGCTCCAGCCCCAGGTCGGCACCGCGGACCTGCGCGCGCGCGCCGGCGTGGTCACCGGTCAGGCCGCGCTGCTGGCCAGTCAAGAGGAAGGCGTCGTGGTGGGGGATCGGGTCAACACCGCGGCGCGCGTGCAGGCCGCCGCCGAGCCAGGCTCGGTGCTCGTCGACGACGTCACCCGTCAGGTCACCGCGACCGCAATCGTGTACGAGGACGCCGGCCACCACGAGCTCAAGGGCAAGTCCGACCCGCTCCGCCTGTGGCGGGCGGTCGAGGCCGTCGGAGCACTTCCCGGGGAGTCCCGCGACTTCCTCCAGGCGCAGTTCGTCGGCCGCGATCCGGACCTCCGCCTGGTCAAGGAGCTGTTCCACGCCGGCGTGCACGGCCGGACGGTCCGGCTGGTCGCGATCTCAGGTCCGGCCGGCGTCGGCAAGAGCCGGCTGCGCGGCGAATTCCTCGCCTACCTGATGACCCTGCCCGACCGCTATCTGTGGCACCCGGGGCGGTGCCTTCCCTACGGAGACGGCGTGGCCTACTGGGCGCTCGCCGAGATGGTGCGTCACCGTCTGGGGATCCCCGAAGACGCGCCGGCCGAGGACGCCGCCGCCAAGCTCGAGGCCGGACTCGAGCGCTGGGTCGGCGACCCGGCCGAGCGGGCGCTCATCTCGCCGCGGCTCGGCGTCCTGCTGGGCGTCGCGGACGCGGGACCGACCCGCGAGGAGCTGTTCGCCGGATGGCGCCTGTTCTTCGAACGGCTGGCCGAGCACGACCCGGTGGTGATGGCGTTCGAGGACATGCACTGGGCCGAGGACGGACTGCTCGACTTCATCGAGTACCTGCTCGACTGGTCCGCCCAGCACCGCATCTTCATCCTCACCTTCGCCCGGCCCGAGCTAGCCGAGCGCCGGCCGGGCTGGCCCGCCGGGCGCCGGAGCGCCGCCGTGGGATACCTCGAGCCGCTCGGCAACCGGCCCATGGAGGAGCTGCTCGACTCCGTCGCCACCCTTCCCGAGGCGGCCAAGCGCAGGATCATCTCCCACGCCGAGGGGATCCCCCTGTACGCGATCGAGACGGTGCGCGCGCTCCTCGATCGCGGCGCGCTCGTCGAGCGCGACGGCGCGCTGGTCCTGGCCGGCGAGCTCGGCGAGCTCGACGTTCCGCCCAGCCTGATCTCGCTGCTCGGCGCGCGGCTCGACGCGCTCGCTCCCGACGAACGGGAGATGGTCAAGACGATGTCGGTGTTCGGGGGCAACTTCCCGCTCGCCGCGGCGCAGGCTCTCTCCGAGCTGCCCGCGCCGATCGCCGACGCGGTGCTGCGCAACCTCGTGCGCAAGCAGGTGCTGACGGTCCGCTCCGACCCGCTCTCGCCCGACCGCGGCCAGTACCGGTTCGCCCAGATGCTGCTGCGCACCGTGGCCTACGACCTGCTGTCCAAGCGCGAGCGCAAGATCCGGCATCTCGCCGCCGCGAACTACCTGTCGCGTACCTTCGCCAACGAGGGCGAGGACGTCGCCGAGGTCGTCGCCGCCCACTACCTCCAGGCGTACCGGTGCGCGGCCAGCGACTCGGACGCGCTCGAGCTCCGCGCCGAGGCGGTGAGCGCGCTGCGCCGTGGCGCCCAGCGCGCCGCCGCGGTCGGCGCACCGCAGACGGCGGAGCGCGCGTACGCCAAGGCGATCGACCTGGCCGGCGACGAGGACGAGCGCGTCGAGCTGACCGAGGCGGCCGGCGACATGGCGTTGGTCGACGGCCGCTACGAGGACGCGCTCGAGCTGTTCGACGACGCGGCCACGGGCCTGGAGGCCATCGGCCGGGAGCGACAGGTGGCCGGTCTGGCCGTGAAGATCGGTCACGCGCTGCGCCGGGCGGGAAGGACCGCCGAGGCGATCGACAGGATGCAGCAGGGGCTGGCCGTACTGAGCCGGGAAGGGGGCGATTCTGGCGCGGCCGAGCTGAATGTCGAGCTGGGCGTGGCGCTGCTCGCCTCCGGGTACGTGCGGGAAGCGGCCGAGCCGCTTGAGCGGGCACTCGAGTTGGCCCAGGCGTATGAGCTGCCGAACGTGCTGGCCGGCGCGCTCACCTACAAGGCGCAGCTGTGCGTGATGCTCGGGCGGTCGCACGAGTCCAGCCTGCTGTTCGAGGGCGCAATCGAGCTGTGCCGCCATTACGAGCTGACGAGTCGGCTGATCGTCGTCCTGCTGAACAGCGGCGACTTCCTGCGGCGGTTCGACCTACCGAGCGCCGCGGAACGTCTGAGCGATGCATTGGTCGTCGCTCGGCAAGCCGGAAGCCGGGTCTACGAGAGCGTCGCCGCCTCGAGCCTGATGCTCGTCTGGTACTACACGGGCGAGTGGGATGACCTCCAGCAACTGGGAACCGAGCTGCTGGACGGGCTGTCGCGCGAGCGCCCCGGAGCCGAGTACGTCCACCTCGGACTGACCCTGGTGAGCGCGCTCCGCGGCGAGCTGGCCGCGGCGCGCCGGCACCTCGGCGGCATGACCGCGTGGCAAGACAGCGGGACGAACGAACTGCGCTGGTCCTACGCGGCCTGCGAGGCGAGGATCGCACTTGCGGCCGGCGACCTCCCGACCGTGCTCGAGCTTCTGTCGGGCACGATGAACGACATCATCGAGCGAGAGGGGGCGTCGAGCCAGGCGAGCCGAATCGGCTTTCCGTGCGCGCTGGACGCGGCGCTCGAGCTGGGGCAGATGGACGAGGCGGCCGCGCTGCTGGCGCTTCTGGGCGACCTTCCGCCCGGGCACGTTCCCCCGTTCCTGCGCGCGCAGGTCGCGCGTGGCCGCGGCCTGCTCGCGCTCGCAGCGGACGATCGCGATGTGGCTCGCCGGCATTTCGCGGCGGCGGCCGAGGTGCTTGGCGCGCTCGGGTATGCGTACTCGCTCGCGCAAGTGCGGGCCGATCTCGGCACGCTGCTGATGGCCGACGGGGAGGTGAAGGAGGCTCGGGGTGAGCTGGACGAGGCGATCGCGACCTTCGGCCGGCTGCGCGCGGGGCCGGCGCTCGAGCGCGCCGAGTCGGCGCTCGCGCGTTTGCCCGTCGCGGCCCGCTCGGGTTGAGCTCGGCCCCGGTTACAGCGAGGCCAGGAGCGCCTCGCCGTCCGGCACGCCCAGACCGCTCACCGCGTCATATCCGTGTGCGGCCGCGTAGCCACGGCCCGGCATGGGCGACGTGTTGTGGCCGTGCGTTACGTCGCGAAATGCCGAGCGGCGACGCCTCGGCGCATACAGCAACGGGGTGAGGAATTGAGCCGGCCGTTCCGGCCGCCGAGCCGCGATCCGGGCGATCAACGCGGCCCACAATGGTGCCGCCGCGCTGGTGCCACCGTTCATCTTCCTTTTCCCGTTGTGGACGACCGCGTACCCGGGGAGCCCAGCGAGCGCGGCCACGTCGGGAATCGTGCGCCCGTCGATCGCGTCGGGGTTGATCGACCGCACTCGTCGTACGCGCTGCCAGGCCGGACGCACGAACTCGGCGCTGACCCCGCCTCCGGTCGAGCCACCGTGCGGTTCGCTCTGATCGCCGGGTTCATTCCACCACACGACCTCGCGATCGCCCGTCAGCATCGTGCCGCCGACCGCGAGCACGAACGGACTGGAAGCGGGAAAGTGCACGTGCGCGCGGTCATCGTCCATCTGGTCACCCGATCCATCATCGCCCGTCGCGACACACACGGTGATGCCGAGCAGAGCCGCCGCGTGAAGACGGTGGTTGATCGCGCGCCGTGCCGCGGGCGACCAGTCATCGCAGTCCTCCGCCGAGCCCCAGCTGACACTCAGGCTCACCGGACGCCTGTCGAGCGCCATGACTCGATCGAGCAGATCGATCCACCCTTTCTGGTCAAACGGCGCAAACAGTAAGTAAATGTCCGCTTTGTCACACAATCCGGCGACAACCTGAACATCCATCATCACTTCACCGCTCTCACCCCGGGCCTCGGCGCGGCGGTCGGTCGGCAACTCGGCGATGTGCCGACGGGTGAGGGGCCTCAACCCGACCGGCACCGTGGTGACCTGCGGGAGGTCGCGACCGTGCTCGTGGCAGTACCGGCGAAGGTCCGCCGGGAAATAGCCCCCGCCGAACTCGGCGATCGCGATCGTCTGACCTTCGCCTCGGCCGGCTGGGAAGCGGTATCGCCGCTCCAGCTCGGCCGGCCCGAGCGGCTCATGGCCGGACGTTGATTGGCCAGGGGCGGCCTGCGCGGCGCGGACCCGCCGTCGTGCGACCTGACGCTGGTCGAGACCGAACACGCCGGTCAGGACGCCGCGAAGCGAGCGCGGGATCTTGACGTGGCCTTCGCGCCCACGGAACTCCCGTCCGCCGGCCGTGCGATACATACCGAGGCGCGGCTCAAAGGCGGCCTCGATCTGGGCCGCCGTGCCGCTCACAATGAGGCTGCCGGTTGAGGCCGTGGCGTCACTGACGGTCAGGCCGTAGCGCCCCAGGACACGCTGGACCGCGGCCGTATCGTCCGGGCTGACCCCGTGGTTGTCGTTCAGCTCCTGGCGGGTGAGGCGCGAGCGCGGGTCCGGCAGATCGGGGTGACGAACCGTCACCGTGACCTCAACCGGGGCGCTGGCGCGGATGTCGCCGACCCGCACGGTACCGGGCCTGGACTTTCGCTCGTTGCCCTCGAGCCGTAGGTGGGTGGCCATCGACGTTGACTCTAAGGGTGGGAGTCGCGAGGATGGGACGAAATCAACCCGAACTTGAAGGGACGCTCATGGCCAGGACAGTCTTCGACTGCGCTCGGGTGCCGGGCAAGACGTGCACGCTGCAGATCATCGGCGACAAGAAAGACGTGCTGCCCGCCGCCAAGCAGCATCTCGTCTCGGCGCACGCGATGAAGAACGGCAAGGCGCTCGACGACAACGTGACCCGCATCGTCAACGACCACGTCAAGCGTTACGACAACTGGGTGTAGGGGCTTCTTGGGGGGTACAGGCCGCGCCTCAGGCGGCGCGGCCTGCCTGAGCTGATTCGGGTCAGATGGGGTAGTGGCGCGGGAGCGACTGGACCGTGATCCAGCGCAGCTCGGTGAACTCCTCGAGCGCGGCCCGTCCACCGAACCGGCCGTAGCCGCTCGCCTTCACTCCGCCGAACGGCATCTGCGGCTCGTCCTGCACCGTGGTGTCGTTGACGTGGCAGATCCCGCTCTCGATCCGCTGCGCGAGCTCGAGCGCAGCCGGCACGTCCTCGCTGAACACCGCGGCCGACAGCCCGTACTCGGTGTCGTTGGCGACCCGCACCGCATCGTCCGGACCGTCGACCGGGATCACGGTGACCAGCGGCCCGAACGACTCCTCGCCGTACAAGCGCATCTCCGGGGTGACACCGGTGAGCACGGTCGGCGGGAAGCACGCGCCGTCGGCCTGGCCGCCGCTCAGCGTCGTCGCGCCCTTGCTGGTTGCGTCGTTCACGAGGTCTGAGACCCGCTCGACCGCCGCTCGGTTGATGAGCGGCCCGATCGCGGTCGTGGGTTCGCGTGGATCACCGATCGGCAGCGCTCGCGCTTTCTCGGCCAGCTTCTCGGCCAGGGCGTCCGCCACCGCGCGATCGGCCACGATCCGCTCGGTCGACATGCAGATCTGGCCCTGGTGGAAGAAAGCTCCGAAGCTCGCCGCGGCGGAGGCGCGGTCGAGATCGGCGTCCTTGAGGACGATCAGCGGCGCCTTGCCACCGAGCTCGAGCAGCACGCGCTTGAGGTGCCGACCCGCCTTCTCGGCGATGATCCGCCCGACCTTGGAGGAGCCGGTGAAGTTGATCCGCCGCGTCGCCGGGTGCGCGATCAGCTCGTCGACAACGTCGGCGGCGTCCTCGGGCGCGTTGGTGATCAGGTTGATCGTTCCCGGCGGAAGCCCGGCGTCGACCAGCGCGCTCACCACCGCGGCGTGTGTGCGCGGACACAGCTCGGAGGCCTTGAGAACCACCGTGTTGGCGTAGGCCAGCGGCGTCGCCACCGAGCGGGTGGACAGGATCACCGGCGCGTTCCACGGCGCGATCGCCACCACCACACCCGCCGGCTGCCGGACGCCCATCGCGAGCTTGCCCGGTACGTCGGACGGGATCACCTCGCCGACCAGGTTGTACGCCTGCGCCGCCGCCTCGCGCAGCATCCCGGCGGCCAGCTCGACGTTGAACATGCCCCAACCGAACACGCCGCCGGTCTCCTCGGTGACCAGGCCCGCGATCTCCTGTTGGCGCTCCATCATCAGATCGGCCGCCTTGCTCAGGACGGCGCGCCGCACGGCCGGCGCGCTCGTCGACCACTCGCCGAACGCGTTCGACGCCGCGTCGACCGCCGCCTTCGCGTCTTCCCGCCCGGCCGCCGCGGCGCGCCCCACCGGCTCACCGGTGTAGGGAAAAGTCTGCTCGTACTCGCGCCCTGACGTCGCGCCCGTCCAGTTCCCCCCGATCAGCAGTTGCTGCTCGGCAAGCTCCACAGTGGCCATCTCGCCCTCTCCTTCGCTCGTTTCCTCGGACTGTACGGGATGCGGACTTTGGTTCGGTCCGCGCGCAGTGGCGATTTGGACTTGATCGTCCGACGAGGGCGGGGAACCGGCGCGCGGGTCTGAGCCCCAGTGGTATTACGCGCCGCATGTCCAGGTTATTGATCATCTCTCTCCTGACCGCCGCCCTCGCGGTGTGCGGTCTGGCCGCGGCGGCAGGGGCCTCCACGGGCGGCTGGGTAGCTACGCATACCCAGCCGCTCAGTCTCAACGGGCAGCTCCTCGGAGACGCTCCGGCCACGCAGCAGCTTGAAGTCAGCGCGGTCCTGCCGCTTCGAAACACCTCGAAGATCGCCGGCATGATCGAAGCGGGGAATATCCTCACCCCGAGCCAGGTCGCGGCTACGTTCGGCCCCACGCCAAGCACGATTCAGGCGGTCGAGTCCTACCTCACATCGAGCGGGTTCACCAACGTGTCGGCTTCGGGCAACGGATTGCTCGTCACCGGCTACGGCACGGTGGCGCAGGCTGAGCGCACATTCAACACCGCGATCTCCAACTATCAGCTCGACGGGAAGACCGTGTACGGGAACACGGCGCCGGCGATGGTTCCCGCCCAACTGACCGGGGACGTCGCGGCCGTGCTCGGCCTCTCCGACGTGCCAATCGGAACGCCGCAGCTGACGACGGACTCCACCCCGAATCTGAGCGGCTTCGGACCTCAGGCCGTCGCCAACGCATACGACGACGCCTCGATGGACCCCGCGACGTCGACCACGACCGCGATCATCGCCAGTGGCGACATGACCCCGACGATCGCGCACCTCCGCTACGCGGAGACCCAGTGGGGACTCCCTCAGGTGCCGATCAACGTCGTCTACGACGGACCGCAGGCCGGCATCGTCAACAACAACCCGCTCACCGGCAACCTCGAATGGGACCTCGACACCCAGATATCCACCCTCGTCCCTAAGGCGGTCAAGCAGCTCGACATCTACGACGTCGCGACGTTCACTGACCCGGAGGTGGCGCGCGGGATCAACATGTTCGTCTCCCAGGACGATGCGACGGCGCTGTCGGCGTCGCTGGGCGAGTGCGACTACATCGCGTTCCTCGACGGGGCGATGCTCACCACCGACGAGGCGCTCGCTGAAGGTGCGCTCCAGGGACAGAGCATGTTCGCCTCCACAGGCGATAACGGTTACGCGTGCCCCGAAGGCGCCTCGACCGGCGTACCTGGGGGTCCGCCCGACGTGAGCTGGCCCGCGGACGGCGAGTACACCACAGCCGTGGGCGGCACGACGCTGCTGGCCGACAGCGACGGCAACGTGCAGAACGAGCTGGCCTGGATCGGCGGCGGGGGCGGCATCTCACCCTTCGAGACCGCGCCTCCGTGGACGCTTCAGGCCAACGGAGCTGGGCAGAGCTGGCAGTACACGAACCAGGGAGGTCGAGGCGTTCCCGACGTGGCCGCGCTCGCGGACGGGAATACCCCGTATCTCGTCTACGGCGACGACGCCCCTGGCACCCAGCCGGAGGGAGTCGGCGGAACCAGCGTGTCGAGCCCGCTGACGCTGGGCCTGTGGGCCAGCGCGGAGTCGGCGCACGGCAACACGCTCGGTCTCGCGCAATACAACTTCTACAACCTGTACAACCAAGTCAACCCGGCCACCACGATCAGCGGCCTAACCGGGCCGGTATACGTGCCGGCGGCGAATCCCTCGCCAGTCACGGGATTCCGCGACATCACCCTCGGCACCAACGGCGGCTGCGTAGCCAAGTCCGGGTACGACTACTGCACGGGGATCGGCTCCGTTCAGGCGTCCGCGCTCTCGGGAGCGCTCCAATAGACGACACTGGCGGCGATCCGGCCGGGCCGACCGGCCGGATCGCCAGCTGTCCGCGCCACCGTTTAGAAACACCCGTCTTGGGGAATCACGCTTGCACCAGCAACACGGACGGAAGATGTGTGGAGGGGTATGGTCGGCGCAATCGTCTTAGCGGCAATCGGACTTTGGGTTTTCGTCTGCGTTCTCGCCTTGGGGATCTGTAAGGAGGCAAAAGCGGGCGACCAGGCGATGGAGATCGCCTGCGGGCGCTACCGCAGCAGGCACGCGGATTGGTCCCCGCTCGATCAGCGCCGACCGAATCGACCGCTGTCGACGATCCGTCGAGCCTGACCGCAGCTGAGCGCGCCCGGCACCGAAGCCGGCGTCGGGGTGTAAGCTGAGGCGTCCGGAAATTCCGGTCACGTAAAGCGGGCGGGACCTTAGGTCGGTGTGCAATGTCGACGCCGTCGACACTTCATAAGCCGTGCGGCAGGTGGTCGTGGTTCGTCACGACTGCGTGCGTCGGCCTTTCCGTTTTCGCAATGGTCGGCGCACTCGTCCTCCTTGCGGGGCCCGCGACCGCGTCCTCGCCGCCGACCACGGTGTCGCTCCCGTCCGTCACCGTGCCGTCGGTCACGGTCCCCTCGATAACGACCCCGACCGTCACGGCGGGGCCGATCACCACCCCGCAGGTGACCACGCCGCAGATCAGCACGCCGAGCGTCAATACGCCGCCGGTGAGCACGCCTCCTCTGCCGGTCCAGACCCCGCCCGTAAATACACCGCCGGTGGGGCCCGTCTTGAACTTGCCGACAAGCGGTGGGTCGACCCAGCCTTCATCGCGGTCCGGAGACCCGACGGCGCAACCCGCCGCGTCCTCGCCCGCCACCGAGTCCGCGCCGGCCGCGCCGGGAAGTTCGCGTCCCAGCGCGGGGACCACTCGTTCCTCAGCGCGCGCGGGCCGACCCGCCGGCGGCACGGCGGGCGGGGCTACGCGACGGGCGGCGACCGGGCACCGCACGAGCGCCGGCAGCCGGACGAACCCGACTACGACCGCCGCCGGCGTGGGCGCCGCCACTCTGGCCAGCCGGCAGCACACGTCGACGCGCGCGGACGCGAACGCATCGTCGACGTCGACCCTGGCCCCGCCGCCGCCCGGGCCGTTCAAGCGGCTGGTCAACGACCTACCCAGCGCGCTCCTGTTCGCGTTCCTCGCGTTCGGGGTGATCGCCGCGGCGATGACGCTGAACGCCTACCTGCAAAACCGACGCGCGAGATCACTGGCCGGTCAGCGCGCCGCCCTGCTCTCCGATGTCGGAGTGTTGCAGTCCGCGCTTCTGCCGGCGGTGCCGGCGACCCTCGGAGAGCTCGAGGTCTCCGTGGCCTACCGCCCCGCGCAGGGACTCGCGGCCGGCGGCGACTTCTTCGACGTGTTCACGCTCTCCCCCGAGCGCACCGGCATCATCATCGGCGACGTATCGGGACACGGACGCGAGTCGCTGATCCACGCCGCGCTCGTCCGCTACACGCTGCGGACGTTGATGGGCGAGGGTCACCCGCTGCCCGAGGTGCTCGCCCGCGCCGACCGCTACCTCACCGGTGAGCTTGGCGACGGCTTTGCCACCGTCATCATCTGTTGCTACGAGCACGCTACGGCGGAGCTGACCTGGGCCAAGGCCGGTCATGAGCCGCCGATCATCGCCGGCCAGCCCGACCGCGAGGAGGAGGCGGCGACCCCACTCGGCTTCGGCCTCGGCGACACCTGGCCCCAGTTCTCTCGCTTCCTCGCGCCCGGGGAGCGGGTGTGCCTGTTCACCGACGGCCTGACCGAAGCCCGCCGCCATGGCCAGCAGCTCGGATGCGCCCACCTCCGCTCGCTCGTCGAGGAGGGCTTGGGCGCACACGACCTGGTCGAGGGAATCCAGTCAGACTCCGATGACTGCAGCGACGACCTCGCGGCCGTGGTGCTCACGCGTTCGGCGGCCCTCGTCGCTGTCGAGACGACCGACACGCGCCAGCCCGCAACCGTGTAGATGGTTGTTGCTGCGGGCGGGGCCGGCCCTTCGGCCCGCGCCGCCGGGGGGAGGGTGCGTAACTCGTCACGCCTCGGTGGTCCGCTGGAGCGTGACGAGTAATGCATGTGGGGCGTGCATAGTTCGGCACGCCCTCGGGTGGAGCGCACCCGTGACGGATTAAGCAGGTTCCCCTTGAGGCGCGGGACCGGCAAAAGCGCTCACGGCGTCCATCGCTCTAACCCCCGAGCGAGCTTCTTCACCTCACAGCGGCAAATCCGCGCACGGCTCAGCGCCTAAGGGGGCGGATGAGCGCTTCTGCACGTTCGGAGCCAACGCGCCCCGGGGCCGCGGCCAGCCGACAGCGCCCGCGCGCCTCGGGATAGCGCAATCAACCATGTACTAGCCGGCCGGCACTCAGATCTCGATCGCCGAACCCAGCAGCACCGTGCTGTACCGGGGGAGCTTGAAGTAGTCCACAGCATCGACGGCGACGTGAGCGGTAGCCAGAAATAGCCGCTTGCGCCACGCGGCCATCTCCGGCGCGTCGGTCTGGATGATTTCGATCTTGGACAGGAAGTAGGTGACGTCGTCGAGGTGAATGGGCGTCTCACACCCGTGCGCGTCGACCTGGCGCACGAGCGCCGGCACGTCGATGTGCTCTTGAAAGCCGTAGCGAGCGACGACCCGGCTGATCCCGTCATCGCGGTAGTACAGGTCGTCGATCGTGAACCGCTTCTCGGCCGGCACGTACGGAACCGTGTCGATCTCGATCGTCACGATCACGACCGACTCGTGCAGCACCCGGTTGTGCTCGACGTTCTCGCGCATCGCGAGCGGCGTGGTCTGTGTGCTGCGGTTGAGGAACACCGCGGTGCCGGGCACCCTGATCACCGGCGGCTGGTGAACCTGCAGGACCTCGATGAACCCCGAGAGCGAACCCTCTTCCCGCTCGCGATTCTGGGTGACGACCTCGCGGCCCTTCTTCCAGGTCGTCAGCACGGTGAAAATGCACAAGGCGACGACGATCGGCAGCCAGCCGCCGCTGAAGATCTTCACCAGGTTCGAAAGGAGGAACGCGACGTCGACCGTCCCCAGCAGCGCGCCGACCAGAGCGACCTGCCAGGGCCGCCACCGTCCTGACACTCGCGCCAGCACGAGGAACAGAACCAGCGTGATGGTGATCGTGCCGGTCACCGCGACGCCATATGCCGAGGCGAGCTTCTCCGAGCGCTGGAACGCGAACACCAGGATCAGCACCGCGACGAACAGCGTCCAGTTGACGAACGGAATGTAGATCTGTCCATGCACGTTCGAGGTCTGAAGGATTCGCAGGCGCGGCAGGTAGCCGAGCTGCACGGCCTGCCGCGTGACCGAGAAGGCACCCGAGATGACCGCCTGCGAGGCGATCACGGTCGCCACGCAGGCGAGGATGACCATCGGGATGCGGAGTGCATGCGGGACGAGCAGGTAGAACGGATTGGCCACTCCCGCCGGGTCCCTGAGGATGTGTGCGCCCTGGCCGAGGTAGTTGAGGGTCAACGCCGGAAACGCAACGAACAGCCACGCGCGCCGGATCGGTTGACGGCCGAAGTGGCCCATGTCCGCGTACAGCGCCTCGGCCCCGGTGACCGCGAGCACGACCCCGCCCAGGGCGAGGAATCCCGTCAGGCCGTCATCGAGGAAGAACCGGATCCCGTACGTCGGCGACAGCGCGCGGAGGATCCCTGGGTGGGCCGCGATGCCATTGACGCCGAGCGCCGCTAGGACGATGAACCAGACCAGCATCACTGGACCGAACAGCCGCCCGACCGTCCCGGTCCCGCGTCTCTGCATCATGAATAAAACGATCAGAATCGCGGCCGCGATCGGGACGACGAGATGATCGAGCGACGGCTGGACGATCTCGAGTCCCTCCACGGCCGACAGGACCGAGATCGCGGGAGTGATCATCGAGTCGCCGAAGAACAGCGAGGCACCGAAGATCCCGAGCGCGACCAGTCCCGACAGCCACGCGGCACCCGAGCCCCTCAGCCGCCGGAGCAGCAGTGCGATGAGCGCCATGATCCCGCCCTCGCCGTCGTTGTCGAATTTCATCGCGAACGCCACGTACTGCAGCGTCACGACGACCAGCAGCGCCCAGAACACCAGCGAGATCACGCCATACACAGACGACGCGTCCACCGGGACCGGTCGCGTCGCGCTGCGGCTGTACACCGCCTGGAGCGTGTACAGCGGGCTCGTCCCGATGTCGCCGAAGACCACGCCAAGCGCGCCGATCGCCAGGGCGCTGTTCCGGAGTTGTCTCGCCTCCGACATCCCCGCGGACACTAACCGGGTCCATCACCCGCCAGCTCGGACTGTCAGGGCCGCCGTCTGCTCGCGAGCTTCCGGGCGCGGATGATGACCGCGCCGGCGTGCTCGTGGACACGATGGGTCTCGGTGATCTCGATCTCGCCGAAACCCGCGTTCTCGAGCGCGGACCGGAACTCGATCTCGGTTAGCGCGCCCGCGATGCAGCCGGTCCATGCCGCAACATCGGCGCGGGTCTGCTCGTCCATGTCGGGATCGGCGAGCACATCCGAGACGGCAAACCGCCCTCCGGGTCGCAACACACGTGCCGCCTCTCGAATGACCTGGGGCTTGTCGGCGGATAGGTTGATGACGCCAGCTCGAGCTCAAGGGGCACCAATTCACGTATACCTATTGAAGTGATGGTTGTCAATAGATAAGCTCCCACCCGATGGCGACCGTCCTGTTCGTGTGCCTACACAACGCGGGCCGCTCACAGATGAGCCAGGCGCTGTTCGAGCGCGCCGCGGACGGCCGTCACACCGCGGTCTCGGCGGGCACGACGCCGGCCGAACGCGTCCATCCCGAGGTGGTCGAGGTTATGCGCGAGCTCGGCATCGATCTGTCCGAGCGCCGGCCCCGATTACTCACGCGCGAGCTCGCCGAGGACGCCGACGTCGTGGTGACGATGGGCTGCGGCGATCAGTGCCCGTTCATCCCGGGCAAGCGCTACATCGATTGGGAGCTGGAAGACCCCAAGGGACGCCCGGTGGATGAGGTTCGCGCCACTCGCGATGAGATCCGGCGCCGCGTCACCGAGCTAGTCGCGGAGCTCGACGCCGGCTAACGCACGTGTCGATCGAAGCCAACAAGCAACTGGTCCGCCGGCTCGTGACCGAGGCAGTCGCCGCACACAACGCCGATGTTCTCGACGAGGTCGCGGCGGGTGAGTTCGCGGAGGCAGCCAAGCGTTGGGTCCGACCGTTCCAGAGTGCGTTTCCGGATTTCCAGATGGAGATCGTCGATCTGATCGCCGAGCGACACGGTTGTCGGCCATTTCAAATGCTCGGGGACGCACCTCGGAGCGTGGCTGGGCGTCCCGGCCACCGGCCGCCGGTTCGAGGGCGTTGACGAGATCTACATCTTTCGCATCGCGGACGGAAGACTCGTCTCGGCGACCGGGGTCGAGGACAACCTGACGCGTCTGCGCCAGCTGGGCATGACGCCCCGCGTCGATCATTCCGGCTGACGCCCAGGCTGAGGAGCCCGGGCGGATGGCGAGACCCGGACTTGAAACGGTCCAGGTTGGTCAGCTCAGGCCATTTGCCCTGGTATGGGGCATGTGGGGTGCGCTGAGATCACCTGAGATGCGCTGAAATCGGTACGAAGAACGGTACGAAGGTCAGGCGGCGACCGGCTCGGGGGTCTCGCGGGCGAACGCGGCGGCGATCATGTCGGCCTCGCGGTTGCCCGGGGCGTAGTCGGCGTATCGCTGGGTCGTCTTGATGTCCTTGTGCCCCATCCACTCCTGGACGGTGCGCATGGCCACGCCGGCAGCGGCGCAGTGGGTGCCGAAGGTGTGCCTGAGATCGTGAAAGCGATGGGCGTCATCGAGCCCTGCGGCCTTGAGCGCCTTGCGCATCCTCGGCCCGATCCAGGCCGTGCCCAGCGGCTGGCCGGTCGCGGGGTGCGCGAACACCAGGTCGTCATCGCCCCTGCCAGCGGCTCACCTGGGACAGCCGCTCAAGCTCGGCGGCGACCTCGAGCGCCATCGGCACCGAGCGCGTAGAGCGCCGGCTCTTGGGGGTGCCGAACTCGCCGCGCACGAAGTTCTGCCTGACGCGGATGCGCTGGGCCAGCCAGTCCACATCGCGCCAGCGAAGCGCCAGCAGCTCCCCGCGCCGCAGCCCGGTCATGGCGGCGACGCGGTACATCGCCCGGTCGAGGTCCTGGAACATGCCGGCGGGAGCGTGCTGGATGAGCAGGTCCACCTCGTCCAGGGTGAGGAACCGGATGTCCTCGCTCTCGGCCACGGCGGGCAGCTCGGCGCCGACGCACGGGTTGGACACGCACCAGGGGCGCTGCGGGTTGCTGGCGTAGTTGCACATGGCCGACAGGGTGGCCGACCACGTTGCGGACCGTCTTGGGGGCGAGCCCCTTGCGCTCCAGCGCCAGCACGAACTCGGCCACGTCGCGCGGCTTGATGGCGTCGATGGTCTTGCCGGCGAAGAACGGGCGACCACGTGGACGCGCAGCTCGGACTCCAGGTTGCCGAGCGTGGAGTGTTTGCGACCGCGCCGCTTGGCGTGCAGCAGGTAGCGCTCGGCGACCTCGCCCATGCTCAGCCGCTCGCCGACCGTGCCGGCGACCTCGGCGTTGCCCATGAGCGCCGCCAGCGCGGCCTCGGCCTGCTTGACCGTGAGGCCGGCCGGGGTGTCGGGGGTGCGCTTGAGCCCGAGCTTGCGGTTGAAGCGCCGGCCGTTGCGGTAGCCGATGCCGTAGTAGGTCTCGCGCCCGTTGCGGTCGGTGCGGGTGTACAGGCTGCCGGTGCCATAGGACCGCCGACCCCGGGTAGGGTGGGTGCTGCTCATGGGAGCCTGCCTCCTGTGAGTCACGGGTCGGGGCGTTGCGCGCGCCGCCGGCCCACTTGTATGGGTTCACCCACCAGGGTAGGGGCGGGGCACCGGCCCTTGTAGCCGCGCGGTCCACCACTCCTCCAGCACGTCAGGGACGAACCGCACGTAGCGCCCGAGGCGAACGTGCGGGATGCGGTTGGCCCTGGCCTCGGCCAGCACCCAGCTCGGCGGCACGTTCAGCAGCTCGCCTGCCTGCTTAGCGTCGAGCAGCGGAGCGGTCACGCGGCCCCCCCGCTGTCCCCAGTCGCAGCGCGGGCTTGCGGGTGGGACGAAACGTAGCCCCCCTGTCTATTACTGGGGGGAGAGGGGGATAGAGACTCTACGTTTCGTCCCACCTCTCCGAAGACGTTCGCGATCATCTTTCCGTCCTCGCCGCAGAGCCACCAATCGCGCGGGCGGCTGTCGCGGGCGTCGGCGTGATCCTCCTCAACCCCAGCGGTCTTCGATCCGTGCCGCTTCGATTCCAGCGCGCCCAGCAACTCCAGCTCCTCAAGCGCGAACCGAACCACCTTGCGGTCGGCGTCCACGCGGCGGGCGACCTCGCTGGTGCTCAGGATCTCCCCGTCCTTGAGCACATCGAGAACGCGGCGGCGCGTGAGCGGGATCGAATCGACGGCGCAGCGCATCGCGATCCCGCGCGCCGTCCGGCGTTGGACCCCGAGCGCGACGAGCCCTCGGAACAGGATCGCGAGCATGATCGCGACCCTGGGCGGCTCCTCGCGTGTGACCTGGCCGATGATTTCTCGCCTGCCGTAGCCGTCGCGCGGCACATCGGCGCGCCCGAGCGTGGCGATGATCGCGGCGTCGTCCAGCAGGTCGCCGTCGATCTCGTTGACCTCGACGCTGGCAACGCACCCGCGAGCGTGGTGGATGGCGACTGCGGCTTGGTCGCGGACGGCGGCCCGAAGCTGCTCCTTGCGGCTGGCGTGCTGACGCGCCAGCGCGGCAGCCCGCTTGCGGCCATGACGGCTCAGCTCCGGGACCCGGCAGTACAACCAACGCGGCCCGAGCGCGTCGGCGTGGGCTGAGAAGGCGTCGATCTGCGGGGTCACCGCCGAGACGATGGTCAGGCGGCCTCGCCACTCAAGCGGCCGGGGCGCGGTGTTGATCTCGCGAATCGCGTAGCCGTCGTACAGCACGCGCAGGAAGCTGAACAGCGTCGCGCGACGGCCTCGGTCGGAATCAGCGAGCACGGTCGAGAAATCGGTGATCGTGACGAGCTTGTGGCCGTCGCCGATCCGCGCGAGCAGACCGGTCATCTTGCCGTTTTTTGGTTCCGCTCCACCCCAGGAGCCCCGCGACCGTGACCTCGCCGATCCGGCCGTCGGCGATCTCGCGGAGCATCGCAATCGCCTCACTCTTACCGCTCGACGGCCCGCCGACGATTTGTAGCCACAGCGGTTCGTCGTCAAGCTCGCTCGTCACCGCGACCGCGAGCGTCACGCGGATCACGTCGGTGTCCTCAAGCGCTTGATAGCGCTTGACCGCGTCGATCACCAGCACCGTCAGGTCGTGATCCGAAACCCGGCGATCCTCACCGTGGTGAAGATGATCTTCTCCGTTGCCATCTCCGCGAGCCGCATCGTGCAGGTCCACCGGCACGAAGTCCTCCACTGTCTTGCCAGCGGCGAGATGATCGGCCGCGTCCTTGCCCACAGCGGGTTCAACGATGGTGAGCGACGCGGCGAGTCCATCGAGGGCGCAGGCGACCGCCCGTGCGTGGTCTTGTCCTGGTGCGTCGTGGTCGGCGACGACGATCACGTTCGCGTCGCGCAGGGACTCGGCGTACTCCGGACGCCACTTCCCAGCACCCATCGGATTGCAGGTGGCCACCTGTCCCGCCCGCTCCAGCGCATGCACGTCCTTCTCGCCCTCGACGACGTAGATCGTCTGGCCTACCTGCACGGCAGCGAGGACGTTGGGCAGCCGAAAGAGCACGCGACGGACGCCTTGGAGGTTCCAGACCCAGCCGCCGCGCCCGTTAGGTCGCCGCTGCTTGAAGCCCTTCGGATGGAAGCGCACGCACTGGAACAGCAGCTCGCCCCGCTCATCGGTGTAGTCGTAGGTGGCAACCTCGACGCGCCCGTTGCCCTGACCGTCGTCCGGAAACAGGTCGGACCAGTCGAGGCCATCGGCCGCGATCACGTCGCCCGAGTCGCAGCCGGCCTGGCATTTCAAAAGCACGCAGCCGTGACGGCCCTCGGTGACGTGGAGGCTGGGATTCCGGTCGTCGTGCGCGGGGCAGGTCACCAGGTGGCTCCCATCGCCCAGCCGCTGCACGCGGGCATCGCGCCCTTCGCGCAGCTCCAGGTATTCGCGGACGTTCACCACTCGTACCGCTTGGACAGGATCAGGCCGCGCGTCTGCTCGGCCCAATCGTCGTCGGAGTCGATCAACGGCACGCCATTAGGCGCGGCTTCGATCACCGGCTCGGGGATCACGATGTCCGGTAGCGCGATGTTGCCGACTTCGAGATGCATCGCGTCGTTGAGCGCGTCGATCTCTTCGCGCAACTCGGAAAGCTTGGTCTCGGCCTCGACCTGGAGCCGGGCCATCTCGTCACTATCCGTCTGCTCGGCGAGGCGATCTTGGGCTTCGTCGAGCCAGGCACGCCGCGCCTCGCCTACCCGACCGTCCAGCGAGGTGTCGAAGAACGGCAACGTGGCGTCGCTGGCGATCCGCCGCAGCAGGTCGGGTCGAAGCGCGGCCAGCGCGTCGATCTCCGTCTGCTCGGTGCCCATCCTGGCCTGCCAGGCATCCGCACGCCGCTCGGTCTCCTTGAGCGGGGTTGATGGCAAGCCATACTCCCGAACCTGGTCGGGGGTAAGCGCCACCCGGTACACCTCGAACTCCAGCTCGGGGAACGCGAGCGCCTGGAACGCCTGGAGCTTCCGCGAGATCGAGATCGGCATCTGCCACCCGCTCGGATCGGAGTCCGAGAAGGTGAGCACGATCATGCGGCGTCCGTCGGCCGCGCCGACGCTGGCCATCCGGTACAGAAGCGTGTCGCTGATCTCGCCGGTCGGCAGGTACAGATCGGCGTGCCGGCGCTCGCACAGCGACGCGAGGGCTTCTTCAAGCGACGCCTTCTCGCCGAACATGACCAACTTGAACGGCTGGGTGCCCCGAAAGTCCGCGACCTCGACGCGCGGCTCAATCTCGTCGGGGATCTCGACCTCGACCTCGACGTTCACATACGGATACGGGTCCGGTGGCGCGAACTCCCGGATGATCGGTTCGGAGTTGCGGTGATCGGCGATCTGGGCGAACGGGATGTAGCCGAGCCATCTTGCGGCCTTGGCAGCCCGCTCGGACACCCACACCCAGTTCGCATCGTCGTTGATGTATGGCTTGCCGTTGGGCTTAGTCACCTCACTGGAGGCGAGCACGTAGTGCATCCCGCGCAGGTGAATCCTTCGATCACCGAGGCCGAGCCGCTGGACCTGTATGGCAAGCCATTCACCGTCCCGGTGGTTGGCGGGAGTGTCAACACGAAACGGGTCGTTCTGCGCGGCGAGCACGGTCAGGTCACGGGCGGTGCATCCCTCCATCTCGCACGCCTCTTCAAGCACCGAACGGAGATGTCCATTGGCGTGGGCAGGCCGGCCGTTCGTCTGGGCGCTCATGTCGCGCCCCCGGTCCTCACCTCCTTGGTCCTTGGCCCAGACCTTGCCCCGGTGCTCCTCCTTGCGCGGCACGCCGATGTCGCGAATGAACCCGTGCCGGTTACGGTAGGCACAGCACCCTCGCGCGATAAGCAGCTCGGCCCGGCGCTGGGCCTCGGCGGTCTCGGGCACCTGCACGCGCTGGCGCGGCAGGGTCGCGGCCCTGAACTTCTCATATGGCCGGCGATGGACGGGGCGGGATGACGTGCGCACTGCGGGACCTCCCAGGGCTGGGATTGGCCCCGGATCAACGCAACACGTCCTGCGGACCGTCGGACCCTAACTTCTTCGCCGACGCGAGTAGGAGCTTCTGCTACCGGGCTCGCAGAAACCCTACACCAGGCCGTAGACGCCGTGTGGGGTTGGTAGAGTCACACCCGCACTGAAGGGACTTTGCGGGGCCGCCACTGCTACCGGGCTTTGGCGGCCCCGCCCCGTTTCAGCTCGCGACGCTGAGTGCCATCTGCGCGGGCGTCGGCGAACATGAACAGCACGCGAACGAACTGATCGTGTTCCGCCTGCTCGTAGACGGCCGGCTCGTACCCCAGGTGCCCGAGCTGTCGGCGCATGGCCGCACGCCAGGCGACCGGCGTCTCCAGGTCGTGCCGGGTCAGGTAGACCTGCATCGGGCCGTCCGGCCCGCTCAGCGTCAACGTCGCGCCGGCCGCGCCATCGAGTAGCGCGGACAGCTCTGCATCGGGCATGATGAGGCTCCTTGCTGTAGGAGCGGAGGGCGGACCAATCCGAGAGGCCGCCCTCCGCGCGTGTACGGCCGCTAGGCCGACTTCTTGCTGGCGCTCTTGGCCTCCAGCGGCGTCCCCGCCGGCTGGAGCACGCTGAACGGGTACGTCGGCCCGGACACGGTGTCGATGAGTGTTGCCGGCGTACCGACCGCGAACGCCAGGCGCATCACGACCCTGAGCGCGACGGCGTCCTGCTGAGCGAGGTTCAAGACCACGGCGCCGGTGTCGTCCGTGATCACCGACTGGTCGAGAACCTTGTATGTCACGTCCTGGCGGATGCCGATGACCGCGCAGTTCTTGAAGTCGCCTGCCACCGCCAGCGACGTGCCCATCGACCCCGCCACGGCGTAGACCACGGGCGTGGACCAGACGTTGTCCAACGTGAACTGATCGCCGAGCAGCGGTTCACCGGTCGTCGCGCGCGTGGACCGCAACAACGGCTTGAGCGCACGCGACGCGCCGTACCCGCTCGGTTCAAAGCCATCGGCTTCGACCACGGCGAGCAGGTTGGCGAGGTCATTCACCATCCCACCCTCGGCGGGAGTCGAGTCGGCGTTGATGTCGTTCCCGGCGGCGACGGCGCCGGGGATCAACGCCGTCCGGCCATGTCGCTGGGCTTCTGCGTGCCGCTGAACACCGCCGCGTCGATCTTCTGGGCGATGGACTGGCCCACCGCCTCCTGCACCTCGCCCCACACGTCGAACGAGGCGTCGTTGAGCACGGCCTCCGGGATCGGGGTGATGCTGGCCAGCTCCTCGGCGTTCAGGAAGATGCCCTCCCACGCCGCGCTGGTCGTCTGCTTGAGCCCGGTGTCGCCCTGGACCCAGTAGGCTCTCGGGGAGGACCGAGAGGACCGGCATCCGCTGCTGGCTGGTGCTCATCATCGCGCGGCGGCAGAGCTGGAGCGCGGCGGACTGTTGGACCGTTGCCTTGATGATCTCGGCCGCGTACTCGGTCGGGATCAGCGCCGACGCGCCGGTGCGGTCGATGCTGGTGTTGTAGGTGGCCACGAGGCCCCCCTTTACGTGAGCAAATGAACTGGCTTGCTCTCGTCCGGAGGTCTCGCACCTCTGCCGTTGCGGGCCTCGCGCCTGGCTGACCGAGAGTTAGGGCGCCGCCTCGGGCCTCGCGCCACCGCGACTATCGGCGGTGCCGGGGTGCCGCCTCGCGCTGCAGCGCCCCAAGCACCGGACATGAATCACTCGCGCCAGATGATGGCGCGATTAGTCGCGCTCGGCAAGGCGCCGGCGCCAGGCCAGCGCCTGCGCGATCTGCTCGCGGCTGATCGGGAGCAGTTCGTCGCCCTCGCCGCGCATGAACCATGGACCCTCGCGCAGCGACAGCGCGTCGTAGATGTCGTCCTGCTGATCCAGCGGGTCGTGGTTCATGTTCCGACCTCGGGGATCTCCGCCGACGGTGTGATGCTGGCCTTCAGCCCCGGATTACGGAACAGGCCGGCGTGTTCGCAATACCGTCTCAGGATCGAGGCCGCGTCGTGGAGTTCCTCATGCGCCGTCTGAAAGTGCTCTCGCGACTTCGCCGGCGGCTCCGTGCGCCGCTCGGGAGCGACAACGGCTACGTAGTAGGTCCTGACGGCACGCGACACACTGTCCCAGTGCGCCTGGGGGAGACCCCCTGCGAGGACGTCGCGATGAGCTTGCCAGACGTTCGAGATGTCGGCCACGGAAATGAGTGTCTCGACCACCGACCAGCCGTAGTTGGCGTCCTCCTTCGCAACTGCGGCCATCATGATGGCCTGGGTCTCCAGGCTCTGCCTGGTTACCCGTGCGGCGACGAGGAACCGCTGCAACTCCAGCCTTCGCTCGCGGTAGAGCGCTGCAGCGCCCGCTACGACCGCAGCCACAATCGCTGTGATGACTGGCACCATTTCTGCCCACGCTAGTCGAGCGGCGCATCGAGCAGCGCCCAGTGCTCGGGGAACTCGCTCTCGAGCCGCGCAGCGAGCACACGCCAGTCGTCCACCGCCGGCTGGCGTTCACGCGCGGCGCGAACACGCTCGGCGAACGCTCGGTCCCGGCTCGCGCGGTTGCGCACCGCCGTCGAGCTGACCTCGACTGCACGACACGCAGCCTCCAACGGCTCGCCCAACGTCAGGATCGCGAGCAGTCGCCTCTCGCGTAGGCCGATCAATTTCCTGGCCGCTGCCATGCCGAGAAGGGTTCCTTATCTCCAGGGGGTTGACTTATCTCGCGCTTCTCGCCAGCACGGGTCCGCAGTGTGATGTCGGGATCATCCGACCTTGTGGAAAGTTGCACAGCGGTTAGCTTGAAACGCCTTATCGGACGGGAGAATCGTCACGATCACCGGACCGTCGGCGTTGTCGTTATCGATGATGTTGGATGTATCGAAGCTGCTCAACCTTGCCCAATAGCAACCCGGGCTGGCAGGGGCGCGATACGTCCCCGGCAAGATGTCGGTCCCGACGGCATAGGTTCCGGTGCCGGCGAACTGGCTCTTCTTGGCAACCTCCTGCGCACCGCTCACTTGCGCCGTGAGCTTTTGCAGGGTCGACTGCTCGTCGCGGACGTTGCCCCGAAGTGTGCTCAGCTTGTCCCTATCCGTGCGGACCTGGGCCTTAAGCGCGGCCCGCGTCCGCGCGTCTGGGGAGGTCGTCACGGTCCGATTCACGGTGGTGCTGACCGTGCTTGCGACAGTCGTCGTCTTGGTCTTGCTGCCCGAGGCACCGATTGCCGCGCCCACGATGACCCCGACTACCGCGATACCCGTGTACTTGAGCCAACCTGGGGCTCGGCTCACTGTTCCTCCCGAGGAGTGATGGACCAGTCCCGTATGCGAGCCTATAGAGGTAGCCGGTCCGAGGGCAAGGTTGCCAATCCCGGGGGTCCGGTTTCCGGGTATTTTTCGCGGGCTCCGACACTCCGCGCTCGAGCGGGGGCGCGTCGTTCGTCCTCCCCCACCCCTACGCGCCAGGAGCGCCCTGATCGGTCGCTGCTGGCGTGCCTGCGGCGAGAGGCCCCAGCGTGCGCTGCGCTACTTCAACGGCGCGGATTGCTTGTGAGAGCGTCTCCAGGACGCCGTCGTCCTCGATCAGCACGAACTGCTCGTCGGTGACGTAGCCACGCTGGGCAACCGCAACCGAGACGTAGATGTCGGCCTCGATAATTGCGGCCCACTGATCTCGGGTCAGGTGTCGTGCGAGGACGAGGCGGTCGTCCCGTGTCATCTGGGGCGAAGGCGCTAGCCCCTTCCACCACCACTTACGGTGCTTGACCGTCGTCTTAAAGAGCCCCTGCGCACGCCCCAAATCCTGGCTCAGGATCCGCGCTGCCGTTTGGACGAGGATTGCGTCTTCGTCGGCCCGCTTTGCGTCCTCGCGCTGGAAACGGGCTTGCTCCATCGTGCGCTGATGCTCGGCTCGGTCTTCCTCCATCTTGCGCTCATGCTTCGCTCGTTGCGTTGCAATCCAAACCTGCGCTCCAGCCGTGATCAAGCCGCCGATGACGGCACCCCCGAGTGCGATCAACGCCGTGGTGATCGCGCTCGGGTTGGAATTAGGCGTCGCCGCTGCGAGTGCCATCAACATCGGCTACGCCATGCCCGACCAGCCGCGGCGCAGCCACTCGCTCGGCACGCCGAGCAGCTCACCGAACGTCACGGCGTCGGTGCCGGTCAATGGGTCCTTAGCGTTGACCATCCGCGAGCAGATGCTGATAGCTGAGCCCACCGTCGTGGGCGAGTTGGCGTAGCGGCGGGTCCCCGGCCATGAGCCGCGCCGCTTGGACACGGCGAGCCATCGCCTTGCGACCGGTCGGACGTGACGGGGTACGGGCTGGCCGGTCGTGCGCGCCGTCTGCACGGCGCGCATCCTCGCACGTCGTCTTGTCTGATTGGCGCAGTGATGGGACAGTCGGTCGCGTTGCACAACACCGAAGTACAACCCGGTTGTACTTCCGACACCCACGAAGGAGATCACCATGGCAACCACCACCACGACCGACACGTTCACCTGGCCGAAGCCGGCGAAGCAGCTCCTGGTCCGCCTACCTCAAGGAGCGCACGTCGCGGCGCAGCCGACGCGCCGCACCAGGGCCTGCCGTTCATCACTGAGGCCGGCGTGCTGCGCGTGAAGCCGAGCGACTGGATGGACCTGGCTCGCGGAGCAGAACATCGCCGCTCCCAAGCGCGATGCGCTCCAGGCGCTCAAGGACGCGGGGCTCGTCCAGAAGGTCTACGCGCTCCCCAAGCACCCGGAGCACCCGGACGCCAAGTAGCTTCGGGCTCTACACCGGGCCGGCACCGGCCGGGACGAAGGCGCTGCCCCGGCGCAACACGAAGTAGTGCCGGCTCACACCCAGCTCACCCAGCGGCCCGCCATTGTGCGGGCCGTTGTGCTCTCTGGAGCCCCCGGGGACCTACACCACTGCCCCCACCCGCGCCGCGCCGCACGCGGGCTCCCAGAGGCTCAGGGGCGTCAACGTGGGCACCTGCCGCCCCCGGCGGCAAACGGTACGAGGTTGGTACGAAAGTGCTGCCCCACTCACGGCAAAAGCCCCGCCGTAGCAGGGCTTTTGCGGAGTGGCGAGACCCGGACTTGAACCGGGGACACCACGATTTTCAGTCGTGTGCTCTACCAACTGAGCTATCTCGCCGTGGCGGGGCGATGCTAGCGGCTCGCGCCGGGACCAAGAACGAGCTTACCGCCGCGGCGCGCGCCAGAATCATCTCGGATGCCTTCCAACAAACACCTGTACATCCTCCGTCACGCCAAGTCGAGCTGGGACAACCCCGGCCTGGACGACCACGAGCGACCGTTGGCTCCGCGGGGTCAGCGCGCCGTCGGTGTGCTCGCCTCGTACCTGAGCGACCGGAACATCCAGCCTGAGCTGGTCCTGTGCTCGAGCTCCCGGCGCACGCGCGAGACGATGGACGGGATCGGCGTCGGCGGCGAGCAGGTAATCGAGCGCGCGCTGTACGGCGCGGGCAGCGAGGAGCTCATCGAGCGCCTCCGGGTGCTGCCTGAGGGCACATCCAGCGTGATGCTCATCGGCCACAACCCGGCCGCCCAGATGCTCGTCCTGCGGCTGACCAACCATGACGCGGACGGCACCGCCGATCCTCACCGCGACGCGGTCAAGCGCAAGTTCCCGACGGGTGGTCTCGCAACGCTGGCGTTCGATTGCGACTGGAGCCGGCTCGCGCCTGGGTGCGCGCGGCTCGAGGAGTTCACAACCCCAAAAGCATTCAGCGCGGCGCCTGAAGCCGCCGCAGCAGCTCGAGCGCGCCACGCTTAGACAGCGGCTCGTTGAGGTTGCCGCACTTGGGCGACTGGACGCACGACGGGCATCCCGACCGGCACGGGCATTCGCCGATCAGCCGCTGCGCGTCCCCTACCAGGCGCCCGAATTCGTCGTACCCCCGGCGGGTGATCCCGACCCCGCCCGGATGGCCGTCGTAGATGAAGATCGTCGGGCCGCCGGTCTGCGGGTGAGCGTTGGTCGACAGCCCGCCGATGTCCCACCGGTCGCACATCGCGATCAGCGGGAGGACCGCGATCTGTCCGTGCTCGAGGGCATGGAGCGCGCCTAAGAGCTGATCGGGCGGGAAGGGTTCGGAGGCGATCAGGTCGTCCAGCTCGTACCACAGCGCCCGCGTCGAGAACTCGACGGTCGGCAGATCCAGCGTCTGGAAGTCGATCACCTCGTGGTCCTGCAGATTCTTGCGCTGGTAGCCGAGCACGGTCTCGGCGTACACGATCTCGCCGAACGAGAGCGTTACGCCACAGGTCGCTCGCTGCGCCTGCACGCCGGTGATGTAGATCATGCTCTCGCGCTTGGCCTGGGTGAACCAGTTGCCGCTAAAGGGCTCGAGTAGCGCTCGCCGGCCACGCAGGTCGAGCTCGAGCACGTGGTAGGAGCGCCCCATGTGCAGATACACCGCGCCCTCGTGCACGGTCGAGTACGCGCGCGCGAGCTCGACCGTCCCGAACAGCTCACCCGAGCTGGCGTCGATCAGCGCGAAGCTGTCGGCCGAGGCGGAGCGCAGCGCGGTGCGCGCCGCCGGGTAGTCATCCGCGCGGCTGGGCACGAAGCCGGTAGCGCGCTCGCGCAGGAAGCCCGCTTCGGTGAGCTCCTCGGCGAACCCGCGCCAGTCCGGGCCGAGGATGCCGGCGTCGGCGTCGTTCAGCGGCGCCTCGTGGGCTGCGCACAGCAGGTGCTCGGCGAAGATCTCCGGGCTCTGCGGGTCGAGGATCGCCGCCTCGACGGCGCGGCCCAAGAATTCGCTCGGATGGCGGCAGAAGAATTGATCGAGCGCGTCCTCGCCGGCGACGTACACGGCCAAGCCCCGCCCGCGGCGCCCGGCGCGTCCCCACATCTGCTTGAGGCTGGCGACGGTACCTGGGAACGTGACGCAGATCGCCGCGTCGAGCTGCCCGATGTCGATCCCGAGCTCGAGCGCGTCGGTTGCCACCACCCCGAGTAGCTCGCCGGCGCTTAGCCGTCGCTGGATGTCCTGGCGCTGCTGCGGCGTGTAGCCGCCGCGGTACGGCGCGATCCGCTCGCCGATCTCCGGTGCCAGCCGGTCCCGCGCGTGACGGAGGATCAGCTCCACGCCCTTGCGTGACTTCATGAAGCAGATCGTGCGCGAACCCGCGGTGACCAGTTCCGCGAGCAGCTCGGCCGCCTCGTAGAGCGCGGAGCCGCGAATGCCGAGCTCCTCGTCGAGCAGCGGCGGATTCCACATCGCGACCCGGCGCCCAGCCCGCGGCGCGCCGTCCTGGTCGACCAGGTTGAACTCGGTCAGGCCGGTCAGGCGCTCGGCCAGCTCGACCGGATTGGCGATCGTCGCGCTCGCGAGCAGGAAGCGCGGCGCGCTGCCGTGGATCGCCGCGACCCGTCGCAGCCGCCGCAGCACGTTCGCGACATGTGACCCGAACACGCCTCGGTAGACGTGCGCCTCGTCAACCACGACGAAGGCCAGGTTGGCCAGCATGTCGGCCCAGGCGGGATGGTTGGGCAGGATCCCGACGTGCAGCATGTCGGGGTTGGTGAGGACTAGGTTCGAGCGCTTTCGGATCGCGGCCCGCTCGCCGCGGGGGGTGTCGCCGTCGTAGATGGCGGGCCGGATCTGCTTGTGTAGCCCGAAGCCGTGGAGGGCGCGGGCCTGGTCCTGGGCCAGGGCCTTCGTCGGGTAGAGATACAGGGCGCGCGCGGTGCGATCTCGAGTGAGGACCTCGAGCGTGGGGAGTTGGAAGCACAGCGACTTCCCCGAGGCGGTCCCGGTAGTGACGATCGTGGGCCCGTCGAACGCCTGGTACACGGCGTCGCGCTGGTGGGCGTAGAGCTGGTCGATGTTCATGCGGTCCAGCGCGGCCGTCACCGTCGGGTTGAGCTCGGCCGGAACGTCGACCAGTCGCGGCGGGCGAGCGTCGTAGAAGTCGTCGTGGACCAGTCGCTGGTCGTCGCGACCCAGCTCGAGCAGGGCGGTCCAGGGCTCGGTTTCGTCGGTGACGGCCATCATTGCCAGTATGGCGGGGGCATGCGATGCGTCTATCTGGATCTCGACGGCACCCTGCTCGGGCCTAGTGGCTCGCTTTTGCGCGGCGCCGACGGCGGGTTTGCGCTTGACGGCGTGCGCGCCCTGCAGGCCTGCTCGCGGGCCGAGGTCGAGGTCGTCATTTACTCCGGGCGACGGCAGGGAAGCGTGTTTGAGAACAGCCGGCTGATCGGCTCGAGCGCGTACATCTTCGAGATCGGGTGCGGGCTGGTCCTCGATGGTGAGCTCGAGTGGCTGACCGACGGCGTCGTGCCGTCGGCCGAGGCCGGAAGCGTCTATGAGCAGGTCGAGCGGTCTGGGGCGCCGGCGCTGCTGCTCGAGCACTTCGCCGGCCGACTCGAGTACCACACGCCCTGGTCGGTCGGCCGGGAGGTTTCGCACCTGTTCCGTGGCGCGGTCGACCTTGGCGAGGTGCGGGATGTGCTCGATGGTGGCGGCTACGGATGGCTGCGCCTGGTTGACAACGGCGTCGTCCGTCCTGCCGCCGAGCAGGTGGCGGGCCTGCCGATCACCTACGCCTACCACCTGGTGCCCGCCGGCGCGTCCAAGGCGAGGGCGGTGGCGCGCCACATGCAGGCACGGGCCTACTCGCCGGACGACTGCATCGCGGTCGGCGATTCACGCGAGGATCTCGACGTCGTCTCGGTCGTGGGGGCGTTCTGGCTCGTGGCCAACGCGCTCGAGCGCGATCCGAATCTTGCCTCGGCGGTCGCCGGGCGGCCCGGCGTCCAGGTCGCGTCGGAGGCCTACGGCGCCGGCGTGTATGAGGCGGTGGTCACCACGCTCGCGACCGAGCGGTGACGCGCCGGCGCTGGGTCCCGCCTACGCCGACGCGTGACCCCTGCCTACACCAGCGCCTTCTCTCCCACTTCCGCGGACGGCTCCTCCGGTACGTCCTCGCGAACATCCGACGCATTGCCGCGCCGATCACTGACGCCCTGGCGGCGGTCCTCCGGCGCTGGCGAGCTCTCTGCCCGGTCGGCGGCGTCTTCCACGGCCCATCCGAGCCGTTCGACCAGCTGTCTCGCGAAATGCTGACTTTCGAAGTCAGCCGCGTTGACCCGTTCCCTGAGAGTCACGGCGCCTTCCCCTAAGCCAGCCCCGTGATCCGCGGTCACGATGATCTGAGGCATGTCTCTCTCCTTCTCGTCGTGTCCTGCCCGCCATTCTGGGCTGTCCACCTTCGGGTCGCGTAAACATTTTGTTTTGATCATCTAATGCGCGGCCGGCCCGCCCGTGAGCCACAACCCCGTCCGCTCTTGTGAGGCCACGCGTTGACTTTTGCGCCCTCAACGAGACGCCTTGAGTGTCACGCTCGTCGCTAAGCCGCGCTGCGCGACGCCGTCCGCGCGCCGGCCTGGTCCTCGACCGCGACCGCGTCGGCCAGCCGGCCGGCCACCTCCGACAACTCGCCGAACGCGTCAGCGACCGTTGCCGCGTCCGATCCCGTGATCGCCCGGTTGAGGGCCGCCACGGCTTCGTCGAACCGGGTCCACAGCTCGTCGGGCCCGCGCCGTCCCGTCCCCGGCCGCAACTCGTACGGAGGCTCCGCCTGCTCGGCGCCGGGGATCGGCCGCCACATCAGGCCGGCGCCATGGGCGTGCTCCCACGCCACCTGTTCCCGTCCAGCCGCTTCGGACAGCGCACGAAGGCGCGCAGCGAATCCCGCGTCCGGGGGCGCCAGCTTGTGCGCGCGCATCGCCTCCGCCCAGTCGTTTCCAGCCTGGCGAACCGCGCGCATGATCTGCGCGCGCTGACGGTCGAGGTCGTCGCGGAAGCTCATGGTCGGTCCCGGTCCCAGAGGCTCACGGTCACCCGTCCGCCGAGGGATCACTCCCGTCGGGCACCCCCGGCTCGGCTACGCCAACCGGCTCACCACCCCAGAAATCCTCGGCGCTCGGGCCACTCTCCTGCGCCGACGAGCCCGCGCCACTGGTGTACGACTGCGCCAGCACCCGCTCAAAGTCCGAGCGCTTGATCCGCACCCGCCGCCCGACCCGCAGCGCCGGCAGCGACCCCTGATCGATCCAGTTGCGAACCGTCTGCTGGTTCAGCTTGAGGATGCCGGCAACCTCAGCAACCGTGAGAAAAGAGTCTTCAGGCTCGTTAGGATTCATCCGAAACTTTGCTAATTGAGTCCAACTGGGACCAATTCAGGATTATAATACCGCCTGTTCAGGACGGCATTAGGTCCTCGGCAAAGAAATACCTGCAAAGGGTCGGCAACGGGGTGAAGGACGGTCGCCAAACCGACGGAGTTGAAGGGGCGCAGCCCGCCGAAAAGGTCGTGCGCCTGCCACGCGACTGGCTCGGCCCGCGCGAGGATCTCGTCCCCTTCGGCCCCCGGGCCTCGGCTCCGGAGACGCCACCGAGCGCCGCGGATTTCTGGGGCGAGCGCTCGGCCGCCATCCATGACGCGGTGCAGGCGCCGGCAGACGACGGTGTCGAGGTGCCGGCCGGCGGGAGCGAGGATGCTGTCACGCCTCCGCGCGGGCGGATATTCGGCCGGCTCGGCGGGCGGCGGGTCGCCGCCGTGACCGCGCTCGTGGTGGCCGCGGTGGCGTCTGCCTCGCTCGCTCTGAGCTTGCTGGCGCCCAGTGGCTCGCCGCCACGCGACGCCCACGCCGCAAGGCTCGACGTCGGCGCCGTGCTGAGCTACGGGGTGGCGCGGACGCTGCAGCACGGCCTGGCCTTGCTCGACGCGAGCACCGGACGCGTTTATCCGCCGCCGCCCGAGCAGCGCGCACCCGCGATTCGCCGCACCCCGCGTTCCCGGCAGGTGTTCAAGCGCGTGCATGAGACCGCTCATCCCCACCCAATCGCTTCGGCCAGCTCCGCGGCCCACGCCATCGTCTCGAGCCCGCCTCCAACCTCCGTGCAGACCTATACACACGCAACCGACTCCGGCGCCGGCCGCACGGCGCCCCAATCACGTTCGTCTGCGGCCAGCGTCAGTCCGACCGGCCAATCCGGCGCGCTTGGGCCGATCCAGTCTCCGAATGGCTAAGGAGAGCCGATGAGTCATCTCCGACGCAACCCGGTCCCCTACCTCGCGCTCCTGCTCGTACTCGCCGTCGGCGTGGGCGGGGGCTACGCGCTCGCGGCCGGCAACACCAAGACGATCACGGTCTGCGCCGACAAGAAGACCGGCGTCCTACACCTCAAGACGCGCGGGCGCTGCAAGAGCAGCCAGACGCGGGTGACGTGGAACCAGCAGGGTCCGCAGGGGGTGCAGGGTCCGCAGGGGACGACAGGTCCTCAGGGGCCGGCCGGCGCGCAGGGGGCCGCCGGCACACAGGGACCGGCAGGGGTCAGCGTCTGGGCGAACGTCGCGAACGATGGCACGGTCAACGCAGGACAGGGCCTTTCAATTGAACACGTTGCCAGCGGTACGTACCAGGTTACGGTTACGGATCCCGTATGCGCACAGCGCGTTAATGCCCCGACTATCAGCGTCTCCGACTCGGCGCCCGGTTCGCTGCCGAGCGGCGTATTTCCCGTCGCGTGGTACGGAGCTACGGGCGCCAACCAGCAGTTTATGGTGTACACCGGCGTAGCGTCGTCGAGCCCGTCGTTGACGTTCACGCCGACTGACCTCCCGTTCGATGTCCTTGACGCATGCCCGTGAGAGGCCTGGCCGCTTAGGTCCAGCGTGAAGGTAACCGTGATCGCAAAGGGGTCGTTGATTCTGGCTCTGGCTGCCGTTTTCGCGTTCGTTGTCCCGCGACCCTCAACGGCAGCCGGATTTACCGTCACCCTCACGCCAACTCATAGCTGGTGCACTCCAGCGCCGTACGGTGCGTTCACGGCATCGACCAACGATCCAGCCCACTTCTCATTTCACTGTCAAGGCGCGGTTCAAGCTACGAGGCGATCCGAGCGGTTCAGCAACGGCGGGCCAGCAGATGTGGGCGCAGATCAATGCACCTGCCGGGATCACGATCACGGGCGCCTCTGCCGTCGGGAGCATCGTAAACCTCGGGACTGGATGGGCTGAGGACTCCTTCTACCTTGGCGGCGACACCCCGTGGTACAGCACTTCAAGCCTGAGCGATCCCCCGTTTGCGAGCCCGTACTGGGCCTTCCGAGTGTACTGCGCGTCTTCGTGCAGCGGCGCCGGGGAGATGACGCTCAGCTCGATCGTGTCTGTCCGCGACGGAGAGTCAAGGACCGACACTTACGCAACGGGGTCCGGAAATGTGTGGGACCAGAACCGGCCAGGAGAATGGATCTGGAACTCCCCGGGCGATCCGTGGCCTTTCACGATCGCTGCCTCGGATCCATCTGGTGTTTGCAGCATGTCGGCGGTCGTGGGCAGCAACAATCACGTGCAAGGACCATCGAGCGTGCCCGACGCGTCGCGATGGCAGCAATGCCCGGACCCGACCTGGACGCCGAGCGGAGGCGCCAGTATCGACACCGGCGACTACATAGCGCGATGCGGGTGCGCTGCCGCTCGCGATCAATGCGACAAACGCCGCTGGGCTTACCAGTTCCTACTCGGAGACGCTCCATGTCGATAACACGCCAGTCGGCGTGTCGCTGAGCACTCCCAACGACGCGAACCCGACCGTCTGGGTCAACCACGCTGTGACCGTGGACGCCACCGCCACCGCCGGCCCCTCCGGCGTCGGCGGAACGAGTTGCAGCGCGAACGGGGCGGCATCGCGTACATCTGCGCGAGGCGTCTCGGTCGATGGCGACGGCGTCCACGTCGTTTCGTGTACAGCGTCGAACAACGCCGTCGGTCCGCAAGGCCAGCCCAACACCGCGACCAGCTTCACTCGCGGTCCATATCGACGAGGCACCACCGTCGATCACCTTCGCATCACAGAACCCGAGCGACCCCACCGCCGTAACGGTTAACGCGCGCGATGGGGAATCCGGCGTGGCGGGCGGATCGGTACAGATGTCACCCGCCGGCAGCACCAGCTGGTCCGCGGTACCCGCGAGCTTCGACGGGACGCACGTGCTCGCTCACGTGGACGACGCCGGTCTCCACGGTCCGTACGACGTCAAGGCCACCTCGTGCGACAACGTGGGCAACTGCGCCACCGCGACCGAACGCGTGACCCTCCCCCTCCGCACGGCGTCGGACTCCGAAGTCAGCCTGACCAGGATCGTGCCGCGATGCACCGTCAGCCACATCCGGCACGGACCGAAGCGGACGTGCACCCCACCCCACCCCCAGGTGAAGGCAACGCTCCGGGTCCCCTATGGGCACGACGTCACCATCCACGGCCTGTACACGACCAGCCAGGGCGTGCCGCTGGCAGATCAGCCGGTCCACATCCTGGCCGCCCCGGCTAACCAGTCGAACGCGTTCACGGAGATCGCCGCCGCGACCACGGCCCCTGACGGCAGCTGGTCGGCCAAGATCCCCCCGGGCCCGTCCCGCGTCATCCGCGCGGCCACGAACGGGACGGCGACCATCCTGCCCTCGAGCGGGCAGGTGACGACGATCGTGCCGGCGAGCATCAAGCTGGTCCGTGTCTGGCCGCGCCACGTCGCCTGGGGCGGGACGGTTCATCTGGTCGGGCAGCTCTTCGGCGGCTACCTGCCGAAGGGCGGGGCGCTGGTCCGGCTTCGCATCGGGTACGGCTCGACCTTCAACACGTACGGGGTCGAGGAGCACGTGAGCGGGGACGGCCGGTTCTCAACCGTGGCGTCCTTCGGACCGGGCGACCCGAGCGTGGTCCGGACCTACTGGTTCCAGATCGCGTCGCTGCCGATGGGCAACTATCCCTTCGCGCCGGCGGCCAGCCAGAGGGTGCCGGTCATCGTCGGCGGCCATCCCGGCACGGGCTGAGCGATGGGATGGGCTAGAGCCGAGGACCGACACCAGCTAAGCTTGGGCCATGATCGGCGACATCCTCCAGCCGACCCACCTCCTGTTTGTCTTGGTGGTCGCCCTGCTGGTGCTCGGCCCGAAGCGCCTCCCCGAGGCGGGACGCGCGCTGGGCAAGGGCCTCCGCGACTTCAAGAGCGCGATCGGCGGCGAGGACGACCACAACAACTCCATCCAGACCCAGACGACCCAGGCCGCGGCGCCCGCGTTCGAAACCGTACCGCCGACGCCCGCCCCCGCCCCCGCCCCCGCGCAGCCGGCAATGCAGACGGCCGAGCAGCCGGCGGAAGCGGCCCATCCCTTCGTCTGACGCGTCGCCGGCGGGCTGTCTCGCCGGCTAGATACGCTCGCCGGGTGTCCGCTGGCGATGAGCGTGCTGCGATGGTGGCCCTGCTCAGGCTCGGCTGGCGCCCGTGGGTCGAGTACGCCAATCTCGTCGAGGAACGGCGCAGCGCCAGCGCGGTCCTCGAACAAGAGCTGACCAACCAAATCGAGCCCGGGGGTCAGGCGAGCCTGCTCCCCGCAGACGTGCCTACCGCCGCCGGGCTTCTCGCCCAATCACAGGCCGACCTCGACCGCTGGGCCGCCCAGGGGATGCGCCTCGTCACCGTGCTCGAGCCCGAATACCCCCCAAATCTCCGCGGGGTCCACGACCGACCCCCAATCGTGTTCATACGAGGGCGGCTGATCAGAGAAGACTCGAGGTCGGTGGCCGTCGTGGGGGCCCGGCAAGCAACCCCCGCAGGACTCGCCCGCGCCCGGTCAATCGCCCATCACCTGGTCGGCAGCGGCTACACGGTCGTCTCCGGGCTCGCCGCCGGGATCGATACCGCCGCCCACACAGCGGCCCTCGCACACAAAGGACGCACAATCGCCGTGATCGGGACCGGCCTGGCGCGAAGCTACCCACCCCAGAACGAAGACCTCCAGCGCGAGATCGCGGACCAGGCAGCGGTCGTTTCCCAATTTTGGCCCGACGCGCCCCCCAGCCGCCGAAGCTTCCCGATGCGCAACGCCGTGATGTCAGGGATCGCGCTCGCCACAGTGGTCGTGGAGGCATCGCAAACCAGCGGGTCTCGGCTCCAGGCGCGCCTCGCGCTCGCCCAAACCAGGCCAGTCTTCCTGGTTGAGGAGCTCGTCGATGCCCAAGCGTGGGCGCGCGACTGCGCAACCCGTCCCGGTGCGCACGTGATCCGCGACCCCGCCGAGATCACCGCGTCCTTAGACCGACTGATCAGCCCCGGATCGCTCGTGGCCTGAGCGGCCTACACCCCCGACCCGATGCCGAGCGTCCGCGAGCTCAGCGCGCCGTACGAGAACGTCATGCTCGGGCCGCGCCGGGGACCCGATGTGTGCGGCGTCTGCTTCAACTTCACCGCGGGATACGCGCGTTGCTACACGTGCGCGCAAGGCCACAACGTTCTCGACGCCTTGACGCCGATCTCCTACAGCGTGGGCCGCGAGCAACTCCACCACGCACTGGCCAGCTACAAGCGCCTGGACGGAGAGGTGGCGAGACGGCTCGGCGCGGCCCTCGCCGCGGTCTTGTGGCGCTTCCTGGCCGAACACGAGCGGTGCATCGCCGACGCCGCCAAGACCGACGGCTTCGACCTCGTCACGACCGTCCCTTCGAGCGACCAAGGGAGAGATGAGCGACATCCGCTCCGCTACATCGTCGGCAGCCTCGTCGGCCCTACCCGCGAACGTCACGCGCGGCTGCTCGTCCGCAGCGAGACCGATGTCCCCTCACGTACCTTCAGCGAACACAAATTCACGGCCACAGATCGCCTAAGCGGACAAGCGGTTCTCCTCATCGATGACACCTGGACCACGGGGTCGAGCGCGCAGAGCGCAGCTGCTGCGCTGAAGCACGCGGGCGCCGGCCCGGTCGCCGCGGTGATTATCGGGCGCCACCTCAACCGCGAGTGGCACGAGAACGACCGTCGCCTGCGGGGGATCGGCCAGCCGTTCGACTGGGCGCAGTGCGCATTTTGTTCAGAACCGGCCGTGTCCGTAGGCCACTCCGGCTAACTTCGCGTTAACAGGTTCCTCGTTCCGGGTACCAGTAGGACGGTTTCAAACGCCGGAGAGAGGGACGGAAAGAGGTTGCCGAGGAGAGGTTCTCCACGTAGGCGTGGACCCGATCGCGAGACGGGACCGGGTCGGCCCCGCCGCCGGCGTCGTGCCCGGGCTCTCCTGCTCGCGACAACGGCAATCGCCGCCGCCGCCCTAACCGCGTGCGGCTCCTCGAGCAGCAACGGGGCGGTGACGCTGAACTGGTACGTCTTCCCCGAGCCGTCCGGCTCGTTCGCCACGGCCGCAGCCAACTGCAGCAAGGCGTCGGGCGGCGCCTACAACATCAAGATCAACTTCCTCTCGACCTCCTCGGACCAACAGCGGGTGTCGCTGGTGCGACGGCTGGCCGCCAACGACCCCTCGATCGACATCCTGGCGATGGACGTCGATTGGACGGCCGAGTTCGCAACCGCGAAGTGGATCCGACCGGTCCCCGCAGCCTTCGCGGCACAGATCAAGAGCGCGGATCTCTCCGGCCCGGTCCAGACCGCGAGCTGGAAGGGCCGGATCTGGGCGGTCCCCATCAACTCGAACACCGAGTTGTTGTGGTACCGCAAGGACCTGGTGCCCAGCCCGCCCAAGACCTGGACGCAGATGATCGCCGAGGCCAACCAGCTAGCCGCCCAGGGCAAGCCCCACTACATCGAGGAGCAGGGCGCGCAGTACGAGGGGCTCACGGTGTGGTTCAACTCGATGGTCGACTCTGCCGGCGGCCAGATCCTCACCCCGGACAACAAGGTTGTCATCGGAGCGGCCACCGAGAAGGCGGCCTCGATCATGCATCAGTTGGCCACCTCCAAGGGTGCCGACCCGTCGCTCAACGTCTCCCAGGAGGGACCGGGACAGGTGGCGTTCCAGAGCGGCACCGCCGCGTTCATGATCAACTACCCGTTCGTCTGGTCGGCGACCCAGGCGGGCAACCCCAAGGTCTTCAAAGACATGGGGTACGCGCTGTTCCCCCAGGTCACGCCCGGTGTCCCTCCGAAAGTCTCGATCGGCGGCTACAACCTCGGCGTCTCGGCCCACTCACAGCACCCGGACCTGGCGTTCCGCGCGCTGGAGTGCCTGACCCAGCCGGCCAATCAGACCCGGGACGCGATCAAGGGCGGCCTCGCGCCGGTGGCAGCGAGCATCTACGACCAGCCGGCGTTCGGCAAGGCGTATCCGTTCCACGAGCTCATCAAGCGGCAGCTGCAGACCTACGGAATCAGGCCGCAGACGCCCGCCTACGCGGACGTCACCCTGGCGATTCAGAAGGCGCTTTCGCCCACGTCGAGCATCGACCCGAGCACGGTGGTGAGCACTTTGAGAAACGAGATCAAGGCATCTCTCTCGTCGGCGGCGCTGCTGTGAGCACGGGCGCTGTCACAGCCCCAGCGTCCTCCGCTCCCGCACCGACCCGCCGTCGGCATCTCACCGACCGCACGCGCGCCGAGCGCCGCCTCGCCTTCTGGCTGATCGCCCCCGCGGGGATTGTGATGGTCCTGGTGACGGCGTATCCAGTCATCGATGCGGTGGCGCTCTCTCTGCAGCGGAACGATCTGCGCTTCCCCAACGCGACCAAGTTCATCGGGCTGGCCAACTACGGCCATGTGCTGAGCGCACCGGTGTTCTGGCAGGACGTGCTCCACACGGTGATCATCACCGTGATCAGTGTTTCGATCCAGTTCGTGCTCGGCATGTTGCTGGCGCTCGCCATGCACCGAGTCCTCTTCGCGCGAGGCTTCGTGCGGGGGGTCGCGCTGGTGCCCTACGCCATCGTCGCGGTGGTGGCCGCGGAATCGTGGATGCTCGCGTGGTCCCTCCAGAGCGGCTGGATCCCGAAGCTGCTCGGGCTGAGTGGCGACCCGCTCAGTCACACCTTCGGCACCTACGTGGCGATCATCACCACCGAGGTATGGAAGAACACGCCGTTTATGGCGCTGTTGCTGCTGGCCGGCCTCGCGCTCGTCCCGGACGACCTTCAGGAGGCGGCGAAGGTCGACGGAGCGACCACGTGGCAACGGTTTGTGCGGATCACGCTCCCTCTGATGAAGCCCGCGATCCTGGTCGCGCTGCTGTTCCGCACCCTCGATGCGTTCAGGATCTTCGACACCATCTACATCTTCAACCAGGGCGCGCAGGGCACCGAGTCGATCTCGATGCTCAACTACAACACGCTGCTCGATCGGCTGAACCTCGGGCTCGGCTCCGCGGTGTCCGTGGTGCTGTTCCTGATGGTGGCGTTGATCGCGTTCGTGTTCATCAAGGGGTTCGGCGCCGGCGTCGCTCCAGGGTCCGAGGCGGCGTGATGAGCCTGCGGCAAAAGCAGGTCAGCGGATGGTCGGCGGCGATCGTCATCATCGTCATCGCCTCTCTCGTCCCAGTGGCCTGGATCGTGTTCTTGTCACTCAAGACCCCCGCGACGGCCACCGACGGGAGTTTCATCCCGCACGCGTGGACGCTGTCGAACTACCGCGACATCTTCAACGCCGGGATCTTCACCTCAGCGCTTCGCAACTCGATCGGGATCGGGCTGATCTCGACGTTCCTCGCCGTGGTGCTCGCGTCCTCGGCGGCGTACGCAATCGCGCGCCTGGACTTCCCAGGAAAGAGCATCATCCTCGCGATCACACTCGGCGTCGCGCTGTTCCCGCAGATATCGCTGGTGGGACCGCTGTTCAACCTGTGGCGCCAGATCGGCCTGTACGACACGTGGCCGGGGCTGATCATCCCGTACATGACGTTCGCGCTGCCGCTGTCGATCTTCGTGCTGTCGTCGTTCTTCAGAGAGATACCGTGGGAGCTCGAGCAAGCTGCCCAAGTCGACGGGGCGACGCCGTTCCAGGCGTTCCGCAAGGTGATCGCGCCGCTCGCGATGCCGGGGATCGTGACCACCTTCATCATCGTGTTCATCATCTGCTGGAACGACTTCGTGTTCGCCATCTCGCTTACGTCGACTACCGCCGCGGAGACCGTGCCGGTAGCGATCTCGTCGTTCCCCGGGGTCTCCCAGTTCAGTGTGCCGTACGGCGACATCGCCGCCGCCGCAGTGGTGGTGACCATTCCGGTCATGATCCTCGTGCTGATATTCCAGCGGCGGATCGTCGCGGGCTTGACGGCAGGTGCCGTCAAGGGATAGAGAAAAAGGAGCTTTGCAGACATGGCCGAGATCGAGTTCGACGACGTAACCAAGCGTTACCCGGACGGGTTCGAGGCCGTCAAGCACATGAACCTCGACGTCCCGGACGGCGAGCTGATGATCCTGGTCGGACCCTCCGGGTGCGGCAAGTCGACCGCGCTGCGGATGGTCGCCGGACTCGAGGACATCTCCGACGGCGAGCTGAAGATCGGCGGCAGCGTCGTCAACGACAAGGCGCCCAAGGACCGGGACATCGCGATGGTGTTCCAAAACTACGCGCTCTACCCGCACATGACGGTGCGCGAGAACATGGGCTTCGCGCTCAAGCTGGCCAAGGAGCCGCAGGCGGAGATCGACCAGAAGGTGGGCGAAGCGGCCAAGATCCTCGATCTCGAGCAGCACCTCGACCGCAAGCCGGCCAACCTGTCCGGGGGCCAGCGCCAGCGTGTCGCGATGGGTCGCGCGATCGTCCGCAATCCAAGCGTGTTCCTGATGGACGAGCCGCTCTCGAACCTTGACGCCAAGCTGCGTGTGCAGATGCGGACGGAGATCGCCCGGATCCAGCAGCGGCTTGGGACGACGACGATCTACGTCACGCACGACCAGACCGAGGCGCTGACCCTTGGCGATCGGATCACGGTCATGCGCTCGGGCGAGCTCCAGCAGGTCGGCCCGCCGTCCGAGCTGTACTCGTATCCGAACAACCTGTTCGTGGCCGGATTCATCGGCTCGCCGTCGATGAACTTCCTCTCGGGCGAGATCGAGGGCGACACCGTGAAGCTGCCGATCGGCCACGTCCGAATCCCCGACGAGCTCCGCCACCGGCTGGACTCTGGCCCGGGTGGTGGCCGCCGCGGAGTTATTGCCGGTCTTCGCCCCGAGCACTTCGAGGACGCCAGCCTCGTTCCGGACCGATCGCGCGGCGTCACGTTCAAGGCCCGCATCGACGTACTCGAGTCGATGGGCTCCGAGTTCTACGCTTACTTCGTGGTCGAGTCGGAGCAGATTTCCTCGCGCGAGCTCGAGGAGCTCGCGGCCGACGCCGGCGGCGCGGACCTGCCGACCGCGGAGGGCGGAACGCAGATCACCGCGCGGCTTGGCGCCGAGAGCAAGGTCACGCAGGGCGCAGAAGCCGAGCTCTGGTTCGATTCGACCCATCTGCAGCTGTTCGACCTCGACAGCGGCCGAAGCCTGCTGGCGCCGCCGCAGAACGGCGTCCAAGCGGCCACGCAGGTTCCGGCCGCATCCGCGCCGCAAAGCTCCGCCTGACCTCCATACGATCCGGCCGCGCCGTTGCGGCCCGGCTAATCTGACCACCGATGCCGGAGCCCCGGTCCACCGGCCTCCCCGGGCTCGACGCCCAGCACGACTTCATGCGTGCGCGCCGCGGAGCCACGATCGCCAAGCTGGTGACGCGCCTGCGCGGCGAGCCGGACGACGTCGGTGTCGTCCTCCCCTACGAGGAGGTGATCCAGGCCCTCGGCTTCGTCAGCGAGCGCTCGGCGGGCCTCAAGGTGGTGTCGCTCGACCAGATCGTCGGGTCGGTCGGGCGCGGTCGCGACTTCGACCGGCGGTTTCGCCCCACCTCGGGCCGCTCGCGGGGGCGCTGGGAGCAGATCGCGGCCGCGGCACGGCGCGGTGAGTCATTCCCGCCGGTCGATCTGGTGAAGGTCGGCGAGCTCTATTTCGTTCGCGACGGCCACCACCGCGTGTCGGTGGCACGCGCCCTCGGCCGCACCGACATCGATGCCTACGTGACTGAGGTCGTAACGCGGATCGACGCCGACCGCGCGATGAAGCTGTCCGACCTGCCGCTCAAGACCCACGAGCGAGTGTTCTTCGAGCGCGTACCGCTGGCGCCCGAGGCCCGGCGCGAGATCGCGGTGTCGGATCCGTGGGACTACGCGGTGCTCGCGGAGGCCGTGGAGGCATGGGGCTTTCGCGCGATGCGGAGCCGCGGCGAGGCGCTCGATCGCGAGGAGACCGCCAGCCTCTGGCTCCAGACCGAGTACCGCCCCGTGGTCGCGATGCTCCGCGAGGCGGGCCTTGTGGGCGGCTGCACCGACACCGAGGCCTACCTCAGCGTGGCCGAGGAGCGTTACCGGCTGCTGCGCACTCACGACTGGAGCGATGAGGTGCTCCAGCGCGTGATCGAGGGCCGGAGCCGCCGGCGCCACCGCCGCGGCTGAGCCTCCGCACCGCCCCGCCCGGGCCGTCGCGCCGGGGTTCGCTAGCCTGGCCCGCCAGTGTCTGCGCGCTCTTCTCCACCCTTCAAGCCGCGTCGCCCCTACGCGCCCCGGATGCCGCCCGAGCAACGACGCGAGCAGCTGATCGACGCCGCGCTCGAGGTGATCCTCGAGCGGGGGTACGCGCGGATCTCGATCGAGGCGATCGCTCGCGCCGCCGGGATCACACGGCCCGTGGTCTACGACCATTTCCCGAACCTCAACCGCTTGCTGCACGCCGTGATCGAGCGCGAGGAGCGGATCTCGCTCGAGCAGCTCGCCCAGGTCGTGCCGGAGGAGCCCGGCGACGAGGCCCCGGCCGAGCTCCTCACGACCGGTGTGACCCGGTTCCTCGCGGCGGTGACCAACCGCCCGGCCACCTGGCGCATCATCCTGTTGCCGCCGGAGGGCACCCCGCCGATCGTGCGCCAGCACGTCGAGTCCGGCCGGGAGGACGTGCTCGCGCGGATCGAGCGCCTCGTGCGGTGGTCCATGGAGCGAAGCGAGCTGCCCCGGGACCTGGACGTCGAGTTGACCGCGCGTGCGATCCGGGACTGGAGCGAGCAGGCCGGACGGATGGTGCTGACCGATCCCGAGCGCTACCCCGCCGAGCGTTACGAGCGCTTCGCGCGCGACTTCCTGAACGTACTCGCGCCCTCCTAGCCGCCCGCCGCGCAGCGCCGGCGCCCCCCTTAAAGCACGACGGGGACCCCGAAGGGTCCCCGTCGCTGATCCCAACAAACGCACCCACGGCCGGGTTGGGTGCGTCCTCCGGAGATCGATTCTGCGTCTGAAACTCGCGGGCAGGCCGAAAGTTGCGCCGGCCGTCAACCAACGTCGACGCCCTCCGACCTCTCGCACCGAGCCGACCCTGACCCGATTTAGCCTGCGATACTGTGAATTCCCCTCCGGGGGCGTAGCTCAGTTGGTTAGAGCGCCGGCCTGTCACGCCGGAGGTCGCGGGTTCGAGTCCCGTCGCTCCCGCTTAGCGTTGTGCCTGGAAATCGCGCGGTTTCTCGTTGGCAGCACCGAGCCGTCCATCCCGCGGTCAGCGGTTCCGGTCAACGGTCACGCTTCCGACAAATCAGCGACGCAGTCCACCTCCGGCCAGTTACGCCGGAGGTTGTCGGCCACGGCCGCCGACGAGATCGCACCCAGGAGGTCGCCGGTTCGAGCCCGGCTAGCTCCATCAAGAAAAGCCCTCCAAATCTGAGGGTTCTTTGTTGCCTGATCGCCTCGCGATGGCCGTGATATCAAATTGGGCATCAGAATTGGGCATCAAACGAGACCGCCGACGTGATGCCCAATCGAAAGAGACTGAGGGGTTCCGCGCCCACGCTTGCCAGCGGCCAACAGCAGTAGCTCGGACGTCTGTCGAGCGCGCTCAAACCGCGGAGCTCGACGGTCGACCTGGATAGGGTGGCCGATGATCAACTGAGCCTCGTCGATGCGACGCCGCCTGCTGCTCGCCGCCGAGCGGGCCAGCACGCTCGTGTGATGCAGCGCCGGCTCGCTCACCGCGCGATCTTAAAGGTGGTCACGGCGTTCTCGCTGCTGGTCCTCGCGATCGTGCTACTGGAATTCGGCTGGGTGACGTGCGCGATCGAGGTAGCCGTTGTTCTCTGCATCGTCTCGGTCGACCGCACGGCGTCTGCGTTCGTGGACCGATGGGGTCGCGGCGCCGCTGGCGAGGAGCTCGTCGGGGACGCGCTCGATGGATTGCGCGAGCGCGGCTGGTTTGCCCTGCATGACGTGCAGCTGGATCGCGGGAATATCGATCATGTGCTGGTAGGGCCCGCGGGGATCTTTACGATCGAGACCAAGAGCCACCGCGGGCGGTTGCGTGCCTCCGCGATCGACGCGCGAATGCTCAAGCAGGCGTATGCCCAAGCGAAGTCGGTCGAGAGGATCACGGGGCTGCGGGCCGTGCCGCTGCTCGTATTCAGCAGCGCATACCTGACCCCCGCGGTTACTCGGCGTGACGGTGTCGTGATCCTGCCGAGTCGGATGCTCGCGAAGCATCTCCGCGAGCGCGGCGGCACGATCGCGCCTGAGCGCGTCGACCACATGTACCGACGACTTGCCGCTGCGCTACCGGGCTAACGAGCACCGCGCTCGGTCGATCGGTGGCCACAGCACATCGATCCGTTGCGGCTGATTCATGTCGGCATCCCGGCGGCAGGTGCGAGCGGGCACGCGCGTCAAAGTGATCGCCTCGGTGGCTCCTGCGGCGCGATCGCGTACGTGGCGTTGCGATAGCGGCGCCCGCCTGCGGGCGGCTCGCGAAGCGCTCGCCGGCGTCCAGCTGGCCCTCCTGTGAAAGCGATCGCCAACTCCGTAGGGCGGGCGGAAGCGCTCGCGCCTTTCCGCGTTTGGTCTGAGTTCGGACGTCGCCGGTGCGCGAGCAAACGCCGGGCAGATGCGTTGGTTGACGGGGCCGAGAGACAGTGGGATCCTATGTGCTGGGGTGTTTGTGTTGCGGGGTCGAGGGGGCATTGGTCGACGGGTCATGGGTTGGCCTCCGCAGCTGTGGGCGCGCCTCCCGCTAGGGGAGCGAGGCGCCGTGATGGTTGCCTGCGGCACGTTGCGGAGGATCTCGCCTCCAAGCGGTTCGCGGTTCTCGTCGCGCCGCGCGCCGAGGCCCCGAACCGGGGAGTTCCTTGTGATCGCGCGTCGGCGAAGACGGGGTGTGAGCTTGCTACAGCGGAGCGGTCACGATCGTCGAGCACGGGCCCGACGTTGCGCGTGCCGATGCTGATGAAGTCCGGGACTGGATCGGGACGAGCGTCGATGATGTATGGCTTGCACAGACGGGGGCTCCAGGTGCACGGGGCTTGGGGTTTGGTGGCAGGTGTTGTGGCGTGGAACGTCGTGAACCTTCGGGCCGAGACGCTCGCGGTCCCGTACCTGGATGACAGCTCTTTGCACGAGCAGATGGTGCGGTTCGCGACACGTCAGCTCGAGGCTGGCGACCTTCCGTTGACGGGCTGGTTTCCGTATTTAGGTCTCGGGTCTCCGCAGTTCCTTCACTATCAGTCGCTGCCCGCGATGATCACGGGCCTCGCGGGAATTGCCGTGGGGCCGGACGCGGCTTTTCGATGGAGCCTCTACCTTCTGCTGTGTGCCTGGCCCCTGAGTGTCTATGCCGGGGCTCGGCTATTTGGGATCTCGAGATGGGGCGCTGCTGCCGCAGCTGCACTGTCGCCGTTCCTGATGAGCGCGACCGGCGTCGGCTACGAGCAGAAGGCTTACCTGTGGAGCGGATATGGGGTTTGGACGCAGCTGTGGGCGTCGATGACGTTGCCGCTGGCCTGGGGATTCAGCTGGCGAGCGATCCGGACAGGGCGACACTTCCTCCCAGCGGCTGCTGCGGTGTCGCTCACGGTCGCTCTCCATTTTGAGACGGGGTACCTGGCGCTCCTGCCACTGCTGCTTTGGCCCTTCGTCTCGTGGAGATCGGTCGGCGAGCGTCTGCGCCGCTCCGCCGTGGTACTTGCTGGAGCACTCCTCGCGTCCGCATGGGTCATCGTGCCCCTGATCGCGGACCGCAACTACGCGGCGACCAACGAAATCCTGCAGCACACCCCGCTGGTCAATGGCTATGGAGCTGCGCGGGTCCTCAGCTGGTTGGTCTCGGGCAGCTCCTCGATGCCGGTCGGCTCCCAGCCGTCACCCTGCTTGGCGGAGTCGGTGGCGTGTTGGCAGTCGTCCGCTGGCGGAGGGATGAGGTCAGCCGAGCTTTGATCGTGGTCTTTTTGGGGTGCCTCCTGTTGTCGTTCGGCCGCACCACGTTCGGCATGCTCATTGACGTCGTGCCGGGTCATAGCGACATCTTCTTTCGCCGGTTCACGATGGGTGCGCAACTTGCCGCGCTGCTTCTTGCAGGAACCGGGCTCGCTTGGAGCGCGAGCAATTTGCGCTACGCACTGCGCCGCTTCAGTACCCGCCGACCGGCGGGGATGACCTCCCGGTTCGGTCCCCGTGTTACTTCCTCGATTGTGGTGGCTCTCGCCGGCCTTGCTTTTGTCTGGCCTGCGTTGTCCCAGCTCGTCACGTTTGACCGGAGGAACTCTGCGGCGGTCGATGCCCAGCGGGTTTACGACCAGTTGCTGGGGAGGCAGATTGATCATCTGATCGCGATCGTCAGGCGCGACGGCGGGGGCCGCGTCTATGCCGGTATGCCCTCGAACTGGGGCCAAACCTTCAGGATTGGTGATGTGCCGGTGTTTAAGTACCTCGAGAGTCGGGACGTGGATGAGGTCGGCTACACCCTGCGCACTGCGTCACTGATGACCAATCCGGAATTCTACTTTGACGAGCGTAACCCGAGCGACTACCGACTGTTCGGGATTCGGTATCTCATCCTCCCCCCTGCACACCGGCCGCCGATCCCAGCCCATCTGATCACGTGCGTCGGTAGCTACTGCCTGTGGGACCTCCCACGCGATGGTTACGTTCAGGCCGGACGCATCGGCGGGCAACTCACGGCAGACAGAACAAATGTTGGCGTGCAGAGCCTCACACTCCTGCAATCGCCGCTGGCAGAGAAGCAAGCCTACCTTCGGCTTTCGCTCGGGAAGACCTCGCGATCGCTGGGCCAGCCGCTGGTGAGTCAGCCTCTGCCGAGCGCGCCGGACGTAGTGAGCCAAGATGCGTCTCTCGCGCGAGGCTTCGCAACCGCTTTGGTCCGAATGCCGCAGGCGGGAGTCGTTGTCCTCAGCGCCTCTGTTGACCCGGGGTGGACAGCTCGTGTTGACGGACGGCCGGCGAAAGTGTTTCCGGTCGCGCCAGCACTCGTGGCGACAAGCGTGACAGCCGGTATCCACCGCGTCACGTTTGAATTTGCAGGCTTCTCCGGCCACTGGGTCCTGTTCCTGCTCGGCGGCTTATCGGTAGCGGTCCTTGCCGTCATCGATTGGAAGGGAAGAACGAGCGGACGCCTCCGTTGGCACGCTCGAACGCGGCTGACGCGCGAAGTCAACCAGGACCTCCACGCGCACGAGCAACTCGTCGCGGCCGCAGGCGAGACGGGGGTGGGCCTCGACCGACCATCCGATGAGAGGGTGGGCGACAGCCTTGTCGGAATCGCAAACGGGCGGGATTAATTGATGGATAGGAGAGGCCACGGGCAGTGGCGATTTCTGCTCCACCCATACGTGTATCCCCAACTTCCCGAACGGTACGGGCTACGTAGTTCAATGCGCCGACGGGGAATGGAGCCATTCCGGCGGCCGGCCGGGCGCCTGCTCGGATCACGGAGGCGAGACCGGAAACACACCCGGGAACGCGGGTAACAGCGGTAGCACCGGAAACTCCGCCGCCAACACCGGCAATAGCGGGAGCGGAAACAGCAACACCGGGAGCGCCGGAAGTGGCGGTGGACCGCTCAGTACTCTCAACAGCTACTGGAGCAGCATTTCCAATCGGGACTACGGCTCCGCGTACAACGATCTCGCGTCGGCAGCAGTCAACCTGACGCAGGCGCAGTTCGTTTCGCAGGAGCAGCAGGCTGGCATTCAAAGCGTGGCCTTCAACGGACACATAACTGCGCAAACCGGTACGACGGCGACTGTGTCGGTCGACGCGCTCACCACGAAAGACAAGCAGTTCGGCTGTCGGACCTGGAGCGGCTCATATCAGCTCGTTGAGCAGAACGGCCAATGGCTCATCGCGCGCGCGAACATCACCCCGCAGCGATGCGGAGGATGAGCGGTCGGTGGACGGTGGCCCTTCTGCTGGTATTACTCGTCGCCGCACTCGCCGCGCTCGGAAATTCCGGCAGCCCGACCTCCCGCGTAGCCAAGCGTTCTCAGCCCACTCATCAAGTGACGCGAGTGCCAGCGCGTGTTCAGGGCCATGCCGCGGCCACCCGACGCGTTGCTGGTAAGCAAACGCTGACGCTCGCGCAGCTTGCCGGGCAACGGATCATCTACGCATACGCCGGCCTCCAGCCTCCCGGCTCGCTGCTCTCGCTCATCCGCGCGGGCGAGGCGGCCGGAGTCATCCTCTTCTCGAACAACATCTCGAGCGCTGCACAGATCCGCGCCGTCATCCACGAGCTCCAGGCGGCGAGCGCTCGAAGTCCTCTTCAGGCGCCGCTACTGATTCTCGCCGACCAGGAAGGCGGCGAGGTGCGGCGGCTGCCGGGAGCGCCCACGCTCTCCGAGCGTCAGATCGGCATGAGCCCCAACCGTCTGTCCCTCGCAAGTAGGGCGGGCGCCGGCGCGGCTGTCAGTCTCTCGGCCGTTGGGATCAACGTAAACCTCGCTCCGGTGCTCGACGTGTTCCGCCAGCCCGGCGACTTCATCGACGAGTTCCAGCGCTCCTACAGCAGCGATCCGCAAATCGCCGCCGAGCTCGGCGCCGCTTTCATATCAGCCCAGCAGCCTCTGCGCGTCGCCGCCACGGCAAAGCATTTCCCAGGACTGGGAGCGGCGTCGCGCACTCAGAACACCGACGCAGCCCCGGTCGCGCTGAATCTCTCATCGAGTGAGCTCCGCGAGGTCGACGAGGTTCCCTACCAGGCCGCCATCGCCGCCGGCGTGAAGCTGGTGATGACATCGTGGGCGATCTACCCCGAGCTCGACCCTCACCTTCCGGCCGGCCTATCACCCCGGGTGATCCAGGGCGAACTCCGCCACAGGCTCGCGTTCAACGGGATCACCATCACCGACGCCATCACCGCCGGGGCGCTCGTGCGTTTCGGTTCCCTCGGGCAGCGGGGCACGTTGGCAGCACGAGCCGGCGACGATCTCATCATCTGCTCGGCCACCAACCCCGCCGACAACACCCCCGCGATCGGCGTGGCCGTGCTGAGCGCGCTGAAGTCCGGCTTGGCCAACGGCGAGTTGGCGCAATCCTCGGCCCGCCAAGCCGCCGCCGCCGTCCTGGCCCTCCGCCAACACCCGTGAGTGGCTCCCGGCCGACGAGGCGCCGCCACAGCCCACTTGAGCCGCCCGGGACCAGGGATGGCTGCATCGCTGCGCGGACGATTGCCTACGTGGCGAAGCACAAGCCGGCCTCGATCGTTCCAGGCGAGCAGAGCGATCGTCGCTGTCCGCCGGTGCTAGCCCGCAGCCGGGCCCGTAGCTAGGGTCTTCGACTGACTCGGATTCCGCGCATAGGAGGTCTGAGCCTGGCGCCGGCGCGATACTCGTCGCGGAGTCAGAGCAGGGCTCGCGCCGGAATCCGATCAGGGGTTTCCGAGAGCAGCCTTCCGCGCTGCCGGAGCACGCCTCATCTCATCTCGGCGTTGGTGACCGCTTTGACGAGGACCGACAATCCAGTGCCGCGTCCGACGAGGCGGTTTGCGCGACGGTGCTTGCGGCCCAGCTGGGTCCCGGCTAAATGCTGCGGCGATTCCGGATCTGGCCGCGAGCACGGGTGGGCCGGGGCCGGCTCCGCGATCCTCCGCGGATTCCGCGGATGGCCCCGGAGCAGCCGGATCGGCCGTCCCGCTCCGAGTCTGCGAGGGTGCCACGAGCCCCGTCCCGCTCTACTTTCGGCTGGAGATGACGGCGGTGGCGATCACCAACGAGAGCGCCACGAGCGCGCCGAGTGCGCCCAGCCAATTTACCCCGACCGTTTTCCGGACGTGATCGACGTACGCGATGAAGCCGATCGGAACGGCAATTGAGAGGAAAAGGACGACGGTACGGACGATCGCGCGTTTGTCGTGGCCGCGGTCTTGTCGCTGATCGGCGACCTTGATCGCGTCAAGGATGCTCGTGGCCTCACCGTCGTAGTAGAGGAGCGTTCGGCGGCCGAGCTGGCGCGCGTGGGTCTCGCAGCCCCATGCCATCGCGACCATGAACGTGACGGGGAACACCCAGGTCGTCAGCCAGATCCCCACGCCGACGAGAACGCTGAACACCGCCTTGATCTTGCCGAGCGTGCCCTTGTCCTCCTTGGCGGCGGACGGCGACATGAAGCCGCCGAAGACGAGCAGCAAGTACACGCTGTGGACCCACGTGCGCAACGATCGCCGCTTCTCCGGCCGATCCGGGATCCCTTGCTCGCGGACCGCGACCAGCGCCGCCTCCGCGGCCTCGATGTCTGGGTGGATGCCGCGGAGGGCGAGCATCTCCGACGAAGTTCGCAGATCGGTCGGGTCGCGGCCGTAGAGCGCGGCGGTGCGCAGCGTCATGCGCATCTCCTGCACGAGATAGGTCAGGTAGCCCGGCACCAGCGCGATAAAGAACGGTGTGCCCGCGATCGCCCCATCGATCCGAGCGACGTGCGCCGAGTCTGTCCGTAACTCCTCGGCGATCTGGGCTGGATGGGAGTCCGGACGAGAGCTCGATACGGACTGAGCCCATTCCCGTGAGGGATCGCCGAGCCGAGCTGCCGTGTAGAGCGTTAGTCGTTCAGACACGTGCTCGGGGTCGCGGTAGGCGATCCGCACGAGCTCGCGCGAACTCGAGAACGCTCGCCTGATCCGGCCCTTCGGGGACGGCTCCTCGCTCACCACGGGCACAGTCGAGCCGGCCTGCTCGTCGCTCGTCCCGGACGGGATCGAGCTGGTCTCATCACCCGACCCCATCGGGTTACCTACCGGACTCTCGCTGAGCGAGTGTCGCTTCGATCCGCGCCAAGCGTTGGTCGATCCGGTCGAGCTGCCGCGCTTCGTCCAAGTCGGATTGCGCGGCGAAGCGTCGCCTGCTGCTCTCAACCAGCGTGGCCGTGACCGACGCCGTGATCACGGCGAGGAAGCCGATCCCGGAGAGCATCACAACCGAGGCGATGAATCGACCGACCGTCCGCTCGGGCGTGACGTCCCCGTACCCCACGGTCGTCACGGTCTGCAGCGCGAACCACAGGCCCCTGCCGATCGTCGGGTACTCCTGATGGTCGAGCACCCGCTCGAGGATCCCGCCCACGACCGTGACCAGCACCGTAAACGCCGCGATGATCGCGGCGGCCCTGCGCGCAGTCAGCGACTCCTGCAGCAGCAGACGTGCCGTCAGCGGCACCTTCGCCGGAGTCTCCGCCGATTCGTCCTCGGAAATCACACCCACTTATGAACCGATCCCGTCCGCGAGCGCAGCGTGCTGCTCATGTTGGACCGCCTGAAGGTCCTCCTCGGTCAGGTGCGGGTTGAGGTCGAACACAACCTTGTTGATCCTCCCGGTGGACTCGAACGGGGAACGGGTCGACGGGGAGTCTCTCCGGTGTCGGGCTGCGCGACATCATCCACATGGGATGACGATCCGCGCACTGGTCATCGCGGGCCGAGGCTCATCAGCGCCGCACGGGATCGGCCGCCCATGCCTCGCCCCAGCACCAAAGCCTCCACGAGAACCGACCCAAAGCGCGGCCCCCGGCTCGGGCACCTGATCGAGCCGCCCCTGAATTCCGACTCCCCGGAAACGCGGCGCCGAGCTTGATGCGGGCGATGAACCTGATCCGCCTGTCAGAGGCGCACCAGGTGCCGGATGCGGGCATGGGATCGCGGCTATGCCATGCCACCGGCGGCGCGTGGCGTCGGCGCGATCAATGCGCCGATGATCCACAGGAACGGGGAGAAGAAACCGATCCAGAAGAGCCAGTAATGCCCTTTACGGAACGTACTTAGTCCGAAGTAGATCCAGCACGCTACGTATAAGACGCCCAGAATGATCCACAGAAACGGCATGGGCCACGGCCCCTTTCAAATGAGTGCCGAGGCGGGGATTGGCTGGCCGCGGCGGGTGGCTGGGATTCAGGATGGCGGTGGCTTACCCGCGTGTCGGAACGGCCCCGACACGCGGAGTTTGCTGTTCGCACACGCTAGGCATCGTCCGAGGTCCACACGTCCTCCGGATGGGGTGACGATTCAGCCCCTGCCGCTACCGGGCGACCCCGAACTCCGGCCGTAGCGCCGCTCCCGCGAGGGCCCGGTTCGTCAGGGGTGATCCGGTCAGTGACCGGTTAGGTGGATGATGCCGACACTGTCGAGGCCGTCGAGGACGAGTTGAACGGCGAGCGCGGCCAACAGGATGCCAAAGATCTTCTCGGTGACGAGCATGCGGCTTTCGTCCAGGTGGTCGCTGGCGCGGTTGGCCAGCCGGAATACGGCCACGTCGAGGGCGAGTACCAGCGCGAGGACGCCGAGGACCATCGCAAACACGGCGATTGAGTCCGCTTCGGCTGAGAGGGTCACCAGTGCGACGATGCCGGCGGGGTTCAAGAGGTACGGGACGGCGAGCGGGAACACGGCGATGCGCATCGGATCGCGTCCTGTGATGGCCTCGTTGTCGCTGGGTTCGGCGCTCCCGCGGACCATCGTGATCGCGATGATGAAGAGGATGACCCCTCCGGCGATCGAGAGCGACCCGGTGGAGAAGTGAAGCAGCCTGGAGAGGAGCTCGCCGAGCCCGAGCAGGATCAGGGCAACGACGCCGGCGGTGGTGAGCATCTTGCGGACGATCAGGGCCTTGGTCGCACCGTCGAGTGGCGCGGTGATCTCCACAAACGGCACGAGGGCGATCTTCGGACCGATCCCGATCAGCAGCAGCAGGAAGGTGTCGATCACCAGGTAGATGTCGACCGACGTGTGCTTCATCGCACCCGGCTGCTCACGACGTGGGCGCCGCCGTCGGAGATCCGTCGCGAGAGCCGCCAGGCGCGACGGCGGGAACCTCTGGGGTCGGCGTCTGTGTGACGACCGCGCCATCTCCGGCCTGGGACGCCGCAGGCGCTGGCGCGGAGATCTTGAGGGTGATCAGGTAGGCGACGACCACGCCGACGATGATGAGCGGCTCGTCCCCGGTCCCGGAGTTGGCGGTGAGCAGCGTGGCGAGCACGACCGCGGCCAGAGGCAGCCGCAGCACCGCGGCGATCGCGGCGCCCATCCCGACGGCAACCGCCGGGGTCAACGGGAACCCGGGCAGGCGCGAGGCCATGATCCCGCCGGCCGCCGCGAGGAATAGCGCCGGGAACACCGGGCCGCCGCGGAAGCTCCCGAGCGACAGCATGTAAGCCAGGCCCTTGAACACGATCACCAGCGCGAGCGCGCCAAGTGGTGTCACCCTGGCTCTGCTGGGTGAGCGACAGCGCCCCACGCGAGGAGACGGTTCCCTTGCTGGTCACGCCGGCGGACGACGTGTTGGTGCCCGATCCGGCCGAGCAACTTGCGGAGGCCTGCGCCGGTGTCGCAGACTGGCTGAACGAGAACGGCCCGCTTCCGGCCGCTCCCCCCGGGAAGAAGGTCTTGGGGTCAGAGAAGGCGGCGCTTTGAGTGCAGTCCGCAGCGCCGGTTACCTCTCCGTTCGTGCTGGCCAGCACGTCTCCGTTCACGCTGTCGATGGTCGTGGTCGCCGCGAACGCCGACCCAGCGGCCCATGTCAGCACCGTCCCGAACGCGGTGGTAACCATGAGACTGCGTACCACTCTTACTGCTGTACCTCTGCCGCGCCGCCGCTTGCCGGCCTCTTGACCTGGGCTCGCCCCGTAGCCTCGCCCGACGCGACGCTCGTCGCCTGCAAAGCGCCCAACGCTCAGCATCCGCTATCGCCCCCTCAGACCGCAGCGGCTCCGTAACCGCACTGTTAAAGAACCCTAACGTGCGGTCGGGTCCTCATCAATAGTGTCCCTCCGTGGGCTCTGCGCAGATAGCCTGCGAAGGTTCCCTGCAAAAGATACGCAGGTAGGCTGCTAATGTCAACACCATCCCCGACCAACCCCCCGACCGCATCATCACCACCCTCACGCTCGCTCGCCAGAGCATCCGGCTCATGGTCGACGAGCTCGTCACCCGCCTCCACGCCGCCGGCTACCACGACATCACCGCAGCCCACCAAGCCGTGTTCGAGAACATCGACCGAGACGGCAGCAGACTCACCACCCTCGCCACCCGCAGCGGCATCACCCACCAGTCGATGAGCGAACTCGTCCACGCCCTCGAACGCTCCGGGTACCTCGAGCGCCGGCCCGATCCCGCCGACGGACGAGCCCGCATCATCCGCCTCACCCCAAAAGGACAAGGCCTCGTCCGCGAGGCGCTCCACGACATCCGCGAGATCGAAGCCGCCTGGCAAGACCAATTCCAAGCCGCCGGCCACGACATCGAACTTAGAACGCTTCTCGAACCAGCCCTCCACGCACTCACTCAACGCCCTACGGTCCGCGCATAAGCCCCGTCCGAGCCGCCGACGCGGACGCGATTGGTGCGCCCACGAGAGCATTGCTCCCGCAGGCAGAACATCATCACCGACGGCAGCGGCAATTGATGCGAGTTGGACGCATCATCGGAATCTGCCGCACCCCACCTGCCGACCCCGGCCAACGCGACCGCCTTCTCGATCTCCTCATGGACAGCCTGCGTCGACCGCCCGGCTCTGAGGGTAGATGCAGGCTTTCCGCGGAGAAAGGGGCATCTCGATCGACGGCCGCGGAGTACTGCGGCGCGAGCGAAGCAGGTCTCGCCAACCCCGCTACGCGGGGCGCTACTGCTCCTAGGGAAAGGGCTGGTCAGGCCAGACGGCTGGTGGCCGACTCGCGGGCGCTCACCCCGGTCATTCCTCAACGTCGTTCGGTCGCGGCCGCCTGAACAGCACGATGGGGTGCGCGAAACGCCACCCGGACGTGTCTCGGTCTTCCGTTTCACGAGATCGAAGGTCATGTACTCCCAGTGCTGGATATGGCTCGTCTAGCGGATCTTCTGTTGCGTTTCAAGTCCGGAGCATCGCCCCGGTGCCTCGCCGGTGGCCCTTGCCTGCGCTTCTTCCTTCCGCCTGCGTGCGGCGCTCTCGACCGCCGTCGCGCGTGCTCGCGTAGGCCATCCAGCAGGCGCCCTATTACGGGCTTCAGACCACAGCTCCGCCCGGGGATGCGAAAGCCGGGCCCGTGAGGCGCCTCCGGTGTTCTGGTTGACGCGCGGGAGCGGCTCGCCGATTTCGGCTGGCCGTCACACCCCGATCGGCAGGTGTGGCTCGCGGTTGGGTTGCGGCTTGGGAGCTGGTTTGGCTGGCGGCCGCGGCGGCTTTCGGGGGCCGACTCGTGGGAGCCACTCGAGCCAGTGCGGGAGGTACCAGTTCCAGTCGCCGAGTAGCTTCATCGACGCGGGGAGCAGGACGGCGCGCACAATCGTGGCGTCGATCAGGATCGCGGCGGCGAGGCCGACTCCCATCATCTTGAAGTCGAGCATTCCGAGCGTCGCGAAGATCGCGAACACCGCGACCATCACGATCGCGGCGCTGGTGACGACGCTGGCGGTTGCCGTGATCCCGTGCGCGACCGCGTCCTCTGAGCTCATGCCGCGGTCGTAGGCCTCGCGCACGCGGCTGAGGATCAGCACGTGGTAGTCCATCGAGAGGCCGAAAAGGACCACGAACAGGAACAGGGGCAGCCAGTCGGTGACCCCGCCGATCGACTTGAAGCCGAGCAGTGATTGCAGGTGGCCGCGCTGGAAGACGAGCACCAGCACGCCGTAGGCCGCGCCGACCGAGAGCAGGTTCAGGATGATCGCCTTGATCGGGATCACGATCGAGCGGAACATCACTAGCAGCAGCAGGAACGCGAGGCCGAGCACGAACAGGAACACGTACGGGGCGTGGGCCTTCATCGAGTCGTTGAAGTCCTTGGACTGCGCCGTCCACCCGGAGACGTTCACCGTCACTCCGCGCACGCGGCCGATCGTCGCCGGGATCACCCGGTCGCGCAGTGTCTCGAGCGCGCTGTTCGAGACCGAGTCGGTGCCCTTTCCTGCGATCGGGATCTCGACGCTTGCGGCCTGGTGCGAAGCGCTGATCGTGGTCGTGATTGGCTCGAACAGCTGGCCTGTAGCCAGCGCATGGCGTTTCAGTGTGACGATGCCCGCGGTGACCTGCGGCGTCGTGACGTCGCGGGCGCTGACTACCACAACCGCGGGCCCGGCGCCGCCGGGGAACTCCTTCTGAATTCGGTTGTAGACCTTCACGATCGCCATGTCCTGCGGCAGTCCCTGGACGCCCGAGTTGACAGTGTGCAGGCTGAACGCGGGGATCGCGAGCGCGATCAGCAGAGCCAACGCAGCGCCACCCCACATCAGCGGCCGGCGCAGCACGCGGCCTACGATCGCCCCCCAGAAGCGCGACTCGGCCCCGTTGGACCGCGGCCGGTGCAGCAATGGGATCCGGCCGCGGTCGACGCGATCGCCGAGCTTGGAGAGCACGGCCGGCAGCACGGTCAGCGAGCCGACCAGCGCGATCGCGACCACGAGCACAGTCCCGACCCCGAAGGACGCGAACACCTGGGAACCCATCAGGAACATGCCCATCATCGCGATCATCACCGTGAAGCCGGAGATGAGCACAGCCCGCCCAGACGTCGCCGCCGCGATATGGAGCGCGTCCGCCGGTGTCCGGCCACGGGCACGTTCCTCGCGTTCGCGGCGCAGATAGAACAGCGAGTAGTCGACGCCGACCGCCAACCCGATCAGCAGGATCACCGACTGGATCGACGGATCGACGTGCAGCAGGTGGCTGGCCAGCGAGGTCAGCCCGAGCGCCGCGAGGACCGCGGTGATGCCGAGCAGCAATGGCACGCCGGCCGCAACCAGCGCTCCGAACGCGAGCACGAGGATGAACAGCGTGACCGGCAGCGACGTGAGCTCGGCCTTCTGAAAGTCCTGCGCGACACGCTGGTTTATCGCCTTGTTGGCGCTGCCGTCGCCGAACTCGCCGATCAACAGCCTCGGATGTGCGCGCTGCACCGCGGCCGTCGCCGCAAGCGCGGGCGCGACGCGGTCTCCCGCTGTCTGCGGGTCGCCGGTGATCAGGAACGTCAGCAGCGCGGCCCGGCCATCGCGCGATACCTGCCCGTTGTTGCCCGAGGTCAGAGGCGACTCGATCTTCGTGACCGACGGCATGCTTCGAAGGCGCGCCACAAGGTCGGCCACCGCGGCCCGGTAGCCAGTCGCGCTGAGCGGCCTGCCGCGGCTCTCGAACAAGACCTCCTCGCCCGCACGTGCACGGGGAAACTGCTGCACGAGCGTCTGGTCGGCGAGCCGTGACTGCCCGTTCTCACCCTCCCCAGACTTGAGCGTCACCATCCCCGTCGCGCTGCCGATCATGAACGCGACAATGACAAACGCCAGCCAGCCGAATACCGCCACCTTGCGATGAGCGGCGCTCCAACGTCCAACGCGAGAGGTGAAGTTCTCACGCACATCCACGAGCCTAGGCACAGCAGCATGTCCTGCCGTCCGTAGCAAGCCGCAAGACGCCGTGGTAAACGCGACTTCTGTCGGATTGTTGGACCTGGCGTATCGCGCCTTCCGCGCA
>CAWIDF010000007.1:0-192007 GCA_963834885.1 uncultured Solirubrobacterales bacterium | reverse complement strand
ACGCGCCGCTCGCGAGCCTCGGTTCCGACATCCGGCCACCGTCAACAAAACGAGATCTCGCTGAGGACTTCGCGATTCGCTGCTGACGGCCGTCACACCTCGCGCGACGGCTCACTAGACGATGCTGGCTAACACAAGTAGTACGGCCGAACTCGTCAGTACAAACGGGCAGACGCGAAACCAGACCACAGGTGTTCGGGCCCCCGTCGCGGCAGTGAGACCGGCGAGCACCACGAGGATCCCGGCGGACACGACGTAGACGAGCTGAGTCGTGGGGTCACCGGCGCCCTCGATCGCGGTAGCCAGGATGACGAGCAGACCGATCGAGATGTGCGTGATCCCCTCCGCCATCCATTCCATAACGAGGATGCGGCGATTGTCTTCGGAGATCCCGCCAAATGAAGCGGCAACCGTCCGCGTCGGGGCAAGGTGAGCTGAACCCCAAGCGATCAGGATCGCGGCGGCAACATACGCCAAGAGCGCGACACTCGTCACAAGAGCGATGTTCGCGACTGCGGAGATCGACGCCATCGGGGTATGCCCCCGCCTTGGCGTCAAAAACTACTCAAGATTGGAGAGCGCTCGTTGGAATGCCTGTTGCCCGCTCGCGCGATGGCGTTAGCACTGGGCGCCTCGGGCCGGCTCGATCCGGTGGCCGACCCGGAGTCTGGGGCCCAGCGCCGGAGTGCACGCGGGGTTGGGAGCAGCGTTCGCGGAGCGTGTCAGGCGGCACAGAACAGCTGTCGTGCGGCGTTGAGCGCGGCGTTGCTTGAGCGTGCGCCGGGCGAGTGACCCTCGGAGGTGTTGCCGTTGAGCAGGACGACAGCCACGCGCGTGCCGTCTTCTGAGACGAGCGCGGCGCTTGTGGTCGAGTAGCTGGCGCCGCCGTGGTCGTAAGCCGATATGTAGCAATCGGTGGTGATTCCGATCCCGAGCCCGTAATCAGGGTTGGCGGTGGACGGGGTCGTCATCATGCTGAGCTCCGCCGCAGGAAGGAGCTTCCGTTGCATGAGCGAGATGAGGAACCGGGCCTCGTCGCGCGCGCTCGCGATCATCGCCCCACTGGCGCCCTCGTCCGCGCGGTAGAAGTCGGTGGCGTCGCGCGCGGTGCCGTCGGGCGCGACGGTGTAGTCCTGTGGATGTCGTGCCCCGACCTCACCGCCAGGGACGTACGCGGCGCTTGTTAGTCCGAGCGGCCGGGTGATCCGCTGCTCGAGCAGTCGGCCCAACGGAGCGCCTCCAGCCTTCGCGGCGATCAAGCCTGCGATCTCGTAGCCAATGTTCGAGTAGTGAAACTGGCTGCCGGGCTTCCACAGCAACGGAAGCGTGGCGGTGAACCTCAGCGCGACCGCTGCGGGGAGCTTGGACGTCGGATCGGTGCCGAGCCGGCGCCAGAAACGCAGGAGCTCTATCCGTAGCGCAGGGTCGTGGACTCGCTCGATGAAGCGCAGGGCATCCTTGTCGAATGTTTGCTGGTCCACGATCCCGCTCGTGTGATCGAGCAGCTCGCGAACGGTGATCCTCTTGCCGTATGACAGCACGCCTGGAAGCCAGCGCTCGACCGAGTCGTCGAGGCGCAACCTCCCGGCGGCGACGAGCTGCAGGATCAGGGTCGCCACCCAAGTCTTGGTCTGGCTATCGAGATGCATCGGCGCGTCCGGCCGCATACCGACACCGGTCCTCACATTCGCCAGACCGGCCGCTCCCGACCAGCTCCCATGAGGGCCGGAGACGAACGCCGTCACGCCCGGCGCGACGCGCCCCCGCCCGGAAATCAGCCTCTCGAGGATCTGTTGAAGCTCGGGTCGAGAGCGCGACGACCCTGGGACGACCGCCCGGTCGACAGCGATCCCGATCACTGCCACCACAACCAACGCCGTCACCGCCCAGACGAGGACGCAGCGCCTGCCGGCGAGCTCGCGGAAGGGTCGGTGAACTTCTGTCGACAAACCGATCACACCCACCGGAAGCATCGCGGCCGTCGTGATCGACTCCATCCGTAGCACACCTCACACGAGCCGGCGCAAAACACCGAGCGGCGCCGGCCGACGCGTCGACCGCGCGACGCAGTCTCAGTCCACATCGGCGACCCGGCCTCAGACAGATGGGCCACTTAGTGGCCCAGTCACGTACCCGCGGAAGCACAAGCGCAGGTCTCGATCACCCCAGACCCAAAGTCGCGCTCGTCGCCATAAGCGCGCACGCTCCGCGCCGCAGACGGATCGGTCCGATCCTGGTTTCTCGTTTTGATGGCGCGGACGCCGCCGGCGTCTCGCACGGCGCGCTTGAGGAGCATCTTGATGTACACGGGCAGGAGCTGTCGCGCTGCCTGTCGGATGATCATCTGTCGGTGCGCGCGCTGTGCGATCTAGCGCCTTGAGCAGGTCGTCGGCGATGAGGGTAAGGCGCGTACGCGGGTCGAGCCGGGTCACGTGCGCGCGCTGGAGACGGTGGTCGGGACCGTGACGTGGAGCGGCTGGCCTATCGGGCGCCGGGGGTGGTGAAGCTGCAGCCCGCCGACGCGGCGCTCAATCTGCCGGTGGAGCGCCACTCGCACGAGCTGCGCAGGCTGCGCGCGCTGGAGAGGTCGCGCCGCTGCTTCGCCGGCGCGATCGACGTGATCTGGCGTCAGACCGGGCTGATACTCGCACAGCGCCAGGTGAGGAGCTCGCCGGGCTGGCGGCGATGGACTTCGAGGACTTCTACGATTCGCGCCGTCCGGCGAGCGGGCAGCGGGGTGATCTGTTGGTGCTCGCCGCGGACAGCCAGGGGATCGTGATGCTAGCGGACGCGCGTAGGACCCGCGCGGCGGCCCGGCCCCGCGCGGGTCCCGCGCCCAATCCCCTGCTCTCCGGGGAGCAGCAGCAGAACCGCAGGCCGCTCGCCGATATCGGCGCCGTCTACGACGCCAACCCCCCGCCGCGCACCCCGGCCGACATCCTCACCTCCGCTTATCCTCAGGGCTATCAGCCCGCCCCGGCGCCGGTCGCGACTAACAAGTGCTCACCGCCCGCATCGTCAAGGCCTCCGCCCACCTGATCAAGATGATCTTCGACGAAGCCGAGCAGCGCGACCCCACCATCCGCCCCACCCGCGTCGCACTCCTCGACGGCGCCTACCACCAGATCGAGCGGATCCGCTTCGAGGCCCGCAAACGCGAGGTCAAGGTCACGATCGACATCGACGTCGTCCACGTCCTGGGCTACCTGTGGAAGCAGCGACTCGATGCGCTAACTCAACGTCGGGCAGCTGCAAGCACTAGAGCGGTCACGACGGCGTCGACACCAGGACGACCGCTCCAGGCGTCAAGCAGCCGGCGACCATTGACCCTGCCCTGCATCGATCCCGCGCGGGGATCTTGTTCCCACCATCGCCAGCCTCGCGTTGCGCGGGATGGCGACTCTCATCCGACCACAACGTCCGGGGAGGCTGGCGGCGCCGACTCGTGCGCGCTTTGCGGGTTCCTCGTCGGCGACGACGGGTGGATGCTCGTGTCGACCGGAAAGCGGGCTCTCGCGGTGACACCGGCACCCCGAGCCGGCACTCTCCGATGCACTCCGGGCGCCCTGCTCAGCCGAGTGCCTTGAGTTGCTAGCGGCTGTGGGTCATGATGCGCGTGGCGTCAGAGCCCGATGCGAACGGGGCGTCTGGCGAGGAATCGGTAGTGCGCGCCAGCTTCGCTAGTCGGCGGGCTGCGGAGCACACGGGATGCGGATCTCCCTGTCGGTGGCGATGGGCTGCATGGGCATGCTCTCGTGGCTGCGAGGGGCCAGGGGCGGGATCAAAGAGATTCGCGAACGCGGATCGCACGTGGGGGCCTTATCACGCACGGAATTCCTTGCCGATCTCGATCCGGGCCCCAAGCACGATTGGATTCGCGCGGCTCTCGGGAGCCCTCCCGCACTAACGACTAACGTGGGGAAGGAGATCCCGTCCGCCGTTAGCGGCGGTTTGATCGAGACCGAGAGGGCCAGCGCCGCTCAGTCGAGGTCTCGGCCGCTTCCTCGTTGCGCCGGTCCGCGGCAGTTCCGGTTTCCGCCCAACGCAAGTCGCCCCTTGGTCACGGCTACACGCGCGGCATCGCGTGAAACCGAGACTCCGCTGCCATTTCCAGTGCGTGCGCGTTGTAGGGTGAGGCCCGATGGTAGCTCGCTGGGACGGGGATGATCGCGGTCACGGCATTGGGGATGCCGCGCGACTCGTTCCCGGAGCAAGTGAACTGGTCGCAACGTTCATGCAACCCGCCTGGGTAGCCGAGCAGCCCGAGCTCCATCTCCTACCGCACATCGAAGCGTGGCTTGAGCGGGACGGAAGACTCGCGCTGAACGGCGCCCACACCAATGATGCGAACGCGTACGTCCTCGAACTCGAGTGGCTTGATGCGACCGGCAGCGTGGGTGCCGCGAGGGCGGCTGTGTTCTCGCTCGTCGGATCCTTCGCCGAAAGCGCGACCTACGTCCGCCAGCGCCGAGTCGCGCTCGACAGCGATGGCTCTGCAATGACACTACAGTTCGAAGTGGGCACGGGCGAGCTGGCCTCCGACGCGAGGTTCGAACCCCATGGTCACGTCGTGTTGATCAACGTGGCCGGCGTGCTGTAGGCCTATCCTGACCGCGCTTTCCGCGCATGGGAGGGCCGCCGGGCGTGTGAGCCGAGATGCTCGTGGTGTCACCCAGCCCAGAGAACTGCCCGCGACCGCGGAGGGCACCGAGATGCGCAAGCTGCGCGCCGAGATGCACCGGCGGATGCTCGGAAACGGCTACTGCGCCGGCCCCGTCGGCCTGGACTGCCACTTCGAGTCGATCTGCGAATCCTGCACCTACTTCCAGACCACGCTCGAGTTCCGGCCCACCCTCCAACGCCGGCGCGACGACGCCGCCGACAAAGGCCAGGTCGGGCGCCAGAAGATCTTCGACGGCCTGCTCGCCCGGCTCGACGCCCAAGCCTCATAACCGACAACTCGAATCTGCTGAACTCAATCGCATGAGCGCGCCAGACCCCAAGCAGGCCATCCTCGACGAGCTGGCACGTCCGCTTGGTCAATGGGAGCCGGGCGGAACCAGCCCCGGCGGGTGGCAGTCCGGGATCATGCGGGGCGGCAACGCGTTTCAGGCTGATCCCGCAACCATCCAGTTCGTCAAACACCGCGAATCCGAGCGGCGGCACCTCTACTTCGTGACCTTCGAGGGGCCAATCCCGCAACTCGGTCCCGATCGCCGCTACCCCTGGAGCTACGTGTTCCCCGTCGAGCCCGACCCAGACGGCGGCTGGCGAGTGCGCGGTGGCGCCGGCGGCGCGGGCGACACGCCGCCTCGGTCCAGGCCCTGGGTCAACCTCGGCGGTGGCGGCTGGCCGGATCAGTTCTACGCCGGCGGGCGCATCGACAATGCTGGCGTCGAGGTCGCCCACGTCAAGCTGCGCTTCGCCAACGGACTCACCCTCCAGGACGACGCCACCACTGGGGTCGCCCTGTTCATCACCGACCAGAACATCGAGATGCCCGCGACCGTCGCGGTGCTCGACCACACCGGGAACGAGCTCGCGTCCCACCCCGCGTTCCCCGGTCCCTGAACCGGGCGCTTGACAGGATCACCCGCATAATGCGCGAGCTGCCGTTGGATCGCAACCAGCGGAACGCCTTCGTGCGCCATCTCGGCGGGTACTGCTCCCCTTTGTTTCGTGGCGGACGACCCCCGGTGATAGCCAGGCATGTCGCCGGTGAACGGCGGTGACCGGCGACGTCCACCGCGGCAGTTGTACTCACCTGAGATTCGCCCCCCAAGCACGCCTGCCGGACCGCGGAAGACGTATTCCGTCGAGTCGGACATCAGGTGTGAATTGTGGGACAATCTGCTAGTATCGCCGCGACAGGAACGGCGACGCAGCAAGGAGATCCGAGCTAATGCGCGGCGGTTGGCAGGTACTCGTCTGCCCATGGCATCTCGACGAGCCCATCGAGGGGTTTCCCGTTCCGATCGGGGCGATGACGTTGACAGACACCGGGCCAGCCGACACCGAACATCAACGGCTGATCCAGCGTTACGGGGCTCTGCGCGACGCTGTCGCATCCGTAGCCAGACCCCTCTTGCTGGCTGGAGATTGTCTGGCGGCGCTCGGACTGGTTTCCGGGCTTCAGTCCCGCCACGCCGATCTTGGGATCGTGTGGTTGGACGCACACGGGGATTTCAACACGCCGCAGATCACCGTCAGCGGCTATCTCGCCGGGATGTCACTGGCGATGCTGACCGGGCGGTCGCCCGAGCCCTTGTCCGAAGCGCTTGGGGTGCGACCAGTGCGCGACCAAAATGTCGTCCTGATGGGGGCACGGGATCTCGATCCCGCTGAGCGCGATGCTCTCGCGGCCAGTCAGGTCCAGCGCGTAGCGGCAGATCCCGAGACGCTTCGCAGCGTGTTGCATCGGCTCGCCGGCACCGCTGTCTATCTACACATCGACGCCGACATCATCGATGGTTCGGATCTGCCGTGGCTCCGCTTCCCCGCCGGCGCAGGCCCAACCCTGTCCCGAGTCGAGGAGTGCGTCGCGGAGATCGTCGCCGTGACCCAGCCTGTCGCCGCCTGCATCGCGTGCACGTGGTCTCCCGAGCGGATCGGGGACGAGGCGACCCAGCGTGCCATCACCCGGCTGGCCCGTGTGATCGGGGCCGGGCTGCGCTGGCCCGCCAGCGGTGCCGCGGCCTGAGCGGGTCGGCGTTGCGACGCTGTCCGGGCCCGAGTACCTGTTCGAGGTCGACGCCATCGCGGTGATCTAGGTGGTGCTCTGGCCGAGGAGCTTTCGCAGTCGGTGAAGCTCGGCGGCGCCGTCCGCAAGGTGCTCGCATAGCGCCTTTGCCGCTGCCTGGTCTGAGCCCTGGAGGGCCTTGGCCAGGCGTCGGTGGTCGTTACCCTCGCGCCTCGCTTTGGTGTCGGCGCGCCCGAGGTTACCGCTGCGCTGCTCCGCAAGCGCCAGCGCGAGCCGGAGCTCCTTGCGCAGTCCGTCATACCAGCGCAAGAGGTGAGCATTTTCGGTCTTCGCGACGATGGCGGTGTGGAACGCCTCGTCTGCGGCTGCCACAGTGGCGGCGTCTCCCCGTCGATTGGCCTTCTCGATCTCGCGCACGAATGGTTCGAGGTAGGCAGCGCGCTGTTTCGGAGTCATGCCCTGCAGGGCGCGCACACCGGCCAACTCGACCACCTCCCGCGCTGCGAACAGATCATCGATCTCCTCATCGGAAACCTCGGCGACGACGGTTCCGCGGTTCATCTGGTACCGGACGAGATATTCGCCCTCGAGGATTCGGACCGCCTCGCGTATCGAGTTGCGCGAGACGCCAAGCTCTTCGGCGAGCGCCAACTCTCGCAGCGCCCCGCCGGGGAGAAGGCGGCCCTCGAGGATTGCCGAGCGTAGTGCGGCAGCAACCTGCTCTGCGGTGCTGTGCCGCTTGATCGATGCGCCGAGCCCGTCGAGCGACCCCGCGCCGCTTCGCACGCTTGGTCGTGATCCGACGTCTCCCTCGGCCGCCCCGGCGGTCCTGGCGCGAGCCATCAGCTGTCCTCGCTGACCGTAATTACAGAATTGTCCGACATGCGCCGACGGTACCACACGCCTCGACGACCTCGACTGTCATCTCAGCGTTCGTCGCGTAAGCGCAGCAAACGCGACATCGACGTTCTCTCGCGTGCGCCCGCCACCGCCGGTCGCGGTAGTTACGCCGCCGCGGCCGGGGTGTCGGCGCGGGGTGAGGTGGGCGCGAGGACGTGCCGCCTGCCCCCGGTGTGCTTGGCGCGGTAGAGCGCGGCGTCGGCGGCGCGGAGGCCCGTGTCCAGCGACGTTCCTGGCTCGGCCGCGGCCACGCCGATGCTGACGCTCGGATTCAGATAGCCGTGCGGTGTGCCGACAACGGCATCGAGGATGCGGGCCGCGGCCTGGGCGCCGTCTGCCTCGTCGGCCCCGAACAGGACGCAGGTGAACTCGTCGCCGCCGATGCGGGCCACGACGTCGTTGGCGCGCAGCGTCGAGTGGATCGCGGTGCCGATTAGGCGAAGCAGCTCGTCCCCGGCGCTGTGGCCGTAGTGATCGTTTGTTTCCTTGAGGTCATCGACATCGATGGCGAGCACGGCGAACCGCTGGTTGTTGTCGCGCTCGAGTATGTGCTGGGCCAGGCCCCGGCGGTTGGGCAGTGAAGTGAGGGGATCGGTCAGCGCGGCTGTCTGGGATCGCTGGTGCGCCAGCGAGTTGGTGAGGGCCAGCTGCATCGTCTCGACGATCGCTGCGCACCGCAACAGGTCCTGCTCAGTCACAGGGCGGTTACGACCGGCGATGGCAAGGACGCCGTGCAGCTCCCCATCGACGCTGACCGGGATCCAGCCTCCGTGGGCGACCTGTTGGCTGCGGTTGATCTCGCGCACCACCGGACCCAGCTGATTGAGCGCACCCACCGTCGCGGCGCGCGTCTGCACCGCTCGGGCGAGATGCGGATGCTCGGTCAGCGGCCAGCTTGCCCCGACCCACTCGCCCTCGGTGTCGCACTCCGCCACGACGCGAACGATCCCATCGCTGATCCGACAATAGTTGGCCCGCCGGGCGCGCAGTCCCGGGGGCGAGGCGATCTCGGCCGCCAGACGTACGGCGACCGACACGACCTCATCTGGATCGAGGGTCGAGTTCAGGGCGCGCGCCACCTCGCCGAGCACCGTCGCCTGGCGCAGCGCCTCCTCACGCTCGGCGACCACCGCGGTCATCTGGCTGCGCAGGCGTCCGACGCCGAGCACCAACAGCACGCCGACCAAGCCATACCCAGCGATCGTGCTGACCGCCTGCCCGACCGGCAGACGATCGGCGATCGAGATGACGAACAGCATGCCCGCGGCGCCGACGACGATCGCCGCTGCCTCGCCGCGCCGGCAGCGCAGCGCCGCCCACAGGATTGGCAGCAGGACCAACGGCCGCAGGTCGGTTGACACTCCCTGCCCGCGGACCACCAGGAGGACAACGAAGATCAGTGCGAGACCCGCCGCCGCGACCGTGATCGGGCAGCGCCCCAGCAGCCGAGTCGGCCGTAGAGCGGAATCGTCGGCCGGATGCGCCGACGAGAGCGGGCGGGCGCGCGCGTCCATTCAGCAGGTTACGTCGGCCGCCGCGGGACCAGCCATGACCCAAGCACCCGGGTTTCAGCAGATATCCGACCGTGATGCCGCCCGCCGGGGCGCCGTTACGGCTCACACGTTAAGCCCGCAAATGCCTCAGCCCGCGAAGGCTCGTGCGGTCAGTGCGCTGTCTTCGCTGCCACGGAAGCGGATGATTTTTCCATCGCGCAACTGCCAGTAGTGGTGCATGGTCATCGACGTTTCGCGCCCGTTGGCGATCGGTCGGAACGTCCAGTCGACGAGGAGGTGGACGTCGTCTTCACCGACCGCGTAGCTGTGCGGGGTGAACGCGGTGATCTCGATGCTGGTGTTGATGTCGTTGAAGAAGCTGGCGACGCCTGGCTTGCCGGCTCGCGGTCCATGCCACGGCGCGGCGTGGCCCTCGACCTCGGCGGCCCAGTCGACGTCGTCGGTGACGCGCTCGAGGATGGCGTCGACATCGCCGCGGCCCACCGCGTCGTAGATCTCCTTGACGGTTTGGATGTGGTCCTGCTGGCTCATGGAGAGTGCTCCTCGGTTGTTGGTGGTGATTATTGGGTGCTGCTGACAGCGGCGGGCCGCTCCGATCGCCATGGCGCGGCAGCCTCGATCTGGGCAGCGAGTGAGACGATCGTCGTCTCACTGTTCGGTGGTCCGGCGAGTTGGATCGCGCGCGGGAGGCCGTCGGCGTCAAAGCCGGCCGGGATCGAGGCTGCGGGTTGGCCGACGTAGTTCCACGTCGGCGTGTAACAGACATACGGACTGCCCTGGTTGAAGGTGCGAAGCGCACCCGTGTCGGTCGAGATCTCCGCGCGGGGAGCCGGGGCGGCGGTGACCGGCGTCATTACCAGGTCGTACTCGTCGAACACGGCGTTCAGGCGCATGGCCACTGCGGACTCTCGCTCGATGCTGCGCCGCAGCGCGCGTCCACTCAGCCACCGGCCGACCGTCGCCATCCGTCGTGTGCGTCGCTCGAGGTCGTCGCCGTGGACGAGCGCGTCGTCACGGATGCCGGCTGCCCACCGGGGGGTGAACGTAGTCAGTAGCTGAGGGTGCGCGAGTTCGCGGGGTTCGACGACGTGCCCCAGTGACTGCAGCAGAACCGTCATGTGCTCGATCGCGGCGGTCGACTCGGCCGACGGCTTAACACCCGGGATCGCGGGCTTCAAGGAAACGGCGACGCGCAGGGGCTGCGGTTCGCGACGGGCCGCGCCGGCGAGTGAGTGGTCGGGCGCCGACTCCATGGCGCTGATCGCGTCGTCGAAGGTGGCGACGTCGAGGACGCTGCGTCCGATCCCGCCCAGGACCGTGCACCCGTACCAATGGTCCCCGAGCGGGGCGAGGGACACGCGGCCACGCTGGGGCTTGAGACCGAAGAGACCGCAGAAAGCCGAGGGAATGCGAATCGACCCGCCGCCGTCGGAGCCGAGCGCGACCGGCACCATGCCGGCGGCGACGGCTGCAGCACTGCCGCCAGAAGAGCCGCCGGGTGATCGGTCGACGTTCCACGGGTTGCGCGTCACCCCGTGTGCGGACAAGTTCGTGAAGTGACCGTAGGCGGCGAGCTCGCACAGCGCGGTCTTGCCGAGGATCACCGCGCCGGCGGCGCGCAGCCGCCGGACGACGTCCGAGTCGGCAGTGGCCAGCGCCGGGTGACCCCCGGCGCCGTGCGTCGTGACCTCGCCGGCCACATCGACGACGTCCTTTACTGCCACCGGCATGCCGAGCAGCGGACCCCGCTCGCCGTCCTGCAGGCGCTTCAGCACGGCGTCAGCCTCCACGAGTGCGCGCTCGGGACGAACCGAGATGAACGCACGCAGCACCGGGTTCAGCCGCTCAATTCGGGCCAGGTAGAACTCAGCCAGCTCGCGCGGCGTCACTTGGCCCGCACCGAGCAGCTCGCTGAGGCGGGCGACCCCGGCGAACGCTAGATCTTCGTCGGCGCTCGTGCGCCGGCCGGTGTGGTCTTGGCTTGCGGTGCTCGGCATCAGATCCTCCTCGGTCATCGATGGAGGCGACGATAAGCGCGCGCTGACGCGTGCACATGGGGCGAACGCCCCATGGACAGGCGCCGGTGCTACGGCCTCAGCAAGTCGTGCTCGACAGCGAACAGGGCCGCCGCGCCACGCGTCGATGCGCCGATCTTCGAGTAGATCGACTCGACGTGGCGCCCGACGGTCTTGGGCGAGATCCCCAGCCGCTGGGCAGCTTGCTTGTTGGTCAGGCCGCGTGCGAGCAGGCGGAGCACGTCGACCTCGCGAGCTGTGAGCCCGGCCGGGGGGTCGGCCGGGGGCCGGGCTCGCTCGCCGACCGACTCCAGCACCGCGTCAACCGCCTCACCGGCCAGCTTGCCGGCGTCGGCCTCCTCGCGCAGCTCTCGCGCTGCGTCGCTCGCGGTCCGCGCCGGACGATGAGCACGCGGCTCGGTCATCGCGCACCACGCATCGGCCGCGGCCAGCACACGCGCGACTGGCGACAGCTGCTGCGCGCCGACCCCGCGGTGATAGCCGGACGCATCGAGTCGTTCGTGGTCCGAAGCGGCGGTTCGAGCGAGTTCGCTCAGCGCCGGGATCCGGGCCAGCAGCCGTTCGGTGTGGTAGCTGTGGAGGCGTACCTGCTCCCACTCGCCGCCGGTCAAGGGCCCTGGCTTCTCCCATACCGCGGCCGACACGCCGACGCCCCCCATGTCGTGCAACCAGGCCGCCCTCCGCAGCTCGCCGATCGCGTCCGGCGTCAGCCCGAGGCGCCAACCTGCGGCCTCGGCGACCTCCGCCACGGCGCGAGAATGCCCGAGCGTGCCGTATGACTTCAGATCCGCGTAGTCGGCGATCACCTGGCACGCCCGATCGAGATCTTCACCGCCGAACAGCCTCGGCCGTGGCTCCGCCGCGACCACCCGCTCCCACGCATCGGCAGCACCGATTCGTTCCAGCATCGCCGGCGCGTGCTCGCCGAGCAATCCAGCAAAGCGCGGATCGAGACTCGACCCCGCCGCACGCTCGGCCATCGCACACACCATGTCCGCGCCGCCCGCGGCCGCGAACGCGGATGCGTCACGGGCGGCGTGCAGGACCCGCGCGGCGATCGGTATCCGCTCACCGGCGGCGCCGGCGGGCATGCCCTTCCCGTCCCAGCGCTCGAACACGAACCACAACCCTTCGCACGAGCGCTGAGGCAAGCGAAGCCGATGCCCGAGCCGTTCACCGACCTCACAATGACTGCGGAGATTGACCCGCGCGAACTCGGGTCCCGCCGCTAACGCGCTGATGAAGGCGCGCACACGTCGTGGCGTCGGCGCCGTCGGGTAGACGTTGCGCCAGAGGTAGGAGACGATCTCGGGCGGGCGCCCGGCATCGATCAGCGTGTATGCCGCCTTGTGTGCGCGGTCGTCCCCGAACGCCTGCGCCGTCACCGGCGCGTCCGCGGTGCAGCCGATCGAGTGAAGTAATCCGAGGTAGTAGGCGTCCTCGATGTGCTGGGCGTCGAGGTTGGAGAGCTCGGCGAGCTCGAGCGCCAGCAGGCACGTGCGCAACCCGTGTTCCGCCGCTTGCGCGGTACCGAGGTCCGTTGCCAGCGACAACGCCGCGAACAATTCGCCCGAACGCACGGTGGAGCCGCCCGCGGCACGGCCCGCAGGCGATGCACCCGATCCGGTCATGCCGCAGTTCTACACCGCCGCGGCCAGCAGGAGGGAATCGGCGGTCAGGCGCCCGAGTTGGCTACGTGCAGCGAGACCGGGGTCAGGGCAGCGGTCGGAACGAGCATTCGGAAGTCGCTCCAGGGCACCTTCCGGCCGGCGGGGTCGGCCTCCACCCAAACCCACTTGGCCCGATGGCAGACGTACCCCCGCGGCTGGGGAGAGACCTCGTACCCGTTGATGCTACGGGCCAACTCTTGAGCGCAGCGAGAGCGGCCGGCCCAATCTTCGACGCGGAACTCGAACTGGGCTCGGGACGTGTCGAGGTCGAACCGGGCTCTAGCCGGGTCCTTGATGCTGATCAGGCTCATACTCATGGCGGTCCGACCGTACTATCGGCGCCCGAGCCCGAGCCCTTATGGAGAGGGCGATCAAGCGGACGGGATGCCAGGCGGCGCCGCTCTAGAACTTGTCCGCCGTGTCCAGCTCGCGCCAGAACACGGGCGTCGGCCGCTCGGTGACGCCGGCCTCGCCCATCATCTCGCCGATGTCTGTGCCGTCCTCGAAGAAGCGCAGGAACGACGCGGCGTCGGGCCATTCGTCGACCGTGCCCGTCAAGTGCGCCGCCGCGGGCGGGGCTAGACGGACCACAGGGCTTGGGTGGGTGAGAGGCGTGCGGCTCGTAGGGCGGGGATGAGCCCGGCGACCGCGCCGATGATGAGGGACGCGGCGATGCCGCCCGCCCAGGCCTCCGTGGGGATCACCGTGGCCCAGTGTTTGGTGCGGGAGTAGACGGCGGTGGACGCGACGCCGAGGGCGACGCCGACGGCTCCGCCGAGCAGGCTGAGCAGGACGGCTTCGGATAGGAACTGGGTGCGGATGTGGCCTTTGGTGGCGCCGAGGGCGCGGCGCAGGCCGATCTCGGAGCGGCGTTCGAGGACGGAGATGATCATGATGTTGGCGACGCCGACCGCGCCGACGAGCAGGGCAACGGCGCCGAGCCCGAGGAACAGGCCGTTCAGGGCGCTCTTGGCGTCGGCCTGGGCGACCAGGGCGGCGGAGGATTGGCTGACGTTGACCTCGCCCGGGTTCTCCGGATTGGCCGTGGCGGCGAGGAGGTTGTCGACGGCGTTGACTTGGTCGTTCTGGGCGCGGAGGTAGATGGTGGAGGGATGGCCGTCGAATCCCAGGTATTTCCTCGCCGCGGGGTAGCCGACCAGGACGGAGGTGTCGATGGCGGACGCGAGCACCGCGGGTTTGAGGATGCCGGCGAGGTAGAACCACTGGCCGCCGACCCAGATCCGTTCGCCGGGGTAGATGCGGTCGACCCCGAGCAGCTGGGAGCTGGCCGCGCCGAGCACCGCAACGGGTTCCTGGGCGGTGGCCGCATTGAGGTAGTGGCCCTGGGCGACCGCAGTGGCGAGGACGGGGAGGAGATCGAGACTGGCGGCCTGGACGGCCACACCGTTGGTGTCGACCGGGGGGATGTAGGGGGTGCGAAACGCATTGGCGCCATTGACCGCCCCGGTGCTCTGCACCTGCTGGACACCCCTCATACGGCCGATCATCCCCGGCGCGGTGGTCGGCAGCTCCGCGGTGCCGCCCGTGAAGCTCTGGCCGTTGCTGACCGTGAGCAGGTTGGTGCCGAGCTGGTTGATCTCGTCGAGTAGGCCGGCCTCGGACGAGGCAGACAGGCCGAGAACGGCGACGATCGCGGCCACGCCGATGGCGATACCGAGCGCGGACAGCCCGGCTCGTAGCTTCCGGGTGCGTAGTCCGGCGGTGGAGAGCCGGGTCAGGTCCGACAGCTGTAGGCGCCTCCGGCTGACGGGGGCGGTCACGACGGCTCGGCGGGTCCGGTGTCGGCCACGATGTGACCGTCGAGGATCTCGACCTGGCGGGGCATCCGCTCTGCGATGGCCTGGTCGTGGGTGATCAGCAAGATCGTCGACCCGGCCTGGTGGAGCTGGTCGATCAGCGCCAGGATCGACTGCCCGGTCGCCTGGTCGAGGTTCCCGGTCGGCTCGTCGGCGAGCACGATGGCGGGCTGGCCGACCAGGGCACGGGCGATCGCGACGCGTTGGCGCTGCCCGCCCGAGAGCTGGGTGGGACGGGCCAGCGGCCGCTCGGCCAGGCCGACCAGCTCGAGGGCGTCGAGCGCGCGCTCGCGGCGCCGCTTAGCCGGGATGCCCGCGTAGAGCAGCCCGTCGGCCACGTTATCCAACACGGTGGCGTGCTCGGCCAGGAAGAACTGTTGGAAGATGAACCCGATCCGGGTGGCTCTCAGATAGGCCACGTCGTCGTCGGCCATGGTTGCCACGTCCAGCTCGGTGACCCGCACCCGGCCGCTGGTGGGCCGGTCGAGCGTACCCATGAGCTGCAGCAAGGTCGTCTTGCCCGACCCCGATGGCCCGACGATCCCTACCAGCTCCCCCGCGCCGATGGTGAGGTTCACGCCGCGCAGGGCCTCGACGGGTGGCTCGCCGGGATAGCTCTTGGTCACGTTCTCGACGTCGAGCACGGAGGTCACGTCGAGGGGACCACCACTCTCTGGCCGGCCGACAGCCCCGAGCCGGTGACCTGGACGAGCCCGTCGGCGTCGTCGAACAGTCCGAGTGAGACCGGCACGAGGTGGTTGCTCGCGCCTGCGCCGGCGAGCTCCACGGCGTAGCCCCCGCCGGACTGGGCCACCAGCGCCGTCACCGGTACCGTGAGCGCGCCCCGCACCCGGTCGGTGACGATGCGGACCTGCACCGGAGCCTGATCCCATCTACCCGTGGCGGCCGGGTCAGACAGGGTGACGCCCACGGTGATGGTCGGTGTAGCGCCGCTCCCCGAGCTACCCGACGAGCAGGTGTCCGTTCCGGGCACGGCGGCGCTGGACCCCGACCCGCCCGACCCTGAGCTCGGTGGGCAGGTGGCAACCGCCCCCACCGCGGAGACGACACCTGGGGTGGTGCGGTTGTTGGGCAGGGTGACTGTCACCTTGTCCCCGACTGCCACGTCGGTCTCTTGCGAGGCGGCCAACGCGACCTGCACCTGACGAGTGGTCGAGGTGGCCTGCATTACCACGCGCCCGGTCTGGGTGCCGGTACCGGGCTCGGCCGACAGGGCCGTCACGCGGAGGGCGGTGGGTTCGAAAACTGCCTGTCCAAGCGTCAGCGTGCCATTCCGGGTCACCCCCACGGCGGCCTGAAGCTTCTGCAGCGTCGTGGTGGTGGCCGAGCCGAAGAAGTTGGACTCGGGATCAAGCTGAGCCGAGGTGGCATAGCCGAGTGCGACCAGATCCGCGTTGAGTTCGGCCACGTCAGGGCCGGTCGCCCCGGCCGAGAGGGTCCGATAGGCGGGTGTCGAGCCATACAGCAACACCACCGTGCTGTCGTTCACCCGGTAGAGCACGTGACCCTGAGAGATCACCTGGCCATCCGTGGGCAGCTTGGTGTATGTCCCGCGAACCTGGTTGATCACGGAGTACGGCGAGCCATCCGATCGCGCCCGGTAGGTCAGGATCCCGGGCTCGGAGACCGTTGCCAAGAGCGTCTGCTTCTCCACCGGCGCGGTGTGAGCCGGCGCCGGCTGTGCGGCCAGGGCCTGTTGCTTCTCGCCGGACCTGACGACCACGCCGCCGGTGGCGGTCACGACAACCAGGACCGCCACTCCAGCCAGCACCCACATCTTCCGCCTCACCGCGTGACCCCGGCTGCGGCTGCGGCGTCGCGGCACTTCTGCATCGCAGCCTGGAGAATGCTCATCCCGCCGGGTTGTGCGGCGGATGGGATTCGATTCGTGTCGACGAGGGGCCCATTTGGGATGGGGTCCGGGAAGTCGTTCACGCCGTTCTGGCGAATGCACCGGGCGAATCCGAGGGCCGCCTGCTCCTGCCGGGAGCTCCGCTTGCTGCCCATGAATCCCGTCGGCTCCAGGTCCTTACACGCGCTGATGGCCTGGGTGAAGGCCGGGGTGCTCGGGTCCAGCGACGAGCCGTTGGCTACCGCATCGATGGTGAGCTTGCCCGACGCGGGCGGGTCCGGGAACTCGCTGACTCCGTTGTGGCGCATGCACTCGGCGAACTTCACACCCGTCTGAGCATTGGACAAGCTCTTGTTACTACCGGTGGCGGTACCGGCCGGCGCGCTCGAACCGCACGCGCTGATGAGAGCAAGCAGGGCAAAGGCGGCCAGCGGCCGTGGTGCTCTATTCATGCTTTCTCCCGCGGGTAGTGACTGCGTCGACGAGTCTCTTGGCGGCCTCGCCCGCTGCGGCGAGGAGGGCCGTCGTATCGCGGCCCTGCCCCTGCCCGAGCACCACGCCCACCGCGGTCTGCCGGCGCCCGCCGACCGTCACTTCGGTGAAGAAGGCCAGGCACCCCTTCGCCGCGGAGTCTGACCCGGTCTTGCCGTCGTACCCCTCGGAGATCAGGGGGTTGTAGTTGGTGAGCGTGCCGGCGACCGGCAGCGTCACGCCGGCCATCGAGACGACCTGGCGGAAGACCGGGAAGCGCATCGCCTGGCGGAAGACGCGCAGTTGGTCCGCGGCGGTGGAGACCGTGCTCGGGTCGAACCCGCTGGGATCGGTGTAGATCGTGTGGTCCATGCCGAGCGCGCGGGCCGCGCCGTTCATCTCGGCGATGAAGCGCGTCTCGCTGCCCGCCACCTGGGCGGCGAGCATCTCGGCGATGTTGTTGCCCGAGGGGATCAGCAGCGCCTCGAGCAGCTGGCGCTCGGTCAGCTGCTCGCCGGCCCGCACCGCCACAACCGACTGGTCCTCGGCGGCATCCTGGGCCTCGGCCTGCGCCTGGGCCGCAGTCACGGTGATCGTGAACCCCTCCTGCGCTCCGGTCAACGGGTAGCGCTCGAGGGTCAGGTAGGCGGCCATCACCTTTGCCAGGCTGGCGATTGGGACCGCCCGCTCGCGCGGGCTCGCCGCTGGCGCATCGCTGCCCACGACGAGCGCCGCCTGTCCGCTGCGCGGCCACCTGACCGGCGACAGCGACAGTTGGGTACGGCCCTTGTCGATGGGCAGGTGGCGGGCGGCCGCGAGTGCCGTGGCGGCGAGGAGTAGAGCGAGACAGGCCAAGCCGACGACGAACACGGTCGATCGGCTATGGGGGGCGACGGTTCGTCCTGGCTTGCGGTCGGTCATGCCTCCAGTGAAGGCCGCGCCGCGTTGCCAGCACGTATGTGGTTTTCGATATGCCGACGATATGCGCCAGCTCTAGCATCGGGGCATGCGTGTCTTGATCGTCGAGGACGAGCCCTACATGGCTGAAGCCATCCGCGATGGCTTGCGCCTGGAAGCGATCGCGGCCGACATCGCCGGTGACGGCGACACCGCGCTGGAGCTGCTGAACGTCACCGCATACGACATCGCGGTCCTCGACCGCGACATCCCCGGCCCGACCGGTGACGAGATCGCCCAACGGATCGTCGCCTCCGGCAGCGGCATGCCGATCCTGATGCTCACCGCGGCCGACCGGCTCGACGACAAGGCCTCCGGGTTCGGGCTTGGCGCCGACGACTATCTCACCAAGCCGTTCGAACTCCAGGAACTCGTGCTCCGTCTCAGAGCACTCGACCGCAGGCGCGCCCACAGCAGACCACCCGTGCAAGAGATCGCGGGTCTGCGCGTGGATACGTTCCGGCGCGAGGTCTACCGCGAAGGCCGCTACGTCGCGCTCACCCGCAAGCAGTTCGCCGTGCTCGAGGTTCTCGTCGCTGCCGACGGCGGCGTCGTCAGCGCCGAAGAGTTGTTAGAGCGAGCGTGGGACCAGAACGCAGACCCATTCACCAACGCCGTGCGCATCACGGTCTCGGCACTGCGTAAGCGCCTTGGCGAGCCGTGGATCATCATCACGGTCGCCGGCGTCGGGTACCGCCTCGACGCCGCACCCGGCGCCGGACGTGAGGGAGGCGAACGTGGATAGAGCCCCTGGTTTGAGCGTTCGTCTCAAGCTCACCCTCAGCTACGCCGGCTTCCTCATGCTCGCCGGCGCCTTGCTGCTCGGGGCCGCGTGGGCGTTCCTAACTCGTTACCCTCACGTCGGGCTCATCATCCTGCCCAGTTACGAGTACGCCGTGCTGCGCGAGTTCGCTCCGACCGCGGCCGCCGCGATGGCGTTCCTGCTGGTGTTCGGTCTGCTGGGCGGATGGATTCTCGCCGGTCGCATGCTCGCGCCCCTCACTCGCATCACCGACGCGACGCGCATCGCTGCGAGCGGATCACTGTCTCACCGGATCCGGTTACCCGGCCGCCGAGATGAGTTCCGCGAACTCGCCGACGCCTTCGACACCATGCTGGCGCGGCTCGAAGCACACCTCGCCGAACAGCAGAGATTCGCCGCCAACGCCTCCCACGAACTGCGGACACCACTGGCGATCACCCAGACACTGCTCGACGTGGCCCGCCACGACCACACGCACGACAACGGCGAACTCGTCGACCGCCTTCGCGCCGTCAACACCCGCGCGATCGACCTCACCGAAGCGCTGCTCGTGCTCAGCCGCGCCGACCAGCGGTCCTTTCCCCTCGAACGCGTCGATCTGTCCCTCATGGCCGAAGAAGCCAGCGAAACGCTCCTCCCCCTCGCGGAACAGCACGGTGCCACTATCGAGACGTCCGGCGAGGTAAGCCCCACCGTCGGCTCACCCGCCCTCCTGCTGCAGATGACCACAAACCTCATACACAACGCGATCGTCCACAACCTGCCTGAACACGGCAGCGTGTGGGTGACGACCAGCGCTCACCCCGACAGCGTGGTGCTCACCGTCGAGAATACCGGCGACAAGCTCACCCCCCAGCTGGTCGCCACACTTGCCGAGCCGTTCCAGCGCGGCTCCAGACGCGTACGCACCAACCACGCAGGTGTCGGCCTCGGCCTGGCCATCGTCAAGAGCATCGCCCAAGCACACGACGGAACCCTCAGCCTCACCCCCCGCGCCGCCGGCGGACTCTGCGTCACCGTGGAACTGCCTGCCGCTCGGTGACACTTGCCGCGGGATCTTCTCCGGTGTCAGCCGTCAGGGCCGCGCTCGCCCGAGAAAGCCGAGGTATTTGACGAGGATCTCCCCGAGGGAGTCGGCATTGTTGATGGTGTCCACGTCGGTGGAGTCGAATACCCCATCCCAGATTCGGGAGAAGAACTTCTGCTCGTACGTGGTGCCGTCGCCCTTTGCTATGACCTTCGCCGGGCCCCTGGCACGCGCGATCGACTGTCGGTACTCCCGGGCGGCTTCCCGGCTTCCGAGTACGTCCTCGACGAGAAGCTCGTCGAACATATGGACGTACGCGCCGTGGCCCGTCTCGGCCAGCGCGTAGTCGATTGCCGGCTTCTCGTGGCCGAGCGCGTCGCGGAACGCCTCGGGCTCGAGGCCCTGATCGAGGAGGGCGGGCATGCCGGATGCACCTCCGTTGTGGAGCTCGAGCCACGCCTGCGGCGTGACACCCTCGTGACCCGCCTCCCTGTAGACCCTCAGGATGACCTTCTTGACGCGGTTAGGGTCCCGCCGCGCGGCGAAGATCTTCTGGGTGTCCGCCCACAGCTTCGCCTTGGTTGGATCCTGTTTCGCGAGCTTTGCCCAGTCCAGCTTGGCGAGCTCCGACCACTCGGAGTTCACCTTGGCCGTGCCGTGCTTGAGGGCCCGGAGCGGGGCGTCGACGGCGTCCCCCAAAGCCTCGACCGTCTCGTAGCGCCCGCCCGGAGGCTTGCGCCAGACCCACCGGCCCGGAGGCGCGGGCTCGTACGGCGTGGCTTGTCGGGCGGGAGGCTTCGGGTGGGAGTTGCGCTCGAGGTCTCTGAGCGTCTCCTGGCCCAGGCGGGGATCCTTCTTGCCCGCGCCGATTGCGTCGAGTTCGTCGAGCAGTTTCTTGACCTTCGCGGCTTCCTCGATCTCCCGGCGAGCCTGGACGAGCCCGTTCAGCTCGGAGATGGCGTGGAAGGCCTTGATCAGCGGAAGGCCGTCGAGGCCGAGGGAGACCAGGTCGACGGCGAACGGGAGCAGGGACGGGTCTTCGGTCGCGAGCGCCTTGGCCCGGTCCAGGGCGGTGTTGGTCAGCATCTTCTTCTGCTTGTAGCTCTCCCAGTCTTCGACCGCGCTGGTGGCCGACAGGGCCGCGCCCACGAGCCCGATCGCGACCCCCAGGCTCGCGCCGCCGCTGGGGATCAAGGTGGCGATCACGATCAGGGCGAGCAGGCCTTCGGCGATGTAGGTCGAGATCGATGTGTCCTCGGCCGCCTCGACGAGGTCGTTGACCTTGCCGGCGCGGATCGAGCCCTCCGGCACGAACATCGCCGCCTTGGTCACCGCGACGACCGGTGGCAGCGAAAGCGCCTTCAGGCGCCCGTGATCCAGTCGGAACCGGAGGATGCGGATGTCGCGCAGCTTCGGCAGGAGGTGCTCCAGCATCGTCTTCATCTGTGGCCTCGAGCCCTGTTCGCCGCCAACCTGGTCCAGCGCTCCGAGATCGACGTCCTTCAGCTGCGGCTGGGTGCTCCGGAACGAGGCGAGGACCGGATGACGGCCCTCGGATTTGGCCCACATGATCGACAGCTGGCGATCGGCGGCCTCGAACCGTTGCCTTGCGGCGTTGTAGCCAGCCTGGTCGGGGATGTACTCACCGCGCTGCCAGTCGCCCTTGACGAACGCGGCCATCGACTGGCGCAGTTCCTCGACGACCCGCTGTTGGGCCTTCAGTCCGCGGGCGTCCTCGGCGAGGGTGAGGCGGTGGGTCCTGGCCGGTCTCGGCTTGTTGTCCTCGTCGTGGTAGCTGTCGGCTTCCCACGGGGCGGGACTGTTCACGAGCCGCTCCGCGACGTCGTCGATGCTCTCGTGCGCGAGGTCGTTGACCCCCCGGTTAGCCCACTCCGCACTCAACCCGTACGACATCAGCGTCCGGAAGATCTCCTCCTCGCCCCGCGCCAGCATCCGTCGCGCGAACCCCGCCGCCTGGATCTCGAACTCCGTTCCGAAGGCGTTGGCCTCGATCTCGATCGCCGAGATCTCGAGCTTGACGCTCCGCGACTGGTGCTCGATGCGGTCCGTGGCCTCCTTCAGGGAGCCCGTCTCCCTGATCCCGGCCTCCAGCACGACGCGGATGTTGCGACGGCGCATGCCATCCCCGTCGTGGCTGTAGTACTCGTCCCGGTACGCCAGCGGAGCAACGCCGCGCTGGGCGGCGAGGAACTCGATGGCCTCGAGTTCGAGGACGTCATGCTCGTGGTCTGGCCCATATCTCGACGCGCGCACCGCAGCGTTCTCGCGTTCCTGAATAAACGCCTCGCCCGTCAGCTTGTCGAGGTCGTCGGTCTCCTGCCCGAGCGGCTTGTTCGCGCTCGTCGTTTGGTCCGCCCAGGAGCGCTCGGCCGGGGCCGGCGGCGCTGTGACCGGCGCCGGCTGGCGGGCAAGTTGCTGCGAAACGATGCGCGCCACGCGCCGATTCCCGTGGCTGCGCTGAAGCGCGAGCACGACGCCGGCGGCACCCGGGTCATGCTGGAGCGCGGGCGTGCCGCGTGACGCCGTGCTCGACGGCTCCTGCGACAGTTCTCCCGTGGGGGTGGGAAGGTTCGACGGCATCAGGGGGTCTACGTAACATCAGACATCTGACGTCTGGTGATCCTTCCCAAGCCCGCCGAGTCCAAGCCCCGGCACAAGTGTTGGCGACGACCGCCAGCACCGGGCACGCTGTCACGTTTCGCGCTCGTCGCGTGTCATCGGGGCAGTGACCACGACGACCGGAGGAACACCAATGCTGCAGAAAGTCTTCTACATGAGCGTGCTCGTGAGCGACCAGGACAGAGCACTCGACTTCTACACGAGCGCGCTTGGCCTGGAGAAGCGCGTCGAGAACCCGACCCCGGATGGGCCGCGGTTTCTGACCGTCGGCGCCGAGGGCGACGAATTCCAGCTGGTCCTCTGGCCCGGGACACCCGGCCAGGCCCAGCCGGCGCTGGGGAGCCCGCCGCCGTCCGTCACGTTCGTCACCGACGACTGCCGCAAGACGGTCGAGGAGCTGAAATCGCGCGGCGTCGAGTTCCTGACGGACGTGCTCGAGTTCCCGTGGGGCTACGTCGCGCAGTTCCAGGACCCCGACGGCAACCGGCTCCAGATCCGAGAGGGCCGCTAGCCCGTCGCCGACGCCACCGGCTGGAGGACCGCCCGCCAGGGGTGTGCGGTCCTCCGAGCGCCCTCAGGCCTCCTCGGCACCCATCGGCGGGCCGACAACGTCGGTGCCAAGCCTGCTCTGCTCGGCCATCACGGCGGACAGATCGAACGGAACCGTTCCCGGCTCCGGGAGTGCCCGCTCCCCGGCGGGGACGCTCAGGCGGCGGAACAGTTGCTCGAACGCCCCCGGGACCATTACGCCGAGCATCCGCGCGACGGGCTCTGGATCCGGAAGGAATGCGGGACTCCTCGGGGCATGTAGACGGTCGTTCCCGGGCCGGCGGCGCGGCGCTCACCGTCGACGTCGAAACAGACGTCGCCGTCGAGCACGAGGAAGACCTCGTCCTCGCGGGTATGAACGTGACGGGGCGGGCTGAAGCCCTGCGGCATCGTCGCTCGGAAGACCGACAGGTTGCCGAGTGTCGAGACCCACCATTGTCTCGGCCGAACCTACGACGAAAACCGGTCAATAACCGACCCGCGTATCCCGGCGAACAACCCCGATCTGCGGTCGTTTCAGAACACGAACCAGGCACAGGTCGAGCGGAAGCTGGGCTCGCAGCCAGGCAGGTCGCCTTCGGCCTGACGCAGCCAGGTGGCAGCGACAACGGCTCGCCGCTCACGTGAGCTGGAAGATGAAGTCGTACTCCTTGCCGCCGTTGCGCGACTTCAGGACCATCTGACCTCGGTTGCTCTTATACGCGCCGGTCCCGCCGGTGATCGACAGGACGCTGTTGCGCGTGTCGTAGAACGGCCCCTGGACGGTTATCTGTCCGCGCGGCAGGAACGTCGTCCACAGGCACTCCCAGATCCCCTGGGCCGGCGCGAGCCGGGTGCAGAAGCCTTCATCGTGGCCGACCTGCTTCTTGTCCGCGGCGTCGAACACGGGATTGTTGAAGGTCAGGATGTTGCCCTTCACGTCCTTCCCGCCGCCGGTCGGAATCTCGGTGTCGGTGATGGCATGCTCGACGACGTGCACCGTCGACGCCGCGGTGCTCGCTTGCAGTGGTCTGGCGGAACTCGTCGCGGCGACCGTCGCGAGCGTCGCGGCCGCGGCCAGCGTCGCGCCGGCTGTTCTTCCTAACGTCAAGGCTCTCCCTCCTCGGAATGGACTACACGAACGGACGCGATCCTAAGCTGCGTCCCGGCGCTCCGGGGGAGTTGTTACCGCCGACGCCGAGATGCCGGCCACAGCCGTCCCCGCGGCGTGAGATGCTCGTGCCATGGAACCACGGATCAGCCTTGTGACGCTCGGCGTCACCGACCTTTCCCGCGCCCGCGCCTTCTACGAGGCGCTCGGCTGGACGGGCGCTCAGCAGCCCGACGAGGAGGTGTGTTTCTTCCAGGCCGGAGGCATGGTCTTCGGCCTGTGGACCGCGCTCGGAGGGCACGGCGCGCCGGGGATAGAGCTCGCCTACAACGTCCGCTCACCCGCGGAGGTGAGCGTCGTCCTCGCCGAGGCGCAGCGCGCCGGCGGCACCATCAAGCGGCCAGCCGCCCCGGCTGACTGGGGCGGCACGACGGGAGCTTTTGCCGATCCCGACGGCTACGTCTGGGAGGTCGCACACAACCCGCACTGGACACTCGACGAGAACGGCGCGGTCACCATCTAGGCACCCCGCCGGAGCATCTCGACCACGAGGAACGCGAGCTCGAGCGCCTGCTGGGTGTTCAGCCGAGGGTCGCACGCGGTCGCGTAGCGCGAGGACAGCTCGCTGTGGGAGATCATCTGCGCGCCCCCGAGGCACTCCGTGACGTCCTCGCCGGTGTGCTCGACGTGGATGCCGCCGGGGTGCGTTCCGAGCCGCTGGTGGACCTCGAAGAACCCCTCGACCTCGTCCATGATCCGGTCGAAGTGCCGTGTCTTGTGACCGCTCGGCGACTCCTCGGTGTTCCCGTGCATCGGGTCGCACTGCCACACGACGCGATGCCCCGACCGGGTCACGGCCTCGACGATCGGCGGCAGGAGCGCGCGGACCGCGTCGTTGCCCATCCGCGACACGAGCGTCACGCGGCCGTCGACGTGCTCGGGGTCGAGTCGCTCGACGAGCTCGACCGCCTCGGCCGGCGTCGCCGCCGGGCCGAGCTTCACCTCGATCGGATTCGCGATCAGCGCGCCAAGGGCAACGTGGGCGCCCTCGAGCTGACGCGTGCGCTCGCCGATCCACGGAAGATGGCCCGACAGCAGATATAGGCGGTCTCCTGACGGCCGGAGCAGCGCGCGCTCGTAGTCGAGTACCAGCATCTCGTGGCTCCCATACAGGTCGACCGTGCGCAACGAGCTGTCCTCGACGCCGCAGGCCGACATGAACCGCAGGCTGCGGTCGATCTCAGTGGCGACCCGCTCGTAGCGCTCGCCGGCGCTCGAGCGACGGACGAAGTCCATGTTCCACTCGTGCAGGTGGTGCAGATCGGCCAGGCCGGCCCCCGTGATCGCGCGCGCCAGGTTCATCGCCGCCGCCGCATTCGCGTACGCGCGGATGAGGCGTCCTGGGTCGGGGCGCCGGGCCTCCGGCGTGGCCTCCAGCGAGTTCACCATGTCGCCGCGGTACGACGGCAGGCCGGCCACGTCGGTCTCGGCACTCCGCGGCTTGGCGTACTGACCGGCGATCCGCCCAACCTTGACCACCGGCATCGAGATCCCGTAGGTCAGGACCACGGCCATCTGCAACAGCGTCCGGATCGTCCCTCGCAGATGCATCTCGGTGTTGTCCACGAACGTCTCGGCGCAATCGCCGCCCTGGAGCAGGAACGCCTCCCCGCGCGCGACCATCCCGAGGCGCGCCTGGAGCCGGTCGACCTCGGCGGGCACCGCGATCGGCGGAACACACTCGAGCACCCAGCGGGCGCGCTCGACCTCGTCCAGGTCCGGCCACGGCGGCTGCTGCGCCGCGGGCCGCGCGACGGCCTCGCTTACCGCCGCGGCGAGAACGCCCGGCAGCGGGAAAGCGTTGACGGGTGGGGCCGCAGCCACGTCGACGGTCCAGGACACGTGGCTAAGGCTATGGGACGCCACGCGGCCAGGGCGAACGGCCTCGCTCCGGCCGGCGCAACTCACCCGAGCGAGCCGATGCGCGTCATGAGGAATTCGAGGAAGCGCGGGGCGTCGATCCCGACGGCCACGTGGCAGTTCGGCGTCCACCCCATGTCTCCCCACCGGTCGACGTTGGTGCGCCCACGGGACAGTTCGGGACCGGTGTCGATGAGCACTCCGCAGTGCGTGACGATCAGCAGCGTGGGATCGATCACGTGCGCGAGCGCGACGGCGTCGTGCACCGGCGCGCCGTCCCAGCCGTAGTGCCGGTGGTGAAAGCGGGCGTAGAAGCCGTACAGGTCGGCGACGAGCTTGCCGGCGCGCCCGGACGCGGCGAAGCGCTCCGCGTGGGCGGCGGTCATCAGGGCCTGATGGGTGACATCGAGACCGACCATGGTGAGGTCGACCCCGCTCTGGAAGACACGGGCCGCCGCCTCGGGATCGACCCAGATGTTGAACTCGGCGGCCGGTGTGGTGTTGCCCTCCCCGATCGCGCCGCCCATCAGCACGATCCGCTCGACCCGAGACTCGAGTCCCGGATAGCGCGCCATGAACAACGCCACGTTGGTGAGCGGGCCGGTGGCGACCAGGGTCACCGGATCCGGGCTCGCCGCGACCGCCTCGGCGATCCAGTCGATCGCGTGCATGGGCTCGGGCAGCCGGGAGGGCCCGGGCAGGTCGGGTCCGTCGAGCCCGGTCTCCCCGTGGACCTCGGCGGCGGTGTGCCGTTCACGGACCAGCGGGCGTTCCGCCCCGGCGGCCACCGGGACATCGCCGCGTCCAACGTGATCGAGCACGCGGATGGCGTTTACGGTCGTCTTCTCGAGCGTCTGATTGCCCGACACGGTGGTGACGCCGAGCAGCCGGAGCTCGGGGCTTCCGAGCGCCAGCAGCAGCGCGATCGCGTCGTCGTGGCCGGGATCGCAGTCCAGGATGATGGCGGTCATGTCCCCAGCATCGCATCGACGGGCCCCGCACGACAACCGGCCGCGCCAGGTCGAACAACCGCTGAGCGAACCCCGGCGATCCTCACCCGGCCGCTATGAGCTTGTCGATCTCTGCGCCATGGATATTTCAGGGGTGAATTCCGCGATGAGCGGACTGGCCGCAGCGCAGGCGATGTTCGGCAGCACCGCCCAGGCTGCGGCGGGCGTGTCCGCGGCGGACCCGGGCGACGCCAACGGCTCGACGGCGGAGGCGTTGCAGGTGGCCGTCCTGCAGAAGTCGCTCGAGATGGAGCGCTCGACGGTCAACATCCTGGCCTGATCGAACCGGATCGGGCTAGGGCCAGCCGGCGTGCGGGACGTCGACCTCGGTCGTCAACAAGACGGCCTCACGCGCTTGCAAGCGGTTGGTCTCGAGAAAATCGGGCGCGGCGCACACGAGCAGCGTACGGCCGTCGTCGCCGCCGAGCGCGCAGGCGAAGCAGCCCAGTCCTTCCGGCACCCGGATCTCATCGACGATGGCGCCCCCGGGGGCGATCCGGATGCAGCGCCCGCCGACCTCATCGGCTGACCAGATGTGACCCTCGCCATCCAGCGTGCACCCGTCGGGCCCGACGGCGATCTGCGGAAGCATCTCCTGCAGCGGCCCGAGCTCGGGCGCGGGCGCCAGCTGGGCCCAGATGCGGCGGTCCGACAGCGTGCCGTCGGCCTGGATCGTGAACGCGGTGTAGCAGCAACCGGCGGTCTCCCCGAGGATCAGCGTGCTCCCGTCGGGGGTGATGACCGCGCCGTTGGGGAATCTCGTGTCCTCGGCCGCGACGCTCGCCGTGCCGTCGGGATCGACGCGCATCAGCGGCGCCAGCTGCGGATCGGCGAAGGCCATCAGATCGAAGCCGAAGCACCCCACCCACGCGCGCCCATGACCGTCCACGACCATGTCGTTGAGCGAGCTGTCGGTGAAGGCCCCGAGCTCGGCGTGCACGCCGACGCTCCCCTCCCGATCGCGCCGCAGCACGCGCTGGTCCTTCATCGAGACGATCAGCAGCGAGCCGTCCGGCATCCATCCGAGCCCAGACGGCTGGTGCTCGACCTCAAGCACCAGCTCCTCGGCGCCATCGGTGCTTACCGTATAGACACCGTGGCGGTAGAAGTCCGAGACCCACCACCGGCCCTCGTGCCACCGCGGCGATTCGAAGAAGGCGCCGCCTTCGATCAGCGGCTCGAGCACGCGTTCCTGCACACGCGCACCCTACGCGATGCGTCAGAAGCCTGGGTAGTAGTAATAGCCCGCCATCTTCAAGTTCGGGCTCTCGGCCTCGATCTTGGAGACGGTGGCGTTCCACGAGGGCCACGTGTCGGGTACCGCCCACGGCTTGGTCCGGGCCAGCGCCGGTCCCATCTCCGAGCACCAGAGCGGCAGGCGCTTGGAGGCCGCCCAGGCCGCGTCCTGCGGGACCTGCGTCAGTCCCCCAACCGTGGTGTGGTAGCAGTGGGCGGCGATCGCCTGCACGCCGGGCGGCCGGCCCGAGGCGAAGCCCTGCTGGTTGGCGTTGAACGACCACGGGCTAAATTCGCCGTACACGCGAATCGCGCGCGGCGCGACGCGGACGAGGACGGGCTCGACGTCATTCCATACCGCGCGATAGTTCTGGCCGGCGCTCCGCCCGTCATGACTGAGCCGGGTCTTGCCCTGCCCGTAGCCGGTTGGACTGCTGAGATCCTGCTCGTTCCCGACGCCGACGGCCCAGACGAACGGCGCGTAGGCGGGAAGGACCTGATTGAAATACGAAGCCACCTCGCGCGGCGTCAACCGGTTGCCCCACTGGAGCGACAGGTAGACCTTGAAGCCCGCGGCGTGCGCCTGCTGGACGCACTTGACGCCCGCGCCGGCCGTCGCATCGGAAGGCGACACAATCAGCCGCAGGACGTTCGCGTGGTTCTGGCGCAGGAACCCGTTGACGTTGCGATTCGCCAGACAGGCGGTCTCCTTGCTCACCGCGAAGTACGCCGGCTTGGCGAACGCCGCCGGGGCCCACACCAGCACGACGATCAGGGCCGCCGCCGCGTACGCGGCCGCGGTGAGCGGCTTGCGCATTTGCTTCTTATCCACGCTTTTCTCCTGCTACTTCGAGGGTCCGAGCCCGCCGGCACCGCGGGCCTTGGCTATTGCATCGGCAGACTTCGACCGGCGCTTGACCGCCCAGGAATCCGCGCCCGGACCCAATCGCAATCCCCTTGACATCGCCCACCGCCGGCGGTAGGTTCAACCCGTTCGCCACACAACCGGGTGTGCGCTATGCGAACAACGTCGCAGCAAGGAAGAACGCGTGAGGTGGTGAGGTCGTAATGCAAGGCTCTCGGCCCACATCGGAGCTCATGGACCTGGTCTATGAGTTGCTCGACGCTCACACTGACACGGTGGTGCTGGCGTCCAACCTCACCGGTCCCGCCTGGGAGGCGCACACGGACTACATCCGCGCGCTGCACCGCCGCGGGCACGAGATCCTTGCCGTCAGCGCGCGCGAAGCGGCCTACGCCGATTCCGTCATCCCCGCGCGCACCGAGGACGTGCGCGAATAACCCCGTGCGCGGGGCAAGAACGCCTCGAGCTCAATGAAAGAAGGCGAACGAGCGGACCTCGATGCTGTGCCGCGGCACCGCGGTCTCGACGCTCGGATCGCGAAAGGCGGTGTGCACCACGCGCCATGCCCGAGTGTGATCCGAGTCGTTAAATACGAAGAACAGGACCTCGTCCCGGGTCATGTTCGGGAAGTACCACCACTCGTGCGCCGGGCTGTAGTGAAACTCGGAGCCGCTGGTGATCATCTTCGATTCGTCGACCGGCGCGAACAGGTCATCCGGGATACGGTCGACGAAGTACAGCTGGTTCGGGAGCCCCTCGCTCTCGCGCACGCTGCGGAAGTCGCATAAGGCCAACGGCCAGTCCTGCGGCGGCGGGCTGAACACCCGCCACACGCTGGTGGCCAGCACCCTGCGGTAGCCGGGACCGTCGGGGAACCGCTCGGCGTAGACCCGGGCCGCGGTCTTCGCCGCGCCCTCCGGGCCGTAATCGATGTGCACGAGCGCCGCTTGAGGCTGGGACGCGTTCTCCGCCGGCGCCGCCGAACGGCGCAGCACCCAACCGCGGGAGGCGACCTCGTCGGCGCCGGTTTGGTCCTTGATGAAGGCGATCACCTCGTCGACGTAGACCGCGTCCACTTCGATCTTGTCGGTGAAATCGGTGACGGCGCTCGTGTGCCGCACGATCTCAAAGCCCTGGGTCTCCATCCGGAAGGAGTCCTGTACCGACCGGCCGTCCCGGATCGCCACCACGTGCGGCTCGTACCGGCCGGTGTTCGCGCTGGCTCCGGGCGCAGTGAACCGGCGCAACACGGTCGAGGCAGGGTCGAGGTAGTGCAACTCACCGAGCACGCTCGGCACCTGGTCGGTTGGACTGCTCGCGCCCTCACGCATTGCGCCCACCTCAGAACGGCGTGGATGACGCCAGCCCGAGCGCGCGCTGCAGGTCAAACGAGCTGGTGGGGCCGAGCCATGGCCGTCCCGCCCATAGGTACGCGTCGACATAACGGAACGCGAGGCTGGCGTCGGCGCCCGGCAGATGCCAGCGCGGATTTGCGACCTGTGTGGTGGGCGGAATGCCGAGTGTCACGCACAGGGTGTCGTAACGAGTGCGGCACACCCGTGGGTTGTTGACGTCGCCCTGGTACTGGCCGTTGAGGAACCCGGCGCCGTTCTCCGCGGTGCTGATCACGAAGTGCTTGTTGGGGATGCCGGCCGCGGCCAGCGCCTGGACCAGGCGCGCGCCGTACTCGATCTCGCTGCTGGTCGTGTCGTACTCGCTGGTGTTCAAGGAGAACCCGCGCGCGTTCCGGATCCCAGCCTGCTCGAGCATCGACACCGCCTGCGTGAACGGTGGGAAGTAACGTGCGCCGCCGTCGACGTACACGGTGGTATGCGGCAGCGCGGTGAATCGCTGTGCCGCGTAGTTGACGAGTTGCAGAGGAACGGGTGAGTTCGCACACTCGGCGAACGGCAGATCGGGCTGCACGATCAGCGCGACACGTGACTGACCGATGCCGGCGGCGAAATTGCTGACCCAGGTCTTATAGCTCTGCTGGTCCGCGGCGTTCCACGACCCGTGCGGACAGGCCGCGCCTTCCCACGGGTCCAACCGGAAGATGGCCGCCTGACTGAGCACCGCCGGGTTACCGCCGGTTGAGTCCTGGATGAACTGCTGCGCGACGCTCTTCGCGTCGGAGTCGGCGAACCAGTCGCCGAAGGTGTACATCAACGGCCGCAAGGCGATTTTGCCTAGCAGCTGGCGGTCGCGCCCCCGCGCCTGCGCGTAATCCGGATAGATGCTGTTGTAGTACGGGCCCTTGTACACGCCCCATTTCATCCCCGCGAGCGGGTTCGAGTGCGACGCGTGTGGCAACCCGGCATTGGCCACTCCGGCCGACGCCGGTGATGAGACGAGGCCGAGGACGACAGCCAGCGTCGCGGCCACGATGAGCATCCGGATCATGCGCGCACGATAAACGCTGTCACCGCGGCGGTGCGCCACCGCGGGCCGGCAAGCTCACTTGCCGGCTGGACGACGGATCGTGCGGAAGTCGCTGGAGAGGTGGGCGTCCAGCAGGTAGGCCCATGGCATCAGGAAGTAGCCGCCCAGCGCCCAGCCCGAACCCCAGGAGTTGCGCACCAACCCGTAGTTCGGCTGGTCCTGGAGGTAGCCGACGAGCAGCACCTCGTGGCCACCCAGGACCTTCTCGTTGCGCGTGGGCAGCGGGACGATGCCGGTGCTCGCGACCTCCTGTGACTCGAATGAGGCGTAGACCGTGAAGCCAAACGCGATCGTCTGCCGGTTCGACAGCACCGCCCTCATCGAGTCCACGTTGCGCGGTACCACGCGGTAGTTGGAGATCCGGTGCTGAAGTGCCTCGTCGTCCAGGCTCGCCGGCGGCTCAACGGCGAACTTGGAGATGTCGTATGGCCAGTCGGACTCGAGCGGCACGCCCAGCTTGTTACACACCTTGAACCCGTCTCGACCGAACGCGCCCGTGTCCTGGTCGAGGGGAGCGCCTTCCAGCTTGCGCTCGTAGTAGTAGATCCACAGCCGCGACGGCGTGCCCGGGTCCGACCCGTTCAGCTTCGCGTCGTATTCCACCGCGGCGGCGACCGCATTGGCGGTGCAGCTTCCGAGCTGGCCCTGATCGAACACCGCGGGCAGGTCGGCGCGCGGGTCGACCTCGTCGAGGATCTTCAACTCCGACGAGTCCGCGATGTGATCGCGCAAGTCCGGCAGGGACGGCTTCCAGCCGTACCGGTGAATCTGGCGCGCGGTCAGGCCCGCCTTGTCGAATGCGTCAGCCATCTGCCCCTCCTCCGCTTCGCGGAGCCGCGACGACCGTACCCCGCCGTCGCCGGCCCCCTTGTTCACTCGTTACCGAACAACCCTACGGGCCGGGCCGGGGCCGCGTCAACCCGCGGCTTCGCTGTTGTCTGGTCCTGGGGATCGGTCCGACCCACGGGGCACTCGCCTCCCCCCAGCACAGCCCACGGTGTCCCAGACAGCACTGAAGCCGACGGGAGGCCCCTCCGAGGGCGACTTTCGCCCCACTCGCGCCCCTTCGCCGAGCGAATGGGCCGAAACTCGGGCTATACGCGACTGGAGCTCCATTCACCCACCGGCGGATGGCGAGTGGTGAGAAAGTCGCCCTGCTGGCGCGCCCACCCCGCCGCCGCCCACCGAACCCGGATGGGCAGCCCGCACCCATCAGATACCGTCGCCTCACCACGTGGACGCCCGAGCATGGAGCAGCACGATCCGGCCAGTCGCGATCGGAATCGATGTCGCGGAACCACGCAAGGGCCTCGACCTCGTGGCCCTCGACGCGGAGCGGAACGTCTTCGCCAGCCACGGCCGACTGGCCCTCGAGGAGGTGGCGCGGATCACACTGGCGCTGCGGCCGGCGGTCGTCTGCATCGACTCGCCCTCGGGCTGGTCGAGATCCGGGAGCAGCCGCGCGGCCGAGCGCCAGCTGGCCCGCATCGGGATCCAGTCGTTCCGGACCGGAGCCGATCCGGGCGATCACCCGTTCTACCGCTGGATGAGGGTGGGCTTCGAGGTCTTCCGGCTCGTGTCGGCCGGCTACCCGCTGTACCGGGGCGGCGCGGTCGCCGGAACCGCCGCCGAGGTCTTCCCCCACGCGTCGGCCTGCCTGCTCGCCGGCGGCCTACGCGCGCGCGAGATCCCGAAGCACGCGTTTCGCCGCGACGTGCTGCGCGCGGCGGGCGTTGCCGAAGATTGGCTCCCGACGCCCGATCGCGTGGACGCGGCCCTCGGCGCCGTCACCGGCCTGATCGCGCTGGAGGGCGCTCACTGCGCGGCCGGCGATCCCGGCGAGGGCGTGATCCTGTTGCCGGTGGCGAGCGTTCCGATCGCGCCGCTTCCCCGCCATCAGCCTTGACGAGGGGGCACGCGCTCGAGGCTCGTCAGTTGACCAGAGCGCCGAGCCGCTCGCGCGCTCGCGAGGCCTCCGACATCGGGACGAGTCGCCCGGCCTTTCCGAGGCCGTGCGGCGGCATGTTCCCGTAGACCGCCTCGTACTGCCCGGCCTGGACCAGGTACGTCTCGTGCCAGATCCCGGTGCGGTCGCCCTTGCCCACGCGCCGCCAGTACTGGCGCCACACCTCCAGGTGCGGATCGTCCTTGTCCCGCGCGAACGCCTCGAGGTGATCGAACGACCGCCAGTACTGGACGATCGTGGGGATCCCCATCTCGTAGGCGAGCAGGCCCTTCTCGGGACGTGCGACCAGGTAGTCGAGCATGTGCTTCATGCCGCGCCGGCCCCCGAGGTCGACGATGCTGCGTGCGAGCGCCAGCTTGTTGTTGAAGCGCGCGCCGATCAGGAAGACGACGAAGTCTCCGTCGATCTCCGCCGCCATCCGCCGGCCGGCTATCTCGGCCATTCCATCACCCCCGTTGTCGTGACTCCACGCGCCATACTAACCCCGTGAGCTCCACCCCCGGCCTCGAGTACAGGAACCTCGTCGTTTCAAGCGGCGATGAGCCGGCGGCGCGGATCACTTTGAACCGGCCGGAGAAGCGCAACGCGCTGTCGCTCGAGCTGATGCAGGAGCTGATCGCCGCGCTCCGCGAGGCCTCGGCGCGGCCCTCGACCCGCGCGATCGTGATCGACGGAGCCGGTCCCGCCTTCTCGGCCGGCCATGACCTATCGGAGATGATCGGGCGAGACGAGGCGTTCCTCGACGAGCTGTTCGGCGTCTGCACCGTGATGATGGAGACGATCCACGAGCTGCCCCAGCCGGTGATCGCCAAGGTCCACGGCATCGCGACGGCGGCCGGCTGCCAGCTCGTGGCCGCGTGCGATCTGGCCGTCGCCGCCGAGGGCACGCGCTTCGGCACGCCCGGGGTCAAGATCGGGCTGTTCTGCTCGACCCCGATGGTCCCCGTCTCGCGTGCGGTCGGGCGCAAGCGCGCGATGCAGATGCTCCTGACCGGCGAGCCGATCGGCGCGCAGACCGCGCTCGACTGGGGTCTGATCAACTCGGTGGTGCCGGCCGATGAGCTCGACGACGCCGTCGACCGTCTGGTCGAGGCGATCGCCCGGTCGAGCGCGTACACGGTCGGGGTCGGCAAGCACGCCTTCTATGACCAGGTCGATCGCGCCGAGCACGACGCCTACGCGCACACCAAGGTCGTGATGACCGAGAACGCGCTGGCCGCGGACGCCCAGGAGGGGATGACCGCGTTCCTCGAGAAGCGCGCTCCCAACTGGGTCGGCCACTTAGACCGTCGTTAGCCGCGCCACGACCGCCCGCGCGGCTGCCACCATCTCCGGCGGATCGAGCACCTCCATCGGCTCGTCGAGCATCGCCATCCAGACCAGGAAGCCGCGCGACCACGCGCCGCGTGAGGTGACGATGCACGCGGTCTCGCCGTCCGGCTCGACCGTGGCATACCGACCCGGGACGCGGCCGCGCATCCCGGCCGCCGGGACCCGGACCCGAATCCGCCCCGGCGCGGTCTCGATGCCCTCCCCCTCGCGGGCGCTGCGCAGCCGCTCGCGTACGTAGGCGGCCGGATCGCCCCCGGGTACTACGCGCCGCCCACCGCGTTCGCCGATCCGTGGGCGGCCCCGGATCCGATCGAGTCTGAACGTTCGCCAGTCGTCCCGGTCGAGGTCGAACGCCACCAGGTACCAGCGGTGGCCGCTGTAGACGACCGCGGCGGGCTCGACGATCCGCTGACTGGCCTGGTCATCGCGGGCCACGTACGAGTAACGCAACCGCACTTGATCGCGGCAGGCGCCGGCCAGGGTAGCGAGCACCTCGGGATCGATCTGCGGTCCCTCGACCCCGAACGTCGAGGTCGCGTCGCTCAGCGCGCTGACCCGCCGGCGCAGGCGACTCGGGAGTACCTGCTCGAGCTTGGTCAGCGCGCGCACCGAGGTCTCCTCGATCCCGGCGATGCCGCCGGTCGCCGCGGTTCTCAGCCCCACCGCCACCGCAACCGCCTCGGCGTCGTCGAGCAGGAGCGGCGGCAGCTCGCCCCCGTTGCCGAGTCGATAGCCACCGGCCACCCCGGGCGCGGCCTCGATCGGGTAACCGAGCGAGCGGAGCTTGTCCACGTCGCGGCGGATCGTTCGCGGGCCGACCTCAAGGCGGTCGGCGAGCTCCTGGCCGGTCCATTCCCGGCGAACCTGGAGCAGTGAGAGGAGGGCGAGAAGGCGAGCTGAAGTCTGAACCATCGTGCGGCGCATCCTCCCACATATCGCGGACCGTAACTGACCTCAATACGTGAATTGAGGACTGAAAGTGACCGCGTTATTCGAGAGGGTGCCGGCATGTCAACCATCGCTCTCAACTCCCCCGCGGTCGCCTCCGAGCGGCCCGCCGCCCAGGTCGCCTGGCTCGGCTTCATCGTCGTCATCGCCGCATCGGTCATGGACCTGCTCGACTCCACGATCGCGCAGACTGCCGCCCCCGCCATCCGTCACGACCTTGGCGGCTCGTACGCCGCACTCGAGTGGATCTCGGCCGCCTACACGCTCGCGATGGCGGTGACATTGCTCCTCGGCAGCCGGCTGGGCGACCTGTTCGGCCGCCGCCGCGTGCTGCTGGTCGGCATCGCCGGATTCGTCGTCGCGTCGGTGCTCTGCTCGCTGGCCCCGTCGCCGAACGCGCTGATCGCCGCGCGTGCACTGCAAGGCGCGGTGGCCGCGATCATGGTCCCGCAGGGCTTCGGTCTGATCCGCGAGCTGTTCGGCGACGCGGGCCAGCAGAAGGCCTTCGGCGTGTTCGGTCCCGTGATGGGCCTCGCCGCAATCGCCGGGCCTCTCGTCGGCGGCGCCCTCGTCAACCTGAACCTCCTCGGCACCGGCTGGCGCGCGATCTTCCTCGTCAACGTGCCGCTCGGCCTGGCCGCGATCGCCGCCGGCCGCCGGTTCCTGCCCCGGACCGCGCCGGCAACGCCCGGCCTGCACCTCGACGCCTCCAGCGTCACGCTGGCGATGGTCGGCGGGTTCGCCCTGGTCTATCCGCTGATCCAGGGCCGCGAGCAGGGTTGGCCGGCGTGGTCGTTCGTCCTGCTGGCCGGAGGCATCGTCACGCTCGCGGCGTTCGCCAAGCTCCAGTCGCGCCGCGCTCGGCAGGGCCAGGCTCCGCTGGTCGAGCCCTCGATCCTCCGCCGCCGGGCGTACGTGGCCGGCCTGGCCGTCGTGCTCGGGTTCATCGGCGCGATGGGCGGGATGATGATCGCGCTCAACGTGATGTTCCAGACCGGCCTCGGGCTGACGCCGCTGGCCTGCGCGGTGGCGACCGTCGCGATCCCGGTCGCCGCGATCGGCGGCTCGATCACCTCCTCGGCGCTGCTGGGCCGGATCGGCCGGACCACGATGCACATCGGGATCGTGACCATGGCCGCCGGCCTCGTCGTGGTCGATGTCGTGCTGCGCTCGGCCGGCGGTGGCGTGACGGCGTGGGAGCTGGCCGGCCCGCTCGCGATCACCGGCTTCGGCATGGGCATGGTGTTCGTCCCGATGTTCGACGTGATCCTGGCCGGCGTCGCGCCGCACGAGATCGGCTCGGCCTCGGGGCTGCTCGAGTCGATCCAGCAGCTGGCCATGTCGATCGGGATCGCCGCCGTGGGCACGGTCCTGTTCGACCGGCTCGGCAACGGGCGCGGCGCGGTGGCCTTCGTCGGCGCGTCCGATCATGCGTTGCTGGTGGCGGTCGGGTTCCTGGCCGCGGCGTGCGCTGCGGTGTTCTGGCTGCCTCGCCACGCCCGCGCCGCGCACGCGTAGGCATTGGGGCCGCCTTCGGCGGCGTCCCTGGGACCGGTTCCGGCGGGCATCCATGCCCGCCGGGCGCGTCGTCCACACTGACCGTTTAGATCTCGATCGTCGTCCCGACCGTGCTCATCACGAACGCGTCCGGGAACCGGGCCGCCAGCCGATGCACGGCCTTCCACCCCGTGCAGTGCGCCGGCGCCAGCAAGGCCGGCGCGAGCTCGGCGAAGGCCTCCACAGTCGGCTCGATGATCGGCTCGAACATCGGCCCGCTGAGATGGAACCCACCCACGACCGCCGCGACCGCGTCAGCACCGGTCAACCGGCGCACGTAGCGCACGGTGTTGATGATCCCGGCGTGGCCGCAGCCGGTCAGGACGACGAGGCCGCGGTCGCGCACGCGCACCACCAGCGCCTGGTCGTCGAGGATCAGTGGATCCGGCTGCCAGGTCCCGTCGCGCAGCGCCTCGTGTCCGCTGAAGCCGGTCTCGAACGGGGTGGTGCGGTCGACCTCACCCGTGATGAGGACTCGACCATCGAGGAGGAACGATGGTTGAGCTTCCTCAACGATCGAGAAGCCTAGATCGTCGAGCGCGGTCCGGCTTGTGGCGGGCAGCTCGGCCGGGTCGAGGCCGGGAAAGCTGATCCGCCGGCGGTTCCAGAACTCGGGGTGGATCATTACCGGGAGCCGGGTGCGACCGAGCACCCGCGCGAGTCCCTCCATCCCAGTGATGTGATCCCAATGCCCGTGGCTGAGCACGATCGCCTCGATCTCCCCGGTGTCGATCCCCAGCCGGCGCATGTTCTCCACCATCCCGTCCCGGGACACGCCGGTGTCGAACAGGAGCGTCCGTTCGCGCCCGTCCTTCTCCACGCGCACGAGCGCCGAGAACCCCGGCTCGGCGATCAGCGCATCGGGCACGCCGGTGTCCGGGCTGACCCGGGAGCCGGCCCTCGGTAGGCGGCCGTTGATCGCCCGCGGCCAGTTCACGCGGACCACCCCTTGCTGGTCGACCAGCAAGGGGTCGGTCAGGTTGTCGATCAGGATCGTGATCCGGATGCGGTCGACCGGCTCGAGCTCGATCGTCGGCATAGATGAATTGTCGCCCACCGTCGGGTCTTAGGCTACGTAAGCACCCTTAAAAGGAGGCCCGCAGTGAGCACCACCGCAACCCGGATCGGCACGATCAGCCTGGTCTGCATTCCGTCCCCCGACGTCGACCGCGCGATCGCGTTCTACGAGTCGCTCGGCTTCGAGAAGCGGACCGACATCCCGTTCGGCGGCCAGTACCGCTGGGTCGAGGTCTACCCGCCCGTGGGCACGACCGGCATCGCGCTGGCGCCGCCGCCGGAGGGCCAGGAAGTCAAGCCGCAGGAAACCGGGATCATCATCACCACCGACGACATCGACGCGTCCCACGCTCAGTTCAAGTCGCTGGGCGTCGACGTCGACGCCGAGGTCTCGCGCATGGGCGATCCGGTCCCGCCGATGTTCTGGTTCCGCGACCCCCACGGCCATTCGCTGATGGTCGTGCAGCAGCAGGGCTGAGCCCCGAGCCGGCGATCGAACGGACGAGCCGGCGGCCGGCGACGTTCAGTCGCCGGCTCCTCCGAACCACAGCTTGAAGCTCGCGACCCGGTTGGCCTCGATCGTCCCCGTCACGATGTCGAGCCGCGAGCCCTCCGTGAGTGCGGAGTGCAGGCTATAGACGATGGCCCATCCGCCGGACTCGGACTGCGGATCGTGGCGACTGCCGCCGCTCGGCGTAACCAACGGGGAGCAGGACCGCCGTGAGGATCGTGGCGTGCGAAAACAGACGGACACGAAAATTCACGCGGTCGCCGGGTTTGGCGATCACGCGTCGGGGAGACGCACGCGGTGTGCGCCTCCCCGGGTGTTGTCCGCATTCCTCTGGCTCGGCTTGGACGCGAGCAGGCTCACTCTCGGTGGAGCGAGAGAGTAGGCCTCGCTCACGCGAGCGTGGTCAGAGGAGCCCCTGCTGGATCGGCGACATCCTGCTCTCCCGGCAGTGCCTTGATGTCGGCGATCAGGTCGTCCCAGGCCACGCCCGACGGTCCGATGCCCTGCTTGTTGAGCATCTCCCTGGTGACGACAACGTGTGCTTCCTGCGCGTACGCCTGATGGAACGGCACCGTGAGGAGCAGCTCCTGACCCCACGTGACGCACTTGAACGTGTCCGCGTCGTACTCGCGGTACGGAATGCCGTGCCCTCCCCACGAGCCCGGCGCGCTGTGTCCAGTCTTGCCGTTCCCCACGACCGTCCACTCCGTCTGCCCCTGGGCGGTGAGCGGCAGCGCGATCCCGATCTGGAGGTCGACGAACTCGTCGATCGCGATCCGACACTCGTTCAGGTCACTCGCATCGACGGCCACCGTGGCCACGATCTGGTGCGGGAGGGCGTCGCTGGTGTGCAGGCCGTGCTGCTCCCAGTAGAGCATCGCGGTGCGCTCGTTCGTCCCCTGGTCGCTGTTCGGATCATCCGGGTTGTATCCGGTAATCGCGCTGTAGATGCTGGTCGCGTCCTCGTCGGTGAACGCCGGCACCGTCGTGCTCGCATCGAGGTGGAAGTCCTCGATCGAGTGAAGCATCATCGCGATTACGCAGTCCCCGAGTCGGTCGTTCGCGAGCATCCCCCACTGGAACCCCGGGTGCGGGCGCGACACAGCGGCCGGCGGGTTCGCCAGCTCCGGGCGGATGTAGTTCGACAGCTTGAGCGCCGGCTTGTGGAGGCCGTCGAGGATCAGACCAAGCCTGGGCGACGCCGGCAGCGTCGGCGGCGAGTACTCGTGGCTCAGTCGGAAGGAAAGGTCGTTGATGCGCGTCATGGGTCTGCACTGCTCCTGAGCTGGACGGTGAGTGTGAAGAGAACATACGAACGCGCGCGCGAAACCGATAGCCACCCTAGGTGATGGTCCGCACACCTAGGCTCATGCCGTTGCTGGCGGCGCTGACCGTTGCCGCGTGCGGGGCCGCGTCGCACGACTCCCAGCACACTCCCACGCAGACGGTGCACCGAGCACTGACCGCGGTGTCCGAGCGCTCGTTCGACGTCACGTTCCGAGAGGTCGCCCGGCTCCGCGTCGCCGGCGTGCCACGGGCGCAAGCGTCCGGCCTCGAGGCAGAGCTGCGCAGCGCCGGGATCAGCGAGACCGGGGTCGTGCATTTCATCAGCCTCCGACAGTTCGGAGCCCGGCTCTCGAGCTCGCACACGGGCACGATCTATGCCAAGGCGACGGGCGGCAGGTTCCTGGTCTCTCGCGACGGCGTCCACTACCGTGCGGCCACCCAGGTCGAGCGGCGAGTCCTCACCGGGTTCGCGCAGAGCGGGTTCTCGTTCGTGAAGCCCGGCGCGCGCCGCGTCGAGGACCAGGGACCGCGGGTGGTGAACGGGACTTCGGTCGAGGAGTACACCAGCTCGTTCCCGGGCGCCGCCGTCGCGGCGCAGTTCGACGCGCTCGTGAAGCCCCCGCCCCACACCTCGATCGGTGACGGCACGACGACCCTGGATATCGATCGCGCCGCCGGCCTGCCCGTGCACATCTCGGACTCAGTCTCCCTGACGACGGACCTCGCCGCCGTGCGTCCCGGGCTGAACGGACGCCTGATCACGGCGGTCACCAACAGCCGGACCTTCCACTTCTTTCCGCCGCGCTGAGGTCAGGTGATCGGTTACGGTCACCCACACACATGCGCCGCACCACGCGAGGGCGCCGGCGACGCCGGCCCGGCTCAGCCGTTAAGCCGCACCGCTCATTCGATCCGCGCCAGGTCGGGAGCCTCGAGACCGACGCGTGGGTGGCCTACTACCGGCGCGAGTGGCTCCCGTTCCTGCGCGCGGCCGTGGCGCTCACGCGTAACACCTTCGGGCTGCCCTGGCCGTCGACGATCTACGGAGCGTGGCTCGTGCTGCGCGCCAACCAACTGTGGGCGCCGTACCCTGACAACGACCCCGAGGGCGCCCGGCAGGCGATGGAGCGCTTCTACCGGCTCGTGGCCAAGCACCACGGCGAACCGGCCGATCCCCGCCGCGCGGCCGAGCTCGAGGTCGAGTGGTGGCGCGTGCACCGCGAGCACCAGCGCGAGGAAACCGACGAGGACGAGCGCTCGCTCGTGGCGGCCCTCACGGCCCTCTACTCGTTCGTCTACCAGGTGCCCGAGGCCGACGTGGACCTCGCCGCCGAGCAGCGCATGGTGGCGATGCGCTGCTCCGATCAGTGGGTCGAAGAAGGCTGCGACTCGGACAGCCCACTGATCCGCCAGGAGCGCGCCGCATTGGTCCGCTCCTACGCCGCCCTTCTGGCGGCCGTGCATCGCGTCTGACCCTCCCGCCGGATCCATCCGGCCGCCTGGCGCCCGCACACACAAGTTTTGGGCGAATCGGCCGACAACACGGACCGACGGGCGAGTTAGAAGGCGCTCATGAACCCGACTTCGGAGACCACCGCGCGATGAACAGCGACGCCACCGGCGCGCGGCTCCTGCCTGCCTTCCCGCCCCAGCGGCGCGCAGTCGACCGTACCCCACGCTTCGTCTGGCCGATCTACGCGCTGCTGGCGCTGCTGGCGGTCGGCTACGTCGTGGTCGAGCTGCTCGGGATCGAGTGGGACTGGCTCGACGGGTGGGGCGTCAACATCTTCGAGATCGTCGTCGGAGCGCTGTGCATCTACCGCGCTGCCTCCCTCCGGCGCAACCGCGCCGTGCCTGTGCTTCTCGGTGTGGGACTGCTGTGCTGGGCCGCCGGCGACATCGTGCTGACCGTCGCGTCGGACCCGCCGTCACCCTCGCTCGCCGATGCGTTCTACGTCCCGTTCTATCCGGTCACCTACATCGGGCTGATGCTGCTGCTGCGCTGCAACGTCAGGCGCTTCAACCTGGCCAGCTGGCTGGACGGCGGCGTGGCCGGGCTCGGCGCGGCGGCGCTGTGCGCGACCTTCGCGTTCACTGACGTCCTGCACCACGCGGGCGGGAGCGCCGCCGGGGTCGCGGTCAACCTGGCCTACCCGGTCGGCGACGTCCTGCTGCTCGGGCTGGTCGTCGGCGGCGCCGCGATCGTGCCGGGCCGGGCCAAGCTGCCCTGGCTCCTGCTGGCCGCCGGCTACGCGCTCATCACGGTGGGCGACCTGTTCAACGTGCTGGGCACCACGTCGTTCGTCGGCCAGTTCGCCGACGCGATCGCCTGGCCGCTGTCGATCCTGTTGGTGTCCGTGGCGGTCTGGATTCGCACGCCGGCCGCTCGCCCCGCCCTCTCCGATCAGCCGCCGGGATTCGCGTTGCCGGCGCTGGCCGCCGTCTCGGCGCTCGTGATCATGGTGATTGGCTCCGTCGGGCACGTCGGCCGCGTGTCGCTCGCCCTGGCCGTCGCGACGCTCGTCGTCGCGGGGGTGCGCTCCGCCCTCTCGCTGGTCGGGCTGCGCTCGCTCACCGAGCTGCGCCGGCGCGAGTCGATCACCGACCAGCTGACCGGATTGGGGAACCGCCGCGCGCTGTTCCAGCTGCTCGACGAGTTCGTCGCCGAGCAGCAGGACCCGGAGGCGCCGACGCGCAGCCTGGCCTTCATGTTCGTCGACCTCGACCGCTTCAAGGAGGTCAACGACACGTTCGGCCATCCGACCGGCGATCAGCTGCTGCGCCAACTCGGGAGCCGCCTCGAGAACTCGCTGCGCAGCTCCGACCTGGTCGTCCGACTCGGCGGCGACGAGTTCGCTCTGGCGCTGCTCGACGCCGACGCCGACTACGCCGCGACCGTCGCGGACCGCCTCGCCGCCCGGATCGAGGAGCCCTTCGTGCTCGACGCCGTCCGGGTGCGGATCGGCGCCAGCATCGGCATCGCGGTGCTGCCCGGCGACGCCGGCGACCCGGCGGATCTGATGCGCTGTGCCGACCTCGCGATGTACCGCGCCAAGCAGGACGGCAAGCGCTTTGCCATCTACCAGGAGGGCCTCGACGGCGCGGCCAACCGCGTGCAGCTGGTCGAAGAGCTGCGCACCGCGATCGAGACGCGCGAGCTTCGGCTCCACTACCAACCCCAGGTCAACCTCGTCACCGGCGAGATCGGGTCGGTCGAGGCGCTGGTGCGCTGGGACCATCCGCGTCTCGGCTTCGTGCCGCCGCTCGAGTTCATCGCGCTGGCCGAGGACGCCGGCCTGATGGGCGCGCTGACCGGGCTGGTCCTCGACGAGGCGCTGGCGCAGTGCGCGCACTGGCGCGCGGACGGACTCCAGATCGCGGTGGCGGTCAACATCTCGTCCAGCGACCTGCTCGACCCCGCCTTCCCCGACCACGTGGCGCAGCTGCTGCGCCGCTACGGGCTGCCCGCCGGCGCGCTCGTCCTCGAGATGACCGAGACGACGGCGATCGCCGACTTCGAGCGTTCCCAGCTCGCCATCCAGCGGCTCCACGACATCGGGCTGGTCGTCTCGGTGGACGACTTCGGCGCCGGCTTCACCTCGCTCGCCTACCTGGGCAGCCTCGCCGTCAAGGAGCTCAAGCTCGACCGCAGCTTCATCACCCGGCTCGCCGAGACCGGGCAAGGCCGCGACCTGGCCCTGGTCAGCGCCACCGTGGAGCTCGCGCACGCCCTCGGGCTGCGCGTCGTGGCCGAGGGCGTCGAGGACGACCTGTGCCTCGGCCTGCTCACGGGCCTGCGCTGCGACCTCGTGCAGGGCTACGTGATCTCGAAGCCCAAGCCCGCCGACCAGCTCGAGCTCGCGCGCCACTCGCTGCCGGCGATCGCCCCCCGTCGCGCCGCCTGACCCGCTCCAGCTGAGTCCCGCGGACAGGGTCGTCATCATTGACGGCCATGCTTCTCACGGCGTCGGTCAATGCCCGCGAGTACACGCGCGATGTGGAGCCACGGACTCTGCTCGTGCATTTCCTGCGCGACGAGCTCGGCCTGACCGGGACGCACTGGGGCTGCGACACCTCGAACTGCGGCACATGCGTGGTGTTGATGGACGGGGAGCCGGTTAAGTCGTGCACCGTGCTCGCGGCCACCGCGGCCGGGTACGAGATCCGAACCGTCGAGGGGCTCGCGGCCGGCGGGGTGCTCGACCCCGTCCAGCAGGGGTTCACCGAGATGCACGGACTTCAGTGTGGCTTCTGCACCTCCGGCATGATGCTGACGGGCCGCGCTCTCCTCGATCGCAACCCGCACCCGACCGACGCCGAGATCCGCGAGGCGATCTCCGGGCAGATCTGCCGCTGTACGGGTTACGCGACGATCGTCCGCTCGATCCGGTGGGCCGCCGAGCACCCCGACCCACCCTCGCCAGCGTGAGCGCGAACGGCGAGCGCCCGATCGGCTTCGGCCGGCTGCGCCGGAAGGAAGATCCGCGCTTCATCCGCGGCCAGGGCCACTACGTCGACGACGTGCAGCTGCCGGCGATGCTCCACGGCGCGATCCTCCGCAGCCCGGTGGCGCACGCTCGGATCGTCTCGATCGACGCGTCGGCCGCGCTCCAGCACCCGAAGGTCCACGCGGTGATCACCGGCCGCGACCTCGAGGCGCGCGGCCTGGCCTGGATGCTGACGATCTCCGCGGACTCGCAAGCCGTGCTCGCCACCGACAAGGTGCGCTTCCAGGGCCAGGAGGTCGCGTTCGTGATCGCCGAGGACCATTACTCGGCGCGCGACGCGCTCGAGCTGATCGACGTCGACTACGAGCCGCTCCCGGCCGTGGTCGATCCACGCCGCGCGCTGGAGTCCGACGCCCCGCTGATCCGCGACGACAAGCCGGGGCAGATCGACAATCGCATCTTCGATTGGGAATCGGGCGACCGCGCGCTGACCGACCGGGTGTTCGAAAGCGCCGACGTCGTCGTCGAGCAGGACCTGGTGTTCCCGCGCTCGCATCCGGCGCCGATGGAGACGTGCGGGGCGGTCGCGCAGTTCGACCAGGTGACGGGCAAGCTCACGGTGTGGTGCACGACGCAGGCGCCGCACGCCCATCGCACGATGTACGCGCTCCTGACCGGGCTGCCGGAGCACAAGATTCGCGTGGTCTCGCCTGACGTCGGCGGCGGGTTCGGCAACAAGGTTCCCGTGTATCCGGGTTACCTCTGCGCGATCATCGGCGCGATCGACACCGGCCGGCCGGTCAAGTGGATGGAGGACCGATCGGAGAACCTGATGTCGACCGCGTTCGCTCGCGACTACGCGATGCGCGGCGCGATCGCCGCCACCGCCGAGGGCAAGATCCTCGCCGTCCGGGTCGACGTTATCGCCGACCACGGAGCGTTCAACGCGACCGCCCAGCCGACCAACTACCCGGCCGGGTTCTTCCACGTGTTCACGGGCTCCTACGACATCGAGGCGGCTCACTGTCACGTCACGGGCGTGTACACGAACAAGGCGCCGGGAGGGGTCGCGTACGCCTGCTCGTTCCGGATCGCCGAGGCGGTGTACCTGGTCGAGCGAATGGTCGACTGCCTCGCCTACGAGCTCGGAGCCGACGCGGCCGAGCTCCGGCTGGCGAACCTGATCAGCGCCGACCAGTTCCCGTACCAGTGCAAGACCGGCTGGGTCTACGACTCGGGCGATTACGAGCGCACGCTGCGCAAGGCGCTCGACATCGCGGACTACGACGCGCTCCGCCGCGAGCAGGCGGCGGCGCGAGAACGAGGCGAGCTGATGGGCATCGGCGTCGGCTTCTTCACCGAAGCGGTCGGAGCGGGGCCGCGCCGGCACATGGACATCCTCGGGCTGGGCATGAATGACGGGGCGGCGCTGCGGGTGCACCCGACCGGCAAGGCGCAGCTCAGCATCAGCGTGCAAACCCAGGGCCAGGGCCACGAGACGACCTTTGCCCAGATCGTCGCCGAGGAGCTGGGGATCCCGCCCGAGGACGTCGACGTCGTCCACGGCGACACCGACGTCACGCCGTACGGGCTAGGGACGTACGGGTCGCGCTCGACGCCGGTGAGCGGCGCCGCCACCGCGATCGTCGCGCGCAAGGTCCGCGACCGGTCCAGGATCGTCGCGGCGGCGATGCTCGAGGCCTCGCCCGACGACCTCGAATGGGAGAAGGGCCGCTGGTTCGTCAAGGGCGACCCCGAGAAGGGCGCGACGATCCAGGAGATCGCGATGGCGGCGCGCGGCTCGGTCGAGCTGCCGCCGGGGGTCGAGGCCGGCCTTGACGCGGAGACCGTGTACGACCCGCCGAACCTGACGTTCCCCTACGGCGCGTACATCTGCGTCGTCGAGATCGATCCCGGAACGGCCAAGGTCCGGGTAAGACGGTTCGTCGCCGTCGACGATTGCGGCACGCGGATCAACCCGATGATCATCGAGGGACAGGTCCACGGCGGGCTCACCGACGGGGTCGGGATCGCGCTGATGGAGCAGATCGCGTTCGACGAGGCTGGCAACTGCCTGGGCGGCTCGCTGATGGACTACCTGATCCCGACCTCGCTCGAGGTGCCCGACTGGGAGACCGACTTCACCGTCACGCCGTCGCCGCACCATCCGATCGGCGCCAAGGGCATCGGCGAGTCCGCGACCGTCGGCTCGCCGCCGACGATCGTCAACGCCGTCTGCGACGCGCTGCGACCGTTCGGCGTGCGTCACGTGGACATGCCGTGCACGCCGTCGCGGGTGTGGCACGCGATGCGAGGAATCCCATCGCCATGAGCGTTCCGTTCGCCACCGGGCTCGTGCTCGCTGCCGGCGGCTCGAAGCGGCTGGGCAAGCCCAAGCAGCTGTTGCCGTACGGGCCGGCGACGCTCCTCGACCACGTGCTCCGCACCGCGCGCTCCTGCGACTTCGACCAGCTGATCTGTGTCGTCGGCGGCAGCGCGGCCGAGATCATGCAAACCGTCAACCTGGACGGCGTCCAGGTCGCAACGAACGACCACTTCGGCGCGGGCTGCTCATCGTCGATCGCAGCCGCGCTCGCCACCGTCGATCCCCGCTGCGAGGTCCTGGTCCTGCTGCTGGGCGACCAGCCCGGCGTCACCGCCGCAACCGTGTCGAAGCTGCTCGCCGGGCGAGGCGACAGCGCCCTGGCCGCGTGCGCCTACGACGACGGCCGCGGCCACCCGCTGGCGTTCGCGTGCAGCACGTTCGATCAACTCGCGTCGCTGCACGGCGACAAGGGCGTGTGGAAGCTGCTCGACCGCGCCGGCGACGAGGTGGTCGACGTCCCGGTCGCCGGCGCGATCCCGCGCGACGTCGACACCTGGGAGGACTACGAAGCCGTGGTCGCCGACGCGGCCGGCTGATCAGCGTCCGGCCGCGGCGTCGATCTGGTCCGCGACCGACCGCCACAGCGTCACGTGCACCTTCGGTCGCACCCGGGTCGAGACGGTGCCGGCGCGCCCGCTCGAGATCGCCTGGGTCGCGTCCGAGGTGGTGGCGAACCGCTGCAGCGCGAGCGCGGCGGGCAGGGCGCGGCCGAGGCCGAGCGTGCTCGCATGCCACATCTCGACGATCGGGGTGCCGCGAACGTCGATCCGGGTCAGCGCCCGCCGGCGGACCTCGTCGAGGACCGAGTGCGCAAGCGTGAGCAGCATGCCCTCCCCCGCCGCGGCCGCCGCGATCGCCGCGGCGTGACTCGCGTACGCGGACACGTCGGACGGGGCGAGGTCGTTGCGCGCGAAGAACAGGCCGGTCGCCGTGGTCGGATCGATGTCGGGCGGCCCGACCAGCCAGCGCTGCGTGCCGAGCTCTGCAGGAGCGACGTCAGCCCGCCCCGCCAGCGGGTGACCCGGCGCCGCGACGATGATCAGGCGGCAGCGCAGGAACGGGACCGTGGCGATCGTGCTCGCGCGCTCGGGTCCCGGGTGCGGGCCGAGCGCGATGTCCGCCTGCCGGTGCTCGAGGCGGTCGGCGAACGACGCACCGGGGACCGACTCGATCGCGATCTCGAGGCCGTCGTCGCGGGCGCTGAAGGCCTCGATGAGCGCCCCGATGTGCTCGGCCACGAAGTTCGCGGCGACGACCTGCAGGGTCCGCGACTGGCCGGAAGAGTCGTGAACCGAGCGGCGCGCCTGCTCGGCCAAGCCGAGGATCTCGGTCGCGAGCGCCGCCAGCCGGCGGCCGCCCGGAGTCAGCGCGATCCCCCGGCCCTCGCGGACGAACAGCTCGTCACCCAGCTCCTTGCGGAGCGCCGCCACCGCGACCGACACCGCGGGCTCGGTCACCTCGAGCTCCGCCGCCGCGGCCTTGACCGACCCGAACCGGGCGACGAGGACGAACGACTGCAGCTGAGCGAGGGTCAAGCGTGGGTCCTAAGCGATCACTTAACTCAAGTTGACGAGCCACGATAACAACGTCAGAGTGTTACTTAGGAGGGATGGGCGTGAACAGTACGGCCGTTTCCCTCCGTTGTTGGTACGCGAGGGAGCGCATTGCAAGTTCCGGCCCCGTTTGAATACGAGCGAGCGACGAGCGTCGAGGAGGCGCTCGAGTTGCTGACCCAGCTGGGACCCGATGCCCGGCTCCTGGCCGGCGGCCACTCGCTGCTCCCGATGATGAAGCTGCGTCTGGCGTCGCCGGCCTACGTGATCGACATCGACTCGCTGGCGGACGAGCTCGGCTACATCACCGCGCACGACGGCGAGGTGCGGATCGGCGCGATGACCCGGCACCGCGCACTGCTCGAATCGGAGCTCCTGGCCGAGCGTTTACAGATCTTCACCGACGCCGAGCGCGTGATCGCCGATCCCGTCGTCCGCAACCGCGGCACGATCGGAGGCGCACTGTGCCAAGCCGACCCATCCGAGGATCTGAGCGCGGTGTGCGCGGCGGTCGGCGCCGGGATGGTCGTCCGCGGCATCGGCGGCGAGCGAGTGCTCAGCATGCACGAGTTCCACCGTGGCCCTTACCGCACGGCGGTCGGGCCGGCGGAAATGCTGGTCGAGATCCGGGTCCCGGTGCGCGAGGCCTCCGGCAGCGCGTACGAGAAGGTCGACCGGCGGGTGGGCGACTGGGCGGTGGCCGCCGCCGGCGCGTCGCTGACCGTGATCGAAGGCGCGATAGCAACTGCGGGCGTTGCACTGGCCGCGGTTGGCTCGGACGTCACCTCGCAGGAGGCGGAGACCGCCCTCGTCGGCCGGCCGCCGTCGGAAGAGTTGTTCGCGCAGGCGGCCGCAGCCGCTGCCGCCGCGTGCCGGCCCGTCAGCGACCAGCGGGGTTCGGCGGAATACAAACGGCACGTCGCCGGCGTGTTGACCGAGCGGGCGCTGCTGCGCGCGGCGGCTCGGGCCCTACCGGGACACGCGCCATTTCGAGGAACACAGGAGGTGTGAGTTGGCTTTGGTGATCGGTGCTTCTACCGGTTGGGTGATCGGGCTCGTGCTCGGCGTGGTCGTCGTGATCGTCGCGGCCGCGATCGTGATCACGATCCTGCTGCTGGCCACCCGGATCGGCAAGCAGGCGCGCACGGCGGTCCAGGGCGTCGAGAAGGTGCGCGAGCAGACGGAACAGCTCAGCGGGATCGGCCGGATCAACGACTCCGGCGTCCGGATCCTGCACTCGGCGCGCGCATTGCGCAAGGTGGCGGTGGGCAAATGATCCCCGTCGCCGCTTTCACCAACCACGACGCGTGGGTTCTCGCCCTCATCATCGGGGTCGTGGCGGCGCTCGCCGTCGCGGGCCTGCTGCTCGCGCTCATCCGCGCGGTGGGCGACATCAAGAACTCGGTAGGGAGCCTGCTCGACGTCGCCGGCAAGGTCGCGGGCAACACTGCAAACATTCCCCAGCTCCAGGCCACCGCGCCGGTGCTGGGCCTGATCGTGGAGGAGGCCGTGATCCAAGACGGCTACATGAATGCCCTTACCGACGGCTTCGGCAACGGGAACGGTGCGGCATGACCGGGCTGATCATCCTCAGCGTCATTCTCGCGGTGGTCATCATCGCGGTCCTGGCCCTCGCCCTGATCAAGATCACGCAGGACCTCGAGGAGACCTCGGAGGGCCTGGCCACGCTGGCCGGCGCGCTCAACATGGTCGAGCAGGAGCACCTCAAGCCGCTCGAGCCGGCGGTCAAGGCGATCAACGCGCAGTTCGACGTGATCCTGAGCGCCCTCCCCGGAATCGCCGCCAAAGCCAAGGTCGTGGCCGAGAGGAGGCCGTCATGATCCTCGAATGGATCGGTGACGCGATCCTGCTGCTGGTCGTGCTGCCGATAGTGATCTATCTGCTGCGCGGCGTCCTCAACGCCGCCAACAGCATCGTCCCGAGCGTGCAGCAGATCGCCGTCGCGGCCAACAACGGGTCGCGCGACCTCGACGCCGCAGCGCTCCTCCTGACCACGCAAGGTCAGGTCATCCAGACGATCGAGACGGCGGCCGACTACGGCGGCTCGCTCGACGTGATCCTCGACGACGCGAACTAGGGAGAGGCACCGATGCCAGCAGCTGGTGTAGTCATGATCATCGTGGTCGTCGCGATCGTCGCCGCCATCGTCTACTACCTGTTGATGACGATCGTGGCGCTGATCAGGATCAGGGACGGTCTCGACGAGGCGATCTCTGGCGTGGTCGGGATCATCGAGAAGTCAGAGCCGGTCAACGAGGTGGTCACCACGATCAACCGGAACCTCGACGCCGGCGTCGACCTGCTCGAGGGCCTGCTGGTCAAGAAGGCCGGCATGGAGGACACCATGGGTCTGCTCGAAGGCCTGTATCCGGGCGCGGCGGCCGAAGGCCTGCGCAACTTCCCGGAGAGCAAGACCACCAAGGCACCGCGGATCGGCGAGGTCTATACGAAGGGCACGCTGACCCTCGCGCGGCTGGGCCGCGAGGCTCCGATCGCCGCCGCCAGCCCGAATGGCCCCGCGCTGCGCAACCCCTCCTACGGAAGCCTGGCCGCTCGCGGGCTCTACCCCGAGGCGAGGCAGGGCCGCCCCGAGAACATGCCGCGCTCGCCGATCATCGGGACCGACTCGCCCGTGCAATACGAGCCGAGCGAGTCACCGGGCGTGCGCAAGCGGATGCCCGTGGCCGTCGGCGCGTCCGGCCCGCCCCAGCCGGCACAGCAATCCGAGCAGGCACCGCCAGCCGAAGGCGAGCTCCCGAGGTCGGGCCTCGCGTTCCTGCGCCGGTTCAAGAAGGACAACTGAAAAGGAGACGTGGTGCAGACCCCCGCGCCGTTTGACTATGAGCGCGCGACCAGCGTCGATGGCGCGATCGCGTCGCTCCAGGAGCACGGGCCGGAAGCCCGGCTGATCGCCGGCGGCCACAGCCTGCTGCCGATGATGAAGCTCCGGCTCGCCAGCCCCGAGTTCCTGATCGACATCAACGACCTGGACGAGCTGTCCTACATCGATGAGCGCATGACCGAGGTCCGGATCGGGGCGCTCACCCGCCACGCCGAACTGCTCGACTCCGAGTTGCTGGCCTGGCGCTTTCCGGTCTTCCGCGACGCCGAGGAGGTCATCGCCGACCCTGTGGTGCGCAACCGCGGCACGATCGGAGGCTCGCTGTGCCAGGCCGACGCAGCCGAGGACCTCTCGGCGGTGTGCGCGGCGCTGAAAGCGACCCTTGTGATCAAGGGTCCGAACGGCGAGCGCACCACCGGCATGGACGGCTTCTACATCGGGCCGTTCACCACCACGGTCGGCCCCGACGAGATGCTGACCGAGGTCCGGCTGGCGCTCCGGCAGGGTGCGGGAAGCGCGCACGAGAAGCTCGAGCGGCGGGCCGGCGATTTCGCGATCGCCGCGGTATCCGCCGCGGTCTGGATGCAGGGCGGAACGATCGCCGACGCGGGGATCGCGCTCGCCGCGCTCGGTCCGACCACGATCATCGCCTCCCGGGCGGAGGAGCTGCTCAAGGGCAACGCGCCGTCTGACGAGCTGTTCGCGCAGGCCGGCCAGCTTGCAGCCGAGGACTCGATGCCCCTCCCCGACGGACGTGGACCCGTCGACTACAAGCGCCACCTCGCGGGTGTTCTCACGACGAGAGCCCTGCGCCGCGCCGCCGCCCGCGCCCTGCAACAGGAGGTCAGTTGAACATGGAAGTCACGGTCACGATCAACGGCGAGCAGGTCACGCGCGACGTCGAACCGCGCCAGCTGCTCGTGCACTTCATCCGCGACACCGAGGGCCTCACCGGGACCCACTGGGGCTGCGACACCTCGAATTGCGGGGCCTGCGTGGTGTTGATGGACGGCAAGCCGATCAAGTCGTGCACGACGCTCGCGGCGATGTCGATGGGCCACGAGATCCGAACCGTGGAGTCACTGGAAACCGACGCGGGGCTCGACCCCGTGCAGCTCGGCTTCCATGAGAAGCACGGGCTCCACTGCGGGTTCTGCACCCCCGGGATGCTGATGACGGCACGCGCGCTTCTCGACCACAACCCGAACCCCACCGAACAAGAGATCCGGACCGCGATCTCGGGCCAGATCTGCCGTTGCACGGGCTACGTGAACATCGTCAGCGCGATCCGCTGGGCGGCCGAGCACGAGGCCGCAATGAAACAGGAGGCGTGAGGAAGCATGGCCACGATCGAAACCACCGTCAGGGCGGACCGACCCATTGGCTTCGGCCGGCTGAGGCGCAAGGAGGACGCGCGCTTCATCCGCGGCAAGGGCATCTACCTCGACGACATCCGGCTGCCCGGCATGGTCCACGGGGCGATGCTGCGCAGCCCGTACGCCCACGCCAGGATCGTCTCGATCGACACATCGGCCGCACTCGCGCATCCCGGCGTCGCCGCGGTGGTCACCGCCAAGGACCTCGAGACGCTGGGCCTCGCCTGGATGCCGACGATCTCCTACGACACCCAGGCCGTGCTGGCCGGCGACAAGGTCCGCTTCCAGGGCCAGGAGGTCGCCTTCGTGATCGCCGTCGACGAGTACACGGCGCGCGATGCGCTGGCGCTGATCGACGTCGAGTACGAGCCGCTGCCGGTGGTGGTCAACGCGCGCAAGGCGCTCGACGCCGACGCGCCGCTGATCCGCGACGACAAGGACGGCCAGCGCGACAACCTGGCCAGCCCGCTCTGGGAGGCCGGCGATTCTGAAGCCACCGACCGCGCGTTCGCCGAGGCGGACACGGTCGTCACCCGCGACATCATCTACCCGCGCTGCCACCCGGCGCCGATGGAGACGTGCGGGATGATTGCCGACTTCAACCCGAAGACCGGCCAGCTCGACATCTACAACGGGAACCAGGCGCCGAACGCGCACCGCACCGTGTACGCGCACGTCGCGGGTTTGGCCGAGCACATGATCCGGATCCGCTGCAACGACATAGGCGGCGGGTTCGGCAACAAGGTTCCGGTGTACCCGGGCTACGTGTGCGCGATCGCGGGCTCGATCGTGGCCGGCGTCCCGGTCAAGTGGATCGAGGATCGCTCGGAGAACCTGATGTCGACCGGGTTCGCGCGCGACTACATCATGCACGCGGACATGTGCTCCAAGGACGGGAAGATCACCGGCCTGCGCGTCGACGTGATCGCCGACCACGGCGCGTTCGACTCGACGGCGCAGCCGACCAAGTTCCCGGCCGGGTTCTTCCACATCGTCTGCGGCTCGTACGACCTCGAGGCCGCGCACGTCCAGGTCAAGGCGGTCTACACCAACAAGGCCCCCGGCGGCGTGGCGTACCGCTGCTCCTTCCGGATCACCGAGGCCGTGTACCTGGTCGAGCGCATGGTCGAAGCGCTCGCGCTGGAGATGAAGGTCGATCCGATCGAGCTACGGATGCGCAGCTTCATCAAGCCTGAGCAGTTCCCCTACGAGACAACGACCGGCTGGACGTACGACTCGGGCAACTACGCCGAGACGATGCGCGAGGCGATGCGGATCGCCGGCTACGACGAGCTGCGCAAACAGCAGGCCGAGAAGCGCGCCCGCGGCGAACTGATGGGCATCGGGGTCTCGTTCTTCACCGAGGGCGTGGGGGCGGGTCCCCGCAAGCACATGGACATCCTCGGGCTGGCCATGAACGACGGCGCCGACCTGCGGGTGCATCCGTCCGGGAAGGCGGTGGTCAGCATCTCGGCGCAGACGCAGGGCCAGGGCCACGAGACGACGTTCGCCCAAATCGTTGCCGAGGAGCTGGGGATCCCGCCGGAGGACGTCGACGTGCGCCACGGCGACACCGACCGCACGCCCTACGGCCTGGGCACGTACGGAAGCCGATCCACGCCCGTGTCCGGCGCCGCCGTAGCGGTCGTCTCACGGAAAGTCCGCGACAAGGCCCGGCTGATCGCGGCCACCATGCTCGAGACGCGCGCCGAGGACCTGGCCTGGGAGAAGGGCCGCTGGTACGTCAAGGGCGATCCTGAGAAGGGCGCGATGATCGAGGAGATCGCCCAGTACGCCTACAGCGGCGAGGCGATGCCCGAGGGCCTCGAGGGCGGCCTCGACGCCCAGGTGATCTACGACCCGCCGAACCTGACCTACCCGTGCGGCGCGTACATCGCGGTCGTCGACGTCGACCCCGACACCGCGGCGGTCACGGTCCGGCGGTTCATCGCGGTCGACGACTGCGGCGTGCGGATCAACCCGATGATCGTCGAGGGGCAGATCCACGGCGGACTGGCCGAGGGGGTGGGGATCGCGCTGATGGAGGTGATCACCTTCGACGAGGAGGGCAACTGCCTGAACGGCTCGTTCATGGACTACCTGATCCCGACCGCGCTCGAGTGTCCCGACTTCGAGCTGGGCGAGACGGTCACCCCGTGCCCACACCATCCGCTCGGGGCCAAGGGCGTCGGCGAGTCGCCCAACGTCGGCTCGCCGCCGGCGATCGTCAACGCGGTGATCGACGCGCTGCACGACACCCATGGCGTCGACCACGTCGACATGCCGTGCACGCCGGCGCGCGTGTGGGCGGCGATGCAGGGACGGCCCGAGCCACCGCAATGATGTTGAGCGGACCGCTGAGCGCTCGCGCTCGCGAGCTGACCGAGTCCGGAGCGGCGTTCGTCACCGCGACGGTCGTGCGGGTCGAGCACCCGACCAGCTCCAAGCCCGGGAACGTCGCGCTCGTGCACGAGGACGGGCGGATGGAGGGGTTCGTCGGTGGCGTGTGCGCGCAGAACAGCGTGCGCCTGTACTCGCTCAAGGCGATCGAGCTCGGCCAGCCGCTGCTGCTGCGCATCCTCCCGGATGGGCCGGTGAACGCCAAGAACGCCGTCAATGTAGACGCCGGCCACGAGGTAGCCCACGACGAGGGCTCGGTCACGGTTCAGAACCCGTGTCTGTCCGGCGGCGCGATCGAGGTGTTCCTCGAGCCGTTCCTTCCCGCGCCGCGGATGATCGTGGCCGGGGACACGCCCATCGCCGCGGCGCTGCTGCGGCTCGGTCCGGAGCTGGGGCTCGACGCGGTGGCGGCAAGCGTCGCCGACGCCGGGTCGCCGGTGCCGTCCGCCGATGACCTCGCGCTGGTCGTCGCGGCCCACGGCCGCGACGAGCGCGCGATCCTGGCCGCCGCGCTCGAGGCGGGCGTCCGCTACGTGGGCCTGGTGGCGAGCCGCAAGCGCGGTGCCGCGGTGATCGACGCGCTGCGCGAGGATGGGGTCGCCGGCGAGCTGCTCGACCGGGTCGACACGCCGGCCGGCCTCGACATCGGCGCGCGTACGCCGGCCGAGGTCGCGCTCTCGATCCTGGCGTCGATCATCGAGGTCCGGCGCCGGACGAGCACGGCGCCACGCTCGTGGGCCGCCGCCCCGCCGACCGCGGTCGACCCGATCTGCGGGATGACCGTCGTCGTCAGCGCCGATTCGCTGTCGGTCGCGTTCGCCGGGGATACCCATTATTTCTGCGGCGAGGGCTGTCTGCGCGCGTTCGAGCAACTGCACGCGCCGGTATGACTCGGGTGACGGGCGAGGCGGGCGACGAGGTCCGGCACCTCGTGCCCGATGTCGAGATGCTGGCTCAGCGGCTGGCGGCCGTCGACTACCTGGTCGACGAGGCGCTGGCCACGTCGATGTTCCTCAGCCTCCGGCTGCCCCAGCCGCTGCTGCTCGAGGGCGAGGCCGGCGTCGGCAAGACCGAGGCCGGCAAGTCGCTCGCGGCGGTGCTCGACACGCCGCTGATCCGCCTCCAGTGCTACGACGGGATCGATGCGGCGGAGGCGCTGTACGAGTGGAACTACCCGCGCCAGCTGCTGAGCATCCGGCTGGCCGAGTCGCGCGGCGGGCAACTGGGCGAATCCGAGCTGTTCGGTCGCGACTATCTGATCCGGCGGCCGCTGCTGCGCGCGCTCGAGCACCCTGGTCCGCGGCCGGCCGTGCTCCTGATCGACGAGATCGACCGCGCCGATGACGACTTCGAGGCGTTCCTGCTCGAGCTCCTGGCCGAGGCCGCGGTCACGATCCCCGAGATCGGCACCATCCGCGCCTCGCACCCGCCGATCATCGTGCTGACCTCGAACCGGACGCGGGACCTGCACGACGCGGTTAAGCGGCGCTGCCTGTACCAATGGATCGACTATCCGAGCGCCGAGCGTGAGGTGGAGATCGTTCGCCGCCGGGTGCCCGGAGCCTCGCGGGAACTGACCGTCCAGGTTGCGGACGCGATCTCCCGCATGCGCGACTCCGACGTGCAGAAGCCGCCCGGCGTGGCCGAGGCGATCGACTGGGTCGCGGCGCTGTCCGTGCTGGGCGTGGAGGAACTCGACGCGGCCGCGATCGACCGCACGCTTGGCTCCGTGCTCAAGTACGCCGAGGATCAGGAGGTCGTGCGGGCCGCCGGGCTCGAGCAACTGGTGGCGCGGCAATGAGCGCGTTCCGGGTCCGGCCACTCGGGCTCGACCTCCCCGCCGTCGCGGCCGGGTTCGGCCGGCGCCTGCACGACGCCGGCGTGCCGGTGAGCGCCGAACGCGCCGTGTGGTTCGCGCAGGCCCTGGTGGCGGTGGAGCCGATCTCGCGCCGGCGGCTGTACTGGACGGCGCGCGGGGTGTTCGTGACCGAGAACGCCCAGCTGCGGGCGTTCGACGCGGTCTTCGCGAGCGTGTTCGGCGCGGCGCCGGCGCCCGAAGACGCGCCCGAGGCCGAGCACTCGGCCCCCGCCGAGTCCGCGCCGGGACACGAGCCGCGGCGCAGCGTCGACGGCGCGCCACCGGGCGGCGCGAGCGCGTCCGAGTCGCCCGGCCCACGGTCGACCGAGGGGGCCGAGGAGATCCCGGTGCCCGTGCTGGCCAGCGACCAGGAGGTGCTGCGGTCCAAGCGCTTCGACGCGCTCGAGCCGCACGAGCTCGCGCGCCTCTACTCGCTGATGACGCGCATGCGGATCGCGACGCCGGAGCGCCGCACCCGCCGCGCCAAGCGCGACCGCCACGGCGAGCGGATCGACATGCGCCGCACGTTGCGCGGCAGCCTGCGCACCGCCGGCGACCCGATCCGGCTGGCCCGCCGGCGCCGGCGGGTGGTCCACCGGCCCCTCGTGCTGCTGTGCGACATCTCGGGCTCGATGGAGCCGTACGCGCGCGCGTACCTGCAGTTTCTGACCGCTGCCGCCGGCGGGGCCGCCGGGGGCCGATCGGAAGCGTTCGTGTTCGCCACCCGGCTGACCCGGCTCACTCGCGCCCTGCGCTCACGCAACCCGGAGCGCGCCATCCAGCGGGCGGCGACGACCGCGCCGGACTGGTCGAGCGGGACGCGGATCGGCGACGCGCTGAAGGCCTTCAACGATCGCCACGGCCGGCGGGGAATGGCCCGGGGCGCGGTGGTGGTCATCCTGTCCGACGGATGGGAGCGCGGCGACCCGGCTCTGGTCGGGCGCGAGATGCAGCGCCTGCGCCGCCTGGCCCACCGTATCGTCTGGGTGAACCCGCGCGTCAGCGCGCAGGGTTTCGAGGCCCGGGCCGGAGGTCTCCTCGCCGCACTGCCGTTTTGTGACGCGTTGGTCAGCGGCCACAGCCTGGACGCACTCGACGAGGTGGTGGACGCGATCAGCGCCGCGCATCTCCAGGACCTCGGCGTGCCGCTCGACGCCGAGTCCCAGCCCGAACCCGAGCAGGAGCCGTGGCCGAGCGCGACGCCCGTGCCGGGCAGCTCGGTGGCGATGCCGAGCGGCTACGGCCCGAGCCGGGGCAAGACGACGCCCGGATGGTCACTCGGACGTGACTGAGAAGTCATGCATCTACCCGGGCTGCGAACGCCCCGCGGTGCCACCCCACCCGCTCGGCGGGCCGCAGCCCAGCTTCTGCGACCTCGACGAGCACAACGCATTGACCGCCCATCTCGAGCGCCAGCGGCTGGCGCGCGAGGCGGAACCAGACGAAACCGGACAGGAGGTTCAATAGATGACCGATGAGGCGTACCGGGCGGTGTTCCTGCGGGTGCACCCGACCGGCAAGATGGTGCTGAGCCTGACCACCGAGTCCGACGGCGAAGAGGCGCGCTACGCCCAGCTCGTCGCCGCCGAGCTCGGCGTCCCCGCTCTCGACGTAAAGGTGGTTCCAGCCGACACCGACCGCTTCGGCGTCGGCCACGGGTTCAACACCGCTCCGTCCAATCAGACGCCGGCGGCGATCGAGAGCGCCACGGGCAAGATCCGCAGCAAGGCGCAGCTGCTGGCGGCCGCGGACCTGGCGGCGGCGCCGGACAGCCTTGCCTGGGAGAACGGGGCATTCGTGTCGAGCACCGATCCCTCGCAGATCAGGACGATTGCCGACATCGCCCTGTACGCGCACGGTACGGGCCAGCTCCCAGCGGGCGTGGAGGGCGGGCTCGACGCCCAGACCGTCTACAGGGAGTCCTAACCGGAGTTTGCGTCGATCCCGATCCGAACCTCGTCGGCGACCTTGAGCGTTCCGAACAGGGCGGAGTACGGCTTGATGCCGAACGCCGTCTGCTTCACGACCGCCTCGCCATGCAGTCGGCCGTCGCCGCGGGTGAGATCGAACTCGACCGGCCCACGCCGGCCGCCAAGCTCGAGCTCGCCGGTGACCGCCAACGTTCCGTCGGCGCGGTGGTCGACCTGGTTCGAGCGGAACTCGATCGAGCAGCCCTTGAGCACCTCGTCGTCGATCGTCTTGGCGATGTTCGCCTTGTCGTCGTCGTCGAGGCTCTTCACGCCACCGGTGCCCTCGACCACGCGCAGCGACCGAGCGTCGGCGGTCAGCGTGAGGGCCGGCTCGCCGTCGGGATCGAGCGTCGCGTGCCAGGATCCCACCTCGATCAGCAGGTCGTGCCCGGCCCTGGACGCCGCGCCGGTGCGCGCGGTCCGGATCGTGAGACGCGCATTGTCTGGTCCGAGTGTCTGCGACATGCGAGCAACCCTAACCTAGGAGACGACACATGGTTGAGCTGGACCACCCCTTTTCGACCGGCAAGCCGATCGAGCACAACTGGGAGGCGATCCTCGACCTCGAGCGACTGGTCCCGTGCGTCGAGGGCGGCAGCGTGGTCGAGACGACCGGACCGGAGAGCGTCAAGGCCCAGATCAAGATCAAGATGGGCGCGATGTCGCTCACCTACGCGGGCACGGTAAGCGTGGTCGAGCAGGATCCGGACCAGCACCGCGCCGTGCTTCAGGTCAAGTCCCGCGAGACGAAGGGTCAGGGCCACGCCAACGCGGACGTGACGTTCACGCTCTCGGACGGGGGCGGCACGATCCACACCGCGGCGCAGATCACTGGCAAGGCGGCCTCCATGGGCGAGGGGGTCATGGTCAACGTGCTCGACGCGCTGATCAAGGACTTCACGGAGAAGCTGGCCAACATCTGAGACGCACCGTGGCCCGAATTGCGATGCGCCACATCGAGCCGGGCGAGGTCCCGCCGGCCGGCGGGACCGCGGTCCAACTCGAGCCCGACCGCCCCGTGTTCTCGGGCAACGGCCCGGACGACTACGTGTGCGTGTCGTGCGGCAATGTGCTGGCGGTGGGGATGCCGCCCGAGTACATGAACCGCAAGCTGCGGATTCGCTGCGCCCAGTGCAAGACCGTGAACGCAGCGATCGAGGTTCCGGGGGTCGATTACAAGGCCGCGTTCAAACGGCCGGCGGGCTGACCACGCCGGCCGCGGTCCGCTCGTAGTCGAGCTCGGTGCTGACGCCGACCGCGTTCAGCGCCCGATTGGCTTCTTCCAGGTCGCCGGCGTCCGCCACCGCGTGGGCGAGCCGGCCCGCGGCGTTGATCGTGAGGTCCACGTCGAGGTAGAAGGTCAGCGCCGCGACCGGGCTGAGGTGCAGCGTGCGCGTCCCGCCGCGGATCGTGGCCGGCCCCGACGCGCCGCGGAACGCACGCACGGCCTGGGCGCTCGCCTCGGTGGCCACCAGTTCCATGGCCGCCTCCATCCGATCGGCCACCGGGCCGGTCAGCCCGCGCGCGCCGCACAGCCCGCCCGCGCCGGCCACGGTGGCGAGCCGGGCCAGCACCTCCTCCGGGGTCAGTTCGGCGTCGCACCCGATCCCGAACACGCCCAGCAGCACCGGCTGACCGCTCGTGCTCAGTCGCCCCCCGGCCGCCAGCATGACCGCGTCGCACAGCGGACTGCGCAGCCCCGGCTCGTCGCCGTTCGCGATCACGTCACCACCGACGTCGATCAGGACCAGCAGGTCGCACTTGAGCGCGGCGATCGCTGCGGCGAGGCCCTCGGCCACCGTGGCCGGTCCGTCGTTCGGATCGATCAGGACGGTCGGCTCGCCCAGGAACTCGGCCATCCGCGACTCGGCAAAGGTCACCTCGCGGTCGCGCACGCGCGTGTCGGGTCCGGCCAGCAGGATGCCCGGAGCGAGGGTTTCCGCCCCGACGATCTCACCCGCGCCGCGCGGTCCGGGGACCGGGTCGATCGGACGGCGCTCCCAGGTCAGGCCGCCGAGCACCGGGTCGGCGCGGTCGTACAGACGAGCCGCCTCGGCCGTAGCCAGGGCGCCGACGATGTCCCCGCCACCCCCCATGCCGATCACCAGCGGGCGCCGGGATCCGCGCAGCAGCAACTCGGCGTCTCGCATCCGGCTAGACAATATGGATTGAGTGGTCGTCCGGCCGGCTGTGTAGAAAGGGCCGGTCCCCCCACGACGGTTGTGGGGGATGTTTAGGCCACGCGGTAGCCGCCGCGCGGCCGGCCCACAATCGCATAGGAGGAGCCAGCCATGGCGAAGGCTAGGACCCTCGTCGGTCTGGATGTGCACGCGACGAAGATCGTCGCGGCGGTGCTGGACGCCGAGACTGGGCAGTTGCAGACGTTCACGATGAGCGGCGAGACCCGAAAGGCGGCGGAGTTCTGCGCGGCGCTGCCGGCACCGGTGCGGGTTGCGTATGAGGCCGGGCCGACCGGGTACGGGCTGGCGCGAGAGCTCACCAAGCGTGGGGCGCAGTGCGTGGTCGCGGCGCCGTCGAAGATCCCGCGCGGGTCCGGTGATCGGGTCAAGACCGATCGCCGTGACGCCGAGCATCTGGTCAGGCTGTTGCTCGCGGGCAAGCTTCATCCGGTTCGGGTGCCGGGGCCTGAGGAGGAGGCGCTGCGCGACCTCGTGCGCGCCCGGGAGAGCGTGCGGATGGATCTGATGCGCTCCCGGCACCGACTCTCGAAGCTGCTGCTGCGGCACGGGATCCGGTTCGATGACGGCAACGCGTGGACCGAGCGTCACCAGCGCTGGCTGGCGGGCGTTGAGCTGGAGTGGCCCGCTGCGCAGACGACGCTGCTCGATCTCCGCGGCGCGATCGACGCGCTCGTGATCCGTCGTGACCAACTGGAGCGCGAGATCCTCGCGATCCTGCCCGCCTGCCCGTGGACAGCTCAGATCGGCCGACTCAGGTGCCTGCGCGGGATCGACACGCTGACCGCGGTCGGGCTGTGCTCAGAGATCGGCGACTTCGAGCGGTTCGCCCGCGCCGAGCAGCTGATGAGCTACATCGGCGTGGTCCCCAGCGAGGCAACCACCGGGCAGCAACGCCGGCTCGGGTCGATCACCAAGACCGGATCCGGTCACGCCCGCCGACTCCTGATCGAGGCCGCCTGGCACTACCGTGCCCGCCCAAACCTCGGCAAAGCGCTCACCGAGCGCCAGGACGGCCAGCCACAGACAGCCGTCGCGGTCTCCTGGAAGGCACAGCTGCGGCTGCACCGCACCTGGACCCGGCTCGAAGCCCGCGCCAAGCGCCGGACACTGATCGCGGTCGCCGCAGCCCGCGAGCTCGCCGGCTTCTGCTGGGCGATCACCCAGATCGAATGACACCGAGCTAACAGCACCAAGAGATCCCGTCGGCTGGGTCGGTGGCGGCCCGACAACGCGCGGGGAACCCGCGACACAACTATGAGCAACCACCCCTTTCCCGGCTGGCGACGCTCGACACTAGAAAGCGGCTCCCCACGACGAACCATGGTCCTGCGGCACGGGAGCCAACACCCGAACCCGCGTATATCAGTCTGACCCGCGTCGCGCACAGCACGCCGGACCGCCACCCACCCAGCCGACCACACACCGTCGTCAACCCCACCAGCGAACGCAGGAAATTCGTGACGCACCCCTTGACAAGCGCCTCTCCATATCAGTTGTACCCCAGAGCGCGTAAGGCGGATGTTTACAACCGACGGCAGATCGGGAAGCCCGTAATCGACATCGAGCCGCCGGAGGAGGGGAGCATGACCGTCGAAGCGGGCGCGCCTCGGACACCAATCCGTCTGCCCCGACGAGCCTGGGGCGGGATCCTGAAACGGACCTTCAGGGAGTTTCAGGCTGACAATCTCACCGATCTCGCGGCGGCGCTCACCTACTACGGGATCCTCGCCGTGTTCCCGGCGGTGATCGCGCTGATCTCGATCGTCGGGCTGCTTGGGCACTCGGCCACCCAGACGCTGATCGACAACCTCGACAAGCTCGGCCCTGGGCCCGCACGGCAGATCGTCCACACCGCGATCGAGGGTCTGCAGAAGAGCCGCGGCTCGGCCGGCATCCTCTTCGTCGTGGGCATCGCCGGCGCGCTGTGGTCGGCATCGGGCTACGTCGGGGCGTTCATGCGGGCATCGAACGCCATCTACGACATCGACGAGGGCCGCCCGTTCTGGATGACCGCTCCGGTCCGCCTCGCCGTCACAGTGGTGATGGTGCTGCTGCTCGCGCTCAGCGCGCTGGCCGTGGTTATCACCGGCGGCCTCGCGCGCCAGATCGGCGATGTGCTCGGCGTCGGCAGCTCCGCGGTCACCGTCTGGGACATCGCCAAATGGCCCGTGCTGCTGCTCGTCGTTGGCTTCATGTTCGCGCTCCTGTACTGGGCCGCGCCAAACGTCAAGCACCCCGGCTTTCGCTGGCTGACCCCCGGCGGCGTGTTCGCGGTCGTGGCGTGGGTCCTGGCCTCGGGCCTGTTTGCGCTGTACGTGGCGAACTTCTCCGGCTACAACAAGACCTACGGCGCACTCGCCGGCGTGATCATCTTCCTGGTCTGGCTGTGGATCTCCAACGTGGCGATTCTGCTCGGCGCCGAGCTGAACGCCGAGCTCGCCCGGGAGCGGGTGATCGAGGCCGGCCATCCCGCCGACGAGGAGCCGTTCCTCGAGCCGCGCCGGCCGCCCAAGCCGGCCCGCCAGTAGTCGGCCCCCGGCGCCCCGCGACCCCGAGTTTCTCACCACTCGCCCCGCCCCCGCGCGGTGAATGGAGATCCAATCGGGTATCGCGCGACTATCTCACCACTCGCGGGTGCGGGCCCGGCGAGTGGCGAGAAACTCGCCCTATCCCTTGGCGCCACGCGACTCGGCGGCCCGGCGCATCGCGTAGCGGAACCAGTCTTCGCCGTACGGCACGTACACGCGCACCGAAACGCCGCGTGCGACGAGCCCGGCGTGGTCGCCGGGACGCACGCCCAGCAGCATCTCGACCCCGACGCCGGGTATCGCCGGCGTCAGTCCCTGCTGGAGCACTCGGTCGTGCGTCGCGAGGTCGACGGTCGCACCGGCCCGGTGCAGCCCGTAAGCAAGCTCGACGAACGCGACGTCGGCCGCCTCGCCCCACGGATACACCAGCGCCGGCGTTTCGACGTAGGCGCCCTTGACCAGCCGGATCGGCACGCCGGCCTCGGCCAGCGTCCCGGCGTCCCGCTCGCTGCGGCGCAGGTTGGCCTGCACGGTGGCCGACACCGCGCCACCGGCCCGCGCCACGGCGAGCACGGTCTCGAGGATCCGGTCGGCGCGCGCCGCCTGCTCGGCGCCGACCTGGATCCGCGCGCCCTCCGGCAAGGCGGCCGCGACCCGCTCGAGGCGCCGCTCTGGGCCGGGCCCGCGCTCGTCGATACCCAGGTGGGAGAGATCGACCGACAGATACGTGCCGGGGGGCGCGTCGCTGAGCCGGCCGGCGAGTGAGACGTACGCGTCGGCCACCCGGTCGGCCTCGGCCGGATCGGTGACGTTCTCGCCGAACATGTCGATCGAGCTGAGTACGCCGGAGGCGGCCAGGCCGAGGGCCGCGGTCAGCGCATCGTCGAGCGTGCGGCCGGCCACGTAGCGCGACGCCAGGTGATAGGCGAGCGTCTCGCCACGCCAGGTCGCGCGTACCGCGCGTTCGAACCGGTCGCTCGTGGCGAGGGCGAACAACGAGCGGCGCAGCGAGAACGGCATCCAGGGATTCTGACGTCCCGATCCACCTCGCATCGCCAGAAAGTCAATCGACTTAGTGTTATATTCCGTGTGTGATCACCCAATCGCCCGGCCGCGCGGATGTCCACCAGCACCTCTGGACAGCACCGCTGCTCGATGCCCTGGCCGCCCGGGAGCACCTGCCGTTCGTCCGCCACGCCCGCGGACTGACCGTTCTGCACTGCGCCGGCGAGCAGGCCTGGGCCATCGACGTCGCGAGTGAGACGCCGCGCCGGCGAGCCGATCTGATCCGCGAAGACGGACTCGACCGCGTCCTGATCGCGTTGTCCAGTCCGGTCGGCATCGAGGCCTTGCCGCGCGACGAGGCCCGTCAGTTGATCGACGCGCACCTCGCGGGCATCGCGGAGCTAAGCCCCGAGTTCGCGGCGTGGGGGCCGCTCGCGCTCGATCGCGCCAACCCGGACGACGTCGACGACCTGATCGCGCGCGGCTGCGCCGGCGTCTCGCTCGCGGCCGGCGCGCTCGCCGACCCGAGCGCGCTCCACCGCATCGGCGCCGTGCTGGAGCGCGCGGAAGACCTCGGCACGCCGGTCTTCGTGCATCCGGGGCCGGCGCCGGGCCCACACCCGCCGCAGCCTTCGCTCAACCAGCCGCTCTGGTGGGCGGCGCTGACCGGGTACGTGGCCGAAATGCAGGCGGCATGGCTCACCTTCGCGACCGTCGGGCGCCGTGAGCACCCTCGCCTCAACATCCTGTTCGCGATGCTGGCCGGCGGCGCGCCGCTGCTCAGCGAGCGCCTGGCCGTCCGCGGCGGCCCCCCGATCGAACTGCGCGACCCGCTCACGTTCTACGAGACCTCCAGGTACGGCCCGGTGGCGATCGAGGCGATGGCGGCCCGCGTCGGCGCCGGCCGGCTCCTCTACGGCTCCGATCGGCCGGTCGTCGAGCCGGTCCCCGCCGCCGGCTGGGACGCGACCCTCCAGGCAAACGCGGCGCGGTTCCTGACCGCGGCCCGGGCCGACACCAACGCGAACGCGGTGGCGGCGTGAGCCTCGCCCCGGCGGAGCTCGAGGGGTTCGTGGCCGGGCTGGCGGCTGCCCCGGAGCGGTGGGAGCACGCCGTGCGACACGCGAGCGACGTACGCGTGTACGAGCAGATCTGGGACGACGAGGACGTCAACGCCTGGGTGATCTGCTGGAGCGAAGACCAGGACACGGGCTTCCACGATCACGACGACTCGTCCGCGGCGATCGCGGTGATCTCCGGTCAGGTGCGCGAGGACCGCCTGCGCCTGGGCCGCTCGCCCCGGTCCCGCGTCATCGGGCCCGGCTCGATCTTCACCGTTCCTGCGGTCGCGATTCACCGCGTGCTGCACGCCGGCGACGCGCCGGCGGTCACCCTCCACGCGTACTCGCCGCCGCTCGCGCGGACCGGCGCCTACCGGGTCGGTCCCGACGGCGAGCTCGAGCGCGAGCTGCTCTCCTACGAGGAGGAGCTCCGCGCCACGCCGGCGCTCAGCTGAGGCATAGGCCTAGCATTAGGCTCGATGCCGGGCGTCGGGCGCTACGTCAAGTTCACCGCGCAACCAGGGCGAGGACAGGACCTGGCCGACGCACTGCTACGCGCCGCGGGGTCGCTGACGGAAACCCCGGGCTGCGAGCTGTACGTGGTCAACCGCTCGGCCACGGACCCCGACCAGATCTGGGTCACCGAGCTGTGGCGCGACCAGGCGGCGCTCGACGCCTCGATCGAGAACCTGAAGACCGACGCCGGTCGGGCGCAGATCGCCGAGGTGACCGCGCTGTTGGCCGAGGGACACCGCCCCGAGCTGGCCGAGCTGGTGCCGCTGGGCGGCGTCGGCTACCTCCCCGGCGGCACCGGGTACACCCACGTCAACCTCGATGACGTGGAGGACATGGCGCCGAGGTTCGGCTACCAGGATCAGGGCGAGGCGCGATTCGCCAACCGCCCGCTGAGCGCCGTGCGGACCGGAGTCAGCCACCAGCGGCTGCGGCCCGGCGTGCGCCAGGCGTTCGGCCATCGCCACCATCACGCCGAGGAGGTGTTCGTCGTGCTCGCCGGCAGCGGGCGGGTGAAGATCGACGACGAGATCAGGAACGTCCGCGCTCTCGACGCGATCCGCATAGCCCCCGCCTCGGCCCGAGCCTTCGAGGCCGGCCCGGAAGGCCTCGAGTTCCTCGTGGTCGGTCCGCACCACACCGGCGACGCCGTGATCGAGCGGACATTCTGGCCCGCGGGGGACTAGTCATGGCGTACACCTTCACCCGGATCAGCCACGACGGACGCGAGGACGACGTCGCGGTCGAGGAGCCGCTCGAGATTCGTGTCGACGGCCTGCCGCTCGTGGTGACGATGCGCACGCCCGGGAACGACGAGGAGCTCGCGCTCGGGTTCCTGTATGGCGAGGGCCTGATCGAGGGCGCGCACGAGGCCGGGCCGACCGAGGACTTCGCGGGCAACACCGTCGAGGTGGCGGGACCGCTCACCCGAGATCCGGGGGAGCGCCACTTCTACACCACGTCGTCGTGCGGCGTGTGCGGCAAGGGGGCGCTCGAGGAAGTTGCCGTGCACAGCGCTCCGCTGCCGAACGGACCGACCGTCGACCGCGACCTGCTCGCCGCGCTGCCTGATCGCCTCGTCCAGCCGGCGTTCGAGCGGACCGGCGGGGTGCACGCCACGGGCCTGTTTGACCCCGGCGGCGAGCTGCTCCTCGCCCGCGAGGACGTCGGGCGCCACAACGCGATGGACAAGGTGATCGGTCGCGCAGTGCTCGACGGGCACGTGCCGCTCGGCGAGCGCATCCTGTGCGTCAGCGGCCGCCTGTCGTTCGAGCTCGTCCAGAAGGCGGCCGTCGCTGGCGCACCGATCCTGGTCGGGGTCGGGGCACCGAGCTCGCTCGCGATCTCGCTCGCCGACGATCGGGGGATGACGTTGTGCGGCTTCGCGCGCCGTGGGAACGTCAACGTGTACACGCACCCCGAGCGCGTACGGGACTAAACGGCGACTAGCTCCACCAGCCGCGAGAGCTCCTCCTCGGACGTCCACGCCCCGACCGAGGCGCGCACGAGCCCGAAGGCGGGGATGCTGCGGACGACCACGCCCTCCCCGGCCAGACGCTTGACCTCCTCGTCCGCGTCCGGGGCCGCCCACGACACGAGCGTGGATCGCCCGCGCGGACGGACCTCGAGTCCCCGCGTGGTGAGGGCATCCGCCAGCCACGTGGCCAGCGCTGCCGCGCGCGAGTGGACCCAATCCCACCCGGCCGACTCGAACACGCCTAGCGACGCCAGGGCCCACGCGCTTCTCAGCCCGGCCGGGAAGCCGTGGTCGAGGCGCGCCACGCCCTCGGCCCAGTCGGACTCGAGCGCGTCGTGCGCGTCGGCCAGCGAGCCGTACCCGGGCCACGGCACGAGCAGCTCGTCGAGCCGCTCGGGACGTACGTACAGGCAGCCGCTTCCCTCCGGACCGCACAGCCACTTCTGGCCCGAGGCGGCGTAGAAATCGCACCCGAGTGCGTTCACGTCGACCGGCACCGCGCCGAGCGCCTGCGCGGCGTCGAGCAGCACCGGCACGCCGGTGGCGACCAGCGCCGGCACGTCGACCACCTCGCCCCCCACCCACGACACGTGCGAGCACGCGATCAGCCGCGTCTCGGCGGAGACCTCGCCCGCGATCTCGGCGAACGGAACGACCCGGACCTTGACCCCGTGGCGCCGCCGGGCGCGCGCCAGTGGCGCCAGCAGGCCGGGATGTTCCTGGTCGGAGGTCAGGATCTCCTCGCCCGGCCGCAGGTCGAGGCCGCCGATCACGGTATTGACGCCGTCGGTGGTCGAGCCGGTCAGGGCAACCTCGGAGGGGGCGCAACCCAGGACGCACGCGTAGCCCGACCGCGCGCGATCGCGCAGCCCCATCAGCTCGTCGAAGTACGGGCGCCCACAGCGCCCGCCGTCGGTTTCGACGTCGATGCGCAGGTGAGCCGCCTCAGCGGCGGCGCGGGGGATCGGGCCTTCGGTCCCCGCGTTCAGGTAGGAGAGCCGGTCCAGGACGGGGAACTGCCCCCGGAAGGTGGCAACGTCGGTGGCTTGTGTCAGCGATTCGGTCATATCCGTATTGTTCCCGGGCGGAGTGTGCTTTGACTTCGACGCGCGCCCGCCGGCCCCGCCCGAGGATCTCGTGCCCGCCCCGATCGCCGGTGGCGCGGGCGCTGAGCTGCTCGAGCTGACCTCGGCCGACGGCACCCGGTTCTCGGCCGCGATCGCTGAGGCTGTGACGAGCAAGGGCGGCGGCGTCGTGATCCTCCCCGACGTCCGCGGCCTGTACCCGTTCTACTCCGAGCTGGCCGAGCGCTTCGCGCAGGCCGGCTACTCGTCGATTACGCTCGACTACTTCGGGCGCACCGCCGGCCTCGGCCCGCGCGACGAGGACTTCGAGTACATGCCCCACGTCGAGCAGCTTCAGGTTGCCCAGGTGCAGCAGGACGCCGCCGCGGCGATCGACGCGTTGACCGAGCGCACCGACGTGGGCCCGGTCGCCACCGTGGGCTTCTGCCTGGGGGGCTTCATGTCGTTCGAGGCGGGCGCGGACATGACCCAGCTGTCCGCGGTCATCGGCTTCTACGGCATCCTGGTCGACCGCTTCGGGGTTGCCGGGCCGCTCGACCGGGCCCATGACATGCGGGTGCCGCTGCTCGGCCTGTTCGGCGGCGCGGACAAGGCCATCCCTGTCGAGCAGGTGGAACAGTTCGACACCCGGCTCGGCGAGGCCGGGCTCGACCACGAGGTCCACGTGTACCCCGGGGCGCCGCACTCGTTCTTCGACCGCCGCTACGAGGAACACGCGGAAGCCTCCGAGGACGCCTGGCGGCGGATGCTTGGGTTCCTCGAGCGTCACATCGCCTGACCGTTACGCCGTCGCGCTCTGCTCCTTGGGGGACGCCTCGGCGCCCTGGTCGTCACTCGCCGCGAGCTCGCGCTTGAGGACCTTGCCGGTCGGGTTGCGCGGCAGCTCGTCGAGGAACACCACCTCTCGCGGCACCTTGTAGTTGGCCAGGTTCTGCTTGACGTATTCCTTGAGCTCGTCTTCGGATACCTGAGCGCCCTCGCGCAGGACCACGAACGCCTTGAGGCGCTGCCCGAACCGCTCGTCGTCGACGCCGATCGCGGCCGCCTCGTGGATCGACTCGTGCGCCCCGAGCAGCTCCTCGACCTCCGCCGGGAACACGTTCTCGCCGCCCGAGACGATCATCTCGTCGTCGCGACCGTCGATGTACAGCCGGCCCTTGGCGTCGAAGTGCCCGACGTCGCCCGACGCCATCAGGCCCCCCATCATGTCCTTGTTTCCGCCCCCGGTGTAGCCCTCGAACTGGGAGATGTTGCCGACGAAGATCCGCCCCGTCTCGCCGCTCCGAACCTCCTTGCCGGTCTCATCCAGCAGCTTGACGATCGAGCCGCGCACGACCTTGCCGACGGTGCTCGGCTCTGCCTCGAGATCCGCCGGCGTGGCGATCGTCGCGTAGGCGATCTCGGTCGATCCGTACAGGTTGTAGACCACGGGGCCCAGGATCTTGCGCGCCCGCTGGGCCAGGTCGCTGCCGAGGGCTGACCCGCTGACGAACACGATCCGCAGCGCGGACAGGTCCCGTTGGCTGATCTTCTCCTCCCCGAGGTCGAGGAAGCGGCTCAGCATCACCGGGACCATGACCATCGCGGTGGCGCGGTGACGCTCCAGGCTGTCGAGCGTCTGCTCCGGATCGAAGCGGCGGTGCACGACGAGCGTCGAGCCGAGGCCCACGCCGACGATGGCCTGCGCGAACCCGAGTGCATGGAACATCGGAACGCACAGCTCCGTGACTTCCCGCGCGCGGAACGGCACCTTGCTGAACAGCCCGCCGAGCAGCGACAGCGACCGCGGCTCCGAGCGCGGGGCGCCCTTCGGCGTGCCGGTCGTGCCGCTGGTCAGGATCGTGATCTTCGGCGACTCGTCGGGCTTGGGTGGGCTGCTCGTGTCGCCGGCGTGGATCAGCGCATCGAGCGTGTCCTCGCCGGGTTCGTCCGCCCAGGCGCGGAAGCGGCCGCGCGGCGGATCTTCGATCCCCTGCAGGATCTCCGAGTATTCGTCGTCGTAGACGAGCAGGTCCGTCCCTTCGCGGGTCGCCACCTCGCGGATCTGAGGACCGGCGAAGGACGTGTTCAGCAAGACGATGCGCGCGCCGCACTTGGCGGCGGCGAACACCGCCTCGATGAAGCCGCGGTGGTTGCGCGCGAGGATCGCAACGCCCTCGCCGGCCGTCAGGCCGTGCTCGCGCCACGCGTTGGCCAGCGCGTTGGTGCGCTCGTCGAGCTCTCGGTAGCTGAGCTCGCCGCGCTCGTCGATCATCACCGCCCGGTCGGCGTAGCGCAGCGCGCCGGCCACCGCCGCGCCGCCGATCAGCCCGTAGCGCTGAAACCCGCGCACCAGCTGGGGTACGCGCTGGGGCGGCTCGGGCCCGATCAGCCCGCTTCGGACGGAGAGAGCCGCGAAATACGCCTCGTCGCCGGCTCGCTCGGCGAGCTTGGCGGCGCCCGCGATCAGACCCTTGTGGTTGCGCGCAGCGCTCACGATGGACTTGGGATCCAGGTTGACGATGGGACTCTCCTCCTTATCCGCGTTCCTCGGGAAGGTTCCTCGGCGCTCGGGCGTCGTGCAACGTAGGCACGGAAAGCAGCTGAACCTTATGCATACCTCGAGAGGCCTCAGAGTATGCGGGCTCGCGCCGGATACCGGCGCACCTGGTCTGTCCTGCGTGCACGACGCCAGGAGAGCGCCCGCTGCGAACTCGCTGCCGACATACAGCAGCGAACACATGGCGCCGCCGCCGACCCCACGCGGCGGCGGCGCCCTCACTCTCCCTCTCCGCTGAGCCCATGAATTGTTTGCGCTCGCATGGGTAGTAACCCATGCAATGACAGGCAGGCTCATCACTCTGCCCGTGCGCGTCTGGTTTCGGTCGGCGCGCCTGCTCACCCGTGCCGCGGGCGATGCAGCCGGGCGTGCCTACTCGCTCGCTCGCCCCGCGCGCACGCCTGAGCGCCGCGGCGAGCCCCACCAGCGCGAGCGCCGCGACGTGCCGCGCGTGCGTGAGCGTCGCAACGAGCCGCGCCACGAGCCGACTACGCAGCCGCAGCCACGACCGATGCCGGTGCGGCCGGTGCATCCGTCGTTCCCTGAGGAACCGGTCGACATCGGTCGCGAACCTGTTCACGTCTCGGAGGAGCCTGAGCTCGTCCGAGAATCCGCCGAACCCGGCGCCGAGGACGGCGCCGGCGCCGCCGTGACCGTGATGGAACCGTGGAGCGGCTACGCGCACATGAACGCGCGAGAGGTGATCGCGCGCGCCAGGCAGGCCAGTCGTGCCGAACTGGCTGCCGTGAGCCTCTATGAATCACGCCATCGCAGCCGCCAGACCGTGCTTGCCGCGGTCGACCGCCAGCTCAAGGTGCGCGGCGGCTCAGCGCCGGCCTGACCCTTCCAAGCCGACGAAAGGAAACGATCGACATGCCCGAAGCCAAGACCCTGAATGAGCGCGACGCCAAGCTCGTGAGATGGCTCGGCGAAGCGCACGCCAAGGAGGCCGAGCTCGAGGCAGATCTGACCGCTCACATCGCGCTGACTCAGAAGCCGGCCTATAAGAAGCGCCTCCAGCTGCACCTCAAGGAGACACGCGACCACAAGCGGCGCGTCGCCCAGCGCATCAAGCAGCTCGGCGGCCCAACCGGCCAGGGCTTGATCGCCACGACCGGCTCGGTCGCCGGCAAGACGGTCGCCGCGGTGAAGGGTCAGGTGGGCGTCGCGCGCGCGCTCCTGACCGAGCAGGTCGAGACGCATCTGCGCAACGCGCACGACGAGCTCCGCGAGGAGCACGGCGAGATCGCGCTCTACACCCGGATCGAGACCTTCGCCACCGCGGTCGGCGATCGCGAGACCGCGCAGCTCGCGCGCACGATTCGTCGCGACGAGGAGCGGATGGCGAAGTTCCTCACCGCCGAGCTCGGTCGCCTGGTCAAGGAGCTCGTGCGGGTGGAGATCCCGCGCGACCAGCGTGCCCCCGCCTCGCGCTCTCGCTCCCGCCGATCGACGAGCCGATCGCGTGCAACCACAACGGCCCGCGCAAGCGCCACCACCCGCGCAAGCGCCACGACTCGTTCACGCGCCGGCGCCGGCAGCACCCGGTCCCGCTCCGGCGCCGGCACCAATCGGCCCCGCTCCGGCGGGGCAAGCCGGAGCTCACGAAGCCGCGCCACCGCGCGCGGCTGACCGGGATCATGATCGCGGCCCGGCCGGTCCGTGGGGCCGGCCGGGCCGCGCATGGCTCAGCGTGTGAGGTCGGTCACGCGAGCCGGCTGTTGCGCTTCGGCGCTGTGTGTGCCCCCACTTGGGATGCGCCCGGGCCGGCGTGCGCATGCTGCCGATGCCGTCGCGGCGAGGGGATCCACGGCGGGTCGCGGCCTCATACCACGCGAGCCCATTGACGCTCGCGTGGGCAAGCCTAGGTGAGCGCCGGCCGGACAGTGTTGACGATCGGTGAAAACCCGGTCCTTAGTCGTCCTGACCGGTTCGAATTCCGGCCCGGATGGGTAGACCCACGGGCGTCGATCGAGGAGAGAGACCGATGATCACAAGCTTTCAGCGCGCCGATGCGCACCAGGAGACGAATCCCGGGCTGATCTGGTTCACCGAGGAGTGCATGAACAACGGCGCCCCGCTCGAGAGCTACATCGAGCACGCCGAGCGAATCGGAGACCAGGAGCTCGCGACGTTCTTCCGGCGCGCGCTGGCGCACAGCCGCTGGGTGCGACCGGGCGACCGGCGCCGATCCGCGCGGCGGGCCAGCGACCGGCGCCGGCGCTAGGCGAGCACCGCGAGCCGCAGCCCGGCTCCGACAGGGACAACCGTCTGGGTCAGGCTGGCCTCGGCCTCGATCAAGGTCGTGAAATCGACCAGTTCCTGTTCGTGGGAGCGCACGTTGTCGACCGCGAGCACGCCTCCCGGCGCGAGCACGCGGAGCAGATCGCGCACGTAACCGGCGTACTCCGGGCGCTCGGCGTCCAGGAACACGAAGTCCCACTCGGCGTCTGAGGACCGCGCCAGTGTCGCGGCGGCGTCCTCGGAGCGCAGCTCGACCTGGTCGACCAGACCCGCCTCGGCGAGGTTTGCCGCGGCAAGCCAAATGCGGGCCGGGTCGATATCGACGCTCACCACGCGCCCGCCGGTCGCCTCGGCCGCATCCGCCAGCCAGATCGTCGAGTACCCGTTCGACGTGCCAAGCTCGAGGATGCGACGCGCCCCGGCGGCTCGGATGAGAACGCCGATTAGGTCCGCGGTCTCGGGCTCGACGTTGCGCCAGCGATCCAGTCGGTCCGCCTGCGCGAGGTCGTGCTCCCGGCCGGCGTCGTAGAGGCGCGCCGCGACCTGACGGCGGGCCGCGTTCATGCCGGCGCCGCCAGCCGGATCGCCTCGGGCAGCCGGACGTCCTGTAGCCGGTCGACCTCGGCCAGGGCCGGGAAGAACCGCGCCCAGCTGACCGCGATGAGCATCGTCATGATCCCGCCGCCGACCACGGCCGGGACGGTACCGACCAGGAAGGCGGCCAACCCCGACTCGAACGCGCCGGGGATCGGGTGATTGTTGAGACTAGCCCGCGCCAACCCTGGGTATATATGGGGCACCGGAGTCACGGAACAACGGATTCCGTTCGTGGGTGCGCGGGAGGTAGGCAGTGGAATGACCACGACAGTCCAGACTCGACAGAGCAGGGTCGGCGACGGCGAGCACGTCGTTCAGTTCTACGACCGCGATGCCGACCTGGTCCGCGCGGTGGGCGACTACCTGATCCGCGCCGTCAGCGAGGGCGAAGCCGCGATCGTGATCGCCACCGAGCCACACCGATGCGACTTCGAGGCCGAGCTGATGGCTGGCGGCATCGACGTGGCGCGCGCCGTCGCGGACGGATCGCTCGTGTGGCTCGATGCGGCCCAGACGCTCGCGAGCTTCGTGCACGAGGGCGTGGTCGATCCGGCGCGCTTCCGGGCCTGCCTTGGCCCCGTGGTGCGCGCGGCCCAGCACGGAGGACGGCCGCTCAAGGCGTACGGGGAGATGGTCGCGCTGCTCTGGGATGCCGGCGACGTGCTCGGCGCGATCGAGGTCGAGAAGCTCTGGAACGCGCTTGGCCGCGAGGAACGGTTCGCGCTCTGGTGCGGGTACCACACTCGCTCGGTGAGCGGTGACGAGCACGCTGACGCGCTGCACGAGGTCTGCCATCTCCACACCGCGGTGGTGGACGCCTCCACCGCGCGGTTTCGGGCCGGGCCCGACGCGCCGTCCGCGGCCCGCCGCTTCGTCAATGCCCTGCTCGGGTGCCGCCCCTACGACGATCGCGCTCCGACCGACGACGCGCAGCTGGTGGTGAGCGAGCTCGCCACCAACGCGGTCATCCACGCCGGGAGCCCGTTCTCGGTCTCGGTCCGCTACGACGGCTCGGCTATCCGGATCGCCGTCCACGACTGGAATCCGAGGCTGCCCGTGCTTCGCAACGGAGGGCCGGCCGCCGCGTCCGGCCGCGGCCTGCACCTCGTCAGAATGCTGGCACGCGACTGGGGCGTCGAGCGCTCGCCGGACGGCAAGACCGTCTGGGCCGAACTCACGCTGTCGTAGCGAGGCCCGGCCCCGGCGCTCAGGTGCACCGGTCGAGCCTCTCCCGGGCGAATTTGACTGGCGGAGAGCCAAAAGGCCGCCGGTACGAGTCCGCCGCAAGCTAACCCTCCCGGCGATGCCGCGTCAAGCCGGGAAAAATCTCTCCGTATTTCGCCCGTAGCGAGCCAAAAGCTTCCGGTGTCCGTTACTCTGCGATCGTGCGTCGAGCCCCTGAGCCGCTCGTCCCGGCAGCGACCGCCGGCCCCCCAACTCCGGCCACGCCGGCGCGCCTCGATCGGGTCGTGCCCGCGCACGCCACCGCGCACACGCTGCTTCGCTCTCAGCTCATCGCCCGGATCCGGGACGAGGGCCAGGTCAGTCGCTCGGAGCTCTCGCGCACGATCGGCCTGCCGCGCAGCACGACGACGGCTCTGGTGGCCGAGCTACTGCGCGAGGGCGTGATCACCGAGTCGCCCGCGCGCGGCGGTGGCGCCGGCTCCGGCAGCGGCCGTCCGGCCACGCTGCTTTCACTGCGCAAACCGGATGGGCTGGTGGCCGGCTTCGACTTCGGCCACCGACACCTCCGCGTCGCCGTGGCCACCAGCGACGGGCAGGTGCTCGCCGAGGAGAGCAAGCAACTCGACGTCGACCGGCACGCCGGCGACGCCCTCGACTGCGCGCGTGAGCTGCTCACGATCGTCCTCGACCGCGCGGGCGTGTCGCCCAGCGACGTGCGCACCGCGGCGGCGGGGATCCCCGCGCCGGTGAACAGCGCGACGGGTCGCGTTGGCTCGCCGACGATCCTCGCCAGCTGGGTCGACCTCGACCCCTGCGAGGAGCTGCGCCGGCGGACCGGGCTGAACGTGACGCTTGGCAACGACGCCGCGTTCGGCGCAATGGGTGAGATGACCTACGGCGCGGCCAAGGATTTCGCCGACTTCATCTACGTCAAGGCCTCCAACGGCATCGGCGCCGCCCTGGTGCTGAACGGGCGGCTGTACCGCGGATCCCACGGCATGGCGGGCGAGATCGGTCACACCCAGATCGACCCCACCGGAGCCTGGTGCCGATGCGGCAACCGCGGCTGCCTCGAGGCCACGGTCTCGATCGACGTGGTCCGGCGCCAGCTCGAGCCGCTCGGGCTCGACCCGCTCGACCCCGAGGACATGGAGCATCCGGTCGCGACCAAGGTCCTGGCCGAATCCGGTCGCACCGTCGGGGTCGTGATCGCCAACCTCTGCAACACGCTCAACCCGGAGGCGGTGATTCTCGGCGGCGATCTCGCATCCACCGGCGCGTATTTCACGAATGGGGTTCGCGACTCGGTCCGTCACCTCGCGCAGCCCGGGCCCGCGCTCGATACGGCGGTGCTCACGACCAGCCTCCAGGGCCGGGCCGAGCTGTTGGGCGCGGTCGCGTGCGCGGCGGCTACGCCGTACGCGGCCCTGACGGCGTAGCCTGCGGCGTCAGGTCCATGTCGCCCGACTCGAACGTGACGTCGACGGGCTCCAGGATGACGCGTCGTGGGCCTTCCTCGATCGCGCCGGCCACTCCGGCGTGTAGGCCGAGTCCCGACGCGATCTGCGCGACCTCCTCGCCGGCGCCGGCGCCGCAGTAGACCGCGAACCCGCACCCCATGTTGAACGTGCCGTACGCGGCAGCCGGCGACATGTCCGCCTGCTCGACCAGGAAATCGAGCACCTCGGGCACGTCGGGCAGCCAGTTCACCCGGTAGGTCAGCTCGCGGCGCGGGCGCATCAGCTTCATCAGTCCGTGGCCGGTGATGTGGCTCAGGTAGTGGACCTCGAGCTTCGCAGCCAGCAGCCCCCGCACCAGGCCGGCGTAGATGATGCTGCGGTCGAGAAGCGCCTCGCCGAAGGTCCGTCCGCTTGGGATCTTCGTCGCGTAGCCGTCCTCGAGCCGGTCAGCCACGGCGCGTGCCAGCGACGACCCGTTGGCGTGCAGCCCGCTGCTCGCCACGAGCACGATCTCGTCGCCCGGGGCCAGCTTTTGGCCAAGGATCGCGTCGTGACCCTCGGGAACGATCCCGACCGCGCTGCCCGCCAACTCGATGTCGTGCGGCTCGACCAGCCCCGGCAGCGACGGGGACTCGCCGCCGCCCCACGTCGCGCCGGCGTCGACGCACGCGTCGCGCCAGCCTTTGATCAGCTCGTCGTTCCGGGCCTCGTTCGCGTACCAGTCCGACGATCCCGTCGCGAAGTAGGCGTTCACCACGAGCGGCACCGCCCCCACGCAGCAGAGGTCGTTGACGATCGCCGCCACCGTGTCGTACGCCACGTGGCCGAACAGGCTCACGCCGAGCTGCTCGTCGAGGAGACGCGCGATGATCGCCTTCGTCCCCAGTCCCTCGACGACGAAAGCCAGGAGACGGCCGCCGATCTCGAACACGAACGCCGGCTCGCCCCGCGACTCGTCGAGCGCGCGGCCACCGGATGCCGCGAGCAGTCCTGAGGTCGCCAGCGCCTCGGTCAGCGCGCTGCGCTTGCCGGCATCGAGCGCCTGGTAGTCGACGCCGGCGGCACGGTACGCGTCGGCCACGCGGCTCAGTCGACCGGCCAGTCGTGGACCGGTTCGTTCGAGTGCATGTGCTCACGGTAGCGGCGGGTCATCTCCCGCAGCGCCGCCGGCCGGTCCAGGCCCTTGTTCTCGTGCAGGTGATGGAACACCTGGCTCTGCCACGACGCGCCGTTGCGCAGGGACACGCAGCGCCGCTCGATGATGCCGAGCAGACGGTCGGCGTCCTCGGTGGCCACTCCCCAGCGCGCCAGGCCCTCGTGCGCCAGCGGCAACAGGCGCCGGACCACCAGCTCGCCGACCGGCACTTCGCCCAGTCCCGGCCAGTACACGCGCGCGTCGATTCCCGCGCGGGCGCCGGCATGGAAGTTCTCCTCCGCGGCCGAGAACGACATCTGCGACCACAGCGGCCGGTCCTCCTCGGCCAAGATCCGCAGCAGGCCGTAGTAGAACGCGGCGTTGGCCAGAATGTCCACGACGCTCGGGCCGGCCGGCAGGACCCGGTTCTCCACCCGCAGGTGGGGCTGGTCGCGCACGACGTCGTAGATCGGGCGGTTCCAGCGATAGATGGTCCCGTTGTGCAGGCGCAGCTCGCCGAGCCGGGGGACGTCGCCGCGCTCGAGCGTTTCGAGCGGATCCTCGTCCTCGCACACGGGCAGCAGCGACGGGAAGTAGCGCACGTTCTCCTCGAACAGGTCGAAGATCGAGGTGATCCAGCGCTCGCCGAACCAAACCCGCGGGCGCACGCCCTGGACCTTGAGCTCCTCGGGCCGGGTGTCGGTGGACTGCTCGAACACCGCGATCCGCGTCTCGCGCCACAGCTCCTTGCCGCAGAAGAACGGGGAGTTCGCCGCCACCGCGACCTGGACCCCGGCGATCGCCTGCGCCGCGTTCCAGTACGGAGCGAACGCCTCGGGATCGACCTGCTGGTGCAGCTGCACGCTCGTGCACGCCGCCTCGGGAGCGATCGTGTCGGCGTGGGTCGAGAGCCGCTCTACGCCCTCGATCGAGATCTCGAGGTCCTCGCCACGGGCGGCGAAGATCTGCTCGTTGAGCAGCGCGTAGCGCGGGTTGGCGCTGAACACCTCGGCGCGCAGGTGCTCCAGGGTGACCGTGGGAAGGATCCCGATGATCATCATGTGCGCGCCCACCGTCCGCGCGCGTTCCTCGGCGTCGTTGAGGCTTGCGCGTGCGTCGCGCTCAAGGTCCGTGAACACCTCGCCCTCGAGCAGCCGCGGCGGGACGTTGATCTCGACGTTGAACTGACCGAGCTCGGTCTGGAAGGCAGGATCGGCGATCGCCTCGAGCGCCGCCGCGTTGACCAGGGCGGGATCGCCGGTGTCGTCGGTCAGGTTGAGCTCGATCTCCAGGCCGAACGAGCGCCGCTCGGGGTGGAACCGCGCCTCGCCCAGCATGCGGGCGAATACATCCAGGTTCGCTCGGACCTTCGCGCGGTAGCGCTGCCGGTCCTCGCGGCTGAAGGTCCTGGCGGCGACCTGCTGGCCCACGGGTCGATTATCTCGTTTGGCGCGCCGGCGCTACAACTCCGCTGAGGCGATCTCCGCGCCCTCGACCATCGAGGCCATCTTCAACCACATCACGCCCGGGTCGACGAGCGACCACCGGATGAACGTGCCGAAGCCGCAGTCGGTGCCGGCCATGACCCGCTCCTTGCCGACCAGTTGGCCCACCTGGACGAGACGGTCCGCGACCAGGCGGGGGTGCTCGACGTAGTTGGTCTTCACGTCGATCACGCCAAGGATCACGGACTTGTCGTCTGGCAGGGGTGTGTCCCGGAACACGCGCCATTCGTGGGCGTGGCGAGGGTTGGCGCCCTCGACGTAGATCGTCCCGGCGTTCACCTTCAGCACGTGGTCGATGATGTCCGCGAGCGGGACGTCCAGGTGGTGCGGGGTGCCGGTGTTGCCCCAGCAGACGTGGAACCTTGTCCGTTCCGGCGGGATGCCCTCGAGCGCTCGGTTCAGCGCCTCGACCGCGAGCGGCAGGTGGTGATGCCAGTCGCCGACGCTTGACCCGACCGAGCGCGCGTGCGCCGCCATCGCCATGTCGGGCGAGTCGACCTGGAGGCTGAACCCCGCGTCGATGATCGCGCGGTATTCGTGGGCGAGCGCGTCGGCGCACGCGGCCAGGTACTTCTCGTGCGACCCGTAATACTGGTCGGGGTAGTTGAACGCGATCTGGCCGGGGCTGATCGTGCCCATAAACGCGGTCGACGGATCGGCATCGCCCAGCGCGTCCTTGAATCGGGCGATGTCGCGATGGACCGCGTCCTTGTCGGTGAGCTCCACCGGTCCGACGCAGTAGGAGAACCCCAGGTGCGCCGTCTGCGGGTTGGCAAACAGCTTCATGGCAAGCTCGGGGAACGGCGCGACGTCGTCGGACTGGAACTCCGATGCGCCGCCACCGAAACCCGAGAAGCGGTCGCTGAGGTACGTACTGAACCCTGGCTTGCTCATCTCGCCGTCGCTGATCACGTCGAGACCGACCTCCCGTTGCTTGGCGACCAACTCGGCCACTGCCTCGCTGGTCTTCGCCTCGAGCTGTGCCTCGTCGACGTCCTCGCCGTCCATGCGCGCCCACACCATGTCCGCCAGCTCGTCCGGGCGCGGGAGACTGCCGGCGTGCGTGGTCATGATTCGGTCTGCCATCTCTCCACCTCTCTGGTCCAGGGACCTGGTCAGTCCGGCACGAACAGGCGTCCGGCCATCTGCTCCTCGCTCTGCGGGTTGAACTCCCACAGTGGCTTGAGCTTCTCGCGAATGTCCTCGGGCAGGCGATCGACGCCGTGATGGTCGATCTCGAACAGGTTGCCGGCCGGATCCCGCAGGTACAGCTGGACCACGTCGCCGGGCAGCTCGACCAGGTGATTGCGAAACGACTGATAGTCGAATGCGCCCCGCCGCTCCGCCGCGCGATACACCGGCTCCAGATCATCGACCGTGATCCCGAAGTGATGGTGGCTGGTCGGCTGCAGATCGCGCTCGAACAGATGCAGCTGCGTGCGCCCAAGTGCCAGCCACTGCACCCGCAGCCCGAAGTTCGGCGTCGGGATGCGCTCGACCCCCAGCAGGTCGACGTAGAAGTCGACCGACTCCTCCAGATCCCGCGCGTTGATGCTCACATGGTTGATCCGGCTGCTCACAGACGCGCCAACGATACCGCCGCACGAGATCCGCGCCGGCTGTCCCCCGCCGGGTACGCGCCGGCTCTCGGCCCCCGCCGAGCCGTGCACGGGTTTTGCCGCGGTGAGGTGAAGAAGTTCACCTCGGGGGTTAGAGCGATGGACGCCGTGAGCGCTTTTGCCGGTCTCGCCCCTCCGGGGAACCTGCTTAATCCGTCACGAGTGCCGCCCGCCCGAGAGCGTGCCGAACTATGCACGCCCCAGATGCATTACTCGTCACGCTCGGGCGGATAACCGAGGCGTGACGAATTACGCACCCTCCCCCCGGCGCCCCGGCCGAAGGGCCGCCCCGCCCGCGGAAGCAACCATCTCTAGACGGCCGCGCGGCGGAGTGATTCTGGGCGTTTAGGCAGGTCGGACGCCGCGCCGGCAACCCCCCGGTCCGCGCCGGCAGCCCCGGACGGCCGGCCCCAGCCGGGCCCACCTGACGGCACCACGCGCGAAACCCCGCGGCCGGGTTGCACCGCTGCCTCATACGCGCCCGTGAGGCGCTGATATGGCTGAAGCCAACGTGCCACGGGCGGTTATGCGCGTTATGCACCCCGCCACCGCACCGCCACCCCGCCACCAACACAGGCTCACCCCGCCCGGCATCGCCCCAACGCGCCGGCATAGAACCGCAGATAGCTGTCCCAGTGGCTGCTCCAATACGACCCCGTGTGCGACCCCGGCCCGACGTGGAACGTCACGACCTGCCCGTGCCGGCGCAGCGCAAGAGCCAGATCGGTGTCGGCGACCCGGAACGGATCGTCCGTGCCCACGTCGATCCACGCCGGCATCCCGCGGTAGGGGTCGCCGGCGCGGGCGGCGCCGATCACGTCGTTGCGTGCGAAATCCTCGGCGTCGTCGAACGCCCCCGCCGCGCTGGCGCCCGCGGGCACGACCGCAACGACGCGCAGGGACTGGGGCGTCAAAAGCCGGGTAGCATCGCCGCGTGCCGCGTCGTCTGTCGCCACCGACCCCCGGAATCCGCCTCCAGCAGTGGGCGGTGCGGGCGCTCGACGCGCTTCCGCCGAGCCTGCAGGTGCGCCTCTCGGGCCGGCCCCCGGTCCAGCTGGACGGCGACACGCTCGCGCCCGAGGTGCAGCTGGGTCTGGCGATGCTCGAGCGCCGGAACGAGCCCCGGCCGGAGACGCTCACGCCGGCGGAGGCGCGCCGGCGCCGCCGGCTGCTCATGGAGGTCTACGCGGGCAAGCCGACCGCCGTCGGCTCGGTGGCCGACCTCGAGCTCGACACCGCACCTCCGCTCCGCGCGCGCCACTACACCCCGAGCGAGCTCGGCGGGCCCCATCCTCTGCTCGTCTACTACCACGGCGGCGGGTTCACCTACGGCGACCTCGACACCCATGACGCCGTCTGCCGCATCCTGTGCCGCCACGCCGGCGCGCACGTGCTGGCCATCGATTACCGCCTGGCGCCCGAGCATCCGTTCCCGGCCGCGGTAGATGACGCGCGCGCGGCGCTCGCGTGGGCCTACGCCAACGCCGCCGACCTCGGAGCCCACCCACGCCGCATCGGCGTCGCCGGCGACAGCGCCGGCGGGAACCTGGCCGCGGTGGTCGCGCAACTCGCGGCGCACGACGGCGGGCCGGCGCCCGTGGTCCAGGTGCTGATCTACCCGGCCACCGACTTCTCCGAGCGCCACCCGTCGCGCCAGCTGTTCTCCGAGGGGTTCCTGCTCACCGACGCCGAGATGGACTGGTTCGAGGCGAACTACCTGGGCCCGGAGAGCGAGCAGGCGAGCGACCCGCGCGCCTCACCCCTGCTCGCCGAGGATCTGTCCGGGCTCGCGCCTGCCCTCGTCGTGACCGCCGCGTTCGATCCGCTCCGCGATGAGGGCGAGGCGTACGCCCGGGCGCTCAGCGATGCCGGCAGCCCGGCGACGCTGCGCCGGATCCCGGGCTTCGTCCACGGCTTCGTCTCGGCCGCCGGCGTGAGCCGGAGCGCGCGGGACGCCCTGGTCGAGATCGCCGGCGCGACGCGCGCGATGTTCGCCGCCGCCCACCGTCCGCCAGAACGCCAGAGCAGGCCTTAGGCCGCGAACCGCTGCGCGGCGCGCGCCCGGGCCTTGGCGGCTTCGGCCTCGCGGTTCCTGGACGGCGCCGTCGTGCTCAGCGCGTCGAGCAGTTCGATCGACGCGGCCGTGACCGCGTCCACCGCCCGCGCGAATGCCTCCTCGTTGGCTCGCGAGGGCTTGCTGAAGCCGCTGATCTTCCGCACGTACTGGAGCGCGGCGGCCCTGACCTCCTCCTCGGTGGCGGGAGGATCGAAGTTGTAGAGAGTTCGGATGTTTCGGCACATGGACCAGAGCGTAAACCCCCCGCGGTCCCGACAGCCCACGAACGAAGCGACCGACAGCGACCGTTTCCTTGACCCTCAGCGCAGAATGGCGCCGCAAGCTGTGGAAGCCGGGACCAGGCCCGCCGTAGGATCGGCGCCGACCACCACCATCCACAGAGGAGAGGGGATGCAAATGGGTTCAACCAAGCGTGCGCGCTTGGCCTCGGCGGTGCTGCTCGCAGGCGCGTCGATCGGGGCGTACACGGCGGTGGCGGGCGCCACCGCGGCCGCGGGGTCCGGCCACGCCGCCACCAAGGCGCGAAGCGCCGCCGGACCGAGCGTGAAGCGGTTCGACCTGAGCGGCTACGTGATCGACACCGATTACAGCCTCGGGCGCAACACCGGCAACACGTTCCAGCAGACCTACACGCACTCGAAGGTGCAGGGAGTCCCGATCAAGGGGCCGTTCGTCGGCACGAAGTTCCCGGCCGAGAACTATGTGGCGATGCCGATCGGAAACCACGAGCTCTATGTGGCGTGGCAGGATCCGAAGTCGCACGCGCTCGTCGACGTGTTCGTGATGAACTTCGCGACCGGAGTCGTGTACGACTACGCACCGGGAAGCGCCCATCCCGAGAGCTCGGGAACGGTCACCGTCGTGCATCGCGGCTCGCACCCGCTTCCGTAGCCGCCCAAAGCCGACCGCTGTAACCGAACAACGGCTCGGCCTCACGCGCAGCGCAGAGCCTCAAGACCTGCCGCGCCGGCCTCAGGAGTATCGGTCGATCAGCCCGTTCAGGACGCCGACCAACCCCGCGAGCCGGCGCGGCACGTGGCCCTGCGCCGTTTCCAGGTACCGCCGCTGCGCGAAGATGGAATACACCGCGGATGGGGTCGAGCTCCCCCATCCAGGCGGCTCGGGACTGCGCGCCGCGCCGGCGACAAGGACCCTCAGCCGCGACAGCGCGCCCGGCTCCAGGGCAAACCCTCGATGGTGGGTACCGCTCCACTCTCCGATGAACACCCCACGTCGCCGGTGCCGTCGGAACGGACGATGACCGTCTCCCACGTCGCTCCATCCGTACGGCGCATCGACACGAGCTGAGGCGCGTGCGACGTCGCGACGGTCGGCGTCGGGACCGCCACCGGCAAAGGCGCCGTCTGACCGCGGCTGCCGCCACAGCCCGCCAGCATGACCGCGGCCGCGACGGCGACCGCGAACAGCCCACTATGCGCCGGTACCTTCACTCCCGGCGGCAAGGCTACCGCCGGCCACCCAGGCCTTGGCCTGATCCAGCGCGCTGACCGGGAACACCCGCGCCTCGCCGGGGATCATCCACGCGAACAGTCTCGTCGCGCGCGCCATCCACTCGATGTCGGTGACGATGGCCGACCGCACCCACGCCTCGTGGTGGCGGATGCCGAGATTGAACCCGACCTTCGCGTCGGCCCACAGCGCGCTGGGCTCGATCTCCTTGAACTTCTCGATCAGGTACAGCGTCCGCAGTCCATCCCCCGCAGCGATCGCCCGCTCGAGCTCAGGGGCCAGCACCTGGTCGTAGTCCTCACGCTGGACGTCGCCGGTGACCCGGAAGCCAAGCGTCCCCGGGGGCATATCTGTCAATCGGTCGATCATCTCTCACAGTCTCGCGCGAGCCCCGCCCGCGCCATCATCCGGAACGGATGACAATCCGGGCGCGTTCGGGTGGACCCGGCGTGTGCGACCCGGTTCGCGCGCGCCGACCGCACACTCGAGGCATACGTCGGCCCCCGAGACCGTCCAGCCGCGCCGGACGAGCAGGCCGTGGATCTGGCAACCCAGGCACAGCCCGAGCGCGGACTCCATCCACATCAGCGTCAGGCAGATCAGGCACATCGTGCGCGGCAGGTAGCCGCGGATCCCGACGTTGGTGATGATCGTCATCGCGAACGCCATGGCGAGGCCGAGCGACCAGGCGAAGCGCTTAGGTCGCGCCGACACCCATTCCGGCGGGCGACCACGCGTGATGACGCCCGCCGCAACACCGAACGGGCTGAACCGCAGTCCGACCGTCACCCGGATCAGGAACTCGACGAAGAACAGGCTCGCGACGATCTGAAGCGGGACGTACTGCTTGTCGAAGTAGGCGTAGGCGAACGCGACCGCGCCCGTCACCATCGTGAGACCGGCCGCGCCGCGCACCTCGACCTCGTTGAAGACAGCGGGGCGCCCACCGGTCATGTCGTCAGCTCCGTTCGTCGCGCGCGCCCCTCGCCGGGCAGCACGAACCACCGGATGCGCTCGAGCTCCTCACTCAGCGCTTCATCAGAAAACGCCGGCGGATCAGTCTCGACCGCGGCGATGATCCGCTTCGCCGCCTCGAGCTGGCGCGCAAGGACACGCTCGGAGGCCGTGACCACGCGAGCCGAAGCACCGCCAACGAGCGCGTCACGTAGATCCACCGCCGAGTCGGACACACCCGCGCGGTGTCGCCACAAGCCGGTCTCCGGATCGAACCGATACAACGGCAGCAGCTTCCACCCGTGATCGGCGATCAGGTGGACCGCGTCGAGGATGTAGTTGAACGCGGTCTCGCTCATGAAGTAGTTGAAGCTGAGTCGGGTGAACGAGAGCACCGCGCCCAGCTGCCCGTGGGCCGCCGCTTCCTGCATCCGCGCCGACGTGTCGTCGTCGATCGCCGAGAGGCGATGGACGTAGGGACCGGCGCAGAAGCACCCGCTGCGGGCCTGGATGCCGAACAGGTCGCTGAGCAGCGCGGCCACAAAGTTCGCATGCAGCATGCGACCGCCGTGACGCAGGCCAAACGAAATGATCGGAAGACGTTCGAGCTCCGTGCCGCCGAGGATCTCGATGCGCGGGTTGACACGCCACGAGGCGAGCGCGCGGCGAGCCAGGCGATGCTCGCGGCGACGGATCTCCTCGGTCCCCACCGACTCCTTGAGCGCGAACACGAGCCCGGCGCGAATCGACTCGACGATCCCGGGGGTCCCGCCCTCTTCCCGGACCTCGGGATCGGGGTGGTACGCATGCGCGGACGGGCTGACCCACAACACCGTTCCGCCCCCGGGAACGGACGGGATCGGACTCCGGAGCAACGACCGTTTACAGACCAGGACGCCAGGCGTCCCCGGGCCGCCGATGAACTTGTGCGGCGAAATGAACACCGCGTCCTTGTAGGCCAGGCTTCCGTCCGGCATCGGGGGCCCCGCGTTCATGTCGATCGGGAGGTATGGCCCCGCGGCGGCGTAGTCCCAGCAGGCCAGCGCGCCGTGGCGGTGCAGCGTGATCGTCACGCGGTCGACGTCGGTCACGATGCCGGTCACGTTCGATGCCGCGGAGAAGCTGCCGATCTTGACCGTGCGGTCGGCGTGGCGTCGCAGCTCGTACTCGAGGTGCGCGAGGTCAACACCGCCGGCGCCGTCCTGGCCGATCGTCACGAGGTCGGCCACCGACTCTCGCCAGGGCAGTTCGTTGGAGTGGTGCTCGTAGGGCCCGATGAACACCACCGGGCGATCCCATGGATCCAGCGCCAGCAGGCGGATGAGCTTGTCGATCGCCCCCGTCGCGCCGGTACCGCAGAAGATCACCAGATCCTCCTCGCCTCCGTTCACCGCGCGGTGGATGACGCGCCGCGCCTCGTCGCGCAACGCCGTGGTGCGTCGCCCGGTCGCCGACGCCTCGGTGTGCGTGTTGCCGTACGTCGGTAGCACCTGATCGCGGATGAAGTCCTCGATGAACGTGAGCGAGCGCCCCGAGGCCGTGGCGTCGGCGTAGACCATCCGGCGCGGCCCGAACGGCCCGGCCAGGACGATGTCGTCGCCGATCACCGAATCACGGATCCGGTCGATGAGCTTTCGCATGTGCGCTCCCTCAGACGGCCGCGGACAGGACGGGCTCGACGACGGGACCGCGGTCACCGAGCGCTACGAAGCGCCTGAGCTTGGCCGGCCCCGGGTCGCGCTCCAACCGCTCGACGACCGAGACGTCGACGACGGGATCGGGCAAGCCGAGCCCGCCGAGCGCGTCCCTGATCTCCGCACCCAGTCCCTGCACGTCCACAAACGCGCCGCAACGCACGACGATCCGCGCACCCACCGAGGTCTGGCGGACTTGGTACTCGACCACCCCCGGATGGCGAGCGAGCACCGAGCGGAGGACATGCGGATGGACTCGCCGGCCGTCGTAGACGAACACATCGTCGAGCCGCCCCTGGACGTCCGCCACGCACCGGTGAGCGGACCCGCACGGGCACGGCTCGGTCTCGACGGTCACCTCGTCGGTGATCTCGTAGCGGATCAGCGGGAGCGCCCGGTTGAACAGGTTCGTCAGGTAGATCTTGGCCGAGCGCTGTCCGGGCGCGACCGGCCGGCCCTCCTCGTCGACCGGCTCGACGATCAGAAGATCGTCGCTCAGGTGCGAGCGCGAGTGATCGCACGGGAGCCCGACGCCGCCGCCCTCCGACGTCGCCCAGATGTTCCCGACCGGCGCGCCCCAGGCTTCCTGCGCCGCCGCCCGGATCTCCGGCAACAGCGGTTCCGCGCAGCTCAGGACGCGCCACGGCGCGATCCGCAACCGCCCGGCGCGCGCCTCGAAGCTCAGCACGTGCAACGCCGAGGGATACCCGACGAGGAAGTCCGGCTGGGCGGAGTTGAGCCCGGCGACGATCCGCTCGGTCGGCAGCGTCACCGGGAAGCGAACGTTCACGAACTCCGGGCTCGCGAACGTTCTCGACAGCGCCGCCGTGGCGTGCGTGAAATGCGCCGCCGCCACCCAAGCCAGCAGTACCGGACGGCCTGCGAGCTCTGGGTGTGACCACTTGGCCCGCAACGTCTGGCGAAACGTGCCCAGCCAGAAGGTCGCCCAGCCGTTCCAGTCGTACACGAACACGCCGCGTTCCCCGGTCGAGCCGCCCGATGTGATCGCTGTGTAACCGTCGAGGAGGTATCCGCCGGTGCCTACCGCGCCCAGGTGTTCGTTCACGACGTCGAGCGACAGGCGCTCGTCGGTGACGATCCGATCGAAGCTCTCCATCAGGTCGGCCTTGGTCATCGGCGGCAGGTCGCGCAGGCTCAGCTCGTCGAGTCCGCGCGGATCGACGTCGGCCAATCGCTCGCGATGCCAGGGAGAGCGCTCGATCGCCTCCGCCACGAACTCACGCAGGCGCTGCACACGGTGCACGGCGAGCCGGTCGGGCGGCCAGTCGAGCCGCTCGAGCAGCCGCGGCGCCAGCCCGAGCGCGTACGCCTGATGTAGTTGCCGAAGCGTCTCGTAGTCACGCATGTGCCAGCCCCCTATCTACGTTCGCCGCGCCCAACAGACCCGGGCATCGAGACCGCCAGCGTAAGCCGACGTTCGGTACCTGTCTTCGGTATCGATACGGATCTGCGTACGGATCCGGTTCACGACAGCCCGAGCTCGCCCGCACGGCGGACGAGCTGCAGCTTCGAGTCCACGCCGAGCTTCGCGTACACGCTGGCGAGGTGCGTCTCGACCGTCCGCTTGCCGACGAACAGCGCCTGCGCGATCTCCTTCGCGCTCATCCCGGTCGCGGCGAGGCGGGCGACCTCACGCTCGCGGCGGGTTAGCGACCCCGGCCCGAGCGCGGCCGCTGCCGCGCGCCGCCCCGCGCTCCCGAGGCGTCGCAGCGCTTCCAGACACCGATCCCTTCGCCACGCACTTCCACACTGCTCGAGGATCGCCGCAGCCCGCTCGATTGCCTCCACCGCCCCGACCCGCTCGGCAGCCGGCAGCGACCGCCCGAGCGCGTAATGGGACCGCGCCAGATGCGCCGTCCAGCCGGTCGGCCCCAGGAGCTCGACCCCCCGTCGCGCCGACTCGGTGGCTGTCTCGGTCTCACCCCGAGCCAGGTAAGCCCAGGCCGATGCGGTCGCGGCCAGACCGTCGTACAACGGCAGCCGGATGCACCGGGCGATCTCCTGCAGCTCCGCTGCCGCGGCGCTCGCCGCGGCGCCGTCGCCGGCATCCGCGGCGGCCTCGGCGAGCTCGAACAGCAACATCGCGGCCAACGGTCGCGCCTGGATCTCCGACACCCGTGCCGCCGCCGCGGCGACCAGCGTCACGCAATCGGAGGCGCGTCCGTCCTGCCACGCCAGAACGCCTTCCGCGGCACGGGTCATGGGCAGGTGGAACGACCAGTCGCGCTCGCCGAGCGCCGCGCGCGCACGGGCCAGCAGTCGCCCGGCTTCGGCGGCCTCGCCCAGCTCGATCGCCGACAGGGCCCCGAACGCCAGTCCCGGCACGCGTCGGCGGGCGGTGACGCTGGGCAACCACGCGACCACGTCGCGCGCGGCGCCGAGTGACGCCCGGAAGTCGCCCCCGATCCAGCGCACGAGCGCCTCGAGTTCGACCAGGATGCTGTCCCGGTAGGCCGGGTTCGCTGCCTTCGCCTCCTCGAAGATCGCGGCGGTCTCGTCGACCCGGCCCTGGAGCGCAAGTCCAGCCGCCAGCCCTCCAAGCACGACGGTGAGGCGGTACTCCTTCTCGTCCTGCCGGGCGATCGCCGCGGCGCGGCGCAGGACCGCCTCCCCCTCGGAAAGCGCCCCGCAGAAGTTCGCGCTGTAGCTGACCGCGGACAGGCCCTGCATCGCGACGAACCGGTCGCCGGCCGCGTCCGCGGCGTCGACCACCGCTCGCGCGGCGGTGCCCATCCCGGCGAGATCTCCCCGCAGGCCCCTGATCCAGGCCAGCTCGCGCGCGGCCAGCAGCGTCTGCCGCCGGTCGCCCGAGCGCTCGAACAACTCGTGCGCTTGCCGGCAGTCCTCGTAAGCCTGGTCGAGCTCGCCCAGGCCCCACGCCAGGAAGGTCGCGAGCCGGAACTTGACGATCGCGCGCCGGGCGTGGTCGGGGGAACCCTCGAGCAGGCCGTCGATGACGCGGAGCGCTCTCACCGCGACGGGGGCGTCCGTCTCGGCGCGGTGGTCGATCAGCCACTCGGCGCGCGCGAACATCGCCTCGAGCACCTCGAGCCAGCGCTGGTCGTCGGCGGGCAACAGATCGACCAGCTCGGCCTGGAGCTGGAGCGCCTCGCGGTACGCCTCCCGCCGTTCGGCCTGGCGCATCGCGTCCAGCAGCACCTCGACCGCCTCCGAGTCGCCGCGCTCGGCCGAGCGCGCGAAGTGCAGCGCCGCCTCGGCGAGGTGACCGGTCTGCAACAGCGAGCGCGCGGCGTGTCGGTGCAGTAGCCGCCGTTGGGTGGCGCCGGTCGCCTCGTAGATGACATCGCGGACGAGCGGGTGCTGTAGCTCGTAGCCGAGCTCGCCGCTCCGCTCCTCCTCATCCACGATCCGCGCCTTGACCAGCTCGGCCAGGATCGGACCCACCTGCTCGAGCGGCTTTCCCGTCAGCGCGATCAGGTCGCCGAGGGACACGGGCCGTCCCACCACCGCGAGCAGCTCGAGCACGCCCTGCGACGCCGGGTCGAGCCGGCGCAGTTCGGAGGTGACGCGGTCGGTCAGACCCTCGGGCAGGCGCTGGAGATGCGGATTGGACAGGTCCCCCTGTTCCTCCATGAGCGCGCGCAGGAGGCCGATTGCGTACAGCGGGTTGCCCTGCGAGCGCGCGCAGACCCAGTCCACGAGCGCGGCCGGCGCCGGACGCTCGATCACCGCCTCGGTCAGCTCTCGCAAGGCCGGCCGCGTCAGCGGAGCGATCTCGAAGCGCGACAGCAGCGCGTCCTGGTCGAGCTCGAACAGAATCGATGGGGCGACGTCGTGGCTCGCCAGCTCGGCAGGGCGGGTCGTCGCCACCACCAGCAGACGAGCGTCGTCGAGGTGCCGGGCCAGGAACCGGAGCGCCTCCCAAGACGACGCGTCGGCGAAATGCACGTCGTCGAGGAGCACCACGAGCGGAGTCCGTCGTGCGAGGTTGCCCAGCAGCGCAGCGAGACCCTGGAGCAACCGGGGCAGCGGGGGATCCCGTTGCGGAACCGACCCTCGTACGAGCGCGACGCGGTGAAACACGCTGGCCAGGTCGTCGAGTAGCCCGCCGCAGAGCGCGCAGACCTCGGCGTCCGAGAGGTTCTGGAGGAACGGGTCGATCGCCTCGGTCCACAGTCCGAAGGCGGCGCTGGCCGCGAGCGGATAGCCGTGCGCCAGCAGGCCGGTCGCCTCGCGGTGGCGCGCCAGCAGTTCGCGCCCGAGGCGGCTCTTGCCGACGCCGGCCTCGCCGACCAGCAGCACGAGCCGGAAGCTACCCTGCTTTGCGCGATTCAGCTCATCCTCGAGCGCAGCGAACTCCGCGCGCCGCCCGACCAGTTCGGGGACGGATCGCGCCGCCGCCCACCGCGGCTGCGCCATGGTGCGGACCGCTGCGCTCACGATGTCTTGGACGGACGGTGCCCGTATAGGTAGGTAGCGAACCTACCAGGCGACCGGGTGCGCCGGGCAGAAGATTCCGATTACGGCCTCTCAGGAGCTCCGAAACCGCGCGGCGCAGACGCTTTCACTGTTCGTCACGGTGCTCTTCGCCGCGATCCTCCTCTCGATCCCGGATCAGACGAAACGGTTGCTCGGGGTGGAGGTTCTGGCGCTTGCGATCCTCAGCGGAGCGGCCCACCTGGTGCTCGACCGCCGCGCGAAGGTCGACCCGGCGGCGGGCGACAGCGACGCCCCGGCACACGCGCTCGCGACGCTGCTCGACGCGGTAGCGCCCAAGGCGGTCACATCGGCCATGCTCGTCGTCGCGGGCGCGCTGCTCGTTTTCAACTTGTCGGCGGGACTCGACTTGCTTGTCCCGCCCGTGCTCGTGGGTCTCGCCGGCGGGGTCGCTAGCGCCTGGCTGCTGCTGACGAAGATCGCTGCGTAGCCGGTCGGCTACCCCTCGACCACTCCCGGCGCTCCGCCCAGCGCGGCGATCAACGCCGAGAAGTTCTTCCCCGCCGCCGTCGCGGTGTTGTCCTGATCGTCGGTGGTGCTCCATTGCCCGGCGACCTTGGCGTAGGCCTTCGTGCCGATCCCGGCGCCCCACCCGATCTCAATCCCCGTTGGCCATTTCGGGATGATCGTCGCGAGCGTGTCTCCCGCGCTGACCGTCTGCCCAACCTGCAGGCCCTCGACGGGCGTTACCCCCTCGGCGTAGAAGACGAAGCAGCCGGCGTCGGCGCCGTCCAGAAGCTGGTACTCGAGGAACGTTCCGGGCCATCCGGCGTTCGACGTCGCCACACGCGTGATCCTCGCGGCTCCGATCGCGACGAGCACCCCGCTGCCGGCGTAGTCGACGCCCTGGTCGATTCGCTCCGGCTTCACGGTGGCGCCGGAGAGCGGGTTCACGTACCCGGCCGGCGCAACCGACAGGGGGCAGTCGGCCCATCCCGCTGGGGCGGCGCTGTGGGTCGCGACGTGCGATCCGGCGGGGCGTGAGATGCTCGCGGCCTGCGTGGTGTCGGCGCGCGCCGCAGTCGGTGAGTCGTGCGAGCCGCCGCCGGCGAGGCCGCTGGCGACGATCGCCGCGAACAGCGCGAGCGCGGCGACGGTCCTGGGACCGAGGGATGGGATGACCAGGCGCGTGGAGAACACGCGGTCGAGCCACGACGCAGCATGGTTACGCCACTGCGCAGCGCGGTCACGCTCGACCCGCGGCGAGACCGCGGGCGCGGCCCGCCGCGCGGCTGGCCGCGAGGCCGGCGACGGCTCCGGCTGCGGCCGCACCGGCCCGCGCCGCGCCCGGGAGCGCTCGAGCGATTCCCGCCAGGGATCAGCCCGAGCGAGATCACGCGCAGATTTCACCGACCTCCTTATGAAAGCGTCTCGAGAGCCTGCGGGGTTAGCTGACGGGCTCGCGCGCTGGCGCTACGCCGACGATGTCCGGCGATTCGCCCCGGCGATCAGGCTGATCGCAGTGGGTCCCCCGCTCACCGATCCACGGATGGTCCAGTGATTCGGCTCGGTATGTGGGCCGGGAACCTATCACGCCGCTCAGCGGAATCCCACCGAGCGGTAGGCGAGAGGCGGCGGTGCTATTCCAGGATGGCGGGCGCGCCGGCCGGCGCCCGCACGGGGCGGCGCCAGCCCGAGTAGGCCAATCCGATCGCGGGGATCAGCGCGACGAGGATGAGCACGAACGCCCACACGAACGTGGAAGAGAAGGCGTCGGCCAACGGGGCGGCGACCGCGGTGTGCAGCCTCGCCGGCAGATGCTGGAGGGTTGCCAGCCCACCCGACCCGGAGCCCGTCGCACGGCTGCTGACGATCCCGGTCAGGTTGCTCGTGATCGCCGAGGCGAGGATGACCGACAGCACCGCGGTGCCGATCGAGGCACCGGCCTGCCGGATGATGTTCATCGCCGTGCTCGTGCGTGCGATTGCGGCGGGCGGCACCGCCTGCATCGCGGCGGTCATGTTCGGCATCATCGACAGGCCCATCCCGAGGCCCTGCACGAAGTTGCCGAAGGACAGCAGAACGTAGGAGGTGTGCGGGCCGACGAACGCGAATGGGATCAGCCCGATCGCGACCAGCGGCAGGCCCGTGGCGGGCAGCCAGGTGGGCCCGTAGCTATCGGTCAGGCGTCCCGCGAGCGGCATCATGAGCATCGCGCCGAAGCCGCCCGGAGCCAGCAGCAGGCCGGCCTGAAGCGCCGACGCGCCACGGACCGTCTGGTAGTAGAGGGGAACGAGCAGCATCGTCCCGAACACCGAGATGGCGAACAGCAGGAACGTGCCGGCGGCCGCGCCGGCGCGCGTGTGGGCGAAGGTCCTGAGGTCGATCAGCGGGTTTGGGCTGCGCCAGGTGTGGACGAACCACGCGGCGATCAGCACGACGCCCGCCACCGTCGGGCCCCAGGAGCGGAACGAGCCGAAGCCGTAGGTCGAGGACTCGGCGAGCCCGAAGATGAACACCGCCAGGCCGGGCGACAGGAGCAGCATCCCGACCCAGTCGAGCTTGTGGGCGGGCTGGGGCTGATCGCGCTCGAGCACGATCTGCGCGAGGATGAAGGCGGCGATCCCGATCGGCAGGTTGATGAAGAAGATCCACCGCCACGACGCGTTGTCGACCAGCCAGCCGCCGAGGATCGGGCCCAGGATCGGGGCGATCAGCATCGGGACGCCGAGCACGCCCATCACGCGCCCCATCCGGTGAGGACCGGCCTTCTTGGTCATGATCGTCATGACCACGGGCATGATCAGGCCGCCGCCGAACCCCTGGAGGACGCGGAAGACGATCAGCGACTCGGCGCTCCAGGCCAAGCCGGATAGGACGGACCCGAGCGTGAACAGCACGAGCGACCAGAGGTAGATGCGCTTGGTGCCGAAGCGGTCCGCCGCCCAGCCGCTGATCGGGATAACCGCGGCGAGCGCCAGCGTGTACCCGGTGATGACCCACTGGATGGTCGTCAACGAGGATTGGAACGCGACGGCCAGGTGAGCGATGGCCACGTTGACCACCGTCGTGTCCAGGATCGACATGACCGCCCCCAGCAGAACGACGCCGGCGACGATCAGGGTCTCGCGGTCGAGCCCCTCGGGCTGGGGCGCCGGTGCGGACGTCTCGGCCATGGCCCCCATCGTAGCGGACCGACGGGTCCGGTTATGTGAAAGAGTCGTTCAGAACAGCTCGCGCCAGCTGAAGGCCGGCGCGTAACCGAGGATCCTGCGTGCCTTGCCGATGTCGAGCAGCGTGTCGTGCCCGCTGACGTCGTCGGCGACCGGTACGCCGGGGAACACCTCGCTCATCAGCTCGCGGCTCGGCCGCTGCATCACCGTGTCGGCGGCCGCGATGATGAAGCTGTCGGCCCCGTCCACATCCGCCTCGAGCGCGAGCCGCACGCTCTGGGCGACGTGACTCTCGTCGACGTACCCCCAGAGATTCCACTTGCGCAGGTGCGGGTCGTCCCAGAAGGTCGGGAAGCGCTCGTAGTCGGAGCGGACCATGACGTTCGAGAACCGCAGCCCGATGATCGTTGTTCCGTGCCAGCGGTGCATCTGCCGCGCGATCTCCTCGCCCAGGACCTTCGATAGTGCGTAGCTCGTCTGGGGTAAACATGCGCCTCGTCGACCGGCGCGTAGTCGGGCGGACGGTCGAACGGGAGCCCAAGCGTCGTCTCGCTGGACGCCCACACCACCCGCGGCAGACCGAGTCGCGCCGCGGCCGAGAACACCGTGTACGTGCTCGTGACGTTGGTCCGGAACACCTGATCGGGCGTCGCGTGCGCGGGCGACGGGATCGCCGCGAGGTGAACGACGACCTCGACCCCGGGCAACGTGTGCCCGCCGCTCAGCGCCTCGAGGGTCTGACCGAAGTCGGTCACGTCCGCCCGCAGGAACGGGATCTCGGCCTCCGGATGCGGCGATTCGGGCGAGGGCACCAGGTCGATGTTGAGCACCCTGTGCCCGTGCTCGTGCAGATCGCGCACGACGACCCGCCCGGCCTTCCCGCTTCCGCCCGTCACCGCAATCGTTGCCATCGGACAAGGGTAGCCTTGCCGACCGATGCTGCATCCGAGACTCACCCGGCGCTTCAATATGCGGATCCCCATGCGCGACGGCGTCGCGCTCGCCGCCGACCTGGTGCTCCCCGACGAGCTGCCGGCGCCGGTGGTGGTCATGCGCACGCCCTACGGGCGCGGGGGCGAGCTTCCAACCCGGCGCGCTGACGTGTTCGCGAAGGCGGGGTACTGCGCCTGCTGGGTCGACGTGCGCGGGCGCGGCGACTCGGACGGGGTGTTCGACCCTCACGGTAAGGACGGAATCGACGGTGTCGACGTGATCGCGTGGGCTGTCGCCCAGGACTGGTGCGACGGCTCGGCGGCCACGTTCGGCGGCAGTTACTCGGGCCGCATCCAGTGGCTCACAGCGCTGCACGATCCGCCGGCGCTGCGGGCGATGATCGTGTTGGTGACGCCGGCGGACCCGTTCGTCGAGAACCCCACCGGCGTGCCGGGACCGATGTACATCCACTGGTTTCGCATCACCGACGGGCGCGTGATGCAGTACACCGAGGGTGTCGACTGGATGGAGGTGTACCGCCACCGGCCGCTGATCGAACTCGACGAGGCGGCAGGGTTTCACTCCGAACCGTGGCGCGAGCAGTGCCGCCACCAGACGCTCGACGCGTGGTGGGAGCCGATCCGTTACCAACATCGCATAGGTGAAATCGACGTTCCGGTGCTCCACATCTCGGGCTGGTATGACGACGAGGAGATCGGCACGCCGGCGAACTTCGCCGCCCTACGCGCCGCCGGACGGACACGCCAGCGACTGCTCATGGGTCCCTGGGGCCATCAGGTCAACGCGAGCCGGACGCTGGGGGAGGTCGACTTCGGGCCCGACGCCGTGATCGACCTGGACGCGGCGATGACGGGTTTCCTGGACGAGATGGTTCGGGGTCGTCGCGCGGCCGAGCCGTCGCCGCCGGCGCGGATCTTCCTGATGGGCGCCAACCGCTGGCTCGACGTGGCCGAATGGCCGCCGCCCGGTAGCGCCGAGCTGGCACTGCATCTCGACAGTGACGGTCGCGCCAACTCGCGCTATGGCGACGGACGACTTCACGACGGTCCCGCACCGGCACAGTCACCTGCCGATGAATGGGTACACGATCCAATGCGTCCGGTTCCCTTCCTCACCCCAGCCTCGTCGGCCCAGATCGGCGGGCCGGACGACTACTCCGGCGTGGAGACCCGCGGTGACGTACTCGTTTACACGGGCGAGCCATTAACCGAGGCGCTCGACGTGGTCGGTCCGGTGCGGCTCGTGGCGTTCGTGTCCACGTCCGCGGGTGACACGGACGTGACCGCGAAGCTCCTCGATCTGCACCCCAACGGGTTTGCCCAGCGGCTCTGTGACGGGTTGGTCCGCCTGCGGTATCGATCCGGGCACGAGCGCGCCGAACCGGTGCAGCCAGACGCGGTGTACGAGGTTGAGGTCGCAATGTGGGACACGTCCCAGCGCTTCCTCCCCGGCCACTGCATCCGCCTCGAGGTCGCTTCCTCCGCTCACCCCAAGTTCGCGATCAACCTGGGGACAGGCGGCGACGAGAGCGCGGCAACGGACGCCACCGTCGCGCGCAACCGTCTCCATCACGACCCCACACGCCCCTCGCGCTTGATCCTCACGGTGCTGGACGGCGCCACCGACCGGTCGGCCGGCGCGTCGCCCCTCGGCGATCGCTGACCCGCCGCCCTTGCCCCGACGGAAGGTCCCGGCGACACTTGGCGTCGTACCGTCTGTGATCGAAACGATTCAGGCCAGACCCACGCGCCTCGCGCCACGGCGCAGGCGGGCCGTGCGACCCCCAGCCGGGCTCGTGCTGATCGGCGTGGGCGTCGCCCTGCTCGTGGCGCTGCCGGTCCTGATCACCGTGGTGCAGGCGGCTCAGGGGGGATTGCCGGCGGCCCGGCGCGCGATCACCGCGAGTGCGACGCCGACCCTGTTCCTGCACACGATCGAGCTGGCCGTGCTGGTGACGCCGGTCTCCGGCGCGCTCGGGCTCGCGACGGCCTGGCTGGTCGAGCGAACGCGCCTGCCCGGTCGCCGGATCTGGCCGCTGCTGCTCGTCGCGCCGCTCGCCGTGCCGCTGTTCGTCACGAGCTACGCCTGGGCAACCCTGAGCTCGTCGCTGACCGGGTTCTGGGGCGCCACCGCGATCGTGACCTTCTCCTACTACCCGATCGTGTTCCTGCTCGTGGCCGCGTCGCTGCGCGTGATGGACCCTGCCCTCGAGGAGACGGCGCGATCGCTCGGCCTCAGCGCGTGGCGGACGTTCGTGCGGGTGGTGCTCCCGCAGCTGCGCCCGGCGCTGTTGGGCGGCATGCTGCTCGTCCTGCTCGACACCCTCGTCGAGTTCGACGCGTTCGTGGCCCTGAAGTTCCAGACGCTGTCGGTGAACATCTACGCGCAGTACCAGCTCGGCTTCAGCGCGGCGGGCGCCGCGGCGCTGTCCTTGTTCTCCACCGTGATCTGCGTGGTCGTCCTGTTCGGCGAATATCGCCTGCGAGGGGGGGCCAACTACACGCGGATCAGTCAGGGCGCGCGGCGTGGAGCGGTGCGCTACCGGCTGGGACGCGCGACGCCGCTTGCCCTCGTGGGATTGGCGCTCGTGGTGGCGGTCAGCCTCGGAATCCCGCTCGGTCTGCTCGCGCACTGGTTCGCGCAGGGCAACGGCACCGCCGGCGCACCCGCGGGCGTCGGGACCGTGTGGTCGGCGACCTTGACCACGCTGCTCCTCGGGGCCGCCGCCGCGCTCGTCGCGGTGCTGCTGGCGCTCCCGGTCGCGATTCTGGCCGTCCGGCGCTCGGGCCGGCTCGTGATCGCGATCGAGCGCAGCGTCTACCTGTCGTTCGCGCTGCCGGACCTCGTCGCCGCGATCGCACTGGCCTACGGCGCCGCGCACGTCGCACACCTCGTGTACGGGACCGTGGTGTTGCTGGTGTTCGCCGAGGCCACGCTGTTCGTGCCGTTCGCGGTCGTGGCGTTGCGGAGCACGATCGGCCTGATCGAGCCGTCACTGGAGGAGTCCGGCCGGGCGCTCGGCCTCGGGCCGCTGCAAACCGTGTGGCGAGTCACCGTGCCACTGGCGCGCCCGGGGCTCGCGGCGGCCGGCGTGTTGGTGTTCGCGTTCGTGCTGGGGGATCTCTCGACCGCTCAGGTGCTGCTGCCTCCGGGACTCACCACCCTCGGCACCCAGTTCTGGGCCGACAGCGGCACGGTCGCGTTCGCCGCCGCCGCGCCGTTCGCGGCGGTGCTGGTCGCCCTGGCGCTGATCGCCACCTACGTCCTCATGAGCCGCTTCGGCCGCGTCCGCGGGTTCGGTGATTCCTGACCATGGCCGAGCTGCGCTGCGATCAGATCTCTGCCTCCTACGGTCAGGACGACGTGCTGTCGGGTGTCGATCTCGTCGTGCCCGACGGCACGGTGACCGCGATCCTCGGGTCGTCAGGCAGCGGCAAGACGACGCTCCTGCGGGTGATCATGGGGTTCATCGCGCAGCAGTCCGGGACGGTGTCCGTCGGCGACCGGGTCCTGGCGCAGGCGGACGGCGTCCACCTTCCGCCGGAGAAGCGCTCGATCGGCTACGTCGCGCAGGAGGGCGCGCTGTACCCGCACCTGACCGTCGCCGGGAACGTCTCGTTCGGCCTGCCGCGGAGGGACCGCAAGGCGTCCGTCCGTGCCTTGGAGGCGCTCGAGCTGGTCGGGCTTCCCGCGCGCTATGCGGAGCGCCGCCCGCACGAGCTCTCGGGTGGCGAGCAGCGTCGTGTGGCCCTGGCCCGCGCGCTGGCTCCCCGCCCGCCAGTGGTGCTCCTCGACGAGCCGTTCTCGGGGCTGGACGCGGCGCTACGCGCCGAGACGCGGGTCGCCGTCCTGCACGCGCTCGCCGCTCAGGGAACGACCGCCGTCCTGGTCACGCACGACCAGGCCGAGGCGCTGTCGATGGGGCGCGAGGTCGGCGTGCTGATGGCGGGACGCCTGGTCCAGACCGCCACGCCGGCCGTCCTCTACCGGACCCCGGCGAACCTCGACGTGGCGCGATTCGTCGGCGAGGCCGTCGTGCTGTCCGGGCGCGCCGACGCCGGGATCGTCAGCTGCCCGCTGGGCGAGCTCGCGCTCGTCGACCGCGAGATCCAAGGACCGGTCGAGACGATGATCCGCCCCGAGCAGATCCGGCTGCGCCCAGCGCAGGGCGAAGGCGCCGCGATCGGCCGGGTCAGCGCGCGAGCCTTCTACGGCCCCGACTCCGTCGTCCAGGTGCAGCTGGATGGGGTGCCGGGACCGATCACCGCGCGGGTCCTCGGCCGCGACGCCCCCGCCCCGGGCGAGCGCGTGGCGCTCAGCGTGGACGGTCCGGTGATGGCCTATCCGCTCGCGGTGCCGCCGGCCGACGCAAGCGGGTCATCGAAGTCTGCTGCCGTGCTGAGTAGTCCGGCCTCCCGATGAGACGGGCCGGTTTTGCGGCGACCGTCGCGATCGTCGCGACCGTTCTCGGCATCGCGGTCACCGGGTGCGGCGCTGACACGCCCGCGGACACGCTCGTCCTGTACAGCGGCGAGCACCCCCAACTGACCACCGCGCTGGTCGAGGCGTTCACGCGCGCGACCCACATCAAGGTCAACGTGCGCACCGCCGACGGCATCGTGTTGGCGGACCAGATCCTGCAGGAGGGCGGCTCCTCGCCGGCCGACGTGTACCTGACCGAGAACTCCCCGGAGCTCATGAACCTCGAAGCTCACAATCGGCTGGCCAAGCTGCCCGCCGGCACCCTCGGGCAGGTGCCCGCTCGCGAGCAGTCGCCCGACGGGAAATGGGTGGGGATCGCCCTGCGGATCTCAAGCCTCGCCTACGATCCAGCGCGGGTCTCCGCATCCCAGCTTCCGCGGTCGGTCCTGGACCTGGCTCAGCCGTCGTGGAAGGGGCGGATCGCGGTCTCGCCGACCGACTCGGACTTCCCGCCCGTCGTCGGGGCGATCATCGCGACCTACGGCCGAGGCGCCGCGGCGCAGTGGCTCGCGGGACTCAAGCGCAACGCTCAGATCTTCCAGGACGAGGAGGCCGTGGTCGCGGCGGTCAACCGCGGCGACGTGGCCGCCGGGCTCGTGAACCAGTACTACTGGTACCGCCTCCGGCTCGAGCTCGGCCAGGGCGGGATCCACAGCGCGCTCTACTACTTCCCGAATCACGATCCCGGCTCGATCGAGAACATCGCCGGCGCGGCGGTGCTCGGCTCCAGCGAGCACCGCGCGGCCGCGCAGCGATTCGTCCACTTCGTGTCCGGCGCCGCCGGCCAGCGCATCCTGGCCCACGGTTACGACTTCGAATACCCGGCCCGACCAGGGATCGCGGCGAACCCCGCCCTGCCGCCACTGTCGAACCTCTCCCTCGCCACCCTGAGTCCGGCGCAGCTCGGGACCGACCAGACCGCCGTCCAGCTGATCGAGCAGGCCGGGCTCACCTGAGCGGCGTGCCGTCGGCGCTCAGTCGACGACCACGATGAACGGCTTGCCTTTTTCGACGAAGTACGTGGCCAGCTCCGTCCCAGGTTGGCCGCCGACACTCCTCACGGCGTTGATCGTTTCGGCCGGGACCATGAAAGCCTCGCCGGCGCTGTGCGTCCTTGTCCCCTCGCCGTCGATGGTGTATTCCAGCTGCCCGTCCAGGATGTAGATGATCTCTTCGCCCGGATGCCAGTGACGAAGGCCTGCGCCTCCGGTGCTCATCTGGGCCTCCGTGATTCGGTTCCGGTTGTCCGGCTATCGCAGCGAGCGGAACGCCGCGCGGATCTCGGTCGAGAACAGCTCGGGCTCTTCCCAGGCGGCGAAGTGACCGCCCCGGTCGGCCTCGTTGAAATAGACGACGTTGGGGTAGGAGGCCTCGACCCAGCTGCGCGGCGCCCGGAAGATCTCGCCCGGGAACGTCGTGAAACCAACCGGGAGCGAGGTCGGCGGCGGCACCTGGCCCGCCGCCCGAGCGGTCGCCTGTCCCCCTTCCCAGTAGGACCGGGCCGCCGAGGCTCCGGTGCCGGTCAGCCAGTACATCGTGACGTTGTCGAGGATGTGGTCGCGAGTGAGATTGCCCGATGGCTTGCCGTCGACGAAGGCGCTCGAGATCTTGTAGTAGCTGTCGGTGTCGTGGTCGAGCATCCACGCAGCCAGCGCGACCGGTGAGTCGAGCAGCGCATAGCCGATCGTCTGCGGCCGCGTCGTCTGTTCCAGGAAGTAGCCGAAGCCACTCGTCCTGAACGTGGTGATCGCGGCAGCCGCCGCGCGTTCCTCCTCGGTGCCCGCGGGCATCGCGGCGGCGTTGGCCAGCGCCCCTCTGAGGAAGTTCAGATGGATACCGATCAGGCCCTCGGGTGCTTGGCTGGCCATCGCGTCGGTGACGGCAGCGCCCTGATCGCCGCCCTGCGCGACGTAGCGGGTGTAGCCGAGGCGATGCATCAGCTCGGCCCAGGCGCGCGCGATGCGGGCGGGATCCCACCCGGCGGAGGTCGGCTGGGCAGAGAAGCCGTACCCGGGAAGCGAGGGCAGCACCAGATCGAACGCGTCCTCGGCGGCGCCCCCGTGCGCGGTCGGGTCCGTCAGCGGACCGACGACCTCGAGCAGCTCGATCACCGAGCCCGGCCAACCGTGCGTGATGATCAGCGGGAGCGCGTTCGCGTGCCCCGACTTCGCGTGGACGAAGTGGATGTCGAGCCCGTCGATCTCGGTCTTGAATTGGGGCAGCGCGTTCAGCTTCGCCTCGCACCGGCGCCAGTCGTGCTCGCTCGCCCAGTACCGCGCGAGCTCGCTGACAGTCGCCCTCTGCACGCCCTGCGACCGATCCGTCACAAGCTCCTTGCTCGGTAAGCGCGCGCCGGCGATGCGTCGACGAAGGTCCTCGACGGCGTCGGCAGGAGTGTCGACGGTGAACGGTCGAACTGTCATGGCGCCAGCCTCCTCGTCGCACGGCGTGCCTCGCACCCGTGAAACCCCTGGTCTGCACCCCGGTCCGCGCGCGGCTACCGGTCGGCTGCCGTGCTCAAGTAGTGGTGCACATCACGCTTTGTTCCAGGCACGAGCAGCTTGTCGATTTCCGCCAGCAGCGCCTGGTCGTGCTGGGTGCCACGCGTGTGCTGGCGCTCGTGCTCCTCCCACGACCCGACCAGGAACGTCTCGAGGTAGCGGCCGGACTGCTCGGCAGTTGTTGCTCGAGGCCGCGACGCCGCGGACGGGCGCGGCGTCAGTCGCCGAGCCCAGTTGAGACCCGGGTGCAGACCAGTGGTTTCACGGGCGCAACGGACACTCGCGGCGAGGAGGCTTGAGCACGCCACCAAGCCCGAGGAGACCCATATGTCCGTCACGACCGACCAGTCAGGCGCCACGGCCATTCGCCCGTTTCACGTTGACATCCCGGACGCGGCGTTGGAGGACCTGCGGCGCCGCATCGGCGACGCGCGGACACCCTCCAAGGAGCTGGTCACAGATCGCTCCCAGGGCGTGCAACTGGCGACGATCCAGGCGCTCGCGCACTACTGGCTGAACGACTACGACTGGCAGCGCTGCCAGGCGAGGCTGAACGCGCTCCCGCAGTTCAAGACCGAGATCGACGGGCTCGACGTTCACTTCATCCACGTCAAGTCGCGCCACGAGAACGCGCTTCCCCTGGTCATGACCCACGGGTGGCCCGGGTCGGTGATCGAGCTGCTCGAGACCGTCGGCCCGCTCACGGACCCCACCGCCCACGGCGGCGCCGCCGAGGACGCGTTCGACCTGGTCCTCCCGTCTGTCCCCGGCTACGGCTTCTCGGGCGAGCCGACCGAGCTCGGCTGGTGGGCCGGCCGAGCCGCGCAAGCCTGGGGGCAGCTGATGCCCCGGCTCGGGTACTCGCGTTACGTCGCGCAGGGCGGCGACGTCGGCGCCGCCATCACCGACTTGATGGGCCGCCAGGGACCCCCGGGGCTGATCGGCATCCACACCAACCTGTTCGTGCCGGGGCTTGCGGGCGGCTCCTGGCCGCAGGACACCGAGGAAGAACGCGCCGCGGTCCAGCAGGGCGCCCTGTTCAGAGCCACGGGGTTTGGCTACTTCCTCGAACAGGCCACTCGCCCGCAGACGATCGGTTACGCCCTGCTCGACTCACCCCTCGCGCTGGCCGCGTGGATGCTCGACCACGACACCGACAGCTATTACAAGATCTCGAGTGCCTTCGTCGAGGGCAAGCCGTCGGGGAATCTCACTCGTGACCACGTCCTCGACAACATCAGCCTGTACTGGTTGACCGGCACCGGGGCCTCGGCGGCCCGGTCCTACTGGGAGTCCGGACAGGCCACCGCCCGCGCCGCCGGCCAGGCTCCGCCCCCGGTCACGGTCCCGGTTGGATTCACCCAGTTCCCAGGCGAGATCGTCCGCACCCCTCGTACCTGGGTCGAGCAGGCCTACCCAACCCTCACCTATTTCAACAAGGTCGACAAGGGCGGTCACTTCGCCGCCTGGGAAGAGCCCCAGCTCTTCTCCACCGAGATCCGCGCCGCGTTCCGTTCACTTCGCTAGCCGTCCAGAGCTGGGGTTGTTGTGACCGCGTCACAGGCCGCGGGTCGACAACCGTGAGCCTGGTCGAGAAACGCAACGTGGGCTTGCGTTTCTCGACCAGGCTTTGCTGGATCGCGCTCGCAGGCGAATCGCAGGCGCCGCTGGTTGTGCTCTGCTCACAACCGCGCGCCCGACGCTCGACCCGTTGGGCATCGCCCAGGCCGTGTGGCACTGTTCCCGGAGGTGATCGGAATAGAGGACGTGCGCCGGGTCGCGATCGTCGGCGCGGGGACGATGGGCCAGCAGATCGGTTTTCAGTGCGCCGGGCACGGCTATGACGTCGTGCTCTATGACATCGATCCGGCGGCACTCGAGTCCGCGCCGGGCCGCATCGACGCATACGCCGAGATGCTCGAGACGGGCGGAGTGATCACATCCGAGATTCGGGCTGCGGCGCAGGCACGGATCACGGTGACGGCAGATCTCGAGACCGCGGCTCGCGACGCGGATCTGCTCAGTGAGGCCGTTCCGGAGGATCCCGAGCTCAAGGGCCGGGTGCTGGCCGAGTTCAATGCCGCGTGCCCCCCGCGAACGATCTTCATGACGAACACCTCGACGCTCGTGCCCTCGCAGTTCGCGCGGGCGTCGGGACGAGGCGACCGGCTGCTCGCGCTCCACTTTCACCTACCGGTCTGGATCAACAATCTCGTCGACGTGATGCCGCACGCCGGCACCTCGCCGGCGGTCACGCAGCTCGTTCTCGCGTTCGCGCGGCGCATCGGTCAGGTTCCCATCGAGCTGCAACGAGAGCACCACGGCTACGTCTTCAACGCGATGTACGGCGCGCTCAACCGCGAGGCCATCACCCTGGCTCAGCAGGGCGTGGCATCGATCGAGGACATCGATCGCGCGTGGATGCACGTCACCAAGGCGCCGGTCGGCCCGCTCGGCGCCCTCGACGCGGTCGGCCTCGACACGGTCTGGACGATCACCGACTACTGGGCCCGAGAGCTGAAGGATGAGCAGCTACGCGCCAACGCAACGTTTCTGAGGGCCTACGTCGATCGCGGAGATCTCGGCGTCAAGTGCGGCCGTGGCTTTTACACCTATCCGGATCCGGCGTACGCCCAACCCGGCTTCGTCGATCGGTCGGGCACCGCGCTCTGATCTCGAGCACGGTGACCGCCGTCACCACCTAACCCAGCGAGCCGCCACCGGGCGAGACGCACGGCTACTAGGCTGCGCGGGGTGAGCGCGACGGTAACTCTGGAGCCCTGGGGCAGCGGCGACCTGCCGCTGCTCGAGCGGCTGATGGGCGACCCGCGGATGACCGAGCACCTCGGCGGCCCCGAGAGCCCGGACAAGCTGCGCGAGCGTCAGGACCGCTACGAGCGCCTCGAGGGCGGCAATCGCATGTTCAAGATCGTCGACGTGGCGAGCGGGGTCGGCGTTGGCTCGGTCGGCTTCTGGACGCAGGAGTGGCACGAGGCGCAGATCTACGAGGTCGGCTGGATGGTGGTGCCGGAGTTCCAGGGCCGCGGCATCGCGGTGGCCGCAACCGCGCAGGCGATCGAGGTCGCCGAGCGCGACGACAAGCACCGGTTCATGCACGCCTTCCCGAACGTCGACAACGGACCGTCGAACGCGATCTGCCGCAAGCTCGGCTTCGCGCTGATCGAGGCCTGCGAGCTCGAGTTCCCCAAGGGGCACTTCATGACCTGCAACGACTGGTGCCTGGACCTGCGCGCGTAGCTCAGGCGAGCACCGCCCGGGCCTCGTCCTGAGGCTTGACGCGGTCCCATCCGCACAAACGCAACCTTCCTTCGCGTTGCACGAGTCCGCACTGAGAATCGCGCATGTGCCACAGCCTGACCTTCCTGACACCTCGACGACCGCGGCGGTGTAAGAGTTGTGAAGGCGTGGACCGTTCGCCGCTCTCGCCGATTTCCCCCAGACGGAGGTCCCGCTGGTCGTTATGCTGCTGCCTGCGCCGAGGGGACGGTCGGACCGGCGGGGAGCACGGGCGCCACCGGGCCCGCGGGCGCTGACGGCAAGACGCTGTTGAACGGAAGCGGTGCTCCGGGCAACGCTCTCGGCGGCCTCGGCGATTTCTACATCAACACGACCGCCAACGCAGTCTATGGCCCGAAGACCGCCGGAGGATGGGGCAGCCCCACGAGCCTCATCGGCCCGCAGGGAGCGACCGGGGCGACCGGAGCAACCGGGCCCACCGGGCCGGCCGGACCGACCGGACCAGCGGGCCTGGGCGGCAAACAGGTCAACACGTTTGGCCCCGTCGCCGTCCCGAACGCCAGCGTCGCGAGCCTGATCGAGAGTTGCACCTCCAGCGCCTTCCCGACCCTGATCAACGGCGGATACTCCATCTCGCCCGCTGCGCTCGTCAACGTCGCCGCCACGGTGGACGGACCGAGCGGCGCCAACGACTGGGAGGTGGACATCGTCAACGACAGCGGACAGGCGATCTCGTTCACGGAGTTCACCGTGTGCCCGGGCTAGGTCGGTGGCGCGCATGGTGCGCGAGCGCGCCCGGTGCACCAGACTATGAGTGCGGGCGCGGGGGTCAGTAGTCGTTCTTGAAGGCGAAGTAGGAACCGCGAATGGTTCCGGCCAGCCTCGACTTCTGCCTGGCGAACTTGAACCGCGAGGCGAGCTCCACGGGAACTTCCATCCCTTCGGAGAGCTTGAACCCGACCGCCCGCTTACCGGCGGCGTCGACGGTGTACATGACGTTGATCGAAAGACCGCTCTCATAGAACACATAGGCCATTCGGAGGTTCTCGACCTGAAAGGCCGTAGCCTCGAGAGGACGGGACGAGATGACGATGTCGCGTTCTTCCTTCAGGATCCGGTTCACCCAGTCGATGGTCGACTTGGCGTCGCTCGCGGGCTCCACCGTGAAGACGTGGTCGTACTTGTTCTTGAAGTAGCGGGCCTCGTTCGCCCGCAGACCAGCGAGCGCGGCAGCAACCGGCGACGACTCCAGGCCGACGGTCGAGACGGTGTTGAAATCCACGGTGTAGGGCACGATGCACTCCCGTTATTCGGCGGCCGCGCGGAAGCGCTGGCTGATCCGCTCCGCGTACCACTGCGGCCAGGGGGCCTCTGGCTCCGCCTCTGTGTACTCCTTGTCAAGCGAGACGAGGAGCCACACCAGTTCGCTGCGCACGGGCGTCGTTCGGAGGATCTGCGGCAGCTCCGACAGGTTTATCAGCCAATCCGCGTACCAGGACGCCCAGTCAGGATCGTCGCCATCGACGATCCGGTACACCGTGTGGTGCGTCTCGCCCGCCTCATGAAGTAGACCGGCAATGCGCGTCGACTCGTCGTCACTCATTCCTTCAAGTTTGCCGGAAATGCAGGCGACTCGCGAATGTGGCCGCAGAGAAGCGCCTACGCGGTCCGATGCAGCGTGCGGCTAGCCGCCGGCCGCCGAGCACGTCGCGCGAGGAACTCGGTCTCGGCCTGGCCGAGTGGTGTAGCAGGCGGCTCGTTGTGCAGGTACTCGCCGGCGATAGCGCCCCAATCGGCCCCGGCCCGCAGTTGCTGCAGGACGATCCCGACGAGAGCGTGCATCCGTCGGATCAGGATCGCGTCCGGCGGCAGGGTGAATTGGTTGACCTGTGTCTTCATAGCGGCCCGCTCTTCCAGGGGCGGCCTTTCCCGGCCATCGTCGCGACGCTCGTGGCCGGGCGAGAACCGTCGCTGGCCCGGCACGGCATACCACTTGATCGCCATTCGCATCAGCCGAAGCGCGAACTCGTCTTCGACCGCGTCGGCTCGGTCGGTCGGCAAGTAGCCGCCCGCCATCAGCGCGGTTTTCAGATCGCCTGCCTCACGGTCGCGGACGGCTTGGGCGATCGCCCGCTCGGCGGCGACGCGGGCCGGGTCGATATCGCGAAGCAGCCCGAAGTCGAGAAAAGCAACGGTACCGTCGGGTCGCAGCAGGTAGTTCCCCGGGTGAGGATCGCCGAGCGCGATGCGGTCCCGGTAGAGAACGCCGAAGAAGAACCGAAACACGATCTCGCCATAGCGGTCGCGCTCGGTCTCGTCAGCTCGGCGGACCGCCTCGAAGCGCTCTCCCTCGAGGTACTCGGACACCAGCACGCGCCGAGTCGAGAGGTCCGTGTGGACGCGCGGTACGCGCACGAACGGATGCCCGCGCATGAGCCGCTCGATGCGACGCTGATTCTGGGCCTCGAGCTCGTAGTCGAGCTCCTCGCTGATCCGCTCCCGCAGCTCGGTGGCGAGCGCCTTGGCGTCCAGTCCAGGGGCCAGCCGCTTGACCAGGGGCAGCAGGAGCATCGCGTTGCGTAGGTCGGTCTCGACCGCCTCCGCCACCCCCGGATACTGGACCTTCACGACCACGTCGTCGCCCTCGACCGTCGTGGCACGATGCACCTGGCCGATCGACGCCGCGGCGAACGCACGCTCGTCGAAGTCTGAGAAGACCCGCCCGAGTGGCCCTCCCAGCTCCCGGCGCATGAGCTTCTCCAGACGCGCGAACGGGACCGGCGGGATCCCATCGCGGAGCGTGGCGAGCTTCCGCTGTAGCTCGTCCTGCTGCTCCTCGGCAAGGCCATCGAACTCGACCATCGAGAGCACCTGACCGACCTTCATCGCAGCGCCACGCATGCGACCGAGCTCCTCGACGAGTTCGCTCACGAGCGCCGCGGTTCGCTCGTTCTCGGCGGCTGCCGCCCGCTCGGGCGAGCGGACCCGATTCGCCGCTCGCATCCCTGCCCACCGCATGCCCTGCCCCGTGACAAGGCTGCCGACCCGCGCGGTCCGCGCCACCCGGCCGGTCGGCAGCTTCTTGGCCTCCGACGGCGAGTCTTCGTCCTGTGCACGCATGATTCGAGACTAGCGACAAGCCGTGGTCCGCTTACTTAAGTATTTACTTGCGTGAAGGGACTAAGCCGAGATCCCGCGATGGCGTCATCAGGCCATTTAGAGCTGCGTGGACGCCGAGATCGAAGGCACCCGGAACCCCTTGTTGGCCTCCGTCCGGATCAACCGCTGCGCGGCGAGCCGCGTCAGAACCTCACGGACCACGCTGACGCTCACCCCATACCGATTCGACAGGTCATCCGTACGGATCGGCTCGCCCGGCCCGAACTCACCCCGTAACAAACGAGCGCGAATCTTCAGGTACAACTCTTCATTGCGAGTGCGCGAGGTCGCCGTTCGAGCCAAGTGTCTAAATCTCCGTTTCGACCGAGTTCCCGGCCGGCAAGCGGGCGCCGCCAACCGAAGCGAACAGACAGTACCGCGGCACGACGGTCCTCCACGACGTGTCCGATCACTGGGCGTGTCGGGGGCATCCCTCGACGCCGTGCTGAACGCCGTCACGCCAGCAGCGAAGAAATCTGCCGGCATGCGCGGCGTGAACCGGGTGGCGACGCTCCTGCGCTGCCGGACCATCGGGCCACTCCCACCCGGCGCGGAAGCCGTCCCAGCGGACGAGCGCGACCGGCTGTACCCGCGCCGCGCACAGCACGTGGTACTTCGGACCGCAGCAGTTCGTATTGAGTGTGCCGACGCTCGCGAGCACGTCGAGCGCCTGCTCGGCCTCCGCGCGTCCACTCGTGATCTCCGCTGGTTTCAGACCTCGATCGATCGCCAACTGACAGAGCCAGTCCATCCGACCGCGCAGCAGCGTGGTGAGCTCGACGTTTGAGGCAGCCTCATCCTCGGTCGCGTCCGGCCAGAGCACGAAGGCCGGGAACCGGTCCGCGATCGGTGGGGCGACGGTGTCATCGCCAACCACGAATCCGCCGACGGTGGCGCCGCCCGCTGATACCCATCCGACGGCTGTCCCAGCGGGCAGATCGCGCGCTGCGTACGCACGCGCGTCAGCGAGCGAAGAGAACCCGTTGTAGGGCACGACCATCGCGGGATCATCTAGCTCATCGACCGTCCACCCGCGGTCCCGCAGACCGCTTCGTGTCACGGCCGGGTCGAACACCCGAGCGACAGCGCGCCCTTCCATCACGCAATCGTAACTCGACGAAATCGGCTCATACCAGTGAGTGGGCGGCTGCGCGTACGAGGCGCTCGGCTTCGTCTCCCGTTACGCCGGAGCCGCGCAACAGATCGACGGCCGCCGCCCGGCCCTGGACCACGATCGCGTTCACCGAAAGGTTCCCGGTCTGCTCGAGGACGATCGTCGCCTGGGTAGCGGCGCGCAGAGCGGGCTCGCGCACGGATACCTCGCCGGACGGATCGTCGAGCGACTCCTCCAAGCGGCGGACCGCGCTGGACAGGTCGCGGATTGCTTCGGGCATGGGGGGCGACACGTTGTCGCCGAACTTGAGCGCACGCACGACGGCGCGGCTGAGCGACTCGACGCTCGTGATTGCCGTGTCGATCTGAGCCTGGGCCCGGACGTAGCGCGCAAACTGCGCGCGTGTGGCGCGCGCGAACGGCGCCAACTGCAGCGTCTCGCGCCCCGCGGCGACCGCCTGCTCGAACGGATCGCGCTCCACGGCCCGGGCACGAGCAAGTGCGTGCTCAGCCAGCCTCAGATCGGCGCGGTCGAGCGCCAGGGCCACGTCGTCCAGCGTGGCCACGATCTGCGCGAATGGCAGCGCCGCCGCGCGACGCGCGGCCCGCACAGGATCCCGAGGCACCAGGGAAGTAATGGCCAACGCGATCAGACCGCCCAGCAGCGAGTCGAGAAAACGAGCACCCGATAGGCCGCTACTCGGCGGTTGGACCGTAACCACGAGCAGCGCCGACACGCCCGCCTCGGACACCAGCACCACGCTGCCGCCCAGCGCGGCGGCGACCACCATCGCGCCCGCGACGATCGCCGCGATCTGGAGCGTGCCACTACCGATCAGCACGAACAGCGCATCGGCGATCCCGATGCCCAGCGCGATCCCGACGACCATCTCCACCGCGTAACGCCGCCGCTGCCCCAACGTCGTCGAGACCACGATGAGAGCTGTCACGGGGGCGAAGATCGGGCGCGGGTGCCCGAACAGTGCGATCGCCGCGGCCCAAGCCAGCGCCGTCGCCAGCGCAGCCTGGACGAACCAGCGAGCGTTGGTCCTCAGGCGCTCGGCAACGATGCGCGGCCGGGACTGCTCGGCTGCCTCCTCGAGCAACGCGATTCCTCGCTCGCGCACCTGCGCTGTGCCGTAATCCTTTCGGGTCTCCCCCGTCGCCGTCGGTTCAGATGATGCGCAGCGTAATCACGGCGGCGTCGTCTTCCGGGCCGTCGGGTGATGCGGTGGCGATGGCGTCGAGGATGCGGCGTACGGTCGCGGCCGCGGACGCGTGTCGGGTCGCCATGATCGCCTGTTCGATCTCGGTAAGTGAACCGGCGTTGTCAGCCCGAGCGCCCGCGGTGATCGAGGCGCCGTCCGAACACACAATCAGCCGTTGCCCGGGGTGCAGGCGTCGCTCGTGGCGTTGGCGCTCTGTCGTGCTGTCCGAGGATCCCAACGCGCCCTCCGTTCGGCTCTCCAGTCGGTGGGTGTGTCCGTCAGACGTGGCGATCATCAGCGGCGGGCCGTCGCAGTCGATCCAGGCCACGCGCGAGGCCGGCGCGTTCCAGCGGCCAATCAGCGCATTGAGGGTGAACTCTGGGCCGCCGACTTCTCGCACGATCTGGTCCATGCACAGCGCTGCCTGCTCGAGCGTGGCGTCGCTGCGCCGAGCGCTGCGCAGCGCCGACAGTGCGAGCGCGCCGAGCGCGGTCGAAACCGGGCCGCGTCCCTTGGGGTCCGCGATCGCGAACCACGCGCCGTCGTGGTTGTCGGCAAAGTCAAACCAGTCGCCGCCGCTCTCATAGGCGGGCACTAAGTCTCCCGCGAGCTCCGCGCCGGTCACGCTCATGATCCGTGGGGGCAGCAAGCAGAGTTGCAGCTCGGCGGCCGGTGACGGCTGCCGGGTCCGCCGGCCGCCCTCAAAGACGTCGGTGTAGGCGCTTGTGAGCTCGATGGCGGCAGCGCCCTGGCGGGCGAGCTCTCGTAATGAGGCCCCGGTTCGCCGGACCGCGACTAGCACGCCGATCGCACGGCCGCGAACCATCATCGGGTAGGGCGCCGAGCCGGGGAACTGCTCCGCCATCCTGCTCTCGAGCTCGGCAAAGCCATCGTGAGGAATCTCGCCGCCGAGCGCGACGACGTCGTTGAAATGTGCTGGGAACTCTCGCGAGCCGGCCAGCCGCACCAGACGAGAACCATCGACGTCGACCAGGTACAGGGCAACCGGCACTCCGGCGATGCGTTGGGCTTCAGCCACAAGCTGTTCGGCGACCAGATGAGGCGGGACCGAGTCGAGTACCTCGATCGCATCGAGGGAAACCGGCCCCTCACGGCCAAGCTGTCCGGGAGGTCGCACGCCGTCGACTTGAGCCGGGTCGGCGCCCCCCGTGCTACCGATTGGCGCGGCGGAGCGTCCATCGACTAGCCGGCCCTCGGATCTCGTCTCGCTGCCGATCACGGCGCGGGCACCCGGCTGTTGGGAGCGCGCGGCTAGCGCCCGCTCGAGGTCGCCGCGAGTCGGGAAATAGCGATAGATCGTCGAGCGGCCCACTCCGGCCGAGGCGGCGATGTCCTGCATCGTGGTCCGGCGATCGCGCGGCAGCGCAGCGGCGGCCGCATCGAGGATCGCTTCGCGGCTGCGCCAGCCGTCGCTCCTCAGGCGCGGGACTGACTCAGGACCGGCATCAGAACTCGCGGCCGGTTCCGGCCCCGTCGAAGTGATTGGTTCGCTCACGACACCGCTCCTCGCACCGAGCCCATCTCGTGAGCCGCATCAGGGGTTGCCACGGAACACACCTGTGCAACCTAGCACACGAACTCGCACACAAACTCTATACGTCGTCTCAGATTCCCTCGATTCGGCCATCCCGCACCGGGATCGGGCTCATCGCAAAGCCGCTCGCGCGGCCATTGTGTACCTCCGGTTCGCCCCAAACTGAGACGATATCGGGCGTCATTTGTCCCATCCAACCGCGCAGAGCCGGGCAGGAGCTAATATTCGAACCATGATGCGACAGAGATCGCCCCGAGTTGGCACATCTTGCGCCCGATCTGGTACGATCCAGGACAACAGCTGCCCACATTGACTTGAACTGAGACGCCTGACCGGCGGCACTTCACAAGACCACCGGTTCCTCGCCCCGCCGGTCCGCGGCCATCGGCATTCCAATCCAGGCGCTCGTTCGGCCCCGCGCGAGGTAAGCGCCCGCGCATGGGCGCCAGGGCGCAGCGGAGCCGACGCACCGACGCCGGCCGCGACCGTCGACCCGTGTCGTACGCGGGCGGCAGACCAACACCAACTGGAAGCAGGGACAAGAATGACCACCAGACACAGGACCAAGGGAACGTCGCTCGCCAAGGGCCCCATCGGGCTGATCGGGCTGGCGCTCCTGGCGTACGGCATCACCGCGCTGATCTTCGGCGGACACAGCTTTGCGCAGCATGCTCCCACCGGAGCCGTGCAAGGGAAGACGTGGCTCGGCTTGGACGTCAACGGCTGGACCAGCCTTCTATTCGTCGCCGCGGGCCTGCTGCTCCTGTTCGGCGCTCCGATGCATTGGGGTGCCAAAAGCATGTCGCTGATTGTCGGAATCTCGCTCGCGGCCCTGTGTGTGATCGCGCTTGCCAACGGTCACGGCGCCCTCGGCATCTTCGCGGCCAACGGCCTGACTGAGCTCGTTTGGGGCGCGGCCGGTGCGTTGCTGATCGTTCTCTCCTTGCTGCCACGCGTCGGCGGCAAGCCCACACGCGGTTACGAGCGGCCCGTAGCGACGGGCAACACGCGGCGATTCGAGTCCGGAACGCCCGCAGCCACGAGTGACGACCGATATGGCACCACGGTTCACTCCCACTAATCAACCGAGTCTCCGAGCTACACAACTCTCATCGAATCAAACCAAGGAGCAATCTCATGGCTGACAAACACGTAGACGAGGGCAAGGGCCGCATCAAGGAGGCCGCCGGCAGCCTCACCGGCGATCGCAGTCTCAAGAACGAAGGCAAGGTCGACCGAGGCAAGGCGACAGTCAAGGACAAGGTCGACAAGGTCGCGGACACGCTCAAGGGACGCAACAAGAAGTAACGAGTCCCCAGCGTGCTCGAGCCAACACAACCGAAGGCGTGGGAGGTGACATGCTCACAATCCTAATCATCGTTCTCCTAGTTCTCCTGCTTACAGGCGGAATCGGATTCAGCCGCCGCGGCCGGCGTCGCGCCTGACCCACTCACCGCACGGCGCTCGGAGCCGTGCTTAAAGCTGGTCGTCGCGCGTCTCGCTCTAAGAGGCGCGCGAGCGGCCGGCATGACACCGCCGCGTGCCACCGCGATCCACACCCAACGAAAGACACAACATGGCTGACAATCCCCTCGACGTGTATTTGAACGACCATCTGGCAGGCGCGATGCTAGGCAGCGATCTCGCCGAGCAGATCCGCGCGCAGAACGAAGGAACGGCTCTCGGCCAGCTGATGGAATCGCTCGCGCCCCAGATCAATCAGGATCGAGAGACCCTGATCGAGCTTATGCACCAGCTGGATAGCTCGAAGAATCCGGTCAAACAGGCTACGGCCTGGATCGCTGAGAAGGCCAGCAGAGTCAAGTTCAGTGGCATGACCTCAGGTGAGCCCGAGCTCGACAGGTTCATGGCGCTCGAAACCCTCACGCTCGGAGTGCGAGGCAAAGCCTGTATGTGGACCGCGCTGAGGCAGGTAGCAGATCAGCACCCCGCAATCGCGTCATTGGATCTCGACGAGCTGGTCAACCGCGCTCGCACCCAAGAAGGCGCGCTGGAACGAGAGCGCCTCGTGGCGGGCATCCGGGCGCTGGGAAACCGAGTCGGCGCAAGTGCGTGATCGAGGAAGCGCTCCCGCAACCATTTTCGGAGGAGACAACGATTTGACTAATCAAGAGAATCTAGAGCGAACGGGCGGCCAGCCGCGCAAAGGCCGAGCGCAAAGCTAAGTAACACCCCTCTCACGGGACCCGCAGCGGCGCCCCCAGACGGTGCCGCTCGGTTCGTGCAATCACAGTGAATTGAAAGGACGACTATGAGTAAGGCAGAGCAGAAGGTTGTGCAGTATTTGAGCGAGGCCCAAGCGTCAGAGCTTGGCCTGGTGCAGGTAATTCAGGCGCAGATCGCGATGACCCCCCACGGGAGCTATCGAGACGCGCTCGACAAGCATCTCGACGAGACCCGCGATCACGCGCGTCGGATCGAGCTACGGTTGGCCGATCTCGGCCCGAGTGGCAACCCGTTCCAGACCGCGATGGGCTGGGCCGAAGATGCGCTGGCGCAAACGTTCGCGTTGGCCAAGACGCCGTTCGACCTGATGCGGGGCAGCGGCGGCGAGGAGAAGGTCCTTAAGAACGCCAAGGATGCGTGCGCCAGCGAGGCACTCGAGATCGCGACTTATACCGCGCTCGAGCGCCTAGCCCGTTCGGTGAGGGATGACACGACTGCCAAGCTCGCGGCTTCGATCCGCTCCGACGAGGAGAGGATGCTGGCCCGAGTGATGCGCGAGATCCCGAAGCTGACCGACGCGGTCGTCGCCGCCGATGTGCACGGTGACCCGTCCTATGACGTGAGTCAGACCGGCGCTGCGGATGCCGCGCGCGAAGCCGGCCAGCAGGCCAAGAAGACCGCCCGTCGGGCCAACACGCGCGTGCGAAGCAGTGCCCGGCAGGCGCGCAAGGCTCCCGGCGTTGCCCGGGCGGAGGGACGGATCAAGGGCGCGGTGGCCTCCGAGCGGGATCTGCCCATCGCACGCTACGACAGCCTCACCGCCGCCGACGTGCTCGAGAAGCTGAGTGGGCTATCGCAGATCGACCTGGCGAAGGTCGACGCCTACGAGCGCAAGAATCAGAACCGCTCAACCGTGCTCGGGCGCACCAACGCGCTTCGCGCCGACGAGCCGTGGCCCGGCTATGACGAGCTGAACGCGAGCGAGGTCAACGCCGTGCTCGGCGAGGGAGACGCGGACCGCGCCAAGCGAGCCCGCGCCTATGAGCGCTCGCACAAGAACCGCAATACCGTCACCCAGATGACCGAGCGCGAAACGTCAAACGCCTGATGATTGGGTCGGCTCGCCCTGGCGGGACGAGTCAGCAGCAACGCATGTCGCCAACCCCTCCACCCCCGCTCGGGGGTGGGGGAGTGTTGGTTGGAGCTTCGGATCCGGGGTAACTCAGAGACGGCTGCAGCACCGGCCGTCTTCGCGTTAGCACGAAAGACTGAGAGGGAGAGCGGCGTGGCTACACACAGCACAAGTGTGACGTTGGATCAGGCTCAGGCCATGATCAAAGCAGCGCGGGCGAAGGCCGACGACATCGGAGTGCCGATGAACATCGCGGTGGTCGACGCGGGAAATAACCTAACCGCGTTCTCGCGGATGGATGGGGCGTGGCTCGGGTCGATCGAGATCGCCCAGAGCAAGGCGTATACGGCTCGGGCGTTCGATATGCCCACTCGCGATCTCGCCGACATGGCGCAGCCCGGCGAGCCGTTGTTCGGGATCGAGGGCTCCAACGAAAGTGTGATCATCTTCGCCGGGGGGATCCCGTTGACCAACGATGACACCGTAGTGGGTGCCGTAGGTGTCAGCGGCGGAACGCCAGATCAGGATCACGAGGTGTGTGAGGCCGCGCTGGCGGCGTACGGCTAGCGCGCGTTCGACCGGATCGCCGGGGCAACCTCACCCGGTTCGACCACGGCGATCGGCGAGAGTGTGGTGCCGGGGCTGGTCGGCCGGGTAGGGGGTGCTCATGGCGATTCTGGCGCTGACCTTCGACGACGGTCCGGATCCGGACTGGACCCCACGATTGCTGGACGTCCTCGCCGATGCCGGCGCTCGCGCCACGTTCTTCCCGATCGCCGCGCGTGCGGCCGCCCAACCCGACCTGATCTCGCGGATCGTCGCCGACGGCCACGGGATCGGGTTGCACTGCGACGAGCATGTTCGGCACTCGCAACGGTCGATCGCGTGGGTCCGGAGGGACACTGCTCGCGCCCTCGCGCTGCTGGGATCGCTGGCGGTGCATCCCACACTCTGGCGAACTCCGTGGGGCGACACGGCGGCATGGTCTCGCCGCGTTGCGCGGGAGAATCGACTGCGGATCATCGGCTGGACAGTCGACACCCACGATTGGCGCGGGGACGCCGCAGGCGAGATGTTCCGCGCCACCCGAGAGGAGCTACGCGACGGGGCGGTCGTGCTTGCCCACGACGGGATCGGTCCGGGGGCGAGGAGAGCGGACGCGCGCGAGACGATCGCCTACACGCGACTGGTCGCCGGGCACGCAGTCGAGGCAGGTCTCGAGTTGGGGACGGTGGAGTGACCGCCTCGGTGAATGCGGTCCCCTCCGGGTTTGACGACGTGCTCGCCCGGATCCAGTCCGGGGCCGCCGAGCGCGACGGCGAGGCCACGCCGAGCTTTCCCGACGGGCCGATCGGGTCGCTCGAGCGCGCCGGGATGCTTGCCTGGAACGCGTGCGCGGGAACGTCGCGGCCGTCCGCAGCGGCCGAGCTCGATCTCGTCAGGCGCGTGGCGCGCGCGGATGGATCGGTCGGGCGGATTTTCGACGGGCACCTGAACGCGGTCGAGCGCCTCGCGGTGCAAGCCCCGGCCGAGGTGCGAGACCGCGAGCTCGCCGCGGTCGCGGCGCGTCGGATGCGGGCGGGCGTGTGGGGCGGCGACCCGGTCCCTGGGGAGGGACCGCCCGCGAGCGTGCTGGAGGTTGACGGGGCCGAGGTTCTGCGCGGCGTGAAGACGTTCTGCTCTGGCGCCGGCGGCCTCGATCGCGCGCTGATCCTGGCGCGGCAGCCGGCCGAGGGACCGCCCGTCGCGGTGTGGGTTGATCTCACGGACGCCCGGGTCGAGGTCGACCCTGGCTGGTATCGGTCCCACGGCTTGCGGGCCTCGGTCTCACACCGGGTCGTATTCCACGACGCGCCAGTGATCGCGCGCTTCGGCGCGCCCGGCTCGTTGGCCGCGGAGCCGTGGTTCTCGCGCGACGCGCTTCGTACCGCGGCGAGCTGGGCGGGGATGGCGGACACCGCGGTCGATGCTGCGCTCGACGAGTTGGCGCAACGCCCCCGGCGCGGGCCGCTCGAGGCGCTCGCGGCCGGGCGCATCCTGACCGCCCAGCGAACGATCGACCTGTGGATCGAGCGGGGAGCGCGCGCGATGGACGCGCCCGACGACGCACTTGCGCAGATCGCGGTGCAGGCCCGGGTCGGCATCGCGGACGCATGTCGGGTGCTGCTCGACGAGGCGGCCCGCGCATGCGGATCCAGGCCGTTCGCCCGCGCCGACGCGCTCGATCGCGCCCGGCGGGACCTCGAGGTGTTTCTGCTCCAGCACCGGCTCGACCCCCTGCTCGTCCGCTTGGGCCAAGCCGCACTCGAGGAACGCTGAGGTGGCACGGATGTCGGCCGCCGACTTCGAGGCCCGCTACCGGGCAGATCCTGATCCGTGGGGCTACACCAGCAGCGAGTACGAGCGCGACAAGTACGAGGCGACACTCGCGGCATGCGGGCGTGGCCCGTTCGCCGACGCGCTGGAGCTGGGCGCATCGATAGGCGCGTTCAGCGAGCTGCTCGCGCCTCGCTGCGAGCGGCTCACCACGATCGACGCTGCACCGACCGCGGTCGCGGCCGCACGCCGACGGCTTGCCGGCGCCCCGCAGGTCGACGTGATCCTCGGCGAGATTCCCGATGCGATTCCGGTCCGCCGCTTCGACCTCGTGGTCGCGTCGGAGATCCTCTATTACCTGACCGGCTCCGAACTGACCCAGACGATGGGACGGCTCGAGTCGGCCATGATGTCCGGGGGGCGGCTCGTCGCGGTCCACTGGCGTCCCGCCGGCCCCGAGCGCCCGCTTGACGCCGAGCAGGTTCACACGGCTCTTTTCGATCAGCCCTGGCTCGAGCCACTTACCTCGGGCGGCACCGACGACTACCGACTCGACGTCCTGGAGCGGTCGTGAACGACGAGTTCGAGCTGCTGGTTCTGGGCGGCGGTCCCGCCGGGCTGTCGGCGGCGCGTGCCTTTCGTGGCGCCCGGGGGCGCGGCGCCGTTGCGATCGTCAGCGACGAGCACCGGATGCCGTACAACCGCCCGCCCCTCACCAAGGAGCTGCTCCGCGGCGAGGCGAGCGAGGACGGGCTTTCGATCGAGGCGGAGGACTGGTTGGACGAGCACGATGTCAGCCTGGTGTCCGGGCGCGCGGTGAGTCTTGACGCGGCGGGTCGTGTGGTGACGCTGTCGGGTGGCCGCGAGCTTCGGTACCGAAGTTGTCTACTCGCGACCGGAGCCGAGCCGACCCGGCTGCCCGTGCCGGGCGCCGACCATCCTGCCGTCCGCGTGATCCGCACGCTAGACCACGTGCGCGAGTTGACCGCGCGGCTCGGAGACGGAGACTCCGTCGTCGTGATCGGTTCCGGCTTCATCGGCTGCGAGATTGCGGCCTCGCTCAGACGGCGCGGCCAGGAGGTGTGGCTGATCTCCGACGAGCCGGAGCCGAACGCGGAACGTCTCGGGGTCGAGGCCGCGAAGCAGATTCATCGCTGGCTCGAGGAAGAAGGAGTCGGGGTCAGGCTCGGAGCGGAGGTCGACGAGATCGCGGCCGGCGATCGATCGCTCGAAGTGCGGGCCGGGCCGGTCCGCGCGGAGGGCAAGGTCGTCGTGATGGCGACCGGAGTGGCTCCGCGCGGCGAGCTGGGGGCTGCGGCGGGCCTCGAGCTGGCGGGTGGTGCCGTGCCCGTGGACGCCGCGATGCACGCCGCGCAGGCGGGATTGTTCGCCGCCGGCGACGTCGCGCTCGCCGAGAATGCTCGCGCCGGGCGCCGGTTGCGGGTCGAGCATTGGGGCGACGCGCTCGGCCAGGGCGAGGTCGCGGGCCGGAACGCCGCGGGGCAGGACGCACAGTGGGACGCTGTCCCCGGGTTCTGGTCGACGATCGGCGACCACACGCTCAAGTACGCGGCCTGGGGAGACGGGTTCGACCAGTCCCGGCTCGAGCAGCACGGCGGCGGCGGGTTCACCGTGTGGTACGGGCGGGAGCGGAAGATCGTCGGCGTGCTCGCGCACGGAGCCGACGAGGATTACGACCGTGGTCGGACACTGATCGCCGAGGGGGCACCGTGGCGCTAGCCAGCATCGTCGTCGTCCCGGCGTGCGACGAGGAGGAGCAGATCGCCGGTTGCATGGCAGCGCTGGGCGCGCAGACGGTGCCGCGCGAGCAGTTCGAGGTGATCGTCGTGCTCGATGCGTGCTCTGACCGAACCGGCGATATCGCCGCGAGCGCCGCGAGCGATCTCTCGCTCCAGTTCTCGCTCCTCGAGGGCCCCGGGGCGGGCGCGGGCGCGGCCCGGCGAGCGGGTATGGACGTCGCGGCGGACCGCCTGCTCGCCGAGGGGGTCGAAGATGGCCTGGTCGCCTGCACGGATGCCGACTCCCGGCCCGATCCGGATTGGCTCGCGCGACAACTCGCGCACGTCCGGGCCGGCGCTCGCACGGTCGCGGGATTAGTTGAGCTCGCGCCGGAGGAAGCGCGACGGCTGCCCCCGCAGGTGTTGCGCCGGCGCGACCGCGACGCCGCGCATCGCCTCGAACGCGTCCGCAGAACCGATCCAACCGCGGCCCACCATCACTTCGCCGGCGCCTCGATCGGGGTCACCGCCGGTGTGTACCGCGCGGTCGGCGGCCTCGAGCCGCTCGCCGCGCTCGAAGACGCCGCGTTCGCCGAGCGGCTGGCGCAGGCCGGGATTCCGATCCTTCGCTCCGACGATGTCCGCGTGCGGACCTCCGCGCGTCCCACCGGCCGGGCGGCGCGGGGACTGTCGGTCGACCTCGCCGTGTCGTCATGGGCGGCCGAACGGCGCTACGAGGCAAGCGCGTTCCCGTCCGAGCTGCTGCGCGCTCAGAAGCGGACGACGTCGGTGGCGGTGGTGATCCCGACGAAAGAGTGCGCGGACACCTTGGCCGGCGTCCTCACCGGCACCGTGGGCCCACTGCGCGAGGCCGGTGTGGTCGACGAGGTGCTGGTTGTCGACGCGCATTCGGCCGACGGCACCGCGGAGATCGGGCGGACGGCCGGCGCCAGGGTGATCGACCAGGACGAGGTACTGGCCGAGTACGGCCCGGCGCTCGGAAAAGGAGACGCGATGTGGCGAGCGCTTCATGTCTGCCGGGCCGACATCGTCTGCTTTCTCGACGGTGACACCGGGAACCCCGATCCGAGACACCTCCAGGGACTGATCGGACCGTTGCTGATCGATCCTTCGCTCCAGCTCGTGAAGGGAGCGTTCGACCGTCCGCTGCTGGCCGGCGGCGTCGCCCTCCCCAACGAGGGCGGGCGGGTCACCGAGCTGATGGCGCGACCGCTGCTCAACCTGCACGAGCCAAGACTCGCGGGCTTCGCGCAGCCGCTCGCCGGAGAGTTCGCGGGGCGCCGCGAGCTGCTCAACTCGATCCGGTTCCCGGTCGGGTACGGAGTGGAGATCGCGGTGTTGATCGATGCCCTTCGCCGGCATGGCCTCGACGCACTGGCCGAATGCCAGCTCGGCGAGCGGCAGAACCGCCATCAGCCGCTGCGTGCCCTCGGCGAGATGGCCTACGCAGTGCTCTCGGCGGTGGAAAGGCGGATCGGCGCTGAGCGCAGCCCAATCGGCGGGCACTACCTGAGGCCCTGGGAGGACTACGTGGCGGCCGAGGTGGCGGTGACCGAGCGGCCCGCCCTGGCGACGCTAGGCTCGGCGCCGTCGGAATCGTGGTCGGAACGTAATCGAGGGGCCTCGGCGGCCGGGAGGATTTTGTAGGCGCCGCGAGAACCACCGATGCATGCCCGAACGTCCCCGTGCGCTGCTCGTGGTGCGCCGCGCGTCAGCTTAGTGGCTGGCGTGGCTGTGCTCGGCGGCGCTGTATCTCGTCCTGATCGACATCACCGATCTTCCGGAGCTGATCGTCGGAGCGGGGGCCGCGGTGCTGGCGGCGACGGGCTTCGAGCTCGCGCGCGAGCAGCACACCGCGGGAGAGTTGAGAGGCCGCCTTCGCTACCTCAGGCGGCTGTACCGGCCTCTGCTCAAGGTGCCTTCGGACATCGGCGTGGTCTCGCTGCTCGCCGTCCGGCAACTGCTGCGGCCGAGGGCTGTTAACGGCGTGTTCGGGACCGCGCCGTTTCGACCCGGTGAGTCGGCGCTCGAGACCGGAAGGTGCGCGCTGGCCGAGTCGTTCGGCTCGTTCGCGCCGAACACGATCATCGTCGGCGTCGACCCCGAGCGCGAGCTCCTTCTCGGCCATCAGCTCCGTGGCGGAGGCGGTGACCAGGCGATCGACGTACTCGGGTTGGGACCGGAACCGTGAACGAATGGGAAGTCGCGGCCACGGTGCTCGGCTTCGCGCTTATCCCATGCGGGGTAATCACGCTACGCGCCGATCCGCCGCACGGGCTGGCCGCGCTCGAGCTGGCCGGGGTTCTGCTCAGCACGATCCTGGTGCTGCTGTCTGAGGGGTTTCATCGCCAGCCGTTCATCGATCTTGCGGTCGTGTTTGCGCCGATGTCGCTGGTTGGCTCGCTGCTCTTCGCTCGCCTGATGGAGCGCGACCTGTGAGCTGGCGGGCGGTGGTCGGGGTTGCTCTGTTGATCGCCGGCGGCATGCTCGAGCTGCTCGCGGTGCTCGGCCTGTGCGTGATGCGCGACGTCTACGACCGGTTGCACTACGTCGGCCTGGCCGGGTTCGGCGGATTCGTGATCACGCTCGCGGTACTGGTGCGCGAATCCTTCTCACTGATCGGCGACAAGGCACTGCTCGTCGGAGTCGTCCTCATACTCGCTGGGCCGGTGCTTGTCCAGACGACGGTTCGCAGCCTGCTGATCCGGGAGCTCGGGGACTGGCGGGCGAAGACGCGCGGGGGCACGGACCAATGACGCTGCTGCAGATCGCGGCGCTGGCGGGTGTCGCGCTCCTTGGCGGCGGTGTCGTGGCCGCGAGCGACCCGCTTCGCCAAACGCTCGTTCTCAGCGTCTACGGGCTTGCGCTGACGATGATGTTCTTCGTCTTTCAGGCCCCGGACGTGGCTCTGTCGGAGATCGTGGTCTCGACCGTCGGGCTCCCGGTAATGATCCTTCTGGCGCTGCGCAAGGTCCACGAGCACGAGCGCGAACGCCGGGAGAGGGACGGGTGAGCCGCACTGCCCGGTTGGTGCTGTTCGGGGTCGGGGCCGTGGGATTTGGCGTAATCCTCGTCTACGGGCTCGCGGGCCTGCCCGCCTTCGGCCAATACCACGGCGTCTACGGTCACGTGATCGACGGAATCGGCGTGACCGAGCGCCACGCGACCGATCTGGTCACCGCGCTGAACTTCGACATTCGCGGGTTCGACACTCTCGGAGAGGAGTTCATCTTGTTTGCCTCCGTGCTCGGGATCGTGCTGATCCTTCGCGAACTGCGTGGTGAGAGCGAGCGTCCGAGACAGGAGGAGGCCGACGAGCACGCCTTCGTCGGAGCGAGCGAGGCGCTCCGCGCGCTGGTGCTGGTGCTGGTACCCGGCCTGCTCGCACTCGGCGTGTACATCGTCGTGCACGGCCAGATCACCCCCGGCGGCGGCTTCCAGGGCGGCGTGATCCTGGCGACCGCGCCGCTCGCGGTGTTCCTGGCCGGTCGGTACGTACGTATGCGGGCGGTGGCGCCGCAGACAGTCGTCGAGATCGGAGACGCGGTCGGAGCCGCGGGTTACGCGCTCGTCGGACTCGGCGGGCTGGTGTTCGTCGGCGTCTTCTTCAAGAACTTTCTGCCTCTGGGCATCCCGGGGCATCTGCTCTCGGGCGGCCAGATCGATGTCGCCAGCGTCGCGGTCAGCCTCGAGGTGAGCGGCGCGTTCCTCGTCGCATGGAGCGAGTTCCTCGACCAGGCGATTCTGGTGCGAAGGAGGAATGACACATGAGCTTCCTGCCGTTCGCGATCGCCGCGTGGCTGTTCCTCGTCGGCCTGTACGGGATCGTCTCGAGCCGGAACCTGGTCCGCGCGATCCTGTCGCTGACCGTCGTCCAATCGGCTACGTACGTGGTTCTGCTGGCGGTCGGATACAGCAAGGGTGGCAGTGCTCCGATCTTTGCCGACATCCCCCAGGTGACCAAGGCGGTTGATCCGGTTGTCCAGGTACTGGTGCTGACCGACATCGTGATCGAGGCAACGGTCACCGCGATGCTGCTGGCGCTGGCCGTCCAGGCGCACAAGCGGTTCGGGAGCCTCGACCCGCAAGAGCTTCGCGCGATGCGGGACTGACGCCGCCGGGAGCAGCGGGAGGCGCAGATGCACATCACCGCTCTGCCCGTCGTGGTGCCGCTGCTCGGGGCCGCCGTGCTGGTGGCGCTCAGGCACTGGACGCCCCGGCAGGTCAACGATCTCCTCGCCGCCGGGGTGGCGCTCGCGGTGGTCGCGCTGTGCGCGATCCTGCTCGCCCACGCGATCCACAACCCGTTTGCCTACTGGATGGGCGGTTGGCGCCCGACCCACTCGGTGGCGATCGGGATCTCGTTCTCGGTCGACGCCGTCGGCGCCGGCATGGCGACCTTCTCGGCGGTGCTCGTGACCGCGGCCCTCGTCTATTCGTACCGATACTTCGACGCCGCCGACGGCCTGTTCCACGCGCTCATGCTCCTGTTCATGGCCGCGATGGTCGGGTTCTGCCTGACCGGTGACCTGTTCAACCTTCTCGTGTTCTTCGAGCTGATGGGCGCCGTGGCGTACGCGCTGACCGCATACCGGATTGAGGAGAAGGGGCCGATCCAGGGCGCGATCAACTTCGCGATCACCAACAGCGTCGGCGCCTATGCGATCTTCATCGGGCTCGCGCTCCTGTACGCCCGGACCGGCGCGCTCAACATGGCTCAGATCGGCGCCGCGCTCGACGGTCACCCGGCCGACGCGTTGGTGATCGTCGCGATGGTGCTGCTGTTCCTCGGCTTCCTGACCAAGGCGGCCGCGGTGCCGGTTCACTTCTGGCTCGCCGACGCCCATTCTGTGGCGCCGACGCCGGTCTGCGTCCTGTTCTCAGGCGTGATGGCCGAGCTCGGGGTGTACGCGGTCGCGCGCGTGTACTGGACGATCTTCGCCGGTGCGCTTGGCCCCCACGCCGACGAGCTCCGCGCGATCCTCGTCGCGCTCGGGACCGTGACCGCGTTGTGGGGCGCAGTCATGTGTTACACCCAGCGCCACCTCAAGCGGCTGTTGGCGTTCTCGACGATCAGCCACATTGGCGTGTTCGTGTGCGGGATCGGGTTCCTGACCGCCCACGGCGTCGCCGGCGTGGCCACGTACGTGATCGGCCACGGGTTCACCAAGGGCGCGCTGTTCATGCTCGTCGGGGTCCTCCTGCACCGGTTCGGGACGGTCGACGAGTTCGACCTGCACGGTCGAGGACGCGAGCTGCGGCTCGCGGGTGTCCTGTTCGGAATCGGCGGGGTGTTACTAAGCGCGCTCCCGGGAGTCACTGCATTCTTCGGCAAGTCGTTGCTCGACTCGAGCGCGCTCAAAGCCAGCTATCCGTGGCTTCCGAGCGTGTTCGTGATCTCGTCGATCCTCACGGGCGGAGCGGTCCTGCGGGTGACCGGTCGCGTATTTCTGGGCTGGGGGGCGTCCGAACGCCACGAAGACGTGCAACTGCGCCAGTCACGCGAGGAGGACGAGGAGCGGATCGAACGTGACGTCACCCCTCCACTGATGCTGATCGTGCCCTCGACGCTGCTGCTCGCCGCGATCGCGGTCGGCCTGATCCCGGGGCTCGTGCCGGCGATCGAGACCGCCGCGGCGCGCTTTGCCGATCATGCCGCCTATGCCACGTGGGTGCTGCGCAGTGGCACGGCGCACTTCGCGCCGGCTGCGCGCAGCCACACCGAGACAGTCGACTACGCGTACGGGGCCATCGCCACCCTCGGCGCACTGGCCATCGCGGCCTTGACCCTGTTCGGAGCTCCAATCCGCCGTTCGCTTCCGAGCGGCTTCGAGAGGCCGCCCCGAGCCGCGTTGACCGCGCTGCGTCGGCTTCACAGCGGCCACATCGGCGACTACATCGCCTGGTGGACAGCCGCAGCGGCAATGCTCGGCGGGGCGTGCCTGATCCTGCTCACATGAGGCGACGTTCGATCATCGGCCGAACGCTGGCCGCGCTGCCGGTCGTGTTGGCACTGACGCTGGCCGGTGCCGGATGCGGCGCCACACCGCAACAAGCCCCGGTCGCGCAGGCGAGGAAACTCGACAGCGCGACCGGGGACATCGCCGCCGCCTGCGGACTCAGCTACCAGGTCACCGCGTTCCCCGGTGACCACCGGGCGGACCTCGCGAACCTCGATTTCTCGGCGACATCCGCGGCGCGGAAGCTGGGCTCGGTGTACGCGCGCAACCCGGCCTGGGTCTATCAGGGAGAGACCGTTCGCCACATCGTCGATGATGGCGCCACGATGCTCCGCGCGTGCGGCCTGGATGACGCCGCCCGCGCGCTCAGGCCCCGAGGATGAGTCGCAACGGGGCATTCGGGGTACCACTTGTCCCTGCCCCGGTTACGTCGCTCGGATTGTTCGAACCCAGGCATCGGTCGCGTACGCCGGGGCCGCGGCTTCAGTTACACCGACGAGCGCGGCGGCCGGATCGACGACCCCAAGGAGCTCGAGCGCATCCGCGAGCTCTCGATCCCGCCGGCGTGGGAGGACGTGTGGGTGTGCCCTGATCCGCTCGGCCATCTCCAGGCAACGGGAGTCGACGCGGCGGGCCGTCGGCAGTATCTGTATCACCCGCGCTGGCGCGAGCGCCGGGACCAGGAGAAGTTTCGGCGGATGGTTAGCTTCGCCGGGTCGTTGCCGCGGTTGCGTCGGCGGCTGGCGAGGACGCTCGGGGACGGAGAGGAGCCGAGCCGCGAGCGTGTGCTTGCCCTCGCCGTGCGGATGCTCGACATCGGCATGTTCCGGGTGGGCAGCGAGCAGTACGCCGAGGAGGACAGCGGCATCGGCCTGGCGACGATCCGCAAGCAGCATGTCCGGATCGACGGCGCGGCGGTCGCTTTCGATTACCCCGGCAAGGGTGGGGGCCGCCGACGCCAGGTGATCGAGGATCCCATGTCGATTGAGCTCATCCGGACCCTCATGCGGCGCCGGGGTGGGCCACCGGAGCTACTCGCCTACCGCGAGGGGCGGAGGTGGCGCGATGTGCGCTCGGACGACATCAACGAGTACCTGAAGGAGCACGTCGGTGAGGATGTCAGCGCAAAGGACTTCAGGACCTGGAACGCGACCGTGATGGCGGCCGTGACGCTCGCGGCCGACGGAAGCGAGGCCGAATCGAAAGCCGCTCGCAAGCGCGCAACCAACGCGACGGTTCGGTCCGTGGCCGAGCTCCTCGGCAACACGCCGGCGGTGGCGCGACGGTCGTACATCGATCCGCGGGTGTTCGACCGATACCTGTCCGGATGGACGGTCGCGGGTGCGCTCGATCGGATCCCGACGCTGGATGTCGCCGACGATCGCGTCCGTACGCGCGTCGAGAGCGCAGTGCTCGATCTGCTCGATGAGAACACGGATTCCTCGGCACTCGAGCCAGTAGCCGCGTGACGCCTGCGATCGGTTAGCGGGGCGAGCGCGCGAAGAGCGCGGCGGCTGCGCCACCTGCGAAGGCAGCCGCCAGCCCCGACGCGCGCCGGTGGCGGCTGAGCCATGCCTGCTCGCTGCGCGTGTGTGACTTGGCGTCGAACGTACCGTGCGCCCCCTCGTCGTGATCGCCGTCGACGGGCTCGAACAGGTTCGCCGCCGCCCCGCCGTCGAACCGCTGATCGGTCTGCTGTCCGTCGACCGCGGTCCGGGCCAGGTAGCGCTCGGCCAACCATGGCGCGAGCTTGTTGCCAATGATCGTGTAGACCGTGGGGAGGCCGACGTAGAGCTCGCGCCGGCGGTGGTGCGCGGCCCAATACACAGCGCGGGCGGCGACCTCGGGCTCGTAGATCGGCGGGACCGGCATCGGGCGACGGGGCATCTTGCTCAGGCAGTGGTCGAACTGCGGTGTGTTCATCCCGGGCAGCTGGACCATCGTCACGTGGACCTTGCTGCCGCGGTGGCGCAGCTCGCACCGCAGCGACTCGAACATTCCCTTCATTGCATGCTTGGCGCCGCAGTAGGGCGCCTGGAGCGGGATCCCGCGGTAGGCCAGCGCCGACCCGATCTGGACGATCGTCCCCCGGTCGCGGGGCAGCATCCGCGCGAGCGCCACCTTGGTTCCCCACACGGCTCCGAGGTACGTGACCCGGGTGGCGCGCTCGAACTCGCCGGGCTCGATGTCGTCGAGGAAGGCGAACACCGTCGTCATCGCGTTGTTGACCCACACGTCGATCGGCCCGAGATGCTCCTCGATCGCGGCCGCGGCTGCCTCCACCGCGCCGAAGTCGGAAACGTCGGCCTGGTAGGCGAAGGCAGTCCCGCCGAGGTCGGACACCTCTCGCGCGGCCGCGTCGAGACCAGCGCGGCCCCGTGCGATCAGGCCGACGGCGGCACCGCGGCGGGCGAACTCGGTCGCGACTGCGCGTCCGACGCCGGCGGAGGCGCCGGTGACGACTACAACTTCGCGCTCAGGCATCGCGTCAGAGCTCATCTCGCTCTTCGTCGGCTACCCCCGGTTGCGGCGCAGAAACCCCGGGCAGAGGCCGCGAGCCCGTTCGGGGGTAGACACGTTCGTGTGCCGGCCTCCGATCCATATCTGCCGATCGGCGACTACGCGCTGATCGGCGACTGTCACAGCGGTGCGCTCGTCTCGCGTGACGGATCGATCGATTGGTGTTGTCTACCGCGGTTCGACTCGGGCAGCGCGTTCGGCCGCCTGCTCGACCGGCGCTCTGGCGGCCATTGCTCGGTCGGCCCAACCGCCGAGGGGCCGTGGGAGTTCGTGCCCTCCTACCTCGACGATACGCTGGTGCTCGAGACAAAGCTCGTCGGGCCGGCGGGAGAGGCGAAGCTGTTCGACTGCTTCTTGCTGTGCGACAGCGCGTTCGGGACCGATGAGCGGCGGATCCTGCGAGTGATCGAGGGGGTGCGTGGTGCGGTCGAGCTCGAGGTCCGGGTCGCGCCGCGATTCGACTACGGGCAGGTCCGGCCGTGGATCCGCCGGCACGGGCATCGGCTGCACAGCACGATCGGCGGCAACGACGCACTGCTCGTGTGGTGCGAGCAGGAACTTGCCGAGGATCCCGAGCACGAGCTCTCCGGACGCTTCACGGTCGGACCCGGCGATCGCGTGCGGCTTGCGCTGACCTATTGCCCCCCCGAGCAAATCGACGCGGGCCCTCCGCACGAACCCGACGCGAACCGCCTCGACGAGCTGCTCGACGGCACAGTGCAGTGGTGGCGCGAATGGGCCAAGACGCTCCGACTCGACACGATTGACGAGCCGGCTGCGCGGCGCTCGGGGATCGTGCTGAAAGCGCTCACGCACGTGCCGACGGGAGCGGTCGTAGCGGCCCCGACGACGTCGCTGCCCGAAGCCGTGGGAGGGCCGCGGAACTGGGACTACCGCTACGCGTGGGTCCGCGATTCGAGCTTCAGCTCACGCGCGCTGACCGAGCTCGGCGCGGTCGAGGAGGCCGACGCGTTCCGCGCGTTCATCATGCGGTCGGCTGCGGGCCACGCCGACGATCTCCAGATCGTCTACGGGGTGGGCGGGGAGCGCCGCCTGGGCGGCGACGTCGTCGAAGGGCTCGAGGGCTACCGCAAGTCGACTCCGGTGCGAGTCGGCAACGACGCGGCCCAGCAGGTCCAGCTCGACGCCTACGGCGAGCTCGTCAACCTGACGTGGCGCTGGCACCGCCGCGGCCACTCGCCGAGCGACGACGACTGGCGGTTCCTCGTCACGCTGATCGATCACGCCGCAGAGCGGTGGTCCGAGCCCGATTGCGGAATCTGGGAATGGCCCAGGGAGCCCGAGCACTTCGTGCACTCCAAGGTTCTCTGCTGGTCGGCGCTCGATCGAGGAATCCGGCTCGCGGACGAGTGCATGCGGCGGGCCCCTGTGCGGCGCTGGAAGCGAGCGCGCGACGAGCTGCGTGAAACGATCGATCGGCGCGGCTACGACAGCAAACGCGGCGTCTACGTGCAGGCGTTCGATCGCACCGAGATGGACGCTGCGCTCCTGCTGCTGCCCACGATCGAGTACGTCGCCTGGGACGACGAGCGCATGATTCGCACCGTCGCGGCGGTGCGCCAGGAGCTCGACGCCGGCGACGGGCTGCTGTATCGCTATCGGCGCGACGACGGGCTGGCGGGCAACGAGGGCGCGTTCCTGTGCTGTTCGTTCTGGCTCGCCGAGTGCCTCGCCCAGGCCGGCGATCCGGACGAGGCGCGCGTCGTGTTCGACCAGGCGATGGTCCGGAGCAACGACCTTGGGCTGTTCTCCGAGGAGATCGATCCGAGCACCGGCGAGATGCTCGGCAACTTCCCGCAAGGGCTCACGCATTACGCGCACATCGACGCGGCCGTCGCACTGGTCACGGCCAGGGGTGCGGTGTAACCCATCGGACTCCACCGTTTCCAGCATGGCCGCGCGGGTAGCGGGAATTAGAGGGCCCGAGCGAGGAAAGGAACTGAGACATGAGCACCACCGTCGGTGACTATCTGCTGGAGCGCCTCTCGGTATGGGGCATCAAGCGCATCTATGGCTATCCGGGCGACGGGATCAACGGGATCCTGGGCGCATTCTCACGTTCGAGCAACGGTCATCGACCCGAGTTCATCCAGGCCCGCCACGAGGAAATGGCTGCGTTCATGGCTTGCTCACACGCGAAATTCACGGGTGAGCTCGGGGTGTGCATGGCGACCTCCGGGCCGGGCGCGGTTCACCTGCTCAACGGGCTCTACGACGCCAAGCTCGATCACCAGCCGGTGGTCGCGATCGTGGGTCAGCAGGCGCGCGCCGGGCTCGGCGGCAATTACCAGCAGGAGATCGACCTTCAGAGCCTGTTCAAGGACGTCGCGCATGAGTTCATCGAGGTCGCGATGGTCCCCGAGCAGGTCCGCCATCTGGTCGACCGGGCGTGCAGAATCGCGCTTGCCGAGCGCACGGTCACCGCGCTGATCATTCCCAATGATCTGCAGGACGCCGATGCGGTCGCCACACCTCCGCGCAAGCACGGGACGGTTCACTCCGGCCCCGGGTTCGCGCGACCGCGGGTGATTCCCGCCGAGGAGGATCTCGGCCGAGCGGCCGAGGCCCTGAACGCCGGGGACAAGGTCGCGATGCTCGTCGGTCAGGGCGCGCTCCACGCTTCCGATGAGGTGGCCGAGGTCGCTGACCTGCTCGGTGCCGGCGTGGCCAAGGCGCTGCTCGGCAAGGCCGTGTTGCCCGACGACCTTCCGTACGTGACCGGTTCGATCGGACTGCTGGGCACGAAACCGAGTTGGACATTGATGCAGGAGTGCGACACGTTGTTGATGGTTGGCTCGAGCTTCCCGTATTCCGAGTTCCTGCCCGAGGAAGGCCAGGCGCGCGGCGTGCAGATCGACATCGACGGTCGCATGCTCGGGATTCGCTACCCGATGGAAGTCAACCTCGTCGGGGACAGTGCCGAGACGCTGCGGGCGCTGATCCCCCGGCTCGAGCGAAAGCAGGATCGCTCGTGGCGCGAGATGATCGAAGACGAGGTCGCGCAGTGGTGGAACCTGATCGACCACCGCGCGCAGTTGGCTGCCGAGCCGATCAACCCGCAGCTGGTGTTCCACGAGCTATCCAAGCGGCTTCCGGACGGCGCGATCCTCTCCTCAGACTCCGGCTCATCAGCGAATTGGTACGCGCGGGACGTCAGGCTGCGCAGGGGGATGATGGGCTCGCTGTCGGGGACACTCGCGACGATGGGCCCGGGCGTTCCATACGCGATCGCGGCGAAGTTCGCGTATCCGCACCGCCCGGTCTTCGCGCTGGTCGGCGATGGCGCGATGCAGATGAACGGGATCAACGAGCTGATCACGATCGCCAAGTACAGGCACCGGTGGGCCGACCAGCGATTGATCGTCATGGTCCTCAACAACCGGGACCTCAACCAAGTTACCTGGGAGCAGCGGGCGATGGAGGGTGATCCGAAGTTCGAGGGTTCGCAGGATCTCCCGGACTTTCCCTACGCGCGATACGCCGAGCTCGTCGGTCTGAAGGGGATTCGCGTCGACAGCCCTGACCAGGTCGGTCCGGCCTGGGATGAGGCGCTGGCGGCGGATCGTCCAGTCGTGTACGAGGCGATCACCGATCCCGAAGTGCCGCCGCTGCCGCCGCACATCACGATCGAACAGGCCAAGGCGCTGACCTCGGCGCTGCTCTCCGGCGATCCGCATGCCGGCCGCATCGTCAAGCAGTCGTTCTCCCAGAAGCTCCAGGAATTCCTGCCCGGCCGATGACCGGCACCCGGACCGCAGTCGGCGTCGAGGCTCTGGTCGATGAGCTCGAGGTCTCGGCGTACACGATCCCGACCGACGCTCCCGAGGCGGACGGCACCCTCGCGTGGAACGCGACCACGATCGTGGTCGTACACGCCTACGGCGCCGGCGAGTGCGGCCTCGGCTACACGTACGCCGACGCCTCGACCGCCGCGCTGATCGCGTCCAAGCTGGCCGGCATCGTCCACGGCCGCGATGTGATGGCCCCGCAAGCGGCGTGGTCGGCGATGGTGCAGCAGACTCGCAACCTCGGCCGACCCGGAATCACCTCGATGGCGATCGCAGCGGTCGATGTCGCGTTGTGGGACCTCAAGGCGCGCGTGCTCGGCCTGCCGCTCTGCCGGCTGCTCGGGATGGTTCGGGAGCGGGTACCGATCTACGGCTCGGGCGGCTTCACCGCCTATTCGCCGGAGCGACTCGCCGATCAGCTTGGCGGGTGGGTCGATCAGGGGATTCCGCGGGTGAAGATGAAGGTCGGATCCTCGCCCGGCGAGGATCCCCGGCGGGTGCGGCTGGCGCGGGAGGCGATCGGACCCTCGGCCGAGCTGTTCGTCGACGCGAACGGCGCCTATTCGCGCAAGCAGGCGCTCGAGCTCGCCGAGCGCTTCCGCGTGGAGGCGTGCGTCAGCTGGTTCGAGGAGCCGGTGTCGTCCGACGATCTCGAAGGGCTTCGGCTGATGCGCGACCGCGCGCCCGCCGGCATGGACATCGCCGCGGGTGAGTACGGCTACGACGGGCCCTACTTTCACCGCATGCTCGAGGCCGGCGCGGTCGATGTGCTCCAGGCCGACGTCACTCGCTGCGCCGGCATCACCGAACTGTTACGGGTCGGGGGGTTATGCCGCGCCGATGGCGCTCCGCTCTCGCTGCATTGTGGCCCGGCGATTCATCTTCACCCGGCGACGGCGCTCGACAATTTCGTCCATCTGGAGTACTTCCACGACCACGTCCGAATCGAGCGCATGCTGTTCGACGGCGTCGTGGAGCCGACACAGGGTGATCTCGTGCCTGACCTGCAACGGCCGGGGATGGGACTCGAGCTCAAGCGCACCGAGGCTGAGCACTATGCGTCCTAGTCGGTGGTGGCGCAACGTGCGCAGCGGCCGGATGCAGCGAACGCTCTCGGCGGCGACCGCGCTCAGCGCTCTCCCGCTCGGGCTCGAGATCTACTTCGAGCATTTCAAGGGGTCGTTCGGCGACAAGTGGATGTGGACGCCGGTGGTTTTGTCGCCGGCGCTGACGGTTGCCGGCGTCGCGGGCGTGCGCTCCGAGCGCGCCGCGAGGACGTGGCTTCCGGCGCTGTCGGCCCTCTACTGCCTCGACGGCGTGATCGGAGTCGTCACGCATATTCGCGGCGTGGCGCGCAAGCCCGGCGGGTTCGACGAGCCCCTGTTCAACCTTGTGATGGGGCCGCCGCTGCTCGCGCCCGGCTCGCTCGCGCTCGTCGGCGGCATTGGGGTTGCGGCCGCGGCGTTTGGGCGCGAGCGGTGATGGCGTCGGCCGAGAGCCGACATCGCGACCCAGTGACGCCGCAGCAACGCGGGCGCTACCCCGGCTACAACGTGCTCGACGAGGCCGACCATTGGGACGAGGTCACACGGCGCCTCGTGTTCGACCGGGTCGAGAACGTGCCGCCGATTCGCTTCTTCACCGCCGCGGAGGCGCAGATTCTCGGCGCGCTCTGCGATCTCCTCCTGGCCCAGGACTCGGAGCCCAGGATCCCGGTCTTGAACATGGTCGACGCGAAGCTGTTCGCCGGTGAGCTTGATGGCTTTCGCTACGCGGATATGCCCGACGACCGCGACACGTGGCGCCGCGTGGCACTCGGGCTCGACGCCGCAGCTCGGCAACGCGGCGACGTCGGCTTCGCCGAGGCGTCCTCAGACACCCAGAATCAGGTGGTCGAGGCGTTCTCGAACGGCGAGTTGCGCGGCGAGGTCTGGGACGATCTCCCGCCGGCGCGCGCCTGGAAGGTCGTCACACGCGCGATCCTGAGTGCGTTCTATTCCCACCCCTGGGCCTGGAACGAGATCGGCTTCGGTGGACCCGCCTACCCGCGCGGCTACGCGCGCCTCGGGGCCGGCCAGCGTGAGATCTGGGAACGGGGCGCGTGAACCGGCACGGACTGCGAACGCTGCTTCGCGGCGCGCTGCGTCCGCCCGAAAACGATTCGGCGTTTCTGCTCGACGTTCATCGGCGCGCCGTGCCGCAGGACCGGATGGCGCGGTACGACGACGCGCACACGGTCGACCTCGTGATCGTCGGCGCCGGGGCCGGGGGCGGGACGCTCGCCCAGCGTCTAGCCCGCCGCGACTGGAAGGTGGTCGTGCTCGAGGCGGGCCCGTTCTGGGATCCGGACGAGGACTGGGTGTCCGACGAGGCCGGCTCACACAGGCTCTACTGGACCGAGGAGCGCATCATCGGCGGATCGGACCCGGTCGAGCTCGGCAAGAACAACTCGGGGCACGGCGTCGGCGGCTCAATGGTGCATTACGCAGGCTATTGCCCGCGCTTTCATCCGTCCGACTTCGAGGTACGCACACGCGATGGTGTGGCGGAAGACTGGCCGATCTCATATGAGGACCTCAAGCCACACTACGAGCGGCTCGAACTCGAGCTCCCAGTGGCCGGCGAGTACTGGCCCTGGGGCGACCCCCACCGGTATCCGCATACCGCCCACCCGATCGCCGGCGGTGCCGAGGTCGCGCGCGGCGGCGCCCGCAAGCTCGGGATCGAGATGCGCGTGGGGCCAGTCGGAATCACGAACGGCGCGTTCGGCAACCGCCCACACTGCATCTACCGAGGGTTCTGCCTCCAGGGGTGCAAGGTCAACGCCAAGGCATCGCCGCTCGTCACCCACATTCCAGACGCGATCGAGCACGGCGTGGAGATACGCGCCCGCTGCATGGCGCTCGGCGTCGAGGTCGACGACTCGAGCGGAGTGGTCACCGGCGTGCGCTACCTATCTGACGGACGCGAGCGCTTCCAGCGAGCCGATGCAGTCGCGGTAGCCGGCTATTCGATCGAGACGCCGCGACTTCTCTTGAACTCGACCAGCCGGCGGTTCCCGCACGGCCTCGCGAACGGCAACGACCAGGTCGGGCGCTATGTGATGGTGCAGGGCGCGCCACAGGTCGCAGGACGCTTCCCCGACGAGCTACGGATGTACAAGGCCCCGCCGCCCGAGATCTCCTCCGAGCAGTTCTACGAGACCGACGAGCGGCGCGGCTTCGCCCGCGGCTTCGCGATCCAGACCGTCGGACCGCTGCCGATCGAGCACGCACAGCACGTACTCGCCCACGGGCACTGGGGACACGCGCTTCGCGAATACATGCGTGACTACAACCATTGGTACACGCTCGGGATCCTGTCCGAGCTGCTGCCGCTTCCGGACAACCGCGTCATGATCGCCACCGACGTCACTGACCAGAACGGGATTCCGGTCGCCCGGATGGACTATTCCCAGTGCGACAACGACCGCAACAACATCGCCTTCGCCAAGCAAACCTTGCACGACATCTTCGAGGCCGGCGGAGCACAGGACGTGCTGGTCACCGAGCGCTACGCGCACCTCGTCGGCGGCTGCCGGATGGGGTCCGACCCGGAGCGCAGCGTCGTCGATTCCGATCACCGCGCGTGGGAAGTACCGAACCTGTTCATCGCCGACGGCAGCGTGATGCCGACGCAAGGATCGGCTAACCCGGCGCTGACGATCATGGCCCTCGCCTCGCGGCTGGCCGCGCGCTTGGTTCACAAGCGCGCCGGTACCGCGCCGGCGCGCCGCGTCGGGACTCGCTAAGCCCGGTAAACGTAGCCTCGTCGACCGCAAGCCGCAGCGGCGGCTCGGAGCTGAGATCCGAGAACAATCGAGAGCGCGCTTCGTCGATGGGCGGTACTCGGCTCCAACCAGTGACCTCCTGCTTGTATAGAGTCGGCGAGGCCCGCCGAGTCATGACCGAGGCATGATTTGCCCAGCAAACATAGGCTCGGACCTGGCCTGCGTGCAGGCGGGCGCGCTGCCGCCGGGGCGTCGGACGGCGTACCCTGGCGCGATCGTGCACGGCTACGCCGCAGCCCCGGAGTTTCGGACTGGCAAAGGCTGACCGGAGCGGCACGATTGGGGATCGCACTCGGGCTCGGAGCCGCCCTCACCTGGGGGCTGGCGGACTACTTCGCTGCGCTGGCGTCTCGCGGTGTCGGCGCGCTACGGGTGGTGCTCGGATTTCACCTGTTCGCGTTGATCCCGCTCACCATCCTGGTGTTGGCCACCGACGGTCTGGACCGCCTGACGTTCGGCGAACTGGCCGTGTTCGTCGCGGTCGGGGCCGTGGGGTGGGTGTCCTACCTCGCGTTCTACGGTGCGCTGGCGATCGGGCCGATCTCCGTGCTGAGCCCGATCGTGTCCGGCTATGCGGCGGTCACAGTGCTCCTCGCGGTGCTGATCGCCGGGGACCGCCTGTCGGCCGCCCAGGCCGCTGCCGTTGGGATCACGATCGCCGGCGCGATGCTCGCTTCGGCGGACCTCCGCGAGATCGTGCGGGCCAGGCTGAAGCGGCGCTCGGCGCTGGGGATCGCGCTCGCCCTGTGCGCGATGGCACTGCTGGGCGCGTTCGTGTTCGGCGTTTCCTACTACCGCGACCGGATCGGCTGGCTGGATCCAATCTTTCTGGCGCGCGCTTTCGCGACCGTGTTCGTGGTCGCCCACGTGCTGGTCGGCGGGGGCGCGAGGCCCGGATCTACTGAGACGATCCCGGAGACCGACGCGGTCGCGGCCGGCGGTGGTCCGCTGGCGAGCGGTGCGGTCGCGCTTGAGCGGGAGGTCCCGCGCGTCCGGCGGCGAGGCGAGCTGCTCGTCCTGATGGCGCTGCTGGCGCTGCTCGACACCGGCGGCTATGTGTGCTTCAACCTCGGCGTGGGGCAGGCGTCTACGGCGATCGTCGCCGCCGCCGCGGCGCCTTATGCAATCGTGCCGATCGCGATGGGCATCACGCTGTTCGGCGAGCGACCGACCCGGGCGCAGTGGCTCGGGGTCGGCTGCGTGATCGCCGGCGTGGTGGTCCTCGGGGCCGTGACCTAGAGCTCACCTAAAGCGGATCCGCCAGGACACTCACGCGGCTCTTCTGGTCGCCGTGCGGTCGGCGTCCCGAGGACGATGGACAAGGGCCTGGACCTCAACCGTCGGGTTTCGCCCCGTGATGCGTTCACCTGACTCCGGCATCTCGGCAATGGGTTTTTGATTTTGCAACCGGTGCTGTGCGTCGGGATCGAGGCCGATCTGCGTCCGCTCGGGATGTCTTGGAATCGGTTGCGCCCAGGCCCGTTTGGAGAGTCATGACTCGACCAGTTCGTGTTCGAGCATGCCGACGATGAGTTTTGCGGCGGCCTGGCGTGTCCATCCGCGGCTAATGTCGCCAACGCGATCGCTCGCCTTCAGGTGGCAACGGGAGCAAGGCGATCGTGCGCGCTTCGATTCGGTCGTCTGGCGATCACCGCCATGCGGGCGTCGACCGACCAGTGTCGCAGCGCTCAGTCGAGCCCCGTGGGTGATCGCTGCGCGGCGGAAGCTGGGGCTGTGAGCTTCTAGCGTCGCTTGGCAAGCGCAGCCCACGGCCGCTACCGACGGGGCGCGCCTCGGGGGAATTTCGTCGACATGGTTGGCTCGCGCGTTAAATGCTTGAGCGAGTGGCGCTGCGGGCGCCGGTGCGGTTAGTGTCGGGGCATGGACGAGTTCGCTGCCGCGTGCGTGAGTGTTCGTGACCGCGCTCTGTCGTCCGTGGGCGAGGGAATCGACGCGGGTTGGCTGGACTACGTCCGCGACGACGGCCGCCTGACCGAGGCGGCGAGCATGACGCCATGCGTGACCCGGATGGTCACCTCTGAGCTTCATCCCCCGCGCGACGAGGCTCCGGTCGGACGGTTCTCAAACCGAGTCCCGCCGCTCGGCCGATTTCTACCCGACCTCGAGCAGCACGAACCCGCCGTCCGCCGTCTCGTCATGGTCGCGGTGGCGTACGGCTACTTTGCGATGATCGACGCCGAAGCGATAGCCGCCATTGCCGGGCAGCCGGTCCGGCCGATCGTCGCGTGCCGTAGCGCGGAGGAGGTCTGGCCGTTCTGGGTGACGAACATGGGCAGCGGAAAGCTGCTCGCGCAACTGATGGGCAAGAAGGAGATCGGCAAAGTCCAGAACATCTGCGGCGAGAGTCTCTATCAGGGGCTTGTGGATCTCGGGCTGGTCGGCAGGCGGCGCCGGAATGTCCCTTACATGGGGCGGTTCTACGCCCAGGCGGGCATGCTGCTCCGAGTCGTGCAAAGCGACACGCTCGTCCCTGAGCCTGCGTCAGAGTCGCTAGCGATCACAAACCAGTGGCCGTACGAGGAAATGCCGACCCAGTAGGCCATGACCCAACGGCAACGGGCAGGCGCTGACGGTCTTCTATCGTGAGGAGAGTCAAGTCTTTAGACCCTGACGAAGTTGCCGCGATCGACCGCGCCAGGCCCCGCACGCCCTGGAGGCGAGCCGACCGATCCGCCCGCGGATTCGATTCCCGCCACACCCGCACCCCGCGCTCCAGAACGCGACAATCGCGTGAGAAAGGTGCTCCGCGAGCTGCCCAACGGCGAGTACACCACCGGCAAGATCGCTAAAGCCGCCGGACGACAGCAAGCCAAAACGCTTCGCCGACTGCGCCAGCTCGCCGCATCCGGCGAGATCCGAGAGGTCGGCAAGCGCTGGTCGCCGACCACGCACGACGCCAACGACTTGACTTTCATCCGTCAGCCGGCGCCCAGAGTGAACTCCGGGTCGAACGACTCCTTAAGCCGGCTGCCAGCAGGATGCTCCAGATGGTCAGATCTCTCCGCGCCACCCGGCGGCGAAGTCGCGCCGCAGGTAGGTGAGGACCGGCACTCCGAGCGTCGGGAGGTGCGTTGTGGACTCCGCCACCTCGTCTTTTCCAAGCCACGGTTCGAGGTATCTGCCGGCTGGGAGCCCGGCGAGCTCTCCACGCCCGGCCGGATCGAACGCGCGGGGCTCGACATCGGCGCCCGCAGCGGCGGCGATGAACTCCGCGGCGACGGCAGCCTCCGCAGTGGCCATTCCGCCGGACTTCACCGGAAAGGTGGTGATGTCTCCGACCGCCCAGACGTGTTCCAGTCCTTTGACGCGGCAGCGCTCGTCGATTTCCACGAATCCGCGCTCCTCGACCGGAACTCCCGGAATCGGTCGACCGCGCAGTCTCGGCAGCGCGACGACTCGATCGACGTCGACCCGCTTTCCCGACGGGTGCGCCACCAGCACCGCAGGCTGTCCCGGCTCGATCTCGACCTGGTTAGCGAAGACAACCGATACACCGACTTCGCTCAGCGCGTCCGAGACCGCCGTGACCGCCTCCTCGCCGAGCATCTCTAGAGGCGACCGTTCCGGCACGACGAGCGATGTTTCAATCTCGAGTCCCATCCCACGCGCATCCTGCGTGAGGATCAGCGCCAGCTCGTAACCACGCAGCGGCCACACCGGCCCGGACGGGATCACCACAGCCAGCCTTCTGCTGTACCCCAGCTCGAAGTCCCGGAGGAGCCCGCCGAGAGTCTCAGCTCCGGTGCGGTCGTCCCAAGTCGTCGCGTTCTGGACCACCGAAACGGGGTCGGCTCCCACGGCCAGCACCAGCTCGTCATATTCAAACTCGCGGCCAGCCGTCGTCCGCACCACCCTCGCCGCCGAGTCAACCGCGCTGACATTGAGGCGAAACCGTTGCGCGCCCGCGTCAGCCAGAAGTTGCTCGAGGGAAATCCGACGCATCCGACCGACGGCGTAGGGCGGCTTGGCCGCTATCGGGTGGTAGACGAGCTCGGCCTCGGGAGCGATGAGCGCGATCGCGACGCGATCCCTGGCCAAGTAGCGCAGCGCCATCACCGTTTCGAGCGCCGCCATCCCGCCCCCAGCAATCAGCACGCGCATCGACGCTTCAGCCATCGCTCCCGCTCAGCTGTCCGGGTTGGAGGTCACCAGCCCGATCCTCTCCGATCACGACCCACGACGCAAGCGGGCCCGCATCGGGAGCCGGAGTCACTGGCGGCAATGCTGCTCACCCTCTCGCTGCGGAAGCCCGGCACGGCCTCGCCGTTTCGCGTCGGAACCGACGAGAACCACGCGTCTGGGCAACGGTGGCGAGACTCGTGTTCGTCTCCGACAACTCGGATGGCCCGTGCCCCGAAGACGCTCCTCGCCATGCCCTGAGCGCCGAAGGCCGATGCGCCCGGAAATCGTCCGCCGTATGACCGAGCGTGCGATTGGCTCCGTGGCGAACCGGCAGCCCGATGCCTTACCAGAGCAGCAGCGCGACGTCTGACGTCAGCTTCGGGCGGTTCGGCTACCGCATGATCGGTATGCAGCCGTTCGCCGCGCGAGGCAAGACAGATGAGTGTGTGGCAAAGCACGACCCGAATCAGGAACTGGCGGGCGGTTTCGGAGGCGTCATCGCGCTCGTGGGGCCCCCCGACTATTGGACGATCAAAGCGGTGGTCTGCGCAGGCATCCCCGGCGCCTGCATCACGGCCGAGGCGGCCGCGTGGCTGCTTGGCATGGAAAGGAGAAGTGGATCGCCGAGCCATATCGGCTGGTCCCGAGCCGTGGGTCCGGCACGGTGCATGGGTACAGGCCCCGTCGGTTCGCGTGCCATCGGCATGTGTGAATCGCTCACATCGGAGAGCTCGATGCGGGCGGTGAGAGCAGTATCAAGCGATCTTCCGCAACTGTGACGAGCGGAAGCTCGCCCACGGCTGGGTGTAGTTCCCCAGCTCGTCCCGAGCATCAGCGACGGGGCCGTCGGGAGGTGGCTCGCACGTCACGGGAGCGACAACCGGGTGCAGGTGACGAGTAGGAGGTGTGTAGCGCCCGATCGTCGCCGCACCTGGTTTGCCAACAGCACGAGTGTCCGGATGGAGCGCGCGGCCTCGCTCGGCGCATGGACCCCCGCTTCCACAGGTCGTCGTCCGGCTGTCATCAGGGCGAGCGTAGGATTCCGGTCGTGATCAGGACGCTCGGAGGCCTAGCTCCGTTCGAGCTCGCCTTCGTGGTGCAGGATCTCGAGACTGCGGCCCAGCGCTTCGAGGGCCGTGCCCGGAACCCGAGAGGAGGCCGAGTGTGACTAAGCCGGTGTTGTTTTGCTACGACGGATCGGACGGCTCCAAGACGGCACTGACTACCGCGGCCGAGCTGATCAAGCCGGCCGACGCCGTGGTGTTGGTTGTGTGGACGCGCGCAGCGGTGCAGTTGGCTCGAGCCGGGTCGTTTCTAGTCGCGGTACCGAACGAAGGCGAGATCGACGAGGAAGAAGAGGCGATCGCCCAAAAACTCGCAGACGAGGGCGCCGCGGGTGCCCGCCGCCGCGGCTACAACGCCTCGGCACGCACGGCGGAAGCAACCGAATCAGTGACCAAAACGATCGATGAGGTCGCCCAGGAGATCGACGCCGGGCTGGTGGTCTGCGGCCAACGGGGCCGGGGCCCGATCGGGAGCGCTCTGCTCGGCAGCGTCTCCCACGCACTCGCGGCACACACCAAGCGGCCCGTGCTCATCGCCCCGCAGCACCCGTCGTAGCGCCAACCGACTGCGGGACGCCATCCGCAGGCTCGAAGTCATGGCAGTTGCCGATCGCGTAACGCGCGAGCGCGGACCTAACCGTGGGCGCACGTGCCGGGCACCGGCCGGGCAGGATCACCAACGCGAGAAGGAAGCCCAGGACGAAAATCCCGACCGACCACCAGAATGCCGTGGTGTAGCCGTGAACAGCCGCGGCGTTGGCCAGGTCGGGCGTGTGGACGTGACTGACCGCATAGCTGGTGACGGCGCTGGCGAAGATCGTGCTCAGCAGAGACGTGCCGACCGAACCGCCGACCTGCTGGGAAGTGTTGACCATCGCTGAGGCCACCCCGGCCTCGCTTCCCTCCACGCCCTGAGTCGCCGTCGAGAACGCCGGCGCGAAGATGCTCCCCATCCCGACGCCCAAGATGATCAGCCCGGGAAGGACATCACTGGCGTAGCTCGAGCTGGGCGTCAGACGCGTGAACAGGAACATCCCGATCGCCGCCAGGATCATGCCAACGAGTACCACCGGCTTGACCCCGGTGCGTTGGATCACGCGGGTCTGCACCGTGGTCGAGGTGACGACCAGAGCCGCGGTGAGCGGGAGGAACGCAAGTCCCGTGGCAAGCGGCGACAGGTTCTTCTGCGCCTGCAGGAAATAGGTGAGAAACAGAAACACAGCAAAGATCCCCGCGCCGGTCAGGAAGAGCGTCGTGTATGACCCGCCCCGGGCACGGTCCCAGATGATGTGCAGGGGGAGCAACGGATGCTTGGCTCGGCGCTCGATCAGCACGAAAGACACCAAAAGGACGGGGCTCGCGACGAGCGCCACGATCGTGGCAGTCGCGCTCCAGGAGTGCGTCTCGGCGTTAGAGAACCCGTAGACCAGGGCGAACAGGCCCAGCGCCGAGGTGAGAACCCCGGGAATGTCGATCGGCTCCCGCTCTGGAGCGCGGTGATTGACCAGCAGGCGCAGCGCCACGATCGTCGTAGGCACGGCGATCACGAGGTTCACGTACAAGCACCACCGCCACGACAGCACTTGCGTGAGCGCGCCGCCGAGGATCAAGCCGAGCGAAGCGCCACCGCCAGCAATCGCACCGAAGATCCCGAACGCCGTAGGCCGGTCAGGAGACCCCTCGAACGTCACCGTCAGCAACCCCAGCGCCGACGGCGCCAGCAGTGCGCCGAACGCCCCCTGGAGCGTTCGGGCGACTACAAGCACGCCGAAGGACTGCGCCAGCCCGCCGAGCGCCGAGGCCACCGAGAACCCGACCAGACCGCCGATCAGGGTCCACTTGCGCCCGAACACATCACCGAGCTTCCCGCCCAACAGCAGGAGGCTGCCGAACGCCAGCGCGTACGCGGTGACGATCCACTGGCGGCTCTCGGTCGAGAAACCCAGCGCCTTCTGAGCGGAAGGGAGCGCGATCGTCACGATCGTCGCGTCCAGCACCACCATCAGCTGCGCGACGCCGAGTAGGGCCAGCACCGCCCATCGATTCGGCTCGTGACTCGTCGAGGCTCCCGACGTTGGGTGGGCCCCATTCCGGTCGATGCCGCCACCGATGACTTCAGCCATCCCCCAGAACGCTAACACCGCTCAGCGGCTCATCGCAATCGAGCCAACGCTCAAGCAGCGAAACGGAAGTCTTAGCCGCGCCGAGGAACGGCCGGTCTGATAAGGATGTTGCTCGGGCTTTTGGCCGTGCCATAGTCGATGCTACGCGGGTTTCGCTGCGCCCAGGACGGCAGTCGCCCAGCTCGCCACGACCACGACTCGCGACTTCACGCCGGGGCTGGTCGATGCCGACTACCCTGCTGCCCGCGCGCGCAAGGCGCGTCGGTGCTGGGTGCCGACTGCTCTTCGCGTCGGAATGCGGTGATGGTGTCGTCGTGCCCGCAAAGGCGACGAGGGAGAAGCCGGCATCTGGCAGTCAGCCTGGTGCGCACCGGCGCTCTGCACCGCGACGAGGGGAGAGTTGGGTCGACCTCGCGCCAGCGCTCGCTCGCACTGCGAGCATGCCCTGGTCTTAGCACTCGGGGGGTATCTCGGTCGCGCCTGCGTTGGCCGTGCTGCGGATCAGGAGGCTTCGGAACAGTCCGCCAGGCGGATAGACCGCTGTCGCAAAGGGGGCTAAACGCAGCAGGCGGCCTATCGCCGCGCCACGGCGTTCGCTCGCCGATCGTTGACTGGCGTATAGACGATGGACGAAGACGACTTTCGCTTACTCGGCGATGTGGTGGCCGGCGTGGCGCAGCATGTCGATCGCCTCGTTCACGCGGCCTGAGGGGACGAGGACGAGGTCGCCATCGAACGTCGAAGCAACCCAGACCGGCAGCTCGCCGGCTGCCAGCGGCGCCACGATGGCGCTCAGCATCCCGGTCGCCTGGGGATCGTGCGGCTCGTCACCATTCCACAGCGCGGCCCATGCGTTGTCCGCTGTGTCGTCGCGCCGTACCGTCGTACGTCCGTCCGGACCGAATACGAGCGCAAGCAGTTCGGGTTCAGCGGCCGCCTGGGGAGCGTCGGTCGCGCGCTCGAGGGTGAACCGGCCCTCGAGCACCCTCAGTTTCTGAGGTCGGTCAACGGACACCGCTTGATGGTCCCATACACGATGGAATCTGCTCGCTCTCTACCGCAGCCCACACCAACAGCGGGACGCGGAGTCGCGAACGCTCCGCGGCGCAAAGGCGTCGGGACGGATGTTCGTCGCCTTCAGGATGTCCGTTCGCCGGGCGTTCGGGCTATGCGACGTAGGTGATGAACTCGAGGAGGCTGCCGTCGGGATCGCGGAAGTAAACGCTGACACCGCTTCCCTTGGTGCCGCTGCGACGGACCGGCCCTTCTTCGATCTCGACACCGCACGCGTGCAAGTGCGAGACAGCGGTCTCGATCGAGGCGTCCCACTCGAAGCATAGGTCGCTGTTGCCGGGCGCTACCGGTATCCGCGCCAGCGGGTACGCACGCACCCTGCGCCCGTGGACATTGAGCTGCTGCGTGCCGAAACGGTAGGCCCAGGTGCCGTGGCCACGGTCGATCAGATCGGCTCCCAGCACATCGCGGTAGAAGGCGTTTGAACGGTTCCAATCAGAGACGTGGATCACGCAGTGATCGAGCTTCGGACGAACCCTCACATCGCGAAACCGTAGCTCGCCAACCATCGGATCGCCGAATCGTTCACGCGTCCACGGACCGACCGTCGGTTGACGTTGGCTACTGCGATGCCGAACTACGGAGGTATGCGAGCAGTGCGCGTCGGATCACCTCGGAGACCGTGATTCCGTCCTCGGCGGCGCGCTGCGCCGTTTCAGCGCGCAGGGCAGGGTCGAGCCGGACCGATTCGACGGACTTGGCCGCCTCTCCCAGCGGAGGGCGTCCCGGACCCCGACGCCGGCCGCGAAGCTGGCCGGGCGTGTAGCCGCGCTCGGCCTCCGCGGCCAGCGCCTCGATGGTCTCCTCGGTGATCGGCTCACCATTCTTGGTGCGACCATAGGCTCGCTCGGCCATCAGTCCCCCTCCCCGAAAAGCTCGTTCTGGGTGCTTCGACGCAAGGGCATCGCATGGATCGCCAGCACGCCCGCGGCGACGAGGATCACCACCACCTCGAGGAGATTGCCCGCCCGATCGGGGCCGACCACGAGGTAGCGCGGCGGCTCCTCACCGAGCTACACCCACGCGACGGCCTGGCTGAGGGCATGATTGATGTCCTCATCACGGACACCGTGTCGACGGGCCGAAGATGGATCTGCACACGTAATAAGCGTACTACAAGAATTACGTGGCGTGCGCATGGTTCCTACGAACATGGTGAGCGACTGACGCGGCGGCCGCTGAGGCCGGCGTGACCGTTCGCGGTTCTGCGCGTAGCGAATGTGTGGGACACGATGAATGAGGATCGGCTATCGGCTGACGATGACCCAGCCGCTGCACAGGACCACGTTTCGCGCCGTGGCGCTGATCATTTTGCAGGCAAATCCCCGATGGGCGGTACTGGGCTCGAACCAGTGACCTCCTGCTTGTAAGGAGTCGGCGTGGCTGGTCGGATCATGATCCAGGCGTGATTTGTGCCGCAAATCCGGGCTTTTCGTCGCGAGCTGCGACCACGGAATGATTCGGAGCCGACCTCGGAGGCTTCCAGGAAGCTTCCACTCCGGCGCGATAGCCGCGCGTAAAACGCCGGCTACGTGGTGACGTGCAGCGACGACCCGTAGACGGTCTCGCCCATGTGGCCCTCGTCATCCTGCGCGACGAGAAAGACTTCACCAGCAGAATCCGGCTCGGTGCGGACGATGTCGGTCAACGCCGCCACGGCGGCGTCGCGATCATCGAAGGCATCGATGAGATTGCCCGTACCGACGAAGATCGAGTAGCGCATTTGGCTCACCGCAGCCGCTGCTACGCAGCCAGCGAGATGCCGCGGGAGTCTCGGGCCTCGATTCGCGTCCGAGGCGGAAACTGAATGACCTCCGCGTCTTTGCCTCGCCGAGAGCGAACCCAGATCAACGCACAGCCGATCAGCAGAACGATCGCGAGCAAGCCGCTGGCTCGTTCCGGTGTGAATAGGATCTCGCGTCCGTCGGGATACACGAGCACCGCGGGATCGCCCCCAAACAGGGCTCGGGTAACCATCGTCCCAGACTTCGGATTGTCGGCTGGAATGAGGTGTGTCCGCTTGGGATAGCGGGAAGCCAACTCGGGATCCTCAATGCCGTCAAGGACCTTTCGCACCGAAGCCTCTGTTGCGGGCGACATTGAACTCACGACTCGTTCCAATCGCTCAGGATCGCTTCCCAGCCGTATGCGGCCTTGCGAACCGCTCCAGCCATTGCCTCGTTTGTGCTCGAGAACAGCAGCTTGGTCGGCGGTTGTTTTCCCTCCGACCGAGTATATCGGTGCTCGTGGTGCTCATCGAACGCGTCAGCGTTGTCCCAGACGGCGATCGTGCTCCATTTGCCGTCGACGAGGACCTCAAGCATCACCGCATATTCAATCGGCGGCGGATGCTCGGAGCGGCAATAACGGATACGTGCGTTCACGTCGAGTTCGATGAAGATCTCGCGTGGCCAGTCGCGCGTGGATGAATGATGGATTGAGGTCCGGCCGGAGTACTAGCGGCCGCGACCCCAATGCCCTTCTGCCGTCGGCTAGGGCTTGAGAAGGTCGCCGTACTCCGCGAGCATCCGCGACCGGCGCATGCTCCGTCGACGAGTGTCCGCGAGTTCTCGCACGTACACCGCCCGGGTCACGTTGGCGTCGCGATGACCCAGGAGGGAACGCGATCTCGTCAACGCTCTCGCCGGCCAGCAAGGCTCGGCTTGCGACGGTGTGCCGCTTATGCGGAATTCCGCATAAGCGGCATTTGGTGGACGCCGGGGTTATGCGCCCTGTCTGACTGTTTCGGCTGGTAGCGGGGCTTTGGGGGTTGTTTTTGTCCGCATAACGTGGCGGGTTGGGTTAGCGTCCGAGCGAGTCGAGCCAGTCGATCAGGGACGGGTCCGCGGTCCAGTCCGGTAGTGCGTCTGGGGTCAATGGCTCGTAGGCGTTCTCGATCGCTTTGCGTTTGGTCTCCGCGTCTGCGCGGGCGTAGACCTCGGTGGTCGCCACGTCGGCGTGGCCGAGCAGGTCGCGTATGTAGATCAGATTGACGCCGGCCTGGATCAGGTGCATCGCCCTGGTGCGTCGGAGCGTGTGGGGTGTGATCGGCAGGCTGGGAGCCCAGCTCGGGTCGCGCGCTCGGACGGCTCGCACGTGGCGGACGAGGAGCTTGGCGATCCCGGACCGGGTCAGCCTGGAGTGGTGCGGTCCGTGGAACAGCGGGCTCGTGTCGGCGTCGAGACTGGGGTGCGGGTCGACGTGTTCCAGGTAGTCGAGGACGAGTTGGGCGGTCGGCTCCATGAGCGGCACGTACCGGGTTTTGGATCCCTTCCCGCGGATCGTGACTGTGATCGGGTTGGCGGCCCGGATGTCTGCGACGTTGAGGTCACAGAGTTCCTGGACGCGGGCGGCGGTGTCGTAGGCCACGGCGAGTAGGACGGTGTCCCTGACCGCGCGGGTGCTGGCCGTGCCGGGTTGTGCGAGCAGTGCCTTGACCTCGTCTGCGGTTAGGTATCCCAGCTGCGGGCCGGATGTGTTCTTCTGCCGGATCGCGAGGATTTGGGTGACCTGATCGAGATTGTCGGGCTGCTCGACGGCGGTGTAGCGGCAGAACGACTTGATCACCGCGAGACGCTGGTTGCGGGTCGCTGCCCCGCAGTTGCGCTCCGTTTCTAACCAGTCCAGGAATCGCAGGACCCGCGGCCGGTCGATGTCAGCCAGACGGAGTTTCTCGGGCGGTATCCGCTCGATGTCTTTGAACCAGATGAGCAGCAGCTTGATCGCGTCTCGGTAGGCGACGATGGTCCTTGGTGAGGCCGCGCGTTCCCCGGCCAGGTAGCTGGTGAAGAACCTGGTCAGCCACCGTCCGGCGAGCTCTGATGGCGGCATCGGCTGCCGGCTCATGACGCGTCCTCATGTGGGGCGGGGATGACGTAACCGAACCGGATTTGGGCCTTTTCGATCACGTCCGGGTAGGCGTCCGCGGTCAGCCGCAGGTAGTACTGGGTGCCGCGAAGGTCGGCGTGGCCCATGTAGCAGGCCAGGTAGGGCAGCATCACGGCCAGGTCCTGGCCGGTCTGAGCCCAGCGTCTCAGGTTCGCGACCGCGAAGCCGTGACGCAGCGAGTGTGGATGCGGACCGCCGGTGAAGTGCGGGATGCCGGCATCAGCCAGGTAGCCGCGAAACCGCATGTAGACGGTCGCCTGGTTGATCTGCCTGTCCGGCGCCCGGCTGTAGAAGACGTAGTCGCTGGCCGCGGCGGTCGGGTGCGCGGCCGTGAGGTAGGCGTCGAGGGTCCCGGTGAGCCGGCCGGTGATCGGGATGGTTCGGCCCGCACCGTTTTTCGAGTCGCGGATCCGCAGCGTCCCCGCGCGCGTGTCCACGTCCGAGACGGCCAGCTTCAGCGCCTCGGACATCCGCAGCCCCGTGTCGTAGAGCACCCGGAACAACACCGGGTCAACGATCGCCTTATTCGAGTAGCAGGACATTCGCTGAGCGTCGATCGCTTCGAACAAACGGCGCACCTCGTCGTCGGTGAACACATACGGCGGCTGGTGAGACGCTCGGACGCGTGTTCTCGCGGCTGGGGTGTATGCATCCCAGCCGACCGTTTGGGCGTGCTCGGTGAGCTGGCGTAACGCCAGCTCGTTGCGCCGGATGGTGCTGGACCGCAGGTGAAGGCCGTAGAGGAACCCATCGAGGGCTTCTTTGGTGATCGATCCGTCCGAGTAGCCCTCCCGCCGGCAGTGCTCCGCGAACTGGCGCAGGACCCGCTCGTGGACTTTGAACCGGTATCCGCCGGCGTGGCGCAGCGCGACGAGGTCGGCGACCAGTTCCGCCAGCGTGATCTCAGACATCGTGCTCACCCGCTGCGGCCCGCTCGATGACGTCTTCGACGTCCAACGCGCAACAGCGCAGCCGTTCGACGTCGAACCGCAGGTAGTACGCCTGCGTCGTGTCGCTCGATGCGTGCCCCAGCACGGCCGACACCACCGGTATCGACGTCCCGTTGCCGATCATCGCGACGGCCAGCGCGCCACGCAGCGAGTGCATCCCGCACACCTCGCCCGGCCCGAACACGATCCCCGCCCGGGCCGCGTGCCGCGACAGCCGGCAAGCGATCGACGAGGCGCACCCGAACGCGTCGAACGGGTGACGATGCTTGACGAACACCTTCGGGCAGGCCGTCTCAGGACGGCCGTCTCGGACGTAGTCGATGATCGCCCAGCCGACGTCGTCGAGCAGCGGCAGGCTCAACCGGCGGCCTGTCTTGCGCTGCACGATCGTGATCGTCTTCGCCCGCCAGTCAAGGTCGCCCAGCTCGAGCTGGCGGAGATCCGAGATCCGCAAACCGAGCCGCGCGGTGGTCAGGATCATCGCGTAGTCGCGCTTGCCGCAGGCCGACTGGCGGTCGATCACGGCCAGCACCCGGCGAATCTCACCGGCGGTCCACAGATGCGGCTCGGACTCGTGACGAACATGCCGGTGCGGCGGCAACCGATCCGCCAGACCGCACGGTGTCCGGCCCGTCGCCGCCAAAAACCGCAGGAAGTCAGCCACGCACGAGCGCATCACGGCGATCGTCTTGCGGCCAAGTCCAAGCCCGCGTTGACGCAACAAGAAACCCGACACGTCTCGCACGCCAAGCGCCGCGAGATCATCAACGCCGACGTCCTCCAGATACGCCAGCAACCGGCTCGCCGCCTTGTCCTTGCTGGCCACTGTCGCCTCAGCGTTGCCGCGCTCGCGACAACATGCAACATAGTCGTCGCGGACCGGGCGGAACCTGCCCGGACAGCCGTCCTTCGCCGGGATCACCGGCCGGTCAACATCAACCACATAACCGGCCAGCACGTCCGCCATCAACACGACCGCTCGGCGCACCGCCCGCACCCGCCTGTCCGTGACCGACTCTCGCAACGACCCCAACCTCACCCCGGTCTGCTCCGCGACGAACTCGACGCAGACCCCCTCGCTCGCCGTCACCAACCCGCGCACAGCCAGAAACGCGGCGAACCGATCCAGCACAACCCGATGAGACTGAACCGTCCGCTCGGCTCTCCCAGCATCGCGCAACACCGCCAACACACCGCCGACCGGGTCCCCGACAGCAACCTCTCCCATCAAAACCACCTCCGCATTCGCTCGTGCGATGAACAGAGGCGATCCTTCTTCGCCGACCCCAGCACAGCCCGAGCGGCGCTGCGAGCCAGCCCCGAGCCAGCTCCGGTCAGCCGACTGGACCCGCTCGCACGCTAACCCCAACCCGCCACGTTATGCGGACAAAAACAACCCCCAACAGCCCCGTTACCAGCCGAAACAGTCAGACAGGGCGCATAACCCCGGCGTCCACCAAATGCCGGAAGCTTCGGCTACCAGGTCGACCGGCACGGCGTGCGACAGGCGACGAAGACGGATGGATCGGCACGCACGGTGCCGATCCCAAAGGAGCTCGCCCTGATGCTCACGCATCACAAGCTCGGGTCGCGCTTCTCCCAGTCGACGGACTTCGTGTTCTGCACGCGAACCGGTCGTCCGCTCGGCCAGCGGAACGTGACGCGGGCCCTTCGGGAGGCACAGCGGAAGGCGACGGACGAGGGCGGGCACCCCACCTTCCCCGTCCTTCATGCACAGGACGACCAAGGCCGGCCGCTAGCGGTGGCGCACGGCGACCTTCCCTCCATGCATTACTCGAGCTCGGCGTCATCAAGATCGTCAAGACGCGCATCTGCCCAGGTCAAGGCGAGCAGCTCAGAGAGGCGGGCACCGGTCAGAGCCGCAACCGTGAGTAGCGTCCGGGACGGCTCCGCCGCAGCCCGAATGGTTTGCTCCAGCTCGTGGCCCTCGAAGATCCTCCGACGCTTGCATTGCGACGGCTTCGGCCGCTCAGAGGGAAGCATCAGCGACACGGGATTCGCGCCCGCCCAGGCAAGCCGGCGAGCGGCATATCGGTAGACGCGATTCGTAACGCCGAGGACGATCACGATCGTGGATTCGGAAAATCCACGGCTCCTCAGTTCCCGCACCAGGAGTGCGAGGTCATCCGGCGAGATGGCATCGAGCCGGCGGGTGCCGAACGCGGGGAAGAGATGCTGCTCGATCGCGTTGCGGTAGCACTCCTGCGTCCGAGGCCGAAGATCCAGCACCGGCCCGTTCAGCCACTTCGCCGCGGCTTCGGCGAACCGCAGTCGACCGTCGGTGACGACCCGCTCTCCTCGGGCCCAGGGTGCGAGCAGCTCGTCCCTCAGCGCACGGGCGGCAGTAATCCCACCGATGACCGTGCGCCACCGCTGCTTGCCGCCGCCGTCCTTAAAGCCGACCTCGTACACGCCCGAAGGGCGGCGGTAGATGTTTCGCTCGACACGGACTCGCCGCGCAGCGGAGCCATCTTGGGCCATGTCTTCCACCGCCTTTACGCGGCTTCGGCGAGTGCCGCCAGATGCCGCACCCGGCCACCTGACTGACGCCACTCATCGAGGGCCGAGCGACGGAAGAACAGTTTGCAGCCTCGGCCGTCCTGCTCTGTGGGAATCGCCCGCGCAGCCGCGAGCCTCCGAAGCGTGTCTCGATGGACACCCAGGTACTCCGCCGCTTGACGAGAGTCAAACCACTCGTCTCCTTGATCGGCACTGTCGTTCTCGAGGCGAGCGACGACTGCCGCCGCCACGCGGTCGATGAGGCAGTCGATCAACAGGTCGATCACTGAGCCGTCGTCAGCCCATGCCTCACGTAGCCGGCTCGAAATCGCCGCTCGGCCTTGGGGCATCGCTCCCGCCTCACCCGCAGTGAGCTCGCCCCCAGGGCGACCTGTTCCAACCTGGAGCAGCCGAGCAGGTTGCTCGCGCTGCCGTGTCGCGTACGCTGACATCGTCGTGACCTCCCTATAGGTCGCGGCCAGGCCCCGGGGTGTTTGCCCACCGCCGGGGCCGCTCTTTGATTACGAAAGGATTCTAGACCCGCCATCGGACGGATCCGCGTACGAAAGTAATCTATGGCGCGTGGGCCGGCGAGTCGATATCGATGATCTCATCGACGCCAATGGGGTGGCTGAGCTGCTTGGCCTCGCGCACCGCAACACGGTCAGCGTCTACCAACACCGATATCCGGACATGCCACGGCCCGTCCTCAACTTCGGGAACGGACGCGTGAAGGTCTGGCTGAAGCCGGACGTCGAACGCTGGGCGGTCGAGCAGGCGGAGAGCGGTCGCTCCCGTCCCGCCCGTCGTGTCGGCGGGTGACCTAGCTCCGACTGTCTCCCAGCACGAGCTGGGTGGGCGAGTTCCCCACCGAGAAGATGAATGAGTGAGCGATCCCCCTCCGTCTATTCGTCGTAGAAGCCCGATCCGGTGACGGCCTGGATGGCCGTCGCCGGATCGGGCTTACTCCCGCGGAAGGCGACGCTGGAACTGCCGAGGCTCCCCGCGAACCGCGGCAAGCGTCGCTTTCCACGCAGCCGGACGAGGGTCGCGACGCCGCTCTCGGAGAATGCGTCGCAACTGCCGAGCGGTGAGGAACGACGCGTCGACACATGCCACAAGCTCGGCGGCGCTCCGGGCAGAGCAGTCTCGACCGCGTCGAGAGCGCGCTTCCACGTCGCCGTCCGCTTGCCGGTCAACGGATCGGCAGCTAACACCGGATGCTCGCGGACTTGCGCCTGATCGGCGAAGCCCTAGTCGGGCGCGAGCGGCGACGACAGGAGCAGTCGCCAGCACCGGCGCGTTCGCGTGATCGAGATCGTGGCAAACCAGCAGTCAGATGCCCTACAGAAGCAATAGCGCGGCGTCCGACGTCGGGCTCGCGCGCTTCGACTTGCGCATCGTCCGGGCCATGCAGTCGTCCCACGCGCGCGGGGCGAGGCGGCTGAGTGCGTGGCGAACCAGCAGCCGATGCCCTAAGCAGCGGCAGCGCGGCGTCCGCGCTGAGGCTCAACCCACCTGGGCGTAAGCGGGCGGGTAGAAGTACGCCCCGGCCCGGCCTCCGTTGGAGCTGCAGGTTGCCTGAACTCCGACTTGGGTCTTAGCCTGCGTTGGCACGGGCAAGTCCACCGGCCCCCACATAGCGTTCGCGTCCGCCAGACCTGCGTCGGTGAGGTAGGCGCCAGCCAACGAATCCGGAAGGTAGACGAACAGGCTTATGTCCTGCGTGAAGCCGTTCGTATCTATCCCGCAACCGGCGCCGCCATTGACCTGCATGCGACCACCAGGCGCGAGCGTATCCGGAGCGATAACGACATGCGACGCGGGACCAGTGACGGTTTGCGTGAAGGTGATCCGCTTGACGGTGGTGCCACCCGCCGCCGAGTCGGCGCTGGCTTCGATGCAGTCGATGTGCGCCTCATGCTGGCCCGGAGTTGCGTTCCACGAGGTGCGCACAAGAAGCGCGTTCGTTGGCGGCATCAGTTGCTGGGGCTCATTGTCGAACTCGCCAGGCGTGTAGTCGGCGCCCTCGCCGTACACCCACATTGTCAGCCCCGGACTGGGTGCCGGGCATGGGATGTTGTGCACCCAAGACGCGAACCCGGCGAGGCCGCTCGGCCGAGAGACGTCGACCTCCGATGGTGCCGCGTCGATGATGAGGCTTGCGGTGGCGGTCGCGGTGCGGCCGGTCGAGTCGGTGAACCGCAAGCCCAGCGTGACCGACCCGGGCGCGTCGGGCGTGCCCGAGATCGTGTCACCGTCGAGGGTCAAGCCTGAGGGCAACGAGCCGGTGGCAATCTCCCAGGCGCCCGTGCGGTGATCGGCGGTTGTGAGCTCCGCGTTGTATGGCTTGCCGGCGACCGCCTCTGGCAACGCGGTTGTGGTGATCACAGGCCCGGCCGACAAGAAGGCGGTCTGTACGTTCTGGGCGAACATTTGCTGACCGGCGGTAGTCGGGTGGAACGTCGCCGAACTGATGAAGTCTGCGCCGAGGTTGCCGCCGATGCCGCGGCCCAGAGTGAGTTCGCCCGCGGCGGCCGTCGCATTTGGCGTTTTGCCCTTGCAATTGCGCGGGACGGACGAGTCATAGGTGTCTACGTATCGAATTCGGAAGGCGTCCCCACCGAGGAGAGCCTTTACCTGATCGACGGCACCGCTCACCGTGTCGTTGAGCTCGGTGACGAACTCGTCGATGTCCTGAGCGTCGGTGACGGGCATTCCGAGGTCCCAAACGCCGATCGGGTAGCCGCCTGGAACCACGTAGTGGTCGAGTACGCAGAAGTCGGAGCCGAGTAGCTTCGGTACGCCGTCATAAGAGGCTGGAAATATCCTCGGGTAGCCGAGGACGGCCAGCGCCGAGTCCGGGGCATTGGTCAGTAGCGTCGTGTATAGGCGGACGAGGTCGTTTTGTAGCTGCGGGCGCTTCGCACGCGCCGCGGTCAGGATCTTCGAGCACGACGGCTGCCCGGGCAAGCGGAACAGAGTGTCGTGGTTCGGGATCAGCTCAGCGCACGCACGGCCGATTGGTCCGAAATCGAGGTCATCCCCGCCGGCGAACAGCGAGATCCAACGAGTGGCGCCGCCGACCTGGCCAGTTTGGGCAGGCTGGTTGTACTGGTTCTTCATCGGCGCCGCCATGTCCGTGGCCTTTGCACCCGAGCATGCCCAGAAGGAGCGGTCTGTGACGTCCGGCAAGACAATGGCGCCGAGTTGCGAGAACGCATGTGCTGAGCGGTGGCAGACGTTGCGCTTCGGACCTGCCTTCACGTCGGTGCCTGGTTCATAGTCACCAAGGCCCTCCCCCGAGGCATAGGAATCGCCCAGGGCGACATAGGTGCTTGCGGAAGCCGCCGAGGCAGTCGGCACGAAACGGTTCCCGCCTAGCGCTAGCCCCGCCAGCAGCTCTCGGTCGGGGAGGCGGCGCGCGCGAGCGCCAGCCGCGCGCTCGCCCTCGCCGGGACCGCCGGGCGTCGGCGCGGCGCGCGGGCTGGTCCCGCGGGCGCGCGCGTCGGTCGCGGCGGGCGCTGGGATCCTGGCGGTGTACGCAGAGACGCTGCGCGGCTCGCTCGCCGCGCGCGCTATCGGCGGTTCGCGATCGACGCCGCCGTCTGCTGTCGATCTGACCGCGCTGCGAGTCTGCGGCGCGTACGCGCTCTCGGCGCTGATCGCCTTCCCTGGCCCGGCCAAGGCGTCGGACGCCAGGTCCGGGCGCTGCAGGCCGCGACCGCGCTCGCTTTCTCGTTATACGTGCGTCCGGGCCGCGCAACGCGGCCGCGGTGTCACTGATCGCTCAGAGCCTGGGCCCGCGAGCTCTCGGGCCGGGCGGGCTGTGATCCGGACTCCGCGGCGGCATCCGAGACGCTGTGTGAGATCGCCCGCGCAGACCTGCGGTTCATCGTGCCGTTGCGCGCTCAGACCGGTTCCGGGAGCGGTTCTTGACCGTTGTCGGCCCCGACGGTCTCGAGCGCTGCGCTACGTCTCGCACGCGAGCGAGAGCTCGCGCCAGAGCTGCGCACGAGGTACCGCGGCGCACTCAGAGACTGGAGGTGACCGCCCCGAGACCGGCGAGACCCGCCGCTTCCGCGTCGCCTACATCCACTCCTCCGCGGAGCAGCGCGGACCGCGCCAGCGCGAGCGCGCGCTGAGCAAGGCAGAAGAGCAGCTTAGCGCGTCAACGGGCAGGGCGCTATTACAAGACCCGCAAGCAGGTCGAGAAACGCGTCGCCAGGATCATCGATCCCAACATCGAAGGGCTGATCAGCACCACCACCGCCACCCGCAACGGCTAGCCCACCCTCACCTGTACGCGCACAACACAGCTACGAGGCAGGCGCCGAGGAAGGCGGTAACCGCCACTCCAAATCGACCCATCCCGATGCTCCTGTCGAGCGATCCGAATTGAAAAATCGGTCGCCGCATCCCGCGTCGCAGTGTCCCACGCACACGCCGCGGGATCATGATGACGCGGGCAGGTTGACGCTCACGGCATTCAAATCTCGGCGCGTTCTCGCGCGATGCAGCGCGTCGACGCGCTCCTCAAATTCTACGGAGGTGAGTCGGCCTTCGAGCATGTGCCCACGCAGCTCTTCAAGCACGCTTTCCCGCTCGACGTCCGCCACCAGTTCATCACGTGAGCGCACGACCGGCGTCAACGTTGCCGCCGTCGAAGCCGACGTCGCGGCGACGATGGCAGCTGCAGATGCAGCGGCCGAACCTTGGATCGTGCCCATCAACTCGCGATGCCTCAGCGCCTCGGCTTTCCGCTTGCGCGCCCCCCGACGGAGGACCCGATACGGAACCAGCCACAGGCCCCAGATGAGGTACCACGCCGTCACGAGAACCCAGACCATCAGGATGAGCACGATTGCGAGCATGGTGATCGCGACGAGTTTCACTCCGCTATCCGCGCGACGCTGGAGGCGAATGATGCGCTGCGCCGATCCCGCGTAGCTCATCGGCGCGTTGATGATGACTTCCTCGCTCGCTAGCCGGACGGGCGGCTCCGCTGTGCGCATACTCTCTTCTCCCTGTACCGCAGGTCCATGACTCATGACCCGCACGACCGAACCGGCCGTAGCCCCACGCGATCAACGTCCGGGCCGCGCGATTGCTTGCGCCAAGGGAGGTCATCCAGGTGGTCAGAACTCCGACCGAAGGCGACCCCTGACCTCCGTGCTCCCTATCGCCTAGACAGACCTAAGCGGATGGGCTGATCGAGTCTGCGATCCATGTCGAGCACAATCGCTAGAAGCCGATCATCCCGATCACGCACTACCGCATCCTGACCACGCAGCAGCCAGTCGCAACAGCTCGGTCCGTGGCATTGCGCAAGCGGGCTCGGCGGCGTGTCCTACACTTCGGCGCCGCGAAAGATGTCATATCCGGGATTGCCAACCCGGAAGGCACCGAAGGAAGGCTCGCCGGAATGTGAAGGTGGCCGGGCCTTCGTGTCGAACAGCTGAGTGTGGCGCGCGCGGTTACGGTCCGCGCGGCCGGACTGTTCAACAGAAGGCACCGGCCACTCTGACCGGCGTATTCGTCGGGTCAGGGGTTGGATCCTGCACGCGTTCGTGGGAGGTCAAATGTCGATCGTGATGGGTGTAGACCAGCATCGGGCGCAGATCACCGCGGAGTGGATCGATCTGGCCACGGGCGAGGTCAGTCGCGCGCGGGTGCTTCCGGCTGACCGTGCTGGGGTGCGGCGGTTCCTGGCGCGTTTCGCCGGCGAGCAGCTGGAAGTCGCGTTGGAGGCGACGACTGGGTGGCGGTTCTTGGTCGAGGAGCTCCGCGCCGTCGGGGCGGTCGTGCATCTGGCCGAGCCGGCGGAAACGGCGGCGCTGCGTGGGAACAAGAAGCGCGCCAAGAGCGACCGTGCGGACGCCCGCCATCACCGTGAGTTGTTGCTGGCCGGGCGGCTGCCGGAGTCGTGGATTCCGCCCGATCACATCCTTGATCTGCGCGCGCAGGCGCGGCTGCGTCACACGCTGATCGAGCAGCATTGCCAGTGGCAGCAACGTATTCAGGCGGTGCTCTATCACCACGGGTGTCCGCACCGGCGGCGGCTGATGGAGGGCGACGGGCCCCAGTGGCTGGACGCCCAGCCGCTGCCCGCGGCGGCGCGCCAGCAGGTCACGGTCGCGCTCGCGGTGATCGACATGCTCGAGCGCGAGATCGATCCGGTGGAGCGCGAGCTGCGGGGCTACGCTCGCCGGCAGACCGGCTGCCAGGCGCTGATCGACGCCTATTACGGCATCGGGGAGCTGACCGCGGTCACGATCGTGGCTGAGCTCGGCGACTGCCGGCGGTTTGCCAACAGCCGTGACGCGGTCCGCTACAGCGGCTTGGATATCACCGTGTACCAGTCCGACCGTCACCGCGCGCCGGGGCACCTGTCGCGTCAAGGGCCGCCGGCGTTGCGCTGGGCGCTGTACGAGGCCGCGCAGGCCTCCCGGCGGGGCGAGCGCAGCCCCGATCGTGCCTACTACCTTCAGGTCAAGGAGCGGATCGGCGGCAACCGCGCCTGCCTTGCGCTCGCGCGCAAGATGCTCAAGCGTTGCTATCACACCCTGCGCGAGCTCGGCGATGACGCACTAGCGCCACCCGTCGCGCCGAAGCAGCCGGGCAGAGGTAGCGCAGCCACGCGCCGCGCGTCAAGCGGCAGCCCCCGCCCGACCAACCCTCCTGCAACGCCCAACGCCGCCGGTGCTCTGGCCGCTTGACCCGGGCTTCGGCTGCGCTGTGCAGCGACCAGTTCCGGCCAGGCCGGAACCGCCAACGACCAACTTCCAACCCTTCGCGCGCGCCAAGCCCTCACTCACACCGATGCGCCGCGGCCGGCTCCCGAACGATTGCTGCCGGCACGCCACCCGCGTGTACCGCCTAGAAAGATCGAGCGGCCGCAACGCTTCCCCCCGCGGGATCACCCCATCAAACATCTCGTCGCCGACCCGAAGCCAACCCGGATCGAGGACCAAAGTAAGCCCGGGCGCCCGCGCGCAAAGCCAGACACGCACACACCCGCCACCCCGCGGGGTAGGCGGCACCCCCGCGCTAACCCCCGGAGGCACTTGACAGCCCGCCGCCGGATAAGTAAGCAATCATGCGCCAGGCGCCGGCCCAGCCGCGATCGGCGTGATCCAGATGTCGCCGAAGCGCTCGCCGGTCTGGAGCTAGCGAGATGATCAAAGGGATCGTCCGCTGGCTCTGGAGCTTGGCGCATGCTTCTGGGCGAACGGAGTATGGCCGGCGAAGGCGCCCTCGTGATCCCGTTCATACAAAGGAAGTCGTCGCTCGGTAACGTCATCGATGCCGTGCATGCGGCGGCGCAGGCAGTCGGCCGCTATCGATCGACAACGAGTCCCCCGCTTCCGCCGCGATGCTGCCCAGGTATGGTCGTCGCCCGTCCGCTCGCTGAGGCCGACCGGCTGCCGCTTCGCAGCCGCTCGCACTGCCGTTGCGTCTCGCCCTATCCAGCGCCTCGGGTCCGCGACCGAGCATCCTCGTTGCGATGAGTGTCCGCCACCAGTTCGTTGTAGCCCGATGTATCAGGGCGAGCGGTGCCGGCTCTGTCGGTCAGGTCGTTCCGTCCTTCACGTTGTGACTGGATCGGAGATGAGGACGCGGATCGCTCTTGATAGGGGGCAGCCCAGTGAGCGCAGTCATAGGTGTGTTGGTCTTGGTCGTCGTCGTCACGGCGCTGATCAGGTTGTCGTCGAGATTGCGAGCCGGGCGCAAGCGTCGGTCTGAGGTGTCGGCCTCGAGTCAGGCCGTCGGAGCGAGGCCCGCCGACGCCGGAGGCGCGCCGCCGATTTTCCGCGTCCTTGCGCTCGGCGCCTCGGGTAGTGGGAAGACAGTGTTTCTGTCGAGCATGTTTCACGAGCTCGACCATCGCGCGCAGCGGCGTCGCTACTACCTCGACACGAGCGCCGAGCAGCGGATCTCGTTGTCGGAGATCTACAGTTCTGTGAGCGACACCAGCAAGCCGTTTCCGCTCGGCACACGGAAAGCAGACATGCGTGAGTTCGTATTCGACTGCGTCGCTGTTGACGACGCGAGTGGTGTCAGGGCCCCTGTGCTTCGCGTTTCGTACCTCGACTACGCGGGTGAGGTGCTTGAACGTGGACAGGAGGGCGGTAGCACGGCGCTCACGGACCTGGTTGCCGCGATGGAGAGCGCGGACTCACTGCTGGGCATCATCGACGGTTACCGCGTGCGGCAGTTGCTGCAGGGAATACCCGCCGGCGAGACCCACTTCCGCAATACCCTGCGGCCGCTGTTTGGGTTCATGGCGCGCGCCTCGTGCCCGATCCAGTTCGTGCTCACGAAGTGGGATCTCGTGCGTGACTTCGGCGAACCACGGGATGCCGACGACCAGTACCGGCTCGATCGTGTCATCGATGCCCTGATGGAGCTCGAGCACTTCAGCTCGCTCGTGCACGAGCACAGCTCGCGTCAGGTCGTGCGCCTAATCCCGGTCAGCGCGGTAGGGCAGGGCTTTGCTCAGATCGTCGACGGCACGGTCAGCAAACGGCTGGGCGCCACCTTACGTCCTTACAATGTCGAGGCGCCGTTCAGCGCCGTGCTGCCCGACCTTTTCAAGCAGGTCGAGGCGACGCTCGACACCGGCGCTCTCAACGGGTTGCGTGAAGAGGGCCGCAAGGCCCTGCGCGCGCACCGGCTGGACGCGATCGGTGTTGCCCTGGCGCGCCCGGCTGCGGCGGCTGCCCAGAGGCTGTTGGCCGCCGTCTACGGCGTCACGTTCAGCGAGCGGCTGACGACCGCCTACCTGCAATGGATGGCGGCGCCGCTGGATCTAACCGCACAGGAGTTGGAGAAACAGCGCGACACAGCAACACGAGAGCTCGCCCAACTCCAACACCTCCGCGCGCTCGTCATGGCGGACTTCGACCGTACCTTACTCCGGCTCGAGGCTGCTCTTCCGCAATCGGAACTGCGAGGCACATGGTGAATTCAGTGCTTCCACAGACCCAAGCCTGGCCGTTTCTGGTCGGCCGTGGCCGATACGAGGGTTACCAGACACTACTCGCGCCAAGCTTCCTGGTCGAGCACGACATGCACGAGTCGCTCTCCGAGGCGACCCCAAGCGTCCCGCCCGGCGTGCTCGGCCGGGCTGAGGTCTCCTGCCCCGGGGTGGGGTCGCTGGCGCTGACCTACACCACCGACGGCATCGCGACTGGCAGCGACAGCACAAACCGTGTCGGAGAATGGACCGACGAACACGGGCGGCCGCTCGAAATGCTCTACGGCGTTGTGGCCCAGGCACCGCTCAGCGACACGCTGACGATCAGCGACCTGCGGCGAGCTCGCGAGGAAGCGCTCGAGGCCTACCGGAGCTTCCTCGCCCGCGAGGACGACTACACGGTCCGCATCTCGCAGCCGTATTCGCTGCCCCAACAAGCACCTAGCCGCCCCCATAGCGACGTCTTCGCGACGCGCGGAGGCGGCCGCCAGCGACCGAATCCGCGCTCGGATGACCGACACCGCCCAGATCTCCGGCCGGCGCCGGCGGCCCGGCCTCACCGTGGAGCGGACAGAGCGTTGGCACCGGATGGCGGCTCCCGCACCGCTTCGACCGCCGCCCGTCGGCACGCGGCGAACCGAACGCGGCTGCGCCACCGCAGTCGTGGGGCCATCACTGCGGTTGCGCTTGCCGTGGTTATCGTCGCAGCCGGAGTCTGGCTGTTCGGCCGGGGCTCTCCGTCATCAAACGTCGAGATCATCCGTGCCAGTGCCGTGCCTGCGAACAGCGACACGTGCCACACCGCAACGCAGGTGACGCTTCAAGCCTCGCTAAGCGCCGACGGCCGGGTCCGGCTCCGGTACCGCTGGCTACCCACGGGCAAAGTCGCAGCCGCGAACACGATCACGGACGAGACAGTCACGATACGCGGGACATCGCAGACGATCACCGATATCCGTGATGCATCAGGGGCACCCTACCGGCTCATCATCGACGGGCCAGTCTCGCGGCTGTCGGGACCTCTCACCTGCCGGCCGTCGCAGGTCAGCACGCCCACGAGCAACGGGTCCAGCCTGACCGGCCCGTTCTAGGCCTTGGAGAGCGGTCAGCGAGTTTAGATGTCGGCCGCGCCCGTGGTGCCTTCACGAGGCACGAGCGCTCTCATGATCTCCCCGCGAGGCCTCGGTCGCCGACCCTACGTGATCGCTCGAGCAGAACGAAATGGCGCCGGCGCCCTGCCGGAAGACAGCTTCGGTCCGCGCTCACGCGGCTCTCGCAATCACGTTGGCGACGCAGCACGCGTCACCCGCGACCGACACCAACGATCGCCCGGCCAGCCACGCGATCATGGCTAACGGCCGTCGCTGACGATCGCTCAGGACGCGGCGCGGTCGAGGAGCACACCATCGCATCGGCGACGCGGGGATCATCGCGATCGAGGCAGCGGCCGGTTGCTTTCGGCCGGTCGTGCCGGTTGACGTGATGCTGTGGAATACGGGCGACGGTGCCTGACGCGGGGGCGGCCCGGTCCCAGGCGCCGACGTCGGCTAGGTGAGAGAGGCCCGGACTCAGCTGGGGGGCGTTGGGCTGGCGGGAATCATCGGTGCTGGCCGCTCGTGGACGGCGTGGATGATCTCGATGTTGTCGATCCCGCGCAGGTACGCGGAGGTGATTCCGAGGTCGGCATGCCCGAGCTGGCGTTGTATGACGAGGAGCGGGATCCGCTCGCGTGGCATCTCGACCGCGTGGGCGTGCCGGAGTTGGTGTGGCGCGAACCGGCGGCGAACTCCGGCGGCCAGCGCGGTGCGATGCAACTGGCTGCGGATCGCCGCCGGGGCGCATGGCCGGCCGCGCAGAACGCAGAACCACGCGCCGACTGGCAAGGCCCTGCGCAGCTCGAACCAGGGGTCGAGCTGCTCCCACGCCCAGCGGTCCAGCCCGACCTCCCGCCGGCGACCGCCCCTTTCGGCACGGGCCAGCACGGCCCCGCGCTGGCGGTCAAGATCGGTCTCAGCCGGCGCAAGCGCCTCGCTGATCCGCCGACCGGCACGCCAGAGCGCGATGATCACCCCGCGCAGCTTCATTGCCTCGGGCGCCGGCCCCGGCGGCTCGCGTCACCGCGATCATCTCCTCCACGGTCGGCGGGTCCGGCGGATAGCGAAGGCCCTTGTTGCGCGGCACGCGGCCCTGGTGAAAGCCAGACAGAGTGCGACCGGCGGCCCCACGATCCTCCCGCGCCCCGACGGCCGTGCGCGTACGGAGCGGCGCCACAGCCGGCTCCGCGAAGCGCTTGCTGATCGGCACCTACTCTGCGCTAACAGGCCCTGCCGAGTCGTCGCCGAAGCGGTAGCCCACTCTGCGACGTCGCAAAGGCGAACGCGATCGTGCGGGAGACACGCGCTTTCCGCGGGCGTTGCGCGTGACCGCGACGGGCGGCCGCGAATACCGCGTCCTCCGGAAACGCGGTCTGTCGGCTGCCCCCGCGCCGTCCCGATGAGGATTCAAAGGTCTGAGTTCGACGCTCGGCTGGTCTCGCGTCTCGGGGGGTGAAACAGAAGCCCTGGAGGGTGAACCAGGTGACCTATGCGACGGCCGAACGCCTATTCGATAGCAGGCGGCGCATCCTGGCCTGCCGGAAACTCCTCCGGCATGTCGTCGCCGCTCGCCGGGGAGTCTCGGTAGCGCAACACCTCGCGAATCACGATCTGGAGCGACGCTGCGGCAGGCACAGCCACGAGTGCTCCGATGACTCCGAATAGGGTGCTCCCGAATAGGACCGCAACGAGCACCACGAATGGATTTACGTCGACGGCGCGCGCTTGGATTCGCGGCTGAAGGACGTTGTTTTCGACTTGCTGGTAGGCGATGGCCCAGATCACCCACACGATGGTGGTGGTCGGGAAATCGACGAATACCGTGACGATTGCGACCAGGACCGCCGCGAGCGTTGCCCCCACCAACGGGATGAGGTCTAAGAACCCGACCAGCGCCGCCAGCGGAACGCGGAAGGGCACTCCCAGGATCAGCATCACGAGATAGCTCGTGATGCCGGCAATCACCGCCTGAGCGATGGCGCCGCCAACGTAGTTGCCGACTGCCGCGGCGATGTCGTCGGTGACGCGGCGCCAGCCCGCGGCCTGATCCGCGGGCGCCTTACGCAAGGCGGCGTCACGCCATCGCGGCCCGCTGGAGAGCATGAATGCCGCCAGGATCAGGACTGTGAGGACCGCGAAGATCGAGTTGACGAGCCCGAAGCCAATATCGGCGAGCACCGTGGCGGCGTTGCCGGCCTTGCCGGGCAGCTCGCGAGCCTTCTTCTCCAGCTGACCGCCGATGTCGTACTTCTTCTGTAGGTAGCGCAGTGTGCGGTTGCGCTCGATGTAGTTGCTGACGTCCTTCGCGTAGCGGGGCGCGTTGTCGACGAAGTGCTGCGCCTGGGTGACGACGGGAGGAACGACCAGCGCACCGAGACCGATCGGTACAAGAAGCAGACCGATGTACACGATTGCGATTGCGAAGCCCCGTCGCATCCTGAGATTGAGAAATCTCACCGGCGGCGCGAGCGCGAGCGCGATGAAGACCGCGATGAAGAGCCAGGTGATCGGCCGGCGCAGCAAATACACGACATACGCCGCGAGGGCGGCCGCGAACACGATCAACGTCGCTCGCAACACGTCTGATGTCGACAAGCGCACGACCCAGCACACTTCGACCTCCGGGGTCGATGTCCTCGAAAGGGTGCAGGACACTTGTGTTGCGCGGCGATCGAACCTTGTGCGGAACGGCGAGCAGACCTCGGGAACGGTCATGGCATGATGCAGTGGTTCGACAGGCGGCGCGGCGACGACTCGCCGCTTGTGCCTTCCATGTCGCAGGCCGCGCCTGGAGCGGGTCCGCCTCTCCCCGTGCGGTCCATCCTCGAGGCAGCGGTTGGGGTACGGCTTGCCCTAGTTCACCGCGGCGGGTATGTCGGCGTGGACGTGAGCGACACTCATGCCGCATCTCGATGCCACCACCTGATCGCGGACGATCGCATCCGCCCTCCCGCGGGCATGGAACGGACGAGCGCTTCGGCGACCAAACGCAACTCGGCGGGCACACGGTGCTGTAGGGTCGGCGGGAGGCGCCTGGATCGCGCGGCACGTGCAGGCCCGACTGATCTGGTTTCCTCCCGCCGCCGCATCGAATCGGGTAGAGGCCAGGCTTGCCCTGGCCCCTCCCACACGACCCGGCATGCGGGTCCGCACCGGGCGGTTCGCTCAGCATTCCCGGAAACGGCGGTAGGGGTCGGTGAACCCTTTCAGGCCAGCGGTCTTGTGCCAGTAGGCGTTCGGCAGGGCGCGTTGGAGTGGCCAGGATCCCGCGACGCGCCAGTAGCCCTTCTGCGATGCCGCCCATGAGCGGGCATCGTGATCGGGGATACCGAGCGCGCGGAGGTTCCGGTAGCGCGTTTGTGGACGCTTCCACTCTTTCCAGCGCACCTGTCTGAGCCTGCGGCGCAGCCACTTCTCGAGCTTCTCGAACGGCAGGATGGTGTCGGCAAACGCGAAGTAGCCGGTCCATCCGACCGTGAAGCGGTTGATCTCCTTGATCCGCCGCTCCATCGAGACGCCCCAGTTGCGCGTGGTCAGTTCCCGGATGCGCCCCTCGGCCCGTTTGAGAGCCTTCGGAGCGACCGTGACGCCGATCCTGCCGTCCCGGTAGCGGAAGAACTGGAACCCCAAGAGGGGCCGCTCGACCGCGGGGGCGACCGCCGACTTCTGTCGGTTGACGCGCAGCTTCAGGCGCTGCTCGATGTAGTGCGTGATGCTCTCCATGACCCGCTGCCCCGCACGCTCGCTTCGGACGTAGATACGTCCGTCGTCGGCATAGCGCACGAACCTGATGCCCGCGGCGATCGAGCTCCCAGTCGAGGTCGTCGAGCATGACGTTCGATAGCAGCGGCGAGAGCGGCGACCCTTGTGGGGTTCCCTCCTCACTCACGTGCACCAACCCGCCATCCATGACGCCCGCTTCCAGGTAGGCACCGGATCAGCCCGAGCACCCGCTTGTCGTGGACCCGTCTGGCGATCCTGGCCATCAGAGCGTCGTGCTGAACGCGATCGAAAAACGAGTCGAGATCAAAATCAACGCACCACGCCGCATCATCAGCTATGAACTGGCGTGCCCGCTCAACCGCATCATGCGCCGAGCGCCCCGGCCTAAAGCCGAAGCTGTGGGGATGGAACAGCGGATCGAAGACAGGCGTGAGCACCTGCGCGATGGCCTGGCAGATCAACCGATCCACCGCAGCCGGGACGGTGGCATCAAACTGCACCTCCTGCAGCCCTGATTTTGGTTTCGGTGGGTAGGTGAACGGAGTTCGCGACCCGCCGGCGGCACTCCCGCTCGACGTCGGGACCGTATGGGATGTAGAGCCGGTTGGCCGGTCCGCGGCGCGCCGCGAGCTTGCCGGTCTCGATCCAGGCGTAGACGGTGCCGTCGGAGACGCCGAGGCGATCGGCGATCTGGCCGACGGTCAGCTCGCCGTCGTGTGCCCACGTGGTTGGGTAGGGAATCTTGTGGCGCCAGCGGATCCATTGCACGTGCTCAGCCGCGAACGAGCCGCCGGTGCCGGTGCGCAGCCCGGCGGCGTTGAGCTCGACGGCGATCTGCGCGTTGGTGTGTTGCGGGGCGAGGCGGCAGGTCAGCTCGATCGCTTCGGGCGGAGTACGGATGACTTCTTGGCGGGTCTTCGGTCGCTGGACGGTGTGCTCCTCGCTGGCGCCCGAGCGCCAGCGGATCCCGACACGCAGCTCGCAGCCCTCGGGCTGCGAGGTGATCGTGACGTCGGCGATCACCGCCCGCAGCAGCCGCTTGCGGTCCTTCTCGCAGGTGCTCTCGGCGGCCCACAGCGCGGGCAGGTCGCGCGCGAGCCGCTCGATCTCATCGCGCGAGGGCTCCGGCGTCGGCGCGGATTCCTCGGCGAGGTCGGCCTCGGCTTCGGCGAGTTCGCGTAGCTTGGTCTCCCAGCGCGTCTCGAGGCTGCGGGCGACGAGCCGGTTCTCGGGCTCGCAGGCGTGGACAGCGCGCTCGGCGCGGGCAGCTTCGTAGCGAGCGCGTTCGACGCGCAGCTCCACAGCGCGGGTTGACCGCGCGCGGCGATCCGCGACCTGATCGGCGGCGGCGAGCGCGAGCGCGATCTCCTCCGGGGCCATCACGGCAAGCAGCCGCCTGGCGACGAGTTCGTCGATGACGACGGTCTTGATCGACCGGCATGCGGGCGTGTTGATGTGGTCCGCGCGCGAGTGACCGCATTCGTAGTAGCTGCCCTCGCGCCGGTGGAGCGTCGTCATCGACCCTCCGCAGGCGCCGCAACGCAAGATCCCCTGGCAGATCGCCCGGCCCTCGCGCGGTGGGCGCTGGCCGGAGTGCGTGTCGTTGACCCGCAGTCTCTTTTCGTTGGCGAGATAGGTCTCCCAGGTGATGTAGCCAGGGTGGTGAGCCTTGATCAGGACCGCCCACTCGGCGCGTGGCAGCTCGACGACCTTGTTGAAGATCGTGCCGTCCGGGCGGACCCCGCGCTGGGAGCGGTACCGCCCGAACGCATATGCGCCGGCGTAGCACGGGTTCGAGAGCACGCCGAGCGCCCGTGGGTGAGTGAGCGCGCCCCACCGCAGCTCGCCGGCCCACGCCCCGCCGTAGGCGCGCTTCGGGAACCGCCGGCCCTTGAAAGCACCGACCACGCCGTAGGCCGAGCCGGTCTGCTCGAACGCGCCGAACAGATCGGCGATCGCCGCCGCGACCTCCTCGTCGGGATCGATGATCGTCTGACCGTCGTCGTCGTGGACGTAGCCGACCGGGAGCGGGAACCGCAGCTCGCCACGCTCGGCCGCAGCGCGCTTGGCGCCCTGCAAGCGGGACGTGATCATGTGCAGCTCGGCCTCGGACATCTGACCTTTCAACCCGAGCAGCAGCCGGTCGTTGAAGTCATGCAGGTCATAGATCCCGTCCAGGTCGACGATCAGCGTGTCCGTCAGGCCGCACAACTCAAGCAAACGCTGGAGGTCCGCGTTCGAGCGCCCCAAGCGCGAGACCTCCAACCCGAAGATCGCGCCGACCTCGCCGCAACAGACTCGGCCCACCAGCTCCTTGTAACCCTCCCGCGCCTGTGCGTCGCGACCGGAGATACCAAGATCGCCGTCGACGACCAGGATCCGCTCGGCCTCCCAGCCGAGCTTGGCCGCCTCGTCCGCGAACGCGTACTGACGCTCGGTCGAGCGGATGTTGAACCGCACCTGCGCCGGTGAGGACTGACGCAGATACACCACCGCGAGGCTGCTCGCCCTCCCCGGTGAGGTCGTCGAGATGATCGACACGGGCACCCTCACCAAGGGGCATGGCAAGGTGCTGCTCACCGAGCCCGACCACCACCGCCGCCTCGTGCTCGCGCGCCAGGCGGCGGAGCGCGGCTGGTCAGTTCGCGCCCCTCGAGGCGGAGATCGCTCGGGCGCGAAACCACCCGCCATCATCGCCGGATGCCGATCAGTGCGCCGTTGCGTGCCGGCTCGAGGAGGCGATCACACGACCCATCGGATGCGGGGTCACCGCCAAGCCGCACCGGACCGGCTTCCAGATCCTGCTCGATCACTCCGCCGCCGATCGTCTCGCACGGGCGCTCGGCGCCGACCTGGAAGCGCTCTGAATGGTCGGCGCTACCCGTTCCACGTGGAACGACAGCCGCCGTTGGTCCTGCGTTAAGTCCTGCGCTAAGTCCTGCACGCCGCGCAGGACTTCGGGTGGCCCCCGCCCCCGCCAGCACTGGGAATTCGAGGCGAGCGTGATCCCGACTACCCGCCCTCCACGAGGTCGTTCGGGTAGTCGGGATCACACTCTTCCTCAGCTCGGAAAGGCGGGGGCGGCGGGGGCCACCACGGCAAAGGCACAGACAGAGAGCACCAGCCCGAACTGGGCGAGCAATGTGAGGAGAACAGCAACTACGAAGCAACAAACAACGACTTCAATTGCCACCGGGGTAATCGCGGAACGAGGGGTGGCGGGGGTGAGGGAATGAGCACCAAGCTTGGTCCCGGACCGGCGAGCAAGGAAGGGCTCCGGTGGCTCAGCAGGGTCGGACCGGCGCCGATCGACGCCTGGGGCTGCGCTATGGGCTGGGCTCCCGGGAACGCCCGCTCTCACGTGGCCCGGCCAACACGCGAGCAATGGCTTGGACGGGTGGCGAGATCGCGTGGCGAAGGCTCGCTGTTCTTCGCAACCCGCCAAGGCATACGGGTCGCGGGAGTCGACGTCCTACCCGCGCCGACGCCAGCACCGATTTGGTGGGATCACATGGCGGCGTCAGTGTGGGTTGCTGCGTGGCTGACCGAGCGGATCGGTTGGGCAAGGAGAGGTGAAGGCCGTGGCCGGGTCGCGGCGACTCGTTCACCCTCCGGATCTCGTCGGGATCGTGCCGGGCCGACGTCCGGCTGTGATCGAGGTTGAGTTGGCGCGCAAGTCGAAGGCGCGGCTTCGGGCGATTCTCGGCCTTACTGCAGGTGGACCGCGAACGGCAAGGTCGGCGCGTGCGTGTACGTGTGCGGGAACGCGACGTCAGGAAGCTCGTGGTGACCCAGGCTGAGCAGGTCGGGCTCCGCGAGAGGGATGGGAGCCTTCGCGTGGAGATGCTGGACGCAATCAAGGAGTTGGTCCGCGACGAGGCCGCGGGCGTTCCCCGTGGAACGCCCCCGGCAAGGCTCGCCCGATGAGTCGCATCGCCCTGCTCGTCGACATCTGCGCAACGCTCGCGCTTGGCGGCCTTGGCGTCCTCTGCGCGTGCGTAATGCGTCGGTATAGCACGCCGACGGCACGAAATCTGTACGCACCGGCTGCGGCAGCGCTCGCGTCCACGCTCTCGATCCATGGCTGGACCGTGGCCATCTTCCTCGCGCCGCCCAGCGGATTCATCACATGCGCCGCGCTATATGGCAGGGGGCTGCGCCTGGCTGACCTTGGCGCCGGCGAGGAGCTCCGCTCGTTTGAGCAGTCGCGGGGTTGGGCGTGGCAGCCACCACCGGCGCGACAGAGCGGGCGAGCGGATCTCTCTTCGCTCCGAGGGCGAGCTCGTGCACAAGCGACCGTGGCCAGCCGGTGTCCCATACGCGCCGATGAGCAGCTTGGACCACGACGGGCTTCGGTTGCCGCACGGCAAAGGGCAGCACATCTTCGCCTGCGGCGCGACCGGCTCCGGCAAGACGATAACGATGCGCCGGGTCCTGGCTGCGCGGACGCTCACGCAGCGCTGCTGATCCTCGATCAGAAGGGCGACGAGGAGGACGTACAGCAGATGAGCCGGCTGGCGGCCGCGGCGGAGGTGCCAATTCGTGCTGATCGACCCTCAAAACCCGTCCAGCGACCCCTACCAGCCGCTGTGGGGAACCCCGGCCCAGGTCGCCGCGACGGCCGTCGAGCCGATCAGGCAATCAGAGCCCTACTACTACGACGTCCTCCGATTGCACCTCGACACCGTATGCCGCGTGCTCCACGCCGCCGACAAGTGGCCACCGTCGATCCCGTTCCTCATCGACGCGTGCCGTCCGCTCCACTATGAAGCACTCGTTGAAATCGCGCAGCGTCTCGGCGACCGGTCCCGGCACCTGATCCGTCGAGTCGAGGAGCACAGGCAGTACGTTTCCACGCGGAAAGGCAACGAGGATCTGTCCGGTGGCGCCGCCCGACTGCAGGTCGCGCTTGCGTTGGCGGGCCGCGAGATCGTGACGCCGAGGATCAATCCGGAAGGTGACGCGGTCGGCGTCGGCCTGGTGGACGCGCTCAAGCCCGCGCCGTCGTGATGTGGAGGACGCACGCAGACGTAATGCCTGACGAGGCGGCCGCCATGACCGTGCTCGCCCTCGCCGATCTGCACGACGCCGCCGGACAAGCCGGAGTGCCGTGGACGCTGATGCTCGACGAGTTCGGCGCCGTCATCAAGATGGCCGCGAGCCGCGCCGTGGCGATCCTCCAGCGCGGCCGCAGCCACGGCGGCCAAGTGATCGTGGTAACCCAGTCAGTCGCCGATCCCGAGGCACTGTCCGGTCAGCCGGCCTCTTACCGAGCCTAACCGACAACTTCTCCGGTCTCGTCGCGCACCGCCAAACCGCGCCCGAATCCCGCGACTGGCTCGCGAAGCTCATGGGGAACCAAAGCCCTCTGGCAATCCACCAAACAGACCACCGGCCACGGCTCGAACCACTCCGGGCGCGGCTCCGCACGCCGCTTTCGCGAATTCAGAATCGGATCCGACACGTTCGCCGAGCTCAGTCAAGGCGAGGCGATCATCTACACAACCCTAGGCCCGGATCCGCGCGGGGCGACGATCCTCCCAGTCCAGTTCGACGACCGCCCGCCAGAGCGGATTGGAACTGGAGGGCGTCACCCCTGCGAGCTGAGTGTCCACTCCGAGGAGCGCCTGCCCCCGGCCGTCGGCTCGGCGTCCGACGGGGAGGCACCAATGGGGCCTGATCCCCACAGCGCACGATTCTGACCTGATCAGACCTGAGGCGAATCTCAGGGCCGCGCGCCATTGCGGCGAGAGCCCTGCTCTTCGCTTGACGCGCTACTTCTGCATCGCGCCCGCCAGTTCACCCTTTTTGGCCGATGTGGGGTGGGGGTTGGGGGGCGTAGGGTCGTCTTCCTGGCGGCCACGGCCTCAGTGTCAGGCAAGGCCCGGGCCCGGGCGGCTCGCTTCCTGCTGTGATGGCTGTCGCCGTCGAAATGACCGGAAAGGACCAGGACGATGAGCAAAGGCAACCCTGTGTTTGTGTATGGGGCGGTGTACGCGGATCGTGATGACGCCGATACCGACTACGACACGCTGCTTGACCTCCATTCGGCTGATCTCGTCGGCACGTATGACGTCGCGTTGGTGTACAAGGACGATGACGGCAAGGTGCATGTGACCAAGCACGAGAAGCCCACCCAGCACGGCGCTTGGACGGGCGCCGCTGTCGGCGCGCTGGTGGGGATCGTCTTCCCGCCGGCGATCCTCGGTTCGGCGCTCGTCGGCGCCGCGGCGGGCGGGGGGATCGGGCATGCCATGGGTGGCATGTCGCGCAGCGATGCCAAGGAGCTCGGCGATTACCTGAACGACGGCGAGGCCGCGCTGGTGGTGATCGGCGAGTCGCGCCTTCAGGAGCAGCTCGATAAGGCGCTCACGCACGCGGAGAAAACCCAAGAGAAGGAAATCAACGCCGACGGCAAGGAGCTCGCGAAGGAGCTCAACGCGCTCCCCGCCTAACAGCGGCTCATCCTCGCCGGCGCGCTCTCGCACCGCCCTGGTGGCGGCGCGAGAGCGCCACGGTACCCCGACAACCGACGGCGAACTACTGAGTCAGGTCGCCGGTTCCCCAACAAGGCGATCGACCTGGTCGACGAGGCTTGTTGGATATCACGGGCGCGGGTGCAAGTCTTGGTAGGCAAGACACATCAAACGAACCCGGGGATCAGTGACGGCTCTGGGGCTTATCTCGAAGGCGGTGAAGTAGATGACTTTTCTCTGGATTCTGTTGGGCATTGTCTACGTGGCGTGTTGGATCTATTTCGGGCTGTCAACGTTCCGCAAAGGCCACTATTGGATGTTCTGGCTCGGATTCTTCTTCCCGTTCCTTTGGATCATTGGCGCATTGATCGGCCCGACTCCACGCGCCGCCGGCGCGGCATAGGCGCGACCGTATTCGCCGCACACTCACACGCGCGCTCGTAAGGTGCGCAAAGAAGACATAGGAAGGTTCAGATGACCGACATGCAGACGACCAAAGAACAGATGGTCGAAGAGCTCCAGGCCGAGCAGTCGATGTTCGTGCAGACCGCGCGCGCCATCACGAGCGACGGGACCACCCTCACGTTGAAGGACGTCACGCCATCGACGCTCTACTTCTCCGATCGCCCGAAGCGGGTCGTTGGACACATGACCACCGTGGACTTCGTCGACCTCTGGGCCGAAGGAGACAACAACTTCGAGGAAGACCCGCCCAACGCGGTGCTCTCGTTCCTCGAGTCCGGCGATGAAGCACCCGACGACGCGGTCGTCGTGATCCAGCAACCGCGTCTTGAGAACGGCCAGCTTTCCTACTCCATCAAGACCCTCGAGGGCGCGGTTCCAACGCAGACCGGGCCTGTCACGCTGTTCATCGACCCGTTCGGACGGCCGCTGTCGCCCGTATCTGTGTGCGGGATGAGGCGGCGGGAGCGGCGACGCAATCGCTGACGCTAGCCCTCGCGCGAGACAGCCGCTAGCGATCCAACCGCCACGCCCGACGGGGAACGGGCGTGGCGAGGTTTACACCGCTCATGAAGAGTCCCGGCCAGAAAGGCTAGCCTTGGCGTCCGGGAACTATCACGGCTGCCTGCGCGCTACTGCGCCTCCTCCTCGGCTTCGAGCTCGTCCTCGAGCACGGCGATCACAATCCCCAGCGCCTCGGCGACGTTCAGGGCAGCGTCCATCGTCCGCGGTGTGCCGATGATCGGAGCGACGGCGATCAGGATGCCCTGAATCTGCTCGACCGTGACCCCGGCGTCCATCGCAGGGCCGACGTGCAAGAGATAGGACGCCGCAGGCGCACCGACAGCCGCCAACGCGGCGATCCGCGCAGCAAGAAGCGAGTTGGCATCCAGTCCGCACCGCGCGACCGACTCCGCGGTCATCGCGGCAAGCGTGTCAAGGAGGGGTCTATCGGGCGATACGTCTGTCATGGCGGTCCCTTGGATTGCGGGCAGGTTCAACGCCGATAATCTCTACAAGCCTCGGGCGTCGCTTCACCCAGATGGGGTGAAATCACGACCGCACGGCGTCAACGGTCACGCGGACGCTCGCCCGCGGTCACTAGCGAGACCCTCCGTGCTCCGCAGGGTCCGATACGCTCGTTCTTGTACGTGATGAGTGCGCGCGACAAGGTTCAGCGGCCGCGCGCGAGACCGTCGGCGCGAGCGGTGCGGCCGGCGCGCTCGAGAAGGCCAAGCCTACCACGAGCCGGTTCATCATCGAGGATAGCCACGGCCTTTGCGGCCTCCTAACGGGCTCCTCAAATCCGGCGATCTCCGGTTGCGGTGTCGCAGAGGCGGCCGGATTCATCCACATTGGCCGATGCGAGGCGGGCCCGCCCAGCTGTAACGTCGCCGACGCCTAGTAGCTCGGCCGGGCCAACCGTTTCGGGCCAATCGTCAGCTAGCGGATCAACCGTCCGATGGAGGAATCCATGAGCCTGCCCCCAGGTCACCTGGAATTGATTACGACGCGCGACACCGGGGAGGCGAGGGTGGCCACGCTCGAGTTTCGCGATAGGGCGCCAACGGCGGACAGTGCCCACTCCCTCTGCCAGCGTCGGGACTTTGTGCGCGGCGACGAGTCGTTCCTGTGCAACTACCCGGGCGCTTCGATCCACAACCGGACGGAGCTCCTGAGCGTCGGGGGCGAGGCCGGCCAGCTGCCATGACTACGCGTTCAGCCAACACCAAGGGCGCCGAGCACGCGCGTCTGGAGGAGGCCCGTACCGGTGCGGTTCCGTGGAAGGCGTGGGGCCCGTATCTGAGCGAGCGGCAGTGGGGGACGGTGCGCGAGGACTACAGCGGCGGTGGAGATGCGTGGGATTACTTCCCTCACGACCAGGCACGGTCGCGTGCTTATCGGTGGGGTGAGGATGGGATCGCCGGCATCTGTGACGAGCGCCAGCGGCTGTGCCTGGCGCTGGCTTTGTGGAACGGGGCCGACCCGATTCTCAAGGAGCGGATGTTCGGGCTGACCAACAGCGAGGGCAACCATGGGGAGGACGTCAAGGAGTACTGGTTCTACCTGGACAGCACCCCGACGCACTCGTACCTGAAGTGCCAGTACAAGTATCCGCAGCGGGCGTTCCCCTACGAGGACCTCCTGTCCACGAACGGCCGCCGGGGCAAGCAGGAGATGGAGTACGAGCTGCTGGACACTGGGATCTTTGATGACGACCGGTATTTCGACGTGGTCGTGGAGTACGCCAAGGCCGGCCCCGATGACATCCTGATGCTGGTCACGGCGCATAACCGCGGCCCGGACGCCGCGACCCTGCATCTGCTCCCCACGCTGTGGTTCCGCAACACCTGGTCGTGGGGCGACGAGGTCGCCAAACCTTCGCTGACGGCCGCCGACGGGGAGTCGGGAATCGGCGCGGCGCGCGCCTCGCACGCCGAGCTGGGCGAGTGGGTGCTGCGCGCCGACGCCTCGGCGCAGCTGCTGTTCTGCGAGAACGAGACCAACAATGAGCGTCTGTTCGGGGTTGCCAATCCTTCGCCTTATGTCAAGGACGGCATCAACGAGTTCGTAGTGAACGGGGCTGCCGATGCGGTCAACCCGGAGCGAACGGGGACCAAGGCCGCGGCCCATCATATGCTTCAGATCGCGGCGGGCGACAGCGCCTCGATTCGTGTGCGCCTGACGGCGTCGGGCGGCCCGCAGACGGACGCGCCAGGCAAGGGAAAGCCGCTGGGCGCGGACTTCGATCGGACGTTCAAGGCCCGGCGCAAGGACGCGGACGATTTCTACGCGACGGTGATCCCGGCGACGCTGCACGCGGACGGGGCGATGGTGATGCGCCAGGCGCTGGCGGGGCTGTTGTGGGGCAAGCAGTATTACGAGTACAACGTGCACCGGTGGCTGCGCGAGCACGGCGTCGACCCGTGGGATCCAAACGCCCCTGCCAGCTCGGTGCGCAACGTGCCCTGGTTTCACATGGTCGCGGGCGATGTGATCTCGATGCCGGACAAGTGGGAGTATCCGTGGTTCGCGGCGTGGGATCTGGCGTTTCACTGTGCGCCGCTGTCGCTGGTCGACGTCGACTTCGCCAAGGCGCAGGTCGAGCTGCTGCTCGACACCCGGTATCTGCACCCGAACGGCCAGATCCCGGCGTACGAGTGGAACTTCAGCGACGTGAACCCGCCGGTGACCGCGTGGGCGGCGCTGTACGTGTATGACCGCGAGGCCGAGATCCGGGGCGAAGGCGACCGCGAGTTCCTGGCGCGGGTGTTCGACCGTCTGTTGACGAACTTCACCTGGTGGGTCAACCGCAAGGACCCCGATGACCGCAACCTGTTCCAAGGCGGCTTCCTGGGGCTGGACAACATCGGGATCTTCGATCGCTCGGCGCCGCTGCCCGGCGGTGGCACGCTCGAGCAGGCGGACGGCACCGCGTGGATGGCGCTCTACTGCCAGTGGATGCTCCAGATCGCCGCCGAGCTCGCCATGCACAATCCGGCCTACGGCGACATGGCGCTCAAGTTCGCGACCCATTTCGAGTGGATCTCGATCGCGATGAACCCGCCGGACGCCGACACCGTGAACTGGGACGATCAGGATGGCTTCTACTACGACGTGATGCGGATGCCCGACGGCGCCGCGATCCAGCTCAAGACGCGCTCGCTCGTCGGATTGCTGCCGATGTGCGCCGCGACCGTGTTCGACGGCGAGTTGCTGAAGCGCTACCCGATGTTGATGGAGCGCGCCCAGGGGTTCGTTCGCGACTTCTCCGACGCGTTGCCCTCCCTGGCACACCTGCCCGGTCCGAACCCGGAGGGCCGGCGGATCCTGTCGCTCGTCGACGAGCTGCGGCTGCGGCGGATCCTCGAAACCATGCTCGACGAGGACGAGTTCCTCGGCCCACACGGAATCCGCGCAATCTCCCGCCGCCATCTCGACCAGCCATGCATCTTCGACTGGGACGGGCAGGAGTACAACGTCCACTACCTCCCAGCCGAGTCCGACACCGGCATGTTCGGCGGCAACTCGAACTGGCGCGGCCCGGTCTGGTTCCCAATGAACGTCGTCATCCTGCGCGGACTAGCTCAGCTGCACCGCTACTACGGCGACGAGCTCAAGGTCGAGTGCCCCACCGGGTCCGGGCAGGACATGAACCTGCTCGACGTCGCCACCGAAATCGCCACCCGTCTCGCGACGACGTTCACCAACGACGAGAACGGACGCCGGCCCGTCTACGGCGGAATCGAGAAGTTCCAGACCGACCCGTACTGGCACGACCTGATCCCGTTCCACGAGTACTTCCACGGCGACAACGGCGCCGGCATCGGCGCCAGCCACCAGACCGGCTGGACCGGCACCGTCGCGCTCCTCTTCATGCTCGGCGGCGCGCTGCACTCCCAACCGGAAGCGGCCGCCGGGGTGGCCGGCTGAGGTCCTACCTGATGCACCCGCCGCCGCGTCAGACCGCCTACAAGACCAACGGGGAGCCTCCGAGTCGAGCACCGGCTTCGAGCCAACCGCCCCACCTCTTCTCAAGGATCCTGGCCTAACCGGTTCGGACCCAACCCCTCGTCGTGTATGTCACGCTGAAGGAGGCACCTGATGTCAGTTAAGACCGTAAGCCCGGCGCTCGAATCCCCTGCCGGTGACGTGCGGCTGGGAGCTCACTACGACGGCAGCGGCGCGACCTTTGCGCTGTTTAGCAGTGTGGCCGAGGCGGTCGAGTTGTGTCTGTTTGATGATTCTGACCGGGAGACGCGGTGGAGCCTTGAGCAGGGCGACGGGTTTCTGTGGCAGGGCTACTTGCCGGCGGCGCAGCCGGGTCTGCGTTACGGCTTCCGCGTGGACGGGCCGTGGGACCCGGGTGCGGGCGCTCGCTGTAACCCGGCGAAGCTGTTGCTGGATCCGTATGCCCGCGCGATCGCGGGCGAGGTCCGCTGGGACCCGGCGGTCTACGGCCATGCGGCCGGGGACCCGAACCAGGCGGACGACAGCGACTCGGCGCCGTATGTGCCGCGCTCGGTGCTGGTGAGCGAGGACTTCAGCTGGGGCCAGGAGCACCGTCCGACCCGCGCGATGGCCGACTCGATCTTTTATGAGGTCCACGTCAAGGGCTTTACCGAACGCCACCCCGACGTGCCCGAGCCGTTGCGCGGCAGCTACGCCGGGCTGGCGCATCCCGCCGCGATCTCGCACCTGCAGCGGCTCGGCGTGACCGCGGTAGAGCTGCTCCCCGTGCACACCTTCGTGCATGACCAGCAGTTGGTGGCGCGCGGGCTGCGCAACTACTGGGGTTATCAGTCGATCGGGTATTTCGCTCCGCACAACGAGTACGCGTCCACGGGCGACGCCGGTAGCCAGGTGAACGAGTTTCGCGGGATGGTCCGTGCGCTGCACGCCGCCGGGCTTGAGGTGATCATGGACGTGGTGTTCAACCACACCGCCGAGGGCAGCGAATGGGGGCCGACGCTGTGCTTTCGCGGGCTCGACAACGCGGCCTACTACCGGCTCCAGGACGACCGGTCGCACTACGTGGACGACACCGGCTGCGGCAACACGATGGACCTGTACCTGCCCCAGCCATTGCGGCTGGTGATGGATGCGCTGCGCTACTGGGTGCAGGACATGCACGTCGATGGTTTTCGTTTTGACCTCGCCGCCAGCCTCGGTCGCGCGGCAAATGATTTCTCACCGTATTCCACGTTCTTGGAGGCCACCGTCCAGGACCCGGTCCTCTCGCAGGTCAAGCTGATCGCCGAGCCGTGGGACATCGGCGCCTACGACGTCGGGCAGTTCCCCGCCGGATGGAGCGAATGGAACGGCAAGTACCGCGACACGGTACGCGATTACTGGCGCTCCAGCGCCGGCACGCTCCCTGACCTCGCCACCCGCCTCAGCGGCTCGAGGGATCTCTACGGCCACGGCGGCCGGCGACCCAACGCCTCAGTAAACCTGGTCACCGTGCACGACGGCTTCACGCTCGCCGACCTCGTCAGCTACGACACCAAGCACAACAAGGCCAACGGCGAGGACAACCGCGACGGCACCGACGACAACCGCAGCTGGAACTGCGGGACCGAAGGCCCCACGGATGACCCCGGCGTGCTCGAGCTGCGGGCGCGCCAGCGGCGCAACTTCATCGCCACCCTGATGCTGTCTGAAGGCGTACCGCTGCTGCTCGGCGGCGACGAGTTCGCACGCAGCCAAGACGGCAACAACAACGCCTACTGCCAAGACAACGAGCTCACCTGGTTTGACTGGGAAGCCGCCGCGAAGAACGACGACCTGATCGACTTCACCGCCCGACTCTGCAAACTACGTGAACAGCACCCGGTGTTTCGGCGGCGGCAGTTCTTCAGCGGCGCGCCGGCACACGACGGCGGACGTGACGACCTCGACTGGTACCGCCCCGACGGCAACGCGATGACCCCGCAGGACTGGAATGACTCCAACGCGCTGGCGCTCACCATGGCACTCTCCGGCTCCACCGGCGACGACGCCCATCCCGACGACCCGTTCCTGATCCTGTTCAACGCCTGGTGGGAGCCGCTGAACTTCACCGTCCCCGAGTCGCTGCGCGGCGTCGCCTGGCGGATCGAGATCGACACGGCCGATCCGGCCGCGGCCGCCCGCCCCATCGACCCATCGACCCCGGTGCAGGTGACCGGACGCTCGCTGACGCTGCTTCACGGAACATCGCCAACGCACTGACCACAGCCGTGGTGCTTTTCAACGACGCATCATCCCGCCCGCCGATCAGAGAGGAAGTGTTGTGATGTCGCCCGAAGAGCACGAGTCGGTCATTATGGACATGTGGGAGGTCCCTCCCGGACGCCAGCAGGAGCTGATCGATTCGCTGCGCGACCTCCTTGAGCAGGCGCGACGCACCGACGGGTTCGTCGATGGGCGAATTCACGCCAGCCTCGATGGCAGCAGGGTGGTGTCTTACTCAACGATGCGCTCGGCGGCCGACCACCAAAGCTTTCAGGAGCGGGACGAGATCCGTGAACGGATGCAAGCTCTCGAAGCGATCGCCGTTCCCCACCGCAGCGCCTACGGGCTCGTGTGCGTGTTTACCGCCCGGGCTGGGACAGGTCCAGCGCAGTTCTCTCCCGGAGTATTCTGACTTGTTCGCCTGAACAGCAGCCGTACCGACCTGCTCATGGCTCGCTGCCTCCAGCCCGACGGACCCAATGGGAGGCCCGCGCGGTTGGGACGCCGTTACCGGGTCAGGTGCTGCCACCAGTCGGGGTCGGGGCGGAATGGTGCGGCCGGCAGTCCGGTGGCGTCGGTGTCGTACCGGTAGACGAGCCCGGCGGCGGGGTCGGCGCGGCGCTGTTCGTCGGTCCAGCCCTCGGTCGCGGTCGTGACGAAGAGCCGGCTCAGGCCGGGTCCGCCGAACGCGCAGCATGTGCATTCCCGGGCCGGGATGGGGTACGCCTTGCGCAGTGAGCCGTCGGGGGCGTAGCGGTTGACGCGGCCACCACCGTAGATCGCCACCCAGAGGTCACCCGCTGCATCCACCGTCATCCCGTCCGGTGCGCCGACGTCGTCGGGCACAGTGACGAGAATCCGGCCATCGGAGATGGTCCCGTGGTCGGGGTCGAAGGCGAACGCGTGGATCACCCGCGGGCCGCTGTCCACCAGGTACATCGTCAGGCCGTCGGTGCTCCAGCCGATTCCGTTGGAGATCGTGAGATCTCCGAGCACAAGCTCGGTCCGGCCGGTTCGGTCCAGCCGGTAGAGCGCGCCGCCTCCTTCGTGGTGGTCGTCGGCAAGTGTCCCGCCCCAGAACCGGCCCTGGGAGTCGCAGGCGCCGTCGTTCATCCGGGTCCCGGCGGGGGAAAGCTCGGCGATGGTCCGGTGGGTGCCGTCGGGCGCCAGGTAGACGAATCCTCGCCCGGCGCCGAGCAGCCAGCCACCTTCGCCCTCGACGGGCGCGATCATCCCGACGGTCCAAGGCAGCTGGTATTCGCGGACGTAGGCCAGCGAACCGTCGTCGGCGATCCGGGCGCGGGCGACGCGTCCGGCCAGGATGTCGACGCCGAGCATCTCGCCGCGGCGGGCGTCCCAGCGAACGCCCTCACCGAGCTGCGTCTGCTTGCTGGAGCAGGCCACGGCGCCGGCGTCCTGCTGAGGTTCGGTGGTTCCCATCGTCAGGCTCCGAAGTCCACGACGACCTTGATGTCGTCGGGGCTGCGCTGGAGCGCCTCGGCGATGTTCTGGGGGGGCACGCGACGCGAGATCAGCCGTCCCAGCCATGCGCGGTCGGCGGCGGCGAGCGCCTCGGCCGCGCGGTAGAAGTGCCGGCGGTTGGCGTTGACCGAGCCGACGACCACGTTGTTGGCCAGGACCAGCGCCTTGGCCACATCGGCAGGTAAGAGCCCGCTGACCTGCCCGCCGCTGCCCACGCCGGTGAGGCAGACGACCCCGCCGGCGCCGACGTGGCGGATCGAGTCGATGATCACCGAGCCGACGCCGGTGCACTCGATGATGACATCGGGGTCAAAGCCGATGTCGGCGATCGCCCCGGAGTGGTAGGTGGCCCCGACGTCGTGCACGAGTTCGGGCTTGGCGCCCTCGGTGACGCGGTCGAGGACGTGGACGTCGAGATCGTGCTGGACGGCGATCATGGCGGCGAGCATGCCGATTGGGCCGGCACCGGTGATCAGCACCTGATGCGGCACCCAGAACGCGCGGGCTCGCATGACCGAGACCAGCTCCCAGGCCTTCGCCACCACGGTGGTCGGCTCGAGCAGCACTGCCTCCAGGCCGAGTGAAGGGTCCATCTTGGTGTAGAAGCCCGGCTCGATGCGCCATCGCTCGGACATGAACCCGTCGATCTGTTTGATGCCCCGCTCGGTGTACTGCCCGTTGCGGCACATGTCCCACTCCCCGACGGCGCAGTTGGGGCATGGCACGGGGTCGGGTCGGCGAACGATCCCGACGATCAGGTCGCCCTTCTGCAGGTTGCCCGCGTTGGGGCCGGGGTCGAGTACCCGTCCGAGCGACTCGTGCCCGAGGATCAGTCGCTCCCGCCCCGGGGGCGCCCAGCCGTAGGCGCCCGAGGTGATTTCCTCGTCGGTTCCGCAGATGCCCACGGCGACCGCTTCGACCAGGATCGACCCGGTGCTCTCGTCCGGTTCGGGGACCTCCTCGAAGCGAACGGACCCCGCAACTCCCGGTTGAACCGTGACGGCCTTCATGACTCCTCCTCAAATAGCCTGCTTCGTTGCTCGCTAGGCGCGATCGCCGGAATCACCGAGAGTTGACCGCTCGGTCGTGGGAGCGCCGGGACTGCCCCTCGTCCGGCAGCGCTTTCTGCGGGACGGTCGGCCCGCAGCCGTGCGCATGACGGGCAGAGCTCGCGGTCCAGGAGGGCTGCCATGTGATCGGGCAGGCGATTGCGGATGAACTGCCGGTGCGCGGGCGTCTGCGTCGGCGCTCCGCATTCGCTGCAGGTCAGCAGCGGCTGTTCGCACACGACGGTTCCGGTGATGATCGTGCGCCGCACGAGGTCCGGCGTGTCGCCGCCAAGCGTGCCGCCGGTGAACAGGCCGACCTCATCCTCGATCCGGATGGCGCCGGTCGGGCATACCTGGCTGCAGGCGCCGCAGCCGATGCACAGCTCGGCCGGGCGGGTGAAGTCGAAGTACGCGACTCGGCCGGCGTCGGTGTCGGCCATGCGCAGCGCGTCGACGCCCATCTCGCTGCAGGCCGCCATGCACAGACCGCAGCCGATGCATACGTCGCAGCGCAGGCAGCGGCGCGCCTCGTCGTGCGCCATCGCGTCGGTCAGGCCCTCCTCGATCTGGACGTAGTTGCCTTGGCCGAGGACTTCTTCGACGGTCCGTTCGGGCATCACGGCGCGAGGTAGATGGGTGCGATCACTCGCGATGACCTGAAGGGGAACCACGTCGTCCCGGCGCACCGGGGTGCCGGTGGCGCTGTCCATCGGCTCCCCGCGCAGCCAGGCGTCGATCGCGTTCGCGGCGATCTTCCCGGAGCGGATGGCCTCCACGACCGTCCGCGGGCCGTGCTCGACGTCGCCCCCGGCGTAGACGCCCGGCACCTTGGTCATCAGGCTCTTCGGGTCGGTGAGGATGAAGCCGTGGGTGCTCTCGACCGCGCTGCCGTCGAGCATCGTCAGGTCGGTGCCCTGGCCGGTGGCGAGGATCACGTGGTCGCCCTCTAGCGTCAGCAGGCGGGCGGCGTCGAATTTCGGATCGAACTTGCCGGTCTCGTCGTGGACCTGCTCGCAGAACTGGAAGGTGGTCTCGCCGTCCTCCCCGATGCTGACGGGGCCCCAGCCAGGGTGCAGCTGCACGCCTTCCCCGACGGCGTTCTCGATCTCGTGGGGGCTGGCCGGCATCTCGCGGCGTCTCTCCAGCGAGACCATGTCGACATGCGTTGCGCCTTGGCGCAGCGCCGTCAGGGCGACGTCGATCGCGACGTTGCCGCCGCCGATGACGATCACCCGCGGCCCGACGCGGACCGGCTCGCCGCTGCGCACGTCCCGCAGGAAATCGATACCGCCGAGCACGAACGACTGATGGACACCTTCGATCGGGATCAGGCGAGAGCGCTGGGTGCCGAGGCCGAGGAACACCGCGTCGTAGTTCTTGCGGAAGGCTTCGAGGCTGCCGACCTCGGCGCTGGTGCGGATCGTGATTCGCAGCGCCCGGATCTGGTCGAGCTCCTGGTCGAGCAGGTCGGGCGGCAGACGGTAGGCCGGAATGCCGTAGCGCAGCATGCCGCCGGCCTTCTCCTGCTCCTCGAGGATCTCGACCTCGTGACCGAAGGTACGCAGGTAGTAGGCCGCAGTGAGACCGGCGGGACCGGAGCCGACGATGCCGATCCGCCTGCCGCTGTCCGGCGCGATCTCGGGCTGCGGGTAGCCGCCGTCGGCGAGGCAGTGCTCGGCCGCCTTGGCCTTCATCGGCCGGATGAACACGGCGCCGTTGCTGCCGCCGCGAACGCAGGCCGATTCGCACGGCGCCGGGCAGACCAGGCCACAGGTCAGCGGCAAAGGGTTATCGCGCCTCATGACCTCGATCGCCGCTCGATAGTCGCCGTGACCGATGTGCGCGATGAAGCTCGGGATGTCGATGTTGGCCGGACACGTGCCGTGGCAGGGCGCGGCCTGGTGCTCGAAGCACAGCCCCTCCGGGCAGGACTCGCGCCGGGCGTGACTCTCCCACTGCTCGCGGTAGTAGCGCAGCGAGCTGCCCAGCGGCCAGGCCGCCGCCAGCCCCTGCGCGCCCAGCTCGAGCGCGACTTCGTCGAGCGCTCGGAGATGACCGGCGTCACCGCGGCCGAGCGTTAGCTCGGCCACCAGGCGGCCGGCGCGGGCGAGCAGGGGACGCACCGGATCGGCGTCGGCGTTGTCGGCGAGCTGCCAATGCCGGTACAGCGCGCGGCGCGTCTGGCGCAGAAGGCACGCGCCCTCGGCCATCACCATCAGCGTGGACGGCACGGGCACGACGCCCGCGGAGGCGAGTGACAGCGGTCGGCACGATAAGTCGGCCGCGGACAGCGGTAGGAAGCCGCCCAGGCCGTCGTCGAAGACGAGCACCGGGTCCTCGCCTCGCACCTCAACGCCACCATCCCAGCCGTCGATCTGCGCCCGCAGGCTTTGCGAATGGGCGAGCTCGACCAGGCCGCGCTGCTTGATGCCGCGCCGCAGCGTCAGCAACGACGAATCGAGGCCCGACGCGCCGGCGAACAGCAGGGCGATCCGACACCAGGTCTCCGGCGTGTGAACCAGCCGTGAGGCGTCGGCGGGCGGCTGGTCCGCCCACGGACTGGGGTGGCTGTCGCGCTGCACGTCCAGCTGCATGCGGGGCGTGGTGACGTGGGCGAGCGAACGGATCGCGTCGACGGCGTTCAGGAGCGCGGCTTCGTGACCGTTCAGGTCGGCCGGGAGGCGCAGCTGGACCTCGCGGCTGTCGCGCAGGCCGGCGGCGATCAGCACCCCCTCGACGAGCAGCCTAGGCGCGCCATCGAGCACCGCGGCCGTGCCGCGGGCGCGCACATCGAGCCCGGTGGCATCGATCACCAGTACCGAAGGGCCGACGCCGCGCAGGAACGCGCGCCAGGCCAGATAGATCGGCTCGCCCGCACCGCTGCTCTCCGCCAGGCCCGACTCCTGCACGCGCTGCAACCGCTGCAACGGCGCCAGCTCCCTGGCCTGGGCGAGGCCCGGCAAGGCGCCCGCGAGCGTGGCCGCCGGCGGCATAGGACCGACGAGGGCGGCGGTGCCCTCGTCAAGCCAACTCGGGAGCGTCCCCAGCGCGCTCATGCCGCGGTGTCGTCGCCGCCCGAGGCCTCGCCGAGGATGTACCGGGCGTAGCGCTCGCGGCGCGGGTCCGGCACCTCGCCTGCCTCGCCGAAGGACAGGCAGCCGGTCACGCATTTGGTGACGCAGGCGGGCTGCAGCCCAACGTCGATCCGGTCCATGCAGTAATCGCACTTGACCACCTTGTTCGTGGCCGGGTCCCACTGCGGAGTGCCCCACGGACAGGCAGCTATGCAGCTCTTGCAGCCGATGCAGAGGCTGTCTTCGACAAACACGATGCCGTCCTTCTCACGCTTCTGCATCGCGCCGGTCGGACACGCCCGCACGCACCATGGGTCCTCGCAGTGAAAGCACGGCATGAACACAAAATGCGACCGAGGCAGTCCGTCGACCTCGACCGGATCCAGCGCGATGACCCGGCACGGATCGGGACCGGGACCCAGCTGCTTGTTGGTCTTGCAATGGACTTCGCAGGCCAGGCAGCCGATGCAGTTGGCCTCGTCGTGGCGAAGCTCGTACTTGCTCATCCGGCAACTCCTTCCGGTGTCCGACGCGTCACGTGCACGACCGTCTCGGTCAGCGCAGAGCCACCGCCGGCGGGATCGAAGTCGTCGAGCTTGCCGTGCTGCAGGCGCTGATCGGCAACGCCGAGGCCCAGCGCGCGCGTGGCGAGCGGCACCGTGGCGCCGTAGCCGTGCAACATGAACACCGCCTCGGGATGGATCCAGCGCGTGACCTTCGCCGGCAGGCGGCCGCTATAGCGGCCACCACCGTTGACCTCCACCTCGTCTCCGTCGGCGATCCCGAGCGCCGCGGCACGGTCGGGGTGGATCCACAGCACCTGTCTGGGCGCTCGCTCGTTCAGGAGAGGGTTGTTGAGCGACTGACCCTGCGCGAGCGTCGCGGTCTTCGCGAACAGCAGCGTGAACTTCTCGCCGGTCGGCGCCTCCTTGGGGACGTACGCCGGCAGGTTCTCAAGGCCGGCTTGCTTGAGGGCCTGGCTCTCGATCTCGATCTTCCCCGAGGGCGTCGGGAACCGTAGCTCGTCGCGTGGCATCAGCTTCGGCGCCGCCCCCAGGCCGACGATGCCGGTTTTGCGCATCTCCGAGACGGTGACGCCGGTCCCGTCGAGCTGGTAGTTCCACAGCTCCTCGATCGTCTCGAAGTCGAGCGCCTGCTTGATCCCCATCCGGTGCAGGATCTCGCGGAAGATCCACCACGCCGGACGGCTGTCGAAGCGCGGCGCGATCGCCTGGTCGCGCATCGCGAACACCGGGACCGGGCCGTTCATCTGGCAGAGGATGTTCGCGCGCTCCAGGTAGGTCGACTCAGGGAGGATCACGTCGGCAAACCACCCCATCTCCGAGTAGCGCACGTCGATCGAGACGAGCAGCTTCAGCTTCTCGATCGCCCGCTGGGCCGCCTCCGGATCGGGCAGGCCGGTGAACGGGTCGTGGCGATAGGCGAAGTACGCGCCGATCCCGTACGGCTGCTCCGTCTCCATCGCGGCGAACGCCCGGTGCACCACGCCGGTGGCCGGATCCCACTGCGGCCGCTCGCCGCCGGCGCCATCCACGCGCGGCTCGGTGACCTCCGGCACTCGGTCGGCCAAGTGGTTCAAGCCCTTGCGGCCGTAATGCTCCGGCGCCTTCCCGAGCACGCAACCGCCCGGAACCTCGATGTTGCCCATCAGCGCGTTCAGGATCAGCGCCGAGCGGCTCACGTAGAACGACTGCTTGTGTCGAGCCGACATCCACCCCGGATGGAAGATCACGTGTGGTGCGTCGGCGGCGATCTCGGTCACGAACGCGCGCAGCTCGGCGGCGGAAACGCCGGTATGCGGCTCCTGCCACTCGGGTGTGGTGTCCTTGACCGCATCCCGCAGATAGTCCAGGCCGGAGACGAAGCGGGCAACGAAGTCCTGGTCGTAGGCCTCCCGTTCGAGGACCTCATGGATGATCGCGAGGTTCAGCGCGTAGTCGCTCTTCGGTCGCACCTGCCAGTAGCGCGTGGCCTTGCACGCCGTGATCGTGGCGCGCGGATCGATGTAGGTGCAGCGCATCCCCCTCGACACCGCGGCCATGAACACCTTGGCCTCCTTGACCATCAGCGACTCGACGACGTTGCGGCCGTAGAGCACGAGATGCTTGCAATGCTGGTAGTCGAATATGAGCCCGGCGACGCCGAAGCCGTACAGCGAACGCATGGCGTTATGGACATTGCCGGCGCAGGCCGCATCGTGATTGAAGTAGTTCGGCGAGCCGAGCGCCTTGACGAACGTCTGGGTCAGGTCGACGAAGGGGCCGCCGCGATCGGAGAGCGCGATCCCGCGGGCGCCGAATGCGTCGATCGTCTCCCCGAGCTTCTCGGCGACGTAGTCCAGCGCCTCGTCCCAGGTCACTCGCCGCCACTGGCCGCCGCCACGTTCGCCAGCCCGGATCAGCGGCGTCTGCGGCCGCTCGTCGTCAGACTCGAGAAATAGACCCGCCGCGCCCTTCGCGCACAGGCTGGCGCCGAGCACCTGGTCGTGCGTATTGCCCTGCAGCCAGGTCACCCGCCCGTCCTCGACCGTCACCTCCATCGAGCAACGCACCGCGCACATGCCGCACATGCTGTGGACCGTCCGTCGGCCCGGGATTCCAACACCGCTGACGTTGGGTGCCGCGGGAGAGCTCATCGCAGCTCATCGACTTTGATATCGGCCATGTCTTGCCTCCGATCTGCGGCCCGAGAACCCGCAGCAGCTGTCGCCGACTCCACGTATCTGTGCAACCCAGAGACTCGCAGGCGCGCCCGCCACCCCGCATCGGCCAAAAAGGCTGATCTGACGCGGCCGCGATACCCACTTCGACCCACGCCGCCCGACGCTTCCGGCGCGGCCAGCGGTACGCGTCTGAAGTCGACTGCGTGACCCCGGTCGGGCTCCCGCCGGTATGCGCGGGCGCTCATCAGACATCAGGACCGAGACCCGCGTCCAAGTGCGCGATCGCGCCCGCAACGGGTTGGCTAACGAATCATCCCCTTTGGCCGATGCAACTCAGCGGTCCCGCTGCGACTCTGCCCGGGATGTGGATGAGCTGCTCGGTCTCGGCTTGGCAGATTCAGCGCGTCAAATCGTCATCGACAGAAAGTGGAGCATCTCTGTGCCCGAAGGCCTGTCGGCTCGCGAGGTGCGCACCGAATCGTCGCTTTCAGCGGCGAACGATTCTCGGCTGGTGAGCGACTACTAATGGACTCTCGAGCCTGCCCCGTGAGGCCCGGCACACCCCGTGGCCTGCTCTCGAAGAGCATGTCGCACTGGGAAACCTCCGCCCAGAAGGACGAGCGGTGAATTCCGGGCTTGCGATCGTCGGTCTTACGTTGTTGCTGGTCGCGGCAGTGTCGCGGCGTCTGGCGAACACGCCGGTCACGCCGGCGATGGTGGTGACCACGGTCGGCGTACTCGTGGGGCCGCTGGTGCTCGATGACCTTTCGGTGCGTCCCACGAGTTCGACCGTGCGGACCTTGGCCGAGGCGACGCTCGCGGTTGTGCTGTTCTCGGATTCCTCGCGGGTGGATCTGCGGGCGCTGCGGCGCGAGGCTTCGATGCCGGTGCGGCTGCTTGGCGTGGGTCTGCCCTTGACGGTCGTGCTCGGGGGGCTGGTCGCGGTGCTCCTGTTTGGGTCGTTCTCGCTCAGCGAAGCGTTCGTTCTGGGGGTGATCCTCGCGCCGACCGACGCCGGGCTTGGTAGTGCGGTCGTCACGGACCCGAGACTTCCGCAGGTTGTTCGTCAGTCGCTCAACGTCGAGAGCGGCCTCAACGACGGGATCTGCGTTCCCCTGTTGTTGATCGCGCTGGCGACCATCTCCGGCGCCGGCGGCGAGTCTCACCCGCTGCGTGTGGTGGTCGAGGAGATCGGCTACGGAACGCTCGGCGGCGTCGCGGCGGGCGTCTTCGCCGCGGTGGTCGTGAACGTGGCCGAAGCGCGGCATCTGATTGACGATGCCTGGCGGCAGATCGTCCCGGTGGCCGCCGCGGTGCTCGCGTACGGAATCGCGGTCGACCTGGGGGGATCGGGGTTTATCGCCGCGTTCGTGGCCGGATCGCTGTTCGGCCTGATCGCGCGCGAGAACCTGGCATCGATGATGCGCTTCACCGAGGAGACCGGGGCGGCGCTCGACACCGTCACGTTCCTGGTCTTCGGCGCCGTGCTGCTCGGCCCGGTGCTCGAGCACGTCAGCTGGCAGATCGCGCTGTACGCCGTGCTGAGCTTGACGATCGTGCGGATGCTACCCGTGGCAATCTCGCTCTGGGGCACCCACGCGCTGGGGCCGACGGTGGCGTTCATGGGCTGGTTCGGCCCACGCGGGCTCGCATCGATCGTGTTCGCGGTGATGGTCGAGGATGCTCATCTCGCTCACGCCCCAACCATCGTCGCGGCCACCTACCTGACCGTCGGCCTGTCGGTCCTCGTGCACGGACTCTCAGCGGCGCCGCTGGTGAGCCGATACGCCAACTGGTACAAAACCGCCGCCGACAAGCGCCCGCCCGCGATGGAGAGCGAACCGATGCACGAGCACCGAACCCGCGGCCCCACCACGCTGCCGAGCAGCTGACCATCGAACACCTTCCGCATGGGCGGGTGGTATCCCAGTTCGTTGCCACAACACGCCGCCTGCTCGCAACGCCATCGTAGAGGGGTCTCAAGCTCAGGTCCGCATCAGCGTCTCGATTCCAATCATCCGATTTGGATGATTCGAATCCCCGGCGCGTTCGGCGATCATCCTTCACGACGCGTTTACAACTCATGCCTGTTCAAGGACATCCACACCTCTCGAATCGCGATCCGCCGCGGGCCAAGCAAGCATCGATACTTGAGCTCGGGTCACGGACCGAGCTCGATAATCCGAAGCTCCAGTACCGTCGGTTGTTCTCCGAGCTACTTGGGCACGCTCATTGCTCGCGGTCGTCGTCGTCGCTGGCGGATCTCCACGCCAAGGGTCAGACCAGCCTCGGTGGTGCGCGATCCGTGGTTAGCCGATACTCGAGCGCGGGGCGATCCGGATGGCGGTCTGCCGACGAGCCGAGAACATCTCGGGATGACGTTGATTCAGTCGCCTGCGTTGGTCCATCCGCGAACCCGTGACGGGCAGCTAGCGATCGGGACGGGTGACGGGATGATGCCTCGATGCGCGCAGCCGGACGCCACCGTCGGGCCCCCTCTCCAGAGCAGCCACAGCAGCAACTCGGAAGGAACAAGATGACTCGGCTAGAGAAAGTGTTCGAAGCTAAGTGGCAGGGATTCAACCTGCGCAGAGGCGCCGTCTTTGCGGTTGTGCTGGGGCTCCTGATCATCGTGGGCGTGCTCCCGCACGAGCGGAGGTACTTCCTCAGTGCGATCTTCGGGGCGCTGCTCGTGGCGCTGAGCGACCCCGGCGGAAACTACGGCCCGCGAGTGCTCGCGATGGCCGCGATGGCCGGAGCCGGTGCGCTACTGACCGCCTTGGGGTTCGGCATCGGCGGCGGTCCATGGGAGTTCGTGGTACTGGCCGCGTTCGTGGCCACCTCGCTGGCCGGTCTCGCGGTGAAATACGGCTTGCACAGATTCGTCGCGGCCTATCTTCTCAACATCTGGTTCATCATCGTCCTCGGCCTGCCGACGCTCCTCTCCTTCGGCCTTCCGCGCGCGTTCCATTCCGGCCTGATCCATACCGAACCGTGGAAACAGGCGCTCGCCTGGCTCACCGGATCGGCACTGTGGATCGCGTACACCTTCATCATGTGGCTGGCGCGCGGACGGGTCTCGGCGCCCCAGCCTGCTGCAGAGATCCCCGGAGATATCTCGCCGAGGCCGCTGACCCGGCCAATGATCCTTTTCGCGGTGATCCGGGCCGTCGCCGTGTCGATCGCCGTCGCGATCGCCTTCGGGCTGAAGCTGCCCAACGCCTACTGGATGCCGATCGCCGTCATTATCGCCATGAAGCCCGACCTTCAGCAATCCACCTTCGCTGCCGTACAGCGCATCGCCGGCACGGCAATCGGCGCCGCCGTGGCTGCGCTCGTCCTGCTGACCGTCCACAACAAGACCGCCCTCGAGGTGATCATCGTCCTGCTGTTCGGGCTGGCGGCGGCCATCCGGTTCGTCAACTTCGCCTGGTACACGGCAGCCCTGGCCGGAGGGCTCCTGATCGCCATGGACGTGCCCCACCCGTCCAACTTTGCTAGCGAGGGACGCAGGATCCTGTTCACGCTCGCCGGCGTGGGGATCGCCGTCATCGTCATGTTCATAGCGGACCAGCTGCAAGAGCACGCTGCCAAAGCCGCCCCGCAAGCCCCACCAGCGCCACAAGCCTCACAAGCCAGCACTGCCTGACGCTGGCGGGGACGCCCTATCAGCGCCAACGAGGGGGCTGGTGTTCACCGGAGGCCACTACGCCATTGGGGCGCCTGGTGTCCGATTCGTCACTGGAGTCGCCGCGATCGGCGCGCACGACTGCCGCCAAGCGGGCCGGGAGGGGAACCCAGCCAGAAGGCAGAGCACGAGATCAATCGATGCGATGGCACACTACGGGCGCATACTGCGCGGGCCCGCT
>CAWIDF010000006.1:0-81250 GCA_963834885.1 uncultured Solirubrobacterales bacterium | reverse complement strand
GCGAGTAGCAATGGCTTGCATCTCATTGCTGTATCTCCCCTTGGATAAGCGCCTCGACTGCCCGACTAGAACATTTGTCGGCAGTTGGCGGAAAACCTTTAGGTTCTGTCGCTTCGGGCGAGGAGCAGCATTCTCAAGCGGTTAGCGTGGCGACTCCCGCGCGAGCGCCTGGGATCAACCTCGACACCCAGCCGATCGTCGGACTCAACAGCGGCCTGCCGCTCCACGAGGGCGGGCCACCGCACGACCCGGCTAATACCGCTTGGTACAGCCCCGGGATCCCGGTCCCGGCTGGGGTGACGTGATGACTGATTCACACCCGACCGCGCCGCGCACGAAGCGCCGAGGTCGAGATCGAAGCCATCACAGATGCACCGCCGCCTACCCTGGCTGCGAACTAGGACAGTCGCGGTGCGCCCAGTCGCGGACACGGGCGCCGTGTCCGTAGTTAACAGAGGCCCACCTTCGTCGCCGCGTACTTCGCTTGTGCCGCCGTGTATTGGCTGCCGGCCGAGGACGAAAGCTGGTCAATGAGTCCCGAACACGAAAATGAGGATGTCAACATGTATTCCTTGGCTGTCTTCACAGCTTCCGCATCCCAGTCGACGTCGTGCAAGCTGTCAACGGCCACGGTGGCGTCGTGAACCGAGTACTTGTCCCCAGCGGAGGACGAGAGTTGATCGATCAGTCCTTGCTTAGAGAAGCCCGAGATTGAGAGATAGTTCTTAGCCGCATTGACCGCGTTCTGCTGGGAGACCGTCAAGTTCGACGTGGGGGCGGCAGACGTTGTCGGGCTGCTGGAGGCAGAGGTGGTCGCAGAGGGTAGGGGCTGCTGGAGGCAGAGGTCGTGCTGGACGCAGAGGCTGCCGGGCTAGTCGGAGCTGGTGCTCTTCGTCGATCCGCATGCCGCAGTGGCGATGATGATGACGATGATCGCAAGCGCCCAGTAGCCGCTTTTTGCCCAGTCGACTGCGCTTAGGCTCGTCGTCCGGCTCGCTCGTCCTCGCCATGGCGTACCTCCCAAGTTGCAACTCCGACGACGCCCGTGCCGGGCTTGGGTGCGTGCGTGCGAATCACCGTACTCCGGTCGCAACGGCTTGCCAAGGCGTGTTGCAGTCCCAACGCTCGCGCTGATAAGCAATGAGGAGGCTTTAGCTCCCCGGCAGGCGGCGGCAGACTCGCGGCCAGTGAGTCCCGGCGCGAGAGGCTGCTGCTTTGGGCTAGTTCCGGGAGCTCCGAGTTGGACAGATTTGAGCCGCTGCGACTGCTGGTTCGAAACGAACTCGGCAATCTGGACCGCCGGCGCAATTCGAGTTGGGACTCGACCGCGAAGATCCCCCAACAGGCCGTGGTTGCCGAGCCTCCGACCTGTCCCACGCGGTCGATGCGCGCCGCCCTCCGAGTCTCTCACACACGCCCGCGCTCGGCTTGCACGCGGGGGGCACGCGATCAAACGCGAGAAGCTTGGGACTCCTGCGCCCGTGCCACTCTCGGATTTCGAGGCCACTCGCGTGAGCCTTCCTGGTTAGTCCGTGCCGGCCCGCGGCAACGCAAGCAGGCCCTTCCTGGTTACCAGCTGTAGCTGTGGCTCGGCCGGTAGCGGTAGCCGTAGTTGTAGCTGAGGCTGTAGGAGCTCCGATAACTGGGCCGGTAGCTGTAGCTCCCATAGCCGGGGTAGTTGCGGACGTACGGCCGGACGTAGGTTCCAGTCGACGGCTTGTAGTAGCCGCCCACCGAGACGCATCCGCGCGGGCTGTAGTAGCACGTGCTGCTCGCTGAGGCCACGCCGCTCGCGCCGAGTGCCGCGACCGCTGCACTCCCCAGGACGAGAGCGATCTTCTTCTTCACCGATTCACCTTCCGAACGGCGGTCGGGGTTTCGGTACTAAGAGAGGGCCCCTAATGGGCGGCCTCTAGGTTGCTTCGGCATGCAACCCAGAGGCCTTTAGGCCCGGGGGGCCCCGGCCGCGCTCGAGTGGGGGGTCAGCCGATGATCGAGTCCTATGTCTTGTATGAGGAAGTCGCCGCGCAAGCCGGTGCCTGCTCCGCGCATCGCCGGCATTCCGCTGCCTCGCCTCGCGAGGTGCCAGCCCGGACGGCGCGAGGACGCTGATGAGCCTGGTCGCACCTAAGAGTTGGCGAAGTTCGGAGTAACAACCCTCCCGATCCGCCGAATAATAGGTAGGCGAAGGCCTCAACTCCGCTGGCAATCCACCTCGACAGACCCAGGAAGACACCGACCATGGCGACGATCAACCTCACCGCAACCATCACCCCGAATCAGCTGGACCAAGCCAGAATCCTCTACGAGGAGATCGAGCCACGTGGGCTTGCGTACCGAGGAGCGCGCGACATCATCCGCCGAGCTGACGAGGGGCTATCGGATCTCAGTCCTGCCGAGGCCGTCGGCATGCTGCTCCTTAGCTGGAACGCCAACTACTACCGGTTCCGGGGCGGATTCGACGAGGACCATCAGCGTGAGATCGACGGTCTACTCCGGGACTGGCACGCCGACATCACCTTCCATCGAGATCGCGCGTTGGAGGGCCTCGAGGATGACGAGGATGCGATCGTGGACCTTTTCGATGACTTCGCCTCCGTACTCGGCCCGACCGGCGCGGCCAAGGCCCTCCACGTGTTGGCCCCCCGTTTCTTCCCGCTGTGGGACAACGGCATCCAGAAGGGCTATCGGATCAGGCGAACAGACGGCGAGGGCTACTTCGTATTCATGCTCGTCACGCATGATCAATGTCTTGAGCTCGGCGGCGAAGCCGTCTGGGGCGACGCGCTGGTAAAGCGGATCGACGAGTACAACTACTGCCGATATACCCGCAAGCTCGTCATGGCTTGAAGGCACTGATCGCACCGCGTGACCGCGAGGTCAGCAGCCATGGACGCAGCTGCGTCCCCGTATCTGACGTTGATCACCCTCAACCGCACGGTTTCCGGAGCCGTTCCCATCCCACCGCTGGTGGTCGAGATCGCGAAACCGCTCCGCAGGCGTCGGCCGGTAGGCCCGCCGAGGCCGATTGAGGACGCCCGGCCTCACGCGTCGGTGCCGCCTAGGAGGGCGGATGGATGACGCGCTATCGGCGGGAGCTAGATTGCGTCGGTTGCCGCGCCGCTCCCGTACCTTCTAGACTCTCGATACCGCTGGTGGGATTCGAACCCACAGGCCGCACTGTGCTTTACAGAGCCGCGGCCACCCGGGTACAAGCCGGGCGTGTATACCAGTTCCACCACAGCGGCAAGTAGGCCCGGCGCGGCGGCCACGCGGTATGTCTAGCTACTTGCCGCGGATAAACCCTTGAGAGACGAGGCGGCCGCGGACTGAACCCCGCGGCCGGATCGTAGTAATGGGTTTGCTCTTGCTGAAGGAGCGGTTGGGAGTGTTTCACCGCTCCCGGACGGCGAGGGTGTCGGCGTTGTAGGCCAGGATGCTCCATTCAGTCCAGATCTGCCGGCCCTCGTCGCCTTTTAGGCGGGATCGGTCCAGCCCGTAGCGGCGTTTGAGGTGACTGATCCGGCCCTCCGCGCCCGTGCGGTAGCGCCGCATCCGACGTTGGGTGCGTTTCGAGCCGGGTTCCTGCCGGCCGGCGATGAACACGTTCTTCGGCGCAAGGTCCTCGAGCGCGGCGGTCGTCGGTCCGACGTTGAACCCGCCATCCACGGCGACCTCCTGCACCCGGATCCCGAGCCGCCCGAGCTCCGCGATCGTCGCCGGGAGCAGCGCGTCCTCGCCCGGGTTCCCGATCTGTGTCGCAGCGCCCGGCAGGATCAGGCCCCGCGCACCGCGCTGGGTGTGCTCGGTCACCTCCGCCAACTGCGACACGAACCCGAACTCGTTGGGCTTGCCGAGCTTCCCCTTGCGAATCGGCCGCGCGTCCGGATCGAACAACGACACGATCCGGTCGGTGATCGGCTCGCCAGCCACCCGCTGACGGATCTGCCGGGCGACCTTCTCGCATCGGTCGGCCAGCGCCTCCAACTGCGTGGCCGCCCGGAGCTTGGTTTTCGCGCCCCGACCGCGTGCTCTGCCACGGGCAATCTTCGCGACCCGTCGCGCCTCCTTCACCGAGCGTGTCAGCAGCTCGCCGGTCTGCTCGGTGAGCTTCAGCACTTCTTGCTTGGCCTCCCCAGAACGGCGACGAACCGTTCGCGTGATCGCGCGGAGCTTGCGGCCCATCGACCGCGAGCGATCCCGGACCCGGGCCTTCTTCTCGCCGATCAGCTTCGCGAGCTTGCGTCCTTCCCGCGCCAGCACCTTGATCCCGCTGGAGGCCAGCCCGGAGTCGGTCGGGTACTTCACGTCCGCCTCGACCACGGTCGAGTCGACACGGACCGCCCGCGGCCGGAACCGTTTCTCCCGACACGCCTGCACGATCATCGCGCGCGTGAGTTCCGACACCGTCTCCGGGCCGATCCGCCGGGTGAGCTTGCGAACGGTCGACTCGTCCGGCACCCGCTCCGACAGCGCGATCCGGCAGAACCGGCGCAGGTGAATCGAGTCCGACACCTCCGCGACCAACGTCCGGTACCCCCACCGGTAGCGCTGCTTGAGCACCATCATCCGGATATAGGTCTCCATCGCGATCGTCGGCCGCCCATCCGTCAGCACCGCCCGTCGATCCTCGACCACTTCGCGACCGAACCGCTCCACGATCGGCCACAACAAGTCCGGGTCGCCCAACAACACATCCAACGCCGCCAAATCCTGGGGCAACTCCTTGACCTCGATCGGCAAGGCGTCGTCCCACAAGCACTCCGGCTGCTCCGCCAAGAGCGTCAGCATGCACTCCCCTTTCAGCAAGAAACCCCATTACTTACAGGGCATTCTCACTGTCACACCGGACGGCAACCGGGCGTCTCAAACCCCCGACTTTTTCCGCGGGAAGTAGCTAGGACAGCGTGGCCGTCGCGGGTTTAACGTCGCCGCTCGCCTCCGGGAAGCACTGAAGGAGCGGTCGACCTAGGCTGTCGTCATGGATCGGCGTCCTCGGGATCCTCCGCAGGAGGATGATCGGGAGCGGGGAAACCAAGCGATCCCGCGTACGCGTAGTCGGTCTGCGGCGGGTCGATATAGGTCAGCGGGGCATACAGCCCGCGGATCGTGAGCTTCCTGATCCGTGGTGGAGTTGCCCGAAGCGCCGCGTAGTAGAGCGCGCTCGCGGCGGTGTTGTTGTCGATGTCGACGCCCTCCTGCTTCAAGATTGCGGCTACCTCTCGCGGCCGAATCGGCCGGTTATCCCGATCCACGATGGCGACAGCCTGGTTCACGACTCCGTCCTCGGCTCGATCCGAAGAGCGCGGTCGGTCAGCGGGTTCGGGACGCTGAGCAGGGCGATCCGCAGCGGGTCCGGTCCCCTGGTCGGCATCTTCCTCGTCCACAAGTTGAACTACTGCCGTCCACAACCGCTCCCATCGGTTGTAGTCGCGCTGCGCCGCGTCTAGTTGGGCCTTCTTGTCGGCCAGCATTTCTTGAACGCGCGGGAGCTTTGCACGGACGTCATTCAGGTCGCCAAGATCGATCTGGAGAGAAGTTGAATCCATGAACCTGAGCATACAACACGACCCGGCGTCCTTGTCATGATTCCGCAAATTCCGTGATCTCCATCGAACCGGCGGGCACGGTAGCGTTTGCCTTATGCCGGAGCCCGACGACTTCATGACTGTCGGAGAGGTCGCCCCGATCCTGAAGCTGAACCGGCAGACCGTCAGGAACTGGACCGACCAGGGGAAGCTCCCCGTGCTGCAGGTCGGCCGGCGGGTCCGCAGCCGCCGCGCCGATTTCGATGCGCTGATTGAGCAGAGCGCCATCAGCCGTAGCGAGTCCGAGCCCGCGCTACCGAGCATCTGGGACGGCGAGAGGCCGCAACCGCAGATGCCAGGCGACCTCTGAGAACCCCACGCCTCTAGCCCGAGCTGGTCGCGCGGTCGAGTCTCAGAGCGGGATCACGCGGGACCGCGGGCGACTTACCGACCGCGTAGCGAAGATCGGCGACTCGTCGTAGTCGACGGCGCGCTGAGTTCTAACGGCAGGGCGATACAGCGACGGGCGCTCGATCAGCGCCGCCGTGCTCAAGCGGGTGCCGGACGCAGCTGCGTACGCGACCGGCACCGACGAGGCACGGCCCAGGGCGGGTGCGAAGGGCATGACGCGCGCCAACACGGGCAAGTAGAGCGTGAGCGGGCAGGCGAGCGCGTGCGCGTCCTCGCCACGGCCCACCCAGCCCAATCACAGCCCGACGCTCTCACACTTCACCCTTCCAGGACCCCCATGCGATTCCGCGAACTCAGCGACTTTTCCGACCACGCGGGTCAGATTCCCAGCGCTGGGACACACGCGGCACGCCGGTGCGTCTCGATCGGCTGTGAACCCGTGCCGCCGCACGAACTCGAGCAGCCTTCTTGCGTTCACTGCTGCTGATGCCCCAAATGACGAGCAACCACAGGATTGCGATGATCGCGAGCCACCAAGGAGCCGAGTTGGCGAAGACCAGCAGGATGACCAGCAGGACCGGAACACCCCACACGAGGACGGTGCGCCGCAGGTTCTGCCGCGACTGCGATGGCGTTGTTTGCTGCATACCCACTACTCCTCTAGCTGTCTCCGCGTCCCGTGCATTTCGATCTGCTCGGGTGACCTCCTGCCATGCATGGATCTCTGCGCAACGTGCGGGCTGCCGCTCAGCCCACGCCGTAGGCACAAGCCGGTAGGACCGCCCAAGATCGTCAAGGGCGACTCGCCAATGCCGGTGCCGCGGGCCAATCGACGGACCTAAGAGTTCACGAAGGCAGGTCTAACCGAGGCCGGCCGATCTGCCGAAGTAATCCCTAAGCGAACTGAAAGGACAAGTAGATGCGGTGCCTGAAACGAGCCGCCGGGCGCGCAGGCCCGGCCCTGACCGTGGTCATCCCCGGGACGGTCTGATGGGGCGCCAAGTCAGCCATTTGTGCGGTGTCTGTGCGACTCAACGCAGCAGCTCGTCCGGCAGCTGCGGCGAATGCGGGTCGGATCTACTGCTCGAAGCACGAGGCGGCTATGTGGTGGCTCTTGCGGCCGGCACGGTGCCATGCCCGAGTTGCGGATCCACTGCGCGGCCGCTGGCCTTCCGTGGCTGGGCTCGCGTCATGGGGCTCCTTTTTTGGGCGCGGGAAGAACGCTCTGCGGCGTACGTCTGCCAGCCGTGCGCGGAGAAGGAGACCGCGACGACCCTGTTTTTCAACGCTCTTTTGGGCTGGTGGTCGGTTCCCGCCTGGTTCTTCTACGGGTGGCGGGCGGTGTTTCACAACTGGCGTGCCGTTTGGACCGCGCCGGTCAATCCGGGGGCCTGGGGGGCGATCGATGCTGAGGAATTCGCCCGCGCCATCCGAGAAGAGCGGGAAGCCGCGTTTGAGGCGGTCGCTCACGAGTTGTTGACCGATTCTCCGCTGCGGTTCCTCACCCGTGTCCAGCAGGAGCTCGTGCTGGGCGCGACCGGGCTGTACGAGGTGCTCGATGTCAGCTCGACAAGCAGCGTGGATGAGCTCCGAGCCGCTTATCGCCAACGCTGCAAGCAGGTGCACCCTGACGTACAGACAGCCTCTGCCGAGGCCACCGAGGAGATGATTCGTCTCAACAACGCGTGGGAGATCCTCAGGTCGGAACGCATGCGAGCTGCGTATGACTGGCTAGAGGCAGGTCGAGAAACGGTCGCGGCATGAGGCGCGTTCTGCTCGTCGTGTCCATGCTCGTGTCGCTCTGGCCGGCGGCTGTCATCGCCAGCGGGGCGATTGGCGGGTCAAGCAAGTCCTCAAACAGTCCAGCCAATGCCACGCCGGCGCCGTCCGGCGACGGGGCTACGGGGCGCTCGGCGGTCAAGGTCGACCCGCGCGGGAACCTGCTCCACGGCGAGGGACGGCAGCCAGACTACGCAGGATTGAAGGCCCTTAACGACCGCGAGTCTCAACTGCTCCAGCGGTTCCATAACAGTCGATCGCTGAATGGGATCCCGGACCCCGGCGTCGCCCAAGCCGCCAGTCAACTCGCCGCCGACTACGGGACTTGGGAATCAGGCAACGCGGGACTCGATGACCGAGCCGACAACGTCGAGACTCTCGAAGCCGCGATCGCAAAGTGCGTCGTGGCGTTCAGTAGACATCCCTCGCAGGCGCGACTCGACGCGTTCAACAAGGCAGTCTCCGCGTACAACAAGGGAGTCTCCGCGTACAACGCCAACCTCCACGCAGGCTAGCCATAGGGCGGTGGTGACGATCGCACCGATCCTCTCGGGCGATCGATCACCGTGGTGTCCAAGGTCAATCAGCCGGTCGCTCCAGCAGGAGGTCGACGTCGATTGTCGCGCGGCGGTACGGCGTGCCGGGCGAAACGGGACGGCCGGGATTCCGAGAGCGGGTCGACTTCGTTGCTCGACACCGCTCGCATGTGGATTGCTGGCTGTCGGTGGGCTCGAACAACGCGTCGCAGCCCGTGCACTGACGCCAACGTGACGCTGGCCGAAGTCCCGGCCTGCGCTGCCCGTGGCAACCTCGACAAAGGCGAGCGTGGCGCCGAGCTCGGAAAACGAGGTCGCAGCGCTCGCATGCACGCCAGCCGGTCCTAGGCGGAAGCCGGGCGGCGATGTGCGCGTAGGTGAGCAGCTCGTCCTCTGCAAGCCGGCTTCCGGCGCGGGCCTTGAGCCCCAGCTCGAACAGTCGGTCTAGCTCCTGCTCCGCGCCGTCGAGCCCAACCTCCGACGCGGCGAGCGCGCGCTTGAGCGCCCCGCCGATCTCGCGGTTAGCGCGTCGCGCCATGTCCTCGCGCTTGGCGAGCCGGGCAGGCTTCCGGTGTGCGCGATCGACACGCAGCACAGCTTCATGCGCTCCTGGCGCCCACCGCTCTGCCGCGCCGTGCTCTAACGCTCCGAGCGGGCACCAGAGCATCTCCCCGTCCGGACTCGGATACGGCAGGAATAGCCGGGCAGGGGCATGCGGGTCCAGTGCTAGCTGGAACTCGGCCTGCTGCAACGACCATGCCGTCCAAACGCGACGTCGCATTGATGCGTTGCGCTTGATCGCCGACGATGGCCCCATGACCGCCACCACCATAACTACCTCGGGCAGCGAGTTGCGCGCGGCGCGGGAACGAGCCGGGATCACCCGCGCGGAACTTGCGCGGCTGGCCGGCTGTTCGCTGACATTTCTCGCGAATGTGGAGCAGGGAGCCGTTCCGCGGCGTTCTCCAACCTTGGATCGCGTGTGTGCCCTGCTCGACGAGAAGAACGCCGCGCAGGCCTAACGGTCCCGTAAACGCCACCGGCGCCCCCCACGAGAAGGCGCCGGTGTGAAAGCCACAACCGCAGCAGAGGTGCGCGACGTGTCACATCGTGACAGAGAGGCAGGACCACCGCCCGCGACGGAGGCCGAGGAGCCCGAAGCGAGCCAGAGCGTCACCGTCGACGGGGTTACGTACGACCTCGGCTCGATCGGCGGGCAGAAGGCCATGAAGCGTGATGGGGTGCGGCCTGAGCGCCATCGGCAGATGGCCGAAGCGGCCGCTCGCAAAGACGCAACGTTCGAGGTCGACCGGTGGAACGGCCTGAAGTCCGGCGAGATTCAGGCGCGGCGGTCGCGGGGGATCGGCTACGTCTCGGGAGTCGGCTTCACGCACCAGGTCCAGCGACATGGCGGCCCGTGGTCGGAGCTCGAGGTGATCCGGCCGGAGGTGATCGAGGCGGAGCGCCAGCGTAACCCGCGTTGGCATGCGACGGAGCGTCGCGCACGGGCCGCGTTGAGGGGCCTGCGTCGAGCGGAGCGGCTCCTCCGTGGCCTGCGTGTCGTGCCTTCGCCTCGTGCGCGTGGACGGAACGAGCATCGGCCCGGTCATCGCCGAGCGACCGCGTCCCGCGGGCCGCCGAACGACGGCGACGATGATCCCGAGCCCGCTTTAGGCGGGCCACTGGCGCGCTGTCGGCGCGGCCGCGAATACACCTTCCAGGCGCACCACTGGCGGTTCGGCCATCTCGCACCGGCCGATCGCCTCGCCGCGTTCCTGGCGCTGGCGGAATGGCAGCGCCGGCAGGCTTGGCGCTCGCTGCGCTTTGACATCGACCGCGAGCGCGCGGCGTGACGGCCGAGGCTTACGTCGAGCTGCGGGAGGGTCGTGGCGCGACCGTCCGGCGGGTGCAGGACGGCTGGCAGGTCACCTGCCCGGCGCATGAGGACCGCACGCCGTCGCTGTCCGTGACGGCCGGTCGCGACGGACGGGTTCTGCTGCACTGCCACGCCGGCTGCTCGAAGGCGGACATCGTCGCGGCGGACGGCCTCGAGCTCGCCGACTTGTTTGAGCGGCGCAACGGGCGGGTCGAGGTCGCCGCTTACGACTACGTCGACGAGCAAGGCGAGCTGCTGTTCCAGTGCGTGCGCTTCTACCCGAAGCACTTCAGCCAGCGCAGGCCGCGACGTAGCGACACCTGCGGCTGCGAGAAGTGTCGCAAGCGGAAGGACCCGGACTGGATCTGGAACCTGCATAAGACGCGCTACGTGCTCTACCGGCTGCCGAAGGTGATCGAGGCGGTCCAGGCGGGCGCGACGATCTACGTGGTCGACGGCGAGAAGGACGTGCGTGCGTTGGAGCGCGCCGGCGAGGTCGCGACGTGCGGCCCGATGGGGGCTGGGAACTGGCGCCCGGAGTACGCCGAGCCGCTGCGCGGCGCGAACGTCATCCTCGTGGCCGACCGCAGGGAGGACGGCTACGAGGACGTGCGACGGGTGGCCGCGTCGCTGGAAGGCGTGGCGGCATCAGTCGCGATGGTCGCGGCCGCCGAGGGCAAGGACGCGGCCGATCACCTAGCGGCGGGCAAAACGGTCGACGAGTTCGTGCCCGTCGACCGCGCGGCGGACTCGACGGAGGAGGAGCCGGCCGCGTCGAACCTGGGCGAGATCCCCGCCTACCCGGTGCAGGCGCTGCCCGAGGCCGCGCAGAAGCTCGTGCGCTACGGCGAACGCCAAGGCCTGCCCGCGGCGCTGGTAGCCGGCGCCGCCCTGGGGGCGCTGGCGGCGGCGATAGGTAGGGCCGTGAACATCGAGGTCAGCCCGAGCTGGCATGAGCGCGCGACCCTGTGGGTGCCGCTGCTGGCCCCGCGCGGCGCTGGCAAGAGCCCGTCGCTGACGCTCGCGTTCACGCCGTTGCGAGAGCGGGACGAGGAGTTAGGGGACGACGAGGACGAGAAGGCGATCCTCCTCGGCGACCTCACGATGGAGGCGCTGGCTCGCAGCCTGAATGCGGTCCAGGGGGCGGCAGCGCTCGACCTGGACGAGCTCGCGGTGCTGCTGCGGGGCCTGGGCGAGTACAAGCGCGGCGGCGGGGGCGACCGTGGCCGCTTCCTCACCCTTTGGACTGGCGCTCCGTGGCGGTTTGCGCGAGTGGGCGGCAAGGGCGGGCGCAAGAACAATGTCAATCTGAGCATCTCACGCCCGACGCTGGTCGTCTGCGGCGGGCTCCAGCCAGCGCTCCACGAGCTGCTGGGTGGCGAGGAGGACGGCCTGCGACCCCGCTGGCTGCCGCACCTGGCGACGATGCCGAGCCCCGCCATCAATGGCAGACGCGCCGTCGAGAACCTGAACGCCGTGGCCGGCTGGAAGGAGCTGATCCACCGCCTGCTCGACAATCGCGACGGGGCGGCTACACGCACGCTGTCGGAGGCCGCGCGCGCAGCGTTCCGGCACTGGCAGGCTGTCTGGAAGGACCGGGCCGCTCACCGAAGCGAGACCGCGAGCACCAGCGCCGCGCTGATAAAGGCGGACATTCACCTGGCGCGGATCGCGCTGGTGCTCTACGAGGCCGACCCCGAGCGGCCAGAGCAGGTCGAGCAGGACCACATCGACCGCGCCGCGCATATCGTGAACTTCACCCTCGACTGCTGGCGTGCCCTACCTGAGCAGGACTCAATGTCGCTCACGCTTCGCGACAAGGTGCTTGACCGAGGGATCGTCCGGCTGGTGGGGTGGCTCGAGGAGCACGGCGGGTCGGCGAGCCGACGCGAGTTGCAGATGGCGCGCGTCGCCGGGGCGCGGACAGCAGCTGATCTGGACGCCTTGCTGGACCGCTACGAGGCTGTCTACCCCGGCACCCGAAGCACCGTGACGCCGGTCGGCGGCGGGAAGCTAGCGACCGTCATCAGGCTCCCGATGAGGGGGAGGAAATAACGGTGTTGCCAGGCGGCAACACCGTAATACGCGATGCCCGAATCCCCCGTCGTTACTGGGGATTCGGGGCGTTGACATGTGACAACACCGCCCCTGTCAACACCGTCTTGGCAACACCGTGGACACGATGGCCGCGAGGCGGCCAGAGAGGAGCACACATGAGCAACAGCTTCGCCCGCAAGGTCAAGCGCAACCAATTACGCGCCCTCTTGATCGCCCAGGCACGGGCTCAGGGCTGCATCTGCGACCCGGACATCGCCCTGCCGAAGCTCGAGGCGGGCAAGGTCCGCGTAGTGACCATCGCGCACGACAACGACTGCCCGCACCGGGTGGACCCCCCCGGCTCCGACCGGCTCGCCGCGAAGATCAACGCCGGAGCGTTCGACGAGCGATGAGCGCCGGGCCGACACCGTCGCGCGACGCTGACCGGCGTCTCGACGGGCTCGCCTGCGCCATCTGCGACCTTGAGACCGGGCCGATGGTCCCGGTCGGGGATGGGCCCGGCGGGCAGCTGTTCGCGCACCCCGAGTGCGTGGAGAACGCCGAGGACACCGCCAGGGGCACGCCGGCGTGAGCCGCCCGCGCGTCGACATTGCTGTCCCGGCGCTCGAGCTTGACCAGCCGAAGGGATCGGCGTGAGCGATCGGGCCCGCGCTCTGCTCGACGAGCTGGCCGGTGATCCCGTCGCGCTCGAGCGGCTGCGCGCGCTCGTCGGGTACCGAGATGACGCTGTCAGCTCGGTACCGGCGCCGGCGTTCACGGTCGCGACATTGGCCGCGGAGCTCGGTCGCACCGAACGCTCGATCCGCGCAGCGATCGCCCGCGGCGAACTCCAGGCGGTCAAGCGAGGGCGCGGCTGGGTGATCTCAGCCGACGCGGTCGCCGCCTGGTCGCAACCGCCTCGGTCACGTGACGGAGGCGGTCCGCGCCGGCGTCGTGCTCCGTTACGTGACCGAGGCGGGCCTATGGCCAGGGCGCTTGACCGCCGATGAATACGATGAGAACAGACACGCAAAGCGGCCCGGCGCGCTGTGAACGCCCGGGCCCTGGCCCATAGGAGGATTGAGCTCCCATGAACACCCTTCACGCTACCTGCCGCACGCCATGAGCGTGCACAGGCGCGGCGGCGCGCACGTCGTCTACTGGCGCGACGCAACCGGCCGCCAGCGCTCCAAGAGCTTCCGCCGGGAGCGTGACGCGATCCGGTTCGACGCCCAGGTGAAGGTCGCCAAGCAGACCGGCGTGCTCGCCCGCCTCGACGGCGGCCGCGAGACGCTCGACCAGTACGTCGAGAGCACCTGGGCGCCGATCCACGCGGCGGCGCTCGCACCCAAGACGGTCGCGCTGTACACCGGGCTGTACGACGGGCATGTCTCACCGCACCTGGGCGGCTACCCGCTCCGGGAGATCACCCCGGAGGTGATCGGTCGGTGGCAGGCTGACCGGCTCGCCGCGGGCGCCCCGGTCGAATCAACCCGCAAGGCGCTGACCCTGCTCGGCGCGATCCTGCAGCGGGCGGTCGAAGCGGGGCGGATCGCGAGCAACCCGCAGCGGCTCGTCAGGAAAGCGGCGCCGGCAGCGACCGAGGAGGTAAGGCCGCTCGCGCCGGAGACCGTCGAGCGCATATGCGTCGCCCTACGCCCCCGCGACCGGATCATCGTGTGCCTGCTCGCCTACAGCGGGATCAGGCCGCAGGAGCTCCGCGGGCTCCGGTGGGCGCATGTGCAGGAGCGCACGCTCGTGGTGCACGCCCCGAAGACGCGACGGCACTCGACGCAACCCAGATCGGTCCGGCTGCTAACGCCGTTGGCGGAGGACCTCCGCGAGTGGCGGATGGCGTCAGGCCGCCCCGGCGACACGGCGCCCGTGATCCCCGCGTTCAACGGCAACGGGACGTTCATCGACCACGACAAGGCGTGGACCGAGAACGGCTACGAACTGTGGATCACCCGCATCTGGAAGCCGACGCTCGAGACCGCCGGGCTCGAGTACCAGCGCCCTTATGACCTGCGACACAGCTTCGCGTCGCTGCTGTGGCACGAGGGCCGCTCGCCAGGTGTACGTCGCGGCGCAGCTCGGGCATTCGATCGCGGTCACGATGCGAACCTACGCCCACCTGATCGAGGAGCTCGACGACGCCCCCCGAATCCCGGCCGAGACCGCGATCCTCCAGGCGCGCGGTGGCGGCAATGTTGGATCAGAGTTGGACCGGGCCCGGTGAGTTGGATCGCGCGCGACCCAGGCCGATCCCCGGAATCCCTTGCCCCATACGGGATTCCGGCGAGTGGGCGGTACTGGGCTCGAACCAGTGACCTCCTGCTTGTAAGGCAGGCGCTCTACCAGCTGAGCTAACCGCCCGGGCGCCCGATGGTACCGGCGGCCCACGCAGGCCAGAGCCGATGACTAGAAGCACGTGCCGGTGTTGGTTTTCAACCCATCCCGTGGAGAGCCTGACGCGAGCGCTTAAATTTGAGGGGCGCCCAGGTGTATGGCCGGTCCCGCCGGCCGACCGTTGGGTTCCGCGCGCTTGGTCAATCAAACCGCCTCCGGTACCGAGCCTGAGGCGACGCACGCACGTAGGAGCAGGATCGGATGAGAGAGGACATTTCAGGCAGGGTCGAACAAGGCGAGCAGCCCGTGGCTACGGTCGCCGACCGAAGCCCGATGCTCGAGATCTCCAACGCGATGGTCGGTCTTTATAAGGAGGCGTTCGGGCGGGGTCCGACGAAGGCGCGGGCGCAGTTCGCCGGCCCGGACACGCTGGTCGTGTTGCTCGAGTCGAGCCTCACCGTAGCCGAGCGCAACCTGGTGGCGTTGGGCGAGCACCAGCGCCTGCGCGAGGCGAGGCTGTTCTTCCAGTACGCGCTGGAGGATCAGCTCCGAGCGATCGTCGAGCAGGCGCTCGGCCGGCGGACGGTGGGTTTCGTCAGCGGCATCGACACACATCGCGACGTCGCGATGGAGGTGTTCACGCTCGAACCCGATGGCGACGATCGGGCGCCAGGGTAATCCCTGGACCCACCAAAGAAGCGCCGGGTTGGTATCCAACATCCGGCCCGGCGCCGAGCGCGACGTGTGGTAATCCTCTCATGTCGGAGTCTCTCTCCTCCCACGAGAGCTGCCGGGGGACGATCAGCGCCGCGGCATGGAAAGGTCAGAGCCTGGTCGTCCGCCCGGCACTCTGCCGGCCGACACGGGGCTCGCGGCAGGGCGCGTGGTCGCGTTCGTGCTCGCCCTGAAACTCCACGGCCTCGTGCTGGAGCCGCGCCGCTTGGGCGTGGGTCTCCGCCTCGGCCCGGTACGCCTCCGCACTCTCCTCAGAGGGCGCCTCGTCAGTCCTTCGGCGCGCTTCGCGCTCGTGTGCCAGGGCGCGTGCTTCTCGTTCGCGGGCGCGCTCCTGTCGAGCCAGCGCCTCGCCCACCAGATCCCCCCGATCGGTCATACTTGACGTGATTCCCTTCGGCGCGCCGGGCAATCAGGGGCCGAGGAAGATCGAAGCGAAATGGCCGCCATCGAGCGAGTTCCCGTACTCGACGCCAGGCTCGAACTGACGCAGCACCTCACGCCTGACGAACGAGGAGAGCTTGCCGGAATCGACCTGCCGGTCGCCCTGACCGAACCGGGGCCGCTTGGGCTCGATTCCCTGCTGGAGCAGCACCAGGCGTTCTCCGCCATGGTGCTTGACGGCATCGTGATGAACTCGCTGCGGATCGGTGCGCAGACGGGGATCCAGTTGCTCGGGCCAGGCGACGTGCTCGTGCCGCCGGGCGCTCTGTCGCCCTCGTGGCTGGCCAACTCCGATCTTGTCTGCGCCACGGAGGTGCGGCTCGTCTTGTTCGCCAACGACCTGTTCGCCGGCGTCAACCGCTGTCCCGGCATCGTCCAGGCCCTGTATGGATGCATCGGCGACCAACTCCAGCGCCTCACCGCGCAGCTGGTCATCTGCCAGATTCCCCGCGTCGATGAGCGCGTGCTCGCCATGCTCTGGCTGCTCGCCGAGTCGTGGGGCGTCGTGACGCCGAGCGGCGTACGGCTGCCGATCGCGCTGACTCACGAGACGCTGGGCGCATTGGTTGGTGCGCGGCGTCCCACGATCACCCTGGCGCTGCGCAAGCTCGTCCAGGAAGACGCGATCGTCCATCAGGATTCGGGGTGGCTTTTGCTGGAGCCTCCGCCGAGCCCGACCGAACCGGCCGAGCCGAGGATCTTGCCACCGGCGCTTTCGACGGGTGTCGCGGGGCGCTGGGCTCAGGCGGTTGCGCAGGCGGAGGATCCCGGAGTGAACTTCGCCGAGCTGCGCGACACGGTTCGCCGTCTGCGCGAACAGCACCAATCCGACCGCCAGCGGACCCACGAACGACTCACGGAGGTGCAGAGAGCTCGGGCCCGCCTGATGGCCATGCGCCAGCGGCTCGAAGAGGACGCCAGCAAGCGCCGTCCGCGACCAGCCGAGTGAGCCGCGAGGGCCGTCGTCAGGTACTGACCGCCTCCATCATCATGATCACGCCCGAAACGTCGCCGTCGCCGGCCTGTCCGAGCGGCAGCAGCGTGACTCGGCATTGAAACGCCCTGCCGCGCCGGTTGGTCGCTGCAACGGTGACCTCTTCGCGCCCGGATTGTCCCGCCAGCGTCGCGCGTAGCTGCGCCTTCAAATCGTCGACCGGCAACCCGATATCGAGCGCGAGCAGGTGCTCGTCCTCGGCCTCATCCGGGGTGACGCCCCACATCTCGTGCGCCTTCGCGTTCCAGATCTGCACGCGCTGGTTGCGGTCGAGCACCGCAACGGCCAGTCCGATCGTGCCAAGGATCGTCTCGAGGAAGGAGTTGACGTCGTTGACCTCCTGCGTCCGGTGTCGGAGCTCCTCGTTCATTGTCTCGAGCTCCTCGTTCGTCGACTGAAGCTCCTCGTTCATCGTCTCGAGCTCCTCGTTGGTCGACTGAAGCTCCTCGTTGGTCGTCTCGAGCTCCTCGTTGGTCGACTGAAGCTCCTCGTTTGTCGTCTCGAGCTCCTCGACCATCGACTGGAGCTCCTCGTGGGCCTGCTCGAGCTCGCGCTTCGAGTGGACGAGCTGGTCCTGGAGCCGGTGGGCTTCGGACACGTCGATATAAGAAATGCTCACGCCCATCGCCTCACCATCGTTCAGCAGCGGCGCGAGCCGGACGTCGAAGATCCGCTCGACACCGCCCACCCGCCACTCGACCGTCTTGATCTCGGCCAGGCGGAGATCGCGGTCCAGCGCATCCAGGTGGCTGCGAAGCTCGAGCGGCCGGTAGGAGAGCTCGAGGTCCTGAACCGGCCGGCCGAAATCCGCCAGGCCGATTCCGAAGCTGTTGCGTGCGGCGTCGTTGGCCATGATCAGAGAGCGGTTGTGGTCGAGCACGAGTTGGGGCGAACCGGCGGTCTCGAACGCGGCCTCGCGGAGGTTGTCGGACTCGCCCGCCACACTCCCGCGGGCGGTATTGCCCGCCATCACGCGGACCCGGTCGTGCATTGTCGGCTTGATCACCTTGCGGAACACCCGGCGCTTGAGCTCGACCGGCGAGAACAGGTCCGAGTGCGTGATCAGCATCTCGGACTTGCCGAGTAACAGGTAGCCCTCGTCGTCGAGGCCGAAATGGAATCGGCGCAGGATCTGCGCTTGCGTCTCCGCGGTGAAGTACATGAGCGTGTTGCGGCAGACGAGCAGGTCGATCCGCGAGATCGGTGCGTCCCGTATGAGGTCATTGCGACCGAATATCACGCAGCGGCGCATGTCCTTGCGGAACACGTAGCGCTGGTCGCTCCGTTCGAAGAAGCGCTCGAGCGCCTCATGCGGCACGTCCTCGATCTGCCGCGGCGCATAGGCGCCGTACCGCGCGAAATCGAGCGCCTCCTCGTCGACGTCGGTGGCGTAGATCTTGACCCGCTCGCGGAAGGCCGCGTCGCCGGTCACGCTCGCCAGGACCATCGCGACCGTGTAGGGCTCCTCGCCCGACGCGCACCCCGCGGACCACACGCGGATCGGCATGTCATCGTCCCGGGCCGCCACGAGCTGGGGGACGATTTCCTCGGCCACGTACTCCCAGGCCTGGGGATCCCGGAAGAACCCAGTGGTGTTGATCAGCAGCGCGTTGAACAACTCGGCGAACTCCTCGCCGTGGAGCTCCAGGTAGTCGAAGTACTCGTCGTAGCGCTCGGCCCCGACGGCCGCCATCCGTCGGGCCACGCGACGCTGGATGGTCGTCCGCTTGTAGCCGCTGAAGTCGAAGCCGCGCATCTCCTTGACGAACGAGAGGAGCGCTTCAAGCCCGGCGTCGGGGCGGTCGGCGTTCACTCAGCGCCGTCCTGCTCACCCAGCCGCTGGTTCTCCTCGTCGATGACGCTGCGCAGGGGCGTTGTGGCCGGTCCGGCAAGCGCCTCACGCACGATCTCGGCCGGCTCGGAGGCCGCCTCGGGGTGGCGACGGATCGGTGCGCCCAGCCCATCTGCGCGCGCTCGGCCTGCGGACCCACGCATTCGTGCAGTGCGCCGCGACTGCGCCAGTGCACGGACCCCCGCCCACGGGGCGCCCTCGGTGCCTTGCGCCCGCGCGTCCACCGGCGTCCGGGGCGAGTAGCGGTGCCCGAGGCGGCACTCCCAAACCAGCACGCCGGCCTCCGTGCGTTCGGTGAGGACACCCCCGCACTCGGGGCACACCGCGCTTACCCGTCGGCCGGCCCGCGGATCCAGATCGGGATTACCGGCACGTGCCTCGGGCGGAGGGTCCTCACCGGTGACGATCGCGACGATCGTACGGGCGATCAAGGCGGAGGGGACAATCGCGTCGGCGACGACGTTCGCGAGCGCGCTCGCCGGCATCCCGGCGTGCAGGGCCTCCTCCGGATCCTGCACGATCGCGGCGCCGCCGTTGTCCTTGATCACGGCCAGGCCGGCAGCGCCGTCGTCACGCATCCCTGACAGCACGACCCCCACCACGCGGCTGCCGTGCGAGCGCGCGGCGGACCGAAACAGGACGTCGATCGCCGGCCGGTGCCCGTTCTCGCGCGGACCGACTGTCAACCGGACGTGGCTGTCCTCGACCACCAGGTGACGGTCGGGCGGGGCGACGAGGATCACGCCCTCGCGGAGACGTTCGCCGTCGCGGGCCGGACGGCACGGGAGGCGGCCCGCGCGCGCCAGGATGTCGGCGAGCATGCTGCGACCGCCCGGCGACACGTGAAGCACGATGCAGATAGCCGCGCTGAGATCCGCCGGCAGACCCCGCACCACGCGCAGAAGGACCTCGACCCCGCCCGCGGAGGCCCCGATCACGACCAGGTCGCGCCGGCCGTCCGAGTGCGCTTGGATCGCATCCCCTTCCACACCACAGAGCGTACGCTCACTCACGATCGCACACCAGGGATCAGCGTGCCGCCAGTGGCTCCTCGCCCTCCCAGTCGGCAAGCGCGCGTCGCACCGCCCGCCTGAACGGCAGCGGCCTGACGCCGTACACCTCTCCCATCTCCTCGACCGCGCGCTCTGACCGGGGCAACACGTCTTCGTCGAGGCTGCTCATCAGCGCCCGCACCAGAGCCGTGTCGGCGCCGGCAATAGCCGAGGCGACCGCGGCGAACGCCGGCGCGGTGAAGATCGGCAGGTCGACCTTCGGGCGGTCGATCTCCAGCTCGCCGGCTATCACCTTCAGGATCTCGGCGTAGGTCAGCACGTCGGGGCCGACCAGGTCGATCGACCGTCCGGCGGTCGCGTCGATCAGCGGCGTCCGTACCAGGCACTGGATGACGTCGCGCTCGGCGATCGGCTGGGTGCGTCGCTCGCGCCAGGGGGGAAGGGGCAGGACCGGGATCCGCTCGATCAGCCGGACCATCAGCCGGAACGACGGGCTCCGGGCGCCGATCACGATCGACGCCCGCAGACCCGTGGCGCCGGCCACCTGCTCCATCAGGATCCGTTCCACCTCGAGCCGCGATCGCATGTGCGGCGACGGCGGGCCGGTCGGCTGGATCCCGCCCAGGTACACGACGCGCTCGACGCCGGCACGCCGGCAAGCGCCGGCGAAGTTCTCCGCGGACTGCCGGTCGCGCGCCTCGAAGCTGATCGTGCCGGCCTCCATCGAGTGGACGAGGTAGTACGCGACGTCGCAGCCGTCGAGCGCGGCGTCTAGGCCCCTATCCGCGAGCACGTCGCCTCGAACGCTCTCGACCAACCCCTGGCGCCCGACGCGAGCCGGGTGACGCGAAAGCGCTCGCACCGACCGTCCTTCGCGCTCAAGCGCCTGTGTCAGGACGCTGCCGACGTAACCCGTCGCGCCGACGATCAGATCCACTCGGCGTGAGGGCGGGTGTTCAGGTGCACTGCGCTGATCGTACTTCGATTACGCGCTCGACCTGCTCAAGCTCGCTCGCTGAAGGCGCCGCGGCTCGTCCCGCAATAATCGATCGATGGACGTGCGGCCCTTCCGCATCGAGCGCTACTACGCGCGCTACGAGTTCACCACGCGCTACATGCTGTCGAGCAGCGACTGCGAGTCACGCACGATCGCGGACCTGCTCGAGCTCGAGCCCGACGCCAACGCGCGGTTGCTTCAGACGTGGTGTGGCTACACCGAGTCGCCCGGCGCGCCGGAGCTCCGCCAGGCGATCGCCGCGATGTACGAGGGCATCGACCCGGACGAGGTGATCGTCGTCTCCTGCGCCGAGGAGGGGATCTTCTTGCTCTACCACGCCCTGCTTCACCCCGGCGACCACGCCATCGTCGAGACGCCGTGTTACGAGTCGGGGCTGGAGCTGGCGCGCAGCGCCGGCGCCGAGGTCAGCCGGTGGCACCGGCGCTTCGAGGACGGCTGGGCGCACGACATCGAAGCGCTGGAGACGCTGCTGCGGCCCCAGACGCGTGTGCTCTACCTCAACCAGCCGCACAGTCCGACGGGAACACTGATGGGCCGCGCCACGTTCGCGCGCGTAATACAGATGTCGGGCGAGCGCGGGGTCGTCGTGTTCGGCGACGAGGTGTACCGCGAGCTCGAGTACGACCCCGCCGATCGCCTCCCGGCGGCGTGCGAGCTTGACCCGCGGGCGGTCTCCCTCGGCAGCATCTCCAAGAGCTACGGCCTGCCCGGGCTGCGGCTCGGCTGGCTCGTCACCCGCGACGCCGCGCTGCGCGAGGCGATCATGCGCCTCAAGGACTACACGACGATCTGCTCGAGCGCCCCGAGCGAGGTCCTTACCGCGCTGGCCCTCCGCAACCGCGACGTGCTGCTGGAGCACAACCGCGGGATCGTGCAGCGCAACCTGCCCCAGCTCGATGAGTTCTTCGAACGCCACGCCGAAACTTTCGACTGGATCCGCCCCGTGGCCAGCCCGATCGCGTTCCCGCGAATCCGCGGCGTGGGCGATGTCGACGACTTCTGCGCGCGCCTCGCCGCAAGCGGGGTCCTGCTCCTCCCCGGCACGGTCTACGACGAGCCGGACCACGTCCGCGTTGGCTTCGGCCGAGCCAACCTCCCGGAGGCGCTAAAGGCGCTCGAGAAGGCGCTGGCGGCGCCGGCAACGGCTTGACTCTGTTCGCCGACGTCGTGGATGCGTCGGGGCGGGTCACCGCCACGAGCTCGCGCTCGGCCAAGATCGCAATCCTGGCCGAGCTGCTGCGCACGCTCGAGCCCGCCGAGGTGCCGATCGGCGTGGGGTTCCTGTCCGGGGTTCCGCGGCAGGGCCGCGTGGGAATCGGCTACGCGACCGTGTACCGGCTCGAGGCCACCCCGGCCGCGGAGCCCTCGCTGACCGTCGCCGACGTCGATCGCGCGATCTCCGACGTGCAAGCCACGACGGGAACCGGGTCGACCACCGAGCGGGGCCAAATCCTCCAGGCGTTGCTCTGCCGCGCCACCGCGCCGGAAGCCGAGTTCCTGCGACGCCTGCTGACCGGGGAGCTCCGCCAGGGCGCGCTGGCCGGGCTGATGGCGGACGCGGTCGCCCGGGCGGCCGGCGTTCCCGGAGACGTGGCGCGTCGCGCCCTGATGCTGTCGGGCGATCTGCCGCGCACAGCACAGATCGCGATGACCGACGGCGAGTCGGGCCTCCGGGCGGTGGGATTCGAGATCTTTCGTCCGATCCTGCCGATGCTCGCGTCGACGAGCGCCACCGTGGCGGAGGCCGTCGCGAGCTTCGAGCTCACGTCAGTCGAATGGAAGCTCGACGGGATCCGCATCCAGATCCACCGCCGCGGAGACGAGGTCCGTATCTATACGCGCAACCTGAACGAGATCACCTCGGAGCTACCGGGGATCGTCAACGCCGTGGGGCGGCTCCCGGTGAGGCAGGTGGTGCTGGACGGCGAGGCGCTGTGGATGAGCGACGAGGGGCCGGGCTCATTCCAGCACACCGTGTCGCAGATCGACTCAGGCGCTCCGCCCGAGGGAATCGTCACGTTCCTGTTCGACATCCTGCACCTCGACGGCGACGACCTCCTCGATGCCCCGCTTCACGAGCGCCGGGCGCGGCTCGCCGCGATCGCCCCCGACCTGAAGATCCCGAGCGTGCTCACGTCCGACCCAGACGAGGGGCAGCGGGTGCTCGAGGAGTCGCTGGCCACAGGCCACGAGGGCGTGGTGGTCAAGGACGCGGCGTCGGCCTACGCGGCGGGCCGGCGCGGGAAGGCGTGGCGCAAGGTCAAGCCGGTGCGAACCTACGACCTGGTCGTGCTCGGCGCCGAGTGGGGACACGGGCGCCGGCGCGGCTGGCTGTCGAACCTCCACCTGGGCGCGCGCGACCCTCGCACCGGTGAGTTCGTGATGGTCGGAAAGACTTTCAAGGGATTGACCGACGAGCTGCTGCGCTGGCAGACCGGTGAGCTCCTCGCGCGGGAGAGCAGTCGACACGGGATCGCGGTGATGGTGCGCCCGGAGCTCGTTGTCGAGATCGCGCTCGACGGCGTCCAGTCCTCGACCCGTTATCCCGGCGGCGTCGCGCTGCGCTTCGCGCGGGTCAAGCGCTACCGCCCGGACAAGGGCGCGGACGAGGCCGACGTGATCGACGACCTCCGTGCGCTGCTGCCCGGGGGTGGATGACGCGCCACAGCCGACAGAATCGGGGGGCCGTTGGCGTTTCATCCACTTCTACTGTGGTCGACGCGCCACGCCCCGTCCTGAGCGCGGGGAGTGGCGCGTCGTCCACGCTCAGCGCAGGACCGAGCGCGTGACCGTCGGGCGGTGGGAGCCCAGGAAGAAGATCCCCGGCAGGCCGGGCGTGTGGAACCCGTCGTTGGGGTTGTTCGTGAGCGTGCTGTTGCGGATCGACATCGTCCCGGTCCGGTCGTTGCTCACGAAGAAGATCGCGCCGCCGCCCTCGTTGGCGTGGTTGTCGATGAAGGTGCTGCCGGAGATGGTGAGCGTCATCCGGTCGCCGTCGTTGTAGATCGCGCCGCCGCTCCCGCCGCCCGGACTGCCGGCGCGGGCCGGGTTGGCGCCGGCGCCGATCGCGCGGTTGCCCGCGAACCGGCTGTTCGACACGGTCCACGAGACGCCGATGCTGCTCAGAGCGGCGCCGTTGCTGCAAACGTTCCCCGTGAACCGGCTCCCCACCACGTACACGGGGAGGCCGTGGTACTGAGACAGGGCACGCACGGCCCCGCCGCCCAGGTCCGGCCCGTAGTGATCGCAGCGGTTGGCGGTGAACACCGAGTTCACGACCCGCAGGCGCCCGCCGCGGTCGAAGATCGCGCCGCCTCCACCCCCGTCGAAGCGCTGGCCGGTCGAGTTCCCGTCGGCAAACGCGATGTTCTCCACCACGAGCTGCGGCGTGGCCTGGTCGTCGCAGTGCGAGGTGGTCCACACCTGCGACTTGTCGCACGTGTCCATATACAGGATGCGCCGGCGCCCCGAACCGTCCAGCGTGATCAGGCCGCCGCCGTCGAGGACCACGCGGGCGCTGGTGTTCCTGACCTTCGCGGTCGCGTCCATCCGGATCGTGACCGGACCCGGGCCGCAGTCGAAGCGGATGAGCCCTCCGTCACGCACCGCCGCCACGACCGCGGCCGAGCTGCAGCTGGCCGGGGTTCCGTGCCCGACGATCCGATCCGGACGCGCGCCCGCGACCGGCGCTGCGAACGCCAGACCCGAGATCACCGCCACCGCCACCGCGCGTCTCACTGACCGCGAGGCTACCCGCGCCGGCGGCCGCAAAGCCGCGCACCCTTGACTTTCCTCCGAGGAAAGTCTAGGCTGACTTTCCCACTAGGAAAGTGAGATCCATGGCACACGACATCACCCCCCTTGAAGCCAGCGGAGCGCTCGACGCAATCGATCGCGGCCGGCGGCAGGTAATCGACGAGATCGACCTTCCCACTTGGTACTGGTGGGGCTTGGCCCTCGGCTGGATCGGCCTGGGCGTGATCGCCGATCTCAAGCATCCCTGGCTCACCGCGGCGGCGACGCTCGTGTTCGGGGCCGTGCATTCGGCGGTCGCGCCGCGCGTCGCGAGTGGACGCCACCGCACGAATCGGGTCAGCGTCAGAGCTGACGTGGTCGGGCGGCGCACCGCCGAGCTCGTGGTCGGGAGCGTCGCCGCGCTCGCCGTCGTCACGGTCGCCGCCGCACAAGCCGCCTCGGCCGACGGCGCCGGCCATCCCGTCACGATGGCAAGCGTGCTCGTTGCGGTCATCATCCTGCTCGGCGGCCCCAGGCTGCTGGCCGCGATCCGACGTCGCGCGGCCGCGGCATGACCGAACCGAAGTTCGACGAACTGATCCACCAGAGCACCCGGCTCTCGATCGTGGGTCTCCTGGCGGCCGCCGACTGGGCCGAGTTCTCCTTCCTGCGCGACGAGCTCGGGATGTCCGACTCGGCGCTGTCCAAGCAGCTGACCACGCTGGAGACGGCCGGCTACGTAGCGATCGACCGCCCGGTCAGCGACCACCGACGGCGCGTCCGCGCGCGGCTCACCGATGCGGGCATGGCCGCCTTCCGAGGGCACGTGGCGGCCCTCCAGCAGATCATCGCCGTCGGGCCCGTGTAGCCGCCGGGCATCTGCCTTCGGCGCGTCCGCACGCCTCGAAATCACACATGCGACACAGCCAGCCACCCGGTGGCGGGGCGCCGTGGCGCCGCTCCTCGAGACGCCGCGAGACGAGATCCCCGGTGAGTTGCTCCGCCAGCCTGGTCAGCGAGCGCCGTTGCGCATCGGTCAAGCCTTCAAGCGCCGCTTCGACGGCCTGAGCCCGCGCGCGGGCGATCCGCCGCGCCGCCGCCCGCCCCGAGGCCGTCAAGACGAGCGTCACCGCGCGCCGATCGCCGGCCGACCGGCGCCGGGCGACGTAGCCATCCGCCACCAGCCCGTCGACCAGCCGGACCGTGGCCGAGTGCGTCAACCCGAGCACGCCGCTGAGGTCCTCGATCGTGCCGCCGCCCGCGAACTCGTGCAGCGCGACGAGCGCCGCCGGCGACTGACCACCGCGTCCCGCCGCGGCGGCGGTCGCCGCCTCCAGGCGATCGGCCACCGCCAGCGCCCACGCCCCGACCAGGTTCCCCAGGCGGCCGTCAGTGCTCGGAGAACTCGACTTCGAGCTCATACGAGGCCTCCGAGCCATGGGGAGCCTCGAACCGGCCGGCGCCGGTCAGGTCGGTCAGCTCGCCCGTCGAGGAGCCGGGAACGACGCTGGCCTCCCAGCGCGCAACGCCGCCGTCGAACTGACCGGCCGTCTCGAGCACGAACGTGCCCCGCCGGTCGCCCACGGTTCCGTCCACCACCTGCAGGCCGACGAACCGGGCCGTGCCATCGGCCTGGTAGGCCATCAGCCACTCGGCGGCGCCGTCGCCGGCGATGTCGCCCTCGAATCGCTGGGTGACCGAGGCCCGCGACAGCCGGCGCCCGTCCCGTTCGTCGTACGCGTCCTCGTTCCACGAGGCCACCTTGAATCCACCGTGTAGCGTCGCCATCGTCCCTCCTGTGTTTATGTATGAGACATGCACATTTATATTCTCTCTCTTTCCACTGGGCGCAAAGGCCAAACGCAATCGCCGTCGAGCCACTGAATCGGCAGGCGCGGCTTCCGGTTAGGGTTGCGGTGAACGAGACCTCCGACCGGGCAAGGACACTGGCGCGGCTCGCCGTCAATCTCGGCGCCAACGTCGCCCCCGGCCAGGATGACCGGTCCGCTGCTCGCCATCCACGCGGGCGGAGAGGTCAACTGGGTGTTCGTTCCGGGCCCGACCACGACTAAGCCGCGGCGGCGAGGCTGTCTGTCGCCGAGGCTTGCGCGGGCGGCCAGACGTTGATCGGGTGACTCGTCGCGGCCCACAGGTGCTGGACCGCGTAGGCGCGCCACGGACGCCACCGTTCGGCGCGCGCGACGAGGGCCGGTCGCGCGCCCGGCAGACCAAGCGCGGCGGCCCCTCGCCGGACCCCGAGGTCGCCGACCGGGAACGCGTCCGGATCCCCCAGAGCGCGCATCGCGACCACGTCGCGCGTCCACGGCCCAATCCCCGGGAGCGCCTCGAGCGCGGCGAGCGACCGCTCGCGATCGCCGCCCGGCGTGAGGTCGACTGAGCCCGACGCCAGCGCCCCGAGCAGCGCCTTCAGGGTCCGGTTGCGCCCGCCGGGCATGGCCAGCGCGGCGTCGGCCAGCCCCTCGGGCGCCGGGAACAGGTGGGTGAGCCCACCCTCGGGATCGAGCACCGGCTCGCCGTACCGGGCGACCAGCCGCGCGGCGTGCGTCCGAGCCGCGGCGGTCGAGATCTGCTGGCCGACGACGGCGCGAATCGCCATCTCCGCGCCGTCCACGGTGCGCGGCACCCGCCGGCCGGGCGCGGCGGCGACGGCCGCGGTGAGCGCGGGATCCAGGGCGAGCTGCCGATCGATCGCCTCGGGATCGGCGTCCAGGTCGAGCAGCCAGCGGCAGCGGGCGATGGCGGTGCTCAGGTCGCGCAGGTCGGCCAGTCGAAGGCGGCAGGAAACGTGATCCGGCCGCGGGGTCAACCCGACCACACCGGGACCGCCGGGGAGGCGGAGCGTCCGCCGGTAGGTGTCGCCGCGGATCTCCTCGACCCCGTCGACCGCGGTCGCCGCCAGATGACCGAACAGGTTCTCGGGACACAACGGGCGCCGGAATGACAGCCTCAGGTCCAGGCTGCTGCCGGGCGGCCCGACGACCGGACCCCGAGCGCCGCGCCGGCGCAGCTCGGTCGGCGTGAGCGCAAACACCGCGCGCACGGTGTCGTTGAACTGCCTGATGCTCGCGAACCCCGCGGCCATCGCGACCTCGGCCATCGATAGCGACGTGCTCTCGATCAGCGTGCGCGCCGTCTGCGCGCGCTGGGCACGGGCCAGCGCGAGCGGGCCGGCGCCGAGCTCGCCGACCAGCAGCCGCTCGAGTTGGCGGACGCTGTATCCGAGCCGGGCGGCGAGGCCGGGCACACCGTCGCGGTCGATCACGCCGTCGGCGATCAGTCGCATCGCCCGCGCCACCACGTCTTCTCGCACGTTCCACTCGGGCGAACCCGGCGCGGCGTCGGGTCGGCAGCGCTTGCACGCGCGGAAGCCGGCCCGCTGGCAGGCCGCGGCGGAGGGGTAGAAGCGCACGTGCTCGCGCTTGGGCGCCATCGCGGGACAGCTCGGGCGGCAGTAGACGCCCGTCGAGGTGACCGCGGTGTAGAACCAGCCGTCGAAGCGTGGGTCCTTGGCGCTGATCGCCCCGTAGCGGCTGTCGAAGTCCCCGAGCACGCATCGAGCGTGGCACACGCCCGCCACGGGGTCTAGCGGATTTGCGACACCAGCGCCGGCTCACGGCGGCATAACGACATCAAGCAAGCTCCCGGCGGGGGTCAACCCTCAGTCGCCGGCGTTCCAGCGGGCGGTGACGGCGTGCCGCCGCCCATAACCTGATCGCCGGCGGGGAACACGACGGTCACGCTCAGCCCTCCCTCGGAGCCCGCCTCGGCGGTGATCGTGGCCCCGTGCGCGGTGGCGATCGCGCGTGCGATGGACAGCCCCAGGCCGTAGTGACCGTTGTCGGCAAGGCGCTCGGCGCCGTGGCGGTGGAACGGCTCGAACAGGGACTCGACGGCGTCGGGCGGCACCGCCGGACCGCTGTTGGCGACGCGCAGCGTCGCGCCTCGGGGTGCCGTCGAGGTCTCGACCTCGACCCAACCGTCCGGCCGGTTATAGCGGACCGCGTTGTCGATCAGGTTCGCGACCAGGCGCTGCACGAGGGCGGGGTCGCCCAGGACGCTGGCCGGCGGGAGCCAGACCCGGGCATCGAGCCCGCGGGACTCGATCTCGGGTCGCGCGGCATCGAACGATCGCTGGGCCAGCGGCGCGAGATCGAACCACTCGCGACGTTCCAGCCCGCGCTCGCCCGTGGCCAGGGTCAACAGCCCCTCGAGCAACCGCTCCTGACTCCGGCCCGCCTGGAGCAGCTCCTCGCACGTCGCCCGCAGGCTCGCCTCGCTGGCGTTCGGGTCGGCGAGCGCGACCTGGAGCAGCGTGCGCTCGAGCGTCAGCGGCGTGCGCAGCTCGTGCGCGGCGTTGGCCACGAACCGGCGTTGGGCCGCGAACGCCGCCTCCAGCCGGCCGAGCAGGTCGTCGACGGTGTCGCCCAGCTGCTTGAACTCGTCGTCGGGACCCACGAGGGCGAGCCGGTCGTGCAGATTGCCGGCCGAGATGGTGCGGGCGGAGGCCGTCATCTGACGCAACGGGCGTAGCGTCCGGCCGGCGGCGAACCATCCGAGCGGGGCCGAGGCCACCGCCGTGAACGCGAGGGTCAGCCAGGAGATCGCGAGCAGCCGACCAACGTCCGCCGAATGCTGCTGGCTGACCAGCTCGTGCACGCCGGTGCCACTCGGCGAGACGGCCACCGCCTGCGCACTCGAGCCGACGATCTCGCCCTGCGTGACGAACCCGAAAATAATCACGATCAGGACCGTCCCCAGCAGCAGGAACATCCCGGAGTAGAGGAGCGTTAGCCGCACGCGGGCGCTGCGCTCGGACACGTCCCGCCATCGTCGGGGCACGAGGCGCATCAGATGCGGTACCCCGCCTCGCGGACCGTCTCGATGACCGCCGGATCGCCCAGCTTCGCGCGCAAGCGTCCCATCGTCGTCTTGACCGTACTCGTGAACGGATCGACGGCCTCGTCCCACACGCGGCCCAGCAGCTCCTCGGTCGAGACCACCCGGCCGTCGGCCGCCAGCAGGTACTCGAGCAGCGCGAACTCCTTGGGGCTGAGCAGCAGGCGCCGATCGCCCCGGAAGGCCACTCGGCGAGCCGAGTCGAGCGTGAGGTCGCCGTGCGCGAGCCTCGGTGGCACGGCGAGGACCGAGCGACGCCCGAGGGCTCGCACGCGGGCGACCAGCTCGGCGAACTCGAACGGCTTGGGCAGGTAGTCGTCGGCGCCCAACTCGAGCCCCTCGACGCGCTCCGCGATCGTGGTGGCCGCGGTGAGCATCAACACCCGGGCCTGGGAGTATCGAGCGACGATCGCGCGGCAGACCTGGTCGCCGTGAACGCCGGGCAGGTCGCGGTCGAGCACGACGACGTCGTAGTGGTTGATCGCGACGTGGCTCAGCGCGTCCCCGCCGTCATAGGACACGTCGACCGCCATGCCCTCGCGGCGGAGTCCCTCCGCCACTGCCTCGGCCAGTCTGGCCTGATCTTCCACCACCAGCACCTTCATGTTCGCGTCTAAGCATCCCGGACCGAAGGTGACAACGCGGTCACAGCCAAGGTCACCGTCCTGTCACCGGCCGTCCTCTACAACCGGCCGCGTCACCAATCGCTTTCGAGGAGGACGATGTCATGAGCAGCAAACGCGCCGCGCTCGCAGCGCTGATCTGCGGTCTGAGCGCGCTGGCGGCCGGGTGCGGATCGAAGGGTCCGTCCACCACCACGGGGCAGGCGGCGCAGGGCGGCTCCAACCCCGACGTGACCGCCGCGTACGCGTACGCACGGTGCATGCGCAGCCACGGCGTCTCGAACTTCCCCGACCCGAAGGTGCACATCACCGCGAACCAGGGCTCGATCGCGTTCGCCGTCAATCCGTCGGAGACCGGGTCGCCGCACTTCAAGACGGCTCAGAAGGCCTGCAACGGGATCCTCCCCGCACCGAGCAACGGCGGCGCGGAGGACCAGGCCCACAAGCAGACCCTGCTCGCGTTCGCGCGCTGCCTGCGAAGCCACGGCGTCCAGGACTTCCCCGACCCGGACGTCCAAGGTCAACTCCGCCTGCAGACGGTGGTCGCCGCCGGCGTCGACATCCACTCGCGGACGTTCCTCACCGCGGCGCAGGCGTGCGTCGGCGTAACCCACGGCGAGATCACGATGGCCCAGATCCGGGCGGGGATCAATGGAAACCATTGACCCAGCCCGGCATAACAGCGGGATAACAAAGATACGGCGGTGTTACCACCGGCGGCGTAAACCTCCGGAGCGTCGATGAGGGCTCCCCGAGTTATCGCTGCCGGCCGTTGGCGGCGCCGTCTGACCGCAACCCTGGCGCTGGTGATCGCGATCGCCGTGGTGATCGCGGTGATCCTCGGGACGGAGTCGCCCTCATCGCTCAAGGCCGCCACCGGCAGCCATAGCTCGTCCTCGGGCTCGACCACCGTGCAGCGGCGCGACCTGGTGCAGACCGACACCGAGTCGGGGACGCTCAGCTACGCGGGCGCGCAGACGGCGTACAACCGGCTGAGCGGGACGATCACGTGGCTGCCCGCGGTGGGCCAGGTCATCAAGCCCGGGCAGGCGCTCTACCGAGTCGACGGCGCGCCGGTGATCCTGATGGACGGGACCACGCCGGCGTACCGCGACCTGAACTCGTCCGACAGCGACGGGCAGGACATCCTCCAGCTCAACCGCAACCTGGTCGCGCTGGGCTTCAACCCCGACGGGATCGTCGTCGATGACGTGTGGCAGGCGGCGACGACGGCCGGGGTCGAGCTCTATCAGGAGTCGCTCGGAGAGACCGAGACCGGGAGCATCGCGCTCGGAAAGGTCGTGTTCCTGCCTGGCGCGCAGCTGATCTCGACCGTCGACGCCACGGTCGGATCGAACGGCTCCGGAGGCTCGAACCCGAGCGGCTCCTCCGCGTCGTACGAGCCGGGCGCGGCCCCCGCCCCCGAGTTCGTCGATCTGACCACGCCGACCGCGCCGACCACCACCACGCCGACCACGCCCAAGAAGCATCACAAGCCCCATCAGAACCAGAGCGCCCAGACGATCGCGACGCTCAAGGCGCTGTTGAAGGCGGCGACCGCGCAGCTTCAGGCCGAGACCGCTCAACTGAGAGCCGCGGCCCACAACGGATCCGGCAACAACGGCGGCTCGCCGAACAGCGGGAACTCGGGCAAGTCGCCCAGTAGCTCGGGCAGCGGCAACAACAACTCCGGGAACTCGGGGAACTCGGGGAACTCGGGGAACTCGAACAACTCGGGCAACTCGGGTGCCAGCAGCGCCACGGCCATCCTGGCCACCACCTCGACGAAGCTCGTCGTCACCGTCGATCTCGACGCCACCAAGCAGAGCGAGGCCAAGGTCGGCGAGCGGGTCACGGTCGAGCTGCCGAACGGCAACACGGTGAACGGAAAGGTCACGGCGGTCAGCTCCGTCGCGCAGAGCTCGAGCAACAACGGAAACGGAAACAACGGGAACGGCAACAACGGCAACGGCAACGGAAACAACGGCAACGGCTCGAGCGGCTCCACGATCCCGGTGACGGTCGGGTTGAGCGGCCACCAGGCCGGCGCCGGGCTGGATCAGGCCGCGGTCAGCGTGAACTTCGCGGAGGCGAAGGCGACGGGCGTGCTGTCCGTGCCGGTGACCGCGCTGCTGGCCACCGCGGGCGGCGGCTACGCGGTCCAGGCCGCGGCCGAGCCCCACACGCTGATCCCCGTCACGACCGGGCTGTTCGCCGCGGGCTACGTCGAGATCTCCGGCCGGGGGATCCACCCGGGCCTGGCGGTCACCGACTCCCAGGGCTGACCCGTGGCGCTCGAGCTCGGCGACGTCGTCAAGGAGTATCCGGGAGGGGTCGCCGCGTTACGCGGGGTGAGCCTCGAGGTCCCGGACGGCGATCAGGTCGCCGTGGTGGGACCGTCGGGATCGGGCAAGACGACGATGCTGACGATCATGGGCACGCTCGAGCGGTCCACGGCGGGCTCGGTGCGGGTGGCCGGCCACGATGTCGGCAGCGCGTCGGACCGCGACCTAGCCGGTCTGAGAGCGCACGAGATCGGGTTCGTGTTCCAAGGATTTCACCTCCAGGAAGCGATGAGCGTGGTGGACAACGTCGCGCTCGGGATGCTGTACATGGGGCAGCCGCTCAAGCATCGGCGTGAGGTGGCCAGGGAGGCCCTCGACCGTGTCGGGCTGAGCCACCGCCTGGACTTCAAGCCCAAGCAGCTGTCGGGCGGCGAGCGCCAGCGCGTGGCCATCGCCCGGGCCATCGCCAAGCGGCCGGTGATCATGCTGGCCGACGAGCCGACCGGCAACCTCGACTCGAAGTCGGGCGGCGAGGTCATCGACCTGCTGCACCGCCTCGCCTCGGACGGCGCGACGCTCGTTCTGATCACCCACGACGAGGCCATCGCGAGCGGGTTCGGCCGGCGGGTCCAGATGCGCGACGGCGAGATCGTCGGGGACGACCGCGCGTGAGCAGCGTGGCCGCTGCTCCCCCGGCCCGCGCCGACATCGGCGCCGCACGCCTGCCGGCGCGTGAGCTGATCGGCACCGCACTTACGGGGCTGCGGACGCGGCGCCTGCGCGCGGCCCTGTCCGCGCTCGGCATCGCGATCGGGATCGGCGCGATGGTTGCCGTGGTCGGGGTGTCGGCCTCCGCCCAGGCCAACCTGCTGTCCGAGATCGACGCGCTCGGCACCAACCTCCTGACGGTCTCGCCCGGTCAGACGTTCCTGGGGGCGAACGAGGTGCTGCCGGACACCTCGGTGCCGATGATCGGCCACATGCTGAACGTGGAGAGCGACGCGGCGGTGTACCAGGTGTCGGGCGTCGGCGTCTACCGCACGCCGCTCGTCCCCACCGCCGAGACCGGCGGGATCGGCGTCGACGCTGCCGGCGAGGGCCTGCCCGAGGTTGTCGGGACCTCGCTGGCGTCCGGGCACTTCCTCGACGCGCGCAGCCAGCAGTTCCCCGAGGTGGTGCTCGGGGCGCAGGCCGCCCAGGTCCTCCAGCTGGGCCAGGTCGGCGGCCACGTCCTGATCTACCTGGGCAACACGTGGTTCCAGGTGATCGGGATCCTCAAGCCGGCGCTGCTCGACTCCTCGCTCGACTCCACCGTGTTCATCTCGCTGCCGGTCGCCGAGCGGATGTTCAACGTCAAGCCGAACCCCTCCGAGATCTACGTCCGCGCCAACCAGAACGACGTCGTGTCGGTGTCGAACCTGCTGGCCGCGACGGCCGATCCGCAGAACGCCGACGGCGTGCAGGTCAGCCGCCCGTCCGACGCGCTCGAGGCACGCGCCGCCGCCAAGGGCCAGTTCACCACCCTGCTCCTCGGCCTCGGGGCCGTCGCGCTGCTCGTCGGCGCGATCGGGATCGCGAACATCATGGTCATCTCGGTGCTCGAGCGGCGCGGTGAGATCGGCCTGCGCCGCGCGCTCGGCGCCACTCGGCGGCACATCACGGCGCAGTTCCTGGCCGAATCCGCCCTGCTGGCGGCGCTGGGCGGGGTGGCCGGGCTCGCGCTCGGGGCGGGTGCCACCGAGATCTACGCCCTGACCAGGAGCGAGCCATTCGTGGTGCCCACTTACGCGCTCATCGCCGCGCCCCTGGCGGGCTTCACCATCGGGGCGATCGCCGGTCTCTACCCGGCGGCCAAAGCGGCCCGGCTCAGCCCGACCGAAGCGCTTCGCGCGACCTGACCGGGAATGGAACGGTTTCGCCCACGAACTCGGGGATGAGCCGGAAGCGCACCTCGACGCGAAGGCCTCCGCCCTCGCCGGGCTGGATGTCGAGCCGCGCCTCGTGCGCGGTCGCGATCGCGGCGACGATCGAGAGCCCGAGGCCGAAGCCCTCACGGTGGCCGGACCGATCCGGGCCGAGGCGCTGGAGTGGCCGGAGCAGCCGCTCGATCTCGCCCGCGGGCACGACCGGTCCGGTGTTGACCACGCTGAGCACGGCCTGTTCGGCCTCACGGCGAACCTCGACGCGCACGTGTCCATCCGGGACGTTGTGGCGGATCGCGTTCTGGAGGAGGTTCGCGACCAGTCGTCGGATCAGGTGCCGGTCACCGGACACCACCGCGGCCTCGAGTGCCGCGTCGAGGTCCACGTGGGCCGCGTCGGCGTCGGCCTGCTGCGCGCGGCACGCCGCGGCGGCCACCAGCCCGAGGTCGACCGGCGCGCGGCCGTCCAGTCCGCGCTCGCCCTGGGCCAGCGCCAGCAGCGCGTCGATCAGCTGCTCCTGGTGCTCTGACTCCTCGAGCGCCTGACGGCAGATGTCGCGGAACGTCGCGGGCGTCGCCCTGGGATCGCTGATGGCCATCTCGAGCAGGGCGCGAGCTGCGGTCAGCGGCGTTCGCAGCTCGTGCGACGCGTTGGCCACGAACTGGCGCTGAGCATCGAAGGCGCCCTCGAGGCGCTCGAGCAACCCGTCGATGGTGTCCGACAGCGTGCGCAGTTCGTCGCGCGGCCCAGGAAGCGCCAGCCGCCGGTGGAGGTTGGCCTCGGAGATCTGGCGTGTTTCCGTGGTGATCGTGCGCACGGGACGCAGCACGCGACCGGCCACGATCCAGCCCAGGCCGCCCGAGATGATCGCCATGATCGCGAGGGCGACGGCGGATTCGATCTCGAGCTGATGCAGATCGGCGATCTGCTGCTGGCGGCCGACAAATTTCACCGCGGCTGGGCCCCCGGGAGAGCCCAGCACCTGCTTGAGCTGTGCCGGCAGGTCGCCCGCATGCGTCCGGGTGAATTTCGGGCCCGCGGGCACGCGCTTGGTCTGGGCCGCGGCGCCGGGGCGCTCGAAGCTGATCAGACCGGTCCCGGTTATCGCCGCGTGCGCGACCAGCGCATAGGTGACGGCGAGCAGCGCGGCGCCGCAGATGAGGAACAGCGCACCGTAGAGGAGCGTCAGCCGCCACCGAACCGTCAAGCCGCGTCGGGCCACGGCCCCCCGCCGATCCGGTACCCGATCGGGGTGACCGTCTCGATCACCGGCGGGTCGCCCAGCTTCGCGCGCAGACGGCTGACGGTCATCCGGACCGCGTTGGTGAACGGATCGGTTGCGTCGTCCCAGGCGCGTTCGAGGATCTCCTCGGTCGACACCACCGCGCCCTGCGCGCCGAGCAACAGCTCGAGCACCGCGAACTCCTTGGGCGTGACCGGGATGGGCTCGCCGGCCCGGGTCACGCGCCGGTGCCCGGCGTCGAGCTCGAGGTCGCCAGAGACGAGGGTCGGCGGCAGCGCGCGCCGCGAGCGCCGGGCGAGCGCGCGAATCCGGGCCACGAGCTCGGCGATGTGGAACGGCTTGGGCAGGTAGTCGTCGGCCCCGAGACCCAAGCCGTCCACCCGGTCCTGGACCGCCGCCGACGCGGTCAGCATCAGCACGGCGCTCTCGCCCGCTCCGGCCAGCGACCGGCAGACGTCGTCGCCCTGGATTTGCTCCCGCCCGCCAAGGTCGCGGTCGAGGACCACGACGTCGTAGCTCGTGAACGCGATTCGGTTCAGCGCCTCCTGCCCGTCGAAGGCGACGTCGACCGCCATCCCCTCGCGACGTAGGACGGCCGCCACGGTCTCGGCCAGGCGCGGGTGGTCCTCCACGACCAGAACCCTCATCAGACCAGCATGCCGAACGCCTGGTAACAGCGGCATAACAGCGTTACGGCCCCGTGATCCTCGCCTGACTACAACGTTTGGCGTGGCCAAGTCGCGCACGTTCCTTCTCCTCGCGGGGTGCCTCACACTCGCCGCATGCGGCGCGACGGGGCAACCCAGCGGTACGGGAACCGGAGCCGCAGCGGCCGGCCACACGACCCGCGACCTCGCGTTCTCCAGGTGCATGCGCGCCCACGGCGTGTCGAACTTCCCGGATCCGACCGGCAATGGGCTCGAGCTCCCGGTCGGCACCAACGCACAGTCCCCCGCCTTCAAGTCCGCTCAGCGGGCCTGCCGGCAGTACCTCCCGGACAAAGGCGCTCCGCCCGCGACCTCCGGGCAGGATCGCGCCGCCGCGCTCACGTTCTCGAGGTGCATGCGGTCACACGGCGTGCCCGCCTTCCCCGACCCGGCGTTCTCCTCACCACGCAGCGCTCCCCGGGTGCTCGTGCTGCGCGAGATGGTGTTTGCCATCGGCCCGACCATCGACCCGAAGTCGCCGGCGTTCAGACGCGCGGCCGCCGCGTGCGGTGTCAACACCGCGACCACCTGACGCTCACTCAATCGTGAGGCGGAACGCCGGGTGGTCCGGCGCGATGCGGCGCAACTCGTCCTCCGAGGAGTCGGGTCCGACACCGGCGAAGAACGCGCCCACCTCGAACTTCCACTTCTTCAGGTACGCGCGGAGCAGGGGCGGCTTCTCGTCGTCGGTGACCTCGACCGCCGTGAACGGCTGCGCGCGGTTGCCGACGCGCAGCCGACCGTACCCGCTCGCGCGGAGGTTCTTGACCCATTGCGTCTGCCCGCGGGGCGCCACCAGGTAGTCCGCGCCCTCGTGCCGGAGCAGGTTGACCGGCGTGCTTCGCCACTCGCCCGAGGTTCGGCCCTTCACCTCGAGCACGCGCGAGCCGTACACGCTGAGCCCGAGCCGCGTCGCCCCCGCCACGATCCGGTTGAAGACGTGGGTCGTAAACCAACCCGGGCGTTGGTAGTGCTCCGCCATCACGCCGCCAGCGATGCCAAGTCGGACCGGGCCCCGACGCCGGTCTTGCGGTAGATGGCCTTGATGTGGTCTTGCACGGTCCAGGGCGAGAGGTGGAGCGACGAGGCGATGGTCTTGGCCGACTGGCCCTCGGCGAGGAGCGCCGCGATCTCGCGCTCGCGGGAGCTGAGCCCGTACGAACGCAGGACGTGGGTGAGCACCGCGGACGGAGCGGCCGGCTGCATGACCACCGCCACATTACCGGCACTGTCGTCCATGGCCGACGAGTCGAGCAGGAACCACCGGCCGTCGGGCAAGCGCATCCGCGCGGTGGCCGAATTGGCCGCCGCATCCCAGCGCGCCCGGGCGGACAGGTAGGCCATGACGCCCGGCGGAACTCCACACACCTTCGCCAACCCCGAGCCGGCGGAGCTGGCCGCGCTCGGGATCGCGCACGGGAGCCTGCCGGCGTAAGAACGCGTTATGGCTGCCCAACCGACGTCGTCGGCAGGGTCACCGTGCCCTGCCCGACGATGTCGCGCGACGAGCTCCCGACCATCACCTGGTAGGTGCCGGCGCTCACCACCCATTCGTGGCTCGACGTGTCCCAGTGCGCGAACGACCGCGCGCCGAGCGGGACCGTGAGCGTGGTGCTTTGACCGGGCAGCAGGGACACGCGGCGGAAGCCCTCGAGTTGCTTGGGTGGCTCGCCCACCGACGCCGGGTCCCCGACATACACCTGCGGGACCGCGGCGCCGGCCCGGCTGCCGGTGTTGGTCAGCGTGAACGTCACCGACGCGCCGGACGCGGTGCGCTTCACCGCCACGCTGCTGTACCGGAAGCTCGTGTAAGACAGTCCGTAGCCGAACGGGAACAGCGGCGCAATGTGCTTTGCGTCGTACCAGCGGTAGCCGACCAGGAGCCCCTCGCTGTAGCTCGAGTGCGGTCCGACCGAGTCGCCCGGCTCGGTCACCCCCGGATACTGGGCGGCGGTCTGAAGCGGGTCGTCGGACAGGCTGACCGGGAACGTCACGGGCAAGCGGCCCGAGGGATCGATGTCGCCGAACAGGACAGGAGCGATGGCGTCCCCGTCGACCTGGCCCGGGAACCAGTTCTCGAGGATGCCCTGGACCTGGCCGACCCACGGCATCGCGATCGGGCCGCCACTCTGGATCACCACGATCGTGTGCGGGTTGGCCGCCGCGACCGCCTCGACCAGCGCGTTCTGATCCAGCTTGGAGTACGTGCACGAGGTGGGTGAGGCGAAGTCGAGGAACGAGCACGTCCCGGCGTGGGCGTTCAGGTCGGCGCGGTCGGCGCCCTCGATCTCCGCGTCGCTCACGAACACCACCGCGACGTCCGCCGCGCTCGCCGCGGCGACCGCGTCGGTGGTCGCGTCGCCGTCGGCGTAGGTGACCACATCACCCGCCTGCGCCGCGCGCTCGGTGATCGACTGAAGCGGCGAGACGACGCCCGGCTGATAGGAGAACTCGGGGACGTGGCCGCTGCCGTAACCCTGGTCGGCGAGCGTCGCGCCGACCTCGTTCGCCGCCGGCCCGATGACCACGATCCGCTTGCCCGGACCGCTCAGCGGAAGCGCGCCGCCGGTGTTCTTGAGCAGCACCGTTCCCTCCTCGGCCACGCGCGCCGCCATCGTCAAGCTCTCGGCGTTCGTGGCGGGCGCCGCCGCCGCCTGCGCGCCTTCGGCCGGAACGTGGTCGAACAGCCCGACCCGGAACATCGTGTACAGGATGCGACTGACCATGTCGTTGAGCGTTGCCGTTGACACCTGGCCGCTGTCGACCGCACTCTGCAGCGCCGGGCCGTAGTACTCGGGAGTGTTGCTCACACCTCCCGGCATCTCCATGTCCATGCCGGCGTTGGCGGACGCCATCGTCGAGTGGTTCGCGCCCCAGTCGGACATCACGAACCCGGAGAAGCCGAACTGCTTGTCGAGGACGTCGTGCAGCGTGTACGGGTCCTCGCACGCGTACACGCTGTTGATCCGGTTGTAAGCGCACATCACCGAGCCGACCCCGGCCTTGACCGCCGCGTCAAACGCCGGGAGATCGATTTCCTGCATGGTCCGCTCGCCGGCGTCCGAGGAGTCGGTCATGCGGTCGGTCTCCTGGTCGCCCAGCGCGTAGTGCTTGACCGTCGCGATCACGTGCTGCGACTGGATCCCCTGGACGATCCCGGCGCCCGCCTGCCCGGCCAGGTACGGGTCCTCGCCGGCGTACTCGAAGTTGCGCCCGTTCAGTGGATTGCGCGTGATGTCGACGCCGGGTCCGAGCAGCACGTTCACGCCCTTGGCGAACGCCTCGCCGCCGAGGACGGCTCCGTACTGCTGCGCCAGCTGCGGATCCCAGGCCGAGGCGAGCGCGATGCTGTCGGGGAACGCCGTGGTCAGCGGCTGCTGATCGCCCACGCCGGCGGTCGCGTCGTTCAGGACCAGCGCCGGGATGCACAGCGCGGGGTTTGCCGCGATGTTGCCGGCCGCCGCCGGGTTCGTCGCGGCCGGGTTGAACTCCCCCTCGCCCGTGACCATCGAGATCTTGTCGGCCGGCGACATCGCGCCGAGCAGCTCGGAGGTCCGCTGGGCCGGTGTCTGCCCCGCGTTCATCCACGGGCAGGAGGCAGCGCCGGCACTTGGCGTGCCGACGCCCATCGCGGTTATCACGGCAGCCGCGGCCGCGGGCAGGCTGAACCGACGAAGGCGCATCGCATCCTCCCTGGGACCTGGATCGGCCGGGAGTATTCGGGACCCACACGAGCGCTGTCAAGCGGGAACCGACAGGTAAGGGGTCGGCGGCCGGGCGGTAAGGGGACCGGCCCTCGACATCGCTCCATCTGCCCGATGTGAGCGCGCGCTCTTAGGGCCATTATGCACATCGATCCCCATGACCAATCCACCCATGAACACTCTTGCTCTCCGTGTCGCGGACGCCGACGAGGCGCCGGTGGTGCGGCGACTGGCCGCGCTCGACGACTCCCCGCCGCTTGACGGCGAGGTGCTGCTCGCGCTGGTCGACGGCGAGGCCGTCGCGGCGGTGTCACTCGACGACGGACGTGTGGTCGCGAACCCGTTCCTGCCCACTGCCGATACGGTCACGCTGCTCTCGCTCCGCGCCTCGCAACTGACGCGGCCCTCGGGCAGTCCCCGGCGCGCCCGGATTCCCCGCTTGCGCGCCGCCTGAACTTCCGCCCATACCTCCTCCTCCCATATCGAGGTGGTGGGATCTGGTCTGGATCCCACCACCTCTTTCTTGAGGGTGGCGGGTACGGTTTGGCCCGCGTGATCGAGGTCCGTCCCTTGGACGCCGGCGACGCCCCGGCGGTGCATTCGCTTCTCGGAGACCCTGCGGTGGCCGTCTGGCTGCGGCGGGCCGGGGTATCGCACCCGTTCACGCCGGACGAGTGCGAGACGTTCGTGCGCGCGCAGATCGGGCACTGGACCGCGCACGGGTTCGGGTGCTCACTGGCCTGGGACGGTGAGGACTGCGTCGCCTGGAGCCTCCTTCAGCACTGCATCGTCGCCGGCGCGAGCGAGGTCGAGATCGGCTGGACGGTCGCTTCCGCTCGCTGGGGCGAGGGCATCGCCACCCGGATGGGGCGGCATGCCCTTGCCAGTGCGGCGTCGCTCGGATTGGACACCGTCGTCGCCTACGCGCGCGTCGACAACGGCGCATCCCGGCGGGTGATCGAGAAGCTCGGTCTCGTCTACGAGCGGAAGTTCGAGCACGCGGGGCGCCCGCACGTGCTGTACCGCGCGGCCGTGGGCGCGCACGCCTGACGGGTGCCAACCCGGAACTCGCGGGCTCCCGCGTCGCGAGTTCCGTCTCGTGGCCCATATATGAGCATGAACCGGAATCCACCTCGGGCTCGGTGGCGAGTTACGGGAAATGACCCATGCGATCTGGAAGGTCTGGACGTCGCGCGACGTCCTGGGAACCATGAAGCGCCTGATCCTCGCATTGCTGATCGCGGCGGCAGCCGCGTTGCCGGCGGCGCCCGCGATAGGCGCCGCCCACGCGGCGCGCGCCACCAAGCTCGAGACCCAGCGCACGTCGCTCGGCCCGATCCTCGCCACCGGACGCGGGCTCACCGTGTACATGTTCACCCACGATCAGGTAAACCACGACACATGCGTGGCGATCAGTGGTTGCACCGGCATCTGGCCGCTGGTCACGAGCAGCGGCACGCCCGCCCTCGGACCCGGGGTGAAGCGCTCGCTCGTCGGAGCGATCAAGCTGTCCGGTGGCCAGCGACAGCTCACCTATGCCGGGCACCCGCTGTACACCTACCTCGGCGACTCGGGCCCGGGCGACACCTCCTACGTGGGGCAGAGCCAGTTCGGCGGGCACTGGTACGCGCTCAGCCCGGCCGGCCGCATCGTCAAGTAATCGCTACCCGGACGACAGGATGAGCGACGATCCCGTCGAGGACGCGCTCGCCCTCCTGGACTGGAAGCGAACGATCGGGGAGTGCTACGCGGAGATCCGCGCCGCGCCCGACCGGCACGCCGCGTGGAACGACTGGCGAACGACGCGCGCGCGCCTCTTCCGTGGGCATCCGCAGTCCCCGGTCCCAGCTGAGGAGCGTCCCGGCTACGACGGGCCGCACCTGTACGACTACGACCCGGACTGGTCCCTCACCGCCACCACCGAGGCGGTCGCGCCGCGCAGTCTGAACATCGCCACCAGCACCGAGACCACGGCAGCCTTCCGCCGGTTTGGCCGCGCGCACTTCACCCACGCCGGCGAGGCCATGGCCCTCGAGCTGTACTGGCTCGAGGGCTACGGCGGCGGACTGTTCGTGCCGTTCGCCGATGCCACCAGCGGAACCGAGACCTACGGCGCGGGCCGGTATCTCCTCGATACCGTCAAGGGCGCGGACCTCGGGGAGCGCGACGGACGGCTGGTGCTGGACTTCAACTTCGCGTACCAGCCGTCCTGCGCCTACGACCCGGGCTGGACGTGTCCGCTCACGCCGCCGGCGAATCGCCTACCGGTGGCGGTACGAGCGGGCGAACGCGTCGGCCCCGGCTAGAGGTTGCCGTCGCCGTCGCTGACGCCGCCCTGATTGTCGCTGTCCTTGTCGCCGGCATTCGGCCCCTGCGGGATTCCGTTGGAGCTGCCGGCGCTCGAGCTCGAACTGGTCGACGTAGCGGCCGGCGCGGAGGACGAGGACGAGGACTTCGATGAGGACGAGCCGCCGCCACAGCCGGCCACCGCGATTGCGGCGACTGCCATCAGGAGCGCTATCCAACGTCGAGCTGTCATGGAGTTAATGGTCGTGCTTTTGCCTCTCATAACCATACGGACGGTGCGCGCCGGGGATTCCTTCCCCTTATACCCGGACGGTCAGTCGGCGATTCCGAGCCCCCATCCGCCGTCGATCACAATCTCCTGTCCGGTGATGTACTCAGAGGCGGGCGAGGCGAGAAACAGCGCCAGCGCCTTGATGTCGGCGGGCTGGCCGACCCGGTGCATCGGAATGTCCTTGGCGAGTGCCGCCTGCACCTCGGGACGGTGCGCATGGCCGCCCCCGATGTTGGTTACGAAGAATCCCGGCGCGATCGCGTTGCACGTGATCCCGTACGCGGCCAGCTCCAGCGCCACCGCGTGCATGAAGTGCCGTGCCCCCGCCTTCGCCGCCAGGTAGGACGAGCCGATGGCACCCTCGACCGTGGTCGCAGCCAGCGAGGTCGTGATGATGATCCGCCCAAACCGGCGAGGGCGCATGTGGCGAGCCGCCGCGCGGGCGGTGGCGAACACCCCGTTCAGGTTGATGTCGATCACGCGCGACCACCGTTCGGTGCTGTAGCGCTCGAGCGCGCCCTCCTCGACGCGGGGCCGGATGTCCCCGGCCCACGCCCCGACGAAGCCAACCCCGGGATCGATGCCGGCGTTGGCGAACGCGACGTCAAGCCGGCCGTACATCTCGGCCGCCTCGTCGACCGCGCGATCGAGCGCGGGGTGGTCGGTGACATCCGCCACGGCCGTCCGCACATCGAGCCCCTCGGCCTCCAGGCGCGCGGCGTGCTCGTCCAACGCGCCGGCGTCGACGTCGATCAACGTGACCCGCGCGCCGTGCGCGGCGAGCACCTCGCCGTACGCCAGCCCGATGCCGCTGGCGCCGCCGGTCACCACGACGCCAAACCCGGTCACGTCGAATTGCGCGGAGACGTTCATCAGCGGCGCGAGAGCCTATCGCGCGGAGATCACCGCAGCACGAGATCGACCAATCCGGAGGCGTCGTCGGGGTCCAGCGGCCGATCGGTCATGAGCCGCCGGTAGAAGATCGCTCCCAGCAGCGCAGCTACCGCCAACTCGGGATCGACGTCCGCGCCGACCTCGCCATCCCGCACCCCCCGCGCGATCAGGTCGATCAGCGCCTGGCGTCGCTCGGCCGAGTAGCGGTGATGGAACTCCCGCACCCGGGGGTCGCGCTCGGCGCCTTCAATCAACGCGGGGATGCAGCGCGAGAACGTCGAGTCGACCACCACCTGCGCCACGTGCCACAACAGCAGCGCGACCGACTCGCGCACCGACAGCTCGCCGAGGTCGGGAACCATCTGCTCGTGGAAGGTCTCGAACGCATCAGCGATCAGATCCAGCTTGTCCGGCCAGTGGCGATAGATGGTCGACTTGCCGACGCCCGCGCGCGCGGCGATCGACTCGATCGTCACCCCGCCGTACCCCACCGCGGCCAACTCCTCCACCGCGGCCCGGAGGATCACCATCCGGGAGCGTTCGACCCGCGGATCAGTCATGCGAACAAATGAAACATTGACGTATCGCAGCGATACGCATACGTTTCATAAGTAAACCATCGGAGGGAGACGGTCATGGCCACAGTCAGCGTGCGGTACATCGTCGACGACGTCGACGCGGCGATCGACTTCTACTGCGGGCAGCTGGGCTTCGCCGAGGTCATGCACCCCGCCCCGACCTTCGCCATGCTCTCGCGCGGCGACCTGCGGCTGGTGCTGAGCGCGCCGGGTGGCGGGGCGGGCGGGGGCCAGTCGATGCCCGACGGCGCCGTGCCGCACCCCGGCGGCTGGAATCGCTTTCAGCTGGAGGTCGACGACATCGAGGCCACGGTGGCGCGGTTGCGCGACCACGGCGCGCGGTTTCGCAACGAGATCGTCGCCGGCGTCGGCGGCAAGCAGATCCTGGTCGAGGACCCCGCCGGCAACCCGGTCGAGCTGTTCCAGCCGACCCTCGGGGAGGCGAAGCTCGGCTAGCGTGTCGACCCGGATAACTCGGCACGGCACATCGGATGCGCCGAGCGTGACGGGTTACGCGTGCGCCACATGCGCAATCCGTCACGGATTGCGGAGCGCGGCGACCGTGACGAATTAGACAGGCACCGTCGTCCGGCGCCGGCTACGCGACGAGCCGCAGCTCGCGAGTCGAGTTGTTCAGGCGCCGGCCGCCGGCCGCAGTCACCGTGACGATGTCCTCGATCCGCACGCCGAAGCGGCCCGGCAGGTAGATCCCGGGTTCGATCGAGAAGCACATCCCCGGCTGGAGCGGCTCCGTCTCCCCCTCCACCATGTACGGCGGTTCGTGCGCGGTGAGGCCGATTCCGTGACCGGTGCGGTGGATGAAGTACTCGCCGTAGCCGGCGTCGGCGATCACCCGGCGCGCGGCGCGGTCGATCTCCTGGCAGGCCACCCCGGGACGCACCGCCTCGAAGCCGGCCTGCTGGGCGGCGCGGACGACCTCGAACACCTCGCGCTCGTCCTCGCTGGGCTCGCCGACGTGGACGGTGCGCGTGATGTCCGATTCGTAGCCGTGCTTGACGCCGCCGAAGTCCATCACGACCATGTCGCCCCGCTCGACCACGCGATCGCTCAGCTCGTGGTGCGGGTTGGCTCCGTTGGGCCCGGACCCGACGACCGTGAAGTCGACGCGCGAATGTCCATGCTCGCGCAGGAGCGTGGCGAGGTCGGCGGCGATCTCGCGCTCGCGCCGGCCTTCGAACCGCGATCGGATGATCTCCTCGAAGCAGCCGTCGACGGCGCGGCCGGCGGCGGTCAGTCGCTCGAGCTCGTCGGCGTCCTTGATCGCGCGCAGCATCGGGAGCGCCTCGGTCATCGAGACGAAGCCCGACTGCGGCAGCGCGCCCTGCAGCCCGAGCAGGTGCAAGGCCCAGGCCGAGTCGGAGATCGCGTAGCGTCCGGTCGCGTCGAGTAGACCGGCGGTGGCCCGGTAGGGGTCCTCGCCGTCGGACCAGGCGCTCAGAGCGATCGCTGCCACCCCCGGGGCCCCCGCGGCACCGGAGCGCTCCAGCGAGGGGACGAGCATGACCGGGTCGCGGGCGACGTTGATCACGAGCACGCTGATCCGCTCGGAGATCATCGGCGCATAGCCGGTGAAGTACACGAGGTCGGGGCCGGGCGCGACCACCAGCCCGGCGAGGCCGGCCTCGCGCGCCTGCTCGGCCGCGCGCGCCATCCGGTGCGCGAAGTCCTCGCTGGTGAACGGCGCGGGCGTGCTCATCGGCACGGGCAGCGTACCTGTCCTGGCCTCTCCGTCCCGGGGTCAGAACTCGCCCGGCGGCGGTGGCGCGCTCGGCGGCCCCTATGAGGACGGCGGCGGCGCGCCATCGGGCGATCCTCCGGAGGGCGGCTCCCGGCGACCCCGCCCCACCATGTACATGATGAGCCCGACCACGATCGCCCCGAGCGCGATCAGCGCCCAGCCCCACCACTGCAACCCGCCGCTCCCCGACGTCTGCGTGCCCGTGGTGTGCGGCGTGACCTCCACCGTCGTCGTCCGTTCCGTCACCGACGTCGTGTTGCGCGTGCTCGTCTCGGTGACCGTCGTCGTCTTCGGCGGCTCCGTCACGGTCCTCGTCTTCGTCGTCGTGCTGGTCTGGGCCGTCGGCGTGGTGGTCGTCGTGGTGTCGGCCACGGGCTCGGCGGTCGCCGTCTCGGGCGTGCCCGCGACGGTGCTGCTCACCTGAGAGGCCACGCCCGACGCCACCGACTTGGCCTGCTGAACCGCCGTTTCCGCGCCACCCGAGCCGCAGCCACCGATCAACCATCCAAGCACAGCGCCGGCCACCAGCGCCGGCATCAGTTTGCGAATGGCAAACACGGACACCTCCTCCCTAGAACGCCGTCACCACGAGGACCATCGACGCCACCGAGAGAGCGATGGCAAGCCCCGTCAACCAGTTGACCAGCGGTGAACTCAGCGGCTCGAACGAGCCCTGTCGAAGCGCGACCGCGGCGCGCCGCTGGCGCACCCCGCCGATCGCCAGCACTCCAACCGACAGCAACCCGTAACCGAGCCCGAGCGCCTTGAACGGCCATGACGTCTCCCGGTGTGCGATCTCCGGGAGGAACCGCCCCACTGCGAGCGCGACCGCGCCGACGGCCAGCCCGCTGCGCCACCACGCCAGCCACGTCCGCTCCGCGGCAAGCCAGGTCCGCCGGGTCACATCGCTCGCCTGCGGTGCCGGATCCGCCATGCCGGCGCCAAAGCTAAGACAAGGATCGGCGGCAGACGTCATCTCGATCGGATGACGCGCCACCCCGAGCGACCGGGATAGTGGCGGGCATGCGGCAGTTCCTCCGGCGCTACCTCCTCGGAGAGCGCCGCACGATCGCCGGCACGGTGTACGGGACGATCGTCGTGATGTCGGTCCTGGCCGCCGGCGCACGCACGTACCAGCATCACCTCTGGCGGCTCGCGTCGATCGCGGCGATCAGCGCCCTGGTGCTGTGGATCGCGCACGTCTACTCCCATGCATTAGGCGAGAGCGTCGCCGCCGATCGCCGGCTGGATGTCAAGGAGGTTCGCGAAATCGCGCGCCGGGAGTACTCGATCGTGCTCTCCGCCGTGTTGCCCGTGGCGGCGATCGTGCTTGGCGCGGCCGGCGTCCTGCACGCGTCGACCGCGGTGCGCTGGGCGTTCGCCGTCGGCATCCTCGCGCTGGTCGTGCAGGGGATCCGCTACGCGCGCCTGGAGGACCTCAGCACCGTCGCCACGGTCGTCAGTGTGTCGCTCAACCTGGCGCTCGGCCTGGCGATCATCGCCGTCGAAGCCTTCGTCACTCACTAACCAAGCGCGATGGAAACCGCGGCGCCGACCTGGCATCCTCAGGGGCATGAGCGTCGCCAGTTACGCCCAACCGGGGCGCGCGCAGACCGCGAGCCTGTTCGGCCGCGTCATGTGGCTCGTCGCCGCAACCGTCGCCGTCGCGACGCTCGGCGTATTCGTCGCGCGCAGCTGGGGCGGCTCCGGCTGGTTCATCTTCTGGCTGCTTGGGCTCGGGTGCCTGTTCGGGCTGAACGTGGCCAACTCCCGCGGCAACACTTCTCTCGCCCTCGGCCTGCTGCTGGCGTTTGGCCTGCTGATCGGGTTCAGCGTGTCCGCGACCGTGAACTACTACGCGGCGACCGATCCCACCGCGGTCCGCCAGGCGTTCGGCGCGACCGCGTTGTTCATCGGTGGACTCGGGTCCGCCGGGTACGCTGTGCGCCGGGATCTCTCCTACCTCTACCGGATCGCGTTCTGGCTCCTGCTCGCGCTGATCATCGCCGGCTTTGTGCTGCTGTTCGTCCACATCCCGGCGGCCTACACGGCCTGGACGGTGATCGGACTCGGTGTGTTCGCGCTCTACACCGTGATCGACTTCAACCGGCTGCGCCACGCCGGCCAGGACCAGGCGATTCCCCTCGCAGCCTCGATCTTCCTCGACATCCTGAACGTGTTCCTCCTATTCCTGCAGCTGTTCGGGAACCGGAACTAGCTGGTCTCACCTCACGGTCACGGGGCCGCCGCGACCGACCGCCGATCCCCGCGCAGCTTGACGCTCAGCTTGATCGCCCGGACCGCGCCGGTAGCGCTCGCCTGGAGCGTGACCCCCACCGCGAGCACGAAGATGCCCGGGATGAACAGCACCTTCGAGCCCAGCATCAGCAGCCCGACCCGCCCCAGCACATATGGTGGGGTGCACACCGTGGCCCCGATCGCCCCGGCCACCGCGCTCGTCGTGAGCTTGTCGCGCCGCGACCCGGTCTGTTTGACGCCGATCAGTCGCGAGGGCAGCGCCACGTAGCTGACCATCATGATGCCGACGACCACGCTCAGGACGATCCCGAACCAGGGATGCCCCCACCTCGTCACCACGGTGGTCGCGAAGGCCAGCGCCAACCCGATGACGACCCCCGCCGCGACGACCGGTGTCGTGTGGCGGCGCGCCTGTGCGAACCCCCGGCCGACCTCGGGCCGCCCGGGCTCGGAGATCGCGAACGCGAACACCGCGTTGAGGAGATAGCTCGCCACGGTCAGCGCGATGATGGCCAGCCCGATCGGAATCAGGATCGGTCCGCGGAGAACGTGGAAGGACCGGCCGTGCAGCACGTGGATCTTCAGGTCGAACATCGCCAGCCAGATCCACATCGCGGGGAGGATCTGGACCAGCATCAACCGCCAGTTGGACAGGATCAGCCGCAGCCCGTTGAACAGCAGCACGAACGCCCCCACCGCGAACCCCAGCGGCGCGAACTCGCGACGCCGGCGGCTGATCCGGAGGATCGCCTGCTCTATCTGATCCTCGTCACCCGACTGGATGGCCGACACGAGCGATCGGATCCGCGGCCCGAGCGACCGCAAGCCGGTCATCCGAGCTCATACCGCCGAGGGTCGCTGCTCGGGCTCAGAGGCGGCCGCCGGGCGCCGCAGCTCCTCGAGCTGCGCGCGCAGCTCCCGGTTCTCGCGCTCCAGCAGCGCGACGCGCCGACGCTCGGCCACGAGGTCGGCCGCCAGCCGGCGCAGCGCGGTGCCTATCTGCTCCGACGAAACCTCTTTCACCGTCGCTGAGGCTCGCAGCTGCGCGCGCGCGATCAAGAGAGCCGGCACCCGTCACGTCGGGAAGCTCCCACCACAGTTTTCGGGGCTGCGTCGGCACCGAGCCGGGCACACCGGCGGGCACCCATGAGGCTCGGGTGCGGACACCGTTGCGCCCGCCGTCCGTGCCAACCAGACTGAGACGCGAGGACCACCGGTCCGTTCACAGTCCGACTCACACCACAGGAAAGGTCGTCATGAGCTCAGTCACATTTCAGACGATCAAGCTCAGCAAGGGCAAGCATCGCTCCCCGCAAGACGGTGCCTGCGTGATGGAGCTCGCCTCGATGCTAGCCGGCGAGCAGTTCACCGACCACCCCGCCTCGGTGTGTCCGGTGATCTCCGCCCTGATGCGCTCCTACAACGACTCGATCGACGATCGTCGCCGTCAGGACCTCTACGCCTACGCCGCCAAGGTCGTGGGCAGCCGCTCGACCCTGGCCGTCGAGCGCGCCCGCGCCGAGCGGTTGACCGCCTGGACCCACGAGCGCCGCCCGCCGCGCCGTAGCCGTTGGCTGGTCTCGGGGCGCCTGCGCGCCTTCGCGCCCGATCCGCCGGTCCACATCCTCGCCGCCCGCGCGGTTCAGGCCATCTCGGCCCACGACGATCGCACGCACGCCGAGGTGCTCTCGCTGGTGGACTCGCTGCTCGCGATCGGCCGGCGCGTCAGGCCGGCGGACATGTCGTGGCTCGACACCCCGGCGCGCGCGCATGCAGCCGAGCCGCTCGACGTCCAGACGACGTAGGACCGCGGAAAACGCCGTCAGGCCCCGACGGCGACCGTCGTCGTCGGGGGCTTGACCTTGAACATGTGCAGCGAGTCCTCGCCGCGGCCGACGATCCCGTAGCTCGACTCGGGCACCTCCTGCCAAGCGCCGGGGAGATTACCGATCGGCTCGGACACGACCAGCCGCGCGTCGTCTGAGGCCTCCTGCAGGACCTCCCGGTCCGGGTAGAGCTCGCGCAGCGTGGGCACGCTGCGGGTGAAGTACAGCGACCGCGACCGCCGCTCGCTCGAGTAGCGGAAGCACCACATCCGGTCCCCGTCGGTCGTCGCGATCGTGCCTTGGAAGGGGAACTTGACGCCCTTGTCGTGCCCGACCTGCTCCACCAGCCCAATGGCGCGCGCGATCGCGTCCGCGGGATCATCCTCCAAGCCGAACGACAGCGCGAGGTAGAACAGAATCTCGGTGTCCGCCGTCCCGGTTATCTCGGGGTAGAGCGACTCGTCGACCGCGAACACGAGGTCACGTCGGACCCGCGCAAGCTCGTCGACGTACCCGTTGTGCATGAACAGCCACTTGCCATGCCGGAACGGATGGCAGTTGGTCTGCTGCACCGGCGACCCGATCGCGGCACGGAGGTGGGCAAAGAACAGTCTCGAGGTGACGTGCCGGGAGAGCTCGCGAAGGTTCGCGTCGTTCCACGCCGGCTCGATGCTCCGAAACACGCCGGGCACTTCGTAGTGGTCGTACCAGCCGACGCCGAACCCGTCGCCGTTGGTGGCTTCGGCGCCGAGCTTGGAGTGCAGGCTCTGGTCGATCAGCGAGTTGGCGGGCGAGTACAGCGCCGTCTCGAGCAGAATGGGGGCGCCGGAGTAGGCGAGCCAGCGACACATGGGTCGCTCCTTTCGAAGTCAGATCGTGAGAGGCCGAGCATCGGTCATCTTGGCACCCGCGGACAAGGGAGCCTGCACGTGTCAGGGCGACAGGTCGGCATCCATGCCGGCCGCGATCACTTCGACTTGCGGTTCGATCGGCACGCTGCCGCGGACCAAAGTGCCGCGTCCCCGCCGCGAGGTCACCTCGAGCTCGCCCCCGACCGCCTCGATCCGGTCGCGCATGTTGATCAAGCCGCTCCCGCGCTGGACCGATCTCGGGCTGAAGCCGACACCCGAGTCCCGCACCTGGAAGCTGATGTAGCCCTCGCCCTCGTGCAGGGCGACGGTCGCGGTCGCATCGGGACCGGCGTGCTTGGCGACGTTCTGGAGCGCTTCCAGGCAGCAGAAGTAGACGGCCACCTCGACGTCCTCCGCGTAACGACCGACGCGACCGCGCACCTCAGCGGGCACGGGCGAGCTGCGCGCGGCGGCCCGGAGCGCCTCGGCGACGCCGCGCTCGGTCAGCAGCGACGGATAGATCCCGCGCGCGAGCGAGCGGACCTCGTGCAGGATGTCGTCCATCTGCCGCCCCACCGACGCGAGCACGCGCTCGCCCTGGGTCGGGTCGTCCTTCATCGCCTCGGCCGCCATCTCGAGCTTGATGCGCAGGCCGACGAGATGCTGCTGCACGCCGTCGTGGAGATCGCGCTCGAGCCGGCGCCGCTCGGCATGCGCCATCTCGAGGAGGCGTACCCGGGACGCCGCCATGTCCGCCGTGGAGGCCTTCAGATCCGCCTCGAGCCGGACCTTTTCGAGGCGGATCAGCGCCGCCGCGCCCGCCGCCTGCACGAACCGCTCGTCGCGCGCGAGCTCCGGGCTGTACAGCACCGCGGCGACCGGCCGCCCACCCCGCTCGATCCATGTGACCGCCTCGCCGGGCGGAAAGTCCGACACGGGAACGCCGTGGGAGTCCACGTAGCTGGCCAGTCCGGGGCGGCGGTAGGCGATCCGGAGTGACGGATCGCGCAGCGCCGCCGCCATCAGGGTCTCGGGGTCGGCATCGGGCATGCGGGCCAATTCGCTCACGAACTCGGCGAGCGTCTGGCCCATGAACAGCCGCTCGCGCCCGAGCCCGGCCAGGATGGCCACCGGCACCGCTGCGGACAGCCCGATGTAGAGAGCGCCGATCGTCGGGTCAGCACCGGCGCCCGCGATCTCTGAACCGAGGTAGAGCAGCAGCAGGACGGGAACCAGCACGGCGACCGCGGCAACGGGGAGCAAGGCCCGGCGGACCGGCGCGGGCGAGAAGCGCACACGGCGGATGAGCAGGATCGGCGTGCCGACGCTCAACAGCAGCCAGGCCAGCCTCATCGCGGCCTGCACCACTCCGACCGCATCGGACGTGGACCCCAACACGAACACGTTGGGCGGACAGTGCGGGGAGCACTGGAGCAGTGGCGTCTTGAGCGGTGGCTGCAGGGTCATGAGCATGCCGAGCAGCCACACCGCCGCGAGCACGCCGCCCGTCAGCCACAGGAACTGCGCCTCCCGGCGCGAGGACAGCCGCCCGGTCGGATGCGCCAGCAACAGGTACGCGAACAGCACCGGCGCGACGCTGGCCGCCGCCACACCAATGCTGAACAGCACCCGGTTGCTCGAGCCGTTGAGCAGCCAGAGCGCGGAGATGAAGCCGGCTCCGATCAACAGACCGCCCATCCGCGCCTGGATCTCGCTCGTCCGGGCGCACAGGCCGGCCCCGATCAGCGCCACGATGATCGCCACCCGCAGCACGACGGCGGTGCCAGGCGGGGACGCGAGCGGGTTCTTCGCCGTGGTGGCGGCGACCCCGGCTGCGGCGAACGCGCCGAGGACTGCGACACCGGTCAGACGCCAGGACGTCGGGACCGCATCCACGAGCCTCCGCGACGACCCGCCCATGCGATCCAGGATCCGCCCGGCGAAGGCGAAATTGGAGTGGCTGGCGGCTAGCGGTGAACTCACGAGCTCAAGGACAACGGGGGTCTGAGGGGGGCAAATCCCGCTCAGACAACGCTACGACGGCTAACCGCACCGTCAAGCGTATTTCGCCGCGTTCCCCGTCACCAGAGGCACAGCGACGCCGCGCGCCCAGGGTAACCATCCCAGGCGCGGGGTGCGCGACACAAGGGTGCCCGCATGAAGGTTGCCGGGTACGTGGACCTACCCGCGGTCCACCACACCGCCTAGAAGTGTCGCGAGGCGCGAAAAACGGCTGCCGGCGTTGTGGCCGGCAGCCGTGGGGCCAGCTTCAAATCCCGTTAGGCGACCGGGGCCTCGCTGGGCGTCAGGGCGTCCTGCAGCTTCTTGGTGTCCTCGTCGGACAGCGATGTCCGGATCACCGTGCCGCCGTACTGCTGAAGCGCGGCGATCGCCTTGTCCGGCGTCGCCTGCTCGATGACCATGAACAGGGCGGAGGTGCCCGGCTTCAGGTAGTCGCGGACCTGCTGCTGGAAGGCCTTGTCGATTCCCTTCTCCCCGAAGTGACCGAACAGCGCGCCCATCCCGGCGCCGATCGCAAGTCCTGCGAAGGGAATGAAGAACAACAGACCGAACAGCAGGCCCCAGAAGCCGCCCCACCACGCGCCGGCGCCGGCTGACGCGCCGCCGTGCGAGGTGTGCACGTGGTACTTGCCCTCGAGGTCGCGCGAGATTGAAGCGACCTGATCGGCCTGGATGATCAACTCCGACTCCAACTGCTGAACCGTCTGCCTGGCCTGCTCAGCGGTCCCCTGGTCCGGGTAGCCAATCGCAACCAGCGTTGCCATCCCGCGTCTCCTTTCGATGGTTGAGCTGTGCAGACTCGCGAGCGGCGCCACCCCGGTCATCACCCGAAACGGATGAGTGGCCAGGCTCAGTGCTGCGGTGGTGAGGGGGCGTCGTTTGCGGCGCGCCGGCCGGCGCGGAACGTCGCGATATACGAGGTCTTCGGCGCCTCGATCACGAGCGTGCGGGCCAGGCGGTCCTGGAAGCCGCGCCGCCGGGGATCGAACAGGATCAGAATGAAGCCGGCGAACAACGGCAGGGCGGCGAGCAGGACCCCGGCGCACCGGAGCAGCGCGCGCCGAGGCTTGATCCGCGAGTCGCCGTCTGACACGACGCGGATCTGCATTACGCGGGCGCCCGGCGTCTGCCCCGTGGTCGACCAGAACACCACGAAGTACGCGATGCTCCAGAGGATCACCACCACGCCGCCGATCACGGCGAGAGCCGTCTTCACGGACGAGGGCAGGTGCAAGAGGGACAGGATCAGGGCGGCGCCGATCCCTCCGATGATCACTACGAGATCGATTATCGCGGCGTCGATGGCGAACGAGATCGCGCGGGTGGCCAGGCCGACGTACCGGACGGGGGGCGCGGCGGTGGGCGCCGTGGGCTCGAGCGGACCCGCCACGACGGTCATTACACGCCTGGGTCGGGCTCCGGCGGCAGCACCCTGGGCGGTCGGTGAGCCAGCCGGCGAGCCGCGCGCTCGAGCCAATCATCGGCCTTCCGCGACCGCTCCCGCACCTCGTCGGTCACCTGGTCGGCGAATCCGAGGCCCTGCTGCGAGATCGCGGCGGTCACGGACGGACTGCCGGCGATCTCGTCGATCATGTGCCACAGGCCCTCGCTGGCCAGCAGCCGCTCGAGCAGCCGGTCGATCACGCCGGCATCGAACATCTGGGCGATTACCCGATCGATCAGGCCGGTCTCGAACATCCGCGTGATCACTTGGTCGAGCAGACCGCTGTCGAACAGCCGATCGACGAGTCGCTTGACGCCCTCGCTGTCGAGGGCGCGCTCGAGGGAAGCCTGAATCCGCACGCTGTCGACCGCCGCGTTCAGGGCGCGTTCCAGTTCGGGGCTCTGGAGCACCCAGTCGACCGTGCGTCGCTCGGCCTCGACCCCGGCGGCCGCAGCCCGCCCGACCGCCCCCGATATCGGCCTCAAGGTGATCGCGGCGGCGCGCCCCGGGATGCCCAACAATCCCCGCGCGCGCGAGCTGGGTGTGTCGTTATTTTCGGACATGTCGAGAGGATCTTCCGGCCCACCCCGGACACCGCCATCACCCGAATAGGGCGATGCCGATTTCGACCGCGACCCTGAGCATCCGCCCTGGACCGGCGAGAACGAGAGATTGGGGTTGTTGTGCCGCCCGATGAAGAGCGCTCCGGCGAACAGACCACGGTCGTGTCATCTGTGCCCGAACCAACGCCCGCTCCGAGGACGATCTCGCGCAAGCGGCTGATCGGGGTCGACGCTCTGATCAGCGTCACCACCCTGCTGCTGATCATCGGGATGTTCGCGATCTGGGCCAACCGGCTCCTGTTCAACCCCGACAACTGGTCCAACACCAGCACCCAGCTGATCGCGAACCCGCAAATTCGGAGCGCGACCGCGAATTACCTCGTCGACCAGCTGTACGCCAACGTCGACGTGCCCGGCCTGCTCAAGCAGGGCCTGCCGCCGGCACTCCAGGGACTGGCCGGGCCGGCCGCCGGCGCGCTGCGCAGCGGCGCCGTACAGGCCACCGACCTCGCCCTGCAACGCCCACGCGTCCAGGACCTGTGGGCGCAGGCCAACCGAGCCGCGGATCAGACCTTCATAAATGTGGTCAACGGCGGCAAGGGGGCGGTCTCGACCAACAACGGCGCGGTGACGCTCAATCTGGGGCTGATCCTCGAGAACGTCGCCTCCCGCCTGGGGCTTCCCTCGGGACTGAGCCAGCACCTGCCCGCGAACGTGGCCAACCTGACGGTGTTCAAGGCGCACCAGCTGAAGACCGTCCAGAACGGGGGCAAGGCGATCAAGGGGCTCGCCCTGTGGCTCACGATCCTGTGTCCCTTGCTGTACGCGCTCTCGATCCTGCTCGCCACCGGCCACCGCCGCCGCACCCTGATGACGGTCGGCTTCGCGGGCATCTTCGCCGGCGTCGTCGTGTTCTTCGGACGTAACATCCTCCAGACGCAGATCACCAACTCGATCACCAACGACGAGTCGCTGCGCCCGGCGATCCGGGCGACGATCGGGATCGGCACACAGCTCCTCACCGAGGTCGCCGGCGCCGTGGTGTTCACCGGCGTGATTCTGGTCATCTGCGCCTGGTTCGCGGGCCCCGGTCGCCTACCGCGTACCGCCCGGGAGGCAATCGCCCCGTTCCTGCGCGAGAACCCGTGGGGAACGTTTGCGGTCACGCTCGGGCTCCTGGCCCTGCTGTTCATCTGGGACCCGATCCCCGCCACGGGCACGCCGGCCGGGATCATCACCTTCACCGTGCTCGCCCTGTTCGGGACGGAGCTGCTGATCCGCCAGACCGCGCGCGAGTTCCCCGAGGCCCGGGCGGGCGCGGCCTCCCAAGCGATCCGCACGCGGATGTCGAGTATGCGCCGACCGACCTCGTCGCCGCCGAGCGAGACCACCGCCGATCAGCTCGACAAGCTGGCCGAGCTGCGCGATCACGGCGCGCTCACGGCCGAGGAGTACGAGACCGCGAAGACACAGCTGCTCAATGGCGGATAGCCGGTACCCCCCAGCGATTGCGGCGGCGCTACTCGTCGCCGCCGCCCTTCTCGTCGGGTGCGGCAGCAGCAAGCCGTCCTACTGCTCGTCGCTCGCCAGCCTGAAGAGCTCGATCAAAGCCGTCCCGACCACGAACGTCGTACAAAACGGGACGAACGGCCTGAAGTCAGCGCTGACAAAGGTCGAGGACGACGCAAAGGCGGTTGTCTCGAGCGCCAAGAGCGACTTCCCGAACGAGAGCAGCGCACTCCAAAGCTCGGTGAACGCGCTGGCCGACTCCGCCAAGGCGCTCGGGAGCAATCCGTCGGCGGCGGCGATCGCGCAGTCCGTCAGCGATGCGGCAGCCGTTTCGACCGCAGTTCAGAACTTCTCGAGCGCGACCTCGTCGAAGTGCAGTTAGCGGCTCAGACCCCGGTCTGCGCAACCACCCGCCCAGAATCTACCGCGTCCTTGAGCGCCTTGTAGTCGCTCTCGTTCTGGTCCGCGTACGCGCGCGAGAACTCGAGGATCGCCCGGTCGAAGCTGTTGCCGCCACCGAGGTAGGACGCGATCGCGATCCGGTCGCCGCTGCGGGCGTGCGCCCGCGACAGCGTCCAGCCGCACAGCCGGCCGTAAGCCGCCATCCCATCGGGGACCATCTGCTCGATCTCGGCTGAGCCCTTCCAGTCCTTCAGCTGTCGTCCGTAGAAGTCGCGCGCGACCCCGTCCAAGCCGGCCTTGATGTGGATCCAGCCCAGGAAGATGTCGCTTGTCGCCTGCATCAGCCGCTGCCCGATGACCACCCGCTGGCCGTGGTTCCTGAACTCACTCGGCCCGAGGTGCTCCTCGAGCACCGAGGCCTCAGCCTCCTTGAGCTGGAGGAACAGCGGATCGGTGCCGTCGCGCCCAAGGAACAACGCGATCCACGCGCGCGTACCCACGCTCCCCACGCCGACCACCTTGCGCGCGAAGTCGACGAGCTGGAACTCCTCGAGCAGCGCGCGCCGATCGTGGGAGAGCGAGAGCCGGAACTGCCGGATCCCCCGGCGCAGCCACTCGAACCACTCGCCCGCCTCCGCCTCCGAAAGCATTACGCGCAAGGGAACGATCAGGGGCGACTGGTCCACGATCTCGGCGCGCCCGTTCACGTTCTGAGCGAGCTTCGAGAACGCCGACATACTGTCGCGGGTCTGCGCCTTGGCCAGGGCGCGCTGAGTCCGCTTGACCTGTTCGGGCTTGAACTGTGACTGGAACTGGCGCAGGACGGGCTCGACCTCGAGCCGCGCGTACCACACCTCGAGGTTCTTCATGCCGGCGAACTCGCGCATCGCGGTCCGGTAGGTGCGGACCGTGTCGAGGACGACCCGGTCCTGGTCCTTGACCGCGAAGCCGTTGTCGCGCGCGGCGATCAGCATGCTGGCCGCGAGGCGCTTGACGTCCCACTCCCACGGCCCGGGGAGCGTCTCGTCGAAGTCGTTGATGTCGAACACGAGGCGGCGCTCGGGCGAGGCGAACACTCCGAAGTTCGACAGGTGCGCGTCGCCGCAGCATTGGACGCTCATGCCCGACCGCGGCGTGCGCGCCAGGTCGTAGGCCATGATCTTGGCCGCGCCGCGGTAGAAGGTGAACGGCGAGACGATCATCCGGCCGTAGCGGATCGGCACCAGCTCCGGCACGCGCGTGAGCGCCTGCAACTGCAGGAGGGCGACCGGATCGGGACGCTCGGATGACGCCTCGTAGGAAGCATGCTGGGATCGCGGCACTTCGGCGCGCGCTTGCTTTCCGCGCGCCTCGCGCTCCGCGACCGTGAGATGGGGGACGACCGTCTTGGCGGTCCGTCGAGGAGTCGTAGCTGACATCCGGGGATCATCGCAGGCAGCCAAGGCGCCCCATCACCCAATGCGGGTGAAATCCCGGCCATGGCGCGTCGTGATACTCCACGCTCGATGGCCGACGAAACATACGCCGAAGCGATGACGTGGAGCCCCCAGGCGCCGCGCTACCGCCTGCTCCACGTGCTGCTGTCGTGGCTCGTGGCGGGCGTCGCGGTGTTCATCGCCGCCGCGATCGTCCCCGGCGTGAGCGTCGGCAACTTCGGCGATGCGCTCGCCGCCGCCGTCGCGATCGCTGCGCTCAACGCGGTGCTGCCGCCGCTGGTGGCCGCGCTTCGCCTGCCGTTCACGCTGGCGCTCGGGTTCGTGATCGTGCTCGTGCTCGATGCGCTGATCCTCCTGCTGGTCTCGCACATCACCACACGGACGCTCAGGGTCAGCTCGTTCGGCTGGGCTCTGCTCGCGGCGGTCGTCATCTCCGCGGCGATGCTCGTGCTCGACGTGATCCTCGGCGTCAACGACGACGACACCTACTCGCTGCGCGTGATCCGCCGCATCGCGCGCCGGCAGGGCAAGCCCGTGAACACGAGCACCCCCGGGATCCTGTTCCTCGAGATCGACGGTCTGGCCCGGCCGGTGCTCCAGCGCGCGATTCGCGACGGCAACGCGCCGCACATGGCCAGTTGGCTCGAGGCGGGAACGCACCACATGATCGAGTGGGAGCCCGACCTCAGCTCCCAGACCGGCGCCAGCCAGGCCGGCATCCTGCTCGGGTCGAACGAGGGCATCCCGGCCTTCCGCTGGGTCGAGAAGGCCAACCGCAAGGTGATGGCCTGCTCCTCGCCCGAGGACTGCGCCGAGATCGAACGCCGGCTGTCAAGCGGCCACGGCCTGCTGGCCGGCGACGGCGCCAGCCGCGGCAATCTGTTCTCCGGCGACGCCGAGGCGATGATCCTGACCGTCAGCCGGATGAGCGCCGAGAAGCGCGCCAATCCCGGCTACCGGGCGTTCCTGGCCAACGGGTTCAACGTCTCGCGCTTGCTCGTCCTGTTCTTCTGGGAAGCGGGGATCGAGAAGATCGCCGCCACCCAGCAGCGCCGGCGAGGCGTACGTCCGCGCGGCCACCGGGGCGGCATGTATCCGCTGCTGCGCGCGTCGATGTGCGTCGGCGTGCGAGACCTGATCGTGTTCGGCGTCCTCACCGACATGATGGCCGGGCGCCCCACCGTGTACGCGACGTTTTCGAGCTATGACGAGGTCGCGCACCACTCGGGCCTCGAGCGGGCCGACACGCTCGAGGCGCTGCGCAAGCTCGACGAGCAGTTCGGGCGCATTGACCGCGCCCGGCGCTTTGCCCCCCGGCCCTACCAGATCGTCGTGCTGTCCGACCACGGCCAGACCCAGGGCGCCACGTTCAAGCAGCGCAACGGCTACGACCTGCACGCGCTGGTCGAGCGGTCGCTCACCGACGCCAGCGTCGCGCACGTGTCCGAGGGCGACGAGAACGACGTGGCGGTCGGCCACGCGGTGGCGGAGGCGACCGGACGGCGGAGCGCCGACCGGAAGTCCAAGTCCGACACCGTGGGCGAGAACGACGTGATCGTCCTAGGGTCGGGCAACCTCGGGCTCGTGTACCTGATGGACGAGCCGCGCCGGCTATACCAGGAGGAGATCGAGGAGCGCCACCCGAAGCTGCTCGAGACGCTGCGCCGGCATCCGCACATCGGCTTCCTGCTCGTCCGCTCGCGGGAGCGGGGTCCGGTCGTGCTCGGCCCCCGGGGGGTTCGGTACCTGACCGACGACTCCGTCGAGGGCGAGGACCCGCTCGCGCCGTTCGCGCCCGGCGCAGCCGATCACCTGCGACGCACCGACGGCTTCGAGCACGTCGCCGACATCATGGTCAACAGCTTCTACGACCCTGAGCTCGAGCAGGCCTGCGCGTTCGAGGAGCTGATCTCGTTCCACGGCGGCCTCGGCGGCCCCCAGACCCAGCCGTTCATCCTGCACCCGGTCGACTTGCCGGCGCCGGCCGAGCCGATCCGTGGCGCCGCGGCGGTGCACGACGTGCTGATGGGGTGGCGCCGGATGCTCGAGGGCGCGCCGGCGCTCGGGCCCGCGCCACCCCCGATCGACGTTGGGGCCTCGCTTCGCTCGGCGTCCGTGGGACCAGGTACCCCGTCCTGACAGCGACCGCGACCCTTTGCGGTGGCTGCCGAAATGGCCGGCCGAATCGCCGGCGAGCGACCGCCGGCGGGGTGGCCGCCGGCGGTCGCGGTTACCTCGGCAGGGCGTTCTTACCGAGTGCCGAGGATGAGGGCTTTCTGCTGCGCGAACTCCTCGTCTGTGAGGATGCCCTGCTCGTGCAGCTTGCCGAGCTCTTGAAGGCGGCTGACGTCGGCGGAGCTGACCCCGCCGGCCGGCGCCGGAGCGGCGGGCGGCGGCGGCGGTGGCGCGGCCGCCATGGCCGACTGCTGGCCGGCGTTGTACGCGTCCTCCTGCGCATCCGCCTGCTTGCGTTCGGCGTGCTTGCCCATGGCGTACGCGCCACCGCCGACCGCGGCGGCGCGCAGCAGCGGGCGGCGTCTCATCAGTGGCATGGCTACCGCCTAGCCTTCGTCATCGGGGAGGTCGAGCCCGAGGGCGACCATGATCTCGGGCGCGGCGGCGATGATCCTGGGGCCGCCAACCTGCGGCGCCACGGCGACGAGCACGCCGAGGATGTCCTCGGGGGTGACGCCGTCGGCCAGCGCGTTGCCGAGCTGCCAGGCGTACGAGGCCGGCGGGGCGTCGAGCGCGATCAGCGCGGCGATCTTGCACAGGTCGAACGTCCGCGCGTCGAGGCCGCTGACCTCAAGGGAGGCCTCGCGCAGGCCGACGGCCTTCTCGAGCATGTCGGACTTGCCGACCGAGAGGTCGGAAAGCGTCTGGTGTGTATCTGCTCCAACGACAGGCATGTTGATCTCCTCGTTTGGGAACTTGCGCTCAGGCGACCGGAGCCTCGGTCGACGTCAGCGCGTCCTGCAGCTTCTTGGTGTCCTCGTCCGAGAGCGACGTGCGGATGACCGTGCCGCCGTACTGCTGCATCGCGGCGATCGCCTTGTCCGGGGTCGCCTGCTCGATGACCATGAACAGGGCGGACGTACCCGGCTTCACGTAGTCGCGGACCTGTTCCTGAAACGCCTTGTCGATCCCCTTGGCGCCGAAGTGCCCAAACAACGCGCCCATCCCCGCGCCGAGCGCCAACCCGGCAAACGGAATGAAGAACAGGAGCCCGAACAGCATCCCCCAGAAGCCGCCCCACCACGCTCCGGCACTCGCGCCGCCGGCATGGTTGGTGTGCACGTGGTACTTGCCCTCGAGATCACGCGAGATTGACGCGACCTGTTCGGCTTGGATGATCAGCTCCGACTGCAGTTCCTGGACTGTCTGCATGGCCTGCTCGGCGGTTCCCTGGTCCGGGTAACCAATCGCCAGCAGCGTCGCCATCCCTTATCTCCTTTCGGTGATTGACGTACGTAGCATCGATCCGGGCGAGACCCCGGTCATCACCCGAAACGGATGAGCCTTACGCGGGGGACGCAGGACCCGCCCGCCCCGCGCCGCGCACGGCCAATCGAACCAGCGTCGCGATCGTGTCCCGCGGCCTGTCGGGCGCCAGCGCCGACGGCGAGACGCCCGGGTGGTGCGGGGCGATGCGCACGCGCAACGCCCGCGGGCGGATGCGGAAACGAACGGGCGGCTGAAGGGTCACCGCCTCACCGTCGATCCCCGCCGCCACCGGACGGGCGGACTCGACCTCGAACTCCGGCGCCGTCCACTGCTGCATGCCGAGCTTGCGGTTGATCGAGCCCCGGTGGCCCGTAATCGGCGCGAGCACCGTGATGCCGAGCACGGCGCGGTCGAGCCGCGGCCGCGTGCCCGACCCGATCGCGCGACCGATCCGGTACTGGTTGTTGGAGATCAGGATGGCCACCGCCGACTCGCGGCCGTTAGGGCCGTGCCACTCCAGGTCGGGCGCCGCCGCATCCGGTCCGAGCACGTCGGGCACCGTGTCGAGGATCGTGTGCATCTTGGCCTCGCGGTACCCGGGGCGCTGCACCGCGTCCGCGTAGAGACCCAGCGACACGTTGTTGACGAACACGCTGTCGTTCACCTCGGCCAGGTCGACGATGCGTTCGCCGCCGTTCACGAACGCGTCGAGCGCGCCCACCACGTCGTTGCGGTCCACCCCGAGGTCCAGCGCGAAGTGATTGCGGGTGCCGGCGGGGATGCAGGCGTAGGGAAGATCGAGCTCGGCGGCGACCATGGCCACGATCGCCTGCGACCCGTCGCCCCCCGCCATCGCGAGCCCGTCCGCGCCCCGCGCCACCGCGTCGCGCACGAGCGTCTCGAGGTCCTGCCCGCGCTGAAGCTCGATCGGCTCGATCCCGCGTCGGCGCGCCTCCTCGGCGAGATGGAAGCGCTCCGCTTTGCCGCCGCCCGACTTCGGGTTGTAGAACAGCACGGGGCGCTCCGGTGGCTGCGCGCGTGGCCATCGCGCGCGGGGCTTCAGCCCCTCACGCGCCGCGTACAGCGCCGCCCCGAACGCGACCAACACGATCGCGTCCTGGAGCGCCGCGCCCTCGAACACGACCAGGGCCACGGCGCCGAGCAGCAGCAGGCCGGCGAGTCCCAGCGCGATCGCGCGTGTCGCCCGCCGCCGCTGAATTCCCCACCAGGCCACCGCGACGGCCAGCACTGCGCAGGCGAGCACGGTCAGGCCGCGCGGGAAGTTCGTGATGAACACCACTACGGCGAGCACGATCGTGCCCAGACCGAGCACCACCGCCGCTAGCGACCACGGCCGCTGAACGGTCAGCCTCACCTCCGTGCTCATCTGCCCATGCTGACGCCGGCGAGTGCCCCGTTCATCACCTGATCCAGGTGAGATGGCGAGGGGTGCCTGCCTTCCCTCAGAGGCAAGAGCGCACCATTGTCCACCCCACGCGCCGGTGGGATCTTGAGGCCGAGACGACGGGCCAGTCACGGCCCGTCGCACCACAACAACCGGAGGCTTGCCATGTCCGTCCAGGCACAGGGGCCGACGACCGGAGCGAGGTACGAGGTCTACGAGGACCCCGAGCGCGGTTACGGCTGGGTCGCGTTTGCCGGCGTGCTGCTCCTCGTGGTCGGGACGATCAACTTCATCGAAGGGATCGCCGCGATCGGCAACGCGCACTTCTTCGTGCACAACACGCACTACATCGCGGGCAGCCTGAACACCTGGGGCTGGGTCGTGCTCTGCATCGGTGTCGTGCAGCTCCTGGTCGGCCTGGGCGTGTTCGCCAAGAACCAGCTCGCGCGGTGGACCGGCGTCGTGATCCTCTCGATCAACGCCGTCGTACAGCTGATGATGATGCCCGCGTACCCGTTCTGGTCGCTGTGCGTTTTCACGCTCGACATTCTCGCCATCTACGGGCTGATCGCCTACGGTCAGCACATCGCCGACTGATCCAGCCACCTCGGCCGGACGGCCGATCAAGAATCGTGTGATGCATGCCGATTGCTCGGGTAGATGCAAAAGATGCCCGCCGGCCGCCGTCCTCATCTCGCCCTGCTGCTCGCCGTCGCCACGACCCTGGCGAGCGCGGCCCTGTGCGTCGCCGCGATCCTGGCGCCGGCTCCGTCGGCCGTCGTGCCGCTGGTGGCCCTGATCTGCGTTGGATGTCCGATGTTCGCGAGCTGGGAGGTGCCGGTGGCGCTCGCCACTCTGCGCGCACGGCGGGGTAACAAGGCACTTGCCATGCTCCGCGAGAGCCTCGACCGGCTGCCTGAGGTCGAGCACCCGCTCGGTCTGTAACCCCGCGCTTCTCACCTGATCGGGGTGATGTGCACCGCACCCGCTCGGTGCAGGCTGCGGTGATGAGCACGCCGGAAGCGCCCGAGATGCTGGGCACCGGCCCCGGATGGGCGGCGCTGTTCTGGGAGGCCTTCATCCGCTCCAAGAACGCGATGATGCTGCTCGACGAGCAGCGTCGGCACGTCGCGGTCAACGGCGCATATCTCAGCCTCAGCGGCTTTCGGCGCAGCGACGTCATCGGTCGACCGGTCTACGAGCACGTCGCCGGTGGGCCGCTGGTGACCGAACGCGAATGGCGCGCGCTGCTTCATCGCGACCACTTCACCGGCACGGCCGACCTCGTCTGCGCCAACGGGCGCCAGCTGACGGTGGACTTCGCCGGGCATCCGGAGCTCGTGACCGGCCGCCGGCTCGTCCTGTTCGTGGCCATCCGAGCCGCCCGCACCGGCCGCCAGCACCACGACGCCACGCCGCCCCGCAGCGACTGCGTCGCGTTGTCCCGGCGCGAGCTCGAGGTCGTCCGGCTGCTCGCGCTCGGCCTGAGCGGGCCCGAGGTGGCGGAGGAGCTCCATCTCGCCCACAACACCGTCCGTACGCACGTGCGCAACGCCATGGCCAAGGTGGGCGCGCGCTCGCGCGCCCAGCTGGTCGCCCGGACCATGGGCGAGGGGTGGTACTGGACGGCCGAGCGGCCATGACCGAGACACGCGGCGACAGCCCGGCCCGGGACCTGCTGCTGCGGCTCGCCGCCGGCGACGAGCGCTCGCTGAGCGCGATCCTGCGCGCGACGCTCGAGCCGGAGGAGAACGCCGACGTCGCGGCGGGCTCCACCCTGGACCGGCGAACCCGGATGCTCGTGCGCCTCGGCGCGCTGCTCGCCCTCGACGCGCCGACCGATTCGCTGCGGTGGGCCGTCGAGCTGGCCACCGCCGCCGGCGCCGACGAGGACGCGGTCGCCGCGGTGCTGTTCGCCACCGGCTCCACCGCGGGCTCGGCCCAGCTCGTCTCGAGCGCCGCACGGCTCGCGCTGGCGCTCGACTACTGACCGAGCAGGCCGGCCTCGGCGGCCCGGGTGACCGCCTCCGAGCGCGATGCCGCGCCGAGCTTGCGATACACCGCGTGCGCCTGGGTCTTGACCGTGTTGGCGGACACGCCGAGCTGCTCGGCGATCTCACGGAACGAGCGGTGGCTGGGCAGAAAGCGCAGGATGCGCAGCTCGGCGATGGTCAGTGACGACGGGCCACCCAGACTGGTCTCCGCCAAGGTGTCCATGTACGACCAGGCGTCGTCGAACCACCGCGCGAAGATCACCGCACCGGCCGTCCTGCGCGCGAGCCGCGACGCTTCCGCGAGCAAGGTCCGCGCGCCGACCAGGTCGGCCAGCCACAGCGACGCGTGCGCGAGCAGGATCCGCGCCTCGGCGCCGTACCACGGGAGGAAGTCCCCGAGTGCAGCGAGGAGATCCACGCCACGCCGAAGATCGCGTTTGGCCTCGTCCGCGCGTCCCTGGTGTGCCCGCGTGGCGGCCGCAGCCGCGAACGCGAGCGCACAGATCGGGTAGTCGATCAGCCCGCGCTCCTCGATCACCCGCACGGCCCGATCGGTCAGGTCCGTTGCGGTGTCCCATTCGGCCCCTTCGATCGCGATCATCGCCGCTTGGGCCAGGCACAGCGCGGTCACGCTCGGCGCCGTCGCGGCGGCGATGTCGGCCCCGGCCCCGAGCAGCGGCGCGGCCGTGGAGCGATGGCCGGCCAGGTGGAGCGCGGTGCCCTCCAGCAGCAGCCAGATCGGCCGCCATGGGCTGTCCTCGGGCTCGATCCGGCAGGCGTCGGCGGCGGCCTGCCCCATCTCGACCACGCCGGCGCCGCCGAGCATCGCGTTGATCCCGGCGAAGCCTGCGGGCGGCGCGTCGTCGGCGGATCGGGACGGGTCGCGTCCCAGCGCCGCCGAACCGGCGATCGCCCAGTGCCGCGCCTCGGCCGCGTTGCCGGCGACCAGGAAGCTGTGCGCGGCGCACAGTGCGAGCGGCGCGTAGCCGGCCAGTTCCTCCTCGCTGAAGCTGGCCAGCCAGCCTTGCACGATGTCGTTGCGGCCTTGGGCGACGTACGCGACGATGCTCGGCCAGAGCAGATCGCCGGTTCGGACGCAGTCGCAGGCACCAACCGCGTGGGAGATCGCACGATCGGTGTCACCGTGGGTCTGGTACCACGCGCTCGCGCGGTCGTGAAGCGTGCCGACGAGCTCCGGGTCGGATCGGCGCAGCTCCGCGCTCAGCACGTCGCGGAACAGCGCGTGCCAGCGGTAGCGCTCGTGCGCAGCATCCAGCGGTCGGAGCAGGGGGCTCGCCTGCTCGAGCTCGCCCAGGACGAGCGCCGAGCCGACGCGCTCGAGCATCGCATCGCAGACCGGGCCCGACAGTTCGTCGAGCACCGACGTCTTGACCGCGAACTCGCGCAGCACGGGCGAGAGCGCCGGCAGCACCTCGTCCCGGAAGTATTCGGCGAAGGGATGATCGTCGCCGCGCACCTGCGCGACCGCCTCGGCGACGTCCGCCTGTCCGTGCAGGCACAGCGAGGCCAGATACAGCCCCGCGGGCCAGCCCTCGGTCCGCCCCACCAACGTCTGAACCGAGACGAGGTCGAGCTCGAGCCCAGCCATGCGCAACAGCAGCCCGGCCTCGGCCGGTCGCATGGCCAGATCGTCGACCCGCACCTCGATCAGGGCGTGGCCCGCGCGGAGCCGTCCAAGCGGCAGCGGCGGCTCTCGCCGCGAGCTGAGCGCGACCATCGATCCGTCCGGGCATTCGTCGAGGACCACGCGCACCAGCTCGCGCAGCACGGTCGGCGTCGCGAGGTGCGCATCGTCGAGCGCCAGCACGAACCGCCGCTTCTGAGCGCGCAGCGTCGTGACGAGGGTCGCGGCGGCGTCCGCCTTCGCTTTCCGGTTCGCGCCCGCCTGACCGAACCGCAGCCACAGGAACGGGCGCTCGTCCTGCTCGGCCCACTCCGAGAGCAGGCCCGACTTGCCGTATCCGGGCGGCGCCACGATCACCGCGACCGACGCGTCCTGGGCACCGCACAGCCGCCGGACCAGCGCGGCGCGCGGCACGTAGCCCTCGCGCCAGGCGCTCAGGCGCGCGGCACCCGGGGTCTCCGGTTGTCGGCGAAGGGCTGTGGATGCGGCGGGGGTCATCGAGGCAGGGGGGTTCGCCGGCAATTCCCGGCATGACAGTTCTCTCTGAGCGAGCGTGCGGGGACAAGGGGGCGAGCTTCCGTGTTCAGGGAGGTGGACACCACGGACGACGTTCGCGATTTCCCACTTCGCGCGATGGTGCCCGGGTGCCGGCCCGCCTTCGCTTCACCCTGTTTGGGGGATGCTCACCGCTCCAACCGAGCTTACGGTAGGCACCATGGACGAGGTCGAGCGCCTGCTTCGCCGCCTGGCCCTCAACGACGAGGAGTCGGTGGGGATGGTGCTCTCCGACGGCGCCGAGCTGACCGGAGGCCCCGCGCTCCGTCCCAAGGTCGACATGCTCGTGCGCCTCGGCGCGCTGCTGGCGTTGGGCGCCGCCACCAGCTCGTTGCGCACGACGGTTGAGCGCGCGCTGGAGGCCGGGGCCACCGAATCCGAGATCGTCGGGGTCCTGATCGCGGTGGCGCCGGCGGTGGGGCTGGCTCGGGTCGTGTCGACCGCTCCGCGGCTGGCCCTCGCGATAGGCTACGACGTCGAGGCGGACGAGTAACGGCGATGGCAGAGCGCGCGGAGTTGATCGACCAGGGAGAGGTGGCCCCGAGCTGGGGGTGGTGGCTGCTGGTACTCATCGGCATCGTCAGCGTGGTCGCCGGCGGGATCCTCGTCGCCAAGCCCAGTCACAGCCTCGCCACGCTCTCGGTCATATTCGGGATCTTCCTGCTGATCGACGGCATCGTCGACGTCGCCTCGTCGTTTGGCCGGGGCGAGGAGAATCGCGCGCTGACGGCGATCTTCGGCTTGCTCGCGATCGTCATCGGCATCCTCCTGATACGTCATCCGACCACGGCGGTGAGCGCGATCGGGCTGATCATCGGCATCTGGCTCGTCGCCGCCGGCGCGCTCCGCCTCCTGCGAGCGTTCACGTTCGGCGGGCACGTCGTGCTGCGCGTCCTGATCGCCCTGCTCGAGATCGTCGTCGGCGTGATCGTCGTCTCCGATCCTCACATCGGCTACGCCACACTGGCCATCCTGCTCGGGATCTGGCTGATCATCAACGGACTGGCCTGGATCGGGTTAGGAATCGTCGTCCGAGCCGCGCGTTAGCGCGGTGAGCTTTCCGGCGGTCGCCTCGGCGATCATCGCGCCCATGAGCGCGCCGCCCACGACGTCGCCCGGGTAGTGCACGCCGGTGTGCACGCGCGAGTACCCGACCAGCGCCGCCAGCGAGTGCAACGGCACGGCCGCGGCCGGCATGACCCGGCTGACCCCGGTGGCGAACGCGACCGCCGCCGCCGTGTGTCCGGACGGGAACGAGCGCGACCCGGGCAGCTTGACCTGACGGGCCTCGGGCACGTCGGCCTCGACGCGGTCGGGTCGGCGCCGGCGGCTGATCGGCTTGACCACGACGTTCACGAACGTGGCGGTACTCGCCACGCACGACAGGCCGAGGGCCGCGGCGCGACGCCCGCGCGCGCCGCCGGCCACCGCCAGCACCGCCGCGGTGGCGATCGACAGGCGGGAGTAGTTCGCCGCCTCCGAGACCCGGCGCATCGCTCCGTCCAGCCGCGGCGTCGGGGTGCCGGCGATCGCGCGATAGACCGCGAGGTCGACCCGCTCGGCCTCGTCGAGCCACGCGCGCGGGCCACCCCCGGGGGCGGGCGCGCTCACCGCTCCACCCGTGACCGGCCGAGATTGCCGACGAACAGCGAAACGATCGTGACGAGGTAGATCTGGCCCACCAGCCCCTCGCTCACCGCCAGGGTGTGCCCGAGGTTGCCCGAGGCGACGATGTCGCCGTAGCCGATCGTGGCCAGCGTGGTGAAGCTGAAGTACACACAGTGGGCAACATTGCCATCGACGTTGTTCGCGAAGAAATGGCCGCCGTCGATGCGGTCAATCGCTCCGTAGAGCTGCGCGAAGAACAGACCTAGCAGGATGTAGAGGCACAGCACCCCGAGTACGGCAGCGACGGTGATCTTGCGACGGGCGCGCAAGCTTCGCAGGACGCCGACGATCACGGCGGGCGGCGCCAGCAGGACCAGCAGCAGGTTCGCGATGCGCACGGAGGTGTTGTCTACCTTTCCCGCAATCGCCTCGACGACGCTGATCGCGACGACGACGAATGTGACGACCGTTGCCACGCGCAAGACGATCTGCCTGGCGTCGGCCGCCCACAGGGCCAGGAGAAGCGTGGCGGAGAGGAGTACGGTCACCAGGACCTGGTTCCAAACCCCGGGAGTCGCAATCCCCTCGATCGCGAACGCGGCGACGGTGGCGCCGAGGAGCAGGCCGAATCGGTCTCGTCGGTCGCGAAACGCCGTGTTGCGAAACAGGGTCGGCATCTGCGGGCCTTGGACGATGCCCAGCCACGGATCGGCGTGCATCGCCCGGATCGGGTGAGGTGGCGGGCCCGCCCGCCGGGCGGGTCAGGGCGCCGGAACGACCGGCAGGTCGAGCTCTTCCGCGGGCAGCGTGCTGTCGGCGATCATCAGCCCGACCAGCACGCCGGCAAGCATCGAGGCCACGGCCGTCGCCTCCAGCACCGGCTCGCCCTTGACCGGAACGAGGGCGTTGAGCGCCCGCTCGAGACCTTGGCGCATGTCGGCGTCGATCCCGTGCGCGCGATAGACCGCGTCGAAGCCGGCGGCCGCGTCGTCGTGGGCGCGGAGCCGGTTCAGCAGGAAGACGTCGTGGGCGCGCTCGCATCCTTCGCGCAGCGCTTCTCGAGAGATCTGAATCACCTGGACCTGCAGGTATTACCCGCAAATCGCGCTGATCAGCCGTGGCTTACAGCGACGTCGTGCCGCCCGGCGCGAGCATCCGTACCTCCACGGCCGGCGCGTAGCGCTTGGCGTACGCCGCGAACTCGCGCGCCGGGCGCTCGCGGTCGTCGGCGTGACCCCTGACGTGCGGCATCGTGAACGTCCCCCAGTGGATCGGGATCGCCACGGCCGGAGCGATCAGCGCCGCGGCGGCCGCCGCGCTCTCCGGATCGAGATGCCCGGCCCCTAACCGCGAACCCCAACCCCACACCGGCAGCAGCGCGACGTCTACGTGGCCACGCAACTCTGCCATGGCCAGGAACAGGTCGGTGTCCCCGGCGAAGTAGATCGAGCTAGACCCGCGAACCAGATAGCCGACCGGGTCGGCCGCGGGCCCGAACCGCCACCGCCGCCGGTCGTGCGTCGCGGGGGTCGCGGTCACCTGCACGCTTCCCAGGTTGAGGTCCTGACCGGCGCGCAGGTCGGTGGCGCGGGCCAGTCCACGGTCGGTCAGCCACGCACCGCCCGGATACGGCGCGACGAACGGACCGCGGCAGTCGATGGCGCGAAGGCTGCGCACGTCGGCATGGTCGGCGTGGAGGTGCGAGACCAGCACGCAATCGACCGCGCCGATGGGCACGGGCTCCGGAACGACGCGGACGAGCGGCCCGATCCGGTGGCGGAGCACCGGATCGGTCAGGATCCGCAAGTCCCCCATCTCGATCAGCACGGTGGCGTGTCCAAGCCAGGTGATCTCCCCGGCGCCCATGCCGTGATCGCACCATACCCACGGCGCGGGCGCATCGTCCGATCCGGATGAGCGTCGCCAACAGTGGTGTGCGCACCCCCACCACTGGGCGCCGACGCCCTTGCGCTCCGCAGGCGACGCGGCGACCATTGGCCGCAGGGAAGCGTCATCGAGGGGAGTACCGGATGACCTCCGGCGTCGACCAACACAATCCTCGCCGGGCACAATCCGCGGGGGCGAGCCGCAAGCCGCAAGCCGAGCCGCCGATCCGCGTCGTGATAGCGGAGGACTCCTACGTCATCCGCGAGTTCCTCACCCAGACGCTGGGAGCCGCGCCCGGCGTCGAGATCGTGGCCGTGTGCACCAACGGCAAGGAGCTCCAGACCGCGATCGACACGTGGGACCTGGACGTGGTGCTCACCGACATCCGTATGCCGCCCTCCCGGACCGACGAGGGCACACGCATCGCGGCGCGGCTGCGCGAGACCCATCCACACGTCGGCGTCGTCGTCCTCAGTCAGTACGCCGAACCGGCCTACGCGCTCAGCCTGCTCGAGCATGGCACCGGCGGACGCGCGTATCTCCTCAAGGAGCGCATCCGCAACAAGGAGGAGCTGCTCGACGCGATTCAGGCGGTTGCCCTGGGCGGATCGGTGATCGACCCCGTGATCGTCGACGTGCTGATCGCGTCGCGGGCGCGAGCCGCGAAGTCGCGACTGGCCGACCTCACGCCACGAGAGCGCGAGCTACTGGCCGAGATCGCCGCGGGTAAGAGCAACGGCGCGATCGCGCAGTCGCTCGTGCTGACCAAGCGCGCCGTCGAAAAGCACGTCAACTCGATCTTCGCCAAGCTCAACCTGCCCGAGACTCACGATGTCAGCCGTCGCGTGAAGGCGACGCTGATCTTCCTTTCCGAGGAGGGCTCGGACGCTTCCTGATGGGCCTGTCCCTCCTCACGGCGGCGAGGGGCACGCACGCGGCCTACACACTGGTCCGCCCCATTGCTGGGCCCTCGGCACGGTGCGACAGTGCCGTCCACGCACCACCAAGTGGGCGGCCGACCATGCCGAGTCCGTTGCCGAGGTTCACCGAGACCGTAGAGGCGCTCGAGCGCGAGGCGCTCGGCGAGCTTCAGGGCGCGGTCAGGCAGCTCGACCGTGCAGTCGAAGCGGTCACGAGCCAGAACGAGCGTCTCGCCGATCAGGTGCTGACGAGCGCGGACGCGGCCGAGGAGCGTTACCGGTTGCTCCAGGAGCGAGTGCTCGCGGGCCTGGCGAGCCATCGAGGCGCGCCGGATCTGCAGATGCTGGCTTCCCTGCTGCACGTGCTGCGCGGATTGCGTCGGATCGGAGCGCAGTGCGCCAGCATGGCGCGGCTCGCCGCCTCGACCACGGCCGCGGCACCCAAGCCCACGGCGCTGTCCGAGCTGGTCGAGGGCGCGGCCGCGCTGTCCGTGTCGGCGGTGTGGCTGGCGCGGGCCTCGTTCGCCTCGCGCGACGTCGAGCTGGCGCACGAAGTGGCCCGGTTAGACGCCGAGCTCACCCGCCGCAGCCGCGTGATCGCGCGGCGCGCGCTCGAACTGGCCGACGCGGGTGAGCTGCACGAATGGGCGATGACGATCCTGCTCGTCGGCTCGTACTCGGAGCGGGTGAGCGACGCCGCGGTCGACATCGCCGAGCAGACCGTGGTGATCGTCAACGGCCTGTTCCGCGAGGTGGCCGAGACGGAACCGCTGCCGGGTGAGCCGGCGGCAGCGTGGTGATGACTTAGCCACACGTTCAACGACCATGAGCCGTGCGCGCGGTACCTTTAGGTATCCGCGCTCTAGATTTCCTAACCCACCCATGCCGGGGGATGACCGACGGAAGCAAGGAACCCGCTTAGGGTCGTGATCGCGGAGGACGAGTTCCTCATGCGAGAAGCACTAGAGCACGTGATGGCGCGAGCCGAGGGAATCGAGGTGGTTCGCTACGTCGGCGACCGCGACGCGCTGCTCGCCGCCGTTGAGGAGGAGCACCCGGACGCGGTGTTGACCGACATCCGCATGCCTCCGACCCGCACCGACGAGGGGATTCAGGCTGCGCAGGCGTTGCGCCGCTCCGACCCCTCGATTGGGGTCGTCGTGCTCAGCCAGTTCGCCGATCCGACGTACGCGCTCGAACTGCTCGAGGCCGGTAGCGCGGGGCGCGCTTACCTCCTCAAGGAGCGGGTGAGCGAGCCGGAAGAGCTGATCTCGGCCATCCACGCGGTTGTCCGCGGGGAGTCGGTCATCGACCCGCGCGTGGTCGACTCGCTCGTGCGGGCGCGCAGCGTCAACGCGCGCTCGCCGCTGGCTGAGCTCACGCCGCGCGAGCGCGATGTGCTCTCGGAGCTCGCTCAGGGCAAGAGCAACGCGGCCATCGCACGTTCGCTCGTGCTCACCAAGCGGGCGGTCGAGAAGCACATCAACGCGATCTTCACCAAGCTGGAGCTGCCCAGCCCCGATGACGTGAGCCGGCGCGTCACGGCGGCTCTGCTGTTCCTGGCCAGCGGCGAGGCGCCGCGGGCGCAGGAGTGACGGAGCGATCGGGCGAGTCCGTCAGGCGGCCGCGATCCGGGTGGGGATCTCGACCGATACACGCGTGCCCCGGTCGCGCAGGCTTTCCACGCTGAAGCGTCCGCCCGTGGCCTCGACGCGGTCGCGCAGGCCCTGTAGTCCCCCGTCGAGGAGCTCGATCGCGCCACCCACGCCGTCGTCGCGCACCTCGACCAACAGCTTGCCGCCACGCACTCGCGCGCGGACCGTGACCTTCGAGGCGTGCGCGTATCGGTACGCGTTCGTGATCGACTCGAGGACCACGTAGTACGCGGTCGCCTCGGCGGTGTCGTCGAGGCTCGCCTCCGGCAGCTCGATCAGCTCGATCGGCAGCGTGGAGCGCGCGGCAATCTCTTCGATCGCTCGCGCCAGGCCGAACCGGTGAAGCGTCGCGGGATGGATCCCGTGCACCAGGTCGCGCAGCTCGTCGATTGCGTTCAGCACCTCTGACTGGGCCGACTCGATTGACGCCGCGGCGCCGGCCGGCTCCGTGCGCGCGTCGTCTGCGGCCAGCGACAGGTGCGCTGCCAGCGCGACGAGGCGACCCTGCGCGCCGTCGTGCAGGTCGCGCTCGACGCGGCGCCGCTCGGCGTCGGCGGCGACCACGAGTCGGGTGCGCGATGCCCGCATGCTCGCGGCCAGCGTCTCGCGCTCTGCCGACAGGGCCGCGAGAACGAGCGCGGACGTCGCCGTCACCGCGATGTACAGCTGGATCTCCATCAGGCTGTTGTTGATCGAGTGCACGGCGAACGGACCGAGGTAGTGCGTCGTACCCCAGATCATCACCCCAGAGCTGACCGTGACGGCGAGCGTGGCCCCGCGCGGGCCGAGCCGAACCGCGGCCCATACGAGCGCGGGGAAGGCCAGGTAGCTGAGGTGATGCCCGCCGTGCAACGCGACGTAGCTCAGGGCGAAGACCGCGATCAGCGCCAACGCGGTCTCCAGCGCGTGCGCCTTCAGCCAGCTTCGTGGCGGCGGTGGGAACCACGCGAGCGCGAGCGGCAGCACGATCACGGCGCCGCAGAAGTCGCCCAGCCACCAGGTCCGCCATACGTGGGGGAGCATCCCGGCGGGGATCACGTCGCCGAGCCACAGCGACAGCGAGCCGATCGTCGCGCTCACCGCCGTGCCCACCGCGATCGCCACGAACACCCCGGCGAGGCTCGACCGGGTGGCGAGCGGAGCGTCCCGGTTCACCAGCCGGCGCAACAGGACCGCGGCGATCACGACCTCGAGCAGGTTGCCGAACGTCTGGCCGACCGCGGACCCGACCGGTAGCGCCGAGTAGTTGTTTACGAGCAGATCGCCGATGACGATGCCCGGCCACAGCCACAGCCCGCGCAGGTAGAGGACCGCGATCCCGACTCCCACCGGGAGCCAGACCACCGAGGCCACCGGCCCGGCAAACTGGAACGCGAACTCGACGTGCGCGGCGACGTAGTAGAGCGCGACGAGGAGCGCGAGCTCCAGGCCGTATTGGCCACGAACACTCCGGTCGCGCCGGCGGGTCGGGGTCGCCCACGGCCGCAGTCGACGCCAACTCGACTCGAGCCTGCGTGCGGTGTAGGCAAATCCAGCCATATCTCGCTTTCCGTATGGCCGACGCCCCCGCCCCAGGATACTCGGCCTGGATCGCGTTGAAAATCAACCTTGACGGGCGCTGCCGAAGAAGAGGCCATGAGGCGCGTGGTCGCTCGCTGGTGGCTGGTTGGAGCCGTTTTGCTGACGGGGGTTCTGGTGTTGGCCCATTTGTTTTACGCCAATGAGGTGAATCGTTACGCGCAGCAGCAACGCGCCACCATTTCAAGCGAATCAACGACGCGTACGGCCACGTGTCCGCCGGCGTCGTGATCGCGGATCACGGGAGCTCGGCGCAGTCGCTGCTCCATGCCGCCGACCGCGCGCTGCACGAGGCCAAGGAGAGCGGACGCAACACCACGGTGGTCCGCGTTGCCACGGTCACCTAGCCTGTGCGGTCGCGTAGCCTGCGGGTCGCGTGCTTGACGTACGAGTGGCGATCATCGGCTACGGCTTGTCGGGGCGGTTCTTCCACGCGCCGCTGATCGCGGCGACCGACGGGCTGGAGCTGGCGTGCGTCGTCACCTCTGATCCGGGACGCCGCGCTCAGGTTGCCGCGGACCACCCGTGGGCTGAGGCTGTCCCGAGCGTTCAGGAGCTGTGGAGCGGTGTGCCGCCGGGGCTCGTCGTGGTGGCGTCACCCAACGACACGCACGTGTCGGTCGCGATGGCGGCGATCGAGCGGCGAATTCCGGTCGTCGTCGACAAGCCGTTGGCGGTGACGGCTAACTGCGCTCAGAAGCTGGTGGATCGCGCGCGAGACGCCCGCGTACTGATGACCGTGTTCCAGAACCGGCGCTGGGACTCCGACCAGCTCACGCTCCGGCGGCTGATCGCCGAGGATGCGCTCGGCTCGATCGTCCGCTACGAGTCGCGCTTCGAACGCTGGCGCCCCGACCTGGATCGGGCAAAGTGGCGCGAGAACGTGGCGCCGGCGGAGGGCGGTGGTGTCCTGCTCGATCTGGGCAGCCACCTGGTCGACCAGGCACTGACGCTGTTCGGCCCAGTGACCCATGTCTATGGCGAGGTCGACTCGCGCCGCGGGGCGGCGGCCGACGATGATGCGTTCATCGCGCTGCGTCACTCGGGCGGGACGCTCAGCCACCTGCACGCGTCGGCCGTCACGCCATCCGTCGGCCCGCGCCTGCGCGTGCAGGGCACCACCGCCGGGTTCCTCGTGTCGGCGCTCGATCCGCAGGAGGCGACGCTCCGCGCCGGCGTCCGGCCTGACCGGGTGGCTGACTGGGGTGTGCCTGCGGAGTGGGAGCGCGGGCGGTTGGTGGCCGGCGAGCACAGCGTCCCGGTGCCGCCCGAGCCGGGCGATTGGCCGCGCTTCTACGCGCTGCTGCGTGATGCGTTGGGGGGCAGCGGTCCGCCGCCGGTGGACCCCGCCGATGCCGTCCAGACGCTGCGGGTGCTCGACGCCGCCCGCGAGTCCGCGCGCGAGCGCTCGGTCGTGTCCCTCTGATCTCTCGGGGTCTCAGGCGGCGTCCGGGTACTCGTCCTTGCGCCATGCGCGGGGATCACCGTGCTCGCCCTTCGGCGTGCGGTCGAGCAGGAACGAATGGTACGGCGCGACGAACGGGTCGGGCGCCATCACGGTGTAGGTGTGGTACACGGTGCCGTTCTCACGCGCGAACGCGATCCAACTCGGGCCCTCGCGCAGCCCATCCTCGAGTTTGGCGCCGATCTGCCGGCCCCACTCCTGCAGCCACTCGGGCGGGTTGTCGATCATCTCCTTGACCGGAGGGATCGCCTGTGCCTGCTCCGGGGTCAGGGCGAGGTTGTAGTCGAACGGGAAGTCCGTCCCATACGTCGAGACGTACGGAAATTCCCACCCCATCCGCCGCTTGTACGCGGCCAGCCGGTCGATCGGCGCGCGCGAGAAGCAGATCAACGTCACGTCGCGATGGTTCAGGTGGACCACCGTGCCGCTCAGCTCGTCGCCGAGATTCGTACACCCGGGGCAGGCCCCGATCTCGTAATCCGGCCCGTACATGATGTTGTAGGCGAGCAGCTGCGAGCGTCCGTCGAACAGCTCGGCGAGCGTCTTCTTCCCGTCCTCGGTGTCGAACACGTACTCCGTCTCGACCTTGACCCAGGGCAACTGGCGACGCTGCTCGTTGATCTTCTGCGTCAGCTCCGCCTGCTCGGCCTCGAGCTTGGCGAGCTCGTCGCGGGCGGCCTGCCATTCCTCGCGGGTTCCGGTCTTGTGGTCGGTCATGAGGTACCTCCTCTCGCGGTTCGTAGTGAAGACTGGCGCATCACGCAGAACTCATCGCGGTTGGCGACTCGGATCTCCGAGCACGTCTGCATGGTGCGCCACGCCCCACGCGGATCGGGTGGCGTGGCGCGTCATCCACCCTCGCCCCGCGCGGTCCGACTCAGCGTTGGTGGCGGAACGAGCTGGTCTCGAAGTGCTCGGCGCGGTCCTGGTGGCGTGAGAGCACCTCCAGTGCCTGCGGCTCGAGTACGGGAACCTCGTAGTCCTCGCCGGCGAAGGCACGGATCGCGTCCAATGATTCGAACCGCGTGAGCGTCACGAACGCGACCTCGTCACCCTCACGGCGGCGCAGGACGTCGGCGCCAAGGAAGCCGGGGATCGTCCCCATCGACGGGAACAGCTCTTCGAGCAGGAACCGCTCGTAGTCGTCGGCGCGGTTGCGCGGGGTCCAGCCCCGCCACAGGCGCGTGATCACGATACGAGTTCTAGCGCAAACCCACCGGGGTGTAGCGGTGGTGCAGCATCAGGTCGTTGCCGTCGGGGTCGGTGAAGAACGCCATCAGGCAGACCCCAGTGTCGAGCGTGTCGCCGGCGAACGTCACGCCCTTGGCCTCGAGCTGCGCCCGGGTCGCTTCGACGTCGTCGACGTGCAGAGCGAGGTGCCCGTTCTTCTGTGGCGCAAACTCCATCCCGAGGCGCTCCGGCTCCCAGATGACGAGACACGTACCGCCGGCCCAGAACTCGAACTGCCCGTGCTCGTCGGGAGGTAGCTCCAGGGTCTCGCCGTAGAAGCGGCGCGAGCGCTCGGAATCCCGCGAGGGGACCGATACGAAGTCGAGCCCGCTGATCATCGTTACACCGCTCCTTTCTCGTAGGGGGTCGGACTGTGCCAGCAATCCCGGTCAGGCTTGGTCCGCGATCGGGTGCCCACGGGCCACGAGGACGCAGGCCGGAACGTGAACACGTGACGGTCTGGAAACGGCGCGCTCCGGATCCCCGAGACGCCGGCGCAGGCGGGCGAACCCGGCGAGGCCACCGAGACTCGGGATCCAGAACGCGATTGCGTGGTAGACGACCACGGCGGCGGTGGCCTGGGTGGCCGGCGCGCCGTAGGCGATCAGCGTGCCGGCCAGACCGCCTTCCAGCACGCCGAACCCGCCCGGAATCGGAATCAGGTTCGCGAGATATCCGATCAGGTAGCCGAGGATCAGCGGCGCGACGGCGATCGGCCGGCCGGCCGCGGCGAACGTCGCGCCCAGGGCCGCGATGTCGAAGCCGAGGTAGCCGAGCGCGCCGAGCAGGCGCCAGCTCGGCCGCCAGAGCGAGCGACGGGCGCGGTCGATCCCGGCGGCCAGATCGATCAGCCAGGTCGGCCAGTCGCGGGCCGGGTGCCGGCTGATCACGATCGGGACGGCGAGCACACCGAGCGCCGCGGCGACGCCGCCGAGGATCGGCGGTCCCACTCGAAGCAGCTCATCCGCCCCGGCCGGGCGACTCACGGCGAACAAGGCCGCGCCGCCGACCAGGGCGGCGACGTTGACCGCGCTGGTCAGGAAGAACAGCGCGCTCGAACGGTCGATCACGCTTCGGGTGGACATCCCCGCGCGGCGCAACAGCCACCCGCCGATCGCCAGCGCGCCCACCCCGCCGCCGGGTAGCAACGCGCCCGATCCCTCTTCGGTCCACGCCAGCTCCCGGGCCGGGCCGGCCGGCAGCTCGTCGAAGAACAGGCGGAAGATCACGACGAAGCCGAGGCACGAGGCGAGCTCGAGCCCCGCGGCCGCGACAACCCAGCCGAGGTGCATGTGCACGATCTGCCGCGCGACGCCGTGCAGCGGCGGCACGGCCAGGAGCAGCGAGCCGATGGCCACGCTCAGCACGAGCGCGACGCTCAGCCGCCGGCCGATCCGTGCCGGCGCGGTTCGCGGCGCGGTCCGCTCCTCGACCGGCCCGACGTATCCGATGCTCGTCGTGTCCATGGCTGGCATTTCGCATTCGGGCGGCACTTGGATCACCGAGAGCTAGGACACTCGGCGCGCCCGGAACTCATCGCCGGCTCGCTAGGCTGGCCATGGATGGCCAGGCTTCCCTACCTCGACCCCGATCAGGCCGAGCCGCGCGTCGCCGACGTGCTCGAGACGGCCCCCGACCTCGGGATCTTCCGGATGGTGGCCAACGCCCAGCGCGCGTTCCCCGCTTGGATGCGCTTCGGAGGCACGCTGTTCGACCCCACCGAGCTCGACCCGCTCCTGCGCGAGCTCGCGATCGCCCGGGTCGCCGCCATGACCCCCGGCGCGGATTACGAGTGGGTCCAGCACGCCGCGATCACCCTCGAGGTCGGCGGCACGCACGAGCAGCTCGACGCGATCCAGAGCGGCGATCTGGACGCCGCTGTGCTCGGCGACGACGGCCGGCTCGTCGTCCGCTTCACGACCCAGGTCGTGCGCGACGCCTCACCCGACGAGGAGACGTTCGCCGCCATGACCGCCCGCTTCAACCCGCGCGAGATCATGCACCTGCTGCTGCTGATCGGGCAGTACATGATGCTCGCCCGGATCATGGCCACCAGCCAGATCGACCTCGAGCCGGCGATCGGCGGCGAGGCGCTTCAGGCCGCTCGCCGGCGGTCGTCGTCGCCCTGAGCCCGGGGCGCTCCGACGCGGATCAGCTCGAGGGTGTTCTGCTGGACGCGCTCGAGCGTCATCGTGAAGCTCGGCGAGTACAGAGACAGGTGGTCGAAGTCCTCCTCGCGGCGAGCGATGCCGGCGCGCACCTGATCGGGCGTGCCGGCGACACCCATGGCGTCGAGCATCTCATCGCTGACCGCTTCGATCATCGCTTCGTGGTCGCCGGCGCCGAACGCCTGGCGGATCCGCTCGCCCTCGGCGCCGAAACCGCTGGCGTCGAGCATCGGCCCGTAGGCCCGTGGGGCGGCGTAGAAGGCAAGCTGGGCGGCCAGCTCGCGGCGCGCGAGCTCCTCGTCGTCGTGGACCGAGCACAGCAGCATCCCGACGATCTCGACCGCGTCGGGGTCACGTCCGGTTCGCTGCGCGCCGGCCGCGATCGCGGGGCGGACGACCTCGTGCACGTAGCGTGAGCTGAAGGTCGGGTGGCACACGAGCCCGTCGGACACCCGGCCGGCGGTCTCGATCATGCGCCGGTTCACCCCGGCGGTGTAGATCGGGATCTCCTCGCGGAGCGGCGGGAGCACGTCGGCCGTCGCGGTCAGGTTCATCGAGTAGAACCGCCCCTCGTGCCTGACCGGTCCCTCGTGCAGCCGCCAGATGCGCCGCAGCAGCGGAACCAGTTCCTCCAGGCGCAGCGCGGGCGACTCGGGGTCTTTGACGCCATGCCAGCCGATCTGCATGCCCTTCGTGCCGGTCCCGAGGCCGAGCACCAGCCGCCCACCGCTCAGCTCGTCGATGCCGCGCGCGTCGTTGGCCAGGATCAACGGCGAGCGCCCGACTGCGTACGCGATCCCGCTCGCAACCCGGCAGCGGCTCGTATGGTGCGCCATCGCCGCGAGCGCAGCGATGGCCGAGCGATCGTTGAACTCACCCGTCCACACCGTCCCGTAGCCCGCCGCGTCCGCCGCCGCGGCCACCTCGATCGTCCCCGCCATCCCGCCGGCCAGCACACATACCCCACGAGTCGCCATGGGGCCGGACGCTACCAGGGGAGTCCGCGGCCCCGATGTCAGGGACGGGATGCGGGGATGTCCCCGATGCGGGCCGAGGCGCCCGGCGGGACCATGAACTCGTGCGCACCCCGAATGTGAGTTCCATCAGCACCCTTCCGACCGCGCACGAGTCCGGTCCGCGCAAGACCTGCGGACACGAAGTGCACACGGGCAGCTGCCCGCAATGCCAGCGGGCACAGCTTGCCCGCTGGGCTCAGCAGCTGGCCGATGTCGCACGCAAGGAAGCGTAAGTGGGTCTCTTTACGTGAATTCGCCCATCTCCTGGCCGAAAAAGCCGGGTGTTGTCCATTTGTGACCGTTCTTTCGGTTCGCACTTGACAGAAACCATACGAGAGAGATAATCCCGGCCCCCACATGTGTTGAGGCGAAGGTCTTTGGGGCCTCACACACCGGGTGCCAAATGTGCCGCCGAGAGACGAGCGCGCCCATCCGCTCGCAATGCTGATCGTACGCTGTAACCGACAACGCAGCGCGTTGCAACGCGCGCCTCCGTGTAGGAGACGGTGAATGTAACCGTCAACCCGATTCCACACGAGGGAGGTAGGCAGGACAGTGGCACGCGTCTACGCGCTGGTCAGCCGTAGCGTCAGCTTCCGGAGCCGCCATCGAGGGCTCCATCGATCATCGCGTGTAACGCCTCGGCGTCGGACGGTGTCGCTGAGGGAATGGAGCGGACCGCGCCGACTCCACTGCACGGTTCGGGCGCACAGACTGAAGTAGCCGGCGTGCACGGCCGTGCGGATGCAGATCCACGAGAACACCAAGCCTCGTCACCTTCGCGAGAGATGTCTCCCATGCGGAGATCACGCGGCATTCCAGAGCCGGTCGGCTGTGTCCGGCTGGCAAAGGTT
>CAWIDF010000005.1:0-17241 GCA_963834885.1 uncultured Solirubrobacterales bacterium | reverse complement strand
CGACGCGGGGACTCGAACCCCGGACCCCTTCATTACGAGTGAAGTGCTCTACCAGCTGAGCTACGTCGGCGTCCGCGGGCCAGTCTACCCGCGCTCAGCCGATGCCTGGCGCCCGCGGGACGGGCCCGTCACGGCTCCGTGGGCAGCCCGAGCCGCTCGGCGTGCGCCCGCCAGTCCTCGGCCAGGATCGCCCACCGCTCGTGATCGCGCCACCGGCCGCCGATCTTGAGGTAGCGCGGCGAGAAGCCCTCGCGGGCGAAGCCGGCGCCACGCGCCAACGAGATCGAGGCGTGGTTGCCTGGCTGGATGTTGGCCTCGACGCGGTGAAGACGAAGCGTGAGGAAGGCCTCGCGCAAGACCAGCTCGATGCCCTCGCGCATGTAGCCGTGGCGGGCGAAGGTGAAGCCCGCGGCGTAGCCGAGGTACGCGCTCTGAAGCGACCCGCGCGTGATGTGGGAGAGGTTGAAGAAGCCGAGGATCGCGCGGTCCTGGCGCCGGCACACGAGCATCGCCTCGAAGTCCGGCCGGCGCGAGTCGACGAGATACGCGTCGAAGGCCTCGTCGTCTGTGGGCGCGGTGGCCCACGGCCGGTGGAACGCCCGGCTGGCGCGCATCAGCGAGACGAACTCGGCGCGATCGCCGCGTTGCGGCGTACGCAGGTAGACGCGTCCGGCCGCAGGAGCCTCCGCGTGCGACCCGGCGGCGCCGGGCGTCGTGGAGGTCACACCATCCTGTTGGGTCATCCCACGAGCAGTCGCTCCAAGCGGTACGCGAGCGATTCGCATGCAAGCTCCTCCGATACGTTCAGCTGAAAGCGTAAACGTGTGTCCTCCACGGCCTCGACGGCCGCGCGCGACCGCTGAGGGTCGCCCCCGGCGTCGGACGAGAGCTCGGCTCGGCGGTCCACGTTCCTGACCAGGTCGTCAGCTCCCCACGCGAGGCTCGCGAGGTCGGCGTACCAGAGCGCGACCACCTGCAGGGCCAGATCGAGCGCCGCCGTCTCGACCCGCCGCCGAGCGCGCCTGATCCGCTCCTCCCACTCCGTCTTGACCCGTTTTTGCTCTTTGCGCGGGTACAGCTCGAGCTCCTCGGCCGCCCGCGCCTCGAGTTCCGCGCGGACCGCATCCCCCCGCGCCCGCACCGCAGCCAGCATCACGATCCAGGGCCGGTCCCGCGCCATCGAACCCACCGACAACGCCGCGCGCGCGTACTGCTCCGCCGCCGCGCGCAACGCCCGTCCCTCCGATCCCGTCAGCTCCAGAGCCCGGTCCGCGTCACCCAACGCGAGCCGCGCACACGCGGCCGCGGACTGCGGAGTCTCCCCCGTCGCCTCAAGCGCCGCGGCCGTGTCCTCGACCGACGGCGCATCGAATCGAACCAGCTGACAGCGGGACTGGATCGTCGGCAGCACCTCGGCGAGGCGGTCGGACAGCAAGATCAGGTGCACGAACGAAGCCGGCTCCTCGAGTGTCTTGAGCATCCGGTTGGCGGCCTCATCTCCCAGCTCGTCGACCCGCTCGATCACAAAAACACGGCGGCTTGCCTCGAACGGCGTCTTGCTGGCCGCGGAAACGACCGGGGCGTCGATGTCGCTGACCAGGATCTCGTGCGCGCCGCTTGGCGCAACCCACGTCAGGTCGGGATGGGCGCCCGAGAACACCCGGGCGCGAGCGCTCTCAGGGTCCGGCGAGCCTTCCGACAGGAGCTCCGCCGCCATCGCGCGAGCCGCAGCCCGCTTGCCCGCGCCCCCAGGGCCGTAGAACAGATACGCGTGCGACGCCTGGCCTGCGGGGCCGAGTGCCGGCTCGAGGACCGCGCGGGCGTGGGGATGACGCTCAAGCTCTGCCAGCATCCCCCGATCGTAGTGCCCGGTAGGGTCGCGAGCGACGAACGATGACCCGCGGGCGGCTGATCACGATCGAAGGCGTCGACGGCGCCGGCAAGACGACGCTCGCCGCCGGGCTGCTGGACGCCCTGGCGGCGCGCGGTCTCGAGGTCAAGCTCCTGCGCGAACCCGGCGGGGTCCCGGCGGCCGAGCGGATCCGCGCGTTGGTCATCGACCCCGACCTGCATGTGACCGCGCGCACCGAGGCGATGCTGTACGCGGCGGCCCGGGCCCAGCTCGTCGAGGAGGCCATCGAGCCGCTGCTGGCCGCCGGAACCTGGGTCCTGCTCGACCGCTTCATCGACTCCTCCCTGGCCTACCAGGGCGGCGGGCGGGAGCTCGGCATCGACGCCGTCCGCGCGATCAACGACTTCGGGATCCGAGGCACCTGGCCGGACCGCACGCTGCTCCTGACGCTCGACCCGCGGCTGGGACGCAGCCGCTCGCGGGCGCGGCCCGCGGCCCCCGACCGCCTCGAGCGCGAGCGAGATGATTTCTTTGACCGGACGACGGCCGCCTACCTCGACCTCCAAGCACGGGACCCCGAGCGCATCCGCCAGATCGACGCCTCGCAGCCGCCCGAGGCAGTGCTCGCCGCGGCGCTGCGCGAACTCGACGACCTGCTGTAAGACGCAGCTACTCGGAGTAACCGTCGGGATGCACCTGCGCGAACGCCCACGCGTCGGCGACCATCTCGGCGAGGGCGGGCTTGCGCGCCTCCCAGCCGAGCTCGGCCCTGATCAGGGCACTGGAGGCGACGAGCACCGGCGGGTCGCCGTGCCGGCGCGGTGCCTCGCGCGCGTGTATCTCGGCGCCGGTGACCTCACGGGCCGCGTCGATGACCTCGCGCACCGAGAAGCCGGCGCCGTTGCCCAGGTTGAAGATCCTATGGCGCCCTCCCTCGGTCGCCGCCAGCGCCAGCGCGTGCGCCTCGGCGAGGTCGTCGACGTGGATGTAGTCGCGGATCGCGGTCCCATCCGGGGTCGGGTAGTCCGTGCCGTAGATCTCGACGAACGGGTTCGAACCGAGCGCGGCGCGCAGGACGTTCGGGATCAGGTGCGTCTCGGGATCGTGGTCCTCGCCGAGCCGGCCACTCGCCCCGGCGACATTGAAGTAGCGCAGGCTCACCCCGCCGAGCCCGTGGGCCAGGCAGAAGTCACCGATCAGCCAATCGACCGCCAACTTCGACTGCCCGTACGTGTTGGTCGGGATCGTGGGCGCGGTCTCGGCGATCGGAACCTCGGCCGGCGCGCCATAGACAGCGGCGGTTGAGGAGAACACCAGCCGCGGCACCTCGGCAGCCCGCATCGCCTCGAGCAGATTCAGGGTGCCGCCCACGTTCGTGCGGAAATACAGCTCCGGGTGGGTGCCGGACTCGCCGACCAGCGACAGCGCGGCGAAGTGGAGCACGGCGTCGAACCCGCGATCCATCGCCGCCTCGAGCGTCTCGCGATCAAGCAGGTCGGCGATCACCAGCTCGGCGCCGTCGGGCACCGCCGCCCGGTGGCCGCGGCTGAGGTTATCGAGCACCACCACGTCGTTCCCGCCGGCGATGAGGTGGTGCGCGACGATCGAGCCCACGTACCCGGCTCCGCCGGTCACCAGCAGTTTCACGTCCGCCCCTGCGCCCATCGGTCGATTGCGCTCATCCCGCCGGGACGTATATCAGGACCCGCGCCTCAAGGACCCCCAGCACCGGGATCACGCGGAGTAAAATTGAAGCTCCTGGAGTTGACCCTCAGACCAGGTTTTCCGTCCGGGGCACCCGCCATTATTCACCGCCCGCTCGGCTGCGCAAAAGCCGAGCAAGAGCAGGGGAAACTGCGGAAATCGAGAGGAGCAGTACGGCATGGATCACATCCCCCAGACCCAACTCGACGCCGGCGTTCGAACGGGCGAGGGCCTCTCGGTGAGGCGCTTCTTCACGACGGCTGGAGAGCATCCGTTCGACCGGGTCGAGTGGGAGCGGCGAGACGCCCGGATCGGCCACGGCGACAAGGTTTCGTTCGAGCAGCGCGACGTCGAGTTCCCCCGCAGCTGGTCTCAGAACGCCACCAACATCGTCGCCCAGAAATACTTCCGCGGCCAGCTGGGATCGCCCGCGCGTGAGCACTCCGTCAAGCAGATGATCGGGCGCGTGGCGGGAACCATCGCCGGGTGGGGACGTGAGCTGGGCTACTTCGCGAGCGACGAAGACGCCGAGACGTTCGAAGCCGAGCTGACCCACATCCTGCTGCACCAGATGGCGGCGTTCAACTCGCCGGTCTGGTTCAACGTGGGGTTCGAGGAGAGCCCGCAGTGCAGTGCGTGCTTCATCCTGAGCGTCGAGGACACGATGGAGTCGATTCTCGAGTGGAACACCAAGGAGGGCATGATCTTCCGTGGCGGCTCGGGCTCGGGGATCAACCTGTCGAAGATCCGCGGCTCGATGGAGGCACTGGCCAAGGGCGGGACTGCCTCGGGTCCGGTGAGCTTCATGCGCGGCGCCGACGCCTGGGCCGGGACGATCAAGTCCGGCGGCAAGACGCGGCGGGCGGCCAAGATGATCGTGCTCGACGTGGACCACCCGGACATTCGCGAGTTCATCTGGTGCAAGGCCAAGGAAGAGGACAAGGCCGCGGCCCTGCGCGACGCCGGGTTCGACATGTCGATCGACGGCGAAGGGTTCTTCTCGATCCAGTACCAGAACGCCAACAACTCGGTCCGGGTGACCGAGCGATTCATGCGCGCGGTCGAGAACGACGAGGACTGGCAGCTGATCGGCCGCGTGTCCGGCACGGCGATCGGCGAGCCGATCCCCGCCCGCGACCTGATGCGCGAGATCGCCGAGGCGGCGTGGCGCTGCGCCGATCCGGGCGTGCAGTACGACACGACGATCAACCAGTGGCACACGTGCCCGAACTCGGGCCGGATCAACGCCTCCAACCCGTGCAGCGAGTACATGCACGTCGACGACTCCGCGTGCAACCTGGCCTCGTTGAACCTCATGAAGTTCCGGCGCGCGGACGGCACGTTCGATGTTGAGACGTTCGAGCACGCGGTCGACATCGTGTTCCTCGCGCAGGAGATCATCGTGTCGCCGTCGAGCTACCCGACCGAGCAGATCGGCGACAACGCGCGCGCCTTCCGGCAGCTCGGGCTCGGGTACGCCAATCTCGGTGCCTACCTGATGTCCAACGGCGTGCCGTACGACTCCGACGCCGGACGCGGGACGGCGGCGGCGATCACGGCTCTGATGACCGGACGCGCGTATCTCGGGTCGGCCCGGATCGCCGCGGCGATCGGCTCGTACGACCGCTACGAAGAGAATCGCGAGGCGCACAACGGCGTCATGCGGATGCACCGCGACGCGTCCTATGCGATTCCGGATGCGGCCTGCGGCGACACCACGCTGCTCGAGCGTGCCCGGATGGCCTGGAATGACGCGGTCGCCGTGGGCGACGAGCACGGCTACCGCAACGCGCAGGCCACCGTGCTCGCGCCGACCGGCACGATCAGCTTCCTGATGGACTGCGACACGACGGGCATCGAGCCCGACTTCTCGCTGGTCAAGTTCAAGGAGCTGGTGGGCGGCGGGCAGATGACGATCGTCAACCGGACGGTGCCGCTGGCGCTCCAGACGCTCGGGTACAACGACGAGCAGATCGAGCAGATCCTCGCCTACGTCAACGAGAACGGAACGATCGTCGGCGCGCCCGATCTGGCCCTCGAGCACCTGCCGGTATTCGACGTGGCGGTGGGTGAGCGAGCCATCTCGCACATGGGTCACCTGAAGATGATGGGCGCCGCGCAGCCGTTCATCAGCGGCGCGATCTCGAAGACCGTGAACATGCCCGAGACGGCCACGGTCGACGACATCGCCGAGGCGTACACGGAGGCGTGGCACCTCGGGATCAAGGCGCTCGCGATCTACCGCGACGGATCGAAGACGGCGCAGGCGCTCCGGACCGAGGCGCAGAAGGATGCGCCGGCGTCCAAGGAGGAAGAGATCCACCAGGCCGTGGCGGACGCGATCGCCAAGCGCCCGCCGCGCCGGCGGATGCCGCGCGAGCGTCAGTCGCTCACGCACAAGTTCTCGATCGGCGGCCACGAGGGCTACATCACGGCCGGGATGTACGAGGACGGCAGCGTGGGCGAGATCTTCCTGACCGACATCGGCAAGGAAGGGTCGACCCTGCGGGGCATGATGAACTCGTTCGCGACCGCGATCTCGATCGCGCTGCAGTACGGCGTGCCGCTCGAGACGCTGGTGGAGAAGTTCAGCTACATGCGCTTCGAGCCCGAGGGGATGACCTCCAACCCGGAGATCCCATTCGCGAAGTCGATGCCCGACTACATCATGCGCTGGCTGGCGTCGCGCTTCTGTGACGTCGACCTGCAGGAGGAGCTCGGGATCCTCACGCCGGCCGTGCGGGCGCGCCAGGCCGCGCAGGAGGCGGCGAGCTCACACCTCGGCGACGTCGCTTCCCCACCGGCCAACCCGCTGACGGAGCGCAAGAGCGATGGGAACGGGAACGGCAACGGCAAGTCGGGCCACGCGTTGCCGGCGACGTCCGCGCTGACCGACGAGCCACCCGTCATCCCCGCGCTGCGTAAGGGACTGGACCTCGGGCCGGCGTGCCAGCAGTGCGGCGGAATGATGCAGCGCACCGGCAGCTGCTACACGTGCTCGAGCTGCGGCTTCAACACGGGGTGCGGATAGGTAGGTAGCGAGGTGGCGAGACCGGCGATCGAGCCGTCGGCGACGGTCTCGAGCATCGTCATGGTGGAGTCGGGCTGGGGGAGTTGGCGTTCCATGCCGACCATGGTGTGACCCGGCGGCGCGGTTCGCACCGTGGGCGCCCCCCTGACTTTCGAGCGTGTGGAATGATCAGCCGACGGTCCCATGGGCATGGAGGGGTAGCAACTGCGCACGATCGCGCTTGAGGAGCACTGCCTGACGCCCGAGTTGCTCGAACTGCTCGGCGCGCAGATCCATCCGTACTACGCCGTGCACCGGTGGCCGCCGGCACTCGAGGCACGCCTGCTCGACATCGGCGAGGGGCGGATCGCCGAGATGGACGCGCAGGGGATCGACCTGCAGGTCCTGTCGATGGTCCAGCCGGGGCTCGAGCACACCCCGGCCGATCGCGCCGTGCCGGTGGCGCGGGCGTTCAACGACCGGGTGGCGGCGGCGATCGCCGCGCACCCGGAGCGCTTCGCCGGGTTCGCCGCGCTGCCCACCGCCGACCCCGCCGCCGCGGCCGATGAGCTGGCCCGCGCCGTCGGCGAGCTCGGCTTCATGGGCGCGCTGGTCAACGGCCGCACGCTCGAGCGCTTCCTGGACGATCCGTTCTTCTGGCCGATCTTCGAGGCCGCCGAGGCGCTCGGGGTCGCGATCTACCTGCACCCGATGCCGCCGCCCCAGGCGGTGTACGACGCCTACTACTCGGGGTTCGGCGACGCGATGGGCTTCATGCTCGCCGCGCCGGCCTGGGGCTGGCACGTCGAGACCGGGCTGCACGTGCTGAGGCTGATCCTGGCCGGCGTGTTCGACCGCTTCCCGAACCTCCAGATGATCATCGGGCACATGGGCGAGGTGATCCCGTTCATGCTGGCGCGGATCGACGAGACGATCGGTGGGCGGCTCGCGCTCGATCCGGCCAAGTCGCCGACCGAGCTGTCGGTGCCCGAATACTTCGAGCGCAACTTCCACATCACGACCAGCGGCCTGTTCACCGACCCGCCGTTGCGGTGCGCGATCGACACGCTCGGCGTGCACAAGGTCATGTTCTCGGTCGACCACCCGTTCAGCGACGGCGCCAAGGCTCGGCGGTGGATCGACCGGGCGGCGATCAGCGACGAGGAGCGAGCGAAGATCACGCACGAGAACGCGGAGCGCGTGCTCGGACTGTGATGGGCCTCGCTTTGCTCGGCGTCCCTGGGACCCCCGGGCCCGTCCGGTCAGGGGTCGCCGGGGCGAGGGGTTGCGTCGCCGCGACCGCCACGCGCCCTATCCGGTGAGGAATCGCTGGCGCCGAGCGGTGTCGTGAGACGGACTGGAGCGCTAAAGCCCAGCCGGGTGACGGACCACGAAGCCCGAGAACTCGCCGCCGCCCTGCGACCAGCGCGTCCCGCCCTCGGCCAGCGCCACCGTGTCGAACCGCCACCCGGCGACCTGCATCCACACGTGGCCGGCGTTGGCGTACACCGTGATCCAGCGACCCGGTCCCGGTTCGCCCCAGCTCTCGAACGCCCCCGAAACCATGGGCGAGCTGACCAGCCCGGCCGCCGCCAGCGCGTAGCTGACCGAGCCCGAGCAGTCGTAGCCGTTGGCATGGAACGACGCGTGACCGCCGCCGTAGATGTACGGGAGGGTCGCGATCGCGTTGCCGGCGGCGATCACCTGCGCGACGGCGGCGGGGGCGCCAGGTGGCGCCTGGACCATGCCTCCGGTGTTGACCGCGATCCCGCCCACGTTGGCGTTCCCGGTGACGGCGGCTCGCGCCGCGGCGGCCGCGGCCCTGGCCTGGATCGCCGCGGCCTTGATCTCGAGTGACTTCACGCGGGACCTGACGCTGGCCAGCCGCGAGCTATCGGCGCTGCGCGCCCGAAGCTCGGTGATCTGCTCGTGGATCAGGGCGGCCTGCAACGACGCGACGTCGTTGCGCTGCGCCAGCACCTGGACGGCGAGAGTTCTGTCGCGCTTCTCGAGCCGAGCCAGCAGCGAAGCCTGGCGTGAGATCGCGGCACGGGCCGAGCGCGTTGCCGAGACGACCTGGGCGTCACGAGTGCCGATGCGGTGCAGGAAGTCGACGCGCTCGAGCAGGTCGCTGAACCCGTGGGACTCGAGGATCACGGTGACCAGATCGGGCCGGCCCTGCTCGTAGCCGGACACGAGGTTGGCCGCCAGGGCGCTCGTCGCCCGTTGCAACCGGTTCTCGAGGTCGACCAGATCGTCACGCGCCTTGATCAGGGCTCGCTGGACCCGGCCCAGCTCGGCCTCGCGCGCGGAGAGTTGACGTTGCACCGACGCCAAGCGTCGGGTCGCGTCGGCGAGCCCGTGTGTGGTGGTGTGGAGCCGGGCCGTCTCGGCCGCGACCTTCGAGGCGAGTCCGGCCGCCGCCGACTTGCCGGCGCTGATCTGGCCCTGGAGATCGCCGGCGCTGCTGCCGGTCAGAGCGCCGCCCAGCAGCAGCGTGGCCACGAGCAGGACCGCGGTGAGGCGGGCGGCGTGAAGTCGAAGATTGGCTGACGGCATGCGAACGCGTATGAGCGCCGCGGCGCATGCGCCGGCGCCCGGCGTTCCGGGCGCCGCGCCAGCGGCATCGCCCCCTGGATGGAAGCCGGCAGCACCCTAACAAGCGCCCCCGGCACGACGGTGTCAGATCCTGCGCTTGCAACAAATCCTGCAAAAGGGCACTTCTTATGTAGCTCCGACGCTGGGCCAACGCTCGTCTTGCGGACGGGTCCGACCATCTCTATCAGCGAAGAAGTTGCGCCACCGAAACGGAGACTGAGATGACCACCGCCCTCACCCTCAACATCGTTTTTGCCGGGTTCGTGCTGATTGCCGTGATCGGCTTGCTCGCCTGGAGCATCGCCAACCAGAACCTCGACGCCGTGACGGGACAAGTGCGCAGCGCCCGCCGGCGCCGCCGGGCGGCAGCGCGGGCGCGGATCGTCGGCCGCACGGTCGACAGCCGCGCGTAGAGGACCTCCCCCTCCCCCGACCAGAGGTCTCCAAGGGGCCCGGCCCGCGCAAGGCCGGGCCCCTCGCGCGTTTTGGGGGATGGCAGCGGACTTTTCGCGCCGCCTCCGCCGTTGCTAGCAATAGATAGCAATGGCTTGCGATCACTCGGGAACACATAGCGGGGCCTCGCGGTACCTCCGCGACGCGGGCGAGCTACGCCTGGTGCTGTTGTGCGACCGGTGTGGGGCGGAGCGCCAGGAGCTCGGGCGGGTCGACTATCGACCGGCGCCCGAGGTCGAGCGGGTCGCACTCGCTACTGGCGGATCGTCGCTCGGGAGACCGGGCGTTGTAGCGCTGCACTGAGATCGACCGGCAGGACGCCGATAGAGGACGATTCGAGCGCCACCCCGCGCAAGGACCCCCTGGGGTCGAACTGCGACGATCCCGGGTGCATGCTGCCCGACGACGACAGGGGGCGCATCCGTGAGATGTGCGAGGCGGTGCTGCGCCAAAACTGGCGCCAGGGCGTCCGCGACACCGATCGGGTGGCGTTCGCCTACACGTGTCCGAGTCCCGGCCACTACCCATGGCAGTGGTACTGGGACTCGTGCTTCACGGCCATTTCGTGGCGCCATTTCGACCCGTCGCGTTCGCGCCGCGAGCTCGAATCGCTCCTCGTCGCCCAACGCCCGGACGGCTTCATCGGGCACACGATCTTCTGGAACACGCCGCTGACCGGCCGCCGGCGCTTCACGTACAACGTGACCTCCCCGAACGCGACTATGACGGCCAGCATTCAACCGCCGGTCCTGGCCTGGGCCTGGCGGATCGCGGTCGGAGATCCGGCCGAGAACCCCGCGATCCAGAGGCACTACGACTGGCTCGCCGCCAACCGCGACCTCGACGGCGACGGGCTCGTGTGGATCGTCCAACCGGACGAGTCGGGCCTCGACGCCTCCCCGCAGTTCGACGCCATCTGGGGCCGGCGCGCCCACGACCGCGCCGGGTTCATCCTGCTCGTGCGGCGCAACCGCCGGCTCGGTTACGACCTGCGCCGGATCGCGGCAGCCGGCGGGCCGATCTGCTGCGAGGTGTCGATGAACGTTCTGCACGGGTTGTCACTGATGTCGCTCGGCAGAACCTCGCTCACGCCCACGATCGTCGATCGGATGTACGACGACGCCACGGGACTGTTCAAACCGTTGGCTCGGCCGCAACCAAAGCGGCCGACCACACTCACATGGGCGGCGCTGAGCCCCCTCGCGCTGCCCGACCTCCCGGAACACATCGGGCGCCGGCTGGTCGAGGAGCACCTGCTCGACACCCGGCGCTTCTGGCTGCCCGTGCCGCCGCCGTCGGTCCCCCCGACCGAGCCCAGCTTCTCCACGCGCGATGACCACTTCATGTGGATCAGGCGCTACTGGCGGGGCCCCGCGTGGATCAACTCTGCCTGGCTGGTCTGGCTCGGGCTCGTGCGCCTGGGCTACGACACCGAGGCCGACGTGCTCGCCGAGAGAATCGCCCGGGCTGTCAAGCAGAGCGGCCTGCGCGAGTACTACGACCCGTTCACCGGCGGGGGCATGGGCGCGGTCGACTTCGCCTGGTCGACGCTGGTGATGGAGATGCTCGCCGCGGACCGCACACAGGCGGCCAACAGCTACCTGGCGTAGCGCCGCCGGGTCACCCCGCCGACAGGAACTGCTCCATCACGGCCGCGTAGCGGTCGAACCCCTGCTCGACCGAAGCACGGCTCTCCGGTGCCAGCCAGAACACCACGCGGTCGACGCCCCCCTGCCCAAGGCGGTCGATCCGCGCCGCATCCGGCGCCATGCCCATCACGGTGACCGGTATGCGCTCGCGGCCGACCTCGGCCGCGCGCGCCTCGAGCTGCGAAACCCTTGCGATCAGCTCGTCGTCGGGCGAGCGGTTGGGCATCCACTCGTCTCCGTAGGCGAGTACGCGGTCGAGCACCCGCGGCCCGTTGCCGCCCACGAGCACCGGCGGGTGCGGCTTCTGCGCCGGCTTCGGCCAGCACCAGATGCGCTCGAAGTCGACGTAGCGGCCCGAGTAGCTCGCCTCGTCCTGGGTCCAGATCGCCTTCATCGCCTCGATCCGCTCGCGCATCACCCCGAACCGCTGCGAAGCGTCGGTGCCGTGGTTGCGCATCTCCTCGACGTTCCAGCCGGCGCCGACGCCGAACAGGAACCGCCCGCCGGACAGCGCGTCGATCGACGCCACCTCCTTGGCGGTGATGATCGGGTCGCGCTCGATCACCAGGCAGATGCCGGTCCCGATCAGCAGGCGCTCGGTCGCCGCGGCCGCCGCCGTCAGGGCCACGAACGGGTCGTAGGTGCGGCTGTAGTACGGCGGCAGCTCACCGCCGCCGGGGTACGGCGACTCGCGGCTGGCCGGGATGTGCGTGTGCTCGGGCACGAGCAGGCACTCGAAGCCGCGCTCCTCCGCCATCCGGGCGATCTCGGACGGCGTCTGCACAGACTCGGTCGCAAAGATGGCCACGCCGAATTTCATCGTCCGTTCACCGTATCGCAGGCGGTCAGCGCGCTACCGTTGTCCTCATGGCAACCGACCGCGAAACAGACACCGGGCACGACGTCCGTCTCTCCGATGAGGAGTGGCGCGATCGGCTGACGCCCGAGCAGTACAAGATCCTCCGCCAGCACGGCACCGAGCGTCCGTTCACCGGTAAGTACGTCCACGTGAAGGACGACGGCACGTATCTGTGCGCCGGGTGCGGCGCGGAGCTGTTCAAGTCCGACACGAAGTTCGACTCGGGCACCGGATGGCCGAGCTTCTACGAGCCGGCCGTGGCCGAGAACGTCGAGATGCGCGAGGACCGCAGCCTGTTCATGCGGCGCACCGAGGTCCTGTGCAAGCGCTGCGGTGGCCACCTCGGCCACGTGTTCAACGACGGGCCGGCGCCGACTGGGCTGCGTTACTGCATCAACTCCTGCGCGCTCGACCTCGAGACGTCGTAGGAACGATCACGCGGGGTCGCGGTCCCGCTGCCGCTCGCGGCGCCGGATGAAGATCCAGGCGCCCACCCCGGTCAAGACCATGATGACGAGCCCGGCGATGCCCGCCTCGGCGAGCACGTGCGCCGCCGCCTTGCCGCCGAAATAGCCCACCAGCCCGTAGGTGACGCCCCAGCTGATGCCGCCCAGGGCGTTCCAGAAGAAGAACTGCGCGAACGGCATCCGGTTGATCCCCGCGAGCCACGCCGTGGCGAAGCGAACCAGCGCGATCCAGCGTCCGAGAAACACGGCCTTGGCGCCGTGGCGCTTGAAGAACCCGTCGCCGTAGCGGATCGCACGCACTCGGTGGTGAAGGAACGGGCCCGGCGCCATGAACGCGCGGCGCCCGAACCGGCGCCCGAGCAGGAAGCCGACGTTGTCCCCGACGATGGCCGAGGCGACCCCGATCACGATCACCAGCGCGATGTTGAGCTTGCCCTGGCTGGCGAGGACCGCGGCGAGGACGAGCGCGGTCTCGCCGGGAGACGGGATCCCCATCGACTCGAGCCCGATGATCGCCGGCAACACGTAGCCGAGGCTGTCGTTGACGCCGAAGATCGCCCCGACCGATGTGGTGATCCCGACGAGACGGACCACGATCCCCCTTCTCAGGAGGCCGACGAGGGATTCTCGAAGACGGCCAGCAGCGACAGCCCGGCCGGCATGGTCCTCCCGCGCGAGAGCCACCGCGCCTCGAGACGCAGCGGCTGCTCGAGCACGGCGTTGAGCCAGTCGGGCCCAAGGGTCAGGTCTGGCTTGTGGTCGGAGACCGGACGGCGCAGCCGCCGGCGCTCGGCCAACCGCACCGCGGCCGCCGGCCCGAGCAGCAGCCCGTTGAACGAGGTCATCCGGCGCAACCGCCACCCGGCGTCGAGCGCGGCGGCGCGGAGCCGCGCCCGGGAGTAGCGGCGGTAGTGATGGTTGGCGACGTCGTGCGTCGACCACAGGCCCTGGTAGGCCGGCACCGTGACGAGCAGGAACCCGCCGAGGCGGCACACGCGCCGCAGTTCGCGCAGGGTGGCCCGGTCATCCGGCGTGTGCTCGATCACGTCGAGGCAAGTGATCAGGTCGAAGTAACCGTCCTCCCAGGGCAGCTCCTCGAGCCGCCCGATCAGCACCTCGCCGCACCCACGATCGCGCGCCACGGCAGCGGCTCCCGGGTCGAGTTCGACGCCGAAGACCTCGCCGTAGCGGCCGAGCTCCTCGAGCGTCCGGCCTGAGCCACAGCCGGCATCGAGCACGCGCGACCCTGCCGGCAGCGACAGGCGATCGAGCTCGGCGCGGATGATCCGCCGTCGGCCGCGGTACCACCAATGGCGGTCGTCGAGCTCCAGCATCGCGTTCATCAGGCGTTGGTCCATGGGTCTAATCCTGTCAAGCCGCCGGGCATTCATCCTTCGCCGCGCCGCGCGCGGGTGCGGCTCGACCCACCGGCAGCCCTACATGACGGCGAGCGGCTCTTCCTCCTGCGCCTTGGTCACCGGCAGCCGCAGGGTGAACGTGGCGCCGGGCCGGTCGGTTCGCTCGAGCACGAGCTCACCGCCCATCCGCTCGGCCAGCTCCCGCCCGATGGCCAAACCGAGCCCGAAGCCCGCGGTGCCGCTGGCCGCGCGGCCGCGCTGGAAGCGCTCGAAGATCAGCTCGCGCTCCTCCGCGACCACGCCGGGCCCCTCGTCGCGGACGGTGACCGACGCCTGGCCGCCGTTGCGCAGGGCGACGAAGATCTCGCCGCCCTGAGGGCTTACCCGCACCGCGTTGTCGAGCAGGATCCGCACGATCCGGGCGATCCCGCCCGGGTCGCCGCGCGCCCACACCTGCCCGGCGGAGTCGTCGAGCGTCGAGACGATGCCGCGCTCTTCGGTTCCGAGCTCGAACTCGGCGAGCACCGCGCGGCTCAGCTCGCCCAGCTCGACCGGTTCGGAGCGCAGCTGGACCTGGGCGTCGAGCCGGCTCAGGTCGAGCAGGTCGGCGGCCAGGCGCGCGAGCCGGCGCGACTGGGTCCGCGCCCGGTCGAGCAGCGACCGCGCGTCGGCCAGGTCGGGATCGCCGCTGCGCAGGTCGTCGTCGAGCAGCTCGAGCATCCCGTCGAGCGAGGCCAGCGGCGTGCGGAGCTCGTGCGAGGCGGTCGAGACGAACGCGCGGCGCGCCTCCTCCTGCTGCTGGAGGCGGTGCTGCATCTGGGCGAACGCGCGGCCCAGGTCGCCCACCTCGTCGCGCCGGCGGTCAGCGGGAACGTTGACCGGAGGGCCCTCGGCCGCAAGCTGAAGCGCGGCGTGGCGCAGCCGCCGCAGCCGTCGGACGATCGTGGCCGAGAGCGGGATCCCGAGCAGGAGGGTCAGCGCGAGGCCGGCCAGGGCCGCGTACACGAACGCCCGCCGCACCGTGGACACCGCGTCGCTCAGCGTGTCCAAGGGCTTGCGCACCGCGAGCACCCATTGCTCTGGATGCCCGGGGGTCAGGCCATGGGTGGTGAAGGGGATCGCCTCCCGAACGACCTGCGTGCCGCCGATCGAGCCGAACGTGTACTGACGATGCCCCGTACGGAATGCCGTCGCCACGTCGTCGAATTGATCCTGCTTGGCGATGTCGAGGTTGGGCGCGGCGACCACGGGTTTGGAGCCCTGCCCCGAGACGTCCGGGTACCCCAGCAGCGCGACCTCATACGCGCCGTTAGACGACTGGAGGCTCTGCGTGGCCTTGACAAGGTGCTTTTGCACCCGGAGGCCCTCTTTGTACTGCGCTTGTTCCTCCCGCGCGTTGATCTTCGAATTGGGGCCGATCGACGCACCACCCGTGCCCTGCGAGCGAGCCGAGGGCGAAGGCGGTTTGACCAAGCTGTAGGTCACCTTCCCCGGATCGAATCCGCGAGCCGTGAACGGGGCCGTCCCCCTGGTCCCGGCGAACTCCTGCTTCAACGTCGTCTTCTCCGCGTTGCGCAGCGACTGCTCCAGCGGCCCGAGCAGCGCAACTGCGGCGATCACCAGCGTGGCCACGGAGGTGACCAGCACCACCCCGATGATCCGCCCCCGCAGTCCGAGGGCGCCGCGCCATCGCGCCCACATCGGCCTACGGTCCCCGCAGCCGATATCCCGCGCCGCGGACGGTGAGGATGTAGCGCGGCTTGTCGGCCTCGGGCTCGAGCTTCTCGCGCAGGTGCCGGATGTGCACGTCGATCGCCCGGGGATCCCGGTACGCGCTGTCGCCCCAGATCGCGCGCAGCAGCTCCTGACGGTTCAGGAGCCGGCCAGGATCGGCCATCAGCGCGTCCAGCAGCTCGAACTCCGAGAAGGTCAGCCGCACCGGCCGGCCCTCGATGGTGACCTCGCGTTGGGACCGGTCGAGCACGATCGGCCCGACTACCAGCACCTCGTCCCCCATGGCGCGCGTGCCGGCGCGCCGGAGCACGGCCCGGATCCGGCTGCGCAGCTCGGCCAGTCCGAACGGCTTGGTCACGTAGTCGTCGGCCCCGGCCTCGAGGCCAAGCACGGCGTCCGCCTCGGAGTCGAGCGCGGTGAGCATGATGATCGGGACGACGTTGCGCCGCGCGCGCAGGGTACGGCACACCTCGTAGCCGTCGGGGCCCGGCCCGAGCGCCACGTCAAGCAGGATGATGTCGAAATGGTCGGTGCTGGCCCGGTCGATCGCCGAGCGCCCGTCGCCGACCGCCATCACGCGGTGACCCTCGCGGGAGAACGAGCGGGTCAGCATCTCGCGCAGATCCGACTCGTCGTCGACGACGAGGATGATCAGCGAGGCATCCGCGCTGCGCCCGGGGGCGGGAGTCTGTGTGCTGCGACCAACCGACATCGTGGCTGATGCGATCGTAGCGCCGGGCGTGGCCTATTCCATCCGCCCGACGAGCTTGAGCTCGCGCGAGCTCGGCGCGCGCTCGCCCGTGGGGACCTCCAGCGCCCGCGGCGCCAGCCGCCCGGCGGCCGCCACCGCCCATAGGACGGTCAACCAGGTAAACGTGGCCAGCGTCACATGAACCCAGACCATGTCGGAGGGCAGCTTCAGCTCGTACTGGACGCTCCCGACCAGTCCCTGGGCGGCCAACAGGACGCCCAGCACCGTGACCGGCTCGAGCACATCCGCGCTCGCGCCCCGATGCCGGCGCAGCAGCCACACCCCGATCACGATCACGCCGAACAGCGCGGCGATCGTCGCGTGCTGGTGGACCGTCCAGGTGAGCGTGTCCGCCCCCTTGAAGTGAAGGCGATGAACAACCTGGCCGGTGAACCCGCCGGAGTGCGGACCGGCGGCCGTGCTGGCCGTCCCGGCGAAGATCGTGAGCGCGCCCAGCGGCAACAGCGCCCGCACCGACCACACCCCCAGACGATCCGACGACACCGGCCGCGAGCCCGGCTCAAACGTAGCCCGCCAGGCCAGCGCCACTGCCGCGATAAGAATCACCATAGAAAGCGCGAAGTGGCCCATCACGAAGCCGGGAGCGAGGTGCTCGCGGACCGTGAAGCCGCCCAGGACCGCCTGGGCCAGGACGCCGACCGGAAGCAGCAGGGCCAATATCGCCAGATCCCGACGGTACGGACGCCGCGTGAACGCCAGCACCGCCGCCACCACCGTGATCACGCCGACCACGCCCGAGATCGCGCGGTTTCCGAACTCGATCAGGGCGTGCGTGCTGAGCGGCG
>CAWIDF010000004.1:0-556457 GCA_963834885.1 uncultured Solirubrobacterales bacterium | reverse complement strand
GATGCCGAGCTGCTGGGGAGCGGTGTCCCGAGCGACTTCGCGAGTTTTACGATCGGCACCTTCGGGTCGTCCGCGCGTACGTGATGTCTCGGGTCAGGCAGCCCGAGCTTGTCTTCGATCTGGTGGCCGAGACATTCGCGCGGCGCCCTACCACGGTCGAACCCGACCTCGCGCCGGCGCCTGCGGGCTGGCGCACCACGGCCTCACCGGACTCCTACCCGCGTGGGGTTCGACGATCACCCACCTCCCGACCGTGAAGGATTACGTCGGCGAGTTGTTCGTGTCTTGCGTGTCCACCGAGTACTACCTGCACGGCTGGCCGATGGTCGCGGCGGTCCTCCTCGACGCGCGCTATCCCGGTGCCCGCCTCGGGCCGATCCCAGGCGCGCGCCCGGTGCCAGGTCACCCGTCAGCGGGGGGCGGCCGGTGACAGGGGCCCTGCCAGGACTCGAACCTGGGCGCCACGGATTATGCGGGCCGGTTCCGGAGGTCAGATGCTCGTCGTTGATGAGTTCGCCTCGGAGCGCCGAATGGGTCAGATTTGCGGAGTTCCGGACATATCTCGGGACACGTAGCGACGGACGGCCCAATCCGTGGCGTTGCCTTCTAGGCCAGGCTGTTGGGTCTAGCCCGATCCAGCACTCTCGATCGATGTTTGGGACCGGCCGACGCTGCCGGTCCTTGGTGGACGCAGAAGTCTCGGCGCGTCCAGGGTGGTAAACCGATCAGCTGCTGGACTTGCTGAGAACCTCGGAGACCTGCATGGGCTCGAGCTCGAGCACTGGGTCCGCGAGGTCGCCGTAGAGCAGCCGCACGGCAGCGCCGTCCAATACAAATTCGGCCCGCGGGGCCGGGAGCTGGCCCGCGCCCTCGCGCGGCCACGGATCGGTGGTGATCTCGGCGAGCTCGTCTTGGGCCTGGCGCAGGGCTGTAACGGCTGCGTTGCGTACCCGCTCTGCGCCTGACCCGGACTCCGGGAATGAGGCGGCAGATGCCACGTCGATGCCAGCGCCACTGCCGTCGGCGGCACGCAGCCAGATCATCGCCGCTTCGACGGTGACATGGCACGCTGCGGGGACCACCGTCTGCAGCCTCGACGCAAGGGCATGAGCCAGTGCTTCGAGATCAACGTCGCCCCAGTCCAGCGTCTCCAGTTCAAGCTCGCGCCGGCGGCGGGCAACCTCAGATTGGAAGTCGGGGTCATGACTCATCGAATAGGTGATGAACCCAGAGGTGAGCGGTCCGTCCACGGAGTGCTGTTCACGGATCCGAGCTCGTGGCTCTCCCTCAAAGCCATCGACGTAGGGGATCCAGCCAGCCAGCATCCATTGCAACACGTCGTCTTCGGTCACACCCAGGATCGACGCGAACTCGGCCGCTGTGATCATCTACTCCGTGAGATCGAAGTCCTCCACCGACCCAGAGTTTCCCGGAACCAAAAAGCCCATCACGGGCCTGCTGCGATCCGGCGGAGACTCCTGTGTTGTCGCCGATGCGGCAGCAAGTCGCAGACTGCCGGATCGATCGAAAACCAGCAGCGAACCAGCCAGCGAGTCCGCGGAATCGTGCAATGCGCCGGTTGCGTTTCCGTAGGAACGAAGCGCTCCCCCCTTTAGACCGAAGGAGCACTCGCGGTCTCCGAGTCGTGCGCGGAGGAAGCCCCCGTTCGCTAGGCCGCTATCCGCAGTCTTGACGAGCTGTGAAGTGGCCGCTCTCAATGCCCAACTCAGCGGAATGACGTCGGGCAGTCGGCCAACCGGTTGGCACCGGGTTCCGGCGATGATCGCGGTACGCGAGCGCCATGGGACGAGCAGCCCGTGGCGGTGGGACGCGACCGTGAGCCGTGCCCAAGCCCGGGCACGCCACCGTCCGGATCATCCGCTTCCCGGAACGATTGTGAGCGCAGACCGCGCACAGCATCGCCCACATCGCTAAGTGCACGTTGATCGCCGTCTCTCCGGTCAGCGGCATCGGAACACGCATCGTCGGGTGTGCGCAACCCACGGGTGGTCTAAGTCGTCGGTCGGGACGATGATCGAAGTACCGGGCCCGGCCTCGCTATCTCGAGCGTCAACTCGCGGTGATCACCGAGCTCGACGACCGCGCGGTGACCGTCAGGTTGTGGCGGCCGGTGGATCGGTTTCGCGACTGTGAGCTTCGCCGCCCGCCGCTGGCTCTGCAGAAGCTGGACCGCGTCAGCGCCCGACCTACGTCTTAGCTATCGATGGTTCAGCCGCCGCGTCGAGGTTCGCCGGCGGCCCACCAGTCCGGCAGCTCTGCCCCTTGTTCCCTGACGAACTCGATCGTTCTCGCCGCTGTCAGCCATTGAGAGCCCGTCTGGCCGCAGAACTTCCACAGCTCCCGTGCGGATCGCTTGTAGCGATGAATGAGCTCGTCGAGCTCGAATACATCGATTTCGCCGGCGTCGAGGCGGGCGAAGCCTTCCCTCACTCGCTCGAGTAGCAAGCTGAGCTGCTCCTCGTGGTAAGCGGCGATCGTCCGCCGAGCAGCACGGCGAGCTTCCTTCTCGCCAGCTTGGTTCCGGTCGAAGGCCGGTTCGCTCACGCTCCGGGAACGGTACCCCGCACGCCCAGGGTCTGACGCACCGTATTGCATCGGCCACGCCAACGGACCAGAGCTCGGTCCGCGAAACCGCGACAGTCTGGATGCGGTCCGCTTCCGGCTTACGATCATTTCGGCAGCCTGGATGCTCTGCGCGGCCGCCGGTACTCATGGTGCAACATGACCGGTAGTGGCGCCGCGGCATCGCGGAGCGCGCGGGCCAGCTCATCGCTCATCTCGGGCACGCCCAAGTCAGCCACGGGTCCCCGTTCAGTCGCCTCAACCGCGAGCGTGATCCAGTCCTCAATGCCCCGTCGCTGCAGTCGTCCCGCCAGGATCGGAGCGAGCACGTCGAGGTCGAAATGCGGCCATGCCAGTTCGGCATACTCACCGAGCGGACACTGCCACTCGCGAGCCGGGCACACCCACCTGATCTGCCCCGCCGAGGCGCTTAGGAGGAGCGCGTGCTCGTGCCGAGGGCACAGTGGCACCGGCGTCCCAAACACCTCAGTGAGGCGAGCCTGCGCTTCGGCGACCACAGCCTCTATCGAGGTATCCGACGAGAGGTCAGGGAGCCCGAGCCGGAGGCGCCCTTCCCCGCCGAACTGAATCACGAAGGTCGCGGCGTCACCATCCTCGGGTCGACGGCCGACGTACATCCCCTTTCGAACGGCGATGTCGCCAAGCACCGCATCGATCAACCGCAGCACCGGATCGTCCTCGGGTGGTTGCTTCACCCGTGGGATTGTCCCGCCCGGCCAAAGCCTCGCTGCGCGCATTTGGCCCCGCCGCCCCTTCGGGCTAGCTAGAAGCGGCACTCGAGCGGCGGGCTCCGCGGCCGCTGGAGTGCTTTCCGGGAGCAGCCTCGTGCGTCCCTCGATTACCAAGTAGATCGCAGTGGCCCTGCCAGGACTCGAACCTGGGCGCGACGGATTATGAGTCCGCTGCTCTACCGACTGAGCTACAGGGCCGCGATGGGCGCGATCGGGCGCGACGCTAGCACCCGCCGGGACTCGAGCGAGGCCGCTCGCGGGGGCGTCCGGTAGGCTCCAGGACACGATGCTGACGGTGGCCGGAATCCTCGGACAGACGCCGAGCGCCACGGGGCAAACCATCGCCCTGCTGCTGACCTTCCTGGGCATCGGGGTCATCGCCAACGTCATCATCGTCTACGCCGTCGCCCAGGTTCTCGCGGAGCGCAAGCAGAACCAGGAGCGCCGGCAGGGCGACACGTAGCGCCGGCACCCTTCCACCAAAATCGGGAAGGACGCCGACGCGTGGCGTCGAATCAGACGGCTGCCGATGAAGCAACCGTCCGCTCCCACCGCGACAGAGCCGCCCACCGGGCATCAGGCGCTCTCCGCTTACATCCGATCGCGCTTCGACGAGTTCTCGCGCTCGCAGAAGGATGTGGCGCAGTACATCGTCGACCATCTCGACGAGGCGGCGTTCCAGACCGCCGAAGAGCTGGCCCGGCGCGCCAGTACGTCTTCGAGCACGGTCGTGCGGTTCTCCCAGGCGCTTGGCTTCGAGGGCTTCCCCGAGCTCCAGCAGGCCGCCCGGGACGAGTACCGGCGCCGGCCGCCCGGCATGTCGAACGGATCCAGTAGCGCCGTCACGCCGCTGTTCTCGCTAGACCACACCGAGTTCGAGGCCGCGCTCGCGGCCGATCACGTCAACGTCGAGGACACGGCGCACAAGCTCTCGCGAGGCGACGTCGAGGCGGCGATCGACGCGATCGTCTCGGCCGGCAAGGTGCTGATCGCCGGCACCGATCAGATGGCGTTCTTCGCCAGCTATCTGCGCCACCTGCTGATGCTGTTGGACCTACGGGCCGAGATCGTGGCCAGCCCGTCGCAGGAGGCGCTCGGCCGCCTGAGCCGGATCGATGATCAGACGCTCGTGATCGGACTGTCGGCCGGTCGGCCCCATCCGCTGATCACCCGTACGATGAAGCTCGCCCGGCACCGCAAGGCGCCGACGATGGCGATCACCGACGCGACGCTCTCCGAAGTGGCGCGGCTGGCCCGGATCCGCCTCTACTACTCGTCCAACACCCCGGCCTTCGTCCGCTCCCACACCGCGCTGCTGTCGCTGATCCAGGCGCTCGCCTACGGGGTGTACTCGCGCGACGCCCAGCAGTATGACGTCCGCATCAAGGCATTCCGCCTGAAGTAGTCGGTGGCGCTCGTCCACCACGAGCTCTGCTTTGGGTGCGGGCGCACGAACCTGTTCGGACTGCTGCTGGAGGTGGAGCCGGCCGGCCCCGGCGCGGTGTCCGGCCGCTGCTTCATCAAGCAGGACCACCAGGGGGCGGAGCGCGGGAGCGCCCACGACGGGGTGATCGCAGCGGCGCTGACCGAGGCGATGGCGCTGGCCTGCGGCCTCGACGCGCGCGCGGTCGCGCTTGAGATCTCCCTCGTGGAGCCGGCGCCCGTCGGCGCGTTCCTCGAGCTAGAGGCCCGGGTGCTCGAGCGCGACGGTCCGCTGGCCAACGCCACCGCGACCGCCACCGCGGAGGAGCGCATGGTCGCTCAAGCGCGGGGTAGGTACAGATCGTGAGGCCGCACCCGCCCGAGGAGATGACGACATGCCGCTCAACCTGACCCGCCAGATCCTCAAGGAGCATCTCGACGACGGCGAGCTCGAGCCGGGCCGGCCGATCTCGATCCGCATGGACCAGGCGCTGCTCCAGGACGCCACCGGAACGATGGCGCTGATGCAGTTCGAGGAACTGGGGGAGCCGCGGGTGAAGGTCGAGCGCGCGGTGCAGTATGTGGATCACAACGTCGTCCAGCTCGACTACAAGAACCCCGACGACCACCGCATGCTCCAGGCGCTGGCCGGCAAGTACGGCCTGCACTTCTCGCGGCCCGGCAACGGGATCAGTCACTACATCCACATGGAGCGGTTCGGAAAGCCGGGTCAGACGATGCTGGGGGCCGACTCCCACACCGTGCAGGCCGGGTGCCTGGGCATGCTCGCGATCGGCGCCGGCGGGCTCGACGTGGCCGTGGTGCTGGGGGGACACCCGTACGAGATCGCGTGTCCCGAGGTTGTCGAGGTCCACCTGAGCGGGTCCCTCGCCCGGCCCTGGGTCCAGGCCAAGGACATCATTCTCGATCTGCTGCGCCGGCTGAGCGCGAGCGGCGGCACGAACAAGGTATTCGAGTTCACCGGACCTGGAACCGCGGACCTGAGCATCCCCGAACGGGCCACGATCGCCAACATGATCGCCGAGCTCGGCGCCACCGCCGCGGTGTTCGGACCCGACGAGAACACCCGCGACTGGCTCGAGCGCCAGGACCGCGCGGACGATTTCGTGGAGGTCGGACCGGACGATGGGGCCGAGTACGACGATCGGGTCGAGATCGACCTGGATGAGCTGGGCCCATTGGTCGCCAAGCCGCACAACCCCGACAACGTGGTGCCGATCGAGGAGGTCGCGGGCACCGAGATCGCGCAGGTGTGCATCGGCTCCTCGGTCAACTCGGGCTACAACGATCTCGCGCTGCCCGGCGCGATCCTGGCCGACCGCGGCGGTCAGATCGTCCACCCCCTCCTCACGGCGACGGCGACGCCTGGCTCGCGCCAGATCCTCGCCGCGATCGCGCAGTCCGGCGTCTACCGCCAGCTGTCGGACGGAGGCGTCCGGATGCTCGAGCCGGTGTGCGGGCCGTGCGTCGGGATGGGCCAGGCGCCGCCGTCTGACTCCAACTCGCTTCGGACGTTCAACCGGAACTTCCCGGGGCGCTCCGGCACCCCGGAGGACTCGGTGTTCCTGTGCTCGCCGGCGGTCGCCGCGGTGTCGCTCCTGTCCGGAAAGATCTCCGACCCCCGCGAGTACGACGAGCCGCCCGAGCTGCTCCCGATGCCCGAGCTCCGGCCGTACGTCGACGACGTCCACATCTTCGCGCCCGCCGATCCCGAGGAGGCGGAGCGGATCGAGATCCCGCGCGGCCCGAACATCAAGCGCCCACCGGAGCACAAGCCGCTCGGGGACTCACTCGAGGCGTGCGTCGCCACCGTGCAGCCCGACGACATCTCGACCGGCGACCTGGCCCCCGACGGGGTTGAGGTGATGGCGTACCGCTCGAACGTCCCGGCGATCGCCGAGTTCACGCTGCGCCACCGCGATCCCGAGTTCCGCAAGCGACTCAAGGAGTGGGGGAGTGGGTTCATCGTCGCGGGCGACAACTACGGTCAGGGCTCGTCGCGTGAGCACGCGGCGCTCGCGCCGTTGCACCTCGGGGTCAAGGCCGTGATCGCCAAGTCGTTCGCGCGGATCCACCGCCGCAACCTGATCGCCCAGGGGATCGTGGCGCTCACCTTCAGCGACCCCGCCGACTACGACAAGGCCGAGGTCGGGCAGAAATGGTCGCTGCCGAAGCTCCGCGAGGAGCTGGAGAACGGCTCGGACACGATCACGGCTCGGATCGAGGACACCGGCGACGAGCTCACGTTGACCCACGACTTCTCCGAGCACGAGCGCCAGATCCTGGTGGCCGGCGGGCTGCTGTCGTACCTGCGCGACGGCGAGTCGGGCAACGGTGCGCAGCGCGGTTAGCGAGGGGCGACCAGGAGCGCCTGCGTCGCGCGGCCAATCCGCCCCTGCAGGTCGTACAGCACGCTCTCCGCGATCCCTACACCGTCGCGCGCGACCCGCGTGACCGAATCGAGGCCGATCCACTCGCCGACCGGCTCACGCTCCACGTACAGCGTGAGGTCCGGGTTGATGAACAGGTAGTCGTCCCAGGACAGCGTGGCGGAGATGCCGTTGCCGAAGTCGCCCGCCGCTGCCAGGCGCTGCAGCGCCGAGGGCTCCTCGCCGGCGACGATGGGGGCGATCAGGCGAAACCAGGCGGTGCACGGGCCCTCCGCCCATCCGCCGGCCACGAACCGGATCTCGATCGCGTCGGGGGCGAACATCGGCCGGTGGGGGGCGCGGAGCTCCCGGGGGCCACCGTGCTCGGGCCCGGGCGGCGGTGGCGTGTCGTCGACGGCGGTCGTCTGGGCGTCGGCGGCCTGGACCTGGAGCGCGCGGGCCCGCACTACCTCGACTCCGCCCGCCGCGATCGACCCCTCGAGCAGCTGGACCCGGCGCCCCGGCCGGACGACCTCGGCGTGCACCTCGAGCTCTCCGACCGGCACCGGTCGCATGAACTCGTAGGTGACGCGCGACAGCAGCAGCCCGTCGCCCGAGGGCAACCGTTCGAACTCGCGCATGAGCAGCCCGGCCGGCGCGCCACCGTGGAGAGCCTGTGGGTCCCACGGCCCCCGGCCGAGCTCGGTCGCGACAAAACGGCCATCTGAGCCCTCGAACACTGGCGCACTGGACATCGCGGGGAAAGCTACCGCCCGGCTAAACTCCAGGCCCGATGGACGCGGATGCTCAGCGGCCTCGCGACGAGGCGACGTTCACGGTCAAGGCCGGCCTGGCCGAGATGCTGAAGGGCGGCGTGATCATGGACGTGGTCACGCCCGAACAGGCCAAGATCGCCGAGGACGCCGGCGCCGCCGCGGTCATGGCGCTCGAGCGGGTGCCCGCCGACATCCGGCGCGATGGCGGCGTCGCGCGCATGTCCGATCCGGAGATGATCCAGGGGATCCAGGAGGCGGTGACCATCCCGGTCATGGCCAAGGCCCGAATCGGCCATTTCGTCGAGGCCCAGGTGCTCGAGGCGCTCGAGGTCGATTACATCGACGAATCCGAGGTGCTCACGCCGGCCGACGAGGCCAACCACATCGACAAGTGGGCGTTCAGCGTCCCGTTCGTCTGTGGCGCGACCAACCTCGGCGAGGCCCTCAGGAGGATCGGGGAGGGGGCGGCGATGATCCGCTCCAAGGGCGAGGCTGGCACCGGCGACATCGTCGAGGCGGTGCGCCACCTGCGGATGATCCGCTCCGAGATCCGGCGTCTGACCACGCTCGACGACGCGGAGCTCGCCACCGCGGCCAAGCAACTTCAGTCCCCCCTCAATCTCGTACGCCAGGTCGCCCAAGAAGGGCGCCTTCCGGTCGTGCTGTTCTGCGCCGGCGGGATCGCCACCCCGGCCGACGCGGCGCTCGTGATGCAGCTCGGGGCGGAGGGAGTGTTCGTGGGCTCGGGCATCTTCAAGTCCGAGGATCCCGAGCGCCGGGCCCGCGCGATCGTCGAGGCGACCACGCACTACCAGGATCCCGCCCGGCTGGCGGCCGCCTCCACCGGCCTCGGTCAACCGATGGTGAGCCTCGAGAGCTCCAAGCTCGAGGCTGAAAAGCTGCTCGCCACGCGCGGCTGGTAGCGTGCCGCAGCTCGTCGGCGTTCTCGCCCTGCAGGGGGACTTCGAGGCGCACGCCAAGATGATCCGCGTCCTGGGAGCGCAACCGCGCGAGGTACGCGTGCCGGCCGACCTCGACGGCCTCGATGCCCTGATCATCCCGGGGGGCGAATCGACCGTGATGACGCTCGGGATCGAGCGCGAGGGGCTGGCCGAGCCGCTGCGGGCGCTGGTGCGAAACGGCACTGCGGTCCTCGGCACCTGCGCGGGGATGATCATGCTCGACCGCGACCACCTCGGCCTGCTCGACGTCACCACGCGCCGCAACGCCTTCGGCCGGCAGATCCGATCGTTCGAGGCCGACGTTGACATACCCGGCGTCGACGGAGGCCCGATGCACGCCGTGTTCATCCGGGCGCCGTGGGTCGTCGAACACGGTCCGGAGGTCGAGGTGCTCGCCAGCATCGAGGACCATCCGGTCGCGATCCGGCAGGGCAACATGCTCGCGGTGTCGTTTCACCCCGAGCTGTCCGGCGACGCCCGGCTGCACGAGCTGCTCCTGCACTCGAACGGCCGGCGTTGGCGGGACTAGCGCGGGCGGGCCGGCTCGCGCGGGCGGCTCGAGTACGCCCGGAACTGCCGCTCGAACGCGGCCCAGTCGAACGCCGGCATACCGTCCGGATCGTGCGGCGGCTCGTGGTCGGTGGGGCCGTCGTCATCGCCACCCGGCGGGTCGTCGGAGTCGCTCCCGCGCGAGAGCCAGGCGGCGAGCGCACACGCGGCGATCCCGGATACGTAGACCACGCCGGCCAGCGCGGCGTGGTGCGTCACGGAGGCGTAAACGCCGACCGCGTACAGGGTCAGCGCGGCCAGCACCAGCCGGCGCAACTCATGGCGAGGCAGCGGCCGGCGCGGCGCCCGCGCGCAGGCGCTCAGGACGATCGCGCCAACCAGCACGAACACCAGGACCAGCTTCCACGCGATTGAGGGCGGCAGCGGCATGTGCAGGACGATCATCGACCGTCGACTCGGCCGAATCAAGCCTACCGGCCAAGGAGGGTCCTCCGAGGTCCGGCGGGAGGGCGGCGGGTGCCTTCGGCTACACCACGAGGCCGTGGCGCATGGTGTTCTCGGTCACCACACGCGGCTCGACGAACTGCCGCAGGTAATCCGGGCCGCCGGCCTTGCTCCCGGTGCCCGACAGGCGGTTGCCGCCGAACGGCTGGCGCCCCACCATCGCGCCGGTGATGCCGCGGTTCACGTACAGGTTTCCGACCGGCGTCCGCGCGCGCACATACCGAACGGTGGCCGGATCACGCGCGAACAGGCCCCCGGTCAACGCGTAGGGAAGCCCGTCGACGATGTCGCAGGCCTCCTCGATCCCGCTCACGCGGTCGATCGCGAGCAGCGGCCCGAAGATCTCCTCGTTCAGGACGGCCGAGTCGCGCGGAAGGTCGGCGACCACGGTCGGCGGGCAGAACCAGCCACGCTCCGGGACCGGCTCGACCCGTGCGACGATCCGACCCTGCTCGCGGGCCAGGGCTCCGTATCGCAGTACGCGTTCCTGCGCCGCGGCCTCGATCACCGGCGGCACGTCCGTTCCGAGCTGGTCGGCCTGACCGACCACCAGCACGCGGGCCGCGCCCGCCACGCGCTCGATCAGCTGGTCGGCAATCGCTTGGTGGACCAGGACCCGCGCCGCCGCCGAGCACTTCTGCCCGGCGTACACGAACGCGGAGGAGACGATCGCGGGGACCGCCTCGTCCAGGTCGGCGTCGGAGTCGACGATCACGCAGTTCTTGCCGCCCAATTCGGACACCACGCGCTTGATGTGGCGCTGCCCGGGGGCGACAGCCCCGGCCGCCCCGTTGATCTCGAGCCCGACCGGCAGCGAGCCGGTGAACGCGATCGTCGCGACTCCCGGGTGGGCCACGAGCGCCGCGCCTGCGTCGCCCTCGCCCGGGAGCAGCGAGATCGCCGAGGCAGGCACTCCGCCGGCGCGCAGCGCCTGTACGAGCATGAACGCGCAGCCGGGCGACTGCTCGGCCGGCTTGAGCACGACCGCGTTGCCGGTGGCGAGCGCGGCCGCGGTCATGCCGCAGGGAATCGCCACCGGGAAGTTCCAGGGCGCGATCACCGCGGCGACGCCGCGCGGCGCGTAGCGCATGTCGTTGCGCTCGCCCGGCACCTGCAGCAGCTCGGGGCCGGCGTCGAGCGCGACCGCGCCGCGCGCGTAGTACTCGAGGAAGTCGATCGCCTCGCACACGTCGGCGTCCGCCTCGGGCCACGGCTTGGCGCACTCGCGGACCTCGAGCGCGGCCAGCTCGAGCCGCCGCTCGCGCAGCCACGCGGCGGCCCGGATGAGCGCGGCGGCGCGGTCCGCCGCGCCGACCGCGCGCCACACCGCGAGCCCGCGCTCGGCCTCCGCCACGGCGGCCGCCACGTCGGCCTGGCCGGCAACAGCGGCCACCGCGACGACGCGCTCGGGGTCGCCGGGATCGGTCGAGATGAGCTCGGATCCCGATCGCTCCCCATCGTCGATCATCACCGGCACGCGCAATGGCAGCCTGGCCGACATCCGCTCGAGGCCGTCCTGCAACTGCGCGCGGACGGGTGCGCGGCGCAGTTCGAGCACCGGCTCGTTGGCAAACGGCGAGAGCGTGGACACGCAGCCGACGTTAACAGCCGCTAGTGATCGTGATCACTGGGCTCGTCGTCCGGACCGTCGGCAGCGTCCGGATCGTCCGGACCATCAGGCCCGTCAGAGCCGCCGGGACCGTTCGGCCCGTTCGGCCAGCCCGGCGGCGGCTCGGGCGCCGCCGGCCACTCCGGCGGCGCCTCGGGACCGGCGTAAGCCTCGCGCGCCGCGTAGGTCTCCGGGCCGGCGGGCGCGTCGTTCGGCCAGCCGCCCGCCGGCGGATGGGCCGGCTCCTCGACCTCGACCTCCCACGCGGCGGGTTCGGGCGGCCAGGCTCGTCGCACCGCGCCCTGGGCGCCCGGGTCGAGGCCGTTCGGCCAGCTCGTGGCATCGTCGTACAGCGCGTTGAGCAGCACGGCGCCGCGCAGGTTGGCGCCCTGGAGGTTGGCGCCCTCGAGGTTCGCGCCCTCGAGCCCGGCGCCCTCTAGGTTCGCCCCGGTCAGGTCGGCGCCGGACAGGACGGCACCATGCAGCCCGGCGTCCTTCAGGCTCGCGCCGGTCAGCCCGGCGTCCTTGAGGTTGGCTCCCTTGAGCGCCGCCCCCTCGAGGTTTGCCCCGTACAGCCGCGCTCCCTCCAGGTTCGCGCCCCACAGGACCGTGTCGTTCAGGCTGGCCAGCAGCAGGCCGGCGCCCCGCAGGTTGGCCCCTTCCAGATCCGCGGCGTTCAGATGAGCTTTGAACAGATCGGCCCCTTCGAGGTTCGAGCCGGTGAGCAGCGAGCGCTCGAGGTGCACCCCGGTCAGCGTGGCGCCGGCCAGAGCGGTGAACGCGAGCCCGATCGGCGCGTCGTTGTCGTAGGCGAGGACGCGGCGGCCCAGGACGGTGAGCGAGGCCTGCACGTCGGTGGGAGGACGCCGCCGGGATTCGCGGTGCCCATTGGTCCGCGCCGGCAGCTGCGCGTGCTCGCGAACGTACGCCGCGAGGATCTCGACGATCGGCGGATGGTTCTCCGGCCACTCACGCGCGAGCCGCTCGAGCGAGTAGATGCCGCCGAGCCGCACGTCGAGCGCCGGGTGCCCGAGTTGGTCGATCGCGCGCGTGAACCGCTCGATGAGCTCCCGCTCGTGGCTTTCCTCGCGCCGCTCGCGGGTGGAGCTGCGCAGGAGGTACACCGCCACTGCGCCGGCCAGCGCGCCGAGGATGATCACGACCAGGGCGACCCGGACGCGGTTCAGCTCCTCGAGGCGGGCGGTTCCCGTCAGGCCCTTGGTGGAGACGAGCCAGGGCGGAGCGAAGCGGATCACGAGCGCGCTGAGGCCGGCCAGCGCCAGCAGACCCAAGATCAGCAGCAGAAAGCCGGCGAGCCTTCGCCTCCAGCGTGACGAGCGCTTCATCCCTGGGCCGGAACTATGGCCGATCCAGGCCGGAACGCCGGAGGCTGCACCAGCTCTTGCACACGTTCGCGGTCACGGGATCCGGCGCCAGTCTTTCCCATCGCGCGCGCTCGAGGTGGTTGAATCGCCGGGTGCAGCGAGGGGCGACTCACCCAGGGCAGTCCGACTACGACGATCTGCTCCAGAAGCTCGAGGCGGCGCAGGAGTCGGACGTGGTCGAGCAGGCGCTGGCCGCCGCGCGCGAGCACCTCGGGATGGATGCCGCGTACGTCACCACGATCGACTCGCGCAACCAGACCATCCAGGCCATCCTGGGCGAGCCCGCCGTGGCCGAGCGCTACCAGGACTCGGTGATCCCGATCGAGCAGACGTACTGCGTGCGGATGCTGAACGGCGACATCCCGAACGTGGTGCCCGACACCCGCGCCCAGCCGGCGCTGCACGACCTGCCCGCGACCCGTGAGATTGGCGCGTACGTCGGCGTGCCGGTGCGGCTGTCCGACGGCCGCGTGCACGGGACGCTGTGCGCGGTGAGCCACGACCCGCAGGAGGGAATCGGCGCCGACGAGCTGCGTTTCATGCAGATCCTGGCCGGCATCGTCGCCACGCGCCTCGAACGCGCGCGCGGCGACCTCGCCCGAATGACCGAGCGGTTCCGGAAGGCTCGCAAGCCGCCGCCTGGCCTGCCCACCGAGTACGCCGAGGCGGTGCGCCAGATCCGGGCGGCGCACGAGAGCGACATCGTCAAGCGGGCCCTGAACGCCGCGCGCGAGCACCTCGACATGGACGCGGCCTACATCGCTACGGTCGACTCGCGCAAGCAGACGATCCAGATCATGGTGGGCAAGACCAACGCGGAGGCGCTGGTGGAGGGCGCGGTGATCCCGGTCGAGGAGACGTACTGCGCGCGGATGCTGCAAGGGCAGATCCCGAACATCGTCGCCGACGTCAGCGCGGAGCCGGCCCTGCGCGCCGTGACCGTGATCCGCGACATCGGCGCGTACATCGGCGTTCCGGTCAAGCTCTCCGACGGTCGCGTCCACGGCTCGCTGTGCTGCGCGAGCAACGGGCCGCGTCCGGGCCTCGGCGAGCCCGAGCTTCGCTTCATGCACGTGCTGGCTGAGATCGTGGCGGCCCAGATCGAGCGGACGCAGGGGAGCATGGTCCGCCTGACCAACCGCCTGACCGCCACGCCGCCGAGCGCCTAGCTAAACGGTTGATTCCGCGCAGGGGCCGGCCCCTTCGGCCGGGGCGCCGGGGGGAGGGTGCGTAATTCGTCACGCATCGGTGATCCGCCCGAGCGTGACGAGTAATGCATGTGGGGCGTGCATAGTTCGGCACGCTCTCGGGTGGGTGGGCACTCGTGACGGATTAAGCAGGTTCCTCGGGAGGCGCGGGACCTGCAAAAGCGCTCACGGCGCCCATCGCTCTAACCCCCGAGCGAGCTTCTTCACCTCACAGCGGCAAACCCGCGCACGGCTCAGCGCCCCAGGGGGCGGATGAGCGCTTCTGCACGTTCGGAGCCAACGCACCCCGGGGCCGCGGCCAGCCGACAGCGCCCGCGCCTCGGGATAGCGCAATCAACTCGGGGTGCTAGATGGGCGGACGCCCGCAGTAGTAGACGGCGACGCGCAGGCCGTCCGACCCCTGCCCGGCCGCCGCCCCGCCGGCGGGCACGGCAAAGCGGTGGTCGGCGACCCACACCAGGCGCGGATCGCTGACCGCCGGCGACTGGGTCACGAGGTGGAAGTCGCCGCGCGCGATCATCGCGCGCAGGCTCGTCAGGGAAGGCTCCGGGGCGGTTCCGGTGAAGCCGCCGATCGGTACGACCTCCTGCCCCGAGTCGTAGATGAACGGCGCGGCGACGGCCGAGGTCTGGGCGGACGATCGCGGCCGCGGCCAGCCCGATCGCCAACCCCGGCCGCGAGTGCCAGGCGATCACCACGGCCAACGGCCGGCGATCGCAGCTCAGCCGTCATCGCCGACCTCGTCGCGAATCTCGGCGAGCGCGCCGAGCCCCGCCCGCAGGCCCCATAGCTCGTCCGGCGTCAGCCGCCGCTCGAGCCGGGCGTCGATCGCCTCCACGGCGGCCCGGACCGCGGCCGCCGCGGCTCGCCCGCGTTCGGTGAGCCGCACGCCCATCCGCCGGCGGTCCTCGGGATCGGTCCTGCGCTCGAGATATCCCCGCAGGACGAGCGTGTCGATCAACTGACTCGCCCGCTGCTTGCTGAGTCGCAGGAACGCGACCGCCTCACCCTGCGTGGTGAAGTCCGACCCCGGCGAGCGCCAATCAAGCGCGGCGAGGACCGCGCCCCCGTGCTGCGGGATGTCGTCGAAACCAGCCTCGGCCAACGCCCGTCGTGCCGCGTCGCCGTATGCGCCGCGCGCCTCACGCAACAGCCGCGTGAGCGGCACGCCGTCGTACCATTGCCGGTCCATCAGGCAAGTAACGGTACTGTATGGCTTCGAGACTGTCTAGACTATGGACTATCTAGCTAAGGGGCGGCGAGCAACTGCTCGACCGGAACCCCACGCGACTGCTCGTACAGGAACGACTCGTTGCTCGTGTTCTCGAGAAGGCGCCTCACCAGATAGGCCATCCCGGCCACCAGGTCGCCGACCGGGCAGTAGGTCCGCACCCGGAACCCGCGCGAGGCGAGCGCGTCCTGGAGCTGGTCGCCCAGGCCCCGCAGGACCTGGACCTCGAGGTCGCGATCGGAGCCACCGGACAGCCGGTTATAGGCGATCGCGTGGGACACCGAACGCAGGTTGTGCGAGGCGACGGCGACCCGGACGAGCGGGCGCGCGTCGAGCAGCCGGCGGGTCAGCGCCTCGAAGTTGCGGTCGCAGTCGGCCTTGACCTCGAACACCGGCGTCGGCCACCCGTGCTGCGTGGCCTGCACGAGCTCGTGATCCCAGTATGCGCCTTTCACGAGCCGGACCGTCAGTGGTGGCGTCCTGCTCGCCGTAGCCGCCCACTCCAGTACCCGATCGAGCAGCTCGGGCGAATCGCGCAGGTAGGCCTGGAGCACCAGCCCCGCCGAGGGGCCGCTCGAGAACTCCTCCTCGGACAGGACCTCGAGCACGAGGTCGAGGACCGCCTCGCGCGAGTCGAGCGACTCCATGTCGATGTGGATGTGTGCGCCCAGCTCGTGCGCGTGGCGCAGAAGGGGCCGCAGCCGCTCGGCGGCGTCGCGCCGGCCGAGATCAGGCGCGTCCGCCCGCAGCAGCGGCGTCAGCGCGGAGATCTTGACCGAGACGTTGGTGCGGGGGATCACGCCGGCGCTGTCGGCCTCGAGCACCTCGCGCCGCGGCCAGCCGCGCGCGGCCCGGGCCAGCTCGACGAGGGCCTCGTCGCAGCGGGCGGCGTAGCGGTCGGCCTCGGGTTGGGTCACGGTGGCCTCCCCGAGCAGGTCGACCGAGCTGGCCACGCCGCGGTTCCAGAGGTCGCGCAGCACGCCAAGCGCGGATGCGGGCGTCTCGCCGATGATGAACCGGTGGGCCATGTGGCGCACCCCGGCCGCGGCGGCGGCGCCCAGCGCCACCCGGGCGGCCTTGTTGTCGGAGATCCGCATCGCCGCGGCGAGCGGCGGTGGCGCGTCGGGGACCTCGCGCAGGAACTCGCGCAGATGGCGGGCGAGATCGTCCAGCGACCGGCAGGCCGGCGTGACGTCGACGAACCGGAACAGCGCGGCCTTGAGCTCCTGGTCGGCGGACGCGAGGTCCATGGCCCGCGCGTCGAGCGCCCGGAGGGGGTGGCGCGTGTTCGACGGAAACGCGGCGGCGAGGTCGATGCCGATCTCGCGGATCGAGCGCTCGAGGGGGGCGGGGTCGCCGTCGGGGCTCGGATGCGCCATGGTCATCGGGTCAGCCTCATTACTGGAGAATGTTGACCGCGCGCGCCACGACGAGCCCGACGGTGACCAGTGATGCGACCGACTGCACGCTCATGAGCCACTTGGCGGTCGGCGTGAGCGGCAGCGTGTCGGTGGGGCTGAACGCGGTGGCGTTGGTGAGCGACACGTACAGGTAGTCGACCAGCTGGGGGATCCAGTTGGGGGGCGCCCACTTCGGCTCGGTCATCTGCGGGAACAGGAAGTCCGCCTGATCGCGCTCGCCCCGGGCGCGCGCCGCGGGGCCGCCGCGGTCGACCTCCCAGTACCACAGCCCGAACAGCAGCACGTTCGTGCACCACAGGACGATCCCGGACAGGATCAGCGCATGCCCGTTCTTCGCGCGGTGGTGCAGCAGCTGATGCACCAGCAGCACGAGCGAGGCCGTGTTGGCGACGCTGACGAGGGCGATCATCCCGATCGCCACACGCCTGCGCACCGGCGAGTTCCGAACCTTGGGATGGGGCGAGAAGATGACGAGCCCGATCAGCAGCCCGCCCTCGAGGCTCGGCAGCAGCCAGTTCGGCCCGACCGTGACCTGCTCGGAAAGCGAGAGCTGGAGCGCGATCGCGCACGCGACGACGAGCTGCGGCTCCCAGAACGGCAGCCACCGCTCGACCATCCGCACAAAACGGCCCTCGGGGGAACGCTTGGTTTGTCGGAGCTTCTCGCTACGGTCCATGGTCGTCCGGGATAGTGGCACGCGCCTGCCGGCGAAGTGCAAGGGGAAGGAGCCACGCTAACCATGCCCGAACACACCCTCATGAGACGAGCGCGCACCGGGCTCCCGGTGACCGTGGCGGCGATGATCGTCCCGCTCGCTCTGCTCCTCACCGCCTGCGGCAGCTCCGGCGGCACGCCCACGACGACCGAGACGACGAGCGCCGCGGCGACGCCAACTGCCACCACCGCCACGACGACCACCACGCCGTCCACCGCCACGAGCACGTCCACGACGACCAGCACGACAACCACCGTGGCCCCGGCTGCGGACGTTCAACCCTGCCGGGCCGCCGATCTGACGCTGTCGTTCGTGGGCCAGCAGGGCGGCCTGGGGCATGGCGAGATCGGCTTCGCTCTGCGCAACACCGGCAATCGCAGTTGCCGTGCGCACGGCTGGCCCGGAATCTTGTTCCTCGACCGACACGGGGCGCCGCTGCCCACGATCCCACACCACACCACCAACGACTACTTCGGCAGCACGCCGTCAGCGCCGCTCGTGATCGCCCCTGGCCACAGCGCCAGCTTCCGACTAGACGTCGGCCACGGGGTGGCGACGTCGAATGGCTGCGCCACCGCCTACGCGCTACAGGTGATCCCGCCCAACGACACGGCCACGCTGCGGGTCTCGATCCCCAACGGCTCCTACGAGTGCCGGGACGCGAACGTCTCGCCGCTGCGCCCCGGTACGTCCGCCTATCCGTAGAGCGGACTAAGCGGCCTGGTCCAGCAGCCAGCGCGGCCCGTGCTTGAGCGCCCGGGTGATCTCGTCGGCGGGGACGGCGCGTGAGAAGTGGAACCCCTGCGCCAGCCCGCAGCCGAGGCGGCTCAGCTCGCGCACGTGATCGGTCGTCTCGACGCCCTCGGCGACCACGTCGAGCGACAGCGCACGCGACATCGCGATGATCGTCTCGGTGATCGCGGTGTCGCGCGGCTCCGAGCCGAGCCCGTCCACGAACGAGCGATCCACCTTGAGCACGTCGAGCGGGAGCCGCGTCAGGTAGCTCAGGGATGAATAGCCGGTCCCGAAATCGTCCAAGACGAGGCGAACCCCCAGCGCCTTCAAAGCCCCGAGCACCTCGCCGAGGCCCTCGGCGTCGCGCACCATCACGGTTTCGGTTATCTCGAGGCTGAGGCAGGCCGGGTCGAGGCCGGTGCTGCGCAGGACCGAGCGGACGACGTCCGGCAGCGAGCGGCGGGTCACCTGGACGGCGGACAGGTTCACCGACATCGTGAGCGGCGCGTCGTCGGGGCGTGCCGCGTACCACTCGGCCGCCTGGCGGCAGGCGCGCTCGAGCACCCACCGGCCGATCGGCTCGATCAGCCCGTTCTCCTCGGCGATCGGGATGAACTCCGACGGGGCGATCTCGCCGCGCTCGGGATGGCGCCAGCGCAGCAGCGCCTCCACCCCGACGATCGAGAAGTTGCGCAGCGACACGACCGGCTGGTACTCGAGCCGCAGCTCGCCGCGTTCGAGCGCGCGCCGCAGGTCGTTCTCCACCCGCAGGCGCTCCATCGCGCGGCCCCGCATCCCCTCGTCGAACACCTCGTAGCGGGCTCGCCCGCGCTCCTTGGCCCGGTACATCGCGGCGTCCGCGTCGCGAATGACCTCGTCGGCCAGTTCGCCGCCGCGCGCTAGCGCGATCCCGATGCTCGTCGTCACGAAGTGCTCGGAGCCCGACAGCACGAACGGCCGGGCGAAGATCGCGGCGATGCGCTCGGCGGTCTCGATCGCGTCGCGCTCGGAGGCGATGTCCTCGAGCAGGATCCCGAACTCGTCGCCGCCGAATCGGGCGACCGTGTCGCTCGACCGCAGCGCCTGCTTGATGCGCGGCGCCGCCGCCGCCAGCAGCTCGTCGCCCACCTGGTGGCCGAGGCTGTCGTTGACCAGCTTGAAGTGGTCGAGGTCGAGGAACAGGATCGCCGCCAGCGATCCGCGACGCCCCAGGCCCGCCAGCGCATGGTCGAGCCGATCCACGAACAGCACTCGGTTGGGAAGCCCGGTGAGCGGGTCGTGCACCGCGCGCTCGCGGATCGCGTCCTCGATCGCCTGGCGCTCGAGCGCGTCGGCCAGGACGTTGGCCAGCGCCTGCAGGAAGTCGAGGTCGCCCGACGCGAAGCTCCGCGGCGACATCGATTGGATCACCAGCACGCCGAACGGCTCGCGGGAGCGGCCCTCGATCTTCACCGACAACCCGGCTCCCGTCCGCCGGCCGCCGAAGGCGGGCTGAGCGAAGCGTTCCTCGGCGTCCCAATCCTCGACCACCACCGGGGCCCCGCTCAGCAGCGTGTAGCCCGCCTGGGAGCCCTGGCCGGCCGGATAACGCAGCGTGCCGAACGCCGAGTTGGGCCAGCCGAGCCCGGCGCGGAGCACCAGAGCATCCTCGGCGGGGAGCCATTCCCACACGGCGGAGATCTCGGCATCGAGCATCTTCGCCGCGCTCGTCACCGCCTCCTGCATCACGTCGAGCGTGCTCGCGCCCTCCAGGGCGTGCTCGCCGAGCAGTGCCACCGCGGCCTGCTGAGCGGCGCGGCGCTCGAGTTCGGCCTCGACCGCCTTGCGCTCGGTGACGTCGGAGAGCACTCCGTGCCAGCGGAGCTCGCCGCTGTCCTCCCGGGTCAGCACGGCGTCGTCGCGGATCCACACCACCCGTCCGTCGCGGTGGAGCATCCGGTACTCGAGTGCGGCGCCCTCGCGGCTGGTGCCGGTCTGAGCGTTCTCGCGAGCCACAACCCAGTCGCGATCGTCCGGATGCAGCCGGTCGCGCCAAATCTCCGGATCGGAGGACCATTCGGCCGGCGTGTAGCCGAGGATCTGCTCGATCTGGGGGCTGACGTAGTGCCAGTGGCCGGTTTCTCCCGCATCGGCGACGTACACGATCGCGGGCACACGTTCGAGCAAGTCGGAATATGACGCCCCGGCCATGTCCCATGCTAATCGGCATTGTCGGCCGGTTCGGATAGCCGGCCTGGACACATTCTTGTCCGCGTGCTTACCGCTCTACAAGGCCTCGAACACCGAAGCGCCATCCGTCTCCCGCTCGGCCGCGTCGCCGGACTGCACCAGCAGGTCCAGATGCCCCAGCACCTCCGACAACGTCAGGTAGGCCTGGGTGACGGCCACCTCACCCCACATCTGTACGGCGATCTCGTAGGCGCTGATCGGGCCGGGCTCGAGGATCTCCTGCACCCGCTCCGCGCGCCGGCGGTGCATGCGAAACCGCTCGTCGATCAGCTTGGCGTGGTCGACGATCGGGTCGCCGTGGCCGGACAGGATCAGCCGGGCGGGCAGCTCGCGAGTCGCGCGCAGCGACTCCATGTACTGAAGCAGCGCCCGCGGCCGTTGATCGGAGGCGCCGCGCACCCCATCCAGCGGCCGGGAGATCAGGGGGTTGGACGAGATCCGCGCGAGCAGATGGTCGCCGGCGATCAGGCTGGCTCGCTCTTCGTCCCAGAAGATCGTGTCCGACGGGCTGTGACCCGGCCGGTGGAAGATCCGCAGCGTCCGGTCGCGCAGCTCCAGGGTGTCGCCCTCGCGCAGCGGTCGGGTGACCGATCCGCTCGACCCGAAGGCCCGGTACGCGGCGGCGAGCGAGCTCAACGCGGCGGCGAGGTCGTCGGGCAGCCCGTGCCGGCGCATGACCGCCCCGGCAAACTCGTCGTCGGCCTTCGCGGCACGCGAGAAATCCGCCAGGTACGGCGCCAGCAGGTCGAGCGCGGCGACCTCGGCACCGGAACGGCGAGCCAGGATCTCGAGCAGCCCGGTGTGGTCCGAGTGCTGGTGGGTGAGCACGATCAGCTCGAGGTCCTCGATCCGCCGTCCGTGCGCGGCGAGCGCGCGTTCGAGGTCGTCGAGCGACTTTCCCGAGTTCGGCCCGGTGTCGATCAGCGTGAGCGGGTCGTCCTCGATCAGGTAGCAGTTGACGCGCCCGACGATGAACGGGGTGGGCAGCGCGAGCCGGTGGATGCCGGCTTCCCGGGCGAGCGCCAGCGCGTCCTGGAGGCTGGTCGCCGGCCGGTCCGGTCCGGTCACGAACGGATCACGGCCAGCACCTCGTCGCGCCGGCGCTCCATGTCCTCGCGTGAGCGCAGCGACTCGAGGGTGAGGCGCAGCAGCGGCTCGGTGTTGGACGGGCGGACGTTGAAGTGCCAGTCGTCGTACTCCACCGACAGTCCATCCAGGTGGTACTGCTCTCCGTCCGAGTAGCGCTCGGCGAGCTCCTCCATCTTGGTTTCCCCGTCAGAGACCTCGGAGTTGATCTCGCCCGAGATGAAGTAGCGCGATCGATAGCGCTCGAGAAGCTCGGACATGCGCTTGCCCCGGTTGGAGAGCAGCTCCAGGATCAGGAGGGCCGGGATCGTCCCCGAGTCAGCGCAGTAGAAGTCGTGGAAGTAGTAGTGGCCCGAGACCTCGCCGCCGAACACCGCGTGCTCCTCGCGCATCCGGGTCTTGAAGAAGGCGTGCCCGACCCGGTTCATCAGCGCCTGCCCGCCGGCGCGCTGCGCCACGTCCCTGACCGCCCAGCTCGCGCGCACGTCGTACAGGATGGTCGCGCGGGGGTGCTTCTCGAACATGGACTCGGCGAGCAGCGCGGTGAGGAAGTCGCCGTCGACGAACGCGCCCTGGTCGTCGATGAAGAAGCAGCGGTCCGCGTCCCCGTCCCAGGCGATCCCGAGGTCAGCCTTGTGGCGGACCACCTCGCCCATGATGAACTCGCGGTTCTCCGGCAGCAGCGGGTTGGGCTCGTGACCCGGGAAGCGCCCGTCGGGCTCGAAGTAGTTCTCCTCGAGGTCGAGGCCGAGGCGGTGCAAGATCGGCCCCGCCATCGGGCCGGCCATCCCGTTGCCGCCGTCGACGACCACGCGCATCGGCTTGACCGCGTCGGCGTCGATGAACTTGATCGCGGCGGCGTGGAACTCGTCGTAGAGCTCGACGTGCTCGACCGATCCGCCGCCCGGGGGGTCACCCAGGCCGGCCTCGATCTTGTCGCGGACGTCGCCGATGCCGGCGTCCCCCGACAGCGCGATCGCTCCGCGCTTGATCAGCTTGGCGCCCGTGTAGCGGGCCGGGTTGTGCGACGCGGTGCACATCAAGCCGCCGGCCAACTCACGCGAGCCGACGAGGTAATAGAGCATCTCGGTGGCGATCTCGCCGCCGTCCAGCACGGTGGCGCCTTCGGCCCTCATGCCGCGGCAGTACGCCTCTGAGAGCTCGGGCGCGGTCAGGCGCATGTCGTGCCCGAGGCCGAGGCGCAGCTCGGTGCTGGGCGTGTCCTCGAGCTCGGCGATGACCTGGGTGTACGCGCGGCCGATCAGTTCGGCCAGGCTCGCGTCGATATCGCTGCCGTACAGCCCGCGGATGTCGTAGGCCTTGAAGATGTCCGGAGGGGCGACGCTCATCGCGCCGGATGCTACCCAGGAATAATCAGCCTCCGTGCCGTCGACCCTGCCGACCGTGGTGATCCTGTGTGGCGGACGCGGCACCCGCCTGCAGGAACACTCCGCCGAGGTGCCCAAGCCGCTGGCCGAGGTCGGGGGCCGGCCGATCGTGTGGCACGTGGTGAACATGTACCTGGCGCACGGGTTTCGCCGGTTCCTCCTCCTCACCGGCTATCGGGCCGACCAGGTGGATGCGTTCGTCGCGACCGAGCCCTGGCCGCGCAAGGTCAGCGTCAGGTGCCTGGACACCGGCCCGGACACGGCCACCGGGGAGCGGGTCCGCCGCGCCGCTCCGCTTCTGGACGGTGAGCGCGTCTGCCTGGCCTACGCCGACGGGGTCTCGGACATCGACCTGGGCGCGCTGTTTCGCCATCATCGCGAGCTCGGTGGGCTCGCCACGATGACCGTCGTCCAGCCGGAGCTGCCGTTCGGGGTGGCACGGCTCGACGGGAACGGGTCGGTGCTCGGTTTCATCGAGAAGCCGCGCAGCGAACTGTGGGTCAACGCCGGCTTCTTCTGCTTCGAGCGGGCGGCCCTGGAGCTGATCGACCCCGGCAGCGTGCTCGAGCGCGAGCCACTCGAGCGCCTCGCGGCCGCGGGTGAGCTGCGAGCCTTCCGCCACGACGGGTTCTGGGAGTGCATGGACACCCACAAGGACTGGCTGACGCTGAACGGGATGTGGGACGCCGGCCGGGCGCCCTGGAAGGTGTGGCCGTCCTAAACTGAAATGTATGTCTGGACACTCCAAATGGGCTTCGATCAAGCACAAGAAGGCCGTCGTCGACGCGCGACGCGGTCAGCACTTCACCAAGCTGGCGCGCGCGATCAGCGTCGCCGCGCGTGAGGGCGGCGGCGATCCCGAAGGCAACTCGGCGCTCGCGCTGGCGATCCAGAAGGCTCGCGACGCCTCGATGCCCAAGGACAACATCGAGCGCGCTATCGCCAAGGGAACCGGCGAGGGCGGCGACGCCGACCAGATCGAGGCCGTGCTGTACGAGGGCTATGGCCCGGGCGGGGTCGCGCTGCTGATCGAGGCGCTGACCGATAACCGCAACCGAACCGGCGCCGAGATGCGCCACCTGCTGGGCAAGCACGGCGGAAACCTGGGCGAGCCCGGCTCGGTCTCCTACCTGTTCGACAAGCGCGGCGTGATCGTGGTCGATGCCAACCGCTACAGCGAGGACGACCTGATGCCCGCGATCGACGCCGGCGCCGAGGACATCTCACTCGACGAGGACGTCTACGAGGTGATCACCGAGCCCTCGGACCTCGCCGGGGCGCGGGATGCGCTGACCGAGGCGGGGGTCGAGATCGAGAGCGCCGACCTTACCCAGCGCCCCCGGGCGCGCGTGCCGGTCGACGAGAGCGACGCCGGGAAGCTGCTGAGGCTGATCGACGCGCTCGAAGAGAACGATGACGTCAACGCGGTCCACGCCAACTTCGACGTCGACAGCGCCGTGCTCGAGCGCGTCGCGCAGTAAGGGAGGGGGTGGTGGGGTGGGGATCCTCTTCGCCCGCTCTTCGTCAGGGTCGCTACTCTCGTGCGCTGCATGAAGACACGACTCGCAATCATCCCCCTGCTCGCGGTGGCCGCCGCGGGCGTCGCCGGGTGCGGAGGCTCGTCCAAAGCAGCCGGCATTGAGACCGCACCGTCGGGCGGCGCCACCGAGGCCTCCGTCCCGGCTATTCCCAAGCCACCCCCGGCGCTGGCCAAGAAGCCAGTGGTCACCGTGCCCACCGGGCCGGCTCCGACCAAGCTCGTCACCAAGGACCTCGTACAAGGGACCGGCCAGACGGTGAAGCAGGGGCAGACGGTCACGGTCAACTACGTCGGCGATCTGTACAAGACCGGCAAGGAATTCGACTCGTCCTGGAAGACCGGTCAGCCGGCCACGTTCCCGCTGACCACCGGCGGCGTGATCGCGGGCTGGGTGCAGGGCATTCCGGGCATGAAGGTGGGCGGTCGGCGAGAGCTGATCATCCCGGCCAGCCTGGCCTACGGGCCGTCGGGCCGGCCGCCGACAATTCCGGCTAACTCGCCGCTCGTGTTCGTCGTCGATCTGCTTTCGATCGGTTCTTCTTAGCAGTCTCGTCGGCGCTCGCGTCGCTGGCATCGCGGGCGCCGGACGCGTCCGCGCGCCGGCGGGCGCGATACAGCGGGACCGCCTCGGACATGCCCTTCAGCTTGTGCTTGCGCGCGAACGACCAGTCGAACCGGTCGGGCGCGCCGTCGCGGACCTCCTCGGTGCAGAGCACGGCGCCGGGGCGCGCCTCCCCGGTCACCCGGCTGGCCAGGTTCACCGCGTGGCCGTAGTAGTCGCCGGCGCGCTGTAGCGCGGGGCCGAGCGCCACCCCGGCGCGCACGGCCGGCAGCTCCGCGGCCTCGACGGCTTCCGTCAGCGACAGCGCGACCGCCACGAGCGGCGCGGGCTCGGGGCTCACGAACATAGCCGCGTCGCCGATCGTCTTGACCAGGCGGACGGGCGGCTCGGTCACCTCGTTGGCCAGCTCGGCCAGCTTGCTGGCGAGAACGCCGAGCTCCTCCGGCTCGAGCTGCGCCCCCAGCCGGGTGAACCCGACCAGGTCGACGAAGCACACCGTGATCTCCTGCGCCCGGCCGGCCTCCCCGGACTCGCGCTCGGCCCGGCTCAGGATCCCGCGCCGGACCGCCTCGGCCAGGTGCTGCTTGTAGGCCGCGATCAGCACCGGATCGATCGCCGGGATGAGCTGCTCGGCCACCGAGGCGAAGCGCTGCGCGACCTCGTCCTCGCTGTCCCCGGGCTGGAGGAACGCGTCGACGAACGCGGCGGCGGTGGTGGCGGCGAGCCGCGACATGCCCTCGCCGAGCACGCGCGTGATCTCGGCAATCGACTCCTCGCCGAGGCCGACGTCGAGGAACAGCCGGGTCGACTGCGCCGCCTCGACCTCCTCCTCGCCGAACACCGGGTCCTCAGGGAAGGCCTCGGGCAGCCCGAGGAGGCGGCGGATCCGGAGCATCTGCGAGGCCTGCAGCCCGGTTCGCTGCTCGAGCTGCTCGGCGGTGTAGGCGCCCCCCAGCACGCGCTCGACGAGCAGCAGTGCCAGGCGGTCCTCCTGGACGGCGGCCTGGAGCTCCTGCTGGGTGAATCCCTCCTCGACGAGGCGGTCGAGCAGGCGCACGCGCGAGGCGAGATCGTCGCCCTCCAGCCCCTCGAGCAAGCCGGCCGACTCGTAGTCCACAGCGGGCATCGTTGCGCAAACGGGGTCCGCCCGCGTCCGGTGCCGGACTCCGGGCGGGCGTGCGTGCTTCTCCAGTCCGGACGATCGGCTAGCATCGGGCGCCCTCGCAGGTGTCATCCAGTCCGGCGTATGCCGGTGGTGGCCCAGCTCACTTGTCCGCCACGATCCCCTCGTTTACATGCTTTCGATCCTGATGCCTGTCTACAACGAGCTGGAACGCGTCGAGCGCGCGATCGAGGAGGTGCTTGACACCCAGCTGCCGACCGAGTTCGAGCTGATCGTGGTCGACGACGGCTCGACCGACGGCACGCGGGAGATCCTCCGGAACGGGTCGTGGGACGGACGCGTTCGTCTGATCGAGCACGAGGTGAACCAGGGCAAGGGCGCGGCGATTCAGACCGGCCTCCGCGAGGCCCGCGGCGAGTTCTCCGCGATCTTCGACGCCGACCTCGAGTACGACCCGACCGACCTTGGGCTGCTCATGCCGCCGCTCCTGGACGGACGCACCAACGCGGCCTTCGGCGTGCGGGCGTTCGACGGCTACACCAGCCACTCGTTCCTGTTCGTGCTCGGGAACAAGGGCGTCACGTTCGCCTGCAACGTGCTCTTCAACGTGTACCTCCACGACATCATGACCTGCCACAAGATGATCCGGACCGACGTGTTCCGCAGCCTGCCGCTGCAATCGGCGGGGTTCGCCATCGAGCCCGAGATCACCGCGCGACTCGTGCAGCGCGGCGAGCGAATCTTCGAGGTCCCGGTGCACTACCGGGCGCGCGCCACCGAGGAGGGCAAGAAGCTGACCGCGCTCGATGGGTTCCGCGTGCTCGGGACGTTGCTGCGCTGCCGGTTCTCGGATCCAATCCGGCGGTGAGCGCCACCCAGTCACCCGCTCCGTTGGCGGTGCCCGCGCGGGCGTCCGATCGGTCCGGGTGGGGGGACTGGCGAGCCTGGCCGCGGCGCTATCCGTTCATCGTCTCCGCTGTCGTGTGCGTGCTGCTGGCGGCGCTGTCCGCCGCGGTGCTGCCGACGGTCCCGTCGTATGACCCCTGGTCGTGGATCTCCTGGGGACGCGAGGTAGTCGATCCCCACATCGGCTTTGAGATCAGCGGCGGACCGTCGTGGAAGCCGCTGCCGTGGTTCTTCACGATCGTGTATGCGCTGTTCGGCAGCGCCGCGGCGCCGACTCTGTGGGTAATCACCGCGCGCGCCGGCGGCCTGCTCGGCCTCGCGGCCGCGTATCGACTCGCAGCCCGGCTGGTGGGCGCGCCGCGCTGGGCTTGCGTCACGGCCGGCGTGCTCGCGGCGGGCGGCGTGGTCGTCACCCAGGAGTGGTTCTACTACATGTTCCGAGGCACCTCGGAGCCGATGCTGATCGCGTGCGCGCTGTGGGCGATCGATCGTCATCTGGAGCGGCGTTACGGCTGGGCTTTCGTCCTGGGCGTGGCTCTCGGCTTGATCCGCCCGGAGGCCTGGCCGCTGGTCATCGTGTACGCGGGGTGGCTGTGGTTCCGTCAGCCGCGGCTGCGGGTGCTGCTCGTGCTGGGTCTGTTCTCGCTCCCGTTCTTCTGGTTCGTCCCGCCGTGGATCGGCTCGGGGCAGCCGTTCCTCGCCGCCAGCCACGCCGCGGACTACAACGGGCACCTCGGGAAGTACCCGTTCTTCACCGTGCTCGGGCGCGGCTTGGATATCCAGACCATCCCGGTGCTGGTGTTCGGGGTGGTGGCGGTGGCGCTCGCGTGGTTCCGCCAGCCCCGGGACCGGCTGACGCTATGGCTGGGCGCCGGTGCCCTTGTGTGGTGGGTCATCGTGGTGGGGATGACGCTCGACGGCTATCCGGGGCTGGAGCGGTTCTACCTGCCGGCCGCCGGTGTGACGTGCGTGCTGGCCGGGGTGGGCATCGTGCGGGTGGCGGAGCTCGTGTCGGGCGGTCGGGTGGTGGTGGCGGCTGTGGTGGTCGCCGCTTTGGTGGCGCTGACTATTCCGTTCACCGGCGGGCGGGTCAACGAGGCGCGCCGGCAAGAGCGGGTCGCGTCCGCCGCCGTGACCCGGCTGGATCAGCTGTCCGCCGCGGTCGCGGCCGTGGGGGGTCACGCTCGCGTGTACCCGTGCAGGTCTTCGTTTGCCGCCGTGAACCACTCCGTCCAGACCGCGCTGGCCTACAAGCTCGGCGTGACCCTCGAGCGGGTGGGGACCTCGATGCGCCACCAGGGAGTGATGTTCGTCGGGCCGCACGACTCGATCGACGGAGCCGCGGCGGCGATCAAGCCGGATCTGACCTCGCGGCAGTTGCTCGCCACCGTGGGGGCGTGGAAGGTGTACCGGGTGACCAAGCCCGGGGACGACACGCATTGCGTAGGTAATTAGGGCCTCGCTTCGCTCGGCGTCCGTCGGACGTGACGCGGCAGGCCGCGTCAGCGAGGCAGGGATGCCGAGCGCGGCCGTCGCCGCGACCGCCTGAGTCAGCCCCGTCGGAACCGCCACCCGGCGCATCCGGGCAGGCGTCCGGTCCGCCGCGCAGAATGGTGTCGCGATGATCGTCCTCGGCATCGACCCCGGCACCGCGAGCACCGGCTACGGCGTGGTTCAGAGCGCCGGCTCGACGCTGCACGCGCTCTCCGCCGGCGTGATCGAAACCCGCGCCGGCACCGCGCTCGAGCGCCGGCTGGCCGAGATCCACGCCTGCGTGGGGGACCTGCTCGACGAGCACCGCCCCGCGGCGATGGCGATCGAGGAGCTCTACTTCGGCGCCAACGCGCGCACGGCGTTCGCCGTCGGCCAGGCCCGCGGGGTCGTCCTCCTCGCCGCCGGGCAGCGCGGGGTGCCGTCGCGCTCGTACACGCCCCAGCAGGTCAAGGACGGCGTGTGCGGGCACGGTCGCGCCGGCAAGGAGCAGGTCGCGAGCATGGTCGCGCGACTGCTCGGGCTGGCCGGGGCACCGCCGTCCGACCACGCCACCGACGCGCTCGCGGTAGCGATCTGTGACCTGAACCGCGCGCCGTTGGCGCGAGCAGTGGCCGGGGTGCCCGCGTGATCGCGCTCGTGTCCGGCGCCGTGGCGGTCCGCCGCGGCGACCACGTCGTGGTCGAGTGCGGGGGTGTCGGCTACCGCCTGGCCGTGTCGGCCGAGACGCTCCGGCACGTGCCCGCGGTCGGCAAGGACGTGCTCCTGCACACCCACCTCGTCGTGCGTGACGACGCGCTGGCCCTGTACGGATTCGCCACCGAGGAGGAGCGCGAGCTGTTCTTGATGCTGATCTCGGTCCAGTCGGTGGGCCCCAAGGTCGCACTGGCGGTCCTGTCCGGCGGCCCCCCGCGGGAGCTGTTGAAGGCGCTCGCCGCTGGCGACACAGCGCGCCTCCAGGCGGCCCCAGGCGTGGGCAAGCGGACGGCCGAGCGGATCATCGTCGAGTTGCGCGAGAAGGTCGGCGCGACCGCGCCCGTCCCGGCCGTCATCGCCAACGGCGCAGCCGCCGTCGACGACCCACGCGCGCTCGCCCGCGACGGCCTGCTCGGGCTCGGCTACAGCCCGGTCGAGGCCGATGAGCTGCTCGACGGCGCCGAGGGCGAGCGGCCCGAAGACCTGATCGCCCACGCGCTGAGGACGGCCCGGCGATGAGCCCCGTCCGCGAGATGCACGACGAGCGCCCGCGGCGAATCCAGGACCCCGAAGTGCTGCCCGACGATGACCTCGATCGCTCGCTGCGCCCCCGCCGCCTGGAGGACTTCGTCGGCCAGGAGGCGATGAAGGACCAGCTCTCGGTCTCGATCGCGGCGGCGGCCAGCCGGGGCGAGGCGCTCGACCACGTCCTGCTCGCCGGACCGCCGGGCCTCGGCAAGACCTCGCTGGCCCAGATCGTCGCCGCCGAGCTCGAGGTCCCGTTCGTGCACACCGCCGGTCCCGTGCTCGAGCGCAAGGGCGACGTCGCCGCGTTCCTGACCGCGCTCGAACCCCGCGCGGTGTTCTTCGTGGACGAGATCCACCGGCTCCCGCGCGCGCTCGAGGAGACGTTCTATCCGGCCATGGAGGACTCGACGCTGCCGATCACGGTCGGCCAGGGCGCGGGCGCGCGCGTGGTCACGCTGCCGCTCCCGCCGTTCACCCTGATCGGCGCCACCACTCGGGCGGGCCTGATCACCACCCCGCTGCGCGACCGGTTCGGGATCCAGCACCGCCTCGAGCACTACGGCCTCGGCGACCTCGCCACGATCGTCCGGCGCTCGGCCAGGCTGCTCGAGGTGGCGATCGAGGATGACGGCGCGCGCGCGATCGCGGCGCGCAGCCGCGGCACGCCGCGCGTCGCCAACCGCCTGCTCAAGCGCGTGCGCGACTACGCCGAGGTGCGCGGCTCGGGCGTCGTGACCGGGGAGGTCGCGATGCAGGCGCTCGACCTCCTCCAGGTCGACCACGCCGGGCTCGACCGCCTCGACCGGGAGATCCTGCGGGCGATCTGCGAGAAGTTCGGCGGGGGGCCGGTGGGTCTGTCCACCCTCGCCGTGTCGGTCGGCGAGGAGCAGGACACGATCGAGGACGTGTACGAGCCCTACCTGCTCCAGCGGGGGCTGATCGAGCGCACCCCGCGCGGGCGCGCGGCAACCCGGCACGCGTTCGCCCATCTCGGGCTGGAGCCGCCGGGGCCGTTGTCGCTCTTGTGAATGCTCCCTTAAGTGTTCATGAAGAGCTGACCGGCTCGGCTCGTGGCGATGGCTATCCTCAGGGCGCCCGGCAAGAGCCGTCGCTGCTATGAGCCACGAGCACTATTTCATCTGCCCCCATTGCGGGAACAGGTCGATGGGAATCGACCGCAACGCGGGTTTCCGGCGCGAGGCCCGCGGGTGCGAGAAGTGCGGCTTCGCGTACCTGTTCGAGCTTCTCGACGACTACTACCCGGCGCCCAACGCGGCCTTTTTCGCGTGCGACGGGGACGGGCGGATCATCGATTGCGGTCGGGGCTCGTTCGAGCTGACCGGTTTGAAGACCGAGCAGGTGATCGGCCGCCCGGTCAACGAGGTGCTCGGGCTCCGCTTCGACGACGGCACCGATCATGTGGGCACCGCGCTCGAATGGGAGGTCCGCGTCAAGGCCAAGCCGGTCGCGGTCCACGCCGAGCGCGACCTCCCGGCTCGCGCGGTGGCGGACATCTTCCCCGCCTACGACGACGAAGAGGGCGGGGTGCTGGTCGTGCTCACGCCCGCCAACGGTCGGTGAGACCCGATCCCACCCACCTCCACAGGCCAGCCGTCTACCTCTAGCATCCAGCAGGACCGATGACTGATCGCCAGCGCAACGGCTTCATCCTGCTTCTGGTCGTGGGGCTCGTGATCGCGTCGCTGATCGTGATCGCCGGCGTCCCCGGTACGGGGGTCAAGTCCAAGAAGACCGTCCTCGGGCTGGACCTCAAGGGCGGCGTGGAGCTGGTCTACCAGGGCCAGCCGAGCGCCGAGACGCCGAAGGTGACGCCCGATGCACTGCAGCGGGCGGTCGACATCATGCGCAGCCGCGTCGACTCGCTCGGTGTGTCCGAGCCCCAGATCCAGACCACCGGTAACAGTCTGATCACGGTTGGATTGCCAGCCGTGACCGACACGGCCCGGGCCGAACGTGAGGTAGGGACCACCGCGCAGCTCAACTTCTTCGACTGGGAAAACAACGTAATCACCTCGAACGGCAAGACCGTCGCGAGCAAGCTCCAGAGCCAGGATCCGACCGCGCTCGCGATCAGCCAGGGAGCCGGCGGGAACGCCGCGCCAGGGGATCCCGGGTCGGGGAGCATGGGGCTCTACCAGGCGGTTCAGTTGGCCTCGAAGCAGCCGCCGTCGGCCAGCAAGAACAACTCGCGCGCCACGCCTCAGTACTACGCGTTCGGGGCTCCGGGTAGCGCGGCCTGCGCGACGGCCGCCAAGGCCAACGGCACGACGCCGGCCGCCGGCCAGCACTGCCTGCTCTCCGGACCCGACGACAACCTGAACGACCTGAAGGCCGGCCTGCCGCCGGGCGTCACCGCCTCCGAAGCGGAGATCCTCACCGTCCCGCGCGGCACAGTCGTCCTCCAGGCGACCTCTTCGAACTTCTCCCACCCGACCCCCATCGGCGATCCGAGCGCGCAGTTCTTCGTCCTGAAGGACAACGTTGCGCTGCGTGGCAACAACATCACCAACCCGCAGCAGAGCACCGACCCGAACACCAGCCAGCCCGACGTCACCTTCGGCTTCAGCGGCAGTGGCAAGAAGGCCTTCCAGGACGTCACCGCCCAGATCGCCCAGCGCGGCAGCCTGGTCAGCGGGCTCGGGCAGTCGCTCAACCAGCATTTCGCGGTGGCGCTCGACAACCAGCTGATCACGGTCCCGTTCATCGACTACAAGCAGTACCCGGACGGGATCAACGGCGACAACGGCGCCGACATCAGCGGCAGCTTCACGATCAGCTCGGCGCAGGACCTGGCCAACGAGCTGCGACTCGGCGCCCTGCCGATCAACCTCAAGCTGATCTCGGAGTCGCAGGTGTCCGCCACGCTCGGCAAGCAGGCTCTGCACCAGGGCCTGATCGCCGGTCTGGTCGGACTGCTCGTCGTCGCGATCTTCCTGATCGCCTACTACCGGGTGCTGGGCGTGGTCGCGGTCGCCGGGCTCGCGATTTACGGCCTGTACTTCTATGCGCTGATCAAGCTGATCCCGATCACGCTGACCCTCCCGGGGATCGCGGGTCTGATCCTGACCATCGGCGTGGCGGCGGACGCCAACGTCGTCATCTTCGAACGCGTCAAGGAGGAGATCCGCGACGGCCGCTCGATCCGGCAGGGCATCGTCACGGGTTACAAGAAGGGCCTGACCGCGATCATCGACGCGAACGTGGTGACGATCATGACCGCGTTCATCCTGTTCGTGCTGGCCACCTCCGACGTGCAGGGCTTCGCCTTCACCCTCGGGATTGGCACGTTCGTCTCGCTGTTCACCGCGGTCCTGGCGACGCAGGCGATCCTGACCACGATGGGCAACTCGCGGATCATCCACAGCCCATCAGCACTCGGGGCGGGCGGCAAGAGGCGCGTCTGGACCTTCGACTTCATGGGCGCCTCGAAGTACTTCTTCTCGATGTCGGGGGTGATCCTGCTCATCGGGGCGCTGGCCATCGGGGGCCGGGGCCTGAATCTCGGCATCGATTTCACGTCCGGCAACCGGGTCACCGTCGGTCTCGAGCACGCCGCCAGCCAGCAGCAGGTGTCCTCGGCTCTGAACTCGATCGGGGTGTCGAGCTCGACGGTCCAGAAGGTGAGCGGCGACAAGACGCTCGGCCCCAACGGCTATCAGATCTCGTTCAAGCACGCGCCGGGCGGCAATCGCGCGCGCGCGGAAATCCAGCAGGAGCTGCAGAACAAGTTCGGAATCGTCAACAACGGCAAGGCGTTCGACTACACGTCGGTCGGGCCGACCTTTGGGAAGACGGTCGCCAAGAGCGCGGTGGTCGCGATCATCGCGTCGCTGCTCGTGATCTCCGCCTACGTGGCGCTCAGGTTCGAGTGGAAGTTCTCGATCCCCGTGCTGATCGCGCTGGCGCACGACCTCCTGATCACCGCCGGCGTGTATGCGCTGACCGGCCGCCAGGTGACGACCGCGACCGTGGCCGCGCTGCTCACGATCCTGGGTTACTCGATGTACGACACGATCATCGTGTTCGACCGGGTGCGAGAAAACATCCCCCGGATGCCGCGCGCCGTCTTCTCCCAGATCGTCAACCGATCCATGTCCGAGGTGCTGACGCGGTCGATCGCCACCACCGCGTGCACGCTGATGCCGATCGTCGCGCTGCTTCTGTTCGGCGGCACGCCCGGATCGACCGAGCTGACCGACTTCGCTTTCGCGCTGTTGATCGGCGTCGCGTCGGGCGCGTACTCGTCGATCTTCATCGCGTCGCCGGTGCTCACGCACTGGAAGGAGCGCGAGCCGCAGTACCGCCACCGCCGCGCGCGGATCGAGGGCGAGCTCGGGTACGTGCCGGCCTACGCCGGCAGCGGCGCCGACGTCGAGCCGAGCGCCAAGCCTCGCCGCCGGACCGGACGGCTCACCACGCCCGACCCCGAGGGCGTGTCGGCGGCCGAGTTCGAGCAGATGAAGCGCGACATCGCGGAGGAGGAGCGGGAGCCCACGCGCGGGACCTCGACGCTGACCAAGCGCCTCGCGCACAGCGAGGAGGACGACGCCCCCGCCCCACGGGCCCGGACGCCGCGGGCCAAGCCCGCGCCGGCGCGGCAAAGCAAGCCGGCTGAGGCTCCGGCCGAGAAACCGGACGCGGCCGATGGCGCCGGCAACGGCGCAGCGCGCCCCGACGCCGAGGAGCCGCGCGCCGGCGAGGTCACGCCGGCGCCGGACATCGCCGAGAACGAGGGCGTCGCGCCCACCGGCCCCAAGCGACCGGCCAAGCCTCGCAACCGCCGGCACGGGAGACGTCGCTGATGGCCCTGCTCGCCTGGTGCATGATGGGACTCGCCATCTGGCACTTCACGATCTGGCTTCCCGACCGCTTCTGGGCCGGGATCGTCGGAGCGCTGATCGGGGCGGTCATCGGCGCCGCGTTCATCGGGTGGGCCATCCACGGCTTCTCGGTTCCCTCGCGGCACGACACCCACCTCGTCACCGCGCTCGAGGGGATTCCCGGTGCCATGATCGGTCTGGCGCTGGTCTGGTTTGCCGGCGTTCGCCAGGAGCGGGCGACCGGCATCGGGCCCGAGATGGTCTGACTCGGCGACGAGTCCGTTCCACCCCGGCGACAACTCGGTTCCGATTCGGCGTAGGTCCGGCGTGATCGGGCCCCTCGGCGGCCGGTTCCGTCGGGAGCGGCGCTTAGGCTGCCCGCCATGCCCGAGGCAGCACTCCTTCGCCTCGAACCGGTCGAGCGTCCAGGCCCGGGGGCCGCGTTGCACGCGGTGCCCGAGCCGCCGCCGCCCGCGCCGCGGCTCGAGATCCCCGGCTACGACCTGAGCGCCGCGCTCCGTCTCGAACGCGATCTTGGGTTGAGCCACGTGCTGGCCCAGGTCCTCGTGCGGCGGGGCATCTCCGACCCTGGTGTGGCGCGAGCGTTCCTGGATCCCCGCGACGCGCATGACCCGGGCGAGTTCGCGGGCATCGACCGCGCCGTGGCGCTGATCGACCGGCACATCGAGCGTGGCAGCCGGATCGTCGTGCACGGCGACTACGACGTCGACGGGGTCTGCGCCACCGCGATCATGGTGCGAGCGCTGCGGGCCCGCGGCGCCGATGCGGGCTGGTACCTCCCCGACCGGCTCACCGACGGATACGGGCTGGCGCTCGAGACGGTGCACCGCCTGGCCGCGCGGGACACGGGCCTGATCGTGACGGTCGACTGCGCGATCACGGCGGTGGACGAGGTCGCGGCGGCGCGCGCGGCCGGTCTCGACGTCATCGTGTCCGACCATCACGCTCCCCGCGCGGACGGGGAGCTTCCCGACTGCGAGGTCGTCCATCCCGCCGTGTGCGGATATCCGTGCCCCGAGCTGTGTGGGACCGGGGTGGCGTACAAGCTCGCGCAGGCGCTGGGCGCACCGACCGCCGAGGAGGACATCGAGCTGGTCGCGCTCGCCACGGTGGCGGATCTGATGCCGCTGGTAGGGGAGAACCGCCGACTGGTGCGGGCGGGGCTGCTCGCGCTGTCGCGCACGTCGAGGCCCGGCCTGCGCGCGCTGATGACGGCGGCCAACGTCGACCCGAGCGCCCTCGACACCCGGGCGCTGGGGTTCCGCCTGGCGCCGCGGATCAACGCCTCCGGGAGGTTGCGGCGCGCCGACGCCGGACTCGAGCTGCTCCTGACCGAGGATGAGGGACGAGCCGCGCAGATCGCGTCCGAGCTCGAGCGCGTCAACGCCGAACGGCGCGCGGTCGAGCAGCGCATCGTGTGGGAGGCCGAGGCGCAGGTGGCCGAGCAGGGGGATCGGCACACCTACGTGCTGGCCGGCGAGGACTGGCATCCCGGCGTGGTGGGGATCGTCGCCTCGCGGGTGGTCGAGCGCCACCACCGCCCGGCCGTGGTCGTCGGACTGGACGGACACGAGGGGTCCGGGTCGGCCCGGAGCATCCCAGGCTTCGACCTGCTGGGCGCGCTGCACGCCTGCGCCGCACACCTCGGGCGCTACGGCGGTCACCGGGCGGCGGCGGGTCTCGCAGTTCGGCGCGACAAGCTGGAGGACTTTCGGGAGGCGTTCGAGCGCCACGCGGTCGACGTCCTGGCGCCCGAGCTGCTGGTCCCGGTCGAGCGCGTCGACGCGATCGCGGCGGGGTGCGAGCTCGGCCTGGCGCTCGCCGAGGAGCTCGAGCGGCTCGAGCCGTGCGGCGTCGGCAACCCGCGCCCGCGGCTGCTCGTGCCCGGGGCGCGCCTGCGTGACCTGCGTCCGATGGGGGAGGGGCGGCACCTGCGCTTCTCGGTCGGTTCGGGCGGGATCAGCGCCCGCGCGGTCGCGTTCGGATGTGGGCCACGGCTCGCGGTCGAGGCCGAGGAGCCGGCGGACGCCACGTTCCGCCTCGAGCGCAACTTCTGGAAGGGAGCGGTCGAGCCGCGCCTGGTGCTCGGGCACGCCCGGCCGTGCGCGCCGGCAACGATCGAGGTTCTGGGCGAGCCGGAGGACTACCTCGCCGCGGTGCTCGACGAGCTCGAGCGGGACGCGTCCTCGTCCACGTTCCTCACCCCGAAGACGCGCCGGGTGGTGGACCGGCGTGGCCACAGCCCGCTGGCCGTGCTGGCCGACGTCGCGGCGGCCGGTGGCGGGGCGCCCGGCGGTGCGAGGGCGGCTGATGGGGTCGTCCTCGGTGATCCTCGGGCCGGCTGTGGCCGGGTGCTTGCGGTCTGCGCCGACGCCCCGCGTCGGCAGGCCGGCCTCGAATCCAGGATCGGCGGATTTGCCCTGATCTCCTACCACGCATTGGGTCGCAACCCAGGACTGGCCGAGGGCTTCGGGCACCTGGTGGCGCTCGATCCGCCCTCCACCGTGGCGACGGGCGCGCTGCTGGACGCTGGCAGCGGATATACCCACTTGGCGTGGGGCGAGCCTGAGCTACGCTTTGCTCAGCAGATGCATGAGCTGGAGTACGGTCTTCGTGCTTCGCTCGTGGCTCTCTACCGGAGCCTGAGGTTGCGGGAGAGGGTGACCGGCGAGGAGCTCGAGCACCTGCTTCGCGGAGACGGTCCGCACAGTCGCCCGGCACGCCTGGCGGCTCGGCTGATCAAGGTCCTCGCGGAGCTTGAGCTCGTCAGCCTCGACCCGGAACTGCCGGCCCTGGCGATCGCGGGTGCTGCGCCGACTGCGCTCGAGCGCTCGGCGGCGTACAGGGTATATGCACAGCGGTACGAGGACGGACGACGATTCCTGAACAGCGCAAATCATCTCCCAGGAGGCTGAGCCGGGGCCGCCAGAAGGACGGCGCGACGCCGACGGTGAGCCAGGACGGAAGCGGGTCCGCGGTGGTCGGCGTCTCACGGCCGCCGGTCGACCGGGTCGCGCAACCCGACGCCCACCCGCCGGTTGAGCGCTCCGAGCTGACCGGGACCGAGCGGCGGCTGCTCTCGGATCTGTTCGCGATCGTCGAGGAGCACGCGCACGAGTCGGTCGCGTCGATCGACCGCGGGCGTGTCGAGGAGGCGTTCGTATACGCGTGCGTGCACCACGCCGATCAGCTCCGGCAGTCGGGCGAGGATTTCATCGTGCACCCGGTGGGCGTGGCCAAGATCTGCGCCGGCATGCGCCTCGACACCGAGACGCTGTGCGCGGCGCTGCTCCACGACACGGTCGAGGACACCTCGGCGTCGCTCGAGGAGGTGCAGGAGGCGTTCGGCGAGGAGATCGCCGGGCTGGTTGACGGCGTCACCAAGCTGACCGGGTTGACGTTCCAGTCGCGCGACGAGGCGCAGGCCGAGAACTACCGCAAGATGATGGTCGCGATGGCCACGGATATCCGGGTCATCCTGATCAAGCTCGCCGACCGTCTGCACAACATGCGCACGATCGGCGCGATGACCAAGCAGAAGCAGATCGAGAAGGCCCGGGAGACGCTCGACATCTACGCGCCGATCGCTCACCGGCTCGGTATCCACGCGATCAAGTGGGAGCTCGAGGATCTGGCCTTCCAGACCTTGCACCCACGCAAGTTCAACGAGATCAAGGGTCTGGTCGCCCAGCAGCGGGTCGAGCGCGAGCGCTACGTCAACCAGGCCGCCGGCTACCTGAACAAGGAGCTCGACGAGCTCGGCATCCGGGCCGAGATCTCCGGTCGGGCCAAGCACTTCTACTCGATCTACTCGAAGATGACCAAGAAGGGGCGCGAGTTCAACGAGATCTACGACCTGACCGCGATGCGGGTGATCGTCGAGTCGGTCAAGGACTGCTACGGCGCGGTCGGCGTGATCCACTCGTTGTGGAAGCCGCTGCCCGGCCGCTTCAAGGACTTCGTGGCGATGCCCAAGTTCAACATGTACCAGTCGCTGCACACCACGGTGATCGGGCCCGAGGGCAGGCCGCTCGAGATCCAGATCCGCACGCGCGAGATGCACGACCTGGCCGAGTACGGGATCGCCGCGCACTGGATGTACAAGGAGACCGGCCCCCGCGACGGCGCAGGTCTTGCCCATCCGCAGGGCTCCGACGGCAAGCTCAAGTGGCTGCGCTCGCTGCTCGACTGGCAGCAGGAGGAAGCCGATCCGCGCGAGTTCATGGAGACCCTCAAGGTCGACCTGTTCGAGGACGAGGTGTTCGTGTTCACGCCCAAGGGCGAGGTCAAATCGCTCGCCGCCGGCGCCACCCCGCTCGACTTCGCCTACGAGATTCACACCGACGTCGGACACCGCTGCGTCGGGGCCAAGGTCAACGGCAAGATCGTGCCGCTCTCCTACGCGCTGCGATCCGGCGACATCGTCGAGGTACTGACCTCCAAGCGCGAGCGCGGCCCCTCGCGCGACTGGCTCGCGCTGGTCAAGACGACGCGGGCGCGCAACAAGATCAAGGCGTGGTTCAAGGCCGAGTCGCGCAAGGACTCCGAGCACACCGGGCGCGAGCTCCTGCAGGACCACCTGAAGAAGCAGGGCCTGCCGGCGCAGAAGATCGTCGGGTCCTCGCTGCTCGCCGACGTGATCCGCGAGATGGGCTTCCGCAAGGCCGACGACTTCTACATCGCGCTGGGCGGCGCCAAGATCTCGGCAAAGGTCGTCGTCAACAAGATCATGCAGCGCCTCAAGCAGGGCGAGGCGGCCGAGTCCGAGCCGACCGCGGCCGACGATCTCCTGAAGACCCGCCGGCAGCGCTCGCGCGCGACCACATCGTCGTCGCGCTTCGGGATCTCGGTCGAGGGGATCGACGAGGTCATGCTCCGGCTGGCCAAGTGCTGCCGGCCTGTCCCGGGCGATCCGATCGTCGGCTACATCTCCCTGGGCCGCGGGATCACGATCCACCGCGAGGACTGTCCGAACGTCGCGGTCCTGCGCAAGGACCCAGACCGCTTCACCCCGGTCTCGTGGGACGGCGATCCCGAGACGTCGTTCCGGGTCGAGATCGAGGTCGACGGGTGGGATCGCCACCGCCTCCTCGAGGACATGTCGCGCACGTTCGCGGAGGCCGGGATCAACATCCTCGAGGCGCGCTGCACCGTCAATCACCCGATGGTCAAGAACCGGTTCGTGGTCGAGGTCGGCGACACCCGCTCGCTCGACCAGGCGATCACCCGCCTGCGCAATATCGACGCGGTGTTCGACGCCTACCGCGTGACGCCCGCCGCGGCGTAGCGCCGGCCGGGGGCCTCGCGCTGTGGGCGTGATCCACCGCCGGACCGGTCCCGTCGGAGTCGGTGCGGGCGGGGGCGGTGCCGCCGCCGCCGTCAGCTGGGAGGGCGTCCAGCCGCAGGCGTACGCCGACCCCGCGCTCGCGGGCGTGCGCAAGCACGAGCTGATCGGCGAGGCCGAGGGCGCGCGCCAGTATCGGATGCGCTACTTCGAGGTGCCCGCGGGCGGGCGCACCGCGCGCGAGCGGCACGCCCACGACCACGGGGTGATGATCGTCGCCGGCCGAGCGCGGGTCACCCTGGGCGAGCAGACCCACGAGGTGGGGGAGGGGGACGTGGTTTACGTCCCGGGTGACGAGCTCCATTGCTTCGAGGCGCTGGGTGAGGAGCCGCTCGGGTTCGTGTGCGTGGTCGGGCCGCGCTCATCGGCCTAGGTCCGGGGGGTGGCGGGCGCGCGGGGGTTGTGGCGCCCGCGGGGTCGGTGGAGCCGGCGCGTCGTGGCGTGGCGGCGCCACCCGCACCATCCTAGGTCGCCGGCCCCCGATCTTCGAGATGACGACCGCCTCGCCGGTGCGAAGCGTCTTGATCTGGTTCGGGTGGACGATGAACTTCTCGGTCAGGCGGCGGGTGCCCCGGCCGGTGTCCTGGCCGCCCAGCAGCCGGCCCCCGATCTGGCGGCTCTCCTCCCAGACCTCCTCGGTGCCGGCCATCTGCGCGATCGTCCGCGCCGACTCGGGCACATCCTGGCGATGGACGATCTTCACCGCGGTCACGCCGAGTACCTGGTCTCGGAACCCGGGGGCGGCGCGGTCGAGGTCGGCGAGCTCCTGGGTGGCGAGGAGGGTGCGCGTCATCGGCTCGCGACCCCGCGCGAGCAGCGCGATCACGTGATCGGCCCCGAGCGCCGAGAACTCGTCGATCCCGATCGTCGCCGGCTCGAGCACGCGCCCGCGCGCCGCCTCGTTCATCCGTTCGCCGGAGGCGGCCACCAGGTCCTGCACCACCAGCGTGCCGACCTGCGAGGCGAGCTTTCCGTACTTGCTCGAGTTCAGGCTGAACACGACGACGTCCGATGCGGATAGCGCCTCGCGCACGTCGATCGCCGGCGTGTGCGGATCGGCGGGCGGCGCCAGGAACGCGCCGGTGTGCGACTCGGTCAGGACCGCGAGCCTGGTCTGCAGGCCGCGAATCGCACTCAGCTGGTCCGGGGTGAGCCCGGCCAGGTAGTCCTGGGTACGCTCGCGCAGCGGCCGGTCGACGTCACGCAGGGCGATGGCGAGCCGCCGCGGATCCATCAGCTCGACCACCGCGCCGAGGGTCGGCGGCCGATCCGGACGCGCCCGTCCCAGCACCTGGAGCACGGTCTGGACGTAGCGCTCGGCCGCACGCATGTAGTGGGGCTCGGTGAAGCGCTCGGTGCTCATCAGCTTGTCTTTCAGCTCGGTGGCGTTGCCGTGGGCGAGCGGGTTCCAGTGCGCCCCGCCGTCGAGCGTGAACACCTTGATCGCGCGTCCCGCGGCGGCCGCGGCGTCGGCCAGGTCGCGGGCGAACGACGGGGAGCCCTTCATGTCGATCGCCACCACGGGCCGTCCGCGGCGGATCTGGTCGGACAGGATCGTCACCAGCGTCGTGGTCTTGCCGGCGCCGCTCGCCCCGACGATCAGCCCGTGGGCCGAGAGCTCGTGGTCGGTCAGCTGCGCGACCCTGCCGCGCGCGTCGGTACCGAGCACGACGGCATCGGGTCTGGCGGTCGAGGCCCGCCGGCGGCGGACGAGCAGTCGCGCGGCCCGGAGCGCCCCGGCGGCGACCATCGCCGCGGCCAGCGCGAGCGCCGGCGCGGTGGGCAGGAGGATCAGCGCGACGAACGCGACTCCTAGCCAGTACCGGTGCCAGCGCCGCGGGCTCACAGCGCGACCGCCTGCGTGCGATCGGTACGCGCCGGCAGGGCTCGTCTCGCGCTCGGCGAGCGCCTGGCTTGAGCCTGCGCCGCGCCGGCCAGCCGCACGCGCTGCACGTGCACCCGCGAGGACACGCCCAGCCGCCGCGCCGCCTCGGTGACCGAGCGCGCCACCGAGGCCTTGTCGACCAGGTAGACGACGCCGTCGATCCGGGGGTCGGCGCCGTATCCCGTGAGGATCGTCTCGAGCCGCGCGCGTCCCTTGGGCGACAGCTCGAGCTCGAGCGCGATACGCCGCCCATCCGCGGTTCTCAGGAGCAGGTCGGGGTAGTGCAGCCGCTCCTGTCCTCGCGGCCCGAAGCCGCCCAAGCGGACACCGAGCGGCTCAGCTCCGTCGGGATCCGACCGCCGCGCGCCGTCATGCGAGCGCAGCCGGCGCTCGGCGACGATCTCCGCCAGCGGCCCGAAGGTGCCGTCACGGGCCGCCAGCCACAGCCAGGCCACGCCGACGTCGTGCTCATAGGCGCGCTCGTCGACGCGCGGCGGCTCGAACTCGCTCCCGACGACGCTCAGGCCCGGGCGCGTGATCAGGTACATGGGCGGCCGCGCCCGAAGCACCTGCTCGGAGCGGACGCACCCGGCGGCCTCGAGCCTGGCGAGGCGCGCCTGCGCCGTGGCCGGCGCGCGGTCCAGGAGCACCGCCGCGTGCTCGGGCAGCACGAACCGGTGCTCGGCCAGGAACCGAAGCAGCTCCAGGTCCGGCTCGCTCAGCTGAATCTTGCGGGGCGGGGCACGCCGAGTCACACCCTTAAGAGCCTCGACGGGGCGGGTTTTCGCCCCCCCTCAGAGCCCGGGATGCGGGAGCGAGCTCGTGTCGACGACCTCGAAGTCGCGCCCGGTCAGCCGGTCGAGCAGGTGCAGCGCGTCGTTGCTCCAGTGCGGATTGGGAGCGCCCGAGATGTACCACGGCGAGCCGTTGTCGGCGAGGATCATCCCGTAGCGCTTGAGCGCCTGGGCGACGACGCGGGCCTGGCACGGGAGCCCGGAGATCTTGACGCTGGCCTTCAGCCGGACCCGCAGGCCCATCGGCGGCAGGTTCGCGCCGTGGCAGGTGGACGCCTCGTGGCGGGCGGGATACATGTACCGCGGCGCGCTACAGGGAGCGGTGAAGCGGAGCGCGTGATCGATCCCGCCGGCCGCGACCTCGTCGTAGCGCGCGAGCCCGGGCAGGATCGGGAGCCCCGCGGCGTCGGCCGAGGTCCATCCGGCCGGGCGGAGGCGATCGGAGCGCAGGTTGAAGATCGCCCCCGAGCCGGCCGTCCACGGCTTGCCCCCGCCGTGCGGGTAGGCCGCGAACAGCTCGTAGTCGGTGCACGTGTCCCGGTTGACGACGATCACGTGGCGGTCCCCGCTCGACCCGTACCCGCCCTCGATCGGAACGCCCCGCGGCAGCGGGTACGGTCCGCGGTCAGACTCGGACGCGTACTGGAAGCCGACCGGCACCTTGCGCGTCTTGGACGAGACGACCGCGTAGGGGATCCCGATCGGCTCGCCGCCATACAACCCCGACCCAAAGTCCGGATGGACCGGGTCGTTCAGGCCGATCGTGGAGATCACCTGGGCCGAGTTGCCGGCCACCGGCAGCCGGTCGACGCGCTGGTTCCACGGGTTATCGGCCGGAAAGACGGGGCAGCCCGGCGCGCCCGGCAGCGGATGAGCGGACACAAGCGACGGGACAACGACCACGGCCGACACCGCGACGAGCGGCAGGCAGGCGAGGACCGCGAACCGGCGCAGGGCGATCACTAGGAAACGACCGCGATCCCGCCCGGCGTCACGCCGAACACCGCCTCGTCGACCTCGCCGATGTAGTCCCCGTCGACCTGGAGCGGGAGCGGCCGCTCGTCGCTCGTGCGGATGCGCAGTCGCCGGACACCGGAGAACGGGTGCACGTGGCGGTGCCGGCTCACCCTGAGATGACGGGAGAGCGCGCGCACGATGATCGTCGGCACGTCAAACGGGCGCGCCCGGTCGAGCACGACGCCGGCCAGGTCGCCGCTGTGCAGCGTCGCACCCTCGGCCATCTGCACCGGACGGTCGCCGAAATAGGTGTACGGCGTCGCGTTCTGGACGATCACGGTCACGCCGGCGATCGTCTCCTCACCAACCTGTACCTCGAGCCGTGGCGGATGGAGCAGGTACCGCTGCGCGAAGGTCCGCAGCGCTGTCGCGGTGTAGTACCACTCGCCGTACCGCGCCTTCAGGCGCGGGTGCGCGTCGACCCGTTCGACCACGCTCGCGTCGAGCCCGACGCCGGCCGAGAACAGGAAGGCGCGCTCGTTGACCGAGCCGACGTCCGCCCGACGAGGCTCCCAGTCGTCGGCCATCAGGAGCAGGTGCTCGGTGGCGTTGACCACGTCGGTCGGGATCCCGAGCATCCGGCAGTACACGTTGGCGCGGCCGCCGGGCAGGCAGGACAGCGGCGTGTCCGAGCCGACCAGGCCGTTGGCCGCCTCGTTGACGGTGCCGTCGCCACCGAACGCGACGACCACGTCGTAGCCCTCCCGGGCCGCCTCGCGCGAGAGCTCGGTGGCGTGACCGCGCGCGTTGGTGTCGATCGCGTCGACCTCGTAGCGACCGCGGAGCGCGTACACGACGAGGTTCTTCAGTCGATCCGACACTGTGGTCGCGTACGGGTTGACGATGATCAGCATTCGCCGCGCCGGCGCGCTGCGGCCCAGGGCCAAGATCGCCTCGAGGCGCTCGAGCGGATCAGTCGAGGTGGCGGCGGGCATGCGGACCGTTCAACACCGCGGGGCCGGGTCCGTTACGCACCCGCCGAACGTGGACTTGCCACCAACCGACTCAAGTGCGCTCGAACTCTGACGAACCTCTGGGTATACTCCGCAGCACATAGCAGCACGCATCAAGAGGGGTGGAGGGACTGGCCCTATGAAACCCCGGCAACCTCCCGCAAGGGAAAGGTGCCAATTCCATCAGGCTCCAACGACAAGCCTGGGAGATGTGGATAGGGCGGTTTCCTGGACCTCCGACCACTGACCCCGGCGGAGGTTTTTTCATATGCCGCCAGAGTCTCTTCGTTGCAAGGAATGCAAGACAACCTACCCGCTGGAAGCGCGGTACGTCTGCGAGCAGTGCTTCGGCCCACTCGAGGTCGCCTACGCGCCGCGCTCGACGGCCGATCCGGCTGAGCTTCGCCGCCGGATCCAGGCGGGGCCGCATTCGCTGTGGCGCTACAGCGACTTCCTGCCGGTGCAGGCGCCCCCGCGCGGGGTCCTGCCCGCCGGCTGGACGCCGCTTCTGAAGGCCGACCGCCTCGCCGAGCATCTCGGCCTGGACGAGGTGTGGATCAAGAACGACGCCGCCAACCCCACCCACTCGTTCAAGGACCGCGTCGTTTCGGTGGCGCTGGCTCGCGCGCGTGAGCTCGGGTTCCAGACCGTGGCCTGCGCGTCGACCGGCAACCTGGCCAACGCGGTCGCCGCCCACGCCGCGGCGGCCGGGATGGAGTCGTACGTGTTCATCCCGTTCGATCTCGAGGAGCAGAAGGTGCTCGCCACCGGCGTGTACGGCACCAACCTGGTTTCGGTGCGCGGCACCTACGACGACGTCAATCGCCTGTGCACCGAGCTGTCCGGCGAGCACGACTGGGCGTTCGTGAACATCAACATGCGGCCGTACTACTCGGAGGGGTCGAAGACGCTGGCGTTCGAGACCGCGGAGCAGCTCGGCTTCGAGCTGCCCGACCGGGTGGTCGCTCCGATCGCGTCGGGTTCCCTGTTCACCAAGATCGCGCGCGGGTTCGAGGAGTGGCTGGAGGTCGGCCTGCTCGAGGGCGCGCTGCCGATCTTCCACGGCGCGCAGGCGGCGGGGTGCTCGCCGGTCGCGACGGCCTACGAGGCGGGCCACGACTTCTGCCGTCCGGTCAAGCCGGACACGATCGCCAAGTCGCTGGCGATCGGCAACCCGGCGGACGGGCCGTACGCCCTCGACCTGGCGCGGCGCACGCAGGGCTCGATCGAGTCCGTGACCGACGACGAGATCCGTGAGGGCATCAAGCTGCTGGCCCGGACCACGGGGATCTTTACGGAGACCGCCGGCGGCGTGACCGTCGCGGTGCTGGAGAAACTGGCGGCGCGCGGCGAGATCGACGCCGGCGAACGGGTCGTGGCCTACATCACCGGCGAGGGACTCAAGACCCTCGACGTCGCGCGCGGGACGTTCGAGGCGTGGGAGATCGAGCCGAGCGTCGACGCGTTCGAGGCCGCCGCGGAACGTGTCGTCGCGGTGGCGTGATAAGAGTGCGCACCATGGCAGTCACGGTCAAGATCCCAACCCAGCTGCGAGCCGCCACCGACGGCGAGGCGACGGCGAGCGTCGACGGCTCGACCGTCGGCGAGGTGCTCGACGCTCTCTACCAGCGCTACGGCGAACTGCGCAGCCGCATCGCCGAAGACGGCGGGCTACGCCGGTTCGTCAACGTCTACGTGGGCAGCGAGGATATCCGCTTCCTGGACGGCCTCGAGACCCCCGTGTCCGACGGCGACGAGGTCACGATCCTGCCGGCGGTCGCCGGCGGCTAGGAGGTCGAAGCCCCCGCGAACTTCAGTTACGACGGCCTAGCCGTCGGCGGATTCGCGGTCGGGCTTCTTCCCCTGACCGATGACATCGAGCGGATCCGGCGGTCGGATCGGCTCATCGAAGGACGGGCGGACGCTCGCGCCACAGCCGTCACAACGGTCGCGGTCCTCGGGGTTGACCGTCCCGCACGCGGGGCACTGCCACTCGCGTTGCTTGATCCAGCGGCCTGTCGGGTCTGGCATCGAAGCCCTACCGCGTCGTTACCGCTCTCGGGTCCGTAGGCATTGTATGGTGGTCCGGCCCCGTCACGGACGCGGTGAGCCAGGCTGTCGGCGACCCCGTGTCAGTCGGCGGTCAACTCGGCGACGTTCAAGCCGACCGGACACGCCACCCCAGTTCCCGCGTGACAGTCGTAACCGCCTGGGTTCTTCGCGAGGTACTGCTGGTGGTAGTCCTCGGCGTAGTAGAACGGGCCGGCCGGGGTGATCTCGGTCGTGATCTCCGGGTAGCGGGCGGTGCGCAGGCGCTCACCGAACGCGGCGCAGGTGCTCTCGGCGATCGCGCGCTGCTCGTCGGTCGTGTAGTAGATCGCCGAGCGGTATTGCGTGCCGACGTCGTTGCCCTGGCGCATGCCCTGGGTCGGGTCGTGGCTGTCGAAGAACCGCCGGAGGATCTCCTGGTAGCTGGTCTTGGCCGGGTCGAACACGACCAGGACCACCTCCGCGTGCCCCGTCTTTCCGGAGCAGACCTCCCGGTAAGTGGGGTTGGGCGTGAACCCGCCCGAGTAGCCGACCGCGGTCGTGTACACGCCCGGCGCCTGCCAGAACACGCGCTCGGCGCCCCAGAAGCAGCCGAGTCCGAGGATCGCCTGCTCAAAGCCCTCGGGGAACGGAGGCTTCAGCGGGGTGCCCAGCACGGCGTGGCGATCGGTGACCGGCATCTCGCGATCCCGGCCGTCCAGGGCCCGCTCCGGGTCAACCATCGTCCGCTTGCTTCGGAGGCCGAACATGACCACAGCGTAGTCGCAGGCACCCAACCAACTCATGAATTCCCGGAGAACGGTGCGCTACCTTTGAGTAATGGCGGGTGGACAGGATGTCGGACGCCGACTGCGGCCGGGGCGTGGCGTTCTCATGGCGCTTGCCGTGCTCATTCCGGCTGTCCCCCTCGCCGTCGGCGTCGGGATCGAGCTGGGAGGCGCGAGCACCGCGCCGGCCGTGACCACGACCGCCGGCTTCTCGCCGGTCGCGTCGACCGCGCCGGCCACAGCCGCCACGCCGGCGACGCCGAGCACGAACCGGACGTCGGCCACCAAGAACCCGCCGACCCCGAGCCTGTCGCCCGTGCCCGCCGGCCCGGGCGCAATCGTCGCGCGCGTCGTTCACCCGATCGCGCTGCGCGCCGGACCGGGCGGACGGACGCTGGCCCGCCTTTCCACCAAGACCGAGTTCGGGTCTCCCGAGACGACGTGGGTGGTCCGTCGGGTCCCCGGCTGGGTGGGCGTGGTCGCGAGGCAGGCGGGCAACGGCCGGATCGGCTGGATCGCGCAGGGTGCGGTGTCCCTCGCCCGCGACGCCTGGGAGCTGAAGGTCTCGCTCGGCGCTCGCCGGGTGACCGTCCTGCATGCCGGCACGATCGTGCGGCAGTTCACGGCGGCGATCGGGCGCCCCGACGCGCCGACTCCGACCGGCCGGTTTGCCGTGACCGATCGGCTCGTCACAGGCAACGACGCCGGCCCCTACGGCTGCTGCATCCTGGCCCTCTCGGCCCATTCGCCGCACACGATCCAGGGCTGGACGGGGGGGGACCGCATCGCGATCCACTCCACGCCGGACACCACCAGCATCGGCGAGGCCGCCAGCCACGGTTGCGTGCGCGTGACCCTCGCCGAGGGGCGCTGGCTCTTGGCGCACATCCCGCTCGGGACGCCGACCCTGATCTCCAGCTGACCACGCCGCGCCGGGCCCCGCGGCCCACGCCACCGCCGTTTTCCGCTCCCTCGCTCGGGTACTCCCGAATCAGGACCTGAAACCGAGAAGGGAGAACCGAGCATGGCTGACGAGTTGAAAGGGAAGCGAGTGGCGTTCCTGTTCACCGAGGGCGCCGAGCAGGCCGAGGTCACAGAGCCGCTGAAGGCGGTCAAGCAGGCCGGCGCCGATGTAGACATCGTCTCGCTCCAGGAGGGCGACGTGCAGATGTGGCGGCACTTCGACAAGGGCGACACGATCAAGGCCGACAAGGCCGTCGCCGACGCCAAGGCGTCGGACTACGACGCGCTGGTGTTGCCGGGCGGGGTCGCGAACCCGGACCAGCTCCGGGCCAACCAGGACGCGGTGAAGTTCGTGCGCGACTTCTTCGAGCAGGACAAGCCGGCCGGCGTCATCTGCCACGGGCCGTGGATGCTCGTCGAGACCGGCGCCGCCAAGGGCCGCAAGGTCACCTCGTGGCCGAGCCTCCAGACCGACCTGCGCAACGCTGGCGCGGAGTGGGTCGACGAGGAGGTCGTCGTCGACAACGGGCTCGTGACCAGCCGCAAGCCCGACGATCTGCCGGCGTTCAACGCCAAGATCGTGGAGGAGTTCGCCGAGGGCAAGCACCGCCAGGAGGTGGCCGCCTGAGCCCGACGGGGGCGTTGATGAAGAAGGCCCCAACATGGGGCCTTTTTCATCACGCCTACGGGCTGGCGCTACCCGAACACGGGCAGGCGCCGCCGGCGCGCGAGCGCATCCATCCCGCGTTGGATGCTGCGGCGTACCTCTTCGTACCTTGCGGCCACGTACGCGTCGTCCTCGGCGCGCGCCGGATCATCACCCAGCGAGATCGGGTCCTGGAAGGCGGTCCGGATCTTCGTCGGCAGCGGGATCTCCGGAAGCAGCGCGGGCGACACGCCCCACGGGACCTGGAGCGCGATCGGGAACATCTTCAGCCGCGCGACCCGGTCGAGCGCCAGCCACCGGGCCAGGCGTCGGCCGGTGGCCAGGACGGGCATCGAGTCGGGCCCGCCGATGGTGGCGATCGGGACGACCGGCACGCCGGTACGGATGGCCAACTTCACGAAGCCCATGCGCCCGGCCAAGACCGCCTTGTCGCGCTGGCCCCACGGTCGCAGCGCATCGCGCTCGCCGCCCGGCCACAGCGCCACGTCGCGCCCCGCGGCCAGGGCCGACGCAATGCTGTCCGGCGCGGCGGGCAGGACTCCCATGCGGCGGAAGTAGCCGCCCAACCCGGGCATCGCCATCAGCGCGTCGTGCGCGGTCCCGTGCAGCGGCCGGTCCTCGCCGAAGCGCCGCCACCATTGAATGCCGACGGTCCAGGCATCCCACACGAACGGAGCCCCGGAGTGGATGCCGACGAGGAGCGCGGGCGGGTCGGGCAGCTTCTCCCAGCCCTCGATCTCCATCCGGAACCAGTAGTCGATCAGCGAGTTCCACAGGTACTTCTGACGCTCGACGAACTGCCAGTCCGGGCCGTCCAGCGACCACTGCGACGCCCGGTCGGCCACCCAGCCGGCCGCGCCCGATTGCTGCTCGCGGCGCGCGGCGACCTTCCGTTTGGCCTGCGCAGCGTGCCGCGCGGCCTGGCTCTCGCGCTTGTGGCCGCTGGTCCGCGTGGGACCGCCGCGGCGCTGACGCCTCACCTGAAGCTCATCCAAGTCCGATCGACCTCCCTCGACGGCTCTCGCGTTTGGTCTACCCAGGATCGCCAAGGTCAGTCGTCGGGCGCCGTGTGATCACGATTACCAGGAGTTGCATCGGTAAATCGATAGCCGGTACGTTGACCGACCTGGAAGCGAACTCTCTGCCCTTGCAGCGGGTATCGGCATTGACGCGAATCCGGGCGTCGATGACGAGCGAGGAGTGGCGCCGGGCCGGCGCGATGGCGGCGGTGATCGCGGCGCTGCACGTCGTCGGCTTCGGGATCCTGATTCTCGTCGTCGCGCCGCAGCACTACCGCCTGGGGGCGGCCGGGACGTTCGCGATCGGGACGGGGATCACCGCCTACACCCTGGGCCTGCGCCACGCGTTCGACGCGGACCACATCGCGGCGATCGACAACACCACGCGGAAGCTGATGAGCGAGGGCAAGCGCCCGTTGAGCGTCGGATTCTTCTTCTCGCTGGGGCACTCGACGATCGTGTTCGGGCTGGCGTTCCTGCTCGCGGTCGGGGTCCGCGCGCTGAGCGGTCCGGTCCAGAAGGGCGACTCGACGCTGCACCAGGCGACCAACGTGATCGGGACGACGGTGTCCGGGGCGTTCCTGTACGCGATCGCGATCCTCAACGTTCTGATCCTGGTCTCGATCGTCCGGATCTTCTTCCGGATGCGCGCGGGCGCGTACGACGAGACCGAGCTCGAGGCCGAGCTGAACTCGCGCGGGTTGATGAACCGGCTGCTGGGCCGGCGCGTGAACAAGATCCGCGAGCCGCGGCAGATGTACCCGCTGGGGATGCTGTTCGGCCTCGGGTTCGATACCGCGACCGAGATCGCGCTGCTGGTGCTCGCCGCGGGCGCCGGCGCCGCCGGGCTGCCCTTCTATGCGGTCCTGTGCCTGCCGATTCTGTTCGCCGCCGGGATGTCGCTGCTGGACACGATCGACGGCTCGTTCATGAACTTCGCCTACGGCTGGGCGTTCTCCAAGCCGGTGCGAAAGGTCTACTACAACATCACGATCACCGGGCTGTCGATCGTCGTCGCACTGTTCATCGGCACGATCGAGCTGGCCGGCCTGGCGACCGACCAGCTCGGTCTGCGTGGTCCGGTCGCCAACTGGTTTGAGAACTTCAACATCAACACGGCCGGCTTCATCATCGTCGGCCTGTTCGTCGCCACGTGGGCGCTCGCGCTGGCGATCTGGCGACTGGGGAGGATCGAAGAGAGGTGGTCGGCCGGGCTGGAGCTAGGAGCCCGGCGCGCCGAACGTCGAGCGCAACGAACGAACTAGGGCGCGGGCACGGTCGGTGCCGCGCCGGCCGGCCCACGGATGCGGCCCCGTGGCCCAGGGGTGCCACCCGAGCGTCCCGTAGTGCTCGCGCACGAGCGCCTTGAGCTCGCCGCGGTGCGCGCCACACGCGTAGCGCTGTGGTCCGTACATCCCGCGCCCGTGCCACGTGAGCCACCGGCCGGGCTCGGCGTCGACGTACTCGCCGTGGCGCAGGTCGAGCAGCTGGCGCTCAAGCGACACCTGGGTCTCGGGGTCGGGCCTCGTCCCGCAGATCTCACACGTGAACACGACCGACACCGGCATTTCAGAACCTCACCAGCGGGGCTGGTATCCGGTCCTCAGCGCGTCGCCGGGCGCGCGCCAGCTCGGCTCGCGATCGTAGTGGTGGCGGATCGCGGACTGACGCAGCCGGCGCACGAACGGGCCGTAGGTGAACCGTACCGCTCGCGCGTGCAGCGTCCCGAGCGGGTTGGCGTCCATGAACGGCATGAACTTGTCGGGGAAGCCGGGCATCGTGCACGCGTTGCAGATCCCCCCGACGTTCGGGCACCCGCCGATACCGCCGACCCAGCCGCGGATCGGCACGTTGCACGTGGCCACGGGACCCTTGCACCCGAGCTTGACCAGGCACCCGCGATGATCCGCGGGTGTCCGTGCGAACTCGCCCTGCTCGGCGAAGCCCGCGCGGCCGCACCCCTGTTGGACGGTCCGGCTGAAAAACTGCCGAGGGCGGCCGTGCGCGTCGACGTCGGGCATGGGACCCGCGCCCGCGACAAACAGCGCCAGCAACAGCAACGTCTCGGTGATGTTGTCCGGCTGCGCCGGGCAGCCGGGCAGGTTGACGATCGGAACGTCCCGACGCGAGGTCCAGTTCCAGCCCAGGTAGTCGCGCAACCCCATGGCCCCGGTAGGGTTGCCCCGCATGGCGGGGATGCCGCCGAACGCCGCGCACGTGCCGAGGGCGAGCACGGCGGCCGCGCGCGGCGCGAGCCGGTCGATCCACGTGCACGTGGAGATCGGCTCCCCGCTCGTCGGATCGATACCCATCGTGGCCCAATACCCGTCGCCGCTGAGCTGCTCGTTGGGGACCGAACCCTCGAGCACGAGGACGAATGGCCCGAGCCGGCCGGCGGCGGCGTCGAACCATGGCCGCATGAACTCATCTCCGGTCTCGTACGCGAACAGCGGGTTGTAGACGATCACGGGGGGCGCCCCGGGGAAGCAGCCGCGGAGCAGATCCTCGAGGCTCGGGTTGCGCGCCGCGGTCATCGCGACCGAGTCGCCGTCGCAGCCGAGTCCGCTGGTCAGCCAGAGGACGTGGACGGGATCGCGGTCGGCGGCGACCATCGATCACGCAATCGGTCGGCGCACTCTTCGCGGGTGTGCCGCCGGCCGCTCCGGCAGCGCCGGCTCGCGTTCGGTCAGGACCTCGAGTTCGCGCTCGAGGCTGCCGTGCAGGTGGAGGTCGTCGGTGGCCCCGGTCACGAGTCCGGCCTGCCCGAGGCGCTTCAGGGCGTGCGAGATCGACGGGCGCTCGGCCGCCACCAGCTGACCCAGCAGGCGATGGGTCAGTGGCAGCGACAGCCGGACGCCGCTTGGCTCGACGCGCCCCCAGCGCGCGGCGAGATGCCACAGGAGCAGGACGAGGCGAACGTCGAGCCGCGGCTGGGAGGTGATCGCCCGCAGCACGTCGAGTTCGAGCGGGCGCCGGCACGCGCGCCGGGCGAGGATGCGGGTGATCTGCGGGAACGCCCGGACGCGCTCGGCGAAGTCGCCGTCGAGCACCGCGAGCCTGGTCGGGCGCAGCACGCGCCACCCGCAGGTACGCATCACGAGGTGATCCGTGGCCGGGCCGAGCGGCTGCAGCAGATCGCCCGGGCCGACAAGCTCGGCGGCGGTGCGCCCGCCGACCCGGATCTCGAGCGCGACCAGGCCGTCGAGGATGAGCAGCCCGAGGCCCTCCCCGGCGGCGTCGAACCAGGGCGAGAGGTCGCACGACCCGACGCCGACCTGCAGCACCCGGGCGGTGGCGAGCTGCCGGGCGGCGATCCGCGCGCGGAGGTCGAATTCCTCGGCGATCTCCCCGTCGGCGTCGAGCAGGTAGGTGTAGAGCGCGATCGACTCCGGAGCGTCGCCCGCCAATCGCGGGTGGCGGGGCCACCGCAACGGTCCGCGCTGGGCACCTCGGTCTTCGACCGACACCACACCCTCTCTGGTCCGGAGGCCTCCCGACGTTGGCGGCAGTTTATGCCCCCCTCCGTACCAGCTCCAATGCTGGTTGGTAACCCCGGTTACCCAGCTTCACAATTGTGAGGAATCGAGTGATAGAACACCTGGCGTGTGCCTGGCGATTCCTGGTCAGGTCATCGAGATCGTCGATGCTCTGAATAGGCTGGCCAAAGTCGACGTCGCGGGAGTACGCCGCAACGTCAACGTGGGTCTCCTCGACTCCGAGAACGACGGCGCGGGCGTCGGGCCGGGTGACTGGGTCCTGATCCACGTCGGCTTCGCGATCTCCAGGGTCGACGAGGAGGAGGCGCGAGCGACGCGCGACCTGCTCGTCCGGATGGGCGCGGACTACGAGCAGGAGCTCGAGGAGCTGAAGGCCAGCGTGATCGAGTGAGTGCCGACGGCGACTCCTGCGGATCTGAGCACTGCATCACGTGCGGTGACGACGGCGTTCCCATGACCGTCGTGCTCGTCGACGAGGCGCGGGGCCTGGCGCTCTGTGAAGACGCCGACGGCACGCGGGCCACGGTCGAGATCGCGCTGATCGATGCCGTCGGCGCGGCGGACACCCTCCTCGTCCACGCCGGTACCGCGCTCGCGCGGCTGGAGCCCGCGGCGTGAAGTTCGTCGACGAGTTCCGCGACGCCGAGCTCGGCCGCGCCGTGGCGATGGAGATCCTGTCGCTCGTCGAGCCCGGCCGCCACTACAAGCTGATGGAGGTGTGCGGGGGTCACACGCACTCGATCTACAAGTACGGGATCGACGATCTGCTGCCGGCCAACGTCGAGCTCGTGCACGGGCCCGGCTGCCCGGTGTGCGTGATCCCGATGGGCCGAGTCGACGACGGGATCGCGATCGCGCACGCCGACGGCGTGATCTTCACCTGCTTCGGCGACATGATGCGCGTCCCCGGGTCCGACGGCAGCCTGCTCGACGCCAAGGCGGCCGGCGCCGACATCCGGATGGTCTACTCGCCGCTCGACGCGCTCCGCATCGCTAAGCAGAATCCCGACCGCGAGGTGGTGTTCTTCGCCATCGGGTTCGAGACGACCGCGCCGTCGACGGCGCTGACGCTCAAGCGGGCGCGCGCCGAACACCTCGAGAACTTCAGCGTCATGTGCAGCCACGTGACGATCGTTCCGCCGCTCAAAGCGCTCCTGGAGTCCCCCGATCTCCGCCTCGACGGGTTCATCGGGCCGGGTCACGTATCGACCGTCGTGGGCGCGCGTCCGTTCCAGTTCATCCCCGCCGACTACGGCAAGCCGGTGGTGATCGCGGGGTTCGAGCCGCTCGACATCCTCCAGGCGATCGAGATGATCCTGCGCCAGCTTGAACGCGGGCGCTGTGAGGTCGAGAACCAGTACAAGCGGGTGGTCCCGTACGAGGGCAACCTGCGCGCGCTCGAGGTGATGGCCGAGGTGTTCGAGCTCCGTCCGCACTTCGAGTGGCGCGGCCTCGGCTTCATCTCGCACAGCGGCCTGAAGCTGTCGGGCGCCTACGCCGACCTCGACGCCGAGGTGCGCTTCAGCGTCCCCGGCGTGCGCGTCGCCGACCCCAAGGCGTGCCAGTGCGGCGAGGTGCTCAAGGGGGTTATCAAGCCGTGGGAGTGCAAGGTGTTCGGGACTGCCTGCACGCCCGAGCGCCCGATCGGCACGTGCATGGTCTCCTCGGAGGGCGCGTGCGCCGCCTACTACAACTTCGGGCGCTTCGCCCGGGAGCGGGAAGTGGTCTGATGGGCCGGAGCGACCCCGCCGTCGTCTCCGAGCGCGAGCAGAAGATCCTCGGGATCATCGAGACGGCCCGCTCGAAGCGCGCCAAGTTCCGCGACGAGCGGATCACCATGGCCCACGGCGCCGGCGGGAAGGCGACCCAGACCCTGATCGAGGGGCTGCTGGCGCCGGCGTTCAAGTCGCAAACCCTTGACGAGATGGCCGACGCGGCGACGATCACGGTCGACGACGCAACCCTCGCCTTCACGACCGACTCCTACGTGGTCAAGCCGATGCGATTTCCCGGCGGCTCGATCGGCGAGCTGGCGGTGAACGGGACGGTCAACGACCTGGCGGTCTCGGGCGCCAGACCCCTCGCGCTCAGCCTGTCGCTCATCCTCGAGGAGGGGCTCGCGGCGGACGACCTAAAACGCGAGGTGGAGGCGATCGCACACGCCGCACGCACGGCCGGCGTCGAGATCGTCACCGGCGACACCAAGGTCGTCGAGCGCGGCCACGCCGACGGGATGTACGTGTGCACGACCGGGATCGGCCGGCGCGACCCGCGCGCCCGCCTGTCGCCGGCCGCCCTCAAACCCGGCGACCGAATCCTCCTGTCCGGGAGCATCGGCGAGCACGGCACGGCGATCATGCTCGCCCGCGGCGAGTTCGATCTCGACGCCGAGATCGAATCCGACACGCGCTCGCTGTGGCCGGTCGTCGACGCCCTGCTCGAGGCAGCCGGCCGGGACATCCGCTGCCTGAGAGACGCCACCCGCGGCGGCGTCGCCTCCGTGCTGAACGAGCTCGCGCGCGCTTCCTCGGTGGCGATGATCGTGCGCGAGCGCGCGGTCCCCGTGCGTCCCGCCGTCGCCGGTGCGGCCGAGATCCTCGGGATCGACCCGATGTACGTCGCGAACGAGGGCAAGCTGGTCGTGTTCGTGGCGCCGGAGGCCGCCGAGCGCGCCCTGGACGCCATGCGCGCGGTCCCGGGTTGCGAGAGCGCGGCCGAGATCGGGGAGGTGAGGACGGAGCCGCCCGGGATGGTGCTGGTGGAGACGAGCTTTGGCGGCAAGCGGGTGATGGATCAGCTCGTGGGGGACCCGCTGCCCAGGATCTGTTGAAGCAAAGCGAGAGGAGACGGAATGTCGGCGCTGACCAATGCCTATGCCAAGCAGAAGGAGACCGAGGCGGTCACCGCACACGTGCTGTGGATGACCACCGGGCTGAGCTGCGAGGGCGATTCCGTCGCGATGACCTCGGCGACGAACCCGAGCCTCGAGGACATCATCCTCCAGGCGATCCCGGGCATGCCCAAGGTCGTCGTCCACAACCAGGTCATCGACTACGCGGTCGGCCAGGAGTACGCCCAGGCCTGGTTCGACGCCGAGAAGGGTGAGCTCGATCCGTTCGTGCTCGTGATCGAAGGCTCGCTCGGCAACGAGGAGATCAACGGCGAGGGTCACTGGACCGGTTTCGCGGTGAACCCGGAGAACGGTCAGCCGATCACGATGAACGAGTGGCTGGACCGGCTCGCCCCGAAGGCGGCGGCGGTCGTCGCGGTCGGCACGTGCGCCACCTACGGCGGGATCCCCGCCATGAAGAACAACCCGACCGGAGCGATGGGCGTGCCCGACTATCTCGGGTGGAGCTGGAAGTCCAAGGCCGGCCTGCCGATCGTGTGCATCCCGGGCTGCCCGGCGCAGCCGGACAACATGACCGAGACGCTGCTCTACCTCGCCCTGCATCTGGCCGGGCTCGCGCCCGCCCCCGAGCTCGACGAGGCACTTCGACCCAAGTGGCTGTTCGGCCGCACGGTCCGCGAGGGCTGCAACCGCGCCGGCTTCACCGAGCAGGGCGAGTTCGCCACCGAGTACGGCGCCGACCACCGGTGCCTGGTCAAGCTCGGTTGCAAGGGTCCGGTGGTCAAGTGCAACGTCCCGGTCCGCGGCTGGGTGAACGGCGTGGGCGGCTGCCCCAACGTCGGCGGGATCTGCATGGCGTGCACGATGCCCGGGTTCCCCGACAAGTACATGCCGTTCATGGACGAGGACCCGTGGGGTAAGGCCGCGCAGCGGATCATGCAGTTCTCCTACGGCCCGATCGTGAAGCTGATGCGCCAGCGCCACATCAAGAACAAGTTCGACAAGGAGCCCGAGTGGCGCCGGCGCGGTACGACGCTCACCACCGGCTACGTCAAGCGCTGGTAACCGGACACATCACCCTGGAAACCCGAATCTCGAGGAGACACAGATGGCGACTGAGACGCCCGAACAGCAAAGGGTGATGGTCAAGGAGATGTCCTGGGATCCCATCACGCGGATCGTGGGCAGCCTCGGCATCCACACCGAGATCGACTTCACCAACCAGCAGGTGCTCAAGTGCTACAGCACCTCGATGATCTTCCGCGGGTTCGACATCTTCATGAAGGGGATCGACCCGCGCGACGCCCACTTCATCACGAGCCGGATCTGCGGGATTTGTGGTGACAATCACTGCACCTGCTCGTGCCTGAACCAGAACATGGCCTACGGGGTGAAGCCGCCGGCGCTCGGTGACCTCGCGTTCAACCTGGCCGAGACCGCGGACTACATCTTCGACCACGCGATCTTCAACGACTGCATGGCGAACGTCGACTTCTGCGAGCAGATGGTCAAGGAGACCAACCCGACGCTGCTGGCCAAGGCGGAGAACACTCCGGCCCCGGGTCAGGACATCCACGGTTTCAAGACGATCGCGGACATCATGCGCGCGCTCAACCCGTTCACGGGCGAGTTCTACCTCGAGACGCTCCACGTCGCGAGGTACACGCGCGAGATGTACTGCTTGTTCGGCGGCCGTCACACCCATCCCTCGACGATCATGCCGGGCGGGTGCAGCGCCGACATCACCCACCAGACGTGCACCGACTACTACGTGCGCCTGATGCGCTACTTCGACTACGTCAAGCGCAGCGTGCCGATGCACGACGACCTGTACGACTTCTTCCTGCAGGAGCTGCCCGGGTACGACATGGTCGGCTTCCGCGAGACGAACCTTGTCAACTGGGGGTCGTTCGACGATCCCGACTACGTCGACTACGACTACCGGAACATGACCAACTGGGGTCGCAAGCGTTACATCACGCCCGGCGTCGCGATCGGTGGCGAGCTGATCTCGACCGACCTCGTCGAGATCAACCTGATGATCCGGATCCTGCTCGGCAGCTCGTACTTCGACAGCTGGGAGAACGAGCCGACGTTTGTCACACAGGATCCGCTGGGCAACCCGGTCGACAAGAACCACCCATGGAACAAGGTCACGCTGCCCCGTCCCCAGAAGCGCGACTTCACCGACAAGTACACGTGGGTGGTGTCGCCGCGGATCTACGATAAGCGGACCGACACCCACGTGTGCTGTGACACCGGCGGCGGTCCGTTCGCCCGCCAGTGGTGCACGGCCAAGGCCGGCCTGGTCGACTTCGGCTACGCGACGGCGACCGGACACTCGATCCAGATGGTGCTCCCGCGCTCGCCGAACATGCCCGAGATGGAGCTCGAGTGGAACGTGCCCGAGAAGTCCAACGCGATCGAGCGCGACCGCGCCCGGACCTACCACCAGGCGTACAGCGCGCTGATCGCGCTGCACAACCTCGAGCGGGCGCTGAAGGAGGTCCAGGCGGGGCGGACCAAGAGCTGGAACAGCTTCAAGGTTCCGGAGAGCGCGGTCAGCTGCGGCTTCCACGAGGCCGCGCGCGGGGTGCTATCGCATCACATGGTGATCCAGGAGGGCAAGATCGCCAACTACCAGCCATACCCGCCGACCCCCTGGAATGCCAGCCCGCGCGACGTCTTCGGGACGCCGGGGCCCTACGAGGACGCGGTGCAGAACACGCCGATCTTCGAGGAGAACGGGCCGGAGAACTTCAAGGGCGTCGACATCATGCGGGCGGTCCGGTCGTTCGACCCGTGTCTCCCGTGCGGGGTGCACATGTACACCGGCGGTGGCCAGGTGCGCAAGGTCATGCACACCCCGACCGCGTTGGCCTAAGCAGATGGACACGGAGCAGCTGGTCGGGCGCGTCGAGGAGCTCCAGGCCGCGCTCGAGGACTGCGGCGAGTCCGTTCCCCGCGGGCTCGCCGAGGATCTGGTGTCGGCAGTGGTGCAGATGTACGGCGCCGGGCTCGAGCGGATCGTGGGCTCGCTGACCGAGGCCGGGCCGGCAGGCGAGCCGATCGCCGCGTCGCTCATGGATGATCCGCTCGTCGCAACCCTGCTCCTGATTCACGATCTGCACCCGGTGGCGCTCGAGCAGCGGGTGCAGGAGGCCCTCGACTCGGTCCGGCCCTACATGGAGTCCCACGGCGGCAACGTCGAGCTGCTCTCGGTGGAGAACGGCGTCGCGCGGATCCACCTGCAGGGGAGCTGCTCGGACTGCTCGGCGTCCTCGGTCACGCTCGAGCTGGCGATTAAGCGGGCGCTCGAGGAAGCCGCGCCCGACCTGGATGGTCTCGAGGTCGAGGGCGTGAGCCCCGACCGGACCGGCGCGGAATCGGGATCCATGTGGATCGACGTCGAGTCGGTGGCGTCGCTCACGGACGGATCGCTGGCCGCGGTCAGCGTGGCGGGCGCGACGCTGGTCGTGGCCAACGTGGATGGGAGTCTGCTCGCCTACCAGGATCGCTGCGCCAGCTGTGGCGCGGCGCTCCACGGCGGGCTGCTGATGGCCGGCGCGCTGTCGTGCCCGGAGTGCGCGCGATCGTTCTTCCTCCCTCGCGCGGGCCGGTCGATGGACGGCGATCGCCTTCAGCTCGAACCGGTCCCGCTGCTGCGCGAGGATGGCCGGGTGAAGGTGGCGCTGACGCAATGAACGACGCCCGCCGCCGAGCCGGGGTCGTGACCGGGCTGCGTGGCCTGGCGCGGCAATCCGCCCGCGCCTCACCGGCCGCCGAGACCGACGAGGTCTGCGACCTGTGCGGCATCGGCCTCCCCGAAGATCACCGCCACCTGCTCGCGCTGTCCGAGCGCCGGATCGTGTGCTCGTGCGAGGCGTGCTGGGCGATGCGCTCAGGCGAGGGGGACTACCGCCCGACCGGCAACCGGACGCTGTGGCTGCCCGGCCTCGACGTTCCCGACGAGGTCTGGGCGAGCTTCCAGATCCCGATCGGGCTGGCGTTCTTCATGGAGTCGACCGTCACCGCGTGCGTGGTCGCGATGTACCCGAGCCCGGGCGGAGCGACCGAATCGGAGCTGCACTTCGACTCGTGGAACCGGATGCTCGAGCTGAACCCGGTCCTGGCCGGCCTCGAGCCCGACATCGAGGGGTTGATCGCCAACCGGCTGGCCGATCCCCCGATGTACGTGATCGCGCCGATCGACCGTTGCTACGCGCTTACCGGCACGATCAAGGCGCACTGGGAGGGGATCTCGGGAGGCCCGGGCGTGCAGACCGCGGTCGCGCGCTTCTTCGACGAGCTACAGGCGAAGGCGACGGGGCGATGAGCACGCTCGTCGAGGTCGACCTCGAGTTCGCGGCGCTCGGCGCTCGCCCGGTCAAGTACGCCGCCGCCCCGATGCTCGCGATCGACCTTCAGATCTCAGAGACCACAGGCCGGGACGTCTACATGGTCGCCCTGAGCATCCAGCTGATGATCGACCCGGCCCGCAGGCGCTACGACGAGGCGACCCGCGAGCGGCTGGTCGAGCTGTTCGGCCCCGCGGAGCGCTGGGCCGTGACCACGCGCAGCCTGGTGTGGTCCAAGCTCGACGTGCTCGTGCCGGCGTTCACCGGGTCGACGACGGTCACGATCCCGATCGCGTGCCACTTCGATCTCGAGCTCGCCGCGGCGAAGTACCTGCATTCGCTGCCCGACGGGGTGGCGCCGCTGGCCCTCCACTTCAACGGCATGATCTATTACCCGACCGAAACCGGCGGCCTGCAGATGGCGCTGATCCCGTGGTCGAAGTCGATCGACTTCCGGATGCCGGTGTCGGTCTGGCAGGAGACGATCGCGCACTACTACCCCGGCACCGCCTGGATCGCGGTGCGAACTGACACCTTCGAGGCGCTGCAACGCGAGAAGCTCGCCCGCGGCCTGGCCACCCTCGATGCGTGCGTGACCGAGCTGCTCAAGGATGACTGACCGCCTCGAGGAGCTCGTCGAGTCACTGCTGTGGGAGGGGTACGCGCTCTACCCGTACACCCCGGGCGCGACCAAGAACGCCACCCCGACGCCGTTCGGGATCGTGTATCCGGCGGCGTACGCCGCCGAGTGTCCCGGCGCGTTCGACCACGCTCGGCTGGAGTGCGTGGCCGAACCTGCGGATGCAGACGCCACGCTGTGCGCGACCCTCCGCTACCTGGCACCCACCGGGGAGCGGCACGCGGCCACCGAGCGCCGGGTCGAGGTCGACCCGATCGGGATCGGCGAGCGCGTGACCACGCAGTTCGACGGCGGGCGCCTGACCTTGCGCTCCGAGGCCCGGGTCGACGGGACCGCGGTCGTGCGCTGCTGCGTGCACAACACGCGCGACGCGGAGTCCGGGCTCGACCGCGCCGGGGCGCTCGCGCTGTCGATGATCTCCACGCAGCTGCTCGTGCGCATCGACGGCGGGCGCTTCCGCTCCCCGCTCGACAGCGCCCCGACGAGCGTCAACACGTATCCGGTGCTTGCCACCGAGGCCGACGACGCCGTCCTCGGCACGACGTACGTGCTGCCCGACCACCCGCGGATCGCGCCCGAGAGCCGAGGCGCGCTGTTCGACTCGACCGAGATTGAGGAGGCGCTGCTCCTCCACGTGCAGGTCCTGAGCGACGACGAGCGGGCCGAGATCGAGCAGGCCGATCCGGCCGTGCGCGAGATGATCGAGCGTGCGGCAGCGGCGACGGCGGAGGACATCATCGCGCTGCACGGGCGCGTCGAGCTCCGCGACCCGGTCACCACCACGCCCCCGGCCGAGCCGCCCGGACTGCCGGACCCGGCCGCCGGCCAGCCTTACGCAATCGTCGACGGCGTGCGGTTCGCGCGCGACACCAAGGTCGTGATCCGACCCGGACCGGACGCCGACATCCATGCGCGGATGCTCGACGGCCGGATCGCCACGATCGAGCGGATCCTCACCGACTACGACGGCAAGGTGCACCTGGGCGTGACCATCGACGGCGACCCGGGCCAGGACCTGATGCGCGAGACCGGGCGCCTCCTGTACTTCTTTGCCCCCGAGGTGGAGGTGATCGGACCATGACGGACGAGCCGCTGCGCAGCATCCTGATCGCCGGCGTCGGTAACGCCTGGCTGCGCGACGACGGCTTCGGAGGTGAGGTGGCCAGGCGCCTCGCCGACCGTCCCCTCCCCGCGGGCGTCCAGGTCATGGACGCCGGCACCGGTGGACTCGACCTGGCCTACGAGGTCATGCGCGGCTACGACGCGCTCGTGATCCTCGACGTCTCCCAACAGGGCGGCGACCCCGGGACGCTGTACGTGATGGAGCCCGACGAGGAGTCGGTCCCCGGCGCGATCGAGGACGGCGACGTGATCAACCCGCACGCGATGGACCCGCAAACCGTGCTGCGGTTCGTCAAGTCGGTCGGCGCGTGGCCGGGGCGGGTCGTGGTGATCGCGTGCGAGCCGGCTGACGTCGAGGAGATGGGCTGGGGTCTATCGGAGCCCGTCCGCGACGCCATCGAGCGTGCGGTGGACCTGGTCGTCGAGACGGTGGCGGAGCTGCGCGCCGGTGCACGAGCTCTCCCTTAGCAGCGCGATCGTCAACACGGTCGTCAAGCACGCCCGCGGGCGACGCGTGACGGTCGTCTATCTCCGGGTCGGCACGCTGCGCCAGGTGGTCCCGGACACGCTCGAGTTCTACTTCGAGTTCGTGGCGCGGGGGACGGTCTGCGAGGGGGCGCGGCTCGAGCAGCAGGTGATCGACGCGAGCCTGCGCTGCCACGAGTGCGGACACGAGTGGGAGATCGAGATACCGGCGTTTCGCTGTCCACAGTGCGGCGGCAGCGACGTCGAGATCGCCAGCGGGAATGAGTTCGAGGTGCAGGAAATCGAGGTCGAGGAGGCCGAATGCATCGCACCAAGGTGAGAATCGTCGAGGACGCGCTCGACGCCAACAACACGATCGCGAGCGCCAACCGGGCTGACTTCGACCGAGCCGGGGTCACGGTCGTCAACTTCATGAGCGCCCCCGGCGCCGGCAAGACCTCGCTGCTCGAGCACGTGGCCGCCGCCCTGGAGGGGGTCCGCGTCGGCGTGCTCGAGGGCGACGTCGAGGGGTCCATGGACGCCGACCGCCTGGCCGCTCTCCACGTACCGGTGACTCAGCTCAACACCGGCGCGGGCTTCGGCGGCGAGTGTCACCTCGACGCCAACATGGTCCGGTCGGCCATCCCGGCGCTGCCCCTCGACGAGATCGATCTGCTGCTGGTCGAGAACGTCGGCAACCTCGTGTGCCCGGCCGAGTTCAGGATCGGTGAGGACGCGCGCGTGATGGTGAGCGCGGTGACCGAGGGCGAAGACAAGCCGCTCAAGTACCCGCTGATGTTCCGGGCCTGCGAGCTCGTCATCGTCAACAAGATCGACCTGCTCCCGCACCTCGACTTCGACCTCGACAAGCTGCTCTACAACATCGACGCCGTGCACCCGGACGTCGAGACGATCGTGCTCAGCGCGCGGACCGGCCAGGGCGTCGAGGCGTGGCGCGACTGGCTGGTGCGCATTGCCAAGCGCGCGCCGGCGGAGGCGGTTGTTTGACGGTTATCGCGCTGCTCTCGGAGCGAACGGAGGCGAACTCTCGGTTCTTCGACGCGCAGGCCGAGCGGCTGGCGCGACTGTGTCATCGGATGGCCGAGCGGTTCGCCCGGGGGGGTCGGCTGATCGCGTTCGGCGGCTCGCCCGCGGCGCGCTCGGATGCACGCCACGTCGCCGTCGAATTCGTGCACCCGGTGATCGTCGGCAAGCGGGCGCTGCCGGCGATCGGCCTCGCCGGCGACGTCCCCCTGATCGCAGCTCCGGATGACATCGTGATGGGCTTCGGCGCGGACTGTGACGGCGCGATCGGGCTCGCGCGCGTGCTCGGCTGCCTGACCATCGCGTTCGCGCCGGCCGGCGCCGAGTGGGAGTTCGAGCCGCCGACCGACGACCCGCAGATCCGCCAGGAGCTGATCGAGACGCTCTACCACGTCCTGTGGGAGCTCGTGCACGTGTTCTTCGAGCACCGCGGGCTCCTCGAGGGACGCACCGAGCGCCGGGCCCACGACGCCGGCGCGTCGAGTTTCCTGTATCCGTTCCTCGACGAGCGCGAAGACGACCTCGAGGCCGTCGTGGAGGACGTCCGACGCTCGATCCTCATGAAGGCGCGGGAGGTGGGCGCACTGCGCGAGCAGACGCTCACCGAGAACGCGGACGTGCTCCTCGAAGCCGCCGCCGCGCTCCGGGGGAGCTTCGAGGGCGGCGGAAAGCTACTCGCGCTCGGCAACGGCGGCTCGGCCACCGACGCTATGGATGTCGTGGCCGACCTGCGAGCCCGCAGCCGCCCGGCGATCGACCTGACCGAGGACCCGGGCATCCTGACCGCGATCGCCAACGACGTGGGCGTCGACGCGATCTTCTCCCGCCAGGTGATCGCCTACGGCTCGCGCGGGGACGTGCTGCTGGCGCTGTCGACCTCGGGGAACTCGCATAACGTGATCGAGGCGCTGGCCGAGGCGCGCCGCCGTGGTCTGGTGACGATCGCACTGGTGGGTTACGACGGCGGCCGCGTTCTTGGCGAGGGGCTCGCGGATCACGTTGTCGTCACACGCTCCGAGCACATCCCGCGGATCCAGGAGGCCCAGGCGAGCGCGTACCACGCGCTGCTGGAGCTGGTGGGATGAGCGCCGTCGGCCGCCGGGCGCGGGTGCGGGTGACGGGGACGGTGCAGGGCGTGGGCTTTCGGCCATACGTCTACCGGCTGGCCGGCGAGCTGTCGCTCGGGGGGTATGTGCTCAACGATGCCCACGGCGTGCTGATCGAGGTCGAGGGGGCCGGCGCGCAGGTCGATCGGTTCCTCGCACGACTGCCGTCCGACGCGCCGCCGCTGGCGGTGGTCGAGCAGGTCGTCTCGGAGGAGATGGCGCCGAGCGGGGACCAGGCCTTCGCGATCCGAGACAGCGTGGGGGGCGCGGTCCCGGACGCGCCGATCACCGCCGACACCGCCACGTGCGCCGACTGCTTGCGCGAGCTGTTCGACCCGGCCGACCGCCGCTTCCGCTACCCGTTCATCAACTGCACGAACTGCGGTCCCCGGTTCACGATCGTGCGCGGCGTGCCCTACGACCGGGCGCTGACCACGATGGCTTCGTTCACGATGTGCCCGGTCTGCCGGGCCGAGTACGAGGACCCGCGGGACCGGCGGTTTCACGCGCAGCCCAACGCGTGCCCGGTGTGCGGTCCCTCGGTGGCGCTGATCGGAGACTCGTCGGGCGCAGATCCGGTCACCACCGCGGCGACCGCGCTCACATCCGGCGCGATTGTTGCGATTAAAGGCATCGGCGGTTATCACCTGGCCTGCCTTGCCGCCAGCGAGCGGACTGTGGCCGGGCTCCGGGCGCGAAAACACCGGGAGGACAAGCCGTTCGCGCTGATGGCGCCTTCGTTGCCCGTCGCCGAGTCGCTGGTCTCGGTCGACGCTCCGACCCGAGCGCTGCTCACCGGCCCGGAGCGCCCGATCGTGCTCGCGCCGCGGCGCCCCGCTGCGCCGGTCGCCGCGTCGGTCGCGCCGGGAGCGCCTGAGCTCGGGGTGATGCTGCCGTACTCGCCGCTCCACCACCTGCTGCTCGCCGATGTCGGCCAGACGCTCGTGATGACGAGCGCCAACCTGTCCGACGAGCCGATCGCGTACCGCGACGAGGACGCGCGCGAGCGCCTGGCCGGAATCGCGGACCTGTTCCTGGTCCACGACCGGCCGATTGAGACGCGCACCGACGACTCGGTCGTTCGCGCGCGCACCATCCTCCGCCGCTCGCGTGGCTACGTGCCATCGGCCTTATCGCTGCCCTCTGCCGGCACGCGGCGCCCGCTGCTGGCCTGCGGCGCCGAGCTCAAGAACACGTTCTGCCTGGCCCGTGGGACCCGCGCATGGGTCAGCCACCACATCGGCGACCTCGAAAACTACGAGACGCTCCGCTCGTTCACCGAGGGCATCGCGCACTTCGCCCGCCTGTTCGCGGTCGAGCCCGAGGTCGTCGCCCACGACCTCCACCCCGAGTACCTGTCGACCAAGTACGCGCTCGACCTCGACGGGGTCGAGCTGATCGGCGTTCAGCACCACCACGCCCACCTCGCCGCGTGCCTGGCCGAGCACGGTGAGCCCGGGCCGGCGATCGGCGCGATCTTCGACGGCACGGGCTATGGGCTCGACGGGACGGTGTGGGGCGGTGAGCTGCTATTCGGGGACGTGGCCGCGTTCGGCCGTGTCGGCGCGCTGCGGCCGGTCCGGCTACCTGGTGGCGCGCGGGCGATCAAGCAACCGTGGCGGATGGCGTGCGCCTGGCTCGTGGCCAGCGGGATCGAGCCACCGGCGGCCTGGCACCCGATCGCCGAGCTGGCTCGGTCCGGCCTCGCGTCCCCGACGACGACGAGCATGGGGCGGCTGTTCGACGCGGTGGCCGCGCTGGCCGGCATCCGCTCCGAGGTCAACTACGAGGGGCAGGCGGCGATCGAGCTCGAGGCGGCGTGTGATTTCACCGAACCGGGCGCGTATCCGATCTCGGTGAGCGGCGCGCCGCTGGTGATCGATCCGCGAGAGACGATCCGGGCGGTGGCCGCGGATGTCGCCGCGGGGGCGACCCCCGGCGCGATCGCGCGCCGCTTCCATCGCACGATCGCGCGCGCCACCGTGGACGCCTGCATCGCGCTCGCGGCCGACCTCGCCACCGACGTCGTGGTCCTGTCGGGCGGCGTGTTCCAGAGCCGCCTGCTGCTCGAGACGGTCTCGGATGAGCTGAGCATCGCCGGTCTGCGCGTGCTCGTGCCCGATCGGCTCCCGGTTAACGATGGCGGGATCGCCTACGGTCAGGCCGCGGTCGCGGCGGCATCGCTGGCATGAGCGACCTGGACCGGATCCTCGGGCAGCCGGTGTTCATCCGCGGCGCCAACCGACCGTTCGGAGAGCTCACCCGCGAGGACGTGGTCTCCCGCGCGGACGAGCTGAGCGCCGCGGTCGGGTTCGGGCCGACCGCGCGAGTCGCCCCGGTCGCGCGCGCCTGGCGTGAGCTGGCGATCGCGATCGACCGCGCCGGCGCGGTCACGGTCCGTGATCTCGGCCCAGACGTGCTCGCCGACCTGGCCCCGAAGCTGTGGGTGACGCTCCCGCGCTGAGTGGTCAGCGAAGGGGCGTCCGATCGAGCCGCCGGCACAGCTCGGCGACGGACTCGAACACACCGACTGCGCCGGCGTCCTCGAGCTCGGCGGCGGCAAATCCGCCCGTCAGTACCGCGACGGTCGGCACGCCGGCCCGGCCGGCCGCCTCGACGTCCCACGGGGTGTCGCCGACCATGACGGCATCGTCGGGAGATCCGCGGGCGCGCTCGAGCGCCGCGCTCACCAGGTCCGGCGCCGGCTTGGTCGACTCGACGTCGCCCGACGTGGTCCATCCGTCCGCCAGGTCGCGGGCGTCGAGCAGGTCCAGGTAGTGGTCGACCTCGTCGGGCTTGGCCGAGCTGGCCAGCACCACCGTGTGTCCGCGCCCTTTGAGCTGCCGGATCAGCTCGCGGGCGTCGGCCATCGGCTCGACCTCGTCGATCAGCTTGAAGTACAGCGCCTTCTCGGCGGCGCGGATGTCGTCGCCCTTCTCCCGCTCGGTCTCCTCGTCGGTGAGGGCCGTCACCACCTGATCGCCGCCCATGCCGATGTGACGGTGGATCCGCCACAGTGGGAGGACGATCCCGTGCCGGCGGAACGCCCGGGACCAGGCGATCGTGTGGTGATAGTTGGTGTCGACGAGGGTCCCGTCGATGTCGAGTACGGCGACGGTCACGGTCCCGCTGCTTCTACCCGCGGGCGTCCTCGTCACGCAACGCGGCCGCGCCGTCGAGCATCCGCGCCACCGCGCCGGGCGGGGTTAGGCGCGCGGGCGAGGGGTCGGCCGCGGCCCGGGCGCGGATCCGGTCGAGGTCGAGCGGCGCAACCGCGCCGGCCACGATCGTGTTCCCGGCCCGGCCCCCGAGCGTCCACACGTGGGGATAGGGGTCAGACAAGGCGGCCGCCACGGCCCGCACGTCGCGCGCCGCGCGGTCGTCGAGCACGTTGACGAGGGTCAGCGGCGCAACCCGCGCCGCGTCCGCAAGTGCCTCGACGGTGATCAGGTGAGGCGGCACGGTGGCGGCCACGAACGCGTCGATCGCGATCGCGTCCCAGCTCGCGTCCGGCTGGAGGGCCACGAACGCGCGTCCCTCGGCCACGCGGACCCGCAGCCCAGGCGCTCGGCGCAGCCCGAGGTGCTCGCGAGCCATCGCGAGGACCTCGGGATCGACCTCGCACACCTCCTGGCGTCCGCGCGGGTCCTCCGCCGCGAGTGCTCGCGCCAGCGCGCAGGCTCCGCCGCCGACGTGGAGAACCCGACGCGCGCGAGCCGCGCGCAGCACGATCCGCATCCAGCGCATGTAGTCGAACTCGAGGTGAGACGGGTCGGCCAGGTCGACGTACGAGGCGTCCATGCCGCCCTGGCGCAGGACCCGACCGGACGGGCGCAACGGGTCGCGCTCGGCGATCAACGCGCCGCGGCGGGCGATCGTGGTGGGCGCGGTCCGGGTGCGAGACATGCGCCAAAGCCTGGCAGGCGTCCGCCGGGGTCGCGCCTACGCTGCAACATCGGATGACCACGACCCCAGTCCGCGTCCCGTCCCGGCTCAGCCTCCCTCGCGCGCGGCGGATCGCGCTCGCGGCACAGGGCTTCGGGCGACCGCGCCCGGCCCGGCCGCCGAACGCCGGGCAGATCGCCGCGTTGGTGTCGCGCCTCGGCGCGCTCCAGCTCGACTCGGTCAACGTGTTCCTCCGCGCGCACTACATGCCGGTGTTCTCCCGCCTGGGCCCGTACGACCGGTCGCGGCTCGATCGAATCGCCGGGCACGGCGAGGGACCGATCGACCGCCGGCTGGTCGAGTACTGGGCCCACGAGGCGTCGCTGATCCCGGTCGAGCTGCACCCGCTGTTTCGCTGGCGGATGGCGGACGTCGACGGAGAGGCGTGGGGCTCTATCTCGCGAGTGATCCGTGAGCAGCCCGACCTGGTGGCCGACACCCTGGAGCTAATCGCGCGAAACGGGCCGATCCGCGCCCGGGACACCGGGATGAAGCGGTCTGCGCCGCGGCCGGGGCACATGTGGAACTGGCATCAGGGCAAGGTGGCGCTCGAGCACCTGTTCTTCACCGGGCGTGTGGGCGCGTCCCGGCGGGTGAACTTCGAGCGCCGCTACGACACGATCGAGCGCGTCCTCGGACCTGAGATCCTGGCCCGGCCGACCCCGAGCGTCGCCGACGCGCAGCGCGAGCTGGTGCGGATCGCCGCCCGCGCCCTCGGGGTGGCCACCGAGCCGGACCTCGGCGACTACTTCCGGCTTCCCCGATCGGCGTCGAAGGCGCGCGTCTCGGAGCTGGTGGACGCCGGTGAGCTCGTCGAGGTCGAGGTCGAGGGATGGAGCGCTCCGGCGTACCTGTGGCCGGGCGCCCGCCAGCCCCGACGCGTCGACGCGCGCGCGGTGCTGTCCCCGTTCGACTCGCTGATCTGGTTTCGCCCTCGGACCGAGCGGCTATTCGGGTTCCGCTACCGGATAGAGATCTACACACCGGCGCCGAAGCGCATCCACGGCTACTACGTACTGCCGTTCCTGCTCGGCGAGGAGCTCGTCGCCCGTGTCGACCTGAAGTCCGACCGCGACCGGGGCGCGCTGCTCGTCCAGGGCGCGTTCGCCGAGGAAGGCGTCGACAGTGACCGGGTGGCGGCCGAGCTGGCGGCCGAGCTACGGCTCGTTTCGGACTGGCTCGGGCTCCAGGAGGTCGCGGTCACGCCGCGGGGCGACCTGGCCGACGCGCTCGTCGAGCACCTGGGCTGACGGTAAAAGCGGCTAGCAGGCGTGCCCGGAGCGATTAGAGGGCAGCCTTGTGGCCAGATGTCAGATTCGAGGGTCACGCCAAGCGTCATCTACAAGGCGATCCTGCTCGCGTTCGGGTTGGTGATCGCCGCGATGATCTTCCGCGCGCTGTCCAGCCTAGTCCTCGGCGTGCTGATCGTGGTGATCATCGCCACGCCGCTGTCGGCCTTTGCGGACTATCTGAAGCGCTGGCACATCCCGCGCGCGATCGGGGCGACGCTCGGGCTGCTACTCGGGCTCGGTGCGATCGCCGGCCTGGTTGCGCTGATCGTGCCCGTGTTCACGCGCGAGGTGAATGACTTCGTGAACTCGCTCCCGTCGATCGGCAACCTCCTCGAGCGACGCCTGGGTCGGCTGACCGGCTCCTCGCCGGCGCACGTCACCGCCCAGATCCAGCACTTCGTCACCAACTACACGCACGACCCGGGGAAGCTCCTCGGCCCGGTCGCGTCGATCGGCGCCAGCGTCGCCGCGGGCGTGGCCGCGATCATCGTGGTCCTACTCACCGCGCTCTACACCGCCATCCATCCGGAGCCGCTCGTCAACGGACTGGTCCGGCTGTTCCCGATCCCCCGGCGCCCGCACGTCAGCCACATCCTGCGGCGGCTGCGGACGGCCTACCTCGCCTGGCTCCGCGGCCTGTTCGTCGGCATGCTCGTGCTCGGCACGCTCACCTACATCGGGTTGCTGCTCGTCGGGCTGAACTTCGCCGCATTCTTCGCCGTATTCACCGCCGTGGCGATGATCGTCCCGTACTTCGGCGCGCTGGCCAGCTCGATCCCGCCGATCCTCTACGCGCTGACGATCTCGCCCCAGAAGGCGATCCTCGTGGCGATCATCTACATCGGGGCCCACCAGCTCGAGAGCAACATCATCCAGCCGCTCGTGGTGGCCCGCACGGTCAAGTTGCACCCGGCCGTGGTGGCGATCGGGGTGGTGGCGGTGGATCAGCTGTTCGGCTTCATCGGGCTGCTCATCGCGGTGCCGATCATCGCCACCGCGACGATCCTGGCCGATGAGCTGTGGGTCAAGCCGCTCGAGCAGGCCCGCGCCCCGGTCGAGCAGATCCGGCGGGCCGGCGCCGAGGGGATCACCGTCCGCGTCCGGCGCTGAGCGCCCGGCCCCGCGTGACGAGAGCAAGGGCTAGACCCGGTCTGTCCGACGCCTGACGGCCCGTCGTGGGCCTGTTTCTCTCCCGATCAGTCGGGTAACGGTTGCCTGCCAGATGGGAAAGCGGCGCCTGATCCCCCCGTTCCTGCGCCAGCTCGGAGGCGACGTGCACGGCCTCGGACGCGCGGCCCAATCGGTCCGCTCCGAGAGGCTCGTCGCGCGCACGAGAACGGCCGACCGGGTGGTCCAGTCGATCTGCCCGTACTGCGCAGTCGGCTGCGGGCAGAGGGTGTACGTGAAGGACGAGAAGGTGATCCAGATCGAGGGCGATCACGATTCGCCGATCTCGCGCGGGCGGCTGTGCCCCAAGGGCTCGTCGTCCGAGAAGCTCGTGAACTCCCCGATGCGCGAGACGCGCGTCAAGTACCGCCGGCCCGGCGCCACCGAGTGGGAGCACATCAGCCTCGAGCAGGCGACCGCCATGATCACGGATCGCATCATCGAGACCCGCGAGGAGACCTGGGAGGAGCAGATCGACGACGGTCGTCCGCTCAAGCGGACGCTCGGCATGCACTTCCTGGGCGGCGCCACGCTTGACAGCGAGGAGAACTACCTGATCAAGAAGTTCTTCACCGCGCTCGGCGCGCTGTCGATCGAGAACCAGGCGCGGATATGACACAGCTCGACGGTCCCCGGTCTGGGGACCTCGTTCGGGCGCGGTGGCGCGACCACCTTCCAGCAGGACCTGCAGAACTCGGACTGCATCCTGATCATGGGATCCAACATGGCCGAGCAGCACCCAGTGGGCTTCCAGTGGGTGGTCGAGGCCAAGGAGCGCGCCGCGCGGGTGATCCACGTCGATCCGCGCTGCCGGCCCGGCGCACGCTCGCACGGGGCGGCCGCCGTGGCGGGTGGGCTGCTGTGCGCCGGCGCGCTCAGCGCCCGCTGGAGCACGTACCGGGCCGGGCTTGAGTCGGCCGCCGATCCGAAGTACGTGGTCGGGCCCCAGCGCAGGATGATCGAACGGGGCGAACGGCAGGGGGCGTCCCGCCGCTCGCCGAGGGTCCGCGCGGTCCGGCCGGATAAGGGGTCGCCGGCCACCGCCCCGATTCAGCTCCCGGCCACGTGAGAGAAGGCCTGGTCAGCACTCGCAGCGAGTACGACCACCTGTTCTCGATCTATGTGCCGATCGCGGTCGGGGTGTTCGCGCTGATCGTGATCGCGGTGTTGGTGGCGGTGGTGATCTACCGCCGCCGCCCGCCCGAACGGGCCGCGCGCTGGCACGAGCACAACCCGATCGAGGGCACCTACGCGGTGTTGCTCGCGTGCGTGGCGGCGTTCCTGCTCTATCTGACCTTCAGCGCCGAGCACGAGGTGGACACCGTGGCCAACCAGGAGCGCCCCGCGGTGATCGTTGACGTGACCGGCTCCAAGTGGGAGTGGACGTTCACCTACCCGTCCTACCGCTTCACCGTGCGTAGCGGCACGGTCGGTCGCCAGCCGCTGGTCGTCCCCGCCGGTGAAGCGATCCGGTTCCGGATCACCTCGGTGGACGTGATCCATTCGTTCTGGATCCCGGCGCTGCGCTACAAGCACGACGCGATTCCGGGCTCGGTTCAGGTTGCGACCCTGACCTTCCGCCCTGGCATGTTCCCGGGTCAGTGCGCCGAGTTTTGCGGCCTGCGCCACGCCGACATGACTTTCGTCGCGCACGCCGTGAGCCCGGCGGCGTTCGCCGTATGGGCGCGGAGCAAGGGGACAGCACCCGCGCCGTGAGCGTCGCGAGCGTCCCCACCGCCCGGATCCCGCGGTTGACGGGATGGCTCGGCGCCGCGATCAGCACCGACCACAAGCGCATCGGCCTGACCCTCGGCGTGTGCTCGCTGTTCTGGTTCCTCCTGGGCGGGGTGTTCGCGTTGCTCATGCGCACGCAACTGGCGCAGTCGAACATGCACTTCGTCTCGGACAACTCCTACAACGAGCTGTTCACGATGCACGGCTCGACGATGATCTATCTGTTCGTCACGCCGATGGCGATCGCGCTGGCGCTGTACCTGGTCCCGCTCCAGATCGGGGCGCTCCGCCTGTCGGCTCCACGCCTGGCGCTGGCCGGGCTGTGGACGTGGATTTGCGGCTGGCTCGTCATGCAGCAGGGCTGGTTCGCCTCCGGCGGCGCCGGGCGCGCCGGCTGGTCGTCCTACGCGCCGATGTCCAACGGGACCAACACCCCCGGGGTGGGCCAGGACCTGTGGGTGATCGGGGTGATCCTGTGCGCCGCGGGAATGACCGTGATGGCCGGTTGCGTGGTCGCGACCGTAGTGCGACGGCGGGCGCCCGGCATGTCGCTGCTGCGAATGCCGGTGTTCACCTGGACGGCGCTCGTCAGCGTGCTGATGGTCGTCGCATCCTTCCCGATCCTGGTCCTGGCCATGGTGCTGCTGTACATCGACCGCCACGGCGGCCACATCTTCGAGGGGTTCGCGGGCGCGATCGATTACCAGGACCTGTTCTGGTTCTTCGGTCACCCCGTCGTGTACGTGATGTTCTTCCCGTACCTGGGCGGCGCCGCGGAGGCGATCGCGGTGAGTGCACACAAGCGCTGGTTCGGTTACACGGCGTTCGTCGTGTCGATCATGGCCTTCGCGGCGCTCTCGATGGCGGTGTGGTCACACCACATGTACGTCACCGGCGGCGTCACCAACCAGTACTTCGCGTTCACTTCGACACTGCTGTTGGTGCCGGCCGGAATCGAGTACTTCGACATGATCGGCACCCTGATCGGCGGCTCGATCGTCATGCGCACCTCGATGCTGTTCGCGCTGACCTTCTTCCTACAGTTCCTGGTCGGCGGCCTGAGCGGGATCTTCGTCGCCTCGCCGGTGCTCGACTACCACGCATACGGCACCTACATCGTGGTCGCCCACTTTCACTACACGCTGTTCGCCGGCAGCATCTTCGGCTTCTTCGCCGCCGTCTACCACTGGTTCCCCAAGGTCACTGGTGCGCTGCTCCGGGAATCGCTCGGCAAGCTCCAGTTGCTCCTGATGGTGGTCGGGACGAACCTGACGTTCTTCCCGATGTTCTTCCTCGGCAATGACGGGATGCCGCGCCGAGTGTCCCGTTACCCGGCCCACCCGGGTTGGGGAACGCTCAACCTACTCGAGACGATCGGGGCGGGGATCATCGCCTTGGGAGTCCTGGTCTTCCTGATCAACGTGTTCGTCTCGCTGCGCCGCCGCGTGGTGGCCGGCGACGATCCGTGGCTCGGGCACACGCTCGAGTGGGCCACCACCTCGCCGCCGCCGGCGCTGAACTTCGAGCGGCCGCTGCCACCGATCCGCTCCTACGCGCCGCTGCTCGACCTGCGCCTCGAGGCGCTCGACCGCGAGCGTGAACGACCCTCGGTGAGGACGACGTGAGGGGCGGCGCGATCCCGATCCTGGCCTGGGGAACGATCCTGCTCGTTCTCTGCATCGGCAACTGGGTATGGGACGACAAACCGGTGAACGGCGCGGCCGCCACCGCGGCGGTGGTGATCGTGTACGGGTTCGGGGTCGCGGTGTGGCTGGCACGGCGTGAGGCAATCCGGCGCGGTCCGCCGGAGCCGCGGACCGAGATCGAGGACGTCCCGCAGGCCAGCGTGTCGGCCGTGGCGATCGGGCTGTCGATCGGCTGCGCGCTGTTCGGCCTGGCCTGGGCCAAGTTCCTCCTCTACTTCGGCCTCGCGCTGCTCGTGGCCTCGGCCGGGCGCCTCACGCTCGAGCTCCGGGCCGAGCACGCCTCGCGCCGCCAGGCGCTCGGCGACGGGGAGCGCTCGTGAGCGCGCCCTCGCTCCCTTCGCTGCTCGTCTCGCACTGGGCGGTGAGCCCCTCGGTCGCGGTGCCGGCGCTCGCTTTGGGCGGGGCCTATCTCGTCGGCGCGCGGCGCGTCGCCGGCTGGCCGGTCCGGGTGACGGTCTCGTTCCTGGCCGGGATCGGGTGCGTGCTGGTCGCGCTCGGTTCGGGGCTCGACGCCTATGACGATGAGCTGCTGTCCGTGCACATGGCGCAGCACATGCTGCTGCTGCTGCTCGCGCCGCTCCTGCTCCTGGGTGGGCGGCCGGTGATCCTCGCGCTGCGGGCGCTCCCACCCCGGCGGCGGCGGTTCGCCGGTTGGGTGCTCGCTCGGGTTCGCCCGGTGGCCGGGCCGGTTCCGGCGCTGGCGCTGTTCGGCGCGGTCGTGGTCCTGACCCACCTCCGGTCGTTCTATGACGCGACCCTGCGTCATCCGGTGCTGCACTACCTGGAGCACGCGCTGTACCTGGGCGCGGGCCTGCTCGTCTGGTCGCCGCTGCTGGACGGTGATCCGGCCCCGGCGCACCGCCTGAGCGGGCTCGGCCGCCTCGTCTACCTGATCGTGGCGATGATGCCGATGGCGCTGGTCGGCGCGTACCTGAACCGGCACGCCACGTCGTTCTATCCGGCCTACGATGCGCCGGCGCGTGCGCTCGGAATCTCCGCGCTCGACGATCAGGCGCAGGCCGGGGCGATCATGTGGGTCCTCGGCGGCGTGATCATGACCGCGATCGGACTGTGGGCGGTCGTGGCCGCGATGATGGCCGAGGAGCGGCGCCTGGTGGCGCGGGAGGCGCGGCTGGCCGCCCTGGACCGGGAGTCGACGGCGTGAGGCGGCTGTTCATGCGCTGGCTCACGCGGCGCTCGCGGATCCCGCGTCCGGTGCGCGCACTCGCCGCCGTGCTCTTCGCCGCGCTCGCGGTGATCGGCCTGGCGGCGCCCACCTCCCAGGGGCAACCGGGACTCGGCGGAGGCCCGACGGGCGAGCTGCACCCGCCGACCAAGTCGCCCGAGCCGCCCGGCCCGGGGAACCCGACGGCGACCTTCCCAAACACCACGGCGCTCCGTGCCGAAGGCTTCACGCTGTACGAGACGGGCTGCGCCTCCTGCCACGGGATCGCGCTCCAGGGGACGGCCGGGGTGGCGCCGTCGCTGCGAGCCGTCGGTCCCGGCCCCGTCGACTTCTACCTGTCGACCGGCCGGATGCCGCTCGACAACCCGCGCAGCGAGCCGCTGCGCAACCAGCCCGCCTACACCCGCGGTCAGATCGACGCGCTGATCGCGTACGTCAGCTCGTTCGGGGGACCGCCCGCGCCGACCGCCGATCCGGCGCAGGGCAGTCTGGCGGTCGGCTTTCACGAGTTCACGCTGAACTGCGCCGGCTGCCATCAGATCGTTGCGCGCGGCGGAATCACGGTCAACGCGCAGGTTCCCGACCTCGGGCAGGCCACTCCCCAGCAGATCGCCGAGGCGGTGCGGATGGGGCCGTACCTGATGCCGCACTTTGACGCCACTCAGATCGACCAGCGCGACCTCGACTCGATCGTCCGCTACGTGCTCTGGACGCGTCACCCGGCGGACGCCGGCGGGTGGGGGATCTACAACATCGGCCCGATCCCCGAGGGGATCGTGGCGTGGTTCATCGGGCTGGCCGCGCTGGTGATCGTGGCCCGACTGATCGGAGAGCGAATGGATGAGCCGCATGACGCCTGACGAGCCCGGCCCCGTCGCGCGCTGGGCGAAGGTACTCGGCGCGCTCGTCGCTGTACGCGCGGCGCTCGGCGCGGCGCGCAGGCGTAAACCGGTGCCGCCGCCGCCCGCACCGGAGTCCGAGTTCGACCCCCGCCGGCGCGTAGTCCCGTCGAATCGCCGCGCGGAGGCGGTGGTCGCCGCGCTGCTGGGGCTGGCCGCGGTGTTCGCGCTCGCTTTCACCGTGGTGTACATCGCGGTGTCGGGCGACACACAGCTGCTCGGGATCGCGCTCGGGGGGTCGCTCTGCCTGTTGGCGGCCGCGTGCATCGTCGCCGGCAAGCTCGTCGTGCCGCAGGAGACCGCTGTGGAGGAGCGCGATCCGCTACTCGACGAGGAGAAGACCGAGGGGGTCATCGAGGTCATCGAGAGCGGGGGAGAGGGGATCTCGCGCCGGGCGCTGTTGGCCGGCGCGGGCGGCGTGGCCGGCGCCGCGCTCGTGACCGCCGCCGCGACGCCGCTGGCCTCACTCGGGCCGACGCTGGGCGACTTCCGCAAGGCGCCGTGGGCGCGGGGGATTCGTCTCGTCGACGACCAGGGGCGGGCATACCGCGCCGATGAGATCCAGCTCGGCTCGTTCTACACCGCGCTGCCCGAGCACTCTGATCCCGAGGCGTTCGGCGCCGGCCTGCTCGTCGTCAGGTTGCCGCCGTTGTATGTCCACCTGCCCGCGGCGCGGCGCGACTGGGCCCCGGACGGAATCCTCGCCTACTCGAAGATCTGCCCCCACGCCGGCTGCGCGATCTCGCTCTACCGCTACCCGACGTATGCCCCGACCAGCCAGGTGCCGGCCTTCACCTGTCCGTGCCATTACTCGACGTTCCTTCCCGGCGAGGGCGGCCGGCTGGTGTTCGGCCCAGCCGGCCGCGCGCTGCCCCAACTGCCCCTGATGGTCGACGGCGACGGGCACCTGCGCGCGGCGGGACCGTTTCACGAGGACGTCGGTCCCTCGTGGTGGGGAATTCACCGGGCGCAGTCGTGAATCTGATCGAGCGCTCCGTCCGCCGCCGCTTCGAGCGGGCCAGCCGGGCCGCCGAGCAGCGTGTCGGGCTGGCCGGCGCGATCAGGTGGACGCTGCGCTACGTGTTCCCCGACCACTGGTCGTTCCTACTCGGGGAGATCGCGCTCTACTCGTTCGTGGTCCTCGTCGCGACCGGCATCTTCCTGACCCTCTACTACGTGCCGAGCGACTCACAGGTCATCTACCACGGGTCCTACTCGCTGCTCCAGGGGGAGCAGATGTCCGAGGCGTACCGCTCGGTGCTCGACCTGAGCCTAAACGTCCCTGCCGGCTTGCTGTTCCGACAGGTCCACCACTGGGCGGCCGACGTGTTCATCGCCGCGATCGTGCTGCACCTGGTGCGCATCTTCTTCACCGGCGCGTACCGGAAGCCGCGCGACCTGAACTACTTCATCGGCCTGACCATGCTGATGCTCGCGCTCCTCGAGGGGTTCGCCGGATACTCCCTGGTCGACGACCTGCTGTCCGGGATGGGGCTGGCCATCGCCTACTCGGTGGCGATGTCGATTCCGTTCATCGGCGGCCAGCTGGCCAGCCTGATCTGGGGCGGTCCGTTCCCGGGCAAGAGCGTGTTCTGGCCGCGCCTGGAGATCGTGCACGTGCTGCTCATCCCGGTTGCGCTCGCGGTGCTGATCACGCTCCACCTGGCGATCATCATGCGCCATCACCACACGCAGTTCCCGGGCCCGGGCCGGCGCGAGCGCAACGTGGTCGGCACGCCGATGTGGCCCGCCTACGCGCTGCGCTCGATCGGCCTGCTCCTGGCCGTGGCCGGCGTCTTGTTCCTGCTGGGCGGCCTCGTCCAGGTCAACCCGATCTGGGAGTGGGGCCCGTATCACCCGTACCTGTCCGAGAACGGAGCGCAGCCGGACTGGTACATCGGGTGGCTGATCGGGGCGCTGCGCCTGATGCCCAACTGGGAGCTCGTGATCGCCGGCCGCACGGTGATCCCCAACCCATTCTGGGGCGGCGCGGCGTTCCCGCTGTTCGTATTCGCCGTCATGTTCTCCTGGCCGGCCATCGATCGCCGCGTGACGGGGGACATTCGCCGGCACGACCTGCTCGACCGGCCGCGCGACCGGCCGGTCCGGACCGCGGTGGGCGCCGCGTTCCTCTCCTGGGTGGTGGTCGTGTTCGCGGTCGGCTCGACCGACCGGATCTTCTACCGCCTGGGCGTGTCCTACACCACGCAGATCCACGTCTGGCGGGTGGGCATCTGGGTGCTCCCGATCCTGATCTTCCTCGGCACCCGCAGCGCCTGCCGGGCGCTCCAGCGCAGCGGGTCACACCCGCTACGGGCATGGCAGGGCAACGTGGTGAGGCGCGGCCTCGATGGGTCGGTCACGGTTATCAGCGACAGTCCCGACCGGTCCCAGCCTCCGATGACCGAACCGCCGGTCGGGACGGTTCCGGGCCGCGAGTTCGAGGACTAGAGGCGCGCTACCCGGGGACGGCGCGCGAAATCCGGTCGCCGTCTCGCATCACGACGCGCAGCAGCTCGGAGCCGTCGAGCGGCTCGGTGGAAAGCTCGTCGGCCGCGCCGGCGATCTGCGGGCGAAGCGCCTCGGTGGTGCCGGCACGCAGCGGCCCGATCGTCAGGTCGAGCCGGTGATCGCCGGCCGTCACGGCGAAGCTCACCCGCCCGCTCGACGCCGCCGACAGGACGTGCGCAGCGACCGCGCGGGTGACCAGGTACACGTCGGAGAAGTGCTCCAGAGAGAACCGCGCCCGGGCCGCGAGCGCCCGCGAGATCGGCTCCAGGACGCCCGCGAGCAACTCGCTCGGCAACAGCGTGACCACGACGTCACCGGCCAATCCACGCCGCCACGGCGTCCACGCCTCGAGGTCCTCGCTGCCCTCGACGCGAGCGAGCAGGTCGTCGCGACGCGGATCGTGGCGCATGTCGAACCCCATCCGCACCTCGGTTCCACTCCCCGGCGCGGTCAGGAACTCCGCGCGGTCGGCGAGCGCGTTGATCACCGGCAGCCCGACCCGCAGATGGTCGCCGACCGGCGCCAGCTTCTGAAACCCGCCGCCCCAGTCGCGCACCGACACGTCCACCACCTCGAGCCCGACGTCGAGGTGCACGGCGATCGCGCCGCTCTCTCCGCGGTAGGCGTGCTCGACCGCGTTGTTGCACGCCTCGCTGATCGCCGTCTTCAGATCGTTCACCAGCTCGGGGCGCAACGCGAATGGCTCGGCGAGCCCGCCCAGGGCGGCGCGGACCAGTCCGGCGCTGTCGGGCCGGCTGTTCAGGCGCAGGTTGAGAATGGCTGGTCGCGCGGTGGCCACGACCAAGTGCTTCCCGGCCCGGTCGATGAGAAAACTCTCGAACCGTCGCTCAGGTGCTAGCGCGCGCCCCGGTGGCGACGCTGCCGCTCGGAGCCCCGAGCCGCAGGGACGCCGGAATGCCCACCACCACGCACAGGATGCACGCGAGCAACATCGCGCCGTGCACGGTCGCCGCATCGGTCCCCCCGGCCAGCAGCAGGCCGGCCACGCCGGCGCCGACGCCGGCGCCGAGCAGCCGCCCGACCGACAGGATCGCGGAAGTGCGCCCGTGCGAGGCCAGCGGCGTCGCGTTGAGCGCCGCGCGGGAGGTGGGCACGAACAGCAAGCCGAGACCCAGGCCGACCGGGATGAGCGGCAGGATCGTGATGAAGCTGGCCAGCGGCAACCCGGGGATCGCGAGCACGGCCAGCCCGCCGGCGGCCAGCACGAACCCCAGTACCGCGGGCATGCGCTCGCCGTGCTCGTCGACCAGGTACCCCGCCACCGGGGCGGCCGCTCCGACCAGCAGCGCGACGATCACGAGCGCTGCGGACGCCCCCAGCGCGGAAAAGCCCGCGTCGCGCTGGAGGTACTGGGAGGCCAGGTAGAAGCAGCCGATCATCACCGCGAACGTCAGCCCCGCGACCAGCGTGGCGGCCAGCACCACGCGGTTGACCCGCGACTCGCGCACGCTGGCCTCGCCGGGGTGCAGCGTCGGCGGCACCTCGCGCGCGATCGCCGCCGCCGCGATCAGCGCGAGCGGAACCAGCGCCCACCAGTCGGCGCGCCACCCCAGCCATACGGTCAGCACGCCTCCGAGCAGCGGACCCAGCAGGTTCGAGATGCCGGCGCTGGCGCCCCAGATCCCGAGCGCGCTGCCCCGGCGCTCGGGAGGAAAGCCGCTCACCGCGCCCGCCAGGGCGGCCGGGCTGACCAGACCGGCGCCCGCCCCCTGCACCACGCGGGTGGCGACCAGCGCGGCCATGCTCGACGCCACCGCGCCGAGACCGGCCCCGAGCGCGAACACGCCAAGTCCGACCAGCGCCAGGCGCCGCGCGCCGAACCGATCGACGAGCTCGCCGCCGGGTAGGAGCACGATCGCGTAAGCGCCGAAGTACGCGCTGAGCACGATCGCGGTCGACGCGCTCGACACGCCGAGCCCGCGCGCCACCGATGGCAGCGCGACCGTGATCAGTGTGCCGTCGAGTTGCAGCAGCGCCGCCGCGGCGGTGCAGGCCGCGAGCCGCCTCCAGGCAGCACGCGAGATCGCTGGACTGCCTTCGGGGCGGGGACGGCGACGGGACACGGGCGACAGCCACAATAGCGTCGCCCGGCCCACCGCCGGTTCCGCCGGACCCGCCGGACTAAGCGGTCTTGCGCTCCAGGTTCGCGACCTCTTCGGCCTTGCGGTCGGCCTTCTCCTGGTCGCGGGCCAGTTCGTCCTTGGCCTCGCCCTTGCGCTCCTCCTGACGACCTTCGCGGTGCAGCTTGGAGTCGCCGGTGATGTCGCCGGCGGCCTGCTTGACCTTGCCTGTGACCTTGTCGGTGAGACCCATGTTCGAGCTCCTCTCGTTCGGGGGTGCTCTACCTGGCTACCCCGATCGACGTGGGCGACACACACGGCCTACGCGGGTAGCAGGCCTGGGTGAGCGCTTCTGAGCCCTATCCGCCGATCGGCGACTACGCGCTGATCGGCGACTCGCGCGCGACCGCGCGCCCCACCCAGCCCGAGGCGCCGGTGATCGCGACTACCTTGCGTGCAGCCACCTGGCCACCTCCGTCAGATCGGCCACGAACTGGTCCATGGCGGGTTGGCGATCCTCCTCTTCGGCGCGCAGAATCGCCGACGGATGCGTGGTCAGAGTCACCAGCTCGGCGAGGTCCGACTCGATCGGGTGGCCGCGGTCGCGTCCGATCCGGATGTGCGAGCCGAGCAGCTGCTGCGCGGCGGTCGCGCCGAGGCACACCAGGGCCGCGGGCTCGACCACGGCGAGCTCGGCCTGGAGCCATGGAAAGCACGCGGCGACCTGCCAGCGGTCAGGCTTCTGGTGGATGCGCCGCTTGCCCCGGAGCTTGTAGCGGAAATGCTTGACCGCGTTGGTGATGTAGACCTCGTCGCGGGCGATGCCGGCACGCTCGAGGCCCTCGTCGAGCACACGGCCGGCCGGGCCGACGAACGGATGCCCCTCGATGTCCTCGCGATCGCCGGGCTGCTCGCCCACCAGCATCAGGCTCGCGTTCTTAGCGCCCTCTCCCATCACCGGTTGCGTGGCGTCCTCCCACAGATCGCAGGCGCGGCATTCCGGCACCGCCTCGCGCAGGCTCTTCAGCGTCGGGTGCTCGGGCACCGGGGCAGGGGGAAGGTCGACGGCGGACATCCTCGTCAGCCCTTACCCGGGCTATGAAGCCGGTACGCGTTGGCTGCTCGGGCTGGATGTACGACGACTGGCGCGGCCGTCTCTACCCTCGGAAGCTGCCCAAGCGGCGCTGGCTGGAGGGCTACGCCGAGCACTTCGACACCGTCGAGGTCAACTCGACGTTCTACCGGCTGGCCCGGCGCGACGCAGTCATCGGCTGGGTGTCGCAGACCCCGCCGGAGTTCGAATTCGCGGTGAAGGCGAGCCGGTACCTGACGCATGTGCGCAGGCTCGTGGACATCGGCGACGGGGTCAAGCGCTTCTACGAGCCGCTGCAGCCGATGATCGACGCGAGCCGGCTCGGGCCGGTCCTGTGGCAGCTGCCGGAGAACTTCCACCGCGACGACGCGCGGCTCGCCGGCTGGCTGCACGCGCTTGGGTCGGCCGCATCGCGGATGCACACGATCGAGTTCCGCCATGCCAGCTGGTTCGTCCCGGAGGTCCTCGGAATGCTCCGTGCTCATGGCGTCGCGCTCACCCTCGGCGACCATCCCTCACGTGCGTTTCAGTCCTACGAGGCGACAACGGACTGGCGCTACGTCCGCTTTCACTACGGGTCCCGCGGCCGAGCCGGCAACTACTCGGACGCCGAGGTCGAGACCTGGGCGAGGCGGATCGCCCAGTGGCGCCGGCGCGAGTCCGTCTACGCGTACTTCAACAACGACTGGCGCGGGTTCGCGCCGGCCAACGCCAGGCTCCTGCTGCGGCGGTTGGGCGACCGGCCGGTTGACGGCGGGCGGAGGGGTCCTTAGACATTCGCGTGATCCACCGGTCGCCCGAAGCGCTCGGCGATCGCGCGGTCGTCGAGATCCTCGCGGTAGCGCTGATCCTTGCCCTCGTGCGTGAACAGCACGATCCGGTCGGCGTCGAACGTCTGGAGCGCGTCCTCGATCGCCTCGTACGGATCCGCCTCGCCGGTGTCGCCGCTGGCCGAGACGCCTTCTTCGCCGAGCCGCTCGACGCTCTCGCGGCGCACCCGGTCAGCCCGCTCGATCGCCGCGTCGGCGTCGGACATCCAGAACTTGACCGCGCTGCCGGCCAGCGCCGGCGCGACGACCATCACTTCGGCATCCGCCGGCTCACCACCGTCCCCGAGCGCATCGCGCAACTGCTGCGCGCTGATCGGCTCGGTCGTGAGGACGAGTACCTTCATGCTGCCCGCTATACCCAGGCCCCGCGCGCTTGACGCCACGCCTGCGAGGTGGCGGTCAGTCCAGCTCGGGCTGGTCCGTCGCCCACGGCGCCTTGAGCGACCGCATCTGATCCCACGGCCCGGCGTTGACCGCCGGCGCGATCAGGGGACTGTCGTCGGCGCAGCTGGCTCCCTGGCACGCCACGTCGCCGCCGGTGCTCGCGCCGGCGTACCACTCCGGGGTCACGAAGTCGCTCACGTAGACGCCGTCGAGCTGGTAGCCGAGACCGTCGACCGGGTCGGCGATCTCTCGCTGCCAGGTCGATCCGTCGCGCATGTAGCGGACGTCGAGCGTCGGATCCTCGATCAGCTCGATCACCTCGTGCGAGAAGACACGTGACCATCCCTGCGCGGTTCCGCCCGCCGTCCACACGAGCGCGTAGGGCTGGCCGAAGAAGTCGTGCTCGCCGTGCGGCTCGGCGCCGCTGCCCTTGAGGTAAAGCTTCCAGCCGCCGGCCGCGAAGCGCACGCACGGGGTGCCCCACGCGGCGTGGACCTGCAGCGACTGCGCGGACACGGCGCGCTGCACCTGCGTGAGCGCCCGGGTTCGCACGCGCGCCTGGTTGATCACGGTGATGGTCTGCGCCGGCACGCCGGCCGGACAGGCGGTAGGGGCCGGCGCGGCGGCAGCCGGCGCTGCGCCGGCGAGTGCGGCCAGCACGGACCCAAGCATGATTACCCTGCCCACCATGCGAGCCGTTTCGGCCTACCCTGATGCCCGGTAGCTTCTCGACCGCGGCGCTGGACGCATGGACGATGTGGCGCTTTGGCCCCTCAGGTTCGTGCAATTGGTGAAGGTTCACGTCGTATATGAGGGCCGGTACGTCCATCCGTGCCGGCCACCGCCCCCGTCGGGGGATCGTTTGGCGATGCGGAAGGCCCTCGTCTGCGTGCTCGCCCTGGGGGGGCTGGGCCGTCACCCTGGGGGCGCCGTCGGCGACGGAGCAGAGCAGCCCGGTTCTGGTGGCGACCAGCGCCACCGCAACGTGCCTGACCAGTTCGTCCTGCACCCTGCCGGCGGGCGGCGTTCAGTACCGACAGCGGTCAGGCTGAGCGGCGCGCGCACGCCGGTGTTCGAGGCCGCGCCGGGCACCGGGCTGGGCGCCCAGACGATCGACGTCCGGCTGATCGCGCCGCTCGCCGCCCCCCGGTCGATCAACCTCGGGGTGAGCCTCGTCGGCCAGCCCTGACGGGCTGACCACTCACCGCACGAGCGCGGCGCAGATCGCGTCGACGTGTCTGTGATCAGTCCCGCAGCAGCCACCGATCACCGTGATCTGCGGCATCGCCGAACAGAGCGTGCGGTATTGCCCAGCCAGCTCGTCGGGATCGCCGGCGTCGAGCTCGTCGGACGCGTCGAGCTCGGCGTGGCTCTTGCGCGACGCGTTGGCGCGGACGCCGCGGATCCGGTGGCGCCACGTCCCGCCCTCGGCCAGAACGGCCGAGAAGTGGGTGGGGTGCGCGCAGTTGAGCATGAAGTACGCCGCGGCCCCGTCGGTCACGGCGTCGACCTGCTCGATCGCCGCGTCGAGGCGCTGGCCGCTGGGCAGCCGCCCATCGGTCTCGACGGTGAACGAAACCGCGATCGGAAGCCCGACCTCGCGCGCGGCGTGCACGATGCCGACCGCCTCGTCCGCGTAGGTCATGGTCACCGCGGTGAGCATGTCCACCCCGGCCTCGGCGAAGGCCTCGGTCTGGAACGCGTGGTAGCGCTGCGCGTCGGTCACGGACATGACCTCGCCGCCGCTGTATCCGTCACCGCGCGGACCGAGGACTCCGTTGATCACGACCGGCACGCCGGCCCCGGCGCCGAACTCCACCGCGAACTCCACGCTCGCCCGGTTGGCCTCGGCCAGCGAGGCGGAGTCGAAGCCGAGGCGCGCGCCCCAGTCGGGGTTCGCGCGCCACGTCGCAGTGTCGAGCACGAACCCCGTCCCGTAGGCCTTCGCGATGGCCAGGAACGGCGCGAAGTAGTCGCGCAGAAGCGCCCGGCCCGCCTCGTCGGTCACCAGGGGAAAGGCGGCAAAGCACGGGAGATCGACTCCGCGGTCGAAGATCAGCGTCGTCTCGAGCCCGCCGTCCGAGATGAACGGGCGCTCGGCGGACAGCTGGGGCAAACCGCGCGGGTCGTGATCTGAGTTCGGTGTTGGCATGTCATCCTCCGAGGGCCACGTCAGTGGCTGGCAGGGTAGGCGGACGCCGGCGGGCCGCGCAATGGGAGCAGTGCCCCATATTTGCCCGTGCGCGTACCTATCTTTCGACGCTTCCGAGGACCGGACTCGGCGGTGCCCCCGGTCAGCGCGCCCGGCAGGATTTGAACCTGCGACCTTTCGCTCCGGAGGCGAACGCTCTATCCCCTGAGCTACGGGCGCGGGATATCCCTAAGGAAACCGGAACAGGAGGAGCTTACCGTGGAGATCGCCGTGATCTCGGACACGCACCTGCCGCGGGGCGCTCGCCGGCTGCCCGAGGCGTGCGTGGCGCGGCTGCAGACGGCCGACCTGATCCTCCACGCCGGCGACGTGATCCGCCTGTCGGTGGTCCGGGAGCTCGAGTCCTACGGACCCGTGGTCGCCGTCCACGGCAACGTCGACGACGCCGAGGTCCGGGGGGTGCTGCCGGCCAGCGCCTCGGTCGAGGCCGGCGGCGCGAGGATCGGGCTCGTCCACGACGCCGGCCCGGCCAGGGGACGGCTGGCGCGGCTGCGCCGGCGGTTTCCCGAGGCCGACGCGGTCGTGTTCGGGCACTCGCACATCCCCCGGCACGAGCGCGCGCCGGACGGGTTTCAGATCTTCAACCCGGGGAGCCCGACCGAGCGCCGCCGCGCACCCGAGCACACGATGGGGATCGCGACGGTCCAGGAAGGGCGGGTCAGCTTCGAGCTGATCGCGCTCGGCTGACAGACTGAGGTCGCATGGACCTCTCGGTTTTCTTCGTCGGCACGGGCGGATCGGTACCGACCGCCCGGCGCGGGTTGCCGGCGGTGCTGGTCCGTGCCGGGGGCGACCGGATCCTGTTCGACTGCGGCGAGGGGACGCAGCGCCAGCTGGTGTCCTCAGACGGGCTGACCGAGCTGACCGAGGTGTTCCTGACCCACTTCCACGCCGACCACTGGCTTGGCCTTCCCGGTCTGCTCAAGACGTTCGACCTCCGCGGGCGGGAGCGTCCGCTGGCCGTTCACGGGCCGCCCGGGGTGCGCGAGCTGGTCACGGTGGCCATGCGGGTCGCGGGGAGGGTCCGGTTCGAGCTCGACCTGATCGAGCTCACGCCGGGCGACGTGCTCGAGCGGGACGGCTACAACATCGCACCGGTGCCGGTGGCGCACCGCATCCCAAACGCGTTCGGCTACGTGCTCTACGAGGACCCCCGCCTGGGCGAGTTCGACCCCGAGGCGGCCACCGCGCTGGGCGTGGTGGAGGGCCCGGAGTTCGGGATGCTCCAGCGTGGCGAGACCGTGCGGGGCGTCCGCCCGGAACAGGTGCTCGGGCCGCCGCGGGCCGGGCGCAAGCTGGTGATCTCGGGGGACACCTCGCCGTGCGAGACGCTGCGCATCGCCAGCCACGAGGCCAACCTGCTGCTGCACGAGGCGACGTTCGCCGAGGAGGAGCGAGCGCGAGCGGCCGACACCGGCCACTCGACGGCGGCCCAGGCGGCCACCCTGGCCCGGGACGCGGGCGTGACCATGCTCGCGCTGACGCATTTCTCGATGCGCTATCCGGTCGGCGTGCTGCGCGACGAGGCGCGTGCGATCTTCCCGCAGACCGTGCTCCCGCGCGACTTCGACACGATCGAGATCCCCTTCCCCGAGCGCGGCGGGCCCGAGCTGATCAGATGGCCCGACCGCCACGCCGGTGAGGCCGAGGAGACCGAGGCCGTGGCGGACGCGGCGCGATGAGTACGGACACGATCGACCTCATCGAGACCGAGCGCATGGTGCTCGAGCGCCTCCGGCTCGAGCACGGCCCCGAGCAGCTTCACCTGCTGCTCGACCCGCGGGTCTACGCCACGCTGTGGCCGAGGGACGAGCCGCCCACCGAGGCGGAGGTGCTCGACGGGCTGGCGGCCAAGGTCGCCCACTGGGACCGCCACGGCTTCGGCATGTGGCTGCTGCGCGACCGCGAGACGGGGGAGATGGTCGGGCGGGGTGGCCTCCAGTTCACCTACACCGCCGGCCTGCACGACGTCGAGGCCGGCTGGGCGATCGTGCCGGACCGCTGGGGCCAGGGCCTCGCCACCGAGTTGGCCCACGCGTCCGTCGAGGCCGGGTTCGAGCAGCTCGGCCTGCTCGAGATCGTCGCGTTCACCCTCCCGACCAACACCGCGTCACGCCGCGTCATGGAGAAGGCGGGGTTCGCCTACGAGCGGGACATCGTCCACGCCGGCCTGCCACACGTGCTGTACCGGCGCCGGCGGGTGCTGTAGCCGGTGGCGTTTGGGAAGAAACTGGCTCCATAGGCCCAGAAACTTCCCAAGCGAGTGAAGGCCGGCCGGCGCGGTGGCGCGGGCCGGGGTAACGCCGCTCGGGCGCGCCGGTCCGCCGACCCCGCTGTTACTCTGAGTCACGTCGGCCCCTTTAACCCGGTCCTGCGAGGCCAGGAAGGAGCGCGTAAACAGATGGCAGCGGTCGTGCTCGACCGTGACGATATGCGCCGCACGCTGGTGCGGATCGCTCACGAGATTGTTGAGAAGAACCCGGACGGTGCGATCGCGCTGGTCGGAATCCACCGCCGGGGTGCGGTGCTGGCAAGGCGCCTCCAGGCGTTGACCAGCGAGCTGCTGGAGCCGAGCGTGCCGCTCGGGGACGTCGACATCTCGTTCTACCGAGACGACTTCGCGATTCGCCCCAGCGCACCGGTGGTCCACGCCACCCACCTCGAGTTCCCGGTCGACCACAAGACGATCGTGATCGTCGACGACGTCCTGTACACCGGGCGCACCGTGCGCGCGGCGATCGACGTGATGTTCGACTACGGCCGGCCGGCGCGGGTCCAGCTGGCGGTGCTGATCGACCGCGGCCACCGCGAGCTGCCGATCCGGCCCGACTACGTGGGCAAGAACATCCCGACCTCACAGGACGAGCGGGTGTACGTGTGCGTCGAGGAGGTCGACGGCGAAGACGAGGTCAAGATCGGACCTGCACCCGAACGTGACTTATCACCCGCCCACCCACCCCCAACCCCCAAGGCGGCGGCATGACTCGCATCGGACCCCATCTCCTCTCGATCGACGATCTCGATCGAACCGCGATCGAGCGCATCCTCGATCGCGCGGAGTCCTTCGACGAGGTCTCGGGCCGCGAGATCAAGAAGGTCCCCGCGTTGCGCGGCCGGACGGTCGTGAACCTGTTCTACGAGTCCAGCACGCGCACCAGCTCGAGCTTCGAGCTCGCCGCCAAGCGCCTCAGCGCCGACGTCGTCTCGATCCGCTCGCAGGGCTCGGCGGTCGACAAGGGCGAGTCGCTCAAGGACACGGTCCAGACGCTGTCGGCCTACGACCCGGCAGCGATCGTGATTCGCTCGCCTCACGCCGGCGCCGCCGGCCTGGTCGCCCGATGGACGCCGGCCGCGGTGATCAACGCCGGCGACGGCAAGCACGAGCACCCGACGCAGGCGCTGCTCGACGTGTTCACGCTCCGCCGGCGGCTCGGGTCGCTCGACGGGGCGAACATCTGGATCGTGGGCGATGTGCTGCACTCGCGGGTCGCGCGCTCGAACATCCTCGCCTTCACCCGGATGGGGGCCAACGTCACCTTGTGTGGGCCGCCCACCCTGATCCCGCGTCATATAGAAGCGCTCGGGTGCAGCGCCACCGCGACGCTCGAGCGCCTGCCCGAGGCGGACGTGGTCTACGTGCTGCGGATGCAGCAGGAGCGGATGCGCGACTCGTTCGTGCCCTCTCTGCGCGAGTACGCGAGCCGCTACCAGATCACCCCGGCGCGGCTACAGCCGGGGCAGCTGCTCATGCACCCCGGGCCGGTCAACCGGGGGGTCGAGCTCTCCGGAGAGGCGATCGACTCGCCCCAGGCGCTGATTGGCGCCCAGGTCAGAGCCGGGGTCGCGGTGCGAATGGCCGTGCTCTACGAGCTCCTGGTGGGATCGGCGACCCCGAGCCTGGCGGCGGTGGCGTGATGAGCGACCACGTGGACCGCATGTTCCACCGCCCCGCCGCGCCCGCCGAGCTCCTGATCCAGGGCGCCCACGTGCTCGATCCCCGCGCCGACCTCGACGAGCCGCACGACGTCCTGGTCCGCGACGGGCGCATCGCCGAGCTGGGCTCGCCCGGGTCGCTCACGGGCGTGGGTGGGCCAGATATCGAGACGCTCGACGCCGACGGCAAGCACCTTTTCCCCGGCTTCGTCGACCCCCACGTGCACCTGCGCACGCCGGGCCAGGAGCACAAGGAGGACATCTCGACCGGCACCGCGGCCGCCGCCGCCGGCGGCTTCTGCGCGGTGATCGCGATGCCCAACACCAGCCCGGTCGTCGACGACGCCGCCGTGCTGCGCTCCCTGATCGAGACCGCCACGCGGGAGGCGAACGTTCCAACCGGGTTCCTCGCCGCGATCACCCGGAACCTCGCGGGCCACGATCTGACCGAGATGGCCGAGCTGCGCGACGCCGGCGCGCTCGGCTTCACCGACGACGGCAAGCCGGTGGTGTCGGCCGGCGTGCTGCGCAAGGCGCTTCAGTACCAGCGGCTGTGCGGCGGGGTGATCGCGCTCCACGAGGAGGACCCGGGCCTCTCGGGCGACGGCGCGATGCACGAGGGGGCCGTGTCCGCGCGGCTCGGCATCGCCGGGATCCCGTCGCTGTCGGAGTCGACCATGGTCGCGCGCGACGCCGCCCTGGCCGCCTACGAGGGCGCGCGCGTGCACTTCCAGCATCTCTCCTGCGTCGAGTCGGTCGAGGCCCTGGCCCACGCCAAGCAAGCCGGCGCGCGCGTGAGCGCCGAGGTCTGTCCGCACCATCTCACGCTGACCGACGACGAGGTCCGGACGCTCGACAGCCGCTTCAAGATGAACCCGCCGCTCCGGAGCGAGACCGACCGGCGAGCGCTGACCGCCGCGCTGAAGACGGGGTTGATCGACTGCGTGGCCACCGACCACGCACCCCACGCCCGCCACGAGAAGGAGGTGCCGTTCGAGGAGGCCCCGATGGGCACCACCGGGCTCGAGACCGCCTTCGCGGCGGTGTTCACGGAGTTGGTCCTGACCGGCGAGCTCGACCTGGACACGCTGGTGGCCCGGATGACCCAGGGCGCCGCGCTGTACGACCTGCCCGTCCCGACGATCGCCCCTGGCCAGATCGCCAACCTCTGCCTGGTCGACCTCGACGAGCGCTTCGTGGTCGGCGCCGAGGGCTACGCCAGCCGCTCGGAGAACTGTTGCTTCGACGGACGCACGTTGCGCGGCAAGGTGCTGCTCACGCTGGCGGCCGGGACCGTCGCGTTCAGAACGCGGACGCTCGCCGAGGCGCGGGCCCTGAGGTGAGCGTCGCCACGGCCTACGTGCTGCTCGAGGACGGCGCTCGCTTCGACGGGCTGGCCTGCGGCGCCGACGCGGCCGCGGTCGGCGAGATCGTGTTCACGACCGCGATGTCCGGCTACCAGGAGGCGATGACCGATCCGAGCTACGCCGGCCAGCTCATCACCTTCACCTACCCGCAGATCGGCAACTACGGCGTGTCGGAGCAGGCGATGGAGTCAGATTGCGTGCACGCGCGCGCCGCGATCATGCGCGCCGCGGTCGACCGGGCCGACGCGCCGCGGGCCGACCAGGGCTGGCTGACCTGGTTGACCGCACGGGGCATCCCGGCGATCACCGACGTGGACACGCGCGCGCTCGTGCGCCATATCCGCGACCGGGGCGCGATGCGCGGCGGCGTGTTCCCGGCCACGATCGGAGCAGCCGAGGCGCGGGATCTGATCGAGGCCGAGCCGGACATGGCGGGCCGCGACCTCGTCCGCGACGTGACACCCGAGTGCATGACCATCGTCGGAGAAGGCCAACCGCGCATCGCCATGATCGACACCGGCGTCAAACGGTCGATCGTCCGCAACCTCGTCGAGCGCGGCGCCACCGTCGAGCTCCACCCGTGCACGGCGACGGCAGCCGAGCTCCTCCAAAACGACCCGGACGCGATCTTCCTGGCCAACGGCCCGGGCGACCCGGCGTCCCTCGACTACGTAGTGCGCACCGTGCGCGAGATCATCGGCAAGCGCCCCGTGTACGGCATCTGCCTCGGGCACCAGCTGCTCTGTCGCGCCGTGGGCCTGCGCACCTACAAGCTGCCGTTCGGACACCACGGCGCCAACCACCCGGTCAAGGACCTGACCACCGGGGTGGTCGAGATCACGAGTCAGAACCACGGGTTCGCCGTGCTCGGCCCCGACGGCCAAGAGACCATCGACACCGACGAGGCGGTGCGCTGGGACACGGACTACGGCGCCGCCGAGCTGACCCACATCAACCTGTACGACCGCACCGTGGAGGGGCTGGCGCTCAAGGACGTGCAGGGCGCCACCGTCCAGTACCACCCCGAAGCGGGCCCCGGCCCGAACGACGCCCTGCACCTGTTCGACCGCTTCGTCACGGAAATCCGCGATGCCGCGTAGGGACGACCTGCACAAGATCCTCCTGATCGGCTCGGGCCCGATCGTGATCGGCCAGGCCGCCGAGTTCGACTACTCGGGCACCCAGGCGTGCCGGGTGCTCATGGACGAGGGGTACGAGGTCGTGCTGGTCAACTCGAACCCGGCCACGATCATGACCGACCCCGAGGTAGCGACCACCACCTACGTCGAGCCGCTGCTGGCCGGGCCCGTCCGGCAGGTCATCGAACGCGAGAAACCCGACGCGCTGCTGCCGACGCTGGGCGGCCAGACCGCGCTGAACCTGGCCAAGACGCTGCACGAGGACGGCACGCTGGAGCGCAACGGAGTCGAGCTGATCGGCGCCGACTACGACGCCATCGAGCGCGCCGAGGACCGCGAGATCTTCCGCGAGACGATGAAGAACGCCGGCCTGCGCGTCCCGCGCAGCGCGATCGCCCACACGATCGACGATGCGCGCGCGGCCATAAGCGAGGTCGGCCTGCCGTTCATCGTCCGGCCGGCCTTCACGCTCGGCGGCAAGGGCGGCGGCGTGGTCCACAGCGAAGACGATCTGGTGCAGATCGTCGGGCGTGGCCTCAAAGCCTCCCCGATCTCCCAGGTCCTGCTCGAGGAGTCGGTCCTCGGGTGGGGCGAGTTCGAGCTCGAGGTGATGCGCGACCGCGCCGACAACGTCGTGATCGTCTGCTCGATCGAGAACCTCGATCCGATGGGCGTGCACACCGGCGACAGCGTGTGCGTCGCGCCGCAGCAGACGCTGACCGACAAGCAGTACCAACGGCTGCGGGATCAGGCGATCGCCGCGATCCGCGCGGTCGGCGTGGAGACGGGCGGCTCGAACGTCCAGTTCGCGGTCAACCGCGCCACCGACGAGATCGTGGTGATCGAGATGAACCCGCGCGTCTCGCGCTCGAGCGCGCTGGCCAGCAAGGCCACCGGCTTCCCGATCGCCAAGATCGCCGCGCGCCTCGCCGTCGGCTACACCCTCCAGGAGATCCCCAACGACATCACCCGCGCGACCCCGGCCAGCTTCGAGCCGGCGATCGACTACTGCGTGGTGAAATGGCCGCGGTTCGCGTTCGAGAAGTTCCCCGGGGCCGAGGCGGGCCTCACCACCCACATGAAATCGGTGGGCGAGGCGATGGCGATTGGCCGCACGTTCAAGCAGGCGTTCGCCAAGGCGCTCAGATCGCGCGAGCTCGACTCGCAACCGCACTCGCCGGCCGGCACCGAGGCGCTGCTGGACGCGCTCCAAGTCGCCGGGGCCGAGCGCTTCGACCACGTGCTCGAGGCATTGCGGCGGGGACACCCGGTCGATGAGATCCACGCGCGCACGGACATCGATCCGTGGTTCCTTCACGAACTGGCCGAGCTCGTGGCTGCGCCCGAGGCACTGCAACATGGCGTGCGGACCTTCAAGTCGGTCGACACCTGCGCGGCCGAGTTCGCCGCGACCACGCCGTACTACTACTCGTCGTGGGAGCGCTCGGGGGACAGCGAGGTCAACCGCGGCGAACGCCCCAGCATCGTGATCCTCGGCTCCGGCCCGAACCGGATCGGGCAGGGGATCGAGTTCGACTACTGCTGCGTGCACGCGGCCCAGACCGTCCGCGAGCAAGGACGCGACGCGGTCATGATCAACTGCAATCCCGAGACGGTCTCGACCGACTACGACACCTCGGACCGCCTGTACTTCGAGCCGCTGACCCTCGACGACGTCCTTGCCGTGTGCGACGCCGAGAGCCCGGCCGGCGTGATCGTCCAGTTCGGAGGCCAGACCCCGCTCAAGCTCGCCGCCGGACTGCAACGGGCCGGCGTCCCGATCCTGGGCACGAGCGTCGACGCGATCGACCTGGCCGAGGACCGTTCGCGGTTCGGCCCGCTGCTCGACGACCTCGGCTACAAGGCGCCCCCCTACGCGACCGCGACGTCCCCGGCCGACGCGCTGAACCAGGCCGCCACCGTCGGCTTCCCGCTGCTCGTCCGGCCGAGCTACGTCCTGGGCGGCCGGGCGATGGAGATCGTCTACAGCGTCGACGGCCTCGCGGACTATCTCGGACGAGTGGTTCCGGACACCGGCGCGAAGATCTACCTCGACCGGTTCCTCGAGGACGCGATCGAGGTCGACGTCGACGCGATCAGCGACGGCGCCGACGTGTGGATCGCCGGGATCATGCAGCACGTCGAGGAGGCGGGGATCCACTCCGGCGACTCGGCCTGCGTGCTGCCGCCGCACACGCTCGGCGAGGAGATGTTGGGCCAGATCCGGGCCCAGACCGTGGGGATCGCTAAGGCACTGAGCGTGGTCGGCCTGCTCAACGTCCAGTTCGCCATCCACGGCGACGTGCTGTACGTGATCGAGGCCAACCCGCGCGCGTCGCGGACCGTGCCGTTCGTGTCCAAGGCGATCGGGCTGGCGGTGGCCAAGCTGGCCTGCCGGGTCCTGCTCGGCGACCGCTTGGCCGACCTCGATCTCCCGGCCGACACCAGCAACGGACACGTGTGCGTCAAGGAGGTGGTGCTGCCGTTCGACCGCTTCGCCGGGGCGGACTCGCTGCTCGGGCCGGAAATGCGCTCGACCGGAGAGGTCATGGGGATCGCGCGCGACTTCCCGACCGCGTTCGCCAAGGCCCAGGCGGCGGCCGGCGCCCAGCTGCCCAACCAGGGCCGAGCGTTCATCACCGTGGCCGACGGCGACAAACCGGCCGCCACCGGCGTGGCCACCATCCTCCACGACCTCGGGTTCGAGATCATCGCCACCCGCGGCACCGCCCAGGCGATCCGCAAGATGGGCATCCCGGCCGAGACGATCAACAAGATCGGGGAGGGCTCGCCGCACGTGGTGGACTGGATCGAGCGCGGCGAGGTTGACCTCGTGATCAACACGCCGATCGGCACCGGCGCCCGCACCGATGGCTACGAGATCCGCTCCGCCGCGATCGCGCGCGGGATTCCGTGCATCACGACGATGGCCGGCGGCATGGCCGCCGCGCGCGCGATCGCCGCCGCGCGCCGCGGCGAGGCCGCGGTCCTGTCGCTACAGGAGATCCACCAGCACCGCGCGAGCGAGGTCAAGTGACCCGCACCACGGCGCCGTTCGGGCGGCGCGCCGCGCCGGTCAGCGCGCGCGAACAGCACGGGGCGTACACGGTCATCCGCTGCCTCGACCGAACCGGCCCCGCGCCGCAACCCGGCCAGTTCTACATGCTCTCGAGCTCAGAGCGGTGGGGCGGGGGAGAGGGCGAGCGTCCGTTCCTCCCGCGCGCGTTCAGCGTGCTTCGCGCCGGCGCCGGCGAGCTCCAGTTCCTGATCGAGGACGTCGGCCCGGGGACGCGGCGGCTGTGCGAGCTCGGCGCCGGCGAGCGCCTCGAGATCGTCGGCCCCCTCGGCAACGGCTTCGCCCCGCCGCGCGCCGGCCGCACGCCGGTGCTCGTCGGCGGAGGCGTGGGGATCGCCCCGCTCGCCATCTGCCAGGACGAGCTGACGGCCGACCGGGTCGAATCCCGGGTCCTGCTCGGCTTCCGGGATCGCGCGCACGCGGCCGGCGCGGCCCTGCTCACCGCACCCGCGATCGCCACCGACGACGGCAGCGTCGGCCACCACGGCCTCATCACCGACCTGCTCGAGGACGAGCTGGACGAGCGCGCGGAGCAGATCGAGGTCTACGCGTGCGGGCCGCCGGCCATGCTCGAGGCCGTCCGGGCCGCGTGCGTCGCGCGCGACGTCCCGGCCCAGCTCGCGCTCGAGTCCGGGATGGCGTGCGGGTTCGGGGCCTGTTTCGGGTGCGTGGTGGCGACCGTCGACGGCTACGTCAGGCTGTGCCTGGACGGCCCGATCCTCGACGCGCAGATCCTCAGGACGGCGGCGACCGCCGGAGCTGGACATTGAGCGTCGAGTTCTGCGGTCTCGAGCTCGAGCACCCGGTGATCAACGGCTCCGGGACGTTCGATGCGATGGCCGCTCGGCGGGCGTTCGGGGACGAGCTGATCGAGCGCTTCCCGTTCTCGGCGTTCGTGTCCAAGACCGTGACGCTCGAGCCCCGCCAGGGAAACCCGCCGCCGCGCCTGTGGGAGCTCGCCGGCGGCCTGATCAACTCGATCGGGCTCCCCAACAAGGGACTGGTCGGCTACCTCGAGCACGACCTGCCCGAGCTCGCGCGGCTGCCGGTCCCGCTGATCGTCAACGTGATGGGGTTCAGCCGCCACGAGGTGGCCCGGCTGGTCGAGGCTTTCGCCGAGCGCGAGGAGGTCAGCGCGCTCGAGCTGAACGTGTCGTGCCCGAACGTCGAGACGGGCCTGACTATGGGAGCCGACCCGTACGAGATCGAGCGGCTCGTGACGCATGTCCGACCCCTGACCGCCAAGCCGCTGATCGTCAAGCTCACGCCGAACGCCACCGACGTCCCCGCGGTCGCCCGCGCGGCCGAGCACGCCGGCGCCGACGCCGTGTCGCTGATCAACACGCTGCGCGGGATGGCGCTCGACCCCGCCACCGAGCAGCCGTGGCTCGGGGGCACCACCGGCGGCGTGTCCGGCCCGGCCGTTCGGGCGATCGCGCTGGCCCAGGTTCACGCAGTAGCGCAGGTGGTCGAGATCCCGATCATCGGCATGGGAGGCGTCCAGCGCGGTCGGGATGCACTGGATCTGGTGCGCGCCGGCGCAAGTCTCGTGGCCGTCGGGACCGAGAGTTTTCGCGACCCCGCGGCCGGCTCGAGGGTCGCCAAACAGCTCTCGGAACTTCTCGCAAATAGCGCCGTCTAGAACCGCCGCTGCACAGGATCCGTTCCCCCGGCGTTCGGAGTGTGAACATTTTGGGGCGCATTGCAAAACCCCCTGCAAACTTAGTGATTTGCCGCAACCATCCTCGACAATGCTCTAGCTCAGCTTGAGGTCGAGTCGAATTGGAGGCTTTTGTCTTGATCGGCCTGCCCCAAGATGTATAGTCGCCGCCCATGCCGCCGGTCAGCGAATCGCCCACAAAGCCCACCGCGGCACCGGAGCGCTCTCTCACGCAACGGATGGAGGCGCTGCAGCGCGCCAACGACATCCGCACGCGGCGGGCGCAGCTCAAGCGCGACCTCAAGGCGGGCCGCCAGCCTATCGACAGGCTCCTGCTCGAGCCACCCGAGTACCTGGCCACGGCCAAGGTGTTCGACCTGTTGCTGGCCGTTCCCAAGTACGGGCGGGTGAAGGTGAACAAGATTCTCGGCCAGTGCAAGATCTCCCCGAGCAAGACGGTCGGCGGTCTGTCCGAGCGCCAGCGGCGTGAGCTGGTCGCGCTCATGCGCCGGCGCTGATCCCACGCCCAAAGTCTTCGTCATCACGGGCCCCTCTGGGGTCGGGAAGGGCACCCTGATCCGCGGGCTGCTCGCGCGCGCCCCCGAGCTCGGGCTATCGGTCTCGGCCACCACCCGCGCCCCCCGGCCGGGCGAGGCCGATGGTGTCGACTACCACTTCCTGACCCCGGAGGAGTTCGAGGCGAGGGTGGACGCGGGCGACTTCGTCGAGCACGCCGAGTACTCGGGCAACCGCTATGGAACGCTGCGCTCCGAGCTCGAGCGACGGCTGAAGGATGGCGCCGGCGTGGTGCTCGAGATCGAAGTCCAGGGCGCGCGCCAGGTGCGAGAGGCGATGCCCGACGCGGTGGCGGTGTTCATCGCCCCGCCGTCGCTGGAGGCGCTCCGGGCCCGGCTCGTGGGACGGGGAACCGACAGCCCCGACCAGGTCGACGCGCGACTGCGGACGGCGGAGCGCGAGCTCGAGGCCCAACCCGAGTTCGCCCACGTGGTCGTGAACGACCGTCTCGAGGAGGCCACCGACGAGCTCGTGTCGATCGTCCGGTCGGCTTCGGACGGCACTCAGCCGTAGCGCTGGGCGATCGCCTACCGCCCGGGCGGGTGCCCCCCGCTAACCTTTGCCCAACACACCCGCAAAGGACGGAAACAGCCTTGATCTCACCCCGCATCGACAAGCTTCTCGAGCACGTCGACTCCGACTACGCCAGCGTGATCGTCGCCGCCAAGCGCGCCCGCCAGATCAACTCCTACTACCACAACCTGGGCGAGGGCACCTTCGACGAGTTTCCGCCCCCCATGGTCGAGACGCGTTCCAAGAACTATCTGACGATCGCCCTCGAAGAGGTCGCCCAGGGCAAGCTGAAGTACCACTACCGATAGGTCCGACGGCGGTGGCCCGATTGCTCCTCGGCGTGAGCGGCGGGATCGCCGCGTACAAAGCGCTCGAGGCGGTCCGGCTCGCCGTCAAACGCGGCCACGCGGTCCGGGTCATCCAGACGCCCACGAGCGAGCGGTTCGTGGGCCGGGCGTCGTTCGAGGCGCTCACGGGCGCGCCGGTGCTCACCAGCGAGTTCGAGCCCGACCCGGCCCGCGGCGCCTACCCGGGGGAGCGGCTGCCCGAGCGTGCCCCGATCAGCCACCTCGCGCTGGTGGAACGTGCCGACGCGTACCTGATCGCCCCGGCCACGGCCAACACGCTGGCCAAGCTCGCCTCCGGCCAGGCCGACAACCTGCTGACCGCGGCCGCGCTCGCGGCGGCCTGCCCGGTCGCGGTGGCGCCGGCCATGAACAACCGGATGTACCTGAACCCGGCCACCCAGGCGAACCTCGAGCTGCTGCGAAACCGCGGCATTGGCGTGATCGGCCCCGGTACGGGCGAGCTCGCGTCGCACGGCGAGCAGGGAATCGGCCGCCTCGCCGAGCCCGACGAGCTGCTCGCGGCGTGGGAATCTCTGCTGATGAAGGCCCGCCCGCCCGGTGGGCCCTCATCATTTGCCGGGGTGCGGGTGCTGGTGACCGCCGGCGGCACCCGCGAGCCGATCGACAGCGTGCGCTTCGTCGGTAACCGCTCGTCGGGGCGGATGGGGTTCGCGCTCGCGCGCGAGGCGGCCCGGCGCGGCGCCGAGGTGACGGTCATCGCGGCCAACGTCGGGCTCGAGCCGCCCCCGGGGGCCCGGATGATCCCCGTCCAGACCGCCGCCGAGCTTGCCGACGCCTGCCGGAACGAACTGAGCGCCTGCGACGTAGTTCTGATGAGCGCGGCAGTGGCCGACTTCCGGCCCGCCGGCCCCGTAAATCGCAAGCTGAAGAAGGACGAGGGGATCCCCACGCTCGAGCTCGAACCAACCGAGGATGTGCTGAGCGCGATGGCCGAGCTCCGGCGCGCGGATCAGGTGATCGTCGGCTTCGCGGCCGAGCACGGCGACGAGGCGGTGGCGCTCGGGCGAGGCAAGCTCGAGCGCAAGCGGCTCGACGCGATCGTGGTCAACGACATCTCCCGCGCCGACATCGGATTCGAGGCCGACGAGAACGAGGTCACGATCCTCACCGCGGATGGCGGGGAGCGCCACGTGCCACGATCAAGGAAGGAACACGTCGCGCGAGCGGTCCTCGATGAAGTGGAGCGACTTCGTGCGACGAGGGTTGGGACGGATGGAGCCCGAGCAGACACCCGTAGCCCCGCACGAGTCTGAGGCGTACGCCGCGCTGGCGCGGCGGATCGCGGCCAACGTGGCCAGCGCGGTCCAGGTGCGCGCCGAGACGCTGACCCATCTGACGGTGGCGTTGCTGGCCGAGGGTCACGCCCTGATCGAGGACTATCCGGGCGTCGGCAAGACCGCGCTCGCGCGGGCGCTGGCCCGGTCGGTCGACTGCCAGTTCGCGCGCGTGCAGTGCACCTCGGACCTGCTCCCGGCCGACGTGGTCGGGACGAACGTCTACGACCAGCGCGAGTCGCGCTTCGAGTTCCGTCCGGGGCCGGTGTTCGCCAACGTCGTGCTCGTCGACGAGATCAACCGCGCGTCGCCCAAGACCCAGTCCGGGCTGCTCGAGTGCATGCAGGAGCGGCGCGTGACCGTCGACGTCCATACCCACGAGCTGGCGCGCCCGTTCATCGTGCTCGCGACCCAGAACCCGATCGAGTACGAGGGCACCTACCCGCTGCCCGAGGCGCAGGTCGACCGGTTCATGATCCGGATCTCGCTCGGCTACCCCTCGCGCGGCGCCGAAGCCGGCATGCTCGCCGACCACGAGTCCGGCGACCGCGTCCTCACGCTCGCGCCGGTGGCGACCGCGGCCGAGGTCCTCGCCGCCCAGGACGCGGCCAAGCGCATCCGCGCGTCCGAACCGCTGCGCGACTACATCGTGCGCCTGCTGTGGCGCACGCGCGAGGATCCCCGGGTGGACCTCGGGGCCAGCCCGCGCGCCGGCCTGCTGCTCCTGCGCGCGGCGAAGGCCTACGCGATGATGCAGGGCCGCGACCACGCGCTGCCCGACGATGTCCAGGCGCTGGCCCAGACCGTGCTCTCGCACCGCCTCGTGCTCGCGCCGGAGTCGCCGCGCAGAGCCGCGGCCGACGTGGTCACCGACGCCCTGGCCTCGGTGAGAGCGTTGTGACCCGACCACCCGACCGATCGGATCCCCACCCACCCAGGGAGCGCCGGCCGTGAGGCGCGCGGGGGCGGTCGGGATCGCCGGGCTAGGGCTGATCCTGGTCGCGCTGCTGTTCGACGCCGCCCCGCTGTTCGTTCCGGGCGTGGCGCTCATGGTGCTGGCCGTGGTCGGGCCCGCGTGGGTCCAGCTGGCCGCTGGCGCGGCGAGGATCGAGCGCCACCTCGAGTCCGAGCGCGTCGTCGAGGACGAGCCGATCGAGGCGACGATAGAAGTCACCCGCGGTCACTGGGGCCTGCCGGGCGCCGCGGTGCTCGACCCGCTGGCGGGCAAGCCGGTGCCGATCCACGCCCCGATGTCGCTGATCTCGGGCGGGCGCTCGGCGAGCGTCCGGATCGTCGCCTGCTTCCCGCGCCGCGGCGTACGGCGGATCGACCCGCCGACGCTGATCGTCTCCGACGCGCTCGAGCTCGCCCGCGTGGTCCGCGTCAGCCCCTCGCCCGCCCAGGAGATCCTCGTGCTGCCGCGCACGGAGCGCGTCAGGTGGGTTCCGGGGGCGGGGGAGAAGTGGCGCCGCGCGGCCGGTGCGGCCGCGATCGAGCCGATGGGCGCGACCGAGGTCGACGGCCTGCGGCCCTACCGCCAGGGCACCCCGGCGTCGCGGATCCACTGGCCGGCGCTGGCGCGTGGGGCCGGGCTGCTCGAGCGCCGGCTGCGCGCCGACACCGATAGCCGCCCGCTCGTGGTGGTCGACGCGCGCGGGTCAGGACCCCCCGAGCACCTTGACGCGGCCGTCAGGGCGGCGGCCTCGCTCGTGCTCGAGCTTGGCACGCGCGTCGGCTGCGGGCTGCTCCTGCCCGGCGAGCACCGCCCGCTCGAGGTCGAGCCCGACCTCGCGGCGTGGCCGACCGCCCACGCGCGCCTCGCGATGGTCGAGGGAGGTCCGGAGACCCGGGCCCCGAGCCTCGCCCACGGCGCCCGCTCCGCCCAGGTCGTATACGTGGCCGCCACGCCGCAGGCGCGGCTGCCGGTCGGCTTGGCCGGCGCCGGCGTCCGCGCCGCCGTGGTCGTGGTCCCCAAGCCGCTCGCCTCCCAGCCCGCGCACGACGCCACTTTCGAGGTCGCCGGATGCATCGGCTTCGTGGTGGGGGCCGGCCGGCGCCCGCGGGAGCGCGCCGCGTGAGCTCGACCACCCAGGTCGCCGTGCTGGCGCGGCTCGGCCGGGATGCCCCACCCAGCCGGCGACTGGCCGAGACCGGCGAGCGGCCGCTGGTGCGCCTAGTCGCGTTCGCCGCGCTCGGCCTCTACGGGGTCATCCGTTGGGGGACGCTGATGAACCCGGCGCCGACGTGGCGGCTGATCGGACTGCTCGGGCTGGCCGTGGCGCTGGCCGGCGTCGGGCCGGTGCTGCTCGAGCGCGAGCGGGCGGTCGCCGCCCAGCACGGCCGCGCCGAGTCGGTCAGCGCCGTCGGCGCGCCGCTCGCGGTCCTGGCGTTCCTCGCCATCTTCCCGCTCTCCGGTGTCCCGCTCGGCTGGATCACGCATCTGCGCGTGGCGGTCACCGCGGACGGGATCGGCCAGGGCCTTTCGACGCTGCCCGGGATCCTCGTCCCCTACAGCGGGATCAACCAGTGGGCGCAGACGGTGATCCTGCTGGGCGCCGCGGTGCTGCTGCTCGACGCCGGGCTGCTGCTGGCCTTCGCGCCACCGGTGCCAGGCGACATCCGCCGGGCCGGGGCGGCACTCCCGCTGATCGCGCTGGTGGTCGTCCCGGCCACGCTCGTGCACCCCCACCTCGCCTACCTGCAGGGGCTCCTGCTATTCGGCTTGCTGGCCTTCTTCATGTGGGGGGAGCGGGTCCCGCCGGACCGACGCGGCGGCGTGCTGCTGGCCTGCCTCGCGACGGGCCTCGTCGGGATGAGCGTCGCGCCCGCCCTCGACCAGCACTCGCCGTGGATCGACTACGAGGCGTTCACGCGCGGCTTCACGCCCGCCCACGTCGAGCGGTTCGACTGGACGCAGCGGTACGGGCCGCTCGTCTGGCCGCGGACCGGCAACACCGTGCTCGACGTGACGGCCGCGCCGAAGGCCTGGAGCGGTGAGTACTGGAAGGCCGAGAACCTCGACACGTTCGACGGGAGCGGTTGGGTGGCGGGGGGCCCGAGTGCGGGCGCGGGCGCGTCGATCCGCCGGAGCACGATCACGCGCTACACGCAGACGTTGAAGGTGGAGATCCGCGGGATGCAGACGACGCAGCTGATCGCCGCCGGCACCGCCGCGCAACCACAACATCTGGCGGCGCCGGCGCTGCAAGGGACCAGCGCGGGCACCTGGCTCAGCCAGACCGCGCTCGACACCGGCGACACCTACACCGTCCAGGTCTACGCGCCGCATCCGAGCCCGACGCGCCTCGCGCGCGCGGGCGCCAACTACCCGTTCGGGATCGAGCAGTCCGACCTGACCCTCATCCTCCCGCAGTCGCCGGGGCCCGCGATCGCGGCGCAGACCGTGCTGTTCCCGGCGTTCGGGTCCCACGGGGTGCCGCGCGATCAGAGCGAGCCGGACCGCTCCGATGGGACCGCGGCGATCGCGGACTCACCCTACGCGCCGGTCTACGCACTCGCGCAGCGCCTCGCTCGTGGCGCCCGGACGCCGTACGCGTACGCCGAGCGCGTCATCAACTACCTGGCGGGCAACGGCTACAGCTACGACGAGTATCCGCCGCCGACGCCGTACCCGCTCGTGACGTTCCTGCTGCTGAACCGGATCGGCTACTGCCAGCAGTTCGCCGGCTCGATGGCGCTGCTGTTGCGGATGGGCGGCGTGCCGGCCCGCGTCGCCACCGGGTTCACCACCGGCACGTACGACAACGCCACCAAGCGGTGGCAGGTAAGCGACATCGACGCCCATGCCTGGGTCGAGGCGTGGTTCCCGCACTACGGCTGGATCACGTTCGACCCGACTCCGCCGGCGGCGCCGGCGCGCGGCGGGCGCGCGGCGATCACTGCCGGGCAGGCGCTCGGCGGGAGCGGTGGCCTCTCGAAGCTCGGCGGCCGGAACACCGCGGGGCCGGGCGCGGCGGCGACCGGCCCGGCGAGCCTGCACTCGAGCAGTTCGTTCTCGCCCGCGCTGCTGGCCATCCTCGGCGTCCTGGCCGTCCTGCTCGTGCTGTCGCTCGCCGCCTGGACCCGGACAGGGGCGCGCGATACCGATGCGCTCCTGGTCGAGCTCGAACGGGCGCTCGCCCGCAGCGGCCGCCCGATCGCCGACGGCGTGACGCTCGCGGCGCTCGAGCGGCGCTTCCGCACCTCGCCGCAGGCGGCCTCCTACATCCGCGCGCTGCGGATGGCACGGTTCAGCGGCGACGGCGAGCTGCCGACCCTTTCTCAGCGGCGCGCCCTGCGTGCCCAGCTGCGCGCCGGGCTTGGTATATGGGGCGCGCTGCGCGCGCTGTGGGCCCTGCCGCCCCGCCCCGAACGGGTGCGGTGGCGTCGCCGGCGCGGCCTAAACTAGGCAGGGATGGACGACGTATACGAGCTTTACATCCGCGGCACCGAGCTGCTCGAGGCCGGGCACAATCACCAGGCGGTGATCCCGCTTGCGCGCGCGCGCGAGCTTGCGCCCGACAAGACCTCGATTCGCGAGGCGCTCGGCCGCGCGTTGTTCGGCGCCCAGCGCTACGAGGAGGCCGCGGAGGAGTTCCAGGCCGTGATCGACCGCGCGCCGACCAACGACTACGCGCTGTTCTGCTTCGGCCGCTCGCTGCAGATGCTCGGCCGCCACGCCGAGGCCCGCCAACCGCTCGCCCAGGCGGCCGGCATGCAGCCCGGCCGGCGCGACTACCGCATCTACCGCGACCGCGCCCGCGCCCGCGCCGGCGGCGACGAGGCTCCCGCCGAGTCGTAAGCCGAGTTTCTCGCCATTCGCCCGGCGTTCGAGCGCGAGTGCGCCGAAACTCGCGCCAGAGCCGAGTAACTGCCCATTCGCGTCCGCGGCGAGGACGAGTGTGCCGAAACTCGGCCTAGGTGGCGGGAGGCCGGCGTCGGCGGGGCGGCAGCACCGCCCGGACGGGCCTGCCCGGTCCCACGGACGCTGCGCGAAGCGCGGCCCAATGCTCAACCAAGCCCACTGGCGGGTGCAAGCCGACGCGTGCCTGAGCGCTCACGCGCCGCTCACGGAGCGAGGGGGTGCTGATATCCGTCGGGCCTCCCTTGCGTGAACAACGACCCAGCACGCGTACGCTCCCGTTAGCGCCGGGACGCCCGAGGGATGTCAGCACCCCCGTAGCGGTGCTATCGTGAACATCGAAGTCGAGCGCCGGGCACTCGCCCGGAGTGGCAGTACCCGAAGTGGGCGCCAGCCCGCTTTTTTTATGAGTTTTCCGATGGAGGAGACCGAGAGTTGAGCACACAGGACGGCGAAAGCCTCCAGACAGAGATCGAGCGCCGGATCGCCGAGAGCGAGCCGGACGTCGAGGTGCTGCTCGCCGAGGTCGCCCCCGAAGGGAGGTTGCGACTGTTCATCGATCATCCCGGCGGCGTGACGCTCGCGCTGTGCGAGCGCGTCACTGGACTGCTCGCGGACTATCGCGACCGATATTCGCTCGAGGTGTCGTCCCCCGGCCTGGACCGTCCGCTGACCAAGCCTCAGCACTACACGCGGTTCCTCGGCCGGCACGCACGCGTGCGCCTGCGGGAGGCGCGGGACGGACACAAGAGCGTGACCGGCGAGCTGGTCGGCGCTTCGGACACGGACGTGACGATCGCCGCCCAGGAGGGCGTGGTCACCATCCCCTACGAGCAAATCGCCCGCTCCAACCTCGTACCTGGAGACTGAAGTTATGTCGAGAGAGATCGTCGAGGCCGTCCGCGGCCTCGCCGCGGAGAAGAACATCTCCTCTGAGAAGCTGATGGAGGCGCTGGAAGACGCGCTCTTGTCGGCATATAAGAAGACGCCCGACGCGGCCCGCTACGCCAAGGTCGAGATGGACCGCGACAGCGGCGACTTCAAGGTGTGGGAGCTCAAGATCCCGCCCGAGCTCGAGGAGCAGCTTCTGATCGAAGCCACGCCCGACCAGCAGCCGACCGTCGACCCCGAGACGGGGGAGATGCGCGAGCCGCCCGAGCCGGAGATCGACCTCGAGAAGCTCAAGGAGTACGAGGACCAGATCGAGACCGAGGACGTCACCCCGCACGACTTCGGCCGGATCGCCGCGCAGACCGCCAAGCAGGTGATTCTGCAGCGCATCCGCGAGGCCGAGCGCGACATGATGTTCGAGGAGTACCGCGACCGCGTCGGCGAGCTGATCACCGGCATCGTGCAGCAGTCCGACTCGCGCTACACGCTGGTGCAGCTGCGCGAGCGCGTCGAGGCGCTGCTGCCCAAGTCCGAGCAGGTCGATGGCGAGCGCTACGACCACTCGCAGCGGATCAAGGCCGTGATCAAGGACGTCTCGAACTCGACCAAGGGCCCGAGCATCATCGTCTCCCGCCGCGATCCGGAGCTGATCAAGCAGCTGTTCGAGCTCGAGGTGCCCGAGATCGCCGACGGCCTGGTCGAGATCACCAACGTCGCGCGCGAGCCGGGCTACCGCTCCAAGATCGCGGTGGTCTCGCACGTCGACGGCGTCGACCCGGTCGGCGCCTGCGTCGGCCCGCGCGGCTCGCGGGTCCGGATGGTCGTGTCCGAGCTGCGCGGCGAGAAGATCGACATCATCCCCTACAACGACGAGCCCGCCCGGTTCGTGGCCAAGGCGCTGTCTCCCGCGCGCGTGCGCGAGGTATTGGTCGACGACGCGGGCAAGCAGGCGACCGTGATCGTGCCCGACGACCAGCTGTCGCTGGCCATCGGCCGCGAGGGTCAGAACGCGCGCCTGGCCGCGCGCCTCACCGGCTGGCGGATCGACATCCGCTCCGAGACCGAGTTCGCGGCCGAGGAGGCGCAGCACGGCTACGAGGAGGAGGAGACGCAAGGCCGCTGCCACGCGATCCTCTCCAACGGCCGCCGCTGCCCGAACGCGGCGCTTCCCGCCTCGCGCTACTGCGGCATCGAGGCCCACCAGGCGCTCGAGGGCAAGAACACCGATCAGGTGCAGGCTGTTTCAAAGGGCAGCCAGTAGGGGCCTACACTCGGGTACGTAGATGAGTAAGCGTGTGCATCAGATCGCCAAGGAGCGTGGGCTCCCCGCCAAGGACGTCCTGGAGCGCCTCCAGGCCGCGGGCGTGAAGGTCAAGGCGGTGTCCTCCTCGGTCGACGAGGCGGACGCCCGCCGCGTGCTCGACGGCGGCGACGGCCAGGCTCAGAGCTCGGCGCCTGCGGATGGTGCGCGCCAGGCGCGGGGAGGTCAGCGTGCTGGCGGTGGCAACGATCGCCCGCAGCGCGCCCCACGCGACTCGAGCTCGGACGCGCCGGCCGCTCGTGCCGACGCTCCCGCCTCACGTTCCGAAGCCGGCCCCGATAACGCGCCCCAGTCCGAGAGTTCGCCCGGCCCGGGGTCGGACGGCCCCGGTCGCAGCGAGTCAGAGACCGCCCACAAGCGCCCCACGCGCGACTCGCTTCAGGGTGAGCGCGCGCCCGGCAACGCGGGCGGCCGGCGGCGTGTGGTGATCGACTCCCAGGCTTCGCGCCGCACGACCGGCAGCGCGCCGCCCCCGAGCAACCAGCCGCCCCGCCGCCAGCGCCGTGGCCGGCGCCGGCGCGGCGTGTACGACGAGGAGGCCGAGTCCCGTCCCTCGACGAACACCGCGCTGGCCGAGCCCGACGCGATCCGCATCCCGAGCGGGTCGACGGTCAAGGACGTGGCGGAGTACCTCGACGTCCCGGTGCCCGAGGTGATGAAGAAGCTGATGGCGCTCGGCGAGATGAAGACGCTGACCCAGACCCTGACCGACGACTCGGTCCAGGTGCTCGCGGCGGAGCTCGGCAAAGACATCGAAGTGGTCCACTCCGAGGACGAGACGATCGCGGAGCCGGTGTTCGACGACCCCGAGGAGGAGCTGGTCGAGCGCCCTCCGGTGGTAACGATCATGGGTCACGTCGACCACGGCAAGACGTCGCTGCTCGACGCCATCCGTTCGACGCAGGTCGCCGCCGGCGAGGCGGGCGGCATCACCCAGCACATCGGCGCCTACCAGGTTCAGCAGGACGGCAAGGAGATCACGTTCCTCGACACACCGGGTCACGAGGCGTTCACCGCCATGCGCGCCCGCGGGGCGAAGGTGACGGACATCGCGGTGATCGTGGTGGCCGCCGACGACGGCGTGAAGCCCCAGACCCAGGAGGCGGTGGACCACGCCAAGCTGGCCGGCGTGCCCATCCTCGTGGCGGTCAACAAGATCGACAAGGAGGGCGCCCAGCCCGACCGCGTGCGCTCCGAGATGTCCCAGCTCGGGCTCCAGCCCGTGGAGTGGGGCGGCGAGACCGAGTTCGTGAACGTGTCGGCCAAGACCCGGGAGGGGCTCGAGGACCTGCTCGAGACGATCCTGGTCATGGCCGAGGTCGAGGAGCTGCGCGCCAACCCGGACGCGCCGGCGTCGGGCAACGTGATCGAGTCAAAGCTCGACCCGGGCCGCGGCCCGGTGGTCACGATCCTGATCCAGCGCGGCACGCTCGAGGTCGGCGACTCGCTCGTGGCGGGCGCCCACTGGGGCCGGGTCCGGGCGATGAACGACTTCACGGGCCGCCGCGTCGGTCAGGCACTGCCCGGCGAGCCGGTCGAGGTGCTCGGGTTCGACGGCGTGCCCGAGGCCGGCGAGCACGTCCGCGTGGTCGAGAACGAGCGCCGCGCGCGCCAGCTCGCCACCGAGCGCGCCGTTCGCCTGAAGGCCGAGGCACTCGCGCGCCGCTCGGGCAAGCGGGTCTCGCTCGAGGACATCTTCAAGTCAGGCATCCAGGAGCTCAACCTGGTCATCAAGGCCGACGTAGCGGGCTCGCTCGAGGCGATCGAGGACGAGATCGCCAAGCTTCCGCAGGACGAGGTGTCGGTCAACGTGATCCGCGGCGCGGTCGGTGGCGTGACCGAGTCCGACGTGATGCTCGCGGCGGCCTCCGACGCGGTCGTCATGGCCTTCGGTGTCCGCGCGGTCGGCGACGCTCGCTCCGTGGCCGACCGCGAGGGCGTCGAGATCCGGCACTACTCGGTGATCTACCGCGCGATCGAGGAGCTGCGCGACGCCATGCAGGGCATGCTCGCGCCCGAGGAGGTCGAGGAGACACTCGGCTCGCTCGAGGTGCGCCAGATCTTCCGCGCCTCGCGTGTCGGCACGATCGCCGGCTGCCACGTGCTCGACGGCACGATCACGCGCGGATCCAAGGTGCGTCTGATCCGCGACGGCACCGTCATCTATGACGGACAGATCCAGAGCCTGCGCCGCTTCAACGAGGACGTCCGCGAGGTCGCGGCGGGCTACGACTGCGGCGTCGTGCTGCGGGACTTCGCCGACATCAAGGAAGGCGATGTGCTCGAGACCTACGCGACGCGCCAGGTCGAACGCGAGCTGGTCTAGCCGGTCCCGGTCGTTTGAGTCGTTAGTCGCGGTAGTGTCGAGCCATGTCGGACAGCGGCTTCGTCGCGGTGTTGGTGATCGACCTGCATTTCCCGGACGCCGGCAGCCTGAAGGGCAAGCGCAAGGAGCTCTCCTCGATCAAGGCGCAGCTCCACAGCCGCCTCGGCGCGGCGGTGGCGGAGGTCGACCACCAGGACCTGTGGCAGCGGGCGCGGTTGACCGCGGCGCTGACCGGCGGATCGCTGGCGGTTCTGTCCGCGGCGGCCGACAACGTCGAGCGGTGGCTCGAGGCGCGCTGGCCGGACAACGTCCGGATTCAACGCATCGTCAGCTCGGTCGAGGAGCTGGCGGGGTGAGCGTTCACACAGGATGCACACGATTGCGGGGGAGAGGGTAGGATGAGCGACGGCCGGATGCGTCGCGTCGATGAGGCTGTCCGGGAGGTGCTCAGCGACGCGATCGCCAAGGATCTCCTGGATCCACGCGTTGGCTTCGTGACCGTGACCGCCGTCAAGACCAGCCCTGATCTGCGCCACGCGCGCGTGTACGTGAGCGTCCTCGGGGACGACGAGACGCGTGCGGAGACGCTCGACGGGTTGGCCTCGGCGCACGGGTTCCTCCAGGGCCGCGTCGCCGCCGAGCTGTCGCTCAGGCACACGCCGGCCCTGACCTTCGAGTACGACGAGTCGATCGACCGGGGGATGCGGATCTCGCGCCTAATCGATGACGGCCTCGCCCGACGCCAGGAGCCAGATGGGTGAGAACGGTGCCGAGGCGACGCGCGATGAAGTGCTCGGGGAGCTTCGCTCCGCGGACAAGCTGATCGTCGTAACCCACGAGAACCCTGACGGCGACGCGCTCGGGTCGCTGATCGCGATGCAGGACATCCTGACCGCCCAGGGTCGCGACAGCCTGATGTTCATCGACGAGAGCGAGCTTCCGCTGCCGCAGGAGTACCGCTTCTTCGAACTCTCGGGGCTGGTGCAGTCCCCGCCCGAGGACCTCGACGAGCGCACGATCGTGTTCCTGGACTGCGGCAACCTCGAGCGCAACCCGGCCGAGGCGTTCCGTCGACCGGGCGCGCACATCGTCAACATCGACCACCACCACGACAACACGCGGTTCGGCACCGTCAACTACGTGCTGCCCGAGGCGTCGTGCACCGCCGAGATCGTGTGGGATCTGATGTACGGCCTCGGGGTGCAGGCCACCATCAACATCGCCGAGGCGCTGTACGTCGGGCTGATCACGGATACCGGCCGCTTCATGTACGAGAACACCGGCCCGCGCGCGCACGAGATGGCGGCCGACCTGATCCGCCACGGCGTCGACGTGCACGAGATCTACCGCCGCGTGTACGAGGGCGTGCCGTACGGCAAGCTTGCGCTGCTCGCGCGCGGGCTCGCCAAGGTGGCTCGCTACGACGGCGGGCGGCTGACCGTGACCGAGCTCGACGCGCACGACTTCGCGCAGTCCGGCGCCGAGGAGAGCTATTCCGAAGGCGTGATCGACTTCCTGCGCGCGGTCGAGGGGACGCTGGTGGCGGCGCTCATCCGCGAGCGGATCTCCGCCGACGGGGACAACGGCGGCCGGGCCCGCAAGGTCTCGCTGCGGGCCAGCGACGACCGCGTCGACGTGTCCGCGATCGCCCGGGCCCAGGGCGGCGGCGGTCATCGCCAGGCGGCCGGCTTCTCCACCTCGATGGACTGGGACGAGGTGGTTGCGTTCCTGCGTGAGGAAGTCGCGCAGCAGCTCGCAGCTGAGGGCCCGCGAAGGAATCATTGACGGTTTTGACGGCGTCTGAACGCGCCTGGCGCCACCGGCTCGCCCTCAAATACTCCCGGTATTATCGCGGCGAGCCGGTGGCGCCAGACACGCCCAGCCACTCGTCAAATTCCGCCACTAATTCCTTCGCGGACCCTACGACGTGAACGACGGCGTCGTCCTGTACGACAAGCCGGCCGGGATCACCTCGCACGACGCGGTCGCCCGGATGCGGCGCTCGCTCGGCCGGCGCAAGGTGGGTCACGCGGGCACGCTCGATCCCTTCGCCACCGGGCTGCTGTTGATCCTGGTCGGCCGGGCCACCCGTGTGCAGAGGTTCCTGATGGCGCTGCCCAAGACCTACGAGGCCGTGGCCCGCTTCGGGGCGGTGTCCAGCACCGGCGATCCGGAGGGGGAGATCGTGGAGACCGGCGTCGTCCCTTCCGACGATCTCGTGCTCCCGACTGGTGTGCTGCGCCAGCGTCCGCCGGCGTTTTCCGCGGTCAAGGTTGGCGGGCGGCGCGCGTACGCGCTGGCCCGCGCGGGCGAGTCGGTCGAGCTGGCCGAGCGCGAGGTTTCGATCTATCGGTTCGAGGAGCGCTGGCGTTCGGGGGACCGGCGCGCCTTTACGATCGACTGCTCGTCGGGCACCTACGTGCGCAGCCTGATCGCCGACCTGGGGGACGCGTACTGCGAGGAGCTCCGCCGCACCGCGATCGGGTCGTTTCACGTCGCCGGCGCGGATCCCGAGCGGCTCGTCGGCCTCGACGAGGCGCTCGGATTCATGCCCGAGGTGCGTCTGGACGCCGAGCGGGCCCGGCGAGCCGGGCACGGATCGTCCGTCCCGGGGGACGCCGGCGGCGCCCAGGTGGTGCGGCTGATCGACGACGACGGTCTCGTGGCGCTCGCCGAGCCACGCCCGGGGGGCATGCTGGCGCCGATCGTCGGCCTGCGCGGCTGACCGCACAACCGTGGCCCCGCGCCGAGACCACTAGCCTTCGCCGCCGATGAAGGTGACGATGCTCTCCGAGGTCCGGGAGCGACCGCGGCGAGTGGCGGTCGGCGAGTTCGACGGCGTCCACCTCGGCCACCGCGAGGTGATCCGCGGCAGCGACACGGTGCTCACGTTCGAGCCCCATCCTCTCCAGGTGATCCGCCCGGAGGCGGCCCCCAAGCTGCTTACGAGCCTCGAGGCCAAAGCCGAGCTGATCGCCGATCTCGGCGTGGATGAGCTCGTGGTGATCCCATTCGACGAGGGGTTCGCGCACCAGAGCCCCGAGGAGTTCGCCGACCACATCCTCGTGGAGCGGCTCCGCGCCACGCGCGTGTCGGTCGGCGAGAACTTCCGCTTCGGTTACAAGGCGGCGGGCGATCCCGCGCAGCTGGCGACCGACGAGCGCTTCGAGACGCGGGTCGTGCCCCTGGTCGAGGTCGACGGCGAGATCGTCTCCTCGAGCCACATCCGCGGGCTGGTCCTGGCCGGCGAGGTCGAGCTCGCGGCGCGCTTCCTCGGCGCCCCGTTCCAACTGCGCGGCGAGGTGGTGACCGGCGACCAACGCGGACGCAAGCTCGGGTTTCCGACCGCGAACATCGTGCCCGACCAGGCGCTCGTGTGCCCCGGCCACGGGATCTACGCCGCCCGGACTCCGGAGGCGTGCGCGGCGGTCAGCATCGGGGTGCGCCCAACCTTCGGGACCGGCCGGGCGCTGCTGGTCGAGGCCTACCTGCTCGACACCGAGCGCGACCTGTACGGACAGGAGCTGCGCATCGACTTCATCGCGCGCCTGCGCGGCGAGCGCCGGTTCGACTCGCCCGAGGCGCTGATCGAGCAGATGCGACTCGATGTCGAGCGCACACGGCAGCTGTGCGAACCACCGGCCTGCTAGCCTCATCGACCGGATGCCTGTCACCCAGGAACGTAAGCAGGAGCTGATCTCCCAGTTCGGGGAGGGCCCCGCCGATACCGGCAAGGCCGAAGTCCAGATCGCCCTGTTCACCGAGCGGATCAACGATCTGAACGAGCACCTGCGCGAGCACCGCAAGGACCACCACTCACGCCGCGGCCTGCTGATGCTGGTCGGGCGCCGCCGGCGCTTGCTCGACTACCTGCGCGACAACGAGCTCGAGCGCTACCGGACGGTCCTGCGCGAGCTCGGCCTGCGACGGTGAGCGACGCCGGCCCGCTCCGGCCTGGGACGCCGGTCCCGGAGTTCACGCTGAAGCGGGAGGACGGCTCGGACTTCACCCGCGCGGATCTGCTCGGCCACACGACCCTGCTCGTGTTCTATCCGTTCGCGTTCAGCCCGGTGTGCACCGATCAGCTCGGGCTCTACGAAGAGGTCCTCAGCGACTACCTGGCCAAGCGCGACGTCACCATGTACGGCGTCTCCTGCGACGCGAGTTGGTCGCAGGCGGCATTTCGGGAAAAGCTCGACGTGAGCATCCCGCAGTTGTCGGATTTCGAGCCCAAGGGGGAGGTGTGCCGAGCGTTCGGCGTCTATCACCCCGGCGGGTTTCCCCAGCGCGCTCTCGTGATCGTCGACCCGGCCGGGTCGGTGGCGTGGAGCTATCAGGCCCCGTCGCCGCGCGATCTCCCGGGCGCGAACCTGATCTTCGACGGCCTGGACCAGCTGGCGGCCCGCGCCTAGACCTCGGGCTGCAGTTGACCGAGCTCACCTCGGCGCCGCTTCCGCCGCTGTCGGCGGATGATCATGTCAGGGGACCGGAGGATGTCGTCGCCGTGATCGTCTACGCCGACTTCGAGTGCCCGTACTGCGCGGCCGCCGCCGCGCAGCTTGATGGCGTGCGCCTGCGGGTGGCCTTTCGGCACTTCCCGGTCCGCTCGAGCCACCCGCGCGCCTGGGCGGCCGCCGCGGCTGCCGAGGCGGCCGCGGTTCAGGGTCACTTTTGGGAGATGCACGACCTCCTGTTCGCCGATCAGGGCCGGCTCGAGGATCCGCACCTGTGGGCGCGGGCCCGCACGCTCGGACTCGACCTCGAGCGGTTCGAGACCGACCGGCGCAGCGCGCACGTCGAGGCGCGCATCCGCCGGGACTTCGAGTCGGGCGTGCGGGGTGGGATCGTGACCACGCCGACGCTGGTGGCCGGCGGGGTCGTCCACGCCGGCCGGGTCGATCCTCAGAAGCTCGAAGAGCTCACCGCGCGGGCGCGCTGACGCGCGGCGGCGACGCGGACGGCGGCGCGGCGGCTACGGATCGGGAGCACGTGCGGGCGGTCGGCGTGCTGGCTGCGGAGGCTCCACGACACGAGTACGAGGATCGCGACGAGCACGGGAATCGAAAGAGCAAGGTTCATGATCAGCGCGGTGGTCATTCGAGGTCTCCGTTTCTCCGGTCCGCTTGGAGTTCTCGCAGCGGGGCTGCTCAGCCTGAGCCTTCCCATCCTGTGCAAGACGAACCTCTGAGCAACGTAAGACGCGGCTAAGAGGCGGATCAGGTCCGCATAAAGCGGACATGTCCTGATTCGGACGTCGAGATTTCCTGCAAACGCTTGCATTGATGATGTCCAAGCGATACAACACGCGCCGTGAGTGGGAGGATCGTGGGGATCCTGGTGGCCGCGGCGGTTATCGTCGTCGCGGTTTTCTTCTATATCGCGGAATTCCTGACCGCCGCCCCGCCCGTGCTGGCGGCGACCACGCAGAACGGCGCGACGAGCCTCACCCTCCAGACCGTCGCGTCCTACGGGCACCCGCCAGACCCAGACTGGGTCACGTACCTGGGCCGCGACTCGGGCGGCGCCTGGCACCACACGACGATCTACCAGCTGCCGGCCCACACCCTGGTCCACGTCACGATCTACAACTTCGACGGGGCCAGCGGTCTGCGCAACCCGTTCCTGGCCCAGATCCGCGGCACCACCGGTGGCGTCGCCTTCTACAACGGCAAGCCGGCCTCGGTGATCAACCCCGACGACGCGTCGCACACGTTCACCGTCCCCGACCTCGGCATCAGCATCCCGCTGCCGGGCGTGGGCGACAACGCGCCGAACCAGTGCAGCGTCGCGCCGTGCTCGCTCAGCATGGCTCACCAGACGATCAGGTTCAGCTTCGTGACCCCGGCCCGTGGGACGTACCGCTGGCAGTGCTTCGTGCCCTGCGCGGCGGCGTTCTACTACGGCTTCGGCGGCCCGATGCAGACGATCGGCTGGATGAGCGGGTGGTTGAAGATCGTATGAGCGGGGACTCGCGATGAGCGCGGTCGGCGCCGCCGCCGGGGACGCGGGGCCGGACGTCCGCCACGGCCGGCGGATCCTGATCATCTGGCTGGTCGCGAACGTGATCCTGGTGCCGATCGTGATCTGGGTGCTCGGACCGCACATCCCGCCGGGTCACGCGAGCCAGCAAGCCTCCGACCAGCACGACGTCAACGTCCTGCTGACCGCGCTGGCCACGCCGATACTGCTGATGATCTGGGTGTATTTCGGTTACTCGATCGCCGTGTTCCGCCAGCACGGGCCGCAGGTCGTCGACGGGCCGCCGCTCGAGGGCGAACCCCGCATCCAGGTCACCTGGCTAGTGGTCACCACCGCGATCGTGCTGGGGCTCGCGATCTACGGCACGGCTGGCCTGCTCGGAAGCTCGAACGGCGCCGGCGGCGGTCAGGGGCCGACCCCGCTGGCCAAGCCCGCCAACCCGGCCAGCGCGCTCCAGGTGCAGGTGATCGGGCAGCAGTGGCTGTGGACGTTCCGGTGGCCGGGCTACGGCGCCGTCCAGACGCCGTACCTGGTCCTTCCGGTGGGTCGCGAGATCGAGTTCCACGTCACCTCGATCGACGTCGACCACAGCTTCTGGGCCTACGAGCTCGGGGTCAAGGCTGACGCGATCCCCGGCAACGACAACGTGGCGTTTCTCAAGCCGACGAAGATCGGAACCTTCCAGATCCGCTGTGCCGAACTGTGCGGGCTGTGGCACGGTCACATGAACACGACGGGTCAGGTCGTGAGCCAGGCCGCGTTCAACACCTGGATCGCTCAGGCCCGGGTGCGCTACCGCGGCGTCACCAAGCTGCTGCCGCCGTACTCACACGTCTACTACCCCGTGCCGGACCATCGGGCGACCTAAGCAAATCTGAAATGAGCACGACCGAGAGCACACCAACCACCATCACCCAGCAGGCGCCGCCGTTCCGCGAGCAACTGGTCAAACCCAGTCTGCTCTGGGGCGTGGTCCTGGGCGCGATCGGCTACTTCGTCTGCCACTGGCTGGGGACGAAGGTGGGCGGTCACATCGACTCCCAATCCGCGACCGACCAGGATGACCTCGCGGTGTTCTTCGGGTTCCTCGGCGCGACGCTCGGGTGGTTGATTGGCCTGGGATTCTTCAACTACCCGATCTCGCGGATGATGGGGCACCCGGCGAGCCTGAGCGAGGGCGAGCAGTTCGGTGTGTGGCGTCACTTCCGCCTGACCACCGATCACAAGGTGGTCGCGATGCAGTATTTCGTGGCGGTCCTGTTCTTCTTCGGAGTGGGCGGGTTGAACGCGATGCTCATCCGCGGCGAGCTCACCAGCTCGAACGCGACGTTCATCCAGCCCGGTAACTACCTGACGCTTGTGTCCCTGCACGGGACGATGATGCTGATGATGATGTCGGCCGGCGTGTTGGGGCCGCTCGGTAACTATCTGGTCCCGTTGATGATCGGGGCTCGGCGGATGGCCTTCCCGCGCGTCGAATCGCTGACCCTGTGGCTCACGGTGCTCGCCGGGTTCGTCCTGATCTCGGCGATCTTCCTGGGCGGCTTCCCCACCGGCTGGACCGGTTACGCGCCCCTGTCGGTCGAGGCGCGAGCCGGCATGGACGCCTACATGTTCTCGTTCGCACTGATCGGCATCGCCCTCTGCCTGGTCGGGCTCAACATCATCGCCACGGTGATGACCATGCGCGCGCCGGGGATGTACTGGAACCGCATCCCGATCTTCGTGTGGGGCATGGTCACGACCTCGATCCTCGCCGTGCTGGCCGCGCCGGTGCTGTTCGCGGCGCTGTTCATGGGCGCGCTCGACCGCACCGTGGAGACCACGTTCTTCCTGGCGTCCAACGGCGGCAGCCCGTTCCTGTGGGACAACCTGTTCTGGTTCTTCGGTCACCCCGAGGTGTACATCCTGGCGCTGCCCGGCTTCGGGATCGTGCTCGAGATCCTGCCGGTGTTCGCGCGTAAGCCGCTCTGGGGTTACCGGGTCGCCGTCGCCGGAATGTTTGGCGTGGCGCTGCTCAGCTTCATGGTGTGGCAGCACCACCTGTTCGTGAGCGGCATCAACGCCAACCTGCGCCCGTTCTACATGTTCACCACCGAGCTGATCTCGATCCCCACCGGGATCATCTTCCTGATCGGGATGGGAACGCTGTGGCGTGCCCGGATCCGCTTCACCGTGCCGATGCTCTTCGCGCTCGCGTTCTTCTTCAACTTCCTGATCGGCGGGCTGTCCGGCGTGTACCTGTCAGACGTGCCGAGCGACGTCACCACGCACGGCAGCTACTTCGTGATGGCCCACTTCCACTACACGATCCTGGGCGGCCTGGTGTTCGCGACGATCGGCGGCTTCTACTACTGGCTGCCCAAGTTCACCGGCTACCGGCTGAACGAGACGCTCGGGAAGATCCACTTCTGGACGATGTTCGTGTTCTTCAACCTGACCTTCTTCCCGCTGTTCATCGCGGGGTTGCGCGGGATGCCCCGGCGGGTGTCGAGCTACAACCCGAGCCTGCACGGGCTGAACGTGTTCGTATCGATCTCCGCGTGGTGCCTGGGTCTGTCGATACTCGTGTTCCTGGCCAACATCGTGTGGACCCAGCTGTTCGTGCGCGAGCCGGCCGGGGACAACCCGTGGATGTCGAAGTCGCTCGAGTGGCAGGTGCCGTCGCCGGTTCCGGCCTACAACTTCGCGCGAATCCCGGTGATCAACTCCGCTCCATACTCCTACGGGGTGCCGGACGCGCCACCGGTGGCCGACTTCGGAAAGCCAACGGTGCTGCCGGGCGGGCCCGCGATCTCACCGGAGGGAGGAGCAGCATGAGCGCGTCGGCCGCACCCGTCATACCCGAGCCCGAGGATCCGCGTCTCGTCGCCGCCAACCTGGTGGTGGGCGCGCGACTGTTCGCGAGCGCGATGGCGTTCGTGTTCATGTCGTTCGTATTCGCGTTCTTCTATTTGAAGGCGGTCGATTCCAACGACATGTGGCGCCCGCACCAGGTCACTCCGCCGCAGGGCTACGGGATCGCGATCCTGGTCTGCGTCCTCGCCGCGGCGGCCGCCTACGAGCTGGCCCGGCGCGGGCTGACGAGTGGCACCGGGTCAGTGCCGATGCTGGCGCTTGCGCTGGGGCTAAGCGTCGCGGTGGTCGTACTCCAGTTGATCGCGTATCTCGGCGGAATTGACTTCGGCGCCGACGGCGGCGGCTACGCCAGCGTCTACTACGGCTGGACCGCGATGTTCCTCGCCTTCTGGCTCGGCGCGGTGTACTCCGTCGAGACGCTGCTCGCGACCTCGATGCGCTCGGCGCGCGGGGCGGCGGTCGCCGGCGCGAATGCCGGCGCGTCGGTCGAAGCGCTGCGCCCGTCGGCCGACGCGACGATGGTGTACCTGTACTCGTGCGCCGGCATCGCCGTCGTCACCTGGGTGCTTCTCTACCTGATCAAGTGATGCCGTTCGCCTTGGTGATCGCCGACATCGCGTCCGACGTGGGATCGGGCGCGGTGCTCACGCTGGTCCTTCCGCTCGGTGTGACATTGATCGCGTTCGTCGTGTGGTGGGTGGTGCTTCGCCGCCGCGGGCTGCTGTCCTCGCCCCGCTCGCCCGAGCAGGTCGAAGGCCCGGCGCCGCCGCCGGGTCGCTCGGCCGCCTCGAGCGGCGAGTAGGCTTGGGCGTCGCGGTGTCGTGAGGGCGCCCGTCCCAGGAGGACTGCAGGAGAAGTGCTGAGCATCGACCAGCTACCACTGCTGTTGGTCTGCGTGGCGTTCGTGCTGCACGTTCTGGGTGAGCGCCGGGCGGTGCGGGTCCTGCGCCGCCCGCGGGACTCGGCCGCGCGGTGGCGGGCCGCCTCGTTCTACGCCGCCCTGCTCGTCACCCTCGTGGCGCTCGAGGGCCCGATCGACGACAACTCGGCGCAGCTGATGTGGGTGCACATGCTCCAGCACGTGCTGCTGATGGGGATCGCGGCGCCGCTGATCGTGCTGGGGGCGCCGTGGATGTCGATCTGGCGCCCGCTGCCGCTGGGGTTCCGGCGCAGCGTGGCAAAGACCGTCGCGCGCTCGCCGGGCTTCGCTCCCGTACGCACCGCGGTGCGGCCGCTCGGTCGCCCGCTGTGGGCGTGGATCGCGTTCAACGTCGACCTGCTCGCCTGGCACATCCCGGCGGTCTACGACTACACCCTGCGAAGCGAGGCGATCCACGTCCTCGAGCACGTGACGTTCCTCGTCTTCGGCGTGCTGATCTGGGCGCAGATGGTCGACTCGCCGCCGCTCCGGAGCCGGCTTGGCAGCGCGCAGCGCGTCTACTACTGCGTGTCGGCGATGGTGCCGGGCTGGATCCTCTCGCTCGTGCTCGCGTTCGCCACCACGCCGCTGTACTCGGCCTACGCGAACCTGCCGAGCCGTCCCGGGGGCATCTCGGCGTTGGTCGACCAGCAGCTCGCGGGCGGGATCATGCTCGGGCTCGGGTCGTTGGCCAGCACCGTGTACGTGTTCGTCGCGCTGTATCGCTGGCTAGGCGAGGACCCGGCGCGCAGGGCCGCGCGGCAGGGCGCGTCGGTGGAGGCGTCGTGAGAGTGCTGCGGCCGTGTCGCCCGCTGTTGGCGGCGTTGCTCTTGCTCTGCCTGGCCGGGGTGCTGGGCGGCTGCGGGTCGAGCGGGGTGGCCACCGGCGACACGACCGGGAACGGCGGTGTCGTGGGGACGGGCTTCCAGGGCCTCGTGATCAAACCGCAGAAGGCCGCCCCCGCGCTGGCCCTGCGCAACTACACGGGCGCGCCGGTCAACCTGGACTCGTACCGCGGCAAGGCGGTGCTGGTCACCTTCGTCTACACCCACTGCCCGGACGTGTGCCCGCTGATCGTCTCGAACCTGGCCGCGGCGCAGCGCCAGCTCGGCGCCCGGGCGAGCCACGTCCAGATCATCGCGGTCACCGTCGATCCCAAGAACGACACGGCCGGCGCGGTGCGCAAGTTCCTCGTCGAGCGCGGCGCGGCCGGGCGCATGGACTACCTGATCGGCACGCGCCGGCAGCTCGCGCCGGTGTGGAAGGCGTGGGGCGTCGCGGTCACCGTCAACAAATACGAGGACACCGAGGCGCACTCCGCGCTGGTATTCGGCGTCAACCCGCAGGGGAAGATCGCGGTGGTGTACTCGAGCGCCTTCACGCCGGCGCAGATCGTGCACGACGTGCCGCTGATCGAGCGCGGCTGACGCCGGGTCCGTCTGGCTCTTCGCTATGAGGCGGCTTTGTTCGCTTCGACCGTCGGCGCGGGCGCCGACGGATAGGCCCGCTCGATGTCGGCGAGCGTCGGCGGGCGGCCCCGCAGCGGGCGCTCGGCGCCATCGGCGCTGATCGCGGCCCGGACCAGGTCGAGCTGGCGCCCGACGATGCCGGGCTCGCTCGTCGACAGCGCGCTGGCCGCCTCGCACACCCCCTTGACGAGCATCAGGACGTCCAACGCGCCCACGTCGGAGCGCACCGCACCGGCGTCCTTGGCCCGGGTCAGCAGCTCCTCGAGCCCGCCCACGATCTCGGCATGTGCGGCGCGGATCTCCTCGTTGGCCAGGAAGGTGTCCGCCACCGACTCGAACAGGCTGCGGTCGAGCTGCTGGCGTCCCACGATCTCTTCGAGGAACCCGAACAGCGCATCGCCGGGATCCGGGGCCTCGAGCAGCGCGCGCGCCTGCATGTTGGCCTCCTTCATGCGCTCGATCACGATCGCGGCGATCAGGTCCTGCTTGGTCGGGAAGTTGCGAAACAGCGTTCCCCGGCCCACCCCGGCGCGCTGCGCGATCTCCGCCACGCCGACGTCGAGCCCGCGTTCACGAAACAGCGTCTGCGCGGCGTCGATCAGGCGCAGGCGGTTTCGCTCCGCGTCCGCCCTCAGCGACCGGTCCGGCGAGGTCATACCTACCGAATTCTCCTACGCCGCGGCGGCGGATGGCGCCAGCTGGGTCATGTCGAGGTTTTCCACGTCGCGCCGGCGGATCGTCGCCGCCATGATCACGGCGCCCGCGCCGAGCATCACCGCCGCGGCGATGAACGCCACGCGATACCCCGACACCTTCGCAGCGTTGGTCGCGGCGAACACCGCGGGACCGTGCAGGCCGCTCAGCAGGTCGGTGGTTCGGGTCGCGGCGAGCGTGGAGAGGATGGCCAGCCCGAGTGAGCCGCCCACCTGCTGGGCGGTGTTGAACAGGCCCGACGCGAGACCCGCGTCGTTCTCGCCGACGCCGCCCGTGGCCATGAGGGTGATCGGCACGAAGGTGAGGCCCATTCCGATACTCATGGGCAGCAGTCCGGGGAGCAGGTCGGCGGCGTAGGTTCCGTGCACCGGAATCCCGGCCAGGACGACCAGCCCCACCGTGGCGAGCGCGATCCCGGCCACCGCGACATTGCGGATCCCGACCCGCTTGATCAGCCCCTGGGCGATGCCGGCGCCGACCGCGATCCCCGCCGTCACCGGCAGGAAGGCCAGCCCGGCTTTGAGCGGGCTGTAGCCGAGGATCTCCTGCACGTACAGCGAGGCGAAGAAGAACATTCCGAACAGCCCGGAGGCGACGAGCAGGAGGACGATGTCGGCGACGGTCAGTGTCTTGACACGGAAGATGCTGAGGCGGACGAGCGGCGCCTTGCTCCGGCGCTCGATGGCCACGAACGCAGCCAGGAGGACCAGCGCGGCGGCGATCAGCCCGACCGTGCGGGTCGAGCCCCAGCCGAACGACTGCGCCTTGACGATCGCGTAAACGAGCACGACCAGGCCCGCGGTCACCGTCACCGCGCCGGCCAGGTCGAACGTCCGGTGCTGAACGTCGGCGCGCGACTCCGGGACGAACCGTAGGGTCGCGAGCAGCGTGACGATGCCCACGGGCACGTTCACGATGAAGATCCACTCCCACGAGGCGAGCTGGGTCAGCGCGCCGCCCATGACGAGCCCGACCGCGCCACCGCCGGCGGCGATCGCGCTCCACACGCCGAGCGCCTTGGTGCGCTCCGACTGCTCGGTGAAGGTGGTGGTGATGATCGACAGCGCGGCGGGGGAGAGCAGCGCGCCACCGAGGCCCTGCAGACCCCGGCCCACAATCAGCATGCCGGACGTCTGGGCCAGGCCGTTGAGCAGGGACGCGGCCGAGAACAGCGCCACCCCGGCCACGAACATGCGCTTGCGGCCGAGCAGGTCGCCGGCGCGTCCGCCCAGGAGCAGGAACCCACCGAAGATCAACGTGTACGCGTTCACCACCCACTGCAGGCTCGCCGGCGAGAAGTGAAGTCCCTTCTGGATCGAGGGGAGCGCGACGTTCACCACGGTGGCGTCGAGCACCACCATGAACTGCGCCAGACACGCGATCACCAGGATCAGCCACCGGTTGCTCCGACGGTCGGCGTGCTGGATTTCCGGGGCGCGACCCGGCGCCACCAGGTCCGCCGGCGCGGCTCCGTTGGTGGAGGCGAGGGAAGCTTGCGTATCGGTCATTCGGTGACTCCTGGGCGGCGGGGGTTCGTTGTCACTGGTTGACGGTTCTCAGGCCGGGTTTCTTGCCGGCGAGTGGTAATCTGGACTGCGCGGTCCGGTTAGCCTAGCACAACCGGACCGGCCGGTCCGGTTACGCGTGTCGGATGGCGTGTTCCGGGGGGCGGCGGCGCGTGTGGTCGGCGCGTGGTGCGTGCTCGGGGCCCGCAAAATCCGCTCACGGCGTCGATCGCTCTAACCCCCGAGGCGAGCTGCTTCACCTCACAGCTGCAGACCCGCGCACGGCTCAGCGCCCAAGGGGGCAGATGAGCGCTTGTGCACGTTCGAAGCCACCGCGCCCGGGGCCGCCGGCAGCCGACAGCGCCCGCGCGCCCGGGATAGCGGAATCAACCATGGCGATTCCGGCATATAAGCACTGTCTTAGTGGGTGGAGGCCGCGGCCGCGCCCGCCGGCAACCGCCCGCGCCCGGCGCATTTCGCCCGCAACGACCGCGCGCCAGCGCCGCGCCGACCCCCGATCCCCCGCTACCATCATCGACGTTCGGAACTAACGATGAGAACGAGAAGCACTCCGCCGACCGAAGGGCGGAGAAGGAAGGGAATTGAATATGTCTGACGCCGTTACGCGCGTCTCCGTCGAGATCGAGGGCAAAGAGATCTCGTTCGAGACCGGCAAGCTGGCCAAGCAGGCCTCCGGCGCCGTCGTCGTCCGCGCGGGCGACACCATGGTCCTCTGTACCGCCGTCGCCGGGAACATCCGCGACGTGGACTTTCTACCGCTCACCGTCGACGTCGAGGAGCGGATGTACGCCGCCGGGAAGATCCCCGGCTCATTCTTCAAGCGCGAGGGACGCGCCGGCGAGAAGGCCACGCTGACCGCCCGCCTGATCGACCGGCCGATCCGGCCGCTCTTCCCCAAGGGATGGCGCTACGAGACCCAGCTGGTGGCGCTGCCGATCAGCGTCGACCACGTCAACCCGTACGACATCCTGGCCATGAACGGCGCGTCGGCCGCGCTGATGGTCTCCAACATCCCGCTGCCGACGCCCGTCGGCGCGGTGCGGATCGGCAAGATCGACGGCAACTTCGTGGTCAACCCGCCCGAGGAGGACCTGGTCGACAACAGCGACCTGGACCTGATTGTCGCCGGGACCGAGGACGCCATCCTGATGGTCGAGGCCGGCGCCAATGAGATCCCCGAGGCGGAGATCCTCGACGCGCTCGACATCGCCCACGAGGAGATCAGGAAGCTCTGCGCGGCCCAGCGCGAGCTGGCGGCGCAGGCGGGCAAGGAGAAGCTCGCCGTCGAGGTGCCGCAGGTCCACGAGGAGCTCTACGAGCAGATCAAGACCTCGCACGGCGCCGCGCTCGACGCCGCCACCCAGGTCGAGGAGAAGCTCGACCGCCAGGAGGCGTGCAAGGCAGTCGAGGAGCAGGTCATCGTGCAGTACTCGGGTGACCCCGAGGCCGAGACCTACGCGGAGTACCGCTCCAACGCCCAGCGCGCCTTCGACAAGCTCGAGAAGACGCTGATCCGTGAGCGGATCGCGGTCCAGAAGAAGCGCCCCGACGGTCGTAGCGCCGAGGAGATCCGCCCGATCTCGATCGAGGTGGGCGTGAGCCCCCGCGCCCACGGCTCGGCTCTCTTCACCCGCGGCCAGACCCAGGCGCTATCCGTCGTAGCGCTCGGCACCACCCGCGAGGAGATGCGGCTGGACACGCTCGGTCTCGAGACAGCCAAGCGCTATTTCCACCACTACAACTTCCCCGGGTTCTCGGTCGGCGAGGCCGGGCCCATGCGCGGGCCCAAGCGCCGCGACATCGGACACGGGGCCCTGGCCGAGCGCGCGCTGGTGCCGATGATCCCGAGCCAGGAGGAGTTCCCGTACACGATTCGCGTCGTGTCGGACATCCTCGAGTCGAACGGATCGTCGTCCATGGCGAGCGTCTGCGGCTCATCCCTGTCCCTCATGGACGCCGGCGTCCCGCTCCCGCGCGCCGTGGCCGGCATCGCGATGGGCCTGATCAAGGAGGGTGACGACTACGTCATCCTCACCGACATCGCGGGCGTGGAGGACCATCTCGGCGACATGGATTTCAAGGTCGCCGGTACCGAGCGCGGCATCACGGCGCTCCAGATGGACATCAAGATCACCGGCGTGACGTTCGAGATCATGCGCAACGCCCTCACGCAGGCTAAGTCGGCCCGCGAGTTCATCCTCGGCGAGATGGCCAAGGTGATCGACGCTCCGCGGGCCGAGCTCTCCAAGTACGCCCCGGGCATCTCTTCCGTCCAGATCGACCCCGAGAAGATCGGACTGCTCATCGGCAAGGGCGGCGAGACGATTCGTGCCCTCCAGGAGGAGTTCGAGTCCCAGATCGACGTCAACGACGAGGGCATGGTGCTGGTCTACGCGGCCGACCGCGAGCGTGGCGACGCGCTCGTGGACCGCATCCGCTCGATGACCAAGGAGGTCGAGGTCGGCGACGAGTTCACCGGCAAGGTGGTCAAGACCACCGCGTTCGGCGCGTTCGTCGAGCTGGCCAAGGGCACGGACGGGCTGCTCCATATCTCCAACATCGCGCCCGGCCGGCGTATCGCTTCGGTTGAAGAGGTGCTGAACAAGGGCGACGAGCTCAGCGTGCGGGTCGTCGAGGTTGACCGCGAGCGTGGCCGGATCGGCCTGCGTTTGGCGGACGATCCCGAGATCGCCGGCAAGACCGCCGAGGAACTCGCCACGGTCGGCACCGGCGACAACGGCCCGCCGCGCCGGGAGCGCAGCGGTGGTGGTAGCCGTGACGGACGCGGCGACCGCGATCGCGGCGGACGAGGCGGGCGTGACCGTGACCGTGACCGCGACCGGCCCCGCGAGGCCGACCGGCCCCGTGACGGCGACCGTGGACGCGTCCGCGACCGCGACCCGGAGCGCCCGCGCTCCTAAGCGCGGGCGACTCAGGCCGTAGGCGACCACTAAGTGCTCCAGGAACACCGGCTTACCACGCTCGACTCGGGCGTCCGGGTCGTGACCGAGGCGATGCCCTCGGTCCGATCCGTGTCGCTCGGGTTCTGGATCGGCACCGGCTCCCGCTACGAGGACGATCGGCAGGCCGGCCTGTCGCACCTGCTCGAACACCTGCTGTTCAAGGGGTCCGAGAAGTACGGCTCGCTCGAGATCGATCAGATCTTCGACGGCATGGGCGCGGAGCTGAACGCCGGCACCGGCAAGGAGACCACCTCGGTGTATGCCCGGGTGATCGACGACCACGTGGCCGAGGCCTTCGACGTGATGGCCGACATGGTGTTCCGCCCCGCGCTCAATGACATCGAGTCCGAGCGGGCCGTGATCCTCGAGGAGATCGCGATGTACGAGGACGATCCCCAGGAGAAGGTGTTCGACCTGCTCGGCGAGGCGGTGTTCGGCCAGCACCCGCTCGGCCGGGCGATCATCGGCCGGGCGGATGTGATCGCCGGGACGCCCGCCGAGGAGATCGCCCGGTTCCACGCCGAGCGCTACCAGCCCGCGAACATCGTGATCGCGGCCGCCGGTGCGGTCGAGCACGAGCCGTTCGTCGAGCTCGCCGCCCGGGCGATCGCGGCGCGCACGAATGGCAAGCCGCCGGTGGCCCCGACCGCGCCGCAGCCGGGAAGTCCCCGCCGTCGATTCGAGCGCAAGGACACCGAGCAGTACCACGTGTGCCTGGGCGGCTCCGGCCTGGCCCGGCACGACGAGCGCCGCTTCGCGCTGCGGGTCCTCGACAACGTGTTCGGCGGCACCTCCTCCTCGCGGCTGTTCCAGGAGGTGCGTGAGCGCCGCGGCCTGGCCTACGCCGTGTACTCGTTCACGAGCGCCTATCAGGACACGGGGCAGATCGGGCTGTACCTCGGCACTCGCCCCGACAACATCACCGAGGGCCTCGCCGTGGTCGCTTCCGAGCTCGCGCGGATGCGCGAGGACCCCGCCACGCCCGAGGAGCTCGAGCGCGCCAAGGAGAACCTCAAGGGTCGCGTGGTGCTGGCACTCGAGTCGACCGGCGCACGCATGAACCGCCTCGGCTCCGAGCTGCTGGCGGAGATGCCGCTGCTCTCCCTGGACGAGACGGTCGAGCGGATCGACGCGGTCTCCCAGGAGGACCTTGCCGGGCTCGTCGAGGAGCTGTGGGCGCCCGAGCGGCTGTCGGCGGCCGGCATCGGCCCCGACGAGAGCCGCTTCGAGGAGGCGCTCGGTTCGCTCGCGCCGGACCTCGTGGAGACGAGCTAGAAGTGCCCATTCGCGTCGCGGTGGCCGGCGCGGCAGGGCGGATGGGGCAGACGGTGTGCCGGGCGGTCGAAAGCGCCGAGGACATGCAGTTGACCGGCCGCGCGGATCCGGCGCTCGACACGCCTCTGAGCCAAGTCCTCACAGACGCCGACGTCCTCGTCGACTTCACGATCCCGACGAGCGCCGTGGCCAACGCGCACGAGGCGGCCAGAGCCGGCGTCCACGTGGTCATCGGCACCACCGGCTTCGACCCGGCCGAGCTTCGAGACGCCACCGGGGCGAACATCTTCATCGCGCCCAACTTCGCGATCGGCGCGGTCCTCATGATTCAGTTCGCCGTCCAGGCGGCCCGGCACATGGCCAAGGCCGAGATCATCGAGCTCCATCACGACCGCAAGGTCGACGCCCCGAGCGGCACCGCGGCGCGGACCGCCGCGCTGATGAGCGAGGCATCCGGACAACCGGTGCCGGTCCACTCGGTCCGTCTGCCCGGCCTCGTCGCCCACCAGGAGGTCATCCTGGGCGACGTCGGTCAGACCCTCACGATCCGCCACGACTCGACCGACCGCGAGTCGTTCATGCCCGGCGTGCTGCTCGCGATCCGCAAGGTCCAGCGCCTGACCGAGTCACCGACGGTCGGCCTCGAGAAGCTGCTCGATAGCCCGTAGCGGCCACCGCCTCTCCGCTTGCGTGACGGACCGGTCGAGGCGGTCCCATTGCAAAAGGATCTCTGAGTGCTCACGTTCCCAACGACCCGACGGGGATCATCATCGGAGTCACGAATTTCGACACGGTCCCGGCGGACTGGACGGCACAGGGGACCTGCGAGCGCTAACGCTCGAGTGAGGGCGGGGGAGCGACTCGCTCCCCCGGCCGCCGGGGTGGGTGCCCAGCCAACACCGCCTGCACGACGCCCACGTACCACGCCGCGACCTGGTCGCGCTCGACCTCGGGATGGTCGAGCCACCAGTTGGCCAGCGACTCGCCGGCGCCCACGATGGCGTGGGCGATCGCGTCCGAGGCCGGCGGCGCGTACTCCAGGCCCGATCCCTCGATCATCCGCCGGACCGCGTCGGCGATGCGCTCGCGCAGCCGCGCGACCCGTTCGGCGAACGGCCGGGTCGAGGCGGCCTCGCGGAACAGCACCCTCCAGCCGTCGGCGTGCTCCTCGACGAACGCGAGGAACTCGCTGATCCGCGCCTTCAGCCCCGCCGCGGACTGGTCGTCCGGCGGCGCTGCGCCCACGAGCCGCTCGAGCAGCTCGCCGCCCGAACGCTCGAGGTAGGCTAGGTACAGCCCCTCCTTGGAGCCGAAGTACGCGTACAGCATCGGCTTGGAGACGCCGGCCATCTCCGCGATCTCGTCCATCGGCGCCGACTCGTAGCCCGCGCGCGCGAACACCCGGCCCGCCACGTCGAGGATCAGCTGCTCGCGCCGCTCGCGCGGCATCCCCCGCGTACCGGCTCGGGGGCGGTTCCGGGACCTCGAAGTCCCGGATGAGGGCAGATTTCTTCGCACGGACGTTAGGAATTCTGCGGAACGGATATTACCCGTGAGTAGATATGCCCGAGAAGGGTGCCCCTCCAAACGTCCACCCGGTGCAGCGGCGCGTGCTCAAGGCGCTGTCCTCGCTCAGCTCGCCGCTCTTGCCCGACGACTACCTCGAGCTGGTCAACCCCCTGTGGTCCACCCGCGAGCTCCGCGGCCGGATCGAGGAGGTCAGGCGCGAGACCGACCGGGCCGCCACGATCGTGATCAAGCCCGGCCACCGGTGGCCGGGGCACAAGCCGGGGCAGTACGTGCGGATCGGGATCGACATCGACGGCGTGCGCCACTGGCGCGCGTACTCGCTGACCTCCGACCCCTACCGCGAGGACGGGCTGATCAGCATCACGCCCAAGAAGGTCGACGAGGGCAAGGTCTCGCCCTATCTGGTGGGCGAGGCCAAGCCGGGGACGATCGTCTCGCTGAGCAAGATCGAGGGCGCTTTCGTGCTCTCGGACCCGCCGCCCGCCAGCCTGCTGTTCGTCAGCGCCGGCAGCGGGGTGACGCCGATCATGAGCATGCTCCGCCACCTCGATCACTACGACCAGCTGCGCGACGCGGTGCTGCTGCACTCCGCGCGCCGTGCCGACGAGGTGATCTTCGGCCCCGAGCTGCGTGCGCTCGCCGACAAGCGCGCCGGCTTCCGGTTGCACGAGCAGGTCACCGGCGAGCACGGCCGCATCGGACCCGCGGACCTCGAGCGGCTCTGCCCCGACTGGCGCGAGCGCGAGGTCTACATCTCCGGCCCGAACGACATGCTCGACGCGTTCACCGAGCACTTCGAGCGCGAGGCCGACGGCGCGCGCCTGCACATGGAGCGCTTCCAGCCGAAGCTCGGGCTCGGGGAGCACGGCGCCGGCGAGGGCGGCCCGATCAAGTTCCTCGCCTCGGGACGTGAGGCGCAGTCCGACGGCAAGACCCCGATCCTCGCGGCCGGCGAGGAGCAGGGGCTCGACCTGCCCTTCGGCTGCCGCGAGGGCATCTGCCACACGTGCGTGGGCGAGCTGCGCTCCGGGCGCGTGCGCGACCTGCGTAACGGCGAGGTCTACGGGCAGCAGGGCGAAGTGATCCGGACGTGCATCAGCGCGCCCGAGGGGCCGGTCGAGATCGACCTATAAACGACGAGGGAGAGCGAACATGACGACCGCCACCCACAACGGGCACCAGACCAACGGCCGCGTCACGGTCGACGACGAGCCCGACAACCCGCTCCATCATCTGACCCCCGAGCAGATCGAGGAGATCGGGCGGGAGTTCGACCAGCTCCACCAGGAGGTCAGGGACAGCCTGGGCGACCGCGACGCGCGCTACATCCGCTCGATGATCGCGCTCCAGCGCCGGCTGGCCCTGCTCGGCCGCGTCGAGCTGATCGCCTCGCGGTGGCGGATCCCCTGGATCGTCGGGGCCTCGACGCTCGGCCTGGCCAAGATCCTCGAGAACATGGAGATCGGGCACAACGTCCTGCACGGCCAGTGGGACTGGATGAACGACCCGGTGATCAATTCGCGTGCGTGGGACTGGGACACCGCGTCGACGGCCGAGGCGTGGCGGCACTCGCACAACTACATCCACCACACCTTCACCAACATCATCGGCAAGGACCGTGACCTCGGCTACGAGATCATGCGGATCGATCCGCACCAGAAGTGGCACCCGGTCTACCTGCTCCAGCCCATCTACAACATCGTGCTGGCGATGCTGTTCGAGTGGGGGGTGGCCGTCCACGACCTCAACTTCGAAGCGATCCGCAAGGGCGAGAAGGACAAGGCGACGCTGCGCAAGGAGCTCAAGGGGATCGCCGGCAAGGCGCGAACCCAGATCCAGAAGGACTACATCGCCTGGCCGCTGATCTCAGGGATCGTGATGACGCTGGCCGAGCTCGCCTACTTCGCCGCCCGCGGGCAGGAGGATGAAAAGCCGCGCGGGAACATCCTCAAGCAGATGGTGAAGCGCCGCTCGTTCCGCGAGCCGTTCAAGCGCACCCTGACCGCCGACATCGCCGCCAACCTGATCCGCAACGTGTGGTCCTACGCGATCATCTTCTGCGGCCACTTCCCCGACCAGACGTACACGTTCACCGAGGAGGAGACCGGCGACGAGAGCCGCGGCGCCTGGTACGTGCGTCAGCTGACCGGCGCGGCCAACATCGACGGCGGCCCGGTGTTCCACGTGATCAGCGGCAACCTCGGCTACCAGGTCGAGCACCACCTCTACCCGGACATGCCGAGCAGCCGCTACGGCGAGATCGCGCCCAAGGTGCGCGAGATCTGCCAGCGCTACGGCCTGCCCTACAACTCGGGGCCGTTCCACCAGCAGCTGGGGATGGTGCAGCGCACGATCCTCCGCCTGGCCTTCCCGGGCGGCAAGGTGCGACCCAAGCCCGGCGCCTACTCGGGACCGCTGGTCCGAGGCAAGGGGGAGCGGAACATGCCCGAGACGGCCGCGACGCGCTGACCGGTACTGGGTCTCGCTTCGCTCGACGTCCCTGGGGCCGTTCCGCCGGGCGTCCATGCCCGGCGGGGCCTCCGGGTCGCGCGCGCCCGGCCGGGCACGGAGGCCCGGCCGCACGGCGTCGCGGCGACGGCCCCGCTCGGCGTCCGTGCCTCGCGGACGTGGCCTGCCGCGACATCGTCCGGAGGACGCCGCCGCAGGCGGCCCATCATCCACATGGCCCAACCGACCGGTGTCAGCATGGCCATCAGGCCGCTTGCGCCAGTCCACACGAGCGCTATCTTGCGTGTGAGCGCTAACCAGAAGCCAAGGAGGTCCGGTCATGGCTTGGAAACGGAGCTTTCTCGTGGTGGCGAACGTGACGGCCACCTCCGATGAGCTGATCGACGCGCTTAAGGCCCGTGCGCCGGCCAGCTTCATGCTGGTCATCCCGGCCACGCCGTTCGGCGGCGGGCGCGAGGCGGCGTTCGGCAAGCTGGCGGAGGCTCTCGAGCAGCTGCGCGCGGCCGGGCTGGAGGCCGAGGGCGGCGTCGGCAACGCGGACCCGATCCTGGCCGTGACCGACGCGTGGGACCCCAAGCGCTACGACGAGATCATCGTCTCGACCCTGCCGGCGAGCTTCTCGAAGTGGCTCCACGCCGGTTTGCCCGATCGGATCGGCAAGCTGACCGACGCGCCCGTGACCCACGTGGTGTCCCAGCCGCCCAAGCCCGACCACGAGGTGGCCCCGCCGCCCCCGGCGCGCTCCGACAGCGCCATGGGTCCGCTCGCGGTGCTGGCCTGGGGCGGGCGCAAGCCGACGTAGCACCCGGCACCCCTGCGATACTAGGGGGCGATGGAGCTCGGGTCGATCCTGACGGCGATGGTCACGCCGTTCGACGCCGACGGGCGGGTTGACGAGGACGCCGCCGTCGCGTTGATGCACCACCTGGTCGAGCACGGCTCGGACGGGCTGGTTATCTGCGGCACCACCGGCGAGGCGTCAACCCTGGATGACAAAGAGCACCTGGCCTTCATCCGCCTGGCCGTCGAGGAGATGCGGGGCACCGAGACAACGATCGTGGCCGGGGTGGGCTCCAACGACACCCGCCACGCGATCCATCTCACCGAGCGCGCCACCGCGATCGGCCCCGACGCGCTGCTCCACGTCAACCCCTACTACAACCGCCCGAGCCGGCGCGGAATCGTCCGCCACTACGAGGAGGTCACGCGCGCCACCGACCTCCCGATCGTGCTCTACAACATCCCCCAGCGGACCGGGTCGGACATGCCCAACGACTTGCTGGCCGAGCTCGCCCAGCTCGATCACATCTCCGCCGTCAAGCAGGCCAACCCCGCCAACCTGGCCAGGATCGACGGGCTTCAGATCTACGCCGGCAACGACGACCTGCTGGCCGACGTGCTCGACATGGGCGAGGCCGGCGGGATCCTCGTGGCCAGCCACCTGTTCGGTGTGGAGATGCATCGAATGGTCGACGAGCCCGAGCGCCGGCGGGAGATCGACCAGAGTCTGTCGGATGTGTATGGCGATATGGCGGTCGCGCCGCTCGCCTGCGCCACCAAGGCGGCGCTCACCCTGCTCGGGGTGCTCCCCAACGCGATGCCGCGCCTGCCCTACGTCGAGCTCGACGATTCCGAGCTCGACGTGATCCGCGCGATGCTCGAGCGCCACGGGCTGTTGCAAGCAGTCGGGCGTGACTGACACGCTGCGCGTCCTACCGCTCGGCGGCCTGGGCGAGATCGGTAAGAACATGACCGTCGTCGAGTACGAGGGTCGGATCGTCGTGGTGGACACCGGGCTGCGCTTCCCGACCACCGACATGCTCGGGATCGACCTGGTGCTGCCCGACTTCACGTACATCCGCGACCGGGCGGAGGATATCGAGGCGATCGTGGTCACCCACGGCCACGAGGATCACCTCGGGGCGTTGCCGTGGGTGCTGCGCGAGCTCGACCCCATCCCGCCCGTGTACGGCGCCCGCCTGACCGTGGCCATGGCGCGCTCCAAGCTCGACGAGCACAAGCTGCGCGACATCGAGCTCGAGGACGTGCGGCCCGGCGAGAAGCTCGAGCTGGGGCCGTTCCGCCTCGAGCTCGTCCACATGACCCACTCGATCCCCGACTCGTGCGCGGTGGCGCTCACCACCGAGCTGGGCACCGTGCTCGTGACCGGCGACTACAAGTTCGACCAGACGCCGGTCGACGGCGATCCGGCCGACGTCTCACGGCTCGCCGAGCTCGGCCGCGAGGGCGTGCTGCTCTTGTGCGGGGACTCCACCAACGCCGACCGGCCGGGCTTCTCGCCGTCGGAGCGGGACGTCGGTCCGCACCTGCGCGAGGTGTTCGGGCGCGCGCCGGGGCGGATCATCGTGACCAGCTTCGCCTCGAACATCCACCGCGTGCAACAGGTGATCGACGCCGCCGCCAGCCTCGGGCGGAAGGTCTCGCTGGTCGGTCGGTCGATGCGCAAGAACGTGAACATCGGGCGCTCGCTCGGGCACATCGAGTTTCCCGAGGGGACGCTGATCCCGCCTCAGGAGGTCGAGGACTGGCCCGATGAGAAGGTCGTGGTGATCTCGACCGGGTCCCAGGGCGAGCCGCTCTCGGCGCTGCGGCGGATGGCGCACAACGACCACCGGATGATCAAGCTGCACCGCGGCGACACCGTGGTGTTCTCGGCCACGCCGATCCCGGGCAACGAGCGGGCGGTCAACGAGACCGTCGATCGGCTGTTCCACATCGGATGCGACGTGATCACCCCGCGCGAGGCGCCGATCCACGCCTCGGGGCACGGGTACGCCGAGGAGCTCAAGCTGATGCTGAACCTGGTCAAGCCCCGCTACGTGATGCCGGTTCACGGCGACTACAAGCGGATCCGCCTGCACGGCGAGCTGGCGCGCGCGGTGGGGATCGATCCCGACGACGTGTTCCGAGGCGAGAACGGGTTGCCGCTCGAGATCGACGCCGGCGGCGCGGCCTACGGCGAGCCCGAGCAGTCCGGAATGATCTTCGTCGACGGGGTCGACATCGGCGACCCGGCCGACGTCGCGCTGCGCGACCGCCGGATGCTGTCCGGCGACGGGATCTTCATCGTCGTCGCGACGGTGTCCGAGCAGAGCGGTGAGTCCGTCGTGCCGCCCGAGGTGATCTTCCGCGGCGTGCCGTTCGCAGAGCAGGCCGACAGCCTGGTCGAGGACATCCGCGAGGAGGTGGAGCGCTCGCTCTCGCGCGCGGCCAACGACGGCGTGCGCGAGATCGACATGCTCCAGCAGGAGCTACACGACGACCTGGCGGCGTTCGTCTACGACCGGCTTCGGCGCCGGCCGATGGTGCTTCCGGTCGTCGTCGAGGTCTGAGGCGCGGCGCCGGCGCTGGTAGAGCGCGCCCAGGCCGCCCAGCGCGACCACGAAGCACGTGACGGTCGCGATCCCGAGGCCCGCCCGCGCGCCGGCCACGGCCATCAGCCAGCCGACGATCGGGCCGCCGATCGGCGTCGATCCCTGGAAGCCGACGAACCACAGTGACATGACCCGCCCGCGCATCTCGGGCGCAGAAGTCAGCTGCAGCGTCGAGTTGGCCATCGACATGAACGAGATGCTGCCCCAGCCCACGAACGGCAGAACCGCGAGCTCGAGCGGCAGGCTGGGCGCGAGCGTGGCGAGCGCGAGCGCTCCGCCGAAGCCCGCGGCGGCGATCGTGAGCGGCCGCAGCCCGATCTTGCCGCGCGCCGCGACCAGCAGCCCGCCCAGCACCGCACCGACGCCCATCGCGGCGGTCATGAACCCGAAGCCGGTCGATCCGACGTGCAGCCCGCGGGTGGCCATGACGGGCAGAGTCACCTGGAACTCGTAGGCCAGACAGCCGGCGAGCGCCATCATCATCAGCGGGATCGCGATGTCGGGCGTGTGCCGGACGTACCGGAAGCCCTCGCGGAGCTGGCCACGCGCGCGGGGTGTCGGCGTCGTCGGGTGCAGGGCGCTGCGGTCCATCGCCACCAGCGACGCGATCACCGCAGCGAAGCTGGCCGCGTTCAGCAGGAAGCACTCCCCGATGCCCACGGTGGCGATCAGGATCCCGGCGATCGCCGGCCCGACCACGCGGGCGGTGTTGGCCATCACGGAGTTGAGGCTGACCGCGTTGCGCAGGTGCTCGGGACCGACCATCTCGAGCATGAACGACTGCCGCGCCGGGTTCTCGAAGGCGTTGTTCAGGCCGAGCAGCGCGGCGAGCACGCCGATCTGCCAGTACCGGACCTCGCCGGTGACCGTGAGCACGCCGAGGATGAGCGCCTGCACGCCCATCGCGGTCTGGAGGATCACCGTCAGGCGTCGCTTGTTGACGCGGTCGGCGATCACCCCCCCGTAGGGACCGAGCAGGAGCACCGGCAGGGTCTGGAGCCCGATGATGACGCCGAGCGCGGTGCTCGAATGCGTGAGGGTCAGGACCAGCCACGCCTGCGCGGTCATCTGCATCCAGGTTCCGGCCAGCGAGGTCGCCTGACCCGCCATGTACAGGCGGTAGTTGGGGACCGAAAGTGCGGCGAAGGTCACGCGGCCGGCGCGGATCACCCGCGTCAAGGCCGTGCTCCCTCGCGGAGATGGTCGGCCAGTCGCTCGAGCGCCGCGAGCGCGCTGATGATCCGCTCGCGTTCGTCGGGAGCGAGGCCCTGGAGCGCCACGTTCAGCGCGTCCGTCCGCTCCCGGCGGATGCGCTCGGTCAGCTTGCGGCCCGCCGGGGTGGGCTTCAGCCAGGCGGCGCGTCGATCGCCCTCGTCCGCCGAGCGCTCAACCAGGCCGGCGTCGACCAGGTGCGCGATCGCGCGCGAGAGCTGAGTCGGGTTGATTCCCTCGGCCTCGGCCAGGTCGGACACCCGGATCGGTCCCTCGCGCATGACCGTGAGCAGGACGCTCGTGCGCGTCGGGGTCAGGCCCGCGGCGCGCGCGGTGGGCGTCGGGCGCAGCCGGCGCGAGAGCCTCCCGATCACGGCGCGCAGCCGCGCGGTGGTGTCGAGATCGAGGTCTTGGCTGGTCAGCGTGGGGGACATCTGGTGTTTACTATCGGCAGATACTTGCTTGCAGTAAAGCAATTTTAGCAGCGCGCACGTCGGCGCGCGGCGCTTGTCGCGCGCGGGGCGGGGCCGGGCGGGCAGCGCTAGCGGTTGCGCCGCCGGCCGATGGTGACCGTCCGGCGGCCGGTCACGACCGACTCCGGCTCGGGGCCGATCACGTCGGCGGAAGTGGGCGGACGCGGGATCCTGATCACGAACCGCGCTCCGCTTCCGCTCTCCGGCTGGCCGAGCGCCACCGACCCGCCGTGCGACTCGGCGACGGCACGGACGATGGCCAGGCCGAGGCCCGAGCCGCGCGAGCCGGCTCCGGCGCCGCGCACGAACCGCTCGAACACCCGCCGCCCGAGCTCGGGCGGGACCCCCGGGCCGTCGTCCTCGACGGTGAGGATCGCCGCCCCGTCCTCGACCGCGGTCGAGGCGCGGATGTGCGTGCCCGGAGGCGTGTGCCGCGCGGCGTTCTCGATCAGGTTGAGCGTGAGGCGGTGCAGGTCGTCGCGCACACCGGGCACCACCGCGGGACGCGCGTCGATCGAGAGCTCGTGGTCCTCGGCCATCGGGCCGAGCTCGGAGGCCGCCTCGATCAGCACGTCGGCCAGGTCGGTCGGGCCGCGCGACTGGGTCCGGCGCGCGTCGGCGCGGGCCAGCAGCAGCAGGTCGCCGACCAGCCGGCGCATCCGGCGCGCCGAGCGCAGCGCGGCCTGGGCCGTGTCGGCCTGCTCGCCGTCGAGCTCCTCGGCCAGCAGCTCGAGGTTCGCCAGCAGGCTGGTCAGCGGCGTGCGCAGCTCGTGCGAGGCGTCGGCCACGAACTCGCGCTGGCGCTCGAGCGCGGCATGGGTATCGTGGCGGGCAGCGTCGAGCGATCCGAGCATGTTGTCCACCGTGCGCGCGAGCTCGGCCACCTCGTCCTCGGATTCCGGCAGGGGCACGCGTAGCGTCGGGTCGCGCGTACGCTCGATCTCGCGGGCCGCCGCGGTGAGCTGCTTGATCGGGCGCATCGCGCGGGCCGCGGTGGCCAGGCCGCCCAGCAGCGCGAGCACGGTTCCGCCCACTACCCCGAGGAGCAGGATCAGGCGCACGCGCGCGAGGGTGTGATCGACGTCCGACAGCGGCCGGGCGTAGAGCAGCCACACGGGGCTGCCCTGCACGCCGACCTGCGTCGAGACGACGCGGTAGCCCTCCTCCTGAGTGGTCCCCACGCGGTCGGGCAGGGCGAAGCTGGGCCTCGCGGGAATGTGCTTGACGCCCTTGACCTTGACCTGGTCCTGGGTGCAGAGCAGTAACCCGGCCTGGTTGAAGATCCGGATCTGGACATGCTCGGCGCTGGCGAAGTCCTTGAGGCGGACCGTCTGATTGCAGTCGAGGACCCCGAGGTTCCCCTGCCATCTCAGACGGACCTCGCCGGCCAGCTGATCGGCGTTGCTGCGGACCTCGTCGTTGAACTGGCCCCGCACCTGCCGGTCGGTGAGTACGCCGACGATCGCCGCGAACGAGGCGAGGATCACGCAGGTCAACATCGCCGAGCCGCCGGCGAGCCGCCACTTGATCGGCACCCGCCTATACGCGGAGAACGTAGCCTGCGCCGCGGATCGTGTGTAGGAGCCTAGGCTCGCCACCGGCTTCCAGCTTCCTCCGAAGGTTCGAGACGAACACTTCGATCGTATTGGTCATCGAGAACGGGTCGTAGCCCCACACCTCGTCCAGCAGCCGCTGGCGCGAGATCACGATCCGCTCGTTGCGCATCAGGTACTCGAGCAGTTCGAATTCGCGCTGGGTCAGATCGACCGGGCGCCCGCCGCGCGTCACCTCGTGCGTGTCGGGGTTGAGCTTCAGGTCGCTGATCGCCAGCGCGGCCTGACCCCGCGGAGGGCGGCGCCGGAGCAGCGCTCGCAGGCGCGCCAGGAGCTCCTGGCGCTCGAACGGCTTGACCAGGTAGTCGTCGGCGCCGGCGTCCAGCCCCTCCACGCGCGACTCGACGCCGTCCCGGGCGGTCAGCACCAGGATCGGGACGTCGTCGCCGGCCTTGCGCAGCGCCTTGGCCACCTCGACGCCGTCCATGCCCGGGAGCCCCAGGTCCAGGATCAACAGGTCGGGCAGGAACCCGTGAGCCTCATCCAGTGCCGTGGTCCCGTTGCCGGCGATTCGCACCTCGTAGCCCTCCATGCGCAGGGAGCGCTGGAGGACCTGCGCGATCGCGTCGTCGTCCTCGACGACCAGGACTCGGGGTGTCCGCTCGTATTCGGCCATATCTCGGGTTAAAGATGGTACGGCCGGGGGTTGCGGGCGGCCAAGACTCTTATTGTGCTCTGAAGGAAGGCGGGCGGGCGCGTCGAAGGCAGTTCGCCGGAGATGGCCGCCGCCCGAAAGCGAAAGAAGCCGCCGCCCAAGCGCGCGACGCGCTCGCTTCTGGCTGCCCGGCCGTCGCTGCCCGATCTGCGGCTGCCCGAGCTCGAGCCCCATCACGTGGACATCATTGGTCTCGGGCTGATCGCGCTGGGTGTTTTGCTCGGCGGGGTGGCCTATGGCGGGTGGGACGGAGGCACGGTGGGCAACGGGGCGGTGACCGCGATGCGGTTCGTGCTCGGGGCGCTCGGCTACGTGGTGCCGGCCGCGCTCGTCGTTTGTGGCGGGCTGATCCTGGCGCGCGAGCTGCGCCCGCCGGTGCGGCCGCTGCGGACTGGGGTTTTGTGCTTGACCGCTTCGATTACGCTCGCGCTGGCGGCGGGCACGCTGGGGATCGGGCCCGGTGCGCTGCACGGCGCCGCTTTCTGGCGCGCCGCGGCGTTCGAGGACCGCGGCGGCGTCGTGGGGCAGGGCGAGCTGTGGGTCACCTCGCACCTGATCTCGACGCTCGGGGCGGACATCCTGGCCGTGTTCCTGTTCGTGGCTGGTCTGATCCTGGTCACCGGCGCCGGGGTTGCCGGCGTCGTCCGCGCTGGACGCGTCGGTGTCGCTGGCACGACCCGCGTGATCCGCCGCTCGACCGAGTCCATGGCCTCCACCCGGGCACGCCGGCCGGCCACCGAGGCCGCTCGCGCCTGGGCGGCTGACGGTTATCCGGACGTGCCCGTCGAGCCCGTGCTGCCGCCGGAGCCGGATACCTCCGAGCTGGTGGTGCGCGCCACGCACGTGGAGGCGCCGCCGATCACGGATGAGATGCAGGAGATGTCCGAGGAGGTTGATCCCGAGGCCGAGCTCATCGTGCCCGAGCCCGAGGAACCCGCGGAGTTCCGCCCCTCCGCTCGCGACGCCCCCGCGCCCGAGGACCTCACACCGCAGGGCCGCTACCGCGCCAGCATCACCGATGACCCGAGCTTCGTGTGGAAGGTGCCGAAGTCGCGGTTCCTCGTCCGCGCGACCGGCGAGGCGGCGAAGCCGGACACCGCCGGTCAGGAGCAGGTCGCGGCCACGCTGGTCGAGACGCTGGGGCACTTCGGCATCCAGGCCAAGGTGATCGGGCGGGTCACCGGGCCGCACATCACCCGCTACGAGCTGCGCCTGGCGCCCGGGACGAAGGTCTCGAAGGTGGCCCAGCTGAAGGACGACCTGGCCTACGCGCTGGCCGCGGTCGAGATCCGGATCCTGGCTCCGATCCCCGGAAAGCAGGCGGTCGGCGTCGAGGTCCCCAACGCACGCCGGCGGATCGTCCACCTCGGCGACGTGTTCCAGGACCCGCCGCCCGACTGGTCGCCGCTGACCGTCTGGCTCGGGAAGGACATCGCGGGGCGCGCGATCGGCGCCGATCTGGCCAAGATGCCCCACCTGCTCGTGGCCGGGACGACCGGATCGGGCAAGTCGGCCTGCGTCAACGCGATGCTCTGCAGCGTGTTGCTGCGTGCGGATCCACATTCGGTCCGGTTGGTCCTGGTCGACCCCAAGCAGGTTGAGTTGAATCATTACGAGGGGATTCCCCACCTGCTGACCCCGGTCATCACGAGCCCCCGGATGGCGGCGAACGCCCTGCAGAACCTGGTCCGCGAGATGGAGCAGCGCTACGGGACGATGTCGCTCGCGCGCACGCGGAACCTGCCCGAGCTCAACCGCGCGCGCGAGAAGCGAGGCGAGCCGCCACTGCCGTACATCCTGTGCGTGATCGACGAGCTGGCCGACCTGATGATGGTCGCGCCGGCCGATGTCGAGGACTCGATCATCCGCCTGGCCCAGAAGGCGCGCGCTGTGGGCATCCATCTCGTGCTCGCCACCCAATCCCCGCGAGTGGACGTGATCACGGGCATGATCAAGGCCAACGTCCCGTCGCGGATCGCCTTTGCCGTGTCCTCGCAGACCGACTCCCGCGTGATCCTCGACCACAACGGCGCCGAGTCGCTGCTGGGCCAGGGGGACATGCTGTTCTCGCCGGTCGGCTCGAGCAAGCTCCAGCGCATCCAGGGCGCCTACATCGACGAGGAGCAGATCGCCGAGCTGACCGAGACCTGGCGCCGGCAGGGCGAGCCGGAGTTCCACGACGAGTTGCTCGAGGAGGTCGCGTCCGACGGCGATTCCGATTCGGGGGAGTCCCCCGAGTTCAGCCCGGACGAGGACCCTCTGCTCGAGGAGGCGATCGCGCTGGTGGCGCAGATGGGCACCGCGTCGACGTCGATGCTGCAACGCCGGTTGCGGCTGGGCTACACGCGCGCGGGCAGGCTGATCGACATGCTCGAGCGGCGCGGGATCATCTCCGGCTACGAGGGCTCCAAGCCGCGCCAGGTCTTGATCGGCGAGGCCGACGTGCCGCGGATCCTGTCCCACCTGGCCGAGGCCGACGGCGGCGGGGGCTCGGCTTCGACCGCCGGCGCACCCGCTCCCGTGCCCGTCCCCGACGACCTCGACGAGCCGTCGTGAGGCGTGTTGCGGGGCGAGCGCTCCGACCGCGATAGTCGCCCGGTCGGTCCGCCTTCCGACGCTAGCCTTCGCAGGCGAATGGCCGATATCGGAACCACGTTGCGCGAGGCCCGGATCCGGGCTCGAATCGACATCAGCGAGGTCGAGGCGCGGACCAAGATCCGGGCCAAGTATCTGCGCGCGATCGAGAACGAGGAGTGGGACCTGCTTCCCGGTCCCGTGTACGTCAAGAGCTTCCTGCGGACCTACGGGGACTTCCTCGGGGTCGACACCCGCCAGCTCGTCGACGAGTACAAACGCCGCTACGAGCGCCCGGCCGACCAGGATCTGCGTCCGATCAGCGCGCGCAGCCGCGAGCGCGAGCGTGAGCGCCGTCGGCGCCGGCGACCGCGCCTGGGTCCGGTCGGCGCCGTCGTGCTGGTTCTGGCCGGCGTGGTGGTGGCGCTGTACTTCATCGGCGGCGGCTTGGGGGGCTCGGGCACCTCCTCGACTCCCACCACCGGCGCCTCGGCGTCATCGTCCTCGTCGTCATCGTCGACCAGCAACACCACGACCGCGCACCACCGGCCGGCTCACCACAAGCCCAAACCGCCTCCGCCCAAGCCTACGACGGTGACCTTGAAGCTCGTGCCTACGAGCACGGTCTACGTGTGCGTCGAGGACGGCAACGGCAAGCGCCTCGTGCCGGGCGTGACGTACTCCGCCGGGCAGCAGATCCCGACCGCGATCGGCAAGAAGCTGCTGGTCACGCTCGGCAACAGTTCGGTGCAGATGAAGGTCAACGGCAAGTCCGTGCCGGTGGCTCAGGGGGCGCCGATCGGATACGAGCTGACGCCGGGGAATATGAAGCCGCTGGCGCGGGGCGCGATGCCCACCTGCGCATGACCGGCCCTTCTGCGTCGGGCGGGCCCGTCCGGGCGGGGATTCTCGTCACCGGCACCGAGGTGCTGTCCGGGATCATCACCGACCGCAACGGGCCGTGGCTGTCGGAGCACCTCGCCGACCTCGGGGTGGACACCGCGATGATCCAGATCGTCGGGGACCGGCCCGAGGACCTGATGTCCTCGCTGCGGTACATGGCCTCGGTCGGCGTGGCGGTGATCGTCACGAGCGGGGGGCTCGGGCCAACGGCGGATGACCTGACCGCCGAGGTCGTGGGGGAGTTCACCGGGCGGACGATGGTGCTCGATGCTGAGATGGAGGAGAAGATCGCCGAGATCCTGCGGCCGTTGATGAGCCGGTGGCGAGACCTCGATCCGGACTCGGTCCTGGCCGCGAATCGCAAGCAGGCCGTGGTGCCGTCCGGGGCCACCGTGCTGGATCCCGTCGGCACCGCACCGGGTCTGGTCGTGCCCTTTGCGTCGGGTTCGTCCGGGCCCACGGTCGTCGTGCTACCTGGCCCGCCGCGGGAGCTCCACGAGATGTGGGAGAAGGCGGTTTCGACGGACGCGTTCCGCTTGGCGATCGCCGGGGCGCCCGTATATCGCCACGGGGTAATGCGGCTGTACGGGATCCCCGAGTCGGAGATCGCCAACACGCTGGTGGCCGCCTCGGACGCGGGGTTGTCTCTTGATCCGCTCGAGATCACGACCTGTCTGCGGCGCGGCGAGATCGAGGTCTCGACCCGGTACGAGGAGCCCGCGGAGCCGGCGTATCAGTCGTTCCTCGAATTCGTGGCCGAGCGCCATCCCGATCAGCTGTTCTCGCGCGACGGGTCGACGGTGGACGAGCAGGTCGCTTCGTTGCTGTTGGCGTCCGGGCGAACGGTGGCCGTGGCGGAGTCGTGCACCGGGGGGCTGATGTCCGCCCGGTTGACCGAGCGCGCCGGCTCGTCGGAGTACTTCCTGGGCGGGGCGGTGGTGTATTCCAACGAGGCCAAGGTTGCGGTGGCCGGCGTGGACGCCGGCTTGATTGATCGTTTTGGCGCCGTCTCAAATGAGGTGGCGGAGGCGCTGGCGGTTGGCGCGGTGTCGCGCTTCGGGACCGATGTCGGGATCGGGATCACGGGGATCGCGGGCCCGGGCGGCGGTACCGAGGAGAAGCCGGTCGGGACCGTGTGCTTCTCCGTGTCTGTTCGCGACGGTTCCCGGTTGACGCGCCGGCTGAGCTTGCCGGGGAGCCGATCGGACGTCCGCGAGCGGTCGACCACGGTCGCCATGCATCTGCTTCTCCGGGTCCTGGAGGGCTCTGAGGGGGACATCGTTTCGTCCGGGGCGGGCGCCGAGCGGGCGTGAGCCCCGACGAACGGGCACGTCTCTTCGTAGCGCTCGAACTGCCGCCGGGGGCGCGGGACGTCCTGGTGCGGTGGCGCGAGGCCGCCCTGCGCGACGTGCGTGGTCTCCGCCTCGTGGCCCCCGAGTCGCTGCACGCGACGCTGTGCTTCCTGGGGTCGCGCCGGGTTGGGGAGGTCGAGGCGATCGGCGGCGCGTGCGGTGTGGTGGCGGGCGAGCCTCCGGTCGCGTCGGGGTTCGGCGAGGCGTTGTGGCTCCCGCGCCGGCGGCCCGGGGTGTTGGCGGTGTCGTTGGAGGATGCGGGCGGGGCGCTCGCGCGGATTCAGGCCACGCTGTCCTCGGCGTTGGTGGCCGGCGGGTGGTACGCGCCCGAGTCGCGGCCGTTCCTGGCCCACGTGACCGTGGCGCGGGTCGCGTCCCGGGGCGGTCGGTTTCGCCCGCCGTCTGTGGTGGGGCCGCCTTCGAGCGAGGTGGTCTGCTCCCGCGTGACGCTGTACCGGTCGCGGCTGGGCGCGGGGGGCGCGCGCTACGAGCCCCTCCGCGTGGTCGAGCTGGGGTCTGACTTGGGGGCGGCCGATCCCATGTCGGTCGTGCGCCGCTTCCACGCCTCGCAGGCCGCGTTCTACGCCGGGGCGGTGGGTGACCGCGCGCTGCGGGACGTGTTGACCGAGGACGTCGTGTGGCACGTACCGGGGGCGAGCGCGATCGCGGGTACGCACTGCGGCCTCGACGCCGTGCTGGCGTACCTCGGCCGGCGGCGCGACATGACCGACGCCACCTTCCGCGTGGAGGTGCACGGCATGGCGATCATCGCCGGCCGCGTCGTGCAACTCGCCGGCGGCCGCGCGGTGCGCGACGGCGTCGAGGTCACGTGGGAGACGGTCGGCGTCTTCCGCGTCTTTCAGGGGCGCATCGCCGAGTGCTGGCTGATCCCCTTCGACCAGGCGGCCTTCGACCGCATCTGGTCCTGAGGGCGACTTTCTCACCACTCGCCCGCCCGCCGGCGGTGAACGGAGCTTCAGTCGCGTATAGCCAGAGTTTCACCCCACTCGCGCCGCGGCCGGCCGCGAGTGTGACGTTAGTCGCCCTCTGGGCCCGGTGCGACCGTCTTCGCCACGATCGGCCATCCTTGTCGCCATGCGCGTAGTCGTCACCGGCGCCACCGGCGTCCTCGGGCAGGCCGTCGTCGCCGCCCTGCTCGCGCGCGGCGACGAGGTGGTGGCGCTCTCTCGCGACGCGGACCGCGCCCGCCAGGCACTCGGCAACGGCGTCGACGCTCACGCCTGGCCAAATCCGACCGACGCACCCCCACCCGAGGCCGCCCTCGCCGGCGCGGACGCCGTCGTCAACCTGATGGGCGAGCCGGTGGCGCAACGTTGGACCGACGAGGCCAAGGACCGAATTCGCCGCTCACGCGTCGACGGCACACGCCAGCTCGTCCAGGGACTGCTCGCGCTTGCGCCCGCCCGCCGGCCGGCCACGCTCGTCTCGCAATCCGCCACGGGTTACTACGGGGCGCACGGCGACGAGCCGCTCACCGAAGACGCGTCGGCCGGCCACGACTTCCTCGCCGGCGTCGTGGTCGCCTGGGAGCGCGAGGCGCTCGCCGCCGCGTCCGATCTTCGCGTCGCGCTCACCCGGACCGGTGTCGTTCTGTCGCCCGACGGCGGTGCGCTGGCCAAGATGCTCCCGTTCTTCCGCCTCGGCATCGGCGGGCCCGTCGCCGGCGGCCGGCAATACGTCCCTTGGGTGCATCTCGACGACGTCGTTGGCGGGCTGCTCTTCTGCCTGGACAACCCGGAGGCATCCGGACCGGTCAACCTAACCGCGCCGGACCCGGTCACCAACACACAGCTTTCCCGCGCCCTCGGCCGCGTGCTCGGGCGCCCGGCCGTCCTGCCCGTGCCGGGGCTGGCGCTGAAGCTCCTCTACGGCGACATGGCCGAGATCGTCACCACGGGCCAGCGCGTGGTGCCGGCGCGCCTCGAGCAGCTTGGCTACCAGTTCCGTCAGCCCGAGCTCGAGCCCGCCCTGCGGAACGTGCTGAACCGCCCGAGCTGAGGGCGCCGGCTCGCCACCGCCGGCTCGCCACTGCCGGCTCGCCACTGCCGGCTCGCCACTGCCGGCTCGCCACCGCCGGCTCGCCTCCGCCGGCTCGCCTCCGCCGGCTCGCCACCGCCGGGCTCGCCACCGCCGGGCTCGCGACCGCCGGGCTCGCCACCGCCGGCTCGCCCTAGGTCGCGCACGACCCCCGCCGGCCCGCCACACACCGGGCGCCATCCGGCCTTTGGCGCACACTTGGCACAAAGCCGTGCCCGTCCCGCGATGAACGTGTCTTGTTCCGTTGCAGGCGGCGGCTCTAGCGTGCCGGTTCCGTCCGCCACCCCGCCTACCGTGGTGGATCAAAGCGCGTAAAGGAGCCGAACGGAAGATGAGCGAGAACGACAAGCCCGGGAGGTCGGGGACCGCGTCCGATCCAAAGGCGGATGCCAAGCGGCAGGCGGCGCTTCAGGGCGCGCTGACGCAGATCGAGCGACAGTTCGGCAAGGGCACTGTGATGCGCATGGGCGATCCGGGCGCGCGCGTGGCGGTTGATGCGATTCCCACCGGCGCGCTGCCGCTCGACCTGGCGCTCGGGATCGGCGGCGTCCCGCGCGGGCGCATCATCGAGATCTTCGGCCCGGAGTCGTCGGGAAAGACCACGCTCGTCTACCACATCATCGCCGAGGCTCAGAAGCTGGGCGGCGTGTGCGCGTTCGTCGATGCCGAGCACGCCATGGACCCGCTGTATGCCCAGCAGATCGGCGTCGATATCGATGAGTTGCTGGTCTCCCAGCCCGATTACGGCGAGCAGGCGCTCGAGATCGTCGACATGCTGATCCGCTCCGGCGCGGTCGATGTGATCTCGATCGACTCGGTGGCGGCGCTCACCCCGCGCTCCGAGCTCGAAGGCCAGATGGGCGACCAGTCCGTCGGCCTGCAAGCCCGCATGATGTCCCAGGCGATGCGCAAGATCACCGGCGGCCTCAACCGCACCCAGACCCTGTGCGTGTTCACGAACCAGATCAGGGAGAAGGTGGGGGTGATGTTCGGTTCGCCCGAGACGCAGCCGGGCGGCCGGGCGCTGAAGTTCTACGCATCCCAACGTCTGGACATCCGCCGTATCGAGACGCTCAAGGACGGCACCGAGGCGGTCGGCAACCGGGTCCGCGTGAAGGTGGTCAAGAACAAGGTGGCGGCGCCGTTCAAGCAGGCCGAGTTCGACATCGAGTTCGGCAAGGGCATCTCGACGTCGGGGTGCCTGATCGACTACGGCATCGAGCACAACATCATCGCCAAGTCCGGCTCGTTCTTCTCCTACGGCGAAGAGCGGCTCGGCCAGGGGCGAGGCAACGCGAAGGCGTTCCTCGACGAGCACCCCGATGTGGCCAAAGAGATCGAAGACAAGATCTACGTTGCCCTGGGGATCGACCGCAACTCGGTCAAGACGATCGAGCGCGACGAGCCGGCGCTTCAAGCAGTGGGCGGAGCAGAGGCCGCCCAGGGGAAGGCAGCCTGAGCCTTGAGGAAACCCTCGCAGCCGCGTACCGCTACCTGAACCGCCGCGAGCGCACGGAGTCCGAGATGCGCGCGCATCTCGGACGCGCTGGCGCCGGCCTCGAGGGCGTGGAGCGCGCGGTCGCCACCCTGCTCGAGCAGGGATACCTGGACGACCAACGGTTCGCCCGCCTGTTCGTCCAGGACAAGCGCGAGCTCGAGGAGTGGGGGAGCGACCGAATCCGCCGGGCACTCCTCGCGCGCGGGGTGGACGCCGACCTCGTCGAGGACGCGCTCACCGAGCATGACGCCGGCGGCGGCCCTGGCGACCCGGCCGGCCCCGGTGGCGCCGGCAACGAGACCGAACGCGCCGGCGCCACCGGTGACATGGACCGCGCCCTCGCCCTGCTGCGGCGGCGCTTCCCCACGCCGGTGGGGGATCGCCGGGAGCGCGAGCGGGCGCTGGGCGTGCTGCTGCGCAAGGGCTACGACACCGAGCTGGCGCTCGAGGCGATCACCAGCCACACCCGGGAGCCAGCGCCGGTCGACCACAAGTAGCCAGCGCCGGGAGGCGATTCCGCGGAATCGTGACGGTGAAACAAGTTGGTGCTGCCGGGCGGGTCGGTGCGTCGTTGCGCCGGCCGCGTGGCGGTACTACGATCCCGGTCAGCGAACGAATGGCCCGCGGGCCACTAAAGAACACCAGCAAACAACGTATATCTTGGATTCCGGACTCTCAGTGTTGACGGCAATCACTATCGGGCCACCTGGTCCTTTTAGACAAGCCTCAGAACCCGCCAGGTAGCCGCCGCCTGAAGGCAGGCGCCCATCGCCTAGCCGGCATCCGTTCGTGCAGGCTCGCACGGGCCGCTCGGTCGCTCCAAAAATCAAAGCTTTGAAGCAGGTCCGGCTTTTTGCCGGAACCTTAGGAGAGGATCGACCATGGAAATCATCGGTGCCGCAGCGCTGATAGCGGTGGGAATCGTGACCGCCGCTGTCATCTACGGCCGGATGCACGGCCCCAGGACCGCGGCCGCTGCCAGTCCGGGCACAAGCGCGCCGGTCGTCGAGGTGGCGCCGGTGGCGCCTCCGGCCCCTCCGGTGCGCCGGGACGCCGAGGTGCTCGAACGGACCGCAGCCGCCACCCGGCGCGAGGAGGGACTCGCGCGCAAGGAAGCGCAACTCGACCAGGAGCGCGCCCAGGTCGCCGAGCAGCGCCAGGAGCTCGAACGCTCGCTCGAGCAGGTCTCCGGGCTCTCGGCGGGCCGCGCCAAGCAGCTACTGCTCAAGGAGGTCGAGGAGCAGGCCAAGCACGACGCGGCGCGGCGCATCCGGCAGATCGAGGAGGAGACCAAGCGCGAGGCGGAGCGGCGCGTGCGCAACATCCTCTCGGTCTGTATGCAACGCCTCGCGGCAGGACACGCCGCTGAGACGACCGTGTCGGTGGTCCAGCTGTCGGCGGACGACATGAAGGGACGGATCATCGGCCGCGAGGGTCGCAACATCCGCGCGCTCGAGAACCTAACCGGGGTCGACTTCATCATCGACGACACGCCGGGCGCGGTCGTGCTCTCGGGCTTCGACGGCGTTCGCCGGGAGATCGCGCGCCTCACGCTCGAGAAGCTCCTCCAGGACGGCCGGATCCACCCCGCCCGGATCGAGGAGATGTACTTCCAGGCCAAGTCGGAGCTCGAGAACCACATCGTGGAGCTCGGCGAGCAGGCGGTGCTCGACGCCGGCGTCCAGGGCCTCCATCCCGAACTGGCCAAGATGCTCGGCCGCCTCAAGTTCCGCACGAGCTACGGACAGAACGTCCTGGCCCACTCGATCGAGGTCTCCCAGCTCGCCGCGATGATGGCCCAGGAGCTCGGGGCGAGCGCCAAGACCGCGCGCCGGGCCGCCCTGCTGCACGACATCGGCAAGGCGGTCACGCACGAGATCGAGGGACCACACGCGCTGGTGGCCGGTGAGCTCGCCCGCAAGTACGGCGAGTCCGAGGCGGTCGCGCACGCGATGGAATCGCACCACAACGAGGTCGAGCCGCAGACGATCGAGGCGGTGATCGTGCAGGCCGCCGACGCGCTGTCGGGCGCGCGTCCCGGCGCGCGCGGCGAATCGCTCGAGCAGTACGTCAAGCGCCTGCGCGACCTGGAGCAGATCGCCACGCGTCACAAGGGCGTCGACAAGGTCTACGCGATGCAGGCCGGCCGCGAGATCCGCGTAATGGTGGCGCCCGGCGCGATCGACGACGATGCCGCGACCTTGCTCTCCTACGAGATCGCGCGCGAGATCGAAAAGGAGCTCGAGTACCCCGGCCAGATCAAGGTGACCGTGATCCGCGAATCGCGCGCCGTGGAGTACGCGCGCTAAGAGAAACCGCAGTGATCAAAAACTGCCGTCTCGGGGTATACGTCCCTCCGGCGGGTCGAACCTAGCGGGAGGTCGGCGGCTGTGGCCCGCAAGCCGCCGAGAAAGGGACCTCATGAATAGACGGTTGTTGGCACCGGGTGCTGTCCGGCGCCTGGTTGTCGTTCTCTCCATTTCGCTGGCCAGCTGTGCCGTGGCGACCGCGAGCGCGTCGGCTGCACTCAAGTCGCACGGGCAGCTGCTTCGTCTTGCCCCGCACGGGCTTCAGCTGAACGCCAACTCCAGCAGCAACTGGTTCGGCTACAACCAGGGGACGCTCGAGCAGGGAAGCAAGCTGTTCACCTCGATCACCGGCGACTGGACGGTTCCCACCGTCACCCAGCACGCGGCCGGGCAGGCGGAGGCCTCGTCGGATTGGATCGGGATCGGCGGCGGGTGCATCGACGCCGGTTGTACGGCCACCGACAGCACGTTGATCCAGACCGGAACCGAGCAAGACGTCGACGCCACCGGCGCCGCGTCGTATTCGGCGTGGTGGGAGCTCGTACCCGCGCCGTCGCTGACCATCAGCAACATGACGGTTTCGCCGGGTGACCACATGCACGCGTCGCTCTCCGAGGTCGTTCCCGACTCGAACGCGTGGACGATCTCGATCCAGGATGTGACCCGTGGGGAGTCGTTCTCGCAGACCGTGCCGTATCCCTCCACGCACGCGACCGCCGAGTGGATCGAGGAGACTCCGCTCGAGATCGGCACCAACGCCGGTTTCGCCTCGCTCCCCAACCTGAGCAATCCGGGGTGGACCTCGGCCACCGTCAACGGCGCATCGGCCGGGCTCAAGTCCTCGGAGGCGATGGATCTCATCGACTCGAACAGCAACGTGATCGGCGCGCCGTCCGCGCCGAACTCGACGGCCGACGGATTCAACGAGTGCACCTGGGCGTCGACCTGCAGCTAGCCGGCTCGTAGCCGACACCGGCTCTCACGCCAAGGCACTCTGGGCTCATCGCGCGTCGCCGACCGAGGGCGCGCGGTGAGCCCGCTTCGTCTAACCACCGTGGTGGTGGTGCACGAACACGCTGTGCCCCGTCCAGGCTGAGAACTCCGGGATCAGCACGATCGCCAGCACGGCGCCGGCGACGAGCGCCCCGGAAAGCGCGATCCACCGCCCCGCGGCGCCCGGGACCGCGGAAAGGCCCTGCTCGCGCCCGCCCAGACCCAGCGCTCGCGCGACCGCCGGCAGATGGCCGAGCACGTGCAGGCCCATGAACACCACCCACACGATGAAGCTCACCTTGTGCAGCTCGAGCCACGGGTCGCGATGCTGCGGACCGAGAACCAGAAGCACGACGCCGGTGACGAACACCACGGCGGTCGTGAGCACGACGATCGGGCCGATCAGGCGCAGGATCACCTCGGGCGGGCCCTTGGATCGATATGCCGCGTTCCCGGCGTAATAGCGAATGAAGCGGTAGCCGGTGCTCGCCGTCTTGAGCACCACCGGGCCGATCAGCAGTATGCCGACGAACAGGTGCAGCCAGATGAACTGACTCAACTGGGGGATCGTGAACCCGATGAGCGCCAGCAGCACGATCAGGATCGCGCCCGTGATCGCGGTCAGCCGCTCGTTGCCGTCGGTGCCACCGCCGGTGATCGCGCCGGGCAGGCGCAGCCGCTCGCGCCACCGCACCCTGACCGACCGGTCGCGCTCCCGGCGCGCCGACATGACATCGTCGCTGGTTCCCACGGACAGAATGGTCGTACGCCAATCGAAGGCCGACGTGAGCGCAGAATGAGAAATCTCTTGCCCGTCCAACCGCTCGCCGAGGCGCGCTCTTATGATCGTCCGACGTACTTCGCCGGCGGAGGCGGCGTTTGGGCATGCCCGGATTGATCCTCGTAATAGAAGACGAGCCAGGGATCGTCGACTTCCTCGATCGCGGCCTGCGCGCCATGGGATTCGACGTGATCTCGGCCGCCGACGGAACGGACGGCGCCGCCGCCGGGCTCGAGAACGACGTTGATCTGGTCGTACTCGACCTGATGCTTCCAGGCCGCACCGGGATGGACGTGCTGGCCACGCTCCAGGACGCCAAGCCGGGACTCCCCGTGATCGTCCTGACCGCACTCGGCGAGGTCGAGAACCGTGTCGCCGGTCTCGACGCCGGAGCGGTCGACTACCTGACCAAGCCGTTCTCGCTGACCGAGCTCGCCGCGCGGATCAGAGCCCAGTTGCGCGCCGCAGCCCACTCGCCGCGCACTACGCTGAGTGCCGGCGACATCGAGGTGAACCTGATCACGCGCGAGGTCCGCCGCGGCGGCACGCTCGTGCGCCTGTCGACGACCGAATTCGAACTTCTGACCTACTTGATGCACAATCGCGGCCACGTCCTCTCGCGCGAACAGATCCTCCGCGCGGTCTGGGGCTACGAATACGATCCCGGCACGAACGTGGTCGACGTGTACATCGGGTACCTGCGCCGCAAGCTCCGCACGCAGGGCACGAGCGCCCCGATCGTCACGGTGCGCTCGGTCGGTTATCGATTGGATGCGACCGCCTAGCTTCCGGCGACGGCGCCCCCGGCCCCGATCCCGCGCGCGGCAGCACTCGACGCTCCCAGTCGGCCTTCGGTGGAGGCTGACGGCCTGGGTGGCCGGGGTCATGCTCGTGTCCGCCGCGGTGGTCTTCCTCGTCGTCTATCAGGACACCGGGACGCAGCTCGAGGGCGAGATCGACCGCGATATCAGCGGCGACACCAGCCAGCTGATCCAGTCGCTGCAGACGCTCAAGGGCGACCGCCCCGAGGTGATCAGCGCGGCCGCGAAGCGCTACGTGCTGGCCCAGCCGTACACCGCGACCTCGACGCTGTTCTTCGTCCTGATCCCCGGCGTCGCGACCGCCAGCAACCACCCCGAGCTGTTCGGCGGCGGCCCGCCCGAAGGCGGCGAGACCGAGGAGGATCAGCAGCTCGAGAACGCCCAAGGCCGCAAGCTGAAGGTGCCGCACCTCGGTTACTCCACCTCGCTCGTGCCCGATGTCGGCCGGACGCGGATCTTCGAGCAGCACGCGGACCTCGGTACGGCGCAGGTGATCGCCGGCGCCGGCGAGCCGCTGGCGCTGGTGGCGCGCGCTCAGCACGGCGTCGCGCGGGCGTTCGTGCTGGCCGGCGTGGTGGTACTCGGGCTGGCCCTGCTCGCGTCGTACCTGGCAGGAGCGCGAGTGTCGGCGCCGCTGCGGCGGATGGCGCAGGTGGCCACGCGCGTGGACGCCGGCGATCTCGGCCCGCGCATGGAGATCACGAGCAGCCGTGCCGACGAGGTGAGGGTCCTGGCCGAGGCCTTCAACCGAATGCTCGATCGACTATCCGAGGCGTTCGCCAGCCAGCGAGAGTTCGTCGCCGATGCGTCCCACGAGCTGCGCACGCCGCTGACCGTGATCAGCGGCCAACTCGAGGTGCTCGCCGCCCAGGAGAACCCGTCGAGCGCCGAAGTGGTTCGCGTGGAGCGTCTGGTCCGGGCGGAGATTACGCGGATCAGCCGGCTTGTCGACGACCTGCTCGTGCTCGCGCAGGCCGAGCGCACGGATTTCCTGCGGGTCGAGTCGATCGACCTGCGTCCGTTCGTCACCGACCTCTGGGATGGCCTCAGCCTGACCGCGGAGCGCCGGTTCGAGCTCGGGACGATCGTCGACGGAACGCTCGAGGCTGATCCCGACCGCCTCGCGCAGGCCTTGCGCAACCTCGCGCGCAACGCGATCGAGCACACCGTCGAGCGCGACGGTCTCGTCCGCCTCGACGTCCGACCGCTCGCTCTCGACCGGATCCGCTTCACGGTGACCGACGACGGGCCCGGCATCCCAGAACACGAGCGCGAGCGCGTGTTCGAGCGCTTTCACCGCACCGACACCGGTCGGACCCGCGCCGGCGGGGGAGCCGGGCTCGGCCTGGCCATCGTGCGCGCGATCGCCGAGGCGCACCGGGGCAGCGTTCGTGTCGGCGATTCCCCGGACGGCCGCGGGGCCGCGCTCGAGCTCATGCTGCCGGGGTTCAAGCCGAGCTGACTCGCCCGCTCACCCTTGTGGGGCGAGCGTCCTTCGAAACTCGGCAACGTCGGTGAGAAACGCGTCTCCGAGGTAGCGCAGGCTCTCCATCCTCCTCGCGCCGGCCTCGGCATCCCCCGCGGCGCACGCGTCCGCGACGACCTGCGTGCGATGAGAACGGTAAGTAGCCGCGGTTTCACCGCCGCTACGTGGCGGTATCGCGCGCCTACCCGCTGACTTCAGCGATGCGTGGCGGCGAAGATGTCCGAGCCAAAGGTGGCCGGGACGGTTGTGGCTTCGGCCAGGCGCGGCTGCCCCAGCAGCGTCTCCCAGCTCGCCAGCGACGAGTAGTGGTTGTACGGCGTCGCGCTGACGGTGCCCGGCGCGATGAACGGCGAGAGCAGGACGGCGCCGACCAGCCCACCGCCTGGCCCGCTGATGCCCGGCAGCGGCGAATCTCCCGGCCCGGGCTGCTCGCCGCAGCACGACGAGGCGTCCGACTGCGGGCCGTCTGACTCGTCGAAGGTGATCTCGAGCAGCCCATCCTTCTTGAACGCCGGCGAGTTCGTGATCCGCGGCACCCAGGTCTGGAGGAACGTGTCGATGTCCGCGAGCGCTGAGGAGCCGCCGGGCTGATTGGTGCACGGGTAGTCGTGGCCGTCGTCGCACAGGTTCGGGGTGATGAACGAGAACGCCGGCGTGGTCGAGACCTTCTTGAGGTCGGTGGCGAGGCCGGTCTCGCCGGCGAGCGCGGCGGGCGGCATCGTGCCGGCCGACGTCCCGAGCGCGACCACATGGTCATCGCAGTACGTCTGGTTGTCGATCACCGAGTGGAAGTACACGAACGGGTCGTGGCGGGTGGCGTAGCCGTCACCGGTCACCGCGCTTTGCGTCTGATCCTGGGAGTTCAGCGCTGGATGGCCGCACGCCGCGGTCTCGCGGTTGGGGTCGTTGCCCATGTCCCCCTGGTAGGCCTTCCAGTTGAACCCCGCGGACGACAGCTGCGTGCCGATATTCTGAACGCTGGCCGGGTACACGCAGCCGGTGCCGGACTCGACCCCGCTTGACCCGAGGTCCGCGCCGACGAAGTCGTCGAAGATCTGGCAGTCGGCCTGGTTCTGCGGGTTCGGTGGCTGGCCCGAGACGATCGAGATGTAGTTGTCGTTGCTCTCGTGGCCGGTGGCGTAATAGCCGTTCAGCAACGCTCCCTGTTTGGGCAGCGTGGTGGCGAGGTACGGATCCGCCGACGGGTCGCCGAAGGTCGTGGCGTAGTTCTCGTTCTCGAGCATGATCACGAACACGTAGCGGACGGGCGGGAGCTGGAATCCGGCCGCCGGGGCGCCCGGCGGAAGCAGGGCCAGGATCGCGGCCGCGCACGCCGCGCCGAGCGCGCACACTCCGGCGATCACGCCCAGCCGGCGACGGACCAGGTTTGTGCCTCGCGCGCTCATCAGCTGGACGTCCCCACCGGACCCGAGGGTCCGGTCGCTGACGGCGCAACCAACGTCGTCGGCGGCACGAGGTACGCGGGTCGGCTCACGTCGAGGAAGTCCATCACGGTGGTCGCGTTCGCGTCGCGGTAGGTCAGGGCCGGCAGGTTCCACTTCGCCTCGATCGTGGCGAGCACCGAGGTGTGGTCGTGGACCACGTTGGTGACGCCGTTCGCTTTCGAGTAGGGCGAGACGACGATCCCGGGGACGCGCGGCCCGTACAGGTTGTAACCGCCCGGGGCGTCGCCGGGGGACAGGACGGGCCGGATCGAGTCGGGCGCGATCGCGGGAGGCGGGGGCACGTGGTCGTAGTACCCGCCGTGCTCGTCGTAGGTATAGATCAGGAGCGTGCGCGACCAGGCGGGCGAGTCGAGGACGGCCTGGAGGATGCGGTACGCCCACGCCTCGCCGTAGTACATGTCCTGTGGGCTCTCCTGGTCGCCGCCCACGCCGTTGAGGTTCTGGAGGACCTCCGCCACGGTGGGCTGCGTCGCCACCTGGGGCAGCGAGGCCAGCGGCGAGCCGATGTCAGACAGCACCCCGAACTCGGGATCGACGAAGCTGACGCTCGGGAGGGTCCCCGCGGCGCAGTCGGCCAGGAACTTCGCGATGGGAGCGAGGCCGGTCGGGTACTTCTCGATGACCGACGGGATGATCCCGGTCTGCGGCAGGTCGGTGAAGTAGTTGGTCCAGCTGATCCCGTACGCGTGCAGCCGGTCGAAGATCGTGCCGTTCGGAGGGGGCGCGTCCTGCAGGCTCTGCGTGTCGGTGGAGATGTTTCCGTACGCGGTGCCGGCCATCAGGAAGCGACGGTTGGGGTACGTCTGGCACGGAGCCGAGCAGAACCAGCGATTCGCGCTGCAGAACGTCCGCGCCAATGAGTAGGCGAACGGGAGCACCTCGTCGGTCCAGTAGCCCATCGCCTGCGTCGAGCCATTCGACTCGACGAACCCGTCCATCTTGCCGCCGTCGATCTGCTGGTGGGTGGCGTTCCACGACTGATCCACGCTCCCGGGCTGCTCGGTGTTCAGCAGCTGGTACGACGTGACCGTTCCGTTCGAGCTCGGGTTCGTGTTGGTCGCCTGACCGGCCTTGTTGAACGTCAGGCCGTCGGCCTTGGGCTGGCCCAGCCGTGGCAGCGCGCCCAGCAGATTGTCGAACGAGTGGTTCTCCATCATCACGCACACCACGTGGTCGAACGGCATCGCTCCGGTCGCGGTCCCCGCCGGGCGGGTCGGGTCGGGCAGACTGTCCGGAACGTGCATGGCGGCCGCGGCACTCGCGCTCATGATCGCGCTGCCCAGACCGGGCACGGTCAGCGCCGCGCCGAGCGCGCCGCCGCGCTTGAACAGCCCTCGTCGGGTGAGTCGCCAGCGCTGTTGGTTCCGGTCGTCCAAGGCGCCGAAAGGCTTCCCCGTTTCGCGCCAAACCTGTTAAAAGACGGTGAACGGCTTGCCGCAGGGACCGATGCGGGTCCCGGTACCCTTGCCACGGTGAAGCTTTACCACGTCACCACGTTCGGCTGTCAGATGAACGAGCACGACTCCGAGCGCATGAAGGGCATGCTCGAGTCGCTCGGTTACGCCGAGGCGCCGGACCGCGACCAGGCCGACCTGATCCTGTTCAACACGTGCTCGATTCGGGAGAAGGCCGACTCCAGATTCGTCGCCCACCTGGGCGAAGCGAAGCGTGTCAAGTCACAGCGGCCTGAGGTGGTCGTCGGCGTGGGCGGGTGCTGGGCCCAGTCGGTCAAGGAGGAGGTGTTCGCGCGCTTCCCGTTCGTCGACGTCGCGTTCGGCCCCGGCCAGGTACACAAGCTCGCCGAGTTCCTGGTCAGCGACTCGCTGAGCGCGCAGGGGTACTTCGAGTTCGAGGGGTTCACCGGGCACCTCCCGGCCAAGCGCGCCCGCGAGCACCACGCGTGGGTCCAGATCAGCGTCGGCTGCAACTGCGTGTGTTCGTACTGCATCGTCCCCTCGACGCGCGGACGCGAGGTCTCGCGGCTTGGCGACGAGCTGGTGGCCGAGGTCGAGGGCCTGGCCGCCGACGGCGTCCGCGAGGTCACCCTGCTCGGGCAGAACGTCAACTCCTACGGCCGCGACCTGCCGCGCGAGCAGCGGACGACGTTCGCCGAGCTGCTCCGCCGGGTCGACGCGATCGACGGGATCGACCGCATCCGCTACACGAGCCCTCACCCGAAGGACATGCGCGAGGACGTGATCCGCGCCCACGCCGAGCTTCCTGCGTTGTGCGAGCACATTCACCTGCCGCTCCAGTCGGGGTCGAGCCGGGTCCTCAAGCGCATGCGTCGCACCTACACGCGCGAGCGCTACCTCGACCGGGTGGCGATGATCCGCGAGCACGTCCCCGACTGCGCCCTGACCACCGACATAATCGTTGGATTTCCAGGGGAAACGGATGCCGATTTCGAGCAGACGGTGGAGCTCGTCGACGCGATCGCCTACGACGGCGCGTTCACCTTCATCTACTCGCCCCGGCGCGGCACCGAGGCCGCGAGCTTGCCCGATCAGGTGCCGCACGAGCTCAAGGTCGAGCGCCTTCAACGACTGGTCGAAGTGGTGCAGCGGCGGGCGCACGAGCGCGCCGAGCGCTTCATCGGCCGCACTCTCGACGTGCTGGTGGAGGGTCCTTCCCGGACCGATCCCTCTCGCCTGCGGGGCCGGTCGCGGCACAACAAGGTGGTCAACTTCACCGGCCTGGGCGCACCCGGCGAACTGGTCGATGTCGAGATCCTGGACGCCACCTCCCAGACCCTCAGCGGGCAGGAATCGATCCTCAGCCGAGCCCTCCGATGAGTCGGCCGGGGCGTCGGCTTAGGCGCCCCATCTGACATTCGTCCAGTTCCGCCGTTTCGGTCAAGTGGACATCCGTCCAGAGGCCGATTGCGCGCAAGTTCCAGTCTCTTAGCGCGCCGAAACGCAGTCTGTGGGAGTAATCCACTCAATGGTGGACCGCTGATGGCCACCCTGGCCGCGGTCACGAACATGCCCGCTCTCGCGCTGATCGGTGAGGATGGCCGGCTCGAGCGGAGCACCGACCCGTTCCGTCGCTGGTACGACGGCAAGGAGGAGCTGTGCCCGACCTCACCCGAGCTGAAGCGCGTGCTCGACGGCCAGGCCAACGCGGCGGTGCTCAAGCTGGACGGCCTGGCTATCGACATCGCGGCGATGGCCGACCGCGACGGCGGGCGCCACGTGCTGGTGACTCTCCCGACCGGTGCCCTGCCCTCCTTGGGCGACGCCGGTGAGGCGCTGCTCGACGGAGCCCTCGACGAGAGCCCGGCCCTGGTGTGGCTGAAGGATCTCGACGGGCGCTACGTGCGGGTCAACTCCCGTTTCACGACCGTCCTGGGGACCTCGGAGGAGCGCCTGCTCGGCCGCACCGAGGCCGAGCTTCCGCCGGCCGAGACCGTTGACGGCCCTCGCGCCCAGGAGCGCGAAGAGGGCGTCGAGGAGCCCCTGCAGCTCGAGTACATGGTTGGGCCGTTCCAGGGACGTGACCCGTTCGTCGTGCTCCGGTTCCCGGTAGGCGACCGCCAGGGCGTGCCGACGCTCGTGTGCGGTGTGGCCGCGCCGTCCGCCGAGGCGCACGTCGCGCGTAGCGAGGCCGCGCGGCTGCTTCGCGTCGAACGGTGGAGCCGGCTCGACGCCGAGAGCGTCCAGGCCGAGCTGCTCGCCGAGTGGGGGCTCCTCCCGGACGCCCGCGGCCGCACGGCATCGCCCCCGCCCGCCGCCGCGCCGGCGCCCGCCTCCGCCGAGCAGGAGGCGGCCTTCGCCGAGGCCCGAGCCGAGCGCGCCACCGCCGTGGCCGAACGCGACACGGCGCTGAACGCGAACGAGAAGCTGACCACGGAGCTCCAGGCGGCGCAGGGGCGTATGGCGGAGCTCGAGCGCGCGCTGCAGGCCGCCCGCGAGGACGGCCAGGGCGGTGACGCCGAGACGAAGCTGGCCGAGCAAGCCGCCGAGCTCGACCGCGCGCTAACCCGCGAGCGGGGCCGCGCCGAGGAGCTCGAGCGCACGCTCGAGCTGGTGCGCCAGCGACTCGGCGACGATGCCGAGGCCGCCCGGGCGGAGGTCCAGCGCGCCCGGGCCGACGCGGACGCCGCGCGGACCGAGGTCGAGCGAGCGCGGGCCGACGCCGAGTCCACGCGCGCCGATCTCGACAAGGCGCGGGCCGACGCCGACGCGGTCCGGGCCACCGCGGCGGCCGAGCGCGACTCGGCGGCCAGCGCCCGAGCCGAGCTCGAGCGCGAGGTCAAGCAAACGCGCGACGAGCTGGCCGCGTTGGAGCGCCAGCAGGGCACGGATGACTCGGGCGCCCAGCTGCGCGCGAGCGAGAAGGCGCGAATCGCGGCCGAGGGGGCGCTGGCCGATGCAGTCGCCGAGCGGGATGCCGCGCTGAAGACCCGCGCGGCGCTGACCGGCGAGCTCGAGCACGAGCGGAGGCAGGGCGAGGGACTGCAGGCGCGCGTCAAGGAGCTCGAGGCGGAGCTCCGGAGCGCGATCATGCGCGCGGACAAGGCGGAGGTCGAGCTGGAGGTCGCGACCGCTCGCGTCCAGAAGCTCGAGGGCGAGCTGCGCGGGGTGCTCGACCGGGTGGAGCAGACCGAGGGCGAGCTCCGAGCGGCAGACGGGCAGGCCGACCGGGCCGAGGTCGAGCTGCGGGCCGCGGTGGCGCGGGCGGACAAGGCCGAGGCCGAGGCCGAGCAGTGGCGCTCGCGGGCGACGCAGGTCGAGGCGGAGGTCGAGCGCGGCCGCACGCGGATCGAGGATCTGGACGGAAAGCTCGAACAGGGCCGGGCACGGATTGCCCAGCTCGAAGGCGAGGCGAAGGTGGGCGAGGTGCGGATCGCCGAGCTGGAGGCGGCGGCGAAGCTCGGTCCGGCCCGGATCGGAGAGCTCGAGGACGAGCTCAAGCGCGGTCGGATGCGGATCGAGGATCTGGACGGAAAGCTCGAACACGGCCGGGCACGTATCGCCGAGCTCGAAGGCGAGGCGAAGGTGGGCGAGGTGCGGATCGCGGAGCTGGAGGCGGCGGCGACGCTCGGTCCGGCCCGGATCGGAGAGCTCGAGGACGAGCTCAAGCGCCGGCAGGCCCGGATTGCCGAGCTCGAGGTGGCTGCGAAGGTGTCTCCCCTGCGCATCGAGGCGCTCGAGGCCGACATGAAGGCGGACGCGACACGGATCGACCAGCTGGACGGTGAGGTCCAGCTGGGGCACCGGCGGATTGCGGAGCTGGAGGCGGAGGCCGAGAGAGCGCGCGCGAGGGCCGAGGGAGACGCCGCCGCGCTCGCCGACGCCGAGGCGCGCCTGGAGGAGGCCGAGAGGCGTGCTGGGGAGGCGGAGGCGCGTGCCGGGGAGGCGGAGGCGCGTGCCGGGGAGGCCGAGGCGCGCTTCGAGGAGGCAGAGGCGCGACTCGAGGAGGCGCAGGCGGAGCCTCCGGCCGACACGGTCGACGCGGACGCTGCCGACCCCGCCGAGGCGCCCGAACCGGCCACGGAGACCCCGGTCGTCGAGCTGGCTCGGATCGACGACGGGGCCGACAAGGCGCCGGCGCACGTGGCCGGCGGCGTCAGCTGGCAGCCGACCGCCAAGCGGACGCTGTCGGCCTCACTCGCGCGCGAGTCGGTGTGGCGCAACGTTCTGAAGGAGACCGTCGAGGTGCTCGGCTCGGAAGGCGGATGGGACACGGTGACCGCGTGGCTGCCCGATGACGCCAGCAACCTGGGCTGCGCCGCGACGTGGACCGCGCACCGCGGCCTCGACCGGTTCGAGGCGCTGACCTGGGAGGTGGCGCTGACCCGTGACGGCTCGCTCCTCGATCAGGCGCTCCAGGCGCCGCACCTGACCTGGCTCACCGACATCGACGCGGTCGACGACGCGCGGCTGCAGACCGCGGCCGCGCACGGGATGAGCTCGGCCCTGCTGCTGCCGGTCCGGAGCGGCACGACTACGATCGGGCTGCTCGAACTGCTGACCCACGACAGCATCGAGCCCGACGCACAGATTGCCCTGTCGCTCGAGGCCGCGGCGCTGCAGCTGGGCCGTTTCGGCCATCTCCTCAGCCTCGGCAAGCAGTCCTGAGCGTCGCGTCCAGCGGGCTCGTGCGGTCGGCGCAGGGGTCCATCCGATGCGTATGGGAACATACGTTCGTGCGCTGGAGCAACCTATCGATCGATGCCGAGGAACGGGCTCGGCTTCCGGGCTACCGGGAGGAAGCCGTGGTACGTCATTTCGACGCACCCGAGGCGGTCGAGACGAGGTTCTACGAGGTCCGGGCCAAGTCGATCCTGAACCGCGTGCCGGAGTCCTCGCACGTGCCGTTCCGGTGGACTATCAACCCGTTTCGCGGCTGCACACACTCGTGCGCCTACTGCTTCGCCCGTCCGACGCACAAGTACCTGGACTTCGACGCGGGCCGGGACTTCGAGCGCGAGATCGTGGTCAAGGTCAATGCGCCGGAGGTGCTGCGGGCCGAGCTGGCGCGGCCGTCGTGGACGCACGAGCACGTGGCGCTGGGGACGAACACCGATCCGTATCAGTGGGCCGAGGGCCGGTACAAGCTGATGCCGGGGATCTGGGAGGCGATGCGCGATGCGGCCAATCCCTGCTCGATCCTCACCAAGTCTCCGCTGCTGCTGCGCGATTTGCCGGTGATGAAGCAGATCGCGGAGCGAGCCGAATTCAGCGCGGCGCTGTCGGTGCCGACGGTGGATGAGCGGGCGTGGCGGGCGACGGAGCCGCGCTCGCCGAACCCGCGCGCGCGGCTCGAGGCGGTGGCGGAGCTGACCAGGGCCGGGATCCGGACCGGGGTGCTGGTGGCGCCGTTGATGCCGGGGATCAACGATGCGCCCGAGCAGGTGGCGCCGATTCTCGAAGCGGCGTCGGAGGCCGGCGCGGCGTACGTGACCGGGATCCCACTGCACCTCCGGGGCGATGTGAAGGGGTTGTTCTTCGAATGGCTGCGCGAGCACCGTCCGGACCTGGTCGACCGGTACAAGCGGCTGTATCAGCGTGGCGCGTACATGCAGCCGGAGGAGCGCCGGCGGCTCATGGGGCTCGTCAAGGGGCCGGAGCGACCGGCGTGGCGGTTCGTGAGGGATCGCACACAGAACGCCGATTCCGGCGAATCGGGCGAGGAGGCTCGGGGAAACACGCCTTGGACGGAGCAGGGGCGCCTATTCTGAGAGCTGTGCGTGAAACCGCGGGCGCGCGGAGGTGATACGTAGAGACGTGAGCGAAGACGAACAAAAACCCAAGCAGCCGCGAGATCGGTTCAGGCCGTCGCGCCCGGACTTCCGCCTGGATCAGATGTTCGAGACCCACAGCGACGAGTGGGAACGAGTCGGCCTAGCCGTCGACGTGAACCAGAAGACCGTGCAGAACGCGCGGCGGCGGGTGGTGCTCGAGGTCGCGCTGTTCGTAGCGGTGATCGTCTTCTACGACAACTACAAGTCGTGGTTCGACGTCGCGGACCACAGCCCGTGGATAACGGCGGTCCGGATCGCCACCGTCGCCGTGCTGCTCGCGCTGGGCTGGGCCATCGCCCGCGACGTCGGGCGCGTAGCCGGGCCGACGTTCTTCCGCCGGATGGACCCGGGGACAGCGGGAACCGTCGGGTTCATCATGCGTCTGGTCACGGTCGGGATCGTGGTCCTGGTCGTGCTTGGCGTGGCCGGCGTGAGCGCAACCTCGATCGTCGCCGGAAGCGCATTCACCGCCGTGATCATCGGTCTGGCCGCCCAGCAGACGCTGGGGAACCTGTTCGCTGGCATGGTGCTGCTGAGCGCGCGACCGTTCCGGGTCGGCGAGCGGGTGAGGCTCCAGGCCGGCGCCGTGGCGGGACAGCTCGAAGGCGTCGTCAGTTCGCTTGGCCTCCTGTACACGACGTTGGCGCGCGGCGAGGACCGGATCATGGTGCCCAACAACGTCGTCCTGTCGGCCGCGGTGCTGCCGATCCGGGAGCCGGAACCGGTCGACGTGCGGGTGCGGCTCGAGACGGGAATCAGCATCACCCAGGTGCAGGCGATCCTCGACGACCAGATCCAGACGCCGACCCGCCGGGCGCCCGTCGTCCTGCTGGAGCAGATCGACGGGACCGACGTCGTGGTTCGCGTCCAGGCCACGCCGGACCGTGCCAACGATGGCGCCAAGCTCGCCGATGAGGTGATCCAGGCGCTGTCGACCGTGACCGGCGAGCACCCTGTTTTCGATAAGGACGCCGGGGCGTCAAGCGACGTCAGCCGCGCGACCTCAGGCGACGGGGACGGGTGGGACCCCGCCGCATCGCGTGACCCGGCCACCGCGGGCGACCCGGACGCCGAGCGCGACGCCGCAGCCGCGCGCCGGCGTTGACCTCGCGACCCCGGCGCTGATGTCGCGACTATCCGGCGCCGGCGTGTGCGCGGACGAGATCCCGCGCCGCGGCCACAATCGCGTGGGCGTCGATGCCGGCCTCGTGCAGCAACTCCGCCGGCGTACCGGAGCCCGGCAAGATGCCGACCGCCAGCTTGCGCACCCGGACGGACTCGACCTCGGCCAGGGCGCCCAGGACAGCGTCGCCGAGGCCGCCCTCGGGCCAGTGATCCTCGACGGTCACGATCGCGCCGGTGTCCGCGGCGGCCTGACGCAGGGTCTCGGCGTCGACCGGCTTGACCGAGTACAGGTCGATCACGCGTGCTGCCACGCCCTGCTCGCCGAGCGTATCGGCCGCCTTGAGCGCCTCGTGCAGGGTGACGCCGGCGCCGACCAGCGTCACCTGGTCGTCATCAGAGGAGCGCACCACGCGCGATCCGCCGATCTCGAAGGACTCGCCGGGGCCGTAGATGGTCGGGCTGGCGCCGCGGGTGGTGCGCATATAGGCGATCCCGGGGTGCTCGGCCATCAGTCGCACGAGCGCGGCGGTCTGGTTGGGATCGGACGGGTACAGCACGATGCTCGAGTGCACCGCGCGGAACGCGGCGAGATCCTCGAGCGCCATCTGCGACGGCCCGTCCTCGCCGATCGAGACGCCGGAATGCGAGCCGACCAGGTAGATGTGCGCGCGGCTGATCGCGGCCATGCGAACGAAGTCGTAGGCCCGCGCGAAGAACGCGGCGAACGTCGAGGCGAACGGCCGGAAGTGGCGGACCTGGAGGCCAACCGCCGCGGCGACCAGCTGCTGCTCCGCGATGAACATCTCGAAGTAGCGGTCCGGATGGGCCTTGGCGAAGATCTCCGAGAACGTCGAGTTCGACACCTCGCCGTCGAGCGCCACGACGTCGGCGTGCTCGGCGCCGAGCGCCGCCAGCGCCTCGCCGTAGGCCAGGCGCGTGGCGACCTTGTCGTCCGGCCCCCAGCGCGGCCACTCCACGTTGTGACCCGGGTCGATGTGGCGCGGCGTGTCGTTGCCATGGGGCTTCGCCACCTTGACGCTCAGGTTGCGCTCGCCGCCCAGCTCGGCGATCGCCTTGGCCGGATCCGACAGCGGCTTGCCGTGCTTGCCGAGGAGATTCTCCACCTCGCTCGCGCCCTTGCCCTTGATCGTCCGAGCGACGATCACGGTCGGCTTATCCGTGGCGCGCGCCGCCTCGGTCAGCGCATCGTCGATCGCGGTGACGTCGTGCCCGTCGATCTCGATCGCGTGCCACCCGAAGGCGAGGGCACGGTTGGCGTAGGAGTCGAGGTCCCAGCCGTGCATGGTCTCGCGCGTCTGGCCGAGCCGGTTGACGTCGATGATCGCCGTGAGGTGGGGAAGCCCGCAATAGGCGGCATGCTCGAACGCCTCCCACATCGAGCCCTCGGCCATCTCACTGTCGCCGCACAGCACCCACACGCGATACGGCAGGTGCTCGAGGCGTTTGCCGGCGAGCGCCACGCCGACGCCGATCGGCAGGCCTTGCCCGAGTGAGCCCGTGGCGACGTCGACCCATGGCAGCACGGGGGTCGGGTGGCCCTCGAGGCGGCTCCCGAGTCGGCGGAAGGTGAACAGCTCCTCGTCGGTGATAGCGCCGGCCGCCTTGAGCATGCTGTAGTAGAGCGGCGAGGCGTGCCCCTTGGAGAAGATCAGGTGATCGTTGCGGGGGTCCTCGGGATGGTCGAAGTCGTAGTGCAGGTGGTTGGCAAGCAGGACCGCCATCAGGTCGGCGGCGGACATCGACGACGTGGGGTGGCCGGAGCCGGCGGCGTCGCTTGACCGGATCGAGTCGACGCGAAGCTGCTGTCCGAGCTCTCTCAAAAAGTTGGCATCTTCCATGGGCGCGATCGTACCCGCCGAGGGAGCCGGCGAACACCGACCCTTTCCGTGGTTCTATAACCGTGCGGCTATCGGTTCGCGCGCTGGCCGGCGACGATCCGGGCCGCGATCTGGTCGCTCCCGAGTCGCCGGCTGACCGCCGCGCCGAGCGACGGCGCCACCGAGGCCACCGCGGTGCCCAGTCGCAGGGGCAGCGGGGCCACCTCGACCTCGGCGCGATTTCGCTCGATCGCCGAGATCACCGCGTCGGCCACGTCTTCGGGCGACCGGGTGCCGACTCCCGGCGGGAGCGTCACGCCCGCGTCGGCGAACATCCCGGCGTCGCGGATGAAGCCGGGGAGCACGACGGAGACGCCGACTCCGTAGTCGCGCAGGTCCTCGCGCAGGGCCAACCCGAATCCCCGCAACCCGAACTTGGTCGCTGAGTAGATCGAGGCCACCGGGGTCGCCGCCTTGCCCTGGAGTGAGGACAGGAACACCACGTGGCCGCGGCGGCGCTCGATCATCCCGGGTGTGAGCGCGCGCGTGAGCGCGATCGGCGCTCGTAGGTTGACCTCGAGCATCTCGTCGATCTGCGCCTGGGTCAGGTCGGTCAGCAGGCCCCCCGCCGGGATGCCCGCGTTGGCGATCAGAACGTCGACGTTCCCGGCCTCGACAGCAAGCCGTTCCACGTCCTCGCGGTGCGAGAGATCCGCCATGCACACCCGCGCCCCGAGCTCTTGCGCCAGCGGTTCGAGCGCCTCGCGCCGGCGCCCGCTCAGGACCAGATCGGCGGTTCGCGGCGCCACCGCGCGGGCGATCGCCCGCCCGATCCCTCCGCTCGCGCCCGTCAAGAGCACGGTGCCCGACAGGACGCTCACGCGCGCCTGGGAATCGTCATGAGCCCTTGGGGAACACGGCCAGCGTCGCGGTGAAGCCGTGCAGGAAGCTCCGGCCGCCCACCGGGCCGATCTCGCCGGCGGCGAAGAAGCCGGCCGCGGGGGCGCCGCCCAGCTCGCGGTCAATCACCTCGGCATCGTGGTCGCTGATGCCGAACATGGAGGTGCCTCGGCCGTTGCACGAGAACACCAGCGCGCCGGCGGGCGGCTCGCCGGCGAGCGCCGTGGCGCGCAGCTTGAGCGCCTCGCACAGATCCTCGTCGGCGGAACGGGCGTCCCGCGCGTGCAGCCGGACGACCTGGCCGGGTTCGACCTGAGCGCCGACGACCAGCGAGCCGGACTCGGCGTCCGCCCCGAGCACGCCGCGGACCAGGAAGTCCCCCTGCTCGTAGTCGGGCTTGCCGCCGTCGATCACGACGCCGATCAGCAGCCCGCCGGCGAGCAGACCCCGCTCGCGAGCCGACAGCTCCGAGACGATCACCTGGACGGTTTCGAGCGCGGGGCGGCCGGCCAGCTCATGGATCACGTTGCCCTCGGCGGCGGTGATCGTCACCTCGCGCCCGAACGGCGCCGCACCCTGAGACACGCAGGGCAGCATCTCCACGCCGTGCAGCGTCACGCCGACGGCGCCGCGGTCGCACACCTCCTCGCCGAGGAACAGCGCCGCGTCGCCGGCCGCGCTGCGCGCGCTCGCCAGCCCGCCCAGGACGGGCACCGCCGGCGCCTGCGCCGCGAACATATCGAGCGCGGCCTCGGTCGGGAACGAGTACGGGTCGGACAGCATCAGCACGCCGCTCGCCCGCTCGAGGCCCGGCAGCCCGGCGAGCTCGTACTCGGGCTCCTCGCCCTCGAGCGTGGCGTGGAACGGGGTCGCCGCGCCCTCCTCGCCGAAGGCCGCCGCCCAGACGGCGATCGCCGTGCCCTCCTCGAGCTCGCGCCCGCGAGCGAGCACCCCACCGGCGCCGCAGCCCACGAGCGCTCCGGGTGCGAGCACCGCGTGCACTCCCTCGAGCGTCGCCTCCGGGGCCACCAGATGGGTGCCGCTGGCGAACACCACGGCCAGATCGGCGGGCGCGTCGCCGAGACCGGCCGCCGCTCCGCGTGCCGCTGCCGTGCCGGCCTCGAGCGGATCGTGCCCGGTCGAGATCCCGGTGCCGACTCGCACGGTCATCCGATCGCTCCAGCGCTCATCGCTGCACGATACTGCGGCCCATGCCGCGGGCGGAGGTGATCGCGCTGTTCGGCCCGACCGGTGTCGGGAAGACCGAGGTGGCGATCGAGCTGGCGGGACGACTGCGCTATCTCGGCGAGCGGCCGGTCGCGGTGTCCGCCGACGCGCTCCAGGTTTACCGAGGGCTCGAGACGCTGACCGGGGCGGCGAGTCCGCGCGAACGAGCCGAGCTCGATCACCGCCTGGTCTCGTTCCTGCCCGTCGACGCGAGCTTCAGCGCCGGCCAGTACGCGGAGCTGGCGCACGCCGAGATCGACGCGCTGCTCGACGCGGGCGCCCGCCCGGTCGTGGTCGGCGGGACCGGGCTGTACCTGCGCGCGGCGCTGGCCGAGCTCAGCCTCCGGCCACCGCCTCCCGAGGGGGTCCGGGAGCGCTGGCTGGCCGAGCTGGAGAGACGGGGCGCGCCGGCCCTGCACGCGGTGCTCCGGGACCGCGCGCCGTGGGCGGCGAGCGAGATCGACCCGAGCGATCGCCAGCGGATCGTCCGGGCACTCGAGCTCCTCGATGCGGGCGAACTCGAGCCCCAGTCCGACGACTCCGAGCTGTGGACCGACGACATGCGCCACAGCACCCTGCTCGTCGGCCTTGTGATGGAGCGCGAGCAGCTATACGAGCGAATCGACGCCCGGGTCGATGCGATGATCGCGGGCGGCGCCCTGGAGGAGGTCCGCCGCGCACGGGCCGCCGGCGCCTCGCCCACCGCGCGCAAGGCACTCGGGTTCGAGGAGCTGTTGGCGGGAGACGTCGACTCGATGAAGCGCCGAACCCGCAACTACGCGCGGCGTCAGCTGACCTGGATGCGAAAGCTGGCCGCGGTCCATATCGTCGATACGACCGCCCGCTCGCCGGCTGACGTCGCCGGCGAGGTGCTCGAGCTATGGCTCGGCACCGGCGGGTAAGCGTCACACACCCGCGGCTCGCGCAAAGTAGTTGACGACATGCCTGCCGACGCACAGCGAACGGACGGTGAGCTCCTGTCCGCGGTCGTGGCGGGGGACGGCGCCTCGTTTGCCACGTTCTACCGCCGGCACCTGCCCACCGTCGTCGCCTTTCTCCTGCGCGAGACCGGCGACCGCGAGGCGACCGCCGACCTGACCGCCGAGGTGTTCGCCGCCGTGTTCCTCGTCGCCCGGCGGTTTCGCGCGCGGGACGCCGGCTCGGCCCGGCCGTGGGTGCTCGGGATCGCGCGAAACAAGCTGCTCGAGAGCCGGCGCCGCGGCCGGGTCGAGGACCGCGCGCGACGGCGGCTGGCCTTCGAGCCGGAGGTACTCGACGATGACGACCTGGTGCGCGTCGACGAGCTTGCCGCGGCGGCGGGCGAGCCGGTGCTCGCCCTGGTCGAGCAGCTGCCCGAGCGCCAGCGCGACGCGGTCCGGTCGCGGGTGCTCGAGGAACGCGAGTACGGCGAGATCGCGCGCGAGCTGAACTGCTCGGAGCTGGTGGCGCGCCAGCGCGTGAGCCGCGGGTTGGCGCGACTGCGCAACCAACTGACGGAGCGTGAACGGTGAGCGACTACTTCGACCGCGTCGAGCGACAGATCGTGAGTCGGGTGCAGGAGGGCGTTCCCCGCTCGTCCCGGCTACCGGCGGCGGTCGGGCATCTGTACCTGGCTGCCGCCGTCGTCGTCGTGATCGTCGTCGCCGGGGTCTTCCTGGTCGCGCACGGGGCCGGCGGAGGCAACCCCGCGCCGGCCGCGAACGCCGGCGTGAGCGTGACGTTCAACGTCGCGCCGGACGCCTCACCCGGAGACATCGACCGGACCGCGGCGATCCTCGCCAGCCGACTGCACGCGGCGGTTCCGGGTGCCCGCGTGTCGAGCGCCGATCGCCGGATCGTCGTCCGGGCGGCGAATCCGCGCGCCGGCACCAGGGGCCAGATCATCGCCCTCGCCGCCCCGGGGCGGCTCGCGCTCTACGACTGGGAGGCTGACGCGATCACGCCCAACGGCAAGACCGTCGCGAGCCAGCTACACGCGCAGGCGCCCGCCGCCTTCAAGATCAGCCAGGGGAACGGCGCGATCGAACCCGGAGGACCGGGCGCGGGGAGCCTCTCACGCCCTCAGGCCACGGCGCTCGCGTCGAAGCGGCCTGGATTCGTCGTGCTCCGGGCTGTGGACGCCGGCGCCGGCGCCGCCGCTCAGACCGCGCAGTTCTTCGTGCTCAGAAACCTCGCGGCCGTATCGAACAGCGCGATCATCGATCCGCACGCCGATCGGGACCGGAACACGGGCAACCCCGGCGTCGTGTTCGGGTTCACCCCGAGCGGCCGGCGCGCGTTCCAGGCCCTCACCGCAAGCGTCGCGCGGCGCGGCGCCCTGGTCAGTGAGCCCGGGCAGTCACTCAACCAGCACTTCGCGATCACGCTCGACAACGTCCTGCTCAGCGTGCCGTTCATCGATTACAAGCAGTACCCCGACGGGATCACGGGCGAGAACGGGGCTGACGTGTTCGGGAGCTTCACCACCCAGTCGGCCAAGACCCTCGCGACCCTGCTCCGCTACGGCCCGCTGCCCGTAAACCTCACGGCAACGGGGTGAACGGGTACAGCACGACCGCGGCGGCGAGCACGCAGGCCATCCACACCCACACCACCTTGCGCCCCGGGCCGATCCGTGCCACCAGGTCGGCCACCACCAGGTAGATCCCGGGCATCACGATGACCATGTAGTACAGGTAGCTGGTGCGGCTCTCGATCAGGCTGAGCGCCACGAACGGCAAATAGGTGCCGAGGAACCAGGCGAGGCCGACAAGACCTACCTCATCGGCGGACCGACGCACCCGTCTGAGTCGCCCCGGGAACGCCCAGGCGGCCGCGTACAGAAGCCCCGGTAGCGCGAGGAGCAGGATCGGGGGGTTGATCACGCCGAGGAAGTGAACGGCGGGCTCCACCTGATCGAGCCCGGTCGACGGGCGGGCCGGGTTGATCTGGAGGTAGGTGATCGGCTTGTAGTCGACCAGCCAGTCCCACGGATAGGAGGCGATGCCCTGGGGCCCGTGCGGGCTCGTCTGGTGCTCGGCGTAGGTCAGGATGTGCGCCGCCTCGCCGAACGGGCCGTTCGGCACCAGCTTGCCGGTCTGCGGGCTGTAGGCCGGTGCGATCCGGCCGAGCAGGAACAGCACCACGAGAAACGTTGCAGCGGCCACCGCGGCACACGAGGCGACCCGTCCGACGCGCCGCCACCCCTCCGAGTGCGCCGGCCACCACCGCAGCAGCTCGAGCACAACCAGCACGAGCAGGACGTACGGCGTCACCTCCTTGGCGCATGCCCCGACTCCGATCACCACGCCGGCCAAGATCGGGCGGCCTCGCAGGTACAGCGCCGCTCCCCAGATCATCGCCGCGACGGCCGAGATGTCGAGCGTGCCGATCCGCCCGTGCACCAGCAGCAGGTTGTCGGCCGCCATCAGCGCCGCCGCGCCGAGCCCCAGCCAGGTCCCGCCGCCCGCGCCGCGGACCAGGAAGAACATCCCGAGGATCGCCACCGTCCCGAGCAACACGCTGGGCAGCCGCCAGGCCCACGGCCCGTCGCCGAACACCTCGATCCCGCCCGCGATCAGCAGCTTGGCCAGCGGGGGATGCTCGGAGTTCGGGTCGACACCGAGCGGCGCGTTTGCGTACGGCGCGCCCACCGGTGGGTGGATCCCGACGATCACCCGCGCGGCGTTGACGTAGTACGCCTCGTCGAACACGAGGATATGATCGGTCGGCGAGCGGCACGGCGACCGGCACGGCTCCGCCAGCCACGCCAACCGCGCGACAAGCGACACCAGGACGAGCGCGCAGAGCAGCCAGAGCGCGAGCGAGCGCCCCCGCAGCGCCGGCAGGCCAAGGCTCGGAGCGGGCAGGCGGGTCACCATTGCGCGCGCGACGGTACACATACACTGGCGCCCCGTGGAGTTCGAGAAGTGGCAGGCGCTTGGTAATGACTACGTGATCGTGGAGGCGTCGCGGCTGCCGTTCGAGCTGACGGCTCCGCGAATCGAGGCCATCTGCTCGCCGCACACGGGCCTCGGCGCCGACGGGATCCTGCTCCTGTCCGAGCCGGACGAGGCCGGATACGTGGCCCGCCTGCGGATCTTCAACCCCGACGGATCGGAGGCGGAGCTGTCCGGCAACGGCGCGCGCGAGGCGGTGCTGTACCTGCGCCGGCGCGGCTGGACCGACGCCGACTCGTTCGCGATCCAGACTCTGGCCGGCGATATCCGGCCGAGGATCCTTTCCGAGACCGAGTGCGCGATTGAAATGCCGCCCGCCCGCCCGCGCAGCGAGGACTATCCCTCGGGCGGCCCCGACGGCCGCGGCGAGCTGGTCGCCGGCGGGCGGACCTGGCGCTTCCAGCACGTACAGGTCGGCAACCCGCAGTGCGCGATTCGGGTCGGGACCGTCGACGCGCTGCTCGGCCTGGACCTCGACGCGTTCGGGCCGGAGATCGAGCACCACGAGCTCTTCCCGAACCGGACCAACGTCTCGTGGTTCGCCGAGCTCGAGCCCGGGTCGATCCGGGTCAGGATCTTCGAGCGCGGGGTAGGGGAGACGTCGGCGAGCGGTACCGGCGCCACCGGCGCAGCCGTCGCCCATGTGCTCGACGGTGCGCGCTCACCCGTCACCGTCGTGCTCGACGGCGGGGTGCTCAGTGTCGAGGTGTCCCACGAGCTCGACATCGAACTGACGGGGTGGGCGGTGCCGGTGTTCCGCGGCACGCTCGCCGAAACCTTCATCGAGGAGTTGCATGCGACGCAGTAGCCGCCTGGACCGGATTCCCCCGTACCTGTTCGCCGAGCTCGAGCGCAAGGTGCGCGCTAAGCGCGCCGAGGGCGTCGACGTGATCAGCCTCGGGATCGGGGATCCGGACACCCCGACCTATCCGGAAATCGTGCAAGCGATGCAACGCGCGGTCGCCGACCCGAGCACCCATCAGTACCCGAGCAACCGAGGGCGCCAGGAGTTCCGCGAGGCAGTGGCTGCGTTCTACGCACGGCGGTTCGGCGTCGAGCTCGACCCGGAGACCGAGGTGATGGCGGCCATCGGCGCCAAGGAGTGCATCTTCAACCTGAACCTCGCGTTCCTCGACCCGGGGGACGTGGCGTTGGCCTCCGACCCGGGTTACCCGGTGTACACCGGCGGCCCGCTGCTGGCCGGGGCCGAGCCGGTGCTCTTGCCGCTGCTGCCGGAGCGTGGGTTCGCGCCCGACCTGAACGCGGTCTCGCCGGCCGACCGCGAGCGGGCGCGGCTGATGTTCCTCAACTATCCGAACAATCCGACCGGCGCCGTCGTGCCCGACGGCTTGTTCGAGGAGATGGTCGAGTTCGCGCGGCGCCACGAGATCCTCGCCGTACACGACAACGCCTACAGCGAGACGACGTACGACGGGTACGTGGCGCCGTCGTTCCTGCAGACGCCGGGAGCCAAGGAGGTCGGCGTCGAGGTGTTCTCGCTGTCGAAGGGCTACAACATGACCGGGTGGCGCTGCGCGGCGATCGTAGGCAACGCCGAGGCGATCGAGAACTACTGGCACCTGAAGTCGAACATCGACTCGGGCAACTTCGAGGCCGTGCAGCTCGCCGGCGCGGCGGCGCTGGCGCCGGAGGTGGACGCGAACAAGCACCGGATGAACGCGGTTTACCAGCGCCGGCGTGACCTTGTATGCGACGCGCTCGCCCAGGCCGGCGTCGAGGTCACGCCGCCCAAGGGGACGATCTACATCTGGGCCCCGATCCCGTCCGGGTTCGAGTCCTCCGCGGCGTACTGCGAGCACGTGCTGGAGCAGGCCGCCGTGGTGATCTCGCCCGGTGGCGCGTACGGCGCGAGCGGCGAGGGCTACTTCCGGATCTCGCTCACCACGCCCGACGATCGCCTGCTCGAGGCGGTCGAACGCGTCCGGCGCCTCTAGCGCAGCTACCATCAGCTTTAGTGCAAAGAGATGGGCAGCCGAACAGTCAGCCCCGGGCCACGGGGCTGAACGGTCGCCGCGCACGTCAGCGCGCCTTCCTCGTCGCGGTCGTCCCCGACGGGGAGAGGAGCAGCTCGCTGAGCTGCGTGAGCTGCTGCGCACCGCGGGTGTCGCGGTCGTGGGCGAGCTGATCCAGCGCCGCGACCACCCTCACCCCAACACCTATATTGGCCCGGGCAAGCTCGACGAGCTCAAGGAAGCGCTTGCGCGCTCCGACGCCAACCTGGTCGCCTGCGACGACGAGCTGTCGCCGCGTCAGGAGCGCAACCTCGAATCGGCCCTGAGCATCCCGGTGATCGACCGCACGGCGATCATCCTCGACATCTTCGCCTCGCACGCCCACTCGGCCGAGGGCAAGCTCCAGGTCGAGCTCGCCCAGCTCGAGTACAACATGGCGCGGATGCGCGGGCTGTGGTCGCACCTCGAGCGACTCGGCGCGGGTCGCATCGACGGCGGAATCGGCACCCGAGGACCGGGCGAGACGCAGATCGAGACCGACCGGCGCCTGGCCCGGGACCGGATCTCGGCGCTCAAGCGCAAACTCGGCCACGTCCGCTCCAGCCGGTCGGTGATGCGGGCCGAGCGCGAGCGCACGCACCTGCCTTCGGTGGCGCTGGCCGGCTACACCAACGCCGGCAAGTCGACGCTCCTGAACGCGCTCACTGGTTCCAGCGTGGGCGTCCGCGACCGGCTGTTCCACACCCTGGATCCGACCACCCGGCTGTTCCGCGCCGGCGGGCGCGACTATCTGCTCACCGACACGGTCGGGTTCATCCGCAAGCTTCCGCACCAGCTGGTCGAGGCATTCGGCGCGACGCTCGAGGAGACCCGTCTGGCCGACCTGATCCTGCATGTGGTGGACGCGTCGGTCCCCGAGGACGAGCTCGTCGCGATGACCAATGCGGTCGAGGACGTCCTGCTCGAGATCGGCGCCGACGCGGTGCCCGAGATCCTCGTCCTGGCCAAGGCGGATCGTGTCGACCAGGAGCGGCGCGCCGAGCTGCTGCGCCGGCATCCCGGCGCGGTGCTGGTCTCCGCCGTCACGGGCGAGGGGATCGAGGCCCTCGCGCAGCGCATCGAGGAGGAGTTCGCGCGGACGCTGGAGGACGTCGAGCTGCTGATCCCGTTCCAGGACGGCGCGCGTCTGGCCGAGCTGCACGCGATCGCGGGCGATCTGGAGCGCGAGGAGACGCCGGAGGGCGTCCGCGTCCTCGCCCGGCTGCCCGCGCCGGTGGCCGCGCGCTACCAGGAGTTCGCGCTCAGCCGCCCGTTCGCATGACGCTCAGAGTCCGGCGGCTCGACGCCCGCGCGCGGCTGCCGACCAGGGCGTATCCCGGCGATGCCGGACTCGACCTGTATGCGCTCGAGGACGGCGTGCTGGCCCCCGGCGAACGGGCCTCGATCCGCACCGGCGTGGCGGTCGAGATTCCGGATGGCCAGGCCGGCCTGGTGCTGCCGCGCTCCGGACTGGCCGCCAAGCACGGGATCGCGCTGGTGAACGCTCCGGGTCTGATCGACGCCGGATACCGGGGTGAGGTGCGCGTGCTGCTGCTGAACACCGACCGTGCGGCGCGGTTCGAGATCGCGCCCGGCGATCGGATCGCGCAGCTGGTGCTGGTCAGGGTGGAGACGCCCGAGGTGGTCGAGGTCGAGGAGCTGGCGCTGTCCGAGCGGGGCGCGGGGGGCTTCGGGTCGAGCGGCTAGGGAGCCCGGCCGGATGCCGGGCTGTGGACACTGCCGAGCGAGCGGAGCGGTCTCCGTGGACTGTCAGAGCGGAGCGGGCGAGGCCCGGAGCTGGATGCGGTTACTCAGCCGCCGGCCGGCGCGGGCGGCTGCAGGATCCCCTGATCCTGGAGGAACTGCTGCGCGACGACGGCCGGGTCCTGGCCGCTCAGCACGACGGCCGAGTTGAGCTCGCGGATCGCCGCCAGCGTGAGCAGCGAGCTGACCCGGTTGATCGTGGCCTCGAACACCGGCCCCTCGGCGTCGAGCGCGCGCGAGGAGACGACCGGCACGACGTTGCCCCAGCCGAAGATGTCCTCGGGGTCGTGCAGCAGCGGATAGCTCCCCGTCAGGAGCTGGGGGTCGGTGGTGTTGACGACCGCGGCCTGGACGGTGCCCTGATCGAGCGCCTGGTATTGGGAGCCGATCTCGAGCGGCTTGAACGTCGCGGGAACGAGGCCGTAGGTGCTCTGGATGGCCGGCAGGCCGGTGGTGCTCTGCTGGAACTGGGGCGGGCCGCCGAGGGTCAGCTGCGGCGCCATCTTGATCAGGTCCGGGATCGACTGGATCTCGTTCTCGACCGCGTAGTTGAACGAGACCGCGATCGCGTTCGTGTTGCTGAACGGGGTGGGGTTCAGCAGCACGAGGCCGTGCTTGAGGGCGTAGCGGAGCCCGGCGGTGTAGGCGTCGTCGCGGGTCTTGAACGGCTGCTGCAGGCCGGCCACCTGGCTGTCCCAGTTGTCGAGGTACTCGGGGTACATGGCGAGCTGACCGGTGGCCAGCGACTGCATTACGACCTGGGTCGGGCCGATGCTCTGGTTGAGCGTGACCTGGAAGCCCTGCGCCTTGAGCGCCTGGTAGTAGAGCTGGCCGAGGATGAACTGCTCGGGCAGGTTCTCGTCGCCGATCGTGACCGGCGGCTTGCCGGCGCCGGGCAACGTGACCGTCGCCGTGGTCGTGGTGGTGACGGTCGTGGTGACGGTCGTGGTCGCGGCCGCCGCCACGGTGGCGCTCGCCACGCTCGACGTCGCGGCGCTGACGGGGTGGGAACCCGCCCCGCACGCGGTCAGACCGACCGCGGTGGCGCCGCACGCCAATGCGGATCCGATCCGTCCCACCGTGAACCATGCCCGGCGCAACATCGACGCAGACTTTCACACACCCGCGGCCCGGCGCGCGTCCGCGTGCGCCTCGGTCTCGAGGCGGTCGTCGAGTGGCTCGAGCGGCGCCACCGGATCGCGCCGACCGAGCGCCGTCTCGATCAGCCAGTCCGCGAACCACACGTTTTTGGGCAGTAGCGGCCCGTGCAGGTAGGTGCCGATCACGCTCCCGTGGCGCACGCCCTCGTGTCCGTCCTCGCCGTTGTTGCCGTGTCCCTTCAGCACCCGGCCCAGCGGCGCCGACCCCGGGCCGAGCCGCGTGCGACCGCCGTGGTTCTCGAACCCCGCCAGCACGCGCCTGGATCCGGGGTCGAGCTCGACCTCGATCGCGACATTGCCGATCAGGCGCGGTCCGTCCGAGCGGACGGTCTCGAGGTCGACGAGGCCGACGCCCGGCAGGGTCTCCTCGCCGAGCTGGTAGGAGTGACCGAGCAGCTGGTAGCCGCCGCACACGGCGAGGATCACCGCGCCGCGCGCCGCCGCGGCGTGGAGCGCGTCGCGCTTGACCTCGGCCAGATCGAGCGCGCACAGCTTCTGGTCGCGGTCCTGGCCGCCGCCCAGGTAGTAGAGGTCCGCGCCGTCGGGGTCGAGGCGCTCGCCGAGGCCGCTCGCGGTCACGCTGAAGCCGATCCCCCGCCAGCGGCAGCGGCGCTCGAGCACGAGCAGGTTGCCCCGGTCGGCGTAGATGTTCATCAGGTCCGGGAAGAGGGCGCAGACTCGCAGCTCAGGCACGCAGGATCACCACCTCGCTGCCCGAGTAGTCCTCGGTGGGCGGCACGCTGCGGCGCGCCGCGGGCTCGAACCCGGCCGTGGCCGCTTCGCGCTCGAGGCCCCTCACGGTGAGGCGGTCGAGGCGGATGACGTTCTCTTCGACGGTCAGCTCGCCCGCCAATCCGACCGTCTCGCGCCGGCGCTCCAGCACGAACCCGCTTCGGTCGGCGCGCACGGCGGTGGGCTGGCTGGAATACACCACCCCGTCCTCCTCGCGCACGTCGGGCAGGGGCATCGGCATCCCCTCGACGACCTCGTATAGGTCGAGGACCTCCGCGATCGCCACCGCCAACACCCCGCCGGGCATGAGATGCCGATGGGCGGCGCTCAGAAACCGCCCCCGGCCCTCGACGCCTCCGAGCAACTGGATCGTCTGCATGGGCACGATGACCAGTGGGAACCGCTGGTTGCCGAGATCGAAGTCGCGGGCGTCCGCCACCACGGTGGTCACGAGTGCCTGGGAAGAAACTGGGTCCATCCTGAAGTTTCTTCCCAGGCGAGCGTCGAGGGCAGCGATGAGGTCTCGATCTCGATCGAGCGCCGTGACCCGAAAACCACGCCGGCCGAGATCGATAGCGACCCGACCGGTGCCCGCCCCTACGTCCAGCACCGGGTCGCCGTACGACGCGGCCAGCGAGCGCCACAGCGGCAGGTCCTCGACGTAGGAACCGCACTCGACGTCGTGCCAGACCACCGCGCTCATGCCGCCGCGGGCTCCCAGAACGGCACGGCGTGCCCCCGCGAGGCCAGCTCGCCCCGCAGCTCGAGCAGGGCGGTGTACGTCGGCAGGACGTACAGACGGCCGGCGCGAGCACCCGCCACCGCCACGTCAAGCGCGCCCGGCACGCCGGGCACGACCTCCAGCCGCTCAGCCGGGACGCCGGCGTACTTCAGCCGCACCGCCAGCTCGGCGGCACGCGTGCCCGCGCAGGTCACCCGGCGCACTCGGGCCGCGAGCATCTCGAAGTCGGCGTCCCACACCCACGAGACGTCACGCCCGTCCGCCGTCCGGTCGTTCAGGATCGCCAAAACATCGAGATCCGGAGGCTCAAGCGCCAGCGTGCGCAGGATCTCGTTCGCGCCGGCCGGGTTCTTGATCAACAGCACCTGAACCTCGACCTCGCCGATCGCAATCCGCTCCGCCCGCCCGAACGCCGCGCGCACATCACGCAGGCCGGTCACCACCATTTCCAGTGGCACCGAGAGATCCAGGCACAGAGCCGCCGCACCCAGCGCGTTGTAGACGTTGTACAGGCCCGGCAGGGGCAGCTCGACGCGCGCCCGCCCAACCGGCGTGACCAAATCGAACGAGGCACCCCGGGTGCCAGACAGCGTGATGTGCTCGGCGGCCACTGACGGCGCCGGCCGCTCCCGCCCGCAGGACGGACACCGGTACACGCCCAGGTGGCCCAGATACACAACGTCGTACACGTACGCCGCGCCGCAGCGCCGGCAGTGCTTGGAGTCGGAGGCGTGTTGCATCTCGGGCACCGCCACCGACGGGTCCTCGACCCCGAAATACGTCACGTTCGATAACCCCCGGCCAAGGTCGGCGATCAACGGATCGTCCGCGTTCAACACGAGCCGCGCGCCACGCGCCGCAGAACCGGCCGCGACCCCGATCCACCGATCGGCGATCGTGTCGAGCTCGCCGTAGCGGTCGAGCTGGTCGCGGAACAGGTTGCCGAGCAGGATCGCGCGCGGCTCGAGCTGCGACGCGACCCGGTCCAGCCAGAACTCGTCGACCTCGAACAGACCCATCTCGCCGGCGATCCCCCGGCCCGGCCGGGCGGCGGCCACCAGGGCCGACGCGACCCCGCCGGCCATGTTCGCACCGGCGCGGTTGTGGACGACCGGGACGCCGGCGCGACCCAGCACCGAGGCAACCATCGCCGCGGTGGTGGTCTTGCCGTTCGTGGCCGAAATCACCACCGACCCGCGCACCAGGCGCGACGAAAGCTGACCGATCGCGTCGGGTTCCAACCGAATGAGCACCTTGCCGGGCAGGCTGGTGCCCCCGCCGCGCCCGGCTCGCCGGGCGAAAGACCCCACCGCCCGGGCCGCGGCGATCTTGACACTGAGCAGCGTCATGCCGGCACGATCATCCGCACGGCGCCCGGAAGCACGCGCACGGTCACCGGCAACTCGGCGATCGCCTCGCCGTCGGCGTACAGGGTGAACGGCTCCGTCGCCTGGATCCGCACCTCGCGGGCGCGGAACACCTGCACCTCGTGGTAACGGAGATGGCGGCCGCTGAACACGGTGGGGGTGAGTCGGAGGAAGCGAAGCTTGGGCATGTCCTCGATGATGACGACGTCGAGCAGGCCGTCGGTCAGCGACGCGTCGGGGGCGAGCCGCATGCCGCCGCCGAACTGCTTCGAGTTGGCCGCGGCGACCGAGTACCCGGTGAACCGCCGAGGCTCGCCGCCATCGACCGAGACCACGAACCCGGCGGCACGCCAACTCGGCAGCGCGCGCAGCAGGGCGTAGGCGTAGACCGGGCTTCCGCGCACGACGGTGGTCTCGTTGGCGATGCGGTTGACCACGGAGTCGAAGCCGCAGCTGGCGATCCCGGTGAACGTGCGTCCGTCAGCCTCGCCCAGGTCGAGCGCCTGCTCCACGCCCGAGGCCAGGACCGAGCACGCCGCGGCCGGCTTCAGCGGGATTCCCAGCACCCGGCACAGGTCGTTGCCGCGTCCCCCGGGCAACACGCCCACCACTCCGTCCGAGTGCTTCAAAGCCCCGGCCACGGCTCCGATCAGACCGTCGCCCCCAAAGGCCACCGCCACCTCGCCACGGGCGGCCGCCTCCACCGCCAGCTGGCGGGCGTGCGAAAGGCTCTTGGTGTACTCGAAGCGCTGCTCGAGCCCGAGCTCCCGCAACGCCGCCTGCACACCGGGCAGCGCGCGTGCCGGGCGACCCCCGCCGGCCACGGGATTGACGATCAAGGCGATTCTGCGCACGGTCAAGATCATGCCGAATGCGGCTTGGTACGCTTTCCCGGTCATGGCGCTCAGCCTCGACCTCCGACTTCTTCTCCTCCCCCCTCGGGGGGAATAGCGCGTGGGCGGCCGCACGTAGCCGCGAAACCAGCACCGAGAAGACGCCGAGTTCGAGACCATCGAGGAGTGACATGACCCCACCAGAAGACCCCAGCCGAGTACTGATCTTCGACACGACCCTGCGCGACGGCGAGCAGTCGCCCGGCATCTCGCTGAACACCCAGGAGAAGCTGGAGATCGCCCAGCAGCTCGCCCGTCTGGGTGTGGACGTGATCGAGGCGGGCTTCCCGATCACCTCGCCGGGTGATTTCGAGGCGGTCCAAACCATCTCGCGCACGGTCGAAGGACCGATCATCGCCGGGCTGGCCCGCACCCACGTGGCCGATATCGACGCGGCCTACAACGCCGTGAAGGACGCGACGCGCCCGCGCATCCACACGTTCATCTCGACCAGCGACATCCACATCGAGTACCAGCTGCAGACGACTCGCGAGGACGTGAAGGGTCAGGCTCGCGCTGCCGTCGCGCACGCCAAGCAGTACGTCCAGGATGTCGAGTTCTCGCCGATGGACGCCACCCGGGCCGACGTCGAGTTCACCGCCGAGGTGTGCCAGATCGCGATCGACGAGGGCGCGACCACGATCAACATCCCCGACACGGTCGGCTACACGATGCCGCACGAGTTCACCGAGTACCTGGAGCAGCTGTACGCGTTCGTTCCCGATCTGCGAAAGGTCGTCCTGAGCGTCCACTGCCACGACGACCTGGGGCTGGCCGTGGCCAACTCGTTCGCCGGCCTTCGGGCGGGCGCCCGACAGGTCGAGTGCGCGATCAACGGGATCGGCGAGCGCGCCGGCAACGCATCGCTCGAGGAGATCGTGATGCTGCTGCACACCCGCGAGGCCGCGATCGGCTTGCACACGGGAGCAGTCACGCGGGAGATCGCGCGGACCTCGAGAATGGTCTCGCGCCTCACCGGCTATCCCGTCCAGCCCAACAAGGCAATCGTCGGTCGCAACGCGTTCGCGCATGAGTCGGGCATCCACCAGGACGGCGTGCTCAAGGAGCGCACCACCTACGAGATCATGGACGCCACCACGGTCGGCCTGGAGGCGAACTCGATCGTGCTGGGCAAGCACTCCGGCCGCCATGCCCTCCAGCAGGCGCTGGCCGACCTCGGTTTCGAGATCACCGGCCAGGGCCTGAACACCGCGTTCAAGCGCTTCAAGGAGATCGCGGACAAGAAGAAGCACATCACGGCGATGGACCTGGAGGCGCTCCTCACCGACGAGCTGCGTGAGGAGGTCGTGGGCTACCAGCTCGAGTGGTTCGACGTGGAGGCCTCGACCCGCCGGCCGCCGCACGCGACGGTCGGGATGCGCACGCCTGACGGCGAGGAGGTCACCGGGTCGTTCACCGGCGACGGGCCGGTCGACGCGATCTTCCGCGCGATCAACGCGGCCACCAACAGCGACGCTCGCCTGCGCGAGTTCCGCGTCGACGCGGTGACCGGCGGTCAGGACGCGCTCGGCGAGACGTCCGTGGTGCTCGAGGTGGGCGGCGTGACCGGCTCGGGCCAGGGCGTCTCGACCGACATCCTCGAAGCGGCCGCGCGCGCCTACGTGCGCGCGCTGTCCAACGCGCTCAGCCGGCGCCCGATCATGGCTGAGGCCGAGGAAGCGACGGCTGTGGCGTCCGCGCGGCCACCGGTGCGGACGCCGTGACGAACTGAAGTCCCTGCCGGTAGGCGGCGGCCAGCACCTGCCCGCGCGGCTCGCGGTCCATGAAGTTCTCGCCCATGAGTTCGGCGCACTCGTCGTTGGGGGCCAGCATCCGGACCGCCGCGCCGCGCCGTCGCAGGGCCAGCGCCTCGACCGACACGGCCGTGCGCGACACCCTGCGGACCACGGCCAGCACCCCGTTCGTGGCGGGGATGCTCGCGGTCGGGTTGAGGCACAGCACGTGCGTGTCGCGCCCGGCGGGGGCGGCGTCGAGATTGGTGGGGCTCCACACGCCCCCGTCCACGTACTCGCGATCTCCGATCTCGACCGGGGCGAACAGCCAGGGCACGCTGCACGAGGCCTCTACCGCCGCCGCGACGCTCGCCCGTGGCCCGTGCGGGCTGCCGAACACCACGCGCCGGCCGTTGCCGCGGTCCACGGCGGTGACGCGCAGGCGCCCGTCGAACCGGGGGTCGAGACGCTCGATGTTGCGGCGCAGATCGTTCAGCGTCGACTTGGGCCGGGGCAGCCGGCGCAGGAGCAGGGCTCGGGCCACCGCCCCGCCGGGCGCGGCCAGCCCGAGCGCCAGCGGGGCGAACGTGGCGGCGGCGGCGAGTGCGTAGGCGCCGGCGCGCCGGGCGGCGGCCAGCCCGGCCGCGGCGAGTCCGTCGACCGGACGCGGCGCGACGGAAGCGCCGACCTCGTTGCCCACCGTCGAGGGGCGCCGCGGCGGCTGTCCGGCCACCAGATGCGCGGCGACGATCGCTCCCGCGGAGGTGCCCACGTAGTAGTCGCAGTCGCGCAGGTCGAAACCGGTGCCGTCCTCGATGCCGGCCAGCACGCCCATCATCCAGGCCTCGCCGAGGACGCCGCCCCCACCGAGGACGAGCACGTCGGGTCGTGAACGCATCATGAGCCCCAGGCTACCCAGCGCGCCCGCCGCAGCCTGCGTACGTGATAACGTACGCTCGTATGTCGACAGGCGCCGTCACCGAGAACGGAGTGGGGCCGCGGATCAAGGCCCTCCGTGAGGCGATGGACCTGTCGCTGCGCGACCTGGCCGAGCGCTCCGGCGTCAGCGCGCCGATGCTCTCGCAGGTCGAGCGCGGCGAGACCAGCCCGACCTTGCACGTCGCGACGCGGATCGCGGCCGGCCTGGAGCTCCGCCTCTCCCAGCTGCTGCGTCTGGACGAGGACGGGGCGGTGACCGTCGTGCGCGCCGGCGAGCGGCGCCAGGGCCCCGCCGACATCGAAGGACACACCTACGAGGTCTTGACGCCGCCCCTGCCCGGTCAGCGTGCCGAGCTCTCGCGCCACAGCCTGGCCCCCGGGGCGGCGACGGGCGGCCCGGGAGACCCACCGAGGCACGAGCCGGGCAGCCGCGAGACCGCGCTCGTCGAGCGCGGGACGGTCGTCCTGCACTGCGACGGCCAGCGCTACGAGTTGCTCGATGGCGACTGCGTCACGTTCGACGCGGACCTGAATCATCATTTTGAAAATCCTGGCCCTGATGAAGCCGTACTGCTCGCGGTCCTCAGCGCCGGCCTGCGGAGGAGCTGATGCCAACAACTCTGTTCGACAAGATCTGGCAAGCGCACGAGGTCGAGCGCGGCCTGCTCTACATCGATCTGCACCTGGTCCACGAGGTGACCAGCCCGCAGGCGTTCGACGGGCTGCGCCTGGCCGGACGGACGGTGAGTCGGCCCGACCGCACGCTCGCCACCGCCGACCACAACGTGCCGACCGACGGCACGCCCGTGGCGGCGCGGATCAAGGATGAGCTGTCACGCGTCCAAGTGGAGACGCTCGAGCGCAACTGCGCGGAGTTCGACATCCCCGTGTACTCGCTCGGCTCGAGCCACCAGGGGATCGTGCACGTGATCGGACCGGAGCTGGGCGTCACCCAGCCGGGGATGACGATCGTGTGCGGCGATTCGCACACCGCCACGCACGGCGCGTTCGGCGCGCTCGCGTTCGGGATCGGCACGAGCGAGGTCGAGCACGTGCTGGCCACCCAGTGCCTGGTGCAGGCCAAGCCGCGTTCGATGCGGGTCCGCTACGAGGGCGCGCTCGGTTTCGGGGTCACCGCCAAGGACCTGATCCTGGCCACCATCGGGCAGATGGGGGTCGACGGCGCCACGGGCCACGTCGTCGAATACGCCGGCCCGGCGATCGAGGCCCTGAGCATGGAGGGCCGGATGACGGTCTGCAACATGACGATCGAGGGCGGCGGCCGGGCCGGGATGATCGCCCCCGACGACACGACCTTCGATTGGGTCATCGGCCGGCCCGCGGCACCGCATCAAATCCCCGACTACTGGCGAGACCTCCGCACCGACGAGGGCGCCGAGTTCGACAAGGAGGTCGCGGTCGACGCCGCCGCGCTCAGCCCGATGGTGACCTGGGGGACGAACCCCGGGATGGTCGTGCCGGTCACGGGCGCCGTGCCCGACCCGCATTCCGACCAGGACGAGCGCGCGCTCGAGTACATGGCGCTCGAGCCCGGAACGCCGATCGAGGAGATCCGCCTGGACCGCGTGTTCATCGGCTCCTGCACCAACTCGCGGATCGGCGACCTCCGCGCCGCCGCCGAAGTGGTCAACGGACACAAAGTCGCCGATGGGGTGTACGCGATGGTCGTTCCGGGCTCGCAGCAGGTGAAGGCCCAGGCCGAAGATGAGGGCCTCGACGACATCTTCAGAAACGCCGGGTTCGACTGGCGCGGCGCCGGCTGCTCGATGTGCCTGGGCATGAACCCTGACATCGCCGCCCCCGGCGAGCGGGTCGCTTCGACCTCGAACCGCAACTTCGAGGGCCGCCAGGGGCGCGGGGCGCGCTCGCATCTGGTCTCGCCCCAGATGGCCGCGGCCGCGGCGATCGAAGGGCGCTTCGTCGACATTCGGGAGTGGGAGGCCAAATGAGAGCCGTCGAGACGATCACGGGTCGCGTTTCGGTCCTGAACCGCGACGACGTCGACACCGACCAGATCATCCCCAAGCAGTTCCTCAAGCGGATCGAGCGCACCGGGTTCGGCGAGTTCCTGTTCTTCGACTGGGCGAAGGAGCCGGGGTGGGAGCTGCCGCGCAACCCGATCCTCGTCGCGGGGCGCAACTTCGGGTGCGGCTCGAGTCGCGAGCACGCGCCGTGGGCGCTTGAGGACTACGGCTTCCAGGCCATCATCGCGCCGAGCTTCGCCGACATCTTCCGCTCCAACTGCACCAAGATCGGCCTGCTGCCGGTCCAACTGGATGCAGACGCGTGCGCTTCGATTCGCATCGCCGGCGAGGCGCAGGTCGACCTCGCCGCCCAGGAGGTCCGCTGGCCGGGCGGGACTGCGCGGTTCGAGATCGACCCCGACACCAAGCACCGGCTGCTGAACGGGCTGGACGACATCGCGCTGACGCTCGGGCGCCAGGACGCGATCGCCGCCTACGAGACCGACCGGGAGCGGGCCGGGCCGGTCACGACCGCGCTCGCGGGATGAGCTCCAGCTCCCGAGACTGGGACGCGGCGAGTTACGACCGCGTCTCCGACCCCCAGCTGGCGTGGGCGCGCGAGCAGCTCGAGCGGATGCCCCTCGCCGGCGATGAGGTGGTCCTCGACGCCGGCTGCGGCTCGGGCCGGGTCACCGCGCTGCTCGCCGACCTGGTGCCGCGTGGGCGCGTCTACGCCGTCGACGCGGCCCCGTCGATGGTCGCCCACGCTCGCGAGGCGCTCGGCGACCGCGCCACGGTGTTGTGCCAGGACCTCGTCGAGCTCGACGTGCCCGAGCCCGTCGACGCGGTCTTCTCCAACGCGACCTTCCATTGGATCCACGATCACGACGCCCTGTTCGCCGCCTTGCACCGCGCGCTGGAGCCGGGAGGTCAGCTCGTCGCCCAGTGTGGCGGCCGCGGGAACATCGGCGCGTTCCGCACGCTGGCCGATGAGATCGCCGGCGAGGAGCCGTTCGCGCCGTACTTCGCGGACTGGAAGCGCCCCTGGAACTACGCCACCGATGTCGAGACCGCGCAGCGCCTGGAGAACGCCGGGTTCACCGAGGTGGAAACCTGGCTCGAGCCGAAGTCGGTCACGCCCGACGATCCGCGCTCGTTCATCCAGACCGTGTGCCTGGTCCGCCACCTCGACCCGCTTCCGGAGGAGCTCCGCGGCCCGTTCGTCGATCGCGCGCTCGAGCGCTCCGGACAGCCCCTCACGCTCGAGTACGTGCGGCTCAACATGACCGCCCGTAGGCCAGGCGGCTAGAGCTCACCCGCGATCCCGGCCAATCTCGGCCGGGTTCCTTCAGAACTCGCCGCGGCGTCCGATAAGCGGTGTGATGAGTCGCATAAGCGGGACCGATCGAGACCATGCGGGGGGGGCACGGCCAAACGGCTCGACCGATCCTCGCGACGCCCTGGGCTGGGGCGAGCGCCAGCACGACCGTTGGCTCGAGCGGTGGATTCGCTCGACCGAGGACCTGGCCCGGCTCCAGTACTCCCACCGGATGCTCGACGCGGTCATCGACGAGATCGACGGCCGCCAGATCCGGGTCGGCGATCAGTGGCTGACCGACTACGCCTCTTGCAACTACCTCGGCCTCGACCTCGACGAGGAGATCATCGAGGCCGTGCCCGAGTACCTGCGGCGCTGGGGCACCCATCCGAGCTGGTCTCGCCTGCTGGGAAGCCCGGTCCTGTACGAGGAGATCGAGGACACGCTGACCGCCCTGCTCGGCGCCGAGGACAGCCTGGTCCTGCCGACGATCACCCACATCCACATGTCGGTGATCCCGGTGCTGGCCGGCGGCGGCACCCTGTTCCTCGACAGCCGCGCGCACAAGACGATCTACGACGGCTGCGCGCTCGCCGTCGCTCGCGGCGCGACCATCCAGCGCTTCGCCCACAACGACCTCGACTGGCTCGAGACGCTGCTGCGCGACGGCAGCTGGCGCCGCCCCGGGATGATCTGCATCGACGGCGTCAACAGCATGACCGGCAACGCCCCGGACCTGGCCGCGTTCGCCGCGCTGGCTCGCGAGCACGACGCGATCCTGTACGTCGACGACGCCCACGGCTTCGGGGTCATCGGAGAGCGCTCGGCCACCGAGCCCTGCGACTACGGCGTGCGCGGTAACAGCATCGTCCGGCACGTGGGGGAGAGCTACGAGAATGTCGTCCTCGTCGGAGGCTTCTCGAAGGCCTACTCCTCGCTGCTGGCCTTCATCGCGTGCCCGACGGCGCTCAAGCAGGTGCTGAAGACAGCGGCCCCGCCATATCTGTACTCCGGCCCGTCCCCGGTGGCGTCGCTCGCCACGGTGATCGAGGGCATGCGAGTCAACGAGACCCGCGGCGATGCGCTGCGCGCGAACCTGCACCGACTCACCCATCGCGTCTTGAACCGTCTCGACGAGCTGGGCGTCTCGACCCCCAACGAGTCCGGCTTCCCGATCATCGAAATCCCGCTGGCTGACCCCGACACCGTCGACGAGGTCGGAAACCTGCTGTTCGACCGCGGCATCTACGTAACGATGGCGGTGTATCCGCTTGTCCCGCGCGAGGAGGTCGGGTTCCGCCTCCAGCTCACCGCCGCCAACACCGACGAGCAGGTCGACCACCTGTGCGACGTTCTAGGCGAGGTGGCGGAGCGGTTCAAGCTCCGCCGCGCGCCTGCCGAGTAACTGCGACCAGACGCCCATGGCGCCCTTCGCACTCACAGCCGCGTTTGACCGCCGCCGCGTGTGGCTGACGTTCCTGCTGTTCGGGGCGCTCATGTGCGGGCTGTACGTGTTCGTGTCCCCGCTCAGGGGCAGCGGCCCGGTGATCAACGGCCTCGGCCTGTACGGCGTGGTTGGCATCATCGCCGGCATCCGGATCCACAAGCCGCAGGCGCGCCTCGCCTGGTGGTGCTTCGCCGCCGGGCTCGCGCTGTTCTGGCTGGGCGACCTCTACACCTACAGCTACCCCAAGCTGTTCGGCGCGGACGTACCGTTCCCGTCGGCCGGCGACGCGATCTACCTGGCGGTCTACCCGGTGCTGATGGCCGGACTGATCGTGCTCGTGCGCCGGCGCAAACAGCGCGGCGACGGTCCGGCCGCCGTTGACGCGGTGATCATGACCCTGGGGCTGTCGCTGGTCTCGGGGATCGTGCTGATCGCCCCCTACATCCACGACCAGACGCTCTCGCTGCTGCCCAAGGTCGTCTCGATCAGCTATCCGATGGGCGACATCCTCCTGCTCGCCGCAGGAATCCGGCTCGCCGTCGACGCCGGCAAGCGCCGGCCCGCCTTCTACCTGCTGATCGCGAGCATCGTCACGCTGCTCGCCACCGACTTCGTCTACGGCGTCCTCACCCTCAACAACACCTACGACCACCAGCTGTGGCTGGACGCGGGCTGGATCTTCTTCTACCTGCTGTGGGGCGCCGCGGCGCTCCACCCGTCGATGCAGGAGCTGTCGGAGGTCGAGGCCGAGCGTCAGCCGCGGCTCACCTGGCTGCGCCTCGTCCTGCTCGCCGGCGCGACCCTGACCGCCCCGGCGCTCGAGATCGTCAAGGTCATCCCGACCCGCAACTGGGACCTCCTGTTCGTCGTCGGTGCCTCCGCAGTGCTGTTCTCGCTCGTGGTCGCGCGCATGACCGGGCTCGTCCGTCAGCGCGAGAACGCGGTCGCGCGCGAGCGCACGCTGAGCGCGGCCGGCGGCCTGCTCGTCGCCGCCACCGAGCCGCGCGAGATCCTGATCGCCGCGCTCCAGGCGCTCGACGACTTCGGCAAGGACCTCGCCCGGGTCTGCCGGATGTCGGGCGGCGAGGTCCGCGCGATGGCCCTCGACGGCGCAAACGGGCTGTCGGAGTGGGCGCTGCCCGCCGGCGTCACGTCGTTTCTCCGGGATGCGCAGGACGGCGCCAGCATGATCCTGCCCGGCGGCGCGCGCGAGGGGCTAAGGCTTCCGCCCGGCAGCGATCGCGTCCTGCAGCTCGTGCTCCGGTCCGCCGGCGAGTCGCGCTCCGGGCTTGTGCTGATCGTCGCCGGAGACGCGAGCGGCGATGAGGAGACTCAGTACGCGCTCCGCACACTCGCCCACCAGGTGTCGCTCGCGCTGAGCAGCGCGGAGTTCGCCGAGGAGGTTCACCGCCGCGCCAGCGAGGCGAGGTTCGCGACGCTGGTGCAGAACTCGAGCGACCTGATCACGGTGCTGAGCGACGATCACACGATCCTGTACCAGAGCCCCTCGATCGAGCGCGTGCTCGGCTACACCCCCGACGAGGTCACCGGCCTCGCCTTCGCCGAGCTGCTGCACCCGGACGAGCAGGGCCGGCTCCTGCGCCGACTCACCGACGGCGCCGGCGCGTCGGGCCGCGACGAGGTGATCAACTGCCTGCTCGCGCACAAGGACGGGAGCCTGCGCCACTTCGAGATCCTCCACACCGACCTCATGGGCGACAGCGCGGTCGGGGGGATCGTGCTGAACGGGCGCGACGTCTCAGAGCGCAAGGCGTTCGAGGAGCAGCTTGCCCACCAGGCCTTCCACGATCCGGTCACCCACCTCGCCAATCGGGCGCTGTTCAACGAGCGCGTGCGTCACGCGGTGGCCCGGTCCCTGCGCGACGGCGTCGGCATGGCCGTGCTGTTCGTCGATCTCGACGACTTCAAGACCGTCAACGACAGCCTGGGGCATGCCGCCGGCGACCGCGTACTGCTCGAGGTGGCGCAGCGGATCTCGACCAGCGTGCGCGCGGCCGATACCGCGGCGCGCTTCGGCGGCGACGAGTTCGCGATCCTGCTCGAGGATCTGAGCGACATGTCGACGGCCGTCGAGACCGCGGAGCGGATCCTCGACGCCCTCAGCCGTCCGCTCCAGCTCGCCGACAACCACCTCGTCATCCGCGCCAGCCTCGGCATCTCGATCGCCGAGCCCGGAAACCCCACCGACGCCGACGAGCTGATCCGCAACGCCGACGCCGCGATGTACATCGCCAAGGCCGACGGCAAGGGCGGCTACCGGCTGTTCGAGCCCGCCATGCACGACCGGGTGGTGGCGCGCCTGGAGCTGCGCGCCGACCTGCAGCGCGCGCTGGAGCGCGAGGAGTTCGAGCTGCACTACCAGCCGCTGGTACGGCTGGACGACGGTGCCGTCACCGGCGTCGAGGCGCTCGTGCGCTGGCGTCACCCGAGCCGCGGGTTGATCCCTCCCCTCGAGTTCATCCCGTTCGCCGAGGAGAGCGGCCTGATCGTGGACATCGGCCGCTGGGTGCTCCGCGAGGGGTGCCGCCAGGCGAAGGTGCTGCGCGACCGGATCACCGAGCCGCTGTCGCCGACCGTGGGCATCAACCTCTCGGTCAAGCAGCTGTTCCACTCCGACATCGTCAACGACGTGTCCGACGCTCTGACCGCCGCCCGGCTCGAGCCCGAGGCGCTGACCCTGGAGATCACCGAGTCAGTGATGATGACCGACACCGCGCTCGCCATCAGCCGCCTGCAGGAGCTCCGCGCTCTGGGCGTCCGGCTCGCGATGGACGACTTCGGCACCGGCTACTCGTCGCTCAGCTCGCTCAGCATGTTCCCGCTCGACATCCTCAAGATGGACCGCTCACTGCTCGCCGCGGGCGCGGCGCCCGTCACCTCGGGGCTGGCCTCCGCGGTGCTGAGCCTGGGCGAGACGTTCCAGCTCGAGGTCGTGGCCGAGGGGATCGAATATCCCGAGCAGTCGGCGACGCTGCGGGAGCTCGGCTGCGACACCGGGCAGGGCTTCTACTTCGCCAAGCCGATGGAGCCCGAGCGGCTGGTTCGCTTCCTGGCCGAGCGCGTCGACGACGTCGACGGCATCGCCGCCTGAGGGCGGCCCAGCCGTGCATCAGAGCTACGAGGGGCTGGACCGGCCCGGCGGCTTCAGCCGCGTCCGGTTGCTGTCCCCGCTGGCGCATCGCGATTACCGGTTGCTGGTCGGTGGCATGACGGTCTCGTTGCTGGGCGACGGCCTGTTCCTGGTGGCGCTCGCCTGGCAGGTGTACTCGCTCTCGAACACGCCAACGGCGATGGCGATGGTGGGGATCGCGATGACGATTCCGACGGTTTCGTGCCTGCTGATCGGCGGCGCGCTCAGCGACCGCTACGACCGGCGGGTGGTCATGCTGGTGGCGGATGGGGTGCGGGGGCTGCTGCTCGCCGCGGTTGCCGCGCTGGCGTTCAGCGGGTCTTTGCGGCTGTGGCACCTGCTCGTCGTGGTGGTGTTCTACGGCGCGGCGACGGCGTTCTTCAACCCGGCCTCCGACGCGCTGGTGCCGCAGTTGCTGCCATCGGACGTGCTGCCCCAGGCCAACTCGCTCGACCAGCTGATCCGGCCGCTGGCGCTGCGCCTGGCTGGACCGGCTGTTGGTGGGGTGCTCGTGGGGGCGATCGGCACCGGCTGGGCGTTCGGGCTCGATGCGGTCTCTTTCGGTGTCTCCATCGGTGCGCTGCTGCTGATGTCTTCGCGGCCGGTGGTTTCCGGCGCCGCTGCAGACGGGGGGCGGGTTTCCGGAGAGATCCGCGCCGGCCTGCGGTACGTGCGCGGCCACGCCTGGCTGTGGGCCACGCTCGTCAGCGCGGCCATCGCCTACCTGCTGTTCATGGGACCAACCGAGGTGCTGCTCCCCTTCATCGTCAAGAACCGGCTGGCCGACGGCGCCGGCGCCCTGGGCTTGATCTTTGCCGCCGGCGGGCTCGGGTCGCTGGCCTGCGCGCTGGCCGTGGGGCAGCTCGGGCTGCCGCGTCGCAGCCTGCGGTTTATGTACCTGGTGTGGACCGTCGCCACGCTGGCCGTGGCCGGCTACGGGCTCGCCGGCGGCCTGCTCGGGCTGATGGTCGCGAGCGTCCTGTTCAACACGATGGAGACCGCCGGCACGATCGCCTGGGCGACGGTCAAGCAGCGCCACGTCCCCGCTGGACTGCTCGGCCGGGTGTCGAGCCTCGACTGGCTGATCTCGATCGGGCTGCTGCCTCTTTCCTACGCGCTGTGTGGTCCGGTGAGCGGCGCGCTCGGCGTGCGGACCACGTTGATCGGCGCCGGCGTGCTGGGCGCGGCGGTGACGTTCGCGCCGCTGCTGATCCGGTCGGTGCGCGCGATGGATTCGCCCGAGCGAGCCGCGCCTCGGCTCGACGCGACCCCGGTCCGCGTCGGCAGCTAGCCTCCGATCCCGACTTTCTCACCACTCGCCCACCCACCGCGGGGTGAATGGAAATCCAGTCGCGCATAACGCGACTTTCTCACCATTCGCCCCGGTTCCCCCATCGAGTGGCGAGAAAGTCGCCCGCGACCGGGCGAGTCGTCGCGGCGCTCGATTGGTACCGTCCCGGGCCGTCATGGCCCCGCGCGTAGTCCTCCTGCCCGGCGACGGGATCGGCCCGGAGATCACGGAGTCCGCGGTCGCGGTTCTCGACGCGGTCGGCGCCGACCTCCAGTACGACGAGCGGGTCTTCGGCGGCGCCTCGATCGACGCCCACGGCACCGCGCTGACCGACGAGACCCTCGAAGCCTGCAAATCAGCCGACGCGGTCCTGCTCGCGGCGGTCGGCGGCCCCAAGTGGGACACGACCGACCCCGACAAACCCCGCCCCGAGCAGGGCCTCCTCGGACTCCGCAAGGGCCTCGGCCTGTTCGCCAACCTGCGCCCGGTCAAGCCACTCCCCGCGCTGTACGACGCCAGCCCGCTCAAGCGCGAGCTGATCGAGGGAACCGACCTCACCGTGGTGCGGGAGCTGACCGGCGGGATCTACTTCGGTACGAAGACGCGCACCGCGGACCGCGCCTCGGACGACTGCGTCTACACGCGGGAGGAGATCGAGCGGATTGCGCGCGTGGCCTTCCAGACCGCGCGGTCGCGAGTCACCAGCGTCGACAAGGCCAACGTGCTGGAGACCAGCCGGCTGTGGCGCGAGGTCGTCCGCGACCTCCACGCCAGCGAGTTCCCCAACATCGAGCTCGAGCACCTGCTCGTCGACAACGCCGCGATGAAGCTGATCGCGGCGCCGCGCCACTTCGAGGTGATCCTCACCGAGAACATGTTCGGAGACATCCTCAGCGACGAGGCGGCGATGCTCACAGGGTCGATCGGGATGCTCCCGAGCGCGTCCCTCGGCGGCGACGGCCCCGGGCTGTTCGAGCCCGTGCACGGCTCGGCACCGGACATCGCCGGCACCGGCCAGGCCAACCCGCTCGCGATGATCCTCTCGGCGGCGCTGATGCTGCGCCACGGACTCGGGATGGAGGCCCAGGCGGCGTCGGTAGAATCGGCCGTCGAGCGGGCGCTCGCCGACGGCTTGCGCACGCCCGATCTGGGGGGCACGGCAAGCACAAAAGAGGCCACCCAGGCAGTCCTCAAACACCTCTAAGGGAGTACCAAGTGGAACAAGCGGACCTCATCTGGCACAACGGTGAAATGGTTGCCTGGGAGGACGCGAAGGTTCACGTACTGACGCATGGCCTGCACTACGGCACCGGGGTATTCGAGGGAATCCGAGCCTACGAGACCCCTAAGGGCACGGCGATCTTCCGCCACCGCGACCACCTCGACCGCCTGTTCAAGTCGGCCGAGCTGTACTACATGCCGATCCCGTACACGCTCGAGGAGCTGCGCCAGGCCACCCACGAGCTGATCGCCGCCAACGACCTGCGCGAGTGCTACATCCGGCCGATCGCGTTCCGCGGCTACGGCGTCATGGGCCTGTACCCGCTCGAGGCGCCCGTCGAGGTGTCGATCGCCGTGTGGCCGTGGGGCGCGTACCTCGGCGAGGAGGGGAAGGCCCAGGGCATCCGGGCCAAGGTGGCGAGCTGGCGGCGGATTCCGCACGACGCGCTGATCCCGCACGCGAAGGCGTCGGGCCAGTACCTGAACAGCGTGCTGGCCAAGATCGAGGCCTCCAAGGCCGGTTACCAGGAGGCGATTCTGCTCGACTCGCACGGGTTCGTGTGCGAGGGCTCGGGCGAGAACATCTACCTCGTGCGGGACGGCGTCGTCTACACCCCGCCGCAGACTGCCGGCATCCTCGACGGGATCAACCGCAAGTCGATCATCCAGATCGCCCGCGACCTGGGGATCGACGTCGTCGAGCGCGACCTGGCCCGCGCCGAGCTGTACCTGGCCGACGAGGTGTTCCTGACCGGCACGGCGGCTGAGCTGTGCCCCGTGCGCGAGGTCGACGATCACACGATCGGCACCGGCGCGCGCGGTGAGATCACGACCGAGCTCCAGCGGGTCTTCGATGACGCCCTGCACGGCCGCGACGCCCGCTACGCCGAGTGGCTGGACCTCGTCGCGGTGCCGACCAAGGCCGCATGACTCACATTGAGCTCTACGACACCACCCTCCGCGACGGCATGCAGGGGGAGGGGATGTCGCTGTCCGCCGAGGAGAAGCTGCGGGTGGCCCATCGCCTCGACGAGCTCGGGATCGACCTGATCGAAGCCGGCTTCCCGAGCTCTAACCCCAAGGAGCTCGAGCTGTTCGGACTGTTGTCCGGGGAGTCGTTCCGCCATGCCGTTATCGCGGCGTTCGGCATGACCCGCCGGCGCGGGACGAGCGCCGACGCAGACCCGGGCCTGCGCGAGCTGGCGGCCTCGAGCGCGCCGGTGTGCACGATCGTCGGCAAGACCTGGAACCTGCACCTCGAGAAGGTGGTCAAGGTCGACCGCGACGAGAATCTTCGGATGATCGCCGAGTCGGTCGGGTTCCTGGTCGGGCAGGGCAAGCGCGTGGTCTACGACGCCGAGCACTTCTTCGACGGGTTCGCCGATGACCCGGCCTACGCGCTTCGCTGCGTGCTCGCCGCAGCGGAGGCGGGGGCCGAGACCGTCACCTGCTGCGACACCAACGGCGGGACGCTCCCGCCGTCGATTGCGGCGGCGGTAGGCGAGGTGGTGAGCGCGCTCGGACCGACCGGTGCGCGCGTCGGGATCCACTGCCACGACGATTCCGGCTGCGGCGTCGCGTGCACACTCGCCGCGGTCGAGCGGGGCGCGGTCCACGTCCAAGGCACCATGAACGGCTACGGCGAGCGCTGCGGGAACGCGAACCTGGTCACGATCATCCCGAACCTCCAGCTGAAGCTCGGCTACCAGTGTGTCACCGACGAGCAGCTCGCATCGCTGACCCCGACCGCACACTTCTTCGACGAGCTGCTTAACTTCACGCCGGATCCGGACCAGCCCTACGTCGGGCGTAACGCGTTCGCGCACAAGGGCGGCATGCACGTGGCGGGCGTCAACGCCGACCCGGCGACGTTCGAGCACCTCGATCCCGACGTGGTCGGCAACCGGCGTGAGCTGCTGATCTCGGAGCTCTCGGGTCGCGGGACGGTGCACGCGCGGGCGCGCGACGCCGGCATCCTGTTGGGCGACGAGCAGGCCGGGCGACTGGCCGAGCGGGTCAAGGAGCTCGAGCACCGCGGCTACCACTTCGAAGCCGCGGATGGCTCGTTCGAGCTGCTGATCCGCAAGGAGACCGGCGAGTACGAGCCGCTGTTCGTCCTGGAGTCGTGGCGCGTGATCGCCGAGAAGCGCGCGGATGGAAGGGTCGAGACCGAGGCGACGATAAAGATTTGGACCCCACCCGGCCCAGACGGGGAGCGCTACGTCCGCACCGCCGAGGGCAACGGTCCGGTCAACGCGCTCGACCGCGCGCTGCGCGACGCGCTCGTGCAGATCCACCCACACCTGCGCGACATCGACCTGGTCAACTTCAAGGTCCGCATCCTCGACGAGACCAAGGGAACCGGCGCGATCACCCGCGTGCTGCTCGACGCCTCGGACGGCAACACGGTGTGGGGCTCGATCGGGGTGTCGGAGAACGTCATCGAAGCGTCCTGGGAGGCGCTCGTCGACTCGCTCGAGTACGGGATGCGCGTGGCCGAGCGCCAGACCCGCGACGAGGCCGCCTCCGCTCAGAGCTCGTGAGCGTTCGCGAGGTCCGCGAGGACGAGATTCCGCTGGCGCGGCCGGTGCTGGACGAGGCCGAGGAGCAGGCCGTGCTCGAGGTGCTCCGCTCCGGCCGCCTCTCGCTCGGACCGAAGCTCGGGGAGTTCGAGCGAGCGTTTGCCGCGCGGGTAGGCGCGCCGCACGCCTGCGCGGTGTCGAGCGGCACGGCCGGGCTGCACCTCGCGCTGCGAGCAGTGGGCGTCTGCGATGGCGATGAGGTCGTCACGACGCCGCTGTCGTTCGTCGCCAGCGCCAACGTCGTCCTGTACGAGCGTGCGCGGCCCGTGTTCGCCGACATCGATCCGGTCACGTTCAACCTCGATCCCGCTGCCGCCCGGGCCGCGGTCACCGATCGCACCAAGGCGCTGCTCCCCGTGCACCTGTTCGGCTACCCGGCCGACCTGACCGCGTTCGAGCAGGTGGGACTCCCGATCGTGGAGGACGCCTGTGAGGCGCTCGGCTCGGTCGACGCCGACGGGATCACGGTGGGGGCCCGCGGCCACCCCGCCGTGTTCGGCTTCTATGCCAACAAGCAGCTGACCACCGGCGAGGGCGGCATGGTCACCGTGGCCGACGCCGACCTGAAGGAGCGGATCGACTCCGAGCGCAACCAGGGGCGAGCGCCCAACATGGACTGGCTCGACCACGACCGGCTCGGCTTCAACTACCGCCTGTCGGACATCGCGTGCGCGCTCGGGTTGGCGCAGCTCGAGCGGCTCGATTCGATGCTCGCGGGTCGCGCTCGCGTCGCGGACCTATACGGCGCCGTACTGGCCGGGATCGACGGACTCGATCTCCCGTGCCCGGTGCTCGGACGGGTTCGTCGCGGGTGGTTCGTGTACGTGGTCCAGCTCCCGAGGGAGTTCGATCGTGACGCTGTCGTCCGCGCGCTCGCCAAACGTGGTGTCCCGAGCAAGCCGTACTTTCCAGCCGTGCACCTGATGAGCTACTACCGCGAGCGCTTCGGCCACCGCGAGGGCGAGTTCCCGGTCTGCGAGGACGTCGCCGCGCGCTCGATTGCGCTGCCGTTCTTCCCGGAGATGACCGAGTCCCAGGTCGCGCGCGTGGCCGAGCTGCTGCGCGACGTGCTCGGGCGATAATCCTCGCCCGTGTCGCGCTTCTCGGAGCCGCAGCACCCCGCCTTCCGCGCGCTGAACGACTCCCTGTCGTTCGACTGGCGCCTGGGCCCGTACGACGTCCAGCAGTCGCGAGCTCACGCGGGGATGCTGGCGGCGGCCGGGATCATCTCCGGCCTCGAGCGGGACGAGCTGCTGCGCGCGCTCGACCAGGTCGAGCGCGAACTGGCCGACGGGGCGTTCCCATTCGCGGACGGCGACGAGGACATACACATGGCGATCGAGCGCCGCGTGACCGAGCTGGCCGGACGGGTGGGGGGCAAGCTGCACACGGCGCGGTCGCGCAACGACCAGGTGGCCACCGACGTCGCGATGTTCGTCCGAGCGCACGCCGGTCGGGCGGTCGAGCAGACCTCGCGCCTCGGGCGGACGCTGCTCGATGTCGCCGAGCGTCACCTGGATTGGCCGATGCCCGGGTACACGCACCTGCAGCGCGCCCAGCCGGTGTACCTGAGCCACCACCTGCTCGCGTACTTCTGGATGCTGATCCGCGACCGGGACCGGTTCGGGGCCGTCGTGTCCGCGACGGGCGCGCTGCCGCTCGGCGCCGGGGCGCTGGCCGGGGTCAACTTCGCCACCGATCGCGCGCTGGTGGCGGGCGAGCTCGGCTTCTCGTCGGTAGCCGAGAACTCGATCGACGCGGTCTCGAACCGCGACTTCGTCCTCGATTACCTGGCCGCGGCCGCGACCTGCGCGACCCACCTGTCGCGCCTGGGCGGCGAGATCGTGTTGTGGTCGAGCGAGGAGTTCGGCTTCTGCGAGGTCGCGGACGCGTGGGCCTCGGGGTCCTCGATCATGCCCCAGAAGAAGAACCCGGACGCGGCCGAGCTCCTGCGCGCCAAGTCCCCCCGGCTCGCGGCCCATCTCGTCGGCCTGCACGGCGTCCTCCACGGCCTGCCGCTGACCTACAACAAGGACATGCAGGAGGACAAGGAGCACCTGTTCGACGCCGCCGACACGGTCGAGCTGTGTCTCGATGCGGCCGACGGAATGGTCTCTTCCCTGCGGTTCAACCGCGAGCGCCTGGCCGCGGCGGCGGCGGACGAGATGTTGGCGGCGACCGACGTGGCCGACCTGCTCGTCCGGCGTGGGGTGCCGTTCCGCGAGGCCCACGGCGTCGTCGCCGGCCTGGTCCGTCGGGCGGTCGACCAGGGCAAGCGCCTGTCTGAACTGGACCGGGACGAGCTCGCCGCGGCGTCGCCGCTGCTCGACGAGGAGTTCTACGCGGTGCTTCGCGACGGCGCCTGGCTCGAGAGCAAGGTCTCCGAGGGTGGCACCAGCCTTCACCGCGTGCGCGAGCAGCTGGATCGAGCCCGCGCCGCGCTGCGATGAAGCGGGCCTTCTACGACCGCCCCGTTCTCGAGGTGGCGCAGGATCTGATCGGGTGCGTCCTCTCGCACGACGGGGCCGCCGGCGTGATCGTCGAGACCGAGGCCTACCACGAGTCCGAGCCCGCCTCGCATTCGTTCATCGGGCTGAGGCCTCGCACGCGCGTGGTGTTCGGGCCGCCGGGCCGCGCCTACCTGTACCGCTCGTACGGGATCCACGCATGCCTGAACGCCGTGTGCGAGCCGCCGGGTGTGGGCGCTGCGGTGCTGATTCGCGCGCTCGAGCCGGTCGAGGGGATCGAGCTGATGCGCGCGCGCCGCAGCATCGAGCGGCTGGAGGGTCTGTGTTCGGGACCCGGCAAGCTCACCCAGGCACTGGGGATCGGCCTTGAGCTGAACGGCTCCGACCTCGTGCGAGGGCCCATCATGATCGCCTCGCGGGCCCCTGCGTGGCGGGACGTTGAGATCGCCGCGAGCCGGCGCATCGGGATCACCAAGGCCATCGAGCTCAAGTGGCGCTTCTCCGCCGTCGGCAGCCGGTTCCTGTCGCGGCCGGCGCTGTCGCGGGTTTAGCCGCCGCCGATACCGGCGCCACCGGAGCTGCCCCCGCCGCCGGTCGTCCCGCCGGCGCCACCGCCCGCGGTCCCGCCTGCTCCGCCACCGGGTGTCCCGCCGGCGGTGCCACCCCCGCCGCCACCCCCGGTCGCGCCACCGCCACCGCCCGTCGTGCCGCCCGCGCCACCGCCCGCGGTGCCGCCCGCGGTGCCGCCACCGCCTCCGGCTGCCCCGCCGGCTCCTGCGCCCGCGGTCCCGCCGCCGTTCGGAGTCCCGCCGCCACCGGTCGCGCCGGCCCCACCCGGGGTCGGCGTCGTCGCCGTCGCGGTCGCGCTCGAGGCGCCCGCGCTTCCCGACGAGCTCGACGGCGCCGAGGTTGTGTCCGTGCTGGAGCCGGTGCTCGTGCTCGACTTGTCCTTGGGTGGGTTCTCGGCGGCGAGCGTCTGCAGCGCCTGCTCCATGAAGTTGCGCCAGATGATCGCGGGGTACGTGCCGCCCTCGACCGGCGCGCCGTTGTAGGCGCTCGTCATCGGGATCAGCTTGTTCGGGTATCCGACCCACACCGCGGTGGTCAGCTGCGGTGTCCAGCCCACGAACCAGGCGTCGGCGTAGTTGGTCGTGGTGCCGGTCTTGCCCGCGACGTCGACCCCGGAGATCGCCGCCTCGGTGCCGGTGCCGTGCTGGACCACGCCGGTGAGCATCTCGTGGACGACTGCGGCCACCGACGCCGGCAGCACGCGCTCATACTGCGGGTGATCGACGATGGTCTTCTGCGGGCAGACCTTGGGGCAGGAGATCTCGGCGATTCCGGTCGGCCCTTTGTGCGGGGCGCCCAGCAGGCTGTCGTAGACGCGCTGGCCACCCTCGGCGAACGTCTCGTAGGCGTGCGCCATGTCGAGCGGCGAGACCCCGATCTTGAGCCCGCCCAGGATCATCGCGTAGTTGTGCGAGACGGGCGTGCGGATCCCGGCGCGTCGGGCGAAGGTGGCGATCTTCAGTGTGCCGGTGTGGATCCCGACCTGCGCATACACCGAGTTGTCCGAGAAGTCGGTCGCCGAGGCCAGCGTGGTCGGGCCGGAGTAGGTATTGCCGAAGTTGTGGACAATGAAGTGCTCCTTGCCGCCGCTGTTGGGGACGATGAAGTCCTGGGGCGCAGAGTCAACGACGGAGTCAGGCCCATACCCGCCGTACTGGAGCGCCATCGCCAGCGTGAACGGCTTGAACGACGAGCCGGGCTGCCGCCGCCCCTGGGTGGCCAGGTTGAACGGGTACTGGCTGTAGTCCTCCTCGCCGTTCACGATCGGTCCGCCGACCATCGCCCGCACCTCGCCGGTCTTGTTGTCGATCGCCACCAGCGATGCGGTCGGTAGGTTCTCCCCGGTCGGCAGCTCGGCCGAAATGGCCTGATCGGCCGCCTGTTGAAGCTTCAGGTCGAGCGTGGTGCGGATCTTGAGGCCACCGTAGTACGCCCGGTACTCGGCCACGTTGTCCGGTACACCGCGGCCCTCACCCATGGCGGCGAGGATCTGCGGGCGCAGCCAGCTCGTGAAGTACGGCGCCGCGGGCGGCTCCTGCGGCTGCTGGATGCTGGTCGACGTCGGCACCGGAAGCCGACTCCACACGGCGTACTCGGCCGAAGTGATGTAGTGCTCCTGGAGCATGTCGTTGAGCACCACGTTGCGCCGGCCCTTCGCGGGACCGGGGTGGACCAGCGGGTCGAAGGCGCTGGGGTCGGCGACCATGCCGGCCAACAGCGCCGCCTCCGGCGGGGTGAGCATCGAGGCGCACGAGTGACGGGGCGGGTCGCCACAGCCCGACGCGCTCTGGCCCGTGAGCGTCCCGCCGGCGTCATAGCCGTGGGCCTTGCCGAAGTACACGCGGGCCGCCGACTCGACGCCGTAGGCGCCGTTGCCGAAGTAGATCGAGTTCAGATACTCCTTGAGGATCTGCTTCCTTGGCCAGCGGCGCGTGAGGTGATAGGCCAGCGCCGCCTCGCGCAGCTTCTCGAACACCGTGCGGTTGTCCGACTGGGCCAGGGCGTTCTTGACGAACTGCTGTGCGATCGTCGACCCCCCCTGCCGCGCGCCACCGGTCACGTCGGCCAGCGCGGCGCGAGCGATGCCGCGCAGGTCGACCCCCGGATCGCTCCAGAAGCGCCGGTCCTCGACGGACACGATCGCGCGGCGCATCGCCCACGAGATCTGGTCGAACTGGTCGATCACCTCGTGGTTAGGCGGCGCGAACAGCCCGATCAGGTGCCCGTGGTCGTCGTATAGATACGAGTTCGCGGCGTTCTGATACTGCTGCTTGTTCTCGATCTGAGGCAGGTCCGAGGCGACCGCCATCATCATCCCGAACACGGTCGAGATGACCGCGAGCGCGCCCAGGCCGAGCAGGATAAGCAGCAGCCGGAGCTTCTTGACGCGCCGCCTCCTGGGTCGCCGGCGCCACCATCGACGTCGCGGCCCCGGCGGCTCGCGCGGTGGCCCGCCGCCTCGACCGTTGTCGGGAGCATCGAGCGGCGTTGGAGCCTGCGGCTGATCGCCGTATGTCGGAATTTCGACGTCGTCGATCATGCGATCGCTGGGGTACTTCGGTGCGCCCCGCGGCGAGCCGGACCAGCCGCTACGGCGTGCAGCGGGACTCGGCGGCGAGGGGTCCCGTCGGCGGCGAGAGTCTAGCATTGGCCCGGATGCATTCCGAGGCCCGGACGGCGCTGCGCTTCGCCCCCGCGATGGCTTTCGCCACCCCGGGCGAGGCCGCCGCGTGGCTCACCCGCAACGCGGTCGACTGCCTGCCCGAGGGCGAGCTCGAGCGCAAGCTGGCCCTCGGGCGCCCCCTGCGCGTGAAGCTGGGCATCGACCCCACCGCGCCGGACATCCATCTCGGGTTCACCGTCGTGCTTCAGAAGCTCCGGGAGTTCCAGGATCTGGGGCACACCGTGGTCCTGATCATCGGTGACTACACCGCGCGCGTGGGCGATCCGAGCGGGCGTTCGACGACCCGTCCGGTGCTCGCGCCCGAGCAGATCGACGCCAACGCCCAGACCTTCCAGGAGCAGGCGCTCACCGTGCTCGACCCCGAGCACCTCGAGGTCCGCTTCAACAGCGAATGGCTCGACATGTCGATGGCCGACCTATTCCGGTTGGCCCGGACGACCACGGTGGCCACGCTGCTTGAGCGCGACGACTTCGCCAAGCGGTTCGCGGCGCGCCAGCCGATCTCGGTCCTGGAGCTGCTCTACCCGCTGCTTCAGGGCTACGACTCGGTGGCGGTGCGGGCCGACGTCGAGCTCGGCGGCACCGACCAGAAGTTCAACCTGCTGCTCGGGCGCCACATCCAGCGTCTGTACGGGCAGCCCGAGCAGGTGATCCTGACCATGCCGCTGCTGACCGGGACCGACGGCGAGCGCAAAATGGCCAAGTCGGTCGGCAACTACATCGGGGTGACCGATCCACCCGACGAGATGTACGGCAAGACGCTCAGCATCCCCGACACCTCGCTCGGTTCCTGGTACGAGCTTCTTCTTGGCTCGGCGCCACCGGCCGGCGTTTCGCCCCGCGACGCCAAGCGGGCCCTCGCCCGGGCGCTCGTCGAGCGCTTCCACGGTCCGGAGGCCGCGGCGGCCGCGGAGCGCGAGTTCGATCGGCTGTTCGTCGAGCACCGCCCGCCCGAGGACATGCCCGTCGTCGTGTGGCCGGCGGACCGGCCCGAGGTGCACCTGCCGGCGCTGCTCGCCGACGCATTTGGGATCTCCACCTCCGAGGCGCGCCGCAGCCTCGCCCAGGGCGGAGTCAAGCTCGACGGGCAGCCCTTGACTGGCGACGTCCTCGACGTGCCCGCATCGGACGTCGACGGCAAGGTCCTCCAGCTCGGCAAGCGCCGCTTCGCCCGCGTGCGCGTGGAGTAACGCGATGGCCGTCCACGGCGGCGTGCTGCGCCTCGAGACGCCGGGCCACGGCGACATCGTCGACATCACCGCCGGGGTGGTCAGCATCCTGCGCACCTCGGAGGTGGATCGCGGCGTGGTCAGCGTATTCGCCACCGGGTCGACCGTCGCCGTGACCACGATGGAGTACGAGCCGGGCGGCGTCCACGACCTGCAGGCCCTGCTCGACCGCCTGATCCCGACCGCCGGCGAGTACGAGCACAACCGCCGAAACCACGACACCAACGCCCACGCGCACCTGCGCGCCGCGGTCATCGGGCCGTCCGAGACGATCCCCGTGGTCGACGGCCGGCTGGCGCTGGGCACCTGGCAGCAGGTGGTGCTGATCGACTTCGACGACCGGCCGCGCCGACGAACCGTCACGGTCCAGGTCCTGTCGTAGCGCTCGGCCGCTAAAGGCCCTCGCCGAAATAGCCGACACAGCAGGGGCGACGCCCCCGCGAACAAGGGGCCACGCATGCGCGCCCGGCACCGGCTATCCTCCTGCGCCGCGGCGCTTCGTCGCAGGGCCGACTGAGCGCTATACTCACCGGTCCGCTCCGGAATCGAACTTGGTTTCGGACGCGCCCCCGGGAAGGAAGCCCCTTCCGAAGAGGTGCGACGGTCTTTGAAAACTCAACAGCATGCGCACTCTTCGACCGAACCCTCGGTCGAGATGTGTGTCCAGGTTCGACGCCGTCGCTCGACTGGCCCTCACGGGCTTCGATCGACGGTGCCAGATTGAAACCCCGTCATGCGTCCCGGGACCCGTTGGTGTACATCGAGTCCCCTCGTGCGGACGTAGGGGCCTGATCCCTCCAGGGACAGGCCCGAGGTCCCCCACCGTGCAATGGTGGGAGTGTCCGCTCATGGCGGACCGGACCGCGACGACTCTTTGTGAAGCAGGTCGCATTCCGCGGCCTGTCTTGCAGTTCTTCACGGAGAGTTTGATCCTGGCTCAGGACGAACGCTGGCGGCGTGCCTAACACATGCAAGTGGAGCGACGAACCAGGCTTCGGCCTGGGGCTAAGCCGCGAACGGGTGAGTAACACGTGGGTAACCTGCCCCGATGATTGGGACAACCCGAGGAAACTCGGGCTAATACCAAATGTGTCCTCCGGCCATAAGGCCGCTGGGGAAAGGAAGCTTCGGCCTCCGCATCGGGATGGGCCCGCGGCCCATTAGCTTGTTGGTGAGGTAACGGCTCACCAAGGCTGCGATGGGTAGCTGGTCTGAGAGGACGATCAGCCACACTGGGACTGAGACACGGCCCAGACTCCTACGGGAGGCAGCAGTGGGGAATCTTGCGCAATGCGCGAAAGCGTGACGCAGCAACGCCGCGTGGGGGAAGAAGGCCTTCGGGTTGTAAACCCCTTTCAGTTGGGACGAAGCTCCGCCGGTGAATAGCCGGTTGGAGTGACGGTACCTTCAGAAGAAGCCCCGGCTAACTACGTGCCAGCAGCCGCGGTAATACGTAGGGGGCAAGCGTTGTCCGGAATCATTGGGCGTAAAGAGCGTGTAGGCGGCTCGGTAAGTCCGCTGTAAAAGTCCAGGGCTCAACCCTGGAAAGCCGGTGGAAACTGTCGAGCTAGAGTCCGGAAGAGGCGAGTGGAATTCCTGGTGTAGCGGTGAAATGCGCAGATATCAGGAGGAACACCAATGGCGAAGGCAGCTCGCTGGGACGGTACTGACGCTGAGACGCGAAAGCGTGGGGAGCAAACAGGATTAGATACCCTGGTAGTCCACGCTGTAAACGATGGGCACTAGGTGTGGGGGGTGTCGACTCCCTCCGTGCCGACGCTAACGCATTAAGTGCCCCGCCTGGGGAGTACGGCCGCAAGGCTAAAACTCAAAGGAATTGACGGGGGCCCGCACAAGCAGCGGAGCATGTGGTTTAATTCGACGCAACGCGAAGAACCTTACCTGGGCTTGACATGTTCCTGACAACCGTGGAAACACGGTCTCCCTTCGGGGCAGGATCACAGGTGGTGCATGGCTGTCGTCAGCTCGTGTCGTGAGATGTTGGGTTAAGTCCCGCAACGAGCGCAACCCCCGTCGCATGTTGCCAGCATTTAGTTGGGGACTCATGCGAGACCGCCGGTGACAAACCGGAGGAAGGTGGGGATGACGTCAAGTCATCATGCCCCTTATGTCCAGGGCTACACACGTGCTACATTGGCGCGTACAGAGGGTTGCGATACCGCGAGGTGGAGCGAATCCCTTAAAGCGCGTCTCGGTTCGGATTGCAGGCTGAAACCCGCCTGCATGAAGGCGGAGTTGCTAGTAATCGCGGATCAGCACTGCCGCGGTGAATACGTTCCCGGGCCTTGTACACACCGCCCGTCACACCATGGGAGTGAGCAACACCCGAAGCCGGTGGCCTAACCCGCAAGGGGGGGAGCCGTCGAAGGTGGGGCTCGCGACTGGGGTGAAGTCGTAACAAGGTAGCCGTAGCGGAAGCTGCGGCTGGATCACCTCCTTTCTAGGGAGCCCGTTATGGGCAGCGGTCGCCTCGAGCGATCGCCCTAGCATGTCGACCGGACCTGGCAGGCCGCACGGATGGGTCACACCGTCACGAGGCGGCTCGCATGCTGTTGAGTTTTGAGAGACCGGCCCGCTCGCCGGCGCTCGTCGGACTTCGGTCCCGGGCATTGGGGCGCGGGCTTGTGCCTCTTCTCGGACCTTGAAAACTGCACAGTAGCCAATGAAACGGGTATCACCGGGCGGAGCCGAAAGGCTTCTCCCAGAAAGATCACCGTCAAGATATTAAGGGCACATGGTGGATGCCTTGGCACCAAGAGTCGACGAAGGGCGTGAACGGCTGCGATAAGCCGCGGTGAGGCGCTGAATAGCCATTGACCCGCGGATGCCCGAATGGGGAAACCCAACGCCGGTAATGCGGCGTTATCCCGCGCTGAACACATAGGCGCGGCGAAGACAAGCGGGGGAAGTGAAACATCTCAGTACCCCGAGGAAAGGAAATCAACCGAGACTCCCTGAGTAGTGGCGAGCGAAAAGGGATTCAGCCTAAACCTGGCGCGTGCAAGCGGCCACGCGTTGCGCGTCAGGGGTTGTAGGACGTCTGGTCCGGGTCGTGGTCGATCCGGCGGAAGTTACAAAACCGTGTGATAGTCGAAGCGTGTGGAACCACGCACCACAGAGGGCAATCGTCCCGTAGACGAAATTGCACGGTCTTCTGCAGATGTTCCTGAGTAAGTCCGCACCCGTGAAACGCGGACTGAATCTAGGGGGACCACCCTCTAAGGCTAAGTACTCCTTGGTGACCGATAGCGGACTAGTACCGTGAGGGAAAGGTGAAAAGTACCCCGGAAGGGGAGTGAAATAGTACCTGAAACCGCGTGCCTACAAGCGGTGGGAGCGGCCTCGTGCCGTGACCGCGTGCTTTTTGCATAACGAGCCGGCGAGTTACTCGTCTGCGGCAAGGTTAAGCGATGAGCGGAGCCGTAGCGAAAGCGAGTCCGAATAGGGCGACATAGTCGTAGGCGGTAGACCCGAAGCTGAGCGAGCTACCCATGGGCAGGTTGAAGCGGGGGTAAGACCTCGTGGAGGACCGAACCGACCTAGGTTGAAAACTGGGCGGATGACCTGTGGGTCGGAGTGAAAGGCTAATCAAGCTCAGTGATATCTGGTTCTCTCCGAAATATATTTAGGTATAGCCTCGGATAAATTCCGTGGCGGCCGTAGAGCACTGTTTGGACTAGGGGCCCTACCAGGTTACCGACTTCAGGCAAACTCCGAAGACCGTCACGGTTACTCCGGGAGTCAGTTGCTGGGGGATAAACTTCAGCGTCAAGAGGGAAACAGCCCAGACCGCCAGCTAAGGTCCCTAAGTGCTAGCTAAGTGGGAAACGATGTTCGAATGCAGAGACAACCAGGAGGTTGGCTTAGAGGCAGCCATCCTTGAAAGAATGCGTAACAGCTCACTGGTCAAGTGTTCGAGCGCGGACAATGTAACGGGGCTCAAGCTAGTCACCGAAGCTGCGGGTGCGTGAACCTTCGGGTTCGCGCGCGGTAGGAGAGCGTTCCGGCGCCCGCGAAGCGGCGGCGTAAGCCAGCCGTGGAGGCTCCGGAAGTGAGAATGCCGGCATGAGTAACGAAAGAGGGGTGAGAATCCCCTCCGCCGATTGCCCAAGGGTTCCTGAGTAAAGTTCGTCTGCTCAGGGTCAGTCGGGACCTAAGGCGAGGCCGAAAGGCGTAGTCGATGGCTAACGGGTTGATATTCCCGTACCACGTCGCTTTCGTTTGACCGATGGGGGGACGAGGAAGGCTATGGGATCCCAGGCGATGGTCGTCCTGGGCTAAGCATGTAGGGGTGGCTCTAGGCAAATCCGGAGCCGCATAACCTGAGGTGCGAATGCAGCTGGCTCTAAGCCGGCGAGTCCCGGAAGCCCTGCCTCCGAGAAAAGCCTCTAGGGAGAAAGCGCGTGCCCGTACCAAAACCGACACAGGTGGGCAAGTGGAGAACACTAAGGTGATCGAGATAACCCTCGTTAAGGAACTCGGCAAAATCGCCCCGTAACTTCGGGATAAGGGGCGCCCCAGTAGGGTGAACCTCCTCGCGAGGGGAGCCCGAGAGGGCCGCAGTGAATAGGTTCAAGCGACTGTTTACCAAAAACACAGGTCTCTGCTAAGTCGTAAGACGACGTATAGGGGCTGACGCCTGCCCGGTGCCGGAAGGTTACGTGGAGGTGTTAGGGTTCGCCCGAAGCATCGAAGCTAAGCCCCGGTAAACGGCGGCCGTAACTATAACGGTCCTAAGGTTTAATGCGAGCCTTAGTAAAACCTGGCTGTATGCTGGAAACTCCGAGAATCCCGCGCTACTCGTTCCGTCCGATTCGGACGGTACAGTGACAATGTGACGGGTGCGGACAATCAGCAGGGAAGTCGACGGATACCCGTTGACCCCTCAGAGACTAAACGCCGGGCTCCGGGAAACCGGAGAAGAGATAGTCCGAGCTGTATGGCGACATGCAGAGGTCGGCAGAGATGACCGGCCCGCCTGGAGTGAGTCCAGGTCAAAGCCGCTTAGCGGCGGCTAGTAACAGTTCTGAGCGAAATTCCTTGTCGGGTAAGAATTACTTGCCCCGTCACTCCGCGAGGAGTGACCGAGTACCGGCTCATATCGGGGAAGCCCTCCCGCCTTTGGCGAAGGGTAATCCCGAGGGAAGTCCTAGTGACCCCGTAACGACTGATCCGAAAGGAGAGGCGGGTCGAAGCGCCGCTGAGCGGCGAGAAGGATCGACCTGCAATACGCCGGCCCTCATCACGACAAGGGCAGCCTATGGAGAGAGAGTTCCGCTAGACCCGTGGTTCGTCAGCGGCTTGTCGGAGGGCGAAGGATGCTTTTGCGTGTCCTTTGCCTTGCGACCGAAGCTGCGAACCGGGCTCGAGGTTCGTCCCTCGTTCTCGCTTTCTTTGAACGAGAAGGACCTGGAGCTACTGCGGGATCTACAGACGTTCTTCGGATGCGGATGGATTCGGGAATCCAAGACCGATCGCACCTTCAAGTACGAGGCGCGGGCGGTTGCGGACCTCCTCGATCCGATCATTCCGCACTTCGAGCGCTATCCCCTCCGGGGAGCCAAAGCGCGGAGCTTTGGGGCGTTCGCGGACGTCTGCCGGATGATCGAGCAAGGCGATCATCTGCGGCGGGATGGCTTGCGCAGCATCATCGACATCGCTTACGAGATGAATCTCGGAAAGCGGCGTCTGGCGCGAGACGATCTCCTAAGGGCGCTGATGAGGTGAAGGGATAGTCTGCGCCCCTGGAAACAGGGGAATCAACGCGAAGTTCCGACCTGCACGAATGGCGTAACGACTTGAACGCTGTCTCAACGAGGGGCTCGGTGAAATTGCAGTCTCGGTGAAGATGCCGAGTACCCGCGGCTAGACGGAAAGACCCCGTGAACCTTTACTACACCCTGGTATTGGGGTTCGATGCATCTCGCTCAGGATAGGTGGGAGCCTAGGAAGCGCCGGCTGCGGCTGGCGTGGAGGCAACCTTGAGATACCACCCTTGGTGTATTGGATCTCTAACAGTGCGCCGTGAATCCGGGCGCTGGACAGTGACAGGCGGGTAGTTTGACTGGGGCGGTCGCCTCCCAAAATGTAACGGAGGCGCGCAAAGGTTCCCTCAGCACGGTCGGAAATCGTGCGTAGAGTGTAAAGGCAGCAAGGGAGCTTGACTGCGAGACCGACAGGTCGAGCAGGTGCGAAAGCAGGCCTTAGTGATCCGGCGGTAGCAAGTGGAAGCGCCGTCGCTCAACGGACAAAAGGTACTCCGGGGATAACAGGCTTATCGGGCCCAAGAGTCCACATCGACGGCCCGGTTTGGCACCTCGATGTCGGCTCGTCGCATCCTGGGGCTGAAGTAGGTCCCAAGGGTTGGGCTGTTCGCCCATTAAAGCGGTACGCGAGCTGGGTTCAGAACGTCGTGAGACAGTAGACCTTTGCTGTCTATAAATCTGGCTATATGCTGGAAACTCCGAGTATCCCGCACTACTCGTTCTGTCCGACACGGGCAGTACAGTGACAATGTGACGGGTGCGGACAATCAGCAGGAAAGGCTGGATGGCTACATCTCGGGGTACGTCGACGGAGAGGGTTCCTTCTCGGTCGTCGTAAACCGAAATCCCTCATGCAAGCGCGGCTATCAGCTCGTGCCCGAGTTTCACGTGAGCCAGAACGGCGACCGTGCTCAGGTTTTGGAGCTGATCCAGCGGCGACTGGGAGGATGCGGCTACATCAAGCGAAACGGGCGGCGTGATCGCGCGCTCGTATTCGTGGTTCGTAGAAGGGTGGACCTTTTGACGAGGGTCATACCGTTCTTCGAGCAGTCGCCGCTTCTCTCCGCAAAGCAAGCGGACTTCGAGAAGTTTGCGCAGATCGTGAGGGCAATGGAGTCCGGGCACCACCGGACGCCCGCCGGCTTCATGGAGCTGCTGGAGACAGCGGTATCTATGAACGGCAACGGGCGGTTTCGACAGCACCGGTGGCTCGAGCTTCTGGGTGGCCAACCAGAATCCTCAGAGACTGTACGCCAGACCGGATAGATGCATCCGGAAGATACAGTCCGAGCTGCATGGCGACATGCAGAGTCAGGCAGAAATGTCCTGGCCCTCAGCCGACCGGCTGGGAGTAACAAAACTGTCGGTCCCTATCTGCCGTGGGCGTTGGAGAGTTGAGAGGATTCGTCCCTAGTACGAGAGGACCGGGATGAACGCACCTCTGGTGTATCTGTTGTCCTGCCAAGGGCATCGCAGGTTAGCTACGTGCGGATCGGATAACCGCTGAAAGCATCTAAGCGGGAAGCCGGCCTCAAGATGAGCTCTCCCATCTCCTTGAGAGAGTAAGACCCCTGGAAGATCACCAGGTTGATAGGCCGGATCTGGAAGAGTGGTGACACTCGTAGGAGACCGGTACTAATGGGTCGAGGGCTTGACGGATATTTTGATATCCGTTCATTGGCACTGTGCGGTTTTGAAGGCCCGGGAAGGGGCTGGTCTCGACCAGTTTCCGGTGGCTATGGCGAGGGGGAAACACCTCTTCCCATTCCGAACAGAGCCGTTAAGCCCCTCAGCGCCGATGGTACTTGGCCCGCAAGGGCCTGGGAGAGTAGGTCGCCGCCGGTTTTTTCTTCAATACAGCGTGATGGACAGGAGCGACGGGATGGCAGGCGCCGGCGGAGCCGGGGAACCTCCCCGTCGCGGTCCACGCGCAGGCAGCGCCGCCGGTTCGCGTGATCGCCGGTCGGGCGCTGGGAGCGCCAGCGAGTCTCACGGCCGTCAGTTGGACGCGGCCCAGGGCTCTGGCCGCTCCTCCGCGGGCATCAACTCTGGGCGCTCCTCCGCGGGCAAGGAGGGTGACCGCTCAACCGGACGCACACCACGGGACGACGGCGATCCTCAGGCCGCCAGCACGGCCCGTGCGGTTCGCGCGTTCCTACGCGCCAATCCGCAGGTGTTCGTCCTGCTCGTCGTCTGCCTCGTACTGGGCATTGGCACCTTCGTGGCCGTCCTGATCGGTCTGGTCACGGCCGGCTCTGACCAGACCACTGGCGAGCCGAGCGGCGCGATCCTCGGCACGGTGTCGCTCGCCCGCTCTCTCGTGATGTGACTCACGGCGCCCAGGGGCAGGGGGGCGTCGCGCGGCTAAGAGCGCCGCCAGGGGAGGGGGCGCTGCCCGCGGAGGGCTGTCCCCGGTCGTCGGTGGCTCCCGGCCCCGATATTCAGTTGTGGTGCACGTCCGCTACCGGGCGCTGACGCGCGCTCGCTGACCGCCGCCGTGCCCCGGACGCACCGGGCACAGACAGTGGGCAGGCGCCGCGGGCACGCTGCCGCCTCGCCGCTCGTGCTGCCAGCGCAGCGGACGGCGGTGCGGGTGGGTGGCCCAGGGTCGCGATTCGAGGCGCGCGTCAGCCGGTGGCGCGGCGCCGAGAACATCCTCGGCGAGCGCCATCCAGGCGCGCAGACGCTGCTTGGAAGACTGGAACATATGTTCGGTACGGTAGGCGCGGCCTCGGACGGAACGGGGGGTGCGCAACGGCGCTTGCAGGCGGCTCAATGCGGTGGCGTGGGGTGCCGAGGCTCGTACAGGCCGAGCTCGCCGCCACCCGGCAATTTGATCGCGGTCACGAGCCCCCAGCGCTCCTCGGCGATCGGCCGAACAAACTCGACCCCCTTGGCCTCGAGCTCCGCCACCGTCGAACGGATGTCGTCGCACATCAGGTACAGCTCACACCGGGGGGCATCCTCGGTCGGATGGGCGGCGATCTCGGCGGGCGGCAGCGCGAATATCAGCCAGCCGTGCCCTGCGTCGACCGACGGTAGCTCGAGCACGTCGCGGAAGAACGCCCGCACGCCGTCGGGGTCGGTGGTGTAGATGATCGAGTGCGCCCCGGTGATCACGCCGCGCCGATCGTTATCTCAGCCAGACACCTCAGGCCGCCGACCCGAGCGAGGACCACACCTCGATCTTGGTCCCGACCCGGTTCACGACCTCGGTGGTGAACTCCGTGGTGGTCGCCGCGCCACCGAGGTCGGGCGTCTTGACCCCCGAGGCGATCGTCTCGAGCGCCGCCTCGTAGATCGCGCGCGAGGCACGGTCGGCGGCCAGCCCGTGGCGGTCGGCGGCGTGGCGGAGCAGCGCGCCACAGGCGAGGATCATCGCTAGCGGGTTCGCCACGTCCTTGCCCTCGAGCGCCGGCGCTGTCCCGTGGGGAGCCTCGGCCATCGCCACCGTCGTCTCGTAGTCGTCGTTGAAGGCGAGCAGGACCGACTCGGCGCCGGCGATCGAGCCGAACATCGGCAGGACCATGTCGGAAAGGCAATCCCCGTCGCGATTCAACGCCGGGATCACGAGCGGCGCGTCGGTCGCTCCGGACAACAGCCCGGCGTAGGTGGCGTCGATCAGCACGGGCTCGTACGCGATCCCCGGGTGGCGCCCGGCGGCGAAATCCATCTCCTCCTTCAGCATCCCCTCGTACACCGGGGAGACCGTCCACTTCGGCCCGCCGTACACGCGCGCGTTCATCTTCTCGGCCGTGCGGAAGGCGTACTCCGACACCGCACGGCAGGTCGAGCGCGTGATCTTCTCGGTTCGATAGGCGATCTCCGAAGGCGCTCCGGCCGGTCCGTCGCGCCACTGCTTCGCGCCGTAGGCGTCGTCGACCGCCATGCGCACGACCGAGATCGGATAGTGAACGCCGGCGATCGTCGGGACCCCCGGCAGCCTGCGGCCGGTCCGGACGATCACCTTGCCGTCGACCTCCTCGCGGAGGATCCGGTTCGGCGAGCCAACGTCGTCCGCCCCCTCGGGGGTGATCGTGGCGGCCTTGAGGCCGAGCCCGGCCTCACGCATCGCCCGGGCGCCGTCATGGACGACGCCGTTCGCGCTCGCGCGACGGCTCTCCAGCGACAGGTCGAACCGCTCGAGCTCCAAGTCCAGCCCGAGCAGCGCCGGGTCGAGCAGGCGCACCGACTGCTCGAGCAGCTCCTGCCCGGTCTGGTCGCCCTCGAACACGACGATCTTGACCGCGTCGGCCATGCCGGGCGGACCTTAGCCGAAGCGGCGGATCCGGCTCACCGGCGTCGCGACCGCTCACGCTCAACCGAAAGCCGCTGGTTTCGCAACCGGCCTCGTGGGAACAACCGAAATGCGCCCCCGGACCGTCCATCCAAACCCAGGGGAGCGGGGGGTCAAACCGATGGGAAGATCACTCAACGACCCGTCCCTCGGCGGCTCGCTTCGACCGCGCGGCCCGATTCAGCTCGGAATCAGCATGCGCCGCACGGCCGGCGCCACCGTCGTAACCGTCACTGGCGAGCTGGACGTGCTCACCGCGCCCAAGCTCACCACCTGGCTGGACGGCCTCATCCGCCGTGGCCGGGACGACATCGTGATCGACCTGAGCGAGGCGGGATTCATCGACTCGCTCGGCCTCCACGCGTTGCTGAACGTGCAGCGCCGGCTGTCGCGGCAGTCGCGCTCGCTGGCCGTCGTCTGCGGCGAGGGGCCGGTGCGCCGCGCGATCGAGCTCGCGAGGCTCGAGGACGCGTTCGGCGTCGTCTCGAGCGTGGCCGAGTACGAGCTCAGCCGCCCGACCCGATCAGCCTGACGAGGCCCCCGCGGGCATCAGCTCGTCCTCCTTCTCCGCCAGCGCCCCGATCACGATCGTGAGGTGCTCGTCGAAGTCCACCCCGAGCTCCTGCGCCCCGTGGAGCAGCTCCTCCCGATTGACCGCGGCGGCAAAGCTCGGCTGCTTGAGCTTCTTCTTGACCGATTTCGGTGTCATGCCCTGCAGGCGCTCGGGCCGGACGTAGGCCACCGCCAGCACGAACCCGGACAGCTCGTCGACCGCGAACAGGCACTTCTCCATCGGCGAATCGCGCGACACGCCCAGGAAGTCGGCGTGGGAGGCCACGGCGCGGACCAGCTCGGGCGGATAGCCCCGCGCCTCGAGCTCGCGCAGCGCGTAGCGCGGGTGCCCGTCCTCCAGATTCGGATACCGCTCGTAGTCGAGGTCGTGCATCAGGCCCGTCAACCCCCACAGCTCCACGTCGCCGTCGAACCGAGGCGCGTACACACGCATCGCGGCCTCGACAGCCAGCATGTGCCGGCGCAGCGAATCCGACTCGGTCCATTCACAAAGGAGGTCCCAGGCGTCCTGGCGCGAAATCTGGACCTGCATGGACGGGAGCCTAGCTGAGGGTCTCCGTAGGGACGATCCGGCCGCCGCTGAGGCGTCGGCGGATGGCAGCATCACGGTCCGGAGGATCACGCGGAGCGCGCGACGGCATGTCGCTCCGCCGACTCGACAAGCTACCCTGCGGCCACCCATGGAAAAGTTCGTAATCGAAGGCGGCGTGCCCCTGTCGGGCACGATCGTCCCCGCCGGAAACAAGAACGGCGCGCTCCCGATCCTGGCCGCGTGCCTGCTTACAGACGACGAAGTGATCCTCCGCAACGTCCCGCGGATTCGGGACGTGGAGGCGATGACACTGCTGCTCGAACAGCTCGGCGCCCGGGTGCAATGGCTTGGCCCGGGGGAGATCTCGATCGACAGCTCGAGCGTGGACAGCTGGGAGGTGGACCGCGAGCTGGCTGAGCGGATCCGCGCCTCGTTCCTGCTCGCCGGGCCGCTCCTCGCCCGGTTCGGCCGGGCCGAGATGCCGCCACCCGGCGGCGACGTGATCGGCCGACGTCGGCTCGACCCCCACCTGGACGCGTTCCGCGCCCTCGGCGCCTCCGTCGAGGAGAACCGCGGGAACATCAAGCTCGAGGCGCCACTGGGCCTACGGCCGTGCGACTTCCTGATGGACGAACCCTCGGTGATGGCCACCGAGAACGCCCTGATGGCCGCCGCGCTGACCCGCGGGCCGACCGTGATCCGGAACGCCGCGTCCGAGCCCCACGTCCAGGACCTGGCGCGGATGCTCTCCGCGATGGGCGCCCACATCGACGGGATCGGCTCGAACGTGATGACCGTCCACGGCGTCAGCAGCCTCCGGGGCTGCACGCACGGCATCGCGCCCGACCACATCGAGATCGGCTCGTTCATGGCGCTCGCCGGCGTCACGGGCGGCGAGCTCATCGTCAAGGACACTGTCACCGAGGACCTGCGGATGATCCGGCTCGTGTTCGACCGGCTCGGCCTGCGCACCGAGGTGCGCGGCGCGGACATCATCGTCCCCGGAAACCAGCAGCTGGTGATCCGTAACGACAAGGGCGACCACACACCCAAGGTGCAGGACGGCCCGTGGCCCGCGTTCCCGGCCGACCTGACGAGCGTCGCACTCGCGCTCGCCACCCAGGCGGAGGGCTCGGTGATGATCCACGAGTGGATGTTCGAGAACCGCCTGTTCTTCGTCGACAAGCTCGTGCTGATGGGCGCCTCGATCACGATCTGCGATCCCCACCGCGCGATGGTGGTCGGGCCGCGCCGGCTCTCCGGCCAGCGCGTCGACTCGCCCGACATTCGCGCCGGCATGGCGATGCTGATCGCCGCGCTGGCCGCCGACGGCGTCACCGAGATCGGCAACGTCCGGCACATCGACCGCGGCTACGAGCGCATCGACGAGCGGCTGCGAGATCTCGGCGCTCGGATCGAGCGCGAAGACGACGTGCCCGTCTCGGTCTGAGCCGCCCGGGTCCGGGCAGCCCGCCAATGGTCGATCGCATTCCGAGCGGGACGCGAGACGTCCTGCCCGACGAGATGCGCGAGCTGCGCGCAATGACCGACCGCGTCCGAGCGGTGTTCGAGACGGCCGGGTACGGCGAGGTGTATACGCCGGCGCTCGAGTACGAGCAGACCTTCTCGCGCAACGAGATGCTCGTCGGGCGCCCGGCATACCGGGTGTTCGACGAGCTCGGCAACGTGCTGGTCCTCCGCTCGGACATGACCGTCCCGATCGCGCGCCTTGTGGCGACGAGATACCGCGACGCCGAGCCGCCGCTTCGCTTTTGCTACTTCGCCCACGCGTACCGCGGCGTGCGGCCCCAGCGTGGCCAGGCGCGGGAGTTCCTCCAGGCCGGCATCGAGCTGATCGGCGCGGAGAGCCCGGAAGGCACGGCCGAGGTCCTCACCGTCCTCTGCCACGCCCTCACCGCGGCGGGCCTCGAGACCTATCGCGTCGGCCTGGGCGACGCCGCGCTGTACCCGACGCTGCTGGACCGTCTCGACGTCCAGGATCCCGAGCGCCGCGAGCGCATCCTCACCGAGCTGGCCAACGGTGATTTCGTCGGGCTCGAACACGAGGTGCGCGACCTTCACCTCGAACCGGCGGACGCCGCCCTGCTCCTCGAGGTGCCGAGCAGAAGAGGCGGCCCTGAGGTGCTTCAGGACCTGTCGGGGCCGCTCGAGCACGCCGTCACCGGAATGCGCGCCGTGCACGCGCTGCTCGCACCCGAGGTGGCCGACCGCATCATCTTCGACTTCGGCCTCGTGCGCGGCCTCGGCTACTACACGGGCGCGGTGTTTCAGGTCTACGACCCCGCCTACGGCGTGCCGATCGGGATCGGTGGCCGCTACGACGACCTGCTCGGACGGTTCGGGCGGGCGCTGCCCGCGGTCGGCTTCGCTCTGAACGTGGAGCGCCTGCACATCGCGCTGACCGGCGAGGAACGCGGGAAACGGGCGTGAGCGAGCTGCGCATCGCCGTCCCCCGAGGGGCGCTGTTCGAGGAAACACTCAATCTTCTCGACCGCCTCGGACTCGACACGCGCGAGGTCCGGAGCAACGACCGCAAGCTGCTGTTCGACCAAGCGGGGATCATCACCATGCGCCCGTCGGACGTGCCGACCTACGTCGAGGCCGGCGCGGCCGACCTCGGTGTCACGGGCAAGGACGTGCTGCTCGAGCAGTCCGAGCGCGACCTCTACGAGCTCGTCGACCTCGGCTACGGCGAGTGCACGATGGTGCTCGCGACCGTCGCCGGCGAGGACCCGGCGGCAGAGGCGCTGAGGCGCCTGGGGGTGATGCGGATCGCCACCAAGTATCCCCGCATCGCCTCCCGTCACTTCCTGGAGACGGGGCGCCAGGCGGAGATCGTCGAGGTCAAGGGGTCGGTCGAGCTCGCGCCGCTGACGGGCCTGGCCGAGGGGATCGTCGACCTCACGGCGAGCGGAACGACGCTGCGAGAGAACGGCCTGGTCGTGCGCGAGGAGATCGCGCGCTCAACGGCCCGGCTGATCGCCAACCCCGTCTCGCACAAGCTCAAGGCGCAGGCGATCGATGCCTTGCTGGAGCGGCTCGATGCGGTGTGAGCGCCTGCGAGCAGGCGAGGGCACGGTCGACGAGCTGCGCGCGCTGACCCCAGGGGCCGAGTCCGTACGCGACGCGGTCGCCGGCATCATCTCGGAGGTCCGCCGGCGCGGCGACGGCGCGGTGCTCAAGTACACGCGCAGCTTCGACACCGACGGCGCCGACCCGCGAGCGCTGCGGATCACGGACGAGGAGTTGGACGCGGCCGCCGCCGCGCTGGACCCAGCCGTCCGCCACGCCCTCGAGCGCGCGATCGAGAACGTGGAGCAGGTGATGGTCGGATCCACCGAGCGCGAGCGCTCCGTCGACCTCGGATCCAGCCGGATCACCCTGCGCCAGGTGCCCGTCGCGCGTGCCGCGGTGTATGTGCCGGGCGGCCGGGCCCCGTACCCGAGCACGGTCGTGATGGGCGTCACTCCCGCCCGGATGGCCGGGGTGGAGCGGATCGTGGTGTGCTCGCCGCCGGGGCGCGAGGGCGAGGTGGATGCGGCGATCCTCGCGGCGGCGCGGCTCACCGGCGCCGCTGCCGTCTATCGCATGGGCGGGGCACAGGCGGTAGCGGCGCTCGCCTACGGAACCGAGTCGGTGCCCGCCGTCGACGTGATCGTGGGCCCCGGGAATCTGTACGTGCAGGAGGCCAAGCGCCAGGTGTTCGGGCAGGTCGGAATCGACGGCTTCGCCGGGCCCAGTGACCTGCTGGTGATCGCATCAGAAGACGCGGATCCGGAGCTCGTAGCGCTCGACCTCGGCGCCCAGGGCGAGCACGGCCCGGGCACGCTCGTGATCGCCGCGTCGGACTCTCCGGAGCTCCTGGACGCGCTCGAGCAGCACGTCGAGCGGCTCGACATCACTGGCGCCGTGGCCGCGCTCGTCCAGACGCGCGATCCCGAACACGCGCTCGCCCTCGCCGAGGCGTTCGCCCCTGAGCACCTTCAGCTCGTGGGCGGGACCGCCGAGCCTCTCGCCGACCGGGTCACGAAGGCCGGGTGCCTGTTCGTCGGCGCCAACGCCGGCACCGCGTTTGGGGACTACATCGTCGGCTCGAACCACATCCTGCCCACGGGTGGCGCGGCGCGGTTCGCCTCGGGCCTCACCCCCGAGCACTTCACCCGGCGCTTCAGCGAGGTCCGCATCGCCGACCCGACCGAGCTGGCCGAGTCGGCCGTCCCGCTGGCTCGTGCCGAGGGGTTCGAGCTGCACGCCCGTTCGATGGAGGCGCGCATCCGGGAGAATGACCCGCGATGACCCGCGCCGCCCAGATCGACCGCAAGACCGGGGAGACCGACGTCCAGGTCAGCCTCGCGCTCGACGGAGACGGCGCCGGCGAGCGCGACACCGGCGTCGGGTTCTTCGATCACATGCTCGACTTGCTGGCCCGCCACGGGCACCTCGACCTGGCCGTCCGGGCGCGCGGCGACCTCGACACCGGCGCGCACCACACGGTCGAGGACGTGGGGATCTGCATCGGGCAGGCGCTGGACGAGGCGCTCGGCGGGCGCACCAGCATCAGCCGGTTCGGGTCGGCCACGGTGCCGATGGACGAGGCACGCGCGGCGTGCGCGATCGACATCTCCGGCCGCGGCTTCTGCGCGTTCGAGTCAGCCGGGTCGCTGCCGCCGGGCGCCATCGGCAACTTCGACCACGAGCTGGTCGAGGAGTTCCTACGGGCCCTGGCCATGAACGCCAAGCTCACCCTGCACGTCACGGTCGAGCGCGGCACGAACGCTCACCACGTGATCGAGGCGGTGTTCAAGTCGCTGGCCCGTGCGCTGCGCGCGGCGATCGCGCTCGACCCGTCGGAGCCCGGGGTCCCGAGTACCAAGGGGACGCTGGTGTGACCCGGGTCGCCGTGATCGACTACGGGATGGGCAACCGCCGCTCGGTCGAGAAGGCGCTCGAGCGCGTCGGCGCGAACGCCGCGATCACCGCCGACCACGACGAGCTGCGCGCCGCCGATGGCCTCGTGCTCCCGGGCGTGGGCGCCTTCCCGCAGGCGATGCGCAACCTCGACGCGCTCGGCCTCCCGGACCAGATCCGCGGGCTGGTGGCCGAGGGCCTGCCGCTGCTCGGCATCTGCCTCGGGATGCAGCTGCTGTTCGACGACTCCGACGAGCTCGGGCGCACGGCGGGGCTCGGGCTGGTCCCCGGCACCGTCACGCGCCTTCAGACCGGCGGTCTGCGCGTCCCGCATATCGGCTGGAACGAGGTCCGGTTCGAGCGCTCCTCGCCCCTGACCGCCGACTTGCCCGAAGCCGGCGCGCCGTTCTACCACGTGCACTCCTACGCGGCGCGGCCGTCCGATCCGGAGACGGTCGTCGGCACGACCGAGTACGGCGAGCGCTTCGCCACGATCGTCAGCCACGGTTCGGTGTCGGGCGTCCAGTTCCACCCCGAGAAGTCCTCGCGCGACGGGCTGCGCATGCTCGACGCGTTCGTCGGCGCGTGTGCGGGCGTGGCCGGGGCGCGCGCATGATCCTCCTGCCCGCCGTCGACATCCTTGACGGCAAGGCGGTCCGCCTGACCCGCGGCGAGTTCGACCAGAAGACCGTCTACGACGCGGATCCGCTCGACGCCGCGCGCCGGTGGGTCGAGGGCGGGGCCCGCACCCTCCACGTGGTCGACCTCGACGGAGCCCGCAGCGGCGCGCCGGTCAACCTCGAGCACGTCCGCCGCATCGCTGCCGAGCTGCCGGTGCCGGTGCAGGTCGGCGGCGGCCTGCGCACGATCGAGGCGGTCCAGCAGGCGATCGGCGCCGGTGCGGCGCGCGTGTTGCTCGGCACCGCGGCCTACCAGGACGTGGACTTCCTGGACACCGCGATCGCCGAGCTGGACGACCGCGTGGTCGTTTCGGTCGACGTACGCGACAACCGCGTGGCCGCGGCGGGCTGGACGGAGCAGACCGACATCCCGCTCGAGGCGGTCATCGAGCACCTGAATGCCCGCGGTGTCCGCCGGTTCGTCTACTCGAGCATCGATCGCGACGGCATGCTCGCCGGGCCCGACCTCGACGGCGCGCGCCGCGTCGCCGAGACCGTGCGGGGCAGCTACACCTACTCGGGAGGTGTCTCCTCGCTCGAGGACCTGCGCGCGCTGGTCGCCCTGCGCCAGGTCAACCTGAACGGCGTGATCGTCGGCAAGGCCCTGTACGAGGGCAAGTTCACGGTGGCCGCGGCGCAGGCCGTCCTGGACGGTCGCTGAGTGCACTACAAACGCGTTATCCCGTGCCTGGATGTCGACGCCGGGCGCGTCGTCAAGGGCGTCGGGTTCGTGGATCTGCGCGATGCGGGCGATCCGGTCGAGCTCGCCTGTCGTTACGACGCGGCGGGCGCGGACGAGCTCGTGTTCCTCGACATCACCGCGACCTCCGACAAGCGTGAGACGGTCGTCGACCTGGCCCGCCGCACCGCCGATGACGTGTTCATCCCGTTCACGATCGGCGGCGGGATCCGCTCGGTGGCCGACGCCCAGGCGGTGCTCGACGCCGGCGCGGACAAGGTGTCGATCAACTCGGCCGCGCTCGCCCGGCCCGAGCTGATCGACGAGCTGGCGGCGAACTTCGGCGCCCAGTGCGTGGTCCTGGCCATCGACGCCAAGCGAGGCGCCGAGGGCTGGGAGGCCTACGTGGCCGGCGGCCGGACGCCCACCGGCCGCGACGCGGTCGCGTGGGCTCGCGAGGGGGTGGAGCGCGGCGCGGGGGAGATCCTCCTGACCAGCATGGACCGCGACGGGACGAACGCCGGCTACGACCTCGAGCTGACCTCCGCGGTCGCCGCCGCGGTCGGGGTGCCCGTGATCGCGTCGGGTGGCGCCGGGCGCCTCGAGCACCTGACCGAGGCGCTCGACGCCGGCGCCGACGCCGTGCTGTGCGCCTCGATCTTCCACTACGGACAGCACACCGTGGGGGAGGCCAAGGCGCAGCTAGCCCGCGACGGGGTGGCGGTTCGTCTAGCGGATTAGGGGCCGCCTGCGGCGGCGTCCCTGGGGCCGGTTACGCCCGGCATCCGTGCCGGGCGGGCACGCGCGACCCCGAGGCACCCGCGACCCGCAGGCACGCGCGACCTGGGCCGGGCACGGATGCCCGGCCTCCCGGACCCACGGACGCCGAGCGAAGCGAGGCCCAAAGGACACGCACTCGCCCAGCGACCAACGGGCGCGGAATCCCACGCCCGGAACGGTCAACCTGCAGTATGTATGTCGGCCCGGATGAAGTGGCCGCGTTTACGCGGCCTCTTCCACGTACCCGGCCGCCGAACACGCATCGCAATACGCGGCGGGCGGGACGCGGGGCTCATAACAGCCAGGACGGCAGCACGTAGACGAGCGCTTCGGCCGGCCGCGCCCGATCCGGGCGGCGGCGGCGTCCTTGAGCTCTTCGCGCATGCGATCGAGCTCTGCCGCGTGATCCGCGCAGAACCTCCGATTCGCGAGCGCCGGCTCCTGGCAGTGACTTCCACTACGACAACGCATAGACACACAAGGATAGCAGGAAGCTCGCGAACGCACGTTCCCTGGGAGCTTCTTTGCACGCCGTATGCGGGGATTTTCTGAGCGCTGTGTTGCGCAGGCGCGAGCGCCGTGTAGAGATTAAGTTAGCGCCCGGAGAGCATCTGGTACAGCTTGGTCTTCCCGCTCAGGTAGATGGTGCCGGTGTCGTCGCACACCACCGCGTTGAAGGCGCCGTCGTGGAAGAAGAACACCTGGCGTCCGGTCCGAGCGTCCAGGCCGGCGGTGGTCTTGGTGCCGAGGTCGGAGTAGTAGATGACGTGACCGACGATCGTGGCCGAACCCGAGATCTTGCCGCCCGCGGGGTGCTTCCAGCGGATCGCGCCGGATTGGGCGTTGAACGCGTAGAAGTTGCCGTCGTAGGAGCCGAGGTACACCGTGGGGCCGAGGCCGGGGGTGTTCTGAACCGCAGCCGATGCGTACACGTAGCCGCCCGTCCCGGTCGCCCAGGCCAGCTGCCCGGTCTTGGACGCGAACGAGTACACGCGTCCGTCGGTGTTGCCCATGTAGACGCGACCGAACGCGATGGCCGGCGTCGAGTAGAAGTTGCCCGACCCGAACCCGAAGTCCGCCCCGTTGGTGTTGACGGCCCAGATCTGATGCCCGTTGGCCGCGTTCAGCGCGTACGCACGCCCGGTGTAGTCGCCGAAGTACAGCCGGCCGTCGTCCAGCGCCGGGCCGCCCTTGACCGCGCCGCTCGCGTGGTAGGTCCAGTTGACCTGGCCGGTCGTCGCGTTCACCGAGTACACCGTTCCGCCCTGGTCGCCGAAATACACGGCGTTGCCGTAGGCGATCGGGGAGGACTCGGTGCCGGGCGTGATCGGCTTCTTCCAGACGACCTTGCCGGTGTTCATCGACAGCGCGACGAGCTGGCCGTTGCCGGGAACCTGGGTCAGCGTGGCGTTTTTGTTCGTCGAGAGCAGCGCCACGTACATGAGCCCCTGCCTGATCCCGAGCGCGGGCGACGCCGCCGCCAGCGTGCCCACCTTGGTCTCCCAGATCTTGTGGCCGGTCCGCTTGTTCAGCGCCTTGGCCGACCCGTCGTCGTCGATCAGGTACAGCCGGTTCTGGTAGATGACCGGCGGGAACTCGAGTAGCGCGTAGTCCTCGAAGCGCCAGCCGACGTGTAGGGGCGGCGACGCTGGCTTCGAGCCTCCGTACACATGGGTGCGGTCGGCATCGAAGCCGTAGCGGGGCCAGGCGAAGTTGTCGACGACAACCTTCTTCTTCTTCTTTGGCGGCGGCGGCGGCGGGGCTGGTGCGGTGGTCGTCGTCGGGTCGGTGAACTCGACGTTCGGGTGAGAGATGTTGTGCGGCGCGTGAGCCAGGACGAACGCCACCGCGCCGCCGGCCATCACAAGTAAGACCGCCACGGCGAGGAGCCCGCCCCGCACCCAGCGACGCCGCGAACCGGGACTCGGCATCAGCAGGAGGTTAGCCAGCCGTCCCCCGGAAAGCGCTTGGGAAGAAACTATGACTATGTCGGAGTTTCTTCCCGAGGCCCGTGACCTCCTGGAGCGCGTCCGAGCGTTGCCGGCGGCGCGGCCGTTGGTCCTAGCGGATCGTGTCTATCTGGTGGGTGGCGCCGTACGGGACCTGCTGTTGGGCGAGGCGCCGATCGACCTCGACCTGGTCGTCGAGGGCGATGCAGATGCTTACGCGCGGTCGCTCGGCGGGTCGCTCACCGGGCACGATCGGTTCGGGACGGCGACCGTGCTGCTGGACGGGTTCGTCTATGACATCGCGCAGTCGCGCCGCGAGACGTACGCCCATCCGGGAGCGCTGCCCGAGGTTGAGCCCGCGCCGCTGGCCGAGGATCTCGAGCGCCGCGACTTCACGGTCAACGCGATCGCGCTCGCGCTCATCGACGGGGAGTTGAGCGCCGCCCCGGACGCTCTCGAGGACCTCGAAGACCGCCGGCTCCGCGTGCTGCACGACCGGAGCTTCATCGACGATCCCACGCGGCTGTTTCGCCTCGTGCGGTACGCGAGCCGCCTGGGCTTCGAGATCGAGCCCCACACGCTGTCGCTGGCGACCGCGGCGATCGGGGGTGGCGCGCTCGGCACGATCAGCGGACCCCGGATCGGCGCCGAACTGAGGCTGCTGGCGCGCGAGGAGGATCCGGTCGCCGGGTTCATGTCGTTGCGCGCGCTCGGGCTCGACCGCGCGGTTCATCCCGGCTTCGGCCTCGACGACGAGGCGCTGGCTCGCCGCGCGCTCGAGTTACTCCCCGCCGACGCCCGCCGCGACCGGCTCGTGCTGGCGGTGGCGGGACGGCACGTACCGGCGGCCGAGTTGGTGCGGCTGCTGGACGCGACGGCGTTCGAGGCCGAGGACCGCGACGCGATCGTGGCGAGCGCAGCGCGCGCCGAGGACCTCGCGCGGGCGCTGGCGGTTGCGCAGGCACCATCCCAGATCGCCGCCGCGGCGACGGACGCGCCGGCCGAGTTGGTCGCGCTCGCGGGCGCGCTCGGGCCCGAGCGCCAGGCGCGCGAATGGCTCGAGGCCCTGCGCCACGTCCGCCTCTCGATCAACGGCCGCGACCTGCTCGCCGCCGGGGTGCCGGAGGGCCCGGCGATCGGACGGGGGCTGCGGGCGGCGCTGGCGGCGAAGCTCGACCGGCGCGCGTCAGGCCGCGAGCAGGAGCTGGCCGAGGCGCTGAGTGCCGCCGGGGTCTCTCAGTAGCCTCCGAGGCATGGAGCCGAGGCTGCCGGAGCCGTTCTACGCCCGCGGCGGGCACGTGGGGGTCGACCTGCCCGGCGCGCGGGCGCTGTTCACCACCCGCCGGGGTGGGTTCTCCGCTGGCCCGTACGCGAGCCTCAACCTCGGCCGCCTGACCGACGACGACCCCGGCGCGGTTCGCCTCAACCGGGCGCGCCTGGAGGAGCGGACGGGCGGGAGGCTGGCCTACATCCGACAGGTCCACGGCACGTTCGTGCGGAGGATCGCCGGGACGGGCGACGTCGGCGTCGCGCCGCTGCCCGACGGCGACGTCGAGCTGCTCGAGGCAGACGGCCAGGCCACGCGGTTCCGAGGCGTGGCGCCGATGGTGATGACCGCGGATTGCCTCCCGATCGCGGTGGCCGGGGGCGGCGCGGTGGCGATGCTCCACGCCGGCTGGCGTGGACTCGCCGGCGGGATAGTGGCCGAGGGCGTCCGGGCGGTGCGCGAGCTGGGTGCCGAGGGGCCGGTCGAGGCGGCGATCGGGCCGGGCGCCGGCGGCTGCTGCTACGAGGTGGGGGAGGAGGTGCACGCGCGGTTCGCCGCCTACGGCGCTGACGTGCGATTCGGACGCAACCTCGACCTGAAGGCGATCGCTCACGAGGATCTCGTGAGCGCCGGCGTGGCGGTGGTGCATGACGTGGACCTGTGCACGATCTGCTCCGAGGAGTCGCTGTTCTTCTCACACCGCCGCGACCATGGGATCACCGGGCGGCAGGCCGGCGTCGCGTGGTTGAGCTGATCACCGGGCTGCGCGCCGAGGAGGTCCGCGCCAACCTCGAGCGGGTCCGGTCCGAGATCGCGGGCGCCGGCCGCGACCCCGGCGAGGTGCAGATCCTCGCCGCCGTCAAATACGTTCCGCTCGAGGAGCTCGGCGTGCTGGCGGAGGCGGGGTTGGAGCTGCTGGGGGAGAACCGGGCGCAGGATCTGGTGGCCAAGGCGCAGGCGTATCCCGGCCTGTTCACCTGGGACTTCATCGGGCACCTCCAGAGCCGGAAGGTCCGCCAGATCCTGCCGCACGTCCGGTACATCGAGACGGTGGCGAGCGACTCCGCGCTCGAGCAGCTCGCTCGCCACGGCAGCGCTATGACCGAGGTCCTGGTCGAGGTCAACGTGGCGGGCGAGGCCGGCAAGAGCGGGATCGCGCCGGCCGCGCTGCCGGCCTTCCTGGCGCGGTCTCCCGCGCGGGTGGTCGGGCTGATGACGATGCCGCCGCTCGCCGCCGACCCCGCCGACAGCCGGCGCCACTTCGCGGCGCTGCGCGAGCTCGCGGCCGACCACGAGTTGCCCGAATTGTCGATGGGGACCAGCCAGGACTACCTCGTCGCGGTGCAGGAGGGCGCCACGATCATTCGGCTCGGCACCGGTCTCTACGGCCCCCGAGCGTCATAATCAGGGCAGGGAATCACCGCCTCCCAGCGAAAGACCGAATCCGAGATGGCGCTAAGAGATACCTGGCATCGCACGCTTATGTACTTCGGGCTGGCGGACGAGGACGACTACGAAGAGGACGTCGAGCCGTATCACGAGCCCGAGGCCGAGGCGCAGCACGCCTACAGCGACCGGCCGAATGTGCGCCGGCTGAGCTCGCGCCGCCGGCGCGACGAGTTCGACGACATCTTCGCCGACGACCCCGAGACCGAGCGGCGCACCACATCGCTGCGCCCGGTGGGTGGCCGCGGCAATGGGCGCAGCGGGACCGACCGCGTCCACTTCGTCGCCCCCAAGAACTTCAACGAGGTCCAGGACGTGGCGGACAAGTTCAAGGACGCGATCCCGGTCATCCTGAACCTGCAGAACACCGACCACGACCTGTCCAAGCGCCTCATCGACTTTTCGAGCGGGCTCACCTACGCGCTCGACGGCGGGATGCAGCGAATCGCCGACAAGGTGTTTCTGCTCACCCCGCGCAACGTCGAGGTTTCGGCGGAGGAGCGCGCCCGACTGCTCGAGAAGGGCTTCTTCAACCAGAGCTAGTTTCCGTCCCGCGCGGTCGGGGCGCTTGCCAGCGATAGATTTCAATTGATGCAGGTCGGACTGATTGGCGCTGGCAACATGGCTCGCGCGCTCGCGCGTGGCTGGGGCGATCCTGTGCTCGTGTCCGACGGGGGCTCTGGACGCGCTCGCGAGCTGGCCGCCGAGCTCGGCGGCGAGGCGTTCGATTCCAATGTCGAGGTGGCCGATCGCGCCGACCTCATCGTGCTCTGCCATAAGCCGAAGCAGTTCGACGATGTCGCTCGTGAGCTGCGCGGCCACGCCAAGGCCGTGGCCTCGGTGCTCGGCGGTGTCGACACGGTCTCGCTTCGGCGCGCGTACCACGTCCCCGTGTTCCGCTTCATGCCGAACACGCCGGTCGAGGTGCGGCGCGGCGTGCTCTGCTACTCGCGTGAGATTGAGGTCGACGAGCGGGTAGAGGCGGACGTGCTCGCGCTGTTCGAACGGCTGGGCAGCGTCGTCGAGGTGCCCGAGGCCTTGATCGAGGCGGCGAGCGCGGTGATGGGCGTCGGGCCGGCCTACCAGGCGCTGGTGGCCGAGGCCCAGGTCGACGCCGCGGTCCGCGGCGGGCTCACGCCGGGGCTCGCCGGCCGACTCGTGGCCGAGACGATGGCGGGGACGGCGGCGCTGCTTGAGACCCGCGGCTACGACACGCTGGCGGTGCGTCGCGAGGTGACCTCGCCGGGCGGGACGACCGCGCGCGGCCTTAGGGCACTCGAGCGCGGCGGCGTGCGACCCGCGTTTCAGGATGCGTTCGATGCCGTGGTCGGAGCGGGCCGATGATCGCGCTGGCGGCCATCACGCGGAACGACATCGCGAACTACGTCGAGGCGGTGTTCCTCGTCTACATCCTGCTGATCTTCGTCTACATCCTGCTCAACATGATGTTCTCACTGGGGCTGCGGCCGCCGTACTCGCGCTTCGTTGACGCGGTGATGAATTTCCTGCGCGACGTCTGCGAGCCCTACTTGAGGATCTTCCGCCGCTTCATCCCGCCGATCGGCATGTTCGACCTCACTCCGATGATCGGGATCATCTTGTTGCTGGTGGTCGAGACGCTCGTCGTGGGCGCGATCAGGGGCTGAGGCGCCGGCGGCGCGAGCGCTCCTGAAGTAGGGCAATGACGAAGACCATGGCATCGGTCCGCGCGACGGCGTTCGTCCGCGCCGCCCTGGTGGCCGCGATCGTGCTCGGGCTCGATCAGCTCACCAAGCACACGATCGCGGCCGGGATCGCCGCCGGCGACGAGAAGAAGTTCCTCCCCGGGGTGACGCTCGTCCACGTGCGCAACACCGGCGTCGCGTTCAGCATCTTCTCGGGGGGTGGGACCCTGGTCCTGGTCTTCACGCTGGTCGCGCTGGCTGTGCTGGTCGGCTACTTCGCGCGCCGCCCCGAGAAGCCGATGCTTTGGCTACCGACCGGAATGCTCGTCGGGGGCGCGATCGGCAACCTGATCGACCGGATCGCGCGTGGCTCGGTGACGGATTGGATCAAGCTGCCGCACTGGCCGGCCTTCAATGTCGCGGACATATCGATCACCTTCGGGGTACTGGTCCTGCTGTGGGTGCTCGAAGGCCCTCGCGCAAAGTCATGACGTTGCGCGTAGGAGACCCGGCGGCCGGGACCCGGCTCGATCGCTTCCTGGCCGGCGCCGTGGGCTCGCGCGCGCGGGCGCAGGCGCTGATCGACGCGGGGCGCGTGTGGGTCGACGGCGCGGTCGTGCCCAAGCGCCACCTGATGCGGGCCGGAGAGGCGGTCGAATACGACGACTCGCCCCTGGAATCCTCGGAGGAATCGGCGGGTGACCCGGCGCCGTATTCGGTGGTGTTCGAGGATCCGTATCTGCTCGTCGTGGACAAGCCCGCGGGTGTGGTCGTGCACCCGGCGCGAGGCCACTGGTCCGGCACGCTGGCCCAGGCGCTCGAGGGGCGGGCGGCCGGCGGCGAGGATGCGTGGCGCGCCGGCATCGTGCACCGGCTGGATCGGGACACGTCGGGTCTGCTGGTGGTCGCCAAGAGCAACGAGGTCCACCGCGCGCTGAAGGAGGCACTTGCTCACCGGCGTCTGCGGCGGGAGTACATCGCGCTGGTCGACGGCCACCCGTCGGCGCGGACGGGCACGATCGACGCGCCGATCGGGCGGCACCGACGCGACCGCAAGCTGATGTCGATCGACAGCGACGAACCGCGTGAGGCGCGGACCCATTTCGAGATCGAGCGCCTGCTCCCGGACACGGCGCTCCTGAACGTTGCGCTCGACACGGGCCGGACCCACCAGATCCGGGTCCACCTGGCGGCGATCGGGCATCCGGTGTGCGGCGACCCCCAGTACGGAAAACCCGGACAGTTTGGGCTGGAACGCCAGTTCCTCCACGCGGCGCGGCTGGCCTTCCCGCACCCGGTGACGGGGGAGCAGGTCGATGTACGGTCCGAGTTGCCGGCGGACCTGGCGGCGGCGCTGGTGCTCGCGGAGGGCAGCGAGTAGCCGGCTCAGTGTCGCCGGGGCCTGCGGGCTGGGGCTGGGGCTGGGCGACTTTCTCACCACTCGCCGCCGTGCCTCAGGCGAAGGGCGAAAAACTCGCGCCATCTCCGACTGAAGCTCCATTCACCTCCGAGGAGGAGCGCGAATGGGGAGATACTCGCCCTCCGGCCCGTGGGCTACCTAGAGGTGGCCGGTGCGCGTCTGGCACCCCTAGAGCGCCCATCGATCACAGTCGACCAGCGCGTCCGTTTCCGCTACCCGCCAACAGCGGTCAACCCGAGGGGTGCCAGACGTGCACGACCACCTAAATAGAAGGCGGGGCGGCCCGTCCACAGCCGCCCCGCCTGACGTTGCGAACCGAGCCACCGGAGGTAGGGGAAGGGAGGTTCGGCCCGCGCACGAGCCATCGCTGAAGGTAGGGGAAGCGAATGGCCCGCTACACCTGAAAACGTAGTGAGCGCCGAAAACTTGCGTAAACTGGGAGAGACCGTCCCCAATCCCGTTCACGTGGATCGCGCCCTGCCTCGACACCGAGGTCCGCGAACAACCGCGTGGGCGGTCGTACGCAACAACAAACAAGGGAGTAAGCAGTGGCTCAGATTGGCATCAAGGAGCTACTGGAGGCCGGCGTCCATTTCGGCCACCAGACCCGTCGTTGGAACCCCAAGATGCGCCGTTTCATCTTCGGCGAGCGCGATGGGAACTACATCATCGACCTCCTCCAGACCCAGGTCCTCCTGGAGGATGCGCGGCAGTTCGCGTCCGAGATCGCGCGACGCGGCGGCACCGTGCTGTTCGTGGGGACCAAGAAGCAGGCGCGCGACACGATCCGCGACAACGCGCAGGCCGCCGACATGCCCTACGTCAACCACCGCTGGCTCGGCGGCCTGCTGACCAACTTCCAGACGATCTCGCTGCGGATCAAGCGGCTGCACGACCTGGAGCGCTACGAGGCCGAGGGGCAGCTTCAGCTGCTGCCCACCCGCGAGCGGATGGCCGCCCAGGCGGACCTGGAGAAGCTCCGCGCGAACCTGGGTGGCGTCAAGAACATGCAGCGGCTGCCGGATGCGGTGTTCGTCATCGACCTGAAGACCGAGGCGATCGCCGTGCGCGAGGCCCAGCGTCTGCGGATCCCGATCATCGGGCTGGTCGACACCAACTGCGACCCCGACGGGATCGACTACGTCGTGCCCGGCAACGACGATGCGATTCGGTCCTGCGCGTTGATCACCCACGCGATCGGCGACGTCGTCTCGACGGGACACAACGTCTTCCGCGAGGAAGAGGAGCGCGCCCGGCTCGAGCGAGAGCGCCAGGAGGCCGAGGAACGCGCTCGCCAGGAGGCCGAGGAGCAGGCTCGCCGCGAAGCGGAGGAGCGCGCCCGGCAGGAGGCGGAGGAGCGCGCTCGTCGCGAGGCCGAGGAGACCGAGCGAAGGGAAGCCGAGGCGCGGGCCCGGGAACAGGCGGCGAACGCGGAGCAGGCTCAGGCTTCGGCTGCTTCCGAAGCAACGCCGACGCCCGCTGCCGAGGCCCCGGCGGCGACTCCGGAGTCGGCGCAGGCGACCGAAACGCCAAGCGTGCCGCAGACCGAGCCGGAACCGCCCGCGGAGGAACCGCCGCCACCTTCGGAACCGGCGGCCGAGGCCGCCACCGAGCCGGAGGCGGCGACCGCGCCGGCACCGGAGCCAGAGGCGTCACCGGAGCCGGAGGCGACACCGGAGGCTGAGGCCGCGCCGGAGCCGGAGCCGGAGGCTGCGGCGGCACCCGAACCGACACCCGAGCCGGAGCCCGAGGCCGCGCCCGCGCCCGAGGCCGCGGCGGCACCCGAACCCGCACCGGCGCCGGAGCCCGACGCGGCACCGGAGGCCGAGGCGGCGCCGGAGCCCGACGCGGCACCGGAGGCCGAGGCCGCGCCGGAACCGGAGGCCGAGGGGGCGACACCCGAGCCCGAGCCGGAGGCGGCACCGGAGCCCGAGGCCGAGGCGGCGCCGGAGCCCGAACCTGACACCGCCGGGACCCCCGCGGAGGAGAAGTCATGAGTGCGATCAGCGCCAAGGAAGTAAAGGCCCTTCGTGACCGCACCGGCGCGGGCGTGCTCGCTTGCCGGGAGGCCCTGAGCGAGGCCGATGGCGACGTGGACCGGGCGGTCGAGCTCCTGCGTGCGCGCGGCCAGGCGCAGGCGGCCAAGCGTGCCACCGCCGAGGTGACCGAGGGCGTGGTCCAGAGCTACATCCACGCCGGCAACAAGATCGGCGTGCTGGTCGAGGTCGACTGCGAGACGGACTTCGTCGCCCGCAACGACAACTTCGTCGAGTTCGCGCGGGACCTCGCTCTGCATATCGCGGCGGCAAATCCGATCGCGGTCAAGGCCGAGGACGTGCCCGCCGAGGACCGCGAGCGCGAGGAGCGGATCGCCGTCGAGCAGGCGGCCGACCGGCCCGAGAACGTCCGCGACCGGATCGTGCAGGGCAAGATCGACAAGTGGCTCGACGATGTGGTGCTGCTGCGCCAGAAGCACGTCAATGAGGACAAGCACGGCGGCAAGACGATCGAGGAGCTGCGCGCCGCGCTGGCTGCCGAGACGGGCGAGAACGTGGTGATCCGGCGTTTCAGTCGGTTCGAAGTGGGCGCTTGACCGAGTCGATGGCCGCTCCCACAACGGTGTCGCGCGAGGGCCGCGACGGTCGCCCGCCCGTGTACCGCCGCATCATGCTCAAGCTGTCCGGCGAGGCACTGATGGGCGACCTCGACTACGGGACCGATCCCGTGCGAGTCCAGGCCATCGCGGCCGAGATCGCGCACGTGCACCGGCGCGGCGTCGAGGTGGCGATCGTCGTCGGCGGCGGCAACATCTACCGGGGACTGGCCGAGGCCGCCCGGGGGATGGACCGGGCCACCGGCGACTACATGGGAATGCTCGCCACGGTCCTGAACGCGCTGGCGCTCCAGGATGCGCTCGAGAAGGAGAACGTCCAGACCCGGGTCCAGTCGGCGATCACGATCTCCGAGGTGGCCGAGCCCTACATCCGCCGCCGCGCGATCCGCCATCTCGAGAAGGGCCGGGTCGTGATCTTCGGCGCGGGCACGGGCAACCCGTTCTTCACCACCGACACGGCCGCCGCCCTGCGGGCCGCGGAGATACACGCCGAGGTCATCCTGATGGCGAAGAACCGCGTCGAGGGCGTCTACAGCGCCGACCCGCGGGTCGACCCGAACGCCGAGTTCATCCCCGAGATCACCCACAAGGACGCGCTCACGCGCGGCCTGCAGGTGATGGACTCGACCGCCTTTGCCCTGTGTATGGACAACAATCTCCCGATCGTCGTCTTCAACATGGCCAACGGGCAAAACATCGACAAGATAGTGTCAGGGGAGAGAGTCGGGACGCTGGTGAGAACATGACCACGGACATGATCGACGAGCTCCTCGCCGATGCGCGGGAGCGGATGCACAAGTCGGTGGAGGCGATCCGCAACGAGTTCGGGTCCGTGCGAACCGGGCGCGCGAGTCCGGCGCTGCTCGACCGCATCTCGGTCGACTACTACGGCACATCGACCCCGCTCAAGCAGCTGGCCACGATCTCGGCGCCCGAGGCGCGGCTGCTGACCATCCAGCCCTACGACAAGAACTCGATCAAGGCGATCGAGCGCGCGATCCTCGAGTCCGACGTGGGGCTCACGCCCAACAACGACGGCAACCTGATCCGCCTTGGCGTTCCCGAACTGACCGAGGAGCGGCGCAAGCAGCTGGTCAAGGTGGTCCGCCACATTGCCGAGGAGGGCCGGGTGGCGATCCGCAACGTGCGGCGCGACGTGATGCACGACCTGCGCGAGCTCAAGGAGGCCGGCGAGGCCGGATCGGACGACGAGCATCGCGCCGAGGTGGAGCTTCAGAAGGTGACGGACGGCCGCATCGCCGAGCTCGACGAGCTTCTCAAGCACAAGGAAGCCGAGATCCTCGAGGTCTAGTGGCGGCCGGGACAGACGGCGCACGGGCTCGCTACGTCGCGATCATCACCGACGGAAACGGGCGGTGGGCCGAGCGCCGCGGCCTCCCGGCGCTGGCCGGTCACGAAGCCGGCGCGGAGACCGTGCGGGCTCGCCTGCGCGACGCCGTCGACCTGGGGATCGAGGAGCTGACCGTGTACTCGTTCTCGACCGAGAACTGGACGCGGCCGCGGGAGGAGGTCGACGGCCTGATGGCGATGATGGCCCGGCGGATCGAGGCCGAGACGCCGGAGCTGCACGACGAGGGCGTGCGCATGCGCTTCGTCGGACGGCGGGCCGACCCGGTCCCGCCGAACCTGATCGAGCGCATGGAGTGGGCCGAGGAGCTCACCGACTCCAACCGCCGGATCACGCTGTTCGTCGCGTTCAACTACGGCGGGCGGGCGGAGATCGTCGATGCAGCGCGAACCTTTACGACAGGCACCGAAGACGAGTTCCGCGCTCATTTGTACGCGCCCGATATGCACGACCCCGACCTGATCATCCGCACCAGCGGCGAGCAACGGATCTCGAACTACCTGCTGTGGCAGGGCGCGTACGCGGAGCTGGTGTTCCGCGACGAGCTGTGGCCGGACTTCTCGCGGGAGGCGCTCGAGCAGAGCCTCGAGGAGTTCACCGCCCGTAGCCGTCGGTTCGGAGGGCGGTAGCGATGCCGGCCGCGCGCTCCGGCGCAAGAAGACGTGAGGCGGAGCGCGAGCGCCGGCCGCGCCGCGAGCCGGCGCCGAAGCGGGAGCGCCGGCGCTCCGATCTCGTGTCGCGCGTTCTGGTCGCGATCCCGCTGGCGATCGCGACGATCATCTTCATCGGGCTGGGAGGCCTCGCCTTCCAGCTGTTCATCATCGCCGCCGGGCTGATCTGCATGCACGAGTGCTACCGGTTGCTCGGCGCGTGGCGACCCGTCTCGCTGATCGGCTTCGCCGCGCTCGCGGCGATGGTGTTCGCCGCCCGGTCGGGCGGCCAGGGCGGCGTGCTCGAGGTGGCGGTGGCCGCCGTCCCGATCGCGCTGGTGGCCGTGCTCGCCCGAGACCAGCCGCGCCCGACGGTCGCGATCGGCGGCACGCTCCTCGGGATCTACTGGATCGGGTTCGCCTTCGGTCACACGGAGCTGCTTCGCCAGCTGCCCCACGGCAACAGCGTGCTGCTCGACGTGCTCGTCGGCACCTTCGTCGCCGACACCGCGGCGTATTTCGGGGGGAGGCTGTTCGGGCGCCACCAGCTCGCGCCCACCGTGTCCCCGGGCAAGACCATCGAGGGGCTCGTCTGCGGCATGCTGGGCGCGGTTCTCGCGATCTTCATCGCCGGCCTCTACCAGACGTGGCTGACCCAGGGAGACGCGCTCCTGCTCGGTGTCGCGGTTGCCGTGCTCGGGCCGCTCGGCGACATGTTCGAGTCGGTGGTCAAGCGCGACGCCGGCGCCAAGGACGCGGGGACCTTGTTCGGCGCCCACGGCGGCGCGCTCGACCGTTTGGACGCGGCGATGTTCACGGTCGTGGTCGGTTACTACGTGTGGCTGGCGGTCCAGCACTGAGCCGGGCCCGCTGAGGGCCGCGCCGGGCGCGTCCTAGACTGGGCCGCAGATGGCCCAGCGCATCGCGATTCTCGGCTCCACCGGCTCGATCGGCCGCCAGGCCCTCGACGTCATCTCGCGCTCCGGCTCGGAGCTGTCGGTCGTGGCACTGAGCGCCGCTAGCTCGTGGGAGCCCCTGCTCGAGCAGGCGCAGCAGCACGGCGTCCGGAGGGTCGCGGTCGCCGACCCCGACGCCGCGGCCCGGGCCAGCGAGGCCTGGACGGGGGGAGAGGTCCTGGCCGGTCCCGACGGCGTCGTGCGGCTGATCACCGAGTGCGAGTGCGACATGGTCCTCAACGCGATCGTCGGCTCCGCGGGCCTGCTCCCCACCGTGGCGACCCTGGCGGAGGGGATCGACCTGGCCCTGGCCAACAAGGAGTCGCTCGTCGTGGGCGGCGAGCTCGTGACCGCGCTCGCCCAGGCCACCAGCGCCTCGATCATCCCGGTCGACTCCGAGCACTCAGCCCTTCACCAGCTGCTCGCCGCCGAGCGGCCCGGCACCGTCGACCGCCTGATCCTGACCGCGTCGGGCGGGCCGTTCCGCGGCCGGTCCGCTGCCGAGCTGGAGGACGTGACGGTGGAGCAGGCGCTCGCGCATCCCACCTGGGCGATGGGCGGCAAGATCACGATCGACTCGGCGACGCTGATGAACAAGGGGCTCGAGCTGATCGAGGCCCACCACCTGTTCGGGACTCCGTACGAGCAGATCGACATCGTCGTGCACCCCCAGTCGATCGTGCACAGCCTCGTGCAGCTGTGCGACGGCGCCACCCTGGCCCACCTCGGCTACCCCGACATGCGAGTTCCGATCTCGTTCGCGCTGCACCATCCCGAGCGAGTCGACGTGCCGGTCCGCCCGCTCAACCTCGTCGAGGTCGGGTCGCTCACCTTCGAGCCGGTCGACGAGGAGACGTTCAGCTGCGTCCGGCTGGCCAGGGAGGCGGCGCGCGCCGGCGGCACCGCGCCGTGCACGCTGAACGCGGCCAACGAGGTGGCCGTGCACGCGTTCCTCGGCGGGCGGCTGCGCTTCCTCGACATCGCCGCCGTGATCGAGGAGACGTTGTCCGACCTGCCGCCACAGCCCGTCCACTCGTTCGAGTCGCTCGGCGAGGCCGACGCCGAGGCGCGCCGGCTGGCCGGGGAGCTGGTGGCGGAGCGGGCGCCGGCCGCTTAGCAGTCACGGCAGAACAGACGTCCGGATCGGACGCGCTTCGCTAGTTCTTAAGCCAGTCTGATCCGAGACTGCCACACTGAGCACACCTCTATGTCGTACGTCCTCGCCTTCCTGGGCTTCGTCGCCCTGATCATCCTTCACGAATTCGGGCACTTCGCCGTCGCCAAGGCGGTGGGGATGCGGGTCGAGCGCTTCTCGCTGTTCATGGGCCCGCTGCTGGTCAAGTTCCGGCGCGGCGAGACCGAGTACGGCATCGGCCCGTTCCCGCTGGGCGGCTACGTGCGCATCACCGGGATGAACCCGCACGAGGACATCCCGCCCGAGGTGGTGCCGCGCGCCTACTACAACCAGAAGGTCTGGAAGCGCGTCGTGGTGATCCTGGCCGGGCCGGCCATGAACCTGCTGATCGCGTTCGTGATCGTGTGGGCGCTGGCGATGTCATCGGGCAGCCAGGCCGTGCCTACCACGACCGTCGCGCAGGTCGGTGCGGGAACCGCCGCGGCGCACGTCCTTCGGCCGGGCGACCAGGTGGTGTCGGTCGACGGCGTCGCCGGCTCGGAAGACGCGATTCGCAACCAGATCGACACTCACCGCTGTGCCGGCGCGCAGGTCAACGGCTGCCTGGCCGCCACGCCCGCACGAGTGGTGGTCAAGCGTCACGGCCAACTGGTCACGGTCCAGATCCGCCCCAAGTACAGCGCCGCTGACGGGCGGCTGCTGCTCGGCATCGCGTTCGGCGGCATGCCGGCGAATGCGGCCCAGGCGGTGCCGATCACGGCGAGAACCCTGTGGTCGGTCACGACGACGACCGTGTCCACGGTCGTGCGCATCTTCGAGCCCCAGGAGCGAAAGCAGCTCCACAGCATCGTCTACGGCTACACCGCCACCCAGGAGTCGTTCGCCACCAGCACGACCCAGGCGCTCTGGGTCCTCGCGCTGATATCGCTGTCGCTGGCGATCATCAACCTGTTCCCGTTCCTGCCCCTGGACGGCGGGCACGTGTTCTGGGCGGTGGCGGAGAAGCTGCGCGGCAAGCGGATCCCGTTCGAGGTGATGGAGCGCGCCGGCGTGGTCGGGTTCGTGTTGATCCTGCTGATCTTCGTCATCGGCCTGACGAACGACATCTCGACGCTGTCTGGTCCTGGGATAGGGCTGAAGTAGGGGCCCTCACCGTCCTCCCGCCCGCCCCGGGGTGTGGTCGAGGGTCGACAGCGTCGCAAGGGTTCCGCGAGGGCGGGCAGGAGGACAGCGATGACCCCTACCACCCACCCAGGACAGTCGCACTACCCGCGCCCACATCCCTGTCCGCTATCCAAAGTCAGCGCGCCCTCCCCGCCGCCGGCGGGAGCGTGCTGCCACAGCGAGTCCACCCCGCCAACCGCGCCAACGCCCCAGGGTGTAGGGCTCGCGCCTGCGACGGCACCCCCTAGAGGCAGTTAAGAGGGGGTGCCGACACAGGCGCGATGCCCCGCAGCCATCGGATACCGTTGCGACAGCAGAACAAAACGGAGAGGAGCGAGCATGGATAGCAGCACGATCTCGCCGGCGGCGCGGCGGGCGGTTGACGCCCCCACCTTGGGTGAGGCGCTACGCCGCACCGCGGCCAACCACCCGGACATCGTGGCGGTCCGCACGCCGGACGACAGCGTCTCGCTCACCTGGTCCGAACTCCTCAGGCGCGTCGAGGACGTCGCCGGCGGGCTGGCCAAGCTCGGCGTCGGCCGCGGCGACACGGTGGCGATCATGCTCGGCAACCGACCCGAGTTCCACATCGTCGACCTGGCGGCGGCGATGCTCGGCGCCACCCCGTTCTCGATCTATCTGACCTATCCGCCGGCCGAGATCCAGTACCTGATCGGCGATGCCGGCGCGAAGGTCGCGGTGGTGGAAACCGCGTACTTGACGCCCCTGCTCGAAGCAGGAGGGGACCTCCTCCAGGTGATCGTCGTCGACCCCGAGAGCGACACCCCCGGCACCATGAGCCTCGCCGACCTCGAGACATCGAACCCGGGCTACGACGCGTCAGACGCAAACGTAGGCCCCCACGACCTGGTCACGCTGATCTACACCTCGGGCACCACCGGCCCGCCCAAGGGCGTTCAGCTCTCCCACCACAACATCATGGCGGCGGCCCGGACGGTCGAGCAGGTCATCCCCTTCGGTCCGGCCAGCCGGGTGATCTCGTGGCTCCCGGCCGCGCACATCGCCGAGCGGATGGCCCATCACTACATCCCGATCATCTACGCCGGCACCATCACCTGCTGCCCCAACCCGCGCGAGGTCGTCTCCTACCTGCCGCAGGTCCGGCCGACCTGGTTCTTCGCCGTCCCGCGGATCTGGGAGAAGCTGAAGGCCGGGCTCGAGGCGATGCAGGCCGCCCAGCCCGAGGAGCAGCGCCGGCCGGTCCAGGAGGCCGTCAGCGCGGCGATAGAGCGTGTCCGCCTCACCCAGCGCGGAGAGCCGGTGCCCCCGGACCTGGAAGCCAAAGTGGCCCAGGCGGACGAGGAGATGTTCTCGAAGCTCCGCGCGATGCTGGGCCTCGACCAGGTGGTCGCGGTCAACGTGGGCGCCGCGCCGACCCCGGTCGAGGTGCTCGAGTTCTTCCACGCCCTCGGGATCGAGCTGGCCGAACTGTGGGGCATGTCGGAGACGTGCGGCGCGGGAACGTGCAACCGCCCCGGGCAAGTGAAGATCGGCACGGTCGGCCCGCCCTCGCCGGGAATCGAGATCAGGATCGCGCCCGACGGCGAGCTCCTCGTGCGCGGTGACTGCGTGATGCTCGGGTATCGGGGCGCGCCCGAGAAGTCCGCCGAGGCGCTCGACCCTGAAGGCTGGCTGCACACCGGCGACATCGGGTCGATCGACGAGGACGGCTTCCTCACGATCGTCGACCGCAAGAAGGAGCTCATCATCAACGCGGCCGGCAAGAACATGTCGCCGGCGAACATCGAGGCCCGGCTCAAGACCGCGAGCCCATTGATCGGGCAGGCCGTCTGCATCGGCGACGGCCGCCCCTACAACACGGCGCTGATCGTCCTCGACGCCGACTTCGCGCCGCAGTGGGCCGCGCAAAACGAGATCAAAGGCACGACCTTGCATCAGCTTGCGGAGGACGACAAGGTCAAAGCCGCGGTCGACGCCGCGATCCAGAGCGCCAACCAGCACCTCTCGCGCGTCGAGCAGATCAAGAAGCTCACGATCGTCCCCGGCGACTGGCTCCCCGGCGGGGACGAGCTGACGCCGACGATGAAGCTCAAGCGCCGGCCGATCGCGCAGAAATACGCTGCGCTGATCGACGCGATGTACGCCGAACAGAACTAGCGGACGCCCACCGACACGGTCCGGCTATACACGGTGCTCCCCGCCAGCCCGAGCGCTCCAGGCGGATACGTGTAGGCAAGACGGATCAGACCACTCGACGGGAACGCCAACCGCACATCGAAGTAGCAGTCGTCGCCGTCGCCGACGAGCACGGTCTGGACCGTGCGGTAGCCGCCGCCCGACGACGGCTCGAACTCGATCTGCGCCAGCTGCGCCTCGCCGGTGTCGAGCAGCGCGTAGCGCGCCGGGCGCACACACCCCCACACCTCGAGCGCCCGCCCTCGTCGCGCCGAAACAGATGGCAGATACAGCGGCAGCCGGTAGGCGTCGTAGCCGGGCTTGGGCGTCCCGTTGGCGAACAGCAGCCCGCTGGTGAAGCCACCGTCGCCCGGCACGACCGGGTACAGCGGCGGGTCGTAGAGCAGGTACTGCATCGTGCTCGCCACGCGCGGCTGTTTCCAGCTCAGGTACTCGGCCCAGTTGAGGTAGTACGCCGCCTTCTCAGGGGATACGTAGGCGCCCGTGTTCGAGGGGTGGGTGATGTACCCGTACTCGGTGTTGTAGATGGGCAACTGGCGGTGCGAGCCGTAGGCGCGCTGGACGCGGTCGATCACGCGCTCGAGGTTGCCCAGGCGCGGGAACGGCGCGATGTCCGCGTCCCGATTGAGCTCGATCGTCGGCGGCTGGTTCTGCGGGTACGGATGATCGGCGAGCCCGGTGGTGTTGAACAACCCCGGGTTGGCAGCGCGGAAGCGGCGGGATCCGGCCGCCCCGACGGGGCAGCCCACCGCCCGCGCCGCCGATCCCCGCAACGGCCGGTAAGAAGAATCCACGCAGTACAGGGTGCGCACGAACCCCAGCGGCTTGGTCTGCCCGAACTGGCCGGGCAGCCCTTGCGGACGCCTCGCCGTCCCGCGCGCGCTCAGCCCCCGCGGCGCGAACTCGCCGATCAGGAAGGTGTCGCCGGCGTGGCCGGTGGCCTGCAGCGCGTTCCAGGTCTGCGCGACCAGGCCGCGGTACAACCTCGGCGCCACGGGCACCGTCGATCCGTTCACCGCCTGTGGCCCGAGGTCCTCGCCGAAGTTCGGCTCGTTCCAGACCGCCCAGAAGTCCACGCGCGGCAGCGGCGCGGTGTCGCCCGGTGGCACGTAAGTGCCGCTGTAGCGTTCGGCCACCGCGCGGGCGAACTGGCCGAACTCGGCCGGCGACGGCCGCCACGCCCAGTACGGGTTGTCGACGGCCGCGCGGGGAATGCCCGGACCCTCGGCCCAGCGGGGAGCGCCGCCGCTCAACGTGAAGTCGACCCCCATCCCGTCCGCACCCGCGATCTTCACGATCGCGTCGTACGGCGCCCAGTTCGCCGCCGGGTAGGCCGCCGGGTCGGACGCGTCGAAGTCGCTCGGACGGCTCCTCGACGCCGCGTCGGGCGCGACCTGCGCCCAGCCGACGATCACCCGCACGGTGCTCGCCCCGAGTTCGCGGAACGTGCTGAGCGTCCCCGCCGGATCGGCCAGCAGTCGCAAATTGTCCTGGATGATCGACAGCTGGTCGGCCGAAGCGGCCGCCCCGGCCGGAACGACCGCGGACATGCTCGCCGAGATCACCGCACCGAGCACCGCGGCCAACAACACTCGGCGCGCCCTCATACAACCGAAGAACGATCCGACCGCGGCTAAGTTGCGACCGGTGCCGGATCCGGCCTACCGCACCGTCACGGCGACGGTGCGACTCAGCACCTGGACGCCGCCGGCCGGCGCCGGGTCGATCATCGGGTATGTGTAGACGAGCCGGACCGTCCCGCTCGACGGGAACGTGATATGGCGGTCGAAGTAGCAGGAGCTGCTGCTGAGCGGCACGGTGTCGACCGTCGTGTACTGCCCGGTGGACCGCGGCGCGAACTGGATGTCGGCCGTCTGCGGCGAGCCCGTGTCGAGCGCGCCGAACGCAGCCGGGCGCACGCACCCCCAGACCTCGAGGGCCTGGCCCTGTCTGGCGGTGCTCACCGGCAGGTACAGCGGGAGCCGCCAGGCGTCGTAGGTCTCCTTCTGGACCCCATTCCAGCTCAGCAGTCCGCTCGCGAACCCGCCCCAGTCGTTGGCCTTGGTCGGGCGCAGCGGGTCGTATAGGAGGTACTGCTCGATCGATTTCAGCCGCGGGTTTCGCCAGCTCAGGTACTCCGCCCAGTTCATGTAGGCGGCCGCCTTGTCGGGCGAGAGGTAGATCACCTTCACGCTCGCGGTCGGATCGGGGCTCTTCTTGGGCGGACTCGTGATGTAGCCGAACTCGGTGTCGTAGATCGGGAAGTGCGTTCTCGACCCGTAGACCTGCACGAGGCGGTCGAGCCCGCGACTCAGGTTGCCGATGACCCCGAGCGAGCTGTAATCAGTCGTCGAGGAGTGATTGACCGGGTCGGGGTTGAGCTCTTTATTTGGCGTATACCACCGCATGTACGGGTGATCGGACACGCCGCTGGCGGAGAAAAGCGCGGGGTTTTGCGCCGCGAAGCGCCGCGACGCCGCGGCCGTCGTGGGGCAGCCCCGCAGTCGAGCGGCCGTCCCGCGCAGCTGGTGGTAGTGCGAGTCCACGCAGTACAGGGCGCGCAGGAACGTGAGCGGCTTCATCCCCGAGAAGACGCCCCAGAAGCTCTCGCCCCGAGGGGCCAGCTCACCCCACGCGATCGTGTCGGTCGAGGTGCGGTGCCCGGTCGCGTTCAGGCCGTCCCAGGCCGCGTCGAGCAGGCCTCGATACATCCGGGGGCTGTTCTCGAGGGTGAGGTTCCCCGGCACGCCCTGCGGGGCGAGGCTCGGGCCGTAATCCGGCTCGTTCCACACGGTCCAGAAGCTCACGCGGGGGAGCGGTGCGCTCACGCCGGGCGGCACGTACGAGCCGCTGTAGCGCGTGCCGATCGCCCGCACGAACGCCTGGAACGCGCTGGCCGACGGCTCCCAGTTGTCGTTCTGGTTTCTCTTGGGCCGGCCCGGTCCGATCGCCCAGCGGGGCGCGCCGCCCATCAGGTCGAAGTCGACCGTGATCCCGTCCTGCTGCGCGATCATGGCGATCTCGTCCCACAGCCGCCAATGCGACGCCGGGTACGCGGCCGGATCGGTGGGCTTGAACCCGCGCGGCGCGTGGACCGATCCAGGCGCCGGCGCGATCCAGTCCCAGTGCACCGACACGCGGACCACCTGGGCGCCGAGCAGACGCATCCGCGCGAGCGTTCCGGCCGGATCGACGTCGATGCGTGCGTCGTCCTGCATGATCGAGAGCTGCTGCGTCGACGCCGCCGCGCGGGTCGCCGGGACTGAGAACAGCACCGCGGCCACGGCAAAGGCGCCCAGCAGCGCAGCAAATCGACGCCAACCGGACCGCATCTACTTGACCGTCACTTGCACGGTCCGGCTGTAGATCGTGTCACCCGCTACGGACGCGGTGGGGCTGGACGCGGGGAGGTCACTCAGCTTCGGATAGGTCCAGGCGAGCCGCACCGAGCCGCTGGCCGGGAACGTGACGCGCAGGTCGATGTAACCGCGCACGTTGGTCACCGTCACCGTTCGCAGCGTCGTGAACGCGCCCCTTGACGCGCGCTGGAATTGAATCTGCACCTGCTGAGCCTGCCCGTCGGTGTCGAGGCGCGCGAAGTGAGCGGGGCGCACGCAGCCCCACACCTCGAGGCTGTGGCCACGCGACGCGGCGGTGAACGGCAGGAACAGCGGCATCCGATACGCGTTGTAGGCCGGCTTGTGCACGCCGCCGTAGAACATCAGGCCGCTGGCGAAGCCACCGTACTCGGGCGCCTTGCGCGGGTTCGGGTCGATTAGCAGGTACTGCATGGTCGAGGCGATGCGGGGATTGCGCCACGACAGGTACTCGGCCCAGTTGATGTACCCCGCGGCGGTCGTCGGCGAGACGAACTGGCCGTTCGGGTTCAGCGGCGTCAGGCTGCGGTTCGGCGGGTTGGTGATATAGCCGTACTCGTTGTTGTAGACCGGGAACTGCTTGCCCGATCCGTAGATGCGCTGGATCCGGTCGAGCGTGCTCCCGAACCGAGGCAGTTGGCTGAACTCGGTGTAGTCGGGGTCGTTCGAGCTGGCCTTGGTCGGCGGCAGGTTGACCGGATAGGGATGGGTGGCAAAGCCGGTGGCCTGGAACAGCCCCGGGTGAGCTGTGCGGAACTGCCTCGAGCCGGCTGCGCTGGTCGGACAGCCAATCGCGGCGGCCGCGCCGCCGCGCAGCTGCTTGTACGACGAGTTCAGGCAGTACAGCGCGCGGACGAACTGAAGCGGCTTGGTCGCGCCGAAGTTTCCCGGCAGCCCCTGCGGGGCGCCCTTGCCGGGCCCCGCCGACTGCCCGCGCGCGTCGAGGTTTCCGATCAGGATCTGGTCGTGGCCGTGCCCGCTGCTCTGCAGGGCGCTCCAGCCGGCGTCGACGATGCTGCGGTACATCCACGGCGCCGCGAGAATGCTCGAGCCCTTGATCGCCTGCGGCGCGAGGTCCGGACCGAAGTTCGGCTCGTTCCAGATCTCCCAGAAGCTGACGCGCGGGAGGTCGTTCGAATCTCCCGGCACCGACTTGTTTTCCATGGGGTCGTAGCTCCCGCTGTAGCGGGTGCCGACCGCCTGAACGAACTGCTTGAACGCCGAGGCCGACGGCTTCCAACCGCCGAACCCTCCGGGGGCCGGCTGGCCGGGGCCGAGCGCCCACACGGGCGCCGGGCTGGACAGCGAGAAGTCGAGCGTGATGCCGTCCATCTTGGCGTCGTTGACGATCTCGTCGTACGGCGCCCAGTTCGTCGCCGGATAGGCGGCTGGATCGGCTGCGTTGAAGCCGGCGCGCGGCCGCCCGAACGGCGCGATCGCGCTCCAATGGATCGACACGCGCAGGACGTCGACGCCGAGCTCGCGCATCTGTAGGAGGGTCGGACCGGGGCTGGCCAGGAGCTGGATGTCGTCCTGGAACATCTCGATCTGATTGGTCTGCGCGGCGGCCGGCGCCGGCGCGTGCAGGAGCCACGCTGCCGCCGCCGCGGCGCCGAGAAGGAACGGAAGGCTCAGTCGCGTCAGGAGTTGCACTGCACAAACCAACAGACCCACTGGGAGGAAGTTGCGCCCTCCCCGAGGTCGGGAAAAACGATCCGGCCGCTGCGGTGCCACCGCGCGCCAGCACCCGAGGCACGGCGCGGCGTCGCCCGAGACGCGGCCGGCGGACCCTAGCGAATCGTGATCGACACCGTCCGGCTGCGGATGGTCGGGCCGTGTGGATAGGACCACGTGATCCGGACGTTGCCGCTCGACGGGAACGTCGCCTGCGTGTCGAAATACCCGTACGGATCGGTCAACGTAACGCGCTTGATGGTCGTGAACGGCCCGCGGCCCGCCGGCTGGAACTGAACCAGGGCGACCTGGGGCACCTTGGACTTCTCCATCGTGTAGTGCGCAGGACGCACGCAGCCCCACACCTCGAGGGCGTGGACGCCCGGCGCGGTGGTCACGGGCAGATACACCGGCATCCGGAACGCGTCGTACAGCGCCTTAGGCTTGCCGCCGTAGAACTGCAGACCGGTGTCGAAGTTGCTCTGCCCCGGGGGCGGGTCGGCCAGGAGGTACTGGTCCCACGAGGCGACCCGGCCATCACGCCAGCTCATGTACTCGGCCAAGTTCGAGTATGCCGCGGCTCGGGTGGGGTTGATCGCGCGTGAGATGGTCGCCTCGGGCGGGTTGGTCTGGTAGCCGAACTCGGTGTCGAAGAGCGGGAAGCGTTTGCTCGAGCCGTACGCGGACACCGCGGAGTCCAGGGTCCGCTCGAGCTTGTGCAGCTGCGGCAGGTCGGCGTAGTCGGCACCCAACCCGTCCGGAGTGCCCACGTTCGGCGCGAAGCCCTGCGGATAGGGATGGAAAGCGAACCCGGCGGCTTGGAACAGAGCCGGATGCTCGCTCGGGAATGCCTTCGACCCGGCGCTTGTCGACGGACAGCTGCGCTCCGTGGCCGCCTGTCCCTGGAGCGGACGCAGCGATCCGTCCACGCAATACAGCGCCCGGATGAAACGCAACGGGACCATTCCCGAGAAGTTGCCCGGCTGGTCACCGATGGTCTGCCCCCGCGGAGCCACCTCGCCGATCAGGACGGTGTCGCGGCCGTGACCGGTCTGCTGCAGCGAGGTCCACGCCGCGTCGAGCAGCCGGCGGTACAGACCGGGGGAGAGCTCCACCTTCGAGTGGTCGATGGCCTGGGGCGCAAGCTGCTGCCCGTAGTTCGGCTCATTCCAGATCGACCAAAAGTCCACGCGCGGGACCGGCGAGGATGCCCCAGCCGGTTTGTAGTGGCCGCTGTAGCGCGTGGCGACCGCGCGCACGAAGGACCCGAACTCCTTGGCCGACGGCTCCCACGCGCCCAGGAACCCGGTGGCCGTGCCCTTCGGGATGCCCGGCCCGGTCGCCCACAGCGGCGCCGGGGCCTCGAGCGCCAGGTCGAGTCCGACACCGCGCGCGTGTGCGGCCCGAACGAGCGCGTCGTAGGGGGCCCAACCCGCCGGCGGGTAGGCCGCCGGCGAGGACGCGTCGAACTGCGGTCGCTTGTGTGAGCTCGGGTCGGGCGCCAATGCGCTCCACGGCACGAACACCTTGACGCGCTCGACGCCGAGACGCTTCATCAGATCGAGCGTTCCGCCCGGGTTAACGAACAGCTCCGATTGGGCCTCGAAGATCGTCTCGAGCGGCGCGGTCCGGGTCGGCGCCTGCGCCGGTGCCGGCGAGCCTCCCGCGCATCCTCCCGCCAGCACCGCGAGCGCCGCGGCGCCGAGGAGTGCGGCGAGAACGCCCACGCCAAGCGCCCGCCGGGGCGGAGTCAGAAAACGCGACATCGCACTGGTTAACGTTTAGATCGGCTCCGAAGACCTGAATTGGCGGGGTGGGGTCAGCGTTCAATCGGCGCTTCTAGAATGCGCGCGGATGCTCGTCCCGGCCCGCTCGGACGCCGCAATGGCGGCCCGGACCTCCAGGGCGCTGAGGGTAGCAAGCGTGTCAGCCGAAACCTGGCTGCTGGTGGGGATTGTCGGGGTTGGGGCGGTGCTCCGGTTTGCCACGCTGGGCGCCCAGAGCTACTGGTTCGACGAGGCTCAGGCCGCCCACGAGGTGAACATGTCACTGGGCTCGATGCTCACCTCGATGTTCGAGCACGAAACCAACCCACCTCTTTACTTTCTGCTGGGATGGTTGTGGGCGCACGTGTTCGGGACGAGCGAGGCGGCGCTGCGTTCCCTGTCGGCCTTGGCCGGCGTCGCCGTGATCGTGCTCGCGTACCTGTGCGGCCGCGAGCTGGTCTCCCGAGCCGCGGGCCTCGTCGCCGCCGCGCTGGTGGCGCTCAGTCCGTTCATGATCTGGTACTCCCAGGAGGCCCGCGAGTACATGCTGCTGGCCGCGCTGTGCGGGGCCTCGCTGCTGTACTTTGCGCGCGCCTGGCACGCTCCCACGCGCGGAAATATCGTCGGTTGGGCCGTGTTTTCGGCGCTGGCGGTGCTGACGCATTCGTTCGCGGTCTTCCTCGTGGCGCCCGAGGCACTGTGGCTCCTCTACGCGATCCGTACGCGACAGATCGCGATCGCCGTCGGGGCAGTCGCCGTCGTCCAGGCGCTGCTCCTGCCGCTGCTGTTCACGCACGCCACGAGCAGCCTGCTCGGCTTCATCAGCTCGACGCGGCTGAGCGGCCGGATCCAGCAGGTACCGGTCGCCTTCGGCCTGGGAACCTTGTACGAGAGCCCGCTCGTGCGCTACGGGTTGCTCGGCGCAGCGCTGCTGGCCGCGGCGGTGATCGCATTGCTGGTGATCGGATCCGACGACCGGCAGCTGCGCGGCGCCGGGGCCGCCGGGGCCCTGGCTGCGGTCGTGCTGTTCGTGCCGCTGGTCCTGGCGCTGCTGGGAGAGGATTACTACATCTTCCGGGCGCTGATCCCCGCGTGGATCCCGCTCGCGGTGGTGGTCGGCGCGGCCTGCACGGCGCCGCGGACGCGCGTCGCCGGCGGTGTGCTCCTAGCCGTGCTGCTCGCCAGCTTCGTCTACGCCCAGGTGCGCATCGAGTCCAACGCGCGGTATCAGCGCCCGGATTGGCGCGGGGTAGCCCGGGCGCTCGGGACCGCGCCACCGGGCGGCCGGGCGATCGTCGCCTATGACGGGGGGCTCGCGTCCGACCCGCTTGCCATCTACCTGCCCCGCGTCCCATGGACCCAGACCGGCGCCGGCAGCCCGACCGTGCCCGAGATCGACGTCGTCGGCCACGCCTGGCAGTCGGTCGGCCATCGGCTCCCGCCGGGAGCGCAGCTCATCGGCACCAGGAAGGTGGACGACTTCCTGGTGGCGCGCTTCGCGATCGCGCCAGCGCAGCGCCTCACACCAACGCAGATCGCCACCGCGACGCCCAACCTGCTCGGTCCAGCGCCCCCGTCCGGGCTCGTGCTGCTGCAGCGCCCCAGCTGAGCCTGGCCGCGTGATCCTGATCCTGCACAACCGCTACCGCGCGGCCGGCGGGGAGGAGCGGGCGGTGCGCGACCTCGCCGCCCTGCTCCGCCGGCGCGGGCACGAGGTCGAGGTGCTCGAGCGCTCGAGCGACGCGCTCGGCCGCGTCCAGGCAGCGCGCGGGCTGCTGACCGGCGGCCTGGATCCCGACGAGATCGCCGAGGTCGTGCGCTGCCGGGGGGCCCGTGTCGTCCATGCCCACAACATCCATCCGCTGTTCGGCTGGCGGGCCCTGGCCGCCGCGCGCAGCGCCGGCGCCCGCACCGTGCTGCATCTCCACAACTACCGGCTGTTCTGCGCGATCGGGATCGCCTACCGGGACGGCGCGACGTGCTTTCGGTGCCGGCGGGGATCCACGCGTCCGGGGCTGCGGCTGCGCTGCCGGGGCTCGCTGCCCGAGGCCGCCGTATACGCGCTCGCGCTGCGCCGGCAGCAGCCGCCGCTGTTCGAGTACGTCGACCAGTTCGTGGCGGTGAGCGACGCGCTTGCAGCACATCTGCGCGACTTGGGGCTCCCTTCGTCGTTAACCGCCACGTTGCCCAACTTCCTGCCCGATGACCAGTTTGCGGAGTCCTCGCGCGCCGGCGCCGGGGAATTCGCGCTCGGCGTGGGGCGACTGACCGAGGAGAAGGGCTTCGACACCGCCATTGCGGCGGCGCGCGCGAGCGGCGTCCCGCTCGTGATCGCCGGCTCCGGGCCGGACGAGCCGCGCCTGCACGAGCTCGCCGCGGGCGCCGACGTGCGGTTCACGGGCCAGCTCGCGCCGGATGCGCTGGCGAACCTGCGAGCGCGCGCCGCGGTGGTCCTCGCGCCCTCGCGCTGGGAGGAGCCGTGCCCGTACGCGGTGCTCGAAGCGATGGCGTCCGGCGTGCCCGTGCTGGCCTCGGATCGGGGCGGTCTGCCGGAGCTGGTCGGCGAGCATGCGGCGCTCCCGGCGGGCGACTCGGCCGCCTGGTCGTCCGCCCTGTCGGAGCTGTGGGCGAGCCCGCGGCTGCGCGCCGAGCGAGGGGAGGAGGCGCTCGCGCGGGGCCGCCGGCGGTTCGGCGAGGCGGACTACTACGAGGGGCTTACGAGACTGTATGACGGCGTTTCCCCATAAGCTTGTGCGATGAGACGACGGGCACCAACACTGCTCGCGCTGCTGTGTGCCCTGTGCCTCGGCGCGCCGGCGATGGCCGGCGCGGCATCCAGCGACACCCCCCAGGCGGCGATCACCGACTGCAACGATCACGGCCAGCTGACCGCGCACTACTCGCCGGCGACGTTGCAGGCGGCGCTCGGGCAGATGCCGGTCGACGTCCGGGAGTACACCGACTGCTACGACGTGATCGAGCGCCAGCTGCTCGCCGAGGAGGGGAAGGCCGGCTCCGGGGGTTCGAGCACCGCGCCGGCCAGTTCCAGCTCGTCGTTCCTGCCCACGTGGCTGATCATCGTGATCGTGCTGCTCGCGCTCGCGGCAATCACGTTCGGCGCGCTGGCGATCCGGCGCCGCGGCGAGGCGACTGCCGGTCCCGGCGATCCGCCGTCCCCGCCCGACTCTGGCGGTCCCGAGCCCCCGACCCAATCCGGCGGGTCCGGGGAGGGCGACCCGCCCGCTACCGGATCGTGACGGTCACGGTCCGGCTGTAGACCGCCCCGCTCCCGAGCAGCGGATCGCTCGCCGGGTAAGTCCACGCCAGCCTGACCGCGCCACTCGCGGGGAGCGCGAGGTGCACGTCGACGTACCCCCTGGGGTTCGTGATCGCGACCGTGTCGATCGTCTGCCATGCGCCGGCCGAGCCGCGCTGGAACTGAATCTGCACGCTCTGCGAGAGGCCGGTGTCGGCCTTGGCAAACCCCGCCGGACGCGCGCCACCCCAGATCTCGACCGGCTTGCCGACCTGTGCCGAGGTCGTCGGCAGGTACAGCGGCATCCGGTAGGCGTCGTAGCCCGGCTTGTGGCTGCCATCCGGGTTGACCAGGCCGGTGTCGAAGAAGGCCGGCGGCGGCGAATCCTGGAGCTGGTACTGCGAGTAGCTGTAGAGCCGGGGCTGGCGGTAGCTCAGATACTCGGCCCAGTTCATGTAGCTCGCCGCGGTCGCCTGGCTGACGCCCAGGCTCGGATCGGGCGGCTTGGTCCGGAACCCGTACTCGGTGCTCCACACGGCGAAGTGGGTGCGGGAGCCGTACACGCCGTTCAGCCGGTCCAGGGTGCGTTCCAGCTGCGGAATCTGGGGCAGGTCGGCGAAATCGGGGTCGCTCGGGGACCCGACGCACAGCTTCGTGCCGCACAGGTGAGTCGGCGTGTTCGGCGCCGAGGCCTGCTCGTAGGGGTGGTCGGCGAACCCGCTGGCGCCGAACAGGGCCGGGTGTTGCTTGCGGAAGCTCCGCGATCCGCTCGCGGTGGTGGGGCATCCCTGCGCCGCCGCGGACGAGCCCCGCAGCTCGCGGTAGCGCGAGTCCACGCAGTACAGGGAGCGCAGGAAGATCAGCGGCTTCATGTTCGAAAAGACTCCCCACGCGTTGACGCCGTGCGGCGTCACCTCGCCGAACAGGATCCGGTCGGTCCGGGTGCTGTGACCGGTGGCCGAGAGCGCGCTCCAGGCCGCGTCGAGCAGGCCGCGGTAGACGTGCGGGCTGTTCGGGATCGATTGGTGCGAGCCGACGCCCTGGGGCGCGATGTCGTAGCCGTAGTTCGGTTCGTTCCAGATCGACCAGAAGTTCACGCGGGGCAGCGCCGTGGCCGATCCATGGGGCTTGTAGGACCCGCTGTAGCGGGTGCCCACGGCGCGGACGAAGGAGCCGAACTCGCTCGCGGACGGCTGCCACGCGCCGCGGAAGTAACCGGTCGTGCCCTTCGGCACCCCCGACCCGGTCGCCCAGTACGGGGCCGGCCCGTCGATCGTGAAGTCGATCGCGATCCCGTATGTCGCCCCGGCCCGGACGATCGCGTCGTAGGGCGCCCACGCCGCGGCCGCGTAGGCCGCCGGGTCGGTGGCGCTGAAGCCCCTGGGCCGCTTCGTCGAAGTGGCCGCTGGCGCCACCGTGCTCCAGGTCAGGTTCACCCGCACCCGCTGGACGCCCAGGTCGCGCAGCGTCTGCATCGTGCCGGTGGGATTGACCTTTAGCTGGTTGTCGTCCTGGAACAGCGATTCCTGCGTGACCGAGGCGGTCGCGGTGGAGGCGTGGAGGGCCAGGACGCTGAACGCGATCAGGGCCAGGGAGAGTCGGCGCATGACGAAACCAACTATCACGCCGGTCGGAAGTTGCGCCCCCGGCCCAGGCTGCAACCTGGTGCCCGGCCACACCCGAACCCGGCGCCCCCCGATCCGCGGGACCGACGCACGCCGGGAAATTTCCGCCAATCGATGCACGCCCGACGCGGAATGCCGGATTTTGACTGCTCAGCAGGCATTTTCCGTCAGCCGCCCGACCGCTGGCCTGGAATGGCGGAAATTTCACGGTTACGCCGCGGGGGGCGGAGGGTGCGGATCCGGGCCGGACGGGGAACCCGGCCCCATGGACGCCGCCGCAGGCGGCGCATACACGTCCCTTCACAAGACGCGACGCCGCCGCCTCTAGACTCATGGCGTGGCCTCAGAGCGCCAGATCCACGTGGGCGGCGTGCCGATCGGCGGCGGCGCCCCGGTCGCCGTCCAGACGATGACGAAGACCGAGACGGCCGACCTCCAGGCCACGATGGACCAGATCCGGCGCGTGGCCGACGCCGGCGCCGACATCGTGCGCGTCGCGGTCCCGCGCGAGAAGGACGTCGAGGCGCTGAAGACGATCGTCGCGGACTCGCCGATCCCGGTCATCGCCGACATCCACTTCAACTACACGCTGGCGCTCAAAGCGCTTGACGCCGGCGCGCACTGCGTCCGGCTGAACCCCGGCAACATCGGCGGCGCGGACAAGGTCGCGCTCGTGACCGCGCGCGCCAACGAGCTGGGGACGCCGCTGCGGATCGGGGTCAACTCGGGGTCGTTGCCGGCGCACCTGCGCGACCTCGAGTTCGAGAACCCGGTCGAGGCGCTGGTCACCGCCGCGGTCGAGTTCGTCGAGCTGATGGAGCGGCTCGAGTTCACGAACTTCAAGGTGTCGATGAAGTCGACCAGCGTGCCGAACACGATCGCCTCGAACCGCCTGCTGTCCGAGCGGATCCCGTACCCGCTGCACCTGGGCGTGACCGAGGCCGGCACCAAGTGGTCGGGCTCGCTGAAGTCGGCGGTCGGCCTGGGCACGCTCCTGGCCGACGGCGTCGGCGACACGATCCGGATCTCGCTCTCGACCTTCCACGCCGAGGAGGAGGTCAAGGTCGCCTGGGAGATCCTCAAGGCTTTGAAACTGCGCGAGCGCGGCCCGGTGCTGATCGCGTGCCCGACGTGTGGGCGCCTTCAGTTCGACATGGACAGCGTCGTCGCCGAGGTCGAACGGCGCCTCGAGCAGTACGAGGACCCGATCGAGGTCTCCGTCCTCGGCTGCGCCGTGAACGGGATCGGCGAGGCCCGCCACGCCGACTTCGGGATCACCGGGGCCAAGGACATGGGCATGATCTATTCGCGCGGCGAGCCGATCAAGAAGGTCAGGACCGAGGACCTGGTCGACGAGCTGTTCGCCGAGATCGACAAGTACTACGCGGCCGGCAAGCGCGTCGTGCGCGACGCGGACGAGGCCGCCGAGGCCGCGGAGTGGCTGGCCGAGAACGAGGACGCCACCGCGATGACGCCCGAACGGATGGCCGCCATGGAAGCGGCGGCGGCACAGCTCGACGAAGAGACCTCGCCGGTCGCCGGCCGCCGCTTCACACGGGCCTAGTTAGCTGACGGCCGCGAACCCTTCGGCCACCTTCGGCCAGTTCACGACGTTCCACCAGGCGTCCAGGTAGTCCGGACGGCGGTTGTTGTAAGTCAGGTAGTAGGCGTGCTCCCACACGTCGTTACCGAGCAGCGGGGTCTTGCCGTCGGAGATCGGGCTGTCCTGGTTGGCGGTCGAGAGGAGCACGAGCCCGGAGCCGTCGTGGACCAGCCACGTCCAGCCTGAGCCGAAGCGCTTGACGCCGTTGTCCTTGAACTTCGCCTTGAAGTCGTCGAACGAGCCGAACGCCGCGTCGATCGCCGCGCGCAGGTCGCCGTCGGGCTCGCCGCCGCCGTTCGGCGACATCCACTCCCAGAACTTGGAGTGGTTGGAATGGCCGCCGGCCTGATTGCGGACGCCGGCCTGCTTGTCGCTGGGCAGCTTGTCGAGGTTTCGCAGGACCTCGTCGACCGGCTTGTCGGCCCACTCGGTGCCCTCGAGCAGGCTGTTCGCGGCGGTCACATACGCCTGGTGGTGCTTATCGTGGTGGAGGTGCATCGTCTGCTCGTCGATCGTCGGCTCGAGCGCGTTGTAGTCGTACGGCAGCGGCGGGACTTCGAAGGCCATCGCGTGCTCCTTGCATCCGGTTCTTGAGGACGTCCGATCTTCTATCACGCCCGGGTACGCTGCAGCGTGCAATGACTCTCCTGTCCACCTACTTCTTCCCCACCGAACGCGAGCCGCCCGCCGAGGCGGAGGCGCTGTCGCACAAGCTGATGGTCCGCGCCGGCCTGGTCCGGCAGGTCGGATCGGGTCTGTGGACGTGGCTGCCGGCGGGCTGGCGGGTGCACGAGCGGATCGTCCAGATCGTGCGCGAGGAGATGAACGCGATCGGCGGCCAGGAGATGCTGATGCCGGTCCTGCAGCCGGCCGAGTTGTGGCGGCGCACGGGCCGCTACGACATCGAGGAGCTGTTCAAGCTCAAGGACCGCAAGGGCGCCGACATGGTGCTGGCGTTGACCCACGAGGAGGTCGTGACCAGTCACGTCGCGGCCGCGGTCAAGTCCTATCGCGACCTGCCCCTGATCCTCTACCACTTCCAGACCAAGGAGCGCGACGAGGCTCGGCCGCGCGCCGGCGTGCTCCGAACGCGCGAGTTCATCATGAAGGACTCCTACACGTTCGACCGCGACGCGGAGGGCCTCGAGGTCCAGTACCAGAAGCACATCCAGGCCTACGACCGGATGTTCGATCGCTGCGGCCTCGAGTGGTACCGGGTGGAGTCCGACGTCGGGATGATGGGGGGGACCGGGGCGCACGAGTACATGGCGCCGTGCGGCGCCGGGGAGAACGAGGTGGCGCTGGCCCCCGGCTACGCGGCGAATATCGAGGTGGCGAGCGCGCAGGCCCAACCGGTGGCGCTCGAGCCGCTGCTCGACCGCCCCGAGCTCGTCTCTACGCCCGGGATGACCACGATCGACGCTGTCGCCACCGCTCTGTCGGTCCCGGCCGGCGCGTTGCTCAAGGCCTTCCCGATCCTCCTCGACGGCGACGAGATGCGCCTGGTCGTGCTCCGGGGCGACCATCGGGTCAACGAGATCAAGCTGCAGAACGCGCTGCGGGCGCCGTTCCGTCCGGCCCACCCCGACGAGGTGGCGGCGCGCCTGGGACCGCCGGGCTACATCGGGCCGGTCGGCGCTCGGATGCCGATCCTGCTCGACGCCGCGGTCGCCCCGGGTGGCTACATCGCGGGCGCGAACGAGCCCGACGCCCACCTCCGCGGGGTCGAGCCGGGCCGCGATTTCCCGTTCGAACGAGTCGACGTCCGCAGCGTGGTCGCCGGCGACACCGTGAACGGCTCGACGATCCGGATCGTGCCGGCGATCGAGGTCGGCAACATCTTCAAGCTGGGCACGCGCTACTCCGAGCCCCTCGGCGCGAAGTACCTCGACGAGGCCGGGCGCGAGCAGCTGATCTGGATGGGCTCTTACGGCTTCGGACCGGCGCGCACCGCCGCGGCCGCGATCGAGCAGTTCGCCGACGAGCACGGGATCTCGTGGCCCCGGTCGATCGCGCCGTTCGACGTCGAGCTCGTCGTGCTCGGCAAGGAGGGCAGCGAGGAGCGCGCGTTTGCCGACGGCCTCTACGGGGAGCTCCTGGAGCTCGGTCTGGACGTGCTCTACGACGACCGGGACGCCGGCCCGGGAGAGAAGTTCACGGACGCCGAGCTGCTCGGGTGCCCGCTCCGCGTCACGGTCGGCCGCCGGACGCTCGGCGCCGGGGAGGTGGAGGTCCAGCTTCGGCGAGGCAGGGAGTCGACCAGCGTGCTGCTCGAGGACGCGGCGGAGGAGATCGCCGAGCTGTGGCGCGGGCTCCCGTAGGTCGATGGGGCGCGTGGGGTCCAATCTGAGCAAGCGCCGGCTGACGGGGCTCGACCGGTCCGGACCGGCACCCGAGGCGACCCAGTCGGGGCATCCGCTGAACCCGTGGACGATCCCGAACACGATCGACTACCTGCGCCTGCTCGGCATCCCCGTGTTCCTCATCGTCGCCCTCTCGAGCGACGACGGACAGGACGCGCTCGCCGTCGTGCTGTTCGGCGTGATCGGCTGGTCGGACTACCTGGACGGCTTCCTCGCACGGCTGACCGGCCAATACAGCCGGCTCGGCGCCCTGCTCGATCCGCTCGTCGACCGGCTGCTGATCGTCTCCGGGATGGTCGTCTGCTGGCACTTCAACCTGCTCCCGCGGTGGGCGATCGCGATCGTCATCGCCCGCGAGCTGTTCATGCTCGCGGCCAGCCGGTACGCGCTGCACCGCGGGCTCGAGATCCAGATCAACTGGGCGGGGCGGCTTGGGGTCGCCCCGATCGCCGGCGCGCCATTCTTTGCGATGGCCGGAGTGCACTGGCTGGCCCTGATCCTGTTGTATATAGGGATGGCGTTCGGCCTCGTGTCCGCCGCGCTATATGTCCGCACGGGGCTCCGGGAGCTTCGCGCGCGAGACGCCCGCAAGGAGCGACCCAAACTCTCAAGCTGAGCTTGAGCCTGGTTGTTTGCCCGGCTATACTCGCACCTTCGCGCACTCGGACCCAGAAGCACCCGGAGGATCTGATCTACATGGACACGTTTCCAGACCTGGGCTCATTGACCGATCAGGAGCTGAAGGAGCTCATCAAACAGCTCACCGATGAGGAGATGGAGATCTCCTACCGGCGGCGCATCCTGCACGGGAAGATCGACATTCTCCGTGCCGAGCTCGTCAATCGGCTGCGTAAGAAGGACGAGACGGGGGAGCTGGTGATCACCGGGGCGGATGTCCAGCAGCTGACGGACATCCTCGCCGGCCGCGTCCCGGGGTCCGAGGCCGAGTAAGTGGTCTAGGCGGACGGTGGCCCAGCACTGCCCAGAGTGCGGCTTTGCCAACGACGAGGGCGCGAACTACTGCCAGCGGTGTGGCGCGTTCCTCGCCCACTCCGACCCGCCGCCAGGGACCACAACTGCGACCTACAAACTCGGTGAGACGGGCGAGCTCGAAGAGATCGAGCTGGACGACGTGGTCGATCGGGGGCCCGCGCTCGTGATCCGCGCCGGGGGCGGACGCGCGGGCGAGAGCTTCCCGCTCGGTACCGGGCGGGTGACGATCGGCCGACGGCCGACCAGCGACATCTTTCTCGACGACGTCACGGTCTCGCGCGACCACGCGATCCTGGTCCGCCGCGGACCCGAGTACTACCTCGACGACTGCGGCTCGCTCAACGGAACCTACGTCAACCGCCACCGGATCGAGTCCCACCGCCTGACCCACGGCGACGAGCTCCAGGTCGGCAAATACAAGCTCGCGTTTCTGAGTCGTTGATGGCCACCTCGTCCGACACCCGCAATCCCGCCGTGGAAATCCCCGAACCCCCCGCCGGCGAGGACGAGGCCCAGCGCCCACGGCAGAAGGCGGTCACGATCGGCACTGTCTGCAAGGCGCTCCAGCAGGAGTTCCCGGACATCTCGATCTCGAAGATCCGCTACCTGGAGGATCAGAAGCTGCTCGCGCCGCGCCGCACGCAGGGCGGCTACCGGCTCTACACGCAGTCCGACATCCAGCGGTTGCGGACGATCCTGCGCCTGCAGCGCGACGAGTTCCTGCCCTTGCGCGTGATCCGCCAGGAGCTCGCCGGCGGGCGCGCCGAGCGCGAGGTCGCGACCGGGACGCCGGCCCCGACGAGCGACGGCCGCTCGCTGCGCCGGGCGCTCGTCTCCACGCGCGACCCCGGGGCGCTCTACTCGCTCGAGGACGTGGTGGAGGAGACCGGCGCCGAGGCCGCGCTGGTGCGCGAGCTGGTCGAGTTCGGGGTGATCAAGGGTGAGATGCGCGCCGGCGTGCGCTACTTCGACGAGACCGAGCGGGAGATCGTCCGCGCGGTCTCCGAGCTCGCGCGCTACGGCGTCGGCGGGCGCAACCTGCGGGTGTTCCGCAGCTCGGCCGACCGCGAGGCCCAGCTGCTCCAGAGCATCCTCGCTCCGGCCCTGCGGTCGCGGAACCCGGAGCGGCGCCGGGAGGCGATCGAGGCGCTGGAGAACCTCGCCTCGGTGACGACGCACCTCAAGCACCTGCTCCTGATCCGCGATCTGCGCAAGATCGCGACGTAAGGCGCCTTGGGCGGGCGGGAGCGGCTCGCGCCCTATCCGGTGCACGCCCTCATCGACTACTCCGCATGAGCTTTCTTCCGTTCAAACCGGGCCAAGGGCGGCTCAACTTCTCGACCTCATCGCGGTCTCGGGTCATCGACGCGCCGGTGGCGGAGGTGTGGAAGGTGATCGAGGACCCGCACCAGATGCCCCGCTGGTGGCCGAATCTCGAGCGCATGGAGGGGGTGGAGGACGACCGCTTCACCCAGGTGTTCAAGACGCGGCGGCGGCGGACGGTCCGGGCCGACTTCCGGCTGATCGCCTCCGAGGCGCCCGGCGGCGGGTACGCGGGCGGGCACCGGACCTGGGAGCAGGATCTGGTGGGAACGCCGTTCGAGCGCGTGCTGGCCGAGTCGGTCACCGAGATCGCCGTCGAGCCCGGGCCGGACGGCGGGACTCTGGTGACGCTCGCGCAGCGCCAGAAGCTGCGCGGGTACTCGAAGACCGGCGCGTGGGCGATGCGCTCGGCGACGTCCAAGCGCCTCGACGAGGCGCTCGAGGGGCTGGCGCGCGCGCTTGGCTGAGTCTCCGGTGCGGCCGCAGACGTCGCGGGCTCAGCCGGTGGCCGGGACGCCCTTGAACGGACCTTCGAGCACAATCTTGCCGGGCGACTTGGGGTTGCTCTGCGTCTCCAGGGTCAGCAGCAGCTGCTTGAAGTGGCCGGCGTTGGTGGGTAGGGGGCTGCCGACCTGCAGCTGCCCGGACTTGCCCACGAGCGGGCTGACGAAGCCGATGCGATACGCGTCGGTGGGGGAGTTGTACAGCCACGCCGCGTAGGCGTTGTGGCTGTTGGGAGGGACGTGCGCCGCCTCGATCACGATGCCGTACGCGCTTCCCTCCTTGACCACGAAGGCGACTCCCTTGGCCTTCGAGCTCGCGCCGGCCGGCGGGTTGAGGTTGGTCTGTGCCACGACCTGGGCGTTGGATCCGGTGGTCCCGGTCGTTCCGGTCGTCCCGGTGGTCGCGGTGCCGGTCGTGGTCGCGGACGCCGCCGGGGTGCTGGTCGTGTGCTTGGACGAGCTTGTACCCAGCACGTTGAGCAGGACGACGACCACCGCGACCACGACGAGCACGCCGACGCCGAGCATGACCGCGCCGCCCCGGCGCGAGCTCGGGCGGTCCGACAGGCGAGGGGCACGGCGGCCGGCGCGGTCCCGGGACTTGGAGGCCGGGGCGCGCCGCGTAGCCGACCCACCCTCGGAGCTCGCCGGCGCCGTCGGTTCGGGACTGGCCGCCGCGCGGCTGGCTCCGTCGGGGATCTCTGGCAGGGGCTTGCTCGCCATGGGCGCGAGCTCGGAGGCCAGCACGCGCGCCCACGCCCGCTCGTAGGGCGACGTCGCGAGTCGCTCGCGCGTCTGCTCCGCCACGCGCTCGGGCAGCTGGCCGAGCAGGTAGTCGGTGATCAGCGCGCGGCTCTCGGGCGCGATCCCGGTGTCCGGCCCGAGCTCGTCGAACGCCGCCAGCGCCCGTGCCCGCACGCCCGCGCGATCGATCGCCAGCAGGCGCGCGATGTCGTCGTAGCTTCGACCGCGCTGCAGCACGAGGTCGAGAACGGCGCGTTGATCGGGGGACAGCGTCTCGAGCGAACCCATCGGAACCGCTTAAGGTAGTCCAGCCGTCGGCGCGGTGCGGCGGCTCCGAGAGCCGGTAACGTGCCGCGCCCGATGGTTCTCGACCCCGACTCCGACGCCGAGCCCGGTGGCTTCGATGGGCTCTACGGGCTCGAGCTGACCGACTGCTCCGATGACGTGGCGCGCGGCACGGTCGCGGTCCGCGACGAGCTCCGGCAACCGGGCGGTCTGCTGCACGGCGGCGTCTACGGCGCGATCGCCGACGCGCTGGCCGTTCGGGGGACCGCATCGAGCGTCGCGCGCCACGGGAAGGTCGCGCTCGGCCTGGCCAATCACGTAACGGTGCTCCACCCGGTCGCCCGCGGCACGATCCACGCCACCGCGACCCGGCGGCACCGCGGACGGACCACGTGGGTGTGGGAGGTCGAGATGGCCGACGGAGACGGCCGGGTGTGCGCGGCGGGCCGGGTCACGGTCGCGGTGAGGGACGGCTAGCGCGCGGGTATTCCTGGCATGGTGCGGCGTCGCAAACTGATTCTGTTGCTCGCGCTTGGAATCGCTGCGGCCGGCGCAGGCTCTGCGGTGGGACTCAGCCGAACGCCCAGCCCGCTCCGCCTGTCGCCTCACCTCGCCCTCGGGGTCAGCGATTCTCCGGCCGACGCCCAGGCGCTGCGCGCCCACGCGCCCGTCGACATGCGCTACCAGTACCTCGCCGGTGGCGTGAACACCGGCCACGGATGGGCCACCTGGAACCCGAACGGGACGTTCGTCTCGATGTACGTGCGCGAGTCGTTCGCCGCCCACATGATCCCGGTGTTCACCTACTACCAGCTGCTCCAGTCCGCCCCGTCGGCCGGTTCGAGCGAGCAGGCGCGGGATCTCTCGAACCTGCGCGACGCGGCCACCATGCGCGCCTACTGGGCCGACTACGGGCTGCTCCTGCGGCGGATCGCGGCGTCGGCGGGCAGCCGGAAGGTGATCATCCACATCGAGCCCGACCTGTGGGGGTACCTCGAGCAGGCGGGCGCGACCGGGTTGGCCCGCTCGTTCGTGCACCGCCTGATCGCGCTGCGCGACCGGCTGGCGCCGCACGTCCTGCTCGCCTGGCACCTGAGCGTGTGGGGCACCAAGGAGGACCCGACCTACTCCAAGCCCTCGCTCGCGCACATGGACCAGCTGGCGGCCGAGTCGGCGGCGTTCTACGAGTCGCTCCACGCGCACTTCGACCTGGTGTTCAACGACGTCACCGATCGTGACGCCGGCTTCTACCAGCACGTCGAGAACAACCCGAACACCTGGTGGGGGCCGGCCGACTTCGTGCGCCACGATCACTACATCGCGGGCTTCACGCGGCGCACCCACACCGCGGTCATGCTTTGGCAGCTGCCGGTGGGCGACACCAACGAGAACGACACCTGGGACCACTTCCGCGACAACCGCCTCCAGTGGTGGCTGGGGCCGGGCTCCGCTGCGCACCTGCGCGCCACCGCCGCCAGCGGGGTGATCGGGCTGCTGTTCGGCGCCGGCGCGGATGGCAACACCACGCCGCAGACCGACGGCGGACTGTTCTACCGGCTGGCGCGGCGCTACGAACAGAACCCGCTGGCGCTGGGGACGTAGGTCTGTCCCACCGGCTATCGCGACCGGTCGGCTAGCGCGACCCGCCAGGCGCGCCGCGTCCCAACCAGAACCCGACGAACTGGCGCAGGGCGGGGTCAGACGGCGACGCCACCCGCAGCATGTGCGCCCAGGCGAGCGCCGTGATCCCGGCCGTGCCCGGGCGCGGCGCCAGGATCACCGCGTCGCCGGTCGCCGCCAGCGCCGGCGTGACCGGCGGCGCTGACGCCCGGGCGAACCGCTCGAGGTCCGCGGGCGGGCGTTTGCTGCCGTACAGGATCACGACGTCGCCTGCTTGCAGCGCCGTCAGCAGTTGGTCGTCGGTGAGCGGCACCGCGTCGCGCGTCACCGCGGCCGGAACGTGCGCGCCGCTGGTCGGGGGATCCGAGTTGTATCGGGGGCGAGGCTGGCCGGGCGCCAGCGCGTGGTGGCCGAGGTCGGGGAACGCCTGGCCGGGGCCGGTACTCCCGCCCGCCACCCCGGCCTGGTCGCGGCCGGCGAAGTACCCCGACAGCAGGACGATCAGGCCGACGGACAGCACCAGGGACGCGACGACGATCGCGACGCGCTCGAGGATCCGCACCAACCGGGTATCTCGCCCGGCCGCCCCGGTTCCGCGCGTCCGGGCCGGGTGCGTCACTGTGCGGCGCGCGCCGTGTCGCCGGCGGCCGCGGCCTCGTTCACGGCCGGGTCGGGCGGGGTGGGCGGGACGGCTAGCCCCGCGGCCGCGGCCAGCTCCTCGAGCGACGCGCGCAGCTCGTCGGCTAGCACCTCGACGTCGGGCAGCGCGTCGTAGTCGGCCACCAGGCCGAAGTTCAGCTGCCCGTTGTAGCTGAGGATCGCGATCCCGAGCGCAGTGTTCTCGGCCAGCGGGACCATCGGGTAGATCGACTCGAGCTCGCGGCCGAGCAGGTACAGCGGGAACTGCGGTCCCGGGACGTTCGTCACGACCAGGTTGAACAGCCGCTGGCGCGCCTGGAGCCGCGCCGCCTGCGCCATGATCGTCGGCGGGGCGAAGCCGGACAATCGGGTGAGGATCTCGGCCCCGACGGCCTGCCCGGACTGCTTGACACCCTGCATCTGGCCGCTGACCGACTCAAGGCGCGCCACCGGGTCGGCGACTCCGACCGGCAAGGTCGCCCACATGGCGGCAACCCGGTTGCCGAGCGCGCCGCGCTCGATATCCGCGCGAACCGAGACCGGGACCATCGCCCTGAGCTCGACGCCGTCGGTGGGCGATCCGTGCAGGCGCATGTAGCGCCCCAGCGCGCCGGCCACGACCGCGAGCACGACATCGTTGACCGTCCCACCGAGCTCGTTCTTGATCGCCTTGAACTGGCCGAGGTCGGCCCGGACCCAGGTGAACCGGCGATGGGGACCGATCCGCACGTTGAACGGGCTGGGCGGAGCGGCTTGAAGCCCCGTCCACGCCAGCGCGCTCACGCTGCCGAGCGCCCGCCCGGCCCGGGTCGCCATGGTGCGCGGCCCGCGCAGCGTTGCGCGGACTCCGCGGACCACCTCTCCGGGCGCGGTCGCCCGCTCGACCAGCGCGTCGGCCAGCAGCTGCGCCGAGCTCGGCAGCGGGCGGGCGACCCACGCGTGGTCGGGCGGGGCCACGGGGAGCGGCTCGGCCGAGGTATCGAAGAGCACGGTCGCGATATCGACCCCGGAGACCCCGTCGACCAGGGCGTGGTGGGTCTTCGACAGCACCGCGAAGCGCCCGTCGGCCAGTCCCTCGACCAGCCAGAGCTCCCACAGCGGGCGGGTGCGGTCGAGTGCCTGGGAGAACACCCGGCCCGCCAGGCGCTTGAGCTCGGCCTCTCCGCCGGGGCGGGGGAGGGCGGTGTGGCGCACGTGGTACTGCAGGTTGAAATGGGGGTCGTCGACCCAGACCGGCCGGCCCTGGCTGAACGGGACGAAGGCGAGCCGCTGCCGGTAGCGCGGCACCAGGTGCAGCCGCGAGTCGATCGCCTCGAGCAAATCCTCGTACGCGGGAGCATTCCCGATGAACACCGAGCAGCCCGCCACATGCATGTGAGCCGAGTCCCGCTCGAGATGCAGGAAGGAGCTATCGAGCCCGGTCAACCGGTCCTGGTTCGCCACCGCTGAGATGGTAGTCCGAGCCGGCGCGTTTGGCCGGTGCGTGACATCTGCCACGTGCCGACCTGGGACCGTCCTGTGACCGACCTCACAGCCAGACCCTCAAGAGGTCTCCTAACCTGCCCGATTCATTAATCGACCTGCCGAGTCGTCCTCGTCCGGAAACGAGGGTGAACGGGGGACCCACTGCCGGGCGAGCCCATGCCCGGCCGGGGCGAATCGACTTGCCCGGCGCCAACCGCCGGCCGCAGCCGTAGCGCCCGTGGATTGCGCGAAAGAGCGCGCTGTCCGCGGTCGCGAGCCCGTCAGCTAACTCCGTAGGCGCCTGGTCGAAAACGAACAGGAGGTCCTCGTCTTGAGGCCTGATGAAGACATGCCACGATGGCGCCGCTCCCGGCTGGGCGCGGCTGCCTTGATGCTCGCAATCCCTACCTGCGCAGCGGCGTACGCAGCCAACCAGGCGCTGGCCGCGCCGGCCCAAATGGCCGCGCCGGCCCGGGTGGCGCTGCCGACCAACCCGCGCTCGATCCACGTTTCCTACGGCGACCGCCTGGTCCTGCGCGGCACGGCGGCGAGCACTGACGCCGGACACACTGTCGTGCTCCAGTTCGCGCGCCGCGGCCAGTCCGGCTGGCGCCAGCTGAGCTCGACGACGGTCGGCGCAGGCGGCCGGTTTCGGCTGACCGGAGCCTTCACCCGGTCCGGAGTCGTGCGCGCCGTCGACGCCTCGACCGGGACGCTGACGCCGTTCGTGGCCCGCGGAACCACCGGTCGCACCGCGCCGGCGAGCACCCCGGTGCCGGTCGACGTGACCGCCGGCGTGCGTGTGCCCAACCGCCAGATCGACGTGCTCGGCAGCCAGGCGATCAGGGTCCAGGGCAGGCTTCTACCCGCCCGGGCCGGCCGCCGGGTCAGCCTCGAGGCGCATCGGACCGGGCGCTGGCAGACGCTGGCCACCGCTCGTACCGGCGCCGCTGGTCGGTTCATGCTGGGCTACGTCGCCGGGAGCTCGGGCCAGGAGCGCATCCGCGTGCGGTTCTCCGGCGACCCGCTGAACGGCCGCTCGACCGCGCCCGCGGGCCAGGTCACGGTCTACCGACTCGCCGGCGCCTCCTGGTACAACGACGGCGGCAACACCGCCTGCGGCTTTCACGCTCGGTACGGCGTCGCGAATCGCACGCTCCCGTGCGGAACCACGGTCGCCTTGCGTTACAACGGTCACTCGGTGACGGCCACGGTCGACGACCGCGGACCGTTCGTCGGCGGGCGAGACTGGGACCTGAACCAGAACACCGCCGCGGCGCTCGGGTTCGGTGGCGTCGGCACCGTCGAGTCGAGCCAGTAGTTGTCGTCGTGCGTCCGGTCGGGCCGGTAGGTTCACGGTCCGGCCGGACGTCCGACGGCTGGCCTAGCCTGGCTGCTCTATGGGGGACCGCTGCGTCGCGCACCTCGACATGGACGCGTTCTACGTCTCGGTCGAGCTGCGCCGCCGCCCCGAGCTCCGCGGCCGACCGGTGATCGTCGCCGGGACCGGTCCGCGCTCGGTCGTGACCACGGCCTCCTACGAGGCCCGCCGCTTCGGCGTCGGCTCGGCCATGCCGGCGGCCCGGGCGCGGCGCCTGTGCCCGGACGGCGTGTTCCTCGCGCCCGACTTCGCGTACTACCGCGAAGCCTCGCGCGAGGTGATGACGCGCGTCCGGGATGCGGCCGAGGTGGTCGAGGTCGTCGGCCTGGACGAGGCGTACCTCGATCTGAGCGGGCTGCCCGCCCCGCACGCCGCGATGCGCCGCCTGGCGGCGCGGATCGGGCAGATGACCAGCCTCAGCTGCTCGATCGGTATCGGACCGAACAAGCTTGTGGCCAAGGTCGCCTCGGACGCCGAGAAGCCGCGCGGGTTCGTCGTGCTCACCCGCGAGCAGGCGTGCGAGCGCTTCGGCCCGGCGCCGTGTGGGCTCGTCCCCGGCATCGGCCCGAAAACCGCGGAGCGCCTGCACGGGCTCGGCATCCAGACGCTCGCGGCGCTCGCCGCGGCGCCTCCGGCGACGCTGGCTGCGAAATTCGGCGCGCGGGCGGCCGGGGAGCTCCAGCAGCGCGCGCGGTTCGAGGACTCTGCTCCGGTCACCGAGGAGCGCAAAGTCGTCTCCGAGTCGCGGGAGCTGACCTTCGACGAGGACGTCCGCGAGATCGAGCGGCTCGAGGTGATCCTGGATCAGCTCGTCGAGCGACTATGCGCGGGGTTGGTGGCGCAGCAGCGGCGAGGGCGGACGATCGGTATCAAGGTCCGCCTCGACGACTTCAGCACCCACACGCGCGCCCGCACGCTCGCCGAGGCCGTCGCTTCCGCCGACCGGGTCGGACCGGTCGCGCTCGAGCTGCTGCGACGGTTCGCGCCGTGGCGGCCCGTGCGGCTGCTCGGGGTCCGAGTGGCCGGCCTCGAGCTGGGCGACGGCGAGGCCGACGAGCAGCTGAAGCTGGTGCTTTAGTCGCCGCTCGGGGACGGTGGCCGCGGCCCCGTGCGTGAGAAAATCGAGACGTGGAGGGCAAGAAGCAGCGACGCGTCGCCGCCAACGAGGCGACGATGCGGGACGTCAACGAGGGCATCGAACGCGGCCAGTGGCCAGGCGAGGAAGACACGCCGGTCGGGTTCCGGTGCGAGTGCGCCCGGCTGGGCTGTAACCAGCTCGTGGAGCTGAGCATCCGTGAGTACGAGGAGATCCGGGCCCATCCGCGCCGGTTCGTGCTCGCCCCCGGCCACGAGTACCCCGACGTCGAGACCGTCGTCGAGACCCGGCCGGGTTACGTCATCGTTGAGAAGCTAGATCAGGCCGGACAGGTTGCCCAAGACCGCGACCCTCGTGACTGAGCCCGTTTGACGCCACGCCCGCGTGCTTGAGGTCGAAGCGCATCTGCACCTCCGTGCCGCCGGACGCTCGGCTGACGATCGAGAAGTCGTCGCTCAGCCCGGAGATCAGGCAGAGCCCGATCCCCAGCCCGCGGCTCTCGTTCCAGGCGTGCAGCCCGCGCCCGTCGTCGCCGACGAGGACCCACAGTTCGTTCGACGCGACCGCCGCGGTCACGTGGAACCGACCCGCCTCGCCGTCGCGGTAGGCGTGGACCACCGCGTTGGTGAGCGCCTCGGATATCGCGAGGCGGATCTCGTCGAGGCGCTCGCCGGCGGCACCGGCAGCGACCGCGACCGCGGTCAGGGCCCGACGCGCCAACGGCACCGCCTCGGGGACGGCGGGATAGGACTCGCTGAGAGCGTCGCCGAGGCTCATCGTCGGTTCACCGGATACCCACATGGCGCATGGCTCATTCGCACAATTCGCGCCGGTCTGGGTGCAGAAAGTGCTGCAGAATCGGGCAGTCGGCGCTGCCGCAGGTAACGCTGCGGGTCCAACGCGGTCCGGGTTAGTACAGGGCGGAGGCCAGGCGCCGCCGCGCGTCCCGGGCCAGGGGATGCTGGGCGCCCAACTCATCGAGCACCCCAACCACCACGCGCCGGACGTCGTCGCGCGCCCCGTCGGAGCTGGGAAGCGCGCCGATGAGCAGATCGAGCGCGCGCTCGATGTCGCCGGCGTCGAGCGCCGCGAACGCCTCGCTCAGCTCCGGCACCGCCGGCTGCGCGGAATCCTTCGCCGCCGACTCAAGCGCGATCCGGGCGGCCAGACCATCGGCCGCGAAGCTGCCCGGGACGCGGGCGAGCACGGTCAGCGCCTCGTCGGTCTCCCCGCGGGCCTTGAGGATCTTGGCCAGGGGAACCGCGGCGTCGGCCCGCGTCGGCTCGAGCTCGTGCGCGCGCCTGAGCGACTCCTCATCTCCGCGCTCGACCAGCCCGTCGGCCTCGGAGGGCAGCAGCGAGTCGAGGAACTGGTCCACCGCCGCCGGGGGCTGGACGCCGACGAACTCGGCCGCCAGCCGGCCGTCGCGGAACGCCTTCACGGCGGGGATCCCCTGGATCCGGAAAGCCTGCGACAGACGCGGGTTCGCGTCCACGTCGACCTTGGCCAGCTCGATCTTCCCGGCGCGCGCCGACACGGCCCGTTCGAGCACCGGCGTCAGCTGCCGGCAGGGACCGCACCAGTCCGCCCAGAAGTCGACCACCACGGGCACGGTGTGCGAGCGGTCGAGGACCGCGGTCTGGAAGCTTGTCTCGGTGACGTCCACGTCGATCATGGTAGTAGGCCGCCGCCCCCCGCCACCGTCGTCATCCTGTAGGGCTGACATGGCTGAGATCGTGATCGGCGGGGACGGCGTGGAGCTGTCCGCGGACGAGTCGGGAGACGGGATCCCGGTCGTTCTCCTGCATGGGTTGACCGCGACGCGGCGCTACGTCGTGATGGGTTCGCGAGCGCTCGAGCGCTCCGGGCATCGCGTGATCGCCTACGACGCGCGCGGGCACGGGCGGTCCTCGCCGGCGCCCGCGCGGGACGCCTACGGGTACGAGGATCTGGGGAGCGACCTGATCGCCGTCCTCGACGAGCGGGGGATCGAGCGCGCGGTCCTGGCCGGCGCCTCGATGGGCGCGCACACGGTGTTGTGGCTCGCCCTGAACGCGCCCGAGCGCGTGGCCGGATTGGTCGTCATAACGCCGGCCTACCAGCCGGCGGTCCATCTGGACGACGAGCGTCTGGCTCGCTGGGACGCGCTCGCCGACGGCCTCGAACACCGTGGCGTCGATGGCTTCATCGCGGCCCAAGGGCGGCCGGACCTTCCGGAGGCCTGGCAGGAGACGGTGGAGAAGGTGACCCGGCAACGGCTCTCGCTGCACGAGCACCCGGAGGCCGTCGCCGACGCGCTGCGGGCGGTGCCACGCTCGCGGCCGTTCGGCACGATCGACGAGCTCGCCACGATCGCGGCCCCGGTCGTGGTGGTCGCGAGCGACGACGAGCCCGATCCCGGCCACCCCCGCGCGGTGGGGGAGGCGTACGCCGCGACGATCCCCGGTGCCCGGCTCGTGCTCGACGAGCCGGGACGCTCACCGATCGCCTGGCAGGGCAGCCAGCTCTCGAAGCTGATCGCGGAGCTCGCCGGCGAGGTCGACGCGCGGTGAGCTCGGCCGGCGCTGGGTACTCGGGAACGCCGCTCGTGCGCAAGCTCGGGATCAAGCCGGAGGCGCGGCTCGGGCTGATCGGCGCGCCCGATGGCTTTGATGGCACGCTGGGGAAGCTGCCGGGTGGCGTTCGGGTCCGCCGGCGGCTCGTCGGCCAGCCATTCGACGTGCTGGTGGCGTTTTTCGACCTGCGTGCGGAGCTTGTGCGGCGGCTGCCCGCGCTGGCGCGCGCGCTGGATCCGGGGGGCGGGCTGTGGATCGCCTGGCCGAAGCGCGCGTCCGGCGTGCCCACCGACGTGACCGAGGACGTGGTCCGGCAACTCGGCCTCGCCGCCGGGCTGGTCGACAACAAGGTGTGCGCGATCGACGAGACCTGGTCGGGCCTGAGACTGGTCTACCGCCTGCGCGACCGGCCTAGCCCTCCTTGATGGTCTCGGGCGTGGCCTTTCTCGGTGTGAGATACCCGTTGCCCGCGTACTGCACGACCACCGACAACGTCACCGGCCGTGGCAGGTGGCCGTTGTGGGGCAGGTGGTTGAACACGGTCTGGCCGGTGAACTTGCAGTCCGGCTGGAGCGGGATGAGCGTCGAGCCGATCCGGCGTCCGCCAAGCCGGTAGGTGACGTTCACGTTTCCGCGACAGTCGTAGGCCGCGGGAATCCAGTTCGGACCCTTGATCGATCCCGACGTGGTGAACACGAACGGCTTGTGGCTGTCGTGCCCCGGCCTGGTGGTTGCCGTGATGCTCGGCACGGGTCGGTGGCGGGGGAGGGTCATGAACGTCGCGTCAGCCCCCGGCTGCGGCGCGGTGTTGCCGTGCAGCGCGACGATCCGGTAGTGGAAGATCGTGCGGGCCTCGAGGCCCTGCAGCGTGGCCGCCACGGTCACGGGCACCGTTCCGGCGGGGACGGTGGCGGCGAGGGTCTGCGAGCCGTACGCAGGCGAGGTGCCGTACTGGAAGTAGTACGTGGTGTCCTGCTTGTTTGGGCTGACCACCGCGGTCACCGTCGCCGCGTTCTTGCCGATCTGCGTAGCGGGTCCGGTGGCCACGGTCGGCGGCGGGTTGCCGGCGGTCGTGAAGGTTCGGTCTGCGCCGACGGTCGTGCCGGCTCCGTTTGTGGCCACGAGCCGGTAGTGATACGCCGTCCCCGGGATCAGGCCGGTCGCGTCGGTGGTGACCGCGACGGCCTTGGTTCCGTGACCCGCGGAGCGCGCGACACTCTGCACGCCGTACGCACTGGTGAGACCCCACTGGAAGTAGTACGTGGTCGCGCTCCCGTTCGGGTTGACGGACCCGTGGAGCACACCGGACGTGTCCTTCACATTCGAGTGAGTCCCCGTCGTGACCGTCGGCGACGACGCCGCGACCGCGATGGCGCCGGTCGCCAGAGCGATCGACATCACGGATGCGGTCACCAGCATTACGAGCGTGCGCTTCATCCCTGCCTCCTCATTGGCCGAACCTGGATGCTCTATACCCGCTTGTGGCGCAAAGTTGCGCGTGCCACAAGACTGCGATGCACGGCTCGTCACACGGGCGGGCGACGTGCCCTGGGTGACGAATTAAGCCGGCGCGGGGCGCGCGCGGCCATCGCCACGATGAGCGCGACCGGAACCCACGACCTCCTCGCCGATGCCACACAGTGATGGCATCGCCGAGCGTCCGATGCCACAGCGCAGCCAGCCTGCTCCCACGCACGGCCTCGCGGCACGAGATTTTCGGCTCGTGCCGCGGGCTCTCAGCGCGGTGTAATCCCGGGCGTGATCAGGCCAGCCGCAGCCGTAGCCGCGGCACGCGCAGCCGGCGCCGGCGGCTGCGGGTCCGGAGTCTCAGGAGTTCCTTCGTGGTCATCGCATGGTTCCTCTCGATCGACTCCACGCATGGTGCTCGTAAGACGCCGCCGTCACAATCGGGCGAAAGGAGCGAGTTCGGCGCGCCGACCCCTTAGCACACAGACCCGCGACGACGGCGCCGGCGCGCGAGGTAGTCATAGCCACCGGCAGCGACCGAGATCGCAAGAACCACCGTCGCATGGAGTGGGAAGCTACCCGGGCGGGTTCTGCAATGAACGCTCGATAATCGATGTTATGTGAACTGAGATATGAGATCGCCGATCTATGAGTCCGATCCCGAGCCCGCGCCCGACAGCGACTTCGTCGACGCTGAGTTCAGCCATCTGCTGGCGGGAAACCGCGGCCGCTTGCGGGACGTGCGCCGGACCCCGTTTACGGTCACCGGCGTCATGCCGGCGATCGGTCGGTATCACGAGGCCGAAGCCGTCCTGATTGGCGACCCGGCCAACGCGGCGGCGATGATCCGCCCCGACAACGACCGCTCGATCCGCGTCGCCGAGCGGCTGGGCATGCGCGCGCTGCGCCCGGACGTCCTGTTCGACCTGCCCGTCGTGGTGTACTCGCTCGGGCGCCACGCATCAGAGCATCAGCCTTCCTGATGCTATGATGCGCATGGCGTGCGAACGACAGTCTCGCTTGATCCGGATACGCGCTTGCTCATCGAGCGAGCCATGCAGGAACGCGGTCTGACGTTCAAGGAGGCGGTCAACGAGGCGATCAGGGCCGGGCTCTCCCCTCGTTCTTCGGACCGGCCCGCGCTCACCACGGCCCGTGCGCTCGGACCCCCGCGCGTGGACCTCACTAAGGCGCTGAGCCTCGCCGGCGAGCTCGAGGATGACGCGCTCGCGCGGCGCGTGACCGAACGTCGCTGACCAGGATGGTCGTCGTCGACGCCAACGTGCTGCTCTACGCGGTGAACAGCACGAGCCACCACCACGATGTCTCCATCTCGTGGTTGGATGCGGCGCTCACCGGGGCCGAGGCGGTCGGGCTGGCCTGGGTGGTCCTGCTCGCGTTTGTCCGGCTCGCGACGAGCCCGGCCGTGTTTCCGACACCGTTGACGGCGGACCAGGCGGTCGGGCAGGTTGAGACATGGCTGGCGGCTCCGTCAGCCGTCGTCGCGCAGCCGACGCCGCGCCACGCCGCGTTGCTCCACGGGCTGCTTCGCGAGAGTGGTACCGCCGGCAACCTGACGACCGATGCGCACCTCGCGGCACTTGCACTGGAGCACGGTGCCGACATCGTCTCCTTCGACCGCGACTTCGCGAGGTTTCCCGGCATCAAGCATCGGCTTCCTGGGTAGCGCCGGGCGGCTAGACTGCTGTGGCGGAATGCCCAAGCAGCAGCGGATGATGCGAGTCGAGCAACGCGGCCAGATGGCCGCGATGGAAAAGCTCGAAGGCAAGTCGGACGAGGAGCTCGAGGCCGAGACCAGGTACAAGGCTGCCGCGCAGGCGATCCTCGGGTACCGCGCCGCCGAGCGCTACGACGCCAAGGCGGCGCGCGCGCATTTCCAGAAGGCGCTCGCCGCCGCGCGCGGCGCCCAGGAGCGGGCCGGGATCCGGAAGATGGCCGACGCCTCGCTGGCGCTCGCCGAACGCCGCGCCGACGATCTCAAGAAGGCGACCGAGCGCCTCGGCGTCGAGGCGCCGACCAACCGCCAGCTGCGCAGCCTCCGGTTCCTCGGACTGATCGCCCCGCCCGCCAGCGCGGGCGTGCTCGCGCGTGTCCGCGGCATCCTGATCGCGGTTTCGCTGGTCATCGCCGTCCTGGCGCTCGGGTTCGGGATCGTGTACGGGATCGGGAACCTGGCCGGGAGCGTCTCGGTCGACCAGGCCATCTTCTACGGCTTCCTGCTCGTGCTGGTCGTGGTCGGCGTGGCCGCGTTCTACGGGCGACGACGGCAGAAGCGCGCCCAGGCCAAGCGCGCGGAAGAGATCGCGGCCCGATCACGCTGACGCGACGCCGTGTGCGGGCGCTACACGCTGGCGACGCTGAACCCGGCTGAGGTTCGCGCGCGGTTCCCGATCGGCGAGTCGATCGAGGTCCGCCGCCGCTACAACGTCGCGCCCGGCGACGAGGTGCTCGCGGTCACGACCGACCGCGAGGGCGCTCCGCGCGGCGAGCTCCTGCGCTGGGGCCTCGTGCCGTCGTGGGCCAAGCAGCCCGACACGGGCCTGAAGATGATCAACGCGCGGGTCGAGACGGTCGCCGAGCGGCCGGCCTACCGCCGCGCGTACGAGCGCTATCGCTGTCTGATCGTGGCCGACGGGTTCTACGAGTGGCGACGCCTCCCGAACGGCCCCAAGCAGGCTTTCCACATCACGCGGAGCGACGGCGGCGTGTTCGCGTTCGCCGGCCTGTGGTCGATCTGGCACGGCGAGGACGACCGGCAACTCCGGACCTGCACGATCCTCACCACCGCGGCGAGCTCCGCGATCGCGCCGCTGCACGACCGCATGCCGGTGATGCTCGCGCCGGCCGCCGAGGAGGCGTGGCTCGACCGCGCCCAGCCACCCGAGCGCCTGCGCGAGCTGCTGATCGGCCTCAGCCCCGAGCGGACCGCGCTGAGGCCCGTCGGACCCGCGGTCAACGACGCCCGCTACGACGGGCCGGAATGCCTGGCCGGGCCGCTCGAGGAGCGACAGACCGCGCTGTTCTGAGCCGGCCGATCAGGCGGCGGCCTGCTCGGACAGCTCGCTCGACGGCCTGATGTCGGGCTCGGCCGCGCGGGCGGGCAGACCGATCCACTGGTCGAACGCCGCGGGCGCCAGCGGCTTGCTGAAGTGATAGCCCTGGGCGAAGTCACAGCCGAGGCCCGCCAGACGATGCCGCGTGGCCTCGTCCTCGATGCCCTCGGCGACGACCTTCAGGCCCAGATCGTGGCTCAGGTTGATCGTCGAACGGACGATGATCAGGTCGCTCTCGTCGCTCAGCATCGGCGAGACGAACGACCGATCGATCTTCAGCTCGTCGATCGGCAGCCGCCGGAGGTTGGCCAGCGACGAGTACCCGGTGCCGTAGTCGTCCACCGACAGGCCCACGCCGAGCTGGTTCAGGCGCGTGAGCGTGACCAGCGAGCGGTCGGGGTCGGACATCAGCATGCTCTCGGTGATCTCGAGCTGGAGCGCCTCCGGGACCAGGCCGTAGAGCGAGAGCAGGTCGCCGATCAGCGAGGGCAGGTCGGGGTCGAGCAGGTTGCGCACCGACAGGTTCACCGACACGGTCAGCTCGCGGCCGGCCTGGCGCCAACGGGCGCACTGCGCCACCGCCTGCTCGAGCACCTGCCGGGTGAGCGGCTGGATCAGGCCGGTCTGCTCGACGATCCCGAGGAAGTCGGACGGCGGCAGTAGGCCGAGCTCGGGGTGCTGCCAGCGCACCAGCCCCTCCGCCCCATGCGGCCGGGTTCCGTCCATGTGCATGATCGGCTGGTAGAAGACGACGATCTCGTCCGAGTCGAGCGCGCGGCGGAACTCGCTCAGCACGCTCAGGCGCCGCACGGAATGCCGGTCGAGCGCGGCCGCGTACACCTTGCACCCGGCGTGCGCCTCCTTTGCGGCGTACATCGCCACGTCGGCGCTGCGTAGCAGCGAGTGCGGGTCGTCACCGTCGCGCGGGAACCGGGACACCCCGATGCTCACCCCGACCTCGAGCGTCATCTCGTCGACCACGACCGGCTGGTGCACGCACCGGATCAGCCGCTGCGCGATCGCCTCGAGCTCCTCGGTGTCGTTCGTCATCTCCCCGGGAAGGACCGCGAACTCGTCGCCGCCGAGGCGGGCGACCAGGCCCTCCGGCCCGATCGCATTGGCCAGCCGCGGCCCAAGGTCGCGCAGCAGTTCGTCGCCGAAGTGATGCCCGAGCGTGTCGTTGACCTCCTTGAAACGGTCGAGGTCGAGGAGCATGACCCCGAAGCTCTCGTTGTTTTCCTTCGCCGTCGCGATCCGCTGGTGAAGCGTCGCGCGGAAGCGCTCGCGGTTGGCCAGGCCGGTCAGCTCGTCGGTCGTGGCGACGCGGTGGAGCTGCTCGCCGCGCTGCTTGGACTTGAGGAGCTCACCAACGAGGTACTGGAAAATGAGCAACGCGAGCGCCGTGAACACAACCCCTACAGTCCCGGCCTGGACGGCCACATAAGTAGCCGCCATCGTCAACAGTGCCGAAAAAAGCTCCGCCGACAGGATCGGCATAACCGCCTCCCGTACCGCATGTTTCAGAGATGAGCCCTCCATGTAGCAGCGATACGCAAAGACCCCAACAAAGTTCACGGCCAGGGCGAGGACGAACGTCAGGAAAACAACGAGGTAATAAGCGGCCGCGCGAGGCCCAAGCCCTACGATGTGAATGGCCGCGTGGAAAAACGCGCCAGCGATCAGCGGGTACCACACGAACGTGGCCAGATTCACCAGTGCAAAACGCGGCGTCGCCCTGGTGCGCGTCCATGAGACCAACGTCGTAGTCGCACCGAGGATCGCGGCAGGCCCAGGACCCAGAAGTGCAACCGCTATCACTAGTCCTATCAGGTCCGCTGAGACCCGCACCTTGCTGACGCCGGCGTTTACGTCGGTGAGAGCGCTAACCGATAGGAATACGCCGAGGACGATCAGCTCGTTAAGTCGCCACCGATCGAGGCCGGACGTTAGCCAAACACCAGCGATCCCTAGAAGCAGTGCTATCCCATAGCAAACCAGCGCACAACTAGGATGCCGTGCGTTTCGAATGCCAGCCGTGGCAGGTTCGCGGTCCATCGCTCCCTAATCATCGGTCGGCGCGGATAGATCCTCAATCCCGAAAGTGTCCAGACCTTACTGGACACGACTAAAGCTTCTGTTCGCCTTCGCCGATGAGGTTCGTGCGCCGCCAGCGAAAGAAAAAGAGGGGCCGCGGATGCGTACCCCTCTGTTGCAAACTAGCCGAGTCGCCAGCCCATTACTGGTGCTCCTTTCGCGGCGCGGATGAGCAACGGCACTTCCGCCGGCAGCCCTACCTCTCACAGCGCGCTGCCTGCGCCCCTGCCGTTTTCTGTTGTTCCTTGGGGACTGCGGGCCCCGTGGGCCGAAAGGCTACCGGGAGTCGCAGTTCCCGCAATCGAACGTTTGTCCAGATTGCGTTTAGACGCTCAAGTCTGGGGAAACGCCCGCCGACTAACCCTCTCCACCGCACGCTTCGTGCGCCCGGCGTCCAGCCTGCAAACGTTCTTGCACGGCTGGCCGTTCGTCCAGGCGCGGACTCAGCCGAGGCCGTATAGCTCGGCCGCAGTGCCCCATAGAACGCCCTGGCGCTGCTCGTCGCTGAGCCGGTCAAGCAGCGCCGGCAACCCGTCGCCGTGCTCGTGCGGGTAGTCGGACGCGTACGCCAGGACCCCGGGACCGTCCATCATCTCGAGCAGCTGATCCAGGGCCGGGGGATCGGACGGCAGGTGCGCCGGCGCAGTTGTGAACCGGAAGTGATCGCGGACGTACTCTGAGGGCCGGCGCTTGACCCACGGCACCTCGCGCCAGACGCCCTTCCAATCCTTGTCGAAGCGCCACAGCAGCGGCGCCAGCCAGGCGAAGCCGCACTCGATCACCACGACGCGTAGCTCCGGGAAGCGCTCGAACACCCCTTCGCTCACGAAGCTCAGCACCTGGGCCTGGGCGATCGGCTGGTTGCCTAGGTAGTCCTCGAGATACGTGGTGGCGAATCCGCTCGGCGTCGGGGCCTTGCCGGCGCGGCCCCAGGCGTGCAGGCCGACCTGGAGCTCGTGTTCGCGCGCGGCGGCGAAGATCGCCTGGCTGTTCTTGTGCCCCCACGGCAGGTCGCTTCGCACCGGCAGGAGGACCTGGACGAAGCGCCGGTCCTCCCCCACGCGCTCGATCTCCGACACAGCGTCGTCGGTCGACACCGTGGACACCACCAGGCTCGCGCGCAGCCGCGAGTCGCGCTCGAGGAACTCCTCGCGCAGCCAGTCGTTGATCGCCGACGCCACGGCGGCGCTGAAATATGGGTTGCGGTGTGTCTCGAAGCCGGTCAGGCAGTTGAGGACCGCGGACCGCCCGTCGAGCAGGTGCTCGGGTAGCGCGTCATAGCTCGACGGGGCCGGCGCTACGACGCCTGGCGGGTACGCGTGCGCCGCCCCGGTCAAGCGAATTCCCGCCTCGGTGACGTACTGGCGCCAGTAGTCGCTCAGGTACGGGAACAGGACGTCGTACGACGCGGGCGCGCAGTGGACGTCGCAGTCGATGACGTCCATCAGGCGGGTCGCTCGGCGGGCAGCCCGTACAGATCGAGCGCGTTCTCGCACAGGATCGACCGGCGCAGCGCAGCATCCATCGCGCGCGGCAGGGCCTGCTTGGGCGAGTCGAAGTCCCAGTGCGGATAGTCGGTGGCGAACAGCAGGCGGTCCCCGAGCCGCGCCTGCTCGATCGCCCACAGCAGGTGCTTCGGATCGTCGGGCTCTTCGATCGGCTGCGTGGTGAACCACACGTGCTCGTGGACGTACTCCGACGGGCGGCGCGTCAGCCGCGGATGGTCCTCGTGCATCTGCTCCCAGGCGGCGTCGAGGGCCCAAAGCAGCGCCGCGGCCCACGCCACCCCGCACTCGGTGAGCACGACGCGCAACCCGGGGATCGCCTCGAACATTCCGCCCGCCGCCATGCTCGTGAGCTGACTCTGCATGACGATGCCGTTGCCCACGTGGTACTCGAGATAGAACGACGGGTAGCCGGCGCCGCGGTGGTCGACGTAGCCGCCGGTGTGGAACGCGACCGGTCGCCCAGCCGATGTGGCCGCCTCGTAGATCGGCCAGTACTTGGGCGAGCCGAGCGACTCCGCCGCGCTGGCCGGCAGGAGCACCGCGACGAACCGCTCGTCGCCGGCCCGCGCCTCGATCTCCGCCACGGCGCGGTCCGGGTACTCGTGCGCGACCGCGATCGTGCCGCGGAACCGTGAGTCGAAGTCGAGCCACTCCTCGGCCTGCCACTGGTTGACGGCGTGGTTCCACTCCGCGGCGAAGTCCGGATGGTCGTAACAGTCCTGTCCGCTCAGCACCTCGAGCACCGCGTAATCGACCGCGAACTCGTCGAGCAGCTGGGCGCGCGTCAGCTCGGGGTCGCTGCCCCAGATGTGACCGGGCTTGTTCGGCCAGGCGTCGACGCGCATGCCGGCGTTCCGCGCGCGCGGGTACCACTCCGTGATGCGGGGGGTGCGCCGGCCATAGCGCTCGAGCATCCGCCGCGCCGGCGCGCTCAGGTACTTGGCCAGCATCGCCTCGGTCGCCTGCGCGTGAACATCGCAGTCGATCAGCTCGACCGGCCGGGACTGCGGCGCCGTGACTTCAACCTGCGTATCAACCTGGGACATCGTCTAGGCCTCCAATACCACGTACTCGTCTTCGACCCGCACCTCGAACGTCTCGGCCACGTAGGGCCCGGGGACCCGCGGCGAGGGGCGGGCGGTCGCCGACTCGAGCAGCGACGCTCCGGGCGCCACGCCGGCGCCGTAGCTCCGTACCCCGGCCATCGCCCCGCCCAGGAACGACTGCCCGCTGTCGAGGTCGTACTCCCAGCCGTGCCAGGGGCACGCGATGCGCAACGGATCGGGCGAAATCGAAGCCTGTCCCGGCGAGTCGGCCACCGCGTCGCCCAGCACGTGCCCGAGGCACAGCGGCCCCCCCTGGTGTGGACAGCGGTTGCGGATCCCGTAGAAGGCCGCCCCCACCCGGAAGACGCCAATCGAGCGACCACCCACTTCGACGATCCGCCGCTCGCCGTCGGGGAACCCGGTCAAGGGCGCAACCACGACCCTCATGACCGGCACAGTACCGACCCGCGCTTGGGAAGAAACTCCGAAATAGTCGTAGTTTCTTCCCAAACGCCGCGGGCTCATGCGGGGTCGGCGGCCCGGTGCGCCAGCAACCCCGCCGGGATCAGCGCCACCACCAGCGCCGCGGCCACCAGCAGGCAGCCGCCCGAGACCAGCACCGCGCGGTGAAGCCCGTCCACGAACGCCGTTGCCGAAGCGCCTGACAGCCGAGCGCCACCGGCCGCCCCGCCGCGCACCCCTGCATAGACCAGCGATCCGAGCACGGCCACGCCGAGCGCCTGCCCCACCTGGCGCATCGAGTTGTGGATCGCCGACGCCATGCCGGCGCGCTGCGAGCGAACCGAGGCCATCGCGGTGGCGGTCATCGGAGTCAAACTCAGGCCCCCGCCGAGCCCGACCGCCCCCAGATCCCACCACACCGACCCGATCGACGTCTCCGGCGAAAGCCGCACGAGCCCCAGCATGCCCGCCGCGCAGAGCAGCAGCCCCACCACCATCGGCAGACGCGGCCCGAACCTCCCCACCATCCGCCCGGACAGCGGCGCGCCCACGAAGAACCCGATCCCAACCGGGAGCACGGCCAGTCCCGCACCCAGCGGCGAGCGCCCCTGGACCTGCTGGAAGTACGCGCTCAGGTAGACGATGCCGCCGATGAACGCGAAGAACACGGCGAGCCCGGCCAGGTTCGCCACGGTGAAAGCCGCCCGCGAGAACAGCGACACGTCGATCAACGGCGACTCGTGCCGCCGCTCCCAGGCCACGAACGCCGCCAGCGCGCAGAACCCCACCACGAACGCGCCGAGAATCAGCCCCGAGCCCCAGCCGTGCGACGGTCCCTCGATGATCCCGAACGTCAGCACCCCCACGCCGGCTGTGGTCAGGAACGCCCCCGTCCAGTCAAAGGCGCCCGCCCCTACCGAACGCGGGATGACCGGAACAAAGCGAACCCCGAGCAAGACAACCACAGCAGCGACCGGCACGTTCAACAAGAACACCGAGCGCCACCCGATCGAGTCGACCAGCAACCCCCCGACGGCCGGACCGAGTGCCAGCGCGAGCCCCGAGCCCGACGACCACACCCCGATGGCCCCCGCCCGCGAGCCCGGGTCGTCGAATGTCCACGAGATGATCGCGAGGCTCGTCGGCGTAACGATCGCGGGACCGAGGCCCTGGATCACCCGCCCAGACAGCAGCCATCCGACGGAAGGCGCGACGCCCGCCACGAGAGACCCGCAACCGAACAGCGCCACGCCGGTCATGAACATCCCCTTGCGCCCGCGCCGGTCGCTCAGCACCCCGCCAGCGATCAGCAGGCTCGCAAACACGATCACGTACGCGTCGACGATCCACTCGAGCGAGGTGCTCGAGGCATGTAGATCCCGCCCGATCGTGGGCAGCGCGACGCTCACCACCGAGGTCGACATGACCGCCATGAACTGCGCGAGCGTGACGACGAGGACCGTGAGCGCGCGATCCCCGGGCCGGCGGCGCAACGGCTACAGCGACACGGCGCGACCGGCCTCGAACCCGTCGACGGCCACGATCTCGTCGACCACCGACTGCGGCACGGCGCTGTCGGTCGTGACCACCATCACCGCCTCGAGCCCCTCATCGGCGTGCACGACATCCTTATGGCGCCCGACCGCCGCAGAGCCGATGTTGATCCCGTGCTCGCCAAAGTGGGTGCCCACCCGCCCGATCATCCCCGGCATGTCGCGATAGCGGAACACGGTCACGTTGTCCTCCAACTGGAGGTTGAACCGCTGACCCCAGACCTCAAGAAGATGCGCGCGGTTGCGCCGGCCGAGCAGCGTGCCCGCGACCAGCACGCTCTCATCGCCGCTCTCGACGGTGACGCGCACCAGGTCGGAGTAGTCGCGCACCGCCGAGCGCTTCATCTCGACGACCTGGATCCCCCGCTCCTGGGCCAGCGCCGGCGCGTTGACCTCGTTGACCTCCTCCTCGGTGTGCCCGCGGAGCACCCCGAGCAGCACCTGGATCGAGAGCATCCGCGTGTCGCGCTCGGCGATTCTGCCCAGGAACTCGGTGCGGACCAGGTCGATCGAGGAGCCCTCGGCGACCTCGACCGCCATCCGGCCGAGCGCCCGGCACAGGAACATGAACGGACCGAGCATGTCCATGTCCTCGGCCGAGATCGCCGGCACGTTCACCGCGCTCGTGACGACGCCGCCGGTCAGCGCCGCGACGACCTGCTCGGCGGCCTGATAGCCGGCCCGGTCGGTCGCCTCGGCGGTCGAGGCGCCCAGGTGCGGCGTGACGATCACGTTCGGATAGGCGAACAGGGGATGGTCGGTCACCGGCTCGGTGGAGAACACGTCGAGCGCGGCGCCGCCGACCTTGCCGGAATCGAGCGCCGCCTGCAGATCGGCGTCGACGACCAGCGGACCGCGCGCCACGTTCAAGATCCGAACGCCGTCGCGACACTTCGACAGTGCCTCGGCGTCGAGCCAGCCCCGCGTCTCCGGCGTGCTGGGCAGGTGCAGCGTGATGAAGTCGGCAGCGGCGTACAGCGCGTCGGATGACTCCGCCTTCTCGACGCTGAGCTCGCGGTAGCGCTCGGCGGCGATGTACGGGTCGTAGGCGATCACGTGCATCCCGAACGCCCGGGCACGCTCGGCCACCAGCTGACCAATCCGCCCGAAGCCGAGGATCCCGAGCGTCTTCTCGTACAGCTCGGTGCCGGAGAACTTGGAGCGCTCCCAGTTGCCGGCGGTCAAGGACGCGTGCGCCTGCGGGACGTTGCGCGCGAGCGCGAGCAGGAGCGCCATGGTGTGCTCGGCCGCGGTGATCACGTTCGACTGCGGGGCGTTGGCGACCACGATGCCGCGCTTGGTGGCCGCCGCCACGTCGACGTTGTCGACCCCCACACCGGCTCGGCCCACGGCGCGCAGACGGCTGGCCCGTCCCAACAGCTCGGCGTCGAGCTTGGTCGCGGAGCGGATGAGTACCCCGTCGTACTCCCCGATGCGATCGGCCAGCTCGTCGCGCGACCAGCCGATCCCGAGGTCGACGTCGAAGTGGCCTCGCAGCAACTCGACGCCCGAGTCGCCGATCTTCTCGGCCACCAGGACGCGAGGCCGGCCGCCGTCGGCTTGCGTGCCAGCGGACAACGACTCGGTCGCGCTCACAACCGGCGCTCCAGGATCCAGTCGATGCAGTCGGTCAGCGCGCGTACGTCGCTCGGGTCGGTGGCGGGGAACATCCCGATCCGCAGCTGGTTGCGCCCGAGCTTCCGATACGGCTCGACGTCGACGATGCCGTTGGCGCGCAACGTCGCGGCGAGGTCGGCGGCATCCACCGCCTCGTCGAAGTCGATCGTGCCGACGACGAGTGAGCGCTTGGCGTGATCCCGAACGAACGGCGTCGCGTGCTCGTGCTCCTCCGCCCAGCCGTACAGATGCGCGGAGGACGCAGTGGTGCGGGCGATCATCGCCTCGAGCCCGCCTCGGTCGAGCATCCACTCGAGTTGGTCGGCGAGCAGCAGCAACGTCGCGATCGCCGGCGTGTTGTAGGTCTGCTCCTTGACCGAGTTCTCGAGCGCGATCGCCAGCGAGAGAAACTCGGGGACCCAGCGACCGTCCGGACCCGAGGCAAGCTTCCCCACGCGCTCGCGCGCGGCGGGGCTCAGAAGCGCGAGCCAGAGTCCGCCGTCGGATCCGAGGCCCTTCTGAGGCGCGAAGTAGTAGGCGTCGGTTTGTCCGACGTCGATGGCCAGGCCGGCCGCGGCCGATGTCCCATCGACCAGCACCAGTGCGTGATCGGCGTTCGCAGGCCTCGACACCGGGACCATGACGCCGGTCGACGTCTCGTTGTGGGCCCAGGCGATCACATCGGCCTCTGGGTCAGACCGTGGCTCGGGCGCTTCGCCGGGCTCGGCCTCAACCACGATGGGGTCGGCGAGGAACGGGGCGCGCCGGGTGCACGTGGCGAACTTGGAGGAGAACTCCCCGTAGGTCAGGTGCAGCGCGCGCTCACGGACCAGGCAGCAGGCGGCGGCGTCCCAGAACGCAGTCGTCCCGCCGTTGCCGAGCACGACCTCGTAGTCGGCCGGAAGCGAGAACAGCTCGCGCAGGTCCGCGCGGATCTGCCCGACCACGCCCCTGACCGGCGCCTGGCGGTGCGAGGTTCCCATGATCGCCGCGCCCTCCTGCGGCAGCCGGGACAGCTGTTCCCGCCGAATCCGCGACGGTCCTGACCCGAACCGTCCGTCGGCGGGCTTGAGGGAATCGGGAATCTGGAGAACTGTGTCGCTGGATGCCATACGGGCCTTACCCAAGGTAACGAACTACCCGTGCGGGCACCGTCCTGCGCGGCATCGCGCGGTCTTGCACGAAACTACTCGAAGAACTCCGTGTCGATCCAGTCCATGTTTGCGCGCAGTTCACGACCGACCACCTCCACCTGGTGGCCCGCCTGCTCCTCGCGCATGCGCTTGAAATTCTCCTGGCCGGCTCGGTTCTCCGCGATCCACTCGCGGGCGAAGTCTCCGGATTGGATTTCGGATAGCAGCTGCTTCATCGCCTCGCGCGACTCGGTGCCGATTACGCGCCGGCCGCGGGTCATGTCGCCGTACTCGGCGGTGTTCGAGATCGAGTAGCGCATACCCGCGATGCCCTTCTCGTACATCAGGTCGACGATCAGCTTGAGCTCGTGCAGGACCTCGAAGTAGGCCAGGCGCGGGTCGTAACCCGCGTCGGTCAGCGTCTCGTACCCGGCGCGGACCAGCTCCGTCACTCCTCCGCACAGCACGGCCTGCTCGCCGAACAGGTCGGTCTCGGTCTCGTCCTTGAACGTGGTCTCGATCACCCCACCGCGCGTGCAGCCGATGCCCTTCGCGTAGGCGAGGGCGAGCGCGAAGGCGTTGCCGGTCGGGTTCTGGTCGACCGCCACGAGGCCCGGTACCCCCGAGCCCTCGAGGTACTGGCGGCGAACCAGGTGGCCGGGGCCCTTCGGGGCGACCAGCGCGACATCGACGTCGGGAGGCGGAACGATCTCGCCGTAGTGGATCGAGAAGCCGTGGCCGAACAGCAGCAGGTTGCCGGCCGCGATGCCGTCCTTGACGCCGGACTCCCAGACGGAGCGGTGCAGCTCGTCGGGAACCAGCATCATCACGATGTCGCCCTCGCTGGCGGCATCGGCCGGCTCGGCCACCCGCAGCCCGTGTTCGCGGGCCTTGGCCACGCTGCTCGAGTCGGGGCGCAGCCCCACCACCACCGACACGCCGGAGTCCTTGAGGTTCAGCGAGTGGGCGTGGCCCTGCGAGCCGTAGCCGATGATGGCCACGGTCTTGCCGTCGAGAAGTGAGAGGTCGGCGTCGTCGTCGTAGAACACTGCCGGGGAATCTAGCGGGGCCAGACCCTCGGCCGAGTTCTCACCCGCCGCCGAAGCGCCGCTCGAGTGCGAGCACGCTGTTCACGTACTGCTGAGTTTCGGGGTACAGACCGTGCTGCTGGACCGACGGCAGACCCTGGAAGTAACCGGCCGCGGCCATCGACGGATCGCCACCGGTGGAGTTCAGCAGCGAGTGGAGCAGGAGCACACCGCCGCGGACGTTGTCTGCCGCCGAGGCGGGCGCCAGAGGCGCGCCGCTGTCGAGCGACTGCTGGATCCACTGCCAGGTTCCGGGGAGGATCTGCATCACGCCGCGCGCGTCGGCGCTCGAGACCAGGTCGTTGTTGAACCCGCTCTCCTGCCACGCGATCGCGGTGGCGAGCGAGGCCGGGACGCCGTTGGCGGCCGCGATCGAGCCGACCTCCGACCCGGAAACTCGCTCGGCCGTCGGGTAGGGCGGGTCGACCGGCGATCCCTGCGCCGCTTCCCCGACCGGCTGCGAGGTCGCCGCCGAGGAAGCGACCGCCGCGGGGCTGCCCGCCAGGTGGATGACCTTGCCGGAGATCAGCACGCCGTTCTCCTCGAGCCCGTTGGCACTGGCCAGGGAGGCCGGGCTCACTCCGGCGCGCTCGGCGATCGCCGTCAGCGTGTCGCCGGGCTGGACGACGTAGGCCCCGCCCGAACTCGTCGTGGCGCTTACGGGAACCGCGGTGGCGCTGGGTGCCGCGAGACCGGCTCCGCCCGACAGGTGGAGCACCGTGCCCGAGACCAGGATGTCGTCGACGCCGAGCCCGTTGTCAGCGGCCAGGGACCGTGTGCTGCGGCCGGCGCGGGCCGCGATCGCGGTCAGCGTGTCGCCCGGTTGGACGACGTACGCGCCGCCCGAGCTGGTCGAGCTGACCGGAACCGCGGCGCTCGTGGGTGCCGCGACGCCGGACGGGATCGACGACTGCTGCGGAGGGATCTGGATCGTCTCTCCCGAGATGAGTTGGGCGGTCGGCGACAGGCCGTTGGCGGCAGCCAGCTGGTCGACGCCCAGACCGTCGGCGGCGGCGATCGAGGACAGCGTCTCGCCCGGGGCGATGACGTGGACGAAGTACGCGGAAGCAGTGGCGGGAACCACCATCAAGGCGGCAGCCGCGAGGCTCATTAGCAGGGAAAATCGCAAACGCATGCGCCCCAGTGTGGTCAACCTGGGGCGGAACCGGAAACCCTGCAACCGCCCTTGCTTGGTGCAAGAAGGAGTTCAGCGGTTTGGCGACCGTGACCTTAGGCGTCGGCCGCCGCGACCAGCGAGCGGCCGACGAACCGGATCGAGCCGTCGGCGTCCGTGTAGGGCTCGGATAGGTCGGCGATGTCTCGCGCCACCGCCTCGCGCTGGGCCTCGTCCAAGGCGTCGAACGCGCCGCCGAACACGCTCGAGATGTCGCGCGTCTCAGCGACGTAATCGTCCAGGCTCGCGAACGACCGCGGGGTCTCGATCGATTCGACTACCGCGTCGAGGAAGCCGGCAGCCTCGAGCAGCTCCTGAAGGTGGCCGGGTGCGGCCAGGGCGAACATTCCTGGGGCGGCCGGATCGAGCGGCTGGATGTGCCCCAACTCAGTCAGAGCGGTGGTCGTGATCGTCGCCCAGGCATTGAACGTCGGCTCGTCCCAGGCGGCCAGCGCGATCCGGCCGCCGGGCCGGAGCACCCGGCGCGCCTCCCGCAGCGCGGACTCCGGATCGGCGGCGAACATCAGGCCCCACTTGCACAAGACGACGTCGACGCTCGCCGTGTCGAGGTCGATCCACTCGAGGTCGATCTGCTTGAACTCGACGTTCTCGATGCCCAACTGAGCCGCCCGGGCTCGCGCCACCTCGAGCATCGGCTCGGCCGCGTCGGTGGAGATCAGCGTCCCCCCTGGTCTGATCAGCTCGGCGGCCAGGAACCCGGTGTCGCCGGGTCCGGCGGCCAGCTCGAGCACCCGCTGACCGGGCTGCAGCCGCGCGTGCTCGATCATCCACGCCGACACGGGCATCCCGAACTCGCGCATCAGCTGTGCGTGCTTTCCCCACCCGGCCGCGGCGCGTTCCCAGCGCTCGAGCATCTCGGCGCGAACCGAGTCGGGGTCCGCGGCGCTCATGTGGCTTCTCCCTCCGGATCGGTCGTACGCTCCGCCACGCGACGCGTGATCTCGGCGAACGCGCCCTCCAGGCGGGCGCTCAGTCGGCGCTGGAAGATCGCCATCAGCGCCTCGGACGCTACCGGCCCGAGCCGCCCGACCGCGTGCTCGATCTCGGGCCACTGCTCGGCGGGCATGTCCGCCTGCGCGAACGGCTTCCAGATCTCGTGCACGAACAGCTCCACGAACGAGCGCGAGACCGAGTCGCAGTGGCGGTCGATGTCCTCGAGGACGGCCAGCGCGCTGCGCAGCGAGATGCCGCGCGCGACCACCTCCTCGGCGATCGCCAGCAGGGATGGGCTCGGCGCGCGGAAGTTGCCGTCGCCGAGGGGGATGAGCACGCCCAGCCGCTCGGCCTCGGCCAAGACCTCTGGCGCCTCGTGGGCGCTGACGCGAAAGCGCCGGCCGAGCTCCTCGAGGCTCAGCGTCTCGCCCTGCTCGGGGGCGGCCACCGCGCTGAGCGCCTCGCCGAAGCGCCGCAGGCGCGCTGCCGTGCCCTGGGTGTCGTCGACCAGGCGCTTGATCGCCCCGAGGTTGAAGCCGTCCTCCTGCAGATCGCGGATCAGCCGGAGCTGCTCGATGTGCTCAGGTCCGTAATACCCGACGCGCGCCCGCACCTCGGGCGGGTCGAGCAGGCCCCGCGCCTGGTGGGCGCGGATGTTGCGCACCGACATCCCGGACTCGGCGGCGAGCTGTTCGATCGTCAGCCCATTGGGCGAGTCCGATGGGGCAACCTGGGGCGCTGAGGACACGGCGGGATTAAAGCTGGCGGCGCAGGAGCTTGCCCGACGGCGTCCGCGGCAGATCGTCGGCGAACCGCACCGCCTTGGGCACCTTGAACCCCGCCAGCCGGGCCGCGCAGTGGGCCTTCAGCTCGTCTGGGGTCACGGCGAGCCCGTCGCGCAGGACGATGGTCGCGATGACCGCCTCACCCCACTCTGGATCTTGCCGCGGATGCACGGCCGCGTCGGCCACGGCAGGGTGCTCGAGCAGCACCGCCTCTACCTCGGCCGGCGCGACGTTCTCTCCCCCCGTGACAATCGTGTCCAACTTGCGGCCCGTGATGACCAGGCGACCCCGGTCATCGAAGCGGCCGAGATCGCCGGTATGCAGCCACCCCATTTCGTCGGCCTCACCGGGCGCGACGATAGGCCCGCGCACCTTGATCTCTCCGCCCGAGGTGCGCAGTTCGACTCCCGGCAGCGGCCAGCCGAACGTCGCGATCTGCGAGCACGCCTCGGTCATGCCGTAGGTCGGCGCCACGGGCACCCCCGCGGCTGACGCCCGCTCGAGCAGGGCCGCAACGATGGGGCCACCGCCCAGCAGCGCCCATCTCAGGGTCGGGGGATCGTGCAATCCCGCGTCGAGCAGCCGGGCCAGCATCGTTGGGACGAGTGAGACCAGCGTGATCTGCCGCGCCGGGTTCATCAGCTCGTTCAGCACCGCCTCGGTATCGAACCGGCCGTGAAGGACCACGGTCGTGGCGTAGATCGCGCTGCGGATCGGGATCGAGAGGCCGCCCACATGGGTCAACGGCATCGGGCAGAGCCAACGCTCGGCCGGGTCGAGCCCCAGCGCCACAGCGGAGCCGAGCGCGCTGGCCTGGAAGTTCGAATGCATGAGGACGACCGGCTTGGGAGCCGCCGTCGTGCCCGATGTGTGCATCACCGCAACGGCTGGATCACCGGCGAAGAACGAGACGCCGCGCTTGGGCGTCGGCGCCAGCGGCTCAGACACGACCACGTCCGCGCCGGCCAGGCGCTGGTCCCGCTCGGCCTCACTCAGCCGCAGGTCGATCGGGACGGCCGCCGCGCCCGCCAGCAGGCAGGTGTGCAGGGCGACCACGAAGTCCTCGGTCGCCGGCAACGCGATCGCCACCCGCTCCGCTCCCTGGATCGCGCCCACGCGAGCGATCGCCGCCTTCGACAGCTCGGCGTAGGTGAGGTTCCGCTCGATTCCCTCGATCGCGACCCGGTCCGGGTGCCTGGCCGCGGCGGCGTGGATCCAGTACGACACGACCGACACGGTAGTCTCGCCCGCGTGCCAGCGACCTGGAAACCAGCCGCCGACTACTACACCGACATCCGCTACGAGACCGGCCTCGACGACGCCACGGGCATCGCCAAGATCACGATCAACCGACCCGAGGTGCGCAACGCCTTCCGGCCCGAGACCGTCGTCGAGCTGTCCGATGCCTTCACACGCGCGCGCGAGGACCTCGACGTCGGCGTGATCATCCTCACCGGCGAGGGGCCCGACGCGTTCTGCTCGGGCGGCGACCAGCGGGTCCGCGGCCAGCGGGGCGGCTACGTCAGCGGCGCGGACCCGACCAACGCCGGGCGCCACGAGGCGGTCGGCCGGTTCGAGGTGACCGACCTGCACGTCCAGATCCGCCGGCTGCCCAAGCCGGTGGTCGCGATGGTGGCGGGCTACGCGGTCGGAGGCGGCCACGTCCTGCACGTCGTGTGCGACCTCACGATCGCGGCCGACAACGCGCGCTTCGGCCAGACCGGCCCGAAGGTCGGCTCGTTCGACGGGGGCTTCGGCGCCACCGTGCTCTCGCGCCTGGTCGGCCCGAAGAAGGCCAAGGAGATCTGGTTCCTCTGCCGCCAGTACGACGCGCACGAGGCGCTCCGCATGGGGCTTGTCAACACGGTGGTGCCGCTCGACGAGCTCGAGCAGGAGACCGTCAAGTGGTGTCGCGAGATGCTCTCGCTGTCGCCGTTCGCGCTGCGCATGCTGAAGGCGAGCTTCAACGCCGACGAGGACGGGCTGACCGGGATCCAGCAGCTCGCCCACGACGCGAACCTGCTCTTCTACATGAGCGAGGAGGCTCAGGAGGGGCGCAACGCCTACCTCGAGAAGCGCCAGCCGGACTTCTCGAAGTTCCCGCACCGGGCCTGACGTGATGACCGCAACGCGGGCGGCCACCCGGCCGAGCGGGGTTCGCATCTGGCTGATGGCGGCGCGGATCAGGACGCTCCCGGCCGCGATCGCCCCGGTACTCGTGGGCACCGCGCTGGCGGGCTTCTTCGGCGTGTTCCATCCGCTGCGTTTCGTCGCCGCGCTGATCGGCGCGATGTTCATCCAGATCGGGACGAACCTCTCCAACGACTACTCCGACGCGCGGCGGGGAGCCGACACCGAGGATCGGCTCGGCCCGGTGCGCGTGACCGCCGGCGGCCTCGTCCCTCCCCGCCAGGTGCTGATCGCCACCTACCTGACCTTCGGGGTCGCGGTGCTGGCCGGCGCATATCTGGTCGCCGTGGCGGGTTGGGAGCTCCTGCTCGTCGGTGCGGCCTCGATCCTGGCCGGCGTCCTGTACACCGGGGGCCCGCGCCCTTACGGCTACGAGGGGTTCGGCGAGCTGTTCGTGTTCCTGTTCTTCGGCATCGTCGCGGTGGCCGGCTCGTACTTCGTGCAGGTCGAGCACCTGGACTGGGAGGCGTTCGCGCTGGCCGTCCCCGTCGGGCTGATCGCGACCGGGATCCTGGTGGTCAACAACGTCCGTGACATCGACACCGACCGGCGCGCCGGCAAGCGGACGCTCGCAGTCCGCCTCGGGCGCGCGCGGACCCGGATCCTGTTCGCGGTGATCATCTACCTGGCCTACGTACTCACGCCCGTCACGTGGATCTTCGGTCCGCTGCGGCCGTGGGTGTTCCTGCCCTGGCTGACGATTCCGCTGGCGGCCCGGGTCGTGCGCGTCGTACGCAACCGCACCGACGGCGCGTCGCTGAACGGCGCGCTTGCCCAGACCGGCATGCTCCAGCTGGTGTTCTGCACGCTGCTGGCCGCCGGCCTGCTCCTGAGCCGGTGAGGTTCGAGATCGATTTGATCAGGGCGCGCTTGCGCGCGCCGTTTGTTTCTGCCCGCGTCTCCCTCACGGATCGCCCGCTCGCATTGGTTCGCGTCGAGGACGCCGATGGCTTCGTCGGCCGCGGCGAGTCGGCGCCGCTGCCCGACTACCACGGGGTGAACGTCGACGACGTCCTCGAGGCGCTCGAGGCCGCTCGGCCCGCGCTGGCCGGGACCCCGGCCGGCGCCTCCGCTCGGGACGCGCTGGCGGAGTGGACCCGGATGGCCGCACTCCCCGCGGTGGCCGCGGTCGACATGGCGCTGTGGGACCTCGAGGGCCGGCGGACCGGACAGCCGATCTGGCGGCTATTGGGCGCCCGCGACGCGGCCGCGGTCGAGGTCAACTATACGATCGCCGCGGCCGATCGCGCCGGCGCGGCCACCGAGGCGGCGCACGCGCGCGCCGCCGGGTTTCGGTGCGTCAAGGCCAAGGTCGGGATCGGCGACGACGCGGGGCGCCTGGCCGCCGTCCGCGCGGTCCTCGGTCCGGACGTGGCCATGCGGCTCGACGCCAACGGGGCGTGGTCGGTGGAGGGCGCAGTGGCGGCACTGCGCTCACTCGCCCCGGTCGGGCTGGAGCTGTGCGAGGAGCCGGTGCGGGGCCTCGAGCAGACGCACGCGGTGGCGGAGGCGATTCCCGACGTGCCGATCGCGTTGGACGAGACGGCGTCAGCGGCGGGCGCGCTCGAGGACCGCGTCTGCACGGCGGTCTGCCTGAAGATCGCCGCGTGCGGCGGGATCACCGGCCTCCTCGACGCCGCCCGCCGCGCGCGGGCCGCCGGTTACGAGGTCTACCTCGCCTCCACCCTCGACGGGCCGCTCGGGATCGCGGCGGCCCTCCACGCGGCGGCCGCCCTGCGGCCCGACCGGTTCTGCGGGCTCGCCACGCTCGGGCTGTTCGCCGGCCGCGAGGACCCGCTCCGGGCGAGCCGCGGTCAGATCCCGCCGCCGAGCGGGGCCGGCCTGGGTGACGGCCTGCTCGAGTGGTATGGAAGAAGCGCGTCCGAACAAGCGTCTCCATGACAAATGACACGACCGAACCCGATGCCTCGGCCTGCTGTGATCGACGTCACGGTCTGGGCCGCACCGCAGGGGTACAAGTGTTCGGGAAGAAATTTGGCCGCAAGGCTAAAGCCGGGCGCTCGATTGACGACCATCATCGTTAACGCGAGTGACCGTGTGACAGGAGACACAAGATGAGTCCTGAACGTTCCAACGCATACCGGCGGGTCATGAAGACCCTCGAGGACATCGGCCCGAGCAAGCTGCTCGACGGCGAGCAGCAGCGCGTCCGCTACGCCGCCGACAACCTGATCTTCAGCACCGACCTGACCAGCGACGTGGAGGCCATCGGGGCCCTCGAGGACATCGAGACCCTGTGCCGCGCGCTCGTTGAGAGCGGGCGGTGGGAGCAGGCTTCGGCCAACAAGCTGGCCGAGGACGTGTTCCAGTGCGGGCCGTCCGAGCCGGTCGTCCTCCAGGCCGCCGCGTAGCCGCTTACACCTCGCCGATCACCTGAGCCACCGCGCCGGGCGCCTCCAGATGGACCGCGTGCCCGGCGTCGGGGACGACGACGACCTCGGCGCGCGGTAGCCCGGACGCCATCTCGGCGGCGACCGCACGGAACTTCTGATCTCGTTCGCCGACCACCAGCACGACCGGCATCTCGATCTCCGGCAAGCGGTCCCAGAGCGAGGCAAGCGCGCCCGTGCCCAGCCCGCGAAGCGCTCGGGCCAGGCCCGCGGGATCGTTCCGTAGCCGGTCCGCGTGGACGGCCGCGGCCACCGACGGCGACTGTCCGGCCAGCACCGGCGTCTGCGCCCAGCGCGCCGCAAACTGCTCCATCGTCGAGCCTTCGATCTCGCCGGCGAGGCGCGCGTCGTCGCGCCGGCGCGCTTCCCGCTCGATCGGGTCGGCGATCCCGGGGCTCGCGCCGATCAGCACGAGGCGATCGACCCGGCCCGGCAGCGCGAGCGCGATGTGGAGCGCGAGCCGCCCGCCCATCGAGTACCCAGCGAGCGTGCAGCGCGCCGGCGCCACCATGGCGAAGTCGTGGAGCACCCCTTCGAGCGCGGCCGGCACACGGTCGGAGGCCGAGCCGTGCCCGCGGATGTCGGGCGCCACCGCGCGATAGCCCTCACCGGGCGCGCGGTAGCTTTCCGCAAGCGCCGCGACCACGGGGCCCCAGCTCGCCCCGGTGTGCGTGAAGCCGTGCAGGAGGACGACGTCCGGCGCCATCACCGCATCATGACCGCCACGGACACCTATCTGCTGCTGCGCGCGTTCTGCGACGAGCTCGCCCGCTGCGGGATGGAGCACGCCTGCACCGCGCCGGGCTCGCGCAACACCCCGCTCGTCCTCTCGCTCGTACGCGAGCGCCGGATCAAGGCCTGGTCGCATGTCGACGAGCGGTGCGCGGGCTTCTTCGCGCTCGGAGCCGCAAAGCGGTCCGCTCGCCCGGTCGCAGTCACCTGCACCTCGGGCACGGCCGCGGCGAATCTCGCGCCGGCCGTGATCGAGGCGTCTCATGCCCGGGTCCCGATGATCGTGCTGACCGCCGATCGCCCGCCTGAACTTCGCGAGGTCGGGGCCGGTCAGACGATCGACCAGATCAAGCTGTACGGCGGCGCGGTCAAGTGGTTCTTCGAAGTGGGCGTGCACGAGGCCGACCCCGACGCGCTGCGCTGGGTCCGGACCCTGGCCTGCCGCGCCTACTGGACGGCCGCTCACGGCCCGCCCGGCCCGGTCCACCTGAACTTCCCGCTGCGCGAGCCGCTGGTGCTCGACGGGCCGCTGCCCGAGGACGACACCGGGCGGCCCGACGGCCGGCCGTACGTGGCGATGGACACGGGGGTCGAGAGCGTCCCGACGAGTGGCCGCCGCCCGGCCGGTCGGGTCGTGATCGTGGCCGGCGGTCACCGCGACGCGGTCGCCGGTCTCGAACTGGCCGGCTTCGCCGAGCACGCCGCGATCCCGGTCCTGGCCGACCCGCTCTCCGGCGCACGCCGCGGTAAGTCCGCGATCGCTCACTACGACCTGCTCCTACGCGACCCTGAGTTCGCCGCTGCGCACCGTCCGGACGTCGTGATCCGCGCCGGCGACCTCCCCACGTCCAAGCCGCTGCGGGCGTGGCTGGGCGGGCTCGACGCCGAGCAGATCGCGATCGACGCCGACGGGGGGTGGCAGGACCCGGCCAGCGTGGTCGGCCGGCGCGTGCGCGCGCCGATTCACGCGCTGATCGAGGGGCTGGCCGGTGGCGACGTGTTCCCCGTCCCGCCCGAATGGCTCGCCTCGTGGCGCGCCGCCGACCGCGCGGCGGCGTGGGCGATCTCCGCCACGCTCGGGGAGGGACTATCCGAGCCGCTCGTCGCCCGCAGCCTGGGCGAGTGGCTGGATCACGCCGCCACTCTGTTCGTGGCCTCCTCGATGCCGATCCGCGACGTCGAGGAGTTCATGCCGGTCGACAAGGACCCCCCGCGCGTCCTGTCCAACCGCGGCGCCAACGGGATCGACGGCACCGTGTCCGCCGCGTTCGGCGCAGCCGCCGCCGGCGAGGGCCCGGTGGTGCTGCTGATCGGGGACGTCGCGCTCGCCCACGACATCGGGGGGTTATTGGCGGCCCGCCGTCTCGGGCTGCCCCTGACGATCGTCGTGCTCAACAACGACGGCGGCGGGATCTTCCACTTCCTCCCGGTGGCGGGCGAGGGCGACGCGTTCGAGCAGCACGTCGCGACCCCGCACGGACTGGACTTCGCGCACGCGGCCGAGCTGTATGGCTGTGGCTACACGCGGCCGCAGACGCTGACGGAGCTGCAGATCGCGGTCGAAGCCTCGATCGTCGGCGGCGGGGCCACGATCATCGAGGTGCGCACCAACCGGGTCGAGAACCTCGCGCTCCACCGTCGGGTGGCCGAAGCCGCGCTGGCCGCGCTTCATCCAGACAAACTCAGCCGGACAGCAACGGGAGCAGCGCGCCGAGCTTGACCTCGGTCTCGGCCAGCTCGGCCGCCGGGTCGGAATCGCGCACGATCCCCCCACCGGCGTACAGATGCGCGAGCCGCCCGCGCACCAGCGCGCACCTGAGCGCCACGCAGAACTCGCCGTCGCCGGTGGCGTCCGACCACCCCACCGGTCCGGCGTACCACCCGCGGTCCAGCCCCTCGAAGGCCGGAATCAGCGGCTCCGCGATCGACCAGGGCTCGCCGCCGACCGCCGGCGTGGGATGGAGCACCCCGGCCAGCTCGATCGCGCTCAGCGGTTCCGCCAGCTGGGCCCGGATCGGGGTGCCCAGGTGCTGGATGTTGGCGACGCGGACGAGCGCCGGCTCGGGTGCCGTCGTCACCCACACCGAGTGACGCCGCAAAGCCCGCGCGATCCGGCGCACCACGATCTCATTTTCCGATCGGTCCTTGGCGCTCTGGAGCAGCTGCTCGCCGAGGTGGTCGTCGATCGAGGGGTCGGCGCTGCGCCGGATCGAGCCCGCCAGCGCCACCGTCGACGCGCGCTGGCCCTCGCGGCGGACGAGGAGCTCCGGGCTCGCGGCCAAGAACACCGCATCCCCTCGCCCGACCGCGAACACGTAGCACGAGGGAAACGCCTCGCGCAGGATGCCGAGCACCGCCCCCACATCGTGGTCGACGGGGGCATGAACCTCCACGTCCCGGGCCAGCACGATCTTCTCGAGCTCGCCGGCGCGGATCCGCTCGACCGCCCGGGCCACCGCCTCCTCGTAGTGCGACGGCGGCATCGGGCTGAGCACCCGGTAGTGACCCGCCGGCGCCGGGTCGAGCAGCGGCAACGCCGGCCGCCGCAGCTCGCCTAACCGATCAGACACCCGGGCTTGCAGATCCTCCACGGTGTCATCGGGCTCGACCGACACGTTGACGGTCAGCGCCACGCGACCCCCCCGGCGCGCCAGCGACACCTCGGGGACGACCATCGAGGCCGGCGCGAAACCCTCCCAGCGCGGCGACCCGCCGCCGTCGGAAGCGAACGCGAACCCGCCCAGGGCCACCAGCCCCGACCCGGGCGGTCGGTCCACCTCGTCGGCGAACGCGTCGGCGACCACGTCGGCCCAGCGCCGGGCCACGTCCCGGAACCGCCCCGCTCCATCCGCCTCGAAGACCCGCACACACCCCACGGCGGCCACCGCGGATCGGTCGCGGTCGGGCTGCTCAAAAGCGAACCACGGCTCGCCCGGGCGCCGCGACGCCACCGCCGCAGCGGTCGGATCGACCGAGGCGTCCACCGAGCAGGTGACGCTCGCCAACGACGCCCCACCGGCAGCCCGCGCACGCCGCAGCGCCTCGGAGAGCCGGCGATCCAGCCGGCGGACGGCAGCCGCGTCGAGCCAGCCCCAGGCCGGCGAGACTCGCACACTCATCGCCCGGGAGCCTACCCCGGCACGACGCTACGTCTCGGTCCGACCCCGGGCGATCGCGATCTCGCCGGTGCGCGCCATCTCGATCAACCCGAACGGCCTGACCAGCTGCTCGAACGCGTCGACCTTGTCGCATGTGCCGGTCAGCTCGATCACGATCGAGCGCTTGGTCACGTCGACTACCTTGCCGCGGAAGATCTCGCAGATCTGCATGACCTCGGCCCGGCTCGCACCGTCGGCCGAGACCTTGAACAGGGCGAGCTCGCGCGCCAGCGTCTCACGCGGCTCGAGGTCGCGGATCTTCAGCACGTTGACCAGCTTGTGCAGCTGCTTGGTGACCTGATCGATGGGATGGACCGCACCGTCCAACGTGAGCGTGATGCGCGAGACGCGCTCGTCGTCGGTCGGCCCGACCGCGAGCGTGTCGATGTTGAACCCGCGGCGCGCGAACAGGCCGGCAATCCGGGTCAGGACGCCGGGCTTGTTCTCCACAAGGATCGAGAGGATGTGCTTGCGGCCGGTGCGCAGGCCGCTGACCGCCTCCAGCTCGTCCAGCGAGAGGACTTCTTTCGTTCCCGGTTCACCCATGGACCATCACCCCACCATGTTCCGCGCCGGCTGCCCCGCCGGGATCATCGGATAGGTGTTCTCCTCGCGCGTGACGCGCACGTCGACGAGCACCGGCCCGTCCATCGCGAGTGCCTCCTTCATGTCGGAGACGAGCGTGGCCTTGTCCGAGAACCGCAGACCGGTGGCGCCGTACGCCCCGGCCAGCTTGACGAAGTCGGGCCACTGTCCCATTTCGACCTGGCTGTAGCGCTTGTCCCAGAACAGCTCCTGCCACTGGCGGACCATGCCGAGGTAGCCGTTGTTCATGATGAACACCTTGATCGCGATGCCCTCCTGAGCGCACGTCGCGAGCTCCTGCATGTTCATCTGGACCGAGCCGTCGCCGGCGATGCAGACGACCGTCTGATCGGGGCAGCCGACCTTGGCGCCCATCGCGGCGGGCAGCCCGAACCCCATCGTGCCGAGGCCGCCCGAATTGATCCACCGCCGCGGCTGCGGGAAGTGGTAGTACTGCGCGGTCCACATCTGGTGCTGGCCGACGTCGCTGGTGATGATCGCGTCGCCGCCGGTCGCCTCGTAGATCGACTGGATCATGAACTGCGGCTTGATCTCGGAGTCGGTCGAGTCCTCGTAGCGCAGCGGGTGGCGCTCCTGCCACACGCGGATCCGGGACCACCACTCCTCGAGCCTCGCCGGGTCCGCCTCCAAGGCGCGGTACTCGGCGGTCAGCCGCGGCAGGATGTTCTTGGCGTCCCCGACGATCGGGATGTGAGCCGGAACGTTCTTGGAAATCTCGGCCGGGTCGACGTCGATGTGGATGAACTTGGCCCGCGGCGCGAACTCCGACAGCTTGCCGGTCACGCGATCGTCGAACCGGGCCCCGATCGCGCAGATCAGGTCGGCCTCGTCCATCGCGTAGTTCGCCGCGCGCGTCCCGTGCATCCCGAGCATCCCCAGCCACTGGTCGTGCGTCCCCGGGAATCCGCCCAGCCCCATGACCGTGCAGGTGACCGGGAAGCGGTCGGACGTGGCGAGCTCGGTCAGTTCGCCGGCCGCCCCCGCCGACACCACCCCGCCGCCCGCGTAGATGATCGGGCGCCGCGAGTTGGCCAGCGCCTTGGCGGCGATCCGGATCTGCTTCTGATTGCCCTCCGTGGTCGGCTGGTAGCCGGGCAGCCGCAGGTCGGTGACCGGCTCGTACGGGATGTCGGCGCGGCTCAGGTCCTGCGGGATGTCGACCACGACGGGGCCGGGACGGCCGGTGCGGGCGATATGGAATGCCTCGTGGATCGACCGCGGGATCTCCAGCGGGTGCTGGATCATGAAGCTGTGCTTGACGATCGGCATCGTGATGCCGATCGTGTCGGCCTCCTGGAAACCGTCCGTGCCGAGCAGATCGGTACGCACCTGCCCGGTGATGAACACGACCGGGACCGAGTCCATCATCGCGTCGCAGATCGGCGTGACCAGGTTCGTCGCGCCCGGGCCGCTCGTGCCCAGCGACACCCCGACCTTCCCCGTCGCCTTGGCGTAGCCCTCCGCGGCGTGCCCGCCGCCCGCCTCGTGGCGGACCAGGATGTGCCGGATGCCGGCGTCGTAGAAGGCGTCGTAGGTGGGAAGGTTCGCGCCGCCGGGCAGCCCGAATACCACGTCGACGCCCTCGGCCTTCAGGCATTCCATCAGGGCGTCGACTGCACGCATACTCGTGGCCTCCTTTGGCGGTCCGTCCGCCGCGTACGCGCGGTCCGTCCGCGCGCGGGAAGGCGAGTGTAACAGTGGGTTTGCGCCGGTTTGGGGCCTCGCTTCGCTCGGCGTCCATGGGGCCGGGCGACCCCGTCCGGTCAGGTATCGAGCTCAGCCCGACCGCGGCGCCGCCATCCGCGCCTCGCGGATGCTCTGCTCCGACGCGATCGCCACGTCTGGAAATTCGAGCTCGGATCCGCAGCGCATACACACCGCGTCCTGCAGCTTGACGATCCGCCCGCAGTCGGGGCACTGGCGCCGCAGCTCGCGGTTGTCCCACCGGTAGCAGACCGCGGCGAGCAGGCCGACGAACGGCACGCAAGCCGAGATCAGGAACCACATGAAGAACGAACTGCCCTTCAACCGGCCGACGACCCCGCCGGCCAGGCCGAAGAAGAACAGGATGACGACCGCGGCCACTCTGGGCCCGGTCTCACCAGATGAGCGTCTTGACCGCCCAGATGACCGCGACGACCACCGCGACCGTCACGATCGTCCAGAAAAGCCAGATCACGAAGCCGATGGCGAGCTTGAGAATCAGCGCCGCCGCGACGATCAGCACCAGGCCGGCGAAGGCCTTCCGGACGACCGGTGTACGAGAGCGAGAAGCCTCGATTTGAGTATCCATGCTTACAGCGTACTGCGCCGGGGACCCCGGCTCACGAAGGACTCTCGAAGAGCCGGGTAAGTCGAACTAGTCGTAGACGCGCTTGAGATACTCGAACCGCGGCTCTCCCGCGGCTGGGGGCGAGTCGAAGCGCAGCCGGGCCAGGCGGTAGCGGCGGATGGGGGTGTCCCGACGGTTCGCCGGCGGGGTCCGGCGGTCCGCGACCAGCAGGACCTTCGAGGCTGTGATTGGACGGGTCATGGCGAGAATGATCGGCTTCGGACCGCCCGCCCACATTGGCCCCAGGTACAAAGTTCAGACGACCGGAGTGAGCCGCGCGGCCTCAGCGGCCCCGCGCGTCTCGCACCGCGACCGCCAGCGCCTCCCGCGCCGGGGCCGCCACCCTGCGGCGCACTCGCCAGCTCGCCCCCGAGAACGCCAGGTTGGCCACGGTGGCGAACCCGACCTCGTCCGTCCGCAGCGCCAGCAACAGGTGGGCCAGGCGGTCGCTCGGCGGCAGGTTCGAGTCGGTGACCTTCACGCAGTAGCAGTGCACCCGCCGTCCCCCGGGCCGGACGAGCAGCGCGCCGGCCTCGCCGATCAGCCACACGCCGAGCCGTCCGGGCTCGAGCATCAATCCGCTGCGCCCGTGCAGCTCCCGGGCGCGGTGGTCGACGAGGTCGCCGAGCAGCCCGAGCGCGACGCGCTCCGATCGGTCACGCGCGCCGCCGACGGGCTTGGCCACGCGCGCGCCGCGCGCGGCGTAGAGCTCGGGGATGCCCCACGCGTGCAGCAGGCAGAGGGCCGCGAACGGCAGCAGAATCGGGCTGGCCGCCGCGAGCACCACCGCCGCGAGCACGAACGGGCCCGCGTGGGCGGCCGTCGACAGGGTCCACAGACGTCCGGCCCGGCGTAGGCCGCGGTCGTCGGCGCGCGTGCGCCACCGGACGTTCGCGACCTCCGGAAGCGCCGCGCCCCCGTGGGCGGGCGCCGCTGCGGCGGGTGAGCTCAGCTCCCTATCCCCCGGCGATCGGCCGGCGCAGGATGACCAGCTCCGCATCGAGCGGGAGCTCGTGGACCTGCTCGGCGCTTCCCGCGCCGTGATTCACGAGGGCGAAATAGCCCTGATCGAGCTCGGCGCGGAACGCGGCGACCGCCTCCTCGGCGCTGGTGGGGTCCCCGGCGGTCCATTCCGCGACCGTCGTGTGGCCGCTCCGATCCATCCTGATGAGTCGCGACATTCGAGGCCTCCTGGACGACGTTTCCGGGAATCCTACGTGCCCGCGCCAGCGCACCCAAAAGGCGTCGAATACTCGCCACGTTTGTCATACGACTGTCCAAATTCGGTGCTTTTGCTGTGGTATGATGAGCGATGAGTAGGGATAAGTAACGGACTACTAGTTTGCTGATTGGCCCTCCGTAGGGGGAAAGGGGACAAGGAAGTGGCCCGAATGGAGTTCCACGCTACGACGCGCGGATTGACAACGCGACCCGTTCACACGCAGCGATGACGCCGCCTGCCGCATCGCACGCTCACACCTCGGCGACGATCGGGCTTCCGATCGCGCGCTCGCGCGCGATCGCCACCGGCATCGCGCGCCTCCTCGACGTTCGCGTCTGGTCGCAGGTGCGCCTGCTGCTCGACGCGGTCATGCTGTGCCTGGCCGCCACCGCGGCGTTCTACGCCGCGCCGATCTCGGACGGCGGCGGCGCCGGGTGGCTCGCCGCCGTGTTCCCGGCGCTCACCCTGGCGATCCTGCGAGCGCGCCAGGACCCGGACGAGCGACTCGACACCTCGGTGCTCGACACCGCTACCCACGTCCTCGGCGCGACCTCGCTGTCGGCCATGCTGATGGTCGCCGCCGGCTCGATCGTCGGCGGGGAGCACCCGGTCGGGCTGGCCCTCCGGTGCTGGCTGTTCGCCGCCGTGTACCTGACGGTGGCGCGCGTCGTGCTCGCCTCCGTCCGCACCCAGGCGCTGCGCAACCAGGCGCTAGCCACCCCGACGCTTATCCTCGGCGCCGGCCTGATCGGCGAGCAGCTGGTCAACCGACTGACCAGCGACCGCAGCTACGGCCTTCGCCCGGTCGGCTTCCTGGACTCCGACCCGATGCCGACCAGCGGCTACTCGTCGGCGGCGACCGTTCCCGTCCTCGGCGGGCCCGAGCACCTGGCCGAGGCGATTCGCCTGACCGGCGCGCGCCGCGTGATCCTGGCGTTCTCCGCCGAGCCCGACCACGTACTGGTCGACAAGGTCCGAGAGTGCGAGGCGCTCGGCGTCGAGGTATCGCTCGTCCCGCGTCTGTTCGAGGCGATCAACGACCGCGCGATCCTCGACCACGTCGGCGGCCTGCCCCTGATCTCGCTGCGCCCGACCAATCCCCGCGGCTGGCAATTCGCGATCAAGCACTCGCTCGACCGGACGTTCGCCGCCGTGGCGCTGATCGCGCTGGCGCCGCTCATGGGCGCGATCGCGCTTGCCGTCCGCCTGTCCTCCCCTGGTCCGGTCCTGTTCCGCCAGCGCCGCGTCGGGCGCGACGGTCGCGTATTCGACGTCCTCAAGTTCCGCACGATGCGAGACGCCGGTCCGGGCCGCGAAGCCGAGTTCGTGCTGGCCGAAGGATGCGCGCCCGGCGGGATCGAAGGCGAGGACCGGCGCACCGCCCTCGGCACGTGGCTCCGCAAGAGCTCTCTCGACGAGGTCCCGCAGCTGATCAACGTCCTGCGCGGCGAGATGAGCCTCGTGGGCCCCCGTCCCGAGCGCCCGCAGTACGTCGCGCTGTTCGGCGAGGAGGTCAAGCGCTACGACGATCGCCATCGGGTGAGGTCCGGCATCACCGGCTGGGCTCAGGTCAACGGGCTGCGCGGCCAGACCTCGATCGCGGACCGCGTCGAGTGGGACAACTACTACATCCGTAACTGGTCGCTCCGGCTTGACCTCAAGATCATGATGCTCACCGTGGCCGAGGTTGCGCGCCTGCGCGACAGCCAGAAGGCCCGGACGCACGCGGCCGACCGCCGCCGGGTTTAGCACTACAGCATCGACACGAGTCGGAAGAGCACACCCTGCCACCGAACCAGGTTGAGCTGGGGCGGCGGGGCGATGATCCGCAGCGCGCAGTAGAACGCGTGCTTGGCGCCGGCGCTGTCGAGCAGAGTAGAGCGGAGGCGGTAGCGCCCAGGACTGAGCTTACGGAGCGCGACGTTGCCGCCGAGCCGGAGCTTGTTGACGCCGACGCGATCGCGGTGGGCGAAGCTCGCGATCACCACGTAAAGCGTGCAGTGCCGCAGAGTTCGGTTGCGGGCCGTCGCGGCGACGCACCCGTGGGCGCCGCGCCGGCCGACCGTGACGCGCTGGAGCACGAACTGGCTGACGCCGGCGGTCATCGCGGTGTAGGAGATGAAGGTGCCCGAGACCGTCCGGGTGGAAGCGACGGAGCCCGTGAGCTTCGGTGCGCTCGGCACCACCAGGTCGGCGTGGCCGATGGGCGGCGGGGGTGGTGGCGGTCCGGATGTCGCCGGCGGCGCGCCGGATGCCGGGGATCCGCTGCCGGGGGCGGTGCCGGCGCCGCTGAACTGGACCAGATGCAGGCCGGACCCGTCATCTCCGGTGATCTGCCACGTTCCGCCGGCCGGGCCGAGGCTCGTCGGGGCGAACGTGACGGTCTCGGTCACCGATTGCCCCGGCGCGATCGTCGTGCCCTCCGGCAGGGAGGTCGCCGGCGAGGCCGCGAACGCTCCGCCGAACGGAGGCTTCGACTTGTCGATGGTCACCGCCGTTCCGCCGGCGTTCGAGATCGTGAACGCCCGGCTCGCCGTGGCGCCGACCGCAACCGTGCCAAAGTCGATCGCCTCGCTCGAGAATTGGAGTTGCCCGGGCGTCGACGCCGAGGCGGACACCTCGACGGTCTGACTCTGAGGGTTCTGACCCTGGCTGTCGGCGGTGCTGAGCGTGATCTCGTCGTTGTACTGGCCCACCGCCTGTGGGTCGAACGAGATGTCGACGGTGACGCTGTCGCCGGGGGCGATGGTGTCATTCGCCCTCGGCGCGCCGCTAACCGAGAACGGAGCGCTCGCCGGGTCAAATCCCGAGACCGTGAGCGATCCGGCGCCCTGGTTGCTGAAGGTCACCGTTCCGGTCAGCTCCCCTCCCACCTCGGTGCCGCCCAACGAGAGGAACGCCGGGTCGGCCGCGAGCAGGCCCTCCGGGGCCTGCCCGGTGCCGGAGAGCGAGAACGACACGGTTGCCCCGTCGGTGGTGGTGGCGGTGAGCTGTCCGGCCACCGGGCCCGTCTGCGAGGGCGTGAAGGTCACCGGAACCGAGAGCGTGTCGCCGCGGTCGAGCGTGGCGGGGACCGTCGGCGATGGCGTCCCGTACGCGAACTCGGGATCGGAGGCGAGGCTCGAGACGGTCACGGGCTGGTTGGCGGTGATCGTGAGCGTCTGCGCCGCGCTGGTGGTCCCCTCGGTGGTGCGCGGGAACGACAGGCCCGATCCGCTCAGCGGCTGGGGCGTCGGTGAGCCGAAGGCGAGCACGCTGCCGTCGCGCGTGCCTACATAGAGCCGGCCCGCGCCCACGCCGGGGGAGCTGTAGTTGGTCGCGTCGCCGATCGGCCACGGGGCGTGGAGCAGTTGCAGCTGGTTGCCGGTCGGGATCGGCGAGTACGCGCGCAGCTGACCGCCCGTGCCCTGCCGGTTGGTGCTCCAGATGTCCCACACCACCGCGCTTGCAGTGTTCGTGCCGTCGGAGGTGATGACCGGCGAGCCGCTGCCCCAGCCGAAAACGTCGGGCGCGCTCCCCGCCAGCGAGAGGGACGGATTGCCCGAGCCGTTGACGCCGTACTTGTACACGTCGAACAGACCGCCGCCGCTCGAGCCGGTCGAGGTCGGGATGTACACGTAGCCGCCGTCGCCGGGCCACACCGCCGCCCGACCCCACACGCCGCCGCGGGGGCCGAGCCGCTGGAGCACGTTGTCGCCCGCGCCGGGTCCCTGGTCGTAGCCACCCAGGTTGTCGCGGTTGAGCAGGTAGACGTACCCCTCCTTGCCCACCGTCACCGCGAGATGCGGGAACGACGAGGTGCCGAAGTATTGGTCGGGCAGGCCGACCACTCCGCCCGAGCCGAAATCCGAGTCGGACTGGTCGAGTGCCGTGGCGTCGTACGGAGCGAAGAAGTCGACCGGTTTGAGCGTTCCGTCGGACTGAACCTGGAGCCGCATGACGCACTCGCCACAGTCGGCCGGCACCGAGCTACCGGCCGCCGGTGAGGACGGCGCGCCGCCGTTGCCGGTGGCGAACAGGATCCGGCCCGACCCGTCGGACATGATCCCGGCGCCCGCCTCCCAGATGCCGCCCCCGTTGGTGTCCGCTTCGTCGACCCACTTCGCCGTGACCCGGTGGGCGGACGTCGAGACGCCGAAAACCCAGCCCTGGAACGGCGCTGTATCGCAGTGCGATCCGAACGCGGCGTACACGACGCCGTTCATGAGCAGCAGCCCTGGGCGCTGCTGCTGGGTGCGCGGGAAGAACGTGACCGGGGCGTTGTCGGCAAACCCCGAGCCGGTCGTCAAGGCAACCGGCCAGCCGGGCTTCTCGTTTCCAGTGGCCGCGTCGAGCGCGTCCATGTACCAGGCGACCTGGCCGTTCACCACAGCCTTGTGCGTCATGTAGACGGTGTTCGTCGAGGAATCGATGACCGGCGTCGCGGTGGTGCCGATCGACGGTCGGATGTCCGGGCACTGGATAGTTCCCGGGTCGAACGGCGTGCCCAGATTCGTGTGCCACTGCCGAGCGCCGTTGACCGGGTCGAGGCCGTAGACGTTGTCGGTCTCGGTGGCCACGACCAGCATCCCGGTGGGCGAGGCCGTTGTGCCGGTTGTCGAGAGCAGCGGCTGCGCGTAGACCTGCCCGTCGACCGGGGCCGACCACAGCTGTCCGAACGTGTTGCCGCTCACCACTTGAGGCGACAGTGAGCTCTCGTCGGGATACCAGCCGGTGCGCAGATCGTCACCCGAGTTGGTGATCCCGTCGGCCAGCGCCCCCCCGGCCAACAAGAGGCACGCCAAGCCAACCATCCCCACCAGCACACCAACGTGGACCTTGATCAGAGCACCCCGTCCCTTTCCTGGGAATCGCATCCTAGCCCTTAACGAGCAGTCTCAGACCTTTCTTCGCCAAACCTGAGCAATGGTCATAACCCTGACCCGGCGAGCTTGCACACCTTTCCGCCTGCAATCCCTCACATCTTTGCTGCGCGGCGAGAGGTCTGGCGTAGGAGGGGCAGCGTGGGAGCGAGTTGAGCAGGATCGTTTACCCCGAGCGTCCATCGACTCGGCTCCCGCGCAGGCGACCGCTCTCTTCCGTTCAATTCGCCATGCGCCGATTCGTCATCGTTGTTCATCTCGCCCTTGCTTGCCTGCTGCTCGGAGCCGCAGCCGCGCCCGCCATGCGCGATGCGCCGGCTAGCCGCGACGCGGCCTCTCGTGGGCCGATCGCAGCTGCGGCGGGGAAGAGTGCCCGCCGGGTCCTCTGCCACCGGCAATCGCGCGCGCAGGCCAGGCGCGCCGGCCACAAGCGGCGCCAATTGGTGTGCCGCCTCTCGCGCCGGACGCGAGATCCGGCGCCGGCCGCGTCCGGCCCACTGATCGTCGGCCTGAACGCGGACGTCGCAGGCTGGGGGGGCGACAGCACCGCTCCTCGCCTCGACCAGGTCGTGTCGCAGACCGGGACCAAGTGGCTGCGCGAAGAGTTCGCCTGGGACCGCATCGAGCCGCAGCGCGGCGTATTCGACTTCTCCTACTACGACCATTTCATGCTGCTGGCGGCCCAGCGCGGCGAGCACGTGCTGGCCTTGCTCTACGAGGCTCCGTCGTGGGCCGGGCCGTCCTACAACGCGATCCCCGCCGACCCCACCGCGTTCGCGCAGTACGTCGCCGCGGTGGTCAACCGGTACGGCCCGCATGGCACGTTCTGGGCCGAGCACCCGGGTCTGTCGGGCTCCGCCATCCGCACCCTCGAGCTCTGGAACGAGCCATTCTCGACGACCGGCGACGACGGCGTGTACGACCCTGGGCGTTACGCGCGGTTGGTCAAGGCGGCCGCGATCGCCGCCCACGGCGCCAGTCCCGCGGTCGACATTCTGCTCGCGGCCGAGATGCAGAGCGGCCGCGACGCGCGCGGCGACTGGCAGTGGTGGGTCGACGCGCTCTACCAGGCGGTCCCCGACCTCAACCGGTACTTCGGCGGCGTCGCGATGCACGACTACGGCACCGACACGCAGACGCTCAGCCCGATGGTCTCCGGCCAGCCGTACCAGAACTACGGGCGGATGTTGCGGATCGAGAACCTCCGCCGTGAGTTCGTGAGCCACGGCGCAACCGGCAAGCCGTTCTGGATCACCGAGGTCGGCTGGTCGACGTGCACGCAGGCGGGGATGGACTGCGTGAGCCAGGCCCAGCAGGCGACCAACCTGACCACGCTGTTCGACGACGCGCACGGGCTGTGGGGCAACTGGCTGCAGGCCGTGTTCGTGTACCGCTATGGCGACGGCGCGCAGCCGAGCACGGTGCAGGACGCGTATGGCCTGACCGAGCTCGACGGCACGCCGAAGCCGGCGCTCACCGTGTTCCGCAGCGCCGTCCAGGCCGGCGGCGGCTGATTTCCCATAGGCTCGACCGCCGAAAGCCACACGAATTGATTCGCGCGTCCAAGCTGTATCAAGCTTTTGGCCAGTCGCGTCGAGGATCGGGGTATGGGTCGCCGGACGCCGCTGGCGTTGACTCTTTTGATGGTGGTCGCAATCGCGTTGACGGGTACCCCGTCCGCCTCGGCGGCGCGCAAGCACGCCCGGCGGGCACGAGCTCACCGCTGCCCGGCCGCGACACCTCACCACCGCCACCGGCGCGGGCGGCGTAAGTGCGTGGCCCAGGGCAGTCGTGCCGCGAAGCACGGGACCCATGGCCGCGGCTCGAAGCAAACGAACTCGCCCAGCGTCACCACGGGTCCGCTGGTGGTCGGGTTGAACGCGAACGTGGCGAACTGGGGCGGACCGAGCACGGCCGACCGGCTGGGCGCCATTACGCGCGCGACCGCGACCAAGTGGCTGCGCGAGGAGTTCGACTGGGCCACCGTGGAGCCGCTGCCCGGCGTGTTCGACTTCTCGCGCTACGACCACTTCATGCAACTGGCCGCGCAGCGTCGCCTGCACGTCCTCGCTGTCCTCTACGACACCCCGTCCTGGGCCGGGCCGGCCTACAACGCGATCCCCACCGACCCGATGGCGTTCTCCCAATATGTCGCCGCGGTCGTGGCCCGCTACGGATCGGGCGGCAGCTTCTGGGCGCAATACCCCACGCTCACGCCCTCGCCGATCACGACCTGGGAGCTCTGGAACGAGGCGTACCTCGACACGGGCGACAACGGCGTCTACGACCCGGCCAACTACGCCCAACTGGTCAAGGCCGCCTCCACCGCCGGACACGCGGCCGACCCGAGCGCAAGGTTCCTGATCGGCGCCGATATGCAGAGCGGGCGCGACGCGAACGGCAACTGGCAATGGTGGGTGGAGGCCCTCTACCAGGCCGTCCCCGACCTGAACAGCTACTTCGACGGCGTCGCGATGCACGACTACGGCTCCGACATGACCACGCTGAATCCGATGGTCCCCGGCCGGCCGTACGACAACTACGGCCACGTCATGCGGATCGAGAACCTCCGCCGGCAGTTCGTCAACCACGGTGCCGCCGGCAAGCCGTTCTGGATCACCGAGGCCGGCTGGTCGACGTGCGACGACAGCCTCACCTGCGTCACCCCGGACGAACAGGCCACCAACCTCTCGACCCTGTTCGACGAGGTCCATTACGACTGGTCGAGCTTCGTCCAGGGCCTGTTCATCTACAGCTACGGCGACATAGCGGATCCGACGAGTACCCAGGGCGGCTACGGCCTGACCTACATGAACGGCGCCCCCAAGCCGGCGCTGAGCGTATTCCGCGCCCAGGCCGCGGCAAGCGCGGGCTAGTCAGTCGCCCAGTCGAACAGCCGTCTAACAACCGGTGAATCGGGTGGAGCGCCCCGCCACTCCGACCGACCACAGAGGCATGGCTCGTCGCGCGGTATTCGCCCTGCTCGCCATCCTGGTCACGGCCATGGCCGTCACCGCTTCCGCGTCGGCCTCGTCGGCTCACCCCCGCAAGACGGTCAAGCGCGTCGTCGTGACCCACCCGCGGATGTTCCGGGCCCAGGCGGACCGGCGCAAGCCCAGCGCGCCCAAGCGTCGCCCCCCGGCGAAGGTGTACAAGGCCCCGATCAGCACCCACACCCCCGCCCCCGCCGCCGCCTCGACCGCCCCGACACCCGACCCTACGCCCGCCGCCCTGCCGGCGCCGGCGCCGGCCGTGCCCGCGCTCGCACCGAGCGCGCCGGCGCCCGCCCCGGTCACCACGGCCGGCCCCGCCTCCCTGTCCGGTGGCCTGGTGGTGGGCCTGAACGCGAACGCTGCGGGTTGGGGCGGTGCGAGCACCGCGGGCCGGCTCGACCTGGTCACCGGCGCCACCGACACCAAATGGCTGCGCGAGGAGATCGACTGGGCCACCGTGGAGCCCCAGCCCGGCGTGTTCGACTTCTCCTACTACGACCACTTCATGCAGCTCGCCGCCCAGCGCGGCCTTCACATCCTGGCCGTCCTCTACGACACCCCGTCGTGGGCCGGCCCGGCCTACAACGCGATCCCCGCCGACCCGACCTCCTTCGCCCAGTACGTCGCCGCCGTCGTCGGCCGCTACGGATCGGGCGGGAGCTTCTGGGCGCAAAACCCCACCCTCAGCCCCTCCCCCATCACCGCCTGGGAGCTCTGGAACGAGCCCTACCTCGACAGCGGCGACAACGGCGTGTATGACCCGGCGCGCTACGCCCGGCTGGTCAAGGCCGCCGGCACCGCGGGCCATGCCGCCGACCCGAGCGCCAGGTTCCTGATCGGCGCCGAGATGCAATCGGCCATGACCAACGGCGCGTGGCAGTGGTGGGTCGATGCCCTGTACGCGGCCGTGCCCGACCTCAACAGCTACTTCGACGCAGTGGCGGTCCACGATTACGGTAGCGACGTCAGCACGCTGAACCCGATCGTCCCGGGCCAGGCGTACGACAACTACGGCCACATCCGCCGGATCGAGGACGTCCGCCAGCAGTTCCTCAACCATGGCGCCGCCGGCAAGCCGTTCTGGATCACCGAAGCCGGCTGGTCGACCTGCAGCGACAGCTCGAGCTGCGTGACCGCGCCCCAGCAGGCCTCCGATCTCACCACCTTGTTCGGCTACATCCAGGGGAGCTGGTCGGGCTTCGTCCAGGGCGCGTTCATCTACAGCTACGGCGACGGCTCGAACCCCTCGAGCACCCAGGGCGGCTACGGCTTGACCTACCTCAACGGGAGCGCGAAGCCGGCCCTCGCCGTCTTCCAGCGGGAAGCCGCCGCGAGCTCCTAACCCGGGCGGCCCGTTCCCCCTGATAGCGTCGGCCCCATGCACGGTCGCGCAACACTCACAATTCTGGTCGCTAGCGTGGCGCTCGCCGGCTGCGGCGCCACCCAGCCCTCGACCACCACTGCTCCGGCCCGCGCTGCCACCGCGCGCGCCGCACGCACCCCCGCGCTCCCCGGGGCCAGGGCGGCGTTCGCCCCGTTGGTCGTCGGGCTGGCGGACGGCGCCTCCGGTTGGGGTGGCAGCTCAACCGCCCGGCAGCTCGACCGGCTGGCCAACGGCAGCGGGACACACTGGCTGCGCGACCCGTTCAAATGGAGCGTGATCGAGCCCTCGCCGGGCAGGTTCAGCTTCGCCTACTACGACCACTACATGCTGCTGGCCGCCCAGCGGGGCCTGCACGTCGTCGCGCAGCTCGTCGACGCGCCCCGGTGGGCCGCCCCCACCCCGACCTCGCTCCCCGCCGACCCGACGGCCTTCGCGGCCTACGTCGCCGCCGTGGTCGGGCGGTATGGCCCGGGCGGAACCTTCTGGGCCCAGCACCCCTCGTTGAAGGCCTCCGCGATCACCGCCTACGAGCTGTGGAACGAGCCGTACTTCGACAACGGCGACGGAGCCGCCTACAACCCGGGACGCTACGCCAGGATGGTGGAGGCGGCGGGGATCGCCGGGCATGCGGTCGCTCCCTCGGCCCGGTTCATGATCGAGGCCGAGATGGAGGCCCATCTGAGCCGCGTCTGGACCTGGTGGGTCGACGCGCTCTACCAGGCCGTCCGGCACCTGAACCGCTACTTCAGCGGCGTCGCGGTCCACGACTTCGGGAACGATGTGACGGGCCTGAGCGCCATAGTCGCTAACCAGCCGTACCCGAACTTCGGCCGGCTCCGGCGGATCGAGGACCTGCGCCGGCAGTTCCTCGCCCACGGCGCGGCCCGCAAGCCGTTCTGGATCATGGAGACCGGCTGGTCGACGTGCACCGGCCCCGGGTGCGTGACCCTAACCCAGCAGGCGGCCAATCTGACCACGCTGTTTCACTATGTGCAGACCAGGTGGCAGAAGTGGGTCCAGGGCGTGTTCGTCTACCGCTACCAGGACGGCGCGGACCCGCACAGCGCCCAGGGCGGTTACGGGCTCGTCCGCCTCAGCGGGGATCCCAAGCCGGCCCTGCGCGCGTTCAGGATGTTCGCCCGCGGCGGTTGATGCGCGCGACATTGATCTCGCCCAACCCCGGCTCGAACGCCGGCGGGGTGGAGCGGTTCTGCGCGCTGCTGGAGAAGGTGATGGAGGACGCCGGCTGGGCCGCGAAGGTGCTCGGACCGGCCGGCCCGGCGCCACCCCGGCTCGCGCGCCTCGGCCTCGGGCCGATGCTCCAGGCGGTGTCTGCCACCCGCAAGGCCCGTGCCGAGCACGCCGACCTCGTGATCAGCAACGGGTTCCTCGGCGGCCCCACCGGCGGGCGCCGCATCCACGTCTACCACGGTACGATGGTCGAGCACGTGCGCAAGGGCGCGACGGGCAGCCGGCGCTACCGGCTGCGCGAGCTGGCCGGCGGCGCGATGGCGGAGGCGCTGTGCGCCCGCGGCGCCACCAGCGTGGTGGCGGTCTCGCGCTCCACCGCCGGCGAGGTCGAGCGGCTGTATCGCCAGCGCGTCGACGCGGTGATCCCCAACGCCGTTGACACCGACCTGTTCTCCCCGGGTGACCGGGTGGCGGCGCGCGAGCGCCTCGGGCTCGGGCTCGGCGGCGACAGGCGCTACGCGCTGTTCGTGGGACGGTTCGAGCACCGCAAGGGCGCCGATCTGGTGCCCGAGGCGTGCCACCGTGCGGGGTTCGAGCTGCTGGTGGCCGGACGGGACGCGCCGCCCTCCGCGGTCAAGCTGGGGACGTTGACGCCCGATGAGCTCCTATATGCCTACCGAGCGGCGAACTGCGTGATCTTTCCGACCCGTTATGAGAGCTTCGGCTACGTGACCGTCGAGGGCCTGGCCTGCGGCGTGCCGGTGATCACGACCGATGTCGGCTGGACGGGGGAGCTCCTGCACCGCTGCCCTGGCTACCGCGCGTTCGTGGTGGAGCCGAACCTCGACAGCGTGACGGCGGGCCTGAGGCGGCTGGGCGACGTCGACGCCGGCGACGTCCTACGCCAGGCGCGGGCGTTCATCGAGCAGGAGAACAGCCTGCCCGTGTTCGGCCGGCGGTGGCTCGAGCTGATCGGCGAGGTGTGCCGGGCATGAGCCGGTTGCGCGACGGGCTCGCCGGGCCGCTCCTCGCCTCCCGGCTCACCCAGCTGATCGTGGCCGTCGGCGCGAGCGCAATCGCGGCGCGTCTGATCTCGTCCGGCAACACCCGCACGCTCGCCGCCGGCGCGATCGCGCTCGTGGTGGTGGGCGCGCTGATGCGCTGGCCGGCGCTCACGCTCGTCTCGCTGCTGATCCTCTGCCAGGAGCTCGACCCCGGCCTCGCCTCTCCGGGCGCCTCGTCCGGCGGCCTCGTGTACCTCGGCTACCAGGTCTACTTCAGAACCGTCGGGCGCGTCAGCCTGCTCACGCTGCTCGTGGTGCTCGCGCTCGGGCGGGTCCTGATCGCCGCGCGGCCGTTTCCGCCGCGTCGCACGGCGGTGCTCCTCGTCCTGGCGCTCGGCGCGTACATCACCGCGCTGCTGTGGGCCGATGGCACCTCGCTGACCTCGGCGATCAACCAGGACGCGCGGTTCGCGATCCTGTTCGGAGCGTGCTTCGCCGTCGGCGTGGCCGCCGCCAACTCGCAGGAGTGGGCGCGGAGCGCGGTCCCGGTCTTCCAATGGGTGCTTTCGGGCATGGTCCTGATCGGCCTGTACCTGGCCGCGTCGGGGCAGGGACAGGGCCTGACCGGGACGAGCGTGATCTTCTACGACGCCGCGACGGGCGCGATCGCCGGCGCCGCGATGCTCGCCGCGGTGTTGACCCCCTCCGCGCAGCGCACCGGGCGACTGTGGTGGATCGCCGGCGCCGGCCTGCTCGTGGTGATCCTCTCGGCTCGCCGTGACGTGTGGGCGGCGATCATCGTCGCGCTCCTGCTCAGCCTGATGTTCGCCCAGGACCGCATGCGCCTGATCCTGCGCCTGCTCGCCGGCGCCGGCGTCGGGCTGCTCGTGCTGGCCGTGTTCCTCCCCGCGGCCCTTGGCGGGATCGGCCATCAGCTCTCGGCGATCTGGGGCGCGACCCAGGGCACGGCGGCCGACGCCAGCGTGAAGGGTCACCTGAGCGACCTGACGGTCGGGTGGGACGCGGTCAAGGCCTCCCCGCTCACGGGCGTGGGCCCGAGCGGCCACGTCGCCGGCCTGGTCGCCGAGGGGACCGGCCCGCTCTACATCCACAACCAGGTGCTCGAGTCCTGGCTGCGCTTCGGCCTGCTCGGTGCGGTCCTCATCATCGCCATCCAGCTCGTGCTGCTCGTCCAGGGGCTCGTGACCCTGCGACGCCCGGGCATCGACTTCACCGCGCGGTGGGCCGCCACGCTGCTGATCATGGCCCCGGTGTCGCTGCTGACCGCGCCCTTCCTGACCACCACGCAGCGCTGGCCGGCCATCCTCGGTTTCGCGGCCGGGCTGATCGCGCCGGTGCTCAGGGCGCCGCCGGCCGCCGACCCGGCCGAACTGACTGGTTGATTCCGCGGGCGCGGCCGGCCCTTCGGCCGGGGCGCGAGGGGAGGGTGCGTAATTCGTCACGCGTCGGTGATCCGCCGGAGCGTGACGAGTAATGCATCTGGGGCGTGCATAGTTCGGCACGCTCCCGGGTGGGTGGCACTCGTGACGGATTAAGCACGTTCCCCGGGAGGCGCGGGACCGGCAAAAGCGCTCACGGCGCCCAGCGCTCTAACCCCCGAGGCGAGCTTCTTCACCTCACAGCTGCAGACCCGCGCACGGCTCAGCGCCCAAGGGGACAGATGCGCGCTTCTGCACGTTCCGCGCCAACGCGCCCGGGCCGCCGCCCGCCGCCGGCGCCCGCGCGCCCGGGATAGCGCGGTCAACCATCTAGCCGGGGCGGCCGGACGCCCGGGCCGACCCCGCGCCCGCGTAGGCGGGCCACGAGATCCGCCCAGCGGGCCTCGGTGAAGCCGCGCAGGACCGCCCACGCGCGCTCGGCCACGAAACGCGCCTGCTCGGTCGCGGGCGAGCGGATCTCCCCCATCCGCCGCAGCGTCTCCGCGTGCATGCGCAGGAAGCGCCAGTTGTTGCGGATCGCCCAAGCCTCGTAGTCCAGGCGCGCGCGCCGCTGGCCGCCGTCCCACTGACCCAGCTGGAACACCGCCGTGCGGGGCGTGAGCACGCACCGGAACCCGCGCTCGGTGGCGGTCAGGAACATGCTGGTCTCCTCACGCCACGCATTGCCGCCCAACGACTCGTCGTAGTTGATCGCGGCGAACACGTCGCGGCGGGCCAGCACGACCCCGTTCAGAAACGGCGTCTGGAGGTCGGCGGAGGGGAACACGCCCGGATGCGTGCGCAGTCCGATCCAGGGCCGCGCCCGGGCGCGGGCCTCGTCAAGCGCCGACGTCATGTCAGACCGGGCGGCCACCGCGAGCCAGGGGGCACTCACGATCTGCGCATCCCGCCTGCGCGCGACTTCGAGCAGCGTGACCGCGAACTCGGACGGCAGCAAGCAGTCGTCCTCGGTCATCAGGATCCACCTGCCGCGGGCGGCGGCGATGCCGGCGTTGCGCGCCGCGGGCGAGCCGCTCTGGGCCTGCTCGAGGACCCTGACCTTGGGGTCTGACAGCGCGGCCAGCCACCCGGCGGTCCCGTCGGTCGAGCCGTCCACCACGACGACGATCTCGGATACGCCGAGCAGCGTCCGAACCGATTCGAAGTTCTCGCGCAGCGCCGGCAGCCGGTTGAACGTCGGCAGCACGACGGAGATCTCGGGCAGCGGATCGCTCATGCGTTGGCGGCCGCCTCTCGCGAGAGCAGCGCGCGTAGCTCCGACAGCGACACCGCGCGCGAGCCGAGCAGGCACGGCGGGTAGACGACCGCCGCCACCACGAGACCGACGATCAGCGGCGAGTCCCGCACGAGCCACACGGCGGCCGCGGTCACGGCCGCCGCGGCCGCGCACCGCAGCGTGCGCCCGGCCGGGATCGTCAGGTGCAGCCGCCGGCCGACCACCGCCGCGATGCACAGCATCACGAGCACCTCGGTGCCGAGCGTCGCCCACGCCGCGGCCGGCGCGCCATAGCGCGGGATGGCCAGCGCGTTGGCGAGCACGTTGAGCACCGCGCCGACGAAGGTGATCACGATGTAGGGGCGCAGCATCTGGTGCAGGATCAGCTGACTGGTCAGCAGGTACCCGAGGCAGATCGGGATGAATGCCGGCAGCAGCACCTGCAGGAGGTAGATCGACTGGTGGTAGTGGGGGCCGTAGATCAGGCGCACGATGCCCGGCGCGAGGATCGCCCCGCACGCCGCCACCGGGAGCGCCACGGACAGCAGCAGCACGGTGGCGAGCTGGAACAACTGCTTGACCCGCGCGTGGGCGGCACCCTCGCGCTCGGCGCTCGCGAGCAGCGGCAGCAGCACGCCAGACACCGTTCCCGGCAGGATCTGGAGCACGTCGAGCACGCGGTAGGCCGCGCTGTAGTACGCCGCCTCGGTGGCGCCGCGGTAGTGGAACAGAAGGATTCCGTCGATCCGGTAGTACGCCGTCACGAACATGCCGGCCAGGCCGATCGGCCAGGCGAGCCGGAGCAGGTCGAGCGTCAGCGCGCGGCTCCCGGCGAACGTGACGTCGGTCACCCGAGCGGCCAGCGCCAGGGTCACGCCGGCCTGCAGCAGCCCGGCGAGGAACGCGCCGACGCCGTACAGCGCGAGGCTGCCGTTGACCGCGCCCAGCGTCACCACCACGGCCAGCCAGACCACGTTCTGGACCAGCGCCGGGATGATCACCAGCTCCGGGCGCAGCCTCGCCTGGGAGGCGATCGTGAGCGAGCCGATCGCGCCCAGCGGCATCGTCGCCATCACGAACACGGACATGATCCGGGCCTGCGTTCCGCTCATCAGCGCGAACGCGACGACTACCCCGATGAGCCCGAGCACCACGCCCATGATCAGCTGAACGACGACCAGGGAGCCGGCGATGCGCGGGCGTGCGTCGGGCCTGCGAGCCATCTCGCGGGCCGCTACCTGGCCGATGCCGAGATCCGACAGGCTTCCCGCCAGCGCGAGGATCGTCAGCGCGAGCGACAGCTCGCCGAACTGCGGCCGGGTCAGCGATCGCGCGAGCGTCGCGGCGACGAGCACGCCCAGGAACGCACCCAGGACCCGCCCCCCGATCTGGATGCCGGTGGAGAGCGTGAGCCGCCGACGCGACACCGCGACCGTTGTGGCCCGCATGCGCGCAGCATGCCAAACGTACAATCGCCCCGGTCTTGGCCACGGTCTGCGCGCTGAACAACTACTCGCTGGAGCAGATGTGGGAGCGCGCGCGCAGCGGCGCGATGCCGAGCCAGCACGTGTGGGGCGTCGACGCGCTCGCCGCGCGCGGCCACGTCGTGCAGTTCGCCCCGTTTCACGAGCCGGGCGACGGCAACCGCCTCGAGCGCTTCGGCCGGCGCGCCCGCGGGCTGCTCGGGCATCTCGACCAGGAGGCCTACGCGCTGCCTCGCCTCCGGCGGCTCGACGCCGTGTACTGCGCCGACCAGATGGGGCTGTCCGGGCTGGCCATGATCCGCGCCGTCCTCCCGCGCGCCCGGTTCATCTCGGTCGTGCATCACCCCGCCGGGCACGCCGCGCGCCGCGCCGCGCTCGCCCGCCACGACGCGCTCGTGTGCCTGAGCCCGGCGATCCAGGCCGAGCTCGAGCGTGCGCTGTCGCCGACGCGAACCCGTCCCAGGATCGTCCACCTGCCGTGGGGGCCCGACCTCGCCTCGCCGCTCTACCGCCCCGCCGGCGACGCGAACGGCGTCGTCAGCGTGGGCAAATCCAACCGCGACCTGGGGACGCTGACGCAGGCCCTCGCCCGGACCGGCGCGCCGGGCGTCGTCTACGACCTCGACCGACGCCTGCGCGAGACGCCCAATGACGGCGTTCGTTTGGTGCACCCGGGCGAGTCCGCGGGCGTGGACCCGAACTCCCCCGGCGGATATCTGCCCGCGCGCGCGATCGCCGAGACCGCGGCGGCGTCGATCGTGGCCATTCCGGTGCTCGACCCGGGGCGCCTCACCGGCCTGACCGAGGCGGTCGACGCGCTCGCGATGGCGAAGCCGATCGTCGCCACCCGTTCGCCGTATTTTCCGTTCGACATCGAGGCGCTCGGGTGCGGGATCTGGGTCGATCCCGGCGACGTGGACGGATGGGTGCGCGCGCTGGCGCAACTCGCCGGCGACCCGAGCGCGCGCGCCGAGATGGGTGCGGCGGGCCGGCGGTTCGCCGAGCGCGAGTGGAACTACGACGCGTTCTGCCGGGGGCTGTCCGAGCTGATCGAGCCCTGATCGTCCCCCAACCGCGCCGCCTCGCGGGTGAGGATCCGGCTTGGCTCCGGGAGGACGACCGCGCCGGCCGGCACGTCGTCGACCACGATCGCGCCCGCCGCGATCACCGCCTCGTCCCCGATGGTCAGCGTGCGGCCCGCGGGGCACATCACGATCGCGTGCGCCCCGATCACCACCCCGCGCCCGATCCGGACCCCGAACTGGCGGTTGACCTTGTCGTCGTTGGTGGCGATCGTCGCGTACTGCCAGATCTGGGCCCAGTCACCGATCCGGGTCGCGCCGTGGACCACCACGCCCAGCCCGCGGTGCGACAGGTTGACGTGCCCCTCGAGCTCGACCTCCGGCTCCAGGATCGCGCCGAACAGAAGGAAGTTCAGCGTCTTGAAGAACCGCGCCCCGAGCCGGAACCCTTGCCGGTGACACCAGATGCTCCTGCGCCAGAGCCAGAGGGCGATCACGGTGCGGTGACGATAGTTGAGGCGTTGGTCGGAATCCGGGCCAAGGTCAGGCGTACCGGCGGCTTCTGCGCCACCAGGCGGAACCCCTGCCGCTCGAGGCCGCGGATCAGAGTCGTCGCGTCGCGCACCGTCCCGGTGTGGTGCAGCTGGATCGCCAATACCCGCACGCTGAGCGCGGCGAGATCGAGTGTGGGCACCAGGTCGTACTCGATGCCCTCGACGTCGATCTTCATCAGGTCGACGCGGTCGTCGCCGAACTCGCGCATCAGCGTCGGGATCGTGCGACCGTCGACCTCGACCCACTCGTCGCTGTCGTACAGCCCGGCCGCCGACAGCGACTGGCTGCCCGGCTCGTGGTGGACCTGCATCCTGATCGGGGCGTCGCGCGTGGTGACCGCGGCGTGACGGAAGCTGAACCGCGGCTCGCCGGCGGCCGCCTCGAGCGAGGCCGCGCCGTATGCCGCGACCGGGTCGACGGCGCGCACGACCGCGCCGTAGCGGCGGATCAGCTCGAGGTCGAACGTGATGTCGGCCCCGGTCCCGATGCAGTAGCAGACGTCGCCCGCGGCGATCGATCCCTCGGGGATGAACCAGCCGCCGTAGTCGCTTCCAAGCTCCAGCACCGGCGTGCCGGGCTGGATCGGCAGCCGGGCCAGGCGCCACTCGAACACGCGCCGCCGGATCGCGCCGCGGACCTTGGCCAACCGGAGCCTCCGCGGAAGCCCGCTCACCGCGAGGTCGACAGGAGCCGCTCGATCTGCTCCCCCACGACCGCCCGGGCGTACTGCCGCTCGGCCCAGGCGCGCGCGGCCTTGCCCTGCCGCGGACCGAGCTCCGGGTCGGCGAGGTAGGCGCCGAGCACCGCCTGGAGTGCCTCCGGATCGTTCTCGGGCTGCGCGATCGCGCCGAACTCGGGGCGGATCAGGTCGGCCACCCCCTCGGCACCGGTGGACAGGCACGGCCGCTCGGCCAGCATGCCGAGGATCGTCGCACGCGGCGCCCCTTCAGTGGGCGACGGGCAGAACACGCTCACGTCGAACGCGCTCATGACCTCGGCCACGTCGGCTTTAGGGGTCGGGACGAAGTGGGCGCGACCGTCGAGCGGCTGGGCCTGCGCGCGCAGGGCGGTCTCGGTCTCCCCCGCTCCGGCCATGATCAGGTGGACGCGCGAGTCGTCGAGGCGCAGGACCGCGTCGACGACGACGTCGTTGCGCTTCTTGGGGTGAAACCGCGAGATGCAGCCCACCACGAACGCGTCCGGCGCGATCCCGAGCCGCTCCCGGACGGTCCGCCGGCCCGCCTCGGTGTAGCGGATCTCGTCCACGTCGACGACGTTGGGGACCACCACCACCTTGCCCTCGGGGATCCCGACCGACTCGACCGAGCGCTTCGTGCCGGCCGAGACGGCCATCACGAGGTTGGCCCGGCGGCCGGCGTGGAGGTAGGCCTGGCGGGGCAGCCCGCCGCGGAACTGGTACGGCACCGGGCCCCACTCCGCCCAGGCCACCTGCGGACGGAGCCGGCGCGGCAGCCACGGCACCATCAGCTGCTCCTTCTTGTAGTGGACGAGCAGCACGTCGTAGGGCATCTGGTCCTCGAGCGCCCGGCGCAGACGCCGGATGTAGCGCGGCCAGTCGGCCATCAGCCGGCGCCAGCTGCGCACCGACAGCTTCGGGCCGATCTGCAGGGGAGCCACCGCCACGGCGGTGTCGCGCCCGATTTCCGGCATGTCGCTGAGGAGCACCACGTCGTGGCCACGCGCAGCGAGCGCGTCGAGCATCTCGACGGCGGCAAACTCGGCTCCCCCCGCGGAGGTCGTGGTCATCACGCTGACGATCTTCATGGCGGTCTGTCCGTTATCGGCAGCTCGCGCTCACTAGCCGAGCAGGCTAGCCAGCGCGTCGACCGAGTACCGCGCGACCGCGAGCTCTCGCCCCGCCGCACCGAGGGCGGCCGACCGCTCCGGATCGCCCAGCACCGCGAGTACCGCCGCGGCAAACTCGCCCCCCGTATCGGGCGCCAGGAAGTCGCGTCCGGGGACGCCGTCCTCGATCAGGCGCGCGGCGCGCGCGGTGGCCACCACCGGCAACCCGTAGGCGAGCGCCTCGATGAACTTGAGCGGCGATCCCCCGCCCCGCTGGAGCGGCACCACCACCGCATCGGCCGCGGCGTAGGCGGCGCCCAGGTCCTCGACGAATCCGGGGGCTTCGATCCGCGGATCGGGAGGCGAACCGGGCAGGCCGCGGCCGACCACGGTCAGCCGGACGTCGGGGCGCTGCTCCCAGACGGCCGGGAGCACCTCGTCGGCCAGGAAGCCGAGCCCTTCGAGGTTCGGCTCGTAGGTGAGGTCGCCGACGAACAACAGACGGTCCACCCCCGCCGGCGCCACGGGCGTGATCCGGTCGGTGTCGACGACGTTGGGAACGTAGCGTGTGGCGATCTCGTCGCCGGCCAGCGCGATCGCCCCCCGCTCATCCGCGCGGGTGGCCATCCACGACTCGGAGAACGTGGCCAGCACCTCGTGCTCGAACCGCGCCAGTCCGGCCTGCTCGGACTCGGGGCGGAAGCCGCTCGACTCGAGGTTGTGCGCCAGGTACACCATCGTGCGTCGACGTGCGAGCGGTACGACCGCCGCGGCGACGACGGGACCGTCCGCGATCACCCGGACGCCCGACGGTGCGGTGCTCGCCGCGTCGGCGATGGCCGGCGAGACGCCCCGGGCGAGGTCGTGCGGCACGCCGCGCGCGCGAGCCAGGGCGTACTCGACCGCCCGGCGGGGACCGCGGGTGCCGCGCAGCGCCCTCAGAGTGACATTCGGGAGCCAGCCGTATTCGGGGGCGGGCTCGGGCGCTCCCCACACCACGTAGGCGACCTCGACGGGGCCGTGGCGCGCCAGCGCGGCGACGACGCCGTAGGTGCGCAGCCCGGTACCGCTGCCCAGCCTCGGCGTGATCGCCGTCACGAGGAGGTCGCTCATCGCGCGAGCGCCGCGGCGATCTCGTCGATCCGCGCCTCCCAGGAGTACTGGCGCACGGCATCGCTGCGCGCTCGGCGGCGCACTGGCGAGTCCTCGGCCAGGGCTTGTTCGATCACTCGGAGGACCTCCTCTGCACCGTCGACGAGGTCCACGCCCTCGACACGTTCGAGGCCGGGCAGGCCGGTGGCCACCACCGGAAGACCCGCGGACAGATACTCGTAGACCTTCATCGGGAAGATGCTCTCGGTCAGGCGCGAACGGCGGTACGGGATCAGGCCGACCGCGGCGCCGCGCAGCACCTCGGGCAGGTGGACCTGCGGGCGAGCGCCCAGCAGGTGCACGTTGGGATACGCGGCGAGCGCCGAGACGTCGGTGTCGGGGTCGCCCAGGCCGACCGGCCCGATCAGAGCGAAGGTCCAGTCCGGCCGCGCAGCGGCGAGCGCGCCGAGCAGCCCGAAGTCGAGCTTCTTGGCCGCGATCGCCCCCACGAACACGATCCGCGGCTCCGGCAGCGCGGCCAGTGCGGGATCGACCGGGCCGGGGTCGAGCGCGGTGGCAAACGCCCCGGTGTCGGCGACGTTCGGCGCGTACAGCACGTGGCTCGACAGCATGCGCATCCGCTCGGCCAGTACCGGCGAGCTGGCGATGACGAGATCGGCCCGGGCGGCGAACCGCCGTTCGGCCGCGTCGAAGCTCACGGCGTCGATTCCCTCCTGCGCGGCGATGTCGTCGACGCAGTGGTAGACGACGAGCGCCGGCGAGAGCGGGTCGAGCAGCACCTCGGCCTGCGGCACGTAGCCCCACAGCACGGGCGCGCGCAACCCCATGCGGCGCGCCGCGAGCCGGACCGATCCGCGCAACAGCCACGCGTTCAGCGCGCGAATCGGCGCGCTCGAGTGCAGCGGCAGCACGAGCGGCGAGAGCACGGTCACGCCGTCGGTACGGCGCGGCGGCCCCAGCCCACGCCGCAGCCGCCGCACGATGCGCCGCAGGTCGCGGCCGGACCCGAGATCGGGCCGGCGCAGGCCGAGCGACTCGATGAACAGGACGCGGTCGCCCGCGGCGGCCAGCCTCGACATCAGGTGGTGCTGGTTGGTCCAGACGTCGTTGTCCCAATCGTTGAACCCGACGCAGACGATGTCGCGTCCGCGCAGCGGGCCCGGGGCGCTCACGGACCTTCCTGCGCGTGGTTCACGGCTCGCGCGATCCGCGCCAAGGTGTCCTCCAGCACGGCCTGGCCGTGACCGTGGGGGTCGGCGATGAGCATGGGCGGATCATCGTCGAGCATGCCCAGGAAATGCGTTCGGACGAGTGCCAGCGGGGCGAGCCTGGCAACCTGGGCGAGGTTCTCGAGGTCGAACACGAAGATCGCCGGAGCATCCGCCAGATCGCGGCGGGTGACGCGGTGTGAGCGATGGTCGGTCAGGTCGATCCCGTACCGGCCGGCACACGCGACCGTTGCCTCCGGAGAAGGGCGCCCCTCCTCCGGGTAGAAGCCGGCCGAGTGCGCGCCGGCACGACCCCGGGACCGGGCGAGCGCGGCGGCGAAGGCGCTGCGGTTGATGTTGCCGTAGCACAGGATCAGCGGGGCGTCCGTGGAGTGCCAGGCGCGGAGGGCGCGGCGGCGAAGCGGACCGCGGATCGGCCTCATGCCTGCCGGCTCGCGTCGACGGCCTCCAGGAAGCCGTCCCAGGACGCGGCGTATGGGGCGATCCGGCGCGCCAGGCGGGCGAGCGCGGCGAACCCGTCGTCGACCTCCCAGCCGACGTGCAGCACGACCGGAACCCAGGTGCCGACCTGCTGGTCGATCAGACGCTGCGCCGCACCGACGACCACCTCGGCGCTCGCGTAGAGCGGCTCGTAGCACGGCAGGTACACGGCCTCGCCCCGCCACACGGGACCGCCCTGGAAGCCCATCGCCAGCACGCTCTCCGGGCCGCCCGTGATGACGTCGTAACGCTCCGAGAGCACGTGCCACTGGCCCGCGTCGAACCGATTGAACGGCGGGACCAGTACCCGGGGGGTAATTCCTGACGCCTCCAGGCGCCGGCGCCCACCGTCGAGAAGCGCGGTGAGCGCCGCGTCGTCGAGCCCACCGAGCTCAGAGTGGCGGCGCGGATTCGCGAATCTGGTGCGGTGCGTGGCCCCGTGCTGACCGAACGCGACCCCTTCGGAGCGCATCCGCGCGATCAGCGCGCGGTCGCGGTCGTCGAGCGGACGCTCACCCTTGCCATCGGGCCGGAGATACTCACCCGTCCACTGCGGGACGACCGCGATCAGATACTCGACCCCCGCCTCGGCCATGACCGAGTGAAATCGCGCTGAGGCCTCGTAACCGAAACGTGGATCGTCGTAGCCGGAGGCGTGCGGGAACTCGTCGACGCGGATCAGGAACCTCGGCGGGCCGTCGGCGGCGGGGCCGAGCGCGGACCGGCGCGCCGCCTGGAGCGGGCGCAGCCAGTCGTCCTCGTAGGCGAGCCGGCCGCGCTTCATGGCGATCCGCTGCCGGGCGCGCTCGGGCCACGGCGCAATCCGGCGCGAGCGGAGCGCGTGGCGCACCGCGGGCGTCGGGTCGGCGCCGTGCAGCCGGGCGCTCGCCGCCTCCGCCGGCGTCGGCCGGGTCAGGCGCTCGCGCGCCTTTCGGCCGGCCTGCTCGAGCAGGAACCTCGGCGCGAGCCACGGCTCCTCGCGGCTCCAGAGCGTATGCGCGGCGGTCGGGGCGATCATCAGGCACTCGGCGGTTTGGCGCAGTCGCCGGCGATCGGCCAGGCTGGCGCGCAGGTCGCGGCTGAACCACTGGTAGCGGGCGCCCGGCCGCCCCTCGGAGAACGCCACCGGCCGGCCGGTCGTTACGCGCGCCCAGGCATCGGGGAGGTTGGCGCCGGCCCTGATCGCCAGTGGCAGCGACCCGTACAGTCGCGGGTTGAAGTCGATCAGCCGAGGGCGTCCATCCGGGGGGACGAGGAACTGGAGCTGGGCCAGGCCCTCCCAGCCGAGCGCGTCGAGCAGTCGCTCGATCGCGCGGCGCAGCTGCGGGTCGACGCGGACGCTGCGCCCGCGCGCAGTCACCCCTACCGGGCGCGGCCAGGCGTGCACGGCGATCTGCTGGGCGATCGACACGATTCCGTCTGGGCCGGCCACGAGCGAGACCGCGGCAAGCCGGCCGTCGAGTTGCTCCTGCGCGATCGCCCGCCCGCCCAGCATCTCGATCTGCCGGGCGCGAGCGAGCGCCGCGTCCCGGGCCTCGAACGCCGCCGCGGCCAGCCGGACCTCGCGCTGCGAGGCGGGCTTGACCACCACGCGGCGGCCGAGCTGCTCGAGGCCCTCGGGGGTCGCGATCACCGTTCTGGGCACCTCGAGGCCGGCCGCCTGCGCCACCGGCACGAGCGACCACTTGTCGATCGCGGTCACGATCCCGTCGTGGCGGCCGTACCCGAGTGGCCAGTCCAGTCGCTCCCGGCGTTCCGACAGCGCCACCACCGCCGACTCCCATCCCGGGAACACCGTGTCGTAACCGTGCTCGCGCACGACCCGTTCGACGCTCCGGGCGAACGCCTCCTCGCCGTCGTCGGTGTGCACGATCTGGTGCAGGGCCGCGGTGGCACTGGACCGCGCCGCGAGGCTCGCGCGGGGCGCGTCCGGCGCCGCGCACCCGACGCCGACCGTCCAACCGGTCGCGGCCAAGGCCCGCGCCGCGGCCACCGAGGCGCGGTCGTGGCCCTCATCGACGATGAGCACCTTCATGACCGCCAAAACACTAGGGCTCCGGCAGGAACCGATGGCGCAGCTGGTTGAACTCGTCCTGCGCCTGCTCGTAGTCGTCGTGGCGGCCGATGTCCAGCCAGTGGTCCTCGGAGCGCCACGCCCGGACCGTCTCACCGGCCGCGATCAGGCGCAGAACCAGGTCGGGGAAGTCGAGGCGCTCGCCCGCGGGGATGTGCTCCTTGACCCGTGGCGCGAAGCAGTAGACGCCCATCGAGACCACGTATGAGTAACTCGGTTTCTCGATGTAGTCGGTCACCACCGAGGGGTCGCTGTCCTGCTCGAAGCGCATCACGCCGAGCGAGACCTGGACGTCGCGCCGATGGGCGGCGATCGTCGCGCTCTGTCCTCCCTGCTGGTGGCGCTCCAGCAGCGCGGCGTAGTCGATGTCGGTCAGGATGTCCCCGTTCATGACCAGGAAGTCGTGATCGAGGCCGTCGATCAGGCTGAGCGCGCCGACCGTCCCGAGCGGCTGGTCCTCGCGGAAGTAGTCGATCGGGATGCCGTAGCGCGAGCCGTCGCCGAAGAACGCCTCGATCAGCTCGGCCAGATATCCGGTGGCGATCGTGATCCGGTCGAACTCGGCCCGGGCGAGCTGACGGACGACGATGTCCAGGATCGGCCGGTCGCCGACCGGCATGAGCGGTTTGGGCAGGACGGTGGTGTAAGGGCGAAGCCGAGTCCCCAGCCCGCCGGCGAGGATCACCGCCCGCCGCATCGCGCATAAGGCCGCATCGCGCGTAGGGTATCCCCTCGTTCTGGGAGCGGCCGAGCCACACATCGAGGAGGCGGATGCGCGAGACGCCGGCGCGCTTCGCCGCCGGGGCGTCCTGATCGTCGAGCAGGGTGGGCGCGGGGGGGTGACCGACTACACCGGGCAGCTCGCCGCCGGCCTGGCCCGCCTGGGCGTGCCGGTGACGATCGCGACCGCGGCCGACCACCTGTATCCGGCCGCGCCGGGCGTGCGCGTCGTCCCGGTCTTCGCCTATGTCCGCGGTCACTCCACGCCGGCGCGGCTCCTCAGACGCGCCGGTCTCGGGCCGCTGGCCAACGGCCTGCGCTTCCTGGCCTCGCTCCCCCGGCTCCTCGCTTTGTCCCGGCGCCACGCCGTGACGCACGTCCAGGGCTGGGAGCACCCCTCGCTCGGGCTGATCGCGACGCCGGCGCTCCGGGCCACCGGCGCGGTGCTCGTCTACACCGCCCACAACACGTTCGAGCGAGACGCCCGGCTGCTCGACAGCCGGCGGATCCTGCCCGCCCTGTCGCGCGAGACGATCGTGCACACCGAGGCCGACCGCGGCCGGGTCAGCCGCCCGCCGACCGTGATCCCCCACGGCCACTACGCCGCGCTGGCCGATGCCGCGCCGGTGTTCGACCCCGACGAGGCCCGCGTGGCGCTCGGACTGCCCCCCGATCGGCCGGTGGTGCTGCTGTTCGGCGTCCTGCGCCCGGACAAGGGCCTGAACGACCTGCTCGACGCCGCGCTCGACGCGGGCGGGCGGGATTGGCACGTCCTGATCGCGGGCGAGGATCATGGTGGGCTGGCTGGGACGGCGGATCGGCTGCGCTCACCGGGGCTGGCCGGCCGCGTCACCCTGCTCGACGGCTTCCAGCCGATCGAGCAGGTGGGCCGCCTGTTCGCCGCGGGCGATCTGGTGGCGCTTCCCTACTTGCGGGCCAGCCAGAGCGGCGTCCTGCATCTCGCCTACGGGTTCGCCCGGCCGGTCGTCGCGTACCCGTCCGGCGGTCTCGGCGAGGCGGTGATCCCAGGGCTCACCGGCTGGATCTGCCGCCAGGCGTCTCCCCGGGCGCTCGCCGACGTTCTGCACGAGGCCGGCGCGGCCGGGCGCGCGGAGCTGCGCCGGATGGGCGAGGAGGGCCGGCGCTGGGCCGAGCGGGCGTTCGACTGGGACACGATCGCGCGGGCGACCGAGGCGGTCTACCGCCGGGCGCTGACCGGCGAGAACCCGGTCGGTCTCACCGCGACCGGCCAAACCACGACCGCCGCCGGCGAGACTCCACCCGAGGCGGAGGCGGCACCTCCTCCCCGGCCAGGATCGCCTCCGGCCCCCGACGGGTGAAGTAGTCGATCTGATCCGCGCTCAGCCCGGCTTGCTCGAGCACCGACCCGAGGCGGGGCGGGCGCCGCTCGGCGTCGTGGCAGTCGGAGGCGATCGCGTGCACCAGGCGGTCCGCCAGCAGCTTCCACGCCAGCGACCGGGTCGGGCGGTCGGAGCGCTCGGTCAGCGAGCTGACGTCCAGGCAGCACAGCGCACCCGACTGCACGAGCTCAGCCACCAGTCCGTTGTCGTGCTGGAGCATGGGCGAGCGCTCGGGGTGCGCCAGGACGATCCCATGGCCGCGCGCGGCGAGCCCGCTCAGCGCACTCAGCGCGCCCGAGGCGGCCGAGGTCCACGGGAGCTCGACCAGCAGGTACGGCCCGCCACCGAGCGCGAGCAGCTCGAGCTCGGGGTCGGACAGCTCCCCAACGCGCGACAGCGCCACCTCCGCCCCCGTCCGCACGCTCACGTTGACGCCGGAGCGGCGCAGCGCGCGATTGACCGCGCCGGCCTGCTCCACGATCACCGCCGGCGTCACACTGGGGTAGTCCCCGTTCACGTGCGGCGTGGCGACCAGCGTCCGGGTGCCGTCCCGCTCGGCGACGCGGCAGAGCGTGATCGCCTCGTCGAGCGAGCGCGGCCCGTCGTCGACCCCGGGCAGGATGTGACAGTGCAGGTCGATCACGCGACATATCATCGAACCTGAATGACCGCGGCGCTCGCTGAACGGTTCCCCCGCGTCGCCGTCGTCCACGAGTGGCTCACGATCCCCGGTGGGTCAGAGCAGGTGGTCTGCGCGATCCTCGGCGTCGTGCCGCAGGCCGAGGTGTTCACCTCGATCTACGACCCGGCGCCCTGGCCGGCGATCCTGCGCGACCGCCCCGTCCACGCGTCGTTTCTGAACCGGGTGCCGGGCGCGACGCGGCGCTACACCTACCTGCTGCCGCTGATGGACGCGGCGTTTCGATCTTTTGATCTGAGCGGTTTCGATCTGGTCATCTCCTCCAATCACGCCTGCGCCAAGAACGTCCGCGTGCCGGCCGGCGTGCCGCACGTCTGCTACTGCCACACACCGATGCGCTACGCGTGGGATCCGGACTTCCTCAAGCGGGAGGCGATCGGGCCGCTCCCCCGCCGCCTGCTGCCGCTCGGCACCGCCTGGCTGCGCCGCGTCGACCGTAAGCGGGCCGAGGGACCGGACGAGTACGTGGCGAACTCGACCTTCGTGGCCGACCGGATCAGGAAGTTCTACGGGCGCGAGAGCCGGGTGATCCACCCGCCGGTCGAGGTCGCCCGCCTGCTCGACGTCGAACGCGCCCCCGGGGACGCGTACCTGGTGTTCGGCCGGCTCGTCCCGTACAAGCGCGCGGACATCGCGATTCGCGCGTGCGAGCGACTCGGCCGCAAGCTGATGGTGGCGGGCACGGGCCGGGACATGGATCGCCTGAGGGAGCTGTCCTCAGGAACCACCGAGTTCCTCGGGCACGTCCCCGACCAGGATCTGCCGGGCCTGCTTTCCCGCGCGCGAGCGCTGCTCTTCCCGGGCGTCGAGGACTTCGGGATCGTGCCGGTCGAGGCCCAGGCCGCCGGCGTGCCGGTGATCGCCTACGGCGTCGGCGGGGTGCGCGACTCGGTGCGCGACGGCCGCACCGGAGTGCTGTACGAGGATGGATCGGTCGACGGCCTGTGCGAGGCGATTCTCCGCTTCGAATCGATGGATTTCGACGAGCGCGAGCTGCGCGCAAACGCCGTCCAATTTGGGCCTGATCGCTTTGCGCAGGCCTTCCGCCAACTTATGGAGCCACTAAGGTCGGGCGCCAGACTGGCCGATACCCTTAGGACGGCATGAGCGCGTGGTCAAGTACCCCGGGGGCGGAGGTCTCCACCGAACGCTCAGCGCTGATCAACGCGCTGCGCGTCGTTCGCGAGCGCTGGTGGCTGATCCTGATCTCCTGCCTGGTCTGCTTCGGGATCACGCTCGGCCTGGCCCTTCACGCGCAGAAGCAGTACGCCGCGACGGCTCAGCTGCTGATCAAGCCGTCAAACCTGCCGGCGCTGGTCGCGCCGACCCAGACCCAGTCGCAGGACTCGACGTCGTTGTCGCACCTGCAGAGCGACGACGTCTCGCTCGCGACCTCGGGCACGGTCGCGGCGATGGCCAAGGAGAAGCTCCGCAGCTCTGAATCAGCGGCCGATCTCGCGGCTCAGGTCACCGCCAGCGCCGACAGCACCAATGATCTGATCGACATCCAGGTGACCGACACCGACCCCGCCCAAGCCGCCGCCAAGGCCAACGCGTTCGCCTCCGCGCTCGTCGACTACCTGACCGCCTCGGCCCAGCAGCAGCTCGTCTCAGGGCAGGCGAAGCTGCAACACGAGCTGGCCCAGCTCCCGGCCGACGACCCGAGCCGCCCCGCGATCAAGCAGGCGCTCGAGCAGGTGATCGCGCTCCGGGCGGTCACGAACGGCGGCGCGCAGGTCGTGGAGCAGGCGGGCGCACCCAGCGCACCCTCGTCGCCCAGCGTCAAGCGCGACGCGGTGGTCGGCGCCGCCGTGGGGATCTTGATCGGGCTGGTGCTCGCGTTCATGCTCGACCTGTTCGACCGCCGCATCAAGTCGGCCGAGGCGCTCGAGCGGCTGTATGGGCTGCCCGCCATGACCTCGGTGCCGCTGCGCCGGAAGTTGAGCGGCGAGCGCGAGGCGCAGCTCGACCTGGAGCCGTTCCGGATCCTCCGCGACGCGCTCGGGTTCGTGTCCTTGCGCGAGCGACCGCAGGTGATCCTCGTGACGAGCGCGGTGTCAGGCGAGGGCAAGACTTCGGTCGCCGGCGGGCTGGCGCGGGCGATGGCCGCCGCCGGCAAGTCGGTCGCGCTGGTCGAGGGCGACGTGCACCGCCCAGCGCTGAAGCGGCAGCTGGGGATCACCTCCCACGGCCGTGGTCTGATGAACGCGCTCGTGGCGGGTGGCTCCGGCGCCGTCGACTTGGTTCAGGAGACCCCGGCGCTGCCCTCACTCGCCGTCCTCGCGAGCGGCCCGTTCACGCCGAACTCCGCCGAGCTGCTGCGACTGCCGGCGATGAGCCGGGTGCTCGAGGACCTCGCGGGGGCTTTTGACTTCGTCGTGATCGACGGTCCGCCCCTCCTGCCCGTCGCCGACGCTCAGGTGCTGCTGCACAACCCCGCGATCGACGTCGTGCTGATCGTCGCGCGGCCCTACCTGACCACGCGCGAGCACATCCGCGCCGCCACCGCGATCCTCAAGCGTTACCCGGACAAGGGCTTCGGGCTGGTCGTCAACGCGGTGCACGAGCGCGCCCGCGGCTACTACGGCTACAAGGAGCGCCGCGATGACCGCGACGTCGTGCTCGAGCACGACGTGCTGGGCACCGAGGACGCCCACTCGGTCGCTCCTCCCCGCGGCGCCCGGGTCGGCCGATCGGTGCCAGGCGCCGCGCCCGACGAGCTCGACCACATCGTCGACCCCAGCTCGGAGCACAACTGACCTTGAGCGCGACGGAGACACGCGGCGACGTGATCGTCGTCACCGGCGGCGCGGGCTACATCGGTACGCCCCTGTGCCTGGACCTGGCTGCGGCCGGCCGGCCCGTGCGCGCGCTCGACAGCCTGCTGCACGACCAGTCCGGGATCGCCGAGCAGCTCGAGCGGGCGGGCGTCGAGCTGATCCGCGGCGACGTCCGCGATCCGCAGGCGCGTGAGCGCGCGCTCTCGGGCGCGCAGGCCGTCGTGCACCTGGCGGCGATCGTGGGCGATCCCGCCTGCGCCCGCGATCCGGCGGTCTCGCACGAGGTCAACGTCGAGGGCACCCGGGCGCTCGTCAGCGATGCCGCCCGGCTCGGAGTCAACCGGTTCGTGTTCGCCTCCACCTGCTCCAACTACGGGCGGATGGCGGACCCCGCCACGCCCATCGACGAGACCGGCGTGCTCGCCCCGGTGTCGCTGTACGCCGAGCAGAAGGTGCAGATGGAGCAGGCGTTGCTTTCCTCAGACGCTCCCGGGTTCGAGCCGGTGTGCCTGCGGTTCGCCACGATCTACGGTGTCGCGCCCCGGATGCGGTTCGACCTCACCGTGAACGAGTTCACCCGCGACCTGTGGGCGGACCGGCGACTGGAGGTGTTCGGCGAGCAGTTCTGGCGCCCCTACGTCCACGTTCGCGACGCCGGCCGCGCCGTTCGCACCGTGCTCGACGCGCCGGCCGACCGGGTGGTCCGCGACGTCTTCAACGTCGGACGCTCCGGCGAGAACTACCGCAAGCTCGACCTGGTGGAGGAGATCCGCAAGCAGACCGACCGGGGCGAGGTCGAGTACGTGCGCCGCGACGAGGACCCGCGCGACTACAAGGTGAGCTTCGACAAGATCCGCGCCGCGCTGGGCTTCGAGACGCAGATGATCGTGCCGGACGGGATCGCCGAGGTGCTGGATGCGCTGGAGCAGAATCGATTTGGGGACCCGTTCGATGGGCGCTACCGAAACATCCCCTAGTGGTCTGATCCCGGTCTTCGACCTGCAGGTCACGCGCGAGGACCTCGACGCGGTGGCGGAGACGCTGCGCTCCGGGTGGCTTACGATGGGGCCCCGGACGCTCGAGTTCGAGGCCGAGTTCGCCCGGTCGATCGGCTCGACCTATGCGGTCGCCGTCTCGAGCTGTACCGCCGCGCTGCACCTGGCCTATCTGGCCGCGGGGATCGGCCGAGGGGACGAGGTGATCGTTCCGTCGTACACGATGGCCGCGACCGCCGCCGCGGTGATCTATGCCGGCGGAACGCCCGTGTTCGCCGACATCGTCAGCCTGGAGGAGCCCGTGATCGACGTGGCCCACGTGCGCGAGCTGATCACCCCGCGCACCCGCGCCGTCGTCGCGATGCACTTCGGCGGCTACGCCGCGGCGGTCGACGAGCTCGCCGAGCTGTGCGCCGAGCGGGAGATCGCGCTGATCGAGGACGCCGCCCATTCGCCGACGGGGTCGCTTGGCGGAAAGAGCCTCGGGACCTTCGGCCTGGCCGGCGCGTTCAGCTTCTTCTCGAACAAGGTCCTGGCCGCCGGCGAGGGAGGCCTGCTGGCCACCGACGACGCCGAGGTCGCGGCGTTCGTGCGCTCGAGGCGCAGCCACGCCATGACCCGAGGCAGTTGGGATCGCCACGAGGGGGCTCCCGAGGACTACGACGTGACCGCGCTCGGCTTCAACTACCGGATCGACGAGCCGCGCGCCGCGCTGCTGCTCTCACGCCTGCGCCGACTCGAGGACGACGTGGCGCGACGGCAGGAGCTGACCCTGCGCTACCGCCGGCTGCTCGAAGACGTGCCCGGGCTGATCGTCCCGTTCACCGAAGACGGAGTCGGGACGTCCTGCTGTTACGTGATGCCGGTGATGCTCGAGGACGCCTCGCGTCAGGGGCCGCTGCGCATCGCGCTGCGTGAGCGACACCGCATCCAGACGAGCCTGTTCTATCCCGCCGTCCACGAGTTCACCGCCTACCGGGACCGGAACCCCGGCGTGTCGCTGCCGAGGACCGAGCGCGCCGCGCGCAGCGAGGTCACCCTGCCGCTGTTCTCGCACATGGCCGAGGCCGAACAGGATCGCGTGGTGGCGGCCCTGACCGAGGAGTTGGGACATTGACCTGGGCGCTGCCGCTGACCGACCTGCAGCTGAGCGAGGACGACATCGCGGCCTTCCTCGGCGTGCTCGAAAGCGGCTGGCTGACGATGGGCCCGCGCACGCGCGAGTTCGAACTGTCCTTCGCGGAGCGTTTCGCCGTCCCGCATGCCGTCGCGGTGTCGTCGGGCACGGCGGCCTTGCATCTGGCGCTGCTCGGGGCCGGCCTAGGAGAGGGCGATGAGGTGCTCGTCCCGGCGACGACGTTCGTCGCCGGCGCGGCCGCCGTACGCTACACCGGCGCCCGGCCGGTGCTGGTCGACTCGATCGGACTCGAGGATCCGAATCTCGATCCGACCGAGGCCGAGCGCCTGATCGGTCCCCGCACGCGTGCGGTGCTCGCCACCCACTGGCTCGGGTACGCGTGTGATCTCGGGGCGCTCGAGCGCTTGTGCCGCGAGCACGGGCTGATCCTGATCGAGGACTGCGCCCACAGCATCACCGCCCGCGACGGCGTTGGACGCCTGACCGGCACGGTCGGGCTGGCCGGATGCTTCTCGTTCTTCTCCAAGAAACAGCTGGCCGTCGGCGAGGGCGGCATGATCATCACCGCCGACGAGGCGCTTGCGGCCAAGGCGCGCTCGTTGCGCTCGCACGCGATGACCTCGATGACGTGGGACCGTCACCGCGGCCACGCCGAGAGCTACGACGTGGTCGACGTCGGCTTCAACTTCCGCCTCGACGAACCGCGCGCGTCGCTCGGGTTGAGCCGCCTGCCCCGGTTGGACGCCGACGTGGCACGCCGCCGGGAGCAGGTTCGCCGGTACCGCTCGCGGTTGAAGGGCGCCGACGGGGTCACGATCCCCTGGTCCGACGAGGACGTCGAGCGCGCCTCGCACTTCGGGTTCGCCATCCTGCTCGACACCCCCGAGGAGCGCGACCGGATCGCCCGAGAGCTCGACCGCCGCGGGATCCAGACCACGCGCTACCCCGCGCTCACGTCGCTCAGCGGCTATCACGACCACTCGCCTTGTCCACGCGCTGAGGCGCTGGCCGCCCGCCATCTGCTGCTGCCGCTGTCGTCGACCTACGGCGAGGCGGAGGTGGATCTCGTGCTCAGCCACCTGACCCAGCTGCTGGCGGCGGGCGCGGCCGGTCCCGCCTGACCGAGCGCCATGCCGGCAACGTCCGTAACCGAGGAGCCGACCGCCCGGCGCGCCGGCGCGAACGCGCTTCTCGGCCCGCTCCGCAGTTATGCCTGGACCATCCCGGGCCTCATCGTGGTGGCGCTGATGCTCGTGTGGGCCGTCCACAACGGCGGCTACGACGCGGACACCTGGTACTGGGGGGCGCTGGTCCTGCTCGCCCTGCTCGGGGGCGTCGTGATCGCGCGCGGGCTGCGCTCGATTCGACTGTCGCGCCCGGCAGCGGTCGCCCTCGCGGCGTTCGCGCTGTACGTGGCCTGGTCGTATCTGTCGATCAGCTGGGCCGCCTCCCCCGGCGACGCCCTGGCCGGCTCAAACCGCGCGCTGCTCTACCTGCTCGTGTTCGCGACCATGCTGGTGATGCCGTGGACCGTGCGCGGGGCGCTGATCGCGCTGCTCGTGTTTGCGGTCGGGGTGGGCGTGATCGGGGCCGTCCTGCTCCTGCGCCTCGCCTCGGGCGATCACATCGATGCGCTGGTGATCGACGGCCGCCTGGCCGCGCCCACCGGCTACTTCAACTCCACCGCGGCGCTGTTCACCGTCCAGGCGCTGGTCGCGACCGCGCTGGCCGCCCGCCGGGAGCTCCCGGGGCTGCTCCGCGGCGCGCTGATCGGGTTTGCCTGCGTGGGGCTCCAGCTGGCGGTGATCGTGCAGAGCCGGGGTTGGCTGTTCACCCTGCCGCTGGTCCTCGTATTCGCGATCGCGGTCGTGCCCGATCGCCTGCGCGTCGCGGCCGCCGCCGTGATCCCCGCGTTGGCCACGCTGGCCATCGTGCACCGACTGCTGCACGTCTACGAGGCGACCGCCGGGGCCGCGCTCACCCACGCCGCGCGTGAGGCCGGCCACTCCGCGCTGCTGCTCTGCGGGCTGGCCTTCGTCGCCGCCACCCTGATCGCGTGGGGGGAGTCGCTGATGCCCGCGCGCCCGCCGAGTCCCATGCGCCGGCGCGTGCTCGGCTCGGCCGCCGTGGTGCTCGCCGTCGCCGCGGCGATCGTGGGCGGACTCGCGGTCAGCCACGGTCACCCGTTCAGCTTCATCTCGCGCCAGTGGCACGGCTTCAGCCATCAGGAGAGCTCGCAGCCCGCCGTGCGCACGGGCTCGCACTTCACCGACGTCGGCAGCGGTCGCTACGACTTCTGGCGGGTCTCGCTCGACGCGTTCACCGCCCAGCCGATCGGGGGACTCGGTCAGGACAACTACGCGGAGTACTACGTGGCCCGGCGTCATACGACCGAAGAGCCGGCCTGGACCCACAGCCTCGAGCTGCGGCTGCTGACCCACACCGGACTCGTGGGCTTTTCGCTGTTCGCGGTGTTCCTGGTGGCGGCGATCGTCGCTGCGTGGCGCTCTCGCCGGCGCGGCGGCCTCGAGGCCGGCATCGCCGGCGCGGCGCTGCTGCCGCTCGTCGTATGGCTGGTCCACGGGTCCGTCGACTGGTTCTGGGAGATCCCGGCGCTGAGCGGGCCGGCGCTTGGGTTCCTGGGGATGGCCGGGGCGTTGGGCGCTCGATCGCCTTCGCCCGCGTGGGACGCCCCCCACGCCCCCGCCAGCGCGCCCGCGCGCCGGGGCGTCCGGGTCGCGGCCGGCGTCGCGGGCGGAGTGACCCTCCTCGCCGCCGTGGTCGCCCTCGGCTTCCCCTACGTGTCTGTGCGCGAGATGTCCCAGGCCAGCGACGTGACGCAGAGCGATCCCGGGCGGGCCTTGAGCGACCTGCGGACCGCCGCCGACCTGAATCCACTGAGTCCCGACCCCGACCGCCTCGCCGGCACGATCGCGCTGAGCACCAACCGCTTCGCCACCGCCTCTCAGCGCTTCCAGCAGGCGATCTCGCGCGATCCCGGCGGCTGGTACACCTGGCTCGGCGCCGGCCTGGCCGCATCCGCGCAGGGCGACAAGGCCACGGCGCGCCGCGACTTCGTTCGCGCCGCCTCGCTGAACCCCCGCGAAGGGGTGATCACCCGCGCCATCGACCAGGTCGACAGCGTCCATCCCCTCACCGCGGTGGCGGCGCTCCAACTGCTGGCGCTGTCGCTCTGAGGTTGCCGCCGCCGCGGCCGCTACCCTTTACTGCTCCCAATCCTGGCCAACCTTTGCCAATTGTCATCACCGCGCGTGGTTGCTCGCAAAAGCTGCTGCACTTTGCGCGTTGATACAAAGACTCCGCAAGCCGGTGGATGGTTTGCATAGGCCTTGGTACCCCTTGTAAAGTATCGCCAGCTTCATGTACGATTGGGGCAGTATTGGGGTTTCCGCGACGAACGAAGGGATTCATGAAACGCATCTCAGCGCTGGTAGGGGTGCTCGGTGTGCTGGCTCTTTTGGCCATTCCGGGTATCGCTGTTGCAGCATCAAGCTCCACTTGTCAGGCCTATAGCCCGCAGACGTGCAACTCGGTCAGTAACGGGACCGTGACGACCGGCGACACCACGACGACCGATTCCTCGGGGACACTGCCGTTCACGGGGCTCGACGTAGCCCTCCTGGTGGCGGGCGGCGGAACGCTGTTGGTCGCTGGTTTCGTGGTGCGACGGCTGTCGCGCCGCCTCAACTAGTGGGTCTGAACCCCTAAGAGCTCAACCGTTCGCGAATCAGGCGAGTGATCTCGCCACCGTCCGCGCGTCCCTTCGTCTCCCGCATCACGAAGCCGACCAGCGGGCCGATGGCCTTCATGTTGCCTGAGCGAACCTGCTCGGCCGCCGCGGGATCGGCGGCGATCGCCCGGTCGACGATGTCGGCCAGGCCGTCGTCCTCAGCGCTGATCGCGCCCAGCCCCTCGCGCTGAACGATCGCGCGCGGGTCGCCGCCTTCCTGCACGAGCATCGTCAGCACCTCTCGCGCCGCGTCGCGGCTGACCTCCCTGGCCTTGACCATCGTCGCCAGCGTGGCCAGGCTCTCGGGGGTGACGTTGCTCGTCGCCGGGTCGGCGTCGGACCCGATGCGCTCGACGAGCTGGGGAATCCAATTGGACAGCTCGGCCGGCTCCAGCGCCGCATCTCCGTTGCGTGCGCCGTCCGCGCCGCTGGCGGCCAGGGCGCGCTCGAAGTAGTCGCCGAGCTCGGCCCGGTACGCGAACAGCTTGGCCGTGTCGGCGTGCAGCCCGAGCTTCTCCTCGAAGCGCTGCGCGCGCTCCGCCGGCAGCTCCGGCGGCAGGTCGGCCCGCGCCGCGGCCACCATCCCCTCGGTGGCCAGGAGCGGGACGAGGTCCGGCTCGGGGAAGTAGCGGTAGTCGTGCGCCTCCTCCTTGGAGCGCAGCGGCGTGAGGCTCCCGCTCACCGGGTCGAAGTGGAGCGTCTCCTGGACGACCTCCTCGCCCGCCGCGAGCAGTCGCTCCTGGCGCTCGATCTCCGCCCTGACGCCCCGTTCCAGGAACGCGAACGAGTTCATGTTCTTGAGTTCGGTCTTGGTGCCGAGCTCGGTGCTCCCGGCCGGGCGGATCGAGACGTTCGCGTCGCAGCGCAACGACCCTTGCGACATGTCGACGTCGGAGACGCCGAGCTGTCTGAGGGTGGTTCGCAGGAGGATCAGCCACTCGCGAGCCTGCTCGGGCGAGCGGATGTCGGGCTCGGTGACGATCTCCACGAGCGGCGTACCGCCCCGGTTGAAGTCGACCCAGCTGCGGTCGGACCCGTGGATCCGCCCGCTCGTCCCCAGGTGGTTGAGCTTGGCGGCGTCCTCCTCGAGGTGCACGCGGTGAATGCGCACGTCGCCCAGGTGCCCGCCCAGGCACAGCGGGACGTCGTACTGCGAGATCTGGTAGCCCTTCGGCAGGTCGGGATAGAAGTAGTTCTTGCGGTGAAACAGCGAGCGCTCGGCGATCTCGCACCCCAACGCCAGCCCGATCATGATCCCGAAGTGGATCGCCCGCTCGTTGACCACCGGCAGCGCGCCGGGCAGCCCCAGGCACGTCGGGCAGGTGTGGATGTTCGGCGGGTCGCCCGACGACAGCCGGCAGCCGCAGAACATCTTCGTCCGCGTGCTCAGCTGCACGTGGATCTCGAGGCCGATGACGGGCTCGTAGTCACCCACGGGCGGGACTCCCATCGAACTCGATCGCCCGCTCGAGCGCGTACGCCGCGTCGATCAGGCGGCTCTCGCTGAACGCGGGTCCGGCCAGCTGGAAGCCCACCGGCAAGCCGTCGCTCAGCCCGGACGGAATCGAGATGGCCGGGATGCCGGCCAGCGACATCGGCACGGCCAGGAAGTCGTTCAGGTACATCGCGAGGGGATCGTCGATCTTCGACCCGAGCTCGAACGCGGTGCACGGGCTGGTCGGCGTGACGATGAAGTCGAACCGCTCGAACGCGGCCCGGAAGTCCTCGGCGATCCTCGTGCGCACCTTCTGCGCCGTTCCGTAGTACGCGTCGTAGTAGCCGCTCGACAGGGCATAGGTCCCGAGCATGATCCTGCGCTTGACCTCGGCCCCGAACCCCTCCTCACGGGTACGGCTGTACATCGTGGTCAGGTCCTCGTCGCCCGCCACCCGCAGCCCGTAGCGGACCGCGTCGAACCGAGCCAGGTTCGCGGAGGCCTCCGCCGGCGCGATCAGGTAGTACGCGGACAGCGCGTGCGGGGCGTGCGGTAGCCGGCACGGCTCGATCGACGCGCCGAGCCGCTCCGCGAGCGCGAGCGTCCGCTTGAAGCTGTCCATGACCCCGGGCTCGATTCCGCCCTCGGCGCCGGTCAAGTCCTCGGGCACCCCGAGCCGGATGCCCTTCAGGTCGTTGGCGCTGGGCAGCCCGATCGTGGCCGGGTATTCGAGCGAGGTCGAGTCGTGGGGGTCACGACCCACCATGTGGCGGAACAGCAACGCAGCGTCGGTGACATCGCGGGTGAGCGGCCCGGCCTGGTCGAGCGACGAGGCGAACGCGATCATCCCGTAGCGCGAGCACGCGCCGTAGGTCGGCTTCAGGCCGACGATCCCGCACAGCGCCGCCGGCTGGCGGATCGAGCCACCGGTGTCGGTCCCGATCGCCCACGGTGTGAGTCCGGCGGCCACCGCCGCCGCGCTTCCCCCCGAGGATCCGCCCGGCACGCGCCGGCGATCCCACGGGTTGAGCACCGGCCCGAACCCCGAGTTCTCGTTCGATGAGCCCATCGCGAACTCGTCCTGGTTGGTCTTCGCCAGCAGCGGGGCGCCGGCGTCGGCCAGCTTCCCGATGACCGTCGCGGTGTACGGGGGACGGTAGCCCTCGAGGATCTTCGAGCCCGACTGGCTCGGGACGCCCTCGGTGCAGAACAGGTCCTTGACCGCGACGGGAACGCCCTTGAGCGGTGTTGTGGCGTGGCCGTCTTGGGCGGGCGCCGCCTCCGCGACCCAGGTGAACGCGTTCAGTTCGTCCACAGCCGCCCGCTGCCGGTACGCCTCGAACAGCTCGGCGGCGTCGATCTCCCCCGCGCCGATCCGCTTGCCCGCCTGAGCCGCGGTCAGGTCGATCAGGTCGCTCACTGGGCGCCGGGGCTCGGGACGCCGAAGCCGTCGTTCAGCGGCTCGGGGGCGGCGGCCAAGATGACCTCGCGCGGCAGCGACGGCGTCGGCTCGTCGGCGCGCAGCACGTTCACCACGTCGACCACGTGCGACGTCGGGGGCACGCCCTCCAGGTCGAGCTCGCGGATCTTCTCGATGTGGTCGAGGACATGGGACAGCTCGGAGGCCATCCGTTCGACGTCGGCGTCGCTCAGCTCGAGCCGGGCGAGCCGGGCGACGTGGAGGACCTGGGCCTTGTCAAGCATGCCTCGGCCATTCTAGGAGCCGTTCTCGGGACCCGGCCGTACGATGGGAATGTCGCGCGGGGCGTCCCGACGCGCGATCCCCTCCTCCCGCAGCGACAGGTATCCCCCGTAAGCCAGCGCGATCGCGCTCAGCAGTCCGAGGTAGGCGGCCGCGTGCTGCTGCGCCGGCGGGTTGATCAGCACCCGGTAGATCAGCGCCAGCACGGTTATGAGACCGAGCACGGTGACGATCAGGCTCATCGTGACCGGCACAGCGGGCGCGCGGCGCGTCACCTGGACGAAGACCAGGCCGAACGCGGCGGCGATCGTCACCACGATCAGCCACCGCAGGGTGACGAGCGTCTGAAAGCCCGACCCGGAGCCGGCCCACTTGCCCGCGAGCATGAACACCAGCAGCAGGACCGCGCCGGCGCCGGCGAGCAGCTCGCCTCGCCGAAGCCTCGACGGGTCGACGTCCATGGACGGCCGAGCTTAGAGGCTGGGGCCGGTTTCCGGTGCTGCGGCAGCCGCCGGCGCCGGCCGGCGCGCGCGTCTGGTCATCGCGACCAGACCCGCCACGAGCAGCAGCCCCAGCCAGAACCCCAGTGCAAGCTCGCCGAACCGCCCGATGTGAAACAGGAACTTGAGCACGATCAGCCCCGCCGCCACGCAGGCGAGGACGTAGCGCGTCGTCTCGCGGTCGGCCGCGAGCGAGGGCAGTCGTGTCTCCGGCGAGAGCCGCTCGAACCCCAGGTCCGCGATCAGGAACGCGCACGCGAGCACCGCGAGCACGCCCAGCCACGCGTCCGGGGCGTCAACCGCGGTCAGCGAACCGCCGATCGAGACGATGGCCGACCCAACGTTGATCGTCGCGCCGAACGAGAACCACGGCAGCAGGAGCAGGTCGATGGCGAGCACGGCCGCCACCCCGGCGAGCATCCAGTCCTCGCGCGACAACCGCTCCAGATGCATCCGCCGGATCTGGTTCTCCACAGCTGCGTTCTTCGCGGTGCGGGGCCCTGCTCCTGCCCCGCGGTGTGGATGACGCGCCACTCCCCGCCGAAATCCGGGGGTGTGGCGTTTCAGGCCCCCTCTACTGTGGGCGACGCGCCACGGCCCGCCCAGGGCCGAGGGTGTGGCGCGTCATCCACGTTCGCCGACGGCCAGCTTGGCGGCGGTGAGCGTATTGCGGAGCAGCATCGCGATGGTCATCGGGCCCACGCCGCCCGGGACCGGGGTGATCAGCCCGGCCTTCCCGGCGACGGCATCGAACTGGACGTCGCCCCTGAGGCCCGCGTCGGTGCGGTTGATGCCCACGTCGATCACGGCGGCGCCGGGCTTGACGTACTCTGGCCCGATCATCTCGGCCCGGCCGATCGCCGCGATCAGCACGTCCGCCCGCGAAGACACCCCGGGCAGGTCGCGGGTCCGGGAATGGCAGATGGTCACGGTGGCGTTGCGCTCGAGCAACAGGAACGACACCGGCTTGCCGACGAGGTCGGAGCGGCCGACCACCACGGCCTCGGCTCCCTCGAGCGCCACCGAATAGCTGTCGAGTAGCTCGATCACCCCGAGCGGCGTGGCCGGGCGCAGACCCGGCGCGCCCTGCAGGAGCCGACCGGCGCTCACGTGGGTCAGGCCGTCCACATCCTTGTCGGCCTCGATCAGCGCGGTCAGCTCCTTGCCGTTCAAGCCCTTCGGGACGGGCAGCTGAAGCAGGATTCCGCTCACCTCAGGGTTGCCGTTCGCGTCCTCGATCACCGCAGCGACGCTGTCCTGGCTCGCGTCGGCCGGAAGGTGCTGGTGAAAGTCGGCGATCCCCGCCTCGCCGCACGCCTTGCGCTTGTTCGCCACGTACACCGCAGAGGCGGGATCGTCGCCGACCAGGATCGTCGCCAGGCCAGGTGCCTGGCCGGTTCGTTCGCGGAACGTCACGACGTCGCGCGCCACGTCGGCGCGCACGCGCACGGCTACTTCCTTGCCGTCGATGATCGTCGCGGCCATCGCCGCGGCACCCTAGAGGATCGAAGCGGAAGAAGAGGCGACGAACGTGATCGAGAGGATGATGCCGAGCACCTCGCATGGGTCGACGCGCTCACCGCGGATCGAGCGGGCCGCGTCGATCACCTCCGGCTGCGTCGCGACCCTCGAGACTTGGGGCACGAGGTCGGGGTAGTAGACCGCCGAGTCCGACCTCGCCCGGTCCAGATCGACTCCCGCGTCGATCAGCGCATCGTGAATCGTCCGTGCGGCGCTGTCGTGCAGCAATATCTCGTCTCCGTTGGGGGCCATCTGCCCGAACAGAGACACCTACCGCCCGTCTGATACATCCGGGCGCTACCGCCGCGTGATCGGCGCGAGGTCGGCGACCATCTTGCGCTCGGAGCCGTCGCGGCTGAAGTGGATCACGACGATCCCACCCGGCTCGAGCCCCGTCACCACGCCCTCGCCGAACTTCGGATGAGTGACGTCCTCGCCGAGCCGGAACGCCGGCGCCACCGCCGCTCCCGCATCCCACGCCCCGCCGGCCTCGTCGCTCCGGGGCCAGGACGTCGCGCGGGCACGGACGCCGGCCAGCCCGCGCGGCTGCTGCTGCTCGCCGTCGGTCAGCTGGGGCGGAATCTCGGAGATGAACCGGCTCGGCGCGCCGAAGCTGCGGGCGCCGAACACGTTGCGGGTGCGGGCGTAGGTCAGGTACAGGTCGCGCTGCGCCCGCGTGATGCCCACGTAACACAGCCGGCGCTCCTCCTCCAGGCCGCCCTCGTCGAGCGCCCGCGAGTGCGGGAACACCCCCTCCTCGCACCCGATCATGAACACGATCGGGTACTCGAGGCCCTTCGCGTTGTGCAGGGTCATCAGCGTGACGAGGCCCTCGTCGTCGCTGCGATCGTCGGCGTCGGAGAGCAACGCCATCTGCTGCAGGAAGTCGGCCAGCGAGGCCTCGCGCTCGGGCTCGGCCGCCGTGATCACGTCGTATTCGGCAGCGACGTTGATGAGCTCGTCGAGGTTCTCGAGCCGACCCTGCGCCTCGATCGTCCGCTCGGCCTCGAGCGCCTCGAGATACCCGGTCTCCTGCAGGACCTCCTTGACCAGCGCCGCCAGCGCCGGGTTCGACTCGAGCCGCTCGCGGAGCACGTGCATCGTGCCCATGAACCGCCGGAGCGCCTTGACCGCCGGCGCTCCCAGCCCGGGCACCTGCTCGGGCTCGGACGCCGAGTCCCAGATCGAGATCCCCGTCGTGTTGCTGTACGCGAGCACCTTCGACAACGACGTCGACCCGATCCCGCGCCGCGGCGAGTTGACGATCCGCGTGAACGCGCCGGCGTCCTGCGGGTTGGTGAGCGTGATCAGGTACGCGATCGCGTCCTTGATCTCGGCCCGGTCGTAGAACTTGGTCCCGCCGATCACCTGATACGGGATGTCCCCGCGCACCAGCGTGTCCTGGAGCACGCGCGACTGGGCGTTGGTCCGGTAGAAGACCGCCACCTCCGCCCGCGACACCCCCTCGTCGAGCAGTCGCTGCACCTCGCCCGTCACGTACCGCGCCTCGGCGTGCTCGTCCTCCAACTCGCGCACCTTGATCGGGTCGCCTTGGCCCAAGTCGGTCCAAAGGACCTTCTCCATGCGGCCGCGGTTGTTGACGATCAACGCATTCGCCGCGTCAAGGATGGTCTGCGTGGACCGATAGTTCTGTTCGAGTCGAACAACACGCGCATCCGGGAAATCATCGGAGAAATTGAGAATGTTCTTGATCTCGGCCCCACGAAAGGCATAGATCGAGTTGTGGGTAACCAGTCCGTTCGCGACGAAGTTGTGAGTCCCCTCGATATCGAGGTCGTATACGGGTCGCTCGGAGCGGACCCACTCGACGCGTTCGACGATGTCGTAACGGCCCTCAGCGGTGAACATCGACATGCCCGGACGAACACTCGATGCGTGCATGAACGGGAGCGAATTGATCTCGCCTGATTGTTTCGTACCGAACCGGGCGACGCACCTCAACGACACGTCGGCAATACCTTCGATCTGTTTGTACAGAGAATAGGCGGACTCGACGTCACGAAAATACGTCTCGCTGCGCCAGCCATTCGTTCCTGGTCTCGACTTGGCGACGTTGACTCCAAGCTCCTCGAGGCCCTCGCGAAGTCCCGGGTCTCGTCCGCTAAGCGAGAGCGTGTGATAAACACGGTGGCCCCAAGTTTCCGCGCAAAGCGTGAGCACGACGTTCCGTCGACCGGCCGCGTAAGTTTGGGGTGCGTGGTGAGGTGTGTCGGGCCACAGGCCTTCGTCATGGAGAAGGCGAAGGCCGCCCAAGTTCGAGTCGACAGACGCGAAGATCGCATCCAGCGACTCCTGGGAAGCCATCAACCCTCCGTTTGTCTTGCTCCCATAGGCGACGAACGGAACGGTGGGGAGGCCATACCGGGCCGACAGGATTGGCTCGGCAACTCGTGCCTCGGTCGCGGTGTGATGCGCTGACACGACCCACGCCGCCTCCGCCTGCTCTTTCATCGCCCGCGCCATCAGTCCAGCTAGGGATTTGCCCGCTTTGTCCATGGTCCTCGTCATACCGATACGACATCCCTTGTCTCTTCGCCGCATCAGATAGGTGATGAACATCGGCGGAACGTGCCCACGGCGGTATCCAGCGAAGTGAACATGATCCGGAGTGCTCTCAATCACGCGTCCACTCATGGTTGTAATCCGCACACACTCCATGGGCTCACTGGTATGTGTACGGACGACGCGCGCCGGCCGGAAGTCGCCACTTCCGTAGCACGAGCGAATGAGGTCCCCGACCGCAATCTGCTCGATTGGCTTCGAACGGCCGTCAGCCATCGTGACAAGCGTTCCCTCGACCAGACACTGATCGGGATCCCCGACCACCATCAGGTTGCGCCGCTCCTCGGCGAGGAGCTGGAGCCAGCGGTACTGGACGTGGTTGGTGTCCTGGTACTCGTCGACGAGCACGTGACGGAACGTGCCGGCGTAGTGGTCGCGGACCTCCTGGAACAGCTCGAGTACGTTGACCGCGCGCACCAGCAGATCGTCGAAGTCCATCGCGTTGGCACGGTGGAGCTCGCGCTCGTAGGCGCGGTAGACGTCGGCCACGGTCTGCTCGAAGAACGAGCCGACCATCTGCGCGTAGGAGTCGGCGTCGCGGAGCTTGTTCTTGGCGTCGGAGATCTGGTTGTGGATCGAGGATGGCGTGAAGCGCTTGGGGTCGACGCCGAGGTCGTCCAGGCAGCGCTTGATCAGCCGGCGCGAGTCGGCCTGGTCGTAGATCGTGAAGCGGCGCGTGTACCCGAGCTTGTCGGCGTGCGCGCGGAGCATCCGCGCGCAGGCGGCGTGGAAGGTCATCACCCACATCGCCCGCACCCGGCGCCCGACCAGCAGTTCGGCCCGATCGCGCATCTCCCCCGCCGCCTTGTTGGTGAACGTGATGGCCAGGATCTCGTTCGGCTTGGCGGCGTCAGTGGCGACCAGGTAGGCGATCCGGTGGGTCAGGACGCGAGTCTTGCCCGACCCGGCGCCGGCCAGGATGAGCAGCGGCCCCTCGCCGTAGGTCACGGCCTCGCGCTGGGGATCGTTGAGCCCCGCGAGGAGGGCTTCGAGCTCGGTGGCGGTTTCGGTCATGGTCCAGCCGGCCGCGCGGGCGCGACCGTCAACTCAACGGTAGCGGGGGCGGTGGTCGCCTCCGTCTGGGACCCTTCGCGGGTGACCGATCTGCTGGACGGCCTCAGATTCGCCTGCGCGCAGGTCGCCGAACGGGCCCGCTTCGTGCGCATCGAGCGCGACCGGACGCCAGCCTACGTGGGGACCTTGCCGATCGACCTGCCCGAGGGCGGCCCGGACCCCGAGACCCATCTGACCGAAGGCAGCCGTGAGGAGCTCGCGGCGTTCTGGCTGACCCTCGACGCGATCAACTTCGGGTCGGGATGGTTTCCGACCCTGCGCAAAAAAACGGGCCGGTCGGGCTACTTCACGATCGCCGGCGGCGTGCGTGATCGGTTCGCCAGCCAGGGGCCCTGGACCGCGGCGGAGCTGGCCGAGATCCACCCATCCGCCGTCGCCGCGACCCTTGGCCAGGACCCCGACCATGAGCTCATGGGGCTGTTCGCGCGCTCGCTCAACGATCTCGGGCGCCACGTCGCCGCAGAATACGACGGCCACTTCGCGGGCGTAGTCGACGCCGCGGGAAGCTCGGCGGTGGCGCTCGTGGACCTCCTGAGACCCTGGGACAGCTTCGCCGACGCGTCCCGGTACGACGGCCTTTACGTGCCCGTGCTGTTCCTCAAGCGCGCCCAGATCGCCGCCGCCGACCTGGCGCGCGCCGGCGTGGCCGCCTTCCGCGACCTCGACCGCCTGACGATCTTCGCCGACAACCTCGTCCCCCACGTCCTGCGCCTCGACGGCCTGCTCACCTACGACCCGGCCCTGTTGGAGCGGATCGAGTCAGGCGAGCTGATCGAGCACGGCTCGCCCGAGGAGGTCGAGATCCGAGCCTGCGCGCTGCATACCGTGGGCCTGATCGCGGCCGAGCGCGCCGGCGCGATCGAGGCCGACATCGACTCCCTCCTCTGGCACCGCGGCCAGGCGCCGCGCTACAAGGCCGTGCCGCGCCACCGCTCGCGCTGCACGGCCTACTGACCGCCGGCTACGGGGTCCAGCGCCTCCATCCGCGCCCGGGCGATGGCCTCGGCACCGGCGTCGCCGACCAGCAGTTCGGGGCGGATCGTCCCACTCGCGAGCAGGTCCACGGCGGGGAACCGACCCGTCGAGGCGAGCAGCGGATCGAGCGCGATCACGGTGGTCTCGCCGCCCAGGGGCTCGGGTGCGGTGGCGATCACGGTCAGCGAGCCGCCGTCGGCGATGTTCTTGGCCGATCCCAACAGCTTGCGGGCCGCGTGGGCCTGGATCCCCGCCAGTGTGTCGATCAGGACCACGACGTTGGCGCCGCGGGCGGCCAGGCGCCGTGCCTGGTCGACGGCGTGCTCGAGCGTCTGAGCCTGGGCGTCGGCCGAGGCGGCGAAGCTGACCGACGCGGCCGGCGCCACCGGTCCCTGTGCCCAGTCGGAGATTTCCTCCGGGCGCACCCCGGCGAGGACGAGCGTGACCTGGACGTCCTCGAGGTTGGCGAGCGCGGTGGCCAGTCGGCGCAGTGCCTCGGTCTTGCCGGCCCGGGCCGGGCCGACGATCGACACTCGCGAGCCCTGGCCGAACGGGGTCAGCCATTCGATCGCCTTGATCGTCGGGTCTTCCGAGCCGAGGCGGAAGCGCTCGGTCGGGAACGCCGCCGGCAGATCGTCGAAGCGCGTGCTGTCGGCGACCTCCTCGGCCGGGCGGCCGTTGATCATGTCGATCCGGATCAGCGACGCGAACCGCTCGGAGCGCCGGGGCGCTCGGCGCGGGCCGGAGATCCGGTCGCCCGGTACCAGCTCGCAGCGCTTGACCTGCGCGGCCGAGACGTACACGTCGTCCTCGGAGGGCTCCGGTGGGCTGACCCGCAGGAATCCCGACCCGTTGGGCAGCAGCTCGACCTCGCCCTCGACGATCTCCTCCTCGCGATCGGCCCCGCCACGCCCGCCACGCACGGCGCGCTCGACCTCTTCCTCGAGCTCCTCGATGCCCTCGGGCGCGGGGCCACCGGGGCCCTCGCCCTCGCCCTCGACCTCGACCTCGTCCTCGGGGGCGGCGGCAGCCTCGGCCGCGCCGTCTTCGTCTGACTCGTCGCGAGCGCTGCGGCTTCGTCCACCCCGGCGTCCCCGCCGGCGACGGCTGGCCGGGCGATCCTCCTCCCCGGCCGCCTCAGGCTCGGCGGGCTGCTCCTCGGACTTGGGCTCGCCGCCCTGCCGGGTCAGGATCGCGTCGATCAGCTCGGCCTTGCGAAGCCGGCGATAGCCGTCGATCGAGAGCTCGGACGCAAGTGCGTGAAGGTCGGCGAGCGGGCTTGCGGCAAGCGCGTCGCGGTCCAGGATCGACATGAAGAGGCCTCCTTGGGGGGGTTTGGATCGGTGGGCTCCGGTCGCGTTGGGCCAGCGACCGGCGATTCGCTTGCCCCGAGCCTAGCGCGGCACGGCCCGGCTTGGCTCCCGGCGCAGTTCCTCGGTCAGCCGCAACCCCGGCTCGACCTCCGCCTCGCCGGCCAGCGCCGCCCGCACAGCCAGGAAGTCGGCCACCTCGGCGACGTCGTGGACGCGCAGGACGTGGGCGCCGGCGTCGACGCCGTGCCCGATCGCCGCCAGCGTCCCGGCCAGCCGCTCCCTCGGGGCCCGGCCGGTGATCGCTCCGACGAAGTCCTTGCGCGAGACGGCCAACAACAGGGGTCGCTCGAGCACGTGCAGATCGGACAGATCGCGCAGGACCTCGATGGTCTGGGCCGGCGTCTTGCCGAAATCAGGGCCCGGGTCGAGCATCAACTGCTCGAACGACACGCCGTGGGCCATCGCCACCGATATCAGCTCGCGCAGGAACCGCTTGACGTCGGCTCCGACCAGCCCGTCGAGCGTCGGATCGAGCAGCTTGTCCTTAGGTGCCGCCCGGGTGTGCATCAGCACCAGTCCGGCGCCCGTCTCGGCGCACACATCGGCCAACCCAGCATCCCTCAGGCCGCTCACGTCGTTGACGATCGCCGCGCCTGCGGCCACCGCCGCCCGCGCCACCGCGGGCTTGTACGTATCGACCGACACCAGCGCGCCCAGCTCCCCGGCCACGCGCTCGATCAGCGGCACAACGCGCTCGATCTCCTCCTCGGCCCCGACCGGCGGCTGATCGGTCCTCCCGGACTCGCCGCCGATGTCGATGATCTCGGCGCCGGCGTCGAGCAGCGTCCGCGCGAGCTGGACGCGCTGATCGAGCGTGCGATATGCGCCGTCATCGGAAAAGGAGTCAGGCGTGGCGTTGACGACGCCCATCAGCCACGGCCGGCCACCCAGCTCGAGGGTGCCCGCAGCGGTGCGCAGTCGGAGACGAGGGGCGGTGCCCACGCCCCCGAGCGTATCTAGGGCCGGTCCCCCCCGGCCTCGCGAAACAGGCTCAGCACGATGTCGTACATCGCCGGCGAGGTCTCCTGGTAGCCGGGGCAGCACGGCGGGCCGGCGACGTCACTGATCCCGATCTCGAGGTGCGGCGCGCTGGAGATGCCGACCTTCCCGCACCCGACCTCGGCGATCGGCTGGCCGGCGGTGACCTGCGCACCGACCGGCACGAGCGCCGGCTTGGCGTGCCCGTAGTAGATGTAGCGGCCGGCGTACGGTCCGCCGGCGATCTTTAGCACCGGCGCGGCGGGGCCGAATCCGTCGATGCCCTCCTGCACGATCGTCCCGGCGGTCATCGCCACCTCGATCGCGTTCGCGCCGCACGCGTTGTTGTCCATCGCCATGTCGATTCCCTGGTCGGGCGTCCAGGAGCTCGACGGCATCACCCTCGAGACCGCCTGGAGCGGGAACACCCAGCCGGTGGTTCCGACCGGGGAGAGGCCCGGCGTGTCGGACGTGCCCGAGCCCTTCTTGACCGAGGCCAACAACGTCGAGGCCGTGAGCCGCCCCACCACGCCGGTCACCGGCGCCAGCCCCTGGGCGGTCTGGAACTTGACGACGGCCGACTTGGTCATCGAGCCGAAGTAGCCGGTCGAGGGCACCTTGTAGCCGACATCGGTCAGCCACGTCTGAAGCTTCTTGACGTCCGCGCCCGATTCGCCCTGCCGCAGCGTCCGCGTGAACACCGACCCCGTCGCCGCGCCGCCGGAAACCGACGCCGACGCCGCCAGCGCGCTCGAGCCTGGCACGACCAGCGCGAGCGCAAGCAGTGCAGACACCTTCCGGATACGACCCATCGATCAACGACGGTCGGCCTAGGACCTGCTTCACAGTTTTCGCGCGCTGTCCTTGCGCTGGCTCTCGGCCCGGAAAGCTGCGACAAACCGACACGCGCGCGAAGCCGGCGGGCGCAGAATTGCAGCCGCGCCGGCCCGACGCTCAGTGCGCGGGGTCGGCGACCCCGTCCGCGCGCCGCTTGGCGACGATCTCCTGGATTCGCCCCAGGGTCTCCTCCGACATCCGGCGGATCTCCCAGTGGGTCAGCTTCATCACCACCATCGAGGAGGTGGCGATCACGTCGGCGTTGCGCGGCTCGCGCTCGAGCAGCCCCATCTCGCCGATCAGGTCGCCCTCCTTGAGCGAGGCGATCCTCTTGCCGTCCCGGATCACGTCGGCCGTGCCTTCCTCAATCCCGATCAGCTCGGTCGAGTAGTCGCCCTGCTTCATCAGGATCTGTCCGTCGGCCACGCTCGTCTCGGTCGCGAACGCGGACAGCCGGTTGGCCTCCTCGTCCGAGAGGTGGGAGAAGATCGGAATGGCTTTCAGGCGGGCCGGATCCATCGCTCGTCGGTCTACCCAGAAATCGCCCTAAAGCGCCTGGACCTCGGAGGTGATATCGCTCACAGACTGCTTGGCGTCGCCGAACAGCATCGCGGTCTTCGGCTCGTAGAACAGCGGATTGTCGATTCCGGCGAACCCGCTCGCCATGGACCGCTTCAAAACAATGACCGAACCCGACTGGTCGACCTCGAGGATCGGCATCCCGTAGATAGGTGAGCCGGGCTCGTTCTTGGCCGCCGGATTGGTCACGTCGTTGGCGCCGATCACCAGCGTGACGTCCGTGCGCGGAAACTCGGGGTTGATCTCGTCCATCTCGCGGAGCAGGTCGTATGGCACGTCGGCCTCGGCCAGCAGCACGTTCATGTGACCGGGCATCCGTCCCGCCACCGGGTGGATCGCGAACTTGACCGTGACGCCCTTTTTCTCGAGCGCCTTCTCGAGCTCGCGCACCGCGTGCTGGGCCTGCGCCACGGCCATCCCGTATCCGGGAGCGATGACCACCTGGCGCGCGTAGCTGAGCTGGATCGCGACGTCCTGCGGACTGGTCGAGCGGACCGGGCCGCGATCCTCGGCACCGGGGCCGCCCGCCGGCGCCGCGACCGCTCCACCGAAGCCGCCGGCCACGATCGCGGGGACGGAGCGGTTCATCGCCTTGGCCATCAGGTTGGTGAGGATCGTTCCCGAGGCGCCGACGATCATGCCACCCACGATCATCGCCGTGTTGTTCAGCGCGATACCGGTGGCGGCCGCCGACAGCCCGGTGAACGCGTTCAGCAGCGAGATGACCACCGGCATGTCTGCCCCGCCGATCGGCAGCACCACCATGTTGCCCAGCAGCGCGGCCGCGAGCAGGATCCCGACGATGAACAACCCCTGCGAGTGCACGCCCGACGCCAGGACGATCGCGCTCCCGACGCAAATCACGAACAGGCCGGCGTTGATGATGATCTGGCCGGGGAGCTTGATCGGCCGGCCCGGCAGGATCTCCTGCAGCTTCCCGAACGCGATGTTCGACCCCCAGAACGAGACCGAGCCGACAATCGCCGCGAACAGGGTCGGGATCTGCGACTTCTCCACCCAGAAAGACCCGCCCGCAGCAAAGTGGTGGCGGTACTCGACCCAGGCGACGATCGCCACGGCGCCGCCGCCGACGCCGTTGAACAGCGCGACCATCTGCGGGATCCCGGTCATCCGCACGTTTCGCGCGGCCGGGAGCCCGATCGCAGTCCCGATCACCAGCCCGAGCGCGATCAACCACGGCGTGCTCGAGCCGCTCAGCACGTGCGGCGTGAGCAGCGTCGCCACGATCGCGATCACCATCCCGACCGCAGCGATCATGTTCCCGCGCACCGCTGTGCGCGGGCCGGTCAAGCCGCTCATCCCGTAGATGAACAGCGAGAACGCCACGATGTAGCAGGCGTTGATGAAGTTGGAGCTCTGCAGGAAGATCGTCGCGATCACTTGCCCTCGCCCTCGATCTCGCCGGCGCTCTCGCCTGACGGCAGGTCAGGCTTTTTCTTGAACATCCCGAGCATCCGGTCGGTGACCACGAATCCGCCGACGATGTTGATCGTCCCGAACGCGATCGCGATCACGAGCAGCGCGTGTTCGAGCACGCCGCGGGCCGAGTGCATGAGCAACAGGCCGCCGAGCACCACGATGCCGTGGATCGCGTTGGTGCCCGACATCAGCGGGGTGTGCAGCGTGTTGGGCACCTTCGAGATGACCTCGAAGCCGACGAATGCGGCCAGGACGAGGATCGCGATCTCGGTAATCGTGCTCATGGTCTCTCCGGGTTCAGGAGCTGGTGGCGGCGGCTGCCTCGGCGGCCGCGCGGGCCGCCTCGTGGACGATCTCGCCGTCGCGCGTGATGCACGCGCCGGCGATCACCGCGTCGTCGTAGTCGAGCGACAGCTGCCCCTCGTCGCCGATCATCAGCTCGAGCAGGGATTGGATGTTGCGCGCGTAAAGCTGTGAGGCGTGCTCGGCCATCGTGCTGGGGACATTGAGCGGCCCGAGGATCTTCACGTCGTGGCGCACGACGGTCTGACCCGGCTCGGTCAGCTCGCAGTTCCCGCCGGTCTCCGCCGCGAGGTCCACGATCACGGAGCCCGGCTTCATCTTCTGGACGGCCTCCTCGGTGACCAGGATCGGGGCCCGGCGCCCAGGCACCGCGGCGGTGGTGATCACCACGTCGACCTTGCCGATCGCCTCGGCCATCAGCTCCTGCTGGCGGGCTTGCTGCTCCGGCGTGAGCTCCTTGGCATACCCACCGGCGCCCTCCAAATCCCCACCCAGATCGAACTCGAGGAAGTGCGCGCCCAGCGACTCGACCTGTTCCTTGACCGCCGCGCGGACGTCGAAGCCCTGGACTACCGCGCCCAGGCGGCGGGCCGTCGCGATCGCCTGGAGCCCGGCCACGCCGGCGCCGAGGACCAGAACGGTGGCCGGGCGGATCGTCCCGGCCGCGGTCATCAGCATCGGGAAGAAGCGGCCGATCTCGGTCGCGGCGATCAGGACCGACTTGTACCCGCCGATGTTCGCCTGCGAGCTCAGCGCGTCCATCGACTGGGCGCGACTGATCCGCGGGATCGCTTCCATGGCAAAGCTGGTTGCGCCCGTCTGGGCGATGGAGCGGATCGCGTCGCCGGCGGTGAGCGGCTGTAGGAAGCCGATCAGGACGCCGTCGGATCTGAGCTTCGCGATCTCGTCCTGATTCGGCGAGGACACCTTGACGACGACGTCGGCCTCGAACACCGCACCGGGTTCGTCGACCATCTGAGCGCCGGCCTCCTCGTACTGGGCGTCGGGGATCAGCGCGCCGGCTCCGGCGCCGCGCTCCACGACCACCTCGAGTCCATTCTCGCCGCCCGTCAGCTTGCGCACGATCTCCGGCACGAGCGCCACCCGGCGCTCGCCCTCGGCCGTCTCTTTAGGGACTCCGATCCGCATGCAGCGGCCAGGAGGCTAGCGGGTTTCCCCCGACACGGATTCAGTGCTAACCCAGCGGCGCGAGGCTCAGCGCGGTCACGATTCCGGCGTAGGCGGCGAGTCGGTCGAGGTTCGGGTCCGAGGATGCCGGCGCCGCGACCGACGGCCGCGCCGGCGCGGCGGCCCGGCGCGGCGAAGCATAGTGCCGCGGGGCCGGTGCCGCGGTGGCCCGAGCCGCGGCGTGGCGAGCGGCGCTCGAGCGCGCCGGAGCGCGGTGCGCCGGCGGGGGTGCCGGGCGCGCCGCCGAGACGAGCGGCAGCGGCCGGCTGTCGAGTGCGAGCAGCGCCTCGGCGGTGACCCACGTCGGGGTCTGGTCGACGCCGCGCGAGTACCGGACGTGCCCGTCGGGCGTGATCAGGCCCCGCAGGTAGTCGAGCGGCGAGGCGCCCCGGCGCCGTAGCGAGCCGGGATCGACGCCGGCCGCCACCAGCCCCTGCACCGCGAACGCGGTCGACTGGGCGTTCGACCCGGCGCCGGGCATGGCCGGAAAGCCCCCGTCGCCGTCCTGCTGGCCGCGCAGGTACCGGATCGCGCGGGCCCGGGCATGTGCGGACCCCGTCCCGTCCGCCCCGGCGAGCGCCTCGAGCACGGCACCGGTGTCGTCGGCGTCGCTCAGGCCACCGCGCGTCCCGAAGTTGAAGCCGCCATCCGAGTCCTGCTGCCGGACCATCCAACCGAGCATCCCCGGGGGCAGCGCGACATCGGCCGCGCGGAACGCGAGCACCGCGAACGCAGTCAGGTTGACCTGATTCGAAACCGAGCCGTTCGACCGGACGTCGCGTGCCAAAGTGCTCACGAGATCGCGTCCGCCGAAGCTCCGCGCCGACACGCCCGCCGCCCGGGCGACGAGGATCGTCCGCTCCACCGAGCCCGGGTCGGTGGCCGAACCGACGCCGGCCTGGATGTAGCCGAGCAGGCTGTGCCCGCCGCGGCCGACGTCGGCGGGGTTCTCACCGGCGGCGGCGAGGCCGAGCGCGACCCACCCGGCGTAGAGCTGCGAGGACGGCGATCCCGGCGCCGGGCCGAATCCACCGTCGGCGTGCTCGGCGGCGAGCAGGTACCCGGCGGGGGTGCCTGCCGAGCGCGCCACCCCGCCCGAGAACGAGAGCGCGACGGCGAGCGCGACGATCAGTGCGAGCGGCGGAACGACCGGCTGCCACGTCACGTGCAAACGCGCGGCGAACCGGCTGAGCGACCGGACCAGCGCCGGCCCGAAGGCGAGCGCGAACACCAGACAGCCGGCGGCATGGATGCAGTCGAACCCGATCCCCTTCCCCAGGTACACCCCAAGCGAGGCCAGGCTGTGGTCGCTGTAGGTGACCCAGTCCCCCACGTCCTGGAGAACCGTGAAGGCGAACCCGACGACCGCGCATACGAGCGCGAGCGGCCAGCGCCCGATCTGCCGCCGCGTGACCACGGCGAGCCCCGCTCCGATCACGCCGACGACGCCCCACCCGGCCATCTGCCACGGGGTCCACGGGCCCTGCCCGAAGAAGAAGTTGGAGGCCAGGCCGCCGAGTGCCCCGACCGCGAACCCGGGCCCGCCGCCGAGCGCGTACCCGGCTACGAGCACGATGTCGGTCGTCGGCTTGACGTTGGGCAGCGCGGCGAACGCGACCCGGCCCAGCGCGGCGAACGCCGCCAGCGTCCCGACCAGCGCGACGATCCGCGCGTCGGGACGCGTCTGCTCGTACCACGCGAATCCGCCCGCCAGCGCCAGCGCCAGGATGCCCAGCGCGCCGAGTTGCCAGCTCACGCGCCCACCTCGGTGCGCGCCGCAAGCGACCCGGACACGAGCACGACGCCCTGGTCGGGGCGCAGCGCGCCGCCCGCTCCACCCAGGATCCGCGCGGTCTCGGTGGCGAAGTAGGTGCCGCCAGCCAGGACCTCGCTTGGCGACCCGTCGGCGATCGGCGCGCCGTCGGCGAGCAGGATCACCCGCTGCGCGAACGCGGCCACGAACTCGGGATCGTGGGTCGCGACGAGCACGGCGGCGTCGAGCTCGCACAGGAGCGCGGCCAATTCGTCCTTGCGCCGGCGATCCATGCCGCGGGTGGGCTCGTCCAGGCACACCAGCACAGCCTTTTGACCGAGATCCCCGCCCTCCTCGTCGAGCACGATCGCGAGCGCCAGACGCTGCTTCTCGCCCCCGGACAGGTCGCGGGGATGCCGGGCGAGGAGCGCGCTGTCCCCCAGGCCGACGGTGCTCAGCGCGCCGGCCGACGCCTCGTCCGCGACGCGGTCGTGCACCAGGTAATCGGACGGGTTCTGGAGCAGCAGCGCGACTCGCCCCGCGCTCCGGACCTTGCCTCGGGTGGGTCGCATCAGGCCGGCGGCGTGGCGCAGGAGCGTCGACTTGCCGGCGCCGTTGCGTCCCATCAGCGCGACGCGCTCGCCGGCGCCGATCGAGAGCGACACGCCGCGCAGGATCGCGGGACCGCGGTCGAGCTCGTGCCACACCCGGTCGAGCTTCATGACCTCGCCCGCAGGGCGTCTGACCTCGACACCGAGAACCTCGTCCGGCACGGGCGGAAGCAGCCCGCGGGCGCGCAGGGCAGACCGCGCGGCCTTCACGCCGGCCGCAGGAGCCAATCCGAGCCCCGACAGCAGCTGCGCGCCCGGCGTGGCCAGCTCGGGCGCCTCGGCGCACGCCCAGGCCAGGAACTCGGCAGGCGGCGCGTCGCACACCACGCGCCCGCCGCGCATCGCGATCGCCCGGTCGGCGAAGGCCAGGCACCGCTCGAGCCGGTGCTCGGCGAGCAGGATCGCGGTGTCGAAGTCCTCGCCCAGCCGCCGCAGGAGCGCGATCAGCTCGTCGCCGGCGACCGGATCGAGCTGCGAGGTGGGCTCGTCGAGCAGGATCACCCGCGGGCGCCCGACTAGCGCCGCGCCGAGCGCGACCCGTTGCAGCTCGCCGCCGGACAGCTCGGCGGTCGGGCGTCCGAGCAGGTGGGCAATCCCGAGTGCCAGCGCGACCTCCTCCACCCCGCGCGCGACGGCCGCGGCAGACTCGCCCTGGTTCTCGAGCGGGAGGGCGAGCTCGGCGCGCACCGTCCCCATCACCACCTGCGACTCCGGGTCCTGGAAGAGCGTTCCCACCGCCGAGGCCAGCGTCCCGGGACCGTGCTCGCGCGTGTCGAGCCCGGCGATCGACACGCGTCCGGCGAACACGCCGCCGTGAAAATGCGGCGCGAGGCCGTTGGCGGCGCGCAGCAGCGTGGACTTGCCCGAGCCCGAGCCGCCGGCCACCACCACCAGCTCACCAGGAGCGATGTCAAGCGACACGTCGACGAGGGACGGCGCCGGCGCCCCCGGATACGAGTACGTCACGTGATCGAACGAGAGGACGCTCACCGCTCGATCCCCCGACGGTCGAGAAAAGGCGCCAGCGCGAGAACGAGCAGCCCGGCCGCAACAGCCAGACCGCCGACGCCGACCGGGGCAACCAGCGCCGGATCGGACTGGAACCGGACGAGCCCGGTCGCCCGCGCGGTCACCGCCACCGCGACGATCCCGGCCGCCGACACGGCGAACGCGTAATCGTGGCGCGACCACGGCCGGCGCGCGACCGGCCTCCGCGGTGCGCGCCGGGCGGCCCCGTAACCCCGCACCTCGAGCGCTGCCGCCACGTCGAGCGCGCGGTCGAGCACGTCCGCCGTCGCCGCGCGCATCAGCTGCACGCGAGTGGGCGGGCGTCCGGGCCGACAGCGCTGGGCGTCGGCGAGCCGCCGCGCGTCGCGGGCGAGGACCGGGACCATGCGCGTGGCCAGGGTCGCGGTCAGCGCCGAGTGAAACGAGAACCGCCGGAACAGCCGGAGGACCTCGTCCGGATCGATCGCGGCGGTGTACAGCACCCCGACCATGATCAGCGCGATGGCGCGAAGCCCGAGCACGGCGCCGGCCACCGTGGCTTCGAGGGTGATGTCGGTTTGCCCGAGCACCGGCAGGTGTCCCAGGCGCGCGATCACGGTCAGCCCGTCGCGCACCACGAGCGCGTTGACGAGCATCACGGTCAGACCGAGGGCAAGCGCGAACAGCGCCGCGCGGCGCATCTCGCGCCCGACTCCAGCGGCGACCCCCCCGCCGGCGATCGCGATCGCCACGGCGCCCAGCGCGAGCGGCGCCGACAGCACCAGCGCGGCCACGGCGAGCGCCAGGCACCAGGCGCACCCGACGCCGGCACGCGCGGCGTGCAGCGGACTGGCAAGACGGCGGTAGATCAACCGGCCGCCTCGAGCGGGACGGGCAGGTCGGTGGCGCCCTGCACGGCGAGCGCGAAGTGATCGCGCAGGCGCGTCGGCGTGAACGCGGCGGCCGCGGCGGACACGCCCGCGACGTCCGTCCCGGTGATCATCCAGGCCGTCCCCGTCGCGCTCTGGCCGGTGGCGGCGATAAGTCCCCCACCCGCGCCGAGCGTTCGCGCCACCTGCCCGGCCGGATTCAGCAGCTGGAGCGAGGACCCGCTGGGCGCGGTGAACCGGGCGTAGACCCCGCTTGCCGAGGGGCCGTGCTCGATCAGGGTCGCGGCGAGCTCACCATGGAGGTCGCGCCAGGTCCCGACCACCACGGCCAGCGAGTCCGCGCCCGACCCCGTCCCGATCAGCGCCGTCGGAGCCGGGACGCCGATGGCCTTGAACTCGGCGGCGACCCGCTTGCACGCGGCGCCGACATCCGAACCGCAGGCGAGAGTCGTCGGCAGGCGCCGGCCTCCCGTCCCGTGCACGAACGGCTCGGGAAACGAGCCGACCACGGCGGGGATCGAGTCGGTGGCGCTCCAGTCGTGCAAGTCCCACCAGATCCGGTCGCCCCGGTTCACCGAGGTCCCCGCCGCGCCGGCGGCGGCTTCGATCCCGTTGACGTAGTAGAACCAGTCGCGCCGGCTCGAGCTACCGGACAGCCCGGCGATCGACTGCACGAAACCGCCTCCGTACCGCGTGGTGACCTTGAAGGACCGCTCGAGCAGGCGCATGACGGTCTGCGATCCGGCGAGCTTCGAATCGGAGACCGAGCCGACCGAACCGGTGCCGAAGTTGCGCGTGACGGTGAGCGTGACGCCCGAGGTGCCCTTGCCGGCGCCCAGCCCGCAGCCGGCCAGCGCGACCACGACCACCGCCGCGATCGCGCCCGCCAGGACTGCGAGCTTCCAGCTCATCGCCGTCCGGGACGGCCCCCGACTCACTTGATGAGCTTGAACAGCAGCTTCTGACCCCCGCGCAGGCTGACGCCGCAGACGCCCTTGCTCGAAGCCTTGCCGTTGACGTAGACCGCCCAGTAGCCGTTCTGGCCGGTCGGCTTCACCCCGAGAATCGAGGTCACGAAGATGCCGCCCACGCTCGAGTAATACTTACCGGTCCACTTGCCATGGGTCGCGGCGTCCAGCGCGCCGGCCGCGCTGCTACCTGGGCACTTGCCTTTCGGCGTACCGCCCTTGGTGACCCAGCCAGCCTCGCCGTGCACCGTGGTCGGCGCCAGCAGGGTCTTGGTCGTGCTCTTGATCTGGACGCTCACCGACGGGCCGGAGCCGGCGGCCAGCGCGGCACCGGATGCCGTCAGGGCAACGACGATCGCTCCCAACAGAGCGATAAGGGTCTTGCGATTCATGAGGGCCACCCCTTTCCACGAGGGCTGTTGGCTTGGGGGTCGGAAGCTGGTCTCCTGGCTCTCGGGCCTACCGACCGCGCCTTCCCGGCGACTCAGCGTCACCAGTGGCTCGATGCGGACGGCGTCCCCGATCACAGTGGCGGGTCCGCGCCGGATTCCAACCGGCTTCCCATCACTACCGACCTCGAACGCGCGGATCGTACCGCCTTCGATGACGTCGGCCGCTCGCGTTAGCTTGCGGTGGATGGACGCACGGAGCTACGGAGCGGTGTTCGACACCGTCGCAGTCGAGTACGACCGCTACCGCCCGACCTATCCGGACGACCTCATCGACCGTGCCTGTGAAGCCGGCGGTCTGGCGACCGGCGAGCGGGTGCTCGAGGTCGGGTGCGGCACCGGTCAGCTGACGCGTTCACTGGTGGCCCGCGGGCTGCACGTGACGGCGGTCGAGCCCGGGCAGAACCTGATCGCGCTGGCGGGGCGGGCGACGTCTGACGTCCAGTTCGTCAACCGCCGCTTCGAGAATGCCGTGCTGGACGCGCCGTTCGCGGCCGTGTTCTCCGCCTCGGCGTTTCACTGGCCCGATCCCGACGTGAGCTGGGGCAAGGCCGCGCAGTCGCTACGGCCGGACGGGCGCATGGCGCTCATCCAGTACTGCGCGGTGGAGGACGAGTCCACCGCCGAGGACACGGACGCGCTGATGGGCGCGTTGGCGGAGGCGGCGCCGGAGATCGCCGCGGACTGGCCGGCGCGCCGGGATCTCGAGACGACCCTGAGCGGGGTCGAGGACCGGCGCGACAACGTCTCGGAGGTGTGGGCGTGGATCGCGGGTCAGGAGGTCGCGCGGAGCTACGCCAGGGCGCTGTTCGACGACGTGCAACTCACGGTGGTTCCGGCGTTCATCGAACAGACGCCGCAGGAGCTGAACGCGTTGTTCAGGACCACCTCGGTCTACCACCGGCTCTACCCGTCCCAGCGCGACGCGCTCGAGCGAGCGAACATCGCGATCGGCGACCGGCTCGGCCGTCCGATCCGCTCGAGCATGCTGGCCGTGCTCGTCACGGCCCGGTCGGTGGGTTCAGCGCCCTAGACTCGGGGTCGATGACCGTCAACCTGACCCGGATCTACACGCGCCTGGGCGACTCGGGCGAAACTCACCTGGGCGACATGAGCCGCGTGCCCAAGACGCACCCACGGATCGAGGCCTACGGCACGGTCGACGAGCTGAACGCCCACGTCGGGCTGGCGCGGACGATCGAGGATCTGCCCGACGAGTATGCCGACTGGCTCAAGCGAGTCCAGAACGACCTGTTCGACGTCGGCGCCGACATCTCCGCGCCGCATGACCCCGAGCGGGAACGGCTGCGGGTGATCCCGGAGCAGACCGCCTGGCTCGAGGAACGCTGCGACGAGGTCAACGCGACGCTCGAGCCGCTCAAGTCGTTCGTCCTCCCGGGCGGCACCAAGGCGGCCGCGCAGCTGCACGTATGCCGCACGGTGTGCCGGCGCGCCGAGCGCCTCGCGATCGCCTGTGGCGAGGAGTGCAGCGCCGAGGTGGTCCGATATCTGAACCGGCTGTCGGACCTGCTGTTCATCCTGAGCCGTGGCGCCAACGGCGGCGACGAGCCGCTGTGGGAGCCTGGCCGCTACCGCTAGCGGCGAACGCTCAGCACCACGCCCGTCGACAGCCCCAGGCTGAGGGCGGCGATCCCCACCGCCCCCACCACGAAGGCCTCGTGCGCGCGGGCGTAGTTGACGATGTCGTGCGGATGGGCCGCGAGCAGGATCGCGCTGAGGACCAGCGCGGCGAGGAGCACCGCGCCCGGGGCGCCGAGGGCGGCTGCGACCGACACCCGGCTGCCGGCACCGCGCGCCGTGGGGCGCCAGCGCTCGGCCGCGACGAGCGCCGCGACCGCGCACAACGTCCAGATCGTCGCGACCAGAAACCCGCCGGGGACATCGCTCGGGAAGTGCACGCCGGTGGCCAGGAGCGAGTACCCGACTGCGATGGCCAATGACGCGCCGAGCGCCGCCACCGCTGGGCGCAGGCGCGCGGGCGCGGCGAGGACCGACGCCAGCACGAGCGACATGACCGCGGTCGAGTGACCGCTCGGGAACGAATCCGGCGCCACCGGCGCGATCCCGCCCGGGAACAGGGATCCGGGTCGCGGCGCGCTCAGCAGGTGCTTGAGCACCTCGGTGGTCATGTTCGCCCCCAGGATGATCGCGCCCACGGCGAGCACGACCCGGGGGCGCCCCCGGAGCAGCGCCACGACGAGCGGCACAATCGCAAGGTAGACGTACGGGTTCGGGTCGAATAGCGACACGAACCGTCCCGCGATCCCGGAGATCCGGGGGCGAGTGGTCAGATCGCCGAACTGCATGTAGATCGACTGGTCCAGGTGCCGGAAGAACCCGATGTGGAACGCGGCGAACCAGACCAGCCCCAGCATGGCTGTGCACGCAGCGGCGCCGAGCAGGGCGGTCTTGGGGCGCATCGGCATACCCCGAGGCTACCCGGGTGACCCTGCGCCCCTGCTAAAGCGAACTAATGATGTTCCAGCTCGCGCGGCGTCGCGCGGCTGATGCGCATCTCCGGCGCTGCGCCGGTGCGCCGGACGTGCTCGTAGAACTCGATGTCCTCGGGCGAGGCGACGTCGACGTTCAGCCCGGCCGCGACCTCGTAGCGCCCCGCCTCGTACAGAAGCTCCTGATAGCCAGGCGCTCCGGACGGTCGGCCCTCGACGTCGACGTAGTAGGGACCGCCGCCAACCATCCAGCGCTGACCGCCGGAACAGGCCTCGGGTCCGAGCTTGGCGGGTCGGGTCTCACGAAGATCCTTGGCGCCACCATCGGGGCGCGGCTTGGCGTGGGACGCATCGAGGGCTCGCCACAGGCGCTCGAAGTTGCGCCGGTAAGGGGCGGGGACGATCGCGACGGGCCCCGGGGCGGCGTCGCGGGTGGGTGGGACACGAATCGCCTCGGCTACTGGCCCAACCAGAATGAACTCGACCTGGTTGGCCTTGAGCCACTTCAGCACGGCGAGCGGCTCGGCGGACAGGTGCTCGAAGCCCTGGGCCGGGCGGATGGGGCGGGTATCGATCTGCGGGGGACGGCGTCTGAGGAGCATGGTCTCTGCGTTTCGCCGCCCGGACCCGGAGTCCTTCCGGTAGCGTCCCCGCCTAGGGTGAGCCGGGAAGACTGGTCGGCGCCCGTCGCCGACCGTGGATCCTCATGCCCCCCGCCCTCGCCGTCCCGCTGTTTCTCGTCTCGCTCGTGGTCACGCTTACCGCGGCGCGGCTGTTCGCGCGCCGGCTTGACCGGCTCGGCGTTCGCTTCGGCTTTCCCGAGGCCCTGATCGGGCTGCTGACCGCGCTCGCCGCCGACGGCCCCGAGATCTCCTCCGCGCTGTTCGCGCTCGCGAAGGGAGCGCATGATGTCGGCGTTGGGGTGCTGGTCGGGTCCAACGGCTTCAACCTGGCCGCGATGATCGGGTTGAGCGCGGTGCTGGCGGGCAGCGTGAAGCTTCCGCGCGAGGTCCTGGTCCTGGAAGGAACCGTCGGCCTCGTGATCACCGTGCTCGCCGGCGCGCTGCTCCTGCACTGGCTGTCCCCGGCGGCCGCGGCGGGGCTGTCCGCGGTCGTTCTCCTCCCCTATCTGACCCTCGTCGTCGCCGGCGCGCAACTGATCGAGCGTCGAGCCCACCGCCCGCGCTCGCCCACTGCGAGGCTCGCGCGTGCCCTCCACGAGCACCCGGGACCGGAGCGCCCGCCCGATACGAACGAAGACCCAACGCATCACCTGCTGGCCCTGATCGTCGTGGACCTCGTGCTGATCGTGGCCGGTAGCGCCGGCATGGTGCAGAGCGCGCTGACGCTCGGGAGCGACTGGCACATCTCGAGCGCGGTGCTCGGCACACTGATCCTGGGACCGCTCACGAGCATCCCCAACGCCGCGACGGCGGTCCGCCTTGGCCGAGCCGGCCGCGGCGCGGCGCTGGTCGGCGAGACGTTCAACAGCAACACGATCAACCTCGGCGGCGGCGTAATCATCCCCTCGCTCTTCGTGTCCCTCGCCGCGGTAGGCACGCTGGGCAAGCTGCAGCTCGCCTGGCTGCTGGTGGCGACGCTGTTCACCCTGGCCGTGCTCGCCCGGCCGGACGGGATGCGACGCGGCGCCGGCTCGGCGCTCATCGCCCTTTATTTCGCCTTCGTGGTGGGTACGCTCGTGGGCTCATGAACGAGGAGCAGATCCGGGCCCGCCGGCTCGCCCGGGAGCGCGAGCGCCGACGTCGCTCGTGGCGCGCTCGTCTGGTCGCGCTGGGGGCCCTGCTGCTCGTGGCGGTGGCCGCCACCGCGATCGCGCTGGCTTCAAGTGGCGGCGGCACCTCGGTCAACGCCAGTCAAACCGCGGCCCCGGCGAGCACCGGACGCGCCACGCGCCCGGCCCATAAAAGCCACCACGCGACAATTACCGGCACTACGCCGCACTCGACCGTGACCGGCACCGCCACCGGCACGCCGGGAACGGCAAAAGTCCCGGTGCTCATGTACCACGTGATCAACCCGCCGCCGAACGGCGCGCCATACCCCGGGCTGTACGTGCCCTCGGACGAGTTCGCGGCGCAGATGCAGGCGCTCAAGGCGGCCGGATGGCACGCGGTGACGATGGATCAGCTCGAGGCCTACTGGACGCGCGGCGTGCCGCTCGGCCCGGGCAAGCCGATCGTGCTCAGCTTCGACAACGGCTACGCCTCGCAATACGTCAACGCGATGCCGATCCTCAAGCGCCTCGGCTGGGTCGGGGACGAGAACATCCAGCTGAGCGGGCTGCCGCCGTCGCAGGGCGGCCTGACCGACGATCAGGTGCGGGGCCTGATCGCCGCCGGCTGGGAGCTCGACACCCAGGGGATCAGCCACGCCGACCTGATCGCCCTCGACTCGAGCCAGCTCCACTACCAGGTGGCCACCGCGCGCCAGATCCTGCGTAAGCGCTACGGGGTGCCGGTCAACTGGTTCTGCTACCCGTCGGGTCAATACAACACGACGGTCATCGCGGCGGTCAAGGCGGCCGGCTTCGTGGGGTCGACCACGGTGGTCCCGGGGTGGTCTGACCCCGCCGAGGATCCCTACCGGCTCCCGCGATTGCGCGTTCTCGGCGGCACCAGCCCCACCGCGCTGCTCGACCAGATCAGCCAGGCGGAGTCGGCCGCGGCGCCACCCGGCTTCTACGGAGCCGCGGGGCCGGCGTGAGCCCAGCGCAGCGGGTGCTCCCCACCGACCGGCCGGGGGCGTTGCGCGCCTCCCGACCGGACCTGGGCCTCGGGATCGCGGCCGCGGTCGGCTCGGTCGCCGCGGCCACCGCGGCCGTCTACGCGCTCAAGAGCCTCGCGCCGGTGGTGTCGCTGAGCGTGGTGTACCTGCCGGCGGTGCTGCTGGTCTCCGCCTACTGGGGCCTGCCGCTCGGAATCGCCACCTCGGTGCTGAGCGCCGCGGCGTTCAACTTCTTCCACGTCCCGCCGGTGGGGCGCTTCACGATCTCCGACGGCCGCAACTGGGTGGCGCTGGGCGCCTTCCTGACCGTCGCCGTGGCCGTCAGCACGATCGCCGATCTCGCCCGCAGCCGGGCCTTGGAGGCCGATCGGCGCCGGGCCGAGGCCGACCTGGCGGCCGCGCTCGCCCGGGAGCTCCTGGCCGGCTCCGAGACATCTCGTGCCCTCGCCGGGACCGCGCGGCGCGTGGCCGAGGCGCTCGGGCTCAGCTCGGCGTCGATCGAGCTGGGCGTGAGCCGCGGTGAGGAGCGCCGCCGCGCGCTCGCCCTGAGCGGCGCGGACGGCATCCAGGTCGCCACGCTCCTCGTCCCCCGCGACCTGAGCGGGGACGCCGAGCAACGCCTCCAGGCGCACGTGGTGCCGGCACTCGGCGCGCTCGTGGCGATCGCGCTTCGGCGCGACGCGCTCCAGGCCGAAGCGGTCGAGACCGCCGCTCTGCGGCGCTCAGACGACGTCAAGACCGCGGTGTTGCGCGCCGTGTCGCACGACCTGCGCACGCCGGTCACCGCGATCGTCGCCGCCGGCCACGCGCTGGGTAGCGATTCGCTCACCCCCGGCGAGCGGACCGAGCTGAGCGCGGCGGTGGTCGAGGAGGGCGAGCAGCTGGCCGCGCTCGTCGACAAGCTGCTCGACCTGTCGCGGCTTCAGGCCGGCCGTGCCGAGCCCCGCCGGGACTGGGTCTCGCTCGAGGACGTGGTGCTCGCCGCCCGGGACGGCGTGCTCGACTCGGGCGGCGAGGTGCGCCTCTCGATCGACCCCGACGTGCCGCCGGTGCGCGCCGACGCCGCTCACCTCGAACGCGCGTTCGCCAACCTGATCGAGAACGCGCTGCGCTACTCGGGCGGGCAGCCGGTGTCGGTGCGCGTCAACCGAAGTGGGTCGCGTGCGGTGGTGCGGGTGGTGGACCAGGGCCCGGGCATTCCCCCCGCCGACCGCGCGCGGATCTTCGAGCCGTTCTACCGCGGCACGACGAAAGCCCGCGAGCCGTGGGGCGGCTCCGGCCTCGGACTCGCGATCGCGAAGGGGTTCGTCGAGGCCAACGGCGGGACGATCTCCGTCGACTCGCTGCCCGGTCAGGGGTCGAGCTTCGTGGTCTCGCTACCGATCGAGCAGCCCGTCGCCTCCGAGTCAGAACAACAGCCCGAACCCGCGGCGCCCCTGCCGAGATGAGCGACCAGCCGCGGCCACGCGTGCTCGTCGTCGACGACGAGCAGCAGATCCTCCGAGCGCTCCGCGTGATCCTGCGCGAGGCCGGGTTCGAGGCGCTCCCCGCGAGTACCGGCGAGGAGGCGCTCGACCTCGCGGCCCTCCAGCCTCCCGACGCCGGGATCATCGACTTGCTGCTGCCGGACATGGACGGCGTCGAGCTGTGCCGGCGCCTGCGCGAGTGGACCGACGTCCCGCTGATCGTGCTGTCCGCCGTCGGCGACGAGGACGCCAAGGTCCGGGCACTGGCCGCCGGCGCTGACGACTACGTCACCAAGCCGTTTGGCCCGCGCGAGCTCGTCGCGCGCCTGCAGGCCAACCTGCGGCGGACCGCGCCCGGACCCGAGGAGGCGCAGGTGAGCGTCGACGGACTCGAGGTCGACCTGGCGCGCCGCACCGTGCACGTCGACGGTCGCGAGGTGCACCTCACCCCCACCGAATTCGATCTGCTCCGCCTGCTCGTGCGCAACCGCGGCCGACTTATGACCCACCGAGACCTGCTCCTGACGGTGTGGGGCCCCGGCTACGGAGACGACACGCAGGTCCTCCGCGCGCACATCGCCAACCTGCGCCGCAAGATCGAGCCGCCGGAGGGCCAGCGATTTATCCGCACCGACCCCGGGGTCGGCTACCGCTTCGCGGCCTAACGCCGACCCGTCTGCGCGCCGCTGCCCGGAGACGGTCGCACCTGAGCGGGCCCCCGCGCCGCCGCGCTCGAGCCGCGGTCGCGATCGTTCGCCGGGCCCGTCTCGATCACCACGCGGCACGGCCGGTGGGCCAGCAGGTAGGCCGCGGTCGGGCCGAGCGCTCGCTCGGACGGCGGCGCGTGCGCGGTTCCCAGGTAGATGATCTCCGCGTTCTGGCGCTCGGCCTCCTCGACGATCGCCGCGCCCGGGCTGCGGGTGCGGATCAGGCGCGTCTGCACCTTGAGCCCCGCCTTGCGCCCGGCCAACTTCGCACTCTCGAGCACGCTGCGCCCGAGCTGCTCCTCCTCGTGCAGGCCGGCGTCGAGCGAGAGCTGGTTGGGCACGCGCAGGATGTACACCGCGTCCACCGTGGCGCCCTCGCCGACCAGCTTGGCCGCGGCGCGCAGGGCCGAGGCGTCCACGTCGGTCCCGAAGATCGGGACGATCGCCGAGTGGTACTCGAGCTCGATGAAGAAGGCCGGTCGCGCCCGGTGCTCGATCCTGTGATGGCTGGTGAGGTCGAGACCCTGGCTGCGCCGGTAGATCACGTAGCCGATCAGCCCCACGACCATCCAGCCGGTGCCGACGTAGCGCGCGTCGACGTGGAGCGCGAGCACCGACACCCACGCGGCGAACGTCCCCAGACCGCCGATCACCGCGCTCACCGGGATCGCCGCCCCCCGGAAACGGATGTTCACCCCGATCCGGTAGGGCCGCTCACGGTCGGGATCCTTGATCCGCAGGGCGATGATCGCGGCGTGCGCGGTGGTGAACGACAGCATCGCACCGTACGAGTAGAGGTTGCCGAGGAAGTCGGTCTTGCCCGGGATGAGCAGGATCCCGGCGAACACCGAGAACACCACGATCGTGAACCACGGCGTGCGGTGCTTGGGGTGTAGCCGGGCGAAGATCCCGGGGATCTGGCGGTGCTCGGCGAGCGACCACGACAGCCGCGAGATGCCGATCAAGCCGGCGTTCGTGGCGATGAACAGGATCGTCGCGGCCAGGATGCCGACGTAGTAGCGGAGCACGTGCGTGGCCCCGGTGGCCAGCCCGAGGTGCGAGATGATCCCGAGCACCGGGTCGTTCTGGTAGCCGTGCGGCGGCGCCTCTCCGAGCAGGGTGTAGGCGCCTGAGCCGTGGCCGATCACCGGCAGCGCTGACAGCGCAACGATCGTCATCCCGGCGTACACGCCGAGCACCGCGATCAAGATGTAGTTGACCGCGCGGGGTACGTCCCGGCCGGGATCGATCGCCTCCTCGGCCATGTTCGACACGGTCTCGATCCCCGTGTACGCGAGCATCGCCAGCGACAGCGCGAAGATCAGATGCGAGTACGTCGGCGTCGTGCCGAGGTCGACCTGGTGCACGAGCAGCGACGGGTTCAGCACCAGCACGAAGCCGATGCAGATGATCAGCACCTGGGTGGCGAGGTCGAGCACCGCGAGGATGAGGTTGAGCTTGGCCGACTCGCCGATCCCGCGGATGTTCAGCCAGGCGAGCAGCGCGATCACGATCAATCCGCCGATCACATCCCCCGGCGGATGCGTCAGCGCCGGCCAGAACGCGCCCAGGTAGTGCGGGACGAAGAAGGCCGAGATCGCGATCGTGAGGATGTAGTCGAGGCTGAGTGCCCAGCCGGCGATGAACGAGACGAGTTCGTTGAAGGCGTGGCGCGCGAACGACGACGATCCCCCAGCCTCGGGGAACATCGCGGCGCCCTCGGCGTACGTCTTCGCGGTGAGCGCGAACAGCCCGCCGGCCAGCATGAACACCACCGGGGTGAGACCGAGGGCGTAGGCGGCGACCAGCCCCAGCGCGTAGTAGATCGAGGAACCCACGTTGCCGTAGGCGGTCGCAAACAGACCGCCCACCCCGACGCTGCGGCGCAGTCCGTGGGTCTCGATGCGCGCCATTACGAAGACGCGCGCGGATGCCGCGTCGTGGAAGCCGCCGGCGCACACAGAGCGTTCTCGCGGGAACTTGAAGCGAAGCGTGGGCCGGCCCGGAGCAGGATGCCGTTCACCGTAGGCGGGGTCGCATCAAGATCCCGCTAAGCATCCGCGTCCCGGCGTAGAGAAACCGTTAACGCCGCGGCCCACGGGCGCAGTCTTCACAACATCTGTATACGCGCTGCGCGATTTAAGACGCCGCGTTGATGCCGCGCGTCGCAGCATCGGTACATCCGTGTCGATTTCGCCCGCTCCCCTGTCGCCATCCGAACCGCGGGAGTCGGATCGGTTCGCGCTGGGCACAAGATCGCACCCGTCGCGGCGGCTGCGACTCGCGCTGCGCGTCGGGTGGCACAGCGCTGAGCTCGATCGGCGGCTCGCCGCCGGGGTGAGCCCCTGGAGCAGCGACGAGCTTGCCCTGCGAGCGCGTCGGTTGATCAGCCGGCGCGGCCGCGCCCGGCTCGCCAGCGGCCTGACGCGGGCCGCCCGCGACGCTCAGAAAGGCCCGCCGGGTTTCAGCGCGGCGGCACGACCTGACGCCCGGGAGGTGCTCGCGGCTCGCACGGTGCTGGATGCGATCGCGCGGCGCCTCGGGGCTCGTGAGCCGGTGGCCCCGCGTGGCGTGGCCATGCTTCAAGAGCTGCTCACGGACGGGACGAGCCCGCTCTACCGGCCCGGGGAAAAGGGAGCGCTCGGCAGCCTACTTCGTGCCGCGGCGGTGGCCCTGGAGCCTCCGGCCGTCAGGCAATGACATGACCGGACCCCATCGGCGGAGCTTGCACGAGGCGGCGCACAAGGCTGACACCGATACGCGCGAGCCGGGACGCCCGGGACCGGGCAACGGGAACCCCAAACGGAGCTTCAACGAGGCAGCGCACAAGCTGGGGTACTGGCGCCCACCCACCCCACCCGCCGTCAGCGCCCACGAACAGGAGTCGGAAGCGGTCCGCAGACGGTTCGAAGCGCTGGCCGATTCGCAGCGAGACGTGATTGCGCATGCCGGTCGGACGGCGCTCGTGCTCGGTGCTCTCGGCGTGGTCTATGGGGACATCGGCACCAGCCCGCTGTACACCGAACAGGTGATCTTCAGCTCATATCGGGCGACCGCTCACATCACGCCCGCTGCCGTGTACGGCGTCGCATCGCTGATCTTCTGGGCGCTCACGATCGTCGTGTCCATCAAGTACGCCGGCGTCATCATGCGCGCGCACAATCGCGGCGACGGCGGGATCATGGCGCTGACGGCCCTTCTCCAACGGAACCACGTCGCCCGCGGAGCGTTGCTGGTGACGTTGGGGATATTCGGGGCCGCGTTGTTCTTTGGCGACGGCATGATCACGCCCGCCATCTCGGTCCTCGGGTCGATCCAGGGGGTGCAGGTGGCCACTCCGGCGCTGTCTCACCTCGTGGTACCGCTGTCGGTCGCGATCCTGCTCGGCTTGTTTTTGCTTCAGCGGTTCGGTTCCGGAACCATCGGGTGGATGTTCGGTCCGGTGATCCTCGTGTGGTTCTCCGTGATTGGGCTGATCGGCGTGAGCGAGGTAGTCAAGGACCCCGCCGTGTTCCAGGGCCTCTCCCCCACCTGGGCGGCGCGGTTCATGATCGACCATGGCGTCCAGGGCTATCTCGTGCTCGGCGGCGTCGTGCTGGCCGTGACGGGTGCGGAGGCCCTCTACGCCGACCGCGGCCATTTCGGCGCCGGGCCGATCCGCTGGGGCTGGTTCGGTCTCGCCCTGCCGGCCCTGATGCTCAACTACCTGGGTCAGGCGGTGTTCATCCTCCACCACCCGACCCTGGCCAAGGACGCGGGCACCTTCAATCCGTTCTACCAGATGACTCCCCACTGGGCGCTCTGGCCGATGGTGGTCCTCGCAGCGCTCGCGACGGTCATCGCCTCCCAAGCCGTGATCTCGGGGTCGTTCTCCGTGGCCAAGCAGGCCGTGCAGCTGGGCTTCCTACCTAGGCTCACGGTCCGACACACCTCCACGGTCGAGGGGCAGATCTACGTCCCGATCATCAATTGGATTCTGTGCGTAGGCGTCATCGCGCTCACGCTCGTGTACCGCTCCGCCACTCGGCTCGGAGACATCTACGGCGTGGCGGTGACCGGGACCTTCATTCTCAACACGCTGCTGTTCATGGCCGTGGCGCGACTGATCTGGGGTACGCCCAAACGCAGGCTGGCGCCGGTCGTGGCGCTGTTCCTGACGGTCGAAATCGCGTTCTTCAGCTCCAATATCGCGAAGATTGCGCACGGCGCGTGGCTGCCGCTGGCGATCGGCCTGGCTCTTTCCGTCGTGATGATCAACTGGCGCCGGGGGCAGGTGATCGTCACCCGCAACCGCGAGGCCCAGGAGGGGCCGTTGGACGCGTTCCTCGACGGGCTGGCCGCGACGCGGCCGTCGCTGATCAGAACGCCTGGAGTCGCCGTGTTCCTATGCCGGAACAAGGACACCACCCCGCTGGCGCTGCGTGCGGAGGTCGAGCACACGCACACGCTGCCGGAGAAGGTCGTAATCGTCTCGGTCGAGACGGTGAGCATCCCCCACGTGGAGAGCTTCGATCGGTGTGCGGCCGAGGTGCACGGACGAGGTCTGTTCAAGGTCGTCCACCTGACGGCGCGCTTCGGCTACCACGATGACCTGAGCATCCCCGAAGCGCTCGTGCAGGCTCGCAAGCAAGGCCTGCTGCCGCGCAACCTCGATCTGGAGCACGCCTCGTACTTCGTCTCGCGGATCACGATCACGCCAACCGATGCACCCGGCATGCGCCCCTGGCGCAAGAACCTGTTCATCGCCATGGCCCGCAACGCCTCGAGCGCGATCGAGCACTTCGGGCTGCCGCCCAACCGCACGGTGATCCTGGGCTCCCAGGTCCCGCTCTGACGCTGACTCGCGCGCGACTACGACGCCGGGTCGCGAAGCCGGTAACCGACGCCCGGCTCGGTGATCACGTACCGGGGCCGCGACGGATCGGGCTCGAGCTTGGCGCGGATGTGCGCCACGTGCACGCGCAGGTAGTGGGTCTCGGCTCCGTACTCGGGGCCCCATACCTCCCGCAGGAGCTGGCGATGCGTGACGAGGCGCCCCTGGTGCTGGGCCAGCACGCGGAGCAGGTCGAACTCAATCGGGGTCAGGTGGACGGGCTCGCCCCCGCGGGTGACCAGCCGGTTGGACAGGTCGATCACCAGCTCCCCGATCTCGATCCGGGGGCTGCCGCCGATGTCGGCCGACCGGCGCAGCAGGGCGCGCAGACGGGCCAGGAGCTCGTCGGTGCCGAACGGCTTGGTCACGTAGTCGTCGGCACCGGCATCGAGCGCGCGGACCTTCTCGCGCTCGTCTCCCACCGCGGACAGGACCAGGATCGGGAGGCGGCTCCAGCGCCGCACCTCCTGGCAGATCTCGACCCCTCGTCCGTCGGGCAGAACCAGGTCGAGGACGAGTGCGTCGGGCGGACGCGACACCAACTCGACGAGCGCATCGGCCTTGGTCTCGGCCGCCTCGACCGCGTAGCCCGCGCTGCGCAGCAGGATCTTCAGCCCTCGGACGATCTGGGGCTCGTCGTCGACGACCAGGACCCGCGGGGCGCCGGCGCTCATGTCGCGGCGCCCGCGACGCCCTCGGCGTCGGCCGGCTGGCTCACGACTGGGAAGCTGACGGTGAACGAGGTCCCCATGTCCCTCCCGCTCTGCAAGACGATCCGGCCCCCGTTGGCCTCGACGAAGCCGCGGCAGATCGCGAGTCCCAGGCCAGATCCCGCGCCGGCCTCGCCGCGTCCACGGAAGAACGGCTCGAACACCTGCGAGCGGTAGCGCCGGGGGATCCCGCTGCCGCGGTCGGCCACGCGCACGGCGACGCGCCCGGCGCTGGCGCCGCCGCTGATCCGCACCGCCGATCCGGACGGCGAGAACTTGACCGCGTTCTCGATCAGGTTCGAGAACACACGCTCGAGCTGGGCTGCGTCGGCGCGCACCAGCGGCAGATCGGCGGGCAGCGTGAACTCGACTGGATGCGCGCCGGACGAGTGAGCCGCGGCCGAGGCCACCACGTCGTGGAGGTCGCACCAGTCCGCCTGCGGCGACACGGCCCCCGATTCGATCCGGGACAGGTCAAGCAGGTCGTCGACAAGCTTGGCCAGCCGCGCGCTCTCGACCTCGATCACCTCGATCAGCTCAGCCCGCTCGGCCTCGGTGACGCCACCGATGGCCAGCGCGGATCCCGCCGTCGTTATCGCGGTCAGCGGTGAGCGCAGATCGTGCGAGATCGCGTGGAGGATCGCGGTCTTTGCGATCTCGGCGCGGTGCGAGGCCTCGGTCTCGGCCGACCGTTCGGAGATCCGCTCTCGCTCGACGGCCACGTCGACGAGGCGCCCGATCGAGTCCGCCACGCGCTCGATCGCCTCGCGATCCCAACGCACGTCGCGCGTTAGGTACAGCCAGGCGTTGCCGGCGCGAGCGTGCAGCGGCACGGTGATCTCATCCGGCGCGGCAACCGGCACCGGCTCGAGTACGACGCGGGCCCGCCCCGCGTCGGTCGCAAGCGCGACGCGGTTTCCGATCGTCTCGAGCTGCGCACCGACGCTCTCCCCGGCCAGGATCGCGGAGGCGACCTCGGCCACAAGCTTGGCTTCGCGCTCGCGGGCCGTGGCCAACTGCGCGCGGCTTTCCGCCTCGGCCGCGCGCTCGCGCGCCACCGCCGCCAGCCGACCAACCACGGCCGCCGCGATCAGCAGCACGACGAGTTCGACCACATCGGCGGAGTGGGCGATCGTGAGCTGGTGGCGGGGGGGGATGTACAGGTAGTTGAAGGTCAACACGCTCAGCACCGCGGTGATGAGCGCCGGCCATTGTCCGCGCCGGATGGCGATGAGGAGGACCGCGAGCAGGTACAGGATCCCGAGGCCCTCGACGGGCGTGCTCGACTGAAGCGCGGCCACCCCGGCGGTCGCCGCAGCGACCGCGAGCACGACCTCGCAGCCGATCACCGCGCCGGTGCGCAGTGAGGCGCGGTCAACCCGGAGCGTCCCCGGTCGCGCCGGACGCGACCCCGCCCCCGGGGCACGCCACACAACTGACCAATCTCTCATCAACACATAAGGCTACGCCGCCACCGGGGACCGCCGGCGATCCTCCGCGGGGGTCGACTCGATGATCACCCGGCAGGGTCGCTCGCGCAGGACCGTGGCGAGCGCCCGTCCGAACCCGCCGCCGTCCTGCGAGAACGGCATCACGATCGCCGCCGCGTGCAGCGCCTTCGCCTCATCGACGATCCGCCGGCCGGTCTGGCCCGCCCTCACCTTCTCCCAGTGGCCGCTCACCCGGCGCCCCGCCTGCACCTTGGCCTCCTCGATGATCGACTGCGCCGCGGCCTCCTGCGCGGGCATGGCGGCGGCAATCGGACTGGTGGCTGGCACCGAGATCGTGACCAGCACATGGATGCCGCGTCGCCGGCGCGCCGCCAGCCGGGCCGCCGTCGCCATGACCTCAGGCACGTAGCCGCCGTGTTCGTCGAAGGCCACCAGGACCGATTCGTACTCGGCCTCGGTCTCGGTCGCGGGGCGCGGAATCGCCACTTTGGTGGTGGTGACCAGGTCGAGGCCCTGCCCGTGCCGGTAGACGATGTAGACGACGACCCCTATCGCGAGCCAACCGATGCCGGCGGCCGCCACCGCGAGATGCAGGGCGGTGACCGTCACGAAAGCGAAGAACGTCCCGAGCCCCCCGAGCACCGCGAACAGAGGAAGCTCCCGGCCGGCTACCCGGATCGTCCCGGGGCCCCGGTAGGGACGCTCGCGATTGGGCTCCTTGATCCGTAATCGGATCACCGACAGATGCGCGATCGTGAACGACAGCATCGCGCCGAACGCGTACATGTTCCCCAGAAAGTCGGCCTGGCCCGGAATCAGCGTGACGCACGCGATCCCGCCGAACACGATGATCCCGATCCAGGGCGTCCGAAAGCGTGGGTGCAGCTGTCGCAGTTGGTCTGGCACCTGGCGGTGGAGCCCCATCGAGTAGACAAGCCGCGAGACGCCGATGATCCCGGCGTTGGTCGCGATCAACAGGATCGTGGCGGCGAGCAACCCGACGTACACCTCGCCGGCGTGCTGGAGCGGACCGAGATGCAGAGCCTTGACAATTCCGAGCACCGGGTCGCCGGCGAAGCCTCCTTTCTCCTCGCTGACCCCGAGCAGCGTCTGGCAGTGATTGCCGATGCAACGCACCGGCAGAGCCGAGAGGGCGACCGCCGGCAGCGCCGCGTAGATCGCGAACACGGCGATGACCACGCCCTTGATCGCGGCTGGGATCGTGTGCGCCTCGTCCTTGGCCTCCTCAGCCATGTTCGAGATCGTCTCGATCCCCGTGTACGCGATCATCCCGACCGGGATCGCGATGATGAAGTTCTTCCAGGTCGGCGCCACGCCCAGGTGGACGTTGTTGACCAGAACCTCAGGGGAGAAGACAAGGATCCCGCCGACGACCACCAGCAGGAGCTGCGTCGCGAAGTCGGTGAAGGCCAGGACGATGTTCAGGCGGGCCGCTTCCTTGACTCCGACCACGTTGATCCCGCACAGCAGAACGATCACGGCGATCCCGAAGAAGATGTCGCCCGGCGAGGTCTTCAGGTAGGGCCAGAACAGCCCGCCGATGTAGTGCGGCACGAAGAAGGCCGAGATCGCGACCGTGATGATGTAGTTGAGCATCTGGCCCCAGGCGGCGAAGAACGACCAGAACTCGTTGAAGGCGTGGCGGGCGAAGCTCGAGGAGCCACCAGCCTCCGGGTACATGGAGGTCGCCTCGGCGTATGTGGCGGCGGTCAGGTAGAAGATGCCGCCGGTCAGCACGAACACGATCGGCGTCAGACCGAGCGCGAACGAGGCGACCAGACCCAGCGCGTAGTAGATCGACGAGCCGACGTTGCCGTAGGCGGTCGAGAACAGAGCGTTGACGCCGAGCACCCGCTGGAGCCCGGGAACCTGCCGTCGGGCCATCAGGACGCTCCCGGCTTCGCGCGGTTCTCGAGGCGGGCCAGCGTCTCCTCAGCCTCGGCGTCGAGCTCGTCCACGGGCGCGAGCGCCGGCTCCTCGTCGGCGGGCGGCGGCTGGCGGATCTGCGGTTCCTTGGGCGCGCGCCAGTCCGCGGGCGGCGCGGTCAGGATCACCCGGACCGGGGACTTGTTGATCACGTAGCGCGAGACCTCCCCCACGTAGTTCTCGAGCGGCCCACCGCGACCGCCGAGCAGCGACCCGCCGCGCACGCGCGAGGACTCCTCGGCCGCGAGCACGATCACCTCGACGCCGCGCCGGCGCGCCTCGCGCACGATCGCCTCCCCGGCGCGCCGAGCGCGCACGATCGCCGTGGCCACCTCGACCCCCTCGTACTCCTCCCCCACGAGCTTCGCCCTGGCCAGCGCCTCGCGCGCGCGCTTGACCTGGGCGTCGGGGAGCGGCGCGTCCAGCGGGAGCGCGAGCGGAATCTCGAACACCCAGATGGCCTCGATCACGGCGCCTTCGGAGTCGAGGTCGTCGCGGGTCTCGCCCGCGAGCCGGCCGGCGGTCTGGATGATGTCGTCGTCGAGCGCGGTGCCGAGGATCGGGACCAGGATCGAGCCGAACTCGGGCTCGAGCGCCTCGTAGCGGAGCGCGCGCTCGGGAATCGTGACGCGTTTGAGCAGCGGCTTCTGCTGCGAGGAGCGGTACACGATGTACAGGGTCAGACCGCCCGCCATCCACGCCAGTCCGACGTACCGGGCGCCGCTGTGGAACACGAGCAGCGCGAGTAACCCGAGCGCCGAGGCAACCCCGCCGATCACGGCCGGGACCGGCACCGGGACCCCGCGTACCGACACCGGAAACGGGACGCGGTAGGCGCGGTCGCGCTCGGGCTCGCGGAAGCGCAGCGCGATCACCGAGGCGTTGGCGATCGTGAACGCGAGCATCGCGCCGAACGCGTAGATCCCGACCAGGAACTCCAAGTCGGTGGGCAGGACGAGCGCGGCGGCGGCCACCGCGGCGGCGCCGATGACCACGTACGGCGTGCCCCACTTCCCGTGCAGTCGCCCGACCGCACTCGGGATCTGGCGGTTCGTGGCCAGCGAATAGCCAACCCGCGACACGCCGAGCATCGCCGATCCGGCCGCCGCGAACAGACCAGCGGCGCCGCCGATGGCGACCGCGTACTTGAGCACGTCGGCGAGCCACTGCGGCTTGAACGCCTCGGCCACGCCCAGCAACGGGGCGTTGATGTGCTCGGTACCCAGCGCCGTCATGCCGTTGTGGACCGGGAGCGCGCCCACGCCGACCAGCGAGATCCCGACGTAGATCAGGACGATCACCCACGACCCAGGACCGACGAGCAACTTGACCTGTTTGCGCGTGGCGCTCACCTCGCCGGCGATGCTCGCCGCCGCCTCGATCCCGGTGAACGCGATCACCGCGATCGGCAGCGCGTAGGCCAGGTCCGACCAACTCGGAGCCGTACCCAGGTTGATGCTCGCGCTGAGGTTGTCCGGGTTGAACACGAGCGCCAGGCCCAGCACGATGATCAGGGCCTGGAGGATCAGGTCGCCGACCGTAATCAGCATGCGCGGGCGCAGCCGGCGCGCGCTGACCCCGGTCAGGTTGTCGGCCGCCACCACCGCGATCACCGCCAGCGCCACCGCGATCTCGATCCCCCCGCGGCCGATCGGCGCGGCGAACGCGGCCAGGTACGCGGGGACGGTCAGGGCGGCGACCGCGATCAGGATCGTGTAGTCCAGGAAGATCGCCCACCCGGCGACGAAGCTGATCAGCTCGTTGAACGCGTAGCGGGCGAACACTGCCGAGCCGCCGCGTTCGGGGTGCAGCGAGGCGCCCTCGGCGTAGGTCATCGCGGTCAGACCGAAGAACAGACCGGCGACCAGAAACACGGCCGGCGTCAGGCCGTTGGCCCGGTGCGCGACGACGCCGAGGGCGAAGTACACCGAGCTGACCGAGGTCGTGTAGACGACCGCGAACAGCGCCTTGTAGCTGAAGGGGCGTTCTCTCACGATCCGCTCAGCGAAACCACGGGGTCCCTACCCACGCAGCTGGAGATACAAGCGAGCCCCGCCGGCGAGCATGAACAGGATGCCCAGGACGAGACCCGTCGCGAACGCGCCCCCGCCCGCCACAACCGTGCGTACGACCAGCGCGATGCCGATCACGATCATCGTGACCGAGAAGGCCCGAGTGGAGGAGCTGTACAGCTGGCGCCGCCGCGGCATGCACAGCACAGCGTAGAGGTAGCCGCGCCGCCCCGGGGACCAATGCTGGGCGGGGACCTTCACGAAATCTTGACGGCGGCGGCGCAGATCTAAACGGTCCGTTCACGCGCCCGGCCTTACCGTGGCTTCGGACGGTGCAGTCGGACGCCGTCCCAGCCCGATGAAGCACGTCCGCCAGCCCCAGTCGGAGCGCCCCTCGACCCCGCCCGGTCAGCGCCCGTCGCGGAACTTCGCCCAGCGGATCCGCGTTCGCGTGCACCGGGCGCGGCTGGACCACCAGCTCGCCGACGGGCTGGCTCCCGACGCGTTCCACGACCGGGCGCTGCGCGCGACCCAGCTCGCGGGCATGCCCACCCGGCGTCAGGTCGCCCGGTCGCTGCGCCGGTTGGTCGACCATGCCGAACACCCCCGCGGGTTCCTCAGCGCCGCGGTGCCGGTCTGCCGGCGCGCGGTGCTGGCGTGGCGAGAGGGGCTGCTCGGACTCGCCGAGCGACTCGAGCAGCCCGTGCCGCTCGATCCGTGTGGCGTGGCGCGCGCCCTCGTCCTCCTCACCGACGGGGGCGGCCCGTTCTACAACGCCGGCGCCGATCGCTCGATGGGCGACGCGGTGTGGTGGATCGCCGACGGGCTCCACTCGTGACACCCGCCTTCACAAGATCTGTATGGCGGCGCGCCATTTCTGCATGGTCTCTTGATCCCACACGGGCCAGGATCTGTCCATGGACGTTCTAGCCATAGTGCTCGGAGTACTGATGTTCGCTGTGCTGTTCGCGTTGGTCTGGGGGATCGACGCGATATGACCTTTATCGTCGCCTCAATCAGCGGCGCCGACCTGTTCGGCCTGATCGCCTCAGCCATCGTCTGCATCTACCTCCTCTACGCGCTCCTGCGCGGAGAGAAGTTCTAGAGCCCGGCCATGACCTTCCTCGGCTGGCTGACGATCTTTCTGTTCGTAACGGTCCTTACCGTGCTGGCGCTGCCGCTTGGCCGATACATGGCGGCCGTCTACGCCGGCGAGCGGACGTTCCTCGATCCACTGTTCCTCACCCCGGAGCGCCTGTTCTACAAGATCGTGCGCGTCGACCCCAAGCGCGAGCAGGACTGGAAGGCCTACGCCAAGAGCCTGCTCATCTTCTCGCTCTTCGGCTGGCTGCTCCTGTACTTCATCCTGCGCACCCAGACGCTGTGGAACTGGACGGGGCTGAACCCGCAGGGCTTCCACTCCGGCCCGTGGAACGTGACGTTCAACACCACCTCGTCGTTCGTGACCAACACGAACTGGCAGTACTACAGCGGCGAGACCACGATGAGCTACTTCAGCCAGATGGCGGGGCTCACCGTGCAGAACTTCCTCTCTGCCGGCGTGGGGATCGCGGTCGCGGTGGCGGTGATCCGCGGGATCATCGGCCGCAGCGGCAAGAGCCTCGGGAACTTCTGGTTTGACCTGATCCGCACCGTGCTGTGGGTGCTGACCCCGATCTCGTTCGTGGTCGCCCTGATCCTCGTCTTCCAGGGGTCGATCCAGAACTTCTCGCATTACGTCAACTTCAGTGGCCCGACCGGCCTCGCCAACCAACTGGCGATGGGCCCCGTCGCCTCTCAGGAGGCGATCAAGGAGCTCGGCACCAACGGCGGCGGCTTCTTCAACACCAACTCCTCGCACCCGTTCGAGAACCCCACCGGGTTCACCAACCTCATCGAGATGCTGTCGGTGCTGATCATCCCCGCCGCGCTCGTGTTCATGTACGGCAAGATGGCCGGCAACCGCCGGCAGGGATACGCGATCTACGCCACGATGATGGTGATGTTCCTCGGCGCCGTGTCCGTCGCCTACATCGCCGAGGCGCACGGCTCACCGGCCCAGCACGCCGCCGGCCTTCATACGCAGGTCATCGCGGGTTCGACCGGCGGGAACATGGAGGGCAAGGAGCAGCGCTTCGGGCTCGCCGGCTCCGCACTGTTCGACACGGTCACTACCGTCACCTCGTGCGGCGCTGTGAACAGCGCAGTCGAGTCCTACACGGGCATCGGCGGCGCCGTGCCCATGGGCAACCTGTCGGCGAGTGAGGTGATCTTCGGCGGCGTCGGCACCGGGCTCTACTCGATCCTCCTGTACGTGCTGCTGGCGGTGTTCATCGGTGGGCTGATGGTCGGACGAACGCCCGAGTACCTCGGCAAGAAGATCGAGGCCAGAGAGATCAAGCTCGTGGCGGTCGGACTGTTAATCACCCCACTGGCGGCGCTGTTCGCTACGGCGCTCGCCACCGCCAGCGCGGCGGGCCGCGCCTCGATCTCGGCGGCCGCCACGGGTCCACAGGGCTTCTCCGAGTCGATCTATGCCTACCTGAGCCAGGCCAACAACAACGGCTCCGCGTTCGCCGGCTATACCGGCTTCATCCAGCCCACCGCGGGCAACGTCGGCTCGCACGGCGTCACGTTCGCGGACCTGCTCGGCGGCCTCACCATGCTGTTCGCCCGCTTCGCCCCGATCCTGTTTGCGCTGGCGGTCGCCGGCGCGCTCGCCGGCAAGCGGGTCAGCCCCGCCGGCCTGGGCACGATGCGCACCGACAACGTGACGTTCGTCGTGCTGCTGATCGGCGTGATCGTGCTCGTCGGCGCCCTCACCTTCTTCCCCGCCCTGCTGCTCGGTCCGATCGTGCAGGGACTCACCACTCACCTCTACTAAGCAATGACACTCAGACGCGACATAGTCACATCCGCGATTGGCATCCTGGTGCTCACGCTGTTCTGCGGGATCTTTTACCCGCTGCTGATCACCGGTATCAGCCAGGTCGCCTTCCCCGGGAATGCCGACGGCCAGAGGGTGTACGTGAACGGCAAGCTGGTCGGCTCGAAGATCATCGGGCAGAACTTCTCCCTTCAGGTGGTCAAGAACGGCAAGCCGCAGGTTGACAAGAGCGGCAACCCGGTCACCGTCCCCGATCCGCGGTACTTCCAGACGCGGCCCTCCGCGACCGTTCCGCCCAACAACGCGGCCGCCACCACCTTCTCGAATCTCGGCCCGAACAACGTGGCCACCGAGCAGGCGATCGCGGCCAACGTCAAGGCCTACCTCGCGCTCGAGAAGCCGTACGACCGGGGTCTGACTGTCGCGAACGTGCCGGTCGACGCCGCCAACACCTCGGCATCGGGCATCGACCCTGACATCTCAGTCGCCAACGCGGACATTCAGGCCCACCGGATCGCCGCCGTGCGCCGCCTGCCCATGTCCACCGTGCAACACCTCATCTCGCAGTCCACATTTGGTCGAGGCCTCGGCTTTTCCGGAGAGAACGCCGTGGACGTGCTCGAGCTGAACCTGGCCCTCGACCGCACGACGGGAGCGCGATCATGAGCGTCACGGCGCCGAAGGAAGACCGCCCCCAGCCCCGGCCGGCCGAGCGCCGCGCGATCTCCCTGTTCCAGCCGGACATCGTCCGCCGGGCCCTGATCGACAGCGTGCTCAAGCTCGACCCGCGTGTCCAGATCCGCAACCCGGTCATGTTCGTGGTCGAGATCGGCGCCGTTATCACCACCGTGACCTGGTTCATCCAGCTGTTCGGCGGCAAGGCGCTCGGCGGCAGCGATCCATCCTGGTACACGTTCGTGATCTCGTTCTGGCTGTGGCTGACCGTCGTGTTCGCCAACATGGCCGAGGCGTTCGCCGAGGGCCGCGGTCGGGCGCAGGCCGACACGCTGCGCCTGATGCGCCAGGAGACGACCGCCACCATGCAGGACGGAACGGTCAAGAAAGCCTCCGAGCTGGCGAAGGGCGACGTGGTGGTCGTCCAGGCCGGCGAGCTGATCCCCGGCGACGGGACGGTGATCGAGGGAATCGCCACAGTCGACGAGTCGGCGATCACCGGCGAGTCGGCACCGGTCATCCGCGAGTCCGGTGGCGACCGCAGCGCCGTCACCGGCGGCACCCGCGTGACCTCGGACCGGATCGTGGTCGAGATCACCCAGGAGCCCGGCCAGTCGTTCCTGGATCGCATGATCACGCTGGTCGAGGGCGCCGCGCGGCGCAAGACGCCGAACGAGATCGCGCTCAACATCCTGCTCGCGGGCCTGACGCTGATCTTCATGATCGTCGTCGCCACCCTGCGCCCGTTCGGGCTGTTCGCCCACACCCCGATCTCCGAGACCACGCTGATCTCACTGCTCGTCGCGCTCATTCCGACGACCATCGGCGCGCTGCTGTCGGCGATCGGGATCGCCGGCATCGACCGGCTCGTCCGGCGCAACGTGCTGGCCCTTTCGGGACGCGCCGTCGAGGCATCGGGTGACGTGGACGTGCTGCTGCTCGACAAGACCGGCACGATCACGATCGGCAACCGACTCGCGAGCGAGTTCATCCCGATGCCCGGCGTCTCTGAGGCCGAGCTGGCCGAGGTCGCACAGATGGCCTCGCTCGCCGACGAGACGCCCGAGGGACGCTCGATCGTGGTGCTGGCCAAGCAATACGGCATCCGCGAGCACGACATGGCCAACCTCCACGCCGAGTTCGTGCCGTTCACCGCGCAGACCCGGATGAGCGGCGTCAACCTCAACGGCAGGCGCCTCCGCAAGGGCGCGGGTGACGCGGTCATCAAATTCGTCACCGAGGAGGGCGGCCGGCCCCCCGCCGAGCTGCAGCCGGTCCTCGACCGGATCGGCCGCGAGGGCGGCACCCCGCTCGCCGTCGCGCGCGACTCGCAGGTCATGGGCGTCATCTACCTCAAGGACACCATCAAGGAGGGAATGCGCGAACGCTTCGACCACCTGCGCGCGATGGGGATCCGCACGATCATGATCACCGGCGACAACCGCCTCACCGCCGCCAAGATCGCCGAAGAGTCGGGCGTCGACGACTTCCTCGCCGAGGCGACGCCGGAGGCCAAGCTCCAGCTGATCAAGGACCAGCAGGCGACCGGACGCCTGGTGGCGATGACCGGAGACGGCACCAACGACGCCCCCGCGCTCGCCCAAGCGGACGTCGGGGTGGCGATGAACACCGGCACCCAGGCCGCGCGCGAGGCGGGCAACATGGTCGACCTCGACTCGAACCCGACGAAGCTCATCGAGATCGTCGAGGTCGGCAAGCAGCTGCTGATCACCCGCGGCTCGCTGACCACGTTCTCCATCGCCAACGACGTCGCCAAGTACTTCGCCATCCTGCCCGCGATCTTCGCCACCACGTGGGCCGCCACGCCGGGCGGCCAGAGCCCGCTCCACGTGCTCAACATCATGAACCTCGGCACCCCCCAATCCGCGGTCATCTCGGCGATCATCTTCAACGCGCTCGTGATCCCGTTGCTGATCCCGGTCGCCCTCCGCGGGGTGCGCTACCGGCCGATCGGCGCGAGCGCGCTACTGCGGCGTAACCTCTGGATATACGGCCTCGGCGGCATCATCGCCCCGTTCATCGGGATCAAGCTCATCGACCTCATCGTCCATAACCTCCTCGGGGCGTGATGGTCAGCGCCTTGGCCGATGAGATTCCAAGCGCCAACCTTGCCGAGGTGCAGCCGTCGGCTCGCGGGCACCACAAGGTCTTCCTCGGCATGGCCGCGGGGGTCGGCAAGACCTACCAGATGCTCCGCGAGGGCCAGGCCGAGGCCGAGAGCGGGCGGGACGTGGTGATCGGCTACCTCGAGCCGCACGGACGGGCCGAGACCCTCGCGCAGGCCGAGGGCCTAGAGGTCGTTCCGCGCCGGCGGATCACGTATCGCGACTCGGTCCTCGAGGAGATGGACCTGCCCGGGGTCCTCGCCCGCCGGCCCGAGCTGGCGCTGATCGACGAGCTCGCCCACACCAACGCCCCGGGCGTCGAGCACCCGAAGCGTTACGAGGACGTCGAGGACGTCCTCGAGGCCGGCATCGACGTGTTCTCGACCGTCAACGTCCAGCACCTGGAGAGCCTCAACGACCAGGTGGCCGAGCTGACCGGCATCCGCGTCAGGGAGACCGTGCCCGACGCGGTGATCGGCGCCGCCGACGAGGTCGTGTTGATCGACGTCACGCCGCAGACGCTGGTCGAGCGTCTGGTCGCCGGCAAGGTGTACCCGGCCGAGCGCGTGCAGTCCGCGCTCAACAACTTCTTCAAGGTCGAGAACCTGGCCGCGCTGCGCGAGGTCGCGCTCCGGCAGGTCGCCGAGGAGGTGGAGGCCAAGCGCATCCCGGCCGAGTCCGCCGGCCGCCCCGGCGACGAGCGCATGATCGATACCGCAGCGTCCGCGGCCGTCGGCGAGCGCCTGCTCGCGCTGGTCACCCCTTCGACCAAGTCACAGCGAGTGGTCCGGCGGGCGTGGCGCTCGGCCCAGCGCCTCGGGGCCGAGCTCGATGTCCTGTGGGTCGCCGATCACGACCCGGACTCGGCCGAACAGGAGCAACTCGACGCGCTGCGCCGGCTCGCCAGCGTGCTCGGCGCGCACCTGCTGGTCGAGCACGGCGACGACGTCGCGGCCGTCACCCAGCGCGTGGCGCAGGACCGCGGGACCACCTATGTCTTGATGGGAACGCCCAAGCCGCGAGGGGCGCTCCGGCGACTCACCCAGCCGGCGCTCCCCTTCCGCTTGCTGGCGCTGCTGCCCGGCGTCGACCTACGGATCGTGGCCGACCGAACGCAGCGCGTGAAAGGAGATTCGACATGACCGTCGTGCTGATCGTGGTGATCGTGATTTTGGTCTGCGCGGTTGCCGCGCTGGCCGTTCCTCGACTGCGTGGCCGGACGCGGCGAGCGGCCGTGCTGCCCGCCACCTCGAGCCGCCGCATCCTGTTCCCGTTCGTGGCCAACGCGTTGTCTCCGCGAGCGCTCGACGCCGCGCTGCGGCTCGCCTCGGCGGAGCACGCCACGCTCGTGCCCGTGTTCCTGGCCCGCGTGCCGCTCGACCTTCCGCTCGACACGCCGCTCCCCCGTCAGTGCTCGATGGCCGTGCCGCTGCTCGAGGCGATCGAGCAGCGCGCCACCGAGGTCGGAGTGCCCGTCGACTCGCGGATCGAGCGAGGGCGAAACCGCCGCCACGCCCTGCGTCAGGCGATCTCCCAAGAGCGCTTCGACCGGATCGTGATGGCGGCCGCTTCCAAGGGCGGCGACGGCTTCGACGCCGACGACGTCGCGTGGCTGCTCGACAACGCGCCTGGCGAGATCGTCGTGCTGCGCCCGAGCTCCGATGACGCCGGCCCTGCCCTGCCGAAGCTCAAGGCCGTTCGCCGCCCGAAGTCGCCGCCCGCCGCGGCGCCGCGACCGGTCAGTCATGCAAATGAAATGGCAGGGTCGCGATGATCACGCTGGTACGCGCCTTGAGCACCGCCGCCAGCAGCCGGGCGCGCTGGTTGTGGAGGATCTCGTGCCGGCGCTTGTGGGGAATGACCTCGGGGATCAGCACGGTGATCGTGGCGTCCTCGTCCTGCACCGACTTGACGTAGCGCAGCACGGTCCGCACGAGCGAGCGCTGCGGGTCGATCAGCACCTCGATCGCCACGCCGCAGGCCCAGTCGTTCCAGTCGCGCCGGATCCGGTCGGCCTCTTCCTCGTCGGCCGCCACGGCCACCGCGACCACCGTCTCGCCGAGCGAAAGCGCCGCGCTGACCGCCTTCTGGGTCAGCAGGTTGACCGTCGAGGCGGGCACGATCACCACGCTCTGGCGCTTGCGGGGTGGGGGCGGCGTCTTGCCGAGCTTCAGCTCACGCGCGACCTCGTCGTAGTAGTGCTCGGTCACGATGAACAGTTGCATCAGGACCGGAATCGCGACCACGACGACCCACGCGCCGGCCAGGAACTTGGTGCCCAGGAACACGAACACCGCGACCGTCGTCATGACCGCGCCGGTCGGCCGCGAACGAGAGCGCCACGATCCCGATCCGGTACACCGGCCGTTCGGCGCGCAGATAGAAGGCGTGCCGCATGCGATGGTCACGCGCGAGCAGGCTGAGCAGCACACGCAGACCGCCGAAGCTAAACGCGCTGCGACGGCTCGGCCGGCCGTGCACGAACACGCTCGGCCGGTCCTCGGCGTCGGTGCTCACGCCGGTAACTCTGTCAGCTGTGGAGGCTCAGGGCACTAGCATCGAAGCGGATGCCGGAACCTGCCAACGACCGCTCAGCGGGGCAGCTGAGCCGCGCCCGCCGGCTGGTCGTGCTCGCGATCTGCTGCTTCAGCCTGCTGATGGTCGGGCTCGACACGACGATCGTGAACGTCGCGCTGCCGTCGATCCGCAACGACCTCCACGCGTCGATCTCCGGCCTGCAATGGGTGATCGACGCCTACACGTTGGTCCTCGCCAGCCTGCTGATGCTGGCCGGATCCACCGCAGATCGGATCGGGCGCAAGCGGATCTTCCGGTCCGGACTGGTCGTGTTCTCGGCCGGGTCACTGCTGTGTGGGCTGGCTCCGACGCTTGGGACGCTGATCGCGGCCCGCGTGGTGCAGGCCGTGGGCGGGTCGATGCTCAACCCGGTGGCGCTGTCGATCGTCCGCAACGTGTTCGAGGACCCGCGCGAGCGCGCCCAGGCGATCGGCGCGTGGGGTGCGGTGTTCGGGCTGAGCATCGCGCTCGGACCGGTGATCGGCGGCGCGCTCGTCGATTCGGTCGGCTGGCGCTGGGTGTTCTTCGTGAATGTCCCGATCGGCGTGCTCGCGTTCGTGCTGACCACGCTGTATGTGCCGCAATCCCGGGCGGCCCGCGCCCGCCGGCTGGACCCGGTCGGCCAGGTGCTCGTGATCCTCGCGCTCGCCTCGCTGACCTATGCGATCATCGACGCGCCGAGCGCCGGCTGGACGTCCGGCGGGACCTTGGGCCTGTTCGCCTTCTCCGTCGTCTGCTTCGCCGCGCTCGTGGCGTACGAGCTCCGCCGCCGCGAGCCGCTGATCGAGATGCGCTTCTTCCGCAGCGCCCCGTTCTCGGGGGCGAGCGCGATCGCGGTGTGCGCGTTCGCCGCCACGGGCGGGTTCCTGTTCCTCAATACCCTGTACCTCCAGGGCGTCCGTCACCTCTCGCCCTTCCACGCCGGCTTGTACATGCTGCCGATGGCCGGCATGGTGCTCGTGTGCGCGCCGATCTCGGGCCGGCTCGTCAGCCGCCGCGGCGCGCGGCCGTCGCTCGTCGTCGCCGGGATCGCGCTGACCATCGCCTCGTTCATGCTGACCCGCCTGACTCCGGACACCGCGACCGGGTACCTGTTCGTGGCCTACCTCGTGTTCGGGATCGGCTCGGGGATGGTCAATCCGCCGATCACCAACACCGCGGTGTCCGGGATGCCCGCCGCCCAGGCCGGCGTGGCCGCGGCCATCGCCTCGACCAGCCGGCAGGTGGGGATGACGCTCGGCGTGGCCGTGCTCGGCGCGATCTCCGGCGGCGCGATCTCAGGGGCGATCGGGCCCGGCTTCGCGGCCGCGACGCACTCCGGGTGGTGGGTATGCGTCGGGCTCGGCGTGATCATTCTGGTGCTCGGCGTCCTGACCACCACGGCCTGGGCGGAGCGGACCGCGCGGGACACCGCCGAACGCCTCAGCGACGACGAGCCGCGGCCCATGCGGACCGGCTATGGCGCGCGCGAACTGGCGCCTGGTTAGCAATCGGAAAACAGAGTTGACCTGAGGCGGATCGGCCCGCGATGATGCGTCTACCCCTCGGAGTGCGCCGAGTCCGCGTTTCGATAAGCCAGCAGGAGGTCCGATATGCCGCAGATCAACTACCAGACGATCAAGCTCAGCCGGGGCCGGCATTCCTCGCCCGAGCATGGCGCCTGCGTGATGGAGCTGGCGTCGATGCTCGCGGGTGAGGGGTTCACCGACCACCCGCGCTCGGTCTCACGCCCGATCGCCTCGTTCATGCGCGGCTACAACGACCTCCTCGACGACCGCCGCCGGGCCGATCTGTACCGCTACGCGGCGCAGACGGTGGGCACCGCGGGCTCGCCGCCGATCGAGGACGCGCGCGTCGCACGCCTGCTCGCGTGGGCCGACGAGCGCTGGCAGCGCCGCTCGTCGCGCTCGCTGATCGAGCGGATGCGCCTGCGCCGGGCGATCAAGGAGCGCTCGACCGACCCCGAGCCGGCCGGCACCTACGCCGTGCACGCCATCGGCAAGGTGACCGACGAGGTCCATGCCTCAGCGCTCGCGCTGGTCGACGAGCTGATCTCGATGGGCACGCCGGGCCGCGACCGGCTGGTGCTGCCGCACCAGGCGGAGGACGTCGCGGCGTACAACTGATATGGAGAGGCGCTTGTCAAGGGGTGCGTCACGAATTTCCTGCGTTCGCTGGTGGGGTTGACGACGGTGTGTGGTCGGCTGGGTGGGTGGCGGTCCGGCGTGCTGTGCGCGACGCGGGTCAGACTGATATACGCGGGTTCGGGTGTTGGCTCCCGTGCCGCAGGACCATGGTTCGTCGTGGGGAGCCGCTTTCTAGTGTCGAGCGTCGCCAGCCGGGAAAGGGGTGGTTGCTCATAGTTGTGTCGCGGGTTCCCCGCGCGTTGTCGGGCCGCCACCGACCCAGCCGACGGGATCTCTTGGTGCTGTTAGCTCGGTGTCATTCGATCTGGGTGATCGCCCAGCAGAAGCCGGCGAGCTCGCGGGCTGCGGCGACCGCGATCAGTGTCCGGCGCTTGGCGCGGGCTTCGAGCCGGGTCCAGGTGCGGTGCAGCCGCAGCTGTGCCTTCCAGGAGACCGCGACGGCTGTCTGTGGCTGGCCGTCCTGGCGCTCGGTGAGCGCTTTGCCGAGGTTTGGGCGGGCACGGTAGTGCCAGGCGGCCTCGATCAGGAGTCGGCGGGCGTGACCGGATCCGGTCTTGGTGATCGACCCGAGCCGGCGTTGCTGCCCGGTGGTTGCCTCGCTGGGGACCACGCCGATGTAGCTCATCAGCTGCTCGGCGCGGGCGAACCGCTCGAAGTCGCCGATCTCTGAGCACAGCCCGACCGCGGTCAGCGTGTCGATCCCGCGCAGGCACCTGAGTCGGCCGATCTGAGCTGTCCACGGGCAGGCGGGCAGGATCGCGAGGATCTCGCGCTCCAGTTGGTCACGACGGATCACGAGCGCGTCGATCGCGCCGCGGAGATCGAGCAGCGTCGTCTGCGCAGCGGGCCACTCCAGCTCAACGCCCGCCAGCCAGCGCTGGTGACGCTCGGTCCACGCGTTGCCGTCATCGAACCGGATCCCGTGCCGCAGCAGCAGCTTCGAGAGTCGGTGCCGGGAGCGCATCAGATCCATCCGCACGCTCTCCCGGGCGCGCACGAGGTCGCGCAGCGCCTCCTCCTCAGGCCCCGGCACCCGAACCGGATGAAGCTTGCCCGCGAGCAACAGCCTGACCAGATGCTCGGCGTCACGGCGATCGGTCTTGACCCGATCACCGGACCCGCGCGGGATCTTCGACGGCGCCGCGACCACGCACTGCGCCCCACGCTTGGTGAGCTCTCGCGCCAGCCCGTACCCGGTCGGCCCGGCCTCATACGCAACCCGCACCGGTGCCGGCAGCGCCGCGCAGAACTCCGCCGCCTTTCGGGTCTCGCCGCTCATCGTGAACGTCTGCAACTGCCCAGTCTCGGCGTCCAGCACCGCCGCGACGATCTTCGTCGCGTGCACATCCAGACCGACGAGGGTCCTAGCCTTCGCCATGGCTGGCTCCTCCTATGCGATTGTGGGCCGGCCGCGCGGCGGCTACCGCGTGGCCTAAACATCCCCCACAACCGTCGTGGGGGGACCGGCCCTTTCTACACAGCCGGCCGGACGACCACTCAATCCATATTGTCTAGGCCGCGGGTCGCAGCGCGTCGAGCTCGCGGTTCTCGGCGAGTTCGGCGAGCGCTCTGCGCTCGAGCCGGCGCACGGTGTCCTGCGAGATGCCGAGCCGTCGGCCGGTCTCGCTGAGCGGCGTCGGGTCGTCGCCGTTGATCCCGTAGCGCAGCTTGACCACCTGGCGTTCCGGCTCGGGTAGCTGCTCCAGCGCGCGGGTCAGTGCGTCCTCGCGGAGGATGATCTCGACCTCCTCGTCGGGCCCCAGCGCGTCGCTGGCCAGCAGTGACCCGAGCGTGGTGTCCGCCTCCTCGCCGACCGGCCGGTCGAGGCTGGTGACGACGCGGGAGGCCGCCCGCGCCTCCTGGAGCTCGCCGAGGGTTATCTCCGCGGCCCGCGCGAGCTCCTCGTCGCTCGGATCACGCCCGAGCTCAGCAGATAGCTCGCGGTGGGCCCGGGCGATCTTTCGCTCCCGCTGCCCGAGGTGAACCGGGATGCGAATCGTGCGGGCACGATTGTCCAGCGCCCGCTGGATCGCCTGGCGGATCCAGAACGTGGCGTAGGTCGAGAACTTGTACCCCTTGCGCCAGTCGAACTTCTCAGCCGCGCGGATCAACCCGAGGATCCCTTCCTGGATCAGGTCGAGCAGCGGCAGGTCGTGACCCTGGTACTTGCGCGCGTTGGAGATCACCAGCCGCAGGTTCGAGTTCACGAGCTGGCTCTTGGCCTCCAGGTCACCGCGCTCGATCCGCTTGGCCAGCTCGACCTCCTCGGCGCGGGTCAGCAGCGGATAGCGGCGCACCTCCTGGAGGAACAGAGACATCGCGTCGGTCGTCCGATCGGCTAGGTCCCCGTTTGCGTACGAGGTCTGCTCGACGCCGTTTCGGCCGCAGTCGTCGCGCACCTCGAGCCCGCGCTCCTGCAGCATGTCGTGCACGATCTGTGCCTCGTCATCCCCCAGCTCGGCCTCCTGGATAAGCTCGCTCAGCTCCGAGAGCTCCACGCAGCCGTCGCCGCGTGCCTCGGCCCGGGTCACGAGCCGGTCCACTATCTGCTGGACCGACTCGGGTGCGCCGGAATTCTCAGCTCCGTCTGCCATGTTTCCCTGTTACCCGACCCGGACACTATCGCCACACCGGTGAGCTTCGCATCTCTCTACAGCCATGGATTCGCCCGCGTCGCCGCCGCCGTGCCGCACATGCGGATCGGCGAGCCAGGGTTCAACGCCGAGCGGACGGTCGGCCTCGCGCAGCGCGCCTCGGACGATCATGCCGCGCTGGTCATCTTTCCCGAGTTGGGGCTGTCGGGCTACTCGATCGACGACCTGCTTCACCAGACGGCGCTCCTGGACGGCGTGGTTGAGGCGATCGACCGGATCGCAACCGCGAGCGCGGGGCTGCGGCCGATCATGGTCGTGGGCGCCCCGCTTCGGTTCGAGCACGGGATCTTCAACTGCGCGGTGGTGATCCACGGCGGGCGCGTGCTCGGGGTGGCGCCGAAGAGCTTCTTGCCGGAGTACCGCGAGTACTACGAAAAACGCCAGTTCCGCGCCGCCCGCGACGCAGTCGGCGACCAGGTCCGCCTGCTCGACGAGCTGGTGCCGTTCGGGAACGACCTGCTGTTCGGCGCCACGGATCTGTCCGAGTTCGTGCTGCACGTCGAGGTGTGCGAGGACCTGTGGGTGCCGATCCCCCCGAGCACGTTCGGTGCGCTGGCCGGCGCCACCGTGCTCGCGAACCTATCGGCGAGCAACATCACGATCGGCAAGGCTGGATTTCGCCGCCTGCTGTGCGCCTCGCAGTCGGCGCGCACGATCGCCGCCTACCTCTACACGGCGGCGGGGATGGGCGAGTCGACCACCGACCTGGCGTGGGACGGCCAGGCGCTGATCTACGAGAACGGCGACCTGCTCGCCGAGGCCGAGCGGTTCGCGATCGGCGAGCAGTTGATCTTGGGCGACGTCGACCTCGACCGGCTCGTGTCCGACCGCGCCAGCACCTCGAGCTACGGCGACTCGATCCACGACCACCGGGACCGGTTGAGCGCCATGCGCCGGATCGACGTCGAGCTGGGCGTAGCCGACGCGTCGCCCCTCGCGCTCAGCCGGCGCGTCGCACGGTTCCCGTACGTACCTGCGAACCCCGTCACCCGCAACGCGCGCTGCGAGGAGGTCTACAACATCCAGGTGCGCGGTCTGGAGACGCGCCTGCATGCCACCGGGATCGACCGCATCGTGATCGGCGTGTCCGGCGGCCTGGACTCGACCCATGCGCTGATCGTCGCCGTCCACGCGATGGATCGGATCGGTCTCCCCCGCTCGAACGTCCTGGCCTACACCATGCCCGGGTTTGCCACCACCCAGCGCACGCTGCGCAACTCGCACCGGCTGATGGACGCGCTCGGCGTGAGCGGGCAGGAGCTCGACATCCGTCCCGCGGCGACGCAGATGCTCCGCGACATCGGGCACCCCGCGGCCGAGGGCGGGCCCGACTACGACATCACGTACGAGAACGTGCAGGCTGGCGAGCGCACCTCGCACCTGTTCCGGCTGGCCAACTTCCACGGTGGCTTGGTCCTCGGCACCGGCGACCTGTCCGAGCTCGCCCTGGGATGGGCCACCTACGGTGTCGGGGACCAGATGTCCCACTACCACATCAACGCCTCGGTTCCGAAGACCCTGATCCAGTTCCTGATCCGGTGGATGATCGACACCGACCAGTTCGGGCCGGAGGTGAACGAGGTGCTCGACTCGGTTCTCAACACCGAGATCTCGCCCGAGCTTGTGCCCCGGTCCGATCCGGACGCCGACGAGCCGGGCGCCGACTCCGAGAGCGTCGTCGGCCCGTACGAGCTTCAGGATTTCTTTCTGTACTACGTCATGCGCTTCGGCTACTCGCCGAGCAAGATGGCGTTCCTCGCCCGCCACGCCTGGGGGGATCGGGCGGCCGGGTCCTGGCCGGATCTGATCCCGGAAGAGCGACGCAACGAGTACAGCCTGGCCGAGATCAAACACTGGCTCGGCGTGTTCCTCGACCGTTTCTTCCGCACCAGCCAGTTCAAGCGCTCGGCGATGCCCAACGCGCCCAAGGTCGGGTCCGGTGGATCCCTGTCGCCCCGCGGCGACTGGCGCGCGCCGAGCGACGGCTCGGCGGTGACGTGGCTCGAGGCGCTTCGGTCCTCCGTGCCCGACGACTGAGTCAGCGCCGGCGGCGGGCGTGCCGGCGAAGCTGAACGATCCGGGCCGTCCCGACGATCCCCACGATCAGTGCGCCGGCGATCGCCGCCAGCAGCAGCGCGACGCCCAGCGGCATGTGAAAGCCAACGCCGAAGTACCTGATCTTGACGCTCTGGGGGTTCTCGAGGATGAACACGAGCAGCAGGATGAGCACGATCGCGCCGGCAATCAGCGCGTTGTAGGCGGCAGCGGTCTTCGTGCGCGGGATCTTCGCGTCGGTCTCACCGGACATCGGACCGGCGGAGCCGGCGTGTTCGGCACTCGTCTCCGGATCGGGCGGAGGCTCGCCTCCGGTGCCTGCACCTGATGAAGCGCGAAAGCTCATTGCTCCGGTTCTACCCGCGGACTGGCCTCCGAAGCCGCGCCGCCGCGTCTGAAAGGCTCGGATCAGCGGCGCTCGAGCGCGAGGCGGATCCCGAACCCGATCAGGATCGCGCCGCTGAGGCGGTCGATGGCCGCGCTCACGCGTTGCCGGCGGAGCAGCTCGGACGCTCTGACCGCGACCAGCGTGTAGCCGAGCAGCCAGACCAGCGTCATCGTCAGGAACACGGCCCCGAGCAGAAGCGACGGGACGAGCACGGAGCGGCCCGGGTCCACGCACTGCGGCAGCACGCTGGTGAAGAACACGGCGATCTTCGGATTGGCGAGGTCGCTGAGCGCGCCCTGGCGGAATCCGCCGCGCGCGTCCAGCGGTTTTCGCTCGTCGCCCTCGGCGCCGGCGTGGGAACCTCCGCGACGCGCCGCCATGAACGCCTGCACGCCGAGCCAGATCAGATAAGCGGCGCCGGCCAGCTTCAGCGCGTTGAACGCGACGTCGGACGCGCGCACCACCGACGCCACCCCCAGCGCCGCCGCCAGCGTCCACACCGCGATTCCCGCATTGACACCGAACGCCGTCCCGAGCGCGGCACGCCGGCCGTGAAGCACCGCGTTCTTGGTGACCAGCGCGGTGTCGGGTCCCGGGACGATGATCACCACCGCTGCAATCCCGATGAAGAACCACAGGTGCACGCCCACCTCATGCATTTTCGCACCACGCGAGCCTCGTCGGCTAGCGTCACGGGCATGCCCTCGGACTGGCCCGCGGCGTCGTACGACTCATGGAGCTTGACGTGCGATACGTTGCACGCCCATACCCAGGTCCTGGGCAAGCTGGCCGTGGCGCTCGCGCCGCCCGAGCCCGAGTTGCAGCACGCGGCGCTGCGACTGACCGCGCGGGGTTGGGAAACCGCGCCGCTGCCGGCCCCGGACGGCTCGGGGGCGATAGTCGCCGGACTCGACCTCCGGGCGCATGAGGCGTTCGCCGAGCATACGAGCGGCGGTGTCCGGCGGACGCCGCTGACGCCGAACCGCCCGGTTGGTGAGGTGACCCGAGCGGCGCTGGCCGCGGTGCGCGAGCTCGCCGGTCCCGTCGAAATCGATCCCGCGCCACAGGAGGTGACGTGGACCGTCCCGCTCGACCAGGACGACGAGCACAAAACCTATGACCCGCAGCAGGTCACGGCCTACTTCCTCGCGGCGACGCAGGCCGCGCTTGTCCTCACCGCCTTCCGTGCCCCATACCGCGGTCGGTCCACCGCGGTGAACGCGTGGTGGGGATCGTTCGATCTCGCGGTGAACCTGTTCTCGGGCCGCCCGGCCGAACCACCCGCGGACGACTACATCATGCGCAACGCGATGGACTCCGAGGAGGTCGCGGTCGGCTGGTGGCCCGGGGACCGGCGCTATCCGCGGGCCGCGTTCTACGCCTTCGCCCACCCGGCCGCTGACGGATTCGCCGATGCCACTGTCCTCCCCGGGCGGTGGAACGCCGCGCTGGGCGAGTACATCCTCGACTGGGACGACGTGCGCTCGAGCCGGGATCCGAGGTCAGTCGCGCTCGACTTTGCGCATGCGGTGTTTCGCCACGCATGCTCGGTGTGTGAGTGGGACGGCGCGCTCGCCGCCAGTGCAGACGGGACCCCGCCGCCGGTCGCCTAGCCCCCTCGACAGCGGATCCCCAGACGGTGAGTGCGGCGAGGCTCAGGCGGCGAGCCGGCGGCGAGCCTTCTGCACGGACGGGAGCGCGGCCTTTGCCTTCGCCAGCGGACGCGCGCGCACATCGACACTTGCCGGCTTCGCGGCGATCGTGATCTCTTCGCCTGTGGCCGGGTTGCGGCCGGTGCGCTTCTTGGTCGCCGGCTTGACGCGAACGGTGAGCTGCACGACTCCGCCGATGCGGACCTTCTCGGCGTTGCCGAGCTGCTCGAGCACGATGTCCTCGAGCGCCTCCACCGCGCGCTTGGCTTCGGCTTTGCTCATATCGGCGCGGTCGGCAACGGCAGTCACCAGCTGGGCCTGTGTTAACGGCACGGCGCTCCTCCTTGGGTTGAAGCTGGGTGATAGATGGGGGGATTCAACCTTGCCCGGCGGACGGACGGGCGATTTCATCGCTCGCCAGCCAGCGTTTTCCGCGGTTTTAAGCGCAACGTGTGCGCGGGCGAGGTCGCACATAGTCGCGCATCAGAGAAATCGATGCATGATCAGCAGCCCCACGTAGCCATGCCTGGGGTGCTCGAACGCCTCTGGAACGCTGGTCAGGATCTCGAATCCCAGCGACCGCCAGAGCGCCACCGCCGGCGCGTTCGTTTCCACGACGGCGTTGAACTGGATGGCGCGGAAGCCGCTCTCGCGCGCCCACTCGATCACGTGCTCGCCCAGCGCTCGCCCCACCCCCAGCCCTGACCGCTGCGGATCGACCATGAAGCTCGCCGACGCCACATGCGACCCGGGGCCCCCGCGATTGGCGTACATGTTGGCGCTGCCCAGCACGGTGCCCTCGCGGTGGGCCGCCACCACTGTTCGCCCCGGCGGCCCGACCATCCACATTCGCCGCCCTTCGGCCTCGTCCGTGTCCCGGTCGTAGGCGTACGTCTCGCCCGCCGCAACGATCTGGCGAAAGAACGGCCAGATCGCGTCCCAGTCCTCGGGCCGCGCATCGCGGATCTTTACGCCCGGGCGGTCAGCCACTCGCTAATGCGCGGGGCTGTGCGCGGCGGTCTTCTGCAGCTGGCGCTCGGGCGTGATCCGCACCACGTTCCACGCCAGCCCGACCCGGGCGAGCATGGAAATGAAGATGCCCGACACGTCGATCTCCCACCAGCGCAGGCCGTGATACGCCGAGCGCGGGAACGCGTGATGGTTGTGGTGCCACGACTCCCCGAATGAGAACACGGCAAGCCACGCCACGTTGGTCGACTGGTCCTCGATGTCGAAGCGCCGGCGACCGAAGAAGTGGCAGATTGAGTTGACCGACCAGGTCACATGGTGGACGAGGAAGATCCGTACCAGGCCGCCCCAGATGTAGCCGCGCACCGCGCCGCCCAGGGTGAAGCCGTCCAGCACAAAGCCGGCGATTGTCGGAATCGCGAGTGAGGCCAGGACGAGCCACGGGAAGCGGCGCCCGATCCGGCGCATGCTCTTGTCCTCGTACAGATCGGTCGCGTATTTCTTCCAGTCGGCCTGACCCTGGGTCTCGAGCAGCCAGCCGGTGTGCGCGTGCCAAAGGCCTCCCAAGCCGCTTCCGTGGCCGACGTGCGGACTGTGGGGGTCGCCCTCCTTGTCCGCGTTCGCGTGATGCTTGCGATGGTCGGCCACCCAGTCCAGCACGGAGCCCTCGACGGCCATCGAGCCAAGCACCGCGAAGGTTCGCTCCAGCCATGCGTAGGTCTGGAAGGCGCGATGGGTCAGAAGCCGGTGGAAACCGACCGTGATGCCCATTCCGGTGATGACGTACAGCACCAGGAGGATCGCGAGGTCGGTCGCGTTGACTGCCTTGTTCCAGAGCAGCACGATCGCAACGAGCACCCCCGCGAACGGGACCACCACGCCCAGCAGGTTCGCAAAACGTTCGCCGCGGGTCATCTACACGTGAGGTTTCCACATATCGTCGCGCCCGAACACGCCATGACCCATCAAACCCCCCGCGTGTCGGGACGTTACACCCGAGTTCGCGTTCCCGGCATGATTCGGTACTTGTCCGAAGAGCTGTCGCTGCCCGGCCTGATCGCGATCGAGCACTCGTTCGACGTTCCGCTCGACCACGCCGAGGAACGCGGGGAGCGGATCTCGGTGTTCGCGCGCGAGCTCGCCCACCCGGACGGGCGCGATCGCCCGTTTCTGGTGTTCTTCCAGGGCGGGCCCGGGTTCGAGGCGACGCGACCCACCCGCATCCCCAACGGGCCGGGATGGCTCGACCGCGCGCTCGAGGACTACCGCGTCCTCATGCTCGACCAGCGCGGCACGGGCCGCTCGTCGCCGGTCGGCGAGCTGCCCGGGCGCACGCCGCACGAGCAGGCCGAGTACCTGGCCCACTTCCGCGCCGACTCGATCGTCCGTGACGCCGAGTGGATCCGGCGCGAGCTCGGCGTCGAGCGCTGGAGCGTGCTCGGCCAGAGCTTCGGAGGCATGTGCGTCGCGACCTACCTGTCATTCGCACCGAGCGGTCTGCGCGAGGCCTTCATCACCGGTGGGCTGCCGGCGCTCGGGCCGCGGATCGACGACGTCTACGCGCGCACCTACGCGCTCGTGCTCGAGCGCAACCGGCGCTACTACGCGCGCTACCCGGGCGACTACGACCGGGTCCTGCGCCTGCACGAGTGGATCGAAAGCGACGGCGTCGAGCTTCCCTCGGGCGACCGGCTGACCTGGCGGCGCTTTCGCCAGCTCGGCCAGATGCTCGGCATGAGCGACGGGGCCGAGAGTCTCCATTACATCCTCGAGCTGCCGCCCGACTCGCCGGCCTTCCGCCACGACACCGAGGGCGGTGTGTTGTTCGCCCGCAATCCCATCTACGCCGTGCTGCACGAGGCGTCCTGGGCCGACGGGGGCGCCACCCGATGGTCGGCCGAACGCGTGCTCCCGCCCGAGTTCGCCGCGCCGCACCTGTTCACGGGCGAGCACGTGTATCCGTGGATGTTCGAGGACTACGGCGCGCTCGCACCGCTGCGCGAGGCCGCCCAGTTGCTCGCCGAGCGCGAGTGGCCGCGGCTGTATGACCCCGACGTGCTCGCCCGCAACGAGGTTCCCGTCGCCGCCGCGATCTACGCCGAGGACATGTACGTCGAGCGCGGCTTCTCCGAGGAGACCGCGGCGATCATCCGAGGCGCCCGCGCGTGGATCACCAACGAGTACCAGCACAACGGGCTGCGCGTCGACGGCGAGCGAGTCCTGGGGCGGCTGATCGACCTCGCGCGCGGACGCGCGTGAGTTCGTGCGTCACAGCTTGATCGTGAACACGATCCGAGGCCGTCGCGGGCCGGCGTAATCCGCGACCTCGACCGTGTCCATGCCGAGCGCGCGATGGAAGGCGATCGACCCCGTGTTGCCCGGCGTCGTGATCGCCTTGATCGTGTGACACCCACGCTCGCGGGCCAGGCGGATGAACCGCTCGTACAGCGAGCGACCGAATCCCTGGCCGAGCCGGTCCTGCCGCACCGCGACGAGGTGGACGTAGCCGAGCCGCTGCTGCGGCACGGTGAAGGCGAACATGTACGCCGCGACCGCACCGCGGTCGTCGTGGATCACGAACGAGCTCTCGGCGAACTCGTGGGCGAACATCGGGTGATGCAGCGCGGACAGGTCGCGCTCGCCCCAGAACGCGTCGAGGTGCGCGACGATCTCGTCGAAGTCGGCCTTGGTGAGAGCCTCGGGTTCCATGTGGGCCGGCTCCTTTCTATCGTGGACGACCGATGACGGACGCGGCTCAGCTGGTGGACATCGCCGAGCTCGCCCGCGAGCGCTTGGGGTTCGCGCAGCTGCGGCCCGGCCAGTTGCGCGCCACCGCGGCCGCGGTCGCGCACCGCGACGTGCTCGCGGTCCTGCCGACCGGCGGCGGCAAGTCCGCGATCTACGAGCTCGCGGGCATGATCCGGAGCGGCCCGACCGTGGTCATCTCGCCACTGATCGCCCTGCAAGACGACCAGCTGGCCCACTTTCGCGCCGCCGGTTTGTCGGCGACGGTCCTGAACTCCAAGCAGTCGGTCCACGCTCGCAGAGAGGCGCTCGCGGCCGTTGGTCGCTCCGACGAATACGTGTTCCTGTCCCCGGAGCAGCTCACGAATCGCGAGACGAGGGAGGCGCTCCAGCGCTCGCGGCCCGGCCTCTTCGTTGTTGACGAGGCGCACCTGATCAGCCAGTGGGGCGAGGACTTCCGGCCCGACTACCTGCGCCTGGGCGCCCAGGCCGACGCGCTCGGCGCGCCCGTGCGCCTCGCGCTGACGGCCACCGCCGCGCCGCCCGTGCGCGACCAGATCGTCCGGCGGCTCGCGCTGCGGTCGCCCGAGCTTGTCGTCGGCGACTTCGATCGGCCCGAGATCGAGCTGTCGGTGCGACACGTCGGGTCAGCCGCGGACAAGCAGCGTTCGATCGAGGAGGCTGCGGCCGAGCTCGGGGGATCCGGGATCGTCTACGCCTCCACCCACGCCGGCGCGGAAGCGGCCAGAGACACGCTCGCGGCCGCTGGACACAGCGTGACGCTGTACCACGCCGGCCTGCCCGCGGCCGCCCGGCGTACCGCGATGGCCGAGTTCCTCGGCGGCTCGGCCCGAATCATCGCGGCCACCGTCGCGTTCGGCATGGGCATCGACAAGCCGGACGTTCGCTGGGTCCTGCACGCCGATCCCCCGGTCTCGCTCGACGCCTACTACCAGGAGCTAGGCCGCGCGGGTCGCGATGGACAGCGGGCGCACGCCCGCCTGCTGTACCGGCAAGCGGATCTGGGCCTGGCTCGGCATCTGACCGCGCGCGGCGTGTCGAGCGCCGTGGTCGCCGCCGTCGCCGAACGGCTCTCATCGCTTCCCGGGGAGGTAGGTGTCGACGAGCTCGCGGCCGATTGCAGGCTCGGCTCGCGGCCTGTGACCCTGGTCCTGGCCCGCTTCGTCGACCTTGGCGCGGCCGGCTGGTGCCTCGACGGCGGCGTTCGCTGGAGCGGCTCGCGGAACGTGGCCGACGCCCTTCAGGCGTCTGATGAAGAGACCGAGCGCGAGCGGGAGATCGAGCGCTCGAGGCTCGAGATGATGCGTCGCTACGCCGAGCACACGGGCTGTCGGCGCTCGTTCCTCTTGACGTACTTCGGCCAGGACTATCCAGGCCCGTGCGGCAACTGCGACAACGACCGCCTGCACCCGCCGGCGAGTCCATCCGTCGGCGTCTTCCCGGTGGGCGCGCGCGTGCTGAGCGAACGCTGGGGCGAGGGCACCGTGCAGCGCTATGACGGCGATCAGCTCACCGTGCTGTTCGACGACCACGGCTACCGCGACCTGCTCCTCTCGCTCGTGGTGGAGCGAGGGCTCCTGCGTCCGGTCGCCGGTGGTTAGCGCGGTTCCGCGAACACAGCGGCGGCGATCTGGTAGGAGTCGAACGCTCGCGCGGCGCCGGCGTACGCCTCGAGGTGGATGAACAGCTCGACGATCTCGTCCTTGCTCACGCCGTTGTTCAGAGCGATTCGCAGCTGTCCTCGGAGCGGCTCGTGGGTTCCGAGCGTGGCGGCGATCGCGACCGAGATCAAGCTCCGGGTGCGGATGTCGAGTTGCTTGGTCCGGCTCCAACTGTCCCCGAACGTGTGCAGCGTCGCGAGCCGGCGGAACTCGCCGCCGCTGTCCGGCTCACCCGGCCCGGGCGGCAAGTCGAGCGGCCGGCCGAGCAACTCCCCGGCCCGCTCGAGGGCCGCGTCGTAGGCGTCGTCCGCCATGTCGATGCTCCTTCGTGTCGATGGACCCGTCAGCTGAGCGCGGGAATAACCTCGGCCGCGAGCCGTTCTAGCTGCCCAGCGTCGTCGACGAGTGGGTTGAGCATGATCAGCTGCGCGCCGGCGTCCGCCACCGCCTGGATGCCGGCGACGCACGCGTCGGGCGGGCCCGCGACGATGTTTTCCGACCAACCACCCCGCCCGTAGTGACGCGCAAGCGCGTCCTCGAGTTGCTGGCGTGCGCGCGTCACGTCGTCTCCGACGTGGACGTAGACGCGCTTGCCGATTCGGAACGTGTCGGACGCGCGGCCCTGCGCGCTCAGCTCCTCCCTGACCACCTTGACCTGTTCGGTGAACTGCGCCGTCGTCTGGGAGCCGGCGCCCATGAACGCGTCGCCGTGCCGGACCGCGCGCCGCATCCCGGCCGGCGCGCTGCCGCCGAACCACACCGGCGGGTAAGGCTTCTGCACCGGCTTGGGCTCCATCGAGGCGCCCTCGACTTTCCACAACCGTCCGTCGAAGTAGATCTCGCGCTCGGTCCAGCACGTCTTCATCAGCGCCAGGGCCTCGTTGAAGCGCGCGACGGGCTTGTCCGGGTCGACGCCGAACGCGGCGAAGGGGCGACCGCGGCCGCCGGTTGCGACGCCGACCTCGACGCGGCCATGGCTGAGGCAGTCCAGCGAGCTGATCGCCTTGGCCAGGTGCAACGGGTTGTGCAGCGGAAGGATGAACACCGCGCAACCCAGCCGCAGCTGCTCGGTGCACGCCGCGGCGTAGGTCAGCGTCTGGAGCGGTGCGAGGCTGTCCGCCGCACCGAGCACTTGCTCCTGCACCCAGGCGCTCTCGAACAGCCCGAGCTCCTCGACGCGGCGCAGATGCGCGCGGAAGGCGCGATCGTCGAAGCGGCTGTCGTGCGCGTACTGCGGGATCGAGATCGCGAACCGCATCGGACCTGAACGCTACAGCGGTAGGGCCGGCGTCGCTTCTCGCGGCCGTCGAGCCAGTCACCGCAGCCTGTAGGCCACGACCTGCGGGTCTCCGCCTCCGGTTCTCGTCAGCGGCCCTCCCGCCGGGACGATCACGGTGTTGCCGGCGATGGCGATCGGCGAGTTCGTCGACGTCGGCAGCTGACGGCGATAGACGATCGCGCCGGTGCTGCGGTTCATCCCGACCAGCACCCCGTTGTAGAGCGTGGTCAAGAGGAGATCGTTGGAGACCGTGACGGCGCCGAGCGGCAGTTGCGGCAACTTCCTGTCCCATTCGACCTTGCCGGTCGCGAGGCTGAGCGCCTCGACCTCTCCGCCGATGGAACCGCCGGCTTTGGTCGGCGCGGGCACATCCAAGTTCGTATAGGTCAGCGGTACGTCCAAGGTCGCCACGTAGACGCTGGCGCCCGCGACGGCGAGGTCGCTCAATACGCCGCCGAGCGGCCCCGGCGCGATTGTGAATGGAGCCCTCAGCGTGCTGCGGTGCTGAAGCGCCTGGAGTGAGTCCTCGTCATGACCGCTGTGCTCGCCCACCGGGGTCTTCCACATCAGCTTGCCAGTGCGGGCGTTCATTTCGTAGACGTAGCCCATCTTGCCGCTGCCGAGCACGACGGAAGCGCCACCGACATGGGCCGAGATCGGCGAAGCCTGCATGTCGTAGTCCTTGAAATCGTTCGGTACACCCTGGTAGTACCAGCGGAGCTTCCCGGTCGCAGCGTCGAGGTTCACCACGCTGTCGGTGTAGAGATCCACCGCGGGATGCGCGATTGCCGCCGCCGCGCTCTGATACGGGTTGCCGATCCCGTACGTCACCGATTCGTCGTCGCTGACCAGCGGCGTCTCCCACGCGCCGCCGGCGCCGAGGCCGAGCGACTGCACGCCGGGTTCTGGGCCGACGACCGTGTTGAACCGCCACAGGACTGCGCCGCTTGAAGCGTTCAGCGCCAACAGCACCCCGCCGCCGGGCCCCGAGCCGTATTGGCTGGCCAGGTACACCCGCCCGCCCGCGACCTGTGGCTGGATGCCAAACGTCCCCTGACCTTTGTTGAGGAGATCGCTGTTCACCCATTCCGGCTGGCCGGTGGCGGCGTTCAACGCAAACGCCGCCGTCGGTGTGAGCCCGTACACCTTTCCGTCGGCGACCGCCACGCCGTTCGGTCCCGGTCCGCTCTTCTCGGGCTGGTTGCACTGATACTCCCAGTCGAGCTTGCCGGTCGCGAGCGCGAGCGCGAACACATCGGAATCGAGATCCTGGAGGTAGACGACGCCGTTCTCCACGATCGGGTTCGCGGTCAACGCCCCGTACGGGCGCACGCCGATCGCGGCCTGCCCCGTGAGCCGGAACGTCCACGCCGGCGCGAGGCTGGTCACGTTTGCCTGTGAGATCGTGGATTCGGTGTCGTCCCGTGTGTTCGCGAGGTCGGCGTTCGAGTACCGCCACACGCCGGAGGCCTTCGCCGCGGGAGCGGCGTCGTTCGTGGTGACGGTTTTGCAGCCCGCCCTCGCGGCCGCGCTTTGCCCGCCGCACGCGGCGAGGACACTGCCCGCCGCGACGGCTAGAACCGCTCTGAGTGTGATGGTGCCCGCAGTGCCTGACATAGCCGTCTAATAGCCAAATGATATCACATTGCTACTAATAGCGCAAGCCCGCCATCGACTAGGTACGCTCAAATACATTTGTACGTGATAACGTACGCAGGGTAGTGGACGACACTTACACCCACGGCCACCACGAGTCCGTGCTCCGCAGCCACCGCTGGCGGACCGCCGAGAACTCAGCCGGCTATCTGCTGCCGTTTCTGGCCCCCGGGCAGCGGCTCCTTGATGTCGGGTGCGGGCCAGGCACCATCACACTCGATCTCGCCGGTCGTGTCGCCCCGGGTTACACGGTCGGCGTCGACCGCGAAGCCGAGGTGGTCGCCGAGGCTCGTCGCAGCCTGGGCGCGCGTCCGATCGCCGATGTCGAGTTCAGGACCGAGGACGCGTACGCGCTTGAGTTCGACGACGAGTCATTCGACGTCGTCCACGCCCATCAGTTGCTCCAGCATCTGACCGACCCGGTCGCCGCGCTGGTCGAGATGCGCCGGGTGCTGCGGCCCGGCGGGGTGCTCGCCGTGCGCGACGGCGATTACGGCGGCTTTGTGTGGGCGCCGTCTGACCCACTGCTCGACCGCTGGATGGAGCTCTACCACGACGTGTGCCGCCACAACGGAGCCGACGCCGACGCCGGCCGCAGGCTGCTCGGGTGGGCGCAGACCGCGGGCTTCGCCGAGATCCACCCGAGCAGCTCAACCTGGACCTTCGCCGACCCTGCGTCAAGACAGTGGTGGGGCGAGCTGTGGGCCGACCGCGTCCTCTCCTCGTCCCTGGCCGAGCAGGCGATCGACTACGGGGTGAGCAGCCGGGATGAGCTCGAGGCGATCGCCGAAGCATGGCGGCATTGGCTCGGCCAGGACGACGCCTTCTTTGTCGTCCTGCATGTAGAGCTGATCGCCCGTCGGTGAGCTGTGACTGTGTACTGACCTTCCTGTTGGTAGGTGTACAGCGTCGAGGGGCCACAGTCAGGGTGTGACAGCTTCAAGCTCGGCAGCCCGCGAACCGACGGGACCGCCTCACCAGGGCAGGCTCGTGCTCGTCCAGTGGGTGAGTCCCTGGAGGTCCGCGGCCTCCCTGACGTGCCGCGGGGGCGTCTGGAAGGTGGCGTAGGGCAAGAGCGTCAGCGCCACGCGGTGCTCTCGTCGGCACATCTCCTCCGCGTCGGCGCGCGCCTCGGGGGGCATCGGGTGACCCGCCATCACCTCGGAGATCCGCATCATCAGATCCGTCGCGCTGTCCAGGCCGCGGTCGACCTCTACGGTGGCGTACACCAGCAGGTAGGTCAGCGGCCACTGCTCGTCGAGCACGCACAGCGACACCCTCGGGTTGCGCGCCACCGCCTTCGCCTTGCCGCGGTCGCGCATCGTCGACACCAGGATGCGATCGTCTCCGTCCATGACGTAGTAGACGACCGACATCGACGGCCCGTCGTCCCGGCGCGGATAGCCGAAGACGGCAGCGCGGTGCTCGGCCACGAACGCCCGACGCCGCGCGCGCTCAGCGTCGTCCATGGGTGGGAAGTCAGGCTCACTGGCCACGGACGTGCATCGTACGCAAATGACGACGCCCCTTCGGCCGTTGTGGCGACCGTGCCTAGAATCGTCGGGCCACCGATCCGCGAGGACGTCGATGCAGAAGGGGCCATCAACCAGCCCGACCACATCAGCCAACATCTTCCAGGTCGCCCTGGAGGCTGGGGTCTCGATTACGACGGTGTCGCACGTGTTCTCGAGCAAGCGGTACGTGAGCGAGGAGACCCGCCGGCGGGTGCTCGCGGTGTCGGACCGGCTGGGCTACCGGCCGCGCGCCAGCGCGCGCGCTCTGGCGACAGGACGGTCGATGACGATCGCGCTTCAGCACTCGCTGAGCAGCCCCGAGTTCGCGTTGAATCCATTCTTCGCCGCGATGCTGACGTCGATGAGCGAGGCCGCGATCAGCTCCGGATACTCGTTCATCTTCGTGCCGGCTGATCCGCCGGCCGAGGTCTTCGTGACCCCGCTGATCGCCGAGCGCCGCGTGGACGGGGCGATTCTGATCGATCCAGTTCCGGGCGATGCGTTCGTGGATGCCGTGATCGCGCTGGAGCTGCCCGCCGTCTCCCTCGGCCGGGTCGAGGGCCACCCCGAGAAGCTGTCGGTGGATCACGATCACGCCTTGGCGTTGGAGGGGGCGCTCGAGCACCTGACGCGCCAGGGCTACGCGCGTCCGGCGATGCTGTCGCTGGCGGCGGAGATGTCGTACGTGGCGGACATGGACGCCGCGTTCGAGCGACTCGCGCCGGCCGGGGCGCCGGTTCTTTCCGCGACGGAGTTCTCGGAGCGCAGCGGCTACGAACTCGCGCAGGAGCTGCTCGAAGCGCCCGACCCGCCGGACGCGATCTTCTGTGTCAACGACATCCTGGCCGCCGGCGCGGCGCGCGCGGCGGCCGACCAGGGGGTGCTCGTTCCGGACGAGCTCGGGATCGTCGGGGTTGGCGACAGTGTGCGCGCCCGCGAGGCCGCGATTCCGTTGACGTCGATTCGCGTGTTTCCCGAGCTGGCCGGGACCCTGCTGCTCGAGCTGATCGAGGTCCTGCTGGCGAGCGGCGAGCAGCCCGCTCCGCCTGACCCGCTCCCGACAGAACTTGTCGTCCGGCAGTCGACCAGCCGGCAATAGGCGATTTCAGGGGTTGCGCTTGGCCCGGCGCGGCGTTAACGTCCGCGCCATACAAAGCCCTTTGCATCGAGCTATCAGGAGATCCGGATGAGCACAACATCCGCGGGTTCAACGCCGTCCGACACGCCAGCACGCGCCGGTTCAGGGCTCTACACACGCCAGGCCTCGGGATTGGTCAGGGACATCTCGCCCGGCGCGGGGATCGCCCTCAATGTGTCGTTCATCTCGATCCCGCTGGCGGTGCTGATCGCAACTCAGGCGCCGTCCGCGTTCCCGGGCGCGAGCCCGTTCTGGGTGACGGTGTTTGCCGGGGTGCTGTGCATCTTCCCGACGCTGCTGTACGCGACCTTCACGGCGGTGATGCCGCGCGCCGGCGGCGACTACGTGTTCGTCAGCCGGACGCTGCATCCGTGGGCCGGCTTCGCCGCGAACTTCAACATCACGGCCTGGTACCTGCTGGTCATCGCCTACTTCGGCTATCTGCTGGCGCCCTTCGGTCTGTCGACGGCATTCGCGACGATCGGGGCCACCGCACACAGCGCGACCTTCACGCGTTGGTCCACAGACGTCCTGACGAAGGGATGGGAGTTCGGCATCGGTGCCGTGACGCTGATCCTCGTCGCGGCGCTGATGAGCTTGAGCCTGCGCAAGGCGCTGGCCGTCTACAAGTGGCTGTTTGCGATCTCACTCGTCGGCGTCGCGATCGCGTTCGTGCTGTTGCTGTTCAACGACGGTTCCGACTTCCGACACGCCGTCACCACCTACGGCGGCAGTTACACCGGGATCATCGCCGCTGCTCACAAGGCCGGGTTCTCCGGAAGCGCGCACTTCGATCTCGGCAACACGATCCTCGCCATGCCATTGGCGTTCGCGTCGTTCGGCTACGCGATCGTTACGGCGTACGCCGGCGGAGAGATTCGCTCTCCCAAGACGTCGGCGAGACGTGTGATGCTGTACTCGCTCGGCATCTCCGTGGTCATCGTGGCGATCCTCATGGGCCTGTCGTCGCGGACGTTCGGCAACGACTTCCTCGGCTCCGCCACCTACCTCTCGAACGGCGGGAGCAAGGCCTACACCCTGCCTGCGGCGTCGTCGTTCTTCTTCTTCGTCTCGATGCTGACCAGTTCGACCGCGGTGATCGTCGTGCTCAATCTGTCGTTCATCGTCGCGATCGTCGTGGCGCTGCCGGCAACGTTCCTGATCGCCACCCGGAACCTGTTCGCCTGGTCGTTTGATCGCATAATTCCCGACAAGGTCAGCGAGGTCAACGAGCGCACCCGCTCACCGCTCGTGGCGAACGGGCTGGTACTTCTCGTGACGCTCATATACCTGGCGGTGATCGTGTTCGCGGGTGGCGGCTTCCTGAAGCTCCTCTACACGTCCGGCATCGCCGAGATCCTGACGTTCTTTGTCGTCGCCATCGCGGGGATCGTGTTCCCCTACCGTCGCCGGCGGATGTACGAAACGTCCTCGGTTCGCAAGACGATCCTGGGCCTCCCCGCCTTGACCGTGATCGCAATCGTCGCGCTGGCTGTCTACATCCTGTTCTTCGTCTCACTGTGCACGTCCGACGCGCTCGGCGCGAACGGGCCCGACGGTATCCGCGCGACGTACATAATCGCGATCATCGCGATCCTGATCTATCCCGTGTCCAAGGCGCTGAACCGGCGCAGAGGCGTCGACCTCGGGCTGGCGTTCCAAGAGCTCCCCCCCGAATGAGCCGGTTCGGACGGCGCCGGCCGAAGGGAGAACGGACCCGCATCTTCTTCGCCACCGATGTTCACGGGTCGGAGCAGTGCTTTCGAAAATGGCTGAACGCGGCCGCGGCCTACCGGGCCGACGTGTTGATCCTCGGCGGCGACGTGACGGGAAAGGTGATCGTCCCCATCGTGGGCAACGGTGGTGGCACGTGGCACGCCGAGATCCACCATGAGCCCGTGACCGTCGATTCGGAGGAGTCGCTGGGGGAGCTGCGCAAGCAGATCCGGATGATGGGCCGGTATGACCTCATCCTCACCGCCGCCGAGGAGCGGGACCTGGTCGAGGATCCCGCCGCGGTCCCGGCTGCGTTCGCCCGGGTCACCCGCGAGAGCCTTGAACGCTGGGCGGAGCTCGCCGAGGAGCGGCTGAGTGGCGCGGGCGTGCCGGCGTTCATGATCCTCGGAAACGACGACGACCCGGAGCTCGCCGACGTTCTGAGGGAGGCGAGCTATGTCCACTACGCCGAGGACCGCATCTGCGAGCTTCCCGGAGGCTGGCAGATGCTGTCGTTCGGCCCGTCGACGCCCACGCCGTGGCAGACGCCTCGCGAGCTCTCCGAGGACGAGATCAACGGCGCGCTCCGCGACCTCGCGTCAAGCCTCGAAGATCCGGCTCGTGCCGTGTTCAACATCCACTGCCCGCCGGTCGACACACATCTCGACCAGGCGCCCAAGCTCGACGCCGAGTTGCGTCCCGTGGTCGACGCCAGCGGAATCCGGACGACGTCCGCAGGCTCGACCGCGGTTCGTCAGTTGATCGAGGAGCTCCAGCCGCTGGTCGGTCTGCACGGTCATGTCCACGAGTCGCCCGGCGCGACCAAGCTGGGGCGAACGGTATGTCTCAATCCGGGGTCGGACTACCACGACGGGGTGTTGCGCGGCGCGATCGTGGAACTCGACACCGAACAGGGCCTGCGCTCATGGCAGCTCGTCCAAGGCTGAGCTGATGGCCGAGATCGTCTGGGTCAACCCGGTGCAGGGCGGTGCGTTCGACGCCGAGGTCGCGACGCTGATCGAGTCGGTCCGCGCGCCTCATCACACCCCGCGCATCAGGCACCTCGAGCAAGGGCCGCCGCACCTCGAGTACCACGCCTACGAGCACGAGGCGCTCGGCCCGATGCTCGAGCTGTTCGCCGAGGCGGAGGCCGACGGGTGCGGAGCCGGGGTGATCGGCTGCTTCTACGACGGCGGGCTGCGCGAGGCCAGAGAGCTGTTGCGGATGCCCGTGGTCGGGATGGGCGAGGCGAGCATGCTGCTCGCAGCGACACTCGGGCACCGCTTCTCGATCATCGTGGGGCGGCGCAAGTGGATCCCGAAAATGAGCGACAACGCGGTCCTCCTGGGGCTGGATCGCAAGCTCGCGTCGTTCCGGTCCGTGGAGATGGGAATACCCGAGATTCAGGCCGACCCCGACGCGTTCCTCGACCGAGTGATCGAGGAAGCCCGGCACGCCGTGCGTGACGGCGCCGAGGTGGTGGTGCTCGCCGAGCACACCTCACCCGAGTTCCGCGCGCGAGCGCGCGACGAGCTGCCGGTGCCGTTCGTCGATCCCGGCGTCGCCTGCTGGAAGTGGGCGGAGATGATGGCCGACCTGTACCTCGGCTCCGGGCTCAGTCACTGCGAGTCATTCGGATACGAATCACCTCCGACGGATGAGCGACTCCCTGCTTGAGGCAGCGAACCAGCTCACCTCGACCGGCCAGGAGCGCGGCGTCGCGCTGCGGGCGCTCGGTGGGGTTGGCATCCTCCTGCACTGCCCAATCGCGTTGTCCGGCGGCCAGCACAGAACGTTCGGCGACCTCGATGTCGCAGTGCCACGCGACGCTGCGCGCCAGGTGCCCGCGCTCTTCCAGGCGGTGGGCTATGAGGCCGACCGGCGCTTCAACGCCGCGCAGGGTGACCGCCGGATGATCTTCCACGGCCCCGTCGGGAAGGTCGACGTGTTCGTCGGGGTGTTCGAGATGTGCCACCGGCTCGATCTCTCCCCCAGGCTCACGCTCGAACGTGACACGTTGACGGCCTCGGACCTGCTGATGACCAAGCTCCAGGTCGTCGAGGTCAACCAGAAGGACGTCGATGATGCGGCGCTGCTGCTCGCCGAGCACGCGCTCGACGAGGGGCCGGGCGACCATATCGACCTCACGTACCTCAGGAGGCTCGTCTACGACGACTGGGGGCTGTGGCGGACCGCGACGGGAACCCTCGAGTTTGTCGCCGAGCGGCGCGCCGACGTGGCCGCTCCGGCGCGAGGAATAGCCGGCGCGCTCGAGGACGCACCCAAGGGCAAACGCTTCCGGGTGCGGGCGCGGATCGGCGAGCGCAAGCGCTGGTACGAACTGCCTGACGAGATCAAGTGAGGTCGATATGGGACAGGTGAACACGCCGGCCGACGTCGAGGACTTTCTCCGCGGGGCCAATTTCCTAAGCGCGTCCGGCGGCGGAGACCCGGCGGTCGAACGGGTCGACCTGCTGGCCGACGTGGAAGCCGGGTTGGACATCGGGTGGACGGCGCTTGACCGGTTCGAGGACGGCGACGTGCTCTTCTGCTCGTGCTACTCGGGTTCGATCGCGCCCGAGTCGTTCGACGACCCATCGGAGCGGGCCGAGCGTCTGGGAGGCGGGCGCGTCGTGGATCGACCGCTGGTGGCGGCGATCCGCTTGCTCGAGCGCCACCTCGCCGTCGCGTGTGCGGGGCTGATCTCGGTCGAGATCGGCGGGATCAACTGCGGCGCGATTCTCGACGCGGCGGCAACGCTCGGGCTCCCGCTCGCGGACGCTGATTACTCAGGCCGGGCCATCCCCGAATTGCACGCGACCGCGCTCGACCTGTACGACAAGCAGGTCCTGCCGTTCGCGCTCGCCGACCATTTCGGCAATGAAGTCGTCGTCACCGCCTCGCCGTCGCATGCGTGGACGGAGCGGATCTCAAAGCACCTCGCGCTGTCCTCGCTGGGGATCATCGGGTGCGCCTTCGCCGCCCTTCCGGTCTCGGAGGTACGCGCGATCGCCGTGCCCGAGACGATGAGCGAGGCTCTGCGCCTGGGCAGCGCGATCCGGGATGCCAGGGAGCGCGGCGTCGATCCGGTGGCCGCGGCGGCGGAGGCGATCGACGGCTGGGTGTTGTTCGGAGGCACCGTCGTCGGCCGCGACTGGCAGAACACGGGCTACATGGAGGGGCGGCACACCCTCCAGGGGTCCGGTGCTTTTTCCGGCCACACGCTCGAGGTTTGGTTTCGCAACGAGAACCACGTGTCGTGGCTCGACGGGGAGCCGTGGGTAGCCAGCCCTGACCTGATCGAGTTCTGCGACCCGCAAACCGCCGAGCCGCTGGTGAATACATATCTGGAGATGGGCCAGGAGATCGCCGTGGTCGGGCGCAGGCGCCGGGACGCGTTCGACTCCGACGGCGGCCTCGCGACGTTGGGTCCGCGGCACTTCGGCTTCGAGATCGAGTTTCGCGGGATCGAACGGCTGGCCACCCGGTGACCGAGCGCGAGCTCGCCGCCGAGCTGCTGACCGCGCTGGCAACCTCCGATCTCGACCGCGTCCGCGCACTGACCGCTCCGGACGTCGTGCTGTTCGGCACCGACGAGGGCGAGCGCTGGGACGACGTAGGCTCGCTGATCGATGCGCTCGAGGAAATGCGCGCGCTCGGTCTGAGCGCGACATGGACCGCCGACGTCCGAGCCGGTCACGGATGGGTCGCCGGGACCGCGATCTACCGGCTGGCCGACGGCAGCGAGTTACCTACCAGGGTCTCGCTCGTCCTCGAGGCCGGCCGCCTCGTGCACGGTCACTTCTCGGTCGCGCGCGACGGCGAGTAGATCCCGCCGAGCGGCGCGCCCGGCTCGTGGCGCAGGTGAAACCACGGCGGCATCACGTCGGCGCTTCGTCCCGCGCCGATCTCACGCCCGGCCTCGCGCACCCGGTCCCGCTGCGCTTGGTCGAAGCGGTAATCGCTCCGGGCATGACCGACGACGACGATCCGCCCGACCAGCAGCATGTCCAGGTACCGGACCGACCATTCGAGCATCTGCAGCGCGGGGGCCGCCTCGTAGAACCCTCGCTCGCCCTGGGCGAGCACGAGCACCGCGCGCTTACCGCGCATCCGGGCGCGGAACCCCTCCTCGTCGAGATCGAGCAGGCAGCTCCAGCGGTCGATGAACGCCTTCAGCTGGGCCGAGGGTCCGTACCAGTACAGCGGCGTGCCGAGGACCAGGCAGTCGGCGGGATACACGCGCTCCATGATCGACTCGAACCCGTCTTCGATCGTGCACGCACCGCGTTTCACGCAGGGGGCACAGTCTCCGATCGGCTGCACGGTCGACGGTGAGAGCAGCTCGAGCTTGCCACGCGCACCGCCGAACTCGGCGCCGTACATCAGGTCGGCGGTCGCCGCGGCGGTGTTCCCGTCGAGGCGCCCGCCCGCGACGAGCGCGAAGATCACCACCAGCGGCTACGCGCGGAGGTGAGCACCTCGAACCCGTGCTCGGTGACGATCCCGTTGTGCTCGAACTGGGCCCCGCCCATCGAGGGGTGACCGAGCAGGACCTCGACCGCGAGGTACATGTTCGGCTCGATCGGCGCCGGGTTGTCCTTCATCAGCCACGGCGCTTCCCACATCATCCCGAGGCCGTGGCCGACCGCGGGAAAGCCCTCCATCTCGGGCTCTTCGACCGGGATCGAAGCGACGAACTCGGATTCCGACAGCCATCCGTCGGCGATCGCGTACACCTCGCCCGCGCTCATCCCGGGCTTGATCGCGGCGCACGTCGTCTCGACCGCGCCGATGACTGACTCGAGCAGGCCTAGTTGCGTCTCGGTCGGGTCGTCGCCGACGACCCGCGAGCGCGCGAAGTCGAAGAAATAGCCGCCGTAGGATCCGTAGCAGTCGACGTGAAACATGTCCCCGCGCTCGAACCGGCGCAGCGGATCGGCGGATGGCAGGCGCGCCGAGGTGTACCCGTGCGCCTTCGGGCCGGAAGCGCAGGCCGCGTCATACAGGACGCCGCCTCCGCGGATCAGCGCCCGCGATGCTTCGGCGACCGCCTCGGCCTCGGTCGCGCCCTCGACGACGGCGTCGATCAGGGTCTCCAGGGTCACGTTTCCGAGCGCGCACGCGCCGCGGATCACCTCGATCTCCCCTTCGCTCTTGATAATCCGGATGTCCTCGACCATCCGGTCGGCGCGCACCAGGGTCGCGTCGGGCAACGCGGCCTGGAGCCCGAGCCAGGCGGCGGCGGTCATGTAGCTCGCCCCGACGATTCCCAGGCGGCCCGACCCCAGCCCGAGGTCGTTGAGCGCGCCGGCGGTGGTGCCGGTGACGTCGATCGACGGACGGATCTGGTCGGCGACGACGAGATCACGCCGCCACCACGGGATGTCGACGACGACGATCGCGGGACCGTCGGTGGGGATGATCACCACTCCGTGCGAGCGGGCGGTCCCGACGCCGGCGTCGTCGCCCATGTACGGCTGCTGCGAATAGTGATTGGTGAGGTACAGGACGTCGGCCGACATGTCCATGAACGCGCCGCCCCGGCTGTAGACGACCGCCGCGTCCAGGCCCCACGAGGCCGCCGCCTCGCGTACTCGCTCCTGCCTCGCGCGGAACTCCTCTGCGGGGATCACCTTCCACGGATCAATCGTCTGGACAGCCACGGGTCCTCCTCGGTGCAAAACGCTTTGCAAGTCGCACCGCGGACTGTATATCCTCGCCCCCGTGCCGTCGAGTCATCCGGGAACCGACCGTTGACCTACTCGATCGTCGCGCGCGATCCGGCCACCGGCGAGCTTGGGGTGGCTGTGCAATCCCACTGGTTCTCGGTCGGGTCGCTCGTCACGTGGGCGATGCCCGGCGTCGGCGCGGTCGCGACCCAGGCGAACATCGAGGTGGCGCACGGCCCGCATGGTCTCGCCCTCCTCCGCGAGGGGCTCGACGCCCCGAGCGCTCTCGAGCGGCTCTTGAGCGGAGATCCCGGGGCGGCAGGTCGTCAGCTCGGGATCGTCGACGCCGCCGGTTCGGTCGCGGCCTACACCGGCAGCAGCTGCATGCCCGAGGCGGGCCATGTGGTCGGCGACGGCGTGTGCTGTCAGGCGAACATCATGGCCTCGCTCTCGGTGTGGCCGGCGATGCTCGACGCGTTCGAGCGGACGGACGGCCCGCTCGTCGGTCGTCTGCTGGCCGCCCTCGACGCGGCCGAAGCGGAAGGCGGCGACGTACGCGGTCGGCAATCGGCCGCGCTGCTCATCGTTCCCGCCGAAGGCGAGGCATGGGAGACCAGCATCACACTGCGCGTGGAGGATCATCCCGAGCCGCTCATTGAGCTCAAGCGGCTTCTCGCTCTGCGCGACGCGTACGAGCTCGCCGGACAGGCCGACGCGCTCGTCAACGAATCCCGACACGACGAGGCGGCCCGCCTCTATGTTCAGGCGAGCGAGCGGGCGCCGGACAACCACGAGCTCCTGTTCTGGGCAGGCCTTGGCGCGGCGCAGATCGGAGACCTCGATACCGCGGTCGCTCGGGTCACGCACGCGATCGCCATGCAGCCCGGATGGAAGGTGCTGCTACCCCGGCTGCCTGCCGACGTCGCCCCCGGGGCGCCCGCCGTCCTCCACCGGCTCGCTGACGCGATGTAGACCCGACGCGCCCGCTCTCCCGCTGCGGTCAGAGACGCGAGCTGTCCACGAGCCGTTGAGGTCTGCGGTTGGCGCGCACATCAGTTGGTCTGCGAGCTCTTCGAGTTGGCGCCGGGGACGTGAACGGTGAGTCTGCGCGTTGTTCCCGCGCGTGCTCTCCGGCCCCCTCGGTCCTGAACGGCTCTGATCGTCACCATGTAACTGTGACCCGGACTGAGCCCGACAATGACGGTACGAGTCCGCGTCCCCGAGGTCTTGGCGCACGAGAGCTCTAAGCGGATTCCGCGCACGGCGAGCCGGTAGGCGGTCGCGCCGCCCGAACAGCGGGCACTCCTTACGCCGAGCCCGAACAGCTCGGCCCGACTGTCCGGGAGCCCGTCACCGTAAGCCACCGCCACCACCCGGACGTCGACCGTCGGACCAGGAGGAAGCGCCGCGGCGATAGCAAGCCCGGCTCCGAGGCTGAGCAGCACGGCGAAGAAGGCCAACCACATCCGCGTGACCGCGACGCTCCGTGGCTTGCTCCCCGTTCTCCCGCTGGCGCTGCCTGCCCACCGCATGAGTTCGAAGAACGGGTCCCTCGGTCCCTTGAACGCCGACCGCAGGCAGGCGAGACAGGCCAGCCCGGCTCCGGGGACGGCCAGCAACGTCCACGGGCCGCGAACGGCCTCGTGTGCGCCGATCCCGATCAGGGCCAGCGCGACCAGGCTGATCCAGAAACAGGGCGCGGGTTGCCGGCGCCTGCCTCGCCACGCAAGCACCAGCAGGACCAGCCCGGCGGGGACGAACAGTTCGCGCGCCCGTGGAACGAGCGGCTGTCCGTGCTTGGACACACCCAGTAGGACACCGGCTAGGACCAGCGCGGCGGCGACCCAACTCAAGACGACGTCGGTACGCGACGCCGACGATCGCGGTATCGGAGGAGGGGCGTTCGCGGGAGACATCAACGTGTGGGCATGCGCCGGCACGGCGGGTAGGACTGGCATCAGCCCACCCAAACATCAGACATCTGATGTCTATGCGTACTGGACGCCCCTCGAGCGGCATCCTTCCGCGCCGCCCCATCCCTCCCCCTCCATCACGGCGCCCAGAACCTCCACGGCGCGACGACGGCCAGATCCGCCCCCGATCGCCTCCGAGCCGGAGGCTGCGCTATCCCAGCGAGTCGATCCAGCGCTCGAGCCGGCGACCCTCGCGTGCCATGAGCTCGGGATCACGCAGCGTGTTGGTCAGGAGGGCCATGCCCTGGTAGGAGGCGATGAGCGCGACCGCGAGCTCGCGTGCGTCGCGTCGCCCCATCGCGCGGAGCTGTCGCTCGGCCCATTCGATCGGCAGCGTGATCAGCTGCGCTGAGGAGCGGCTCAGCTCGTCATCGCGCTTGTCCAGCTCCGAGCACAGGCTTCCCTGAGGGCAGCCGTAGCGGGCGGCCAGCTCTCGCTCCTCGGTCAGCATGCGAACGAACGCCTTCAGCCGCGCCTTCGGCGTCCGATGCTGCTCGAGCGCGGCCAGCCGGACCTTGATCTCGTCGGCGTGGGCGGCGATCACGGCCTGAACGAGGTCGTCCTTAGTCTTGAAGTAGTAATAGACGTTGCCGACGGGGACATCGGCGGCGTTGGCCACATCGGCAAGCGTCGTGCTTTCCACCCCCTGCGCGTGAAGCGTCTGACGGGCGCCGTCGATCAACCGCTCGCGCTTGCCGCCGGGGGACGGCGCCCCGTGGCCGGCATCGCTGCCTCCTGGCATCAAGTCAGTCATCTCACTGATTCTAGCGGCGAAGCGAGCCGCGAGAGGCCGTCTGATAAGTTAGTCAGCTAACTGACTCCAAGCGGCCTCCGGAGGTCCTCCGTATGTCCCCCGAACCTTCGTTCCTCGCCACGCGGCGGGGCAAGCTGACGCTCGCGTTCCTGTGTGGCGTCGCCTTTCTCGACTTTGTCGACGCCTCGATCGTCAACGTCGCGCTTCCCTCGATCCAGCACAGCCTGCACTTCTCGATCCAGAGCCTGCAGTGGGTCCTCAGCGGGTACCTGCTCACCTACGGCGGCTTCATGCTCCTCGGGGGCCGCGCCGCCGATCTGATCGGACGCCGCCGGGTCCTCGTGGCGGGCACCGCGCTGTTCGGCCTCGCCTCGCTGAGCGCCGGCCTGGCCGGAAGCGAGGGAATGCTGATCGGGGCGCGCCTGGCCCAAGGGATCGGAGCAGCGATGATGATCCCCGCGGCGCTCTCGATCCTGACCACGTCGTTCAGCGAGGGGAGCGACCGCAACACGGCGATCGGCGCCTGGGGTGCGACGGCCGGCTTGGCCTCGGCTCTGGGCGTGTTCCTCGGCGGCGTGATATCCCAGGGGCCGGGCTGGCGTTGGGTGTTCTTCGTGAACCTTCCGGTCTGCGCACTGGACTTGATCGTCGTCTTCCGGCTGGTCGCCGGCGAACGCCGTCGGCCGCGCCTGGCCCACTTCGACGTGCTCGGGGCGCTGCTCGCGACCACCGGGATGCTGCTTTTGATCTACGCGATCATCAAGGCCCCCGATGTCGGCTGGGGGAAGCCACGCACGATCGGCGCGCTGGCCGGTGCCGCCGTGCTGTTGGCCGCCTTCGCCCTCAACGAGTCGCGTCAGTCAAACCCGCTGTTCCCGTTCTCGATCCTCCGCATCAAGGGCCTCGCCGCGGCCGACCTCACCCAGGTGATCGCAATGTCCGGCTTCTACGCGATGTTCTTCTTCCTCACCCTCTACATGCAGAACGTGCTCGGCTTCTCGCGCATCCAGGCCGGCGCGGCATACATCCCGACCACCCTCGGCGTCGCGGTCACGTCCGGAATCGCCTCCAAGCTGTTCACTCGCATCGGCACTCGCCCGATCATCGTCGCCGGCGCGCTCCTCGGTGCCGTCGGCACCTTCTGGCTCTCCCACATCCCCGTGGACGGCTCCTACACCAGCGACCTCCTACCGGGCCTGCTCATCATGAGCGCCGGACTCGGCGCCGTGTTCGTCGGCGTAACCACCGCCGCCCAGGCCGGCGTGCCACCGGACAAGGCCGGGCTCGCCGCCGCCCTCATCAACACCTCGACCTGGCTCGGCGGAGCGCTGGGTATCGCCGTCGCCTCCGCGATCTCGACCTCGCGCGCGCAACACCTCCTCGCCGAGCACGCCACCGTCCACCACGCGCTGACCTCAGGGTTCCAGCGCGCCCTGCTCGCCTGCAGCATCGCGATGCTCGCCGCCGCCGTGCTCGCGACGCGCGCGACGAACACCCGCGGCGAACCCGTAGCCACTCGATCGCTCGAGGTCGTGCCCCTGCCCGAGAACGCCTGAGCACGATCGAGCTCTACCAGATGCCGGGTCCAGTCGCCGCGCGATCCGTCAGACGGGCTGCCACAGCTCGATCCGATTGCCCTCCGGATCGGTGACCCAGCCGAATCGGCCGATTCCCTCCGCGTCCTGCGTCTCCTCGGCCACGTTCGCTCCGCCGTCCCGCAGCTGCGCGAGCATCGCGTCCAGGTCGCGGACGCGGAAGTTGAGCATGGTGTGCTGCGTGCGAGACCCGAAGTATTCGGTTTCGGCGTCGAAGGTCGCGAACACCGTCGGCCCGGGTTCTTGGCGCCAAACGCCGTTTGCATCGACGTCCAGTCCGAGGCGATCGCGGTACCAAGCGCTCAACGCTGCCGGATCTGTGGCGCGCATGAAGTGGCCGCCGATTCCAAGCACGCGCTCCATGGCGCCATCCTGCCACACCCAGGATCGGCTGGCCTGGCACGCTCTGATGTCCCGTCTGCGACGGAGCAAAACCCGCGCGGACCAGCCACTGATGCCCGTGGGCTGGCTCAGAGCTTGCGGCCGGGATCGAATGGTGCCAGCTCGGGAGCCGTCCGGCCCTCGAGCACGAGTGGCGCGAGCAGGTTGGCCGTCGCCGGAGCGAGCGTGACGCCGAGCATCCCGTGTCCGGTGGCGATGTAGAGGTCTTCGAGTCCAGGGAGGGCTCCGATCAGCGGCAGCCCGTCCGGGGTCGCCGGCCTTAGTCCGGCCCACGACTCGACCGGCCCGTCGGGCTCGGGCCGCCAGCCCTTCAGGTACGGGCGTGCCGCGCCGAGTAGCCGCTTCCCTACGGCAGGTGAGCTGCGCTCGGTGCTCGCGCCGAGCTCGAAGACGCCGGCGACCCGCACCCCGCCGTCGAACGGGCTCAGGCCCAGCTTCGCCTCTGCGAGGTACAGGGCATGGCGTGGCGGCGTACCGCGGCCCGTGATCGTGACGCTGTAGCCGCGCGCACCCATGAGCGGTACACGCACGCCAAGGCGGCGGAGCAGAGGAGCGGTGGGCAGGCCTGCCGCGACGACGACCCGTTGGGCCGCCACGACGCCGGACGTGGTCTCCAACGCCCAGCCGCCCGTCGTGCGCGCAAGCGTGCGAAGCTCGCAGTCCTCGCGGATTTCGACTCCATCGGCCCGCAGGCGCTCCGCCAGCCCGAACGTCAGCTGCTCCGGGCGCACGAAGCGGTCGACCCGCGCATGCAGTCCGGCGGAGACCGTTGCCATGTCGAGCGCAGGCTCGAGCGCGGCCAGCCCTCCAGCGTCGAGCTCGTCGATCGATCCTCCCTCGTAACCTAGCTTGCGCAGCCGCTGGAAGGTCCTTCGATAGAGGTCCAGCCCGTCCGGTGTGCGCGCGGCGACGACCAACCCGGCCGTGTGCATCTCGAACGCGACGCCGGCGTCGCGGTAGGCGTCGAATAGCTCCAGCGTGCGGCGGTTCAGAGCGAGCAGCGCTCGGATCCCGGCGTCGAAACGAGCGCTGCTGCAGTTGCGGCGAAAGCTCCAGAGCCAGCCCACGAACGCCGGGTCGAGCCGCGGTCGCAGTACGAACGCATCGCCCCCGGTCAGGAGTTGGCGCACGCCCTCGCGCAACATGCCCGGGCCCGGCAGCGGGTACGTCAAGCTCGGCGAGACCCACCCCGTGTTCCCACGCGACACCCCCTCGCCGACACCGGCTCGCTCGAGTACGACGACGTCCGCCCCCCGGCGCCGGAGCTCCCATGCGCACGCGAGGCCGACAACCCCCGCGCCAACGACGGCGACTCGTGGCTCGCTCACGGCGCGGGTTCAGTCGCCCCAGTTCACGAACCGCTTCGCGTGCTCCCCGACGTTTTCCCCGAGGATCGGGTGTTGCGTCATGTCCGGGGAGTAGCGACTGGCCGGGACGGTCCGGCCCAGGCGCTCGGCCATCGCGCGGACGTAATGGGGGGCGCCGCCGCAGCAGACACCGATGTAGCTGACGCCCAGGTGGCGCGCCGCGGCCGCGAAATCGGCCATCTCGAAGCGATTGCACAGGAACGGTTCCAGCGCGATCGGGAACGCGCGTGTCCCGTCTAGGTCTTTCAGCGCCTCGAAGTTCGGCTGCGCGGGCGTCGTCCGGTAGGGAACCGGCTGCGCGGCGACGTGACCGTCGACCGCGGCCCTGATCCGCTCGAGCAACGGGAGCATCGTCCGCGGACCGCGCGAGCAGTTCAGACCGACGACGTCGGCACCCCTGGCCTCGAGCTGCCTGCAGGCCTCGTCCAACTCGTACCCGTCGATCGTCACATCGTCAGTGGAGGCGAACGTGACAATCGACGGCAGGCCGGACTCCTGGATCGCCTCGAGGCTGATCAGCGCCTCGCCCAAGTAGTCGTGTGTCTCGGAGATGATCAGGTCCGCCCCCTCCTCGGCCGCCCACCGGACCTGCTCGCGGTACATCTCCCGCACCGTCTCGCCCGAGCTCTCGGGCGCATCCGGATCGTAGGCCCAGGTGTTGCAAATATTGCCCGCCACGAGCGCCTCACCCTCGGCCGCGACATCTCGCGCCAGTCGCAGCGCCTGCCGGTTCAGCGGCTCCAGGTCATCCTCCCGTCCGATCGATCGCAACTTCTCGCGGTGGCCGTAGTACGTGAACGCCACCATCACCTCCGCGCCGGCGCGCAGCATCTCGCGATGAAGCTCCCGCACGGCATCGGGGAAATCGAGGACCACCTCCGGCACGAACGCGCCGGCCTTCAGATAGCCGCGCCGCTCCAGCTCGAATAGATATCCCTCCGCCCCGAGCACGACACCGCGGTCAAGGCGTTCGCGAATCCCTCTCATACACTCGATCCTAATCGCCCGCCAGACAATGACCCCAATCAGGATCCGAACCACCGGGCGCGGCGGGTCGCGCCGAACTCGGCCTTCTCCTCGGCATACTCGCGCGAGGGGTCATGGCGCGCGGCCGCCGGGGACTCGCCACGAAGGAAGTTGACCTCGACCTTGCTGACCAGGCCGTCGCCGAACTCGGCGTAGCAGACTCCCGAGCCCTCGTACGGCGCCGGCGGGTCCGTCCCGGAGATCTCCGCCGTGATGTCGGCGGCGACGACCCGCGCCGCCGCCTCAGCGAAGATCCCCGCCTTCGGAACGGTCCGCGGGCCGGTACAGACATCGCCGAGGGCGTACACATGGGGGAATGTCGTCCGAAGGTTTGTTTGGTCGACCGGCACCCAGCCGTTGACCGCCAAGCCCGAGGCCGCGAGCGGCTCGGGCGCACGGTGTACCGGGATTCCAACGAACAGGTCGTACGGGAGCGTCTCGCCCGTGGCCAGCCGCGCGGTGTGCGCAGTCGGGTCGATGCTGGTGACGAGATGCTGCGGAAGCTCCTCGATCCCGCGCGAGGCCAGCCCCTCGCGGAACATCTGCGAGACCGGGCCGGTCACGGGCACGGGGCGCTGCATCGGAAAGGTCGTCGCCATCTGCACCGCATCGCGAATTCCCTGTTGCGTGAAGTGCTCATGGAGCAGGAACGACCCTTCGAACGGCGCCGGCGGACACTTGAACGGCTGCCCGAGCACCGCCACGAGAACGCGCCCGCCCTCGAAGTCGGTGAGCGCATCGCGCAGGCGCTGTGCCCCGGCGAGCGAGTAGTACTCGTGGCCGTCCTCCTCGAAGCCCGGAGTGGCTGCGATGTCGTAGTCCGCGCCCATCGCCGCGACCAGGAAGTCGGCGTCGTGGGTGCCGGCATCGGTCTCCACCCTCCGGGCTACCGGGTCGATGCCGACCACCGTCTCCTGGCGGAACTCGACACCGGCTTTGGCGATGTCGCGGTACGGCAGCCGGACGTCGTCGGCCGACTGTCGCCCGAGCATCACCTCAAGCTTGGAGAAACCGAAAAAGAACGAGTCGTTGCGGTCGAGCAACGTGACGTCGACCGCGTCGGAGGCGGTTTCCGAGAGGCGCGTCGCGAGTTCAAGCCCCCCGAAGCCCGCGCCCAGAATCAGGACGTGTCGCTTCATTTCGCGATCCTACTCGGCGCTGCACGGCTCAATCGGCCCGCGATCAGGGATCACGCCCACCTCGACGACCCGGACGCCTGCTCGTCCTCTCGGATCCGGCCGCCGGGTGCGCCTAGTGCGTCGCCTCGGTGTGGTGTGCGGTCAGGTGGCGCTCGACGCGCCGGTCAGGCACCAGCCAGATGAGCGCCACGGCGACGTAGACCGCAAGGCTGATCCACCGGTCAACGAAGGCCAGCCCGATTCCGAGGCAGTACAGCAGCGGCGAGATCTTGCCCTTCAGGTCCGAGCCGATGGCGGCGCGCAGCCTGGATTGCTCCCCTTCGGCGTGGAGCAACGTGGTTTGCAGGATGAGGTACGCGATCGCGGCCGCGAGCAAGATGATGCCGTAGAAGGCCGTCGGGATCGAGGGGAAGTGGTGCTCGCTCATCCACGCGGTGCTGAAGGGAACCAGCGAGAGCCAGAAGAGGAGATTCAAATTGGCCCACAGCGTCGCGCCGCTCACGCGAGAGACAGCCGCGAGCATGTGGTGGTGGTTGTTCCAATAGATCCCCAGGTACACGAAGCTGAGCACGTAGGCCAGAAGCACCGGCAGCTCGCGCGCCAGCGCATGCCACGAGGTGCCGGACGGCGTGTGCAACTCCAGCACCATGATCGTGATCAGGATCGCGATGACACCATCGGTGAAGGTCTCGAGCCGCACCTTGGGCACGGCCCGAGCCTACAAGCGTCGCGACAGCGCCCGCAGCGCGGCCCCGGTCGCGAGCCCGTAAACGAGGTGCGCGCCAGGTCGTCAGCGAGGGTCTTGGCGTCGTACTCCCAGATCGGCTTGTAGAGCTTCAGGATCGGCAGGATCACGTAGTCCGACCCCCAGACGACGACACCGAACAGCAGGCCATCGCGGATGCGCGGCCTGCCCAGCCGCCCGGCGATGAGCCCGAACTGGACGCCGTTGCCGATTCCGTAGCCCCAGTGCATGACATTGCTGACCAGCCGCGCGTGCTGGGGCGCCAACTCGTGGCCGGTAAGGGCCTGGACCAGGCGCTTGCCGACAAGCGCGGGCGCGGGAGCGTCGTCCCAGCTTTTCAGCGCGGCGGAGGTCTCCCAGTCGGCGAAATCCGTGGTGCCGCCGTCTTGCCTGTAGCGCGCGAATAGCCAGGCATCGAACGCGGCCGTGCCGACCAGGCCGGCCACGAATCCGCGCGCGATGCTGCAAGCAATGCCCATCCGCGAACCCCACGTGCTCGACCCAGTTGACCGCGGCCCGCTAGCGCGGCACGAGCGACCCTGGTTTGCCGCTGTCCAAGCGAAGACACGTCAAGCGCCCCGATCGAGGCACGTCGCCATTGTTCGCCCCTGCTCGAAGGCGTCGTGCGGGAAGTCAGCCTCTCACTGTCGAGATGCCGCCGACCGTGCTCGCACGGGGGCTTTGTGGAGGTACCGCTACCGGGATTCGAAGCCAGCCCGTGAGGAGTGAGTCTGGCCTTCTTTGCCTGCAAATCCCGCGGTTCCTGGCTCGGCTGGAACCGCTGCTGAGGGGCTCATAACCGCACTCGATCGGGGTCGACTGTGGCGCGATTGTGGCGCAGCAAGCTCGGCTTGATGGCTGTGCGCCCGACGTCGGCAGCGAAACGCAGGTCGGAGTAGCCGCTGGTCTGGTGCTCATGCAGGCCTCCGCCAGTCGGCTAGCACCAGCCGTGTCAAGCTCGGCCCGGCGCCGGCCGATCGCGTCGTGCGCGTTTGCCGCGCATTGCGGGGCGCTCGCCGTGGACCGGCACGAAGCGCGCCCGGACGCGGGGCAGGTCCAGCGGGCACGCTCGGACTACCCCTGGTCCGCAGCAGCCGGAGCCGGCTCGAGGGGTCTCCGCGCCGGTCCGGGTCTCATCTCTTTGGGGTGATGACGGCGGCATGTCCGCCGGGGAAGCTCGGTGAGTAAGCCAATGAAAGGCGAGAGATGACAGACACTTCCCTGGATGAGCTCGGCCCCGTCGACTATGTCGTGGTGGAGTTCCCAGCGGGCGCCAGCAACTTCACCGGCGAGATGGCGGCTGAGATGCTCGCGCTGGTTGACGCCGGAACCATCCGCGTGATCGATGCGCTGATCCTCACCAAGGACGAGGACGGCACCGTCGAGGCGACGGAGCTTTCCGACGTCGCCGAGCTCGGAGAGCTACAAGCGATGGAGGCACAGCTGGCGGAGCTGTTAGCCGAGGAAGACGTCGAGCACCTGGCCGCCGCGATGGAGCCGGGCAGCACGGCCGGCGTGCTGATCTGGGAGAACCTGTGGGCAGCGCCGTTCGCGTCAGCGGCTCGTCGCTCGGGAGGCCGGCTGATCGCCAACGGGCGGATTCCTATTCAGGCGATCATCGCTTCGATCGAGGCTGACGAAGCCCTCGCGACCGTAGGAGACTGATATGCCTCTCAGACCCGCACGCCGTGGGAGAGTCGGCGTCATCCGCGCGCCTGTTGCCAAGACCGCCGTTGTGGCCCGGGCCGTCACGCCCGGCCCCGCCCCGGTTGCGAAGACCGCGGTGGTCGCTGCGGCCGTCACGCCCGGACGGCGACGCCGGCGCATCTGACGCCCGACTTCGCTGATACGGGCTGGCTGCCAGCTGAGCCCGGTTGTGGGCGAACCTGGAGCTGTCTGCTTCGGGCGGGAACGGGCGGCCGAGTCGGGCGAGGCGAGCAGTCTCGCGGGTACCCGATCGGCTGCTGTCATCCGGGCAGTCCGCACGCGTAGTGTGCGTGGCGGTGGGTACCCAGCGGACTTCACCTGAGTCGCCGGCCGTGCCACGTGATGGGGGCGAGTCGCCACAGCGAGACGCGACCTTGTCCACGCGCCTGCGGCGGTTTGTGGTCGCGGTGCGTGACGGTGACGAGTCGATGGTCGAGGAGCTGGTCCTGCGTGTGAGCGGGTCGCGTCGCGCGTTCGCTCCGCTGGCGTTGGTGGTTGGCGGCTTTGCGATGCTGTTCACGGGGCTCAAGCTGCTGTTCACGAACTGGCGGCTGACGCTCATTCAAGCGTTGCCCGCCCTGTGGATCTGGCTCGCGATGTGCGACCTCAAGGCGCACGTGCTGCACGGCAAGTCCTTTCACGTATTGCGCGGCCCGATCCTGATCCCGATCGTGCTCACGATCGCGGCGATCACTGCCGCCAGCTTCTATCTCAATGCGGTGTTCGGGTTCGCGATCGCACGATCCGGCGTGCCGAAGATCCGACCGGCGGTGGCGCAGGCCCGCGCTCATTTGAGGGTGATCCTGGCGTCGGGTGCTGTGGTCGGGCTGCTGCTCGGCCTGGTGATGGCGGTCGTCACGCGCTGGGGGCGTCCTTGGTTCGCGATCTCACTGAGCGTCGTGCTCGGCGTGATGATGGTGTCCTATGTCGCGGTCCCCTCGCGGCTGATCGGCGTCAAACCCAGCTCCTCGAGACGCGACAAGCTGACCGCGAGCGCTGTCGGTGGGGCGCTCGGAGCGGTGGTTTGCACGCCGCCGTACGTGCTCGGGCGGGTGGGGGTTCTCATGCTCGGCTCACCGACGCTGTTCATCGCGGGCATCGTGGTCGTGAGTCTTGCCACCGCCCTTCAAGCGGGAGCCACGGGCGCGGTCAAGACAGTCAAGATGAGCGCCAAACTACTCGCGCCGAATCTTCACGGACCACACGACGCTGCCGCGACGAACGGGCCGCCGGCGCCGGCCGAGGCCGCAGCGCCGCCGGGTGAACACGCCGCACCAGCGCCGAGCCCGACGGCTCAAGCGCCGCGCGCGTAGACCGAATCGGGTTGTGCCCGAACCGATTGAGGATCTGCGTGTCGGGCACGATCCGTCGCTGCACGACCAGATCGACGACAAACACAAGCCAGGAGCCGAGCCCGACCGCCACCTGAACCCAATGGGTCTTGGGTGAGGTGACGAACAGCGGCACCAACGCGGCGAGGAGGATCGGCAAGTTCCACCGGTCCAGCCACCGCTTACGTGCCTGGAGCTGCTCGGAGGTCAGTGGCCCGGGCTGGGCGGCCCATTGCCGGTCCCGTTCGCCGTGCCCGGCGCCTTCCCTGCGGCCGTGCTAGCCCCGCAACGCCCCCCTGAGTGTTCCCGGCTGGAATGAACGGGAAAGCAGACTGCCATCGAAGCTCACTGCCGCCGCCACCGCAAGGCAGGTCTCCCGAACAGATAGCGGAGGCACCCGCTGATCGCCAGTCGGGTAGCTGGGCAGCTCCGTGACGGACTCGAGGAGGGCGGGACTGGCGTCCCGCCCTCCTGCCGACGTTGGGGGCCTAGCCCCGACGCGGAACCCGTGCTAGTAGCCCGCCTTTACGTACACGAAAGTGTCGTCAAGCAACAGGGTGCATGTGGCCCCTACGGCTGCTGCGCAGGCATCACCCCACGTCGGCGCGAGGTCGCTGGTCAGAGTGACGTTGGTTCCCCTGACGTACGACGCGCTGCACGCGCGCGCATCGACGATGAATGGGGGGATGCCGAATCCCTCGCACGACATGCCGGCCGGAGTGCCCTCGATCGACGGGTTCGGCGCGCAGAAGGTCTGTCCGTGCACATCGTTCACGCAGCTATGGCCATTTTCGCGACATGGTCACGATGAGCGTCGAGCCGGGCGCGGAGTCTGCGGTGACGTCCTTCGAAGCGGTCATCGTAAGCGTGCATGAGGCCAGCCGATCCGTCCCGCCGCAGTCGCCGCGCCAGGCGCTGAAGGCGTCCCCCCCGAAGCCCCCCGAGGGGGTTGCAGAGAGCGTCACCTGCGTGCCGTCCTGGAAGGACGCCCTGCACTTCCGGGGCAATCGATACCGGCGGGCGAGCTCGTGACGGTGCCGCTCGCTCCGTCCACCGAGTTTGACGCCACGGTCAGGGTGCGCTCCACGTGGCACGTCAGAGACACGGAGCCGTTGCTGCTATAGGCGGCCTCAGTCGTGCCGACGCCGTTCCGGCACGGCGATCCGTCGAGGGAATCGAGGCTCCCGCCCCCCGAGCCGCCGGTCCCGTTGCAGGCGTAGGTCACGTTGTTCTCCGCGGCCGTGAATTTCGAGCCGCCACTCGCACAGTGGGCGCCGGCGGGCTCGGCGGTACTCGTGACGCTGACGCCGTCGGTTCCGTTCGATCCGTCGGTCCCGTTGGTCCCGTCCTCGCTCGCGACGTCTAACACGACCACGAACGACGTCATGCACGGTAGCCTCAGAACGGCCTCGAGCGCGGTGTGACCGCTCTTGCTGCACATTCGCCGAAGGTGGTGGCAGTGCGGTCTTTCTTTTGCTCGTGCGCTCGGACGGGGCTGTTATCGCGCCGATGTACGGGCCAGGTGCTGGGCTGCGAAGCGCGTCGCCATGCCGCCGTCGCCCGCGGCGGGGGCAACCATCTTGGTCGATCCAGAGCGCACGTCGCCGACCGCGAATATCCCGGGCCGGCTCGTCTCAACGAGGAAGGGCTCGCGTGCGAGGGTCCGCCACGGTTCGCGTTGGCCGAGTCCGGGCCCGAGCTGGGGCCCCGTGAGAATGAAGCCCTCGTCGTCCAGTGCGACCTCGCCGGCGAGCCATTCGGTGCGCGGCTGGGAGCCAACCAGGATCACCATTGCGCGGACGTGGAGCGTTCGACGCTCGCCGCTGCTCGTGTCCTCCACGGTGACGTGCTCGAGGCTGCTGTCGCCGCCGACCGCGCGGACTTCGTAACCGGCGAGCACCTCGATCGCGCGGTCGCGCGCGATCCGATCGCGCAGGTATCGCGCCATCCCGGCCTCCAGTGGACCGCGAGCGACGAGGAACACCTGGTGGCCCTCCTCGCTCAGCGTCAACGCCGCCTGCCCCGCGGAGTTGGCTCCGCCCACGACGATGGCGGCGTCGCCGGGCCGAAGCTCGGCCCGGCTCACGTCGACGGCATACGAGACACCGGCCCCTTCGTAGTCGCCCAGTCCGGGGACTGGCAGCTCCCGGTGCTGGACGCCGAGCGCGAGGATCACGCTTCCCGCCAGCAGCTCCTCGCCACCTTCAACCGTGACGACGTGGAATCCGTCGCGCTCCGCGAGGGCGACCGCCCGGCAGGGGACCATCATGTTGACGCTGAACTTCTCTGCCTGCAGCACCGCCCGATCGGCGAGCTCGGCGCCCGAGACGCCCGTGGGGAAACCCAGGTAGTTCTCGATCCGCCCCGACGTGGCGGCCTGACCGCCCATGGCCACCGCGTCGAGCAGGCATGTCGACATGCCGCCTGCGGCGCCATACACGCTTGCCGCCAAGCCGCCGGGACCGCCCCCGACCACTACGAGGTCGAATGTCCGCGCGTCACCCGCTAGCCGCTGCTGCAGCCCTATGCCATCAGCGAACTCTGAATTGGACGGGTTGACCAGAAATCTCTGACGGCCTCCGAGGAGCACGACGGGGCCCTGCCCGGCGATTCCCAGCTCCTCCAGCCAGGCCCGCGCGCGGGCGTCGTCGACGTCGACCCACTCGTAGAGCAGCCGGTTTCGAACCGCGAACTCCCGTAGCCGGTGGGTATCGCGGTCGAACCGCGATCCCACGATCCGGACGCCGAACTGAAGACGCTCGAGCGCCTGGCGGCGCCGAAATAGCGTCTGCAGCACGAAGTCACCGAACTCGAGCTCCCGACCGACGAGCGCGCGAAACTCGCTCGCGGGAATCGTCAGCACCGCGCCCGAGTCGCGAACGATCCCCTCCGCTTCACTGGCCTGGCCGGTGAAGGCGCTCAGCTCGGCCATCAGGTCACCCGGCCGTTGCACCACGAGCTCGCGTGCGTGCGCGCCGGCCCCGATCACGACCATCACGCTGCCCTCGAGCACGACGACCGGATCCCAGTCCACGTCTCCGATCGCGAACAGCACGTCGCCGGGCCTCGTCGTGCGCACGTCTCCGTAGCGCGAGAGCATCTCTACCTGCGCTCCGGTCAGCTTCGGGAACAGCGCCGCGTCGTCATCGTTGAGCAGTGGCGTCGCCGCGGCGACGTCGGTGGTGGTGGTCATCAGGCCTCCATCCTCTCGAGGGGAGCGAGCAACTCCCCGGGGTCGTAGGTCGCGCGGCCTCCGACGATCGTCAAAGCCGGTCTGAGCTCGGGGAGGTCGTCGAGCGGCGCGGTCAGCGGGTCCTGCTCGTAGGCGACCAGGTCGGCGAGCTTTCCGGTCTCGAGCGTCCCTCGTCGGTCGATCTCGTTCGTGAACCGTGCGCCGGCGCTGGTGAGCAGCTCGAGCGCTGTGGAGCGCTCGACCGCCTCTTCCGCGCCGAGCACACCGACATCGCGTCTGCCGCGGGTAACCATCCCCCACACAGTCAGCATCGGGTTTATCGGCCGACCCGCATCGGTCCCCGCGCTGACAATGGCGCCGTCCTCGAGCCAAGAACGCACGGGCATCGCCGCCGCAGCGCGCGCGATCCCCCACCGTCTGACGATCTCGGCGCAATAGTTGTGGAGCAGGTAAGGCTGAATCGTGATCGCCACGCCGAGGCTGGCCGCACGTGCGCGCTCGGCAGGCGGGGCCACCATCGCGTGCTCGATGGCGAACGAACCTGGGGCGAGCCCGGGACGTGACCGCAGCACCTGCTGGTAGGCATCGAGCGCAGTCGAGACAGCGTGATCGCCCGCGGCATGCGCCGCGACCTTCCAGCCTCGATCCGCGGCGAAGCTCACGACCTCGTTCAACTCGTCCGGGTCCCAATTGAGATGCCCGTGATATCCCGGGTCATCCACGTAGGGCCAAGTCATTGCTGCTCCGGCCACGCCGCCGTCGAGCACGAGCTTGAGTCCCCACACCCGTAGCCAGTCATCGCCCCGATCGCGCTCGGCGCGCTGGTTCTCGATATAGGCAAACCGCTGCTCGCGCGGCCAGCGCGGGTCGATGTTCAGCATCGGCCGGCAGCGCACGGTCAGCCGGCCGTGCTCCGCCGCCTGGCGGTACACGTCCAGCTCCCCCGGCTCGAGCAGCGCCTCACGCACCGCGCCGACCCCGAGCCCCGCGTACACGTCGCAGGCCGTGCCGAGGTCCGCGACCTGCTGGTCTATGGGCGCCGGCGGCACGAGTGCCTTGATCGCTTGCGCTGCGCTGCCCTCGAGGATCCCGTTTGGAGCGCCGCTGGCGTCGCGTCCGATCGTGCCGCCCGGCGGATCTGGCGTGTCGCGAGCGATTCCGGCCAGCCGCAGCGCGAGTCCGTTGGCGGCGCAGATGTGGCCGCCGCGCGGGCACAGGACGGGATGCGCGTTGGTTGCAAGGTCGAGCTCGCCGGCGGTCGGAAGCCGCCGTTCGTCAAGACTGGTCTCGTTCCAACTCATCGAGGTGACGATCCATTGGCCGGGTGGCGTCTCGAGCGCCCGCGCCCGGATCAGGTCGGTTAGCTGCGCGAGCGAGCGGGCTTCGTCCGCGTGGACGAGGCCGAGGTTCCGGGACGACTCGAGCAGGTGCTCGTGCGTGTCGAAGATGGCCGGCAGGACGGTGAGCGACCGGCCGTTGACGACTCGCGTGCGTGCGTCGCGCAATCCATCCAGGCCGTCCGGGTCATCCGACACCGCGACGATCCACTCGTCCCGAATCGCGATGGCCCGGCACGCGGGGCGCGAGCCGGCCATGGAATGGATCCGCTTGGCCACGACTATCAGATCGGCTGGTTGCACCACGCCAGGCAGCCTTCAGCACCCACCGAAATCAAACCGAAATCGGCGCGCCCGGATTACGGCGCGTCAGCGGCGCAGCTCGCCGAGCAAGGCGACCGTCGCCGTGCTCGGTTTGGCGCCGATTTCCGCGAGGGCCTGCTCGGCGCCGCGGTACGCCTCGATCACGCCGTCGCCGTCGTGTGTCGCGCCGGCGACTCGCATCAGCAGGCGCCAGCCAGACTCGCGAAACCGGTTGCGGGCGAGCCCGTCGCGGACCAGCTGCTCAGCCCGGTGGTAGTCGCCCAGCTCGTAGGCGACGACCGACGCGTCGATCAGCGCGCGCTCGGTCAGCTGCTCCAGCTGCCCTCGCCGATCGGCCGCCCAGGGGGAGGTGTCGCCCTCCAGATAGGTGCCGCGATGAGCGATCTCGATCGCTTGCATCAGCGCGCCGAGGCGTGCAACGCCGGCTAGTCGATCGGCCGCCGCAAGAAGCGCCTCGAACCGTCCCGACTCGGAGGTCAGGGAGCCCGCTGGTGCGCACTGCACTTGCTCGCGGTCGAGGACCACCTCGATCTCTCCCGCCAGCACCTCCCGGGCGGATCGCACGGCGAGCCGCAGATAGGACACCGTGGACTCATCACTACCCGACTCGAACAGATCGAGGATCACGCGACGGCGCGCGACCCGGTGTGTCGGTTCGGCCGCGAGGACGCCCAGCAACGTCAAAGCCTTGCTCAGCCTCGGACGAACCTGCTCCCCGGCGACGAGCAGGTAAGGGTCGCCGAACTCGAAGATGTGCACCCGGCCTCCGACCCCCACACTCGTGGCTGCGGTTGCCAGCGGGGCGCGAAGCGAGCGCCCGAGCCGGTGCCAGGCGGAATCCGCGCTCGCCTCGGCGTCGGCCCTGCGCCACGCCACGGCTGGAAAATGTGCGAGCGCCTGGAGCAGTATGTGGTTGGAGCCGTGAAACTCGGCGGCGGCGAGGGCGATGTCGGCAGCACCGTCGGCGGCGTCCTCGTCGGCCGCGCGCCACTCCGCCTCGGCCAGGTACACGGCGGCCGCCGGAAGCAACAGCCGCAGCCCGCTCCGGACCATTCGCGCCACCGTCTGGCGCAGCCGAGCCCGCGCGCCCTCGTCCCGGCCATCGAGGAGATCGGCGAGGCCAAGCCAGGTGTCCGCGTGCTCGCGCAAGAACGGAAGCGACGACGCTCGCGGGTCGCGCAGCACCGCCTGCAGCTCGCGGCGCGCGGTCGCGGTATCGCGGTCTAACCGGACCGCGAGTTTCGCGTGCTGGATGCGCGCCCGCGGCACGAACGGCTCGAGGACACCGGCGCGGCGTCTGGGCGGGGCGAGGGCGAGCAGCCGACGAGCTTCCTCGCGCCGGCCCAGATCGATCATCAGCTCAACGCCGGCCATCCACACGGCGCCCTTGCCGGCGCCCGCGCGCTCGTAGCGCTCGAGCGCCCGCCCCGTGTGTCCGAGCGCCTGCATGGCCAGGATCCGCCATGGCTCGACCGCGACGTCCCACGCTAACGGGGGTTCCTCGGCCAGCAAGGCCAGCTCTCCGCGGTGGTAGTACGCCCGCAGGATCCCGACGTCGAGCGGTCCGCCCGTCACCGGCGGAGGGGCTGCGTCGGGATCCGCCAGCTCGTCGTCGGCGATCGTGAGCGTGTACCGGGCCGCGTCGATTGCTGCCCCGGACGGAGCGATCTCGAGCACGTGCCGGGCCTCAGCCGGCCGTATCCCCCTCGACCCGTAGCTGATCGCGAGGAGCGCGGCGATCAGTGACGAGCTCCGCGCAAGGCGATCGCGTTCACCCACCGCGTGCAGCCTGTCGCCCAGCGCAGCGCCGCGCTCCGGGTCGTCCGTCCACACCGAGATCATCAACTCCGCGGTTACGAAGCCCCGGGTGGACGAGACTCCGGGCTCAGCCAACGCCGTCAGCCAACGCTCGGCGACGTCAAAATCCAGTCGCTCAACGATCGAGACGATGCACCCGTCGGCCACGGACGCACCCTCCTCGACCGCGCCCGCCGCCAGGAACTCCTCGACCGCCTCTTCTGGATGTCCCTCGTGCAACAGCTGGCGGGCGAGCCGCCGGCGCACCCCGCCCACCCGCTCCGGATCTTCCTGCGCGAACCGCTCGAGGAGATACTCGCGAAAGCGCGGATGGCAACGCATCAGCACCGGATCCCGCCGCCACGTCGCCGGGAGATGCCGAGCGCGCAACGCGGCGAGCTTCGGGCCGGCCCGGTCGATCCCGAGCGCGGTGGCACGTTCGATCGTCACCTCCTGCAGCACCGAACTGGTGAGCAAAAGCTCGCGTTCCGCCTCGCTCAGCTGGTCGAGAATGTTCCGCGCGAGGTATCCATGGAGCGGGTCGGCCAGCCCGCCGCCCGTGCCGTCGGCGTCGCCCGCACGCCAGGCCTCGAACATCACGCCGGCCATCCACCCCCCGTCGCGGCGACCGCCTCCTCGGGCGAGAGATCGGCTCCCAGCAGGCTCAGGGCGTCGGCCGCCTCATCCTCGGTCAGCGCCAGGTCGCCCTCATCGATCACGCCCGCGCGCCCGCGCAGCTGCAGCGCCGGAACGTCGAGCGGGAGCTCACGGCGGCTCGCCACCACGAGACGTAATTGCGATGGCGCGTAGCGCAGCAATGCGTCGAGCACCGCCACCGATCGCGGAGAGTCAGCAAGTCGCTCCGCCTCATCGATCACCAGCAGCAGGCGCTCCTCGCCAACCGCTTCGGCCAGCAAGCCCGCCACCTCATCCTGGGAGATCCCCGCGGCCAGGGCGGAGCGAGCCAGGCCCTCGACGTTCGAGACGTGCTTGGAGATCGCGGCATCCAGATACTCCAGAAGGCGACCCGCGGCGACGTCGCCGTCTCCAACCGTGAGCCAGGCCAACGGCCGGTCAACCAACCGGGCCGCCCGAGCCAGCGCGGTGGTCTTGCCCGCCCCGGCGGTCGCGATCACAAACAGCGCCGGATAGCGCTCCACCATCGCGGCGATCAACCCCTCCACACGCGGGCGCTCGACCAGGCGCGCGGGCCCCGGCGGAGCCCGGAGCTTGCCCGCGACCAGCAATTTCGGTGCGCCGACCGGTCCCATCCAGATCGTGACGCGAAGTATCGCGCCGCGCTACCGGCGATCAGGCCGCCGCCCGTGTATTTCGGGTCGATTTCGGGGCGTCAGAGGCTTGTCGCATGACTGCTCCCCCTCCTCACGACTCCCCGGCGTCGCCGTGCGCGCTCGCCGGCAACTTCGGCGCGGCAGCGCCAACGCCCGGTCCCGCTCCGCGTAACCGACCGAGTGGTCCTCCAGGCGACAAGCTCGTGCGAGCCGAGGCAGTCGGGTGAAATCGACGAGAAACTCAGGCGGCCGGATGATCCCGCCGGCCTCGTCAGAGCGATTTCGCCTGAGTTTCCACGGGCGGCCCGAGACTGCCTGCCTGTTCCACAGAAGGAGGTCTTTGATGTCTCCCCGTCTGTACCGTTGGCTCATCACCAAGCGACTCGCGGCGCTACGCCGACGGACCCTCGACCGGCGCACCACGCATGCAACGAGGCGAGGTACCCGCTGACGATGTCCACACGCACACGTAAGCAGCGACGCCGGCGGCCGAGACGGCGCTGCCCCTCATGAACAGGAGCCACGCCGCCCCGGGCGTGACCGATTAAGGCGTCAGCGGGCTACGCCACATCGCGGCACCTCGCTTGAATCAGTTCTTCGCCGCGGCGGCGGGCGCCGCGCTTACTCGCTCGGCCTCCAGCCGATTCTCAGCAAAAGCACCCACTGCCGCTCGCCCGCAGGTGGAGGCGTCCACGCGGGCGGCGGTGGCGCTGTCGAGAGGGGACGACAAGCGACAGCTACGAACCGGCCACGGAACTCGCCGGCCGCTTCGGGTTTGAGCCGACGAAGCAGGAGCCGCACCTCGGGCTCGAGATTTGATCGCGTGTCCAGCGGGTCGTCACCGCGCTCCTGCTCGGCTAGCCAGCCCGCGCCCCCCCGCTCTCAGCCGACTGCTGCTTCGATCCGATCGTCAGCAGGAAGTCTTAGTACTCCGCTGGCACGCTCTTGAGTTCCGCGCGCAACAGAGACATTCGGTCGGACCCTGTCGACTCATCCGGCATGAGAAGGCGAGCGGTGGGTTGGCGGCTGCGTCGTCCTCTCGCCTCGACTGATGACCTGCATGTCTCCGCTCTTCCGTGTGGCCTCGGTGGCCGAGGCGTAGGTCGTCTTGACTGTCCAGCTGATTCTGTCGGGGCTTCCCGTTTCCCTTGAGACTGGTCAGAATGGAGCCGTGCAAGTGTGCACGCGGCATGCCGTTGTGTGCGGACCATGAATGCGGAGCCCGGACTCGGGGTCGCGGATCCGCTGAGCGCGGGCCGCGAAGCCCTGCGTCGGGGGGATTGGGAGCAGGCGCGGGCGTACTTCGAGGCCGCACACGAACAAGGCGGGAGCCCGGAGGCGATGGAGGCTATCGCGATGGCGGCGTGGTGGCTCGACGATGGGCGGCTCACGATCGAATCGCGCGAGTGCGCGTACCGCCTCTACCGTGCGCCGGGCGACGCTGCCGGCGCCGCTCGGATGGCCATCTGGCTGGGGTGGGACTACCTCGCGTTCCGCGGCGAGCCCGCTGTTGCCCGCGGGTGGCTTCAGCGCGCCCATCGTCTGCTCTCCGCTCTCGAGCCCCGTCCGGAGCACGGCTGGCTGGCGATCCGCGAAGGTGAATTCGCGTTCGTTCTCGAGAACGACCTCGCGGCCACGAGGCGCTGGGCGGGTCGAGCGCGGGCGATCGGAAGCTCGCTCGGAGTCGACGACATCGAGCTCTCGGCGCTCGGGCTGGAGGGTCTCGCACTGGCAAGCGAGGGGAAGATCGCTGACGGGATCCGCCAGCTGGACGAGGCATCGGCGGCGGCTATTGGTGGCGAGATCTCGGAGCTATGGGCGGTGGGACGCACATGCTGTTACATGATCACCGCCTGCGAGCGTGTGCGGGATTTCGAGCGCGCGTCTCAGTGGTGCCAGCGAATGCTCGAGTTCGCCGAGCGGTGGCGGATCCGCGATCTGTTCGCGGTCTGCCGCGCGCACTACGGGGCGATTCTCGTCTCGCGCGGCACATGGGAGGAGGCCGACGCGACGTTCGAGACGGCGATCCAGGAGTTCGCCGGTAGCCGGCCGGGGATGGCATTCGAGGCCTTGGTCCGCCGCGCCGAGCTGCGGCGCCGTCAGGGGCGGCTCGAGGAGGCCGCCGCTCTGTTTCACAAGGTGGAGTTTCACGCGTACGCCCAACTCGGACTAGCGCACATCGCACTCGATGACGGAAACGCGGCGCTGGCTGCCGAGCGCACGGAGCGATTTCTCAGCAAGCTCGGGCCTGAGAGCCGGCTCCAGCGCGCAGCGGGACTAGAGCTCTACGCTCGTTCACTCGTTGCGCTTGCCGAGGTGGAGAGAGCTAGGAGCGCGGTCACTGAGCTACTCGATCTCCTGGCGGAGGTCGGTGGCGACTCGCTTCGTGCCTCGGCACTGGCAGTCGAGGGTGTCGTTGCGGGCGCCGAAGGCGACCTCGATGCCGCGCGCCTAAGCATGGAGGACGCCATCGACCTCTTTCAACGGATCGGCGCTCCGTTCGAGACGGCGCGGTCGCGGCTCGACCTGGCGCGCGTGCTCGCTGCGTTAGGGCGCAAGGACGCAGCGGCCGAACAGGCGCGCGTGGCTCAGGAGGCTCTCCAGGGAATGCAGGGGGAGCGCGAGGCGCAGCGCGCCGCCGAGCTTACGGCCGAGTTCGATGCCCCCGAATCACGCGAGGCCTCGGCAGTGCTGACGCCTCGCGAGCTCGACGTGCTGAAGCTCATCGCGCAGGGATTGAGCAACCCGGAAATCGCCCAACGGCTCGTTCTGAGCGAGCACACGGTCCACCGGCACCTGGCCAACATCCTCCGGAAGCTCGATCTCTCCTCGCGCGCCGCGGCCGCGGTCTGGGGCGCGCGCACCGGGCTCGTCTGAGCCTGGCCCGATCGGGCCATCTACTCAGAGCGCGGGAAGTTGGCCCGGTCGGGCGAAGCGGTCAGGGCTGCGTTGCCGTACCACTCCATGACGTGGGCAACGACGGCAGACGAAGGCACGATGACTCTCAAGATTGGCGACACGGCGCCTGACCTCCAGGCGCACGCGACGGAACAACCGATCCGCTTCCACGACTGGATCGACGGCTCGTGGGCAGTGTTGCTACGGGATGCTGTCCGCCGAGACCTCCGACGAGGCGAATTCGCGGCTGATATCCAGACGGTCCGCAACGTGTTTGTGGTCGGACCGGACAAGACGCCGAAGCTGATCCTGGTTTACCCGATGACCACCGGGCGCGGCTTCGACGAGGTGCTGCGCGTGATCGACTCACTGCGGGTGACCGCCCAGCACACGGCAGCAGCGCCCGTAAACGGGCGGCAGGACGAGGACGTGATCATCTCGGGTTCGGTGTCCGACGAAGAGCCGAGAAAGCTCTTTGACGAGTGGGAGGCGCCGCGGCCGTGCATCCGCATCGTGCGACAGCCTCGTCGACGAGGCCTTCTCGCCGTGAGCGCGCCGGAGCTCGAGTGGGTGGACGGAGGCGCGCGATGAAGAAGCATGTGGTGATAGTCGGTGCGGGCTTTGCGGGACTGGAGTTGGCGGCGCGGTTGTCGGATTCACTCGCGGACGAGGTTGACGTCACGCTGCTTGATAGGAACGACGCGTTCTACTTCGGTTTCTCGAAGTTCGACGTGTTGCTCGGGCGGCGAGCGCCGAACGATGTGCTGTTGCGCTATCGCGACATCGTTAAGGAGGGGGTCGAGTTCCGTCAGGAGACGGTGACGGCAATCGATCCGCTTAAGCGGCGCGTGTATACCGAGGAGCGCTGCTATGACGCGGATTACCTCGCGGTGGCGCTGGGGGCGGAGTACGACATGGCTGCTACGCCGGGGTTCCGGGAGGGCGGGTTTGAGTACTACTCGCTGGCCGGAGCGGAGCGCCTGAGCGAGGCCCTCGCGGAGTTCTGTGGGGGGACGGTTCTGATCGCGGTCCTCGGCCATCCGTTCAAGTGCCCCCCCGCGCCGTTTGAGGGTGCATTCCTGCTGCACGACCTGTTCACGAATCGGGGGGTCCGGGACGCCGTGGACATTCGGATTACCTTTCCGATGGCGGCGCCGGTTCCGGTTACCAAGGAGGTCTCGCGGACGTTCCTGGCGGCGCTCGAGGAGCGCGGGATCAAGTACGCGCCCAACGAGCTGGTGGTCGGTCTAGACGCTCCCGGGCGCACCGCCCGGCTGGCGTGTGGCGGGAGCGTGCCATATGACCTGTTCATCGGGATCCCCCTGCACCGCGCGCCTGAAGTAGTCACACGTTTCGGGCTCGCTCCGGATGGGTGGATCCCCGTCGACCAGCGGAACCTCGCGACCCGCTTTCCCGGCGTGTACGCGCTGGGCGATGTCGCCAAGGGGACCCGCACCGTCGCCAAGGCCGGGATTTTCGCCGAAGCGGCCGCCCGGGTCGTGGCCGCCGACATCGCCGCACGCATCGACCACAGTGAGCCCCCGCCGCCGTACCAGGCCGACGGCCCGTGCTACGTCGAGTTCGGCGGCGGAATGGTGGGCAAGGTCGAGGTCAACTTCCTCGGTGGACCGGCGCCGACGGCCCAGATCATCCCGCCATCGCGCGAGCTTGCTGCCGAGAAGGAAGCGTTTGGCGCCACCCGGCGGCAGCGCTGGTTCGGCGTTGACCCGCACAGGGTTCCCGCGGGGATCGCGGCCGGTACACCAAACGACAACTAGAGGGGAGCGACATGTCGATCAGGACAGGGATCAGGGACGCGAATTTTGAGCGGAGCGGCTCGGTCAGCCAGCCAGCCCGACGCGGACCGCACTACGGCCAACGTATCTCTGGGCTCACCGTCGACGGCAAAGAGGTGCGGGCCGGCGTGTTCAACGAGAACCAGGTACGCGCCGCGGCCGGCCTGACGATGGTCATCGGCGCCGTGGCCTTCAGCTACGCCTACTTCACGCACCTCTACATACCGCTGCAAGCCGTCGCGAGCTTCTTCTTCATCGAGTTCCTGATCCGGGTGACGGTCGGCATCCAATACAGCCCAACCGGCGTCGTGGCGCACGCGATCACGCGCCGGAACCCTCCACAGTGGGTCTCCGCCAAGCCTAAGCGCTTCGCATGGACGCTCGCCCTGGGCCTGGGGCTCGCGATGACGATCATCACCAACAGCGGCATCCGCGGCTACCTGCCGAGAACGATTTGCCTGATCTGTCTGACCCTAATGTGGATGGAGACAGCGCTCGGCGTGTGCCTGGGCTGCGAGATCCATGGCCTACTGGTGCGACGAGGCTGGGCGACACGAGATCTAGCCTTCGAGGCATGCGCGAACGGCGCCTGCGGTGTCCCCCAGCGGACATCGCAGGCCGGGAAGCCCGGCGAGGGCACGACACGAATCGCCGCCTCGCGATCCGCAGCGGGAACGTCCGCGTCTCTCGAGTCCGCGACTCAAAGCCGGCTGCGTACCGATGCGTAGCACCGGCTCGAGCCACCGAACCACCTCTCCGGCGATCGTGGAGAATTGCTCCGTACCACCTCGGCTCGCAAGGCGTGACGGTGCTGAGCGAGCTGGTCACTCGCCCGCTCCCACAGATCAGGCGGGCCTGTGGGTGGATCCTGACACGCTGCGGGCGCGGGAGCGAAACGGCGCCTCGCGCAAGCCGGGCGCCTGCGGGACCAGTTGGTCGAGCCGACGTTGGACAATCCCGCCTGTCCGGCTGGTCGGTGACGGACTGGCCGTCCCATGCCTGGACGGCGAACAGCGCCCCTATCTGAACCTTGACACGGGAGCATCCACCAACGCCCTGCCAGCGGTGGCGGAACGGGTCCACGAGTTCCTGCCGTGGTATTCGAGCGTGCACCGGGGGGCGGGCTACAAGTCTCAGCAGGCCACGGGCGCCTACGAGCAGGCCCGGGCCGCGGCCCTGCGCTTTGCGGGACGCCGGCCGGACACTGACGATGTGGCGGTCATCTGTCGCAACACGACCGACGCCATCAACCATCTGGCGTACCGGCTCCGCCTCCAGCCTGATGACGTGGTCGCGACCACGGTAGTCGAGCACCACGCCAACCTGCTCCCATGGGCCCGGGTGTGCCGCCGCCGCTTCGTCGAATGTGGACCGGATGGCACCTTCGACCTTCAAGCGGTCAGCGACGTCCTGCGTGGACGGCCCCGTCCCCGGCTGTTGGCCGTCACTGCGGCGTCTAACGTGTCGGGATGGCTGCCGCCTATCCGCGACATCATCGACACCGCCCACCAGCAGGGCGTTCCGGTGCTGGTCGACGCCGCCCAGCTGGCCGCCCACCGCCCCCTACCAGAGTCGGCTGACTACGTCGCGTGGAGCGGACACAAGATGTACGCCCCGTTCGGGGTCGGCATCCTCGTCGGACCGAGAGCGACCTTCGCGGAGGGCGACCCTTTCCTGGTTGGCGGTGGGGCGGTGGACCTGGTCGACCTGGACGAGGTGGTCTGGGCCGACCCGCCCGAGCGGGAAGAGGCCGGATCCCCAAACGTGGTGGGCGCCGTCGCGTTGCACGCCGCGATCGACCAGCTACAGCTGATCGGCTGGCCGGCCATCGCCGACCACGACCGCCGGCTGGCCGGCCGACTGCGCGGCGGTTTGGCCAGGATCGAAAACGTAAAGCTGCTCGGTCCCGAGCCCCAGGTCGATACCCTGCCGCTGGCCGCCTTCATCATCGGTGGCGTCCCGCATGCGCTGGTGGCCGCCCGGCTCAGCGCCGAGCACGGTATCGGAGTCCGCCACGGCTGCTTCTGCGCTCACCCTTACCTGATGCGGCTCCTGGGCCTCACCCCGCACGAGATCGCCTCCCACCGCTGGGCGGTGCGGGACGGGGACCATCGACACCTGCCCGGGGCTGTCCGGGCCAGCGCCGGCATCAACACTACCGCCGACGATATCGACCGGTTCCTCGGCGCAGTCGCTGCCATCGCCGCTGACCAGCCCAGCCCCGTCGCTTACCGGCAGGACCCCTGCACCGGGGACTACTGGCCGCAAGGGGACACGCTCGCATGGCCACCGGCGTGATGGGGCGTGAGCTTGAAGGTTCCGATCATGCAGGCGCTCGTGGGAGCGCCACGACCGTGCGCTCACTGGTGAGGTGTCGCGCCGGGAGCCCTCGCGGCGCTGGGCGCGTCGCGGAACGAGCGGGGGTGGTCCAGCGGGAGAAGCTCCGTTCGATCCCGCGGGTAACGGACTCACCGGGTGACCCGCTAATACGCGAGCGGGCCTGGGGATTCCTGCTGGGTGCGATTTGCCACCGACGCTAGTGCGGCAAACGCAGGAGGCGATCAGCTGGCTGTCTGCCGCCATCCTCGAGCTCGACCGAGACTCCCCCGAGACGGCAACCGCGCTCGCCGAGGCGCTTGGCCCCCTCCTCATCGTTTGGGTTTTCACGAACGAGGCGCAGCCATCGCCACGGGGTGATCAGTAGTTGTGACGACCTTCGGGTCCGAGGCAAGCGCCGATCGCATTGCCGCGGACGGACGGGCTCCCTTCCGCATCCCGCCGACTCGCGTCGCGCGGCGGCACGAGTGCACTCATAACGCTTGGTGATCCGCTTCGCAGCCGCCGCGCCATCGCCTTGGCGCCATTGCGGTGGCGCGTCACGTCCGGGCATCAGCGTCAAAGCGATCGCCACGGTGACTCGGGTGGCGCGACCGCGTTGGTGGCAAACCGCAAGCTAGCGCTGGCGGCGGCGGAGTGCTGGATGGTCGCCGAAGCGCAACTGGCCCTCACACCAGCCGACGGCCGGGCTCAGGCGGCTTTGTGGTTATGCGCTGAATCCAGCCGCTGAGGGCATCCTCACGGTGGCCCGCGCGGCGTCGAACGTCTTGCGCGCCGCCGGTCCTGTCGCGGTGCCAGCCGCGTGCGTCTGGCGATCGATAACCGTTACGGGCCACCGCCGCTCAGGCGGCGCATCGTAGTCGCACACATCGATCTGCAGCCACCGATCATCGTGCATCCACGTCTCGACGTGGACGCCTTGCGGGATGGCGCGCTGGAGAGCCAGAACTTGTCGCTGTCTTGCGTCGCGTTAGTCCGCAGCCTCGTTGCCATTCACTTACCTCCTGTTGTGTTTCTCAGTCGATTTCATAGCTGCGGAGTCCTCCACGTGCCGCTCTGCTGGAATCCGCAGTAGGTGCAGGTAGCCACGAAGTCGCCCTTCGTCGGCGCGGGACTCGATCAGCTTCCACCGCACCTCGGGCACCTGAACCTGATGTCGCTGCCGGGAAACGAATCGCACCTGCGATGCTTGCGGACAATGCACCTTCAATCCAACCGAGTCGTCGCTTGCAAGAAACAGATGGCTTCGACAGAGTCCGCTCGGCAATCCGATCCGCACGCCTGTTGAACTCGACAAGCGCCTCGGAATCGCCATCGGCCGCCCTCCCCATGAGGCGTTCAATACCCGTAAGCCTCATGCGACCACCACCGCCTCAATGCAATCGCTGTCCGGCGGGTCGGGGGAAAGGTGAAAGCGATCGTGGGCACGGCGTCTGCCCGATGATTGCATCGGGCGGAGGTGAAAGACCGCCGCGCTCGTTGCCGACCTGACTCACCAGCCGTTGCGGTGCACGACCTCGTCGAAAGGCCGGCGCTTGAAGCGGGTGCCTGGCCTCAGCGGCCGGTCCGCCGGATAGCCGAGATCCATCACGAACGCGACGAGCTTCCCCTCGGGAACCTGAAGCACCGATCTCGCTAGGTCCTGATCGCCGACGGCCGAATGACCGGTGCCGATCCCACGATCGGCGGCGGCGATCATCATCTGCATGGTCGCTTGGCCGATGTCGAAGCGATTGCGCTCGCGGGCGCGGGGCTCCCCCTCGTCGGCGATCACAAGCGCGATCGCAGCAGCCGCGTTCGCGATATGGCCGCCACCCCGCCACACCGTGGCGAGCTCACGCAGCATCTCCCGGTCTGTCACGACGATGAAATCCCACGGCTGGTGGTTCTGCGATGACGGCGCGATCCGGCCAGCCTCGAGCACATGGTCGAGGTCCGCGTCGGGGATCACCCAGTCGGCGAACTCGCGGACGTTGCGCCGAGCGGTGATGGCATCCCAGGTCTCCATCTACAGCCTCCTGACTGGTGGTCAGCGATTGCATGCGGTCAGTCCAGCTCGGTCAGCCTACGGATCTCCTCCTCCGAGCGAACCAACTCCGCGACGATCACGTCCCCAAGGTGCGAGAGCTTCGTCCCACGATCGGTGCGGTCACCCCCGGCTGGTTTTGGGCGCCGCCGGCCGGACCGCCGCTGCGGAACCTGAGTGCTGCTCCGTCGCCAACTCGATCATCAGCTCGGCGAGGTCGCGCAGAGCGAAGCAATCGTCCGCGCCGACGCCCGTGCGCGGCCCTGATGGGCGATTGCGCGAGCTGGGCTCGCAGGTTCAATGGTCGTCGGGCCGGGCTCGTGCATAGCGCGTCTTTGAGCCTGCCCGGCCAGAGGGCCGCTTCAGGCCAGCGCCTCCCGACGTTCCATCGAGGTGCCCGTTGAGCCGCAACAGGGGGTCGTGGCGAGGGCCGCGCCACGCTCGCCCGGTCGTACGTCGATCAGACCGATCTGCTGTGAGCGCTCCGCCAACGCGGTTCGCTTGTGAGGAGCGTCCGCTTCGCGTGACCGGAGCCATCTCGTGCTGGGAGGCGCTGCAGTGCGCCGCCGGTCGGGACCCGTGCACGAGTTACAAGGATCGCAGCCGCACCCCCCCGCATTACAGGCGCTCCGACGGGCCCGGCAAGGCCCCGAGCGGCTGATCGGACCACCACCAGCCGTCATCGCGTTGCGACCAGTACATCAGACCCCGCCGGCGCGATCGCCTCCTTCGCCGGCGGGCTCCACGATGCTCCGCGACGGCCTGTTATCCGCGCGGAATCAACCGTCTAGGGAACATTCGCCCGGGCGGCCTCCTGAATCAGCCGGAGGCCGTCCGGCACGATCAGGAACCGTTCGGCCACGAGCCTGGCGGTGTCTCGCGTGACCTTGCTCACGTAGTCGCCGTGGTTGCGGTAGAGCCCGGCGAGCTGCGCCTCGCTGAACGGCAGCTCGTGCCCCGCGATGCTGCAGAACGAGGGGCCGGTCGAGCTGCCGAACCACGTGCTCGTCGGTACGTCAAGGTATGGCGAGCGCAGGCCGCCCTGCACGTTGCCGAACTCGTCGAGGACGGGTGCGGGCGGGCTCCCGGAGACGAGGATCGGGTCGGCATGGGGCGGAGCGATGCCGAAGCGCACCCACCAGTCGAGGTTGCGCAGCGCCGCGTCGAAGAAGATGCTGCTGGGGAAACGGCTGCGCGGGCCCTCGTTGCACGACCCCGGCGGGACGGCGCGGCCTGCCTTGACGATGTCCGCGGGCGCGGCCGAGTAGAACAGCTCGTCGGGCGTCGCGTGCGCCGCGCCGGCCATCTCGTAGCCCCGGTAGCGGTCCTGGGGCGCGTCGCTATCGGGCCGCCGCGCGTCGATCCCGATCAGGTAGTCCGACTGAGACATCATGTGGATGATCGGCGTGCCGGCGTTAGTGAACTGCCTGCGCGGGTCGCCGTTCAGCGGCGCCGGCTCGCACTGGTTGATCGGGGCCGCGCCGATGAACCTCCCGCCCGCGACGGCGACGATGTAGCCGTCGAACATCGGCCGGCCGTCGGACCGCTCCACGAGCGGTTGGACCGCGTTGATGTAGTCATACTCGAAGCTGCCGGTCTGCGAGTAGCCGAAGTCGTACACACGCTCGACCGGCGAGCCGTGACGCTCGCCGTACGTCAGCGGGTTTGAGCGAGCGCGACTTCGCACCCACGCGCCGATCTGGCTGGTGATGTCGTATACCAGCCCGTCCTCGGTGGTGCGTGAGGCCGGCGTAATGAACGAGACCGGCGGGTCGCAGTTGCGCGGATCATTGAGCGGGAGCGGGTTCGCCATCGACAGCGAGCCGTAACGGACCGGGTCGAAGTTCTTGAGCGCGTCGATCGAGATCGGCTTGCCGGTCACCCCGACCCACGCGTCGCCGTCCGCGACGATCTGGCGCTGCGCGAGCGCCCAGCCGATGTTCAGGTCGAACGCGTTGGACGGGTTGAGGATCTCGACGATCACGGTGCCGCTAAAACGCGAGGGGTTCGCCGGGCGGCGAACGAGCACGCGCGTCGTGTACGGCGCGTCCGCCGTGCGCACGACGGCCGGACCGGGCACAGGCCAGCTATAGACGTTGGCCTTGCCGTTGGCTAGGTACTCCTCCTCAACGTAGCCGATCTTGTGCAGGTCCTGCGGGACCTCCTGGTGGTCCGCGGCGCCGAACGGATACGAGGTGGCGCTGACCGGAAGCGGCCCCGTCACTTTCGGGATCGGTGTCTTGGCTCCCGCCGGCGCAGCGAGCGCGCAGACGACCGCGACGGCCAAGCCGAGCACGAACACAAAGCTCCGCCAACTATGAGAGCGCGACATCGCTCCCTCCTTCTGGTCTCCTCCGGCCGGGCGAACACCCGGCCCCTCCGATCCATGACCCTACCAAAGCGTCAGAGCCGCAGACAACCCCAGAGCCCACACCGGAACAGCCGCCGAGCGAACTGCTCGAGAGCAAGCCCGCAGCAGCCCCTTCTCCAACGAGCCAAGCTCCCCGCCGGGAACGCCGTGACGACCTCGAATCTCCTCACCTTCGACGGGCGCTCGGGAACGCTGTCGGAATTAGCCTGAGCCTGGAAGCCGTCCCAGACGAGTCGCGAGGCCCCCACACGCAAGCTCCGGTTATGGGTTCGTCGCCGAAGCCGCAGTCCGGTCCCGGACGCTCAGAGCGTGAAAGCACTCGGGCGCGAACGTTGGGCTTTCGCGCAATCGAGGGACGTCAGCGACGCGCCGGGATACTCGCGGCAGTCGTCAAACCGGGCTCCGGGGCCGCCGGCCGAACTGCCGGTTCACGCCTATTGCATCAGTCTGACGTTGTTGCGGAGGGTGACCGGTTTAGCGGCATTGCGGTCATCTCGTCGGCAGAGCGGAGATGGCCGCTTTGGGCCTGGCGCTTGCCAGCTCAGCGGATCGTGCTAGCAGTCCGCGCGGCCCTGCTGACCGCGCAACGCAGGTGAATCGGCTGCCTGGCCGAGATGCGCGCGCTGGCATCGAAGCGGGTGTCCGCGCCGATGAGACCTACCACCGTAAGCTTCAAGCGCTCACTTCTGCTCAGCCAGGAACGAGCAGTCGGACCTGATCGCTGCTCGTAGCCCGAGGGAGCTGTCCGGTCAGTCCGCGTCGAGAATGTTGCTTTCGCCGTTGGCGCGCTTGCTCGGCGCGCATCGTCAAGCAAGCGCTCACGCCTTCTCCCAATCGCCGCCGCGTTATCGCACGGCGTGCGTTTGCGCCGTTCATCCGTTGTGGGTGATGCGGCATGGCTACCGGCGGCTATGGTCGAGCGGCCTTCGTGTTGGGATTGGCAGTCAGGTAAGGAGGACGTCTTCGTGCTCGACCGCGTTTTGGGCCTTCCGGCGACGGTGGTCGGCGTTGAGGCGCACGAGAGGGTCACCGCGGAGGACTACGAGAAGGTCGTGATCCGGGCGGTCAGAGCGGCCGAGGCGGCCTCCAGCGGTGGGAGGGCCAGGGTGTTGGTCGTGCTCGGCCGTGATTTCCGGGGCTTCACGGCCGGCGCCGTCTGGCAGGCGACGAAGCTCGCTCTCGGACGGTTTCGCCGCTGGGAGCGCATCGCCATTGTCGGCGATGCGGTGTGGCTTCGGCGCGTGATCGGGGTGGCGGGTTGGGCGATAGCGGGCGAGATTAGGGTGTTCGCGCCGGGCCGGTTCAACGACGCGCAGGCATGGGTGACGTCGCCTCGCCAGCTCAGCGGCGCCAGGCGGTTCTTCGGTGACGTGATTATCGGGCTCGGCGTGCTCAACGAGATCCGCCACCGCGTGATGGGGGTGGTGTTCGGCGCGGAGCGCGGTTTGGGTTCGAATCTCGTCACGGTGATCGTGTTGGGATCGGTTGTGAACGGCGTCCGCCGGGTCATCGCGGCGCCCGGCGCGCAGGTGCGCAAGGCGCGATCGAGCCCGACGATCGTTGGGGACTCGCTCATCGCCGCCGGCGTGCTCAGCGAAGCGATCGATCGAGTCACGGTACGCCGGGCCAGGGCCGCGGCCTCGACGGCGGCGCTGATCGTGTTCGCCTTGGTCGTGCACGCAATCCGCCAGCCGCTAGTGCGCGCGCTCCGCGCGATCCGGGCGACGATCCGCAGCGTCCTAACAGAGGAGCGCCGAGTACGGGACGCGATCCGTCGCTACGGGGCTGGGAGCGCGGGCGGCAGTGCTGACGTTGATCTCTCTGGCAGCCCGAGCGGCGCGGACGGTAACGGGTGAGGAGCTGCTGGTTCCTGGCGATATGCCAGCGGAGTTTGTTGAGACCCCGATCTGCTCAGAGCAATGCCACCGCTTGGGCGGCGGGGGTGGTTGAACCGCATCCTCACGCGGCCCCCGTCGGCGCCCGATCCCCCCGACGAATCGTGCCCGTAGCCGTGGCCAGGGCATCCGGCCAGCTCGTCACGGGCGCATTGGGCAACTAGCACGAGCTAGCGTCCCCGGCGCCGGCTCCTCTAATCAGCGATTGAAGAAGTAGCGCGTTGAGACCGGAGCAGGTCTCTGTCGCGGCAATTATCCGCACCCGAGATTCGCCAGGAGCGCAACCGGCGACCCAGTGGCCGCCGGCGAAGGTGACGACCGCCCAGCTTGCCGCGCTGAGCGGGTCTGAGCTCGGCGCGGGCGACGTACTCGTCGGCACCACGAAGCAGGACTGCGGCGGGTCCTCCAACCACTCGGAGCCGGGCCAGATCGGAGTCGAGAGACTGCCCCGTTACGCCTGATGCAGCAGTCCGGGCGATGCCAGCGAGACTGCCGCTCCGGCGCTTGCTGTTCACGCGTTCGTGGCTAACGACGGAGGGCGACCGCCGGGCTGCTGCATCGCCGGGGCGGACGGGCAGTCGTGGCCGCGTCCGGCCGGCATGGCTGGGCGTTCCGCACCAGCAGTCTCGTCCCGAACGTGGTGGACTTTCGCAATGCCGGGCGCGACCGGCGGTCTGGCTCTGCCGATGAGACGCCCACACCGGCGATGACGGATCGCGTGCGGCCGAGGGCGGCGGGCCGGTCGGCGTGGAGATGGCCCAGGCCTTCGGAGCGGAAGCCTGCGGACGCCGGGCCGGGCTGTGGCCGCTGAGCGGCGAGCGCGAGCGTCGGGTGTCGGATCCGGGTGCGTTGGTGCCGGGGGCAGCGCGTGGACAAGTGTCGAACTGGACGGACCGTGTAGCGTGGCGCACGGCGATCCGGAGACGACCAGTGAGCGGCGTTCATGGCGTGGGTCCGGCGAGACTCGATAGCGTCTGGGCACGCGCGTGACGGTTCGAGCTCACCTATGGCGCCACTGGTGCAGGATCGCGTTGACCTGATCGCGTACGTGGTCGCGGGCGGTAGCGCGGTCAACTCCTGACATCAGCAGCTCGTCGTATGCGGTGTCCTGGTGACGGACCGACGCCAGTACTGCCAGCTCGAGCGCCTCCGGGTCAAGTGCTTGTCCGGCCGCGCTGCGTCCGACCCGGCCGCTGCCGCGTTCCGCGGCGTGTCTGGCGATCGCCTCGGCCCGCTCGGCCGGGCAGCCCGGGAACAACTTGCCGATCTCGACCGCGATGCGCGCGTGAAGCGCGAGGTCCTCGCCGGCGCGGCGGGCTGCGTCCCGGTCGCGCCGCCGCGCCCGCGCCTGCGCATCGGCCAGGCACTCCTGCTCGGCGCGCTCGAGCGCGTCCTCCTCGACCAGGATCCCCTGACGCTCGTACCGCTTTCGCGCGCGGCTGAAACGCACGACGACCGCGGACAGGCGGCTGTGCTTCTTCGCGCGCCTGGTCAGCGCGGCTTCGCCGGACGGCAAGAACACGAGCTGATCCATGTCCGCGCAGGCCAGGCACACGGGTCCTTCCTCCTCCATGATCAGCCACCCGCCGTGCTCGCGGCCGCACACCGCGCACGTCCACTCCTTGACCGGGGAGACGACCACCAGATCGGGCGGGCGGCTCTGACGCTCGGCCAACCGCTCTCGCCGGCGCTCGGACAGCTCGGGCGAGACCCAGTGCGTGCGATACGCCCGCTCGATCCCGTCATCGCCCGATTTGGAGAACCGCAGCGGGCGCCGATCCCTGGTGCGCGCCACATACGCGGTCTCACTCGGCTTGAGACCGCGCGCCTGAGCCCAATCGCGAAATACCTTCATCGCGGTCGAGATCTTCCCCAGGCTCGCGATCACAACCGCCTCCAGATACGGGACGCGTCCCTGGCGCCACTCATCCACCCGTCGCGGCTCGAGCCAACCCAGACCGACCAGCACGTCGATCGCGGTCACGAACCTCCGCTCAGCAAATGCGGCCTCAGCCGCCCGCACCACCCGCCGATCGAGCTTGCCGCCAGAACCACGAGGCATGACCCCGCACGCTACATCCCCGCCCGAAGGAGCTCCGACCACGAGCCTCCGCTCCTGGTTGAGTCCCCAGGGTCCGGCGATCTGCGATGTTGCTGAGATGCTCGAGGATGTCGGCGCGCTGCTGATCGGTCTCGACGGCGTGCTGTACGTCGAGGAGGAGCCGATCGCCGGCGCCGCGGAGGCCCTACGGCGGCTGCGCGAGCGCGGGCTGCCGCTCAAGTTCGTGACCAACACGACCGCGCACTCACGCGATCGGACGCTCAAGGAACTCGCCCGCCTCGGGCTGGGAGTCGGTGACCGCGAGCTGATCACCCCGGCGGCGCTCGCCGTCGGGCACTGCCGCGAGCGCGGCCACCAGCGCGTCGCGCTGATCATGAACGAGGAAGTCAAACGCGACTTCAAAGAGCTCCAGGAGACCACCGGTCGCGCCGACGCGGTGATCATCGGCGACCTCGGATCCGCGTTCGGCTACGACGTGCTCAACCACGCCTTCCGCCAGGTGATCGACGGCGCCGAGCTGATCGCGCTGCAGAAGAACCGCTACTGGATGCGCGCCGACGGGCTCTCGCTCGACGTCGGCCCGTTCGTCGCCGCGATCGAATTCGCCGCCAGCCGCGACGCGTACGCGGTCGGCAAACCCGCCAAAGGGTTCTTCGAGCAGGTGCTCGCCTCCGTCGGCGTGGATGCCAGCGCGGCGGCGATGGTCGGCGACGACATCGAGTCCGACATCGACGGAGCGCTCCGCGCCGGGCTCGACGCGATCCTCGTACGCACCGGGAAGTACCGCGAAGACCGCGTGCGCGCATCCGGCATCCAACCAACCCGCGTCGTCGACTCGATCGCCGACGTGCCCCCGCTACTCGGCACCTGAGCCCCAGAGGTCCATTCATTCGCCGAGATCCGCCCCCGCTCGGACATCGAGCAGCACAAGCCCGGCGACCCGACCGCCGCGTTATCCCGGCATGTTCCAAGCTCGGGAGCACGGGTGCGTCGGACGAGAGCTCCTGCTCCTCCAGGAAGCAGCATTGGGGCCTGACTCATGGTGCTCGTCCGAAGCGAGTACGTCGTCGGCCGGAGGTCGCGGTTTCTGCTCCTGCAGGTGAAGCGGAAGCCGCTTCGGGACGACGACTTGCACTGGCCCCGGCGCGACGGCTTGGAGTGGACCCACCTCGGCGTCGGTGTGTTGTTGGTGGGTTGGTGTTGACTGATCGCCTGGCGGAGAGGATGCCGCGGCTGTCGCGCCAGGGGGTTCTCGTCCTTGCTTGCGGCCGCGTGGCCGTTCGAAACGACGTCGATACGACGTCCAGTCCCCCGCCCCAGAGCGGGCGGAACGCGTCCTCGCGGCCTAGCTCGTCCGAGAGCCGGGTCGGATGGAGCACGTCGGAGCCGTGTGACGAGCGGGAGCAAACTTACCTCGCCCGCGACAGGTACACGTGGCTGACGCCGACCGACGGCCAGATAGGGACGAGCTCTCGGGCGCGGCGGAAGTTGAGATGCGGGAGGAGCTGCGGCGGGTGGTACAGCGGACGTCGGTCGTCACAGCTGCGACGGTAGGGGGGCCCGCTGCCACCGCACCCCGCCCGATGCCGCTCTGGCGGAGCGGAGGACGACCAGGGAGCACGCTGCAGCCGTCAGCTCAGCCGCGCCGGCCAGGTCCCGGGGCGGGTAGTCGGGGCGGCTCGTGTCAATCTCGAGACGCCACGTGGCCGCTGGCGCGGCGAGAAGCGTGAAGCAGACGGGCTCCCACTGGGCGTTGAAGAGGAGGAGGAGCGAGTCGTCGACGAGGGGCATCCCGAGCGGGTCTCTCTCGCCGATGCCCAAGCCGTTGAGGAAAACGGCGAGCGACCTGGCGTCGCCGGTCCGCCAGGCAGCGTCGTCCATCTCGGTGCCGTCCGGCTTGAGCCACGCGATGTCGTCGAGGTTCGTGCCCCGCACACGCTCTCCCTGGAAGAAGCGACGCCGGCGAAGGACCGGGTGCTCCCGACGGAGGAGCGAGAGTCGCTCGACGAACCGGAGGAACTCGCGGTCGGCGTGCTCCCAGTCGACCCAGGAGGTCTCGTTGTCCTGGCAGTAGGCATTGTTGTTGCCGCGCTGGCTACGGCCGAGTTCGTCGCCGTGGAGGAGCATCGGCACGCCCAACGAGAGGAGCAGCGTCGCGACGAAGTTCCGCCGCTGCCGCGCCCGGAGGACCTCGATCTCCGCGTCGTCGGTCGGTCCCTCGGCGCCGCAGTTCCAGGAACGGTTGTCGTCCGTGCCGTCCTGGTTGTCCCAGCCGTTAGCCTCGTTGTGCTTGCTGTTGTACGAGACGAGGTCGGCGAGGGTGAAACCGTCGTGGGCGGTCACGAAGTTAATAGAGGCAGAGGGCCGGCGCCGCTCGCTCGCGTAAAGGTCGCTCGAGCCGGTGAGCCGGTATGCGAACTCGGGCAGGGTCGCCTCATGGCCCCGCCAGTAGTCCCGGATCGTGTCGCGGTAGCGGCCGTTCCACTCCGACCACAGCGGCGGGAACGCGCCGACCTGGTATCCGCCCGGGCCGACATCCCACGGTTCGGCGATCAGCTTCACCTGCGAGACCACCGGATCCTGCTGGACGAGGTCGAAGAACGTCGAGAGGCGATCGACGTCATGGAACTGCCGCGCCAGCGTCGCCGCGAGATCGAACCGGAAGCCGTCGACGTGCATCTCCAGCACCCAGTAGCGCAACGAGTCCATGATCAGCTGAAGCGTCGCCGGCTCCCTCACGTTCAGCGAGTTGCCGGTGCCGGTGTAGTCCACGTAGCGGGACGCGTCGTCGTCGAGCCTGTAGTAACGCCCGTTGTCGATGCCGCGGAAGCAGAGCGTCGGCCCGAAGTGGTCTCCCTCGGCAGTGTGGTTGTACACGACATCGAGGATCACCTCGATCCCCGCCGCGTGGAGGGCGCGAACGAGCGCCTTGAACCCCCACACCTGCTCGCCCCGATCGCCAAGACGGGCGTAGCCAGCGTGCGGAGCAAAGAAGCCGATCGTGTTGTAGCCCCAGTAGTTTCGAAGGCCGCGCTCGCAGAGCACCGCGTCGTCGACGAACTGTTGCACCGGCAACAGCTCGAGCGCCGTCACGCCGAGCCGCTGCAGGTGCTCGACGATCGCCGGGTGAGCGAGCGCCAGATAGCCGCCGCGCAGTAAGTCCGGCACATCGGGGTGCAGCTGCGTCAACCCCTTGACGTGCGCCTCATAGATCAGCGAGTCCGCATACGGCGTCCGCGGCGGAGCGTCGCCGGACCAGTCGAAGAACGGGCTGACCACGACGCTCGTCGGCACGTACGGCGCCGAGTCGGCGTCATTGAAGCTGTTCGGATCGCCGAAGCGGTAGCCGTAGACCGCTTCGTGCCACGCGAGCTGACCGGAGATCGCCTTCGCGTACGGATCCAGCAGAAGCTTGTGCGGATTGCAGCGGAGACCCCGGCCCGGGTCATACGGGCCATACACGCGATACCCATACCGCTGCCCCGGCACGACGCCGAGAACGTACGCGTGCCAGACACCGCCATCGACCTCTCGCAGCGCGATCCTCGTCTCCACGCAGTCGTCGCCCACCAGGCACAGCTCGACAGCCTCGGCCACGCCCGAGTAGAGCGCGAAGTTGACTCCCATCCCGTCGAAGGTCGCGCCGAGCGGAGACGGCGCGCCGGTATAGACGCCAAACGCCGGCCGCGGCGGCGAAGCACTCACGACGCCATCCCCGGCGCGCGGCCGGTGCCGCTCGGGGCAACAGGCAGCGAAGCCATCCAGCGCCCAGCACTGACCGACCCACAGGCCGCCGAACTCAGCTTTGACGGCGCCCGACTGGAGTTGGCCGCGGGAAACTCGATCCCGAGGCTAAGAGACCCGGTCGACGGTAATGCTGGCCGCTCCGGTGGTCGTGAGCTGACCGAAGGCGTTCGCGCAGCGGCCGACGCCGCCGGGCATCGCGTAGTGCGGGACCTCCGCAGGGCTAAACGCTCCGCTCCGAGCGATGTGAAGAACCCATCCGAAACGCGACGATGCCGGTGCAGAGTCCGTCCGTCGGCTGCATGCTGACGGTGCACGCGATCAGGATACGCCCGACGCGCGCGCTCGCCGCCTCGCCAAACCCCGCGGCGCCGTCGAAGACGATGCCGCGGAAGATCGCGCGCTGTGACCAGGTGCCGGGCCGGCCTGGGCGGCAAACGTGCTCTGCGAGCTCCCCGGCCCGGACCACCGACGAGCACGCGCGCCGGTGGTTCGCCGAACGCGAGGACGAAAAGCGCGGGCTGGGTCCGGGTGCGGGTCTCATGGCTCTGCTCGCCGTCGTCACGCAGTGCGTGCCGGGACGTCAGAGAGCAGAACTGGCTAAACCAACTCGGCCATCGCAGCATTGAACTTGCCTGGCTCGTCTACGAACGGCTCGTGGCCGGCGAGGTCGATCAGACGGGCTTCTTCGAAGAAATCGGGTTGCTAGAGGCGCAGAGGAGGTCGCGCTCTGAAGCTCCACATACGCCGACAACAGCACGCCGTGCGCCTTCCTTGGAGAGATGGCCTCGCCGCTGGTGGCAAAGAGAAGACGGCCGTGACCGCGAACACCGCTGCTTGAAGCAAACGCAGCCGCACCGAGACGGTCCTGTGTGAGACCAACCTGTCCGCACATGGGTGACGATCACCGCGCCTGGGAGTGCGGGCGAGAGGAGGACTGGCCGCTGTCAGGGGGGCGAGCGCCAGCGCGCAGCGGAGGATGGCGAGTGGGCGGGTGCGGCAGCGCAGCGCTCAGTCATGGGTCGACATGCTGCTGTTAGCGAACCCAGAGTTGGTCGAGTAGCACGGGCAGTCCGGGGCCGGTGTTGTATTGGTAGTTGCCGACGCGGGCGGAGACGAAGTCGATGTTCGTGGGCGTGGCCAGGGGTATGGCTGGCGCTTCGTTGGTTAGGGTTCGGTCGGCTTGCGTCCACAGCGCTGCTGTGCCTGGTCCGTTGTTACTCTCGGCGGTGAGCGCGTCGCTGATTTGGTTGTCAAGCCGCGGGTCGCAGAACTCTGAGAGGTTCGCGTTCGCTTGCGAGTTCGGCTTGAAGGATTGGCAAGCGAAGTTGAACTGGATCATCTCGGCCGCTGACGGATCCGCTGTGCCGATGAGTGTCAGGGCGGCTTGTGCCTTGGTGCGCGAGTCGGCGAATCGCACCGGTGCGTTGGGGGACGGGAGGTCCTTTATGGTCGTCGGGTATCCGAGCCGCTCAAGGAGCGAGACGAGGTACGGCTCGATCGCGGCGTAGTCGTTGCCCCAGCCGCCGAAGTTCCAGACGGTTATCGGCGTTCCGCGCGTGTGTGACGCGGCGACGAGGCGGTTGGCCTCGGCGAGGTTCGGTGTCTGCCAGGTCCCGGCCGTGTTCGGGTCCGTGGTGTAGGGACAGTAGCGTTGGTAGCCGGAGAGCGACGGAGGCAGGATCTGGCAGGACAGGCGGGCTTCCTGGCCGAGCAGCCGGGCTATCTTGGCGCGGTCGATCGCGTAGCTGATCGCCCGGCGCACCCGGACGTCGGTAAACGGCGCCACGCGCGTGTTGAGGATCAGCGCGTCTGTGGCGATCGCGGGAGTGGCGCGTAGCTGCCTGGCAAAGCGGGTTTGCAGATCTTTGAGGCTCGACTGGGGAACCCCGCCGACTGGGTAATCGGCGGTTCCGCGTTCGACCTCTGCGAGCTCCGCGGACACGCTGGCGCCGAGTCGGAAGACGATCCTGTCCGGATAGCCGTCCGGCCGCGCCGCGTGCGACCACTCGTGAAACAGAGGGTTGCGCACGAGCACGCCCTCCGATCGCGACACGCTAGCCCACTTGTACGGGCCCGTGACCGGCAGCGGGTGAAGCCCGATGTCGTGGTCGGGCGTGCCGGCCGGCACCGCGATCGCGTCCGGATGGGTGAGCTTGGCGAGAAGCTCGGGGTCGGCCGCAACGAGGTGAAACGTGACCGTGTTCGCGGCGTCGTCGGTGACCACGCCGCGGGAGAGGTCACAACGGGCCGGGCGCGCCGCACACGCAGCGCCGCCCACGACGTCCGCGAACGGGTGGCTCGGTGCGAGCATGAGCTCGCGCTCGAGCGCGCGGCTGAAGTCCGCTGGTCGAACGAGTTCGCCGTTTGAGTAGCGGATCCCGCGCCGCAGCTGGAACGTGTACGTCTTGCCACCATCGGTCGGGGACGGCAGCGAGACCGCCAGGTCGGGCACGATCTGCACCGAGCCGCTGCCACCCACGTGCTGGTAGGCGGTTAGACCATCGTTCGTGAGCGAGAGCAGGACGATCAAATTCTGTGAGAGAGCAGGATCGAAGGTGTCCGCCGGATAACCCGGCACAAGCACGTTGAGCGTGCCCCCTCGGTGGCTCCTGACCGCGGCACCCGCGCCAACCCAGACCCGGCCGGCGGCGCTCGCGAGCGCCTGGGGCCGGTTGCCAACAGTGATCGTCCGCGCGACCGCGTTGTGCGCCGGGTCGATCTCCGAGACCGTCCCCGCGTACCGGTTGGCGACCCACACCGCGCCATCACCCACCGCGACCGCCGCGGGGCCGTTCCCGGCCGCGATCGTCGCGGCGACGGCGTTGGTCGCCGGGTCCACCCTGGCCACCGTCCCGTCAAGGCTGTTAGCCACCCACACCGACCCGAAGCCGACCGCGACCGCGCCAGGGCCAGCGCCAACGTTGATCGCCGCGGTGACCTGATCGGTCTGCGGATCGATCCGAAGGACGCGGTTACCGGACGCTTGCGTCACCCAGATCCCACCCACACCGGCGGCCAGATCCGTTGCGCCTGCGCCGAGCGCGATCGTGTCCGTAACCCTCCCGGTGACCGCGTCAATGCGGCTCAGCGTGCCGTCGCTGCTGTTGGCCACCCACACCGAACCATCCCCGATCGCCACACCCGTCGGGGCGTTTCCCACCGGAACCGTCTGCACGACCCGATCCACAGCCGAGTCGATCCGCGAAACGGTCCCCCCGTACTGGTTGCTCACCCACACCGTGCGACCGCCGACCGCGATCCCGCTCGGCGTTGCAACGGCCGGAATCGTCTCGACCACGGCACGCGTTCCGGGATCGATGCGCGAAACGCTGCCCGAGTTGTAGCTGGCCACCCACACCGCACCGTCGCCCGACGCCATCGCCGAAGGCGAGCCTCCCAGAGCAACGACCCCGCCGGACCGGCCGCCGGACGGACTGATAGCCCCGACCGAATCCCCGGGGATTACCGTCGCCCCCCGACCGGGGCCACCCCTCGATGTAAGGACCCAGGCGACGATTGCGAGCCCAACCAGCACCACAGCGACCAGCACCGAAGGCACTCGACGGCGATCACCCCCGGAGACCGCTGCCCCGCCCTTCGTGTCTGGCGCGCCAGCCGCCGCTACACCGCTCGCGGCGAGCTCGAGCGACGGCTCGCGGACCAGGATCCCCCGCTCGAGCTGCTGCACAGCCGGACCTGGCTCCAGCCCGAGCTCCTCAGCCAGAGTGCGTCGGAGCTCCTGGTAGACCTCCAGCGCCTCGGCCTGCCGGCCCGAGCGGTACAGGGCCAGCATCAGCTGAGCGCGTAGCCGCTCCCGCAGCGGGTGGCGGCCGACCAGATCGCGCAGCTCGCCGACGAGGTCGCGTGCGTGCCCTAAGGCGAGGTCGGCCTCGACCCGCGCCTCCACGGCGGCCAGATGAAGCTCCTCGAGCTGGGCGATCGCATTCTGTGCGAAGCGTTCATAGGTGAACTGCGCCAGCGGTGGACCCCGCCAGAGGGACAGCGCGTCGCGCAACAGCCTCGCGGCCTCCTCGGGCCTGCCGGCCGCCAGCGCGTCGCGCCCTCGCTCGGCGCGCTCGGCGAACCGCTCGAGGTCGAGTTCACCCGGCGCGACCTGGAGGACGTAGCCGTGCGCTCGCGTCAACAGCACCCCGTCGGCGCGCTCGTGCTCGGACTCCCCCGGCAGGCCCGCCCAGGCGCCGTTGGCGCCCATCGCCCGGCGCAGCTTGGAGACGTAGGCGCGCAGGGTCCGCCGCGCACCCGCCGGAGGGGACTCGGCCCACAGCTCGTCGATCAGCCGGTCCGCCGAGACGACCTCGTTGCGGTGCAGTAGCAGGATCGCCAGCAGTGCCTGCTGCTTCTCGCCGCCGAGCGCCAGCGGTCGACTTCCGTCGCTCACCTCGAGCGGGCCCAGGATCCGAAAGTCCATAGCTCTGTTGTCCGATGCGATGGCCCAAACGGCCTCCCGCCGCGCGCCGGCTGCGCCCCGTTACGCCTTTCGCAGCATACCGTTGCTCGTTTGCAACCGCGCTGCAACCGGTCGCGCCCAGCATCCCGCCGGATCAATTCGTGTTCTGCGCGACAAGAGGAGTCTCGATGCGACATCGCAAGGCAAAGCTCATGGCGCCGCTGGCCGCGGGTGTGGCCGTGCTTGCCGTCTCAGGCGGGCTGGCCGCGGCCGACGGAGCCGCGACCAGAGGCGAGATCCACCTCTACGAGGCGGACACCGCGCTCGACGGCAACCTCGGCACGGTCGTCATCACCGGAGCCATAACGGACAACGGAACCGACAACCAAGGCCAAGGTCAGAACGGCGCGAACCTGCTCGAGCTGTCGAACGGCACCTTCCAGATCGACGTCAGCGCTGTAGGAAACAAGCTGAGCGCACTGCCCGTCGACCCGACGACCTGCTCGTCAAACGGCACCGTCACCGGGCGGATACCGATCGTCCGCGGCTCGGGCACAGGCGCATACCAGGGGATCAGCGGCACACTCGAAACGAAGGCCACCGTCGCCGCCATATACCCACACCTCCCCGGCGGGGGATGCAACACGAGCGCCACGCAATACCCGGGCATCCTGTACGCGGAGGCGTCGGGACGGGTCACCCACAAGTAGCCCGGCGCCGACGTGATGACCCGGGCCAATCCCCTCCGCCGGCAACTGCAGTGGATCGCCAAGTCGCTGGCGACGGCGCTCGTGACGCTCGCCGTACTGGGCGCAGCCCCGGGGCCGGCGCTAGCGTCGGGGTGGTCGATCCAGCCGACCCCGGACATCGCTGGACCGGCATCCGCAGCGCTGTCCAGCGTGTCATGCGCGAACGGCCCGTGCACGGCGGTGGGGAGCTACGTCAACACCGCAGATATCCCGGTGCCGCTGGCCGAGCAGTGGACCGGAAACGCTTGGGCGACTAGGACGCCACCCAGCCCTGCTGGGGCGACGCAAACTCGTTTGTCCGGCGTGTCGTGCCCGTCGGGCTCGGCGTGCACCGCGGTCGGGTACTACGACGACGGCTCGGGCACCCGCTTGACGCTCGGCGAACAGTGGAACGGGACGGCCTGGACAGTCAGGCCGACCCCCAACCCCGCCGGCGCCAGCAGCAGCGTTCTCTCCGGCGTCTCCTGCACGTCGGTCTCGGGGTGCATCGCGGTCGGCTACTACATCACCAGCTCGGGCACTCAGGTTGCTCTGGCTGAGCGGTGGAACGGGACGGCCTGGTCGATCATGACGACGACCATCCCCTCTGGGGCGACCGCCAGCTCCCTCTCGGGTGTGTCCTGCACATCGGCGTCAGCCTGCACCGCCGTCGGCTACTACGGGACCAGCTTCGCGGCCGTGACGCTCGCCGAGCACTGGAATGGGACGGCCTGGACCGCACAGAGCACGCCCAACCCACCATCCGGATACTGGACCGACACCTCCGCCTCCCTCAACGGCGTCTCGTGCACGAACTCGACGTCGTGCACGGCGGTGGGATCCGTGACCTACAAGCACTGTGTCAAATACCCGCGCTTCCCGCCGTTCTGCACGACCGAGGTGCTGACTCTAGCGGAGGCGTGGAACGGGTCAGGGTGGACGATCCTGCCCACCCCGAATCCGACCGGCGTGACGAAGAACGTCCTGTCCAGTGTGTCCTGCACGACCGGCGCCTGCACCGCTGCCGGGCAGAGCAATGGGGCAACGCTCATCGAGCAGTCCAACGGCACGAGTTGGACAATCCCCACGACCCCCACGACCAGCGGAGGAAGCGCTCTGAACGGGGTGTCATGTAAGTCAGCCGACGCCTGCACCGCGGTCGGACAGGACAACAATCTGACACTCGCCGAGCACGGCAACAGCACCAGCTGGGCGATCCAGCGCACTCCCACCCCCGCCGGGCCGGGCAGCCGCCAGCTCTCCGGCGTGTCGTGCACCACCGCAACCAACTGCACCGCCGTCGGCACCTACACCGATGCTTCCGGCACGCAGCTGCCTCTCGCGGAGAACTGGAACGGCACCCTCTGGGCGATCGAGCCGATGGCCACGCCACGAGCGGCCGGTGTCCTCTACAGCGTCTCTTGCACGTCGGCCTCGGCCTGCACCGCCGTCGGGCAAAGCAACGGCATGCCATTGGCCGAGCAGTGGAACGGGACAAGCTGGACGGCCCAAGCGCCGCCCGCTCCGTCCGGCGCCACGAGCGCCTCGCTCTCCGGCGTGTCGTGCACCACTGCGTCCGCGTGCACCTCCGTCGGCCAAAGCAACGGCATGCCACTGGCCGAGCAGTGGAACGGAACAAGCTGGACCGCCCAAACGCCGCCCACCCCGTCCGGCGCGGTGAGCGCAGCCCTCTACAGCGTGTCCTGCACGACAAGCGCCGCCTGCACCGCTGTCGGCTACTCCGGCAACGGCCCGTCCCCGAGCATCATCGGAGACGCGCCGCTGGCCGAGAGCTGGAACGGCAGCACCTGGACGCTCCAGACCCCTCCGAATCCCAGCCAGGCGACCAGTGGCACGCTAACCGGCGTCTCCTGCATCGCCCCTGACGCCTGCACCGCTGTCGGTGGATACGACGACCAAAACACCACGCCGGTGTCATACGGGACGCTGGCCGAGCAGCTGAACGGAAGCACATGGACAATCCAACCCACGCCCGCGCCCGCAGGGTCTGCAGGCAGCGCCCTCTCCGGCGTCTCATGTACGACCAACTCCGCGTGCACCGCCGTGGGCTACTACAACGACAACGCATACCCGGAGATCTCCGGTGACGCGCCGCTGGCAGAGAACTGGAACGGCACCGCCTGGTCCGTCCAGCCCATCCCCAACCCGCCAGCCACCGATGTCAGCACTCTGGCCAAAGTCTCATGCGCCTCGGCGAGCGTCTGCACCGCCGTCGGCGGCCTTAGCTTCTTCTATTCCTACCCGATCAACGTCGCTCTGGCCGAGCGCTACTCCTGATCGCGACAGGCCCGTTCTGACGGAGGCAAGCTGTCGCAAAGGTACGAATCGCCGTAGGCCGCTTGGCCAGCGCCGAGACGATGGATTCGCCAGGCGATCCGGTTGCTCAGCTCGGGCTGGTCCTGCTCGAACTCGTTTCTCCCTACTCGAACGAGCGGGCACACGAGTGATTCGAGACGGACGGTCGCGCACTCGGGCGCCCACGCACGGCGCCGTCGCTGCTGCCGCCGTCGGCGACGGCGTGCAAAGCGGCGCGCTTGTGCTCTCCCCGAACGGAGCCCGTCAGCGGCTGCCCCCAGCTCATAGCCGTCTTGGACGATTTGCGCCTGCGGTGCCTACTGGATTCGGCCGCGTTTCTGCTCCGCGACGCGGCTGCGGCACTCGCCGGCTAGGGCCTGCTTGCGGCGCGTGCAAGACTTGCAATCGCCGGCGATGTTGAGGCAGACGTTCGCCCGATCGCGCTCCGCGGCGTCGCCACGGACAAGAGGCGAGCGCCGTCAGCTGTCGACTGACCAGATGCCTCGCCAGCGAATCCGGGAGTGTTGGCGTCGGGTCGAGGCGATGCGTCGTGGCAACGCCGACAGCTTTCAAGCGGCGATCAGCGCGTTGGAAGCTGTCGGTTCAACGAAGGGGAAATCCGGGTCCGCGTCGCCGGTGAGACACTCGCTTCGCCAGGCGCAGGAGCACCCGTGAGGGGTCGGCCATAACTGATGAGTTCCCGGCGTTGCAGGTGCCTCGCTGACCGCCTTCGAGACTGATGAGATGGACGAGGACCAGGCGTCTCATCGGCAGAGCCAGACTGCCGGTCGCGCCCGGCATTGCGGAAGTCCACCACCGCTGGACAAGACTGCTGGTGCGGAACGCCACCAGCCACGCCGACCCGCACAGCCACGGCTGCCGGTTCGCCCCCGGCGATGCAGCACTCCGGCACCAACCGGGCGGCCGCCCTCGACCGTTAGCCACGAACTCCTGAGTAGCAAGCACGAGAGCAGCAGCCTCAGCGGCATCGCCCGGACTGCTGTCACTGTCAGAGTGATGAGCGTCTGGGCGGTGACGTCCGACGCGTCCGGTAGGTCCTCGGGCTGGCGGCGGGCTGACTCTCGACTGCTGTGTCGACTGCTTTGGCCTGACCGGTAAAGCTTGTGTCGTCCGCCGCCGACCGAGGACCGCCGGCGTGACTTGATAGAAGCGTGGCTTCGCCTCTCGTGACAGTTGTCCGCCGGAGATCCGCTTCATTCGGCGTCAACCAAACGAAGGGACGGATGCATGATCGTGATCGGGGCGGACACGCACAAGGGCTCGCACGCGCTCGCGGCCGTGGACGAGGGCACCGGTCGGGTACGCGGCAGCCGCGAAATCAAGGCTGACGATGAGGGACATCTGGCTGCGGTTCGATGGGCTCGCGGCCTCGATGAGGAGCGGGTGTGGGCGATCGAGGACTGCCGGCACGTCTCACGCCGGCTCGAGCAGGCGCTGCTAGCCGCCGGCGAGCGGGTCGTGAGGGTGCCGCCGCACCGCATGGGAGCGACCCGCAAAGGAGAGCGCGAGCCGGGCAAGTCGGATGAGATCGATGCGCTCGCGGTCGCGCGCGCGGTCGTCAAGGACGGTGTCGAGCAGTTCCCGGTCGCGTACCTGAATGAGCAGGCGATGGAGATCCGCCTGCTTTGCGATCACCGCAACGATCTCATCGCCGAACGGACCCGCACAGTGAACCGGCTGCGGTGGCATCTGCTCACGCTGTGCCCCGAGCTTGAACGGTCCCTGAAGCGCGGTGCGCTCAACAAGGCGCGCGAACTGGACCGCGTCGACCGGCGGCTGCGGAAGCTGTCGGCCGGCGCCAGGGTCAGGATCGCGCACGAGCAGGTCTCCCAGCTCCGGAGCCTCAACCGTCAGATCGATCAGCTCGAAGCAGAGCTTCGCGAGCTCGTCAAGGTCCACCGTCCCGAGCTGTTGGCGGAGCTCGGATGCGGGGCGGTGGTCGCAGCGATCCTGATCGGCCACACCGCCGGGGTCAAACAATTCCGCAAACACTCGAGCTTCGGGCTGCAGACCGGAACCGCCCCGATCCCATGCTCCTCCGGTCAGCGCACCCAGCATCGGCTCAACCGTGGCGGGGACCGCCAGCTCAACCACGCGCTGCACATCATCGCGGTCACCCGCGCCCAACGCGACCCCGCGACCCAGGAGTACCTCGCTCGCAAAGAGGCCGAAGGCAAAACCAAGAAGGGCGCGCTGCGCTGCCTCAAGCGCCACCTCGCGCGCCGCTTCTACCTCCTCCTCGCTGAGCCACCCGCCGACCAACAGCAAACCGTCGAGCCCGAGTCAATCCCCGAGCGCGAGCTGCTCGCGATCCCCGAGCGTGCCCGCCCCGAGCGAGAGGTCCAGCAGATCAGCACTGCGCCCAGCCCGATGGTCTGCATCACCTAAACCGCTCCGACCAACAACCGATCAGCGGCGTTCTCAGGCGCGCTGGCGTTCGCGGTGAACACCCACCGCCGGAGCTGCCTGCCGCAAACAGCCGCTATCACGGCCCGATTCCGCCCTCCGCGGACGCCAACGACGCATCCTAAGCCCCTCTGCCGCCCTCGAGCAGCAGCGCGCGACCCGTCACACCCCCAAATCTCACCCTCCAACCGACATCCCCGAGCAGACCCAGATTCATCGCAAATAGCGATCGCGGCTTGACATAGAAGCGAGCCTTCGGACAAACGCAATCGCGCGGGCGCCGTCAACCTGAATACCCGCGCGAGCACGAACGCAGGTGTCGGGGCGCGTTTCATGAGCGACGTGCTTCTCGCCATAGGCAGGGCGCGCGAACTGCTAGCCACGATCCACTGAGCTGGCAAGCGCCAGGCCGAAAGCGGCCATCTCCGCTCTGCCGACGAGATGACGGCAATGCCGCTACCCGAGCGACCTGGCGAGGGGCCTGCTTCCTCGACCGGAAGAAACCGAAGCAGCTACCCGAGTGCTGGCCCTTTGAGGAGTCTGACGGGCCGGTGCGACACAATTTGGGCCATGGCGCAGCGGTCGAGTGGGCGTGCTGAGGAGGAGCGTCGGCGTTTCATCGCTGATCCGGATGTACTCGGCGAGCTTGGCGTGGAGATCGATCAGCTCGCCGACCCGGACATGCGTTCATTCGTGATCCGCGGTGAGCACCCGGAGTTCGCCCAGGCGCTCCAGGACGGCGACGATGCGGTCGATCTCGGCGGCGGGCCGATGAACCCCCGCTTGCACCTGGCGATGCACGAGATCGTCGCCACGCAGCTCTGGGATGACTCGCCGCCCGAGGTATGGGACACGGCCGTGCGGCTACTGGAGGCCGGCTACGAGCGGGACGAGGTTCTGCACATGCTCGCCGGTCCCGTCGTGGACCAGGTCTGGGGGGCGTTGCACGACGAGCGCGCGTATGACTGCGAGCGTCACCTCGCGGCGTTGCGCGCACTTCCCGGCTCGTGGGAACGGGAACGCACGACGAGAACGGCGGCCAAGCGTCACGACGACGCCCGCAAGCAGGCACGGCGCGCGGCGCGCACGGCGCGGCGCACCAATCGGCGTCCGCGCTGATCAACCCGCCCGGACGATCCGACCCGAGGGTCCCAGCGCCGGTTTCGCCGCCAGGCAGCACTCTTGGCGAGGTCCCCGCTTCCGCGCTCGGAGACGCCAGGAGCAGCCATGTCCCGAGGCGCCTGACGCAGCGGCGGAGCGGGCACGGGAGGCCGCTGGCTCCGGATAGCCGCTTCGGGCGGACAGCAGCCAGCTCGAGGCCGGCGCTGGCTCCTCGCCACGCCCCGATCGCTAGCAGCACGGCAGCGAGCACCTGATGCGCGCTTCTGGCGACAAAGCGGGGCCCCCGCTGCCGTTGCCGGAGCTGGTCCTGCGTTCGTCTTGGCGCGAGTCCGCGACGAGCGTTCGTGCAGCCGCCGTAAGTGCGAAAACTGTGTGTACACCCTTAACTGCGGAGCTCCGGCGGCAGGTCTCGAGCGGACGGGTTTGGTTTCTGGTCCGTGACTCGTTGCGGCGAGGCCGGTCGCGGCCCCCTCCGGCTCGGAGTTGTGGTTCGCGCCTGGGGCGTGTCCACCGCTGGACCCGGGATAGCGCTCGACGCCGTGATAACTGTTTGCGCGTGCTCGACAGTTGGCCCTCGTCACGACTTTGAACAGCCCGGCTCTTGGAGCCGGGCTGTTCTGTGCGCGGCCACTCGGCCCGCAACGCGGCTAATCGCGCGGCAGCTGAGGCGCCGATCCGTCCTGGCGGTCGACATGTGTCCAGCGACGGACCACCGAGCGCTCCGCGACATCGACCAGCACGACCGTCACCGCGCTGGGGACGGCGTAGGCGTGTTCCCGGCAGCGGGCGCTCCGGAAGCAACCTGCTTCATGCTGCCCTTGGGGCGGCCGCGGTATTAGGCCACAGCGGCGAGTGCCCGCGACGTCCCGGCTTGTCGCTGTGACTTGGCGTGTCCGACCGCCCGGTGCGCTGGCCGGTGGCGAAATCTCCGCGAGCCAGCTGAGCCGCTGAATCTGTGCGAAGGCCAGCAGCGAAGTCTCCGATTGTCATCACCAGCGGCGTGGCGCTCCTCATGCCGGTCGCGAAATCGCCACGTACGCCAGCGTCGGGCTCCAACGCTCTGACGCCGGCTGCGAAGTCACCGCAAAACCAGACACTCGATGGGTTCGGGCCGTCTGTGGCAGCGATGGCCGCCGGCTCGTACTGCGAGGACAACAAAGGTGCATTCATCGTAACTTTCTCCAGGGTTAGGGTGTTGGTCTGGCGGGAAATGTGGACGTTTTCAAACTTTCGAAAATGCTGGGGCTCCTCGTGCCTGAAGCTCGAGGAGCTAACGGGCTTACGTCCGTCGCCGTCCACGGCGGTTGCCGCGAGCATCGAGCCCGAGCGCCTGCGGCAGCGCACCCTTGGCCTACCAATCGCCGCAGCGTCGCCTGCCCCGTCGCGGTAGAGAACGACGTACGGGATGCCGCGGACCCGGCGCGGTCATCGAGGGCGGGCTGTTCGTCGACGTTGACGTTGCCGACCTTGATCGTCTCCGAGCGCTCCGGGGTGATCTGCTCGATCACCGGCCCAAGCAGTCGAAACGGGCCGCGCCACGACGCCCACTGGTCGACGACCACGGGAACGTCACAGACGGGCAGCTGCTCGTCCAAATTGGCGTCGTTGAGGATAAGTATCTCTGGCATCTGCCGGTCCGTTAGGCCTTGGCATCTCGCAAGCGGAGCGCGCTCCTGGGCAACTACGACCCTGGCGCGCCCCAGAACGGTTCAACCCGGGCGACACGAGCGATTCAACGGATCCGGCGACGCCGTCTCGAGCGGCCGGGCGCCCCGCTCACGCCGCAAACGAAGCGGTCGGGGAAGTCGAGTGGCGCTCAACAGTGACGCCTTCCGCATCGGCTCCGAGACACGCCGCTCCCACTCCGCGAAGCCGCGCCGCGGGAACCGGGTCCACTGGGCGTGAGCGTCTAGCCAGCTCGGGTCGGGTCGTCGTAGGGATCGGAGCCGAGCGTGCGTCCTTGGGTGGGATCGGCGTATGGCCGGGCGCCGATCTGCCGTCCTTGCGTCGGGTCGTCGAAGGGGTCGGAGCCGATCTGCCGTCCTTGGCTCGGGTCGTCGTAGAGATCGGAGCCGAGCTTGCGTCCTTGCGTCGGGTCGTCGAAGGGGTCCGACCCGATTTGCCGTCCTTGGGTGGGGTCGAAGGAACGTACGTCGGGCTCGTGGCGGGCAGTGTCGGCCGGACCTGGGACAACGGTAGGCCGCGCTTCGCGTTCAGCGTGGCCTCGCTTGAGGTCAGGAGCAGTAGCGGTTGTCATGGTGTTCTGTCCCTTCGGGCGATTGCGGCCTTCAGGTCGAGTTCGATGACTCATCCTGGGAGACCTAAGACAAGTGCAGACAAAGTTCTAAACCATAAAGACAAGAAAGTCAAGTAGTAAGACGTCATTCTTTTCTGTCCTCTGCTATAGTGACTTCGGCAATGAGGTCCTACGACGAGTACTGCGCGGTCGCGAAATCACTCGACGTGGTCGGCGACCGCTGGACGCTGCTGATCGTCCGCGAGCTGGACCTGCGCGGCGCGTGCCGGTACACCGACCTGCGCAACGGGCTACCGGGAATCGCCAGCAACCTGCTCGCCGAACGGCTGCGCGAGCTCGAGCACGCAGGCGTCGTTTCCCGAGAAGACGCACCGCCGCCAATCGCGACCACCTTGTTTCGGCTCACGCTCCGCGGCGAGCAGCTCCGGCCGGTGCTCGACGGCCTGTCCGACTGGGGGCTTCCGCTCATGACCGAGCAGAAGCCCAGCGACGCTGTCCGCAGCCACTGGCTCGCGGGGGCGCTCGACCGCATACTCACCGACGGCGAGCCTGACGCGCCCCCCGTCACGATCGAGCTTCGCACCGGCGATCAGCCGATCGTGATCGAACTCCGCGACGGCACGATGCACACGCGGCTCGGACCGGCCGACCGCGCCGACGCGACGCTCACCGGACCCCCCAGGCCGATCCTCGGACTGCTGCTCGGCATGATCGACGTGCGCGACGCGAAAGCCGCCGCGATCAGCTACGAAGGCGACCCTGAAATCCTCAACAGAATCCGCCGCCTTACCCCCACCGCCCAGCCGGCCTGAGCCCGGTCGACATCACTTCTCGTGAAAGGTTCGCCGATGTCAGACACTGCCGATGAGCTTCGGGAGAGCCTTGAAGCGGTGTACTGGGACTTCAATGCGCGCGAGCCCGGCGCGGTCCTCGCGAGGATGACCGACGATGTTGAGTGGCCCGATGGCTGGCGGTCGGGTCGACATACGCCCACCCCGCCCACGAGCCCGAGGTGGCTGCTCGCGTCCGAGATCAGCGGTTGGTGTTCGACCGCCACGCGTAGCCCCTTCGCCGCTCGGCCAGGCACGTAGCGTGGTGCCTGCTTCCGATGGTCACGTTGAGAAAGCAGCGATGTCTGACCGCGCTCAGGGGGTCAGCATCCGTGGCCTGTTGGTCAGGAAGCGAGCTGCTGGCCGGAGGGTTGGTGGGTCGCGAGCGCGTCGTGCGGTAGGGAGACGAAGTCGAGTCCGTGGCCGCGTCGTCGCTGATCTCAACGAGCGCCTTGTCGGCGTCGGTTTCGAGCACGGTTCCGATCGTTCCGGCAGGCCATCGGCCTGAGTCGACCGATGAAACAAGACGCGATCGACAAGATCGCCCCGATCGACACCCCGCCCGGCCGGTATAAGCCGACCGACAAGCTCCTCGGGTTCTTGGAAAGCCTGTGATCCGCCCCCATGCGGCTGGCCCCGGCCGATCGGCTTGCAGCCCGGATCTGGTTCGCCGAGTTGCGATGAGCCGCTGACGGGATCCGCCGCGCCGGCGGTGTGAGCTTCGATCAGCCGGGGCACGCGTCGTCGAGCGCTTCGCCGTCGACGACCGGAGGGTTGGTGTCGAGCCGGACGTAGATCCGGGCCTGGCAGCGCGGGCACATCGCGATGCTCTCCTGGTCGTGCGCGACCCAGCGAACGATCTCGTGCCCCAGCCGTCGTGCCCGCTCGGCAGCACCCCGCAGCACCTCGCCACGCTCCATCGCCGCGGACAGCACCGCGAACTCCTGATCCTCCGGGACCGTTCGCCGGAGCGCGGCGATCGCCCGGTCACCGGAGCGGATCGTCATCACCCGGATCTTGTCCGCACGCGCCTTCGCGCGGATCTCCGTCCGCCACAGCTCAGGATCGACACCCTCCGGCGAGCTGACCTCTCCGCGACGCAACAGCTCGGCATAGTCGCCGCCCGGCCGGTCGAGGTAGTCATCGGCGATCCGCCGAAACCGCTCGTCATGCTCAGGCTTCATGCAGCGTCCAGTTGATCGTTTCCCACCGGCGCAGCCTAACCGGGGCTGAGTCGCCCGCGCGGGCCATCCGGCTCGTCCGCGGCCGCTCGCCTGGCCCACCGTTGGGCATTCCTGGAAGGACTGTGAAGATCGCGGGCGTGCGGGTCGGCTATGGGTAGACGGAGCCGACCTCGAGCAGATGCCACCGGCCACCACGGCGCGCGGCAACGATGAACACCATCCAGCCCGGCTGAGCGAGCTCGCTCGCGCGCTTGGGGACCTGGATCGGGCCGATCCCGCCCTCGAACCAGATCTTCCCGGGCTCGACCTGGTCGATCATCACCTGATCCTCGACCCAGTCCTCGTCGCTGACATCGTCAACGTCGATGTCCGGCGAGCTCATCGCGACGTCGACCAGCAGGTCGGTGAGACGGTCTGCCGCGGGGAGCTCGCGCGCGCTGTCCCGCGCGCGGTCGACAGCGACCTCGGCCGCGTCAGACTCGATATACGCCTGCTGCTCGAGCCAGCGTGCGAGCTTGCCGGTAACCGTCCCCGCGGCCTTGAGCAGCTCCTGGCCGGCGCTCACCTTGCGGACCATGAAATAGCCAAGGAACTCGCCGAGATGCGGCGGGATCTCCTCCGGTCCGAACAGCTTGCAGAACGCGTCCTCGTCCCCGGCGTCGAACGCCTTCTGCCACCGCTTCGCATCCGTGGCGCCGAGCGACGAATACGCGTAGCGGTTCAGGCTGTCGCGCAGCAACCGGATCACGTCCTCGTAGTTGCGATACGTCCGATCGGACAGCCGCGCGCGCTGGTCGCGCAAGAACGCGTCGAGCACCTGATCGATCGTCACCGTGTCCGGCATCGCGAAGCGCAATCTATCCCCGCGCCCTGACGGTCCCGCGGCCCGATGTCCGCCGGCGCGCCTACGCTGCCCATTGGTGCTGAGGATCAGTGAGGACACGGTCGACGAGCTCGTCGCCGTCAAGAACGCCGATGAGCTGTGCCGGCTGCTGCTCGGCAATCCGGGCGGTTGGGGACGCAGCACCCGACACGCCGAGGCCGTCGAGCTGCTCACCCGCGTGCACGGCACCGGCGAGCGGCCGTTCTCGCTCGCCGTCGTGCTGGTGTGCACCTGCCGGCGGTGGGACCGGGTGACAGCAAAGCTGATCGCCGGCATCCAGGACTGCGGGCTGCTTGACGACACCGAGCTCGACGAGCTGGCCGACGCGTTCATCGCCCACGACCACGTGATCTCCTACCCGCTGGCGTGGGCCTCCCCGCAGTGGCTCGAGATCGACCTGCACGACGGGACTGGGCGCACCTACACCGTGACCGAGGACACCCCGGCACAGCACCACGTCCGGCCCGAACCGCCGCTGCGTCGCTGGGCGGCACGCCAAGCGCTCCACACGCGCCCGGAGCGGCTCGCGGAGCTGCTCAGCACCGCCGAGCGGTTCGAGCCGCGCCACCGCGACGCCGCTATCCACGGGCTGCTCGACGCCGCCTACCTGCTCGACGAACCGGCAAAGCGAACAGTGGTCCATCGCGGGTTCCGTGCGGCGCACGGGAGCGTGCGCATCGCCGCGCTCGAGCATCTGTGCGAACTGGACGGCCCCGAGACGGCGCGGCGCCTCGCGGCCGCGGACCCGAACGCACAGGTGCGGAAATGGCGACCGCCGGCCGACAAGCGCGCCCCGAGCCTGTTCGCGGCGTGAGGAGCTCGCCGCGACCGAAACCCCCCACCAAGCTGCTCGACGCGATGATCGAAGAGGCGACCGTCGACGACTACAACGACGAAGAGCAGATCACCGGCCTGTTCACGATGCTCGAGGAGCACCTCGCGCTCCCGTTCGACACCGAGGTGCTCGGGATTACTGTCACCGTGACGAAGATCGACCTGACCGCTGGCAACGAGATCGTCGCGATCTGCCGCCGCGATGCGGACAAACAACCGATCCCGATCCTCGACCTACCGCTCCCCGACCCGGCGCCTGACGGCGTCGAATGGATCGACGCCTGCCGCCGCTGGCGCCGCTGAGCGCAACCACCACCTCTCGGCAGCCGCGATTATCAGAAGTCGCCGAACCGAAGATCCAGCATCCACGCCCAGAATCGCCACCGACTTCAGATAACGCCCGACTGGAGATAATGGAGGTATCGCCAATCGCTGGCGGTGATCCCCAGCGCTGAAGCGAACACCCGCGGTTTGTGCCGGCCGCGCTCATGCGTGGTGCTGAGCGCGTAGCTAGACGAGTTCCCCCCAACGCATCTCGTAGAGCGTTCTGGGGCTCAGAATGCTCAATGACATGCGGCGCCTGCACCCCGAAAAGGAAGTCATCCGGCGACGCGACCGGCTGACCCATCGCATCTCGCAGCGCATTCTCGCGGTCAGAATGCCCCGTGGGATGCGTTTGGGCGGACGAGCTTTGCCGTGGGGATCGTGGCGTCTCGGGCGCGTGGGAACCTGACGGGCTCGGTCATGATCGACGACCGTAGCGGCGGGAGGCGACGGAGCTGGACCCGCCGGGTCGACTGGGTCGCCGGCGAGCGGGACGATCCGCGCAACCAGTCCGGGACGTCCGGACGGAGGATCACTCCTGAGAGGAGGAGGTCATGTCAGACACAGTCATGATCGACGCGATCGGCCGGCGACGGTCGAAGGTCACGCTGCCCGGCTATCTGGCGGGGCGAGCCCCGCACAACAAAGGGATGCGCTACCCCGCTGACCCTCCACGGGTCGAGGAGATCATCGCGGTGATGCGCCAGGCGGGCGAGAACCGCCACGGCCTGCGCGCCCGGGCGGTGATCGCGGTGCTCTGGCGCGGCGGCTTGAGGATCTCCGAGGCGTTGGCACTGGGCGAGACGGATGTCGACCCGGCGCGCGGGTCGGTGTTGATCCGGCACGGGAAGGGCGATCGGCGCCGCGAGGTCGGGATGGACGACTGGGGATTCGAGCATCTCAACCGCTGGCTCGAGCACCGCGTCGAGCTTCCAGTTGGGCCGCTGTTCTGCATCATCGACGGCCCGACCCGCGGTCGCGCATGGCCGGCGACCGCGGTCCGCGGAGAGCTCCGCAACCTCGCCGCCCAAGCCGGTGTCCGGCGTCGCTTCGCGCCCCATCAGCTACGACACGCGCACGCGGTTGAGCTCGCCCGCGAGGGCGTCCCGGTCAACATCATCCAGCGCCAACTCGGGCATACCGACCTCGGCACCACCAGCACCTACTTGCAGGGGATCGACCCGAGCGAGATCGTCAACGCCGTTCACTCGCGCCGACCGCCGATGATGCCCGCCAGCGCAGCCCTCGACCGATGAATCGTGAGGCGCCGCGCTCAACCGCGCGGCGCCCGAAACTCATGGCCGCTTCCGCCAGCGCCGGCACGAAAGCAGCGACCTCGCGCGGTCGCTGGTCGAGCGGCATTGCAGTCATATCGCCGGCCGAGCCGAGGTGGCCGCTTTCCGGCCTCCCGCTTGCTGGCTCAGCGGATCGTGGCTAGCAGTCCGCGCGCCCTGCCTCTGGCGACGAGCAGGGCGGAGGCGATTTCGGCCAACAGACGTCTCGCGTAACGAAAGCGGGGAGCCGGACGGGTCTGCGCCGCCGGGTCCGCGTACCCGCGCCAGAAGAGAAGCAGGGCATTCGCGCCGACGGTGACGACGACGTCCGGGTCGACAGCGTGGCGAAACCCGCAGGTGGCGAGATGCGGGGCCGGTCCGATCTGAGCGGACAGACGTCTTGCCGCACGAAAGCGGGGCCGTGGTTCCGTCGCGCCGCACGCCGCTATGCGTACTCGCCGCCGACGAAAAGCAGGTGTTCCGGCCGGACGGTCAGACCGACCGACGGGTCGGCATTGCGGCGATGCGCGAGATTGACTGTGATTGAACGAGGGTTGGCCCAGGGCGTCCGCGGCAGGAGGTCGGCCCTCCGGATCGAAAGCTTTGGGTCAGGCAACGCGCGGTAGCAGCCGCGTGGCCGGGCTAGCGAAATATGGAGGACCGACCTCGGCTCACGTTACGTCATGGGCCGGGCTGATCCTGCTCGTCTTCCTGGGAAGGAGGGAGTTGTTGTGCTGCACGTTGGGTTGGATCTGAGCCGCCGGCGGGTCGACGTGTGCTTGATCTCGAGCGAGTGAGAGCTGGTTGAGCACTTCCGGGCGCCGGCGGACCGCGACGGGCTGTACGGGCTGAGCCGGCGGGTCGCGGTGTATGACGAGCCGGTGCGCGGGGTGGTCGAGTCGATGAACGGCGCGCGGTTCGTGCACGACGAGCTGGTTCGCTACGGGTGGGAGGTGCTGGTCGCCGACGCGCAGCGGGTCAAGGGGCTGGCGCCGTTGGCGTGCAAGACCGACAGGATCGACGCCAGGGTGCTTGCGGAGCTGTCGTTCCGCGATCTGGTGCCGGCGATCTGGCTGCCGACGCCCGAGCTCCGCCAAGAGCGTGAGCGCTCGAGGTGGCGGCTGCACCTGGTCAAGCACCGCTCGATCCTCAAGAACCGGGTGCACGCGTCGCTGATCGCGTTCGGCCATCAGGTCCCGATGGCGGCCCTGTTCGGAGCGGGCGGCCGGCGACTGCTCGCCGAGCTGGATTTCCCCGAGCCGTGGCTGTCTCACGTCCGGGCGAGCGTTGAGCTGATCGACGATCTCGACCGGCGGATCGCGGAGATCGAGCGCTGGCTGCAGCGCTCCGGCGCCGATCACCGCTATATCCCGTTGTTGATGAGCGCCCCGGGGATCGGCTGGGTCACCGGCTTCACGATCGCCGCCGAGATCGGCGACATCAGCCGCTTCTCATCGCCGGTCAAGCTGACCGGGTACACCGGCCTGTGCCCGCGCGTGAACCAGTCCGGCGAGGTCGACCGCCGCGGCCCGCTATCCAAGCACGGACCCAGATACCTGCGCTGGGGGCTGATGGAAGCAGCGATCCACGCCTCCGCGCACCCGCTCTACAAGGAGCGCTACCAGCGCACCAAACGCCGCCTCGGCCGCCAACGCGGCGCGAAAGTCGCCCAGATCGAGCTCGCTCGCAAGCTGACCGAGGCGATCTGGTACATGCTGACCCGCAACCAACCGTTCAAGCCCTTCGCTCCGGCAAGCGCCATTTCTCGCCTGACTGCCTGACAGTCCTTTTTTGACATGCGCCGCCGGAGCGAGCCCCGATAACACCTGGTCCTCGAAGTTGATGAAGCGATAGAGACATGGGCACTGCTCCACATCATCACCAACCCGCCCGCGCGCCGTGACAACGTCCTGCCAGGTTCACGCTGTCGTGTCAAGCGCCACCAGCTCTGCTGTTCACTTCAGTGCACTTGCTGAGGCGCTTGACACGGCCCAGCGTTCACCCGGCGATCGACACTCAGGGTGTCAGGGATCTGACATCGACAGAGCGAAGGGCTTGACAATGGGCCCTCGTTCATAGAGGCGAGGAGCAGGTCGCGTTGCCATGCGGCGGTCGAGACCCGCATTCATGCGGCCGGAGGTCTCAAGGCAGCTGTTCGAATAGCCCCGGCGAGTGCGAATCTTCAGCGAACGGGTCTATTGCGACGCGTGGTCTGCTGCCGTAGGCCCGGTCCGTCGAACGCGGGTGTGTTCGACGGCGGATCGCCTTGTGCGACGGAGACGTGCCATCCGCGCGGAGCGGGGCTGACGCCCGCCACAACGAAATCCCTGTCGGGAACTGAAAGCAGGTCCAGGCGGGCCGACGGTCGATCTGGCTGGGCGAGCAGGTCTGTCAGCTCGCTCCAGCTGTCGACGGCTGCGTCGCGCGGCTCGCGGTGGAGTTGAGCGGGATCGACTCCAGCAGTCTGGCGACGGTCGCTGGGGCGTCTACTTGAACGTAGTGTCTGGCTGGCAGTAGGAACAGGTCCGAGGTCGGTAGCAGCTCGTGGAAGCTGCGTGCCATGCCCGTGTTGAGATAGGGGTCCTGCGCGCCGAAGATGATGCGCACCGGCCGGTCGAAGCTGCGCAGCTGGGCTGTGCGGGTGGTGTTGGCCGTGACGGCCGCGATCAGGTCGCGGTTGAGGCTGATGAACGCTGGCAGGCTGCGGACGAAGTTGGGCCAGAGCAGCTTCAGCATGCGGCCTCGAATCCGTGGGTCGCTCATGAACCGTCCGACCTGCCAGTTAAACAGCCAGTGATTGATGGGCTGGTTAGCCGCGATCGCCTCCGCGAGGGGGCGGAACTCGGGTTGGGAGTAGATGCGGATCGCCTCGGGCGCGTTCGTGGTCGGCATCACGCTGTAGAACGTGTTGAGCAGCACCAGTGCCGCGACCTGGTTGGGGTGGGCGATCGACCAGTTGATTCCCGCGGGGCCCGAGCCGTCGTGCGCGACCGGCACGACGGATTTGAGATTCAGCTGCCGGACCACAGCGTCGAGTTCGGCTTGCTGCTCGGCGAAGGTGTAGTCGTGCCCGCGTGGCCGGTCTGACTGGCCCCAGCCGAGGAAGTCAAACGCGACGGTGTGACGCCCTCGAAGGCGCGGGATCAGCAGGTCATATAGGTGCAGGTCGTCCGGGAATCCGTGCATCAACACAAAGGTGGGCTCTCGACCTGGGTAGTCGCGGACGTAGATGCGGTGCCGGCTGAAGCGTACGGTTCGAGCAGTGAACGGGCGCTGGCTCGCTGCACCGGCGAGTCGTCGCGCCTTGGCGTGTGGGGCGGTGGGCGCCGCCCGCGCCGCCGATCGGATGGCACTCGAGACGCCTATCGCCCCGGCCGCCGTGGCCGCCACCGTTAGAAGGGTCGATCGATGGGACATGACAGTCCTCCTTAGGTGTAGCTGCACGTATATCCGGAAAAAAAAGTCATTCTCGCGCGGCCTTCTCGAGCCGCACGAGCTCCTTGGCGAATCCCGGTCGGGCGGCCAGTCCCCTGTCGCCGACGACCCGCGCTTGGACGGCGCGCCAGCGCGGCAGCGCGTCGGCCATCGCCGTCCGCCCGGCGTCCGTGAGCTCGACCGTGCGCGAACGTCGATCCTCGCCGATGCGCACATCGACCAGGCCGCGTTCGCTCAGCAGCCGCAGGTCACGGGTCAGAGTCGTGCGATCCAGCCCCAGCACCTCCGCCAGCCGCCCGACGGTGGCGGAGCCGGCGAGCTCGGCGGCTACCAGGATCGAGAACTGCGTAATCCGCAGCCCACCGGGGCGGAGCGCCTCGTCATAGGCCCGCGTGAGCGAACGCGCGGTGCGCCGCACCGCGACGCATGCGCATCCGAACGCGACCTCGCCCAGCTCGGCGGGAGTGGGAGCCGCGGACTTCGCCATGCCAAAGAGTGTACATACACGCAAACCTCGCATCGCGCTAGGCGAGCCCGAGCTTTGGCTCAGGCGGCCAGCTTTCGGATGGCATCGTCAGACTCGGGCGCGTATCCGGCGGCCATTTGGAACGTGTGCTGCTGGTCGGGGAAGAGCTTCGAGTTGGACGTCGACACCCCACCGGTCACCGGCCGGGCGGCCGGTAGGTGACGACGACGACGCCGGTCCCGAGCGTTTCGGTGCCTGTCAGCTCGAGGCTCGCGGTCGCGCCCTGTCTGCGCAGCGGCGTGCCCTCACCGACGAACACGGGGTGGATTGCGAACTGAAGCTCGTCGAGCAGGCCGTGCTCGAGCAGCGCCGCTCCGAGCTGTCCGTGGCCGTAGACGATCAGGTCCTTCCCGTCCTGCTGCTTCATCCGTTTGACCTCGTCGGCGACGTCGCCGTGGACGATCGTCGAGTTCGTCCAGTGCGCGTCTGTCAGCGTCGAGGAGAACACGTGTTTCGGGATCGCGTTGATCGCGTCGGCGTAGCTCCCGGTCTGTGTCGGCCAGAGCCCGGAGAAGATCTCGTAGGTTCTTCGGCCCATGAGCATCGCGTCGCTGGCCTGAAGCTGCTCGAGCGCGCTTGCTCGGGCCTGCTCGTCGAAGCGTGCCGAGGCCCATGTGTGTGGGTTTCCGATGACGCCGTCGAGTGACAGCAGCGTGGATTCGATGACTCTGCGCATCATGCGGCCCTGATCGACCCTCCGGCCTCGATCCCGAGTTTGGGGCGCGCCCATTCGGCGAACCGGTTGATCGCGTCGTCGGCTTCGGGCGCGCGGCCGGCCATCATCTGAAAGGTGTGCTGCATCTCTGGGAACACGTCCAGCCGCACGTCCACTCCCGCCTGCCGGGCGCGGTCGGCGAGCCTGCGGCTGTCATCGAGCAGCACCTCTTGGTCGCCGACCTGGATGTAGATCGGCCCAAAGCCCGTGAAGTCAGCGTAAAGAGGGGTGATGTACGGGTCCCGCGCGCTCGCCTGTCCGCGATAGCCAGCGGCCATCTGCTTGACCCACTGAGGGTTGAACAGCGCCTCCCGATCGCGGTTTGACTGCATCGTCTCGCCGATGACCTCGCAGTCGACCCAGGGAGACATCAGCAGCGTCGCTCCGGGCAGGGGCAGGTGCTCGTCGCGCGCGCGCAGCTGCATGGTCGTGGCGAGCAGCGCCCCCGCGGAGTCGGCGGCGACCGCGACGTGCCCGGCATCGATCCCCTGGTCGATGAGCCACCGGTAAGCCGTGAGCGCCTCCTCGAGCGGGAGCGGGTAGGCGCCGCCGTCGGGCAGCAGGGTGTAGCCGATGCTCAGCGCTCGCACCCCGATCGCCTTGGCGAGATCGGCGAACAGCTTGCGGTGAGTATGGATCGAGCCGCTGACGAAGCCGCCGCCGTGAATGCAGAACAGCACCCGATCCTCCGGCGCCTCTTCAGGGACCGCCCACAAAGCCCGGACGCCCCCGGCGTCGGCGTCCATGTATTCGACCGCGTCGGGTTCGGTGGTGAGCACCTTCCAGCTCTCCACAAGCGCGATCTGCTGCGCCGGGGTCCAGTCCGGATTCTCCCCAAAGGTCTGCACCCAGGTTCGGTACAGGTTTGCGATTGCTTCTGATTGCGGGCTTGCCATTGGTGTGTTCCTCCGGTCGTGTTGATTGCGTCTGCATACTCCTCGCCAAGAGCACTGCACCGCTGTGGTACAGCTCGTCGCTCGTTGTGTTCCGCGAGGTCGTCGCTGAAGTGCGGAATGGACCACTCCCCGGGCTCATGGAGGACTCCGTCGACTGATATGTACGCGGACCAGACGATGCGTCTCATGCGAGTTGCTTTTCGTTCAGTTGGGCTGGTGCGGACAAGGTGACGACGTTCACGGGATGATGTCCGCGCTCTGCACCCGCCGCGCGCCGGCAGACGATCGGTGCTCCTCTCGAGGACTCTCGGCGCTGGGGGGTGGCGGTTGCGCCGGGATCAGGGCGGCGGCCATGACGGCACCGGCGAGCGCCACTGCGGCCGCGACGACGCACGCCACTGAGAATCCATCGAAGAACGCACTCGAGGCGGCCTGGTGGAGCGTGCTGGCGAGCGCGGTGTGGTGTCCGGCGTCGAGTTGCGCGGCGGTCTCGAACGCGCCGCCCACGGATTTGTGTGCGACAGCCGCGGCCGCGGGCGGCAGCTGCCCGAGGAGCGCCGAGTCAAGCCGGCTCCCGTACACCGAGGCGTACACGCTGCCGATCACCGCGACGCCGAGCGTGGCCCCGAGGATGCGGGTGGCGTCGTTGATCGCCGAGCCGACGCCCGCCTTGGCCGCCGGGACCGCGCCCATGATCGACTCGGTGGCGGGGGCGCTGGTGAGGCCGATCCCGGCGCCGATTAGCACCATCTGGACGACGATGGTGAGGTAGCTGGTGCTGGTGGAGGCCGATGAGGTCCACGCGAGCCCGGCAGCGAGCGCGACCAGCCCGCCGGCGACCACGAGTTTGGTGCCGCTGCGCACAGCCAGCTTCGTGCCGACGACCGAGGTGATTCCCACAGTGGTGGCGACGGGCAGTAGGCGCAGGCCGGTGGACAGCGGCCCGTAGCCCTTGAGGAACTGGAAGTAGAGGGTGACGAGGAAGATGAAGCCCATGAGCGAGAAGAACGTGATCGTCACCGCGCCGCTCGCCGCGCTGAAGCGCAGGTTGCGGAACAGCCCGACGTCGAGCATCGGCGCGGGCGCGCGTCGCTCCGACACGACGAACGCGCCGAGCAGCCCGAGCGCCACGACGAAGCCGCCGACACTGCGCGCGCTCGCCCAGCCGTGGTTGGGCGCCTCGATGATCGTGTAGATCAGGAGCGCCATCGCGGCGGTCGAGAGCGCGATCCCGGCGCGGTCGGCGGGCGGCGCCTTAGGATCGCGCGAGGTCGGCACGCTCGCGATCACCAGCAGCGCGCCCAGCGCGGCGACCGGCGCGAGCGCAAAGAAGACGCTCGACCAGGAGAAGCGCTCGAGCAACCAGCCGCCAACGATCGGCCCGACGGCGATCCCGACCCCGGTGGTCGCGCCCCACAGGCCGATCGCCCGGGCGCGCTCGCCGCGTTCGGTGAACACGTTGGTCAGCAGCGACAATGTCGCGGGGAAGATCAGCGCGGCGCCGAGCCCCATCACCGCGCGCGCGGCGATCAGCTCGCCCGGGTTCGTGCAAAGGCCGCCGGCGACGGTCGCGACGCCGAACACGCCGAGCCCGGCGAGCAGGACGCCCTTTCGCCCGACGCGGTCGCCGAGGTTGCCCGCGCCGAGCACGAGCGCCGCGAACACGAGGTTGTAGGCGTCGACGATCCACACAAGCTCGGTGGTGGACGCGTGCAGCTCCCGCACCAGCGTCGGCAACGCGACGTTGACGATCGTGGTGTCGAGGTTGATCGCGAACGCCGCCAGCAGCAGCGAGCCAAGTATCAACGGCTTACGGTGCATCAGGCGCAGCGGGGTTGTTGCGATCAGCGTCCGAGCGCCTCGACGATCAGCTCTGCGGCCGCGGCGGCCGAGTACTGCTGCTGGCCGGTGATCAGATTGCCGTCGCGGACTGCGTGCGGCTTGAACGGGCCGGCGACGATGAAGTTCGTGTTGTCGAGTTGCTTCGCGTCGTCCTCGATCCAGAACGGCTGGATCCGTTGGTTGACGTACTCGTCGGCGTACTGCTCTTCGGAGTTAGCGAAGCCGGTCCAGGTCTTGCCCTCGACGAGCAGCCGACCGTCGGACAGCCGGGTCTTGAGCAGCATGCAGGTGGCGTGACAGATGACAGCGGTGACCTTGCCCTCCGCATAGAACGAGGCGACGAGCGCTTGCACGCGCTCGTCGTTGAAGAACGTGAACATCGGCGCCTGGCCACCGACGAATACCGCGGCGTGATAGTCGCCGAGCTCGACGTCGGCGAGCGGCTTGGAGTCCTCGATCAGGTTGACGTGCTCAGGCGAGTTAATGAACCCCAGGCTGATCAGGTCGTCGGCGGAGTAGCCGGACTTATCGCGCGGGTCGCTCCAGCTGTCGCCCTCGAGCGCGCCGCCGTCGGGGCTCGCGACGTCGATCTCGTAGCCGTGCCGGCTGAGCTCCCAGTACGGGTGGGTCAGCTCCGACCACCAGAACCCGATTGGCCAGCCGGTCCGTTCGGACACCGTCGGGTTGGAGGCGACGAGCAGCACCCGTTTGGGGTGCGCGGGGTCGAGCATGTCAATCGCCGCCGCCATCATCACTCCTCGTCGTCGAGTCCGGAGGAACGCGGCTCACGCTAGCCCCGGCCGCAGTGGCCACCAAGCGTTTGTGGTTGTCGATCGACACCGATCGGTTGTGGATGCGCGACGCGGCGTAGACTCGGGGTGGGATCGTGACCGCGGACCTCAGGCAGATGCGCTACTTCGTGGCGGTCGCCGAGCACGGCAACTTCACGCGCGCAGCCGATGAGCTGCACGTCGCCCAGCAGGCCGTCAGCCAACAGATCCGGGCGCTGGAGGCGACGCTCGGCGTTACGCTGCTGCGCCGCAGCTCGCGGAAGGTGGAGCTCACGCCCGCCGGCGCTGTCTTCCTCGCCGATGCCAGGCGGGTGCTTGCCGCGTCGGATCGCGCGACGCTACAGGTGCGAGCCGCGGCCCATGGCGAGGTAGGAACCCTGCGCTTGGTCTATACGCTGGTCACCGCATTCGAGACCACCCCCTCGCTCCTCGAGCTTTTGCGCAGGCGCCACGCCGAGCTCAAGGTCAGCGCGCGCGAGGTCTATGGCGCCGATGTCACCGACCTCCTGCTGGCAGGCAAGTGCGATGTCGCGCTCATGCCGATGGGCTCGCTCCCGCCAGGGCTCCGCCAGAGACTGATCCGCCGCGAGGTGCTTCGGCTTGCGGTCAGCGCTCGCCACCCGCTTGCCGGGACCCATCAGGTCGAGCTCTCGGCGCTAAAGGACGAGCTGTTTGAGGTGTTTCCCCGCCACGCGTCACCCGGCTATTACGACGTGGTCGTCGGCGCGTGCCGCGTCGCGGGCTTCGAGCCGTCACTCGAGGAGCACAGCGCCGGCTCGACCGTATGGTGTCACGACATCGCGCGAGGTCGCGGCATCGGGCTGACGGTCGGCTCGTGTGGGGAGCAGCACGCGCCCGGGGTAGCGTTCGTCAACCTGGCCCCACCACGACCGACGCTGGCCATCAACGCCGTCTGGCCCGAAGACGGCGAGCAGCCGACGGTCACCCGCTTCCTCGCCGCCGCGGCGTCGCTCGCGGCCGACCGCGGCTGGCACTAAACGGGAGCCGTGCCATAGGACATTCAGCGATTTGGCCCGTTCGAGTGCGCTGTCGGAACGGACCTGGCCCGAATGTCCGAACGGGGCGCTTTCGCCCCGGCGCGACTGGTCGAGGGTGCTTCCTCGCCGGTCCGCACCCACAACCGATCGGTGTCGATCAACAACCACAAACGCTTGGTGACCGCCTGGGGCCGGGGGTAGCGTTGCACCGGTCCGGGGAGGTAAGCCTGCGTGAAGAGGAGCGCGATGTGAGAGGGAAGAGATCGATGGACGGCTTCGTCGCCAGTCTCCGAGCAGAAGGCGTAGCACTGGGCGATGACCGATCGGCCGGCCCGGGGTCAGGCATATCCGGTACGCGCGGCTTATGATTGCTGACGCGACGCCGATGGCGCTGATGAGGGGTATTGCGTTCGGCGAGCAGCCGCGTTGGCACGATGGGCGGCTGTGGTTTTCTGTCTGCGGGCTTGGCGAGGTGATCGCGGTCGATCTCGACGGGCGCAGCGAGGTCATGCTGCATGTCGGCTCGTTTCCGTGTTGCGCGGATTGGCTGCCCGACGGCCGGATGTTGGTCGTCTCGACGCGAGACGGCCTGCTGCTCCGGCAGGAACCCGACGGCTCGCTGGTCACGCACGCCAATCTCGCGACCGTCTCGATTCTGCCGGCGGGAAACGAGCTGGTCGTGGATGCTCGAGGGAACGCCTACGTTAACGGCGGCGGCTTCAACCTCGCCGCTGGCGACCCGTTCGCGCCGGGGATCATCGCGCTCGCGACACCGGACGGCTCGGCCCGCCAGGTCGCGGACGGCCTCGCGTTTCCCAACGGCATGCTGATAACGGACGACGGCGAGACGCTGATCGTCGCTGAGTCCTACGCCGGGCGGCTGACCGCCTTCGACATAGACGCGGGCGGAAGCCTCGCCAACCGGCGCGTGTGGGCAGAGCTCGGCGACGGCGTACCCGACGGGATCTGCCTGGATCGCGAGGGTGCGGTCTGGTACAGCGACGTCCCGAACAAGCGCTGCGTCCGTGTCCGCGAAGGCGGCGAGGTGCTCCAGACGATCGAGCTCGATCGCGGCTGCTTCGCGTGCGCGCTCGGCGGCTCGGACCGGCGGACCCTGTTCATGGTGGCGACCGAGTGGAACGGCCCGGAGCAGATGTTCACCGAGCCGCGAACCGGCCAGGTGCTAGCCGTCGAGGCTCCGGCCCAAGGCGTCGGCTGGGCGGTAGACACCGAGCGAAAAGGAGGAACCAGATGCGCAACGAGGTTGCAGCACGACCGCACGGGTCGCTCCCCGGACGCTGAGATGCGGGCAGGCTGGACGATTCGTCGACGAAGGAGAGCAGATGGAAGCGGTGGTTTGGCACGTGACGATGTCGCTGGACGGTTTCATCGCCGGCCCGACGATGCGATGGACTGGGTGTTCGACTACTTCTCGGAAGGGTCGAACGAGACTGCTCGCGAGGCGATCGAGACGACGGGCGCGATCATCATGGGCAGGCACACCTACGAGGTCGAGGACCGCTACCGCCCCGGCATCTACGGTGGCGCTTGGACAGGACCGTATTTCGTCCTCACCCGTGAGCCGCCCGCGGCCGTCCCCGACTGGATGAGGGGCACGTTCGTCGACGAGAACATCGAGGCTGCGGTCGCGCGCGCGACGCGGGCCGCGGAAGGCAAGAACGTCGGCATCCTCGGCGCCAACCTCGCCAAACAGTGCCTCGAGCGCGGGTTGCTCGACGAGATCATCATCCACCTCGCCCCAGTGTTGCTCGGCGACGGCGTGCGGCTATTTGACGCTCCCGGCGGCCTGCGCGTCCGGCTCGAGCCGACCCACGTCGCGCGCACGGGCCAGCTGACGGATCTCCGCTTCCGCGTCGGAAGCAGCGAGCGCATCGACACCAAGGGAGTCGCGTGAGGCACGAGCACCCCGGGCGCGGGCGGATGACGTCGGCAGCCCTGGCGCGGTTCCATTCAGCTTCGGGTCAACAGCGGTGTAGGGAAGGGTGAGAGAAGTGAGTGCAGGTGCACCGAGTTTGCTGGTGCTGGTTACCGGAGGGACGGGTTATGTCGGCTCGCACGCGATCGCGGCGCTCGCCGGCGCGGGGCACCGGGTCCGGGTTCTGGCGAGGTCTCCGGACACGATCCGGGCCGCACTGGACCCGCTCGGTGTTGAGCGGGTCGAGACCGTCATCGGCGACGTGACCGACCCGATCGCCGTGGAGTCCGCGCTCGAGGGAGCCGACGCCGTCCTGCACGCCGCCTCGGTGTTTTCGATGGATCCCCGCAAGTCGGACGAGATGCGCTCCGTGAACGTCCGCGGCACCGAGATCGTGCTGGGCGGCGCGCACCGGCTCGGACTTGACCCCATCGTCTACGTCTCAAGCGAGCTCGCGCTCTTGCCTCCGGCCGAGGGTGAGGTTCTCACTCCGGACTCGCCGGTGAGGCAGCCTTCCTGGCCCTATTGTCGGTCGAAGGCGGATTCGGAGCTCGTGGCGCGCAGGTATCAGCAGCTGGGTGCGCCTGTTGTGAGCGTCATGCCGGCCGCGGTGTGGGGACCGCACGACCCGCACTTCGGCGAAGGGGCCACGCGCGCTACCAACGTGCTGAAGAACCGCTATCCGATCGTCATGCCGGGCGGAATGCACATCGCCGATGTCCGAGACCTCGCTGCGGTGCTCGCCGCCGTGATGACCCCCGGCCAGGGCCCCCGGAGCTACATGGTCGCCGGGCACTACATCTCAATGCCCGACCTCATCCGCACGCTCGGCGACCTCACCGGACGTCGCCTCCCCTTCGCGACCTTCCCGGCGTGGTTCCTGGCCATCTTCGGCCGCGCGTCCGACGTCGTGCAGCGCCGGGTGAGGACGCGACTGCCATGGGACGGCGAGGGGATCTGGGTCATGAACTGCGCCGCCCGGTGCGACGACTCGAAGACCCGCAGCGAGCTCGCGCTCGAACCCCGCCCCCTTCAGGAAACCCTCGCCGACACCGTCCGATGGCTGCACGAGGCCGGTCACCTCACCACCCGCGAAGCAGGTCGACTCGCCTAAGCCGGGCTTCAAACGGCCACGACAGACCTACCCATCCAATCCGCCAGCTCCCGCGGCCCGTGTAAGCGACCGCTCACCGCACGTCGAGCTCACGGATGCCGTCGATCAGGGCGTCTGTGGCTTGGTCGACGAGTGCGAGCAGGTCGCCCTTTCCGTCGTCTCGCTGCCAGAGGTCGAGCGCGGTCATGACGGCCGCGACGAGGGCCGCGCCAACGACGCGGGTGCGAAGCTCGTCGACGGGGCGGCCTTGGTGGTGGGCGATCGCCGTCGCGAGCAGCTCGCCGCCGCTGTGCTGGGTGTCGAGCAGGCGGGCGCGCAGCTCGGGCACCGAGCTGAGCAGTCGGACGCGTGCGAGGAGCTGCACGGGGTCGCGACGGTAGACGCCGCCGAGCGACTCGCGGATGATCGCGCGTGCTGTCCGGGCCGCCGGCTCGTCGGCGGGACGCTTCTCGAGAAGCTCGAGGGCAAGTGGGTCGTATTCGTCCCAGAGCACGACGTCTTCCTTGGTGGGGAAGTAGCGAAAGAACGTGCGCGGCGAGATTGCCGCTGCGTCGGCGATCTGCTCGACCGTGGTGCCCGTGTAGCTGTTCTCGGCGAACAAGCGAAACGCCTCGGCTTGGATCATCAACCTGGTTCGCGTGCGCTTGCGTTCGCGCAGGTCGTACGAAAGCTCGTTCCGCGGTTCCTCGGAGCTGGTCTTGGTCGTCATGTCGCAACCTTATCAGCGAATGGCTGCCACTGCCATATTGACGCATAGAGACTACTTGACAGTTTCTGCCAAATTGTCGTATTCTGACATGACCGCTTCGAAAGGAGACTAGCGATGACCACCGCCTCAACTGCCCCGGCTGCCAACGCGCGACTTCCCCGCGATCTCGTGAAGCTCGCACTCACGCTGATGCTCGGCGCGATCATGGTCGCGCTCGACATGACGGTCGTGAACGTCGCGCTCAACACGCTCGCGAACGACTTCCACACGTCCGTGTCGACGATCCAGTGGGTCTCGACCTCATACCTGCTGGCACTGGCGACGGTCATCCCGCTGGCCGGGTGGGCGGTCGAGCGGTTCGGCGCCAAGCCGATGTGGATCGTCTCGATCACGCTGTTCATCACCGGCTCGGTGCTGTGCGGGCTCGCGTGGTCGGCCGGAAGCCTGATCGCCTTCCGCGCCGTCCAGGGCCTCGGCGGCGGCATGATCATCCCGCTGATCCAGACGATCCTCGCGCACGCCGCAGGCCCTGACCGGGTGGGACGCGTGATGGGGGTCGTTGGCGTTCCGGCGATGCTGGGTCCGGTGCTCGGCCCCGTGCTCGGCGGCGTCATCCTCACCGACGCGAGCTGGCGGTTGATCTTCTACATCAACGTGCCGATCTGCGTGGCTGCGCTGGTGGCCACCCGCAGCGTGGTGATGCCGGACACCAAGCGGCCGGCGGCCTTCCGCCTCGACGTGCTGGGGCTCTCGTTGCTTTCTCCCGCGCTCGTCGCGATCGTCTACGGCCTCTCGCAAGCAGGTGTCCACGGGAGCTTCGCCGACGGCCATGTGCTGGTGCCGGTGGCGATCGGCGTCGCGCTCCTGCTCGGCTTTGCGGTTCACGCGCTGCGCGTCCACGGCGAGCCGATCATCGACCTGCGACTGCTGCGCGGCCGTCGCTTCGCGAGCTTCTCGGGGGTCGTGTTCTTCTTCAGCATGGCGATGCTCGGCACAGCGCTACTGCTGCCGCTCTACTACCAGCAGGTGCGCGGCGAGGACGCCCTTCACGCCGGCCTGCTGCTGGCCCCTCAGGGCCTCGGGATGGGGATCGCACTCGTACTCGTCAGCAGGTTGGCCGACCGGATCAGCGCGCGGCCGATCATCCTCGTCGGCCTGGCGCTTACCGCCGTCGGCCTGTTCATTTACACCCACGTCAGCGCCGACACCAGCATCGTGCTCCTCAGCGCGGCGGCGCTCCTCAGCGGGCTCGGGATCGGCAGCGCGCTTGTTCCCGCGATGGCCGGCGCCTACGGGGGCCTACCGCGGGCGGCCGTGTCACGCGCGACGAGCGCGATCAGAGTCTTCCAGCAGCTCGGTGGCTCGTTCGGCATCGCGATCCTCGCGGTCGTCCTGCAGAGGCAGATCGCCGACCAGACCGCGGGGGCGGTGCAGGCCGACCCCGGGAGCCTCGCGACCGCCTACGGCCACACGTTCTGGTGGGCGCTCGCGCTGACCGCGGTGGCCCTGTTGCCAGCGCTGCTGCTGCCGCGATCCCGAGCCGCAGCCAGCCGCACACGCACGTCGACGTCGGCCGAGCCCGCGAGCGCGGCGTAGAACACGAGGAGGCCGCACTCGGACTGCGCTCGCCCCAGCCGGTGTGGTGGTGTCATTGTCGTGGTACGCGAACGCCCGGAGGCCGCGCTGTGCGCGAGCGTCCGGGCCTCGTGCGCGGGCCGGCGTCGCCTAGGCGAACGCCTAGGCGGCGGCTGTCACGGCGTTCTCAACGGGCGCCGGCGCGGCCTGGGCCGCGCGCGACGGGAGGCCGGCGCCTTGGTCGAGAGCATGATGACGCGGCGCTGGTCGTCGGACCGTTTGATCAATTGGTGCGCACCACCCTGGCCCCTCCGGGAACACGATGATGTCACCTGCCTTCGACTGCCGCTCGCGGTCAGGAAGACAGGGTCGCCCGAGAGGACGATCAGCCACTTCTCGCAGCCGTGTTCGTAGTGATAAGCCCAGGTTCGTTCGCCGGGGGCAGCTCATACAGCTGCCGCCGGGAAGCCGGCCCCCGAGGCGCTCGCCGACGGCGATTCGCAGGTCTCGAAACCCCTCGCGGTCGTTCTCCGGGATGTCGGCCGTGAACAGGTGATGCCGCCCGTGCTAGACGTCGTGATCGCCCTGTCCTAGGGCTAATAGGAGCAGCGACGTTGTCTCATGCCGTCGAGTCGCCGGCGTCCGGTGGCCCTTGGTCGGTGAGACTCGCTCGGCGGCGTCGAGCACCCCGATCGTTGTTCGAGGTTCAGAACGGCGCATCGAAGGTGGAGACCGCGGTCGAAGGAAGCGAGCGATGTTCTCGCGTCCGTGCTCGATGAAGGTTCCGCGCGCGAGGTGAGCGATCGGCTTGCGGAAGCGCAGCTGTCCACCGGCGGGCCCTGCACGCCGCGCCTTGCAGGGCGGGCAGCTCGAACGAAGCCATGACTGACGCAGCACGAGAAGAGCAGCCCGGCGCCGGGTCTCGTGAAGGCGTGCGGAAGGTGTGGTTGCCCCCTATCGGGTGGCTTGGCCGACCGCGAGCAAGTTGCCTTCGCTGTCGAAGAAGAACGCCCCACGCTCGCCCGTGCCCTTGCTCGGGTAGTTGTTGGGCACGACGACGATCTGGTCTGTCACCTCCAGGTCGCCCAGGTCGAAGGTCTCGAACTCGAGGCCGCGGGCCCGCAGGTCCGCCACGGCCTGGTCGATGTCCTCGACCTCGAAGCCCAGCTGGGTGGAGCGGCCCGAGGCCGCGCCCGAGGACGCGAAGATGTGGAACTCCGTGGTCCCGCAGACGTACCGCAGCCCACCTACGCGCTCCTCGACCGGCTCGAGGCCGAGTCGGTCGCGATAGAAGCGCCGCGCGCGGTCGAGGTTCGCCGAGTGGACTTGTCATGACGGCGGCCTCTTTCGGTTGGTTCTCTGGGTGTGGACCCGTCGCGAGACGGAAACTCATCGTGGCGATGATGCGCAGTGGCATCAATGCCAATCTCTGAGCGAAACAGGTTCCGGGTGAGTACTCCCAAACGCGAAACCGGGTCTCTCGCCACGGACTCGGTTCTTGCCGTTCGCCACGAGCAGAGCTGCGCATGGGGCAAGTGCGGTGTGCTCAGAGCGTTCCGCGATTGCGACGCGGCCAAGGTAGATCTGGAGGTGCGATCCGGCGTCCGAATCGCTTCGGTCGGCGATCGGCGTGCGAACGCGCTGAACCGCAATCCCACGCTTCCGCCTCCGCGTGGCCGGCGGTCCCGAGCTCCGTGCTAGCGCGCCCTCGTGGACTGCAGCGAGAGACCCGCGTTGCCGGCAAAGCGGGTGCGCCGAGTGAGGCCGGTCACGCAAGCAAAGGAGGTCTCGTCGTCAGGCCGAGGATCGCCGAGCTGTTCGGACGTGGACTGTCGCTCCGCCGGTGGAACTCGGGAGCGGTCGGAGCCGACGCCGGGGCCAATTCCGGCTGCCCCTCCTCGTCGTCCATCTCGGCAGCCAGGTCGGCGACCACGCCTGCTACCGCTCACCCAGGCAGAGCAGTTGCCGCGACCTGCTCACTGAGGCGAGGAACGGGTGCATGGCCGATTACACCGGGACGTCTGCAATGGCGTCATCGCGTCGACGCGAGCGAGACGGCGCCGCCCACGGACAGGAACGTGTGCGCCCGGTAGAGCCTCAGCCCTTCGGTGATCCCGACCTCCTTCGGGATCGTGCCCATCCTCTCGCCGAAGCGTTCGAAGGCGCCCTGCGACTCGAACACGTCGAAGATCAGGAAACCCGCGTCGGTCTGCGCGGCGACGTGGACCAGGAGGCCGTCGAACGGCAGCTCCGACATCGAGTGCAGCGGATGACCTCGACCATCGGTGAGGCGGCGCACCACTTCCTCGTATCGCGCTTGGGTGAGGCTCGGGACCTGGTGTACGCCCAGGATCGGCGCTGCGGGTTGCATGTCTTCCTCCTATTCGTCGGGGTTGGCTCGAGCCAATCACGAGAGGTACATCTACACAACAGAAGTTGTCGCAACTAATATCGTGTAGATCGATGTACGACCTGAGGCGACTGCGCGCGTTCCACGAGGTGGCCGAACGATCATCGTTTTCCGCCGCAGCGCTGGAGCTGGGCTATGCCCAGTCGGTTGTCTCCCACCACGTCGCGGCGCTCGAGACCGAGTTCGGGCTGACCCTGATCGACCGCAGCTCCCGCCCCGTCGGCCTGACGCCGGCTGGCGAGCAGCTCCACCGGCACACAGTCCAGATCCTCGGCCGGGTTGCCGAGGCCGAGGACGGGATGCGCGCGCTTGCGGGCCTTCACAGCGGGTCGCTGCGGATCGGCGCCTTCAGCACCGCCTGCACCTCGTTTCTCCCACCCGCGATCGCCCGGTTCGAGCAGGCGCACCCACGCGTCGAGGTCAGCATCGAGCAAGCCGACCCCCACGACGCACTACGTCGAGTACACGCAGGCGACCTCGACCTCGCGGTCGTCTTCTCGCACCGTCCGACCCCGGGCCGCGACGACGACGAAGCCGTCGCCTGGTCGCATCTCGGCGACGACCCCTTCCGACTGATCCTGCCACCGACCCACCGCCTCGCCAACAAGCGGCAGATCAAGATCGCCGACCTGGCGAACGAACGGTTCTGCGCACCGCCTCGCACAGGAACCTGGACCACCTACCACGAGATGCTCGAACGGGTCTGCTCGGCCGGAGGCTTCGAACCCAACATCGCCTACACGATCCGCGAAACGGCAATCGGCCAGGCACTCGTAGCCGCCGGACTATGCATCTCGATCATGGGCGAGCACACAGTCCCCCGTCCACGACCCGGCGTCGCCGTTCGCCCCCTCCCCGGCGCCCAGAAGCCAACGCGAACGATCTCAGCCGCATGGCTACGCAACCGCCAGGTCCCAGCCGTTGCGCCGATGATCGGCCTCCTCGCCCACGAGGCGGCCACCCTCCTGCACTCTGGGTGAAGCTGCGCAAATCACACCGTCCGAGCACGGGGCTCACGCATTCGTCGCGACACGCGCATCCTGGAGCAGCCGTGTCGTCCCTGAGTTGCGCGGAAACGAGGGGGCGGCGACTGCTTTGCATCGGTGAGCGGTAGCGGGCGCGGTCGCCGACCTGGGCAGCCCTGCCTTCATCGACGCGCTGGTGATAACCGCCACGGCCGACGAACCCGCCTTGCGCTCAACTCAGGTCTGCCGCGCTCGGCCTAACGAGACGTGCTCCCTCGCCACCTGCAGGTCTCCGAGTGATCGGGCTCGGTGTTCGTTCATCCTTGGCAAATGAGACGCACTTGTCGCGACCGCCGGGCGCATTGATCGGACCGGCGCACTTCCTGCACGAGGTTCGCGCACGGCAGTAGGTCTCCGGCGAAGCCGCGTGCGGGCACAATGCCAGTGTGTCGAAAATGCCTCGGTTCGCCGAGCTCGCGGTCGACCCGGACGCAACCCTGGATCTGCTGGGGCTTGCCATGGCAGCGGAGTTCGGTGAGGTCGACGCGGCTGGCGCGATGGCGAGTCTCGACGCTCTCGGCACCGAACTCCTGGGAGCAGCCGAGCAGACGAGCGGGACGCCAGAGGCGCAGGCACTCGCATGCGGGCAGATGCTTGGCGTCGCACACGGGTTCCTGGGCGATCGAGAGCAATACGACGCGCCCCAGAACTCGATGCTCGACCTGGTACTGGCGCGGCGTCGCGGCCTACCGATACTGCTGTCCGTCGTGTACGTCGAGGTTGCTCGCCGAGCGGGGATCGAGCTCGCGGGCGTCGGACTGCCGGGCCACTTCGTGGTCGGTCACTTCGGTACAGACCCTCCAGTGCTACTGGATCCCTTTGCCGGCGGCGTACAAGTCAAGACCGACGTGGCGCAGGACCACGTGAGGCCCTGGCGCGCTCATGAAGTCGCGATGCGGATGCTCAACAACCTCGTAATGGCCTACCACCGGCGAGGCGATCTCGGCTCCGCGATCAACGCCGCCACGTTGCGTCTCGTGCTCCCAGCCGATGCGTCGCACCGCGACATCCTGCAAAGCGAGCTCCGAGCTATGCAAGCGCGACTCAACTGACCGCCACCCCGTCGCAGACAAGCTGCTCCGCCGTCGCAGTAGACGTTCCCTTGTGCGACGGTCGTGGCCGCCGAGCTCGAGGCCGCCAACGGCTTCGCCAATGGCTGGCTGAGCGAGAGGCTGGACGCGCCCGGCGGGCTCAGTGTCGAGATTGCTCAGGACCGGCAGTCTTGGCGATCACTTCCGCCTTGGCACGCGAACACGGGAGTCTGCATAGCTTGCCCTGCTGCTCATTCAAGTGGCGGTGCGTGAGCACCGTATGTGGTGCTCACGGCTTGCGCTCACGTAGGTCGTGGTCGTGGTGCAGCCCCCAGAGTCGCGCGGGCCGCCGGGCCGCCGCGCAGAGGTCGTCCGTCGAGCGCGCGTCGCTCGTTGTCGCGTAGCCGGGGCTCGTAGTGGGTGAAGAAGACTTTGGCGACGAGCTCGCGGCGGCTGCGGACGTTGGTCTTCTCGAAGATGGCCTTGAGGTGCTGCTGGACGGTGTGCGGGGAGATGTGCAGCGCGTGCGCGATCTCGGCTGTTGCGTTGCCGCTTAGCACCAGGCGGGCGACGTCTTGCTCGCGGTCGCTGAGTCCGTAGGCGGCCATCAGGAGTGGCGAGATGCGCGCGGGATGGGCGGGTTCGACGATTACGGCGACTCGCGACTCGCGGGCGGCCGCTGGATTGCAGGACGGCTCCGTGGAGCACGATCCAGTGTCCGGTGCGCGAGAGCACGCGGGCGAACGCGACCTCGCCGGGGATCTCTGCCGTCGCCGTTCGGAGCGCCTGGCCGGCGACCGAGAGGACGGCGTGAGGCAGCGTGTCGTGCTCTCGCTCGCCGCCAGGCAGCTCGTGCAGCCAGCGGTCAACGCCGGGGGTGAGCGATTCCGTCTCGAAGGTCTCGGTCAGGACTACGAGGCCTGGTGCTGCGGGCTGCTCGGGCTCGGTCGCCTCGCCGACGAGCAGGCCGCGGCGGGCGCCCTCGGCCAGGTGTGGAGCGAGCGCGCGCAGCAGCTCGCGCTCCTCGGGCGAGAACACGGGCTGCCCCGGCGCGCGGTAGAGCGCGAGCACGCCCCATGGCTCGCCGGTGCGGGTTCGCAGCGCGAGCAGCAGCTCCTGGTCGCCGCCGTAGGGTGCGACGTAGCGCTGCCAGCGCGAACTTGTCGACGGATCACCGCCGGTCGCCTCGTGCAGCGTCGAAAGCTCGTCCTTGGCGCGCGCGACCCCAGCCAGCTTGTGGCAGTCCTCGCGCTGGTATTCGTGCGCGAGCCAATCGCTCGGCAGCTGGGGGATCATGCCGTGGTCGTAGTGGCTGGTGACCAGCAGCGACGCTGGATCGAGCGTGTACCAGCAAGGCGCGATGTGGTGGGGGATCGCGGACGCGAGGGCTTCGCGCGCCTCCTCCCAGAAGCCCACCACGTCGAGCCCCTCGCCGGCCGCCCGGGCGATCCGTTCAACAGCCCGCTCCTTGGCGTACCAGCCCATCGCAGGCAATCCTACGCAGACGTGACGCCGGTGATGAGAGAGCGCTCCTCGACCAGGCCGACGACGCGCGCCTGCGGGTCGTACATCACGTCGACGCGACTCCACAATTCCCGTAGCCTGGCCGAGAACACCTCCGCCGGCGCCGGCGCGTCGAACTCGAGGTCGATCAGGACGTAGTTCGGGTCCTCGCAGGCGCGCATGACCCGGTAGCGGCGCACGCCGCTTCGCTCGCGGTCTTCGGGGTCGCTGTCGAACGCGTGGCGCCAGCGCTCGAAATCGCCTATCGGATGCTCGACGCGCAGGATCGCTGTCATCGGAACGCCTCCTTCTCGGGAAGGCCGGACGCTGACGGGTCTCAGCCGGCTGGGCAATACCAGCAAGGTGGTATTGGCGACGATCGCGCGCGCCTCTAGCTTGGCCGGCCATGCAAGCCGGAGCGCGCACGCCAGAAGAGCTCGAGACGCTGCTGGAGGACGCCTTCCTCATGCACGATCGCAAGGCGCTGAGCGCGCTGTTCGAGAAGAAGGCCGTGCTCAGCGGCGGCGACGGATCGCCGATCGCGCGCGGTCGCGTGGAGATTGACCAGACGGCCGCGGTGATGTGGCGGCGCGCGGAGCTGTACCTCGCCACCCCGCTGCGGGTGCTGCAAACCCGCGACACGGCGCTGATCGCCGGCGCGTGCGCGACCAGCGTCGCGCGCCGCTCCCGCGAGGGCGCTTGGCGCTACGCGATCGCATTACTGCACGCACAACCACAACCACAAAGGAGCACACGATGAGCAACACAACGATCGACGCCCCGATTCCAGCAATCCGTTCCGGCGAGGGCGAAGCGCGCTGGTGGTGGGGCAACCTCGCGATCCTGAAGCTGACCGGCGAGGCGACCCGAGGCGGCCTGGCCGTGGCGGAGGTGACGATGGGACCGGGCCGGATGGCGCCGCTGCACGTCCACCACCGCGAGGAAGAGACCTTCCTGGTCACCGGCGGGCAGCTCACCTTCCAGATCGGCGAGGAGACGATCGAGGCGGGCCCCGGAGATCTGGTCGTCGGTCCGCGCGACATTCCGCACCGGTTCACCGCCGGCCCGGATGGCGCGACGGTACTGCTCCTGCTCACGCCGGCAGGGCTTGAGGGGCTGATCCTCGAGCAGAGCGTTCCCGCGACGCGCCGGCACCTGCCTGCGGCGGGAGAGGTCCCGGCGGCCGACCTAGACCGGATGCGTGACGTCGCGCTGCGCTACGGCGCTGAGCTGCTCGCGTAGCCCTTAGACGATCCGTGGTCGGGCCGCGGCTCAGCTGGTCGCGGCCCGACCACGAGCTCAGGAACAACAGACACACAACGCTCCGCCTTGTTCCTAGATCGCCTCGCGAAGCAGCGCTCAGCGCCGTCGGCCGAGCACCAGACGCTGTTCGCTGGACCTGCCCCGTGAGACGACACCGCCGTCGAGCTCGACGGCCGGAATGACGTCCGGGAGCGTCTCGCTCGGCGATCGATCATCGGACGGGACCGCACGTGCGGCCACTGCGCGCTCGTGCCGCGTCCCCCGCGGGCACGCGGACGCAGGTACATGACGAGACGACCACATCACTTCTGATCACTCCGTGTCGATCGGGGTCTACCGTTCCTGATCTCGGATGCAAGGTATGCCGACCACGACCCCGCAGCGCCCGCCTCGGTATGAGCGGATCGGCCGTGGGTATGCGCGTACGCGGCGGGAGGACCCGCGGCTTGCACAGCGGATCGACAGCGCCCTCGGCAGGGCACGAACGGTAGTCAACGTTGGTGCCGGCGCGGGGTCATACGAGCCTCGCGACCGGTACCTGATCGCGATCGAACCAAGCGATGTGATGGCATCGCAGCGCGCGTCCGAGCGGGCCCCGGCGATCCGAGCGAGCGCCGGTGCGCTGCCGCTTCGCGACCAGAGCGTCGACGCTGCGATGGCGATCCTCACGATCCATCACTGGGACGAGGAGCAGCAGGCCGGCGTGCGAGAGCTTCGCCGTGTCGCGCGCGGCGCTGTTGTGATCCTGACCTACGACGCGCGGGTCAGTGGGCGGATGTGGCTGATGGCCGATTACCTGCCGGAGGTTGCCAGGCTCGATGAGCGAATCTTCCCAGGTATCCCGTTGCTTGCCGACTGGCTGGGCGGCAGCACGCGGGTTGAGGTTGTGGAGATCCCGCGCGATACGCCTGATTGGACGCTCGGGTCCTTCTGGGCGCATCCTGAGCGCGTCCTGGACGCTGAGGCGCGAAACGCGACCTCGGGGTTCGCTCGCTTGGACGATCGGATCGTCAAACGAGTCGTCGACGCTGTCGAACGTGACGTTCGCTCCGGGGTGTGGGAGCAACGCTACGGTCACCTGCGCCAGCGGGAAGCGCTCGATGTCGGGCTTCGCCTGGTCGTCAACACGCCGGCGTAGCGCGCCCCTGCTGTGTCGCTCGGTCCTCAGCTGGCGTCCGCCGGTCGTTGGCAAATGAGACGCACTTGTCGCGACCGCCGGGCGCATTGATCGGACCGGCGCACTTCCTGCACGAGGTTCGCGCACGGCAGTAGGTCTCCGGCGAAGCCGCGTGCGGGCACAATGCCAGTGTGTCGAAAATGCCTCGGTTCGCCGAGCTCGCGGTCGACCCGGACGCAACCCTGGATCTGCTGGGGCTTGCCATGGCAGCGGAGTTCGGTGAGGTCGACGCGGCTGGCGCGATGGCGAGTCTCGACGCTCTCGGCACCGAACTCCTGGGAGCAGCCGAGCAGACGAGCGGGACGCCAGAGGCGCAGGCACTCGCATGCGGGCAGATGCTTGGCGTCGCACACGGGTTCCTGGGCGATCGAGAGCAATACGACGCGCCCCAGAACTCGATGCTCGACCTGGTACTGGCGCGGCGTCGCGGCCTACCGATACTGCTGTCCGTCGTGTACGTCGAGGTTGCTCGCCGAGCGGGGATCGAGCTCGCGGGCGTCGGACTGCCGGGCCACTTCGTGGTCGGTCACTTCGGTACAGACCCTCCAGTGCTACTGGATCCCTTTGCCGGCGGCGTACAAGTCAAGACCGACGTGGCGCAGGACCACGTGAGGCCCTGGCGCGCTCATGAAGTCGCGATGCGGATGCTCAACAACCTCGTAATGGCCTACCACCGGCGAGGCGATCTCGGCTCCGCGATCAACGCCGCCACGTTGCGTCTCGTGCTCCCAGCCGATGCGTCGCACCGCGACATCCTGCAAAGCGAGCTCCGAGCTATGCAAGCGCGACTCAACTGACCGCCACCCCGTCGCAGACAAGCTGCTCCGCCGTCGCAGTAGACGTTCCCTTGTGCGACGGTCGGGCGCCGGCACGCCGGACCCCGCTCGGACGCTCCTCAGTGTCCGGTTCTCGATCGGCTTGTGCGACAGGCCTGTTGAGCGTGCGCCGGGAAGGCAAGACGGCGGCACGCGCGATGCTCGTGCCGGGCCTGGCGGACAGGATCGCGCTTGCCGGCACCTCGCCCGGCCCGCTGCTGGATACGCCTCAGTGAGCGGTCACGTCGGCATGGCGACCGGTTTCGGGTGTCTCGGAGGTCGTGAAAGCAGTCGGCGGCCGTCGGTTGGATAGCCGCGAAGCCCTCAGGTCGTGAATGCGCCGGGGTCTGCCGGCGACTCCGCATCCGCACGGTTGTCGGGTTCTGGCATCCCCGGCTGCCGTGAGGCAACATCGCGGCGGGTGTTGCTGCTATTACGGCGTGCGTGACTGAGCGTGTTCGTGGCCGACGGCAAGGCCGGATGTCGGCCCCGCAGCGGCGGGGACAGATCCTTGAGGTGGCGACGCGGATGATCGCGGAGCGGGGGTATTGGGGGACGTCGCTGCGCGAGGTGGGTGACGCGTGCGGCATCACGGTGGCGGGTGTGCTGCACCACTTTCCGAGCAAGCAGGCGCTGCTGGTCGCGGTTCTCGAGCGTCGGGACCGGCTGGATGAGCAGGCGATCACCGAGAAGCTCGGTCTTGATGCGGTCGCCAGGGATGGCGCGAACGTGTCGATGGCCCGCGTGTGCCGGGAGATCGTGGCGCGCAATGCAGGCCAGCGGGAGCTTGTGCATCTCGGCAGCGTGCTGGCGGCCGAGTCGTTGGATGCCGGTCATCCCGCGTACGAGCACTTTCGTGAGCGGCAGACGTGGGTGCTTGAGAGCTTGGCGGAGTTGGCACCGGCGGGCTCCGATGCTGACGCGGTGGCACGTCGTGTGCTTGCCCTGCTTGAGGGACTGCAGTTGCAGTGGCTTCGCGACCCGTCGCGGAACTGGGTTGAGGACTGGGAGCGAGTCGCCGTCGGCGTCCCAGAGCTAAGCGACGACAGCTGATTCCCGCGCGTCGTGCACGCCGTGCAACCCGGCCGCTGCGTGACGCCGTCGGGGTGTCCGATCTCGTCGCGGTGCCTTGACAGCACAAAATCCCGCGGGTATCGTGATGCCCACCGAGTACCTACTAGGTGCTTAGTAAGGCCGACGGTACGACACAGCGAGACCAAGGCCGGGAGCACCCTGGCGGACGAGGAGAGGTTCATGTCTGAGAAGCCGAAGCATCTGCGCGGGCGTTCATGGGTAGCTGTTGCGGTCCTCGTCACGGCCCTGCTTGGTGTCGGTGCGCAGCCGGGTTACGCGAGCGGTACGTTCGACGCGCCGTATCTGGATGGCGTCTCGGGTCCGCAGCCCGCTTCGACGGTGGACCTCGCCGGTACGTGGGCCTTTCAGACCATCCAGACCACTGCCTGCTCCCCGCCGGCCGTTCCGGTCGGTCCTCTACCGTGCGTGAATTCCCCGGCGTCGGAGAAGACGACGATCCAGGTTCCGGGTGGCGGCTGGGTCAAGCAGGGCTTCAGCAACTTGTCGGAGGCGATCTACAGTCGCGAGATCGACGTCCCCAAAATCGGCTCGCCGCAGGTCACGAAGCTGACGTTCGGCGCGGTGAACCACCAAGCAACCTTGACGATCCAGTCCGCCGATGGCGGGCCCGTTCGGACCGTCGGGACCAACACGACGTCATGGACGCCCTCCACCTTTGACCTGACTCCGTTCGTCACGCCGGGTGGCCGCTACCGGATCAGCGTCGATGTGAAGGGCCGCTACGCGCTGCGTGACAGCGCCGGCTACTTCATGGTCCCGGAAGCAGCGAGCTGGTCACCGAACATCGCGCAAGGCATCTTCCGCTCAGCGCAGCTTCAGGTGTTTCCGGCGCTGTACATCTCCGATGCGGTCGTTCGCACGTCGGTGCAGACGCGGACCCTGCAGTACGACGTGACGGTCACCAACGGCTCCGATCGCCCGCGGACCGCGTGGCTCAGCGCGCACCTGCGGTCTTGGAACCACTCCCCCTGGAGATATCCGCGCCTCGCTCCACGAGAGGTGACTGTTCCGGCTGGCACGACGGAGACCTTCGCGATGCCGACCGTCGCGTGGACGCTCGGCAAGAGCTCCTACTGGTGGCCGAACGTGCCATACCGACCGGGCTACCGGGCCCAGCTGCATGAGCTCTCGCTGCGGTTGGACGCCGCGAATCGCGGGGGGCCGGCGCACCGGTGGTCCGGCGACGCGGACATGGCACCGTCGCGCGCGATGATTCGGTTCGGGTTCCGCGAGTCGCGCCAGGTTGGTGCGCACTTCGAGCTCAACGGGGTGCGCGTCAACTATCGTGGTGACAGCCTTCAGCCCGCGGATTACGACAGCATCGACAACGGCGGACCCGGTGACGCGATCGACACGCTGCCCGGGTTCCTGGCCCCCAGCGGAGGCAATCCCGGCTGGCCGCAGGCGGTCGAGAACTATCTCAGGCTCAACTTCAGCGACGTCCGCGCGCACCAGGTGCCGTGGACTCCCTACATGCTCGACGTCGCCGATGAGAAGGGCCTCATGGTCCTCAACGAAACGGCGATCCGCGGATCGAACCTGCGTGAGACCTTCGCGGGCGACGCGTTGGCGAACATGACCGGGCACCTGCGGGATCTCGTGGTGAGAGACCGCAACCACGCATCGGTCCTGCGCTGGAGCCAGGCCAACGAACCGGGGGGGATCTTCGGAGGACAGCCCTCTCCCATCCCGCTGCCCTTCCCGGTCATTACTCCGGGGGCGGGCCCCGGGTTCGACGAGGCGCTCTATCAGACGGTGATGGCCGTCGATCAAACACGGCCGATCAGCACCGACTTCACCGCATTTGACCTGCCCCATGACAACTACACAACGTTCTGTCACTACAACAGCGATCAGCCGCCGCTCGGCGTGCTCGCCGGCACCGGGGTCTGGACCGACGACATCTGCGAGAACGGACCCTCACAGGGCAAGCCACGGGGACAAGGCGAGTACATCTGGCCTGCCGACAACACCAAACAAGGATTCACCTGGTTCGCGACCACCGCCGAGAAGATGCGCGAAAAAGGAGCGGACGACATTCGCCCCTACACGCTCCTCTCCGCCTGGAGCTCACTGATCCCCGGAACTCAGACGACACAGATGCAGCTCGAGCAAGCCGGCCACCCGATCTACGGCGAGGACAACCTCCCCGACCCCTGGACAAACCCCCAGATCCAACGGGTGCAGAAGGCGTTCTCACCAGTTCTCGTTGCCGATCGCGACTACTGGACGGCCAACAAGCTCTCCGACCAGAACGGCGACTGGCCAGCCGTCTCAGTGCCCCTCACCCGCGGCGTGCCGACCACCCGCACCCTCGTCGTCTTCAACGACACCTTCGCCGGCACCACCATCAACGTGCGCTGGGAGCTCCGCACGGGCTCACCCAACGGGCCAGTGGCCGCCGGTAGGGAGCTCCATCTCACCGTTCCGCTTGGGCAGAGCATCCAGCAACCGATCACCTTCACGCCGCCTGTCACCAACGGCCCGCTCTACTTGACGCTTGTGGCGTCCAAGCCCGGGCAGGGCGTGCTCTTCACCGACGACGACACGCGGTTCCAGTGACCACAGGTAGAGGCGACAACAGCCAGCCGTCATGACCTACACCCTGCGGCCAACACCGTCGCAACCGGCCGCTCACCCACCACCATCCAGATCACGCTGCGCGGAGCGCCCCGGCAGGAGCCGACTCCTCAACGGTCGCAGGCAGCTCTTTCTCTATCCTGCGCCGGAGACCTAACGCGAGCGACTCGCCACCCGGAAGAGGTGCGCAGACGTGCTTTCCGGGCCATTGCGGCCAGCGCTGCAACTGAGTTGCTGAGAAACCGCGCACCCCGCCCCCGAGCGTTTCGCCCGATCGCACGGTCCCCAAAGCCAGCAAGCGCAACGGCGACGAGGGGGTGGCCAAGCCGACGAGCGGCGGACGGAAGGTTGGCCACGAATGTGATCGCCTCCTCGCCGTCGATCACATTGCCGCTTGCCGACCAAGCAGGCACGATGTTGACGCCCATCATGCTGTCGCGCACTCCTGGTCTCCGACAGATCCAGTCACGAGACCGGGGCCTCGGTGTTCGGTAGCCGTTCCAGTTACGAACTCCCTCCGTCGGTAGGGCTAGATGAAGTCGTTGCCGGTGAGGACGTAGACGAAGGGGACGGATGGGACTATGGCGGCGATCGCCCACGTAAGTTTCGCGATCAAGCCGAGGTCGTGGCGGAGCGCGAGATTGATCCAGATCAGCACAACCGCGACGGGGTGCAGGATGCACAGCAGAAGTTCCAGGATTTTCTTCATGGCGACTCCTAGTCTCAGTTGGGCCGATCGCCGCTTGCGTGCACTCGAGATGCGCGGGCACAATCCATGCGTGCCGCGGCGAGTTGGTCCTTCGAGGCTACTCGCCGCCGCAGCCGCTCACAGACCGGCCGGCTGGGGCAAGCGGCTCGTCGTCCGGTAAGCCTTGGTTGGCGGACACTGCCTACCGCGCGCTCGGGCCGCGGACCGCGATCGGAGCTGTCCTTTGATGAGGATTGGCGGTTTTTCCGCGGGGACGCGACCGGGGCGCAGGCGCCCTCGTTCGATGACAGCGGTTGGCGCCTGCTCGACGTCCCCCACGACTGGCGGATCGAGGATCTCCCGTACGCCACCTCCGACGATGGTGGCGCGACTGCCGACCCTTCCGAGTTCGCGTTCGTCACCAAGCCGTCGTCGGACGGCGATCCACCACAGGTGATCGGGCCGTTTGATGCGACGGCCGACCCCGATCCAGACACCACGATCGACTTTCCTGGAGTTGGCAAGTTTGTGGTTCCCGGCGGTCGTAGCCAGGGATACACCGTCGCCGGGGTTCGGCTGGTATCGCAAGCAGTTCACCGCGCCGAGTCGCGGTCACCTTGCGCGCCACGGACAGGTTCGGGGTGACGCGCAGCGTGTTGAGTTGCGCTTTGACGGGGTGTATGGCCGCACTGACGTCTGGCTCAACGGGACGCACCTCGGGTTCCATGCCTACGGCTACACGTCGTTTGCGTATGACCTCACGCCATACCTCAATGGCAATGGGCAAAACATGCTTGCGGTCAGGGTCGACAACACTGGGAAGACCAGCCACTGGTACACCGGCTCGGGGATCTACCGTCATACCTGGCTCACCATCACCGGCTCCGTACGCATCCCGCTATGGGGCGTTGACGTCACCACGCCGGTCGTCGACGAGCGCCGCTCCGTCGCTCACGTGGCCGTGCAGGTTGCCAACTTCGGTGCAGCGGCGACAGCAGCGAGCGTGCGGATCACCGCAATCGATTCGCGGGGGCGTCCGGTAGCGACGCAGACAACCTCGGCCCAGGCGCTCGGCGCCGGTGCGAGTCAAACCTACGCGGCGGATCTGGGCATCACCGGCGCCGCGTTGTGGTCGCCCGAGGACCCCAACCTCTATCGGGTCCGCACCGAGGTTCTGCTCGGCGGCCAGGTCGTCGACGCCGTCACGACGACGTTCGGGATCCGCTCGCTGGAGTGGAACGGCACCGATGGGTTCCTGCTCAACGGCAAGCCGGTCAAGATTCTCGGCGGGAACATCCACCACGATCACGGAGCGCTGGGTGCGGTGGCTCTCGACCGCGCCGAAGAGCGGACGATCGAGATTCTCAAAGCGGCTGGATTTAACGCGATCCGCGCCTCGCACAACCCGCGAGCTCCGTACATGCTCGATGTCTGTGACCGGCTCGGGATGCTCGTGTGGGATGAGTTCAGCGACGTGTGGGACATCGCGAAGACCAAGGACGACTACAGCAACTACTTCCCGCAGTACTGGCAGCAGGATCTGACCAGCATGATTCTGCGCGACCGCAACCACCCGAGCGTCATCATCTGGTCGCTGGGCAACGAGATCCCCGGCGACCCCAACAACTACGGGCCCCGGATGAAGGCGCTCGTCCAGTCGCTAGACACCACGCGGCCGATCACCGGTGGAGGCACCGCCGGGTCCTACTTCGACGTCCTGGACGTCCACTACGGCAACTTTGCCAGCCAGCTGAGCGGCCAGCCGGCGCCCAACACGGTGTTCGCCACTCACTCCTCGGACCCCACCAAGGCAGTCACGCAGAGCGAGAGCTTCAGCGCGTCCATCTACGACGACTTCAAGCTCGCCGAGGACAACCCATGGATGGTCGGAAGCTTCGTGTGGACCGCGTGGGACTACATCGGAGAATCGGGTATCAGCGCGCCGGCGTTCGGTCCCACGTACCAGGCTGCTGCCTTCTACCAGTTGCAGGCCACCCTCGGGCAGATCCCGTACCCGTGGTTCAACGCCTTCAGTGGTGACATCGATCTGATCGGGCAGCGCAAACCGCAGAACTACTGGCGGGCGGTGGTGTACGGGCTCAGCACGATCGAGATGATGGTGGAACGACCGCAGCCGGCCGGAACCCATCAGTACGCGGCGGTGTTTGGCTACCGCGACGAGCTGCCCAGCTGGACGTGGGATGTGCCGCACGGCCAGGCGATGACCGTGCACGTCTACACCTCGGGCGACAGCGTCATGTTGCTGCTAAACGGCAAACAAATTGGCACCCAGACGCTCAGCGACACCGACAAGCGCATCGCGACGTTCAGCGTGCCCTACGCGCCTGGCGAGCTGACAGCGGTCGCCCGCCGCAACGGCAGGCCGATCGGTCGCAAGGTGCTGGCGACGACGGGCCAGCCGGCCGCGATCCGCCTCACGCCCGACGTCAACTCGCTCACCACCAGCCGCGATGACCTCGCGCACGTGCTCGTTGAAGTGGTCGATAGCCGCGGACGTCCGGTGCCCGACGCCGTCGTCAAGATCTCATTCCAAATCAGCGGCGCGGGCCAACTCGCCGGTATCGGAAGCGGCAACCCGCACAACGTCGACAGCTTCCAGCGCCCGCGGCACTGGACATGGCACGGGAACGCCTTGGCCGTGCTGCGGCCGGCCAAGACCCCCGGCAGGCTCAGGCTCACCGCCACCGCGCCAGGACTCCACGCGGCGAACCTGACCCTGGCCGTTTCTCCCGCGGACCGCGGGCCGTTTGACACTCCGTTCAGTCGCGGAGCGCGCGCGGCGAAGTCGTTCGCCGCCCCCGGGCTCGTGTTCGGCCTCGGCGCGGCCGTGATCAAACGCCGGATGCAAAACGCCGAGTCAGGCGCGACTGACCTGCCCGACGGCACGGAGCCGTGACGGCACGCCGGATCCACGCTGCAATCGAGGCGTGCCGCCGGGGAGGTTGGTCTCGCCGAGCCGCGCCCGGTCTATGTAAACGGTTGAGAACGGACCTCCGAGTCCTGCCTGAGACTGTTGTCTTCCACAACGGGCAGCATCAGGCGGGACGCGGAGATCGAGGACGATCGATGCAACCTCGGACGGGCGGGCGATTGGAGCCAGGTCGGCTGATCAACAGCGCGCCGACCCGGCTCCGCTCGTTCCAGTAGACGTTCCCCGATTGAGATGCGGGACCGTGGGCGCTGAGAGAACTCCACGGTCGCTGGTCAGCGCCGCCGACGACAGACACCTGCTTCGCTGCTCGCGCGGTAATCGCCTGCGACTGGGCGCGCACCCGCTTAGCGCGGCAAGCGCGCTCAGCCGTCGGCCTTGGCGTTGCGGACGGCTCAGGAGACGGCGTGCGCCCCGCTGACCGCGATAGCAAGACCGCGCGCAACTGCACGGAGAGGCGCGTCCGGACGAAAGCGGGTCCGGGCCGGACGATCGTTCGCGTTGCGGAGCGATCGTGGGGCGCCGCCGATCGCCGATGCTGCCGACGCGAGCACCCTCGTTTCCGCGCTTGCTCGACTCTCGAGCGGGGTGAGGTGCGGCGTGCGCGCGGAGATGCGGAAGCCGATGCCGGCGCCGGCCAGGCTTCGGAGCGGAGTGTATTGGTCGCGGTCAGCCTGGGCGGGATGCCGCGGCTGTCGGTCTAGCCGTTTCTTCCGAAGGCGCAGATACTGGATGGTGACGATCGCGCCGGTACCGAGCACGGCGATTCGCGCGCCGGTCGAGTCGGCGACGAACATCCCCGGTTCGCTGCCGGCAGCGCGCTGTTGCCCTAGCATCGCCGATCACGGGGTCGGCTTGCAGGCGTCTCACCGAATTGCTGCGAACGGCTGACCGGTGGCGGTCGCGGCCCTCGGCGTGGGGAGGTCGGGACTCGTCGCGGCGCGGACGCAGCGAGGATCTGAATGGGGCTGACCGCGTCCGCTAGCCCATTCCCGCAGCGAACGCGGCCGCAGCGCCGCTTTCGCCCGATCAACGCGAGTCGGAAGGAGTCGGCGAGCGCGCGGTTTGACGACCTCGTGCTGACCGACCCGGCGGCGATGCGAGGTCACGCGCGGCATGTCTGGTCCTGCGGGTCACGCCCGGGTGGGCGGCGATGCCTTGTCTTCGAGCTCGTCGAGGTGACGGCGGAGCACGGCGATGATCCGTCGTGGCGGCAGCCGCTCGGGTCGCATCGCCGCGTGGAGCGCGAGCCCGTCGAGCAGAGCATGGAGGCGTTCGGCCTCCAGCGCCCGTTCTCGGCCGGCCGGGAGCCCGAGCATCTCGACGGCGCGCAGCGCGGCCGCGCGCAGCGCGTCATCGATCTCGGCGCGTCGCATTCGGAGCTGGGGATCGATCAGGGCGCGGGCGGTGAACGCCAGCCAGACCTCATTTTCGGCGCGACGCTCGTCGTCCAACGGCAGCAGCTCGGACAGCAGCTGCTCGACCGCGCGACGAGGATCGCCGGCAAGCTCGAGCCCACTGACGCGCTGCCGGATCCGCTCCGCCGCCAGCTCGATCGCGAAGTCGAGCAGCTCCGATTGGGTGCGGAAGTAGTGACGTAACGCGCCGGGCGACCAACCCGCTTCCTGCGCGACCGTTCGCACCGAGGCGCCGTCGACACCGGTGCGGCGGATCACCCGCCAGACAGCCTCGGCGAGCTCACGGCGCCGTTGCTCGTGATCGACGACCTTGGGCACGTCCTCGTTTATAGCACGGCTGTGCTAGATTGATTGTTTCCAACACAGATGTACTATTACGGAGGCGAGCGATGGCATACCAAGGACAAACGATCGAGAACCCCGCCAGCGGCGAGCGGATCACCTTCCGCCAGACCGCCGCGGAGACCAACGGCGAGCTCGTGGCTGTCGACCTCGAACTCCCGCAGGACGCCAGCGTGCCGGGCGGCCTGCACAGCCACCCGCTGCAGCAGGAGCGCTTCGAGGTCGTCAAGGGCACGATGCGCTTCTCGCTCGGACGGGAGAGGATCATCGCCGGCCCCGGCACCGTGGTTATCGTCCCGCCCGGCATCCCGCACGACTTCGCTAACGCCGGCAACGAGGACGCGCTCGTCCGCGTCGAGATACGACCCGCGCTCAAGATCGAGCAGGCCTTCGAAACGGCGGTCGCGCTCGCCGAAGAGGGGCGCACGATGATGAAGGGCATCCCGAAGCCGCTCGACCTCGCGCTGTTTACGCGCGAATTCGAGCAAGAGGTGCAAGCGGCGTTCCCCCCGGTCTGGTTGCAACGACTCGCGCTCGCACCGCTGGCCTGGCTCGCCAAGCACCGTGGCTACGCAAACCGCTACGCCCCTATGAACCATTGCGCTCGACCGACGTTCCCGCGAGGACTCATCGTCGGCACGCTCGCGGCCGTAGCGCTGGTCTGGGGGCTGTTCGCGATCGACCCGAAGCGCAGCTTGGTGTCCTCGGGCGTGCAAACCGCCGTCCTTGCAGGGCTGCTCGTTCTCACCGCCCGAAGCCGGCGGATCAAGGTCCTGCTTGTCCGGACAGTCCAGCGATGGACCGTCAACCCGCTGATGCGCCTGCTGCTCGCGATCGGGATCAACCCGTTGGGTCTGGCGATTCTGGAGACCCGTGGACGTAGCTCGGGCAAGCCCAGGCGGGTACCGGTCGGCAACGGCCGCAAGGGTGACGCCTTCTGGATCATCGCCGAACACGGCACGCGTGCCGAATACGTGCGCAACATCCAGCAAGACCCCCGCGTGCGGGTGCGGCTGCGGGTCGGCCTGCGCTATCGCTGGGTGCCCGGCATCGCGACCGTCCTGCCCGACGACGACCCCCTCGCGCGCCAACGACGCATCATCCGCTGGCACCCGCTACGTGCCTTCAATGCCATCAACGTGCGCGTGCTTGGTGCCGACCTGCTCACCGTGCACGTGCAGCTGATGCGCGACGGGTCAAGCCCTCCGACCGCGACCAGCACACAGCAGGCGCCACAGACGCCGATCGCCGGCCAGATCCCTGCGCCAGTCGGCGGGGTGCCCGCCCGGTAGCGGAACTGTCAGCGAGCCCCACTTGCCGCCGGGTTCAGCGATCTAGGTTCGATCGTCAAGCGACGGACGGCAACGCGGCCTCTGCGCTCGCCACGAGTAGGTGCTGACATCGTTGCGCCGTTGCTACTAGAACCCCGGCTGCACAACAAGCTGGTCTTCATCCGCGAGGCATCCCGCGCACCGAGGCCGCCGCGAACGTGCGGGGTGCTCCGCGCGGGCCACGCACGAGCGTCGGTCTCAGCCAGCTCATCCCGGACGGGCCGGCCGGGAAAAATACCCCCGCCATCAAAGAAGCAGGACCAGCCCCTCCGGCAACCGGCTGTCGCACAGTCATCTGCGGGGGGGCGTCCCGTCGTCCACCGCCCCGTCGTCGAGACCGCCGGCCCGGAGTACCGCGATTTGATGAATGCAGGGAAGGCGCCGCCGGCGGTTACCGGACCCACCCGGAGACCCGCAAATTTCGAAAGCACGTCTCGGTTCTCTGCGTCGCGCAGACCTGCAAAGCGCGGATCTCGCGCACGTCGAGGCCCGGTTCCGGCCCGTGTCGCAGCCGGAAGACCCGTGCGCCTCGCAAGCCGCGCGAAGCGGGTGCGCCGGGGCGATACGCGAGATGCCCGTCGCAACGCGAGAGCAGGTCCGCTGTAGCGAGCCGTTGATGTATCGGCTCCGCGGCGCGCGCGTGACGCGCGGCCCTGACTAGCTCTGGTCGGGCGGTGGTCCGACGACCTCGATGTCGTAGCGGCTCGACAGGTGCTCGCGGACCGCCATTGCGGCGTCCTCCGAGTCCGCGGTCGCAAGTCCGTCCGCGAGCTCCCGAAAGTAGGCTTCAACCCCGGACGGCGAGAGCACGATCAGGCAGCTCGCGGTTTCCTCGCCCGCGTTCCAGAACGTGTGCGGATGCCCTTTCGGCACCAACACGTGCTCGCCGGCCGCCGCGCCGATCCGGTCGCCGTCGAGTAGGAACGCGTACGTCCGGTTTACGACATAGAACCCCTCGTCGGTCTCGCGGTGGATGTGAACGGGAGGGCTCGGAGCAGCGGCTGGCGCGATCCACTCGAGCAGCGAATACGAACCCCCGGTCTCGGCGTGCACGTATCTGATCGTCACCGGCCCGAGCCGAACGATCTCCACTCGATCGACCTCGCCCGTCGCTGGGTCAGCTTCGCGGCGGAAGCGGCCCGTGGAACATCACGATGCGCTTCAGCCGCCCATCGCCTGCTCGCTCCGCGACGTCGATCCCCTCCATCAGCTCGCGTCCGTCGCCATCAACGATCCTCCAGCTGTAACGGACGACGTCGTTGTGAGCATCGACGCCACTGCCGGGCACGACCTCGGTGCTGGGCGCGGATGCCTGATAGTTCCCGATCCGATCCACCAACCCGGCGACACCCGCCACCGGCCAGTCGGATCGACCAACTCGACGTCTGTGATCACTGCTCGTTCAAGCGCTCCGCGCCGCTGCTCGGGATCCGATTCGTTCCAGGCCGCGAAGTAGGTGGCAAGAACGTCGTCCACGAGCAGCGACTCTACCCCGACGACGACCCACCCGCACGCTTCTTGTCCGAGCCGTCTCGGCGGCTCGGGCCCCGCCTGCCGCGCATACCGAGGACTCTCGGTATCGGGCGCGACATGCTCGTCGCGACGCGAAAGAGCCCACGGCAGCCGCAGACGACTGCGTCGCGCCGCTTAGCGTTCCGCCGCCGCAAGCCGTGCCGTTGCTGGTCGCAGCGCGTCACGGCACCGGTGGGCGAGCTGCGGATACTCCGCACCGCCCGCATGCCCGACCGTCCGCCAGGCCCGGACGGACAGCACCGCGCAGACCTCCGGCAGCGGCAGCGATACGGCCGCCGCAGCCGTCCGCCCCGGCGGTCTAGCAGGCGATTCTCGCGGGCGGATCAGGTCGCGTCCGGCGGGGCTTCTCACCTGCCTGAGCGTCGCCCGGGCGGGCGAGTGACCCGCAGAGGTTCTCGGCGGGCAGCACCGGGATGCGGTCGGCGCCGATGCAGGCGTCGGCGCGGATGAACATGTGCCCGGGACTGCTGGGCGTGACGGTGAACTTGGTGCCGCGCGCGTCGGTGAACCTGGTCTGGTTGACGGCCACGCCGGTGATGCGCACCCGCGCGTAGCGCAGGGCCACGCCGCCCCTGCGCACGGTCACGGTCACGGTCGCGGGCTCGCCGGCGCGGACCGAGAGCGCCGGGTCGATTGCGTTGACGGCCTTAAGGCTCACGCACGCCGACCTCCACTCGGCGAGCTTGCCGAAGATCGGGCTGAACCCGCCGAGCGTCGGTTCCTCCTGCGGATGTGTCAGGCCGCCAGTGCCCGAGCCGCCCGAGCCGGAGCCCGAACCACCGCCCGAACCCGGGCCGCCGCCGGAGCCCGAACCACCGCCGCTTCCGCCGCCACCTCCGCCTCCGCCGCCGGAGCCGGGCGGCGGTATCACGATGGGATGGGTGGGTACGCCGCCCCCGCTGCCGCCGCCGGGCGGCGGTATCACGATGGGATGGGTGGGCCTGAGCACGCAGTCGTCGTTGACCCGGGGGGCGGGCACATTGACGTTCTTGCTTGGCACGCGGACCCCGGCGCGGTGCTGGGCGGCGCTCGGGCACGGGTGGGCGCCGTCGGGCGGGGTCGGCGGGGGCTGCGCCACGCACGGCGCGTCGATCGCGAGGCCCGAGGACTGCCCGACGCCGCTGCCGGGCGCGGGGATGAGTTTGATGCGGAACGACGCCCCCGCCGGGCGCACCGCGGCGAGGGTTGGCGCGACGACGACGAGCGTCGTGTCCTCATGGTGGGTGGACACTTCGAGCGACGGCGGCGTAAAGGAAATCGTCCCGCCGTCGGCGCGCTCGGCGACCCAGATTGCTTCAGCGCCCGGGATGTTGCCTCCCTTGACTTGGGTGAGGACCGTCACGCCGACCGCCTCGCCCGCGGCCAGGCACTGGTCGAAGGTCACGGTGGTCAGGCCGTTCTGCTTGTCGACCGTGTATCCCTCGCCGGGCGGGACGGAGTACAGGATGCTGGCGCGCGCGGCTCTTGGCAGCGCCGGGGCCGAGGAGACCAGGGCCAGCGCACACAACGCGACCGCGGTGACGGCCCCGAGCCGCCGGGCACGACAGGACGGGTAACGAAGCGTTTGCCGCAGCCCGCTCATGCCGGAACGTCCGCAGAGGCGCGGGCGGGCGCCCGCTGGCGCGAGACCCGCGACCGGGTCGCTCCGCCTGTCAGACCGCTCTCACCGCAATGGCCGCGCACCGGCCTTCCTATCGATCTCTCGCGGTTGAATTGACCCGGCGAGCCTAACACCGCCGTAGCTGGACAGGAACGTGCGGTGCCAACACTGCATTCGGCAGCACCGCCATGTCGCGGCGGCCCGGCGGCCGGCGCGGTTCATCACGGGCGCCGGGTATGCAGCCCTGCCACCAGAGCCGGCGTCCGCATCCCGATGCTCGGCGTGCGCGACCCGAACGCCGTAGCAGGCCATCCTCGCGGGCGGCCCGCGACGGGCCGGACGGCCATTGGGCGCGGCGGCGCGGCCCATGCGCCTGGGCTCCTCGGCGGCCTGAGCGTCGGACGGTCGGGCGACCGAGCCGCAGGGATGGTGAACGTGACGTCGTGCGCGTCTACGGACTTGGTCTGGTTCGCAGCCGGGCTGCCGATGCGCATTCGCGCGTAGCGGAGCATCACCCCGCGCGGCGAACAGCCCAGCAGCGAGCCGAACCCGCCTCGTGCCGATTCAAGGACGACCCGCAGGAGCTGGCGAATGGCGGCCGCTGGCTGCTCCTCTCTACGAGTGCAGATGTCGCGCGTTGACCGAAGAGCAGGACACAGCCGACGTGGTTGATCGCACTTCGTATTCGCCACCTGCGGGTCTCGTTCCGTCGTCCGCGCGGTCCTAGTCGAGACCGCCGGACGCGGAGTAGCGCGTTTTCATGAAACCAGGGCACGCATTCCCGAGACCCGCAAAATTCGAAAGCACGTCTCGGCCCCCCGCGCCGCTCAGACCCGCTTCGCGCGGAACGGAGGGCGGCCGAGATTGCTAGCTGCGACCCGCTCGGCGGCAAGCACAACGCGGAAAGCGCCCACCTCGATTCGGCGGTCGACGTCGCTGCAATGCCGCTCAAGCAGCCATCTCGCGCGCCCGTGTCAGACAGCTCCTATCGGACACAAGCGGCCGCGCTCGACTGGATCCGGCGTCCGTCGCGAGCGCTGGCCGGACGCACTCCAGGTCAGCGCAGCTTCTGGGCGCCCCATGCGACAACGCTGCCGCCATGAGGCCTGAAGGGGGGAGCAGACAGCGGCGGCGTCTACCGGGAGGTGGGCTCAGCGCTCGGCGCGGGAGGTGAATCGCATTCGCTCCGTTCCCTTCTGTGCTTAGCCCTCGTGCCGCTGCCGGCGCAGCGGACGAGCGTGGCCGCTCGGCGGATCTTGACACGCCCGCTGTGGGTCGCGAGGGGTGGTGTATCGTCGCGCCATGGCAGACCCTGCCGCACACGCCGCCCGGCCGGGTTGGGCCGCGTGAGTTCACGTCTGCGCGTCGCGGTCGTGGGAGCCGGCGTGTGGGGCGAGCAGCACGCGCGGGTGTTCGCTCGGCGTCCTGACACTGAACTGGTGGCGATCGTCGGACGCACCGCCGGGCGGGCGGAGCAGCGCGCGGCGGCGTATGGCACCACGGCATACACGGACATTGACGAGATGCTCGCGCGAGCACGGCCTCGTCTCGTGACGACGAGCCTGCCGAACGAGGAGCACTTTGCGCCGACCCTACAGCTGATTCGCCGTGGTGTGCCGCTGCTGGTCGAGAAACCGCTGGTGTTCGACCTCGATGAGGCCGAGCAGTTGATCGTCGAGGCCGAACAGCGGGAGCTCTTCTTCGCGATCAACTTCAACCACCGGTATGCGAGCGCCGTGCAGCAGGCTCGTCGTGCCATTGATGACGGCGTGCTGGGCGACATCGTGCACGTCACCTGGCGCTTTGGCGGTGAGGCGAATCCCGGGTCGAGCCCGTACCGCAACCTGTTCGAGACCCAGTGTCACGGCTTTGACATGCTCGAACACCTCGCAGGGCCTATCTCGTCGGTGATGGCCGAGATGACGAACAAGACCGATGAGCGCGCGTATCACACGGTCGTGATCGCAGTTCGATTTGCCAACCGCGCCGTTGGGAGTCTCGTCGGCACCTACGACTCCTCTTACACCTACCCCGACGCGCAGTACATCGAGATCAACGGAACGCTTGGGCGCGCGCTGATCCGCGACACCGTGCAGGAGCTCATGCTCTCCAGGGTCGGGAGCGAGACCCACGAGGTGTGGCGACCTGGCTACTTCAACGACCTAGACAGGACCTTTGCCCATACGTTCGACCGTCACGTTGACGACGTCCTCGCGGCGCTACGGGCCGGGCACGAGCCTCCGATCCACGCACGAGCTGGCCGCCGCTCGGTCGAGCTAGCGACGGCAGCCGTTCGATCGTTCGAGCAAGGCGTACGCGTCGCAAGCTGAACCCGACGCAAACCAAGATCTGCCCACGACCACCCGCCGGACAAGCTCGTTCGTCCTGCGTCATGGCCGAACCGATTTCAGGCGCCGCCAGCGGCTACCACCGACTGCTGCTCGTCGACGTAACGACCCATGATCTCCGTTGTGCTGCGGTCCGGTGAGACAGCTGCCTACGAGACAAACCGCAGCCAGGCCGCGGTCAGGGTGAATGCCTGCGCGAGCGGGAAGGCAGGTGTCGTCCAGCCGTCCATCGGAGTCGCGCTAATCGCCACCAGCAAGTCTCGCCACGCCGTCGGCCCTGGCGTCGTCGTGACCGTCAGTCCGAAACACCCGCTTTCGCTCGGCAGCGTGTACGCGGAACCGCTTGCGACGGCGCCGAGCGTGGCCCCCGCTTTCACACGGCGAGAGGTCTCTTAGCCGAGATCGGCAAAGACCCGAGATTCGCCAAACTCGAGACTCTCGGCGCCGATCCGAAACCGGCGGCGGCGTGCCTCGTCTGGCCATCCGATCGTCGCCGAAGCGGTGGCCCCCGCCAGCTGTGGTCTGAGGTGAGAGCAGTCGCGCGGCGGGCGTCGTTCGCTGTCGCGCTGGTGACCGGCGGCTCAGGCCGCACCTCGCCGGCGTGGCCGGGCCTATTCGGGGGCGCCAGCTAGCGTGGGCAGTACCTCGCCGAGCGCGGCGTCGACTTTGATGTCGGCGAGCGGGTCGCCACGAGTCGCGCCCCGGTTGACGATCGCTACCGGGATCCGCGCCTGCTGAGCCCGGTGCACGAACCGCAGCCCTGACATCACCATTAGCGAGGACCCGAGCACGAGCAGACAGGACGAGTCGTCGAGGAGCTCAAAGCACCCCTGCACCCGGGACCGCGGCACGTTCTCGCCGAAGAACACCACGTCGGGCTTGAGCATGTCGGACCCGCAGCACTCACAGCCAACGAGCCGGAACCGCGCGACCTGCGCTTCGGCGAGTACAGCGTCTCCGTCAGGGTTGCTGGCGGCGACCTCGTCCCAGTGCAGATCGGGGTTGGCGGCACGCAGCCGCTGATCAAGCGCCTGGCGGGTGCTGCGCGCGCCGCACTCCAGGCACACGACACGGTCAAGCGCTCCATGCAACTCCACGACGTCTCGGGCGCCGGCGGCCTGATGCAGCCCGTCGACGTTCTGCGTGATGATCCCGCGCAGCACGCCCGCCTGCTGAAGCGCGGCCACGGCCCGGTGCCCGGCGTTGGGCCGCGCGGCGACGATCCGCCGCCAGCCGATGTGAGCGCGGGCCCAGTAGCGCTGACGAGCCTCCGGCGAGCCGCGGAACTCAGCGATCGTCATCGGCAGCCGGGCGCGCAGCGCGCCGCTCGGACCGCGATAGTCCGGAATTCCCGACTCAGTCGACAGGCCCGCGCCCGACAGCACGCACACACCGCCGCGACCAACAAGCTCACCAAGCCGGCCCGTCACGACGCCATCCATCGGCTCAGTATGCCCGCGAGCCCGCTGGCGGGTGCAAAGGGTGACGACTCCGACGCATTCAGCCCCGTACCAGCAGAACCCGCCTAACGCACGCCCGCACGTCACGACGATCGTGCCTGGGCGAGCCTATCGGCAGTCGACCGACTCTGCTCCCGAGAACAGGACAGGGGACCGTCGCTGGGCAGAGCCCCGCAACGTCGCCACTGCGATCGCGCGACGCACTTGGAGTGGCGCGCGAAAGGGATCACGCGGAACCCTGTGCTTGCACGTGCGAGACCGAGTGGAGCCTGCCGTGGCATGGACGCCGCTTCCTCAAATGGAGCGAACGGTGAACCGGCGCGGTCAACCCTCGATCGCGGCGCCCGGCTCGGCCACGATGCACGGTAGCGCGTAACGGAGTCATAGCGGCGTGACGTCGCTGTTTATGCCCTCGCCGTACAACCTGCGGCGACATAGGTGGATTGAGCGACACAGCGTTTGCTGTTATCGCTTGTGCGGTCGGGCTTGCGCCTCGGTTGGAGCCGCACGCCAGTTGGGCTCAGATATCAGCTGTAGAAGTCGTCCAGCGTCCAGTTTGGTGCTTGCGCCACGGCGGCATTCCATCGGGCCTGCCAGTCGGGTGGTGGAGCCGTTGAGCCGTCGCCTCCAGGACCGTTAGGGTTGTCTTCGGGTACCCACAGCGGGAGGCCCTCCAGCTGGGCGAACGCCGCGATGGACGGAATGTCACCCAGCCAGTAGCCGCTAATACTGATTGCGTCGACGCCGGCGGGACGGCCGCCGAACGCCCAGGCGTCCATGATGAACTGTTGTCCCAACGGGAAGGCGTTGCCAAACGCGATCAGCGCCCCCGGCTCCAGTGTGGCCACCACCGGCTCAGCTGCGTCGTAGTCGAGCCGGTATTGCTCTGCCGTGGAAGCGGGCCGAGTGGTGGTGGTCTGAACCGTCGTGGTGTGCGGGTCTACCTGATATCCGACGTGCCGTACGTGCGTGGTCACCACGCGCTTGAGCCGTCGCCTGTGCTTATGCCGTCGCACCCATACCCATTTCGTGATCTTGCGAGTCTCGTAGCTGACCACCTCGTTGACCGTGTACGTCGTGATGTCGCTCCCAGCAGGGACGGTCACGAACGAGGGAGGCGTCTCGCCATACTCGTCGTACTGGAGGTCCTGCTCGTTGCCGATGCCGACACCCCAGAGATCGGGAAAGTCGGGCAGCACCTGCCCGAACCATGCCGCTACTTGGAAGGGTAGCCATGCGTTAGGGAACTCGAACGAGATCAGGACGGGGTAGCCCTCGGCCTGGGCGTTGCGCACGCACGCCATCTCCCCCGCGAGGGCTTGCGCGTAGGGCGGGATCACCATGCGCCCGTCTTCCACTACTCCGTCTGGGTGGACGCTTGTAACGACGAGGCGCAGGATGCTCGCGTGGTGTTCCTGCATGAACGGCGCGGGATCGTAGTTGGCGTTCCACACGCATTCGACCTGCGGGTCGCCGGACATCACGGGAGCCGCGTGGGCCGCGGGTGCGACCGCGAGGGCCAAGACCCCGACGCAGATAACGAACCTCGGACCGGGTCGAAGCTGGTGTGCTCCCCGCAGCTGGAATGATCGCTGGCGCGCTCGTCGACGTGGTGGTTGCTGCAGCTCCACCGACCGCGGTCGGTCACGTATGCCGTGGCCGATGCACCCGATGATGTCGGTGACGATGATGCTGATAGTGACGGCGGCAAAGGCCGCGGCCGAGGCAGTAGCCCAGCACGCCACCAGCATCGTGAGTGCTAGACATACTCCCCGCATCATCGCTCCCGCCACCTCCGCGCCGAGGCCCGTATCTAAAGCAATGCGGCGACGTCCAGGGCGGCAGAATCGACCGTGACGTCTTGCCCAGATCCACAGCCATTCTGGACGCTTAGGCTCGCCACTCGAGCGGTGGCCGCGCCTGGCTCGAATACGTATGAGAGCGAGAAAGGTTGGGTGCTGGTTCCGGATACGGAGATAAAATCAACCGCTGAGCGGGTGGGGACAGCGCCGAGCATGACCGTCACCGTTACAAGACCGTAGCCGCAGCTGGCGGGCATCGTCACGGTGACCTGACCGAAGAACAGGTCGGTTTCCGTCGCGGCCTGTGTCCAGGATCCGCCGTTCAGCGAATAGATGCCGCTCGTGCCAGCAGGCACGACCAGAGGGGTTGAGTTGCGGGCGCGCGCAATCACCGAAGCCCCCGCCGGACCCCGCGGGCCGGGGATCCCCGGCGGCCCGGGCATCCCCGGCGACCCCTTCTGGTTCCAAGAGAGCGACTTCTCGCTCTTGCGGCACTTCCCGGCGGAGCCTCCCTTCGAGCGATCGATCACCCTTAAACCGCCACCGTGCTTTTGATAGCAGGCATGAATGATGCCACCCTGCCCCGGTATCGAGGCCATCGCAAACCCGCCCGCACCCAGCACCAAGGCGAGACTCACGCCGACCGTTACATAACTCAGTCGAGCACGCAGCTTGGACATGACGCAATCCTCCTGCGCCCCCCCAAGCCGACTGATCCCCGTACCTGCGAGCCTAGCCAGTCCAAACACAGAATGCAATGCGGGTACTCGCTCAGTACCTCGAACCAATAGCCAGGTGCCGAGACGGCGGAGTATCCCGATGGAGGGGTCAGTCTGCGCGGTTCGCATACAGGCCAGCCCGGGATCTGGCATCCGTCACGGAAGCAAATCCCGCCGCGCCGCGAGCCGAGGCCCGGAGCGCCATCCGCCCCCGGTCGCCTTCGCCCACGAGCACCCGCGCCGTGGCGACCCGCTGCGCGCGTGCGCAGCTCGTGAAGCTGCCGCGCGACAACGTTCCGATCCGCAAGACGCTGCTAACTGCGGACGCGTCCCACTGCAGCCGCGAACCGACACCCGCGTCGCGGGCAGAATCCGCGTATCTCGCCAGCGAGCGCTTCCGAGTATGCAGCCGCCTCGGAGCCTGCGATCGCTTTGGCGACATTCCGCGTCCTCGCCAAGGGCGATCTCGACGCCGACGCGCCGCTCGCTTCCGCGGTGGGTGCCGGCCGCCGCCGAGGTCGCTGACGCCGCCCCGGCGACCGCGCTCAGACCAGAGGGGCCGTGCTGCCCGACGGTGCGGCGCTGCCAAGATTGTCCGAAAGCGTGAGCGTCGCGGGCTGGCGAGATGGTCGTAGGAGTGCTGTCGGACCCGCTGGACCGCCCCCGGTTTGGACGACACGTCTTGCCTTTGTGTAGTTGATGTTTGTATCAGCGAGTCTGCTCTTCGACTACCGAGCGGAGAGGGCAGGGAGTTCCGTTCGTCCCTTGACCACCGTTCGTCGCGGCCTGAGCGCGATCGGTTGGAGCATCGAGGGCGATCTCGGAACGGACGGGGCTGTTGCCGGCGATGGTGACGCCGACGGTTGAGACGCGGCCGGGGTTGAGCGCTGCGTGGTGGCGTTCGAACTCGGCTGGGGAGAGGTAGCCGAGGGTGGAGTGCCGGCGCCTGGGGTTGTACCAGCCCTCGATGTACTCGAACACGCCGGCCCTGGCCTCGGCGCGGGTCGGCCACGACCGTCGGTAGATCCGTTCCTTCTTGAGGCTGGCGTGGAAGGTCTCGCAGACAGCGTTGTCGTAGCAGTCGCCGACTGAGCCCATCGAGACCTCGATCCCGGCGCGCTCGCAGCGTCTGGTGAACAGCACCGCGGTGTACTGACAGCCCTGGTCGGAATGATGAACCAACCCCGGTGCTGGTCGTCGCCGGTACACGGCCATCTCGAGCGCGTCGACGACGAGCTCTGAGCGGAGGTGGTCAGCCATCGACCAGCCGACGATCAACCGAGAGAACAGGTCCTGGACGTGCGCGAGGTACAGAAACCCCTCCCAGGTCGAGATGTAGGTGATGTCCGCCGACCACGTCAGGTTCGGACCAGTCGGGCGAAAGTCGCGCTCGACCAAGTCCGGTGGGACGCGCAGCCCGGGCAGGCGGACCGTCGTCCTCCGGCGCTTGCGCGCCGCTACTCCGGAGATGCTGTCGGCCTTCATCAGCCGCTCGACCCGCTTTCGCCCGACGCGCACGCCGTGCGCCAGGCGCAGCTCAGCATGGATCCTCCTTGACCCGTAGGTGCCGTCTGAGGCGGCGTGGACCTGCTTGATCCGCTCGGTCAGCCACGCATCGGACAGCGCGCGGTCAGACGGCGCGCGCCGCTCCCAGTCGTGAAAGCTGGTGCGGTTCACCCCCAAGACGCGGCACATCACCGCCACCGGGAAGTTCGTCCTCTCCGCCTCGATCAGCGCGAAGATCTCTCCTACGGCTCGCCGGTTTCCCGGGCGAAAAAAGCGGCCGCCTTCTTCAGGATCTCCCGCTCCATCCGCAACGTCTGATTCTCACGACGCAACCGCGCGAGCTCCTCACGCTCATCGCTGGAGAGGCCGTCCGGGCGCGTGCCCTCGTCGCGCTCGGCCTGCTTGACCCAGTTACGCAGCGTCACATCGGAGATCCCGAGATCCTCCGCGATCTGATGCTGGCTCTTGCTCGAGATGCGAACAAGCTTGATCGCCTCCCGACGAAACTGCGGTGGATACGGCGGTCTGGTCCGAGGCACTTCTCACCTCCTGGCCGTCGTCTTTCGACGAAAGCCCTCAGGTGTCCTCGAAACCGGGGGCACTCCACGCCGATCCTCGCGTTCAGCCTGAGCATCGGCAAAGGACTCATGACGATCTCGATGCCCGACCGATTCCGGCTCGCGGCCCCGAGGGGACGTCGACGACGGATTGGCCTGGCCATAGGGCTGCTTGAGCAGTCTCGGTTGGCGTCATGCCGTCGGCCGGGGCGCACGAAGTCCACGCGGCTGACTCGGAGGCGGATCGCTGTATGGCGGTTGGAGTGGCCGCCACGCGTGCCTCGTGCGCGGCGCGACGGGCGAGACGGATCGTGTGCCAACGGGCGGCCGCGCGATGTAGGTCATCGATGTGAGCGGTGGCGAGCTCTCGAGCGAGAGCGGGATGCAGCATTTGAGCCTCCTCTAGCGAGTCAGGTCCGTCTCGGCATCAAGCAGCTCGAGCCGAACAGCCAGGTGCTCCTGCGCCGACCCGATTGCGTACGCGGTCATTCCGGTCCTCCTGGTGTCGGGGGTTTGCCATCCGCGTATTGAGACGCCGGCGGGGCCGAAGAAGGGTCAGTGCCTGTCGCGCGGTCGCCGGGCGACCCTTTCTCGGCGCGCGCGACGTCATATCTGTTGGTGCCGGCGAAATCGGAGTTGAGATGCGAGGATCAGAAGATGGGCCAATCGCTGCTGACGCGCGCTGCACAAGGCGAGCAGGAGGCATTCCGCGAGCTAACCGACCCCTACCGGCGGGAGCTCCAGTTCCACTGCTACCGGATCCTCGGCTCGATGCAAGACGCTGAGGACGCGCTCCAGGAGACGTTGCTGAGCGCCTGGCGCGGTCTGTCGGGTTATGAGGGCACGGCATCGCTGCGCGCGTGGCTCTACCGGATCGCCACCAATCGATGTCTCGATGCCCTGCGCGTGCTCGGCCGCCGGCCGCCGCCGGCACCCGAGCCGCCATTCGCCCCGCCGGAGCCGACGAGGCTCGGCGAGGTGACTTGGCTCCAGCCCTACCCCGACGCCCTCCTCGAGGGGATCATCGATACGGCGCCGGGTCCAGATGCTCGATACCAGACCCGGGAGACCGTCGAGCTCGCGTTCGTCGCGGCCCTGCAGCATCTCCCACCACGCCAACGCGCCGTCCTGCTTCTCCGCGACGTCCTCGGCTTCCACGCCGCCGAGGTAGCCGACACGCTCGAGACAAGCGAGGACTCGGTCAAAAGCGCCCTAAAGCGCGCGCGGGTAACGACCGAACGCCTATTTCCCGCGTCAGACCGGGGCCGAGCGCCACAGCCCAACTCACCGACAGAACACGAGCTCGTTCGCCGTTTCGCCGATGCCTGGATGGCCGACGACATCGACGGCGTCGTCGCGCTACTCACCGAAGACGCGTGGTTCACGATGCCGCCGCCCCCGCTCGAATACCAAGGCCGCACCGCGATCTACGAATACCTGAACTGGCGGGGCGGGCGCCGCCACAAGCTGATCCCAACCCGAGCCAACGGCCAGCCAGCATTCGGTTGCTACCGCACCGACTCGCAAACACCGATCGCGCATGCGGCCGGAGTGCTCGTGCTGACCCTCGCGGGCGACCGCATCTCTGCGATTACCCACTTTGTCGACAGCAGCGTTCTCGGCCGCTTCGGGCTGCCTCGCACCCTTCGTAGCTGATCGCATCACCAGCGTCGGTGAGGCGCACGTTGCGACTGTCGCGCTCCAGCAGCGTGACTCCGGTCGTGCCCCGAGTCGGCGGATCTGCTGGCACCGAGCGCAGCTCCGCGGTGGCGCGGTGCCAGCCGCCGCCGGGCAAGCGGACGCTCCCGCGGAGCAATCGTCGAGCGGGTCCCCTTCGCCGCCTCTGCGGCAGTCCGGCTCAGACTTCCCCTGATCGAACAAACGGGCCACGGCGGCGCCATGGCTGCAATAGGCGTTTATGTTGGGTTGCTCTTGGGGCGTAATCGACGTCTTTGAGCGGGCTCTTCGGGGGCTCTGCTGACGCGATATCTCGGGTTGTTGGTGATGTCATCGACGTCGGCGGTTCGGGTTCGTCCGGCGGCGTGGCTATGTTGGGTCGTGTCATGGATGACGATCACGTTGATGGGGTGCGGTGTCGGGGGTGCGTCGTTAGGCGGGTGCGGATGCCGTCGAGCGGGGTGGAGTCGTGGACGGTGGTCGGACCGGACGGCCGGCTGGTCGGGCTGGTCGGCGAGTTCCTCGGCTGGTTGACGGGGATCGAGCGTTCGCCGAACACGGTCGAGGCGTATGCGCGCGACCTGGCGGCGTTCTGGTCGTTTTTGGGGGAGCGGGGTCTGGAGTGGGGTCGGGTGTCGGTCGTGGAGTTGGGCGAGTTTGCGGCGTGGGCGCGAAGGCCGGCGCCGAACGTGCTGGTGCTCAGCGAGCAGGCGGCGAAGCGGTCGGCGTCGACGGTGAATCGGATGCTGACGGCGGTGGTGTCGTTCTACGAGTTCCAGGGTCGGCGTGGGAACACGCTGGCCGAGCAGCTGGTGGTCCGCACGCGTAGCGGCCGCGGCGGCTACAAGCCGTTTCTGCACGGGATCGCTCGGACCAGGCCGCGCGGCCGGGCGGTGCGGCTGCCCGAGCGTCAGCGGCTGCCGCGGACGTTGAGCTTGGAGCAGGTCGCGGCGGTGATCGATTGCCAGCAGCGGCTGCGTGACCGGTTCTTATTTGCGCTGCTGGCGAGCACGGGGATGCGGGTCGGCCAGGCGCTGGGGTTGCGGCATGAGGATGTCGTGTCGTGGGAGCGGCGGATCGAGATCGTTCCGCGCGAGGGCGGACGCAGTCGGGTGCGTTCGAAGGGTGGGGCGCGCGGGTCGGTGCCGGTGCCGGGTGAGCTGATCCGGCTGTGGTCTGACTACATGCACGAGGAGTACGGCGAGGTTGACTCGGACTTCGTGTTCGTGAACTTGTGGGGCGGCGAGATCGGCCGGCCGCTGAGCTACTTGTCGGTGAACGAGATCGTGATGCGCACCCGCCGTCAGCTGGGGTTTCACTTCACCGCGCACCAGCTTCGGCACACCTTTGCGACGTTGGCGTATCGCGATGGTGTGGCGCTCGAGGTGATCGGCGCGGTACTGACGCATCGCTCGCCGTCCTCGACGCTGATCTACACGCACTTGACTGCCGAGGACCTGCGCCGGGTGCTGGCCGAGCGCGGGGTGCTGGATCGGGTGGCGGACCTGATCGCATGACCGCCGCGCCGCTTGAAGCGATCGATGGTGGGCGCGCGCCCAGCGGCTGGGAAGGGCTGTGGGCGTGTGATCGGTGGCCGTTGCGGGAGCTGCCGCACGCCGATCTGCTGAGCACCGGCCGGGACGGAGCGATCCTGTTCGACAGGATCGCGCAGCCGTGGCTGAGGGAGGCAGCCAAGCGGTGGGCACGCGCCCGGCTGCTGGCCGGCGGAGCGCCGAGCACGATGGCTCACTATGTGCATCACGTGGCGGCGTTCAGCGGCTGGCTGGGCGACCGGGCGCCTGAGGTCGTCTCGCCGGCGGGGATTACCCGGGTCGTGCTTGAGGATTGGCTTTTGTCGATCCGCTCAAGCGGCCTGGCGGCGGGAACGAAGACCTCGCGGGTGTCGGCGGTGCGGCTGTTCTTGGAGGAGCAGTGGGAGGACGGGCTGGCCCGGATGCCGCGCAGCGCGACGATCCATCCGGGCGAGATCCCGTCTGACGACTGCCGGCTGCCGCGCGGGATCGAAGCGCCCGTGTTTGACCAGTTGATCGATCCCAGCAACCTGGCGCTGCTGCCCTCAGAGCAGCACCGCACGATCATTCTGTTGTTGGCGTTTACCGGGCTGCGGATCTCGAGCATCGTGACGCTACCGCGCGACGCGCTCCAGATCGGCTCTGACGGGCATCCGTACCTGCGCTACCTGAACGCGAAGCTGCGTCGCGAGGCGGTGATCCCGATCGGCCCCGTGCTACACGAGCAGCTGCGCCGCCAGGAGCAGTTCCTGACAAGCACGCTCGGGGACGGCACGCGGTTTCTGTTGCCGTCGCCGCCGGCCGGTCGCCGCGGCAGCTCGCGCGGCGAGCATCACGTGACGATTCGCGGGGTCCGCCACATGCTCAAGCGCTACGTGCACATGGCGGAGGTCCGTGACAGCCGCGGGCGTTTGGTTGTGTGGCTGCATCCGCACCGGTTCCGCCACCACCTCGGCACCAGCCTGGTCAACGAGGGGGTGCCGCTGCCCGTGATCCAGCGGGTGCTCGATCACGGATCGATCCGGATGACCGCGCGTTACGCGCACCTCGACGACGAGACAGTCAAGCGCGAGATGTTGAGCTTTCATGAGCGGGTCAACGTCCGCGGTGAGCGGATCGCGCTGCCAACAGACGGGCCGCTTGGGGAGGCGGCGTGGATGAAGGAGCGGATCGCGCGCGCCAAACAGGCGCTCCCGAATGGGTACTGCGGGCTGCCGCTGGTGCAGTCATGCCCGCACCCGAACGCGTGCCTGAGCTGCGACAACTTCCTCACCGACAGCTCGTTTCGCCAGATCCACGAGCGCCAGCTCGCCGACACCCAGGCGCTGCGCGAGCGCGCCAAGCAGAACGAGAATCTGCGGTTGGTCGAGTTGCTCGAACGTGATGAGCGGTCGCTGCGGCGGATCCTCGACGGGCTGGAGGCAATCGAGACCAGCAACGCTGAGCAGTCGGGGTGCGACATTGACGTGATCGAATTGGCCGCCAAGCGGCAGGCCAAGGCCAGGGAGCCCAAGCCGTGAGCGATCGGCGCGCAGACGCGCTGCGTGGCGCGGCCACCGCCCGTTCACAAGACGCCGAGGAGCGCGCCCGCCGCGCGATCCGCGAGCTGCACGGGCGCGGCGTCGAGGTGAACTTCGCAACCGTCGCCCACACGGCGAATGTCGGCCGCGATTTCCTCTACCGACATACCCAGCTGCGAGCCGAGATCGAGCAGCTCCGCGGCAAGCAGCGCGCCCCCTCCCGCCTTCCAGCACACGAACAGGCCAGCGAGAACTCGACCCGCGCCAGGCTACGCGGCACGCTCGAGGAGAACAAGCGCCTGCGTGCCGAGAACGCACAGCTGCGCGAAGAGTTGGCGCTCGCGCACGGCCGCGTGCGCGAGCTCGAGCACACCCACCGCCGCGGGAGCAAGAAGTGAGCGGCTGGCCCGAGCCGATCGCCGAGTCTGCCCTCCACGGCCCAGCGGGCGAATTCGTCCAGCTCATCGAGCCGCACACCGAGGCCGACCCGATCGCGCTGCTCGTCCAGTTCCTGATCTCCTTCGGCGTCGCCGCCGGCCGGCACGCGCATCTGCGGATCGAGGCCTCCCGCCATTACCCAAACGAGTTCTGCGTGCTCGTCGGCGCGTCCGGGAAGGGACGCAAAGGCTCGAGCTGGGATCACGTCGAGGCCCTGCTAGCCGCCGCCGACCGCGAGTTCGTCTCAGGCCGACTGGTGTCCGGCCTATCAAGCGGCGAGGGCCTGATCGCCGAGGTTCGCGACCCACTCGACGAGAACGACACCGCCGCGCCCGCCGACAAACGGCTCTTGGTGCTCGAGCCCGAGTTCGCGCAGGTGATGAAGGTACTCGCGCGCGAGGGCAACACGCTCTCTCCAGTTGTGCGCAACGGCTGGGACAGCAAACGCCTCCAGGCACTGGTCCGCAACGCGCCCTTGCGAGCCAGCTCAGCGCACGTCGGGATCGTCGCGCACATCACCAAAGACGAGCTCCTGCGCTACCTCAACGCCACCGAGCTCGCCAACGGATTCTTCAACCGCTTCCTGCTCGTCGCCGTCCGCCGCAGCAAACTGCTTCCGTTTGGCGGCAGCCTCGCCGACCAAGACCTCGACCGGCTCAAGAGGACGATCGCCGCCGCGCTCGCGCACGCTCGCAGCTGCGGCGAGCTGTCCTTCGACGCCGAGGCGCGCGAGCGCTACAGCGACATCTACGAGCAGCTCTCCGCTCCCCAGCCCGGCATGTTCGGTGCCGCTACCGGCCGCGCCGAAGCGCACACCATCCGACTCGCGCTGATCTACGCGCTCCTCGACCGCTCTCAGGCGATCACCCAGGCACACCTCGATGCCGCACTCGCCCTCTGGCGCTACGTGCGCGACTCGACCCGCTGGGTCTTCGGCGACTCCCTCGGCGACCCCACCGCCGACGACATCTGGGCGCTCGCCAAAGAACGCGCTAACGGCGTCAGCCGCACCGAAGTGCGCGACCTCTTCAGCCGCAACAAGAAAGCCCGCGAGATCGACCGTGCGCTCACCGCGCTGCTCGACGCCGGCCGCCTTCGCCGCCACCACGGCCATGACAGCACCGGCCGCCCCGCCGAGATCTGGATCCCGCTGCTCCAAGCCAACTGACCGCAACTTCGGTCGTTTCGGTCGTACATCCCCAGCGCGTCCAACCGGCAACCCGACAGCCCACGTCGATGACATGTCCGGCACGTCAAACCCCAGCAAACACGGGATGCAACGACACCAACCCAACATAAACGCTTCAGGCAGCAGCAACGGTCGGCCGCCTCCCGTGGCTCCATTCGAGGGTCGGCGGTCGTCCCAGCGGACGATCGCTTCGATCGCAGTGACGGTCCCGAGCCGGCTTGCGCAATGGCGACGCCTCGGTCGTGCGGACTGCCTGCATCGGCGCGGTCGCGTCCTCACGCTTGCGGTCGCCGCTCGCCGGCCGCGAAGCCGCACAAGGACGAAAGCAGGTCCCAAACGCTGAGGATGTCTCTGCCCTGCTCGTCGCCCAGCCAGGCCCGATTGCGCCGTTGCTACTGGAACCTCGAGCGACGCAAAAGCCCCGTCGGTGGACGTTCGTATGACCATGCTCGCGGCGTCCAGTACGACAGTTGTCGGGATTGGATTGAACCGTTCCACAAGCGGTGAGACTCGCCGTCAAGACCGGGATCGAGCGCGCCTGATCGAAGCATCTGGAACCGAAAGGTGAGCTGCTGACGATCAGGCGCAGCCCGATTAGGCTGGCGACCCGTTCAGCTGGTGAGCGTGGTGAGAGGTTTTCGCGCCCGAGGCATCGGGTAGTTCTGGAAAGCTGCGTAAACCGGCGGGATGGGCTCCCCGGTCCCTGTCCGTCCCGCCGGTCGTGGCACACCTCTCGACCGACCCCGACCTACCCAGGCAGCTCCGCGGGCGCCGACGTCTCTCGGCGTCCACGGCCGTACGCCGGCACCGACACGGATCACCCGCAGGCAATCCGGCTCGCTGCCCGCGCCGCGACGAACTCGAGAAGCAGGTAGCGATCGTCGATCTGCTGGATGGGCTCGTTACCGCGCCGGATCGACTTGTGCAAGCCGCGCGCTTGTCGGATCTATTGCGATAAGGACCGGGGCGGAGCGTTGCGCGGACGGAAGCCTCTCGTGCTCCGTCCGCGTATTACCGGATCTCACGTGCTGGCGGTCTCGCGCTCGGCACTCTTCATGACGCCGGCGCGGTTCTTGTGGGCGCGCTCATCCCCGAGCACGTCCTTCGCGCGCTGCTCATCGCCCTCGTCGAGCACGGCCTCGATCTCGGCGCCCGTGAGCCCGTCGGGAGCGCCTGGCTGCCGTCGTTGTCACGATCGCATTCAGGTTTTCGCCCGTGCCGAGCTTGCTTGCGCTTTGGCGACAACTCGAGTGCCCGCCACGGCCGCGCCGGAACTCGTGCTGCGCGAGAACCCCGAGCCGACCCGCACGACCGACGACTACAAAGGCAAGAGGGTTGCGCAACGTTCCAGCGTCTCGACCGCTAGCTACTTCCCGAGGAAAAACTCATGAGAGACGAAACGGCCGCGGAGGGAACTCGCGCGGCCGGTTCGTAGTAATGGGTTTGCTCTTGCTGAAGGAGCGGTTGGGAGTGTTTCACCGCTCCCGGACGGCGAGCGTGTCGGCGTTGTAGGCCAGGATGCTCCATTCAGTCCAGATCTGCCGGCCCGTGTCGCCCTTCAGGCGGGATCGGTCCAGCCCATAGCGACGTTTGAGGTGGCTGATCCGGCCCTCCGCGCCCGTTCGGTAGCGCCGCATCCGGCGGGCGGTGCGTTTCGAGCTGGGTTCCTGGCGGCCAGCGATGAACACGTTCTTCGGCGCAAGGTCCTCGAGCGCCGTGTTCGTCGGCCCGACGTTGAACCCACCATCCAGCGCGACCTCCTGCACGTTGATCCCGAGCCGCTGGAGTTCCGCGATCGTGCCGGGCAGCAGTGTGTCCTCGACCGGGTTGCCGATCTCCGTCGAGGCCGGGAGGATCAACCCACGGGCGCCGCGCTTGGTGTGCTCGGTCACTTCCGCCAGCTGGCTCGCGTACCCAAATTCGTTGGGCTTCCCCAGCTTCCCCTTGCGGATCGGCCGAGCGTCCGGATCGTGCAGCGACACGATCCGGTCCTTGATCGGCTCCCCGGCGACACGCTGCTTGATCTGACCGGCGACCTTCTCGCAGCGGTCGGCCATCTCCTCCAACGCCGCCGCGGCCTTCACCTTCGCCTTCGCGCCACGCCCGCGCGCCTTGGCCCGTGCGATCTGCGCGAGCCTGCGCGCTTCCTTGATCGAGCGCTGCAGCAGCTCGCCGGTCTCGCCGGTCAGCTTGAGCACTTCCTGCTTGGCCTCCCCCGAACGACGGCGAACCGTGCGCGTGATCGTCCGCAGCTTCCGGCCCATCGCCCGCGAGCGATCCCGCACCCGCGCCGTCTTCGCCTTGATCAGCCTCGCGAGCTTGAGACCCTCCCGCGCCAACACGGCAACGCCGCTGGAGGCCAGCCCCGCGTCGGTCGGATACTTCACATCCGCCTCGATTACCGTCGAGTCGATTCTGACCGCCCGCGGCCGGAACCGCTTCTCCCGGCACGCCTTGACGACCATCGCGCGCGTGAGCTCGGACACCGTCTCCGGCCCGATCCGCCGCGTGAGCTTGCGAACCGTCGACTCGTCCGGCACCCGCTCCGAGAGGCTGATCCGGCAAAACCGGCGCAGATGAATCGAGTCCGACACCTCCGCCACCAGCGTCCGGTACCCCCACCGGTAGCGCTGCTTGAGCACCATCAACCGCACATATGTCTCCAGCGGAATCGTCGGCCGCCCCTCGGTCAACACCAACCGGCCGGTCTCCCGGAACTCCTGGCGCCAACGCTCCACCAATGGCCAGAGCAACTCGTGATCGGCCAACAACACATCCAACGCCGCCAGATCCTCGGGCAACTCCTTCACCTCGATCGGCAACGCGTCCTCCCACAGGCACTCCGGCTGCTCCGCCAGAAGCGTCAGCATGCACTCCCCTTTCAGCGAGAAACCGCATTACGTGCAGGGAATTCTCACTGTCACACCGGACGGAAACGCCCCCTCGCAGACCCCCGACTTATTCCTCGGGAAGTAGCTAAGCTTCGCGATATGAGTGGAAAACGCGGCCAGCTCGGCGCGAGCACCAATCTCTCGAAGAGCCCTGAGCGCCAGGCAAGAGACCGTGTGCGACGCAAGCGGCAGGAGAAGCGGTGGGCGCACAAAAGTGGTCCGGTGACGAGCCGGTTTGTGTGCCCGGTCTGCGGCGGGCCTCATTCGCGCGCTGAACATCCCGACGGGTAGAGTCGTGCGCTCGCCACCTCGACGTTGGAGCTGTCGAGCACGGCCACCGAGACGATCAGCCGGCAGCCGCCGTCGCCCGATCGCCTTCGTCGTCTAACTTCCGGCCCGCGCGCGATCGCGTTGGCGACCAAACGTAATCTCGCGACGAAGTGGTGCTAACCGGTGGCGAGCAAGCGGACCGGTCCCGCACCCGCCATCGCCCCGACTTCTGCCGCGTGAGTGCGATCGCGCGGCCCCTGGTGACGGCGTCAGTGCAATGCCACGAACGCAATCGGCCCGCCGCGGCCGTCTGACGCATCCAACGGCGACGACGCAGCCACGCCGAGCGTCGCGTCGCGCGGCGCCCGGTTTGTCCGAAAGCAGTGACGCATCGGGTCCGTTTCCGCGCTCAGATCACTGCCCCTTCGCGAGCAGAGCAGCCGCGCCGCGGACCGGCGTGCCGGTCGTCACTGCAGAGGCGAGAAGCGCGCCGAGCCTCCTCCGCCGACTATTGCTTCGACGCCGCGCCGCGTCGGTCGGCCGCTTGCTCAGGCGCCGCCGACCAAGCGACTCGCACGCCGCGGCAACCGTTGCTGCTGCGCCTGCTGTAGCAGTAGCGCCGGCGACGTGGCGTCTGCATCGAGGCGCGTCAACTCCGGTTCCGCCGGGCGATGCAGTGGCCGGTCGCCCGCGGCGGGATCGCTGGTTGTCGTCCCGAGCGACAGCGACCTCGAGGTCCGCGCTCACTTCCGCTTCGACCGGATCGTTTGCACCAACCTTGCAAACAACGCCGCCGGCGAGACTTCCCGTCTCGTGGCGGAGCGGACATCGCCGGCGACGATTCGAGCGCTATCGGACCCGTCCGGAGAGACACAGCTGAGCCACATTGCCGGTCTGCCATACCGAAGGGAGCCTTCGTGGTCAGCCTGGACGCCGCCGGATCGCCAAGTGACCATGAGCGTCGGCTCGGCGAAGATCCGGCGGCCAGCGCCTTGGGTCAAGGCTGCGGCAACCGGCGTTCCGCGCAATCTGGAGCCCGCTGGGTGCTGCGGTCGGAGCGGTGTCTGGCGTCGGCGCTGCAGGCGCGGCTGCGCTCGTCGGACCCTATGCGGCGTGTGCGAGGTCGCGCGAGGCGAGTTCTTCGACGAGGCGTGCGAGCGCTCTCTTGTTTGCTCGCCTCAGGATGGCGCGGACGACGGGGGCAGCGGCGCGATCGGCCAGCGGCGCCTGCTTCCAGGCGTACTCGAACGCGATCCGGGTGCTACGGGTCGGGAGTCGCTCGAGGGTGTAGGTGCCGGTAGCGATCCGTCGGCCGCCGGCGCTCAGGTTCTGCTCGACGATCCGGGTCGGCCGTTCGGCCGCGATCACCTGTATCTCGACGGTGTCGCTGCGGCCGACCGCGTCGACTCTGACTTTCGCTTTGGAGCCGATGCCGCGGTCGGGTCCGGAGTATTCCCAGTCGCGGAGCATGTGGTTGGTGAACGGCTCGTGATTTGCCATCACGTCGAGAAAGTCGTACACGTGCTCAGGTGGATAGGGAACGTCGGTCGTGACCCGGACAGGTTTCATGCTGGGCCTCCAGGGTTTGCGGTGGACATATGAGTGTGGCTCGGCGCAGCGTGGCTCTCGAAGGTGAGCGCCGCGTGTCGCCTTGAAGCTGGCGCGCTCGAGCCCGCAGAAGATCGATCAACCCAGCGGTTCGGCGAAACGGGTCGGAAACGTGCGTGCCATCGACGACCGAGAGCGCGGCGACCGGCTCGCCGTTCAGGAGAGCGAGGAGAACGGGCTCGACCGGGGTCCGGGAGCTGTCGAGCGCGGCGAGCCTGGTCAGCGAGGTCTCATCGGCGGCCGATGCAAGCCGAAGCATGACATCGCGATCGAGCTCAGGGGGACGCTCCGCTTTGTGTGTGAGAGGATCAGTGGCTGGGCGAAGATCATCCATTCGCGCTCGGGCGAGAAGCATGTGAAGGTGCGGCGAAGTCATGTGGAATTCCTGGTCAGGGGTTCACGTCTCGTGGCGCGGTGTTTACGGGTCGAGGGTGAGCTGGCGCGCCACGTGCTGCCGTCCGCGGTGAAGGCGCGTCGTGAGCGTCGACTCGCGGGTTCCGAGCGAGCGTGCGGCTTCGCCGTAGGACATGCCGACGAGGTCGACGGCGATGACGGCCTCTCTGTAAAGAGGTGGCGCGTTCGCGATCGCCTGCATGATCTCCCGCGCCTCAAAGGGGCTCTGGTGGCGCGCCGGCACGTCGTCCTCGAAGAGCTCGCGCGATGCGGGGCGGCTCGCCGCGCTTCGGTAGCGGTCGGCGTACGTGTTCCGCAGGGCTCGCATCAGATATGCGACCTCGTTGCCATCGCGGAGGAATCGGGGACGCTTGAGCACCCTCGCGAGCGTCTCTTGCACGAGATCCTCGGCGTCGTGTCGCGATCCACACATCGCCCACGCCGCGCGAAACAGCTGGTCGATGTGATCGCCTAGGGCATCGGGCTCAAGCAGGCGAGTCGGCGACTCAGCCGGCGATCGTCCTAGCGCTCGACCTGAGCGTCGGCGCGAGGTCGCGGCTAGAGATGGTTCCAGCGGTGTTCGCATGGCCGCGGTCACGCCTCACCCGATGGCGAACGTCCGTCGGCCCAGCGGTGAACGGCGGTCCCGCGCGCCAGCGCCCGGGCCTCGTCGGCGGTCAGGATCTGGCCGCCGATGCCCCATTGACCGCTGGGGATCTCGTCGATCATGCACCAGGTAAGCGCGCGCATCCCCTCGCCCTCGATCTCGACCATGACGTCGGTCAGGCGCTCGACAATGTCCTCCTTCTGCTGCGCCGTGAAGAGGCCTTCGGCGATCTGGACGTGGATAAGTGCCATCCTGCGAGTTCCTTTACGAGTCGGTGTCGACCGACATCGTCGGGCTGACCGGGAATCGCCGCATCGGGCGGATCCCTGATATGGACCCCCGAACATTGCAGGACGGGAGGGAATCCGCTTACGATCGGTCCGCGCATGGAGCAGGCGCCAGCTGCTGAGCGGACGGAGCTACTCGAGCGCGACCGCGAGCTCGAGGAACTGCAGATTGCGTTGCAAAGCGTCGGGCGACGAGTCGGTGGGATCCTGGTCATCGAGGGCACGGCAGGGATCGGGAAGTCACGGCTTCTCGACGAGGCGCGTGCGCGCGCCGGGCGCCTGGGCGTGCGCATCCTTACCGCGCGGGCCACCGACCTCGAGCAGGGGTTCCCGTTCGGGATCATCCGCCAGTTGTTCGAACGGCTCCTGGTGGAGGCTGACGCCGCTGAGCGCACCCGCTGGCTGGCGGGCGCCGCGGCCCTGGCCGAGGACTTGCTGATCGCGCCGCCGGCCGATGTCACAGCCGGCTCGACATCGGATCCCCCGCCTGCCGACGCCGGCTACGCGTGGCAACACGGGTTGTACTGGCTCGCGTCAAATCTCTGCACCGACGTGCCCCTGGCGCTCATTGTCGATGACCTGCAGTGGTGCGACGCACCATCGGCACGCGCGCTCGCGTTTATCGGACGTCGACTCGAGGAACAGCCGCTCGCGCTGATCGTCGCCACCCGGCGCCTCGATCCGGCGCTCACGCCCGAGGCGGCAATGCTGGTCGGCGATCCCGCCGCGCGAGTTCTACGTCCATCACGGCTCACGAGGACGGCCATCGGCGAGCTCGTCGCGGCTCGCTTCTCCCACGACCCGGACGCTCGCTTCGTCGATTCCTGCCTGGAGGTGACCGACGGGAACCCGTTCCTGGTCGGCGAGCTGTGTAGCGAGGCCGCGGCTCGCGGACTCGCCCCGACAGCGGCGGCCGCAGACGAGCTGAAGGTGACCGTCCCTCGCGGCGTCGCCAATGCGGTCCTGCTCCGTCTCGCCCGGGTCTCGCCGCCGACGGCTGCACTCGCCCGCGCGCTCAGCGTCCTCGGCGATGGCGCCCAGATCGGCGACGCCGGCCGATTGGCCAGCGTGAGCGGCGACGGGCTGGAGGCAGCGTTGGCGGAGTTGGTGCTCGCCGGCGTCGTGGAGCCCGGCGGGACAGTCCGTTTCGCCCATCCGATCGTGCGCGCGGCGATCTATGGAGATCTTTCCCGCCCAGAGCGGGATCGGCTCCATCGCGCGGCGGCGCGGATCCTGCGCGAGCGCGTCGCGGGCGCTGCCGCCATCGCGGCGCAGCTCATGCACACCGAGCCGGCTGCGGATCCCGAGGCAGTGGCGGTGCTGCGAGACGCCGCCCACGCGGCGCTTGCGCTTGGCGACCCCACCGCGGCGGCCAGCCTGCTCTCGCGCGCGGTCGAGGAGCCTCCCACCGGCAACGAGCGATCCGCCGTCCTGCGCGAGCTCGGCCAGGCACGCGCCCGCGCCGGCTCGCCCGATGCGATCGAGCCGTTGATGGCGATCGTCGAGCACGGCGAAGAGGCAAGCGGAATTGCCTCCGCGGCAAACGAACTAGCCGGCATGTTCCTCTATGCGGGCCGCGCCGCACACGGAGCCGCGATATTGCACCACGCTCAGGAACGACTACCGGAGGACGCCTCGGAACGCGAGCGGCTCCAGGCCGCATTGCTCGGTCTCAGCTACGTGTCCGCGTCGGCCCGGCGCGAGGCCGATGCCACGATCTTGACGCTGCAAGAACCGGATCGGGCGGCCCGCGGAATGCTTCCAGCGCTGACACTTGCCACGCTCGCGATGGACGAGGTGATGTATCTGCGCTCGGCGCAGGTGGCGACCGAGCTTGCCGAGCGCGCTCTCGCGGCCGGGCTGCCCGATGTTCCTCAACGGGGAGCCGACTGGGTGATCCTCGCCCTCGCGGCGCTCATGTTGACGGACCAGCTTGACGTCGCACAACACCACGCCGACGAGATCTTGGCCGCGGGGCGCCGGCATGGGGAAGCGCTCACCGTCGCGCTGATGTCGGCGCTTCGTGGCTCGATCGACCATCTGCGCGGAGATTTGGTCGCCGCCGAGGCCGACGCGCAGGCAGCCCTCGAGCTCGCCCCCGACCTGCTCGGCTCGGAGTTCGTCCGGCTCCTCGCGGTGCCGCCGGCAGTGGCCGTTGGCATCGAGCGCGATGAGCCCCCGGACTCGCTGCGCCGCTTGATCGACCAGACCGGAGCTCTCGAAGACACCGACTTCCTCGCCGGCGCACAGGTGCGATATGCCTCCGGCGTGCTGCGCGCGGCAACCGGCAACCACGAACGCGCGAGCGAGGAGCTCCGCAGCTGCGCACTCGGGCACCCGACCTTCGGCGGCGAGAACCCCGCGGTCGTCGCCTGGCGCTCGGCGGCGGCTCTCTCGCTCGCTGAGCTCGGCCGACACGAAGAGGCCCGTGAGCTCGCCGACGACGAGGTTCACCGCGCGCGATCGTTCGGCGCCCCCCGCGCGATCGGCGTTGCCCTGCGCGCGCAGGCGCTCGTCGGACCCCCCGCGGAACGCTCGGATCGGCTCTCAGAGGCCATCGCGGTCCTGGCCGGCTCACCCGCGCGGCTGGAACATACGCGCGCGCTGGTCGACCGCGGCGCAGCCCTCAGGGCAGCTGGACAGCGCACGGCCGCCCGAGAGCCACTGCGCGAGGCGCTAGCGCTCGCATCTCGCTGCGGAGCCCCACAGCTCGAGCGGCGGGCCCGGAGCGAGCTCGCCGCGATTGGTGTGCGACCGCGGACAACCGAGTACGCCGGGGCCGACGCGCTAACCGCCAGCGAGCGACGCATCGCCGAGTTCGCCGCGGCGGGCGCGACCAACCGCGAGATCGCCCAGACGCTGTTCGTCACCGAGAAAACCGTGGAGACCCACCTCGGACACGCGTACCGCAAACTCGACATCTCCTCTCGGCGCCAGCTCCCGGCCGTGCTCGCGCGCTAACGGCTAGCCCAACGGGATCGCGCATGTCGGGCCTAGACACAGGTACCGGCGTAGCGTTCCGCCCTCCGTCCCAGTCCGAAGCGGTTCACGAGCCTCAGGCGGCTAATAACCCCCGTCGCCCGCTCAGGGTCGCGGCGTCGTGAAGCCTGCCGTGGACCGCGGTCTAGCCTCATTCCAGCATCTTCGCCTGGCCGATGAGGACCCATCCGAGCGCGTCGATCGAGCAGCCGATTGCAGAGCCCGGCGGCATCTCGCGGGAAGGCGTCAGCGGACACGATGTAGCTGCGTGGCGGCCTCGCGTAGGCTCGCTTCGAGGTCGCGTTCCCCGGCGTCCGGTGTGCGCATGACGAGGTGAGCAGCCGGATCTCGGGAACGGGGACATCCGCCAGCACTTTGGCCGCCGCGCCGAGACGCGGCACCGACTGGTACTAGTGCTTTCACGATCGGCGCGGCCCGAAGGGCACCAGCGCTTCGGCGACCAAACGTAAGCTCGCGACGGCGCGATGCTAACCAGTAGCGAGCAAGCGGACCGGTCTCGCACTCGCCGTCGCCCCGACTTCGGCCGCGTGAATGCGGTCGCGCGGCCTCTCGTGACGGCGCCACTGCAAAGCCACGAAGGCAGTCAGCAACCGACTGGCCCGGACAAGCGCAATGGCGAGACGTAAAGATCGCGCGGACTAGGCACGAGTCCGGCACGGTGGAACGATTGCGTTCGCCAACAATCGTCCGCTGGCCGCGCTTCGGCGGGGATGACTTCGCCACCCTCGCGCTGCTCACTTCGCGAACCTCGTGGACGTGATGGGCGACCGGTCACCGTCAGGACCCGCGCTCCCCCCTCCGCCAGCGAACGCACGACGCCGGGGTATTGCTGTGCTCGAGCCCGGAGACGAAATCAGTGGGCGAGCACGGGCCCCAACCGCTGCTCGAGAGCAGCGCCGGGCAGCGCGCCAACAACTCGGTCGACCTCTCTCCCGTCCCGGATCACAATGAGCAACGGGATCGACTGCGCGCCGAACCGGGTCGCAAGTCCTGGATTCGCGTCGACATCGACCTTCACGACCTTCAGGTGCCCAGCGTGACGCTTAGCGAGGCCTTCAAGCACGGGCGAGATCATCCGACACGGCCCGCACCACGCCGCCCAGAAATCGACCACCACGGGCACGGACGCGGTCGTCTCGGCCGTGAACGAGTCGGTGTCCGCGTCAACGATCCACGGCAGTGTGGACTTACATCGCGGGCATCGTGGGACTCCCTGGGCAATCGGGCCCACGCGATTGCGCGCGTTACACGTCGGGCAACTGATGACGGTCATCAATCACCAGGGTAGAACCCGGCCGAGCCGCGGTTGCTTCGCATCGTCTGATCAGCTGCGTGAGGTGCCCGTGGACGCATCCCCGCCGCGACGCGAAGGACATGCGCCAACCGGTCGATGGACACCACAATGACGCCGTGCTCGACCCGCTCGACGCCCCGCACACGAACAAGGCACATGACTGCAAGGGCACCGTTTCGTGCCCATCTTCGCCGGCGCCGCGACAGCCAGGCCACCTGCTCCCGCACCCGAGCGAGATGGCGACCATCGTACGTCCTGGTCTTCGTCTCGATCGCGACGGCCATCCCGCTGGGCGCGATCGCCACCGAGTCGATGTCTCCCCAACCCTGCCACGGCAGCGAGTGCCGAAGCCGCCACCCCTCCGCCTCGAGAGGGGCGAGCACGCGCTGCACCTCGTCCTCTGAGCGGGCGCCGACTCGACTGCGACCAGCGAGCGAAAGCCAGTGCCGAGCGTAGAGACCCAGCCCGACCGCGGTGAGGAGCAGCAGCCCGCCGAGCGCCGCCGCTCCCGCGCTCGCGACCACCGGCCCGAAGAGCCCGGCGCCGATGCTTCCCAGCGCCGCGCTTCCGGCGTGAGAGAGCCGGCGATACTGCTGGCGACGCGCGTAGGGCACGCGGCGACCGCCTCGAACTCGTAGCCACCGCCGAACGCGCTCTCGCTCTCGGTTGGCTCAACCATCGCTCGATCCTGTCACCGGCGCCAGACGGCCCGGACCCGATCGACTATCGGCTCGAGATTCGACCCGTTCACTGCGGTCCCGGGCGGCGGATCTTTTTGCAGCCTGCCCCCAAACCTGCCCCCAAAGCCCTATTTTGCTCGCTCAAAAGTGCCGATTTGCAGGGATAAAAGCAGTACCGCTACCGGGATTCGAAGCCAGCCGCCGAGGAGTGAGTCTGGCCTGATTTACCTGCAAATCGGACGGTTCGTGTAACCGTTCAGTCCCCGGGGCCTCAGGCAAGCGCTGGGAATGGGTCGCCTCGGCTGTGGGCGATGAGTAGTTCGGTGAGGTAGGTGAACAGTGAGCGGCTTTGAAGGCGGCACGTGGCTGCTGCTGAGAGCGCGCGCTCAGCGAATCGCTCGCCGTCCTCGCTTTGGGTGCCGAGCGAAACCTTTCGGTGGATGACCGGTGCCCGGAGCGCACGCTCCGCTGGATTATTGGTGGGCTCGACGCCCTCGACGGTGAGGAAGGTCCAGAGCGCGGGCCAGACCTTGAGCAGGTTGTTCGCGAACCGCCGGTGCCAGCGGGTGCGCCGGCTCTTGGGGCTGGCGTCTTCGAGCAGCCGGCGTAGCCCGGTCTGGATCGGCGCGATCTCGGCGGCCAGCCGGTCGCGGTCCTGATGCTCGTGCTGGTAGGCGCGCCACGCCGCAAACACGCCGCGGGTGAGCTCGAGGCCTTGCTCGCCGAAGCTCTTCTGCTCGGCCAGTCCCTCTGAGTGGCGGCGGAAGTCGCGCTTGATGTGCGACCAGCACACCTGGCGCTGGTCGGGGTCAAGGTGCTCATAGCCGTTCCAGCGATCGGAGATGACGATCCCGGCGTAGGCGGTGCCGATGAGCGCGTTGAACTGCTCGCGGTTGCAATGCTCGGCGATCTGCAGGAACGTCGCCTCAGAGGTGGTCGCGGTCCACAACGCCCGGCCCTCACCGCGGGTCCGCCAGCCGGTCTCATCGACATGCACCGCCCCCCGGTCAAGCACCCAGTCCTGCAAATGGCAGTGCGGGCCAGCCAACGCCTCTGAGGCACGCTGGCAGATCGCGTCAACCGCGCCGGCCGAGAGCGTGACGCCGAACAGATCGCGCGCGAGCTCGCAGATCCCGCGGCGCGAGATCCTGTGTCGGGCGGTCAACGTCACGATCGCCGCCTCCAATCTCGGCCCGAATGCGTAGGAGCTGATCTGCTCGGGCAATCGTGCACTCGTCCGCGCGCGGCAGTGCCGACAGCGCAACTGGTGCGTGCGATGCTCGGTCCAGATCACGCCGATCGGCGGTAGCTCGGCGATCTGGTGGCGACCAAACCGTCGCTTGGGTCGGCGCTGCCGGTCGGTGAACTCGTGACCACACCCGCCACACGCATCCGGATAGTGATCGACGATCTCATCAATCTGATCCTCCGGCTTCAGATCGCGACCCGCGCCCGGATGACCCCCCTGCCCACCCGCCCTGCGGCGCTCACCCTCCCGGCGTGCAAGCTCCTTGGCCTTCGCCCGCGCCTCCGCGCGCCGCTGCTGACGCGTCTTCGGCGGATCCTGCGATGGCGGCATGGAACTCGTGCGCGAGTCCTGACAAGCCTGATCCTCAAGCCGCTTCAGCCGATCCTCATGCTGCGCAAACCGGCCCGCGAGATCCAGAATGAACTCGACACACGCCTCACGACCCGAGTCATACATCGCCTCCGCCTCCGCGCGGTCCACGACCGCAACATTCGCTGCAACAAGCAGGAATCCTCGCCACAGGCCCCGACGACTGAACGATTACGGTTCGTGGTTTGGCGGGAACCGCTCCCGAGGGGCTCAGAACCGCCCTCGATCGGGGTCTACTGTGGCGCGGCTGTGGCGCACATCGCCGCGGAACCACGTGGCCCTGCTACCGCGTACAGTCACCGCATGACGCTTGCCGAGCAGAAGGTGGTGCTCCTCGCGGCGATCCGCGTGTGCGCGGAAGAAACGGGCGATTGGCGCAACCCGGTCCCCCTCGAGAACGTCGGAGCGAAGCTCTGGCCACGGCGGACAGACAGCGACGATGAACTCCTGGTCATCGTTGACGCGCTCATCGATGAGGGAAAGCTTGAACCCTGGCCCCGCCGCGGCTACGTGAAGCTCGCCCACTGAACCTCGAAGGGAGGTGGGCGGACTCGATCGTCCAGCAGCCGGTGATCACGGTTCGTCTGTGCCCTCTCACGATTCCCCCGACGGTGCCTGAGCGTCGGTGCGTCGCAACAGCACCGCGGGGCCGTCGGTTGCGGCCGCACTGATCTCGACGCCGGTTGCGAGCACATTCCTGAGGTCGGCTTGCCACTGGCTGCCGAGAATCGTCGCGTCCCCGCCGGCCATTGGCTCAACGCTCACGAGCGGGACTCCCGAGGCATCGGGAGCGACGACCAACCGGACGGGTCCTAGCTCCACAGCGTCGTCTAGGGAAACCTCGACGGCCTCACCTTCAAGTAGACGACGGAGAACCTCTGCCTGGGGATCGCTCGTGATGTCGAGAAGCTCGAGTATGTCCGACGGGCCCGCACCAAAGAGCTGCGGCCAACTCTCGACAGGTACCTCCGCCAGCCAAGCGTCGACGGCATCGCCTTCAACCTCAGCACCAGCGGCAGCGCGAGCAACACGCACGGCAACCTGACGATTTCGGAGCATGCGGGTTACGAGCCGCAACGCCGTCGGCGAATCGACGCCAAATCGCACATAGAGCGGAAGCGCCGGACAAATCGGTGGATGTCCGCCGACGGTCAAGGATGCATTGGCGCGCTCGATGACGGCGGCAATCATCCAACTGATCGAGTGGCCGAATCCTCGGCTCACAGCGTCCACCATCTGCTCGAGCCGCCACGCCGAACGAGGCACCGCCATCAGCGTTTCGTCAGCCATTTCCGAGAGTGGCTGCCCTGCGATCCAGCGCTTCATGACCTCGGCGACGTCGACATCCACGTCGTCACCCCGCTCGGTGACCCGGAACCGCCAAGAGTCTTTGGAGACGTCTGGCAGCTCGAGGATCGCCTCAAGGACGCCGCACTCCTCGAGCAAATCGATCGCCGAACTGCCCGCGGCCAGCTCGCGTTCCGCCCGCGCATACGCGGCCAATGTTCGTCGCTCCGCGAGCCCATACGTCTCCCGTGTGCGCTCGACGAGACTTGCGGCTAGCTCGTCTATGCGTCTGGCGGATGCGATCCGCGCGCCTGAACGGGCCCAAGCACGCCGCTGAGTTACGTCCGTGTCGACGTAGGTCGTACGCACATCAGACGCGAACCGTTTGAGCATCGTCAGCTGGGAGTCGGTCAGCTGGCGAGCCGCAAAGAGAGCGGCCACGACGTCATCGAGCCCTTCATCGGAGAGCGCATTGCCTAGGGCTTCCTCGCAAGCAAGTACGTACCAGACGAAGCTAGTGAAGTCCTCTAGCCCGACTGGTAGCTCCGAAAAAACCGCATCGGCGGCGGTTGCCCTTCTCGCTTCGAATTCCTCAAGTTGCTCCAGCAGTTCCTCTGAGCTCAACATCGAGCGCACGCGCAGGGAATCCGGATCAGGTAGATGCTGCTCGGGGTCGGAGGGAGCGATGCCGCTCGGTGCGAAGACCACCCACCCTTCCGTCTCTATGCCAGCGCGCCCTGCTCTGCCGAGGGCATTCAACATTCGCGGCCCGGACAGGTGGACGTCGCTCCCTGTCCATTGTGTTTCAGCCAAGACAACGGTGTGCACGGGTAGATTCACGCCTTCCGTCAGCGTCGTCGTGCAGACGAGGTGGTCCAGCCTTCCAGCTCGAAGCTCGTCCTCGACGAGCGCAAGGACGTCCAGGGGCAGCCCAGCGTGGTGGTAGCCGACTCCACGTTCGAGCATCGCGACCAACGGGTGACTCGCGTCAAGGATCGCTGCCACCGCGTCCCGCGTTCGGCGTGTCCCAGCGACCGGATCCCTTCCTTCGGCAAGGGCGGCAGCCAGACGCTGTGCGTCCGGCCGCGTCCTTGTCACCGTAAGGACTGGCCCCGCGTGCTCGAGAAACGACGCAAGCGCCGCGACGTGAACGTAATGTGGAGTGCTCCCGGTGTCCTTCGGCCCGGCTCTGCCGTCGGGACGCGTCCTGCACACCAAAGTGCCGATTGGTTCGGTTGTCGTGAATGACCGTGCAGCCGCACCCGGGACCTTGAAGGAGATGATGCCGTACAGGGGGCACGCAACGCGATGGATTCTCACGCGGCCAGCCGGCGGCCGATCCTCTTGTTGATCCCAGTCGGCGTGAGTGGTGAACGCAGCACTGAGCCGTCGAGGCCCACGCCAACTCGATCGGAACCGGAGGACCGGCTGGTCGGTCTCCAACCAGGACTGGAAAGTGGCCTCGTTACCTATTACCGCGGACATGAGCACGATCCGATGATGCGTGTCACGTGTCCGCCAGTTCAGGTAGGTGAGCGCTCCCTCGAGCGTGAACCCTCTGCCGGTATCGCCGACAAGATGCGCCTCGTCGAAAACAAATAGTCCGAACCGATCGAGGACGCCCTCTGGATCACCCCGAAGCATCGCGGCAAAGCGTTCTGGGGTCACGACTTGAACGTCTGGGGGCTGTTCGTCGAGCACGTCGGCAGCAAAGTCGGCCAAGAAGTCTGGAAGGTCCGCACTCATTCGCTTGCGGAGCGCTCGCACCCGCGGCAGCAAGGCTCGGCGGATCTCCCGGACAAGGCTGCGCTGAGGGGCAATGAGACAGACCGATTGTTCGCTTCGAGCCAGCTCCGCCAGGACAAGCATCTGCGCGATCAACGTCTTGCCCGCACTCGTCGGTATCGAAAGGATGGCGCGCCGGGTCTCGGGAGAGAGCAGCTGGGTCCCGGCACCACCTGCCGCGAGCAGTTCACGCTGAGGCTCCCACAGCGTCAGCACAGGCGGTGAGGTAGACGTCAACGCGCGTCGGGCGGCCGCTGGGAAATCTGGAGGCAGGCAAGTCCATGGAGAGCTGACATCAAGCTCATCGGACAACACCAGAAGGTGGGCGGCGACCCATCGCTCGTTGACAGTCGCCGCCTCGGCCGTCGAGCCAAAGAGCCGAAAAAGGCGCGCTCGCGCGGCCTCGAACGGGGGACGATCACCGAAAATGAGGAAGCGCAAGAAGCCATAGCAGGCCTCAACGACATGCTCTGAAGGCCCGAATATCGTCCCGGCGAGATCATCGAGCTGAGTCTGCTGCCGAAGCGCGCTGAAGCCGGCTCTGCGACCCGCGAGCCATTCAAATGTATCCGAGGTCCTGAAGCTCAGGAGATAGATCGCTGCCTCGACAGCAACAGTCCCTCTCCACGTCACATTTGCATGGTTGGCCGTCTCCAATATGGGCAACGCCGCTGAATAGACCGCGCTGGCGTTCGGATCGAGGCCCCCACGTCGGTATCCGAGGGCGGCGCCAAACGCGAGTTCCAGCCTTTCAGGATTCGGTCGAGATGGAGTCCTTGAAGCAAGCTCGAGGATGTGGGCGCTGATCCGAAACGCCCGCGATCGTCGCGACCAGTCGAGCTGATCCGAACCGCTCGAGGCGATCGCATGCAGGTACCAGCCCGTTTGCACGAGTTGGTCGGGGATCTCGACGCGCCCCGCGAACAAGCTCAGCTCAGCATCGGCGAGAAGCTGCTGTAGTTCTTCGGGCTCGGGATGGCCGGGGCGTCGCCTAGCGCGGCGATCAGGTCGTCGCGACTGAGAGCCCGGTCCACAGCAATGTCCTTACGTGGGTCGAGAAGTCCTTCAACCCCCCGAGACCGATCAACAATCCTTCGATCCCACCCGCGGCAACGAACGCCGGGAAGTGCTTGTGCATCGTCGTAAAAGCACGATCAGGAAGTCCCTCGGCGTTTGCGGCAACGGCCACCCCCGCTCCTGCGGCCTCGTCTGACCTCTTCCATGCGGGGACCAGGTCCGCGAAGAACTCTCGGAGTTCAGTGTTCTCCTGTGGTACCTGCGACTGGCCAGTGATCTTCGCGAGATATCGCTCAGCGTTCAGATTCAGCTGACCATACGCATTCCCGATCGTTCCGGAGACCGTGCCCGATCCAGAGCGCTTCTTGATCTCCCACAGTCGAAATGCAAGTGCCGCCCTGGCATCCAAGCGGTATACGACAAAACCGTCACCGCCGGGGGAGATGACGTCGGAGTCGGGCACAGCCAGATACTCAATCGACCTGCCCACATCCGACGCCTCCTCCGTGAGCATCCTCCATGCGATCTCCGCGACGTAGCCTTGAACATGCTCCGTCGAACCGGGATCGCTCGGCAAGCCGAACGTGGGCGCCACAAAGGGTTCGACGGTGGTCGGGTCGGCGCCATCGGGGACAGTTCCGCGTTTGGCGATGAGCCGCCACAAATCGTAGATCCCGGTTGCCGGTCCACACCTCAGCTTGATGATCTCGTCTGCCACGAGCCAAGCCGCCGCGTCCAGCCGATCGGTGTCTTCGGCGCCGCACCGGCCTCGCCGCCAGCGACAGCCCCCCCGTGTGACACCCTCGGTCACATCGAGCAGTTGCGTCAGCGAGCGACCCTCGACGAGAGCCCAGGGGCTTTCGCTATGTGCTGGCTGTGCAGCTGACAAGACGCCTTACCCTGCCCGAGTCCCGCATGTTCATTCTTTCAGGCCCGTTGATCCACTGACGCCTGGGGCACAGGTCGCGCGTCGGCAGACCCCCCCGAGCGCACATCTGGTCACGCCGCTTCGGGTCCAGCCCGCGTTTGCAGCCGAGCCTTTCGCCATTGACGCCTACCGCGCGATGACGAGGATCTCGACATCGCCGCCGGGAATTGACCCGACGAGGTTCCGACTCTGGGCCTCCCGAGTCACGTTACGAACCGGTGAGCCGACTCGGCGGACGTCGATCGTGAATTCAATCCCGAGCTGTGCCGAGATCCGCATGAGCGTGTCGATACTCGGATTGACCTCGCCGAGTTCGAGACGCGCGACCTGAGGCTGCTTCATCCCGAGTCGGTCGGCGAGCTCGCGTTGCGACAGATCATGCTGGGCGCGGTAGCGGACGATCGCGACCGCCACAGCCCGTGCCAATGCTGTCCGCTCCCACTCGGCCCGGAACTCCGGGTCGGCGCGGAGCTGCTCGGCGATCAGCTCGTCGTTCGTCTTCATCTCGCTCAGCTTCATGCGATCCATGATAACACGGCCGTTATCGGCACTGGCCAGCCAGATCTCAATCAACTTCAAGCTGCTCGAACCTCTCGACTGCCCTCGCAGCCGCGGCGTCGTAGCCGCGCGAGTCGATCTCGGCCTCGGGTCCGACCGCGAAGATCACGAACGTCGACGGGTTGACGCGGCGGTAGATGGGGCGCCACCGGCTCCGCCCGGCGCGCGGCCGGAGCTCGCGGCAGCCCTGTCCGAGCTCGCCGCGGACGGCGCTCGAATGCGGATGGCCGAGCCGCGGCCCGGCGGCTTCGAGCTTCTGCGCCGCGTGCAGCATCGCGACCTTCTCCCGAGCCGGCCACGATGCGTCGCGCTCGGCGGCGGCCTCGGGATGCCACATGACGGTGTACGGCGGCCCGGGATCCTGAGCAGGTCCAGGGTCCGTGGAGCCCGACGGTCGACGCTCGCGCTTGCGGCTCGACTTGCGCCTGTCAGCTGCCATTGCCGACAGCATGGGCGACCGTGCGGCGGAACCCGACCGCGCGCGGATCGTCCTCGCGCATCTCGATCGCCTGCTGCTTGATCGCGTCAAGCAACAACAGCGTGAGGCCGAGGTCGTCGTACCTGAAGGCTCGGCCCGTGTTGGCAGCCTTCCTGATCCGCTTGAGTCCGTCTTCGTCGCCGCAGATGTAGTGGACGCCGTTGCTCTTGCCGGCGTGGCGCCACACGGCGTGCTGGAAAAGGATCCCCGTGAGTCGCTCGATCGACTTCGGCGCCAGCTCGACCTCGACTGCGATCGGCCTGCCGTCGGGGCGAAATCCGACGAGGTCGGGGCGGTGCTTGGAGTCATGGAAGCCCCTTTGGTCCTGCCATGAGATCTCGCCCGACCACGCGTCGAACTCCAGCAGCTCGCGGCCACCCTTGAACTCGCGGCCGCGGACAGTCAGCCACGCCGCCGTCCACGCGACCCCGCAGTGGTGCGCCCACCGGGTTGGAGCGGGCTCGCCCGGCGCGCGGACAGGGACGCCCGTGACCGCCACGCCGACCCGCGTCGGAACGAACAGGCAGCCGTCCCCACGCCGCATCGGATACCGCGCCAGCCAGCCCTCCCGCTCGAGTCGCCTCGCATGGCTCCTCGCCGCTACCTCGCTCCAGCCCATCGCACACCGCCACGCATTCAACGGTGCCGGTCCCACTCTCGCCAGCCACGTCAACCCTGCCATCGTCGCCCAACCAGGTCGTAGAACCCGAGTCATCTGCACGCTCCAAGAGTCAGCTCGTGCCCGCGATCACCCCGCCTCCGCCCCTGTTGCCCACCACAACTCGAAGGGCGCATGACTACCCGCACTCCTCCTCTTCTCCAACTATGTGGAGGGCGGGTAGTCATGCGCCCCAGCGAGCCCTCGACCCCGTGGCTGCAGGGGCGGAGGCGGGTCCGGTGTATCGCTCGACGAAACACTTCGGGCAGGACCTAACGCAGGACCTCGAAGCCGTCATCCAGCCCTCGATCCGGCCTGCCAGCTGTCGTCGCGCTCTAGCTCGTCGGCGACATCGAGCATCGCTTCCGCGACCTCGTGGAACGCGTGGGCGACGGCGGCGACCTCGGTCCCGGAAGCCGCCATCGCCAGGCGCTCCAGCGCCGCGTCGAAGTCCTGCCAGAGCTCGCCGGACCCGGGCCGGTTGCCTCCCGGCCGCAACTCGTAGGGGAACGAGTCGGCGCGGAAGCCCGAACGGCCGAGCCACTGCACACCCGCCACCTTCGACGCGTTCGTCATCGTCGCCGCCAGGTGCTCGCACGCGTCGGCGAAGCGGCGCACGCGGTCCAGGTAGCCGGGACTCGGCGGGGCGGATGCGCTCGCGGCCCACGCCGCCTCAAAGGAGTCGCCGGCGATCTGGTAGAGCGCGATCGCGGAATTCGCATCCGTCGCGGGTGCCTCGGGTCGCGGCGAACCGGGTTCATTGGGATGCCGTTCGACGCGCGAGGTCGCATCCGCTGCGGGCCTCGTCGCAGCGAGCATCCGCTCCAGCTCCGAGCGCCGCACGATCCACTTGCGTACCCCGGCGCGGGATGCCTTCAGCTGTCCCTTGGTCACCCACTGGCGGACCGTAGCCGGGTTGACGCGGAGCTCGCCGGCGATCTCCGCCAGCGTCAGCCACGAATCTGCTGCGTCGCGCTCTTCCTCGGTCAAAGCTTTCCTCTTTCGTTCGACGCTTCCGTCCGTGGAGCAATTAGAGTATCTTAGACAGAGGCTGCCGTGAATACAGCGTCGAGCAATGTCCCGCGTGTTGCGCTTAGTCGTCAGGAGGCGGCGATCTCGCTCGGCATGTCGCTGGACTCGTTCGAGCGCCACGTTCAGCCCGAGCTGCGGCTGATCCGGCGCGGCAAGCTCCGCCTCGTTCCGGTCGCCGAGCTCGAGCGGTGGGCGAACGAGAACGCCGAGTCGGTCTTCAGGCGTCCTCGCCGGGCTTAGCATCGGTCGCCCTCATGGCTACCGGGATCCGCACACGTCACGCTCGTAGCTGTCAGTCGCGCGACGGCGGCGGGTGCAACTGCACCCCCACCTATCAGGCGCAGGCGTACGACGCCCGGACAGGTCGCCAGGTGTGGCGCACCTTCCCAACGCGGAGCGCGGCGAAGCTGTGGCGCCAGGACGCACAGGTCGCGTTGCGCCGCGGCACCATGCGACCGCCGACGGCGAAGACGATCGCCGAGGCCGCCGAGGTCCTGATCGCCGGCGCGCACGACGGCACGATCCTCGATCGCGGCGGCAAGCCGTACAAGCCTTCGACCGCGCGCGGTTACGAGCAGCTGCTCCGGTCTTACGTCGTCCCGGCCCTCGGCGGCTGGAAGCTCTCGCAGATCCAGCGCCGCGACGTCCAGGACTTCGTCGACGACCTGCGCAAGCAGGGCCTGTCCGCCTCGACCATCGCGAACATTCTCGATCCGCTGCGCGTCATCTTCCGGCGGGCGATCCGCCGAGACGAGATCTCGATCGACCCGACCGACAACCTCGACCTCCCGGCGATCCGCGGCCGCCGTGACAGGATCGAGCCCCCGGAGCGCGCCCACGAGTACCTCGCCGCGCTACCTGACTCCGAGCGGGCGTTCTGGGCGGTCGCGCTGTTCTGTGGATTGCGCCGCGGCGAGCTCCGCGGCCTGCGGTGGACCAACGTCGACTTCGACGGAGGCGTGATCCGCGTGGAGCGCTCATGGGATCCGGTCAAGGGACCGGTCGATGTGAAAACCGGCGCGGGCCGCCGCGCGGTCCGGATGGCATTTGTCGTCAGAAGAGAACTCATGGCCCACAAGGCGCGGACAGGACGTGACGGTCGCGACCTCGTCTTCGGTCGCACCGCGACCGAGGCGTTCTTCGCGTCCACCATCCGGGCCCGGGCGAACAAGGCGTGGAAGCAAGCCGGGCTCGAACCGCTCACCCCTCACGAAGCGCGGCACTGTGCAATCTCCTACTTCATCGCCGCCGGACTCGACTGGAAGCAGATCTCGACGTGGGCCGGCCACGGCGATGTCCGCCAGACCTGGAACCGCTACGGCCACCTCGTGCCGGGCGGCGAAGAGCAGGCACGGCAGCGGCTCGATGCCTTCCTCACGCCCGCACACCCCACCCCGACTGTGGCGCACACTGTGGCGCACGACCCCGAGAACGACGAAACCCCCGTCAATACGGGGGTTCTGAAGTACCGCTACCGGGATTCGAACCCGGTAGACAGTCGTTGCGACCAGTGGGTATCTAGTGTTTACAGGCGTTCCAGGGGGTCTCGGAGGGGTTCTTTTGCAAAAATTGGTCCGCGATTGGTCCGCGGAGCGAAGGCGTCGTCGATCAGTTCGGACTCGCGCTCGCCGGGCATGTAGTCGGCGTAGATCTGTGTCGTGCGGATGTCCTCGTGGCCCATCCACTCCTGGAGGGTGCGGAGGCTGACCTTGCCTGAGGCCGCCATGGTCGTACCGAACGTGTGCCGGAGATCGTGCACCCTGATTTTGCGCACGTCGGCGCGTACCAGCGCTGCCTGGTAGTGCAGGCCGATGCGCGCGTGGTCGAGCGGCCGGCCGGTGTGTGGGTGGGCGAGCACCAGGTCGTTGTCCTGGTTCCACACGGTGCGTTGGTGATGCTCGTCGAGCTCGGTCACGAGCCGCGCTGCGAGCGGGATGCCGCGCTCTGACCCGAACGACTTCGGGGTGTCGTATTGCCCGCGGACGTACTCGCGCCGAACCCGGATCTTCATCGCCCGGTAGTCGATGTCCGACCAGCGCAGGGCCCGCAGCTCGCCGAGGCGCATGCCGGTCATCGCCGCCATCAGGATCAGCATGCGCAGAACGGGCCACCAGTCACGGACGGCCTGCGGGCCGCCGAACTCGCTGGTGCGGTCCTTTTTTCGGCTCGGCGGGAACGCGGCCACGAGCTCCTGATCCGACTCGGGCAGTGGTGTGGAAATGACGCGGTCGAGCTCGTTGTGGCTGAGGAACCGCAACGTCTTCGACTGCCGGACCTTCGGGAGCTCGGTCATCGCCGCCGGGTTGCGCTCGATGTGACGCCCGCGCACGGCGAGGCCCATCACAGAGTGGAAGGGTGCCGAGGTAGTTGTGGATCGTCTTCGGGGCGAGCCCGGCGTTAGTCAGCCGGGTGACCAGCCGTTCGGTGTCGCTCTCGACGACCTCGGAGACGAGCGTGTCCCCGAGCAGGGGGTTGATGTGCTTGCGGAGATGCCCTGAGGCTGTTTCGATGTGGCTCTTCTTGAGGTCGTCTCGGCGCATCCGTGCGATCAGCGCGTCGCCAATCTCCTGAACCGTGGGCGCTGCCCTGTTGCGGCTGCGCTCCCCCCCGTTGTCCGCCAGCATCAGCTCGCGGAGCTTCGCCTCCGCCTCCTTCCTCGTCAGCCCTTCCCGCCGGCCCGAGGTGCGTGCTGGTCCGAGCTTGCGATGCGGCCGACGACCGTCACGGGTGCGCCAGCGGGCCCACCAGCAGTCGTCCTTGCCGACGTAGAGGGTCCCGGTGCCGTACTCGCGTTTGTCGCCCATGACGAGGAACAATCGTATTCACCGTTGCATCCGTTCCTGCTCGGCGATCCACGCATCGAGCGAAGAACGGCGAAACCGCCAAAACTTCCCGAGGCGGATAGCCGGAATCTCCCTGCGCCGCGCCCGCTGCCTGACGGTGTAGGCGCTGATCTTGAGGACGGCGGCCGCGTCATTTGCGTCAAGTAGCGGGTCAGCGACAGTCTGCCGATCGTCACGCGACCGTTCACGGGCGCGATCGAACCGCTCGGTCAGACCGAAATCGTCCATCGGTCGCTCAGACCCACACGCACGGCGTACTCGGTGACGTCGTACAACGCACACCTCAGCTCGTCCGCTGGGAACGGCCGCGTGCGGCCCGGGCGCACCACCCGCGTGTACAGGACTCGCTCCCATGCAGAACTCCTCGTTACGTCCGAGCGAGGCACACGCGTCCCGCCGAGTCGGCGCGATCCGCAGGACCGGCTCCCCCAGGGTGACCGTCGCGCGGCCCGCACCCGGCGCTGCGCTCGGCCGAGCTCGCTGATCTGGGTGGTCACGACACTGCGCTCCGTTCAATCGCCTCTGGAAAGCACGTGGCTTCTAGATACAGCGTTTCCGGCTCTGAATCCCGGTCTGCGCGGCCGTTTCCTGCACGGGCCGTGCACGATCGTCGGCGATCGCCAATACCTACCGCCCGGCTGGCCGCATGTCGTCTCTATGAACGAGGGCCCGTTGTCAAGCCCCTCGCCCTGTCGGTGTCAGATCCCTGACACCCTGAGTGTCGATCGCCGGGTGAACGCTGGGCCGTGTCAAGCGCCTCAGCAAGTGCACTGAAGTGAACAGCAGGGCTGATGGCGCTTGACACGACAGCGTGAACCTGGCAGGACGTTGTCACGGTGCGCGGGCGGGTTGGTGGTGGTGTGGAGCAGTGCCCATGTCTCTATCGCTTCATCAACTTCGAGGACCAGGTGCTATCGGGGCTCGCTCCGGCGGCGCATGTCAAAAAAGGACTGTCAGGCAGTCAGGCGACAAATGGCGCCTGCCGGAGCGAAGGGCTTGAACGGTTGGTTGCGGGTCAGCATGTACCAGATCGCCTCGGTCAGCTTGCGAGCGAGTTCGATCTGGGCGACCTTGGCGCCGCGTTGGCGGCCCAGGCGCCGTTTGGTGCGCTGGTAGCGCTCCTTGTAGAGCGGGTGCGCGGAGGCGTGGATCGCTGCTTCCATCAGCCCCCAGCGCAGATATCTGGGGGCCGTGCTTGGAGATCGGGCCGCGGCGGTCCATGTCCCCGGACTGGCTCACGCGCGGGCACAGGCCGGTGTACCCGGTCAGCTTGACCGGCGATGAGAAGCGGCTGATGTCGCCGATCTCGGCGGCGATCGTGAAGCCGGTGACCCAGCCGATCCCCGGGGCGCTCATCAACAACGGGATGTAGCGGTGATCGGCGCCTGAGCGCTGCAGCCAGCGCTCGATCTCCGCGATCCGCCGGTCGAGATCGTCGATCAGCTCAACGCTCGCGCGGACGTGAGAAAGCCACGGCTCCGGGAAATCCAGCTCGGCGAGCAGCCGTCGGCCGCCGGCTCCGAACAGGTCCGCCATCGGGACCTGATGGCCGAACGCGATCAGCGACGCGTGCACCCGGTTCTTGAGGATCGAGCGGTGCTTGACCAGGTGCAGCCGCCACCGCGACCGCTCACGCTCTTGGCGGAGCTCCGGGCTCGGCAGCCAGATCGCCGGCACCAGATCGCGGAACGACAGCTCCGCGAGCACCCGCGCGTCGATCCTGTCGGTCTTGCACGCCAACGGCGCCAGCCCCTTGACCCGCTGCGCGTCCGCGACCAGCACCTCCCACCCGTAGCGAACCAACTCGTCGTGCACGAACCGCGCGCCGTTCATCGACTCGACCACCCCGCGCACCGGCTCGTCATACACCGCGACCCGCCGGCTCAGCCCGTACAGCCCGTCGCGGTCCGCCGGCGCGCGGAAATGCTCCACCAACTCCCCCGTCGCTGGAGATCAAGCACACGTCGACCCGCCTGCGGCTCAGATCCAACCCAACGTGCAGCACAGCAACTCCCTCCTTCCGAGGAAGACGAGCAGGATCAGCCCGGCCCACCGCGTAACGTGAGCCGAGGTCGGCCCTCCACATTTCGCTAGCCCGGCCGCGCGGCTGCTACCGCGCGTGCCTGACCAAAGCTTTCGATCCGGAGGGCCGACCTCCTGCCGCGGACGCCCGGGCCAACCCTCGTTCAATCACAGTCAGGAACGACGCTCTGGCGACGGCCGATCCCTTCGCCAGCCTGGGCGATCTGGGCGGTGGCCGCCGTCCGTGCCGCCTTCCAGCTCCCGTAGAGGACGGTCACGACGCCGGCGGAAGGCCAGTCGCCGGTGCTGAGTCGCTCGAGCGGCTCGCCGCCACGGCGACGCGCGTGCGTGCGCGACCAGTCATACGACGATGGGAGCCGACCGTAGCGGGTGCTCCAGCGCAGCATGGCGCCGAGCACGCGCTCCCGAGTCCACCGACGCTCGATCGCACCCGGATGGCACGTCTTGCAATAGGCGTAGGCATCACCCTTGCCGTTCCGCGGCTGTGTGTAGGCGCCGCACCCGCGGCACACGCCGACGTACCGGGCCTTAACCGCCCTCGCCTTCTCCCCCGTCGGGTCGTACAGGTACGCCTTGATGGTCGCCGGCGCACGACCGAGACGTCGGGCGATCTCGGCGATCGACAGGCCCTCCTCATCACGGTAATGGCGCGCGAGCGCGGCGGCCCTGCGGCGCTCCTGGACGCGGTCTGTGCTCGTCATCGCCCAGCGACGATAACGCTTAGTTGGACTGCTACCGCACGCGCTGGACATTCGCGCCCGGCGGACAGGGACTCGACGGCGGCGGCTGGCCGACGATTGCGGCCCATTTGTTCGTGTGACCGCGCGCTCTTGGTCCTGTTGTCAGGGTGAGTGCCAAGGAGTTGAAATCACCGTTGCGTAGGACTCGCGGGCCGCCCGTCGAACCAGGGCACCGGTCGGCGACTCGCTGAAATCAGCTCGGTCGACCACTGTGCCGCTCGGCACCTGCCGACGACGAGCGTCGCTCGAGCGCCGGACCCCTCGAGTCGAGGTCGAGCGGCCGACCGACAAGAGCCCTGTCAACACCAACCACCATCACGAAGGGGACTCGATGCCAGAGATGACCTTGACCCCGAAGTCTGTTCGGATCGCTGAGGACGAGGCGAAGTGGCTGAGTGCCGCGGCAACCAAAGGCGGCGTCACTCAGAACGATCTCGTTCGCCTCGCGTTGCACCGGCTGCGCAAGGAGCTCGGTGCGGCCAGCCGGATCAAGCCCGAGACCGTCCTCGCCACCGCCAAGGCCTCCAAATACAAGCTCACACCTCCGCGCGCGGCAGCCGGCAAGGCGCTCTCGGCCTCCAAGGAGCCGACACGCGCGTCCGGGGACGGAAAGGCGAAGGCGATGAAAGCTGCGCCGCGCACTCGTGCCAAGCGTGCTCGCACCGGCTGAGCGTTTCATCCCGGCCGTGCGGCAACGATCGTCGGCGGCGATGTGCTCGCGCCAGCGAAGGCGCGAGCATCGCGTGACAGCTCACCTCGCGCTGTCAAGCCTCAGGGGCGGGTTCGCGCTCGTCAACTGGCAGCGGTTCGTGGGGCGCGGTCATGATCTGCCGCTCCGCGTCCGCGGCCGCCTCGCCGAGCCACTTCGGCGGCCTGCGCGGTGGGAGCAGCGTCGCTCTGCGGATCGCCTCGCGGGCGGTTGACGCCTCACACCAATCCGCGTTGCCCTTACGACGCGCCAGCAGACCTGCCCTGCGAGGTCTCCGACATTCGGCCTCTACGCGCACGCGCCCTTCTCAGCGCGGAGCGCCGAGCGCGACGCCGTCCATTTGCACCTTCGACGGAGCAGCGAGAGGCGCATGGACTGGTGGCTCCGCTTAGCCCGGAGCAGACGCGCGGCGGTCCTCGGGGAGTCGGTGGTGGTCGCTGCTGCTGGAACACCCCTCATTGCCGCGCAACTGGCCGCCGCGAGCGCAGTTGCTTACGGCGCTGATGCCTGGCTGCCCCGCCCGAGGACGGCGCGGCCAGACCTCAACACGAGCCACCACTACGGCAATGCGCGAGTGATTACAACCCCGGCGGAGCCGTGCGCAGTGCTAGGCTCCGCCGCTGGGCTTCAGGTCGCCGAGTTGGGCCGCGAGCCCTTGAAGCGAACATCGGCAGCACCAGTGAGTAGCAGAGCAGATCGGCGAAACACCGCAGCGCCGGCGGTGAGCGAACCCGCGTCAATCGATGCTGCACGCGCCGATCCGGGGCTCTACCCGCTCGCGGGCGGCAAGCTGCTCGCTGAGATCACCAACCGGATCGTCTGGCTGGTGCGCGAGCATTACGGACGCGGACCGATCAAGGCCAAGACCTACGTGCTCGACAACCTGGTCGTCTGCGTGCTCACCGACGGTGGCTTCACCGCGATTGAGCGCACGATGATGGGCGGCGGCGAACCGGAACGCGTGCTGGAGATGCGCCGCGACTTCCAACGGATGATGAAGGTCCGCTACAGCGAGATGATCGAGGAGCTCACCGCCCGCAAGGTGCTCGCGTTCCTTAGCCAGGCCCACGTCGAGCCCGATCTTACGATCGAGATGTTCCTCATGGACGGGCCGCTGGCCGGCTTCGGCGCGCTTGAACTTGTCGACCCTGGCGACGGCTAACACCGCCGGCTTGTCGCCGGCAATCGATGCCCGACGACGCCCGAACACCCCGGCGAGCCGATCGCACCCTCACCAAGGCACAACCCGCACGTTCGGAGCGACCCACGCCACGCGTAGGTCAACAACGGCACGACCAGCGGGTCCTGCGCGATCGCGCGACTAGACGGATTTGGCGAACCGCGGCGACACGGTCATGGGTGGGGTTGCCGCATTCGTTCTCGAGCACTTCGGAAAGCGACGCCGGGCGTGCATCCAATCTGACGCCGATTTCGATAGTGGCGCAGGAAGCGCGGGGCGTAGGCCAGCCGCTGTTTGACGGCTCGCCGGAACTTTGCCATTGAGTCCGTGAGCGTACTGTTTGCGTTGCGAGCAGCACGGCCCGCGCCCGTTGAGTGTGCGGGCGAGCTTGGCGGCGATCGTCCGCTCGGCGTGCAGCCGAAACGACCAAGTCCACGGCGCGCAGTGGCAGGAGCGACCGTTGCCGCTCGACTGCGCCGCGCGAACGATCACTGTGAGCCCGCTCGCGCCTTCGCGGCGTCGAGCACGCGCCAGACTTCACAGCCGCGGTCATCCGCGGTGATCGCAAGACATACTGCGGCCGGCTATCGGTGCGGCCGGCGCCACCGGCGCGTGGCGGATGTGTCCGGGGGTTCTGGCTGGAGCAGGCGCACGCCGATCAGTCCGCCGTGGTCATGGACGCGCTCGATCGCGTATCCGTTTAGCTCGAGCTCTGAGACGACGGCGGCCGGGAACGTGATCCCGGACGCGTGCAGCTCGGCGAACGCGACCGCCTCGTCGCCGGCCTCTCGGAGGCGCTCTAGCAGCCGCTGTTGCTGGCCGTCAGCGGGAGTCATCGATGGATTGTCGCCCTCCAGCGGGATTGTGCGCGGCGCGCGCGTCCGAGCCGCGCTGCTGTCACCGGACGCTTGGCGACCGCGGGTTGGCTCCCCGCCGAGCGCTGCGTCGCGCCGCAGCCGAGTCACGCGCCGTCGGGTGTGGCCACTGGCGTGGCGAGCGTGCCGCGCTGGATGCCGAAGCCAAGGTTGGGTGCATCGCATAGGCGCTCTCGACGCGTCGGGGCGGTCAGGCTTTCAAGGTGTGACCGTCTTGTGAACGAGAGACGGGAGGTGGTGCGTTGGCAGTCTATGCAGAAGGGGTCGCGGCGATCGAGGCGATCCCAGAGACGTCCGGTGCCGAGCGTCTCGTCGCCGGCGTGCGGGCCATCGGCGCGCCGACTGCGGACGCTAACTAGACCAGGCGAACGCGACGAGACTTGGCTTGCGCAATAGGCGCATCGCAACAGTCTCCGGGCTGTGTTCCCTGGCCGCTGGAGCGGGCTACGAGCACGCGTCCCGCCCGAATGTGCCGCTCCTCGTCAATTGAGCAGCGACGAGATCGCCACCTGGTCTGACAGCCGCCTTCGCGGGCATTGGGACAGTCCACGAGGACCTGGTCCTCTCTCTGTTGTCGCAAAGGGCGACGTCTCTCTCCGTCGGCGCTTGCGCAGTGAGTGGAAGTAACTGCGGCACTTGAACCGGCCGACACCCGCGATCATCGTCCGCGCGATCGGATCCTTGAGCACGATTTCCTGAGTGGTGTTGCGCGCCGTTCAAATGGGCACGCTCGCGCCGCCTTCGATGGGGATCGGAGAGTGGGTACGAAAGAAGAAAGTCCTGCGGCGCGGTCACGCGCGCCCGACGGCGGGTAGCTGCGCCGTCGCGTGGATGCCGGTCGCCGCGCTGCCGGGGTTAGGGGTCTGTCGGTGGGTTACGCGGGCGGTAGCGGGAGCGGCGCTTGGCGGCCAGCAGTGCGTGGTCGGCGCGGCGCCGAAGGCTCTCAGGCGGCTCAGCGGGACGCGAGGTCGCGGCGCCGACGCTCACACTCACGGGCAGGTGGCCTGTCGCGCTCGTGGCCGCGGTGATGGCCGGCTACCGCGGCGCTCATGCGGCGCGGCATAGCGGGCGGCGTGGTCACATCGGCGGCCGGCAGCACGGCGATGAACTCATCGCCGCCGTAGCGCGCGACGACGATCCATCAGAGGAGTAGTACCGAGATGACGCAGAAGCTCGCCAACAAGCCCAAGAGCTCGCGCAAGCCCAAGGCCAGACCGAGGCGAGCCCACTCACGGCGAAATCTCCAGGGCGCGCTTACCTCATCCACCTGCAAGAGGGCGAATGCGATTGGCTCGCAGACTGGCTGCGCGCGGAGCGCGAGCTGGCGACGGCTGACGAGAGCGGTGCGAGGACCGGCAGGCGCCAAAGTGGTCGTCGTCGTGAGGCCGCTGGCGAGCAGGACGGTCCAGGTCGTATCGGGGCGCGCAGTCCAATCGACTCGCACTCGTGCGCATGGCGCTGTTGCCGTCGATAGAGCGCTCAGCTCATTCGCGCGGTTCGTACTTGAATGAAACGTTCAGGCGCACGCGGTAGCTCGTCACCTTGCCCTGCTCGATCGTGACGTCGAAGCGGTGGGCCTCGCCGATACGCAGGTCTCGCAAAGTCTTCGCGGCGGTCTCGATCGCGTTGCGGGCGGCTGCCTCCCACGATTCGCTACTGACGCCAACCAACTCGGTTACGCGGTAGACGCTCTCAGCCATCCTCATGCTCCTTGTTTGATTTGGGCCGCCCCTGTTTCCGTGGACACGGGGGTTGACTTGACTGGCGAGGAAGTTACAAGCCGGCGCGGACAGTAGTAGCGCCTGTTGGAATGTTGGCAACCCGCAGGGTTGTCAAAGTCTTGTGGGCAACATGGATGTTGTCCACAAGACGTCATTTCAACGGGCGTCGCTCTCGCGGCAGCGTTGCGGACTTCGAGCGGGCAGCCGCCGGCGCTCACCGACGACCGCCCGCCCGCGACACTCAAGCGACCGCAGCGGGCGCCGACTGATCGTGGTGCGTCCGCGACTTTCGCCTCCTTCCGAGACGGTCGGCCCGCGTCGCACGTGGTCGCGCTGGGTAGAGGCCTCCGCTCCTTATTCGTGCCCGCGCGGCGCTACTGGTCGGCGCCGTTGCGGATGATCACCGCTTGCCCTTGACCACCGCCGACGCAGAGCGCGGCGATGCCGCGTGCTGAGTCGCGGCGGCGCATCTCGTGCACAAGGGTGACGAGGATCCGGCCGCCGCTGGCTCCGATCGGGTGCCCGAGCGCGATCGCGCCACCATGGGGGTTGATCCGTTCGGGCTCGATCTCCAGTTCCCTGAGCACGGCAAGTGACTGCGCTGCGAACGCCTCGTTGAGCTCGAAGAGATCGACTTCGCCCAGCTCAATCCCGGCCCTCGCGAGCGCTTTGCGAACCGCGGGCACCGGACCGATGCCCATGATCTTCGGCTCGACCCCTACCGAGGCGTAGCTCTCGACCGTCCCGAACGGCTGCAGGCCTCGCTCATTGGCCTTGCTCGCCGACATCACGACGATCGCCGCCGCCCCATCATTGATCCCCGAGGAGTTCCCTGCGGTCACCGTGCCACCGTCGCGGCGGAATGCCGCGCGCAGCTTCCCCAGCGTGTCGCCGGTCGTCCCCGACCGCGGAGCCTCGTCACTGTCCACCATCCGTGTGCCACCCTTCGCGGGCACCGCGATCGACACGATCTCGTCTGCGAAGGCTCCCTCGGCGCCAGCGCGCTCGGCCTTCTGCTGGCTGCGGGCGGCGAACTCGTCCTGCTCCTCCCGGCTGATGCCGTATTGCTCGGCGAGGTTCTCCGCGGTGATGCCCATGTGGATCGCGTTGAACGCATCCCAGAGGCCGTCGTGGACCATCGAGTCGATCAGCTCGGTATCACCCATTCGCGCGCCGAAGCGCCCGGAGGGGATCAGATACGGAGCGCGTGTCATGTTCTCCATCCCGCCCGCTACGACTGTGTGCACGTCACCCGCGCGGATCATCTGCGAGGCGATCGCGACCGCCTTCAGCCCCGATCCACAGACCATGTTGATCGTCGTCGCGGGCACCTCATTCGGGATCCCCGCGCCGATCGCGACCTGGCGCGCCGGGTTCTGTCCGAGCCCCGCCTGCAAGACGCAGCCGAGCACGACCTCGTCCACTTCCTCGCCGGCGATCTCTACACGCTCAAGCGCGGCGCGGACAGCGTGCGCGCCGAGGTCCGTCGCGGCGAGATCCTTGAACTGCCCACCGAAGCTACCCACCGGCGTCCGCACCGCGCTCACGATCACAGCATCTTCCATCACAGCCTCCTCGGCCAACCGCAAACTCGAGTCGTCTCAGGCCGATCCAGCATACGCTCGATCCCTGGCTTGGCCGCGACCGCGGATCGCGCCGGCCGTCTTTGGCAGCGAAACCCGTCAGCGCTACGAAGGCGCCCGCGGTTGCCTCGGAAGCAGCCGGTAGCCGTCGACGACCGCGGCAGAGGTCGAGGAGTTGCGGCGACCCCGGATGCGCCCACTGCCGGGCCAGCGCGGCCAGGCGGAACGCGCAGTTGCGCCTGGCGCCCACGAACGACTCTCGCGGGTCGCCCGGTCTGTCGGCGACGCAGCGGCCGTCCGTGCGCTTACATGGCCGCGGGAATGCCCGGCGGCCTGCTCACCGCTCGCGACAGACCGACCGCGATCGTCAAAGCCGGCTTCGAGGTCGAACACCCGCGTCGCAGGTGATCGATCCGGTACCGATCACCTTCGCGGTCGGCCCGCACGCCATCGGCGGCATGCGCCGATGGTGACGGCGCAGAGTTGCGGCGCTCAAACGCTCCAGTGCACCGCGGACGCGATCGGAGCTCGCCGGTCGCGTGCCATCCACGTCGCTTGGCGCGCGCAGGAACCGGCACCCGCGGTCTGCTCCGCGCGAAAGCAAGCCCTGGAGCCATCGCGGCGGCCATCGGTGTCCAGCTGCGCGCCGCCGCCGCGGGGATTCTTGCCCGATACCCTCCGGGCTATCGCCAGCACGTCGTGGCGATCGCAGCTCGATAGCGAGGCAGCCTGCGCGTGAACGACTGGGTCATCATCGATCGGCGCTTCAATGGGCCGCCGAACTCCGCGAACGGTGGCTACGCGTGTGGTCTGGTGGGCACGGCGGTCGAGGCGCCATCCGTTCGTGTGTCGTTGCGTAAGCCGCCGCCGTTGGAGGTGCGGCTACTGCGCCGGCGCGCGGACGACGGCTCTGTCTCGCTGCTGCGCGGCGACGACGTCATCGCCACGGCCGTGCCTGGCGCCGTCCAGGCGCAGGCCCCGCCCGCGCCGACGGTCGAGGAGGCCGAGATCGCGACGCGGAGGTATGTGGGCTTCGCGCACCACAGGTTCCCGACCTGCTTCGTCTGCGGGACCGCGCGCGACGACGGCCTGCGGATTTATGCCGGTCAGGTCGGGGACGGCCCGCTCATCGCCTCCCCGTGGACGCCGGAGTCCGACGATCCCCTGTTTGCGTGGGCCGTGCTCGACTGCCCAAGCGCGTACGCGATTGAATCTGTCGACCACCGCGCTCAGATCGTTGTCCTCGCCTCGCTCACTGTCGAGTTCCGTGAGCGCCCGCGCGCCGGGGAGCGACACGTCGTCGCCGCGTGGCCGGTCAGCAGCGACGGTCGCAAGCACCACTCGGCTTCTGCTCTCTACAGCGCGACGGGACGCCTCCTCGCGGTCGCCGACTCACTCTGGATCGAGCTACGAGACCCCGCCGCGTTCGGCGGCTGAGCCGCTCGATTCGCTACCGATTGTGCCCGGGCGGCGTTAAGGCTGCTTCATCTCGATCATGGTCTCGATCAGCAGGTCAAGCGAGGCGGAGAGGAGGCATGTCTGCTCGGCCTGCGCGGCGAGCTCGCGCCTGGGCCTCGTCGGCTGCGTCGGTGGCGAGCGCCTCGCGTCGGGCTTCCTTGGTCAGGATCTCAACGGCCCGCTTGTAGGGAGACTCGGCTTGTAGGCCCGAGGCGCCGCACAGGCTGAGCGCAGGTTCGCGCCGTCGTCATGCCTCGGTGATGTCCAGATGGCGAGCGAGGAACTCCTTTTGCTCGTCGTGCATGTTGTCCGGGAGGACTATGAACCATGCGCAGTCAGATCGGAGGTCGCGCTCGTCGGGCAGGTCGTCTACCACGTCGGCGCGGAATGTCAGGCCGACGGGCGAGTCGAGGCCATTGTTGTAATGGCTCGGGTATTCGATGTAGCCGAGCATCTCCCCGGCGCTGACGGCGACGCCAAGCTCGTCTTGCGCGACTCGTTTCACAGCCTCGACGAGCGGCTCGCCGAACCGCACGGTTCCCCCCGGTAGGTGCCAGAGTCCCTCGCAGGGTCCAGAGTCCCGCAACGCGAGCAGCACGCCTCGATCGTCTGAGGCGATCACGAGCTCGACGGTGAGGCGCGGAACTCGGCTGAAGATGTGGTCGAACTCCTCCTGGGGCAGAGGCCGTCTCATTTCGGTTGGGTCCGTTCGATCGGCAGGCGGTTTCGACCATCACGATCTTGGGGTGGTCGGTCAGCTCGGTGCTGAACTCCGAGGCGTGAGGCGAGATCGTAGGGGCGTCCGCGTGGAGAGCTCGTGTTCGGCCTTCCTGCAGAGATCCTCGTGAGCCGCGCGGAAGATTGTCTCGCCTCTCGGTGGAGATGCATGATGCGGTCCGTATGCAGGTCTGGATCGACGAGGACTGCCGCGAGCAAGTTCACGAGCTCGCGATCCTCGGCGTCAAGTGCCGGTGCTCTGTCGAAGTTCGCGCGTACGATCAACCCTCGGTCTAGTCGTGATTCAGCATCCTCAACCTCAGCACCGAGAGGGAGGGTAGGCATCCCGGGATGCCACTGTGCGCCATGTGGCGAAACAGTGATCACAAACGACGTGCCGCGCTCGCCGTCGGCTGGCTGAGCCCGTTTGAAGGGATGATCTAGGGGAGGTCGATGCACGAGTTCGCGATCGCAAGCGGGGTTGTCGACATTGCCCTGGCTCATTGCGATGGCCGCCGCGTGACCGCCGTCAATCTACGTATCGGGGCGTTGCGTCAGGTGGTGCCTGACACACTCGCGACGGCGTTCGAGTTGGCCGCTCGGGGGACCGCCTGTGAGAGTGCGCGTCTCGAGCGCGAGTTAGTCCCGGCACTCCTGTATTGCCCCGCGTGTGCGCGAGAGTGGACGCCGACGGAGCCCACTTTCCGGTGCTTTGTGTGCCAGGAGGCAGCGGTGGTCATCGGCGGCCGGGAACTCGAGGTCGAGTCGATCGAGGTGGACGACTGCCCAACGTAATGCGTAGTTTTCCGAGATGACTCTGCTCGGCTTCGAGCGTAGGGTCTCACGTCACAGTCACACCCTGCCCGCCTGAGTTCCTGGAGGACTGGTTGCTGCCGTCTGGCCAGACGTTGCCGGAGTGCCTTGAGGAGCGGGGCGTCAGCCGCCGCGCCTTCCTGAACTTCTGCGGGGTGATGGCGGCGACGCTCGCGCTGCCGGCGAGCTACCGCACGCAGATCGCGGAGGCGCTCGCGTCGGTCGATCGTCCGGTGCTCATCTGGCGTCAGTTCCAGGACTGCGCGGGAAACTCGGAGTCGATTTTGCGCTCGCCGCACCCCGACGTCGCCGAGATCGTCCTGGAGACGCTGGCTTGGAACTATCACGAGCTGATCATGGCGGGATCGGGCGCGCAGGCGGAGGCGATGAGCACCCAGGCCGTGCGCGATTTGAAAGGGAAGTACATCGCGGTGATCGAGGGCGCGATTCCGCCCGCCGGGGGCTACTGCACGATCGGAGGCCGCTCGGCGATCGACATCGCGCGGGAGGTGGTCGGCAACGCCAAGGCGACGATCGCGGTCGGTGCGTGTGCCTGGGACGGCGGGCTGGTGCAGCACGGGCCGACGGGTGGCAAGGGCGTCCAGGACGTGATCCCGGGCGCTAACGTGGTCAACCTCGGTGGCTGTCCGCACAACCCGGCGAACACGGTGGCCGTGCTCGTGCACTACCTGACCTTCAGCCAGATGCCAGAGCTCGACCAGTACAACCGCCCGCTGTTCGCATACGGGGATCTGATCCACGACCAGTGCGAGCGGCGGGCGTACTTCGACGCCGGCTTGTTCGTGGAGGCGTGGGGCGACGAGGGGCATCGCAAGGGCTATTGCCTGTACAAGATGGGGTGCAAGGGGCCGTCGGCGACCTACAACTGCCCGAACGTCCGCTGGAACGACGGCACGAGCTGGCCGATCGAGGCGGGGCACACCTGCATCGGCTGCGCCTCGCCTGAATTCTGGGCTTCGATGAGTCCGTTCTACGAGCGCCTCCCCAACGTGCCGGGCTTCGGGGCGGACACGACCGCCGAGACGATCGGGCTCGCGGTGATCGGCGCTACCGCCGCGGTTAGCCTCGCGCACGCCGGCGGCAAGTTCGTGCAATCTCGAACGGCGCGGGCGCGCGGCACGGATTCAGGCACACTCGATCCAGGCGGAAGCCCCGTCGAGCCCGGGGCCGCCGGCGATGAGGATCACCCGCCTGCGGACAGAAGCCCCAAGGAGGGAGGCGGTGATGACCAGGATCAAGATTGACCCGGTAACCCGGATCGAGGGTCACCTGCGGATCGAGGCCGAGGTGGCCGGAGGCAAGGTCACCGCGGCGTGGGCGTCCGGGACGATGTTCCGCGGGATCGAGAAGATCGTCGAGGGCAGGGACCCGCGGGAGGCGTGGATCTGGGCGCAGCGGATCTGCGGTGTCTGCACGACGGTGCACGCGATCGCATCGGTGCGGGCGGTGGAGGACGCGATCGGGGCGGTGCCGCCGCCGAATGCCGAGCTCGTGCGCAACCTGATCGCGGGCAGCCAGCTGGTCCACGACCACGTGATCCACTTCTACCACCTCCACGCGCTGGACTGGGTCGATGTGGTCGCGGCGCTGAAGGCCGATCCGGCGAAGGCATCGCGGCTGGCCCAGTCGATCTCCGACTATCCGAACTCGGGAACCGACTACTTCAAGGCTGTGCTGAGTCGGCTGCAGAAGCTCGCCGGCTCCGGGCAGCTTTCGCTGTTCGCCAGTGGGTACTGGGGGCATCCGGCGTACCACCTCACGCCGGAGGAGAACCTGGTCGCGGTGGCGCACTATCTGGACGCGCTCGAGTGGCAGCGCGACGTGATCCGGATCCACGCTGTGCTTGGCGGCAAGAATCCGCATCCGCAGACGTTCGTGGTGGGTGGGATGGCGACGCCGCTCGATCCGAATAGCCCGCAGGCGATCAACCCGGAGCGGATCACGTTTCTGCGCGCGCGGCTGCAGACGATGCGGTCGTTCGTCGAGCAGGTGTACATCCCGGACGTGCTGCTGGTCGCCTCCGCGTATCCGGAGTGGACGAAGATCGGCGGCGGGACCAAGAACTTCCTCACCTACGGCGGGTACGGCACGGGGTCGGTCAACGACACGGCGTCGTACCTGTTTCCACGGGGGATCATCACCGACCTCGATCTGAGCACCGTCCAACCGCTGGATCAGGACAAAATCACCGAGCAGGTGGCGCGTTCCTGGTACACCTACTCCGAGGGTGATGGTGCGGCGCTTCACCCGTACAAGGGCGAGACGGAGGCCAAGTACACGGGTCCTGACCCGCCGTATCAGTGGCTGTATGCGGATGGCAAGTACTCCTGGCTCAAGGCGCCGCGCTATGACGGACAGGTGATGGAGGTGGGGCCACTGGCGCGGATGCTGGTCGCATACGCCGCCGGTGTGCCGGCCGTCAAGCAGGTGGTCGACGGAACGCTGAAACAGCTTCACGCCACACCCGCCGCGCTGTACTCCACCCTCGGTCGGGTCGCGGCCCGCGCGCTCGAGACCGTGATCGTCATGGATCGGCTCGAGGGTTGGCTCGATCAGCTTGATCGCAACATGAACTCGGGTGACCTGCGGATCGCGGACACGGCGAAGTGGGATCGCTCGAGCTGGCCGTCGAGCGCGCGCGGTTTCGGCCCGCACGAGGTGCCGCGCGGGTCGCTCGGGCACTGGGTGGAGATCTCCGACGGAACGATCTCGCGCTATCAGGCGGTGGTGCCGTCGACCTGGAACGCCGGCCCACGCGACGGCCAGGGCCAACCCGGTCCGTATGAGCAGGCGCTGGTCGGGACGCCGGTCGCCGATCCCTCGCGGCCGCTCGAGTTGCTGCGTACAGTGCACTCCTTCGACCCGTGCCTGGCGTGCGCGGTCCACGTGCTCGACGCCGAGCGCGGCGGCAGGCGGACGACGGTCAGCGTGGAACCGGTCT
>CAWIDF010000003.1:0-930814 GCA_963834885.1 uncultured Solirubrobacterales bacterium | reverse complement strand
GAGATCACCCCGCCGCTGCGTGAAACGCTCGTGGCAGTCGACATCATCGGCCTTTCCTACCGTCAGGCCGCGCACGCCCTGGGCACCAAAGAAGGCACAATCATGAGCCGCCTTCACCGCGGGCGGAGCCAGATCGCCACCCGGCTGGGCTGGTACAGCTGACGAACTGCCGCCACGCTCACCCCGCTTACACAGCCTGGCCGCCGCGGCCATCAGAGAACCGAAGGCCCGCCCCCCGGTGCTCGCGGGCTAACGCCCGGCTCAGCATCGGCGTTACGTTGAGTCTTACGTCAACCGCCATCCACGTCGAGTGGCGCCGGCACTGTCACGTCATAAGGGCAGCCACGAACTGACCCGCGTTGACTTCGAACGGAACGATATCAACGGACCGCCCGGCGCCAATCTCACTTCCTCTTTGTCGGCCGAACGAGGAGTCGGTGCTAGCCGCTTTGGAGCTAACGCCGGCCGCCCCTTTGGACGGGCTGGGGAACTGGACGGAGGCGTCGGCTCCTTTTCCCTCGCAACGTTTGCGGAAGTCCCGCGCGATGCGGCCGACCGTAGGGGTATCGACCTCACCAATGTGTCCGATCCGTAACCGAACCGACGCCCGAATCGCCAGACCGGTCGCATCCCCTCGGGACGATTTCCACAACTGATCGGGCATCGCCGCGGAGACGGCCGCCGCGCTTCCCCAAATCGTCGAGGCTGTTTCACAAAGGTGACGGACCGGAAATTGTTTGTGATCGAGCGCCAACAGCACCGCTCTCCGTCGAGACAAATCGGTCGCGCCGATCCCGCGGAGGCCCCCAGGAGCTCTCCTGACGCGTCCCTTTTCCGCTGGCCGCCGAGCCGTTGTTGCTTGGAACCAATGCCGTTGGTTTGTGAAACAGCCTCCGTCCATCGCGGAAGAGATCGAAGGGCTCGATCTGGCGCCCGATCGGTCTATGAAAGCGTCAGCGGGGTGCTTGCTGCCCGGCACGAGTCGGACGATCGGCAAGCACCTTCGCCACCGCGGACACGGGGCCGCGGCGGGAGCGCCGACGACGCCGCGTCCGGGGGACGTCGATCGGAGCCTGATGCGTTATCCACTGCGCCAGACCTGCTTTGGTGCGGGAGCGGGGCCAAGGTGCTCCGCCTCGTCGGGCTCGCTCAGCGAACCCCAGATCCGCATTGTCATCGCTGAAGTGCCTTCGGCCGGCCTATCGCGCCTATTCGGATGCAACCGGTCGAGTTCCTTCGGCCGGTCCGGTCGGTGCCCGCTGCGCGGCGCGTGGGCTGGGGGCTTTGCCGGTCGGTGTCGTCGGCGACGCCCGCGCCGGGTCATACGCTTCCGCGCCAGCTTTGTCCATCCGGGACGCGGTCGGGGCGAGCAGACCATGTAGGCGGAAGGCTTCGGCCGGCTCACCTCGCCCCCGAATTGGTACCGGACCCAAGGGGGACATTCGCGCCGAGCCGGCAATCGCGCGAGCCGTGTCCGGCCCGACGACCACGTCACCGGGGCGTGCCAGCGCCTGGAGGCGGGCCGCCAGGTTAGTGGTGTCACCGATGGCGGTGAAGTTCCAAAAATCCGGACTGCCGACGTTGCCGATCAGCACAAGGCCCGTGTTGATCCCGATGCCGAACCGCGGCGCCCCGGGGTCGGCGATCCGTTCGATCTGGGCCTGGACCTCGAGCGCCGCCCGGGCCGCCCGCAGCGCGTGGTCCAGGCAGCGCTTCGGCGCGTTGAAGACGGCCATGATCTCGTCGCCGGCGAAACCGATGGGCGTTCCACCCTCGGCGACGATGGCGGGGACGGCCAGCGCGAAGTACTGGTTGAGCAACCCGACCGCCATATCCGGTCGTAGCGACTCGCTGAACGAAGTGAATCCCCGAAGGTCGGCGAAAAAGACAGTCGCCTCGGAAAGTTCGCCCCCCAACCGAAGCCGGCCCGGATCGGCGAGGAGGGTGGCGGCCACGTCTGCCGACAGATAGCGATACACCAGCCGCCGGGCGGACGTGAGCAGCCCTTCTCGCCGGCCCTTGAAGCCTGACAACAGTGCGAAGGCCACCGCCGTCACCCCGCCCACGTTCAGGACGAAGAAGGAATCGACGAACCCGCTGGACACGGTATTCGGCGGAGGGGACCAGACGTCCGGCGCCGCTACGCTCGCCGCGACCAGTGCAAGGAAGACGACGAGCCACGGAGCGGCCGCTCCCGGACCGAAGAGCAGCAGCGCGGCGAGGGGTGCGAAGAGCGCCCACAGGCACACGACGCTGCCGCCCTTGAATCCCCCGAGGGTCCACATCAGGGCGAAGGGCAGGATCAGATATGGGACGAGCTGACTGCCGGCCAGCCACCGGAACGAATGGTGCCGAGCAAACGCCGCGATACTCGCGAGTGAGACACCGGCGTAGAGCCACGGGATTGACGCCGCCAAATGCGCACCAGCGAACCAGTACACGACGCCCCACAGCAGCGCCAGAGGCACGATGAGCAGGGCCCCCAACAGGACGAGGACCTTCCGAAGAGCGGTCTCCTCGTCGTCGGCAAGGTCAGCACCGATCCGCAGCACGCGCCCGACGACCGTGACGCGCTCATTGCTCGCACTCATGGGCGTTGCCTGCGACACCGAAGCACTCCTAGCCGAACTCGGGATTTTCACCCGCCCCGCGCCGACAGAACGACGGAATCGTAGACGTATTACCGCCTCCCCTGCAGGGAATGAGTCATCAGTCCCCACTTGCCGCAATGGCTGGCCTCTTGGCGCGGTTGCCGATCAGCTCGGAGCTGCGCCTTCGCACTCGGGTGCGAGGCTGGCGCCGTGTCCGCGGTGGCGAAGGTGCTTGCCGATCGTCTGACTCGTGCCGGGCAGCAAGCACCCCGGCACTGACGCTTTCATAGACCGATCGGGCGCCAGATCGAGCCCTTCGATCTCTTCCGCGATGGACTGAGGCTGTTTCACAAACCAACGGCATTGGTTCCAAGCAACAACGGCTCGGCGGCCAGCGGAAAAGGGACGCGTCAGGAGAGCTCCTGGGGGCCTCCGCGGGATCCGCGCGACCGATTTGTCTCGACGGAGAGCGGTGCTGTTGGCGCTCGATCACAAACAATTTCCGGTCCGTCACCTTTGTGAAACAGCCTCGACGAGCTCCGACAGCGCGGCGTTCGCGCGGGCGAGCCCAGCTGCTCTCGGAGGCGAAGGGCGAGCCGCCGGGATCGCGCGCGCATGCGTCGTCGGCGTGGAGCTGCATGCGCATCGTGACGTCGCCGTTTGCTCGATCGGACGCGACGAGCTAACAGCGGTTCTTCTGCTCCGCCAGTAACGCGGGCACGCCGCGCAGCCGGCGCCGGGCTTGTGGAATGGACGACCGATGAAAATCAAGGTGGCCTGATCGAGCGTTTGACGGAATTTGCGTGCGATTTCGGGTGAGGTATGTCGCGGGTGAGGTGCTGAATGGGTCTTAGATCGGCTTGTGTGCGGTCGGTGGGGCCGGTTGTGACCCGGATTTGTGCATGGGGTTGTTCGTCGAGGGGGTGTCGACGTCTGGTAGGCGGGTTAGGTTGTGTGGTGGGCGCGAGCCCGATGACGTGTCAAAGAGCAGGCGTCCGGGGCTTGACCGTGGCCTGCCGCGTGACCTTGCCCCCTTGGAGGGGCCTTGATTATGCGCGCCCCGCTGTCACGCTCGCGCCCGCCTTTTCCTGCTTGGGTCTGGTCGCTTGCCAGTCGGCGACCGAACGCTTGTAGGAGGCTTCGGCCTGCGCGGCGAGCTGTTTCTCGGCCTGGCGCATCTTCTCGCGGGTGGCCCAGGTGCCGGAGGGTTTGCCCTTGACGGTCGGGGCGCCGGCGGCGAGCTCGAGCCGCCGGAGCTTCTGGGCGGTGAGCGAGGGCTGCTGGTGGGCGTAGTCCTCCTCGCGGGTGAGCATGCACCAGAACAGCACGGCGAGCTTGCGCGCGACCGCGACCACGGCGACGTTGTGGCCTTTGCGGGCGCGGATGCGCTCATAGAAGGCGTGCATGGGCCCGGGTTGCTGGGCTACCGACTGGGCGGCCTCGACCAGCGCCCAGCGCGCCTGCGGTGATCCTTGCTTGGAGATCCGCCCGCCGCGCGCGGGGCCTGAGCCTGACTGGTAGACGCGCGGGTCAAGCCCCAGGTAGGCGACCACCGGGCGGGACCCCTTGAACCGGCGGACATCCCCGACCGCGGCCAGGAACACCGCCGCGCAGATGACGTTGACTCCGGGGACGGTCAACAGCCGCCGGACCTGCGGCGTCTTGAGCGCCTCGGTGGCGATCAGCCGATCGACCGCTGCGATCTCTGCGTCGAGGAACTCGATGTGGCGCAGGCACGCCTGCACGGTCTCGTCCTCTTCCAGTGGCAGCTTCAGTCCCCGCAGCCAGTCGCGCCCCTTGACCCCGAACAGGTCAGAGACGGGCGGGCGGCCCTTGATGCGGCGCATCAACACGGCGTGGATCTCGTTCTTGGCCCGCGACCGGGCGCTGATGAGCTGCCCGCGGCGAGACACGCGCCGGCGCATCCTTGAGATCCACTCGGGCGGCACCCACACCGCGTCAAGCTCGCCCTTCCACAAAAGCGTGGCCAGCGTGCGGGCGTCCAGCCGGTCGGTCTTCGCGCGCGCCTGCGCGATGCCCGTATCCCCGGGGGACACGACGATCACCTTGCGCACGTGCGGCTTGAGCAGCCGGGCGATCTCCCACGAGCTGCCCATCACCTCGAGCGCGACCCGGTCGGTCGGCAACAGACTGTCAGCCAGCGTCTTGATTCCCTCCCGGGTCGACGGCACCCGACCGGCCGAGAACACCTTGCCCTCTTCGCAGATCGCGATCTCGATGAAGTCAAGATGCACATCCAGCCCCACGCACCGGCCCAACGGCCGCGACAGCAACCGCTTGCTCACCGATCACCTCCAATAGCCTGAAGTACTAAGGGTGGGATGGAGAACGAGTGGGCGAACGACACAGACCGATACGCGCTCGCAGCGCACCCGGGCAAGTCGCAGGGGCCGCCACCGAATCTCACGGGCTCTCAGCCCATCGTCCATACCGGCGTGCCCGACTGCGTTCTCCACAACAAGAACCCCCCTGTGCCCGGTGACCCGCTACTACGCGGGCGGGCCGGAGATTCCTGCCAGTGGGATTTTCATGCCCCGAATCTGGGCAGCGCGCGCCCGTCGGCGTCACTCTTCTGCTCGGCCTGCCAGAGCCACGACCACGACGCCGAGCCGCCGACTCGTACGACCGCCAGCAGCACGCGTCCGTCGGCCGCGACCGGACGATTGCGGCGCCTCGCGCCACAGGATCTCGCCCATCCGCCCTCGCGCGACCTGCAAGACGGTTCCCGCCATCCGCGTCTGGACGCCGCCCTCCCGTGTTCAGCGTGCCTTTCGCAGACGGCCGAGATGGCGAGGAAGCGCGTCGCCAAGCGCGCTGGCCCGACGGATCAGTGCTTCGCCCCGAGAGGGGTTGTCCTCGCCGAGCACCGGTAGAAGCCTTCGATAGTCGACTTAGCGCCGTTCGACGATGTCGACATGCGGCATCTCTCGCCGGAGCAGCGGGCAACGCCATGCGCTCCCCATCAATGGTCAGGGAACTGTATTTCCCTGACCGATTGAGATGGGGAGATCACCGCGCCAGCGGAGCATCGACGGCGGGAAACGCCAGCCAAAGTTGACCTATTCGGCCGGGCTTTGCACTCCGCGACGACGGGCCCTCGCAGCCTGCAGCTCGGCGGACGGGCTACGCTGCCGCCGTGCCGCTCGTGTCGATCCGCATCGTCGTGACTCACCCAAGCGAGCGCGCCAGCGCGCTACTTGCGGCCGCCGCACGTCGCCTCACTCGGAAGGTCATCGCCCCGGACGACAACGGCGTGGCACATATCCTCTTCGACGATGCGTCGTCGAGCGGCGCAGCGTGGGACAACGTGCATGACGCGCTCGAAGCCGCAGGAGAGGACTGGAGCGACTACATCCACCTCGGGCAGCGGCCCACGACATGATGCCGCTGCGCGTCGCGCGCGGCACGCCCAACACGATAGGCCGGGTCCATGAAATCGGGCTACTTGAGGCAGTCGCTCACCCACCTCACCCGATCGTTCCGTAACTCCGGGACGGCTACACCCCGAAACGGCGCCCGGTTCTGGGACGTGTTTCGGGCCGCCCCATCCTCGCTGCTCCGATAAGGGTCCCTTTCGGGACGGTTCCGTCTATGCGGTGCGTGGGACAAGCGGCCGGGGCGCGCGAAACGCGACCCGACCATTGGGCGAGGCGAGAACCGCCCAGTCAGGGGAACGGTCGCCGTTGCGATGGGTGCCGCGAGCGGGATGAGCTCAAAGCAATCGCAACCGCGGCTCGAGCGCCTCCGCGTTACGCTCTCGCGACTCCGCCGAGCCGCGAATGGAGATGAGCACGACGCGCCCGGTCCGGATCCCTGCTGCGCGCTGATCCGCGGTTCAGCTGACCGGACGCGTCGTGCTCAAGTCGCGAGAGCGTAACGCGGGGACCAGACGTCTGCGATTTGCAGGAAAAACGCATCGCAACAGTTGTTGGTGTATAGCTAGCGTATCGAGGATGCTCTCAAGTAATCGTTGTTTGTTGCCGTAACGTAGGTGGTACGAACGCGAAAGAAATACGAAGCGCAACAACGACCGCACCACGTAACATCTGTGGTACGCTCACCGCCGAAAGCCGACACCATGAACACCACCACGCACACCACCACAACCAGTTACCACGACAGACGCCTGGCACGCCGCCTGGAGGATCCCGAGTACCGAGCCGAGTTCGAGCGCGCTACCCGCGAGATCCAGGTCGTTGACGCGATCGTGAACGCGCTTGACGCGTTGCGCATCGACCACGGTGTGAGCAAGGCAGAGCTAGCGCGCGTGGTCGGTAAGAATCCCGCCAGCGTCCGGCGACTCTTCACAACATCAGGCAACCCAGAGCTGCGGACGGTGGTCGCCATGGCCGACGCCCTGGACGCCGACGTGAAGATCGTGCCGCGGCGCCGCCCTGGCAGGCGCGGTAGGACATCGAATGGAACTCGGTACTCGGCTCCGAGTGGTGGCGGCCGAACCTCGAGCACCTCGCGGACCACCAAACAGGCTGCGTAGCTGCCCCTGCAATCGGACCACCGCCGGCGCGCGCACGGATATCGTCCCGTGCCGTGCAGTGGGGGGTGTCCTACTACAAGGCGCCGGACGGCAGCGTCCCGGCTGAGGACTTTCTCGATACGTGCCCGACGAAGGTCGCCGCCACGATCGATGCAGTCCTGGAAATCGTTCGGGCGGCTCCGCCGCCGGCCTTCAGCGGCGGCGGCAAGTGGGAAGCGATGCACGGCAACATGGGTGGCTATTACGAGGTACGCGTCACTGGCCCAGGCAGGACCCATTACCGCTTGTTCTGTCGGTTGGACAACGGAACGGAGGCCGATTTGCGCAAGCGCGGATTCGATCGTCCGCAGATTGTGGCCATCAATGGGCTCGCGAAACCGAACGCGAAGCTGTTCACCGACGCTGAGTACAAGAAGCATGTTCGCGACCTCGGCGGCGACTACTTGAGCAAGCTCCCGCGTCCGGTTGCGACCTAACCGCCAACGGCATCGGGCCAATCGCGGCTCCTGCTGAGCTCCCATGGGTCGAGCTGAACGCTCCATCGCGGCTCTGGCCACTGTCCGTGCGCCCAGGCGAAGAACTCGAGGTTGTCCGGCAACTTGACCGTCAAGTGCTCGCTCGAGAGGACCATCCAGGGCCGCTCGGGGTCGTGTTCGATGACCGTGAAGCCGTACTTGCGCACGAACATACGTTCGCACGCGTGTCAAGGTCCCGGTCCGGCTACGAGCCGATTCGGCCCGCGGCGGCAAGTGCCCGCTCCGGCGGATTGACGCCGCGCGGCGGGCCACACCTCGCTAGACCCGGAGCGGAATCGACGACCGACGCACGAGGCCGACTGGGCTCACATACCCGACCGCGTCCAACAATTGCTCAGCGGCTCTGACCGCAAGCTCTGGGTGCGCATTCGGACCAACGACAACCTCGTGGATAGGCCGTTCATCGCCGGTCAGGGGGTCTAATTCGAGCGGCAGATAGGGCAGCAGGCCATTGGCCGATTCTCGGAAAGACGGCTTGACCCGCTGGGGCGGATTGCCCTGCCGCATGTTCACGCGGATCAGACGCCATTCTCGCTCCTCGGCGAAGCCCGGGTGTTTGAAGCAGAAGCTGCACTCGGCAACCGTGGCAGCGTGATATCGAAGCCCGGTCAGCAGATGCTTTGTCCAGGTAGTTCTTGTCGCTGTCGTCAGCGCTCTCCGCGAGTTGCCGACATGCCGGCCTCAGCATCGTGCGCAGAATCTCGCGCTGAGTGGTTTCGTCGTACACCACCTGACGAAGCGTCCTGTTCTTGGCGATGACCGACGATCTGAAGCCGATCGCGTACCCGCCCCCGGTCGAGGGATAGCCCCGCCATTGGCTGAGCAGATCATCGCTCGGCCGCTAGGAGCGATCATGATGAAGAGGTTCGCCGGCACCTCGATGCTGGCCCTGCTCGCAGTCTTTCTAGTCGCGGGTGCGACGGCTTCCGCCCACGGCCGAGGGAGTCGGACCCTTTGGGCCTCGCCGACCGGCCGCGGTGGGCTGTGCGCGTGGTTTGCGCCGTGCAGCCTCACCACGGCGGTGGCGAGCGCCGCGGACGGGGACAGCGTCAACGCGTTGCCCGGCGTCTACCACGGCGGCGTGGTCTTGGACAAGGCACTCGCGCTCCGCGGCTTCGGCGCGGTGATCGACGCGAGCACGGCGCCGAACGGAAACGGCGTGCAGATCGTCGGCCCGGGTGGTTGAGGGTCGAGCGTCACGGGCTTCAAGATCGAGAACGCGAAGTTCGAAGCGATCCTGGTCGGGACGGCTCCGGTCGCCACGGCGACCAACGACGGAACGCCGGTGAGCACCGGGCAGCCGGTCAGCGACGTGCGGATCGATCACAACGTCATCGTCAAAAACGACGCCGGTTTCGGGGGCACGGCCGGGCAGTGCTTCTCGACGCCCCAGGCGCCCGGCGACTGCGGCGAGGCGATCCACCTCGTCTCGGTGACCGAATCGGTCGTGGCCGACAACTACATCGCGGCCAACGCGGGCGGGATCCTGCTCACCGACGAGTTCGGCCCGACCTCGGATAACGTCGTGCGGCGCAACGCCTCGGTGAACAACACGGACGACTGCGGGATCACCCTCGCGGGCCACAACTCGGGGGCGGTCAGCCAGATGACCGGTCAGCCGACCGGCGCAGCCGGTGTGTTCGACAACCTGATCGAGGACAACGTGGCGACCGGCAACGGAGTGGCCGGACAGGGCGCGGGCATCCTGATGGGCGGCGGCGCGCCGTTCGCCGGCGTATACGGGAACGTGATCCGCGGCAATCTCACGCGCGGGAACGGCCTGGCCGGGGTGACCATCCACCAGCACCTGATCGGCGACCTGAACGGCAACGTGGTCGAGCACAACACCCTGATCCACGACAACCTGGACGGCGATTTCGATTTCGCCGCCGCGGCGGCCAACCCGACGACGGGGATCCTGGTCGCGTCGGGCTCCCCTCCGGGACCCGCCCTGCCGCCCTTCCTGGTGCCGGGGCCGATCAAGAACACGGTGATTCGCGGCAACCGGATCTTCGACGTCACCGTCGGGATCTGGACGCTAGGGGTCGATCCAGCCACCACCACGATCGCCCATAACGTGTTCGGGCCAGGGGTGACGCCGATCAGCGTTCACTGAGGGACTGGCTGTACGGAGGCTTCGAGGCCGGGCGCGCGCATCAGCGCGTCCGGCCCGATCTCCGCCACCGACCGGCAGCCGGCCAGCCCCATCGTCAGATCGAAGTCCGCCGCCAGGTTCAGCAGCAGATCGCGGACGCCCTCCCGGCCGGCGATCCCGAGCGCGTACACGTACGGCCGGCCGATCAGCACGGCCCGCGCGCCGAGCGCGAGCGCCTTGAAGATGTCGGACCCGCCCCGGACACCGGAGTCGAGCAGGACGGGGATGCGCCGGTCGACCGCCTCGACCACGCCGGGGAGCGCCTCGAGGGTAGCGATCGAGCCGTCCACTTGGCGCCCGCCGTGGTTGGAGACGATCACGCCGTCCATCCCCTCGGCGACCGCGCGGGCCGCGTCGGCGGGGTGGAGGATGCCCTTGAGCACGATCGGCAGTTCGGTCCGCTCGCGCAGGAAGGCGAGCGTGTCCCAGGTCAGGGACGGGCGCGAGTAGATCTCGCTGAACTTCTGGACCGCCGCCCGGCCCCGCCCCGTGCGCAGCGTGCGCCAGAAGCTGTCGGGGTACGCGCGGGTGAGCTCGATCAGAGCCCGGAGCGTCGCGATGGTGCGCCGCGGCTCCTGCTCGGGGGGCGGGAGCGGCTGCTCGGTGATCAGTCGCGTGAACGCCGGGTCGCTCGTGTACTGGGCCAGGCCCTGGCCGCGCAGGAACGGGAGGAACGCGCCCTCGAGGTCGCGGGTGCGCCAGCCGAGCATCGTGGTGTCGAGCGTAATCACGATCCCGGAGCATCCGCAGCGCTCGGCGCGCGCCGCCAGACTGGCCACGAGCTCATCCGAGCGACTCCAGTAGAGCTGGAACCAGTGTGGGGTGTCGGCGAGGATGCGCGAGACGCCCTCCATCGGGCGTGAGGCCTGGTTGGAGAGCACCATCCCCGTCCCGGTGTCGCGCGCCGCGCGCGCCACCGCGCAGTCAGCTTCGGGATGCGCGAGCTCGAGCACGCCGACCGGCGCGAGCAAGAACGGACTCGGCAGCCGCTGCCCGAGCAGCTCGACGCTGGTGTCGCGGTGCTCGACGTCGCGCAACACGCGCGGGACGATCCGCCACCGGTCGAATGCCGCCCGGTTGGCGGCCATCGTTCGCTCGTGGCCGGCGCCGGCGGCGACGTAGGCGAACGCCTCGGGCCGCATTCGTTTCTGCGCGGCGCGCTCGAGGCGCTCGGGGTCGAGCGGAATGCGCGGCCGCCGGCCGCTGAGTCCGTCGAGGTAGATCTGAGTCTGACGCCGCACGCCGATCATGCGGCTGCATCACAGCACACATGATCGGCTTGCGGCAACGAGCATCCGTGCCCATGCGGCAGATGCCCTTCCGGTTAGAGCAACCCCCGAAGCTCTTGGAGAGACCCGACGTGAATCGTGTATCCCCGGTCCGGAAGGGCATCGGCCGCGTCACTACAGCCCCCGTGAAAAGCCCCCGTGGCTTGCTGATGGCCCCCAGCCCTGTTTGCCCTTCGGTCGGACTCCGTCGCCCCCAGGCTTCTGACGTGCCCCGGCGTCTGTGCCTTCGACTGTGTCCGCGACTGGCTTGTGGTCATGGGTGAAAGGTACGGCCGCGGGCGCTCGATTACAGCCACCCCTAGGGTGGTTGTGTCACACCCGGTGTGGCCGGCGTCAGTAGTCGCGCGGCGCCAGCACGCCGGCGTCGAGCACCGCCGCCACGAGGCGCGCGCGCTTCTCGTTCTGTGGGAGCTGGCTCAACCCGTAGCGCTCGAACAGCACCCGGAGATGGGCCTTGACCGCGTCGACGGTCAGGAACACCTCCTCGGCGATCTGCCGGTTGGTCGCGGGCGTGGCCGACGCGGACGCGTGCATCGGACGGCACAGCGCGATCAGCACCTTGCGCTGCATCGGCGAGAGGGGGATCCCCGACGGAGCGTCGATCGCCGACGCGGTTTGCGTGGTACCGCCCGAGGTCTCGCGGAAGGTCATCTCGGTGGCGCCGAACACCAGGTGGTCCTTGTCGCGCAGGCGCCGGCGCCCGATCACCCGCGAGCCGTTGACGAACGAGCCGTTGCGCGACAGGCCGTCGTCGACCAGGGTCCAGCCGCGCCCGACCTGCTCGAGCACGGCGTGGCTGCGCGACACCTCGGCGTCCCACGGCAACGGTACGTCGGCCGTCGGGTCGCGACCGATCGTCACCCGCCAGTGCTCCTGGTCGAGCAGCAGCACGTGCTGCTCCCCGTCCTCGGTCCGCCAGATCAGGAACGGATGGCCCGTTCGCTCGGCGGCGATGACCTCCTTGAGCTCGCCGGGGGTCTGCTGCACCCTCCGCCGGGGCTCGTCGGCCGCATCGGTGGTGGGTTGCCGGCTCATCTTGGTGCCCTCTTCTTACGTAACGCTACAGGACGGCTGCGACGCTGAGGACGGCGCGAGCCTGGGTGGATTTGCACTGCAAGGTACGCCTAGTTTTTGCGTCTATCGGGTAGAAGCCGAACGCCGCGCTACACCCAGCGTGAACGCGGCCGATAAAGGGCTCAGGAAGCAGTTCTGAGCCCTGACACAGACCGGGAACCACCATGCTACGCACCCATGCCCCTGCCGCCGCCTCGGCCGCCGTTCGCGGCCAGTTCGGTCAGTCGGCCAAGGCGTGCGGTCACACCGCCCACGTGGGCACGTGTGCCGCGTGCCAGCGCGCCCAACTGGCCAAGTGGCGCGCACAGCTCGCGCAGGTAGCTCGCTAGCACCGGTCCTCAGGCGCCGAGCCTCGGCCGCCGATCGCGGGCGACGAGCTCAGCGCTCCTGAATCGCCCGCCACACCCGCTCGGGGGTCATCGGCAGCCGGCGCATCCGCACGCCGTGGGTCGCCGCGGCGATCGCGTTGGCGACCGCGGCGGGCGCGCCCACGACCGGGGCCTCGCCGACGCCCTTGGCCCCGAACGGGCCGTCCGGCGCCGGGATCTCGACGATCTCCGTGTCGATCCAGGGCACCCCGCCCGCGGTGGGCATGGCGTACTCCACGAACGATCCCGTGGCGGGCTGGCCGTGCTCGTCGTAGGCCAGCTCCTCGAGCAGCGCCCAGCCGAGCCCTTGCGCGGCGCCGCCGTGCATCTGACCGCTGACGAGCGCCGGATTCAAGGCGCGACCCACATCCTGCGCCACGACGTGTCCGAGGACGGTCACCGCGCCGGTGTCGGGGTCTACCCGCACGTGCGAGAGGTGGGCCGCCGCCTGGGGCGCGCGGGCGGGCGACACCCGGCCGAGCCCCTCGACCGGCGGGTAGGGGCTGCCGAACGTCAGTACCTTGCTGGCGAGCTGTTCGATCGGCATGGCCTTGGCCGGAACGCCGACCGGCTGCACCGACCCGTCGACGATCTCGAGGTCCTCGGGCGCGATCTCGAGCTCCTCGGCCGCGACGTCGAGCAGTCGGTCGCGGGCCTCGCGGGCGGCCATCTCGACCGCGCGGCCGACCGTGTAGGTGATCTTGCTCCCGCCGCTCATCCCGGCGTAGGGGGCGCTGGCGGTGTCCGCCTGCACCACGCGGACGCGATCGGTCGAGACGCCGAACGCCTCGGCCGCGATCGCCGCGAAGTTGGTCTCGACGCCGGTCATGTCGGCGGCGCCGGTCACGATCGTGAGCCGGCCGTCGGCATCGAGGCGGCACGCCGCCGCCGCCGGCTCGTACCCCCCCGGCCACCAGCCGATGGCGAGTCCGACGCCCTCGTCGGCGGGCAGCTCGCGGCGGCGCTCCCACAGGGGGTGCGCGCCCAGGCGCTGGAGGCACTCGAGCGCGCCGAACACGTCGAGCTCCTGTCCGGCCACCGTCGTGTCGCCGGCCGTCAACACGTTGCGCAGGCGCAACTCGAGCGGGTCCATGCCCAGGCGCTCAGCCAGCTCGTCCATCAGCGACTCGAGCGCGAACGCGGCCTGCGGCGCGCCGGGGGCGCGGTAGGCGCCGAACGTGACCCGGTTGGTCGTCACCCCATACCCGGTCAGGTCGTGGGCCTGCCAGCGGTACGGGCCCGCGGTGAGCAGCGCGGCAATCGACTCGATCCCGAAGTCGCGCGTCGAGCCGCGGTCGGACAGCACACGCGCCCGGATCCCCGTCAGGCGTCCCTCGCGCGTGGCTCCGATCTCGACCTCGAGCACCTCCGCGCCGGCCGGATTGGCGGCGGCGAAGTCCTCGGTCCGGGTCATCATCAGGCGCACCGGGCGGCGCAACTTCAGGGCGGCCGCGGCGGCCAGGGGATCGGGGATCAGCAGCTTGCCTCCGAACCCGCCGCCGAGCGGCGCCGAGCGCACCCGGACGCGGTCGGCCGAGAGCCCGAACAGAGCGACGATCTCGTCGCGGGTGTTGAACGCCCCCTGGGTCGAGGTGGAGATGACCAGGTTCTCCTCGGGGTCGAACCAGGCCGTAGCGGTCTGCGGCTCCAGGTACCCCTGATAGGCCCAGGGGGTCTCGAAGCGTCCGCGGACGAGCGCGTCGCTGGAAGCCAGCGCGCCGGCCACGTCGCCGTTTGCCAGCCGCACCGTGCCGAGCACGTTGTCGGAAAGCTCTTCGTCGGGGCCCGCCGCGCCCGCGGACACCGATGCGTGGGCGTCGGCCACGTCCGACCCCTCGCCCTCCTCCGAAGGCAGGCGCACCCGCGCCGGTGGGGCGCCCGGGCGGGCCGCGGCCTCGAGGTCCAGCACCGCCTCGATGTGCTCGAGCTCGACCTCGATCAGCTCGAGGGCGTCGGTGGCGATCGCCTCCGTGTCGGCCACCACGAGCGCGATCGGCTGGCCGGCGTAGACGATCTCCTCGCGCGCGAGCGGCTCCCGGGTACGTTGGGGACCGGTCGCCACGATCGGCAGATCTGGCGCGGTGAGCACCGCCGCCACGCCGGGGAGCGCGCCGGCCGCGCTCGTGTCGATCGACTTGATCAGCGCGTGGGCGTCGTGCGAGAGCAGCAGCCGGGCGTGCAGCAGCCCGGGTATTTCCAAGTCGCCGGCGAACTTCGTGGTGCCCCGAACCTTGGGCTCGGAGTCGCGACGAGGGACGGGGACGCCGATCGCTGATTCCCGCGTGACGACCACTCCTTCAAAGTATCAAGGGCGCTGCCTCTGGCATGCGCGCGGCGCGGTGAGGTAGGGTCGGGCGATGTCGGACCACAAGTGGGTGTATGACTTCGCCGAGGGCTCGAAGGAGATGCGAGATCTCCTCGGCGGCAAGGGGGCGAACGTCGCCGAGATGACCCGCGTGCTGGGCGCCGACCGCGTCCCGGCCGGGTTCACGATCACCACCGAGGCCTGCGTCGCGTACATGCGCACCGGTCACGAGCCCGACGGTCTCGACGAGCAGGTCGCCGACGCCATGCGCCGCCTGGAGGAGACCGCCGGCAAGAAGTTCGGCGACGACGAGGACCCGCTGCTCGTGTCGGTCCGCAGCGGCGCGCGCGAGTCGATGCCCGGCATGCTTGACACGATCCTGAACGTCGGCCTGAACGACGAGTCGGTTTCGGGGTTGGCGCGAGGCACGGACAACGAGCGCTTCGCCTGGGACTCGTACCGGCGGCTGGTCCAGATGTTCGGCAACGTCGTCGAGGGCGTGCCGGGCGAGCGCGTCGAGGGCGCCATCGCCGAGGCCAAGCGCGAGGCCGGCGTGCAGACCGATTCCGAACTGTCGGTCGACGCGCTGAAGAAGCTGGTCGAGGAGTTCAAGGGCTTCTATGACTTCCCCCAGGACCCTCAGGAGCAGCTGCGACGCGCGATCCGGGCGGTGTTCGACTCCTGGACGGGCGAGCGCGCGGTTCAATATCGGAGGATCAACCGGATCCCCGACGACTGGGGCACGGCGGTCAACGTCCAGCAGATGGTGTTCGGCAACAAGGGCGAGGAGTCGGCGACTGGGGTCGCCTTCAGCCGCGACGAGGTGACCGGCGCTCCCGAGCCGAGCGGAGACTTCCTCATCAACGCGCAGGGCGAGGACGTCGTCTCCGGCGTGCGCACTCCGCGTGACATCTCGGAGCTCGCCGAGGTGATGCCCGAGGCCTACGCGCAGCTGATGGAGATCATGCGCACGCTCGAAGCCGAGTACAAGAACATGCAGGACGTCGAGTTCACGGTCGAGGACGGGCGGCTCTACATGCTCCAGACGCGCAACGCCAAGCGTCCCGCGCAGGCCGCCGTGCGCTTCGCCGTCGACGCCGTCGAAGAGGGCCTGTTGACCCGCGAGCAGGCGCTGCGCACGATCGACGCATACTCGCTCGACGCGCTGCTCCATCCCACCTTCGACCGCAGCGACGGCTACGAGGTGCTCGCGCACGGCGTGGCCGCCTCGCCGGGCGCGGCCGCGGGCGCGATCGTGTTCAGCGCCGCCGACGCGGTGGCGCAGGCGCGCGCCGGCAAGGACGTGATCCTCGTCCGGCCGTTCACCGAGGCCGACGACGTGGCCGGGTTCCACGCGGCGCGAGGGATCCTCACCTCCGAGGGCGGAAAGGCCTCGCACGCGGCGCTCGTGGCGCGGGGGATGGGGGTGCCGGCGGTGACCGGGGCGGCGGTGACGATCGACCTGAAAGCGGGAGAGGTGACGATCGACGGGAGGACGTTCCGGGAGGGCGATCAGATCGCCATCGACGGCTCCGAGGGGGCGGTCGTCGAGCCCGGGGCCAGGCTGATCGAGCCCGAGATCGACACGCGCTTCGACACCGTGCTCGAGTGGGCGGACGAGCTGCGGCGGCTGGGCGTGCGCGTCAACGCCGACACCCCGGAGGACGCCCGCCGCGCCCGTGAGCTGGGGGCCGAGGGGATCGGCCTGTGTCGGACCGAGCACATGTTCATGGCCGAGGACCGCCAGCCCAAGATGCGCGCGATGATCATGGCCGACGATCGCGACGGCCGGCGCGCCGCGCTCGCCGAGCTGCTGCCGCTCCAGGAGGAGGACTTCATCGGGATCTTCGAGGCGATGAAGGGGCTGCCGGTGACCATTCGGCTCCTCGACCCCCCGCTGCACGAGTTCCTCCCCAACCTCCCCGATCTGCGGGCCCAGGTCGAGCGCGCGCGGATCGAGCAGACGGACGACCTCGACGAGCTCGAGAAGCTGCTCGCGCGCGTCGAGGAGATCCACGAGGGCAATCCGATGCTGGGCACGCGCGGGGTGCGGCTCGGGATCCTCTATCCCGAGATCTACGAGATGCAGGTGCACGCGATCATGCGCGCGTCCAAGGCGGTCGACGAGCCACCCCATCCCGAGATCATGATCCCGCTGGTCGCCTACGAGCACGAGCTCGAGATCGCGCGCGAGCTCGTCGTCTCGGTGGGGAACGAGCACGGGATGCGCGAGCGCGAGGATTACACGGTAGGCACGATGATCGAGCTCCCGCGGGCCTGCTTCATCGCCAACCTGATCGCGCGGCACGCCGACTTCTTCTCGTTCGGGACCAACGACCTGACCCAGACCGCGCTCGGCTTCTCCCGCGACGACGTCGAGTCGAAGTTCGTCCCGACCTACATCGAGGACAAGATCATCGATCGCTCACCGTTCGAGACGATCGACACGCCCGGCGTGGGCTGGCTCGTCCGCCTGGCCGCGTGGGTCGGCCGCGAGGCGCACCCGGGACTGAAGCTCGGGATCTGCGGCGAGCACGGGGGCGACCCCGACTCGGTGGCGTTCTTCCATCGCGCCGGGCTCGATTACGTGTCGTGCTCGCCGTTCCGGGTGCCGATCGCGCGGATCGCCGCCGCCCAGGCGGCCATCGCCGACGACTGATCTGTGTGCATGACGCGCCACCGTCCCGCCTGGGACGGGGCGTTGAATTTGGGGCCTCGCTTCGCTCGGCGTCCGTGGGGCCTGTGCGGCCGGGCCTCCGTGCCCGGCTCGGGGGACGCGAAGGACGCCCGGCGGAAAAAACTTCCCAGGGACGCGCCGCAGGCGGCCCGTCAGCGCGTCGATCCACCTCCCCGCCGGGTTCAGCAAACCCGCCCCGGGGTCGATTACCGATGAGATGGAACAGCTTCATGGGGTCAAGAGCGGAGCGCGGCCGGGATGGGCCGTGGCGGTGCCGGCTGGGCTGGCGATCGTCGCGATGGCGGTCGGCGAGCTCACGCCGCTGACGACGATCTGCTGGGGATTCGCCTGGACGGCGGCGGCGATCGCCGCGCTGGCCGGCACTTTCATGGCGCGCCGCGTGGCGACGGGTCCGGACCGAAGCCGCTGGACGTTGTGGACCTGGGCGACCGGCTGCTGGCTGTTCGGCCAGATCGTCGGGGACCTGTTCGCGCTCACCGGCAAGCCGGCCAGCCCCAACCCCGCCGATCTCGGCTGGTGGGCGTTCGCGGTGATCGTGATCCTCAGCATCGTCCGAATGTCAGACCAAATCGCGGGCGCTGCGGATGGTCGCGGCGGCGGAGGTCCTGCCGGTGATCGCCGCCGCGGCGGCGCTCACATTCGCCGAGCTCTGGCACGACGTCGATTCCTCGATGCTGGCGACGGCGCCGCGGCTGTCAGCGCTCGTGTACCCCACCCTGTACGTCTCGGCGGCGGTGCTGGCGCTCCAGGCGCTGCTCGGCGGCGCGGTGACCAGCGTCCGCTCGCTCGCGTCGCGGCTGACGCTGGCCGGAATCATCGCCCAGGCCTTCTCGTTCACCATGTGGAGCCAGCAGCTGCTCGGCCAGAGCTACGTCCCCGGGAAGACGGTGCTCGACCCGGTCTGGGCGCTCGGGCTGATCGCGATCGGCGCCGGCGGGGCGCTGGCCGCGGCGCGCCCCGAGCCGGAAGCCTCGGCCGAGGAGCCCGGGCTGCGGGGCGGAATCCTGCCGGCGGCGCTTTTCCTGGTGCTCCTGGGAGCGCTGCTGCACTCGCGCCTGACGCACGCGCCCAACATCGTCGCGTTCACGCTGTATGCCGGCCTGCTCTTCACGGGGGGCGCGCTGACGGTTCGGAGCATCCTGCTGGAGGGTCGCCTCCGCCGGATGCTGGGTCGCGAGCGCTCGGCGCTGGCCAGCCTCGCCGACCGAGAGGCCGAGCTGGCCCGGCTCAACGAGCAGCTAATGGAGGACTCCCGCCGCGATCCGCTGACCGGTATGCGAAACCGGCGCGCGCTCGCCGACGAGCTGCCCGGACTCGAGGCGGCCCATCGTGAACGCGAGGCCTCGTTCGCCGTGGCGCTGTGCGACGTCGACCACTTCAAGGCTTACAACGACGAGCTCGGCCATCTCGCCGGCGACCAGGCGCTGCGTGCGATCGCCGCGACCATCCGGGGTGCCCTGCGCGCCGAGGATCTGGCCTACCGGTTCGGCGGCGAGGAGCTGCTGGTTCTGCTGCCGGGCGCAACCGCCGACGAGGCGGCGGCCGCCGCCGGACGCGTGCGCGCGGCGGTCGAGGCCGCGGCGATGCCGCATCCGTCCGGCATCGGCGGCGTGCTGACCGTCTCGATGGGCGTCGCGTCGGGCACGGTCGGCTACGGCGAGCTGCTCCACCGGGCCGACGACGCGCTGTACGACGCAAAGCGCGGTGGACGCAACCGGGTGGTGATCGCCGCCGATGAGCGCGATGCGCACGCTCGGACTCGCGGCGAGCAATCCCGCGGCCGGGGCCACGGGGTCGAAGGCGCGCCGAGCCACCTGCACGGAATGCTCGCGCTGTCTCGCGCCGCCGCGTCCGGGGAGGGCGTACTGCCCGTGCTCGAGGCGCTGGCCCAGCTGATCCGTTCCGAGCTGTCGTTCCAGGTCGTGTCGATCAACCTGCTCGACGACGCCCGCGAGCAGTTCCGGGCGCTCGTCGTCGAGGGCGACGAGGAGGCGCGCCGGACGCTGCTCGGCACCTCGAGCCCCTGGAGCGAGTGGGCCGGGCTGTTTGACTCGGACGATCACGAGCGTCAGGGCGCGATCTGGCTGCCCGCCGGCGCGTACGAGTGGCCGGACGAGCCCACCTTCTGGACGCCGGCCGCGGCGGCGGCGCCCGATCCGGACGCCTGGCACCCCGACGACATGCTGCTCCTCCCCCTGCGCGGAGCGACGGGTGAGGTGCTCGGCGTCGTCTCGATCGATCAGCCGCTCCACGGCCGCCGGCCCGACGACCCCGAGGTCGAGGTGCTGATGGCGGTGGCCGCTCAGGCCGGCCTGGCCGTCGAGCGCGCCCAGCTCGAGGCCGCCGGCGATGGCGGGGCACGCGAGCAGTCGGCCGAGCTCCGACTGGCCGCCGTGATGTTGCTCGCCGAGACGCTCGACCTGCGCGACGCCGGCACCGCCCAGCACTCGCGCACGGTCGGCGCCTACGCCCGCCGGATCGCGCTCGCGCTCGACCTGGCCCCGGCGCGGGTGGAGCGCATCCATGCCGCCGGCGTGCTCCACGACCTCGGCAAGCTCGGGATCGCCGACGCCATCCTGCACAAGCCGGGCGCGCTCGACGACTCCGAATGGAAGGAGATTCAGCGCCATCCCGAGATCGGGTCCCGGATTCTCGAGTACGCCGGCCTGGCCGACATCGCGGGCTGGGTGCGCGCCCACCACGAGCGAATCGACGGACGCGGCTATCCGATCGGCCTGGTCGCCTGCGAGATCCCGCTCGAGGCCCGGATCCTCGCTGTGGCCGACGCCTACGAGGCGATGGTCGCCGACCGTCCCTACCGCGCCGGCATGCCGCCGATCAAGGCTCGCGAGGAGCTCGTCCGCTGCGCCGGCGCCCAGTTCGACGCCCGCGTCGTCGACGCATTCCTGGCCGCGCTCCAGGAGGACCTCGCCGGCGAGCCGGTGGCGCGGGCGGCGTAAGCGACGCCGAATGGGTTCGCGGGGCCAGGCCTCGCGAAATCGCGGCCGGCGATCGGGCATTGTTAAGCCACATGCTCGAGCGTTTCACGGAGCGATCCCGATTGGTGATCGTCTTGGCGCAGGAGGAGGCTCGCGCCCTGGGCCACGACTACCTGGGTACCGAGCACATTCTGCTTGGGCTGCTGCGCGAAGAGGAGGGGCTGGGCGCGCGGATCCTCGGGTCGCTCGACGTCACCGTGGAGCGCGTGCGGGCCCAAGTAGTACAGATAGTTGGAGCCGGCGAACAAGTCACCGCGGGGCAGATCCCCTTCACCCCTCGCGCCGCGAAGGTGTTGGAGCTCGCGCTGCGCGAGGCGCTGAGCCTCGGTAACAGCTTCATCGGCACCGAGCACATCCTCCTCGGTCTCATAGACGAGAACGAGGGCATCGCCGCGCGCATCCTGCTCGGCTCCGACGCCGAATCCGAGAAGATCCGAGACGAGGTCATTCACGCCGGGCCGGCGCCGCCCCCGCCATCCAGCCCCGTGGCGCCTCAAACCATCTACGCGCCGCCCGAACCATTGGCGGAGCCGTCGGACGTGGAGCTCGGTTGGCGTCGTCGACCGATCGCGCTGGCGGCGCTCGGCGCGGCTGCCCTGGCCAGGACGGCGTTCGATCGCCCGAGGACCGGGCAGCTGGAGCCGTTGGAAATGCAGGTACTGGCGTACTTGGCGCTCGCCCTCCGCCACCCGACGGTGGCCGCCGATGCAGGCGAGCTCTTTGACTCGCTCCTCACCGCGCTGGCCTGCGACCGCGATGACCTCGAGCGTGCCGTCGGGGCCCTCGTCGAGCGCCGGCTCGTGCGCCGTGAAGAGGACTTCGTTGACGAACCGCTGATCTCGATCACGATCGCGGGCACCATCGCGGTCGAGAGCTGGCTGGATCAGACCGCTCCCCTGTTCGGCGGATGGCCCCCCGATCAGCCCGCCGCCGACGACGCGACGGGCTGACGGCACCGCGTCGGAATTCTTCAGCGGGACGCGGGGATTTGCGCCTTGGGCAGCGTCGGAAATCTGGCTCCAGGGATTCGATCACCAGCAGGCGCTGCTGCTTGAGGTTCTGCGCCGCGGCGCCGGCGCCGCGGTGAGTTACGCCGAGCTGCGCGAAGCCGCGTGGACCTGCCCGCCAGCGTGGTGTCCGAGCTGGAACTGGCCGGGGTGGCGATCGAGCGCTGCGGCGCCGGCGTGCGACTCGATCCCGCCAAGGCTCCGTCGCCGCAACCGGCGCCCGAATCGGCGCCGGTCCGGAACCAACCCAGGTGGCGCATCGCCTTGGTTGCGCTCCTGCCCGGGTTCGCGGTCGTGGCGGTTCTCGGAGTCCTGTGGGTCTCGCGCGGCGACCACCGAACGCGAGTGCCGACCGCGACGCGACCGCATTCACATGTGGTCGTCGCGTCCGGCGGCGCCCGCCCGCCCGTCCTGCCTCCGTCCACGCGTCCCCCGCCGCCGCCGGTGCCGGTTTCGCCCGCCCTCGCCACCGAGCTCGAGGCGCAGGGACACGACCTGCTCCAGGCCGGGCGCTACGGCGCCGCGGTGCCGGTGCTCAGGCGGGCGGTGCTCGCCACCGGCGAGAACCTCGGCGCGTGCCTCGAGCCGGCCAGCGCGACGTGCCTGACCTACGCGTACGCGCTGTACGACCTCGGGCGCGCCGTACGGCTGCGCGGTGAACCGCAGGCCGCCGTGCCCATCCTCGAGCGCCGGCTGCAGATCGACAACCAGCGCTGGGTCGTCAGCGACGAGCTGCAACTCGCCCGCCAGGGGATCGGCTGAGTAGGATCGCGCCCACCAGCGTCGTCCACCCGGCAGAAAGCGAGACCCAGGTCGTGGCTGATTACTACAACCCCTACGAGCAACTGCCTCAAGTGGCGTCGTTTGCGCTGACCAGCGAAGACGTGCATGAGGGTGAGGAGCTCGCGCCGCCGCAGCGGAGCGGCCTGTTCGGCGTACCCGGCGGTGAGGACGTTTCGCCGCAGCTGTCCTGGAGGGGGTTCCCCGACGCGACCAAGAGCTTTGCCGTCACCTGCTACGACCCGGAGGCGCCGACGGCCAGTGGCTTCTGGCACTGGGCGGTCGTCGACGTCCCGGTGAACGTGACCGAGCTTGCCCGCGGGGCGGGCGATGAGCAGGGGAGCGGGCTTCCGTCCGGGGCGTTCCAGCTGCGCAACGATGCCGGGGTCAGGCAGTACGTCGGCGCGGCTCCGCCGCCGGGGCACGGCCGCCACCACTACTACTTCGTCGTCCACGCCGTCGACGTCGAGTCGCTCGGGATCGGCCCTGACGTGACGCCGGCCTTCCTCGGCTTCAACCTGTTCTCGCACACGCTCGGCCGCGCGATCATCAACGCGTGGTACGAGGCCCCGGCCGGCTAGTAGATGGTTGATGCCGCTGTCCCGAGGCGCGCGGGCGCTGTCGGCTGGCGGTGGCCCCGGGGTGGATTGGCTCCGAACGTGCATAAGCGCTCATCTGCCCCCTGGGGCGCTGAGCCGTGCGCGGGTTTGCAGCTGTGAGGTGAAGAAGCGCGCCTCGAGGGTTAGAGCGATGGGCGCCGTGAGCGCTTTCGCAGGTCGCGCGCCTGCGAGGAACGTGCTTAGTTCGTCACGAGTGCCGTCCACCCGAGAGCGTGCCGAACTATGCACGCCCCACAGGCATTACTCGTCACGCTCGGGCGGATCACCGACGCGTGACGAGTTACGCACCCTCCCGCGCGCCCCGGCCTCAACAGCGGGCGCTCCCAGGCGGAATCTGACGCGCGGGCCCGTAGCCACGCTCCTACACGACCGTCGCTGCGTCAAGCCAAACTCGTCACAAATCACGACTTCTGAGGACCAAGTCGAACTAGCCCTCGGCGCCCGCGAGCACGCGCTCCCCGACCGCGCCCACGCCGCCCGGGAGCGAGTTCGTGCGCGCGATCTGCGCGTAGACCGCGGCGCTTCGCTTGGGCAGGCGGCGCTGGGTCCCGAAGTCGACGTAGTACAGGCCGAACCGCCGCTGGTACCCGCGGGCCCACTCGAAGTTGTCCATCAGCGACCAGTGGAAGTAGCCGCTCAGGTTGACCCCGTCCTGGATGGCGCGCCAGGCCGCGTCGAGGTGACCCTCCAGGTAGGCGATCCGCTCGAGGTCGTTGACATCGCCCTCGGGGGTGACGTAGTCGTCGGCCGCGCACCCGTTCTCGGTGATGTACACGGGCAGGCGGGGCGCCTCGCGATCGAGCGCGCGCAGCGTGTCGTAGAGGCCGTCGGGCTCGATCAGCCAGCCCATGACGGTTCGGGGAACCTCGGGCGGCAGGTAATTCACCACGCCCGGATATCCGGCGAGCGGCGACTCTCCAACCCGCAGATCTTCGGGGTCCCCGATTCGCACGTAGTGCGGGCAGTAGTAGTTCAGCCCGAGGAAGTCGATCGGCGCGCAGATCGTGCGCATGTCGCCCGGCTCGATCAGCGCCGGACTCGGCAGCAGCTGCGCCCGAGCCGCGTCGGGATAGCGTCCGTGCAGGACCGGCTCGAGGAAGATCCGGTTCGTCTCGGCGTCGAGGGCCGCCGCCGCGTCGATCGCGTCCTCGCCGGCCGCCCTGATCGGGTGGACGTCGAGCGCGATGCCGACCGGGATTCGGCCGGGCAGCACGCTGCGCATCGCCTCCATGGCCAGGCCGTGGCCGAGGAGGAGGTGATGCGTGGCCGCCGCGGCGAGCCCGAGGTCGGTCCGGCCCGGGGCGTGCGTCCCGACCCGGTAGCCCTGGTGGGCGACCTGCTGGGGTTCGTTCATCGTGATCCACATCCCCACCCGGTCGCCGAGCGCCTCCGCGAGCAGCCTCGCGTATTCGGCGAACCGCGCCGCGGTGTCGCGCGCAGCCCAGCCGCCGACATCCTCGAGCTCCTGCGGGAGCTCCCAGTGATACACCGTGGCCACGGGCACGATTCCGCGCCCGAGCAGCCCATCGACCAGCGCCCGGTAATAGTCGAGCCCGCGCTGATTCACCCGGCCGTGGCCCGATGGCTGCACCCGCGGCCAGGCGACGGAGAAGCGGTACGCGCCCACCCCGAGCTCGCCCAGCATCGCCAGGTCGTCGTCGAGGCGGTGGTACGAGTCGCACGCGATGTCGCCGGTGTCACCGCCGTGGACCTTTCCCGGGGTATGGCTGAAGGTGTCCCAGACCGAACGACCGCGGCCGTCTTCGTCGACTGCCCCTTCGATCTGATAGGCGGAGGTCGAGGCACCCCAGAGGAAGCCGGGTGGAAACCGGCGTGGGTCCGGCGCGCCGTCGCCTGACGTCCCGTTCATGTCGTCTCCTTCGAATTCGCAGAAAATTTGAGCACGGGGCGACCCCCGCTTCCCGCGATGAGAGGAGACACGGGAAGCGGACGTCAGCGATGCGGCGGCTAGCTCACGGGCCGCAGCCGCAAGATCACGACCTCGTTGGTCGGCGTGTTCGGGCTACCCGACTCGTATGGGTTGCTGTCCGACGGCCACCCCGTGAACTTGCCGGTGTTGTACTCGTCGAACACCACGCCGTAGACCGTGGGGATGATCGGCAGGTTCTGAGCCACGTACTGCTCGATCGGAGCCACGTCCGCCGCCTGCTCGGCGTCGCTGTTGGCAGCGGCCAGCTTGTTCAGCATCGCGTCCACGTTCGGGTCCTTCAACCGCTCGTAGTCGCCCGCCGCATTGTTCGTGGCCTGGGCGCTGTTCAGCCAGTCGTTGTAGAGCTGGTAGGGCGAGACGCTCGTCTGCGACCAGTGCGACGTCATCTGGAAATTGCCCGTCGCGATGTCGGAGGACCACGCGGTCACCGACTGACCGACGAAGTTCGCGTCGATGCCCGCCTTGCGTAGCCAGCCGGCGATCAGCTGGTCACCGGTGGCGTAGTCGCTGAACGACGACGGGTTGGTGATGTTGATCGTCAGCTTCTGTCCGGACTTCGTGCGGAACAATCCGTCAGACCCCATCACGTACCCGGCCTGCTGGAGGACCTGCTTGGCCCCGGCGATGTCGGAATGCGCGTTGAGGGTCGAGTTAGCCACCGACGGCGAGAGGAACTTCTGGAAGATCGGCAGCGTCAGGCCGCTGGCGTTGGACACCGGCGGCTCGATCCCGCCTTCGGCCTGCTGGCTCAGCGAGGTCCGGTCGATCGCCAGGCTGATCGCCTTGCGCACTGCCAACTGGTTGGTCGGGAACTTGGTCAGATTCGGCTCGAGGCTGTTGGTCTGGATCGGCACGAACCACGTCTTGTGGTTGGCGTGACCGGCCTCGAACACCTGCTGCACGCCCGGGATGAAGTTGCCCGCCCAGTGCAGCTGGTCGGTCTGCAGCGCCGCCAGGGCGGTGTTGGCCGAGGCGTAGGTCGGGAACTGCACGGTGCCGACGGCCGGCTTGCCGCCCCAATAGTTCGGGTTGGCCTTCAGGGTCAGGCCCTGCGAGCTGAACTGCGTGACCGTGTACGGCCCGCTGCCCACGGGGTTCGGGTCGGCGTACTTGCCGGGATCGCCCACCTTGCTCCAGACCGATTCGGGAACGATGTACGTCTGGCCGGCGATGTTCTGCAGGTTGGCGTACTGGGGCGAGGCGAAGTTCAGCGTTACCTGGTTCCCGCTCGAGCTCACGCTTCCGACGGCCAGGCCGGTGTTGTTGACGTCGGGGTACTTCTTGAGCATGTTGAACGTGAACGCGACGTCCGCCGCGGTCATCGGCGTGCCATTGGACCACTTCACCCCGGGACGGATCGTGAACGTGATCGTCTTGCCGCCGTTCGACCAGGAATAGCCCGTGGCCAGCCAGTTGTAGTACTGGCCGGGCTTGATCGCGTTGGCCTGCAGGAGCGGCTCGTAGACCAGCGACGTGGCGCCGAGCAGCGACGCCGCCGACGATTGGATGTACGGGTTGAAGTTCTGGGTGATCGCGTTCTGCTGGCTCGACTCGACCGTCAGCACGGCCGAGCTGTTGCCCGAGGAAGTTTGGGCGGCGTTCGACGCGCTGGCGGTCGAGCCCGAACTCTTGGACGAGGAGCTGCCGCCGCATGCCGCGAGCAGCGCGGCGGTGCCGAGCACCGCGCATGCGGCGAGCAGACGTCGTAGGTTGATCTGGCGTTTCATCGAGGAAGCACACCTCTCTCTGATAAAAGACTCGTGTCGCGTATGTAGACATTCACGTCCCCTGGTTAGAGGCCAGGGCTCGTGTCGCGTATGTGGACGGTCACGTGCCCCCGGGTGAGGCCGGGGGCGCGGGCTTTAACGCCCGCGCCGATCAACTCATGGCGCGGTCCTCCCTTCGAGCCCGAAGCTGGCGCCCGAACGCGTCGGGGTCCGGCGCGGAGGCGATCAGCAGCCGCGTGTACTCGTCGGTCGGGGCCTGGGTGACCTCCTCGGCCGGCCCGCGCTCGACGATCTCGCCGTCGTGCATGACGAGGATCTCGTCTGCGAAGTAGCGCGCCGAGGCGATGTCGTGGGTGATGTAGAGGACCGCCAGGTCCAGGCGAGCGCGCAGCTCCTCGATCAGGTCGAGCATCTCGAGCCGGATCGACACGTCGAGCATCGACACCGGCTCGTCGGCGAGCAGGACGCGCGGCGAGGCGGCGAGCGCGCGCGCGATCGACACGCGCTGGCGCTGCCCGCCCGAGAGCTCGTACGGGTACGCGTCGCGGAACTGCTCGGGCGGGGTCAGCCGGACCTGCGTGAGCAGCGCGTCTAGCTCGCCGTCGGTCGGCGCGCACCCGGTGCGCCCGCGGTGCAGGCTGAGCGCGCGCTCGAGGATGTAACGCACCCGGTGCAGCGGGTTGAGGGAGGCGAACGGGTCCTGGAAGACCATCTGCACCGCGCCCTTGTAGGCGCGGAACCCGCGCCTGGCGGCGGGGTCGATGGCGTCCCCGTCGAGCAGGATCTGCCCACCGGACCGCTTCTCCTGGCCGGCCAGCAGGCGCGCCACGGTGGTCTTGCCCGACCCGCTCTCGCCCACCAGCGCGGTGATCGTGCCGCGACGCAGCCCGAGCGAGACGCCCTTGACCGCGTCCACCTCGACGTGGCGGCCGAGCCGGTAGCGCTTGGTCAGATCGACCGCCTCGAGCACGACGGACCCGACGCCGTCGACTCGCCGGGCCTCGGTGATCGCCGCGGGCGCGGCCGGGCTGGCGTCGAGCTTCTCGGCGGTGACGAACGGGCACGCGCTCAGGTGGCCGGGATCGACCGGGATGAGCGCCATGTCGACCGCCCCGCACGCCTCGGTCGAGAACCGGCAGCGGGGAATGAACGGGCAGCCGGCGAGCGCGCCGCGCAGATCGGGGGGCGCGCCGGGGATCCCGGACAGCTTGCGGCGGGGACCGGTCAGGCGCGGGAACGAAGTCAACAGGCCGCGGGTGTACGGGTGCACCGAGCGGGTGTGGATCTGCTCGCGGGTGCCGGACTCGACGACCTGGCCCGCGTACATGATCACGACGCGGTCGGCGATTTCGAGCAGCAGCGACAGGTCGTGGGTGATGAACAGGACCGAGAAGCCGAGGCGGTCCTTGAGCTCGAAGATCTCGGCCAGGATGTCGCGCTGCACCACCACGTCGAGCGCGGTGGTCGGCTCGTCCATGATCACCACCTCGGGCTCGGCGGCCAGGGCCATCGCGATCATCACGCGCTGGCGCATCCCGCCCGAGAGCTCGTGCGGGTAGCTGTTCAACCTTGCGCGAGGGATCCCGACCATCTCGATCAACTCGACGATCCGGTCGTGGCGCTGCTCGTTCGTCAGCGGCAGGTGGGCGCCGAGCGCGTCGAGGAGCTGATCGCGCACCCGCAGCACCGGGTTCAGCGAGTTCATCGCGCTCTGGAACACGATCGCGATCTCGCGCCAGCGCAGCGCGCGCAGCTGCTGCTCGCCGGCCGCCAGCACGTCCACGCCGCGCGCGTCGACGCGCCGGCCGCGGTAGGTGACGCTTCCGCCGGTGATCACCGCCGGCGGGCGGAGCAGCCGGATCGACCCGTAGGCCAAGGTCGACTTGCCGCACCCGGACTCGCCGGCCAGCCCGATGACCTCGCCGGGGTGCAGCGCCAGGTCCACGTGGCGGACCGCGCGGACGTCGCCGGTCCCGGAGCGGTAGGCGATCGACAGGTCTTTTATGTCGAGGATTGGTTCAGTGCGCGGAGAGCTGGCGTGGTCCGCCATCGAGCGGGCTGGATCGATGGGCGCCGGCACGCCGATCTCCTGGGGTTCGACGCCCGCGCTCATTTAGCTGCACCGATCGAGTCGCGAACCACCGGCGTGGGGTCCGACGGGCGCCACGTCCGACGCCTGCGGCCAGCGGCCCGAGCGGTGGCGGCGCGCAGGCGCGGGTTACCGAGCTCGTCGAGGCCGAAGTTCAGCAGCACGAGGCTCATCCCGAGGAGCGCCGCGCAGATCCCGGGCGGCGCGTACCACCACCACGCGCCGAGCTGCACGGCGTTTCCGCCCTGCGCCCAGTACAGCATCACGCCGTAGCTCCAGCTCGAGAGATTCGACACGCCGAGGAAGGCCAGCGCAACCGAGGTGAGGATCGCGTAGAGGACGGTCCCGACAAAACTGGCTGCGATCAAACCGATCTCGTTCGGGAGGATCTCGTAGAAGATGATCCGCCAGGTGCTTTCACCGGACTCGCGCGCCGCCGCGACGAAGTCGCGCCCGCGCAGCGACAGCGTCTGAGCGCGGATCACCCGCGCCCCCCAGGGCCACCCGAGCGCGCTCAGCACGATCGCGGTGGGCAGCTCGCCCGAGTGGGGCAGGTAGCCGAGGATCACGACGAGCAGCGGCAGCGCGGGCAGGACCAGGAACACGTTGGCCAGGAGCGAGAGGCCCTCGTCGGGGAACCCACCGAGGAAGCCGGCCGAGGTGCCGATCACGACCGACAGCGTGGTGGCGATCAGCCCGGTGAGCAGCCCGAGCACGACGGTCGAGCGCGTCCCGATCAGGAGCTGCGAAAGGACGTCCTGTCCGGTCGCCGTGGTGCCGAGCAGATGGGTCGCGTTCGGCGCCATCGGGAGCGCCTGGCCGGGCGTGGTGGCGGACGGGTCGAACGGCGCGATCCACGGACCGATGATCGCGACCAGGATGAACAGGCCGAGGATGACTGCTCCGGCCTTGGCCTTGCCTGGCGTGTGACGCAGCCTGGAGACGATCATCAGTACGCGGTCCGGGTGCGGGTTCGGGGGTCAGCGAAGAAGTAGACGATGTCGGCGACCAGGCACGCGCCGAGGACCGCGAACGAGATGACCAGGAAGATCCCCTGCAGCAGCGGGAAGTCGTCCGAGGTGACCGCGTTGTAGAGGGTCAGGCCGATGCCGGGATAGGAGAAGACGATCTCCATCACCAGCGCGCCGGCCACGACGAACCCGAGCGACAGGGCGAACCCCGCGATGTTGGGGAGGATCGCGTTGCGCGCCGCGTAGGTGAACATGACCCGCTGCGGGGAGAGGCCCTTGGCCTGCGCGACCAGCACGTAGTCCTCGGCGATCGTCGTGATCATCACGTTGCGCATCTGCAGCATCCATCCCGCCATCGAGGTGAGCACGATGGTCAGCGCGGGCAGGAACGAGTGGTACGCGGCGCTCGAGATGAACGCCCAGTTCCAGCCGGGCGACTGCCCCAGGTCATAGCCCTGGCCGAACGGGAACAGGCCCCAGCTGACGGCGAACAGCTGGATCACGACGAGCGCGAGGAAGAAGTACGGGGTGGCCTGGAGGAACGTGAAGGCGGGGAGCGTTCGGTCGAGCCAGCCGCCGCGCCGCCAGGCGGTGAGGATCCCGAGCAGCGTCCCGAGCAGGAAGCTGATGATCGTCGCGGTGCCGACCAGGATCAGGGTCCACGGGAGCGTCTGGGCGATGATCGTGGTCACCTTGGCCGGGTACTGGTTGACCGACAGGCCGAGATTCCCGTGGGCCAGGTCGCCCAGGTAGGAGAAGTACTGGCTGATGAGGCTGCCGTGCGTGTGGGTGCCGAACTCGGCCTGCAGCGCGTGCAGCGAGTTGGCGTCGAGGGTCGGGTACTTGGCCAGCATCGCGTCCACCGCGTTGCCGGGCATCACGCGGGGGATGGCGAAGTTGACCGTGATCGCCACCCAGGCCGCGACGACGTAGAACGACAGCCGGCGAGTGATGAACCACATCGTCTCGCTCTCCTCTTCCTCTTTCTTCCCTCGGATTCGCCGTTTGCGCTCAGTGGCTCGAACGGCTGGATGTAAACGCTACCGGGATTGTTTCGCCCGTGTCAAGGTTGTTTTCTGTGAATTTTCCATGTATCTTGCGACCTCCGACGCCGGATGAGGCCTGTAACGTTTCAGAAACTGTGATTCAATCCACCGTATGAGTTCCACCACGAGCCCCGAGAACGGACGCAGCAACCGCCTCACGATCCGCGAGGTCGCCGACCTCGCCGGCGTCTCGACCGCGACCGTCTCGCGGGTGATCAACGGCCGCGCTGAGGTTTCCGAGCGCGCCCGTGCCGCGGTGCTGCGGGTCGTCCGCGAGCACGGCTACAGCACCAACCGCACGGCGCGCGGCCTGTCGGCCGGGCGCACCGGCCTGGTCGGCGTGACCACACCGGTCGTCCACCACTCCTACTTCGCGGTGATCCTCGACGGCGCCGGCGAGGCGCTGTACGAGCGGGACATGCGCATGGTCCTGTGCCCGACCCACCACGAGCACGATCGCGAGGCGACGCTGCTCGAGCGCCTGATGCAGGGCACCACCGACGGCGCGCTCCTGATTCTGCCCGAGGAGTCGCCCGACGAGCTGGCGGCGCTGCACGACCACGGCTACCGCTTCGTGATCGCCGACCCGTTGCGATCGCTCGACGAGCGCGTTCCGACGGTGTCGGCGGCGCATTCGTCGGGGGCGAGCGAGGCCGTCGAGCATCTGCTGTCGCTCGGGCATCGGAGGATCGCCGCGATCACCGGGCCGCGCGGGTGGATCGCCACCGAGGAGCGTCTGCGCGGCTACCGCGGCGCACTCGCGGCGACCGGTGAGATGCCCGATCCCGACCTGGTGGTCGAGTCGGACTTCCACGCCGAGGGCGGCGTCGAGGCGGCGCTGTCGCTGCTCGACCGGCCCGACCCGCCGACCGCGATCTTCGCCTTCAACGACATGCTCGCGATCGGCGTGATGCAGGCGGCGCGGCTGCGCGGCGTCCGCATCCCCGACGAGCTCTCGGTGGTCGGGTTCGACGACACGTTCGAGGCCTCGATCGTGACGCCGCCCCTGACCACGGTCCGCCAGCCGCTGGCCGAGATGGGGCGGATGGCGGTGAACCTGCTCGTCCGCCAGCTCCAGAACCAGTCGATCGAGGCGCTGCACGTGCAGCTGGCCACGAAGCTAGTGGTGCGCGAGTCGACCGCGCCGCCTTCGGCCGGGCGCTAGTGCAGGACGTAGCGCAGTACGACCACCATCAGCCCGAGTAGCGCCCCGACCGCGGTGTCCAGCGCGAGGTCGCGCCCGGACTCGCCCGCGCGCACGCCGGCCGCGAACTCCGTGAGTACCACCATCGCGGCCGACGTCCAGACCGCGAGGTTCACCGCGGTCGACAGCGAGTGCCGATCAGCCAGCAGATGAGCAGAGGGACGAGCGGAAGTCCCGCGCCGGGGAGCAGCCATGACTCCCTGACCGCCGTCCGCCTGAGGGCGGCGAACTCAAACGCTGTGCCCTCGCGCAGCCGTTCGCCGGTGTAGTCGGAGTACGCGTGCGCGCACACCTACAGCAACAACGTGAGCAGCACCGCGATCACCGTCTCGAGGTACGTCTCCTGGTTCGCGCTCTCGGCGGCCAGCAGCGCCCCGACCGAGATCGTGCCGTAGACCGCCGCGCGGAAGTCGATCCGGGCCGCCACGCGGCTGATTCTCTTCGGTGGCGCGGACCGACGACCTATCGACCTGCACAACGTGCCAATCGGCGCGGTTGCGGGTGACGGTGGCAGGTTGTGCAGCTGGGAGGTGAACAACATGCCACGGTCTCGCGATTACGGCGGCAATGGCAGGTTGTGCACGTGATGCGACCCGGCGTAGGCAGGATGAGAAGATGTCTCGCCATGGAAGACGGCACGTCGCGAACCCGCCTGGACCCCGACGTCGGCGAGCGGTTCCTGCCGCTGCGCCGGCAACTCGGCGTGAGCTCGTTCGGGATGAACCAGATCGTGCTGGAGCCCGGGCAGCGCGGGCGGATCCACCGCCACGCGCGCCAGGAGGAGGTCTATCTGGTGCTCGAGGGGACGCTGACGCTGGTCATCGAGGACGATCCGACGGATCTCGGGCAGGGCGAGCTGATGCGGGTCGCGCCGGACGTGCGCCGGCAACTGGTCAATCTCGGCCCGGGACGGGTGGTCCTGCTCGCGCTCGGTGGCGCCGGCGAGCACCAAGGGCGCGACGGGGAGGCGTTCCCGTCCTGGAGCGCGGACAGCCCGGTGTCGCCGCAGGAGCTGGCGATGCCTCCCGACCTCGACCCGGCCGAGCTGCGCCCGCAACCCTGATGCACCCAACGGCGGCGAGGGTTCAGGAGCGGCTGCGCGAGCGGGGCCTCGAGATCGACGTGCAGGTGCTGCCCGACTCGACCCGCACGGCCGGCGAGGCCGCGGCCGCGGTGGGGTGCGAGGTGGGGCAGATCGTCAAGTCGCTGGTGTTCATGCGCGGCGAGGAGCCGGTGATGGTCCTGTGCGCGGGCGACCGGCGGGTGGGGTCGAAGCGCCTCGGGCTGCGCGCGGCCACCGCCGAGGAGGCGCGCGCCGGCACGGGGTTTGCCATCGGCGGAATCCCGCCGCTCGGGCACGATCGCGCGCTCGAGACGCTGATCGACGAGTCGCTGCGGCGCTATGGCACGGTGTGGTGCGCCGCCGGCACCCCCCACGCGGTGTTCGAGGCGGACACCGAGGCTTTGATCGCGGCGATCCCGGATGGCGCCGTCGTGGACGTGGCGTAATTGAGACACCAAACGAGAGGAGCGAGATGACCGCCAAGAGCGATTTCACCGAAGAGGAGTGGAAGACCGTGCTCGAGGGACCCCCGAGCGCGGGACTGATCGTCGCGGCCGCGAGCAAGGGCGGGACGTTCAAGGAAAGCTTCGCGATCGCCAAGGCGTACGTCGAGGCGCGCAAGGAGCATGGTCAATCGGAGCTGCTCGACGAGATCGAGTCGGCCAAGCCCCAGGTCGACCACCACCGGTATCACTCGTTCGACGAGCTGAAGACGGCCGGCCTTCAGCACCTGCGCGACGCGATCGGGGTGCTGGACGGCAAGGCGACGCCGGACGACGTGGCCGCCTACCGGCGGTTCGTGCTGTCGGTGGCGGACCACGTGGCGAAGGCCCACCGCGAGGATGGCGTGGACGTGAGCGGCCCCGAGCAGGCGGCGATGGATGAGATCGCGGCCGCGATGGGCACCACGTAGCAGACGTCACGAAGCGACATTTCGGCCCCAGCCGAAGCGTTTCGGGGGCAAGTTGGTGATGTGCTTGGAACTCGCTACCAGGTTGTCCTCGTCACCGCCGTGCTGTGCTATGCCGGGCTCGGCGCCGTGCTCGGCATCCTGCCCGACTACGTGCACTCGCTCGGCGGCGAGGCGGTGCTCGTCGGGCTGGCCGTCGGCGCGCCGGCGCTGACCGGCGCGGCGGGGCGGCCGTTCGGCGGACGCCTGGCTGATCGCCACGGGCCGGCGCCGGTCATGATTGCCGGCGCGGTGCTGATGGCGGCGGGCACGATCCCCGCGTTCGTCCCGTCGCTCGCGCTGCTGATCGCGAGCCGCCTGGTCGTCGGCGCGGGCGAGGCGACGATGATGGCGGCCGCCGTGCTGTGGCTGCTGCGCCTGGCCGGTCCCGGGCGGCGCGGCCGCGCGATGGGTCACATCGGTCTGGCCAACTACGCCGGTCTGACCATCGGGCCGTCGCTGGCGCAGGCGCTCGGCGGCGCGTCCAACTCCGATCTGGTGTGGATCGCCGCGGCGGCGCTGCCGCTCATCTCGGCCGGGCTCGCCGCGCTGCAGGCACGCGGTCCGGAGGCACGCGCCGCGCGCGTGAGCGCGGAGCAGGAGCACTCCGAGCGCGACGAACCGCAGCCGAAGGCCTGGAACGTGACGCTCCGCCCCGGCCTCGGGCTGATGCTCGTCAACTTCGGCTACGTCGCGCTGCTCTCGTTCGGCGCCGCCGGAGTCACCGAACAGCACGCCGGCGTCGCCGCGCTGGTCATCCCGGTGTTCGGCGTCGGCGTGATCGCCAGCCGGACGATCCTGGCCGGCGTGCCCGATCGGGTGGGCGCCCGGCGTACGCTGACCGGCGCGGTGGTGATCGAGTCGGCCGGCCTGGCCGGCGTGGCCGTGGCGACCAGCCCGCCCGAGGCGCTGATCGCGCTCGTGGTCATGGCCATCGGTCAGGGCCTGGCCGTTCCGAGCCTCGGTCTGCTGGCTCTCGCCTCGGTGCCGCCCAGCCGGCACGGCCGCACCGCCGGCGCGTTCTTCGCCTACTTCGACGCGGGGGTCGGGCTGGGCGGCCCGGCGGCCGGCTTCGTCGCGCGCGTGGCCGATCCGACCGGCGCGCTGCTCGCGGCGGCGGGCGCCGTGCTCGCCGCCGCGCCCGTCGCCCTGCTGCGCCGCGCCGAGCCGGACGCGCGCGGCCGGCGCCGGCTGATCGAGCGAGACGCGGCTACTTGAGCATCTTGTGCGCGGCCGAGGTCCACGCCGTGGTCACGTCGCGGATCCACTTCGCCTGGGTCGTGGCGAGCGCGGAGATCCACTCGACGTCGCTCTTGCCCGGCCCGCGCTCGAGCGAGGTGGCGATCGCCTTGAGCGCCTTCTCGTAGGCGGTCAGCGTCGCCTCGCCGGCGGACTTGCTCTCCTCGATGATCTTCTCGTTGAGCTTGCGCACGCGCTGCGCGACCGCGTCGAGGCGTGGGTCGGCGGCGGTTGCGCTCTGCGCCGCGCCAGCGTTCGAGGCGCGGCCGGCGCCACTGCTCGACTTGCGCGCGCGCGACGCGCCGGCGGTGCCGGCGCTGCTACTACGCTTCGTCGTACGCTTGGCGGTGCCGGCGGACCGGCTGGCGCTCGAGCGCGTCCCGCTCGAGCGTCCCGACGACTTGCGTGCGGACGACGAGCCACCCGAGCTCGATCCCGAACCGCTGCTTCTGGCCTGGGGCATGCCTTCCTCCTGGTTGGGACGTTGGTAAGCCCGCACCCTACTCGCCGGACACGCGCGATGTATACCTACCCGCCCGTGCCGCCCGCGACGCGCGCGAGATGGCGTTCGGACTGCGTCCGGGGCGGGGCGGTGGTCGAGCGGACGACGAGCGACGGCTCGATCAGACGCACCTCGTTGGGGCGGCGGTTGTCGATTCGGTCGAGCAGCAGCTCAAGCGCCAGCCGGCCCATGTCGGTTCGCGGCTGGTGCACGGTGGTGAGCGACACGTGCGCCAAGTGGGCGATCCCGATGTTGTCGTAGCCGACGATCGAGATGTCGCGCGGAACGTCGACGCCGGCGCGGTCCAGACCACCGAGGAGTCCGGCCGCGACCAGATCGTTGGCGGCGAACACCGCGGTGGGAAGCTCGGCTAGGCGGAGCAGCTCGGTGGTGGCGCCTGCCCCCGCCTCCTCGGTGAAGTCGCCGGCGATGACCAGCGAGTGACGACCGAGGCGCCGCTCGCGCATCCCGCGCAGATACGCCGAGCGTCGCTGGGGTCCGCCGGCGCCGCTCCCGCCGTCGACGTGCGCGATCCGTTCGTGGCCGAGGCCGACCAGGTGCTCGAGCACCAGCTCGGTGCCGTGGTTCTCGTTGATCAGCACGCTGTCGGCGTCGACGCCGCGCACGGTGCGCCCGACGACGACGAGCGGCGCCTCCGCCGCCGCGGCGGCGATCACCCCGGCGCCCATACGCGGGCTGACCATGATGATCCCGCTGACCCGGTGCTCGAGCAGCGCGCCCAATGCGGCGCGCTCGCGTCGGGCCTGGCGGCCTCCCGCCGCGAGCAGGAGCTGGTAGCCGACCTGCGAGGCGAGCTCCTCGACGCCCCCGGCGATCTCGGCGAAGAACGGGTTGCGCAGGTCGTCGAGGATCACGCCGACCGTCTTGGTCCGTCGGCTGGCCAGGCTGCGAGCCATCGCGTTGGGCCGATAGCCGAGCTTGGAGGCCGCGTCGAGCACGCGCTGGCGCCGCTCGTCGCTGACGTTCGGCCGTTCGCGCATCACCAGCGACACCAGCGCGCGGGACACGCCGGCCTCGCGCGCGACGTCCTCCATGGTGGGCGCGCGACGCGAGATGGCGGGCGTCTCGGTGCGCGGCTGCGGCATGGCGCGTGGACCTTACTTAGAGCGCGACAACATTGCAATCGCGTTAGCGCGCTCTATATAAAAGCGCCCACGGTGCGGCGTTTTCGCGGGCCGTCTTGACTTGATCGAATGCCACGGGGTATAGTCGCCCGGCTGCGCTGTTAGAGCGCTCTAATTCCACATGGTGATTAGAACGCTCTAGACGCGACAGGGAGAGAGAGGAACCAGGAGAGAATGCAAGAGACCGACGCGCGGACGACTCGTCCTCCGGCGCGAATCGACGATCGGCTGGCCGCGGGCCCCATCTCGTGGGGCGCGTGCGAAGTCCCGGGCTGGGGCATCATGCCGGCGCCGGAGACGGTGCTGAGCGAGATGGCGCAGCTGGGCATCCGCGGCACCGAGCTCGGGCCGCCCGGGTTCCTGCCCGACGATCCGGTCGCCCTGGCCGCGTTGCTTAAAGACCACGGCTTGGCGCTGGTCGGTGGGTTCGTTCCGCTGGTCCTGCACGAACGCGAGCTCGGCTCCGCGCTCGCGGAGACGCACCGATCGGCACGCCTGATCCGGGGCGCGGGCGGCGGCATGCTCGTGCTCGCGGCGGTTCAGGACGTCGGCTGGGGCGAGCCGCAGCCGCTGGACGAGCAGGGCTGGAAGCGACTTGGCGCCCACCTGACCGAGATCGAGTCGGTGGCGTCGCAGTACGGGCTGGCGGTATGCCTTCACCCGCACGTGGGCACGCTGATCGAGACCGACGAGCAAGTGCGGCGCGCGCTGGAAGTAGTCGAGGTGGGGTGGTGCCTGGACACCGGTCATCTGCTGATCGGCGCGACGGATCCCGTGCAGTTCGCGCGCGAGCACGGCGATCGCGTGGTGCACGTGCATCTCAAGGACGTGGACGGCGCGCTGGCGGCCGAGGTGAGAGCCGGACGGCGCTCGCTGCTGGACGCCACCCGGGCGGGCCTGTTCAAGGCGCTCGGGCGGGGCGACGCAAACATCGCCGAGGTCATGGACGCCCTCGACGCGCACGGGTACGCCGGATGGCTCGTACTCGAGCAGGACACCGCCATCACCGGTGACGAGCCGACGGTGACCGGCGGACCGATGCGCGATGCTCGCGAGAGCGTCGCCTTCCTTCACCAGACGGCTCGGATGACGGAGGAGATCAATCGATGAGACGACTGCCCCGCAGTATCGGCATCGTCGCCTGCGTGGGTGCTGCGGCACTGCTGGTGGCGGCGTGCGGCAGCAGCAGTTCGAGCAGCAGTAAGGCGAGTGCCAGCTCGACGACCAATGCGGTGAACATCGCGTCAGGCACCGGGAACAAGGTGTGCAACGCGAAGATCGCGTTGATCACCCACGGTGACAACGGGAGCTTCTGGAGCGTCGTGTACAAGGGCGCCAAGGACGCGGCGGCCGACCTTGGCTGCACGCTCACCGAGGTGTACGGCTCGCAGCAGCAGGGCCAGGCCCAGCCCGACGACAACGCCGAGAACGCGCAGATTCAGAACGCCATCAACGCTAAGGTGAACGGCATCGCGGTGTCCGACCACGACCCGGCACTGATGAACCCGACGCTGGCCAAGGCGGCGGCGGCCGGCATTCCGGTGGTCCTGCTCAACGCGGGCTGCGACGACGCCGACATCGCGGCCAGCAAGGCCCTGACCTGCGTCGGGCAGCCCGAGCAGCTCGCCGGTTCCGCTGCGGGCTTGGCGTTCAAGCAGGCGGGCGCGACCAACGTGCTGTGCATCATCCACCAGTCGGGGCAGAACCTGCTCGACCGGTGCAACGGGATCGCGCAGGCGCTCGGGGTGGGCCAGCAGTGCAAGCAGGGGAGCGCTCCGTCGAGCGGGCCGGCGTGCACCGAGCTGACGCTGTCGACGCCGAACGCGGCATCGAACCCGCAGCAGGCGATCGGACAGGTCACCTCCTACCTGCAGGCCCATACGGGGGTCAACGCGGTGATGGCGCTCAACAACGCGATCGGCACCGCGCTGGTGACGAGTAACCCGGCGAGTAAGCCGAAGATCGCGACGTTCGACTTGAACTCGGGCGTCCAGAGCGACCTTCAGAACGGCTCGATGGCGTTCGCGATCGATCAGCAGCAGTACTTGCAGGGCTACCTGCCGATCGTGTTCCTCGACCTCTACAACCGCAAGAACGGCCAGACGGTCGGCGGAGGGACGACCGTCGCGAGCGGACCGCTGGTCGTGACCAAGTCGAACATCGGGAAGGTCGCGGCGGCGATCGCGGCCGGACAGGACTGATCACCGGGTCACCGGGCGGGAGTCCATTCCCGCCCGGTGGCGACAATCCGCAACCCAGGGACAATGAGCGCCACCTCACCACCGATAGCAACGCCGCCCGCGGCAGCCCAAGACGAACGGCTGGCGCAAATCAGCCGACTCACCCGCATCCTGAGGCGCCCGGAGCTCGGCTCGCTGTTGGCGGCGATATTCGTGTTCATCCTGTTCGCGATCACCGACGCGAGCTCCAGCCATCTGTGGCTGAAGCAGACCGGGCTCGCGGCGTGGACCCAACAGGCGGCGTTCTTCGGGATCGTCGCGGTGCCCGTCGGCCTGTTGATGATCGGCGGCGAGTTCGACCTTTCCGCCGGCGTGATGACCGGGGTCACCGCGATCTTGATGGCGCTGCTGGTCGGCAAGTGGCACGTCGACACGTGGCTCGCGATCCTGATCACGCTCGCCTTCGCCACGGTGATCGGGCTGATCAACGGTTACGTGGTCGTCCTCACCAAGCTGCCGAGCTTCATCGTCACCCTGGCTACGTTCTTCATTCTGCGCGGAGCGAGCACCGGCGCGGTGTTGCTGCTCAACAGCGGAAGCACCCAGGTCACGGTCACCTCCGCGAACCCGCCCGGACTCAGCAGCGCGAAGTCGATCTTCGGCAGCTCGTTCTTCTCGAGCGGCTCGCTCCCCAGCGGTTACTCGACCGCGATCCTGTGGTTCATCGCGGTCACCATCGTGGGCACCTGGGTCCTCAGCCGGACCACGTTCGGAAACTGGATCTTCGCCTCCGGCGGAGATCAGAACGCGGCCCGCAACGTGGGCGTGCCGGTGAACCGGACCAAGGTGCTGCTGTTCGTGGGGACCGCGCTGGCGGCGGCGCTGGTCGGGATCATCTCGTTCACCGCCGCCAAGTCGGCGGTGTCCGAGCAGGGCGTGGGCTACGAATTCTTCTACATCATCGCCGCGGTCGTCGGCGGTTGCCTACTGACCGGCGGGTACGGATCCGCGATCGGCGCGGCGCTCGGGGCGTGCATCATCGGCATGGCGTTCGAAGGGGTGATCTACGCCAACTGGGACAGCTCCTGGAACTTCGCGTTCCTGGGCGTGATCCTGTTCCTGGCCGTGGTGGTCAACACGCTTGATCTACCGGCGGGCTCTGAAGGCGCGGCGATGAGCGAAGGAGTCTCGAACATGAATGACTCGACGGCGACCGCGGCGCTCGAGGTGCGCTCGATCTCCAAGTACTTCGGGAGCGTCAACGCGCTCGAGGACATCAGCCTGGCCGTATACCCCGGGCGGGTCACGTGCGTGCTGGGCGACAACGGCGCCGGCAAGTCGACGCTGATCAAGATCCTCTCCGGCGTGTACTCGCCCGACCAGGGCGAGATGCTGTTCGAGGGCGAGCCGGTCACCTTCTCGGATCCCCGCGAGGCGAGAGCCCGAGGGATCGCGACCGTGTTCCAGGACCTCGCCACGGTCCCGTTGATGTCGGTGTGGCGCAACTTCTTCCTGGGCAACGAGCCCACGCGCGGCAAAGGCCCGCTCCAGCGAATGGACATCAAGGGCGCCCAGCGGATCATGCGCGAGGAGATGGCCAAGATGGGCATCGACGTCCGGGACCCCGACCAGACGGTGGGAACGCTGTCCGGCGGGGAGCGCCAGGCGATGGCGATCGCGCGGGCGGTGTACTTCGGCGCCAAGGTCCTGATCCTCGACGAGCCGACGTCCGCCTTGGGCGTGCGCCAGTCGGGCATCGTGCTCAAGTACGTGATCCAGGCGCGCGAGATGGGGCGGGCGGTGATCTTCATCACCCACAACCCGCATCACGCGTATCCGGTGGGCGACCGGTTCGTGTTGCTCAAGCGCGGGCGGATGCTCGGCTCCTACGCCAAGTCGGAGACGTCGATTGCCGAGCTGACCTCGCTGATGGCGGGCGGCGCCGAGCTCCAGGAGCTGAGCCACGAGCTCCAGCGCACGAGTGACCCGGGGATCAAACAGGCCGCCAAGGAGCTGGCCGCCGAAGCCCAGGCCTCCGCCTGAGCATATGCCGATCGATCTGGAGCTGCTGACGGTCGGGCGGATCAGCATCGATCTGTACTGCGATCAGGTCGGGGCGGATTGGCACGCGGCGCGGAGCTTCAGCAAGGCGATCGGCGGCAGCCCCACCAACGTGGCGGTCGCCGCGGCGCGCCTCGGGCACCGCGCCGCCGTGTTCACCAAGGTCGGCGCCGACCCGTTCGGCGACGTGGCCGTGCAGGAGCTTGAGGACTTCGGCGTCGACACGCGGTTCGTCGGGGTCGCGCCGGGCGCGGTCACGCCGCTGGTGTTCGCCGTGCTCGATCCGCCCGAGGATCCGCAGCTGCTGTTCCGCCGCGACCCGCCGGTCCCGGACTTCCAGCTCCGACCCGGCGACGTCGACCCGGCGACGGTCCGGGGCGTGCCGATCCTGTGGGTCACGGCGAGCGCGCTCTCGCAGGAACCGAGCGCGTCGACGACGGCAGGGATGCTCGAGGCTCGCGGCCGCCGGCGCCACACGGTGCTGGACCTCGACTACCGCCCCACGTTCTGGGGCTCGCGCGAGGAGGCCTCGGAGCGGATCGGGGACGCCGTCGCGCACGCCACGATCGCGGTGGGCAACCGTGAGGAGTGCGCGGTCGCGGTCGGCAGCGACGATCCGCGTGAGGCGGCGGGGCGGCTGCGGGAGCGCGGAGTGGAGGTGGCGATCGTGAAGCTGGGCGGCGACGGGGTGCTGCTCTCGAGCGGCGAGGGCGACCGGCTGATCCCGCCCCCACGGATCGAGGTGGTGTGCGGATTGGGCGCCGGCGACGCGTTCGGCGGCGCGCTCGCGCACGGGTTGCTCTGCGGATGGCCGCACGAGCGGACGGTCGCGTTCGCCAACGCGGCGGGCGGGATCGTCGCCTCGCGCCTGCTGTGCTCGCAGGCGATGCCCTATGAGCACGAGGTGCTCGAGTTGTTAGAGGGAACGCCGGCGTGACCGTGGCGACCCGGCGGATCGGCGTCGGCGTGATCGGGTTCGGCTGGCTCGGCCAGGCCCACACGCGCTCGCTGCTGCGGATTCCGACGCTGTTCGAGCGGCGCGGCTTCGACACCGAGCTCGTCGCGTGCAGCGACGCGCTGCCGGCGCGCGTGGATCAGGCGGTCGGCTCGTTCGGGTTCAAGCGCGCCTCGGCCGCGTGGGAGTCGGTGATCGAGGACCCCGATGTCGAGGTCGTGTGGATCGCGGCGCCGAACATGGTGCACGTCCAGCTGGTTGAGGCCGCCGCGCAGGCCGGCAAGGCGGTGTTCTGCGAGAAGCCGGTGGGAGGCACGCCCGAGCAGGTCGCGCGCGCCGCCCAGGCCGCGAGGAGCGCCGGCGTGATCAGCGGCGTCGGCTACAACTACCGGTGGGCGCCGCTCGTCCGCTACGCGCGCGAGCTGATCGCGAGCGGCGAGCTCGGCGAGATCACCAACTATCGCGGCCGGTTCTTCTCGATGTACGGCGCCGACCCGCTCGGCGTCAACTCCTGGCGCTTCCAGCTCGACCAGGCGGGCTACGGCGTCACCAGCGACCTGATGAGCCACGCCGTCGACCTCGCGCACATGCTGCTCGGCCCGATCACACGGTTGACCGGGACGCTCGAGACGTTCATCCGCGAGCGCCCCGCGCCCGGCGACGGCGCCAGCCACTACGGGCGCGGACGGCCGGAGGACCCTCGCACGCCCGTGACCAACGAGGACTACGCGGCGATGCTGTGCGAGTTCGCGTCCGGCGCGCGCGGCACGTTCGAGGTCAGCCGCACGCTGGTCGGACCGGAGAGCGAGAACGCGTTCGATGTGTACGGCACGCGCGGCGCGGTCGGCTGGAACTTCGAGCGGCTGAACGAGCTGCGCGTGTACCGCGCCACCGAGGACCGCGGCTCGGGCTACACGACGGTGCTCGGCGGCGACCGGTTCTCGCACCACGGCATCTTCGTGCCCGGTAGCGGCAACACGATCGGTTTCGAGGACCTGGTCACGATCGAGGACTACGAGTTCTGCTCCGCGGTGGCCGAGGGCCGGCCGTTCGAGCCGAGCTTCGAGCAGGCGCTCGCCTGGGCGCGGGTGCAGGACGCGCTCCTGCGCTCGGCGCAGAGCGGACGTTGGGAGGAGGTGGGTTCGTGACCGCGACGATCGCGGTCGCACCGCTCCGGATTGGCGTGATCGGCGTCGGCCGGATCGGGCGGATGCACGCCGAGCTGATCGCCCACCAGGTGCCCGGCGCCGCGCTGGGCGCCGTGTACGACGCGTACGAGCCGACCGCCCGCGACGTCGCGGCCGAGCTGCGGGTCCCCGCCGCCACCACGGTGCAGGAGATCTTCGCCTCCGACCTCGACGCGGTCGCGATCTGCTCGAGCTCGGATACGCACGTCGATCTGCTCATTGCCGCGGCCGAAGCGGGCAAGGCGGTGTTCTGCGAGAAGCCGGTGTCACTCGACCTGGCCGAGCTCGACCGCGCGCTCGCGGCGATCGACGCCGCCGGGGTGCCGTTCCAGATCGGCTTCAACCGCCGCTTCGATCCCGCCCACGCGTCCGTGCAGGAGGCGGTTGTCTCCGGGGCGATCGGGGACCCGCACCTGGTCCGGATCTCGAGCCGCGACCCCGAGCCCCCGCCGCTCGAGTACGTCAAGACCTCGGGCGGCCTGTTCCTGGACATGATGATCCACGACTTCGACATGGCCCGGTTCGTGACCGGCAGCGAGGTGGTCGAGGTGTTCGCGCGCGGCGCGGTGCGCGTGGAGCCGTGGTTCGCGGAGGTCGGCGACGTCGACACGGCGCTCGTCACGCTCGTGCACGAGGACGGCTGCCTGACCGCGATCGACAACTCGCGCCGCGCCGCATATGGGTACGACCAGCGGGTCGAGGTGTTCGGGTCGGGCGGGATGGCGGCGTCCGAGAACCCGCGTGCCCACACCGGGGCCGTGGTGACCGCCGCGGGCGAGCGACGGCCGCCCAACCCATACTTCTTCCTCGAGCGCTACCTGCCCAGCTACGTGCGCGAGTGGCAGGCGTTCGTCGAGGCGGTCAAGACCGGGGCCGCGCCGCCGGTGTCGACCAGCGACGCGCGGGCGCCGCTGGTGATCGGCCTGGCCGCGCTCCGCTCGCTGCGCGAGGAGCGTCCCGTGCGAGTCGCGGAGGAGGCATGAGGATTTACCTGACCGGGGCCAGCGGCTTCGTCGGCTCGAACCTCGCCTACGTGTTCGCGCACGAGCAGGGCGCGGAGGTGGTGGCGCCCGGCCACGAGCACGTCGATCTGACCGACGAGCTGGTCGTGCGCCGGTCCGTGCTCGCGACGCGGCCCGACGCGATCGTCCACGCGGCGATCTGGAACGACCCGGCCGGACTGCGCTCAGATCGACGGCGGGCGTGGGACGCGTACGTGGGCGCGACGCGCAACGTGGTGGCGGCCGCCAACGCCGTCGACGCGCAGATCGTTCTCATCTCGACCGACTGGGTGTTCGACGGTGCGCAAGGACCGGCGAGCGAAGCCGAGCCGCCCAACCCGATCAACGGCTACGGGTTCCTCAAGGCGTGCTCGGAGCTGGTGGTCACCGAGTCGGCCGCACGGGGCACGATCGCGCGGATAGCCGGCGTGCAGGGCGTCCATCGCGCGCGGCCGCAGACGCCGCGGGCCCAGGACGCCGGGTTCGGCTACCTGGTCGTATCGCTCGTCGACGCGCTGCGGGCCGGCGAGCGATTCGCCGTCTGGGACGGACCCGGGATCAACCGGCTCGCGACGCCCACGCTCGCCACCGACGCGGCGCGGATGATCTGGCGCGCGCTCGAGCGCGAGGTCACCGGGACTCTGCACTGCTGCGGGGGCGAGCACGTCGACCGCGTCGGCCTGGCGCGGCGCGCCATCGAGGTGTTCGAGCTCGAGCCCGGGCTGCTCGACGTCGTGGCGCCCGCACCCGGATCGGACGCCATCCCCCTCGATACCCGGCTCGACGCCCGCGCCACCGCTCGGGCGCTCGGGGTCGAGCTGCCCGACCTGGACGGGATGCTGGGCCGCCTGCGCGCCGAGGTCGAGTCATCATGGGCTCCGGCATGACCCGGCTCACGGTGGCCCAAGCCCTCGTCCGGTTCCTGGCCGTCCAGGAGGTGGAGCGGGACGGTCAGCGGTCTCGGTTCTTCGCCGGGTGCTACGGGATCTTCGGCCACGGGAACCTGGCCGGGATCGGGCAGGCGCTGCATCAGTACCGCGAGGCGCTGCCGTTCTTCCCGGCGCGCAACGAGCAGGCCATGGTTCACATTGCCAGCGGCTACGCGCGGCAGCGCAACCGTCTGGGGACGTTCGCGTGCACGACGTCGGTCGGGCCGGGGGCGACCAACATGGTGACCGGCGCGGCGCTGGCCACGATCAACCGGCTGCCGGTCCTGCTCCTGCCGGGCGACACGTTCGCCACCCGCACGCCGCACCCGGTGCTCCAGATGCTCGAGGTGCCGCACGACGCCACCGTGTCGGTCAACGACTGCTTCCGCCCGGTGTCGCGCTACTACGAGCGCGTCGAGCGCCCCGAGCAGCTGATCCCGGCCGCGCTCGAGGCGATGCGGGTCCTGACCGATCCGGCCGAGACGGGCGCGGTGACGCTGGCGATGCCCGAGGACGTGCAGGCCGAGGCGTTCGAGGTGCCCGACGCGTTCCTCGAGCCGCGGGTGTGGACGGTGTATCGCCAGCCGCCGGCGCCCGAGGCGCTCGCGCGCGCGGTCGAGCTGATCCGCGGCGCGCGGCGGCCGCTGATCGTGGCGGGCGGCGGGGTCATCTACAGCGAGGCCACGACTGCGCTGCTCGCGTTCGCAGACGCCACCGGGATCCCGGTGGGCGAGACGATGGCCGGGCGCGGCGCGCTCGTGTCCGAGCATCCGCTCAGCCTGGGAGCGATCGGGGCCACCGGCGGCGCGGCGGCCAATCGGCTGGCGCGCGAGGCCGATCTGGTCGTCGGCGTGGGCACACGGTGGAGCGACTTCACCACGGCGTCGAACTCGGCCTTCCAGGACCCGGACGTGCGGTTCGTCAACGTCAACGTGACGGCGTTCGACGCCGGCAAGCAGAGCGGGCTGCCGGTGGTGGCCGACGCGCGGGTCGCGCTCGGGCAGCTGCGCGACGCTTTGGCCGGGTGGCGGGTCGACCCCGAATGGGAGCGCCGCGCGGCGACGGAGGTCAGATTGTGGGAAGCCGAGGTCGAGCGGGTGAGTTCGCTCGATGGCGCCGGCGCCGGCCCACCGGCCCAGTGGCAAATCATCAAAGCGATCAACGACGCGGCCGGCGAGACCGGCGTGATCGTGAACGCGGCCGGCTCGGCCCCCGGCGACCTGCACAAGCTGTGGCGGGCGCGCGACCCGGCCGGCAAGTCCTACCACGTGGAGTACGGGTACTCGTGCATGGGCTACGAGATCCCGGGCGGGATCGGCGCCAAGCTGGCCGCCCCCGAGCGTGAGGTCTACGTCCTGGTCGGCGACGGGTCCTACCTGATGCTCCCCGGCGAGCTCGTGACCGCGGTGGCGCAGCGGGTGCCGATCGTGATCGTGCTGGTCGACAACCACGGGTACGCCTCGATCGGCGCGCTGTCGCGGTCGGTCGGCTCTGCCGGGTTCGGGACGTCCATGGAGGCGATCTCGCTCGACCTGGCCGCCAACGCCGAGAGCCTGGGGGCGCGCGTCGTGCGCGCGAATTCTGTGGTGGAGCTGCGGGAGGCGCTGGCGGGCGCGCGCGGCGCCGACGGCCCGGTGGTGGTGTACATCGAGGCGGATCGGTACCGGGGCGTGCCGAGCTACGAAAGCTGGTGGGACGTGCCGGTGGCCGAGGTATCCGAGGAGGACTCGGTGCGAGATGCGCGCGAGTCCTACGACCGGGCCCACCAGCAGCAGCGTCAGTATCTACGCTCCACGCATGACTGAGCTCCTCGTTTCCGGGACCTCCCCCGAGGCTGACGGCACCATCCTGACCGTGACCCCCGAATCGGCGGGGTGGGAGCGGGTCGGCTTCGAGGTCCTGGACCTACCCCCCGGCGGGGCCGCCGAGCGCGTGTGCGGCCCCCGCGAGTTGTGTGTGGTCGTGATCTCCGGCGTCGTGCACATCGCGTCCGAGCACGGCGAATGGTTCGACCTGGGCGGACGGCCCGACCCGTGGGCCGGCCTGCCCGACGCCGCCTACCTGCCACCCGAGTCCCACGTCGGCCTGCGCGCGGCCGACGACGGCGCGGAGGTCGCGCTGTGCTGGGGTCCCGCGCACAAGGGCGGCGCCGACCCGCGGATCCTCCCCGGCGCGGCGATCCAGGTCGAGACGCGCGGGCGCGGCGAGTTCGAGCGCTTCATCCGCCCGATCCTGATGGACGACCAGGGGGCCGAGTCGCTGCTCGTGGTCGAGGTGATCACACCGGCGGGACACTGGTCGAGCTACCCGCCGCACAAGCACGACCACGACGATCCGCCCCGGCAGTCGAACCTCGAGGAGGTCTATTACCACCGCATCCGACCCGAGCATGGATTCGGGCTCCAGCGCGTGTATGACTACGAGTCGGCGACGGACGAGGCGATGACATTCCGCGATCGCGACTGCATCTTGGTGCCGAGCGGCTACCACACCGTGTCGGCGCCACCCGGCTACGAGCTCTACTACCTCAACGTGATGGCCGGCCCGAGTCGCTTCTGGGCCGTCGTCAACGACCCCGACCACGAATGGATCCTCGATGGCAGTAACCGCAACCAAGCTTCTTGACAACTACATCGACGGCGAGTGGACGCCCGCGCAGGCGGCGACCGACGTGCTCGACGTGTTCAACCCGGCCAACGGGGAGGTGCTGGCGCGCGTGCCCCTGTCGGGCTGGGCCGATCTCGACGTCGCCGTGCGGGCGGCGCGCGAGGCGCTGCCGGAGTGGCGCGCGGTGTCGACGATCGGGCGGGCGCGCAAGCTGTTCGAGTTGCGCGAGCGGCTGGTGGCGCGCTCGGATGATCTGGCCCGCTCGGTGACCACCGAGATGGGAAAGACGCTCGTGGACGCCAAGGCCGAGGTGGCGCGGATGATCGAGATGGTCGAGGCGGCGTGCGCGATCCCGACCACGATGCAGGGGCGCGTTTTGGAGGACGTTTCGCGGAACATCGACGCGGAGACGATCCGTCAGCCGGTCGGGGTGTGTGCGGCGATCGTTCCGTTCAACTTCCCGGCGATGGTGCCGTTCTGGTTCCTGCCGTTCGCGATCGCGTGCGGCAACACGTTCGTGTTGAAGCCGTCCGAGCAGGTGCCGCTGACCCAGCAGATCGCGTTCGAGGAGCTACACGCGTTGGGGTTGCCGCCCGGGGTCGTGAATCTCGTGAACGGCGGGCGCGAGGTGGTGGAGGGGATCCTCGATCACCCTGGGATCGACGCGGTCTCGTTCGTCGGGTCGGCGCCGGTGGCGCGGATCGTGTACGAGCGCGCGGCGCGCGCCGGCAAGCGCGTGCAGGCCCTGGGTGGCGCCAAGAACCACATGGTCGTGATGCCCGACGCGGTGGTTGACAAGACCGTGGAGGGGATCATCGGGTCGGCGTTCGGCGCGGCGGGGCAGCGGTGCATGGCCGGATCCGTGGTGGTAACCGTGGCGGACGCGCACGAGCAGCTGCTCGGTCCGCTGGTTGACGCGTCACGTGCGCTGCGAGTCGGCGACGGGTTGGACGAGGGCAGCGATGTCGGTCCGGTGATCTCGTGCGCCGCGCGCGACCGGATCCGCGAGTGGATCGCCTCCGGGGAGGCCGCCGGGGCGAAGGTTGTTTTGGACGGCCGAGATGCCTCGGGGGATCCGGGAGGGTCGTTTGTGGGCCCGACGATCCTCGATGGCGTCACCCCCGAGATGGACATCGCGCAGGAGGAGGTGTTCGGCCCGGTCCTGTGCGTGATCAGCGCTCCCACGCTCGACGAGGCGATCGGGATCGTCAACGCCAGCCGGTTCGGGAACGGGACCTCGATCTTCACCGAGTCGGGCGCGTCGGTCCGCCGGTACCGCCACGAGGTCCAGGCCGGGATGGTCGGGGTCAACATCGGCGTCGCGGCGCCGGTGGCGTTCTTCCCGTTCAGCGGGTGGAAGGATTCGTTCTTGGGCGATCTGCACGCCCACGGGACGGACGCGGTCGAGTTCTACACGCGCAAGAAGACGGTGACGAGCCGATGGTTCTCGAGCGGACAGGGGAGCGGCACGTACTTCGTGGAGCGCTGACGACTTATGGTCAAGCTGACCCTCGTCGGCGGGCCGACGGCGGTGCTCGAGTACGCCGGGGTGCGGTGGCTCACCGATCCCGCGCTGTCCCCGCCGGGTGAGTACGCCGGCGGGCTGGTCAAGACGACCGGACCGGCGATCGAGCCGGACGCGCTGCCTTCCATCGACGTCGTGCTGGTCTCGCACGAGCACCACAGTGACAACCTCGATCCGGCCGGCCGCGAGTTTCTGCCTCGGGCCGGGCGCGTGCTGACCACCGTGCAGGGTGCCTCGCGGCTGGGCGGCAATGCGGTCGGACTCGAGCCGTGGTCTTCGGTGGAGGTGGAGAGGCCTCGTGGGACTCCGGTCACCGTGACCGCGGCCCCTGCCCAGCACGGTCCCGACGGGACCGACCACATCACCGGGCCGGTTATCGGGTTCGTGCTTAGCGCGGACGGCGAGGACACCGTGTACGTGTCGGGCGACAACGCGTCGCTCGACGTGGTGCGCGCGATCGCCGATCGGGTCGGCGCGGTCGACGTGGCCATCTTGTTCGCCGGGGCCGTCCAGCTGCCCCACCGATTCGACGGCGCCTACCTGACGCTCTCAAGTGACTGGGCGGCCGCGGCCACGAAGCTGCTCGCGGTTCGCGCCGCGTTGCCGGTCCACTTCGAAGGGTGGACTCACTTCACCCAGGGCGCCCGCGAGCTCCGCGCCGCCTTCGCCGGCAACAGCGTCTCCGACCGGCTGGTCCTGGCTGAGCGCGGGGAGACGGTCACGGCCTGAGCGCCCGGCCGGTCGCGCGCCTGGGCGAGCACGGCGCCGACGACGATGATCGCGGCGCCGAGCGGCTCGTACCACTCGAGCGGCTCGCCGAGCGCGACGATCCCGAGGAGCGTCGAGACGATCGGGATCGTGTAGGCGACCGTCGAGGTCACGGTCGCGCCGACGTCGCGAACCAGCGAGTAGTTGAGGACGAAGGTCAGGCCGGTCCCGAACACGCCGAGCGCGACGATGCTGAGGACGTGCTTGGCGGCCAGGCCGTGCGGCGCGTGGGTGAAGATCGGGGTGAGGATCGCCAGTTCGACGGTGGCGCAGATGAGCTGAGCGGTGGCCAGCGACAGCGGTCCTTCCGGCCGGCGGGCCAGGTACCTGCGCGCGTACGGGAACCCGAGGCCGTACGACGCGGCGGCGCCGAGGCACAGGAGGTTGCCTGTCAGCGAGGTGGCGCCGAGGCCGTTCCAGACCCCGAGCACGACGAGGACGCCGGCGAAGCCGACGGCGAGGCCGGCGAGGCGTCGCGCGGTGGCGTGCTCGTCGGCGATCCAGAAGATCGCGATCGGCAGTGTGAACAGCGGGACGGTGGCATTCCAGATCCCGGCCAGCACGCTCGAGACGTGCTGCTCACCGTAGGCGAACAGGGTGAACGGCGCGACGTTCAGGAGGATCGCGGCGATCGCGAGGTGGCCCCAGGTGCGGGGCGCCGTCGGGAGGGGTGCGCGTTGGACGCCCAGGATCGCCAGCAACGTCGCGGTGCCGACGAGCACCCGGCCGAACGACACCTGGAGCGGCGCGAGTGCCTCGTCGCCGATCTTGATGAACAGGAACGTCGATCCCCAGAACAGCGCGAGCAGCGCGAACCGTGCCGGCCAGGGGGTGGGCGCGGTGCTCACCCGAGGATCGGCAGCGAGCGTTGGTTCGAGAGATGGGTCAGCGTGCGCTGCATGGTCGAGGTCACGAGCTTGTACCCCTCGCCGGCATCGCCATCGGGTCCGATTCGGTCTCTCAGGTCGATCGGCCTGCCTACCCGGATTGAGATCTTGGCCGGCAGGGGGAGCCGGGCGGGCAGGTCGAGCAACGTGACGCCGAACGGCGGGCCGAGTGCCGCGGGCAGGACCTTGAGGCGAAGTCGGCGGTCGAGGTGCAGGGCGCGCGCCAGCCGGTGGCCCTGGCCCAGGAACAGCGCGGTCTCCTGGCCGCCGATGGCGACCACCGGAACGATCGGGACCCCGTGCTCGAGGGCCAGTTCGACGAACCCGGTGCGGCCGGCGAAGTCGAGGCGGTCGGACTCCCAGGATGGGCGGAACGTCTCGTGGTCGCCACCCGGGTAGACGAGCAGCGCGGCATTGCGCTCGAGCGCGCGCGCCATGTTCTGCGGGGACGCCGGGACCGTTCCGTATCGCTCGACCAGCGCCCGCAGTCCCGGGACCTTGAACACCAGGTCGTGGGCGAGTTGGTGGTAGCGCCGCCCGGCGCCGAATCGGTCGTAGAAGTACTGGGAGAAGATGAACGTGTCGGCGATCCACGTCCCACCCGAGTGGTTGCCGACCAGCAGCACCGGGCCCTCGGGTGGGATGTGCTCGAGCCCGCGCACGTCGGCCCGGAAGTACAGCCTGGAGCTCAGTCGCAGGGCGGGCAGCGTGCGCTCGATGTAGCCAGGATCGCGCTTCAGGAACGGATCCCGCTCGCCGCCGGGAGTGACGGTCGCGGCCAGGTCGTCGGCGACCGCGGCGAGCATGCGCAGATAAGCGTCGGCCGGTCCGGCCGACGCGCGCAGCGCCTTTGTCGCTCCTCCCGCCACGTATGTATGGCTACCCCGGTCGCGGCACGGCCTATTCGCGACCGATCAATCCGGTCGAGGACATATGTCCGCACTGCGACACCCCAGACGGGGCGGGGTCAGGACGGCGTTGACCTGGATAACTCGGCACGACATGCCCTGGCGCCCACGCGTGACGGACTACGCATCCCCCACCTGCATTGCTCGTCACACCTCGTCGCCGGCCGTCGTCGTGACGAACTATCCATGTCGTCGGCGCGGCTGTCCGGCTGACCGTCCAGCCGCGGAGGCAGTCGTCTACGCGTCGGAGCAGGGGTCGATCGTGCGGTCGAGCAGCGCCGGTCCGAGGGCCACCCAGGCGTCGCCGTAGTACGTCGGGTCCTGGAGCGCGAGCGTTGTGGCCCTGCCGCGTAGGGCGCTGGCGGCACGGTCGTCGCCGGCGGCGGACGCGGCGGCTGCGCCCGCCATGAGGAAGACGGGGGAGGGAGCCGGGTCGATCGTGGCGCCGTCGAGCGTCAGTGCCTGCGCCCCGGAGCGGCCGTCCGATCCAAGCACGTGTTGCCACCAGGCCGCGGCCAGGTTGTGCGCGGGGGCGCTGCACGCGGTCGCGAACCAGATCGGCAGCCGCGCGGCGTCGAAGCCGTACTGCACGCCGGCCCCGCCACCGGGGTTGGCGATCGGTTTCAGCCGGTCGTTTGCGAACTCGGCCCAGTCGGGCGGGAGCCGGGTCCCCACGTCGGTGAGGCCGTCGATCAGGGCGACTGCGGCGCCGGCTGCTTTGTTCCACCGGTCGTCGCCGGTGAGGCCGGCCAGTGCTTTGAACACGCCGGGCATCAGGTACGAGGGGTCGACGATCGGCGGCGTGGTCGACGTCGCCCACGGGCCGGCGACGGGGAGCAGGGCGCCGTCCCGCCGCGAAACGGCCTCGTGGGCGAGCACCGCGCGCGCGATCCGACGTCCGGAGTTGTGGAGGGCGTCCCGATCCGGGCCCGAGTAGCGCAGCAGCGCGAAGGCGATGAGCGTGTCGGCATCGGTGGCCGAATGCGGATCCAGCACGGCCCCCGCACCGTTGGCGTGCGAGGCGAACAGGCCGTCCGGGCGCCCGAGGTGCGCGTTCGTCCAGGACCAGATCGTGCGCACCAGCGCCGGCCGGTCGGCGATCTCGGCGATCAGCAGCGCGTAGGCCTGGCCCTCGCTGACGATGTCGCCGCCCTGGTCGTGGCGGAGGACCCGGCCGTCGGTCGTGACGTAGCGGTTCAGGAAACGCTCGGCCGCGGCCCTCGTCGATGGCGAAGCCGGACGCGGGGTGGCGACCGGGGTCGTTGGGTTCCTGGAGGCTTGCGAGGCTCCGCACGCGGCCATGGTCATCGACAGCGCGAGCACGCCGAGAACGGTGCGCACGGCACTACGGTGTTGTTGATGTGGTCGACGCCGGCGCCGGCGTCGTGGCGGACGCCGTGCTCGGCGTGGTGGCGGTGGTCGGCGTGCTCGGCGTGGTGGCGGTGGTCGGCGTGCTCGGCGTGGTGGCGCTTGTGGTCGTGGTCGGCGTGGTCGCGCTTGTCGTCGTGCTCGGCGTCGTGGCGCTTGTCGTCGTCGGGGTGGTCGACGTCGTCGTTGTTGGGGTGGTCGACGTCGTCGTTGTTGGGGTGGTTGACGCCTTGGTGGTGGTCGCGTGCGTCTGCTTGGAGCTGTGGTTGGGCTGCGCCTGGCTCGATGTGGTCTGGCTTGTCGTGACGGGGCCGTAGTGCACGGGCAGTCCTCGCGCCGGCCCGACGATCTGCGGCGCGGTGATGTTGGCCGGCCCGGGAACGAACAAGCCCAGGGTGAGCGCGGCGGCCCCGCCGGCCAGGCCGAGACCGCCGACCGCGAACGTGAGGCGGCGCTTGCCGTAGCGCAGGTACTCGGTCCGACGGCGCTCGCCGAGGTCTGCAGGCAGCGCGGCGTGCTGCGCGCTGAGGCTGTTGTACGGCGCGGCCAGGAAGCTAGCGGTGGGCCAGACGAGCAGTCCGGCCACGAGCAGACCCGTGGGGGAGGTCGTCGCGGCCGCGCCGACGATCCCGACCAGGCCGAGCAGCCCGAGCAGGCACTCCGCCCAATTCGCCTTCAGCGCGTCGCTCCACCGTGGGTCGCCGTGGGTCTTGGGAGTCCGCAGGAACGCCGCCTCCTTGGCGTACAAGCCCTTGATCGAGGCGGTCGTGACGGTGAGCACCGTCGACTGCCAGATCAGGAAGGCGCCGAACGCGTCGCGCCACGATGCGCCCGTGCCGCGGCGCAACAGCGCGACCGCGCGGAGCAGGCCGATCGCCACGAGCAGCGGGATCGCCGCGAGCAGGAAGCCGGTCAGCTTTCGGAACACCAGTCCCGCGCCGAAGATGTTGTTGGCCGCGCCGACGAGCAGGCACAGGAAGAACAGCAGCGCGAGCAGGTCTCCGTACCACTGGACTGCGCCCGACAGGTACGCCCAACGCTGGCCGGGGGTAAGGCGATTCTCCTCGCCCTTGTTGCCCGAGCCCCAGCCACCCAGCATCGAACGCCAGTTGCGCCGGAGGATCTGGATCCCCCCGAAGCACCAGCGGAAGCGCTGTCCCTTCAGGGCCTCGAAGGTCAGGGGCATGATCCCCTTGCCGAACGATTTGTCGACGTGCAGACCGGACCACCCCTTGCGGAGGATCCGCAGCGAGAGCTCGGCGTCCTCGGTGATGCACCACTCGTCCCACCCGCCGACCACCTCGAGGGCGCGCCGGCGGATGAGCCCCATCGTGCCGGCGAAGATGGCGCCGTCGCGCTCGTTGCGCGAGGGCTGCGAAACCGCGAAGAAGTACTTGTAGGAGTAGTAGAGACGCCGGTAGTACGCCGCGTCCTGCCAGCCGCGGTAGTCCTGTGGCGCCTGGATGAACCCGACGTGCTCGTCGGCGAACAGCGGCGCGCACATCCGCAGGAAGTCCGGATTGATCTGGTAGTCGGAGTCGACCACGCCGATCAGCTCGCAATCGCCCTCGACCATGTGCTCGAGCGCGTAGTTGAGCGCGCCTGACTTGTAGCCCGGCCAGTCGGTCAGGTGCACGAACTTGACCTCGTGCTCGCGGCACCACGCCTCGACCGGGCGCCACAGCGACTCGTCGTCCGTGTTGTCGTCGATGACCTGGATCTCGTAGTTCGGATAGTCGAGCGCCCTCAACGATTGAAGGGTCTCGATGACCATGTCGGGCGGCTCGTTGTAACAGGGGACCTGCAGGCACACCGAGGGGTAGGGGCCGTCGGGCATCTCGGCGAGCTCGCGCGTCCCGACGCGGCGCATCCAGCTTGCCCGCCCGAGCGTGTCGCACAGCTCCCACAGGTAGGCGCAACCGAGGAGCGCGGCGACCACCTCGAGCGCCCACAGCAGCGTTCCGCCAGCGTCGCCCGCGACCCCGAGGTGGCTGGCGAACGTCCACCACAGCATGAACGCGAGGTAGACGGCGAACACATAGGTGGTCGTGGCCCAGCACACGTGGGCGCGCGCGTTCCAGCGCCGAGTGACCGGAAGCCAGACGAGGGTGGCGAGCGCCAGCCCGATCGCCGCCGCCTCGATGTGGCCGGTCGTGACGTCAAGCAGCGACAGGGCCACGCCGACGACGGCGATCAGAATGGCCGACCAGGTGAGCGCGAGCGCGAACCGGGCCAGCCGGCGTGATGGTCTCTCGTCGCGGCGGGGGCGCCGGCCGGTCGGCAGGAACAGGGCCACGGTGGCGAGTGGCGCGGCGAACAGTCCGGCGAGTAGGAGCGAGGAGAGCATGGGCGCTTGCGCGGAGCCAGCATCCGGCTCGCTGTCCCGCTGCGGTATGCCCCTACCCGACGTGGTTCGCCGCTACACCGCGCGGTCAAGCCGCGGTGACGCGGATCGCCGGCTCTGACCGGCGATTAGGCCAGGCGCTGCACCGCGCCGCCGAACGCGGCCAGAACGGGCAGGGGCTCGGCCGAGATTGGAGCGCGGCCGACTGCCGGTCCGGCCGCGCTCCGTCTCGGTTTACGGCGTGTTTGCGATGAGATCCGGGATCAGGTTCGCCACATCAGGCGACCCGAGGCCCGTGACCGCATCCCAACCTGGGGAGGCGGTGTATCCGGGGATCGACGGGTTGGCCTGGTTGTTACCGGTCGTGACGTCGAAGAAGTCCGACCCGTATTTCGCCGTATTGGCGACCGCATACAGCCCGGGGTTGATGAACCCGAGGTCGCGTCCGGCTATCTGGTCAGCTATCGCGACGATCCCCGCCCACTGGGGCGAGCCGGAGCTCGTCCCGCCGACGACGTACCAGCCGGTCGCGCACGGGTCGGCTCCGCCGCAGCCGGCGCCGGCGCCGCGCGTGGCGGGGTCGGTCATGTAGACGAGCACGCCCGTTCGGGAGCTCGCCTGGTAAGCGACGTCAGGGATCGGGCGCATGTTCGAGTTCGTCCCCGGCGCCCCGACCGAGCTCCCCACGAACGTGCTTCCGGTTGGGAGCAGGTCCTGGTAGCTCGGTCGCGGGAACAGGATGCTGTAGCCGCCGCCGCTGTCGATCCACCCGATCTCACGCTGGGCGGGAGTCGTGTGGCAGTTCGCAGGCGGCGACACGTTGTCGATCGTGGTTCCGGTCGCCGCGTCCGTGCACAGGTAGGTTCCGCCAACCGCGGTCACCAGGGGGTCAGACGCGGGCCAAGCCACGCTCGGGTACGGAATTGTCTTCGGGTTCTTGACGGGTTCCTTGTAGGTGTTCGCCGTACCGTTATCGCCGGTCGACGCAAGCACCGTGACGTGATTGGCCCGGGCATCGACGAAGGCTTGGCGGAGCTGGTTGATCGCCGCGGTTCCGTTGTGGAACGCGCCCTCGCCGGTCCCGAAGCTTTGGGTGATCACGTCCGCCATGTGGTTGTCGATCACGTACTGCTCGGCGTTCATCATCTGCTGCAGCCCCTGGACACCGAGCGTTTCAGCCGTCGGCGTGGTAACCAGCATGATGTTGGCCTCCGGAGCGGTCGCGTGCGCCCATTCCACGTCGAGTGAGACCTCGAGATCCCACAGGTTGTGCGCCTCTTGCCCGGTGCCGTTGTTCGACGGCGGCGGCGTGGGCGATGGGCAACCCTGGAAGCAGACGATGTCGAAGCGCGGACTGGCGCTCGACGAACAGTTTGCGGACGGGTTGCTCGGTCCGGTCTCGCCGCACATGTGCTGCAGCCCGAATTCGCTGTCAAACACGCCGAGATCCTGGCGGATCGTGTCCGATCCAAATGAATCCACGATCGCAATCGTCTTTCCCTGTCCTCGGTTCTGCAACGTCGCGTAGTTGTACGAGTTCGCCATCGAGCCGGGGTTGAAGCAGCGCCTGCCGACGGCGTTACAGGCCGCCTGAGTCGGCGGTGTGCTGTCGTCGCCGAGATACTGCCAGTCGCTGATCGTCGGAACGACCAGCGCCTTCCCGGCTGCATGCCTGGCGTGAGGAGCCCGGGCGTGGGTACGCGCGGCGGCGGCGCCAGTGAAGGCGATCGCAGCCGCGAGCGTTGACAACGCCAGCAGTACACGAAGTTTTCTCATCAATCCTCCGTTGGTGAATGGATATGGCGCGGGTTCACCCGGCGCTAACTTCTTTGCGGTAAGGGCCGGTTCACCCGGCGAGCGCTTATTGCTTCGCGCTCTTGACGTCGACCTTCCGAACGCTGATCGTCGGCGTGAAGCCGGTCTCGTCGCATCTCTTCGCGAGCACACTCGTCTTGCCGATCACCTTCGTCCGGTCGCCGGCGCTCGGCGGGTTAACGCCCTTGCCGAAGGTCACCTTCGCGCTGGTGAGGGTGTACGTCACGTCGGCGCCCTTGGCTTTGGCGGCGTGGTGGTTCGTTCTCGTCACGTGCACCGTGATCGTGCCGCTGGAGGTGCCGCCGGCGGTCTGGGTCGCGGCCCAGGACACCAGGAGGCCCGATGCCGTGTAGGCCTGGTTGTGCGGCGTGCACTTGTGCGACGTAGATGGACGAATCGGTTGCGCCGGGTGGCTCGGGTGCGCCGGGTGGGACGGTATCTTCGCCGCCGCCGGCACCGCCACCGACAACGCGCCGACGGCTATGACCAGCGCGAATCTCCTGCCCGTTCTCATCGTCCCTCCCCTCGTCGAGACAGAATTGCCTTCGGACCACAACGCGCGAAGAGGGGCAAGGTCAGGAACTAGCGCGAACGGGCTACGCCCGGCGAGATTCTCGGCACCGAGGCCGAGCCGCGCGCGCCGGCTCGCGCCCGCGCTCGCGCGGCTCGAGAGCGACCACCCGGCATGACCGGGATGCGGCGTGAGTGAGTCAAGCGCCCAGGCGCCCTACCGCCTGGGCGAAGGCGGCGGGATCGCGCAGCGGCGGGCCGTGTCCGAAGCAGACGAGCGAGGGCTCGAGCGCGGCCAGCCGGCGCGCCGAGGCGCGGTTGCGCTCAGGATCGGGGCTGACAAAGGGGTACGGCTCGCGGACGCCGGACTTGAGCAGGAACGGGTTGTAGCCCCACATCACGTCGCCGCACACGAGCACGCGGTCGGAGTCGCGCCAGTAGGAGACGTGGCCCGGGGAGTGGCCCGGGGTGTCGAGCACGGTGAAGCCGGCGACCTCGTCGCCCTCGGTCAGCAGGCGGGCGACCCGGTGCGCTGGGGCGGCCGGGACGAGGCGACCGCCGCGGATGACCATCTTGCCGGACTGGACCGCGGCGACGTCGTCGGCGCCGCACCACAACGGGATCCCGAGCGCGTTGCAGACGGCGCGGCTCGAGCCGAAGTGGTCGAAGTGGGCGTGGGTGAGCGCGTGAGCGGTGACCGGCCGGCTGGCGACCTGCTGGAGGATTCGCCGGCGGTCAAAGGCCAGGCCGGCGTCGATCAGGACGTCGCCCAGTAGGTAGACGTTGACGTTGCGTTGTTGGGTGGGAAGCCCGACAGCTGCCACACCCCCGGCGCCAGTTCTCGCATGGGCGGCGATTCTACGGACGACCTCGTGACGCCTGCGCCGGTTCGGCGTAGAGTAGACGCAGATACATATGCGTATACATCTATATATAGCTATATATGTATGTGTATTGGTGGCGGCCGCGGGGGTGGGGGTTGCCGCCGACGGGGCGGTGGCGGTCGCCGGGCCCGTGCGGGAGACCGGCGTGGCCGCGAGTTGCGCCGGGCTCACGTCGGCGGCGCAGTTCGCGGACGCCCGGCGGGTGTTCGTGGGCAGGATGCTGCCCGGCCCCACCGTCCGCGTCGGGAGCCGGCGCGTGCTGGGCTCGCCGGCGCGGATGCGTGTGACCAGATACCTCAAGGGGCACGGGCCCCGGACGGTGAAGGTGGACACCGCGGTCACGATCGAACCTGGCGGCATCAGCGGCAACGAGGACGGGATCGAACCGCAGGCGGGTCAGCGCTGGAAGATCTACACGCCGTCGAGCCGGCAACCGTTCGCCACCTCGATCTGCGCCGGCAGCGCCCGCGTGAGGAGCCCGGCCTCGGACGCCGCGCCGCGGGTAGCGGTCCCAGTCACGTCCGGTCGAGCGCCGGCGGGTCGCGGCGGGGAACCGGCGTGGCGTTGACGATGGAGGTCGTCGTCTCGCCGTAGAGCAGGAATTGGTCGAGCACGCTCGGGAGCTCCTCGATCGAGCCGAGGTGGAGCTTCATGTAGAAGCAGTCCTCGCCGGTGATGCGCAGGCACTCCTCGATCTGGGGGATGTCCGCCGCCAGCGCCGCGATCTTGCTCAGCTGGCGCACGGCCGGCTTGACCCGCACGATCGCGGTGAGCCCGTAGCCGAGCGCGCGCGGATCGATCTCGGCGCGGTAGCCGGTGATCACGCCGGTCTCCTCGAGGCGCCGGACGCGCTCGGTCACGGCCGGCGCGCTCAGGTGCGTCCGCCGCCCCAGCTCTGCGAACGAGATCCGCCCATCTCGCGCCAGTTCGCCGATGATCTGTCGGTCGATCGGGTCCAGGGACTGTTGGTTCATAGCCGAAGTCATCGTAATGCCTTCGATTGCCCATTTGCTGGTGCCCACGCGCCGCGCACAATCGGATCATGCGCACGAGGACCATCCCGCCACAGACGTACTTCGCCGGGAGCGCCCTGTTCCACTACCTGGGTCCGGCGTTCGCCGTGCTCCTGTTCGCCCGGGTCGCACCGCTCGGCGTCGCCTGGCTGCGGATCGTCAGCGCCGCGATCGTGTTCGCGGCGTGGCGCCGGCCGTGGCGGCGGTTGTCGACGGCCGACGCCCCGACGGTGCGCCTGCTCATCGCACTGGGGGCCGTGCTCGCCACGATGAACTGCTGCTTCTACGAGGCGATCGCGCGATTGCCCCTGGCCACGGTGTCCGCGATCGAGTTCCTCCCGGTGATCGTCCTGGCGGCGGTCGGAGTGCGTTCGGGGCGCAACGTCGGCGCGGTGGCGCTCGCCGCGGGCGGCGTGTACGTGCTGATCGACGTGCGGCTGCGCGGGGGCGCGCTCGGGTTTGGCCTGGCCTTCGCCAACGCCGGGCTGTTCGCGCTCTACATCGTGCTCGCGCACCGCGTGTCGCGGGCGCCGGGCCTGGGCGGGATCGACGGGCTCGCCGCGGCGATGCTGCTCGCCGCCCCGGTGGTGACCGTGCTGGGGGGCTGGGAGGTCGGGCCGCACCTGGCCGACCCGGTGGCGCTCGCCGCCGGGGTCGGGGTCGGCGTCACGTCCTCGGTCATCCCGTACGTGTGCGACCAGTTGGCGATGGCGCGCCTGCCCCGCGAGACGTACTCGCTGATGGTCTCACTGCTGCCGGCCACCGCCACCGTGGTGGGGCTCGTCGTGCTCGGCCAGACGCCGAGCGCTCGGCAGCTCGCCGGGGTATCGCTCGTCGTCGTGGCGGTGGCGCTTCACCGCGAGCGCCAACCCGAACCGGCGCCTGCACGGCTCTTGCCGATCAGTGCGCAGGCGGAAGACTTGCATACAGATCGCGCAACTGTGTAGGCTCTTCCCGCCCGTCGTCACGGGCGCTTCACCGACCACCGCACCTACGACCTCTATTACGACGGCTCGAAGCTGCAGACGGTGGCGTGGCACGAGTACGGCGCCTGGTATTGGGTCCGCAACACGCTGGCGAGCGCGGTCGACAAGGGCGAGCTCCTGGCGATCGCCGAGCAGACGACGCCGCTCACGCGGGTGACGAGCCCGGTTCCGGCTCCACGGGCCCGCACCGGCGAGCCGACTCCGAACCTGCGGCCGGTGGTCGTGCCAACCCGCACGACCACCGCGCCGGGCCTGACCGCGGTCCAGACGGTCGGCTCGCTCGGCGGGGTGGCCGCGCTCGTCGCGCTCCCGGGGTTGATGGTCGGCCTGGTGCGTCGCCGGCGACGGCTGCGGCGCCTGCGAGTGCAGCTGGCCGAGCTGAACGAGCGGCACGCGCGCCTGCTGGTCGCTCTCGAGGCCGGGCGGGCCGAATGGGCGGCGTCGACCGTGGCCACGGAGGCGGCGCCTTCGCCACCGGCCGACCCGACCGCGCCGCCGCGTACCGTGCGGGTGTGAGGGCGCTCTAGAGCGGGCGCCGCACCCCGACCTCGTCGAGGTGCGCGAGCAGGTCGCCCGGGTCCTCGTAGACCCGGAAGGCTCCTGAGTAGATGAGCTCCTCGCGGCCGTAGCCGCCGGACAGCAGGCCGATGCCGAGGGCTCGGGCGCGCTGGGCGGCGAGCAGGTCCCACACGCTGTCGCCGACCACGTAGCTGTCGCGGATGTTGACGCCGAGGCGTTCGGCGGCGGTGAGGAACAGATCCGGGTCGGGCTTGGCGTACCTGACCTGGTCGCGGGTGATGAACACGGTGTCGGCCGGTAGGTCGAGCATGTCCCGCGCGAGGTCGGCGTAGCGGCTGACTCCGCTCGTGGCGATCGCCCACGGCACCTCGTGCTCGGTCAGGGTGGCCAGCAACTCGCGCGCGCCGGGCAGCGGCTGGACGGTGTCGTAGTGGCGGATGAACGCCTCCTGGTGGAGCCTGGGCAGTGCGGCGAGCGTGTCCGCGTCGAGGTGGGTGTCGAGCTCCCGCACGAGGGCGTTCACGAACAGGCCGCCGCTCATCCCGATCCGCCGGTGGATCTTCCACACCGACAGGTTGATCCCCAGACCGGCCAAGGCTTCGCGCCAGCCGAGCACGTGCTGGTAGACCGAGTCGATCAGGGTCCCGTCCAGGTCGAACAGGAAGGCCAGTCGGCTCGGGCTCTCGGTCGCCATCTCCGGCATGATGACGCGATGATCACCGCGAAGGGTCTGACGTCGCGGATGGCCTCGCTCGCCGAGGTCGGCGTCCGGGCCGAAGGCGTCTACCGGATGGCCTGGTCCGAGGAGGACGCGTCGACGCGCGCGTGGTTCGAACGGCAGGCCGCCCGGGACGGGCTGCGCACGACACGCGATCCCGCCGGCAACCTGTGGGCCTGCCCGGCCGCCGCCGCGCCGTGGTGGGGGATCGGCTCGCATCTGGACAGCGTGCGCGGTGGCGGGCAGTTCGACGGACCGCTCGGCGTGGCGTGCGGGTTCGAGATCGCGGCGAGCGCGCCCCAGCCCGTCGCGGTCATCTCGTTCGCCGACGAGGAGGGCGCGCGCTTCAACACCCCCACGTTCGGGAGCAAGGCGCTGAGCGGGCGGCTCGATCTGCCGGCGGTGCTGGATCGGCGCGACGACGGCGACGTCACGCTGGGCGACGCGATGCGCGCCGCCGGAGTCGATCCGGGCGGTCTCGGCGACGCCCCACCGTGGCTCGAGAAGCTGCGCGGCTTCGTCGAGATCCACATCGACCAGACGACCGAGCTCGCCCGCGCCGGCGAGCCCGTGGCGGTGGTCAGCTCGCTCGCCGCCCGCACCCGCCTGGAGATCCGCCTCACCGGCCGGGCCGACCACGCGGGAACGACGCCTCGATCCGAGCGCCGCGACGCGCTGTCCGCCGCGGCCCATCTCATCGTCGGGGCCGAGGAGGCGGCCGGCGCGGACAGCCCGCTCGATGGCGAGCACCCCCCGCTCACGGTCACAGTGGCAAGAATCATCGCCAAACCCAATGCACCCACCACGATCGCCGCAGAGGTGCGCCTATGGATGGACGCGCGCGCGCCGAGCTTCGCCGCGATCGACTCCTGGCGTGCCCGGCTCGACGCACGGGTAGCCGAGCTGGAGGCCCGCACCGGGGTGGGGATCGAGGTTGCCGTCGCCTCGCGCAGCGATGCGCGCGAGTTCTCGCCCGAGCTTCGCGCCGCGCTGAGGCGCGCGACCGCGGAGATCGTCGGTCAAGCTGGGCCCGAGGTCGTCTGCTACGCCGGGCACGACGCCGGTGTGCTGGCCGAGCGCGTGCCGGCCGCGATGCTGTTCGTGCGCAACCCCACCGGGGTCAGCCACTCGCCGGCGGAAACGGTTGACCTGGAGGACGCGGCGATCGCGGCGCGGGTCGTCGCGCGCGCACTGGAGCTGGTCGGGTGACCGCGCGGGCCACGATCCCGGCTATGGCCAACGCCCATTCCCACGCGTTCCAGCGGGCCCTGCGAGGAAGGGCCGAGCGACCGAGCGGGGATCCGAACGACGACTTCTGGACGTGGCGGACCGAGATGTTCCGCCTGGCCGGCAGCCTCGATCCCACCAGCATGCGCCGGCTCGCGTACGGGACGTACGTCGAGATGGTCGGCGCCGGCTACGGCGTGGTCGGCGAATTTCACTATGTGCACCACCAGCCGGACGGCACCCCGTACCCGGAGCCGAACGAGATGGCGTTCGCTGTGGCGGAGGCGGCGGCCGAGGCCGGGCTGCCGATCGTGCTGCTGCCGGCTGCCTATCACCGCGGCGGCTGGTCGGACGGATCGGATCTGCCGCCCGCGCCGGGGCAGCGCCGCTTCTGCGACCCCGATGTCGAGAGCTTCCTGAGCCGGGTCGAGGCGCTGCGCGTCTGGGCGGCCGCGGTGCCGGGAGTTCGCGTGGGCGTTGCCGCGCACAGCGTGAGGGCCGTGCCGAGTGGCTGGCTCGAGGCGATCGCGGAGTACTCCGAGCGCCACGGGCTCGTTCGTCACGTCCACGCCCACGAGCAACGACGCGAGCTCGACGAATGCCAGGCCGAGCACGGCTGCTCGCCGATCGAGCTGCTGGAGCGAACGGGCTTCCTAGGTCCTCGCGCGAGCGTGATCCACGGCATCCACGTCTCGCCGGCGGATGTCGCGGTCCTGGCCCGGACGGCGACCACCGTGGTGTCGTGCCCTACCACCGAGGGCAACCTCGGGGACGGCTATCTGCCGGCGATGGCCTACGCGGAGGCGGGCGTGCCGCTCGCCATCGGGAGCGACTCGCAGGTCCGGATCGACCCGTTCGAGGAGGCCCGTGAGCTCGAGACGGGCTCGCGGCGCGAGCGCCAGCTCCGCGCCGGTCTGCTCGCGGCGGTCGGCGACCTGTGGGAGGAGCTGTGCCGCAACGGCTACCGGAGCCTGGGACTCGGCCCGGAGCCCGACCAGCCGGCCAGGGTCGAGATCGACCTCGAGCGCCCGGAGCTGGCGGTCATCGACGCCGAAGACCTGCCGCTTGCCCTGGTCACGTGTGCGTCCGCCGCGGTCGTCATCCGCGCGGGCGACGTCAGCGCCGCCTGACCACTTAAGCGAGTCGCGCCCCGGTGGTCGGCGAAATCACGGGCCGGCCTAGGGGGCGCGCTCTGAGGGAGGAGGGAACAGAATGATGACTGCCCGGGACTCAGTTGTCCAAGACCAAATTGAAGTAGATTCGATAAGCGAGGCTTATGAATCAGCCGGCGCGGTGAAGACGATCTTCCCGACCGACTCGCCCCGGAGCAGCGTCTCGAAGCCCTGACGAGCCTCGGTCAGCGGCAGCGTGGTGTGAATCGCGGGGCGGATCCCCCGGTCCACGCACAGCCGCATGAGCCGCTGGAGCTCTTCGCGCGTTCCCATCGTTGAGCCGACGACCGACAGCTGCAGGAAGAAGATCCGGGTCAGCTCGGCGGGCGGGGCATCGCCGGTGGTCGCGCCTGAGATCACGATCGTTCCGCCGGGCTTGAGCGCGCGGATCGAGTGGGCCCAGGTGGCCTGGCCGGTCGTCTCCATCACCGCATCCACGCGCTCGGGCAGCCGGGCGCCCGGCTCGAAGGCCTGGTCCGCGCCGAGCTCGAGCGCGCTCGCGCGCTTCTCCTCGGAGCGCCCGGTGACCCAGACACGGATGCCCGCCGCGCTGCCCAGCACGGTCAACGCAGTGGCGACGCCGCCGGTGGCGCCCTGGACGAGGATGGTCGCGCCCGGCACCACGCGGCCGCGCGTGAACAGCATGCGGTACGCGGTCAGCCACGCCGTGGGGAGGCAGGCCGCCTCCTCGAAGGACAGCTCGGGCGGCTTGGGGACGAGGTTCCAGCGCGGGACCGCGACCCGGTCGGCGAACGTGCCCTGGTAACGCTCGGATAGCAGCGAGCGCCGGGGGTCGAGCGTTTCGTCGCCGTGCCAGTCGGGGTCGGTGATGACGGAGTGGACGAGCACCTCGTTTCCGTCCTCGTCGAGTCCGGCGGCGTCGCAGCCCAGGATCATGGGGAGCCGGTCCTGGGGGAGACCAACGCCGCGGAGCGACCACAGGTCGTGGTGGTTCAGCGACGCCGCCTTGACGGTGACCGTCGTCCAGCCGTCGCTCGGTTCTGGTTCGGGTCGGTCGTCGATGCGCAGACCGCTGAGCGGATCGTCCCGGTCCTGCGCGGCGGCGAACACGGCGAGCATCGGCGCATGATGGCGGATCGTCGATGGATGCGAGAATCCGGCCATGGCCGTCGTCACCGCCAGCGCCAGCAAGATCGTCGATGCCCCGCCCGAGCGGGTGCTCGAGTTCCTGCACGACTACCACGCGCGGCCGAAGGTCCTGACCGACAACTACGCGGCCTACCGGGTCGAGCAGGGCGGACACGGCGGCGGCACCGTGATCGGCTATCACTTCGCGGCCGGCGGGCGCGAGCGCGACTATCGGCTGGCCGTCGAGGAGGAGCCCAGCGGTCTGCTCGAGCGCGACCAGCTGTCCTCGTTCGTGAGCCGGTGGACGGTCGCGCCCGATGGCGCGGGCTCAGAGGTCACGATCGAAGCGTCGTGGAACGGAGCCGGCGGGATCGGCGGCGTGTTCGAGCGGACCTTTGCGCCGCTGGGGCTGCGCCGCATCTACGGCCAGATGCTGGACAAGCTGGCCGCGGCGGTTTCAGGCCCGGGCGCCTGATTCGATCTGCTTCTTGAGCTCGCCGGCGCGGGCGCCGGCGAGCATGTGGCGCAGCACGTCGACGAGCGGGCCACGAATCAGCAGCCCGAGGGTGCGGCCCAGGTCGGCGTCGATCGAGTATGTGGCGCGGGTCCGGTCGCCGCCGAGATCCTCGAGCTCCCAGCTGCCCTGGAGGGATTTGAGGTCACCCTTCTCCTGGGTCCAGGTCAGCTTGGTCGGCCCGTCGTAGGTGAAGCGGACGATCGCCTTGACGGACTTGACCTTGGCGTCGCTCTCGGTCTCGCAGCGGACCGCTCGCCCGTCGCCGTCGCGGTCGAGCGCGCGAAGCGCCTTCAGGCCGCCCTGCCACTGTGGCGCGCTCTCGACATCCTCGACGAGCGCCCACACCTGGTCGAGGGGGGCGTCGATCTCGGCGGTCGAACTGCCGGACAGGCTCACGCCGCGACCGCCTCGCGCTCCATTTCCGGGGCGTAGGCGCCGGTGCGAGCCGCGGAGTTCATCTTGGCCCGGTGGTAGTAGGCGCGCTGGGCCACCTCGACGTTCGCGTCCTTGCCGTCCCACGCCTTGATCGCGGGGGCTTGGAGCGCGCGGCCGTAGGAGAACGAGAGCTGCCACGGATGCGGGCCCTTGGCGTTCATCGCGTTCAGGTTGGCGGTGGCGTCCTCGTCGGACTGGCCGCCCGACAGGAACACGATGCCGGGCACCGCGGCGGGCACGTGCTTGTAGTAGCACTCGAGCGACCAGCGGGCGATCTCGTCGTGCCCGGCGCGGTTGGACGCGTCGTAGCCCGAGAGCACCATGTTGGGCTTGAGCAGCGTGCCGAACACGTCGACGCGCTGGTCGAACAGCTCGGTGTACACCGCGTCCAGCACGCGCGAGGTGACGTGGAAGCTGCGCTCGATCGTATGCGTCCCGTCCTGGAGCACCTCGGGCTCGACGATCGGGACCAGGCCCGCCTCCTGGGCGAGGGCGGCGTAGCGCGCGAGCGCGTGGGCATTGACCCAGATGCAGTACTCGCTCGGAAGCTCGTCGGTGATCGAGTAGGTGGCGCGCCATTTGGTGAACCGGGCTCCGAGGGCGTGGTACTCATGCAGGCGCTCTCTCAGTCCATCGAGGCCTTCGGTGATCGTCTCGCCCTCGGCGTGGGCGAGCGGCTTGGCGCCGATGTCGACCTTGATGCCCGGGATGATGCCCTTGCTCGCGAGGAGCTGCGGGAAGGGCGTCCCGTCGCTGGCGGACTGGCGGATCGTCTCGTCGTACAGGATCACGCCGCTGATGTAGTCCTCGACGCCCGGGGTCGTGAACAGCAGCTCGCGGTACGCCCGTCTGCGGTCCTCGGTCGATTCGAGGTTGATCGAGTCAAAGCGCTTCTTGATCGTGCCGGTGCTCTCGTCGGCGGCGAGGATGCCTTTGCCCTCGGCGACGATCGCCTTGGCGGTCTGATGCAGGTCGTTTTCGGCCATTGTTGGTTTACCTCCGCGCGGTTGGTGCGGTACGGGTTGATTATGGCCCGTGCGGTCATGACCCGCGTCGGGGTAATCCCGTAACTCGCGGGCGCCGGGGGGCGCGCGTGGCGGGCGAGGACGCGGCGGGCGCCACCCGGGAGAATCGCGGTATGCAGGTGATCGAGATCGGCACCCCGCACGGACCCGCCCGGGCACATGTGCAGACGGTCCGGGGCGCCCGAGGCGCGGTCGTGCTCGGCCACGGCGCCGGCGGGGGCGTGGGCGCGCGCGATCTGCAGGTCGCAGCCGAGGCGGCGGCGGCCGAGAAGTTCAGCGTGGCGCTGGTCGAGCAGCCCTACCGGGTCGCCGGACGGCGCTCGCCGGCGCCGGCGCGCCAGCTGGACGCGGCGTGGATCGCTGTGGTGGCGGAGCTGAGGGCGGGGCCGTTGAAACGTCTGTCGCTGATCACCGGTGGGCGGTCGTCGGGCGCGCGGGTGGCCTGCCGGACCGCGGGCGAGAGTCGCGCCAAAGGTGTGCTGTGCCTGGCCTTCCCGCTACACCCACCGGGTCGACCAGAGAAAACAAGACAGGACGAGCTCGATGGGGTCAGCGTGCCCGTCCTGGTGGTCCAGGGCCAATCCGATCCGTTCGGCATGCCTGAGTCCGCCGGCAACCGGACCGTGGTCACCGTCGCCGGCAACCACAGCCTGCGGGGCGACATCGGGGCGATCCGGACCGCGGTCAGCGAGTGGCTCGCCCAGGTAGGCTGACCGGCGTGTGCAAGCGGATCGGCCACGGTGGCGCCAGCGCCCTGGCGCCGGCCAACACCCTCGCCTCGTTCGACGCCGCGCAGGAGGTGGGTGTCGACATGGTCGAGTTCGACGTGCGCGCGTGGGACGGCGAGCTGGTGCTCGCGCACACCATCCTGCACGCGCGCCGCGGCGGGAATGTTCGCCTCCAAGACGCGCTCGCCCACCTGTCCGGCCGGCGCTTCAAAGACGTCGAGCTCAACGTCGACGTCAAGCACGTCGGGTGTGAGGCCGCGCTGATCGACCACCTCGCCGGCGCGTCCCTGCTCGGCCGCACGCTGATCTCCTCGCAGGTCCCGCAGGTGCTCGACCGCGTCCGCGCGCACGAGCCGCGCGTCGGCGTGGCCATCTCGATCGGCGGCCGGCTGGCTCGCCTCAGCCGGCGCTGGCGCGACCGGCGCGAGTGGCGCGCCGGCGTGCTGGCGGGACTGCACGCCGGCCGCTGGGATGCGGTGATGGCCCATCACCGGCTGGTCGACGACGCGTTGCTGCGCGACGTGGTCGACCGCGACGGAAGGTTGTACGCCTGGACGGTGAACGAGCGCGGCGCGATCGCGTCGTTCCGGCGGCTCGGCGTCCATGGGATCGCGACGGCCGACCCCCGACTATTCGCATAAGACGGGATGCAAGAGCTCGTCGCTCGGCCCACCAGCGGGCGCCTGTTCAAAGAGCCGCCGGTGCGGCCCGGCCTGGCCGACTGCGCGCCGAGCGGCCGGGTCCGGCTCGACGCGCTGGCGCGGTTCGTCCAGGACATCGCCTACGCGGACGCCGACGACGTGGGACTGTCGCGCACCGCGGCCTGGGTGGTCCGGCGTACGCGCATGCGCGTCACCCGCTTCCCCCGCTTCGGCGAGCGGCTCGAGCTGACCACGTTCTGCAGCGGGACGGGGCGCATGTGGGCCGAGCGCCGCACGAGCATCGTGGGTGACGGCGCCGGCGAGGTCGAGGTCGTCTCGCTATGGGTTCACCTGGACCCCGTGAGCGGCCGGCCGACGCCGCTGACCGAGGAGGAGCTCGCCGTCTGGGGTGCATCGACCGCCGGGCGCAAGGTGACGGCGCGACTGAGGCACCCGTCGCCCGAGGACCCGGATGACAGCTATGCCTGGTCGTTTCGCCGCACCGAGTGCGACCTGGCCGAGCACATCAACAACGCGGCGTACCTGCAGCCGCTCGAGGAGGAACTGCTCCAGGGCGCCGACCTCGAGTCGATCGACGTCGAGATCGAATATCGCTCGCCGGGGCAGGCCGGCGACAAGCTCGTGCTCCGCCGGGGCGCCCGCCGCTGGATCATCAGCCCGGACGGCGAGACGCTCGCCTCGCTGATCGTCAACTCATCACAGGAGGTCTGACCGTTGCGCGCCGTCGTCATCACCAAGCCTGGGGGCCCCGAGGTCCTCGCCGTTGCCGACCTTCCCGTGCGTGAGCCCGGTGAGGGCGAGGTGCGGATCGCGGTCAAGGCCGCGGCGGTCAACCCGACCGACATCGGGCTGCGCGAACGCGGCGGTGCCGGCGACCCGCCATGGGTGCCGGGCATGGACGCGGCCGGCGTGATCGAGTCGGTCGGACCCGGCGTGGACCGGCTGAAGGTCGGCGAAGAGGTGATGGCCGCAGTCAGCCCGCGCCGCGCCGAGGGCGGGGCGCAGCAGGAGCTGCTCGTCGTGCCGGCCGCGTCGGTCGTGGCGATCCCCGACGGCGCGACCCTGGTCGAGGCCGCGACGCTGCCGATGAACGGTCTGACCGCCACGCGGGGTCTGGACATGCTTGGCCTGAAAGCGGGGGACGCGCTGGCGGTCACCGGTTGCGCCGGATTGCTCGCCTCCTACGTGGTCCCGCTGGCCAAGGAGCAGGGCCTGCGGGTGATCGCCGACGCCAGTCCGGACGACGAGGCGCTCGTGAAGAGCTTCGGCGCCGATGTCGTCGTCCCGCGCGGCGAAGGCTTCACCGACGCCGTCCACGACGCCGCGCCCGGTGGTGCCGACGGCCTGTACGACACCGCGCTGCTCCGGCGCGACGCCTTTCCGGCGATCAAGGACGGCGGGCAGGTCGTGGTCGTGCGGGGGTGGGACGGAGACGAGGTGGAGGAGCGCGGGATCCGCGTTCATCCGGTGTTCGTGGCTCAAGTGCTCGAGCGCACCGACTGGCTCGAGCACCTCCGGGAGCTCGCCTCCGCGGGCACGCTCAAGCTGCGGGTGGCCGGCGAGTATCCGCCCGAGCAGGCCGGCGAGGCCCAGCGTGTGATGGAAGCCGGCGGACTGCGTGGCCGCGCCGTGATCGTGTTCTGATCGCCGCTACCGGCTCAGTGCCTCGAGGACGGCTCGGGCCGCGTTGTGGCCCGGGATCCCGCTGACCCCACCGCCCCGCCGCGCGCCCGCACCGCACAACCAGACGTTGGGATGTTCGGTCTCCGCTCCCCACCGCCCGACCTCGAAATCCGACTCGGCGAACGGCCAGGCGAGATCGCGGTGGAAGATGTGGCCGCCGGGCATGCCGAGCTCGGCCTCGAGCTCGGGCGGGGTGAGCGCCTCGAGGGCCAGCAGACAATCCTCGATCGGCTCGGCCAAAACGGAGTTGAGCGAGCGCAGCGTGGCGGCGACGGCACGGTCCTTGGCGCCCGGTTCGGCGAACAGCCGCGCCGGCATGTGCAGCCCGAACAGTGTGAGCGTCTGCACGCCGCGGCCCCGAAGCTCGTCCGACAGGATGCTCGGGTCGGTCAGCGAATGGCAGTACACCTCGCACGGCGGGAGCGCCGGCATCTCGCCGGCAGCGGCCTGAACGTACGCCTCGGACAGCTGCTCGTACCCCTCGTTAACGTGGAACGTGCCGGTGAACGCATCCTCGGAGCTGACGCCGGGAACGCGCGGCAGGCGCCCCAGCAGCATGTTGATCTTCAGCTGGGCGCCCTCGGGCTTGGCGCCGGGCGGCGGTTGGCCGAGCAATTCTGCGAGCACGTGCGGCGCGACGCCGGCGACGACGTGCCGCGCCGAGAACACCCGTTCGTCGGCGCAGGTCACCTCGGCCGCGCGTCCGTCGGTCGCGATCGAGGCGACTGCGCCGCGGGTGACGAGCTCGGCGCCGGCCTGTTGTGCGGCGTGAGCCAGTGCTTCCGAGAGCGTGCCCATGCCACCCACGGGCACGTTCCACGGGCCGCCGACGACGTGGTACAGAAAGCAGCGGTTCTGGCGGAGCTGCGGATCGTCAGCCGGTGCGAACGTCCCGATGAGCGCGTCGGTGAGCACCGTTCCACGGTCGCGGTCGGAATCGAACGTCGTCTCGATCAGCTCCGACAGCGGGGTCTCGAACACCGCGCTCCACACGGCGTCGTCGCCGATCAGCCCGCGCATCTCCTCGCGTGAGCGCAGAGGCTCGGTCAGCGTCGGGAACACGCGCTGGGCGACACGGTCCAGCATGGACTGCCAGGCGTGGTCCTCGGGCGCACGCGGATGGGCCGCGACCCGGCGCCCACGAAGCTCGACCGGCACCCCCAGCGTCTGTAGCAGCGGCGCCGGGAACAGGCTGACGAGGTACGAGTAGCGCGACAGGCGGGCCTGGAACTCAGGGAAGACCACGTGCGAGACCGCCGCGCCACCGACCTCGTCGCGCCGCTCGAGCACGAGCACCGAGTGGCCGGCGCGGGCGAGCAACGTGGCGGCGACCAGCCCGTTGTGGCCACCGCCGACGATCACGACGTCGAAGTCAGACATGCGACTAATGATCTAGGACCAATTGCGTCTGGTGATCATGTCCCGACCGGCCTAGTCTGGAGCACATGACTACTGGTGAACGAATCGCGGACAGAGTGCGCTCCTGGCCGGGGGTCGACGAGGCGCCGCACCGGTTCGGCGGCGTCGAGTTCCGGGTCGGCCGGCGCGAGCTCGGGCATCTCCACGGCGACCGGATCGCTGATCTGCCGTTCCCGCGCCGCGTGCGCGACGAACTGATCGCCGAGGGTAGGGCCCGGCCCCATCACGTGTTGCCCGACTCGGGCTGGATCACGGTATCGATCCATTCGCCTGAGGAGGCCGACAACGCGCTCGATCTGTTCCGGATGGCGTACGAGCGAGCGCAGAACGCCCGGCGGGCGCATGTCTGACCGCGCGCGTGTGTTCGTCGTGACCGGCGACGAGGTCGTCCGGTTGACCCTGACGGGCAGGCGTGCGCACGATGCCGAGACCGTGCTCACCGTCGTCGCCCCGCGGCGGGTGGCGATCGATCCGAACGACCCCGACCGCGTGTATGTCGCCACGCTCGACGACGGCCTGTACGCGACCGACGACGGCGGCGAAAGCTGGCGCGCGGCGTCGGACGGCGTCGCGGACCGGCGGGTGATGGCGGTGAGCGTGTCGGCCTCGCACACGCACGACGGCGTGTCCGTGGTCTACGCGGGAACCGAGCCGAGCAATCTTTACCGCTCCGAGGACGGGGGAAAGACCTGGCAGCTGCTGCCCGAGCTGCGGCGGCTGCCGAGCGAGCCACGCTGGTCTTTCCCCCCACGTCCCTGGACGCACCACGTCAGCACGATCGCGTTGCATCCGACCGACCCGGACTCGCTCATCGTCGGGATCGAGCTCGGAGGTGTGATGCGCTCGTTCGACGGCGGCAGCACGTGGATCGACCACAACCCGCAGGCACCCAGCGACGCGCATCAGTTACTCACGCACCCGGGGGCGCCGGATCGCGTGTATGAGGTCGCGGGGCAGGGAATCGCGATCTCGCCGGACCGCGGCGAGAGCTGGCGGCGCATGGACTCGGCGCTCGACCGGCACTACGCGTGGGCCACCGCGGTCGATCCGGCCGATCCGGACCTGTGGTACGCCTCGGTGAGCCGCTCCCCGTCCGCGGCTCACGGCAGCGGAGACGGGCAGTCGCATCTGGTGCGCTCGCGCGGGAACGGCTGGACCGCAATCGATCACTGGGGCGAGGATGCCGCGCTGCGCCGGATGCCCTACGCGCTAGCGGCGCTGCCGGGTCAACCGGGCAGGCTGCTGGTCGGATTGCGCGGCGGGACGATGCTCGTCGGCGACGACGCCGGCGACTCCTGGTCGCGGCTGGAGCCGGCGGTGCCCGACGTGCTCGCGCTCGCGGCCGCACCCGCTTAGACGGGGTGCCAGCCCCCTTGTCGTGCTCCGGCGACGCGGATAGGGTCGACGGCTCCGTGCGTCGTTTGCTCGCCGGTGGTGTCGGACTCGTGTGCTTCGTGGGGATGAGCGCGACGGTGGCGCGCACCCTCCCCGGAGCCACCACCGATCCGGGTTGCGCGAACCTCGGCGACGCGGCTGCTTTCGTCGTCTTCTCCGACGGAGACTTCAGCTCGGCCACCCCAGGGGGAACGAGCATCAACGGGCGGATCGCGGCCGCGCGGGACGTGACGCTGGACGGCGTGTTCGTCGGCCCGGCTTCCGGCGACTCCGCTCCGACGGTGATCGCCGGCGGCGACTTCACGGCGGGGCGGACCACGCACGCCGGGGGGACGGTGAACGGCGGTGTGCGGTACGGAGGCTCATATGACGTGGCGAGCAACTTCACGGTGAACGGGGGCACCCAGCATGCGTCCCCGCCGTTCTCGTTCGCGTCGAACTTCGACGCACTGCGCGACCTGAGCCGCGCATGGGGGCGGCTTCCTCAGTCGCCTGGGGCGACGGTGGCGTTGAACCAGTACTCGCACGAGCTCGAGCTGACCGGACGAGACCTAGGGCTGAACGTGTTCGACGTGAGCGCGGCGGACCTTCGTGCCGCGGCCGGGATCGTGATCGATCTCACCCAGGCCGGGGCGAGCGCACTGATCAACGTCACCACGGCCACCACGCTCAACCTCGAACCCATGTACATGAACCTGTCGGGGAGCGCCGCCTCGACGAACGTGGCGTGGAACGTGCCGTTCGCCCCCGGCCTGAACGTGACTCGCGGAGTGGGGTGGAAGGGCCTGATCCTGGCGCCAAACGCCGCCCTCACAGGCTCCAACCATCCCCAGCTCGAGGGCCAGCTGATCGCCGACACGATTCCCGACAGCGATTGGGTGCTCCAGCGTGTCGCCTTCACGGGCTGCCTGCCGCCCGTGCACGCCTCGCCCGACATCTCCTCGAATGCGTCGCGCACCGTGCGCCTGGGCAACGGGGCGGCGATCTCGGATGCCGCCTTCCTGACCGCCGGCGGGGCGCCCACCGGGACGATCACGTTTTCGCTCTACGGACCGAACGACCCGGACTGCTCAGGAGCCCCGGTGTACTCGTCGACCTCTACGGTCGACGGCAACGGCAGGTACCTGTCGCACCAGTTCGACCCCGAGGCCGCGGGAAGCTATCGGTGGAGGGTCGAGTACTCCGGAGATCACAACAACGACGGCGCCGGGCCGACGGCGTGCGGCGATCGGCAGGAGCGCGTCACGGTCCTCAAGGCCCGGCCGCGTCTGACCTCGTCGGTCCCAGCCGCCGTCCTGCCCGCGGCGCGGGCAATCTACGACACCGCGGAGCTGACCGGCGCCGTCTCGCCCACCGGAACGCTCACCTTCCGCCTGTACGAACCGGGCGACGGTCGATGTTCGCTGCCTCCCGTGTTCACCTCGGGCGTGCCGGTCAGCGGCGAAGGCCCGCACAACTCCGATGCGTTCACACCCCAGCGGGTGGGGGAGTACCGCTGGCGGGTTGACTACTCCGGCGACCGCAACAACCTCCCGGTGCGAGCGACGGACTGCGGCGCGCCGCGGGAGGAGGTGTTCGTCACGAGGGCACGGCCGTCGCTCTCGACCCTGGCGTCGGGCACGATCGCCCTCGGCGGGCAGATCTTCGACCGGGCCACGGTGAGCGGGGGCGCGAGGCCCAGGGGCAGGCTCGTCTTCCGTGTCTACGGCCCGAGCGACCCGTTCTGCACCGGCCGCCCGGCCGCCTCCTCGAACGTCCGTGTCTCGAGCGGCAACGACACATACCGCTCGGCCGACTACACCCCCACCACGACCGGGATGTACCGCTGGCGCGTGATCTACACCGGGGACCTGAACAACCGGCGCGTCGCTACGAGTTGCGGCGGCCACGGCGAGACCGTCGCGGTGGCCCGGGTTCCGCTGGCCAGGCCGGACGTGACGTCGAGCGCGTCGGCGGGCGGCCTCGCCGGCAGTTCGGTCCACGACACCGCGACGCTCGCCGGCGGAGCGAGCCCCACCGGGACGATCACCTTCCAGCTGTACGGCCCGGCGAACGGCACCTGCAATGCGCCGCCGGTCGCGTCTTCGACCGTCCCGGTCTCGGGTGACGGGGACTACGACTCGGGCCCAGTGGCCCCCGGGAAGGCAGGGACATACTTGTGGGTCGCGACCTACTCGGGCGACGGGCACAACGCCTCCGCCGGCCCGACCGCGTGCGGCGCCGCCTCCGAAACGGTCACCATGACCAACGCCACGCCGGTCATCGACACGCAGAGTTCCCCCGGCGTCGCGATCGGGGGCGAGGTGTACGACACCGCCCATCTCGCCGGCGGCTCGAGCCCGCGCGGGGAAATCACGTTCCGGCTCTTCCGGCCGGACGACGCCGCTTGCTCGGGGCCGCCCGCGTTCACGGCCAGGCAGGGCGTCACCGGCAACGGCGCTCACCCCTCCCCGTCCTTTACACCGGACGAGGCCGGCACCTATCGCTGGACCGCGAGCTATTCCGGCGACCGGAACAACCTTCGGACCGAGACGACATGCGGTGATGCGGGCGAGACTGTCGTCGTCGGCCGGGCCGCGCCGGCGCTGTCTACTTCGGCCAGTCCGGTGGCCGGTCCGAAGCGCCGAGTCAGGGCGGCCGGGCTGGAGATCTACGACACGGCGACGCTTCAGGATGGCTCACAGCCCACCGGTGAGATTACCTTCGCGCTGTATGGGCCCAGCGACCCAACGTGCTCCGGGCCACCGCTGTTCGCGACGGCGACGACGGTGACCGGCAACGGCGCGTACAACTCGGAGACGTTCACACCGACCGTATCGGGCGCGTATCGCTGGATCGCGACATACTCGGGCGACGCCGCCAACCAGCCGGCGGGCGCCACCGCGTGCGGCGAGGCCACGGAGCGGGTGGATGTGACCGTACCCGCGCAACCGCAGCTTGCCTCGTCGGCCTCGGTCGCGGTGACGGTCGGCGGCGCGATCCACGACACCGCGCATCTGACCGGCGGCGCGCGCCCGGGCGGCACGATCCGCTTCCGGCTGTACGCGGCGCGAGACGTCGGTTGCACCGGGCCCGGGCTGTTCACGTCGACCGTGACCGTGTCGGGCAACCGCGACTACGACTCCGGATCCTACGTCCCGTCCCTCCCCGGCGAATACCGATGGGTGGCCGTCTACTCGGGCGATGCCCACAATCTTTCGGCGGGACCGACCGCGTGTGACGAGGCGGCGGAGGTCGCGTCGGTGAGTTCGCCCGTCATCATCGCCGCGGTTCCGTCGCTCTCGACGACGGCGGCCTCGGCGGGGTTGGGGGCGCCCACCACGGACACGGCGCACCTGACCGGCGGGCGCAAACCCGGCGGCGCGATTACGTTCGAGCTGTTCGGCCCCGATGACCTGAGTTGCTCGGCGGCGCCGATCTTCGTGGCGACCTCAGCGGTCAACGGCAACGGCGACTACACGACGCCCGAGTTCGTCGTCCCGCGGCCGGGGACCTACCGCTGGGTCGCGAGCTATTCGGGGGATCTCTTCAACCGAGGAACCGGTCCCACCAAGTGCGGCGCACCCGGCGAGACGGCGGTGGCGGGCACCACTCCGCGCCCGAGCCCCGATCCCGGACCACACGGACCGGCGCCTGAACCCACGCCGAAGCCTCGGCCCACCTCACGACCACCATCACCTCCGTCGCCACCGCCGCCGGCGGTGACGGGTTGACCACACGCCTTGCGCTGACATCCGCCCGGTGAGAGAGTCGCCGGGTCAGGCCCGGCCGGGCGACCGGGTCGCTACAGGAAGGAGTCGGCAATGGCCGACCGGATGCTGTTAGTCAGCTGGGGGATGCCCGTCCGCGGCCTGGAGGAGCGGGGGCTCCAGGTGTTCAACGAGGCGCTCGGGTTGCTTGGCCGCATGCAGCAGGACGGCCGGATCGAGTCGTTCGACGTTGCACTGCTGACGCCGAACGGTGACATGAACGGCTTTATCGTGGTGCGCGGGACGGCGCAGCAGATCGACGCGGTCCGCCAGGACGAGGAGTTCGTGCGCAACACGGCCGACGCGGCGATGATCGTCGACGGGCTGCGCCACATCGAGGGATATGCCAACGAGGGCGTGGCGCGCCAGATCGAGATCTACCGCGCGGCGATCGCGAAGGTTCCGCAGCGATCGTGAGGAATCGCCGGCGGGGCCGCGCTCAAAGCGCGCAACGCGCGGCCCACCGCCGCCGGAGATTGTGAGTTTCGTCGCAAAATCGGGTAGCACCGGGGCGTGGCCCGAGACTCCGTTGCTCGCGGGCCGAACAAGGGATCGGAATGAATCGCGAAGAGCTTCGACACCACCTGGATTCGGCGGCGCCGCGCTCGGGCAAAGACTCCGAGCGGCTTGCCTCGCTGATCGTCAGCGCGTGCTGGCCGGGCGGACCCGAGGACCGCACCGAGCGCGTCGCGCTGGATTGGCTGCGGCAGTGGCGGCCCGACCAGACCGCCGCCGAGTTGCCGGCGTGCTCGTGCCCAACCGGGCACTGCGTCCTCTGCAACTGACGGCTACCGTGTGCGCATGACGGTCGACCTGAGCGGCCGCGTGGCGATCGTGACCGGCGGTGGCCGCGGCATCGGCCGATCGATTGCGCTCGGCTACGCGCGAGCGGGCGCCGTCGTGCTGATCAGCGTGGCGCGCAACCTCGCCGAGGCCGACGAGGTCGCGGCGGAGAGTGCGTCGCTGCCGGGCACGATCGAGGCGGTGCGGGCCGACGTCACCGTGCCGGGCGAGGTCGACGCACTCGTGCGGCGCGCGCTGGCCAGCACCGGTCGGATCGACGTACTCGTGAACAACGCCGCGCGCGGGATGCGGTTCGTCAACCAACAGTTCATGACCCAGCCGCAGCCGTTCTGGGAGGCCGACCCGGTGGCATGGCAGATGGTGATCGAGACCAACATCGTCGGGGTGTTCCTGATGTCGCGCGCGGTTGTGCCGCACATGCTGGGCGCGGGGAGCGGCAGCATCATCAACGTCACGGTCAACCACTCGACGATGGTGCGCCGCGGCTTCTCGCCCTACGGCCCGTCCAAGGCGGCACTCGAGGCCATGACACAGGTGTGGGCGGCAGAGCTCGAGGGGACGGGAGTCACGATCAACCTGTTGCTCCCGGGCGGCGCCACCGCCACGGGGATGGTCCCCGATTCGGTGCCCGACGGCGTCGAGTTGCTCTCGCCGGAGATCGTGGTAGCGCCCGCCCTGCGACTGGCGCTCGCCGAATCGAGCGGCCAGCGGATCGTGGCCAGCGAGTGGCAGCAGCCGGGTTGATGCCTACTGGATGGTAGCTTTCCCAGATCGCTTCGTCGGCGGGGCGGCAACCAGACGTGAACAGCGAATTCAGCGTAGAGGAGCACAACCAGGGATCCGCTTGGGTCCTGGCCGTAACGGGCGAGCTCGACCTGCGCACGAGCCCCGAGCTCGAGGAGCGACTCGCGCGCGTGTTCTCGACCGGCGCTGAGCTCGTGATCCTCGATCTGAGGCAGATCGAGTTCATGGATTCGACCGGCCTGCGCGTCCTGTTGGGAGCGCACCAGCGCGCGCAGGAGAGCGGGCGGCGGTTTGCGCTGGTGCGTGGCGCCGATCAGGTCGAGCGCGTGCTGACCCTGACCGGCGTCCGCGATCTGCTCACCGTCGTCGACGCGCCCGAGGAGCTCCTCGCCGCCGGCGACTCCTCGCCCGAGACCGTTTAGACGCCCGCGCCCACGGACCGCATAGGATCCGCGGGCATGAAGGAGCTCACCGGCAGCGGGACCTCAACCACCGACGCCACGCCCGAGCAGTGCATGAAGTTACTCGAGGCGATCGACGGCTATCCGACCTGGTACCCCGAGGTGGTCAAGCAAGCCGAGGTGCTCGAGCGCGACGCCCAGGGCCGCCCGACCAAGGCGCACTGCGTGCTCCACGTGGAGCGAGGCCCGATGACGCGCGACTTCAACCTGATGATGGCGGTCACCGTCGACCCGGCCGGGACGGTCAAGCTGAGCCGAATCCCGCATGAGTCGGGCGACGGAGAGCGCTTCGACGTGGCGTGGCGGGTCGACGGCGGTGACAGCACGCGCATCCAGCTCGACCTGCTGGCCGACCTCAACGTGCCGCGGTTCATCCCGCTGGGCGGCGTGGGCGACGAGATCGCCCAGGGGATGGTCACCGCGGCGACAAGAGCGCTGGCGTCGTCGTGACCGTTCTCGGCTCGAGGCCGAACGCCTCGGCCAGCAGCTCGTAGGAGCGCCGGCGCGCCTGGTGGTCGTGGGTGATCGTGACCACGATCACCTCCTCGGCGCCGTACTCGACCGCCACGGCTTCGAGCTCGGCGCGCACCTTCTCCGGTGAGCCGACGATCGAGCGTCGGCCGGGCCGTCCGCCTGTGATCGGCTTGCCTTCGCGCTTGAGGAACTCGACTGCCTGCTCGGGCGGGGGCACCGGGATCAGGCGATTGCGCCGCAGCAGCGTGAAGGACATCCGGCTGCTCGTCGAGAGGAACACCGCCTCATCCTCCGTCGGCGCGGCCAACGCCCACACCGCGACGGCGGTTCTGGGCGCGTTCAGGTGGTGGTTCGGTTCGAATCGCTCGCGGTAAAGCTTGGCGATCTCGGCCCCCTCGGCGTTGATGAAGTCAGCGAACGCGTAGGGCAGCGCGAGCTGGCCGGCCCAGATCGCACTCTGCGGCGAGGACCCGAGCAACCACGGAACGGGTAGCTCCGGGCGCCCGGGGAGGATCGCGGCGAGGCGATGGAAAGGGTGATCGGCCGGGAGGCTGTCGTCGAAGTAAGCGAGCAACTCGGCGAGCTGCTGAGGGAAGTCGTCGGGGGAAGCCTGCCGGCGGTCGCGCTGCAGGGCGAACGTGGTCATCGGATCGGTGCCGGCGGCCCGCCCGAGCCCGAGGTCGATTCGGCCGGGGTACAGCGCGGCCAGAATCGTGAAGGTCTCGGCCACCTTGAACGGGCTGTAGTGGGGGAGCATCACCCCGCCGCTTCCCACGCGGATCGCGCTGGTGGACGCGGCGATCGGGCCGATCAGCGCCTCGGGGCTGCCGCCGGCCAGCATCGGGCCGCCGTGGTGCTCGGCCACCCAATACCGGTGATAGCCGAGCTCGTCGGCCAGGCGCGCGAGGTCGAGCGTGTTGTGCAGGGCGTCGGCCCCGGTCGAGCCTTCCGAGATGGGCGACTGGTCGAGGACGGAGACGAGCATCTATCCGATATTAGGAGGCGGCTCCGATCGCCAGTTCGACGGCGCGGCTCGCGTGCAGGCGGGTGGTGTCGAACACCGGTACCGGCGAGTCGGCCGGGCCGACCAACAGGTCGATCTCGGTGCACCCGAACAGGATGGCCTGCACGCCGTCGCCCGCCAGCCCGCGCATGATCCGCCGGTACTCGTCTCTGGAGCGCTCCCGCGTCACCCCGAGACATAGCTCGTCGTAGATGACGGCGTGGACGATGCGGCGATCTGACGCGCCGGGCACGCGGACGTCGAGCCCGTGGCGGTCGCGCAGGCGCCCGACGTAGAAGTCCTGCTCCATCGTGTAGGCCGTCGCAAGCAGTCCGACCCGCGAGAAGCCGTCGCGTTTGACCGCCTCCGCGGTGGCGTCGGCGATGTGGACGAGGGGGACGTCGGTCACGCCGGCGATCGCGTCGGCGACCTTGTGCATCGTGTTGGTGCAGAGCACCAGCAACTCGGCGCCGGCGCCCGCGAGCATGGCCGCCTCGTCCGCGAGCCGGTTGCCGGCCTCTGCCCACCTGCCGTCGCGCTGGAGCCGCTCGATCTCGGCGAAGTCGACCGAGCGCAGCACGCAGTCGGCCGAGTGAAGGCCGCCGAGGCGGTCGCGAACGAGCTCGTTGATCAGCCGGTAGTACTCGGCCGAGGACTCCCAGCTCATCCCGCCGAGCAGGCCGATGCGCTTCACCGCGCCGACCGTCGCGTCAGCCGCGCCGCAGCAGCCGCCCCACCGCGGCCATCATCTCTTCGGTGCGCTCGTCTTGTTGGTCGGGTTCGGCGCCGATCACGCAGGTGTGGGCGTGTCCGTCGAGTAGCCCGAGGGCGACCTTGTCGAGTGCGGCCTGGGCTGCGGTGATCTGGGTGAGGATGTCGATGCAGTAGCGGTCGTCTTGGACCATTCCCTCGATTCCGCGGATCTGTCCTTCGATGCGTTTAAGCCGGGCGAGGAGCTGGTCTTTGGTGGCGGTGTAGCCGCGGGTGGGTGTGTCGGTCTTGGGCATGAAGGGAATCGTACCAGGGGACCCCTACCCCCTAGGGGTATCTGGTAAGGTGACTGGTGTGGGCGTCCTCGATGTGATCTGGCATGGCCTGAGGGACTCGTTCCTGATGGCGTGGGAGGTGTGGTGGGCGCTTGTGCTGGGGTTCGCGATCTCGGCGATCGTGCAGGCGTGGGTTCCGCGCGAGCGGGTCGAAGGGCTGATGAGTGGCTCGGGGGCTCGGTCGGTCGGGTGGGCGACCGGGTTGGGGGCGGCGTCGTCGTCGTGCTCGTATGCGGCGATCGCGATCGGCAAGTCGCTGTTTCAGAAGGGCGCGTCGGCGGCGAGCGCGCTGGCGTTCCAGTTCGCCTCGACGAACCTGGTGTGGGAGCTCGGGCTGGTGGTGTGGGTGCTGCTCGGGTGGCAGTTCACCGTCGGGGAGTACGTCGGCGGGATCGTGATGATCGTGCTGATGACGGTGCTGTTGCGGTTGTTCGTCAGTCCGCGGCTCGAGGAGCAGGCGCGGGAGCACGCGATCGAGGCCGAGACGGGCCATCAGCACCACGCGGCCAGCGAGCAGATGCCGTGGCGCGAGCGGCTCACGTCCGTCCGGGCGTGGTCGGACGTGGCGCACAACTTCCGCGGCGATTGGCTGATGCTCTGGAAGGAGATCGCGCTGGGGTTCCTACTGGCCGGGTTCATCGCCCAGCTTGGGAACGGCTTCTTCGAGAAGCTGTTCGTCACAAACGCCCCGGCGCCGCTCCCCACGATCGCGAACGTTTTGGTCGGTCCGCTGATCGCGGTGATCAGCTTCGTCTGCTCGGTCGGGAACGTCCCGCTCGCCGCGGTGCTGTGGTCGGGCGGGATCTCGTTCGCCGGCGTGCTCGCGTTCCTGTTCGCCGACCTGATCGTGATCCCGATCCTGCTGATCTACCGCAAGTACTACGGCACGCGGTTCACGGTGCGGATCACCGCGCTGCTGTTCGTCACGATGGTGACCGCCGCCCTGATCGTCAACGGGATCTTCAGCGCGCTCGGGCTGATCCCCACCGGGCCACGCCCCACGCGAGCCGACATCTTCAGCTCTATCCAGGTCAACTACAACCTCGCGCTGAACCTGCTCGGCCTCATGATCTTCGCTGCCCTGTTCTGGCTCACCGCCCGCCGCGGAGCGACCGACCCGATCTGCGAAATGAAGGTCGACCGCTCGAAGGCGCTGACGAGAACCGTCGGCGGCGAGACGTTCCACTTCTGCAGCACCGATTGCTTGCGCGTCTTCGAAGCGAGCGAGGTCAGCCGGCGGCGACGGTCGCCCGCGACGGATCCGCCTCCGGCTGAGCCGACGCCCCGGGCGCCTGCGCACCCTGGCCGACGAAGTCGCGCTGGCGGATCAACACGAGGGTGAGCGCCGCGGCGACGAGGGCGACCACCGCGCCGACGAGCAGGATGTCGTTCAGCCCGTCGATGTAGCCGGCCTTGGCCGCGCTGGCACCAATCCCGCGCAGCTGCGGCGGCACGGCCCGTATGGCCTGACTCGCGCTTCCGTTGCTGACCGCCTCGGCGATCTGGTGCGCGCGGGCGGCGAGCGGCGTGCCCGTCAGGTGAGACACGGTGGCGTTGCTGGCCTGGGTGGCGAGGATGCTCCCGAGCGCGGCGACGCCGGTCGCGATCCCAACCTGGCGCAGCGTCGAGTTGATCCCCGAGGCCATGCCGGCGCGCGCCGGCTCGACAACGCCCACCGCGGTCGAGGCGAGCGGAACGTTGACCAGGCCCGCGCCGACCCCGGCGACGACCATCCCCGGCAACAGGTGCGTCCAGTCGTCGGCCGGCGTGATGCCCCGCATCAAGAGCAGACCGATCCCGATCAGCGCGAAGCCGGGGCCGATCAGGAACCGCGTCTGGACGTGGCCCGTGAGCCGTCCCGCAACGCCGGCGGTGAGGAAGATCGCGACCGTCATCGGCAGCAGGCGCAGGCCGGTGTCGATCGCCGAAGACCCGAGGATGTTCTGGAGGTAGAGCACCATGTAGGTGATCAGCGCGAACAGCGAGGCGGAGATGGAGAACGCCGCGATCAGGCCGCCGTTGAACGTCGGGACCTTCAGCAGGTGAAGGTCGAGCATGGGGGCCTTGCTGCGTGCCTCGATGACGAGAAACAGGGCGATCAGGACGGCCGCCGCGATCAGCGAGCCGGCCACAGTGGTCGAGCCCCAGCCATCGGGATGGCTGCGGATGAGTCCGTAGACGAGCGCGGTCAGCCCGAGGGTGAAGGTGACGAAGCCCAGCCAATCGGGACGCCGAGCCACCGGCGCCTTGGACTCGCTTACCTCCCTCAGGGTCACGAGCAGCGCGAAGACCCCGATCGGCAGGTTCACGAAGAAGATCCACCGCCACGAGAGCCAGCTGGTCAGCGCGCCACCGAGGACCGGCCCGATCGCCACCGCGACCCCGGTCACCGCGCCGAACACGCCGAACGCGACGCCGCGCTCGCGCGGCTCGAACGCGTCGGCGAGGAGGGCCAGCGAGGTGGCGAACATGATCGCGCCGCCGATGCCCTGGAACGCGCGGGCCACGGCGAGGAAGGTTGCGTCCTGAGCGATCCCGCACAGGGCGGAGCCGATCGTGAAGACCACGATTCCGATCGAGAACACCAGTCGACGCCCTTTGAGATCGGCGATCGACCCGGCGGTGAGGAGGAACGCCGCGAGCGTCAGCGCGTACGCGTCGATCACCCACTGGAGGTCCGACAGCGACGCGTGGAACGCCTGCTGGATGTAGGGCAGCGCGACGTTGACGATCGTGATGTCCAGCAGCAGCATGAACACGCCGGTGCAGACGGCGAGCAGGGTCCACCACTTGCGAGCCATTCGGCACCTCCTTTTCCTGAGCGGTAGGTCAGTTGGTATCCGGAAGCGTAACAGATATACTGAGCGAATGATCAGAAATTCGCCAGACGTTCCTGCGAAGCGCCGCGGGCGGCCCCCCGCAGGGGGGCGGGAGGCGATCCTGGCTGCGGCGCTCGAGCTGCTGCGTGAGCGCGGAATCGCGCGGGTCACCTCGCGCGAGGTGGCGGCGCTGGCCGGTGTGTCCGAGGCGAGCGTCTTCTACCACTACAAGGATCGAGCCGGACTGCTTCAGGCGGTGTTCGAGGACGGACTGCGTCCTCTGCGGGCACTGGCCGAGGAGGGCGCCCTGGCCGGCGCCGGATTGCACGAGGTCCTCACGACCTACGGAGCGACCCTGGAGGAATTCCTCTCCCAGGCCCTCCCGATCATCGCCGCCGCCCAGTCCGACGTTGCGCTGCGCGACGTGCTGTCGGAGTACATCTCCGAGCACAACCTCGGTCCACACCGTGGCGTCCGCGCGCTGGGCGACTACCTCGCTTCAGAGCAGGCCGCCGGCCGGGTCCGCGCCGGCGTCGATCCGCACGCCGCGGCGATGCTGTTCGTGGGGGCGTGCAACACGCGCGCCGCGCAGCGACACATGCCGGCCCGGGTGGCGGACCTGCCGCCGCTCGGGGACGTGGTCCAGGCGATGGAGGACCTGCTGCGCGCCTGACGGTTTGCCGGCGGGTCTAAGCTTCGTGGCGTGCCTGGTTGACGCTGACACCCTGCGCACCGCCGGATCAGCGCACCGCTCGGGCCCGAGCGGGTAGGTGGTGGTGCGCGCGCGCCGCCTGGCTCGTACCTCGGTGGCGCGCCTCGGGATAGCGCAATCAACCATGTAGCCGGCGGTTCCGGGAGAAATGCCCACTGCTCACGCCGGCGCGACGGCGGGACCGTCCGCCTCAGGCGACGGGCGCGGCGCGGACGACGGCTCCGGGCCGCCGTGCAGCCGCGACGCCTGTTCGGGGTCGGCGTGCACGATCAGCACGGGAATCGGGCTGTGGTTCAGCGCGTAGTGGCTGACGCTGCCGAGCAGCGAAGCGGCCAGGGCGCGCCGGCCGCGCGAGCCCATCACGAGCACGTCGTAGTCGCCCGACGTGACGGCCTTCATCAGCGCCGATCGAATGGGCCGGCGGCTGATCAGCGTGGTCACGGGCAGGTCGTCGGGCACCCGGGCGACCGCGCGGCGCATGACCTGCACCGCCTCGCGCTCGAGGTCCAGGGCGGAAAGGGCGGCGGCGCCGGTGGCGATCGATCCGGCGCACCAGGCGGGCGGCTGGGGGACCGCGGTAAGGATCGTGATGCGCCCGTTGCCGGCGCGGGCGAGGTCGATCGCTTCTTCGAGCGCTCGCTGTGCGTGAGGCGAGCCATCGACGCTGACGAGGATGTTGCGGAACATCTAAGTTCTCCGAAAAAGCTTGGCATGCCAAACATTAGCATGCCAGGCGTATAATTGCCAACTGCGCATGCAACGTTTGGGGAGTCAGGATTTCCGCGCTGGGACCGACGATTTTCTCGCCGGGTTCGACGCGCTGGCGCAGGCCGTGCGCCGATCGCGCGGGTCGAACGGGCATGGGGCGGACGGAGGCCTGACGCTGTCGCAGTACGCGCTGCTCGAGGGACTGCACGGCCGGCGGGCGGCCCGGGTGCAGGAGCTGGCCGCCGGCGCGGGCATCAGCGCGTCGACCGCCACGCGAATCCTCGACGCGCTCGAGCGTCGCGGGATCGTGGAGCGGGCGCGCTCGGACGTGGACCGCCGCGCGGTGTCGGTCAGCCTCACCGCGCTCGGGTCCGAGCTGCTGCACGCCGAGGAGGACTGGCTGCGAGGACGCCAGCGCGCGTTCTACGCGTCGCTCCCGCCGGCCGAGCAGGAGCTGGCGCCCGATCTGCTGCTCCGGCTGGCGGCGCTGATCGACGAGCTCGCGGCCGGCCCGGACGAGTAGCTCAGCGCGCCGGCACCTGGCCGATCCGCTCGACGATTCCCGCGGTGATGTAAGTCGCGGCTTCCGACACCGTGCCCGGCTTGACGTGGTACTTGGGGGGTGGCTTGACCACGACCGAGCGCTCCCCCAGCAGTGCAGAGGTCTTCGGATCGAACAGCAGCTCCGACCGCTCGCCGTAGAGCGTGTCGTTCAGCGCCACCGCGAGCGCCGGCCGCCCGATTCCGTCGTGGGTGCGACCGAGCACCTGAATCCCCGGGATACGTGCAGCCACGAGATAGAGGGCGGCGCGCACCTTGGCCGGGATCGGGTCTTCGCGCAGGAGATCTCCGATCTCGGTGAACATCTCGTGGCGCTTCCAGCCGGCGGCTCCGTTGCCGGCGTCGCGGTAGAGAAGCTTCCACAACGCGCCGACGTTGGTCGGGAGCACGAGCAGCTGGCGGTAGGGCCGGATGAACGCGTTCCGTGGCAGCGATCCGTTGTACCCGGGCAGCTCACGTGGGCGCCCGGCGCGAATCCACTGCTGACGCGCGGCCGCGGACAGGAACGTGATCGAGCCGACGACGTGGCTCTCGACCCGTCCCAGCCGGTCGAGGCCGATCCACGCCTGGCGCTCGTAAGTGGACAACGTGCCGGGGAGTTGGATGGACGCCCGAGGATGAGCGTGGTCGGCAACCGCGGCGCCGGCCGTCGTCCAGACGCTCTTCACGTACCAGTACTCACCGGGTCTCAGCTGCCGCGGCCCGCCGGAGGCCTCGGCCACGCGCGCCGCGCGCGCGAGCACCACGGCCGCCGCCGGCGGCGGGTTGGCGGCTCCGCCCCGTAACGAGACCGCCACGACGATCCCCACGGCGACGGCGGCCATGGCGCCGGCGACACCCAGGGGGGCCAAACTGAGGCGACGGCGAGCGCGCTGGCGGCGCCGGCGCGGCGGGGCGGTGCTCTCGATCGAGGCCAGGAGCGCCTCCCGCGCACGCTCGCGCGCGGGCGGGCCGGCGGACGGTGGGTGCAGCTCGCGCACCAACTCGAGATCAATCATGTGTGGCTCCTCTCGACGTCCGCAGGGCTGGACAATGCGGCGCGCAGGTGGCGCCGGACGCGATACAGGCGTGAGCGGACCGTTCCCACCGGGACGCCGATGGCGAGCGCGACGCCTTCGTAACCGAGGTCGGTCAGTGCGAACAGCAGCAACGCGTCGCGGTCGCCGGGTGCCAGCCGCGACAGCGTCTCGGCCACCACCCGGGCGTCGGCGGCCGCATCGACCCGGCCCACCACGGCGTCGAGGTCGCCGGCCACGTAGTCACGCTCCAGAGCGCGTGCGTAGGCCCGCCGGCGCCGCTCCTCGGTCCGCGCGTGGTTGCGCAGCAGGTTTGTGGCGATCCCGTACAGCCACGGCCTGGCGTCCGGATACGAAGGGTCGTAGCCCGCTCGCGCCGCGAACGCCCGCACGAACGTCTCGCTGGCGAGCTCGTCGGCCAGCCCCCGGCCGGCGCGGCGGCCGACGTAGGCCCAGATCTCCTCGTAGTGACGATCGAAGACCGCGGCGAAACGAGCCGGGTCGGCCAACGAAGCTGCGATCGATTCGCTGTCGTGTGCCGTCATCTAAGCCCTCATATCCCAAAGCGGCGCGATCGGTTCACGCCCCCGGGTCATAAGTAGACGCACACACCCGGGACACGCCGCGGCAACAACCGCCCGGGATGGTCTCCATAAGAAGGGGCGCGCATCTGACGAGCAACGAGAAGGAGCCATCAACGCATGCGTAGAGTGACGAGGCTCGGAGCGGCGGCCGCCGTGGTCGCGGCCGGCGCGATCGGAGGCTCGGCCGCGGTCTCGGCCCAGCCGGACCACGGCCACCACCAGCAGAGGATCCAGCACGTGCTGCTGATTTCGGTCGACGGTATGCACCAGTCCGACCTCAACTGGTACGTCGCCCACCATCCGGGCTCGGAGCTCGCCAAGCTCGCCTCCGGAGGTGCCGAGTTCACCAACAACCACACGGCGGACCCGTCGGACTCCGATCCGGGCGGCACCGCGATCATGACCGGCGGCGACCCGCGCGCGACCGGCGTGTACTACGACGTCGAGTACAGCCACGCCGTCGACGAGGCCGGTGCAGCGTGCACGCTGGGCCAACCGGCGACCGGCGGCGACGTCATCTACGACTCGCCGGACGACAAGCTGAACGCCGTGCCCGATTTCCTCGGCACCGTCGGCAGCACCTTCCCGTCGTTCGACGCCGACGGCTCGATCTACAACGGGCCGAACAACGTGGACACGAACCCGGCGGCGATCATGAACATGACGCCGACCCCACAGACCGCGCTCAACCCGGGCTCCTTCCCGGTTGACCCGAAGACCTGCCAACCGATCATGCCGTGGGACTACCTGAAGGTGAACTCGATCTTCGGCGTCATCCACAACGCCGGCCTGCGGACCGCGTGGTCGGACAAGCACTCGATCTACACGTCGTTCAACGGCCACGGTTCGGCCGGCCACGCGATCGACGACTTCTTCGGCCCCGAGATCGACTCGCAAGCGGTCGAGCCGAACGGCGCGCCATACCCGACCGGCACGGACTGGGCGCACGATCGACGCCGCCACCAAGCAGTACGACGCCTACAAGGTGCGGGCAGATCATCAACGAGTTGGGCGGCTTCGACCACAGTGGCAGCGACGCGTGTCGGCATCACCGGCGATCCTCGGCATGAACTTCCAGACCGTGTCGGTCGCGAGAAGGTCGACTCGCCCAGCCACCCTGACCAAGAACGCGGACGGCAGCTACACGGAGGGTCCGATGGAGCTCGCCGGCTACCTCCCGGGCACGACCGGACGCCGGGCCCACTGCTGTCCAGCGCGCTTGACTACGTCGACGCCCGCTAGCAGCGATGGACAGCGCGATCAAGAAGAACCCGGGACGCGCCGGCACCACGGCGATCATCATCACCGCCAAGCACGGCCAGTCGCCGCAGGACCCGCTGCTGCTCAAGCGGATCAAGGACGGACCGATCATCGACGCGGTCAACGCGGCCTGGACCGCCCAGACCGGTGACAAGGACAAACTGATCGTCGCCGGCACCGACGACGACCTGTGGCAGAGCTACCTGTCGGTCAAGACGCAGCAGGCGGCCGACTTCGTCAAGCACTACCTGTGGACTCATGACGCCACGGCGCAGCTCTACAACAACGACGGAGTCGACCGCGGCACCGAGCAGGTTCCGCACTCCGGTCTGGCGCAGATCTACGCCGGTCATGAGGCGGCGCGCTTCTTCGGGGTGCCGTACGGGGATCCGCGCTATCCGGACGTGTTCGGTCGCGTGCAGGTCGGCACGGTGTACACCGGCGGCACGAAGATCGCCGAGCACGGTGGCGACAACCCGGGTGACCGCGACGTGCCGCTGCTCGTGTACGCGCCCGGCACCGTCTCGCCGCGCGAGTCGGGCGCATGGGTCGAGACGACCCAGGTCGCGCCGACGGTCCTGCGCCTGCTCGGGCTGGATCCCGACGCGCTGAACGCGGTGCAGATCGAGGGCACCCAGGTGCTCCCCGGGATCGGGGAGGACCGCGGCGACGGTCGAGGACGCGACTAAACGACATCGCGCGAATATTTGATGGGCGGGCGTGTCGAAATGCGGCACGCTCGCCCGTCATACGGTTGAAGCCGCCAACCAAGTCCGGAGCGGCCAACCGACTTCAAGGAGGCGTGATGCCGCAGTACATGCTGTTGATCTACAACCCGGTGGACAGCCCGATCACCCCGGAGCAGATGGCCGAGCTGGGTCCGCGCTGGGACGCGTACACGAAGAGCCTGACCGACGCGGGCGTGTTCGTCGCCGGCGACGCCCTCGAGCGAGCCGACGTCGCCACCACGGTGCGTGTGCGCGACGGCCAGACGCAGTTCACCGACGGCCCGTTCGCGGAGACCAAGGAGTTCCTGGCCGGTTACTACCTGGTCGACTGCCCGGACCTGGACACCGCGCTCGACCATGCCTCGCGCATGCCGAACGTCGCCTACGGCTCGACCGAGGTGCGGCCGGTATGGGACCGCACCGGTCCGCAGGCGACAAGCCGCGAGCAGTTGGCGCAGGCCGGCGCGTAGCAGGTATTTCGGACCACGGGGGGCGGTTGACGCAAACCTGCCCCCCGTGTGTCCGTTATGTTGAGCTGTCCTTAGGGCCAAGCCACACGACCCCCCGCGTGTCGGGTTTGGGCCCCGTGGCCGTTGGCAACCGCCACGTCTTTGGACAGCGTGTCGGGCATGATCCTGACCATGCCCGAGCGCAGTGAGCCGGTCGCTGCCGTCCTTCCCCTCGGGGCGGCGATCGCGTCTGTGGGTGTGAGCCTGCCGGAGACGGTCGTCCCCAACGCGGAGATCGCCCCGCGAATCGGCGTGACCGACGATTGGATCGTGCGCCGGACCGGCATCCGGACCCGCCGCGTGGCCCGTCCGGACGAGCGGCTCGCCACCCACGCCAGCCACGCCGCCGCGGCGGCGCTCAAGCGAGCCGATCTCGCCCCCGAGCAGGTCGATCTCGTTCTGGTCGCCACCACCACGCCCGACGAGGTGATGCCGAACACCGCCCCGCAGGTCGCGCACGAGATTGGCGCCGCCCGCGCCGGCGCGTTCGACATCGGGGCGGCGTGCAGCGGCTTCCTGTCCGCCCTCGCGGTCGGCGCGGCCCAGATCGAGTCGGGACGCGTGCAGACCGCGGTCGTGATCGGCGCCGACTTCATGTCACGGATAACCGACCCCGAGGATCGCTCGACGGCCGCCGTGTTCGCCGACGGCGCCGGCGCGGTGGTCCTCCAGGCCACCGCTCAGGAGAGCCGAATCGGCCCGATCGTGCTCGGAGCGGACGGGGCCGGCGCTGATCACATCATCGTCCCGCGCGAGACCGGCGCGATCCAGATGCGCGGGCACGAGACGTTCCGCGAGGCCGTGGCGCGGCTGTCGCTGGCCACCGTGCAGGCCGTCCGCGCGGCGGGCGCGCGCCTGGAGGACGTCGACCTGTTCGTCTACCACCAGGCCAACGGCCGGATCCTGAGCGCCGTCGGGGAGCGCCTGAGCCTCCCGGCCGACCGCGTGGTGGACTGCATCTCGGAGTACGGCAACACCTCGGCGGCCACGCTCCCACTCGCGCTGGATTATGTTCACGCCGAGGGACGACTGAACCCGGGACAGAAGGTGCTGCTCGGCGCGTTCGGGGCCGGCTTCACGTGGGGCGCGACCGTCGTCGAGTGGGGCACCCCATGAGCCCCAACCGCGTTCTGATCACAGGCGTCGGCGCAATCTCGCCGCTCGGCAACACGGCGCTCGAGCTCCACGAGGGCTGGCTCCACCGGCGGTCCGGGATCGCCGACGGCCTCGGGGCGTGCACGGACTTCGATCCCACCGACTTCATGACGACCAAGGAAACCCGCCGCAGCGACCGCTTCGCTCAGGTCGCGATCGCCGCCGGCGCGCAGGCCGTTGCGGACGCGGGCTGGGACGCCGAGGAGCCGCCGCTCGACCCCGTCGACGTCGGTTGCGTGATCGGCTCGGGGATCGGCGGCATGGGCACCTTCGAGGCCCAGTGCAACGTCCTGCGCGACCGCGGCCCCGAGCGCGTGTCGCCACTGGCCATCCCGCTGATCATGGGCAACGCCGCCGCCGGTCTGGTCGCGATGCGCCACAAGCTGCGCGGTCCGGTGTTCGGCGTGATGTCGGCCTGCGCGTCGGGGACCCACGCGATCGGCGAGGCCATGCGGATGATCAGGGCCGGAGAGGCACGGGCCGTCGTCGCCGGCGGAGCCGAGGCGACCCTCACCCCACTTGCGAAGGCGGCCTTCGGCTCGATGGAGGCGACGTCGCCGACGGGGATCTCGCGGCCGTTCGACGCCCGCCGGGACGGCTTCGTGATGGGCGAGGGCGCCGGGGTGCTGGTGCTCGAGTCCGAGGAGCTCGCGATGGAGCGAGGGGCGCGGGTGCTCGGCGAGGTGCTTGGCTACGCGTCGACCGCCGACGCCCACCACCTGACCGCTCCGGAGCCGACCGGCCGCCCCGCGGCGCTGGCGATCACCCGGGCGCTCAAGAACGCGGACGTCCTGCCCGAGGACGTCGCGTACGTCAACGCGCACGGAACCTCGACCCCGCTGAACGACGCCTCGGAGACCGCCGCGATCAAGCTCGCGCTGGGCGAGCACGCGTACCACGTGCCCGTCTCCTCGACCAAGTCGGCGATCGGGCACCTGCTCGGCGCCGCCGGCGCCGTCGAGGCGATCGCCACGATCATGGCGCTGAACGACGGCGTGGCGCCGCCCACGCTGAACTACGAGGAGCAAGACCCGGACCTGGATCTCGACTACGTCGCGGACGGCCCTCGTCCGCTCAGGCATAACGGCAACGGGAACGGCCACAAGCGGCTCGTCGCGATCTCGAACTCGTTCGGGTTCGGCGGCCACAACGCCGTCCTCTGCCTGGGGTCGGCGCCGCAATGAGCATCGCCGTCGCTCCAACCCCGCGGACCGCGGAGTCGCAAGAGCTCGACGCGCTAGGCCGCCTCGAGACCTTGTGCGACCGCGGTTCGCTCGAGCTGATCCGCTCCGACGTCATGTCGGGCGCGATGGGCGAGAAGGCACGCGCGGGCGACGGCGTGCTCGCCGGCGCCGGTCAGATCGACGGCCGCCCGGTGTTCTGCTACGCCCAGGACGCCGGCTACGCCGGTGGGTCGCTCGGCGAGCAGCACGCCAACACGATCGTCCGCGTGCTCGAGCTGGCCGACAAGCGGCGCGCTCCCGTGGTCGGGTTCGTCTCCTCGGGCGGGGCGCGGATGCAGGAGGGCGTGGCCGCGCTCGGCGGCTATGGCCGCATCTTCCACCGCATCGTGAAGCTGTCCGGGCGCGTTCCGCAGGTCTCGATCGTCACCGGCCTGTCGGCCGGCGGTGGCGCGTACTCGCCGGCGCTGACCGACTGGGTGGTGATGACCGAGCAGTCGAGCATGTTCCTGACCGGCCCCAGCGTGGTGCGCGAGGCGATGGGCGAGGACGTGACCGCGCAGGAGCTCGGCGGCACACGAGTGCACGAGCGAAACGGCGTGTGTCATTTCGTGGCCCCGACCGACGCGAACGCCGCCTATCTGACGCGCGAGCTGCTCGGCTACCTGCCGCGGCACCGCGACTCCGCTCCGCCGGTGCACCCGGGGCGGCCGCCGCTGGCCTACGCCCCGTCCGATCCGGTGCCGGATGATCCTCGCCGCGTCTACGACGTGCGCGACGTGATCCGCGCGCTCGCCGATGGCGGCGAGCTGCTCGAGGCCTCGGCGGGTTGGGCGCGCAACCTGGTCACGGGATTCGCGCGGATCGACGGTCGGACCGTGGGGGTGGTCGCCAACCAGCCGCGCCACCTGGGCGGGATCATCGATGCCGACGCGTCGCAGAAGGGCGCCCGCTTTGTCTCCAGGTGCAACGCGTTCGGGATCCCGCTGCTGGTTCTGGTCGACACGCCCGGATACATGCCGGGCACGCGGCAGGAGTCGGCCGGCGTGATCCGGTTCGGGGCGGGCTTCGTCCACGCGTTCGCCGAGGCCGAGGTGCCGCGCGTCACGCTGATCCTGCGCAAGGCCTTCGGCGGGGCGTACATCACGATGAACTCCAAGGACCTCGGGGCCGACTACGTGTTCGCCTGGCCGCAGGCCCAGATCGGGGTGATGGCCGCCAAGTCCGCCGTCGGCATCATCAACCGCCGCGAGCTCGCCGCCGCCGACGACCCCGACGCCACCCGCGAGCGCCTGGCCGCCAGCTACGCCGAGACCCAGCTCGGCCCGCAGGTCGCGGCGTGCACCGGCTACATCGACGAGCTGATCGAGCCGGCGCATACGCGCTCGCGTCTGGTCTGGGCGTTCGGATCGCTGAGGGGCGAGGAATGAGCCGCCGCGACGGAGCCGTCCTGCTCACCGGCGCCACCGGGTTCGTGGGGATGGAGCTGCTGGCCCGGTACCTCGAGCGGACCGAGCGGCCCGTGCTCACGATCGTCCGTGCCGACAGCGATGAAGCCGCGCGCGAGCGAATCGAGGGGGTGCTCGAGAACCTGTTCGGGTACCGCGCGGGGGAGTACGCGGATCGGGTGACCGCGGTTGCCGGCGACCTGACGACTCCGCGCCTCGGCCTGGAACCGGCGCGCTGGGAGTGGCTCGCCGCGGAGAGCACGATGATCGTTCACGGCGCCGCGTCGGTGTCGTTCAACCTTACGCTGGAGGAGGCGCGGGGGATCAACGTCGAGGGGACCCGGCGGATGCTGGAGCTCGCCGGCCGATCGCTCGAGCTGGGCGTGCTCGAGCGGTACGCCCAGATCTCGACGGCATTCGTGGCCGGCACCCACGCCGGCCCTTTCTACGAGTGCGATCTCGACGTCGGGCAGAGCTTCCACAACTCCTACGAGCAGTCCAAGTTCGAGTCCGAGCAGCTGGTCCGCTCGCGCCCGGGCCTGCCGTTCACGATCCTGCGTCCGAGCATCGTGGTCGGCGACTCGAACAGCGGCTGGACCGCGGCGTTCAACGTCCTGTACTGGCCGTTGCGAGCGCTGGCGCGAGGGCTGTTCCCGGCGGTTCCGGCGATCGCGTCAGCCCCGGTCGACGTCGTCTCGATCGACTACGTCGCCGACGGGATCCATGAGCTGTGCGAATCGGGCGCGGTGCGGCAGACGTATCACCTGACCGCCGGCGTGGACGCGAGCACGATCGGCGAGATCGCGGACCTCGCGAGCGGTTACTTCAGTCAGCCGCGGCCGAAGCTGCTGGCGGTGGCCGAGTTCGAGTCGCTCGAGCACGGGCTCGGGCGCTCGATGATCGAGGAGGGACGGATGTACTTCCCGTACTTCTCGGTGGCGTCCACGTTCGACGACACCTTCACCCGGGCGTCGCTCGAGCCGGCCGGGATCAGTGTCTCACCGCTGCGCGACTACCTCGATCGCCTGCTCGACTTTGCGACCCGCGCGCGCTGGGGTAAGCACCCGATCGCCCGAGTTGAGGCGCTGACGGTTTGACCGCGTCCCCCCAGCCGGGGGGTTGTCGGAACCACTGCGTTGTACCGAACCGGCGCCACGAGCAGTCTCTAACCGTGGCCATGCTTGCCGACACGGCCAGGTTCCGGACTGACGATCCAGACGCGCTGGTGCGCGCGTCCCTCGCCTGTCCGATCTGCCTGCGCAGCGACGATCTCGAGTGGCACGGCGCCCTCGACGGCTACGATCCGTCGGTCGAATGCCGTTGCCCACGATGCGAGGAGTCCTGGCGGGTGTACCTCGAGCCGCAGCAGGCGCTGCGCCTCGCGTTCATCGGCGCAGCCTGAGCCGCGTCTGTCATCGGGCGTCATGAGCGCGCCCGTGAGGTCCGAGGTCGGCGTCGACGCGCTCGAGTTGTACGTCGAGGTGCTCTCGCAGTCCGAGGCCGCGACTGCGGACGTGTTCTACGACCGGCTGTGCGAGGCCGTGTGCCGGATCGCGCACATGCGGCGCGCGCTGATCTTCCGCTACGACTCGGCGCGCCGCCGGGTGCGCGCGGCGGGCGCGCACGGGCTGAGCCTCGAGCAGTTCGCCGACGCGCACGTCACCGTCGAGTCGGCGCCGATCGCCGCGCAGTCGCTGCGCGAGGATCGCGTGATCGAGATCGCCGGCGACATGACCGGTCAGTTCCCCGACGAGTACGTGAGCGTGTTCCCCGAGCCGGTCCGGCTGGTGTGCGCGCCGATGGCCGCGGCCGGGCGAAACATGGGCGTGATCTTCGCCGATCGGCCGATGTCCGAGCCGCCCCTGGACGACGCCGAGCGGCACCTGCTGTGGGCGCTCGGCAAGGCGGCGGCGCTCGCCTCGGTGGCGCGGATGGTGGCCACCGAGGGCGAGAAGTCGCGCCAGCTCGAGCAGCGGATCGATCTGGCCCGCGAGATCCACGAGGGCGTGATCCAGCGACTGTTCGGGATCTCGATGGCGCTCGACGGCGAGGGCGACCTCCCCGCCGAGGCACGGGCCCGGTGCGCCGTCGAGATCCAGGAGGCGCTGTCGGACCTGCGCACGGCGATCCAGCGCCCGCTCGGCCGCGCCCCGCGCGCGACCCAGACCACGTTCGTGGCCGAGGTCGAGCGGCTGGCCCGCGTGCACCCCGACCTCGGCGTGACGCTCGAAGCCGGCGACGAGGGTGACGTCCCGCCGGCGCTCGAGCCGCTGGCCCAGTCGGTCCTGGCCGAGGCGGTGCGCAACGCCCACAAGCACGCCAGCCCGAACCAGGTCCGCGTCCGGGTCGGCCGCAGCGACGGCGCGCTCGTGCTCGAGGTGGCCAACGACGGGGTCACGGGCTCGCGCCATCGGGCCGGCATGGGCCTGCGGCTGGCCGCGCTCGAGGCGCTCCAGAGCGGCGGCGTGGTCGAGTTCGGCGAGCGCGAGCCGGGCACCTGGCAGGTCAGGCTGGTGGTGCCGGTTGACCTCTGAGGCGTCGCCGCGCAGCCCCGAGCGGCTGAGCGTCCTGGTGGTCGACGACCACGACGTCGTCCACTGGGGAATCCGCCTGATGCTCACCCAGCAGCCGTGGGTCGATCGCTGCCTGAGCGCGCACACGGGCGCCGAGGCCGTCGAGCTGGCCGTGCGCTACCGGCCACACGTGGCCCTGGTCGACCTGTTCATCGGCGAGGAATCAGGCGCCGAGGTCTGCGAGCAGTTGCGCGAGGCCGAGCCGATGACGCGCGTCCTCCTGTTCTCGGGCGCGGGGGAGATCTCGCCACCGGCGGCGCGGGCGGCGGGAGCCTCGGGCTTCGCCTATAAGGACTGGCCGGCGCGCAAGATCGCCGGCGCGGTGCGCCTGGTCGGGATGGGCAAGACCGTGTTCGACACGCACGCGAGCCCGCCGGCCCTGGGGCTGTCCGAGCGCGAGCGGGATGTCTTGCATCTGATGGCCTCGGGCGCGACCAACCCCGAGATCGCCGAGCAGCTGCACCTGTCCAAGCACACGGTGAAGGAGCACACGAGCGCGGTGTATCGCAAGCTCGAGGTCCGCAACCGCACCGAGGCGGTGCAGCGCGCGCAGCGGCTTGGCCTGCTGGCGTAGTCTCGTGTTTGTGTCGAAGTTGAGGGGTCACCGCTGGACGCGGCGCTGAGCGAGATCGCGCGCTTCCTGGCTGCACGGGCCCCGTTCGACGCGCTGGGCCCCGAAGAGCTGGGCGAGGTCGCGGCGCAGACCGAGATCGAGTTCTTCGTGGCCGGCGCGCCAATCCTCACCGAGGACGGCGGCCCGGTGACCTTTCTGCGCGTGATCCACGGCGGCGCGGTCGACATCATCCACGACGGCCAGCTGCTGGATCTGCTCGGCGTGGGCGACACGTTCGGCCACGCCGCGATGCTGTCCGGGCTGCCGCCGGGCTTCGAGGCCCGCGCCGCCGAGGACACCTTGTGCTACCGCATCCCGGTCGCCGCAGCCCGCCCGCTCCTGGAGCGAGCGCGCAACCGCGAGCTCCAAGTGGGGGTCCACGAGCCGGGGCACCAGCCTGTCGCCACCCTCATCCGCGCGCCGACGGTCCGGTGCGAGCCGATGGAGGCTATCCGCGAGGTCGCCCGGCGGATGACGGCCGCCGGAGCCGGGGCGGCGGTGGTGAATCTTCGTGAGGGCGGGTTCGGGATCGTCACCGACCGCGACATCCGCACGAAGATCGTGGCCAAGGGCGTGCCGCTCAGCGCCCCCGTGGCGAGCGTGATGAGCTCCCCTGTGTTCTCGGTGACGCCCGACCGACTCGGCGGCGAGGTGCTGTTCGAGATGCTCGAGCGCGGATTCCGGCACGCACCCGTGGTCAGCGACCGCGGCCAGCTGGTCGGGGTGGTCGAGGACGCCGACCTGTTCGCCGTCCAGCCACGGTCCTGGTTCGGCGTTCGGCGCTCGATCGCCCGCGCCCGCAGCCCGGATGCGTTGGCGAGCGCGGCGGAACTGCTGCCCGAGGTGGTCGTGGAACTGCACCGTTCCAACCTGCGCGCGCTCGAGGTCGCGCGCGTGCTGTCGGCGCTGGTCGATGCGCTGACCGTCCGGGCGCTCGAGCTGGCGGCGACGACGATCCAGCTGCCGGGAGACGGTCTCGTCTGGGTCGCGGTCGGAAGCCAGGCCCGGCGCGAGATGACGCCGGCCTCGACCGCCCGGGGAGCGGTGGTGTGCAGCGAGCCGCCGCCCCCGGAGTGGCTCGAGTCGGTGGCGCAGACGCTTTCGCGCTGCGGGCTGATCGGTGACGTGATCGCGCGTACGCCCGCGCAATGGACCGCCGCGGTCGGCGACGATGAGCTCGAGCTGACGGTTCTGGTCGAGCGCAGGCCGTTGTGGGGCACGCCGCGCGAGCCCCTCCCGGTGGCGGACAACGGCCCGCGCGACCGCGTTCTCGAGGCGCTCCGGCGCCGCGCGCTCGCGTACAGCCCGCCGACCGGATTCGACGCCGAGGCGGTGCTCGAATCGGACGGGACGCGTCAGGCCCAGCTCGACATCCGCCGTGCGGCGGTGATCCCGATCGTGGAGCTCGCCCGGTGGGCGGGCGTGGCCGCCGGCATCGTCGAGGGCTCGACGCCGCAGCGCCTGCGCGCCGGGGGGGAGAGCGGAGCCCTGAGCGACGCGGACGCGCGAACCCTGGCCGACGCGTTCGAGCTCGCGCTCGAGCTGCGGATCGGTCATCACATGGAACGCCTGGCCGCCGGCGAGCGGCCGGACGACCGGATCGACCCGGCGCAGATCAGCCCGCTGATGCGCGATCACCTGCGCGACGTGTTCCGCGCCGTGGGGTCGGTGCAGCGAACGCTCCGCGCGGCATGAGGCTGCGCCGGGCTCCCGACGGCGCGGCCGCCGAGGCGTTCGCCGCGGCCGGACGTCCAGCGGACGGGGTCGCGTGGCGGGATGCCGCATGGTGTGCGCTGGACCTGGAGATGACGGGCCTCGACCCTCGCTCCGACGAGATCATCGCGGTCGGCGCGGTGCCGATCGAGGGGGGCCGGATCGTCCTCGGGGGCGCCATGTACACGCTGGTGCACACGGCCCAGCGCTCCAAGCACGGGGCGGTGCTCGTGCACAAGCTGAGGATGGCCGACGTGGCCGACGCGCCGTCGCTCGACGCGGCGATCGATCGCGTGCTCGAGGCGATGACGGGTCGCGTGCCGGTGTTCCATACCGCGGCGATCGAAACCAGCTTCCTCTCGCGTCAGTTCTCGCGCCGGCACGTGCGGTTGCCGGCCGCCGCGGATACCGAGGTGCTCGGCCAGCAGTGGCTGTACCGGCGGGACGGCGACGCGCACGCGCGCGGGATCTCGCTCGCGCGCCTCGCGGGGGCGCTGGGTCAGCCCGCCGAGGCGCCGCACCACGCGCTGGGGGACGCCCTGACCACGGCCAAGGCGTTCGTCGCCCTGGCCAGCCTGCTCGACACGGTGGCGCCCCAGACCGTCGGCACGCTGGTCGCGGCGGATTTCAAGCCGGGCGATCTGGGCGGAGGGGCGCGGCGCTTCGGCCCCGGTGTCATTTGCGTAGGCTTGCGCTCGTGATCGTCAGCGACTCGTTCGTGATCGCCGACTGGACCGACCCCGGCGTCACCAGCCGCGAGCGGCCGATCGCCGGTCTGCACACCCATCGCTCCGACGACGAGGCGTGGTACGTGCTGAGCGGGCGATTGGGGTTCCAGGTCGGCGACGGCGAGGTCGACGTTCCCGCCGGCGAGTCGATCCTCGTGGAGCGGGGCACGCCGCATTCGTACTGGAACGCGGTGGCTGAGCCGACGCATTACCTGCTCGTGATGACGCCGCGAATCCACCAGCTGATCCAGGCGCTCCACTCGGGCGAGCGCAGCGACTGGGGCGCGATCTTCGAAGAGCACGACTCAGAGCTGCTCACGTAGATGACCCACTTCGGGCCGCCGGACGCGACGGTCGCGCCCCGCTACACCGGCGTGCGCACCTTCGCTCGGCTCCCGCACGTCGAGCTGCCGCGCAACGATGTCGACGCCGCGGTGATCGGAGTGCCGTTCGACACCGCGACGAGCTTCCGGAGCGGCGCGCGCTTCGGACCCGAGGCGATCCGGTCCGCGTCGGCGCTGCTGCGGCCCTACCACCCGGTGTTGAGCGTCGACGTGTTCGCCACGCTGTCGCTGGTCGACGGCGGCGACCTGCAGGTGACGCCGGGCAACGCGCTGCGCACCACCGAGCAGATCGACTCGCAGCTTCGCCCGCTGCTGGACGCCGGGATCGTGCCACTGGTCCTCGGCGGCGATCACTCGATCGTGCTCGGCGAGTTGCGGGCCCAGCACGCGGTGCACGGGCCGGTCGGGCTCGTGCTGCTCGACGCCCACGCCGACACGTGGGATCAGTACTACGGCGAGCGCTACTTTCACGGGACGCCGTTTCGCCGGGCGGTCGAGGAGGGCCTCGTCGATACGTCACGCTCGCTGCTCGCCGGCATGCGCGGGCCGCTGTACGGTCCCGAGGACACCGACGTGCCGCGCGAGATGGGCTTCGAGGTGATCCCCGGGCCGGATCTGGTCGCGATGACCCCGGACGAGTACGGCGAGCGCGTGCGGGCGCGGGTGGGATCGGGGCCGACCTACCTGTCGTTCGACATCGACGTGCTCGACCCGGCCTCGGCGCCCGGCACCGGAACCCCGGAGGTGGCGGGCCTGCAACCGCGCGAGGCGCTGGCCTTCCTGCGCGCCCTCGCCCGGCTGCCGTTCACGGGCTTCGACGTGGTCGAGGTCGCGCCGCCGTACGACAGCCCCGGCCAGATCACGGCGCTGAACGCCGCCGCGGTCGCCTACGACCTGCTGGCCTTGCTCGCGGTGGCGCGGAGCACCGTCCTCTAGCCGCTGGCCGCGGTCAGCCTCGGCTCGCCGCCCACACGAGGCAGGCGAAGGCGGTGATGGTGGTCGCGACGCGAACCACGTTCCACGTCACCCATCGAGTCTCGTGGAAGTGCTTGCGCACGCCGGCCAGGTCGCGGATCCGGTCGGGGTGGCCGGCGGCCTTGATCGCGTCGTTGAGCGGGACGTGAACGACGATCGTGACGACGAACGCGATCAGGTACAGCGCCAGCGCGGCCAGGATCCAGGGCGAGGCGGCACGGCCGAGGTGGCTCACCGCCGCGGCCAGGGTGAGCAGCAGCGCCCCGACGAAGCCGCCCGCCATGAACCACGGATTGATGATCGCGCGATCGATCGACTGAAAGGCCGCGACGAAGGTGTGGTCGTCGGTGCTCCTGAGGCCGGGCATGACCGCGTGCGCGAAGACGGCGAACGCCCCGGCGGTGAGGCCCACGGTGATCGTCGCGCCGAGGAGAAGAAGGGGCCTGAGATTCGTCATGCGCGGATTGAAGCCGCGCCAGTGTGGAAAGGCCATAGCGCAAATCGCCGAATGCATACGCGAGCGTCTACAGTCCGCGGGGTGGACGCGGTCGCTGGACTCCTCGACGGTCCCCGAGCGCGCAGTGCGTTCGTGCTGCGCTCGAGCATGGACCCGCCGTGGTCGCTGCGGGTCATCGACCGGGCGCCGCTGACCGTGATCGCGCTCGCGCGCGGGGAAGCGTGGGTCACGCCCGACGCCGACTCCACGCCGCGGCGTCTGCAGGCCGGCGACGTCGCGATCCTGCGCGGACCGGATCCGTACTCGGTGAGCGACGAACCCGGCCGCCCCACGCAGGCCATCATCCACCCCGGTCAGCGCTGCACCACGGTGAGCGGCGAGGCGCTCCACGAACAGTGGAGCGTCGGGGTGCGCAGCTGGGGCAACAGTCCCGACGGAACGACCGTGATGCTCACCGGGACCTACCAGCACAAGAGCGAGGTCAGCCAGCGGCTGCTCCGCTCGCTTGCACCGGTGGTGGTGGTGCGTGACGGCGAGTGGGACAGCCCGCTCGTGCCGCTGCTGACCGACGAGATCGGAAAGGACGAGCCCGGGCAGGAGGCCGTGCTCGACCGTCTTCTCGACCTGCTCGTGATCGCAGTCCTGCGATCGTGGTTCGCCGCGCAGGATGCCGAGGCGCCCGGGTGGTACCGCGCGTACGCCGACCCGTGCGTCGGCCGTGCGCTGGGGCTCATGCACCACAACCCGGCGTACGCGTGGACGCTCGACGACCTCGCCCGCGAGGTCGGTCTCTCACGCGCGGCGTTCGCTCGACGTTTCCTCGACTTGGTCGGCGAGCCGCCGATGACGTTTCTCACCGGATGGCGGATCGCGCTGGCGGCCGACCTCCTGCGCGAGCCCGGCGTCACGCTCGGCTCGGTCGCCGGGCAGGTCGGGTACGGCAGCCCGTTCGCGCTGAGCAGCGCCTTCAAGCGTGTGCGCGGGATGAGCCCCCAGGAGTACCGTGCGGATCAGGACCGATCCTGACCTAGTCCCGGGCTACCGTTCGGTCACTGTCAGCGGATGGAAGGAGCAGCCGTGCCCGAGCTAGACCGTTACATCGCCGGCGTGCCGTGCTGGGTCGACACCAACCAGCCGGACCCCGACGCCGCCGTGGCCTTCTATCGGGGCCTGTTTGGCTGGGAGATCGAGGACGCGATGCCGCCCGGTTCCGAGCGCCCTTACTTCATGGCCCGCCTACGCGGCGGCGACGTCGCCGGCATCGGTCCGAGCGCCGATGCCGCCAGGTGGGACACGTACGTATGGGTCGAGAGCGCCGACGACACCGCCGCGAAGGCGATGGATGCCGGCGGGCGGATCCTCACCGAGCCAATGGACGTCATGGATGCGGGCCGCACCGCGGTATTCGCCGACCCCGAGGGAGCGGTGCTCTGCGTCTGGGAGCCGGGGCGCCACCGGGGCGCTCAGATCGTCAACGAGCACGGCTCGGTCAACTTCAACAACCTGAACACCCACGATCCCGCCGGTGCCAAGGCGTTCTACGACGCGGTCTTCGGCTGGGGGACCATGCCGATGGGCGGCGCCGAGGCGTGGACGCTGCCGGGTTACGGCGATCACCTCGAGCTCCTCAATCCGGGAACGCTCGAGCGGATGGCCGCGATGGGCGCGCCGGCGGGCTTCGCCGATGTCGTAGCCACGCTGACCCCACTCCCGGCACACGACCGGGACGTTCCGGCGCATTGGAGCGTGACCTTCGCCACCAACAATGCCGACGCCACCGCCCGCCAGGCCAGCGAACTCGGCGGTCAGGTGGTGGCCGGGCCGTTCGACGCCCCCTGGGTCCGGATGGCGGTGATCGCCGATCCGCAGGGCGCGACGTTCATCGCCAGCCAGTTCGTCCCCGAGAACAAGGACCTGGCCGCACCCTCGTCGGCCGCCGCAGCCTGAGCGCCGGGTTCAGTCGAACGCCGGGGGCCCGGAGCCGCGCGGGTTGACCGGCCAGATGTCGGTGACGACGCCGTCCTCGACCACGTGAAACACGTCGTGGAGATTGACCGTGGTCGGGGCGTAGCCGCCCATCACCTCGGCCGTGTCGCCCAGGTCGAGGGGCGGCGGACCCGGGAAGTCGGCGAGGCAATGCTCCTCGGCGTACTCGCGGATCTCGCCGTCGGGGTAGTCGACGAGCGGCGGGGTGACGAAGTCGATGCCGACGGCCTTGCGGCCGCAGTCGAGGACGACCGTGCTGCCCTGCCGCGAGATCACCGTGCCGAGCACGGTCATCGCCACCTCGAACCCGCCCGGCACCAGGGTCCCACGGAAGCAGTCCCACAGCTACCTGATCGCTAGAACAGCTGCAGGTAGCGGTCGAGCTCCCACTGCGTGATCTGCTCGTGCGCGGTCTGCCACTCGCGGCGCTTGACCTTCGCGTAGTAGTCGACGTAGTCGCCGTCGCGGGTCTTGCCGAGCGCGCTACGCAGCACGTCGTTCTTCTCCAGTTCGCGGACCGCGTCGAGCAGGTTCGCCGGGAGCACGTCGATCCCGCGCTCGGCGCGGTCGGCCTCGCTGTACTCGTACAGGTTGGCCGAGTTCGGCTCGCCGGCGTCGAGGCCCCGCTCGATCCCGTCGAGGCCGGCCGCGAGCATCGCGGTCGCTGCGAGGTACGGGTTGCAGGAGCCATCGACGGTCCGGTCCTCGATCCGGCCGGCGTCGGGGATGCGGAGCATCTGCGTGCGGTTGTTGTAGCCGTAGCTGATGTAGGCCGGCGCCCACGTCGCGCCGCTGGTCGGCGCGCCGATCACCAGTCGCTTGTACGAGTTGACAGTCGGCGCGGTCACCGCGATGTACGCCTTCGCGTTGGCCTTGAGGCCGCCGATGAACTGGTAGGCCAGGTCGGACAGGCCGAGACCGCGGGGATCGTCGGCGGCATCGCGCTCGAACACGTTCTCGCCGTTCGACCACAGGCTGACGTGGAAGTGGCAGCCGTTGCCGGTGAGGTGCGCGAACGGCTTGGGCATGAACGTCGCGATCAGCCCGCGCTGCTGGGCCAGCGACTCAACCATGTAGCGATAGAACACAGCCCGGTCGCACGTGGTGAGCGCGTCGGCGTACTGGAAGTTCTGCTCGAACTGGCCGTTGGCGTCCTCGTGGTCGGTGGCGTAGTTGTCCCAACCGAGCCCGGTCACCGCCTTCGAGACCTGCGAGACGAAGTCGAGGTTGCGCGTCAGCGCCCGCATGTCGTAGCAGGGGAGGTCGAGCGTGTCGAGCTTGTCGGCGACCTCGATCGTCCCGTCCTCGTTGCGGCGGACCAGGAAGTACTCGAGCTCGGCGCCCATCTTGAGCTCGAACCCGAGCGCCTTGGCCTTGGCCAGGAAGTTGCGCAGGATCGTGCGCGGGCAGAAGGGCCACGGTTCGCCCTCGACCGTGACGTCGCACGCGAACCGTGCCACGTTGGGCTGCCAGGGCAGGATCGTGAGCGTCTTCGGGTCCGGGATCGCGATCATGTCGGGATCGTGCGGTCCCTGGCCGATGTCGCCGGCGGCGAATCCGGCGAACCCGGCGCCATCGCTCAGCAGGTCGTCGATGTGGTGCGCGGGGACGAGCTTGGCGCTCGGCTTGCCGTGCATGTCGACGAACTGGGCGAACAGAAATTCGATGTGGCGGTCGCGTATGACCCGCCGGACGTCGTCCTCGTCGCTGACCTGCGGCGCGCCGTCCTCGCGATGCTCGGTAGTGATAGCCATGAGGGAGGTATATCCGCCGCACTGGGGCACCGGCAATGGCCGCGTGCACCGCATACCGGGGTCTAGGATGTGCGCTTCGCACATATGACGGCAACTTCCGAAACTCGCGGGCTGCGCGAAGAGAACCGCACCCTGTACCGGGTGATCAACCTCGTCGCCTCGTCGATCGAGCTGGGCCCGATGCTGCAGGGGATCGTCGACCTCGCCACCGAGGCGACCGACTGCCACGCGTGCTTCATCTACCTGCTCGAGGGCGGGCTGCTGACCATGCGCGCGGCGTCGCCGGTGTACTCGGGCGCGGTCGGCGTGGTGCAGATGCGGCTCGACGAGGGCTTGACCGGCTGGGTGGCGCGGCACAAGACGCCCGAGTTCATCCGCGAGAACGCGATGGGGGACGCGCGCATGAAGTTCTTCCCCGTGCTCGAGGAGGAGCGCTTCCAGTCGATGGTCGCGGTCCCGATCATCTCCCGCGCGGGCGAGTCGATCGGGGTGATCGTGCTGCACACCGAGGCGCCGCGCGAGTTCACCGAGGACACGCTGAAGTTGCTCGTCCACATCGCTTCGCTGGTGTCGGGCGCGATCGAGAACGCGCAGCTGTACGACCAGCAGCGCCGGCGGGTCGACGCGCTGACCACCCTGTCCGGGCTCGCCCAGGAGGTCGCCACGGCCGGCGACGCGGTCGAGATCGGCCGCTCCGTGACGGGCGGCGCGCGGCGCCTGCTCGGAGCCGCGGTGTGCCAGCTCTACCGCCTGGATCGAGACGGCGGCACGCTGACCCTGATGTCCTCCTCGCCGGAAGGCACCCCCGAGCCCGAGGCGCTGTCGACCACCAAGCTGCTGCTGGCCGCGCTCGAAGGGGGCGCCTTGCGACCGGCCGCGCGCAGCCTGTGGCCCGACCTCGACGTCTCCGATCTGCTCGTCACGCCGCTCGTGTCCGGTGGCGAGCGGCTGGGCCTCCTGTGCGCCGGCGCCCCACCCCGGCGTCCGTTCACCGGCGAGGACACCGAGATGGCGCGCGCGATCGCCCATCTGGCCGCGATCGCGATCAAGCGCGCCGAGCTGATCGAGGGGCTGACCAACGCCAACATCGTCAAGGACCTGTTCGAGGCGCTCGGCGCCGGCGCCACCGCGTTCGCCGCGACCAAGGCGGCCGAGGTGCGCTGCGACCTCACCAAGCCCTACCTGATGCTGTGCGCCGAGCCCGCCGCCGGGCGCGAGCCGGGCTCGGGCGAGTGGCGCGCGGCCGCCGAGGTACTGGGGCGCGACGTGGCCGAGCTGGCGCCGCGCGCCGCGGTCGAGGCGGGTCCCGGGCCGGTTCGGGCAGTGCTCGCGATGGGGACGCGCGTACCCGAGCGGATCGAGGAGGTGGTCCGCGCCTGCCGCGAGCTGGGGCGCCGACGAGGCGCGGCGATCGGGCTGAGCGAGCTGCACCGGGCGCCGGCAGATTCCGCGCGCGCCTACCGCGAGGCGCTCGACGCCGCGATGATCGGCCGGGCGCTGCTCGGACCCGGTGGCGCGATCGGCTACGCGGAAGTCGGCGCCTACCGCTACCTGGTCCACATTGCCTCCGAGAACGCGCCGCACGACCGGATGCGAGCCGCTGTGGACCGGCTGATCGACTACGACGCCAAGCGGCGCACCTCGCTGCTCGACACGCTCGAGCGCTACCTGGCGGAGCGGCGCAGCGTGATCGAGTCAGCCCGCGAGCTGTTCATCCACCCGAACACGCTGCGCCAGCGCCTCGGCCGGATCGAAGAGCTGACCGGCCTGAACCTCGACGAGGACGACCTGCTCTCGCTCGAGCTGGCGATCAAGCTGGCGCGGCTGCACGGGCGGCCGGCGGCGGCGGTGGCGCGCCAGCACGGGGCGTAGCGCGTCATCCACGCGCGACACCGTTCCGTGCCCGGCGGGGGTCGCCGCGAGTGTCCGGACGGGGTACCAGGCCCCACGGACGCCGCCGCAGGCGGCCCCTAATCGCCTTCGCCGACCAGGAACACCGGGATCTTGGCCTTGCGCCGTACCCGCTGGGGCTCCTGGGTCCAGAGGAAGTCGCCGACAAAGCGGTTGCGGTCGTCGTCGGCGGCCATCACGATCGCGTCGCAGCCGGCCACCTTCGCCTCCTGGAGGATCCGCTTGGTCGTCTTGCGCGTGCCGACCACGTGCCCGTCCGCGTCGAGTCCCTTGCGCTTGAGCCGCGAGACCGCTCCGGCGACGATGTCGCGCTGGTCCTTCCACTCCTTCTTGGTCGGGAGCAGGCCGGGGTTGGACATGCCGAAAGACACTCCGTGTATGCGAGCGATCGAGAACACGTGCGCGCTCGCGCCCGCCGAGCGGGCCAGCTCGACCACGCGGTCGATCGCGGCGTCGGTGATCGGCCGCCCCTCGGAGGCGAGCAGAATCCGCTCGAACTGCTCCGGTTCGGCGGGTCGCTCAGACTTGCGGCGCACCCGGGCGGGCGTCACGCTCACGGGTCAGACGCGCCCGCGATCGTCGCCGGCGTCGCGCCCACGAGCTCTTCGGCGTGGACGGGTCGCTTGTCCTCGACCCGCTTGCGGTACCCGTAGAACAGCAGGTAGGACAGCAGAACGGCCCAGCCGATGAAGTAGTACGGCAGCGTCTTGCGTCCCGCCGCGTTACACGTGCAGTTCGCGTAGACCGGACCGCCGTAGAAGTAGATGATCGCGTAGACCCCGGCGATCACGAGCGCCACGTACTTCATCCACTCGGGCAGCTTGAACGGGCGGCGGACGTTGGGACGGTGCTTGCGCAGGAGGTAGTAGCCGACCAGCACCGGGAGGAACGAGGCCAGGTAGCCGACGTTGGAGAACGTGTAGATCTCGACCGCGCCGCCCATGAACACCACCGCGATCGAGCAGGCTACGTTGAACCACATCGACCGGTTGGGCACCCCGTGCTTGTTCACCCTTTGGAAGAACCGGGGGAACTGGCCGTCGGTCGACATCTGGTGCAGCGACCGCGCGGTCCCGGTGATGGCGTTCAGCGCCGACAGGATCAACGCAAGGATCAGCATGATCGCGATCAGCCACTCGAGGATGCTCGATCCCGCCCCGGTTCCGAACACCGCGGCGGCGTAGTGGACGAAGATCGTCTTCGGGTCGACGAGCGCCGCGTTGCCGAGCGCGGGGAGCCCGAGCACGATGATGAACGCCACCGGGATCAGCGTGTAGATGAACAGGCCGTAGGCGCCCTCGAGGTTCATCGCGATCTTGGCGTCGCGGTCGGGGTTCTTGGTCTCGCCGACGTAGCAGGCGGCCGCCTCCATCGCGATCACGTTCCACGTCAACAGGAACGAGAATGCGATGTACAAGGTCAGCCATCCGTGCCCGAACAGCGGGGTGAAGAAGCCGCTGCCGTTGGTGTGGCGGAAGTGCCACAGCCAGCCGAAGTCGACCGCGGAGGGATTGAAGATCCACGCGATGGCCAGGAACGTCAGCGGGATCATCGAGAGCAGCGCGAGCGAGGTCGCGAACACCGTCCCGAACCGGAGCCCAAGCACCGCCGGAATTGCCAGGAGCAGTAGGCCGACGATCGAGATCCCGAGCGTCCACCAGGCGATCGGCGTGTGGATCGGGGTGAACCCAGCGGTCGAGAGCTTGAACCGGTCGACGATGTAGAACGAGGCCAGGATCATGTTGAGCGGCGCCACCGGGAACCAGCCCAGCCAGTAGGCCCACGCGCTGAAGCCGTTCACGTGCTCGGCGAAGCGCGGCCAGCGGTCCTTGTAGGCCGGGTAGGCGTAGGACGGCAGCCCCCCCGAGCGGTCGGGCATCATCGCCGACAGCTCGGCCAGCAGCAGGCAGACGATGTACCCGGTGATCGTGATGAACACGATCACGGGGACCGACGCGGCGCCGAGCTCGGTCACCATCACCGGCGCGATACCGGTGACGAGGATCGTCCCGGCGAGGCCGATTACGAACGCGCCCCACCAGTTGGTCGTCTTCGGCAATCCAGCGGACTCGTATACGAGCTCGTCGTGTTCCGCTGATGACCCGTCCGTCATGTAGTCCTCCAAGAGACCCCAGAGTTGTTTTGGCGCGATTAGGCTCCCACGTGGCCGGTGCAGGTCCCAGGCGCGATGCGCACACAATTGCATCGCTTCACATGGAGCACTTGGACACATTCCTGATTCGTTACGCGCCGTTCGACGGGCTCGGCCCCGACGAGCTGCGCGAGCTGACGGCCGACGCCGAGGAGCACTCGTTCCGGCCGGGCCAGGCGGTGCTGGTCGAGGACGGGCTGCCCGCGTCCGGTCTGTGGGTAATCCTCACCGGCTCGATGGACCTGGTGCACGAGGGCGAGCCGGTCCAGGTGCTCGAGCCCGGCGAGTGCTTCGGGCAGGCCTCGATGCTGACCGGCATGGCGCCCACCTTCACCGTGCGCGCGCGCGAGCCCTCGACCTGCGCGCTGATCAGCGGCCACGCGGGGCGCCGTCTGCTCGGGACCGAGGCCGGCGCCGCCTATGTGGCGGTGTCGATGCGAAGGCGCCTCACCGACACCGGGCACACCGTCCACGGCCTGCTCGACATGGGCACCGCGCCGGTGTCGGCGATCATGGGCGCGGCCGAGTTCTGCTCGCCCGAGGACCCGCTGCGGGAGGCGGCGCAGCGACTCGGGCGCGACGGCGTCACGGCGCTGCTCGCCCGGCTCGAGGACGGCGGACTGGGGATCCTCACCGACGCCGGCCTGCGCGCTGCGATCCTGGCCGACGGCGTGCCGCTGGACGGGCCGGTTCGGGCGGCCCTGCGCAGCCCCACGCCGACCGTTCCGGCCGACCAGCTGGCCATCGAGGCGACGGTCGAGATGCTGGCGGTCGGCTCGGAGCACCTGGCGGTCCTCGACGGAGACCGGATCTGCGGGGTCTTGTCCGCCACCGATCTACTCAGCCTCGAAGCCCGCAGCCCGATTGCGCTGCGCCACGTGCTGCTTGGCGCCCCCGACGAGGACGCGCTGGCGCGCGCCGCCGGACAGATACCCAAGCTCTTCCTCCTGCTGGCGCGGGCCGGCGTGCCCGCCCGGGAGCTCGGCCGCGTGCTCAGCCTCCAGCACGACACGGTCGTGGCGCGGCTGATCGATTTCTCGATGGCCGCGCGGGGGCAGGCTCCCGTGCCGTGGAGCTGGATCGACCTCGGCAGCGCGGCGCGGCGTGAGTTCACGCTCGCCTCCGACCAGGACAACGCGCTCGCCTACGCCGACGTCGAGCCCGAGGCGGCGGCCGAGGTCGACGCGTACTTCGAGCGCCTGGGCGCGGACGTCAATGACGGGCTGGTCAAATGCGGCATCGGCCTCGACAACAACGGGGTGCTGGCTAGCAACCGCCAGTGGCGGATGTCGACGACCGGCTGGCTGAAGACGTTCGATGACGTCCTGAGCGAGCCCGACGAGTCGCACCTGATCCGGGCCACCGTGTCGTTCGACTTTCGCTCGAGCGCGGGCGGGCTGATGGTGGCGCCCGAGCTGACCGAACGTGCGCGCAGCGCGCGCTACCACCCGCAGTTCATGCGCCTGATGGCCCGCACGGCCACCGGCTATCCCGTGGCGCTCGGCTTCCGCGGCCAGCTGGCGACCGGGCACGACGGCGATCCGCCCGGCAAGCTCGACCTCAAGCGCGGCGCGATCATCCCGCTGGTCAATCTGGTCCGGTTCCACGCGCTGGCCGGCGGGGTGACGATCTCCAACACGGTCGACCGGATCGAGGCCGCGGCGAGCGTGGGGGCGCTCGAGCGCGACGCGGCGGACGCGCTGCGCGAGGCCTTCGGGGTGATCAACCGAATCCGCTTCGAGCACCACGCCGCCCAGGTGCAGGCCGGTCTGACCGCCGACAACCTCCTCGATCCCGAGGCGCTGGCGCCGATCGCGCGGACCGAGCTGCGCGAGGCGCTGCACGTGGTGCGACGCGCTCAGAAGCGGATCGGGGCGTGGTCCCCGCCGTCCTGAAGTGCGCTAAGAACGCGTAAAGAAGTAGCGCCCACAACCACATTTATTGGTGAAAGTGTGCGCGTGCAATCCATTGGACGGCTCTCGCGCAGGGTCTAGCCTGAGCCGGCCATGTGCGGCATTGCAGGCCTGTACACGAAGTCGGCCACGCTTCGTGAGCAACTCGGCACCTTCCTCGCGGAGATGCTCGAGCAACTCTCGGACCGTGGCCCGGACAGCGCCGGCGTCGCGTTCTACCGCGATCCGGTGCCGGCGGGCTGGTGCAAGGTGTCCTTGCACTCGCCGGCCGCCGCGCCCGACTGGGAGGCGCTGCACACCGAGCTGTCGACGCATTTCGGGGACGCCTCGCCGCCGGCGATTCGTGCCACGCACGCGGTGTTCGTGATCGGAGCCGAGGCCGACGACGCGCAGGCGTGGCTCACCGAACGCCACCCCGAGATCACGTTGATGAGCGCCGGGCGCACGATCGAGATCTACAAGGAGGCGGGCCTCCCTACGCGCTTCGTCGAGCGGTTTGCGCTGGGTGAGATCACCGGCAGCCACGCGCTCGGCCACACCCGGATGGCGACCGAGAGCCGCGTCACGACCGAGCACTCGCACCCGTTCTCGACCGGCCTCGACCTGTGTCTGGTCCACAACGGCTCGCTGTCCAACCACAACCGGCTGCGGCGGTCGTTGCAGCGCGAGGGGATTAGGTTCAGGACCGACTGCGACAGCGAGGTGGCGGCCGGCTACCTGACCTGGCGTCTGCGCGAAGGTGCTTCTTTGGAGCAGGCGCTCGAGGGGTGCCTGTCGGATCTGGACGGCTTCTACACGTTCGCGGTCGGCACGGCCGACGGCTTCGCGGTGCTGCGCGACCCGATCGCCTGCAAGCCCGCGGTGATGGCCGAGACCGATGAATGGGTCGCGATGGCGTCCGAGTACCGGGCGATCGCGGTCCTCCCGGGCGCCGAGGATGCGGTGACCTGGGAGCCTGCGCCGGGCCACGTGTACAGCTGGGGCACCGCGTCCCTGGTGGCGTGATGGCTACGCCGGAGGTGATCCGGGAGACGTCGTTCGACCTGGCGGTCGACACGGTTCGCTCGCTCAACCAGGCCTTGCACTCCGATACGGCCGGCGGCCGAGTGGTGATCCGGAACCCGGGGGGCCGGCACGCGGTCGCGGTCGGGCTGGACGCGCCGTACGAGGTCGAGATCGGCGGGCACGTCGGCTACTACTGCGCCGGCATGAACAAGGTCGCCACGGTGCGCGTGCACGGAAACTGTGGCGTCGGCGTGGCCGAGAACATGATGTCGGGCGTCGTGGTGGTCGAGGGAAGCGCCTCGCAGTCGGCCGGTGCCTCGGCGCGCGGCGGGCTTCTGGTCATCCACGGCGACGCGTCGGCGCGCTGCGGGATCTCGCTCAAGGGCGCCGACATCGTGGTCCGCGGCTCGATCGGCCACATGGGCGCGTTCATGGGGCAGAAGGGCTGCCTGGTCGTGTGCGGCGACGCCGGCGAGTCGCTCGGGGACTCGCTGTACGAGGCGCGCCTGTACGTGCGCGGATCGGTGGCTGCGCTGGGGGCCGACTGCATCGAAAAGGAGATGCGCTCCGGGCATGTGGCGGAGGTCGCTGATCTGCTGGCGCGCGCCGGAATCGAAGACGTCGACCCGGCTGACTTCCGGCGCTACGGATCGGCGCGGCGTCTGTACAACTTCCACGTCGACAACCTGGGCTCGTACTGACGTGAGCACGGGGAACGGGTGGCACCCGGGGCTGCGCGAGTCGGCCACGTTCGACCGGGGCGCGATCGCGGAGATCCAGCGCGCGGCCCGCGAGGGGATGTACGACATCCGCGGGTTCGGCGCCAAGCGGCCGATGCCTCATTTCGACGACCTGCTGTTCCTGGGCGCCTCGGTGTCGCGTTATCCGCTCGAGGGGTATCGCGAGAGGTGCGCCACCGATGTAGTGATTGGGACGCGGTTTGCGCGCGAGCCCGTGCGGCTCGACATCCCGATCACGATCGCGGGCATGAGCTTCGGCGCGCTGTCCGGGCAGGCGAAGGAGGCGCTGGGCCGGGGCGCCACTTCGGTAGGAACGTCCACCACGACCGGCGATGGCGGGATGACGCCGGAGGAGCGCGAGCACTCGCGCGTGCTCGTGTATCAGCTGCTGCCCTCGCGCTACGGCATGAACCCGGATGACCTGCGGCGCGCCGACGCGATCGAGATCGTGGTCGGGCAGGGCGCCAAGCCCGGTGGCGGCGGCATGCTGCTCGGGCACAAGATCTCCGACCGGGTGGCGGAAATGCGGGATCTGCCAGTCGGAATCGATCAGCGCAGCGCGTGCCGGCACCCGGACTGGACAGGGCCGGACGACCTCGAGATCAAGATCGAGGAGCTGCGCGAGATCACCGACTGGCGGATCCCGATCTACGTCAAGGTGGGCGCGTCGCGCACCTACTACGACGTCGCGCTCGCGGTCAAGGCCGGCGCGGACGCGATCGTCCTCGACGGCATGCAGGGCGGAACGGCGGCAACCCAGGACGTGTTCATCGAGCACGTCGGGATCCCGATCCTGGCCGCGATCCCGCAGGCGGTGGAGTCTCTGGTCGAGCTCGGCATGCACCGGGAGGTGCAGCTGATCGTGTCGGGCGGGATTAGGAGCGGAGCCGACGTGGCGAAGGCGCTGGCGCTGGGCGCCGACGCGGTCTCGATCGGGACGGCGGCGCTGATCGCTTTGGGCGACAACGCGCCCGAGCACGACGCCGCCTACCGGGCGATCGGGTCCGCGGCGGGGTACTACGACGACTACCAGGCGGGTCTTGACCCGGCCGGGATCTCGACCCAGGAGCCGGAGTTGGCGGCGCGGCTCGATCCGGTCGAGGGCGGCCGGCGGCTGGCCAACTACCTGCGGACGATGACGCTCGAGGCGCAGACGCTGGCGCGCGCGTGCGGGAAGTCGCACCTGCACAACCTCGAGCCTGAGGACCTCGTGGCGCTGACGATCGAGGCCGCGGCGATGGCGCGGGTGCCGCTGGCCGGGACGAGCTGGATCCCGGGGCTGGTCGCCTCGCCGTAGCGTCGTTCGCAGGGGCTCGCTCGCTCGCTCGCTCGCTCGTGGAGTGCGAGGTCCCCGGGGCGTCGGCGTCGTTGCCGGCGCCCCGTCGACCCCGAGTTTCTCGCCACTCGCCGTCCCGCCGGCGGTGAATGGCGGTTCAGTCGCGCATAGCCCGAGTTTCTCGCCACTCGCGCCGAGGTCCCGGGCGAGTGGCGAGATACTCGCCCTGTCCAGGGTGCCTGACACCATGCGCGCATGGACGTGGACGACCTCTACGGCCTGCCGCTCGACAAGTTCACCCCGGAGCGCAACGCGCTGGCGCGCGAGTTGCGCAACGCAGGCCAGCGCGCGGAGGCGGCCGAGGTGGCGGCGCTGCGCAAGCCCTCGGTGGCGGCGTGGGCGGTCAACCAGCTGGTCAGGACACAGCGCAAGGACGTCTCGGGGCTGTTCGAGGCCGGCGACGCGCTCCGCTCGGCGCAGGACGATGTGGTCGCCGGCCGGGGCGACGGCCGCGCGCTCAGGGCCGCGGTCGAGCGGGAGCGGGCGGCGGTCGACGCGCTGACCGGCGCGGCACGGGGACTGCTGACCTCGGAGGGCCACGAGCTCAGCCAGACGATCATCGACCGGGTGGCCGACACGCTGAACGCGGCGGCGCTGGACGACGATGCCCGCGCCCGGGTGAAGGACGGTCGCCTGGAGCGCGAGCTGCGCCACGTCGGCCTGGGCGTGGGGGCGACGGGCGGGTTGCCGGCGCCGGCGCCGGCCCGTCCGAAGAAGCAGCCGGCGGTCGATCGCGCCGCAGAAGAGCAGGCCGAGCGCGAACGGGCCGAGGCGCGCGCGGAGGCCCGCGCCACCGAGCGGGAGGCGCGCCGGCGACTGGAACGCGCAGAGCGGGCCCACAACGCCGCGGCGGAGCGACGCGAGCGCGCCGCGCAGGCGCTTGAGGAAGCGGAGGCCGACCTGTCCGACGCCGAGGCCGAGCTCGAGGAGGCACGCGACGAGCTCGGCACGGCCGAGCAGGCGCTCCGGGAGCTTGGGCGATAAGCCGCCCTTCAGCGCAGCAGTGCGATCACGACCAGGACAATGATGACCAACGCGAGGCCGGCCGCTGCGATGCTGACCGGTCGCTGGCGCCACCAGAACTCGGGCTTGGCGCGGTCGCGGGTGTAACGTCCCTCGGGCGGGGTACCGACCCAGTCATCGTCGTCGTCGTAGGGGCTCACAGCATCAGCTTATGACTCAGCCGCCGACTCCGGAGCAGGACCCCGGCCAGTCGGTTGGGATGCTCATCCTGCGCTACGGGATCGGCGGCGTGATGGTCCTGGCCGGCATCGTGCTGCTCGTCATCAACCCCGGCGGGTTTGGGGTCGACGCTTTTGCGATGGCCGTCGGCGGCGGCCTGTCGGTGCTGCTGATCAACTTCCTCTACCGGCTCGGGGTCAGTGGCGACAAGGAGCGCGAGGCCGAGGAGCAAGCCCGCACGTACTTCGACGAGCACGGCGTGTGGCCCGACGAGGATGACGAACCGGTCCGCGGCCGCAAGTGGACGCTGCCGGCGGGTGTGAAGACGCTGGAAGATGAGGAGCGGGAGCGGCTCTCAGGTCAGTGAGCGCGTTCCCACGTTCACGGAGACCACCGAACGCTCGTCCCGGCCCGGCAGCCCCAAGCAGCATGATGCCCCTCTTTTCGGTCGTTGTCCGGCCCCGTACGCGCCCGTGCCTCTGCGCACCGGGCAAATCAGCGTGGTTGGCTATGGTCCGGACCGAGAGCAGACCCACGTCTGGGTAGCCCATCTAGAGGAGGCAAATCGGTGGAGTACCGGCAATTCGGTCGCACTGGAGTACAGGTCAGCCCGCTGTGCCTGGGCGCGATGATGTTCGGCGCGTGGGGCAACCCGGACCATGACGAGTCGGTCAGGATCATCCACCGCGCGCTCGACGCCGGGATCAACTTCATCGACACCGCCGACGTCTACTCGCGGGGCGAGTCGGAGGAGATCGTGGGCAAGGCGCTGGCCGGTGGGCGGCGCGACAACGTGATCCTCGCCACCAAGGTCCACGGCACCATGGGGGACGACCCGAACGAGTTCGGCAACTCGCGCCGGTGGATCATCCGCGAGGTCGAGAACTCGCTCACGCGCCTGAACACGGACTGGATCGACCTGTACCAGATCCACCGTCCCGAGCTCGAGACGACCGACCTCGACGAGACGCTCGGGGCGCTCACCGACCTGGTGCGTGCGGGCAAGGTCCGCTACATCGGCTCCTCGACCTTTCCAGCGAGCCAGATCGTCGAGGCGCAGTGGGTGGCCGAGCGGCGCGGACGCGAGCGATTCGCGTCCGAGCAGCCGCCGTACTCGATCCTGGTGCGTGGCGTGGAGAACGACGTGCTTCCCACCTGCCTGCGTCACGGGATGGGGGTGATCCCGTGGAGCCCGCTCGCCGGCGGATGGCTGACCGGCCGGTATCGCAAGGACGCCCCGGTTCCGCATACACATCGGGCCGAGCGGATCCCGGCTCGCTACGACATGTCGCTGCCCGCGAATCAAGCCAAGCTCGACGCGGCCGATGCGCTGGCCAGGCTGGCCGACGAGACCGGGATGAGCCTGATCGAGATGGCGATCGCGTTCGTCATCGAGCACCCGGCGGTGACCGCCGCGATCATCGGGCCGAGGACGATGGAGCAGCTCGAGTCCCAGCTTCCGGCCGGCGACCGCAAGCTGTCCGACGAGGTGCTCGACCGGATCGACGAGATCGTCCCGCCCGGCGTGACGCTCAACCGGGTGGACGGCGGGTATCAGAACCCAGCGCTCGCGGCCGAGGCGCGACGGCGTCGCTAAGTGGTCCCTTTCATAAATACGACGACATTCGAGCGGCCTCCGACGGCGCCTGGCTACGTCCTCGCTCGCTTATGTGGCAGAGCCACACCGCGCTCGCTGCGTCCTGGCCAGGCATCCGCCGGCGACCACTCTCGGTGTCGCCGTACTTACGAAAGGGACCACTAACCGCACACCCGTTCGGAGCCCGCAAGCAAGACGTCCGGCCGGACGTTCATCCTGTTACAAGGAGGATCAAACGGTGTTGGACGCAAACAAGAGTGCGGTCACCGCCGGGGGCTATGTCACCGAGCTCGTGTACGAGCTGCTGGACGCGCATGTCGACACGATGAGACTCGCTCGCGAGCTGGACGGGGATCCAGCCTGGGCGGCTCATCTCGACTACCTGCGTGACCTGCAGCGCGTTGGCCTCGAGGCATTAGCGCACGCGGCGGGATAGGGCGCGGCGAAACCTGCGGATCAGGGAGCCGCGGGCACAACCACGAGCGGGGCCCCATCGCCGGGGAGCGACTCCGTGTCGAATCCGGTCTCGCCGAGCTGGTGGACGTGCGGCATCCGCTCGAGGAACGGGTCGACGGGGTCGAGGAAGCCGAGGCGGTGCGTGCGGTAGTGCATCGGGACGACCCAGCGCGGACCCAAGCGCTCGATGATCGCCACGGCCTGCTCGGGGCCGATGGTCGGCCCGGCGCCGACCGGCAGGAACAGCAGGTCTACCTGGCCAATCGCCTCCGCCTGCTCGTCGCGCAGTCCGGACTGGCCGAAGTCGCCGAAGTGTGCGATGCGGACGCCGTCCAACTCGAACACGAAGATCGTGTTGGGTCCGCGCGCCGTGCCGGCGGACTCGTCGTGCTCGGACGCGATCGCGAGGACCTCGCCGAGCGGAGACTCGAGGCGGCCGGCGGTCGAGCGCAGCACGGCCGGGCTGCCGCCCACCGTCTCCGCTCCGTTGTGATCGCCGTGCTCGTGCGTGATCAGGACGAGATCGGCGTTCACGCCGGCCAGCGGCGGGTACTCGAACTTGATTCCGCGACCGGCCAGGCCGGACACGTCGCCGATCGGATCGATGAACACCGTGCCATCGCGTCCGCTGAGATGAAACGCCGCCTGCCCGTACCAGTCGATACGCATCCGGCGGCGTAGGTTACGCGACGCCCCCGGATCAGACGTGGAAGACGGCTTCGGTCGCGACGATCGCGAGCGAGACGATGACGCACAGGGCGATCGTGACCATGATGCGGTACGCCTCGGTGGACTCGCCGCGCAGAATCTCGAGCAGGCCCGGCTGGTCGGGGCGGGCCTCCATCAGGGTGCCGGTGGTCTTGCCACAGGTTGGACAGCGATCGAGCATCGGTCCCTCCCTTTTCGGGAATGGTTGGTTACAAGGGTGATCGGCAGAGCGTGGCAGGTCTTGATTGCGCCGAAGGAAACGCTCCACCGATAAGGTGCCTCGCATGCCGGAACGCGCCGCCATCGTCACCGGGGCTTCACGCGGGATCGGGTACGCGCTGGCCGAGACGCTCGGCGAGGAGGGCTACCTCCTGACGGTCACCGCGCGCAAGCCGGAGTCGCTTCAGGAGGCCGCCGAGCGGCTGCGGGAGCGCGGGTTCACGGTCCAGGACGTCGTCGCGAACATGGCCGCGGAGGAGGGTGTGCGAGAGGTGGTCTCGCGCCACGCCGAGCGGTATGGACGGCTCGACGTCCTGGTCAACAACGCGGGCGTCGGGATCGGGGCCAAGGCCGACGAGCACGTGACCAAGCTCATCGATCTGCAGCTCGCGGTCAACCTGCGCGCGATCGTGCTGTTCTACCGCGAGGCCACGGAGTTGCTGCGCGCGGCGGGCGCCGAGCACGGGAACGCGCTCGTGGTCAACCTCGCGTCGATCGCGGGCAAGTCGCCGCAGCCATGGCTGTCGGTGTACTCCGCGACCAAGGCCGCGGTGTCTGCCTACACGGTCGCGATGAACAAGGAGCTCGCCAAGTACGGTGTCAAGTCGGTCGCGTTCGCTCCGGGGTTCGTCGACACCGACATGACCGACTACGTCAAGGACCGGGTCCCGCCGGCGGAGATGCTCCGCCCGAGCGACATCTCCGAGGGACTGCGGTTCGTGTTGCGCGTCTCGCCGATGTGCCTGATCCCGGAGATCGTGTTCCAGCGCCCGGGGGAGATTGTCTGAGGTGAGCTCGAGGCTGGCCGGGCGCCGGATCCTGATCACGGGCGCGGCCCGCGGGATCGGCGCCGCCACCGCCCGGCGGCTACACGCGCGCGGAGCTCGGGTCGTGCTGGCCGGGATCGAGCCCGATCTGCTGGCGCGAACCGCTGCGGCGTGCGGCGACGCGCTCGCCGTGGTGTGTGACGTGCGCGACCGCGACCAGGTGGAGGCCGCGGTCGAGGCCGCTGTGGAGCACATGGACGGACTCGACGTCGTGGTCGCCAACGCCGGCGTGGCGGCGCAGCTTCCGCTCGTCGGCGGCGATCCCGAGGTGTTCGAGCGCACGATCGAGGTCAACCTGCTCGGCGTGTATTACACGCTGCGCGCGGCCGGCCCGCACATCGCGCACCAGACCGGGTACGCGCTGGCCATCTCCTCGCTGGCGGCAGCGCTGCACCCACCGCTACTCGGCGCCTACTGCGCGTCGAAGGCCGGGGTGGAGGCGCTGGCCGACTCGCTGCGGATCGAGCTCTATCCGAGCGGGGCGCGGGTCGGGATCGCGTACTTCGCCGAGCTCGACACGGACATGGTCCGGCGGGGATTCGGTACGGCCGTGGCTCGGCGGATGAGCGAGGTCCGACCGCGGGGCGGATCGGTAGCGCCCGTCGACGCGGGGGTCGACGCGATCGAACGCGGGATCGCGCGCCGCGCGCGTCGAGTCGTCGCGCCGCGCTGGGTGGGCGCGGTGCTGCCGATCCGGATGCTGGCGCAGCGCGCCGTCGAGGCCGCCACCCGCTCGGCGATCGAGAGCGTGCTCGAGATCGCGCTGGGCGAGAAGGCGCCACTGTCGACGCCGCAGCCGGTGGTCTCACGCGATCACCGCACCCACTCCTCCTAAGCCAGGTCCTGCGCCCGGGGCCCGGGCTCGCGGACCGCGGCGGTGCGGGTCAGCGGGTCGGTGTCGGCGCGCAGTCGACGCCGACCGGTCCTTGCGGTCCGGCCGGACCAGCCGTGCCGATCACACCAGCACCGCCGCCCGGGCGGCAGGTCAGAGTGATCGGGCCCCGTGGGCCGGTGGGCGCAGCTGGGGCGCTCGCAGCTGCAGCCGCGTGCTCAGACGATCGCTTCTCGCTCGTCGCACGCGTAGCGGTCACGGCGAACAAGAGGACGCCGAGCACGATCATGCCGACCAGCAGGGCTCGCCAACGTCCGATGGGTGTGTTCCAGGTTTGCAAGGGATGGAAGCTTTCGATGACTACTAGGAACATCGACGAGCCGGCGCAGTTATTGAGCGCCCGAGCCGTCGACCGTTCTTCATCCGAGCTCGGAAAGCCCGGACAGGCGAGCCGCAGACTCGTACTCACGAACAGTGTCCGCTTGCCGGTGGGATCATGCGCCGGTTGACGGCGGAGCATCGCCTCGCGCCGTGCCGGGGGGTGCCGGGACGCTTAGGAGACGGGGGTTATCGCGCCACTCTCGACGAGCCGGCGCGCCACCGCCGCCGACGGGTCGTACGTCTCGACCTGAACGTTCGAGCTCGGATATGCGAAGTAGACGCTGGTCGGCCGCGCGGTGTTGTAGAAGCCGACACCCCCGGGAACCGGCAGGCGCACCGCGCCGGGCTGCGCTGCGGCCGCCTGCACTGCGGATGCGGCGTTGGGCACGACGTACGTCCCGATCGTCAGGAAGTCGGGAAGCGGCGAGCCTACCTTCGCCCCGCCGGTGAGGTAGCGAACGTACACGCGGCCGTCCGGGCTCCTGGTCAGCTCGTATGTCGTGCCTGTCCGAGGCCCGGCCCAGTACACGCGGTGCCCGACAATGGCAGGAAGCGCGCGGAGCGTGGCCACCGAAACCGCCCGCACGGTCGTGCCGGCCGCGCTCGCGGCTGGCTGTGACGCGGACGACCTGGCCGCGGACTTGGGCGACGACGATCCGGACGTCGCAACGAGAATCCCGGCCACGACAGCACCGATCAGCAGGATCGCGGCGGCGGTCAGCACGATTCGATTGCTCCGAGGACTCCTCATCGCGGCCACCCCATCGCTCATGAGCGACATCGTAGACGCCCTGTGCGACGACGCCCAAGGCTCATACCAGCGGCCGCCCACCATTGCGCGGCATCCCGTCCTTCAGCGCGATCAGGTTCGCGGTCACATACGGGATCCGGTGCAGCTCGTGCCATTCGGTCGGAAAGTAGGTCACGAGCCGAGACACCTGAAACGCGGCCCTGATCTCCGGGACGAAGTTCCGGTATTGCTGCTCGGTGTAGTACCAGAACGAATTCTCGTTGTAGAACGCCACGTGCGTGGGATCCTGGTACGCCCCTCGTCCGTCGCTGCTCGGGGTTTGCGATAGCAGCATCCCGCCTGGCGCCAGCGCCCGGTAGAGCTCGTTGATCAAGCCAACCTTGTCCGAGACGTGCTCGAGAAAATCGACCGCTCGGATCACGCCGACCGAGTTGTCGTCGACCGGCAACCGGTCTGGCAGCCTCGCGACGATATCCACGTCCGGGCTCGGGTATCGGTCGACGCCCAGATAGCCGGAGGGGCGGTTGTGCGCGGCGCCCAGGTCGAGGGCGAGCAGACCGCGCCGGGCAGCCCACGCAAGCGAATTGGCCTCGATGTGTCTGTCGTAGAGGGCGACGGTCTCCTGCTGGATGAACGCGTTTGTGTCCGTGTCGCTCTGCGTGTTCCTCGAATGCATCCGCTGTAGATACAGGCATCCATCGATGCGGTGGAAATCGCCGACTTGGTAGAGCTTGCACATCAGGTCCTGGTCGTCGAGCACGTGCCGGGTGGGGTCGTAACCGCCGGTTCGCTCATAGGCGACCCGGTCATATGCGCGCACGTGGTTGGGCGCGAACCAGATGTAGGACACGTTGTGAGGGGTGGCCGCCATGGCCTCGGCGTACTGGACCTGACGCCCATCGACCGTCGTGTCGTGGTAGACCCAGCCATTCGATAGGTCGAAGCGTGAATCGTCGCGCGACCCGTCCTCCCGGATCTGTGCGGTGTGGCTATAGGCGAGAGAGATGCCGGGGCTCTGGTCGAACGCGTGGACGATTTCGGCGAGCGCATCGGAAGCCAGAATGTCGTCATGATCGAGTTCGACCAGCAGAGCGCCCCGCGCCTCGGCGCATGCGCGTTGCTTGGCCGCGCCGACGCCGGTGATGGAGTCGTCGATGACGATCCGGAGCCTGGGGTCATCTCGCGCCGGTCGCCAACGTGCGCCTGAGTTGAGCAATACGACCCACTCCCAGTCTCCATAGGTCTGCGCCAGGAGGCTCTCGAAGCACTCGTCCATGAAGCGCGGGTGATGTGTGACGGTGAATACACTGACTCGGGGAACGCCATTCATGCGCGTGGGGCGCCCGATGAGGTGACTTCGCTGAATGGGATCATCCTCATTGCGCCGGAGAGGTCACCGTGGCCAGGCTCCTGTCGAGAGCAACGGCATGCGCTCGCGCCTGTTTCGCGCTGTTCTTCTCGCCGAGCCGGTCGTACACGAAGCTCTCCCGCAGGTAGGCCGTCGCCGCCTTCGGGTTGATGGACGTGATCTGGCGGTATAGCGCGAGTGCCGAGTGGAGATCGGTGTGCTCGAGGAGAATCGCCTTGTTGTACATGGCCGGCGTGTACTTGCCGTCGATGGAAAGCGCCTTCGAGTAGTCGGTCAGAGCCGTGGACGCCTGGTTCTGTACCTGGGCGATGAGGCCGAGGTTGTACCAGGCGAACTTGTTGGTGGGGGCAAGGACGAGCACGTCGCGAAACGTCGTCTCCGCCTGCTGGTACTGCCTTGCGTTGGCTTGGGCGATCCCGGTGTTGATGAGCGCGGCCGCCGGGTTCGCCGCAGACTTCGCCGACGAAGACTGGCTCGACGACGCGCGATCGGAGCCTCCCGAGCCACAGCCCGTCAACGCTAGGGCGGCGACTATCAGCCAGGCGAACATCGGCGGCGGACCGCAGCGCTCGTCCCCTGCTGCTGCTCGTGTCCTGAGGGTACGTTTCATAAGCATCGAAGGGTGCTCAGCGCCTGATGCCGGCCGCGACCGGCGACGCCTTTCGCCGTAGTGCGGTCATGCCCAGAATACGATGCGAGCCGGCCTCACTGCACGACCGCGTTGCACGAGGCTCGTTCACTGCGCACAGACGACCCACGCCGTCATCGAATTTCCCGCGACCGCCGTCGACGAGGTGACGTAATACGTGACCGTCCATCCATTTGCTTCCGGCCGAGAGTCGTTCAGTGCAACTCCCGTCGAGAGCGTATTTTCTCCGCCACCACCGACTGCGGTGCCGCTCGGACAGGTCACCCGCACGGTCACAGAACTTCCCGGCGACGTCGGTCCGGTGGCCGAGTTGCTGGTCGTGATGAATGTGCGGGGCGCACCCTGGGAGCCTTGCGCTCCTTGAGGGCCCTGGGGACCCGGCGCTCCCGTCCCGGTGGCGCCCTGAGGGCCCTGGGGACCCGGTGCTCCGGTCCCGGTGGCGCCCTGAGCGCCCTGGGGACCCGGCGCTCCGGTCCCGGTTGCACCCTGAGCGCCCTGGGGCCCCTGCGCTCCCGTCCCGGTGGCACCCTGAGCGCCCTGGGGCCCGGTGAAACCTTGGAAGCCCCGCGCGCCCTGGGTGCCCTGGGGACCCTGCGCTCCCGTGCCTGTCGCGCCCTGCGCCCCGGTGGCGCCTTGCGGGCCTTGAACGCCGAGGCCCTGAGGGCCTTGCGTACCCGTCGCCCCGGTCGCGCCCTGGACTCCGGCCGGACCCTGGAATCCCTGCGGCCCGGCGACCCCCTGGAACCCCTGATGACCCTGCGTGCCTTGGGCTCCGGTCGTGCCTTGGGCTCCGGTCTTGCCTTGGGCTCCGGTGGTGCCTTGTGCTCCGGTCGAGCCCTGGACGCCCTGTACACCCTGAGGGCCGGCGCTGCCCGTCGCGCCCTGCAAGCCTTGAGGACCTGCCGCGCCCTGAGCTCCGGCCGCGCCTTGCGCTCCGTTCGAGCCCTGCGCCCCGGTGGTGCCTTGGGCTCCGGTGGTGCCCTGATGACCCTGCGTGCCTTGGGCGCCGGTGGCGCCCTGGGCTCCGGTTGTGCCCTGAGTCCCTTGTGTGCCTTGGAAGCCTTGTGGGCCTGCCGCACCTTGCGCTCCGGTGGCGCCTTGCGTGCCGGCCGAGCCCTGCGGACCGGTGGCGCCTTGAGATCCGGTGGCGCCCTGCGCGCCGGCCGACCCCTGCGCTCCGGTGCTGCCTTGGGCGCCGCTAGCGCCTTGAGATCCCGTGCTGCCCTGCGCGCCGGTCGCTCCCTGCGAGCCGGTCGAGCCCTGAGGGCCCGCCGTGCCTTGGGCACCGGTTGTGCCCTGAGCCCCTTGCGCGCCGGGATTGCCTTGGAAGCCTTGCGGCCCTAGCGCGCCTTGGGCTCCGGTGGCGCCCTGCGAGCCGGTCGAGCCCTGCGGACCGGTGGCGCCTTGTGCGCCGGTCCCGCCCTGAGTGCCCTGCGCGCCGGTCGCTCCCTGGGTCCCGCTCGCTCCCTGCGCTCCGGTGCTGCCTTGTGTGCCGGTGGCGCCTTGAGATCCCGTGCTGCCCTGTGCGCCTGCGGCGCCTTGCGTCCCGGTCGAGCCCTGGGGACCCGCGGTGCCTTGGGCTCCGGTTGTGCCCTGAGTCCCTTGCGCGCCGGTATTCCCTTGGAAGCCTTGCGGCCCTAGCGCGCCTTGGGCTCCGGTCACGCCTTGGGCGCCGGTCGAGCCCTGCGCGCCGGTCGAGCCCTGCGAACCGGTGGCGCCTTGTGTGCCGGTCCCGCCCTGAGTGCCCTGCGCGCCGGTCGCTCCCTGGGTCCCGGTCGCTCCCTGCGCTCCGGTGCTGCCTTGTGTGCCGGTGGCGCCTTGAGATCCCGTGCTGCCCTGTGCGCCTGCGGCGCCTTGCGTCCCGGTCGAGCCCTGAGGACCCGCGGTGCCTTGGGCTCCGGTCGTGCCCTGAGTCCCTTGCGCGCCGGTATTCCCTTGGAAGCCTTGCGGCCCCAACGCGCCTTGGGCTCCGGTGGCTCCCTGGGTCCCGGTCGCTCCCTGCGCTCCGGTGCTGCCTTGTGTGCCGGTGGCGCCCTGAGATCCCGTGCTGCCCTGTGCGCCGGTGGCGCCCTGCGAGCCGGTCGAGCCCTGTGGACCGGCGATACCTTGGGCGCCGGTCGAGCCCTGAGGACCCGCGGTGCCTTGGGCTCCGGTTGTGCCCTGAGCCCCTTGCGCGCCAGTATTCCCTTGGAAGCCTTGTGGCCCTAACGCGCCTTGCGCTCCGGTGGCGCCCTGGGCGCCGGTCGAGCCCTGCGGACCGGTGGCGCCTTGTGCGCCGGTCCCGCCCTGAGTGCCCTGCGCGCCGGTCGCTCCCTGGGTCCCGGTCGCTCCCTGCGCTCCGGTGGCGCCCTGGGCGCCGGCCGAGCCCTGCGGACCGGCAGTACCTTGCGCGCCGGTCGAGCCCTGTGCTCCGGTGGCGCCTTGGATGCCGGCATCGCCTTGGGCGCCGGTTGCTCCTTGCGCTCCGGTGCTGCCTTGTGTGCCGGTGGCGCCTTGGGCTCCGGTGCTGCCCTGCGCCCCTTGCGTGCCCGCATCGCCTTGGAAGCCTTGCGGTCCTGTCGTGCCTTGGGCTCCGGTAGCACCTTGCGCGCCGTTCGAGCCCTGGGCTCCGGTGGCGCCTTGGGCTCCGGTGGCGCCTTGAGATCCCGTACTGCCCTGCGCACCGGTCGAGCCCTGTGCCCCGGTGCCGCCTTGGGCGCCGGTGTCGCCCTGGGCTCCGGTCGAGCCTTGGGATCCTGTACTGCCCGTGGCGCCCTGCACGCCGGTTGTGCCCTGCGTCCCTTGCGCGCCCGTATCGCCCTGGAAGCCTTGCGGTCCTGTCGCGCCTTGGGCGCCGGTGGTGCCTTGCGCTCCGGTGGCGCCTTGAGATCCCGTACTGCCCTGTGCTCCGGTACTGCCTTGTGCGCCCGTGGTGCCTTGCGCGCCCGTGGCGCCCTGCGCGCCCGTCGAGCCCTGGGTACCGATATCGCCCTGAGCACCGGTGGAGCCTTGTGTTCCGGTAGCGCCGAGTGCGCCCTGCGGTCCGAGTGCGCCCTGCGGTCCGAGTGCGCCCTGCGGTCCGAGCGCGCCCTGCGGCCCGAGCGCGCCCTCCGGGCCGAGCGCGCCCTGCGCCCCGTTAACGCCCTGCGCGCCTGTGCCGCCCTGCGTGCCGGTGTCGCCTTTTGGCCCTGCTGCCCCCGTGGCGCCGCGCGAGCCGGTGCTGCCGGCGGCGCCCTGCGGTCCCACACCGGCAACTCCGGCGGGACCCTGGGGGCCAACCGCTCCGGCCGCCCCGGCCGCCCCGGCCGGGCCGGTCGTGCCAGCAGGCCCGGGCGCTCCGGTGGGACCGATGGGGCCGCGGGGACCCGCCTGTCCGGTCAGGCGAACCGTGTGCGCGACGGAGGCCGACGCGGTGGGGCAGTTGAACGCGATCGGGCCACCGGTACCGGCGGGACCGATGCCGCCGACCAGCCGGGCGGTGCCGGTTGAGCAACTGACTCCGACCGGACCGCCGGGACCGGCGGGCGAGGCGGCGGCATCTATGTGGACGGGGTCGCCGGCGGGCGCGGGCTGGCGTGACGAGCTCACGGCGGCCTCGAGAACCGGCGGTCCGATGCTCGCGACGAAGAACGGCCGGGGGTGCCCTCGTTGCTGGCTCTTGACCGGTCTGGTGCGACGGTCGGGCGGGGCGCAGGCGGGCAGGGAGGGGAGCAGCAGCTCGCGGGGGCCGGCCTGGACGCAAAGATCGATCGGCTCCGGGTTGGGGAGGGAGCTGATGGGACGCGCTTGGGCCACGCCCCCTGCGGTGAGGAATGCCGCCAGGAAGTTGGCGGCCAATCGATTACGAAGGCACCACGGTCGGTGCCCGTCAGAGGACGCTCCGCCTGAACGGATGGACGGCGACGCCAAACCCCATCTCCTCAGAACTCCACGCACGCTACCTCCGCCGGCGCCCCTAATCGCAGGTAAGCGAGACTCTACCCGCGGGCGCGGGCGCTTGGGGAAACGCGTGGCCGCGACCCGGGGAGGATTCCGGCTCCAGGTCCCGGGCCCGGGTCCGATTTCGGACAGCGGTCGGAACTGTCCGCCCGCGTACATTAGGTGCATGGCGAGCCGGCGCCCCGATCGGCGGGGCGAGAACTACAAGTGGATCGCGCTGTCGAACTGCACGCTCGGCGTGCTGCTGGCGACGCTCGACGCCTCGATCACGCTGATCGCGATGCCCGACATATTCCGCGGCATCCACCTTGACCCGCTCGTCCCGGGCAACAGCTTCTACCTGTTGTGGATGATCTTCGGGTTCTTGATCGTCACGAGCGTGCTGATCGTGAGCCTCGGGCGCCTGGGCGACATGTACGGGCGGGTGCGGATCTACAACCTCGGGTTCGTGATCTACACCGCGGCGTCGCTCGTGCTCACGGTGTGCTGGCTGAACGGCCGGGCGGGCGCGACGTACCTGATCGGGTTCCGGATCGTGCAAGGGGTCGGCGCCGCCTGCCTGCTCGCGAACTCCGCGGCGATCATCACCGATGCGTTCCCGGCCAACAAGCGCGGGATGGCGCTCGGGATCAACAACATCGTGGGCGTCAGCGGCGTGTTCATCGGCCTCGTGCTCGGCGGCATCCTGGCTCCGATCGACTGGCGCCTGGTGTTCCTGATCTCCGTTCCGGTCGGGCTGTTCGGCACGGTGTGGGCGTACCTGAAGCTCCACGAGATCTCGACGCCGAAGCGCGCCCGCATCGACTGGGGCGGCAACGTCACCTTCGCGGTCGGGCTGGTCCTGATCATGGTGGCGATCACGTATGGCATCCGGCCCTACGGGGATTCGGCGACCGGGTGGGGAAGCCCGCGGGTGCTGATCCTGATCGCCTTGGGTGTCGCGTCGCTGATCGCGTTCGCGATGATCGAGCGACGGGTGGCCGATCCGATGTTCCGGCTGCCGCTGTTCAAGATCCGGGCGTTCACGTTCGGGACGCTCTCCACGTTCCTGTCCGCGGTGGCGCGCGGCGGTCTGATGTTCATGCTGATCATCTGGCTCCAGGGCATCTGGTTGCCGCTGCACGGCTATAACTTCAACGACACGCCCCTGTACGCCGGGATCTACATGCTCCCGCTGACGATCGGGATGCTGATCGCGGGCCCGACGTCCGGCTACCTGTCCGACAAGTTCGGCGCCCGGCCGTTCGCGACCGGCGGGATGATCGCCGCCGCGTTCAGCTTCCTCCTGCTCGCGCTGCTTCCGACCGACTTCTCCTACCCGGCGTTCGGGGTGATCCTGTTCCTCAACGGCGTCTCGATGGGGCTGTTCGCCTCGCCCAACCGCGCGGCGGTGATGAACAGCCTGCCGCCGGGTGACCGCGGCGCCGGCGGGGGCATGAACCAGACCTTCCAGAACTCGGCCCAGGTGCTGTCGGTCGGCATCTTCTTCACGCTGATGATCATCGGGCTCTCGGCGACGCTCCCGCACACGATGGCGAGCGGGCTCGAGGCTCACGGCGTGTCGACCGGCGCGGCCCAGCACGCCGCCAGCCTGCCCCCGGTGTCGATCCTGTTCGCTGCGTTCCTCGGCTACAACCCGATCCAGCACCTGCTCGGGGCGACGACCCTCGCGCACCTGCCCGCCCACACCCAGGCGGTGCTCGCCGGTCGCTCGTTCTTCCCTCAGCTGATCTCGGAACCATTCCGCAACGGCCTGCACGAGGCGTTCGCGTTCGCGATCATCGCGTGCCTCGTGGCGGCGGTGGCGTCGTGGTCGCGCGGCGAGCGCTACGTGGATGCCGGCGAGGCCGCGGTCGGGCCGGCGCCGGCGCCGCCGCCCGCGCCGGCGCTGGACCGCACGGTGACCGCGCCGGTTCGCGCCGGCCGATAGCGATTTCGGGCCTCGCTTCGCTCGGTGTCCTTGGGGCCGGTCCGCCGGGCATCCCTGCCCGGCGGCGTCCCGCGCCACCCGGTCGGGCATGGATGCCCGACCGCATAGGCCCCACGGACGCCGCCGCAGGCGGCCCAAGAAGACCTTCCGGCTGGTCAGCCAGCCAGGTAGGATCGCGCGTGTCGTGACGTCGACCCGCGGCGACCTGGACCACGTTCTCGTCAGTGAGCCCGAGCTGTGGCGCGAGGGCCCGCCGCACGAGCTGTTCGGCCGGCTGCGCGCCGAGTGCCCCGTGCACTGGACCGGCGCCATCCCCGACTTCCCGGGGCAGCCCGGCTACTGGTCGGTGACCCGGCCCGAGGACATCCACGCGGTCAGCCGCGACTGGCGGACGTACTCCTCAGAGCTGGGGGGCATCACCGCGGTCGGCGTGTTCCCGCTCGAGCTGATCCGCTCGATGTTCATCGGGATGGATCCGCCTCGGCACGACCGGCTGAAGATGCTGTTCCAGGCCGGGTTCACGCCGCGCCGGATCGCCGACCACGAGCCCGCGATCAGAGCGATCGTGGTCGACGTGCTCGACCGGCTTGACGGACGCGAGAGCTGCGATCTCGTGACCGACGTGGCGCAGCCGGTCGTCTCGCGCGTGATCGGCAGCTTCATGGGCGTGCCCCCGGCGGATGACGCGGAGTGGGCCAGGCTGATGAACGCGGCGCTCGCGGTGGGCGACCCCGACGTGAATCCGGGCGGGGTCGACACGCTGCTGGCGGACTCGATCCCGCAGCTGTTCGATCGTTGCCGGCGGCTGATTGCCGAGCGGCGCGAGCGGCCGACCGATGACCTGACGAGCGTGCTCGTCCACGCCGAGGTCGAGGGCGAGCGGCTCGAGGAGCCGGAGATCGTGATGGGGTTCTTCCTGCTGATGGCCGCGGGCAACGACAGCACCAAGGCGACGTACTGCAGCGGCATGCGGGCGTTGATGGAACAGCCCGAGCAGCGCCGGCTGCTGCTCGAGGATCCGTCGCTGATCCCGGGCGCGGTCGAGGAGTCGCTGCGGATGTTTCCCGCGTTCGCGCACTTCGCGCGGACCGCGACGTGCCACACCACGCTCGCCGGCCAGCCGATCGCCCCCGGCGAGAAGGTGGTCATGTGGTACGCGTCCTCGGGCCGCGACGAAGATCGCTACGAGGACCCCGACCGATTCGACGTCCGGCGCAACCCCGAGCACCAGGCGTTCGGAGCCGGTGGCCGGCACTTCTGCCTGGGCACGGCGCTGGCCCGGCTCGAGCTCCGGGTGCTGTTCGAGGAGTCGCTGGCGCGCTACCCGAGCATGGCGCCGGCGGGCGAGGCCACCTGGGTCGTCTCGACGTTCGTCAACCAGCTGAAGTCGCTGCCGGTACGACTAGGTCCCGTCGCGACCGCTACGTAGCAGCCCGAGCCGGTGCGCGATCCCGGCCGCGTCGACACGGCGCTTGGCGCCCAGCTTGCGCAGGATGTTCGAGACGTGCACGCCGGCGGTGCTCGGGCTGATGTACAGGGCGCTGGCAATCTCTCGATTGGTGTGGCCCTTGACCACGAGCTCGAGCACGGCAAGCTCGCGCGGGGTCAGGTCGGTCGCGTCGGCGCCGTCGCCGGCGGCAGGGCCATCGAGCGCGTCGAGGGCCTCGACGGTGCGATCGACGATGCAGTCGAGCGAGCGCTCGCGGCCGTCCGACCGGGCGGTCTCGAGCTTCGGCGCGCTGAGCTTGCGAGACAGCTGAGCCACAGCCGCGTCGCGATCCGCCGCCTCGACCGGTGGGATCGGCGCGCCGAGCTGCTCGCGCAGCGCCTCGGTGGCGCCGAGCACCTCAGCCGCGAGCTCGGGGTCGCGGCGGACCAGCACCCCGCCGGCGATCTCCTCGAGCACGCTGGCCAGGCGCCAGCGGTCGCCGAGTCGCTCGTGTACGAGCGCCGCCTCGCGCAGCATCGGCGCGTACTCGCTCACCGGCCGGCGCATCCGGCGCGAGGTGATCGCGAGCTCGTGCAGGGACCACGCGATTCCCTCCTGGAAGCCGACGGCGCGCGCGTTCTCGAGGGCTCGCTCGAAGCGCTCGCGCGCGCGGGGCAGGTCGCCGGCGTACAGCGCCGCCGCCCCCAGGTTGACCAGCGTGCTGGCGGCGGCCTGAAGGTTGCCGGTCCGCGTGAAAGCGGCCAGGGCCGGGGCGCATGCCTCCTCGGCCGCCTCGGTGTTGCCGCGGAGCCACTCGACGAACCCCAGGTAGTCCTGGGTGAACGCGATTCCCTCGGCGTGAGAAAGCTCACGCCAGCCGGCCAGGCTGCGTTCGTGCAGGCCCCGGGCCTCGTCGTAGCGCCCCTGCTCGCGCGCGATCGACCCGAGTCGCTGGAGGGCGACCGCCGCGGCGTGCCGGTCGCCATTGCTGGTAAAGACCTCGAGCGCTGACTCCAGGTACCCGCAGGCCTCCGGGTAGTCGCACTGCAGGAACGCGACCGCGCCGGCCTTGACCTGGATGTCGGCGCGCGCGGGGTCGGACAGGTCGCCGGCGCGCTCGAGCGCCCGCTCGAACCACATCCGTGCCTCGCGGTAGAAGCCGCGGCGGTACCAGAACGGCCACAGCAGCGAGGCCAGGCGCGCTGCGTCCTCGACCGATTCGGACTCCAACCACTCGAGCGCCGTTCCGAAGTTGTCGTGCTCGACCTCGAGCCGCTCGAGCCAGGTGAGCTGGTCGGCGCCGACCAGCCCGGACTTCGCGCGGGCGGCGAGGGCCAGGAAGAACTCGGCGTGGCGCCAGGTCACGGTCGGTGCCTCGGGTCCGTCCCACAGCTTCGCCGCGGCGTACTGGCGAACGGTGGTCAGCAGCCGGTAGCGCGGCTCCTGCGGATGGTCGACGACCTGGACGAGCGAGCGGTCGATCAGCACCGCGAGCAGGTTCAGCACGTCGGCGGCGTCGAGCTGGTAGCCGGCGGAGACGAACTCGGCCGCGGTGAGCGAGAACGTCCCGCGGAAGACGCCGAGGCGGCGGAACAGCCGCTGCTCCTCGGGCTCGAGCATCCGGTGGCTCCACTCGAGCATCGAGTCGAGCGTGCGGTGGCGCTCGGGCGCCCGGCGACCGGGGTTGCGCAGCACGCTCGCGTCGCGCTCGAGTCGCTCGGCGATCTGTGCGACCGACAGGACGGGCACGCGGGCGGCGGCCAGCTCGATCGCCAGCGGCATTCCGTCGAGCCAGTGGCAGATCCGGCGAACGCTCTCGCGCACCCCCGGCGCGTCCGGGTCGAAGTGGCTCGAGGCCTCGATCGCGCGTTCCATGAACAACGAGACGGCGTCGTCGTCCTCGGCGTCGGCGGACCCGTTGGCGCCGTCCACGGCCAGGCCGCCGACGCGCCACACCCGCTCGCCCGGCACTCCGAGCGGCTGGCGGCTGGTTGCGATTACGCGCAGCGACGGCGAGCGCTCGAGCAGGGTGACGGCCAGGTCCGCGCACGCGTCGACCACCTGCTCGCAGTTGTCGAGCACGAGGAGTGTCGACTCCGGGACCCCGCGCGCAAGCGCGGCGGGCGCGGCGTCGGTGCTCAGGTCGCGTTCGAGGATGGTCGCGGCGACGGCCTGGGGAACCAGTCGGGCCTCGAACGTGCTCGACAGGTCGACCCACCAGGCGCCGCCCACGAAATCGGGCCGCATCGCCTCGGCGAGCGCGGTGGCCAGCCGCGTCTTGCCGGCCCCGCCCGGGCCACACAGGGTCATTACGCGGGTTCGCCAGGCCAGCGAATGCAGTTCGGCCAGAGCGGCCTTTCGTCCCACGAGCCTGGTGAGCTGGACCGGCAGGTTCCCTTGCGCCCCCTCGCGCTGCTCACTCTCTTGGGTTGAGGTTTCCTCGATCAGTCAGCACACCTCGCCGGCGGTGGCACGATGGCCGGTGCGCTGACTCCCCGAGGCGCACGGCTCACCTGGAGTCTAAAGCCCGGTGCGGGCGGCCTAAAGCCCGTCGCCCGCTATCTAAAGATCTCTGAGCGCCCGTCTGACGAGACGGTGCGATTGCCCGATGTGCGGTGGGGCCTTTATCCGCAGGATGCACGGCGTCGGCGACGCATCGAAGCCGGCAGATCTCAAGCCACTTTCTCGGAGGTTTCTCATGAAGTTTCGCCGGTTCCTTTCGCCGTCGTTCGTCGTCGCCGTGATCGCGCTGTTCGTGGCGCTGGGTGGTGGCGCTGCGGTGGCGGCCACGCAGTTCGTCAGCAACGCCAACAACGCCAACCACCTGGGTGGTCAGTCGCCCAGCTATTACCTGGCGTCCAAGCATTTCGTCAGCTCGGGCGGGGAGAAGTTCCTCCACGTCGGGCAGACCAAGGTGCTCGGGCACGCCGGTCACTTCACGTTCAGCTCCACCTGCTCGGACCCGACCGGCAAGCCGGGCGCCCAGCAGGTCACCTTCGACGTGACCGCCAACACCACGGCGGACATGGACGCCAACGGCGGCCCGCAGCCCGCGGGGACGAAGATCAACATCCACACCAACAGCGACGCGATGGACACCACGCAGGACGCGCCGCTGAACGCGGGTGACTTCGATCAGGTCGGCAGCGCGTCCGACTCGACCGAGATCGCGGCCGACGGCCAGGAGGTCGACGTGTTCTACAACGACGGCGTCAACTGGCCGGCCGGTAACGGCAGCCAGGCCCACGACTGCTTCGCCGGCTACACGGGCTTCGTCGGCTGAACCGACCGATCCCCGCGGAGGGGCCTTCCGATCTCCCTCGGAAGGCCCCCCTCCTTTCGCTGACCATCGACTCCAAGGGGCAACGAGGATGCGTGCTCAACTCAGGATCGCCATCGCCGGGCTGATCGCCCTGGCGCTCATGCTCGTGTCCGCGGCCGCTGCCGCCGCGGCGTCCAGTCCAAGCACGTCCGTACACCTGTCCTCGCCGCAGGTGGCTCAGGCGCTGTTCGTCGCCGGCGACGTGGGCCGGCTAAGTCAGATCCCGAGCGGGACCGAGAGCGTCGTGCTCGAGAAGGTCCTGCAGCAGTTGTACGCCGACAATCCTTCGTTGTCGTCGGCCCAGGCGGTGACGGACATCCAGGGTCTGCAGGCCGCGTTGGCGTCGGGTTCGCAGGCCGTCTCGCCGGCGACGTTGACGGTGATGGCGGGCAACGAACGGATCCTCGCCATCCTGCGCGCCCTGACTGGCTCGAACCCGCCGTCCGACGTGCAGCATGCGCTCGCGCAGGTGAGCTCCCAGGCGCTCACGGCCTCCGCGCAGTCGACCCAGTTCCTCGGCCAGGCCTTCGACGCCTCGGCCGATTCGCTGGACACGCTGTCCTACAAGGACTTCTCGCCCGCGGGCACGCTTGCGCATACCGCGGCGCTCGCCGCCACCAACAGCCTGTTCTGGCAGGCACGCGACTCGCTGTGGAAGCAGGCTTCGAATGAGAGCGTGTTCGACTCGACCCAGACGCTGCTGGGAGAGAACCCTGCGCTGCAGAACGCCTCGATCCACGCGCTCGTGAGCATGCTGAACGCCGACGGCAGCCTCGATACGACGGTCGGGCAGCTCGAGAGCCTGATCATGGGTGGCGTCCAGGTGATCACCAACCAGAACTGCACGCTGGCCTCCGGAACGCCGGGCACATCGCCGACCAACTGCGCCTCCGGAGCGCTCCACGATGCCCAGGTGGTGACCCAGAGCTGCCCGAACGGCGTGAACGACAACTCGCCGGGCTGCCAGAACGCCCGCAACGAGGCGAAGAATGACGCGCCCGGCGAGCTCGCGTCGATCAGCTCCCAGCAAGCCGCGACGGCCGCGGAAGCCCAGGTGCTGAGCGACGCGGATGCCGCACTCGGGGTCTCGGAGGCCGCACAGGCCCAGGCTGCGGTCGAGCTGGCCGACGAGGAAAACGCCTACCTCAACTACCAGAGCTTCCAGCAGACCGAGAAGGCCGGCTTCGACGTCCTCAACCTGGCGGTGTCGCTGTCGGTGTCGGAGATCGATCCGGTCAACGCGGTCGGCGCGCTGCTGAACGTGGTCGGCGACGCCGTCGGCTTCGGCTTCAGCGGGCCGGATCCGAACACGCTGATCCTCCAGGGCATCCAGACGATCGCTCAGCAGCTGTCGGACTTCGAGCAGTACAGCCAGGCTGCCTTCCAGGCGGTCGACACGCAGCTCTCGAACCTGTCGAGCCAGGTGGCGCAGATCGCGGCGCAGATCACCCAGGCGCAGCAGCAGCTCACCCAGCTCGCGACGCAGGTCGCGACGCTTCAGAGCTCGGTCGACCATCTCGAGTCCGAGGTGCAGACGCTGTTCGCGCAGGGCGCGCGCAACGACCTGGGGACGCTGATCAACCAGTACCTCGGGTTCCAGCACGCGAACGGCACGCCGCTGCCCCAGACCCAGTTCGCCCAGGCAGCCGGCGCGCTGTTCCAGGACGCGACCAGCACCGCGCTGACGCAGACGTTGTTGACCGTGCCGACCGGGTTCGACGCGCTGACCGCCGACAGCCTGCTTCCCGGCAGCGACCCGCTCACGCTCGACACGAACGTCAACCTGTTCAACTTCTTCGGAGCCGGCGTCAGCGACGCGCCGGCGTCGGTCGGATTCCCGGGTGCGCTGACGACCACGTGTCCGCCCGGAGCGGACCTTGGCCAGCGCCTTTGCCTGCCGGACCCGGACTTCTGGGCCACCTCCGCGCGGGCGTTCTCCCAGCTTCTGCTCGAGAACCCTCCGTACGTGACCCCGACCCGGATCACGCAGCTGCAGGCGATCCAGCAGGAGGGACAGCTGATCGCGAACGCGCTCGAGCAGTTGTCGGTCGACAACGCCGGCGCCGACGCGGGCGGCACCGGCAACAAGACGCTCGATGCGGCGATCAACTACTTCCGCTACTGGGGCGAGGACAACCATCCGGGCGGGACGCCGCCGAGCCTGGGGCAGGCATTGAAGAACGAGGAGCAGAGCTACCTCTCGAACCTTCCGCTTCCGGGCACTTCGCCGCAGCTCGATGCCTCGGCGCCGGTCAACCCGTGGGGTAGCCCGCAGCAGCTGCCCGACGTGGCCTCGCTCCAGATGCAGAACTCGCTGCGGAACATCCCGCTGTGCTCGCAGTACGCCGGCTTCTACGGGGTGAGCGCGACGAGCGAGGAGCTTCCTTCGCTGCCGCAGTCGCTGATCGGCTTCATCGATCCGCAGTTCGAGAACGCGGCACGGCTCGGGGTCGGGAAGATCACGGCCTGCTGGCTCGCCGTGGCGTCGAACGACAACGGCAACAACTTCGACCTGACCACCGAGATCCGTTACTTCTACACGGGCGGTGCCATCAACGGCGAGGAGATCGCCAAAGCCGACTCGCAGCTGTCGCAGGTACCCGACTGCGCCGGGACGCCGAACCCGATGCAGCCGTTCACGCCGGACATCCTGGCCACGGTGGTTGGCGGTTGGATGAAGAACGGCGCCGGCAACTGCGTCGACGTGTCGGGGACGCTCGGCGGCCTCAACCTGTCGCCCTCCGATGCGTTCAACGCGGCGCAGAGCGCCGTCGAGGGCGAGTTGTCGAGCCTTCGCCGCGCCGTGTACACCCAGATCATCTCGGGCGGCGGCGGCCTCACCGCGGGCGACTCGCAGGCGACCAACGTCCAGCAGGCGGCGACCCGGCTCGACGGCGCCAACGAACTGCTCGACGGCTACGTCTCGCTCGGGCTGCCGCAAGCGCTGGCCAGCGACGACGTGCTCCAGGGCCTCGTGTCCGGCACCAACTCCGACACGTTCGCGCCGGCGTCCGGCGGACTCGCGGGGACGGCGCGCGCGGCGAACGTCCCGGCTCAGGTGCTGAACCTGTACGAGGCCGCGATCAACGACGACCCGACGAACAGCGTGCTGTCGGTCACCGATCCGGCCAACGTGGCGGCGTCGCTCGTCGATCAACGCGCTTCACAGCTCGCGAGCGCGATCAACGCGCACATCGTGTCGACGGGCGGGCAGGCGGCGGCTGCGCTGAGCGGTCATGTCCGGCTGAGCGCCGCGCTGGTGGCTCCGCAGACGACGAGCGCGGTGTTCACCGAGGAGAACCCGTACATCGGACCGACGCTCGATCGGCTGGATGAGACTGGGCTGGTCCTGAACGACACCACGACCGGGACGGCGACCATGGCCGGCACGGGGACGACAGCGAGCCCGCCGCCGCCGGCCGTGATCCCGCCGGTGACGACCGCCGCGGCGAAGTGCACGCTCAAGGTGACGAGCAACAAGGTGTTGCTGAAGGCGCCGAAGGGCAAGCCGAAGAAGGGCGCGGCGGTGGTGAAGCCCGGGACGCTGTCGCTCACCGTCAAGTGCGGCCCGCCGGCAAGGTGAAGCTCACCGGGACGTTGACCCAGTTGATCGGGACCAAGCCGAAGCACGGCAAGCAGAAGTCCAAGAGCTACAAGCTGGGTCCGGTGAGCCGGTCGGTGACCGCCGGTCGCGCGTTGACCTTGACCGTGAAGTTGCCTGCCGCGGCGGTGACCGCGCTCGGCAAGGGTGCCAAGGAATCGGCCATGTTCACGGCGGTGTTGACGTCGGCGAGCGCATCGGGCCGGGCGACGGCCAAGGTCGCGACGTTGAAGGCGACTGGTTAGATGACGCCGGTGAGCACGAGCGCGCCGATCACGATCAGGACGCCCGCGGTGAGCATGTTGCCCCAGCGCTCGAGCCACTGGCCACGCACCCGGTAACCGCCGGCGGCCGCGAACAGGGTCAGGCCGACGATCGTCGCGATCGTCACCGCACCGAATACGACCACTGACCCGATCGCGGCGCCGGCGCCGGCGGTCGTGGCGGCCAGGAACACCGGGAGGATCGTGAGATCGGGGGAGGCGGCGGCGCCGAACGGGACCATGATCGCCAGGAACGAGTGGCTGCGGGCGCGGCTTGGTTCGTGGGTGTGGGCATGGTCATGGTCGTGTACGGGGTCGTGCGAGTGCGCGTGGTCGTGCCCGTCGTGGCCGTCGTGGCCGTCGTGGGCGTGACCGTGGCCGGTGAGTTCGAGCACCGCGAACAAGACCCCGGTGGCGATCAGTAGCGACCCGACGATCGCATTCTGGGCGTGCTCGACCGTCGAGCGAAGCTGAAGCCCGATCACCACGATCACCGCGCCGAGCACCACCGAGACGAGCACGTGCGCGATTCCGGCCAGGCCCGACAGCCGCGCGAGCTTGGACAGCGGGTAGCGGCGCGTGCGCCCGATCACGGCGAGCGGCACCCAGTGGTCGGGCAGGACCGCGTGTCCGAAGCCGACGCCGGCAGCGGCGACGAGCAGGGCGGGGGTCGTGCTCATGGGTCGGAGGCTAACTCGGGTTGTCGGCGAGGTTGGATTTCAACGGGAGAGAGCGAAAAGCGCTCCTCAGCGGGTAGTAGTCTGCCGTCAACGCTCGCAATTAGCGGGCTTCCACGGGGAGGGAGGGGCTAGCGAAATGAAGCTTTGGCCCACTCGTCATCACCCATCGCCGGTCCGCGCGCCGGAACCCAAGCCGGCGGCCGCGACGAGGGCACCGCGACCGCCCCTGCCGGAGCACCCGGCACGGATGTACTCGCTGCTGCTCCCCCGCGGTTTCACCGGCCGCTGGTAGGGGTCAGCGTACGGCGCGGCGCAGCGAGAGCGCCAGCAGCACCACCACGGCGAGTGGCATGACCCACCACGCGGCGGCTCCCGTGCCTGCGAGCAGTGCGGTAGCCCCGAGCGCCACCGCGACCCCGACCGCCGTCCACGGGTCGTCGCCGACGACGAAGTCCCACACGGCGTGCGCGGCGCGGACGAGCCAACTCATGCCGCCCTCCCGACCGCGGTGGCACGAGTCGCCGCGCGGCGCAGCCACCTGACCATCCCTAGCCCGAGGAGCGCCACGCCGGGGACGAGCGCCAGCAGTGCAGCGTCGCCGGCGGGCCACGAGGCGCCCGCGCCCTCGGCGCCCCAGAACGTCCCGAACGCCGTGAGCATGACCCCGACGAAGAACTTCAGCGTGTTCTCGGGCACGCGGGCCAGCGGCTGGCGAACCACGACGCCGGCCAGCACCACGACTATGATCGCGACGGCTGCGGCCGCGGCGGCGAGCCCCACGTTGTGCTGGCTCGCCCCGAACGTCAGCACGATGAACGCGACCTCGAGCCCTTCGAGCAGCACGCCCTTGAACGCGATCGTGAACGAATAGCCGTCGAAGCCCGTCGCGGCCGGGGCGGCCTCGCGGGCGGCCTCCGTCTCCTCGGCAAACGCCTTGTCCTCGTCGTGCAGGGCCTTGAGCCCGGCGGCGCGGAGTATGGCCTTGCGGAGCCACTGCAGCCCGAAGATCAGCAGCAGCCCGCCCACCACCACGCGGAGCGCGTTGATCGGCAGCGCGGTCAGGGCGGGTCCGAGCGCCGCGACGACTGCGGCGAGCACGACGGTTGCCGCTCCGACGCCGTACAGCGCCGAGCGCCAACTCCGCGTGACGCCGACCGCGAGCACGATCGTCAGCGCCTCGACGGCCTCGACCGCGCAAGCGAAGAACACCGATACGGCAAGGGCGACGTCTTGTCCGGACATGGTTCGGAGTATGGCTCAGCGCGGGCTGAGCTCTATCCCGAATTGCTCGCGAAGCCCTTCGTATCCGTTATCGCTGACGTGGACCGCGCGGCTGCGCTGCGCCCGGCGCACCCAGCCGAGCTCGACCATCCGGGTCGTGATCGCCGCGCCGAGCGAGCCGGCCAGGTGATGGCGCTGCTCGCTCCAGTCCACGCAGTAGCGGATGAGGGGCCGGCGCGCCGGCAGCGAGTCGAAGTCGATCCCGAAGCCCTTCAGCTCGCGCAGTCCGGCCGGCGTCAGGCGGTAGTCGAAGTCGGTGCCGGGCGCGGACAGACGATCGGCCTGCGCGGTATCGGGGTCGAACGCGCCGTCGCCGCCGGTCAGCAGGTCCTGCTCGAGCAGCGCTTGCATCAGCTTGGTGCCGAGCATCCCGGCCAGGTGGTCGTAGCAGGTGCGTGCGAAGCGGACCGCGTGGGCCTTCGAGCCCTGCTTGAGCGAGCGCACCGGGGCCGGCGGCGAGATCCGCGCCACCGCTTCGATGAACTCGCCAACCTCGGGACCGGCCAGGCGGAAATAGCGGTGGCGGCCGTGGCGCTCGACCCTGAGCATCCCACCCTTGACCAGCCGGGACAGGTGTGCGCTGGCCGTCGACGCGGCGACGCCGGCCTCGTCGGCCAGCACGCTGGCAGGCAGCGCGCGCCCGTCACCGAGCGCGAGCAGGATCCGGGCCCGGCCGGGGTCGGCCACCAGCGCCCCGATGCTGGCGATGTCGGCGTCGCCGTGCATGTCTCATACGGTAGCGCGAGAACATTTCGTTCCCGGTGGAAGCGTGAGCTCCTGTCATCATGAATGACGTATGAGCTTTGGTCATCGTGGACTTGGCGCGTCGGCGGGCACCCCCGGCACGGGGGCCATGCGCTCGCTGCGCGGACCGGACAAGGAACCGCCGGCCCTGATGGACCCGACGCGCAAGCGCGACGGGCACCGGATCCTCGCGCTGTTCCGGCCCTACCGGACGCGGCTCACGGCCGTCCTGGTGCTGATCGTGATCTCCGCCGGGGTGTCGATGCTCAGCCCGTTCCTGCTCAGGCAGGCGCTGGACGTCGGCATCTTCGGGAACGACAACAGGGTGCTGACCCTGAGCGTGCTCGGGATGCTCGGCATCGCGATCTTCACCGCCGCGACCGGTGTCTGGCAGACGTACATGTCGAACTCGGTCGGTCAGCGCGTGATGCACGACCTGCGCACCGCGGTCTACCGCCATCTGCAGAACATGTCGCTCGCGTTCTTCACGCGCACGCGCACCGGCGAGGTGCAGTCCCGGATCGCCAACGACATCGGCGGGCTGGAGAGCGTGGTGACGACGACCGCGACGTCGATCGCCTCGAACGTGACCACGGTGCTCGCGTCGCTCGTCGCCATGTGCATCCTCGACTGGCGGCTGGCGTTGATCTCGCTGGTGTTCGTGCCCCCGTCGGTGTGGATGACCCGGCGCGTGGGCCAGATGCGCCGGCGCATCACCACCGAGCAGCAGCGTCGCCTGGCCGACATGAGCGCGCTGGTGGCGGAGTCGCTGTCGGTCTCGGGGATCATGCTCGGCAAGACGATGGGCCGGGGCGAGGACCTGGCCCAGCGGTTCACCGGCGAGTCCAAGGACATCGCGGACCTCGAGGTCCGCTCGCGTATGGCGGGCCGGTGGATGATGGCCACGATCCAGTTCGCGTTCGCGGCGCAGCCGGCGATCATCTACTGGCTGGCCGGACAGAGCTTCCTCGGCCACACGATCTCGATCGGCACCGTGGTCGCGTTCACCACGCTCCAGACGAGACTGCTGTTCCCGGTGCAGTCGCTGCTCAGCGTGCAGACCGACGTGCAGTCCTCGCTCGCGCTGTTCGACCGGATCTTCGAATACCTCGATCTGCCGGTCGACATCGTCGAGGCCGAGCAGCCGGTCGTGCTGCGGCCCGACGAGGTGCTCGGCGAGGTGCGCTTCGAGGGCGTGTCGTTCCGCTACGGGTCGGATCCCGATGCGCGGTGGACGCTGCGCGACATCGACCTGGTCGTGCCGGCGGGCACGCGGACGGCGGTGGTCGGGGAGACCGGCGCCGGCAAGACCACGCTCGGGTACCTGGCCGCCCGGCTGTACGAGCCGCAGGAGGGCCGAGTGACGATCGACGGCGTCGACGTGCGCGACGCGTCGCTGGCGTCCCTGGCGGCGACGGTCGGCGTGGTCTCGCAGGAGACGTATCTGTTTCACGCCAGCGTCCGCGAGAACCTGCGCTTCGCCCAGCCGGATGCGACCGACGAGGAGATCGAGGAGGCGGCGCGCACCGCGCGGATCCACGACCTGATCTCGTCCCTGCCCGAGGGCTACGACACGATCGTCGGCGAGCGCGGCTACCGGTTCTCGGGTGGCGAGAAGCAACGCATGGCGATCGCCCGCACCGTGCTGCGCAACCCGCCGGTGCTGATCCTCGACGAGGCCACGAGCTCGCTCGACACCCAGACCGAAGCCGCGGTCCAGGCCGAGCTCGAGCGTCTGGCCGAGGGGCGCACGACGATCACGATCGCCCACCGCCTGTCCACCGTCCGCGACGCCGACCAGATCGTGGTGCTCGACGAAGGACGGATCGTCGAGCGCGGGACGCACGATCAGCTGATGGAGATGGCGCGCTCCTACGCGGCGCTGGTGGCGCGCGACGTGACGGGTGAGGTGGTGGGGGAGGCACCCGCTTCGTGAGCGGACGGGTGTCGAGCGAGCTGTTGCTCGTCGGGAGCCTGCCGGCCGAGTCGACCCACGACGCGCTCCGGGCCGGCGGGGAGCTGTTCGGCGACATGGTGTTCGCGCTGCCCGACGGCGAGACAGGGCCGCGCCGAGCGTGGGTCGGCTACGAGCGCGAGTTCTTGGTCCGGCCGAACCCGAACGTCGACGTGGTCGAGGAGACCGAGTCCCCGACTGGCATTCCGCGCCACGCCTACGAGACGCCGGTGTTCAAGGTCCGCGCCGGCGTGAACGAGCTGCACTGGGACTCGTGGCCGCGGATCGACGATGCGATTTCGTCGTATGAGGTTTTTTGTGCGCTGCGTTCAGAGGGGGTCATCCCGGATGGGCTGCGCTTCCAGGTTGGGCTGCCGTTCCCGTCCAGCGCGCTGAACGGATTCAAGGCCGATTTCGCCGGCGACTACCCGGTGGCCGAGCGCGCGTACGAGGAACTTGTCGGGCGGGAGTTGGTGCGGCTGATGGCGGCTGTGCCGCCGGCAGACCTGGCCATCCAGTGGGACATGGCGTACGAGACCCAGGACATCGAGGGCGTGCTGGCGTGGACGGCCGAGGGGGCCTGGGAGCGCTTCGCCGGTCCGGTCGTGCGGCTTACGCCCCAGATCCCCGAGGAGGTGCTGGTCGGCTACCACTTCTGTTACGGCACCTTCCCCGAGTGGCCGATGTACGAGGCGCGCGACATGAGTCTGCTCGTGCGCATGGCCAACTACGCGGTGTCGCAGTCAGGCCGCGCGGTCGACTGGGTGCACATGGCGGGCCCGCGGTATCTGCGCAGCGAGGACCGCAGCTTCTTCCGTCCGCTGGTGGATCTGGAGGTGGGCGACACGCGCGTGTTCCTCGGGATCGTGCAGCCGGTGGACGGCCTGTCCGGGCTGCGGCGCCGGCACGCCACCGCGTTGCGCTACCTGGACGACTTCGGCGTCGCGATGTACTGCGGCTTCGGGCGCCAGCCTGGGGCGGATCCTCTCGAGACGATGCGCGAGCACGCTCGCGTGGTCCGGGCGCTCCGCGGCCGCGCGTCTTAGTCCGCGCGCTGCGCGAGCCAGGTCGAGATCAGGTAGTTGCCGATCGTCCCCGGCGGGGGGAGGGCGATGCTCTCGTCGTTCACGCGCGCGGCGAGCTCGGCGCGGTCGAACCAGCGCGCGTCGACGAGCTCGCCGCCGTCCGGTTTTGGGGTGTCGTCGGCGTCGGGCTCGACGAACGCCGAGAACCCGATCATCAGCGCCGAGGGGAACGGCCACGGCTGGGAGGTGACGTACTCGACGGCGGCGATCCGTACGCCTGTCTCCTCGTGCGCCTCACGGACCACCGCCTCCTCGGGCGTCTCGCCCGGCTCGACGAACCCGGCCAAGGCCGACCATCGGTGCGCCGGCGCGCCGTGGCGGCGGCTGAGCAGGGCCTTGTCCCTGGTCTGGACGAGCATCGTCACGGCGGGGTCGGTGCGGGGGAAGTGGACTAGGCCGCAGTTCGGGCAGTGGCGGCGGTGGCCGGCGTGTTCGATGTTCGTGCCCGTGCCGCAACGCCCGCAGTGGCGGTGCACGCGGTGCCAGCCAACCATGCCCACGGCGTAGGCGCCGAGCGCGGCCTCGGCCGGGTCGAGCTCGGTCATCAGGTCGCGGAGCGGAGTGAAGGCGCGCGTCTTGTCGACGTGGAGGTCGAGGGCGTCGGCGGCGAAGACGGCCGTCTGGGTCGGCTCGAGCCCCAGAAAGGTGAGGGGCGCGCCGGCGGGCAGGTCTTCGACCGGTGTCTTGGCGAGGGTTTGGGGGTCGGTCAGCGCGACCTGCTGGCCAGGGCCGACGAGGATCACGCGCGAGGTATCGCGTCGGCGGAGTTCGCGGTTGGCGTCGTCGCGGAGGTGGTCGGCGCGGTCGAGCGTGGCGCCGGCGAACGCGACCGTCGGCGGTTGGGTGGTGGCGGGATCGGGCATCTGGATCATCTCCGGGGACGGGCGAGTCCCGGGAGATGACCCTACCCAGTCGGCAGTGAATCCCAGAACGAGCAGTCGTGCTCGGCGCCGAGCTCGGCGTCGGGGATGGCCACCGAACGGTTGCAGCGGATAGAGCGGAACCCGTTGTCGAAGGGCCGTGGTGAAAAAGGCCCCACCGCGGGGCAAAAATTGCCACGCCCCTACGATCGGTGAGCGTCGGCCACATGTAGGCGACTGGATTTCGCGCCGGCGCAGCGACCCGACGGGTGGGGCCGAATACGGGATGCCGAGGAACTCGTCGACTCCGCCGGCCGAGAACCCTCGCTCGATCCCGTCCCGGGTAGACGGCGGCCTCGCACCGCGCCGCAGACCCACCGGTGGTGGTCTGCGGCACGCGGTGCGGGCTCTCTGCCGTTCAGGAAACCTGGAGGTACGTCATCACGACCGCCCCGACCCGGATCACGTCGCCGCCGGTGATATTGGTGGCGACGATCCGCCGGCCGTTCACGAACGTGCCGTTCGCGCTGCGGTTGTCGAGCAGCCGCGTCTGGTGGCCGTGGCGGACCAGGATGGCGTGGGTGCGCGACACCCGCTGCTCCTCGACCCGAACGTCGGCGGTGAGGCCGCGCCCGATGTGGGTGACCCGAACGTCGAGCGGCACGAGCCACTCGATCCCGTCCTGCCCGAACGCGAGGTAATGGCCGAACGGGGCCAGCCGGCGGGGGATCGCGCGGCTGCGAGTCCGGTGGTCGAGCAGCGGAAGCGAGTCGAGGATCGGTTCGGTGTCGGGCGCCTCAAGCGGGGCGGTCCGGTGCTTGTCAAGCGAGCCGACGGTGGCGGCGGCCGGCGCCGCGACGGTCGGATCAAGGGAGATGGGGGCTTGCGTCGGGCTCATGCCGTGATCTCACCACCGCGCCGGCAGAGCAACGTCAAGCTCACTTAAGAGCTCTCGAAGAGCGCGTTGACGCCGACGCGACAGAGGTCACAGCCGCGTAACAACGGAAGTCGCGCTCAGCCGGCTGCGACCGCGTCCGGCTCCAGGAGCTCCGCCAGCTTCGAACGGGTGTCGTGCTCGCACGAGGGCGAGTAGATGACCAGGCGCTGCTCGCCCAGGTCACCGTAGTTGAACACGGCGTGATCGAACACGAGCGGACCGACCACCGGGTGGTTCAGGTCCTTGCGTCCCGTGCCGCTTCCGGCGACCTCGTGGCGCTTCCAGAGCTTGCGGAACTCGGGGCTCGAGGCCTCGAGCGCTGAGATCAGGTCCTCGAAGGCGGGGTCCCCGATGTTCCTGGCGCTGTCGGCGCGGAACTTGGCCACGAGCAGCCTCGCGCTGGTAGCCCAGTCGGTCGAGCACAACGACCTCCGCGACGGGTCCATGAACCACACCCAGATGTGGTTGCGCGACAGGGGGTCGGGGCCGGGTTCCCAGCCGAACACCTGCTCGAACGACCGGTTCCAGGCCAAGTAGTCCCACCGGCGCCCCAGCAGATACACCGGGCCGGGCCCGGCGTTCTCGACCAGCCGGCGGAGCGTCGGCGAGACCTCCTCGGCGGGCGCTTTGCACGGCCCGGCCTGCTCGCCGCGACCCAGCAGAATCACGTGCGAACGCTCGGCCGCCGACAGGCGCAGTGCGCGCGACAGGGCTTCGAGAACCTCCAAGGAGGCGCGCACGTCACGGCCCTGCTCGAGCCACGTGTACCAGGTGGCGCCGACACCGGCGAGCAATGCCACCTCCTCGCGGCGCAGACCCGGGGTGCGCCGCCGGCCGCCGTCGGGCAGCCCCACGTCCTCCGGCTGCAGGCTCGCGCGCTTGGTACGCAGGAAGTCGGCCAGCTCCTCCCGGCGCCGCTCTCCGTTGCTGGAAGGTCTCACAGCATCGGTGCGTCTGCCGTTCTTAGAAGTGCTGGGTGTGAGTTCTACTACCAGGATAAACCCCTCTCTTGTACCTGGATAGGAAGTGTTGCACAGTGTCTCGTGTGAACGCAACCACCGCCTCTGAAACCAAATTCCCCCGCTCGACGAACGCGCTGCTGCTGGTCGTCTGCCTGGCCCAGTTCATGGTCATCCTGGACATCGCGATCGTCAACGTAGCACTGCCCTCGATGCGCTCCGGACTGCACTTCTCGACCACCGGACTGCAGTGGGTGGTAAACGCCTACACGCTCACGTTCGCCGGCTTCCTGATGCTCGGCGGACGCTCGGCCGACCTGCTCGGGCGCCGGCGCGTGTTCCTGACCGGCACCGCCTTGTTCGCCCTCTCCTCGCTGGCGTGCGCGCTGGCCGACTCCAAGGGTCTCCTGATCGGCGCGCGCGCCCTCCAGGGGGTCAGCGGCGCCGTGCTGTCGCCCGCCACCCTGTCGATCATCACCTCCACCCTCCCCGAAGGTCCCGAGCGCAACCGCGGCCTGGGTGCCTGGGGCGCGGTGGGCGGCCTCGGCGCGTCGTCCGGCGCGCTGCTTGGCGGCATCCTCACCCAGGCCTTCGGCTGGCCGGCCATCTTCGCCGTCAACGTGCCCCTCGGCGCGATCGTGGTGGTGCTCGGCTTGCGCGTGATCCCGCCGATCCCGCGCGTCCAGGGGACGCGTCACTTCGACTTGACCGGCGCCGCCCTGGTGACGGCGGCCCTGGTCAGCCTGACCTTCGGCATCGTCCGCACCGACACGCTCGGGTGGGGCGCTCCCGGCGTTCTCGTCCCGCTGATCGGTGGACTCGTGCTGCTCGGCGCGTTCCTGCTCGTCGAGGCGCGCTTCGCCGAGCAGCCGCTCGTGCCGCTCTCGATCTTCCGGATCGGACACCTCCGCGCGGCCAACTCGATCATCGTCCTGCTGTACGCGTGCCAGTTCCCGGGGTGGTTCTTCCTGACCCTGTACCTGCAGCAGGTGCTCCACTACACCGCGATCGAGGCCGGGCTCGGGTTCCTGCCGATGACGCTGTCGATCTTCGCGGCGTCGACGGTGGCTCCCCGGGTGGTCGGCCGGTTCGGCCCGCGCCCGGTCATCACCGCGGGCATGCTCTCCTCGGCGGTGGGCATGCTGTACCTGAGCGGCATCGTGCCGGGCGGCACTTATCTGAACAGCGTGCTGATCGGAGCGATGCTCTCGGCGCTCGGGATGGGCTTCACGCTTGTCCCGGCCACGATCGTGGCGATGCAGGGCGTCGCCGGGTCGCAGAGCGGCGTCGCGTCGGGTCTGCTCAACACCTCGCGACTCGTCGGTGGCGCGCTCGGGCTCGCCGTGCTGAGCACGATCGCGGCCTCGCACACCAAGGCCCTGATCGGCGCCGACGGAGCCGCGCACGCCCTGACCAGCGGGTTCGGCCTGGCCTACACCATCGGAGCGGCGCTCGCGCTGGCCGGCGCCGCGGTCGCCGCATTCCTGCTGCGTGAGCCCTCCAGTCCCGAGGTGGTCCGTGTACCGAACGTAGAGGAGCGTGAGCGTGAGGCGCTGGCGGCTTGACGTGACTGGGTGGCCGGCCGTGCTGCTCGAGGTACTCGAGCCGGGAGCAGCCGAGATCCGTACGATGAGCGCAGAGCATGCTGCCCACACGTCACCTGGTCGAGTTCCTGCTGACGGTCTACGTGCTGATCCTGATCCCGGGGCCGAGCGTGCTGTTCGTGGTGAGCCGAGGCGTGTCGCTTGGGCGGCGGGCCGCCCTCGCGACCGTCGCGGGGAACGCGAGTGGGTTCGCGCTGCAGCTCGTGCTGGTATCGATCGGGGTGGGCTCGATCGTTGCCCGGTCTGACGCGGTCTTCACGACGCTGAAGCTGCTCGGCGCGGCGTACCTGATCTTCCTCGGGGTCAAGAACATCCGCGACCGCAAAGCGCTGGCTGCGCTGTTCTCGCCGGCCGTCGCCGCCCAGCCCAAGTCGCTGCGCCGGATCGTCCGCGAGGGATTCCTGGTCGGCGCCACCAACCCCAAGGGCGTGATCATCTTCACCGCCGTGCTGCCCCAGTTCATCGACCGCTCGCAGGGGCATGTGACGATCCAGCTGGCGGCGCTCGGCACGATCTGCATCGCCATCGCGCTGCTGTCCGACGGCGCGTGGGCGATCGCCTCCGGCACCGCGCGGCACTGGCTCGGGCGCTCGCCGCGCCGCCTGGAGGCGATGACCGCCGGCGGGGGCGCGACGCTGGTGGCGCTGGGAATCGGGCTCGCCGTGACCACGCGGCGGAGCTGATCCCTCGGTGGCGGGCGGCGGCGCGAAGCCTCGGAGTGCCGGCATCGTCCTCTACCGCCGCGGGTCGGGCGACGGACTCGAGGTGCTGCTCGTCCATCCCGGCGGTCCGCTGTGGGCCAATCGCGACGCGGGCGCCTGGTCGATCCCCAAGGGTGAGCACGCCGACGGCGAGGATCCACTCGACGCGGCCCGCCGCGAGTTCGAGGAGGAGCTCGGAAGTGCGCCGCCGGACGGCGCGGCCGCCGATCTGGGGGAGATCCGTCAGAAGAGCGGCAAGCGCGTGCGCGGCTGGGCGCTCGCCGGCGACCTCGACGCAACCGGCATCACCAGCAACACGTTCGAGCTCGAGTGGCCGCCGCGGTCGGGCAGGCGGGTCGAGACTCCCGAGGTGGACCGGGCGGAGTGGTTCGGGCTCGACGCCGCGCGCGAGAAAATCAATCCGGGCCAGGTGCCGCTCCTGGATCGACTCGAGGAACTCCTGGCCGGGTAGCCAGCCCGGGTGAACCTGACCGGCGATCGCATCGGGCCGACCGCCCATTACACGGGGTACGTGTGGGCGCGCAACGGCCTGTCCCATCCCGAGCTCGCCACGACCGAGGGGCGCGTCCTGTTCGACTCGCTCCAGCCCGCGATGCTCTTCAGCCGGGCGATCGGCGGTTCGACGCTCGAGGCGTACCTGCTCGCCCGCCACGCCGCGATCGACGCCAGGTTAGAGCGCGCGATCGAACACGGCGGAATCACCCAGGTGATCGAAGTCGCGTGCGGCCTGTCGCCGCGGGGGTGGCGCTTCGCCAACCGCTACGGCGAGCGGCTCCGTTACATCGAAGCCGATCTCCCGGACATGGCCGCCCTCAAGCGAGCCGCGCTGCAAAGAATGGGATCGCTCACCGAGCACCACCAGGTGAGAGATGTTGACGCGTTGAAGGACGACGGACCGGGCAGCCTGGCCGCCGTGAGCGCCGAGCTCGACGAACAGCAGGGCCTGGCGATCATCACCGAAGGCCTGCTCGGGTACCTCCCGACGGATGCCGTAACCGGCATCTGGCGGCGCTTCGCCGGCGCGCTCAGGGGGTTCCCGGCCGGACGCTACATCTCTGACCTCCACCTGGGCGGCGCGATCACCCCGCCGGTCCAGGCCTTCCGGCTGCTCCTGTCGGCGTTCGTGCGCGGCGGCGTCTACCTGCACTTCGACGATGCGGCGGGCGCCGAGGCGGCGCTGCGCGCCGCGGGGTTTGCCACGGCGCGAGTCCAGCCCGCGGTGGATGTGACCAGGCCCCCGGAACGCCGGGGCAGTCGGCTCGCTAACATCCTTGAGGCGTCAACCACCTGACTCCGGAGGCCTCAAAGACATGATTTCGGCCACGCTGTACAGCGACCCAGCCTGCCCGTGGGCCTACTCGGAGAGCCCGGCGCTCCGGGTGATCGAGTGGCGCTACGGCGAACAGCTCGACTGGCGTCTGGTGCTCGTCGGGCTCACCGAGGAGGCCTCGCAGTACGAGCGTCGCGGCTACTCGCCGATCCGCGGCGCCCTCGGGCAGGCACGGTTCCGCAGCCGCTACGGGATGCCGTTCTCGCCGGCGCCGAAGGCTCGGCTGAGCGCGACGTCGCGGGCGTGCCGGGCGGTTGTGGCCGCGCGGATGACGAACCCCGGTAGCGAGTGGCGCGTCTTCCGGGCGATCCAGCTCGCCAACTTCAACACGCCGCTGATCCTGGACGACGACGCGAACCTGGCCGACGCGCTGCGGGGCATTCCCGGGATCGACGCCGACCAGGTGGTCGGCATGATCGATGCTCCCGAGGTGGTCGACGCCTACCGCGCCGACAAGGACGAGACGCGCAAGGCGCAGGGCTCGGCGGCCGAGTTGCAGGGCAAGACCGCGACCACCGATGGGCCGGTGAGGTTCACGGCGCCGTCGATCGTGTTCGAGCTGAACGGGACGAGGCTCGTCGCCGGCGGGTTCCAGCCGGTCGAGGCCTACGACATCCTGGTCGCGAACATAGACCCGACGGTCCACCGCGAGCCGCCGCCCGAGACGCCGGCGCCGCTGCTCGACCGCTTCAGCGACGGCTTGACGACGCAAGAGGTCGCGGCGCTGCTGGCCGGCAACAACGAGGCGCCGGACCGCGCCGCCGCCGAGGCCGCGCTGCTCGAGCTCGTCGCCGCCGGCGACGCCGTCCGTCACCCGCTTGGCGACGACGCCGTGTGGCAGTCGGCCACCGCCACCGATCCGATGAGTTTCGGCTCGGCTCTCGCGCTCGCCCTAAGCTGACGTCACGTTCGACCTGAGCACACTCGATCTGCCGATCGTGCAGGCGCCGATGGCCGGCGGGCCGTCGACGCCCGCGCTGGCCATCGCGGTGTGTGAGGCGGGCGGACTCGGGTTTCTCGCCGCGGGCTACAAGCGCGCGGAGGCGTTGCGCGACGAGATCCACGCTGTGCGGGCGGCCACGGCCGCGCCGCTCGGGGTCAACCTGTTCGTGCCGAGCCCCGAGCCCGCCGACGGCAGCCATCTGCGCGTGTACCTGCAGCACCTGAAGCCGGAGGCCGAGCGCCAGGGTGCAGAGCTCGGCGAAGCCCGGTTCGATGACGACGACTGGGCGGCCAAGCTCGAGGTGCTCTACGAGGAGCGACCGGCGGTGGCGTCGTTCACGTTCGGCTGCCCGGACGAGGCGGTCGTGAACCGCCTGCACGGAGTCGGGGTCGCTGTGTGGGTCACGGTGACCAACGTGCCCGAGGCGCTGGCGGCGCGCGAGGCCGGCGCGGATGCGCTCGTCGTGCAGGGTGCCGAAGCGGGTGGGCACCGCGGAGGGTTCATTGACGACGGGTCTGACGAGGGCGGAATCGGGTTGCTCGCGTTGCTCAGAACCGTTGCCGGCGCGACGCCGCTGCCGCTGATCGCCACCGGCGGGATCATGGACGGCGCGGCGCTCGCCGCGGTGCTGTGCGCCGGCGCGAGCGCGGCGCAGATCGGGACCGCGCTGATGCTCGCGCCCGAGGCGGGCACTCCGGACGCCCAGCGAAGCGCGCTGGCCGAGCGCCGGCCGACGCGAGTGACCCGGGCATTCACCGGACGCGCGGCGCGCGGCATCGTCAACCGGTTCATGACCGAGCATCACGACGTCGCGCCCGTCGCCTATCCGGAGATCCATCACGTGACCAGCCCGCTGCGCGCCGCCGCGCGCCGGCGTGGCGACGCCGACGGCTTCAACCTGTGGGCCGGCCAGGCGCACGAGCTCGTCCAGGCCCGGCCGGCGGGCGAGATCGTGCGTCAGATGGCGGCGGACGCGGCCGCCACTCTCGATCAGGTCAGCGCGGGCCTGTGCGATCGAGGTACCAGTGCCGGGTTCCGCTTACCACCCAGTTGATGCTGTCGTCGTCCTCGTCCGCGAACGGGATCAGGCTGAAGCGGCTGATCGTGCGCTGACCGCCCGCCTGGTCTGAGTACAGGAGCTCCACGGCGACGGGCTCGTGCTTCTCGACCGCCTCGGCGACCTCGCCGTGACGGGGATGGCGTCGCGCAGCGCCCCCTGCCACAGTCCGATGTCGCCTCCGGCGATGTACAGGTCGCGCATCTGCGTTCGGTACTCATCCTCGGGGAAGTGGTCGGCGGCGGCGCGATGCAGCCCGGGTCGCACGCACCACGCCTGGCAAACGCCGATGCCGGCGCCGACGTTGCGGAGGCTCATGGTCAGGTACACGATCCCGTCCACGTGCTCAGCCATCAGCTCCCGATGAAGGCGGGCGCGCGCTTCTCGACGAACGCGGCGGTTCCCTCCAGGAAGTCGTGCGAGCGCCCGAGCGCGTGCTGAAGCTCGGCCTCGAGGTCGAGCTGGCCGTCGAGGTCGCCGTAGATGAACCGGTTGAGCGCGCGCTTGCTCGCGGCGTAGGAGAGCGTGGGGCCGGCGGCCAGCCGCTCGACGAGTGCGTCGGCCTCGGCCATCAGGCGATCGTCGGGGTAGACCCAGTTGACCAGCCCCCACTCGAGCGCCTGCGGCGCGGGGATGCGCTCGCCCAGGAGCGCCATCTGGAAGGCCCGCACGCGTCCGACCGCCGGCGGGACGAAGGCGGTCGAGCCTCCGTCGGGCATCAGCCCGATGTTGACGAAGGCCAGGCCGAAGAAGGCCGACTCGGCGGCCATGATCAGGTCGCAGGCCAGCGCCAGCGAGCACCCGATGCCGACCGAGGGACCGTTGACCGCGGCGACGACCGGCTTCTCGAGCCGCCGCACGCCGGCGATCGCCGGGTGGTAGATGTCATGCAGCTCCTTGTACACGTCCGGACCGCCGTCGTCCGCGACGTCGAAACCGGCCTTGAGGTCGGCCCCCGAGGAGAAGCCCCGGCCCGCGCCGGTGATCAGGACCGCGCGCACCGACTCATCGGCGGCGTCGCGCTCGATGATCGTTCGCAGCTCGAGTCCGAGCTCGGGCGTCCACGCGTTGAGTGACTCGGGTCGGTTCAGCGTCAGCCGCCCCACCCCGCCGGACTGCTCCCAGATGATCGTCTCGTAGGCCACCTCAAACGCTCCTTTCTAGTTTCAGCGGCAGTCGCTCAAGGCCGTAGATCCCCGAAGGCGTTCCGAACTCAGGCTCGCCGTCGAGGGCGAGCGAGGACACCCGCTCGGCCAGGAAGACGAGCGCCTCCTGCATCTCGGCGCGGGCCAGGTTGGCGCCCACGCAGTAATGAATGCCGGCACCGAAGGTGAGCAGGCGGTCGCGGCCCCGCTCGGCCGTGATGTCGAACTCGTCGGCCGCCGAGCGGTCGCGGTGGGCGTGCCAGGCCGACACCAGCACGATCGTGCCGGCGGGAAAGCTCACGCCGCGGTACTCGACCTCACGCGACAGGATCCTGGCGGTGAACGGCGTGATCGGCTCGTAGCGGAGCGCTTCGTCGACCGCCGCACTGGCCAGGCCGCGCGGATCGGAACGCAGCAGCTCCCATTGGTCGGGGTGACCCGCGAGCAGGCGGACGGCGTGGGCGAGCTGGCTCTGGCTGGTGTCGACGCCGCCCACCAGGATGTTCAGCACGAGGTTGCGAAGCTCGTCGTCAGACAGGCGGTCGCCCGCCTCCTCCGCCTTGATCAGCACGGAGATCAGGTCGTCGCCGGGAGCCTGGCGGCGGGCGGCGATGAAACGATCCTCGTATTCGTAGAACTCCGCCACCGCCTGTTCGATCTGCTCCCGTTCGCCCATCAGGCTGGTCGGGTCGAACTGCCGCTGGATCACGTTCGAGAAGTGGTGAAGCCGCGGCGCGTCCTCGAGCGGGGCGCCCATGACCTCCGCGATCACCAGCGACGGGTACGGCTTGGCGAAATCGGCGATGAACTCGCATCGACCGTCGCTCGCCAACGCTCCGAACAGCTGCTCGAGAAACCGGCGCATCGCGGGTCGGTAGCGGTCGACCGCGCGCGGGGACAGCGCCGGGTTGACCAGGTTGCGCAGCCGGCGATGATCGTCGCCGTTGACGTTGATGATGTTGCGGACGATCTCCTCGCGCAGCGGCCCCTCGGTGATCCCGAACAGATCCGCGATGGTCAGCCCGGGGAACACGGCGGCCTTGGTCCGCAGGAAGAACTCGCCGGCCTCGCGGTCGAGCACGATGAACCCGAACGGGCTGGCCGCCAGCCAGCCGTCGTGCCCGCGCAACTCGGTCATGGCGTCCCGGTAGCGGGATCCGCGCAGCGTCGCGTCGGTGTGGTCGAGGCTGGGCAGTTCGAGCTCGGCGGCGAGCGGCACGGCGCGAGCATAGAGCGCCCGGCCGAAGCGGGCCGGTCACAAATCGTTCACAAGCGGGTTACAAATCGTCAACTCCAGAATCCGGCGGGATCGAAAGATTGCATCCATCTGCCAGGTCGGCACGCCGGGGGGTCAAGGCCGGACTGGAGGCACAACGGAAAGGAGACCCTTCATGGCGCGCAAACGCGTGCTCACGCTGCTTTTCGCAGCACTCGCCCTCGCCGGGGCCAGCGTCGCAGTGGCGCAGGCGTCGACGCACGGCCGGTCGCACCGGCACGATGGCGACCACGGCCAAGGCGGCGGCCCAGCGACGTCGACGCCGATCAAGCACCTGGTCGTGATCTTCCAGGAGAACGTCTCGTTCGACCACTACTTCGGCACCTATCCCAACGCGGCCAACACGGACGGGCAGCGGTTCTACGCCTCGCCGCGGACCCCGTCGGTCAACGGTCTCACCCCTGCGCTGCTGACGAACAATCCCAACACCGCCAATCCCCAGCGGCTCAGCTCGTCGCAGGCGCTCACGTGTGACCAGGGGCACGGCTACAAGCAGGAGCAGCAGGCCTTCGACATGGGGCTGATGGACAAGTTCGTGCAGTTCACTGACGTCGAGAGCTGCTCGCCGCCGGACATCAGCGTGCCGGGCCTGGTCATGGACTACTACGACGGCAACACGGTCACCGCGCTGTGGAACTACGCCCAGCACTTCGCGATGAGCGATAACTCGTTCAGTTCGACCTTCGGGCCTTCGACACCGGGGGCGCTGAACCTGATCAGCGGCCAGACACACGGGGCCACGACACCCGACATCCCGGGCAATGTCGACAACGGCACGATCATCGGCGATCCGAGGCCGGTCGCGGCCAACGACGATTGCACGATCGCGACCGCGGCCAAGGCGGCGATGTCGGGGACGAACATCGGCGATCTGCTCAACGCCAAGGGCATCACATGGGGCTGGTTCCAGGGCGGCTTCAAGCCGTCGTCGGTCGTTAACGGCGCGGCCGTCTGCGCCACGAGCCACATGAACATCGGCGGAGCGACGGTCACCGACTACATCCCCCACCACGAGCCGTTCCAGTACTACACCTCGACCGCCAATCCGCACCACCTGCCGCCGAGCTCGGTGGCGATGATCGGCCACACCGACCAGGCCAACCACCAGTACGACCTGAGCGACTTCTGGGCCGCCGCGGATGCCCGCAACCTACCGGCGGTGTCGTACCTGAAGGCCGCCGCGTACCAGGATGGCCACGCGGGCTACTCCGATCCGATCGACGAGCAACATTTCCTCGTTGACACGATCAACCACCTGGAACGGTTGCCGACGTGGAAGGACACGGCGGTGGTCATCGCCTACGACGACTCGGACGGCTGGTATGACCATCAGATGTCGCCGATCATGAGCCAGTCGGCGAGCATGGACGACGCCCTCACGGGGACGGGTATGTGCGGAACGCCGAAGGCCGGCGCCTACCTGGACCGCTGCGGCTACGGGCCGAGGCAGCCGCTGCTCGTGATCTCGCCGTTCGCGCGCACCAACTCGGTTGACCACTCGATCACGGACCAATCCTCGATCCTGAGGTTCGTCGAGGACAACTGGAACACCGGCAGGATCGGCAACCAGTCGTTCGATGCCATCGCAGGCTCGCTGGACAACATGTTCAACTTCCGCCACGACGACGGAGCTGGGAAGTTGTTCCTCGACCCGAACACCGGGCAGCCGACACACTGGTAACCGGCTGAATCTCACGAGCGGGGCGGCGCCGGCCCGGCCGCCCCGCTCGATCCGTTAACGGGGGGCGAGGACTCTCTCGAGCCAGGCCGCCACGCGTGGGATGTCGCCCGGATCGACGTTGTGGGCGGCGTCCGATTCGCCGTAGTCGACGTCGAACCCGGCGGCCTCGAGAATCTCCCGGGCGCGGCGCGCGAACGTGATCGGGATCACCGGATCGTTCCGGCCGTGGGCGATGAGGATCCGTGTGTCGCGGTCGTCCAGCGACGGCTGCCAACCCTCTACCGTCGGGATGAACCCGGACAGCGCCAGGATCCCGGCCGGCGCCGGCCGGTCGCCGCCGAGGCCGAGCGCGTAGCTCATCACCGTCCCCATCGAGAAGCCGCCGAGCACCGTGCGCTCGGGCCCGATGCCGGACCGCTCCCACAATTCGTCGTGGAACGCGGCAAGGTCCCGGTAGGCGGCATGGAAGGTGTTGGGGTCCGGGTAGCCGACCCGCGGGACGACGTACCAGTGATAGCCCGGCGAGCCAGCGAGGCGGAGCGGTGCGCGGGGCGCGACGACGTGCAGGCGCTCGTCCGGGTCAAGCACCGGGGCCAGTCCGATCAGGTCCTGCTCATCGCTCCCGCGGCCGTGGTGGAGGACCAGCAGGCCCTCGGGCTCGGCGCGCGCGGGGCGCTCGGCGTGGGTCAGGGGCATCGGCGCAGACTAATGATGTGCGGCGCTTCCTACACTCGATCCTCGAATGGCAAGCAAGATCCTCGGCACCACCCGTCTGATCCCACTCGCGCGCCTGCTCGCGGCCGCGCGGGTGGTGATGCTCGCGCGCCGGCACTGGCACAAGCTCGAGCCGAACGAGCGCCAGCGCGTGATCACCCTCGTCCGCGTCGCCGGCGGCCGACGGGGCAGGCTGACGGCGGGGGAGCGCCTCGAGCTGGCTCGGCTGATCGCCAAGGCCGACCCGCGCCTGTTCGCCGGGCTGGTGGCGCAGCGGTTCTCGCCGGTGCCGCTGCCGGGGCGCGTGGTCCGGGGTCGCCGGCGCGCTTGACCCTCACGCGGGGTGAGGCCGTAGCGTCTCGCCGATGAGGACGGTCAGCGAGGTCGCGAGGCTCACGGGCGTCACCGTGCGCACCCTGCACCACTACGACGAGCTCGGGCTGCTGTCCCCGAGCGAGCGGTCCGAGGCCGGCTACCGCCTGTACTCCTACGACGATCTGGCGCGCCTGCGCGAGATCCTGATCTGGCGGGCCCTGGGGTTCTCGCTCGGCGAGGTCCGATCGCTGCTCGACGACCCGGCGTACGACCGGTTGTCCGCGCTCGAGCGCCAGCGCGAGCTTGTGCAGGCCGAGATCGGCCGGCTGGGAGCGCTGGCGGCCGCAGTCGAGGAGGCGATCGACGCCGAGCTGTCAGGCACCCGACTCGAGGAGACGAAGATGTTCGAAGGATTCGATCCGAGCGAATACGAGGACGAGGCGCGTGAGCGCTGGGGCCACACCGGGGCCTACCGCGAGTCGGCCCGGCGCACGCAGGGGTACGGCGAGGCGGAGTGGGATGAGATCCGGCGCGAGGGCGCCGCGATCGTCGACGAACTGGCCGGGCTCATGCGCGCCGGCGAGCCCGCCAACGGCGCCGCGGCCCGCGCGCTGGCCGAGCGCCACCGTGAGCACCTCTCGCGGTGGTTCTATCCGTGCTCGCCCCAGATGCACCGCGGCCTCGCCGAGATGTACATCGCCGACGAACGGTTCGCGCGCAACTACGAGCGGGAGGCCGAGGGGCTCGCGCAGTACTTCCACGACGCGATCGTCGCGGCCGCGGACGCCGCCGAGACACCGGTCAGTCGGTGATCGCGATGTGGCCCAGTTGGGTCGCTACCCGTGCCGGCCAGGCGTTGGCGCCGGTGTGCGCCGAGGCTCGTGCGCAGGCCTTCGCCGCTTCCGGTCATCGAATTTCGGTGTCTGGTGGTCGCGGGCCCGCGCGCGCGCCTGGTCAGCATCCGGGAGCGGCACGCCTCCGCGCGGGCGGTCGGGCGAGGGGCGCGGCTGTTTGGGACGGGTGCCGCCGCCACCGTCGGACTCAGAAGGGCCGGGTGATCGATCGGACGGGCGGTACAGGAGGCCAGGGACAAACATCAAGGCGACGACGCCAACGAAGAAGAGCAACGACAACAACTGCTTGCCTAGGCCGTCGTCCGGTAGCGGTAGCACGCGCTGGCGAGCGAGCCCGACGAGAGCCGCCATCAAGGCGGGCAGAGCAAGCGCACCGAGTAAGGCGCGAAGCCAGAAATGCGATCGCTTCTGCCGCCCGCAGCCGACCGCAATCCAGAGCGCCACGAGGAACGGCTCCAAGAAAACCACAGCCATGACCACGAAGCCGTTGAAACGATTCATGGTGCTGGAAGGGTAAGCCAGCGCACCCCCCGCCACAAGGGGTGTCCTGACGGGTCGGTGACGGAGCGGGCGGTGAGCGCAAAAGCCGTGACGCGTTGGCAGGCGACCGCGCCGCGTCTGGGACGGCACGGTTTTCGACGCCGGCTGTCTCAGTCGGTGATCGCGATGTGGCCCGGCTGGGTCGCCACCCGCGCCAACCAGGCGTTGACTGCGGGATAGGGCTCGAGCTCGAAGCCGCCCTCCGGCGCCACGTGCGTGTAGGCGTAAAGCGCGATGTCGGCGATCGTGTAGCGCTCGCCCACCAGGAACTCGTGGTCGGTGAGGTGCGCGTCCATCGCGCGGAGCGCCGCGGTGCCGCCCCGGAGCTTGGCCTTGCGGTCCTCCTCGGACGGCGTGATCCCGGCGATGGCCCAGAACCGCGCCACCGCGATGTACGGCTCGTGGCTGTATTGCTCGAAGAACAGCCACTGGAGCACCTGGGCCCGCTCGAACCGGTCGTCGGGCAGGTAGCGCGTCCCGTCGGCGAAGTAGAACGTGATCGCATTGGACTCGGCCAGGGACCGGCCGTCGTCGAGGACGAGCGTGGGCACGCGCAGGCCGGGGTTCAGCTCGCCGAGCACCTCGGCGCGGTTGGAGCGGTCGATCACCGACAGTTCGCGGCGCTCGTACTCGATTCCGAGGTGCGCGAACAGCTGGCGCACCTTGTAGCAGTTGCCCGACACGGGGCTGTCGTAGAGGAGCATGGGGCGCAGTAGCTTGACAGATCGCGTGCGTAAGTCTAGACTTACCGTTCGTGCAGACTTACCAACAGCAGGCGCTCCAGGCTCTCGGCGATCCGACGCGGCGCGAGATCTTCGAGCGGCTCACGGCCGGCCCCCTGGCCGTGGGCGAGCTCGCCGACGAGCTGCCGATCAGCCGTCCCGCGGTCTCACAGCATCTCAAGGTGCTGAAGGAAGTGGGGCTGGTGTTCGACAGCCCGTCCGGGACTCGGCGGGTGTACCAGGTCGACCCGGCGGCGGTGGCGGCGCTGCGCGAGTACTTCGACGCGTTTTGGAGCAACGCGCTGGCGAGCTTTCGCGCTGCCGCCGAGGAGCAGGAGCAACCCTCTGAACCAGGGAGCGAAACATGAGCACTCAGGCGGCCGTGCGGCACGCGATCACGGTGTCCGCGCCCCAGCAACGCGCGTTCGCGGTGTTCACCCGGGACTTCAACCGGTGGTGGCCGCGGTCGCACAAGATCGGTCCGGCCGCGCTCGCCGAGGCGGTGATCGAGGAACGTGAGGGAGGTCGCTGGTACGAGCGCGATGTCGACGGCAGCGAATGCGAGTGGGGCAGGGTGCTCGTGTGGGAGCCGCCGTCGCGCCTGGTGCTGGCCTGGCAGATCAGCGGCGAGTGGGCCTACGACGCCGAGCTCCACACCGAGGTCGAGGTGTCGTTCGTGCCCGAGGGCCCCGACCGCACGCGCGTCGAGTTGGAGCACCGAGGCCTCGACGCCTACGGCGTGCAGATGGACGACATGCGGCGCAGCTTCGACTCGCCCGGCGGGTGGGCCGGGATCCTCGAGGACTACGCGGCGGCGGCGGTCGTCGAGGGGTAGGAGCTACGCCGCCGCGGCGACGACCGGCTCGAACAGCGGGCCAGCCGCCTCGTCGGCCCACATCAGCGCCTCGACGTACAGATCGCCGGCGCGCCGCACCAACGTCCGAGCCCGGTCGAAGTCACCGGCCTCGAGCGCGGTCACGCACTCGAGCAGCGCGCCCTTCTCGCCCTTGCGCTCGACCAGCGCGTCGCGCATGTCGGCCGGGAACGGGATCATCGCCACCACATCCTCGATCGGCGCGTCCATCAGCGCGTCGATCACGGAGAACAGCCCGAGCGTGAACAGCTCGCCAGGACGCGGGCCGGACAGCTGCTCGCCGGCGAGCTCGCAGAAGCGCGCCCGGGCCAGTGCGGTCACGGTCAGCTCGGGCGGCTTGCCGTCGATGCTCGCCAGCACGGTCAGGGTCGCCCAGCGCCGCAGGTTCTGCACGCCGAGGAGCGCGAGCGCCTGGCCGATCGAGCTGATCTCGAAGCGCAGCCCGAAGAAGGCCGAGTTGATGTAGCGCAGCAGGCGGAAGCTCAGGCCGACGTCGCGACCGATCAGCCGCTCGAGCTGCTGCAGCTGCACGGTGGGGTCCTGGAGCGCGGAAACCACCTCGAGCATCGACGCGCGGTTGGCGACGATCCCGCGGTTGTGGATCAGCTCGGGCCGGCAGAAGAAGAAACCCTGGAACAGATCGCAGCCGAGCTCGATGCAGTAGGCGTGCGCCTCGTGCGTCTCGACCTTCTCGGCCAGGACGTTCACGCTGTACCGCTTGAGGTGCTTGACCTCGCGGGCCATCTGCTCGCGCCCCAGCGCCAGCACGTCGAGCTTGACGACGTCGACGAGGCCCAGCAGCCGCTCGGCGCTCACGCTGTACTCGAAGTCGTCGAGCGCCAGTCGGTAGCCCTGGCGCTTCAGATCGATCAAGGCGTGGACGAAGCGCTCGTCGAGCAGTTCGTCCTCGAGGATCTCGAGCCCGACCACGGCGGGCGGCATGGTCGCCGCTAGCCCCTCGAGCACGAACTCGCGCGAGACGTTCACCCAGGCCGGCTTGGACCCGACGATCCGCTCGAGGCCGATCTCGGTGAACGAGTTCAGCACGACCGACGCCGTCGCCCCCTCCTTGTCGGACACCACCGCGGTGGCCGCGTCGCCGCCCCGGAACAGCAACTCGTAACCGGCAACTTGGAGCTGGCGGTTGAAGATCGGCTGGCGGGCGACGAAGACTTCTGACACTGGCGGTACCCCTCCACGCCTAATCGACGTTCGCGGGCGGATCCTGAACCCCAAGGTTCGGATGCTGACCAATACGCTTGTCTCTCCGGTGAGCGTGACGACCAAGACTCGGCCGGCGCCGGGCGACCGCCGGCCCTCCGGGACCGGGCATGTGCCCACCGCCCCCGTGCCGTTCTGGCGCCTGAAGGCGATCGCGTTCGCGGTCGGCGCGGCCAGCCTGGGCGCGGAGATCGCGGCCGCGCGCCTGCTCGCGCCGTACTTCGGCGCCTCCACGCTGATCTGGGCCAACACCATCGCGACCGTGCTGGTCGCACTGTCCGTCGGTTACGCGGTCGGGGGGCGGCTGGCCGACCGGCGGGCGGATCTGCGCGGGCTGTGCGCGATCGTCCTGATCGCGGCGATGCTGCTCGCGATCGTCCCGTTCGTCTCGGACCCGTTCCTGCGCGAGGCGGTCAGAGCACTCGGCGCGCTGTCGGTCGGCGGCTTCCTCGGCTCGCTGGCCGCGGTGCTCGTGCTGGTCGCCGTGCCGGTGCTGCTGCTCGGCATGGTGGCGCCGTACGCCAACCGGCTGGCGGTGGCGCGTGTGTCGGACACCGGGACCGTGACCGGGCGCCTGTATTCGATCTCGACCGCCGGATCGCTCGCCGGCACGTTCCTCGCCGCGCTCCTCCTGATCCCACTGATCGGGACGCACCGCACCTTCCTGGTGTTCGCGGCGCTGCTCGCCGTCACCGCCGCCTTCGGCGCAGGCTCGTGGCGCTTCCTCCTGGTGGCGCTCGTGATCGTGGCGCTGATGGCGATCCCGCCGGCGGCGGTGGGCGCCGACGTGGCGGGCGCGCGGGTGATCTACTCGACCGAAACGGAGTACCAGTACGCGCGCGTCCTTCAGTTCCCCAGCGGCGAGCGCTGGCTCCAGCTCAACGAAGGGGTCGCCGTCCACTCGCTCTACCGGCCCGGGAGCTACCTGACCGGCGGCTATTGGGACGACTTCCTCGTCCTCCCGTTCGCCGGTGTGCGCCCCGCGCCCCCGTCGCGCATCGCGATCCTGGGCGACGCGGCGGGCTCGGTGGCGCGGGCCTACGGCCACTACTTCCCCCGCACGCGCGTGGACGCTGTGGAGATCGACGGCGCGCTGAGCGCGATCGGCAAGCGGTACTTCGACCTGCACGGCCCCGACCTGCATCTGTACACCGCGGACGCCCGGCCGTGGCTCGAGTCGACGCGGGCGCACTACGACGCGATCTTCCTCGACGCCTACCGCCAGCCCTACATCCCGTTCTACCTGCTCACGCGTGAGTTCTTCTCGCTGATCCGCTCGCACCTGAACGCCGGCGGGATGGTGATCGTCAACGTCGGGCACATCCCGGGATCGGACGCGCTCGAAAAGGTCGTCTCGGCCACGCTGGGCGCGGTGTTCCCGTTCGTCGTGCGTGAGGTTCCGAGTGCCACGAACTCCCTGGTGATGGCGAGCGCCCAGCCGATTGGGGCCATGACGGGAGTCCCGGGCGACCTGCGGCCGGTGGCTGAGAACGTCGCGGGCCGGATGGGGCCGGAGCTGCGCGGTGGCGCGGTCTACACCGACGACAAGGCTCCGGTCGAGTGGCTTACCGACCTTTCGATCCTGGACTACGCGATCGGCAAGCGATGACGCTGGTGGCCGAGATCCCGTCCGACGCGGCGATCCTGGATGTCCGCTGGGAGCTCGGCGGCCCCCCGGGGTGGCCGCAGTACCTCGAGGGCCACATTCCGGGCGCGGTGTTCGTCGACCTCGACACGGCACTGGCCGGGCCACCGGGGGACGGCGGCCGCCACCCGCTTCCCGGTGCGCAGGAGTTCGGCGCGGCGATGCGCGCCGCGGGCGTGTCGGGCTCGCGGCCGGTGGTCGTCTACGACGCCGGAAATTCGGTCGCGGCCGCGCGGGCGTGGTGGCTGCTTCGCTACTTCGGGCATCCGGAGGTGAGCGTTCTGAATAGCGGTTTCGCGGGTTGGCGAGCCGCCGGGCTCCCGGTCGAGCTCGAGGCGGTCGCGGCCCAACCCGGGGATTTCGAGCCCCGAGCGGGCGGAATGCCGTTGCTCGATGCCGCGGGCGCAGCCGCCGTGGCCCGCGACGGCGTGTTATTTGACGCCCGCGCGCCCGAGCGGTTCCGAGGCGAGAGCGAGCCGATCGACCCGGTGGCGGGCCACATCCCGGGGGCGGTGAACGTCCCGGCGGCGTCGCTCATCGACGCCTCCGGGCGCTTTCACGACGTCAATGCGCTCCGGCGGCTGTTCGAGGACGCCGGTGTGCGCGACGGCATTGCGGTCGGCGCCTACTGCGGCTCCGGGGTAGCGGCGGCGCACGAGGTGCTCGCGCTCTCGCTCGCCGGCCTTCCGGCTGCGCTCTACGTCGGCTCGTGGAGCGACTGGATCACGGATCGGGGGCGGCCGGTGGCGACTGGGGACTCTTAGGTGGGTCAGACCATTCCCGTGCGGACAGCCCGGACTGCGGCCTGAATGCGGTTCTCCACCTGCAATTTGCTGAGGATGCTCGACACGTGGTTCTTGACCGTGTGCTGGCTGAGATAGAGCACACGTGCGATTTCGGAGTTATCGAGTCCGCGCGCGAGCAGTTCCAGGACCTCCCGCTCACGGGGCGTCAACTCGCACCCGGTGGCCGTGGCCTCGACGGCCACCGGCTCGCGCAGGCGACGAACTAACCGGCTTGCGATCCGAGGCGAGATCACCGACTCTCCGCGACCAGCCGCCCGGATTCCCTCCACGATCTGATCGATCGGGGCATCCTTGACCACGTATCCGCAGGCTCCGGCCAGCAGCGCGTTGATGACGTGTTGATCATCGGCCAGGACGGTGAGCGCCAGTGCCCTCGCCAGCGGCGCGGCCGCGGCAAGACGCTGAATGGCCTCGATCCCCGACATCCCGGGCATGCTCAGATCCATCAAGACAACGCATCGGCCGATGTCCGCCGCGAGCCGAATCGCGTCTGCGGCGAGGGCTGCCTCACCGGCGATCTCGATCCCGCGCTCCTCGAGCAGCCCAATCAACCCACGGCGAAACAGCTCGTGATCGTCGACCACGAGGACCTTGAGGTCAGTGCCTCGCGAGGCGATGCCAGGGCTGATGGTTGAGATCGACAGTGCGGGATCCGGGTGGTTTGGCGGTCAGGTGGCTAGGAGACGAGCAGCTCGAGATCGGTGCCGCCGTCTGCGCGGGGGTGGGCGCTCAGCTGACCACCGAGCGAGGCGGCGCGGGCACGCATGCTCCGTAGCCCGAACCCAGACTGCTGGCCGGCACTGATCCCGCGCCCGTCATCGGATACGCGCATGAGGAGCGTCCCGGGCCGGCGCAGCAGCACGACATCCACGTGCCGAGCTAAACCGTGCGTTGCCGCATTGACGATCGCCTCGCGAGCGATTCGGATGAGATGCTCACGCTGGGTCGGCTCCAACTCGGCGTCCGGGGTGAGAGCAGCGTCCGTTTCGACCCGTACCTGGACTTGCAGGTCGTAACGATGCTCGAGCTCGTCTGCAATGATGCGAAGCGCCGCTTCGGTGCTGGGAGCGGTGGCTGCGGTCAGGTCCGCGATCACGCCGCGCGAAGCAGCGAGCGCGTGACGAGTCGCGACCATGAGCGGATGCTCGGGTCCGAGCTCGCAGTCGAGTCGCTGTCCCTGGGCGGCGATGCAGGCCAGGTCCTGTGCGAGTCCATCGTGCAGGTCCCGGGCGATACGCTCATGCTCGGAAGCGATCGCTGCGGACGCAGCGGCGCGTCGGAGCTTCGCGTGCTGGAGGTATGCGCCCGCCAGCAGGAAGCAGTACGCGGCAAGCCGCAAACAGTCGTGAGGCGTGACCCAGTCGATGCGTAACGCCGGAGCCACGAGATAACGCAGGTTTGCGCCGGCCAGGAGGAGACACGCCGCGGCGAACACGACGCTCCGGCTGTGTGCGCTCGGGAATCCGGCCAGGAACGCGACGGCCGCCGCGAGCAGAATCGCGACGAAGATCGTGTGGACGCTGAGGGCGACCGGGTCCGCGGCGGCCACTCCGGTGTCCGTATGCAGAGCGCTCGCACCGATGAGGATCGCGAGAAGCAGCCCGAGCACCACCACCACGGCACCGGCCCCGAGTTCGAAGTTGACGACCCCACGACGCGACTCGCGAGCCGGCTTCAGGCCGGCGATCGCCGCCGCGGCGATCGCGAGGACCGCAACGAGCTCGCCGGCGAGCCGCAGACCGTTGCTCGATTCCACACCGCGCATCTCTTTGATCGCGGGCAGGCCCAAGAACACGAAGTCCGCGAGCGATAGGGCGATCAGCCCGGCCAGCAGCAGAAGGTCCGGCAACTCGCGGCTACGGCTCCAATTGGCGACCAGAAGCCAGGCGGTGGCGATCGCGCACACCGCAATCGTCAACTCGAGCGCACCGCGGTCGTCCGGTGCGACGACGTGGGCAGGCAGGAGCGCCAGCGCGCCGACGGCCGCGGCGACGACCGCGATTGCGACCGACCAGGAAACGATCGTGCGCGGGCCCGCGTCAGCTGTGACGGCGACGCTGAGATTCATGTTGCCCCCACTCGCCAAACGAGTGCTACTCAGCTCAAATCGCCGAGTGCTGTTCCCGTCGAGTCGCCTCTCGCGCCACGCGTTGCCGTCCGTGACGCGATGGAGGTGCTGCCGCCCGCGCCCTCTCATACCAACTGCCCCTAATTTGCCCACTTTACGTGGGTACTGCCCCAAAGCTAATCGAACTTGGCCTGATTGTAGCAATCTTGTGAACGGGCTGTGGGGTTGCGGATTGATTGCGGTCCGGAAAGGGTCGGAGGCTCCATCCAGCCCGTTAGGAGAATTCGCCCTGCAATTCGCGCGTTTCTTCGGCGATCTCGCAGTCCTTTTCGGTCAGCACCCAAGATGCGGTTGATGGCCGGGCGTCCGCCGGCCAGTCCGCTGGAGACCGCTCCGTGCGTTAAGACTCCCCTCACAGGTCGCCCAACGGTTTGACAACAATCCGTTGGTACCTTTCGGAGCGACCGATGGTGCGTCGGCGATGGCAGCGGGGCGACCGCGCCGCCGTGGTAGGTGACCTTACGAACAGAACCGCCAGCTCCGCCAGGCCTCGTCGCAACCGGAATACGGCCGACGCGATTGGCCGCGAGCAGGCAGGTATCGTGTGATAAGCAGGCTGCGTCCCCTCCTGCTGGCCCTTGCCCTGGCTGGGTGCGGAGGCGCCGCGGCCACGACAGCTACGTCCGTGCCCGCCTCTCGCCCGGGTCATCCGGCCATTCGTCACGTGGTCTGGATCCTGATGGAAAATAAGTCTCAAGACGTGCTGGATTCGCCCGGCGCACCGTACCTGTCGAGGCTGGCGCGGACCTATGGGTACGCGGCCGACTACACGGCGATCTCGCACCCGTCGCTGCCCAACTACATCGCCTTGACCAGCGGCTCCGCGCACGGAGTGAGCGAGGACTGGAGTCCAGGCGTACCCGGACAGCCCAGGACCTACGCGCTCGACGTGCCCTCGATCTTCAGCCAGCTGCGCGGAGGCCGGTCGCGTTCGCTGGCGGAAAGCATGTCCACGAACTGCGAACGCATGAACAGTTTCCCCTACCTAGTGCGCCACAACCCGGAGACCTACTACACCAACCTCGGGTCGGACTGCTCTAACTACGACGTCCCGTTCCGCCCCACGCCCGATCTCAGCGCAGCATTCACGTTCGTCGCACCGAACGCGATCAACGACATGCACAACGGGACGATCCAGGACGGCGACACATTCCTCGCCTCCTTCGTACCCAAGCTGATGGCCACTCCGCAGTACCGCGCGGGGACGACCGTGATCTTCATCACGTGGGACGAAAGCGAGTCCGACTCCGGGGTCAACCGAGTGCCGCTAATCGTGATATCGCCCTACACGCACGGGGTCGTAGACCACCACCCGTCCAACCACTATTCGGTGCTGCGGACTACAGAACAGCTGCTGGGGCTGCCGCTGCTAGCCAACGCCCGGACCGCGTCGTCGTTGCTCGGGCGGTTCGGGTTCTAGGCCGCCCGTCAGATCCGCGACGGACATTGAATCGGGACGATCGGGGGGTCGGGAGATCCTTGCTCAGTGCATCGCGCGCGCGGGAACGGCGTCGAGCAGCCCGACGGCGCGCGGGACGTGGTCAGCCTCCAAGGTCACGGCGCCGCCAGGCCAGTACGGATGCGGCGGGGTCGCGTTGTGCACTAGCAGCGGCTCGTAGAGCCAGGAGCCGGTGTTCAGGATTCGGGGCCGGCCCTGCGGTCCGCGCCACCGCGTCTCGAGGTCGCCTGGCAGAGGGCCAAGTCGATGTACGTGACCGAACAACACATACTCCGCGTCGACGCCCAGGCGCCCGACCACATGCAAGAGTGCGGGGAGGCTGGCACGGCGCATCTGCGCGCCGAGGACGCCGGCGGTGACGCGCGCCATTCCGGGACGCAGCAGGCGTCGCGGGGCCAGCGGCATCGTCGATGCCCGCACGAGATCGGCGACGTCTTCCGCCAGCCCGGCGAGTGGGCGCGGGAGCACCTTGATCAGGAACGCGTCGAGGCGGGTGAGCGACGGCCCTCCGGCCAGCTCGTAGTCACTCGGGACCGCGCCGGGTTGCGGGACGCGGCCGAGAAGACCGTACGTGACGCCGAACGCGGACTCAGGTAGTAAATGACGATCAAGGTAATGCCCATGCGTCGCCCACACTCCGGGAGCAAGCCACACGCCCGGGTAGTGCACCCGGACCCGCGCCGGGGTAAGCCAGGAGGTGATGCGCGCAAGTTCCGGCGTCGCGTCAAGTGGAACGCGGCTGTCGAGGGCGACGCCGGCGCCGGCCATCCGGATCCAGTCGGCAACTAGGGTCCGGTCATGGTTTCCGGGGACGAAGATCACCTCCCGGTCGGCGCCGAGCGTCGCGCCGATCTGGCGAAGAATCGGCTCGGCCACATCCATGGCGCGTACGGCCCGCTTATCCAGCAGCTCCACAATGTCTCCGAGTAGCACCAGCCGCTGGATGCCGTCGAGCCCCTCGAGCAGCCGGCCGAGCGGCTCCGGGTGCCTCAGGACGTCGTGCCGCAGACGCGAGCCCAGATGAAGGTCGGAGAGCACTAGCGTCGACACGCGAGCTCACGATAGCCGCGACCGCCGCGCGGACGGGCGGATCTCAGGCGGCGCCGAGCTCGCCTTAGCAGCCGGGGCCGGGGTTCGTTTTACCGACCGGGATGCACTTCTGGGCTGCCACCGGCGCGGCGCCGGCGCGAATCGTGAACGAGAAGAACTTGCCGACCCAGGACGGATGCATGACCCGAACAGTGACGCGCGTCCGGGGCTTCAGTTTCTTGTGGTCGAAGCGAGCCAGGAGGTTCATCGAGCGGCGCTTGTGCCGTGGTGTGAGCAGGACCTGTTTGAACGCGCACCCGTTGCCCTGGCACTGGAGCACGACCGTCGTTCCGTTGGCGATCTGGGAAACCACGAACTGCATCACCTGGGTGTAGGTGGGGTGGTAGAAGAAAGACCACTGGAGGAGCGACTTGACGAAGCCGAGCACGGTCTTCGCCCCACTCTTGACGACCTGCACCGAGCTCCCAGACGAGGTCGACCCGGCGAAGTTCGCGTCGCCGCTGTAGACGGCGGAGATCTGGTGCGTCCCCGTCAAGTTGTAGCTCTGCGTGCAGGTCGCCGTTAGGTTGGTCATCTGTTGGCTGGCGCAGCCGGGGATCGGCTGCCCGCCGTCGAGGAATGCGATCGAACCGGTCGGCTCGATCGGCCCCGAGTTGCTGCTCGGGAGCACGAGCGCGGCGCTGTACGTCGCGGTGTTGTTGGCGTTGACCTGCGAGGTGACCGCGAGCGAGACGGACGTGGAATCACGGCCGATCGTGATTGACGTCGGTCCGCTCGTCGAGCCGTCGACGAGCGAACCCGGACCAGGCTGGTACGCGGCTGAGATCTGCGCCGTGCCGGCTCCGAAGCCGGCGGGGCAGATCACCGTGACGGTCGTGCCGCCGTTGACGGGCTTGCCCGTGCAGCTGCCGATCGCGCCCGTCCCGTTGAAGAATGTCACCGAGCCGGCCGGGCTCGCGTTGCCCGAGCTCGAGCTGATCGTCGCGATGAGCGTTACGGTCTGATTCGTCTTCGGCGGGTTTGAGGAGAAGGCGACGACCGAGGTGGCGCTCGTCGCCGTGACGGGCGCCGTGGCGCTCGAGACGACCGCGGTCGATGTGCCCCCGGTGTTGCTCGCCGACTCTGAGACCGCGATCGTATGCCCGACGTCCCCCGGGCCTAACGCGTAGGTCGTTGCCGTCTGACCGGGGATCGGCTGGCACCCGCCGCCGAAGGCATTACATTGCAACCACTGGTCGGCGATCACGGTGAGCGGGGTTGCGCTGGCCCAAGCAGCATGCGTCACGGTCAGCGTCTGGCCCTGCTGCGGCGTTCCCGAGATGGTCGGCTTAGAGGCGCCGGCGACGGGTGGGAGAGGCAGCACGCCGGCGGTCGCCGCTGAGGGGGCCTGAGCGCTCGAGCCGAGGGTAGCCTCGGTCGCAGTGACCGTGACGGTGATCGTCTTGCCGATGTCCGTTGCAGCCACCAGGTAGTTCGGGCTATTGGTGCCTACCGGAAGCCCACCGCTTGTCCACGCGTACGAGTAGGTAACCGGGGCCGTAACGTTCCATGCTCCGTTGCTAGCCGTCAGCGTTTGCCCTACCTGGGGAGTCGGTGGCGTGATCGCTGGCGCCGTGGTGTTGACCGGGGCCGGGCCCGCGGTGACGGCCGAGGTCGCCGCCGACGGCACGGCAGCACTTGCTCCACCGGCGTCGGACGCGGTCACCGAGACGGTGATGGTCTTGCCGATGTCCGCTGCCGTTGGGGCGTAGATATTGGTCGCACTGTTGGTCCCTACGTTAATGCCGCCGACCGCCCACTGGTAGAGGTAGGAAATGGTGTCGCCCGTGGCCGAGGGGGTCCAGGTGCCTGGGCTGGCTGTCAGCGCTGTCCCCCCGGCCTGTGGAGTTGTCGGCGTGATGGTCGGCGGCGCCGTGTTCGACGGCGCGGCCTGAGCCACGCCGGCAAGCAGCCACCAGCTGGCCATGATCGCCAGCACGCAGACGACAAGCGGGAGCACACGCGTGCGCCCGCGGGCGGTCGTGCCGCCAGCCCCCAAAAATCCATTCATTCGAAATCTACCGTCCTGCACCCCGTTGAAGGACCGGAGTGTGGTTCCTCGCGAGCCGGCCGCCAATGGGCTTACTCGCCCCTCCTGCGTTCAGAACTGAACGGTCTCGGAAGCCCTGCGTGCCCTGATACGTTTCTCGCCCAGTGGGGTCACACTGGACCGGGTCGTTCGGCGAAGCCGCAAATAGCGGCGGCATGAGGTAAAGGAGTGGCGTCCGCCGCAAGCGAGCTGACGGTCGTGCTTGCGGATGACCAGATGCCCGTCCGTGCAGGGATTAAGCGCGCGATCGAGCCTCATGGGATGCGTGTAGTAGCGGAGGCGGCGAACGCGGAGGAGGCAGTGTGGGCGGCGCTCGCGCACCAGCCGGATGTCTGCGTTGTAGCGGTTGAACTGCCGGGCAATGGAATCGAGGCCACTCGCCGGATAAAGCAGTCGCTCCCGGAGACGAAGATCGTGATGATGACGGGGTCAGCGCGGGACGAGGAGCTATTCGAGGTGCTGCGCGCCGGCGCCCATGGCTATCTGCCGATGAGCACTCCAGCCAGCCGACTGGCGCACGCGATCAGCGGCGTGATGTGCGGCGAGGCCGCTCTGCCCCGCGCGATGACTGGACGTCTCGTGCTCGAGTTTCGCGAGCGCGGGACGAGGCGTCGCGTGGTCCTCGGATCCGAGGAAGCAGAGGTTGAGCTCACCGCGCGCGAATTCGAGGTACTGCAGCGATTGCGCAGACACGAGGGAACCGCGGAGATCGCGAGCCACCTGGGCATCTCGCAGGTGACTGTGCGGCGGCATGTCGCGTCGATGCTGCGAAAGCTTGGGGTGCCGAACCGCCGACGCGCGATCGAGCTCATCGAGCGGGCTGAGCGAGGCGACGAGCTCCGCAGCGAAGTCGACTGACAACGCTTGCAAGATGCCCGCGGCCCGAAGGGAGAGCCGCGGGCGATCCTGCTAGCCCCCGTGGTGAGTTCGGCTCGTCGTGAGCGCTTCACTTGAAGCCTCGTCGCCTGTCGCATAGTGACGGATCTGACGCGCAGATTCACGCCAATGACGTAAACGGTCGGTCGCGTCATCGCTCCGGGTCTTGATCTCGTCCGATGGCTGTAGATAATCGAGGGCGATCACCGAAGATCACCGGAATGAAATAGGGGGCCAGCATGCTGCAGCACGACGGGCAGTTGATGTCATCTATGGAGCTCGAGCTGCTCGACGACGTTCCGCTCGAGGGAAGTCACATCCAATTAGCGCGCGACTCGACGCTGCGTCAGCCGCTGCAGCGCTTCGCGCCGTTCAACGTCGAGGTGAGCGTCGTCATCGCCGCGATGAACGAAGAAAAGAACCTGCCGTACGTCTTCTCGCGTCTCCCGGAAGGGCTTCACGAGGTGATCCTTGTCGACGGCCATTCGGTGGACGAAACGGTCGCCGTCGCACGTCGGCTACGGCCGGACATACGGATCCTGACTCAGTCGGGACGGGGTAAGGGTAACGCCATGGCGGAGGGCTTTGCCGCCTGCACCGGAGAGATCATCGTCGCGCTCGACGCGGACGGGTCGACCGATCCCGCGGAGATTCCGCGCTTTGTCTCTGCGCTTTGCAATGGCGCTGATTTCGTCAAGGGCTCTCGGTTCGCGCAGGGCGGCGCGAGCACGGACATCACTCGCGCGCGCAGCCTCGGTAACCGCCTGCTCGGCGCGTTCGTCAACACGCTCTACGGGACCCACTACACCGACCTGTGCTACGGCTATAACGCGTTCTGGGCACGGTGTTTGCCGTACCTGCGGGTGGACTGCGACGGCTTTGAGGTAGAAACGCTGATCAACGTCCGAGTCGCGAAGGCCGGGCTGATCGTTCATGAGGTTCCCAGCTTCGAGCAGGTCCGCCTGAACGGCGAGAGCAACCTTCATACCGTTCGTGACGGCACTCGTGTCCTGCGGACGATCGTCCGCGAGCGGCTGTCGACCGCGTCGGAAACCGCGGTCCTGCCGCGCATCGCCTACCGCTTGCTGGGGTCATGAGAGTCGCGCTCGTCGCGTCGAGCTACCTGCCCGAGCGCGGACGCCTGGAGCGTCGCGTCGATGAGCTCGCCCGCGGGCTCGCGAAGCGCGGAGTCGAAGTCGAGATCCTGACGCAGGGTCCCGCGCAACTCGTGCCCGAGCGCCGGGAAGGCGTGAGCATCCGGCGCTTTCCGACGGTGGCTGGCCCACTGCGCTTCCCTGCTGCGCCGCGGCTGCTCGAACGCCTACGCGTTGGGTTCCCGCCGTTCGATGTCGTCGACGTTCATACCAGGCGGCTGTCGCTTGCGACGGCGGTCGCGAGCACGCGGGTGCGCCGCCTGGTTTTTACGCCGAGCGTCCCAGTGGACGCGTTCGCGAACTGGCGCCACACAGGAGCGACGAGGGCGATTGTCGGCGCGGCCGTCCAGATCGTTTGTGCTTCTGAGTTCGAACGGGACGTGGTCTGCAGAATCGTTCCCGAGGCGAACCGCCGGACACAGGTTCTTCCAGACGGAGTCGACGTGGCGGCGCTCGGCGCGGCCACGCCATTTGAAGGTGACGACATCGTCGTCCTCGCAGCCGACCGACTGAACCACGCCACAGGGGTTGGACGTGCGATCGCGGCAATGCCGAGTCTCGATCCCGAGTTTCGGCTCGTCGTGGTCGGTGATGGACCGGCGCGCGCTCGGCTCTCCGCGTTTGCGGCTGACCTCCGAATCTCCTCACGTGTCCGATTCGTGGGTGCGGTTTCGGACGAGCTGCTGTTCCGCTGGCTGCGCACCGCTAGTGTCGTCGTCAGCCTTCCCGGGGACGGAGGCTCCGGATCGTTGGTGGCCGAAGCGCGTGTGGCCGGCGTCGCCGTGGTTGCATCCGACCTGCCGGTTCACCGGCAGGCCGCCGGCCGGCCCGGTCTCGGCCCGGTTGTGTTCGTTGCCCCGAGAGGTTCGCCGCTCGACGTGGCCGATGCGATCGAGGAGGCCGCGCGCCTTCCGATCACCTCGAGCGCTGCGTTGCTTCCGTCGTCAGCCACGTCTTGGGAATCGGTGATCGACTCCACGTGGAGGCTCTACCGACGGCTGGTTGGAGATTCAGTCGATTCCGAGCCGGAGACGACTCCGAGCGAGGTGGTGGATCTCACACCGCAACTTCCGAAGCGGCGCCCGTCCGGGGCTGAGCCGGTGATTTCAGGTCTGGCGCAGTCAGGGGCCGAGCAGGGCAACGCACGGGTTTGGTGGCAGAGCCGCCGTCGATTCGAAAACGGGATGAATGGAGCGCGCAGGTGGCCCTGATACCCGACGGCACCAGGGCGACCGCGGCATCGGCCATGCGAGTTCTCGACCCCTCGGTCAGCGTTGTCGTCAGCGCCAGCAGTGATCTGCGGACGCTGGAGCGTTGCTTGCGCTCGATTCTGAGGAGCGACTACGACGACTTCGAAGTGATTGTCGTCGAGCGCCGCCCACAGTCCTTGGATATTCCCCGGATGCTCGTCAACGATTTTCCGAGTGACCATCGGCTGCGTTACGTAGAGGCGCCGTCGTCATCCGTCTCGGTTGCCCGTAACACCGGATTGAGTCGGGCCGAAGGGGACGGCGTCGCATTCGTCGACGACGATGTCGTCGTCGATCGAGACTGGTTGCGTTCCAGCGCGGAGGCGCTTCGCAGTGAGACCGGGATTGCGTGCGTGACGAGCCTGAGCCTGCCAGGTGGCTTCGACAGTGAACTTCGGTTTCTGCTCGAACCGCCCGCCAGGCCCGGCGAGGGATCCGGGCGAAAGAGCTATCGGCCCTCAGACCCCGGGAGCGGGATTCCGGTCCTCGCCTACGCCAGCGCTGCACTCGGCGACGGCGGCAGCTTGATGATGCCTACGCAGGTCGCTCGTGAGATCGGGGGGTTTGATCCCGCGTTGGGCCCCTCGACGCTGGCGTGCGGCGGTGAGAAGCACGATCTGCTCGTTCGGATGCTTCGGCGGGGCTACGCCCTCTCATACGAACCGAGTGCTGTGGTCTGGCGCGAGGATCCCGGCCGTGCGGAATCCGGGCGGCGCCGGGCGTATCGCCACGGCGTCGGTCTGGGCGCGATGGTCGGCAAGCAATTGGTATCTGGTCCTCATCGTCGCCAGTGGCTGCGAAACTTGGCTGCGGAGCTGCGCCGTCGGCGTGATCCCGACCCGCGGCAGACCATTGAAAGTTCGAGCAGGCGCCCGCGGCATCTTAAGCTGGTGACGTTGTTCGGGATGCTGGTCGGCCCGATCGCCTATCTCCTGAGTGCGCTACTTCTCCGAGCGCGAAAGCTGATGGGTCGGCAGTCGCCCAGCCCGACCTCTGTGCGGACGGTGAGACGGATGGTCGTAGGGGATGAGACGATCAACGTCGTCTGGTTCGGGGAGGCGCCCGCGCTGAAGGTTCGCGTCGCTTGGCACCACGCCGCGGAGCATGACGCGGCCCTGCGCTTCGAGCAGCTTGTCCTTGGCGCCCCGGCGGCGATAGCCCCCCCCGCGATGACGCCCACCGGGACGCTTCACATCAGCGCTGTGGTGCCCACTCGCAACGCCGAAGATTGGATCGAGTCGTGTCTGCGCGCGATTCGGGAGAACGATCCCGCCGAGATCATCCTCGTCGACGGTGGTTCGACCGACCGGACTGTCGAGCTCGCTCGACCGTGGGTGGACAAGGTCATCGACGACGGCGGCGCGGGCGTGGCCGCGGCACGAATGATGGGGGTCGCCTCGGCGTCGCAGCCGTGGATAGCGTTGGTAGACGCGGACGTTGTGCTGCCGCCCACGGCGTTGCGCGATCTCGATCGGGAGAGGTGTGACCGCCAGCTGGTGGCGCTTCAGGCTGGGCTCCACAGCGTCGGGGCCGGCGACTACTGGAGTAAGTCGCTCGCCGATCATCACAACCACGGAAACAGTAGGCAGTGGTTCGGTGTCTGCGCGAGCCTCATAGCTCGCGACCTTCTCTTGGCGCATCCACTCGACGGCCAGCTGCGTTCGGGCGAGGACATCGATCTGCGGATCCGGCTATCGCGGGCCGGCTTCCGGATCGGGGTTTCCGAGGGCATGGTCGGATTGCACCGGTTCGCGGACGGATTCGCATTTGCCGGCAAGCAGTGGCTTGCCGACGGCGCCGGACTTGGCCGGATGGTGCGCAAGCATGGGCGCCCCGCATTACTCAACGCCGTCATCCCGTTCGCCGCCGCGGCGCTCGGAATGGCCCGCGGCATGCGGGAGGCATTGCGGCCGTGGCCGTACTTTGCGGGCTTCGCGGTCGGGAACTACATCGGACTATGGCGCGGCCTGATAGATCGCAGGGTCCCAGCGCGAGGGCGCGGCCGCAAGTTGCTCGTGGCAGCCACGCTGGTGGGACTGTTCGCTCTTCCCGCGGCCGTGGCGGCCGGAGCGGTTGCACTAGTGCTGTTGCTCATCAGGCTCGCTCATCTCGCATACGACGGGCGCCTTCTGCTTGTGACGTTGGCGATCCTCGTCATCGCTGTCCCGTTTGAGGTGGGGCGTGGTGCCGACAGCGGTCGCTTCTCGGTCGTCGCACGATACGTCGCACCGTTCACCGCCTGGGCCGTGCTCCTCGGGCTGATTCTCAGCGGGCTACGGCTCGCCAGGGTGGTCGGAATATGACACGGCGCGATCGGTGGCTGACAGACCGGCCGACACGAAATGAAGCTTAGTCAGACCTTTCGTAGTTAGATCCAGTAAGTCAACTCACCGTTAAGGGGGTACATTGATGGGGCAAGCATCTGTAAACGGGGGCGCTTTGCGACGGCGAGGCTCGCCTCGCCTGCATTTCATCTGGCTGCCGGCGCTCGTGGCGTTTCTGGCAGCGTTGTTCCCGGCAGTCGCCGGGGCGGCTCCGGTGGCGGCGGCGGCGCCACCACCGGTTAACACTTCACCGCCGACGATCGTAATTCCGCCGAACGCGCCGCCGAACGAAATCAGCACTCCGTCAGTCGGGAGGTACCTCCAGTCAACCGACGGTACCTGGACGGGTCAGTCCTACCTCAAGCGGCAGTGGGAGGACTGTAACCCCACCACGCTTGCCTGCACCGCGATCCCGGGCGCGATTAACACGACGTACCAGATCGCGCCGTCGGACGTCGGCTCGACGCTGGTCTTCCTCGTTACCGCGTACGCACCTGGGAGCAGCACACCCGCGAGCTCGTCGCCGACCGGTGTAGTCACCGGCGGAACGCCGATCAACCACCCGCCGGGGCCGAGGGTCACCGGCGTCACGCAGGATGGACAGACGCTGACCATTACCCCCGGGACGTGGGACGGGACCCAGCCGATCACGTTTGGCTACCAGTGGCGCCGATGCGACGGTGCAGGGCTTCACTGCGGGGCGGCGTTCCCGGCCCCGCCGAGCACGTCGGCGACGTACGTCCTCCAGGACGCCGACCTCGGCCACACGATGGTGGCCTACGTCACGGCCACGAACTCGGCGGGGAGCACCTCTACGCATTCGCCCGTGACGACGACCGTCGTCACTCCGGGCAATACCGCGGTGCCGACGATCGGTGGGACCGCTCAAGAGGGCAAGACGCTGACCGAGGCACACGGCTCCTGGATTCCTAAGAACCCGAGCGGCTACTCGCACCAGTGGCAGGACTGCGATGCTTCCGGCAACAATTGTTCGGCAATCGCCGGGGCGAACTCGCAGAACTACACGGCAACCCGTGCTGACGTCGGCCATACCCTGCGGGTGCTGGAGTCGGCGACGGCCGGCGGCATCACCAGCGCCCCGGCGAGTTCTGGCGCGACCGGTGTGGTCAAGCCCGGCACGCCCGCGTCCGGCGGTAACGGCGGCGGCAACGGAGGCGGCAACGCCGGCGGTAACGGCGGCCAGAACGGCGGCGGTAACGGCGGCCAGAACGGCGGCGGTAACGGCGGCCAGAACGGCGGCTCGGGAACGTCGACCGCGCCCGTCAAGATCAACAAGGCCCAGATCCGTGGACTGCTCCTGAAGGTGCTTGCCGCCAAGGGCAGCGCGGGAACGATTCGCGGCGTGCTCAAGCACGGCGGCTACAAGTTCACGTTCGTAGCGCCGTCGCCGGGTCGCCTCGTGATCTCCTGGTTCAGCGTGTCGAACGGCCAGAAGACGGTGGTCGCCACGGTCGCTCTGGTGTTCCATAGCTCAGGGCGAGCGAACGCAGTGGTCTTCCTGACCTCCAGCGGCCGTAGTCTCCTCAGCGGCAACACGAGGATGCAGCTGATGGCGAAGGGCGCCTTTACGCCTTCGGGCCACGGCACCATCCGTGCATCCAAGCGGATCACGCTGACGGCATAGGCTTGCCCCATAGGCGCCGGCGGCGAGTCGTAAGGCGAGCCGCCGGCGCCGCTTGCGGGTTGGTCGGTGGCACGGCGAGATGCATCGTCGGTCACGCAAGGTGTGTTACCCACGTCCCCGCGCAAGTCAGTGATCGGCGCGGGGACGTGGCATCTTCGGCAAAGGCACAATGACGGCTACAGGAAGACACACGTGAACACCACCGAGTCGATTCACACCACAAAGTCGACGGCGACTGTCAACGCCGCGAGCGCGACCGTCGTGGTGTGCGCGTTCGCGTCCCAGAGGCTCGAGCAAACTGTCGACTGCGTGAAATCGGTCCTGGCCCAGGACCCTCCTCCGGGCCAGATGATTGTAGTTGTCGATCACAACGAGTCTCTGCAGGCACAGCTTCGCGCCCGTCTTCCCGATGAGGTCGAGGTCGTGGCCAACGAGCGCCCGCGCGGCCTGTCTTCGGCGCGCAATACGGCGATCGCCCGCAGTCGGGGCGAGTACATCGTGTTCATCGACGACGACGCGATCGCACACGAGCAGTGGCTGGCACGCTTGCTCAGGACGTTTAACGACCCACAGGTGGTGGGAGTGGGGGGCCATGCACGACCGCTCTGGGAGACCGCGCAGCCCGGGTGGTTGCCCCCTGAATTCCTGTGGGTGGTGGGATGCTCCTACTCGGGGCTTCCTGAATCCGGCGATGTGCGAAACCCTCTCGGATGCAATATGGCGTTCCGCGCCGGGCTGTTCGACACGGTGGGACACTTCAACCCGGCGATCGGCCGTCTCGGCAGCCTGCCGCTGGGTTGCGAGGAGACAGAGTTCTGCCTGCGGGCCGCTCGCGCGGTGTGCGGCGCGCGGATCGCCCTCACCGCCGGGGCAGAAATCGACCACCGGGTGCCCGCCGAGCGAGCGACGGCAAGCTATCTGCTTCGCCGCTGTTACTTCGAAGGGATCTCGAAGGCTTTGGTGCGTCGCCTGAGCGACAGCCGTTCACTGGACACGGAGCGCGCGTACCTGCGCCATGCGCTGGCCGCGCGACTCAAGAGCAGCGTCCGAGGCGTAGTCAGCGGCCGGGGCGCCGGGGACGCTGCGGGACAGTTTGCCGCGATGGTAGGCGCGGTGGGCGCCGCGGCCGTCGGCTACCTGGTCGGGGTGTGCGTCTTCCGCGTGCGTCCCCCGGCTCTGGTGGCGCGGCCCGCGGTAGACCCGGTCGCGTAGGCACCCGCACGCGCCGGCCTGGCCCCGGGGTGCACCCCATAGGCGTTGGAGGTAGCCCGCCGCCGCCTGGTTGGCGGGGGCAACCAGCGGTAGATCGAGTAGTCGCGGGTGACGTATACAGCCTGGAAATGGGGGTTGTGTGCCACGAGGCGCTGCATTTCGCCGATCAGGTTAGGATTGTTGTAGAACAGCGTCGCCGCGGCGACATCGCCGCGACTGAACGCCACGTAGACGTCTCCGGGTGCCCTCCCCCAATTGTGCGCGTTCGGCTCCAGGAAGTCGCTCGCCGTCGGAACGTGGTTGGCATTCGGCACGGTGCTGTTGCGCCATCGGAGCGTTGCCGACTTCAGAAAGCCGCCACCCGGAAAACCGCCGTAGATCTTCGCCGGTGCCAGGTGGTCGGCGATGTAGTTGAACCCTGCGATTTCACCGGGCGAGACGTAGTCATAGAGCTCGTTGCCGTAATGGGTGGCGATGTGGAGCGGCGCCATGACGGTGAGTACGGCCGCGACTGCGGTGAGGACGCGACGGTTGTCAGCCGTGGCGACGATCATCATCGCGAGCGGTGGGAGGCTGAACAGCTCGCTGCGGATCAGCATTTCACCGCCGTAGATGGACACCGGCCCCACGAGAACCGTGGCAATCAGCAGCACGAGCGCGAAGCGGACCTCGTCTGAAAGCGCCCGCCACAGCGTCATGGGCCTCCATATCCGATGGCGGCCGGGTCGAAGCTGCACGAGCACCGTGAACACGCCGAGGGCGAACACAATCGCGGTGACGGCCACACGCAGCCGGCCAACGGTCAAGTGGGCGCCGCTCCCACTGATGCGCCCGGAAACGTTCGACTGCAGGAAGTCGCCCGCCGCGAACACCGTCTGGAGCAGGCGGTGGCCGTAGAACTCGTAGAACGGGGCCGCTGCATAGGCCTGCCACACGACGAACACGAGCAGGCAGAGCAGGAGCAAGGTCGGCCGCTTCAACTGTCGCGTCAAGGTCAGCGCGGTGATCACGAACAGCGCGACGACCGCGCTCAGAACGTGGGTCGCGGTGATGAGCGTGAACAGGATTACGGTGGCCGCGCCACTCGCCCCGTTGAATACCCCGTCTCGGCGCAGGGCCGTGTGTGCCAAGACGACCACGAGCCCGAGATAGAACAAGAATGTAAGCGCCTGCGGGCTGAAGTAGTCCTGATTGGTCCACTGGAAGATGACGAACACCCAGAGGCCGGCCACCCACCGAGCGTCCACGCGAAGCGTGGCCTTCAGCGATGTCCGCCAGGGTCGCGCGGCCGGCCACGACCGGTCTGTCGCCATCAGCAGGAGCGCGGACAGCGGGACCATGTACAGCACCGAGATGACGGTGGGCCAGAAGTCGATCATCTTGAGCGGCGAGATGCCGGTGACGTTCTGAATCGCCGCCGTCACGAGCGGGAACAGCGGCCAGTTGTGGTAGATGAACAGGCGAGGCAGCAGGCCCTGCCCTCGTACCACGGGGTCCACATAGCCGTAGCTCAGGTAGCCGGTGCGGAACCTTGGGGTGCTCTCGAGCACATACGGCGTGAGCCAGACCAGCAACAGGAACGCCATGACATAGGCGAACACCAACAGCGGCCGAGACGACTCTCGGCGCCATTCGACCGCAGATGCCAGGGGGAGACCGGCGAGCCCGAGGTAATACGGCCAGGGGAGGCTGTGCAGCAGGCCATAACCGTCAAGTTTCAGCCGGGCGCCGGCGAGTGAGACAACGCTTAGGAAGAGCGCGCCGGCGGCGATGGCCGGCGATAGCGCAAGACTGCTCGTGCTCCGAGCGTTGCTCGGCAAGGTGATGACCACAGGCCGAGCCTTGGTCAGCATGGTGAGACACTACATTCGCTCATGACGCGCATATTCGACTTAGATGGCCTGGCCGGCCTCGCGATCGACGATGACCGAGAGCAGATAGTCCGGTATGTCGACTCGCAACTCGATCCGTACCAGCCGAGTGTTGGCGTCGATCCCGAGACGACCGACGTGGTGCTTTGCCCCAACAACGGCATCCTACCTCGAAGCTTGCGGGATGTCCACGGTCCGGCCGGAGATGGTCGGCGTACTTGTGTCGTCGACGGGCGCTGTTACCTCATGCGTGGCGATTCGCTCTTCGAGCTACCCCGGCTGTCGAGACAAAACGAGCAGATACGTCTCTCCTATGACCGTACTTTTCCCCTCTGGGTCGCGCTCTCAGAACTGGTGCGTCCGCTACTACAACTTGCTACAATTAAACGTGGAGCTGTTGTTGTACACGGCGCGGCCGTTCAGCTCCGAGGGGGTGGCCTCGTGGTGTGTGGTTGGTCCGAGACCGGCAAGACCGAGACCGCGTTGGCCCTCGCCGAGTCAGGGGCACGCTTCATCTCGGACAAGTGGACGGTAATTGACAGCAACGCGCGTATCCACGCCTTTCCGGTCTCAGTCGGCATACGCGACTGGGTGCTTGACTATCTCCCGCGCTTGCGGGCCCATCTCCGGACATCACAGCGGGTGCGGCTGCGCGCCTCTCGGACAGCGCGCGGTGCGTTGCCCTTGCTTTCCACGGCGGGGGCAAATCCGATCACGGACGCCGCGGAGGCACAGCTGGAACGCGTACTCATGCTCACGGGTCGGCTGTCGCTTCGTCAGACCGAAGTCGCGGCGATCTATGGCTCACCACGGGACCCAACCGCGACCCCGCGGCTGGTGACGCTCGCGATGCTGACGACGGTACCCGGGGAAGAGGTAACCGTTCGCGAGGCGGAGGTCGGATGGACGGCGCAGCGCCTGGCCCAGTCTGCTGCGTATGAGCGCCGATCGCTGTACGAACTCGACGCTCGTGTTCGCTATGCCGCCGCACACCCGGACCCGTCGCCGCTGGTCAGCGTCGCCGGCCGCGAGGCAGATCTACTCCGAACCGTTCTCGCCGGTGTCCGGCTGCTCGACGTGAGGGCTCCGTTCCCGACGGATCCCAGAAAGGTCGCGTATGCGCTGGCGCAGTGGTGTTGACACCGCGCTTTGGCCGGCGGACCTCTACGGGTTCGGACCTGACCTCGTCCTGTCCGTCCGGGGAGACCGCCGCGCCAGGGCCCACTTTCGCGCGGAGTATGCCTCCGCGGCGCTGAACACCGAATCCTCTGTTCCCGCTGTGGAGGCGACCGTCGGCGGCCATGGTCACGACGGCAGGGCTCGAGGGAGGACGGGTGACGCGGAGTTGCGGGGGACGCACAAACTGGCGCGGTGGCGGGCGTCGTTCCCGGCCACGCCAGACGCCGACGCAATGCGCTTGGCGGTCGACGTTCGCGGCCCGCTGGGACTCGCGCTCGTGCAGAGCTACATCCTCGAGCCGCTGGTTTCGCTTGCCGCGGTCCGCGCCGGCTATGTACTTCTGCCAAGCGCCGCCATCGCCCGGGACGGAAAGGCCCTGTTGCTGATCGGTCGTTCGCGGAGCGGAAAGAGCAGCTTGGCGGCGCTTGCCCTGGCCGCCGGCCGGCGGGTATTGGGCGACGACCAGGTTCTAATCGTGCCCGGCCAAGACTGTCGGCCGTTTCCCCGCCGGCTCCGGCTTTACCCGGATCTGGCGCGAACGGCACCGGCGGCGTTTGCGGCTCTGCGCCCGTCGGCTCGCCGCACGCTCACCGGCCTTGGCCAGGTCAAGTCGCTAACCCGAGGTTTCGTTGCGCCGCCGCTGAGGATCAGTGCCTCGGCGCTGGGGGCGGGCGCCAGTCCGATGTGCCTTCCCGTCGGCGAGGTGGTTGTCATCCAGCGCGCCGCGGTCGACACGCTCAGCTCGGCGCCTCTCGGGCAGCAGGAGCTTGTGGCGGAGACCGGCGATGTTCTGCTGAGCCAGCGCTCGACGATCTTCAGCCTGCCCGGCCTCGAAGCCGCATTCGCGCCGCTGCTGGCCGAGGAGGAGGAACTTATCGCTCGCGCTTTCGCGAGCGCATCCGCTCGTCGTGTGTTGGTACCGGACTCCTGGCCGGCCGAGCGCGCCGTCGGAACACTCGCGCACGAGTTCGGGCTTGAAGCATGAGTTACGTCGCTCGCCTGAACGATGTCCGCCGGGTGCCGTTGTACCGCAGCTCGTTTGCACTGATGCTGACAACCGGCTTCAACGGCATTCTCGGGTTCGCCTACTGGGTTCTGGCGGCGCGGCTGTATCCGGCGAAGGCCGTCGGGATCGGCGCGGGCGCGATCAGCGCCATGACGCTCGTCTCCAGTTTGGGCTGGATTGGACTGCAATATGTGCTTCTGCGCTTCGTTCCGGTGGCCGGCGGCGCTCAGACCCGGCTCGTACGGCTGACGTACGCGACGGCGATCGCGATCGGACTCGGCGCGGCCGGCGTCTTCCTGGTCGGATTTGCGCACCTCGCGGGCTTGGGAGTCCTGACCGAGAGTCCGCTGACGGTGCTGTTGTTCGCCGCGTCGATCGCGCTTTGGATTGTATTCTCGCTTCAGGACCCGGTTCTGATCAGCCTGCACCGGGCCGGATGGGTGCCGATCGAGAATGCCACGTTCGGCGCCATCAAGGCCCTTCTGCTGGTCGCGCTCGCTGCGTCGGCCAGCGCGTGGGCCATTTTCGGCGCCTGGGTGCTCGGGTTAATTGGACTCGTCGTCGTAGTCAATGTGGCGTTGTTCGGCAAGTTCCTCAGACGGGAACGTGACGTGCCGTCGCGGCTCCCCTCCCGTCGCCAGCTGGTTCGCTTCGCCGCCGGTCATCATTTCGTCGCAGTCACCGCTGCGATCCCGGATTCGCTCGTGTCGCTGCTGGTGCTGGCTTTGATGCCCGGGACAGCCAACGCGTATTACTACTCGGCGTGGGCGGTCAGCTTCTCGTTCCGGTTGCTGGCGGTGAACATGTCGAGCGCCCTCGTGGTCGAGGGCGCTCTGGCGGAGACTAAGGTCAGCTCGTTGGTGCGGCAGGTAAGCCGGCTGGCACTCGTCGTGGTCCTTCCCCTGGTCGCCTTCGTGGTGCTGTTCGCGGGACCGATCATGCGCGCTTTCGGCACAGAGTACGACCAGGCCGCGAATCTGCTGCGACTGTTCGCGATCTCGCTCATTCCGTTCACGATCGTGAACTTCGTCATCGCCGTCGAGAGGATCCGCCAACGCGTGGGGCCGGCGCTGCTGATCGCCGGTGTTTCGACTATTGCCACGATCGGGCTCGATCTGTGGCTGATCCCGAGCGTCGGTCTGTCCGGCGCCGGCTTGGGGTGGCTGATCGGTCAGACGCTCGGTGCGGCTATTGCGATCTGGGTGGCGATGCGCGGCGACTCGGGGGCGTCGCCTGAGGGCACCGAGAGATGGCGGTTGTCCATGAGAGAGATCTGGCGACGCGCGGTCCGCGGCCAGTCCGCTTCGCTCGGCCGGCCGCCGAGCTAACGGACTCGGCGGGCGGCAGTCGCGGCTCAGCGACCGGGGTCGACCTCGAGCCGTGGCGGCGCGGTCAGGAGCGGGTTCCGATCCAGACCCATTTCAAATAGACATGGCCTGTGCCGCCGTCGTTGATGCCACCGACCGGTTCGACTTGCAGCTGCCACCGCTCGGGTCCTGACCACACCTGTTTGGTGCTGGTTCCAACGAGCTGGCCGTCGACGTAGTAGGACCGGAAGCCCGGGCCCCAGACCTGCGTGTAGACGTGCCATTGCGTCGGGTCGTAGCTCGGATCAACGGATGGGATCTCGAACACATCCTGAGATCCGGACCCCCCGTAGTGGGCGAATCCGGAGAAGGTGAGCACGTTAAAGGCCGCCTCCGGAAAGTCTGACTCGGCCGACGGGCCGTCGCTGTCGTTTTGGGGCCAGAGCATGGGAGCTTGCTTGAACTCGTCAAGGCGGTGGGAGTCGGATGGAGCCACCTGCTCGCAGAAGGACCACGCGCCGTACGTCTGATATCGGTTGGCCGCCGGCAGGGGCGACGGATCGGCGCCGACGGGATGGCCGCCCGAGTCGTTGTGCAGGTAGAAGTCGAGAACGCCATCGTGAACCGACAGCACGGTCGACGGCTGGTAGCCCTCGGCGCTGCCCGAGTACGTAGACTGAGTGCCATCGGGATACCCCGTCCAGCTCATTCCGTGATCACCGGTGTAAACGATCTGGTTGTTCGCCGATTGCGCGAACGATCCCGTCGGGGCGTCCTCGGTGAACGTGTCCATCCCCTCCAGCGCATAGCTGTTCCCTCCGACGGATAGAGTGTTCCCGGGAGGGCCACTCGGACACGGTCCAGCCGTGGACGTACCGGTGGTAGGTGTGGGCGTGGGCGTGGTACTGCCGGTCGTGATCGGCTTGCCCGGCGTGGGGTGCGGCCGGTGCCGCGGTTTGCACTTCTTCTGGTGTCCGCGCCGGCGATGCGTGGCGCAGGTGCGCCGGGGGTGCTTACGGCGCCCGCGCTTATGATGGCGTGCCCCCCGCGCCCCCATGTGGAGAGCGGGACGAACGGTAAGAGTGATCTGCGGGCGGGCGGACACGGTCGCGGCGACGACGAAGAGCCCACCGACCGCAAGGGCGACGAGCATCAAGCGGCGCAGTCCCGGTCTAGCTATCACCGTTCGACTTTTCGGTGGTGGAGTCAAAGGCCGAAGGTGGCGACCATCGAGTTAGCCGTGGCCGCATTTCCGAGGAGTGGAAGCCCGAGCAGTTCCTCCGTCGTGCGCATAAGGGACCAGTGAGTGTACGGAGTGCTGCTTTTCACGCCGTGTGTGTAGGGCGAGATCACCGCCGTGTAGACGTGGTTGTTCGGTGGACTGGTCGCGCCCTGAGTGTCGTTGATGTTCGATTCGTCGAACGTGACGAAGATCGCCATCGTCCCGGATTGGTACTGCGCGGTCGCCATGATCGCCGGTACCTCATTGGAAAGCCAGGAGTCGCCCGCGCTCGCGCTGGTGTCGTGGTCATCGTCGGTGCGATTCGGCGAGATGAACACGAACTTTGGATTGAACGCCGAGGATGAGAACGGCGCAGACGGCAGCGACTGCTCGTAGTTGCCACCACTCAGGTCCGTGTAGTACTCGGAAGGATTGTGATTGCTGTCGGTGTTGCCGGACTCGACATAGTTGACGGCGTTGCCGGCGCCGAGCTGGTGGAAGATGTTGTCCTGCGACTGCGGACAGCTCGAGGCAGAGCCGTCACCGCCGAGACAACTGTTCCAAGGAATACCGCTGGTCGCCGCGATGTAGTTGTCCGCGGAGTAGTGCCCGATGCCGTAGTAGTCCTCGGCGAGGCCGTAGGTATTTGCGAGCTGGGTTTCGTACGGCTGTGGGCCGAAGATGTTCGAGTAGTCGTTGTTTTCCATCCAGATCCACACGACGTGCTGGATCGTTCCGCCCGGCGACGTGGGTACGCTCGTTGCGGTGCCGGGAGCAGGAACGAACGGGGCCCTTTGGCCGGTCGGGCGGTGGCGCTTGTGCTTCTTACGACACCGGTGATGCTTCTGGCACTTGTGGTGCTTCCGGCTCTTGTGGCGTTGAGCGCCCGTGCGGTGTCCAGTTTGGCTGGACCGGGATCGACGCACATGCTGTCCCTGGGCCCAGACGGTGGCTGCGCATGCGAAAAGCAAAGCCATCATCAAGCCCAGACAAACCCAGAACCGTCTCACTGGTTTAGCTCCTTCGTCGTTGCCGTCCGATGCCCTTCGGGCACCGTTCTCGATGCGTCCTTGGCTACGACGCGCTAATGGCCCAGCCCATCACACGCGCACGTCCTCGCCCAGGCCAGCCCCTGGATGAGTGCCGCTAGGCGATCAGTCTCATAATCGGTCCCTTCCGATCGCAAATTGAGCGCCGCATCGGCGACGCGCGTTCGACGGCGCGGAAATACCCGCATCTAGAAGTCCTAACACGCCGATTTCTTAAATTTTGGGCGCGGGTCCGGTGGGGCAAGCTACCACAGGCCAGCGCGACTCGTCCTCGCCCGGGGTCTGCGACCACGCCGCCCAGAGTCCGATGGGCGCGACCCGGAGGCGGTTCGACGGGCGCTATCTGAGCGCCGTTTGCCGGCTACGGGGCGGCGAGATCCGCTCGGTCCGGCGGTCCGGCACGACGACCCGCGGTCGTGATCAGCGGGCTGCCGGTCCTGGTCGGCGGCGAGGTTGTGCTCGGCGGGTCGGCGGTTCTCGTCGGCGGGCCAGGGGCTCTGGTCGGCGGTTAGGCGGTCGTCGTCGGGGGGTCGGCGGTACGGCGATGTGGCGGCCGGGCGACCCTATTGCCAGGCAGCGCCGGGCGCGGGCCTCTATCCGAACGAGGCGGGAAGCTGTCTTCCCGCGGGGCGGGCCGGGGCGAAACCTTCGCGCCGCTGCCCTGACCTCGAGGTTGTGATTTTCAGGCGGGCGCAACGGGACGGTACTGACATCCGGTAACATTCCCCGGGCTTCATTTGGGGCAATCATCTTGTGAAGCGGCTCATCATCATTGTCGGCTTGGCCGTGGCGGGGCTTATCGTAGGCTCGCGCATGTTCTGGGGCAAGATGCCCACGACATCGGCCAACGCCACTACCGCCAAACCGGCGTACACGCAATGTCCGAGGCCCGCGACCGGCCGGACTCAGTCGATCGGTGGCAGAACTTACGCTCTCGAGGGAGTGGATACCTTCACGAAAGCCGCCCCGATCGGCTCGTTTGCCTCCACGAGCCCGGATCGGATCGTGTACCGGGGTGACCACGGCATGGCGTGGACGGAATATCCTGACGGATGGCCGTCCACGTACTCTGCTGGGAACGCCGAGGGCTATCAGCCGTCCACCGTCCTGTCGGTCCACGATGGCGTACTCGATTTCTATCTGCACAGTAATCCCCGCGGTAACCCGGTGGGCGCCGATCCGTCGCCGTTGCCGGGTGGAAGGCGATACCAGACGTACGGCGCATGGTCATTCTGTGAAAGAGTGGCCCCTGCTGATTCTCACCGCCTGGATGATTTTCATCAGGCTCCGCTGCTGTGGCCGCTGGAGAGCAACAAATGGCAGTCGGCGGAGTCGGACTATCCCGAGGCGGACCTGAGTGCCTTGGACTTCTCGAGCTTCTCTCATTGGGGCAGGTCCGGAGCGCAGGACGTGTTCGATGTTCAGTCGGTGGAGCCGAACTTCGACCCGACCCAGTGGCACGTCTATACACAGGCCTGGGGCCCAGGGTTCCGGTCCTACTACATCGACGGACAGTTGGTGGGGACGAGCGCCAGCCAGGTATGGTCAGGCCCCGAGCGGTGGCAGCTTCAAATCGAGCCGTCGGGTGTGACCGACGGCGATTCCGGTCACGTCTATGTGAAATGGGTGTGGATCGGTAGAGGCCCCTTGAGCCGATCCGGTTCGCGCGACGGGCACACAGGCACCGCCCCGACCGGCTGACACAACCGCGACGAGATCTCCGGTGGCGTGGCCGGGCAGGCGCGCGGGAGCCGCGACTCAGCTGATTCCGTGTCGTCCCGCGCGCTGTTCACCGGTTGCCGTGGCTCTCGATCTGGAGCGCGGGTGCGTCGGTACGCTGGTCGCGCCGGTAGCCCGCCGCCGCCTGGACGCTCGAATGGCGCCATTTGGTACCCCCCCTCACGGTTGGCACGCCCTCCTCGTTCAGCCGGTCGGCGATCGCCTGCAACGTCATTCCCTGAGCGCGCATGTGAGCGATTCGCTGGCTGAGGTCCGGGTCGTCCGCGACCGCCGGACGTCCGGCGGACCGGCCGTTAATACGTGCCGCCCGGAGACCGTTGCGTGTCCGCTCGCTGATCCGGGTCCGTTCCCACTTCGACACTTCGATCAGCAATGCGCCGGCCAGACGACCGTCCTCGGAGTCGCTGTCGAAGGCGTCGGAGGAGGCGATCAAGCGTGCGTCGAGTCCATGGAGCCACTCGATGATCGTGCCGAGCTCGCCCACCGACTGGGTGATTCGTGACAACTCGACGACGAGCAGCCCGCTCGCCTCTCGAGCCTTGATCCGATCGAGCGCGTAGGAGAGCCCCGGCCGGCTGAGTCCCTTGCCCGTGGCAAGGGTCCGTTCACCGACAAGCTCGATCAGCTCAAACCCGCGACGCTTGCACTCATCGGTTATCACCCCGGCTTGCTGCTTGAGTTCGAGCGCGGCCGTCGCTCCGGCTTGGACGCAGCTGGCATACCCGATGACCCGCACCATGCCGCTGTCGCCGGTTTCCGACAACGGATCGTGCGCAACCTCCGCTGCGCTGTTGCGGTCGACTTCTATGTTTCTGCCCATCATCTGCCCCTTCTGATGTGAATCCCTGGCGCGTACCCGATCGATCGCATCGGTCCGGGAACCTGGGACTGTCACTCGCGATCGACCAGCTTCATCTCGGCTGGCGCCGAGCCCGTCGTGCGTGCGGCGACCCACGGTCGCCGACGGGGTTAGCCAGGGCGCTCCAGACGGTAGCCTTCGGCAGTTTGAACGTGCAGGGGCGTGCCCTTTACGCACCAGAACCAACGCGCGGCGATCAGCGCGAGCGCCAGCACGATGATCAGCGTGCTGGGTGCACTGGCTCCGCCGGCGAAAGACCCTGCGCCGCCCTGGGGGCCCTTAGGACCGCGGGTCCCAGTGGCCACTTCGGGTAGTTGGGGCTGAACGGCCGGCGGCGACGCTGCGGTGCCGTCCGGGTCCGCCTTCCGCCCGAGCATTGAGGCAGCCGGCGGAACGACCGACGGTCGTGTGGACGAGGCGAGCGCGGGCAAGGCACGATGAGGCGCCGAGCCGGCGATAGACGCCGCAAAGCCGGAGACGAGAGCTGTGATGGTCAGATCGCGAGGCTGTCTGGCGCCGGCGATACCCGGCAGCGGTGGAGGAGGCGGGCCGGACGGGCCGCAGCCCGTCTGGAATGCCGCGGCGGCACAGGTCGTGCCGACGGGGGCCGACGCACCCTGGTAGCCGCCGGCCAGCGTCGCGGCGATGCCAATCGAGTTCGCCGGGTCACTCGTCGCGGGCTGGCTCTGGGGGGTGGTTTTGGTTGAGGTCCGCGGCGACCCCGGGTCACCCGGTCCACTCGCACTCACTGCGACGTTCTGGCCCGCGGCGGATGGGCTCGAGCCGGCGTCCGGGCCTACCTCTTGCGGGCCCGCGGCGGGTGGGCTTGCCTGAGCAGCGGTGGATGCGCCCGCTGAGCCGACCGCCGTCATCAGGGAGCTGGACCCCGCTGCACTTCCCGCCGATGCAGGGCCGGGCGCGCTTCCTCCCGCCGCGCTTCCCGCGGATCCGCTACAGGACGCACCCGCCGTCGCCGACCCGCTCACGGGAGCAGAGCCTCCGCAGGTTGTCGTGGTCGTCGTAGTCGTGGTTGTTGACGGCGCAGGCGGTGGGGTCGTAGCGACGGGCGTGGCGGGCGGCGGCGTGGAAGTGGTGGTGGTGGAAGTGGTGGTCGTAGCCGTGGATCCGGCCGGCGGCGTGGTGGTGGCGGTGGTGGAAGTGGTAGTCGTAGTCGTGGATCCCGCCGGCGAAGTGGTCGTGGTGGGTGGCGGGGTGGTAGCAGTGGTAGTGGTCGTGGTCGTCGTCGTCGATGTAACAGCAGCGGGGGCGGGCGTCGACGTGGATGTGCCACTCGCCGCAGCGCCGGCCGATTGCAGTCCGCTATCCGCCGACGCCACTGAACACGGCAGGACGAGCAGAACCCAAACAGCGACGGACGCTCCGACCACGGCGATCGACGATCTGCGCCTCATCCGAGCCTCACCCGTTCCCGAGAGAGACGTTCGTCGTTTGCGCCCGGCGGTGTCCGGCCGAGTCCACGGCTACGAACTTCAGAACGAGCCTGGCGCCGCCGAGCCCGATGAGTCGGCGCGCCGGCAAGCGCAGGAAGATGTCGGTGTACGGCTTGGGGATCTGCGACTCGGTCTCGTAGAACGACGAGATCTGCTGCACGTGCTTTCCGCGACGTATGGACACGGTCACGGTGACGTCTGCGGCGCGGGACAGGTGTACCGCTACGGGCAGACCGCGCTTCAGGATCGAGGCCAGCGAGGCACCAAGTGGGCGGGCGTCGAGCACCAAGGGTGGTGCACTGAGTGCCACAACGCGGTATGCCTTCGCGTCGCGGGCCGCGAGCGCGCTTGAAGATGCGCCCCCTCGCCCGTGACATGGTGTCGTGCCGAGGTCGAGGCTCTTCCCGCTCGTGTTTACGAAGCTCCAGGAATAGCTGCTGGAGTGCAGCGTCAGCGCGAGCACGCCGTACTGCGAGTACGATGCCGCGGGCTGGGCACCGATCGAACTAAGCCCGTTCAGGCTCTCGCCACCGGTTCCGACCACGAACTCTCGAATGCCGTTCGGGTCGAGGGCGGCGGTCGGTGGGGTGGTCGCAGTCTGGACGGTACCCAATTGGGCGTACCGCTCGTAGAGGTGATCGTGCCCGTTGAGTACGACGTCGGCATGGGCGTTGTAGAGCGCGTTCCATAGCGGAGCCACTCCGGGGCTACCGTAAGTCCACCCCGATGAAACCACCGGGTGATGCCACATCGCCAGGGTGCAGTTGCTCGTGTCGCTGGCGAGGTCGCTCTGCAGCCAGGTGCCTTGCGTCGCCCACGTCATGCCCTCGTTCTGGTCTGAGCAACTGGAGTCCCCCGAGCAATTTGAGTTCAGCGCGATGATGTGCCACGAGCCTCCGCCGGGGACCGAGATGTTGAGGGAGTAATCCCCGTTCGGGCCGTTATTCGTGCCCCCGATCGCCGAGCCGAAGTACTGGGAGTAACCGGCGGCGCTCGAGCTCGCCGCGTACTCGTGGTTTCCCGGAACCGGGTGCACGATCGAGTTGAAATCCGCTCCCCACGAGAGGGCGTACTCCTTCGTGTATTCGCTGTAAAGGCCGTCGTCGTACTGGTTATCGCCGAGCACGAGGACGGCATTCGGGTTGAAGGTCTGTGCGAGCGCCGCAGTCACCGTCTGCTCGCAGGGGCTACACCCCGGAGGACGGGCGATATCCCCGACCGCGACCACGACGGGATCGCCCGGCGAAGCTCCGGACCCAACCGTCCCTGTGGCTGCCGATATTTCCGACGCGGAACCCGCGGCGTTGCTCGCGGTAACCGAGACGCGCAAAGTCGAACCGACGTCGGCGTTGGTGAGGAGATATGACGAGGCGGTTCCGCCGGTCCCGGAGCAGGAGCTCCCGCTGCACCGCTGCCATTGATAGCCGTAGCTCGTCGGGGCGTTCGCCCATGTGCCGGTTGAGGCGCTCAACGTGGACCCGTCAGTTGCGGTGCCGCTGATCGTCGGCGGCGCGGTGTTTGCCGGCGGGCTCGGGGGCGGAGGCGGCGGCAGGGGCGCGGGGGAGGAGAACGGCGGTCCCGAGCCGATCGGCGGGAAGGGTGGAAGCAGGATCGTCGTGGTCGTGGCGGTCGTGGACCCGCTCCCCGGGGACTTCGGCTTCTTGACCTTCACGCACCGCTGGACGCGCGTGTAGACAATCAGGCCGTAGGTTCGGACGATCCGCCCGTTCCTCCGCTCCGGCACCCAGACGGTGCGACGCACGTAACCGGCACGGCACTTCGCGCGGTGCGGGGCAGTCTTCGCTTGCGACTCCCCTGCGAAGAGAAGTCCGATCCCCACCAACAGCGCGATGCCCCAAACACGCTTCATGCGCCCAAGCCAAGGCTAGGGGGAGGCCGGCGTAGATCGTTTGCGATATCTGCTGGTTGCCTGATTGGCGCAGCCTGCTCTCGCGGAGCTGAGGCCCCACGAGGATAGGCTAAATGTCACGGCCGGCTTGACCACGTCGTTAGTGTGTTGGCACGCGCGCCGGCCGCCAATGGGGCGCCTCGCCCCTCCTGAGTTCAAACCTGAACGACCGGTCCCCCGGTAAGGCGCCCACAGGAATTTCAGTCACCGTCTGAGTCGCCAGAACCGAGGTGGTTCGACCCGGTCGTTGCGCGTTAACGTTCACGCACTTGAACGTTCTTTCCCCCGGTTGTCCCATTTACCTCGCGGCGATACTCGGTCAACCTGGGTTGTGCAGCGGCGATGTCACCGCGCTCGAAACGAGGACCTCGGCGCTCAATTATGGCCAAGCTCCCTCCCGCCATGCCAACGGCGCAACCACCCCACCGTAACCCAGGACACCAGGCCGAGGGTGTCGGCGACCGTGCGAACAATGCGCTCACGAACCTGAGCGTGTATGCGTTGCGCCTCGACTCCGAGTACCACCGACTCAACGATCGGTTGCTCGAGCTCGCCCATGCCGAGCAGGCCGCGGCCGAATTCGGAGCGGTTCTACGGGAGCGTGACGAAATCGCGGCGGAGCGGGACGCTTTTCGGCACGCGGTGGTGGCGCTTCGAGAGCAGCTCCCGCTGGGACCGACGTCCGGTCGCTGACCGTCGCCGGTCCTGTCGCCAGAAGGGTGAGCCGCGGCTGAGGCCGGTGCCAGTCGCGGTGATTCAGCATCACCCCGATCACTGGGTGAACGCGGGATGGCTCGGGCGACTCCGTTGACCTGGTGAGTCGGCTCGTGATTAATCAGCCATCCACCGATGGCCAACCAACGGGCATGAGGGGCGGAAGGGGCGGCATGCCGGGAGTTCACCCTCGAGATCGTCTGCGCTCCCGGTCGGCCCAGTCCGGTTCAGAGTCGACGCCCCAGACAACGTGCAACGCGTAAAGCCGAATAACTCGATCGTAGCTCTCGGTGGAGGTCGCGGTTTGGACTCAGTCCTAAGTGCGCTCCGGGGGACGGACATAGGTCTGACGGTGATCGTGAGCATTGCCGACGACGGGGAGCGGGGGGGCGATCGTCAGCAGCGCCTCACCGGCGCGGGCGTCGATGAGCTTCGGCGGTCATTGGAGGCGCTGAGCGGGGAAGGGGCACTCCTGCGCGCTATGCGTAGGCCACTGACGGTCGAGCAGCTCGGACGACATCGGCTTGGAAACCTCGCTCTCGCGTCGGCGGCCGCCGCGTTCGGTGACTACAGCCGGGCGAGCATCTGGTTAGGCGAGCAACTCGGCATTGCCGGAGCCGTGCTGCCGGCCACGATCGAGCCGACGCGGCACGAGACCGAGGTCGTCGATCGAGCATCGATGTTCAAACCGGCTCGCGGACGTAGGCGTAGAGTCCGGAAGCTCCGGTTCGCCGGCGAGCCGCCGCGATCTCCCGACGCGGCCATCGCCGCGATCGAGGAGGCGGCGTGGGTGCTGCTGGCTCCGGGCGCGCTCTACCGAAGCGTGTTGCCCACCGCGGCAGTTCCGGACCTCTGCGCCGCGCTCATGCGCACCTCTGCCCGTGTGGTGTGGATCGCGAACCTGGAGCCTGACCCGCTCGACGCGTCGAATCTGACCGCCATCGAGCACCTCCTGGTGCTGCGAATGCATGGCGTCCGCGTTGACGCTGTACTCCATGACGAGTCGGCGACGCTCAAGTTCGACCCCGCTGAGCTGGCAGGGAACGGCGCCGAGTCCATCTCACGCGCACTGTGCAGTCGCACCGACCCCGCTTTGCACGAACCCGAGCAGTTGCGTATGGCACTGAGCCAGATGATCAGCCTACGCCCGGCCAGCGCGGTCGGCAGTTGATGGCAACAACAGCGAGAGCGTCGGCTTAGCCGCCGCTGCCGCCGACACCGCTGGTGCCGCTGCCGGTGCCGCCGGCACCGGCGGTGCCGTTGCCGCCCGTACCGGCGGTGCCGCTGCCGCCGACACCGCTGGTGCCGCTGGTAGTGCCGCTGCCGCCGCCACCGCCGGATCCGGATGCGCTTCCGCCGCCGCCGCTCACGACGCCGCTGCCGCCGCCACCGCCGGATCCGCCGGATCCGGATGCGCTTCCGCCGCCGCCGCTCACGACGCCGCTGCCGCCGCCACCGCCGGATCCGCCTCCGCTCGAGATGCCGGTGCCCGAATGCGTGGAGCCGGACGAAACCGGGTGTGGAGTCGAAACCGGGTGTGGAGTCGAAACCGGGTGTGGAGTCGAAACCGGGTGTGGAGTCGAAACCGGGTGTGAAGTCGAAACCGGGTGTGAAGACGTAACCGGGGGCGGGGGCGCGACAGTTCGCGTCGGCGAGACCGTGCGGGTCGGCGAGACGATTGAGCCCGAGCTCCTCGGGCTGGAGATATGCGGCGCGCTCACGTGGGTAGCTCGCGCGGTGCCCGAAGACACCCGTCTCGTCTGCCTCGAGTGCGCCGATGAAGCAGCCCGTACCGACTTCTGCCTCGGCTTGGACCCCGCGAGCGCTCCGCCTGTAGCCACAACCCTGTGCGAAGGCGCACGCGAGGATGGGCTTGCCGGCGGCACCGGCCGATCCGATGCGGCGGCGATCGCCGAAGCGCCCGCTGGCTTCTGCGGGGAGGTGCCGGACGGTGAGATCAGAACCAGGGCGGCGGCGGCGATGATCGCCGGCACTCCGAGGGCGGCCGCGGCCACCCGTCTCGAACGCCGGCGGTGACCGCGAACGAGCTGCCCGGGATCTTGTTCCACGCGCTGCCTGAAAGCGCGCGCAGTCTCGAAGTCACCTTCGGCCTCGAACAGGGCTTCGAGTCGGAGGACCGCGTCAGGATCGCCGCGCCAGCCCGCGCGCTCCACCGCCATGGTGGCACCGACGAGATCCTTGCGGGACGCGAGGAGGACGCCCAGGCGGAACGCAGCAGCTGGATGGCCGGCTGCGTCGGCGAGTTCGTAGGCGCGTTCTGCCCCGGCGAAGTCACCGTGACCCTCGAGCAGGCCGCCGAGGTTGAACGTGCCGTTCGCGTCGCCACGCTCTCCTGCGTGCTCGTAGCAGGACCTCGCCTCGTCCAGATCTCCGCGCTGTTCGAGGAGGATCCCGAGATTGACAGCCGCGGCGGCATGGCCCAGCGCATCTGCCTGCCGATATGCGCGTTCGGCGGTGGCGAGATCACCGCCCTCCTCGAGCCGGACGCCCAGATCGAACCGCTCGACGCTGTCGCGGTTGCCGGCTGCCAATGAACTTCCGCCCCTCGTCATCTTCGTTGCCCCTCGGCGATGACCTGACCACGACGTTACGCCGCTGCGCCAAGTTTAGACCCTTGTGGCGAATTTGTGAACTCTGAGGAGAGCTCGTGACACTCCGGAACTTGGCTCTACGTCGGCGCGGGTGCGGAGACGCCGGCGCCGGCGTGAGCCTTCGGGAAGAAACTACCGCTATACCGACGTTTCTTCCCAAGCGCGTTGGGCGATGCGCTCCGGCGGCCCCTGTTGCACCACCCGGACCCCGTCCCGAGGCGCCAGCGTGATCCCGCGGAACTGAACCTTCGCGGGCTTCGGATCGGCAGCCCGGAGTCCGCCGGCGCGCGCCAGCAGGCGAGCGATGACGATTCGCATCTCCATCAGCGCGAAGCTCGCCCCCAGGCAGCGCCGCGTCCCGCCACCGAACGGGATCCACGTGTAGGTATCGGGCGGGTCCTCGACCAGGAAACGCTCCGGGCGGAACGCGCTCGCATCCGGGTAGAGGTCCTCGCGACGATGCATCAGCCGGATCGATGGGTTGATCTCGATGCCAGGCGGAATCTCGTAGCCGTTCAGGCGGAACGGCTCGCTGCGGACGACCCGGCCGACGCCGGGGATCACCGGTCGAAGCCGCAGCGACTCCTTGACCACCGCGTCGAGATACCGCTCATCGCCTTCCCGCGCCCGCTGGAGCACGGCCGGATTGTGGAGCAGGAGGTCAAGGCACCACGCGAGACCGGTGGCGGTCGTCTCGTGCCCCGCCAGCAGGAGGGTCACGAGCTCGTCGCGGACCTCGCGGTCGGACAGCCGCTGGCCGTCCTCATCCTCGGCGACCAGCAGCGCGGAGAAGATGTCGTCGCGTCCCTCGAGCGCGTCGGGGTCGGCGCGCCGGCGCGCGATCTCGGCGTACAGCACCTCGTCAACCGACCGGCGCGCGGCTTCGAACCTCGCCGTCACCGCGGCTCGGTCGCCGCGGATGAACGGCATGGCCGCCAGCAGCATCATCCCCCGGGGCTTCGACAGCGGCTCGAGCATCGCCCGGAGGCGCCGGCGGAGATCCTCCTCCTCGGTCCCCGGCCCGTACCCGAACACCGCGCGAAGGATCACCCGCAGCGTCAGCGACTGCATGGTCGGCAGCAGCGAGAACGGCTCGCCCACGGGCCACGAGTCAATCTCCAGGTCCGTCGACTGCACCATCGTGTCCGCGAACGCCTGCATCCGCCGGCCGTGGAACGGCGCTCCCAACAGGCGGCGGTGGCGCAGGTGCGGCGCGCCGTCAAGGAGCAGCACCGAGCGCTCGCCGACAATCGGTCCCAGCATCACGTTCGCCTCGCCGGCGCGGAGCTGATCGGGGGGTCCCTGGAACACCTCCTTGATCAGGGCCGGATGGAACACCATCACGAAGCGCTGGTCGAACAGGGTCCCGAACGTCACCGCGTCGCCGTACCGACGCCGGCAGGCGTCGATGAAGCGCGGCCCGAAGAACATGAAGCCGATCGTTTGGACGGCGCGGGGGAGACGAGGACCGGGAGGAAGGCTTCGAACGGTGGCCATCTTCACACGCGATCGTTGCACAACGCTAACGCGGGCCTCCCTAGCCTCCACAGAACGTCGGCGTGCCGGGCCGGCCGGGCTTGCCCTGCCCCGGCGGAAGTCAGAAAAGGGAGCAAATGCGAGAAGATTTCCTGGTCTTCGGTAGCCCGATGATCGGCGAGGCCGAGATCGCCGAAGTCGTCGACTCGCTGCGCTCCGGATGGATCGGCACGGGTCCCAAGGTGCAGCGGTTCGAGGGCATGCTGTCCGAATACCTCGGCGCCGCCCATTGCCGGTGCGTGTCGTCGTGCACGGCGGCGCTGATCCTGTCGCTGCGAGTGCTGGGGATCGGACCCGGAGACGAGGTCCTGATCCCCGCGATGACGTTTGTCGCCTCGGCCAACGCCGTCGAGCACGCAGGCGACGCCGGTGCTGGTCGACTCCGCGCCCGACGACACCGGGCTGATCGATCTCGACGCCGCGGAGGCGGCGATCACGCCGCGTACCCGGGCGATCATGCCCGTCCACCTCGCTGGCCGTCCGGTCGACATGGACCGCCTGACCGCGATCCGCGACGAGCACGACCTGCTCGTGATCGAGGACGCGGCACACGCTTTGGGGGCGGAGTGGCACGGCCGGAAGATCGGGGCGTTCGGAAATCTGACCGCGTTCTCGTTCTACGTCACCAAGAACGTCACGACGATCGAGGGTGGCGCACTGGTCAGCGAGGACTCCGAGCTCGCGGCGCGGGTCGAGCGGCTCGCGCTCCACGGGCTGAGCCTGGGGGCCTGGCAGCGCTTCTCGGACGCCGGCTTCCGTCATTACGAGGTGGTCGAGCCGGGCTTCAAGTTCAACATGACCGACGTCCAGGCGGCGCTCGGGCTGTACCAGCTGCCGCTGCTCGGGCGGTGGATTGATCGCCGCGCCGAGCTGTGGGCACGCTACGACTGGCTCCTTGCCGGCCTGCCGCTGCAGACTCCGCAGCCTTCCGAGCCCAACACCAGGCACGCCCGCCACCTCTACCAGGTGACGCTCGATCCGGACGCGCCGCTCGCACGGGACGAGCTGCTCGACGCGCTGACCGAGCGCCGGATCGGCACCGGGGTGCACTATCGCGGCGTCCATCTGCACCCGTATTACCGCGACCGGTATCGCCTCACGCCCGAGCAGTTCCCGGTCGCCACCGCGATCTCCGAGGGGACGTTGAGCCTGCCGCTGAGCCCCAAGGTCTCGGACGCCGACCAGGACGACGTCATCACAGCGCTCGTGGAGCTGCTCGGATGAGCACGTCGGACTACCCGGCCCGGAGGTCGCCACTCTGGCTCGGGGACGCGGACCGGGCACGGTCGATCCCGATCGAGGTGTGGATCACCGGCGCGCTCGTCGTGATCGCGGCGGCGATCCGGATCGTCGTGCTCGATAACCAGAGCTTCTGGCAGGACGAGGCGCTGACCGCGTACGAGGCGCAGCTGCCGTTCGGGGCGATGATCAACACGGTCGTCCACGTCGAGACGACGCCCCCGCTTTACTTCGTGCTGATCTGGGCCTGGGCTCACGTATTCGGCAACGGCGAGGTGGCGCTCCGGTCGGTGTCGCTGCTGGCGGGCGTCGCGCTCGTCCCGATCTCCTACCTGGCGGCGCGGGACCTCGTGTCCCCGCGCGCCGGCGTCGTCTCCGCGGCGCTCGTCACGTTCAACCCGTTCCTGGTCTGGTACTCGCAGGAGGCGCGCGCGTACATGCTGCTCGCCACGCTGTGCGGCGCGTCGTTCCTGTACTTCGTCCGCGCGCGCCACGACCCGAGCGTCCGCAACCTTTGCTGGTGGGCACTGTGGTCGTCGCTCGCGGTGATGACGCACTTCTTCGCGGGCTTTCTCGTCGCCCCCGAGGCGTTGTGGCTCCTCTGGCTCGTCCGATCCAGGCTGGCGGCGGCCGCCGTCGCCGTGGTCGCGCTCGTGCAGGTGGCGATGTTGCCGTTCGCGCTGATCGACACCGGGCACGGCGTCGGCTGGATCGGGCACGCGCCGCGAATGGTCCGGGTCTCACAGGCGATCTCCGAGTGGGGCGTGAGCATCCTGTACCGCCGCACGACCGTGAACCAGGGACTGCTCGCCGGCGCGGCGCTGATCGTGATCGCGACCGTGCTGCTCGTCGTCGGCGGCACCCGCCGCACCCGGCGCGGCGCCGCCGTGGCCGCCGCGATCGGCGGCTTCGTATGGGTGGCGCCGCTGGTGCTCGGATACCTCGGACACGACTACTTCCTGTCGCGCAACGTGATCCCCGCGGTTGTCCCGCTGGCGGTCGTGCTCGGCGCGGTGTGTGTCGCGCCCCGGGCACGGCTGCTCGGAGCGGCGCTTGCGCTGGCGCTGCTGGCGACGTTCGCGTACGCCGCGGTCCGCGTCCAGACAACGCCATACCTGCAGCGCCCCGACTGGCGCGCGGTGGCTCACGCGCTCGGCCCGGCCATGGTCCGGCGCGCGATCCTCGCCGCGAACGGACAGACCGCGATCCCGCTGAAGATCTATCTCGCAGGCGTCAAGTGGGTTCAGCCGCAGTCGCAGAGGGTTCTCGTTCGAGAGATCGACATCGTGGGAGCCAGGAAGCAGCTGCCACTGAGGCCCTTGCGCGTCGTTCGCGACGGACGCCTGCGGTGGTTCACGCCGCGTGGGGCTCCCACGCCCGGGGTGGTCTCGCCTACGGGCGCCACGCTGGTTGATCGGTTCGTCGTGCAGAGCTGGATCATCGGACGGTTCGTGCTGGACCGGCCGCAGCGGTTGAGCGTCAAGCAACTGCTCGCGCTCGCCCCGCGCTACCTCCACCGCACGCCCCACGCGATGCTCGTGTTCTTCCAGCCACGGGGTCGATGACCGACGGCGTCCTGCTCAGCGTCGTCGTGCCGGTGTACGGATGCGAGGACTGCCTGGTCGCGCTCAACACTCGCCTGACCGACAGCGTCAAGCAGATCACCGACCGCTACGAGTTCGTGTTTGTCGACGACCGCAACGTCGACGACGGCTGGGCGGTGCTGGTCGGCTTGCACGCGAAGACCCGCACGTGCGGGCGTATCGGCTCAGCCGGAACTTCGGGCAGGACGCTGCGATCACGGCCGGCCTCACCCAGGCCAGGGGTGACTGGACGGTGGTCATGGACTGCGATCTGCAGGAGGCGCCCGAGGACATCCCGCGGCTGTGGGCGGCCGCCGGCGAGGGCTACGACATCGTGCGTACCGTCCGGCGCGGCTGGCGCCATTCCGCGTTCCGGCGCACGACCAGCCGCGCGTACCGCCGACTCACGCTCGAGACCGACGTGCGCCCGGACTACAGCAACCTCAGCCTCCTGTCCCGGCGCGTCGTCGATGCCTTCCTGCGGCTCAATGACCGCGACCGCGAGTACATGATCGCGCTCGACTGTGATCGCGCTCGACTGGCTCGGCTTCGACTCGACCACGGTCGAGATCGAGCACCACGAGCGCCACGCCGGTGAGAGCGGCTACACGCTGCGGCGGCTGATCCGCACCGCACTCGACGGGATGTTCTTCCGGAGCACGGTGCTGCTGAGGCTGGTCGTCCTGCTCGGCTTCGTCGTCGCGCTGATCGGGGTGATCGTGGCCGCGTTCGAGATCGCCGACTACTTCATCGAAGCGCACAAGCGCGTGCCGGGCTACACCAGCCTCGCCGTGCTCCTGCTTCTGCTGGCCGGGTTCATCATCGTCAGCGTCGGCGTGGTCGGGCTGTACGTGGGGCGGGTGTTCGAGCAGGTCAAGCAGCGCCCGCTGTTCGTGATCGATCAGGAAGCGCCGAGAGCACATTCACCCGCTCGCGTCCCCCCGGAATCGCAAACGACTTCAGCATCCGCTCCCGGTAGCGCTCCAGCAGGTCCGCGAGCATCTCCTCGGTGAAGCGCTGCGCGTGGCCCCCAACGCCCGGGTCGGCCGCCCGCCGTCCCACCCGGGCGATAAGCGGGTTCGTGCTCGAGGCCAGGTTGCGAACCGGCTCGGAGACGATCACCCGGTCGCGCGCGGCGGCGAGCATCCGGTCGATGATCCGTTCGGGACGCGGCAGGAAGTGGTACAGGCTGGCCTGGAGGATGACCACGTCGGCGCTCGGCAGCGGCTCCTCGCCGGCAGCGAGGTCGAACGCGCGCGCGTCGACGCCGCGGGCCTTCAGCCGCGCCACGAAGCCGGGGTTGACGTCGACCCCGATGTAGCCGCCCGCTCGGCTCCGGAGGTGGCGCAGGTACAGCGTCCCCGGGCCGCAGCACAGCTCGAGCACCGACGCGCCCGGCGGCACCTGCTCGGCCACGGCGCGCATGCGCGCGGCGTAGTGGCGGCCGTACAGCGCGCGCATCAGCAGCTCGTAGCCCAGCGCGCTGCGGTAGACGAGACTCGTGCTCAAGCGTGCTGGGCGGCCGGCGCCTGGGAGGCGGCGGCCTTGTCCCCGAGGTCGGCCAGCGTCAGCGGATGCGCGGGCGGCCGGTCGAGCGCCCGGGTGGTCGTCGCGCGCAGATCGGGGTCGACGTGCAACAGCTCGCCCGAGCGCAGCGCGTGCCAGCCCGGGTCCTCGTCCATCGGCTCGCTGGCCACCACCACGGCGCGGCGCTCGGCCAGGTCGCCGGACCTCACCCGCATCGACCCCCGGGCGCTCGCGTGGTCCATGTAGCGATGCCCGTGGGGACCGCCGGCGGCGCGCTCGAGCACGTACAGCTCGTGCACGTGCGGGTAGCGGAACGCCCACAGCTCGCCGTCGGTGATCAGAATCACGTTGAGCGCGTACACCGGGAGGTGGTCCGCGACCCAGGTGGCCGCGCGGACGATCGCGGCGCCGACGTCGCCGTCACGCTCGATCTCGCGCGTGATCAGGGCGAAGAAGCGCTCGGAGTCGGTTTCGCCCTTCACCAGCGCCCGCGCGTCGCCCAGCTCCCGCTCGAGCGCCTCGAGGTCCTCGATCACGCCGTTATGGGCGAACAGTCTGTTCTGCTGCTCGAACGGGTGCGTGTTCTCCGGGCTGACCGCGCCGGTCGAGGCGTACCGCACGTGCGCGATGAACGTGCGCGAGCTGACCTCCTTGGCCTCCTGGGCGAACTGCTGGTCCTCGTAGACCGCGATCGGCTGCTTGGAGACGATCGGGTGTCCGTGCTCGTCGTACGTGCCCAGGCCCGTCCCGTCCGGCTCGCGGCGGCTCTGCTGGGCCAGCGAATCGGGCGCCTCGAGCAGCCAGAACGTGGCGCGGACGGGTTCGTGTCCTCCGGTCATGCCGAACAGCCGGCACATGGGGAGCGACAGTACCGCTTGTCGCGCCCAGCGGCTCGATGGCGATCACGCCGGCCCGGCGAGCACTGTCAATCTAATTTCAAAATCGTGTCCTATCGTCCTCGCCATGAAGTTTCTTCGCACCGTCTCAACTCAGCGCCTACTGGCCATCCTGGCTGGGGTGATCATCGCCGTCGCCGGCGGCACCGCGATCGCGGTGGCCGCGTCAGGTGCGGGCAGTGTGCCGCCCCGGGAGGGGCTCGCCCAGGCGCTTCATCAGGCCGCCACCGCACCCGAGGTCAGCGGCATCAGCGCGCGTATTCATTTCACGAACAACTTGATTGCGTCCTCGGACCTCCAGGGCACCGACCCGATCCTGAACGGCGCCTCCGGCCGGCTGTGGGTCTCGAACGGCGGCCGCATGCGCCTCGAGCTCCAGGGCCAGAACGGCGACGCCCAGGTCACCCTCGGCAACGGCAAGTTCTCGATCTACGACCCGATGTCGAACACGGTCTACACCGGCTCGCTGCCGTCGCAGGCCGCGAGCAACCCCAAGTCGGGGACCGCCAAGATTCCGACCGTGGCGCAGATCCAGACCCAGCTGAACCAGCTCATGCAGGACGTCAACGTCGTCGGTCCCACCCCGCGCAACGTGGCGGGGCAGCCCGCCTACAAGGTCCAGCTCTCGCCCAAGCACGACGGTGGCCTGCTCGGCGACGTCCAGCTCGCCTGGGACGCCGCGCACGGGGTGCCGCTCGGGATCGCGATCTACGCCCAGGGAAACAGCACGCCGGTGCTCGAGCTCAAGGCCACGCAGATCTCGTTCGGGCCAGTGTCGGGTAACGATCTGACGATTCAGGCACCGAGTTCGGCCAAGACCGTGCGGGTCTCGCCGGCGGCCGACCGCACCGCCTCCAAGCGCGCGCACTCCGCGAAGGCGCACGGCAGGCATGCCGCCGAGGTGACCGGGCCGGCCGCGGTCCAGGCGAAGCTCCCGTTCACGCTGGCGGCGCCCGACACGCTCGTCGGCCTGAAGCGCCAATCGGTCCAGCTGCTCGACTGGGGCGGAACCCCGGCGGCGCTCGTCACCTACGGCCAGGGCCTCGGCGGGATCGCGGTTATCCAGCAGCAGGGCTCCTCGCAGCCGTCGAGCCAGTCCTCGAACGGCGCCGGTCAGGGACGTGGCCTCAGCCTGCCGACCGTGTCGATCAACAACCAGTCCGGGCAGGAGTTGGCCACCGCGCTCGGGACGGTGATCCATGTGAGCGGCGGTCCGGTCTCCTACACGGTGCTCGGATCGGTGCCCCCGACCGCCGCCGAGGCCGCCGCGCGAGCGATTGTCCCCACAGGGTGACGTGACGGATACGCCTTTGGCCGACCCGCGCCCAACCAGCCCCGGACCTCCGCCAGTCGAGGTCCGGGGCTTGGTCAAGCGCTACGGCGAGCTGGAGGCGGTGGCCGGCGTGGATCTGACGGTCCACGCCGGCGACGTGTACGGGTATCTCGGCCCGAACGGCGCCGGCAAGACCACGTCCCTACGGATGATGCTCGGCCTGATCCGGCCCACCGCGGGCTCGGTCAGGCTGTTCGGCCGCGATCCGCTCCAGACCGTCCAGGCGCTTGATGGCGTGGCCGGTTTCGTCGAGGCGCCGACCTTCTATCCGTACCTGAACGGGCGGCGCAACCTCGAGCTGCTCGCCGCGTTCGACGGCGGCGACGCGCGCGACCGGCTGGACGAGGCGCTCGAGGTCGTCGAGCTGTCGGGCCGCGCCAAGGACCGCGTGGGCGGCTATTCGCACGGCATGCGCCAGCGCCTCGGGATCGCCGCCGCGCTGCTGCGCGACCCCAGGCTGCTGCTCCTCGACGAGCCAGCCACCGGGCTGGACCCCGCTGGCATGCGCGACATGCGCCTGCTGATCCGGCGGCTGGCCGACCAGGGGATCACAGTGATGCTCTCGAGCCACCTGCTGGCCGAGGTCGAGGAGCTGTGCAACCGGGTGGCGATCGTGCGGTCGGGTCGCATCGTTTACGAGGGCGCGATCGCCGAGCTCAAGCGCGGCGCCGGGGCCACGTACCGGCTGTCGAGCACCGATGACTCGCGGGCGCTGGCCGTGTGCCGGGCGCAGCCAGGCGTGGACGATGTGCGCCTCGAGCACGGGCACATCGCGTTCACCGCGGATGAGGCCGCGGTGGCCGAGCTGTCGCAGGCGTTGATCGAGGCCGGTGCGCTGATCCGGATGCTGGCGCCCGAGCACGTCACACTCGAGGATCTGTTCTTCTCCTTGACCGAGGGCGACGGCGTGGTCCCCGGTGAGTCGCGGGCGGTGACGCCGGCGTGAGCTCGGGCGCGCGCACCATCGACGTGGGGGTGGCCAGTCCGCCGGCCGGCGCCCGGCGGCGATCCCGACCCGGGGTCCCGACCGTGTACCGCTGGGAGCTGTTCAAGCTCCGCTACCAGAAGCGGACCTACCTCGGCCTGGGCGCGGCCGCGCTCGTCCCGATCCTGTTCGTGGTCGCGGTCCACTTCCGCCACCACCGGGGCGATAACGGGAACGACTTCGCGTTCGCCTCGTATCTCACCAAGAGCGGCCTGGTCGTGCCGCTCGTGCTCCTGCTGTTCGGCGCGGTGTGGCTGTTCCCGTTGATCACCGCGCTGGTGGCCGGCGACATCTTCGCCTCCGAGGATCACAACGGGACGCTCAAGACGGTGCTGACGCGCTCGCTCGAGCGCTGGCAGATCTTCGCGGGGAAGGCGCTCGCCGCGCTCACCTACGCGATCGTGGCGATCTTCTTGAGCGGGACGGTGGCGGTGATCGCCGGTTGCCTGGAGTCCGGCTTCAACTCGGTGCAGACCCTGAGCGGCACGATCGTGTCCGCGCCCAAGGCCCTCGAGTTGGTCTACGCGAGCCTGCTCGTGTATCTGATCCCGATCGCCACGGTGGTGTGCATCGGGCTGCTGCTGTCCACGATCACGCGTAACAGCGCGGCCGCGGTGGTCGGCACGCTGATGATCTCGCTGCTGTTCCAGCTGATCGGCGTGCTGCCGGGGCTGAGCGCCACCCAGCCCTATCTACTCAGCACGCAGTTCAACGCGTGGCAGGGCTTCCTGCGCCAGCCGATCGATTGGGCGCCGATTGTGCGAGCCGCGTGGGTGTGCGCGCTGTACGCGGTGCCGGCGCTCGGGGCGGCGTTCCTCGTCTTCCTGCGCCGTGACGTCGCCGGTGGGTGACCGGGTACTGGTCGTCGACGACGATCCGCCCCTGCGGCGGATGCTGGCCCGGACGCTGACCGCCGAGGGGTATTCCGTCACGGTCGCGGCCGACGGCGGCGCCGCGCTGGCCGAGGCCGAACGCGCGGCGCCCGACGTGATCGTGCTCGACGTGGCGATGGCCGGGCTCGACGGGCTCGCGGTGGCCCGCCGGCTGCGCAGCAAGGGCAACGCGACGCCGATCCTGATGCTCACCGCGCGCGACGCGGTGCCTGACCGCGTGGCCGGGCTCGAGGCCGGCGCCGATGACTACCTGGTCAAGCCGTTCGCCGTGCAGGAGCTGATCGCGCGGCTGCGCGCGTTGGTTCGGCGAGGCGGCGACGGACTGGGTGGCGACGTACGGTCATACGCGGGTCTGACGCTCGAGGTCGACGGTCGGCGTGCCGTGCGGGGCGGGCGGACGATCGAGCTGACCGGGCGCGAGGCCGATCTGCTCGAGCTGCTGCTGCGCGAGGTTGGGCGAGTGGTCACCCGCGAGCGCGCGATCGAGGAGATCTGGGACGGCGCCGCCGAGACCAACGTCGTCGATCGCTACGTCACCCGGCTGCGGCGCAAGCTCGGTTCGCCGCCGTTGATCAAGACCGTCCGGGGAAGCGGGTTCACGCTGCGGGCGTGATCTCGCGCGCGGTGCGGGCGGTGATGGGCGGTGCGCGCGCTAGACGACGGCGGTGGGGAGCAACGCGTCGAGCTGCTCCTCGCTCACCGGATGGCCGATCGCATAGCCCTGGGCGGCGTCGCAGCCGAGCTCGCGGAGGTGCTCGAGCTGCGCCTCGGTCTCGACGCCCTCGGCCACCACGTCGAGCCCGAGGGAGTGCCCGAGCGCGATCAGCGAGCCCATGAACGCGGTGTCCTCGGGCGAGGCGCCGAGGCCGGCGACGAGGCTCTCATGGATCTTGAGCGCGTCGATCGGGAGCTCGCGCAGCCGCGAGAGCGGCGCGGTGCCCGAGCCGAAGTCGTCGATGGCGATCCGCACGCCGATCGCCTTCAGCGTCTCCAGTGCGTGGATCGCGCCGTCGGGGTTCTCGGCCAGCTCGGCTTCGGCGACCTCGAGGCAGATCGCGCTGGGGTGGAGGTCGGCCTCGTCGATGGCCCGTGCGATTGTTTCGGGGAGGCCCGGATCGCGGAGCTCGGAGGATGAGATGTTCAGCGAGATCGTCATGTCGGGCTTGCGCATGCGCCACCTGGCGAGCTGGGCCAGGGCATGCTCCAGCACGAACCGGCCGATGGGGATTCCGAGGCCGATGTCGCCGGCCACCGGCATGAACTCGCGCGCGGCGATCAGACCGCGCCCGGGCTGGTTCCAGCGCACGAGCGCCTCGACGCCGGTCACTTCGTCCACGTCGTGCAGGATCAGATGGGGCTGGTAGTGCACGAGCAGCTCGCACTCCTCGACCGCGCGCCGGATCGCCGCCTCGAGCTCGATCCGCTGCACCGCGCGGCGCCGCGACTCCTCGTCGAACAACTCGTAGCGCGAGCGGCCCCGTTCCTTGGCGCGGTACATCGCGGCGTCGGCCTCCCGGATGATCGTCTCCGGGGCCACGCTGGGATCCGCGACCATCGCGATCCCGACGCTCACCGTGACGGTGGTGGCGATGCCATCGAGGTCGATCGGGTGGGTGGCCGCCTGGCAGATGCGATCGGCGATCAGCACGACCTCGCGCTCGGAGGTGAGACCCTCGAATAGGAAGGTGAACTCGTCTCCGCCGAATCGCGCCACCGTGTCCATCGGGCGCAGCAGCGAGCTGAGGCGATCGCCGAGGGTGGCGAGCACCATGTCGCCGGCCGCGTGGCCGCGCGAGTCATTGATCTGCTTGAAGTTGTCGAAGTCGAGGAACAGCACGGCGAGCGGGTCGCCCGACCGGCGCGAGCGCTCGAGCGCGAGGCCGAGCCGGTCGAGGAACAGGGCGCGGTTGGGGAGCCCGGTCAGTTGATCGTGGAGCGCCTGGTGAACGAGCTTGGACTCAGCGCGCTTGCGCTCGATGGCGTGGGTCAGCGCGCGGCGAAGCCTGGGTGGGTCGAGCTCGGAAGCTATGAGGCAGTCCTGCGCGCCGTCGCGGATGGCTTTGGTGGCGAGCGACTCGTCCTCGTCGGCAGTGAGTGCGACGATCGGGGCCTCGGGCGCGGACATCCGCACGTACTCGAGCAGGCTGAGTCCGTCCTCGGGGGCCTCGGGACTCAGGTCGACGAGGACGCAACAGCCGGGGTAATCGAGCAGCGCCTCGGCCGCTGCGGGGTCCATCGTCGGGTGCGTGACGACGTGGACGCGGCTCCACGCGGCGTGGAGCAGCTCGTCGATCAGCCGCGCCGTGCGGTAATCGCCGGTGAGCAGCAGGACCCTGATCGGTCCCGCGTGGACGGAATCGTCCAGCAAAGTACCCCCTTCACGAGCAACAGCTCCACATCCTTGTTCAAACCTGCCCACCATAATTATGGGTTTTTACCCCCGAAACTTGCGTACCAGCGGGAAAATTTCGCCTTTCGGTCCTGTTAGCGCCAAGCGGCGTGCGTGATGAGGCTGTGGCGACCCCAGACGCTCCGAGTCCGGCTCGTGCTGGCCGCCGCCGGCGCGACCCTGGCGGCGCTTGCTCTGTTCGGCGTCGCCACGGTCGTGGTCGTCCGACATGAGCTGCGTGGGTCGCTCGACACCGCGCTGCGCCAGCGGGCTTCGCAGGTGGCGCAGCTCGCGGTCTCCGCGCCGGCGGTGCTGAGTTCTCCGGGCGCTTTGGAGAGTCCGGTGTCGGGGCGCCAGATCGTCGTCGAGGTGCTCGACGCCCGCGGCCGGATCCTGGCCCGTTCGCTGACGCTCGGGGCGCGGCTGCTGCCCCAGGATCGGTTGGCCCACGCGGCCATCGCGTCGGGCGCGACCGGGTTCGAGGACCTGGACTTGGATGGTCGCCTGTTCCGGCTGTACGCGGCGCCGATCGCGCTGTCCGGACCCGCCGGCGGCGGCGCGGTGCTGGTCGCCTCCGACACCACCGACATCGCGCGCACGACCGACCGCCTCGGGTTCGTGGTGGTGCTGATTGGGGTCGGGGTGGCGTTGGTCGCGGCGTTGCTGGCGGCGGTGCTGACCCGGCGCGGGCTGCGCCCGTTAAGCCGGCTGGCCGACGCCGCCGGGGAGATCGAACGGACCGCCGACCCATCCCAGCGGCTGCCCGCGAGCGGCGCGCCGGACGAGATCGGGCAGCTGACCGGCGTGCTGAACCGCATGCTTGCGTCGTTGGAGGCCGCTCGGGCCGGGGAGCGGCGGTTTCTCGCGGACGCCTCGCACGAGCTGCGCACGCCGGTCACCACGCTGCTCGGCAATGTCGAGTTCGCCGCGCGCCACGGTGCCGATCCCGAGGTGCTCGAGGAACTCCAGCGCGACGCGCGGAGGCTGGCACGGTTGGTCGACGACCTGCTGGTGCTGGAGCGCGCCGGTGGCGCGGCTGGCTCAGGTGAGCCCGTGGATCTTCGTGATGTCGTCTCCGAGGTTGTGCGGGCGCACGATGGTCAGGTCGTTGCTGACGGGGTGGCGCCGTCGGTTGTTGTGCGCGGGGACGCGAGCGAGCTCGCGCGGGCGGTGGAGAACCTCGTGGAGAACGCGCTCGTGCACGGTCCGGCGGGTGGTGTCGTGACCGTGTCGGTGGGCTTGTCGAGCGATTCGGGATCTGCTCTGGTCACCGTGCGGGATCAGGGTCCCGGCCCGGATCGGGGCGACTACGACCGGCTCTTCGAGCGGTTCTGGCGCGCGCCCGGCGTGTCAGCCCGGCCGGGGTCGGGGCTCGGGCTGTCGATCGTGGCCGCGATCGCCGCGCGTCATGGAGGTACCGTGCGCGTGGACGGGTCGGCGTTCACGATTGTGTTGCCGCTGTTACATGCACGCGATTCTCATACTGCTCTTACGGGGCACTGATTCTCTCGCCACAATGAGTTCCAAGCTGGGACACGTTGGTTCATCGAAATCGAGCGCCGCGCTCGCTCGCGATGCCGCGCTGGCGCGGATCGTTCGGACCCGGCGCTGGGTGATCACCGCGGCGGCGGCGCTGACCGCGGGGATCGCCGCGCTCGTGTCGGCGGTGGCGCCGGGGCACTCTCTGGCCGCGAAATCGAAGACCGCCGCAAGTGGGGACATCGCTTCGGCGTCGACGAGCAGCAACGGTTCGGGGATTCCCCGAATGCCCGCGCCGGCAGGTCCGGGCGACCTCGGTCTGCAGGGTCCCTCGCAGGCACCGTCGCCGTCGCCGTCACCGGCGCCGTCACCGGCGCCCGCGCCCGAGCAGCCTCAACCACAGAGCATCCCGTCGCCGCCTCCGTCCTCCGGCGGGGGCGGCGGCCCCGTGGTGTCCGGCGGGTCGTAGGCCGACCGCCTTCTCGGCGATGGCATCTCAACTTCAGGACCGGATGCGCTTTGACGCGTTCGGCACCGTCGCTTTGGTCGCGGTCGCCGATGCGCGTGCGGGTGCGCTGGAGTCCGCCGTGGCCTCCGTCCGGCAGGTGGTCTCGGACTTCGATCAGGCCTGCTCGCGGTTTCGCTCGGACTCCGAGTTGTCGTTGCTAAACCGATCGTCGGGGGAATCCGTGCCGGTGGGGCCCGTGATGTTGGACGCGGTGAGCGCCGCCTTGCGCGCGGCGCGCCTGACCGAGGGCGATGTCGACCCGACCGTGGGCGAGGCATTGATCGCGCTCGGCTACGACCGCGACTTCGACTCGCTGCCGGTCCCCGCGTTGTCGCGCCCGGTGGCTTCGATCCCCGGGTGGCGAACGGTTCGCGTCGACTCGTCCGGCGGGACGGTGCGCACGGCGCCCGGGGTAATCCTCGACCTCGGCGCGACCGCGAAGGCGCTGGCGGCCGACCGGGCGGCTGCGCGTGCGCGCGACGCTGCCGGGTGCGGGGTGCTCGTGTCGTTCGGCGGCGACCTGGCCATGGTCGGCGACGCGCCCGGCGACGGGTGGCGCGTGCGGGTCACCGACGATCACCGGGCCGGCGCGGACGCGCCCGGTCAGTGGATCTCGCTGCGCTCGGGCGGTCTCGCGACGTCGAGCGTCATGGTGCGGCGGTGGCGTGTGGAGTCCGGCGTCGAACACCACGTGGTCGACCCCTCGACCGGTCGGTCCGTCGACGCCGTGTGGCGAACCGTGAGCGTGGCCGCCGCGTCGTGCCTGGACGCGAACATCGCCACCACGGCGGCGATCGTCCGTGGCGCGCCCGCCGTCGAATGGCTGTCCGGGCTCGGGCTGCCGAGCCGGCTGGTCGACGTCGACGGCACGGTCCGGCATCTCTGTGGGTGGCCGGCCTCGGGTGACGACCTGCCGGTGGGCGATGCTTCGACGGCGGTTTCGTGATGTTGGGATTCGCCGCCACCTTGAGTCCGAGCGCGTACTGGTATCTCGCGCGCGGGACCGGCGCGGTCGCCCTCGTGCTTCTGACCGCGAGCGTGGTCCTCGGGGTCGTGGGCACGGTCAGGTTCGCCTCGCCGCGTTGGCCTCGGTTCGCGATCGACGCGGTCCACCGCGACCTCTCGCTGCTGGTGCTGGTCGTCCTCGCCATCCACATCGTCACCAGCGTGCTCGACGGGTTCGCGCCGATCAGCTTGCTCGACGGCGTGATCCCGTTCGTCACCCCGTACCGGCCGCTGTGGATGGGCCTCGGCACGCTGGCCTTCGATCTGCTGCTGGCGATCGCCATCACCAGCCTGGTCCGGCGCCGGCTCGGCTACCGGGCGTGGCGCGCGGTCCACTGGCTCGCCTACGCCAGCTGGCCCGTTGCGGTGCTGCATGGGCTCGGCACGGGTAGCGACGTCAAGCAGTGGTGGATGCTCGGGTTGACCGCGGCATGCATCGTCGCCGTGCTGGTCGCGGTCTGGACGCGGCTTTCCAACGTCTCGGGCGAGCACGTCGGGGTGCGAGCGCCGGCCACGGCCCTCGCCGTGATCACGCCGATCGGGCTGGCCATCTTCGCGCTGGCGGGTCCGCTCCAGCACGGATGGGCGCGCCGCGCCGGGACGCCGAGCTCGTTGCTGGCGCGCACGCCGGCGACCGTGTCTTCGACCTTAGGGGCGCGTCCGAGGGCGCGATCATCGGCGCCGCGATCCGGCTCGCTCAACAGCCCATTCGCAGCGAGCCTTTCCGGGACGGTGAAGGAGAGGCAGGCGGCGGGCGGCGCGATCGTCGAGTTGTCGATGACCGTTCACGGGCGGGTGAGCGGCCGTATGCGCGTCCGGATCGCCGGGGTGCCGGTCAACGCCGGCGGCGGCCTGTCGATGACGGGCAGCCAGGTCGACCTGGCGGTGGCGGGCCAGGCGACGGTGCTCTCGGGTCAGATCGGGTCGCTGGAAGGCGAGCGGTTCGCGGCCCAGGTGAGCGATGGGGCGGGCACGACCGTCGACCTGCGCGTGCAGTTGCAGATCGACAACCAGAGCAACACCGTGACCGGGACGATGGTCGGGTCGCCGGCATGACCGTCTCTCGCGATCCAGGGCACGAGGGACTGCCGCGCCTGCTGGCCGGGCTCGAGCCGGGCGGGGGCGCGATGACGCTCGCCGCGCACACCCGCGTCCACGGGCCGTTGCCCGACGTTCCGCCCGATCGCCTGATCGCGGAGGTGGAGCGCAGCGGGCTGCGCGGCCGGGGCGGCGCCGACTTCCCGACCGCGCGCAAGCTCCGCGCCGTGGCGGCGCGCCGGCGCGTCGGGCCGGTGCTCGTCAACGGCTCGGAGACCGAGCCGGCGAGCGCGAAGGACGGGCTGCTCCTGGCGCGGCTCCCCCATCTGGTGCTGGACGGCGCGGAGCTCGCGGCCGGCGCCGTCGGCGCCTCCGAGGTGATCGTCAAGGTGGGGGAGGGTGCGGTCGCTGCCTTTGCGGCCCTGGAGGGAGCGGCCTCGGTGCGCGAGCGCGGCCGCGTCCGGATCTCGGTCGTGGCGGGTCCCGAGGGCTACGTGACCGGCGAGGAGAGCGCGGTCGTCCAGTACCTGAACAGCGGTGTGGCCAAGCCGACGTTCGTCCCCCCGCGGCCGTTCGAGCGCGGCTACCGCGGACGGCCGACGCTGATCCAGAACCCCGAGACGCTGGCCCAGCTCGCGCTCGTCGCGCGGTTCGGCTCGAGCTGGTACCGCGAGCTCGGCACCGCGTCCGATCCCGGCTCGGCGCTGGTGACGATCACCGGCGCGGTCAGGGCGCCGGGCGTGTACGAGCTCGCCTTCGGGACGCCGATGAGCGACCTGCTGGCGGCGGCCGGCGGGCCGGTCGAGCCGCTCCAGGCGCTGCTGGTCGGCGGCTACTTCGGGACCTGGGTCGAGGAGTCGCAGGCTCATGGGCTGCGACTCGCCCGGGAGGACTTGCGTTCGGTGGGATGCTCGCTCGGGTCCGGTGTGCTGATCGCGCTGGGCGAGAGCGCGTGTGGCCTGCACGAGACCGCGCGCGTGATCTCCTACCTGGCTGAGCAGTCGGCCGGACAGTGCGGGCCCTGCGTCTATGGCCTGCGCGCGATCGCCGATTCGGTGCGGGCGCTCGCCGGCGGGGTCGCCGGGCCGCGGGAGGTCGATCGCATTCTGCGCTGGTGCGCGGATGTCCGCGGGCGCGGCGCGTGTCACCACCCCGACGGCGCGGTGCGGTTCGTCGAGAGCGCGCTCCGTGTGTTCTCGGCTGATGTGGAAAGGCACCGGCGGGGTCGCTGTGGGGCGCGGCCGGCGGGACTGCCGCTCGGTGGCTCTGCCGGGCGGGCGGTTCGGGTCAGGTCGGCGGCGTGAGCGCGACGTTGCGGATCAACCCGATCGCGTGCGACGCCCATGGCCTGTGCGTCGAGCTCCTTCCAGAGCTGATCCGCCTCGATGATTGGGGCTATCCGATCATCGACGAGTCCGAGGTCCCGCGCGATCTGATCGGCCTGGCCCGGCGCACGGTCGACGCTTGCCCGACGCTGGCGTTGCTGATCGACGAGAACTAGTCGGCTGCGGGCCGGTCGCCGCTCCCGAGCTCGAGCTGCCACCACTCGACGTCCCACCACGCGTCCTGCTTGTAGCCGATCCGCTTGTAGACCCCGACGGGGATGAACCCGCATGTCTCGTGAAGGCGGACGCTCGCTTCGTTGGGCAACGCGATGCCGCCGAGCGCGATGCGGTAACCCCGGTCGGCCAGTCTCTCGAACAACGCCTCGTACAAGGCCCGGCCGGCGCCGCGGCGCTGGTGACGCCGGTCGACGTACACGCTGACCTCGGTCGCCCACCGGTAGGCGGCGCGCTCCCGGTGGGGACAGCCGTACGCATACCCGAGAACCTCACCGCCGTCCTCGGCAACCAGCCATGCGTGGGTGCTCGTCAACCGCTCGATTCGTTCGGCCATCTGGGCCGCGGTCGGCGCCTCGTACTCGAACGAGATCACCGTGTCGGTGACGTAGGGGGCGTAGATCGCGGCGCACGCGGCGGCGTCGCGGTGGGCGCTCGCGTCCCGGATCAGCATGGTCGGGAATCTAACCGGGCGGTTTCGCGCAATGCTGTGACGGCATGAAGATCCGCTTCGCCGTCGGCCCGCACGCCGGATCGTTCCATGGAGCGGAGACCGCGGCGTTCGCCGAGGCGCTCGAGTTCGCCGGGTTCGACGGGCTGTGGCTGTCGGATCTTCCCGTCGCGCCGGTGCTCGACCCGTTGCTCGGGCTGGCGCTCGCCGCGGGGCGCACCCACCGGCTGCACCTGGGCGCGAACCTCGTCCCCCTCGGCCGCAACCCGTTTCTGCTGGCCAAGGAGCTGGCCCAGCTGGATCAGATCTCCGGCGGCCGGCTGCTGCTCAGCTTCGTCACCGGCCTCGGCCAGCCCGGGGAGCGCCAGGCGCTCGGGCTCGACGGTGCGCGCCGGGGCGAGGTGCTGGAGGAGATGATCGGGCTGCTGCGGAGCTGGTGGGCGGGCGAGACCGTGGATCACCACTCCGCGCGCTGGGCGTTCGACCGGCTGGCGGCGCCCGTGCGGCCGGTCCAGGATCCGCTCGAGGTGTGGCTGGGCGGCCGTGGACCGCAGGCGCTCGACCGCGTCGGGCGGATCGCCGATGGGTGGCTGGGGGCCCAGCTGACCCCGGCCGAGGCCGGCGTCGCCCGCCGGCAGATTCAGGAGGCGGCGCGCCGCGTCGCCCGCGAGGTCGACCCCGAGCACTTCGGGATGAGCATCCCCTACGCCCGCGTCTTCCCCGGGCCCGATCTGCTGGCCCCGCTCGCCGCCCGCCGTCCCGACGCCGACCCGCTGGGTTTCGTCCCGGTCGGCCGGGCCGGATTGCGCGACTTCATCGAGGGTTACGTCGACGCCGGCCTGTCGAAGTTCGTGGTCCGTCCGCTCGCCCCGGTCGCTTCCTGGTCGCAGGAGGCGGCATGGCTCGGTGACGCGATCCTCGACCTCCAGACCTGACGCAAGGTCGCTCGGGACAACGGAGAGACCTACAGGTCGTCAAGCTCCAGCTGGAGAGCCGAAGGCTCAATGCGCTCGCTGCCCGCGCGGGGTCGACCGCGCTTAGCCCAGTGCGCCATCACCTCGTGAGGCCGGCACGTTCTGTAAGTGACGCGGCGGTCAAGCGGCTCGATCGACAGCCCGCCGTCTGTGCTCCCGCCGACCAGCGCGTGGAACCGCCGGCCGAGCCTGTTCACCTCGACGATGTCGCCCGCGCGAATGTCCTCGAGTCGCATCGTTGGCAAGCGTACGCACCAGCCCGGCGACGATCGGTCGGGAGGCGTGGGCCGAGCGCAGGCGATCTGCGATAACTGGCGGGTGTCGGGGGGGTATCGACGGCAGTTCGGTTCGACAGAGGGTGGGCGGACGGATCTTGAGGATCCGCTGCGCGACTTCGTTTCCTTTCCGGGTGCCTTCTTCCAGTCCGGAATCGGGATGGATGCGAACGACCGAACGGCTCGGGTTCTGGTTGGGCGGAAAGGGAGCGGCAAGACGCTTTACCTGCGTCGTCTGCAGACAGCGGCCCGTGCTGAAAACGCGTTGTACGCCGACGATTGGCGCACGGACCTGCCTCCCACCTCCGAGATCGTTCGCGTGTTCGATTGGGCCTCCGATCGTCAAGACGCGGTCGAACGGTGGGAACGCATCTGGAAGCGAGCGATCCAGCGAGCAACCATGTCCCACCTCCAATATCACCCTGAGCTCGCCAAGTCCGTCGGGAACCATCTGCTGAGCTTGCGCGGATACGAAGGCGTGCTGTTCGCTCCGTTTGACGCTCCCGTTTCCATCTACAGCCAGGTTTCAGCGATCGTCAACGAACACTGGGACCTACAGACGCGACATCGCAATCCGGGTGTCCTCGACCACTATCTCGCACAGCCCGAATGGCCTGGTTTCCAACACCACCTGTACGAAGCGCTGCGCGCCGTCAAGCCCCTGTGCTTCTATCTCGACGGCGCGGATGAACGCTTCACCGCCGCGCCGAAGCAGTGGCTGGCGTGCCAAGAGGGACTCTTTAACGAAGTGATCGCCCTGTTGGCGGGGGACCGACTGTAGGGCCGACGTTGGGTTTCGCTGTCTACGCGAGATCGGCGGTCGGTCACCTGGCTGAATCGGTGTCGGCAGTCGTTTGACGCCCAGGCCCCTTCAAGAGCGCCTGCTCGCGGTCCAGGTGCCTCAATGCCTCCCGCGCGGCGCGCACTGTCTCGTTATGGCCCGAGGCAAGCGCCTGGCGATAGCCGGCCCGTGCCTCCTCTAGGTCTCCGCCGCGCTCGAGGAGGGCGGCAATCTGCAGGAGCGCGGCAGAAGCTGCGGCGGAATGGCCGGAGTCGATCGCAAACTGGTAGGCCTCGCGAGCTCGGTCCGTCTGCCCTTCGAGTTCGAGCAGCACCCCGAGGCTGACCGCCGCCCTGGGTGCAGCGTCCGGATGGCCGGAATCAATGGCCCGTTGAAACGCCTTCTCCGCGTTCTGAAGCTCGCCTTGCTGCTGGAGAAGGACGCCCAGCGCCGCTGCAGCGGTGGGTGCGGCGTCGGGGTGCTCGGACCGGATCGCCCACTCGTACGCCTCCCGCGCGGCGACCGTGTCGCGCTGACGTCGATACGCCAGCCCAAGGTTGAAGCTCGCGATCCCGGCAATGTCCGCATCGGCTTCGTCCCTGGCGTGGCTGAACGCCCTGATCGCGTACTCGCTGCGATCGTACGTCCAGGCGCTCACGCCGACCGCGAAGGCCTGACCCGGATCTTCGGTGTCCGTCGCGCACTCCCACGCCTCGTCCAGCGGATCGACGGCATCCGGCCGATCCCGCACGAATCCGACGATGTAGTCGTATGCGAGGTATCCCCGAGTTTCTCGCAGCAGCGCGATGTCACCGGCAACCGGACGGAGCGCCCAGTGCAGTGCATCCTCGAAGGACTGATTCGCCATTGCCGCGTACGCGGGCCACATTCGCCGTAGCGCCCGCTTTGGGATCGGATCGGTCCGCCCGCACAGCGCCCAGTCCGCGGCGGCGTAAACGACGGCGGCGCCTTCACGCGACTCTGGTTCGCCGGGTCCGTGCCTGCGGGTGGTGAGCTTGCGTTCGAGCGCCGGCGCGGCGACCAGGTAAGCGGCGAGGCCGTGGAGCCCGATCGCGGCTCGCACCTCAGGCGGAATCGGAGACATGGATTTGTCCAACTCGAGGCGGTTCGTCGCACCCAAATGGATCTCTCGCGCGTGCTGGAGGAGCGTCCGGGTGAGCTCGGTCAGTTCGCGCATTCCGGCGCTCTCACCGATCCGTTCGCTCCCCTTTCCGCCGTAGGTGGCGAGGACTGGCATTCCCGTCGCGTTATGCCATGCGCGCAACGTGTCCAAGGTGATCCCCTGCGCCACGAAAGGCTCGAGGTCATCGAGCCACAAGATTGGCCTCATGCCCGACATTCGGGGCTTTGGAGGCGGCGTCAGCAGCGACCTCAGACCCTCTCCATCCGCCGGTGCCACCAAGCCGAGCTCGCGATCGTGCGCGCACGCCCGGAGCGCCTCAAACAACGTTCGCGACTTGCCGACCTTCGCCGGGCCACACACGACCACGATCCAGCGGTCCCCGTTCTCGATCGCGCGGTCGATCGCGCGCCGGACGGCTTCATCAGCTACCCGGGGAACGTACTCCGGAGTGTCGCCCCCGGGAAGGATCTCCTGAGCCGCCGGATCGACACCGACCTCCCGGGGATCCACATCATCAACTCGCTTGAATGGGACGAGAACCCGGTGGCCGAGTTCAGCCGCCTCGCGGTCCCGTTCAGCGTTGCCCTGGCCAACCGCGGCTGCCATACGTCCCAGAGCGGCAACCGCCGCAATGCTGAGACCTACGACAAGGAGCCAGTGGATGCCGAGTGGTCCCGACAACGCCACGATCGCGGTGGCGGCAGCAAGCACGGACGCAAGCAACCGCTCACGTCGTAGCCATACCCCAACGGTCGACGGCCACCGCACGACGCCGGTGGATTCTCGCACGAGCACCCACGGGAATGTGGATGTCGTCGTCGCGAGCGAGCCCGCCCGAAAAGGGCCGACCCGTCACCAAGAAGTGGTGCGATCCTCGACCTCCAGACCGGAGGCGCCGCGGACGGTCGCGTTACCCGGTTAGGCTCGCGTGATGATCGCATCGGTGACCAAGGCCGATCCGCCCAAGCTCGGCTGGCGGATCGTCCGGTTGTTTCGGCCTCATCGCGGCACGCTGGCGCTGATCGTGGCGATGATCCTGATCACGTCGGGGTTGAGCGTGATCGGCGCGCTGTTGGTCCGTCGGGTGTTCGACGACGCCCTGTTCGTTCGGGGCGGTCCTGATCTCGGGGCGTTGTATCCGCTCGTGGCGGCGTTGATCGCGATCCCGATCGTCAACGGGGTCCTGAACGTCGCGCAGGCTTATCTGACCGAGGTGGTCGGCAACCGCGTGCTCCAGCAGCTTCGCAACCAGCTGTTCGAGCATCTGGAGCGCCTCTCGCTGGCGTTCTACACCGCGACGCGCAGCGGCGAGGTTCAGTCGAGGCTGGCCAACGACGTCGGCGGAGTGCAGACGACGATCACCTCGACCGCGTCCTCGGTGGTCAGCAACGTGGTGACGCTGGTGTCCTCGGTGGTGGCGATGTTGGTGCTCTCACCGTTGCTGACGGCGATCTCGCTGGCCGCGACGCCGGTGTTCGTGCTGTTCAGCCGACGCGTCGGACGCGCCCGGCGCAAGGCTCGTCGCGACGCTCAGGTGTCGCTGGCGGCGATGGGCTCGATCACCCAGGAGACGCTGTCGGTGTCCGGGGTTCTGCTGACCAAGGTGTTCGGGCGCCAGGAGCACGAGGTTGACCGCTACCGGGCCGAGAACGCTAACCAGGCCGAGCTGCAGATCCGGCAGGCGATCGTCGGGCGGTCGTTCTTCGCGGTCACCCAGGCGTTCTTCGGGATCAGCCCGGCGCTGGTCTACCTGGTCGCCGGTCTTCAGGGCACGCAGGGCGCCCTCTCGGCGGGGACGCTGGTGGCGTTCACGACCCTGCAGAGCCGGCTGCTGTTCCCGATCAATCAGCTGCTGCAGGTTTCGGTCGACGTTCAGTCCTCGCTGGCGCTGTTCGGGCGGATCTTCGAGCTCATCGACCTCCAGCCCCGGATCACGGATCGACCTGACGCGTTGAACCTCGACGCGGCCGAGATCCGAGGGGAGGTCGCATTCGAGCACGTGTGGTTTCGCTACGGCGGCGGTGAGGACGGCGGCCCGCCGGCGCCCGAAGAGGCGCTGCGCGACGTCTCGATGCTGGTCTCGCCCGGGCAGCTCGCGGCGCTCGTCGGCCCCTCCGGAGCGGGCAAGACGACGATCTCATACCTCATCCCGCGCCTCTACGACGTTGAGCGCGGGGCGGTCGCGATCGACGGTCACGACGTGCGTGACCTCACCGCTGCAACGATCGCACGCGCGGTGGGCGTGGTCACCCAGGAGAGTTACCTGTTCGGCGGCACGGTGCGCGAGAACATCAGCTACGGGAGGCCGGGCGCAACCGACGAAGAGATCGTTGCAGCCGCCAAGGCCGCGTATATTCACGACCGCATCGTCGCGCTCGAGCATGGTTACGACACGATCGTCGGCGAGCGCGGCTACCGGTTCTCGGGCGGAGAGCGCCAGCGGCTGGCGATCGCGCGCGTGATCCTCGAAGACCCGCCGATCCTCGTCCTCGACGAGGCCACCTCAGCGCTCGACACCGAAAGCGAACGCGTCGTTCAACGGGCGCTCGAGACGCTCATCCAGCGGCGGACCACGATCGCCATTGCGCACCGGCTCTCGACGATCCGCAGCGCGGACGTCATCTTCGCGGTCGACCACGGCACGATCGTCGAGCGCGGCACCCACGACGAGCTTCTCGCCCGGGGCGGCCTGTACGCGCGGCTGTACGAGGAGCAGTTCGGCGACGGGATGGTCGAGGCCCACTGCAGCGACGGGGTCATCTTGGCCAACGGCCAGCCGTGCCGACCTTCCAGCCAGCGACAGCCGCCGGGAGCCCAGGTCCCCGCGCCGGCGAGTGCAGAAGAGCCGCCGTCAATCGCAGAAGTCCCCGCCGAGCTACGCACCGTCCTGACGGTCTAGGTCGTTTAGGAGAAACCATGGCACTGACCGAAGAGCAAGCCCGTGTGAAGGCCGCCTACGAGGCGGTGCAGGATGTCTTTCCAATCGCCGGCTACGCGTACGTGCTGGCCTGCCGCCGGCAGCTCCCCGAAATCGACACACCCCAGGCGCTGGCCGAGTACCGCAAGCTGGCCGACGAGGCCGAGGCGCTGGCCGCGATGGTCGCCGCCAGCCGGCGGGCCGGCTGACCATGTGCCCGGTCCTCGGAATGTAGTCTCGTTTGGTGACGATGCAGAACCTGTCCGACGAGCAGCGCGCGTTCGTGGAGTCGATCCGCGACTTCGCCCGGCGCGAGTGCGGGACCCGCGAGCAACGGGACTTGTTGACCGAGGGTGGGCGCGAGCCGCACAACTCGGCGCTGTACGCGCAGATCGCCTCGCTCGGGTGGCCGGGGGTGGTGATCCCCGAGGAGTACGGTGGCGCCGGCGGTGGCGCGGTCGATATGTGCCTCTTGTGCGAGGAGTTCGCACGCGGGCTGATCCCGATGGGCTTCTTCCCGGTGACCCTCATGTCCGGCCGGCCGGTCGAGTTGTTCGGGTCTCAGGCGCTGAAGCAGGAGATCCTGGGCGGGATCGTCGCCGGGCGGACCGGCGCGATCGCGATGTCCGAGCCCGAGGCGGGATCGGACGTGGGAAATCTGTCGTGCCGGGCGGTGCGGTCGGACGGGGCGTTTGTCATCAACGGGCAGAAGACGTGGATAACGGGCGCCCACATGGCCGAACAGATCCTGCTGGTGTGCCGGACCTCGCGCACGGACGACAAGCACTTCGGGATGACAATGATCTCCGTGCCGCGCGAGGTTGACGGCCTCGAGATCCGGCCGATCGAGACGATGGGCGGGCGCGAGGTCAACGACATGTACTTCACCGAGTGCGTGGTTGGTGCGGACCGGGTCGTCGGCGAGGTAGACGAGGCGTGGATGCAGCTGATGGCGGGCCTGAACACCGAGCGGCTGATCATCGCGGCGCAGTCGCTCGGCATGGCCCAGCGAGCGTTCGACGACGTGCTGGCGTACGTCAAGGACCGCCGGCAATTCGGCCAGCCGATCGGCTCCTTCCAGACGATCAAGCACCGGTTGGCCGATCTGGCGATGGAGCTTGCCGCGACGCGTGAGCTGGTGTACGGGGTGGCGTTTGCGGTCGAGGCGAACCCGGGTCGGATGCTGCCCCGCGAGGCCTCGATGGCCAAGCTCAAGGCGACCGAACTGGCCAAGCGCACCGCGCTCGAGGGGATGCAGATGATGGGCGGCTACGGCTACGCCACCGAGTACGACATGGAGGCCCACGTCCGCCACACGCTCGTGACCACCATCTACGGTGGCTCGAGCGAAATTCAACGGGAGATCATCGCCCGCTCGCTGGGTCTGTAACAACTTTGTCGAAATCCCGTTCGACGGGTTCCCAGGCGGGTTGGGGCGCGTCATCTTGTACGCACCATGGTCCGCGGGGTCGTGAAATTTCCGCCATCAACCTCCGGCCCTCGGCGTGGTGACGGATTTCTCCCGCTGAGCAGTAGAAATCCGTCAGCAGCCCGCGCCGCGTCCTGGAATGGCGGAAATTTCACGCTGGGGAGGGCCGGGTGATGGCGCGCGGCGCCGAGGTTGACCAGATCCTGCGGGCCATCGGCGCGCGTAACAACCGGGTCGTGACCCGGGCCGCGGCTAACGCGGCCGGCGTCCCGGACAACGCGCTGACGCACAGAGTGGGGAGCGGCCGGCTGTACCGCGAACACTTCGGCGTCTACCTGCTCGACCCGCCGGCGAAAGCCGGTCGCATCACGCTGATGACGGCGGCGGTTGTGGCGTGTGGCCCGACGGCGGTGCTGAGCCACCGATCGGCGGCCGAGTTGTGGGAGATGGTTGGGCCTCACCCGGGCCACCTCGAGGTGACCGTCGTTGGGCATAACGCCGGCGACCGTCCCGGTATTCGTCGCCACCGGGTGTCGGAGCTCAACCCCGCTGATATCGGGACTCGGCGCGGCATTCGAGTCACCTCGCCGGCGCGGACGGTCCTCGACAACGCGCCCGCTCCAGACCTCGAGGAGCTGGTTGCCGGCGCGCTAGCCAAGGGGCGCGTGACCAAGCGCCAGATCGAGCAGGCGATCGAACGCTGTCCGACGCGCCGGGGTGTGCCCCGCCTCCACCGCATCCTCCACCAACCAGGCGGGCCGCGCCGGACGCGCTCGTGGGGCGAGCGGCGGCTGCTCGCGCTGGTCCGTCAGGCGGGTCTGCCGGTGCCGATGACCAACCGACTGCTCAACGGCTACCAGGTCGACGCGGTGTGGCCGGATCACCGCCTCGTCGTCGAGATCGACGGATACGACTTCCACGGCGGCCGGCGCGCGTTCAAGACCGACCGCAAACGCGACGCCGCGCACGTCGCGGCCGGGTACCGCGTCATCCGCTTCACCGCGGACCAGCTCGAGCACGAGCCGCTGATCGTCATCGGTCAGCTGTCGGCGGCGCTGGCGCTGGCGCTCGCCTCGTAGACAAACGCGCGCACGAGCGCGGAGTCGTCGCCGGCGCGGGTGATCGCCACCAGCTCCGACCGGGGCGCACCGGTGACGGGGCGGTACGCGACCCCGTCGAGGGCCAGCCGCGCCACCGACGCCGGCACGAGCGACACGCCGGTGCCGGCGGCGACCAGCCCGATGATCGTGAGCATCTCGGGCGCGTACTGGATCACGCGCGGCGCACTGCCGGCGCCCGCCAGAGAGTCGATCAGCAGGTCGTGGAAGCCGGGCGCCTGGTCGCGGGGAAAGAGGACGAGGGGCTCGGCGGCCAGCCGGCGCAGCGGCACCCGGCGCAGCGCCGCCAGCGGGTGCGCGGCGGGCAGCGCGGCCAGGGTTCGCTCCCGCAGCACGGTCTGCACCCGGAACGAGTCGTCCTCCTCGATCGGGGGTCGCACCAGGCCGACGTCGGCGAGGCCGGCGCGGACCGCCCGGAGCTGGTCGACGGTGGCGCGCTCTCGGAGCTCGAGCGCCACGCCGGGCCGGGAGCGGCGGAAGCGCTCGACGGTCCCGGGCACGATCGAGAACAGCGCCGACCCGACGAAGTTGATCCGCAGGCGCCCGGTCTGGCCGGCGTCGATCCGGCGCGCGCCGGCGACCGCGCCGTCGAGCTCTGAGAGGATCGACCGGGCATCGCGCAGGAAGGCCGCCCCGGCCGGCGTCAGCTCGACTCGCCGGCGCGTGCGCACGAGCAGCGCGAACCCCAGCTCTTCCTCCAGCGCCCTGATCTGTTGACTCAAAGGCGGCTGGGAGATGTGCAGGCGCTCGGCGGCGCGGCGGAAGTGCAGTTCCTCCGCGACGGCGACGAAATAACGCAGCTGACGAAGCTCCACGAAACTGATTCGTAAAACGACTCAGTCGAGCTTAACAACATATTGGACACGATCACAGCGGGAGGCGTAGCGTTGCCCCCGAAAGTGTCCTTCCTCCTAACCTGCCCCAACTGCGGCACGCGCGAGGTGACCGACTTCGGCTACGGGGGTGAGATCTCGCCGCGGCCGACCGCACGGCCCACGCTGAGACAGCTCGGCGAGTACAACTACTTCCGCCGCAACACCGCCGGCGTGCAGCGCGAGTGGTGGTTCCACCGCTCCGGATGCCGGGCGTGGTTCATCGCCGAGCGAGACACCACGACCAACGAGGTGCTGCTGACCGAGTTGCCCGGGCACGGTTCAGACGCCGCATGAGCCGCCTCCCGAAGCAGCCCACTGAGCGGATCGATCGGACCAAGATCGTCCGGTTCACGTTCGACGGCAAGAGCGTCGAGGCGTACGAGGGAGACACGATCGGGTCGGCGCTGTACGCCGCGGGTCAGCGCACGTTCTCGCGCAGCTTCAAGTACCACCGCCGGCGCGGGCTGATGTGCTGCGCGGGCCAGTGCCCGAACTGCATCGTGGCGGTCGATGGCGCGCCCGGCGCCCGGGCGTGCGTCGAGCCGGTCACCGAGGGCATGCGGGTCGAGCACCTCAACGCTAAGCCCGGCCTCGAGCTCGACGTGATGCGCGCCACCGACCTGGTCGGCAGCCGCCTCACGCCACCGGGCTTCTACTACAAGACGTTCATCCGCCCCCGGAAGCTGTGGCCGGTCTACGAGAAGGTGCTCCGTCACGCCGCCGGTCTCGGCGTGCTCCGCAAGGAGCAGCCCGAGCGCGAGTGGCGCACCGAGTACCGCCGCCGCCACGCCGACGTGCTCGTGATCGGGGCCGGGCCGGCCGGCGTCGCCGCGGCGACCGCCGCGGCGCAGGCCGGCGCGGACGTCGTGCTAGTCGACGAGGGCCTCGACCCGATCGAGCCGATCGCCGGCGTCGAGATCCTCAGCCGCGCCACCGCCTTGGCGTACTTCGACGGCATGGTCCCGGTGTGGCAGGGCGACACGCTGCACCAGATCCGCGCTCGCGCGCACGTATTCGCCACGGGCGCGATTGAGCAGCCGCTGGTGTTCGCCGGCAACGACCTCCCCGGGGTCATGCTGTCCGGCGGCGCGCTAAAGCTGCTGGAGCGCTACGCGATCCTTCCCGGTCTGCGGGCCGTGGTCGCCACCACGTCGGATCGCGGACTTGACGCCGCGGCCAGGCTCCACGACGCCGGCGTTCAGGTCGCCGCGGTGGCGGACCTGAGGGTCGCCCCGAGCGAGGCGGCGGCCGCGCTCAAATCACGCGGGATCACCGTGCTCCAGGGCCACACGCTCCTCGAGGCGACGGGCAAGAAGCAGGTCAGCCAGGCCACGCTCGTGCCGGTCGGCCGCGACGACGACCAGGGCCAGACGTTCGAATGCGACCTCGTCGTGATGTCGGGCGGGTTCGCGCCGGCGACTTCGCTGCTCTCCCAGGCGGGCGCTCAAACCAAGTACGACCACGCCCGCGGATGCTTCACGCTCGCCGACACGCCCGAGGGCGTGTTCGCGGCGGGTGAGGTCGCCGGTTACGCGGATACCGAAGGGGCGGCGCGCTCAGGCAAGCGGGTCGGCCTGCTCGCGGCGGGGGTGGAAGCCGGGGAGCCCGATGGGGTCGGGGGCCAGGCCGCGCCGGGCGCGATCCCGCCGCCGGTGTCCGGCGCCACCCGCGGCAAGTGCTTCGCGTGCTTCTGCGAGGACGTGACGGCCAAGGACATCCACCTGAGCGTCGAGGAGGGCTACGACTCGATCGAGCTGTCCAAGCGCTATACGACGGTGACGATGGGCCCGTGCCAGGGGCGGATGTGTCAGCTTTCCTCGATCCGGCTGATGGCGAAGGAGACCGGCCAGGACCTGGGGCAAGTCGGCACGACGACCGCGCGGCCCCCATGGATCTCGGTCCCGATGGGCGCCCTGGCCGGACGCCCGATCGAGCCGGCCAAGCGATCGGCCATTCACGGCCGCCACCGCGAGCTGAACGCCAACATCAAGTGGGCGGGAGACTGGCGGCGGGCCTACGACTACGGCGACCCGCAGCAGGAGGCGCTTGCGGTCCACCAGGCCGCCGGGCTGATCGACGTCTCGACGCTCGGCAAGCTGCTCGTGCGCGGGGCGGAAGCCGGCGAGTTCCTCGACCGTCTGTACCCCAACCGCTTCTCCGATCTCAAGCCGGGCCGGATCCGCTACGGCGTGATCAGCTCGGACGCCGGGCGGATCGTCGACGACGGCACGATCTGCCGGGTCGACGAGGACACGTTCTACGTCACCACCACCTCGAGCGGCGCCGGCGCGGTCGAGGAGTGGTTCTCGTGGTGGCTGGCCGACTGGCGGATGGACGTCCGCCTGACCGATCTGACCCAGGGCCTGTCCGCGGTCAACCTGGCGGGGCCAAACGCGAGACAAATCCTCGGCAGCCTGACCGACCTCGATTGCTCTCCCGAGGCGTTCAAGTACCTCGACGCCAAGCACGCGAAGGTCGCCGGCGTGTCCTGCCTGATCCTGCGCATCGGGTTCGTCGGCGAGGTCGGCTACGAGATCCACTTCCCCGCCGCCTACGGCGAACATGTGTGGGACGCGCTGATGGACGCCGGCCGCGACCACGGCATCACGCCGTTCGGGCTCGAGCCGCAGCGCATCCTGCGCCTCCAGAAGATGCACATCCTGGTCGGGCAGGACACCGACTCGGAGTCGACCCCGTTCGGCGCCGCGATGTCGTGGATCGTCAAGCTCGACAAGAGCCAGGACTTCATCGGAAAGTGGGCGCTCGAGCACTACTCCCACGAGGAGCCGGCCACTCGCCTGGTCGGCTTCACGCTGGCCGACGGGTACGTCCCGACCGAGGGCTCGGTGATCGTCGACGCGGTCGGCGAACCGGCCGGCCAGGTCACGAGCGCGCGGTTCTCCCCGGTGCTCGACCGCGTGATCGGGATGGCGTGGGTGCCGAGCCCACTCGCGCGCGACGGCGCGCGGGTCACGATATCCGACCAGGGACGCATGATGCACGCGCACATCCAGACCCGGCCGTTCTACGACCCCGACGGCGAGGTGCTCCGGTCGTGAGCGCTCTCGACTTCCTCAGCCCAGCGAGCCCGGGGAGCGGTGCGATCGCCCGCAGCCCGATGGAGGGACTCGCCAAAGAGGCGGGCGCGCAGTTCGAGGTCCGCGACGGCTGGAACGTGGCAGTCAACTACGGCGCGGACGAGAAACGCGCACTCGAGCACGTGGCGTGGGCCGACGTGTCGCACCTGCCCAAATGGGAAGTGGAAGGCGCTGGCGAGTTCGGGACCGCCGGACGCGAAGGCGACGCCTGGGTCTGCCGGTTGACGGCAAACCGGGCGCTCCAGATCGGTGGATCCACGCCGCCGGTGAACGCCCTCGACGTCACCTGCAGCTACGCCGCGCTGACGATCCTCGGCCCGCTCGCCCGCGAGACGATCGCTCGGTTCTGTGCGCTTGACCTCCGGCCGGATAAGGCCCCGTCGCAGAGCTTCCGCCCGGGCTCGATCGGCCGCCAGCCGGGGATGATCGTCGTCGAGGGGCCCGACCGCTTCCTGCTGCTGTTCGGCTGGGCGACCGGCGAGTACATGTGGACGGTGGTCGAGGACGCGGCGCGCCACCTCGGCGGCGGTCCGGTGGGCACGGAGACGCTCGCGCCGGCCACAGGGGTGCCCGCGCATGCTTGAGATCCTGCGCCCGCGCCGGATGTGGCGACGGCAGGGCGAGCTCAGGCCCAGCTACGACGTGGTGATCGTCGGTGGCGGCTCGCACGGGCTGGCCGCCGCGTACTACCTGCAGAAAGACCACGGCATCCGCAGCGTCGCGATCCTGGAGAAGCGCTACATCGGCTCCGGCGCGGCCGGCCGCAACACCACGATCCTGCGCTCGAACTACAAGACGCCCGAGGGCGCGAAGTTCTACGACGCGAGCGTGAAGCTCTACGAGGGTCTCGGCCAGGAGCTCAACTTCAACCTCCTGTTCTCGCAGTGCGGGCACCTCACGCTCGCCCACTCGGACCGCGCGATGTTCGTGATGGCCAACCGCGCCGAGGTCAATCGCATCAACGGGATCGACTCGCGGGTCGTCTACCCGGCCGAGATCAAGCAACTCGCGCCGGCCATGCAGGTCGAGAACCCGCACGCCACCTATCCGATCATGGGCGCGCTGTATCACCCGCCGGGCGGGATCATCCGTCATGACGCGGTCGTCTGGGGCCTCGCCCGCGGCGCCGACCGCGGCGGGGCAGAGATCCACCAGAACACGGAAGTGCTGGGCATGGAGCGCTCCAACGGGCGGGTGACCAAGGTCCATACCAACCGTGGCACGATCAGCGCCGGCGCGGTCCTCAACTGCACCGCGGGCTGGAGCACCCTGATCTGCGACATGGTCGAGGTGCCACTGCCGATCACGACCCACATCCTCCAGGCGTGCGTGACCGAGCCGGTCAAGCCGCTGCTCGACGTGGTGATCGTCTCCTCGCAGATGCACGTGTACATCAGCCAGACCGACCGCGGTGAGTTCCTGATGGGCGCGGAGATCGAGCCGTGGACGACCTACCGGATGCAGGGCACGCTGAACTTCCTGCAGGAGGTCACGCGGCACACGATCGAGCTGTTCCCGCAGCTCGAGCGGGCGCGCCTGCTGAGGAGTTGGGCGGGTCTGTGCGACCTCAGTCCCGACTACAGCCCGATCCTCGGCAAGACCGAGGTCGAGAACTTCCACGTCAGCGCCGGCTGGGGCACGTACGGCTTCAAGGCCGCCCCGATCGTCGGCAAGACGCTGGCCGAACTGGTGGCGACGAATCGCACGCCGGACCTGATTGCGCCGTTCGCACTGGAGCGGTTCTACGAAGACAAGCTGGTCTCAGAGCTTGCGGCGGCGGCCGTGAGCCATTAGAAGAGAGGAAACAAAGAGAGTGGCATCGAGCATCGGAGAGGACGCACCCATGAAGACCAGCCTCGAGATCGCCCAGGACGCCGTGCTGCAGCCGATCGAGCAGATCGCGGAGCGCGCCGGGCTCGAGCCCGACGAGATCGAGCCGTACGGGCGCTACAAGGCAAAGGTCGCGCTGTCGGTGCTCGACCGGCTCAAGGACCGGCCCGACGCCAAGATCGTGTGCGTCACCGGCATGACGCCGACCAGAGCGGGGGAGGGCAAGACCACGACGCTGGTCGGGCTGACCCAGGGGCTCGGCGTTATCGGCAAGAACCCGGTGGCGTGCCTGCGCGAGGCGTCGCTGGGGCCGGTGTTCGGGATCAAGGGCGGCGCCGCCGGCGGCGGCCTGACCCAGGTCGTGCCGATGGAGGACCTCAACCTCCACTTCACCGGCGACATCCACGCGATCGGGGCCGCCAACAACCTGCTCGCGGCGATGATCGACGCGTCGATCCTCCACGGCAACCCGCACCGCATCGACGCGCTGCGCATCCCGTGGCGGCGTGCCGTCGACATGAACGACCGGGCGCTGCGCGACATCGCGGTGGGTCTGGGCGGCCGCGCCAACGGATACCCGCGTGAGACCGGCTTCGACATCACCGCCGCCTCGGAGGTGATGGCGATCCTGGCGGTGGCGCGCGATCTCCAGGACCTGCGCCAGCGTGTCTCCCGGATCACCGCCGCCTACTCGTTCGACGGCGGGAAGCCGATCACCGCCGAGGATCTCGGCGCGGCGGGCGCGATGACCGTGCTGCTCAAGGACGCGATCAAGCCGAACCTCGTGCAGACGCTCGAGGGCCAGCCCGTGATGATGCATTGCGGCCCGTTCGCGAACATCGCCCACGGCAACAACTCGCTGATCGCCGACCTGATCGGGATGAAGCTCGGCGACTACATCGTCACCGAGTCCGGCTTCGGCGCCGACATGGGCATGGAGAAGTTCTTCGACATCGTGTGCCGGTTTGGCAAGCTGACGCCGTCGGCGGCCGTGCTCGTGACCACCGTCCGGGCGATCAAGCATCACGCCGGGCTCGAGGATGATCCGCGCGCCGAGCGCTCGGCCGCCCTCCAGGCGGTCGAGACCGGATTCGCCAACGTCCGCCGCCACCTCAACACGATCCGTACATTCGGAGTGCCCGCGGTGGTCGCGGTCAACCGGCGGCCGGGGGACACCAACGAGGAGATAGAGCTGGTCAAGCGCCTCGCGCTCGACGCGGGTGCGTTCGCGGCCGAGACCAATGAGGGCTTCACCAAGGGCGGCGCCGGCGTCGCCGACCTCGCCTCGGCGGTCGTCGAGGCATGCGAGCAGCCGAACACCTTCCACCAGCTATATCAGGACGACGAGCCGATCCAGGACAAGATCGAGGCGGTCGCCAAGCAGGTCTATGGAGCCAAGGACGTCTACTTCTATCCCGAGGCGGAGGCGAAGCTGACCCAGTTCACCCGCGAGGGCCATGGTCAGTTTCCGGTATGCATGGCAAAGACTCACCTGTCGCTGTCGGCAGACCCGTCGCTTCTCAACGCGCCGGAGAACTTCACGCTGCCGGTCCGGGACATCCGGGCATACACCGGCGCCGGCTGGCTCGTGCCGCTGTGCGGCGACGTCATGCAGATGCCTGGCCTCGGCAAGACGCCGGCCGCGCTCAACATCGACATCGACGGCGAGGGCCGGACCGTCGGTCTTTTCTGAGAACTCACTCGAGGACCTCCTGGACGCGGTCGCCGCGCGGACGCCGGCCCCCGGCGGCGGCACCGCGACGGCCACCACCGGCGCGATGGCCGCGGCGCTGGTCGAGATGGCGGCGAGATTCGCCGGCGAGTGGGACCTGGCGCACCGCGCGCGCGACCATCGAACACGGGCGCTCGAGCTGGCGGGGATCGAGCTGAACGCGTACGAGCCGGTGCTCGAGGCACTGCGGCTGCCGCGCGAGCACCCCGAGCGACCGGCGCGCCTGGCCGCCGCGCGGACCGACGCGTCGCAGTCGCCGCTCGAGATCGCCCAGCTCGGCGCCGAGCTGGCCGAGCTGGCCGCGGACATCGCGCAGGCCGGCAATCCCAACCTGGCCGGGGATGCGATCGCCGGCGCGCTGCTGGCCGAGGCGGCCGCGCAGGCGGGGGCGAGGCTGGTGGCGATCAACCTGGTGGACGGTCCGATGGTCGACCAGGCGGCTGTGTTCACCGGGCGGGCCCGCGCCGCCCGCGACCGTGCCCTCGCCTCGCGTCAGCGCTAGCGCTGGTCGAGCAGGCCGCGCTTGCCGGCGGCGTAGACGACCTCAGCGCGGCTGTGGACGCCGAGCTTGCGCATCACGTTGCGCACGTGGAACTTGGCCGTGCTCTCGCTGACGAAGATCCGTCGCCCGATCTCCGCGTTGGTCAGGCCGTTGGCGATGAGCTCCGTGACCTCGCGCTCGCGCTGAGTGAACTCGGGGTCGCCGGTCTCGCTCCCGCCGGCCACGAGCGCCCTGACCACCTCGGCGCTGCGCCCGTCGAAGCCGGACTCCCCGCGGGCCACGCGTCGGATGATCCGGACCAGCTCAACGAGGTCGACCTCTTTCAGCACGTAGGCCTTGGCGCCGCGACGCAGCGACTGATTCAGCAGGCTCTGGTTCAGGAACGTCGAGAGGATCACGACGTTGGACTGCGGCCGGCGCCGGACGATCTCGCTGCACAGCTCGAGCCCTTCCGTGTCGTGGTCGGCACTCAGCTTGAGGTCGAGCAGGATCACGTCGGGGCGCGCTCGCTCGAGGGCGCTCAGCGCTTCGGCCCGACCGCCGGCCTCGGCCACCACGGAGATGTCCGGCTCGAGCTCGAGGATCGAGCGCAGGCCACGGCGGACGATCGCGTGGTCGTCGACCAGCATCACCCGGGCCGGAGCCTCGGCCGGTTCAGGCGATCCCAACCGCCCCTCCCAGAGGCACCTCGATGCGGAGCTTCACTCCTCCTCCGCGCCGGTGCTCGAACCAGCTCGCCCCGCCCAAGGTGCGCACCCGCTCCGCGATCCCGGTCAGCCCGAGATGATTGCCGTCGGGACGCGAGATGAACAGCTGGTGCTGAAGCTTGCGGTGGTTGCCCGTACCGTCGTCGGCGACCCCCAGCGACACCACCTGCGGGCGCCAGCGCAGGGTGACCCACGCATGGTGCGCCTCTGCGTGACGGACCACGTTGAACAGCGCCTCGCGCGCGATCTGGACCAGCGCATGCTGGGTGGCGGCGGGCACGGGCTGGGTCTGCCCGTACACGCGCAGCCCCACCTCGAGGCGGGTGCCCGCCTCGACGTCCTCGATCACGTCGCGCAGCGCACGGGGCAGGTCGCTCTGCCCGTCGCTCGACAGTTCGAAGATCACCTGACGGATCTCGTCCATCGACGAGCGCGCCAGCGCCTGGGCAGCCAGCATGCGCTCTATCACAACGGGCGGAGTCATGGGGTGGCGTCGGCACCACTCGAGATTCATGCCGATCGTGAGCAGGTGCTGGGCAACGCTGTCGTGGAGCTCGCGCGCGATCCGGTTGCGCTCCTCGCTCAGCAACCGGCGGCGGCCGGCCTGTTCGAGGCGCCGGAGCGTCCCTTCGAGCTCTGAGCCGCGGCGCTCGAGCTCGGCCGCCCGGCGCTCGTTCTCCTGGAACAGCGAGGCATTGTGGAGAGCCACCCCGGCGTGGTTGGCGAGCGTGACCAGGATCGACACATCGCTGGGCGCGACCTCGACGTCGTCGGGCAGTCCGACCACGAGCATCCCGGCGAGCTTGCCGTTCACGGGCATCGGGGCGGCCGCCGCGGCGCACGGCTCGCCGCCGAGTTCGATCCCTTCCTCCTTGGCGACGAGGACCGGCCGGTGGGCGGTGACCGTCTGCTCGGCGAGCGCCGCGAGCATCCTGGGCGGCACCTCCCAGCGCTGGACGACGGCGTGGCTCGCGTGCACGATCACGCGGGGCATCCTTCCGCTCGCATCCTCAGCCGAGAACACCATCGCGGCCCAACGGGCGTCGAAATGGTAAGCCGCCGCCTCGACCACGGCGTCGCACACGGCGATGGGCCCGGCCGGCGCCGCGCATAGCGCCGAGGAGATCCGCTCGAGCGTCTCGATGGTGTGGTCGAGCCGGTCCGATTTGTCGCGCCAGGCAGCGTAGAAGGTCGGCTTTGAAGACCGGACGCCGATGAGGCGCTCGAGGGCCAACCGGTCGACTTGCGGATCAGTACGCGGCGATACAGATCCGGCGGACATCGTCCTCGCCGACTGGTCTCGGATTGGTCGCGATATAGGCGTCGCGCAGCGCGTTGACCGCGAACGCGTCGAAGTCGGCCGGGTCGACGCCGATCTCCTGAAGCCCGCTGGGGATACCCAGGATGGTGCTGAGCTCCTGGACCCGATCGATCGCCAGCTCGGCGGCGGTGCGGGCATCGAGGCCGTCGGTCCTGATGCCGAGCGCCCCGGCCACATCGACATAGCGGTCGGCGTGGGTCTCGGCGTTGAAGCGCATCACGTGCGGTAGCAGGACCGCGTTGAGCAGCCCGTGCGGGAGGTCGAGCGCCCCCCCGATCTGATGAGCGATCGCGTGCGTCGCGCCGAGCAGCGCGTTGGTGAACGCCATCCCGGCCTGGAGACTCGCGCGGGCCATCCCCTCGCGGGCCGTGAGATCGAGCGGATCCTGGGCCGCCACCGGCAGGTGCTCGACGATGCCTCGGATCGCGGCAAGGGCAAGCCCCTTGCTCAGGAAGTCGCAGGCTTCGGACACCGAGGATTCGATCGCGTGGCTGAGCGCGTCGATCCCCGTGTGCGCGGTCAGCTCAGGGGACATCGTGGTCAGCATCGCGGGGTCGGTCACCGAGATGTCGGGGACGATCGCGCGGCCGCCGATCGTCACCTTGAACCGTCGCTCGGTGTCGGTGATCACGCAGAACTGCGACACGTCCGACCCCGAGCCGCCGGTCGTCGGGACCATCACCATCGGCGGGATCGGGCGGGTGGCGCGGTCGATGCCCTCGTAGTCGAGGATCCGGCCGCCGTTCCCGCTGAGAATCGCCACCGCCTTGGCGAGGTCGATGCAGCTCCCGCCGCCGATCGCGAGCAGCGCGTCGCAACCGCTCTCGACGTAGCGCTCGAACGCCGCCTGGACCTCGACGTCCTTCGGGTTCGGCGTCAGGTCGTGCCAAAGCTGCGATTCCACGCGCACATCGGCGAGGTACGGCTCCGCACGCTCGACCCAGCCGGCCGCGAGCACCCCGTGGTCGCTGACCAGCAGCGGGCGCCGCCCGCCGACCCGGCGGACCGCACCGCCCACCTCCGCCAGCGTCCCGACGCCGAAGATCACCTCCGGGATCACGAACTTGCTGACCCTTCCGCCCAGGGCGGAAGACGGCGGCACGCCCTCTGCCACGGCAGGACGTGTGGGGATCACGTGCTCCAATCCTTCCCTTCCTGGTCAGCCAGGTTCGCCGCCGATCCTACCGATGTGCGGGCGGTAGGTCACGGCACTGGGCGCTGAGGTATCAATGCTGACGATCGATGCTTGTCCTGTTCGACATCGACGGCACGCTGCTGCGAGAAGGGGCGACGCCGGTAGGCGGGGCGATGAGCGCTGCCCTGAGCGAACTGCACGGAGTGCAGACGAGCGAGATCCGGACGCGGATCGAGACCAGCGGTCGGACCCACGGCGAGATCGCCCGGGCCATCTTGCTCGACGCGGGTGTGCCTGGGGAGCGCATCGACGCCCTCGCCGGCGCGGTGTGCGAGTTCACTTGTCAGGCCTGGGCGCGAGATCTCCCCGAGGATCTGTCCGGGTCGGTGCTCCCGGGCGTGGGCGAGCTGCTCCACTGGCTCGGAGGGCTCCCGGAGGTGAGGCTCGCCCTGCTGACCGGCAACTACGAACAGATCGCATGGCTGAAGCTCGAGCGAGCGGGGATCGCACACTGGTTCGAGCGCGGGCAGGGTGCCTTCGGCTCGGACGCCGACGATCGCGATGCACTGCCGGCGATCGCGCGCCGACGGGCCGGGACGTCCGGCGCGCCGTATCTCCGCGAGCGGACGATCGTGATCGGCGATACGCCAAAGGACATCGCGTGCGCTCAAGCCGACTGCGTGCGCTGCGTCGCGGTGGCCAGCGGTTCGTTCGGCGTCGAGGCTCTGGCGGACGGCGACGTGGTGGTGCGCGACGCCGCGGCGCTACGGGTCGCGCTCGAGGAGTTGGTCAGTCGCCCGGCAGGTTGATGCCAACGACGATGAAGACCGCCATCGCGACGAACGCGATGCCGGTCAACATGTCGGTACGGATGCGGGGCACGAAGTGTGCCGCGGTGCGCCCGATCTGGTGTCCGGCGATCGACATCACGAACGTGACGAACCCGAACACGGGCGGCGCCAGCCAGGGGGAGAATCCGGCGATGCCGAGCGCGGCGCCGGCGGCCACGTTGTCGACGCTCAGCGGTATGGGCAGCCCGCGCGTCGCGAACCGCAGGTCCGGATCGGCATGCTCCGGTTTCACCAACGCCTTGACGACGACGAACAGGCCATAGGCGCCAAGGGCGATCGCGGCGGCGACGTCGGCGGTGGAGCTGATCTTGTCGCTCAGGTAGTGGCCGACGAGGATCCCGACCAGCGGGGCGACTCCGTCCCACAGGCCGAAGATCGCGGATGTCTTGACCGACCGCCTCAGGGTCGGCTTGAGGCCCCCCAGCACGATCGACGTGCGGAAGTTGTCCAGGCTCAGCGTGAACCCGAGCGAGAGAAGCGCGAACACTGGTTCCTGTGAGGTTCGGTGACGAGGCCTGCGATCTGCCACGGCGCGGCGCACCGTGGCAGATCACAAATGGCTCTAGTCGCTATGCGCTACTCCGGCAACGCGAACGCGAACAGCGCGGATCCACCCGCCTGCGCGAGCGCCCCGGGGTAGAACCCCTCGGTCCAGGCCCCGTATCCGACCGGAACGGCTATGAATTGCCGCCCGTCGACGGTGTAGCTGCATGGGCTCGAGTGGTGGCCGCTGCCGCACGTGAACTGCCACAGCAGTTCTCCACTGCTGGCGTTGAACGCCCTGAAGATCCCCGCGGGATCGCCGGTGAACACGAGGTCGCCGCCCGTGGCGAGCACCGACGCGGTCATCGGGTGTTCATTGCGGAAGCGCCACTTCTCCTGACCCGTGGCTGGATCGATCGCGGATAGGTAACCGGACACGTCCTCGGTGTCCACGGCGACGCCCGCGCCCCAGTACGGGATGCTCTCCTTAAACTCCCGGCGCCGTCGCGTGGCCGTCGCACCAACGTCCTGCACCGGTGCGTAGAACAGCCCCGTCTTCGGGCTATAGCACGCGTGCGTCCATTCCTTGGCGCCGGCCGGGCCGGGCCAGAAGTGAACCGGGTCGCCCTCCTTGTCGGGGAACACCCTCGGCGTGACCTTGCCGCTCGAGTCGATCTCGCCCCAGGTGATGCGGTCGACGAACGGGACGACTCGGATCAGGCTGCAGTCCGTGCGGTCGAGGACGAAGAAATAGCCGTTCTTGTCGAAATGGCCGGAGCACTTGCGCCCGTCCATCTCGAACAGGATGTTCTCCATCGTCGAGTCGTAGTCCCACACGTCGTGCGGGGTGTACTGGTAGTGGGCCTTGATCTGGCCCGAATCCGGGTCGACCGCCACGACGCAGTTCGTGAAGAGGTTGTCCCCCTCGCGAACTCCTCCGTCGAAGTCGGGACAAGGGTTGCCCGTGTTGAAGTAAAGGAGGTTGAGCTCCTGGTCGAACGTGGGCGTGGTCCAGCAGTTAGCGCCGCCCCGTGCCCAAGCCTCGCCGTCGGACGGCCAGGTTTCCGATCCGGGCTCCCCGGGTTCCGGAACCATGTAGCAGCGCCACACGCGCTCTCCGGTCTCGAGCTTGAAGGCGTCGGCGTGGCCGCGCACCCCGAACTCGCCCCCGGAGCTCCCGACGATCACCATGTCCTTGACGATCAGCGGGGCGACCGTTGCGCTCTCGCCGGCCCTCACATCGCCGTAGGGCTGGTCCCAGATCAGCTTGCCGTTCGTGGCGTCCAGCGCGATCACGTGGGCATTCAAGGTCGTCATGAAGACCTTGCCGTCGGCCACGGCGCACCCGCGATTGACGTTGCCACAGCACAAGCGCACGTCATACGGGGATGCACGGTGGTAACGCCATAGCTCGGCCCCCGTCTTGGCGTCCAGTGCCCACACCCAGCCGTCCCAGCCGGTGACGTACATGACGCCGTCGACGACGAGCGGCGACGCCTCGAACGAGTACGTCGAGGCGCCCGAGTGCATGCCCACCGAGCCGCACTGGAACACCCACGCGGGCGACAGGCCCTTCACGTTCGAGGTGTTGATCTGGTCGAGCGGGCTGTAGCGCTGCCCGTCGTAGGCGCCGTAGTAGGTGATCCAGTTGTGGGGCTCCGCGTCGCGTGCCTTGAGGATCCGGTCGTAATTGACGCCTTTCGCCGCCGGCGGCGCGGTGCCGACGTAGCCGGGGCTCAGATTCCGGAAGTCGACGGCCTCGCCTGCGTCGACGTACTCAGTCTCAGTTGCCATCAACTGCTCCTCTCTAGGGTCGCGGCTGGGGTGGGCGGTCGAGCTTGGCTTCGTCTGGGACCTCGCCCCCGACGACGATCGTGCCGGTCAGGCCACCCCCCTCATCGTTGCCGGTACGCGAGCCGTACCAGTAGTAGCCCGGGCCGTCGAGTTGAAGCGTTGCCTTGCCTTTCGAGAAGTTCACGAGCCAGATGAACTTTGAGTCGCCGTTGCACGGCAGGACCGCGCAGTGGGAGTTGTTGTCGTCGTTGATGATCTCGAGCTCGAGGGTCCCCCCGTGGGGAAGGACCAGAACGCCGGGGTCAAAGATCAACTCGTCCATTGGGATCCGGACGGTGGCGGTCATCGTGCCGTCGGATCCCTCCTGGGCGACCCCCACGTTTCCGCGGCCCAAAATCCGCCCGATTGTCACCCCATTCTGTTTTGCCAGCCCATCGATAACGGCTTGGTCGGCAGTGGCAGCCACAGCGACTCTCTCCTTCCATCGGAAAATGGGCACAAAACCTAACAGTGGCGCGCTGGTGACTCAAGCTGGGGTGACAGTCTTTTAACTTGTGACGGATTGGCGAGTGTCGACCCTGCCCGATCGGGTAGGTATGTGACCTGACTGGTCGGCCACTGGTGTTCACTCGATCGGGTAACTGTCACCCGAGCGAGATCTTCTCGGCGCCGGCCACACGCAAATGGTCAAGCACCGTTCCGGACGACTCGCGCAGCCTCAGCACCTCGGCCAAGGCCGCGTTCGGACCGCCGGTCAGGGCGTCGGCCAGGAGCGCGCCACCGTGGGCCGCCGCGCTGGATCGACCGGGAACGAGCGCGATCAGCGGGGCGAGGTCGCCTAGCGAGTCGGCCAGCGCGTCGACGAGCCCGGGCAGGCGGGCGAGACGGCCGGAGACGACGATCTCGCGCGGCGCCGGCGTGCTCACCGATAGCGCGCGCGCCGCCTTGACCGCGCCCTCGAGCAGCGCCGTGAAGCCTTCGGCGTGGGCCGGCGAGGCCCACAGGGCCTCCAGATCGCTCATGTCGAGGGTGCCCGACGGATCGAGGGCCCCACCGCTGTACAGCGTGTCCTTGCGCAGCGTCGGTGCGATCAGGTAGCCGAGCTCGCCGTCAAGCGCGCCGACGGCCCGCGCGCCGATCGGTCCCGACGATCCCCCCATCCCGTCGACGATCTGGCCGCCGGCGATCGCGAGCGCGGCCGTGAACGCCCCGCCGAGCTCGAGCAGGACCATCGACGTTTCGCGTGGCTCGATCGCGCATCTGCGCGACTGGTCGGCGATCCCGGCGGCGGCGGCGCAGACCTTGTCCGCGGTGCCCAGATCGATGCGGTTGTACTTGCGGTGCGCGGGAACGGAGGGCAGGTGAATCACGCCCGGCCCGAACACGACCGGCAGTCCGCTGGCCACCAGCGCGCGCAGGAGCGAGCGCATCCCACCAACGCCCGCGTCGGCCCGTGCCTCGTCGGGCCGCACCAGGACCATCTCGGACAGCTCGCGCTCGCCGACGTCGGCGGCCGCCACCAGCGGGAGGCCGTAGCCACTCGGTCCGTAGATCAGGTCATACGGGCCGTGCTCGGCGAGCTTCTCCAGCAACGGCCGGCTGTCCTGACTCAGCGACCCGGTCTCGAACACGTGCTCGACGACCGGGTCGCCGTCCTGGAGCACGCACAGATCGAACGACACCGTTCCTGGGTCGACACCGGCTACGCGGGGCATAATGCGGTCATGAGCTCAACGAAGGAAAAGCCACGTACCTACAGCGAGGACGAGATCCCCGCGAAGTTCGCCGAGTATGGCCTCGACGGCTGGTACTACGAGGACAAGTGGATCCGCCGCAAGTACAACACCGACGGCTGGCCGACGACGCTGATGGCGGTCAACGCGGTGGGGTACCTGTGTGAAGCCGCCGGCCATCACGCCGACCTGAACGTCACCTGGGGCAAGCTCTGGGTAAAGCTCGCCACGCACTCGGCGGGTGGGATCACCGACAAGGACTTCACGCTGGCCCGGAAGATCGAGGACACGATCCTGTGGCGGCCCGAGGCGGACAGCGCGCTCGACGGTCCGATGGGCAAGTTCGTGTTCTCGAAGTAGGGATCACAGAACTTCGAGGGCGACGTCGTAGACGCCCTCGAGGTCCATCACCGTTCCCTTGGTCTCGAACATCCTGCGAATGCAGGCCTTTTGCAGCTTCATCTTCGGGCCGCCGACGGCCAGCGCCCCCAGCTTCTTGACGCCGTCCTCCGCGTCGAGGTCGTCTCCCCGGTCGACGCCGTCGACGCCGACCGGCTCGGCGGCCGAGTAGTCGACGACGGCCCCGACCCCGTCCTGGGCCCAGCCGCTCCGCCGCAGGATCTGGGTGCCCGCGGGGCCGGCCGCGAAGATCACGCTGCGCCCGGCCAGCCCGGCGTCAAGCTCGTCGCTGGAGCCCGGCTCGACCACCTCGAACCCGGCTTCCTGGGCGACCGGGACACCCGAGGCGCGGCGATACTCGCCCTCCATCACGTCGGGCGGGAAGGTGAACATCGTCACCTCGGCGCCCTCGCGTTGCAGGAGCTCCGCCGTGCGGAGTCCGACGGGGCCGACCCCGATCACGGCGGCGCGCGTGCCCGTCAGATCGACCGCGCCGCGAACGCGCGCGACGGCGGCGGCCGCGGTCGTGTTGGAGCCGTCGGAGTCGAGCATGATCGATGGCTTGAACGGCTTGAAGAACAGCTTCCGGGCGGCCTCGAATACCGCCTCACCGTCTCGGACCTTCGAGCCGCCGACCCAGAACGCGGTGTTGGCCAGGCCGTCGGGACCGCGCGGGAAGATCGCGCCCTGAACGACGTCGGTCAGGTTCTCGGCGGTGATCTCGCCGTACGGCAGCACCAGGTCCACGTCGGCGTCGTAGGCGGCGATCGCATCGAACGCGCTCGGGTGCTGGTCGGTGTCCAGCTGGATCAAGATCTTCTTCATGGCACATCCTCCCGTCGGGGTTCGGGAAAGCTCAGGACGCCCCAGTCCAGGGGGCCCTCCTGGCGATAGCTCTTGCGCAGGCCGCGCGCGATGGTGGCCTTCATCAGCTCCTTGCCGAGGTAGAACGCGTGCGACGGCGCGTCGACGTCGAGCTGGTCGAACACCGCGAACATGTTGGCTTCGCGTACGAACCGCTCGCCGTTGAAGGCATATAGCCAATTGGCGTCGGCGAACAGGCGGTAGTTGGCATCCGAGATCTGGGCCTGCATCGCTCGCAGTTCCTCCTCCGCGGGAGCGCGCATCGACTCGTCCTTGCTCGTGATCAGGCCGGAGTCGATGTGCTTGGGTGGTCGCGCTTGGCGCTGGGCCAGATGCATGATCTGAGCCGCGAGCACCGTCTCGCGCACCACCCCGCGCGCCCATCCGATCACCTCGGTGGTCAGGACCGAGCCGATGCCGACCTCCTGGCAGAAACCGATGAGCAGCGCGGTGACCCCCGTCGAGTCGGCCTCGGTGAGCTCGGTCAGGTTGCCGATTCCCATCAGCATCTCGGCCCGAGGATGGCGGCGGCGGACCTCGACGTAGCGGGCCAGCGACGCGGCGAACCCGGAGTTGATCGGGGCGAGGATCGAGTCGAGCAGGTAGGGGCGGTTCAGCTCCTGCATCCGCGCGGCCATCCGCTCCAGGCCGTCGAGGTCGTCGGGGTCCTCGGTGATCAGCACCGGGGTGGCACGGAGCCCGGGAACGAGGTCGATCGTGTCCGGGGTGAGGCTGAGCACGTAGTCGACGCCGGCGGCGTCCGCCATCCGGATGTGCTCGGGGTCAAGGGTGTCGATGCTGACCGACAGCCCGCGCTCGCGCAGCGCCGCGATCGTCGGCGGCCCGTCGGTCAGCCACGGGCGATCGAGCGACAGGCCGAGGTCGATCACGTCGGCTCCCTCCGCGCGGTACGCCTCGGCCCGATCGATCACCTGCTCGCGCGAGAGCGACTGCACGTCGTTGATCTCGGCGAACACGCGCACATCCCGCGGCCCGAGCTCGGCCCGGATCGCTTCCCGGCCGTACCACTCGGGCAGCGCCCGGACGTCGGCCGGCCCCTTTCGCACCGGCAGCCCGGTGGCCTGCTGCAGGGTGTCGACGTCGCCCTCGCACAGACCGGGGATCACGATGTTGTCCACCCCCGGTGGCACCTCGAGGCGTCGGGCGATCCAGCGCGTCGTCATCAGCGCCGCGACGCTGATGTTCATCACCGCGATCTGGTGCTCGATCTCCAGCTCGGACACGATCGACCGCAGCGCCGGCTCGGCCAGGCGGCCGGTGATGTAGAGCGTGTCAGCCAACCGTGCCGCCGTTGACGTGGATCGCCTGACCCGTGACGAAGGCGGCGGCGGGCGAAGCCAACCACACTGCGGCGCCGGCCACGTCCTCGGGCTTACCCCAGCGGCCGAGCGGCGTGGCTTTCGCGACCTTGTCGTAGAAGGCCGGGTCGGTGCCCGCGCCGTACGCGGTCTCGACCCAGCCCGGGCACAGCACGTTGACGCGGACGTCGGGCGCCACCGAGCGCGCGAACGACTTGGTGAAACCGATGACTCCGCCCTTGACCGCGGCGAACAGCTCGGGGTTATCGCCCGCCATACCGTCGATCGCCGCGTGATCCCAGCCGATGTTGAGGATCGAGCTCCCCGGCCGCATCCTGCGGGCGGCGAGCCGCGAGCACCGAATCGTCGCCTTCAGGTCGACGTCGAGCAACACGTCGAGCTTGCGCTCGTCCGGCCAGGATCTCGCCTCCCCGGTGAGCACGTCGGCGCCGGCGTTGTTGACCCACACGTCGACGTGCTCGAGCGCGCCGAACGCATCGCGAACGAGCGCGGTGCAGCCGTCCAGCGTGCCCAGGTCCGCCTGGAGCAGAGGATGGCCGGGGCCGAGCTCGGCCGCCAGCTCCGTCGCGGCCTCGGACGAGCGCCAATAGCCGAGCCCGACCCTGGCGCCGGCGGTGGCGAACGCGGTCGCGATCGCCCGGCCGATCCCGGAGCTGGCTCCGGTGACGACGGTGCGCAGACCGGCGAGGGGTGGCTCTCCGGCCTGCGCGGTCAACTGCTGCGTCGCTAGTCCTCGGCGCCGCCGGCGAACGGGTGACGCGCGGCCGGGGTGTCCGCGAGGACCTTGTCGACGCTCGGCTCACCGCCCAGGGCGCGGGCGATCGACATCTTCACGGCCTCGTAGTTCCAGTCGAAGATCTTCTTGTCGTCCTCGGCTTCCCAGTGGATGAACACACTTACGATGATGCAGAGGTCGTCGACCTGATCCTTGGGAATCACGCCCTCGGCGACCGAGTCCACGACGGCACGGGAGACCGCTGCCTGGGCGGGACCGAACAGCTGCACGGCCTGCCTTGCGCCGCCGATCGTCACCTTGTTGCTGAGCACGGTGTCCGGCTTGGCCGGCAGGTTGGGGGTGACCACGGCGAGAAGGTTGGTGTGACCTCGGGCCTCGTTGACGAACGCATGCGCGAACGCTTCGCCGACCGGCCCGGTCTTGGACCCGATGAGCAAGTCGATGTGGGCGACCTCATTACCTTCGCCGACGAGAGCCTCGCCGGTTGCCAGGGTGATGGCCATGAAGTGAGTCTCCTCTCTCCTATCGTATGGTGAGGCGGGTGACCGCAACCCTAGCTCACTCGAGATTGAGCGGGGACCTACTTGCCCAGCAGGTGCAGCTGGCGTGCGTCCTGGAGGTGTCAGCCGCCAAACCGGGCAACATCACGCCGGCCCACGACTTCGCCGACGCGACCTACGCCGACATGGTGCGTTCCGCGCTTGCCCTAGGCCCGGTGTTCGCGCGCCGCCGAGTCACGCATCGGACGGTCGGGGGGCTGATCGCGGACGGAGTCGACGCGACGGCACGGGTCGCTCGCGCCAACACCAACCTGGGGATCGTGCTCCTGTTCGCACCGCTGGCCCGCGCCTCGGTCACGCGTCGAGCCGGCGAGTCGCTCCGGGCCGCTCTCGAGCGCACGCTCGCGGAGCTCGACGTCGACGATGCGGCGGCGGCCTTCGCCGCGATCGCCCGGGCGAACCCCGGGGGCCTGGGCGAGGCGCCCGAGCACGACGTCCACGCTCCCGCGCGGGTGTCCCTGCGCGAGGCGATGGCGGCCGCCGCGCACCGCGACAGCATCGCGTCGGAATACGCGACGGGGTATGCGATCGTGTTCGAGGTCGGCGTGCCGCTGTTGGATGAGGCCCTGAATGGAGGCCTGTCCACGCTCGATGCGATCGTGTCACTGCACGTCGGTCTGCTGTCGCGCATCCCCGACACGCTGATCGCGCGCAAGGCGGGCGAGGCGGTCGCGCGAGCGGTCACGGAACGGGCTCGCGAGGTGCGCGCCGGGACGCGCTCGCTCGGCGACTTCGACGCCTCGCTGCGCGGTGCGGACAACGAGCTCAACCCCGGGACGACCGCGGACCTCGTGGCGGGAACCCTGCTCGCGTCCCTGCTGTCGGGAGCGAGGCTGCCGTGAGGATCCTGGTCGTATCCGTCAGCGCCCGGATGATCGCCCAGCTGGCCGTGGCCGACGGCCACGAGGTGATCGCGCTTGACCGCTTTGGCGACGTCGACCTGCGAGCCGTTGCCCCCGGCGCGAGCGCGGGCAGCAGCGACGAGCTGGCGGAGCTGGCCGACGGCATCGACGCCGACGCGGTCGTGTACGGCGGCGATTTCGAGAACCGACCGGATCTGGTGGCTCGGCTCGCCGAAGGGCGAGAGCTACTCGGCACACCGCCCGAACTGCTCGCGGCCGTGCGCGATCCCTGGGCGGTGGGCGCCGCGGCGCGGGCGGCCGGGGCGCGGGCTCCGGGGACGAGACCGGATCGCGAGCGCGCGGCACCTCAGCCCGGCGCGTGGCTCTGCAAGCCGAGGCAGGGCGGCGGCGGGCGCGGCGTACGTCGGTGGGCGGGCGGTCGCGTGGCCCGGGGCGAAATCCTGCAGCGCCGGATCGACGGAGTGTCGTGTTCGGCGGTGGCGATCGGCGATGGGCATGGTGCCGCCGTACTCGGTCTCACCGAGCAGCTCCACCGCGCGCGCGGCTACGGGTGGATCGGCAACGTGACCCCTCCGCGCCTGCCCGTTGCCGAGCTTGCCGAGCTCGACGGCCAGTTGCGCGCGGTGTGCGCCGAGGTCGCGGTACGATTCGGCGTCCTGGGTGTGTTCGGGGTCGATGCGGTGTGGGACGGTCGTCATGCCTGGGTCCTCGAGGTCAACCCGCGAGCGCCGGCGTCGCTCGAGCTGTTCGGGCCCGGGTGCTTCGAGGCGCACGTCCGGGGTGCGCGTGGACTGGATGTGCGGGCGCTCGACCCGCCCGCGGTCACGCCGCGGGTGAAGCAGGTGCTGTTCGCCGAGCGCGACGTTCGCGCTCCCGATCCCGGCTGGTGGCCGGCCGACCTCGTGCACGACATCCCGCAGTCCGGGCAGACGATCAAACGCGGCGCGCCCGTGTGCACGCTGGTCTCGGCCGACGAGGGCGTGTCCGACCTTGCCAAGCGCGGCGCGCGGCTACTGTCCGCGCTCGAGGAAGCGGTGCTCATCGATGCCTGAGTACGGACCGGTCACATGCGCGGGTTGTGGTCTGCTGTGCGATGACGTGACCGTCTCGGTGGCGGACGACGAGGTGGGGCTCGAACCGGGATGCCCGGTGGGCGCCGCCTGGTTCTGGCAGCGCATGGCGACGGTGGCGGACGGCCCGGCCGCGACGATCGACGGCGCGCCGGCTGACCTCGACGCGGCGGTGGCGCAGGCGGCCGAGCTGCTGCGCGGGGCGCGCCGTCCGCTGGTGCGCGGGTTCGACGGCGCCACGGTTGAGGACGCGCGCGCCGCGGTGGCGCTGGCCGACCGGCTCGGGGCATTGGTATCGACCGGCGGCGTGGCCGGCGCCTGGCCGGGGGCGCCGGCCGTGCCGCTGCGCGGCGCCTCGACGGCCACTCTGGGCGAGATCCGCGACCGTTCACGGGTGGTGGTGATCTGGCGCGAGGACCCTGAGACCACGCATCCGCGCCTGCTGGATCGTCTCGGCTTCGCAACCGTCGAGGACTCTCGATCATTGATAGTGCTCGATGATCGTGAGACCTCGACGATCGAGCGGGCTCACGTGCGGTTGAGCTGGAAGCCCGAGCGCGACCTCGACGCGCTGGTTGGCCTGCACGTGCTCCAACGGAAGCCGACCGCGTCGGCCGGCGATCTCGAACCGCAGCTTCGGGACCTATTGGAGCGCCTCGGCGCGGTCCCTCACGCCACGTTCGTGTACGGACCGGGCCTGACCGATGGCGCCGGCGGTCAGCGACGGGCGCTGGCGCTCCACGAACTGGTGCGCTCGCTCTGCCACGAGCGCCACGTGGTCACGCTCGAGCTGCCGCGCGCCACCGGGGCGAGGAGCGCGGATGACGTCCTGGCTTGGCAGTCCGGGTACGGCGGAGCCGTCGACTTCGCCGGCGGGCACCCGGAGCTGGTCACGGCGACGCAGCCGCTCGACGAGGTTGACGTGACCCTGCTCGTCGAGCCCGGGCCGGCCGGCGGCCTGGTGGCCGGGCCCGGAGTCGAGGTCTGGCTCCGCACCGCGACCGCGGGCGTCTCGGCCGCCGGCACCGTGCATCGGCTCGACGGTGTCCCCCTGACGCTCCAGGCTCCGCTCCAGAACGGCGCGCCGACCGCGGCGGCGCTGCTCGCGCGGCTGCTCGACGAGGTGAGGCGGTGACGGCGCTGCGCATCACCGGCGGCGCCGTCCACGACCCCGCGAACGACATCGACGGCGAGATCCTCGACGTTTGCGTGAACGACGGCAAGGTGGTCGCCGACGTCGGCCCCGACGCGCGCCGCATCGACGCGCGCGGCATGGTCGTGATGCCGGGCGGCGTCGACATCCACGCCCACATCGCCGGCCCGAAGGTGAACGCGGCGCGCAAGCTCTCCCCCGAGGAGCGCCGCGACCATCCGATGGACCGGACCGAGTTGCTGCGTTCCGGCACCGGCGGCCTGGTCCCGTCGACGTTCACCACCGGCTACCGCTACTCGCTGCTCGGCTACACCACGGTGGTTGAGGCGGCCGTCCCCCCGCTGGCCGCGCGCCACGCGCTGTCCGAGCTCCGCGACACGCCGATGATCGACAAGCTGTTCCTGATCCTGATGGGCAACAACCAGGTGCTGTTCGAGCTGATCCGTCAAGGTGAGCACGAGCGGCTCAAGGACGCGGTGGCGTGGTGGCTCGAGGCGACCGGCGGCTACGGCGTGAAGCTGGTCAACCCCGGCGGGGTGGAGCGCTGGAGGCAGGACAACGGCAACGTCCACTCGCTCGACGACCCCGTGACGGGCTTCGACGTGACCCCCCGCCAGGTGCTCGAGGCGATCGGTGGCGCGGTCGACGAGCTCGGCCTGCCCCACCCGGTGCACGTGCACGCCAACAACCTCGGGGTGCCGGGCAACGCCGACACGACGCTCGACACGATGCGCACGCTGTCGGGCCGCCAGGCGCACTTCGCCCACCTCCAGTTCCACTGCTACGGCGGCGAGCCGGGGGGTGGAGCGGGCGGGATGAGGTCAAAGGCGCCGGAGCTGCTCGAATACCTGCGCGAACACCCCGAGCTGACCGCCGACGTCGGTCAGGTGATGTTCGGCCCGGCGGTGACGATGACGGCCGACGTGCCCGTGTCGGCCGTCCTGCGCGACCTCGGGCACGGCAAGTGGCTGAACCACGACACCGAGGTTGAGACGGGGTGCGGAATCGTTCCCTACACCTACAAGGCGGGCAACTACGTCCACGCCCTGCAGTGGGGGATCGGGCTCGAGCTGTTCCTGCTCGGCCAGGACCCCTGGCAGGTGATGCTGTCGACCGACCACCCCAACGGCGGGTCGTTCCTCTCCTATCCGAAGCTGATCCGGCTGCTGATGGATCGCGCCTTCCGCGAGGACCAGGTCGGCCGCGCGAATCAGCGTGCGATCCGGCGCACCGCCCTGCTCGACGGCCTCGACCGCGAGTACACCCTGAACGAGATCGCGATCATCACGCGCGCGGCCCCGGCCCGGCGCCTCGGCCTGCGCGACAAGGGCCACCTCGGGATCGGCGCCGACGCCGACGTCACGATCTACGACGACCGCGCCGACCGCGAGGAGATGTTCGCCACCCCGCGCTACGTGATCAAGGCGGGCGAGATCGCGGTCGAGGAAGGCGAGCTGCGCCGCCTGGACGACGGGGTGCTGCTGTCGAGCCGGGCCGCATTCGATCCCGAGGTCGGCCGCGTGCTCGAGCCGCTGTTCGGCGAGCGCTACACGGTGTCATTCGAGCACTACCCGGTGCGCGATCCGGCGTTGCGTGAGCCCGCGCGGGTGGTCGAGGCGGGACGACGATGAGCGCCGCGTTCCGGCTGGGCGAGACGGAGGTCGTCGACACGTTTGCGGAGGCGTTCCCGATGCGGTTCTCACGCCTGCTGATCACCGCCGACACCGACGCCTGGGCACTCGAGGCCGCGCGCTCGATGACGGGCTTCGCCACCTCGGTGATCGGCTGCAAGTGCGAGGCGGCGATCGAGCGCGCGCTGACCCGCGCGGAGACGCCGGACGGCCGGCCGGGAGTCGCGGTGCTGCTGTTCGCGATGGACCGCGAGGGGGTCGGCAAGCGCGTGCTCGAGCGCGTCGGGCAGAGCGTGATGACGTGCCCGACCACGGCGTGCTTCGACGGGTTCGACGGCGACGAGAACACCGTCCCGCTCGGCGCCAGCCTGCGCTACTTCGGCGACGGGTTTCAGGCCAGCAAGGTGATCGCGGGCAAACGCTTCTGGCGGATCCCGGTGATGGAGGGCGAGTTTCTGGTCAGCGAGTCGGTGATGGTCGGCCGCGGCGTCGGGGGCGGGAATCTCGTGATCGGCGCCGGCGCGGAGGACGCCGCGCTCGCGTCCGCGCAGGCGGCGGCCGAGGCCATGCGCGGCGACGGCATCGCGCTGCCGTTCCCGGGCGGGATTGTCCGGAGCGGGAGCAAGGTCGGTGCGCTCACCTCGAAGTCGATGCCCGCGTCAACGAACCATCAACTGGCGCCGACGCTGCGCGCTCAGGTCACGGACTCGCTGGTCCCCGACGGCGTCAGCGCGCTGTTCGAGATCGTGATCGACGGCGTCTCCGAGGATGCCGTCCGCGAGGCGATGCGCCGCGGTCTGCACGCGGCCGCCCGCGCCGGCGCGACGCACGTCACCGCCGCCAACTTCGGTGGAAAGCTGGGCGAGTTCCACTTTCCGCTGACCGAGTTGCGAGACCCGCCGTGACGCTGACCCTCACGCTCCGGTCACAGCCGCCGTGCCGGGTCGATGCTGCGCCGCTGATCCCCGACCGTCTGAGCGGGTTCGAGTCCGACGAGGTCGCGGCCATCACGCTGCGGTGCGGCGGTGACCGGATCCCGATCGGCGACCTGTTCGACGTGTCGGGCGACGGCGGGGACGAGCTGATGCTCGCCGGCGATCTCCGCCGATTCGACGGCATCGGCGCTCGGATGTCGGGCGGCGAGGTCGTCGTGCGCGGCGATGTCGGCGCCTGGGCGGGGGCCGAGATGGCCGGCGGGATGCTCCGGATCTTCGGAGACGCCGGCCACCGGGTCGGGGCTGCCTATCCGGGCGCCCGGGCGGGCATGACAGGCGGCGAGATCGTCGTCGCGGGCGACGCCGGCGAGGAGGCCGGCGCCGGTATGCGCCGCGGCCTGGTCGCGGTCGGCGGGCGCACCGGCGCCGGTGCCGGGCTGGCGATGCTCGCGGGCACGGTGATCGCGCTGGGCGGCATCGGCGCCGAGGCCGGGCTCGGCAACCGGCGTGGCAGCCTGGTCTCCGGTCGCGCGGTCGAGCCGCTGCCCAGCTACGCCTATGCCACCGCGTACCGACCGCCCGCGCTCGGGCTCCAGCTTCGCCGGGCCCGCGAGCTGGGTCTCACGGTGGAAGACGCGCTCCTGCGGGGGACGTGGGCGCGCTGGTCCGGCGACATCACCGAGCTGAGCCGCGGCGAGATCCTGATCTTCGAGGGCGAGGAGGACGGCGAGTGAGCCTGTCGATGAACGAACGCGCCGCCGCGCTGGTCGATTCGATGGCGGCCGACGCCGAGGCGCTTGGGATCGAGGTCCGCACGCTCGACTCGGGCGCAAGGCTGGTGGATTGCGGCGTTCAGGCCCGCGGCGGGCTGCAGGCCGGCCTGGGTTTCGCGGGCGCGTGCATGGGCGGCTTGGGGCGCCTGCACCCGGTGCCGGTCGTGGTGGGCGAGCGGACGTGGCCGGGCGTCGGCGTTGGCGTCGACGCGCCGGCGGCGGCCTGCCTGGCCGCGCAGTACGCCGGCTGGAAGCTCGAGCAGGGCGACTTCTTCGCGATGGCCAGCGGCCCGGGGCGCGCGCTCGCCCGCGCCGAGGACCTGTTCGACGAGCTCGCGTGGCGCGAGGAGGCCGAGCGCGCGGTGCTGTGTCTCGAGACGCGGCAGGATCCGCCGGCGGAGGTCGTCGAGAAGGTGTCGGAGCGGTGCGGGGTGCCGGCGTCCGCGGTCACTTTCCTGATCGCGCCCACCGCCTCCGTATGCGGCTCGGTGCAGATCTCGGCGCGGGTGGTCGAGACCGCGCTGCACAAGCTGCACGAACTCGGGGTCGATCCGGCCCGGGTGCGGAGCGGGTGGGGCTGCTGTCCGGTCGCTCCGGTGGCCAAGGACGACCCGGCCGCGATCGGGCGTACGAACGACGCGGTGCTGTACGGCGGCACCGTGCATCTGTGGCTCGAGGGCCCCGACGGCGAGGTCGCCGAGCTCGCTCAGAAGCTGCCCTCGTCCGCCTCGGACGCGTTCGGCACGCCGTTCGGGGAGCTGCTCGAGGCCGCCGACTGGAACTTCTACGACATCGATCCGCTGCTGTTCAGCCCGGCGGCGGTCACGCTGACCAGCACGGAGTCCGGGCGCGCGCACCACGGCGGCGGGCTCGCGCCCGACGTGCTCGAGCGCTCGTTCGCACGGTGAGGACCCGGCTGCGCGTCGGCGTTCTGGGAGGGTCGGTCTCCTGGCACGCGCGCGGGCTGCAGAGCACGCTGGCCGCTCGTGGCCACGAGGTTCTCGCGATCCCGCCCACGCGACTTCAGTCCGAGGTCGACGCGGCGGGAGAAGTGCGGATCCTGGGGCCGGACGGCACGGTCCTCGACGAGCTCGATCTGCTGATCGTCCGGGGGCTGCCGCGCGGGTCGCTCGAGCAGGTGATCTTTCGCATGGACGCGCTGCACGTGCTCGCCGAGCGGGGCGTGCGTTGCGTGAATCGGCCCCGCGCGATCGAGCGCACGGTCGACAAGTCGTGGGCCGGCGCGCTGCTCGCGCTTGCCGGCGTGCCGACTCCGCCCACGATCGTGTGCGAGCGCCACGACGATGCGATGCTGGCGTTCGAGCGGCTGGGCGGCGACGTCGTGGTCAAGCCGCTGTTCGGCGCGATGGGAAACGGGATCGTGCGCGTCGAGGATCGCGACCTGGCCCACCGCGTATTCCGCGCGCTGGAGCTCGAGCGGACGGTGTACTACGTGCAGCGCACCGTGGCGCCCGACGGCCGGCGCAACCTGCGCGTCCTCGTCGTGGACGGCGACGTGGCCGGCGCGATGGAACGCGTCAGCGACTCCTGGCGGGCCAACGTGGCGCGCGGCGCTCGGCCGCGAGCGGTGGCGCTGAGCGACGAAGAGCGCGCGCTGGCGCTCGCCGCCGCCGCCGCGCTCGAGGTGGACGTGGCCGGTGTCGATCTGCTCCTCACCCCCGACGGAGCCGGCTTCGTGCTCGAAGTGAACGGAATTCCCGGGTGGCAGGCGCTGCAGTCGGTGTGCGAGCGGGACCTGACGCAGCTCGTGGTGAGCGCCTGCGAGACGCTCGTCACGGCGTGATGCGGCCCTCGTGCAGCGCGGTGGCGACGAGCGCCCCGGCGGCGCCGGCCGACTCGAGCGCGCGCAGGTCCGCCTCATCGCGCACGCCCCCGCCGGCGTAGATCGCCACCCCGGGAAGGGCAGCGCTAAGGTCGGCCACTGCATCGAGCGGCGGGCCGGTGCCGCTCCCCACGCGGGCGAGGTCGATCACCAGGAGCTCGCTGACGCCCAGCGCTCGCGCCAGCGGCGCGGCAGCCGCCGGCTCGCGGCCGGCGAGCGCGGGATCGCCGGAGATCAGCCTTCCGTCGCGTAGGTCGACGCTCAAGACCACCGGCGGGGTGATCTCGGCGGCCGGTCCGAGCGACTCCGTGCCGACGACGTTCCGCGCCACGCCGGCGCGGACCAGCGCCGCCGCCGCACGTGGCGTGGTGGCGCCTGCGTCGACCCACGGCTCGGCCACCTCCGACAGCGCGGCCAGGGTCGGCCCGTCCACCGGCCCGCCGGCGAGCGCGTCGAGGTCGGCGACGTACAACGTCCTGGTCCGGCACAGCGCGCACAGCGCCCGCGCGACCTGAACGGGCTCGCATCCGTCGACGAGCGGACTCTGCAGCGGCCTGTAGTCGGAGCGCTGTCCGCGGCGGGCGTGCACGACGACGGCGCCCTTGAGGTCCAGGACCGGAACGATCTGCATCATGGAAGTTGATCTACCAGGATCGACTGTTCCCTTGTCGACCCGCCGGGTCCGTCACACACTCGATGAAACGACTCAGGAGTAGATCAAATGCGGAGAGTGAAGCTCGGCAGTGAAGGCCTCGAGGTCTCGGCCCAGGGACTCGGCTGCATGGGGATGACGTGGGCGTACGGCGCCGGCGACGAGCAGTCAGGCCTCGACACGATCCATCGGGCGCTCGAGCTTGGCGTGACGTTCCTCGACACCGCCGAGGTCTACGGGCCATACACCAACGAGCGGCTCGTCGGGCGGGCCGTGGCGGGGCGCCGCGACCAGGTGGAGATCGCCACGAAGTTCGGGTTCAAGTTCGACCCGGACGAGCCGTACACCCGGCGCGGGCTCGACGGCAGCCCGGACAACGTCAAGCGCGCGTGCGAGGGCTCGCTCGAGCGCCTCGGCACCGACTACATCGACCTCTACTACCAGCACCGGGTTGATCCGGCGGTGCCGATCGAGGAGACCGTCGGCGCGATGGCGGAGCTGGTCAAGGCGGGCAAGGTCCGCTACATCGGCCTGTCCGAGGCCTCGCCGGAGATCATCCGGCGGGCCCACGCGACCCACCCGCTGACCGCCGTCCAGTCCGAGTACTCGCTGTGGACCCGCGACCCCGAGGCCGAGGTGTTGCCCGCGCTGCGCGAGCTCGGGATCGGACTCGTCGCGTACTCGCCGCTCGGGCGCGGTTTTCTCACCGGGCAGATCCGCTCGGTCGACGATCTCCCCGAGGACGACTGGCGGCGGACGAACCCGCGCTTCCAGGAGGACGCCCTGGCCCAGAACATCGCGCTGGCCGACCGGGTACGAGAGCTCGCGGAGGACCGGGATCTCACCCCCGCCCAGCTGGCGCTGGCGTGGGTGCACGCCAAGGGGAAGGACATCGTGCCGATTCCCGGCACCAAGCGGCCGGAGCGGCTCGAGGAGAACGTCGCGGCAGCGGAGATCGAAGTGAGCGACGAGGACATGACGACGCTCGACAACGCCGTCCCCGCCGACGCGGTTGTCGGGGGCCGCTACCGCGAGGCCGAGATGGCGCTGATCACCGGCTAGTTCGCAGGCCGTCCGCGTCATGATGGCCCGATGGTTCCGGCGATCGGGCTCGACGTGGGCGGCGCGAACACCAAGGCCGCGGTGCTCGACGGCGATGGGCCGGCCCGGATCGTGTCCGAGCCGTTCGAGGTGTGGCGCGACGCCGGCGCGATGGCGGAGGTCATCGCGTCGGTCGTCGGGCGGTTCGGGCTCGCGCGCGCGCCGGTCGCGATGACCACCACGGCGGAGCTCGTCGACGTGTTCGCGACCAAGCGAGAAGGGGTCCTGTACGTGCTCGACGCCGCCGCCAAGGCGCTGCGCGATCGACCGCTGCGGGTGATCACCACCGACGGCTCGCTGATCGGGCTCGAGCAGGCGCGGGCGGCACCGCTGTCGTGCGCGGCGGCCAACTGGATGGCGACCGCGCTGCTCGTCGCGCGCTCGCTGCCCGACGCGGTCCTGGTCGATTGCGGGGGCACTACCACCGACGTGATCCCGATCGTGGGCGGGAAGGTGGCGGCGCGCGGACGGACCGACGTGGAGCGCCTGCTGGCCGGTGAGCTCGTCTACACGGGCGCGCTGCGGACCAACGTCGCCGCGGTCGTCTCGGCCGTGCCGATCGGCGGCGAGCCCTGTCCGGTGTCCTCCGAGCTGTTCGCGATCACCGCCGACGCCCACCTCCTGCTCGGCAACCTCGTTCCGGAGCAGTGCACGTGCACGTTCCCGGACGGTCGCGGCGGATCGCAACCCGAGGTGCGCTCCCGGCTCGCCCGCGTGGTGTGCGCCGACCCCGAGCAGCTGGCCGGCGGCGACCTCGAGGCGATCGCCGGCGCCGTCGAGGAGGCGCAGGTCGCCGCGATCACCGCGGCGCTCGGCCGCGTCGCCGTGCGCATCGCCGCGGGCGCTCCGGTCGTCGCGGTCGGCGTGGGCGCGTTTCTGGCCCGCGCGGCGGCGGAGCGCTCCGGCCTGGCGACGCATGAGTACCTGGCCGGTGCGAGCGGAGAGGTAGCCGCTGCGGTGGCCCTGTCGGTGCTCGGCCGTGACTGATCTACGACCGCTGGTCGTCAAGGTCGGGGGCGGTCTGTTGCGCGCCGAGGGCATGGACGGCCTGCGCCGAGGCTGCGCCGAGGCGCGCGAGCTGGCTCGCGCGCGTCCCGTGCTCGTCGTGCCCGGAGGCGGCCCGTTCGCCGACGCGGTACGCGCGGTGGACGCGCAGGTAGGCCTGAGCGATCACATCGCCCACGTGCTGGCGCTGCGGGCGATGGATCAGCTCGGCGTGCTGCTGGCGGAGCTGCTGCCCGGCGCCGAGCCGTTGCCGCGGCTGGCCGCCCCGCGCTCGCTCGGGCTGCTCGCCGCTGCCCCGGCCTTCGCGGGCCGGCCCGACATACCCGAGTCGTGGGACGTGACCAGCGACTCGCTGGCGGTGCTGGCCGCCGGCGCGATCGGCGCCGAGGAGGCGATCCTGCTGAAGCCGGTGGACGGGCGGGCCGTCGACGCCTATCTGCCCGAGGCGGTGCGCCGCACGGGCGTCACGGTCGTGGTCCGGACCCCGGGCGGCGCGTCCGGCACGCGGATCGTTCCGAGTTGACGAACCTCCGCCCCGGCGGCCGCGACCAGCTCTGCGTCCAGTGAGGACCTCCGGTCGCCGCCGCGGCACACCGCCGACCGGAGGCCCACGACGTCGGCGGCCACCCGGCGCAACTCGCCCAGCCGCAGCTGGCCCGCGAGGCCGAACGTCCCCCCGACCGCACGCGTGCGCGCCACCAGCTCGGACAGCTCGCTCTCGGACAACCAGCCGTACAGCCCGCGACCGTCCTTGACGAACGTGTCGACGAGCGCGCCGGCGATCCCGGTGCGCTCGATCAGCTCGGGCAAGTCGGCCGGAGCGAGCGCGGGCGGATCGAGCGTGTGGGCGTCCGCGTACGTCGCCGCGATCACCGCGGTGTGCGGTCCCACGGCGTCGGCGATCGCGCGCATCACGGCCACGGCGCGGTCGAGCCCGCCCGCGCCCCACAGTCCAGCCTTGACGTACGCGACGCCGGCCAGCGCCGCGGCGTGCGGCGGATCGGGCAGATCACCCAGCGCCACGCTGATCGGAGCGGCGCCACCCACGGCCCGCACGACCTCGGACAGCACGCGCGGCGACGGCGCACCGAGCGCACCTTGGCGCGGATCCTTTACGTCGACGATGTCGGCGCCACCCGCGACGGCGCGCCGAGCCTCGACCGCCGAGACCACGCTGACGAGCAACCTCACGCCGCGGCCTGACCCGATCCGTCGCGCCGTACCCGCGCGCCGACGCGGTCGAAGTCGACGGCGCGGACGTCGGTCCCGGCGCCCAGACGAGTGCGGAGGAGGCCGGCGATGTCCGCGGCGTGCTCGGGGGTCTCCACGATCCCGTAGACCGCAGGCCCCCACGAGCTCTGCCCCACCGCGCCGACTCCGAACGACCCGAGCGCCTCGACCACCGGAGCCGCGCTCGGATGAAACACGCCGCCCTGGCGCGCGGCGAACATCGACCCGATCTCGCGCTGGATTTCACTGAGGCCGGCACCGAACTCGCCGATGTCCTCGGTGACGAGCCCCGCAAGCAACTCCGTGAGCACCAACCGCGACACCCGTGGCTCGATGGCGACACCGTCGGCGTGGAGCGAACTGAAAAATCTCTCCTCAGCATTCCCAGAAAGACCCTCGACCCCGAGCGGCAGCGCGAGCACGCACCGCCAGCGCTCGGGCATGGCGTGGCGCACGACGAGTGGGCTGATCGAGTCGTGGTCGCGGACGCCGGCCTCGACGACGAGGCCGGGCGCCGCGAACGTCCACGCGCCGACGCTCGAGCGGGCTCCCCGCCCGCTCGCGTCGGCGAGCTCGTCCGGCCCCGCGGAGACACCCGCGAGCTCGGCCACGCCACGGGCGACCGCCAGACCGAGCTTGGTGCCGGACCCGAGACCGGTGTGCGCCGGGATCGCCTCGCGCACGTCGACCTCGACGCCGCCCCGGAGTCCGAACGCGCTCCGCGCGCGGCGAGCGAACCCGGCGGCGCGCTCGCCCTGCGGTCCGCGCGCGACGACGTCGAGCCCGGGTGCAGATCTGACCGCCACGACCACGCGCGGAGACTCGACGGCCACACCGCACCCGCCAAAGCGGCGCGGGCCGAGCCCGGCGGGATCGAGCATGCCGAAGTGCAGCCGCGCCGGTGCGGTGACCACGACCTCGCTCACGCGCGCTCCGCCACGTACCGACGCACGTAGTCCATGGCCGCCCGCTCGCGCGGCCCCGCGGTCTTGTCGACCAGCACCTGGAGGCGCGCGAGCTCGGCCAGGACGTGGCCGGCGCCCAGCCACTTCACGCGCGAGGCCAGGATCGACGCCTCGACCGCGGCGTGCCGGGCGCGACAGAGCCCGAGTGGCGGTTGCGTGCCTATGCCCGTCGCGACCACGCGGGCGCGGACGCGCGAGCGGGGCGAGTGGCCGGAAGCCGGGACGATTTCCGTCACCACGACCTCTCGCCACGACTGAACGTCCTCGATCACCGAGCCGTCGATCGCGGTGGCCGGGCGCATCGCCGGCCGGGGGTGGCCGAGCGCCGCCTCGACGAACAGGAGCACATCGTCGGTGAGGTGGACGACGGCCTGACCGTGACCGCGCAGGTTGCGCAGCGTCCGGGTCGCGTCGAACGGCCAGAACACGAGCTCCTCCGGGCCCCAGCGCACGCCGATCGCCGCACAGTTGACCACGCCGTCGCCCCCGGTCGTGGTCACCACGGTCTCGATCAGCGGCGCGTGCTCCCCGGCATCAGCCGACAAGGCTGAAGAACTCCTGGCGGGTGCGCGCGTCGTCGCGCAGCGTGCCGCGCAGCGCCGAGGTGACCGTCCGCGTCCCGGGCTTGCGGACGCCGCGGATCGTCATGCACATGTGCTCGGCGCTCAGCACCACGCCGACGCCGCGCGGGGCGAGCTCCTGCTCCAGCCAGTCGGCGATCTGCACCGTCATCCGCTCCTGCAACTGCAGGTCGCGGGCGAATGCCTCGACCACGCGAGCCAGCTTCGAGAGCCCGATGATGCACTCGCCCGGCAGGTACGCCACGTGGGCCACGCCATGGAACGGCAGCAGGTGATGCATGCACAGCGACTGGAACGAGATGTCGCGGACCAGGACGAGCTCGTCGTAGCCCTCGTTGCGGAACAGCGTCGCGGTGAATTCGGCGGGCGTCACCAACTCGGCGAGCGACGCGGCGATCCGGCGCGGTGTGTCGGCCAGCCCCGGGTAGTCGAGGTCCGCGCCGATCGCGCGCAGCAGCTCACGTGCGGCTTTCTCGGCCGCGTCGAGGTTGAGGCTCGAGACGTCAACGATCCGCCCCGGGGTTGGAGGGGCCGCAGCCCGCCGGTCGCCGTCTCCGAGACTCATCGCGCCAGCGTAACGCTCAGCCGTGAGGCCAGCTCGACGAGCATGCCAATCGAGGCGTGGCCGGAGCGCCTGGTGGCGTGTGCCTGAGGACGATGAGCCGCGGGGCGATCGGGCTGCTCGCGCCGACCGCTGCCAGTGCACTCAGTCCGGACCTGGCCGGATCGACAATTATGTCACTGTCCAGGTGGGTAAATTTCACTACCCGATCGGATAGGTCGGCGGGTGACATCACGTTGGCCGGAGCGTCGACGAGCTCACGTGCGACATTGGTCCAGTAAGCAACGAGAGCGGCGCGGTCGGCCACCGGCGCGAGCTGCTCGCCGCAACCGCAGATGACGAAGCGCTCGACGCCGCGCGGCGGCTCGCCGCTGCGCCAGCGGCGGCCGTCGTAGCCACCGATGACGGCGCCTTCGGCGAGCGCGCGCACCTGCTCTGGCATCGCCACCGGGAGCAGCGGATCTAACGCCCAGGCGACTATTCCGCCGTCCCGGCACGCACGCACCGCCCTCGCGGCCCCCGTGCGCACGCCTTCGAGGTCGGGCTCGAGCGCGACCACGGCGAGCGGAGCACGCGAGTCGCGGTACACCATCGCCACCGGGTCGGCATCCGCCAGCGCGCGCTCAGGCGCACCGAGCTCTCTAGCCCACCTGCCCGCCGCCGCCACGAGGTCGGCGGCGACTGAGTCCGGCCCGGCCTCAGTTACCTCGATGACCATCGTCGGGCTTTTTCGGCGACTTGCACTCGATGTGTAAGATGAGCACGGACCCGTTGAACTCTAAGAGGAGAGGCATCCTATGACTTGGAGCAAGCCGAAGTTTGAGTTCATCGAGATGTGCTCGGAGGTCACTTCCTACCTGTATCACCGGTAGGAGTGTGAAGCTGGCGTAGCCTCCGGCGCCCGCCTGAGGCTGCGCACCGCTTCGCCCCTCGACTAGTGATCGTTCGGATTCTCGGCTCGGCCGCCGGCGGGGGCTTCCCTCAGTGGAACTGCCGCTGCCCGACATGTGAGGCGGCCCGAGTCGGCGTCCGCGCGCGACCTCGGACGCAGTCGTCGCTGGCCATCCGCGGCGGCGAGGGGCCGTGGTTTCTCGTCAACGCGTCGCCGGACGCGCGCCAGCAGCTCGAGTTGATCACCGACCCGCCGGTCGACGGGATTCGATCGGGTCCGGTCGCGGGCGTGCTGCTGACCGACGCCGAGATCGACCACACGGCCGGCCTTCTGCTCCTGCGCGAGTCCGGCACGCCGGTGCGCGTGTACGGCGAGGACGGAGTCGGGCGCGCGCTGCGGGAGGGCTATCCGGTGCTGCCGATGCTCGAGCGTTACTGCGGCTTGACTTGGCATACCTTGCAACCGGAGCGGGCGACGGCGCTCGAAGGCTCGAGCCTCACGGTCGAGCCGTTCGACGTGGGGGGCGATGCGCCGCGCTACCTGGACGGATCGGGCGTCGAGCTGTCGGCGAGCGGGTTCGTGTTCCGCGACGGCGCTTCCGGCGGCGTTGTCACCTACGTCCCCGGCCTCGCCCGCCTCGACGACGGAGTTCTTGCGCGGTTCGCCGCCAGCGACCTCGTGCTGGTCGACGGCACGTTCTGGCGCGACGACGAGCTCGCCCAGCTCGGCATCTCGGCCCGCAGCGCGCGCGACATGGGGCACCTGCCGCTGTCGGGCCCAGACGGGACGCTCGAGGCCCTGGCCCGGCTCGAGCGACCACGCCGGGTGCTGGTGCACATCAACAACACCAACCCGATCCTGCTCGAGGACTCCCCCGAGCGAGCGGAGGTCCTGCGCGCGGGCGTCGAGGTCGCTTACGATGGGCTCGAGGTCGAGCTGTGACGGACGAGTTCATCGCCGAGCTGCGGGCCCAGGGGACGCGTTACCACCACCTGCACCCCTTTCACCGTCGCATGGACGGTGGCGAGTTGACACGCGAGGAGCTCCAGCGCTGGGTCGCCAACCGCTTCTACTACCAGAAGTGCATCCCGCTCAAGGACGCCGCGATCATGTCGAACTGCCCCGAGGTCGAGGTCCGGCGCGAATGGATCCAGCGGATCATCGACCACGACGGAAGCGAGGAGGGTGCAGGCGGAATCGAGTCGTGGCTGCGGCTGGGCGAGGCGCTCGGGGTCTCGCGAATCGAGTTGGAGTCCGAGCGGGGCGTCCTTCCCGGGGTTCGCTACGCGGTCGACGCGTACGTGAACTTCGCGCGTCAGCGTCCGTGGATCGAGGCGGTCGCGTCTTCGCTCACCGAGCTGTTCGGCCCCGCCGCGATCCGCGTGCGGCTCGAGGCGCTGGAGCGGCACTACGACTGGATCGATCCGGCCGGCCTGGAGTACTTCCGCACGCGGCTGGTGAAGGCGCCCCGCGACGCGGACTACGCGCTCGGGCTGGTCGTCGAACGCTGCCGCACGCGGGAGCAGCGGGACGCCGCCGTGGCGGCGCTCAGGTTCAAGACCGAGGTGCTGTGGGCGCAGCTGGACGCGATCGAGCGCGGCGACACGCAGGTTTCGGAGCCGAGGACATGACCCATCCCCGCCTCGCCACCGGCGCGCGGCTGCGCTACGACGAGGTGCGCGAGGAGCACCTGCTGCTGGTTCCCGAAGGGGCGGTTCGGCTCAACCCGACGGCGGCCGAGGTGCTCGAGCTGTGCGATGGAGAGCGCTCGGTGGACGAGATCGTCGGGGTCCTGGCCGCGCGCTACGAGGGCGCGGATCTCGGTGACGACGTTCGCGAGCTGGTGGATGGAATGGCGGAGAGAGGGCTCCTGGTCGATGCCGCCACCGCCTAGGCCCTACTCACTCATCGCGGAGCTCTCCTACCAGTGCCCGCTGCACTGCCCGTACTGCTCGAACCCAGTCGACATCGGTGGCGAGAGGTACCGGGACGAGCTGTCGACCGACGACTGGATCCGAGTGTTTGACCAGGCGCGCCGGCTAGGCGTGCTCCAACTCGCGCTGACCGGCGGAGAGCCGATGCTGCGCCGCGATCTCGTGGTGCTGTGCGCGGGCGCGCGCGACGCCGGGCTGTACTCGTCGTTGATCACCGCCGGCACGTTGTTCACGCGGGCGCGTGCTCGCGAGCTGAAGGAGGCAGGGCTCGACCACGTGCAGATCTCGATCCAGAGTCCGGTTGCCGAGGAGAACGACCGCATCGGCGGCAATCGATCGTTCGCGAAGAAGGTCGCGGCCGCGCGCGCCGCACGGGAGCACGACTTTCCGTTGACCATCAACTGCGTGCTGCACCGCCAGAACCTCGACCGGATCGAGGAGCTGCTCGATCTGACCGTCGAGTTGGACGCTCAGCGGCTCGAGCTGGCGAACACCCAGTACTACGGCTGGGCGGTCCTCAACCAGGATGCCCTGATGCCGTCGTGGGAGCAACTCCGGCGCGGGGAGGAGGCGGTGAAGCGCTTCCGCGAGCGGGTCGGCCCGAAGGTCGACGTGCTCTGGGTGCTTCCGGACTTCTACGAAGAGGAGCCGAAGCCGTGCATGGGCGGGTGGGGGCGGACGGCCCTGGTGGTGGCGCCGAACGGCGATGTGCTGCCGTGCCAGGCGGCGTCGACGATCCCGGGGCTCGAGTTCGCGAACGTCCGCGACCATCCCCTGGAGTGGGTCTGGAACGCGTCCGACGCGTTCACCCGCTTCCGCGGTACGGACTGGATGCAGGAGCCGTGCCGAACGTGCCCGCTCGGCCGACAGGAAGTGGACTGGGGCGGGTGCCGGTGCCAGGCGCTGCGGCTGACGGGCGATCCGGCGGCGACGGATCCGGTCTGCCGGCTCTCGCCCCACCACGAGCGCGTCGTATCGGTGCGCGAGTCGGCAGATACGAACGAATTCGTCTATCGCACGATGAAGCGCCCGGCCCGCGTCTGAGTCCTGGGCGCAGGGATCAATTCGGCAAACTATTTCTCCGAAGATGATCGAAGACCCGTACATCCCGGCCGGGGCAGGCGGTCTCAGCGTCCCGCTGGCTGATCGCTCCGAGCTGTCGATCTTCCCCCGGCTGTCGACGTACTCCCAGATCGTGGCCAAGCTCCAGTGGGAGCCCGGCGCCATCGATCTCGCGCCGGACGCCCACGCTTGGACCCGGCTTCCGGATGAGCGGCGCCACCGGCTGACCACGCTGCTGGCCGGGTTTCGGGTGGCCGAGGACGCCGTCGCCGAGCACCTCACGCCGTTCGCCGATCGCGCCGAGCACGTCGACACGATGATGATGTGGATCTTCTTCCTCCAGCGGCGCGACGAGGACCGCCACGCGCTGTTCTTTGATCGCGTCGCCGCCGAGGTGCTCCGGCTCCCCGGCGACACCCCGGCCGAGCGGCTCGCCGCCGCGCGGGAGCACGTCCCGGCAGGGTTCCTCGAGCTGTTCGAGGAGCGCTTGCCGGCAATGGCGGCCGAACTGGCGGCGGGGCGCGCCGGCATCCTCGACGGCATCCGGCTGTATCACATGGTGCTCGAGGGAGCGGTGTTCTCCGCCGGGCAGCGCGCCCTGCTCGACGACCTGGACGACGGCGCGCTGCCGGGGGTTCGCGAGGGCGTTGAGCACGTCGAGCGCGACGAGCGCTGGCACGTCGGTTTCGGCGTGCGCTGCCTGACCGAGGCCCAGGATTCGGCTGTGCTCCTCGGCCCGATGCTGGCGCGCGCCACGGAGGCGGCGGCGGCCTGGGGCGACGCCGTGCCCGCGGTCACGCGTGAGCTCGCCGTGGACCTGTGCCGGCGACGGCTCTCGGTCGCCGGCGTGGGTGAGGCGCTCCCCGCGGCGTAGCCGGCACCGCCGAGCAGTCGGCGCCCGACAACCCCCTGCGCCTTTGTGGGTCCCGCGCCTCCCGGGGAACCTGCTTAATCCGTCACGAGTGCCGCCCGCCCGAGAGCGTGCCGAACTATGCACGCCCCACATGCATTACTCGTCACGCTCCGGCGGATCGCCGATGCGTGACGAATTACGCACCCTGCCCCCGCGCCCCGGCCGAAGGGTCGCCCCCGCCTGCGGAATCGACCATCTCTAGTTATCCGCGTGGCCATACCGGGCTGAGTCCCTGGTTGGTATTCAACCGTAGGGCGTAGGGCCGCCACGTCCCGGGTATACAGCGGACGTCCCGAAGCTACGGTTGCGTAGCTTTGCGTTTAAGAGTTCGGAAATAGCGCAAATGCGGGTACTCCTCTAACGTTATCTAGTGCAGATCCGCACTTGGGGGCTGCGGGTCGGGACCAAAAGGCAGGGTGATGTGACATGACATACCTCACGGACGGGGTCCATCTATACGAGATCGCCGCGCAGCGCACGGTGCAGAACTACGGGCTGCGGCGAGGCACGATCAGCTACACGATCATCAGAGATTGCGTGAGCGAGGCCGTCGCGGCGGTTGATGACCTTCACCTCGCGGCGCTGTCCGAGGTGCCCGCGAGTGAGTCGAGCCTGTTCTCCTGAGCGTCCGACGCGTTCGGTTCAGCTCGAGATGGCAATGGCGACGGCGACATAGGCGACGTACAGGGCGGTCAGCCCGGCGCCTTCGATGCGGCCGAGTTGCTTGCGGGTGACGAGCACCGCGGCGAGGATCGCGGGGCTGGCGACCGCCACCGGCAGGTAGAACCGGGTCGTCTGCGATCCGAGCGTCAGCGGCTTGACCAGCGCGATGATGCCCGCGTTCAGCGCGACGAAGTGGACGATCGTGCCGGCGATGCTGCCGAGGCCGATCTCCGGCCGGCCGCGCCGCGCCGGGACCGCAAAGCGTGCGAGCTCCTCGGCCTCGATCGTCGCCGCCAGTGCCGTGTTGCCCAGCAGCGTCTGGGGCACGCCGAGCTGGCGCACCGTCGTGCGCAGCCCCTCGGCGATCACCCATCCTCCGCCGGTCAGGAGCGCCAGGCCGACGATCAGGCGCAGGCCCGGGCGCCGCACGTGCTCTTCCTCCGCTTCGTCGGGGGCGAGCAGCGAAGGTCCGGAGCGCGCCAGCCCGACCAGCGCGACCCCAAACCACACGACGAGCAGTCCCCCCTCGAGGCGAGAGATGTGTCCGTCGACCGCGACGGCGAACAGCGGCAGCGGCGAGACCGCGGTCCAGACGGCGAAGCGCGTTGGCAGCTCGGCGCGAACCGGCGCGATCAGCCCGCCGAGGCCCGCCACGCCAAAGGCCAGAAAGGTGACGCCGCCCAGGAACGTGCCGGCCGCGGCGCCGGGGAGCCCCTTCGCGTTCGCGGCGATGCCGGTCGCCAGGTTCTCGGTCTCGAACCCGGACAGTGCGACCGAGAGCACGAACGGCGCGATCCCCAGAGCCAGCGCCAGACCGAGCAACCCGTCTACGAACAGATCGGCGGCGAACACGACCACGCCGACGCCGACCACCAGGAGGATGAGACCCACGGCTCCCGACATGGGAATAGCTTCGCGGCTACGCGAAGGCCACGACGTCCCCCGCCACCAGTGGCAGCTCGGGATCGGGATCGACGGGCTCGCCGTTGAGCCGCACGCCTCCGGTGAGGCCGCCGGAGAGCACGTCGGCCAGCCGCCATGCGTGGGCGGTCGATCCGTTGACCGTGATCGCCGGCGCCGGCAAACCCAGAGCCTTCGTGTAGGCATCTCGATCGTTGAGGTTCATCAACGATCGAGAGCGCGGGAGCTCCGGGCCGGCGAGGACGCGCAACCGGCAGCGATCGAGCAGGGCGCCCATCGCGAGCCGATCCTCGGACAGGAGCTGGTTGACCAGCCCGAGGACCGAGACGCGGTACGCCCCGGCGAGCGGGTGGCGCCGGCCGTCGACCTCGGGAACGGCGGCGTCGAACCGATCGCTCAGCGCCGCCGTCACCCTCCGTACGAACGCCGGCTCGAGCAGCGGCACGTCCACCGACGACACGTAGGCGACATTCGCCCGGTCGTCGGCGGCCGTCAGTCCCGCCGCGAGCCCTTGAAGGGGCCCCCGACCCTCGGCCGAGTCGGCCACCACCTCGACGCCGGCGGGGAGCGCCGGCAACGCCTGTCCGGCCGCCCGCACCACGATCACCGGGCCTCCGGACACCGACCGAGCCAGGATCCCCGTCACCCGGCGCAGCAGCGTCGAGCCGTGCCAATCGAGCGCCTCCTTGGGCGATCCCATGCGCGCGGATCGACCGCCGGTCAGGACAATTGCACAAGCGTTTTGGACCACTTGGCACAATATGTCCAAATCTGACGTGGCGAGGAGGGCGATGGGGCGAGAAGACGTAGCCCCGAGATGGCGACGTTCCGCAGGGACCAGCGACGGCCGCGCCGGCGACCAGCGCGTCCCGTCTCTGGTCGACAGCGCCGAGGAGGCGCTGCACGTCTGGCTGGCCGGCGGACGCTACCGGCAGGGCGACCGGCTTCCGCCCGAGAACGAAGTCGCGACGATGCTGGGGGTCTCCCGCGGCACCTTGCGCAGCGCGCTGCACCGCCTGGAGGAGCGCGGCGAGATCGTCCGCCGGCAGGGGAGCGGCACGTTCGTCGGGCGCACGACGGTCCCGTCCGCGCTGGGCGAGCGGCTCGAGCGGCTCGAGCCGTACTCGTCGCTGGCCGAGCGCCGCGGCCTCACGCTGTCCTGCTCCGATCTGTCCCTCAACCGGCGCGCCGTCGGGGTCGAGGTGGGGGAGGCGCTGGGGTTGGCCCCGATCGCCCAGGTGACCACGATCGCGCGCACGCTGATGGCCGACGAGGCGCCCGTCGCGGTGATGTTCGACGTCGTCCACCCCAAGGTCTCGCTTCCGGTCGCCGACGTATTGCGTGCGGCGCTCGAGCGCGGCCAGATGGTGCTCGACATCCTGATCGGCCTCGGCGTTCCGGTCACCTTCGCCCGGACCCGGGTGATCCCGTCGCTGCTCAGTCCGCGCGAGCGCGCCGGCAAGCTGCTCGGGGTCAAGCGCACGACCGCGGTGCTCGAGCTCGAGGAGCTGTATTACGCGGGCCGCGACGAGCGCGTGGCCTACTCGCGGGATCTGTTCGCCCCGGGCGGGCTCGACGTGACCGTGATGCGCTCGTTCGAGTCGACCCGGCCCACCCCGATCGCGAACTTCCGCGGCGCCCGCGCCGCCGGCTCGTCTCGCGCCGCTCGGCGCGCTAGGGACAACGGGGCGTGAACGGCCCGGCAGTCGGGTCGGTCGCGCGGGCGATCGCGCTGCTCGACGCCGTCGCCGAGAGCGATGGCGGGGCTCGCGTGAACGAATTGGCACGGCGCATCAGGGTCAACCCGAGTACCGCGTCGCGGCTGCTCTCAACGCTCGAGGCGGGAGGGCTGGTCGAGCGCACGCCGGGCGGCCCGTACCGACTCGGGCTCAAGCTCGTCGCACTGTCCGACCGCGTGCTCGGCCAGCTCGACGTGCGCGACCGTGCCCGCCCGTGGCTGACCTGGCTGGTTCAGGAGACGGGCGAGACCGCCACGCTGTCGGTGCCGGGCGGCGGCGAGGCGATCACCGTCGACTTCGTGCCCTCGCCCTCGACCGTGGTCAGCCTGGCCCGGCTCGGGCGCCCCAGCGTGGCGCACGCCACCGCCGCCGGTAAGGTCATGCTCGCGTTCGGTCCTCCGGGCCCGGGCACCGCGGAGCTGACCGCCTTCACCGAGCGGACGATCACCGATCCGGGCGCGCTGGCCCAGGAGCTCGAGCGGGTCCGCGCGGTCGGCATGGCCGAGGCGGTCGGCGAGCGGGAACCCGACCTGAACGCGCTCGCCGCGCCGGTGATGGGGCGCGGCGGCGAGCTGGCGGCGATCCTCGGGTTGCAGGCGCCCGCCGCGCGGCTGCCCGCGGCGACGCGCAAGGCGCTGCGCGATCCGCTGCTGCGCGCGGCGAGAGAGGTCAGCCAGGCGCTGGGCGGCCCCGGTTAAGATGGGCCATGCGCTTCCGCCGTCCCATAGACCTTCGCGGCTTGGCCGACGAGGAGCTGATGGAGCTCGTCGACCAGGGCGAGATGCGTGCGTTCGAGGTGGTCTTCGACCGCCACGCAGGCGCGGCTTACTCGCTGGCGTTTCGGGTGTGCGGCCGGCGCGCCATGGCCGAGGACATCGTCCAGGAGGCGTTCCTGTCGCTGTGGCGCAGCGGCGCGGGCTACGACCGCACGCGCGGCAGCGTCCGCTCTTGGGTGCTGAGCGCGGTCCACAACCGGGCGATCGACCAGTTGCGGCGCGCGGGCACCAAGACCGGTCGGGACGTCCACGACGACGGGATCGCCGAACGGCTGCCGGCCCTTGAGGCGACCGACGCCGAGGTCGAGCGGCGCGATGAGGCCGGCCGGGTGCGCGGGGCGCTCGGCGAGCTCCCGCCCGACCAGCGCCGGGTGATCGAGCTGGCCTACTTCGGCGGACTCACCCACAGCCAGATCGCGGATATGTTGGATCTACCGCCGGGTACCGTGAAGGGAAGGATGAGACTCGGTCTGACCAAGATGCGCTCCGCCCTCGGCGAGGCAGAGAGGGTCGCGCTGTGAGCGCCGCCAACGGACATCACTGCGGCGACGACGTGGCGGCGTACGCGCTCGGCGCGCTCGAGCCCGACGAGGCCGAGGCGTTTCGCCGGCACCTCGCCGCTTGCTCCGAATGCCAGGAGGAGTTGGCCGGGTTCGAGCAGGTGACCGAGACCCTGCCGGCCGCCGGCGCTGTGTATGCCGTCCCCAAGGGCCTCAAGCGGCGCGTCATGCAGGAGGTCCGCGCCGAGCCGAATAGCACTGCGAGCCCATCGTCGGGCCTTCAGTGGGCGAGCCGGCCACTGCTCGCGTGGAGCGGCGCGCTCGCCGCGGTTCTCGTCGCGGTGATCGTGGCCGTGGCGCTCAGCTCGGGTGGGTCAGGTGGGACAAAGGTGATCCAGGCGTCCGCGGGCAACGCCGAGCTTCGGGTCACGAACGGGCACGGGGACCTGGTGGTCCACCGCCTGCGCCAGCTGCGCGCCGGTCGAATCTACGAGATGTGGGTGCAGCGCGGGAGCGCGCCGCCCGTGCCGACCGGGACGCTGTTCGGGGTCACCTCGAGTGGGTCCGCCTCGGTCGGCGTCCCGGGCAGCCTGAATGGGGTCAGCGCGGTCATGGTCACGGACGAGCCCTCCGGGGGTTCGCCCGCGCCCACGACCACGCCTTTGATCGTCGCGCGCCTGACGTGAGTCAGGCAGCCAGCAGCTTCGTTTGGTAGCCGCTGACGGGGGTGCCGAGGTACGGGAAGTGCGGCAGGTACCTCGTGCTGCTCGGCCCCAGCCCATCAGTCACCAGCGCCGCCGCCGCGTCCGGCGTGTAGCTCTTGTCGACGAGCGGATACGTCGCGCCGGCGATCGCCCGCAGCTCGACGGTGACCACGTCGTCGAACACGCGGCGTCCGTTCGGGAAGCCGGCCGGATCGCCCCCGACCAGCCCGAGCGGCTTCGCGGCTCCTCGTCCTGCCGGCGGGATCGCCAGATTGAGGCGCAGCTGATCAGCCGGGTTGGCACCGGTGAAGTTCTGGAAGCCCGGGACGATCCCGGCGGGGATCCCGGTCATCAGGATCGCGGCGAGGTCCGCCCGCGGCTTGTTCAGCTTGGCCAGGTTTCCGAACACGCCCGGATACAGCACCGGCAAGAGCCCGGCCAGCTCGGGATTCAGAACGTAATGGAGGAACTGGGCGTCGGCCTGCGCCGGCAGGGCGTTCCAGCGGTCCTTATCGCCCAGCGGGACGATCACCTCGTTGAACAGCGGGTTGCCGAGGCGCGAGACCTGGACCCAGGGGCCGGCCTCGTGGACCGACCCGGTGCCGGCGTGGCGCACCACCGCCCGGCGCCGGCTGGCCGCCGTCCACACGCCGATGACCGACTTGGCCGCCATCGGGTCGGTCGGCTTGGAGCCGTCCCTGGTGAGCTCGCGCTTGGGGATCTTCAGCGCGATCGAGTGCACGCTGAAGTCGTGGGTGGCGTTGACGGCGTGCGCCGCGGCCATCGACCCAAGGTGCAGGTTCTGGAACGGCCGCAGATCGGCCAGGTCGAACACCGCGCCGAGGTCGACATAGAAGCCCTCGAGCCGCTGCCCGGCGAACACGGTGTGGCCGCCGGCGATCTTGTGGATGGCCTGAGATGCCAGGTTCGCGTAGCCCGGGGTCGAGCCCGGGCCGATGTTGCACGGCGGGCACGCCAGGTTGGCGGCGAGCGTCTTGCGGTGCCCGTTCTCGACGCGGGTGACCGAGTAGAACTGGCGCCGGTTCCAGCTCGCGCTGTCCAGTGAGTCGATCGGGCCGGTGTTGTACAGGAACGTGTCGGGGTTCCGCACGTCGGTGTGGAAGTGGAACTCGTAGGTGATCTCGGGCGCGCCGTCCGCGTCGTTGTCGATGTGGATCTCGTAGCGGACGTCGTCGCCGAACTCGAAGAAGTTCGGGCCGCCGAACGGCGCCTCGAGCGGGAGGTAGTTCGAGATGATCGTGACCGTGTCGGGATCGTCGGGTGAGACGAACGCGTACGTGTCGGTGTTGTCGGCGACCGGGTCCTGGCTGATCGCCGGCGCCTCGCGGTGCGATGACATCAGTTGCCTCCTGCCCGGATGATCTGCGCGGCCAGCTTGCGGTCGCGCACGGTGACCTCACGCTCGCCGGTCATGATCGAGATGTGGCCGTCGCGCACGTACGCCACGACCGGCTCTGACGTGCTGGCGTCGGCCCCGCCGGCCAGCAGCGCGCCGAGCATGGTGGCGCCAACCGCCGCGCCGGCCGAGCGCTTCACGAAGGCTCGTCTGGTATCGCTCACTTCGGACCTCCTGGGGTGATCGCGTTTCGCTGGTCGCCTATACGGCGTTCTCAGCGATTCGGATCACTCGAGGTGGGCCGTCAGCTCCAGGGGTACGGGCTGTGCGACACGGGGTGCAGCTCCCCGGTGGCGAAGCGCTCGAAGCGGAACGGGTGCAGCAGCGAGGAGTGCTCGCCGGTGAGGACGCGGGCGATCTCCCGCCCCACCGCGATCATCTTGTAGCCGTGGTTGGAGTCGGCGGCCACGAACACGTTGGGGCGCACGTAGTCGAACACCGGGAAGTTGTCGACGGTGAACGCGCCCGCGCCGCCCGAGCGTGTCTGGCGGTACGTCGCGCGTGATCCTTCGAACCGCCCGAGGCAGTGCGACAGCGCGGCGCACCACATGTCGGGAAAGCCGGGCTCGACGGTCCCGGTGGGGTAGGGGTCCACGTCGATCGCGTGGCCGAGCTTCAGGGGCTGCGCGCCGCCCTGAACGCTGTGGCGGTCGGGCTTGAAGTACACGCCCCACGGCTCGGACGTGATCAGTCGCCCGTCGTCGTCGCGCAGGGTCTGGTCGGAGTCGACGTGGAGCACGGGGGATGACTTCCCGTCGTCGGTGATGAACCGTGCCGGGTCGAACTCGATCTCCCCCTCCTGGAGGTACCAGTAGGTCCACATCGGCAGGTCGGGCTGCGTATCGCCGTCGGGCTGGCGGACGTCGATCCGATCCGGGAGGCCGAGCATCGCCCAGAGCTCCGGGACCCATGGCCCGACCGCGATCACGACCTGCTCGGGTGTGATGTCGCCTTGGTCGGTGTGCACGGTGGTAACCGCGCCGGCGTTGTCGAGGTCGAAGCCCGTGACCTTCACGCCGGTTTCGATCCTCGCGCCGGCCTGCTCTGCCTTGCCGGCCAGGCCGAGCATCGACTCCTGGTTGAACGCGTACCCGCCGGCGCGCTCGTGCAGGCAGACGGTGAGGCCGGGCGCGCGCCAGTCGCCGTACAGCGAGCGCATGTGCGTGGCCACCGCCTCCTCGCCGATGTACAGCTCCGAGGGATAGCCGATCCGCTGCTGGCGCTCGTGCACCTCGACCAGGTCGCTCTCCTGCGCCGGCGGCCCGAGCGCGATGTACCCGCTCCCGTGGTAGTGGAGGGTTTCCGGGTCGGACTCCCACACCTCGACGCACGCGGCCATCAGCTCGGACATGGCGGGCTGGAAGTAGTTGTTGCGGACGACACCGCAGGCGATCCCGGAGGCGCCGGCGCCGACCCCGGTCTTGTCGACGAGGAGCACGTCCTCGCCGGCGCGGGCCAGGTGCCACGCGGTCGACAGGCCGTGCACGCCGGCGCCGATGACGAGGGTCTTGGGGGAGGTTGTGAGGTCGGACATTGCGTCTTGCGCAACTGTGCTGCGCTATGTGCACGAAGGATACGCCGTAGACTGGTCTCGGGTCAAGTGAAATTTCCGCCAATACGCGCCGGCCCTCGCGCTCGTGACGGATTCTTCCCGCTGGGCGGTAGAAATCCGTCAGAGCGGCAGTGCCCTGGGCCGGAATGGCGGAAATTTCACGCCCCCGGCTGCCCTGGGGTGGCGGGGGCGGATGGGGCGGGGCGCGACTCTTGCAGGCACCCTCGGCAACTGGTATAAAAAGCGTCTGTACGAATTTGTACAACGGTCGTCGTGCGTGGACGCGGCGACCGCGTGGGAGCATGACGTCGTATCGCAGGTGGGCGGCCGACGAAAGGAGAGGATATGGCGGTAGCAGTCGACGGCGGCGACCCCAGTGCGGTGACGGTACCGCTGGGCGGGACCGTTCAGACGGTGCTCGACAGCCCGCGGATCGCGCCGGCGCCGGCGACGCTCGAGGAGGCGCGCAACGCGCCCGGCCGGCGGGAGAAGATCGAGGCGATCCAGAAGCGGATCGAGGCGCAGGGCATCAAGTACGTGTTCTTCCAGCAGGTGTCGGTCACCGGCCGCGTGATGGGCAAGGGCGTCGTGTCGACGTTCTTCCCCCAGGTCGCCGAGAAGGGCTATCAGCTCGTGTACGGGGCGACTGCGAACCTGTTCACCGACCGCCACGGGAACTACATCGGGTTCGGTCCCGAGGAGTCCGAGCTGGCGGCCGTCGCCGACCTCGACACGTTCGCGGTGCTCCCGTGGGACGAGCGGGTGGCGCGCGTGTACTGCGACTGCTACGACACCGAGACGGGTGACCTGCTCGACGCCGACTGCCGGCAGAACCTCAAGCGCGTCGCGCATGAGTTCGAGCAGGAGCTCGGCTACCAGTTCCTGATCGGGATCGAGCCCGAGACCATGTGGCTGAAGAAGCCCGAGGAGGGCAAGCTGCCCGAGGGCCTGACCAAGCCGTACTGCTACCACATCCACCAGTTCGAGGAGCTCCGTCCGATCCTGCTCGACGTGGTCGACTGGGGCCAGCGGCTCGGCCTCGACATGAGCTACGGCGACCACGAGGACGCGCCGGGCCAGCTCGAGCTCAACTTCCGCTTCGACCGGCCGGTGAGGACCGCCGACAACATCACTACCTACCGCCAGGTGTGCGCCGCGGTGGGGCGCAAGCACGACGTGCTCCCGACGTGGATGCCCAAGCCGTTCACCGGGGTGTCGGCCAACGGTCACCACCATCACTTCACCCTCGTCGACGAGAATGGCGTGAACGTGTTCCACGACCCCGAGGGGCCCGCGCAGCTGTCCGAGATAGCGCGGAACTTCCTCGGCGGCATGCTCGAGCACTTCGGCGCGCTGATGTGCGTCGGCAACCCGACCGTGAACTCGTACTGTCGGATGTGGGACACCGGCTTCTGGGCCCCGATCTACAAGAACTGGGGCTGGCAGAACCGCACCACGACCGTGCGCGTGGCGACCGGCGGGCGGTTCGAGTACCGCGGCGTCGACTCCTCGTGCAACCCGTACCTGACCACCGCGGCGCTGCTCCAGGCCGGCCTCGACGGGGTGAGGCGCAAGCTCGACCCGGGCCCGCCGCAGCAGGGCAACACGTACGACCTGCTCCAGCAGGGGGTCGAGATCGAACGCGTCCCGGAGAGCCTCGGCGCCGCGCTCGATGCCCTGGCCCAGGACGAGCTGATCCAGGGCGCGATCCCGGGCCGGCTGTACAAGGTGTTCGACTGGTACAAGCGCGACGAGTGGGAGCGCTACCTGGCGGCGGTCACCGACTGGGAGCGCGACGAGTACCTCGAAGTGCTCCCGTAACGGCCATGTGCGGAATCGCTGGGATCATCTACAGGAACGGCAACGGCGCGCACCGCCTGGGCGCGGACATGACGCGCATGCTCCAGTCGATGAAGCACCGCGGGCCGGACTCGACCGGGTACGCGCTGTACCACCAGCCAACCGCCGACCTCACCCTGCGGATCAAGCTGGCCGACGGCGGCGCGAACGGAGACATCGAATACGCCGACCGGCTGCGACACCGCCGGCGCGAGGTCGAAGCGCGCATCCGCGCCGCCGGCGCCCGCGTCGACTCGATCGGGGACATCAACGAGTACACCATCGCCGCCACGCTCGACTACGACGGCGACCTCAAGCACCTGGCCGACTACGTCGAGTCGGTACCGGGGGCGGAGGTCCTGTCGGCGGGGTCCGCGCTCGAGATCATCAAGGATCTGGGCGACGCCAAGACGGTGGGCGACGCGTACAAGCTCGACAGCTACCTCGGCACGCACGGGATCGGGCACGTACGGATGGCGACCGAGTCAGACGTGGACATCTCCAACGCGCACCCCTATTGGGCCTACCCCTTCTCCGACGTCGCCGTCGTCCACAACGGGCAGCTGACCAACTATCACCAGTGGCGCCGGCGCCTGGAGCGCCTCGGCCACCGGTTCGCGTCCGACTGCGATTCGGAGATCATCGCCGTGTACCTCGCGCAGAAGATGGCCGAGGGGGCCACGCTCGAGCAGGCCATGCGGACGAGCCTCGAGGACCTCGACGGCGTGTTCACCTACATCTGCGTGTCCGACGACGCGCTCGGAATGGCCAAGGACGAGCTAGCGGCCAAGCCACTGGTGCTCTACGAGGGCGACGACATGGTCGTGCTCGCCTCCGAGGAGATGGCAATCCGAGCCGTGATCGACCGCGAGATCGAGACCTACGACCCGTACGAGAGCGAGGTGATGGTATGGACACGGTAGCCCCGCCGCCACGCTTCGATCCCCGCGGGTTGGTCGAGCTGGACGAGCGCGTCCCCGGGACCGCGGAGATCGACGGGAACCGCGCGGTGTTCGATGCGCGAGACCTCACCACGCGCCAGATCAACCTCGAGCTCAGGCGGCTCGTATATGAGCTCGGCATCGGCGAGGTCACGGTCGCCAACCCGGGCGCCAAGCACTCGCTCGGGGTCGGGATTCTGGCGCGCTGCAAGATCACCTTTGAGGGCAGCCTCGGTTACTTCGCGTGCGGGCTGATCGACGGCCCGGAGGTGCACATCACCGGCCGGGTCGGCTGGTCGGCGTGCGAGAACATGATGTCCGGGGTGTGCGTGATCGATGGCAACGCGGGGTCGCTGACCGCGGCCGCGCTGCGCGGTGGCGACATCGTGGTCAAGGGCAAGGTCGGCGCGCGGACCGGCATCGACCAGAAGGGCGGCACCGTCATCATCCTCGGCGACGTCGGCTCGATGACCGGGTTCATGATGCAGCGCGGGCGCCAGATCATCTGCGGCAACGCCGGCCATGGCCTGGGCGACTCGATGTACGACGGCGTGTTGTACGTCGGCGGCAAGGTCGCCTCGCTGGGGATCGACTGCGTGCCAGGCGAGTGGACGGACGCCGACACGGAGTTCATCACGCGGAAGTTCGGGATCTACGGGCTGGGCGATCCGCCCGAGCTCCAGAAGTTCGTGTGCGGCAAGAAGCTCTACAACTACGACTCGCTCGAGCCGAGCGAACGGAAGCTGGTGCTGTGATGGCTGCCGCCGACGAAAACGCACCGACGGCCCGCAACCGGCTCGGGCGCAGCCGGATCTTCACCCCCGAGGTGATCGACGACATCCACGTCAAGGCCGAGCTCGGGCGCTACCGGATGCGCGGGTTCTCGATATTCAAGCCGATCCCGCACTGGGACGAGCTGATGTTCCTGCCCGGCACGCTGACCCGGTTCGTGATCGAGGGCTACCGCGAGAAGTGCGTGACGAAGACAGTGCTCGGGGCGCGCTTCGCCAAGAAGCCACTCGAACTCGACATCCCGATCTACATCACCGGAATGAGCTTCGGCGCGCTGTCGCTCGAGGCCAAGATGGCGCTGGCCAAGGGCGCGTCGATGGCGGGCACCGCGACCTGCTCGGGCGAGGGCGGGATGATCCCGCCCGAGCGCGAGCTGTCGACCAAGTGGTACTACCAGGTGATCCAAAGCCGCTACGGCTTCAACCCACACCACCTGATGCTGGCCGACGGCATCGAGTTCTTCATCGGTCAAGGCTGCAAGGTTGGGCTCGGCGGCCATTTGATGGGCCAGAAGGTCACCGAGCAGGTCGCCGAGATGCGCTCGCTGCCGGTCGGGATCGACCAGCGCTCGCCGGCGCGCCATCCCGACTGGCTGGGTCCGGATGATCTCTCGCTGAAGATCCAGGAGATCCGCGAGGCGACCAACTACGAGGTCCCGATCCAGCTCAAGCTGGGCGCCGCGCGCGTGTACGACGACGTGCGGATGGCGGCCAAGTGTGGCCCGGACACCATCTACCTGGACGGGGCGGAGGGCTCGACGGGCGCCGGTCCCCACATCGCCACCGAGGAGACCGGGATCCCGCTGATGGCGGCGATCCCCGAGGCGCGGCGCGCACTCGAGGACGTCGGCATGGCCGACGAGATCGACCTGATCGTGGCCGGCGGGATCCGCAACGGCGCCGACGTGGCCAAGTGCCTCGCGCTCGGCGCGAACGCGGTGGCGATCGGGCACTCGGCGCTCATGGCGCTGAATTGCAACAAGGAGATCCCGGGCGTGACGGATTACGAGGGGACGGTGGGCGTGCCGGCGGGCCAGTGCTATCACTGCCACACCGGTCGCTGCCCGGTCGGGATCACCACGCAGGATCCAGAATTGCGGCGGCGGTTGGTCGTGGACGAGGCAGCGCAGCGCGTCTACAACTTCCTGCACACGATGACGCTCGAGTGCCAGATGCTCGCGCGGGCCTGCGGCAAGACCAACGTACACAGCCTCGAGCCCGAGGACCTGGCCGCGTTGACCGTCGAGGCCTCGGCCATGGCCCGGGTCCCGCTGGCCGGCACCGACTACATCCCTGGCGTGTCGGAGGAGCGGACCCTGGCCAGGATCGAGCAGCTACTCGAGCGCCACATCGAGAACCCCATCGACTACCTGGAGGTCGAGCGCGAGGGGGTGCAGTCGTGAGCGAGACCCAGTACACGATCTCGATCGACGCCGAGTACCTGGCGGGTCAGCGGTTCCCCTACCAGGAGGACGTCGCGCTGGTCGAAGACATCGACCTGCTTTCCGCAACCCCGGGCCAGGACATCAACTGGCTCGAGGACGTCACGCTGCTCGAGGAAGACGGCGTGCCGGCGGTATTCGACCGCTACTCGAACTCGTTCCTGAAGATCTACTTCCCGATCCCGCCGGGGCGCGAGGACGAACTCGCCCGGAAGGTGCTGATCAAGCACCTCCAGGAGGGCAACTCGTACGGAATCGCCCTGAAAGAGCGCCACTGCAAGTTCCCGCAGCCCGAGCTTGGGCCGTGGGTGCAGGGGTCGCGCACCGTGGGGACCGACTGGACGCCGCCGGTGCTCGAGGGATGGGAGCCTCCGCAGCACTGACTCGCGTGGCCGGGGATCGATTCGGCGGGGCCCGCCGGTCACGCCGGCCGCTACCGTGAGCAGCTCGCCAAGGTCCCCACGTGGAAAATCGAGCCTGAGTGAAGGTCATCGTCGTCGGCGCTGGGTTCGCCGGCCTGGCCGCGGCTGACGAGCTCCAGCGGTCGGGTCTCGACGTGGAGGTGTTCGAGGCCCGCAACCGGGTGGGCGGGCGCGTGCACTCGTTTCCGTTCGGCGGGTGGGTGGCCGAGCGCGGCGCCGAGTTCATCCTGCCCGGGAACGAGGTGGTGCTCGCCACCGCGGAGCGTCTCGGCCTGTCGCTGCTGCGCAAGGGAACGCCGTACGGCGACCGCGAACCGAAGGGGGGCCTTGCGGTGACGCGCGCGGAGGTGGCCCAGGCGGTCGCGGAGATCGCGTCGCGTCCGCTGCCCGATGGCACGCACACGCTGGCCGACGCGCTGGGCCGCTACGGGCTGCCGGCCGGCGTGACCGAGGCGATCCGAGCGCGCATCGAGGTGAGCTGCGCGTACCCGGCCGAAGATCTGGCCGCGTCGGTCCTCGAGGAGGGCGCCGCGGCGTTCGGGCAGTTCGACACCTACACCGTCCAGGGCGGGAACGACCGGATCGCCCAGGAGCTCGCGGCCGGCCTGGGCGAACGGGTCCACCTGGCCAGCCCGGTCCGGCGGATCGCCTGGGGCGAGAGTCAGATTCGCCTGCGCGCCGGCTCGCACGTGGCGGTGGGCGACGCCGCGGTGCTCGCCGTGCCGGCCACGGCGCTGTCGGCGATGTCGTTCGACCCGCCCCTCCCGCCCGAGAAGGCGGCCGCCGTACGCGAGGTGCGCTACGGCCAGGCCGCCAAGCTGTTCGTGCCCCTGCGGACCCCGGCGCCGCCCAGCGCGACGCTGTCGGTGCCCGGGCGCTTCTGGTGCTACACGCAGCTGGGCGCGGACGGCGAGCCGCTGCGGTTCGTGGCAGCGTTCGCCGGTACGCCCAGCGCACTCGAGGCGCTCGACGTGCGCTCGGGGCCGGAACGTTGGGTGACGGCGCTGCGGTCGCTGCGCCCCGACCTGGAGCTCGACCCGGCCGGCGCGCAGATCTCCACCTGGGCCGAGGACCCCTGGGCGCGCGGCGCCTACTCGGCGGCGTCGGCGACCTCACCGATCGAGACCGAGACGCTGGCCGCCGCGGTCGGTCCGCTCGCGTTCGCCGGCGAACACACCGCGGGCGCGTGGCACGGACTGATGGAAGGCGCGCTGCGCAGCGGTGCCCGCGCCGCGCAGCAGGTGTTGCAAACGTCCGTCCGCTGAAATTCGGCGCCGACCGCCGTCTAATCTCGTGTGACCGTGCCCGCCACCGACAAGACGCGCGCCGTGGAGCTCGAGGTCGACGGGCGAACCGTGCGGATCTCGAGCCCCGACCGGGTCTACTTTTCGGCCCGCGGCGAGACGAAGCTCGACCTCGCGAAGTACTACATGAGCGTGGGGGACGGGATCGTCCGCGCGCTGCGCGAGCGGCCGTGCATGCTGCACCGCTTCCCGGACGGCGTCGACGGGCCGAAGGTGCACCAGAAGCGCCTCCCGAAGGGGGCGCCGGACTGGGTCCAGACGGTGAACATCTACTTCCCGCGCTTCGGCCGCACAGCCGACGAGCTGTGCGTGACCGAGCTGGGCAGCGTGATCTGGGCCGTCCAGATGTCGACGGTGGAGTTTCACCCCTGGAACTCGCGGTGTGCGGACGTGGAGAAGCCCGACGAGTGGAGGATCGACCTCGACCCGATGCCCGACGCGGGCTTTGACGCCGTGCGCCGGGTGGCGCACGTCGCCCGCGAGGTCCTCGACGAGATCGGGGCGGTGGGCTGGCCGAAGACCTCGGGCGGGAACGGATTGCACATCTACGTGCGGATCGAGCCGCGGTGGGAGTTCGGCGAGGTACGAGAGGCGGCGCTCGCGTTCGCGCGCGAGGTCGAGCGCCGGATCCCCGCCGACGCCACCACGACCTGGTGGCGCAAGGATCGCGATCCCCGCAAGGTCTTCGTGGACTTCAATCAGAACGCCCGTGATCACACGATCGCGAGCGCGTACTCGGTGCGGGGCAACCCGTACGGCACCGTCTCGACCCCGATCAGGTGGGACGAGCTCGGTGACGATCTAGATCCGCGCGAGTTCACGATCGCCACAGTTCCGGCGCGCTTCGCCGAGATCGGCGATCCGCACGCCGGGATCGATGACACGGCGTTCTCGCTCGAGCCGCTGCTCGAGTGGGCCGCGCGCGACCCCACGACGTCGTAGGCCTCCGATGACGCTCACGGTGGCCGAACTGGTGCATCCTGGTGCTGTCCGCTTACGTCGAGGCAGACGAGGCGATGCAGCTCCTGGCCACCGGGCAGCGGGTCGGTTACGTGCTGAAGAGCCGGATGACCAGAGTCGAGGACTTCATCGCCACGATCGAGCGCGTCCTCGACGGCGGGTCGGTGGTCGACCCCGTGCTCGTCCAGGAGCTCGTCAACGCGCGCCACCGCGAGGACCGCTTGGAGGTTCTGAGCAACCGCGAGCGCGAGGTCCTCGCCCTGATGGCGCAGGGCGCCTCGAACGCCGGGATCGCGCGCAGCCTCGTCGTCACCGAGTGGACGGTCGAAAAGCACGTCCGGAGCATCCTGTGCAAGCTCCGGCTGCCCGAGCACCCCGACGACCACCGGCGGGTGATCGCCGTGCTGACCTACCTGGAGAGTCGGTGATCCTTCAACTCCGCGGCCGGCGCTTCTCCGTGTCATAGAGGGGGAACGGCGCCACGGTCGCGCCGATCGTGCCGTCGCCGAGCGCCACGTCGACGCGCTGGCCGTCCGTGACGAGCGCGCGGTCGATCGCCGCCATTCCGATGACCTGCATGTCGAACGTCGGGCTCTGGCACGGGCTGCGCAGGATCCCGACCTCGTCGCCGTCAAGGGTCACCGCAGCGCCGTACTCGGGTACGTCGTCCCCGTCGATGCGCAGCGTGGTGAGCAGCCGGGGCGTACCTTCGGCCGCGATTTCCCGCAGCGCGTCGCGTCCAACGAAGTCCCCGGTCTTGTCGAGCTTGACGACGTTGTCCAGGCGCACCTCGAACGGATCCGTCTGGTGCGGGAAGTAGTCGATATCGGGAAACAGCAGACCGGACTCGATCCGGAGCGTCTCGATGGCCGATAGGCCAATCGGCCGGAGGCCGTGCGGCTGGCCGGCCTCGAGCACCGCGTTCCACAGCGTCTCGGCATCGTCGGGCGCGCAGTACAGCTCGAAGCCGAGCTCCCCGGAGTACCCGGTCCGCGACACCATGACGGGCACTCCTCCAACCCGGACCCCATCACCGACAAATCGGAAGTACCGAAGCGTGTTGACGTCGACACCCTCGGTGATCGGCCCGAGGACCTCTCGCACCTTCGGACCCTGGACCTGGACATGAGGCATCGCCGCCGTGCGGTCCTCGACTTGCACGTCGAGCCCGCGATCGCTGGCCACCTGCTTGAACCAGTCAAGATCCGAGTCGTAGCTGGTGATCGAGAAGCAGTGCTCCTCGCCCAGCCGGAAGACGGTGCCGTCCATGATCATCTTGCCGTGGTCATCGCAGATCGCGCCGTAGCGGACCTGCCCAATCTCGAGCGCCGCCATGTCGTTGGTGAACAGCGCATCGGCCAGCGACAGCGCGTCGGGGCCCTGGATGTCCCACTTGCGCAATGGTGACTCGTCCCACAGATTGCACGCCGTGCGAGTCGCGACGTGCTCGGCAACCGGATCGCCGAAGTCAGCCGCCCACGCCCAGCCTTCCCAGTCGGTCCAGTTCGCGCCCGCGTCCCGCTGAACCTTGTCGAACGCCGTGCGATGCAGATCTACGGTCGACACCCCTCACCTCTGCTTTTGATGAATTTGTACAAAATGACGGCGCAGTTATATCGCAGGAGCGGCGGCCCGTTCGGCCGCGGCGTCCACGAACAGCGTGAGCAGGGGGCTGCCGGGTTCCTCCTGGACCTCCCACTGAACCCCGATGCACAGCGCGGGGGCGGCGGGCACCTCGATCGCCTCGATGACGCCGTCGGGTGCCGTTGCCGCCACCACGACCCCCTCACCGAGCGTCGCGATGCTCTGATGGTGGTAGCTGTTCACGGTCGCGCCGGCGCCAAGCGCGCCGGCGAGCCGGCTGTCTGGGGCGATGGCGATGTCGTGAGAGGGGTGCTCCACCGGCGGTCCCTGCCCCAGGCGTGCCTTCACGACCTCCTCCCAGATGTCCCAGTCGCCACCGCGATGCCGGTCCGCGGGAGCGGGCAGCACGCTGTGGTCCGGGTGGAGCGAGCCACCGAGCGCGACGTTGATGATCTGCATGCCCCGGCAGATCCCGAGCACCGGGACGCCGGCCGCGATCGCCTCTCGCACCAGCGGGAGTTCGGCCTCGTCGCGTAACGGGGAGTGCGCGGTGGCCCTTGGGTGGCGCTGACCGCCGAAGCGCTCAGGCTCGATGTCGCGGCCTCCCGCGAGCATCAGCCCATCCAGCCGCGCGAGGAGCGCCCCCGGCTGGTCGGTATAGGGCAGGATCACCGCGACGCCGCCCAGCCGCTCGATCGGGCCGCTGAACGCAACGCCGAGGTAGTCACCGTAGTCGGTGAACCCACACGAGATGCCGATCAGCGGAGCGTCGAGGCGATCACTCATACGTGGCGTGAGCCTACACGGCGTCGGTTGCCGCGCGGAAGCGCACCCGATATAACGCCTGAATCAATTTGTCCAGCGAGCGATGGGTGTGATCGTGGCGACAGCGACCTCGACTCTTCAGAATTTCATTGACGGCGCGTTCGTCGATCCGGCAGATGGACAGACCGAGCCGGTGCTGAACCCGGCGACGGGTGAGGTGATCGCACAGGCGCCGTTGTCGACGGCGGCCGACGTCGATTGGGCGGTCGGCGCGGCAAAGGCGGCGTACGACGAGTGGTCGGTGACGACGCCCGGTGAGCGCGCGGCCGGGTTGCTCAAGCTCGCGGATGCGATCGAGGAGCACGCGGACGAGTTGGCCGAGCTGGAGTCGGACAACGCCGGGAAGCCGATCAACGCGTTCCGCGACGACGAGATCCCGTTCATGGCGGACAACCTGCGGTTCTTCGCCGGCGCGGCGCGCTGCCTCGAGGGGCGCGCCACCGGCGAGTACGTCCGCGGGTACACCTCGATGATCCGGCGTGAGCCGGTCGGCGTGGTCGGACAGATCGCGCCGTGGAACTACCCGCTGATGATGGCGGTGTGGAAGATCGGCCCGGCGCTCGCCGCCGGGAACACGATCGTCTTGAAGCCGGCGGAGACGACCCCGCTGACCACGCTTAAGCTGGCCGAGTACGCAGGTGACATCCTCCCCAAGGGCGTGCTGAACGTGCTCACCGGCCACGGCGATCCGGCCGGGCAGGCGATCGTGACCCATCCGGACGTCGGGATGGTCTCACTGACCGGCTCGGTGGAGACAGGAAAGTGGATCGCCCGCGCGGCCGCGGACTCGCTCAAGCGCGTCCACCTCGAACTCGGCGGCAAGGCGCCCGTCGTCGTGTTCGACGACGTCGATATGGAGACGGCGCTTGAGACGATCGCCGCGACCGGCTACTACAACGCTGGGCAGGACTGCACCGCCGCGACTCGCGTTCTGGCCAGCTCGAGGATCCACGACGACTTCGTCGGCGGCCTCGTGGAGCAGGCCAAGGGTCTCGTGCTCGGTGACACCCGCTCGCCCGACACCACCCTGGGCCCGCTCAACTCCGCGCGTCAGCGTGAACGGGTGGAGGGGTTCTTGGAGCGCCGCCCGGATCATGTCGAGCTCGCGACCGGCGGCAGCGAGCCGGATCGTCCCGGGTTCTTCCTGGAGCCGACCGTCGTGTCGGGGCTGCGCCAGGACGACGAGATGATCCAGCGCGAGATTTTCGGGCCGGTGATCACCGTGCAGCCGTTCACCGACGAGGCCGAGGCGATCGCGTGGGCCAACGGGACTCCGTACGGGCTCGCCGCTTCAGTGTGGACGCGTGACGTGGGACGAGCGCTGAGGGTCGCGAACACGCTGCGGTTCGGGTGCGTGTGGATCAACGACCACATTCCGCTTGCGTCGGAGATGCCACACGGCGGGTTCAAGCAGTCCGGCTACGGCAAGGACCTCAGCATGTACGCGCTCGAGGACTACACCGAGGTCAAACACGTAATGGTGTCGCTCTCGTAGCCTGGCCCAACCGCCATGGGTCATATGGTCAGCTGGTGGCTGCAGGAGGCAGGGCCGCTGGCCCCCGCGCAGGAGCTGACTGGCGCGCGGCGGGCCGACGTGTGCATCGTCGGGGGCGGTTTCACTGGGCTGTGGACCGCACTCGAGATCAAGCGCGTGGAGCCTTCGCTGGATGTCGTCGTGGTCGAAGCCGACGTCTGTGGCTCGGGCGCGAGCGGGCGCAACGGCGGCTTTGCGATGACGTTCTGGCATCACTTCATAGGGCTCGAGCAGGTCTGTGGAGCTACCGAGGCGGTGCGGTTGGCGCGTGCTTCGGACGCGGCGGTGGCCGCGATCGGCGAGTTCTGCGACGAGCACGGGATCCAAGCCCAATACCGCCGGGCCGGATGGTTTTGGACCGCCACGAACCAGGCGCAAGTCGGCGCATGGGATAGCACGGTCGCGGCGATCGAACGTCAGGGCGAGCAGCCGTTCCAGCGGATGGACGCCGAGGAGGTGGCGGCGCGTACGGGATCGCCGAGGCACCTCGCCGGGGTGTTCGAACCCGGCTCGGCCACGGTTCAGCCTGCCCTTCTCACCCGCGGAATGCTCCGGATCGCGCGGACGCTGGGCGTGCATGTGTACGAGCGCTCGCCGGTGACCGCGATCGAGCGAGCCGGACACCTCACGGTGCGCACGGATCACGGACACGTCACCGCCGAGCGCGTCGTGGTCGCGATGGGAGCCTGGGCGAGTCAGATGCGCGAGTTGCGCCGGGCGTTCGTGATCGTCTCGAGCGACATCGTCATCACGGACCGGGTGACCGACCGGCTGGAGCAGACGGATTTGCGCGACGGGGTCAGCATCTCCGACTCGCGGCTGATGGTGCACTACTACCGAGCCACCGACGACGGCCGTGTCGCGTTCGGAAAAGGCGGTGGTCGGCTCGCGTACGGCACGCGGATTCCCGCGTCGCTCTCCGGTCCCTCACCGATCGCCGAGGAGGTCGCGGGAAGTCTGCGCGCCACCTGTCCGTGGCTGGCGTCGACCCCGATCGCGTCCAGCTGGACGGGACCGATCGACCGGACGGTCGACGGCCTCCCGTTTTTTTGTACGTTGGGCCGCCCCGATCTCGTGTGCGGTGCCGGCTTCTCGGGCAACGGGGTCGGGCCGTCCGCGCTGGGGGGAAGGATCCTCGCCTCGCTGGCGCTCGGCTTGGATGACGAGTGGGCGCGCTGCGGGCTCGTGCGCTCGCCGCCGTCGGGCCTGCCCCCGGAGCCGCTCCGCTACTTCGGCGGCCGCGTTGTGCGCGGGGCGGTCGCGCGCAAGGAGCGCGCCGAGGATGCCGGCCGCCCGCCCGCGATGATCGATCGCGCGCTGGCCCGGCTGGCGCCGACGGGACTCGTGCCGCTCAAATGACAAGTCGAGCGATCAAACATGGGCGCGAGGGGACCGTGGCGACCGGAAGCTGTCTGTGCGGGGCTGTCTCCTACCAGGTGACGGGGCCGCTTCAGGACGTGCTGATCTGCCACTGCGAGGAATGTCGCCGGTGGCACGGACACGTCTCGGCGACGGCTGCAGCGGAGAGGAAGGATCTCCAGTTGTTAGAGCAACGCGGTCTTCGCTGGATCAAGAGTCCGCGCAGCGACGCCGGGGCCCGGCGCGGTTTCTGCGGTGAATGCGGCTCGAGCTTGTTCTGGGATGGCCCCGGACTCGGGACGATCAGCATCGCGGCCGGGACGCTGGATGCTCCGACCGGGTTGCAGGTGGTCAGCCACTGGTACGTCTCGCAAGCTGGCGACTACTACGAGATTCCGGACGATGGTCTAGCGCACCACGAGCGCAGCGGCGAGGGGGACCTTACGTGAGCAGATACGCGCCGAGCGGATGGGCCCGGTAGCGCAACCGCGGCAGCTTCTCGATCGTCACGAAGCCCGGTGGCGCGTTGATCACATCGGGGATGCGGTTCACGAGCTGGGTCACGGTGGTCACCCCCGTGGGCACCGCCGGGTTTGATAGATGGAGCTCGGGCTCGCCGGTGACCGTCCAGTCGTTGATGTCCGCCTCGCCCGGCTTGTACAGCCTTCCGGTCATCTCGAAGGTAAGCGTCATGCCCTCGTGCGTCCGAACGATGTCGACATCGGTGAAGCCGACGACACGTCCGGGCTCGACGGTGAGGCCCAGGGCACTGGACGTGACCGGCTGGTCGGTCACCTCGGGGCGGGTCGTGCTCGTCACTTCGGCGGCCGTGACGCCGAGGTCATCGACGAGGGCGCCGAGCGTATTGCGGCCGAAGCTGGGGGGACGGTCGGCTTCGGCGAGCCAGCGGTCGAAGTCCTCGACCGTCGTGTCGACGCGCTGATCCTTGGCCACCTCGGGTCCGTAGTCGTCGACGTTCCAACTTGCGCGTCCGGTCACCGTCTCAATCCGGTGAGAGGTCCCGAGCACCAGGCTGACGAGGTTGACCCAGTAGGTGTCCTGATGGCCGGTGCCCGTGATCGTAATCCCGTTCTGGCGCGCCAGCTTGTCGAGTTCGGCGGTCTGCATCGGCGCCGTGTTCCACGGGTACAGGGCTTCCTCGGAGATCGTCACGGCGTTAACCCCGTGCTTGGCGCAGCGACGAAGGTGCTCGTACATGTCGGACATGTAGCTGGCCACCGCGATCACGGCGATGTCGGCCTCGCGCGTGCTCAGCACGCGGTCGGGATCGTCCTCGACGATCACCCCGGTCTGATACCCGAGGCCGGCGACGTCGCCGAGGTCTTTGCCGACTTTCTCCGGGCTGCGCGCGAGCGCCCCGACGATGTCCACGCCCTTCTCGATCATCATCCGCGTGGCGACAGAGTTCATCGCGCCGACGCCGTACACGATCGCCTTGATCCGTCTCATCCGCTCTCCTTCGCCTCGCTGACACCTCGCCGACCCCGTCTGCCGGGTGGGGAGAATAACGGGTGAGCTAGCGCCCGTTGACGATCTCGAGTGCCTTCATCGCGAGCCACAGCTCGACCACGTCCTCGGTGCGCGACAGGCTCCGCTCCGTCAGCTCCTCGATCCGCCGCACGCGGTAGACGAGCGTCTGGCGATGGATGAAGAGCTCCGCTGCGGTCCTGGTCGGCGAGCGGTCGTTGCGAAGTAACGCGGCGAGCGTCGGCAGCAGTTCGGTCCGATGGGATCGGTCGTATTGAACGAGCGAGCCGAGCACGTGGCCGGCAACCTCCTCCGCGCGCTCGAGCGTGAATCCCCACGGCAGCCCGCCGCCCGTGGCGTAGCGGACGACGCGCGGGCCGGCCGGCGCGCAGCCGTGGAGGGCCCAGCGTGCCTCGCGGGCGGCGGCGGAAACCCGGTCGGGCTCCAGGACCTCCGCGCTCAGCCCGACGCAGCAGCTCTCCGGTAGAGCCTCGAGCAGCAGTGCTCGTGTCCCGTCGGTATCGGGAAGCAGCGCGAGCGCGATTGAATCTTGCCCGCCCGCGCGCAGTAGATGCGGCACTCCGCGCGCAAACAGCTCCTCGTGGACCGCGTGCGGCCCGGACTCCTCGTCGCGCCAAGCCGCGACGAGGAGCCGGCCGCGGCTGAGGTTCGCGGTGGCGAGCCGCGAGGCAGCGTCGGCCGAGTCGAGGCTCACACTCTCGAGCTCGGCGAGCAGCTCCGCGCCGGCCCGGCTCAGCGCGTCGCGTTCGGAGGCCAGCTTCTCCAGCTCGAGCGCCGCCACTGTCGAGACGTGCTGCAGCACGCTGAGCTCCGGCTGCGACTCCGTGAATCGGCTGGCGAGCAGCGCGGCAGGACGCCGGGCGGGGACCGGCACCGCGAGTCCGACGCCACCGTCGAGGTCCAGCCGCAGGATCGCGGGCAGATGGCCGGCACACCGCGCAAGCGCGTCGCGCAAAAGATCGCGCACGGCCGCTGGGGCGCGCCTCGCCGGCGCGAAGGGGTCCCGCCAGGACGCCAGGTCGAGTACCTCCAGGCGACATCCGAGCTCCGCGCCGAACTCGCGCAGCAGGTGTGCGGCGCCGCGTCCCTCGATCGTCGCGGTTCGCAACAACTCGTAGATCCGCGCGGTCTTGGTCAGGCGGCGGCGCTCTTCGAGGTCGGCCCTCGAGTCGGCGACCACACGCGCGACGGCGGCGAACGGCACCTCGAACGCCGTCAACAGGATCGGCAGGGCGCGGCGCTCGGAGGCGCTCACCATCGCCGGCGAGATTGGCGGTGCCCCAACGTCTTCCCCGACCGCGATGGCGCTGATCCCGGCGTCGGCCAGACGGCTCAGGTACCGAGCCTGCTCGTCGGGATCGGCCGGTAACCCGATGCCGTTGGTCATCAGCATGTCGAACGGCTCCAACCAGTGCCACGGGTCGGGCATCTCGCAGGTGTGGGCCCAGTTGATCACCTGCTCGCCTCCCGCGCGGCCGGAGTAAAAGCGCGTGCGCAGATGCGGCGTGTCGACGAGTTGCCTGACCGTGATCGCCACGCCTCTTCATACCACTGTATGAGCCCGTCGTGCAAATTCAGCAGACGGTGGCATTGCGGCGCGCCGCGGCTGCCGCGGAGAATCACGCCATGCGCGTCGTCGTGCTCGGTGGTGCGGGCGAGGTCGGTGCTGAGGTGACTCGGGACCTCGCTGGGGTCGACGCCGTCGACTCGCTCGTCATCGCCGACGTCGACGAGCGGCGCGCGGCGGAGCTTGCCGGCGAGCTCGAGCGTCCGGAGGTGGCCGCGCTCGAGGTCGACGTCCGCGATCGCGACGGGGCGCTCGCGGCGCTTACCGGCGCCGACCTGCTGATGAACTGCACGAGCTTTGCCCTATTCGACGACGTGTTCGCGCTCGCGCTCGCGGCCGGCGTCGACTATGCGGACCTGATCTCGGAGCCCAGCGAACGCCAGCGCGAGGCGGCCAGGGACGCGGGCATCACCGCGATTTCGGGACTGGGAGCGACCCCCGGCCTGTCCAACGTACTCGTCGCCCATGCCGCCGCCGAGCTCGACGAGGTACACGACGTCGAGATCTCGTGGCTCAGCTCGCGAACGGTGGCGCCGACCCCAGGTCTGCTCGACACGATCCTGTGGGAGAGCTCGGAGGACTGCCCGACGCGGGGCTATTACCGCGATGGTCATCAGCACCGCGCGGCGTTCATGGAGGGTTCGCGGATGGTCGAGTTCGCACCGCCGCTCGGGCGACAGTTCGTCTACTACGTGCCGCACCCCGAGGTCTCAAGCCTCCCGCGCCACCTACCAAACCTCCGCTCGTGCGCCGTCCGGGGAAGCTGGCGGCCCGAACTGATGCAGGACATGCGTGTGCTCGAGCGCTATGGGCTTCTCGCCGCCGATGTCCTGGAGGCGACGAAGCGGGCGATCTGGGAGCGGTGCGGCGGCGTGCGCGACGGAAGGGCGTGGATGCTGTACGTCAACGTCGAGATCGGCGGGACCCGCGACGGGTCGCGCGTCAAACGAACCTACAAGGTGAGCCACCCGGTGGATTGGGGAGAGCGGGGCGTGGCGCGCATGACCGGGATCCCGGCCGCGGTCGGCGCTCAGCTGCTCGCGCGGCACGGACGCATCGCCACCGGTTTCGTCGATCCCGAGGAGTACTACGACCCGCTCGAGTTCCTGGCCGAGCTCGAGTGCCGGCACGCCGTGGTAATCGACCGCGACGAGGTCGAGCTACCGGCGGCACGCGAGCAAACCCCAGCCTGACCAGACGAGGAGCGCAACATGGAGAGTCTCTACATCGACGGCGAGTACGTGACCAGCAGCGCCCGAGCTGCGATCGAGGTCGAGAATCCAGCCACCGAGGAGGTCATCACCGAGGTGCCCGACGCCGACGCGGCGGACATCGACCGCGCGGTCGAGGCGGCCCGGCGCGCGCAGCGCGAATGGCGCGCCGTCGACGGCCTCGAGCGGGCGGGCCTGCTCCACCGCTGTGCCGATCGGCTCGAGGAGCACGCCGACGAGCTCGCGGTCTTGCTCACGCGGGAGGGCGGCAAGACGCTCAAGGAGAATCGCGACGAGATCGACTGGAGCGTGACCGCTTTTCGGCACCTGGGGGAGGTTGCTCGGTCCACGCGCGGTCGCGTCGTCGGCGCGACCAAGCCGGGTCAGATGAACCTCGTGCTCTACGAGCCGCTCGGCGTCGTCGTGCACATCCTCCCGTTCAACTATCCGATCGTGCTCCTGGCCTGGCAGGTCGCCGCCGCGCTCGGGGCCGGAAACACGTGCATCGTCAAGCCGAGCGAGCAGACGCCGCTGGCCACGCTGAAGCTGGGCGAGGTCTTCTCGCATCTGCCGCCCGGGGTGTTCAACGTCGTCACCGCCCGCGGCGAGGGGGCGGCGCGGCTGGTCGACCACCCCGGCACCGACATGATCGCCTTCACCGGCTCGGTCGCCGTCGGGTCGCGGATCATGGCCGGCGCGGCTCCTCGGATCAAGAAGCTGCTGCTCGAACTCGGCGGCTCGGATCCGTTCATCGTCCTCGCGGACGCGAAGCTGGACGTGGCCGCGCGCGGCGGGGTGTTTGCGGCGTTCCTCAACGCCGGCCAGGTCTGTACGTCGGCCGAGCGGTTCTTCATCGAGAGCTCCGCCTACGACGAGTTCATGGAGCGAGCGGCAGAGGTGATGGGAACGCTGCGCGTCGGCGACCCGTTCGGCGAGGTGGATGTCGGCGCGTTGATCTCGCGCCAGGCGCGCGAGCAGGTCGCGAACGTGATCGAGAACATCTCCGCGCGCGGCGCGCGCGTGGTACGCGGCGGCCAGGCGCCGCCCGACCTGTCCAAGGGGTACTTCTACGAGCCGACTCTGATCGAGGTGACCGATCCCGAGCGCCAGCGGTTCGAGTCCGAAATCTTCGGACCGCTCGCCACAGTAACGCGCGTGCGCGACCTCGACCACGCGATCGAGCTCGCCAACGACTCGAACTTCGGCCTCGGCGCGAACATCTACACGTCGAACCTGGAGACCGCGATGCGCGCGGCGACCGAGTTGCAGGCGGGCACGGTGTGGATCAACGATCCACTCAAGGACAACGACGCGGCGCCGTTCGGCGGGATGAAGTTCAGCGGGCTGGGTCGCGAACTCGGCGTCGAGGGCATCAGCGCGTTCACGCAGGCCAAGCACGTGCACATGGACTTCGCCCAGGTCCCCTCGCCCGAGTGGTGGTTCCCGTATGAGCGTCCCGCGATCGAGGAGCGCGAGCCGGCCCGGGAAGCAGCCCCGGCGTGAGGCCCGTCCGCGTCGTCGTCTACGGGGTTGGGGCGATGGGGGCGATCATGACCCGTCTGCTCGTCGACAAGGGCGCGGAGCTCGTCGGCGCCGTCGGGCGAAGCCCGTCGAAGGTCGGTCGCGACCTGGGCGACGTGGCGGGGCTCGGCACGACGCTCGGCGTGATGGTCGAGGACGATGCCGACGCGGTATTCGGCCGCGCCGAGGCCGACGTCGCGGTCGTCGCGGTGTCGAGCTACCTGGAGACGATGTACGACCATTTCCGCACGTGCCTCGAACACGGCGCGAACGTCGTGACGATCGAGGAGGAGAGCTTCTTCCCGTGGTCCACGGCGCCGTCGCTCGCGCGAGCGCTCGACGAGTTGGCCAAACGCCACGAGGTGACGATCCTGGGGTCAGGAGCGCAGGACCTGTACTGGATGACGCTGCCCTGTGCGCTGATGGGGGCGGCACACCGGGTCGACTCCGTGCACGGCCGCACCAGCTGGAACGTCGACGACTACGGGCCGGAGGTGGCCCAGCACGTGTGGGCGGGCGCGACGCTCGAAGAGTTCGAGTCGCACGTCGCGCGCGAAGGCTGGCCGCCGTTCGTCGTCCGCAACACGCTCGACGCGATTGTGGCCGACACGGGACTGACCGCCGACGGCGTGGAGACGTCGGTGCGACCGGTGCTCGCCGAGGTCGAGACGCCGTCGCTGAGTCTCGGCCGTGCCGTCGCCCCCGGGGAACTGCTCGGGGTGATCGATACGGGGACGCTCACCACGCGCGAGGGCCCGACGTTCACCTTCGAGCAGACGGGTTGCGTATACGGTCCGGGCCAGTCGGACGTCAACGAGTGGATCGTGCGGGGCGAGCCCGAGGAGCTGCATCTGCGCAACGATCGCGTGCCGACGCGAGTGGCCACGTGCACCCAGGTGGTCAACCGCATCCCGGACGTGATCCGGGCGGCTCCCGGGTTCGTCACCGTCGCGGAGCTGCCGAGGATCCGCTATCGGCACTTCGCGCTGGACTCGTATCTGGGAAAGCCATGAGCGAGCAGCTCTCGTTCGAGCCGCTGACGCCAACCTCGTTCCTGGGGAGATCGGCGGTCGTGCACGGCGACCGATTGGCGGTCATCGACCGGAGCCTGGACCTGACCTACGGCGAGCTTCGCGGCCGCGCGGCGCGGCTCGCGGGCGCGATCGAGGGACTCGGGGTGCAGGCGGGCGGGCGGGTCGCGGTCCTGGCCTCCAACTCACACCTGATGCTCGAGGCGCATTACGGGGTGCCGCTCGCGCGGGCCGTGCTGGTGGCGATGAACCTGCGGCTGTCGGCCGGCGAGCTCGGGTACATCCTCGATCACAGCGGGGCCGGTGTGCTGATCTGCGACGACGCGCTGAGCGAGCTCGCTCGCGAGGCGCTCGCGGCGTCGGACGGGCACGCGAGGCTGGTGACCGAGAGCGAGTACGAGCGTCTGCTCGAGTCTTCCCCGGAATCGTGGGGCGCCGTCGAGGACGAACGCGGGCTGCTCGCGATCAACTACACGAGCGGGACGACGGGACGCCCCAAGGGAGTCATGTACCACCACCGTGGGGCCTACCTGCAAGCGCTCGCGATGGCGTTCCACGCGGGGCTGCACCCCGCGAGCGTGTTCCTGTGGACGCTGCCGATGTTCCACTGCAACGGCTGGTGCTTCACGTGGGCGGTGACCGCGGCCGGCGCGCGTCACGTGTGCCTTCGACGTCCGGACCCTGAGGTGATCTGGCGATTGATCGACGAGGCGGGCATCACGCATCTGAACGCCGCGCCGACGGTTCTGATCGACATGGCGAGCCATCCCGCGGCACATCGTCCGCGCCGGCCGCTGCGGATCGCCACCGGCGGCGCGCCGCCCTCGCCGGCGCTACTCCAGCGGTTCGCGGGCCTCGGCATCGAGATCACCCACCTGTACGGGCTGACCGAGACGTTCGGGCCGGTCGTCATCTGCGACTGGAAGCCCGAATGGGACGAGCTCGGGCCCGAACGTCGCGCCCGACTGAAGGCGCGGCAGGGGGTGGGCAACGTCATCGCCCAGGCCGCTCGGGTCGTCGCGGACGACGGCGGCGACGTTCCCGCGGACGGCGAGACGCTCGGGGAGATCGCGCTGCGCGGCAACGACGTGATGCTCGGCTACTACCGCGACCCTGACGCGACCGCCGCCGCCGCGCCCGACGGCTGGTTTCGCACGGGCGACCTCGGCGTGATGCATCCCGACGGTTACGTTGAGCTGCGCGACCGCCTCAAGGACGTGATCATCTCGGGAGGCGAGAACATCGCGTCGGTCGAGGTCGAACAGGCCATCGCCAGCCACCCGGCCGTGCTCGAGGTGGCGGTGGTGGCGCGGAGCGATCCGCGCTTCGGTGAGCGGCCGGTCGCATTCGTCCGGTTCGTGCCGGGGAGCGCCGCGGGCGAGGCGGAGATCATCGAGCACGTCCGCGCCCGTCTCGCCCATTTCAAGGCGCCGAGCGAGGTCATCGTTCGCGACGAGCTGCCGCGAACGGCGACGGGCAAGGTCCAGAAGTACGTGCTGCGCGAGCAGGTGCAGAACATTCAAACCGAGAGGTGAAGCCGTGGACTACGAGGCGATAGTGATCGGAGGCGGGTTCGGCGGGATGACCGCCGCGCGAGACCTGCACGACGCCGGGCATTCGGTGCTCGTGCTCGAGGCACGGGATCGGCTGGGGGGGCGGACCTGGTACCGGCCGTTCGGCGATCTGGACAAGCCCATCGAGTTCGGGGGCACCTGGGTGGCGCCGCGGTGGCAGCACAACATCGGCGCCGAGCTGGAGCGGTACTCGCTGAGCCTGATCGAGAGTCCGACTCCGTCGAGCTTCGCCTGGTCGCTCGGCGGCGAGCTCAGCACGAGTCCGAACCCGATCCCGGTCGAGGAGTGGCTCGGCTTCGAGGCCGCAATCCGGGCGATCGACAACGCGGCGGCGCGGATCCGGTTCGGCGAAACGCCACTCGACCAGCGCGGCCTCGAGGACCTCGACGTGCCGTTCGACTCGTGGCTGCGCGGGCTCGACGTCCCGCCCAAGACGCGAGAGTTCCTGATGGCTTGGGCCGGGTTCTTCTTCGGCGCTCACTGCTCGGAGGTCTCCGGGTTGCACATCCTCTCGTGGGTGGCGGGCTTCGAGAACAGCGCGATCGCCTGGTACGTGGCGGTCAGCGAGAAGCTGGCCGACGGAACCGCCGGCCTGATCCGCGCGCTGGCCGAGGACTCGGCGGCGGACGTCAGGCTGGGCTCGCCGGTGGCCAGCATCGCGATGCAGGACGACGGCATCGCGGTGAGCACCCGTGACGGCGAGCGCTTCACCGCGCGCGCCGGCGTTGTCGCCACGCCGATCAACACCTGGCACGACCTCCACATCGAGCCGGCCCCGAACGGTGCCAAGGCGGCGATGGCTCAGGAGCGCATGGCCGGTCACGCCACCAAGATCTGGGCCCTCGTCCGGGGCGTGAAAGGGAGCTTCTACGGCGTCGGCTGGGACACCAAGATCAAGTGGCTGGCCACCGAGTACAGCCTCCCCGAGGGCGACCTGCTCGTCGGCTTCGGCACCTCCCCGGAAGAACTCGACGTGACCGACGCGCGCGCGGTCGCCGACGCCGTGCACGAGTTCCTGCCCGAGGCCGAGGTGGTGGCCACCGACGCGCACGATTGGAACGCGGACGAATTCTCACAAGGAACCTGGATGGCGTACCGACCCGGGCAGGTCATGCGCCACGCGTCGGGCCTCCAGCGACCCGAGGGACGGCTGGCCTTTGCCGGTTCCGACCTGGCATCTGGCTGGGCCGGATGGATCGACGGCGCCGTCGAGAGCGGGCACCGCGCGGCTCGTGCCGCCAACGAGATGCTCGCCACCAAAGCACTGGCGTGACCGTGGACAAGTCTGTACAAAGGAGGCGTTGCAGACTGTCCTGTCACGACGGCAGCCACGCCGTAGGATGGACACCTCGGCGGGCCCAGACCACAAGGAGAGGAGATCGATGACGGAGAGATCCCCAGGCGAGGAGCTGACCGCGCAACAGGAGACCAACGGTCACGCGAACGGCCTGCCCAAGGAGTTCTTCGAAGAGTGGCGCGACGTCGCGTACAACTGCTTCAGCTCGGGCCACAAGTTCTGCCGCGAGGTCTGCCCGGTCATGCAGGTCACCCGGGACGAGCGCCACAGCCCGACCGCATTCCACGCCGACGTCGTCGCGATGGAGAAGGGCCATCTGTCGGTTGAGGACGTGGCCGAGGACTACGTCCACTGCACGATGTGCGGGGCGTGCGAGCTGCGCTGCCCCAACACGTTGATGACCGGTGACTTCTATCGCTTCCGCCAGCGGACGATCGACGTGGTCAAGGCGGTCCGCGCGCTCGCGGTGAAGCGCGGCATCCACCAGAAGAACTGGAAGCGATGGGCCGAGCTCACCGACCGGTGGGGTAACGAGCCGGTGCTCGGATGGACCCGCGAGACCTCGGGCAGCAAGGTGCGGGCGTGGGCGGCCGGCCTCGACATCCCGACCGGCGGCGAGGCCGTTCTGTTCGCCGACTGCGAAGCGGCGTTCTACCGCCCGTCGGTACCGCGCGCGGTGGCGCTGTTGCTGCGCGCCGGCGGCGTCGAGTTTGGCCTCATGGATCAGCAGTGGTGCTGCGGCGGGCCGATGTGGGAGACCGGTTACGTGGACATCGCCCACAAGATGGCCGAGCACAACATGATCGACTGGCGCAAGACCGGGACGAAGCAGATCATCTGCCTGGACCCGCACGACTACATCACGATCGTCGAGCACTATCCGGCGCTCGACCCGAACTTCGACGAGTTCGAGATCGTGCTCGCCGTCGACCTGATCGCCGAGCTGATCCGCGACGGGAAGCTCGAGCTGACCACGCCGGTGCAGCGCACCGTCACCTACCACGACCCGTGCCGGTTGAACAAGCGGATGGGGGTGTGGCAGTCCCCCCGCGAGATCCTCCGCGCGATTCCCGGCCTCGAGTTCGTCGACGTCGACCACGTCACGCAGTGGTCCTACTGCTCCGGGGCGGGCTCAAACCTCGCGGTCGAGAAGCCGGAGCTGACGGCCGAGATCAGCCGGCGGCGGATCGCGAAGGCGAAGGAGCTCGAGGGCGTCGACGTGCTCGTCTCCGCGTGCCCCTGGTCGGAGCGACCGTTGACCGAGCAGGGGGAGGCGCAGGGCATGGAGGTCTTCGACATCTTCGAGCTCACGGCCGAGGCGGCCGGATTCGAGGTGTGACATGGCGACCCAGCTTCTCGAAGGTGTCATCGACGAGCTCACCGCGATCTGCGGACCTGATCACGTGTTCGCGGGGCGCTCGGCGGTGTTCAACCGCGCCCGCGTGCCCGCGCCGTTCCCGGCTCACCGGTGGGAGGAACACGTCCCCTCCGCGGTCGTGCTCCCGACGTCCGCGGAGCAGATCTCGGAGGTGGTCAAGCTGGCCAACCGCCACCGGATCCCCGTGGTCCCCAGAGCCGGCGGGACCGGCTTGACCGACGGCGCCGTCCCCCTCCGTCACGGGATCCTGGTCGACGTCAAGCTCATGAACAACATCCTCGAGATCGACGACGCCAACCGCACGGTGACCGTCGGCCCCGGGATCAACATGCTCAAGCTCAACGAGGAGCTTCGCAAGCGCGGCTACATCTATCCGGACAATCCCGCGTCGTACCCCTGCTCCCTCGTGGGCGGGCGGATCGGCACCAACGGCTGGTCGCTGATCGGCGCACGGTACGGACACACGCGCGATCTGGTGATCTCGTTCGAGATCGTCCTACCCACGGGAGAGATCATCCGGGTGGGCGACGGGGGCGGCCCCAAGGTCCGTCATTCCTCGAGTGGCTACCAGCTCAAACACCTGTTCATGGGTCACCAGGGGACGCTCGGGATCGTCACCGAAGCCACCCTCGAGCTGGTGCCGCGACCCGAGGCCGAGTTCTCGGCCTTCTTCACTTACGAGAACTACATGGACGCCTGGCGGGCCACCGGCGAGCTCGCGCGCTCCGGCGTGGCGACGCTGGCCGGCGTCGTGCTGTTCGACGAAGACAAGATCAAATACCTGCGCCGGGACGACGAGGCGTATATCCCGCAACCCGAGTCCGTCAGGTCGGTGGTGGCGTGCGCGTCGTACGGCAACGCGGACGAGGTGAGGGCGGGGGCGAAGCGCCTGCTGCGGATCGGAAAGGCGTCGGGCGGCGCTTATACGGGCGACGAGATCTCCCAGGGCGACTGGGCGTCGCGCCACGATCGGTACGCCACCCCGCAGCACGGACGGACGCGCGATGGGCAGGTCGCGCTGATGAGCTGGCACTGCGAGGACGCCGCCATTCCCTACCCCGAGCTTCCGGAGGTCCGCCGGAAGTGGCACGCGATCGCGAGCGACTTGTGCGACCGGTTCGACGTGTTCGACGACTGGGGGATGTTCGCCTACACCAACGGCGCGTACAAGCCGTGGGGCGACTACCTGGCCGAGATCGACATCGGCATCTGGGAGATGAAGTGGGACGATGAGAGCTGGGCCGCGTGGGTGGATGCGAAGCGCGAGCTGGCGCGCGTATCGATTGAGCACGGCGGCTCGATCTCGGCGTGCCACGGGTCCTGCCGGGAGGGCGAGGTCGATCTCGTTCCGCTCGAGCTCGGCGGCGGCTTCGAGGTCATGAAGACGATCAAGCGCGCGCTCGATCCGAACAACATCATGAATCCCGGCAAGTACCTGCTCGACCAGGCCTACGAGGAGGAGTGAGGATGCTCGGCTTCAGGTTGTCAGCTCAGCGGCCGCCAAAAGCGGAGCGGGTGACCGACGTCGTGGTCAGCCGGTTCGAGCATGTCTACGAGGTCGATCCTGCGTTGATGCAGGAGAACGTCAAGCAACAGGACATTCCCAACTGGGACTTCGAGCGGATCGTCGACAGCCGGTGGGAGCACTTGGCCTGGATGCACAATCACTTCGCGGACTCGGTCCTCTCGGGCGAGGAGCTGCTCGCGGAGATCGAGCGAGAGGGTTGAGGCTCGGGGACGCGCGGAAATCGGTCCCCACCCACCCAGAGAGAGGAGAGGTTATGTCAGTTGCCACCGGCGGGAACGTGCGGTTCTCCTACTGCATGCTGCCCGACTATCCGCTGAGCGACTCGATCGAGATGATCAAGGTGGCCGACGAGCTTGGCTACTACGCGTGCTACTCGGTCGACGAGACGTGGCACAAGGATCTTTGGTGCCTGTTCTCGGCGGCGGCCGACAAGACGCACAACATCCGCTTCGGCCCCAACGTGACGCACGTGTTCCTGCGCGAGCCGACGCTGATCTGCCAACAGCTGGCGACGCTCGACGAGCTGTCGGGTGGCCGGGCCGAGGCCGTCGTCTCGACCGGGAACTTCGTGATGCTGGAGCAGTACCACCTCGACTGGGCCAAGCGCCGGCCGCTGTCGCGCCTGCGCGAGGCGATGCACGTCATGCGCACGTTCCTCGACGACGGCAAGATCGACTACGAAGGGGACTTCTTCAAGTACACGGGCTTGTTCACCGCGGCGCGCCCGGTGCAGAAGCGCCTTCCGCTCAAGATGGGCGGAATGAAGGGACCGCGCTCGTTCGAGGTGGCGGGCGAGATCGCCGACGGGCTGCATCACGCGCTGTCCTACTCGCGTGAGGCGTACGACTACGTGATCGACCACGTCAAGATCGGCGCCGAGCGCGCGGGACGCGACTGGCGCTCGCTCGACCTCGGCGCCTGGATCGTGTCGGTGGTCTCCGACGACTCGGCGGCGGCCAAAGCAGCCGCGCGAATCCTCGTGGCGTTCTACATCCCGTCGATGCCGGCCGAGCAGCTGGCCCGACACGGCATCGACCAGGCGGAACTGCAGCCGATCTTCGACGCGTTCGCCGCCGGGGACGTCGCCAAGGCGATCGAGATGTTCAGCCCGGAGATGGCCGACAAGCTGTCGGTGGCGGGCACGCCGGAAGAGTGTGCCGAGCAGATCCGCCGAGACATCATTCCGGCCGGGATCAACCACGTCATCCTGGCCCTGGCCGACGCGCCCCTCGTGCAGTTCTTCTCCGGACGGACGATCGAGGGCGTTCCGCCGATCACGACGCAGCTGCGGATGGTGGCCGAGCGCATGATCCCGGCCTTCGCGTGAGCTACCTGGAGGAGCTGTTCGGGCTGGACGGCGCCACGGCCGTGGTGACCGGCGCGACCAGCGGGCTGGGCGCGGCCTGCGCGCTGGCGCTGGCGCGCGCCGGCGCCAAGGTCGTCGTGTCCGGGCGCGACCGCGAGCGCGGCGAGCGCGTCGTGGCGGAGATCGAGGCCGCCGGCGGGACGGCCCAGTTGGAGCTGGCCGACCTGAGCGACGCGGCCGATCTCGCGGCGTTCGCGGATCGCGTGCTCGAGCGCCACGACCCGGTCGACATCCTCGTGAATGCGGCGGGGGTGTTCGACCGGGGGGACGCGGTCGACGTGACGCTCGAGCAGTGGGACGCGCTCCTGCGCACGAACGTGACCAGCACGTTCGTGCTCTGCCAGCGGTTCGGGCGGGCGATGATCGAGCGCGGCCGCGGGAAGATCGTCAACTTCTCGTCGACGGACGGCTTCCTGGGCGTCCCCGAGCAGCTGGCCTACAACGTCAGCAAGGGCGCGATCGTGCAGCTGACTCGGACGCTCGGCGCGGAGTGGATCCGCCACGGCGTGAACGTCAACGCGGTCGCCCCGTGCGACTTCGCCACGCCCATGATCGAACCGTTCCTCGACCAGCCCGAGTACAAGGAGTGGATTATGGAGGCGATTCCGGCCGGCCGCGTTGGGCAGCCGGACGAGATCGTCGGTGCGGTGCTGTTCCTCGCCTCGCCGGCCTCCGACATGGTCGCCGGCCACAACCTCCTGGTCGACGGTGGCCGAACCGTGATCTAGGGGAGCGGTGCGGTCCGGGTGGGCGGACGATCAGGAGGGTGCGCGGGTTCTCGCGACCGCACAGATGACCGATCGACCCGGCGAACGTGGTCTCGCAGCCGCGTTCGCGACTGATCGGCGTCAGGCAGCGGGAGCCCCCCCAGTGGGGAGTTTGGTCGATCCGGCGGCTGGTGCGGGCCGCTGCCGCCGCCATCGTCCGATCCGTCGTCGGAGTCGAGAGGCTTGGCCCGGCGCGCAAACAGCACCGGCGCGAAGATCACCGCGAGAACGATCGCGAGATAGGCCAGGCCAAGTACATCGACTCCACCGGAAGCCGGGCCGCTAGTCGACGTGGGCATCCCGAAAGCGTACCGCGCTTCCGCGTAGACTAATCGCGATGGCCGCCACGGAAGCCAAGCTCCCTCGAGCGGTCCGGAAGGGGCCGCTGATCACCGTCACGTGCGAATGCGGCGAGCAACGGCAGGTGCGATACGGCGAGCGGTGGCGGTGTGAGGGCTGCGGTCGCAAGTTCGACACGAGCAAGATCCCGCTCGAGGAATACGCAGCGATCCGTCGCGTGCAGTTGCGCTACCGGATGTTCCCGCTGATCGCGGGGCTCCTGCTGCTCGCCGGGGTCGTGCTATTCGTATTCACGGGCAGGGTGTACGGCGCGATCATCGCGGTGCCGTTTCTGCTCGCCTCGTGGGGCGTGTTCGTGCGCCCCTTCTATCGCTCGCGCTACCGCCGCGCGCTCAGCAAGAACCTCCCGACCTGGGAGATCAAGTCGGATTAGCCGCTCGCGCGCGGGTGCGGGCGGGCGGGTGAAGTCAGCGGTGGTCCGGGTGCACGATCAACACGTCGCAGTGCACCTTGTGCACCACCGCCTCGGTCACGCTCTGACCGAATAGCCGCCCGATCACGCTCGGCTCGTGCGTGCCCACGACGATCAGGTCGGCATCGTGCTCCTTTGCGACCTCCGCGATCGTCTCTGCCGGGTCCCCGAGGGCTGGAATGAGCTCCGCCTGCAGACCCTCGCCCTCGAGGTAGGTCTTCGCGTGGCCCAGCTCCTCGATGTGGGCCGCCGGGGGGTCGGTCGAGTCGATCGGGCCCCCCGACCGCCCGACGCTGTGCATCACCGGCGCCACGCTCGTGACGACCAGCTTCGAACCGAACGCCTTGGCGATCGCCGCCGCCCGCTCGAGCGCGAGCTTGGCCGCCTCGGATTCGTCATAGCCGAGAACTATCTTCTGGTAGTCCATTTCTCTCCTCCGAACGGGGCCGCGCTAGCTGCCGACCGGGACTGTGTCGTGGGCGCCTTCGGGCGTCCAGCCGACCTCCAAGAGGGCCTCGCGGTCTGCCCCTTCGGGCATCGTCGGCGTCTCCTCCTTCCAGTGGATGCTCTCCTTGTCCTCGACGATACGCCGGTAGAAGAACAGCAGCACGGATGCAGCCAGGATCCCGACGCCGATGAAGAAGTCGGTCCAGGTGCCGTAGCCGTTGAGCTTCGGCGCGCCCGCGCCGACGACCAGGATCACGATGGCGTAGAGCAGCAGGAGGACCGCAATTCCCACCCACACAGGGCTGACTTTCAGGGGCCGCGGCCAGTTCGGCCGATCCCTGCGCAGCAACAGGAAGGCGCTGAGCGCGAACACGTTGGCCAGTACGTAGCCGATGTTGCTCATGTACAGGATCGCGAGGTTGCTGGAGATGAACAGGATCAGGCAGGTGTTGACGACCAGGTCGACCGTCATCGCGTTGCCGGGGACGTGGAAGCGGTTGATGTGCCCCAGCCACTTGATCGTCAGCCCGGCCTTCGAGATCCCGTAGAGCGCCCGCCCGGCGTCGGCCGTCGAGGTCGCCATCGACAGCAGGAACGAGAAGATCAGACAGACGAGGAAGAAGTCGGCCACGCCGGTGCCGACGATCGCGTTCATCGTCGTCACGTAGGTCGAGTTCGAGAGAATCGCGTCGCTCGCCGGTATGCCGGTGTAGCCGCCGAGGCCGAGCGGCAGCAGGATGTAGACGAGCAACGAGAAGGCGCCGGCGCTGCGCAGCGCAATCGTTGAGTCCTTTTTGGACTTGTACTCGGGCGTGAAGGTCGCGCCGACCTCGACTCCGTTCGACGACCAATACATGATGAACAGATACACCAGCGCGAGCTTGACGCCGCCCCACTGGTGGTCAGCGAACGCAAAGTGGACGTTGTGGGCGTGCCAGTTGCCGCTCACCAACGGCCCGAAGATGAAGAACGTCACCGGGATCAGCATCAGCGCCCCGGTCACGTAGGTGAACCACGCGAACGGCCGCACCCCGAAGATGTTGAAGAGCCATACAACCACGATGGCGGCGATGCCAATGAAGTTGAACAGCTGCAAGTGGACGACCCCGTCATACACCGTCCACGTCGAGCTCGAGAACCACTGCGCCTGGATCAGCCCCCCGATGAGGTTGCCGAAGATCGCCAACACCACCGACCAGCCGATCCAATATCCAAACGTCGCGATCGGGCCGACCAGCGTCGAGTACTTGCGCCACGCTTCGTTCGCGTACAACGAGATCCCGCCCGACCGGCCCGGGAACATCATTGCGAGCTCCGAATAGACCCACACGTTCAGGAGCGAGACGAAGGCCGAGATCCCCCAGAGCAGCGTCGCGCCGGCCACCCCCAGAGACCCATACGCGAACAACAACGAGCCAAGCAGGAAGCCGGGCTGGCAGAGGGCGATGGTGAACCCGTCCCACCAACGCAGAGTCTTCAGAAGCTGGCGTTCCTCAACGACGGCTGTAGCCATAGCCCGATCCTCTCTTCAACTGAGCAAATTGATGCAAAGCTGCCGCATTTCTACCAGGGGCGACGTGCCCGGTCAACATGCGCTCAGAACCGTGCCCGCATCGCAGATCTCATCGCCGGCCGGAGTGCGCATCGCCGGGCGATGGAATACCAGTTTGTACAACCGTCGTCAATTTGTGAGCCGCGATCGCGTTGCGCTTGCCGCGGCGGGAGCGGCCGCCGGGCGTAGAATCGCCTCGGGGCGATGCCGGAGATACTCGATCGCCGTCGGGACAGCGCTACGCCACCGGGGCGGGGCCGAGCCCGCGCTCGTCCGGTGGTACTCGGGACGTTGGCGGTGCGCGTGGATCCCACCGCCGAGCGCGTCGCCTTAGAGAGCGCGCTCGAGGCGGGCGTCGCACTCATCGTCGCAAATATGATCATGCTGCCCGCGTACCCGATGACGTTGATCCTGGCGCCTGAGTACGCCACGCTGCCGCACGAGGAGGATCTCGACGCGGTACGCGCGACCGCGCACCGCGCCGCCGCGCTGGGTATCAAGACCGAGCTCCTGCGCATCACGACCCAGCACCCGGTTAAGGCGCTTCTCCAGCTCGCGTCGGAGCGTGACGCCGGTCTGCTCGTGTTCGGGCCCGACGTGCGGCGGACCAATCGAGTCCGCTTCTGGGCCGCCGCTCGGAAGGTTCGCCGGGGCGCGAACTGCCTCGTCTGGATCGCGCCCGACGGGTGAGTTTCAGAGCCGGGCCAGAGCGTCGTCCAGCGACAGGCGGCGGTAGCGCTCGACCGGACGCCCCCCTCGTGGAGCGCGGCCCGGGCGCGCGCGAGCTCGTCCCTCTCCCAGTGCGTGACGAGCGACGACTGTTCCAGGACCGCCGCGACATACGACTCGGTCACGTCGTTGCCGGCGGCGAGCACGTCGGCATCGGCGAGTCGCCCGGTCGGCGAGTACGCCACCGCGGTGGCGACGCGATTGCGGGCGCTGGCCAATGACTCGCGTTCCAGTCGCGGCTCCCCGGGAGCGCGATCCTCGACCAGCAGTCGGGTGACTGCGCGGTCGTTGATCGCCCGGAGCAGCTCCTCCGGCTCGTCTGGGACGACGACCTCCTTGTGCGCCGGCCAGACGTCGAGCATGCCGTGGTCGCCGAGGCGCGCCCCGACGTGGAACAGGAAGTAGTCGGGGTAGATGAAAAAGTCTTCACCCTTGGCGCGTTGGGCGTCGTAGAACGCCGTCACCGCGGCGAGAATCAGGGTGCTGGCCCCGATCGCCCCACACGGGTGGCGTACGACCACTCCGAGCCGATCCCGCTCCGCGAAGTCAGGGAAGACGTCGTCGAGGACCCCCGCTCGGCCCTCCACCCGGATCGAGAACGCCGGGCTGGACAGCTCGCGCGCGGTGTGCATGAATCACGCTTCTAGCGGGCGGTGGGCCATGAGTCAACCAGCCGAGGGCCGAGGCCTTGGCGGGCTCGGCGTGGTGGACACCCGATCGCAAACCCGTTAGAACTCGCTCTGGACGTATTTGTTCATCGCTGAAACGCGGGAAGGAGAGCTCTGTGGCCCGGGACCCGAAGTACGACATCCTCTTCGAGCCGATCCAGCTTGGGCCGAAGACGCTCAAGAACCGCTTTTACCAGGTGCCCCACTGCATCGGCGCCGGCTCGGAAAAGCCTGGCATGCAGGCCTATCACCGGGGGATGAAGGCCGAGGGCGGATGGGGAGCATGCTGCACGGAGTACTGCTCGATCCATCCCGAGTCCGACGACACCTCCCGCGTCTCGGCTCGCATCTGGGACGAGGGCGACGTTCGCAACCTGGCGGCGATGACCGATCGGCTGCACCAGTTCGGCGCGCTGGCGGGAATCGAGCTGTGGTACGGCGGCCCGCACGCGCCCTGCATGGAATCCCGCGCCACCCCGCGGGGTCCCTCCCAGATCGCTTCGGACTTCGAGCTGAACATCTTCCCGCGCTACATGGACCAGGACGACATCAACACCGTCCAGCAGATGTACGTGGACGCTGCGATTCGTGCTCGGGAAGCCGGCTTCGACATCATCTACGTGTACGGCGCGCACGCCTACCTTCCGTTCCAGTTCCTCTCGCCGTTCTACAACCGTCGCACTGATAAGTACGGCGGTTCGTTCGAGAACCGCGCGCGCTTCTGGCGCGAGTCGCTGTACAAGGTCCGGGAGGCCGTGGGCGATGACTGCGCGATCGCGTCGCGCTTCGCGGTAGACCACCTGCTCGGTCCGATCTCGATCCAGGTAGGCGAGGATGGCGCCCGCTTCGTCGAGTACTGCGACGACCTGGTCGACCTCTGGGACCTGACCGTCGGCGACATCGCCGAGTGGGGCCAGAACGCGGGCCCGTCGCGGTTCTTCGAGGAGAACCACGAGAAGCCTTACACGGGCCAGGTCAAGGCGGGCAACCACACGAATAAGCCGGTGGTCGGCGTCGGCCGCATCACAAACCCGGACACGATGGTCGCGATCATCAAGTCGGGCCAGTTCGACATCATCGGCGCGGCGCGCCCGTCGATCTCGGATCCGTTCCTGCCCAAGAAGATCGAAGAGGGGCGGCTGGACGACATCCGCGAATGCATCGGCTGCAACCAGTGCATCTCCCGCTGGGAGATCGGCGGTCCGCCGATGGTCTGCACCCAGAACGCCACCGCCGGCGAGGAGTACCGCCGCGGGTGGCATCCGGAGATCTTCCATCCCGCGGCCAACCGCGAGAAGAGCGTGCTCGTCGTCGGCGCCGGCCCCGCCGGGATGGAGTGCGCGATGGTTCTCGGCAAGCGCCAGATGGCGGCCGTGCACCTGGTCGAGGCCGACAAGGAAATCGGCGGGTGCGTGAACTGGATCTCCCAGCTCGGACACTCCGACGGCAAGGAGAACCTGTTCCGCGGGTCGGCTCGCGGTCTCGGCGAGTGGAACCGGATCGTCAACTACCGCCAGATCCAGCTTGACAAGCTGCGGAACGTCGAGGTCCACCTCGGCTCGCGCCTGAGCACGGAGGAGGTGCTCAACTACGGCGCCGAGATCGTCGTCGTGGCCACGGGTTGCCACTTCGCGACCGACGGTCTGAACGCGGCCACCCACGCCCCGATCCCGGGTGCGGACACGTCGCTGGACTGGCAGCTCACCCCTGACCAGGTGGTCAGCGAGGCCAAGCGCGTCGGCAAGCGCGTGCTCGTGCTCGAGAACGAGGCCTACTTCATGGGCGTGTCGGTGGCCCAGAAGCTGGCCGGCGAGGGCCACGACGTCACGTTCGTGACGCAGGCCGGCGACATCGCCAACTACATGCACTACACGCTCGAGGCGCCGATGCTCCACCGTGACCTGGAGCGGCTCGGCGTCGACATCCACACGTACACGATGCTCGAGAAGATCGAGCCGGGCGTGTGCCACGCGTACGACGTGTGGAACCCGGACCACAAGGAGCAGTTCGAGGTGGACACGGTCGTGCTCTGCTCGGCGCGGATCTCCGACGACGAGCTGTACCGCGAGCTGAAGGCGAACAAGGATCGGTGGGAGAGCGAGGGAATCGAGTCGGTCTACGTGATCGGCGACGCCTCGGCGCCGCGGATGATCGTGGACTCGATCTTCGACGGCCATCGTCTGGCCCGCGAGATCGACTCGCCACATCCCGAGATGCCGCTCCCGTTCATCCGTGAGCGGCGGCTGTGGGGCGACGCGTCGAACGACGACTACGTGCAGCAGCTCAAGAACACCGCCGATGTCGCGCTGGCGTAATTTGCGCCGGGTGAGCCGATGAAGATCGTCGTCGCGGTCAAGCAGGTCGCCGCCCTGGACGAGGAGTTCGAGCTGGTCGAGGATGGGGTCAGGGTGGACGCGGACTACCTCGAGTGGGATCTCAACGAGTGGGACACGTTCTCGATCGAGGCGGCGCTGCAGCTCCGCGACGACGCGGGCGGCGACGGTCACGAGGTAGTCGTGATCACGGTCGGCGACGAGGAGGCCGAAGAGGGGCTCCTCAGCTGCCTGGCCAAGGGCGCCGACCGGGCCGTGCGCGTGTGGGACGAGGGGCTCGAGGGCGCCGATGTCCTGGCCGTCGCGCGCACGCTGGCCGCAGCGGTCGGGCGCGAGGCGCCGGATCTGGTCCTATGCGGGGTGCAGTCCTCCGACGCGGTCAACGGCGCGACCGGAACCGCAGTGGCGGGGTATCTCGACCTACCGCGGGTCGCGGTCGTGACTCAGCTCGACTGGGACGCGGCCAGCGGAACCGCCACCGTCCATCGCGAGCTCGAGGGTGGACTGATCGAAGTGCTGCGGATCCACTCACCGGCGTTGCTCACCATCCAAACCGGGATCAACGAGCCGCGCTACGCCACCCTGAGGGCGATCAAGCAAGCGCGGGAGAAGCCGCTCGAGGTCGTTGGCCTGGACGAGCTCGGACTCGATGAGGCGGCCGTGCAGGCGGCGGCCGGCTCACGGACCGTGGCGCTGGCCCCGCCCGAGCGGGGTGCGGGCGCCGAGATGCTGAACGGCTCGCCGGCCGCGGTCGCGGCTCGAATCGTCGAGATCGTCCAGGAAAGGATGTCCGGATGAGCGGGATCCTGGTGCTGGCCGAAACGCGCCGCGGCGAGTTGCGCGACGTGTCGCTCGAGTTGGTGAGCGTGGCCCGCGAGGTAAAGCAGGCCGCCGGTGGCCGTCTGACCGTCGCCGTGATCGGTTCCGACGCGGAGCGCTTCGCCGGCGATCTTGCGGCGGATGGCGTCGACGAGGTGCTCACGGTGATGGCGCCCGTCGAGCAGTTCGAGGCGCACGTTTGGCAGCGCGCGCTCGAATCGCTGATCGAGTCAGAGCAACCCGCGCTGGTGCTGGCGGGCCACACGATCGATTCGCTCGGCTTCGCCCCAGCGGTCGCCGCACGCGCCGGGCTCGGCTTCGCCAGCGACGTGACCGCGATCTCGTGGGCTGGCGAGCTTCGCGCTCGCCGCGGCGCCTACGGCGACAAGCTGCAGGCCGAGCTCGAGTTCCCGGGTAAGGCCTGCACCCTGTTGACCGTCCGGCCGGGGATCTTCCCGGTCGCGTCGCCCGGCGGCGGTTCGGCCTCGGCCCGCGCGGTGGCGATCGACCTCGACGGCCTCGCTCGGACCGAGCACTTCGAGTTCGTCGAGGTCGGCGCGGGTGACGTCGACATCACCAAGGCAGAGTTCCTGCTCTCAATCGGTCGCGGCATCGAGGACAAGGACAACGTCCCGCGCTTCGAGCAGCTGGCGGAGAAGTTTGGCGCGATTCTGAGTGTCTCCCGGCCGCTGGTCGACGCGGGTTGGATGCCGAGCGCTCGCCAGGTCGGGCAGTCCGGCAAGACCGTGAAGCCGCGGGTCTACCTCGCGCTCGGCATCTCCGGAGCCGTCCAGCACCTCGCCGGTATGAGAACCGCGGAGACGATCATCGCGGTCAACAGCGACCCCGAGGCCCCCATCTTTGGCGTAGCGCACTACGGAGCGGTGGCCGACCTGTTCGACGTCGCAGACGAGCTTGAGCAGGCGCTCGAGTAGTGCCCCGTAGCGATCGCGACTGACGGCGTGTTCCTCCTGGCGGCAACCAAGTCGCGGCCGGTCTTTTGGGACTTCACCACGCCCCTGAAGGTCCTCTGGTACGTGCTGGCGATCCTGTCCGTGCTGGTGTTCGCGTACGGGGTGGCCCGCCCGATCGCGAAGTGGCGCCGGGGCCGGGGCGGACCTTGGCCCCCGGTCCCATGGCGGGAGCTACCCGGCCGGCTCGCGGGCGGGCTCCGGCTGCTGTTCTCGCACAAGACGATCACGCGCCGCGACCACCTCGCTGGATGGGCTCACCGCGCCATCTTCTACGGCTTCATCGTGCTGTTCGCCGGGACCGTAGTGCTCGGCTTCAACACCGACTTCACGGAACCGGTGTTCGGCTGGAATTACTTCCACGGCAACTTCTACCTCGTCTACAAGGAGGTGCTGAACGTCCTCGGGACCGTGCTGATCGCGGGCGTGCTGGCGATGATGCTGCGTCGCGCGGTGATCCGCCCGCGCAAGCTGAACTACGCCCGGCCGGACCGCGGCCCCGGGGACCAGCAGTACGACCGGCACGTGTACGAGGTCGGGGACTGGGCCTTCGTGGTGATCCTGCTCGTCATCGCGCTCACCGGCTTCGTGCTCGAAGGCGTGCGGATCGCCATGGACGACCCCGGGTACGGGATCACCCAGTTCGGCGGCTGGATCGTGGCGCAGGCCCTCTCGGGCGTCGATCACTCCGTGCTGGCCGGCGTGCGCCACGGGCTGTGGTGGTTCCACGGGCTGTTGGCGATCGCATTCGTGGCCAGCATCCCGTACACCAAAGCCGCGCACATGCTCACGAGCTTCGTGTCGCTGTCGCTCCGGGACCCGGTGGCGGGAAAGCGGCTACGGCCGATCCCTCCGGACCGGGCCGAGCTGCCGGCCGGATACGGGGCGCTGGCGGACTTCAGCCCGTTGCACCTACTGCAGCTCGATGCCTGCACCAAGTGCGGCAAGTGCCACGAGGCCTGCCCGGCCAATGCCACCGGCCGTCCGCTCTCGCCCCGGGACGTCGTCCTGGAATTGCGCGAGCAGGCAAACCGGGCGGCGGCCGGCGCCGGGATCGGCGGGGTCCTGGGCGGGTTGTTGAGCGGGAGCGCCGATGGCGACGGCTTCACGACCAGCGTGGTGGGCCACGACGGGGTGCGAAGCGAGACGGTGTGGTCCTGCATGCAGTGCAATGCCTGCGTGGAGATCTGTCCGGTCGGCATCGAGCAGGCGCCGATCATCAACCAGCTGCGCCGGCGCCTCGTCGAGGAGGGCGACCTCGATCCAAACCTCCAGTCGGTGCTCCAGGTCATCCACAAGTCGGGCAACTCCTTCGGCGAGAATCGCCGCCGCCGTGGACGCTGGACGCAGGGGCTGGACTTCGAGGTCAAGGATGCTCGCAAGGAACCGGTCGACGTGCTGTGGTTCGTGGGCGATTACGCGAGCTTCGACCCACGCTCGCAGCAGGTGAGCCGCGCGCTTGCTCGGCTGCTGCACGACGCCGGGGTCGACTTCGGGATCTTGTTCGACGGCGAGCGCAACTCGGGCAACGACGTGCGGCGCGTGGGGGAGGAGGGTCTGTTCGAGGAGCTGGCCGAGCAAAACATCGCCACCCTGTCCGGTTGTGACTTTCAGCGAATTCTCACCTCCGATCCACACTCGCTGAACACACTGCGCAACGAGTACCCGGAGTTGGGTGGCCGCTGGCCGGTCATGCACCACACGACGCTGCTGGTCGAGCTGATCGAGTCGGGCCGGCTGGACGTGAGCGGACGGCTGTCCTATCGGGTCACCTATCACGACCCGTGCCACCTGGGCCGCTTCGCCGGCGAGTACGAGGGCCCGCGGCGCATCCTCGAGCTTCTTGGCTGCACCCTGGTCGAGATGCCCCGTAACCGGGACAACAGTTTTTGCTGCGGAGCGGGCGGCGGTCGGATCTGGATCCCCGACACCCCTGGGCAGGAACGGCCGTCGGAGAACCGCATCCGCGAGGCGGTCGGCCTCTCGGACGTCGAGCTGTTCGTGGTCTCGTGCCCCAAGGACGTGACCATGTACGAGGACGCGATCAAGACGTCGGGCAACGCCGACCGCATCCAGCTGCGCGAGCTCACGGAACTGGTCGCCGAGGCGCTGGTTCCGCAGGGCGAGCCGATAGTCGCGTGAGTATCGCCGCGACGGTGGCGCCGCGCGTTCCCCGGGCGGATGGCGATCCACCTGACATATACGGGAGTGGATCGCCAAAGTCCTCGTGCGCTATGAGGTCATCCCGCCGAACTGGCCGCCCGTGATGCTGAGCACCTGTCCGTTCACGTAGTTGGCCCACGGCGTGCAGAGCAGGAACACGCCGCCGGCCGCCTCGCGGGGGGTGCCGGCGCGGCCGAGCGGGATCAGCGCCGGCCCCATCGCGCGCAGCTGCTCCGGGATCCCGAGCTGCACCTTCTCGCCGCCGATGTCGGCCACGTTCTCCTCGGTCTTGGCCGCGGTCAGGCGGGTCTCGATGAACCCGAAGGCCACCGCGTTGACGTTGATCTTGAACTGGCCCCACTCCTTGGCCAGGGTCTTGGTCAGGCCGATCACGGCCGACTTGCCCGAGGCGTAGTTGGCCTGGCCAGCGTTCCCCATCGTGCCCGAGATCGAGGACACGTTGACGATCTTGCGAAATACCTCGCGGCCCTCCTCGCGCTCGACCTTGGCCGGCTCTCGCATGTGGGGAGCCACCGCGCGGCACATGCGGAAGGGGACGACCGAGTGGATGTCGATCATCCTCTGGAACCAGTCGTCGCTCATCTTGTGGATCGGCGCGTCGAGCGTGTAGCCGGCGTTGTTGATGAGGATGTCGACCTTGCCCCACTGGTCGATGACCGTCCGCACGAGCTCGTCGGGCACGCCTGGCTTGGTCAGGTCTCCGCCGAACACAAGGGTTTCGCCATCGATCTCGCCCGCCGTCTGCTCCGCCACGTCGCCGTCGAGGTCGTTGATGAGGACCTTCGCGCCGTTTTGTGAGAGCAGCTCCGCTGTGGCGCGTCCGATGCCGCGCGCGGAGCCGGTGACGATCGCCACCTTGTCGTCCAGGATTGCCATGTCGGATCCTCCGAGTTCGCTGTGATGAGGCTGGCCATGATGCCAGCGCCCGGTGCTCGGAGGCGTCAGACGGCGAGCGCGGCCGCCCGCCGGCCGGCCCGCAGCCCCGATTCGATCGCGCCGTCGATGAACCCGGCCCAGCCGTTGGCGATGTCCGAGCCGGCGAGCACGACGCGCCCCTCGATCCGCTGCATCGCCGCGTGGTGGTGCTCGTACCAGCCGGGGCGGTGGATCGCCCACGTGCCGCGGGACATCTCGTCGGCCAGCCAGTCGTGCGCGGTGGCGTCGAGGACCTCGTACCCGGGCAGGATCGCCTCGAGTTGGCGCTGCACGGCCGGGAGGTCGGTGGCGTCGCAGCGCTCGGCGTCGATCCCGAACCCGATCAGCTGCTGGGAGCCGTCGCCGTTGACCCAGTCGGTGTCGAGGTAGCCGAACGGGTGCCCCGGCCGGATGCTGTTCTGCAACAGCCGCTCGCCGCGTGCGCGGATGAAGATCTTGATCCCGCGCGACGCCTGCCCGAGCGCGATCGAGCGCTGCTTGTCCTCGGGGAGCGCCGGCGTGAACTCGATTGCGCGCAATGCGTTGAGCGGGACGGCCACGACGGCGGCGCGGGCGCCGAACACGGCCCCGTCTCTTGTGTGAACCTCAACGTGGTCTTTGGTGCGGGTCACGCCTGCCACGGCCGCGCCGAGCCGCCGCTCGAACGGCGCCGCCGAGGCGATCGCGTCGAGCAGCGCTCGGGTCCCCCCGACGATCGTCACCCGGCCGCCCGTGAACTGGGTCAGCTCGAGGCTGTAGCCCGACAGGGCGTGCCAGCGCAGGACCGAGACCGCCCCGGCCTGGTCGAGCGGCGCGTGCGCGAGCGATTCGACCTCCGCGGTCAGCACCGCCCGCTCCTCGTCGGAAAGCGTGAGGTCGTGCAGGCGCTCGGCGATCGTCTGGCGGTCGAACCTTGCCAGCGCGTCGATCGCGAGCGTGGGGTCGTGCGGCGCCGGCAACGCCTCACGCACTCCGTCGACGAACCGGTCCCAGCCGCGCCGCGCGATCGCGTCGCGCTGCTCGACCGACCCCGACCGGCGCTCGTCGCCCACGTACCAGCCGGCCACCTGGGCGTGGTCTGAGACCGACACCTGGAGGCCCGCGCGCGTGAGCTCGGACCAGGTGTGGGGCTGGTGCCAGTGCACCCAGGCGCCGCCGTACTCCAGCGGAGATCCGTGCCAGTCGGAAGTCCAGGTTCGCCCGCCGAGCCGGTCTCGGGCCTCCAGGAGCAGCACCTGCTTGCCGCGGAGCGCCGCCTCGCGCCCCGCGGTGACGCCGGCGAAGCCTGCGCCGATGACGATCACGTCGTACATGCCACGCTCCTTACTTGGGTCCCCACCCGCCCGGCGACCGGGGCGCGCCGGCGCGCGGTGGCGTCGACCGCCACGGCGCCGGCCGGGCCGGTCAGCACGGGGTTGAGCTCGAGCAGGTCGAGCGACTCTTCGAGCAGGATCTCGCCCACGCGCTGCGCGAGCCTCGCGACGGCGGGCACGTCGACGGACTCCGTGGCGCGTCCACCGGTGAGAAGCGGCGCGCCCCGCAGCGAGCGGACGGCGCGCTCGATCCGCACCGCGTCGGCCGGCAGCGGCACGATCGCCACATCGCCCAGGACCTCGGTCCACACACCGCCGAGCCCGATCACGAGCGCCGGCACGACCGCGTCCGCCCGCGCCGCGACGATCAGCTCGACCCCCGGCGCGGCCATCCGCTCCGCCAGCAGGTCGGCGCCGAGTCGACGGGCGAGCGGCTCGAGCTGCGCGTACGCGGCGGTGACGTCCGCGTCGCTGGCGAGGCCGAGCCACACCGCGGCCAGTTCGGTCTTGTGCTGGAGCGTGGGGGAGCTCAGCTTGAGCGCGATGTTGCCACCGAGCTCTTTTAGCGCGAGCGTCGCGTCCCCGGCATCGGTGACGAGGCGGCCGGCGACGACGTCGACCCCGCCGGCGCGCAGCAGCTCCTTGGCGTCGTGCTCGGACAGCCACTCGGTTTGGCTCCCCGGGTGCCTCCCGGCTGCGTTCCCGATCTCCCGGAGTCGCGCTGGGTCACCGGGATCGGCGCGCAGCGCCGCCGTGCAGGCGAGACCGGTTCGCAGGCCGGCCACGGCCGGGATGCCCGCCTGAACGCACCGCCAGGCCGCGTCGTCGTCGAGCAGCTCGGGCAGGGTCGAGCAGATCATCGTCATGGCGTCGTCCATGGCGGCCCGCGCCCCGGCGACGATCCCGTCGCGCACCGCGTCGGAAGCGTCCGACACCGCGCCGGTCAGCCCCGGGAACTGGTCGTAGAACACCAGCACCTGGTCAATCGCGGGATCTCCGGCCACGGTCTGGACGAGCTCGGCCAGCAGGTCACCCTCGCCCCAGAGCATCGCGGTGTAGTCGAGCGGGTTGGCCACGGTGGCGGCGGTGGGGAGCAGCGCACGCAGGCGCTCGCGGGTGGCGGGCGCGAGCGCCGGCAGCTCCAGCCCGCGCCGCTGCGCCTCGTCGGCGCCCTGGGCCGAGTCGCCGCCCGAGCAGGTCATGATGGCGAGGCCGCCGCCGCGCCTTGGGTGGCGCGGGCGCGCCGCCAAGGTCTTGGCGACCTCGAGCAGTTCGTGGACATCGGCCGCCCATACGCCGCCCGCCTCCTCGATCAGCGCACGGAAGATCCGCTGATCGCCGGCCAGCGCCGCGCTGTGCGCAGCCGCGGCGCGGGCGCCCGCCGGCGAGCTTCCCACCTTGAGGACCGCCACCCGCGCGCCCGCCTGTGCGCACGCTGCCAGTCCCTCGCACAGGCGCGGTCCGCCGTCGTCTTCGAGGTACAGCGCGATCGCGCCGACATCCGGCTCGGTGGCCAGGAACGACAGGTAGTCGGCGGCGCCGAGAACGGCCTGGTTGCCGCTCGCGATCACCGTGTGGAAGCGCAGCCCGCGCTGCGTCGCGAGCGCGTTGACCGCGACGTTGCCGCTCTGGGACACGAGCGCGACGGGGCCCGGCTCGCGCGGCGACAGCGCGTCGCCCCACAGAACGGCGCGGGCGTGCGTGGCGACGATCCCGTTGCAGTTGGGGCCGCACACGGGCAGGCCGTGACGCTCTGCCGCTGCGACCAGGTCGCGTTGAAGCTCGATCCCCTCGGGCACCTCGGCGAACCCGGCCCCGATGACAACCGCGCCGCCGCACCCACGCGCGCCGGCCTCCTCGATCGCGGTCGGCACACCGGCGGCGGGAATCGCGATGACGATCGCATCGACCGCCTCGGGCAGGTCGGCCAGGGTCGGCACGCAGGGCCGGCCGAGCACCTCGGTGCGCTTCGGATTGACTCCCCAGACCGGACCGTCGAAGCCGATCGCCTCCAGGTTGACGAGCGCCTGGCAGCCGTAGCTGGCGGGACGGTCGTTGGCGCCGACGACAGCGATCGACCGCGGCCGGAGTAGTCGAGTCAGGTCCATGATCGAGTCAGCTCAATGATCGAGGTAGTTCATCGATCGAGCTCAGTGGATCGTTGCCTCGACTCCACGGCGCTCGAGCGCCCGGGCGATGATCAGCCGCTGGACCTCGCTGGTCCCCTCCCAGATGCGGTCGACGCGCAACTCGCGGTTGAATCGCTCGGCCACGTTGCTGCGCAGGTACCCGCGCCCGCCGAACGCCTGGACGGCGCGGTCCGCGCAACGCCCGGCGGCCTCGGACACGAACAGTTTGGCCATCGAGGCCTTGGCGTGGATCAGCTTGGGGTCGGCCCCGGCGTCGACCATCGAGGCGACGTGTAGGGCGAGGAGCCGGCCGAGAGTGGCGTCGGTCGCCGAGTCCGCGAGCGGGAACGACACGCCCTGGTAGTCGAAGATCCGCTGCCCACCCTGCATGCGGTGCAGCGCCCAATCCGTGGTCTCCTCGAGCAGGCGCCACATCGCGCCGAGACCGTGGGTGGCGATCCCGAGGCGCTCCTCGGTGAACCAGGCGCGCTGGAGCGCCTCGCCGTTCCCGACGCCGCCGATCACCGCGTCCCCGTCGAGAACGACGTCGGTGAAGCGGATCGTCGGGTGGCCGTGGGGGTAGTTGTGGGTGAACCGAGGGCTGTCGACGAACTCGACGCCGGGTGCGTCCGGCTCGACCAGGAACAGGGTGGGGAGCTTTTCGGACTCGACGATCGCGTTGGCCATGACGATCAGGACGCGTGCCACGTCCCCGGAGGTCACGAACCACTTCTCGCCGTTGATCCGCCACCCATCGCCGGTCGAGACCGCGGTGCTGGCGATCCCGCCCGGGTCCGAGCCGGCCTCGGCCTCGGTCACCGCGTACGCGTCGCCGCCCTCGCCGCGCAGCGCCGGGACGAGGTAACGCTCGATCTGCGCCGGCGTGCCCTGGAGGAGCACGTTGTACGCGCTCGGCACGTGCCAGTGGAGACCGTTGGTGACCCGGCCGAACTGCTCGTTGACCAGGAACCACTCGAGCATCGTCCATCCCTGGCCGCCGTGTTCGGGCGCGAACCGGCCGCCGTTCAACCGGGCCGAGATCGCCTCGCGCTTGATCTCCTCCACGGTCTGATCCGGCAGCGCTCCGCCTCGCTCCTCGGCCTCGAGCTCGAGCGGGATCAGCACGGTCTCCACGAACGTCCGTGCCCGCTGCTGGAGCTCGAGTTGATCGGGCGTGAGCTCCTGGCCGGGCGTGGTCGGCAAGACGGCGGTGGTCATGGTCAGTCCTCGTTTGTCGTGGCGAGCAGCTGGGCGAGCCGCCGCCGGTCGTTCTCGGTCTGGTGCGCGCCGGGGCCCGGGAGCGCCAGCAACAGGTTGTGGTGGTTGGCGATCACGCGGATGGCGAGCGCGCGCGCCCCCGCCACGTCCGGGTCAGGGTCGTCGGCGCGGCTCTCGATCAGCCCAACCACGCGGTGCAGGTAGCGGTTCCAGCTCCGCTGGCTCCCGTGCAGGACGAGCCGCTCGATCTCGCTCGCCTCGTCCGCGACCGCGCCGTCGGTTGGTCGCTCGCCGGAGGCGAGGGTCGCCACCGCGGCCGGAAGCTCGCGCTCGGGCTCGGGTGTGACCGACAGCCAGGACGCGCGCTTGACCATGGGCGGTAGACTAACACCAACTGATCACAAAGTCAGGATGGGTTCGCCATGCAAGCTGTGACGGAAGTTCAGGCGGCGCGGGGCGAGGCGCTCGAGCCGCGGCTGTACCTCGATCCCGAGCTGCTCGAGGCCGAGCAGCGGCTGATCTTCGAGCGCACGTGGCAGCTGATGGGCCACGTCTCGGCGCTGCCTCGCCCGGGGAGCTACACCACGGGGTTCGCCGGCGATCAGCCGGTGCTGATCGTCCGGGACGAAGAGGGGCGGTTGAAGGCCTACCGCAACGTGTGCCGGCACCGGGCCTCGTGCCTGCTCACCGGCTCCGGACAGTGCAAGGGCGCGATCCGCTGCCGCTACCACGGCTGGACCTACCGGTTCGACGGCACGCTGATCGGCGTGCCGGAGGGCCTTCAGTTCGGAGATCGTCTCGACAAGTCGGCCTTGGGCCTCATGCCCGTGCGGGTTGAGGAGCTGTGCGGCCTGGTGTTCGTCAACCTCGACGCGGACGCCGCGCCGCTGTCCGAGCTCGTCGGCGACCTGCCGGCGCGCCTGGCCCGCTACCGGATCGAGACGCTCGAATCGTTCGCCCCCGGCGGGGGCCACCAGCCCGCCAACTGGAAGGTGGTGGCCGAGAACTACCTCGAGGGCTACCACATCCCGATCGCGCACCCGGGGCTGATGCGGATGCTCGACTACAAGCACTACGACACCGAGCTGCACGAGCACTGGGCGTGGATCGAGGCGCCGATGCGCTCGAAGCCGTCGAACAACCGGCTGGAGCGTCTGTACGGCCAGCTGGTCACGCCGATGCCGGGGCTGGGCGAGGAGGATCGCCACACGTGGCGCTACGTGTTCATCTATCCGAACACGACGATCGACCTATATCCCGACCAGGTCAACACCTGGCAGATGCTGCCCGACGGACTGACGCGTACGCGCGACGTGTCCGCGTCGTACCGGGCGGCCGGCGCGGGACCGCGGACGCGCGCCATTCAGTGGATCAATCAGCGCATCAACACCCTTGTGCTCGACGAGGACATCGAGATCGTCCGTAACGTCCAGGTCGGGTTGCGGACGCGCGGCTACCGGTGTGGGCCGCTGTCGCGCCGGGAGAGCGCCGTCGCCTGGTTCGACGACCGGATCCGCGCCGACCTCGCCGACGACGCCGAGGTCGCGACCGAGTGAGCGCGCGCGAACGCATCCTTGCGGCGGCGGTCAGCCAGATCGCCGCCGAGGGGATCGACGGCGTGCGGATCGCCCGCATCGCCACCGAGGCGCGCGTGTCGCCGGCGCTGGTCCACTATCACTTCGCTACGCGCGACGCGCTCCTGGCGGAGGCGCTCGACTACTCCTACCTGCACGCCGGCGAGGCGCGGATCACGAGCGGAGACACGCTGCCCAGGACCTCGCATGCGGCTCGTCTGCAGTCGATGATCGAGGCGTGCCTGCCCACCAGCGAGTCGCTCCGACGGGACTGGGTGCTGTGGGTCGAGCTGTGGCTCCGGGCGGTCCGCAATCCCGAGTTGCGCCCCGTGGCGGAGGAGCTGTACGCCCGCCTGCACGCCTGGTTCGCGCGCGAGATCGCCGAGGGCGTCAAGGACGGCGAGTTCGCCCGGTGCGACCCCGACGAGGTGGCCGACCTGGCGATGGCGCTGATCGACGGGTACGGCGTGCGCACCCTGATCGGAGACCCCGCGATGCCGCTCGAGCGCGGCCGCCGCGCGGTGTCCGCGGCGTTGGCCGGGGAGCTCGGCCTCGACGGGGAGCAGCTGGTCGAACGCGCGGCTTGACACCGGGAGGCGTTGCTCAGTAGTTTTCTGAACGGCGATTCAGAAAACGAATTCGTCGGTTCTGAACATGAGTCCCCGCCCCAAGGTCGAGCACCTCCGCAAGCCCCAGATCATCGCCGCGGCGGCCGACGTGCTGTACGAGCGCGGGCTGTTCGACACGAGAATCGGGGACATCGCCGAGCGGGCCGGCACGAGCTCGCCGACGATCCTCTACTACTTCGAGTCCAAGGACCGGCTGCTCGAAGAGGCGGTCGACCTGACCGACCGCGAGTTCTACGAGCGGATGACCGAGGGGCAAGCTCAGCGCCGTGGCGCGGTCGAGAAGCTCGTGCACCTGATCGAGGAGACGAGCCTCGGCCCGGGCGGCCTGAGCGACTGGACGCTGTGGATGGAGATGTGGGTCCGGGCGCGACGCGATCCGGCGGTCCGCGACACCTACTTCCGGCTCGATCGCCGCCAGCGCCAGCTGATCGCGGACATCGTGCGAGAGGGCCAGGCCTCCGGGGATTTCGACGCGGGCGCCGATCCAGACGACTTCGCGCTGGTGTTAAGCGGGCTGATGGATGGACTGGGAGTGCAGGTGACGCTGGGGCAACCCGACGTGACGGCCGAGCGCATGGTCGAGCGCTGCCTGGCGCTGGCCTCTGTGGAGCTCGGATGCGAGCTCGAACCGAGCGACAGCGCGGTGAGGAGAGGAGCAAGGAGATGAGTGACACCACACGCAGGACGTTCATCCGGCGGGCCGGCCTGGCCGCGGCCAGTCTCGCGGTGCCCGGCGTGCTTGAGGCGTGCGGGAGCACCACGCCGCCGGTGAGCTCGACCCCGTCGGGGACGGTGGCGGCGGCCTCCGCGCCGGTCGGCCCGGGGGGCCTGCCGTTGGCGCGCCCCGACCGGCCGGTGACGCTTCCGATCTACGCCGACAACAAGGCGATCGCCTCCGGCATGACGCCCGAGGCGGGGCCGCTCCAGTTCTACAACTGGGACTCCTACATCAACACCGACGTGGTCAAGGCGTTCGAGAAGAAGTACGGGGTCAAGGTCCAGATCAGCACCTTCACCACGATCGACGAGGCGGTGGCGAAGATCTCGAGCGGCGCGGTCCAGTTCGACGTGTTCGTGCCCGAGCTGGTGTTCCTCGAACGGCTGGTCGTGGGCAAGGTGCTGCAACCGATCAACCTGAGTTACATCCCCAACCTGGCGGCCAACGTGTGGCCCTCCCTACACAGCCCGTGGTACGACGTGGGCAGCCGGTACACGGTGCCGTACACGATCTACACCACGGGGATCGGCTGGCGCTCGGACAAGATTCCCGGCTTCAACCCCGCGAGCCTGAGCAATCCGTGGAGCGCCTTGTGGTCCGAGGGACCGAAGATCTCGGGCAAGGTCGGTCTGCTCGACGACCAGCACGAGGGGTTGTCGATGGGGCTCCTGCACAACGGGATCACGGATGTCAACACCGAGGACCCCGCGCACATCAAGGCGGCCGAGAACTCGCTGATCCAGTTGGTGAGCGCCGCCAACCTCAAGTTCGACACGAACGAGTACCAGCACCTGGCCGACGGGTCACTGTGGCTTCACCAGGCGTGGTCGGGTGACATGGCGTCGGCACCCACCTACGCGCCACAGGGGACGAAGCCGTCGGTGTTCCAGTACTGGTGGCCCACCGACGGCCGGGGGCCGATCAACAACGACACCTTCGCGATCCTGAAGGGTGCCAAGAACCCGGTGCTGGCTCACATGTTCCTCAACCACGTGCTCGACACCAAGCAGGTGTTCAGCAACTTCACCTACACCTACTACCAGCAGCCGATCAACGCGATGACCCCGGAGTCCCTCATCCAGCGGGGGCTGATTCCGCCAAATCTGCGCTCGACCATCATCCGCGAGCCGCAGTTCAAGAACGGACTCGTCCAGGGCCCCCTCAGCGATAAGGGCGAGGTCCTGTGGGAGAACGCCTGGGCGGCGGTCAAGTCGGCGTGAGCGCACGCTCGTCGTACTGGCGCGGGTTCGCCCTCCCCGGGGTGTTCTGGCTGTGCCTGTTCGTCGTGATCCCCGCCTACGCGGTGATCGCGATGGCGTTCGGCACCGAGAACATCCTGCTCCAGCCAGTCCCGGCGTGGAATCCACTGACGTGGAACCCGGGTTGGGTCTCCAAGGCGTTCTCGGGCGCGCTGCCCGGTGGCGAGTACTGGCCGGCCGTCCGCAACACGCTCGTGTACGTGTTCGCCGCGCTGGCGCTGTGCTTCGCGATCGGCTACCCGGTCGCGTACTACGTGGCGCGGCATGCCCCTAAACGGTTGAAGCCACTGCTGGTCATTCTGCTCGTGATCCCGTTCTGGGTCAGTTACCTGCTGCGGATGCTGGCCTGGATCGGGCTGCTCTCGAGCGACGGGTACGTCAACAAGCTGCTGATCGACCTGGGCATCGCCCACCCGCCCGACTGGCTGAACGGCAATGCCTACTCGGTGATCATCGCGCTCGTGTACGGCTACATCCCGTACTTCATCCTGCCCGTGTTCGCCGGCATCGACCGGATCGACTCGAGCCAGATCGAGGCGGCGCGCGATCTCGGCGCCACCCCGCGCCAGGCGTTCATGCGCGTCACGCTGCCGCTCAGCCGCCCGAGCATCCTGGCTGGCGCCGCGCTCGTGGTGCTGCCGATGTTCGGCGACTACTACACCAACGACCTGATCTCGGCCTCGCCGCGCACCAACATGCTCGGCAACGAGATCAACCTGTTCGTACAGGGCGGCTCCGAGAAGAACCTCGGGGCGGCGCTGGTGCTCGTGCTGATGGCGATCCTGCTCGTGTTGATGGCGTACTACGTGTACGCCACCGCGCGTGACGCTCGGAGGTTGGCGTGACCGGGTGGCTGCGCGCGCGCCTGCGCAACCCGTGGGGCAAGCCGCGCTTCCTCGTGCTCGTCACGTGGCTGTACATCGCCTGGGCGCTGCTCCCGGTGCTCGTGGCGATGCTGTTCTCGTTCAACCAGGGCCGCTCGCGCAGTGTCTGGCAGGGGTTCTCGACCCGTTGGTGGTGGGGCGATCCGAGCCAATCGATCTTCCACGACCCGCAGTACACCCACGCGCTCGTGCACAGTCTCCAGCTGGCCGCGCTCGACATGCTGATCGCCACGCCGCTCGGCGTGCTGCTCGCCCTTGGCCTCACGCGGTGGCGCGGGCGCGGCTCGAGCGGTGCCAACGGGCTGATGCTGGTCCCGCTGGTCACCCCCGAGATCGTCATGGCGGTCTCCCTGCTGCTTGTGTTCACGCAGCTCGCGATCGTTCCCTTCAGCCTCGTTCATCTCGGCACCCCGGCACAGGTGATCGGCCAGGTGACGTTCTCGCTGTCCTACGTCGTGGTGATCGTGCGCAGCCGGCTGGTCTCGATCGGGCCCGAGTACGAGGAGGCGGCGCGGGACCTCGGCGCCACGTCGTTCGGGGCCCTGCGCCTCGTTTTGCTGCCCTTGCTGCTGCCGGCGATCCTGGCCAGCATGCTGATCGTGTTCGCGCTTTCCATTGACGACTTCGTCGTGACCCAGTACATGTCGTCCAACGCCTCGACCACGACGATCCCCATGTTCCTGTACTCCAATGCACGCGGAGGCACGACCACGCCGGCTTTGAACGCGCTCGCCTCGATTCTGGTCGTGACCACGCTGCTCGGCGTGGGGCTGGCCTACCTCCTGTACACCGTGCTGATCCGGCAGGGAGCGGTCGCCGGCGAGGCGTCGGCTCTGCGCGAGCTATCCGGTCTGGAGGCGGCGGCCTGATGTCGTCCGGCGCCGTTGAGCTTCGCGGTCTGACCAAGCGCTTCGAGGAGTCGGCGGCGGTCGACGGGATCGACGCCTCGATCGAGCCCGGTGAGTTCTTCTCGCTGCTCGGGCCGTCCGGCTGCGGCAAGACCACCACCCTGCGGATGATCGCCGGGTTCGAGCGCCCGACCGCGGGCCAGATCGTGCTCGACGGCGTCGACGTGGCCGCGGTGCCTCCGCACGAGCGCAACGTACACACGGTGTTCCAGAGCTACGCGCTGTTCCCGCATCTCGACGTGTTCGGGAACGTCGCGTTCGGCCTGCGCCGCCGGCGGGTGGCCAGGGACGAGGTGCGCCAGCGCGTCGAGCAGGCGATCGAGCTGGTCGAACTGAGCGGATTCGAGAAGCGCCGGCCGCGCCAGCTTTCGGGCGGTCAGCAGCAGCGCGTGGCGCTGGCGCGCGCGCTCGTCCTGCGCCCGGCCGTGCTGCTGCTCGACGAGCCGCTCGGCGCGCTCGACGCGAAGATTCGCAAGCAGCTCCGGGTCGAGCTCAAGGCGCTCCAGGAGGAGGTCGGGATCACGTTCGTGTTCGTGACCCACGATCAGGAGGAGGCGCTCAGCATGAGCGACCGGATCGCGGTCATGAACACCGGGCGGATCGAGCAGATCGGGACGCCGGCCGAGGTGTACGAGGAACCCGCACCGTGTTCGTGGCCGACTTCCTCGGGGTGTCGAACCTGATGGACGCGTCGTGTGAGGGTGGCGGCGTGGTCCGGATCGGGGATTTCCGGCTGCGCGCCGGGTGCGGGTCGGTGGATGCGCGGGGGCCGGTCAAGGTGGTCGCACGGCCGGAGCGACTGGCGCTGGTCGGCCACGGCAGCTCGGGCGAGAACTGCCTGCCCGGGATGGTCGAGCGGACCGTGTACGTGGGCGCCAACCTCCAGGTGATCGTGCGCCTGGCCACCGGCGAATCGGTGCAGGCGTCGATCGCCAACACCGGCGAGGCAGCGTCGTGGGCGCAGGGCACGCCGGTGGCCGTGCACGTGCCGCCCGACGCGCTCCGCGTCCTCGCGCCCGGTCCTCTTGCGCCGGCACACGCCCCGCTCAGCGCTGAGCCGGAGACCGCTTCGGCCGTCGCAAGCTAACCTCGCGCGGATGAACGCGAACGAGTGGCTGGCGGCCTACGCCGAGAGGCTTGGCACGACGCCGCCCTCGACCGAAGAGTTCAAGACGATCCTCGACGTCGCCGCCGAGGCGGCGCACGCGTCGGAGCGGGTCGCGGCGCCGGCCGCGTGCTGGGTCGCCGCGCGGGCCGGGGTCGAGTTGGACGAGGCGCTGCGGGTGGCGCGCGACCTCGCCGAGTCAGATGGCTGAGCGCGCGCACGACATCGTCGTGTTCGGCGCTACCGGCTTCACCGGGGCGCTCACCGCGGAGTACCTGGCGCGCCACGTGCCGGCGGGCACGCGGTGGGCGCTCGCGGGGCGCAGTCAGGCCAAGCTGGAGGAGGTTCGCCGCCGACTCGGTCCGGAGTTCGCTGACCTTCCGCTGGTGGGGGCGGACGTCGGCGACCCGGAATCTCTGCGGTTGATGGCGGAGGCGTCCCGGGTAGTGATCAGCACGGTCGGACCGTACATCCGCTACGGCGAGCCTGTGGTGGCGGCTTGCGCCGGCGCCGGAACGGACTACGTCGACCTGACCGGCGAGCCCGAGTTCGTCGACCGGATGTGGCTCGGGTACCAGGATCGGGCCGTCGAGACGGGCGCGCGTCTCGTGCACTCCTGCGGGTTCGACTCGATCCCCTACGACCTGGGCGTCCAGTTCACGGTGGAGCAGCTGCCCGAGGGGGTGCCGATCTCGGTCGAGGGTTTCATGCGGGCGAATGCCGCGATCTCGGGTGGCACGTACCAGTCGACGATCGAGATCCTCAGCCGGTTGCGGTCGGGTCGCGCGGTGGCGGCCGAGCGCCGGCGAGCCGAGGGGAGCTCCAACGGCCGGCGCGTCCACGGCGTCTCCGGGAGGCCGCACCCGGACGAGTTCGCCGGTGGTTGGGTGGTTCCGTTCCCGACCATCGACCCGCTGACCGTGCTGCGCTCGGCGCGCGCGCTCGAGCGCTACGGACCGGATTTCTCCTACAGCCACTATGCCGTCGTGGGGCCGCTGCCGATGATGGTCGGGCTGTGCACGGGGGTGGGCGTGGCGGCCGGGCTGGCCCAGATCCCGCCGGCGCGCGAGTTGATGTTGAAGCTGATGAGCTCGGGGGACGGGCCGTCCGTGGAGAAGCGGGCGAAGTCGTGGTTCCGCGTCAGGTTCCGCGCCCGCGCCGGCGACGGCACGACGGTCCGCACCGAGGTGAGCGGCGGCGACCCCGGCTACGGCGAGACCTCGAAGATGCTCGCCGAGTCCTCGCTGTGCCTGGCCTTCGACGACCTTCCAGATCTGCGCGGACAGTTGACCCCGGCGGTCGCGATGGGCGACTCGCTGCGCCGGCGCCTGGTGGCGGCGGGGATCAAGTTCGAGGTGCTCGATGGCTGACTGGACCGCCGCGGACCTCCCCGGGTTGGGGGGTCGGACGGCGGTGGTGACCGGGGCAAACAGCGGCCTAGGCCTGGCCACCGCGCGCGAACTGGCGCGTGCCGGCGCGCGGGTGGTACTCGGGGTGCGCAACACCACGAAGGGCGATCAGGCTGCCGCCACGATTCGCTCGCAGGCCCCCGGCGCCGAGCTCGAGGTGCGGCAGCTCGACCTGGCCGACCTCGAGTCGGTGTGGGAGTTCGCCAGTGCTCTCGCCGCCGCGCACGACCGCCTCGACCTGCTGATCAACAACGCGGGCATCATGGCCGCGCCGCGCCAGCTGACCAAGCAAGGCTTCGAGCGCCAGTTCGGCACGAACCATCTCGGACACTTCGCGCTGACCGGCCGGCTGCTGCCCGTGCTGTTGAAGGCACCGGCGCCGCGCGTGGTGACGGTCTCGAGCCACCTTCACCGTCGCGGCACGATGCGCTTCGACGACCTGCAAGGCGAGCGCAAGTACGACCGGTGGGGCGCCTACGGACAGTCCAAGCTGGCCAACCTGATGTTCTGCTTCGAGCTCCAACGCCGCGCCACCGCCGCGGATGTCCCGCTGCGCAGCCTGGCGGCCCATCCGGGCTACGCGCGTACCAACCTTCAGTTCGCCGCGACCGACCGTTTCTACGAGAAGGCGCTCGGGTGGATCGGCAATCACGTGGTCGCGCAGAGCGCGGAGATGGGCGCGCTGCCGACCCTGTACGCCGCCACCGTGCCGGACCTTCCCGGCGGGACGTTCGTCGGGCCCGGGGGTCGAGGCCAGCAGCGCGGGTATCCGACGGTGGTGACGGCCGCCGGCAAGGCTTATGACGAGCATGCCTGGCGCCGGGTGTGGGAGGTATCGGAGGAGCTGACCGGCGTGCACTACGAACTCGCGGGAGCACCGGCGTGAGCGAGTTGCGCGCCGACCCCGGGACGGCCGTCGACCTCCGCGCCGACGGGCATGCCGCGATCGAGTGGGCGGCTTCCTATCTCGAGCGGGTGGGTGAGCTGCCGGTGCTCGCGCAGGTCGCGCCCGGCGAGATCCGCTCGCGGCTGCCCGCGCGGGCGCCGGACGAGCCCGAGCCGTTCGCCGACGTGCTGCGCGACCTCGACGAGGTGTTGCTGCCCGGAGTCACCCACTGGCAGCATCCCCGGTTCTTCGCCTACTTCGCGTGCAGTTCGTCCGAGCCGGCGATCCTGGCCGAGCTGCTCGCCGCGACGCTCAACTCGATTGCGATCCTGTGGCGTACCGCGCCGGCCGCGACCGAGCTCGAGGGCGTGGTGCTCGACTGGGTGGCTGATCTGCTCGGGCTGCCGTCCGGCTGGCACGGGCACATCGAGGACAGCGCCTCGACCTCGACGCTGACCGCGATCATGGCCGCGCGCGAGGCGACCGGCCGCAACGTGATCGTCTGCTCGGAGCAGGCCCACTCATCGGTTGACAAGGCGGCGCGCATGCTGGACATGCAGTTGCGCAAGGTGCCGGTCGACTCGGAGTTCCGTCTGCGAGCTGACGCAGCCGGGGATCTGTCCGATGTCGCCGTCATCGTGGCCACAGTTGGTAGCACTGCGGCGACAGCGGTTGATCCGGTTCCGGCGCTGGCGGAGGCGTGCGCGGCGAGCGGGACGTGGCTCCATGTGGACGCCGCGTACGCCGGCACTGCGATGGTGTGCCCCGAGTTTCGTTGGGCGTTCGAGTCGGTCGAGCGGGCCGACTCGCTGGTGGTCAACGCGCACAAGTGGATGCTTACCCCGCTGGACTGCTCGCTGCTCTGGACCCGCCGGCCGGCGGACTTCCGCCGGGCGTTCAGCCTGATCCCCGAGTACCTGCGCACGCCCGACGCCGAGGACGCTTGGAGCCTGAGCGAGTACGGCCCGGCGCTGGGCCGCCGGTTCCGCGCTTTGAAGCTATGGGCGGTCTTGCGGTGCTTCGGCCGGAGCGGGCTGCAACGCCACGTGCGGTCGGGCGTCTCGTTGGCGGCCACGTTCGAAGGCTGGGTGGCCGAGGCGGACGGGTGGGAGCTGTGCGCCCCGCGCCAGTTCTCGGTGGTGTGCTTCCGGCTCTCGGGGAGCGATGACCGGAACCGCGCGCTGCTCGAGCGCGTCAACGCCAGCGGCGAGATCTTCATCTCCCACGCAGTGTTGGACGGGCGCTACGTGCTCCGCCTGGCCGTCGGCCAGATGAGCACGACCGAGGATGACGTTCGCCGGGCGTGGGATGTGCTGGTCCAGGAGGCCGCGCAGGTCTGATCCCGCGCGGCGCCCGAGCTAGGGAAGCGACTCGCAGGCGATGCCGTCGTGGTCGCCGTCGAGCCCGGCGACGTCGTTCGAGGACGAACCCCCGTGGGCGGTGAACCACTGCTGGGCGGCGGCGTGGCTGGAGAAATCCGAGCAGTTGATCTCGGAGATCGGCTTGTTCGGCCCGCCGGAGGAGGGCGACGGGGATGACGGCGTGGTGGTGGTCGGTGCGGGCTTCCGGGCCGGCGGAGAGCCGGCGTGTGCCTTGGCGTAGCTGATCCAGCCGGTGGCGATGATGTGCTGCGCCTTCGCGAGCGACACCTGCCCGTCGCACACCAGGCTGTGCAGGTGGTCCTCGACCGCGTCCTTTGGGTTGGGGGAGGCACCGGGCTCCGGCCACAGGTTGCGCGGGTCGTTGACCGCCCCGCCGAGCTCGAGCGACACGAGATGGTCGTACTCGAAGTCGTGCGGCGATCGGCCGCCGTCGCCGTAGGCCGCCATGCTGGCCAGCTTCTCGCGGTCGGTCACCGACTCCGACGGGCGAATCGTCTTCGTGTAGCCCGACACGCAGATCGTGTGACCGATGGTCGCCTGCGTGACCGCGGGGTTCAGCGCCCCCGGGGTGCAATCGGGGTCGGGTGATGAGTAAAGCCCGTGTCCCGTCGCGTGGCAGGAGCCGGGTGCGGGCTGGGGCTGGACCCGGTGCGCGGACGCGCTCGAGTAGACGAGGCCGCTCCCCGACCGGCTGGTGTGGGATCTGGTCGCGCCCATCCGCCGACGAGGCCGGGCATGGTGGGCTACATGCCCGACCGGGATGGCTGGCCGCGTCGAGGTGGAGATCAGTGCGGCGGCGGTGGCAGTAGACGGTGGGTCGGCGGTCTGGCTGGTTGCGCCACAGGCGGCCAGAGCGAACGCGAAGGAGAGGGAAATCAGCAAACGGCGCATGGGTGCAGGGTAGGAGGCGGGGTGGCGGCTACCGGCTCTGCCGCTATCTCGCCTATCGGCGAGCGGCGCGTGTCCTGCCTCACGCAGCTGCGTGATTTGTGGTGCAGGCACCCTGCGCGCCGCCCCACGTCCTGCCGATCACACCGGCTACGGGACAGTCAACCGCGACGGCGGGCGGCGGGGGCCGCAGAAGGAAGTGATGCACCGATGATGTCTGGAATGTATGCCGCGATCAGTGGTCTGAACGCGCATCAGACCCTGCTCGACGTGACCGCCGACAACCTCGCCAACGTCGACACGGTGGGCTACAAGCGCCAGAGCGCGGTGTTCTCCGACGAGCTGGCCGCGGTGATTGCCTCCGGCGGCCCCGCCAACGGCGTCAGCGCGGGCACCAACCCCGTGCAGGTCGGCTTGGGCGTGCAGGTCGGCTCGATCGACAACGTGATGTCCCAGGGCGGCGTCGAGTCGACCGGCAACTCCACTGACGTGGCGATCCAGGGCGACGGGTTCCTCCGCGTCGCGAACGGCGACGTGAGTGTGAGCCCGGTGGCCTTCGACGCGACCCAGTACACGCGGGCGGGCGACCTGACGTTCAACCAGTCGGGCTATCTGGCCACTCAGACGGGGCAGTACGTGCTCGGTTTCGCCGCGCAGCCGGTCACGGGCGGGGGCTACCAGGCCGACATCGCGGGCGGTCCCGACAATCCGATCGTGGTTCCGCCGGGATCGACCAACGTCACGATCGGCGCGGACGGGAACGTGAGCTACGTGTCGTCCACCGGCGTTCCCGCCACCGCCGGATACATCTCGCTGGCGATGTTCCCGAACCAGTCGGGTCTGCAGCGCGACGGTGGGGCGCTGTGGTCCGCCACCCTGCCCTCCGGCTCGGAGATCGTCGGCCAGCCGGGTACCGGCACCTACGGCGCGACGATCAGCGGTCGGCTCGAGCAGTCGAACGTCGACATGGGCGCTGAGTTCACCAACATGATCGAGGCCGAGCGCGGCTACCAGGCCAACGCCGGCACGATCACCACCGCTGACCGCATGATCCAGGCCGCGGTGCAGATGAAGCGTTAGGCCGGTAGGGGAAAGAGCGCCAGGAAGCGCTCTGCGGCGCGCTCGTCGCCGGCGATCTCGACCTCGCCGGCGCGCAGTGGATGGCCGTGCCACAGGACCTGTTGCAGGGTGCCGGAGTCGGTTGCGATCGTCGCCAGCGGTTCGTCGGCGCGACCTCGTGAGGCGTTCAGCTCTGCGTCGTTGACCCGGATCGCGAACACCTCCTCGCCCAGGCGCAGCTCGAAGCTGCGTCCGGCCAAGCCATTCACGCGAGTGGGGTCGAACAGCGTCTTGAGCGCGAGGATCAACGCGTCGGGGCCGAGGACGTCGTCGCCCGGTGGGGATGGCGCCTGGCTTCCCCAGCGTCCGAGGCCGAGCAGCACGGGCTCGAGCTGACGGCCCCACGCCGTCAGCTCATAAACGCGGGACGCTGCCGGCGGCGGCAGCTTGCCTCGGCGGATCACCCCGGCCTGTTCGCCCTCGCGCAGTCGCTGCGACAGGACGTCGGATCCGACGTGGGGGAGGCCCGCTCGAAGATCGGTGAAGCGCTTCGGTCCGAGCAGCAGTTCGCGCACGACGAGCAGCGCCCAGCGTTCGCCGATCACGTCGAGAGCGCGGGCGATCCCGCAGGGGTCCTGGTACGTGCGCACGCCGTGAGCGTATCACTTGACAGTTGGTTATCACGACTTTATGGTTGGTTTTTCCAACTAGCGACCCCGGAGGTGGCGGTGATGAGCGAGCGCAACGAGTACCCGGCCGGAGTGCCCTGCTGGGTCGATGTCCTCGAGCCCGACCCCGACGCGGCCATGAGCTTCTACGGCCCGTTGTTCGGTTGGGAGTTCGACGGTCCGGGTCCGGGGGACTACTACGAGGCTCGTCTGCGCGGTCGCCACGTCGCCGGAGTGGGCGCCCAGCCGCCCGGCGTCCCCTCGGCGTGGAACACGTACGTGTCGGTGGCGAACGTCGAGGACGCTGCTCGAGCCGCCGTAGCGGCCGGCGGCCGCACCGTGTTCGAGCCGTTCGACGCTCTGCCGGCGGGGCGCGTGGCGGTGATCGAGGACCCGGCTGGAGGGGTCATCTGCCTGTGGCAACCGGCGGACCGCCAGGGCTGCCAGATCGTCAACGAGGCGAGCGCGTACACGATGAGCGTGCTGCATACGCCGGATCCCGACGCCGCGGGTCGCTTCTACGGCGAGGCGTTCGGCTGGGAGACCGAGTCGTTCGCGCCCGGGATGGCCCTCGTCCGGCTGCCCGGGTACGTGGGCGGCGAGCCGCGGCAGCCGGTCCCGCGCGACGTGGTCGCGGTGATGGCGGCGGAGGACGGTCCGTCGTACTGGAGCGTCGGGTTCTGGGTCAGCGACGCCGCCGCCTTCGCGGAACGGGCACCGGAGCTCGGTGGCGGTGTCGTTGTCGCGCCGTTCGACGCGGGCGGGTTCCGCCAGGCCGTGCTGGCCGACCCGGCCGGCGCCGCGTTCTCGGTCACGACCGCGCCTTCTCAGCACGACTAACGTCACACTCGGTTCGGTCACGCCGGCGAGTGGTGCGAAAGTCGCGCGATACGCGACTGGACCTCCATTCACCGCCGGCGGGGCTGGCGAGTGGTGAGAAAGTCGGGCGGGGCGGCGGGGCACCGGACTCGCTATCCGAGACCGGACGGGCCCGCCCGGTCCCATGGATGCCGCCGCAGGCGGCCCAAGCTACTTCAACTCGGCGGAGGTCTTGCCGAGGAGTTGGCGCGCGACGATCAGCAGCTGGATCTGCTGGGTGCCCTCGAACAGGTCGAGGATCTTGACGTCGCGGGCCCACTTCTCGAGCAGGTCGCCCTCGCCGTACCCGATGGCGCCCGCGAGCGCGACGCACCGCAGCGCGATGTCGGTCCCGACGCGGCCGGCCTTGGCCTTGGCCATCGAGGCCTGCAGCGAATTGGGCTTCTTGTTGTCGGCCATCCAGGATGCCTGGAGGGTGAGCAGGCGGGCGGCCTCCCAGTCGGACTCCATCGCGATGAACTCGGACGCGGCGGCGGATTGGGCGTGGGGCGGCGCGTCGTAGTCGATCTCGACGCCGGCCTCTTCGAGCAGCTCGCGCGTGCGCTCGAGGCAGGCGCGCGCGACGCCGATGGCCATGCCGGCGACCAGGGGGCGGGTGTTGTCGAACGTCTGCATCACGCCGGAGAAGCCACCCTTGGGCGCGATCTCGGGGCTGCCCAGCAGGTTCTCCTTCGGGATGCGGACGTCGTCGAGCACGAAGTTCGCGGTGTCCGAGGCGCGGATCCCGAGCTTGTGCTCGAGGCGGTCAAGCTTCAGCCCCGGGTTGTCGCGCTCGACCACGAAGGACTTGATCGCGGCGCGGCCCTGGTCGCGGTCGAGCGTGGCCCAGACCACGATCAGCTCGGCGCGGTCGCCGGCGGTGACGAAGATCTTCTCGCCGCCCAGGACGTACTCGCCGGACGCCTCGTCAAGCGTGGCCGTCGTGCGGATCGCGGCGGAGTCGGACCCGGCCTCTGGCTCGGTGATGGCCATCGCGGCCCACTTGCCGCCGAAGCGCTTCAGCTGTTCCTCGTTGGCCACGGCGGCGATCGCGGCCTGACCGAGGCCCTGCTTGGGCATGGTCAGCGCCAGCCCGACGTCGCCCCAGCACAGCTCGATCAGCCCGAGCAGGCTCGCCATGTTGGTGCCGTTGCGATTCCCATCGCGGTCCTTGTTCTTGGCGTTTCCGTTCGAGCCGACCGCGCCGGCGCCGGCGCCGCTCAGCGCGCCGCCCTCGTTCATGCCCTCGATGACGGCGGCGAGCATGTCGAGCTCCTTGGGATACGAGTGCTCGGCGCCGTCGTACTTGCGCGAGTTGGAGCGGAAGATCTCGGTGGCGACCTGATGGGCCTGGCCGACCAGGAACTCGTACTTCCTGGGGATCTCGAGGTTGATCACACGACCAGAGCTCCTTCCATCACGCCGGCCGCGCGCAGATCGCGATACCAGCGCTCGACCGGGTGCTCCTTGACGTACCCGTGGCCGCCCAGCATCTGCACGCCGTCGGAGCCGATGGCCATGCCGCGCTCCGCGCACAGCCGTCGCGCCAGCGCGACCTCGCGGGCGAACGGCAGACCCTGGTCGACGCGGCTGGCGGCGCGGTACGTGGCCAGGCGCATGCCGTCGAGCTCGATCGCCACGTTCGCGACCGTGAACGCGACGGCCTGGCGGTTGGAGATCGGCTCGCCGAACGCCTTGCGCTCGTTCACGTACGGGATCAGGTAGTCGAGCACGGCCTGTCCGGTCCCGACGGCCAGCGCGCACCAGCCTAGCCGCCCGAGCTGAACGCATTCGGTGAACGAGCTGGAGTCACCCAGCAGCGCAGCGCCGGAAACCTTGACGTCGTCGAGCAGCAACCTCCCGGTGGCGCTGGCGCGGATGCCCATCGCGGGCTCGGGCTCGATCGACAGACCCTTCTCGCCCGGCTCCACGATGAACAGCGCGGGACCCGCGTCCTCCAGCTCGGCCGCGACGATGAACAGCTCGGAGTCGGCTGCTCTGGGCACCAGCGACTTGACGCCGTGGAGGCTGAAGCCTCCGCCGGCGCGCCGGGCGCGGGTCTGGAGCTCGAACGGATTGAACAGGGCACGCGGCTCCAATAGCGCCAGCGCCGCCGCCGGAACGTTCTCGCCGACGAACTCGTGCAGGTAGGTGGCCTGCTGGTCGGCGTCGCCCCACAAGCTGAGCGCGGTCGACACCGAGGCCGGCGCGAGGCACGCCACGGCGATGCCCATGTCGCCAACGGCGAGTGCCTCGGCCATCAGCACGGTGGTGACGGCGGAGCGCTCGGCCACGGCGCCGCCGAGCTCCTCGGGGACGCCGACCATCGTCAGGCCGAGCTCGCCCGACTGGGCAAGCAGCTCGGGCGGGGTCGCGCACGCCTCGTCGGCCGCCTGGGCCGCCGGGCGCAGCTTGGCCAGGGCGAAGTCGCGGACCGACTCGCGGAGCATCTGCTGCTCGTCGTCGGGCGTCAGGTCGAACAGGTCGCTGCGGCCGGACCTGGGCTGGCGTGCGGGCTTTGAGAGCCTCTGGGTAGCGGCGAAGGTGCGGCCGGCGCGCGTGGCGGTGCGGACGGTGGCCTTGGACGCGCCGTGGAGCACGCGCTCGGCGGGATCGCGCAGGCCGAAGCGGTCGATCAGCCCGTTGCCGGCGAGGCGGTTGAGGGCACGAAGCCCAACCGCCATGCTTCGTTCAGTGAGGTTCGGTTGGGTCATGAGGCGCCGGAACGATAACACGAATTGATGTGACGTCGATCGATGTCAAGTTCGACTGGGTGGATGGATACCCCAATCGAAGCGGCCAGAATCTTGCCTCTTACAGGCCCCTTATGCGCCGCTCGTCATCCTGAACGAACAGATGCGCGTACTGATCGCCGAGGACGAGCAGCGGTTGGCCGAGGCGATCGCCCGTGGGCTGCGCCGCGAGGGGATGGCGGTCGATCTGGCCCCCGACGGCACCGACGCGCTGGTCAAGGCGCGCGTGGTGCGCTATGACGTGCTCGTGCTCGATCGCGATCTGCCGGGATTGCATGGGGATGACGTGTGCCGCGCGGTCCGGGGCGAGCGACCCGAGACCGGGATCCTGATGCTGACCGCGGCCGGCGCGCTCGAGGACCTGGTCGAGGGCCTGTCGCTCGGCGCCGACGACTATCTGCCCAAGCCGTTTCGCTTCGCCGAGCTGGTCGCGCGGATCCACGCGCTCGCCCGCCGCTCGTCGCCGAGCCGGCCGGCGGTGCTCGAGCACGGCGACATCGAGCTCGACTCGGCGCGGCGGTTCGTCACGCGGGCCGGCCGGCCCGTCGAGCTCACGCGCAAGGAGTTCGGCGTGCTCGAGGTCCTGATGGGCGCCGACGGGGCCACGGTCTCGGCCGAGGAGCTGCTGGAGCGCGTGTGGGACGAGCACACCGATCCATTCACCAACGTCGTGCGCATGACGATCATGACGCTGCGGCGAAAGCTGGACGACCCGCCGGTGGTCGAGACGGTGATCGGGGTCGGCTACCGGATGGTGTGATGCGGATCGGGCGGATCTCGCTGAAGCTGCCGCCGCCGACTGTCCGCCTGCGGATGACGGCCCTGTACGGACTCGTGTTCCTGATCACCGGCGCCGTGCTGCTGACGATCGGCTACGAGCTGGTGCGCCACAACCTGAACAATGGCGGGGATTACCGCAGCGAGCTGCGCAAGCTGTTCGGAGCCCCACCGCCTCACCCGTTCGGGTTCGAGCCCGGATCGGTGGGCGCGCGCTACGTCGACGCCATCCGGGCACAGCTCCGCGCCGACGCGCTGCACCGGTTGCTGATCGAGTACATCTTCGCGCTCGCCGGGATGACGATCGTGTCCGTGGTGGCCGGATGGCTGCTGGCCGGCCGGGCGCTGCGCCCGCTCCGCGAGATCACCGCCACGGCGCGGCGCGTGTCCGGCGAGAACCTGGGCGAGCGGATCGCGCTCAAGGGACCGGCCGACGAGCTCAAGGAGCTGGCCGACACGTTCGACGGAATGCTGGCCCGGCTCGACGGGGCGTTCGCGAGCCAGCGCCATTTCGTCGCCAACGCCTCACACGAGCTGCGCACGCCGCTGGCCATCATGCGGACGGAGCTGGACGTGTCGCTGGCCGATCCAGACGCGAGCGTGGAGGACATGCGGCGCATGGGCGAAGCCGTGCGCGACACCGTCGACCGGTGCGAGCGGCTGATCGAGGGCCTGTTGATGCTCGCCCGCAGCGAGGCGGCGGTCGGTCGCGAGGAGCCGGTCGATCTGGCCGGGCTCGCGGCGGATTGCATCACCGACCTGCGCGCGCGGGCCGAGGAGGCGCACGTCGAGGTGCAAGACGACCTCGAGCCGGCTTGGACCTCGGGCGAGCCCGCGCTGCTCGAGCGCATGATCGCCAACCTGATCGACAACGGCATCCGGCACAACGTTCCGGCCGGCTGGCTGCGCGTCACAACACGGGCCGAGGGAGGCCGGGTTCGTCTCACGGTGGCCAACGGCGGGGCCCGCATCGATCCGGCCAGCGCCGACCGACTGACCGAGCCGTTCCGCCGGCTGGGGCGCGGCGGAGGCGGTTTCGGACTGGGCCTGTCGATCGTGCGCTCGGTGGTCACCGCACACCGCGGGACGATGGAGGTGTCGGCCCCGGAGGCGGGCGGGCTCGCGGTCCAGATCGAGCTGCCGGCGCAGGTCGGGCCGGTCGTCGCAAGCGCGCCTAAGAGGAACGCAAGAGCGCTTACGTAGAGCTGACGTTCGTGGCGCTACAACGCCATCCCGGATGAAGACTCGCCGGGATAGATCGAGCAGGCCCTGGTTGCTGTACGCGCTGGCGGTGATCGCGGTCGCGGTGATCGTGCTCGCGGTCACCGAGATCGGGGCGCCGACGAGCTCGGCGCGCACCTCGAGAGAGGTCGTGACCGCCGGGCAGGGAGTGGTGCAGTCGACCGTGACCGGGAGCGGGAACATCGCCGCCGGCACCGACGTCGAGGCCAACTTCAACACCAGCGGAACTCTCCAGGACGTCTACGTGCACGTCGGCCAGCGCGTCAACGCCGGACAGCTCCTCGCCGACCTCGATCCCACCTCCGCGCAGCTGTCGCTCAGCCAGGCGCAGGAGAGCCTGACCGCGGCGGAGGACAACCTGAGCTGCCTGCAGGGCGTGACCAGCGACTGCGGCTCGGGCGGCTCGGGTTCGGGCAGCTCAGGCTCCGGCTCGAGCGGATCTACGTCCGGCGCGAGCTACTCCGGGTCGGGCGGCACGGTCGAGTACGCGGCCTTCCATCCCGGTAGCACGCCGAGTGGTACCACGCCGGGGAAGACGCCGACGACGCCCAAGTCCGGCAAGCCGGGCTCGGGTACGACGACCACGGTCAAGAAGACGCCGAGCGTAACGGTGACCGTGGTCGTCCCCAGCACGTCGACGTCGTCGCGGTCGTCCTCGGGCGGAGGCGGCTCGACCCCCAAGACGACCTCCACGTCGACGACCACGTCGACTCCCTCGCCCGGCAGCATCGCGTCGGCCCAGGCCTCGGTGTACTCCGCCCAGGCCGGGGTGCACAACGCGGAGACCGCGGTCAACAACACAAAGCTGTACGCGCCGGTGAGCGGCACGATCGCGTCGCTGTCGAGCCTGACTGCCGGCGACGCGGTATCCGGCGGCGGGTCCGGCAGCTCAGCGTCCTCGAGCGGATCGTCCTCGAGCGGATCGTCCGGGAGCGGATCGGGGACGACCGCCGGGAGCCTGGGCGGGTCCGGGTCGTCGGGCTCGTCGAGCTCGAGCTCGGGCTTCGCCGAGATCATCGACACCAACACGCTGACGATGACCGTCGCGTTCAGCGAGTCGGACATCAGCAAGGTCCACGACGGTCAGTCCGCGACGGTGACCCTCGACGCGTTGTCCGGCGTCGAGCTGGCCGCCCACGTAAGCTCGATCTCACTCGTCGGGACGACCAGCTCGAGCGTCGTCTCCTACGACGCCACGCTCACCCTCGACCAGAACGATTCCCGCGTCAAGCCGGGGATGAGTGCGTCGGCCGCGGTGATCGTCGGACAGGCCCAGGGCGTGACGCTGCCCAACTCGGCGGTCACCGGCACCGGAGCGCTGGCCACGGTGAACATCCTGAAGAACGGGAAGACGGTTTCCCAACAGGTCGTGGTCGGGTTGCGGGGGGACAGCCGGACTCAGATCATCAGCGGCCTGAAGGCCGGTGATCAGGTCGTAGTCACGATCGCGCTGCCGTCGTCGAACTCGACCTCTACCGGTGGCTCGGGCTCGGGCACGCTGGGCCGGGGCCTCGGCGGCGCCGGCGGGCTCGGTGGCGGCGCGTTCCCCGGTGGCGGGGGCGGCGCGTTCCTCCGGCGCGCCGCCGGAGGCGGCTGATGCCCCGCCCGCGGCGCTCCACCGAGCGGCCGGCCGTGGCGCGGGCGCAGCGCTTCCTGCAGGGCCGGGGTGACCGGGATGCGCGCGATGAGGCGCGCGCGCCCGTCACCCGGGCCCGCCCGCGCTCCAGCCGCCCGGGCGTGCCCGTCATCGACATCACCGACGTGCGCAAGACCTACAGCGTGGGGGACCTCGCCGTGCACGCGCTGCGCGGCGTCAGCCTGCGGATCGAGCGTGGGGAGTACGTCGCGATCGTGGGCGCATCGGGCAGCGGCAAGACGACGCTGATGAACATCATCGGCTGCCTCGACGCGCCGACCGCCGGGATCTACCGCCTGAACGGACTCGACGTTCGCCGGATCGACGAGGACTCGCTGGCGGACGTCCGCAACCACGAGATCGGGTTCGTGTTCCAGAGCTTCAACCTGATCCCGCGCACGCGCGCCCAGGCCAATGTCGAGCTCCCGCTCGCCTACGCCGGTCTGCCCCGCGCCGCGCGGCACGAGCGCGCGCTCGCCGCACTGGGGCAGGTCGGCCTGGGCAACCGCACCCACCACCTCCCGTCCGAGCTCTCCGGCGGCCAGCAGCAGCGGGTGGCGATCGCGCGGGCGCTGGTCACCAACCCGGCGATGATCCTGGCCGACGAGCCGACCGGCGCGCTCGACACGGTGTCCTCAGAAGAGGTGATGGGGATCTTCGGCCGCCTCAACCAGCAGGGCCGGACGATCATCCTGATCACCCACGAGCATGACGTCGCCGCCCACGCCCGGCGCGTGGTGAGGATCAGCGACGGGACGATCATCTCCGACGAGCTGGGCGAGCCCGCGGAGGCGCCCCGATGATCGAGACCATCCGTGTGGCCCTCGGCGGGCTGTCGGCCAACAAGCTGCGAACCGGCCTGACGATCCTCGGTCTGACGATCGGGGTGGGGTCGGTGATCGTGCTGATCGCGGTCGGCACGGGATCGTCCGCGGCGGTTACGAACCAGATCGATCAGCTCGGCTCGAACGTGTTGCTGGTGAGCGGGGCGCCGACGATCGGTGGCCTCTTCCAGCGCGGTGGCGGGGCGTCGGCTTCGGCCGGCAGTGGGCTGACCGTGGCCGACGCGAACGCGCTCGTGAACAAGTTCCAGGCGCCCGACGTGCAGAGCTCATCGCCTGTGGCGAACGCCAACTCAGTGACGCTGACCGACGGCACGACCACGTACTCGCCGTCGTCGTTCGTCGGCACCACGCCTTCGTACGAGGCGGCGCGTAGCTACACGATGGCCGAGGGATCGTGGTTCACCGACGCCGAGGTCCAGAACCACAGTCGCGTGCTCGTGGTCGGGCAGACGGTGGTCAGCGAGCTGTTCGGCGGCGCCGATCCAGTCGGCCAGACGATTCAGGTCAATGGGGCGAACTTCCAGGTCATCGGCGTGACCGCATCGAAGGGGTCGAACGGAACCTCCAATCAGGACGACACCGCAATCGCGCCGCTCACATCGGTGCAGGACACGCTCACCGGCTACGGGAACATCGACCAGATCATCGTCCAGGCCAGGTCGCGGGGTCAGCTGAACGCGGCGCAGACCGAGGTGACGAGCATCCTGAACCAGCTCGACCCGCCCACCGCAGGGTCGAGCGGAACGAGCAACTTCAACGTCATCAACCAGAGCTCGATCGTCCAGGCCTCGACCGCGAGCAGCAAGGTGTTCACCACCCTGCTCGGCGAGGTGGCCGCGATCTCCCTGCTGGTCGGCGGCATCGGCGTGATGAACATCATGCTGGTGTCGGTCACCGAGCGCACGCGCGAGATCGGGATCCGCAAGGCGGTCGGTGCGCGGCGGAGCGACATCCTCATCCAGTTCCTCGTCGAGGCGGTGCTGGTGTCGTTCTTCGGCGGCATCGCCGGGGTGATCGCGGGGATCGTCGGCAGCCAGTTCAAGATCGCCGGGGTCGAACCGGTGATCGCGCCGTATTCGATCGCGCTGGCGTTCGGCGCCGCGGTCCTGATCGGACTCTTCTTCGGCACCTATCCCGCCGGCCGCGCCGCGGCGCTCCGGCCGATCGAGGCGCTGCGCTTTGAGTGAACCCGACCCACAACCCAGAGGAATCGAGATGAACGCCATCCCCTACGACGGCCCCGAGGAGGGGTGGGACAGCTACGAGGATGAGCAAGAGCAGACGCTCCCGCGCCGCCCGCGCCGCAAGGTCCTGACCTGGTGGAGCGCCGGGCTGTTCGCGGTGATCCTCGCCGCGGTCGGCTTCTACGCCGGCGTGCGTATCGAGAAGAACCAGCTGTCGAACTCGACCTCGACCAGCGGCCTGTCGGCCGCGCTCGCGGCGCGTACGGGCGCGGCCGCGACGGGTCGTGCGGGCGCTTCAGGTGCTTCCGGCGCTTCCGGTGCGGGCGCGGCTGCGCGCGGCGCTGGGGGCTTCCGGGGCGCGTTCGGAGGCGCGGGCGGAGGGAGCGCCACCTTCGGGACCGTCAGCAACATCAGCGGGAACTCCCTATACGTCACCGACACCTTCGGCAACACCGTCAAGGTCACGCTGTCCAGCGCGACGAAGGTGACCAAGAACGTCAGTGTGGGCGAGAAGGCCGTGCGACCGGGCGACCTCGTGGTCGTCTCGGGGGCCAAGGGGTCGAACGGGTTGGTCAGCGCGACCACCGTGAGCGACACCGGCGCAAGTCCCACGGCCGCGGCGAGCGGCGGCTCGAGCAGCTCGAGCTCCGGGAGCAGCGGATCGTCCGCCGTGAACTCACTGTTCGGCGGCGGATAGGCAGCATCGAAAATCACGAAAGGAATAGAAGGTTGAGACTTATCGGTAAAGCACCTCGGGGGGCACGTGCCATGTTTGCCGCGCTGGTCCTCGGCTGCCTAGTGGCGGCCTGCGGCAGCGCGAGCAGCTCGAGCACGACGAGCAGCACGACCACGGCAGCGTCGGTCGCCGGGAGTGGCGCCGGCGGCGCGAGCGGGGGCGGGGCGAGCAGCAGCCGCCGGACGGCGCTGGCTGCCTGTCTGAAGCAGCACGGCGTCACGTTGCCGGCGCGTCCACCGGGGGCTCCCGGTGGGGGCGCCCCGGGTGGCGCGCCGCCCAGTGGCGGGACCGGCACGGGTACGACGGGAACCGGCACGACCGGGACCGGCACGACGGGGACCAGCACGACGGGGACCGGCACCACCCCCCGGGGCGGGTTCTTCGGCGGAAGCGGCGGGTTCGCGAACAACCCGAAGCTGCGGGCGGCCTTCCAGGCTTGCGGCGCGCAGTTCGGGTTCCGCGGTGGCGCCGGCGGCGGCTTCCGCGGCCGCCTTTCGCGCACGAACATCACCAAGTACGTGACGTGCGTGCGCCAGCACGGCTACAACCTGCCCAATCCGAACTTCTCGGGCAAGGGTCCGGTGTTCCCGGCCAACATCCAGAACAACGCCAAGTTCCAGGCCGCCAGCCGGGCGTGCCAGAGCCTGCTGGTGCCGGCGCGACCGGGCGGGGCCGGGTCCGGAACGAGTACGACCGCGGGAGCGTGAGCATGGAGACGTCCGACCCCGGCGCCTCTGAGCCGACCGCCGTGATCCCGACGCAGGGACGCGGCACCAGCTCGGGCTGCTCATCCTGCGGCTGTCCGCGCGATCGCACGACGCGCGGGCGCCGGCGCCCCATCTGCGGTATGTGCCGGTCGAGCTACGCGATCTTCTCTACCGGTCGCTCGGCGAGGCCGGCGTGAACCGGCCGACGGCGGGGAGTGGCAGCGAGCGCTGCACGGGCTGCTGGTGGACGGTGGGCTCGACGAGCGCTACCCCGGGCCGACGACGGCGCCGCGGGTAGGAGTTGCCGGCGCTGCCGCGCCGACGGCGGGGGTGCCCCGTGTGCGCCAAACTCCGGCGCCGGCCGTGGTGGCCCCGGTGCGCCACGCTCCCGCGCCGGCCGTGGCGGCCCCGGGGCGCCACGCTCCCGCGCCGGCCGCCGCACCCGCCGCCGGCCTGTGGCTCCAGCGCAGCGTCGTCGTCCTGTGGATCCTGGCCGGATCGATCGTGCTCCTGCTCGTCCTGTCCCGGTTGTTCGCCGCCGCCGTGCCGGTGCCTGATTCCGGCGCGGGGACGTCGGCCGGCGCCGGCCCGGGGCCGTATTACTACAGCCCGGGCTACTACCCGGGCGAGCGCGCCGGGCGGGGTTTTATTCAGGTTCCTTAACCATTCGGGTCGCGTGCTTTATGGCGAACTGACGTCCTGCGCCGTAGGCTCGCGACCGCGACGAATGTGCGCCTCGTCGCATGCGGAAGGACTCCCCGAACCCCGCAGCTGGGGACCGGCGGCGGTCCCGGGTTGTGACTCCCACCCGGGTCCGCCAGCCGGTCCGCGGTGCCCGATCTCTATGCGGCGATGCGAATCCGGGTGAGCAGCGTCGCGCCGGCGTACGCGGCGCCGGCGAGACCGATGATCGCGCTGCTCGGCGGCAGCGACGCGATCTGGTAGCTGAGCGCGAGCCCGCCCCACATCGCCAGGACGGCCACCAGCTTCAACGGACCGGGACGGCCGGATGGCTGATCCCGGGCCGGCATGTCGGGCAGCACCTGACCGCCGACGCGCTGCAGCAACGCCTGAAGCGTCACGCAGCGTGCGGGAGGCCATTGGCATCGACTCGTACTGCCCCCGACCCCCACCGCTCGCTGAGGTCAAACCCCGATCGCACCTGGCGAGGTCGATGGAGGAGCTAGCACCTGGGAACGAGACTGAATCTCATTCCCGTGATATGGTAGTGGTTGCTCGCCCCGCCAACCGAGATATCCCAGGAGGGATCGCCGTGCTTCGAGTGCCGTTGCGTGTTGTGCCGCTGGTTGTGTGCTGCGCCATTCTGATCTCGGGTTGTGGTGGCGCGGCTGCCGGTTCGGCGGGCGGTTCGTCGTCGGGGAAATTGCAAGTGGTCGCCGCGGAGAACTTCTGGGGCAGCATCGCCACCCAGCTGGGCGGCAGCAAAGTGGCGGTGCAGAGCATCATCGTGAACCCGAGCACCGATCCGCATTCGTATGAGCCGACGGCCTCGGATGGGGTCGTGTTGGCGAAGTCGCAGATGGCGATCGTGAACGGGATCGGCTATGACGCGTGGGCGTCGAAGCTGGTCGCCGCGAACCCGTCTAGCTCGCGGAAGGTGCTCAACGTCGGGGATCTGCTCGGACTGATGGAGGGCGATAACGCGCATCAGTGGTACTCGCCGTCGTCGGTGCACCGGGTCATCGATCGGATCGTCGCTGACTACAAGCAGCTCGATCCGAAGGACAGCGCGTACTTCGATCGGCAGCGCACCAAGTTCGACACCCAGGGCCTCGCGGAGTACAACAAGATGATCGCCACGATCCGCGCGCGCTACGCCGGGGTGCCGGTGGGCTACAGCGAGAGCATCTTCCAGCCGCTCGGCGAAGCGCTCGGGCTCAAGCTGCTGACGCCGTACAGCTTCGCGAAGGCGATCGCCGAGGGAACCGACGTGAGCGCCGCCGACAAGCAGACGGTCGACACCCAGGCGCAGAACCGCCTGATCAAGGTGTGGGTTTACAACAGCCAGAACGCGACCCCGGACGTGCAGCGCGTGAACCAGCTCGCCCGGGCGGCCCACATACCGATCACGACGATCACCGAGACGCTCTCCCCAGCCTCGGCTACCTTCGAGCAATGGCAGGTCGCGGAGCTCCAGAGCCTCCAGCGGGCCCTTCACCAGGCGACCGGCAAGTGAGCACCCCGCCGATCGTCGAAGCGGCGCCGGCCGCCCGGGACGGGAAGGCCGGCCAGGTGACGTCCCACGTGCCGGTGGTGCGGCTGCAGGGCGCGCAGACACGGATCGGCGGCCATACGGTCTGGAGCGATGTGAGCTTCGCGATCGAGCAGGGAGAGTTCGCCGCGATCCTCGGACCGAACGGGTCAGGCAAGACGACGCTGCTGCGGGTGCTGCTCGGCGAGCTGCCGCTCACCGCTGGCACCGCGGCTGTGTTGGGTCGCGCGCCGGGTGAGGTGAGCGGTCAGATCGGCTATCTGCCTCAACGGCGCCACTTCGACGCGAGCGTCAGGATCCGGGGGATCGATCTGGTCAGGCTGGGGCTGGACGGCGCGCGCTGGGGACTGCCGCTGCGACGCTCGTGGCGCGAGCGGGTTCAGGAGGTGATCGATCTCGTCGGCGCCGGCGAGTACGCGAGCCGCCCGATCGGCCGGCTGTCGGGCGGAGAGCAGCAGCGGCTTCTGATCGCCCAGGCGCTGATCAGCCGGCCGGAGGTGTTGATCCTCGATGAGCCGCTGGACAGCCTCGACCTTCCCAACCAGACCGCGGTGGCCGCGCTGCTGGCGCGGATCTCCCGCCAGCAGGGCGTGAGCGTGCTGCTGGTCGCCCACGACGTCAACCCGCTCCTCACCTATCTGGACCGCGTCGTCTACTTCGGGGCGGGGCACGCGGCTGTCGGTACGCCGCACGAGGTGATCACCGCCGAGACGTTGAGCCTCCTCTACGGCGTCCCGATCGATGTGCTGCAAGCCCCCGATGGACGTCTCGTCGTCGTCGGGCTGCCCGAGGCGCCCGCGCATCACAGCGACCGGCACGAGCACGATCATGGTTAGCCACCTGCCGCTCGCTGCGCTGTCGGTCGATCTGATCTCGGATTTCCGCCAGCTGACCGCCTACCAGTTCATGGTCAACGCGCTCGAGGCCGGGACGATCGTGGCGGTGATGGCCGGCGTCGTCGGCTGGTTCATGGTGCTGCGCCGCGAGACGTTCGCCGGGCACACGCTGTCGGTGATGGCGTTCCCCGGAGCGACGTTCGCGCTGCTGCTCGGGCTGTCCGCCGCGGTCGGCTACTACACCTTCTGCGGCGCCTGCGCACTGGTGATCGCCGCGGCCGCCGCCGGCAGACGGCGGCACCGCGGCGAGGAATCCGCGGTCACCGGCACGGTCCAGGCGTTCGGGCTGGCGTGCGGGTTCCTGTTCCTCAGCCTCTACCAGGGCGTCCTCGCCGGCTATGAGAACCTGCTGTTCGGCGACTTCCTCGGAATCACCCGCGGGCAGGTACTCACGCTCGCGATCGTCTGCGTCGTGGCATTGGGTTTCTTCGCGGTCGTCGGCCGGCCGCTGCTGTTCGCGTCAGTCGACGAGCCAGTCGCGCGCGCCAGCGGCGTCCCGGTCCGCCGGGTCTCGCTCGCGTTCATGCTCGCGCTTGGGCTGACCGTCGCGGCGACGGCGCAGATCACCGGCGCGCTGCTCGTGTTCGCGCTGTTGGTCGCACCCGCCGCGACCGCGCAGCTGATCACCGCCCGCATCGGCGCAAGCCTCGCCTTGACGGTGCTGCTTGGCATCGCGATCACCTGGGTCGGGGTTGGGCTCGCGTACTTCTACAACTATCCCGTCGGGTTCTACCTCACCGCGGTCGCGTTCTCCGTCTACCTGATCGCCCGGCTCGCTCGAGCGGCGATCGATCATCCCACCCTGATGCACGGCCGCTCACGCGCCGTTCATGCGCCCGCGTGATGTTCGCGCAGGAGTTCGTCCGCAACGCTTGGCTCGCCGGTACCGCGATCGCGCTCGCGAGCGGGGTGATCGGCTACTTCGTCGTGCTCCGCGCGCAGGTGTTCGCCGGCGACGCGCTCAGCCACGTCGCGTTCACCGGCGCGCTCGCCGCGGCCGCCGCCGGGATCGACATCCGCATCGGCCTGTTCGGCGCCACGATCCTGATCGCGCTGGTCCTCGGGTTGCTCGGCGACCGCTCGCACGCCGACGACGTTGCGATCGGGGTCACGTTCGCGGCGATCCTCGGGCTCGGCGTGTACTTCCTCGCTCTGTTCAGCACCGGATCCGGAGGCGGCAACGGCCTGCTCGGGGCCCGCGCCCTGTTCGGATCGATCTTCGGGCTCAGCGCCAGCGACGCCGTGATCGCCGCGCTGATCGCCGCGGGGATCGTCGCAGCCGTGCTCGCGATCGCCCGGCCGCTGCTGTTCGCGAGCGTCGACCCCGCGGTCGCCGCGGCGCGCGGCGTTCCCGTCCGCGCGCTCGGACTGCTGCTGCTCGCGTTGCTGGGTGCCACCACCGCCGAAGCGACCCAAGCGATCGGCGCGCTCCTGCTCCTCGGTCTGCTCGCCGCGCCCGCCGGGGCCGCCCAACGACTCACCGCCAACCCCTACCACGCACTCGGACTGTCCGCCGCCATCGCCGTACTCTGCACCTGGGCCGGCCTGACCCTCAGCTACCTGATCCCGAAGTTACCGCCGAGCTCGGCGATCATCGCCGTCGCCGCTGGCATCTACCTCTTCGCGTTCCTGGCCACCAGCGACCTGCGCCAGCTCAGACCTCGCGGAGCGATGAGCATCATCCGCGGAACCGAGAATTAGACTGATACCCATGGCCAGGAAAGACACCGAGAGCTGGGCCAACCACGCGCAACACGTCCTCGCGCAGACCAAGCACCACACCGGCGCCGCCCGCCAAGCACTACTCGAACTGCTCGACACCCAATCCTGCGCCCTCTCCGCGATCGAGATCGAAGACGCGCTCCGCGAGCGCGAGCGACCGATCGGCCGCGCCAGCATCTACCGCATCCTCGACGAGCTCGAACGCCTCAACCTCGTCCAAAAGCTCCAGGTCGGCCAGGCGATGGCCCGCTACGAACCGATCCGAACCGGCGACGGACACCACCACCACCTCGTCTGCGACAACTGCGGCACCGTCACCCCCTTCACCGACCCCGGCCTCGAAACCGCAATCAAAAACCTCGAACGCCGCGTCCCGATGCGCGTCGCCGAACACGAAATCGTGCTCCACGGCGCCTGCCAGGACTGCACCGACTAACCCTGCCCGCCGCGCCCGCGCGGGCGCCAAACCGTCCAGGCCCTCGGCGCCAGACGCATAATCACAGCCGCGACCGAAGCCACCGGCGTGCGCTCCCGACTCCAAGCCCAGCAACCGCCTGGCTGACACCCCAACGCCCGCGCCACGCGAGGATTGCGCTATTCGTCGCCGCGTTCGGGTTCTCATCGACCACGCTCAGCGGCTCCACACCCACCGCGCATAGCCGACCCCGTTGACGATCGCGAGCTGAGCGGTGGCCAGCGTGCGCGCGTCGTTTGCCGTCGGCTCGTAGGAGTGCGGATCCTGGGCCGGATCGACGATGATGCTCTGGACGCTCGCCTGGTGGCCGGCGATCTGCTTGGCGATCGAGCCCCAGAAGTTCTCGGCCGCGACGACGCGGATGCCGGTCGTGCTCGCCGACGAAATGGCGCCGCAACCCGCCAGGAGGATGCCGATGACGAGGGCGGCTGCGGAAGGGGCGATGACGCGTCTCCATATGACCCCCACACCCAAAGCAAAAATGAGCCTGAGTCTCGGAGTTATTCTCGTTTTGCCGGTGCGGCGGCTAAGCTGTCGCGTGAGATGCCAGCAAGCGAATCCGGCGCATGGACCGAGCACGTCGACGCGGTGCTGGGTCGTGCGGGGCTCAAGCACGGGGGCGCGCGCCGGCGGATCATCGACCTGTTGGCGCGGGAGCCATGCGCGCTCAGCGCGGTCGAGATCGAGGACGCGCTGCGGGCGGCGGGAAAGCCCACCGGCCGCGCGAGCATCTACCGGGTGCTCGACCTGCTGGTCGAGCACGGACTGGTCGAGCGCGTAGCGGTAGGGGACGGGCTGGCCCGGTTCGAGCGGACTCATCCGAGCGGCGAGCACCACCACCATCTGGTGTGCGACTCGTGCGGACGGCTCGTGGCCTTCGACGACTCGGCGCTCGAGCGCGCGATCGACGATCTGTCAGAACGGCTCGGGGTGCGGGTCGAGCATCACGACGTGGTGCTGCGCGGCGCGTGCGAGCGGCGCGAGTGAGCTAGCTCGCCGCTTTTATCGCGTCGAGAATGTCCTCGGGTGAGGCGTTGTCGCCGGCGTCGGTCGACATGTGCGACCAGGTCACGTTGCCGTCGGTGTCGATGACGAGGGCGCCGCCGAGTTGGTTGGCATCACCGATCGTGCGGGTTTGGATGGTCTTCTCCCGCAGCCCGGTCAGGGCGCCCTTGGCGACCACCATCGGGTTGTACAGATCGACCGCGCTGCCGGTCTTTGCGCCGGCCGCCCGGTAACTGATCCGGTCCTCGTCGGCGAGCACGGGCAGCTGGATGCCCTGGCGCCGGCGGAAGTGCGCCGCCTGCCGGGGTGTGGCCTGGCCGATGAGCACCAGGTGTCCGCCGGACTCTTCGAACTGTGCGCGGGCGCGATGCAACTGCATCGCGTGAGCCTTGCAATACAGTCAGCCGTAGTGGCGGAGCCAGACCAGCGCGACGGGCTGGTCGCGCCACAGGTCGCCGAGCCGCACGTCGTGGCACTCGTGATCGGGCAGCACGATGTCGGCGAGCCCGTGCGCGGTTGACGGCGGGCTCGGTTTGTGGCCGGCGGGCATGCGGCGACAACGCTACTACGGGATACTCGGATCCGTGGCGGTAGCCGAGCCGAAGGTCCTGTGGACGCCCAGTCAGGAGCGGATCGAGCGCGCCACGTTGACGCGGTATACGCGGTGGCTGGCCGACACGCGCGGGCTGGAGTTCGAGGGGTACCACGACCTGTGGCGCTGGTCGGTGTCCGACGTTTCCGGGTTCTGGGGGTCCCTGGTGGAGTTCCTGGGGGTGCGGTTTGCTTCGGGAGGTGATCGGGTGCTCGGAAGCTCCGAGATGCCCGGCGCGCAATGGTTCCCGGGTTCGACGGTCTCGTATGCGTCGCACGTGTTCGAGGGGAAGGCTCATGACGCCCTGGCTATCCAACATGCGTCCGAGTCCCGACCGCTTCAACGACTCACCTGGGGCGAGTTGCGTGCCGAGACCGCTTCGATCGCGGCTGGCCTGCGGGCGCTCGGGGTCGGCCCTGGGGATCGGGTGGCGGCGTACATGCCGAACATCCCGGAGACGATTGCCGCGTTCTTGGCCTGCGCGTCTATCGGCGCGGTGTGGTCGTCGGCCGCGCCGGAGTTCGGGGCGCGGAGCGTGATCGACCGGTTCTCGCAGATCGAGCCGAAGGTGCTGCTGGCGGTCGACGGGTATCGCTACGGCGGCAAGGACTTCGATCGCAGCGCGCTGGTCGAGCGGATTGCGGCCGAGATCCCATCTTTGCAGCGCGTAGTACGCCTGGGCTACCTTGATGGATCCGGCTGGGAGGACGGTTTCCTGGGGTCTTCGGACGTTTTGGAGTTCGCGGCGCTGCCGTTCGACCACCCCTTGTGGGTCTTGTACTCGTCCGGTACCACCGGGCTGCCCAAGCCCATCGTCCACGGGCAGGGCGGAATCCTGCTCGAGCATCTGAAGAAGGCTCATCTGCACCTCGATGCCCAGCCCGGCGATCGGCTGTTCTGGTTCACGACGACCGGCTGGATGATGTGGAACTTCCTCGTCGGGATGCTGTTGAGCGACGCGTCGATCGTGCTGTTCGACGGAAACCCGGGATATCCGTCGCTCGGGACGTTGTGGGACCTCGCCGACGCCACCGAGATGACGTGCTTCGGCACGAGCGCCGCATTTGTGGCGGCGTGCATGAAGGAGGGTGTGGTTCTGCGCTCGGAGGGACGGTCGTTGGATGCGCTGCGGTCCGTCGGGTCGACCGGCTCGCCGCTCTCGCCCGAGAGCTTCCAGTGGATCTACGACCAGCTGGGGTCGGAGACGTGGCTGTTCTCGACGTCCGGCGGGACCGATCTGTGCACGGCGTTTGTCGGTGGCGTGCCGACGCTGCCGGTGTATCTCGGCGAGTTGCAGGCGCGGTCGTTGGGGGCTTCGGTGGAGGCGTGGGACCCCGAGGGCCGGCCGCTGATCGACGAGGTGGGCGAGCTCGTGATCACCCGGCCGATGCCGTCGATGCCGATCTACTTCTGGGGCGACGAGGACGGTTCCCGGTACCGCGAGAGCTACTTCTCGATGTACCCGGGGATCTGGCGCCACGGCGACTGGATCGAGATCACTTCGCGTGAGACGGCGGTCATCTATGGCCGATCGGATTCCACGATCAACCGCGGGGGCGTGCGGATGGGGACAAGCGAGATCTACCGCGCCGTGCTGGCCGTCGACGACGTCGCGGACGCGCTCGTGGTCGACGTCCCGCGCGACGGCCGGGATTGGATGCCGCTGTTCGTGGTCCTGCGCGAGGGGGCATCGCTTTCAGACGATCTGATCGCCGAGATCCGCCGCCGAATCCGCGAGGACTGCTCGCCGCGTCACATCCCGGACGAGATCCGCCAGATTGCCGAGGTACCGCGGACGTTGTCCGGGAAGGTGCTCGAGGTCCCGGTCAAGCGGATCCTCATGGGGACACCCCCCGACCAGGCCGCCTCCCGGGAGTCCCTCGCCAACCCGGGCGCTCTGGACTATTTCATCGAGCTGGGGGGTGAATCGCAGTCGTCCCGCGGCTCCTGAAGGTGTGAGCTGAGAAATGCCCCGTGGTGGGGCCTTTTTCACCACGCCCCGGAGATCGTGGACCCTATCGACAGGCGCATCGCTGCGCTGGCGGCGAGCCAATACGGCTACATCAGGCGAGAGCAACTGCTGCGGCTGGGACTCGGGCGCCGGGCGATCCAGTACCGCGTGTCGACCGGCCGGCTGATCACCGTCCACACCGGCGTTTACGCGGTCGGCCACCTACCCGTCGGCCCGGTGGCGCGGGCGTTCGCAGCCGTCCTGGCGTGTGGGCCAGGCGCCCTGCTGAGCCACGGATCGGCCGCGACGCTCTGGGGCTTCAACAAGTACTGGGACACGCCGCTCGAAGTAACCGTCGTGGCGTCGCAGCGCCGGCGTCCCGGCATCAAGATCCACCGCAGCCGCACCCTGACCGACCCGGACCGAGACTGCCAGCTGGGCATCCCGTCACGAGCCCGGCTCGCACGGCGCTTGACATCGCGCCGCGCCTCGCCGACAAGCGCCTGATCCGCGTGGTCAACGATGGCCAGCACGCCCGCGTGCTGCACCTCGACGACCTGGTCGACGTCCTGGACCGCAACCCAACCCTCCCGGGAGCCAAGCGCCTCAGGCATCTGGCCGAAACTCAGCCGGGCGGTCCGACCCGGTCCGATCTCGAGGACGCCTTCCTGGCGTTCGCCAAGCGCTTCGCCCTGCCGACCCCCATCACGAACACGACGGTCAACGGCCGCGAGGTCGACGCGCTGTTCCCCGTCGAAAGGGTGATCGTCGAGATCGACAGCTGGGAGTTCCATCGGTTCCGGAGCGACTTCGAGGGCGATCGCGACCGCGACGCCGACCAGCTGGCCGGTGGCTACGTCACCGTCCGCATCACGGACGACCGGATGAAGCACACGCCGGAACAAGAGGCCACCCGGCTGCACGAGATCCTGCGCGAACGCCGGCGAACTCTTACGGTTCTCTCAAATACGACTGCAAGAGTGCCGGCCACGGGCGCACGGACAACCCCGGAGCGCCCGGCCAGCTGAGGAGCTCAGAGTTGCATCGCAGTGTCAAGCGAAACCTCGTGATCGGTGGCGCAGCGCTGGCAGTGGCGGCGTTCGCCGGTGGCGCCTACGCCGCCACTCAGAATTCCGGTCCAAGCACGCGGCAGGCGTTTCTAAACGACGTCGCCAAGCGGCTGCACGTTAGTCCGCAGGAGCTGAGCTCCGCGCTGAACGGCGCGTTGACGGACCAGATCCAGGCAGCGGTCCAGAATGGCCAGCTGACCCAGGCCCAGGCCAACGCGCTCGAGCAGCGCCTCAAGCAGAAAGGCACCGCCCTGCCGGCGGTTCCCTTCGGCTACTTCGGATTCGGTCCGCGCGGGCTCGGTCCACGCGCACAGGTCGTGCCGCCGGGCGGACCGCCCGGCATGCCTCCGGGCGGATTTCCAGGCAAGCCACTGCGTCCGTTCGGCATGTTCGCCGGCCCGGGGGCGCTCGATGCAGCCGCCACCTACCTCGGCGTGACCAACGCCCAGCTGCTCCAGCAGCTCTCGAGCGGGAAATCCCTGGCCGACGTCGCCGGTGCCCAGCACAAGTCGGTCAGCGGCCTCGAGCAGGCGATGACCGCGGCGGCGAAGACGAAGCTCGACAAGCTGGTGGCGAACAAGACGATCACCGCCGCCCAGGAGCAGAAGTTGCTGAGCCGCCTCTCGGCTCGCATCGACGAGCAGGTCAACGCCAAGGGGTTCCTGCCGCGGAGGGCCTTCCGCCGCTTCCCGAATGGCGGCATCCCGGCTCCGAAGAACGCCCCGGTGCCCCCGGCGTACCAGCCGGCGCCAGCCGTGCCGGCGCCCACTGCCTAGCTTCTTACGGGCCTCTCATCGATTTCTGCCGGTTTTCTCATAGCTCCCTGCTGTACTGGGAACACCGAAATCATCGATTCTGCTCGCTAGGAGAAACCAGCCCATGAAAAGCCTCAGCCGTCTGCTTCCCATAATCGGCGGCGCAGTGGCCGGCGGGGCCATTGCGCTCGCCGTCGCCAGCGGGAGCACGACCACGCACTCGGTTACGACGACCGTGGTGCAGCCGTCCAGCTCGCCGACGCTCCCGACCAGCTTCAGCAACGGGAAGGCGCAAACCATCAACCAGCTCTACAAGCAGGTCGGTCCGGGCGTGGTCGACATCACCACCTCTTCGACCCAGAGCACCGGCGGAGTCTTCGGCTTCGGCCAGCAGCAGCCGACCGCCGGCGAGGGCGCTGGGGTCGTCTTCGACAAGAAGGGCGACATCCTGACCGACCAGCACGTCGTGTCGGGCGCCTCCAAGATCACGGTCAACTTCCCTGACGGCACCAAGGCGCCGGCCACCCTGGTCGGCTCGGACACCGGCGCCGACCTGGCCGTCATCCGCGTCCAGGGCGTCGATGCCTCCAAGCTTCACCCACTGTCGTTCGGTGACTCGAGCGCGGTCCAGGTAGGCGACAGCGTGATCGCCATCGGGAGCCCGTTCGGCCTCCCCAACACGGTCACCGCCGGCATCGTCAGCGCGCTCGGTCGCACGATCCAGGCTCCGAACCAGTTCACGATCCCGAACGCAATCCAGACCGACGCGCCGATCAACCCGGGTAACTCGGGCGGGCCGCTGATCAACGCGTCGGGCCAGGTGATCGGCCTCAACGACCAGATCGAGACCAACAACACCAACGGCCAGGGCGAAGGCTCGAGCTCCGGCGTCGGATTCGCCACGCCGTCCAACAGCGACGTACGGATCGCCAAGGAGATCATCGCCACCGGTCAGGCGCACAACGCCTACGTGGGCGTGAGCCTCGACCCGACCGTCTCGGGCGGCGCCGGAATCGCCAAGGGAACCACCTCCAACGGCCAGCCGGCGATCGCCGCCGGCGGACCGGCGGACAAGGCGGGCCTGCAGGCCGGCGACATCATCACCGCGGTCGACGGCACGCATGTCGCCTCGGTCAACGAGTTCGTGGCCACGATCGCCAACTACGCACCTGGCGACACGGTGACGCTGACCGTCAACCGGGGTGGGCAGACCAAGTCCGTCAAGCTCACGCTGGGCGCTCAGCCCGCCAGCGCCCCGAGCCAGCAGGGCTCGAACGGCCTCGGCACCCCGTAGCCACACAGCTGGAAGAACAACAACCGCACGGCGCGCCGTGGAGCCGAGAGGCCCCGGCGCGCCGGCGCGTTAACCGGCCGACTAAGACGAGGAGCCCGCGGCGAGCGAAGTCTGCGCGAGTGTGCGCTCCATGAGCTCGCGGTGCACGCTGCGAGTCCGGCCGGTTCGCCTCTCCCACGCGCCCTGCGCGTCGAGCGTCCAGGCGTTCGTGTCGTCGGCCAGGCAGCGCTCGAGCGTGTCCTGGATCTCGGCCTGCAGTTCGGGGTCCTCGACCGGCGCGAGTAGCTCGACCCGGGTGTCCAGGTTGCGCGGCATCATGTCGGCTGACCCGATGTAGTACACGTGCTCATCGTTCCGATGGAACGAGTAGATGCGGGAGTGCTCGAGAAACCGGCCGACCACAGAGACGACCGAGATCGTCTCGCTGACGCCCGGCACCCCAGGGATCAGGCAGCAGATCCCGCGTATGTTCAGGTCGATCGGGACGCCCGCCTGTGAGGCTCGGTACAGCGATTCGATGATCCGCTGATCGACCAGCGCGTTCATCTTCATCACGATCCGGGCCTGCTGGCCGGTTTGATGCGCCTCGATCGTGCGATCGATCTGCTCGATCAGCGGCGCGCGCATCCAGTTCGGCGCCACGAGGATCTTGCGCTGCGGCCTCGGGTGGCCCCACCCGGTCAGGGTGTTGAACATGTTCGCGACCTCCTCGCCGATCTCGCGATCGGTCGTGAACAGGCCGAAGTCCTCGTACAGGCGGGCGTTCTTGGCGTGGAAGTTGCCCGTGCCGATCATCACGTAGTGGCGCGCGCCGCCGCGCTCTCGCCGTACGACGAGGATCGCCTTGGCGTGGGTCTTCAGGCCGGGGATTCCGTGCACCACGTGGGCGCCGACTTCTTCCAGGGCCCGCGACCAGCCGATGTTCTGACGCTCGTCGAAGCGGGCCTTCAACTCAACCATGGCCACGGCCTGCTTGCCCTTCTCGGCCGCCTCGATCAGCGAGGGGATCAGCGCCGAGTCGTCGGAGGTCCGGTACACGGTCATCTTGATCGCCAACACGTTGGGGTCGTCGACGGCCTGCCTGACGAAGCGCTCGACGCTCGTCGCGAATGATTGATACGGGTAGTGCACGAGCACGTCCCGGGTGCGCATCGGCGCGAACACATCGGGCTGGTCGTCCCGATCGCCGGGACGGGCGACGAACGCGGGGTGGGTGAGCGGGGTCCACGGCGTCTGGCGGATGTCGCCGTGCCCCTCGAGGCCGGCGATCTGCCAGAGGTCGCCGAGGTCGAGCATGCCTTCGACGTCGTAAACCTGGACCTCGTCGACGTCGAGCCAGTCGATCAGCCGAGCGCGCAGCGTCGGATCGATGCCGGCGCCGACCTCGAGCCGCACGACCTCGCCGAACCGCCGGCGCCGCAGCTCGTCCTCGACCGCCTCGAGCAGGTCGTCCGCCTCATCGGACACCTCGAAGTCCGCGTCGCGGGTGACCCGGAACATGTCGTAGCTGATGATGTCCGTCCCGGGGAACAGGACGTCGAGGTGCCGGGCGATGATCTCCTCGAGCGGGATGAAGCAGTTGGGCGTGATCTCCACGAACCGCGGCAGCACCTCCTTGGGCACCTTCACGCGGGCGAACACTTCCGTGTCGAGATCCGGGTCGTGCAGGCGGACGATCAGGCTGAGCGACAGGTTCGAGATGTAGGGGAGCGGTCGCCCGGGGCCGATGGCGAGCGGCGTCAGCACGGGGAATATCTGCTCGCGGAAGTGGCGCTCGATCAACTCGGCCGGCGCGCCGGACTGGTCGCAGGAGACGATTCGGATCCCGTTCTCGGCCAGTGCTGGACGGACTACATCGGTGTACTCGCGGGCCTGCCGGCGGTCGAGCTCGGTCACGCGCTCGGCGATCCCGCCCAGCACCTGCGGCGGCGACAGGCCGTCGGCTCCGCGTGCGTCGATGCGGGCGTCGAGCTGATCGTGCACGCCGGCCACGCGGACCATGAAGAACTCGTCCAGGTTGGTGGTGAAGATGGCCAGGAACTTGACGCGCTCCATCAACGGCATCGAGTCGTCCTCGGCCAGCTGCAGCACGCGGTCGTTGAAGTCCAGCCACGAGAGCTCGCGGTTCAGGTACAGCGAGGAGTCGTTCAGATCCGCGACCGGAGTCGCGACGTGCCCGTCGCCGCCGTTCTGTGCGACCGTGGCCTCACGGGTGTCCGTCGCAGGATCGGTCATGTCACCGGCACGCTTGACTTGGCAATCGCGCTGAGCTCGGACGGCCGCATGAGCGTCACCAACTCTCCCTTCGACACGGCGGCCAACCCGCCCTTTTTCATTCGCGCCTGGCAGCCCGTGAGGTCGTGCAGCAGGAGCGAGAACGACGGATCGTGCCCCACCAGCAGCACATCTCCCAGACCCGCGGTCAGCGCGTGCACGTCAAACGGCTCGCCCGCGAGCGCGGGTTCGATGACCACCTGCAGTCCGAGCGGCTCGCACGCGCGCTCGGCCGTCTGGACCGCGCGGAGCTTGGGACTCGATAGGCAGACGTCGATTTGGACGCCGAGGATCGCGAGCGCGCGGCCGGCCGCGTCGGCTTGCATCGCGCCGCGCTCGGTGAGCGGCCGCTCGTCGTCGGGCAGACCATCTTCTGCCTCGGCGTGTCGCAGGAGCCAGAGCATGGACAAAACTCTAGTGGCATCCGCCTGCAGGTTGTGAACCGCGGCTAACGGATTGTGATCGTGAACACCGAGGCTGCTGTTCGTGGCTGGTGATGATGGAGGCGATCCACGGCATCGACGCGGATCACATAACGCCCGAGGGCAAGCGGGAAGCGCAGCCGGAGGCTCCAGCGCGAAGTGCCGCGGGCCACGAACTCGAGCGGGCGCCGGCAGGAACGGGCACGGCTGAGCTTGCCAGCGCGCCCGAGGAACCGGCAGCGCCCATGTGCCGCCGTTCGGTAAACCATCACGTACACCCGAGCGAGCCGCTGGCGGTTGGCCGCGGCGGCCCCCGGGCAGTGGTGCTCGGCGGCTGTGCCGAACACGTCCAGCTCGCGTCGGGACGCCCGGGTACGCCGGCGCGCGATCCGCGAGTACGGCCGCGCGCGGCAGCCGTGCGCCTGCGCGTGGATCGGCCGCCGGGGGCGCGTGACGCTCGACGGCGTGCCGGGCGCTCCGGGCATCTCGTGCACCGGCAGGCGCAACCGCAGGTCGCTCACCGCGATCGAGAACGCTCCGTTCGCGGTCCGCGCGTACGGGGAGTCCTGGCCCAGCAGCTCGAGCTTGGGGACATGGCCGGCCGCGAAATGCCACGCTCCCGGGTGGAGCTGGAACACCTGCAGGCCGTTGGGCGCGCTCGAGTCGATCCGATACACGCCACGCGCGACCAGCGTCTCGCTGCCGGACGAGGGGTCGACATCCCACAGTCGGGCGGCGATGAACGCGAACTGCCCGGTGACGTTCAGGTTGGCGATCACGGTGGGCGAACCGAGCAGCGTGTAGCCGTCGCCGGTCACGGCTGGCAGGCGGTAGCTGGCCACGCCGGCGCCCTGGTCGGCGGAGGAGACGGTCGCGCACGCCCCGTCTCCCGCGATCGGGTCGATGGCGCGCGAGATCGTGGCGTTGCCGGCGGCCGAGGAGATCGTCTGGACCGGCCCCGAGGCGTAGTCGACCTCGCCCGGGTGCAGGCCGCTCCAGGTCGCGGCGGTGTACGGGCCGCCCGACGACGCGCCGGCGGGGCACGTCTCGACCGTCGCCGTGGCGCTCGGCTGGGGCTGGGAGCCGGAGCCCTTCAGGTAGTAGGCGAACAGGCTCTGGATGGCGCTCGAGAGCAGCGCCTCGTCGCCGGGCTTGTTCTGGGCGCGCATGTGGCCGAAGTCGCCGTCGAACAGCGAGACCGGGTCCGACGGGTAGAGCGACTGCTCGAGGTTGTAGTAGCGGAGCGCCTCGTCGACCGGAAACAGGTCGTCGGTGAACCCGTTGGCGATCAGCAGCGGTGCCGGCGCTTCGCGTGCGTACCCATACGCACCCGCCAACACGTAGAACGGTGAGTGGTACTGGGCGATCTGCGTGGCGATCGCCTCGTCCTCCGGGTTGCCGTCGTAGGGCTCGCCGGCGTTCAGCGCGGCGTACCAGGTGGTCAGGTCGGCCTGGGAGTTGGTCTGCGGCGGCGCGTAGTAGCCGTTGGCGCTGCCCGCGGCGTACAGTCCGGTGACGAACGATTGTTTCTCCACGCCGATGGGAGCGAGGTCGTTGGGCGCCTCGTAGTCGAGCGTGCGGCCGTTGGGCATGAGCGAATAGGTCAGATCGCTCCACGGGATCACCGGCGCGGCGGCGGCGATGTGGAGCGGCACGCCGGCGGGGCTCATCCACGGGCTGAAGGTCCCGTCTGCCTTCATCACGCGGTCCTTCAGGGTGGCGAGCTCGAGCGAGACGCCACCGCCGTACGACTCGCCGGTAGCGCCGATCCGGTTCGGGTCGGCGGCGCCTTCGTCGACGAGCAGGCCGGCGGCGAACTGGGCGTCGTGCGCCTCATAGCGCTCGTCGTCGAGGCGGATGTAGCCGTTCTGGCAGCCGACCGGATCCGCCGCGCGCGACTGGGGAGTGCCGCACGAATCGCCAAACCCGCGGGCAACGATCTGCAGCACCGCGTAACCCTGCTGGGCCCAGACGTCGGCGGTGGGTCCGTAGTACTGCGTGTCGCCCGGTCCGGAAGGAGGCACGCCCCAGCCGTGGCTCTGGATGATCAGCGGATACGGTCCGTCGGGCGCCGGCGGGAGCGTGACGTAGACGGCCAGCGGCTGGCCGTCGAAGCTGGCCAGGCGCAGGTCGTTGCCACCTGATGAGCTGTAGGTGCCGTGGCAGACGCGGGTGCCGTCGGGCTGGGCGACGCACGGGATGGCCGCGCCGGAGACCGTCCGACCGGCGAATATGCTCAAGATGGGGGATGCCGAGGCGCCGGCGGGGAACGGGCACGCGGCCGCCGCCCAGACCGCGAAGGTCAACACGATTGCACCCCTGCACCGCCTCATCCCGGGCCACGATAACCCGGAAGAGGGGGCGAGGCGCCGGTTACCCGATCAGCAGGCGCCGGCCGAACACGCGCTGGAACGCGTCGCCGTCGCCGTAGCGCTCGACGCTCCAGCGCGGCAGGGTGATATCGCCCTCGGCCTCCAGATGCAGGTCAACCCCGTGCCCGTTGGCGCGCAGGTGCGCCTCGCGGACCGATTGGTCGCGGCCGCGCTCGAGGTGCTCGGCCAGTCGGAGGATCACCGAGCAGCGTTCCAGTAGCTCCTCGTCCCCGGGCCGGGTGAGCGCGGCGAGCTCGCCGAGCTTGGGCGCGCCCTTGCGGTGGTAGCGGGTGATCTGTGCGATCAGCGCGCGCTCGCGAGGGTCGAAGCCGGGGAGCTCGGCACTGACGATCAGGTAGTAGGAGTGCTTGTGGTGGTCGTCGTAGGAGATCGTCATTCCGACGTCGTGCAGCATCGCGGCCGCCCACAGAAGCTCGCGCTCGCCGGGCTTGGGGACGAACAGGCCGGCGCCGGCCAGTGAGTCGAACATCTGGAGTGAGAGCAGCGCCACGTGCTCGACGTGGGGGAGGTCCGACTCGTACTGGGTGGCCAGGTTGCGCACGCCGGCCACGCGCACGTCCTCGAACAACGGCGGACGGACCCCGGCGAGGAATTCGCGGGCCAGGAACACCCCGTCGCGGAGGCTGGCCTCGGTGACCTCGATGCCGTCGAAGGACCCCAGCTGAACCACGGTCTCGATGACCAGCGCCGAGGCGAGGATGATGTCGCCACGCCCGACCTTGATCCCGGGCACCTCGCCGCGTTGGTCGGCCGGGAGCGCGGCGAGCGTCTGGACGAGGTCGGCCAACATCTCGCGCGTGATGACGAAGCCTTGCACGCCGATGTCGGGCTGACCCGCCATCCGCTGCGCCGCCGCGGCGAGGTTTCGCACCGCGCCTCCCATGCCCACGATCCGCTTGCCGGCGCTCCTGAGCGCGGGATCGCCGGACAAGGCCTGGCGCACGTGCGCGCGCACGCGCTGGAGGTCCTTCTTCTTGGCCGGCCCGGAGCCGGGGAGGAACTCCTCGGTGACGCGGACGGCGCCGAGCGGGAATGAGCGCAGCGACTTCGCGCGACGGTTCGCGACGTCGATCAGCTGGATGCTGCCGCCGCCGGTCTCCAGCACGACCCCGTCGGTCATCGTCGAGCTGTTGAGCGCGGCCACGTAGCCGAAGCGCGCCTCCGCCGCGTCGGAGATGACCTCGATCTTCAGGCCGCTCGCGGCGCGGGCGGCCTTGAGGAACCGCGCGCCATTCGAAGCGTCGCGGATCGCGCTGGTCGCGACGGCGTGGACCGAGTCACGATCCAGCCCGTGGGCGGCGCAGAAGCGCTCGAACACCGCGAGCGTCTCGAGGCCACGTCCCATCCCTTCGTCGCTGAGGCGCCCGGTCTGCGCCAGGCCGGCGCCGATCCGTACGGTCTCGAAGATCTCGTCCGTGAGCTTCCACCAGTCGCCGGGGACGAACATGTAGACGACCAGCCGCCACGAGTTGGATCCGAGGTCGATGACGCCGACTCGACGGGCGTCCTGGCCCGCGTCCCCTGTCGCTCGAGTCGATCGCCAGCTCACGTGCCATGAATGATCCGTACGGGGCCGGACGAAACCACCAACCGCCTGCCACGATCAAGGGGTGAGCACCGAGAAAGATCGCATGCTGCGAGGAGAGCCGTACCTCGCGAACTATCCCGACCTGCTGCTCGAGCGCCGACAGTGCCGGTTGCTGTGCGAGCGCTTCAACGCGACGAGCTTCGCGCAGACCGACGAGCGGCGAGCCATCCTCGATGAGCTGCTCGGCCACCTGGGACCGGATGCCGAGGTGTTGGCGCCGCTGCAGTGCGACTACGGTTACCACATCAGCATCGGTGCGCGGACCTTCATCAACTACGGCGCGGTTGTGCTCGACGGGGCGAAAGTGGTGATCGGCGATGACGTGCAGATCGGCCCGAACGTGCAGCTGATCACGGCGACTCACCCGCTCGACTCGATCGAACGTCGGCGCGGCACCGAGACCGCGGCACCGGTGACGATCGGCGATGGAGCGTGGCTGGCCACCGGGGTGATCGTCCTCCCGGGGGTGAGCATCGGCGCCGACACGGTGATCGGCGCCGGCAGCGTCGTCACCAAGGACATGCCGGCCGGTCATCTGTGCTTCGGCAATCCCTGTCGAGTGATCCGTGAGATCGGTTGAACGAGTCCTGGTGCTGTGCGAACACAGCCGCGCCGGCGACGCGACGATCGACCTCGCGCACGACCTCGCCGAGGGCTCAGACGCGACTCTCACGGTGGTCGGACTCGCGCCACAGGCTCCGTCCGGCCCTCGCTGCGGAAACTCGGCCATCGAGTACAACGAGGCGCTGACAGACTCGGTGGCGCGCGACCTGGACCGGGCTCGGGAGCGACTCGGCGCGGCGGGCGGGGGCGCTACGTTCGTGCTGTTGATCGAGGGTGCCGATCAGACCCTCGAGCAGTTCGCACATAGCGGCGGCTTCGACCTCGTGCTGCTGCCGGCGCGCCATCGCCCGCTCCGACGCACCCCGTATCACCCGCAGGCGGCCCGCCTGCGGGTCACCGCTGGCGCCGAGATCCGGATCGTCGCGCCGGGGGCTTCGGCGCAGCCGCGGCCGCCGCGGCACGGCGGCGGCGCTGGTTGATTCGAATCGCCGCCCCAATCGCCGCGCCGATGAAGAGCGCTCCGATGTAGAACGGGCTGAACAGGAGCATCACCGCGATCCCCGCCATCGTGAGCCAGATGGCCGGTCTCCAGTCGCGCCAGTCCCCGGTCACATTCGGAATCTACTACCCGGCCTCAATGAACGCCGACGCTGAGCTGCGCAGCGACGTCCTTCTGGATCGACGCCACCGCGCGGAAGGCCTCTTTCAGGTAACTCCGCGTGAGCCGTGTGAGCGTGGCCGGATCGATGTAGTCGTCGGGCTCCTGCCCGGCCCGCAACTGGTGCGCCTGATGCTCCAGCCGCAGGCCCATGATCAGCGCGAGTGCGTCCTCCAGGGTCCGGGACTGGGTCTCGGAGAGGCTTCCGGCCGCGGCTCCCGCGCGTAACCGCTCGCTCGTCGACGCGCTGGTTACGCCCGCCGCCATGCCGGCCCAGCGGGCCAGGTCGACGATCGGGAGCACGCCGCCATTCTTGAGGTCGAGCCGGCCGCGATGTTCGCCGCTTGACTCGACCACGAGTCCGCGCAGGAAGCCGGTGGGCGGTCGGTGCGAAAGCGCGAAGCGAGCCAGCAGTCGCAGCAGCGCCGGGTTGTCCGGCGCAGGGCGGAAGCTGTCGGCCACCGGCGTCCCGGTGTGGATCCCCCACACCGGGCGGCTGTCGACGAGCACCGAGACGAGGACCAGCGCCTTCTCCTGTGTCGGGTCTACGATCCAGCTGTGCGCGGCGCGCTGCCAGGAGCCGAGCGACCGTACGAATCGCGGATCTGACGCCGTGGCGCCGTGGGTGTCGGCGCGCAGGCCGCAGGCCCCGAGCCGCTCGACCACGGTTCTCGTCACCTCGAGCAACCGCAGTTTGACGTCGTCCACGTCCGAGGCGCCGAACCACACGATCGCGCTGTCCATGTCCGAGCTCGGCAGCGCCTCGCGTCGCGCCTGGCTCCCCAGCGCCAGCCACGCGAACTCGGCGCCGACGCCACCCGACTCGGCCAGCGTGAGCTCGAGCATGCGCCGCGTGAGCGCATCGACGAACACCGAGTAGACGGCGGACACGTTCACCGGTGCGACGCGAGCGTCGTGCAGCGCCAGCACGGTCGGGCGCAACTCGTGGGCGGCATCGATCACCTCGGCGACGCTCTGGGCTCGGGCGATCCGCCGGCGCAGGAAGAAGAAGGACCGCGCCTCGGCCGCGAGCACGTCGGTGTGCTCGACCACTCCGAGCACGCTCCCGGTCGGCGACACGACCGGGAAGTGGCGAATCCCGCGATCGAGCATGTCGAGGACCACGTCGCTTCCCAGGCGGTCCGGAGGGCAGGTATACGCCGGCGCGGACATCACCGCCGAGACGGGCTCCTCGCCGGTGAGGCCCTCGGCCACGACGCGCGCACGCAGGTCGCGGTCGGTGAGGATGCCCAGCGACCCGTCGCCGAGGTCAACGACCGCGGATGTGGAGTGGGCCGTGGTCATCATCCCCGCCGCGTCACGGATCGCGGTGTCCGGACGGCACACGACCGACTGGGTCCGGATCAGGGCGCCGACGGGCTGCAGCAACGGGTCGACGCTGGGGGTGGCCGTGACTGCGCCGGTGGCCTCGTTCCACAGCTCGAGCAGCGAGCGAGCCACGAAGCGCAGGCCGGCGGGACGCGCCAGGGACTCCTGGGCCACGGAGGCGGGAATGCGATAGCAGGCCGTGTTCTCGCCGGCGCGCGCCTCGAAGCCGGTGGGGAGCCCGGACAACATCGAGGCGTGGCCGAACAGCTCCCCCTCGCCGAGCAGGTCGAGCACGCGGCCGTCCAGCACGATCTCGACCGCGCCGGTACGCACGACGCGGAGATGCTCGACAGGCTCCGCGCCCTGTTGGAAGATCGTCGCGCCGGCGGGGTGAAATTCCTCTTCAGCCGCCTCGGCGACGCGCTCGAGCTCGCCGGGGTCGAGCGCGTCGAACGGAGGGAACTCGCGGAGGAAGCGGGCTGCCTCGGGCGCCGGCGCGCCGATCATGCCCGCACCGTACCGCCTAGCCCACGGCCGCGGGGACAGCCTGCTCCGCGCCCCGCAGCGCGTCCTCCTTCAGCATGTCGGCGCACTTCTCGCCCACCATCATCGTGGTGATGCACGGATTGATCGCCGGGAGGAACGGCAGGACCGATCCGTCGGCGATGCGCAGGGAGCGTACGCCGCGCACGCGCAGGCGCGCGTCGACGACCGCGAGCGGATCCGAGTCCGGGCCCATGTGGCAGCTGCACGCCGGGTGATAGACCGTGTTGTGGGTCTTGTGCATGTAGTCGATGAGCTCGTCGTCGGTCTGCGCCTCGGGGCCGGGGGCAAGCTCGGCGCCGGCCCACTCGGCCATCGCCGGCTGCGACACGATCTTGCGCGCCAGCCGCATCCCGTAGGCCATCACGCGCTCGTCGTGCCCCTCGGCGTCGGTGAAGTAGCGCGGGTCGACGCGCGGGCGGTCGCGGTAGTCGCTCGAGCGCAGCCGCACGGTTCCCCGTGAGCGGCCCCGGCACACGTTCGGAGTGAGGCAGAAGCCGTTCTCGGTCGTCGGGTAGCCCCAGCGCGCGGTGTTCATGTCGAACGGGACCGATCCGTAATGCATCATCAGGTCGGGCCGGTCGAGACCAGGCTCGGAGGTCGAGAACAACCCGATCTCCCAGAACTGTGTCGAGGTGCGAATCATCGGCTTCTTCGCGTCCCATTGGACGATCCCCTCGACGTGGTCGTCGAGATTGGCGCCGACGCCGGGCGAGTGAACGACCGTCTGGATGCCGACCTCGTGCAGGTGCTCGCCGGGTCCGATGCCCGACAGCATCAGCAGCTTCGGCGTGTCGATCGCGCCGGCGCTGAGGATCACCTCGCGCCGCGCCTTGACCATGGCCTGCGTGAGCAGATCCGGCGTGAGGTACTGGACCCCCGTCGCGCGGGCGTCTTCGAGCGCGACGCGGTTGACCCAGCAGGCGGTGCGGATCTCGAGGTTCGGGCGGCTGCCGAGGACCGGGTGCAGGTACGCGTGCGACGAGGACATGCGCGTGTTGTCCGCCGACGCGTTGATCTGGAACCAGCCCGCCCCGTTGGTCACGGTGTGGCCCTCGTTGAACCGACTCGTGGGCAGGCCCGCCTCGGCGGCGGCCTCGAGCAACGCGACGCCGCACGGATCGTCGGGCGGCACCGTCCGGATGTTGACCGGGCCCACACGGCCGTGGTGTTCTCCAGGCCCGTCGTTGGTCTCCAGGCGCGTGATCAACGGCCAGCAGTCGGCCGCGCTCCACCCCTCGCAGCCCATGGCCGCCCACTCGTCGAGATCCTCCTCGGGCGTCCAGAACGCGATGCACGAGTTGTGGGACGAGCAGCCGCCCAGCACCTTCGCGCGGGCGTGACGCAGGAAGCTGTTACCGCGTGCCTGCGGCTCGACCAGATAGTCCCAGTCGTAGCCGGAGTCGAGCAGGTACATCCAGTCCTCGAGCCGCAGAATCCGCGGATCGCCGACGTCCGACGGGCCGGCCTCGATCAGGCAAACCGTTACCGACGGGTCCTCGGTCAGGCGGGCCGCGACCACGCAGCCCGCCGTCCCCCCACCGGCGATCACATAGTCGAACTCGCCGGCGTCGATCATGGCGCCATCTCGCCCATCGGGGGCAGGTGCTCGAGCTCGGGGACGCCGGCCCGGTGCTCCTCCAGCACCTGACCGCTCTTGTGGACCTGCACGGTGAAGTAGTAGATCGAGCCGATGATCACCACGCCGCCGATGAACAGCAACGGCGACCACTGCCAGTACCAGTGGGGCGTTCCGAGCGAGTTGTAGATCGCGTTGCGCGGCCAGGCGATGTTGAGCGCCACGAGCGCGCCGTATATGACGGCGGCGATGTTCACCGGTAGCCCCCACCGCCCGAGCGAGAAGTACGGGCCGTGGTCGGGCCTCGGCCACTCCCCTCGCAGACGCTTGACGAGCATCGGGACGGTGACCCCGAGGTAGGCGAGGTAGAACATGATGATCGCCAGCGATGTCAGCACGAGGAACGCGCTCTGGTTGCCGATGTTGATCAGCAGCAGCACGAGTGTCAGGCCGCCCGTCACCAGCGCCGGGACGATCGGCACCTTGCGATGACCGGAGACGCGCGCAACGGCGGAGCCGGCCGGTAGGCGGTCGTCGCGCGCCATCGAGAAGATCATGCGGATCGTCGCCGTCTGGACGGCCAGGCAGCAGACGAAGATCGCGATCGCGCAGTCGATCAGGAACAGGTTCCCGACGGTGTTTCCGAACGCCTGCTTCATCACGTACGGAAGGCCGAGCAGCCCGACGTTCTTGTCGAGCACGTGCTTGTTCGCCATCGACGCGAACAGGATCACGAGGCCGCCGATGATCGCGGCCGCCGCGATCGCGCGGATGATCGCCGGCGGGGCGTGCCTGCGCGGGTTGTTGGTCTCCTCGGCGAGCGTGCCCGCGGTGTCGAACCCGTACATCACGTATGCGCTGAGCAGGCCGCCGACGAGCAGGGCGCCGAAGTAGCCCCAGGGATGGCCGGCGCCGAAGCCGTAGGAGTGGAAGATGATCTGTGGCCCGTGGTGCGCGTTGAACAGCAGCAGGATCACCAGGACCGTCGCGCCGACCAGCTCGCAGATCACGCCGACGTTGTTGATCCGCGACATCAGCTTGACGCCGAGCATGTTGATCGTGGTCGTGATCGCGACCAGGATCGCGCCGAGGAGCAGCGCGTTCTGGGCGCCGTGCTTGGTCAGGTAGGTGCCCGCGTCGGCCGAGGTTCCGAAGAACTGGAGCTTCGTGGTGACCTGCGGCAGGACGATCTGCCAGTCGACCGCGACGGCCGCGATCGTGACGATCGCGCCAACGATGTAGATCCAGCCGGTCATCCACGACGTGAAGCCGGTCGAGATCTGTTTTGACCACTGGTACACCGACCCGGCGATCGGGTACTGGGCGGCCATCTCCATGAAGCACAGGGCGACCAGGATCTGGCCGAAGACGACGACCGGCCACGTCCACCACACGCCAGGACCGGCGTTGAGGTAGCCGAACCCGTACAGCGCGGTGACGCCGGTCAGGATCGAGATGTAGCTGAAGCCCGCCGCGAACGAGGAGAAGCTCCCCAGCGAACGATCCAGTTCCTGCTTATAGCCGAAGCCGGCCAGTTCGTTCGTGTCCGACGTCCCGGCGCTCGCCTGTGGAGCGTCTACGGCTGTCATCGATCAACCTCCCCGGTCAGTGCGCCACCGCGACACACGTCGAACAGCGAATCGTGGCCCGCAGCTGCGGTGGAACGCACCCTCGAATCCGTTGACCCGGGCCTGATCGGCCGGTTATATATCAGTTGTCGAACTGTGTCAACGCGACCGGGATGGGGCTTGGAGGCATCAATGGCGACCAGCACCGTGCAGCAGATGTTCGTGGGTGGGAGCTGGCAGCCCAGTGCCAGCGGGGAAACGTTCGAGGCGACGAGCCCGGCGACCGGCGAGACGATCGGGTCGGTCCCGCAGGGGGATCGCAGCGACGCCGTCCGCGCGATCGACGCCGCCCGCGGCGCCGCGGAGGGATGGGCTCGGCTGACCGCGTTCGAGCGCGCGGCGAAGATGCACGCCGTCGGCGATCTGATCGAGTCGCGCCGCGATCAGCTGGCCCGTATCCTCACCCTCGACCAGGGCAAGCCGATGCGCGCGGAGGCGCTTGGCGAGGTCGACGAGCTGGTCGAGTACTGGAGGATGGCGGCCGAGGACGCCAAGCGCCTCGGCGGCGAGCTGCCCAATTCGTTCTCGCCAGGCAAGCGCGTGCTGCTGATGCGCCGCGCGCGCGGTGTGGTGGGCGTGATCAGCCCGTGGAACTGGCCCTACACGATGCCGGCCGAGCTGATCGCGCCGGCCCTCGCATGTGGCAACGCGGTCGTGTGGACGCCGGCGCCCTCGACGGCCGTCTGCGCGGTCGCCCTCGCCGAGTGCGTGGCCGACGCCGACCTTCCGCCCGGCGTGTTCAACCTGGTCACCGGGCCGGGGCCGGTGGTCGGCGACGAGATTGCGCGCAATCCGGGCACCGACGGGGTCGCATTCATCGGCTCGACCGCGACCGGCCGTCTCGTCGCGCAGGCGGCCGCGGGCAAGGCTGCGCTACTCGAGATGGGCGGGAACGGACCGCTGGTGGTCATGGACGACGCGGACGTCGAGGCCGCGGTCGAGGCGACGCTGGTGGCCTGCTACCTGTGCGCGGGTCAGAGCTGCACGGCGGGCGAACGGATCCTGGTCCACCGCGCCGTCCGTGACGAGTTCGTCGATCTCCTGGCGCGGCGCGTCGCCGAGCGAATCCTCCTGGGCGATCCGTTCGACGACGCGACCACGATGGGGCCGGTGAACAACGAGCCGGTGGCGGCGAAGATGGACGAGCACGTCAGCGACGCGCTTACGCGTGGGGCGAGCGTGGTCAGCGGAGGCTCACGAGCCGACGGGTTTGCCACGTCGCTGTACTGGCAGCCGACGATCCTGACCGACGTCCCGGCCGACTCGCGGATCGCGGTCGAGGAGACATTCGGGCCGGTGGCGCCGGTCGTCGCGATCGATTCGCTGGAGCAGGCGATCTCGCTGACCAACGCCTCGCCCTACGGCCTGCTGGCGGCGATCTTCACCGCCGACCTGCAAGCCGGGCTGGAGTTCGCGGACCGAGTCCACACCGGCTGGGTCAACGTCAACGAGTCCAGCAACTACTGGGAGGCGCATCTTCCGTTCGGCGGCCGGGCCGGGACCGACAGCGGGCTCGGCAGAGTCGGAGGCTCGCACGTGATGCAGTCGTTCACCGAGTTGCAGACCGTGGTGCTGACGCCTGACGCGAGGCGCTCATGAGCCACCAACCTGACATTGGGCGTGGATCTGCGAGCGTGCTGGCCGACTTGCCGGCAGCGACGACGTGGAGCAATTGGGTTGGTAATCAATCCTTCACTCCGGGCTTCGCGGCGGCGCCTCGCGACGAGGACCAGGTAGCCGCCCTGGTGCGCGGCGCGGCCGAGCGAGGGTGTGGCGTCCGCGTCGCGGGCGCGCGGCATTCGTTCACCCCGATCGTCGAGACCGACGGGCTGCTCCTGGACGTTTCGGCCCTGAGGGGCGTCGTCGACGCGGATCCAGGGCGCAAGCGCGCAACCGCCCTGGCCGGGACGCTGATCCGAGACTTCTACGAGCCGCTGTGGGCAGAGGGCCTTGCCCTGAAGAACCAGGGAGACATCGACACGCAGCAGATCGCCGGCGCTGTGGCGACCGCAACTCATGGATCGGGGATCCGGAACACGTGCTTCTCGGGCGTGGTTCGCGGGGTTCGGCTCGTCACCGCGACGGGCGACGTTCGCGACATCGATCAGACCGAACCCGACCTTCTGCGCGCCGCTCAGGTGTCGATCGGAATGCTGGGAGTCATGACACGGCTCGAGCTCGAGGTGACCGATTCGTACAGACTGACCGAGCAGATCGACCTCTGGCCCTGGGAGGAGGTGCTGGAGCGCTGGGACGAGCTGGTGCACGAGCATCGCCACTTCGGGTTCTTCTGGTTGCCCACGGAGGAATCAGCCGCCCTGTACAACCTCGCCTCACACGATCAAACGATGGCCGACAAGTGCTACGTGAAGATCTACGACGAGGCCACGCCAGATCAGCCCGACAGTTCGGTGGAGGGGCGGCGGACCGATCGCTGCTATCGCATCTATCCGATGGTGTACGACCCCAACTTTCACGAGCTTGAGTATTTCGTTCCACTCGAGCTCGGACCCGATGCGCTGTCCGCGATGCGCGATCTGATGCTCCGGAGCCTCCACGACTCGATCTACCCGCTCGAGGTACGCACCGTCGGTCCCGATGACGCGTATCTCTCCCCGAACTACAAGACGGCCACTACGGTGATCTCCGTCTCGGGGAAGCCGGGGACCGACTACTGGAGTTACCTGCGCTCGGTTGATGCGCTCCTGTCGGAGTTCTCGGCGCGGGTTCACTGGGGCAAGCTGCACTTCCTGAGTCCCGAACGGCTCCACGCCCTGTATCCAGAGGCGGACACGTTCATCGAGCTGAGGCGAGAGCTCGACCCGGGCGGGATGTTCCTCAACGACCACCTGCGCAAGCTGTTTGCCTGAGGACGCCGGCGCCGGCCGGTACCCCATCGAGACGCTGATCGGGCTGCCAACGACAGTGATCGGACGACTTCGTCCTAAACCCGTAGTTGTCCGTACCGTAACTCAGTAATCCGTCCAATCCCGCTCCAGGGCATGCCGCAAACGGACGATGCTGCGGCGTAATGGACGCCCCGACCAACTTCCGCGACGTTCTGCGACGTAGCCCGACCCGTCTGCGGGGCGAGCTTCCGACCCCGGTGGTCGACAAGCCGCTTCGCATCCTGTTCGTCACCTCCGCGCACAACAGCCTGAGCCAGCGCGCGTACATCGCGCTCACGGAGATGGGCCACGAGGTCACCGTCCAGGTGGTCGACTCGCCCGAGCTGATCGAGACATCGGTCAACGCCCACCAGCCCGACCTGGTCGTGTGCCCGATGCTCAAGCAGTTCATCCCACAGTCGGTGTGGGGCAAGTACACCTGCCTGGTCGTACACCCCGGCCCGCACGGCGACCGCGGCCCCTCCTCTCTTGACTGGGCGATCGAGCTCGGCATGGAGGAGTGGGGCGTGACCGTGCTCGAGGCGGCCGAGGACGCCGACGCCGGCGATATCTGGGAGACCAGCAAGTTCAGGCTGCGTCCCGTCGGGAAGAGCAGCATCTACCGCCACGAGGTCCGGCACGCCGCAGTCGAGATGCTCGTCATGGCGGTCCACAACTTCGCCCGCGGCGACTTCCAGCCGCTCCCGCTGAACTACGACGACCCGTACGTCACCGGCCGCCTGCGCCCGCTGATCAAGCAGGCCGATCGTACGATCGACTGGCGCTGTGACTCCACCGCCGCCGTGGTACGCAAGATCCGCGCCGCCGAGGGTCACCCGGGCGTGCTCGACACGATCGCCGGCGCCGAGTACTTCATGTTCAACGTGTACTTCGAGCGCGGGCTGCGCGGCCGTCCCGGCGACATCATCGCGACGCGGGGTGGCGCGATCTGCCGCGCAACGGTCGACGGCGCGGTGTGGATCACCCACCTCAGGCCGAAGGACGGTCCGGCGCCCTACAAGTTGCCGGCCGCGCGTGCCCTGGAACTGGCCGGGCACACCCCGGACGTCCCCGAGATCCCGGTCGCACTGCACGCCCCGATCCCGCCGGGTCACACCTACCGCGAGATCTCCTACGAGGAGAAGGCCGGCGTTGGCTACCTGAACTTCGACTTTTACAACGGCGCGATGAGCACCGAGCAGTGCCGTCGCCTCCGCGAGGCCTACATATACGCGCGCAACCGCCGGACGACCAAGGTGATCGTCCTGGCCGGCGGCGCCGACTTCTTTTCCAACGGCATCCACCTGAACGTGATCGAGGCGGCTGCCGATCAGGCCGAGGAGTCCTGGTACAACCTCCACGCGATCGACGACATCGTGCGCGAGATCCTCGAGACGGACTCGCACATCACGATCTCGGCGCTGTCGGGCGACGCCGCTGCGGGCGGCGTGCCGTTCGCCGTCTCGGCCGACCACGTGGTGGCTCGGGAGGACGTCGTCCTGAACCCCTACTACCAGCACATGGGCGGCCTCTACGGCTCGGAGTACTGGACGTACGTGCTGCCGCGCCGAATCGGCGACGAGCTCACCGCCGAGCTGACGAGTGCCCCGTTCAACCCGATCGGCACGCGCCGCGCGGTTGAGATCGGGCTGCTCGACGGCGCCTTCGGCGACACCGCGGCGAGCTTCCGCGCGCAGGTTCAGGGTCTCGCCGAGCGCCTGGCACGCCATCCCGACGTCGGCCACTGGCTCGAGCAGAAGCGCGAGATCCGCGCATTCCACGAGCAGGCCAAGCCGCTGGCCGCCTACAGGACCGAGGAGATGGCCAAGTCGCACGAGTGCTTCTTCGGCGAGGACCGCAGCTACCACGTGGCGCGCAGCCGCTTCGTGTACAAGACCGGCGCCCCGTGCGCCGTGCCGGTCCCCGCCCGCGAGCTGACCCCGGCTCAGCGCGCGGTGACCAAGGTCCGTCAAGCCAAGACGTCCGCCGCGTGATGAGCGCCCTGCCGGCCGTCGAGGAGGGGATCACCCCCGGGACGGCGTACCCCGAGCGCCTCCGCGGCGCCCGGCCCGGGTTTGGCGCATGGCTCGTGGGCCGCTACATCGGCCTCAAGCACTGGCTCCCCAAGGGGCAGCTGCTCCCCGAGCACGTCCTGCGCGCCCGCCACCACTCGATCTGCGTCCTACTCTGGCTGCACGTCCCGGCGCTGTTCGCGTTCGGGATGCTCGTCGGCCATCACTCGGTCGTGCACGTCGCGGCGGACTGCAGCTTGATCTCGCTGTGCGGGCTCGGCGCCAGCTGGGAGCGGTTCCGCATGAAGGCGCGCATCATCGCCGCGTCGTTCGGGCTGATCACCTGCTCGGCCGTGCTGGTCGACCTGTGGGGCGGGATCACCGAGGCCCATTTCCACTTTTTCGTGATGATCGGCGTTCTCACCCTGTACCAGGATTGGACGCCGTTCCTGGTCGCGATCGCCTACGTTGTCGTCCACCACGGTGTCGGCGGCGTGATCTCGCCCGAGTCCGTGTACGGCAGCAACACCGACGGCGCTCGGCACCCGTGGGTGTGGGCGCTGATCCACGGCGGATTCGTGCTCGCGGCGAGCGTCGCCCATGTGGTCGCCTGGCGGACCAACGAGAACCAGCTGCTGCGCGATCCGCTCACCGGCCTGCCCAGCCGCGTGCTCTACCTCAACAACCTCAGGCTCGCGCTCGAGCGGCTCGGACGCGGCCCGCACCGCTCGGTGGCGGTGCTGTTCCTCGACCTCGACCGCTTCAAGGTGATCAACGACAGCCTCGGCCACGGCGAGGGCGACGAGCTGCTGGTCGCGGTCGCCGAGCGGGTCGGCCACTCGCTGCGCCGCCATGAGACGCTCGCGCGGTTCGGCGGGGACGAGTTCGTGATCCTGTGCGAGGACATCTACGACGACGAGGGCGCCGTCGCCGTCGCCGAGCGCGTGCTCAAGGCGTTCAGCCTCCCGTTCCAGCTCGCGCACGGCGAGACCATGGCGGCGGCGAGCATCGGAATCTCGGTCACGTCGGACCCGAACCAGGATCCCGACGACCTGATCCGCGACGCGGACGCCGCCATGTACCGGGCCAAGGGCGCCGGCGGCGCGCGCGTGGTGCTGTTCGACGAGGTCACGCGCGAGCGTGCCCTGGCCCGCCTGCACAACGAGAACGCGATCCGCAAGGCGCTCGAGCGCGAGGAGTTCCGGGTCTTCTTCCAGCCCGAGGTCTCAATCGACGGCGAGCACATCACCGGTCTCGAGGCGCTCGTACGCTGGCAGCACCCCGAGCGCGGCCTGCTCGGGCCGGGCGAGTTCATCTCGCTGGCCGAGGAGACCGGGCTGATCGTCCCGCTGGGGACGTGGGTCCTGCGCGACGCCTGCCAGCGCGCCGTCATCTGGCAGCGCACGCGCCCGAGCGACCAGCCACTGCTGCTGAGAGTCAACGTGTCCGCCCGCCAGCTGGCCCAGGATTCGCTGTGCGACACGGTTTCAGGGGTCATCGAGGAGACCGGGATCGATCCGGCCAGCCTGTGCCTGGAGGTGACCGAGAGCGTCCTGATCGAGGACCCCGAGTCGTCGATCCACACGCTCACACAGCTCAAGCGCCTCGGCCTCCAGATCGCGATCGACGACTTCGGCACCGGCTACTCGTCGCTCGAGTACCTGCGCCGCCTGCCCGTCGACTGTGTGAAGGTCGACCGGTCGTTCGTGCGCGGCCTGCCCGACAACGAGCAGGACATCGCGATCGTGGGCGCGGTGATCGAACTGGGGCACGCGCTGAAGCTGAAGGTCACAGCCGAGGGCGTCGAGACCGCCGATCAGCTCGGGAACCTTCAGAGCGCCGGGTGCGACACCGCCCAGGGTTTCCTGTTCTTCCGGCCCGAGCCGCCCGAGGTCGTCGCGAAGCTGTTCGTCGGCGCGCAGGCCGCCACCGACGCCGGGACCGGGACCGTCGCCGCGGTTTTCCCGGCGGCTGCCGTCGAGGGCGCCGGCCCGATCGAGCCGTCCGGCCCGGCCGCGCCGGTCCACACGGTGGCGCGCCAGCGCCGCCTGATCCCACCGCCGACTGTGCCCGGAGCCCGCCGTCGGCTCGCCCGGAGCTCGCTGGTGGCTGGGCTCAGGGCGATGGCCCACACCTGGGCCAACGGCGAGCACCGCGCCTGAGCGGCGCACGGTCAAAGTCAGATCGAAGGAGCCGATCACCAGGTCATGGAAGCCAACTCTCTTTCCCTCACGCGCGACCGCCTGCGTACGCGGCGGCGCGCGTTCCTCCTGGTCGCGTTCGCGGTGCTGCTCGAGGTGACGCTGCTGATGCCGTTCGTCGATCACCTGGCCGACGCCAACCCGACCATCCACTTCACCCAGCACGGCTTCATCTTCGCCGGCGGCGTGCTGCTGGGAATCGCGCTGCGCGACGTGCAGCGCGCGTCCCGGCGTTGAGGGGCTCGCGATGAGCAAGGTGCTGGCGCAGCACTGGCCGCACTTCGGCTTCCTCGTGATCGGGGTCGGCGTCTTCCTGTGGGTCGCCTACCGGCCGGACTCGGAGCGCTCACGCCCCGAGGAGGTGCCGGCGCCGTCGCCCGCGCCCACCGCCGTCCGGTCCTCGGTGGCACGCCGCGGCCTGCTCGCGCTCGGCCCGCTGGTCGCCGCGGTGGCGACGGGGGCGACCCTCTACGGGATCGACGTGGCCGGTGATGCGCCCCCGGGCGCAGTGATCTGGGTCCACTCCGGGATCTCGGCGCTGGCGCTGTTGCTCGTCGTCTACAAGGTGGCCGATCTCGGCCTGGCGCGAATCCGCCGCGCCTTCTCCCGCCAGCACCTGCACGAGGTGGTGTCGATCGTCCTGGCGGCGCTGTCGGTTCCGCTGCTGGTCACCGGCGTGGCGCTTTTGATTTCACCGGGCACCGGGTCGGTCATGGCCTACCTGCACCTGATCTCGAGCGCGTGGTGGACCGGGCTGATGGTGTGGCACCTGCGCCGGTACCTGGTCGCGTCGCTGCGCGCGGTGCTGGGCCGACCGGGTCGGGATCGTGCGGGTAGTCTGGCCCCGCGCCCGGCTCGAGCCGCGTTGGCCGGCACGCAGCCGGCGGATCCGTCGTCGACGATCTCGACGTCTTAGGGCACTAGCTCACAGGACCGAGCGAATCTCGCGCTCGAAGGTCCCGATGTGCCGGGTCAGGATCTCGCGCGCACGCTCGGCCTGGCCTGACTCGATCGCGTGCAGCACCTCCTCGTGCTCGTGCACGCGCGCGAACAGGTGGGGCAGACGGTCGATCACCAAGTACCAGATCCGCAGCGACAGATTGAGATACCGGCCGAGCGTCTCCTCGAGGAACGGGTTGCCGGCGCACTGGTAGATGAAGCGATGCACGGTCGCGTCCAGTTCCATCAGCACCTCGACGTCGTCCTGTCCGCGGCTCAGCTCGAGCTCAACCAGCAGACCGGACAGATCGGCCCGCTGCGTGTCGGTGATCCGCTCGGCCGCCCGGTAGGCGGCGTGGCCCTCGAGCTGAGCCCGCACGTCGGAGATGTCCGCCAGGTCGGTGATGTTGATCTCCGAGGCGAACGTTCCCCGGCGCGGGAACACCGTGACCAGGTTCTCGAGCGCCAGGCGCTTGATCGCCTCGCGCACCGGCGTGCGGCCCATCTTGAGCTCACGCCCGATCGCGTCCTCGTCGATCGGCGACCCCGGTGGGATGCGCAGCGTGACCAGCCGGTCCCGAAGGGCCCGGTACGCGCTGTCGGCGAGCAGTCCGCGCTGACTGCCACGACGCCCGGAGACGACTGATATATCAGTCATCGGTTACAGAAGTTTATACGGCCGATCAACGTGCGAGGGCGGCGCGCACAGGACGGGCGAGAACGAGGCCGAGCGTCGCGGCGCAGAGGACGGCCGAGAGCGTGAAAGGCAAGGCGTCGCCGGTCGCCTTGGCGAGCGCGCCGCCTCCGCCGGCGCCGACGATCTGGCCGGCGGCCCAGGCGAGGTTGGTGAGTGCCATGGCGTAGCCCTGAGTGACGCCGCGCGACTCGGCGACGTCGGAGAGCATCGCCATGGCCGGCGCCCAGAAGCTGCCAAGCGCCACGGCCGAGAGCACCACGACGACGGCGACGGCTACCGCGCTCTTCGACGGCGCGAAGCACAGCAGGACGACCGTGGCGGCGGCCAGGCCGATGCGCAGCGGGAGCAAGCGGCCGCGACGGTCCGAGACGTGGCCCACGGCGGGGCTGACGACAGCCTCGGCGGCGGCGGCGATCAGGTACGTCGCGCCGATGGCCACGGCGCTGGCGCCGAGCGCACTCAGACGGAGAGGCGCCAGCACGCTGATCAGTCCCGAGGCGATCGCGGGCAGCGCGACCAGCCACATGGCGAGCGCGGTCGCGGGGTCGCGCAGTTCCTCGAGCAGCCGGGTTCGGCGCAGCGGGGCCGATGGGGGCGAAGGCGCCGGGAGCGCGTGCACGGCCACCGCCAGCGCTCCGGCGACGACGACGACCGCCGAGAACACCGGTGCGCGTCCGAGCACGTGCGCGAGCGTGCCGATCACGGGTCCGAACAGCGCGCCGGCGATGGCGGCGGCGAGCGCCCCACCGATGGTGCTCCCGCGCCGGTCGACCGGGACCTCGCCGATCAGCCACGCAAGGCTGCCCGCCCAGGTGCAGGCACCTCCGAACCCCTGGACAAAGCGCGCGGCGTCGAGCAGGACGATGTGGTTGAGAAACCCGAACGCCAGGCTCGACGCGCCGAGCAGGAACAGGCCGACGTAGACGGTCACGCGCGGCCCGGCCCGGGACGCCAGCATCCCCCCCGGGATCGAACCGACGAGCGTCCCGAGCGCATAGCTCGCGGTCAGTACGCCGGCGGACGCCTTCGAGAGATGCAGATCGCGGGTGAGCGCGGGCAGCAGCGGCGCGACCGCCGCGTAGAACATCGTGTCGACGAATACGACCGCGCTCGCGACGACGAAGAGCAGCCGGAGCTCGCGCGCGTTCAAGATGCGGTGACGCTACTAGTCGCCGAGCTCGGCGCGCCGGCGCACCACGAACTCTTCGAGCTCGGCGCGGAGCGCGTCGTCGAGCGGCGGCTGCTCGTAGCTCTCGAGCGTCGAGCGCCAGATCTCGCCGGCGCGGGCGGTGGTGTCCTTGGCGCCGCGCTTGGACCACCGGTCGAAGTTCTCGGTCGAGGACAGCAGCGGTCGGTAGAAGCACTCGCGGAAGCGTTCGAGCGTGTGGGCGGCGCCAAGGAAGTGCCCGCCCGGGCCGACCTCGGTGTGCGCGTCGAACGCCAGCGACGCCTCGTCGATCTCGAAGGGCGTGAACTCGTGGCGCAGCTCGCGCAGGAGCTCGACGTCGACGATGAACTTCTCGTAGCAGGAGACCAGGCCGCCCTCGAGCCAGCCGGCCGAGTGCATGACGAAGTTGGTCCCGGCCAGGAACGTCGGGAGCATCGTCATCAGCGACTCGTAGGCGGCCTGGGCGTCGACGGTCTGCGACGCGTTGAGGCCGCCGCCCCCGCGCCAGGGCAGCCCGAAACGCCGTGCGATCTGACCGGTGCACAAGACCCCGATGCCGGACTCCGGCGTGCCGAACGAGGGCGAGCCCGACTGCATATCGGTGTTCGACAGAAAGCTCCCGAACACGACTGGGGCACCCGGGCGCAGCAGCTGGGCCAGCGCGATCCCGGCGAGCGCCTCGGCGACCTGCTGGACGAGGGTGGCCGGCAGCGAGACCGGGGACATTGCCCCCATGAGCAGGAACGGCGTGATGACCACGGCCTGGTTGGCCTTGACGTACTCGAACATGGCGCCCAGCATGCGGTCGTCGTAGCGCAGCGGGGAGTTCACGTTGATCAGGCTGATCGATACGGGCGCGCGCTCGATCGCCTCGCGCCCGCCGAACAGGATCTCGCCCATGCGGATCGTGTCGGCCGCGTTCGGGCCGCTCGTCACCGACCCCATGTAGGGCTTGTCGGACAGGGTCTGGAGTGCAAACACCATGTCGAGGTGGCGTGAGTCGAGCGGCCGGTCCTCTGGCTCGCAGATCGTCCCGCCGGGAGAGTCGAGCTCGGGGAACGCCTGCGCCAGCTTCACGAGGTTCTCGAAGTCGGCCATCTTGGCGTCGCGCCGGACGTCGCCCTCGCGGATGAACGGGCAGCCGTAGACCGGGGCGAACACCATGTGATCGCCGCCGATGTGCGCGGTGTTCGCGGGGTTGCGCGCCTGCAGTTCGAATTCGCGCGGGGCCTTGGCGATCTGCTCGAGGATGAAGTCGGGGTCGAATCGGATCCGGTTCTCGTCCTCGAGCGTCTGGCCGGCCTTGACCAGCTCGTCGACCGCCTCGGGGAGGAGGAACTCGATCCCGATCTCCGAGACCAGCCGGCGCCAGCCGCGGTCGATCACGTCCATCGCCTCTTCGCTCAGGATCTCGTAGCGGGGCATCGAGTTCACGAACAAGGCTGGCTCCTCGCGTTCGGGGGTGGGGGTCGGCGGCCCCCAGCCGGGGGGTTGACCTGGCGGCGTGTATCCGTAACCTTATCTAGCGTGGAACAACAGTTCCAAGTGAATGAGAGTCCAGCCGCACCGGCGCACGGGACGACCGCCGTGGACCGCGGGGCGGACCTGCTGGTGCGAGTGCTCGAAAGCGAGGAACCGATCGCGCTGACCGACCTGGCGAGCGCCGCCGGGCTGCCCAAGAGCACCGCATCGCGTCTGGTGAGCGCCCTGGAGCGGCGTGGCCTGATCGAGCAAGACGGTGAGCGCGGGCGCCTGCGACCCGGTCCGGCGATCCTCCGGGTGGCCGAGCGCAGCATGCTCGAGCGCAGCATCGTCGAGCTGTCGCGGCCGGCGCTCGACGCGCTGGCGCAGGCCACCGGCGAGACGATCAACCTCGCCGTTCCCGGGCCCGACGGAGTCGAGCACATCGCCCAGGTGGACAGCCGGCACTTCCTCGGCGCGGGGCAGTGGCTCGGGCGCTCGGTGGGCTACGAGCACTCCGCCAACGGCAGGGTGTTCGCGGCGTTCGGCCGCGCGCCGGCGACTGCAGCCGGACCCGCCGGGGCGGCGACGGACCGCGAGCTCCAAGCCGTCCGGCGCGACGGGTTCGCCACCTCGATCGACGAGCTCGAGATCGGCCTGTCCGCGATGGCGGCACCGGTGCGAGGCGCGCGGGGCGAGGTGATCGCGGCGCTCAGCATCTCGGGCCCGACGCTGCGGATGACGCCGGCGCGCGTGCGCGAGCTGCAACCGATCTTGATCAGTGAGGCGCGGGTGCTCAGCCGCCGCCTCGGCCACCGCGAGCAAGGAGAAAGGGCCGCATGACGAGCAAGGAGAACGCGCCGCATGACCGATGAAGAGATCCTCCAGCTGCTCTATGACGAGACGCTCGTAGGCAACGCCCCGGCGGTTCGCGATGGCGTGAACGAGGGTCTCGAACAGGGACTCGGGCCCGACCGGATGCTGTACGACGCGCTGATCCCGTCGCTCGAGGAGGTCGGGGCGAGGTTCGAGCGCGGCGACTTCTTTGTCCCCGAGATGCTGATCGCGGCGCGCGCGATGCAGGGCGCGCTCGACATCCTGCGCCCGCTGTTGGCCGAGACCGGCACGGCCGAGATCGGCACGTTCCTGATGGGAACGGTCAAGGGCGACGTGCACGACATCGGCAAGAACCTCTGCAACATCATGCTCGAGGGCGCGGGCTTTCACGTGATCGACCTGGGGGTGAACGTGGCGCCGGAGAAGTTCATCGAGCAGATCGAGGAGCACAACCCGGAGATCGTCGGGTTCTCGGCGTTCCTCACCACGACGATGCCGATGTTCAAGGCGAACATCAACGCGCTCGAGAAGGCGGGCTTGCGCGACCGGGTGATCGTGATGGTGGGCGGCGCGCCCGTCACACAGGAGTACGCCGACGCGGTCGGCGCCGACGGCTACTCGGCCGACGCCTCGGCGGCGGTCAAGAAGGCCAAGGAGCTGCTCGAGCTGCGGCGCGAGAAGGTACCGGCATGAACGCGGTCACCGTCCTGCGCTCGCACTCGAAGACGGTCGAGATTGGTCGCGATCGCCCGTTCTGCGTGATCGGCGAGCGGATCAACCCGACCGGGCGCAAGAAGTTCGCCGAGGAGCTTCGCGGCGGCGACCTGTCGACGGTGAGCACCGACGCGGTGGCGCAGGTCGAGGCCGGCGCGAACATGGTGGACGTGAACGCCGGGATACCGCTGGTGGACGAGCCCGAGCTGCTGGCGAGCATGCTGAAGACCGTGCAGGGCGCCGTCGACGCGCCGATCTGCATCGACTCGTCGGTGATCGAGGCGCTCGAGGCCGGGCTGGCGGTGTACGAGGGGCGCGCGCTGGTGAACTCGGTGACCGCCGAGGACGACCGGCTCTCCGAGATCCTGCCGCTGGTGGCGCGCCACGGTGCGGCGGTGATCGGGCTGGCCAACGACGAGACCGGCATCCCGGAGACGCCCGAGAAGCGGCTCGAGTGCGCCCGCAAGATCGTGTCCGTGGCCGCCGAATATGGCATCGCACGCGACGACGTCGTGATCGACCCGCTGGCCATGACCGTGGGCGCGGATCCGACCGCGGTTCGCACCACCCTCGAGACGATCAGCCTGCTCCGCGACGAGCTCGGCGTGAACATGTGCCTGGGCGCGTCGAACGTGTCGTTCGGCCTCCCCGACCGCCATGCGCTGAACGCGGCGTTCCTCCCGATGGCGATGGCGGCGGGCTTGACCAGCGCAATCATGTCGACGGCGCGTGAGGTGGTCGACGCGGTGCGCGCGAGCGATCTCCTGCTGGGCCACGACGAGTGGGGCGCGAACTGGATCGCCGCGCATCGCGCTCGGCAGGCGACGGTGGCCCAGGCGGCGCCGGTGTCGTGAGCGGACCCTTGCCGCAGCGGCGTCTTGGGCTGGCCGGCGGCGACGCGGCCTCGCCGACGCCGGAGCCAGGGCTCGACGACGGCGCGCAGCGGGTCCGTCTGCGGTTCCTTCCGGAAGGCGCCGAGGTGCGCGTGCCGAGCGGCACGCCGGTGTTCGACGCCGCGAGCTGGAACGGGATCGCGATCGACTCGACGTGCGGCGGGCACGGCACTTGCAAGAAGTGCCGCGTGCGCATCGTGTCCGGGGACGTCCCGGTTGGACCGCTGGATCCCCGGGCGTTCAGCGCCGATGAGCTGCGCGACGGGTGGCGGCTTGCGTGCCGGGCCTCGGCGCGCGGCGATCTGGTCGTCGAGGTGCCGCCGCTGCAGACCCGTCCGAAGGCGGCGCTGGCGGGTGTCGGGCGCCACGTCATCCTGCGACCCGCGGTGCAGAAGCGCCACCTGGTCCTGGACGAGCCCTCGATGGAGGACCAGCGCTCGGACCTCCAGCGGGTGCTCGACGCGCTGGACGATTTAGAGCCGCACGCGTCGATCGAGGTGCTGCGGTCGCTCGGATCGGTGCTGCGGGCGTCGAACTGGGACGTCACCGCGGTGGTCGCCGACCAGGAGCTGATCGGGTTGGAGCCGGGGGACACGACCGCGCGGCGGTTCGCGATCGCCTTCGACGTGGGCACGACGACGGTGGTGGCGACGCTGCTGGATCTCGAGAGCGGGCAGCCGGTCGCGGTGCGCTCGCTGCTGAACCGCCAGCAGCCGTTCGGCGCCGACGTGATCACCCGGATTTCCGCCACGATGATGGACCCCGACGCGCTGGGCGCGTTGCGGATGCGGGTACAGGAGACGATGTCCTCGCTGGTGTCCGAGGTTTGTGCGGAGGGCGAGGTCGAGCCGCGCGAGGTGTACGAGATCACCGTGTGCGGCAACGTCACGATGATGCACCTGGCGCTCGGGATCGACCCCGAGCCGCTGTCGATGGCGCCGTTCGTGGTCTCGACTCACGCGTTCGGAGACGATGTGCTCGCCCGCGAGTTCGGGATCCAGGTCCACCCACGCGCGCCGGCGTTCGTGTTCCCGTCGCTGGGCGCCTACGTCGGCGGGGACATTGTCGCGGGGATGCTCGCGACCGGCCTGACCCGGGACCGACGGCTGCGCCTGTTCATCGACGTGGGGACCAACAGTGAGATCGCGCTCGGATCGGTCGATCGGGTGGTGGCGACCGCGGCGCCGGCCGGGCCGGCGTTCGAGGCGGCGCAGATTCGGTGCGGGATGCGCGCCGCCGAGGGCGCGATCGAGGGGGTCAAGATCTCCTCCGATGAGCTGACCCTGGACGTGATCGGCGACGTGGCGCCGGTCGGGATGTGCGGCTCGGGACTGGTCGACGCGGTGGCGGAGCTCGTCCACTGCGGTCTGCTCGACCACTCGGGCCGGTTCATCCCGGACGAGGAGGCGGCCGTGTCGCACCCCGGACTGGCCGACCGGCTCACGACGATCGGCAAGGAGCGGGTGTTCGTGCTCGACTGGCGCGGCTCCGAGGATCCTGAGCGCGCGGTGTTCCTATCCCAGCGCGACGTGCGCGAGCTTCAGTTCGCCAAGGCGTCGATCGCGACCGGCTGGAGCATCCTGCTCGGCCAGCTCGGCGTCGACGTCGGGGAGATCACCCAGGTGCTGCTGGCCGGAAGCTTCGGGGCGTATCTGTCGCCTCTGAGCGCAGTGCGGATCGGGCTCGTTCCGAAGATCGCCCTGCCCCGGATCGTGTCCGCCGGCAACGTTGCCGGCGAGGGGGCCAAGATCGCCGCGTTGTCGGTGCGCGAGCGGGCGGAGGCGTACTCGATCCTGCGCGAGGTCGAGTACGTCGAGCTGTCCGGACGCGCCGACTTCAACGACATGTTCATCGACCAGCTCGCGTTTCCGGGATGAAGACGGTGATCGCGTGCGGTGCGCTGGCGCTCGACGTGCGCCGGATCGCGCGGCGCCGGGGCTGGGAGGTCGAGGTGGTCCCCGTGCCTGCGATGCTGCACAACCACCCTGAACGGATCGCCGACGCGGTGGCCAGGCTCGCGGCCCGTCGTGACGTCGTGGGCCTTGCCTATGGCGACTGCGGCACGTACGGCGCTTTGGACGGGCTCGGGTTCCCGAGGCTGGACGGCGAGCACTGCTACGACGTGTTCGCACGCGAGGAGGTGCGCGTGGCGTTGGAGGAGGAGCCGGGCACCTACTTCCTCACCGACTTTCTGGCCCGGACGTTCGAGCACACGGTCTGGCGCGAGCTCGGGCTCGACCGCTACCCGGAGCTGCGCGACGACTACTTCGGCAACTACACGCGCGTGATGTGGCTCGCGCAGCGACCGACGCCGGCGACCCGCGCCGCGGCGGCGCGTGCCGCGGCGCGAATCGATCTCCCGCTGGTCGTTGCCGAGGTCGGCAACGCGGGGCTCGAGCGCCAGCTCGAGGCGCTCGTGGGGGGTTAGCCCGCCCCCGGCACGTTCTGATTCGGGACGTTCCAGCCGGACAGGCTGACCACGGGCGAATAACCACCGAGCTGGGAGCGCTGGTACGTCGCGTGCAGCGTCTCGGACTCGCCGGGCCACAGCGACACGTCGTTGTCGCTCCATGCGATCGGCAGGACCTCGTTGTCGCCTGGCGCCGGAGCGCCTGACCGCGTCCCTCGCCGGACGTCGGCGCGCAGGAAGAACGCCACCGCCGACGTGCGCGAGGTGTTCGTGATCGTGACGTCGGTCTCGGTGTCGCCGGCGGACCCGCCGTACGACGGATGCGTCTGAGCCGTCACGCGGACGCTCGCGCGGCGCAGCGACTGCAGCTGCTCGAGGTTGGCGAACTGGGTCATGGTCGCCTGTGGGAGGCCGATCGTGCTGTCCCAGTTGACCTCGTCCTGCTGGGTCGAGAGCCAGTACACGTTGCGATCGATGACATGTCCGTGCCGCGTGAGGAGCAGCTCGACGAAGTAGGTCTGCGCCGGCGTCGGCGGCTGCGTCGTGGCGGGAACGACCGGATGCAGGATGTCCCGAGCCACTCCCTGGGGCTCGACAGATATATCAGTTGTCGTCTGGTCGTCGATCAGTGTGCCGTCGACGCGATATACCTTCGACTCGACCGACAGGCCGCGCTGCGCTCCGCCGGCGAGGTTGTCCACCGACACCGTGCCGTCGTCGTAGGTGTAGAGGACGTGCACCGGCTCGTTGGCCTTCTTGGCCCCGAAGTAACTGCCGGCCTGGTCGTAGTCGTGGTTGTACAGATCCCACAGCAGGGTCGGCCACCCCTTGTTGAGCTGCCAGTACACGATCCCGGTCGACGGGGCCTGGGCGTTGGTCGAGTGGTCGATGTAGGCCTCGAACTCGGCGCGCTGCGTCTCGTAGTTCTGGACCTGGGCCTCCTCGACGTACTGGTTCAGCCCGGACCAGGCGCCGTAGCGACCGCTGATCGCGGCGTCGAGGTCGTGCAGCGTCCCGAACGAATACCCGTCGTTGGTGGCCGGATCGGGCAGGTCCGCCTCGTAATTGGCGTGGTACTGGTTGTAGTCCGGGTTCTGCCACAGCTCGGTCTGCTCGAACGGGGACATGAACCGGTCGATCGAGTCGAGCGTGGGCACGGTGTGGCCGGCGCTCGCCTCGCTGTCGAACGCCCACGCCCCGCCGACGTTCGTGCGGCTGTCATCGGTGGGGTCGTAGTGGGTGGTGTCGTACCAGTAGCTTGGCGGGACCCAGTCGTACGGCCCCTCCTTCTCGCCCGACGGCCCGAGTTGCTTGCTCGACTTGTACTCGGCCGAAGCGATCAGCGGGTCCTGGAAGTCGGCCTGTTGGAAGGCCTGGAGCGAGACCGCTTCCTGACGTTTCGTCGGGTTGTTGTCGCTCCAGCTGAAGTTTAGGACGCTGGGGTGGTTGCGCAGCTTCTCCCCGATCGTGAGCGCCGAGTTGGCGAGGACGTCGAAGTCGTGGTCGCTGGTCAGCCCGCTGTCCTGGAGCTGCCAGGCATCACAGCACTGGAAGCCGCCGTCGATCAGGATCCCGGCGCGGTCGAACTGCTCGTAGAAGTCGTCCGGCATCTGCTTGCCCTCGGTGCGGATGCCGTTCAGACCGAGGTTCTTGATCATCGCGATCTGGTTGACGGTGTCACTCGCGGAGTAGCGCAGGAACAGGTCCTCCGACCAGCCGCCGGCGCGGAACACGAACGGCACTCCGTTGACCAGGAACTGGCGCGACCCGTCGGGCGCGATCGGGGCTGGGCCGACGAGCCGGGTGGTGACCGTCCGGATTGCGAAGGTCTCGGATTCACTGTCCGGCGCGGCATTCGGCTGGGTCAGCGTGGTTTGCAGGCCGTACAGCGGCTGGCCGCCCATGCCGTATGGCCACCACACGCTCGGGCGGTGGATGAGGAGGTCGGGTTCGTCGCTCGGGGTGAACGTGAAGGTCTTCGTCGCCCCGGCCGCGACCTTGACCGTGCGGCTGACCTGGATCGATTGGCCCGAGGGTGACTGGACCGTGGCGGACAACTCGCCGGTCTGCGTGCTTCTGGCGTGATTGGTGACGTCGGCCTTCACGGTCAGCGCGGAGCTCGACAGGTCCGCCGCGTCGTCCTGGACAACGTGCGCGTTCGAGAGCGCGAGCGGTCCCGAGGTGTGCAGTTCGATCGGGAACTGGATCCCGGTGTTGTTGTCCGGTGGGATCTGGGTCCAGTCGACGTTGTCGAGCGTGAACATGGTCGTCGGGTCGTTCGGATAGACCTCGAGCGCGAGGCTGTTCACGCCGGCGCGGAGCAGCTTGGTGACGTCGAACGTGTAGCGGGTGAAGTCACCCTGCACGGCGTCCTGTGTCGCGACCTCGGTGCCGTTGACCCAAACGTCGGCCTGCCCGACGACGCCGTTGACGATCAGGTCAGCGTGCTGGTTTGACTTGGAGCCCGCCCAGCCCTGCGCGACGAAGTCGGTACGGAACCACCACGGGACCTGGAACTCGGCGATCGTGTCGGGCCCGACCGTGTCCATGAAGCCGAAGCAGGTCTGCATGTTGGTCGAGAAGAACACATTCGGGCAGTGGCCGGTCTGAACGAGCGCTCCGACCTCGGTGCCGACGGCGCCGGCGTCGTCGGGCTTGACCTGGAGCCAGGAGCCGGTGGGGAAGCCCGGAGTGGAGATCCGATTCCCCGACTGGGTGGCTGAGGCGCTGCTTTGCACCTGCCAGCCGCCCAGCCCCACGGTCTGGGTGTCGGCCGACGCGGCCTGCGCGCCGATGGCGGTCAAGGCGAGCAGGACAAGCGTCGCGCTGGCGAGCAGCGTCGAACGACGACGGGCGGCACGTCGTGGCATGAGCTTCCTCCCAATTCGGTAAGGCTCTTGACAAACAACCTAGCCGGAAACAGCCGCGGAAGTCAATGCGAGACGCAATTTGACCGCCGAGTTCTATTTCTTTGGCGTTAAGTCGCGGTGACCTTGGTGAGTCCCGCGGGGCGGTCGGGGTCCCGGCCGAGCGCCGTGGCGAGCTCGTAGGCGAGCTGCTGGCCGCGAACCACCGCGAGTATCGGCGCGAGCGTCTCGGGCGCGTCGCGCGGCAAGGTGACATCCACCCCGGGACCGTCCCCGACGATCAGCACGCTCGCTTGGCGCGCCCGCAGCTCGTCGACCAGAGAGGTCATGTCGGTCAGCGCCGGGCCCGACGTGCACAGCGCGACGACCGGAAGCCCGCGGGTGACCGCCGCGATCGGACCGTGACGCAGGTCGGCCGCCGAGTAGCCGTCGGCGGTGAGCGAACAGGTCTCCTTGATCTTCAGCGCGGTCTCGAGCGCGGCGGCGTAGAGATACCCGCGCGCGACGATGATCAGCTGGGAGGCGCCGGCGAGCCCCACGGCGGCCGCCACGACCGGCGCCGCGTCGTCGAGCACGGCCTGCACCCAGGCCGGGACGGCGTCCAACTCCTCGCGCGAGAACGGGACAGTACCGAGCGCGCAGGCGATCATCGCAAAGGCGGTGAGCTGGCCGGTGACGGTCTTGGTGGCGGGCACGGCTCGCTCCTCGCCGACGTCGAGGTCGAGCGCTTCGTGAGCGGCCCGAGCGAGCGGGCTATCGGGCTGGTTGGTGATGGCCAGGCCACGCCCCCCTCCGGCCTGGAGAGCCTCAAGCGTCTGGACGATCTCTGGCGTGGCGCCCGACTGGCTGACCGCGATCACCAGCTGTCCGCGGTAGTCGACGTCGACGTCGTACAGCGTCTGAAGGCTCGGCGCGGCGAGCGAGACCGGCTTTCCCGTGGCCGCCTCCAGCAGATACCGGCCGTACACGGCGGCGTGATCGGACGAGCCACGCGCGACGATCGTGATGCCGCCGAGCCGATCCCGCGTGGGCCCGACAGCGCGCACGAGCTCGGCCACCTCGTCGAAGCGGCCGATCAGCCGCGCCAGCTGGACCGGCTGCTCTGCCATCTCCGCCGCCATCAGGCGCCCTCTCATGTCGCCTGCTCCAGCAGCGGCGGGAGCTCGCGCATGTCGTCGAACACCACGGTGTCCGGGCCGCCGAGCAGCTCGGCCGAAGTAAGCCCGCCGGCGAAGGCGAGGACGCGCATGCCCGCGGCGCGGCCGGCCTCGACGCCCGGGCGGCTGTCCTCGACCACCACGCAGCGAGCCGGGTCGGTCTGCATCCGCTCGGCGGCGTGCAGGAACAGATCCGGCGCGGGCTTGCCGCTGGCGACGTCCTCGACGCTGAAGATACGGCCGGCAAACCGGTCGTACAGGCCCGTCAACCCGAGCGTGTAGCGCAGGTGGGCGCGGGTTGCGCCCGAGGCGATACAGCTCGGCAGCGTGATCAGGTCGAGTGCCTCGAGCACGCCGTCGACCGGCGTCAGCCTCTCGGCGAAGACCTGGCGGTAGCGGTCCTCGATGGTCTTGGGCCAGTCGGCGGGCAGCTTCCGGCCCAGGTGGGCCTCGATCGTCGCCTGGTTGTCGCGGTCGGAGCGCCCGACGAACCGCTCGATCACCTCCGCCTGGCTGAGCGGCCAGCCGAGCTCACTGAGTGCGGCCGTGTCCACCTCGACCCCCAAGCGCTCGGAATCGATCAGCACGCCGTCGCAATCGAAGATCACGAGCTCGACGCCGGCCACTAACTGATCGAGGCGGGCTTCGAGGTGCGCTCCGCCTCCGCGACCGCGACATGACACGCGACCTCCGCCGCCCCGATCGGCGTGGGGCGGGGGGTGACAAGGGCGCACTTCTCGATCGCGTACGGACAGCGGAAGCGGAAGCGGCAGCCCTCGCCGGGGTCGATCACCTTGGGTGGCTCTCCGGTGTCGGCGGAAATCTCCGCCTCCTTCTCGCGCGGATCGGCCACCGCCGAGAGCAGCAACTGCGTATAGGGATGCTTGGGATCGGACAGGACCGTCTCCGTCGGGCCGGCCTCAACGACGTGACCGGCGTACATCACGACGATGCGGTCCGCGACGTACCGGGCGCTGGCCAGATCGTGCGTGATGTAGAGCAGCGACACGCCTTCGCGGTCGCGAAGGCCGGCCATCATGTTGAGCACGCCGACGCGAATCGACACGTCGAGCATCGACACCGGCTCGTCGGCCAGGATCAGCTTCGGCGCCACCGCCAGGGCCTGGGCGAAACCGATCCGCTGACGCTCGCCGCCGCTCATCTCGTACGCGTATCGGTTGAGCATCTTCGGGCTCAGCCCCACGGTCTCGCACACGCGCTGGGCCTCCTCTCTACGCTCGGCGCGGGTCAGGTCCGGACGGTGCAGCGCGAGGTTGCGCATGATGCCGTGCGAGACGCGGAACACCGGGTGAAAGGCGCTGAACGGGTCCTGCAGGACGATCGACACCTCGCCCCGGTACCAGAGCAGGTCCTTGCGCGAGCGCAGGCGGCGAAGCGGGCGCCCGCGGTAGAAGATCTCCCCCCGGGTCGGCTTGTAGATCCGCGCCAGCATCCGAGCCACCGTGCTCTTGCCGCTGCCGCTCTCCCCGACCAGTGCGACGATCTCGCGCTCGTGGATGGTGAGGTTGAGGTCATCGACGGCGTGCAGCACGTGCTTGGAGAACATGCCGCCGAGGCGGAAATGACGCGTCAGGTCGACCGTCCGTAGCAGCGGCTCGCCGCCGTCCGGCTTGCCAGTGTGTGGGGTGGGCGTCTGGTCGTTGCGCGCGTCGGGCATCGCTCAGACCGCCTCCTGGGCGAGTTCGGTGTAGAGGAGGCACCGGACCTGGGCATCGCCGACCGGATAAAGGTCGGGCGGGTGGTCCAGGCACGCCGGCATGACCTCGGGGCAGCGGGGATGGAACCGGCAACCGGCGGGTGGTCGAGCGAGGTCCGGAGGCGAGCCTGGGATCCCGAGCAGCTCTCGGCGGGGGCCGGCCACGGTGGGGAACGCGTTCATCAGGCCCCGCGTATACGGGTGCAGGGGCTGCTCGAAGAGTGCGTCCGTCCGGGCCTCCTCCACCACTTGACCCGCGTACATCACGAGCACGCGATCGCAGTAGCGGCTGACCACCGACATGTCATGGGTCACGAAAATGACGGCGAACCCCAGGCTTCGCTGCAGATCCTTGATCTTGCTCATCAGCGATCGCTGCGCCACCACGTCGAGCGCCGACGTGGGCTCGTCCATGATCACCAGCTGGGGCGTGCACAGGAGCGCCATCGCGATCATCGCGCGCTGGCGCATGCCGCCGCTCAGCTGGTGCGGGTAACTCCTCAGGTGCACGGGATCGATCCCCACGAGCTGCATGACCTCGACCGACCGCTCCCGGACCTCCTGGCCGGAGGTGGTGCCGTGGGCGTGAAGGGTGTCCTTGAACTGCGCTCCGATGCTCTTCATCGGGTTGAGCGCATTCATCGCGCTCTGCATCACCACCGAGTACTCGCGCCAGCGCATGTGGCGGAGGTCGTTCTGGTTGAGCCCCACCATGTCGCGACCGTGGAACACGACCTTGCCAGCGACCACCTCGCCAGGCGGCGACAGGAGCTGGGCCACGCCGAACAGCATGGTCGACTTTCCGCATCCGGACTCGCCGACGACGCCCAGGAACTCGTCGGGCGCGAGGTCGAAGCTGACGTTATCGACCGCGCGGACATTGCCGGCCTCGGTCTGGTAGTCGATGGTCAGGCCGTCGACTTCAAGCAGCGCCTCGGCCACGCCGCCTCCTCACCGGCCGCAACGCGGGATTCCCGATCTCGTCGAACGCGTAGTTGAGCAGCGCGAAGCCCGTGCCCATGACGGCCACCGCCGCACCCGGTGCCAGCGCCCACCAGGCATTCCCCGCCTCGAGCGCCGATGCCGCCTGCGCGTTGTAGAGCATCGTGCCCCACATCAGCTCGCTGCTGTTGCCGAGCCCGAGGAACTGGAGGCTGGCGGCAAAGCCTACGACGTACACCGCGAGCGATAGGAAGGAGGCGGCGATGAGCGAGGTCATGGTGGGCACGATCTCGACGAGGATGATGTAGATCCCCCGCTCTCCCCGGGCCCGGGCCGCGAGCAGGAAGTCGCGGTTGCGAATCGACAGTCCCTGCGAGCGCAGCTGCCGCGCCTGGAACGCCCAGCTGGTGATGCACAACACGATCGTCAGCGAGGTGACGCCGGGCGGGAGGTAGGCGGCCAGCAGAATCAGCAGCGGCAGCACGGGCAGGATCAGGAAGACGTCGATCAGCACCGTCAGCACGCGATCGGCGAACCCGCCCACGTAGGCCGAGGTCACGCCGATGATCGTCGAGAGGAAGGTGGCGATCACGGTCACCACCAGCGTGACGAGGAGCGTCAGGCGCGTGCTCCAGATGAGCTGCGAGAAGACGTCCTGCCCCAGTTGCGTCGTGCCCAGCAGGTGAGCGGACGACGGCCCCGCGTTCTGGGCGTAGATGGCTGCGTGCGGGTCGTCGGGCGCGATCAGCCCCGGAAACGCCGCCACGAACCCCATCACGAGCAGGATCAGGGCGCCGACCGTCGCCTTGCGATTGCCAAGCACCGCGCTCAGGAACCGCCGCGGCGCGCGGGTCGCCTCGACGTCGGTGATGCTGTCGGCTACGGCGATGTCGGGAATCGCCATCTCAGGCCTCTCGTGTCCTGGGATCCAGCGCGGCGGTCAGGAGGTCCGCGATCAGCACGCAGATCAGCACGGCAAGCGTGTAGACGAGGAACAGACCCTGCATCAGGGGCAGATCGTGGTCGGTCGTGGCCGTGTAGAAGAGATATCCGAGGCCGGGATACGAGAACAGGTACTCGATCACGATCGCGCCGCCGAGCACGTAGCCGATCTGCATCGCGAACCCGGTCAGGTTGGGCAGGATCGCGTTGCGTCCGGCGTACCCGATCATGATCCGCGAGGTCGGCAGGCCCTTGGCGCGGGCCGTCTTCACGTAATCCTCGGAGATCGTCGTGATCATGTTGTTGCGCATCGAGTAGACCCAGAGGCCGGCGGTCACGATGATCAGGCTGAGCCCGGGGAGGATGGCGTGCTTCACCACGTCCCAGATGAACGACAGCGAGAAAGTCGGGGTGGCGCCGTAGCTGTAGTTGGAGCCGAGCGGGAGCCAGCCGAGCTTCACGGCAAACACGTAGATGAGCAGCAGGCCGACGAAGAAGACCGGAACGGTCGAGATGATGAACAGCGTCGGCGGGAGGATCGCGTCGAGGCGGCCGCCCCGCCACCAGGCGCTCGCCATGCCGGCGAGGGTGCCGATCACGAACGCGATCACGGTCGTCACCCCGACCAGGCCCAGCGTCCAGGGGAGCTTCTGGGAGATCTCGGTCATCACCGGAACACCCTGCGCGGTCACTCCGAACTGACCCGTGAGGACGTTGCCGAGGTACTCGAAGTAACTCGACAGGACGCTCTGGTGAACGTTCGTGCCGAACTGGATCTCGAGGGCGTGCAGCGCGGCCGGGTTGATGCCCCGGAACGTGGCGAGCACGGCGCTCGCCTCGTTCCCGGGAGTTACGCGGGGGATGATGAAGTTGACCGTCAGCGCGGCCCAGAGGGTTATGAGGAACAGTCCTCCTCGCCGCGCGAGGTATCTCATTCCGCTAACCGCCCTGTTTCAGCGGGACTCCTCACCCGGTCGGCACCAGGTGCGTCAGGACGACGCCCATGTCGGGCGCCTGGTAAGGCGCCGGTTGCGCGTAGGGATTCGCTTGGGTTGGCCACCCGGCGAAGTGCGAGGTGTCGTACTGGTACCAGTCGACGCCCTCGGTCACCGGGATGAGCGGGATCTGGTCCACCATCACCTTCTGGATCTGGTGAATGATGTTGACCTGATCGGCCTGGCTGGCCGCGGAATACGAGTTGAACAGTGCGTCGGTCGACGGTGACTTGAAGCGCTCGTAGTTCGTCGAGCCGATGTTTCCCCCGAACAGCAGCCCTCGGAGCTCGTAGTACGGGCTCGGTCCCGGGCTCGGCGCGGGACCGCCGCTGCCGCCGTAGGCCAGCTGGAAGTGCCCGGCCTGAAGGTCCGCGGTGTACGACGTCGTGTTCTCGTCCTGGACGGTCACCTTGATGCCGGCGGCCTTGAGCTGCTGGGTGATGAGCTGGAGCGAAGAATCCCAGTCCGAGAAGCCGCTGATCGTCTTGATCGTGAACGAGAGGGGATTCCCGCTCTTGTCCTTGAAGATCCCGTCTGATCCCTTCGTGAAGCCGGCGGAGGTCAGGGTCTGCTCGGCCTTGGACGGGCTGTACGTCGTCTGGGTGAGCGAGCTGTCGGACCAACTCGAGAAGGTCGGCAGCACGACGCCGGTCTGGTTGGCCGGCGCCTGGTAGCCACTTTCTCCGAGTCGCGAGACGGTCGCCCGGTCGATCGCCAGCGAGATCGCCTGGCGGACCGGCAGTTGGCTCAGGACCGGGTTGGTCAGGTTGGGGAACAGCGACACGTTGAGGACGGGCGCGAACCAGTAGTGGCGGTTCGCCGGGTCCTTGGAGATGTAGAAGGACTGGATGTTCGGGACGTACTGGCCGCCCCACTGCGCGCCGCCCTGTGAGAGCACCAGGTTGGCTGCGGTGTTGCTGAGGAAGGCCGGGTAGTCGACCTCCTTGACTGCGGGCACCGGATGGCCGGCCGCGCTCTGCCAGTAGTGCGGGTTGTTCAGGTACTTGATGTTCTGCGGCGCGCAGTTCGACACCTCGTACGGGCCGGTGCCGACGGGCTTCGTGTCGGTGTAGGAGTGAAGGCTGCTCTGATTCAGGGTGGACCAGATGTGCTTGGGCACGATCGGCGTCTGGTCGGCGATCAGGTAGAAGTACGGCTCCGACGCCGAGGCGAAGGTGAACACGACCTGGTTTCCCTTTTGGGTCACGTCGGTCAAGGGACCGCCGTCCGCCTTCCAGACCGCGTTCAGGTCGATCGCCTTGTCGCTCTTCATCGCGTTGAACGTGTAAGCCACGTCGTCCGCGCTGAAGGGTTGCCCGTCGCTCCAGGTCGCGCCGCTGCGAATGGTGAACGTCAGCGTCTTGAAGCCGTTCGACCACGCCGAGCTGCTGGCGAGCCAGGGCGTGACCGAGCCGGTCTTGAGGATGTTCACGTACTCGAGCGGCTCGTAGACCCAGCCAAACGAGACGAGCGTGACAGCCGGGTTGAACGGGTTGAACTGGCAGGTCCAGGTCGATCCGCTCTCGTTGTCGACGACGAGCTTGCCCGCCACCTTTCCTCCAGTGACGGCCGCACTGGTCGATGTGGAGGACCCGGACGCACTAGACGTGCCGGACGACGAGCTGCCGCCACAGGCGGCGACCAGGAGGCAGACGGCACCCAGCGCCATGAGCCATTGGAAGCGTTTCATCAACACCCTCTCCTTTTGTTACGACGGAACCCGAGGCCTCGGGCCGCGGGCGCTTCGGCGACGTTCCCGGCGAGATCAAACAGCGGGACCATTTGGGAAATACCTAAACAAATCGACTATAACGGCCTTTATGTTGCGGTTCAATTACGCGACAGATGGAAGACTCTTTTTTTATTACGTCGTCACGACCGGCTCAGCTGGGTCATGGAGACGAGGGTTCGCTGCGATTTGGGAGCGGCGCCCGGGGAGAGGAGCGTCGTGCGCGCGGTGTGTAGCGCGACAGCGATGGCTCCCTGGAGCGCGGCTCGCTCGCCCAGCAGGCTGGTCTCGATCCGCGCGGTGATCGGGACCAGCGCGGCCGCCGACCCGCGGACCGGACGCAGAAGCAGCGGGCTCGCGCCGATGCCGCCGCCGAGCACGATCAGCTCGGGGTCGAGGATCGCGCATACGGTGGCGATCGCGGTACCCAGGCGCGAGGCGACGTGATCGACCACGGACTGCGCCGCGGCGTTGCCGGTCTCGGCGAGCTCGAACACGTCGTGCGCCGAGGAGAGCTCCGGATCCGTGGATTCGCGGCGGTCGTTGAACGTCGCGACGATGCCGGCACCGCCGATCTCGTCCTCCAGCCCTCCGTGCAACCGGTGTCGCGGGTCGAAGGGGTCCCCGACCAGCGGCAGGTAGCCGATCTCGCCCGCGGCGCCGTGCGCGCCCCGGACGACCTGGTCGTCGATGATGATCCCCATCCCGATGCCCGCGCCGATCGCGATGAACACCATCGTCGAGACGCCCCGCGCGAGGCCGAACCATTTCTCACCGACCGCCGCGAGGTTGACGTTGTTCTCGACGAGCACGGGCAGGTCAAAGCGCTCGCGGATCACCTCGAGCGGATCGAAGCCACCCTCGGGCACCACGTTGTACGCGAGCGAGGTCACGCGGCCGCTCGACTGATCGACGACGCCGGGCGAGGAGATGCCGAGCGCCAGCGGCGGTCCGTGCACGGCGCTGGCCTGGTCGATCACCTCGCTGACCATGTCGAGGATCTGCACGCCAACGGCTCGGCTCGAGTTCTTGGCCGTGGGTCGCTTCAGATCGCAGATGGGCTCGCCGAACAGGTCGGCCGCGGCGACTCGGACGTTGCTTCCGCCGATGTCGCCGCCGACGACAAACCCCGCCCGCGAGCTGACTACGTAGGAGACCGGCTTGCGGCCGCGCTGCCCCGCGCGCCGGCCGGCCGCGCGGACGAGTCCCTCCTGCTCGAGCCGGCTGACCGCAGCGGACACGGTGGGCTTGGAAAGATTGGTCGCGGTCGCGATCTCTGGCCGGGTGATCGGACCTCTGCGGAAGATGGTCTCGAGCACCGCCTGCTCCCCGAGCTCGCGCAGCAGGCTCAGACGAGAGTCGGCCTCGGCCCGGCCGGGCGAACCGTCAACGTCGTCTCGAATGGTTCGGGGCATTTGAGGTTAGAGATCTTTACGAATAGGATTCGCGCAGCGGCGTAAGAATAAGCGCCAGCTGATAGATAAGGCAAGACCTTTGCTTAACCAATTTCGCTTTCGGGGAGGGGAAGCGTTCGTGAGGCCGCCAACTGTGACGGTCATCGGGTGCGTGCAGGCCGATGTGGTGATGAGCCCCGTCACCGACCTGCCGGCGCCCGGGGGTACGCTCCTCACCGACCAGATGACCGTCCGGGTCGGCGGCGCCGGCGCCAACGCAGCGCTCGCGTCGGTCGAGGCCGGCATGGAGGCTCGGCTCATCGGCTGCATCGGCGAGGATCACCTCGGCGACTGGATGCGCGGTCAGCTCGCGCCGGCCGGCCTCGCCGACGAGCTGGTCGTGGTGCCGGGGCAGGCGAGCGGGCTCACGGTGGCGCTCGAGTCTCGCGAGCGCGACCGTAGCTTTCTCACCTACCTCGGGGTAAACGCGCGGTGGGAGCCGGCGATGATTCCCGACGGCGCGCTCACCTGCGACAACCTGCTGCTGTGCGACTACTTCGTCGCGCCCCGGCTCCGGGGCGAAGCCGCGCGACGGCTGCTCGACACCGCGCGCGCCCGCGGCGGGCGCACGTTCTTCGACACCACGTGGGATCCGGACGGCTTCTCGAGCGAGACGCGGGCCGAAGTGCTCGGGCTGCTGCCGTCGGTCGACGTGTTCCTGCCCAACGAGGTCGAGGCGTTCGCGATCGTTGGCTCGGAGCATGCGGCGGGCGATGCCGGCGAGGCGGCGCGCGCCCTCCAGGCCGCCTCGGGCGGGTGGGTCGTGGTCAAGCTCGGACCGCGCGGATGCATCGCGGCCGGCCCGGACGGCGCCGAGCTGGCCGTGCCGGCGCCGACCGGAAGCGTCGCCGACACCACCGGCGCCGGCGACGCCTTCAACGCCGGCCTGGTGCACGCGCTGGCGTGCGGGGCGGACTGGCCGGACGCGCTGGCGGCGGCGACCCAGTTCGCCACAACGATCATCTCCCGGCCGTCGAACGAGCGGTACCGGGTCGTCCTCACGGAGGTGAAGTCATGAAGCTGGCCGTGATCGGCGCAGGCTCGACGTACACACCCGAGCTCGTCTCCGGGCTGATGCGCGAGCGGGAGCGGGTCGGGGTGGACGAGCTCGTGCTGCACGACATCGACGCCTCTCGGCGGGAGGTTGTCGGCGGGCTGGCGCAGCGGATTCTCGAACGCCAGGGGTTCTCGGGGTCGCTGACGATCACGGGCGATCTGGATGGGGCGCTCGAAGGCGCCGAGGTGATCCTGATCCAGATCCGTGTCGGCGGCCAGGCGGCGCGCTTGCGCGACGAGACGATCCCAGCGGCCTGCGGTTGCGTCGGGCAAGAGACGACCGGCGCCGGCGGGCTCGGGAAGGCGATGCGGACGGTCCCGGTGGTGCTGGAGATCGCGGAGCGGGCGCGCGAGCTCGCCGCCGACGACGCCTGGATCGTCGACTTCACGAACCCGGTGGGGATCGTGACGCGCGCGCTGCTCGACGCGGGTCACCGCGCGGTCGGGCTGTGCAACGTCGCGATCAACTTCCAGCGCCAGATCGCGCGGCATCTCGCCGTGGCGCCGGAGCGGGTGCTCGTCGACCAGGTTGGGCTGAATCACCTGACCTGGATCCGGGCGGTGTGGGTCGATGGCCAGGACGTGCTCGACGAGTTGATCGCGGGTTTCGGCGACGCGTTCGCGCATGAGATCGGCCTGCCGCGAGCGCTGATCGAGAGCCTGGGGGCGATCCCGTCGTACTACCTGCGCTACTTCTACGCCGAGCGCGAGGTCGTCCAGGAGCAGCGGATGACCACGCCGCGGGCTCGAGTGGTCGCCGAGATCGAACGAGACCTGCTCGACCTGTACCGCGATCCGGCTCTGACCGAGAAGCCGGCGCTGCTCGAGCAGCGCGGCGGAGCGTTCTACAGCGAGGCGGCCACCCAGCTCGTCGCGTCGCTCCTGGCCGACAGCGGCGACATCCAGGTCGTCGACGTCCGCAACGGCGGCGTGATCGCCGGGCTGGCGGACGACGATGTGGTCGAGGTGCCGGCGCGGGTCAGCCGCGACGGTCCGGTGCCGGTGGGGCAGCGCCCGCTCGCTCCGGAGCTGCTGGGGCTCGTCCAGCACGTTGCGGCGTACGAGCGCCTCGCGGCGTCGGCCGCCTCCACCGGCGACCGCGACACCGCGCGACTGGCGCTGCTGGCCCATCCGCTGGTCCGGGAGTACCGGCTGGCCGACAGCATGCTCGACCGGCTGCTCGCGGAGGAGGCATTTACGAGGGTCGGGATCGGCCGATGACCCGTGACGGCCTTGTCGTGGCCGTCGACGGGGGCGGAGTCAAGACGGACCTCGCGCTGCTGGATTCGAGCGGGTCATTGCTCTCGCTCGTCCGCGGCGGCCGGAGCCAGGCCCACTATCTGGGGGTCGACGGCACCGTGGCGGTCCTCGAGGGACTGCTGGAAGCGGCCGCGGCGCGCGCCGGGCTCGATCCGCTCGAGCGCCCCGTCGCCTCGACCGCCCAGCTGCTGCTCGCGGGCATGGACCTTCCGGAGGAGCTGGCCGCGCTCCGTGCCGCGATGGAGCAGCGGCACTGGAGCGAGCGGCTCGTGATCGGCAACGACACCGAGGCGCTGCTGCGCGCGGGGACCGACCGCGGCTGGGGGATCGCGGTCGTGTGCGGTACCGGGATCAACTGCCTTGGGCTCTCGCCTGGGCGGGGACCGGGATCGGCTGCGCGAGAGGCCCGGTTCCTCTCGTTCGGCCCGGTGTCAGGGGACTGGGGCGGCGGGCGCGACGTCGGCTTGGCCGCGCTGGCCGCGGCCGTGCGCGCGGGGGACGGGCGGGGGCCGCGTACGGTGCTCGAGACGGCCGTGCCGGCGCACTTCGGGTTCGGCGATGCGGCCGAGGTGGCGCGGGCGGTCCATCTGGACGAGATGTCATCTGACCGGCTGGGTGAGTTGGCTCCGGTCGTGTTGGCCGTGTGTGACTCGGATCCCGTCGCGGCGGAGATCGTTCGTCGTCTGGCCGACGAGGTGGTGGCGTTCGCGGTTGCCGCCGTGCGCCGGCTCTCGCTGGCCGCGAGCGACCCGGACGTTGTGCTCGGCGGCCGGCTCCTGCGGGCGGTCTCGGCCGACGTGGTCGAGAGGATCGCTCGAGGGGTTCACGAGGTGGCACCGGCGGCGCGCGTCGTGGTCTCCTCGAGCGAGCCGATCGTCGGCGCCGCGCTGCTGGGCCTGGATGAGCTGGGAGCCGATGCCGGCGCCGTCGCGTGCGCCCGGGCCGAGCTCGACGTCGCGGCCGCCGAGTTGGCCCCCGCGGTGTCAGTCGCCACCGTCGACCGACTCGGCTAGCAGCGTCGCCACGTCCACGACCCGGAGGTCGGCCCCGGCGCTCTGGACCCCGTCGTCGAGCATCACGGTGCAGAACGGGCAGGCCACCGCGAGCGTGCCGGCTCCGGTGGCCGCGGCCTCGCGCACGCGCTCCTGGTTGATCGGCCTGGCCCGCTCCTCCATCCACATGTGCGCACCGCCGGCGCCGCAGCAGAACGTCTGCTTGCGCGAGCGGCCCATCTCTGTCGGTGTCCCGACCGCGGAGACGATTTCCCGGGGCGCCTCGAGCACATCGTTGTGGCGCGCGAGGTAGCACGAGTCGTGATAAGTGATATATCTGTTGTCGACGCGTGTTGTATCTATGCGCCCGTCACGGACGAGGGTCGCCAGCAGCTCGGAATGGTGGATCACCTCGTAGGTGCCGCCGAAGTCGGGGTACTCGTTGGCCAGGGTGTTGAAGCAGTGCGGGCAGCCGGTGACGATCTTGGTGATCCCGGATTCGTTGAGGGTCGCGACGTTCTGCTCGGCGAAGGCCTGGAAGACGTACTCGTTGCCGATGCGGCGCGCGGGGTCGCCGGTGCAGCTCTCGCGCGGCCCGAGGATCGCGAAGTCGAGGCCGGCGCGGTTCAGCAGCTTGGCGGTCGCGCGCGCGGTGTTCTGCGCGCGCTCGTCGAAGGATGAGGCACACCCCACCCAGTACAGGTACTCAGGCGCGGGGTCGCCCGGTTCGAGCACCTTGACGTCCAGTTCTCTGGCCCAGTCGGCCCGCTCGGATTGCGCTTTGCCCCACGGGTTCGACGCCCGCTCGACGTCACGCAGCATCGGCTCGGCCTCGGCCGGGAAGCTTGACTCGACCATCACGAGGTGACGGCGCAGGTCGACGATGTGGTCGACGTGCTCGATCGAGACCGGGCACGCCTGGATGCACGCGCCGCAGGTCACGCAATCCCACACGCTGTCGGCCGGCACCGCGTCCGGGACGAGCGCCGCGTCGGCGTCCTGCGCGAACACCGCGTCGCGAAGTCCCATGATCACGAGCTTTGGGGAGAGGATCTTGCCGGTTGCGTAAGCCGGGCAGGCGTCCTGGCAGCGCCCGCACTCGGTGCACGAGAACGTGTCGAGCACCTGCTTCCAGGTCAGGTCGGCGGTTTTGCCGGCGCCGAAGCGGAGGTCCTCCTCGGGGACGTCGGGGTCGTCGAACTTGAGCGGCTCGAGCCGTCCTGGAGCCCGGGTGCGGCCGAACCACACGTTGATCGCGGCGACGAAGATGTGCAGGTGCTTCGAGCGCGGCAGGTACGCGAGGAAGGTCAGGATGGTCAGCACGTGGATCCACACGAACGCGCGCTCGAGGACCCTCGTGGTCTGGTTGTCGGCGAACAGGTGTGACAGAGCGTTCGAGACCGGCGACCACGACGCCGGCCACTCGTTCAGGTGCAGCGCGATCCGTGTGGCGTGCCAGAGCAGCAGGCTGATCACGATCGTCGCGATGAGGCCCAGGATCAGGTCGGCCTCGCCGAGGTGGCTGCCCTTGAAGCGGTTGGGGCGCTGGACCTTGCGGATGTAGACCGCCGCGATCACGCTGGCGAGCACGAGCACGCAGAAGATGTCGACGAGCAGGGCGTACCAGCCCTGGTGGCCGAGCCAGGGGAGGGTCGAGTGCTTGTCGACCACGCCGATCAGCGCGATCAGGATCGTCGGGCCGAGGACCAGGAAGCCCCAGAAGATGAAGGCGTGCATCAGCCCGGGGCCGAGACGCTGGAGCAGCTTGCTCTGGCCGAGGACGATCTCCGCCTCGTTGCGCACGCGGCGCGGCGTGTCGCCGGTGCGCTGGGCGGGTTGGGTCGGGGCGGCCGCGCGGACGAACCCGATCAGCGTGCGCGCGCGCGTGGTGAAGATCGTGCCGCTGACGGCGAGCGCGGCGGCGAGCGCTAGGGCCGAGGCCAGCACGGCGAGTTGTCAGCCACCCCGCGTCTTGCGGATCTCGGCCGAGATCGCCGGGACCACCTCGTGCAGGTCCCCGATCACCGCGTAGTCGGCGCTCGCGAAGATCGACGCCTCGCGATCCGGGTTGATGGCCATCAGCTTCTTCGCGCCCTTGCAGCCGGCCATGTGCTGCGTGGCGCCGCTGATCCCGCAGGCGATGTACAGCGAAGGCGCGATCTTGGTGCCCGTCTGACCGACCTGGTCGGTGTGCGGTCGCCAGCCGGCGCTGGTCACCGCGCGCGAGCACCCGACCGCGGCGCCGAGCAGCGCGGCCAGGTCCTCGATCACCGCGAACCCTTCGGCCGAGCCGACGCCGCGCCCGCCGGAGACGACCACGTCGGCGTCCGCGAGTGAGACGCCCGCGGTCGTGGTCTCGACGCGTTCCGAGACTCTTGCGCGCGCGTCTGGCGCTGCGGGGATGATCTCGACCTCTACCGCATCGGCTGTGGCGTCCGCCGCGACGGCGTGCGGGGCGACGGTCATGAGTGCCGGCGAGCCGTGAAGTCGAGCCTCCTCGAGCAGGCTCCCGCCCCAGCGGACGCGAGTGACGGTGAGCCGGTCGCCCGGGTTTGCCGACGTGCAGTTGGCGGCCAGCGGGAGGTCGAGCATCGCCGCGACGTGTGCGATCACCTCGTTCCCCCGTTCGGTCCCGGGTGCGACCACGGCGCTCGGCGCGCGGTCTCGGATCACGTCTGCAAGCGCGGTCGCGCTGGCATCCGGCGAGTAGCCGGCCGGATCGTCGACGCCGACGGCCTGCATGGGGTCGCCGTTCGCCAGCCCACGCGCGAACGTGGCGGCCTGGCGGAACAGCTCGTCGTCCGAGGGCTCGGCGAAGACCAGGATCATGCGTTGACGAGTCCCAGGTCTTGCAGCACCGCGACGACCGCGGGGGCCGCGGCGGCGCCGTCTCCAAGGATCTCGGCTTGCTTGCCGGACCCCGGGGGCAGGGCGAGCCTGACCATTTCGAGCCGCGGCTGGGGTCGCGCCGGCGTCGAGGTCTCGAGCGGCTTGCGCTTGGCGCGCAGCCGTCCGGGGACCGACGGATAGCGCGGTAGGTTGATGCCCTCCTTGACCGTCACCACCGCGGGCATCGGTACGACGTACACATCGCGCCCGCCCGGCACCTCCTGCTCGCAGCGGAGCTCTCCGTCCTGCTTCGTGATCGCCTTCACGCCGGTGACCACGGGGAGGTTCAGGGCGTGGGCCACGCGGATCGCCACCTGGTAGTTGCCGGCGTCGGCCGATTCGTTGCCGAACAGGAGCAGGTCCGGCGGTTCTGACTCGTTCCGGATGGCGTCCACGATGGCTTGCGCGGTGGCCTGTGGATCCCATTCCTCGCCGTCGGTGACCAGGTGGACGGCGCGATCGATCCCGATCGCCATCATGTCGCGCAGCTGCTCCTCGGCCTCGGGCGGCCCGAGGGTGAGGACGGTCGAGGAGCCGCCGTGCTGCTCGATCAGACGGACCGCCTCCTCGCAGCCGCACTCCTCGTGCGGGCTGATCGTGAAGCCGAGGTGGCGCGTGGAGATCGCGCGCTCGTCGTCGGTGAGCACGATCTTCCCGCCGGTCAGCGGGACGCGTTTGACGGCCACGAGGATGTTCATGTCCTGAGGGGCATGTCCGGTTAGGGGCGCCGGCGGTTGTTGCTCACGAGCGGACCCGCGAGTTGTCCGGGTCGAACAGCGGGGTCGAGTCGTTCGTCGCCACGGTGACCGGGTAGCGCTCGCCCATGTACTCGACCGCCAGCTCCGCCCCGACCACCGCATGCTCCGGCGGCAGATAGCTCATCAGGATGTGCTTGCCGACTGACGGGCCAGCTCCAGCACTGGTGATATATGAGTTCCGGCCCTTTTGATCGACGACCGATCCACCAGTTCGCGTCAGAACCGGCTCCTTGCCGAGCATGTAGCGCTTGACTCCGGTCGACGAGGTGTGGTCGTCCACGGTCAGCGTGCACATGACCGCGGCGGGCTCGGCCTGGCGGTGGCGCATGTGCGCCTCCTTGCCGACGAAGTCCTCGTCCTTGACCTTGCCCCACGCCATCCCGGCCTCGACCACGTTGTACTCGCCCTCGAGCTCGGCGCCGTAGGCGCGGTAACACTTCTCCAATCGGCCGGTGGTGCCGTAGACGCCGATCCCGGCCGGGATGAGTCCGTGCGGCTCGCCGGCGTCCGCGATCAGGTCCCACAGGCGGGCGCCCTGCTCGAACGGCACGTACAGCTCCCAGCCGAGGTCGCCCACATAGGAGATTCGCGAGGCGAGTACCTGGACCGGCCCGACCTCGATCGTCTTGCTGCGGGCGAACGGCAGACCCTCGTGTGAGACGTCGTCGTTCGTGATGCTGGACAGGATGTCCCGCGCGCGCGGGCCCCAGAGCCCGATCGTCGTCCACGCGTTGGTCTGGTCGTGGACCTGCGCCGAGCCGTCTTCCGGCAGGTGATCGGCGAACCACTTGAGGTCCGACATCCCGAACGCGCCGCCGGTGACCACCCGGAACGTGTCGTCGCCGAGCCGCATGATCGTCAGGTCCTGCTTGAAGCCGCCGCTCGGGGTCAGCAGCGGCGTGTACACGACGCGCCCGGTGTCGACGTTCATCTGGCGCATCGCGACTCGTTGCACGACGTCGAGCGCGCCCGGGCCGGTTATGTCGAAGATCGCGAACGCGCTCAGGTCGATTATCGCCGCCCGGTCGCGCATGGCCAGGTGCTCGGCGTTGATGATCGGCGACCACCAACGGGCGTCCCACTCGGCCTCGCGGCGGTTGATCCGATCGCCGTACTCCTCGAGCAGCCCGGCGTTCGACTCGTACCAGTGCGGGCGCTCCCAGCCGGCGCCCTCGTAGAAGACGGCGTTCAAGGCGCGTTCGCGTTCGTAGAACGGGGAGAGGCGGACATTGCGGTCCGAGGCCCACTGCTCGCCCGGGTGGACGATCCCGTACATCTTGTTGAAGCCCTCGGAGGCGCGGGCGACGATGTGGGTGCGCGTTCGCTGGCAGGAGTAGGCGCGGGCGATGTTCGACTCGTACACATCGATCTCGGACTCGCCGTGCACGATCAGCTCCGCGGCGGTCTTGCCGGCGCCGGGGCCCTCCTTGATCCAGATCGCGGCGGCCGACCAGAGTCCTTTTACCTCCGGGGTCTCGCCGAGGAGCGGCATGCCGTCGTAGGTGACCGACAGCACGCCGTTGATCGCGTACTTCACTCCGACCGACTCGTCGCCGACGATCTCGGGCATGAGCTCAAGGGCCTGCTCCATCTGCGGGTCGAAGTCCTGCTGGGTGAACGGCAGCTCGGTGGGGCTGAGCGCCGACTCCTCGATGCTCGGAATATCGTCGGATTCCAGGGTGATCGGGCGGTGCGCGTACGAGCCGATCTCGAGCCCGGTGCCCTCCTGACGCTCGTACATGTTGGTGTCCATGTCGCGGACGATCGGGTACTCGATCAGCTTGGTCGTGGTGGCGAACCGCGGCGCCGGCCCGATGTCGATCATCTGGTGCACCATCGGGGTGAGCGGGATCGAGGCGCCGGCCATGCGGGCGATGCGAGGGCTCCAAGCGCCGCAGGCGATGACGATGAGGTCGGTGTCGATGTTGCCTTTCGTGGTTCTCACGCGCCGGACCCGGCCGTGCTCGACGTCGATCCCGACGACCTCCGTATTGGCCATGACCGTCATGCCCGCCTCGACCGCGCGTTCGCGCATGATCGTGCCGGCGCGCAGTGAGTCGACCACGCCGGCGCCGGGCGTGTAGAAGCCGCCGAGGATCAGCCGCTCGTCGATGTAGGGGACGTGGTCCTTGACCTGCGCCGGGGTTAGGAGCGCCACCGGCTCGATGCCCCACGACTTGGCCGAGGCCATCCGCCGGGTCAGCTCCTGCATCCGCGCCTCGGTCCGGGCGACCTCGATCCCGCCGCTCTCGATGAAGACGTCGAGGTCCTTGTACTGGCGCATGCTCTCGAGCGTCAGCGAAGTCATCTCCTTGGAGTGGTCCACCGGAAAGATGAAGTTCGAAGCGTGCCCGGTCGACCCGCCGGGGTTGGGGAGCGGTCCCTTGTCGACCATCGTGATGTCGGTGACGCCCAGCCGTGTGAGGTGGTACGCGACGCTGTTGCCGACGATGCCGGCGCCGATGACGACTACTCGCCGATCGCTCGCCCGGTTGTCGACGCTGGCCATGGCACTGATATATCAGACGCATGTCAGTCGCCGCAACGTGGGCGATCAGTCGGCGCCGACGAAACGCGCCGGCCGCAGAAAACGCGCCGGCCGCAGAAAACGCGCCGGCCGCGGAAAACGCGCCGGCCGCACGAAACGCGCGGCGGACTAGCGCCGAGCGGCGTGCCGGCGCTCCTGGCGCCGGCGCTCAGCCCGCGGCACGGGCTTCTTGGCCACCACCGCCGAAGCACTGGGCTCGACCCGCAGCGCCCGGATGCCGGTCAGGACCACGAGGATGGTCATGATGAAGGCGCTCGAGAGGCACCATTGGCAGTAGGCGTGGATCGTGAACGCCTCGCGATAGGTCAAGTACATGCTGAACAGGAAGCCGACCAGCGCGAGGCCGAAGCCGGCGGCGCGCGCGAGCTCGTTGCGGATGAAGAGCGAGATGAAGATCCCGATGTAGCCGGCGAGGCCGAGCACGGCCACCGGGATGCCGTCGAGCTTGGAGTACACCGACTTCTGGACGGTCTCGCAGCCGCCGCTCGACAGACACACGACGTTGAGTCCCTCGTAGTGCGTGTAGGTCAGGTAGCCGGCGACGCCGATGCCGATCACGCACAGCACGCCGATGGCGATCCGCAGACGGCGATCCACGGTGTCGTACCGGGGAGCTCCGTCGCTCATCGCCGCCGCGGTCATGAGACCTGCTTGATCGCCGACTCGAGCTGGGCGTAGCTGGGCACCGCGGCGTTAGCCACGGTCTGTCCTTTGGGTCCCTTGAAGATGAGGGTGGGCGTGCCGCTGACTCCGAGCGAGCGCGCCTGGCCCTGATCGGTGTTGACCTGGCTGGTCAGAGCCGTTTCGTTGCGGTCGCTCTGCCACGTCGCGAGGTTCATGCCGGGTATCTGTTTAGCCAGGCCTTGCAGGTAGTTCTCGGTGACGTAGTTGGTGTTCTCCTGGCCCTGCTGGCGGTAGAACAGCTCGGTGTATTGCCAGAACTTCTTCTGCTTGCCGGCGGCGAGCCCGGCCACCTGCTGGGTGTTGAAGACGTTCGGATTGGGCCCGTTGCACGTGGCGGTACAGAACGACTTGTACTCCACCTTGACCTTGCCGTTGCGGACGTCGTTCTGTACGAGCTGGGGGAATCCGCCGTGCAGCGTGAAGTCCTGACAGACCGGGCACTGATAGTCGCCGTAGTAGGTCATCGTGACCTTCGCGTTCGGGTTCCCAAGCACGGCGCCCGACTGCGGGATCCCGGTGAGCAGCGAGCTGACCTCCGCCTGCGTGGCACTGGCCTTGGTCCCGGTCTGCAGCCCCTTGCCGCCGCCGCCGCCGCCGCTGTTGACCAGCACGAGCACGGCGACGATCACGACCGCGGCGAGCACGGTGCCCCCGACCATCCGGAGGCGCTGCTGCCGGCGCATACGCTCGACGCGGGCTTGTTCCTCGGCGACGCGGCGGGCGCGCGCCTCTTCCTTCTGCTTGGTTCGGGAGGCCATTTGGGGGGAAACAGCGGTAAGGGCGAGCGCGCCGAAAGGCGCGTGGGCATGGAGGATAGCGGCCGCGTTGCCACCGGCGCGGCGGATTCGACGGGTCTTAAACAGGTCTTCGTTTTCGCCCGTCAACCGACAGCAAAGCCCCCTCCCGGTTGGGCTCAGTGATGGCCGAAGGATGCCTGCATCCCCGCTAATTGCGTGTAAACATCCTGTTATCGAGATGCGTTCAACCCTGTATCGGGCCCGCCGGTTGATTACAGTGCCACCCATGTCGCGTGAGACCAGCGACGCGCAGCAGGGGGCACAGGCCGCCCCGCAGCGCGCCCAGGCCCGGCTCAGGGTGGCGGTGATCGACCGGGACCCCGGTTTCATGCAGGTTCTCGCCAACCGCCTCGGCGCCCTCGGGTGCGAGCACCGGGCCCTGTCGACGCCCGCGACGGTGGAGACGCTCGTCGCCATGCGGCTGAACGCACTGGTGCTCGACCTGGCCGTGGTCGGCCCCGACAGCTGGGACTACCTAGAGCGCGTGTGTGGACGCCTTCCCGGGCTGGCCGTGATCGTGTGTACGGGCCCCTCGTCGGTGGCGCAGCGCGTCCGCGGATTGCGGCTCGGCGCCGACGCGTGGATGACCAAGCCCTGCCACCCGGAGGAGCTGATCTGCGTGATCGAAGCCGCCGTTCGCCGCCACCGGCGCCACGAGCTGCCGCAGATCGACGTCGCATCAACGATCGGGGAGATCACGATCCGCCCCGACCTCTACCAGGCTTATGTCGGCGAGCAGAGCCTCGAGCTGACCGCTCGAGAGTTCGAGATCCTCCAGCTGCTCGCCCAGTCGGACCGAGTGCTGCGCCGGGAGGAGATCTACGAGCGGGTGTGGGGCTACGCGATGGCGCACGGCGACCGGTCGGTCGACGTGTTCGTCCGCAAGCTTCGCCAGAAGCTGCGCGCGATATCGCCGTCGTGGAGCTACATCCACACCCACTTCGGGGTCGGATACCGGTTCGCGCCCGAGCCCGAAGTGGGCCAGATCGACGGCGGGAACCAGACTTCAATGCCGGCGCCGGAGCTGCCGGCGGCGCTTCAGACACTGACCTGAGCCCGGACGCCGGGCGGCAACCAAGCCCGCCCCAGCCCGTGTAGGTCACCCCAGCCCGTGTAGGTCACCCAGGGACGGAGGGATGTGTCCAGGGGTGCCAGGATGGATGTACCCACGGATGGCAGGACGGATCCAGGGGTGGGATGATCTACCCCCCACGGACCGGGGTAAAGCGCAGGGGAGGGCGATGATCACAAGTTGTTCACATCGTCGTCACGACTGATTAACGCCGCACCGGGGGCTGGACGAGAGCATCGCACCGTATGTCGGCAACCGCGCGGTCGGGCAGCGAGATCATCGAGGTCGGGCCGCTGCAGATCCTCCCGGAGGAGCATCTGGCGCGTGCAAACGGGCGGGTGCTCGTTCTCTCGATCAGAGAATTGCGCCTCCTGACCGAGCTCGGACGCCGGGCCGATCGGATAATGCCGCGCGAGGAGCTGTTCCGCCTCGTGTGGGGGCGCGAGATGCGGGCAGGGGACAGGTCGGTCGATGTGTATGTGCGCAAGCTGCGCGTGAAGCTGGAGCAGGCGTTGCCGGGGTGGAGATTCATCCACACGCACTTCGGATTTGGTTACCGCCTGGCCGCCGAGAGGGCACAAAACGTGAACGAAGGGTTCACAAGCGAATAACACCCGGCGGCGGCGTGGCACGGACACTCCGAGTTTCATCAAATGAAGGAGAAGACCGTGAACACACGTCGGATTGCAGGGCTTGTCATCGCGATCGGCGCATCGCTGGTCGTCGTGGCCTGCGGCTCGAGCAATAACTCGACTTCGAGCTCGGGCGGGGGATCGGGCTCCAGCGGCGGCGGGGGTGGCACGATCAATGGCGCCGGATCGACGTTTGCCGCGCCGATCTACCAGCAGTGGGGATCGACGCTGAAGGGGCAGGGCCTGACCGTGAACTACAACCCGGTCGGCTCGGGTGCCGGCATCTCGCAGCTGCAGTCGGCCACCGTCGACTTCGCCGGAAGCGACCCGGCGCTGAAGCCCGCGGACACGTCGAAGGCCAAGGGCTCGCTGTTCCAGTTCCCGGTGGCGTTCGGCGCGATCACCGTCTCCTACAACCTGTCGGGGATCAAGAGCGGGATCAAGCTCGACGGTGCCACGCTCGCCGACATCTACCTCGGCAAGGTCAAGACCTGGAACGACCCTGCGATCACGGCGCTAAATCCCGGCATGACGCTGCCCAGCACGGCGATCACCGTCGTGCACCGGTCGGACTCGTCCGGTACCACGGCGGGATTCACCAAATTCCTGTCCGCCTACAGCCCGACGTGGGCGTCGACGATCGGCTCCGACAAGGACGTCAAGTGGCCGACCGGGACGGGTGCGGCGAAGAACTCGGGCGTCGCGGCCGCGGTCAAACAGACCGCCGGTGCGATCGGTTACGTGGAGCAGGCGTACGCCCTCGAGAACGGGTTCACCTACGCGTCGGTCAAGAACAAGTCCGGCGCGTTCGTCCTACCGACGATCGCGAACACCTCCGCAGCAGCCAACGGGATCACGATCCCGCCCGACCTCGGGATCTCGACCATCGATTCGCCGAATGCGCAGGCGTATCCGATCGCCTCGCAGACGTTCCTGGTGTCCTACGCCGACCCGTGCAAGGCCGGCATCAGCCAGGGGACCGCGAGCGCGGTCAAGAAGTTCCTCACCTACGCGCTGGGCGATGGTCAGAAGACCCTTGGCGCCGGCTCCGATCAGCTTCCCTACGCGCCGCTGCCGGCCGACCTGGTCAGCAAGGACCAGGCGCAGCTTGCGAAGATGACCTGTAATGGGTCCGCGCTCTCGTAGGAAGACGAGGTAGTGGAAGCATCCGCGACAACTGTCACCGGCGGCCGCTCGACGCTCGAGCGGACGCCGGTGTCGCGGGTGCCCGACCAGATCATGCGGTGGGGTCTGCTCGGGCTGGCGGTGGGCATCTGCGCTCTCCTGCTCGCGTTCTTCATCGTCCTGATTGCCCAGTCCAAGGACGCGTTCAGCACCTTCGGCCTCCAGTTCATCTTCGCCAACAACTGGAACGTCGCGCAGAACATCTATAAGGGCGCTTCGCTTGTCGTGGGCACCCTGATCACCTCGTCGATCGCGTTGCTGATCGGGGTTCCCGTCGCGGTCGCCACCGCGCTCTACATCACCGAGCTGTGCCCGGTGCGCCTCCGCCGCACGTTCGCGAACCTCGTCGACCTACTGGCCGCGGTCCCCTCTGTCGTGTACGGGCTCTGGGGCGTGTTCGTGCTGATCCCCAAGCTGCTCCCGGCCGAGAAGTGGTTCGCCAGCACCTTCTCGTTCATCCCCTGGATCGGCGGCGGCACCGTGACCGGGCCCAACGTGTTCATCGGCGGCCTGATCCTCGCGATCATGATCCTGCCGATCGTGTCGGCGATCTCTCGTGAGGTGCTGGAGACGGTGCCAAGCGAGAACAAGGAGGCGGCGCTCGCCCTCGGCGCGACGCGCTGGGAGATGATCCGGATCGCGGTGATTCCATACGCCCGGCCGGGGATCACCGGTGGCGCGATGCTCGGTCTGGGCCGCGCGATCGGCGAGACGATCGCGGTCGTGCTGGTGATCGGCAACGCGCCGCAGATCCCGCAGCACCTGTTCAACCAGGGCTACACGCTCGCGGCGGTGATCGCCAACGAGTTCGGCGAAGCGGCCAACACCCCGATCCACAAGTCGGCACTGTTCGCAGCGGGCCTGGTGCTGTTCGTGCTGACGCTGATCGTCAACCTGCTGGCCCGGCGGTTCGTCGTGCGAGGCGTCAAGCGCAAGCGCGATCCGGCGACGGCAGCCCCGGCGCAACCCGCCGCGCTGTCCGGACCTGCCGCGGAGGCGTCGACGTGAGCGCGAGCCCAGAAGGGCTCCCCCATATCAGCGCGCGGCGCCGCCGCACCGACAAGATCATGCGCGGATCGCTGGTCGCGGGCTTCGTGGTGGCCATGGTTCCACTCGTGCTCGTCGTCTACTACCTGATCTACAGGGGCATCAGCTCGTGGAGCTGGAAGTTCTTCACGACCGACCCGAACGGGAACTTCCTGGGCTATCCGGGCGGGGTCCGCAGCGCAATCCTCGGTTCGATCGAGATCATGTTGCTCGCGTCGGCGATCGCCATCCCGCTCGGGATCGGCGTGGCCGTGTACCTAGTCGAGTACGGCAAGGACCACCCATTCGCGGTGACGGTCCGTTACCTCACCGACGTGATGACGGGCGTTCCGTCGATCGTCTTCGGACTGTTTATCTACATCGTGCTGGTGGTCTCGCACATCGGCGGAAGCGGGTTCGCCGGCTGGAAGGGAGCGCTCGCGATCACGCTGTTGATGCTGCCCGTGGTCAGCCGGTCCGCCGAGGTGGTCCTGCTGACCGTACCCGGGAGCCTGCGCGAGGCGGCCCTGGCGCTCGGAGCGCCACGCTGGCGGGTCGTAACTATGATCGTCCTGCCCACGGCCCGGTCCGGTCTCGTCACGGGCTCGCTGCTCGCCGTCGCGCGAGGGATGGGCGAGACCGCACCGCTCCTATTCACGATCGCGGGCACGTTTGTGCTGACCTTCAACTTGAACGCCCAGATGAACGCGATGCCGCTGCAGATATTCAACGACATCCAGTCGCCCAGAAACGCGATCGTGGATCGGGCCTGGGGCACCGCGCTCGTCTTGGTTGTCCTTATCCTGATTCTGAACCTGATCGCTCGCGCAGCCTCCCGAAGGAGCCGCATCGGATGACACCATCAGACGCTACGGGCAAGACGACGGACGCGCCCGCCGCCCAGGGCGCCGATGTCCCGGGCACCACCAGCACGCAACTGCCACGCCAGGCACTGCCGGACCGCGCTCCGAAGGAGCGCCGGGAAGGGGGCGGGGCCGGCCACGCCATCACCGTCAGGGACCTCAACGCGTATTACGGCAGCCAGCACTCGATCAAGAGCGTCAACCTCGATTTCCCGGCCAACGAGGCCACCGCGATCATCGGCCCCTCAGGATCCGGGAAGTCCACCGTCGTGCGCTGCATCAACCGCATGCACGAGGAGATCCCGGGCGCCCGCGCCACGGGGGAGGTTCTGCTGGACACGCTCAACGTGTACGGCACTGAGGTCGACGTCACGTCGGTCCGCCGTCTGATCGGGATGGTGTTCCAGAAGCCCAATCCATTTCCGACCATGTCGATCTACGACAACGTGGCGGCGGGTCTGAGGCTAACCGGGACCCGCAGCAGCGATCTGAAGCATCTGGTCGAGCATTCGCTCCAGGCGGTCGGACTCTGGGACGAGGTCAAGGACCGCCTCAGCGAGCCCGGCATCGGATTGTCGGGCGGCCAGCAGCAGCGACTCTGCATCGCGCGCACGGTGGCGATCGAGCCCGAGGTAATCCTGATGGACGAGCCCGCTTCGGCCCTCGATCCGATCTCGACGCTGAAGATCGAGGAGCTGATCGACGAGCTGAAAGAGCGCTACACGATCGTGATCGTCACGCACAATATGCAGCAGGCGGCGCGCGTCGCCAACAGCACCGTGTTCATGCTCGACGGCGAGGTGATCGAGCACGACGAGACGAACAAGATCTTCACGAACCCCAGCGACGAGCGCACCGAGCGCTATGTCACGGGTAAGTTCGGGTAGGGAGCGGCATATGCAGCACGAGACCCGCCATCAGTTCCACGAGAGCCTGCGCGCGCTCGAGGCCCAGGCGCTCGACGGCCTCGACCTGGTGATCCAGCAACTGGACCGAGCGCTCGAGTCGATCTCCTACCAGGACGTCGAGCTGGCCGGAATGGTCGTGGCCGACGACGACCGGATCGACGGCCGCTACCTCGAGGTGCACCAGGGGATCCTCTCGCTGTTGGCCCGGCAAGCGCCGGTGGCGGGCGACCTGCGCATCGTCGCCGCGCTGCTTCACGTGATCCGGTGCGTCGAGCGGATGGGCGACCAGTGCGTCAACATCGCCAAGCTCGTCCCGCTGTCCGGCTACGAGGCGCCCAAGGACAAGGACATGCTCGACTCGATCGAGCGGATGGGGCGCCTGGCGCGCTCCCAGGTCTCCCAGGCCAAGCAGGCGTTCTCCGGACGCAACACCGAGCTGGCCCAGGACCTGGTCCGGCAGGACACGCAGATCAATCGCCTGAACCGGGAGATCTTCCGGCGGGCGGTCGACGTGGGCGACAATCTCGACCTACGCGAGTGGGCGATGTTCATGATCCTCGTGGCGCGCTGCCTCGAGCGGATCGGCGACAACACGGTCGATATCGCCGAGCAGACGGTGTTCGTGGTCACCGGGCTGTTCCGCGAGTTCGCCGACGCGTCGACGCCACCTGAGACGGCCCGCTCCCCGTAGCTTTATTCTGGCCGCTAGTGGCCACCCAGAGGTCCAAGCCGCGCTCGCGTAAGCGCCGGCGACACGCTCGTCCCGCGTCCGCCACCGCGTCGCCCGCGCGCACCGCGCCCAGCCCCCGCGTCGAGGCGACCGTGGAGCGCCCGAGCCGGCCAAGGTCGGGACCGCGCCGGGCGAACCCGCTCGGCGCCTACGGCGAGCGTCCGCCCGGCCCGTTCGGCGGCCTGCCGGTCTCCGAGATCGCGATCGCCGGCGGGCTCGTCGCGCTCGTGTTCGGGGTGATCCAGCACGGGGGACCCGCGCTGATCGGGGGGGTGATCCTGTGCCTGCTCGGGGTGACCGAGGTGACCGCGCGCGAGCACTTTTCGGGCTACCGCTCGCACACGGTCCTGTTGGCGGGGATCCCGGCCATCGTGGCCGAGTTCGTGATTGTGCTGACCGTCGGGCCGCCGGCGATCGGCGCGCTCCTGCTGGTTCCGGTGGCAGCGGTGTTCGGCGCGTGCGCGTGGTTCCTGCGCCGGCGCTTCCTCGTCGCCCGCCAGGCGCGGATCGCGCGACCGCCGACCCGTCGGAAGTAGCTGGCTATCGAGCCGCCACGGGGTGCGGCGCGTCCAGCTCATCCGACGATTCGGGCGCCGCGGTCGGCAGCCGCAGCGTGAACACCGCGCCGCCGTCGGGCTCGTTGGCCGCCTCGACGGAACCGCCGTGCTGGACTGCGGCCTGGCGAACGATGGCCAGGCCGAGCCCGCTGCCCTGGCGGTGGCGCGAATTGGCTCCCCGGAAGAAGCGGTCGAACACGTACGGTAGGTCGGCCTCGTCGATCCCGGTGCCGTGGTCGCGTACGCGGACCCCGCTCTGGTCGACCCGCACCTCGACCAACCCGTCGGCCGACGAGTGGTGGGCGGCGTTGTCGAGCAGGTTGTTGACCGCGCGGGCGAGCCGTTCCGGAACGCCCTCCACGACCACGGGCTCGAGCACGGTCTCGAACCGCACGGACGGGAAGTCGCGCCGCGCGCGGGCCACCGACTCGGCGACGATCCGGTCGAGTTGCACGTCCTCCGCGGAGGTGATTGGCAGGTCGCCTCGGGCCAGCTCGATCACGTCGCCGATGAGCGCGCTCAGCTCCTCGCTCTGCTCGAGCACATCGGCCAGCAGCCGGTGGCGATCGTCCTCGGTCAGGCGATCGCCCTGCTCGAGTAGCACCTCGATGTTCGTGCGCAGGCTGGTGATCGGCGTGCGCAGCTCGTGCGAAGCGTCGGCGACGAGCTGGCGCTGCGCGCGCACCGACTCGTCCAGCGCGTCGCGCGAGTGCTGCAGCTGCTCCATCATCGCGTTGAAGCGGGTGGCGAGCTGGCCCACCTCGTCGTCGGCGTGGACGCGGATCCGGCTCGAGAGGTCCTCGGTCTCCTCGATGTGACGCGCGGTCCCCGCCACCTCGGCCAGCGGCGCGAGCACCCGCCGGGCGGCCAGTCGACCGAGCAGCGCGGCGAGCGCGATGCCGGCCGCGCACACCAGCAACAGGACCACGCGCAGCTTGCGCAGCACGTTGGCGATGGGCTGGAGGGGCCGGGCGAGCTGGACTGCGCCCGGCACAACCTCGATGCCCTGTCGCAGATCGGCCTGGAACGTGAGCTGGCGGAAGCGGCTTCCGCCGATCGTGATGTCCGAGAAGAACTCCGGAGCCGTGCCCGCGGCAACCGCCTGCACGCGCTGGGTGATCGGCAGCCGGATGTCGCCGTTGGTCGCCCCGTTGATGCCGACCAGCTGGTAGTACTCGGCCGACCCTCCGTTGCTGGCGGACGCGCCCGGAGGCGCCTGACCAAGCGATGCCTGTCCGTCCGTGACGGCCGCCGCCTGCGCTTTGAGCTCGCTATCCACCTCGCCGAGCAGCTGGCTGCGCACCACCATGTAGCAGACGATCGCGACGATGACGACTGCCAGCGCGACGGCCGAGGCGGCCACCAGGGACAGTCTCTTGCGTAGCGACACGGCTCAGTCCCGGAGCACGTAGCCGACCCCGCGCACCGTGTGCAGGAGACGCGGCTCGCTGCCGGCTTCGGTCTTGCGCCGCAGGTATCCCATGTACACGCCCAGGGCGTTGGAAGTCGGGCCGAAGTCGTATCCCCACACGTTCTCGAAGATCGTAGAACGGGTCAGCACCTGGCGTGGGTGGCGCATGAACAGCTCCAGCAGCAGGAACTCGGTCTTGGACAGCTCGATCACGCGGTCGCCGCGGCGGACCTCGTGCGCGATTGGGTCGAGCACCATGTCGGCGTAGCGGAGGATCTCGCCGTCGGCCCCGTCGCCGGAGCGCCGCAGCAGGGCGCGCAGCCGCGCCTGGAGCTCGCGCAGCGCGAACGGCTTGACCAGATAGTCGTCGGCGCCGACGTCGAGCCCCTCGACCCGGTCGTCGATCGCGTCGCGCGCGGTCAGCATCAGGATCGGGGTCCGGTCCCCCGCCTGGCGCATCCGCCGGCATACCTCGAGGCCGTCCAGCCGGGGCATTCCGATGTCGAGGATCACCGCGTCCGGAGGCGACTTGGCGAGCATGTCGAGCGCCTCCTCGCCGTCGCCGGCAAGTTCGACGTCGTAGCGGTCTAGCCTCAAAGCACGCTCGAGGGCCCGCCGCACCGCCGGCTCGTCGTCGACCACGAGTACGCGCGCCATGCATCCAATTGTGGCGTCCCGCTCTAAGTATTTGTGAAGACTGCGGCTACTACCGGGTCAGCAGCGCCTGGTTGGCGGCAGTGGCCGGCAGGTATTCGTAGCTCTGGAACACGATCCGCTCACCGTTCGTCTCGATCTGGAGCGGGTGGTAATCGACGCGTGAGACGTAGACGGTCCCGTTCAGCCAGCGGTCGGAGGCGCCGCTGACCGTGAGCTCGTAGGCGGGCAGGCCGGCGAACGTGGTCGTGGCGTCGACGTGAGCCTGACCGGACTGCACCATCGAGCGCAGGGCCGCGGCAGGATCGTCCGGGGCGCTGCCGTTGCCTGTCCCCGTGTGGCCCCACTTGATCACGCGGTAGGCGTATGGCGGGCTGCTCTGCACCCATAGCTCGTACGGCTGCGTGGTCGATCCGAGCGTGACCATCGCGCGTTCGTGGAGGATGGTCGCGGGGGGAACGGTCAGCGCCGCGACGACGTGGCGCATGACGGCGGCGTCGGTGCTCGGCGCGGGCGCGCCGCCGGCGATGGTCAGGGCCAGCGCGGCCGCGGCCCCGACGGCGGCTGCGCCGATGACGCCGCGGGCGGCGCGCCGGCGCCGGCGACGGGACAGGTCCCGCGCGACGGCATCGTGGAGCTGGTCGCGAAACAGGTCGAGTCCGGCGGGCAGATCGGTCATCGTGGTTCTCCTCCCGAGGCGAGATTGAGACGGCGCAGAGTGCGTGAGACCCGAAGCCGGGCGGCCTGCGGCGTGCACCGCAGCCGCTCGGCGATGTCCCAATACGTGCGTTCCTGGACGACGCGCAGGTCGAGCAGCTCACGCTCGGACTCGGGCAGCTCGGCGATCGCGCGCAGCGTTGCCTCGGGCAGGGACAGCCGGCGCTCGACCGCCTCGTACGCCGGGTCCGGGGCGAGCTCGACCGGCAGCCCGAGCCGCCGGCGGGCGCGGTCCTCCACCCGGCGGCGGCGAAGCGAGTCGCGCAGGACGTTGCTCGCGATGCCGCACAGCCAGGGGAAGGCCGAACCGCCGGCCTGGTCGGTGAACGAGCGCCGACACAGCCAGGCGCGGGCGAACACCTCCGCGGTCAGATCCGCGGCGTGCTCGCCGGTCCGCGCCCGGGCCCAGGCGAACACCGAGGCCACGTGTCGGTCGTACACGACGGCGAAGGCCTCCGCGTCGGCGGCGTCAAGCAGCGCGGCGTCGGAGGCCTTTGGATAGTCGGGTCGCACAACCACTACATCGCGCGGGGGACCCGAACTGTGTCACGGGGTTCACGCGAGCGTGGGCATCGCGGGCTCGGCATCACGCGCCCGCACGGCCACCGCCACCAGCGCCGCGGACAGGACGACCGCGCCCCAGAACCCGATCCCGAACAGGTCGAAGTGGATGTGGAACAGGAACTTCAGTCCGACGAACCCGGCGGTCGCCGCAGCCAGCACGAGCCGCGTTGTGGCGGGGTTGCCGCCGATCGCGGGAACCTCGACGCCCGCGGCGAGGCGATCGAACGCCATATAGGCCATCAGCGCCAGCGCAGTCAGCACGGCCAGCACTCCGAGCCAGCCGTCGGGCGATCCGGTGGCGGTGCTCGTGGCGGACTCCTTGAACGTGCCGAAGGCTATCGCGATGTCGAACCACGGCAGGAACAAGAGGTCGATCACCAGGAGCAAGGCGAGCCCAGCCAGGAACAACTCGTCGCGCGTGAACTTACTCACGTCCATTACTGCCCCCTTGGTTTGGGTTGGTTGGAGCGAGAAGACGCCCCTCCACGGAGCCTTCTTCCGGCGCGGCGGCTAGTTCACGCGACGTTCAGGTTCCCAGGCGCCGGGCCACCGCGACGAGCCCCACGGAGAGCACGACGGCCGCCCAGAATCCGAAGCCGAAGTAGTCGAAGTGCACGTTGAGCAGGAACTTGACCGCGACGGCCGCGGCCGCGGTGATGGCCAGCGCGAGTCGAGTGGCCGCGCGGGTGCCGCCGAGCACCGGAAGCTGGGCGTTCGACAGCCGCTCGAGCGCGAGATCCGCAACCAGCGCCAGGCACGCCAGCACACCGATCACCCCGAGCCATCCGTCGGGATCGCCGGTCGCCGTGCTCGAGGCCGACAAGGTGAGCGTGCCGATGCCGACGCTCACCTCGAACCACGGCAGGAACAGCAGGTCGATGGCGAGCAGCACCGCCACGCCGGCGAGGATCAGCTCGTCTCGGAGGAACTTGCTCAGGTCCATGGTGGGACATCTTCGGCCATCATCAGTGTCCGTGCCAACTACGAAACGGTCACAAAAGCTGGGTGACTACCGCGCCAAGCGCGATTTCGACGCTACGGCGGAGCCCGCGGGGCAGCCCGGCGCCGCCGCGGAGGACGGGCACCGGTTCGTCGTCCAGGAGCACCACGCCACCCGCCTGCACTGGGACCTGCGCCTCGAGCACGACGGCGTGCTCGCCTCGTGGGCGATTCCCAACGGTATCCCCGCCGACCCGGCCGAGAACCGCCTGGCCGTGCGCACCGAGGACCATCCGCTCGAGTACCTCGACTTCCACGGCGAGATCCCCGAGGGGCAGTACGGCGCGGGCACCATGACGATCTGGGACCAGGGGACCTACGAATCACACAAGTGGGAGGGCAACAAGGTCGAAGTCACCTTCCACGGCGAGCGCCTCAATGGACGCTACGGCCTCTTCCCGATCGGGAAGCCGGGGGACTCCAAGAACGACTGGATGATCCACCGGATGGACCCGCCCGCGGATCCCGATCGCGAGGCGATGCCGGAGCGGATCGTCCCGATGATGGCCAGGCCGTCTGACCGCCTTCCGCGGGACGAGAAGAACTGGTCGTTCGAGGTCAAGTGGGACGGAGTCCGCGCGATCGCCTACGTGCAGCCGGGCCGCCTGCGCCTGGAGAGCCGCAACCTCAACGAGATCACCGCCGCCTATCCGGAGGTCCGCGGTCTGATCGGCGCGCTTGGGATGCACGAGGCGGTGCTCGACGGGGAGATCGTCGCGTTCGGCGAGAACGGCCGACCGAGCTTCGAGCGACTTCAGCGCCGCATGCACGTCGCCTCCCCGGCGGCGGTCCGCCGGCTGGCGGCGAGCATGCCGATCGTGTACGCGATCTTCGACCTGCTCTACCTCGACGGCCACTCGCTGATGGAGCTGCCCTACCGCGAGCGTCGCGAGGGCCTGGAAGCGCTACAGCTCAGCGGCCCCGCCTGGCGGGTTCCGGTGGCCCACCCGGGCGAGGGCAAGCTGCTGCTCGAGGCCACCGGCGCGCAGGGGCTCGAGGGGGTGGTGGCGAAGCGTCTTGACTCGCGCTACGAGCCCGGCCGGCGCACCGGCAACTGGCTGAAGATCAAGCACACGCTGCGTCAGGAGCTGGTGATCGGAGGCTGGATCCCGGGCGTGGGCCGGCGCACCAATCGGATCGGCGCGCTGCTCATGGGCTACTACGAGGACGGCAAGTTTCGGTACGCGGGGCGGGTCGGCACCGGTTTCACCGAGAAGCGGCTGGACGAGCTCTATCGCAGCCTCGAGCCGCTTCGTCGCGACTCGAGCCCGTTCGACATCGGACCGAAGCTCCCGCGCGAGGCGATGTTTGTCGAGCCCCGCCTGGTCGCCGAAATCGAACTGCGCGAGTGGACGGCCGAGCGCATCATGCGCGCGCCGTCATTCAAGGGCCTGCGCGAGGACAAGTCCCCGCGCGAGGTGCGGATCGAGGTCGTCGGCGAGGACGCCCCCGAGGCATCCGGGGACTCGGAGCTAGAACCTGCGTCCCCCGAGGCGCTGTTCGACGAGGTCGAGCGCCTCCCCGAGGGAGCGCTGCTCGTAGTCACCGAGGATCGTGAGCTGAGGATCACCAACTGGGACAAGGTCCTGTATCCCGACACGGGCTTCACCAAGGGCGATCTGGTCGCTTACTACGCGCGCATCGCCCCGGCCGTCCTCCCGCACTTGCACGACCGGCCGCTGACCCTCAAGCGCTACCCCAACGGCGTCAACGAGAAGTACTTCTACGAGAAGCAGTCGCCCTCGCACCGCCCCGAGTGGGTCCAGACCACGCGCATCGGCGACGTCAACTACACGCTGGCGCAGGACCGCCCGACGCTGATCTGGCTGGCCAACCTGGCCGACGTCGAGCTGCACACCTCGCTGTCCTACGCGGCGCACCCCGAGCGGCCCACGATGACGGTGTTCGACCTCGACCCCGGCGCGCCGGCCGGAATCGTCGAGTGCTGCGAGGTCGGGCTCGTCCTGCACGGCCTGTTTGAGCAGTTGGGGTTGGAGAGCGTCGCTAAGACCTCCGGCTCCAAGGGACTGCAGGTGTACGTGCCGCTGGGCATGCCGGTCGACTACCGCGCGACCAAGCCGTTCGCCAAGCGCGTCGCCGAGGTGCTAGAGCAGCGCATGCCCGAACTTGTCGTCTCGCGCATGACCAAGCGGTTGCGGCCGGGAAAGGTGTTCGTCGACTGGAGCCAGAACGACTCCTTCAAGACGACCGTCAACGTCTATTCGCTACGTGCGCGCGAGCGGCCGACCGTCTCGACGCCGGTGAGTTGGGACGAGGTCGCCGCCTGTCGCGAGCAGCGCGACGTGCGCGTGCTCACCTTCGAGGCCGACGAGGTGCTGACGCGCGTGGAGGACCAGGGCGACCTGTTCGCGCCGGTTCTGAGCGTCAAGCAGCAACTTCCCGCGTTGCGCTGAGGCCGCGGGGCAGATGAGTTAGGCTGGCGGCAGATGTCGCCGATCGACCAAATCACGCTGCGCAACCGCCTCCTGGTCGCCACCGCGATGTGGAAGGAGACGATCGCCGAACCGCTCCCGCGCATGCCGCCCGGCGACCCCGCGGATCAGATCACGAGCTTCGAGATCACGCTGGTCGATCGGCTGTGGCAGAGCGCGACGGCCGAGTCCGCCCGTGAGGTGGCGGACCGGACCTGGGATCTCGTGCACGACCGGCCGGACGACGACCCGGTCAAGCGGCGCGTGGTGGAGTGCCACGAGGCGCTGGCCCGCATCACGCGACTCGGCGACTGACCGCGCCGAGCGGGTCGGCGCTCAGTCGAGGTGGCCGTCTTCGAGGGTGGAGTTCGCCCGCCCCGCCTCGAGGGCGAGTTGCGGCTCGGGCGCGGCCTCCTGGTTGCGGGGCAGGCCGGCCGCGGCGTAGGCATCCACCTCGTCGAGCGTCTCGTGCTCGAGCAGTCCAGCGACGAGCGAGTCGAGGTTCGAGCGGTGCTCGCGCAGCAGGGTCGAGACCTCGGTGTGGGCGGACTCGACGATCCGCCTGACCTCCTCGTCGACCAGTCGCTGGGTCGACTCCGACGTCTCCGCCGCCCCCGGCAGCAGCGGGCCATATCCGTCCTGCGGGATCACCGCGATCGGCCCGATCGCGCGGCTCATGCCCCACCGCCCGACCATGCTGCGCGCGATCCGGGTCAGGTGCTGGATGTCGGACTCGGCGCCGGTGGTGATGTCCGAGAACACGATCTCCTCGGCGCTGCGCCCGCCGAGCGCAACCTTGATCTGGGCCAGCAGGTGCTGCTGCTCGAAGTTGAACCGGTCGGCGTCGGGGGCCGAGAACGTTACACCGAGCGACTGTCCGCGCGGGATGATCGAGACCTTGCGCACCGGGTCGGCGCCCGGCGTGAGCATCCCGACGATCGCGTGCCCGGCTTCGTGATAGGCGGTTCGCCGGCGGTCCTCCTCGGAGATCATCACCTTGCGCTCGGCGCCGAGCACGATGCGCTCGAGCGCGTCGGTCAGATCCTGGCGGTTCACCTTCTCGTGCTCGCGCCGGGCGGCCAGCAGCGCGGCCTCGTTGATCAGGTTCTCGAGGTCAGCGCCGACCATGCCGGGGGTGGAGGAGGCGATGCCGCCCAGGTCGACCTCGTCGGCGAGGGGCACGCCCCGGGTGTGGACGCGGAGGATGGCCTCGCGCCCGACCCGGTCGGGGGGTGAGACAACCACGCGCCGGTCGAAGCGTCCCGGTCGCAGCAGGGCCGGGTCGAGGATCTCCGGGCGGTTGGTCGCGCCCAGGACGATCACGCCGAGCCGCGGGTCGAACCCGTCCATCTCGGTCAGGATCTGGTTGAGGGTCTGCTCGCGCTCGTCGTGCCCACCCGAGATGTTCGGCCCGCCGGACGCGCGGGAGCGTCCGATCGCGTCGAGCTCGTCGATGAAGATGATGGCCGGCGCCGCCGCCTTGGCCTGCGCGAACAGGTCACGCACGCGCGAGGCGCCCACCCCGACGATCATCTCGACGAACTCCGACGCCGACATCTGGAAGAACGGCACGCCGGCCTCGCCGGCCACCGCCCGGGCCAATAGGGTCTTGCCCGTGCCGGGCAGGCCGCTCAGCAGCACGCCGCGCGGGATGCGACCGCCGAGCTTCAGGTACTTGTCGGGGTTCTTGAGGAAGTCGACGATCTCGGTGAGCTCGGCCTTCGCCTCCTCGATGCCGGCGACGTCGTCGAAGGTCACGCGCTGGTCGGCCGCCTCGACGCGGCGGGCGCGCGACCGGCCGAACGACATCAGCCCGCCGGCGCCGCCGCCACCCGCTGCCGCCCGGCGGAACACCCACACCAGGAGCAGGAGGAATAACAGCGTGGGGCCGAAGCCGAAGATCAGGCTGGCCAGGAACGACGGACCGGCGTTGGCGGGATGCGCCTCGATCGTCACGTTGTGCTTCTGGAGCAGCGCGAACAGCTCCGAGTTGCTCGCGAACGACGGGATCTGGGTCGAGAAATACGGCGTCGTCGGGGCGCTCGAGCTGTCCGCCGGGTACTTGATCGCCTTCTTGAACGTGCCCTGGATCGAGGCGCCGGTCGAGGAGATCGAGCTGACGTTGTTGGTGTCGACCTGGTTGAGGAACGTCGGGCTGTACGGGATCGACACCCGCGGGTTGGGGCCGAGGACCTGGGAGGAGACCCAGAAGTTGAGCCCGAGCAGGGCCGCGATCAGAACCAGCGCGATCCAGCGCATGTTCCGGTTCGAGGGCGGCTTGGGGGGACCACCGCCTCGCCCATCGGGCGCCGGCGTCACCTTCCAGCCGGGCTGGGGCGGCGTGCTCCCGGACCGCAAACGCGGGCTGCTTTCACGCCGGCGAGGTTGCTCGGCCATTCTCTGATTGTGACAAGGGTTCCGGGCTTCTCATGAACCCTTACGGAACCCTCACTAAGAGTTGTCGTCGAGGCGGGTGCGGAACGAGTCGGCGCCCTCGACGCTCGCGCCGGCCGCCCAGGCGCGGTCGGCCAGCCACCGGTCCGAGGTCACGACTCGGACCGCGGCCGGATCGGGGTCGGCACGCAGGAGGCGGACGATCTCGTCATCCGCCGCGTTCGGCTTGGGCTTCGGCGCGTGCCTGACGACGATGACCGTCGATCTGATCGGCGGCCGCGGCGGGCGCTCGAACACCACTGTGACGTCCTCGCCGCTGTCCGCCGCCCAGCGCTCGAGCAGGTCGACGAGCCGCAGCATGGCCGCGTCGCGGTCCTTCCACCAAGAGTCCGGCCGGGTTCCGATCACGTTCATGCCGTCGACGAGCCAGCGCATCGCGTTTCCAAGGCTAGTTCGGCCGTGCACAGCTCGACACCGGCCCCCGAATCCCGGGACCGTGCCGACTGGTGCACGAATAGCGTGCACGGCTCGGCAAGGTGCGCCATGAGCGCGGCGTTTGTCGCCTCGTGCACGCCTGGTTCCGACCGGCCCGCGTGGGATTCTTGCCCCCGAGCGATCAGAGGAGGAGCGATGGCGGGCCCCGGACGGAATGAGCCGTGTCCCTGCGGTTCGGGCCGCAAGACCAAGCGTTGCTGCGGCGAGCGGCGAGGACCGTCAGACGAGCAGCTTGCCCAAGCCCGTCTCGCGGCGCTGGCCCACGATGCGATTGATGTTCTCTCCTGGCTCCCGGACGGCGCCCTGAGCCAACTCCGCGACGACGTGTTCGACCTGCCTGCGGTCGACCTCTCACTACATGTGGCGCTGCCCGAGTTCGCTGCATCCGAGCGGAGGCGACTCCGGTGTGCGATCACCGATGGGAACGACGGCTCATGGGATACGGTCAGAGCGGTGGTGGCCAAGGTCGACACGCCACAGCAGCGCCTTCGTCTGGCCGAGGCGTTGGTCCGGCTGCGCGCGGAGGGGCGCGTGGGTCGGCGGCCGTTCGCGTATGCGATGGTCGACTTGAGTCGAGGAGGTACGTACCTCATGACGGCCAGCGTCATCCATGCGCTCGCGACCCACCTCGGCGGCGACCCGACCCCCGCGGGCCTGCTGGTCGCCGCCTAACCGTCGTCGTCGCGTGGGCGCCGGCGGTCGCGCTTGCGGGCGGCCTGGCGGCGCTTGACGTCGAGGCGACGATCCACCGACGCGGACGTGGGGCGAGTTGCCGTCCGGTGGCGCCGCGGGGTGAGCGCGTCGGTCAGTCGCCGGCGCAGTCGCTCGAGCGCGAGCTCGCGGTTGCGGGCCTGGCCGCGGGCGTCCTGCGCCACCGCGGTGACGCGCGGACCCAGCCGCGCGATCACCCGGCGCTTCTGCTCGTCGGTCAGCGACTGCGACGCTTCGACGTCGAAGATCGCCTCCACCCGGGAGGCCGTGACGTTCGCGTGCTGACCTCCGGGACCCGACGAACGGGAGGTTCGCACGGTGATTTCGCGCAAAGGCACCCTTGCGTCACGACCAATTGACATCGGGTCATCCATGTCCTGTACCTTCCCAGCTCGTAAGGTCGCCTGGATGACCGGGCGGCGCCACAGCAGGTGCAGGCTCCGGGCGGCACATCCTCCGCGGTAGCAGCACTTCCACCCCACGGAGGAAACTCCAGATGCCAAACGGCACAGTGAAATGGTTCAGCGACGAGAAGGGCTTCGGCTTCATCACGCCCGATGACGGCGGCCGGGACCTATTCGTCCATCACTCGAGCATCACCGCGGACGGCTACCGCTCGCTCTCCGAGGGCCTGAAGGTGTCCTACGAGGAAGAGGCCTCCCCGAAGGGCCCCAAGGCGGTAAACGTCACCAAGCTGTAGTACGGGCCTCGCTGCGCTCGGCGTCCCTGGGACCAGCGAGGGCCCATCCGGACCAACTCGGGGGTCCACGACCCCTGACCGGACGGGGTACCGGGCCCCAGGGATGCCGCCGAAGGCGGCCCCAGATTCCGATCGCCGAGCAACCGCGAAACTTCGGCCGGTGACGCGCGTACTATTCATAAGGCGATCAGACGTGGGCGCACGTAGATGACCAAGACGGTGGAGGAGCGCGAGCGGGTGGTAATCCGCTTCGCGGGTGACTCCGGGGACGGGATGCAGCTGGCGGGAAGCCGGTTCACCGATGCGACCGCGCTGTGGGGTAACGATCTGGCCACGTTGCCGAACTTCCCGGCCGAGATCCGCGCGCCGGCGGGCACGCTGGCGGGCGTGTCCGCGTTCCAGATCCACTTCGCCTCGCGCGACATCCTCACCCCGGGCGACAAGCCGAACGTGCTGGTCGCGATGAACCCCGCCGCTCTCAAGGCCAACCTACCCGAGCTGGACCGCGGCGCGACGCTGATCGTCAACGAGGACGCGTTCTCCAAGCGCAACCTGGAAAAGGCGGGGTACCCGTCCAATCCGCTCGAGGACGGGTCGCTCGGCGCCTACCGGGTGCACCGGATCCCGATGACGTCGCTGACCGTGGCCGCGGTCGAGTCGGTCGAGGACGCTTCGACGCGCGACGCCGGCCGGGCCAAGAACCTATTCGCGCTCGGCGTGATCTCGTGGCTGTACGGCCGCCCGACCGACGGGACCAAGCGTTGGATCGAGCAGAAGTTCGCCAAGCGCCCCGCGGTCCTGCAGGCCAACCTCGCCGCGTTCAACGCCGGATGGTCGTTTGGTGAGACGACCGAGCTGCTCGACGTCCAGTACCTCGTCAAGCCGGCCACCGACGTTGCGCCGGGCACGTACCGGAACGTCAACGGGACGACCGCGTTGGCGCTCGGGCTGATCGCCGCGAGCGTGCGGAGCGGTTTGCCGCTGCTGCTGGCGAGCTACCCGATCACCCCCGCGTCCGAGCTGTTGCACGAGCTCTCGCGGCACGCCGATCTGGGCGTGACCACGATTCAGGCCGAGGACGAGATCGCGGCGGCCGGCATGGCGCTCGGCGCCGCGTTCGGCGGCCGGCTCGGCGTGACCGCGACGAGCGGTCCGGGGATGGATCTGAAGGCCGAGACGATCGGTCTGGGCGCGGCGCTCGAACTGCCGATGATCGTGGTCGACGTGCAGCGCGCCGGCCCGTCGACCGGGATGCCGACCAAGACCGAACAGTCCGACCTGTTGATGGCGATCCACGGGCGCCACGGCGAGTCGCCGCTGCCGGTGATCGCGCCGGGCACCCCGGGCGGGTGCTTCGACGCGGCGTTCGAGGCGGCGCAGATCGCGGTCCGTTACCGCACGCCGGTGATCCTCCTATCCGACTCGTTCCTGGCTTCCTCGTCCGAGCCGTGGCGGATCCCGGTGGTCGGGGACCTGCCCTCGATCGATCCGTCGTTTGCGGAGGCTCGCGACGGCGAGGACTTCTTGCCCTACACGCGCGACGAGCGCCTGGCGCGGCCCTGGGCCGTGCCGGGCACGCCCGGGCTGGCCCACCGGATCGGAGGGCTCGAGAAGGCCGATGGCAGCGGCAACATCTCCTACGACCCCGCCAACCACGCGCGGATGACCGAGCTGCGCCAGGCCAAGGTCGACGGGATCGTGCGCGACATCCCGCCGCTCCGCGTCGACTCCGAGCCCAGCGCTCGGTTGCTGGTGCTCGGCTGGGGGTCGAGCGAGGGCACGATCCGCGCCGGGGTGCGCCGCGCGCGGGAGGCGGGCAACCTCGTCGCGTGCGCGCACCTGTACCACCTAAATCCGTTCCCGGCCAACACGGGCGACGTGCTGCGCTCGTTCGACCGGGTGCTGGTGCCGGAGATGAACACCGGTCAGCTCGCGCAACTACTACGCGCGAAGTACCTGGTCGACGTCGAGTCGTTCTGCAAGGTGCAGGGGCAGCCGCTGTTCGCGTCCGAGATCGAAGAGCAGATCGCGGAGCGGCAATGAGCGCGGTTGTCACGGGCAACGGGCAGGGCAACGGCGGCTCGCCGCCGGTTCTCACCAAGGCGGACTTCCAGTCCGACCAGGAGACGCGCTGGTGCCCGGGGTGCGGCGACTACGCGGTGCTCGCCGCGGTCCAGCAGTTCATGCCCGAGCTGGGGATCCCGCCCGAGAAGATCGTGTTCATTACCGGCATCGGCTGCGCCGGCCGGTTCGCGTATTACATGAACACGTACGGGATGCACGGTATCCACGGTCGCGCGCCTGCGCTCGCCACCGGCCTGGCGTCCACGCGAGAGGATCTCTCGATCTGGATCGTCACCGGCGACGGCGACTCTCTGTCGATCGGCGGCAACCACCTGATCCACGCGCTGCGGCGCAACGTCCCGATCAAGATCCTCCTGTTCAACAACCAGATCTACGGGTTGACCAAGGGGCAGGCGTCGCCGACGTCGGAGCTGGGCAAGGTCACCAAGTCGACCCCGTTTGGCGTGGCCGACCACCCGTTCAACCCGGTGTCGCTGGCGCTCGGGGCCGAGGCGACGTTCGTTGCGCGGACGATCGACCGCGACAAGCGCCACCTCAGCGACGTGCTGCGCGCCGCCGCCGTCCACGAGGGCGCCGCGCTGGTCGAGATCTATCAGAACTGCCCGGTGTTCAACGACGGGGCGTTTGCCGCGCTGACCGAGAAGGAGACCAAGGACGCCAACCAGATCCGCCTGACCGCCGGCGAGCCGATCCGGTTCGGGGTCGAGAACGAGCGCGGTGTGTCCCGCGGTCCAGATGGCGGCCTCGCGATCGTCGACGTGGCTTCCGTGGGTGAGGACGCTTTGATCGTGCACGATCCCTCGCGTCCGGACCCTGGGTTGGCGTTCTCATTGGCGCGGCTGGCCGACAACCCGACCGTACCCACCCCCATCGGCGTGTTCCGCGACGTACAGCGCCCGGTGTTCGGACGTCACGGCCCGAGGCGCACGACTCCCGCCACCGACCTCGAGCTGGCCGACCTGCTCGTCGGGTCGGACAGCTGGACCGTCGGCGCTTAGTTCACGCCACGTAGCCGCCGGGGGGATCGAGCGGCAGCCCCGCTGCCTGCCAGTCGAGCAGGCCACCGGCCATGTTGTACGCGTCGAATCCGGCGCCGCGGAAGGCCTCGGTCGCCATCGCCGAGCGGCTGCCGCTGCGGCAGTAGAACACGACCGGCCGCTCGCGGTCGATGCTGTCGACCTCGACGGCGAGGCTCCCCAGCTCGATCAGGCGATCGCCGGCGATCCGGCCCGCCTCGTGCTCCTCGGGCTGGCGCACGTCGATGAGCTGGATCTCGCCACGCGCGTGTAGCTCCGCGACCTCTGACGGGGTGTAGTCCATGACGGTCAGGCTAGCGACGGCACTAGTCCGAGCGCAGGACCTCGGCCGGCGAGCGCGTGGCTCCGATGCGCGCGGGTATCGCGGTCAACAGCCCGACCACGATCAGCGTGCCGGGGATCACGGCGAGCAGCCACCAGAGCGGCGGGGTCGCCTCCTGGAGGTGACCGCCGGCGGCCTGGTAGAGCCCGAGCCCGACGGGGATGCCGAGGCAGGCGGCGAGCAGGCCGGGGATCAACTGGGCGGCGGTCAGGCCCGCGCTGATCTGCCATGGGGCGGCGCCCAGCGCCCGGGTGAGCGCGGTCGGCCGTTGGGCGTCGATCACGGTCGACCAGGTGGTGAAGATCGCGTTGATCGCCGCGAGCACGACCAGGATCGCGCTGAGTAGGTACACGAGCTGGCTGACCTCGTCGGCGATGCCGCCGCTGCCGACGAAAGAGCCGACCTCACGGTTGTGCACGTCGATGCGGTAGCGCAGCGCGAGCGTGGCGACGATCATCGCCACCGCGATGGTCAGGCTGGCCGCGGTGAGCACCGCGCGACGGGGGCGACGCGCGATCAGCCGGACCGCGAACAGCAGCGGCACGGGCAGCCGGGCCGAGAGCGCGATCAGCCAGGCGCGCCGGCGGGGCGGATGGGCGGGATCATTCAGCGCGCTGATCGTGCTGGCGCGGGCGCCGCGCACGGCGGGCACGATCGTCGCGCCGGCGGCCACCGCCACCGCGGCCGCGACCACCTCCGCCACCGCGGCGACGGCCAGCGGCGGCACCGGCGGACTGCCGAGCAGGCCGGCGCCCGGATTGGTCAGGAGCGGAGCGAGAACCTTCCCGGCGGCGATCCCGATCGCCGCGGCGGCGAGGCCGAGCAGCAGGTTCTCGGCCAGGAGCACGGCGGCGACGAGCCTCGGGGTGGCGCCGACGGCCTTGAGTAGCCCGACCCGTCGCGTCTGCTCGGCCATCCGGCCTCCCACCACCACCGCGATGCTGACCAGCGCGAGCAGCGCGAGCAGCGTGCTGGCGACCAGGAGCGTCTTCTGGTCGACCGCGATCACGCGGAAGTCGTCGTGTTGGATGTCCAGCCATGATTGGAGCGACACGCTCGCGTCGTTGTTGGTGGCGGCGAAGAAGGCGTTCCCGATCGGGCCCGAGACGAATTCCTCGGCTTGATCCGGGTCGGCGAGCTTCAGGTTGAGCGCGTAACCGAGCGGTTGCTGCCGGGTCGCCAGCCGATCGGCGTCGCCTCGCGTCAGCCAGATGACGCGCGGCTTGCTCACGGGGTAGAAGCACTGAGCGGTGCTGACCGCGATGCCGGTGACGGTGAGGGCTCGGCCGTTCAGATGAATGGTGTCGCCGGGCCTCAGCCCAACGGACGCCGCGAACCCGGCCTCGAGCACCGCGCCGCCCGAACGGATCCAGCTCCCTTTCGTGAGCGAGGGCTGGTCGGGGGACGCGGGTCCGGGGTCGCGTCCCTCGGCCTCGGCCTCCAGGGCGATGCCGGGCGCGGTCAGGGTCGGGAACACCACCGGATACGGGCCGGAGGTGCTCTTGACACCGCGGGCATGGCCGAGCGCGGCCAGCCGGGCGGTGGTCGGGATCGTCTTCCCGGGCGGCGGGGTGATCTCGGCGATGACGTCCGGGCCCCTGGTCGCCGCCCGTGTGCGCGCGAACGGGCTGTCGGTGACCTGGCGCAGCGCGAGCCCGAGCGTGAGCGTCGTGGTTGTGGTCACGATCATGATCACGAGCAGCGCGGCCTGGACCGGCCGGCGCTTGATGTCGGCGATGACGAGCCGCCAGATGAGGACCACGCGGCCCAAGCGCGCTCAGGTTCCCAGCCCGGTGATCTCGGTCAGGCTCCGGCCGGTGCCCGCGCTCAGCCGCGTCTCGTCGACGAACGCGCCGTCGCGCATCGAGATGAGCCGGTCCGTGGTGGCCGCAACGCGCGAGTCGTGGGTGACGGTGATGAGCGTCTGCCCGGCGACCCGGAGCCGCTCGAACAGGCGCAGGATCTCGGTCGTGCCGGCGCTGTCGAGATTGCCGGTGGGCTCGTCGGCCAGCACGACGAGCGGCTGGTTGGCGAGCGCGCGGGCGATCGCGGTGCGCTGGCGCTGGCCGCCCGAGAGGGCTGAGGGCAGGTGGTCGGCGCGATCCTCGAGGTCGACCTGGTTCAGGAGCTCCCGGGCTCGTTCGCGCGCGGTTCGCGGGGAGGCACCCGCGAGCAGCGCCGGCAGCTCGACGTTCTCGAGTGCGGTCAGCTCGTCGACCAGATGGAAGGCCTGGAACACGAACCCCAGCGCGCGGCGCCGTTGGCGCGCCAGGGTGGATTCCGGAGCGTCGTGGATCGGCTGGCCGGCCAGCTCGATCGTCCCGGCGGTCGGTCGCTCGAGGCCCCCGAGCAGGTACAGCAGGGTCGATTTGCCGCAGCCGCTCGGGCCGACGATCGCGACCGACTCGCCCCGCGTGACGGTCAGGGTGATGTCGTCCACGGCCTTGATCAGCGCCGCGCCGTGGCCGTACTCCTTGCGCAGCGCGTTTGCCGCGACGACGGGAGCACTTGGTTTCGCTTCCGTCATCGTTCCGCCGCCTTCTGCCAGTACCGGGCGCATGCCTCGAGCCAGCGAAGGTCCGCCTGGAGACGGAGCACCACGCCCTCGAGGAGCAGCGCGGCCACGGAGGTGTCGGGCTCGGCCAGCGCCGCCCGTTGGGCCTGGGCCAGAGCCAGGAGCAGCTCGCCTCGCTGGCGGTCGACGATCGCGACGGGGTCGGCGAGCCCGGCCGCTGCCGCCGCCACCAGCTTCAGGTGAAACTCGGCCGGTGCCGGCTTGGGCCAGCTCGTGTCGTTCAGCCACGTGTCGACGGTCTTCCGGCCCGCCGGGGTCAGCGCGTAGACCTTGCGGTCCGGGCGGTCGGCCTGCCCGACGCGCTCGGAGGTGACGAGGCCGGCCTTCTCGAGCCGGCTGAGCGTGACGTACACCTGGCCGTCGTTCAACGCGTCGGCGAGCGGCCCGAGGGCCAGCGCCAGCCGGGCGCGGAGCTGGTAGCCGTGCGCGGCCTCGCCGGCCAAGAGGGCGAGCAGGACCTCGCGAACGACGCGCAGCTGGTAGCCGTTCAGCTGGGGTGGCGCGGTGGCTGCTACGGGCGTCGCGTGCATGGCTAACGGTTAGTCAGATGGCAAGGATAACCGTTAGGTAGCGGCCGCGTCAAGGCGCGCCTAAAACTCGGGGTGGGGCGCGGTTAAAGATCAGGGGCGCGCCCCGATTGCCGCTGGTCGGTAGGGGGTCTAACTTCGAGCGCAGCTGAGACCGGGGGCACCGTCACCCGCGGGGCTGGCCGCGCGCCGCCCGGCGGCGGGTCTGTGCCCGCACGACCAAACGAGGAGCAAGATGTGGACCCACGTTGACAATCGACGCGGGAGGGCGCTGCTGGCGGGCGCGCTCTCCGCGGCCTGCCTGACGGCGCTGTTCGGCTTCGTAGCCGCACCCGCCGACGCCGCCTACAAGGCCCAGGTGCAGTCGGGCACGCTGCAGATAACCGGCGACGCGGCGAGCGACAAGCTCTCGCTGAACCTGTCGCCTACGGACGCGAACACGCTGGTGGTCGACGTCGGCGAGGATGGGACGACCGATTTCGCCTTCGACCGCAGCACGTTCTCGTCGATCGACGTCGAGGCCGGGGGCGGCAACGACGAGGTGCGGATCGCTACCCAGGCCGACCTCGGCCCCGTCACGATCAACGGCGGTGCCGGCGACGACACGATCGTCGGTGGCGGTGAGGCGGACGTGATCAACGGCGGTCCCGGCGACGACACCATCGACGGTGGTCGCGGAAACGACACCGTCGACATGGGCGCCGGCAAGGACCGGTTCCTGTGGGATCCCGGCGAGGGCAGCGACACCGTCGAGGGTGGCGGCGGCAACGACGTGCTCGAGTTCCATGGCTCGAACGCGGCCGAGAAGATCGACGTGTCGGCCAACGGTTCGCGCGTACGTCTGTTCCGCGACGTCGGCGCGATCACGATGGACCTGAACGGGATCGAGGGCCTCGACCTGAGCACGGCCGACAGCCCCGACACGGTGACGATCGGGGACCTGACCGGAACCGATCTGCAGCGGGCCAACATCGATCTGAGCGACGTTCGTGGCAGCGGGGTTGGCGACGGTGCGGCCGACACGGTGGTGGTCGACGGAACCGACGGACCCGACAACGTCAACGCGAGCTCGAGCGCTGGCAACGTGGTGGTGTCCGGGCTGTCGCCTGTCGTATCGGTGAGCGGAAGCGAACCCGGTTTGGACAACGTGGACGTCAACACGCTGGGCGGCGACGACACGATCACGAGCGGCGTCGGGCTGTCCGGTCCGCTTGCCGTCAATGTCGACGGCGGCGCCGGCACAGACAGCGCGACGTACTCGGGCACGCCCGGGGCGGACACGATCGGGATCGCCCGGTTCACTGCGGCCGGCGGGGTGGCCACGTTCGCGCCCGGCGGCACGCCGCTCGTCACGACCGGGGTCGAGAACCTCGACGTGCGCGGCCTCGGCGGCGACGACACGATCACGGGCCAGAACGGCATCGCTGGGCTGACCGCGCTGACGATCGAGGGCGGCGCCGGCGATGACAATCTGCGCGGCGGCGACAGCGACGACACGCTGATCGGCGGCGGCGGCAACGATGTGGTCTCCGGCGGCCGCGGGGCCGACGTGGCTCTCCTCGGTGCCGGCAAGGACACGTTCACCTGGGATCCGGGCGATGGCAGCGACACCGTCGAGGGCCAGGGCGGCGGCGATGTGGTCGACTTCAACGGCTCCAACGCGGCCGAGAAGATGGACATCTCGGCCAATGGCTCACGCGTGCGGCTGTTCCGCGACGTCGGCGCGGTGACGATGGACCTGAACGACATCGAGACGCTGAACCTGGCCGCGCGGGGCAGCGCCGACACGATTACCGTCGGCGATCTGACCGGAACCGGCCTGAAGGCGGCGAACGTCGACCTGAGCGACGGATCCGGCACGGGCGTCGGCGACGGTGCGGCGGACACGGTCATCGAGAACGGCACGGCCGGGGCTGACCGCGTTCAGGTCGTCCGGGCCGGCCAGCAGGTGCAGACGTCCGGCCTGGTGCCGAGGCTCAGCATCGCCGGCAGCGAGCCGGGGCTCGACACGCTGGACGTGAACACCCTGGCCGGCCAGGACACCGTCACGGTGGCGCCGGATGTGAGCACGATCATCAACCCGGTGGTCGACCTCGGGGCCGACCAGTAGCCGGTTCGTTGGTTCGCGGGGCGTCGCCGCTGTGGCGGTGGCGCCCCGTTTTTGCGGCCTCTAGCAGGCATTTTCCGTCACTGGAGGCGCCGGCGGGATCCGTTGGCGGAAATTTCAGGTGCGGGACGCCCGGGGCGGTGGGGCGTCATCCACCAGGGCTAAAGCTCTCCAGGCGGACCGCCGATAGCCCCGTACCGTGACAATTGTCGTGCGCGTCGTGTAGTGTGCCGCGCCGACATAGAAGCCCAGCCGAGTCCCCGGCCAGCTCAGGCCCCGGGGAGCGGGGAACCCAGTGGAGCCGAGAGGTTCCGGGGGGCGAATCGCCGGACATCCGGCGTAGCGCACTCTTTCAGCGCGAGCCCGACAGCTAACCCCGTAGGCGCAAGAAAGAGAAGGGGTTGTAGTTGTCGAACCTGGCCACCATGCGCATCGCCCGTAGGGTTGGTGTGTCAGCACTGATGGCGGTGGCGGTGTGCGCCGGCGCCACCTCGGCCGGCGCGGCCACCAAGCACCGCGCGACCGATCCGAACAATCCGTCCTCCGGTGGCGCGGCCCTGTCGGCCACGATCAAGACCGCGGGGACGCTGAACCGGGCGAACACCGCCACGCAGCTCGGGCGGCGCCTCCTCAGGCAGGGCCTCCACGGCGCCGATGTGACGATCCTCCAGGGCTACCTGACGATCGCGGGCTTCCCGACCTCGGTCGACGCGAACTTCGGCCCGCAGACGGCGGCGAGCGTTGCCGCGTTCAAGCAGGCCCACAGCATCACGCCGCCCAACGGCGTCGCCGGTCCCTCGTTCGTGACCGCGCTGCGCACCGCGATCAGCGCGTACACGAGCGACGTACCGACCGACGCTGCGACGATCAATCCCGATGGGACCGCGACCGCGCCGGCGGACGCACCCGCCGCGGTCCAGTCGATGATCTCGGCCGCCAACAGCATCATCGATACCTCGTACTGCGTCGGCGGAGGGCACGGCAAGTGGCAGTCGAGTTGCTACGACTGCTCGGGCGCGGTCAGCTTCGCACTGCACGGCGCCGGACTGCTGTCCTCGTCCGAGGACTCGTCCGACCTGGAGAACTACGGCCAGGCCGGCCCGGGCCAGTGGGTCTCGATCTACTCCGACCCCAGTCACGCCTTCATCGTGATCGCCGGGATCGCGTTCGACACCGCCAACTACGGCGGCCCGAACATCCCGGCCGGAACCGGCCCCCGCTGGCGCAGCAATCCGCTCGGCAATCTCGCCGACGGCGGCCACTACGTGATCCGCCACCCGCCCGGCTTGTAAGGGAGAGGCAGGAGATCGCGCTGAGGCGCCCGGCGGCCGCCGCCCCGGGCGCCTCTCGCTCTGTCGTAGGATCCAGTGCATGTCAGCGCTGGCCGAGCTGTACACGATCCCGCGCGATCACCTGGACTTCCGGGACACGATCCGGCAGATCGCGCGTGAGCGGATCGCGCCGCGCGCGGCCGAGATCGACGAGAAGGCCGAGTACCCGCACGACCTGCGCCAGATCCTGGCCGAGCACGACGTGCTCGCGCTGCCGTTCGAGACCGAGCACGGGGGAACCGGCACCGGGACGCTGATGCTGAACATGGCGATCGAGGAGATCGCCAAGGCGTGCGCCTCGACGGCGCTGATCCTGATGATCCAGGAGCTCGGGACCCTCCCGATCAAGCTGTTCGGCACCGACGAGCTGAAGGACCGCTTCCTGCCGCGGTGCGCGACCGGTGAGTGGACGCCGGCCTTCGCCCTGTCCGAGCCCGAGGCCGGGTCGGACCCGGGCGGCATGCGCACCCGCGCGGTCAAGACCGACGCCGGCTGGATCATCACCGGCACCAAGAACTGGATCACGAACCTCGGGGTGGCCGACTTCTACGTGGTGTTTGCGGTCACCGACCCGAACGCCGGTCACTCGCGCGGGATCAGTGCGTTCGTCGTGGAGGCCGACCGGCCGGGGTTCAGCGTGGGCAAGCTCGAGCACAAGCTCGGGATCCGCGGCTCGCCGACCGGCCAGCCGATCTTCGACGGCGTCGAGGTGCCCGACGAGAACCTGATCGGGGAAGCCAACCGCGGTTTCAAGGTCGCGATGTCAACGCTTGACCGCTCGCGGCTCGGCGTCGCCTCCCAGGCGCTGGGAATCGCGCAGGGCGCCACCGACTACGCCGCGGCCTACGCCCGCGAGCGCAAGCAGTTCGGGCAGCCGATCAACGCCTTCCAGGGGATCCAGTTCAAGCTGGCCGACATGGAGACCCAGTGCGCCGCCGCGCGCGAGCTCCTGTATCAGGCCTGCGCCAAGGTCGACCGCCGCGATCGGGATCTCGGCAAGTACTCCGCGATGGCCAAGCTGTTCTGCTCCGACGTCGCGATGCGCGTCACCGTCGAGGCGGTCCAGGTGCTGGGCGGATACGGCTACGTCAAGGAGTATCCGGTCGAGCGGATGATGCGCGACGCCAAGATCACCCAGATCTACGAGGGCACCAACGAGATCCAACGGCTGGTGATTGCTCGTACCCTGAGTTGAGGACCATGCAGTCGAAGCCGCCCACCGTCCGCCGCGTCCTGTTCTCCTCCCTGGTGGCCCTCACCATCGGGCTCGGGGCGGTCAGCCTCATCTTCGGGCTCAGCGAGTCGTTCCCGCTCCGCCTGCTCCAGGGGATCGCGATCTTCGCTGCCGGCGCGCTGATCGTCGGTGGCGCGGTCGTGCTGGTCATGATCCGCCTGGCCGGCTGGCGCGATCCCGAGTCCGAGATCGACTTCGAGGCGCTCGTCCAGCGGACCGAGCGGCTCGCGTCCGAGGGCGGCTGGGGCGAGGACGAGGACTACGACGACGACGAGGACGACGAGGACCTGTTCGACCCGCACAACGAGGAGGACTTCAAGGTCCTCGTCCGCCGCGCGATCGACGATCTGCCGCTCGAGTTCCATCGCGCGCTCGAGCACGTGGCGGTTGTGGTGTCCGACGACGGGCGCCGGTCACGCGCCTACGGCATGTATCAGGGCGACACGGTCGCTCAGGACTACTTCCACGACCGGATCGTGATCTTCCGCGACACGCTGGTGCGCGACTTCGGCCACGATCCGGATCTGCTCCGGGCTCAGGTGACCCGGACCGTGCGCCACGAGCTCGCCCACCATCTCGGGTGGGGCGAGAAGGGCGTGCGCGGGCTCGGGCTGTAGTTCTGGGCTACTTGCTGCGCCGCGCCTTGGCCAGATAGCTCTGTCCCGCGTGGAGGACGATGCTCTTGTGGCGGACGAAGTCGTTGACGAGGACCGAGTCGGTTATGTCGTGGGTGAGGGTCCCGTCGCAGCGGTCGGCGATCGTCCATTTGGTGCCGCGCACGGTGGCGGCGCTGTAGCGGCCGTTGGTGGCGAATTTGCCCTTAGCGTTTGCGTGCAAGAGTTGGAGCGTCTTGCTGGAAAGGGCGGCGGCTGTGGCGTCGCCGGCTCGGTGTTTCTTGCAGGTCGCGTACGAGGGCGCGCCGGCCAGCGCACCCTCGACGAGTGACAGCGTGGTCAGACCGCGGCTCGCGCCGGCGCGTGCCTGGGTCAATTTGAAGATCGCGCCACCGAACACGCCTGTCTGCGGCTTGTGGCCGCTGGCAGCCGCGGCGGTCAGTTGCAACGAGCCGTCTCGAGCATCGACCACCGCTCCGGACGGGAGCTTCTGGCCTTCGGTCAACGGCACGAGCTTCGTCCCGACGAGCACGAACACCTTGCCGCTGACAGGCTTGGCGTTCACGCTCTGGCCGAGCACCGGCGGGCGCGGCGCCGGATCGGCGGGTGTGGTGAATGTCTGATCGGGTCCGAAGGTGGTGCCGGTGGCGTTGGTCGCCACGAGGCGCGAGTGGTAGACCGCGTTCGGGACGAGCCCGGTCACGGCGGCCGCTACGGCGTGGGGCGTCGAGTCGGGCGGGAGCGCCTGCGGCGGTGTGCTCTGGTCATAGATGACCCCGGTGGCGCCGCCCGGCCGGTAGCGTGCGTCGATCCCGTACTGGAAGAACACCGTCGTCGCCTGACCCTGCGGGTTGACCGACGCCGAGAAGCTCGCGCCGGTGCTGCTGGTCGGGGTCGGGTTCCCGGGCTGCGCCGCGGGCGGGGCAGGCGGCGGCGGCGCCGTCGGCGTCCGCTCGAACGCTCCGATGTCGCACTTGCCGCCTGCGGGCTGCGGCCGCGCCACGCCACGCTGGTCGATCGTCAATGGCTGGCCCGCGAGGTCGGTGCAGTCTCCGGCATCGATGGCTGGACTGCCGGCCGAGAGTGCCTGCGTCGGTGTCGGCCCGCCGTTGTTCTGCACTGGCCCCAGGAGCGGGTCCCTGTTCACCAGATCGCCGGGGGCGTTGAAGCCGCAGCTGTTCGCGCTCTCCAGGTTGAAGCCGGAGGAGGTGAACGTGCCCGTGCCGGCGCAGTTGCCCGCCGGCGTCGCGAGGTTGCCCGCGACGATCGTGTCCTTGAATCGAGCCTGGCCGCGGTTCAGGAGCGCGCCACCGGGCGCGTTGGTGTTGTTGCCTGCGATCGTGAGGTTGCTGATCAGCGAGTCCCCGAAGCTGTAGATGGCGCCGCCGCCGTTGTCGGTGCCGGCTCCCGAGATCGTCATTGAGTTCCCCGAAAGGGTGCTGGTCAGGAAGACGTTGGTGCCGCCCTCGTCGAGGATCGCGCCGCCGCCATCGTCACCCCCGCTGTCGGAGATGGTGCCGGTGTTGTTGGAGATGCTCGAGAAGGCGACGCCGATGTCTCCCCCCTGGCTGGCGATGCCCGCGCCGCCATCGTCTCCGCCTGTCTCGTTCTGCAGCGTCAACGTGTTGCCATCGACCGACGAGAACGCGACGGTCACTTGGTCGCCGTCGGCAAATATTCCGCCGCCGCCGTTGTCGCCACCCGTGCTCGAGCCGAGCGTGAAAGAGTTTCCGTTGACCGTGGAGCTGCTGAGGGCTACCCCGCCACTTTCGCTGTGAACACCGCCTCCGCCGTTGTCGCCACCCGTGTCCGACGTGATGTGAGAAGAGTTGCTGAGCACGGTGCTGGCGTTGAGCGCGACCGCGCCGCCGTTGGCGTAGATACCCCCGCCCCCGTTGTCGCCTGAGCTCGACGCCTGATCCACGGTGTTGTGGCTCACGTCGCTCCCGCTGATTGTTACCGCGCCCCCATTGCTATAGATCCCGCCTCCCCCGCTGCCGTTGCTCGCCGAGCCGGTCAGGGTGACGGTGTTGCCGTCGATCGTGCTGTTGGTCACGATGAGAGCGGGGCCGTTGAGGTAGACGCCACCTCCGCCGCCGGCGCTCGTCGGGCCCAGGGTGACCTGATTGCCGGTGATCGTGTCGCCGGTCAGTGTCAACGAGCGAAGCGAACCGGCGGCGAGGATCCCGCCGCCATTCGTCGTGGCCGATCCGTTGGTGATCGTGAGGCCGGAGATCGTCACGTCCTGGTTGGCGAGGCTGGGCGCGACGTCGAACAGCGTGGTGGTGTGGTTGCCGCTGATCGTGATCGCGCCGGCGCCCGGACCGGCGATGGTGACGCTCTGGGTGACGGACAGCACGCCGGTCAGCGTGATGGTTCCGGTCAAACCAGGCGCGAAGTCGACCGTGCCCCCGCTCGGAGTGTTCGCGATGGCGGCGCGGAGCGAGCCCGTTCCACTGTCGGCGGTGTTGGTGACGGTGGTGGCCTGCGCCACGCCCGCCGTAAACGCCAGCGCAACCGTCACGCCCAGCACCAAGCGCAGACCCCGCAGGATCACCACAGTCCGATCCCAGATCACGTTGTGCCCCCTATGAAGCGTCCTTGGCGCCGCCCTTGGCCCGGTAAGAGCTTACTTACCGGACAGCGGCGCGGCAACCCACACTTGCCCGGGTCGGCGCGCCGGCGATCGGAGGCCTCTAGGATCCCGGGCCGCATGCCAGAGGTAGTGATCGTCGATGCCATCAGGACCCCGATCGGCCGCGCCGGCAAGGGCTCGCTACGGGCCGTGCGCGCCGACGATCTGGCCGCGACCCCGCTCCGGGCGCTGATCGAGCGCAACCCACAGGTCGACTTCGCCGAGACGAACGACGTGATGATGGGCGCCGCCTCGTCGGTCGGAGAACAGGGCTACAACGTCGCTCGCAACGCGGCGCTGCTGGCCGGGATCGACCACCACGTGCCCGCGTGCACGGTCAACCGCTTCTGCGCCTCGTCGCTCCAGACGATCCGAATGGCGTTCCACGCGATCAAGGCGGGGGAGGGGGACCAGTACATCGCCGCAGGGGTCGAGGCGGTGTCGCGCGCGGGCCTGGGCGCCGGCATGATGGACGAGGCCAAGCACCCGCACTTGAACGGATCGAACGGGTCGGCGTACGACGTCTATATCCCGATGGGCCTGACCGCCGAGAACGTAGCGGAGCGCTGCCACGTGACGCGCGCGCAGCAGGACGAGTGGGCCGTGACCTCGCAGAACCGCGCCGTCGACGCGCGGGAGTCGGGGCATTTCGATCCCGAGATCGTGCCGGTGAACGTGCCGGCGCACAAGGAGACCGATCGCGAAGGGAACGCGGTGGACGTTCCCGAGATGGTCGTGACCCAGGACGACGGGCCGCGTCCGGGGACGACGATGGAGGTGCTGGGCAAGCTCAAGCCGGCCTTTCGGCCGGACGGGACGGTGACCGCCGGCAACGCGTGTCCGCTCAACGACGGCGCGGCCGCGGTCCTGGTCATGTCCGACGAGAAGGCTAGGCGGCTGGGCGTGAAGCCGCTGGCGCGGATTGTCGGGTCCACCGTCACCGCGATCCGGCCCGAGATCATGGGCCTCGGTCCGATCCCGGCGATCCAGGCCCTGCTCGAGCAGACCGGAGTCAAGATCGACGACGTCGACGTGGTCGAGATCAACGAGGCCTTCGCGGCGCAGATCGTGCCGTGCAAGACGGAGCTCGGGATCCCCGACGAGAAGCTCAACCCGTTCGGCGGCGCGATCGCGCTCGGGCACCCGTTCGGGATGACCGGCGCGCGCATCATGACCACGCTGATCAACGGGCTGCGCGCGATGGACGGCACACTGGGGATCGAGTCGATGTGCGTTGCCGGCGGGATGGGCCAGGCGATGCTGATCGAGCGCCTCAGCTAGCTGACGCGGTCGGCGCGGCCCGGGGCCAGGGCGAGGGCGAGGGCGAGGGCGAGGGCGAGGGCGAGGGCGAGGGCGAGGGCCGTCACACTCGCCGGCGTTCTCGGATCGAGTGTGACGAAACTCGCGCTATACCCGAGTGAAGCACCATTCACATGTTGGGCGGGTGGCGAGTGTGGCGTTAGTCGGGCTGGGGCGCCGGATGTTGGGGCGGCGGATGTTGCGGCGGCGGATGGGACGCGCGTGGGGGCGTGGGGGCGGGTGCCGAGGTGACGCCCGCCCCCCGGGGTAATACATATACCTATAGATATATATATAGATCTATAGGTATATGTATGTGTGGCGCGGCGCGGTGGGGCGGGGCGGGGTGGGGCGGGCCGGCGGGGGGCGGAGCGGGGCGGAGCCGGTGGGGGGCGGAGCCGGCGGGGGCGGAGCGGGCGCCGGGGCGGTCAGACGTGCGGGGCGTTGGAGAGCCAGCCGCCGTCGGCGAGGGCGGCGCTGAGGGGCGCCGGACGGCCGACGTAGTAGCCCTGGGCGTAGTCGACCTGGTGCTTGTGGAGCAGGTCGATCGTCTCCTCGTCGGCGACGGACTCGGCCACGGTCTTGATCCCCAGCGCCTGGGAGACGCCGACGATCGCCTTGACCATGTGCTCGTCGACCTCGCTGCGGGGCAGGTTCTGGATGAACTCGCCGTCGAGCTTCACGTAGCTCACCGGGAGGTGCTTGAGGTAGTAGAACGAGCCGAAGCCGGTGCCGAAGTCGTCGAGCGCGAGGCTGCACCCGAGGTTGGTCAGGCCGCGCGCGAACTGGGTCGCCTCGGGCATGTTGGCGATCGCGGCGGTCTCGGTGACCTCGAAGATAAGCTTGGACGGGTCGACCGTGGACTGCTCGAGCTCGTGCTCGATCATGGACAGCAGGTGGGGATCGCCGACGATCGACTCGCCGCTCAGGTTGATGCCCACTCTGGGCACCGAACCGATCGACTCGGCGACCAGCTGGATGGCCTGCTGCACGACCCAGCGGTCGATGGCGTGGATCAGACCGAAGCGCTCGGCGGCGGGCAGGAACGCGCCCGGCGCGATCAGGTTGCCGCGGTCACCCTTCATCCGCAGCAGCAGCTCGCCGTGCTTCATCTGTCCGCTCGAGAGCTCGAGAATCGGCTGGAGGTGCAGCACGAAGCGGTCGTGCTCGAGCGCGTCCTGGATCCGCTGGGACCAGGTCAGCTTGGCCATCGCGCGCGCCTTGCGCGCCTCGCTCGGCGTGTACACGACCACCCGGTCCCGTCCCCCGGTCTTGGCTGCGTACATGGCGAGGTCGGCGTTGACCAGGATCTCCCCGGCGGTGGCGTCGTCTGACTCGAACGTCGCCACGCCGATGCTCGCGCTGATCCGGAACGGCTTGGCGCCGTACGTTGCCGGGGAGCTGCGGATCTCGGCCAACAGGTGCTCGGCCGCCGTGCGGGCGTCCTTCGCACCGACCGCGGAGAGCAGCACGGCGAACTCGTCGCCACCCAGGCGCGCGACGACGTCGGTGGCGCGCGAGCGCTCGGCCAGCACGCGCGCGACGTGGCAGAGCACGGCGTCGCCCGCGGCGTGGCCGGCGGAGTCGTTGATTCCCTTGAAGTTGTCGATGTCGATGCTCAGCACGGCGCTGTTCTCCGCGTAGCGGCCGGCCCGGGCCAGCTCGCGCTTGAGCTGCTCGTCGAAGCGGCGGCGGTTGAACAGCCCGGTCAGCTGGTCGTGGTCGGCGATGTGGCGCAGGCGCTCCTCGTAGCGCACGCGCTCGGTCGTGTCGCGCGCGATGATCGCGGCCGAGACGATCCGGCCGTTGGCATCGGTCACGGGGGAGACGGTGAGCGACACCGCGATCACGCTCCCGTCCTTGCGCACGCGCTGGGTCTCGAAGCCCTCGATCGACTCCCCCGAGAACACTGTCTGGAGCAGCTTCTGCCACTCACCGGCGCGATCGCCGGTCTCGGTGAAGCCGCTGTCGCGTCCGAGCGCCTCCTCGGCGCTGTAGCCGTAGAGCTGCTCGGCGCCGCGGTTCCAGCTGGTGATCGTGCCGTCGGGCGCCTTGGTGATGATCGCGTCGCGGGTGGATTGGACGACGTAGCTCAGCAGGTCGCGCTCCGACCGCGCCGCCGACTCCTCGGTGACGTCCTGTACGGTCCCGACGAGCCTGACCGCGCCCTCAGCGCCGCCCCGGGCGACCGCCTCGCCGCGGACGCGCAGCACCCGCTCGGTGTCGTCGAAGCACTTGACCCGGATCTCGAGGCGCACCGGCTCCTGATCGCCCACCGCGCGCTCGAGCGCCGCCGCGACCAGCGGGCGGTCCTCGGCATGCACTCGCGAGAGGAGCCGCTTACGCGTCAACGCCTTGCCGTCCGGCACGCCCAGAATCTGGCGCAGACCGGCCGAGTAGCTGGAGTCGCCCGTCGACAGGTCGTGCTCGAAGCTGCCGAAGCCCTCGGTCCGGGTCGGATCGGCCGTGGTGCCGAGCAGCTCGTACGCCCCGCGATGTTGTTGTTCAGATGGGCGGTCCGTCATGGCCGTCCTGGCGACGTCTCGAGACAAGACGCATGTCGCCGTTCACCGCACTGCTCGGTGAGCGCCAACTGGGTCTCCCTTCCTGGATGGCGCGATGCTACCCGGGAGTATTCGTTGCAATGCCAGGGGTCGAACAAATGTGGAGGGTTTAGTAGTTAACGCGGGGGCATTCGCAGCGCGCCGTCGAGCCGGATCACCTCGCCGTTGAGCATCTCGTTCTCGACGATGTGGGCGACGAGCGCGGCGAACTCGTCCGGACGGCCGAAGCGCTGCGGGAGTTGCACCACCGTGCGGAGCGCGCCGATGGCGTCCTCGGGCAGATTCCCCAGCAGCGGGGTCTCGAATACGCCGGGCGCGATCGCGCACACGCGGATGCCGACTGGGGCGAGGTCGCGCGCGGCTGGAAGCGTCATGCTGACGATCGCCCCTTTCGAGGCCGAGTAGGCGATCTGTCCGATCTGCCCGTCGAAGGCGGCGATCGACGCGGTATTGACGCACACGCCGCGCTCGCCAGTCTCGGTTGGCTCGTTCTCGGTCATGGCGGTCGCTGCCAGGCGCATCACGTTGAAGGTGCCGATCAGGTTGACCCGGATCACGGTCTCGAACCGCTCGAGCGAGTGCGGACCTTTGCTGCCGACGACCCGGCCCGCGCCCCCGACGCCGGCGCATGAGACGGCGATCCGGAGGGGCACCGGCAAGTTGGCGGCCTTGTCCACCGCGGCCTGCACCGCGTCGGCGTCAGTTACGTCCGTGGCCACGAAGCTCGCTCGCTCGCCCAGCTCGCCGGCCAGGGCCTGTCCGCGGTCCGCGTTCAGATCCGCCATCACCACGTGGGCGCCGCCGGCGTGCAGCCGCCGCGCCGTGGCCTCGCCAAGGCCCGACGCGCCGCCCGCGACGAGCGCCCCGCTACCTCCGATCTGCATGACGCGAGAAACCCTATAGGCGGCGGGCCAGCGACAAAGCAAAAAGGCCGTCGCTGTCCGTGTACCAACGATCCAGGCCCATCCCGGCGGCCTGGAGGTCCGCTTCGACGCGCGCCCGGGTGAACTTGGCGCTGATCTCGGTGCGCAGCTCCTCGCCGGCGGCGAACTCGACCCGCAGGCCGACATCCGCGACCAGCACGCTGCACGGCCGGCGAGCGCGCAGCCGCAACTCGACCCACTCGTGCGCGCGGTTGTAGAACGCGATGTGCTCGAACGCCTCGGGAGCGAAGTCGGCGTCGAGCTCGCGGTTGATGACGTGCAGCACGTTGCGGTTGAACTCGGCCGTGACGCCTTCAGAGTCGTCGTAGGCGGCCTCGAGCACGGCCGGATCCTTCACTAGGTCGGTCCCGAGCAGCAGCCTGTCCGCGGGGCCGAGCAGCCGGGAGATCTCGCGCAGGAGCCGGCGCCGGGTGCCCGGAAGGAAGTTTCCGATGGTCCCGCCGAGCAGCGCGACCAGCCGAGCCGAGGAGCCGGGCTTGCGCGGCGGCACCCGGTCGAGGTGGCGCTCGAAGTCGCCGATCACCCCGTGGACCGTCAGCTCGTCGAACTCGTCGACGAGCTCGATCGCCGCGGCTTCGAGCACGCTCTCCGACACGTCGAGGGGGACGTAGCGGCGCAGCGTCCCGGCGCCCGACATCGCCTCGAGCAGGATCCGCGCCTTCTCGGCCGAGCCCGACCCGAGCTCGACCAGCTCGCCGGCGCGCGTGTGCTCGACGATCTCATCCGCCCTTCTGAGCAGGATCTCGCGCTCGGCGCGGGTGGGGTAGTACTCGGGGAGCTCGCAGATGCGCTCGAACAGCTCCGAGCCGCGCGCGTCGTAGAAGTGCTTGGGCGGGATCTCCTTGAACGGGCGGGTGAGCCCGTCGAGCACGTCGTTGGCGAGCGATCGCTCATCGGACTCGGACAGGAACGAGTCGATCCGGATGGCCGGAACGTCGGCGGTCGTCCTCATCGGGCGCTCATCCTCATCGGTCGGCGGCGATCCGGAAGCCCGCGAAGATCTGCCGGCGTTGTGGGTAATCCCAGTTGCGGAAGGTGGGGCTCGCGACCCGGGTCCGGGTGGCCCAGGAGCCCCCGCGCAGCACCCAGTAGTCGTGGCCGAAGAACACCTCGGAGTACTCCCGGTATGGATAGGCGACGAATCCGGGGTAGCCGTCGAACCGCGTCGAGGTCCACTCCCAGACGTCGCCGATCATCCCCAGGCAGCCGTACGGGGAGACGCCGGCGGGATACGCGCCGGCGGGCGAGGGCCCTCCGCCGCGATGGTCGAGATTGACGTGCACGCCCGGGACCGGACGGCGCCGTCCCCACGGATAAGGGCGGGCGGTCTGCGTCTCCTGGTCCCAGGTCGCCGCCTTCTCCCACTCGACCTCGGTGGCGAGGCGGGCGCCGTGGGCGCGGGCGAAGGCGTCGGCCTCGAACCAGGACACGTGGACGACGGGCCGGTCGGGGCGGAGTGGCTCGAGCTGGCCGAGCTTCCACTCGGCGGTCAGGTCCGCCGTCCAGTCGCCCGGCCGGGTGATGTCGTACTGCTCCTTCCACGCCCACCCCTCGTCGGACCACCACTCGCGCCGCTGATACCCGCCGCCCTCGACGAAGGTCAGGTACGAGCCGTTGGTGATCGGGGTGCGCCCGATCAGGTAACCCCGCACGTCGGTGCGGTGCCGTGGGCGCTCGTTGTCGTAGGCGAACTCACCGGCGGGCGCGCCGATGGTGCACGGGCCGGCCGGGACCTCGACCATCTCGAGCCCGGTGAACGCTGGGCGGGGCGCCGCGGGATCGGGGCGACGACCGGACAACTCGTAGTCACGCAGCCGCGCGAGCTGGAGCGTCTGGAGCATCGTCTCGTCGTGCTGGTGCTCGTGGCGAAGCACCATCTCGTGCAGCACGCCGTCGCCCACGCCGCGCTCGTCGATCACCTCGAGCGTACGGGCCCGGACGTCGCGCAGGTATTCGCGCGCCTGCTCGGGGCCCAGGAGTTCGATGTCGCCACGCTGCGCCCGCGGCGTCTCGAACGCGTCGTAGGTGGCGGCGAGGTCCTCGCGCAGGAGCGGGCGCTCACCGTAACGGTGCACGAGCCACAGGTCCTCGTAGGCGGCGATGTGAGCCAGGTCCCACACCAGCGGGCTCATGAGCGGGGAGTGCACCCGCTCGAGGTCCGCGTCCGTCACCGACGCGATCAGCGCCAGCGTGCGCCGACGCGCCTCCTCGAGGGCCTCGACGGCCCGATGCGCGCTGCGCGGCGTCCTGGCTGCGATCGAGCCGGTCACTGGAGTCATTGTGACACGCCGCAGATTAACTTCAGGAGAACCATGGTGAGTAACTTCACGTTAAACGGTTCACCAGCTGGTGAACCGGTTCACCAAATTAGGTGAACCGGTTAACCATGTGAGGTGAAACGGTTCAGCGCTGCAGCACGTAGCGCAGGTACAGCGTTCCGCCGTGCTCGAGCGCCGACAGGATCGAGAGACGGCGCACCTGGGTGAGCTCGGGTCCGGCGCTGATCGCGGGCTCGGTGCCCCCGCCGGTCAACCTCGGCGCAAGCGACAGGAACAGCTCGTCCACGAGGTCTTCCTGGAGCAACGCACCGAACAGGGTGGGGCCGCCCTCGCACAACAGCGAGCGCACACCGTAGTCGGAATGCAGGCGGCGCATCATCGTGGTCAGCGTCATTTCGCCCGCATCGACCTGAACCACGTCTACCCGCGCGGCCAGGCCGGAGGTGTCGAGCGCGGCCGGGGTGAAGATCGCCACGTGCGAGGCGGGATCGCTGAACAGGGGGATGTCGAGCGGCACGTCCCCGCTACGGCTGATCGTGACGGCGAGCGGATCGGGTCGGAGCCCCCTCGCAGCGCGCCGGTGACGGCGTTCGGGATCGCGCACGATCCGCCCGTAGCCCTCGATGCGCAGCGTGCCGATGCCGGCCAGCACGGCGTCGACGTGCTCGCGCAGCCCGTGGAACAGCTCCCGGTCGGCGTCGTCGCTCAAGAATCGCGAGCGGCCCTGGAAGGTGGCGTGGCCGTCGGCGCTGGCGACGAAGTTGACGATCGTGTACGGGCGGTCGGTGAGGGCCGACGCGCCCAGGTTCAGCTCCTCGAGCAACTCGCGGACTGGGACGAGTCCGGGATCCGGGAGCAGGCGGCGCAACGGCGGGACCGGATCGGGGGATGGGGGACCGGGGGCCACGGCGTGATAAATACACCCCCAGAGCGAACCGCGCTCCAGACGGAGGGAGGGAGGACCATGCTCGACTGCACCTACCGCGTCCAGATCCCGCACCACGCCGGCCAACTCGCGCGGGTCGCGCGGGCGATCGCCGAGGGCGAGGGGCTCATCGGCGATGTGGTGACGGTCTCGCTCGGGCGAGAGCACTCGGTGAGGGACATCACGATCGAGGTGCGGGACATCGAGCAGGCCGAGCGGATCGCCGAGCTGGTGCAGGCGCTCGACGGTGTCACCGTCGAGTGGCACCAGGATCGGGCGCTGCTGCGACACATCGGCGGCAAGTTGCGCATCGAAGCCTGCTGGCCGGTCCGGACCGTGCAGGAGATGCGCGACGTGTACACCCCGGGCGTGGCGAGGGTGTGCACTGCGATCGCCGAGCAGCCGGAGCTGGCCACTCGGTACACGATGATCTCGCGCAGCGTGGCGATCTGTACCAACGGCACGCGGGTGCTGGGGCTGGGGAACATCGGCCCGGTGGCGTCGATGCCGGTGATGGAGGGCAAGGCGGTCTTCTACGACCAGTTCGCGCGGATCTCGGCCATGCCGATTCTGATCGACACCGGCGACGTGGACACCTTCGTCGACACGGTGGTGCGGATCGCGCCGACGTTTGGCGGCATCCACCTCGAGGACATTTCCGCGCCCGAGTGCTTCGAGATCGAGCGGCGCCTGATCGATCAGTTGCCCCAGCCGGTCATGCACGACGACGTGCACGGCACCGCTGTGGTCTCGCTCGCGGCGCTGATGGTCGCCTGCCGTTACGCCGGCATCGAGCTCGCGTCGGCCACGGTGGGCCAGCTCGGCCTCGGGGCCGCCGGCTTCGGGATCGCCGCGCTGATGGTCGACGCCGGGGTCCGCCGGGTGATGGCGTTCGACCCGCTCGAGGCCTCGCACGCCCGGGCGCGGGCGCACGGAGTCGAGATCTCGACCATGGAGCGCGTGATGGCCGAGGCCGACGTTGTGGTGGCCACCACCGGCCGCCCGGGGCTGATCCCGCCGGAGATGATCCGGCCCGGTCAGGTCATCCTGGCGCTCACCAACCCCGACCCCGAGATCGAGCCGGAGGTGGCCGAGGCGGCCGGCGCCGCGTTCGCCGCCGACGGGCGCAGCGTCAACAACGTGCTCGGCTATCCGGGCATCTTCCGAGGGGCGCTCCAGGCCGGCGCCTCCGGGATCAACGTCGCGATGAAGCTCGCCGCGGCGCAGGCGATCGCCGAGCTGGCCGGCGACGGCGAGCTCGTGCCCAACGCGCTCGATCATCGCGTGCACGACGCGGTGGCCAAAGCGGTCCGGCAGGCGGCCGTGGAAAGCGGAATCGCGCGGCCCGAACGCGCCACCACCGAGCTGTGAGCGGACCTCCGCACTCGGGCTGCAGACCCATTAGGCTGCCCAGCTCATGGACTTTCGCCAGCTCGACCGCGGGGAACTGATCGCGGTAATGGGTGGGGCCATCCTCGGCGTCTCGGTTTTCCTCGCGTGGTTCACGCTCGGGGACAGGTTCGCGGCACTCGGCACGTGCCGCGGACCGAACACGTCGTGCTCGGCCTGGAAATCGCTGGCCATCATCCGCTACCTGCTGCTGGTCGCCGCGATCGCGCCCGCCGTGCTGGCCTGGATCATCCTGCGTGGGCACGCGCTGTCGTGGCCGCGCGGGGAGATGACCGCGATCATCGCGATCGCCGCGCTCACCTCCATCCTGTTCCGCGGCTTGATCGACCGGCCCGGGACGCCGCCGGGTGAGATCGGCGTGAGCTACGGATGGTGGATCGGCCTGGCCGGTGGCGTGCTGATCCTGATCGGGTCGGTGTGGCGGGCTCAGGAGAGCGCCGCGCTGCGCAAGCCGCCGGGGCTGCCATGAGCCTCGGCCACGAGCAAGCCCGGGTCGATCGCAATATCGCCCTCGAACTCGTCCGGGTCACCGAGGCCGCCGCGTTGGCCGCGGCGCGTATGGTCGGCCGGGGTGACAAGGAAGGGGCCGATCAGGCCGCGGTGGATGCGATGCGCCACGTCCTCGACTCGGTCTCGATGGACGGAGTGGTGGTGATCGGCGAGGGCGAGAAGGACAAGGCGCCGATGCTCTACAACGGCGAGCACATCGGCGACGGCTCCCCGCCGGAGGTCGACATCGCGGTCGATCCGCTCGAGGGCACGCGGCTGACCGCGCTGGGCATGCCGAGCGCGATCTCGGTCATCGCGCTGGCCGAGCGCGGCACGATGTTCAACCCCGGCCCGATCGTCTACATGGAGAAGATCGCCGGTGGCCCCGAGATCGCCGACCTGCTCGACCTGGACCGGCCGCTGCCCGAGACCCTGGGTCTGATCGCCGAGCGCAAGAAGATCGACATCCGCGACGTGATGGTCGTGATGCTCGACCGCGAGCGCCACCACGAGGCGATGGCCCAGGTCCGCGACGCCGGCGCGCGTGTTCGCCTGATCATCGACGGCGACGTCTCCGCCGCCCTCCAGGCGGTCTCAGACAACACCCCGGTGGACATCCTGTGGGGGATCGGCGGCACGCCCGAGGGCGTCATCACCGCGGCCGCGATCAAGTGCATCGGCGGCGAGATGAAGGGGCGGTTGTGGCCCCGCAACGACGCGGAGCGCCAGGCCGCGATCGAGGCCGGCTACGACCTCTCGCGGGTGCTGAGCTGCGACGACCTGGTGTCCGGGGAGGACGTGTTCTTCTCGGCCACCGGCGTGACCGACGGGGATGTGCTCCAGGGCGTCCGCTACCAGGGCCAGCGCGGCGCCACGACCGAGTCGCTCTCGATGCGCTCGCGCTCGGGAACGGTCCGGCGCGTGTCGGCCCGGCACGACCGGGCCAAGCTCCGAACGCTGACCGGCGTCCGCTACGGCTGACTCCCGCCGGCGCGACGCCTCCGCGCCCGGCGAACATCGGTGATCGCCGCGGCCGCGGCGCCGGCGAGGGCGAAGAAGATGAATGCACCGGCACGAACGGTCCCCATGCGGCTGGCCGGCGGGGGCCGACCGGGATTCGCAGACGCGCAGCAGGCACAGGGCAGCGACGATTCCGCGGAATCGTGCAATGTCTCGGTTGCGCGTTTCGTGGGGGTGGCGCTCCGGGGACATTGGCCAGACGATGCTGCGATCAGTGCGGAGCGCGGTCTCGCATCGAACGGGCGCGGCTGATCGCGGCCCGGCCGGCGGCGCGCACGTCGGGGCGATGGACGGCGAAGCGCCCCACCTTCGACTTGGCCAGGTCGAGGCGCGCCAGCGAGCGCAGGAAGGCGTGGGTGACCAGCACGTGAATCGCGGACTGGGTCATCTCGTACACCGGCAGGCTGAAGCCGGCCGCGATCGCCGGGTAGAAGTTCGCCACCTCGACCTCGATGCGGATCTTCACGCGGCCGTCCGGCTCGGTCGCCAGGTAGCGCACGTCGATGGCCAGGAAGCCGCAGCCGCGGCCGGCGCGGGCGACCAGCAGGCCGTCGCGGATCCGCCAGCGCACGTTGCCGTGGTCGGGCTCGAGCTCGTACTCGGGGGCGTCGAAGCGCAGCAGCGTGAGCGGCCGCCCGAGCAGGACCACCGAGCGCTCGTCCTCGCCGTAGACCACTCGGATCAGGCCGAGCGTCACCCGGGAGAGGAAGCGCCAGTACGTCCGCGCCAGATCCTCGAGGTGGGTGGGGTTCCACATCCTGCGGTAGTCGTCCTGGTCGAGCGTCAGCTGGGCCGACTGCACGGATCTGACCGCGCCGTCGCGTGCGATCACGGTCGACTTGCGCGGCGAGATGATCACCGCCCGGGCGGGCAGCCGACTGCGGCGCCGGCGCCGGCTGGCGACCACGGCGCTGAGCGCGGCGAGCAGTGCGACGAACACGCCCACGCGCGGATTGTTTCAGTGCGGAAGGGGTTCGAGTGTTATGGCGGTGCCCACCTCGAGCTCGCCGTCGCCGGCGGGGATCAGGGCGAGCGCGTCGGCGCCGAGGAGCGAGGTGACGATGTGGGACCCCTGCGGGCCGTTCGGCGTGGCCACGAGCCGTCCATCCTGGCGCTCGAGCCGCACGCGGACCGCCTGCTCACGGTCGGGATTGCGGCGCACGGAGGTCCCAAGCACGGCCTCGGAGATGAGCCGGTGCTCGGGGGCCCGCCCCTGGAGGGCGGCCAAGGCCGGCGCCACGAACAGCCCGAAGGTGACCACCGCCGAGACCGGATTTCCCGGCAGGCCGAATACCAGCACTCCTCCGCGCCGGCCGAACCAGGTCGGCTTCCCCGGCTGTAGCGCAACGCGCCAGAACACCTGCTCGACGCCGAGGTCGGCGAGCGCGGGCTTCACGTGATCGTGGGGCCCGACCGAGACACCGCCCGAGACGATCACCACGTCGGCGCCCTGGAGCGCCGCGGACAGTCCGGCCTCGGTGGCGCCGCGATCGTCGGGCAACCGCGCCGGTGGCGGGCAGATCGCGCCCTGGTGGGTCGCGAGCGCCACCAGCATGGGACCGTTCGAGTTGTGGATCTCGCCCGGACCGAGCGGCTCGCCGGGCGCTTTGAGCTCGTCGCCGGTGGCCAGCACCTGGACCCGGGGGCGGAGGGCCACGCTCACCGCACCGGCACCGGCCGCCACCGCGGCGCCCAGCTCGGCCGCGCCGAGCAGGCTGCCCGCTCGGAGCACGGTGGTGTCGGCGCGCATGTCCTCGCCTCGGTCGCGGATATGGTCGCCCAGTTGCGTCGCAGTCCGCGTGAGGATTGAGCCGTCGCGGACCTCGACGTTCTCCTGGGGGATGACCGCGGTGGCACCGGCCGGGACGGCGCCACCGGTCGAGATCCGGATCGCCTCGCCCTCGCCGAGCGGCCGGGTCGAGGGCGCGCCGGCGCGCGACTCACCGATCACTTTCAGCGTACGGTCCGCGGGGCCGGGGGAGATCGCGTAGCCGTCCATGGCCGAGCACGGGAAGGGCGGTACGTCGCCGGCGGCCTCGAGATCCGCGGCGAGGACTCGATCGCCGGCGTCGATGACCGCGACCGTCTCGGCACCGAGGGGCGTTGCCGCCTCCGCGATCAGCCGGCGGGCCTCCGCGATCGTGATCAGTGGGTCGGGCACTGCCGTCCATTTTCCCGAACCCGGCCCAGGCCGCCCGTGCCGCCCAAAATCGCCCGATTGCAATCGACTGCAGTGGACGACTGCAATAGGTGGTAAAAGTGGCTTGATGGAGCGGGGTGTGCCACGTCGTAGACGGTCAAGGCCGGTAGCGGGAGTCGGACTCGAGGCCGTGCTGGCGCGCGGGGACGACCTCGCCAAGGGCTGGCTGCTGGCGCTGGTCGAGGACGTACCGCTCGATCAGGCGGCGGCGATCCTGTCCGGCGACGTGGCTCGCGATGGGCCGCGGATCTGCGACGCGCTGATCCGAGCGGTGTGCGACGACGCCGATCTGCGGCGGATCCAGCGCGACGGAGTGCTCGAGCCGCTCGTGTCCCGCGCCGGTGAGATCGCCGGCGCCCGCACCGCGCAGGACGCGGCGCACGCCGTCGAGACGCTCAAGGACGTGGTCTGGACCGCGCTGCGCACCGAGCTCTTCCAAGACGATCCAGACCTCCTCGCCGACGCGGCGGAGCGCCTGGGGCTGGTCACCGAGGAGATTCGCGCCGCGGTACTCCGCCGGCTCGGCGACGGGGAGACCTCGGCCGACCGGCCGGCGCGCATGGCTCCGCTGAAGGTCGCGCCGCGGGCAGCGGCCGCGGAGCGCCACCGGGCGGGAACGGGTCCGCCGGGGCATGAGCGCACGGGGGGCAGGGCAGGGCCCGCCGGTGGCGCGGCGGAGGCTTCATCCGGGGCGACCGGGGCGGGCAGCGCCGCGGAGGAGGACTTCGACACGAGCACGCGCGGCGACCGTGCGCGCGAGCCGCTCTGGATCGACGCGCTCCGGGACGAGATCGTCAACGCCGGCCGGGCTCGCTCGCCGCTGTCGCTGCTGCTGGTCGAACTCGAGGACGCCGAGCGGCTCGTCGCGGTCGAGCCGCACGGCGAGGCGGCGGCCACGTTCGGGCGGTTCGCGCAGGCGGTCCGGACCGCGGTCCGCCGGCGCGATGTGCTCGCGTGCGAGACCGACAGCCGGGCCTGGATCATCGCGCGCGACACGGGCCGAGGCGGGGCGCAGGCGCTGGGCACCCGGATCGCCGACGCGGTCCCGTCGGAGCAGTCATGGCGCGGCGCGCCCCTGACGGTCAGCGTCGGGGTCGCCGTCCTGGGCGAGGATGGGTACAACGCCGCGTCGCTGATCGACACGGCCGAGCAGACGCGGTTCGCCGCCGAGGCGAGCGGGATCGGGATCGTGACCGGCGCCGGCGAGGGCGGCACCGATCCGCACGGCCCGACGCTGGCGTCCTGAGGGCGGGCTACTGCGCCGCCGGCGGGCCGGAGGCGCTCGGCGTCGGGGCCGTGCCCGACGGTAGCGAGGCGGCGCCGATCACGGAGGTGCCCTGCATCCCCAGGGCGCGGCCGGTGGCCATCGTCAGGTCCCAGTTGGCGTTGTGAGCGTACGGGCCACGGTCGATCACCGGAACGGTCAGCACTTCCCCGTTGTAGTAGACCTGCACTTCGGTCCCGCACTTCAGCGTCCGATTGGCCACCCCGATCGTACGCCGCCTGAGGATCACGCCGCACGCGGTGCGCTGGCCGTAGAAGCCGGGGCCGTACAGCGTGGCGATCGACCGCCGATACAGGGTGACCGACACCGAGGGAGGCGAGGCGGCGGCGCTCGAGGCCTGACTGCCCTGCACCCCGGCGCGGATCGAGCGCGGGCCGGCGGGGTTGGTGTGCCAGGACGCGGCGAACGAACCGTCCGAGGCGGCGTGGACGGTCGCGACCGGCGTCCAGGTCGAGCCGGGCGTCGGCCCGAGCTGGTCGATCTCGACCGCGTCGCCGGCGTCGCTGGCGGGAACGCTTCCCGTCACGGAGAGCCCGCTACGGACGAAAGCCGATGCGTTCGCCGTCAGCGTGATGCCGCCGCTGGTCGCGCTCACGGGCACGTTGCCGGGCTGCACCGGGGGGCTTCCGCTGGCACCCACTCCGGACGTGGGTGCGGTCCCGGCGCCACCCGATCCGGCCGAGGCCAGCCCTGGGATCGCCAGCGCGGCAGCGCCGGCGGCGAGCAAGGAGGCTAAGGGTCGGTTGGCGCGAACTCTCGCGAGCAAACTGGTCGGTCCTGTTGGTTTGCGCCTACGGGGTGAGCTGACGGGCTCGCGCCTTGAGAGCGCTACGGCCCAGCTGGGCCGATTCGCCCCTGCGGATCCGTGGACCCGCAAGTGGTTCCCCCGCCGACCGCCCGCGGACGGACGGTCGCTCGGCATGAACGGCGGGGAATACTAACCATGTGCGCCGATAGAGGCGCCGCTGGCGCTAGGGGCGGGGTAGCCGATCGACCGCGTTGCGCAGGGCGCGTGCGCCGATCGACAGGCCGATGCCCGCCAACTCGGTCGCGGCCTGGGCGGCGGTCCCGAGGACGTGCCGGCCGGCGGGACGGTCGGTGGGCCGTCCCTCCGGGGAGGGCGGGGTCCCGGGCGGCTGCGCCGGTTGGCGCAGGGGCGTCGTCCGCCGGTGTGGCGCGGCGCCCGGCGGCGTCGGCAGGCTCGCGGGAGGCGGCGTGCCCGCAGTCGTCGCCCTGGGCTTCGCCGGTACCGCCTTCGGTCGCGGTGTCGTGGCGCGGCGGGCCGCTCCTCGCTGCGCGGTCGCCGTCGGGGCGGCGGCGGAGCCGTTCGCCACGGGCTGGGCCGACTCGCGGGATTGGCGCTTGTCACTTCGACGCTGAGGCCGCCGCCGGGGCAGCGCGCCCAGGACGTCTGAGGGGCGTTCGTCGCTCACCTGGCTCCAATGATGGCGCACCCTGCAGAAGCCCGTCGTTCGGGGTAGACGGACGTCTTATCCGGCGTCGGCGATCTTCGGAAAATCCGGACAGGAGTTGAAACATCCCTCGTCGCCCGGCGTATACCTATTACCTCGGGCCTCCGGCGCTGGATGCCCCATCCGAAACGCGCCGGGCCCCAGCCAACGCCGCCCGACGGACGGTCGTTGACTTCAAAAAGTATAGTGTCTAGACTTCCATCGCATGTTTAGATAGCGGGCGTGCGCCCTGGGGGCCCTCACCCGTTAGCCATCCTCTCAGGCCGGCAGGTCCAGGCGCCGGCGCGTACGACGGGAAACGGAATCAGATGTCAGTAGCGGATCTGCAGGAACTCGAAGAGATCAAAGGCCTCGTATCGCGCGGCCAGCAACTGGGCGTCTTGACCTACGCGGAGATCTCCGGTGCGGTCTCGGAACTTGACCTCGACGAGGCTGATGTCGAGGAGCTGCACGGCTTCCTCGAGCGCGCAGAGATCGAGCTGGTCGAGGAGCTCGACCCAGCCATCGCGGCCGCAGACCTCGAGCGCGCGCCGGACAAGCGCGGCCGGCGTAAGCCCAAGACGGCGCTGGATCTCAAGCCGGACATGACCACCGATTCCCTTCAGCTATTCCTGAAGGACATCGGCAAGGTGCGGCTGCTCACCGCCCAGGAAGAGGTCGATCTCGCCAAGCGCATCGAGCGCGGCGACCTCGACGCCAAGCAGAAGATGGTCGAGTCGAACCTCCGACTCGTGGTCTCCATCGCGAAGAACTACCGCAACCAAGGCCTGCCGTTCCTGGACCTGATCCAGGAGGGAACGCTCGGGCTGGTTCGCGCCGCCGAGAAGTTCGACTACCGCAAGGGCTTCAAGTTCTCCACGTACGCCACCTGGTGGATCCGCCAGGCGATCGCCCGGGCGCTCGCCGACAAGGCGCGGACGATCCGTATCCCGGTGCACGTGGTCGAGAAGCTGAACAAGATCGGGCGGGCCGAGCGCAAGCTGGTCACTGAGCTCGGGCGTGAGCCCACGGCCGAGGAGATCGCCGAGGTCACGGGGATCGAGCCCGAGGAGGTCGAGTCGATCAAGCGTTCGGCGCAGGCTCCGGTGTCGCTCGAGAAGCCGGTGGGCGACGAGGAGGAGTCCGAGTTCGGCCAGTTCATCGCCGACGAGCGGGCCGAGTCGCCGTATGAGCGCGCGGCGGAGATCCTGACCAAGGAGGCGCTGCGCGAGGCGCTCGAGAACCTGAGCTACCGCGAGCGCCGCGTGCTCGAGCTGCGCTACGGGCTCGGCGGCGAGCATCCGCGCACGCTCGACGAGGTCGGCCGGACGTTCAACGTCACGCGCGAGCGCATCCGGCAGATCGAAAACCAGTCGCTCAAGAAGCTTCAGTCGCTGGCTGAGGCACAGAAGCTGCGCGACGTCGCTTAGCCGTTTCTGGTTGGACGCGCGCCGCGGGCGCGCGTCCACCGTCGGTGCGCGGGCTCAAGCGAAGGCCCGGATCGGTCGATTTGCGTAGCGATGTTCGAACTTCACGAGGCGCTGGCGTTCGTCGTCCACAACGACGGCTCTGACCTGCACCTGAAGGTGCCGGCTCGTCCCATGGCGCGGTTCCGCGGCCAGCTCGAGCCGCTGCCGCAGTACCACGAGTCGCTCAACCCGGCGGAGACCGAGCGTGTGCTGCGGGAGATGCTCGCGGCCCACTCGGACAAGATGGCCGCGTTCGACTCCGAGAACGAGATCGACTTCTCCTACACGGTGCCCGATCTGGCCCGGTTCCGCGTCAACGCGTTCCGCCAGCGCGGGTCGGTGTCGATCGTCGCGCGCGTGATCCCGTTCACGGTCAAGAGCGTGACCGAGCTCGGGCTGCCGCCGGTGATCGAGACGATTGCCGACGAGGAGCGCGGGCTGATCCTGCTCACCGGGACCACGGGCTCCGGTAAGTCGACGACGCTCGCGGCCATCATCAACCACATCAACGACACCAAGGCGCGGCACATCGTCACGATCGAGGACCCGATCGAGTACCTGCACCGCGACCGCCAGTCGATTATCAACCAGCGCGAGGTCGGGATGGACACGGCGTCGTTCGGCCGCGCCATGCGCCGCGTCCTGCGCCAGGACCCGGACGTGATCCTGATCGGCGAGATGCGCGACGAGGAGACGGTGCGGACCGCCCTATCGGCCGCCGAGACCGGGCACCTCGTGCTCTCGACCGTGCACACGCTCGACGCCGCGGAGAGCGTCAACCGGATCATCGACTTCTTCCAGCCCCACGAGCAGAGCCAGGCGCGGGCGATGCTGGCCGGCACGCTCAAGGCCGTGGTGTCGCAGCGTCTCGTCCGCACGGCCGACCACTCGAGCCGCGTCGCGGTGTGCGAGATCCTCCGCATGACCGGTCGGGCGCGCGACATGATCCTCGACCCCGACCAGACCGACCGCCTGCGCGAGGTGATCGCCGAGGGCGAGTACTACGGGATGCAGACGTTCGACCAGGCGCTGCTGGCGCACGTGCAGGCCGGCCGAGTCGCGATGGAGGACGCCGTCCAGGCCGCCTCGAGCCCGCACGACTTCAAGCTGCTGGTGGCCGGAGAGGGGCGGACGGCGACCTCGATGAGCGATCTGCACGGTGAGCGCCATCACGAGGAGCCGCGCGCGCACGACGCCCCACCGCACGCTGCGCCGCCGCACGCCGCTCCCGCCCCTCACGCGGCCCCCGCCCCTCCGGAGCAGCCGGTCCACGCCGCGGCTCACTCGCCGGCGCCGCCGGCCTCGCTGGCGTCCGGCAACGGCCGCCCGTCGGCGCCGCCGCCCGGGTTCACCGGCTAGTAGTCGCGCTCGCCGGCGCCGAAGCTGTGGCCGGCCCAACGGGTCGCCCCGCGGTCGCCGCCGCGTCTTCGCGCGTCCGGGATCTGATCCCACGAACCGCTTGACATGGCTCACGGTGATCGCAGACACTCACGTCGAACTCGCATATGCCGTCGAGGCGCGGGTCATGAGACGCGGGCCTCTTGGTCCCTGAGGAGGGTCGAACTATGGGGTCTCGTTCGCGGTTTGGGCTGGCTGCGCTTGCGGCGGTTGTGTTGATGTCGCTCGCGGCCGGAGGCATCGCGGTGGCGGCGCGGTCCTCACACCATCGCATCTTCCATGGCAAACCCTCGAGGCTGAGCGCCGCCCAGGTTCGCCGGCTGTCCGCGAACGCGACGCACCGCTCGATCATCATCTTCAAGAACCACTTGCTGGGCCTTCCAGCCCGGCCTGGCAAGGACGCGCGGGCGCGGGCGGCCGCCGCAAGCGCCTCGCAAGCGAACGTCCGAGCCGAACTGGCCGCGGTGCACGCCACACACATTCGCAGCTTCCAGATCATCAACGCCGTGGCAGCGACGATCTCGTCGGCTGAGATCGCACGGCTTGAGATTAACCCGGCGGTTCAGGCCGTGGTCCCGGACAGCTTCCGGCATTTCGCATCGCTCGGCAGCGGCCCTGGTCCCGCGCTCCCGGCGGGGCCCCGTACCGCGTCCCCGAATACCCAGCAAATCTGCCCGAGCAATCCGGCCCAACCACTGATCGAGCCCGAGGCCAGGGAGGTGATGAACGTTCCGGCGGCTCAGCAGATCGTCGATGGAACTGGCGTGAAGGTCGGCATCGTCGCTGACGGGATCGATCCGAACAACCCGGACCTGATCCGGGCGAACGGGCAGCACGTGATCTTCGACTACGAGGACTTCAGCGGCTTCGGACTCGGCGCGCCGACGGACGGCCGGGAGGCCTTCCTCGACGCCGGCACGATCGCCTCACAGGGCAACCAGACGTACGACCTGTCCGGCTTCGTCAACCCGGCTCACCCGCTGCCGCCCGGGTGCAACATCAAGATCGAAGGAATCGCGCCCGGCGCCAGCCTCGCCGTCCTGAATGTCGCGGGCCCCAACGCCGGCTTCTTCAATTCCCAGATCATCCAGGCGATCCAGTGGGCCGTCATTCACGACCAGGTGAACGTCCTGAACGAGTCCATAGGCGGGAACCCAATCCCCAATACCGAGGACGACCCGGTGGCGCTGGCCGACCAGGCAGCGGTGGCCGCGGGCGTCACGGTCGTGGCGAGCAGCGGAGACGCCGGGCCCTTCAACGACATCGGTTCGCCGGCCACAACACCGGGCCTGATCGCCGCTGGCGGCACGACGACTTACCGGGTGTATCGCCAGACGACGAGGTACGGCACCCAACTCTCGCCGGGTGGCTGGGAGAACAACAACATCACGGCATTGAGCTCATCGGGAACGACGGAGTTCAATCCGAGCACCGTGAACGTGGTCGCGCCCGGTGACCGCGGCTGGTCGCTTTGCAGCAGCGATACGACCCAGTTCTTCGGCTGCGCCGACATCGACCACGGCACCAACCCGCCTCCCATATGGGCGGCCGGCGGCACGAGCGCCTCGGCACCGGAGACATCCGGCACGGCGGCGCTGGTCGTCGAGGCGTACGCCAACACGCATCGTGGTGCGCTGCCTTCGCCGGCCCTGGTCAAGCAGATCATCGTGAGCACGGCGACCGACCTCCGCGCGCCTGCCGATCATCAGGGCGCCGGTCTCGTGAACACGCTCAAGGCCGTCCAGCTGGCGGAGTCGATCAACCGGGGAAGTCCGCATGGCAGCACATTGCTTGTCCGTCAAACGGCATTGAGCGCAACGGTCAACGCTGGCCAGTCGCATGTCTTCAACGTCGACGTCACGAACGAGGCGAGCGGGACCCAGACCGTCACACCGACGGTGTCCGGTCGGCCCACGTCGATCTCCAATGACACCGGCACCGTCAATCTGAGCTCCGGCTCGCCGACCTACATCGACGGCGAGGGCAACACGGACTACTACGCGCTTCACACGTTCGCGGTGCCACCCGGAGCCGACAATTTGAACGGCAACATCACCTGGAACGACCTGGCGATCGGCGGCCGAGCGTTCGAGACGCTGTTCGATCCGCAGGGCAACGTGGCGGCGTACTCGCTGCTCGGCGCCAACGAGAGCGGGTTTGGCCATGTTGAGGTGCGCCATCCGGCGGCCGGAACGTGGACCGCCGTGATCTTCACGGTCAGTAACGCTCCGTACTTCGGGCCGGTGCAGTTCTCCTATTCTGCGGAGCAGTTCCACCCTGTCGGCTCGGTTACGCCTGCGTCGTTGACGCTCGGGCCGGGCCAGCAGGGGACCTTCCACGTGAACATCACCGCTCGCCAAGCCGGCGATGAGAGCCTCAGCCTGCACCTGGGGACGGGAGCCAGCACTGACGGCAGCATCCCGATCGTTCTGCGCGCCCTCGTGCCGGTGAATCGGAACGGCGGCGCCTTCGCCGGGACGCTCACCGGCGGCGCCGCCTCATTCAACGCCGGTCAGGAGTTCACCTACCAGTTCAGCGTCCCCGACGGCAAGCCCTCGCTGAACGTCGGTGTGCAGTTGGCCGACCCGAACTACGGTCTGGAAGGGTTCCTCGTGGATCCGAACGGCGAACCACTCGACGCGCAGACGACATCCAACGACAACCTTGCGCCTGGCCCCACGATGCAGTTCTTCCATGGCTCGCCGCAAGCAGGCCTGTGGACGCTCACGCTGTTGGTCGCACTGCCGGTCGACGGTACGCATCTCAGCGAGCCGTTCACGGGCAGCGTCGACTTCTCGCCGCCCTCGGTCACGAGCAGCGGTCTTCCCAACTCGCGACACACCGTCCTGCGGGCGGGACAGCCGGTCACCGCGGCCATCCGCGTGACGAACACCGGCAACATCGCCAAGGACTTCTTCGCGGATCCGCGGCTGAGAAGGCGTGCGCAGCTGGAGCTGTTGGGTAGCGACGTCAACAACGTGCCGCTACCGCTGTCGCTGGCCGCACAGCCAAACTGGCTCGTACCGCCCGGGACCAACTCGCTCACCGTCGCGGCGCAGGGCACCGCGCCGATCACGATGGATGCCTCCTGGGCGTTCGGCGATCCTGACTTCCTCGGACGCTCGTTCGGGAACTCCTCGGTCGCCAACCTGAAAGCACCCGAGATCGCCCCGGGCTTCTTCTTCGGCCTTCCAGAGGCCACGGGTCCGTTCACGTCAGGCACGACCGCGACCGTGAACCTGGCGGCGCTCGCGAACACCAACCAGTTCGACTCCGCCGTGTCCTCCACCAGCGGCGACGTCTGGGAGCAGAGCGTCGATGCGAGCGCACCCTACTCGCCTATCACCCTCGATCCTGGCGAGACGGGAACGATCACCCTCACAATCACCCCGAGCGGGCCGAAGGGGAGAGTCGTGCGCGGATTCGTCGGCGTCGACACGCTCAACCTCGCCACGGCCAGCGGGGATGAGCTGACCCAGATCCCCTACGCGTACAAGGTCGGCTGAAACAGCGGCCCGGCTCGCCGGTCCGGCGGGCCGGGCGCGACGCTTGGTCACTTCAGTTGGTGAAGCATTGCGCTACTATGGGTATTGATGGCGTCGAATGACACGTGTCCGGTTTGCCGCACGGCTGAGATCGTGTGCGGCAAGTGGACGCTCCTGGTCATCCGCGACCTGGCCGAGGGCCGCTCCCGCTTCTGCGAGCTCGAACGCTCGCTGCAGGGCATCAGTCCTCGTACGCTGTCGCTACGCCTGCGCGCGCTGGAGGAAGAGGGCGTCGTCGAGCGACAGACGTTCCCTGAGGTCCCGCCGCGGGTCGAGTACGCGCTCACGGACAAGGGCCGGGCGCTGGTCCCGCTGATCGAGGACATGCGGGCGTACGGCCTGCAGTGGCTGCTCGGCGATTGCGCAGACGACGATCTGCCGGTCTCCGAAGCCGAGCCGGTGGTCGCGGCGGTCTGACCGCCGTCCAATGCGGATTGCCCTCGCCGCGGATGAGTTGACCGGCGTCGCGGAAGCGCTGCCCGACGAGCTTCGCCGGCGCGGGCACGAACCGGTGTTTCACGGCGCCTACTCCGATCGTGAGCGGCCCGATTGGGCCTGGGCGAGTGAGGCGGCCGCCCGCGACGTGGCCGACGGCCGGGCCGAGCAGGCGATCGTCGCGTGCTGGACGGGGACCGGGGCCTCGATCGCGGCCAACAAGGTGCCGGGCATCCGGGCCGCGCTGTGCGCCGATGCCCAGACCGCGGACGGGGCGCGGCGGTGGAACGACGCCAACGTGCTCGCGCTGAGCCTGCGCGCCACGTCGCAGGCCGAGCTCTCCGAGATCCTCGATGCTTGGTTTGGTGGCGGGGCGAGCGAGGATCGCAGTGATCTCGAGAACATCGCCCACCTGGGCGAGATCGAGCGCTCCGGCTGATCAGCGCGCGACGAACGTGCCGGCGCCGATCCGGTGGCCGTAGCGTCCCGCGCTGCGTTTGCCGAAGCCCGGCCACACGAACCAGCGGTAGCGGCCCGGCCTCAGGTGGTAGCGGTGCCCGTCGAAGCGCCACGTGCGCGGGACCTTGAGGCTTGCGTGCGCCGGCCACATGCTGAGCACCTTGGCGCCCTGGCGGTACAGCTGAACGTTGTAGTAGGTCGCGCCGCGGACGGGCGTCCAGGTCAGCATCGGTGGCGTGCTCGACTTGACGTTCGCATTCGCGACGGGCTGGAGGAGGCGCGCCGACGGCGTGGCCAGGACGGCCTGGGTCGACGCGTTCCCGGCCGCGTCGCGCGCGGTGATCACGTAGGTGTAGCTGACGCCGTTGGCGACCTTGGTGTCCGTGTACGTGGTGGCGGCGCCGCTGTAGACGGTCTCATCCCCGGGGTTCTTTACGACCGTCACGGATGCGACCGGAGCGAGGTCGCCGGCGGTCTGCCAGCTCAGCTGGACGGTGCGGTCACCGGTCGTGGCTGCGGCGGTCAGCTGTGGGGGCGTGGCGTCGTAGGCGAACGGCGCGCTGGCGACGGTGATGGTCTTGCCGGCGTTGTCCTGGCAGGTCGCTGACAGGGTGGCGACTGTCGTGTTGGGTCCGCCGTAGGTGGTCGACGTGCACGACGCGATGCCGGAGAACGCCGTGGCGCTGACGGTGGCGGAGAGCGGGTGGTTGTACCAGGTGGTGGCGTCTGGGGGGCGGGATGGGGCGACGGTGGCGGTGGGGGAGGAGGTCTCGACGCTTAGGGGGACGCTGATTGAGGCGCTCGATGACGCCCCACCACACGTGGCACGAGCACGAAGTGGTCATGACGTCCGTGTACTTGGTACGAGATGACAGCCAACGACTTGCTGCGGCGTCACCGGGGCTCGCTTGCCCAGCCGAACGGGAACACGGGCTCCTGTACCAGTCCGCCCGACATGGTCGCACTGTGCCCTTCGCGTGCCGTGCACATCGGCGTGATCGTGTTGTCCGCCCAGGCGCCCGCCGGCGCCACCAAGCGACCGCCACCGCCAACCAACAAAACAAGCCGCTTCACGACACCGCCCCCGCGAGTCGCCGCAGCCTCCGCAACATCGCGAAGCTCGCCACCGCCAGCACACCCATCGCCACCGAGCTCAGCAGCAGCAGAGCGCCGTCAGGATGGCTGACCGCGCCGGCGGCCTGCGGTACGCGGAGCAGGTCCGACGGGAGGATGCCCAGCAAGAACGACAGCGAGATCGGATGGGCGGCGGGGTTGGCCGCCACCGGATGACGAGAGGGCGCGTGGGTGCGGTGGCGCGGAGCCGGCGGCGCGGCAATGACCGCGGTCGACGCCGGCGGGACCGCTGCGCTCGGCCGGGCCGGCGCCCGCACGATCCTGGGTGCGATCACCACGGGCGTCGCCCGCGACGTGGCCGGCGGCGCGGGCGAATGCGAGATGTGTGTTCGGGTGAGAGCCTGTGGTGCCGGGTCGGGCCTGGGCGTGCTGGAAGAGCCCGAAGGCGCCTTCTGTGGCGCCGGGTTCGCGGCGGCGGACGCGGCGAAGCAGCTCAGCATGAGCACGACGACCAGCGCCAGCGCCCCCGACGGGGCGGGCGTGCGAGCGGTCCAAGAACGAGCGTCCGTCTGCCCCCGGTACCGCTGCGCGTGACCTCGTGGTCCTGTTCGCAACGGCCCTTCAAGCTTTCTACGTCTTATTGAGCAATGCTCACCATACGCCTGTTTCCCTATTGGATCAACGGTTTGGACGGCGGCGAACTGTCACGAAAATCGCGACCGCGAGGATCAGCGCGATGTCGAACCCGCCTTCGCCGAGGCTCCGGTCGGCGGGAAGCGCGGTGACGGAGACGCTCGCCGCTACGGGCGCCACGGTTGAGCGGGCGGCGTGACGCGGGCGTCGCGACCGCACGCGCGCCGCGTGAGGGACGCGAACTGACACGAGGGCAGCACGCGTCGGCGGAAGCGACCTCGTCGTAGCAGGCGCTGGACGGGCCGGCGCCGCCGGGGTCGCCACGGGCCAGCCCGTGAGGATCGCGAGCCCGGTTCGGCGCGGCGGCTGGAGCACGCGAACGGCGGCGGGGACCACGGCCGGGCTTGCCGGTGCGGGCGGTGGGGCCGCCGGAGCCTCCGGGGAGGCGCTAGCCGCGGCCGGCTCGGGAGCGGGCGCCGGCCCAGGCGCGGGCGCCGCAGCCGCCGGCGGCGGCGGCGTGTCCTCAGTCGGCGGGGGCGGGCTCGCGAGCACTGTGATCGTGCTCTGGCTGCTCGCCTGCTGCACCTGAGTCGAATTCCAGCACCACGCGAGGCACCCGATCTGGACCTGCCAGATGGTCTGCCGCACGGTGGCGCCGCCGGGACCGCCCGCGACGATCTGGATCGTCGTGGTGGATTGCTGCGCCTGCTGCACCTGCTGTGAGTCGACGCAATAGAACAGGCAGCCGACCTGCAGCTGCCACGTCTGCTGCTGGGTCTGGTCGACGGCCGCGGGGTCGGACGAGGCCACGGATGCCACCGAGCTGAGGACAACCTGGACGGTGGCGTTCGTCTGCGAGGCGATCTGGACCTGCGTGACCTCCGCGCCGCCAACCTGCGTCTGGCAGCTGACCTGCGTGACCACGTTCTGTTCGGTCCCCGGCGCCGGTTGGGCGGTTCCTGAACCGGACGGCGGCAGCAGCGAGCCAAGCTGAGAGAGGACGAGCTGGGTGAGGGCCGCGGTCGACGGATCGGCGGTGGTCGTGCCGAAGCAGTGCGTCAGACAGCCCAGCTGGATCTGAGTGATCGTGCTCGTGGTCTGAGGCGCGCCGTCCGGCGCGGGCGGAGTCTCGAGCACGTGCGCCTCAGTGCCGGCGGTCCCCGCCGACTGCATGGTCGAGTTGCTCTGGACGGCCTGTTGGAGCTGCGTGACGCCCTGGCAGTGCGACGTACAGGACGAGACCTCCACCTGAACGATCGTCTGCGTGGTCGTGTTCGACTCAACCTGGGTCGGCGGAGGTGATACCGGCGCCGGCGGAGTGCTATCACCGGGTGAAGTGGGTGGTGGGGGTGTGGGTGGCGTCGGAACTTCCGGGGGTGGGGGTGGCGGATCGGTCGCCGGCGGGGGCGGTGGCGGCGTCGGTGCCGCCACGGGAGGCGGCGACGGTGGCGGCGGTGCCGGCGGTGCCGGTGGCGCCGTGGGAGGCGGGGATGGCGCTGGCGGCTCCGGGGCAGTCGTCGTGGCGGAAGTGCTCGGATCGTTCGCCGGCGCAGACGGCGTCGTCGCGGGGGCTGAGGGCGCCGGCGGGACGGCGGGGGTCGCCGGCGCGGAGGTGGTCGACGGCGTTGGCTGGTCGGCGCGCGCCTGCGCCACGGCGAACAGCGGCACGGCGATCGTGGCGACGAGGACCACCCAGTGCTTTATCCGGTCGACGAGTTTCATTCGGTGACACCGCGGACCCTGGCCGGCGCCGTGAGGCGCCGGCCGGGTCGGGTCCGGCTCGGTAAGCCGGCCGTTCCGCGAGTGGCGGTCGACCGGTCGGGATCAGGCGTTCTGTGTCTGACTCCCGGTCTGTGTCGTGTTCGCGTTGTTGAACGCGCCGCTGAGTGCGCCGTTCAACACGAACTGGTTCGCGCTGTTGCTGCCACCCGAGACGTTCCCTGCGCCGATGTTCACCGGGACGTTGGCGTTCACCGCCGTCTGGTTCGCATTGGCGCACGACGCCGCCAGCTGAGCCGTGAGCGAGTTCTGGCTGCTCAATTGGGCTTGGCCGGCGCCGCCGCAGCCCCAGGTGCAGCTGGAGCCGGCGGTCTGGCTTTGGTTGTTGGTCTGGTCGGTCTGGGCGTTGTTGCCGGCGCCGCTGAGTGCGCCGTTGGCGGCGAACTGGTTGGCGCTGTTGTCACCGCTCGAGATGTCGCCGGCGCTGATGTTGACCGGGACGTTGGCGTTCACCGCCGTCTGGCCGGCATTCGCGCTCGACAGCGCTCCCTGGAGCGTTGCGGAGCCCTGGTCGGACCCCTGGAACTGGCCGGCGCCGCCGCAGCCGACCTGGCAGTCGGTGTTGGCGGTCTGGGTTTGGTTGTTGGTCTGGTCGGTCTGGGCGTTGTTGCCGGCGCCGCTGAGTGCGCCGTTGGCGGCGAACTGGTTGGCGCTGTTGTCACCGCTCGAGATGTCGCCGGCGCTGATGTTGACCGGGACGTTGGCGTTGACCGCCGTCTGGTCGGCGTTTGCGCTCGACGCCGCGAACTGGCCCGTGAGGGACGTCTGCCCGCTCAATTGGGCCTGACCCGCGCCGCCGCAGCCGACGTGACAGTCAGAACCGGCGGTCTGGGTCTGGGTGTTGGTCTGTTCGGTGCCGGAGTTGTTGCCGGCGAGGCTGCCCGCACCGTTGAGGGCACCCTGGTTGGCGCTGGGATCACCTTGACCGCCGGAGACGTCGCCGCCGGCGACGTTGACCGGGGTGTTGGCGTTGACCGCGGTCTGGTCCGCGTTCGCGCTCGAGAGCGCTCCCTGGAGCGTGGCCGCGCTCTGGCCCGCCGCCTGCGCCTGGCCGGCGCCACCGCAGCCGACCTTGCAGTCGGAGCCCGCGGTTTGCGTCTGTTCGTTGCTCTGCGTGGTCGTGGCGTTGTTGCCGGCGCCGCTGAGGGCGAGGTTGCCCGCGCCCTGGTTGGCACTGTTACCGCCCGACGACGGATCACCGCCCGACGGCGGGTCGCTCTTGCCGCCGGACACCGCGCTGCCGGCGGCGCTCGCCGGTGCGTTGGCGTTCACGACGGTCTGGTTGGCGTTGGCTGAGGATCCGGCGAACTGCCCGGTGAGCGAGCCTTGCCCGCTCAGCTGAGCCTGTCCAGCCGCACCGGCACCGGCCGACCCACCCTTGCTCGGATCGTTCTGAGTCTGGCTGTTGGTCTGGGACGTCTGGGCGTTGTTGCCCGCGCCGCTTGCTGCTCCGTTCAGGGCGAGCTGATTGGCGCTGTTGGATCCGCCCGACGGTGGTCCGCCGGATGGATGCTGCCCGTTGCCGTTATGCCCTGGCTGGCCGCACGGGCATGAATTCCCGCCGCCCGATGGGTGACCGCCGCCGACGTTCACCGGAGCGTTCGTATTGACGGCGTTTTGATTGGCGTTTGCGGACGATAGGGCCCCCTGCAGTGTGAGGGCGCTCTGACCCGCGAGTTGGGCCTGACCGGCGCCGCCCGATCCGCCGCCGCCTGGGCTGCCGCCGGCCATCGCGGTCGCCGGCAATGCAAGCGCGGCGATGCTGATGGCGGCAGCGATCAATTTCGATCTCATGCTGCTTCGTTCTCCTTGGTTTGAGCTGGCTGTTTGCGTACGGACGGCCAGCGCTAACCAGGGCGTTCGAGTCGACAGACGAGTTGCGCCGACTGCCACGGGGCGAGTCCGAGCGCCAGACGGCCCGGGAGCAGTGCGCGCATCAAGCAGATTCCGACGAGGGTGAGCAGAGCCGCGGCGGTCGCGCCGGCCGCGCCACCCGGTCCACCGGCCGCCGCGCCCTCGACCCCAGCGGGAGGCAGCGCGGGCGACGCCGGCAGCTGCGCAGGAGGGGCGATGACCCTGGCGATCGCCCCAGGCCGGACCGCGCGGTGCGTCCGGCCGGCCGGCGTCGGTGCATCTCGGTGCACGTGGGCGGCCGGCCGGACGTCGCTGCGGGTCGGCAGGAAAGGCCGGGCGAGGGGTGGGAGCGGCGTCGCGCGCGTGGCGGTGCGCACGCCGGGAAGCGGGTGCCAGCCGACCGCGCGACGGGTCGCTCGCCCCGGGCGAGACGGCTCACGCGGGGTGCGGTGCACCGTGCGCTGCCCGGCCGTCTTACCCGGGGCGGAGCGGGTCGCCGGTGGGGCGCCGGGCGCCGCTGTGGCGCCGGGCGCCGCGGGGGCGACGGCTGCGGGCTGGCTCCCCGCGGAAGGAGCTGCGGCGGTCGGCGGGGCCGGTACCGCTGGCGGGGAAGACACATGAGGCGCCGCGGGAACCGGCGGCACCGGAGCCGGCGGCACCGGAGCAGCCGGCGCCACTGGGGAAGGCGCCACCGGGGCAGCCGGCGCCTGCGGCACGGGGATCGCCTGCCCGGCGGCCGCCTGTACGGCCGAGGCCTGCGCCAGAGCGGCCGTGACGGCAGCCTGAGCGGCGGCGGGGACGACCGACGAGACGTTGCTCGGGACACCCGGAACGGGCCCGGCGGCCTGCGCCCGACCCGGCGCGATCAGCAGGTACGCGAGCAGCGTCAGCGTCAGCGCGACCGCGCCCCACGACCCCCAAAACTTGAGAGATAGATGATCAGCCATGATCAGCTTTCCACTGGGTAAGGTGCGCTCCAGGGGGCGATCCGATCCAAAAAACGCTGCGAATTCGCTGCTATCTCTGCTACGTTCGCGGTGATATCGGTCGCGAGGGGACGTAGCGACGTGGAGGGCAAAGCACATGTGCGGCCGGCCGCGGGGCCGGCAGAGGGGGCGGGCGACACCGAATCTGGCGATGCCGTCAGGCAGGAGCTCGTGCGGTCTCATCTGCCGCTGGTCCGCGCGATGGCGCGCCGCTACGCGCGGCGCCGGGAGGAGTTCGACGACCTCGTGCAGGCCGGCTCGGTCGGCCTGGTCAAGGCGGCCACCCGCTTCGACCCAGCCCGAGGGGTCGCGTTCGCCACGTTCGTCACCCCGACGGTGGAGGGCGAGATTCGCCGTCACCTTCGCGATCGGAGCAAAGGCAGACCCATCGTCCGCGATCCCCTCACGACCGAGGCCGGAGAGCCCGCCGACGAGTCGGCCACCAACCCCGAGTCCCTGGCCACGAGCGAGTATCGACTGCTTCTGGCCGGCGGTATGCGGACGCTCGATCCGCGCGAGCGGCGCATCGTCTTCCTCCGCTTTCACGCCGACATGACCGAGCGTCAGATCGCGCGTTCAGTCGGCATCTCCCAGGCGCACGTGTCGCGGCTCCTCGAGGGCGCGCTGGCCAAGCTGAAAACCGAGCTCACGAATCCATCGGATCAGCCCGGTGATAGCACCGAAACCGCCGTGATATCAGTGGATCCAGCGGCTAACATCGAGCCCGTGGGCGCAGGAGAGATGGGGCAAGACGAGATCGCGCCGGCCACCGACGGCGCGGAGACGCCGGCGCCGAGCCGGCGGGGTGGGCGGGGTTCCAAGTCAGGGGCGGCCACCGGCTACAGCGGCCGGATCCTGGTCCGGATGCCCAGTGAGCTGCACGAGCAGCTGGCGGCCGCGGCCGAACGCGAGGACATCAGCCTCAACCGCTACGTCAACGACGCCCTGTCCAGCTCGGTCGACGGAACGAAGGACGATGCCGACCGAGGTGCCCGGCGCCGATCGGTCCCCGCGCTGCGCGTCGCGCTCGCGACGAACCTCGTGATCGTCGTGGTCGCCGGGGTCGTCGCGGTGGTTCTGCTCGTGCTCGCGCTGCAGCGCGGAATCTGAAGACCGGCTGCAACGCCGCGTGCGGCCGGAAGGATCGGCGCCGCTTGCCACGAACCGGCGAACGTGCGCAACACCACGCTGCATGGGGTGATCGAGGCGTTCGCCGCCGAGGCGGCGATGGCGCTGTGCGCCGAGACCGCCTCCGGCGCGGAGATACCGTTCGAACTCGTCGACACGGCGGGAGGACCACGCGGTCGCGTCCCGCTGTACTGCTACCGCCCGTTGACCGGCTCGTTCATCCGCGAACGGCTCACGCTCCTCGCGACGCTCCCGACGTATCCGCCGGCCGCCCGATCGCTGAGCTCGCTCGAGGGCGTCGACGCGTACCTGCGCCAGCGAGGCGAATCGCGCGTTCCCGCTGAGCCTCGCGAGCGCGCCGATGCGGGACTGCGCGCGTTCCTGTCGGTGCTGTACGCCGACCGGGGCGACTTCGAGTTCGACCAGGACCGCTTCGAGGCGGCCTACGAGGAGCTCGAGAGCTCGCTCTACGAAGGGCGCGCGGTGACGACCGTGGCCGCGCCGCTGCTGGGGATTGCCCTGGACTCGACGAGCGGCGAGGTGCCGCTCGGCGAGGGGCTGTCGCTGGTCCGCGGGGACTCGCTCGAGGACGCGCCATCTGAGGCGGTGTGGGGCGAGGGCGAGGAGCCCAACGTGTTGATCGTGCTGACCGCGGCCCAGGAACGGGCCGCGCCGGCGCCCGTATCGGTCGCCCGCGCTCGCTTTCGCCGCACGCTGACCGCGCTGCGGCTGTTCGAGCCCGGGGGGTACGCGCTCGGTCCGGTCGCGTGGACGCGGATCGACACCGGGGCCTGGCGTCCGGTGCCGTTGGGCGGGAGCGGCCGCCCGCGCCTGCCACGCCGGATCGCCGCCGATCAGGAGGACGAGCTACGCGCCTTCTGCAACCTGGTGGCGCGCCGCGCGCCCCGCAGCGGAGAGGTTGCCTGGGCTCTGGGACGGTTTGAGATGGGCTGCGAGCGGCTGGGCCCGTTCGAGGCGCTGACCGACTACCTGCTGGCGCTGCGGGCGCTGCTCGAACCGGAAGGCCCGTCGAGCGGACGCCTGGCCGGCCGGCTGGCCGCGATCTGCGCCAGGCCGGGTGATCGCGCCGCGACGGCCGAACGGGTGGCGCACGCGATCTCGCTCGAGCGCGCCGTGATCGGCGGTTTGGCGCCCGCGCAGACCGGGCCGGACGCGCTGGTCGACGGGCTGTCCGCGCATCTGCGGGCGCTGTTGCGCGACGTGCTGTGCGGGCACCTCGACTCCGACCTGTGCGCGGTGGCCGACGACTTGCTGGCCCAGGCCGCCGCCGGCGCGATCTGACCACGCGGCCGCTCGACCTCGCCGGCAGGCGCTAGGCTTGATGTCAGGCCGCTCCCCACTCGGCCTCGCGCGCGGGGCCGGGAGTGTCTTGCCTGCCAGGCCTGACATGTAAGTCCTGGGGCTCCTATGAAGGAAAGGGGAGCGCGACCTGCAGTTTCGAGCGGGCCACAGCGCCCGCTCGTGCTGTTAAGGGCTCGGGAGCATGGGTAACCAAACCCGGAGGTGCATCCCCCGGAACCGCCCATCCCCGCGAGTTATGCTGCGGCCGTGCTTGCCGCGCGCCCCACCGTTGCGCCCAACGTGCACCCGGCGTGCGTCAACACGCCGAACGTCAACGACGACGGCTTCGAGGAGCTGTGTCACTTGGTGACCGAGCACGATCCGGACACGGCCCTGTGCGGCAAGGACGTGACCGGGTACCCGTGGGACCCGCCGTGGCCGCGCTGCGAGGCGTGCCTGGCGGTGGCGCGCGGGGAGATGAACTAGGCGCGATCTAACACGGGGGCCGGAGCGTGAACGACTACGAGCTGACCTGCATCGTCGAGATCCCCAAGGGCAGCCGGAACAAGTACGAGTACGACCCGGAGCTCGGCGCGATCAAGCTCGACCGGTTCATCTCGGCGTCGGTTGTCTACCCGATCGACTACGGCTACGTGCCCGAGACACTGGCCCCGGACGGCGATGCGCTCGACGTGTTGGTGTGTGTCTCGGAGCCGACCTTCCCCGGTTGCTACGTGATCACCAAGGCGGTCGGTCTGTTCAAGATGTCGGACGAGAAGGGCCCGGACGACCACGTGGTGTGCGTGCCCTGCCACGATCCGGGCTGGAACAGGATCGACGACCTCGACGATCTCCCGACGCTCCTGCGGGACGAGATCAGCCACTTCTTCGCGGTCTACAAGGACCTCGATCCGGGCCGGTGGTCCAAGGTCGGCGGATGGGCCGGCCGGGACGCGGCGCTCGAGACGGTGGACAAGGCCCGCCGCGCGTTCCTCGAGCGGGTGGAGTAGCTCACGGTTCCGGCGCGCGTGCCGCTCGCTCGCGGCGTTCCTTGCGCCACCGCCACACGCGGAGGCCGATGAAGCCCAGCACGACCAGTCCGACAAGGACTCCGAAATACAGCTCGTACCGCGTCGCGGTCTTGTAGATGCTGTCGATGTTGCTGCCGGAGAAGTAGCCGATCGACACCCACACCCCGACCCACAGCGCCGCACCGAGCGCGTTGAACAGGAAGAACTTCTTCCAGTGCATGCCGGTGATGCCGGCGATGATCCCGTTGGCCTGCCGCAGCCCCTCGACGAAGCGGGCGATCACGATCACCTTGCCGCCATGGCGTTCAAAGAAGCTCGTGGCCTTGTCGAGCCGCTCCGGCGTCAGGAAGATGTACTTCCCGTAGCGCTCGGCCAGCGGCCGGCCGCCGAAATGCCCGATCCCGAACCCGACGTTGTCTCCGAGGATCGCGGCGATGAAGCCGATCAGGGCTACGAGCCAGATGTTCAGCCGTCCGGCGCCGGCGTATATGGCCGAGATGATCAGCACCGTCTCGCCCGGCACCGGGACGCCGAAGTCCTCGAGGAAGACCAGGAAGAGCGCGAGGTACCCGAACCGGTCGAGGGTCGGCTCCAGGCTGTGCAGGACGCCCGGCAGGTGCGCCGGCGGCGCGGCCGCGATCAGGAGCGGATCGAGCACGTGCAGACCCTACCCGCGCGCTTTGCCATGATCGCGACATGACCGCGGTCAAGCTCACTTCGCTCTCCCACGGCGCCGGCTGCGCGTGCAAGGTGCCGGCGGCGCTGCTCGCGCCGCTCGTGCAGGCCCTGCCCCAGCCCACCGACCCGAACCTCCTCGTCGGGACGCAGACCAGCGACGACGCCGGCGTCTACCGCCTGCGTGACGACCTGGCACTCGTCTCGACCGCGGATTTCTTCACCCCGATCGTCGACGATCCGTACGACTTCGGCCGGATCGCGGCCGCCAACGCGCTGTCGGATGTGTACGCGATGGGCGGACGGCCGATCAGCGCGCTCAACCTGGTGGCGTGGTCGGTCGAGGACCTCGGGGCCGAGATGCTCGGCGAGGTCCTGCGCGGCGGCCACGACGTGGTCACCGCGGCCGGCGCGGTCATCGTCGGCGGGCACACGATCGACGACCCCGAGCCGAAGTACGGGCTCGCGGTGACCGGCGTGGTCGACCCCGCCGAGATGATCACCAACGCCGGTGGCCGGGCGGGCGACGCGCTCGTGCTGACCAAGCCGGTCGGCGCCGGCGCCGTGACCACGGCACTGAAGAAGGGGTTGGCATCCGACGATGCCCTGACCGCCGCCGTCGAGGTGATGACCGAGCTGAACGCCGCGGGCGCCGAGGCGGCGCGCGCCGCCGGCGCTCACGCGATGACCGACGTGACCGGCTTCGGACTGCTCGGGCACCTGCATGAGCTCGCGCTGGCCGGCGGCGTGGCCGCGGTCGTCGAGGCGGACGCGGTCCCGGTCATCGCGGGCGCGCTCGAGCTGCTGGCCGACGACCGGGCGGTCGCCGGCGGGAGCCGCAGCAACCGCCGCTACGCCGAGGAGTTCGCGTCGTTCGACGCCGGCGTGGACGAGGTGCACCGCCGGCTCGTGACCGACGCGATGACCTCGGGCGGCCTGCTGGTGGCGGTCGACCCGGCCCGCGCCGGCGACGTGCCCGGTCCGGTGATCGGCCGGCTCCTCGACGGCGAGCCGGGCACGATCACGGTCGTCTGACCGTGTGCACGACGCGCCACACCTCGGCTGACGGGCGGGCTGTGGCGCGTGGTCCACGTTCGGCCGCGGGCAGCCGGATGAGTCTTCCCCGGCGGTCGCGGCGACGGCCCCGCTCGGCATCCATGCCTCGCAGACGGGGCCTGCCGCGCCACATCCGACGGACGCCGAGCGCAGCGAGGCCCAGAATCGGCGGTTCAGGCGATGCGCTCGAGGTCCTCGCGCGACGCGACGCCGAGCAGCCGCCCCTCGGGCGTGGTGATGATCGCCCAGCGCAGATCCTTGTCGGCCAGCACCCCGACGACCTTTTCGGCCGACACGTGGGGGCGGAACGTCTTCGGGCCGGGCGCCGCGACGTCCCAGACCGGCCGGTCCGAGTCGGCGTCCAACGCGCTCAGTGGGGCTCGCCCCAGCAGCGTGCCGTCCTCGCTCGTCACGAGCGCAAACGGGTAGGGCGACCGCTCGATCGACGCGCGCACGTCGGCCACGCGGTCGGTCGGTCGGCAGAGCGCGGCGTCGTCGCGCATCGCGCGCCCGGCGATCGGCGCGTCAGTCTTGACGCCCTCGACCGGCAGGTTGTGGGCCAGCCAGTCGACCTTCCCGGCCACGTAGTCGTAGACCTCGGGGAAGCCGAGCGTGTCGAGCCGGCACGCGGCTCGTGGGCTGAGGTCTCAGAGCGAGTCCCAGCAGTACACGACCACCGGCCGGGCGCGATCGAGCACCGCGGCGTGCTGCTCGTCGAGCTCGCGCAGCGGCAGGTTGACCGCGCCGGGAAGGTGCGCTGGGGCGTAGTCGTCCGCGGGCAGGACCTCGACGACCTGCGCGCCGCGCTCGATCAGCTCCTGAAGTTGTTCCAGCCAGATCCGCTTGGCCATGCTTCCGTCACGGTAGCTCGGCGATCGCCTCGGCGAGGATCGCGTGCGTGGCGGCGAGCGCCTGCGGGATCACGTTCGTGTCGCCCAGGACCGGCATGAAGCTCGTGTCGCCGTTCCACCGGGGCACCACGTGGAGATGGACGTGGTCGATGATTCCCGCGCCGGCCACCTTGCCCAGGTTGTAGCCGACGTTGAATCCGTCCGGGGTCATCGCGCCCCGGATGGCGACGATCGCGCGCCGCGCGAGCTGCATGGTCTCGAGCATCTCGTCCGGGTCGAGATCCTCGAGCGCGCCGACGTGGCGGACCGGCGCCACCATCACGTGACCGGGGGCGTAGGGGTACGCGTTGAGGATGGTCAGGCAGTGCTCGGTACGGTCGATCGGCTCGTGCGCCGGGTCGGCGTGAGCCGTGGCGGCGGCGGCGCAGAAGATGCAGTCCCCGTCCTTGGGCCCGGTGATGTATTCGATGCGCCATGGGGCCCAGAGCGGACGGTCGGACATGAGCGTGCGACTCTACCTGCGTGTTCCACGTCGAGCTGCGCCAGTTCCCGCATCAGGCGCGTGCGTTCAACCTGACGCGGGAGGAGCTCGAGACGCGGATCGTTGCGCCCTGGGTGGCGGGCCGATCGGTCGAGCTCGAAGAGCGTCACTGGTCTCCGGAACGAGCGCGGCTGACCATCTACGAGGGGCCTCACCTGGAGAACGATCAGCTCGGGATGGGGCGCGGGTGGCAGAACGCGACGCGCGACGGCCAGGATGTGACGCAGCGCCTGCTGGCCACGCCCGCAGAGGCCCAGCCGGCGGCCCCCGCGGCCGAGTTGAAGCGCGCGGTGGCGGACCGCACCGCGTACGGGCCGCTGCCGCTCCGGAGCCTGGTCGAGTTGACCGGCGAGCGCTACCCCCAGGCGCGGGTGAGCGAACGGATCGCGCTGTGCGAGCAGGCGGTGTGGGAGCTGCTCCACGAGGGTGAGCTGCAGCTGGTACGGGCCGGCGCAGTTATGCCCCGGGACGAGTGGCAGCAGGTGCTGCTCAGTTGGGAGGCGTGGGCGGGGGACCGGGTGACGGTCGATCGGGTCTGAGCCCCACGCGCCGGCCGGTGGCGAGGCCGATGGCGATAGCCGCGCCGGCGAGGCCGAGGATCAGGTTGATGACCAGCGGCCTAGGCGACCAGGTCTTCGATCAGCCGCTGCCGCTCGGCCTGGGAGCCGAACAGGTAGCGGTGGATCCGGAGCAGCCCCTCGATGTCGTGCACGTCGTCGTCGAGCTGAGGTACGAGCAGCAGCCGGCGCTCGTCGAGTTGGCCCGCCAGCCGCGCCAGGTTGTGGTCATCGCGTCGCGCCAGCACGTGATAGTCGCGGAAGTTCTCGGCCACGCGGACCGCGAGCCCGGGTGGCAGCACCCGCGCGAGCGAGCGGCGCACCTCGCGCGGCTCGCGATCGCCGAGCAGGTCGTGGTGCACGCGGTTGACCACCACGCCGGCGAAGGGCAGCCCGTCGTCCTCGAGTCGCTGCCCGAACCAGATCGCCTCGTCGATCGGGTCGCGCGCGGCCGAGGTGACGAGCAGGAAGGCTGTGGTCGGCTCCCGGAGCAGCCGCTCGACCTGAGCGGCACGCTGGCTGAAGTCGTTCGTCATGTCCCCGAGTAGCTGGAAGAACACCGTCAGGTCGGTGATCAGATCGAGGCCGGTGATCCGCCGCAGACCGCCCAGCAGTGGCATCGCGCCCCGGCCCAGCGCGCGGAAGCCGAAGCCGGTGGGCTTCATGAAGGCCTTCAACGCGCGGCCCTCCAGGAACGAGTTGATCCGATTCGGGGCGTCGAGGAACTCGAGCGCGTTGCGCGAGGGGGGCGTGTCGAGCACGAGCAGGTCGAACTCGTGCTCCTGGTCGAGCTCGTAGAGCTTGGCGATCGCGGTCAGTTCCTGGGAGCCCGACACCGCGGTGGACAGCTCGCTGTACACGCGGTTGGCCTTGATCTCCTCCGCGCGCTCGGCGTCCGGTGCGATCCGGTCGATCAGCTCGTCGAACGTTCGCTTGGGATCGAGCATCATCGCCCACAGCTCGCCCTTGACCTCGAGCGAGCCGGTCTCGAGCCGGGCCGGCTCGACGCGGCGAGGTTCGTTCTCGAGGCGCTCGAGGCCGAGCGCGTTGGCCAGCCGGTTGGCCGGGTCGATCGTCACCACCGCGACCTTGGCGCCCGTGGCCGCCATGCCGAGCGCAATCGCCGCCGAGGTCGTCGTCTTGCCGACGCCGCCCGAGCCGGCGCACACGCACACGCGCTTGCCGTCGAGCATCTCGGCGACGTTCACAGCGCCGCCGCCTGCTCGAGGGCCGTGGCCAGGATGTCGAGTTGGTGCAGCCCGACGTGATCGGCGAACAGGTACGGCAACTCGACGAGCTTTCCATCCACGTGCTCGCGCAGGCGATCGCGCTGCTCGCGCTGGGTGGCCGCGCGCGCGTGCTCGGACAGGGCGGCTCGGAGCGCCGATCGCGCCAGCGCCGAACGAGTCCTGGCCAGCGCCTGACCTAGCTCAGCAATCTCCTCGGATTCGAAACGGGCCGGATAGAGCGCATTCACGATCACGAGGTCGAGCGCGAGGCCGTCCCGCGCGAGCTCGTCGGCCAGCGCGATCGTCTCGTTGACCGGCATCTCCTCGGGCGTGGCCACCGCGATCACCCCGGTGAACTCGGGGTCGGCGATCGTCTCGGCGATCGTGCGCCCCTGATGGGCGATCGGACCGACTCGGGCGATCTCGGCGAACGTGCGCGGGGTGCGCAACAGCCCGACCCCGTGACCGGTGGCGGGCGCGTCGACGATCACGAGATCGTACGGAGCCGCCCCCCGGGTCCGGCGGTGCAGCTGCGCGAGCTCCCACACCTTGCCGATGCTGAGCAGCTCGCGCATCCCCGGCGTGGCCATAGCGAAGGCCTGGAACAGGCGGCTCGAGCCGAGCGCGTGCCCGAACGGGCCGGCCTTCACGCGCAGGTACTCCTCCATCGCCTGCTGCGGGTCGATCGAGATCGTGAACAAACCGGGCTTCAGCTCCATCTCCCGGAATCGCTCGCCCTCGCCGTTTTCGGAGAACAGGCCCTGGACGCGCTCCTGGCTGGCCAGCTCGGCGACGATCGTGCGGAGCCCGTGCCGTGCCGCGAGCAGCCCGAGCGCCGTCGCGACGGTCGACTTGCCGACCCCGCCCTTACCGGTGACGAACAGCAGCCGTTTGTCAAGGACCGTGGACACCGCACCCGAAAATAGCGGGAGCGCTCGCGGAGGATTCCGCCACGCCGGTGCGAATAGTGCCCACGATATGAGCCACGTGATCGCGTTCGCCAATCAGAAGGGCGGCGTCGCCAAGACCACGACCACGCTCAACCTCGCGGTGGCGTTCGCGGAGGAGGGGCATCGGGTCCTGTGCGTCGACATGGATCCGCAGGGCAACCTGACCATGTCGCAGGGGATCGATCCCGACACGCTCGAGAAGTCGATGTACGACGTGCTCGTCCACCACATATCGATCCGCGAGGTGATCCGCAAGCGCGAGGTGGACGTGGCCTGCTCTTCGATCGACCTGGCCGGGGCCGAGATCGCGATGTCGACCATGATCGGTCGCGAGCGCTCGCTCCAGAAGGCCTTGAAGCCGGTCGAGGAGGACTACGACTACGTGTTCATCGACACGCCGCCGAGCCTCGGGCTGCTCACGATCAACGCGCTGACTTCGGCGAACAAGGTAATCGTCCCCGTGCAATGCGAATATCTGTCGATGCGCGGGCTGATCCAGCTGCAGAACACGCTGGCGATGATCCGCGAGAACCTCAACCCGGACGTCGAGATCGAGGGCATTCTGCCGACCCTCGTCGACACGCGGACGCTGCACGCCAAGGAGGCGATCGAGCTGCTGGAAGAGAACTTCGGGGACCGTGTGTTCGCGTCGCGGATCCGCAAGACCATCCGCTTCGCCGAGGCACCTGTGAAAGGGATGTCAGTCCTCAAGTACGATCCCGACGGCGTGGCCGCACACGCCTATCGGCAGCTCGCGAAGGAGGTCCTGTCCAATGCCAACCGGTAAGCGCGCCAGTATGCGCGAGGGACCACTCGCCGCCCTGTTCCGCAAGACCACCGAGGACCTCGAAGGTCGCACCGAGGATCCGGCTCGGTCGACCGCTCCGCCCGAGTCGGCTCGACCGGCCTCGGAGCTCGACCGCGCCGACGCCGAGCCGCCCGCGCCACCGGTGCTGCCCGAGCCGGAGATCGAGGAACCGCGGATCCCGCTGCCCCACGAGCGCCTGCGCCACGCCTTCTCCGCCGACATCCCCGAGAACGTGCTCGACCGCCCGGCTGGGCCGCTCGAGCGCGAGGAGCGCCCGACTCCGGAGGTTCCGGAGCACGACGTCTATGCGCGCGCCATTCCGGATGCGGAGGTCCCGGCTTCGAGGCCGACGCTCGGGCCCGTGCTCCGCGTCGTCGGCGTCGGTGGCGCCGGCGTCAACGCGATCAACCGCATGGTCGAGGCCGAGATCGAGGGCGTCGAGTTCCTGGCCGTCAACACCGACCTGCAGTCGCTTCAGCAGTCGGCCGCGCACGAGACGCTCCACATCGGCGAGTCGATCACGCACGGTCTGGGCTCGGGATCGAACCCCGACCTGGGTCGCGCTGCCGCGCGCGAGGAGTACGACCGGATCAAGGCCATGCTGCGCGGCTCGGACATGGTGTTCATCGCCGCCGGCGCCGGTGGCGGCACCGGGACGGGCGCCGCGCCGATCGTGGCGCAGATCGCGCGCGAGCTCGGCGCGCTGACCGTGGGGATCGTCACCCGCCCGTTCCAGTTTGAGGGCAGCCGTCGCCGCGACCAGGCCGAGGCGGGGATCGAGGACCTCGCCAGCGAGGTCGACACGCTGATCGTCGTGCCCAACAACCGCCTGCTGTCGGTGCTCGACCGCAACGTCTCGATGGTCGAGGCGTTCCGGGTGGCCGACGATGTGCTGCGCCAGGGCGTGCAGGGCATCTCCGACCTGGTCACGCTGCCCGGCCTGATCAACCTCGACTTCGCCGACGTGCGGACGATCATGTCCGGCGCGGGCACGGCGCTGCTCGGGATCGGGATGGGCAATGGCGAGCGGCGCGCGATCGAGGCGGCCGAGCGGGCCGTGGCGTCACCGCTGCTCGAGACGAGCATGGAGGGCGCGCGGTCGATTCTGCTCTCGATCACCGGCGGCCCGGACCTCTCGCTGTGGGAGGTCAACGAGTCGGCCAAGGCGGTCGCCGAGGCGGCGCACCCGGACGCCAACATCATCTTCGGCGCGATGGTCGACGAGAAGCTCGGGGACAACGTTTGGGTCACGGTGATCGCCACCGGTTACGGCGACGGACGCCCGGTGCGACGGGAGCCGGCCCGCGAGCGCGCCCGCGAGGGTGAGCCGCGGCGGACCCTGCGCGAGCCGGCGGGTGAGCCGCGCGTGAGCCGTGGGCGACCGACTCGGTCAACGTCGCCGATGGAACTAGACGTACCCGAGTTCATCCCTCGTAGATAGGCGGGTTTCCCGGTGGCCGAGCCGCTCGGCGTAGTCGCCGCCGGCCATCCGCTGTCCGCGCAGGCCGGGGCCGATGCGCTGCGCGTAGGTGGCAACGCCGTCGACGCGGCACTCGCCGCGATGCTGACGGCGTTCAGCTGCGAGCCGCTGCTGACCAGTCTCGGCGCCGGCGGGTACATGCTCGTGGTCGAGCCAGGGCACGCGCCGCTGCTGCTCGACTTCTTCATCGAGGCCCCCGGGCGCGGCGCCAACCCGGGCGGGCGCGCCGAGCTGGTCCCGGTGAGCGTCTCGTTCGGAGACGCGATCCAGGTGTTCAACATCGGCCCGGCGTCGGTCGGGACCTACGGGATGCCCGCGGGTCTGCATGCCGCGTCGACGCGGTTCGGGCGCTTGCCGCTGGAGGAGTTGGTCGGGCCGGCGGCGCGGCTGGCGCGCGAGGGCGTGGCGATGAACGTCCCGCAGGCGTACGTGATCGAGATCCTGACGGGGATCGTGACCTCGACGCCCGAATGCGCGGCGCTGTTCGCCCCCGGCGGCTCGGTGGTGCGAGCGGGTGATGTCGTCCGGCAGCCCGAGCTGAGCGACGCGCTCGAGCGGCTGGGCGCCGAGGGTCCGGCGCCGTTCTACACCGGCGACATCGCGGCGACGATCGTCGACTGGCTGGCGTCGCGGGGCGGCGTCGTGACCGCGTCCGACCTGGCGTCGTATGCGGTCGTCGATCGAGAGCCGATTCGGGCGGTGTACCGAGGGCGCGAGGTGGTGACGAACCCGCCGCCCTCGGCCGGCGGGATCCTGATCGCGTACGCCCTGGCGCTGCTGGACGGTTTGCCCGGGGCGCCCGACCTCGTTCACGTGGTCGACGCGATGGAACGGACCCAGGCCGAGCGTACGCCCGAGTTCCTCGCGGGACTTGATGATCCCGCGTTCGTGCGGCGGTTCCTGGATCGGCGCTCGCCGCTGGGTTCGACCACGCACGTCGCGGTGCTCGACCGCGAGGGGTGGGCCTGCTCGGTCACCTCGTCCAACGGGTCGTCGTCAGGCGTCGTCGTCCCCGGAACCGGCGTTCATCTGAACAACATGCTGGGCGAGCAAGACCTTAACCCGCTCGGCTTCCACCGCCATCCGCCCGGGCGCAGAATGCCGAGCATGATGTCTCCGACGGTCGTGCTGCGGGATGGCGCGCCCGAGCTGGTGCTGGGGAGCGCCGGGTCGAACCGCATCCGCTCGGCGATCCTCCAGACGATCATCCGCGTGGTCGACGACGGACTGGCGGCGGGCGACGCGGTGCGGGCTCCGCGGGTTCACTTCGAGGACGGCATCGTCTACGTCGAGCCGGGGATCGATGCCGGGCCGCTCGAGCGCGCAGGGTGGGCGGTCGCGGGCTTCCGCGAGCTCAACCTGTTCTTCGGCGGGGTGCAGGCGGCGGCTCGGGACTCGAGTGGACACCTCACCGGCGGGGGCGATCCGCGGCGCGGTGGGGCAGCGCTCGTGGTCGAAGGTTGATTCGTTACGGGTTGCGGGCGCTTTCCGCGGGCGTTCTCGCCGTGGTCGTTCTTGCCGGTTGCGGGCTCGACGTGCAAGCGCCGGATCTGTTCCAGGTGACGCGTGCGGGCGCCGGCGGTCAGCGACTGATGCTGCTCGTCAACGACGGTGGCACGATCTCGTGCGATGGCGGAAAGCCCAGGTCGTTACCCGATCCCCAGCTGCTCCAGGCCCGCGACCTGGCGACCAGCCTGAACGCCGACGTTAAGGCCAAGCTCAGGTTTCCGGTGAATGGGCGGAGCGTGTTCTCCTACACGGTGAAAGTGCAGAACGGCACGTTCTCTTTTCCCGACACCGCGGCCGACACGCGGAAGGAACTGTCGCAATTGGAGTTATTTGTGTTACAGGCCGCCGCCTCTCCATGCGGTCTGGCTCCTTAGGATCCTCTTAGCCTTACCGTCCAGTTAGATCCATCGCTACCGTCCACGCTCGTGCTGATCACCGCTGCCCAAAATCTCATCACGTACGGCCAGGCCATCGTCCTCGGCGTGCTCCAGGGCGTGACCGAGCTGTTCCCGATCTCGAGCCTCGGGCACACGGTGATCTTCCCGAACCTGTTCGGGTGGGACAACATCGTCCGCTGGCAGTCCCAGCCCGAATCACCGTGGCTCGCGTTCGTCGTGATGCTGCACGTCGGGAGTGCCGTCGGGCTGCTGATCTACTTCTGGCGGACCTGGGTCGAGGTCGTCGTCGCCTTCTTCCACACGCTGCGCAAGCGCAAGGTCGAGACGTCGACCGAGCGCCTGGCCTGGCTGATCATCGTCGCGACGATCCCGGTGGGGATCCTCGGCGTCCTGCTCGAGCACACCGTGCGGGTGGCGCTGGCCAAGCCGTTCGCGGCGTCCTGTTTCCTCGTCGTCAACGGTGTGATCCTGCTCGCCGCCGAGCGCCTGCGACGCCGGCAGGAAGTCCGGGCGCTGGCCGCGCGCGAGGGCATGAAACGCGACGGGGGGCGGCGGCTCGAAACGCTCGAGTACCGAGAGGCGGGCGTGGTCGGTTTGGCCCAGAGCACGGCCCTGATCGCCGGCATAAGCCGCGACGGGATGGCGATGTCCACCGGCCTCGTGCGTGGGCTCGACAACGAAGACGCCGCCCGGTTCGCGTTCCTGCTCGCCACGCCGCCGATCCTCCTCGCTGGGGTGTACAAGTTCGGCGACCTCACCGGTCCGCTCGGGGCCGGCATCCGGGGTCAGGCCGTCGTCGCCGCCATCACCGCCGCCATCACCGCCGTGTTCACGGTGCACTTCCTGATGCGCTACTTCAAGACGCGCACGCTGACCCCGTTCGGGATCTACTGCATCGTGTTCGGGCTGGCGATGGTCATCTACAACGCCTAGCTAGCGCCGAAGCGCACCTTGCCGTTCGACTTCGCGCGCTCCTGCACCCGGTCGACCAGCTCGAGCCGCTTGATCGCGGCGCGGAACAGGCGCGTCACGAGACGCAGCCGGGCGTTCTCGGAGCGCATGTCGAGCAGGCCCTGCTTGGCGTCGAGGCCGAAGTCGACGGTGGCGGCCATCGCGTAGGCGCTCATCTCGGCCAGCTCGGCGGGATCGGGGTCGTTGTCGGTGGCGCGCTTGACGAGCTCCGCGTAGGCCTCTTGCGCCGCCTTGGCCAGGTCGGGATCCGGCGCATCCTCGCGGTCCTCGACGAACTCGATCACCCCGGCCGGGTACGGGAGGTGGCCCTGGCGCTCGATCACGCGAAACGGGCGTGTGCCGCGCACGACGAGGTTCATCCGGCCGTCCTCCATCTGCTCGAGCACGCGGTCGATCGCGCACGCACAGCCGACCTCGCGCAGCCCGTCGTCGGACAGCCACACGATCCCGAACTCGCGCTCGCCGTCCAGGCAGGCCTGGATCATGGTCTTGTAGCGCTCCTCGAAGATGTGGAGTGGGATCAGTTCGCCAGGCAGCGCGACGATTCCCAGCGGAAACAGCGGAAAGTCGCCTTCGGACATCTTCGGAGCCGAGTCTACGCCCGGAAAGACGCTCCTACGACCGGCGGGCGGCGAGCAGCAGGTTGTAGAAGATCGCCGGCGGCAGCCGGCCCTCGAGCAGCCGCTCGTCCACGCGCTGGAGCACGAGGTAACCGTGGAACGCGTACTGGCGCCACAGCATCGGCACCGCGTCCGGATCGGCCGTGGCCTCGAGCGCTCGGTTGAACCACCCGAACCAGTTGGCCAGGAGCTCCTCGCCGCGCACGCGGATGTCCGCGAAGCCGGCCGTCCGGGCGTGGCGCGCGAGGTCCTCGGGGGCGAAGGCGTGGATGTCGACGACGCGCTCGAGGCCGTGGTCGTCCTCGCCCGCCGAGCCGTTGCCGTTAGCCGTCGCCGTTGCCGGCGCCGCCCGGAGCGCGCGTCGCCACACGGGCGCGAACGCGATCGCCCCGCGCTTGGGCACCGCGGCCAGCCGGTCACCGACGCGCGACGGCTCGCCGGCGAACACGATCCATCCGCCGGGCTTGAGCACGCGATGAAACTCGGCGAAGGCACGGTCGAGGTCGGGCAGGTGGTGAAGGACGGCGTGGCCGAGCACGAGGTCGAAGCTCTGCTCGGCGAACGGGAGCGACTCGGCATCGGCGCGGGCGGTCCGGACACGCAATCCCAGTCGCTCCGCGTTCCCCCGCAGGGTCCGCACCATCCCGGGCGAGATGTCGGTGCAGGTGGCCTCGCGCACGATCCCGGCGCGCAACAGGTTCAGGCTGAAGTAGCCAGTGCCGGCGCCGACCTCGAGCGAGCGCTCGAACCCGTCGTCGAGCGCGCGGCCGAGCACCTTGCGGAGCTTGCCGATGACCTGAGCCTGTCCGACCTCGCCGAAGTCGATGCCCCACTTGGAGTCGTAACTCGAGGCGGCGACGTCGTGGTAGCGGGTGTTCACATCGCGGATCTCGTCCGCCGTCCGCAGCACCTCCATGGCGGCCGGGACATTACCCTCTCGGCCCGGGTGAACGCGTACCTCCAGCAGAACCAGCCCCCGGGCGTGCCGCCGCTCGAGCTCACGGGTGAACGCACGCTGCCCGACGTTCCGGCCGAGAACTACTGGTACCGACGCCACCTCGCCGTGTACGAATGGATCGCCGCGCGGGTTGCCGGCGCGGTGGTGCTCGACATGGCGTGTGGCGAGGGTTACGGGTCGGCCGTGCTCGCACGCACCGCCGCGCGAGTTGTGGGGGTCGACGGGAACCCCGAGGCGCATGAGCACGCACGCCTGCGCTACTCAGGTTCGAACCTGACGTTCGAATGGGGGGCGGTAGAGACGTACGGCGAGGCCGGCGCGTTCGACGCGGTCGTGTTCCTCCAGACGATCGAGCATGTGGTCGACCCGGCGGCGGTCCTCGCACACTTCCGCGACATCCTCAAGCCCGGAGGTGCCGTGTACGTCTCAACCCCGAACGTCCTGACGCTGGCCCCGCCGGGCGCCACCAAGTCCGACAACCCGTGGCACCTGCGGGAGTACCACGCCACGGAGTTCGCCGAGCTGTGCCGGGGGGTGTTCGATCACGTGGAGATGCTCGGGCTGTTTCACGCCCGCAAGCTCCGCGCACACGAGCTGGCACTGCGGCTCGGGTGGGACCGCGTGCACCAGCTCCTGAAGATCACGAAGCGCTTCTATGACCGCTTCACGCCGGCAATCGCGTCGACTGACTTCACGCTGCGAAGCGCGCCGCTCGACCGCGCGCTCGATTTCCTCGCGGTCTGTCGCTAGCCCCAGCGGAAGGTTCGCGGAGCCTTGCGCATCCGGATCAGCCGCGCCGGGACGCCGGCGACCACCGCGTTGGCGGGCACGTCGGCGGTGACCACGGAGCTCGTGCCGATCACCGAGTTCTCGCCCACCGACACGCCGCGCAGCAGGCAGGCGCCGTAGCCGATCCACACGTTGTGGGCGACGTCCACGTCGCGCTTGTAGATCCCCTGCTCGCGGATCGGGCGCTCGGCCTCGACCATGCCGTGGTCGAAGTCGATCATCATCACGCGATCGGCGATGATGCACTCGCGCCCGATCGAGATGTGCTGGTAGGCCGAGACCGTGCACTCCTGGCCCATCACCGATTTGGCCCCGAGCGCGAACTCACCCTCGTGCACGCGGATCTTGCACCGGTGCCCGATCCACGACCACCGACCGAGCGTGACCGACGCGTCACGGCCGATCTCGAACTTCACCCCGGGGCACACGAAGCACAGCCCGTCGGTCTTCAGCCGCCCCCGCCACCGCAGCTTCAGCCACACCCAGCGCACCATCAGAACCGCGTATCCGGGCCGCAGCATGTGGTGCTGGCGCGCGAAGCGCAGGAAGGTCAGCGGGCCGCCGTGCAGGGGGGGAGGCCCCGAGCGGACCGCCGGCGGCACCAGGTTCGGTGCGGCGCGCTCGAGCTGCTCGGTGCTCGCTGACTGCACGCCAGGATCCTACGTAGTGCGGCGGCTTCCGCGTGCCGCCCCTGACATGATGCGGACGGATGGCCGGCACCGACGAACCGCTCGCGACACGCCTCTTGGCCGGCGACCGCCGGGCGCTCGCACGCGGGATTTCACTGGTCGAAAACGATGATCCAGACGGCTGGGCGCTGGTCAAGGAGGTCTATCCCCGCACCGGTCGTGCCGCCATCATCGGCTTCACCGGGCCTCCCGGAGCGGGCAAGTCGACGCTGCTCGGCGCGCTCACCAAGCTCGAGCGCGCCCGGGAGCGGACGGTGGCGGTGCTGTCGATCGACCCCAGCTCGCCGTTCACCCACGGGGCGCTGCTCGGCGACCGTATCCGCCTGACCGACCACTTCCTCGATCCCGGCGTGTACATCCGCTCGATGGCCAGCCGCGGCGCGCTCGGCGGGCTGAGCGAGGCGGCGCTCCAGGCCGCGCTGCTCATGGACGCGGCCGGCCGCGACGTGGTCCTGCTCGAGACCGTTGGCGTCGGCCAAGCCGAAGTCGACATCATCGACCACGCCGATACGGTCGTGCTCGTGTTAATGCCGGGGTCCGGCGATTCGATCCAGGCGCTCAAGGCGGGCGTGATGGAGATCCCGGACGTGATCGTGGTCAACAAGGCCGACCATCCGCTGACCGACACCATGGTGCGAGAGATCAAGAACGTTCTGGCCCTCGGGCCGCCCGTGGGCTGGAAGGTTCCGATCATCAAGACCGAGGCGGTCCGTGGCGAGGGAGTCGAAGCGCTGGCCGAGAAGCTGACCGAGCACCGCGCGTACGTCGAGGCGGAGGGTCAGCTGTCCGAGCGCCGCCGGCGCAACCTGATGAACGAGGTGCTCGGTCTGGCCGCATTCCGGATGCGGCGTGAACTCGAGGCGTCGGTGCGCGACGATCCGGAGGTCCAGGAGCTGCTCGACCGCGTGGTCGCCCGGGAGCTCGACCCGGCCAGCGCGGCGAGCGCCGTGCTCGAGCGGCGCGCCGAGGAGCTCGCGAAGTGAGCGAGGCGCTGGCGCCGCCGTTCCTCGTCGGCTCGCTGGTGCTGTGCATCGCCGGATTGGCGAAGCTGCGCGCGCCGGCCACCGCCGCAGCGGCGCTCGGGCTGGGGCGGGTAGGCCCGTATTCAATCCGCGCCCTGGCCGTCGGCGAGCTCGCGCTCGGGGCCGCATGCGTGATCCATCCGACCCGTGTCCTCGCCGTGGCGCTGGCGGCGGCCTACGCGGTGTTCGCAACGGTCGCCGTCGTCCTGAAGCGCCGGCGGGCGGCGTGTGGGTGTTTTGGAGATAACGACTTACCGGTCTCGCCAGCACACGTGGTCGCCAGCGAGCTACTGGGCACGGTGGCGGTGGCGGCTGCCGTGGCGTCGCCGCGGGGCCTGGGGTGGATGGCCAGCCAGCCGGCCGGGATAGCGGGGGTTCTGGCGGTGGGGATCGCAGCCGCGACGTACGCAACGGTCCTCGTCTACACGGACGTGCCGCGGTCGTGGGCGGCCTGGAGCGGCGGTTGAGCGTCGTCGCGCGGATGGGCGAGCTGCTCGAGCGCCGGACGTCGCGGCGCGGCGCGCTGTCGCGGGCGGCGGTCGCCGGCGCCGCGTTCGCGGTGGCGCCGGTGCGCTACCTGGTCCGTCCGGGCACGGCCTGGGCCGTGCTGACGCCGCAGAACTGCGCCCCCGGCACCAAGTGCACCGACGGCTACACGGCGTTCTGCTGCGAGATCGAGCAGGGCGACAACGCCTGCCCGGCCAACACGTATATCGCCGGCTGGTGGAAGTGCACGAGCTACCGGGGCAGCGGGCTGTGCGCAGGGCAGGGCGCGCGCTACTACATCGACTGCAACCGGGTCCCCGGCACCGGGTTCCCGGGCGGGTGTCAGTGCGCGCGCGGCGACTGCGGCCGCCGCGCCGTCGACTGCAACCACTTCCGCTACGGCCAATGCAACACCCAGATCGCCGGCACCACGGAGGTGGTCTGCCGGCTCGTGCTGTGCCGGAACCCCGCCACCGTGCCCGACATGAACTGCAACGGGACCGAGATGGTCGACAACCGGACGTGCGTGCACGAGGCCGACTGCCTCAAGGGCCTCGCCAAGCAGCTGCCGGGAGGAGGCGGCGCGTAAGTGCTTGCGGTCGTGTCGGTCGAGACGGTGCTGCTCGTGGTGCTGGTGGTGCTCGTGGCCGCGCTGCTGCGCAGCCACGCCGAGATCCTCCGCCGCCTCGGGCCCGAGGGCGAGGGCGGGCCGCGCCTGCCCGAGCCGCCGACGGGCGCGCGAGCACACACCGCCGCGCCCGAGCTCGCCGGCATCACACCGACCGGCGACGCGATCAAGCTGGCCTTCGACGGCACGCCGACGCTGCTGGCCTTTCTCAGCAGCGGCTGCACCAGCTGCTCCCGGTTCTGGGAGGCGCTCGGGGAGGAGCGGCCCGCCGGTCTTCAGACGATGATCGTCACCCGTGGCCCCGACCGCGAGCAGCGCTCGAAGCTGCGCGCCCTCGCGCCCGAAGCGGTGCCCGTCGTGATGTCCTCGGAAGCTTGGGAGGACTACGCGGTTCCGGGATCGCCCTACTTCGTGCTCGTCGAGGACGGCGCGATCCGCGGCGAGGGCGTGGCGACGACGTGGGATGCGCTGGCGTCGCTCGTCGGCGACGCGATCGAGGAACAGCGTGGGGTCGAGGAGCGGCTCGCCGCGGTGGGGATCGGCCCCGACCATCCGAGCCTGTTTCCGGGAGGACGCGACTGATCGCCGTGCTGCTTCTTGGCTGCGCGGCCGCGATCACGGCCGCGGTCGCCTCCGCGTGGTCGCCCTGAGGCGAGTCGATGCTCGCGAGCATCACCCCGCTCGGGGAGCGGGGCCGGCGTTCGAACTGGTCGGTCACGGTCACCGCGTTCCTGCTCGCTGCCATCGCGGCGGGGGCGGGCGCCGGCGCGGCTCTCGGCGCGATCGGCTCGGTCGCGCTGCCGTCACACCCGGAGATCGCGGTTCTGCTGGCGGCGTTCGCGGTGGCGATCGTGCTCGACGGGCTGCCCCGTGCGGTTCCCGGACCCCGGCGGCAGGTCGACGAGCGATGGCTCGACGAGTACCGGGGCTGGGTGTACGGCGCCGGCTACGGCGCGCAGCTCGGGCTGGGCGTGACCACGGTCGTGTCGAGCGCGGCGACGTACGTGGCCATGCTCGCAGCGTTCCTGACGGCGAGCGCTCCCGCGGGCGCGATCGTTCTCGGCTGCTACGGCGCCGTGCGGGGCGTCACCCCGCTCGCGGCGGCCGGCGTGCGCAGCCAGCGGCGGCTGCTCGAGTTCCACCGCGGGCTGGCGCGGTGGCGGACTCGAGCGCGCTGGGGCGCCGTGGCGGCTCAGGCCGGAATCCTGGTTCTCGCGCTCGCGCTGTCATGACCGTCCTCGAGGCGCACGGGCTGCGGGTCGACCTTCCCCGCGGCTGGAGCGGGCGGGTGTTCCGGCGCCCGGCCGGCGGCAGCACCCTGCACGCCGGCGACTTCCAGCTGCCGTTCGACGACGGCGAGTTCGGCGACGCGAGCACCGGGCTGATGCCGGCCGGGGCGTCGTTCCTCGCGCTGACCGAGTACCTGCCGGGCGCGGGCCTCGAACCCGGAACCGGCCTGTTCGCCGCCCGGGGGGTGCCGCGTGCGCTCGATCCGACGGCGTTCCGGCGCGCGGGACTGGCTCATCCGCGCCCCGGCCAGGCGGGAACGCAGCACTTCTTCACGACGGCGGGGCGACCGTTCTGCCTGTACGTCGTGGTGTCGGGTCCGCGGACCGAGCGCCGCCGGCAACTCGCGACGCTCAGCGCGGTGCTGCGGTCGCTGCAGATTCAGCCGGTGTAGCGCGCGGCGTCGTGGCCGAGGACGCCGATGCAGGGCGTCAGGTTGATCCGCGAGCGGTTGACGTACGTCGCCCTGAGTCGGCCGGCGGGAGTCACGTGGACGGTGATCGTGAACGGAACCTCCTGCCCGGGGCGGTAGATCCGTCCCGCGCAGCGCAGCGGCGCGAAGTACCGGCCGGCGCCGGTGTAGGAGTCTGGCTGAGTCTCGTGGAGCGTGAGCGCGTCATGGCCGGTCCGACGCTGCCGGACGAGCTGGACCGTTTCGCAGGGCAAGGTCGGGCACAGCGGCGTGAACGTCCAGGTTCGGTGAACGACCTGGCCGACGTGCTCGCCGCGGACGTTGTCCGCCACCGTGACTGTGCCCGTCATCTGGAACGATCCCTGGAGTTGCGGCGCGGGCTGCCCGGCCGCGCCGGGCGCGAGTGCGCCGGCGGCGGCGAGCGCGGCCAGAAAGGCGACGACGGCCCGGGTCATGCTCCCAGCGCGCGGGCGATCACCATCTCCTGCACCTCGTCGGTCCCCTCGCCGATGGTGAGGATCTTCGCGTCGCGGTAGAACCGGCACACCGGGTACTCCTCGATGTAGCCGTAGCCGCCGTGGATCTGGACCGCCTCGTCGGTCGCCCGGACGGCCAGCCGCCCGCTCTTGAGCTTGGCCTGGGCCGCGGTCAGGGTGAAGTTCGCGCCCCGGTCCTTCAGGTAGGCGGACTTGTAGACGAGCAGCCGGGTGGCCTCGATCTCGGTCGCCATGTTCGCGAGCTTGCTCTGGATCGCCTGGAACTTCGAGATCGGGCGACCGAACGCGCGCCGCTCCTTGGCATAGGCGAGCGCCTGGTCGAGCGCGCCCTGGGCCAGGCCGACGCCCATCGCCGCCACGCCGATCCGGCCGATGTCGAGCACGTGGAGGAACTGCCGGAACCCGCCGCCGCGCGGGCCGAGGAGGTTCTCCGCGGGCACCCGACAGTCGCTGAAGGTCAACGGGCGCGTGTCGGAGGCGTTCCAGCCCATCTTGCGGTACGGCTCGCCCGGCTCGTACCCCGGGGTGCCGTTGGGGACGATCAGGTTGGAGATCTCACGCTCGGTCGCGCTGCGCTCGCCGCCGCGGCCGTCTTCGCCCCGGCCGGTCCCGGTCACCGCGGTGATCACCACCACCCCCGAGATGTCGGTTCCGGCGTTGGTGATGAACTGCTTGGCGCCGTTGATGACCCACTCGCCGTCCTCGAGCGCCGCGCGGGTGCGCGTGTTGCCGGCGTCCGAGCCGGCCTCAGGCTCGGTCAGCCCGAACGCCCCGAGCCGCTCGCCGCTGCACAGCCGGGGCATCCACTCCTGCTTCTGCTCCTCGGAGCCGAACAGGTAGATCGGCTGGGTCCCGAGCGAAGTGTGGGCGCAAAGCGTGATCGCCACCGACGAGTCGACGCGGGCCAGTTCCTCTACGGCCAGCGCGTAGGCCATCGAGTCGCCGCCGGCACCGCCGTACTGCTCCGGGAACGGGATCCCCATCAGGTCGAGCTCGCCCAGTCGGCGGACGATGTCGTAGGGGAACGCGTGTGTCCGGTCGAGCTCCTCGGCCACGGGCGCGATCTCCTGCTCGGCGAAGTCGCGCACGGTTCGCTGCAGAAGACGGTGATCGTCGGGTAGATCGAACTCCATGCCCGGATTCTCACAGCCCGGCCAGCCCGACGCGCCCGAGGTGCGGCTCGGGGCGCTCACCGAAGGCGGCCTCGCGCCGGCCATCATGGCCATCGTCGAGCGCGGGGTGACGCGGCGCCCGGGCAAGGCGCGCGCGCTCGGGATCGAGGTCGAGCTGCGGATGGAGGAGCACTATCCACCCGTCCGGATCGCTTTCGGCCGGGACGTCGTGGTGGTCGAGGACGGACCCGCGCTGGCGCCGGCGCTGCGGATCAGCGGTGCCCTGTCGGACCTGGTGGCGCTGCTCGTCGTCCCGCTGCTCGGCGGCGTGCCGAGCCCGATCGACGCGCGAGGGCGCGCCGCGCTCGGGATGTTCGCCTCGCGGCGGGTGCGTGTCGAGGGCGAGGTCGGCAAGCTGCGCGGCTTTCTCGGCGTCCTGACCTTGTAGCGCCGACTCGCACCATTTGTCGGTGCGCTATCGGCCATTCCGGGTAGGGTCCCCGGATGCGGATTCGACGCCTTGTCCTGACCGGGCTCATCCTGGCCGTGCTGGCTACCGTTTTCGCCGGCATCGCGTACGGCGCGCTGTCGCCGCAGCCGTCCCAGGAGGTCGAGCTCGACCGGGCCTGTGGGGTGGTTGCTGACAGCGTCGACACGGTGATCGGGCACGCGTCGACCGCCCAGCCCCAGACGATCCAGAGCCAGCTGGTGGTCGTGACCCCGGGCACGCTCACAGGCCGGATCGCCTTCAACCGATACGGCAAGCGCGTCATGGTGACGGCCGACGCGGCGTCGAGCACCCACTCCGGCTTCGGCTGCTCGCAGGGCCGGGCGGGCCGGCACGGCCTGGGCCCGGGACGAAGCCGCGTCGTCTCAACCCTGACCAGGACCTTCGCCACGGCCGGCACCTACACGGTGACGTTCCGGCTCAACCAGGTCGGCCGGACGTTGCTGGGGCAGCTCGCCGCGGCGCAGAAGGCGTACGCCAAGCAGCACCCGCACGGCCACGAGCGGCCGTCGCTCGCGTTCGGGGTCGCGCTGAGTTACGAAGCCAACGGTTGAGCGCCGGCTCGCGCCAGTTCGACCAGGAGCCGCACCCCGAACCCGGTGGCTCCGCGGTCGGCAAAGTACGGCCGGCGCACGTCGTACGCCGTGCCGGCGATATCGAGGTGGGCCCAAGGCACATCGCCCGCGAAGTGGTGCAGGAACTCGCCGGCGGTCAACGCGGTGGCTGCCCGCTTCGTGGTGCTGTTGACGATCTGCCCGTAACGCCCCTTGATCATGTCGGCGTACTCCTCGTGGAGCGGGAGCCGCCATACGATCTCGCCGGTGTGCCGCGCCGCGGTGACCACGCGCTCGGCCCAGTCGTCGTCGTTGCTCATCAGCCCGGCGTAGGTCGACCCGAGCGCGACCACGACCCCGCCGGTCAGCGTGGCCACGTCGACCAGCCGCTCCGCGCCCTCGCGGCGGGCGTACGCGATGCAGTCGCCCAGCACGAGCCGCCCCTCCGCGTCGGTGTTGTTGACCTCGATCGTGGTCCCGTCCAAGGCGCGCACGATGTCGCCCGGCTTGACCGCCTGACCGCTCGGCAGGTTCTCGGTCGCGCCGATCAGGCCGAGGATTCGCACCGGCGCGTGCAACTCGGCGAGCGCGGCGATCGCCTCGATGACGACGGCGCCGCCGCACATGTCGAACTTCATCTCGTGCATCGTCCCCGCCGGCTTGAGCGAGATCCCGCCCGAGTCGAACGTCACCGCCTTGCCGATCAGCGCGACCAGCGGCACGTCGCCGGCGGCGGCGGCCGAGCCGTCGTAGTCGAGCCGGATCAACCGAGCTGACTGATCCGAGCCCTGGGCGACCGCGCTGAACGCGCCCATCCCCTCTTCGCGGATCGCGCCCTCGCCGAGCACGGTGTGGCCCAGGCCGTGACGCGCCGCGACCTCCTCGGCGTACGAGGCGAGGCCCGAGGGCGGCAGGTCGTTGGCCGGGGTGTTGCCGAGGTCGCGCGCGCGGTTCTGGGCGTCGGCCACGATCGTGGCCACCCGCACCGGCTCGGACACGTCGTGGTGCGAGCTCACGAGCAGCCTGTTCACCCGGCGCGAGTCCTCGCTCGGCTTGTAGCGCTCGAACCGGTAGCCGTGCAGCAGGGTCCCGTGCACGAGCCCCTCGACGATCTCGTCGCCGACGTGGTGGGGGACCTCCCAGCACAGCGCGTCCGCGGCCATCTCCCGCGCGCGGCCGTGCGCCACCCCGCCCGCGATCCGCGCCCGCTCGCCGTCGAACTCGGACCGCGCGCCCAGCCCGATCAGGATCACGCGCCGGCCATCGGCGTGGGTTACGGCCAGCCGCTTGAACTTACGCTGTGCCTCGCCGGAGGCCAGCAGCGCGCTGAGTGCGCCGCCGGGGAGATCGTGGGCGACGTCCTCGCCCTCGAACACGCCGACGACGATCGTGTCGGCGCCGGTGGCGAGCGGACTCTCGGTCGTCGCCTCCACGTTCACGGTTGGCGAGCATACTCGTGGCTCTAGGATTGAGAACTCCCGACACAGTGACCGAGGAGAGGCCAGCATGCCCAGCACCGTGATCCTGTCAGCAGCGCGAACACCCATCGGCAAGCTCGGCGGCGGCCTGTCCAGCGTCGACGCGACCGAGCTGGCGGGGACCGCGATCCAGGCGGCGCTCGAGCGCGCCGAGGTCGCGCCGGACCAGATCCAGCACGTCGTCATGGGTCAGGTGCTGCAGGCCGGGCAGGGACAGATCCCCTCGCGCCAGGCGCAGATCAAGGGCGGGATCCCCAAGGAGGTCTCCTCGGAGACGATCAACAAGGTGTGCGCGTCGGGGATCCGCTCGGCCTGCCTGCTCGACAACGCGATCCGCGTGGGCGACCTCGAGGTCGGTCTCGCGGGCGGGATGGAGTCGATGTCGAAGTCCCCGTACCTGCTTAAGGAGGCGCGGTTCGGGTTCCGCATGGGCGACGGCAAGGCGATCGACGCGATGATCAGCGACGGCCTGACCAACCCGTTCAGCGGCAAGCACATGGCCGCCGAGGCGAGCGAGGTGGCCGCGGAGCTCGAGCTCACGCGCCCCGACCTCGACCGCTGGGCGCTGCGCTCGCACCAGCTGGCGATCAAGGCGACCGACGAGGGCCGGCTGCCCGAGGAGATCGTCCCGGTGACGATCAAGGGCAGGAAGGGCGACACGACTGTCGAGATCGACGAGGCGCCGCGCCGCGACGCGAGCCTCGAGTCGCTGGCCAAGCTGCCCCCGATCTTCATGAAGGACGGCAGCCACACGGCCGGCAACTCGCCCGGCGTCAACGACGGCGCCGGGGCGCTCGTCGTGGCCAGCGACGAGTGGGCCAGGCGCAACGGCAAGACCGCGCTGGCGCGGATCGTCGCGCACGCCCAGGTGGCCGACGACTTCGCGTATCTGGCCCGGACGCCGGCCAACGCCGCCCGCAACGCGCTCGAGAAGGCGGGCCTGAAGGCCGACGACATCGACCTGTGGGAGATCAACGAGGCGTTCGCGTCGGTCACGCTGAACTCGATCCGGATGCTCGGCATCGACGAGGACAAGGTCAACGTCAACGGCGGAGCGGTAGCGCTCGGCCACCCGATCGGCGCTTCGGGCGCGAGGATCCTCGGCTCGCTCGTGCTCGAGCTGCGTCGCCGGGGCGGCGGGCTGGGCTGCGCCGCGATCTGCTCGGGCGGTGGCCAGGGCGACGCGGTGATCGTCGAGGTCAATGGCGGCTAAGGCCCCCGAGGGCTCATCAGCCGCGTTCTTCGACCTCGATCGCACGCTGATGGAGGGCTCCTCGGCCTTCCAGTTCGGGCGTGCCGCGTATCGAGCCGGCCTGCTTAGCCGCCGGCAGCTGGTGGCCGACGGCTGGGCCAACCTGATGTTCCGCTTGCGCGGGGCGAGCGACGAGGCCTCCCACGAGCTGCGCGACCGCATCTCCGAGTCGCTCGCGGGAACCCGGGTGCGCGACATGGAGCGGCTCGGGGCCGACGTGCTGGCCGGCGTCCTGCCCCGGATCTATCCGCAGGTGCTCGCGATCGCCCACGAGCACCAGGACGCGGGGCGACGCGTGTACATCGTGACCGCCGCGTCCCAGGACCTGGCCGAGATGCTCGGGCGGGTGCTCGCCTTCGACGGCGCGATCGGCTCGCAGTTCTCCGCGGTCCTCGACGGCGTGTACACCGGTGAGCCGGCGGGTCTGTTCGTCTACGGGAGCGAGAAGGCGCGCGCGATCGAGCAGCTCGCCGAGCGCGAGGGGATCGACCTGGCCCAGTCCTACGCCTACTCGGACTCCGCCTCGGACCTCCCGATGCTGCGTCTGGTCGGGCATCCGGTCGCGGTCAACCCGGATGCGACGCTGGCCAAGGAGGCCCGGTCAGAGCGCTGGGAGGTGCTCCGCTTCGACCGCCTGGGCCGGCGGCTGAAGGCGGCGGTGGGGCTGGTCGGGGCCGCGGTGGCCGGCGGCGTCGGGTCCGCGGCGATCGCCTCTCGCGGCCGGCGCCGGCGGGGGCTCGTGGCCAAGGTCCGCTGAACTGACTTAAACTTCGGACGGCATGGCGACCACCGACCATCGCGGTTCCGAGATCAAGCGCTGGGAGCGCGAGACGTTCGGCGCGGCGCCCGAGCGCGACGCCCCGTTCTCGACCATGTCGGGCGAGCCGATCAAGCCTTTGTATACCGAGGCCGATCTGCCGACCGATCCGGACTCGTCGATCGGGCTGCCGGGCGAGTATCCGTTCACCCGTGGTGTGTACGGCTCGATGTATCGCGGGCGGCTGTGGACAATGCGCCAGTTCGCCGGGTTCGGCACCGCCGCCGAGACCAACCACCGCTTCCGCTACCTGCTCGACCACGGCCAGACCGGCCTGTCGACCGCGTTCGACATGCCGTCGCTCATGGGTTACGACTCTGATCATCCGCGCTCGCTCGGCGAGGTGGGACGCGAGGGCGTCGCGGTCGACTCGCTCGAGGACATGGAGACGCTGTTCCGCGGGATCCCGCTCGACGAGGTCACGGTGTCGATGACGATCAACGCGCCGGCGGCGATCATGCTGGCCTTCTATGTGGTCGCGGCCGAGCGCCAGGGCATCGGACCCGAGCGACTCGGCGGCACCATCCAGACCGACATCCTCAAGGAGTACATCGCGCAGAAGGAGTGGTGCTTCCCGGTCGACCCGGCGATGCGGCTGGTGGGCGACATGATCGAGTGGTGCTCGTCGCACATGCCGCGCTGGCACGCCGTCTCGATCAGCGGCTACCACATCCGCGAGGCCGGCTCGACCGCGGTCCAGGAGCTCGCGTTCACTTTGAAGGACGGGCTCACATATGTGGAGGAGGCGGTGGCGCGCGGCCTCGACGTCGACGACTTCGCGCCCCGGCTGAGCTTCTTCTTCAACGCGCACATCGACTTCTTCGAGGAGATCGCCAAGTACCGCGCCGCCCGTCGCATCTGGGCGCGTGAGCTCCGCGAGACCTTCGGCGCGCGCAAGCCCGAGTCATGGCGGATGCGCTTCCACACGCAGACCGCGGGCGTGTCCCTGACCGCCCAGCAGCCGCTCAACAACATCGTTCGCACCGCGATCGAGGCGCTCGCGGGCGTGCTCGGGGGCACCCAGTCGCTTCACACGAACTCGTTCGACGAGGCCCTGGCGCTCCCGACCGAGGAGGCCGTGCGCGTCGCGCTGCGCACGCAACAGGTCATCGCCGAGGAGACCGGCGTGGCCAATACGATCGACCCGCTGGGCGGCTCGTACTTCGTGGAGGCGCTGACCGACCGGATGGAGGAGCAGGCCTACGCGTACTTCGAGCGGATCGACGCGCTGGGGGGGATGGTCGAGGCCGTCAAGCGTGGCTTCCCGCAGCACGAGATCGCCGACGCGGCGTTCCGCTACCAGCGGGAGGTCGAGGCCGGCGTACGCAAGGTGGTCGGGGTCAACGCCTACACCGAGGGCGACGATTGGGCGACCGAGATCCTGCGCATCGACCCCGCGTTCGAGGTCGACCAGGTTCAGCGTGTACGCGCGCTCCGTGAGCGGCGCGACTCGGGCCGCGTGACGGCGGCGGTCGATGCGCTGGTCGAGGCGGCGCGCGACCCGAGCCACAACCTGATGCCGCTGCTGGTCGACGCGGCACGCGCCGAGGCCACCGAGGGCGAGATCGTCAGCGGGCTCCAGACCGTCTTCGGGAGCTACCGCGAAGCGCCTGTCTTTTGACCGAACCGTAGAATCCGCGCTCGCTCCGATGCCCGCCGCCAGCGAGAAGAAGAAGATCCGCGTCGTGGTCGCCAAGCCCGGCCTCGACGGGCACGACCGCGGCGCCAAGATCATCGCGCGGGCGCTGCGCGACGCCGGCATGGAGGTGATCTACACCGGGCTGCACCAGACGCCGGAGCAGATCGTCGAGACCGTGATCCAGGAGGACGCCGACGCGGTCGGGCTGTCGATCCTGTCCGGCGCGCACATGACGCTCGTGCCGCGGGTGATGGAGCTGCTCAGGGAGCAGGGCGCCGACGACGTCATCGTGACGCTGGGCGGCACGATCCCGTCCGACGATGTCAAGGAGCTCAAGGAGCTGGGGGTGGCCGAAGTATTCACGCCGGGCGCCTCGACCCAGGACGCCGTCGACTTCATCCGGGGCGCCGTCCGGTCCTGACCCGGCGCGGACTCGCGGGGACCGATTGACTCGTCAGTCAACCGGGTAATATGGCACACCGTCTTGAACTGCTAGGAGGCCTCACTTGAAGATTTGCGTCCTCGTCAAAGAGGTTCCTGACGCCGCCGTCGAGAAGCGCATCGACCCCTCGACCGGCCGCCTGGACCGCTCAGGCGAGAAGAACCTCAATCCCTACGACACGCACGCCATCGAAGCGGCGATGCAGATCCGTGAGGGCGGCGCCGTCGAGGTCGAGGAGATCGTGGCCGTCACGATGGGGCCGGAATCGGCCGTCCGCGCGCTGCACAAGGCCGTCTCGCTCGGCGCCGACCGCTCGGTGCACCTGTCAGACGACGCGCTGGCCGGCTCCGACGTGGCCGCCACCGGCTACGCGCTGGCCAAGGTGGTCGAGAAGGAGTCGCCCGACCTGGTCCTGCTCGGCCAGCAGTCCGACGACGGCGAGTGCTACACGATCGGAGCGGTCGTGGCCGACCACCTGAAGATGCCGTCGCTCACCCAGGTGATCAAGATGGACATCTCCGACGACGGACTGCGGTGCGAACGGCAGGCCGAGTACGGCTACGACACCGTGCACATCAAACTGCCGGCGGTGATCTCGGTCGGCGACGCGATCAACGAGCCGCGCTACCCGTCGCTGAAGGCGATCATGGGCGCGCGCAAGAAGCCGCTCGAGGCCGTGGCGACCGGCGACGTCGGGATCGACGCCGCGCTCGTCGGCGCGGGCGGCTCGCGCGTGCAGTGCGGCGACTTCCACGCCCCTGACGCCAAGCCGCCCGGCAAGATCATCGAGGACGAGGACACCAACGAGACCGTCGAGCAGATCGTGGCGTGGCTCGAAGAGAGGAAGTTGATTTAGCTATGGCTGACGTCCTGGTCTACGTCCTTCATTACGAGGGCGCGTTCAACAAGAACTCGCTCGGCGCGGTGTCCGAGGGCGCGGCGCGCGCTTCTGAGATCGGTGGCGAGTGCCACGCGGTGGTTGTCGGCGGCGACGACCAGACCGACGAGCTGTGCTCCTCGCTCGGCGCCTACGGCGCGACCAAGGTCTTCCGGGCTCGCGGGCCCGAGGGCCTGGCCCAGCCGGTGGTCGATGTGATGGCCAAGGTGATCGACGAGCACGGTCAGTCGTACGCGCTGTTCGGGGGCGGGTTGCTCGGGTTCGAGATCGGCGCCGGCCTGGCCGCGCGCAAGCACGCCGGAGTCACCATGGAGGTGGTCGAGGTACGGGCCGAGGACGGCAAGCTGGTGGCCGAGCGCCCGATCCTCCAGGACTCTCAGATCTCCGTGTCCCGCTACACCGGAGACCTCGGGATCATCATCGGTCGAATCAACGCGTTCGAGACGCGCAGCGTCGACGGCGGATCGGCCGAGGTGGTCGACGTCGATGTCGAGTACTCGCCGTGGTCGACCCAGGCCGAGATGATCGAGCGCGGCGAGCAGCGCGGCGCGGACGTCGACATCGAAGGCGCCGACATCCTGGTGGCCGGCGGCCGCGGACTCGGCAAGCCCGAGGGGTTCCAGCTCGCCGAGGCCCTGGCCGCGGCATTCGGCGGGAACTCCGCGGTGGCGGCCACCCGCGCGGTGGTCGACGCCGGCTGGTATCCGTACGCGGCGCAGATCGGGCAGACCGGCAAGACGGTGTCGCCGAAGCTGTACCTGGCGGCGGGCATCTCGGGCGCGATCCAGCACAAGGTCGGGATGCAGTCCTCGGAGAACATCGTCGCGATCAACAAGGACTCCAACGCGCCGATCTTCGAGTTCTCCGACCTGGGCATCGTCGGCGACCTGAACAAGATCCTGCCCAAGCTGACCGAGGCGATCAAGGCCAAGAAGGGCGGCTGAGCGGCGATGTCGTCGAGGAACGGACGCGCGCCGGCGCCGAGCGAGTTCCCGCCGCCAGTCGACCCCGTCCGTGAGTTCATCAAGCGCGAGCTCGATCCCGAGGACGAGCGGATCGAGGTTGGCGTCGCGATCGTGGGCGGCGGGACCGCCGGCCTGGCCTGCGCCAACCGGCTGCTCCAGCTGCTCGCGGACGACCCCGACACGATGGAGAAGCTGGGCGAGGTCCCGATCGCGGTGATCGAGAAGGCCAAGACGTGCGGCGGGCACAACCTGTCCGGCGCGGTGATGCGCCCGGACCCGCTCCAGGAGCTGTTCCCGGAGCTGACTCGAGAGGACTGGCGCAAGGAGCGCTTCGCCTTCGGCGAGGTGACCAAGGAGTCCGTGTACATGCTCACCGGCCCCAAGACGAAGCTCCGGGTGCCGATTCCCGCCGTGCCGAACTTCAAAAACCACGGCAACGAGGTGGTGTCGGTTTCCGCGCTCGCCCGCTACCAGCAGCGCCAGGCCGAGGAGGCCGGTGCCTACATCCTCACCGAGACGAGCGCCGTCCAACTACTGGTCGATGATGGCCGGGTCGTCGGGATCCGCTCGGGCGACAAGGGCCGGGGCAAGGACGGCGAGCCCCTGGGCAACTTCGAGCCGGGCTCGGACGTGACCGCGCGCGTCACGGTGCTGGCCGAGGGCTGCTGGGGCCACCTGACCGGAGCGGCGATCAAGGAGTTCGGGCTGGCCGAGGACCGCGAGCCGCAGGTGTGGGAGCTCGGGGTCAAGGAGGTGTGGAAGGTCAAGAAGCCGCTCGACCGCGTGATTCACACGTTCGTGCAGCCGTGGCCGCTGAAGGTCGCGGCCAAGTACGGGCAGCTCGGCGGCACCTGGATCTACCCGATGAAGGACGGGAAGACCGGCGACGATCTCGTCTCGATCGGGTTCGTGGTCGACCTCAACTATCGCGACGCGACCACGTCGGCACACGACCTCCTCCAGACGTTCAAGACGCATCCGCTGGTCAAGGACATCCTCGACGGCGGCGAGCGGGTCGCCTGGGGCGCCAAGGCGCTCCCCGGCGGCGGCTACTGGTCGATGCCGAAGCTGTCGATGCCCGGCGCGGTGCTCGTCGGCGACGCGGCCGGGATGGTCGACACCGCTGCGCTCAAGGGCGTTCACCACTGCATCAAGTCCGGGATCCTGGCCGCCGAGGCGATCTACCGCAACCTGAAGACCGGGCAGTCGCTCACTTCCTACGAAGAGGCCGTGGACCAGTCCTCGATCGGCAAGGAGCTCTACCAGGTGCGCAACACGCGCCAGGCGTTCCAGAAGGGCTTCGTCGCCGGCAGCCTGCTGGCCGGCCCGGCGATCATGTCGAAGGGCAAGGTGCCGCCCGGCCGACAGGCGTGGCATCGCGACGACGCCGAGCCGATGTTCGTCGGCGACACGAAGGACCGCTATCCGAAGCCCGATGGCAAGTACATCTTCGACAAGCTGTCGTCGGTGTACGTGTCGGGCAACAGCACACGCGACGACGCTCCCAACCACATCCGTGTCCGCACGAGCGTCCCACGCGAGATCGCCGAGACGTGGCAGTACATGTGCCCGGCCGGCGTCTACGAGATCCCCGACGACGCACCGGCCGAGGGCCCCGTCGACGTGATCGTCAACTACACCAACTGCGTGCAGTGCGGCGCGATCACCGCCAAGGGAGGGCGGCTGACGCCGCCCGAGGGTGGGGACGGGCCGCTCTACACCGTGACGTAGCCGGGGGCGCGCGCCGCGACTTTTGCCGGCGCGGTTTGTTCCTATTTCCGCATGTCACGTGTGGGATTCGCTTTGGTGGCGGCCGGCTGTCTGGCGGCCGCGGTGATCGCCGCCGGCTCCGGCTCGGCGGGTGCGACGACGTCGCCGCCGCCCAAGGATCAGCTCCGCTCGTTCCTGTGCCAGAAGGCGCTCGATCCGCCCTCGCGCGCGATCTCGGTCCAGGCCGTCATGCGGCCGGTCACCGGCACCGCCTCGATGCGGATGCGGTTCGACCTGATGCGACAGACCACCACGGGCGGGCCGTTCAAGCTGGTCCGCGGCAAGTTGCTCGGAAGCTGGATCTCGCCCCAGGAGCCGACCCTCGGGCAGCGGCCTGGTGACGTGTGGATCGTCACCCACCCGGTGGTCGACCTCCTCGGGCCGGCCACCTACCGCTTCCGGGTCAGCTTCCGGTGGAATGACTCAGGCGGGCAGCAGCTCGGCGGCACCGCTGTGGAGACGAGCCCCAACTGCTACCAGCCCGAGCTGCGCGCGGACCTGCTGGTCAAGTCGATCACGGTCACGCCGCAGTCCTCGGGACAGGACGCCTACGTCGCGACGATCGCCAACCGAGGGCAGACCGCGACCGGGCCGGTCGAGGTCGACCTGGCCGGCGCCGGCCCGGGTGCGCCGGTGGCCGCGACCGTCCCGTCGGTCGGAGTTCGGTCCACCACGCGCCACCGCTTCGTGGGGCCGGCCTGCACCGCCGGGAGCAACGTGACCGTCACGGTCGACCCGGCGCACAGCATCGACGAGTACAGCTTCGCTAACAACGCGCTGACGATCAGCTGCCCGGCGGCGCCGACTGCGCCCAGCAGCTAGCGCTTCGCGTCCCGGGCGACCGGATGGATCGCGATCGGCGTGCCGTTGACGCACGAAGGAGCGGGCGACGAGCGTCGGTGGCGGCGGTTGAGGCCAGGGGCGGTCATATCCCCTACTTGGCGAGATCGCGGGGCAGCGTTACCGTTTGGGCCGCCCGGGACTCAAGTTCGGGCCGCTACACTCGATAACACTATGAAGACCGGTGTACATCCCGATTATGTCGATGCCCACGTCCGCTGTACGTGCGGCAACGAATTCATGACCCGCTCGACCAAGCCCGAAATTCACGTTGAGATCTGCTCTGCCTGCCACCCCTTCTATACCGGCCGGCAGAAGCTCGTTGACACGGGTGGTCGCGTCGAGCGCTTCCAGCGGCGCGTGGCCAAGGGCCGGCGCGCGGCGCGGACCGGCGCGAGCACCTAAGAGCTCGGAGCTGGGACGATGAGCGCGGCGGTCGAGGAGGGGCGCTTGACCGCATCGCGCGACGCGCCCGTCGGCGGCCAGGCCGTGCTCGAGGGCGTGATGATGCGCGGCGTCAACAGCTGGGCGCTGGCCGTCCGCAAGCCTCCCGCGGAGGAGACTCCCGAGGGCGAGATCGACGTCCAGGCCTTTCCGCTCGAGTCGTGGACCAAGCGCAAGCGGTACTACCGCTGGCCGGTGATCCGCGGCGTGGTGGCGCTCGTCGAGTCCCTGGCGATCGGCATGCGCGCGCTCGGCCTGTCGGCCAACGCGCAGCTTCCCGAGGAGGATCAGGAGATCTCGAGCGGCGCCTGGATCGGGACGGTGGCGGTCGCCTCCATATTCGCGATCGGCCTGTTCTTCGTGGTGCCGGTCGGGCTGACCAGCCTGATCAAGCACCAGCTCGGCTCCTCGGTGCTGTTCTGGGCCGTCGAGGGCGTGATCCGGACCTCCATCTTCCTCGGATACCTGGTCCTGCTCTCGCGCGTTAACGACCTGCGGCGGGTGTTCGAGTACCACGGCGCCGAGCACAAGGTGATCTCGTGTTACGAAGCGTCAGACGAGCTGACGCCCGAGCGGGCGAAGCTGTATTCGCGCCTGCACCCGCGCTGCGGCACGAGCTTCCTGCTGATCGTCATGATCATGGCGATCTTCGTGTTCGCCCCGGTCGGGCTGCCCGCCTGGTGGATCCTGGTCCTCACCCGCATCATCGGGGTGCCGCTGATCGCCGGGCTCTCGTTCGAGGTGATCAAGTGGGCCGGGCGCAACCGGCGCCGCCCCTGGGTGCGCGCTGTCATGTACCCGGGCATGAAGCTCCAGCTGCTGACCACGCGCGAGCCCGATCTCTCTCAGCTGGCTGTGTCTATCGCGGCGCTCAAGGCCGTGCTCGCGCGCCAGGAGGGCTCGAACGTGTCTGCCGCCGATCTTGTCGGCCTGGAGGTCGTGGCGTAGGTTTCCCCGGCGATGCCGGGGGTTCGCGTGATCATCGTCGGGGCGGGGTTTGGAGGCCTCGCAGCGGCGATCGAGCTTCGACGGCACGGCTTCTCCGACGTGACCGTGCTCGAGCGGAGCTCCGGGCTCGGCGGCACGTGGCGCGATAACGACTACCCGGGGTGCGCGTGCGACGTCCCGAGCCACCTGTACTCGTTCTCGTTCGCGCCGCGGCGCGACTGGTCGCGACTGTGCTCGCCCCAGGCGGAGATCCTGGAGTACCTGACGGCGGTGGCGCACGATCACGGCGTCGACCGGTCCGTGGTGTGCGGCGCCGAGGTCGTCTCGTGCGAATGGGACGACGGCTGGACCGTGTCGTGTGCCGACGGCCGTGTCTGGCAGGCGGACGCCCTGGTGATCGCTACCGGCCAGCTGCACCAGCCTGCGATCCCGGCCATCGACGGACGGTTTGAGGGGCACAGCTTTCATTCCGCGCGCTGGGATCACTCGTTTTCGCTGCGGGGCAAGCGGGTGGCGGTGATCGGGACCGGCGCCAGCGCCGTCCAGTTCGTGCCCGAGATTGCCCGAGAGGTCGAGCGGCTGTACGTGTTCCAGCGGACGGGCAACTGGTTCATGCCGCGGCGCAACCGGGCCTACCCGGGCGTGCTGCAGGCTCTGATCCGGTACGTGCCCGGCGTTCAGGAGCTCCGGCGGCGGTTCATCTACTACTACGCCGAGTCGTTGACGATGATGATCCGCAACCCGCGGACGTGGGGCCGGATCGGACGCCTGCGCGCGTCGCTGTTCATGCGCTGGCAGCTGCGCGACCCCGTCGTCCGCCGCAAGGCCTGGCCGGACTACACGTTCGGGTGCAAGCGGGTGCTGTTCAGCTCTCACTACCTGCCGGCGTTGCAGCGGCCGGGGGTCGAGTTGGTGACGGAGCGGATCGCGCGTTTCGAGCCGGGCGGCGTGGTGACCGAGGACGGAGCGCTGCGCGAGGTCGACTGCGTGATCTACGGGACCGGATTCCGCGCGGCCGACTTCATGTTCCCGATGGAGATCGTCGGCGTCGGTGGTGTTGCGCTTCGCGACGCGTGGTCCGGCGGCGCCCATGCTCATCTGGGCATCACCGTGCCCGGGTTTCCGTCCATGTTCCTGATGTACGGGCCGAACACGAACACCTCGGGCGGCTCGATCGTCTTCTACGAGGAGGCCCAGGCCGCCTACATCCGCCAGGCGCTGGAGCTGCTTCGAGCACGAGGGGCGGAGGCGATCGAGGTGCGGCGCGAGGTCGAGGAGGCCAGCGACCGTTCGGTCCAGGCCCGGTTTGCCGGGACGGCGTGGACGCAGTGCGACTCCTGGTACAAGGACGAGGGCGGGCGGATCGTGGCCAACTGGCCCGGTTACATGACCGAGTACGCCGAACGGGTGCGGGTACTGGATCCCTCCGAGTTCACGTTCTGGCCCTAGACTCGGAGGGCGTGATTGATGAGCTTGTATCCCAGATCGAGACGCGGTTCGCAGACCTGCAGGAGGAACTGTCTGACCCGGTGGTGATCGGCGACCGGCAGCGGTTCGCCGCGGCGAGCCGCGCGTACCGTGAGCTCGAGCCGGCCGCACGTCTGGCCTCCGAGTACCGACGCGCCGCCGACGACCTGGAAGGCGCCCGCGAGCTGCTGGCCGAAGACGGGGACGACCCCGAGTTGCGCGGGATGCTCGACTCGTCGCGGACCCGGATGGCCGAGCTCGAGGAGGAGATCCGGCTCGCGATGGTCGAGCGGGACCCCAACGACGACAAGAACGTGATCGTCGAGATCCGGCCCGGCGCCGGCGGGGACGAGGCGGGGCTGTGGGCCGGCGACCTGTACCGGATGCTCACCCGGTACGCCGAGCGGCGGGGCTTCACCGTCGAACCGTTGTCGATCGGCGAGGGGACGTACACGTTCGGGATTGAGTCCCGCCCACCCGGCGGCGCCTACTCCGTGTTCAAGTTCGAGGGCGGGACGCACCGCGTCCAGCGTGTCCCGGAGACGGAGTCCCAGGGCCGGATCCACACCTCGACGGCGACGGTGGCCGTGCTCCCCGAGGCCGAGGACGTCGAGGTCGAGATCGACCCGAACGAGCTGCAGATCGACGTGTACCGCAGCTCCGGTCCCGGCGGCCAGTCGGTCAACACGACCGACTCGGCGGTGCGGATCACGCACAAGCCGTCGGGCATCGTGGTCTCGATGCAGGACGAGAAGTCTCAGCTACAGAACCGTGAGCGCGCCATGCGCGTGCTGCGCGCCCGGCTGTACGAGCGGGCGCTGGCCGAGCAGCAGGCGGCGGTGGCCGCCTCGCGCGCGGCGCAGGTCGGCACCGGTGAACGGGCCGAGAAGATCCGCACCTACAACTACCCCGAGCGGCGCGTGACCGACCACCGCATCGGACTGCGCCTGCACAACCTCGACGAGATCCTGCTCGGGCAGCTCGACGAGCTGACGGCGGCGCTGCAAGACGACGAGAAGCGCCGCCGGTTGGAGGAGAAGGCGTCGGTTGCCTGAGGATGCCGTGGTGGGGCGCTCGGTCGGGGCCGTATTGCGGGACGCCACATCGGTTCTTCGCGGCCCCGAGTCGGCCACGCCGCGGCTTGACGCCGAGCTGCTGCTGGCTTCCGTGCTGGGCGTCGGGCGGGAGCGTCTGGTCCTCGACGCCCAGGCCGAGCTGGATCCGTCGCAGCTGACGGCGTTTGATGCCCTGGTGGCGCGCCGCCGCGATCACGAGCCCGTGGCGTACATCCTCGGGCGAAAGGACTTCAGGCGGATCTCGCTGCTCGTAGATCGCCGGGTGCTGATCCCGCGGCCTGAGACCGAGCTGCTGGTCGAGGTCGGGTTGACGCTGCCTCGTGGCGCGTCGGTCGTGGACGTCGGCACGGGGAGTGGGGCCGTGGCGCTGGCGCTCAAGTCCGAGCGAGGAGATCTTGAGGTGTGGGCGACCGATGTGGACTCCGATGCGCTGGCGGTGGCACGGGAGAACGGTGCGCGGCTGGGGGTCGCGGTGGAGTTCGTCCAGGCCGACCTGCTCGACGGGGTCGACCGGCGGTTCGATGCCGTGCTGGCGAACCTGCCGTACGTGGCCGACGAGTCCAGCCTGCCGCCCGATATCGGGTTATACGAGCCGGCCCTGGCGCTGTTCGGCGGGCCGGATGGCATGGACCCGGTTCGGCGCCTGCTGGAGATGACCGATCGGGTTCCGCTGATTGCGCTCGAGGTTGGGCTGCCGGTGGCGGTTGAGACGCTTGTGCGTGAAGCCGGCTTTCGGTCCGTCGAGCGTCTCCGCGACCTGGCCGGCCACGAGCGGGTGGTCGTGGCGCGCCGGTGACCGACGCGAAAGCCTTCGAGCGATGCATCGGGGTCGGGGGCGTCGTCCTGTTCGGAGCCGACACCGTCTACGGCCTGGCTTGCGATCCAAACGACCGGTTCGCCGTCGAGCGGCTGTACCTGCTCAAGCGCCGGAGCCTCGACAAGCCCTCGGCCGTGATGTTCTTCGGGATCGACGACGCGTTCGCGGCCGTGCCTGAGGTGGGGGAGCGGACACGTGCGGCGATGAGCCGGGTGCTGCCCGGGGCGGTCACCGTGCTGGTCCCGAATCCGGCTGGCCGGTTCCCGCTTGCGTGTGGAACTGACGTAGCGACACTCGGGATCAGGGTGCCGGTGGTGCCGTCGCTGGAGGGCGTCCGCCGGCCGGTGCTCCAGTCGAGCGCCAACCGAGCCGGCGGACCCGATCCCCGGCGGCTCGAGGACGTCCCGGAACTGCTGCGGGCCGCGGTGGACCTGGTGATCGACGGGGGCGAGCTGCCCGGGACGCCCTCGACGGTGGTCGATCTACGCCGCTACGAGTCGGACGGCGAGTGGTCGGTAGTCCGGGCGGGCGCCGTCGGCGAGCGCGAGCTGACCGAGGCGCTGCACTGGCAGTACCACTTCGACGCCAGCACGTACCCGGAGGAGGTCCGCTCCGACATCCCGGGCTACGACCTGTTCCAGGATTCGGTGGCCGCGGCGACCGGGACGGGCGCCCGGCGGATCCTCGACCTCGGGACCGGGACCGGCGAGACCGCCCGCCGTGTCCTGGCCCATCACCCCGGCGCCACGCTGGTCGGGGTCGACGAGAACCAGGGGATGCTGGCGGTGGCGGTGTCGCAGCTGCCCGCCGAGGGGGTCGCGCTGCGCGTCGGCCGGATCGAGGAGCCGCTCCCCGAGGGCTCGTTCGACCTGGTCACCAGCGCGCTGTGCGTCCATCACCTGGACGGCGCCGGCAAGGCGGATCTGTTTCGCCGTGTGCACGCGGCGCTCGACCCCGGCGGCCTGTTCGTACTGGGCGACGTGGTCGTGCCCGAGGACCCGGAGGCCGCGACCACCCCGCTGACGCCGGGCTACGACAAACCCAGCTCACTGGCCGACCAGCTCCGATGGCTGCTGGACACGGGCTTCGAGCCGCGTGTGGCGTGGGCGGAGGGCGACCTGGCGGTGGTCGCCGCGCGCCGGATCTGAGGACCCAGAGTTGGTCGCGGGATGGCAACGACGATGGCCGGTTCCGTTGCTAAGGTCGAGGGTGCCGTGAGCGCCGCCGATCTGCCGCCTGATTTCTTCAATCGACCCCTGTCCGAGGTCGATCCGGAGATCGCGGAGGTGCTCGCCCTCGAGCTGGAGCGCCAACAGCGAACGCTCGAGATGATCGCCTCGGAGAACTTCGTCCCGATGTCGGTGCTCGAGTGCCAGGGCTCGGTCCTCACCAACAAGTACGCCGAGGGATATCCGGGCAAGCGCTACTACGGCGGTTGCGAGTACGTAGACGTGGCGGAGTCACTCGCGATCAGGCGCGCTGTGGACCTGTTCGGCGCGGAGCACGCCAACGTGCAGCCGCACTCGGGCGCGCAGGCGAACATCGCCGTGTACCACGCGCTGCTCGAGCCTGGCGACACCGTGATGGGGCTGGAGCTCTCGCACGGTGGTCACTTGACGCACGGCATGCGGATCAACGTGTCCGGCCGCCTGTACGACATCGCTCCCTACCACGTCGATCGAGAGACCGGGCGGATCGACATGGACGAGGTTGAGCGCATCGCTGTGGAGCGCCGGCCCAAGATGATTCTGGCCGGGTGGTCGGCCTATCCGCGGTTCCTGGATTTCGAGCGCTTCCGCGCGATCGCCGACGAGGTCGACGCGCACCTGGTCGTCGACATGGCCCACTTCGCCGGCCTGGTCGCGGCGGGGCTGCATCCTTCGCCGATCCCGTATGCCGACGTGGTGACGACGACGATCCACAAGACGATCGGCGGCGGCCGCGGCGGGCTGATTCTGTGCCGCGAGGAGTTCGCCAAGGCGATCGACTCGGCCGTGTTCCCGGGCCAGCAGGGCGGGCCGTTGGAGCACATCATCGCGGGGAAGGCGGTGGCGTTGCGCATCGCGGCGTCCGAGCCCTTCCGCGAGCGCCAGGAGCGGACCGTTGCCGGCGCCAAGGCCGTCGCCGCCGAGCTTTTGCGGGCCGGCGGCGGCGTGAGCGTCTTGACCGGCGGGACAGACGTCCACCTGGTTCTCTGCGACCTGCGCGAGTCTTCTTTGGATGGGCGTCAGGCGGAGGATCGCCTCGCCTCGATCGGCATCACCGTCAATCGCAACGCGGTGCCGTTCGACCCGCGTCCGCCGGCGGTGTCCAGCGGGCTGCGCATCGGCACGCCGGCGCTCGCCACGCGCGGGCTCCAGCTCGAGGACTTCGTCGAGGTGGGGATGATCATCGCCGAGGCTCTGGGGCAGGGCGGGTTCGAGGAGCGGCGTGCTGATCTGACCGAGCGGGCCGGCGCCATCGCCGATCGGTATCCGCTGTATACGCGGGTAGGGGCGGCAGCGATCGTCTGACGGTGGCGTTCTCCGAGGCGGTTTGTTCCGGAGGGGTGAAAACTCTGTTCCAATAGGGGCGCGGTGTGCTCTGTGGCGGGGGCAGCGGGGTGATACTGGCCGTCATGGCCTTCGGACGACCTGCAAATCCGCGCATTCCGGGGCCGTTCCCCGGGGCGTGCGAGCTTCTGCAGGTGGTGGGTGCAAAAGCTCGCGCCGCCGAACGGGGACGGGAGGCGTGAGCGGTTATGCAGGAAGTGGAGCGGGCAATCGCCAAGATCGCCGGCCGGCAGGACAACGTGATCGGTTGGGAGCAGTTGCTGGGCGCGGGTCTCGGCCGCGGCGCGATCGCGCATCGACTCCGCGCAGCGTGGATGCAGCGGATGCATCACGGCGTTTACCTGATCGGGCCTGCGCCGCCGACCCTTATGGCGCGCGGCCGGGCAGCAGCGATGGCCTGTGGCGCGGATGCCGTGGTCAGCCACCGCTCAGCCGCAGAGATGTTCGGGCTGCTTGGCGAGGTCGGAGGTGATGTCGACGTCACGGTCGTCGGGCGAAATCCTCATGGGCGGCCCGGTATCCGGCTTCACCGCGTCCAGGCGCTGCCGCGCCACGAGGTCACGAAGATGCGCGGCATACCCATGACCACGGTGGCGCGGACGATCGCCGACCTCGCCGCCACCGAGCCGCGCAACGAGGTCGAGCACGCCTTTCAAGAGGCCCTGTACCGCAAGATCGTCACCGACAAAGCGGTGGCCGCGATCATCCGCCGGGAGCCGAGGCGCAGGGGAGCGCCGCTGATCCGGGCCGTACTCGACGACCCCCGGATGACGCGCTCGGAGAAGGAGCGGGCGCTGCTGAGGCTGATCGAGCAAGCCCAGCTTCCCCGGCCGCTCACCAACGTCAACGTGCACGGGTACCTGGCTGACGCCTACTGGCCGGGGGAGGGCCTCATCGTGGAGTTCGACGGGTGGGATGCCCACGGCCATCGCCTGGCCTTCGAGAGCAACCGCAAGCGAGATCAGGTGTTGCTGGCGCACGGGATCCGCTCGATGCGCGTGACCGGCCGCCACCTCAAGGACGAGCCGCTCGGGCTAACCGCCCGGATCGCCCAGGCGCTCAGGACCTGACTACTCGAACCACGCCACGGTTGCGATGATCACGAACGAGGCCACCAGCGCCACGCCCTCGAACGCCGTGGCCTCCCCATCGCCCGTGATCTGCCAGACGATCACCGAGGTGCCCAGCAGCGCCCCGATGTAGACGGGCGCGAGCGAGAACGTCAACGTCGTCGCGGTCAGGAGCGAGACGAGCACGAGCACCGGGTACAGGAAGGCGGCGATCTGCGCCACCGAATTCTTGACCACCGAGATGGCGAGATCCGACTGGCCCTTGGCGGCGAGCACCACGCCCGCCGCGTGCTCGACCGCGTTGCCGGCGATGGCGACGATCACCAAACCCGCGAACGCCTTCGAGATGTCGAACTTCTCGATCGTCGGCTCGAGTGCGTTGATGAACCAGTCCGAGACGAACGCCGAAGCGGCGCCGGCGATCACGAGCAAGGCGATGCTCGTGACGAGCGGCAGTCGTGGCTCGCCACGCACGCGCATGCCGGCGGATTCGGGCGTGGTCAGGTACTGGCGCAGCCAGACGGCGTAGACGATCAGGATCGCCACCGCGCCGATGATCGAGATCGTCTGGGAGTGGTGGCTGGCCGCGTCGCCCGCGCCGTGGGTCAGCCCGATCAGCACGATGATGAACGAGGCGACCAGCAGCAGCGTAGTGGTGTCGTTGGGCAGCCGGGGACTGAAGCGCATCACCCCGTCGCGCTCGCGCAGCGCGCCGGCCACGATCACCAGCCCCAGCACGAGCAGGGCGTTGGACAGGATCGAGCCCAGGATGGCGGTCTCCGCGACGACCTTCTGGCCGGCCTGGAGGGCGAAGATCACCACGAAGAACTCGGGGAGGTTGCCGATCGTCGCCTGCATCAGCCCAGTGGCGGCGGCGCCCAGCCGCTCGCCGACCTCCTCTGTGGCGAGCGACACGATCCAGGCCAGGCCGGCGAGGGCCAGCATGGCGAGGACGAACGCGATCACCCGGGAGACGCTGTGGGCATACCTCGCCACGCCGGCCAGCACGGTCAGGGCCACGACCGCGCCCAGCAGCACCTTCTCGATCCGGGTGAACCCGGTCAGTGCGGCGTCCCGCGCGCCGCGGCTCTCGGCCGACTCGTCCGCCACTCACCCCACCCGCTCGAACTCGCCGGTCTCGACCTCGCGCTGGACGCGCTCGTCGATCTCATCCTCGGGCGTGTCGGGGTCGGCGGTGCGCAGCTCTCGGCTTCGCCGGTTCCTGAACTTCAGGATCTCGAGCAGGTAGATGAGGTAGACGCTGGCGGCGACTGCGATCACGCCGATCGCCGCCATCACCAGCAGCCACCCCAGGTGGTAGGTCCCGTTGTGGTTGGAGTAGGGCACGAACCGCAGCGCCACGGCGACGCCGGCGAGCATCAGGCTCCACCCGTACAGGTACAGGACGGTGCGACGCTGGCCGTATCCCATGCGCGCCATGCGGTGGTGGAAGTGGTTGAGATCGTGCGACCAGGGCGCCCGTCGATATTTCAGGCGCTTGGCGACGACGAAGCCCGTGTCGAGGAACGGCACCGCGAGGACGATCAACGGGACGACGAGCGTGACCACCGCGCCGGTCTTGACCGAGCCGATGACGGCCACCACGCCGAGCAGGAAGCCGAGCAGGTTCGCGCCCGAGTCGCCCATGAATACCGAGGCGGGGTAGAAGTTGTGAAACAGGAACCCGAGCGCCGCGCCGGCGGTGAGCGCGGCGAGCACGCCGGCGCCGTTCACGCCCAGGTCGATCGCGACGATCGCGAACGCGATCCCGTCGATCGTGCACAGGCCGGCGGCCAGTCCGTCGATGCCGTCCGAGAAATTGACGACGTTCATCAACCCGACCAGCCAGATCACGGTCAGGACCCCGCCGGCGTTGGGCAGCGTGAGCGACCCGATGAACGGGATGGTCACATCGGTCACGATCGCGCCGCCCTCCACCGCGATCAGCGCAGCCGCCACCTGGCCCAGCAGCTTCCACTGCGGCTTGAGCGGGCGGTAGTCGTCGATCGCGCCGACCAGCGTGATCAGGCAGGCGCCGGCGATGATCGTCCAGGTGTGCACCGTGCCGCCCGCGCCCGGCGCGGTGCCGGGCGTGTGGTGCAGCTTGATCGTCGCGGGCAGCCAGAAGAACGACGCCACCAGCACGCCGGCGAGGATGGCCAGGCCGCCCAGGGCGGGGGTGGGCCGTTCGGCCAGACCGCGCTCGCTTGGCATGACCACGGCGCCGACCCGCCGCGCGAACCGAGCGGCGAATGGGGTCAGGACGGCGGCGACCGCCATCGCCACCAGGAATGCGAACAGGGCGTCCCAATACGGCATGCCGTGGGCGCAAAGGGTACTTGCCGCACCTGTCAGCCCTCTGAACCGGCCTTCACCGCCTGCCCTCGAAGTGCTATCCTTACGTTTACGTAAACTTCTGGTTTCGGAGGAGCATGTCGGCAACGCACGCGGAACGGGCTCGGAGGATCGGCGTCCACGCCGGGCATGACACGTACAAGTGGTGGGCGCTCTCGTGCACGAGCCTGGGCATGCTGCTCGCCACGATCAACTCGGGCACGCTGATCATCGCGCTGCCCGACCTCGAGCGGAGCCTCCACACCAGCCTGCTCGAGCTGGTGTGGGTGATCCTCGTGTACATGATCGCCTCGACCGTGCTCGTGCTGAGCGCGGGCCGGCTGTCCGACCAGTTCGGTCGAAAGAAGGCGTACATCGGCGGGTTTGTGCTGTTCGCGCTGGCGTCGCTGGGCGCCGGCTTCGCCGGCAGCGGCACCGAGCTCATCCTGTGGCGGATCGCCCAGGGGGTCGGCGGTTCGTTCCTGTTCGCCAACGCGGCGGCGATCGTCACTGACGCGTTCCCGCGCGAGCAGCTCGGGCTGGCCATGGGCACCAACACGATGGTCGCGGCGATCGGCCTTGTCATCGGCCCGGTGCTCGGTGGCGCGCTGGTGTTGATCTCGTGGCACTGGGTGTTCTGGTTCAACGTGCCGTTCGCCCTCGCCGGGAGCGCCTGGGCGTGGCTGATCCTCCACGAGGTGACGACTCGCTCCGAGGACAAGAGCTTCGACGCGCTCGGGACGATCACGTTTCTGATTGGCCTGACCGGCCTCGTGTTCGGGATCTCGAAGGGCGGGCTCTCCGGCTGGGGCAGCCCCGCGGTGATCGGCAGCCTGATCGCCGCGGCGATCTTCCTCCCGGGCTTTGTCTTCATCGAGAGCCACGTCAAGTCCCCGATGCTCGACCTCTCGATCTTCAAGAACCGCCTGTTCTCGGCGGCGTCGCTGGCCGCGTTCACCAACGGGCTGGCGCGGTTCGCGCTGATGTTCGTGTTCGTCTTCTACTTCCAGGGGGTCCAGGGCGACTCGCCGATCGTGGCCGGGATCAAGCTCGCGCCCCTGGCGCTCGGGATGCTGATCTCCTCGCCGCTCGCCGGGATCTGGGCCGACCGGCGCGGGTCGCGCGGGATGGCGGTGGCCGGAATGCTCGTGCAGGCCGCCGGCCTGGCGCTGATGACCACGCTGGAGCGCGACACCGCGTACATCGCGAGCGGCGCGTACATGTTCATCGTCGGGGTCGGGTCGGGCATGTTCAACTCGCCCAACACCGCCGCGATGATGGGCACGGTGCCCGCCAACCGGCGCGGCATCGCGGCCGGCGCCCGGGTGCTGGTGCAGAACACCGGCGCGGTCATCTCGATCGCGTTCGTGCTGGCGGTCGTCACCTCGAGCGTGCCCAAGAACGTGCTGTTCGCGGTCTTCAGCGGCCTGGCCAACCACATCACGAACGCCCAGCTCGTACCGTTCATGTCGAACATGCACATGGCGCTGTGGTGCCTGGCCGGGATCTCGCTGCTCGGCGCGGCGATCTCCGCCGCTCGCCCGAAGCACGTGACGACCCAGGCCGAGGTGACGCAATCCGTGCAGGCGCCACGCGAGCAGGTGGCGGCATGAGCACGACCGCGACCAAGCCGCTCCGGATCGGAGAGGTCGCCGATCTCACCGGCGTGACACCCCGCACGATCCGCTACTACGAGGAGATCGGCCTGCTCCCCGGCGCGGACGACCGCGCCCAGGGCAAGCACCGCTCGTACAGCGAGGCCGACGTGGAGCGTGTGCGCGAAATAATCCGGCTGCGCGACCTGCTCGGCCTCTCGCTCGACCAGCTCGGGGTGCTACTCGACGCCGAGACCGCTCGCGCCGCGCTCCGACGCGAACTCGAGCACGAGGCCGACCCAGACAAGATCAGAGGGATCCTCGAGCAGGCGCTCGGGCACATTGGCACCCAGCTCGAGCTCGTGCGCATGCGCCGCCAGGCGCTCGGGCAGCTCGAGGAGGAGCTCGTCGCCAAGCGCCGCCGGATCCACAAGCGACTGTCTGAGCTGCCCGCGGAGTGACCGCGACCCGGACGACCGCCGGCGTCGACCGTCGCGCGATGGGGGTCCTGTCGGCCTGCCATCTGTTCACCGACATCGCGCAGGGCTCGATCCCCGCGCTGCTGCCGTTCCTGATCGCCCGCGATCACATCAGCATCGCGGCCGCGTCCGCGCTTGTGCTCGCCGCCACGATCTCTTCGTCGGTGATCCAGCCGGCGTTCGGGTACGTGTCCGACCGGCTGTCGCTGCCGTGGCTGATGCCACTCGGGCCTGCGCTCGGTGGCCTCGGGATCGCCTGCGTCGGCTTCGCTCCGAATTACGCGCTCACGTTCGCCGCTGTGCTGCTCTCTGGGCTCGGCGTCGCCGCGTTCCATCCCGAGGGTTCGCGCTTTGCCAACTACGTCTCGGGTGAGCGCCGGGCGAGCGGTATGAGCCTGTTCAGCGTCGGCGGCAACGTCGGCTTCGCGCTCGGCCCGGTCGTGGTGACGCCGCTGGTGATCGCGTTCGGTTTGCACGGGACGGCGTTCATCCTCATCCCGACGTGGCTGATGGCCGCGGTCATGGTCAAGGAGCTGCCGGCGCTCAAGACGTTCCGCAAGGACCTGGTCGGCGGACGCGTCCAAACCGGTGACGCCCCCGAGGCGTGGGGTCCGTTCACGATCCTGGCCGGCGTGATCGCGCTCCGCTCGTTCGTGTACTTCGGGCTGGTCACGTTCATCCCCCTGTACTACGTGAACGTCCTGAACACGAGCAAGGCGCTGGGCAGCGTCGCGCTCAGCGCGATGTTGCTCGGAGGTGCGCTCGGCACGCTGGTCGGCGGTCCGCTGGCCGACCGGTTCGGGCGCCGCGCGGTGCTGGTCGGCTCGATGCTCGTGATACCGCCGCTCGTCGTCGGCTTTCTGCTGTCCGGACCAGCCGTCGCGATCGCGTTCGCAGCCCTGGCCGGGGCCGCGACGATCGCCACCTTCGCGGTGACGATCGTGATGGGCCAGGAGTACCTGCCCGGACGCCTGGGCGTGGCCGCCGGCGTTACGATCGGCCTGTCGATCGGCCTGGGCGGCCTCGGCGCGCCTGCGCTCGGCCTGCTGGCCGACGCGCACGGCCTGACCGCGGTGTTCGAGACCGTGGCCGTGCTCCCCCTCGCGGCGCTCGCGCTGAGTCTCGCGCTGCCAAGGCGAACGCCCCGTGAGGCGAGCGCCGGCCGGGAAGCGCCGGCGCGGGCAGGGTTGCGCGCGGCCGCGCCGTAACCAACCGGGGTCGGCGCGGTAGATCTCACCGGGAGGCGTGTCTGTGGCGCGCCATCAGCCGGTGTGCGTTTTCTCACCCGAGAACGGGAACGGATATAGACGCGCCCGGCGTTTCTGACTGCATGAGCTTTTCGTTACAAACCGTGACCAGGCGGCTGCCCGCGTTCGCGGCGGTGGCCGCCGCGTTCGTCGGCGTGGTCAACATCGCCTCGGCACTCAGCCCGAACATCCGGTGGCGCGGCCATCTGCTGCTCGAGTTCGAGCCGGTCGAAGCGATGCGCCTGTTCCATGCGCTGGCCTTCCCGGCCGGCGTCGCGCTGCTGCTGGTGGCGCCCTACCTGGCCAAGCGCCGGCGACGGGCGTGGGAGGCCGCCGTGGTTCTGATGCTCGCCCTGGGGCTGTTCGACCTGCTCAAGGGCCTCGACTTCGAGGAGACGATCGTCACCTGGGCGGCCGCTGTCACCCTGCTGCTCGGCCGCGAGGCCTTCGGGGTCCGGCACGAGCCGATCACGCTCCGCTCGGCGATGTGGCGGGTGCCGGCCCTCGGGTTGACCGGGGTGGGCGCGGCGGCGCTCGCCACCTGGGCGACGCAGGGCCACCCGTCGCTGCGGACCGTTGGCCTCGAGACCGCCCACCTACTCAGCTGGCAGCAGGGGCCGATCCGCTACCACCACCATCTGGCCTGGCTCCCACTCGGTGTCCACCTGTTCGAGCTGCCGGTGCTCGTGGCGATCGCCTACGTGATCTTCCGGCCGCTGACCACGCCGCGTGCGCTGCCCAGCCGGGAGGCGCGCCAGGTGGCCTCCGACCTCGTCCGGGCCCACGGCGAGGACTCCCTCGCGTTCTTCAAGCTGCGCGCCGACAAGCAGTATCTGTTCAGCGTGGATCGTCGGGCCTTCGTCGGCTACACGATCGAGAACGGGGTGCTGCTGCTCTCAGGCGACCCGGTCGGCCTCGACGAGGCCGTCCCGGACCTGCTGCGCGAGGTGCGCGCGTTCGCGGAGGACCGCGGGCTGAAGCTGGGCGCGCTCGGCGCCAGCGAGTCGCTATGCCCGCTGTACGAAGAGCTGGGGCTCCGGACGATCTACCTCGGCGACGAGGCGGTGGTCGAGCTCGGGCGCTTCTCGCTCGAGGGTCGGCCGATCCGCAAGGTCCGCCAGTCGGTCACGCGGCTGGGCAAGGCGGGCTTTGAGGCCGAGCTGTGCGAACTGCGCTCCCTCGGCGCGACGACCCTCGCGCAGGTCGAGGAGGTGGTCGAGCGCGGCCGGCAGGGTGCGCCGGAGCGGGGCTTCTCGATGGCGATGGAGTCTCTGCAGGGGCAGCACGGCCACGACACGCTGGTGGTGATCGCACGGGACGGCGAGGGCCACGTCCGCGGCGTCCTGCACTTCGTGCCCTGCTACGGGCGTCCGGCGGTGTCGCTGTCGTTCATGCGGCGCGATCCCGAGACCCCTAACGGCCTGACCGAGTTCCTCGTCGTGAGGGCGATCGAGCTGTTGCGCGAACGCGGGGTCGAGGAGCTCTCGCTCAACTTCGCCGCGTTCGCCAAGTGGATCCACAGCCCGGCCAGGCGGCACGAGCGGGTGCTCGGCAAGCTCATCGCGCTCGGCAACCCGTTCTTCCAGATCGAGAGCCTGTACCGGTTCAACGCGAAGTTTTTCCCGCGCTGGGAGCCGCGCTTCCTCGTGTACGAGGGCGCTTTCGGGCTGCCGCGCGCGAGCATTGCGGCGATGTGGGCGGAGGGCCAACTGCCCAAGCCGACGCTGCGGATACGCGTCAGCACGTCGGCACGCTAAGTCCACGCCTACCACGCTACCCTTCAGGCCCTCACGGCCCCGAAACTCGGGGTCGCTGGCAACCTCCGCGGGTAATTTCCCGTTGACGTGTTCCCGCGGCGTCTGACCTTGGCGTCTCCTCTGACCTCCGGACCTCAGCTTGAAGAGCATTTCGCCCCGCGCTTCCGAAATTGGCACCCCGGCCCACGGTGAGGGCGCCTTGACCGCGCTTGAGTATCTCGACGTGGTGGTGCTGATCGTCGCCGCCCCGATCATGCTGCTGATCGGCGTTCCGGCCGCGGGCTATCTGGTCGGCGCCGGCGCGTGGATCGTGCTGCGCCTGGCGGGCGTCGGGGTCGAGCGGGCGGCGGCCGGCGCCGACGATCCCCGGCGCGAGGCGGGGCTTCGGCTGGCCTACCTGATGGGCAGGCTGTTCCTGCTGGCGATCGCGGTGATCCTGGTGCGCAAGGGTGCCGGCCGCGACGACGGGCTGACGGCCCTGGTCGTGATCGTGTTCGCGTTCACGACGCAGCTGGTGCTCTCGTTCTTCTTCCGCCCGAGGTCGCGATGAGCAAGACGCGCAAGATCCTGCTGATCGGCGCCGGGATCTATCTCGCCGGTTTCCTGCTGCTGGTGCTGATCTACGGCTTCTCGCAGCACAAAAACAACGAGTTCCAGATCCAGAACGAGTTCAAGCTGGTCGACTGGGTCCACCTCGGGGTGTTCAGCATCAACCGCGCCGTGGTCTACCTGATCATCTCGGCGTTGCTGACGATCTTCACGATGCTGTGGATCTCCCGCCGGATGCAGACGAGGCCAAACAAGATCCAGACCGCGGTGGAGGTCCTGTACTCGCTGATGCGAAACAACATCACGCGGGGGAACATGCCCGATTCGCTGGCGGCCAAGTGGTTTCCGTTCATCGGCACGCTGTTCCTGTTCATCTGGTTCTGCAACCTGGTCGGCTATTTCCCGCTGCCGACGAACAGCGACGAGAAGTTCACCCTGTTCGGCGTTCACTGGCCGGGGTTCGCGCTCTACGCGGCAACGGCGAACATCTCGGTGCCGCTCGTCCTGGCCCTGGTGGTGTTCATCGCGTTCATCACGGTCGGAATCAGGACTCAGGGGCCGATCGGCTACCTGAAGAGCCTGGTCCCGGCGGGCGTGCACGGGGCGATGCTGTTCCTGATCTTCCCGATCGAGGTGATCTCGACCCTGATGCGGCTGCTGTCGCTGACCATCCGGCTCTGGGCGAACATCTTCGCCGGGCACATCATCCTGCTGTTCCTGGCCGGCGGACTGGCGGTGATACTCGGCCTACAGGCGCTGGGGTGGTTCGCCCTTCCGGCCGGAATCCTCATCTACCTGTTCGAGCTCGGCCTGGTGGCCACGCTGCAGGCTTTCATCTTCGCGACCCTGGCCGCCATCTACATCGCGGGCGCGGCCACCCACCACTAACACGAGAAGGAGTCCCTGATGCTTGCTCTTTTCCACACCATCCCCATGGCGGCGGCCTCCGGGCTGACCAAGGGGTTCGGGATCGCGGTCGGCGGCGGCCTCGGCGCGGTCGGCGCCGGCGTGGGCATCGGAATCATCTTCGGCAAGGTGATCGAGGGCGTGGTGCGCCAGCCCGAGATGCGCGACGAGATCACCAGCATCCAGTGGCTGGGATTCGCGCTCACCGAGGCCGTGTTCTTCTACGGCCTCGTCGCCGGCCTCCTGTCCTACGTGCTGACGTAATGATCGCCGCGGTGCAAATGCCCATCGCCTCGAGCGGCTCGTTCCTGATCACCCCGAACGTCGGGCTGATGATCTGGACCCTGCTCCTGTTCGGGATCTCGCTGTGGATCCTGTGGAAGGCCGCGTTCCCGAGGATCTCCGAGGCGCTCGACCGCCGCCAGCACGCGATCGAGGAGTCGATCGACTACGCCGAGCGCCAGCGCCACGAGGCGGACGAGCTGCTCGCCGAGTACCGGGAGCGGCTGAAGGAGGCCCGCGATCAGGCCCAGGAGATCATCGACCGGGCACGCAAGTCGGCCGACGCGCGCGAGAAGGACACGCTCGCCGAGGCCAACCTCCGGCGTGAGCAGTTGATGGAGCAGACCCGCAAAGACATCGAGACCGAGACGCGCCGCGCGATCCAGGAGATCCGGCGCGAGGTGGCCGACCTGACGGTGTTGGCCACGGAGAAGGTCACGCGCAAGGTGCTCAACCAGGAAGACCAGCGGCGGCTCATCGACGAGGCGCTCGGCGACCTCGACTTCAGCGCCCTCGCGCCCAACGCGGACCAAAACTAGTGGAGGAGATCGCTCAGGTCTGGGCCCGCGCCCTGTTCGAAGTCGCCGAGGAGCAGAACCGGCTCGACCAGGTGCGCGACCAGCTGGGCCAGTTCGCCGACGCGCTGAACGAGAACCGCGACCTGATGCTGTTCTTCTTCTCGCCCTACTTCTCGACCGAGGAGAAGAAGAACGGGCTCGAGCGCGCGGTGACCGGCGCCGAGCCCGCGCTGATGAACTTCCTTGAGGCGCTTATCGAGCGCCACCGGATGCCGGCGATCTTCCGGATCCGGGCGCGTTACGACGAGCTGTGGGACGAGAAGCGCGACCTGCTACCGGTACAGGTGACAAGCGCGGTCGAGCTCGACCAGGCGACCGTCAACCAGATCGGCGAGCGAATCGGAGAGCAGACCAAGCGCACCGTCGAGCTCTCGAGCGAGGTCGACCCGGACATTCTCGGTGGGATCGTTCTGCGCGTCGGCAACGTGATTTTGGACGCCTCGATTCGCAACCGGCTGGAGCAACTACGCAAGCAAGTCGCGCGGGCGTAGGTACCCTCGCCTGCCAAGGAGCCACGAATGCAGATCAAGCCCGACGAGATCACCTCAATCCTCAAGAGCCGAATCGAAGGCCTCGACGCCACGAGCGCGGACCTGACCGAGGTCGGCACCGTGCTGTCGGTCGCCGACGGCATCTCCCGCGTCCACGGCCTGGACAACTGCATGTCGTTCGAGATGCTCGAGCTTCCGCACGACGTCACCGGCCTGGCCCTCAACCTGGAGTCCGACAACGTCGGCGTCGTTCTGTTCGGCGAGTGGGACAAGATCGTCGAGGGCGACACGGTCAAGCGGACCAAGCGGCTGCTCGACATCCCGGTCGGCGACGAACTGCTCGGCCGGATCGTCGATCCGCTCGGAAATCCGCTGGACGGCAAGGGCGACATCAACACCACGCAGACGCGGCCATCGGAGTTCAAGGCGCCGGGCGTGGTTCAGCGCCAGCCGGTGAAGGAGCCGATGCTGACCGGCCTGAAGGCGATCGATTCGATGATCCCGATCGGTCGCGGCCAGCGCGAGCTGATCATCGGCGACCGGCAGACCGGCAAGACGGCGATCGCCGTCGACGCGATCATCAACAACCAGGATCGCGACCTCCGCTGCGTGTACGTGGCCATCGGCCAGCGCAAGTCGACGGTGGTGGCGCTGGCCAAGACGCTCGAGGACGCCGGCGCGCTCGACAACACGATCATCGTGATGGCCGCCGCCGACGAGGCGGCGCCGATCAAGTTCCTGGCCCCGTACGCCGGATGTGCGATGGCCGAGCACTTCCTCTACAACGGCCAGGCGGCGCTCGTCGTCTACGACGACCTGTCCAAGCACGCCGTGGCGTATCGCCAGATGTCGCTGCTCTTGCGCCGCCCGCCCGGCCGCGAGGCGTATCCGGGCGACGTGTTCTACCTCCACTCACGCCTGCTCGAGCGCGCGGTCAAGCTGAACGACGACCTCGGCGCGGGGTCGCTGACCGCGCTGCCGGTGATCGAGACCCAGGCCGGCGACGTGTCCGCCTACGTCCCGACGAACGTGATCTCGATCACCGACGGGCAGATCTACCTCGAGCCGGGCCTGTTCAACTCGGGCGTGCGGCCGGCCATCAACGTCGGCATCTCCGTCTCGCGAGTGGGCGGCAACGCGCAGATCGCGCCGATGCGCAAGGTGGCCGGGCGTCTGAAGCTCGAGCTCTCGCAGTACCGCGAGCTCGAGGCGTTCTCGCAGTTCGGCTCCGAGCTGGATCCCGAGACCCAGCGGACGCTCGCCCGCGGCGAGCGGCTGGTCAAGACCCTCAACCAGCCAGAGCGCCATCCGATGCCGGTCGAGGACCAGGTGATCCAGGTCTACGCCGCGACGAACGGGTTTCTGGACCGGATCGTGGTGGAAAAGGTCGACCGCTTCCTCGCCGACCTCACCGATTACATGCGCGCGAGCGAGGCTGAGCTCTTGAAGAAGATCGCCGGAGGCGACTGGAGCGACGAGACCCAGCAGGCGGCCGAGAAGGCGGTCTCGAGCTTCGCCGAGGACTTCGGCTTCGATCTCGACGAGGAAGGCCATCCGCTCGAGGAGGACGAGGCCAAGGCGGCGTGAGCCGCCGGCCTGGGATCGACCGATGCCGCAATCGCAGCGCGACGTCAAGAACCGCATCAGCGCGGTCAAGAACATCCAGAAGATCGCGCGAGCGCTCGAGCTCGTCGCGGCGGCCCGGCTGCGGCGCGCCGAACAGCGGATCGAGGCGCTGCGGCCGTACGCGAACGCGATCCGGCGGATGACCCGCCAGGCGGCGGAGGCCGCCGGCAACGTCCCGAGCCTGCCGATCCTCGAGGAGCACGAGCAGGTCAAGCGCGTGGGGCTGCTGCTGATCGCCGGTGACCGCGGGCTGGCCGGCGCGTTCAACTCGAATATCGTCCGCGCGGGCGTTGCGGCGGGACGTGAGCACGAGGGTCAGGGGCACACCCCGCTGTTCTTCGCCTCCGGCCGTCGCCCGGCCACGTCGCTTACCTTCCGCGGCCTCGATCTCGTCGACAGCTTCACCGGATTCACCGACCGCCCGGCCTACGCCGACGCCCGGCGGATCGCGGATCGGCTGATGGCCGCGTACGTCGACAACGAGGTGGACCAGGTGGAGATCTTCTACAACGGGTACATCTCGCCGGTATCTCAGGTGGTTCGCCGTGAGACGCTGCTTCCGCTCCAGCAGGCCACAGTGCTGGATGAGTCCGAGGAGGAGCGCGACGAGGATCGCCAGGAGCGCGAATCCGACCACCACGCGCTGGTGGAATACGAGCCCGATCCAGAGGAGATCCTCAAGCGGCTTGTGCCGGATTACGTGGAGATCTCGATCTTCCGCGCGCTGCTGGAATCGACCGCGTCCGAGCACGGTGCGCGGATGACCGCGATGCGCAACGCGTCGGAGAACGCGTCCGATCTGATCCAGACCTTGACCCTCGAGATGAACCGGGCCCGTCAGGCCGAGATCACGCAGGAGATTCTGGAAGTCGTGGCCGGAGCAGAAGGGCTGTCCGGGTAGACCTACACTGGAGAAGCTATGTCAGTAGCAGAAGAACAGCGCAGAGATGCCCCCGAGGGCGAGCCCGGCAAGCGGAACACCGGCCGGATCGAGGAGATCCAGGGCGTCGTCATCGAGGCCGTCTTCCCGGACAAGCTGCCGGAGATCAACCACGCGATCGCGGTGCGCCGACCCGCGGTGGAGAAGGAGGAGGAGGCGCTCGACATCGCCGCCCAGGAGGATCCGTATCTGATCTGCGAGGTCCAGCAGCACCTGGGCGACGACCGCGTGCGCGCGGTGGCGATGGACGTCACGGACGGGCTGTCGCGCGGTACCGAGGTGATCGACACCGGCGCGCCGATCACGGTGCCCGTCGGTGACATCACACTCGGACGGATCTTCAATCTGCTCGGCGACCCGATCGACCTTGGTGAGCCACTGCCCAAGGACGTGAAGCGCTGGCCGATCCACCGCCACGCCCCCACGGTCGAGGACCTCACCCCGACCGCCGAGATGTTCGAGACCGGCATCAAGGTAATCGACCTGCTCGCGCCGTACGCCAAGGGCGGCAAGGTCGGGTTGTTCGGCGGCGCCGGCGTGGGCAAGACCGTGATCATCCAGGAGCTGATCCGTAACCTGGCCGAGGAGCACCAGGGCCTGTCGGCGTTCTGCGGCGTCGGCGAGCGCTCGCGCGAGGGCAACGACCTGTGGCTCGAGATGAAGGAATCGGGCGTGCTCGAGAAGACCATGCTCGTGTTCGGGCAGATGAACGAGCCGCCCGGCGCGCGCATGCGCGTCGCGCTATCCGGCCTGACCATGGCCGAGTACTTCCGCGACGAAGAGCACCAGGACGTGCTCCTGTTCATCGACAACATCTTCCGGTTCGTCCAGGCCGGATCCGAGGTGTCGGCACTGCTCGGCCGGATGCCGTCCCAGGTCGGCTACCAGCCCACCCTGGAGTCCGAGATGGGCGAGCTCCAGGAGCGGATCACCTCGACGAAGGAGGGATCGGTCACCTCGATCCAGGCCATCTACGTGCCGGCCGACGACCTCACCGACCCCGCCCCGGCGTCCGTGTTCGCCCACCTGAACGCGACCACCACGCTGTCGCGGTCGATCGCGGAGAAGGGCATCTACCCCGCCGTCGACCCGCTCGACTCGACGTCCACGATCCTCAAGGCGGAGATCGTCGGCGACGAGCACTTCGACGTGGCCAACCAGGTCAAGCAGGTGCTCCAGCGCTACCGCGAGCTCCAGGACATCATCGCGATCCTCGGCATCGACGAGCTCTCCGACGAGGACCGGTTGACGGTGAACCGGGCCCGCAAGATCGAGCGGTTCCTGTCCCAGCCGTTCTTCGTCGCCGAGCAGTTCACCGGCACGCCCGGCGTATACGTGCCGATCGCCGAGTCGATCCGCGGCTTCAAGGAGATCCTCGAGGGAAAGCACGATGACCTGCCTGAGCGGGCCTTCTTCCTCAAAGGCACGATCGACGATGTGGTCCGGGACGCACGCGGCGAGGAGAAGGGCGAGGAGAAGCGGGAAGAGGAGGCCAAGGCCGAGGATGAGGCCGCTCGCGGGCCCGAGGCCTCTGGCGAGGGCGACGGCGACGCCGAGGCCGACTCGGGCGATCAGGAGTAGCACTCGTCTCATGGCGCACTCGAAGTTCCACGTCGAGGTCCTCACCCCCGAGGGGGAGGTGTTCAACGACGAGGTCGAGCAGATCTCGACCCGGACCACGGTCGGCTCGATCGGCGTCCTGGCCCACCACCAGCCGATCCTGGCCATGCTCGACCCGACCGAGCTTCGCCTGTACCGGACGGAATCCGAGGTCGTCCGGTTTGCGCAGGCGGAGGGCTACATGCAGATGACGGCCAACCACGCGCTGATCCTGGTCGAGGAGGCGCACCCGCCCGGCGATCTCGACGCGGCCAGCCTCCGCGAGCGGCTCCAGCAGGCAGAACGCGAGCTCGAGGCCGCCGGTGACGACACCGAAAAACGGCGCGTCGCCGAACGGGACAAAGCCAGGCTTGAGACGTTTCTCGGCATCGCCGAGGGCTAGTACTCCTATTCTTTCGGGATGCTCGATGAGCTGGTCCTAGCCGAGCGCCTGATCTCGTACGACACGTCGCGACCCGAGGAGATCGTCGCGGCGGCAGGATTCGTCAAGGGGTGGCTCGAATCTCGCGACATCGAGGTGCGCCACCACGATCACAACGGGCTGCCCGTCCTGGTGGCCGAGGTCGGACCGCCGTTCGACGTCGATTCGGACGCACAGCACCCGTGCGTCGTCTTCCACGGACATCTGGATGTCGTGCCCGCCCACGCTGAGCAGTTCAGTCCGCGCCTCGACGGCGACCGGCTGATCGGCCGCGGGGCCTACGACATGAAGGGCGGACTGGCCGGAATGATGTGCGCGCTCAAGGACCTCGAACGCCAGACGAGCGTCCGGGTCCGGCTGATCTGCGTCCCCGACGAGGAGTCCGAGGAGATCGATGACCGGTCGACCGACGCGGCGGTGGCGCGCGGGCTCGGCGGCAACTTCGCGATCACCGGTGAGCCGACCAACCTGCACATCGGGGTGGAGGCGAAGGGCGTCCTGGCGATGCTGATCGAGGTGCGAGGGCGCGCGGCGCACAGCTCGACCCCGTGGCTCGGGGACAACGCCGTGCTGAAGGCGGTCGATGTGTTCCGCGCGATCGAGTCGCTGCCGTTCTCGAGGGAGTCCTCGGAGGTGTTCGACCGGCCGTCGATCAACCTCGGGCGGATCCAGGGCGGCGACGCGATCAACAAGGTGCCCGACGAGTGCCGGATGTCGGTCGACATCCGCTTCCTGCCCGGGCAGGAGCCGGACGAGATCCTCGAGCAGATCGCGCGGATCCCGGAGTGCAAGGTCACCAAGACGTTCATCTTCCCGCCGGTCAGCGTGTCCCGCGCGAACCCGTACGTGCGTGCGCTGCGCGACGCGGTGGCGCGTTCGATCCCCGACAAGGAGGTGATGAGCGTCGGTCGCGACGGCGCTTCCGACGCCGTCGCGTTCATGGCGGCGGGAATTCCCGCGGTCGAGTTCGGTCCCGACGGCGCCGGTCATCACGGGCCAGAGGAGTGGGTGTCGGTTGCCTCGATGGCCCGCTACCGTCGCTCGCTCGTGAGTTTCGTACGAACGCTGCCGATATGGCTCGAGCGGCCCGTGAGCGAGGCCGCGGCCGTCGATCCGGACGAGGTGCGGGCGGTCGACGAGGACGGTCGGGGTGGCGGACTGACCGCGATCGACGGGGGACGCGCGTGAGGCTGATCCCAACCTCGCGGGGCGGCATGCTGCTCCGGTTCTTCTTCGGCGCCTTCCTGGTGATCGGGTTCGCCGCCGCCACAACCGCGGTGGCGGGGCTGCTCCAGGTCCGGCAGATCACCCAATATTTCGACAAGACGCCCGCCTTCAAAGCCTCGCCGCAGGTGACCGTTCCGAACCCGGGCAGCGCGCAGACGATCCTGCTCGTCGGCTCGGACCACCGCGCCCACACGCCGTTCCGCGACGTCAACACCGACACGATGATGCTCGTCCGCATGGACCCGGCGTCCTCGACGATCAACCTCCTGTCGGTGCCGCGCGACCTCAAGGTCCAGATCCCCGAGGGCGGGGGGCTCGTCACCGACAAACTGAACATGGCCTACTTCGTCGGGGGACCCAACCTGCTGATCAAGATCCTCCAGCAGCAGGTGTTCCCGGGCCTCAAGGTCAACCACGTCGTCGACGTGGGATTTGGCGGCTTCGAAAAGATGATCAACGCGATCGGCTGCGTGTACACCGACGTCGACCACCGCTACTACAACAACACGGCGGTCACCGACTACTCGAGCATCGATATCCAACCGGGCTATCAGAAACTGTGCGGGGCCGATGCACTGTCGTTTGTCCGCTTCCGGCACACCGACTCGGACATCGTCCGCAACGCGCGTCAGCAGGACTTCATCCGCTGGGCCAAGGGCCAGTTCAGCCAGTCTCAGATCCTCAGCCAGCGCGACAACCTACTGGACATCTTCGGCAACAACGCGAAGACCGATCACAACCTGCACACCACCGATGGGCTGATCAATCTGTTCGACCTGGTGGCATTCTCCGCCGTTCACTCGATCAAGCAGTTCCCGTTCCCCGCCATCGAGCTGCCCTGCAACTCCGGGGCGCCGGCGCACGGGACGGCGCCGGCGGTCGCACAGACGGCGTGTTACGTGACAGCCGATTCGAGCTCCGAGCAGAGCGTCTTCCACGCGTTCATGAACCCGACCAAGGCGCCGCCGGCACCGTCGCCGGGCGGGAACGCGGGCGCGGCCAACGCCGGCGGCTCGCACGGCACGGGCGGCGGCGGATCGCACCATTCGGGCGGTGGCGGCGCGAACGCTCCGGGTCTCACTCCGGACGTGAGCGACGGCGCGGCCCAGGCCAAGGCGCTCGAGCCGACCGGGATCCCGATCTACTACCCGAAGCTGATCCAGTCGAGCTCGAGATACTGCTCGAACGCCGCCTACGTATGCCCGCTCCAAACCGCCAGCCCGGGGTCCTATCCGCGCGCGTATCTGCTCCACGACCGGCAGGGAGTCGCCCACTACGCGTACCGGATGACGGTGGTCATGAACCCGGCGCTGGGCCAGTACTACGGAGTGCAGGGGACGACCTGGCTGAACCCGCCGATCCTGAGCAGTCCGAGCGGCACGAAGACGGTCAACGGCAAGCAGCTGCTGCTGTTCACCAACGGCAGCAAACTGAGTGTGGTCGCCTGGAAGACTCCCCAGGCCGTGTACTGGATCTCCAACACGCTGACTGACGATCTCACCAACCAGCAAATGGTTGCGATCGCCGCCTCGCTGACCAAAGCCAGCGGCAAGTAGACCGCGGCCGGCAGGCCGCTACCCTCTGCGGCCTATGGGCACAGCGAGAGAGCCGATCGCCGTGATCGGGACCGGTTACGTCGGCCTGGTCACCGCCGCTGGATTCGCACAACTGGGCAGCGAGGTCTGGTGCGTCGATATCGACGCGGCCAAGATCGCGCGCCTGGAGCAAGGCGAGGTGCCGATCTACGAGCCGGGCCTGGCCGAGTCCATCGTGGCCAACCGCGAGCGGATGCACTTCTCGACCGACATCGCGCCGGCCCTCGAGCACGCCCGCCTGCTGTTCGTGGCCGTCGGCACGCCGCCCACCTACTCCGGGGACGCCGATCTGTCCTCGGTCTACGCCGTGGTCGACGCGATGCCGAAGTCCGACCGCCACGCACTGGTCATGAAGTCCACGGTCCCTGTCGGCACCGGTGCCGCGATCGAGCGGAGCTTCGCCGAGCGGGGCAAGGAGGGCTTCGCCTACGTGTCCTGTCCGGAGTTCCTGAAGGAGGGGTCCGCGCTCGACGACTTCCTGCACCCCGACCGCATCGTGATCGGCGATCAGGGCGACTGGGCCGGCGATGCCGTGATCGAGCTCTACTCCCCGCTCGACGCCCCGCTCGTGCGCACCGACGTCGCCAGCGCCGAGATGATCAAGCTCGCCGCCAACGCCTTCCTCGCCACCAAGATCTCGTTCATCAACGAGATCGCCAACGTCTGCGAGGAGACCGGCGCCGACGTGCTCGAGGTGGCGCGTGGGATGGGGCTGGACCGCCGGATCGGGACGCACTTCCTCAAGCCGGGTATCGGCTTCGGGGGAAGTTGTTTTCCCAAAGATGTTTCAGCTTTGAAACAGCTCGCCGGCAACTCGGGCTACCACTTCCAGCTGCTGACGGCCGTCATCGAGGTCAACGAGCTCCAGAAGCGGCGGGTGATCGGCAAGCTGCACAAGCACCTCGGGTCGCTGATCGGCAAGCGCGTGGCGCTGCTCGGCCTGGCGTTCAAGGCGAACACGGACGACATGCGCGAGGCGTCGTCGCTCGTGCTGGCCGCGCGGCTGCAGGCCGACGGGGCCACGGTGTGCGCGTATGACCCGGTCGCCGAGCGGGAGGCGCGCAAGCTGATGGTCGGGGTGGACTTCGCCGACGATGCGCTCGGCGCGGTCACCGGCGCCGATGCGTGCGTGATCGTCACCGAATGGCCCGAGTTCGCCGAGCTTGACTGGTCGGCCGCGGCCGAGCGGATGTCCGGGCGGCTGATCATCGACGGTCGCAACTTCGTGGATCCCGAGCGCGTCCGGGCGGCAGGGTTTATCTACGAGGGCATCGGACGCTGATGTCCTCGGAGTCTCGCCCCTGAGATGCAGGCGCTGATCCTCGCCGGCGGGCAGGGGACCCGCCTGCGCCCCCTGACCTCGACGATTCCCAAGCCGGTCGTGCCGCTGGTCGGCCGGCCTTTCATCGCCTACATGCTCCAGTGGGTCCGCGGCCACGGCGTCGAGGACGTGATCCTCGGCTGTGGGTTCATGGCCGATGCGGTCCGCGCGGTGCTCGGGGACGGCGCCGGCCTCGGCATCCGGCTGCGCTACCTGGAGGAGCCGAGCCCGCTCGGCACCGGCGGCGCACTCAAGTTCGCCGAGGACCTGCTCCACGGCCGCTTCCTCATGCTGAACGGCGACGTGCTGACCGACATCGACCTGACCGCTCAGCTCCGCCAGCACGAGCAGACCGGCGCGCGGGCGACGCTCGCCCTGTATCCCGTCGAGGACCCCTCGGCGTACGGTCTCGTGCGCTGCAACCCGGACGGCTCGGTGAGGGAGTTCATCGAGAAGCCGGGTGTCGACGAGCTCGACACGAACCTGATCAACGCCGGCGCCTACATCATCGAGCGGGAAGTGCTCGAGGACATGCCGCCGGCGGGCACGAATGTCTCGATCGAGCGGGAGGTGTTCCCGAGGCTGGTCGGCAACGGCCTGTTCGGCTACGAGGCGAGCGGCTACTGGCTCGACATCGGGACGCCCGAGCGCTACCTCAAGGGGACCTACGACATCCTCGAGGGCAAGGTGAGCACCGAGGTCGGCCGGGAGCTCGGCAGCCATGGCCTCGCGCTGGTCGACGGAGCGCGCATCGACGGCCGCGTGGTGGCGCCGGTGCTGATCGACGCCGACTGCTCGGTCGCACCCCGCGCCTTGGTCGGTGACCGCAGCGTGCTGGGGCAGGGAGTCACGGTGGGCGAGGGGGCGCGCGTCGAGGCCTCGGTCTTGCTCGAGGGCGTCACCGTCGGAGCCGCCACCACGATCCGCGATTCGATCATCGGCCGCGGCGTGAGCATCGGGGATCGGTGCCACATCGAAGGCGGCGTGGTCATCGGCGAGGGTGTCAAGCTCGGGTCGGGGAACATGCTTGCGGCCGGCGCGCGTATCTTCCCGGGCGTGGAGTTGCCCGACGGAGCGATCCGGTTTTGAGCACGACCGTCGACCTGACGCGGGGGGCGATCGAGTCGGTCGACTCGGCGCGCGAGATCGACGACACCCTCGGCATGCCCGACCAGCTGCGCGATGCGCTGTGGCGGGTGGAGTCGGCCAACCTCGAGCCGCACGACGCTCCGGGCGGCCTGATCGTGGCCGGCATGGGCGGATCGGCCATCGGCGGCGCGCTGGCCCGTGAGGCGCTCGGCGACCGCGCCTCTCGGCCGATCGTGGTAGCCCGCGGCTACGAGCTGCCCGCGTGGGCGACGCCCGACACGATGGTGCTGTGCGCGAGCTACTCCGGCAACACCGAGGAGACGCTGGCCGTGTACGAGGCGGCGGGCGCGCTCGGCGCGCGGCGGGTCGTCGCCACCACCGGCGGCAAGCTGGCCGACGCGGCTCGCGCCGACGCGGTTTCGGTGATCCCGCTGCCGGGCGGCTTTCAGCCGCGGGCCGCGGTCGCATATTCGCTGGTGGTCGCGCTGGAAGTGGCCTGGCTGTGCGGCGCCGGTGAGCGGCTCCACGCCGAGATCGACGTCGCCGCCGCGCACGTGGAGCAGATCGTCGAGATGTGGGGCCCGGACGCGCCCGGAGACTCGCTGGCCAAGCAACTCGCGCGCGGGCTGCACGGGACGATCCCGCAGGTGGCCGGGTCGGGGCTGACCGCGCCGATCGCGTATCGCTGGAAGACCCAGATCAACGAGAACGCGAAGATCCCGTGCTTCGCCCACGAGCTGCCGGAGCTCGACCACAACGAGATCGAGGGCTGGCAGGGCGCCAGCCAGCTCGGCCGCTTCAGCGCCGTGTTCCTGGACGACTCCGACCTGCACCCGCGGATCCGCCAGCGAATCGAGCTGACGCGAGGGTTGATCGAAGCCGACGCGGCCGGCACCTATCGGGTCGAGAGCATCGGGCAGAACCGCACCGAGCGGCTGGTCTCACTCGTGCTGCTCGGTGATCTGGTCTCGATCTACCTCGCGGTCCTGCGCGAGGTCGATCCGACGCCGGTTCCGATCATCGAGCGGCTGAAGAGCGCGCTGGCTCGGGGTTAGGGGCCCCTCGCGGGCGGTCCGAGGCCATTCGGGAGTCCCTCGCCGTGATGGCGAGGGACCCGAACGGCGCCCAACCCCCAATCCCCTGCTTCCCCAGCCCTTACCTCAAGGCGATACCGCGCTGCTCGTACAGGCGGCGGTCGGCCACACCGAGCAGTTCCTCAAGCGTGGTTCCGTCATCTGGGAAGGCCGCGATTCCAATCGTGAGCTCCCAGGGCACGCGAATCTCCATTCCCGACTGGCGCTCCTCGACCCGCGCGCGGATGCGGCGCAGCACCGGCTCGGCGCCCTCGGCGGTCTGCTCGCCGAGCAGGAGGGCAAACTCGTCGCCACCGATCCGCCCGACGACGTCGTCGGCGCGAGCCGATTCCTTCATCAGGCCGGCCACGGCCTTGATGAGCTCGTCGCCCATCAAGTGGCCCTCGGTGTCATTGACCGCCTTCAGCCCGCGCACGTCGACGTAGGCCAGGACGAACTGACGGTCGTAGCGGCTGGCGCGCGCGAGCTCCCGCTCGGCTGCGTCCATGAACCCGCGGCGATTGAAGATCCCGGTCAGCGCGTCGGTCTGGGCCGCGGCCGAGATGGCCGCGAACTGTCGTTCCTGCTTGCGGGCACGGCGGCCGGATCGGAACGCCAGCGCCGCGAAGGCCAGTGCCAGTGCGCACGCCGCGCCGAGCGCCACCCAGATTGCGGTCGGGATGTGGTTCACGAACTTGACGAGTGCCGTGGCTGCGGGGGAAAACGGGGCCGTGATGCCCGAGCCGCCCGAGGACGGATGCTTGGTGGCGCTGTGCTTGGTGGTTGCGCCGTGCGAGCCTGAGCCGGTTCCCGTGGCTGCCGTGGAGGCGACCAGCGTCCCCGCGGCCGCCGCGGTCGCGCCGCCCGTCGCGCCACCGCTCGCGGCGGTGCCGGTGCTGCCGACGGGAGCCCCGGTGCTCGAGCGCTTGGTGGTCGAGTTGCCGTGGGTCACCTTGAGGAGTGACGAGGGCGAGGTGAGGTTCTTGAGGCCCGAGCGGAGCGGCGGGGTGGTGCTTGCGGACGGCGTGTTGTTCTGCGTCCCGGTCGAGCCGGTCCCCAGCGTCGTGCTCGAGACCGCGTTGACCGGGGCCGTCGGGGTGACCGTGCCGGTGGTCGGGGCGGTGGTCGCGAGCGGCGAGCTGGTCAGGCTGAAGTTTCCGGACGTGGCCGGCGTCGTGGACGACGGAACCGCGGACGGGACGGCGCTCGTCTGACCCGAGGTGACGCAGCGGCCGTAGCACACCGCCCCGGAGCCCGAGGAGCCGACCTGCGCCGACGGGTTGGCCCCGATCGCCGACGGGTCGGTCGTCGTCGGGTCGGTCGTCGTCGGGTCCGTCGTGGTCGGGTCCGTCGTGGTCGGGTCGGTCGTGGTCGGGTCGGTCGTCGTCGTCGGTCGGGTCGGTCGGCGCCGGCGTGGTTGCCGTCGTGGTCGTCGGGTCGGTCGGCGCCGGCGTGGTTGCGGTCGTCGTGGTCGGGTCGGTCGGCGCCGGCGTGGTTGCGGTCGTCGTGGTCGTCGTGTCGGTCGGCGCCGGCGTGGTTGCGGTCGTCGTCGCGGCCGGCTGAGGCGTGGTGGCGGGGGCCGGGGATGGGGTGGTGGGCGCGGTTGCGGCCGGCGCGGGCGGTGTCGTGACCGGGTCGGTCGCGGGCGTCGTGCTCGTGTGCGGCTTCATCGCCAGCACGAGTTGCTCCGCCGTGCGGTGGGCCAACGCGATGCCGGCGAGCCTCTGCTCCCGGGCGTGACGGGCGTAGGTGCCGTCGCCTGCGGCCGCTCCGCCAACCCCGAAAACCGCGAAGCCCATCGCAAGCACGAGTCCGATCGTGCAGGCACCCTTGCTGCGATGAATGATTGGCGTCCGCTTACGGGACCGCTCCATGCCCGGCCTCCGGCTTCCTGGTTCGAGGTTGGTCACCATGCTAAGTCCGACTTCAGCTCTTAGGTCGTATTTCGACAAATGTCCGAGCTGACTTGAGGGGCTTGTGGAAAAAATTTGAGCGCCTCCCAACCTTGACAAGATCGTGGTAAGGTTTAGCTCGATGGAAGGACTGACCATCAACGAGGCGGCGCGCACGACCGGATGGTCGCCGCGCATGCTGCGATACGTCGAGCAGACGGGGCTGGTGTCGCCGGCCCGCTCGGCCTCGGGCTACCGTCTCTACGGACCCGCCCAGCTCCAGCGGTTGCGCACGCTCAAGGAGCTCCTCGCACGCTTCGACGTCGGGCTGTCCGACGTCGCGTTCGCCGCGCGTATGGCGGACAGCCCGGACCTCCTCGGAGCGGTCCAGGGATGGCTCGAGGCTGAGGCGCGCCGTCCGGAGGACGTCGCCCCTGTGGACTGGCTCCGGTTCGAGCAGGAGAAACACGAAAAGCTGCTGGCCGTCGCCTAAGCGCGTCGGCCCGATGACCCCGACCGTGGAGGGAAGATGAGTACGACTGCTGCCAAGGCAGACTTCAAGGTGGCCGATCTTGGATTGGCCGAGTTCGGCCGCAAGGAAATCCGCCTCGCCGAGCACGAGATGCCGGGGCTGATGTCCATGCGGCGTGAGTTCGCCGATCGGCAGCCGCTCACCGGCGCACGCATCACCGGATCGCTCCATATGACGATCCAGACCGCCGTGCTGATCGAGACGCTGGTCGCGCTCGGGGCCGAGGTCCGCTGGGCGTCGTGCAACATCTTCTCGACCCAGGACCACGCCGCCGCGGCGGTGGCGGTCGGTCCGGAAGGGACGCCGGAGGAGCCCAGCGGCATCGCGGTCTACGCCTGGAAGGGGGAGACCCTCGAGGAGTACTGGTGGTGCACCCTCCAGGCGTTGACGTGGCCGGAAATGGCGCGGCGCCCCGAACATGATCCTCGACGACGGTGGCGATGCCACACTGCTCGTCCACAAGGGCGTCGAGTTCGAGGCCGCCGGCGCGGTGCCGGATCCGGCCAGCGCCGATTCGGAGGAGTTCGAGATCGTCCTCGGGCTGCTTCAGCGCTCGCTCGAGGAGGACCCACAGCGCTTCACCCGGATGGCGTCCGAGATTCGCGGCGTCACCGAGGAGACCACCACCGGCGTGCATCGCCTGTACCAGTTCGCCGAGCAGGGAAAGCTGCTGTTCCCGGCGATCAACGTCAACGACTCGGTCACCAAGAGCAAGTTCGACAACAAGTACGGCTGCCGGCACTCCCTGATCGACGGCATCAACCGCGCCACCGACGTGATGATCGGCGGCAAGCTCGCGGTCGTGTGCGGCTACGGGGACGTCGGCAAGGGCTGCGCTGAGTCGCTGCGCGGACAGCGCGCCCGAGTGGTCGTCACCGAGATCGACCCGATCTGCGCGCTGCAGGCGGCGATGGACGGCTACCAGGTCCTCACGCTCGAGGATGTTGTGGACTCGGGGGACATCTTCATCACCGCGACGGGTAATCGCGACGTGATCACGGCCGAGCACATGGCGCGGATGAAGCATCAGGCGATCGTCGGAAACATCGGCCATTTCGACAACGAGATCGACATGGCCGGCCTGTCGAGGACTCCGGGCATCAACAAGATCGGCATCAAGCCGCAGGTTGATGAGTGGGTATTCGAGGACGGCCACTCCGTGATCGTCTTGTCCGAGGGCCGGCTGCTGAACCTCGGCAACGCCACCGGGCATCCGAGCTTCGTGATGTCGAACTCGTTCACCAACCAGGTGATCGCGCAGATCGAGCTGTTCGGCCACACCGACATCTACGAGCGGCGCGTCTACACGCTGCCCAAGCACCTCGACGAGAAGGTCGCTCGTCTGCACCTGCCGGCGCTCGGGGTCAAGCTGACCGAGCTCACGCCGGGGCAGGCCGCGTACCTCGGCATCCCCGCCGACGGCCCGTACAAGTCAGACCACTACCGCTACTGATCAGTCGAGTCAGGGCGGAGTAGCCGGGGCGGCGGCGATGGCCAAGACGCGGCTGCCGCCCCACGAGATCGCCGATCTCGGCCTGGCCGCGGTCGGCCAGGCCCGCGTCGCCTGGGCGCAGGGCCAGATGCCGGTGCTCGCCCGCATCCGCGAGCGACTGGCGTCGGAACGCCCCCTCGACGGGGTGCGCGTGGCCGCGTGCCTGCACGTCACGGCTGAGACGGCGAATCTGATCCTGGCCCTGGCCGATGGTGGCGCCAAGGTCGCGTTGTGCTCGGCCAACCCCCTGTCGACCCAGGACGACGTGGCCGCCGCGCTCGTCTACGAGCACGGGATCGAGGTCCGGGCGATCCGGGGCGAGGACCTCGATACGTACGCCCGGCACGTGAAGGCGCTGCTCGAGGAAGGCCCGGAGGTCACCGTCGACGACGGCGCCGACCTGCTGATGACCGCCCACGCGCTCGGCGGCGAGACGCTGGCGCGGCTGATCGGCGGCACCGAGGAGACGACGACCGGCCTGGTCCGGCTGCGCCGGCTCGAGGCCGAGGGCAAGCTGTCCGTCGCGGTGCTCGCGGTCAACGAGGCGCGAACCGAACGCGCCTTGAACGATCGCCACGGCACGGGGCAATCCGCCCTCGACGGGATCGTCCGCGCCAGCAACGTGCTGCTGGCCGGCCACACGCTGGTGGTCGTCGGGTACGGCTGGGCCGGGCAGGGGATCGCCGAGCGGGCGCGTGGCGCCGGCGCCGCGGTGGTCATCTGCGAGATCGACCCACTCCGGGCGCTCGAGGCGCGGATGGCCGGCTACGAGGTGATGCCGGCGTGGCAGGCGGCGGAGCGCGGCGACGTGTTCGTCACCGTCACCGGCTCGCGGCGCGTGTTGCGGGGGGAGCACTTCTCGCGGATGAAGGACGGCGCGATCCTGGCCAATGCCGGGCATTTCGACGTGGAGCTCGACCTGGATGAATTGCGATCTCTTGCGGTTGATGTACGCGAGGTGCGGCCCCTGATCGAGCAGTACGTGCTCCAGGACGGGCGCCGGCTCAACTTGCTGGCGCGCGGACGCGTGGTCAATCTCGCCGCCGGCGAGGGCCATCCGGCCGCGGTGATGGACGTCTCGTTTGCGTTGCAGGCGCTCTGCGTGGAGGACCTCGTTCGCCGGCGCAACGAGCTTTCGCCGGGCGTTCAGCCCGTGCCGGGGTCGATCGACCAGGAGGTGGCGAAGCTCAAGCTCGCTGCCCTCGGGGTCGAGATCGACCAGCCGACCTCGGAGCAGCAGCACTACCGCGAGTCCTGGACCTGAGCCGAGGCGCACGTCCCGGGGAGGCGGGCCCTGCGTCCTGGGGTGGGGTGTGGTGCGGCTGGACCTGGCAACATGCGCCTCATGGAGAGGGCGAGCGGCCCCACGCTTCGGGGCGGGATCGACTTGGGGGGGACGAAGATCGAGGCGATCGTCGTCGATGAAGGCGACACGGTGCTCGGCTCCTCCCGTCACCCGACGCCGGCGACCGGCGGTCCGACGGCAGTCGCAGCCGAGCTCGTCGCGGCGATCACCGCGGCCTGCGGCGGCGCCGGCGTCGAGCCGTCCGCGCTCCTCGGGCTCGGCGTGGGCTCGCCCGGCGTGGTGAACGACAAAACCGGAGCGGTGTCAACCGCGCGCAACCTCCCCGACTGGGAGGGCAGCTTCGAGCTGGGCGCCACGCTCAGCCGCGAGCTGGGCACGCCGGTGTTCGTCGGCAACGACGTGCAGGTGGCCACCGACGCCGAGTTCGAGCTGGGCGCCGGCCGGCCCTACAAGTCGCTGCTCGGCGTGATGTGGGGGACCGGCGTGGGGGGCGGCATCATCCTCGACGGCAAGCCGTGGCTGGGCCGCGGTGGCGCCGGCGAGATCGGGCACATGGTGGTCAAGATCGACGGGCGGCGCTGCCCCTGCGGGCGGCGCGGATGCATGGAGGCCTACGCCGGCCGGGCCGCGATGCAGGCGCGCGCCGAGCAGCGCGAGGAGAAGGGCGAGAAAACCGATCTGTTCAAGATCATGAAGGAGCGTGGCCGCACCAAGCTGACCAGCGCGGTGTGGGCGCGCGCGCTCGAGCGGGGCGACAAGATCGCGGTCGAGCTGGTCGACGAGGCCATCGAGGCCCTCGGCGCCGGCATCGCCTCCGCCCAGAACCTCCTCGACGTCGACGCGATCGTGATCGGCGGCGGTCTCGGGGTCCGTCTCGGCGACCCCTACGTGCGCCGCATCCGCCAGGCCATGGGCCCGCACATCTTCAACGACGCCCACCCGCCGGATGTACTGGTCGCCGGCCTCGGGGACCTCGGTGGCGCGCTGGGGGCCGCGCTGCTGGTGAGCCGGGCGGTCGAGGGGGCGCCGGCGCCGGCCGGCCGGCCGTCCGCCGACGGCGAGTCGCCCGCCGGCTGAGAGACCCTGTAGGACGCCGCAAAACGCCCGGAACCGCCCGCCGGGCGGCGCGGTTTCGGGCGTTTTGTATAGGCCGCCACCGCGCTGGGCCACCGCCACCGTTTAACACCCTCTAAACACGCCCGCAATGGCTTCCGGCGGCCGACTCTGGCAGGATGATCCGGCCGCTGGACGAATCTGCGGCAGAGGGGGGGAGATGCTGCAACCAATGCTTCCCGCGCAAACGGCACGAATGCCCACACGGAAGGTTTCATGATCGCGCGGGTCGCCGCGGTCGCCGCGCTCGTGACGGCGATCATCGTGGTGGCGGTGGTGGTGCTGGGGGGGAGCACGACCTACACGCTGCACGCCGACTTCGTCGACGCCGGCGGGCTGGTCACGGGCGACGAGGTGCTGATGGGCCCGGCCCAGGTCGGGTCGGTGCAGTCGATCTCGCTCACGCCCAACGGTCAGGCCCAGGTGAAGCTGAGCATCGACTCGGACGCGGCGCCCGTCCGCGAGGGCACGGTGGCGCGGATCTACGAGAACTCGCTGTCCGGGATCGCCAACAAGTACGTGGTGCTCGAGCCGGCCGCCCCCGAGGCGCCCGCGATCCCCGACGGCGGCACGATCACCTCCGATCACACCTACTCGTTCGTCAGCCTCGACCAGGTGTTCGACGCGCTCGACCCGGTGACGCGCGCCGGCCTGCAGAACGTGATCCAGGGCGAGGCGGCGAGCATCGAGGGCAAATCGGCCCAGGCCTCCAAGACCCTCAAGTACCTGGCGCCGGGCCTGAGCGCCACCAGCAACCTGACCGCCGAGCTTGACCACAACGAGCCGGCCTTCGACAGCCTGCTCGTCCAGGGTGCCCAGGCGATGCAGGCGCTGGCCTCGCGCAGCCAGCAGCTCTCCGATCTCATCGGCCAGACCGCCACCACGACCGGCGCGATCGCGCGCCAGTCCCAGAGCCTCCAGCAGGCCCTCCAACTCCTGCCCGGAACGCTCACCCACGCCACGAGCACCTTCGCCGGGCTGAACAGCACCCTGGACGCGCTCGACCCGCTCGTGGCCGAGTCAAAAACCGCGTCCAGGAGGCTCCTCCCCTTCACGATCAGCCTTAACACGTTCACGAAAGCCGCGATCCCCACCGTCGCGGCGCTCAGCGACCTGATCCACAACCCCGCGGGCACCGGCGACCTGACCACGCTGCTGCTCGATACGCCTCACCTGGCCCAGCTCGCGGACACCGCGTTCCCGCGCCTGATCAACGCGATGAACGCCTCCCAGACCCAGCTGGACACGCTGCGCGAGTACACACCCGACGTGATCGCCGCCCTGACCAACGTCGGCCAGGCGTCCGCCTACTACGACGCCAACGGCCACTACGCGCGGGTGCAGCCGACGTTCTTCGCGTTCGGCACCGACAGCCAGGGGCAGCTGACCACGCGCCCGCCGGCCGATCGCTACCAGGGCCTCCAGACCGCGAGCGTCCGCTGCCCCGGTGGCGCGGTCCAGCCCGCGCCCGACGGATCGTCGCCGCAGACCGTCCCGAACTGCCAGCCGACGCAGACCCCGCCCGGACCATGAGACGTCTCGCGCTGATCGCACTCGTCGCCGTCGCCGCCGCGATCGCCGCGACGGTGGCGGTCGCGTCCGGGCAGAACGGCGAGAGCGGCAACTACCAGGTGCGAGCGATCTTCGACGATGCCTCGTTCGCGGTGCCGGGCGAGCAGGTCCGGATCGCCGGCGCGCCGGTCGGGTCGATCGCGTCGCTCGACGTGTGCGTCGCGCACACCGCAGCGTGCGCCGCCGGCACCCAGAACAAGGCCGCGGTCACGCTCGAGATCAACGACGCGCGCTTCACGCCGTTCCACGCCGACGCCACGTGCGCGATCAGGCCCCAGTCGCTGATCGGCGAGATGTACGTCGACTGCACCCCCGGGACCGCGGCGGCACCGGCCCTGAACCGAATCGAGAACGGCCCGGGCAAGGGCACGTACTACCTACCGGTCACCCGCACCCACTCGCCGGTCGACTTCGACATCGCCCAGGACATCTGGCGCGAGCCGGTGACGCAGCGCCTCGCGATCATCCTCAACGAGCTGGGGACCGGGCTGGCCGCGCGCGGGTCGGACCTCAACGCGGTCATCCACCGCGCCGACCCCGCGCTCGGGTACACGGACCAGGTCCTGAAGATCCTGGCCGGCCAGAACCGCGCACTGGCCAAGCTCGCCACCGACTCGGCGACGGTCCTGACTCCGCTGGCAAACCAACGCAAGGCGCTGGCCGACTTCATCGTCCAAGCGAACACCACGGCGACCGCGAGCGCGACCCGCGCATCAGACATCTCGAAATCCATCCAGCTGCTCCCCGGCTTCCTGCGCCAGCTGAGGCCGCTGATGGTCGACCTCGGCACGCTGGCCGACCAGGGCACCCCGCTGGCCTCCGAGCTCGGGACGAGCGCCCAGGCGCTGGGCCGCGAGTTCACCGAGCTCACCCCGTTCGCCAAGGCCGCGCGCAACGCTCTGATCGACCTGGGCGCCTCGGCCCAGCAATCCCAGGGCTCGCTGGTCGCCACGATCCCGCTCGCCAACCGCCTCAACAACCTCGGTACGGAGCTGAAGCCCGCCGCGACCGAGCTCGACAAGCTGACCTCGAGCCTGAACACCACCGGCGCGGTCGGCCAGCTGATGGCGCTCCTGTTCTACGGCACCAACGCCGCCAACGGCTTCGACAGCCTGGGGCACTACGTCCGCGACGAGCTGCTGGTGAGCGACTGCACCGGCTACGCCCTCACCCCGGTTCCCGGCTGCTCGGCGAACTTCCCGAGGGGCGGCTCGGCGAGCGCAACCGCGGCGAAGGCCGCGAGCGACACCGCCGCACACGCCCCCAGCGACAAGATCCTCGCCGCAGCCGCCGCCACCGCCACCGCCGGTACCTCGATCGACCGCAACTCAGACAACGCCTTCCAGGCGCTGCTCGACTACCTGATCGGACCGGGCGGATGAACCCCCGGCGCCAGCGGGGAGTGCTGAGCAGCCCGGTCCTGGTCGGGGCGGTGACCGTGCTCGCCGTGATCGTCGCCGTGTTCCTCGCGTACAACGCGAACAGCGGCCTGCCGTTCGTCCCGAGCTACGCGCTCAACGTGCAGGTCGCCGACGCCAGCGAGCTGACCCACGGCGCCGAGGTCCACATGGGAGGCGCGCTGGTCGGGTTCGTCGACAGCGTGAAGCCGGCGCGCGCCCCGAACGGCGACCCGATCGCGGTGCTTGGCCTCAAGCTGACCCGGAGCATCGGCAAGCTCCCGGTCGACTCCACCTTCACGATCCGGCTGAAGGGATCGATCGGCCAGAAATACCTCGCGGTCGACCCGGGCCGATCCGCCCGAACCTACGCCGACGGCGCCACCGTGCCGATGCGCAACACCGCGGCCACCGTCGACCTCGACCAGGTCCTGTCGATGTTCGACCGGCCCACGCGCGCCGGCGTCACCGCGTCCACCATCGGCTTCAGCGACGGCCTGTCCGGACGCGGCGTGAGCCTCAACGACGCGATCGGCGCGTTCGTGCCGCTGCTGACCGACCTGAGGCCGGTCGCCCGCAACCTGGCCTCGCCCCACACCGACCTGGGCGGCTTCCTACACGGACTCGAGGCGTTCGCCGGCGCGCTCGCACCGGTGGCCGGCACAAACGCCAACCTGTTCGCAAACCTCGACAGCACCTTCCGCGCGCTGGCCAGCGTCTCCACGCCTTTCCTCCAGCAGACGATCTCCGAGACGCCGAAGACGTTCGCGGCAGTCATCTCGGACACGCCGACCATCCGGCCGTTCCTGACCGACACCGCGGCCCTGTTCGTCGACCTGGAGCCCGGGTTCGCGACGCTGCCCCAGACCGCGCCGGTGCTGGCCGACGCGTTCGCCGCCGGCGCCAAGAACCTGCCGGGGACAACCGCGCTGAACGAGCAGCTGGTCAGCCTGTCTCAGCATCTGGCGAGCTACGGCCAGACCCCGGCGGTCCAACAGGGTCTCGACCGCCTCACTCTCACCGCGTCCAGCCTCAATGCGCCCCTGCAGTTCCTGACCCCGGTCCAATCCTCGTGTAACTACGTGACGCTGTTCCTGCGCAACGTTGCGAGCGTCCTGTCGGAGAACACCTCGTCGGGCACGAGCCTCCGCTTCAGCCTCGTGGCGATCGACGACGTCCTCGGCGGCGAAGCGGTCCCGTCGTCTCACCCGTACACCACGCCGGTGAGCGACCCGCGCGCCGAGCACGGGCCGCTGCACGTGAACGCGTACCCGAACACCGACTCGCCGGGCCAGACCGCCGAATGCGAGGCGGGCAACGAGCCGTACTCGGGTGCCGCGGCGGCGATCGGCAACGCTCCGGGAAACCAGGGCCTCAAGACCGAGAGCACGACGGGAGGCAAGAAGTGAGGCGTCACCGCCCGCGGGTATCGAACCTGGCCGCCGGCGTCATCGCCGCGGTCGTGATCGCCGCCGCGGTGTACCTCACGTTCGGCGGACCGACGCCGTTCGCCGGCTCGCCGTTCGTGCTCAAGGCCGTGTTCACGAGCGAGACCCAGCTGCACATCCCGTCGCCGGTCCGGATCGCCGGGGTCGACGTGGGCCAGGTCACGTCGGTCGAGCGCCTCCCCGGCAACACCCAGGCGGCGGTCGTCACGATGCACATCGACCAGGGCGGCCTGCCGATCCACGCCGACGCGACGGCCGGCATCCAGTCGCGCATCTTCCTCGAGGGCAACTTCTACGTTGACCTGCACCCCGGCTCGCCGAACGCACCGCTGATTAGCTCGGGTCAGACGCTGCCGGTGGCCAACACGTCGGGCCCGGTCCAGCTCGACCGCGTGCTGGCCGCGCTCACCTCTCACGCGCGCGCCAACCTCCAGACGCTGGTGCAGGGCTTCGGAGGCGCCCTGAACGACAAGCCGATCCCCGCGCAGGACGCGACGCAGGACCCAAGCGTCCGGGGCCTGACCGCCGCGCAGGCCCTCAACCAATCGCTGAGGTACTCGGCCGGCGCGTTCAAGGCGTCGGCGATCGTCAACCAGGCGCTGCTCGGGATCCAGCCGCACGACCTCAGCCGGTCTGTCGCGGGCAACGCGGCGGTGTTCCGGGCGCTCGCCTCGCGGCAGACCCAGCTCCAGGGCTTCGTCACCACGTTCGACGCGACGATGCGCGCGCTCGCCTCGCGCCAGCAGGACCTGAGCGACACGATCGCGGCGCTGCCGCCGCTGCTGCGCACGGCCAACCACGCGCTCACCTCGCTCGACGTGTCGTTCGGCCCGACCAAGGCGTTCGCCAAGGCGATCCTCCCCGGGGTCGAGCAGCTCGACCCGACGATCGGCCAGGCGCTGCCGTGGCTCGCGCAGGCCACCGCACTCGTCTCACAACCCGAGCTCGGCGCTCTCACCGCCGACCTCACCCCGGCGGTGCAGCAAACCGCGAGCACGATCAACGCCACAACGAGGCTCGTCTCGCAGAGCGACACGCTGGCCCGGTGCGTGATCCACAACCTTGTGCCGACCGGCAACGAGGTGATCCAGGACCCGCCGGCGACCACGGGCGCACCCGTGTATCAGGAGCTGCTCGCCTCCGCGGTCGGGCTCGCCGGCGCCGCGCAGAACTTCGACGGCAACGGCCGCTACCTGCGCTCGTCGCCGGCCGGCGGCTCGACCCTGGTGCAGACGAGCAATCTCGGCTCGCAGGGGCCGCTGTTCGGCAACGCCGTGCTGGCGCCGCTCGGCACCCGCCCCGCGTGGCCCGGCGGGGCCCCGCCGGTGAAGAGCGGCACGCCGTGCTTCCAGAACGCGGCGCCGGACCTGAACCGCGTCACCACGGGAGCCGGGCCATGAAGCGCGCGCTCAGGGAACACCGACGGGATTTCGTGGCCATCGTCGGGCTGGTCGTCCTCGCGCTGGCGATCGTCGGGTACATCCTGTTCCACCAGCCCGCCTTCAGCTTCAACCAGACCTACTACACCGTCGAGGCGCAGTTTGCCAACGCCGCCGCGGTCACCCCCGGTCAGGGCCAGGCCGTGACCATCGCCGGCGTCCAGGTCGGTCAGGTCGGTGCGGTGAGACTCCAGAACGGCCGCGCGGTCGTGACGATGAACATCTACCGCAAATACGCGCCGATCTACCGGAACGCCACCGTCCTGCTGCGCCCGCGCACCCCGCTCAAGGACATGTACCTGGCGCTCGATCCCGGCAGCGAACGCGCCGGCGCCCTGCCGGACGGCTCGACGCTCGGGACGTCGGCCACGAGCCCGACGGTCGATCTCGACCAGATCCTGTCCGCGCTCGACTCCGACACCCGCAGCTACCTGCTCCTGCTCCTGTCCGGCGGCGCCGGCGCGTTCCACGACCCAGGCGCCACGCCGACCGCGACACCCAGCCCCGGCGCGGTGCACGGGCTGAGCGCCACCTTCAAGCGGTTCGCCCCCCTGAGCCGCGACACGCGCAGGTTCGCCACGCTGCTGGCCGCGCGCAACCAGAACCTGCGCACCGCGATCCACAACCTCCAGCGCGTGGCCACGTCGCTCGGCGGCGTCGACGGGCAGCTCGCGTCGCTGATCTCCGCCTCGAACACGAACTTCTCCGCGATCGCCGCCCAGGACGCCAACCTCCAAACCGGCCTGTCGCTGCTGCCGAGCACGCTGAACCAGACGAACACCACGCTCGGAAAGGTGCAGCGGTTCTCCGCCCAGCTCGGCCCCACCCTGCACCAGCTCCTGCCCTTCGCGCACGCCCTCGGCCCCGCGCTGAGCGCGTCACGTCCGCTGTTCCACGACACGACACCGGTCATCCAGAACCAGCTGCGGCCGTTCTCGATCGCCGTCCAGCCGCTGGCGACGGCCCTAAAGCCGGCGGCCACGAAGCTCGCCCAGGCAACGCCCCCACTGACCAAATCGGTCAGCTTCTTCAACACGCTGTTCAACACGCTCGCCTACCAGCCAAAGGGGAGCGAGCAGGGCTACCTGTTCTGGGGCTCGTGGCTAGCGCACATCGCGGGCTCGCTGACCAACGTGCAGGACGCCCACGGCCCCACAGTGCGCGGGACGTTCATGGCGACCTGCCCGGCGCTGAACCTGCTCGAGACGACGATCAAGGCGGGCAGCCCGTCGATCGGTCCGCTGCTCGACCTGCTGAACGCGCCGGACTTCACACAGATCAAATCCCCCTTCTGTCCTCCCGTGCTCGGCGCGCTGAGCCGACGCGCACCGTCCTCCACCGGGGTGAGCGGATGAACAAGCAAGCCCCGAGCGCGGCGCGGATCCTCACCATGGTCGCCTTCGCGGCGTCGTGCCTCGGGCTGCTCCTGTTCCTGTGGATCTCGTTCGGCGGCACCACGTCGCTCGGCCCGCGCGGCTACGAGATCAGCGCCGAGTTCGATCAGGCGGTCAACCTCGGGAGCCAGGCCGATGTGCGGATCTCCGGGGTGAACGTGGGCAAGGTGGTCAGCGTGAGCCTGGATCGCCACACCGGGCTCACGAAAGCGGTGATGGAGATCGATCCGCAGTTTGCGCCGCGCCCCGCCGATACCCGCGCGATCCTGCGCCAGAAGACGCTGCTGGGTGAGACCTACATCGAGCTGTCACCGGGCTCGCAGAGCGCACGCAAGCTGCGTGACGGCGGCAGACTCCCTCAGGCCCAGATCGCGCCGACGGTCCAGCTCGACCAGATCCTCTCGACGTTCGACCCCGAGACCCGCGCCGCGTTCCAGACCTGGATGCAGCAGCAGGGCGTCGCGCTGACCGGACGCGGCCAGAACCTGAACGCCGCGCTCGGCGAGCTGTACCCGTTCGCCACCAACGTCGACTCGGTCCTGGCCGTCCTGAACCGCGACAGCGCCGCCACGAGCACGCTGCTGCGCAACGGCGGACAGGTGTTCGGAGCGATCGCGCACTCGCCGGCTGCGCTCCAGGCGCTGGTGAACAACTCGAACGCCGCGTTCTCCGCCACCGCCGCGCAGTCCATCGCGCTCGCCAAAACGATTAGAGCCTTCCCATCCTTCCTGGTAGCGAACCGAATCACGATCGATCGTGTTAAACGGTTTGCGGTCACGACCAAGCCGCTCGTCGACGAGCTCCGCCCCGCGGCTGTTCAGCTGACCCCGACACTCAAATCGCTTGCCATCCTCGCCCCTGAGCTCAAGAGCCTGCTGGTGAACATCGGACCTCTGACGAGCGCCTCTGCGGCCGGCGTCCCCGCGTTCGAGCGATTCCTCGACGACAGTGTGCCCCTCCTCACCCGCGCCAAGCCGTACCTCGGAGGCGTGATCCCCGTGCTCGACTACATCAACACCTACCGTCGCGAGGTGGCCGCCTTCTTCGCCAACTCAACCGCCGCAGGCCAGGCGACGGCGCCGGCGGCCGTCGGGCAAAAGCTTCTGCATTACGTGCGCATCTCGAACCCGGTCAACCCCGAGACACTGACCAACTACGCGCACCGACTCTCGACCAATCGCGGTAACCCGTATCTGGTGCCAAACGGGTACCAGAGCCTGGTCGCGGGGCTGCCGGTGTTCGGGAGCAATCTGTGCACCAGCAACCCTCCGCCGACGGTCGGCCCTACTATTGCGCCCTCACTTGCCGCGGTCCTGAGTTCCACCTACTACACGGCAGACCCCAGCGGTCCGCCGTGCAGGGCGCAGACACCGCTTGGGCAGGTCACGACCGGACAACCACAAGCTTTCCCTCAACTACAACCACTGCCATGAGCATGGCCGGCTCTGCTTGCAGTAAGCAATCAACCCAAAGGAGGAGTCAATTGCGACGAATCGTCGTAGTTGCCACGGCGCTCGCCGTGCTCACCACCGCCGCCGCTGCCTATGCGGCCGGCGGCTTCAACACCTACACCGCATCGGTGAAAGCCTCGCCGAACAAGGCCGGAAGCATCACCGCGCCCGCCGCGATCGCGTTCACCGAGAAGTACGTCGCCAGCGGGACGAACGGCAACCGGACCGCGCCGCTGACCGACATCAAGAGCGTGGTTTACGGCGTCGTGAACGAAGGCAAGGGCTTCCCGACGTGTAGCTTGGCCAAGATCCAGGCTGCCAAGTCGGACACGGTATGCCCCAAGGGCTCGCTCGTCGCTACCGGTTCGATCACCGCGCTGCTCGGCCCGACGACCGATCAGAGCGCATCGGCCCCGGGCGTCCTGCCCTGCAACCCGCTGCTGCACGCATACAACGGCGGCGCGGGCAAGGTCGTGTACTTCTTCGTCGACGTCGCGCCCGACCACACGTGCGCCGGCGGCGCGATCCAGACGGGGTTTGTCGGCCCGTTCGAGGGCACGATCAAGACCGTGGGCAAGAACCTCCTGATCGACACTCCGATCCCGAACTACGTGTCGTTCCCGCTCGGCGGGGTCGAGGGATCGCTGACCAGCGAGACCCTGAACTGGCTCAAGGTGACCAGGAAGGTCAACGGCAAGACCGTCGCCTACAGCGCGTCGGTCAGATGCCAGAGCGGAAAGCGCCCGTACAGCCACAAGTTCACCGCGGAGCTGAACGGGCAGTCGCAGTCCGAGACGGTGTCGGGCAAGCAGAAGTGCAGCTGACCTAGTTAAGGGGCCGCCTGCGGCGGCATCCATGGGGCCGTTCCGCCGGGCATCCTTGCCCGGCGGGACGCGCTCCGTGTCCGGATGGGGCACCCGGTCCCACGGACGCCGAGCGAAGCGAGGCCAATCAAACGGCTTCGAACTGCTCGGCCCGCTGGGCGGTGCGCTCGGACTCGTTCAGCATCTGGACGAACAGCACGACGAGCGCGATCCCCATCACGACCGACTGCTCGAGCGCCATCACGAGCCCGGCCATCATCTGATCCTCGAGCGGGGTCAGCCCCCAGTAGTGGGGCTGGTGGGCGTAGAACGGATAGATGACCGTCGGGGCGAAGGCCAGCGCGATGCCCAGGATCCCAACCAGCAGCTTGCCGCCGGCCATGTACGCGACCGGGCCCAGCCCGGCCAGGCGCATGCGGCTGCGGATCGGCGAGAGGACGTGCCACCAGTACAGCGCGCCGGCGGTGAAGAACAACAGGTGCTCGAGGGCGTGGATCGCGGCGGCGCCCTGCGCCTTGTCGTACAGGTACGGCACGTGCCATAGCCACAGCACCGACGCGTAGAAGATCACCGCAAATACCGGGCTCGCGAAGAAGCCGGCGCGGCGCTCGATCGTGTTCAGCCGCCGGGTGACTGGGCGCAGCAGCACCTTGGTCAGCCCGAGGATGAGCAGGATCGGCGCGATGTCGATCAGCAGCATGTGCTGCACCATGTGCATGACCATCAGCTGATCGCCCAGCGAGTCGAGCGGGGAGACCAGCGCCGCCAGGATGATCACGATCCCGCCGGCGAACAGGAGCAGGCGCCAGAAGCTCGGAGGGTGGCGCTCACCCGGCCGGCGCGCTCGGCGCCAGCCCGCCGCGTATAGGGCCACCAGCACGAACACCCCGAGCAGCACCGTGGGGTCGAACGACCATGAGGTCTCGGGCGTCACCGGCACGGATTATGCGCCGAAAAACGGGCCCGGTGCGGAATCGACAAACGCCCGACTGAGGGCTAGGCTAACCGGTTCAACGCACATCCGTCCTTCCGAGAAGGAGGTAGGTCGATGCGCATCGAGGTCAAGGGCCGAAACCTGCCCGTTTCCGAGGACCTGCGGGAGCACGTCGCCAAGCGCTTTCGCAAGGTCGAGCGGCAGGTGTCGGAGCTCGCCGTGCTCGAGGTGGAGGTGTTCGAAGAACGCAATCCGGCGATTGCGGATGATCAGGTGGCGGAGGCGACGCTGCACCTGAAGGGGGTGACGCTGCGGGCGCGCGACGCATCGCCCGACATCGCACGCTCGATCAATTTGTGCGCCGACGAGCTGCACGTCCAGGTCAAGCGCCACCGCGACAAGCGCCGGCGACGGCGCGAGCAGCGGGCGGCGGCGACAGCGCAGGAGACCGAGGTCGGCGTGGCCGCCTCCGAGGAAGAGACGTTCCTCGGGGAGGACGCCGGGGCGGCTGGTTCCGGCGGTCAAACGGGGGTGAGCTCGGCCGCCTAGACGGCCTGAATCGCCCCCCACCCACTGCTACGCTAGCCCTATGTCCATTCTGGACCGCGCGCTTCGCATGGGCGAAGCGAAGAAGTTCAAGACGTATGAACAGCGGGTCGGACGGATCAACGCTTTCGAGGCCGAGCTCGAGCACTACACCGACGGTGAGCTGAGGGAAGCCACCGACGAGTTGCGAGAGCGAGCCCGGGGCGGCGAGAGCCTCGACGACCTCGTCTACGAGTGCTTCGCGCTGGTGCGCGAGGCGGGCCGGCGCACGATGGGGATGCGCCACTTCGACGTGCAGATGATCGGCGGGATGGTCCTGCACGACGGCTCGATCGCCGAGATGAAGACCGGCGAGGGCAAGACCCTGACCGCGACGCTCGCCGTGGTACTGAATTCGCTGGGCGGGCGCGGCGTCCACCTCGTCACGGTCAACGACTATCTGGCCCGACGCGACGCGATGTGGATGAAGCCGATCTACGACCTGCTCGGCGTGTCGGTCGGCGTGCTCCAGAACATGCAGCCCTACGAGGAGAAGCGGGCCGCGTACGCCGCCGACGTGACCTACGGCACGAACTCCGAGTTCGGGTTCGACTACCTGCGCGACAACATGGCCACCTCGCTCGAGGAGAAGGTCCAGCACGGCGGTCGGGAGAAGCCCGAGGAGGGCAAGTCGTACTACCACGCCTACGCAATCGTCGACGAGGTGGACAACATCCTGATCGATGAGGCGCGGACGCCGCTGATCATCTCGGGCGCGCCTGAGCAGGCCGCCGACCTGTACAAGCAGTTCGCCCGGCTCGCCCCGCAGATGAAGCCGGGCAAGACGCCCGAGGGCATGGACCCGCGGTCCAAGAAGGCGTTCGTCGCCGACTTCGACTACGAGTTCGAGGAGAAGCACAAGACGATCGCGATCACCGAGCAGGGCGTGGCCAAGGCGGAGCGCTTCCTGGGGATCGACCATCTGTACCGGGCCGAGAACGGCCACCTGGTCAATCACCTGATCCAATCTTTGAAAGCCGAGTCGCTGTACAAGCGCGACGTCGACTACGCGGTGATCGACGGCGAGGTCAAGATCATCGACGAGTTCACCGGGCGCATCCTCGAGGGCCGGCGCTGGTCGGAGGGCCTGCACCAGGCGGTCGAGGCCAAGGAGAGCGTGCGCGTCCAGGAGGAGAACCAGACGCTCGCGACGATCACGCTGCAGAACTACTTCCGCATGTACGACAAGCTGGCGGGCATGACCGGTACGGCCATCACCGAGGCCACCGAGTTCATGAAGATCTACAACCTGCCCGTCGTCGAGATCCCCACCAACCGGCCGATGGTCCGCGGCGACCGCAACGATCAGGTCTACAAGACCAAGGAGGGCAAGTGGAGCGCGGTCGTCCGGGAGATCGCCGAGCGCCACGAGGCCGGCCAGCCGGTGCTGGTGGGCACGATCTCGGTTGAGGTCTCAGAGGTTCTGTCCGACGGCCTGACCCGCCGCGGGATCAAGCACACCGTGCTGAACGCCAAGCCCGAGCACGCCGAGCGCGAGGGCGAGATCATCGCCGAGGCCGGCGCCCCTGGGGCGGTCACGATCGCGACCAACATGGCCGGCCGCGGCGTCGACATCAAGCTGGGCGGCAACTCCGAGCACCTCGCGCGGCTCGAGCTGGCCAAGCTCGGGCTGGAGCCTGGGATGCCCGACTACGACGAGCACCTCGAGAAGGTCCTGCCGACGATCGAGGAGCGCGTGAACGGTCTGCGCGACCAGGTGCTCGACGCCGGCGGGCTGTTCATCCTCGGCACCGAGCGCCACGAGTCGCGGCGGATCGACAACCAGCTGCGCGGCCGCTCCGGCCGCCAGGGCGACCCCGGCGAGTCCCGATTCTTCCTGTCCGCCCAGGACGACCTGGTCCGGCTGTTCGCCGGCGAGCGCATCTACAAGATCCTCGACCGCCTCGGCAGCGTCGACGAGGAGGGCAACGAGGAGCCGATCGAGCACGGGATGCTCTCCAAGCAGATCGAGAAGGCCCAGCGCAAGGTCGAGGAGCAGCACTTCCTCACGCGTAAGCACACCCTCGAGTACGACGACGTGCTCAACCAGCAGCGCGAGGTGATCTACACCTACCGCGACGAGATCCTCGAGGGCCGCGACATGAGCGAGGCCGCCCGCGGCGAGATCGCCTCGCTGATCGAGCGCCTCGTCGACGAGTACACCGCCGGCGACTTCGTCGACGACTGGGACGTCGAGGGCCTGCTGCGGCGGATGGCCGAGATGTTCCCGCCCACCGCCTCGGTCCCGGACGTGAACCCCGGGCGCGCCGACCGCGAGGAGCTGAAGCAGGCGCTCGAGGACCTGGCCGGGGAGCAGTACGAGGCACGCGAGGAAGAGTTCGGGCCCGAGCTGATGCGCGACATCGAGCGCTTCCTGCTCCTGCAGATCATCGACCAGCGCTGGCGCGAGCACCTGTACGACATGGACTACCTGCGCGAGGGCATCCACCTGCGGGGCTTCGCCCAGATCGAGCCGCTGGTGGCCTACAAGAACGAGGCCTTCGAACTGTTCCGCGACCTGATGAACAGCATCTGGGACGACTTCGCCCGGCTGATCTTCCACGTCGAGGTGACGCCGGTGGACCCGAACGGCGGGCCCCCGCAGGCCCCGCCCCAGCGCCGGCCGAGCGCGGCCGCAAGCTCACCCACCGGTGGCGGCCGGGTGACGTACTCGGGCGGTGGCGGCGCGCCGCAGGGCGCGATGGCGATCGCCGCGGCGGCCGGTGGCGCCCTGGCGGCCGGCGAGGCGGCCGGCGAGATGTACGACGAGCCGGTGCCGGTGCAGATCGAGCAGCGCCACGTCGACCCGAGCGAGCAGATCGGGCGCAACGATCCGTGCTGGTGCGGGTCGGGGAAGAAGTTCAAGAGGTGTCACGGGGCGTGACGTCGGTCCGGCGTCCCGCCGGGTCGTGAACCGAAAGCTCCGCGATGGCACTGGGCCCGAGGGACGCCGGACCGACGCCCACGCCCCCTTCCGAAGCCGGCTGGCGAGCCGGCGGACGCCCTTTCCGAAGCCGGCTGACGAGCCGGCGGACGCCCCTTCCGAAGCCGGCTGGCGAGCCGGCGGCTGCCGCGTCTGAAGCCGGGCTGGCGAGCCGCCGCGCGCCCCGTCCGGAGCCGGGCTGGCGAGCCGCCGCGCGACCCCGCCGCCTCATCTCCCAGATCGGCCCCGGTCGATCCCGATACACCGGTTTCCGGTGGCGAGTAACGTCACACTCGCGCCTCCCCGGAGATGTGAATGGAGATTCAGTCGGCCATAGCCCGAGTTTCGCCACATTCGCCGGCTGGGGCGTGGCGAGTGTTGCGTTACTCGGGGTCGACCCGGCGGGGTGTCGACGTGGCGCGCTCGCGCGACTTGCTGGCTACCCCCGGAGGCGCATAACGACGATCGCTGCGAGGTAGGCGATCCCGCCGAGCGCTCCCAGCCAGGTGTACGGACTCCCGTCGTGGCCGTGGGCCATCTCGACCAGGAACCCGACGATCACCGCCGCGATCACCACCGTCCCCGCGAACGCGGTGGCGTGGATGTCGATCTGCTGAAAGCGCTCGTCGCGGCCGTCGCCGCGCAACCCCCGGATCGTCTCGCTGCGCCCGCCGAACAGGAACACGGCGCCGGCAAACGCCATGATCCCGAGGGAAACCAGGCCGGAGCCGGGATCCCCCCCGATCGCCTGGGCGCCGAACACCACCCCGCCGAGCGCGAGCGCGAACAGGGGGAGGAACCAGCGCGACCTACACATGGTTCTCATTGAAGATCTCCTCTACGGATGTGTCGAAGTAGCGCGCGAGCGCCAGCGCGAGCGGCAGCGACGGTGTGTAGCGCTCCTGCTCGATCGAGTTGATGGTCTGGCGCGAGACGTTCATCGCCGTGGCGAGCTGGCCCTGGGAGAGGCCACGTCCGGTACGTAGCTGTCGGATCAGGTTCCGCACACGTGGAAAGTTAGCTTTACACCGCTCGGCTGTCAAGCGTCCTTTACAGGGGGGTGGTCGGAAGTGTGGAAACGCTCACTTCTCATCGCCCGTCTACGATCGCCGCGCGTGCCTCGTTGCCTGCCCTTTCTGATCGCGGCCGCGGTGTTCGCCGGCGGCTGTGGATCTGGATCCTCGGCCTCGTCGTCCCCGTCAGCCACGACCACCCGCGCGACCGCCGCGCATCGCCCGCACCATGCGCCGACGGTGAGGTCGCTGGACGCCAAGGTCGTCGGCGAGTTGCCGGCGCCGGTGCAGTTCCCGGCCACGACGGCCGTGATGGGGCGGCTGGTACTGATGGGCGGACTCGATCAGGCCACCGCATCGGTGTCGGACATCGTCCGCGCTGGCACAGCCGGGAGCGAGCGGATCGGGACGCTCCCCTACGCGGTCCACGACGCTGCGGGTGCCACGCTGAACGGCACGGCGTATCTGTTCGGCGGCGGTGAGCCGTCCTACAGCGACATCCTGGCCGTGGACTCCTCCGGCCGCGCCACCGTCGCCGGTCACCTGCCGGCGGCCGCCTCCGACGTCGCCGCCGGCGTCATCGAGGGCACGGTGTACGTGGTCGGCGGCTACACCGGTGTCGTGCCGCTCGACACGATCGTCGCCTGGACGGGTTCGGGCACGGCGCGGGTAGTTGGGCACCTCCCGCACCCGATCCGCTACGCCGCCGTGGCCGCGATCGCAGGGCATCTGATCGTGGCCGGCGGCACGAGCGGCGACGTGGCGACCCGGGAGGTGTACTCGTTCGATCCGGCCGATGGCCAGGTGCACCAGATCGGCCTGCTGCCGCACCCGCTGACCCATGCGGCCGGCGCCGCGCTGGGCAACCGGATGTACGTGATCGGCGGCCGCGGCCCGGACCAGGGCTCGCAGACGAGCGCGATCCTGTCGGTGGATCCGGTCAGCGGCCGCGTGCGCCCGGCGGGCCGGCTACCGGTGGCGCTGTCCGACGTGGGCGCGGCGACCCTCGGCGGAGTGGTGATGGTCGCCGGGGGTCGCGGATCCGATGGTGTGCTGAGCGGTCGGATTTACGGTCTGCGGCCACAGATCGGCACGCCGTGAGGACCCGCGCGGCGACGGCGGTCCTGCTGGCGGCGGTGGCGCTGGCGATGAGCGCCTGCGGCGGCGATGCCAAGCACGCGTCCACCGGCTCCACGTCCAGCACGTCGATCCGCACCGTCACCGGCGTCCTGCCGCAGAGGCCGAGCTGGGCGCCGCTCGACCCGCACAACGTGTACGCGGCCGACGCGCCGGGCGACATGGCGCCGGCCGCGCGCGGCGCCCGACCCCTCGTGTACGTGCCGAACAGCCAGAGCAACACCGTCGACGAGATCGACCCGCACACCTACAAGATCGTCCGGGAGTTCGCGGTCGGAGCGCTCCCTCAGCATGTGATCCCGTCGTATGACCTGCGGACCCTGTACGTGGCCAACGACGAGGGGAACACCCTGACCCCGATCGATCCGGTCACGGGCGTTCCGCGCCCTCCCATCCCAGTGGAGGATCCGTACAACATGTACTACACGCCCGACGGGCGCTACGCCGTGGTCGTCGAGGAGCGCATGCGGATACTCGCGTTCCGCGATGCCCAGACGATGAAGCTGCACCACGCCGTGAGCGTCCCGCAATGCGCCGGGGTCAACCACGCCGACTACACCGCCGACGGGCGCTACATGCTGATCAGCTGTGAGTTCGGCTCCTCGATGATCGTGCTCGACGTCAATCGCGAACGCGTGGTCAAGTCGTTCCCGCTGCGGCCCGAGGCCTCGCCGCAGGACGTGAAGCTCTCGCCGGACGGCCGGGTGTTCTACGTGGCCGACCTCAACTACGGAGGCGTGTGGGAGATCTCGGCGCGCACGTTCAGCCTGATCGGGTTCGTCAAGACCGGCCCCGGCGCGCACGGGCTGTACCCGAGTCGCGACGACCGCTTCCTGTACGTGTCCGACCGCGGAGAGGGCGCCGTGTCCGTGCTCAGCTTCGCGACGCGAAAGGTGGTCAAGACGTGGCTGATTCCGGGCGGGAGCCCGGACATGGGCAACGTGTCCGCTTCGGGCCACGTCCTCTGGCTTTCCGGGCGCTACGACGCGCAGGTGTACGCCATCGACACGAGGTCGGGAAAGCTGCTGGCGCGGGTTCCCGTCGGGTCGGGGCCACACGGGGTGTGCGTGTGGCCACAGCCCGGTCGTTACTCGCTGGGCCACACCGGCATCATGCGGTGAGACGGGCCCTGACCTGGGCGCTACATTGCCGGACATGGCCGACGCCGGCGACCAGGACCTGCGCGTCTCCGATCAGCAGCGCGAGCGCGCCGTCCAGGACATCCGCGAGCACTTCGCCGCGGGCCGCCTCACCGACGATGAGCTGAGCGACCGCGTCCAGGCGGCCTACGCGGCGCAGACCCAGCGCGAACTCACGGCGCAGCTCGCCGACCTTCCCAAGCTCCCGGCGACGCCGGCGGAGCGCAAGGCCGAGCTCGCCGCGCGCCGCCGCGAGCTCCAACGCCGGCTGATCCAGGAGGCCGGGGGAGGGGCCGGCGGGTTCGTGATCTGCGCGGGCATCTGGGCCGCGTCGGGCGCGAGCGGTTTCTTCTGGCCCATCTTCGTCGCACTGGCCGTGGTGATCCCGCTGCTGCGCAACGGCTGGCGGCTGTACGGGCCGGCGCCCGAGTTCGACCGCGTCGAGCGGGAGCTCGAGTCCAAGCGCCATCAGGGCGCGCACAAGGGCCACCTCCGCGACGAGATCCGCGGCGACGCCCGCGACCGTGCCGCCCGCCGCGCGCGGCGGCACGATCCTCACCTATAAAGGGCGCGGGGCTAGTCCTGCTTCTGATGCCGGACGTTGTCCGGCTCGATCACGAACTTGATCCGCACCTCGCCCGGCTGGCGGGCCGGATACTCATCCTGGCCGATGTACTTCTTGCTGAGCGCGTTGATGTGCTCGTCCGCGCCGTCGGTCGTTCCGCTGGCGCTGCCGCGGATCTCGACGTAGTTGTACGGGTTGTCCTGCTCGTACACGACGATGTTGACCCGCGGATCGCGCTCGAGATTGGTTGGCCACTTCCGGCCGCGGGCGCTGTTGACCGCGACGCTTTCGCCCTCGGCGCTGATCCAGGCCACAGCGCTGTGCACCGATCCGTCCTGGTTCAGCGTCGAGATCACAGCGTGATTGGGCTCTGAGAGGAGCTTCTGCACTTCTGGGTCTGTGAGGGTTGCCATAGCGATCAATCTACCCCCGCTGCTACCGTGGGACCAGATGGCCACCGCACCTTCAGAGCCCCTCTCCCAGCGCCTCGCGGCGATCCGCGAGCAGCTCAAGCTGCTTGCGGATTACCTTTGACCCCGCTGCGCTGAGCGAGCGCGTTCAGGCGCTCGAAGACGAGATGGGCGCGCCCGGCTTCTGGGAAGACCAGGAGCGGGCGGCACAGGTGAGCGCCGAGCACGCCCGGACCAGCCGGCGCCTCTCGACCTACCGCGAGCTCGAACGCGACGTCGAGGACCTCGAGCCGCTGGCCGAACTGGCCGAGGAAGACCCCGAGATCGCCTCGGAGCTCGAGGAGCAGATCCGCACCGTGCAGGAGCGTCTGGAGCAGCTCGAGGAGCAGCGCCTGTTCTCGGGCCGCTATGACACGGGCGACGCGCTGGTCACGGTCAACGCCGGCGCGGGCGGGACCGACGCCCAGGACTGGGCCGAGATGCTGCTGCGGATGGAGATGCGCTGGGCCGAGCGGCGCGGGTTCGACGTCGAGCTGCTGGAGGCGTCGCCCGGGGAGGAGGCCGGGATCAAGTCCGCCACCTTCATGGTCAAGGGCGAGAACGCCTACGGGCTGTACGGCGCCGAGAAGGGCGTTCACCGCCTGGTCCGGCTGTCGCCGTTCGACGCGGCGCATCGCCGTCAGACGAGCTTCGCCGGCGTAGAGGTATCCCCGGTGGTCGAGGGCATCGGCGAGGTCCAGATCGACGACGACGACCTCCAGATCGACACGTATCGGGCCAGCGGCGCGGGGGGCCAGCACGTGAACAAGACCGACTCGGCCGTGCGCATCACCCACAAGCCGACCGGGATCGTCGTGCAGTGCCAGAACGAGCGCTCGCAATCGTCCAACAAGGCGGAGGCGATGACGATGTTGCGCTCCAAGCTGCTCGAGCTCGAGGAACGCAAGCGCCGCGAGGAGATCGCGCGCGAGCGCGGCGAGGCCCAGGACGTCAACTTCGGCTCTCAGATCCGCTCCTACGTGCTGCACCCGTACTCGATGGTCAAGGACCACCGGACCGACTTCGAGATGGGGGACACCGCGCGGGTGCTCGACGGCGACCTCGACGGGTTCGCCCGCTCCTACCTGCTGAAAGCCGCCAAGTGACCGACGGCCACGCGGTCCGCGAGCCGGCCGAGCAGCCGACCGCGCCGTACCTAGAGGCGATCACCGCCTACGGCTTTCGCGGTTCGCTGCGCTTCCACGTCCCGGGACACAAGGGCGGCGAGGGCGCCGACCCGGGGCTGCGCACCGCTCTGGGTGACCAGGCGCTGCTGCTCGATGTGCCCCAGGACATCGAGGGGATCGACGTCGGGCCGTCTCCGACGCCGTACGAGCGCGCCGAACGCCTGGCCGCGGACGCCTATCGGGCGCAGCGCGCGTGGTTTCTCACCAACGGCGCCACCCAGGGCAACCACGCGTTGTGCCTGGCCCTGGCGCCGCCCGGCGAGACTGTGGTCCTCCAGCGCAACTCACACGCCAGCCTGATCGACGGCCTGGTGCTGAGCGGCGGGAAGGCGCAGTTCGTGGCCCCCGAGTACGACCACGAGCTCGGCATGGCCCACGGGGTGACGCCCGAGGCGCTCGCCGCCGCGTTCGAGCGCGCTTCCGGCGCGAAGTCCGCCTTCATCGTCTCGCCCACCTACTACGGGATGGCGGCCGACGTCGAGGGGTGCGCCGAGATCGCGCACGCGGCCGGCGCGGCCCTGATCGTCGACTGCGCCTGGGGCTCGCACTTCGGCTTCCACGCGCGGCTGCCCCGCTGCCCGCTCGAGCTGGGGGCCGACGCGATGCTCGCCTCGACCCACAAGATCGTCGGCAGCCTCACCCAATCGGCCATGCTGCTCGTCGCCGGCACGGAGCGGGTCGACATCGAGGCGGTGGCCCGGGCCGTGCGCCTGATCCGCTCGACCAGCCCGAGCGCGCTGCTGATGGCGTCCCTGGACGCCGCCCGCCGCCAGCTCGCGGTGCACGGCGAGGCGCTGCTCGACCGCACGATTCATGCCGCCGAGCGGGCGCGAGACGCGATCGAAGCGGTCCCCGGCTGCGCCGTGCTCGACGAGTCGTTCGTCGGGCGCCCAGGGATCGCCGGCTGGGATCCCCTGCGGATCGTGATCGACGTCCGCGGCACCGGACGCACCGGCTATGACGTGTCCGCGGCGCTGCGCAACTCCTACGACATCTACGTCGAGCTGGCCACTCACGCCACGCTCGTGCTCGTGCTCGGCATCGGCCAGCCGGTCGAGGCGCTCGAGCGCCTGGCGCACGATTTCGCCGAGACGGTCAGGCAGATCCAGCGGCCCGGCACCCGCCATGCGATCACGCGCCCGCCGGCCGCGTTTCTGCACGAGACCGCGGTCTCGCCCCGGGAGGCGTTCCTCGGCCGGGGCGAGGTGGTCCCGGTGGCAGACGCGGTCGGCCGGATCTCGTGCGAGGCGATCGCCGGCTACCCGCCCGGCGTCCCCTCGCTCCTGCCCGGCGAGCGGATCACCGACGAGGTGGTCACGTACCTGCGCGAGCTGACCTCGGAGGGAGCGCGCCTACACGGGGCCTCGGACCCGGCCTTCCGGACCGTCCGGGTGCTGATCGAGTAGGCGTTCGTGGCCGCGTGAAAGGACGGGACGTCGTCTGGCGTCTGGGTGGAGGACACCGCGTCGTCACTACCGTTCATCCTCTGAATCCCGTCTCCGCCCACGCCCTGCCGGACGCCCACCCCGCGTCCGAGGCCGGACCGGCCACTGCTCGCGGGCCGGCTGCGGCCGTCCTCGGCCTGCAGCGCTCGGCCGGAAACCGGGCGGCACGGCAGATGGTGGGATCCGGCGCGGTGCTCGCGCGCAGCCCGAGCGTCAGCACCGCCCCGACGGTCGCCGACGATTTTCGCGCCGCCCTCGACGCCCAGGTGCGCGCCCTGGCCAACCTGGCCGCGACGATCAAGAAGCTCGTGCCCGAGCCGTCGTTCGAGACGCGGGACATCCGCGACAAGCTCGAGTCCTACGTCGACCAGCTGGCGTGGATCATCGAGGCCACCGGCCGAGCGGCGCAGCTCGTCGCCGAGGGCGAGGCAGCATCCAGCGAGGCCGGCGAGCGCAAGTTCGCCGAGGCGGGGACCGAGCTGACGGCCGCGGTCTTCGGCCTCAAGGCGGTAGCGGTCCTGCTCACCTACGACTTCTACTTCTACGAGTTGATCAAGGAGCATTCGACGGCCACCGACCGTGCGGCCATGGGCGTGAGGACGGTTCATAGCGAGCTCGATCCGGTCGTGGCGTCGCTCCGCCTCCGGCAGCGGGACATCGTCGACATGGCGCTGTCGCATCTCGCGTCGAACTTCCCGGCCGACTGGGCGTACGACTTCAGCCAGATCGTGGACGAGACGAACGAGCAGCGCGAGAAGGACGCGCGACTCGCCGCATGGATCAACATCGCGATGCTCGCGTGGACCGCGTACGACATCTGGATGCTGCCCGTGGTCGGGCAGCCGGGCGGTGGGGGCGGAGTAGAGCCGCCGCAGATCGGCGGCATCGGCGGTGACGGTGGCGCCGTGGCTGTTGGCGGCGGCAGCGCGGCGGTCAGCGCCGACGCGCTGGCGGCGCTCGGGCGGCTGGCGGCGATCGGAGCGATCACGATGCCGAATACCGTGAAGTTCCTGCGCGGCCGCACGGGCGGGATCGAGGCGCCGCCCCAGGCGATCGAGGCGTCGATGAAGGACCGCGGGCGCGGCGGCGGCGCTCCGGAGGCCGGCGCATCGAGCGCCGGGGGCGGGAAAGCGCCCGCGGGCGGCGAGCCGGCGCGTCTTCCGGAGGGCGTCCCAACCGCGGCGGAGGATGCTGTCCTCGAGCGCTATACCGAGGCGCTGGCCAAGCTGCGCGAGAAGCTGGTGGCCTACCGCGGGATGAAGCCCAAGCCGGGCGAACCACCGGCTCGGTTCCAGGAGCGCCTCGGCCGGGGACGCACCGCCTACGAATCCGCTCAACGGACGCTCGAGGAGATCGAGACCGACGCGCTCGGACGCTCCGGGAGCGATCTCGCGGGGCATCTCGATCCGCTGGTGGAGGCGCGCCGCGAGCTGGAGCGGCAGGGGCCGGTTATCACCGCCGGGAGGAGAGTTCCGTGCGACGCGCTCAAGGCGGCGCCCAGGCTCAGGCGCGGGATGGATTTCGCCGAGATCGAAAAGGCGATCGGGCGCCCGCCCGACGACATCGACCCGGCGCCGAAGCCGAAGGGCTATGAGCCAGGTTCTCATCAGCGGCTGGACTGGAAGTTCAAGGACGGGAGCCGGCTGGTCGTCGACAAACCGGCGCGTCCGACGATCCACGACGCGAGCCGACCGGGGCGCCCGGCCACCGCGGAGCTACCGCACGTCGAGGTGCACGGCCCGGAGGGCGAGCGGCTGGATCCACAGGGGATCGAGATCCCGAAGAGGTCCGCGCCGGGGCACCTCACGATCACGGACCACCAGGGGTCGCTGGAGGGTCACTTCGCGCACCAGCGCAAGGGCCTCTGAGCCGGCGTGAGCGAAGCGAACATCAGCGAAGTGGTCGCGCGGGCGTTGGCCGAGGACGTCGGCGACGGCGACGTGACGACCGCCGCCACCGTCCCCGAGAACGCGCGGGGTCGCGCGCTGATCACCCAGAAGGCGCCGGGGGTGATCTACGGCCTCGACGTGGCGGTTGAGACCTTCCGTTCGCTCGACCCGTCGATCGCTCTGGAGCCTATGGTCGCCGAGGGGGAATGGCGTGACGGAGGGCCGGTCCTGCGGATCGACGGCTCGGCCCGCGCGATCCTGACCGCGGAGCGGACCGCCCTGAACTTCCTCCAGCGCCTGTCGGGCGTCGCGACGATGGCGGCTCGATACGTGGAGGCGGTGTCGGGGACCGGCGCCACGATTCTCGACACGCGAAAGACCACCCCGGGTCTGCGCGCGCTCGAGAAGGCCGCGGTCGCCGCCGGGGGCGCCACCAACTACCGCTTCGGGCTGTTCGACGCGATCCTGATCAAGGAGAACCACGCCGCGGCGGCCGGCGGGGTCGGGGAGGCGGTGCGCAAGGCCCACGCTTACGCCCCGGGCCTCCCGCTCGAGGTCGAGTGCCGGGACGTGGCCGAGGTCGACGAGGCGCTCGAGGCCGGCGCCGGCATCCCGGGATTCCGGATCCTGCTCGACAACATGTCGACCGAGCAGATGCGCGAAGCCGTCGAGCGCGTGGCCGGCCGGGCCGAGCTCGAGGCCAGCGGCGGGGTGACTCTCCAGACGCTCCGGGCCGTCGCGGGCACGGGAGTAAACTTCATCTCGGTAGGGGCGCTCACGCACAGCGCCCCGGCGTTAGACCTGTCCCTCCTCCTGGAAGCCCTTCCATGAACCTGCCGATGCTGGGTGCGTCAGACGCACCCCTGCTGCTCGAGAACATCCCCGCCCTTCAGGACGAGGTCCGCGCGCTGGCCGCCGAGCGTGGCGCGGTCATCCTCGCCCACAACTATCAGTTGCCAGAAATCCAGGACGTCGCCGATTACGTCGGCGACTCACTCGGCCTCTCCCAACAGGCGGCCCAGGCCAGCGCGGACACGATCGTGTTCTGCGGCGTCCACTTCATGGCCGAGACCGCGTCGATCCTGTGCCCCGACAAGCGCGTGCTGATCCCCGACCTCGACGCCGGCTGCTCGCTGGCCGACTCGATCACCGCCTCGCAACTGCATGACTGGAAGCTCAAGCATCCGAACGCGGTCGTGGTCATGTACGTGAACACGACGGCCGAGGTCAAGGCGCAGACCGACTACTGCTGCACCTCGGCCAACGCGGTCAAGGTCGTCGAGCACATCTACGCCGAGCACGGTTCCGATACGGAGATCCTGTTCGGACCGGACATGTTCCTGGGGGCGTACGTCGAGCGCTCGACCGGGCGGCCCATGCACGTGTGGGACGGCGAGTGCCACGTCCACGCCGGGATCCGGCCCGACGACATCACCGCGGTGCGCGCCGCCCATCCCGGCGCCGACTTCCTGATCCACCCCGAGTGCGGCTGCTCGACCAGCGTGATGGAGTACGTGGCGGCCGGCGATGTGGATTCCGCGGGCGTCCACATGCTGTCGACCGGCGGGATGCTCGGGTACGCGCGTGAGCATCACGGCGGGACGGCGATCGTTGCCACGGAGACCGGCATGCTCCACCCGCTCCGCCAGGCCGCGCCCGACACCGAGTTCATCGCGGCCAACGAGGCGGCGCACTGCCGGTTCATGAAGATGATCACGCTGCCCAAGCTCCGCGACGCGCTCCGCGACGACGTGTACGAGGTCAAGGTCCCGTCCGAGGTGGCCGACCGGGCCCGGCTGCCGATCGAGCGAATGGTGGGGATCAGCTGACATGACCTTCATCGAGACCGTCCCGGAAGACGACGCGACCGGCGCCACCGCGGAGATCTACGCCGCCGATCGCGAGCTGAACGGCTTCCTGCCCAACTTCACTCAAGCGTTCTCGCTCAGGCCCGAGGTGTACGCGGCCTGGAAGCAGCTCAACGGCGCAATCAAGAACGGCATGGACCCACGGCGCTACGAGCTGGCCACGATCGCCGCGGCCACGCGCCTGCGCTCGAGCTACTGCACGCTGGCGCACGGGTCGGTGCTGATGGATCGAGGCTTCTTGGGGCCCGATGCGGTCCGCGCAGCCGTGCTCGACCATCGCAGCGCGGGGCTCGACGAGACCGAGGTGGCGATCATGGACCTCGCGGCCAAGGTCGTCGAGGACGCCACGTCGATCGAGCAGGCCGACTTCGATCGGCTCCGGTCGCTCGGACTGTCCGATGAGGAGATCGTGGACGTGGTGCTCGCGACGGCCGTGCGCTGCTTCTTCAGTAAGGCCCTCGACGCCCTCGGGGCCGAGCCGGACGCCAAGTACGACGGGCTCGACCCGGCGCTCCGCGTCGGGCGCTAGTACTCGCCGTCCGCGTCGGCCAGCAAATCGATCCCGTGGTCGACCGCCTGAGTGACGCGCGGCAGCGTGACCCGCTTGCGCCCGAATTCGTCCGGCGTGTAGCAGTGGACGTCGGCCTGCGCCCCCATCTCGAGGCCGTCCCACAGCAGGCCGGCGTGGTACACGCGCTCGAGCCACGGCATGCCCTCGAACGAGTGCGAGACCAGGATCACGATGAACTCCGGGCCGCGCTCGCGCTGCGGCGGGGCGCCCTGCTCGTCCGCCACCCGCGCGCCGCCGAGCACGGCGACGTCGATCGGCCAGCGATCCCCCAAGCGGTCCAGATAACGCTGGAGCTCGCGCCTGTTGACGGCAGTGGTCACCTCCACGGCACTACCGATTGTCCCGAGGCCGGGCCGCAGGTTCAATAGCGAGCGATCGCCGGGACGATCTGATTGAAGAGCTGAAGCGCGGTCCAGTTCCCCGGACCGTCGATCATCAGCGCGAACGCGAGCGTGTGATCGTTGCGCGTGGTGCAGTAGCCGGCGAGGTTGGTGACGTAGTTGAGGGTGCCGGTCTTGGCGACGCAGCGTCCCTGCGCGACGGTGTGCGGGGCGATGCGCTGCACGGTGCCGCTCTCTCCCATGACCGGGAGCGAGGCGGACAGCGCGCGGCCGATCGGGGTGTTCCACATCGTGCGCAGCAGCGCCACCACCTGCCCCGGCGAGGAGCGGTCCGAGCGCGACAGCCCCGAGCCGTCGACGATCGTCGGGTGCAACCCGAACGATCTGATCGTCTGCGAGATCACCTGGGCGCCCGCGTCGATGCTCCCGCCCGCTCCGAACTGCTTGCCGAGCTGCTTGGTCAGCATCTCGGCGAAGAAGTCGTCCGAGGGGACGTCCATCAGCTTCAGCATCACCGACAGAGGCGGCGACTCGACCGACGCGAGCTGGGTGGCCCCGGCCGGCGCCGGGAGCGTGCGGTTGAGCGGTCTGGCGCCGATGTGGGCGCCGTGCATGGTCAGCACGAGCTCCTTGGCCGCGAACGCGCCCGGGTTGAGTTTCTTGAACGTCGATCCGTGGTCGTAGGTGAGCCCGGCCAGCTGGCCGCCGAAGTCCGGGACGTCGGGCTTGTAGGCGGTGGCCGGTCCGCCCCGGAGGTCGTCGAACATGGCCGCGTCGCCGATCACCCACCCCGTTACGCGCTTGATGCCCTTTTGGCTGAGTTGGGCCACGAGGTCGTTGGCGGTGGGACCGTACCCCTGCTCCCAGGTGCGGTTGAAGGCGCCGTCGCCGAAGGTCGGGTCGCCGCCGCCGACCAGGTACAGGTTCCCGTGCCACACCCCGCCCGGCCCGAGGCGGCCGTCGCCCACCAGCGTCGTCTTCAGTCGCGCGTCGGGGCCGAGCTGGCTGAGCAGCGCCACCGTGGTATAGAGCTTTTCGACCGAGGCGGGTGGCCTGCCGGTGTCGGGGTTCAGCGAGAACAGCGTCTGCTTCGCGCTCAGGTCGTAGACGAGCGCGCCGGAATTCGGTCCGGCCTTGCCGAACGCCTTGGCGAGGGAGGCCCGGAGGTTGGTCATCGCCGACGGGATGGCCTGCGGTTGCGGCACAGTCGGGGCGACCTTCGGAACGGTCGTGGTCGTGCTCGTCCGGGGCACGGGCGGGCCGGCCGAGGCCTCCGAGCTCGGTTGCGGACGGTGGCCCCCGCCGCCGCATCCGGCGATCGCCAGCGCGGCAATGCCCCCGACGGCCCAGCGTCTCACCGTCAGGCGGACTCGAGCTCCTGCACCGTGTGGGGACCCACGACGGCTACGGACAGCTCGTCAGCCACCCGCGCGGCCACTTCCCGGACCTGGTCGAAGCTGACCTGGTCGAGCAGCTCGATCGTCCGATCGGGGTCTACGTCCTCGCCGTACACGACGGTCTGCTGCGCCGCGTGGCGCGCCACGGCGCCGGTGTTTTCGAACGCGATCGCGCGGGCGCCGGCGGCGTACGCGCGTGCCCGCTCGACCTCCTGCTCGGTCGGGCCGTCGTCGCGCAGCTCTGAGACGATGTCGCGCATCCGCCGGTAGGCCTCGAGCATCTTGGCCGACTCGAGGCCGGCCGAGAGCTGGAGGACCGGCACGTCAGAGTAGGAATGCGCGATCGAGTGGACTGAGTACGCGAGGCCTCGCTGCTCGCGAATCTCGTCGAACAGGCGCGAGCCCATCGAGCCGCCCAGCAGCGTCGAGTAGATGGCCAGCGCCGCGCGCTGCTTGGGGTCGGCGATCTCGATCGTCGGCCGGTAGGACATCCGCAGGTGGGACTGGTTGGAGTCGCGCTCTCGTACGAGGGTCCGCGGATGCTGGGGCGGGGCGGGTTCGTAGGCCTCGGGGTCCGGACGAGCCGGGAACCGCGTGAACAGCTCGTCAACCGCGCCGTTACCGGGCAGGTCCTCGAGGTTGCCGACCAGGAAGGCGCCGCCGCGGTCGGGCGCCCAACGACGGTTCCGGAACGCGACGATGCCCTCGCGCGTGAACTCATCGCGGATGTGCTCGGCGGGGCCGAGGACCGGGCGGCCCAGCGGGTGGTCGCCGAACGCCGCCTCGTCGATCAGGTGCTCGGCCATGACCGCCGGCTGGTCGTTGGCGCGCGCGATCTCCTGCACGACCACGCCGCGCTCGCGGTTGAGCTCGTCGCTGTCGATCTTCGGGCGGCCGACGAAATCGGTGAGCAGGTCGGCGGCCTCCAGGGCCTTGTTCGAGCGCGCCGTGATATGGAAGGCGACCAGATCGTGGCTGGTGTAGGCGTTGAGGACCGCGCCGATGCGCTCGGCGGCCTCGTTGACGTCGCGGTAGGTCGGGTACTTCTCGCCACCCTTGAACACCAGGTGCTCGAGGAAATGGGCCATCCCGTTCTCGCTCTCGCTCTCCGTCCGCGCGCCGGCGTCGAACGCGACCAGGACCGTGGTCGAGCGCGCGCCCTCCACCGAGATGCGGTAGAGCGGCAGACCGTTCGAAAGGGACGTCCGCTGGATGGCCGGCATGTGATCTAAAGGTAGCGAGAGTTGCAAATCCCATTGCATGGGGAGGGTTGGGAGGGCGTTCCGAGAGCGGGGTCGGTACGCTGGCGAAGCCTCATGGCAAGGACTGAATCTGAATCGCGCGCTCGCCGCCGCCGCTCCCAGGCGGCCGGCGAAGCCCCAGTAGCACGTGAGGCTCGGCCCGTCCGGGTGCCCGGAGCCGGCCCGTCGGTGATCGAGTTCCGCGACGTCTCCAAGCTCTATTCGGGCGGCGATATCGGCCTCGACGAGGTCACGTTCTCGATCGAGCGCGGCGAATTCGTGTTTCTGGTCGGCTCGACGGGCTCGGGCAAGTCGACCGTCATGCGCCTGCTGATCAAGGAGCTGGAGCCCAGTGCCGGGTCGATCCATGTGGCAGGCCACGACCTGGGCGAGATCAAGCGCAAGCGGATCGCCTACTACCGGCGCAACATCGGGGTGGTCTTCCAGGACTTCAAGCTGCTGCCCACGCGCACCGTTCACGACAACGTCGCCTACGCGCTGCAGGTCACGGGCGGCTCGCGGCGGGAGATCCGCGACAAGGTGCCGGACATCCTGCGGCTGACCGGGCTCTCGACCAAGCTGCACAACTACCCCGACCAGCTGTCGGGCGGCGAGCAGCAGCGCGTGTCGATCGCGCGCGCGTTCGTCAACCATCCGCCGCTGCTGCTGGCCGACGAGCCGACCGGGAACCTCGACCCCGAGACCAGCGTGGACATCATGCGCCTGCTGTACCGGATCAACCGCACCGGCACGACCGTGCTGATCGCCTCCCACGATCAGACCATGGTCGACAAGATGCGCCGGCGCGTGCTCGAGCTGGACCACGGGCGGATCGTGCGCGACGAGGCCACCGGGTACTACACGCGCGACGAGACGACTCGGGAATTCGCCCGGCGGTTGCGCGCGCCGTCTGCTCGTCCGCCCGGAGTGGACTAGGCGATGCGCGTCGGGTTCTTCCTGCGCGAGGCCATTCGGTCCATGCGCCGCAGCGCGGCGCCCAGCTTCGCCGCGCTCGCCACCGTGCTCGTGACGATGCTCGTGCTCGGCGTGTTCATCCCGATCGTCCAGGCCACCAACGGCGCCGCCAACAGCGTCCGGGGCCGGGTGATGGTCGACGTTTACATGAACACGAAGGCGACCGCCGCCGATGACGCCAGGGTCAGGGGCGAGCTGCTCCGGGTCCCGCATATTCAGAGCGTCCAATTCGTCTCCAAGGCCTCCGCCTACGCCCAGCAGTCCGCGCAGGACCCGCAGGCCTACGCGCTGCTCGCGTCCAACCCGCTGCCCGACACCTTCCACGTGATCCCGGACAAGCCCGGGAACGTCCTCGCCGTGCAGAGCGCGCTGACTGGTTCGGGGGGCAGCGGTGGCGCGATCGACCCGATGATCGCCAGCGTGTCGAACAAGCAGCGGGACACCAAGAAGATCCTCGAGGTCACGAATCTGGTGACGATCACGGCCGCGGTCCTGGCCGTCCTGCTCGCGCTGGCGTCGATCCTGCTGATCGCGAACACGATCCGCTTGTCTCTGTACGCGCGGCGGCGCGAGGTCGAGGTGATGAAGCTGGTCGGCGCCACCGACTGGTTCATCCGCTGGCCGTTCGTGATCGAGGGCATGATCGTCGGCTCGGCCGGCGCCCTGTTGGCGATCTGCGTGCTCGCCGCGACCAAGATCGCGCTGCTCGACCCGCTGGCGAGCAACTGGAGCCTGATCGCCGCGCCCCGCACGCTCGACTTCAGCGTGTTGGTTATCGTGCTCCTCGCCTCCGGCGCCCTGATCTCGGCGCTCGGCTCGGGAATCTCGCTGCGGCGCTTCCTGCGGGTTTGATCAGCCGCCAGCCGTGGGGCTCGGTCGACGGCGTCCCCGTCGAGCTGTTCACGCTGCCCTCTGGCGCGGGCATGACCGTGACCGTGGCCACGTACGGTGGCGTGGTCCAGTCGCTTTCCGTCCCGTCGCGATCCGGGGAGCCGGTGAATGTCGCGTTGGGTCATTCCAGCCTGGCCGAGTACGTGGCCGACTTCGCCGGCGGTGGCGCGTCGTTCTTCGGGTCGATCATCGGGCGCTACGCCAACCGGATCGCGGGGAATTCGTTTACGTTGGACGGGCGGCGGTTTGAGCTGGTGGGCAATGACGGTGTTGGCGATTCGGTCACGCTGCACGGCGGCCCGGGGGGCTATCACAGCGTGGTGTGGGGGGCTTGCGTGGTTGCTGGTGGGTCTGCGGTGCGGCTGTCGTACGTCGACCCGGACGGGCGGAACGGCTTCCCGGGGACGCTGTTCGTGGACGTGACGTACGCCGTGACGCGGGACAACGCGCTGCGGATCTCGTATCGGGCGGTCTGCGACGCGCCGACCGTGGTCAATCTGGTGAGCCACTCGTACTTCAACCTGGCTGGCGAGGGGACTGGCTCGGTCTACGAGCAGCTGCTGGCGATCGATGCTTCGGTGTTTCAGCCCGTCGACTCGAGTCAGATCCCGGTCGGGTTCTCAGGCGTGGGGGGGACGCCGTTCGACTTCCGGACGATGAGGCCGATCGGGCGGGACTACGACAACAACTGGGTGCTCGCCGGCGCCGGCTACCGCCTGGCCGCGGTGGCGTTCGCCCCCGATACCGGGGTCGCGCTGTGGGCCTACACCGACCGCCCGGGGATGCAGCTCTATACCGGCACCCATCTGCCCGACGCGCTGGTCGGGTGCAGCGGGCGCCGGTACGGGCCGGGCGCCGGGTTCGCGCTCGAGACCCAGGCGTTTGCCGACGCCCCGAACCATCTCGGTGAGGCAGGGTGGCCGTCGGTGGTCCTGCGCCCGGGCGAGGTGTTGACGTCGCGCACGACGTACAAGTTCGCGGTGGCGGGGCCTGGGTGGGAGGAGCGGATTCGGTTCTAGGGCGGGGCGGTTGTGGCCGGTGGCGGGTCGGTTTTGGCCGGTGGGGTGGTTGTGGCGGGTGGGGTGGTTGTGGTTGTGGTTGTGGCGGGGTGGCGGCAGTCGCCGCCGGCCGTGTGGATGAGGCGCCACACCCTCCGCGATTCCGGGGGTGTGGCGTGCCGTCCACACTAGAGGTGCGACCGCTAACGGCGGAAATAGCCCGGTTCGTCCGGATCGCGCGCCGAGGGCGATCGGCTCGCAGCGTGTGAACGTTCACGTGGCCTGGGCCCTCGCTGCACCCGTCGCCCGCACTCCAGTTTTGTGAGCGCTCACATTCTCTGGTATAAGTGGCTTGGTCTTGAGCCTCGGGGCAGATGTTCACGTCGATGGCGACCCATGAGTTCACCACCGTCGGACCCCGTTTCGGGCACGACTTCTGACAAGCCCTCTCCCGCAAGGCCGGGCCTCGGCGGATGGCCCGGCCGCGCGGGAGGACATCGCCCCCGGACTCGCATGCGCGCACTACGGTCTCGCGCTCGCGCGCCCGGCTAATCTCACTGCATGACTGCACGCCGTTCACGCCGTCCCAAGATCGCCATCAGTGTCCTGGGCGCCGTGATCGTGCTTCTGATCGGCATCTGGCTGGGCGGGCACCCGAGCTGGTTGCCCTCGCCGCTGCGCAGCGCGTTCGTCGACAAGGGCGACAACCCGCTCGTCAACCAGGTGCTCGACATGCTCCAGCGCGACTATTACCGGCCGGTCAACCGCAGCCAGCTCGTCAACAAGGGACTGGCGGGCATGGTGGCGAGTCTCGACGATCCCTACTCCCACTACTACGACCCGACCTCCTACCAGGGCTTCCTCAACCAGTCCAACCCCCACCTGAGCGGGATCGGGGTCGACGTCCTCAACGTGAAACAGGGTCTGAGGGTCGACGACGTGTTCCCCGGCTCGCCGGCGGCCGAGCACGGGCTCACGAGGGGCGACGTGATCGTCGCCGTCGGTGGGACGTCGCTGGCCAGTCGCTCCCAAAGGTTCGGCCCGCACCTGATCATGGGCAAGCCGGGCACGTCCGTCACGCTGACCTTCCTGCGCGGAACCCAAAGGCACACGATCACGCTCGTGCGCGCGGACGTGATCGTGCCTGCGGCGACGGGGACGATCGTCAACTATCACGGGACCAAGCTCGGGTCGCTCGGGCTGTTCAGCTTCACCGACGGGTCGGGTGCCGAGCTGCGGGCCCAGGTTCGGCAGGTGCTCAAGCAGGGCGCGCGAGGCCTGATCCTCGACCTCCGGGACAACCCGGGCGGACTGCTCAACGAGGCGGTCAACGTGGCCAGCATCTTCATCCCGGACGGCACGATCGTCTCGACCAAGGGTCGGGCCCAGCCCCAGCAGGTGTACGTCGCCAAGGGCGGCGCGATCTCGACCAGCATCCCCGTGGTGGTGCTCGTCGACCGCGGCACGGCCTCGGCGGCGGAGATCGTGACCGGCGCCCTGCAGGACCGCGGGCGCGCCAAAGTGGTCGGCACGCACACCTACGGGAAGGGCGTCTTTCAGGAGATCGAGCCGCTGCCGAACGGCGGCGCACTCGACTTCACGGTCGGGGAGTACTTCACCCCGGACGGGCACAACCTCGGTGGCGGCGGGGTGCGCGAGGGCGCCGGCATCACCCCCAACATCTACGTGGCGACCACACCGGGCTCCAAGCCCGACAAGGCGTTCCAGACCGCCGAGAAGACGGTGGCCGCCGAGCTGCAGTGAACGCGGCGGCGCCGTGAGCCCAGCGACGAGGGACGCGAGCAGCGGCTCGCGCGTGGCCGTGCTCGAACGGCGCGGCAAGTTCTTCGTCGCCGAGCCGTTCTTCGGGCCGGGCCCGCGGCTGGTGGTCAGCCGAGACCGCAGCGTGTCCGTCGGCGATCTGATCGTGGTCCGCCCCGGCGCCGGGCGCAACGGCCGTCCCGGAGGCAGGGCGACGATCGCCCGCCGGCTCGGGCGGGCCGACATCGCGCGCGACGTGATCGAAGGGCTGATGGTCGACCGCGGGCTGCGCCGCAGGTTCGACCCGGCGGTCGATCACGAGGCGCGGGAGGTGTCGGCCGGCGCGACCGCATCCGGCGACGGCGTGCGCGCCGGCGAGCACCGGCGCGACCTGCGTTCGCTGCCCACGTTCACGGTCGACCCGATCACCGCGCGCGACTTCGACGACGCGATCTCGGCCACCGCGCTCGAGGACGGGTCCTACCACGTGTGGGTTCACATCGCCGACGTGTCGGCATACGTGACGTTCGGATCGTTCCTCGATCGCGAGGCCTACCGGCGCGCGACGAGCGTGTACGTCCCGGGTGCGGTCGAGCCGATGCTGCCGGGCGCGCTGTCGAACAACGCCTGCTCGCTGGTCCCCGGGCAGGACCGCCTGGCCGTGACCGTCGAGATGGTGATCGAGGGCGACCGGGTGCGCCACCCGCGGTTCTACCGCTCGGTGATCCGCTCCGACGAGCGCCTCGACTACGGGCGCGTCGATCGCATCTTCGATGGGGTGGATCGGGCCGCCGACGGGTGGGGCGCCGGCCTGGCGGCCGCGCGTGCGGTCGCCGGGGCGCTCGCCGCCCGACGTGCCCAGAGCGCCGCGATCGAGATCGAATCGACCGAGCCCGAGTTCGAGTTCGACGATCGCGGCAACGTCGTCTCGGTCGAGTCGGTCGAGCAGACCGAGGCGCACCGGATGATCGAGCATCTGATGATCGCCGCCAACGAGCAGGTCGCTCGGCGGCTGACCGAGCGCCGCGCGCCCGCCCTCTACCGCGTGCACGAGCGCCCCGACGGGATCGCCGCCGAGCGCTTGATCGACCAGCTCGCCTCCCTCGGGGTGCCGACGCCGGCGATTCCTAAGGGTCACACCACCCCGCAGGAGGCGGCCGACCTGATCGGCGAGGCCTCCCAGCTGGTCGATGCCTGGACCGCCTCGCGCGGCGGGCGCGGACGGCGCGCGCTGACCAGCCTGGTCTTGCGCTCGCTCAAGCAGGCGTACTACGACCAGCGCAATCGCGGTCACGCGGGTCTGCAACTGGCGAGCTACTGCCACTTCACCTCGCCGATCCGGCGCTACCCCGATCTCATCTGCCATCGCGCCCTGCTCTCCACCCTGGGCGGCGATGAGCCCGCGCCCGAAGTGAGCTGGGTCGGGGCGGCCGGGCCCTGGTGCTCTACCCGCGAGCGCGAGGCGATGTCGATCGAGCGGACCGCCGACGACATCGCGCGTTGCTTCCTGCTGCAGCGCCGGCTGGCCTCCGGCGGCGATTCCGGCGTGACGTTCGAGGGGGAGGTCGTCGGTCTCGCCGGCGCAGGGGCATTCGTCGCGTTCGGCCCGACCGAAGAGTTCGAAGGGCTGCTCCCGGTTCGGCGGCTGCGCGGTGACTGGTGGGAGCTCAACGAGGAGGGCACGATCCTCGTCGGCACGCGGACCGGCTCTGCGATCCGCCTCGGGGACTCGGTCCAGGTCCGGGTGGGGTCGGTCGACGCCCCGCGCGGACGTGTCGATCTGCTCCCCGTCGGGGAGGATTGAGCGGTCATGGCCAAGTCTGCTAAGCGCAAGGCGGCGTCGGGCGACGTCGCCACCAACCGCCAGGCCTCCTACCGCTTCAACCTACTCGAGCGGTTCGAGGCCGGAATCGTGCTGAACGGCACCGAGGTCAAGTCGCTGCGCGAGGGCAATGCCCAGCTGAAGGACGCCTACGCCGTGGTACGCGACGGCGAGGTGTGGTTGATCGGGCTCTACATCGCACCCTACGGACCGGCCGCGCGAGAGAACCACGATCCCGAGCGGCCGCGCAAGCTCCTGCTGCACGGGTACGAGATCGAGCGGTTGATCGGCCGCACGCGCGAGCGCGGGCTGACGCTGGTGCCGACGCGGATCTACTTCTCGGGGCCGCGCTCCCGGGCCAAGGTCGAGATCGCCCTGGCCCGCGGCAAGGACCTGTACGACAAGCGCGAGTCGATCCGCAAGCGGGACATGGCGCGCGACGTGCAACGAGAGTTGCGTGAAGTCCGCCGCTAGTGCTCGTTGTCGCGTGACGCGCCGGCGAGGGTGGTTCCGACCCGCCCAGATGGGTAGACCAAGCCCATGACAATTGGAACAAGCATCCTGTTGATCGCCGCTGGGGCGATCCTGAAGTGGGCCGTCACCGCACACGTGAACGGCTTCGACATCCAGACGGCCGGAACCGTGTTGTTCGTGGTCGGGCTCGTCGGGCTCGTGCTTTCGCTGATCTACACCTTCTGGTGGGCACGGCGCGGTGCGTACGCAGGGGATGCGTACGAGGAGCGCGTGGTCAGGCGTCCGCCTCCGGCGGCCTGACTAGCTGATGGTGCGCGCCACCAGGCTGGCGTCCATCCCGACGACCAGCAGCGCGATCAAGCTCACGTACACGCCCGCGACGAGAGCGCGGTGGATCGGCCTGACCCGGTAGTACGCCTGCTGCTCGGGGCTGCTCGAGCGGCGGAGCTTCCAGCGCTTGTAGGTCTCGATCCCGGCGAACACCACGATCAGCAGGATGATCGGGTTCGGGAACAGGATCGCGAGCGGGATCAGCGCCGCGAACCCGATGAACCACATCGCCGGGGCCATCGCGGCCATGGCCCGTCCCCCGTCCAGCGGCACGACCGGGAGCAGGTTGAAGAGGTTCAGGAAGAAGCCCGTGTAGGCGAGCGCCCGCCACATCTCGTCGCCGGTCGCCCGCCAGATGAGCAGGCAGGCGGCTGCGCCGAGGCTGCCGAGGATCGGGCCGGCCAGGCCTACGCGCGCCTCCGCGAGTGCGTTCCGACCCAGCGAGCGAGCCGCGATCACCGCGCCCATGAACGGGATGAACATCGGCGCGCTGGCCTTCAGTCCCTCGCGGCGCAACGCGATCACGTGGCCCATCTCGTGCACGAACAGCAGCGCGATGAAGCCGGCCGCGAACGTCCACCCCCATAGGAGTGCGTAGGCGGCGAGTGAGACGAGGATGGTGCCGCTCGAGGCGAACAGCTTCAGCTTGGGCGCCAGGAGGATGACCGCCTTGAACTTGGCCAGCAGCGCCAGAATTCCGGCGCCGAAAGCCGACAGCCGGCGGCGCAGCCCCGACTGCGGTCGGGGCGCCTCGAAGGCGGGCTGCGGATCGGGTGGCGGCGGCTCCGGCGCCGCGATCGAAGCGGCGACCCAGGGCGAATTCGTATCCATTGCTACTTCATTGTAGGAACGCACTGGGTGCGCTCTGGCCCCTCTTGAGATCCCCTTCGGCGGGGTCCCTGGGGGGGGCGGAGGCCCGAGGCTATAATTGGACGTTCATCCCCGGGGACGACAGGCTTCGACGTGGTCGGTTCGTGGGGGTGGTTGCGAGCCGAGGTCCCGGGAGGCCTCGTAAAACACCCGGGAAAAAATAAGTGCGAATCGTTCAGATTCCCACGCTTTTGGCCTCGCTGTCTAACTAGCAGCTAGTGCCAGACCGGCCACCGCACGCCTGCGGCGGCGGCCGGGTTATCAAGCAGGCTCACTCGGTGAGGCCCGCTCCAGCCCCGTCGAGGACATCTTTGGAGTTGGCCCTCGGCAACCCCGCCGGCATGGCGAGTCGAGGGCGAGATCAGAGCGCCGGCTACGCTCGTAGACGCCACCTTTTGCGCGACTGCGGACGCGGGTTCAATTCCCGCCGTCTCCACCTTTGCAAAGAATTCGAACCGCCCTCCGCGCCAGCGGGGGGCGGTTCTTCTATGAGCGCGAGCGCGTCCGGGGTCGTGACCGCGCGGTAGAAGGGTCGGCCGATGTCGGGTGTAACGACCTCGAGGCAGATGGGCCCGAGGAGGGCGCGGAGCATCTGAGCTGATCTCGCGGTTCGCTGTTCGAGCACCTGCTGGATGTTGTTGAGCCGGTCCTTGATCCACTCGATGGGCGGTGGGTGGAAGACCGTGTCTCTGCCGCGGCGGAGCGCTTCGACTTCTTCGCTGAGCGCGTCGACGCACCGCTCCGTCTCGACCAGGGCCTTGGCGAGAGCCTGGCTACCGCCGAACGTCTCGATACCTGCCGCCCTCATGTCTGGAGAGTGATTAGGGCGAGGCCGGACTCGGCGTCGTAGCGGCGTCGCGGGTGGGCGGGGGGTTTGTCCACGATCAGTTCAAGGGTTGGGCGCACGTGTCCCGCGATCAGATGACCACCGCGCGTCGTCCCGTCGCGCGTGCCGAGCACGAAGTGCGCATGCACGGCATTTCCGTCCTGCTCAGCGACGTCGCCGCTGAGGGCGAGCAGTTCCACCTGCTCTGCGACTGCGACCTTACGAAACCGGTGTGCTTCCCAGTTAAATCACGCGACCGTCGCCGCCGAAAAGCCGCCTATCCCGGCAGGTGGAAGCGATCCGCCGTGAGGTGCGCGGGCGAAGCCATCCGAGGCGGAGCGTCACCGGGCGCGAGTGATCGCCTGGTCGCCTATGCGAAAGCGCGGTAGGACGCCGGCCGACCATGAAACGGGCGTTCCGCCGACCGCACCGGTGGGGCTCGAGCTGAGTGCGATGCTCCGTCACCGTGTCCAAGCTCGCCGTTGCCGTCGTCGCGATCGCACTTGCCGACTGCATCAACCCGTCGTTGATCGGCGGCGAGCTGTTCGTCGCCGCCGGACGGCACCCCCGGCAAAAGACGATCGCATTCACGGTCGCCGCATGGACCGTCACGTTCGTCGTCGGCCTCGCCCTCGCGCTCGGACTGGGGGACCTGATCCTGGCACTGGTCCCAAAGCCAGGCCGGACGGTGAAATACGGGCTGATCACGGCGGCAGGAGTCGTGCTCATGATCGGCGGTGCCGTGGTCTGGATCCGCCGCAGGTCGCTGGTGAGCGCTGAGGCGAGCGATGATCGGCACGAATCGCACCAGCCGGCGGCGCTGATGGGGGCGGGCATCGCGGGACTGGAGCTGCTCACCGCGTTTCCCTACTTCGCCGCCATCGCGATGATCGTTGGCTCCGGCGTGTCGGACGCCGGCAAGCTCTTCCTGCTCACCCTCTACTGCGTCATCTACACGCTGCCGTTGATCGCGATCGCCGTCCTGATCGCGGTGATGGGGAAGCGCGCCGAGCGGATCCTCGGACCCGTCGGCGACTGGCTATCGGCTCACTGGCCGGTGGTCGTCGGACCGCTCACCGCCGCGTTCGGCATTGGCGTGCTGGCGTTCGGCATCGTGCAGCTGAGCTCAAGCTAGTTCGAGATTGAGGAGATCCAGCCGCGTCAGCGAGCAACGAAGATCGCGTGGCCCGGGCAGCACTCGCCCGTTAGCCCAAGTGCGATGTGCTGACGGGCGCGTTGGCCGCGTAGGTGATCGGTGCTCGCGAGGGCGACCGCCCGGGTCGCCTGGGAAGGATTCGCGCCGGCCTTCCGTCTGGACGGTTGCGGTTAGTTACCGGACGTCTGCTGACTTCCGCCGGCCGAAAGGGCTTGGTCAGCGGCTAAAGGGTCTGGCGTGAACGAGCTGCTCGTGCCCGGTCAGCCAGCTCGTTCAACCTGGAGAGGAACCACCACCGTGATCGGCGTGAGCGTCACCTTTCAATACAACGAAGATTTTTGACTGGGCCGGCGTGGTCGCCGTCGCTGAGAACGCCCGGAGGACGTTTGAGGGCATGCCCGGATTGCGATCGAAGGTGTTCACCGTCGACGACCTGCACCGCGGCGCGATGAACTTCTATGTGTGGGACTCGACGGATGCGGCCAAGAGCTTCTTCTCAGACGAGATGCGGGAGCGAGTGACCGGCCTGTACGGCGTCGGGCCGACGATCGATTTCGTAGAGATCGCTCAGATCGTCGACAACTCACACGCTGAGCCCGAAGCGTGACCAGCGCCGATCCGTCGGACCGCCGGTCACCCCACGTGCGCGAGCATGGACGTGATGTCCCGCCCGCGCGCACCGGCATCGCCGCCGAGTCCGTCGCCGTTTCGCGGCAGCGGGCGCGCCCGGATGCCGTGGTGCTGAGCCTCCAGCGCTCGGCGGGAAACGGGGCCGTTCTGCGGATGCTGTCGCGTCAGGTTGGTGGGGCAGCGACAGGCAGCGTCTCGCCGCCGCTCGACGTCGTCCTCGCGCTGGGTAGGTTCACGCGCACGCTCACGCTGCCGGGGGGTCGCGTGATCCGCGCGTCCGCCACGGAGACACTGAGCTTGGAAGCGCGGCAGGCCAGCGGCCTGCCGGCGATCGTGATGAGCGACATGAGCGAGGCGCAACAGGAAGCGTTCACCCGGCTGCAGCCGTCCCAGCTCGCGTCGGGCACAGTGATCCAGGAGGCGATCGAGGGCGGCGGTGGCGCCCGCTATCGAATTCGGGCGATCTACCTCAACACCGAGGGCGTCGGATTGCTCGACCGGCACCCGCCCAAGGCATCGCCGGCGGTCAGGACGGAGTTTCCCGAGGGGACGGCCCAGACGGCAGCCGAATACCGCGGCATCGTGGCCGCGATGGCCGCTGGCAACCACCAGGTCGACATCTACATCGAGCATTCCGGCGGGCTCTCGAAGGTTCGTGCGGGCAGGCAAATCGTCGAAGGCGCGCCGCTGCCTGCCGAGCTGCGGCCGCACCTGCCACCGTCGTTCGCCACGGTGTCGCCGGCGCCGCCGAGCGGCGGCGGCGAGGGCGGCACGCCAGCGCGGGGGCCCGCCCCGGTGACGGAACCCACAATCGATGCGCCGACTCGGGCGGGCGCACGTGCGGGGCCGCGGCGCGGAGGGAAGCCGTCGATCGCCGGTGTCGAGCCTGGGCCGGTGACCACGCCGAGGGCGCCGCCATTACCCGCGGGGGCGGACGAGGTTGCATCAGCTCGCGTCCGTGTTGGACGGGTATCGAAGCTCGCGGGCGGCGCGGCGAGCGCGGCCGTCCGCGCGCTTCCGTTCATCACCGCGCTGTGGTCGCTGCACTCTGCGCTGAAGCTGACCGACGACTTCCAGGCGGAGCTGCAGGAGCTGCAAAGAGCCGATCGGTCACTCCGCGATGCCGGCGTGGACAAGCTGCCCACGACCGGCGACCTGCGCCGCAAGCACGGACTCGACAGCTCCGAGGCTGGGGACGCGTACGCGTTGGCCTGGCTGGAGTCCAACGGCGAGCGCGTACTCAGCGCCGTCCAGACCGGCAATGCGTCAAGAGCGCTACACGACGACCTCAACCAGGTCGACGCGGGCTTGCTGGACGCACAGGTCCGCGCCCAGGCTCTCAACGAGCTCAACGCAGAGCTCGCGGCCTACATCGACCAGCTCAGCGACGTCGCACTCGAAGTCCACGCGCGCGGCCTGGCCGCCGCCGACTTCCTCGCCACGATCTGGAAGCTCATGAAGGACAACGAGAACTTCCCGCCGCTTCTGGAGACGCTCCTGCCCATCCACGAGACGACGGCGGCGGTCGGCCGACGCCTCTCGTCAATCGAGAACGAGCTCGCGGCGGTGCTCGACGCCTGGTTCAGAGGGCGCTGGCAGATCCGAGCGGAATGGATTCGCACGGCAAACGTCTTCAACAAGCTCCAGCCCCGCCGCGAGGAGATCCTCCGCGCCCACGGCATCGACACGCGCTCAGAGCGCCACAGATACCTCATCTGGGAAGACGCGAACAGGTCGGACCTGCTCGGCCCGGACTGGCCGACGGAGTACGCGAGGTTCACCTCCGCCCGCGCGTAGAACCCGCCGTCGTGGTTCCGGGATGAAGCAGGTTCGCTCGAGCGAAGCGGCGCGACTGCGCCTAGGCCTCGGGGCTCTGTCCACGCCGGAATCAGGGCTTTCAGCTGGTCAAGGACAGCGAGCGCCGAGAGGATGGCCGCTGCGTCGAGGTCGCCAGAGCCAAGTGCGATCGTCCGGCCGACCTCGCCCGCGTGATCGGAAACGTGGCGTTGCGCAAGCACGCTCGGCGGCCTGTCCGACGGTCCGGCGCCGCGAAAGCAACATGCGCTCGGCGCCGGGCCGGCCCGATCGGCGTGATTCAGATGTCGCCTATGAGCGCGAGCACACTCGGCGCTCGCGAAAACGTGAATGCGATGGTGCGAGCGATGAGTGCCACGCGCTTCCAACGGGCTGAAACTGACATCAGACCCACTCAGTCGACGACTCCCCCGGGGCGAGAGGGGTCCGCGGGATCGAGGATGCGCGTCGCTGCGTCGCGCCTACACGGGTCACGGCGCCCGCGCGGCTGGCTCAAGGTCCCGTTGGGCAGCCCGGCCAGCGGGTGTACTTCCGCGTTGCAAAGATCCGAGATTCAGGGCCGGCGCTGTCCTTTGGTCGTCCAAAGTGGCGGGCAGCGTTAGCTGGATCGAAAGCACGGCACACAACCAACCCTGGCAACGTCGCGATCCTCGCCGCTCATCGCCGCCGGGTGGCAGCAGCGGAGCGGAGATCTGTGTCGGGAGCCTGCGATGCGTCGACGGAGGCAGCCCCGCCCGTCGACGCACCAGCCGGCACGCCCCCGACTTCTGCCTTGCCCCCTGCCCGTCGTATCGGCAATTCGTCCAGAAAGGTTTAGTAGGAATTATCAGAGTTAGCGACCATGCCGAGCCGGTGGACGCTTGCCGATCCGGCGATCCGCGGCGGAGCTCGCCATTGAGTTCGCCTCGGGCCCCGGGCGAGGGCGACCCGCGGTCCCCAACGTGGGTGTATTGGTGATAGCCGCGTGTCGCTCCTGTTGGCGGGCTCTCGGCTCGACACGCAGCCGCGACTCGCGCCCGATGCGCGGTTCGAACGAGCAATGCTGTCGATCCGGCACCCAGCTCTTCCGCGGAACGTCACTATCCGGCTGGTCCTGCAGTACGGCGGATCCACCGGGCTCCTCGGCCGCCCTTAGGAGTTCCGTAAGTCCTGCGGCACCGCGCCTATCAAATCGCGGCGCTCGGCCGATACAGGGAATACAGGAAAAACAGATCGCCCCCGCGCTGACGGAATCGTCCGAGCGCGTGACGGCAACGGAAGGAAGTCCCTCGTATGAGAACCCCGACCCCTTCCAACAACATGGCGCGGCGCGCAATCGCGCTCCTCCACAAGCTCAGACGCGGTCTCCCGGCATACATCGTGTTCGGCGACACCAGATCTGAACAGCTGCGCGAGCGGCTCTACCACGACGCGATCGGTTACACGATCGCGACGAACCAGCGGCGGTCCATTGGCCGCCCGGCCACCGACCAGTCCGTACTACCCGGCGCTGCGGCCAACCTGCGGTCGACAAACCCCGACGTTCGGGCCTCCGCTGAGGACGCCCAGACGGCCGAGGCAGGGTTCCGGCTAAACGCCGGTCCCAAACCACGCACAAGCCGCTCCAATCACGCTTCCGAAGCCTCCGCCCCGGACCACGCAACGGCCGCCGACGCTCGGCTCATCCTCCATAGGCATCAACGCCCCGTCGATCCGACGTGCGAGCCTCGGGCGCTGCCCTGGCCCGCGGCCTGCGCGCCGGATGGCGAGCTCATCCCGCGGCTGCGTTGGCTGCTGACGGAATCCGCCGGCACGATCGCAAACGTCGCCCACGCACTCGAGACGCGCGCCGCCGAGGTCGACGACCACGCCCGCGAGCAGCTGAGCGACGACATCCTCGTCCTCGATGACGAACTCGCCACCGTCAAGACGCTGCTCGGCAACGAAATCGATTGGGATGCCGAGATTACGCGTCTGCTCGCCGAGGAGATCCCGCCGTTTGAGATTGACGCCGACGACGACGGCGCGTAGTCCCGACCGCCTAACGATCCGCTTTGCGCGGCGACCGCAGTCTAAGCGCTTCTAGGCACCCTATCGTTCGAGCAACGCAGTCCCGCCGTCTCGCGCAACACTCGACGAGCCGCATCAACACCTCGCGGCCGCCACCGGTCGTCGGCGGATCGGGGGATTGCAACCGTCCTCCCCCTGGCTTTCGGCGGGCTATCGGGTTGGCGACGAAGGAGTCGTCCGAGGTCGTGGGAATCGGAGGATCGCAACTCCACGTTTCCGATCACGCGGGCGAGGTCGGCCGGACGATCGCATTTTGGCTCTGGCGACCTCGACGCAGCGGCCATCCGCTGGGCGATCGAGCGCTCGTCCGGGAGTTTGCGTGCTGTCCGCCGAACTCATTTCGGAGAAGCACGAGGATCGTCTGACCGTGGTCGGTTGTCGCGGCCCTCATCCGGTCAGGGGGGAGGCGGATGCTGCAGTTCCACGCGGGACGTTTTCGCGCTGCCAACGTCGCCTGTCGTGGGCTTACGCCCCGTCGGTGTGCGGGCATCCAAGCCCGCACCCCGCCGGGGACGTCTTTGATCGGTAGGCGAAGCGACTCGCTCAATCACAAAACTTCCTTGGGTTTGGACATCACGGGAGCGAGAGCCCCGGCCGCGCCTGCGGCTTAGCGATCGTCTTGTCGCTGACTCCCAGTGCGCGTGCGATCGCTCGGTCGCTCATCACTAGGTCCCTCAGGTGCTTCGCCTTCTCAGCGATCCTCAGGTAGACAGGCACCTCAGCCCGGTCGACGATGACCGCGTCGAGCGGGATTGCTGCCGCGGTTCGAATTCTTTGCGTCCGCGTCCACCTTGACAGTTAGACGCTTCAGCGTCCAAATAGGAGGCTGGAGCGTCTTTCGGCGTCAAACAGGGTCTCTCGGGCGTTGGCGGCTGGGTTCACGGCTACGCGCCCAAACCCGGTCGACAGTCTTCCGGACATCAAGCCGGGCTGCTCGGCCAGAATGGCGCGGCCAGTCCCCCCGGGGCTCAGGTCTCGGAATTGGGTGCCGGAAGCCGGTAACGGGGAGGTCGCGACAGGTCCCGGACCGTCACGCGCTCCCGCCGGCGTTCCCACCACGCCCATGCGGCCATCACGCTGCCGGCGTAGATCCACCCGACCAGGACGTCGAAGAAGTAGTGCTCGCCCGTGGCCATGAGCGTCAGCCCCATGGCCAGCGGATAGAGCAGAAGCAGCGGCCGCAGCGGGCGGTGCACGCGAGGCCAGAGGAACAGCGCCACGAGCAGCGTGAACGCCGAGTGAAGGGATGGCACCGCGGCGACCAGGTTCACGGTTGCCTGGCCCTCGTCGAACAGCTCGACCGTCCGTCCGCCGATCACCTGCCAGCCGTCCGACGTGGTGCGGGCGACGCCGTGCAGCAGGCCCATGTCGGCGGCCATCCACGGCGGGGCGGCCGGGAACGCGACGTACGTGGCGAGGCCGGCGGCGAAGAGGGTAACGATCCGCCGGGAGAAGCGCAGGAACTCGAGCCGGTCGCGCGCCCACAGGAACCCCGCGACGGTAAACGGGACGATGAAGTAGGACGTGTAGATCAGCGTGAAGGCGACGTCGAGCCAGTTGACGACCCTCGGGTCGTTCATGTGCGCCTGCAGCCACTGGGTTGGCGTCGTTCCGAAGAACAGGAAGCGGTCGAAATCGATCATCGGGTGGACATGGACGCCGATCCCGAGACGGTCGGCCGCGCCGCGCGTGAAGTCGTAGGCGCTCAGCAGGATCATCAACGGCAGCCAGTCGCACACGAGCCGGAGAACCTCACGCCACGACCGGCCAAGCGACGCGCAGGCGAGTACCCCGCACACCCAGGCGACGACCAGCTCGCGCTGCACGGGAATCCCGTAGTGGGCGCTCCACACCCCAAGCAAGACGAGGTACAGGACAAGGACGCCGCGGCGCACCGCCACCCAGTGCCCGAACCCGGAGTCGGCCGCCTCCTCGTCCCTGACGTGTGCCAAATAGGTCGCCGTCACAAAGGAGAATCTAATTCCCACGCACCCTCGGCTCGACCAAGAGGACTCCCCGCGACATTTGAGTCCGTGGGCGGCAAGCGAGACCGTCGCCCGCCATCGCCCGTACACAACGTCGCGGGCAGCTGTACAAACGTCCCACTCAACGAGCCGCAATCCCTAATCGTGCGGCATGTGGAAACTGTCCCACCTCAAAGAACTCGAACCGCCCTCCGCACCAGCGGGGGAGGCGGTTCTTCTATGAGGGCAAGGTCGTCGAGGGTCGTGACGGCGCGGTAGAAGGGGCGGCCGAGGTCAGGGGTGACGAGCTCGAGGCGGATGGGGCCGAGAAGGTCGCGGAGCATCTGAGCGGACCTTGCGGTCCGCTGCTCGAGCACCTGGTGGATGTTCTGGAGCCAGCCGGTCCTTGATCCACTCGATGGGAGGCGGCCGGAAGATCTTCTCGCGGCTGCGACGCAACTTCTTCGCTGAGCGCGTCGACGCACCGCGCTACGGCGCCGTCTCGGTGACGGGCGGTCTCAGGTGAGCGTCGAAGAACGCGGTGATTCGCCCGCGTGCGTCGTGCTCGGAGGGCTGGTGGTAGCCGATGCCGACGACCTTCAGCATCCTAAATAGGGTGTCGTGGTGGTCGTTGAGGAATGAGTGGCCAGCCTCGGGATATTCCTTGATGTCGTGCTCGACGCCGACTGCGGTCAGCGCGCGCTCGAGCCGATCCGCGTGGCCGCGGCAGGTCGGGTCCTTGGCGCCGTAGCTGCCGACGATCGGGCACGCGCCGGCGAGCAGGGTCTCCGCGTCTTTCGGGACCGCGCCGTAGTTGACGCTCGAGGCCTGAAAGCCATGGCCGGGCGCAAGCAGCAGCGCGAACGCGCCGCCCATGCAGAACCCGATCACGCCGATCCTGCCGGTGCAGTCCTCGCGCGCGGCGAGCCACCGGCGGACGGCTTCGACTTCGTCAAATACGCTTCCTCGGCGAGCGCGCAGGTCATGCATGATCGATCGAACGCAGGCGATTTTTCTGCCCTGGCCGAGCAGGTCAGGCGCGACCGCGAGGAATCCTGCGCTCGCCAGCCAGTCGGCCTGGCGGCGGAGGTCCTCGCTCATTCCCGAGACGTCGTGGATCACCACCACGCCTGGCCACGGAGAGCCGTCGGCCGGAGAGGCGAGGTAGGCGGACAGCTCGCCACGGGCCGTGCCGATTCTGGCGTCTGTCATCAGGCTATGAGCCAGCTGGCACGGGGCGGTCGCTGAGCGCCGCGGCGATCGACTGCGCCCACGCGTCGATCGCGTCCCAGTCACGGCGGTCTCGTAGCTCAGGCGGGATCTTGCGCGCGATTTCTTGCGGATGAACCCGGCGTCCTCGGCCACCATCCCACCGAACACCACGTGCTCGTGGACGCCGAGATCCGCGGCGATCTTCTCTACGCGCGTTGGCTTGGTCAGGCGCTCAAGCTGCTGAGGATCGCCCTTGTCCTCGCCGACCGGGCCGCTGCTGAAGAGCCACACGTCGCGGTCGCGAAGCTCACGGCGACGCAGCAGGCGTAGCGCATCACCTCGCCAGCGCCCGGCGTACACGGCGCTTCCCAACACCACCGCCCGATAGCGCGCGAGGGAGCGCACGTGCCGGGCCCGCTCCACATCCACCGCAAGGCCAGCCGCGGTCAGCGCCTTGGCGATCGCCTCCGCGATCTCGGCCGTCGCCCCGTGCTTGGTGCCGTACGCAACCAGCATCCGATCTCGATCGTTCATACGCAAAAGCTAACCGTGGCAGACGCAGGCGCCATCCGCGCGCACTGCGGAACTCCGTCCGTGCTTTGCCCCGACAAGCCGCCGCGGGCAGCGACGAACGCCGCCGCATCCTGCGCCATCTGTCCACGCCGCCGAGTCACGCTCTCCGCGCAATCCAGATGCTGCATCGCGACAGCGGGATGCGTCCCTTTGCCACTGTAGATTCGCTCGCGGTTCAGGTTCCCGGGGTTGAGTCTTTGCGCGGTCAGCTGCTCGTCGATGGTGTGTGGGTCGGCTTGCTGGTACTTCGCCGATGCGCGTACGGCGCGACGGACGCGTCGGCTGACGATCTTCATTGCTGATGCGTCAAACCGTCGCCGGCGCGGCGTTCACCGCCAGTGTCGAAGTACGGCGTCGCGGCCCACCGAGGAGCCGAAAATTGTGCCGACTAGGTGTAACGCGGAGTCGACGGCCGGTGTATTAAAGACATACGAACATACGTTCGAAAAGGAGGATCAAAATGGCTGCTATTGCCACCAAGCCCACGCCGACCGCGAAGACATCCGAGATTCACGTGGCCAGCATCCCGACGGCTCGCATTGCAGGTGTCGTTGATAGGACCGCGAAGCTCTCGGATGAGCTGTTGAAGTCGTTCGAGACGAGCGAGCGGGCCGCGATTGAGGCCATCGGGCAGTTCGTGATCACCATCGAGGAAGCGCTGCCTCACGAAGTCACCAGCACGTCTGAGGTCACGAAGAAGATCACCGAGTCGGGCCTCGAGATGGCTGACCGACTGGTCCACACGGAGTATGACCTGCTCCGCGATGTCGTTGAAAGCGCCGCCAGATCGCTGCGCCGTCACGACCGGGCAAAGTCTGTCGCCGCCTAGCGGATCATCGACCCCGAACAGCCGGCATCCGAGTGCGACTCCACAACTGTGGGGTCGTCACTCGGTGCCGGCCGTCGTATAACGGACGGCTCGCCACCAAATACACGTTCAGGCCGCCCGAGGAGCCGATGCAGATTGAGTCCCTGCTCGTCGCGAGGCTCGAGACACGGCGTCGTCGGCGGTCGGGCCGCGGTTGCCGCTCAGCTCCGAGCTGCGCTCTGGCACGAACTCGGGTGCGACACTGGCCCCGACGATGCGGCCTAAGCGGCGCTTGCCGATCGCCTGCTCGTGCCGGCCAGCAAGCCTCTCGGCGCTGCCGCTCTCGTGACCGAGCAGACGCCAGGTCCAGCCCTTTCTAGCCGTCACGTCGCTCTCGGGGTGGGTGATATAGCTGAGATGCGCTCGCGCAGCACCGGCTTGGCGATCTTGCCAATAGGGGTCGTGGGTAGGTCGGCCTCGATGAAGACGGCGCGCGGGACCTTGAACTTTGCCAGCACGTTTTGGCAGTGCTCGATGAGCTCGTCAGGCTCGGCGGCGAGGCCGGGACGCAGCACGACAAACGCGACCGGCTCCTCACCGAACAGCGGATCCGGCCGGCCGACTACCGCTGCCTGGAGCACGGACGGATGCGTATGAAGGGCGTCTTCGATCTCCTTCGGATAGATGTTCTCGCCACCGCGGATGATCATGTCCTTGAGCCGGTCGACGAGCACCAGGTAGCCGTCCTCGTCAAAGCGGCCGACATCGCCGGTGTGCAGCCAACCTCCACGCAGCGTCTCGGCCGTTTCCTTCGGCTTCCCGAGATAGCCCCTCATCACGTTCGGGCCTCGCACGGTCACTTCGCCCACCTGTCCGGCCGGCAACGGCTCGTCGTTCTCGCCGACCACCTGAACCTCCTGCCGTGGCAACGGCAAACCTACCGTCCCGGGCTTCCGCGTGCCGTGCAAGGGGTTTGCCGTGGTCACAACCGTGCCCTCCGATTGGCCGTATCCCTCGAGGATGCGAACGCCGTAGCGATTCTCGAACGCATGAATCGCCGCGGCGGGCATCGGGGCGGCCCCGCACACCGCGCACCGCAGAGAGGCGGTGTCCGGCCTGACCTCCGCCGGCAGCCCCGTGAGCATTGCGTAGATCGTCGGCACCGCGGAGAAATACGTGGGCCGGACCCGCTCCACCAGATCCCAGAACGTCTTCGGGTCGAACCTGGGGGCGATCACCGTGGAGCCGCCCGCCGCGAGCGGCGAGACGACACTGACCATGATCCCATTGACATGGAACAGCGGTAACACCAGCAGACAACGATCAGTCGCGGTCATCTCGAACCAGTCGACGATCATCGCCGCCGTCGCCACGAGGTTGGCGTGGTCGAGCATCACACCCTTCGGGCGTCCAGTCGTTCCGCCCGTGTAGATCATCAAGGCCAGCTCGTCGGGCTCCGTCCTCGGCGGCATCACGTCAGCCGCGCCCGCTCGCCCCAGGAGCTCGTCGACAACGCACACCCGAGCGGCCCCGCCCTCGACCTTGGACAACGACGAATCATCCGCCACGACCAGCCGGGCGCCCGAGTCGGTGAGCTGATACTGCACCTCGGGTCTCGTCAGGGCGGGGTTTACCGGCGTCAGCGCTGCGCCGAGCCGCCAGGCGGCAAACATGATCGTCACCAGCGCGACGCTGTTGGGAAGCACTACCGCGACCACATCACCACGCCCGATGCCCATCCCGACCAGCGCGCCAGAGACCCGGCGTACCTCCGCGGCGAAGGTCGCGTTGTCGAGCTCTCGGCGGCCGTCAGCAAGACACGGCCCTCCCGGATCTGAGGCGCCCCGCTCGTCGGGCAGCGCAGCTAGGTGCATGACCATATTGCTTCTCCTCCTCAGCGGACTGTGTGGGTCATGGTAAGCGCCCAGCACCACACCTCCCATCCGGTGCGGGACACCGAACGCTGCGAGTTGGTTGCGGTTCCACTTCGCCGCTGAGCAACGCTCAGCCGGGGACCGCCTGCTTGACGAGTTCTCGCCGCGCGGCAAGCCCGGCCGCTGCCGGTTCGCCGGCAAGGCGGTCGCGATAGGCCTAGCTGTCGGATCGGACGACCAGCAGGAGCTGGCGTATCACGGCCGTTGGCTGCTCCAGCCCGCGATTGCCGAAGTAGCGGCTCAAGCGAAGAGCAGGGCTCTCGCGGCAGCCGGAGCGAGCGGCTGCCGCCAGGCAGTGGGTTCGAGAAGCCGTCGACGCTCTGGTGAGTTCGTCTTTGGCCCGGTGGCCAACGACACACGCCGCGCGCGGGTGCAGAATTGGTCGCATGCAGCTGAGTGCTTTGTCGCCCGGGCTGTGCTCGCTGCAGCCTCTGGTTCTAGGCTGCGCCGTGTCGGATTGGCACGTGCCGCCGAGTGTCTGCGGCACAGGAGCCGTTCGGTCTCGCTCGGATGGTTCAGGGCCGCTTGACGTGACCTTCGCAGCGGCGTTCCGGTCTGCCCGATGCTAGGTCTCGCGCGGCCACGACGGTTGAAGTCTCGCGCCTCGGTACAGCTTGATCGCCGCCCGGCGTGCGCCGGCGAGGATTGGGTCTCGCGCCTGCCCAACCTCATCGATGCTGCGTGCGAGGAGTGGCACCTGTCACTTGATGATGAGCGGCTAGCCGCGGGCGCGTGGGGAGTCGTGGCGTGGTGTCACACCGAGAGCGGCCTCGAGGCGGCGCTGAAGCTGTGCGAGAACGAGCAGCGCCTGTCTGCCGAGACGAACGCGATGCTCGCCTGGGGCGGGCATCCGGCGGTCCGCGTTCTCGCACATCGACCAGGCGCGCTGCTCCTGGAACGCGCCCGCCCGGGACGACCGTCGCGGCTCGCGCCCACACGGTTAGCGCTCCTCCTCGACGCACTTCACCGACCCACGAGCGCCAGCCGGCGAGGACTCGGAGACTGGCGTACGAGCATCGACGCCGCCGTCAGACAGGTACCTTCCTTGCAAGCCCTCGGCCAGGCACTGCTCAAACAAGGAGAGGGTCGTCCGGCCGTCGCCCTGCACGGCGATCTCCAGCCGGCGAACATCCTCGAGCACCGCGGCACCGTCGTGGTGATCGACCCCGCTGGGATCGCCGGCCCGCGGGAACTCGACGTCGCGAACGCAGCGCTCCAGCACAATTGGGGCGAGGACTCATCAGCGCGAATCAGGCGGCTGGCGGACCTGACCGGCACCGACCGGGCGTTCGCGCTCACCTTCGGCCAGTTCAGCGCCATGTACGCGGCCCTCGCGCCGAGATACTGAGCCGCACGCGGGGCGCAAGGCGGACCGAGACGCGCCGTGCCGTCGGTGCACCCGCTTGGTACCGATCGAGGGCCGGCGCGACAGCTCGCGGTGTCCGGCGGCAACGAGACGGACGCCCCGGTAGGCCAGCAAGGCACACGCCCGTCGCACGCGACAAGCCCGCGCAGCGCAGGCGGCCCCGTCACGCCTACCGGTCAGCACGAAAACTCGAGCTAGACGATGCCGAAGCAACCGCGGCTGAGGATCCGTGTCGCGGGTAGGCACGAGGTTGTGCCACCACGATCGGAGCGTCGCGGTCCTCTTGCGCTGGCGAGGCGCGCTGCGGTGGGTTCGCCGGCCTGCCGCGTCCGGTTGTACGAACCGCACAAAGCTGCGCGTCCAGGTAGTGGTACAGCTCGACGGTCCCGACGACCGCGCCGGCGGGACCGTAGAAGATGATCTTGCCGCGACTCAGGCGAGTCCAGCGACCGAGCGGCTAGGGTGCCGCAAGTAGTCCGGAACCTCGTCGGCCGGCAACGGTGGACACAGTAGAAACCCCTGGAGCAGGTCGCAGCCGAGCCGGGTCAGTTCGTCCCGGATCTGGTTGTCCTCGATGCGTTCGGCCACGATCTGGAGCCCAAGCGAGTGCGCCAGCTGGATCATCGCCTTCAGAATCCGGTTCGCGTCGCTCGCGGAGGGCAGGCCAATCAGACTCAGGTCAACCTTCAGCATGTCGAAAGGCAGTCGGCCAAGACGAGTCACCGACGAGTAGCCCTCGCCGAAGTCGTCGAGCACGATCGTCATCCCTAGCTGCTTGAGCGCGTCGAGCGCACGCGCTGCTCGGTCCGGAGCCGCGACCAGGGCGGTCTCGGTGAGCTCGACCGCGAGTCGTGGCGGGGGGAACCGATGCTTCTCGAGCATATGCGAGAGCGCCGCCGCCAGATCCCTCTGGCCTAGGCTGACGGGGGAGAGGTTGATGAAGATGGTGACTTCGCTGGCCACGTCTCCCCAGGCGGAAACGTCAGCCAGAGAACGGTCGACCGCGAGGAGTGTGAGCTCCCAGATCGTCCGCTCGTCACGCTCGGCGAGGGGGATGAACGTTTCCGGGTCGATTCGGCCGCGACCGGGGTGTTCCCATCTGGCAAGTGCTTCGAGGGCGACGACCCGACCGGTCCGGGCGTCCGCGATCGGCTGGTAGTGAAAGACCACCTCCCCGAGCTGAATCGCCCTGCGAAGCTCGGCGCGCCGCAGGGCGTGCCGCGGGTCGCAATCGCCGAGCGCGCCGTGGGCGTAGATCCCGGACAGCAGGCCCAGCAGGAAGAACACCGCCGGTTCGTCGATCTCCTCGACAGCACCGGGGTGGCCTTGGGTGAACGCCCAGACGAGCAGCACGACCGAGGCGACGCTCGCCCCGAAAAGCCCGCCCCGAACTCCGTGCATCACCCCGAGAAGCGCGATCGGAACGACGGCCAACAGCATGACTCCCGGGTCGGCCACCTCGAAGCGCAAGATCGAGATGCCGATGAGCATGCCGACCGCGGCCGCATTGAGCAGCACAGATCGCGACATGAGAACTCTGACGATCATCTGGAAAGGGCTGTCGCCGGCGCGTTGAACCCAGCCTAACCCCCTTAAGAAGGAGAAACACGCGCCTGATGTCCTATCGAGTCGAGCCGTCAGTGGGTGGCCTGGGTCCGGTCGCTGCCGGGTCCGCTAGCCCGCAGCAGGTCAGGAGTCGCGACGGCCGCGAGTACCGCGGTATGACGATCCCAGGTCTTCTCCGCGGCTGGCTTCGGCAGCGTTACCAGCATTCAGAAGGTCGCGGTCGATGACCGCGCGCTCCCGCCTGTCAGTCTCGATCCGGTAACGCGAGCAGAGCGGGCGTCGGCGCGCGCTCGCTCGGGAACACACAAGTCTGGAGCGCGGTCCGCTAACTCGTCGACGGCTAGCACGTGGGAGTGCTGCTGGTTCGTGAACGGAGCAGTCTCCCGTTGGCGCCTCACTGCTCCGTGTAGCCCGGGGCGAAAGGGGTGCGAGGTCGAATGCTCTGGCAGGATGCCGCACGATGACGGTGGATGTGGAGATTCGGGCCGCTGGCGACGGGCGCTTGCGGGGCGCGGTGGCGCGGCCTGGGGGTGCGGGTCGACATCCAGGCGTGGTGGTGATCCACGAGGTGTTCGGTGATCAGCCCGAGATGCGAGCCGTCTGCGAGGATTTCGCACGGGGCGGCTATGTAGCGGTGATGCCCGACGTTTTCAGTAGCCGCGGGCCTCGTCTCGTCTGCGTAGCGCGCGCGATGGTTGACGCCTCGCGTGGCAAGGTGAATGCAGATATCGACGCGACGCGCGCATGGCTGACCGAGCAGGACGACGTCGACGGGGAGCGGATCGGAGTGATCGGCTTCTGCATGGGCGGAGGCTTCGCGCTCGCGTACATCGCCGGCGGACGTCCGGGGGTCCGCGCCGTCGCCGTGAACTATGGCGCGGTGCCGAAGGACCCGGCAAAGCTTCGCGGTGCGTGTCCGATTGTCGGCTCCTACGGTGCGAAAGACAGGGTGATCGGTCGCACCCATGCGGAGCTGCTGTGTCGCCACCTCGACATGCTCGACATCGAGCACGACGTGAAGGTCTATGACGATGCCGGGCACAGCTTCATGACCCAAGGTCACCACCCCATAGGCAAACTCGTGTACCTACCCATGCACCTCGGCTACGCGCCGAACGCTGCGGCGGACGCCTGGCGCCGGGTTTTCGACTTCTTCGACACCCATCTGAAGCCAACCCGGAGCGAACCTCCGGCCTGAACGGCACGAAGGACGTCCGTTGCCACTCGGATCGATTCTCGACACTCTCTTCGCTCGGCTTCGGTTCACTGGTAACCGCGCGGAGCAGGCCCGAGGACGCCGACCTATTGGGGATATGGGACATGGCGCGCTCGAAAAGCAGGGGCGCGGCTGTCGGCCGCCAGGCTCGCGTCTCGGTTCGGCACGCTCGTGGCGCGTGGAGCGCTCACGCGGCCCGCGGCGACCACCGGAACGTGCGCGTGGCGATCAGCAGCGCGGCTAGGCCCCATGCGGCGACGATCAAAAGGTCGGTGCCTGCGATGCCCGTTCCGTGCGTGTGAGTGATCGGCGTCAGGAGCGCCTGGGAGAGGTGGTGGATCGGGAAGACGGTCGCGATGTCGCGCAGGAATTTGGGGATCTGGCTTTCGGCGACGAACACGCCCGAGATGAAGTACAGCGGCAACACGATCAGGTTCGTGGCCGGGGCGGCCGCTTCGGCATTGCCGATCCGCGTCGCGACGGCGAACGCGATGCATGAGAACGCGGCCGCGCCGACGACCACCGTCAGGATCAGCCCGACGATCGTCGATTGGGGGATCCGCACGTTGTAGGCGAGGTGGCCGATCGCCAGCAAGAGCGCCGACATCACGATCGCGACCACTACGCTGACCGCGGCGCGGCTCGAGATCACGAACCCCGCCGGCAACGGCGTGCCGCGCAGCCGCTTGAGCTCGCCGCTCTCACGTTGGGTCACAATCGTGATCGTGAGGTTGACGAACGTCGCCGAGATGATGCCCAGCGTCATGATCCCCGGCACGTAGAAGGTGGTGATGCCAACGCGTTTGCCGCCGATGACCGTCGTGCCCTTGAACAGGGTCGCGAAGATCAGCAGGAAGATGATCGGCATCAGGATCGTGAACACCCGCGATTGCGGGTTGCGCCAGAAACGCCGGAGGTCGGTTTGGAACTGGTGAGCGAACAGGCGCAGGTCGTTCATGGCTGCTGCGTGTCGTCGTCGATCAGCTTTAGGTAGATGTCTTCGAGCGTGGGGCGTCCGACGGTCAGGTCGGCGAGACTCACGTCGCGCTGCAGAGCCCACCCCGCCAGCGCGTACAGCGACCTGGCCGGGTCGGGCGCGTCGATCTGGACCCTGCCGTCGCGTTGACGTGCAACCCCGGCCAGCTCGCTCGGCAGATCAGACAGAGCCGTACCTGCTGGTAGCGCAAACGAGATGACGCTCAGGGCCCGATCACGTCCGCCGAGGGTCGCGGGCGTGCCGCGCGCGACGATTTCGCCCGCGGAGATGACGGCCACCCGGTCTGCAAGCGCCTGCGCCTCGTCCATGTAGTGGGTCGTAAGGAAGATCGTCTTGCCGAGCTCGCGCAGATTTGCGATCACCTCCCACGCGTGGCGGCGAGCCGAAGGATCGAAGCCGGTCGTCGGTTCGTCCAGGAACACCAGCTCGGGGTCGCCGATCAGCGCCAGCGCCACGTCGAGGCGGCGTAGCTGCCCGCCCGACAGCTGCCCGGTTCGCGCCTCGCGCTTGTCCGTCAGACCGACGAGATCGATCGTCTCCGCGGCGGATCGCGGGCGCGGGTAGTAGCCGGCGTACAGCTCGACCAGTTCGCGGACCGTCAGCTCCGCGGGCATCGTGCACGACTGCAACACCAAGCCGATCCGGGCGCGCCAGCGGCGGTCGGCTGCGGCGGGGTCCTTGCCGAGCACGCTCACCTCTCCGGCGGTACGGGATCGGTATCCCTCGAGGATCTCGACGGTAGTCGTCTTGCCCGCCCCGTTGGGGCCGAGAAACGCGAACACCTCGCCGCGGCGAACGTCAAGATCGATAGCCCGCACGACCTCATCCTCGCCGTAGGACTTCCGGAGTCCGCGAACACCGATGACCGCGTCATCGTCGCGCAACGCATCGCTCACCGCGGCAGATTCACCTCGAGCAACTGAAGACGTCATCATTGGCGGACACGCTAGGTCATTGGCGGCTCGGCGCAATCGGGGACAAGCCGCACCGCCCCTCCGTGGGAACCCCTACGAGACGCTAAGCACCAAACGACTCGAAATGCTGCGAGTGTGGGTGGGAGTTGCTGTTCCATCGCTCACGCTCGGCTCGTCTCCAGCTGAACATCGCTCGCCGTGCGCGCTCCTTTGGCCATCGACGCGTCGACCTGCCTTGGGAACATGGCACTCATCAGGAACAGCCCGCGAAACGCCGCCGGGGCGATCACCGTCCGTGAGCGCTTCTCGATCGCGGTAGCGATCAAGGACGCGACCTCCTGCGTGGACAGCACTCGTATGCCCCGGGCGCTCTTGGGGACTCGCTCGCGGCTGCCCGGGTTGTGTTGCCAGTAAGGTGACTCGACGGTCCCGAACATCGCGAGCGTGACCCCGATACCGGACCCGTGAAGGTCCGCCCGCAGCGCGTTCGTGAACCCCTCCATCGCGGCACGTGCCGCGCTGTACGCCACAGCGCCGGGCCATGAGAGGCAGGCGGCGACCGACGTGAGGTTCACGATCTGCCCCGAGCCGCGAGCGAGCATGCCCGGCAACAGCTCGCGCGTGATGTTGAACGCCGCGAGGTAGGGGACAGTCATCATCTGTGCCGCCTCCTCGGCAGAGGTCTCGAGAATCGAGAGCCACCGTCCCGCACCGGCATTGTTGACCAGCACGTCAGGACTACCGTGCGACGCGACCAATTGCCGGGCCGTTGTCGCGATCGCCTCGGCATCCGAGAGGTCAATCACGTACGTGTCCGCACCGTTGCCCTGGGTGCGAATCGCATCCGCGACGAGCTCCAGGCGCTCCGGGTCGCGATCCAGCAGCAAGACGTGGCTGCCTCGCGTCGCCAGCGCACGTGCCGTTGCCTCGCCGATTCCGCTCGCCGCCCCCGTGACGAGGGCCAGCGACCCATCAAGTTTCGATTCGGCTGGCATGACCAGCTCCTTTCTGCGCGCGCCGCCCCTCGGCGGTCGGTGCGCGCGATTGATCCAGCCCAACGCCTTCACCCGATGCGGCCTTCCGCGGCCGATCGCCCGCTGCCTCGAGCAGGAGCGGACGGACCTGGTCGATCCACCTGAGCCTCGCCTCCATCTGCGCGACGCCGTACATCGCGGTCGCGCGACGGAACGTCGACTCGGGACGCTCGGCCAGGTTGTCGACCAGCTCCGCAAGCTGATCACGCCACGCGCGCGACGCCTGCTCGTAGGCATCGAGCAGCTCCTGAATCCGCGTCGGCGACATTCGATCGCCGAAGAACACGCGCACCAGGAACAGGTTCCGCTGACGCTCAGGCGGCAGTGCCGTCTCGTCAAGCCAGGCATCGAGTACCTCCCCGCCTCGCTTGTTGATCTCGTACACCCGCTTGGTCGCAAATCGCTCGGCTTCGACCTCGGTCACGTCGAGCAGGCCAAGCCGGCACAGGCGGTCGAGTTCGGAGTACAGATGACTACGAGTCAGCGGGAAGAACTGCCCGATCGAGCCCTCCGCGAACGCATCGAGGTCATACCCCGTGGTCGGCCGTTCCGCGACCAGGCCGAGCACAACGTAGGAAGTTGCCGAAAGCTTATCCATAGGGTCCTAAGTAGAATATTCCTAATAGGACCCTATGTCAAGACGCGTGTTCCGGCTTTAAGCGGCGGCTTCCAGGGGTCGTTGGCGACGGGTTCCAGCCGGCACGAGGGTCTCCGTGGCGATTGCGTTGAAGCGAGAAGCCGTGATCTCGACGATCCATGCTTCATGGTCCAAACGCCCACGTGACCATCCGGGGAAACTCTTCTTGCCAGAACGCGTCGCCGTGCGAGCCGACCCGTTCCCGGCGCTGCTCGGCGGTGAGTTCGGTCTCCTTCAGCTTGAGCGTGCCGGGGAGGTCGGAGCGCAGCTTCGATATCTCTTCCTCGACGCGCTGGAAGAGGTAGGCGATGTGCTCGGGGTTGGCCATCTCCAGGTGCGGCCGTCACCTTTGCTTCGACTCGCTGCCTTCGAGGTGCTCATCTCCTGTTCAAGCGAGTCCCTCCGGCCTGCCCAGCCAAGACGCCCCGGCAAGGTGCGGCCTTGGGTCTATGCGAATCGTGAAGCACTCGGCTGGGTTGTCGTCGGGCTCAGCGGCTGGCGCCGATTGTTACTCCGCCGACCACGATCAAGATCGCTGCCGTGAGTGTGGAACGGCCGATCTGTTCGGTGCGTCTGAACGTCAGTGCGGCAAGTGCTAGGGCCCAAAGTGCTCCGGTGGCGTTAAGCGGCGAGACGACGCTCACTCGGCCGTGGGCAAATGCGGTCAGGAGACAGCCGTACCCAACCGCTAACGCGGCACCCGCTGGCGCGAACCGGACCAACGTCCGGCCTACGCGTTTGGTGGCCTTCGCCGGCCGGACGCACAGGATGTATAGACCGATCACCGCGGTCGCCCCGACCAGGGTGGCGGTCGCTGCCGCGAACGGTGCGGCGTGTCCTCCGGTGGCAAGCAATCGCAGGAGGTTGTCGCGGACCGCGAAGAGCATCGCGCAGATGGCGGCGAGCAGCACCCCGCGGAGGTGAGAACGCTGCAGCTGGCCCCGCTCCGATGCGAGGGCCGATGCCCCCAGAACGATCGCAAGCGTCCCGGCGAGCACGTCCAGCCGAATTGGCTCGGCGAGCGCGGCGAAGGCAATTAGCACCGACACCATCGGCGCTGCCCCCATCACGATGGCCGTTCGGGCGGCCCCGGCCGAATGGACTGCGAATGTCAGGCAGATCTGCGACACGCCAGGCGCTAGTCCGCCAACGACGAGGTAGGGCCACAGCGTCCCGAGTCTCACGCCGCCTGGCACCGCACCAAGCCCGCTAGCCGCCGCACACAGCACGGCCCCGAACGCGGTCGCCGCGAAGGCGCCGAGCTCAGGACTGCCACCGCCGCTCAGCCCAGCACGCACGGCGACGCTCAGCGCTCCAAAGGCAAAACCCGCAACGGCAGCGAAAGCAACGGTCACGATGTTATCTTCGAAAGGTTTCTAGAAAGATATCTGGAGAGTATCATGGGTCGCCTGGCGCGCGCAGATCACATCCAGGACGTGCTCGACCAGTGGAGTGCCGAGACCCCGGCGCTCGACAGATCAGCGTTCGCCGTCATCGGCCGGATCTCGCGCCTCGCGCATCTGCTCGAGCCCGAGCTCGACCTCGTCTTCGACGATTACGGCTTGACGGGCGGCGAGTTCGACGTGCTCGCCGCGCTTCGACGCTCAGGCCCTCCTTACCGTCTGACCCCGACTTCGCTACGAAAAGCGGTCCTGCTATCAAGCGGCGGAATGACCAAACGACTCGCCGGCCTTGAGAGCCGAGGGCTTGTCCGCCGCGAGGCCCAAGCACGCGACCGGCGCCTGCGCGCTGTGACACTTACCCCGGACGGGCGCCACCTCGTCGATGCAATGCTGCCGGACCATGTCGCTAACGAGGAACGGCTGCTGAGGGGCCTGAACGCAAACGAGCGGAGAGACCTGGCACGCCTGCTGGAAAAGCTCGCCGTCGCCCTGCACGACACCGGCGCGCGCGGCCGGGGTTCGCCGCCGCGTCGCGCCCCATCAGCTCCAACGCGCGCACGCCGGTGAGATGTCGTTCGAAGGATCCCGCTGCCGTTCATCCGATGGCAGCTCGCGCACGCCGACCTTGGAACCACCTCGGCCTACGTGCGCGGGATCACAACACCGTGATCATCCCGTCGTCCGGCAGTTGAAACTGTCCCACCTCGACAGCTAGACGCTTCAGTTTCCAAATAGGAGGCTGGAGCGTGTTTCGGCGTTCTGCCCATGCGCTCGGCGGCCCGCTCGCTGTCCGCAGTCCTCCCGGGCCGGGCAGTGCGCTCGAAGGGGTGCTTCCCGTCGAAGCCCAATCCGGCCAGTCCGAAGCTTCGGGTTAAGCCCCGACCTGCCTCTAGCGCTAGCCGTGATGGCACGGTCCCGTCGCTTGGGGCCCAGGTCAGGCGATGCCCGGGCGGCTCGCGAGCACGATCGGAAAGCTCGATCACGCCGCCCAGCACTTTGAGGCGGCGCTCGTTCTCGCCGGGACACGAATCGGGTGTAGTTGGCGGCGGCTCCGTCGGCCCGGTGAGTTTGCTCGCCGCGCTGGCGCACGGGCGGTACTTGGCGACGGCGACGGACTGCGTCCAGACTGTCTTGGGACAACGGGTATTTCGCCGCCGCCGTGCCGTTGCTGGGTCGGCTGGCGGTCGGCGTGTCGCTGGGCGCCTATAGTCGGAGAACATCACGAGCGAAACGCCAGGTATGACCGCCTCTACAAACACGTCCCTCGAGAGCAAGTTCGGACCGATCGTCGCTGACGCGGCCGGAACCATCACCGTTCAGGAGGCAAGCGACGTGCTCGGCTGCTCGCGGTTTCGTGTCGGCGAGCTGCTGACCGCGAGTGGCGGGCGTGTGCTGGTAACCGACGTGCTGGCGCTTAAGTCGTCCGTGCCGCCCGGCACGCTCGAAGTAGCCCCCGCTGCCAAGCTCGTCCGCTAGGCGCGTCGAGCTTGTCGGCGCCGCGAGCGAAAACCGACACCGACCGCTTCGGAGGGGCCGCTGAGGGGATCCGGAACGAACCCTGCCGGGGCTGTGGCGGCACGTGGTGGCCCCGACGACCGAGGGCCCGGCTGAATCGCCGGGCCCTCGAAAGCATCTGCTTGTGGCAGCGGACTACATCATCCCGCTCATGTCGGGCATTCCACCGCCGCCGCCGCCGTTCGTGTCCGTGATCTCGGCGACGATCGCCTCGGTGGTCAGGATGTTCTTGGCGATCGACGCTGCGTTCTGGAGCGCCGACCGCGTGACCATGGCGGGGTCGATGATGCCCTCCTTGACCAGATCGACGATCTCGCCGGTGGCTGCGTTGAGGCCGTAGCCCTTCTTCCCGCGCCGGACGTCGCTGACGACGACCGAGCCCTCAAGGCCGCCGTTCTGCGCGATCTGGCGCAGTGGCTCTTCGAGCGCGCGCAGCACGATCTTCGCGCCGGTCTTCTCGTCCTCGTCCTCGAACCGGTCGATGTGGATGGCCTTCTGTGCGGTCAGCAGCGCGATGCCGCCGCCGGGGACGATGCCCTCCTCGAGGGCGGCCCGGGTCGCCTGGAGCGCGTCCTCGACGCGATGCTTCTTTTCCTTCATCTCGGTCTCGGTGGCCGCGCCGACCTTGACCACCGCGACACCGCCCGACAGCTTCGCGAGACGCTCCTGGAGCTTCTCCTTGTCGAAGTCCGAATCGGTGTTCTCGATCTCGGTCTTGATCTGGTTGATCCGGCCCTTGATCGCGTCGCTCTCGCCGGCGCCGTCGACGATCGTCGTGGTGTCCTTGGCGATCACCACGCGACGAGCACGGCCGAGCTGCGAGAGCTGGGTGTTCTCGAGCTTGAGGCCCATCTCCTCGGTGATCACCTCGCCACCGGTGAGGATCGCGATGTCCTCGAGCATGCGCTTGCGGCGATCGCCGAAGCCCGGAGCCTTGACCGCGACGCCGGTGAAGGTGCCGCGCAGCTTGTTGACCACCAGCGTCGCGAGCGACTCACCCTCGACATCCTCGGCGATGATCAGAAACGGCCTGCCGGACTGGATCGTCTGCTCGAGCACCGGGAGGACGTCACGGACCGAGCCGATCTTCTGATTGGCGATGAGGATGTAGGGATCCTCGAGCACCGCCTCCATCCGCTCTTGGTCGGTGACCATGTAGGGCGAGATGTAGCCCTTATCGAACTGCATGCCCTCGGTGAACTCGAGGTCCATCCCGAAGGTCTGGCCCTCCTCGACGTTGACCACGCCGTCCTTGCCGACCTTCTCGATCGCGTCGGCGATCACGTCACCGATCTCCTCATCGCCGGCCGAGATTGTCGCCACGCGAGCGATCTGATCCTTGCCGGAGATCTCGGTCGACTGCTTTTCGATGTTCTTCACGACGTCGTCGACGGCCTTCTCGATGCCGCGCTTGAGACCGAGCGGATTCGCGCCAGCCGCCACGTTCTTCATGCCGGCGTGGACCATCGCCTGCGCCAGCACGGTCGCCGTCGTCGTGCCGTCGCCGGCCACGTCGTTCGTGGCCGTGGCGACCTCGCGCACGAGCTGAGCGCCTTGATTCTGGAAGACGTCCTCAACCTCGATCTCACGCGCGATCGTCACACCGTCGTTGGTGATCGTCGGCGCACCGTACTTCTTGTCGAGCACGACGTAGCGGCCCTTGGGGCCGAGCGTGACCTTGACGGCGTTCGCCACCGCGTCGACTCCGCCCTCGAGCGCCTTGCGAGCGTCCTCGGCGTACTTCAGTTCCTTGTGGGCCATGTGTCCCTGATCTCCTTAGGACTGGACCTTGGCGAGCACATCGGACTCGCGCAGGACCAGCAGTTCCTCACCGTCGACCTTGATCTCGGTGCCGCCGTATTTGCTGTAGAGGACCTCGTCGCCCTCGGCGACGTCCGGCGCGATGCGCTTGCCGGTGTCCTCGCTGATCTTGCCGTCGCCGACGGCCAGTACCTTGCCCTTCTGGGGCTTTTCCTTCGCAGTGTCGGGCAGAACAATCCCGCTCACGGTCGTTTCTTCCTCCTCGATCGCGCGCACAATCACGCGGTCGCCAAGGGGCTTTAGTTTCATGAGATGCGGCCTCCAGTGGGGGCTCGATTGAGGAGGATTTGGCACTCTCGGCCAGAGAGTGCCAACGGCCGTCAACTATAGCGCAACGGTTGGGGGAGACCGACGCGCCGCGGGCGAGCAGAACCACGGCGGAGCCTGGGTGTGAGAGCTACACAAGGGGCCGGGAGCGGTACAAACGTCTCGCCCGACGAGCCCGAACCGCGGTCGTGGACAGGCGCTACGCCGTCGTCTGCGCGGGTGTTTCGCCATCTGGTGACTGAGACGTCGAACGGGTTGAGATCGACAGCCGCCCGCCGTCGAGCGGGCCCGCCAGGCTCAAAGGCGTCGACGCGCCTCGTCGCCGCAATCGAGGACATCGCCTCGCGAGGTCCTCGAGCACAAGACAATCGGCGCAGACAGGGCCGGATCAAGCGCGTGACCGACTACCGGCGTTCGACGAGTAGGCATCCGTCAGAGCGGCTCGTGCGACCGGCTCACCATCGGAAGGCGGGCTGGAGGGCATCGAGCGCGCGGGTGGCTGCTGCGCGCAGCCCGCCAGGAGCGTCTCGGAAGTAGAGCGGCCCGGCGCCGTTGGTCAGCAGCAGGCGTACCTGGGCGACGCCGCTCGCGGCGACCGGGCCGGGCGTGAGCAGCGTTTCGGCGATCCGGTCGAGCTCCCAGGCGGCCGCGAGGACCTCGCTCCGCTGGGTCGGCACCCGCGCGATCGACCGCGGACGGTCCGTGCGCGCGTCTTCGAGGATGCGGCGGACACTTCGGCCCAGCCGCTCGCGGGTCCGACGCTCGCCGAGGTCCTGGGCGCGCAGGGCCAGCGCCGGGCGTGTCGGCGCGGCGCCGCGCGCGAGCTCGGTGTCGAGCCGGTTCGCACGCAACCGCGCTGTGACCCGGTCGCGCCAGCCCGCGCGCTCGGGCACCACCACGTCGCCGCCCTCCGCGGCGGTGAGCAACACGAGAGGAGCCATCGTGACCGCTAGATCGAGGCCTCGGCGGGGCGCACGGGCCGCCCCGCCGGCTGGCGAGCAGCGCTCGAACCGGTGACGCGTTCGTCGGCCATAACCGGCGCGCGAACCGCAGAGTCGTTGACGAAGCAGCTGAGGCGCTCGGCGACGACATCGGCGCGGGTTAGATGTGGCACATGACCGGCGCCGTCGAGCAGCGCGAGTTCGGCGCCGGGGTTTGACGCGAGGGCCGCCGACGCATGATGCGCGGGAATCATGCGATCACGCGTTCCCCATACGACGAGCGTCGGGAAGCGTCGCAGCGCAGGCAACCGGCCAAACGCAGAGACAGATTGGCCGCGCCATCCGATCACCGATCGGAGGGTCTTGATCATCGCCTCTGGTCGCCCGCGACAGCCCATCCTGGTCAGCACGAACCGAAGCTGCCGCGCGGCTCGAGCAGGCCGGCGAGCGCCGGCGGTCCGCAGGCGACGGGCAAGCCAAGCCAGAAGAGCGAGCGTCGGTCGCATCGTCAGCAGCCGGAGCGCCGTGCCCGCTCCGGGAAGCGACAGCGCACGGAGCATCGGATGGACCTCGCGCCCGAACCCGCCGCTCGAGATCAGCGCCATTCGGTGCACGCGCGCGGGGTAGTTGTACGCGAACGTCATGGCGATACCCCCGCCGAGTGAGTGACCGACGATCGTCACGCGATGGTGTCCGAGGACCTCCAGCAGGTCGCGAAGGATGCCGGCGTGGCCGGCGAGCGAGTAATTACCGTGTGCGGGAGCGTCCGACTCACCGTGTCCGAGCAGGTCAGGCGCGATCACGGTGTGGGAGCGCGCGAGGATGGGAGTTACTTCCCGCCAGGTGAGCGAGTCGTCGAACAGACCGTGCACCAAAAGGAGGGGTGGACCGCTGCCGGCTACCCGATACACGAGCCGTTGGCCGTGCAACCACATCTCGTTGCGTGCGACGCCCGGCAGCTCGGCCGCCCGTAGGCCCCGGGGGCGCGGTGCGAGCTCGGATTCGTCGGCGTGTCGTCGTGCGGGCAGCCACGACGCGAGCAGCGCCGCGCCCAGAGCGGTGCAGGCCATCAACAGCCAGGCGCGCTCGAAGGCAGGTAGCGACGTCCGCGTGTCCGGCGTGCCGAGCACAGCGACGAGACCCGCGATGCCGACCACAGCGCCGATCTGGCGAAAGCAGCTCGAGACAGCGGTCCCGGTGGCCAATCTGCTCAGCGGCAGGTCAGCGACGGAGGCGCTCGTCAGTCCCGCGAATGTCAACCCGACCGCGCTGCCCGAGATGAGCTGGGCCGGTAGCCAGTGACCGAGATAGTCCGGCCGCGGCCCGGCGGCATGGTAGGCGAGGCACGCGCCGCAGAACAGCATCAACGCCGGCACGGCCACCTGGCGGGATCCGAACCGCTCGACCAGCCGCCCGCCGGCGCCGGCCGCAATCGCGGCCATCAGCGCCGCAGGGGTGACCGCGAATCCCGCCTGCAAGAGCGAGTACCGCCATACCTGGGTCAGGAACAGGATGTTCCCGAGCAGCAGCGCGTAGAAGCCGATCGAGAACAGGAAGAACGCCGCGTTTGCTGTGCTGAACGTTCGGATCCGCAGAATCGCCGGCTCGAGCACAGGGGCCGGATGGCGAGCCGATCGAGCAACGAAGACAGCCGCGAACCCGGCCGCGATCGACCACGCCGCCAGCACCCGGTCGCTGGTCCAGCCCCAGTCGGGTGCCTTCACGATCCCCAGAGCAAGCGCTCCCACGGAGACGACCAGCATCGCGGCACCCAGCAGATCCGGCGCGCCATTCGAATCGGACGCGCGGGTTTCGCGCAGCAGGCGTGGCGCCGACAGCATCCCGATCCCGATCACGAGATTGACGAAGAACGCCCAGCGCCAACTGGTCGTTTCTACGAGCACGCCGCCGAGCGACGGACCGGTCGCGGCGGCGACGGCGCCGGTCGCCGCCCAGAGGCTGGTCGCCATGGCGCGTCTCTCGGCGGGAACTTCCTCGAGCACGAGGCCGAGCGAGGCCGGGATCAGCGCCGCTCCGCCGAGGGCCTGGACGACGCGGGCCGCGATCAGCATGTCAGCGGTGCTAGCCGAGCCAGAGATGACCGACCCGAGCAGGAACAGCGCCAATCCGATGAAGAAGACACGACGCCGGCCGACGCGATCAGCGATCCGCCCGGCGGGGACCAGCAGCGCCGCGACGACCACGTTGTAACCGTTCAACACCCAGCTCAGGTCGGACAACGAGGTGTCGGTGAACGTCCGTCTGATCGCGGGGAAGGCGATGTTCACGATCGTGACGTCGAGGAAGACCATGAACACAGCCAGCGAGGAGAGCAGCAGTACCTTCCACTCGCGAGACAAACCGCGACGACGCCGGAGTGCACTTACATCAACCCTCGGGCGCTTGACCGTTACTTTCGACAACATCTTCGAGACCTCCCCGCTCAGCGCTTGAGCTCGAATGTCGTCTGCTGCCACTGGCCAGCGATCCCGTCGGCGGTGGGGGTCGCGAGCAGCCGGTAGCTCCCGGGTATGAGCGCGCGTCCGCCGATCTTGCCCGTGAAGGTGAACTCGTCAGCGCCCGCGCGACCGTTGATCACCGTCTTGCCACGCAGCATGACCTGGCGCGTGCACGGGCGGTGGCGGTGGTCGCCTCGGGTGAGTGCGGTGCAGCGGCCTCGCGTCATCTGCCCCGGGACCGCGCGCTCGATCGCGAACGTCACGGTCGCGCCCACGCTCAGAGTGAAGCGGACCTTCAGCGCGACTCGCCGGATGCACGAGCGCTCGCCGCGGTCCGAGCGGTTCAACGGCAGGCACCGCCCCCCGACCCGGCGCCCTGTAAGCGTGAACATCCGGGGCGTGATGTCCAGCGCCGAGAGCGCCGGCGTCGGGGGTGGGGGCGGGGCGGACCGGACGGTGATCGCTGCACTGGTGGAGGTCGCGGTGACCGAAAACGGGAGCGGGTAGCTGACGGTCAGCCGGCAGCCGAGCTGGTGGCCCACGTCGGCGGCGGTCGGGGTGTAGCTCGCCGTTGTCTGACCTGGGATGGGATTGCCGTCGCGCTGCCACGTGTAGCCGTCGAAGGGATACAGCCCGGTCCGCGCCGTGTACCCCGCCCAGTCGGTCCATTGCGCCTGGCAGGCCTCGGGGCTTCCCTCCTGCCCTGCGCCGGTGACGGTCGCGGGCGTGTGCAGCGCGGGGGGCGCGCCGGTGCCGATCCGCCCGATCGCGTCCGCCCCGGTGTCGGCGAACCACATGTCGCCGTCTGCCCCCGGCGCGATCGCGTCCGGGGGGTTGCTCCGGCCCAGGCCGTTCGGGTATTCGGTGATCTGCCCGGATGGGGTGACCCGCCCGATCGCGTTCGCGAGGCTATCGGTGAACCACAGGTTGCCGTCGGGGCCGGCCGCGATCGCGGTCGGCATGTTGCGCGGGCCCAGGCCGGTCGTGTACTCCGTGATCATCCCCGACGGGGTGATTCGCCCGATCGCGGGGGTCGCGCCGGCGTCGGTGAACCACAGGTTGCCGTCGGGTCCGGGCGCGATCCCCTCCGGCTCGCTGCCCGGCTCTAGGCCGGCGGAGTACTCGGTGATCAGTCCTGACGGGGTGATCTGCCCAATCGCGTGCGCCCCGGCGTCGGTGAACCACATGTTGCCGTCGGGGCCGGGCGCGATCCCCTGCGGTCCGCTGCCCGGCTTCAGGCCGGCGGAGTACTTGGTGATCATCCCCGACGGGGTGATCCGCCCGATCGCGCTCGTCTCGCCCGCCACCACCACCCTGGCGTCGGTGAACCACATGTTGCCATCCGCCCCCGGCGCGATCGCGAACGGGAAGATGATCTGATTCAGGTTGGCCGCATACTCGCTGATCTGCCCCGACGGCGTGATCCACCCGATTCCGCTCGTCCCGCCTGCCAACAACCCGGCGTCCGTGAACCACATGTTGCCGTCGGGCCCCGGGGTGATCCCATCCGGCACGCTGCCAGGTCCCAGACCGTTCGAGTATTCGGTGATCTGTCCCGACGGGGTGATCCGCCCGAGCTTCTGCGTGTAGGGCTCCGTGAACCACAGGTTCCCGTCCGCCCCGGGCGCGATGTATGCCGGCCCGGGCATCGTGTTCGGGCCGATTGAGAACTCGCTGATCTGGCCGACAGGATCGCCCATCGCTGCGGGCGCGCCGAACACCAACGCCGCCAACATGGCAGGCACGATCAGCACTCCCAACACGCGTGCGGGCCGCGCCTTCAGGGGCGTGATCAGATTCCGGTGGCGCAATTTGCGCCCACTCATGCTCACCCTGCGTGCGAGTCGTGCTTGTTCGCCGGCACGTTGTAACTCGGCGGTGCGGTGCCGGGCGATTATGGAGTTGAGTCGGACGTTCATCGAGGCTCCTGGGATCCGTTATTCGATGCGTCCAAGCTATGCGTAAGCGGCCCCCCTGCCATCGGCCAGGTGCCTTATCTTTGGTCTTAAGCCTGCGCCGATGACGGCTTACTGGCGATGCTTCCCGTGGCCGGCAGAGGTGAGTAACCCGTGCACGAGTGGCCGCGCCAGGCCGGGATGGCCACCGCTCTGCGGCATGAGGCGGTCTGGCTAGACGGCGGAGGCGGTCCGGGCGGGTGTGAGGCCCAGGTGGTGCGCCGCCGCGGCGGCGGCCGCGCGGTTGGGGACCGAGAGCTTGGTCAGGATTCTTGACACGTGCACGCTCGCGGTCTTGTCGCTGATGAACAGCTCGGCGCCGATCTCGCGGTTGGTCAGCCCGCCGGCGAGCAAGCCCAGAACGTCAATTTCGCGCCGAGTGAGCTCGAGCCGCTCGATCGCGGCGTTCGGCGCGGGCTCGGCAGGACCGCTCTGCGCAAGCTCGATGCGTGCGCGACGGGCGAGCGTTTCGAGCTCCTCGCGCAGCGGCCGGGCTCCTAGTTCTTCCACTAGCGCGTGGGCTTCCCGGACGAGCACCTCCACGTCCGCGCGATCGCCACCGGAGGCGAGTAATGCCTCTGCTTCTCGCCAGCGGGCGTAGGCGGCTTGATAGGGGTTCGTGCAAGTTTCCCGGTGCCGCCGGGCATCGGCCCACAGAGCAGCGTCGCCGGCGCCCCCGATCCGTGAATACTCAGCAGCGCAGGCAGCCCGGCTTGCGAGGACGACGGGCGGGATGACGCCGGTTATCCGCGCGATCAGCCCGTCCAGCCGCTCGAGCAGCCTCTCCGCCGCGACCGTCTGGCGCTTCTTGGTTAGATCGTCACCAGGAGCGCGAGCGGCGAGGTCGGCGCAGGCGCGCGCGCCGAGCTCGTACAGCCTCGCCGTGAAGAACACGTGCTCTCCGTCACCCACCCGCTGAAGACAATCGGACACGACGGCGGCCGCCGCCTCCGGACGGCCCACCCACAGCTCGAGCGAGGCCCGAGCCACCGCGGGCGGCGCGAGGGTCATCGACCCAAGTGAGCGGCGGGTGTGCTGCTCGGCCCGGTCGAGCGCGCGGGCCGCAGCGTCGAATTCCCCCAACCCGACCTGCAGGTACCCAAGGCATCGGTATGCCATCCCCGCGTGCACCCCGGTTGGAGAGCGATCGATTACCTCCTCGAGTAGTCGCTCGGCTTCGCGCCAGCGCCCCAGGTGCACCAAGCGACCGGCCAGTTCGCAACGAAGGAAATCGCCCCAGTGACGCTCGACCCCGAACTCGCCCGCAGACGCGATTCCTTCCCGCGCGATTGCGATCGACTCCTCCACGCGGCCCGCCTGGTACAGAGCGCCGCCGCCGTTGGTGTAGCTACGGTGTAGCTCGTCGGCGAGGCGCAGGCGGCCTGCGATCGCGCGGGCCTGACTCGCCGCCCGCACCGCTTGGTCGATTTGGCCGATCGCGCTGAGATTCCCGCACATCGTGTTGAGCACGTGCGCCTCGACCGCCTCGGCCCCCACCGAGCGGGCAATCGCGAGCGCCTGCGCGCACCGCGAGTTCGACTCGGTCGTGCGGTCGCACAGCATCAGCGCCTGTCCCTCCGCGGCCAGTACCAGCGCACGCTCCTCAGACGGCGGATCGTCGGGCATCAGCTCCACGGCGCGCCGATACGCGAGCAGCGCCTCCTCGTCACGCCCGGCGATCCATACGTAGCGGCCGAGTCGCTCGTACGCCAGCGCGGCCCCGATCGGATCGTGGTGCTCGTCGATCCGCGCGAGCAAGTCACTCGCCAGGCTGATTGCTCGCTCCTCCTCGCCTGTCATCAGCGCCGCCTCAGCCGCCCGTCGCAGGACTTCGAGCCGCTCGAGTGCGAGTTCACCAGGCTCGGGAGCCACCCGATCCCAGATCTCGAGTGCGCGCTCGTAGTGCTCCCACGCCTTGCCGGGAGCGCACAGGCCTTCGGCGGCGACCCCGGCGCGGACGAACGCGGCGAGCGCCGCCGGCAGCTGTCCCGCCGCGTACCAGTGATGGGCGAGCTCCGCCGCGCCGGCGGCCTTCGCTCCCGGCAGCGTGGGTTGGGCCGAGAGCGTCTGGGCGAGCTTCAGGTGCAGGTTGCGTCGCTCGCCGGGCAGTAGGTCGGAATAGATCGCTTCTCTCAGCAGCGCATGCCGAAACGAATACCCGACGGTCGTGCGGTCGGGAACGAGCAGGTAATTTTCGACCGCCTCGCGCAGGGCGCCCGTCAGCTCATCCTCGGACAACTCGGCGACCGCGGACAGCAACGCGTGATCGACCGTCCGTCCCGTCACCGCGGCGATCCCCAGTACGTCCCGCACGACCGTCGACCGCGCCTCGACGCGAGCGAGCAGCGTGTCGCGCAGGGAATCGGGCAGCGGTTCGCCGGGCTGAAGAGAGGACGCCAGCAGCTCCTCGGTGAAGAAGGGGTTGCCCTCGGAGCGCTCGAGCAGCCGGTCGACGAGCGCCGCGGGCGGCGACTCGTCGAGAATCGCAGCGACCTGCTCGCGGACCTCCGCGCGCGTGAACGGCCCCAGCTCCACCTTGAGCGCCTGTCCGGTTCGCTCCAGCTCCAGCGTGCAATGACGCAGGGGGTGGCCGCGCCGCAGCTCATCGCTGCGGTAGGTAACGATCAGCGCGATCGGCTCACGCCGCGCGGCGCGGACGAAGAACGAGAAGAAGTCGCACGTCGATCGGTCGGCCCACTGAAAGTCCTCCACGACGAGCACCAGCGGTTGCGCGCGAGCGGCGGTGGCGAGCACCGCCAGCAACTGCTCGAACACGCGGGCTTGCGATCCCTCCGCGATCGGAGGGCTCGCCACACCACCGCGATCGGAGGCGAGGTCTGGCAGCAAGACCGCCAGGTCGTCGCGCACGCAGCCGAGCATCGCCTCGAACTCGCTCCCTTCCCGCTGGGCCAGGAGCGAGCGCAGCGCCCCAACCACCGGCGCGTAGGGAAGCTCCCCCTCACCGAGTGGCAGGCACTCCCCAACCACAACCGTCATCCCCTCGCGCTCGGCGCGTCCGGCGACCTCCGCGACCAGCCGGCTCTTCCCGATGCCCGCCTCCCCACCGACGAACACCACCGAGCCCGACCCACCGCGGGTCCTAGCCAGCGCTGCCTCGATCGCCCCCAACTCCCGGCGACGATCGACGAACCGCGGGCTCGAGACGCGCCCGACCATCTGCACCAGTCTCTCGCCGAACTCCGGCTCCGCTCGACTAGCGCCCAGCTCAACCACGGCGTCGCCGAGCAACGCAGCGCCCGAAGGACCAAAACCCACGTGAACTCCTCTGTTGAGATGAGGGCTCCCGGCAGAGAGCCCGTACAAACGCGCGGCGACAGCCGCCTCCAGCCGCCTACATCTCGCTAAGACGCAACTCGTCTCACCGCTATTCCATCCCCGGCGAACAGTTCACGAATCCGGCGCGCGGCTATACGCGCGAGTAAGGGTGCGGCATCCCGACGTCTCGCGCAAATCGAGATCTCTTGGACCCCCATAAGCAAGATTTTGGGCACGTGCCCATAGGGATAATCTAGATCTTGGTCTGGCGGTATAGTGGTAGACGTGCTCGACGTCGATCGTCTGCGGGTGTTTCGCGAGGTGGCAAACAGCGGCTCGTTCAGCGCGGCGGCGCGGACGCTGGCGTTCACGCAGCCCGGCGTGTCTCACCACGTCAAGCAGCTGGAGCGCGAGCTCGGCGTCGAACTGATCGAGCGCTCGCCGCGCGGTATCCGCCTGACGCCCGCTGGACGTGCCCTTCTTGGGCACGCCGAGGCGCTGCTCGCGCGGCTCGATGACGCCGAGCGCGACGTGATCGAGGTCGCCAAACAGGGCGGTCGACAGTTGCGGCTCGTCGCGTTCCCGACCGCCGCCGCGACCGTCGTTCCACTCGCGGTCGCATCCTTCCGCGACCAGCTTCCCGGCATCCAGCTGAAGCTCGCCGAGGCCGACCCCCCGGCCTCGCTGCCGAGACTGGCCGCCGGTGACTGGGACCTCGCGCTCGCGTACGAATATCCGTGCCTGCACCTATCGACCGACCCGGCCTTGCGCTACGAGCCGCTGCTCTCCGACGACATGGCGTGCTGCCTGCCCGCCGATCACCCACTCGCGCGCGAGCCGCAGATCGACCTCGGCTCGTTGTCTGACGAGGTGTTCGTTGCTCCGTACGACTGCGTCTGCCGCGACGCGCTGATGCACGCGTGCCGAGGAGCCGGCTTCGCGCCCGAGGTCGGATCGGAGACCAACGACTACATGGCGATGCAGGCGCTTGTCGCGGCGCGCGTCGGGGTCGCGGTGATGCCCCGGCTCGTCGCCTCGATGGCGGTTCGCGACGAAATCGTGATCCTGCCGCTCGCGCCCGGCACGCTGACCAGGACGGTGTCGATCGTCTCGCGGCTCGAGGGCTTCAGCTCGGAGGCGACGACGACGATGCGCGCGCTCCTCCACGAGGTAGCGGTCGGCTTGGCCTCGGGACCGCTCGCAGTTGATGTGCCGCCCGCCGGCATCGCGCTCGCGGCCTAATCGATCGCATCGCAGTTGCCGGGCGGCGAGGGGTATCTCGTGACCCCCCCGATGGCGAGCGGCCGCACGTAAGCGGTCAGCCCCGCAGGCTAAGACCCAAGATCAGGCAGCTGCCCAATGGCAGCCGGCCGGCTTACGCCTAGCTTGGGCGCATCGACAACGGCTTCCAGGAGACTCGATGAACGCCCAGCTCAAATACACGATGGTCCAGCACCGCAGCGCCGAGCTACGACGCGCCGGCGAACGAGCGCGAATCGCGACCGCGCTCAGGCGCGGAGCGATCGCGCCCCAGACCAAGCGGGCGATCGGGGGCGCGCGATGAAGAAGCATGTGGTGATAGTGGGCGCCGGGTTCGCGGGCCTGGAGCTGGCAACGCGGCTGTCCGAATCACTTCGAGACGCGGTTCACGTCACGCTGATCGACAGAAACGACTCGTTTTACTTCGGGTTCTCCAAACTGGATGTGTTGCTCCGCCGTCAAACGCCGACCGACGTCCTCCTGCACTACCGCGACATCGCGAGCGAAGGGGTCGAGTTCCGCCAGGCGACCGTGACGGCAATCGACCCGCTCGAGCGGCGCGTGATCACGGACGAGGGTTCCTACGACGCCGACTTCCTCGCGGTGGCGCTGGGCGCGGACTACGACCTGACCGCGACACGGGGATTCGGGCAGCGCGGGTTTGAATACTTCTCGCTTGCCGGCGCCGAGCGGTTGCGCGATGCCCTCGCCAACTTCACGCGGGGCACGGTCCTGATCTCGGTCCTCGGCCATCCGTTCAAGTGCCCGCCGGCCCCGTTCGAGGGAGCGTTCCTGCTGCACGATCTGCTGGTGAAGCGGGGAGTGAGGGACGCCGTGAACATTCAGATGACCTTCCCGATGGCCGCGCCGGTCCCCGTCACCCCGGAGGTCTCGCAATTGTTCTTCGGAGCGCTCGACGAGCGCGGAATCCAGTACGCGCCCAAGGAACTCGTGGTGGGTCTGGACACTCGTGCGCGCACGGCCCGACTGGCGAGCGGCGGGAGTGTGCCGTACGACCTGTTCATCGGGATCCCCGTCCACCGCGCACCCGCCGTCGTCGAGCGCTCCGGGCTTGCGTCCGACGGCTGGGTGCCCGTCGACCAGACGAACCTCACGACTCGGTTTCCTGGCGTGTACGCGCTGGGCGACGTTGCCACGGGAGACCGCACCGTCGCGAAAGCCGGGATATTCGCCGAGGCCGCCGCTCGCGTCGTCGCACAAGACATCACAGCACGCGTCCGCGGCACTGAGTCTCCGCCGCCGTACGAGGGCGACGGCCCTTGCTACGTCGAGTTCGGCGGCGGCCTGGTCGGAAGGATCGAGGTCAACTTTCTGGGCGGACCAGCGCCAACCGCCCGCATCCTTCCGCCGTCCCGCGAGCTCGCCGCCGAGAAGGAGGCGTTCGCCGCGACCCGGCGGCACAGGTGGTTCGGTCTTGATGGGCACCAGGTGCCCGCAGCGATGACCACCGCTCGCGAACAGGACTAAAGAGGCACGACTCTTTCGTTCGTCTGAAGCGGAACTCACCTCACCATGGTGGGCTGCCGTTTGTGACTACGCCAGGTTCACCGTTCTGATCACTTGCCTTCACCACCATTTCACCATTTGACACGATGCTCACTTCACCACCTACGATCGTCGCACGGACGCGCGAGCTGCAGGCCGTCGCGCTCGTGCTGCTGTCGGCCGCAATGTTCGGTTCGCTCGCGGTGCTCGCTCAGCTGGCATACGGCACGGGCATCTCGGTGCTCGGGCTGCTGTTGGGCCGCTTCACCGTCGCAGGAGCCGTGCTGTGGCTCATCGTGCTCATGCTGCGCAGGCCGCTGCCGTCCCGTCGCGGGTTGCTCACGGCCGTGGCCCTAGGCGCGGGCTACAGTTCGATGGCGCTCTCGTTCGCGGCCTCGCTGAAGCACATCGAGGCTGGGCTCGCCGATCTGCTGCTGTTCGCGTACCCAGTGCTCGTGTCGCTCGGCGCCGCCGCCCTGGACCGCGAACGCTTCAGCTCGCGCCGCGCCGTCGCGCTGGCGGCCACCGCCGCCGGCATCGGGCTGGCGCTGACGGGCGGCGGCACCGGCGTGATCGATCCGCTCGGTGTCGGGCTGGCGTTGGCATCCGCACTGATCTACGCGGTGTACGTGCTCGCGTCCTCGTCACTGCTCGGCACGACCGACCCGTTCGTGCTCGCCGCCTCGGTCTCGAGCGGCGCCGCGATCACGTTCTTCGCCGACGCAGCCGCGCACGGCCAGCTCGCGCCACGCGGCGGCGTCACCGGCGTCGGCCTGGTGATCGCCGTGGCGCTCTCCTCATCGGTGATCGGCACAAGCGCGTTCATGGCCGGCGTGCGGCGTCTCGGTGCTTCGCGCGCGAGCATCGTCTCGAGCGCCGAGCCCGCCCTGACCGCCGCGTTCGCGTTCGCGGCCTTTGGCGACCGCTTCGGGATCGTGCAGCTCGCGGGCGCCGGCCTCGTGCTCGCGTCGGTCCCGATCCTCGAGGTGAAGCGCACGCGCTCGAACGCTCGTCGCCGCGCTGCGCGGCCCGGCGCGGCGGGATCGCCTGACTCACTCCATGACCGCCACATCGAGAAAGGAAACACCGATGGCCACCCCCAGTGTCATCAGACCGTCTCTAGGCGACACCACACGCAGCCAGCCGGTCCGCCGGTGGTGGCAGCAGCGAGCGCCGGTCGACATTGACGCCGCCTACGGCGTCTGCGAGCAGATCATGCGCGCGCAGGCGCGTCATCTGTATTCAGCGGTCGAGCCGCTGCCGGTCTTTAGGCGGCAAGCCCTGTGCGCGATATACGCCTTTGGCCGCCGCGTCGGCGACACGGCTGAGGGCAATCAGGCCCACGCGGAGAAACTGCGCCTGCTTGCCCAGGCTCGTGCCGGCGTCCCGCGAGACGGCGCGCCGCGGCCAACCGATCCCGTGTTGGTGGCGCTCCGCGATGTCAACCGACGGTTTCCGATACCGCTCGCGAGCCTCGATGATCTCATCGACGGGGCCGAGAGTGACATGCACGGGGCCACCTACGACACGTTCGAGGACCTCGTCCAGCACTGCCGCCAGGTCGCTGGTTCCAGTTGGCGGCTGTCCGTCGCGGTTCTGGGCAGCCGCGACCCGGCGGCCGCCGCCCAGCTGGCCGACGACCTCGGAGTCGCAATGCAGCTCACCAATATCCTGCGCGACCTCGTGAGAGACTTCCGGCGCCGGCGCGTGTACCTCCCGCGCGAGGACTTCGAGCTATTCGGCTTTCCGGCCGGTCCGCTGTCGGCCGCTCCCGAGCTACTGGGCGGGCTGATCCGCCACCAGGCGCGCCGAAACCGCGACTGGTACGACCGCGGACTCGCGCTGCTCCCGCTGCTCGATGCCCGCGGAGCGGCGTACGTCGAGGCAGTGGCCGGCATCCACGCGCGGATCCTCGAGCGCATCGAGCGATCACCGACCGACGTCCTGCGCGGACGGATCACCCTGCCAGCGCCCGAGAAAGCCCAGATCGCGGCGACCGCGCGCACAGCCAAGCAGCGCGGTCGAATGTCGCGTGATCCGTTGACGGCAACCATCTCGCTCGTTCTAGACCGACACGAGACGGCGCTGTGCGGGTGGGCCCGGTATTCATCGGGCCCACCCGCACGCCAGGTCTGGCAAGGAATCGCTGCAACCAAAAGCAGAGCCCTTCTCACAGATCCCGGCCACGCCCGGGACGCTGGCGGCGGCGGCGCCGTCTGCTCCCCGGGCGTGGTGCGAGCGGTTAGGGCTCCGGGCCGCGGTGCGGGTACGGTCACCGCGACCATCCCGCCCCTTCCGCCGCGCTCCTAGAGCGATGCTCCGCGGCGACCGCTCCAGGCCCCTGGTCCGCCGCGGAAGAACATGAAGCGGGCCAGGAAGAACAGCGGGATGAGAATCCACAGCCCTCCGACCACACCGAAGATCAGGTGAAAGGCGACGATCGCCAGGATGATCGGGACGATCGGGATCATGCGCAGGCAGCCAAGCAGGCCGAAGCCGGCGCGGCCGCCCGCGCGGTGGCGTGCCGGATCGTCGGGCAGATCGCGTGTGAGCTGGGCCAGCTCGCCCACGGTCTTCGCGGCGAAGCACCTGTCCAACCGCTCCTGGAATTCATCCTGGTCGAGCCGGCCGTCGGTGTGGTGCTCGCGCAGCCGGTCGGCGGTCGCGTCGCGGTCGGCGTCGCTCGCGCGCAGGTTGGGGTTCCGCATCATCTGACTGATCGTGTCGTACCCGTACATCGCTCCTCCTTCGGTGTGTGGTTGGTCGCGTGCTGCAGGGAGAAGCATGCTCCCGGGCGCGCGATTTGTCGTCGGGCGAGGGGCGGCTTCTGTGCTGCTCCCGGTGTCTGAATGGGGCAGCGCCGTGTACTCCCGTCGGCGTATCCGCGGCTGCGCCCAGGAGCCGATGACGTCCCCCGGGGGCGGGGCTATCGTGCGGCTGTGACTCCGTTCGGCTGGATCCGCCGCAGCGACGTCCGCCTCGCCGCAATGTGCGGGGTGATCCAGATCGCCGCCACCGTAGGGGCGGCGCATCACGCGTCGCGCACGCACAGCTGCTGGTGGGCGTCTGCGTGTCGTCCTGCGACGGAGCTTGACGTCGGTGCCTACGCGCTGCTCGCGCTCGGCCCGCTTGCCCTCGTCTTCCGGCGGCGGCACGTGCGCGAGGTGCTCGCGTTCGTGTTCGCCGTCACGGTGGCGTACGTCGCGCGCGGCTACCCGCTCGGCCCGAACTTCCTTTCCCTCGGCATCGCGATTGTCTCGGCGATGTTCGCCGGAGAGCGGGTGCTCGCGTGGGCCGCGGTCGGGGTCGGTTGGCTGGTGTTTCTCGGGTTGCCCTGGGCGCTTGGGCACTCCGGTCCGCCAAAGGCGCTGGCGGCGCTGGCGATCGCCGCCTGGCTGCTGGTCGCGCTGGCCGGCGCCGAAGGGGTGCGCAACCGACGGGAGCGCTTCGCGGAGGCCAGGCAGGCGCATGAGCTCCAGGCGCGCCGCAAGGCCGACGAGGAGCGGCTGCGCATCGCCCAGGAGCTTCACGACGTGCTCGCCCACAACATCTCGCTGATCAATGTCCAGTCAGGTGTCGCCCTGCACCTGATGGACGAGAAGCCCGAGCAGGCGCGGATCGCGCTTACGGCGATCAACGAGGCGAGCGCCGACGCGTTGCGCGAGGTCCGCTCCGTGCTCGGCGTACTGCGCGGCACCGGCGAGCAGGCGCCCCGGGCGCCGACGGCGGGCCTGGCCCGCCTTGACGATCTCGTGACCCGCACGACCGGGGCTGGCGTCCGGGTCACGCTCGAGGTGCACGGCGATCGCCGGCCGCTCCCGGCGAGCATCGATCTGGCAGCGTTCCGGATCGTGCAGGAGGCGCTGACGAACATCGTCCGCCACTCCGGGGCCGGCGCGGCGACCGTCGAGCTGACATACGGACCCGGTCAGCTGACCGTGCAGGTGGACGACGACGGACACGGACCGGGCGCCGCCGTCGATCGCCGCGACGTGCCGGCGATGGATGGCGAGGGCGGTGGCAACGGCATCCCGGGCATGCGCGAGCGCGCGGTCGCCCTCGGCGGCACGTTTGACGCCGGCCCCCGATCCGACGGCGGGTTCCGCGTTCGCGCGCGGATCCCGGTGCCGGGGAGGTGACCGCCGTGATCCGCGCGCTGCTGGCCGACGACCAGGCGCTGGTGCGCGCCGGGTTCCACGCGCTCCTGGAGGCGCAGGACGGGATCGAAGTGGTCGGCGAGGCGGCGGACGGCCGCGAGGCGGTCGACCTGACGCGCGCGCTCATCCCCGACGTCGTGCTGATGGACATCCGCATGCCGACGCTCGACGGAATCGCCGCCACACGCGAGATCGCCGCGGACCCGACGCTCGCGGGCGTCCGGATCGTGATCCTGACCACCTTCGAGCTCGACGAGTACGTGTTCGACGCGATCCGGGCCGGGGCAGCTGGCTTCCTGGTCAAGGACACCAAGCCGAGCGACCTGATCGAGGCGGTGCGGGTAGTGGCCGCCGGCGAGGCGCTGCTGTCGCCATCGGTCACCCGCCGGTTGATTGGCGAGTTCGCCGCGCGCGCCAAGGAGCCGCCCCGCTCAGCCGCGCTCGAGGAGCTGACTGATCGCGAGCGCGAAGTGATGGCGCTTGCCGCAGCCGGCCTGTCGAACGATCAGATCGCCGAGCGCCTCGTCGTGAGCTCGGCCACGGCAAAGACGCACGTGAGCCGGGCGATGATCAAGCTCGGCGCACGGGACCGCGCCCAGCTCGTCGTGATCGCCTACGAGTCCGGCCTCGTGCGACCCGGCTGGTCCGAGTGACCGCGCTATCGCCTTACGATGCATTCCAAATCCGCGCGCCAGCGGGGCGGCGGTTCTTCTATGAGAGCGCCGCCGCCGAATGTCGTGACGGCGCGGCAGAACGGGCGGCCGATGTCGGGGGTGACGAGCTCGAGGCGAATTGGGCGCGCGGTACGTTCGACACGGGTAGCGCATGCGGCGCGGTGAACTCCCGCTTCACGAAACGGGCCCGCTTCGCGAGACGCTCGATTCCGCGGCATGAAGAACCGGCGTCGGGCTTTCGCGAGGCTCATCCGCGAGCGACCGCGCCGGCCTGTGCTAGCGGAGCATCCGCGGCAGGCCGAACCGCGAAAGCACGCTGCTGTCGGCGAACCAGGTGATGGCCGAGATCTGGTCGCCGTCGAGGGTCAAGACGAACAGGGCGTACGCGCGCGCAACCTCGGCCTCGGCCACGCTGAGGTAGCAGCCGAATGCTGGCTGCCCGTTAGCGCGCGTGGGCACCAACCGCAGTGGCGCGCCGCGGCGTTCTGCGGACCCGCGCAGGAATGCGCTGATGGCGTCGTGTCCCTGGTAGGCGTGCGGGAGGGGCGGCATGGTGACCCAGGCATCGTCGGTCAGGAGTCCGACCATGCCGTCGATGTCACCGGTTTCGACCGTTTCGGCGAAGCGGCGGACGAGGTCGCGCTCGAGTTTGGAGTTCGGGAGTGGCGCCCGTTCGCGTCCGGTGACCGGGAGACGCGACTCGAACGCCGCGCGGGCACGGCGAAGCAGGTTGTTCACCGACGCTTCGGTGGTCTCGAGCAGCTCGGCGGCCTCGGCCGCGCGGTAGCCCAGCACGTCGCGAAGCACAAGCACCGCGCGCTGCTGGGGCGGGAGATGCTGGAGGCCGACGATGAATGCCAGGCCGATCGCTTCCTTGGTCTCGTAGCGCGCGGCTGGCCCAGGAGCGGCTTCGGCGATTCCCTCGAGGAGAACATCTGGGTAGGGCTCGACCCACAACGGTTCGCTCCACCGGGTCGGTTCGGGCATCGGGGGCATCGGTTGGTCCTGAGGGCGGCGCTTGGTGGCGCGCAGGGCATCCAACGAGCGGTTGGTGGCGATCCGGTACAGCCACCCACGCACCGAGGCGCGTCCCTCGAACTCCTCCAGGCCCCGCCACGCGGCAAGCATGGTGTCCTGTAGGACGTCCTCCGCGTCCTGGACCGAGCCGACGATCCGGTAGATGTGCAGCTGGAGCTCCCGCTGATACGGCGCCGTGAGTTCGCGAAACGCGTCCTGGTTGCCTGCACGCGCACGGGCAAGTGTCTGCTGGGTCACGCTCGCATCCTCTCATCGTCGGGTCCGCTCACACCCATCACGACCTATGACGTCAGCGGCGCACGAAATTCGCCGCGCAATTTCGCGCGCTCCGATCGCCTGAACTACAAACACCGATCAGAGGAGCACACCGATGGGAAAGATCGTGATGAGCGGCCCGCAGAACATGTCGCTCGACGGAGTGGTCCAGGACCCGGACGGCGCGGAGGGGTTCAGGCTGGGCGGCTGGTTCGTGGAGTCCGGAGGCAAGGACCTCGAAGCCTGGAATCAGCTCGCGCTCGAAGAGGCGCTACGCGCCGAGGCATGGCTGCTCGGCCGTAGAAGCTACGAGTTCTTCGGCACGCGGTGGCGCCCACGGAGCGGCGAGCTCGCAGACAGGATCAACAGCATGCCCAAGTACGTCGTGTCCTCGACGCTCGCAGCGCCTGACTGGAACAACTCGACCGTGCTGACCGGCGAACCAGTGGCCGAGGTCTCAAGGCTCAAGCAGGCCCTGGACGGAGAGATCATCGTGCCGGCCAGTTACCAGCTTGCGCGCAAGCTGATAGAGCACGACCTGGTCGACGAGCTTCGGCTGGTCGTCTTCCCGGTCGCCCTCGGAGTCGGGGAGCGACTCTTCGCCGAGACGAGGAACAAGACGCCCATGCGCCTCATCAGCACCCGGACCGTCGGTGAGGGCCTCATCTTCCTTTCCTACGAGATGGTTAGGTAGCCTGGACCGCGCTGCTGCTATTGCGGGGCGTCAGGCTGCTGGTTCGCCACGCGAGCGGTCACGGCGAGCCCGGCGGACCGGTGGCTGCATTTGTCCGGTTGGGGAAGCGCTCGTCGCCAGGATGGGCGCGCACATCGTGGCTCCTTCGCACCAATAGCGACCACGTCGATGGCCCCAGGCGGCGTGACTGCTCTTGGGACGATAGGAGCAGCGCGCGATTCGGCGGTCGGCGCCGTTCGTCGCCACCTTGGGGACCAGCATCGACGCCCCGCGCGGACTACTGCTTTGATCCGGCCGCTAGCACGAAGTTGCAAGCACGCGATGCGCGCTTGTGGCGAGGAGGAGGTCGCGACGGCCCGCCGAGGGAAGGACCTGCGTTGGCGTCCGCGCGATACTTGCGCCAAGCGCTATAAGGCGGAGTTCTCCGGCGGGGGCAGCTTTTCCTTCGCGATCGGCTCGGCGAACCAATGACCGCTCGTGTCGCGATAGGTCGCGACGAGTGCGCGGACCTAGAGCACGAAGTTGAGCGGTCCATCCCGAGCAATCTCGGCTTGTCGCACGATGTCCTCGGATGTCGGCGCGTTCCTCCCGATCGTCATCGCCAGTGCGATGTCGTCCGCGAACGTGTATGTGATCGCTCCGGTCGGTTCATCGAGGAGAAGCTCGGCTCCACGATCTGCCATCGCCAGAATCGCGTCGCGTAGCTGCACGTCCGACGTCGGGGAATACCGCCGCTCAGCCGACGGATAGTGAAGCGTGTTGTCCCGAACGTTCTTCAGCACGCGACTCCCCGCGCGCTGAATCGTCCCGCGCGCCCCTGAGAGGTTCTTTTGTCCGGCAGGAGGGATGCGGTTCATGAGGCCGCGGATGTCGCCGAACTCCTGGCTGTAGGAGCTCAGCGCGTCCAGCGCCTCGACGAGGTGGCCAACGCTCAGCCGAATGCGATGGGTGAAATCAGGGTCGTCGTTCTCGCCGGCGCGCAGTACGTCTCGGAGCGCGCGCTCGATGTCATTCGACGCCATCGCTATCGAGACGACGAAACGAGCTACGGGATCGTCCGGCGGGAAGACGTCGGGTAGCGGATCGCCCAGGTTCCGGTCGCTAACGGGATTCATCTCGTCGACGGTACGCCCACGATGGACCACACACGAGCGAGGTCCGGCACCCGAGATGACGCGCGGTGGCGCAAGCCGGCCGGAGTGCGTCGTGGCCGCGTCTGTCCCGATTCCGGCAGCCTGCTTGGGCGGTTTCGCCCCGGAGGCCGTGGCTGCTTTGCATCACCGGAGTCGTCGCTGTCACCCGGGTCGCGTGGCGGCGCTGGCGCTAGCAGCCGAGGTATATCCGGGCTCGCGCCGGTCCGGCTCCAGATAATCGATCGGGGCGTAATGGCGCGGGAGCGGCACCACCCCGGATGCGCAAGCTCCGCGCGGACCGGGGACCGGGGCCCGTAGGTTCGAGATGCTGTCGGTGTTGCGAAGGCAGGAGCCGGATAACTACGGGCCCGGCGGTGTCAGTTGGGCGTGCCATCCGAGGGCGAGCTCGCTGAAGCGGGCGGCCGCCCGATCGAGCAGCGCGCGGTCGCGCCGCACGACTCCCAGCGCGCGCAGCGCGAATGGCTCGACGAATGTGCCCGGTGACGCCAGCCGCGTGGCGACCCGCTCGACGTCTTCGCGATGGCCAAGCATCGCGTGAGCGTCGAGCCGCGCGATCAGAGTTGCGAGGCTGGTGCCGTGTCCGCGTAGATACCAGCCCTGGTTGGCTTCGATCCGGTGAAGGAATTCGCTGGCATGGTCGCGATCGCCACGCAGGAGTGCGAGTCGTAGTCGCGGCGCGTCGAGCACCGGGTTGCGCTGCATGCCGAGGTCGTCTGCTGCGCGTTCTAGCTCACCTGCTTTGTCCTCGTCGGACAGGCAGGTCGCCGCGATCGCGCACACGAGCAACGAGCGGGCATTACGCAGGCACGGGTTGTGAGCGTTGGCCGCGACCGCGTCGCGCACACGGCCTTCGAGGTCAATGATCGTCTGCCATCCGCCGAGAAGCTCCTCGACCTCGACAAGGATCGCCGCGCCGTGCAGGCGATGATGCGGCGTGAGCGACCGCGTCAGCTCCTCGTTCAGCCGGGCGATCTCGCGGGCCTGATCGAATCGACAGGTCGCGACGCACGCGGAGTACGGCGTTTCACTGACGATCGTTCGCAGATCGGGGTCGCTGATCCGATCGAGCAGTCCCAGACGCCGTGTTCGCCACTCCCAGGCGGCCTCATAATCAGCTGCGGCCATCGCAACGGTGGCGCATGCGTCCCAGGCGTGGACGCACAGCTCAGGATCGTCGAGCCGCTGCGCGATCACTGCCGCCTCCGTCGCGGCCTCGGCGTCGTCGATGTTCCGGCAGGCCTTCGCGATCAGCGCGCGTGCGCGGGAGGCCGTCCCGGGCTGTGCCAGCTCGAGAGCGGACGCGACCCATTCGCCGACGCGCTCCAAAGCGGGCGTCCTCGTCCACATGCCGGCGCGGACGTAAGACTCGACCGCGAGCCAGCCGCAGATCTCGGCGCGAGTTTGATCGTCTCCGGCGAGGGTGAGCGCCGACTCCATCGCGGTCCAGAACGCCTCGCCGTCGAACTTCAACGCACTCGCTTTCGCGATTGCGGTCCAGAGCTCGCAGCGCGCATCGGCGTTGTCCTCGAGCATTATGGCTCGCCGAAGAAGCGCGGTGCCTTCGTCGATCTCGTAGCGGCCAATCGCCAGCTCGGCGGCGCGGCGAAGCCATGCAATCGCCTGGCGGCGCAGCGCGTCGTGCTCGGCATCGGCGCCCACCCACGCCAGATCGGCTTCCTGCGGACGGACGGCCTCCGCGTAGTGGTGGGCCAACAGTGCCGCATGCTCATCGCGGCCGCCACCGAAGTCCTCCAGCCAGCGGGCGAAGCTTGCGTGCAGCCGCAGCCTTCTCGCGTGCGGAAGGGAGGCGTAGGCAACCTCGCGGGTCAGCGCGTGCTTGAACGCCAGCTCGCGCATCCCCTCGAATGACGAGCGCCCCCGCGGCCGAACGAAATCGTGCTCCTCCAACAGCTCGAAGTTGGGCAGCCCATCCCCGAGCAGCTCGCGCACCGGCTCCCGCCAGAACGTGCGACCGATCACAGAGGCCGCCTGGAGCGCGTGCTTCTCCAGCGGCGGAAGGCGGTCGATCCGGGCGGCGAGTACGGCCTGGACCGAGTCGGGGATCGCCACGGCGTCGCCGCCGGCGCGAACCTGGGCCACGAGCTCCTCGATGAAGAACGGATTACCTTCGGTCTGCTCGAGTATCGCCTCGCGCAGATGTTCGGGCGCTCCGGCGACGAGCCGTGCGGCGTCATCCGGCGCGAACGGCTCGAGCCAGATGGTCGACGCGTCCCGGCGCCGACCCCACGACGGACGTAACGAGAGTAGCTCCGGGCGCGCGGTACAGACCAACAGCAGCGGTCCGTCGACCCCGTCGGTCAGGTACTCAAGCAGGTCGAGCAGATCAGGCTGCGCCCAATGGAGGTCCTCAATCAGCACCACCACCGGACGGTCAGCGACGAGCTCCCCCAGAGCATCACGCCAGGCGATCCGCAGACGCTCCACCGCCACCAGGGGATGCAGGTCGCCTGCGACGTCGAGCCCTAACGTCAATCCGAGGATCCGGCGGGAGCCGAGGCGTTCGATGATCTCCTCGCGGGAGTCGCTCTCGTGCGCGCCCAACAGCTCGCGGAGCACATCACCAAGCGCCCGGTAAGTGAGTGCACGGCCGTACGAGATGCAGCAGCCACTCAGCTTGCACGGGGGGGAGGCCGAGGACTCGGCCGGTAGGCGACCAACGAACTCCTTTGCAAGCCGAGATTTCCCGACTCCCGCATCGCCGACGATCGTGACGAGTCGGGGACGAGCCTCAGCGCACGCGCGACGGTATTCGGTGCGCAAGGCGTCGAGCTCGCCACCGCGCCCGACGAACCGTGCGACGCGGGTGCCGCCCTCTCGCGGGTGCCGACGGTGTTGAGCGGCGAACGCGCGCCGGCCCACAACCACCTCCCCGCCGCTCGCTCCGTCCAGCAGCTTCATCGCGGCCGTGAACGGCGGCCCGCTCGACCCCGCCCGCCCCGCGATTATCTCGCCTGCCTCAACCGCGACGCGCAGTGGAACACTCCCGCTGAGCTCAGCGTTCAACGCGTTCGCCACGCGCACCGCCCTTTCTGCGTGGTCCTCCTGCGCCGCTGGCGCCCCGAACGTCGCCACGATCCCGCCACCGGCACTCGAACCGAGCACTCCGCCGGCCGCCTCCACCTCGACGCTGGCCACCTCGCGCACACGGTCAAGCCACGCCCGCGTGCGCTCAACGTCATCTGCGGCGACGACATCCGCGACCAGCACCGTCACGAGCTTGCGCTCCTCACGCTCGCCGACCGGGGTGGGTTCTGCGGCATGGGAGGCGGGCGCGTCCACGACATCGTTCCGCGTCAACAACCGCTCATGCAGTGCGCGAGCCGCCGCGGCTGGTGCGATCCCGAGCTCGTCCCGGAGCCGCACGCGCAACTCCTCGTAAACCTGCAGCGCCGCGGGAATCTCGCCACGTGCGGCCATCACTTCCATCAGAAGTCGGTAGCCGCGCTCCCGCAGCGGCTCTCGACTGATCAGCTTCCGCGCCGCCTTCTCCCCGGCCGCCAGCCGGGGACCGCCCAGTGCGAGCGCCGCACCAGCCACGCACTCGAGCGCGTCCAGCCGCAGCTCCTCTAGCTCGCGGCGCCGCTCCTGAACCCACTCATTGTCGTGCTCTGGGAGGAAATCGCCGGCGAGAATGTCATCCGCCAACTGAGCTTGATCGCACGCGACGGTCGCGTCCCCGGCGGCCAGGGTTTCTTGTGCCCGTCCGACGGCCTGCTCGGCGAGCTCAATGTCGACCGATATGCCGGGCGGAAGCACGAGCATCACGTCGCGACGACCGACGAGCGCGCCAGCTCCGAGGACGCGCCGGCACTTCGACAGAAGTGCGCCCAGCACGTCCTCGGGACGCTTGGGCGGCGCAGCCGGCCAGAGCACGCCAATCAGTTCATCGCGTGGAACAGCTCGGCCTCGCTTGCACGCGAGATACGCAAACACGAGCCGACCCTGGCGGCCCGGCAGCGAGCGCCCGACGCTCCGCTGTTCGAGCGTCACCTCGAAGCGCCCACACAGCCTGATTGACGGTTCGCTCCCCCGGGCCACCAGTAAACCGTACGCCAGCGACCGGGCTCCGGGCAAGGACCTTCGGGCGGCAGGGTTTCAACAGGCTTTCGCCAGGCTCCAGCGAGCACGATCCGAACCGAATCACAACCACAACAGGAGGTCGAAGACATGGGTCTACAAATAGGTGACACAGCGCCGGACTTCGAGGCCAACTCGACCGAAGGGCCGATACGGTTTCACCAGTGGCTGGGCCAATCGTGGGCGGTCCTCTTCTCGCATCCGAAGGACTTCACTCCTGTGTGCACGACCGAGCTCGGGTACATGGCGAAAATCAAGCCGGAGTTCGACCGACGCGGCGTGAAGGTCATCGGCCTGTCGGTCGACCCGGTAGACCGCCACGCCGACTGGGCCAAGGACATCGAGGAGACCCAGGGCTACGCCCCGAACTATCCCGTCATCGCGGACTCTGAGTTCGAGGTCTCGAAGGCATACGGGATGCTTCCCGCCGAGGTTTCGGGCGATCCGCGGGCGCGGACGCCCGCAGATAACCAGACCGTCCGTAACGTGTTCGTGATCGGACCCGATACGAAGATCAAGCTGATCCTCGTATACCCGATGACCACGGGCCGCAATTTCGATGAGGTCCTGCGTGTGATCGACTCGCTGCAGCTGACCGCCACGCACCGAGTCGCCACGCCCGTGAACTGGAAGCCGGGCGAGGACGTGATCATCGCCGGCTCCCTCTCAAACGACGAGGCGCGGGAGATCTTCGGCGAGTGGGATGCACCCAAACCGTACATCCGGCTCGTGTCCCAGCCGCGCGAGCGGGACACCGTGATGTCCTAGCGCGGATGCTTGCTGCACTCGTCCGTCGCTACGCAGGCGCGCGGGTGCGTCGCGACCCAGGCCGCACAGACCCGCTCGACGCACCACGCGGCGCCCGGCAGACCACCTCTGACAACGGACCCTCGACCCGGTCCAGACACCCGCGATGAAAAACTGGCAGCACAGCCCTCAAAGGGGAACCGCGACGGAGGGTCAGCACCCGGAATTGAACTTGGCCGCTGACGCCGAGCTGGGTCCAGCACATCTCCGACGCCCCGGCGGAGCTCCCCGCCAAAGCCGCGCCTGGGCTCGTGGCCGAGCGCCGGCGACCGAGCGCTGGCTCCCGTACCCGCGCAAAACGGAGGGGACACATCGCCGGCGTCGAGATACCCGAACTGCCGTGACGCAGGCGTGTCGAGAACCGAGTGCCACGGCCGCGATGGCCTCCGGCGGCTGTCAGCCGGGGTACTGTACACGCATTGGAAGAGTAAGACCCGGCTTGACGGGCGTCGGCTCGCTGGTAAGAAAGTAAGAGTCACCGTGGATAGTCTGCGAGCCAGCAGCACCTCGTGCTCCGCGCCCGGTGGGCAAATGCTCGCGAGGCCAATCGGATGCTCGCCCACACGGTTATCGGCGGGTGGAGCGACGCGGGTCTGACGAATGTCTGACGATTCCGACTCGATTGGATTCCTCGCTCGTCAGCGGGAGGCGTCACAGCGGGAAGTAGAGAAAGAGAGGCGGACCGCTGAGTTCTACGACGCGCTGATAGACGGGGACACACAACGCATCTACGGCCAGTTCGGCATCCCTCCACCCTCGCTCAACGTCGTTGACGGGGTCCGCTTGATCGACGACCCTGAACTCGAGCGTAACGCGAGAGAGCTTGACGCACTGCCGGAACCAGATCTACGGCGGCTGATTATCGCTACGCGCGATGACATTCTCCGCCGCATCGACCAGAGCGATGTTATCTCGTCGACATTGAAGGACGAGTGGCAGCGTGCATTACGATCTCTCCTAGGCGGCGAGGCGCCCGGCGGGCTGTTTAACCTGCGCCTTCCGACCGAACTCGTTCTTGGTGAGCTCCGCCGGCTGCGTTCAAGCATTGAGGACGAACACACCACCGCCAAAATGCGTGCTGGCGAGGACGGCAACCTCTGGACGAGCGTCCCCCGCGAGCGGATGCTCGTCGATAGCGAGTTCCAACCAGTAGAGCGGCATCTGTCCGACTTCGTCTACTTGCTTACACGCTATCGATTCCGGTTCGGCCGGTTCTAACAGTGTCCAGCCGGGAAGCATCGCCGCTGTCCAAGCCGAGCACCGCAACCAAGGCAAAGGCAAGGGAGGTCTCTCGACCCCATAGACCGGAGCGACCTGCTCATCGCCGCAAACGCGCATCTGGACGGTTGGCCCGAGTCCGGTTTGGCCGACGGATCGAGCCAGCCGAGACACCCGGCGCTAACCGGCTTCGCACGAGCGGCAAGCAGCTGAGCCGAGACTCGGTGTCGGTGCTGGCGCTCCTGAGCTGGCAGAGAAGCGGCCACTTGGCCGCCGTGACCCGTGCATGGCGTCGAGAAGTAGCGCTCGCAGCGCGCCTGGTCCAAGGCGACGGTCCGTCCTCGCCGATCCGGCTGGCATGAGCGGTCGTGTCCGATAGCAATCGCGCGCCGCGCCGATTGCGGCAACGATCACTGCCCCTTCGCGAGCGGCGCGGGCGGCCGCGGACGGCATGTCGCTCGTGCGTGTGGGTGGAGCAGCCGCGCCGAATCTCGTACGGCGGCTGCTGCTTAGCCGTAGTCGGCCGCCCTCGCCGCGATCGCTGGTTGTCGTCTGTTGAGAGTTGCGGGTGGCCCCATGTAGGCGGTGGCCTCGGGAGGGCTCGCGTTGCGGAGGACGCATGTGATCGGGCCGGGCTGGATCACTTGACCGCGAGGAACAGGTAGCGATTGAGACTGAAGAAGTACTCGCGCCCGAGGCCAGTCAGATCGGCGGCCCACGCTTGCGCGTCGGCCTCGGTCACGCCGCGATGGCCCGGGACGAACCTGGCGACGAACCTGATCACCCCTGCGCTGAACGTCTGCGGGTCATAGCCAGCGTTGAGGATCGGCAACACCTCGCGACGCGCGATCGTGAACCCCGCTTCCTCGAGCAGGCCGGTCAGCCGGCGCGGCAAGTACGGATCGATGAGATGCTCGTCCCACGCCGCCAGGACGCGCAGCATCCGCCCGACATCACTCGAGCGCCAGACGATCGAGTCCCAATCGGTGTCGACCACCAGCAGTCGCCCGCCCGGCCGCAGCACCCGGTACGCCTCGGCCAACGCCGCCGGCATCTCGGACACATACTCGTACACCTGGACCGCCGCGGCGGCGTCGAAGCTCTCAGCGGCGAACGGCAGCGCGCACGCGTCGCCCGTCTGGAACCGCACCCCAGCCGCGCCCGCCACCGGCTCGCTCCGGCGCGCGGCGATCGCCAGCATCTGCTCGCTCGGGTCGATCCCCTGCACCGAACCGCTCGCCCCGACCATCGCCGCAGCTTGCGCAGCCAGCAGGCCCGGGCCCGAACCAATATCGAGCACGTCCTCGCCAGGCGAGAGATCGAGCGCCTCCAGGTGCAGCCGGCGCTGCTCGACGATCTCTGGGGTCAGATAGGCGGCCTCGAGTTGCCGCGAGACCTCCGCGTCGAACTGCATCACCGCTGGCATCTTCATCTCCAGGTCCTCCCTCTGCGCAGGCCGCGACCTCTGAGAAACGTACCGAACGGTCGGGGCTAGGCGGGCAGCGCCGCTCGAGCCGGGTCGCGCCCGATCGCGGCGACAAACTCCTCCACCGCCGCGAGGATGTCGTCGCTCGCCTCCACCCACGGATCGTGGTCGACTCCGGGAAGCTCGAGCCCAAGGTCGGGTCCTGCTGCGTCGGCTCGAACCGGCAGCGGCGGGCGGACCCCGTGGCCGGTTCGTAGCTGTCCCTCGTCGTCCGCAGCGGCAGCCACGTCCGGCGTGCCGAGCATTTGCGCAACGCCTGGGCGAGGAGCAGTGAAGCACCCCGGACCTCACCGACCGGGGGGCTTGTGATGGCCGTACAAGCTGACACCGACCTCGGAGGACGAGAGTTCCTCCGAATCTCATGTCCGGGTGAGGACGGGCAACCGAACACTCCGCACGGTCTGCCGCTTCGAGCGCGGCAATGCCCGCCCGGTTGACGCGGTGCCGGTGGATTGTGCACTGGTCGAATGGCGCCGGACGCGGGCTGTGGGGGCGTTCACGGCTGGTCCGTTGCTCTGCCGAGATGGTCACGATCCCCGGCCGGGGCTAGAGTTCGGCCGCATGGGCAACGTGTCTTACGTTTCTCGCGTGAGGATTGAGCGGCTTGGCGGCCCGCACCGTCTTGCCTTTCTGCCGGCCGAGGAGTCGCCAGTCGTGTTCGGCGTGCACTCCGAGGTGGCCGAGCACTACGGCGTCCGGCCTGAGCAGTACCCACCCCATGCCACGACACTGGACTACGTAGTGGCCGCTGCTGGCGGTTGACTGGCGGGCACCTTCGCCGGCGCGCTGGAGGCGCGTCAAATCGAGGTCGATCCCCAACGTTATGAGGTCGAGGCTGTTGGCGAGATCGAGACGGAGGACCGCGTGCTGGTCATCAAACGGATCCACGTGCGCTACCGGCTCGCGATCCCTGAGGAACGCCGAGAGGAAGCTGAGCGGGTGCACTCGTTTCACGCTCGGTTCTGCCCGGTCGCGCGCAGCCTCGGGGGCGCAATCGACATCACCACCGAGCTTGAGCTCGTCTAAACGACCGAGTGCGTGGCACATCCAACCCTCAGTGAACAACGTCACCGGGCTGTCGGATGGCGCCAAAAGCAGGGCTTCGCCCGGCAATCCCACCGGCGAGACGGAGTACGCCGCGCGGCGCTTCAAGTCGTCCCTTGCGATCACTTCGTCGCCGACGCGGCGGATGACTGCTCTCGCATCGAACGACGGTCACCGGCGTTTGCTCAGGATGGCCGACGCGAGGCGAGGTAGCGGCGACTCGCGAATCATCGGGTCGGTGGGGTCGTAGACCGAGCGGCCTGGCGCCCTAACATCGTGACCGCCATGCCGGAGCCGATCAGCCCGCCGCCCGCCCCTGGTGAGGACATCTCGACGGCGCTGGCGCTGATCAACACCGAAGTCGAGCCGCGCGGCGAGAGGATCGACCTGCTGCCCGATGGTCGCGTGCTCGCGGGCTGGCTGCTGGCCCACGGACTCACGAGTCGCCGCGGCGCTGCGATCCCGGATGAGGACCTCGATCGCATGCGCCAGCTGCGCTCGGCCATCCGGGCGGCGTTCACCGCCCGCGCTGCGGGACGCCGCCCACCGCGCTCTGCGATGACGATGATCAACGTCGCGGCCGCTCTGGTCCCGTCTGCACCACGACTGCGCTGGAGCGAGGATGGCCCCGTCCAGGTGAGGGTCTGGGCCGAGAACGCCCGGTCTATGGAAATCGCGTTGGCTGAGATCGCCGCCAACGCGATCAGCACGTTGCTCGGCGGCCGCGGCGACCGACTGCGGCTGTGCGAAGCGCAGGGTTGCAACCGTATGTTCATCGCCGACCATCGGCGCCGTCGCTGGTGCTCACGTACGTGCGGGGATCGTGTCCGTGTCGCTCGTCACTACCGCAAGCTCAACCGGCTCGGCTGACTCGCTCAGGCGGAGAGGCCTCTGCCGCACCGATCTTGACGGTTCCACGCCACGTAATGCTTAGTTTCTCAAAAAGCATTAGCCACGGACTAGGATGGGTTGCGACTCTGTCGACCAGATGACCGCGAAGGAGCGTCCGATGACCGTGACCGTTGGGGTGCTTGCCCTGTTGGAGGCCAAGCCTGAGAAGGCCGCTGAGCTCGGAGCGCTGCTCGGGCAGGCGCGCGAGCTCGCGCTCGCCGAGGAGCAGACCATCAGTTGGTACGCGTTCCAGGCTGACGAGGTCACCTTTGGGATCTTCGATACGTTCGAGAGCGACGAGGGACGTCAGGCGCACCTCGGTGGCGAGATCGCCAAGACGTTGATCAGGGTCGCCCCCGAGCTGCTGGCCAAGGATCCGGACATTCGCCCGGTCGGTCTGCTCGCCGTCAAGTGAGCGGCACCACCACGGACTACGTGCTGCGCGACCGAGCGGCGCCGGTCACCGGTGCCGGACGCGGAATTGGCCGCCGCATCGCGGTAGGCCTGGCCGCGATGGGCGCGCACGTTGCGCTGCTTGCCCGATCCGAGAACTAGCTTGGCGAGGCAATCGCCGAGATCCAAGCCAACGGCGGCATCGCCACCGCGATCGTCAGCGACATCCGGGACGCCGACCGGCTCAGAGTGGGCGTCGACCGGGTTCGGGCTGAGCTCGGTCCGCCGGTCGTGTTGGTCGAGAACCCAGCCGTCGTTGCCCCGCTCGGGCCGACTGAGGCGCTCGACGCGACGGAGGTCGCGGCTGCGGTGGCTGTCAACATCGTCGCGCCGATCTGTCTCGGCGCAATGCTGCTACCCGGCATGACCGCGGCTGGGTGGGGGAGGATCGTCAATATCTCCAGCGGGATCGCCGCCACGCCGGCCTCGAGCCCCGGGATGACGGTCTACGCCGCCTCCAAGGCCGCGCTGGAGGCGCACACCCTCAATCTCGCCGGTGAACTGGGCGGCTCGGGGATCACCGCAAACGTCTATCGACCCGGTGCGGTCGACACGGCCATGCAGCAGTGGATCCGCGACCAACCCGTCGAGCGGATCGGCAGCGCGTTTGCACGACCGCTTCGCCGCGATGCACGCGGGTGGCCGCCTGACCAGCCCCGAACGGTCGGCCCGATCGCTCCTTGATCGGATCGTCGGCCCGCAGACCGGCCACATCTGGAGCGTCGACGATTCCCCGCGGTAGCCCAGGCCCCGATCGCCGGGCCGCCCGCTCCAACCCGCGAAACCATCCGCACCCAAAGGAGCTCAACGACGGTGCCACTTCTCAACCCCGGCGACCCCTTCCCGTCGATTACGATCGCTGCGGTCGACGGGGACCCGATCGACCTACCCGACGTCCTCGCCGGCCAGTTCGCCGTGGTTCTCTTCTATCGCGGTTCATGGTGCCCCTACTGCAACGCGCAGTTGCGGGCGTTTGAGCGGGCCACCGACAAACTCGACGCCCTCCAGGTCAAGGTCGTCGCCCTGTCGGTTGACGACGAGGCCACCACCCGTGAGCTGGTCGCCAAACACCGACTGACGTTCCCCGTCGGTCACAGCGCTGACGCCGCCGCGATCCACGAGGCGACCGGTGCGTTTGTCAACTCCCACCCAATCTACCTGCAGTCCACCGGATTCGTCCTTGACCCCACGGGTGACGTGATCGTCAGCGTCTACTCCAGCGGCGCGATCGGCCGCCTGGTACCCGAGGACGTCGCCGGCCTGGTCAACTACCTCAAGTCAAAGCAGCCCGCATGAGCATGACGGCCACAACGACGGGCGAGCTTATGCTCTCCGAGTTGCTCGCGGCCCATGCTTCCACAGACAAGCATCTGGCCCCGAGTTCGCGCTGAAGATGCGGCACGTCGCAGAAGGGATCCACCACCGAACAACCGGCGGCTCGCATCCATGGACGAAAGCCAGCGGATGGCGTCGTCTCAAACGAGGTGTTCGATGACTTTCGCCATGAGTCCCGGCTATACGAACGCAACGGTCGCCCGGCGAAGCGGGCGCGGATCCTGGGGTCAGGGTCGGCCTGTGAGGCCATCACAACCTCCGCTGTCGAGACGTCAGCGGGCTCGACTGCTGCTCGCGCAGGCATTGCACAAACGCGCGGGCGCCCGGAGCTGGCTGCCGGAGCGGACGACGAGGGACAGCGCCGGCTCGGACGATCGGATCCTCCAAACGCGGAAGTACGCGCCTCGCGGGGGGCTCCGACCGACCTTGAACCCGCCGCGCTACCGGTCGCCGAGCAAAGCAGCCACGCAGGCGCCGTGACCTGTGTAGGCGTGGAGCAACAGCCGTCTGACCATCGTGACGAACGCCGGGCGCGCCCCTGCGTTCGTTGGCGCCAGACATCTTTGCTCCAACACCGACAGTCTCGGAATGCGGCGAGCAGGACGGTCGCCGGCGCGGTTGGCCGCCCGGCGCCGAAGTAGCGCTCGTGGCGACGAGCAGGTCGATCGCCCGAGTCCGCACGGCACCTGCTTTGCCGATGACGCAAGTCGTGGCCGATGTCCCTGGGGCGACTCGTCTGTCCAGATACGGCCGTGCCCCGCACTGCTCGCGCTGGCGGTTCCGCGGCGGTCCCGGACGTGCTCGCCTTGCGAACGTGTTTAGCGCTTCACTGCACTCCCGAACACAACGTCGTTCCGCAGCCGTGTGACCTCGCGCGGGCGCAGCTCGCCGACTACGCGCTCACGAAGCCGCTGCCGCTGCTCGTCGCCGAGCGCGTCGACGGTGGCGCGGTAGCCCGATCCGAGCACGATCTCCCAGAAGTCGTCAGGCCGTTCAAGTTCGTGGTGCTCGCCCGTGGTGGCCTCGACCGCCGCGTCTGCGATACCGCCGCGCGCGAGCAGGTCGGCCAGCGCGGGCGCCGTGGTGATCTCGTCCCATGGGGGTTGAACGCCCTGAACAGCGTCGGCTCAAGCTCTCGAACCGAGCCCCAGAAGAGGCTCGATGCCGGTTCGGACCAGTCGGGTCCCGAGGTGGTGATCGCAAGGGTTCCACCGGGCCGGACGAGCCGCCACATCTCGGCCACGAACGCAGGCATGTCGGCGGCGAAGAACACGCCAAAGACACACACCACAGCGTTGAAGGAGCCGCTCCGCAGCCCGGACGCTGTCGCGTCGCATTCCCGGAAAGAAACGTTGGTGAGGCCCAGGTTCGCGGCTCGCTGCCTCGCCAGCGTCGCCAGCATTACCAACGGCTGGGCGAGGTCCAGGCCAAGCACTTTTCCTGCCGGACCGACCGCCCGCGCGGCGGGAGCGCGGACGCCCCCGCGCCGCACACACGTCTAGCACGGCGTCGCCCGACGAGAGCGGGAGTCGCGCCACGGTGGCGGCTCCCCAGCGGTCCCAAAACCCCACCGCCGGGCGTAGGTAGTGATCAGCCGCAGCGGTATATGTGCGCGCGGCCCGCGCTGAATGCTCACGCTGGATCTGCCCGGTTACGGACTCCATCGCTCTCGCCCCCACAGACTAGTTCTCGCACAAGAAGGACGCCGCACCACCGACCTGAGTCCCGTGGCTCCTGCGTTCCTTTCAGCACCAGCATGGTCGACGTCGCTGGCATTCCCCCCGCGTGCGCGGAAGGGCGTCGGGTAGGCTCCCGCGGGCGATGGCCAGCCCACCAGTCCCTCCGCCCGGCTCGCTCCAGTTCAAGCTCGTCAAGACGTTCGTCGATCTGAACGTGCGCGTGTACCGCCTTACCGGTGGTCGGCTGGGCGGCAAGGTCAAGGGAGCTCCGGTGCTGCTGCTCGACCATCTCGGGCGTAAGACGAGACGGGCGCGCACGACCCCGGTGCTGTACCTGAGGGACGGCGCCGATCTCGTGATCGTCGGCTCGCGCGGGGGCTCGGACGCGATGCCCGCCTGGTTCTTGAACCTGATGTCCAGTCCGAGCACGGCCGTGCAGGTCGGATCCGAGCGCCGGGCGGTCGTCGCCCGCCAGGCTACGCCTGAGGAGAAGCAGCGGCTTTGGCCACGGCTGGTCGATATGTACGACGAATACGCGGTCTACCAGCAGCGCACCAAGCGCGAGATCCCGGTCGTGATCCTGAGCCCGGCCAGTTAGCGCGTCGGGTGCTCCGCTTCGTGACTGGCTGACGTGCTCGGTCTTCAGGGGCCCGCTGCATCTGTCTCGCGCGGAGGATGGCCGACTTGCGCTTCCGCTGGGCAATGCGGCAAAGTCGACCATCACCGTCGAGTACAGCTGCGGCCACCGCCGGCCCCGCACTCTCGCTTTTCACGCGCGACGCGCACCACTTCCCGCTGGCCCCGCCCTGGTATGCGCGGAAGGGGCAACTCGCCGGCCAGCGCTAGATCGCGGGCCGCTGCCCGAGCCGCGAGCGCCCTGCTGACCGCGCAACTCAGGATCGCTTGGGACCGCGAGATTCCGAGGCGCGACGAAACGAGGACCAGCAGCGTCAACGTGGGGACACACAAGCGGCCGCCCGCTCGAGCAGCGCGGCCCGCTGCCGCGAGTTCGCGGTGCGCTGTGCGGCCCGCTCGAACTCGGCCCGGGCCTCATCGGGGCGGCCCAGTTTGTCGAGCAGCTCGCCGCGCACGCTGGGCAGCAGGTGGTAGCTGTCGAGGACGGGCTCCTCTCGAAGGCGGTCCACGATCTCGAGCGCCGCCCGCGGACCGAACGCCATTCCGACAGCGACCGCGCGGTTGAGTTCGACCACGGGCGAGGACATCAGCTGGGCCAGCCCATCGTAGAGGGCAACGATCCGCTCCCAGTCGGTGTCCCCGGCCGTGCGAGCCCGTGCGTGGCAGGCGGCGATGCCGGCCTGCAGCGTGTAGGGCCCGATCGGGCCGCGCGTCGCATATGCGCGCTCGAGCGCCGCCAGGCCCCGGCCCACCAGGAGCCAGTCCCAGCGCGACCGGTCCTGCTCGAGGAGCAGCACCTGATCACCCGCAGGCGAGATCCGCGCCCGCGTGCGGGACGCCTGCAGCTCCATCAGGCCGACGAGGCCGTGGACTTCCGCCTCGCGCGGGAGCAGCTCGGCCAGGATGCGCCCGAGCCGCAGCGCCTCTTCCATCAGCTCGGGTCGGATGAGCCGCTCGCCCGCAGTGGCCGAGTAACCCTCGTTGAAGATCAGATAGACGACCTCGAGCACCGAGGCCACCCGCTCGCGCAGCTCGTCCCGGCCCGGCACCGCGAACGGGACATGCGCGGCCGACAGCGTGCGCTTCGCTCGAACGATCCGCTGCGCCACGGCCGACTCCGACGCGAGGTAAGCCCGGGCGATCTCCTGCGTAGTGAGCCCGCAAAGCAGCCGCAGGGTCAGCGCCACCCGCGCGTCGGGGGAGAGCACGCGATGGCAGGTGGTGAAGATGAGCCGCAGAAGGTCGTCGTCGAACGGGTCGTCGGCCGCGGCCGCAAGGTCCTCCTCATCAACGGGCGAGCGCAGTTCCTCGTCGCGGGCGAGCTCCTCGGTCTTGCGCCGGTGGACCTCGGCGCGCCGCAGCCTGTCGACGCCGCGATGCTTGGCGGTGGCCATGAGCCAGGCGCCCGGGTTCTCCGGGACGCCCGACTCTGGCCACTGCTCAAGCGCGGCGACGAGCGCCTCCTGGGCAAGGTCCTCGGCGAGCGCGACGTCGCGCACCAGGCGGGCAATGCCCGCGATCAGGCGCGCGGACTCGATCCGCCACACGGCCTCGATGGTGCACGTGACGTCGCGACGCGCCACGGCCGTGGCTACGCGCCCGCTTCCGTATGTGCGCGCAGCCGCTCCTCCCTCTCACGCAGTTCGGGCGTGAACTCCTCTCCGAAGTCGTCGGCCTCGAACACCGGGCGGATCTCTACCACGCCATGCTCGCCCGTCGGATTGGGGATCCGCCTCGCCCACTCGATCGCCTCGTCCATCGAGCGGACCTGCCACAGCCAGTAGCCGGCCAGGAGCTCCTTGGTCTCGGCGAACGGGCCGTCGATCACCTTGCGCTCGGAGCCCGAGAACTCGACGCGCACGCCCTCCGAGCTCGGATGAAGGCCCTCCCCGGCCAGCATCACACCCGTCCTCACGAGCTCCTCGTTGAAGGCCGTCATCTGCTCGAGCAGCTCCTGGCTCGGCATCTCTCCCGCCTCGCTCTGCTCCGTCGCCTTGATCAGCACCATGACTCGCATCCGCATGCCTCCTATCGGTTGGATTGCTTCTACCTCTGCGTCGAGCGAGCGAGGCGAAAATCGACACCCACCCTAAACCCGCTCCGCCGGCGGCTACGCGGCGGGCGCGCTTTCGTGTGTCGCCACCAACGTCCGCAACTACCGCGCCGACCTCATTGCAGGTCTCATGGCCCCAGGAACCGGATTCCCCGCAACTCGCCAGAAGCGCGGCGGCCCGGGCGGCGAGATGCACCCCGCGCGACGGAAGCAGGAACCAGCCGACAGCGCTCCGGCGCCGTTGGGGGTGCTCCGCCCACGCGGTCTTCGCGGCATAGTCTGTCCCGGAGATGTCGTCGGTGGCTCGAGAGAGGGTTCGTTTGGCGGAGCTTGTTGCGCTGCTCTCGTTGGGCACCGATCTTGGGCTTGGCCAGCCGATGGAGCACATGATTCGTGCGTGCTTGATCGCGCTGCGGCTGGGTGAGCGGCTTGGGTTGGCGGAGTCGGAGCGCGGCGTTGTTTACTACTCGGGTCTGCTGGGGTGGGTGGGGTGTCACACCGACGCGTACGAGCAGGCGAAGTGGTTCGGGGATGACGCCATCCTGAAGCGAGACGCGCATTATCACTACGACATGGGCAAGGTCGGCCCGGCGATCTCATTCATGCTCAGGCATGTCGGCGGGCCCGAACGACCGCTCGCTACGCGCACCCGGGTGGGTTTGGCGTTCATGGGGGACGGGCTGCGAGCGATGAAGTCGCTCGCAGAGAACCACTACCGCGCGACCGACGAACTCGTAGAGCATCTGGGCCTCGGCGAGGAGGTTCGCGAGAGCCTTCGGCAGACGTACGAGCGCTGGGATGGCAAAGGTCCATACGGGATGAAGGGCGAGGAGATCGCCGTCAGCTCGCGGCTGATCAACCTTGCGGACGTGGTCGAGGTGTTCGGGCGGACGGGCGGCGTCGAGGCGGCGCTGATGGTGGCCCGGGAGCGCAGCGGCACGCAGTTCGATCCGGATCTGGTCGACGCGTTCTGCGCGCTGGCGCCGATGGTGTTGAGCGAGCTCGATGGCACGCCGAGCTGGGACGCGGTGATCGCGGCGGAGCCTGCGCTGGCGCGGGAGATCGTCGGCGAGGAGCTCGACCTCGCGCTCGAGGCGATCGGCGAGTTCGCTGAGCTGAAGTCGCCGAACATCATGGGTCACGTCCACGCCGTCAGAGAGCTCGTGACCGAGGCCGCGACGAGCTTTGGCCTGCCGGACGCCGACGCGGCCGAACTTCGTAGAGTGGCGTGCGTCTATGACCTCGGCCGGGTCGGGGTTGCGAACACGGTCTGGGACAAGCCGGGGCCGCTGTCCCGGTCCGAGCTCGAGCGGGTGCGCACGCATCCGTACCTGAGCGAGCGGATGCTCGCGTTTGCGCCCTCGCTCGAGGGCCTTGGCAGGGTCGCGGTCCAGCATCACGAGCGGCTTGACGGCTCCGGTTATCCCCGCGGCCTTTCCGGCGAGCAGATCGGCACGTCGGCGCGGTTGCTGGCCGCAGCCGACGTGTACCAGGCGCTATGCGAGCCGCGGCCACACCGGCCGGCTCGGGCTGCGCAGGACGCGGCCGGCGAGTTGCGCCGAGAGGTCACCGCCGGGCGACTCGACGGTGACGCCGTCGACAGCGTGCTACAGGCCGCGGGGCACCGGGTCGGCCGACGCCGCGAGTGGCCTGCGGGCCTGACCAGGCGCGAGGTGGAGGTGCTCAGGCTCCTGGCGCGTGGCCTGTCGAACAAGCAGATCGCTCAGCAGCTAGTGATCTCGCCGAAGACCGCAGGCAGTCACGTCGAGCACATCTACCGCAAGATCGACGCCTCCAACCGCGCGCAGGCGAGTCTGTTCGCGATGCGTCACGGGCTGATGCGCGACGCACCGGCACCAGACGGCGCCTAGACCTTCTCCGAATCCGCGAGGTGCCAAAGATCAGGCGAATGCCCGATGACGGCTCGTCGCTCGGTTGCGAGCCTGCCCGCATCGATTGAAACCCGGCTTGGAGGACACGTTGAGCATCCAGGAAAGCACCACGGCGCGGCACGGCGAGCGCGTTCACGCCAACGGCATCGACATCCACTACCTCGACCAGGGCGAGGGCGAGCCGCTTGTGCTGCTGCACGGCGGCCTCGTCTCCACCAACCCGATCTGGACGGGTGTACCCGTCGCGTATGCCGGCTACATGGACAGACTGGCCGAGCACTTCCGGGTGATCGCCCCGGACACGCGCGGCTGCGGCCGGACCGTTCACTCCGGCGGCCCGGTCAGCTTCGATCTGCTGGCCGACGACGTCGCCGCGATGATCGATGCGCTCGGACTCGAGCGGCCCCTGATCGCCGGCTTCAGCGAGGGCGCGATCACCGCGACCATCCTCGGTATCCGGCACCCGGACACAGCCCGAGCGATCGTCAATCACGCGGGCTTCGACATGTTCGATCCCGAGGCCCCGACGTTCGCGATGATGCGCCAGATCCTCGGCGGCAGCTCCGACGCGACCGAGCCCGATCCGGACGCGGCAGCACGCGGCTTCGAGGCCTCCGAACAGATGCGCCCGATGTTCGAGCTGATGAAGCACGACCAGGACAGCGGTCAGGGCGACGGGCACTGGCGGACATACCTGCGCCTCGCCTGGGAGCGCACCACCCAGCACCCCGGCTACACGTACGCCGACCTCGCGAAGATCACCGTTCCCACGCTGATCCTTGCCGGTGACCGCGACGACTTCTGCAGCGTCGAACAGGCCGTCACCGCCTACCGGCAGCTCGCGGACGGTGAGCTGGCGATCCTGCCCGGCCACGGCCACTACATCCCGCCGGCCGCAATCCAAACGACGGTCGAGTTCTTCGCGCGCCGACTCGCTGCCTAATCCTGACCCCAGGGGGGAACAACATGACGACGATCCACGTCACCACTCACAGCCGGCTGGCCTCCGAGCGGGTGCTCGCGGCCGGCTACGACTTCTCGGCTCGGCGTGCGGAGATCTTCCCCGCCGTATCGATTCCGCACTTCGAGGTCCACGATCTCAACCAGACCTCCGCGGACGTCACCGAGGGCACACCGGCCGGAGTCGGCATCAACTGGGAGCGATGCCGGTACGACTGGTCGCAGCCCGGTTCAGTCAAGGCGGTCGTCACCGATTCGAACGTCTACCAGCCGGCGAGAAGCAGCTGGGAGCTCCGAGCCACACCAGCCGAGAGCGGAAGCAAGGTCGAGATGATCTGGATCCGCGAATTCACACACAACGCCCGCGGGAGGATCTTCGGGACACTATTCAAGCTGATCGGGAAGCTCATCTTCACGCGCGAAGCCAAGCGCACGATCAGGAACCTCGAGCTTGTGGAGGCGACTCCCGCCTAGAAGCCGCCGACAACCGCCCGGCCGGGTTGGAGCTCGTCCACCCTCGCCGGCCGCGATGCCCAACGACGTCGACGTCGCTCCCTCCTGGAACGACTCAAGCACTCGACGCCCGTTGGCACGATTAGCACGGTTTCACGAATCCGGGTGCCTGCGGCCGCTCCGCGTCAACCCTCCTATTCATCTCAGTGACGCGCCTGCTTCGCCTGCGCGAGCGAAAGTTGTTCGACTTCGTCGTGACCGATCGTGTCCGAGGGCGGTCATCGGAGCGGCGGCCACCGCGATGTCGGGGTGACTCCTTGGCTCACTACGCAGGCGACCACCGGCGGGAGGCCGGGGATCACGCGCTTGTTCTGCTGCCGGCGACCCTCCGGTCAGGCCCGTGCGTTGCCGAGAGGATCTCGAGCAGCTCGCCGACGTTCTGCTCGCGTGCGATCGGGTCAGGAAGCGGGAGGTGGGCGTTGATCGTGTAGTAGTTGCGCCGGCCGTTTCGCTGGCGCGTGATGTAGCCGGCGTCGGCGAGCTCGGCGACGATCCGGTGCGCGGCACGTTCGGTGATCCCGACGCGCTCGCCGATGTCGCGCAACCGAACGCCGGGATCACGGCCGATGCACACCAACACCTGGGCGTGGTTAGTCAGAAACGCCCAACCCGGAACGGTGTTCTCAGACCGGCCGCGGCGGATATCGCCAGGGGAGTCGCCCGTCGGGTCACCGGGCTGGCGATTGACTGCGTTGCATTCCGATGGCGCGCGATCGCCGGTCTGCGCGATTCCCTCGTTGCGATAGCGCCCGCGCGTCGGGGCGCCGTCTTACAAAAAGCGAGCGTCAGGGCAACACTCATTTGCAATTGCGGGCAGCTAGGATCGTGCAGTGTCCGGTGGTCAGACGCACTCGGTCAAGCGGCATCTCGACGTCGATGCGCATGGCTACGACGTCCAGATCCGTCGGTTCATCCCGTACTACGACGACATGCTCGCGACCGGCGTCGAGCTCCTTGCGGCGCTCGCCCCGGCCAGTGGGCATGTGCTGGACCTCGGTGGCGGGACCGGCGCGTTATCGGCCGCCGTGCTCGACGGGCTTCCCGGAGTCCGCGTGACGGTGATCGATGTCGATCCGGACATGCTCAGCGAGGCCTGCCGGCGGCTATCTGCCTACGGGGAGCGAGTCGCGTTCAAGGAGGGCAGCTTTCTCGACCCGCTGCCCAGCGCGGACGCGGTCGTCGCGTCGTTGGCGCTGCACCACGTCCACGATCTCCAGACGAAGACTGAGGTTTACCGCGCCATTCACGACGCGCTCTCGCGCGGCGGGGTATTGCTCAACCTGGATGCCGCGGTGAGCGAGGACACGCGGCTGAACGCCCTGGTGTTCGACCGCTGGGCGCACGGGATGAGCGAGCACGGAATCACCGACTCGCAGGCGCGCGGTCACTTCGCCGCGTGGTCAGACGAGGATCGCTACTTCCCGCTTGAGGTAGAGCTGGGCGCGCTCCGCGAAGCGGGCTTCGATGAGGTCGAGTGCTTCTGGCGACGCGGAGCGTCCGCGATCACCTGCGCGCTCCGCGCGAGCTGACTATCCGACCAAAGCTCTGACGCCGGAGCGGATTCGCCTGCAGTACAAAACGTCGTGTGTTATCTCCATACCCGGCCGCGCTGGCCGCTGCCTGCGTGGCCAAGCGCTCGCACAGGATCGCCGGCCTGGGCGATGGAGGCGTCGGCAAGCACTCGTGCGCCCCGAGGCGTCCGGATAGCGAGGCAGCAGCCGGGCGTGTAGAACCGACGAAATGCCCTTGTAAGCCAGGCTGTGCTGGATGGGCGCGCCAGTAGCCGACGGCGGATCCGATGCGACTGCTGCGCCGTCGAAGCGATGCCGCGCCACGCCGGTGCGATGATCTTGTGATGAGCGGACGAGATGACGAGAGCTTTGAGAAGAGGGTTCGCGCGATCGCGACTGAAATTAGCCGGTCAGTCGAGCGTGCCGTAAAGAGCGTCGACCTGGACGAGATGGCCCGGCAGATCGAGATGGGTGGTGAGCGCTTCAGGGAACTCGCCGACTTGACGGGGCGGTGGATCAGCGACCGACTCGGCGATCCCGAAGCTCACGACGCGGCACAGGCGCGCGACTTGGAACCTGAAACGGCTGCAAGGACGCTGCCCGTTGCTGGTCCCCATCCGCTTGATGTTCCCAGCGACGAACAGGGGCGTGCGCTCAGCGCCCTTGACTCGGGTCGCTGGAGGGTTGAGCCGGGGACCGACGAACTGGTCGCCGGAGGCGACGAGCCGAGTCCGACCGATCCTGGCGGGCTGGTCGGCGAGTTGCGCGCTCGTGACTGGATCGCCGCTAACGGCGAGGTGACGTTGGTGGGACGCGAAGCGCTGAAACGCTGGTCAGACGGCTCGACCGGGACTGAAGACTGACGGTCGCCTCCGATCCGACGACGCCCCTTGGGGGATCGGCGCATCAGCGAGCATCCGCGACGGCGTCCCATTCGGGCCTTTGGGGGCCGGCGGTCCTCGAACGACCTGCATATTCGACACCGCGCAACACGGCGCAGCGAGTCCAGCTCACCAGCCGTAAGGGGCGACGCGCAGCTCGCCAAGCCGCGGCGCTGGAACCTCGCGGCTCGTCGATAGCAGGGCTCACGAGAATGCGTGCGGAACGGGCGCGCTACTTATGCAGGCTGCCGCCGTGTGCCAGCTGGCACGGCGCCAGTGCGGCGCTCAGATCGCGGCGAACGTGATCGTGCGGCCGGGATGCCACTGACGGTCCACATTGTGGCGAACCAATAGCGCCGTTAGGGGGCGCCGGGACGGCCGAAGCGATCGTGCCGCCGATCGAGCCTGACGATCGCTATCCGGGCATCGTCCGCCGCGAAGCCTCAGACGTCGCGGCATCGAAATGTCGCCGTTGGACTCGCCCGAGCCAGAGGTGCGTCAGGATCAAAGCGATCGCGCGGACTCCGAGAGGAACGCCTGGGATCGGATCCCTGCGTCGGTGGATGCCCGCCGAGCCAGGAGCGCCGCTGCTCTTTGCATGGTCGGCAAAGAGTCCATCCTTCGGCATCTACAGGATCGTCTCAGGCCGCTCGTCGTTTCTGTATGCAGTGCGCTCAGCAGGACTCGGTGGCTGGGCGCGGAATCCTCGATTCACATTCGGTTAAACGGCCTGTCCACGGCCTTTGATTCAGCCGCGGGCGCGGTTAGGGTGCGAACCGATAGCGACCCCTTGGGTGAGGAGCGACGAATATGAGGTCAGGAAGGGCAATATCAGCGGCCGTCGCGGTGGCAGCGCTCGCCATCGCCGCGTGCGGTTCGAGCAACAGCAGCAGCAGCAGCACGAGCAGCGGCTCGAGCGCGAGCGGTAGCTCGGGCGGCAGCTCGGGCGGGGGCACGGTCAACATCTACTCCGACCTGCCACTCAAGGGAGCGGTGAGCGCGCAGACGGGTCCGGCCCTGAACGGCGAGAAGCTCGCTCTGTCCCAAGCGGGGAACAAGGCCGGCCAGTGGAAGGTCAACTTCGTCTCGCTCGACGACTCGACGGCGACATCGCCGACCAACTACGACCTCAACGTCTGTCAGGCCAACGCGCGCAAGGCCGCGACCGACCCGAAAGCCGTCTACATGGTCGGTCCGTTCAACTCCGGCTGCGCCAAGGTCGAGATACCGATCACCAACCAGGCCGGGCTCGCGCAGGTGAGCCCCGCGAACACACTCCCGGGGTTGACGACAAACGACCCAGGTTCAGCGTCGGGTGAGCCCGGGATTTACTACCCGACGGGGAAGCGGACCTACCTGCGGATCGTTCCCCGGGACAGCATCCAGGGCCCGGCGGGCCTGGTGGCGATGAAGCAGCTCGGGTGCACCCGGGTCGCGGTGGCCGACGACAAGACGCCGTACGGCGTCGGGCTGGCCACGCAGATCCAGCTGAACCAGAAGAAGTACGGGATCACGGTCACGGGCGTCACCCCCGTCGATCCGACGTCGCCGAACTTCCGCTCGTATGCGTCGACGGTCAAGTCGCAGGGGGCGGACTGCGTCTACACCGCGTTCAACCCGCCCGGCGCGGTGCAACTGGTCAAGGACATCAACGCCGCGGTCCCGACCGCCAAGATCTTCGGCGGCGACGGCGTCTGCTCCGGAGGGGAGACGAACCCGTCGAAGGGCGGGTTCCCCGCCAGCATCGCGCCGCTGTTCTACTGCACGGTGGCGACCCAGGGCCTGACCACGTATCCCGGCGGCCAGGCGTTCCTCGCCGCTTACAAGAAGGCATACGGCGTCGGGAATCCTGACCCGTACTCGATCTACGGCTACGAGGACATGCAGCTCGCGCTGCACACGATCGCCGGGCTCGGCGCGCAAGGCAACAGCAAGTCCGCCGTCGTGGCGGCGCTGTTCGCGACCAAGAAGTATCAGGGTGCGATCGGCACCTACGGGTTCGACGCCAACGGCGACACAACGCTCAAGTCGTACGGCCTGTACAAGGTTGGCACGGACGGCAACCCGTTGTTCGACAAGACCATCACGGTCCAGTAGCAAGGAAACCACGTGGAGCGGGGCCGTTGCGGCGACCCCGCTCCGCAGGTAGGCTGGACCGGGGGTCCATGGAAGCCAGATCGCTCCCCACCAAGACCGCACCGTCGGTTGCCAAGACGGCACTGCTCGAGATACGGCGCTTCGCCGGCCGGTGGGGCCTGGTGGCCGTGCTCGTGGCGTTCCCCGTGTACTTCCTCGTGCACGATCTGACCGTCGGGTACCCCGGGTTCGCCCACGGTCACGCGACGCGGGTCCACGACCTCACCTACCTCGGCACCAACGTCGTCCAGGGCATCTCGAACGGCGCGATCTGGTCGCTCATCGCGATCGGGTACACGCTCGTGTACGGGATCATCGAGCTGATCAACTTCGCCCACGGCGACGTGTTCATGATCGGCTCGTTTACCGGCGTCAGCTTCTGGAACGCGATCGGGTTGGGGCTCGCGACGTCGACTCTCGGCCTGGTGGTCGGTTTGCCGCTGGCTCTGCTCGTCTGCATGCTCGTCTGCGGCGCCCTCAACGTACTGATCGAGCGGGTGGGCTACCGGCCGCTTCGCGGCGCGCCGAGGCTGGCTCCGCTGATCACCGCCGTCGGTTTCTCCTTCATCCTCCAGAACGTCGGGCTCCTCTGGCGAGGGGGTTCGACGGTCGGCGTGTCAGACCTGATCCGCGAGAACAAGACCGTGGTCCAGATATCCGGGGTGGTGATCCATCGCGCGGACCTGCTCTCGGTCGCGGTCACCATCCCGCTCGTGATCCTGCTGGGGTGGTTCGTCAGCCGCACGCGTCACGGCAGGGCGATGCGCGCCACCGCGCAGGACCCCGAGGCCGCACGGCTGATGGGGATCAACGTCGACTGGACGATCTCGCTGACGTTCCTCATCGGCGGGGCGCTGGCCGGCGCCGCCGGACTGGTGTACGCGAACTACGAGACGACGATCTGGTACCTCCAGGGGTTCGAGGCGGGGCTGATCGCATTCACGGCCGCGGTGATGGGGGGCATCGGGAACCTTCGCGGAGCCGTGCTGGGCGGGTTGATCATCGGCTGCATCCAGCAGACGATCGACGCCCGCGTCGGGCCCCAGTGGACACCATTCTTCGTGTTCGGTCTGCTGATCGTCGTCCTGGTCCTGCGCCCGCAAGGACTGCTCGGCGAGGAGACGAGGGAGGCAGGGTGAACGAGCTGCAGGCGCAACTACGGGAATGGAGAGCGGCGATCGAGCGCGCGCTTCCTCCTTGGTGGCCGCGCGCCCTCGCGGTGGCGCTGATCGCCTTCGGGCTGATCTTGCCGCAGCTCTTCTCGACGACCAGCAACTTCGTCAACACCGAGATCCTGGCCCTGACGTACGTGATGTTCGCGCTCGGTCTAAACATCGTCGTGGGCTTTGCCGGTCTGCTGGACCTCGGCTACGTCGCCTTCTTCGCGCTTGGCTCATACGTATTCGGCTGGCTCGGCTCCGGCTGGTTCTTCAAGGCCCATGTGCACGTCCTCGTCCACGGCACCCCCGCCACGCTGCCGGGCATCCACCTGAACTTCCTGCTGATCCTGATCTGCGCCGGGCTCTTCACCGCGTTCGCCGGCGCGATCATCGGCGTGCCGACGCTGCGGTTGCGCGGCGACTACATCGCGATCGTGACGCTCGCGTTCGGCGAGATCATCCGCGTGTTCGCGCTCCAGGGAACGTCGCTGAAGATCTTCGGGATGCCGCTGACCGGCGGCGAGCTCGGGATCAGCGGCACCGACGCTCCGTACCTGCCGGGCGTCGGCATGTTCAGCCAGCTCAACATCAGACCCTGGTACTACACGATCTTCGTGCTGGTCCTCATCACGCTGTTCGTCAACATCCGCGTGCGCGACTCCCGGGTGGGGCGGGCGTGGATCGCGCTGCGCGAGGACGAGGTAGCCGCCGTCTCGATGGGCATTCCGCTCGTGCGCACGAAGCTGCTCGCCTACTCGCTGGGCGCGGCGTTCGGCGGCGTCGCCGGCGCCTTCCTGGGTGCATACACCACGCTTATCGATGCCGGGGAGTTCCAGTTCGGCTTCTCGATCTTCGTCCTGGCGATGGTGATCCTCGGCGGGCTGGGATCGATCTGGGGAGTCGTGGTGGGGGCCTTGCTGCTCGCCAACATCAACTACTACCTGATCCCGGACGTGTTCAACTCGCTTCCCGGCGATTTGGGTCTCAACTTCAGCTTGACCGACCTCCAGGTGAGCATCTTCGGCTTCCTGCTCGTGATCGTCATGGTGCTGCGCCCGCAGGGGTTGATCCCCGAGCGGCGGCGAAAGCTCGAGCTCACCAGGGGGATCGGCGAGACGGAGCTGGAGGAGCCCGGGGCGGCCTGGACGCCTGTCGAGCCCGGGGAGGCCGTGCAGTGACCGTCGAGATCGACGAGGCGCCGCGGCAGACCGCCTTCGGGTCTCCGATCCTCACCGCGGAGGACGTGTCGAAGGTGTTCGGCGGCCTGGTGGCCGTCAATCAGGTCTCGGTCGACATCCCGGTCGGGTCGATCGTGTCGATCATCGGCCCCAACGGCGCAGGGAAGACGACGTTCTTCAACATGCTTACGGGCCTCTACAAGTCATCGAGCGGGCGGATCGTGTTCTCGGGTCGGGACATCACCCACGATCGACCCGATGTCATCACCAAGCTCGGAGTCGCACGGACGTTCCAGAACATCCGGCTGTTCGGCGCGATGACGGCGCTCGAGAACGTGGTCGTGGGACGGCACTGCAGGATGCGAGCGGGGTTGTTCGGGTCGATCGTACGCGCGCCGTGGGTGCGTGCCGAGGAGCAGGCGGTGCAAGAGCGGGCGGCTGAGACGCTGTCGTACGTGGGGTTGCGCTCCAACCAGTTCGGCCAGCTTTCCAGCAACCTCTCCTACGGCGACCAGCGCCGGGTGGAGATCGCGCGGGCGCTCGCCTCGGACCCGAAGCTGCTGCTGCTCGACGAGCCCACCGCCGGCATGAACCCGCAGGAGTCCGCGGCGCTGACCGAGTTCATGCGCAAGCTCCGCAACGACCTCGAGCTGACGATCCTGCTCATCGAGCACGACATGAAGGTCGTGATGGGCGTCTCGGAGCGGATCACGGTGCTCGACCACGGCGAGAAGATCGCCGAGGGCCCGCCGGCCGAGGTCCGCGAGAATCAACGCGTGATCGAGGCGTACCTCGGAAAACAGAGCTGATGCCCCTCCTCCAGGTCGAAGACATCCACACCTACTACGGCGCGATCGAGGCGCTCCGGGGCGTGTCGCTGAGCGTCGACGAAGGAGAGGTGGTGACGATCATCGGCTCCAACGGCGCGGGCAAGTCGACCACGCTGCGCTCGATCTCCGGGCTCACGCCGGCGAAGTCGGGCAAGGTCGTGTTCGAAGGACAGGAGATAACCCACCTCCCGGCGCACGAGATCGTCGGCTACGGGATCGCGCTCGCCCCGGAGGGCAGGCACTGCTTCGCGCGGATGACGGTCCGCGAGAACCTCGACCTGGGCGCGCACCTCCGCCGTGACGGCGGTATCGACGATGACCTCGAGCGCGTGTACGACCTGTTTCCGCGCTTGCAGGAGCGACAGCGCCAGAAGGCGGGCACGATGTCGGGCGGCGAGCAGCAGATGCTGGCGATTGGTCGGGCGCTGATGGCCCGCCCCAAGCTGCTGATGCTGGACGAGCCTTCGATGGGGATCGCTCCGATCCTCGTGCAGCGGATCTACGAGACGATCGCCGAGATCAACCGTCAGGGTGTGTCGATCCTGCTGGTCGAGCAGAACGCGAACTACGCGCTCGACGTCGCCAAGCGGGGCTACGTGCTGGAGACGGGCGAGGTGGCGCTCACCGACGAATCGGCGCAGCTGCGAAACGATCCCGCCGTGCAGAGGGCGTACCTGGGGACATGATCGTCGTCGCGGTCATCGGGGCTCAGGCGCTGTACCTGCTGTTCGTGTGGCTGCTGTCCGCCGCGATCGGGTCGTGGGTCTCTGACCGAAAGGGATACGGCGAACGGGTCGGCCTGGCGTTCGGCATGATCCTGTCCGCTATCGGATTGCTGATCGTGCTGCTGCTGCCCGGACGGCCGGGCTCGAAGTGGAAGACGCAGGGCTGGCTACCGCGCCGTCGGAGCCGCCAGGAATAGCATCGAGACGAACCCCGGGCTCTTGGTCCACAGATTCTTCCCGGCTCAACATGAACGTATCGGGTTTGCGCTGCGCTACTCGCGTCTGACCAGCACGTCGTCGCGAGAGTTGTTGAGCGTGACCAGCCAATGCTTCGGGACTCGAAGGCCGTGCCGTGGGCTACACACCGACACCGAACAGACCGTGAGCCCCTCGCCAAGCGTAAATACCGGCAGCGTTCTGCGGCTCTCTCCGCCGTCTCGCTGCGCTATCCGCGCGGCCGTGTGAACAATTCTTGACTGGAGAGCGGCCCGACGTCGCACAAGCATCTCACGCCCGGCAATCAACCTCTCCAACTCCCAGCGCGCCGCGGTTCTCTGCCACTCGAGTTCTTTGATACGGCGTTCGAGGGTGGAGCGCCATTCATCCGCGTCGGCCTGAAGCGTCTTGGCAAAGAACAACAAGGTCGCGAGCTCTGCACGCAGCGCCACCGGATCTTGGTCCCCCTGTTCCGCGACCGCCACTCGTTCTCTTAGGGCTGCAAGCTGCCGACACAGCTCCTTCCGTTCCACCAGAGGCGAGCGTCGATCGTCTCCTTCAGACGTCCCTGGACGGCCGACCAGCGTGACCTCAGTCGCCGTTGCCGCACGGTCTATCGAAGCCTTCAACCGGGCGATCTCGGAGACAACCTCGACTCCCACGGGCTGATTCTCGCGCCGTACGAACGACGCGTCAACGCCAGCCGACAACTCGCGTGTCGACCCGATGAGGGCGGCAACCGCAGCCCGTGAAGGAGTCGCTCCCGGACCGGACGAGCACCAACAGCCTCGGCTCGGGGGGAGCAAACCGCGCCGGCCTAGCCAGATGGCATCGGCGATGTCGTTCGCCCGCAACTCGCCCATCAAGCCGCGGGATACGGTTTGTGTGCGGTCGCGAGGAGGGTGTAGCCTGCCGCCGGTGGACGATCGTGTCGGTCTGCTTGTTCGGTACGGCGGGGAGTTCGTCGACGGGGTCGTGTGCCGGGCGTCGGGATCGTTCGTTGAGACCGTGGATGGCCAGCAGGTGCTGGATTTCACCGCGGGTCAGATCTGCGCGACGGTCGGTCATAACCACCCTCGTGTGGTCGCGGCGATCGAGCGCGCCTGCCGTGATGTGCTGCACCTGAACTCGTGGATGCTGTCGGAGCCGGTGCTCGCGCTGGCGGAGCGGCTTGTCGCGACGCTCCCGGAGCCTCTGCGCCGGGTGATGCTGCTGTCGACCGGGGGTGAGGGGATCGAGGCGGGCCTGCGGATGGCGAAGCTGTCCACCGGGCGCTTCGAGGTGCTCTCGCTGACCCGCAGCTGGCATGGTGTCACCGGCGGCGCATCGGCGGTCACCTATGCGGCGAGCCGGAATGGCTACGGACCGGCCGTTCCTGGTGTCTTCGCGCTGCCCGCGCCATACGCGTATCGCTGTCCGATCCGCCACTGCGACGAGGTCTGCGACTGCACTTGCCTTGAGGCCGGCTTTGAGCTGTTTGACCAGGTATCGGTTGGCTCGGCGGCTGCAGTGGTGGCCGAGCCGGTGCTGTCGGCGGGAGGGGTTATCGTGCCACCGCCGGGGTATTTCGCGCGGCTGGTGGAGTTGGCGCACGAGCGGGGCATGCTGGTGATGCTGGATGAGTGCCAGACCGGGCTCGGTCGGCTCGGGGCGATGTACGGCTTTCAGGTGTACGGGATCGTGCCTGACCTATTGGTCCTCTCCAAGACGCTTGGCGGCGGCGTCCCGATCAGCGCGCTTATAACCAGCGCCACGATCGAGCGCGAATGTTTTATGCGCGGGTTCACGCACGTCACCTCGCATGTCTCGGACCCGATGCCGGCCGCTGCGGCTCTGGCGGTGATCGACGTCGTCGAGGAGGAGCACCTGGCTGATCGCGCCCGTGCTCGTGGGCAGTACCTGCTCGAGCGCCTCAGGGGCCTGCAGGAGCGCCACGAGCAAATCGGCGACGTGCGTGGCCTGGGGTTGCTGTGTGGCCTTGAACTTGTCCTGAGCCGCGAGACACGCGAGCCCGCCGATGCACTTGGTTTGGCGCTCACCGATGAGTGCCAACGCCGCGGCCTGTCGATCAACCTCGTCCGCGGCGGAACAGGTGGGCAAGCCAGCTGTCTTCGGATGGCGCCGCCGCTCACAGTCAGCGAGGACGAGATCGACCTCGCCGCGACAATCATCGACGACGCCCTCCGCGCCGTCGTCAACCGCACCGCAGCCGCTGCCGCGACGTCATAAGTCCTGGCTGCGTGCAGAGCCTAAGCGCTGAGGACAGGGCCACCCGCGCTCGCTCCTGCCCCTGCTTCAGCGACGGAGCAGCCACCCCAGGAACGTCATGATCGCCTGACCACAGCTGTCCGGTTTCAGCAGCGCGATGTGGGCCGTTCCGGCGTCCGCGTCGTGGCTGCTTTGGTCCGGCGGACGGTTTTCGTCACCGGACAGTGCGCTTGGAGCAGCAGCGAGGTCGTCGTTGTGTGGTCCTCGTAGGCTTGTGGCGTGAGCCGCTTCGGAAAGCGCGCGGACTTGGTCGTGCACGAGGAGGAGCCGTTCAACGCGGAGACCGGACTCGCCGCCTTGGCCGAGGGTCCAGTGACTGCGACGGACGCGTTTTATGTGCGGGGACACGCCGCAGTGCCGGAGATCGATGCTGGGGCGTGGCGGTTGCGCGTGGGTGGGCTGGTCGAGCGGGAGCTGGACCTCTCGTTCGTTACCTTGCGCGAGGCGCTGCCGACGCGCGAGGTGACCGCGACGCTGCAGTGCGCGGGTAACCGGCGTGCGGGTCTGATCGCGATCCGCGACATTCCGGACGCGGAGCCGTGGGGGCCGGGCGCTACCGGTACCGCGACGTGGACCGGCGTTGCGCTGGGCGATGTTCTCGAGCTCGCTGGGCCGTTGCGCGGGGCCGCGCACGTCGGCTTCGGTGGCGCTGATCTGTGCTCGGAGGCGAGCCCCGCCGAGTCTTTTGGTGGCTCGATCCCGTTCGAGAAGGCGTGTCGCCCCGAAGTGCTGCTCGCCTGGGCGATGAACGGGGAGCCGCTCCCGCGAGTTCACGGCGCGCCGCTGCGCGTCGTTGTGCCCGGCTACATCGGCGCGCGTAGCGTCAAGTGGCTCGAGCGGATTGAGGTGCGGTCAAGGCCTTGGGAGGGGTACTTCCAGGAGGTCGCGTATCGGCTGTTGCCAGAGGACGCGACGCCGGGACCGGGCGTGGGGATATCGCTCGGTCTGGTCGCGCTGAACTCCGACGTGTTGTCTCCGACCGATGGCGAGACGGTCGTTGCTGGCCCGGTCGAGGTGCGGGGGTATGCGTTCGCGGGCGGGGAGCGGTCCGTCGCGCGGGTGGACGTGTCGCTCGACGGCGGCGCGAGCTGGTCGCAGGCGGAGCTGCTCGACGACCTCGGGCGGTGGGCGTGGCGGCACTGGCGCATCACGGTCGGCCTGACGCCCGGAGAGCACGAAATTGTTGTTCGCGCCTGGGACTCCTCGGCGGCTACGCAGCCGGAGGACGAGGCGGCGCTGTGGAACCCTAAGGGCTATGTGAACAACGCGCGTCCACGGGTCCGCGTGCGGGCCGTTGCCGCTTAGATCACTCAGCGAGAAACCGCAGCGGTCGTGCGAGTCCGCCCCAATCGGCGATGCGCCCGGCGATCGGATTCTCCCCGAGGCATCTGCGGAGTCTCCAAATGCGGTGCTGCTGGACAGGGAGAAGGCAGAGCCCTTGACGCTTAGTCGACGCTCGCTCATCACTGTCCTGGCTCACGCCCCGCGGCCTTCACCGGGCTAGGCCAGCCTCGTCGACTGAGCGCATAGGCTCCCGGTGACGTAGCGCTGCTCGTTGGAAGCCGCCGATTGCCGAAGTGCCTGTGCTGCGCCTAGAAAGCGGCCCCGACGAGACGCCGAACCCATCTCGAGCTCGTCAGCCATCCGTTCGAGCAGATCGGCGAAAGAGTCTTCTGCCTTAGCCAGCTCCCAGTGATCCCTTGCTGTCACGGCGCCGGACCTTCGATCTCTGTGTGCGTGGTGTAGAGAGGTAGGAGAATCCGGCGATGGGCGAGACCCGGGCTGAAACGGACCCTGAGAGGAGCTCGAACGCCGGCGCGACCGGACCGGGAGCGGCCCGGCGCGATGAGGCGGCGGCGAGCGAGGGACGTTGGCTGCGGCGGCTCGCCTTTAGCGCGCGGCGTGAGCGGCGGCTCGAGCAAACCGGAAGCGCTCCCGATCCGCGGTTTACGTTCGCCAACGAACGCACGTTCCTGGCCTGGAACCGCACCGCGCTAGCGCTGATCGCCGCCGGCCTCGCGGCGGCGCAGTTCCTGAAGTTCAATTTGCACGGACTGCGGCTGATCATCGCGGTGCCCCTGATCGTGCTCGGCGCCGTGCTCGCGCTCGCGAGCTACTTGCATTGGGAGGACAGCGAGCGAGCGATGCGACTGCGGCAGCCGCTGCGCTACTCGTGGATGCCGCGTGTGCTCACGGGGGGGATCGCCGTGATCGCCGTGTGCGGCGGGATCCTAGCGGTGGTCGACCGACTGGTTCATTGAATCGCCCGCGGTCTCAATCGACTGGTGAAACCGTCCTGCGGCCGCCCGATACGGACGATCCGGGCCTCGCGCGCGAGCGTACCGCGCTGGCGTGGACTCGGTCGGCCCTGACGATGGCCGCCAGCGGCGTGCTGATCGCACGCGCCGCGTTTGTGGGGCATCTGGCCGTGCTCGGTGTCATTAGTGCCATTGCGATGGCAATCCTTTCCGCGCTGACGTGGCGCAACGGGCAGGCGATCTACCGCGAGCGACGCGAGCCTTGGATGCCCCAACGTCTACAGATGGCCGCTTTCGGGCTGTTGACGGCAGCGACGGTGCTGATAGCCGCGATCGCGATCGTGGTGACGGTTGCGATCTGAGGACAGCCGTCGACCCAGAGCTGCGACACTTGCTCTGCTCCAGATTGGCCTCGCTGCCGCGTCGGAGATCAGGCCATTGCGTAGCTGCGCATGTATGGTTCCGGGTGATGCGGTGGCCGCAGGTGCTTGGCGGTCAGGGGGCCCGGAGGGACCGGGCTGGTGACTGGGAGCTGACGGCGCGCCTGACGCTCGCGGTGGCTGTGGGCGCTGGGGTGTTGGCTGGGGTCACGAGTCCTCCTTGGGCCCCGGGAGATCTGCTCGTCGCCACGTACTTCGCTGCTGTCAGCCTGATGCTGTGGGGGCAAGGCGCTCGAATCAGGCGCGCAAGATCAAACGCGCCGTTCACCAGGGCCGTGGCGATCGCGCTCGGAGCCGCGCTGGCCGGGGGACTGCTCCTGGCGGTCCTCGACGTCGCCACGCACGGTTCGCTCTGGCCGAGCGCGTGATGCGCGGATCTGCGTACCCCAGGGCCTTGTTCCTACCGCCGACGTAGCGCTGGTCCAGGCGCCACCGTGCCCCAGCGGAGCGGGCATAGCAGTCTCGCGCATGCCGGCCGCGTCGCAGCCCGGCGACCTGGCTTCCCGAACCGGTCGCTGTAGTGAGAGAGGTCAGGGGTGCGGTCGCGTCGGCGTTGAGGAAGCAGGCGACCTCGCGGTCGTAGGCGACGACGGTCATGTCATGCGGCCGATCCCGGCCGATGTGCCCCTCGTACCACAAGCCGCCACGACATCGACGTGACCGCTTGAGGCGTCACGGATTCCGTGCGCCGACCACGCTGCGCGACCGCATTTGCTTAGGCGGAGGAGGTATGCCGCAGCGGGCCTCGGCGACGCGCTTCGGGCCAGTGGGCGCGGCCGGGTTCTTACTGCTCGCACGATCGCATTCGTGTTTTAGCCGGCGCAGAACTGGCGACCGCAATGGCGACATTTCGATGCCGCGACGTCTGAGGCTTCGCGGCGGACGATGCCCGGATAGCGATCGTCAGGCTCGATCGGCGGCACGATCGCTTCGGCCGTCCCGGCGCCCCCCTAACGGCGCTATTGGTTCGCCACGAAAGCAGCCACCAGCGAGCGGACTCGCTGACTGCTGCTCCAGGCGTGGAGGAGCCACGCGCTCGGGACGGGCGACGCCGACCCGCCTTCATTGTCGTCCGGGCGTGCCTGTCGGGCCTCCACGGGCGGCATTTAGCGCGGAAGGGGAGCGTGCGGCGCTTGGTCTCGGCATCGCCTAGTCGAACGGCTGTTGCGGCTAGCCCGGGTGGCGGTACCGGACGTCGGTGAACGGCCACTCGGTCGCGAGCCAGTTTGCGACGGCGTCGTGCACGAACGGATCAAGTTCCGCACGGTTTGCGGCGACCCAGGACCGCACCTGCGCGACGGCGGGATCGGACCGCGACGGGTAGATGTACACGCATCCGATGACTCGGTCGCGATCATCGAGGACCGTGTAGGTGAAACCCACACGTCGTTGGAAGTCGTCCGCGTGGCGCTCCAGGTCCCGCAGGTTCTCGGCCAGTGAGAGCCCAGCGGCGGGCGGCCATCGAGGATCCGAAAAGCCGGGAGTGGCGCGGATGTGGTCGATGCTCGACGTCCACGCACTGTGGTCGGCGTCGTTGTGCTGGGGTCCGAGTGGCTCCAAGCGAAAGCCCGGACCCACCAGGCCCTGCGGAGCGACAAAGTCGTCGGGCACGAACGACTGAGCCATACGGCGAGGTTACCCCGCCACGTGCCAGAAGGTCCCGGGCACCCCTGGGGCCCGCAATGCCGCTTCCGCTGCCGACGAGTGGCTCGCTGGCCGCGATCGGCCTCAGCCCCTTCCCCGCTTCTGGGCGAACAGCAGGTCCGTGGCCTTGACGCAGGGCGCGACCCGCATGTACGTCCGCGCCGGTATCGAAGCCGAGTGGCTTGGTGACTGCCTGTCCGAAAGGAGCAGCAACGCGACCGGCGCGCTGGCCGGGATCGTGGCCGTTGGCATGCCAAAGGGCAGCGTCGGCTCGATCGGCGACGCCGTATCTCATCCGGGTGCTCCGTGGCTCCGAATGTTGAGCTCTTGCGCGACCTTGACCACGGCGGTGCGCTGGTAGAAGTCGACGGCCACAATCGCACCGGAGATGTGCCGCTCGCGAGTACATCGCGTGATGCGGCTGCGCAGGAAGGCCGCGCGCCCGATCTGCGCGTTCAGGGTGGGACTGGGAGGGAACGGAGGGATCCAATGGTTGAGCAAGAGGATCGGGCTGTCACCATTGCCGCGGTACCGGGCGCAGCTCAGCTGACCCGGGTGTGCCGCGCCGAGCGGGGTGTCCTGGATAAACGAGAACGCTGGCATGTACCAGGTCGGTGAGCCTCCTTTGACCTCCGCGAAGACGAGCAGCCGCTGATCGCTCTTGATCAGTTCGCCAAGGGTCGGCAGTGGTGCGTGCGGCATCAGCGTTGCGACGTATCGCGTAAGCCCTGCCGAGCCGAAGGCTCGTTTGATCGTCGAGGGGGGGACGTAATCTTCCACAATCACGACAACCACCTGGTCGGGGTTCTCGCGCAGAAACGCCGCGATCGCGTCGAGTTCCCGATCCAGCGGTTCCGCGCCGAGCTCGCAGAGGGTGTGACATAGGTACGGCTCCGGCTTGCCGTCCAGCGTGCCAAGGCCGACACCGCCGGCGACTCGGTCGGCGACCCGGAGAGCGCTCGCCGGTACCTGCTGGGCCACCTTGTTTCGATCTGAGCCCTCGGCGGTGAGGTCGGTTCGCACACGGCCGGTGGCCGGGTCGTACACCCCGTAGTGAATGTCGATGAGAAACGCCCGGATGCCGGCGTGCAGCTGACGAGCAATCGGATAGGTCTGGCTGGCGAAATACCAGCCGGGCTGATCTGATGCCGCGAAGGAGTTGTGCGTGCCAGGAAACACCACCTCGTTCAGCGGCCGGGAGCACAACACCGGCGATCCGTTGCACGAGCGCTTTCCCGTCGAGCGCGCACCAACGCCGCACGCCGCTCCTAAGAGAGCCATCAAGGCGGCGAAGGATGCCGCTGCGAGCATCCGCCGGTGCCCGAGCGCGCTCCATGCCCGCACCCACGGGCATTCTTTCGCGGTCGCACATCTCTCTAGGGCATTGACCGGCATGTCGCATCGCAGGTCCCGTCGAGACGAACCGACGGCCCGAAGGAGAACGCGAACCCGGCACAATTCTAACGCCGGCGCGAGCACATCACGGACGCCTACCGCAGCCCGCGGCCGCCGACCGCTGGTCTCGCCAAGAGGCGCACGGTGCCCGCATGTCCGCTCGAGGCGTGGGGGAGCGACGCTCGGTCGCGGTCGTGACGGCTGGCACAGACCTGGCTTCGGCGAGTAAGCAGTCGTCAGCCAGCGTCAACGCGGCGGAGTCCTCGGCCACGAGGGCGATCGTCGTCCGCGGGCAGCCCGGGCGGCGACAACTCGATCACCGATGAGGCCGCGGATCGTGCTCCGATTGTGGCGTTCCAGGAGCGCCGCGGCATTCCCGCCGCCTGCCGGCGTCATTGCTTCGCAAGACGACTAACCGTGCCAGCGGCGCCGATCCGGCTGCTGGACATGGGCCTGCCGCGCGTCATCATGCTGCTGCGCATGTCCCAAGGCCTGGCGGGCTTTCTCGGGGTCGCGAACGATCGCCGGGACGGGAATGCCGCGCGAAAGTAGTCCGCGCACGATCTCGCTCGCGACGCGTCCGGTGGCGCCGATCACCGCGGTTGCAGACCCCGTCAAATCCCTCGGTCAGATCTTGCGGGTCGTCCAGGCGCGTGGACCGGATGTGAAGCCCGCCCGGGTCGCCGATGGGCGTCCTTCAGCGGATCGCGATCAACGCCGCCGCCGCAATCTCCGCGACCAAGCAGGTCACCCGTCTATCGGTGCTCAACGCCTCGGCGGACTCGCTCGGGACCAACCAGCGGGCTCACTACAGCATCGACCGGTTCGCCTCCTCGACCGCCGTGCCGTACTCGACCATCCGCCCCGCGATCTTCCCCGCGTCGTTGCTCGCCGCGGCGCCGAGGTCCGCGCCTCGCGCACATGGACCGGCCTCGCCGGCAGCGGCCGGATGGCCTTGATTGACCATCGCGACGCCGCTGAGGCCGCGGTGCGGGTGCTCACCGACCCTGCGCTCTGGAGCGCGCACCACGACCTGACAGGACCGGTCCCCATGTCGTGGCCGGAAGCCTTCGACCTGCTGTCAGCCGAACTCGCCGAGCCTGTCACCTTCCAGGTCGCGGCCCAATGCAGCGGGCGACCACGGAGACTGGTTTCTGCCGTCACTCTCTGGTTTCGAATACGAGGCGGTGGTGGTCGAGGAGCTCGCGCTCGAAGCAGACCTGGTTGGCGCTCACGCCGGAGGTGAACGCGAGGCGGAAGTCGGCGCTGGTGAGCCAGCGCGGCAGCAGGCGGAGCTTGAGCAGCGTCTTTCTGAGGCTCGGCGCGCGGATCCTGGCGTTCCAGCGGTTGATCGTCTCGATGTAGTCGAGGCGGCCGTTGACGCTCGAGACCAGCCGAAAGTGCGGCTCGGCGCACCGAACGATCTGTTCCTGGCCGAACGGTAGCCAGGAGCCGGGGAACTGGCGGCCCAGCAGCGCGATGTACCACTCGTCGGAGTCTCGTGGCGGGAGCGCTCGGAGCGCCTTTAGGTCGATCCGCGCTGGGGGGATCATGTTGTGCCCGAAGACCATCGTCTGCAGGTAGAAACGGCCACCGGGCGGAAGCACGCTGGCGACGCGGGCGAACAGGTCGCGGTAGATCTCCTCCTGTCGTCCGGCCTGATAGTCGGCCGGTGAGCAGAAATGCTCAAACGCGCCGAGACTCGCCACGGCGTCGAACGTGCCGAAGCGCTCCCGGTCGATCTGACGGGCGTCCTCGAGGTAGACCTCGAGCCCATGCCGGCGGCAGGCCGTCAGTTGCGCTGAGGACAGCGTGACCCCCACCCCGGCGCCGCCGCGTGCCCGAGCGTAGGCGAGCAGCGGACCCCAGCCGCAGCCGAGGTCGAGCAAGCGTCGCCCCGGCCCGATCCCGACCTGCTCGGCCACGTAATCGTGCTTGCGCCGCTGCGCCTGCTCAAGCCCGAGCGCAAAGTCGCCATCGAACTTCGCGCCGCTGAAATCAGGCAGCTCACCGAGGCTCAGCCGGATAATCCGGTCGGTCAACGAGTAGGTGAATTCAGCGTCCCGGCGGTCCGCCACCCCACCAACATACGACCCCCGTCCGCCCGCCGCCGACCGGTCCGGGTCCTATTCGGCCGGTAGCGCCGTGGTCGTTCTGGATGCGGCCGCCCAGGAGGCCGGGAGTAGCGCTCCGACGGTGGCCAATGGCCAGTCCGGTGAGGATCACGAGCGCAAGCGTGCCCGGGTTGTAGGCGTTAGGCAGACCGGCGGTCCCGGGCGGCCCACCGGGACCAATATCGATGGCTTGTTGGCTTCCGTCACGGCTCGCTCGCTCGCGGATACTCGCGCGCGTGGATAGAGCGCGGGGCGGACCGTGTTGCCTGTCGCGCGCCTGCTGGTGGGGCGATCTGGGAGAGCTGGCTGGTCTGTCGCGGTGTCGACCGCACCCGTCGGCTCGTCGGCCAGCGGCAACGCAGGCGAGTTGACCAGCGCCGGGCGGCGGAACTTCGCGGTACCGGTCTCGCTCAGCCGATCGATCCGTTCACCCGCGACGATCACGCTTCCACTCGTCGGCCGGTCCAGCCCGGCGATCAGATTGAGCAGGGTCGACTTGCCACTACCCGACGGGCCCATCACCGCTACCGACTCGCCCGTCGCGACTCGCAGGTCGACGCCGTCGAGCGCCGCCGGGCCACCGGCGGCATTGCGCTTGTTCAGATCTTCGAGGTCGATCAACGCGTCCATCGCTGCCACCTCATCCGATTGGGGTCCCGTGGCCGTTGCACGCCTGACCGGCGGTGGTGAACGCCGGCGACCGCGTGTCGATTCCAAGGCTGGAGAGGTCCGGGACGTTCGGCCGGCCGCCCTTGTCGTACGTTGGATCCGGGTAGCTCGGCACGCCGTGGGCCCGCATGCATCTGGCGAACTCGAGGAACCCGGCCCTTTGGCTGGCAGCCTGGGCCCCAACCGCAACGCGAGTCACCGGGTTCAGGCTCTTGCACGCCTGCTCGGCGGCGAGTACGGCGGGCGAGTGAGTAGCGAGGATCGTCCCGGCGCTGTCGGGGAACTGATCGGTGTGACCTGCGATCGGGTCGGGAAAGCCGGTTACGCCGTGGGAGCGCATGCAACTGGCCCAGGCCACCGTCGGCGAGGAGCCGACCGAGCTGCTCTGCCTGGTGGTGGTCCCGCACGCCGAGATCGCCAGGACGGCGATCACGGAAGCTGCGAGTGTCTCCGCTGTCATCCGTATGTGGCCTCATCGATCTCGTTCCAAACAGGACGGATCGGAGCGTGCGCGCCGCCGCGTAACAGGCCGGTTACCGCGCGATCCCGCTGTTATCCGCCTTGCGGCACGAACTCGTTTCGGGCAGCGCGTGAAGCCGCGGCCCGCCGGAGCCGGCGCCGCCGCCTACGTTCGCGCCGGCTCCGGCGGGACCGGCGCCGGCTTGGGCGGGACTGCCGCCGGGTGGCCGCCGGCGCCGACGAAGTCTTGCGGGCGTACGAGCGCGTATCCCGCCACGGCGCCTAGCGCTGCCACGACGACGCTGACCAGAGCGATCGTGTTGAAGCCCGTGACGAACGCGTGGTGCGCGGCACCCGCCACCCTGGCGTGGGCGGCGGGCGGGACGGCCTGCAGCACGCGCCCGGTTCCGCCCGACGCGACGGCCCGCGCAAGCTCGTGGACGTGTGAGGACGCGGGCGTGCCCGCGACGAGCGGGGTGAGCGTCGACTGGATCTTCGATTGGAAGATCGAGCCGAGGCCCGCGATGCCGGTGGCGAGCCCGAGCTGGCGGGCGGTGTTGCTCGCACCGGACGCCATGCCGCTGAGCTGTGGGGGGACGACCCCGACGGCGGTCGATGCGAGCGCGGGGGTGGCCAGGCCGATCCCGATGCCGGACAGGATCTGGCCGGGAAGCAGTGCGGTCCATCCGGACGAGTCGGACAGGTTTCCCATCAGCAGCAGCCCGACGGTCACGAACGCGAGCCCGGTGCCGAGTAGCAGCCGCACCGGTACGCGCGCCGTCAGGCGGCCGCTGAGCGGCGAGACGAACAGAATGGGCATGGTGACCGGTAGCGATCGGAGCCCCGCCTCGAATGGCGAGAAGCCGAGCACGTTTTGGAAGAAGAGCGTGATGTAGAGGAACATCGAGAAGATCGACGCGGACAGCGCGAAGCCGGCGAGCGTGACGCCCGTGAAGGCGGGCTTGCGGAATAGCGAGAGGTCGAGCAGCGGGTCGGCGGCGCGGCGCTCGACGGCCACGAACAGCACGAGCAGCAGTGCCGAGGCCGCGAGGCAGCCGATGATCAGTGCGCTACCCCAGCCCTCATCGTTGCCGCGGATCAGGGCGTAGACGAGCAGGAACAGCGCCGGGGAGAGCAGCGCCACGCCGCGCAGGTCGACGCCGGAGGCGGCCGGATCGCGCGTCTCGCGCAACCGCAGCCGCGCGACCACCAGCGCGGCCAGGCCGATCGGCACGTTGACGAGGAAGATCCAGCGCCACGACAGCGCGTCGACGAGCGCGCCTCCCACGAGCGGTCCGGTCGAGACCGCCAAGGCCGTGGTCGCGCCCCAGATGCCGAGCGCGGTCCCGCGCTCGCGACCCTGGAACTCCTGCGCGATCAGCGCCAGCGAGGTGCCGAACATCATCGCGCCGCCGACCCCCTGTACCGCGCGCGAGATGTGGAGGAAGAGCGGGTCGGGAGCCAGCCCGCAGGCCAGCGACGAAGCGGTGAAGATCGCCAGCCCGAGCATGAAGACGAGCTTGCGGCCGACCTTGTCGGCCAAGGACCCGGCCGCCAGCAGCACGCCCGCGAGGGTTAGCGCGTAGGCGTCGATCACCCACTGGAGGTCGGTGAAGCTCGCACCGAGACTGCGCTCGATCGACGGCAGCGCCACGTTCACGATCGTCACGTCGAGCAGCAGCATGTAGATCGCGATGCAGCTCGCGAGCAGGGTCCACCACTTGCGTTCCATCTGGGGCTGCCTCCTTTGGAGGTGTCGTGTCAAAGCCTGTGCGACGCGTGCCCGGGTCGCGCCCGTGCGTGCCCTGGACAGGTGCCTGGTATCGGCTACCCGGGCTAACTTGCGTTGTGCAACCCAGCGTAGCAGGCTGGCTTTTGTCAAGCAAGTCAGCTACCATAAATGTCGTGCTTCATCGTGACTATCCAGACCAGGTGTGCTCGATCGCTCGGTCGCTCGAGGTGATCGGGGAGCGCTGGACACTGCTGATCCTGCGCGACGCGGTCGCGGGGACAAACCGCTTCGAGGAATTCCAGGACAGTCTCGGGATCGCCTCCAACGTACTCACCAACCGGCTGAAACTGCTCTGCGACGAGCAGGTACTCGAGCGCGTTCCGGATCCGGAGCGTCCCGGTCGGCCGAAGTACGTGCTCACCGAGAAGGGACGCGAGCTCGCGCCCGTCCTTCTCGTCCTGATGAAGTGGGGCGACCGGTACTACCCGCAGCCAGGCGGCCCACCAAAACTCACGATCCACGCCAGCTGTGGCGGAAACATCGGCGCGGACTTCCGCTGCGACCGATGCGGAAAGCCGTTCGCGCCCGGCGAAATCGAGTTCCGTGCTGGGCCGGGCGCAGCGGCCGGCAGTACGGCGCGCAGGCATTGATCGCAGCTGACACGAGAACATCGTCCAACCTAGCCGCCTCGATCCGGCCGTATCTCCCGCAGCGATGAGGGCGCTGGATATACGCTGTCGCTCGGTGCGCCGGGAGCAGTCAATGTCCACTCGGCAGGAGCGTCGCGGGCTGGCTGGCTCGTCGAGTCGCCCAGTGACATGCGACGGCGTGTTCGTGTCCGAGCGCGCGTCTTGCGGACGATCGACGGCGCCGGCCTCGGGCAGGATGCCACGCGTGATCTGCGGCCCGGAGGGCACGCTTGGCGCGTCGTGCTGGCCTGACGAGTGGTGAAAGCGAGGGTCAGGACATGAGCTGGAAGCGAGGGCTCGGTTTTCTCATCGCCCGGCCGCTGATCGCGGTCGCGATCGCGGCGTTGGTGGTGGGCGGCATTTTGGTGTTCCACACCCACAAGCAGACGACGCCGGTTACCCACCGCACCGAGCACGTCGGGCTCAGTGACGAGCAACAGACGAAGCTCGGCAATCAGCAGTACGCGAAGACGCTCCGGCAATACCGGGCGGATATCGTGTCCTCCGGTGCTGGGTATGCGCAGGTGCAGCGGGTCGCGAAGCGGATCGAGGCGGTCGCCGGCCGCGACAGACCGACGTTCGATTGGAAGGTGTCGCTGCTTCGTAAGAACGAGGCCAACGCCTACTGCCTGCCGGGCGGCAAGATCGTGGTCTACACCGGCATCCTCCCGGTAACCCGGAACGACGCCGCGCTTGCCACGGTGCTGGGGCACGAGGTCGCCCATGCGACGGCTGAGCATTCGGCCGAGCGAATCGAGCGGGAGCACCTGACCAAGGTGGCCGCAGCCATCATCGCCGGCGGCGTGGCGTTCACGCCGAGTCAGTATCTCCAGGTCGTAGCGCTACTCGGCGCCGCGGACTCGCTTCCGTTTACCCGGTCGCAGGAGTCCGAGGCCGACCACATCGGCCTCGTGTACATGGCGAGGGCGGGATACGACCCGCACCAGGCAGTGGCGTTCTGGACGCGCATGAAGCGCCTGTCGGCTGGCAAGGAGCCACCCGAGTTCTTGAGCGATCACCCCAGCGATGAGCATCGGATTGAGCGAATCGAGCAATGGCTGCCCGAGGCCGAGCGCGCATACACGCCTGCACCGGCGAGCTAACTCCGACCCGGTTCGACGCCGCCGCCGCTTTACCCGGGGTGTGTAGCTACGCATCCGTGAGTTTCCGTGGTGAAAGCTGTGCAATTGCTTGGACGGCGACGTAAACCTCGTCGAAACGGTCAGCGAATCGACGTAGCGGGTAGCCTTGAACCCTGTTCTTCCACCGCGCTCACGAGGCATGCGCCGCTCGCTCATGGCAGATCGAACGGTTCGCGAACTCGTGCCACCTCGGCCGTGCCTTTGTATGCGCTATCTGAAGACCAGTGAAGCGGCGACGCTGCTGCACGTGAGCGCGAACACGCTTCGTATGTGGGAGGCGAAGTTTGGTTTCCCCAAGCCCCAGCGTTCGCCGGGCCGGCACCGGATGTACGTTCACGGCGAGGTGGCCGCTTTGGGAGAGGCGCTCCAATCTGGTCTCTCGGTCGCGTCAGCCGTTGCCCGCGCGCGCGATGTGCTCAAAGCCGACAACAAATCGCTGATCGCCGCACTCCGCTACTACGATCGTGAGCGGGCGGACGTGGCGATCGAGGCGGCGCTCGGGTCGCGCTCGCTCGAGCGGACTGTCGAGGACGTGCTGCTACCCGCGCTCGAGCAGATCATCCGCGAGCAAACGGTCGGTTCGGCCGCTTGGGCGTTCGCCGCGCCCTGGGGAGTCGATTGGCTGCGGCGCGCCACACGGTTGGCGCGGTCGCCGGCGCGTCCTCTCTCTATTTTTCTCAGCGACGCCTCGCGAGACGACTTGGACCCCGACGCCGTGCACATCCGCGCGCTCGAGCTGTTCTGCAGCCGTGCCGGGGCCACGGTGTTGAGTCTCTCCGCGCGCGGTGCGGCGGGCATACGTGACGCACTCGACACGCACCGTCCCGATCTCGTGGTGCTGGCAGGTGGACACATGCCCGACGACATGGTCGCGGGGTGGACACACTCGATCAGGCTCGTCACGGGCGCGACGCCGATCGCGCTCTACCGGCGTGGCGACCACCTCGGAGACATACCGACCACAGGTACCACCCTGTTGCCGTCCCGCGCGAGTGACGCGCAACAGCGCCTGCTCGAGCTGCTCGAGACCGAGCCGGCTCGCGCGACGATTCCGATCTCACGCGCCGCCAGCTACTAGAACCTGCACTGCGACGCGGAAAGTCTCTGGTTAGGCTCCGTGATCGAAGCTCGTTGCTGCTTCGGCGATTCTCATGAGGATCGCGGTCGCTTCGTCGATGGATGGTTGGGGCTGGTTGACCCACCAGGTGGCGAGGGATTCGGCGGCACCGGTGAAGGCGTGCGCTAAGCCTTCGTCGCCGAAGAGGGTGGTGAGCATACGGATGATGCGTCCGCGGAGCTCGGCTATTTCGCGCGCGATTTGCGCGTCGCTGGGGGCCGCGGTCTCTCCGTGAAGGACGGTCCAGCCGGCGCGATGTTCCTTGACGTAGGTCAGGAAGCCCCGCAGCCCCGCGCGTAGGCGCGCCCGCGGTGACTGGCCGCGCGTCTCGAGCGCACGCACCTTGTCTATGAGGTCGTGGCCGGTCCTCTGCAGGTAGGCGGCGTAAAGGCCTTCCTTCGAGCCGAAATAACGGTAGAGCATTGGCTTCGTGATCCCGGCGGCGCGGGCGATGTCATCCATCGAGCTGCCATGAAAGCCGTGGGCCGCGAAGGCTTCGCCTGCGGCTTGAAGCATCAGGCGCTCGCGTTCGACGCGCGCGAGGCGTTCGCCGGACGTAGCCATGCCGGGTGGCTTGCTCATCCGTTTAGGAACATTACTCTAGGGTAACGTTACTCCCCAGTAACCTAGATCGGAACGGGAGCGTCATGAACCACGGCTTCGTCGATGAATTGTTGGAGAAGACCAGATCAGGGGAGCTGCGCTCCCCGGTGTCGAGCACCCTCGGTATGAACCTGGTCGCCTTCAGCCGGGGCGAGGCGACCTACGAGATGGCCGCTCGCGCCGAGCTCGGCAACCCGCTCGGGGTCATCCAGGGCGGGGTCGTCACGGCCCTGGCCGATGCGGCGATGGCGGCGGCCACGACGTCGGTGCTCGACGATGAGGAGATCGAGAAGAGCGCGATCACGACGGTTGACATCTTCGCGCGGTTCATCCGTCCGGTGCAGGCCAAGAAGGTCGAAACGCTGCGCGCGGAGGCGCGCGTGGTGCGGGCGGGTGGTCGGCTGGTGTGGGCCGAGGCCGACGTGCTCGCCGACGGCGAGATGGTGGGCAAGTTCGCCGCGACCGGCATCCGCGTCACGTTCGATGCCGCGAGCTACGTCGGCGAGCGGGGGGCAGAGTGATGGGCGAGCCAGGGACTGAGGTCGCGGGTCGCTTCCTCGGAGCAGAGAACGTCGAGCAAGCCCGTGAGTATCTCGAGCAGCTCGACCCGGAGCTGCACCGCTACATCATGGACTTCGTCTACGGCGAGGTCTACGCCGGAGACGTCCTGGAGCCGAAGACGAGGGCGCTGTGCACGGTGGCCATGCTCGGCTGCCTCGGTGAGCAGCTGCAGCTTGGGGTGTACGTGCGGGTCGCGCGGCGGCAGGGGGCGAGCGAGGAGGAGATCCGCGAAGTCCTGCGCCAGGTTGCCGTCTACGCCGGCTTTCCGACTGCCTGGAACGCACTAGCCACGATGGTCCGGGCGCTCGAAGACCGACAGGCGGCGGCGAGCCGAGAGGAGTCTGACCGATGACCTTCACCCTCGATCTCACCGATGAGCACGTTGCGCTCAGAGACAAGGCGCATACGTTCGCGCGGGAGGTGATCCGACCGGTCGCCGCGGAATACGACCGCGCCCAAGAGCTCCCTTGGCCGGTGCTACAGGAGGCCGCGCGCCAGGGCCTCTACCAGTGGGAGCTCTACGCCCAGTTGTCGATGGACCCGACCGGTCTGTCGCTACCGATCCTGATGGAGGAGCTGTTCTGGGGATGCGCCGGCATCGGGCTGACGATCGTCATGCCGGCGCTGGCGCTGGCGGCGATCCGCCAGGCCGCGACCGACGAGCAGCTCGTGCAGTGGGCGCCGCAGTGCTTCGGCACGCCGGAGGACATCAAGCTCGCCGCTCTGGCGGTGACCGAACCGAGCGGCGGCAGCGACGTGCGCTCGATCCAGACGCGCGCGCGCCAGGACGGTGGCGACTGGGTCATCGACGGCCACAAGGTGTTTATCGGCAACGGCGGCATCGCCGACGTGCACGTCGTCGTGGCCACGGTCGATCCCGACGCCGGGCACCGCGGACAAGGCGTGTTCATCGTCCCAAAGGGAACCCCGGGCCTGTCCATGCTCCGCAAGCTCGACAAGCTCGGCTGTCGCGCCTCGCACACCGGTGAGATCCTGCTCGAAAACTGCCGGGTGCCCGGCGAGCACTTGCTCGGCGGCATGGAGCGCCTTCAGGAGCGCATCGCCCGTGGCCGCGAAGCCGAGCGCGGCCAAAAACCCGTCGCCCCGGCCGAAGAGGGCGGTCCCGCGGCGGCCGTCCAGCGGCGCACCTCCGCCGCCCTCGGAGCGTTCGAGCGCACCCGCCCGATGGTCGCCGCGCAGGCGATCGGCATCGCTCGCGCCGCGCTCGAGTTCGCCCGCGACTACGCCGTCGGGCGCGAGGCGTTCGGGCAGCCGATCATCGAGAACCAGGGCATCTCCTTCCCCCTGGCCGACCTCGCGACCGACATCGACGCCGCCCGCCTGTTGACCTGGCGGGCCGCCTGGATGGCCGCCCAACGCCGTCCATTCGAGAACGCCGAAGGATCGATGTCAAAGCTCAAAGCCTCCGAGACCGCTGGGCGCGCCTGCGAGCAAGCCATCCAGACAATGGGCGGCTGGGGCTACATCAAGGACTTCCCAGTCGAGAAGTGGTACCGGGACGCCAAGCTCTACACCATCTTCGAGGGCACCAGCGAGATCCAACGGCTGGTAATCGGGAGAGCCCTGCGCGCCCAGGCAAGCACCGAACCGCTCGACCAGCGCATGACCAACCCACGCTGAACACACGCTCGTCGACGGGGACGGCTCGATACGCCTCGGCATACGGGCCGTCGATGCTCGGAGTCCTCGCGAAGCGCCCAGTACTCGGCGTTTACCGACTCGTACTCGTCCTGCCGAGGGCCTCGTGGCTGCCCAGCTTGGGATAAATCAACAGCGCGTACTTCCTACCCGCCTCCTTTGGGGATGGTTGATCATCCTGGAGACGAACGGGCGGCACCAAGGGGGACAAGTCCGGAAACTGTTTCAGCTGCCGGGAGTCTGTGATGGGCAGGCGCGGGTCCGCGTCGCTGCGGTGTGGAGCGCTGGCCGTGTTGTGAAGCAACATCCGCCCGACGTTATGTAGCGCCGGCGCCCCCCGCGTGAGAGTGTGCGTCCGTGGACCCGGACCGCAGCCGTCGCGGACTGCCGCGGGCATGAACAAACTCGAGCGAAGCCGGCTGGAGGCGTTGACGATGGCGAACGCGGTGCGGCGGGCGCGAGCTCAGCTGAAGTGCGACATCGCAGCCGGGATGACGTCGGCAGCCGACGTGTTGCTCGATCCGCCCGCCGTCGCGGCGCGCCTGCCGGTCGGCGACCTGCTGATCAGTCAACGCGGCTGGGGCCCGGTGAGATGCAAGCGATTCCTGGCCAAGCACGTCAACGAGGCCAAGCCCATTGGCGAATTGACCCTTCGGCAAAGGCAACTGCTGGCCGTACAACTCAACCAGTATCCACTCCGACGAGCGCAAGCGACGCCGGGCGCGGTGGGCGAAGCGATCGCCCTGGCATGAGCAGTCTCGAGCGCCCCGGACGTTCGGTTCCACTCGGTCCCGCCCGCCGGCCCGAGACCCACTGTTTTCCAAGCGAGTCGCCACGGAGTTCTAAGAGAACCCGCGGCGGCGCCGGCGCGACGGGCAGGTCTCGTAGGAAACCAGTACGTGGCCGGAGAAGATCCGTATCGGCTTACTGAAGCCGGCGGCGGGACTCAGTCGTCGATGAGCCCGGGAGGCAAGACGGAGGTGACCGAGCCGGTGACCTCGATCGCCGTCAGTCGGCCGTAGAAGTCGAAGTGCAGCACCAGGGAGTCCAGAGTCGGGATCCGGTCGGCTTCGTCGTGCTCGCCGAGGAAGACTGAGTCGCGTACTTCGCCGTCGCCCAGCCTGATGTAGGCGTGGCCGTCGGGCGTGGTCGCGACGGAGATCTCAGGCACGCGGGCACTGTATGAAGATCCCCGACGGGAATCCAGAAACCTGTCTTTTTCCGATGCGGTATGTCGTCCGCAGGTCTTGGGGAACGCATCGTCGTGGGGCAATCGCGAAGGCCTCAGCAGCGTGGAAGTTCGGCCGCCCAGCGGGTGACGCGGGCTCAGTCGGCGACCCGAGGCCGGGTTAGGCCGAGCCGGTGCGCGGTGGTCGCGGCCTCGACGCGGCTGCGGACGCCGAGCCGGCCAAGGATGCTGGACACGTGCGCGCCCGCGGTCTTCTCGGTGATGAAGAGCGTCTCGGCGATCTCGCGATTGGTCTGACCCTCGGCGATCAGCACGAGCACTTCGAGCTGGCGCGCGGTCAGGCCAGTTCGCTCGCCGGCAGGACCATCCGTCGCCCGATCGGGGACCGGCGCCAGCTTGATCCGAGCCCGCTGCGCGAGCAGCGCCAACTCGCGCTCGAGATGATCAGCGCCGAGACGACGCGCGGTGCCGTGCGCGCGCTGGAGGACCGCCGACCCGTCGCGAACCTGACGGCGAGCCAGCAGCGCCTCGGCCTGGCGGAGCTGCGCGTACACCTCGCGATATGGCTGCCGCAGGGAGGCCCAGGCGGCGGCGGCTTCGGTCCACGGCTCCGCCGCGCCGGCTTGGGCGAAACGCACCGCCTCGGCCTCGCATAGCGCCACATACGCGCGCGTCACGTCGGTAGCGGGCCGCGGTCCCGCGAGAAACCCCTGGGCCTGCTCCAGCAGGTCGGCCACACCCGGCGCATCCGCGCCCGCCCGGGCGCCGTCCTCGCCGGCGCGCCGGGGGGCGGCCGCCGCGTCGGCGTGCGCCCATAGCCCGAGCCACACGAGCGGCGCGGCGAGCCACGGACTGTCGGCATGCTCGAGCCCGGCGCTGACCGTGGCCAGGGCGTCGCTCGGCTGGCGCTGCCACAGCGCAATCTCCGCCTCCAGCGCGCGGAGCGGTGCGTCGTACGGGGGGTCCAACGAGTTGCTCAATCGACGCACGGTCCCGATGTGAGTGGCGGCATCGGTGAACGCTCCCGCGCAGACCTCGAGACGAGCCTGGGACAGTCGGAGGTCGGCGTCGGCGATCTCACTCGGGTGACGCGACTCGGCGTCGCGGAGGATCTCTCGGGCCTCGCGCCAGCGACCGAGGCGGATGAGCGCGAGTGCCGCGTTGCTCTGGATCGAGACCCCGTAATCGGAGGCCGTGCCCCGCCGCGCGGAAAGAGCGGCACCCTCGAGCGCCAGCTCAAGCCCCTCCTCGAGCCGGTTCAGCGGGCCTGCCAGGCAGTCGGACAGATTCAGATACGCGCGACACAGGTCGTCGACGTCATCCACCTCCTCGGCGATCAGCAACGATTCGCGGAGGTTGGCCACACCGTCTTCGTGTCGGCCGAGATAAGTCTGCACCAATCCCAGCGTGTTCCGTGCGTGGCCTTCCTCGGCCCGCGCTCCGACCGCCTGCGCGATGGCGATCGCCTCGACACACGACGCCATCGACTCCTCGTGGCGATCGACCAGCATCAGTCCCTGACCACGGGCGGCGAGGACGCGGGCGCGCTCGGTCGAAGGCGGCTCGGCCGGCACGAGGCGCTCGGCCTGCTCGTAAGCGTCGAACGCTGCCTCGCCGTCGCCCGCCGCCCACAGGAAACGTCCAAGTCGTTGCCAGAGAACGCCGGCACGGACCGGGTCGGCCTCGGCGTCGAGCTGCGCAATCGCGCCGCGGACCAACGCTGCCGCCCGGCCGCAGTCGCCGGCGAGATTCGCGGCCTCGGCGGCGCGGCGGCGCAGCTCGATCCGGTCCAGACCGGTGCGGGCCTCGGCATCGCCGACCTGCTGGGAGAGCTCGAGGGCCCGCTCGTAGTGTCTCTGCGCCTCGGCGAAACCGGAGCGGAGCTCGGCGGCGCCTGCCGCGTCGACGGCCGCGGCGAGCGCGCGCGGCAGATCGTGCGCCGCGAACCAGTGCCGCGCCAGGTCGCCGACCACGGTGTCCGGGTCGCCCGCCAGCTCGGGATCAGCGCTCAACGCCTCCCCGTATGCGGTGTGCAGCCGCGCCCGCTCCTCGGGGAGGAGCTCGTGGTACACCGCCTCGCGGACGAGCTCATGTCGAAACGCGTAGCCCGCGAGCCCGCGCGATTCGAGCACGTGGTGGGAAACCGCCTCGTGCAGGGCCTCGAGCCGCTCGGACTCCTCCTTGGCCGACACCACGGCGAGGAGGCGATCGGAGACGAGGCGACCTCCGACGGCGACGACGCGCAGCAGCTCCTGCGCACCGGCCGGCAACCGCTCAAACCGCATGAGGAGGATGTCTCGTAGCGTGGGCGGGAGCTCGTCCGCCGAGCGCGCGCCCGCGGCGACGAGCTCTTCGGTGAGGAAGGCGTTGCCCTGGGAGCGCTCGAACACCGAGTCCACCAGCCCGATGTCGAAGCCGTCTCCGAGGATGCCCGCGAGCTGCTCGCTCACCTCCGCGTGCGTGAACAACTCGAGCTCGATCCGCTGCACCCGGCGGTTGCGTTCCAGCTCGGCCAGGAACGCGCGCAGGGGATGACCGCGATACAGCTCGTCCGGCCGGTAGGTCGCGATCAAAAGCACGCGCTCCCCGCGCAGGTTGCGGGCCAGGAACGCGAGCAGGTCGCGCGTCGAGCGGTCGGACCAGTGCACGTCCTCGACCACGAGCACGAGCGGACGGGCGCTCGCGAGGTGACTCAGGAGCCTGAGGAACAGCTCGAACAGCCGACCCGGCGCGAGGGTCGACGTCCTGGATTCCTGCTCCCCGCGGAGCTCAAGCTCGGGAAGGAGGGCGGCAAGCTCCCTTCCACCCAGCACCGCCAGCTCCTGACGCTCAGCGGGGTCCAGTGCCCGCATGCGCGGGCGCAGCGCCTCGATGAACGGGCCGAACGGGAGCCGTCCCTCCTCCAGGTCCAGGCACCCGCCGACGAGGCCGACGGCGCCGGCCGCCTCCGCGCGCGCGAGGAACTCTTCGATCAGCCGGGTCTTGCCGACTCCGGCCTCGCCGGCCAGGACAAAGGTCGTGGCGCGGCCGTCGCGGACCGCCTCGAGGCCCACCTCGAGCAGCCCGAGCTCGTTGGCCCGGCCGACGAAGCGAGGGCTCGCCATGTCGCCGCCCACGCGCGGATTATCTCGGGTAGGTAGCCGCCTAACAAGCGACGCGACGGCCGAGCGAGCGCGAGGATAGGGATCGGGCGCACCTGAAGATTGGGAGTTCTCCCGATGCGTGCGCGGGCGACGTCTGTCACGGTCTCCCCGGGCCAATTTCGGCCACTAGGGGCAACGGTAGGGAAGGTGAGCAATGGTCAAGGTAGGAACGGGAGTAATCCCGAAGACGACCACATCGATGGTCAAGTTCGTCCGCACCGGCGAGGGACTGCTCGTCGTCGCGTTCAACATCGCGCTGCTGGTTGTGCCGATCGTCTCCAGTGCGCTCACGCCGGCGCAGGCCGTGAAGTGGGCCGCGGTGATCAACGGAGTCACGGTGGTGGCGCGGACGGGGTTGAAAATGACCTCGCTGGTTCAGTCCGGGGCCGCCGCCTCACCCGATGGGGTGATTGCGGCAGTCCCCGACGGATCCGATGGGGCGACAATGGCGCCGCCGATCGACGCCGCTCACGTCGACGATCTGGTCTCCGACTCCAACGAGTTCGCCAGTCTCCCGGCGGCGGCGAGCACCAACGGCAGCATGACAACCATGGGGGAAAGATGACACCTCACACGTTTCACATAATGGCACCGGCCGATTCGACCCATCCGGGTTACGCGCCGGTCGTGCAGGTCACGATCGCGATCAACCTCGGAGCGGGACCGCACGACCCGGCACAGGGTGACGATCTGGTCTCGGACACGGAGGAGTTCACGAGCTTCCCGTCGGCCGTGCACGCCAACGGAGCCGCGAACGCCGTTCCGGGTAACCCGGACCACGTTTAAGCACACACCATAAGGGGGCCACCAATGACAATTCAGATGTTCGACACGACGACACCCGACGAGGTGCCGACCGGCGGCGTCCAGGCCGTCGCTGGATACGTAGGGGGCCACTGGCCCACCTACGCTCGACTGGTACACGATCACCCGCAGGCACATCACCTGTCGATCGCGGTCAACGCTCACGAGGACGCGGAATGCCTCGACGTCGAAGCGGGCGACGCCAGACCGGACGAGGCTCCGGCATGGGTGCGACGGCAGCAGGGCCGTGGCGTGCAGCGTCCGGTCTTGTACGCCAGCGTGTCGGCGATGCCGGCTGTGCTGGCGGCGCTCGCGCGCGCAGGAATCGACCGAACGCAGGTGCGGCTGTGGACGGCTCACTACACCGGTCACGCGCACCTGTGCACCGCGACGTGTGGGTCCGGGTTCAAGTGGACGGCGGATGCCACCCAATGGACCGATCGCGCTCTGGACCGCAACCTCGACGAGAGTGTTTGCAGCGATTCGTTCTTCGGGCCGCCGCCGCCACCGCCCGACCCTCACCACTACGCGTCCTACCCGCAGGGTCCGTTCGCGTGGCGCAATCCGGCGACCGGCCAGGTTGAGCGGCTGAACGAACGCGCGATCGTCCAGGAGTACGACCACCGCCGGGTGCACCCGCAGATGAACGCCCAGCGGTTGGGCGAGCTGCGAGCGTCCATCACCTTCCTGCGCAAGCGCGTGTGGTACGTCGCACACTACGACGTGGAGACCGGCGTCAGGCGCGCCGAGCCCGACTGGGGCGCCTATCACCGCGGCTGGCGCTGGCAGATGCTGCTCAAGCGCTCTCGCGGCGAACGCGTGTAGAGCCGCCCCCGCCGGTACCTCATGGGACACGGGCGCGGCGAACCCGCGCTCGTGTCCCTCTCCGCAGCTCTTGACGGCGCTCCCTCCGCCGCCAAGCTCGTGCCGGCGAAGGGGCATGACACGCCACGCGCTCGGCCAGCGGCGGGGTTTGGCGCGTCGTACACACTGGAGGGGGCCTGACGGGCGACACCCCTGGATTTGGGCGAGACTGCCTCGCCTGAGACGCGCGACGATCGTCGGGGCAGGACGGATGGGGGTCGGCATTGCGGAGAACTTCCTGATCGGCGGACTCACCGTGCGGTTCACCGACGCCGATCCCGAGCAGACCCAGGCAGCCAAGGAGCGGCTCGTCGAGCGAATGCGCGGGCACGCCGCGGCCGGACTGATCGCCGAGGACGCCGCCGCGCTGGCGGCGAGCGCCACGCCCGAGGAGTCGATCAGCGCCGCCGTCGAGGATGCCGATCTGATCATCGAGGCCGTCACCGAGGACATCGACGTCAAGCGCGAGGTGCTCGGAGCCTGTGATGCGAGCGCGCCGTCCACCGCGATCATCGCCAGCAACACCTCCTCGCTGGCTATCAACGAGCTGGCGCACTTCGTAAACCGGCCCGAGCGATTCCTCGGCATGCACTGGTTCAACCCCCCGGAGTGGACGCCCGGGGTCGAGGTGATCCCGGTGGCGCAGACGGAGCCGTCGGTCGTCGCGCAGGTGTTCGAGCTCCTCACCGCTATCGGGAAACGCCCATCGATTGTCTCGGCGAGCACCGGGTTCGTGGCCAACCGCATGCAGATGGCGCTGTTCTGCGAGGCGGCGCGATGCGTGGAGGAGGGAATTGCCTCGCCGCGCGAGATCGACGAGGTGGTGCGGAGCTGCTTCGGCTTTCGCCTGCCGTACTTCGGGCCGTTCCAGATCGCCGACATGGCGGGGCTCGACGTCTACCAGGCGGTTCTGCGCCAGCACGAGCAGGCCTTCGGGGACCGATTCAAGGTTCCGGAGCGCGTGGATGAGCTGGTTGGCCACGGCCAGCGCGGCACGGCATCCGGCAGCGGCTTCTACGACTACGGCGAGGCCGCTTCGGACGGGCTGCTGGTCGAACGTGATCGCCGCTACGCGGCCCTCAGTCAGCTGCTCCACGATCATCCTCCGCTCGATTTCAACGGCGGAGGGAAGACGTCATAGTCGACGCGCGGGTGCTCATCGTCGGCACCGGCGCGATCGGCGGGACGCTGGCCGCGCGGATGACCGGCGCGGTGCAGCGGGTCGCGGCACTCGACGCCAACCGGGACCACGTGGAGCGGCTGCGGGATCCTGGCCTGACGCTCGACCGGTCAGGTGAAACGCGCCAGGTCAAGTTGGAGGCGTACACCTCGGTGGACGAGGTCGAAGGCGACTTCGACTTCGCGCTGATCGCGGTCAAGGCGCCGGCCATCGAGGCCGCGCTCACGCCGCTGGTCGCCCGCGACATGGTCGAGACCTACGTGTCGCTCGGCAACGGCGTCGTGCACGACCGGATCTCGGCGATCGTCGGCCCCGAGCACCTGCTGGTGGGAACCGTCGAGCTGGGCGCGACGAACCTCGGCCCGGGGCACGTGCGCCAGACGACGATCAATCCGTTCGTGATCGGCGAGCTCGACGGCACCATCCGGGACCGGACGCGCGCGCTCGCGCGCGTCCTCGAGCCCGTCGAGGAGGTCCGGGTCACCGACAACATCCGGGGTCAGCTCTGGTCGAAGCTGCTCGTCAACAGCGTGCTTTCAGGTCTTGGCGTGGTGGGCGGGTGCACGTACGGCGAGGTGGCCGCCGATCCCGAGGGACGCCAGGCGATCTTCGAGGTGTGGGCCGAGGGCCACGAGATCGGCATGGCACAGGGTCTCAACCTCGAAACCGTCCTCGGAATCGAGCCGGAACAGCTGGCGTCCACGCACGAGAATGAACGGACGGCCGCGCTCGAGACCGTGGTGCAGCACGCCGGCGCGACCCGCGCCTCGATGCTCCAGGACGTGGAGCGCGGCGTACGCACCGAGGTCGACGTGATCAACGGAGGGGTCGTTGCGACGGCCCGACAAATCGGCGCATCCGCGCCACTGAACGCCAGCATCGTCGAGATCGTCCAGGGTTACGAGCGGGGCGCGTCTTCGCCGTCGACGGAGATGTTCGCGGTGGTGAGGAGCGCCCGGCGTGCGACTGCTGCGAGCTGAGGTATCCGGACGACCGCGAGTCGTCGTCGACGTCGACGGGCCCACCGCACTGGCCACGGTGGACGGCGCCGAGTTCGAAGATCTGCCGCCCCTGCTCGAGGCAGCCGGGGGAGACGCAAGCCGGATCTCCGCGGGGCGTGGGGTGCAGATCGACGACGCCGGTCTGCTGCGGCCGGTGGGCGCGCCGGCCAAGATCGTCTGTATCGGCCTCAACTATCGCGAGCACGCGGAGGAGTCGGGCGCGCCGCTACCCGAGTTCCCGATGCTGTTCTCGAAATGGTCGTCTGCGCTGACCGACCCCGACTCCGACATTCCGCTGCCACCGGAGTCATCGCTGGTCGACTGGGAGAGTGAGCTCGCGTTCGTGTTCGGACGCCGCTGCCGGCGAGTCGGCGCCGGCGAGGCTCACGAAGTGGTGTTCGGCTACACCGCCGCCAACGACGTCTCCATGCGCGACTTCCAGAACCACACGACGCAGTTCCTGGCGGGCAAGACGTGGGACCGAAGCACTCCGCTTGGACCCGCGGTCATCCCGGCCGCCGAGCTGGGCGGCACGTCGCCCGATTTGGCCATCACCGGCTGCTGGAACGGGCGCCGGATGCAGGACTCGCGGACGTCGGATCTGATCTTCTCGATCCCGCGGCTCGTCGAGTACATGACGACGATCATGACCATGGAACCCGGCGACGTCGTGCTCACCGGCACGCCCTCCGGAGTCGGTGTCGCCGCGTCGCCCCCGAGAGGGCTGAGCGACGGCGACGTCTATGAGGTCGAGATCGAAGGCATCGGGCGCCTGCGCAACCAGTTCACCGTCGACGAACCACGGTAGGTGTCGATTCGGCCGGGGGCCGTTCCGTCTCTTGAACGAGAGGTCGGTTTTGTGCCGACGGAACTGGTTTGAAAGGAGCGCCTCATGCCTCATCCAATCGTGCATTTCGAGATTCGCTCGAAGGACCCTGACGCGACCCGTGGGTTCTTTGCCGATCTGTTCGGATGGGAGTACTCGGAGGGTGGTCTGCCTGGCTACACGTACGTGAACACCGGCGTGCAGGACGCGATCCCCGGTGGGATCGGCCCGGTGCAGGGAGGCGACGACGCGGTCGTGTTCTTCGTCGGTGTCGAGGACGTCGATGCGACGCTCAAGCGTGCCCAGGAACTGGGCGGGAAGACCGTGCAGCCGGCGACGAGCGTCCCGGGCGTGACGTTCGGCCTCCTGGCCGACGCCGACGGGCACGTGGTCGGCGTGGCGGCGATGTAGGAGACTGCCCGCCGTGGGCCGGCGGCGTTGTGAGTGGCGTCGCGCCGCCGGCCGGGCCGGGCAGTGATCGGAGAGGAGCCTCGATGCGATATCTGGCGACGATTTGGACGATCTGGAAGGAGGAGGACGAGTTCGACCGCGTCGAGGGCGCGCGGTACCGCGAGTTCGCGCAGGACGCCGCCCGCGAGGGCGCGTTGCGTGGCGGCGAGGTCCTCGATCGGCCTTCTTCGTCGACCGTGGTCCGGGTCCGGGAAGGGGAGACCCTCCTGACCGACGGGCCGTTCGCCGAGACCAAGGAACAGCTGACCGGCTACTTCATCTTCGAATGCGACAACCTCGACCAGGCGCTGGCGCTCGCGACGCGGATCCCGGGCGCGCGGCATGGCGCGATCGAGGTCCGTCCCCTGCTCGACATGGATGCGCAGATGTGAGCACGTCGACGCGGCGCACCAGCGGGTCTGATCTCGACGAGGTGTTTCGCGAGCACCATGCCCGGGTGCTGGCGTGGCTGATCCGCGTGACCGGAGATTTTGGGGTGGCCGAGGAGGCGCTCCAGGAGGCGTTCATGGTTGCGTTGCGCCAGTGGCCGCGGGACGGCTGGCCGGTCAACCCCGCCGGATGGCTCGCCGTCGTCGCCAGAAACCGCGCCCTCGATGCAATCCGCGGCGATCGCAGCCGCGTGGCCCGCGAGCTTGCCGTGAACTCGTTCTCCGAGCAGTACGCGGACGACTTCGAGATCGAGGACGAGCGGTTGCGACTGGTCTTCACCTGCTGCCATCCGGCCCTGTCGCTCGACGCTCGCGTCGCCCTGACCCTGCGCACGGTCGGCGGGCTCTCCACGCCCGAGATCGCCCGCGCGTTCTTGATCGAAGAGGCGACGCTGGCGCAGCGACTGGTTCGCGCCAAGCGCAAGATCCGTGCCGCGCGGATCCCGTATGAGGTGCCGCCACCGGACCGTCTCGCCGAGCGCCTCGATGGTGTGTTGGCCGTGCTGTACCTGATCTTCAACGAGGGTTACACCGCGAGCGCCGGCAACACGCTCGTGCGCTCCGATCTGTGCGATGAGGCGCTGCGGCTGGCGCGCATGCTGAGCCTGCTGATGCCCGCCGAGTCGGAGGTGCGCGCGCTGTTCGCGCTGATGTTGCTGAGCAACTCGCGACGCCACGCCCGCGTCGACGAGCGTGGCGAAGCGGTCCTGCTCGGCGACCAGGACCGCGGGGGCTGGGACGAGAGCGCGATCAGGCTCGGCCTGGCCGAGCTCGACCAGGCCGCGCGGCACGGTGAGCCGGGCCGTTATTTCATCCAGGCAGCGATCGCCGCCGAGCACGCCCTGGCCCTTGAGGCGGACGCGACTAACTGGGCCCGGGTCGCGCGGCTGTATCGGACGCTGATGCGTATCGCTCCCTCGCCGGTGATCGAACTCAACCGGCTCGTCGCGGTAGCGATGGCCGAAGGGCCGGAGCTCGCCTACGCCGGCCTGGCGCCGCTTGCGGAACCGCTCGAGCAGTACGGATACTTCCACGCCACCCGGGGCGAATTGCTGCGACGCCTGGACCGCCGGGAAGAGGCGATCGATGCGTATGAACGGGCGCTCGAGCTCGAACACAACGAGGTGCGGCGGGCCTCGTTGCAGCGCGCCATCGCCGATCTGCGAGCGAGCACCCGGGGCTGATGTCTCAGGCCACGTGCTAAGTTGACCTGAGCGGTCGGCGCCGTCGGCCGCGAGGCAGCTTGCTTTGGTTCCGCACGAGCGGTTCGGGTCGGCCATCGCCTCCTGAATCGTCCGCGGACCCATTGGCTGGGCCGCCAAGGAGTTGGTATGTCAGCAGAATCATTCGCTGATCTCGGCGTCTCGCGCGCCGTCATCGGCACCCTCATCGAGGCAGGGATCACCGAGCCGTTCGCGATCCAACGCGCCGTTATCGCCGACGCGATCGCCGGCCGCGACGTGATCGCGCAGTCGCCCACCGGCTCGGGGAAGACGCTCGCGTTCGGGCTCCCGTTGGTCGAGCGGATCGCCGCCGAGCACCCGCGCCCGGCCGCGCTCGTGCTGGCGCCCACCCGCGAGCTGGCGACGCAGATCGTCGCCGACATCCGCGGGATCGCACACACACGCGCGCTGCGGATCACGGCCGTCTACGGCGGCGTCGGTCTGGTGAAGCAGGCCAAGGACGCCGCCGCCTCGCAGATCTTGGTAGCGACGCCGGGGCGGCTCGAGGACCAGCTCGCGCGGGGCGCGTTCAAGTTGGACCGGATCCGGATACTCGTCCTGGACGAGGCGGACCGAATGCTCGACATGGGCTTTCGCCCGGCGATCGACCGGATCGTCGCCGCCTGCCCGCAGGACCGGCAGACCCTGTTTTTCTCGGCCACGCTCGAGGGCGAAGCCGGACGGATCGCCAAGCTCTATGCGGATCATCCGGTCGTCCACCGGCACGCCCCGGCGTCCGGCCGGGCGAACGACGAGATCGAGCACAAGTTCGTGCAGGTGGCGCACGAGCACCGTGTCGAGGCGCTGGTGCGTGAGCTTCGTTGCGATCGCGACCTCAGCCTCGTCTTCGTTCGAACCAAGCGCGGCGCCGACCGGCTCGTCAAACGGCTCGCGGCCCATGGCGTAAAAGCGGCGGCGATGCACGGCGACAAGTCCCAGCGCCAGCGCGAGCAGGCGCTCGCTCGGTTTGCCTCCGGCGCGATCGACACGCTCGTCGCCACCGACGTAGCGGCGCGGGGAATTGACGTGGACAGGATCTCGCATGTGATCAACTTCGATCCGCCCGCCGATAGTGATACGTATGTGCACCGGGTCGGTCGCACGGGTCGCGCCGGCCGGGCAGGCACCGGGATCACCCTCCTCTCACCAGAACAGCGCCACGACGTCACGAAACTCGCCGGCCACCTCGGACTCGACCATGGACTCCATGGCAGCAGCTCCCGCCGCTCAACGCCCGATCCCTCACCCCGCGAGACCGCCGCGAACAGCGGGCGCTCGCCGCGTCGCCGATCAACCCGGCGACGCATTCCGACCCGGGGCTGATCGGCCGGCCACATCGGTCGCTCGCGACGAGACGTCGCCGTGACGGTCAGGGTGCGAGTGGTCGGCACCGCCGTCCTCAGCGTGGTCCTCGTGGGCGTGCTCCTGCGGCTGGCGCCGCCGGAGCAGGTGATCCGCGCGATCCGCGACATGAGCCCAGTCTGGCTGCTCGCCGCGGTCGGGTTCGAGATCGGGTCGTGCCTGAGCTATGTCGTCGTCTTCCGGCGCTTCTTTCCGGAGCCGCCACGGCCGGTCAGCCGCCAGGTGGCGTGGATCGCGATGGGGGCCGGCGCCGTGCTACCGGGCGGAAACTTCTCCTCCGCGGCGACCACCGGCTGGTTGCTGCGCCACCACGGCATCGGCGCGGCTCGCCTGGTCGAGCGCTGCGGCGCGCTGCTCTGCTTCCTCACGCTGCTCGGGTTCTTCGTCAACGGCGCCGCCGGAGCGCTGCTGCTGGTCGGGCTCGGCCACGGGCCGCACGATCTCGCGCATTCCGGAATCCCGATTCTCGTCTCGCTGTTCGTGATCGGCACCGCGGTGGCGGCGATGATCATCGGGCGCCGTCACCACGCCCGGGCCCCAGCGGCGGCCCGGTCCGTCGCCGCCTCTCTTCACGGTGCGTGGCAAGCGCTGTGGATCCCCGATTGGCGAATGCTCGGCGCGGCAGGCTTCCTGTGTCTGGACATGGCCGCGCTGTGGGCGGCGTGCCGCGCGACCGGCCATCCCCTGGGAGTGCTGGCGCTCGCGGTGGCGTACTTCATCGGCTACCTCGCGACGATGATCCCGATGCCGGCCGGACTCGGAGTGCTCGACTCAGGGCTCGCCGGCGCGCTGGTCCTGTACGGGTTCTCGCCGGCCGCCTCGGTCGGCGCCGTGCTCGTCTACCACGCGATCGCCGTCTGGGTTCCCGGCCTCGGTGGCCTGATCGCCTGGCTGCCGACACGCGGCCGGACGCGCGCGAATGTTGCCCCCGCGCCACGGTCGGCCGAAACCGACGCCGGGCTGGTCGTCAGCCAAGGGTGAACGGGTCGCGCGTGCCCCCGCTCAGCTCGACCCAGACCGACTTGTTCTCGAGGTATTCGTTGACCGCCTCGACCCCGTTCTCACGACCCAGCCCCGACAGGCCGTAGCCGCCGAACGGCACGCTCGGTGCGACGACGCGGTAGGCGTTGATCCAGATCGTGCCGGCGCGCACCCGTGCCGCGACGCGATGAGCACGATGCACATCCTTCGTCCAGACGGCGCCGGCGAGTCCGTAGGGCGTCGAGTTGGCAAGGCGGATCGCCTCGTCTTCGTCGGCGAAGGTGAGCGCCGCGAGCACCGGCCCGAACACCTCCTCGCGTACGATCGTCGCGTCGGGCGTGACGCCCGTGAACACGGTCGGCTTGACGAACAAACCGCCGAGCCGGTCCTCCGGCTCTCCGCCGCACGCGACCGCGGCGCCCTCCTCGCGCGCGGTCCGTAGGTAGCCCAGGACCTTCTCGTACTGCGGGCGGTTGGCCACCGGCCCCATCTCGGTTTCCGGCTGGGTCGGGTCACCGAGCCTGATCGCGCCCGCGCGAGCCGCGACGCGCTCGACCAGCTCGTCGTGAACATCGGCGTGCACGATCAGCCGCGACCCCGCCATGCAGGTCTGCCCAGTGGCGGCGAACACGCCGGCGATGACGCCGTTGGCGGCAGCGGCCAGATCGGCGTCGGGGAACACGATCTGCGGCGATTTGCCGCCGAGCTCGAGCGTCACCTTGTTCAGGTTCTCGGCGGCGGCGTGGGCCACGGCCCGGCCGGTGGCGGTGGAGCCGGTGAACGCGACCTTGTCCACCCCGGAGTGGCCGGCCAGCGCGGCTCCGACCTCGCGTGCTCTCGAGGTGATGACGTTGACGACCCCGGGGGGAAAGCCGGCCTCGCCGATGAGCCGCCCGAGCTCGAGGGTTGCCACCGGCGAGTGCTCCGACGGTTTGACCACCAGCGTGCAGCCCGCGGCGAGCGCCGGCGCGATCTTCCAGCTGCCGAGGAGAAGCGGAGAGTTCCACGGCGTGATCGCCGCCACCACGCCGACCGGCTCGCGCCGCGTGTAGACGAGGTAGTCCGGGTTGGGTGCCGGAATCTGCCGCCCCTCGAGCTTGTCCGCGATGCCGGCGTAGTACAGATACCAGCCGCCGAGGGCGCGCGTCTGCCCCAACATCTCGCGCAGCAGCTTGCCCGAGTCGTTGACCTCGAGCTCGGCGAGCCGTTCGGCGTTGTCACTGATCAGATCCGCCAGGCGCCGCATGAGGGCGGCTCGCTGAAACCCGGTCATCGTTCCCCACGGGCCCTCGAGCGCGGCGCGCGCCGCGCTCACTGCGGCGTCCACGTCCTCCCGACCGGCGTCGGGGACCGTCGCCCACGACGCTCCGAGGTAGGGATTCTCGGTCTCGTAGGTCCGCCCCGAGTCGGCTCCGACCGGCTGCCCGCCGATCACCATCGGGAAGTGCTCCAACTCGGTGGCTACGTGTGTGGCCATGTGCTCGCGATTCTGACAGTCAGCGAACGGCCACGACTTCGAGCAACGTCTGGAGCCCGGCGAAGTCGGCAGGGTTCCGCGTGTACAGCGGGAGTTCGGCGCCGACCGCCGTGGCGGCAATCAAAAGGTCAACCGCTCGGCGACCTCGTGCTTTGCGTCCAGCGCTCATGATCGCCGCGTAGACACGTCCGTACGCGCGAGCCGCTGCGGCGTCGAACGGAATCGGCTCGAAGGTTGCCTCCGCTCGCTGAAGGCGATCCTGGCGACGGGCACGCTCGCCCCGGTCGGCCGTCGCATGGGGTCCCGCGGCCAGTTCCGCGAACGTGATCGCAGACACCGCGATCTCCATCGGGAGTACGTCCTCCGGGAGGTGTTCGAGTTCGGTGACGACCGAGGTGTCGACTAGACCACGAGGGTGCCGCCGGTCAGGCACGCGGGGTCGCGCTCTGGTCGAGCGGCGCATCGACGTCGGATCGGAATCGATCAGGGTCGACCGCGGGAGCCCCTGCGAACGCCGCCAGCGCGACGCCGGCGGCGACAAACTGCCGAGACCTGATCGGTGTCAGCTCTCCCACCGGCACTCCGTTGCGCGTGACCAGAAACGACTCGCCGCGATCCAAGCCGCGCATGATGTCGCCACTGGAGTTGCGGAGCTCCCGCTGAGTGATGGAACGCGCCATGTCGCGACTGTAGCACACGTGCTACGAGGCGGCGTCGAGATCAGCCAGGTGGCGCGCTCGGGTCGCGTCGTCCAGGAACGACGCTTCGAAGCTGTTGCGGGCGAGCGCGATGATCGTGGCATCGTCGAGGCGGAGAGCCGTCGCGACCCCGGCGAGGTTCTCGCCGACGTAGCCGCCGAAATAGGCCGGGTCGTCGGAGTTGACGGTGGCGCACAGTCCGTGCTCGAGCATCCGCGCGAGGGGGTGCTGTTCGAGCGTGTCGACGACGCGCAGCTTGACGTTCGAGAACGGGCACACGGTGAGCGGGATCCGATCGGCCTCGAGGCGGCGTACGAGCGAGCGATCTTCCAGGCAGCGCACGCCGTGGTCGATCCGTTCCGCGCCGAGCAGGTCGAGCGCCTGCCAGATGTAGTCGGGCGGGCCCTCTTCGCCGGCGTGGGCGACGGCCCGGAAGCCTTCACTGGTGGCCCGAGCGAACACGTCCCGGAACTTCTCAGGGGGATGTCCCACCTCGGCGGAGTCGAGCCCGACGCCGAAGATCACGTCGCGGTGCGCGAGCGCCTGCTCCAGCGTCGCCATCGCGTCGTCGGCGGAGCGATCACGCAGGAAGCACATGATCAGGTGCGAGGTCATCCCGCGCTGTCGCGCCTCGCTGAGGGCGCCACCGATGCCGCGCACGACGGTTTCGAGCTTGACTCCGCGCGCGGTGTGCGTCTGCGGGTCGAAGAAAACCTCGACGTGGCGCACGCCCTGCGCGCGCGCCCGGGTCAGGTAGGCGGTGGTGAGCTCGTGGAAATCCCGTTCGTGGATGAGGACCGAGCACGCTTGGTAATACACATCGAGGAACGACTGCAGGTTGCTGAACCGGTAGGCCTGCCTGACCGCTTCCGCGTCGGGGTACGGGAGCCGGACGCCGTTGCGGCGGGCCAGCTCGAACATCAGATCGGGCTCGAGCGTTCCCTCGATGTGCAGGTGCAACTCGGCCTTCGGCAGGGTGAGCGGATCGATCACCATGCGCTCACTCCGCCGCGAAGACGATGTCCTGGGCGCCCTGCCAGAGGGTCGTCTCGCCCAGCGGCCTGAGGTTGTCGTTGCCCTCGAACACGGTCAGGAAGTGGTTACCCGCGAGCTGGCCGACGATGCTCGAGAACATGCAGCCGCCGTAGGGGAGGAGGATCTCGGTCTCGCTGTAGCCGCCGGGGTAGAGCAGGATCTCGCCCGGCGCGGGGTGGCTGGTGTGGTTCTCGAAGCCGAAGCCGACATCGAAGTCACCGAGTGGGATCCAGGTGGACTCGCCGCTCCAGCGCACGTGGATGACTTTCTGCTCGAACGGCAGCAGCTTCGAGAACGCCTCACACGTCTTGGGCGCACGCTCTTCCTCGAGGCGGGCGCGGAAGGTGAACGGCCCCGCGGTGATCGACAGCGTTGTCATCGGCTCTCCATTTCGATCGTGGTTGGCATCAGCAGCCGCCCAGCGGGCGCGCCGACGATCCGGCCGTCGGCGAACACCGTCCGGCCGTGCACGAGTGTGCGCACCACGCGCGCGCCGAGCGTGCGGCCGAGAAACGGGCTGTGACGGTGGCGATACTGAAGATCGTCGGCGCTCAGCCTTTCTGACACTCCGAGATCGACGAGCACGAGGTCGGCGTCAGCACCCGGTTCAACCGAGCCCTTGCCCGCGAGGCGGAACCGGCGCGCGACGTACCCCGACGTCGCGGCGGCGATCACCTCGAGCGACAGCCCGCGCGCGCCGGCCCCCTCACTCAGGAGCAGCGGGAGCATCGTCTGAGCACCCGAGATGCCGCCCCAGGCGGCGAACGCGTCATCACCACTCTTCAGCGCCCAGGGCGCGGGGGAGTGGTCGGAGGCGACCATCGGCAGCGTGCCGTCGGCCAGCGCGTGCCACAGCGCCTCACTCTCCTCGCGGGGACGTAACGGCGGCGCGCACTTGGCGACGTGGCCGAGTGCCTCGGCGTCCTCGTCGGTGAGCACGAGATAGTGGGGGCAGGTCTCACAGGTGACGTCCGCGCCGCGCTCGCGAGCGGCGGCCACAAGCGCGACACCGCGGCCGGTCGAGACGTGAACCACGTGCGTCGAGCAGCCGCTCTCGTGCGTAAGCTCGATCGCGCGGGCGATCGCCTGGAGCTCCGCGACGGCGGGACGCGACGAGACAAAGTCGCGCATCGCGGTACGCCCCTCGGCACGCGCACGCTGCGCGAGACCGGCGGTGATCGCCTCGCTCTCGGCGTGCACCGCGACGGGCAGCCCGAGCGAGGCCGCGCGGCACATCCCCTCGTACAGGGTCAGGTCGTCGACGCCCGGGAAGTCGTCCATCCCGCTCGAGCACATGAACGCTTTGAAGCCGACGACGCCGCGGTCGGCCAGCTCGTCCATCACGTCGATGCCGCCCGGGACGAGGCCGCCCCACAACGCGATGTCGACGAGCGCGCTCCGCTCGACGCACCGGCGCTTCTCATCGAAGGCCACGCCGGTCACCGTCGGCGGGTGGGCGTTGAGCGGCATGTCGATCGCGGCCGTCGCGCCGCCCGCGGCGAGCGCCCGCGTACCGGTCTGGAACCCTTCCCAGTCGGCGCGGCCGGGCTCGTTCATGTGCACATGGCCGTCGATCACCCCGGGCAGCAGATACAGGCCGGCGGCGTCGATCTCCTCTGTCGCGGGCCCCGCCAGCTCGGGCCCGATCGCCGCGATCAGTCCGTCGACCACGCCGATGTCGAGACGGGTCGGCGCCCCGGTGCCGGCGACGACTGCGCCCCGGATGAGGGCGTCGAAGCTCATCCGACCAGCTCGAGGAAGCTCGTCGTCGCGTCGATCGCCGCAGCGACGTCCTCGACGGTCACCGATTCCGCCGGGTTGTGGCTCACCCCGTCGGCGCAGCGGACGAACAGCATCGCGGCCGGGGCGATGGTCGAGACGATCGCCGCATCGTGGCCGGCGCCGCTCGGCAGCCGGAGGACCGGTTGACCGTTCGCCGCAACGGCCTCGGCCAGTCTCGCGCTGAGCTCCGGTGAGAGGTTGACGGCGGCGGTTTCGTGCGAGCGCCACTCGACTCCCAGCTGGCGCGAGGCGGCGATCGCCTCGGCGCGTCGCCGGAGTGCGGCGCCGGCTTCGATTCGGACGGCATCCTCGGCGTGACGCAGATCGAGGCTCAGCGTCGCCTGTCCCGGGATGACGTTGCCCACCCCGGGATCGAGCGCCAGGCGGCCGACGGTCGCGACGAGCCCGTCCGTCTCGCGCGCGAGCGTCTCAGCGGCCAGGATCCACTCGGCGGCGGCCGTCAGCGCGTCGCGTCGGAGCGACATGGCCACGGTGCCGGCGTGGCCCGCCACTCCCGAGAACGTCACGCTCGCCCCGGTCTGGCCCGCGATCGCCGTGACCACGCCGAGCGATACCCCCTCGGACTCGAGCGTCGGGCCCTGTTCGATGTGCACCTCGTAGTAGCCCATGAGGTCCGCCGGATCGCGTCGGCACCCGGCGATGTCCGGCGGCGACCCGCCGAGCGCCGTCCGCATCGTCACGCCGTCGGCATCGCGGCGCTCGAGCCAGCCCTCGTCGAACCGTCCGACGAACGCTCGGCTGCCGAGATAGCTGGTCCCATAACGGGCTCCCTCCTCATCGGCGAACGCGACAACCTCGACGGCGTACGGCAGCGACCGCCGCTGATCCCGCAGCCGTTCGAGACACGCGATCGCGACGAGCACCCCGAGGGTGCCGTCGTAGCGGCCCGCGTCAGTGACCGTGTCGAGGTGCGAGCCGACCAGCATGGTCCGGGGGTGGCTCTCGCCGAGACGGCCGATCAGGTTCCCGATCGCGTCGCGCCGCACGGTCATGCCCGCCGTCTCCATCCACCCGCGCACCGCCTCACCGGCCTGCCGGAGCGCGGGTGTCGCGAAGCGCCGTGTCAAGCGACCTTCCTCCTCGCTGCAGGCAGCGAGTTCGTCGCAGCGCCGAAGGACGGTGGCGGCGTAGGCCAGGGAATTGCTCATCGGTGTGCCGTTTGCCCGCCACGGCGGCGGTGAGCGAGACTACCGTGATGGAGGTACTCCAGACCGACAGCTGGTCCGAGGCGCTCGAGCTCAAAGCCGCGCATCCGGACGCCGTGCCGGTCGCCGGCGGCACGGACTTGATGGTCGAGCTCAACTTCGACCGCATCCGCCCGCGCGCGATCCTCGACCTCACGCGGGTCGAGGAGCTGACCGACTGGGAGCCCGAGAACGGTCGTCTGCGCATCGGCGCCGGTGTCACGTACGCGCGGCTCATCGACGAGCTCGGCGACCGCCTGCCCGGGCTGGCCATCGCGTCGCGGACGGTGGGGTCGCCTCAGATCCGGAACCGGGGAACGGTCGGCGGCAACCTCGCCACCTCCTCTCCCGCCGGAGACGCGCTGCCGCCTCTGTTCGCGTCCGACGCCGAGGTGGAGCTTGCATCGATGCACGGCACCCGGCGGATTCCGGTGCGCGAGTTCATCACCGGGCCGAAGCGAAACTGCTTGGCGGAAGATGAGCTGATCGCGGCCTTCCTCATCGCGCGCGCCGACGGCCCGCAGCAGTTCTCGAAGATCGGCACCCGCAACGCGATGGTGATCGCGGTCTGTTCGCTCGCGTTGTCGCTCTGGCCGGGGCGGCGGGCCGTGGCTGGGTGCGTCGGCTCCGCGGGGCCGACGCCGATCCGGTGCGGCGAGGCGGAAGGCTTTATCGCCGGCGTGCTCGAGGAGCACGACCTCTGGGACAAGCGTGCGCCGATCCCGGACGCCGCGCTCGCGCGATTCGGCGAGCTCGTCGAGCAAGCCGCGCGGCCGATCGACGATGTGCGCGGGACCGCGCGCTATCGCCATCACGCGCTCGGCGTGCTGGGGAGGCGGACGCTCGCGTGGGCCTGGGACGGGTATCGATGCGCGTCACGCTGACCGTCAACGGCGAGCGCCGGGAGATGGACGGCGTATGGGAGGGCGCGAGCCTGCTGTACGCGCTCCGCGAGCACCTCGATCTCCCCGGATCGAAGAACGCATGCGAGCAGGGTGAATGCGGATCGTGCTCGGTCTATCTCGACGGACAGGTCGTGTGCTCGTGCCTGGTGCTCGCCGCGCAGGCGCAGGGGCGCGAGGTGATCACGGTCGAGGGGATCGCGAACGGCGACGGCCTGCACGAGGTGCAACGGGCGTTCGTCGAAACCGGGGGCGTGCAATGCGGCTTCTGCACGCCCGGGCTGATCGTGGCGAGCCACGACCTGCTGCGGCGCAACCCGCGCCCGAGCGATGCCGAGATCCGCGAGGCCCTCGCGGGCAACCTGTGCCGGTGCACGGGGTACGAGAAGATCCTCGACGCCGTGCGGCTGGCCGCCGCGCGCATCGCCTCGGAGACGTGAACGTGCGGACGGTGATCGAAGGGTGCGCAATCGCGACAGTCGACGCGGCCGGGACCGAGTATCGCGACGCGCACCTCGTCATCGAAGGCGACCGAATCGTTGCGATCGGCGAGGGGCTCGCTCCGGACGATCCCGAAGCCCGGCGGATCGACGGCCGCGGCCGGCTGGCGACGCCCGGCCTCATCAACTCCCATCACCACCTCTACCAGTGGGCCACGCGCGGACGCGCCCAGCAGGCGACGCTGTTCGAGTGGCTCGTCGAGCTCTACCCGATCTGGGCGCTGATCGACGCTGAGGTGTGCTGGGCCGCGGCGCGCGCCGGGCTGGCAGCGCTTGCGCGCTCCGGTTGCTCGGCGTCCACCGACCACCACTACGTCTTCCCGCGCGACGCCGGCGACCTGCTCGAGGTCGAGATCGGCGCCGCCGCGTCCATCGGGCTGCGGTTTCACCCCTGCCGCGGCTCGATGGATCTCGGGCGCTCGGATGGTGGGCTCCCGCCCGACGAGGTCGTCGAGGACCGCGATGCGATCCTGGCCGCCAGCGAGGCCGCGATCAGCCGCTGCCACGACGCGGCGCCGGGCGCGATGGTGCGGATCGCGCTGGCGCCCTGCTCACCGTTCTCGGTCACGCGCGGCCTGATGACCGACGCCGCCGAGCTGGCGCGCCGTCGCGGGGTGCGCCTGCACACGCATCTGGCCGAGACGCTGGACGAGGAGCGCTTCTGTCAGGAGCGCTTCGGCGTGCGACCCGTCGACTACCTCGACGAGCTCGGCTGGCTCGGCGACGACGTGTGGCTCGCGCACTGCATACATATCAACGACGCCGAGATCGGCCGGTTTGGCGCGACCGGCACGGGCGTCGCCCACTGCCCGAACTCCAACGCCCGCCTGGGCGCGGGGATCGCGCCGGTCGCGAACCTGATCGGCGCCGGCGTTCCCGTCGGCCTCGGCGTCGACGGCGGGGCCTCGAACGAGGACGGTGGGCTCGCGTCGGAGATGCGCGCGGCGCTCCAGTTCGCCCGGCTGACCGGCGGCCCGCACGCGCTGACCGCGCGCCAGGCGCTCGCCCGCGCCACGATCGACGGGGCGCGCTGCCTGGGCCGCGATGACGAGCTAGGCTCGCTCGAGGTCGGCAAGCTGGCCGACGTCGCGCTGTGGCGCCTCGACGGGCTCGACGGCGCGGGCATCGAAGACCCGGTGGCGGGGCTCGTGTTTGGCGCGACGCAGTCAGTCGACGTGCTGCTCGTCGGTGGGCGCCCGGTCGTCGATGCAGGAGAGCTGCGCGCGGTCGACGAGGAGCAGGTGGCGGGTGAGCTCGCGCGCGAAAGCCGCCGCCTCGCCGCCAGAGCCGAGGCCCGCGTGTGAGCACCGTTCCGACGAGAGAACGGCCCCTCGCTCCCGTCCACCGGCCGGGGCACGTAGGCACGACCACGACACGGGCAGACGGCGTCCCGAAGGTCAAGGGCGAGTTCGAGTACTCCTCGGACATGCGGATGGACGGGATGCTGTGGGGCGCGACCTTGCGCAGCGCGCACCCGCGCGCGGACATCTGGTCGGTCGACACCTCGCGCGCGCTGGCGATCCCGGGCGTGCGCGCGATCCTCACCCACGAGGACGTTCCCGGTCGCAAGCTGTACGGGATGGAGCGCGCCGACCAGCCGGTGCTCGCGTGGCAGCACGTTCGCTACCAGGGCGAGCCAATCGCGATCGCCGCCGCCGATCATCCCGAGACGGCTCGGCGCGCGATCGCCGCGATCGAGGTCGACTACGACGTGCTCGAGCCACTGACCGATCCCGAACGGGCGATGGACGCGGACGCCCCGCAGCTCCATCCGTCGGGCAACGTGCTGCGTCACGTGCGGATCGTTCACGGCGATCCCGACGCGCACGCAGAGGTCGTCGTCAGCGGTGAGTACGAGGTGGGGATGCAGGACCAGGCGTTCCTCGGCCCCGAGTCGGGACTCGCTGTCCCGGACGGCGACGGGGGGGTCGATCTTTACCTTGCCACGCAGTGGCTGCACGTCGACCGCGACCAGCTCGCGCTGTGCCTGGACCTACGTCCCGAGAAGGTGCGCCTGACGATGAGCGGCGCCGGCGGGGCGTTCGGCGGCCGCGAGGACCTGTCGATGCAGGTCCACGCCTGCATGCTCGCGCTCCACACCGGCCGCCCGGTCCGGATGGTCTACAACCGCGAGGAGTCGTTTTTCGGCCACGTCCACCGGCACCCGTGCCGGATGCGCTACGAGCATGGCGCCACCGCCGACGGACGCCTCGTGTACGTGCGAGCGCGGATCGTGCTCGACGGCGGCGCCTATGCCTCGAGCTCGACGGCCGTGTGCTCGAACGCGGCGTGCTTCGCCGCCGGGCCGTACGAGGTTCCCCACGCGCGGATCGACTCGTACGTGACCTACACCAACAACCCGCCGTGCGGCGCGATGCGCGGGTTCGGCTCCGTCCAGGTCGCTGTCGCCCACGAGGCGCAGATGGACAAGCTCGCCGCGACGCTCGGCGTCGACCCGGTGGAGCTGCGGATCGCCAACGCGATGCGACCCGGCGCGCGACTGCCGACCGGCCAGGTCATCCGGGAGCCGGCGCCGGTCGCCGAGCTGCTCGAACGCGTCCGCGCGATGCCGCTGCCGCCGGCCCCGGCCAACGGCACGCGTGACCTGCGCGAGCTTCCCGGCGGCGTCTCCAACACCACGCACGGCGAGGGAGTGCGTCGCGGCGTCGGCTACGCGGTCGGCATCAAGAACGTCGGCTTCTCCGAGGGATTCGACGACTACTCCACCGCCCGCGTCCGGTTGTGCATGGACCACGGGGAACCCTTGGCGGAGGTGCACACGGCAGCGGTCGAGGTCGGCCAGGGCCTCGTCACGGTGCAGGCGCAGATCGCGCGCACCGAGTTGGGGGTCGAGCGCGTGGCCGTGCTCACGGCGGACACGCGGGTGGGCTCGGCCGGCTCGAGCTCCGCCTCGCGCCAGACGTACGTGACCGGCGGCGCCGTCAAGGCCGCCTGCGAGGCGATCCGCGAGCGACTCGGCGCCGATCCGCGGACGATGACGGTGGACGAGCTCGCCGAGCTGCTCGGCGAAGACGCGATCGAGGAGACGGTCGAGTGGCGTCACCGCGAGACGTTTCCCCTCGACGAGAACGGGCAGGGCGACGCTCACGTCCAGTTCGCGTTCTCCGCCCACCGCGCCGTCGTCGACGTCGACGTCGAGCTTGGTCTGGTGCGCGTCGTCGAGCTCGCGACCGCGCAGGAGGTCGGCAAGGCGATCAACCCGCAGGCGCTCGAGGGGCAGATCCAGGGTGGGACGGCGCAGGGGCTCGGACTGGCGCTGTTCGAGGAGATCCAGATGAAGGACGGCAGGGTGCTGAACGCGTCGTTCACCGACTACCTCCTGCCGACGATCCTCGATATGCCGCCGATGCGGATCGACATCCTCGAGCATCCAGACCCCGAGGCGCCCTACGGACTCAAGGGTGTGGGGGAGCCGCCGCACATCTCGACCCCGCCCGCTGTGGTCGCCGCGCTCCGCGCCGCCAGCGGTCGTCAGCTGACGAGGATCCCGGTCCGCCCGGAGCACATCGTCGGCCTCGAACCGACAGGGGTGTCTCTCTCGCTGGCCGACCTCGACGGCCTGTTCGAGCACTCGCCGTGGGTCGCCGAGACGGCGTGGCAACGGCGACCGTTCGGCAGCGTCGCCGAACTGCACGCCGCGCTCGAGGCGGCGATGCGAGAGGCGCCGCGCGAGCGACAGCTCGCGCTGATCCGGGCCCACCCCGAGCTCGCCGGCCGTGAGGCGTATGAACGTGCGCTCACGCCCGAGTCCGCCGAAGAGCAGGCCTCGGCGGGGCTCGATCGCCTTACCGCGGACGAACTCGACGCGCTCCGGCGCCTGAACCGCACCTACCGGGAGCGGTTCGGGTTCCCGCTGATCGTGTGCGTGCGCGAGCACACGACGGCGTCGATCATCGCGTGGGGCAATGCCCGGCTCGAGCACTCGCCCGAGCAGGAGGTCGAGGTCGCGCTCGGCGAGATCGCGAAGATCGCGCGGCTGCGCCTGGCCGATCTGCTCGAGAAGACAGCGTGAGCCCAATCACCACTCACGTGCTCGACACCGCGCGCGGGCGCCCGGCGGCCGGCGTGCCGGTGACGCTCGAGCGCGCCGTCGATTCGGGCTGGCAGCCGGTCGGGCGTGCCACGACGGACGCCGACGGGCGGGCTCGCGATCTGCTCACATCCGTGCCCGACACCGGTCGCTACCGACTCACTTTCGACACCAGCGCGTATTTCCGCGCGGCCGGTGAGGCGGGCTTCTACCCCGAGGTGTCGGTCACCTTCGTCGTCGCGCACGGGGAGGAGCACTTCCACGTGCCGCTGTTGCTCAGCCCGTTTGGATACAGCACATACCGAGGGAGCTGACCGATGTCGATCGTTCTGAGTGAGGCCAGGTATGGGAAGTGCGACGTTCGCCTCGTCAAGGTCTCGCGCCGCCGCCACGGCCACGACCTCCGTGACCTAACCGTGAGCGTCGGACTTGAGGGTGACTTCGAGGCCGCGTACGTGGCGGGAGACAACACCGGCCTGCTCGCGACCGACACCATGCGCAACGTCGTCTACGCGCTGGCGAAAGAGCGGCCGATCGATCCGATCGAGTCGTTCGGAGGGCGACTCGTCGAGCATTTCCTCGTAGCCGCCCCCGGTGTCACCAGCGCGCGCGTGCACATCGTCGAGCACCCATGGGCCAGACTCGAGGTCGGTGGGCGCCCCCACGAGCACGCCTTCGAGCGCGGGAGCGGCGGCAACCGCGTCGCGACCGTGGTCGGCAACAACGGCGGGGGCCGAGAGATCGAAGCCGGGATCGACGACCTGCTCGTGCTGAAGACGACGGGCTCCGGTTGGGAGGGATTCCTGCGTGATCGCTACACCTCGCTTCCCGAGACGTCCGACCGAATCCTTGCGACCGTTATCACCGCGCGGTGGTCATACCGGGGGCGCGACGTCGAGTTCGAAGCCGCCTGGCGCGAGGTGCGCGAGACGATCCTCGCGGCCTTCTGCGATCACTACAGCCCGTCGGTCCAGTTCACGCTCCACCACATGGGCGGGGCCGTGCTCCATGCGCGCCCGGAGGTGGAGCGGATCAGCTTCTCCTTGCCGAACAAGCACCACCTCCTGTACGACCTCGAGCGCTTCGGGCTCCGGAACGAGAACGAGATCTTCCAGCCAACCGACGAGCCCTACGGGCTGATCGAAGGCACGGTCGAGCGCTCGTCAGCGTGAACGTCGAGAGTGGCTACGCGAGCGCCTTGGCTTTGAGCGAATCGAACTCCTGCTGAGTGATCGCGCCGCTGTCGAGCAGCTGCTTGGCCTTCTCGATCTCGCTCGCCGCGCCACCGCTGCCGGCGGCACGGCGCACATAATCGTCGAACTGAGCTTGCGCCGTGCTGGCTTCCCTCGCGCTCCGGTCACTCATGCCCGAGTGGTTGAAGATCAGGTAGGCCAATACGCCGATCCACGGGAGGATGACGACGAACACAACCCACGCCGCCTTGGCCCAACCCGAGATGTCGTGACGGCGAAACACGTCGATCAGGACCGTGATCGCGATCCAGATGAAGATCACCCACGCAAAGATGATGAGGATGTCCCAGAGAATGTCCAGGAATGGATACGACGCAGCAACAACGAACATGGTTCGCCTCCGTCCAGTTCTTGGTTCGAGCGCCCGGCGGGATTGAGTAAAAGCGTAATGCCACCGACGGCGGGTGAGACATCCTCACCCCGGGCGCGTTGGGGCGGAACATGCAGAAGCGCGCATCTGTCCCCTTTGGGCGCTGAGCCGTGCGCGGGTTTACCGCTGTGAGGTGAAGAAGCTCGCCTCGGGGGTGAGAGCGATGGACGCCGTGAGCGGTTTTGCAGGTCCCGCGCCTCCGGGGAACCTGCTTAATCCGTCACGAGTGCTACGCACCCGGGAGCGTGCGCCAGCGGATTGCCGATGCGTGACGAGTTACGCACCCTCCCCCCGCGCCCCGGCCGAAGGGGCCGGCCCCGCCCGCGGAGTCAACCATCGAGCTGAGCTGCATCGTAGTACCGGGGGCGCTTGTGCCGGCGCGCTACGGCGAGGGTGGCGGCAGGTGTCGCGCGATCCCGGCGAGGTTCGGTACGGCGAGGCCCGAGACCTCGTCGAAGCCCTTGTGGGCCGTACAGCGGTCGACTCGGTTGAGGTCGTTGCTTCCGGAGACGACGTCGAAGAACCGGCCGGGGTCCTCCTTGTACAGCTGGTAGAACCAGGGGTTGACGAAGCCGACCCGTGGCTGGCCGGCTATTCGCTCCCGGGCGGAGAGGAGCGCGAGCTGCGACATGGCAAAGGGCGCGGAGCCGCTGGTGCCGCCGATGCTCTCGACCTGCCCGTTCAACACCACCGGCCATCCGGGCTGGATGTCGGCGACGAAAGAGAAGTCGGAAACCACGTGCATCGGCGACGTCGTGACGTCGTTCTGATACCAGGGCCGCGCGAAGACCTTGCTGACGCCACCCCCGCCGCCGGCGATCACCCCGTAGGCCCGGTCATTCCACACCACCTCGCCGGCGCGCTGGTTGCGTGAGTTCAAGATCAAGCCGGTGCCGCCGACCGCGGTGACCCATGTCGCGGACCCCGCGAACGACTGCGACGTCCCTTTCACGGTGTTCCCACACGTCGTCGAGCCCCAGTCGCCGGCCGCGGCAAGACCGCGTTGCCGACGGTGTTGCCGAGGATGACGAGTCGGGCCACGGCTTGGATGATCCCGAGGTTGCCCTGGGACTCCTGGACGGCACATTCTTCATCCGATTCGAGTGACGGCGCTATGGCTCGGCGAGCGTCGGCTCAGCAGCGGCCACGGGCTGCCAAGATACGGAGGCCATGAGCTCGTCGGGGTCTCGTCCGCGCTCCTTTGAGTCGCTGCGGCGGCTGCCGCTGGTCGGTCGCGCGATGGACTGGGGTCTCGGCCCCGGCGCCGCGTCGGACCGAACGCTCGAGGCGGGCGCGCGCATCGCCGGGTTGAAGGTGACGGAGTCCGTGTGCCCGTTCTGCGCCGTCGGGTGCGGTCAGCTCGTGTACACGCGGGGCGGCGAGTTGGTGGACATCGAGGGGAACCCGCGCTCGCCGATCAACCAGGGGACGTTGTGCCCGAAGGGTGCGTCGTCGCGCCAGCTGGTCCAGCAACCAGGGCGGCTCACGAAGGTGAAGTACCGACCGCCGGGCGGCACCGAGTGGGAGGAGCTGGAGCTCGAGCAGGCGATGGACATGATCGCCGAGCGGGTGATCGCCGCGCGCGAGAACGGCTGGCAGGACACCGACCGCCACGACTGGCGGGTGGACCGCACGCTGGGATTCGCGCACCTGGGCGGGGCGACGCTGGACAACGAGGAGAACTATCTGATCAAGAAGCTCTTCGCGGCGATGGGGGCGATCCAAATCGAGAACCAGGCGCGGATATGACATAGCTCCACGGTCCCCGGTCTGGGGTCCTCGTTCGGGCGCGGCGGCGCCACCAACTTCCAGCAGGACCTCCAGAACTCCGACTGCATCGTGATCGAGGGCGGGAACATGGCCGAGGCGCACCCGGTGGGGTTCCGCTGGGTGATGAAGGCCAAGGAGCGGGGCGCGCGGGTCATCCACGTCGATCCGCGCTATGGGCGCACGAGCCAGCTGGCCGATCTGCACGTGCCGATCCGGGCTGGGACCGACGTCGCGTTCCTCGGCGGGCTGATTCGGCACGTGATCGAGACCGAGTCGTACTTCAAGGACTACGTCGTCAGCTACACGAACGCGTCGACCATCGTGTGCGATGCGTTCCGCGACACCGAGGATCTCGACGGTGTGTTCTCGGGCTTCGACCCCGACAGCGGGTCCTACGACTCGGCCAGCTGGGGGTACGAGGACTGCGTGGTCGGCTTCTCACCCGGCGTGCACGAGCATGCGACGCAGGCGTTCAGCGAGCACACGGGCGCGGGCATGGATCTGGGGGGCGTCCGGCATGACGACACGCTTCAGGATCCGCGATGCGTGTTCCAGGTCCTGCGCCGTCACTTCGCCCGCTACACGCCGGAGATGGTGGAGCGCATCTGCGGGATCTCGCCCGAGCAGTTCATGGCGGTGGCCGACGCGCTGATCGCGAACTCGGGACGCGAGCGCACCGGGATGTTCTGTTACGCGAACGGGTGGACGCAGCACTCCGAGGCGGTGCAGATGATCCGCAGCGCCGCGATTCTCCAGTTGCTGCTGGGCAACGTGGGCCGGCCGGGCGGCGGGATCATGGCGATGCGCGGGCACGCGTCGATCCAGGGGTCGACCGACATCCCGACCCTGTATGACCTGCTGCCCGGCTACCTGCACATGCCGCGGGCTCGCGAGGGTCACCTGACGCTCAAGGACTACGTCGGAGTCAGCAAGGTGGATCGCGGCTGGTGGTCGCATTTCGACGCCTACATCGTGTCGCTGCTCAAGGCGTGGTTCGGTGAGGCCGCGACCAAGGAGAACGACTACGGCTTCGGTTGGCTCCCGAAGCTGACCGGCAACCACTCCCACTTCTCCACGACCCTCCGCGCCCTGGACGGCGGCGTCGAGGGCATGTTCGTGATGGGACAGAACCCGGCGGTGGGCTCCCAGCACTCGGGGCTTCAACGCCGAGCGCTCACCAAGCTGAAGTGGCTGGTCGTGCGCGACATGGCGGAGATCGAGACCGCGACGTTCTGGCGTGACTCGCCCGAGGTGCAGTCGGGCGAATTCCGTCCCGAGGCGATCCAGACGGAGGTCTTCCTGATGCCCGCGGCGTCGCACGTCGAGAAGGAGGGCACGTTCACGAACACCCAGCGACTCGTGCAGTTCCGCGACAAGGCTCTGCAGCCGCCGGGCGAGGCGCGCTCGGAGCTGTGGTTCATGCACCACCTGGCCAAGCGCGTCAAGGCGCACTACGCCCGCTCCGACCGCGGGCGGGATTGGCCGATCGTGAACCTGACCTGGGATTACCCAGAGCACGGAGAGATCCATGAGCCCGACGTGGAGGCGGTGATCAAGGAGATCAACGGCTACGAGGTCGCGACGGGCAAGCCCGTCAGCTCGTTCGACGAATTGCGCAGCGACGGCTCGACCGCGTGCGGCTGTTGGATCTACTCGGGCATCTTTGCCGACGGGGTCAATCAGGCCCGCCGCCGCGACCCGGGTGACGTCAGCGCGCCGGGAGGAATCGTCTCCCCGGAGTGGGCCTGGGCCTGGCCGGCGAACCGGCGGATCCTCTACAACCGCGCGAGCGCCGACCTAGAAGGCCGGCCGTGGTCGGAGCGCAAGCGCTACGTGTGGTGGGACGAGCGCGAGGAGAAGTGGACGGGCTACGACGTGCCCGACTTCCCGGTGACCAAGCGGCCCGAGTACGTGGCACCAGCGGATTCCCACGGCATGGACGCGATCTCCGGGTCGGATCCGTTCATCATGATGGCGGACGGTCGAGGGTGGCTGTTTTCACCCAGTGGACTGCTCGACGGTCCCATGCCAACGCACTACGAGCCGCTCGAGTCGCCGGTGCCGAACCTCCTCTACCCGAAGCTGGAGAGCAACCCGGCCGCGATTCGCTGGCACCGGCCCGAGAATCCGTACCACGCGGCCGGCGACCCGCGCTACCCGCTGGTGGCGACGACGTTCCGGCTGACCGAGCATCACACCGCGGGCGGGATGAGCCGCACGGTCCCCTGGCTGATCGAGCTCCAGCCCGAGATGTTCGCCGAGATCGATCCGCAGCTCGCCGCCGATCGGGGAATCGAAGACGGCGGCTGGATGACGATCGTCACCGAGCGCGCGGAGATCGAGGCGCGGGCCAAGGTCACCGACCGCATCCGTCCCGTACGGGTGGACGGGCGGGTGATTCACCAGGTGGCACTGCCGTGGCACTGGGGCTACAGCGGGCTGTCGACGGGTGATACGACCAACGAGCTGGTCGTCCTGTCCGGCGATCCGAACGTCTCGATCCAGGACGACAAGGCGTTCACCTGCGACGTGCGGAGCGGTCGCAGGCGGGGCGCGAGCACGGCGCGGCTGGCCGGCGCGGCGCTCGCCGGGCATCACGTTGCGCCGAACGAGGACGACCCACCGGCCGAGAATCCCAAGCAGGCGAATCGGTGAGCACGAGCGCTCCACAGACCGAGATCGCGATCCATCGGGTGGGCGCGCAGCGGATGGGCTTCTTCACCGACACGTCGGTGTGCATCGGCTGCAAGGCCTGCGAGGTCGCGTGCAAGCAGTGGAACGACCTGCCCGCGGACGGCTCGCAGACCGGTAAGGGCGTCTCCTATGACCACACCGGGGACCTCTCGGCGTCGACGTGGCGCCACGTCCGGTTCGTCGAGCTGTTCGAGCCCTCGCCGCAGCTCCGGGAGGAGGCCGAGCGCGCGCTGACGAACGGCGCGGGCGGCCACTTGCCGGCGATCCCGGCGGCGGGCGCGGTCGACGTGAGCGAAGGGACGCACAAACTGGGCGATTGGGTGTTCATGTCCGACGTCTGCCGTCACTGCACCAACGCGGGTTGCCTCGATGCGTGCCCCACCGGCGCGCTGATCCGAACCGAGCATCAGACGGTGGTGCTCCAGGCGGACGTGTGCAACGGGTGTGGCTACTGCGTGCCCGCGTGTCCGTTCGGCGTGGTCGACCGCGACCCCGTCGACGGGCGGGCAGGAAAGTGCACGCTCTGTTATGACCGGTTGGAGGACGGACTGGAGCCGGCCTGCGCGAAGTCCTGCCCGACCGACTCGATCCAGTTCGGCCCCCACGAGGAGCTGGTGGAGATCGCCTCGCGCCGGGTGGCCGAGCTGCATTCGCGCGGGATCGAGGGCGCGTACCTATACGGCGCCGGCGACGAGCCCGAAGACCAGCTCGCCGGCGGCCTCGGCTCGTTCTTCCTGCTGACCGAGCCGCCCGAGCGCTACGGCCTGCCCGCGCACGCCGACTCGCCGGTGCAGGAGAACGTCGTCCCGGCCACGCTGGCCGCGGTCGCGGCCGGCCTCCTCGCCGGCGCCGGAACCGTCCTCGCGTTCGTGACGGCGGCACGGCGCGGACGCACGACAACCCGAGGCGGGACCTGGTGAGCCCCGAGCAGCAGCCTCCCGACAGCACTCGCGCACGCGCGACCGAGTGGGTGGGCGACCACGACACCCGTAGCCGCGACATCCGGCCCGCGCTGGGCAGCCGCGGCGGACCGGCCTCGTGGACCGCGGCCGAGCCGGGCGAGCCGGTCGGCCTCGCCCGCCCTGACTTCGGCGATGCCGAGTGGTCGTATCTGTACAAGCGACGCGACACCGGCTACGCCGACGCCGAGCCCGCGCCGGGGCAGGTCGCCGAGGCGAACCGCAGGATGCGCGACGCGCCGGTCTCCGATGTCCGCGGTCCGTTCATCCACGCACCCGTGTGGAGCGGGATGGTCGCGACGTACTTCTGGCTCGGCGGGATGGCCTCCGGCTCGGCGTTCGTGTCGCTCGCCTGCGACGCGGCCGGCGATCACCGATCCGCTCAGGTCGCCCGCAAGGTCGCGGTTGCCGTTGTCTCGCCCGCGCCCGTCCTGCTGATCGCCGACCTCGGCCGTCCCGAGCGATTCCTGAACATGACGCGGATCTTCAAGCCCCGCTCCCCGATGAACACCGGGGCATGGTGCCTGGTCGCGTTCAGCGGCACGGGCGCGCTGGCGGTCGGTTGCGACCTGATCGGGCGGCCCAGGGCCGCCCGCGGGCTGGGGGCGCTGACCGCTCTGTTTGGTTCCTATCTCGGCTCCTACACCGGCGTGCTGCTCGCTTGTACCGCGGTCCCGGTGTGGTCGGGCAGTCGCGCGATCCTCGGCCCCGCCTTCGTCGCCACCGCGACCGCGACCGGCGCGGCCGCCACTCGGCTCGTGCTCGTGGCGAGTGGTCTGCCGCACGGGCATCCGACGCGCCGGGCGCTCGGCTGGATCGAAACCACCGCGATGGTGACCGAGCTCTCGATTTCAGCGCTCGGCGAGCACCGCCTCGGGGACGCAGCCCAGGCGCTGCGCGGCGGTCGCGCCGGCCTCTACTTCCGCAGCGCCAAGAGCCTCGTCGCGCTCGGTCTCTCGCTCCGGCTGCTCGCGCGCCGGACGGGCGGACGCGAGCACGAACTCGCGAGCGTCGCGTACCTCGTGGCCGGTCTGCTGTTCCGCTTCGCCTGGGTGTCCGCGGGAGCGCCCTCGGCGAGGGACGACGCGGTCGTGGCCGCGGTGGCGCGCGAGCGCGGCGGGCCGCAAGCGCAGCGGCGGCCATGGCAGGCGCGAGCGCTGTCGGCCCGGCGCACCCCGTGGCCGCTTCCGGGCGTGCTCCGGCGAACCTACGGCGAGGCCGTCAGGCGGACCAGCCTCGCGATCGAGCGCCGGCTCTCAGCTGTTTCCCGGGATATCCAGGAGCGGCACGGGTAGTAAACCTGCAGGTAGTCGAGCTTCTTGATCTCGCAGCCACCGTCACGCACGCCCCGACGAGAATGCGTTGCATGGGCGGGGAACCTACGAGTTGGTCTGACCGATCGATTCGGCGGCCGCGAACCGATGCCATAGACTGAACACGACGATGCCGAACCCGTGGCTGGCCATCGATGTGGCCACCGCTCCTACGCAGAGAGCGCGGGAGATGAGACGCGCGTGGGAGCAGTTCGTCGGGGATGGCTGGGAGCGATTCTCCGGGCGGGACGAGTCGAGCACGGTGCGCGAGCCGATCGCCGCCTCGTGGCGGCGCTCCGCGGCGGCCGGCGTCGACCCGTCGGGCTTCCGCGTCGCGCCGGTGGTTGCCGACGCCGACGAGACATCCGCGCGGTGGGAGATCCATCCGCTGGCGGTGATGGCACCGCTGATCCGCTCGTGTCTGGCCGCCAGTGCGGACGAGTCGCGCCATCTGATCGTCGTCTCGGACGCCAGCGGGGTGCTGCTGTGGCTCGAGGGCAACGCGGTCGTGCGGATGCGCGCGGCCGAATCGATGAACTTCGCCGAAGGCACGCTGTGGAGCGAGGGCGGGGCTGGCACGAACGCGATCGGGACCGCGCTCGCCGCCCAGCACGCGGTCCAGGTGTTCGCCAGCGAGCACTTCAACGAAGTCGTGCAGGCCTGGACGTGCGCCGCGGCGCCGGTGAGCGACCCCGACAGTGGCCAGGTGATCGGCGTGATCGACCTTACCGGCGAGATGTCGACCGTGCACCCTCACAGCATGGCCGTCGCCACGGCCACCGCGCACGCGGTCGAGGCCCAGTTGCGCTGCCAGATGCTCGATCGCGACGGCCGGCTGCTGGCGCGCTACGGCGATCAGCTGGCCACGGGACCCGGCCCGCGGGCGCTGGTCGCCCGGAGCGGTCGCGTGATCGCCAGCCAGCCACTCGGGTGGCTGCCTCCCGGTCGGCTCAATGTGCCACCCGGGGGCGGCGAGCTTCCGATCGGCGCCGATCGATCCCTGATCGCCGAGGTGCTCGGATTCGAGGAGGCGTATGTGATCCGGTCTCAGGCCGAACCCCCGCCGCGCGCCGGCGGCGGTCGTACCCGGACGGCGCTCCGCGTCGCGCTGCTCGGCCGCGAGCGGGCCGACACCGAGCTGCCGCGAGGCCGCCAGCAGCTGCGCCTACGCCACTCCGAGATCCTCACCCTCCTGTGCGCCAATCCCGAGGGGCTGACCAGCGAGGAGCTCAGCGAGGGGGTGTATGGGACGCCGGCCCGGGCGTCCGCGATCAGGGTGGAGATCTTCCGCCTGCGCAAGCTGCTCGGCGACTGCATCGAGACCGAGCACTACCGGCTGCGGGGAGGCGTCTCGAGCGACGTGGCGGAAGTCTGCGGGCTCCTGCTTCGCGGCGAGGTCCGCGAGGCCGCGGCCCGGTACGCCGGACCGCTGCTGCCCGGGTCGACGGCTCCCGGTGTCGTCCGTGAGCGCGACGCACTCGAAAGCTGGATGCGCCAATCGGTGATGAGCGCCGGCGATCAGGAGGCGCTGTGGGCGTGGCTGCAGACGGCCGGCGGCGCGGGCGACCTCGCCGCATGGCAGCGGCTCCTTGCGAACCTCCCGTTCCAGGACCCGCGCCGCAGCCTGGCGGCCTCCCGGCTCAGCGCCCTACGCGCGGCCGGGACTGTTAAGCAAGGCTCCGTGTAACGGCTGTGTAACGCCATTTCTCCGGGCTCCCGGTTAGGGTCGTTGGAGCCGGGTGAGCGAGCCACCGACCCGGCGCGAACCGGAGAGGGACGCATTGAGCAGCGAGTCCGCGGGCCTATTGGCGCGAGCGCCCGTCGCCGCATCCAGCCGCAGCCTCAGCACCGCGCGATCGGTGCTGCGCGTCCTGACGCTGCTCGTGCAGAGGCCGTCCGGAGTACGGGCGGACGAGGTTGCCGAGGAGCTCGGCAAGAGCGTTTCAACCGCCTATTACCTGCTCACCAGCCTGTGCGAGGAGGGCTTTGCCGTGCACGCGCGGCAAGGCGTGTATCGCCCGGCTCGAGGACTCGAGCAGCTGACCGCGGTCGCCGAGGCGCTCGCGCCCGACCACGCGGTCCACGAAGGGCTCGCCGCGACCGTCGACGACCTGTTCCTGCTGACCCGCAAGCGCTCGTACCTGGGCGTCGTGCGGTCCGGCCGGATCGAGATCGTCGCGTTCCGGGGACGCCAGGGCGTCCCGTGCATGCCCGGGCTCGGGTCGGAGATCCGAGACAGTGCCCACGCGCTGGCGATGGGCAAGGTCGTCCTGTCGCTGCTCGGGCCCGACGCGGTCGCGGTGTACGTCGCCCGCGGCCTGAAGCAGTTCACGCGCCGCACGATCACCTCCGGCGCCGCGCTGGCCGCCGAGCTCGACCGCGCGCGCCGGGACGGATTCGCGGTTGATCGCGAGGAATTCGACGAGAACTTCTGCTGCGTTGCGGCGCCGATCCGCGACGAGCGCGGACGCTTCGTGGCGGCGCTCGGCCTGTCGACGGGCGTCCGGGACTTCGATCGCGAGCGCGATCGACTCGCGGCCACCGTCGTCGAGGTGGCGGGCCGCGTGAAATTGCAAGCAGATACGAAAAACACGAGCTTCTTGCCGGAATCACCGAGCAAACCTAGGCTCGTGTCGATGCCGCCTGGCGGCACGACCGCAGCATGGGCAACGAGGGAACCAAAACAAGGAGTAACGGGTGAGTAGAGCGAGCATCACCAAGGCCCACGACAAGATTCAGGAGCTGTCCTGGGAGCCGACCTATGTGTCGCCGGTCGAGAAGTACTCGACCGACTACACGTTCGAGAAGTCGCCGAAGAAGGATCCGCTCAAGCAGGTCCTCCGGTCCTACTTCCCGATGGAGGAGGAGAAGGACAACCGGGTGTTCGGCGCGATGGACGGCGCCATCCGCGGCAACATGTTCCGGCAGGTCCAGGAACGGTGGATGGAGTGGCAGAAGCTGTTCCTGTCGATCATCCCGTTCCCGGAGATCTCGGCCGCACGCGCGATGCCGTTGACGATCGGGACGGTTCCCAACCCTCAGATCCACAACGGGCTCGCGATCCAGATGATCGACGAGGTTCGTCACTCGACGATCCAGATGAACCTCAAGCGGCTGTACATGCAGCACTACATCGATCCGGCCGGCTTCGACATCACCACGAGGGCCTTCCAGAACTGCTACGCCGGGACGATCGGCCGCCAGTTCGGAGAGGGTTTCATCACCGGCGACGCGATCACCGCCGCCAACGTCTACCTGACAATCGTGGCCGAGACGGCGTTCACCAACGTCCTGTTCGTGGCGATGCCGGGCGAGGCAGCCGCGAACGGCGACTACCTGCTGCCGACCGTGTTCCACTCGGTCCAGTCGGACGAGTCCCGCCACATCTCGAACGGTTACTCGATCATCCTGATGGCGCTCGCCGACGAGCGCAACCGGGAGCTGCTCGAGCGCGACCTCCGTTATGCGTGGTGGAACAACCACGCGGTCGTCGACGCCGCGATCGGGACGTTCATCGAGTACGGCACCAAGGACCGGCGCAAGGATCGCGAGAGCTACGCCGAGGCGTGGCGGCGATGGATCTACGACGACTATTACCGCAGCTACCTGGTCCCGCTCGAGAAGTACGGCCTGGTGATCCCGCACGACCTCGTCGAGGAGGCGTGGAACCGGATCTGGAACAAGGGTTACATACACGAGACCGCGCAGTTCTTCGCGACCGGCTGGTGGGCGAACTACTGGCGGATCGACGGGATGGACGACAAGGACTTCGAGTGGTTCGAGTACAAGTACCCGGGCTGGTATGACAAGTACGGCAAGTGGTGGGAGCGGTACTCGGAGCTCGCCAAGAAGAACGGCCACGCGCCGATCTGCTTCGACGCCGACACCGACTACGTCTATCCGCACCGGTGCTGGACCTGCATGGTCCCGGCCATGATCCGCGAGGACACGGTCATGGAAGAGGTCGACGGCCAGGTCCGCACGTACTGCTCGGAGACGTGCGCGTGGACCGACAAGACAGCGTTCCGGCCCGAGTACAAGGGTCGCGCGACGCCGTCGATGGGCAAGCTCACCGGCCTGCGCGAATGGGAGACGTGCGTCCACGGCAAGGACCTCGCCGAGGCGCTCAGCGACCTGGGCTATGTCCGCGACGACGGCAAGACGCTCATCCCGCAGCCGCATCTCAACCTCGATCCGAAGGAGATGTGGACCCTGGACGACTGCAAGGGCATCACGCTGGCGAGCCCGAACATCCTGCTCAACGAGATGTCGCCCGAGGAGCGGGACGCCTGGCTGGCTGATTACCGGCGGGGCGGTCCCGCCGGCCGGAAGCCCGCGGAGGCGACCGCCTAGAGGGCCGCAGCTGAGTCAGAGGCGACCGGTTCGCGATCGCCGGTCGCCTCTTTCAGCTCCCACGCATTGGGGAAATCGGTCATGGGCCAGACCTATCAAGTCAGACTGGAGCCGGTCGGCATCGAGTTCGAGGTCGACGAGGACGAGACGATCCTGCGCGGCGCGTTCCGGCAGGGGCTGATGCTGATGCACGGGTGCAAGGAGGGCCAGTGCTCGGCGTGCAAGTCGTTCTTGCTCGACGGCGACGTGGATCTCGACAAGTACTCGACGTTCGCACTCGCCGACTACGAGAAGGAGGAGGGGTGGACGCTGCTGTGCCGCGCGCACGCGATGTCCGACCTCGAGATCGAGCTGATCAACTACGACGAAGAGGTGCTGCGCAGCGGGATCGCGCTGAGCACGCAGCAGATGCGGGTCGAGAAGATCGAGGCGCTCACCCACGACATCCAGCGCCTCGTGTTGACCGGCGCCGCTCTGGATTACCACCCCGGTCAGTACATCGACATCCGTATTCCGGACAGCGACGAGGTGCGCTCGTTCTCGATGGCCAACCTGCCCGGCAACGACGAGCTTGAGTTCATGATCAAGATCTACGAAGGGGGCAAGTTCTCGAGCCTCCTGTCGAGCGGCGACCTTCAGCCCGGCCACGAGCTCGAGGTGACCGGTCCATATGGTGTGTTCACGCTGCGGGCGAAATCCGACCGGCCCCTGCTGTTCATCGGCGGCGGCGCCGGCATGGCCCCGATCCTGGCGCTGCTGCGCGCCCTGGCCGAGGAGGGCAACCCTCGTCCGGCGGTTTATTACTACGGGGCCCGTGGGCCGCGCGACCTGTTTCACACCGAGGAACTGACCGCGCTCGAGGAGCGGCTACCGAACTTCAGGTTCGTACCCGCCCTGTCGGACTGCGGCGAGGAAGAGGACTGGAGCGGCGAGCGCGGACTGATCACCGACGTCGTCGCGCGCTGCGAGCCGGAGCTGAGTGAGGTCGACGCTTACCTGTGTGGTCCACCGCCGATGGTCGACGCCGCCATTGGCCTGCTGGTGCAGAAGGGCGTCCCCGAGTCGCGGGTCTACTACGACAAGTTCACCACCACCGCGCCCTGACCGCGGAGAGGAGAGAGCAACGATGGCAGCAACAGACACGGAAGCACCGGTCAAGGAACGGAGCGTTCCCAAGCCGGAGTTCACCGACGCCGAAGCCGGCGCGCGGGAGTTTCCATCATCCACGAGTCGGAGCTTTAACTACTTCACACCGGCCAAGCGACGGGCGACGGTGTACGAGGACGTAACCGTCGACATCCAGCCCGATCCCGCGCGTCATCTGCTCCAGGGTTGGGTCTACGGCTTCGCCGATGGCACCGGCGGCTATCCGCAGGAGTGGACCGCGCTGAAGTCGTCCAACTGGCACGCGTTCCTCGACCCCAACGAGGAGTGGGAGCAGACGATCTACCGCAACAACGCGAACGTCGTCCGCCAGATCCACCAGAATCTCGAGAACGCCCGCACCGCTCGAGCGTTCGCCGCTTGGAATCGGGGCTGGGTTACGGTCGTGGAGCGGCACGTCGGCGCCTGGGCGCACGCCGAACACGGCATCGGCATGCACGTGTACCTCCCCGCGCAACGCGACGCACCGACGAACATGATCAACAACGCGCTGTCGGTGGCCTCCGCGCACAAGCTGCGCTTCGGCCAGGACCTGATCCTCTACAACCTCGAACTGTCCGACGAGATCGACGGGTTCGACGGCTCCGCCCACAAGGAAGCGTGGATGAACGACCCGGTGTGGCAGGGCGCGCGCGAGAACGTCGAGCGGCTCACCGCCGTGCGCGACTGGGCGGAGGCCTTCTTCGCCGCCGCCGTCGTCTTCGAGCCGCTCGTCGGCGAGCTGTTCCGCTCGGAGTTCGTCATGCAGGTGGCAGCGCCGCAGGGCGACTTCGTGACACCGACGCTGATGGGCGCCGGCGAGGCGGACACGGCCCGCGACCAGCGGGTCGCGAGGACGCTGTATTCGATGCTCTCCGACGACGAGAAGTTCAGCGCCGAGAACCGCGCCACGATGCAGTCGTGGCTTGCCAAGTGGACCCCGCTGAGCGTCGCCGCCGGTCGGGCGATGCAGCCGATCTGGTCACAGCCCGGGGAGAAGGTCATCCGGTTCGCTGACTCCCTCGAACACGCCAAGCGGCGCTTCGCCGACCTCGTCGGCGCGCTGAACCTCCAGACAAAGGACCTCGACTGATGACCGACGATCGCTTTGCGGTGAACCCCACGTCCTCGAACCGCGCGGGCGTGACGTTGATGAACAACCAGGTCGGTTACGTCGTCGCGAACGTGATGCGCGGCGTGCCGGGTGTCACGGTCGAGGAGTTGCCGTCGATGATCCGCGTGGACGGTGACCACAAGTTCGAGATCAGCTACGCCGATTGCGCCGAGGCGCTCGGCTGGGATGACTTCGGCAACGACGACTTCGAGGAGATCATGTCGACCCACTACGGGCGCATGGTCGTACTCGACGACAAGATCATCATGTTCGCCAATCCCGAGGATGCAGCGGAGTACATCGACTTCGACTTGCACGCGGTGAGCTAGGAGGGGGTATGTACGCACGAAACGGCGACAACTACTTCATCGTCGACGGGCACTGTCACTTCTGGGACGCCAGCCCGGCGAACTGGGTGAAGGGGCAGGAGCAGTACGCGAAGGGGTGGATCGAGTGCTTCCACGCGTACATGGGGCTCGGCCCGGCCGATACGCACTGGCCGCTCGACAAGTTCCAGAAGTACTCCGAGGAGGACTTCGTCACCGACATGTTCGAGGACGGCGGCGTGGACGTCGGGATCTTCCAGTCGACGTACCTCAAGGAGTGGTACACGACCGGATTCAACACGGCCGCCGAGAACGCCAAGATGGCCGAGAAATACCCCGGCAAGCTGATCGTCAACGGCCGGTTCGATCCCCGCGAGGGCGAAGCCGGCATGCGCGAGCTCGAGGAGGACGCCAAGCGCTATGGCCTTCAGGGCGTGAAGCTCTATACGGCTGAGTGGTACCAGGGCTCGCGCGGCTGGAAGCTGACCGATTTCGAGGCTCAGATGTTCCTGGAGAAGTGCAAGGAGCTCGGGATCAAGAACATCCATGTGCACAAGGGCCCGACGATCTGGCCCCTAGACAAGGACGCGTTCGACGTGAAGGACGTCGACATCGCAGCGACCAGCAACCCGGAGCTCAACTTCATCGTCGAGCACGTCGGGTTGCCGCGGATCGAGGACTTCTGCTTCATGGCGACGCAGGAGCCCAACGTGTACGCGGGACTCGCAGTGGTGATCGGTGGGCTGATGCACGCGCGCCCGCGGTTCTTCGCCAAGGTGATGGGCGAGCTGCTGTTCTGGGTCGGCGAGGACAAGATGCTGTTCGGCTCGGACTACGCGATCTGGGAGCCGAAGTGGCAGATCGAGGGGTTCCTGAACTGGGACTACCCCGACGGCGATGAGTACTCGGACTATCCGCGGCTCGACGACGCCGGCAAGCGGAAGATCCTCGGCCTCAACGCGGCGAAGCTGTACGGGATCGACGTTCCCGCGGAGTTCCGGGTTCCGGGCGCGGCGGACAAGGAGGATGCGCAGCTGGTCGAGACGGCATGACCACGAGCGCGGGCGTGATGGACGCGCTCGCCGAGGTCTACGACCCCGAGCTGGATGAGCCGATCACCCGGCTCGGGTTCGTATCTTGGTGCGAGGTCAGCCCCGAGGGTGACGTCGACGTTGCGCTGCGCCTGCCCACGCCGCAGTGCGCGCCCAATTTCGCGTTCCTGATGGCGGCCGACGCGCGCGCCGCGGTGCGCCGGTTGCCGCTGGTGCGGCGGGTGACGATCCGCCTCGAGGATCACTACACCGGCGATGAGATCAACGCCGCGATCGGCCGCGGCGAGGGGTTCACGGGCGCGTTTCCGGGCGAGACGGCCGACGACGCGCTCGGCGGGCTGCGTGAGCTTTTCCAGCGCAAGGCGCTGACCGCGCGCCAGGCGGCCGTGTGCGAGGCGATGCTGGCGGGCGGCGCGGAGGTTGGCGAGTTAGCCGAGGCCGTCGTCGCCGACCTTCCCGAAAACGGGGAGGCGAGGCGGTGCCTCGAGTTGCGCGAGCAGCTCGGGATCGAGTCCGGGGCTGACGCGCCGGCCTTCGTGCTGCCGAGCGGCGAGCCGCTCGAGTCCGGCCAGATGCAGCGGTGGCTGCGCATGGCTAGGCTCGTGCGCACGAGCCTAGAGGCCAATGGCGGCATCTGCCGCTCGTTACTGCAAGTGCGCCACGGACTGGCGACCCCGTCAGAGGAGGATTGAAATGAAGGCCGCGCGGTTGCACGCTTACCACGACGCGCTGAAGCTCGACAGCGTCGACGAGCCCAAGATCACCGGGCCGCTAGACGTGATCGTCAGGATCGGGGCCGCGGGCCTGTGCCGGACCGACCTCCACATCCAGGAGGGGCAGTGGGCGGAAAAGTCGCAGGTCGCGCTCCCGTACACGCCCGGGCACGAGAACGCCGGGTGGGTCCACGAGATCGGCCCCGGAGTCTCGAACGTAGAAGTGGGAGACACCGTGATCGTCCACCCCTTCATCTCCTGCGGGCTATGCCGAGCGTGCCGCCGCGGCGACGACATGCACTGCGTAAACGGGTCGTTTCCGGGGATCAACCGAGACGGCGGGTTCGCCGAGCTGCTGCAGACCTCGGCGCGGTCGGTGGTCAAGCTCTCGCCCGGTCTCGAGCCCAAGGACATCGCGGCGCTGGCCGACGCCGGTCTGACCGCGATCCACGCGGTCAAGAAGGCGATCCCGGTGCTCGGGGCAGGGACGCGCGTGGTCGTGATCGGCGCGGGCGGGCTCGGCCATATCGGGATCCAGTGCCTGAAGGCGTACACCCCCGCCGAGGTCATCGTGGTCGACCCGTCCGAGCAGGCGCTCGCGCTGGCCGGAGAGATGGGGGCAGACAAGACCGTCAAGGTCGACGGCTCGAAGCATGTCGATACCGTGCGCGAGCTCACCGACGGGGTCGGCGCCGAGGCGATCATCGATTTCGTCGGCGAGAAGGGCGCGATCGAGGACGGGATCGAGATGATCCAGGACGGTGGGTTCTACTACGTGATCGGCTACGGCGAGAACATCAACGTCCCGACCATCGACATCATCTCGCGCGAGATCAGCTTCATCGGCAACCTCGTCGGCACGTACACCGACCTGGAGGACCTGATGACGCTGACTGCCCAGGGCAAGGTCAGCCTGCACACCACGACCTACCCGCTCGACGCGATCAACGACGCGATGGCCGACCTCGACGGCGGGCGTCTGCAGGGTCGCGGCATCCTGATCCCGGCAAGCGCCTGAGGAGGCCGCATGGGAAAGCTCCTCTACTTCAACCACGAAGCCCGGCAGCTGCTCCAGGCCGGCGTCGACGAGCTGGCCAACGCGGTCAGAGTGACGCTCGGCCCCAAGGGCCGCAACGTCGTGCTCGAGCGCCTGACCGGACCGCCGACGATCACCAACGACGGGGTTTCGATCGCGCGCGAGATCGAGCTGTCCAACCAGTTCAAGAACATGGGCGCGCAGCTGGTCCGCGAGGTCGCCAACAAGACGAGCGACCTCACCGGCGACGGGACGACGACCGCCACCCTGCTGGCCCAGGCGATCGTGCGCGAGGGGATGACCGCGCTCGAGGAAGGGTCGAACCCGATGCTGCTCCGCCGCGGGATCGAGGAGGCGACCGAGCTCGTCGTCGCCGACCTGCGGCGCCAGGCGCGCGACGTCTCGGGGGCCGACGACCTCGCGCACGTCGCGACGATCGCCGCCAAGGAGGACGAGCGGATCGGGATTGCGGTGGCTAGTGCACTGCACCGCGTCGGGCCCGAGGGCGTGGTGACGATCGAGGAGTCGGCGGTGCCGGGGATCGAGGTCGAGTTCGTCGAGGGGTTCCACGTCGACAACGGTCACTTCTCGCCGTACCTGATCCAGGACACGACCCGGATGGAGACGGTCTTCGACAACCCGTACGTGTTGTTGACCAACGAGCCGATCTCGCACATCAACGAGCTGATGCCGACGCTTGACGCGGTGATGAAGTCCCCCCGGCCGCTCGTGATCTTCGCCGAGAAGGTCGAGGGTGCGGCACTCGGCTTGATCGTCCAGAACAACCAGCACGGCACGCTGAGGGCCGTCGTGGTGCGAGCGCCCGGGTTCGGCCACCGTCGGATCGCCCACCTGCACGACCTCGCGGCGTTCACCGGAGGTCAGGTGATCGCCAAGGATGCCGGGCTGACGCTTCAGCACGTCACCCCGGACACGTTCGGGAGCGCGCGACGGATCGTGATCGGCGAGGGCTCGACCGTGCTGGTCGAGGGCGCCGGGAGCGCCGAGGACGTCGGCGCTCGGCTGAACCAGATACGCGTCGAGCTCGAGCGCGCGACCCAGGACACCGACATCGAGGTACTCCGCGAACGGCTCGCCAAGCTCGCCTCGAGCCTGGCCGTGATCCACGTCGGCGCCGCCACGGGTCCGGAGCTCCAGGAGAAGTTCCGGCGCACCGAAGGTGCGGTCGCGGCGACGCGCGCGGCGGTCAGCGAGGGCGTCGTCGCCGGCGGCGGAACCGCGCTGCTACGCGCCCAATTGGCACTGTCGGACGCGGCGCTGGCCGAACGCGGCCTCCACGGCGACTATCTTCGCGGGGCCGACGTGATCCGCAGCGTGCTGTCCGAGCCGCTGTTCTGGGTCGCGGCCAACGCGGGCTACGACGGCCAGGCGGTGATCGACCAGGTGCGCGCGATGCCACCCGGCCACGGGCTGAACGCGCTCAGCGGCGAGTTTGTCGACCTGTTCGAGGACGGCGTGATCGACCCACTGCGGGTGACCCGGTTGACGATTCAACACGCCGCATCGGTCGCGGCGTTGATGCTGACCACCGAGGCGCTGGTCGCCGAGGAGCTGATCGCCCAGCCGGGCGCGGTGATCGCGCCGGGCTTCGGGGACCTGGCCGAAGGGCTCGCGCGGCCGTCGTCGCCGGTCTAGCGTCGTTGCCGATCGGCCGCGCCGATAGCATCGCGGCGTGGCCGAGAGCCGCGACCTTCGTTATGTCGTTGCGGTGGCCGAGCGGCTCAGCTTCAGCCGCGCGGCCGAAGACCTCCCGCTGTCGCAGTCCGCGCTCAGCGAGGCGGTCCGGCGGCTCGAGCTGGAGGTCGGTACGCAGCTTCTGCGTCGCGACAGCCGGCGCGTCGCGCTGACCGCGCCCGGCGAAATGCTTCTGGCCGACGCGCGCGAGGTGCTCGCGGATCTCGATCGCGCGATCGACCGCGCGGCGCGGGCCGGGCGAGGGGAGATCGGACGCCTCCGGGTCGGGTTCGAGGCGTCGGGCGCCGGCGAGCTGTCGACGCTCGCCCGCGCGCGCTTCGCGCGCGAGCATCCAGCCGTCAGGGTCGAGCCAAAACGGTTTGACTGGGGCGGCGAGGCGGCCGGGCTGCGCGAGGGAGACTGCGACGTGGCCTTCGTGTGGCTCCCCAACGACCTGTCCGGGCTCGAGGTCGAGGAGGTCACGAGCGAGCGCCGCTACGCGGGGCTGCCGAAGGGCCACCGCCTGGCTCGCGAGCCGCGGGTGTCGATCATGGAGCTGAAGGACGAGCCGATCATGTGGACGCGGCGCGCGCCGCGCCTGTGGGTCGACTGGTGGGCGGTCAATCCCCGTCCGGACGGTTCCGAGCCGGTCTGGGGCCCCGAGAACGAGAACGTCGAGGAGATGCTCGAGCAGGTCGCGGAGGGCTCCGCCATCTGCATCACCCCGCGTTCGATGGCGACTCACTACGCGAGGCCCGACCTCGCCTGGGTCCCGATCGCCGACATCGAGCCGCTGCGGATCGCGCTGTGCTGGCGGCGCGGGGACGACTCGACGCTGGTCTCGTCGTTCGCGCGCGTGACGCGGGATCTAGCCGCCGCTTCGGCGTGAGCTTGCTTTGCGGTTGCCGCTAGTCGAGAGCCGTGGCCTCGCCGACGGCCCGCCACGTCGCGAGTTCATCGGAGACTTTCTTGAGGCGTCCCTCGATGTTCCCGATCGCGTCGGCGCCGAGGACGAGCCGCAGCGGAGGGTCTTGGGCGTCGAGGGCGATGAGGATTGCCTGTGCGGCCCTGGCCGGGTCGCCCGGCTGGAGGCCGTCGTTGCCGCGGACGTACGCGCGGGTGGGGCCGACCGTGTCGGCGTACTCGGCCATCGACGCGGATTCGTAGGCGGCGCCGGGGCGAAACAGCCCGGTCCGGAAGGCGCCCGGCTCGACGATCAGCGTCCGGATGCCGAACCCGGCGACCTCGTCGCGCAGGGTCTCGGTCAGGCCCTCGAGCGCGAACTTGGTCGCGCAGTATGCGCCGAAGCCGGGAGCGGTCGTCTGGCCTCCGACGCTTGACATCTGCACGATCGCGCCGCCACCCTGCCGGCGCATGTGCGGCAGGACCAGGCGCGTCAGCGCCACCGGGGCGAAGAAGTGCAACTCGAACAGCGCGCGCAACTCATCTTCGGTGGTCTCCTCCACGGCGCCGACCTGGGTGCGGCCGGCGTTGTTGACGAGCACGTCGACGCGACCGAAGCGCTCGAGCGTCTCGGCCACGGCGGCCTCGCGCTGGTCCGGCGCGGTGACGTCGAGCGCGACCGGGTGGACACCGTCCGGCAAGGCGCCGAACGCGTCGGTCGTGCGCACGCCCGCGGCGACCGAGTCACCGCGGGCGAGGGCGGCCTGGGTGATAGCGCGGCCGAAGCCGCTCGAGGCGCCCGTGATCAGCCAGACTCGGGTGTCGTACGTGTTGGACATGGCTGCTGACTCGCCACGCTAGCGAGTGCGCGGCGCGCGACCAACCGGACTTTGTGGTGTGAGCTATCGGCTGGGTCGATACGTCGGTCAGCTCGTCTTCCACGCGGGCCGGCGTAGGCGGACGAGCAGGAGCGGCGGCAGCACGCCGATCGCGAGGACGCCGGCCAGGAGCGCGAGTGCGTAGAGGGGCACGTTCGCGTGCCCGAGTTGGCTCGGCGGCAGGAGCCCGATCCCGCACGCGCTGGCCGACGCCAGCGTCCCGACCACGCAGATCAGCATCAGCGCCGGCGCGCGGTAGCCGCGGGGATGGGACGTGTTGATGTTCGTGGCGGCGGGCAACCTGCGACGCCGTCAGCCCGACATAAGCGCCGCTGGAGGCTGTCGCTGTGACCAGCGCACAAACGCCAGCCGCGAGACACCGGCGCCAAGGGAATTTTCGTCTGGCCTGGTCGAGAAACGCAACACCAGGTTGCGTTTCTCGACCAGGCCCCACGCTGAACATCACCGCGTTGTGCGCCGGTCATAACGATCGCGGCGCGAAGGGCATTTGCGGGACAGCCTCCTGAGGCGCTTAGTGGCGGAAGCGCATGCGGCCAGTGGACTTTCTGCGTTTGCACCCTCCGCGAGGCGAGGGCCGATCCGCGGCGGCAAGCCGCCGCCCGACCACCCGTATGCGCAGCAAAGTCCCCCGCCCCCCGAGCTCGTTGGCCACATAAGTGGGATTGGCCGCGCGTGCGCCGTCGCCTGTGCGGCGTGAGAGTCGAGGGAGACGTCGCGGCCGGCGTCTCACCCCGTTGGGGTGATGTCGCGTCCCGCGCCGCACGGAATGCTCGTCTCGACCACGACCGCCGGAGGTTGATCCTGGCCGTACCCGTGACCGTCGACAACTTCGCCCGCGCCGAGACCGATCGGATGTTCTCGGTCCTGCAGGCCCAGGCCGGCGGTGTCAACCAGCTCAAGCACAACCGGGTTCCGACGCCGATCGATGATCAGCCGGTCATCCGGATGAACCGGGACACGCTGTACAGCGTCGCGATTGTCGACATCTCCAATGGTGCCACGGTCACGGTTCCCGACGGCGGGGATCGTTACATCTCGGTGATGGTGGTCAACCAGGACCACTACATCAACCGGATCCTGCATGACCCGGGGCAGTACGTCCTGACGGTCGACGAGTTCGACACGCCCTGGGCCGCGGTGGCGACTCGGATCCTCGTCGATCCGGGCGACCGAAGCGACCTCACGATGGTAAATGCGCTTCAGGACCAGCTCGCGGTCGAGGCGAACTCATCGCGCCCGTTCGAGCCGCCGGACTACGACAAGGCGAGCTTCGACGCGACGCGCCAGGCCGTGCTCGAGCTCGCCAAGCACCTCGGCGGCTTCGAACACGCGTTTGGCACCAAGGACGAGGTGAATCCCGTGCGCCACCTGATCGGGACCGCGGCCGGATGGGGCGGTCTGCCCGACCGGGAAGCGCGATATATCAGCGTTGAACCTGGGCTCCCCGCGGGCGAGTACAGGCTCACCGTCCGAGACGTGCCCGTTGACGGTTTCTGGTCGATCTCGCTGTACAACGCCGATGGCTTCTTCCAGGCCAACGAGCGCGGCGCCTACAGCGTCAACAACATCACCGCGACACCGAACGACGACGGGTCGGTCACCGTCCACTTCGGCAGTTGTGCAGAAGCCCAGCCCAATTGCCTGCCGATCATGGACGGCTGGAACTACACGATCCGGCTCTACCGGCCGCGCCTCGAAGTGCTTGACGGCTCCTGGACCTTTCCGGGGCTCGAGTCGGTCTGACGGCCGTTGAATACCGCCCTCGAATCGGACAGAGTGTCGGTGTGCGTCCTGACGCTCAGACCCCGACCGGGGGCGCCGCACTAGACCGGGACAGGCCAGCCACCGACGAGCGGGCGCTGGGCCGGATCGCCACACTGGTCGCGCAGGGCGCCTCTCCGGACGACGTGTTCGCCGCCGTGGCAGACGAGGTGTCACGACTTGTCGGCGTGCCGGCGGTCACAGTCGGGCGCTTCGAGCCTGACCGGACGATCACCGTGCTGGCCGCACCCAGCGCGCCCGGGTTCGAGGTCGGCCGCCGGTGGCGGCTGGACGGCGCGAGTGTGTCGGCAACGATCCTCGACACCGGCCGCCCCGCCCGCGGCGATTATCACGCCCAGCCGGTCGGCGGCGATCTCGGGGCGGTCGCGCGCGCCACCGGCATGCGCTCGGTCGTGCCGTTCCGGTCATCTGCGCGAGACCGGCTTCCGGTCGGCGTTCGGTGTTCCGATCACCGTCGATGGCGCCACCTGGGGCCTCATCGGGGTGGCCAGCAATCGCGCCGAGCGGCTGCCCGCGGACGCCGACCTGCGTCTGCGCGACCTAACCGAGCTTCTCGCCAGCGCGATCTCGAACGCCGAAGCGCGCGACCGCCTGCGCCGGCTCGCCGAACGACAGGCGGCGCTACGACGGGTCGCCACGCTCGTGGCCGCAGCGGCCCCGGCAGCGGACCTGATCGCGGCCGTGGTGAAGGAGATCGAGCGCGCCCTCGAAGCGCCGGTGATTCTGGTGGGGCGCTACGAGGCGAACCGAACCGTGACGGTGATCGGTTTGCTGGGCGCGGCAGCGGACGCCGCGAACCTCAGGGAGTTCTCCGTCGGCACTCGGTGGCCACTCGACGGTCCGAGCGTCGCGGCGGCGGTCCTCGACACGGGCGAACCGGCGCGGATCGACGACTACTCCGTGCTGCAGGGGACGATCGCCGCAGGAGTCCGCGACACCGCGATGCGCTCGGCGATTGGCGTTCCCATCGTCGTCGACCGCTCGGTTTGGGGGTGATCTACGTCGGCACGGTGGAGAGCGAGCCGCTGCCCGCCGACCTCGAAGACCGCCTGCGGGACTTTGCCGAGCTCGTCTCGATCTCGGTGTCCAACGCCGAGTCGCGCGATCGTCGAAGTCGCTTGGCGGACCAGCAGGCCGCGTTGCGACGGGTCGCCACCTTGGCCGCCGCGGGCGCGGCTCTCGACGAGATCTTCGCGGCCGCGGCCGAGGAGGTGACCCAGATCGCGGACGTCTCGGGCGTCAGGTTCGTGCGTTACGAGACGGGTGGCGATCCCGTCGTCGTTGCCTCGTTCGACGATGCCGCCCGCGACTCCGACGTGGACGCTCACGTCGAAGCGCCGGTCATCGTAGGCGGACAGCCGTGGGGGATGATCGCGGTCGGGCTGCGGAGGCGACCCGAGAACCGACCCATCCTCGCCGAGGGCTACGCGGGCCCGTCCGTGCTATCGGCCGACACCGCGCGCGACGTCGAGGCGCGCCTGGAGCCGTTCACGGAGCTGGTCGCGATCGCCATCTCCCGGGCCCAGGCCTACGACGACCTTCGTCAGCTCGCCGAGGAGCAGGCGGCCCTGCGCCGCGTGGCGACCCGCGTCGCCGAGGGCGTGCCCGCTAACGAGATCTTCGACGCGGTCGCGAGCGAGATCGCTGGGACGCTCGGGCTGCAGGGCGTCGAGATGGCACGTTACGAGCCCGGGGGCATCGCCACCGTCATCAGCGTCGGGCGACCATCCGTTCGAGGTCGGCATCTCGTTGACGCTTACCGATCCGAGCGCCGTGTCCACGGTCTTCCGGACCGGTGCCCCGGCTCGGATCGACGACTACACCGCGCTCTCCGGGGAAACCGCGGAGCACACCCGCGACGCCGGCTTCCGTTCCGCGATCGCCGTTCCGATCGTGGTCGAGGGCGCCACCTGGGGTGGGATCATCGCGTTCCCGAGGCGACCGGAGCCGATCCCCGAGCGCTCGGAGGTGCGGCTGAGCCAATTCACCGAGCTCGTCGCGACGGCGGTCTCGAACGCGACGGCGCGCGCCGACCTGATCGCTTCACGCGCGCGCATAGTCGAAGCCGGGGACGCCGCGCGACGCCGGTTCGAGCGCAACCTCCACGACGGCACGCAGCAGCACCTCCTCGCCCTGCACCTCGATCTGCAGCAGATCCGCGCGAGCCTGCCGGAGCATGACCAGTCTGTGGTCGCCGACCTCGAGCAGGCCGAGCGCGATCTCATGGCCGTGCTCGAGGAGGTGCGCGAAGTCTCGCGCGGCCTGCACCCCCCGCAGTTGTCTCGCAGCGGCCTCCGCGCCGCCCTGCGCGGGCTGGCGCGGAGATCGCCGATCCCCGTCGAGCTCGAGGGCGACCTCGACGAGCGACCCCCGGCCCCGATCGAGGCCGCCGTCTACTACGTCGTCGCCGAAGCGATGGCGAACGCGGTCAAGCACTCCGGCGCGTCGAGCCTCTCGGTCGCGGTCGCTCGGACGGACGCGGCGCTGAGAGCGACGATCGCCGATGACGGCGTCGGCGGCGTGGTGAGTGATGCCGGGTCGGGCCTCGTCGGCCTCAGGGACCGGGTCGAGGCCGTCGGCGGACGCATGATCCTCGACAGTCCGCGCGGGCGGGGGACGACGATCTCGATCGAGCTTCCGGTCGCCTCGCCGGTTGGCGAGTAAGTGTCAACACGGTGTCAATGTCTCTCTAAGTGGATGTGAAGTTTTTCGCGTCTGGCCGCAGGATTTGACGTTCGCCGACACGGATCGTTGACATGTCAGCGCCGGCCACGGCGGTACCATCGCCGCTCAGCTTCGTCTGACGCACCGCCCTGAGCCTTGCTTCGTCGGCGGTCGTCGTCGGCATTTCTGGCCCCGAATTCAAGGAGTAGCATGAGACGGCTTCTTCGGCCGATCGCCGCGCGCCGGCCATTTGCGTTGCTGGCTTTGGCCCTTACCGTGCTTCTGGTGGCTGCCGCGACGGCACTTGCGGCGAATATCCAAGGCGACGGAACGTTGGTCGGCACGACCGGCAACGACAACATCAACGCTGGGAACGGCAACGACACGATCTGGGGACTCGGTGGGCAAGACTCGATCAACGCCGGCAACGGCAACGATGTGATCGACGGCAACGGCAAGTGCCCGCCGGGCGTGAAGTCCGGGGACTACCCGCACGGCCTGCCTTCCACCCAGTACTGCGAACACGGCGTCATACCCGGTAACAACGGCGACAACATCAACGCCGGGAATGGCAACGACACGATTTACGGCGGCGGTGGTCACAACTCGATCAACGCAGGTTCGGGAAACGACACGATCTACGGCGGCCCGGTCGGCGACGCGATCAACGTTGGTGGACGTAACACCGGCACGGATCTCATCTATCTCGGAGCGGGTGGCGGTAACAGTGTGAACACCGGTTCGGGAACGACGACCGTGTTTGCCCAGAACGGGCACGTCGACACGATCGCCTGCCACGGCAACACGACCGTGTACGCCGACCATCAGGATCACACGAGCGGCTGCACGCACGTGATCTTCACCAGCCCGAGCGCGGACCATGCGAAGAAGATGAAGGCCGCGATGCGCGCTGACAAGAACGCGTTACGGCGGCACGCGCGCAGGTCGTAAGGTCGGAGGGCACCAGAAGTAAGCCGAGGTACGGCGGGGGGCGGCGCGAGGTCGACCGCCCCCCAACCGTCACAGGTGTCACGTCCTGGTCACGGCGCGTCGGTGATGTTGTAGCCGACGCCCGGAGTGGTGCGGATGATGTCCGGCGGCCCGAGTTTCCGCCTGAGCCGGGCGATAGTGACTTTGACGGTGTTGGTGAACGGGTCGACGTTTTCGTCCCAGGCCTGTTCGAGGAGGCGCTCGGCGCTGAGTGCCCCGGGGCTCGCCGTGAGCAGGGCCTCGAGCACGGCGCGCTCTTTCCGCGAGAGTTCGATAGCTCGGCCGTCGCGGGTGACGGCGCCGGTGAGCGGATCGAGTTCGACCCCGGCCGCGCGGAGGGTACGCGCGCGGGCGGCGGGCTTGCGGCGGGCGAGCGCGCGGATGCGCAGGACGAGTTCCGGGAAGTGGAAGGGCTTGGGGAGGTAGTCGTCGGCGCCAAGCGCGAGCCCGGTGACGCGATCGTCGGGCGCGCCGGCGGCGGTGAGCATCAGGATCATCGGAGGATCCTCGCTGGTCGCGGCGATCTGGCAGAGCCGGTCGCCGTGAATGCCGGGGAGGTCGCGGTCGAGCAGGACGACGTCGTAGGGGTTGAGCGCGAGCTTCGCGCTGGCCTCGTGGCCGTCGTAGGCGACGTCGACCGCCATGCCCTGGTCGCGGAGTCCTTCGGCGATCCGGTTAGCGTGACGGGGCATGTCCTCGACGACGAGCACTCTCATGGGACGGTCGCCGTGAGTTGGGGGGCGGTCGCCGCGGGTAGCGTGATCTGTACACGGAGCCCGCCTTCGGCGCGGGCGTGGAGATCGAGCCGCCCGTCGTGCGCGGCGGCGACGGCGGCGACGATGGAGAGCCCGAGTCCATGGCGGTTCTGCGATCCGGTTCGATCCTGGCCGAGGCGTTTGAACGGTTGCGCGAGCTGCGCGACGGCCTGCTGGTCCAGCACCGGGCCGCTGCTGTCGAGGGTCACGCGGGCCCGCTGTCCCTCGAGGGGTGCGAGGGTCACCACGATCGACCCGCCCGGCGGGTTGTGGCGCACGGCATTCTCGATGACGTTCTCGACCATGCGTCCGAGCAGCGTGGCGCTGCCGGCGACGTCGACCCCGGTGAGGTGCGTCTCGACGGTGAGCCGCTTGGCGGCAATCTGGTCGGCGTCGGCGGCGAGCGCCGCGGTGATGATCGGCTCCAGCGCGACCTGGTCGTGGTCGCCGAGCCGGCCGTTCTGGGCGCGCGCGAGGGCGAGGAAGCCGTCGAGCAGCCGGTCGGCATGGTCGAGATCCATGCGCAACTCCGCGTCCAGCTCGCGGGTCTGTACCGGCACGCCTCCGGGCTTTGCGATCGCCACATCCAGTGTGGTGCGCATCATCGCCAGCGGGGTGCGCAGCTCATGCGAGGCGTTTGCGACGAACAGTCGCTGGGCGTCGAATGCGGCTTCCAGTCGTTCCAGCAGTCGGTCGATCGTGTCGGCGAGCAGGCGGAGCTCATCGCGCGGGCCGCGCATCGCGAGGCGCTCGTGGAGGTTCGTGTCCGAGATCCGGTCCGCTGTCGCGGTGATGGTCCGCAGCGGCGCGAGCGCCCGCCCCGCCATCACCCATCCGAGCACGCCGGATACGAGCGCCATGATCCCCAGCGCGATCGCCGACTCGACCAATAGCTGGTGCATGTCGACGTCGCGCTGCGCGGACATCGCGGACGCGAGCTTCAAGCTGGCCAGGGTCGGCGGCGTGCCCCCCGGCCCGGGGACCGGCTTGGGAGGGTACGCGTAGGCCAGGTGGGCAAATAGCTCGTAGGTGATCGCGAGGAGCGCCGCGCCGCAGAGCAGGAACAGGCCGCCGTAGAGCAGCGTCAGCCGCCAGCGGATGGTCGGGTGAGGACGGAGCGCTCGCAAGAAGGGCTGGTCCAGCGTTTGGCCGATCTTCACGGCACCGACGATGCCGCAGCACGGATAACAGCGACATAACAAGGTAACGAGCCTGTAACCGCGCGTGGGGCACGCTTCCGGATCACATGCACCGCACGCAAACTCACAGAAGAATCAACCGCGCCCGTTGGGTCCCGGCCATCGGTCCGGCAATCATCATCGCCGCAGTGACGATCGCGGGCTGTGGATCATCGAGCAAACCCAATAGTGCCACCGTGTCCACCAGCGCCGCCACGCCGCGCAGCCGCCTCGCGCAGGCGGTCAGGTTCTCGGACTGCATGCGCGGCCATGGCGTGTCGAACTTCCCCGACCCGGGCCAGCCGAAGAACGTGCTGACCAAGAGCGAGGTCAACTCGCCCCGGTTCCAGGCCGCCCAGAACGCGTGCGTGCGCCTCGCGCCGCCACCTCAACCGGAATCTGCGGCAACTCAGCGCGCTCGCAAGACGGCGGCACTGGCGTTCGCGCGGTGCATCCGCAGCCACGGCTTCCCGAGCTTCCCCGACCCGACGGCAAACGGCGAGCTGACCCCAGAGATGGCCACCGCGGCCGGGATCAACCTGCATCAGCCGGCCGTATTGCACGCCGGCTACGCGTGCGTCGGGGTGACGCACGGGTTCATCACCCGGGCCGCCGTTGCCCGCGCGGTGAATGGCGGCTGAGGGACGGACGCAACGCTTTCCGGTCAGTCGGCCGGTAGCCGCAGCGTGAACCGTGCGCCGCCGGCCGCCGAGGGGTCGCACGTGACCGCGCCCCCGTGCGACTCGACCGTCCGGCGGACGATCGCGAGGCCGAGGCCGGTGCCGGCGCGCGGCGTTTGGGTGCCCCGCTCGCCGAGGCGGACGAACGGTTCGAAGACCCGCTCACGCTGATCGGCGGGGATGCCGGGCCCGTTGTCGCTCACCGATACGGTGGGGCCGTTCGCCGTCTGCCTGACTTCGACCACGACCGTGTCGGCCACCGCCGCGGCGTTGTCGAGCAGGTTGCGGACCGCGCGGAGCAGCGCGTCGCGGTCACCCGTGACCGGAACCGGGCCGTTCGTGATCAACTCGATGCGCGCCGGAGGGTCGGTGGTTCGCGTGGCGCTGACCGCCGCCGACGCGAGGTCGACGAGGTCAACTGGTTCCTGGTGCGGGCGTTCGCGAGCGTCGAGCCGGGCGAGATTCAAGAGGTCATCGACCAGGTGGCCGAGGCGACCGCTGTCCCGGGCGAGCTGGGCCTCGATCGCATCGCGCGCCGGGCGCGCCGGCTGATCTCGGAGGAGCCGCTCGGCGGTGGCCTGAAGCGCGGCAACCGGGGTGCGGAGCTCGTGAGAGGCGTCGGCCAGGAATCGTCGCATCGCCGCCTCGGACGCGCGCGCCTCCGCGGCGGCGCGATCGAGCAACACGAGGGCGCGCGCGAGCGCCGCCAGCAGGGCCAGCGCGATCAATCCGCCGATCGCCTCGGTGACCTCCAAGCTGCGGACCTGGCGGTCGATCCCGGCCCGGCTGCCGGTCAGGGTCGCGGGCACGTTGCGGCCGTCGACCGGGATGCGCTCATGCACGGTCAGAAGCGCGGCACCCGGAGTGCTTGGAACGGTGCCGCCCGGGGCGGTTATCCCGGCGAGGTCGACCGAGATGCCCTCGGCGGCCAGTGACCCGATCACGGACTTGAACGCGGTAGGGGTACGCGCCGCCGCGAGCGCGCTCGCGCCCGACGTGAGGTCCGCCCGCAGGCGTTGCTCGAGCCCATCGCGGTAGCGGACCGTGATGACCACGACGAATGCTGAGAGCGCGAGGACAATTCCGACGAGTGAGGCGGCAACCAGCCGCGTGCGCGCCGGACGGTGGCTGCTCATGGTGAGAACCGGTAACCGATCCCGCGGACCGTGTGGATGAGACGGCCGCCGCTCGTCCCGCCCGCCTCCAGCTTTCGCCGCAGCGCGCTGACGTGAACCTCCACGAGGTTGTGGTCGTACGCGTCATAGCCCCACACCTGGGTCAGCAGCTGGTCCTTGGACAGTGCCTGTCCGCGGTGGCGCATGAGAAAGGCAAGGAGTCGAAGCTCGGTCGAGGTCAGCGCGAGCTCCCGGCCGCTGTTGGTAGCGAACCCGTGTTCCTCGTCGACGAGCAGCCGCCCGACCTCGAGGACCTGCGGGATCGCGCCGCGCCGGCGCAGCACGGCGCGCACGCGAGCCATCAGCTCCTCGAGCGCAAACGGCTTGATGAGGTAGTCGTCGGCGCCGAGTTCGAGTCCCGCGACCCGGTCGGCCACGGCATCGCGCGCGGTGAGGAAGATGATCGACAGCTCATGCTGCTGCCGGAGCAGCCTCGCCAGCTCAAAGCCGTTGCCGCCAGGCAGCAGCACATCGAGGATCGCGAGATCTGGCGCGACGGCCAGCACGTCGCCGGGCCGTGGCAGATCCTCGAACGCCGTGGCCGTGAACCGCTCCGCGCGAAGCGCGGCGAGCACCGCGTCGCGGACCGGCTGCTCGTCCTCGATCACCACGACTCGACCGATCGGCTCGTCCATCGCGTTGCGATTGTCCCGGACGCCGCCTGAAGATCGGCTGAAGAACCGCGCGGCTTCAGCTCGATCTCAGCGTCCCGCAGGAACCTGACCTTGCCCGCACGACGCCGCTCCGGCGGCCACATCGAGAGGAGACCAAGGTGAACGATCAAAACGCCCGGTACGTCCGGCTCCGCTATACCGCCACCGGCGCGCTCGCCGCCCTCGCCGCAGCCGGCGCGATCGCGGGCACCGTCGCTCTCGCCGCTGGGCCCCCCGCCAAGACACACCGTCACGCGGCGGTGGCGACCGGCTCCCCGACCAAGCCGGCGCCTTCCGGAGTGCCCGTCAAGACCGAGGCGCCCGCGCCGCCGGTCAACCACCAGCCGTTCCTGGACGCCATCCAGCAGCTCGTCGACAACGGCACGATCACCGCGACGGAGGCGCAGGTCGTCGATCGCGAGATCGTCGACGGGAGGGTCGATACCGACGCCCTGGCCGCCAGTGGCTTCACTCCGGCGCAGCTCGACGCGGTCTCACAGGCGCTCGGCGGAGCGAAGCGCGCGCTCGAGCCGGGGGTGACCGGCGCCCCGAAGGGCGGGAAGGCCCGGCACGGATGACGAGCACCTGATCGCCAGGCGCCGCGCGGTTCGCCATTCTGTACCTGCGATGAACGGCGCTGAGCTCCCCACACCTGGCCTGACCCTGGTGTACCGGCTGGAAGCTACCGTGGGTCAACCGCTCGATCTCGGCGACACGGCCCAGGGTCACCGACGCATCGTGCCGCTGACCGGCGGCACCTTCGTCGGTCCAGAGCTCAGCGGCAAGCTGCTCCCGGGCGCGAGTGCCGACTGGCAGACCGTCCTGCCGGACGGGACCGCGCTCGGGGACATCCGCTACACGCTGCAGACCGACGCGGGCGACGTCCTGTACGTCCAGTCGCGCGGGGTGCGCCACGGCAGCGCGGACGTTCTCGCGCGCCTCGCGCGCGGAGAGGCCGTCGACGCCGGCGAGTACACGTTCCGTACCGCGACCCAGATCGAGACCGGCGCCGCCGGACTCGATTGGGTCAGCAAGGGCGTGTTCGTCGCCGTCGGCGGCCGTCAGCCGGGAGGCGTGATCTACGAGACCTACCTCGTCGGCTGAGCCCGCGGCCCGCGCGGCGCCGCCAGTCCGTCGCGGTGGCGCTGCGAGATGTCGTGGATGTAGCTGGCCACGACGGCCTCGGAGACGAGTCGGACGCTCGGCCGCCGGCCCGGCCGCTCCGTGGCGAGCGGCGAGCGGCGACGATGGCGGCTCGACTGGGCGGGGTGATCGTGGAAGCGAGGAGTCTGTGTCATGCGGCTTCTCTCTCGAGGTCGAGGTTGATCAGAGCGGCATCGTCTGCCGCGGTGTTGTCGGCCAGTTGCAGCCCGGGCTCGGCGCGGCCGGGTCGCAGGAGCACGAGGGCCAGGGCGATGCCGGCGGTGACCGTCGCCGCTGCGGCGAGGAAGGCGAGGTGGTAGCCCCCGATCAGCGAGGTGGTGACCCCGTCGTGGGCGGACAGCAGGCCCTTCGTCCGATTCGCGGCGATCGTGCTGAGGACGGCTAGCCCGAGCGCACCGCTGATCTGCTGGGAGACGTTGGTGATCCCGGAGCCGAGGCCCGAATCAGCGGGCGGAACGTCGGCCATCGCGAGGGTGAGGAGGGGCATGAACGCGCTCCCGATGCCCAGGCCGATCGCGAAGCAGGCGAAGAAGATCGTCGGGAAGAAGGCGGTATCCGGCCCGACGGTGCTGAACAGGAGCAGCCCGACGGCCGCGCTCGCCATGCCCGCGGTGAGCACGCGAAGCGCTCCGAACCGGGCGACGAGCCGCGCCGTGATGCCCCGCGACAGCACGGCGATCGTGATCGTCCAGGGCAGGAAGGCCGCGCCGGTCTGGACGGCGCTGTAGTGGCGGACGTGCTCTAGATAGAGGCTTCCGAGGAAGAACGTCGAGTACATGCCGGTCACGAGCACGCCCCTGACCACGCTGGCCCTGACCAGCCCGTCGAGGTGCAGGATGCGCATCGGCATGATCGGGTTCTCGACGCGGGCCTCGACCGCCACGAATGCCGCCATCAGCACCGCGGCGGCGGCGCCGACCCCGAGGACGCGAGCGGAGACCCATCCGTAGGTGGTGGCCTGCACGATCGCGTAGATGAAGCCCATCAGCGACGCGGTGACGAGGATCGAGCCGAGCCAGTCGACTCCGTGCTCGAGGCCGAGCCCGGTGTCGGCGCGGATGAAGCGCTGGGCGAGGACGAACGTGGCGAGGCCGATCGGGAGGTTGACGAAGAAGACCCAGTGCCAGCTCAGGAGCTGAGTGAGGATGCCGCCGGCGAGGAGGCCGAGGGATCCGCCGGCGACCGACACGAACACGTACGCGCTCATCGCACGGGTGCGCTCGCTCGGCAGGGGGAACTCGGTGACGATGATCGCGAGGATCACCGAGGCCTGGGCGGCCGCGCCGACCCCCTGGAGGAAGCGGGCGCCGATCAGCGCACCCTGGCTCGGCGCGATGCCGCACAGGAGCGAGGCCGCGGTGAACGTGACCAGACCCGCGAGGAACACCCGCCTGCGGCCGGCGAGATCGCCGAGCCGCCCCGCGAGCAGGAGCAGGCTCCCGAAGGTGACGAGGAACGCGTTGACGACCCAGGTGAGGTTCGACTGGCTGAAGTGGAGGTCGCGTTGAATCGAGGGCAGCGCGACGTTCACGATCGTGACGTCGAGCACGATCATCAGCTGCGCCAAGCACACGACCATGAGCGCCGTCCAGCGACGGCTGTCCGATGGGGCGGTTTGTGGTGAGACGAGATTCATGCAGATCCAAATTTGTCGGTGGTTCAGTGAGGCGCTAAAATGGAGGTCGCCTCCGAAATAACTGGAGGAACCCTCCAGAAACTATATGGAGGCACCCTCCGTTTGTCAAGGCGACTTGCGATGAGCACCACCGAAGCCAGCCCCGAGTACTTGATCGTCCGGCCCAAGCGGGCCGACGCGCGGCGCAACTACGAGAAGGTGCTCACGGCGGCGCGGCAGGCGTTTGCCGAGGGCGGGGAATCGACCGCGCTCGAGCAGATCGCGCGCCGCGCCGGCGTTGGGATCGGCACGCTGTACCGACACTTCCCTAACCGGCAGGCGCTGCTCGAGGCTCTCTACGTCAACGAGGTCGAGGAGGTCTCCAGGTCCGCGGCCGAGCTCGAAGGCCGAGACCCATGGGAGGCGTTCGATGCCTGGGTCGAGCGCCTGATGAGCTACTTCGCGACCAAGCAGGCGCTCGTGGGTGAGCTGCTCAACTTCCTGGACCGCGACGCCGCGCTGTTCCAGGTGTGCCGGACCTCGCTGTACGAGGCGGGCGGCCCGCTGCTCAAGCGGGCGCAGGAAGCCGGAGCCGTCCGCTCGGACGTCGATTTCCCCGAGGTCATGCAGATGCTCATGGGGATCGCCAAGATCCCGGTCAGCGATCCGAGCCAGACCGACCGCATCCTTCGCGTCGCCCTCGACGGTCTTCGCTACCAGCCGGTGGACTAGGCTCCGCGCGCCGGCCCGCGGATCAGCGACGCGGTGTCATTCCCGACGTGCTCGCGCGGTCCGCCGGGGGCTCGGTGAGCGAGACCATGTCGATGGGCAGGGTGTACCAGTGCCGGCGCACGCACACGACCTTCACGTGCTCGACCGGCCCGGGCACGCCGCCCAGCGTGAAGCGGTCGGTGATCTCGGCGGGCAGGCCGCAAGTCGGGCAGTCGACCAGCTTCCCGGGTGCGAGTTCTTCGTTATGTGGCGCGTCATGGTTCATTGCTGTGGTGCCCCCTTAGGTGTCGCTCTTATAACGAGCACTACGGGCGCAGCGTGATACCGGTTCGCGTTTATCAGGGGTCGCGCAGGTAGGCCCGGGCCGCGAGGACGCGGCGGTGTCCGGTGGGCGTGCTGTCGATCCCGAGCTTCTGGAAAATGTTCGTGATGTGCTTCTCAACTGCCGCTGTGGTGACGACCAGCGCCTCGGCGATGCCGAGGTTCGACTTTCCCTCGGCCAGCTGAGCGAGCACCTCGCGCTCGCGCGGGGTCAGATCTTCGAGCGGTCCACCCCTCGAGCGCCGCCGTCCGAGCATCCGTCCCACAACCTCGGGATCGAGCGCCGTGCCCCCGGCCGCCACCCGGCCGACGGCCTCGGTGAATACCTCGACGTCCCCGACTCTGTCCTTGAGCAGGTAGCCGACGCCCTCCGGGTTCTCGCCGATGAGATCCGCTGCGTACCCGTCCTCGTAGTGGCTGGAGAGCAGGAGCACGCCGGTCGCCGGGTGCCGAGTGCGGAGCTCTTGTGCCGCGCGCAGCCCATCGGCGCCAAGCCCCGGGGGCATCTCGATGTCAACCACCGCCACGTCCGGGCGGTGGGCGAGCGCCTTGCGCAGGAACTCCTCGGCATCGCCGGCCTGGCCGACCACCTCGAAGCCGGCCTCGGCCAGCAGCCGTGCGATCCCCTCACGGAAGAGCACATCGTCCTCGGCAATCACCACCCGCGCCGACACGGCGCAACGTTAGAGCAAGACCCGTGCGCCGACCAGGGATCCACCCGGGTGCGACGGACGACGGTAAGCGCGACCGTGCCGCCACTTAGCTAGCGCACGACGTACGGAGGTCGACATGAGCGCCAACCTCAGCTACGAGGTCTTCGTCAACGATCCGCCGCCGCAGGACGGTGTCCTTCCGAACGGCGAGGCGAAACGGTTCTCCCCGATGGCCAGCACGCTGATCTACGGGGGTGAGGATGCCGTGCTGACCGACCCGGGGATGACGACGGATCAGGCGCGGGCGCTGGGCGACTGGGTCGCCGGAAAGGGCCGCAGCGTGACCGACATCTTCGTCACGCATGGCCACGGGGACCATTGGTTCGCCGCGGGCCTTCTGGCCGAACGCTTCGGGGCCCGGGTCGTCGCCAGTGCCGGGACGATCGCGCAGATGCACAACTCGGTCGCCACGCGGCCGCTGCTGTGGGACAAGTTGTACTCGGGCATCCCGCCGGCGGCGGTGACCGCGGTCACGGTTCCCGACGACCGGCTCATGCTCGAAGGACACGATCTCATGATCGTGGAGGTCGGCCACAGCGACAGCGACGACACCAGCGTCCTGCACGTCCCCGACCTCGAGTTGGTCGTCGCCGGCGACGTGATCTACAACGGCGTGCACATGTACCTCGGACAGGGCTTCACGGGCTTCGATCCGTGGCGTGACGCGATCGACCGGGTCGAGGCTCTGGAGCCCCGCCACATCGTCGCCGGCCACCAGAACAAACACCTCGACGACGCCGCCGCGCGCACGATCGCGGACACCCGGCAGTACCTCGACGACGCCGACGAGCTGCTTCGGACCCAGGCCACCGCCGTCGACTTCTTCAACGCCAAGATCGAGCGATACCCGGACTATCTCGGTCGGCTGGTCCTCTGGGTGGGTGCCCGCGGTCTCTACGCGGTACGTAAGAACCCCTCGGGGAACATCGCCAAGATGGTTCTTGACTCCTGGCTGTGACGGATTCGCGACCCCGAGTTTCGCCCCGTTCGCGGCCCGCCGCGGGGCGAGTGGGGCGAAACTCTGGCCATGGGCGACGGGATCTCCATTCACATCCGCGGGGTGGGGCGAGTGGTGAGAAACTCGGTCCTCCGCGGGGCCGGCGCGGCGCGGCGCCGAGTGGCCGAGTGAGCCGACCATGGCCCCGCGAGTCGCTTTTTACAGCTCGCGACGTTCGAGGCTGGCCACCGCGCCGATCAGCACGATGAGAAACCAGCACGCCACCCACAGCAGGTAGGCCGCGGACGGAGCGGTGTCGGTGTAGAACGGGTTTCCCTGACCGCCCTCGGCGAAGTGCTCGGCGATGAGCGAGGGCGACTGGAGGTAGAAGATGGCGGCGTGCCACAGCCCGTCGGTGGGGAGCAGGAACCGTCCCACCTGCCCCACCGTGCGCAGCGCGGGGATGTTGAGGGTCGTGCCGAGCGTCCCCACGACGCCGGCCAGCCACCCGGCGCCGAACACGGCGATGCCGATCACGCCCGCGGCGATCGCCGGCAGGCGGGTACTCAAAAACAGCGAGAGGGTGAGCAGCAGCGCTCCCTCGGCGAACAGGTACACGGCGACGAGCACCGGGCTCGGGGGGACGAAGCCGCTGGTCCAGCGGACGACCGCGAACTCGAGCGCGCACACCCCCGCGGCGTAGCCGGCGAGCAACGTCGCCAGCCCGAGCCATTTGCCGAGCAGTACCTCGACCCGCCGGATGGGGCGGGCCACGACGGTCATCAGCACGCCCGACTCGATCTCGGAGGAGATCGAGGGCGAGGCGATCGCCGACGCGCTCAGGGCGAGGACGAAGCTGAACATGAACATGAACAGGATCAGCGCGTCCGGGACCGCGACGTGATTCTCACCCGAGGTGATCCGGTGCGAATGGGCCAGGCGGTCAAAGCCCCAGGCACTCAGGCCGGCGATGACGAGGGTGATGGCCACGAAGGCGAGGAGGAGCCGACGCCGGACCGACTCCCTGATCGTCAGGGCGGCGATCGTCAGGGTCGGGTTCATCGCCGGCCCAGGAGCTCGAGGAAGCGGGCCTCGAGGCTCTCGTGCTCGGGGACCACGGCCTCGACGCGCGCGCCGAGAGCGACGAGCTGGTCGACGAGGTCGGCGATGCGCGACGGGTCGATGCCGTCGACCACGGTCCACTCGTCCTCCCGGCGCCATCGGCCGAATCGGTCGAGGCTGGTCCACCAGCCCTCGCCGAGGCCGCCCACTTTGAGCCGGACCCTGGTCTGGTGGCCGAGCAGCTCGTCGAGGCTGCCGGTGGCGATGGCCGTCCCCTTGTCGATGACCGCGACGCGATCGCACACGTGCTCGGCCTCGTCGAGCAGGTGCGTGTTCAGGAACACGGTGGATCCCCGCTCGCGAAGGCCGCGGATGATCTCGCGTACGTCGTGGCGCCCGACCGGGTCCAGCGCGCTGGTCGGCTCGTCGAGCACCACCAGCGTGGGGTTGCCGAGCAGCGCGACGCCGAGCCCGAGCCGCTGCTGCATCCCCTTGGAGAAGGTGGCGACCCGGTCGTCGCCTCGCTCGAGCAGGCCGACGGTTTCCAGGGCGTGGCGTTCCTCCTGCGCCCACGATGCCTGCGGCAGCGCCAGAAGCCGGCAGTGCAGGCGGAGGACCTCCCGGGCGCTGAGCAGGGCCTGGAAGCGGAACAGCTCGGGGAGGTATCCGATCTGGCGCCGGGTCTCGCGGTCCCCGAGCGGCGCGCCGAGCACGAGGGCCTCGCCGCCGGTGGGGCGCGCCAGGCCGAGGAGGAGCTTCACCACGGTGGTCTTACCCGCCCCGTTCGGGCCGAGGAAGCCGAACACCTCGCCGCGCTCGACCGTCATCGACAGCGAGTTCACAGCGAGGGTGGCGCCGAACCGCTTGGTCAGGCCGACCGTGTGGATCGCGGGGGAGGACACGCGCCGCCCGTCTGGTGAAGGGCCCGTCTCACTAACGGGACCCAGGTCGGTCCGGGCGGCGGACGCCTCGCCCCCGTCGATGGCGATCCCCTCAGCCGAGTTGGTTCGCGACATTCAGCACATCATGCGTGTCGAGGCTTCCCGCGATGAAGTGGAGCATCCCCCGGCCGTCCTCCCAGACCACCCCACTCACCACGTGGGAGGAGTCGGCGAGGAGGACCCCGGGCCAACCGGCGACCTGAACCGAGTGAACCGCCGCGCCCGGTGGGACCGGCACCGGAAGGGTCGTGTTCAAGTCTCCGAGCAGCCTGACCTCCTCGGTGAGCGCGGGCGGGATGCCGGGCCGGGAGAGCAGGAAGGCTTCGATCTGGGCCACGGTTGCCCCCGTCGAGACCCCCATGGGACGCGGCATCGTCGCCACCCCGAGGGTGGGAACGCTGGTCCCGTTCGCCGAGCCGTACTCCGCGACGACGGCCGGTCCGGCGTCGAGGGTCAGCGAGCTCCCGTCGAGGCTCCCAGCCGCCGAGTTGAAGGTGACGGTGACGCTCACGCGTGGCTGAACGGTGAACTGCTGGACGGCGCCCACTCCCGAGGGCAGCTGCGTCGGGAGCGACACCGGAAAGCCGGCCGCGGCGGAGGCTTCGGCCAGAGTCGACGTCGGGTGAGCCGGGCTCGAGGTCCATCGGAGGGTTCCGAACCGAAGCGCGGTCGACCCACTCGGCGACGAGAAGCCTCCGAGCGCACGGTTATCGCCCAGGCCGAGCACGGCTCGGATCGCTCCGAAGTCGCCTTGACCGATCGTCACCGGAGCGACGTGCGTCGGTGCGAAGACCGTGGTGAGCGTGGCCGCGGCCGCCGTGCCGACCACGACGATCCCGATCGCAGCGATGATCAGCCCAGCCCGCAGCGACACACTCGGGAGTACCGGCCGGCGGCGCGGGACGAGTAGCGCTCCCGGGTCGCGACCGGCCTGCGGAGAGCGGTTCAGCTCACGAAGGAAACTCGCCCAGGCGAGGTCGAGATCCGCGGTGGGTCGCGGCGCGGACAACCGATCAGCCGCGCGCTCGGTGTCGTCGGCGATCTGCGCTCGCCGCGTGCTGCAGCTCTCGCAGGCGGCGACGTGGTCGGTGACCCTGTCCGGGATGGCCAGGGGCTCGTCGTCGAGCCGCCGGAGCACGCCGTCAGGAACGTGTCTCACGGTCCATCTCCTTTCGAAGCGCCGACTCCGCTCGCCTGAGCAGGGTCCCGACGTGCGAAACCTTGACCCCGAGCGCGTCCGCGATCTCGACATAACTCATGCCGCCGTGTCGCATGACCAGCACGGCGGCGGTGCGCCGCGGCAGGCGACGCAGGACGCGCCGAACCTCGGCTCGCGCCTCACGGTCGATGACCGTCTCCTCGGGACTGGGCGGGGAGGCGACAGCGTGCACCCGCAGATGACGCTCGTCCCGACGCCGGTCGCCGCGGATCACGTTGAGCGCGGTGTGCACCGCGGCGACCCTGACCCATCCCGCGGCCTGGTCGTAGTCGCCGGGGAAGCGCCGGTAGGCGGCCAGGAACACCTCCTGGGCCACGTCGTGGGCGGCGTGCGAATCCCCGACGACGGTCTGCGCGAGGCGCACGACCACCGCGTAGTGGTCGCGAAAGAAGGCCTCGAAAGCGGCCATGCCGGATCCGAGATCCGGCCACTCCAACCGCTGGTCTCGTCGCGCCTTCAAGCCGATCACACCCACTTAGCACCGCGGCGAGCTCAAATGTGGCACGTTCGAGGTCGCCGCGGTGCGGAGGGCGTCGGCGGGAGGTCCACCGATCAGTCGGTGGTCTGGCCGACCACCGGGCGTCCGGGGAGCGGCCGGCTGCTCCACAGGCGCTGGGACGCGATCCGGGAGAGCCGCCAGCCGTCGTCGGTGCGGACCGCCTCGAAGCGATACACCTCGCCGAGCGTGAGGAACGAGTCCGGGTGCTCGGCGTCGCCCACCACCAGGCGTGCGCCCGGATTTGCCGCGAACGTCACGATCAGGTTGGCGCGCGCCTGAGCGCGATCGCCGTCGAGGTCGATCAGGACGTCGCTGATCGCGTGTTGGTTGCGAACCGTGTGAGTGCGCTGGGCTTGCGCGACCACGGCCTCGAATCCGCGGGCCTCGCCGCCGGGGGTCTGGACGACGACGTCGTCGGCCAGGATCGAGCGCGCGTCGTCGAAGCGCTTCTCGTCGAGCATGCGCCCGAGCTGGGCGATCCGCTCGGCGATCGCCTGGCGGTCGTACAGCCGCTGGAGAATGTCGTCGAGAGAGGTTGAATCCGTCGCCTGCATGGTGTGGTCCTTTCGTTGGTGACGTCAACGTTGGTAATGCCAACGATATCACCGGACCATTGGCTTTGTCAACGTTGGCGGCACCAACTTATAATCCAGCCCATGCCCTGGTCGGACGCAGACCTCGCCGAGTACGACCCGCCCGATCGGATCAGGCAGCTCACCAGCTGGCTGACCGGCCAGCTGGCCGGGACCGGCGCTGCGCTGGTCGCCGACGCGCTCGCCGCCGAGGGTCTGCGCCGGCAGCACTTCACGGTGCTGAGCGCCCTCGCCGAGCGAGGCGCGGCGAGCCAGGCGGCGCTCGGGCGGCGTCTGCTGATCGACCGCAGCGACATGCACGCCCTACTGAGCGATCTCGAACGTGACGGCTTGGTCGCGCGCGTGCGCGACCCGAACGACCGCCGGCGGATGCTCGTCGAGCTCACCCCCGCCGGCGCCCGCGCCCTGAAGCGCGTCGACCGCCGGATCGACGCTGCTCAGGATGCGCTGGTCGCGCCGCTGTCACCCGCGGAACGCCGCGAGCTCCAGCGCGTACTAACGGTGCTAGTCGAACACCACGCCAGCGCTCGTCAGGCGTAGCTGAACAGCTCGACCCAGTCGACCGGGCGACCCTCGGGGATCAGATCGAACAGGTTCCAGAGTGGCTCGAGCGTCCCGACGTGGCGGGGGTGCTGGCCGGGATCCGCGGGGGCGTAGAGCAGCTCCGAGCTCCAGAAGTGCCGGATCGCGTCGCCGTCGCGGTGAAACACCGTCAGCATCGGCCGCTGCGCTCCGTCGGGCGTCTCGGCGAGGTAGTCGGCGTTGTACGTGTTGCCGGCGGACGACAGGAACCGCAGCCGCTGCCATCCCCGCTCGCGGGCGAAGGTGAGAACACGGGGCAGCGGCGCCTTCGCGACGACCACGAAGTTGACGATCTGGCCGACATGCTCGGCGGCGCCGTCGAGCTGGTCCAGAAACGCGGCGCACGTCGGACACGGGCCCTCGGCGAGCGGCAGCAGCGCCGTCTCGCCGTCCGGCGGTCCGGGCGTATCGTCGCCCGGGTCACGCGGGAACATGAAGCTGTAGATCACGAGGGAGCCCTTGCCGGGCGCGAACAGCTCGGACAGCCGCACGTCTGAGATCCCCCCGTCCGGCGCAGCTCCCTGGAAGACGTAGTCGGTCGGCACCCGCCCACCGGGTGGGAGCGCGCGCCGGGCGGCGGCGACCGACTCCATCGCGCGGCGCAACTCGATCTCCTGCTCGAGCAGCCGATCGCGCGCGGCCCGGTACTCGGGCGACTCCCCCGGAAGCGCGATGCGCCCCGAGGCGCTCATCGCTTGAGCTCGATCTCGACGAACACCGCGGTGCGTCCGCTGCGGTTGACGACGTTGTGCTCGGTGCCGGCGCGTCCGAGGTACGCGCCAGCGGACTGCTGGGTCAGCTCCCGCGTCGTCCCGTCCGCCTCGAGGACGGCGAAGGTTCCGCCGCTGACCGGCACGACCACGTAGTCGTACTCGTGCCGGTGGTGGCCGGTGTCCTCGCCGTCCTGGAACGTCCACGTCGTGATGCGCACGCGGTCGTCGTCGGCGGTGAGGTCTGAACGCGCGGTTGACATGCCCCGAAGGCTTGTATCAGACCGGGACCACCGTCTCCACCAAACCCGTGGTCACGTCGTATACATGCCCGGACACGGCCACGCGTGGGGAGACCGCCGGCGCTGACCGGAGGCGGTCCACGTCGCGGGCGACGGTGGCGGCCGGGTCGAGGACGGCGTGATCGCGCAGCGTCGACTCATCCGCGCCGATCCGCTCGGCGTAGCGGTGACGGAACCCGTCATCGGCGAGCGCGCCGGTGCCGCATTGGTTGTGGTGGATCACCGCAACCTCGAACAACGTTCCGTCGGTTGTGACGTTCTCCGCGATTTGCGCGATGAAGGCAACGTCATTGATCACCTCCGGGGTGACGCGGCCGCCGACGTTGCGAACGACCATCGCATCGCTCAGGCCGAGACCGAGGAAGTGGGCGGGGTCTACGCGCGGATCGAGGCAGGTGACAACGAACAGGCGCAGCGTCGGGAAGACGACCGCGCCCACGTGACCGCCGGAGGCCGCGAAGGCGCGGTTACGGTCGAGTGCGACGTCGAAGTTGCCCAGTTCAGACCGGCCGGGGTCGGTGGGGTCGAATCCGGTCGCCCGACCGATGCCGGCGTCAGGTGGGTTGGTCATGGTGGTTGTCTCCTATCTCAGCTCGGGACGGTTTCGGCGGCAGGCGAGCCGAGGGCCGGCGCGCCGGCCGCGTCGTCGCTGCTGACAGTTGGTTGGGCGGGGAGTAGGGCCAAGGCCATCACGCAGCCGGCGGCGGCAACCCCGGCGGCGAGGTAGTTGGCGGCGATGAAGCCGTGGAAGAAGGCCGCGCTGGCGGCGTCGTGGACCGCGGCGCCGAGCGCGGCGTGGCCGGCGTGGGAAAGGCCGTCCGCGAGGGTCAGCGCGGCCCCGACCGACGCGTGCGACGCCCGCGCGACCGTGGCCGGCACGCCGCTGGGCAGGGCGCTGGTCAGCTTGCTCGCGTACAGCGAGGCGTAAACGCTGCCGATCACCGCCACCCCGAGCGTGCCGCCGAGCAGGCGGGTGGCGTCGTTGACCGCCGAGCCGACGCCGGCCTTGGCCCTCGGCACGACCCCCATGATCGCCTCGGTCGCCGGGGCACTCGTCAGGCCCATGCCGGTTCCGAGCACCACCATCTGCGCGGCGATGACCCCGTATCCCGTCGTCGCCGAAGTACGCGTCACCCACACGTAGAAGACCGCCATCGCGAACAGTCCCGCCGCGACGACCAGCTTGGTGCCGATCCGCACGGCGAGCCTCGCTCCGAGGATTGAGGAGATCGCGACGAACGACGCCACGGGCAGCAGCCGCAGGCCGGTCGACAGCGGGCCGTAGCCCTTGAGGAACTGGAAGTACTGCGTGACCAGGAAGATGAACCCTGACAGCGCGAAGAACGAGATCGCGACCGATGCGCTCGCGGCGGTGAAGCGCGGGTTGCGGAACAGGCTGACGTCGAGCATCGGCTGTTCGGTGCGCCGCTCCCAGGCCACGAACGCCGCGGCGAGCGCCGCGGTGAGCGCGAAGCTCACGATCGTGCGCGTGCTTCCCCAGCCGTAGCCCGGCGCCTCGATGATCGCGTAGACGAGCAGCCCGACCGTCGCGGTGGAGAGCGCGAAGCCGGCGCGGTCGACCTTCGGCGCGGCAGGATCGCGCGAGGTCGGGACGTACCGGGCGACCAGGAGACCGGCCAGCGCCGCGATCGGGACCATCGCGAAAAAGATGCTCCGCCAGTCGGAGAGCTCGAGCAGCCAGCCTCCGACGATCGGACCGAGCGCGATCGCGGCGCCGGTGATCGCGCCCCACAGGCCAATCGCCCGCGCGCGCTCGCGGCGCTCGGTGAACACGTTCGTGATGAGCGACAGGGTCGAGGGGAACACCATCGCCGAACCTACGCCCATCACCGCCCGCGCCGCGATCAGCTGGCCCGGGCCGTCGGTCAGGCCGCCGGCGAAGCTGGCGAGGCCGAACACCAACAGGCCGGACAGGAGCATTCCCTTGCGCCCGAACCGGTCCGACAGGCTGCCCGCGGCCAGCACCGACGCCGCGAACAGCAGGTTGTACGCATCGACCACCCACTGCAGCTGCGAGTTGGAGGCGCTCAGCTCGCGCACGAGAGTGGGCAGCGCGACGTTGACGATCGTCGTGTCCAGGTTGATCACGAATGCCGCCAGGAGCAGCGAGATGAGGATCAGGGGCTTGCGTTTCATGCGTCCTCCTCGGGACTCGGGACTGCTGTCGCTCGGTTCTGGACACAGTTCTAAACCATCAAGACAAGAAAATCAAGTTAGCGCGTGAAAATCTCAAGTTCATGCTAGAGTCGGTCCAGCCATGAGGTCCTACGACGAGTACTGCTCGCTGGCGAAGTCGCTCGATCTGGTCGGCGACCGGTGGACGCTGCTGATCGTCCGCGAGCTCGAGCTGCGGGGGCCGTCCCGCTACACCGACCTGCGCAACGGCCTGCCCGGGATCGCCACAAACCTGCTCGCCGACCGGTTGCGCGAGCTCGAGCAGGCCGGAGTGGTCGTGCGCGAGGAGGCGCCGCCGCCAATCGCGACCACGCTGTTCCGGCTGACCCCGCGCGGCGAGGAGCTCCGACCGGTGCTCGAGAGCCTGGTCCGGTGGGGGATGCCCCTGATGACCGAGCGCGGTCCGGACGATGCCGTCCGCAGCCACTGGCTGGCCTGGGCGCTCGAGCTGATGCTGACCGACCGCTGCCCGGACTCCTCGCCTGTGACGATCGAGCTCGAGGTGGCGGATGAGCCAATCGTGCTCGAGACGCGCGACGGCGCGGTGCGCGCCCGGTCCGGTCGCGCCGACGGTGCCGACGGTGCCGACGCGACGATCGCCGGCGAGCCCACCCCGATCATGGGCCTCCTGCTCGGCATGATGCAGCGCGCCGACGCAGAGACCGCCGGCGTCAGCATCCAGGGCGATCCGACCGTGCTGGACCGGATCGGCTCTCGCATGACCCCGGATACCATGTAGGGGAGATGCGCGAGCAGGGTAGGGCCTGGTTCCCGCGGACCTGGTCTGCGATCCGGAGGACGTGGACACATCGCAGCCGCGAGATCAGCGCGGCGCTGCTGGTGCTCGTAGCGCTCGTCGCCGGGTTGCCGCGCCTGGTCGGACCGGTGCACTGGACACCGGACGGTCTCTTCTACCAAGCCCACATCTACGAGATCCAGGGCGAGAGCGAGAGCGCGGCGCTGCACCGCGAGTTCTCGAGCCCGGCCGCGATCGCGATCACTGAGCCCGACAATCGACTCGGCAACCCGAAATGGGTGACCTACTCCGCGCAGTTCTACGGGCGGCGGTGGCTGGTTCCGCTGATGGCCGCGGCGATCTACCCGGCGGCCGGTGACCGGAGCCTTGTGTATGTGTCGATCGTGGGTTACGTTCTCACCGGATTGCTGTTGTTCGCGCTCCTGCGCAGGCGGTTCTCCGATGGGGTGAGCCTGGTTGTGTCGCTCGCGTGCCTGCTGCTACCGCCGGTCCGGACCTTTGGCGGTTATCCCCTGACCGATAGCTGGGGGCTTGCGCTCGAGATCGGAGCGCTGATCGCCGCCCTGCTGGCGCTCGAGCGCGGCGGTCGCTGGATCGCCGTGTGGGCGTTCACCATGCTCGCGCTGTCGTTCACGCGCGATTCGACCGTCGTGGTGCTGGCGGCGGTGGGTTGGGTCGTCCTCGCGATGCGAACGCGCCGCAGCGGCCTGGTTCTCGGCACCGGGGGCGCCGCGTCGGTACCGGCCTTTGCCCTGTTCGGCGCGCCGCTCGTGCGCCAGCTCTCCTACGTGCTTCAGGGCTTTCACCCGCCGACGGTCGTGAGTTGGTCGTATGTGCTGCATCACTATCCGGCGGCGCTCTGGTCGGTAATGCGCCAGGACGCGCACTATCCACTCGGATTGACTTTCTCGGCGGTGTGGTTCGCGGTGGCGGCTGTGCTGTTCGCCGCGCTGGTGTACATGTTCATCGCCAGCCCACGGCGCGATCCGTTCTTCATGCTCAGCAAGGGTGCGTTCGTCGGCGCCGCCGCGCTGATCGCCGCCTCGATCAATTACACCGGGCTGCGCATCGAGTTGGTGTTCATCCCGTCGATCGCCGTCGCGCTCGCGCTCGCGGTGGCGCGGCTGCTCGTTGCGGTCCGCGGGTGGCTATCCCCTCACGGGAGCTTCTCGAGCCCGGCGGCGGTCAACAGGTAAGCGGAAGCGACGGTGGCGGCGTCGGCCCGGACCAGCTCGACGACGCTTGCGCCGGCGATCTGGGGTGTCAGCGGCGCGCCGAACCGCGCGACGTACTCCTCCACGGATTGTCCGCTGCGAGCGGCGTAGGCCTGAACGGCCGGCCGACCGAGGTCGGTCAGCGGGGTGATCCGCGGCAGCACCGAGGTGAACGTGATGTCCAGTCCGGCGCGCTGCGCCTCATCGCGGGCGTAGGCGGCGATGAAGCGCTGGGTCGCCTTGGCGCCCGCGTACCCACCGCTGAGCGGTGAGCCTTGCACCGCCGCGCCGCTCGAGATCACCACCACGCGGCTGCCGGGCCGCAACGGCTTGAGCAGAGCCTCGCGCACCCAGTGAAAGGCGATCCGGACGTCGGTGTGCCAGTTGACGGAGAAGGTCTCCCACGTGTGGTGCTGGAGCGGGCGCATCAGCGGCGCCGCGCCGGCCACCACGATCAGGGCGCGAGGCTCGTAGCGGTCGAGCAGGGTGCCGGCCACCGTCGGGTCGCTGGCGTCGGCGACTTCGGGTCGAATGGTGGCGCCGTCCGCGGCTGCGGCGGTTTCGGTGAGAGCCGTGGCGTTGCGCGCGACGGCGACGACCGGGTTGCCCGCCGCCGCGAATGCGGCGGCGATCCCTCGGCCAAGGCCGCGGCTGGCGCCGACGACGATCGTGGTGTTGTCGTTTGTCGTGGTCATGGTGTTCGTATCCTCCGCGGTCAGTTACTGGGAGCGAGGGCGGGCTGGGCGTCGGCCGTCGTGGTCTTGGCCACGGCGTCCGACAGCTCGTCGCGGCGGACGAGCAGGAAGATCGCCGGCAGGGCCAGCAGCGCGATCGCTCCGAGCACCCAAAGCGCCTGTTGGAAGCCGCCGGTGAGAGCCGCGGAGGCGCTTGCGCCGCCCTGGAGCAGCGACTGAGTGTGAGTTGCGGCGACGCTGGATGCGATCGCGATGCCGATCGCACCGCCCAGCTGCTGGCCGGTGTTGAGCAGCCCGGAGGCGAGCCCGGCCCGGTGCTCGGCCACGCCCGCGAGCGCGGCGATCGAGATTGGGATGAACGCGAACGCAGTCCCCGCTCCGGCGACGACGAACGGTCCGACGAGGTTCGCGGCGAAATGTCCGTGAACGGGGACCTGCGTCGCCCAGAGAATTCCGGCTGCGATCAGGCTCATCCCGATCGCCATCACGATCTTCGCCCCGCCGCGGGTGACCAGGAATTGCGAGAGCCCGGCGAGCGCGACCGACGTCAGCGACGCGGCGAGCCACGCGACGCCGGTCTGGAGCGCGCTGTAGCGGAGTACCTGCTGCATGTACAGAGTGCCGATGAAGATGAAGGCGAAGAAGCTCGCCCCCAGGAGCAGCCCGGCGACGTTCGCGCCCGCGAGCGTGCGCAGCCGGAAGATCGACAGCGGCAGGATCGGCGACTCAACCCGGCTCTCGATGACCAGGAACGCAGTCAGCAGCGCGGCCGACGCGGCGAGCAGCGCGACCGTTCGGGTCGCGCCCCAGCCGTACTGCGGGGCCTGTGAGATCGCGTCGACGAGCAGGACCAGGCCGCCCGTCCCGCTGATCGCACCGAGGGCATCGAAGCGGCGGCGCGTGGTGGCGAGCCGGCTCTCGGGGACGACCCGCGGTGCGACGGCCAGCGCGGCTATCCCGATCGGGACATTGAGGTAGAAGATGTACTGCCAGCCGGCGTAGCGGGTGAGCAGACCGCCGGCGATCAGCCCCACCGTCGCCCCGGTGGCGCCGAGCCCGCCCCAGATCCCGAGCGCCTTGTTTCGCTCGGCTCCCTCTTCGAACATGTTCATGACGATCGAGAGGGCGGCGGGTAGCATGATCGCCGCGCCCACTCCCTGTACCGCGCGGCTCCCGATCAGGAACGCATCGCCGGCCGCGAGTGCACATGCCAGTGAGGCCGCGGTGAACACGCTCAGGCCGACCATCAGCATGCGGCGGCGGCCGAGCAGATCGGCGGCGCGGCCGCCGAGCAACAGGAACCCGCCGAAGGTGAGCGCGTAGGCGGTCACCACCCATTGCAGGCTCGTCTCGCTGAAGTGCAGGTCCCGGCCGATCGTCGGCAGCGAGACGTTGACGATGGTCAGATCGATGATCGTCATGAAATACGAAACCGCCAGGAGCGCGAAGGCGCGCCAGCGGTTGACATGGGGTGGTGCAGCCGTCATGTGGACCTCCGGGTAAGTGATCAGCTCTTGGAGGTGTAGACACGAGCCGGCGCGGAAATCCATCGCGCGCCGGCGCAGATGTCACAGGTGTGGCGGCAACCCGAATCGCTCGGGCGCTGAGGGATCGCGGAAGGTGACGATCTCGGCGATCCCGTCTTCGCTGAGGGTCAGCACGGTCAAACCGTACGGACGGTAAGAGCCGTTGGGCTCGAGCAGGTAGGCGCCCATCGCGAGCTGGCCGTTTGCGGTGGTCGGCTCCTGTCGCCAGGTTCGCCCGCCATCGAGCGCGGTCGCGCGCAGGAAGGTGGCGATCACGTCGCGGCCGCGGAACCAGGTGGCGGTCGGCGGCATCGCGAGCGCTGCGTTGTCGGTGAGCAACTCGGCGAGGGCATCGACGTCGGCTTTCGCCCACGCGTCGACGAAGCGGTTCACGATGTCGGTCAGCTGCCCGTCGCCGAGCGCGCTGAGCGTCGCCTGCTGACTACGATCGGGGAGCCGCGCGTCGAGCGTCGCGTGCGCGCGCTGGAGCAGGCTGTAGACCGAGGCCGGCGTCGTACCGAGCGAGGCGGCCACCTCTGCGCCGGAGAACCCGAGCACGTCGCGCAGGATCAACACCGCGCGCTGGCGCGGGGAGAGGTGCTGGAGCGCGGCGATGAAGGCCAGCTCGATCGCCTCCCGCTGCTCGTAACGCGCCGCGGGTCCGTCCTCAAACTGGGCGTCGGGGTACGGATCGATCCACGTCGACTCGATGAGCGGCGGGCCAAGCGGGGTGTGGGGGTCGGATGGCGGGCCGTAGTCGATCGGCAGCACCCGGGCCGGGCGGCGCTCGATCACGCGCAGGCACACGTTGGTCGCGATCGTGTACAGCCAGGAGCGGAGCGAACTGCGACCCTCGAACTGGTCCAGCCCGCGCCACGCCCGCAGCAGCGTCTCCTGCACCGCGTCCTCGGCGTCCTGGACCGACCCGAGCATCCGGTAGCAGTGGGCGTGCAGCTCGCGGCGGTGCGGCTCGAGCTGCTCGCGGAAGGTGCGCTCGTCCCCGGTCATCGCTTCTGCTGCCACAGGGCGATCTCGCCGCCGGTCGGTGTGGTGAGGACCGAGCGCCAACCGGTCGGTCCCTCGTTCGGACCGAGCAACACGGTCGCGCCGAGACTCTGGGCGCGCTCGGTCGCGGGGTGGATCCGGTCCACCGCGACGTACGGCAGCCACCGGGCCTCCGGCGTGCCGCACTCGACCACGCCACCGTCGAGACCCTCGCCGAGCAGCAGCGCGTGATAGTCGCCCCACGGGCTGGCGATCCGCTTGGTGCGCCATCCCAGCATGTCGGCGTAGAACCTACTAGCGGCCTGCAGGTCGTTCGTGTGCAGCTCGAGGTGGACGACGCGCGGTGGCGACTGGGGTTGGATCTCCATGCCTGTGTAGACCCGCCAGCCACGCGAAATCCATCGCGACGTGCATAACCTGCCAATCGCGGCGCCGGCGCGGGACCGTGGCAGGCTATGCACGTCCGGCATGCGCAACATGCCACGGTTCGGGTGTCAGGGATCGGTTGGCAGGAAATGCAGGTCGCCGCCCGCCTGGAGGCTCAGCCGCCGCGCTTGGTGAACGTCGTCGAGTCGATCGTCTGGACGTCGGCTGGCAGCCGTGGCGCGGCGATCTCGGCCGCGAGTTGCTGGGCGGTGGTGGGCGAGAACTCGCCGGTGATCTGGGCGCCGTGCTCCGCCGAGATCCCATTCGGGTGAGCGCGGGAGTCGACGTAGAGAACGGACAGCAGCCGGCCATCGAGGACCGCGGCGATGTGCTGGTTCAGAAGGTCGGGGCTGTCGAGCGCCGCGCCGCGATGGGCCACCTCGGCGGTCAGGTCCTGAAACCGACGATCGCCTCGCGGCGTGAAGTCGAGGACGATGTCGGGGTTGCCGAACGGGTCGGTGTCCGCGTAGGCGAATTGGATGTCGGCGCCAGACAGCGCAGGTCGATCACGGAGGACGTAGTACTGCGGCGCGTCCGGCCCGGCTCCGGCGATTGGCGCCCAGGCGCGAACCACGGCCCAACCTCGCGGTCGCTGCCGGCTGGCCAACTTGATCGCATCGCGCCGCGTCATGCTTCCCGCGCCGGTCCCCGGGTCCGAACCCGATCCCTGGCTGATGAGGACAGAGGTGGGGTCGAGGTGGCGGAGGCCGTCCGCGACCGGCCGCCCGGCCGGGGTGAGGGCGTCGGCTTCCCAGTCGTAGAAGGCGAGCCGCCCGCCGCTCGACCGTGCCACCAGTGCGAGGTCGGCCGGGCGGACCGGCTGGGCCACCGACAGGCTGACCTCTTCGGCGCCAAGCACTCGCGTCTGGGCATCCGTTCCGATGATCGCTCGGGCGCGCTCTCCCAAGACGCCGGCAACCGCCGCCGCGCTGGCCCCGCCGGAGCGGCGGATCCGGTAGTCCGTCTTCAGCCACACCCGGCTCGTGTATCGCACCGTTCCGTCCACTCGCCAATGACCGCCTTCGAGCGCCAGTGGGAGCAGGTCGACTCCACTGCTCGAACGAAACGTGGCAGTCGCGCGCGTGCCGTCGACGCGCACCGCGGAGACCACGGGTTGGACTTCGGAGGAGGCGCGCACGGTTCCGGCGGCGAAGGCGAGAACCTGGGCGCAACTGCTCGGGTGGGGCATGCGGGCCCCGGCCGGCGTGATCAGCTGGCGACGCAGCGATGGCGTCATGAGCGCGCACATTCGCTTGCCGTCGCGCGTCAGGAACGCGTGGTTGTACGCGCGCGCCACAGCGGTCACCTGCTCGCGGGGCGACGATCCGGCGGTCGACTGCCCGCCGCAGCCGGCGAGCACCGCTACCGACGCGACCGCGATGAGCCCGCTCGCGAGCGCGCCCGAGCCTGACGCGCGGTCAGCCATTCGGGATCCGGTAGTCGAACCAGATCGTCGCGGTCGCCGATCGTCCGCGCTCGCTGAATGCCTGTGCTTCGTGCGCCGGCAACGTCGTGAACCGGAAACCGGCGACCGACCGAGGTACGACCGTGCGGCCGGCGCGGAAGGCGGCCTCGAACCGCTTCATCCACGCCGCCGCGACCCGATGCGCGGTGGCGCAGGGTCCACCCGCGATCCGCAGCTGAAATACCCCGAATGTCTTCGGGCCGCCAGGTTCGAACGGGTAGCGCAGGTCGGCCGAGTGGCAATCGCGCGCCGGCGGCGCGGCAGCACCGGCGGCCGTCGCTGGGACCATGGCGCAGGCGATAAGGACGCCAACGGCGGCGAGTGTCTGTCGCGGCATACCCGCCCCAGACGCCCGCCGCGACCCGATCCTTCCGGGCCGCGTCGAACGGGAAGGTCTGGCCCCGCGTCAACGTCTTATTCCGGAAGTCATCAGACCACTTCCCCGGACTGGAGAAACCAACATGGCGGATCAGCTGGAGCAGATCAGGCAGTACGCAGCGGCGTTCCTGGACGACGGCGAAGAGCTGGTGGCGGCGATGACGGCGTCGCCCCGGGGCCGCAACACCGCCACCGCCGCCGGCGGAGTAGGCTCGATGATCGGATCCAAGATGGTCTCGGGCCAGGTGGGCAGGGCCAAGGCGGCGGGTCTGCGGATCGAGTCGAACATGGCGCTCGTGCTCACGCAGCGGCGCCTCATGACGGTCAAGGTCGGCTTCTCGGTGGGCGGCACGATCACCGGCGTGAAGGAGTTCCTGAGCGGGGTCTCCCTCGGTGACATCGCGTCGATGGAGGCCAAGCGCTTCGGGCTTGGCGGACTGCTGGTCATCACCCCGCTTGGTGGGCAGCCGATCAAGCTGGAGTGCCGCGTTGGGCGAGCGCGCGAGTTCGTCGATGCGTTCAGTCGGACCGCGGCGCGAGCCGGCGAGGTCGCCGGCTCGGCCGCATAGCGCTCGCGCCCGACCCGGGAGTCAGCCCAACGGAATGCTGGCCGCGTCGCGCTCGAGCCAGCCGCGGTAGCTGGTGAGATTGGGGTTGAGGTTCCGGCTCGTGGCACGCGCAGCCGCGGCTGACTGACGCCGAAACCCCCAACGACCCGTCAGGCATTCCTTCGCCTGACGGGCCGTCGCCTCGCCCCGCTGTCGTTGCCCCCGGTGCCCCCGGTGGAGTGGGTTTCCTAGTGCCCGAAGTTCGCCTGGCAGGCCTGGATCTTCGAGGTGTCGATGCCGGCCTGCGACAGGCAGCTGGCCAGCTTGCTCGCCTTGCTCAGCTCCTGCTTCGCCTGACTCGTGACCTGGGAGGCCTGTGATTGCACGGCCGAGGTGCTGGGGCTGGCGGGAGTGCTCGGGCTGGCCGGCGTGGTCGCGCCCGACAGCTGCTTCTGAGCCTGATCCAGCGCCTGCTGACTCTGCTGCAGGCCGGTCTTGACCGCCTGGTCGGCCGTGTGCTGGCTGGGCTGAATGACGGTGAAGAACAGCACGCCGAAGATCAGCAGCGAGGCGGCGATTCCCGCCAGCGCGACACGCCAGTTGCCAGTGACATAAACCATGGTTTGTTACCCCCTGGGGTTTGAGTGTGTTTGAACAGGTGCCGCGTCGTGCGGCGGTTAGTTAGACGGTTGCTGCCGCGGCCTGGGCGAGCGCCGCGTCCCAATCGATCACGATCTCGTGGTCCTCGCCGTCCGGCATGCGCTTCGCCGGTAGCGCGTTCCCCGGGTACACGAGCGGCACGGCGTCCGCCGGCACCGGGTTGCCGACCTTGGTCTGGTATGGCGGCCTGCCCTCGGCGATGACGGTGAGCACGAACGCGAACATGTCCTGGCCCGCCGGGTTGCGCATGCCCATCGGCTGTGACTGAACGATCACGGCTCGGCACGGCACGCCGTACTCGAGGATCCGCGCGGCGGACCCGGTGTTGGCGTCGCCGGAGCGCGCCATCGTCACCGTCGGCGGCTCCTCGCCCAGCGAGAGGGCGATCCGGCTGTGGTCGTTCGGGTCCACCCGGACCGCGACCGTGGCTCCGGGAAGCATCAGCTGCGGCAGGATCGTCGCCCGCACCGCCTGACGGCACGTCGCGGTGTACCGCGGCACGCTGTCGAGCGCCACCTCGACCGTGAACACGCACACATGCGCGGGATCGAAGTCAGCGCCGGTGCTGACCGACGTCTGCTGGATGCTGACGATGATCCCCCGGCCGAGCCGTCCGTTCTGCAAGAGCTCCTTGGGAACCGAACCCGCCAGATTTCGCATCTTGTTGAAAAGGCCCATCTGCTTGCCCTCCTGTACGACCTTTCGTTGACGCGGTGCAGATTGAGCCGCCGCACCTAACGCCGACCAAAGGAGCGCCAAAGCGGCGCTTAGGTCCAGCGCGGAGCCGGGGCTTTACCCTGTGACCGGGTGGCCGGTCGCGTTGCGCGTTTCGGGGTGTTGGGCCCGCTCGTGTTCGAGTGCGATGGGCGGCTGGTCGCGGTGCCGAGCGGCCGCCAGCGGTCGTTGCTCGCGCTCCTGCTCCTGGCCGGCGGCGTGCCGCTGTCGCGCGATCGCCTGATCGACGAGCTCTGGGGAGATCGCCCTCCGCCGAGCGCCGTGTCGGCGCTGCACGTCCACCTCTCGAAGCTGCGCGCGCTGCTCGGGGGGTTGCTCCAGCTCGATACGGCGGGTTACTCGCTGACGCCGGCGGCCTTCGAGCTCGATGTATGGCGCTTCGACGACCTGGTTGAGCACGCCCAGAGCGATTCGAACCGAGCGCCCGCGCTCCTTCGCGAGGCGCTCGGCTTGTTCCGAGGCGAGCCACTGTCCGACGTCGCCGCCGAGGGCAGCGTCGCCCAGTGGCGCCGCGCGCTCGAGGAGAAACGCCTGCAGGCGCGGCTGCTCCGGATCGACGCCGATCTGCAGCACGGTGGGGCGGGCGAGCTCGTCCCGGAGGTCTCGAGCCTCGCCGCCGAGCATCCCTTCGAGGAGCGGGTGTGGGGACAGCTGATGCTCGCGCTGTACCGCGCCGAACGGCCGGCGGAGGCGCTCGACGCGTATCAGCGTGCCCGCCGTCTGCTCGCCGAGGAGCTCGGCCTCGAGCCCAGCGACCGGCTCACGCAGCTGCAGCGTCAAATCCTCGAGCGCGACCCCGGGCTGCGCGCGCAGCCTCAGCCGGCGGCCGATCTGGGAGCCGCGGCCGGGGCGGCCGGGGCGGCCGCGACGGCAAGGTCCTCGAACCTCCCGCAACCGGTCACGCAGCTGGTCGGGCGGCTTGACGAACTGCGTGTGCTCGCCGACCTGATGGACGACCCGAATGTCCGGCTCGTGACGCTGACCGGCCCCGGCGGGGTGGGGAAGACGCGGTTACTGCTCGAGCTCGCCGCTCGTCAGGAGCACGCTTATCGCGACGGCGCGGTGTTCGTCCGCCTGGAGCAGGTGACCGACCCAGCGCTGGTGGCGGCCGAGATCGCGAGCGCGCTCGGCCACCGCGACCAGGCCGATGCGCCCGGGGCCGACGCACTGCCGAGCTACCTCCGCGACCGGGAGCTGCTGCTGGTGATCGACAACTTCGAGCATCTGCTGGCGGCGGCGATCCTGCCGGCGGAGCTGCTTGCCGTCGCCCCGAGGCTCCGCGTGATCGCTTCGAGCCGCACACCGTTGCGGATCCGCGGTGAGCAGGTGTTCGACGTGCCACCGCTCGAGCTGCCCGCCGACGAGTCCGACGAGGAGCTCGCGGACAGCTCCGCGGTGCAGATGTTCCTCCAGTGCGCAGTCGCGTCGAACCGGACCCTCGCCGTCGACGCGCCGTTGACGCGGATCGTGGGGCAGATATGCCGGGCCCTCGACGGGCTGCCTCTGGCGATCGAGTTGGCCGCGTCGCGAGCCGCGGTGCTGACGCCGGCCCAGATCTCCGAGCAGCTTGCGCAGCCGCTCTCGATCGGCCGGCGCGCGCTGCGGGATCTCCCCAACCGCCAGCAGTCGCTTGGGACGACGATCCGGTGGAGCTACGACCTGCTCACTCCCTCGGCGCAGGAGGTGTTCCGCGCGGCCGGCGCGTTCATCGGCGGCTTCAATGCCGCCGCGCTCGAGGCAACGGCCGCACGCGCCGTCGGCACCGACCTGAACGAGTTGCTCGAGACGAGCCTGATCCGGCGCGGGGTCGACGGCGATCGGTTCGAGCTGCTCGAGCTGGTCCGGGTGTTCGCGTCAACCGAGCTGGCGCAGACGGGCGACCTCGAGCCGGTGCGCGCTCGCCACCGCGCCTATTTCGCCGAGTACGTCGCCTCGGCCAGCCGGGCGATCGACGCCGGCACCTCACCGGGCGAGAGCGCGGCGCCGATCCTGGCCGACCACGCCAACATCAGGGCCGCGCTCGAGAACGCGATCGAGGCTGGCGATGAGGAGCTGGCCACCGCGCTCGCACTCGGCATGCGACCGCTGTGGTTCGCTGGGATGTTGCGACAGGAGAGCCAGGAATTGGTTGGTCGCCTGCTCGAACGGTTCGCGATACCGCCCGAGCACGAGATCGCGCTGCTGCGCGCGGTCTCGTTCGTGGAGGGCTTCAGTCCGTCCGTGTCGGCGTGGACGCGACGGCTCGCGGATCGTGCGGCGGAGCTCGGTAATCGGGACGCGCTCGCGACGGCGCTCGGAAACCTGTTCGGGCGAGCGATGAACGCACGGGATCGCGACGAGATGCGCCGCATGCGCCCGATGCTGCTCGAGCTGCTCACGCCGGAGGCGACTCCGCAGGCGCTCGGGTGGACGCACTACTTCCTCGCGGTCGATGCGTACATCGACGGCCGGTTCGACGATGCCTGCGAGCACGCCGCGCACAGCGCGGCGAACGCGCACGAGCTGGGGCACCAGTACATGTTCGCGACCGCGGTCACGACGCGGCTGCTGGCGGAGTCAGCCCGCGACCGAGCGATCGCTCGGGCGGCCCTCGCCGAGGTCCTCGACCTCGTCCGTCAGGTCAGCGTCCAGCCGCTGGCCGCCTTCGCGCTGTGGTTCGTCGCCCGCTACGCGGCCGCGGTGGCGCCCGATACCTCCGCGCAGTGGCTCACCCACGCCGAACGGATCGTCGTAGCCATCGACTCCGAGCTGTGGCCCGAGAGCATCCTGCGCGACGAGTGCCTCGTCCTGCTCGGCATCGCCGAGCGGGGCACGCTGCTCGATGGCGCGCCGCCGCTCGGTCACGCGGCTGCCCTCGCCGAGGCCGCCGCGTGGCTCGCGACCCGCGACCCCTCCGAGTCCGCGGCGCGGGATCCGGTCGGCGAGCTCACGTTCACGGTCGGTTGAGGGCGTTCGTGCACCACGCCTCGCACTGTCCCAGAGCCGCGCCGGTCCTACATCGGGCAAACGCACATTTCGTCGTCGGCGATATTTAGTCCCGCGCCGCGGGTGTTTACGATCTCCGCGTGGCCGTCGTCAAGATCAACGCGATCACCGTCCCGCGCGAGCGGTTTGCGGAGTTCGAGGAGCGGTTCGCCCGGCGCGCGGGGAAGGTCGAGGACGCGCCCGGGTTCGAGGGCTTCGAGCTGCTGCGGCCGAACGACGACCGGGAGGTCTGCCTGGTCGTGACTCGCTGGCGCTCGGAGGAGGACTTCCAGGCGTGGATGGCCAGCCGCGACTTCGCCGCCGGGCACGCCCAGCATCGGGAACGCGGTCCGGTCGGGACGGCGAGCGAGCTGTGGTCGTTCGACGTGCTGGAACGGAAGGACGAGCCGGTCCCGTAGGCCCGGCCGCGTCACTCCAGCCACTCGGTAACCATCGTCGGGTGCGCGTGGATGCATACGAGGCTCGAGCTCCCGGGCCCCTCGTTGGTGAACTTGTGGGGCACGTCGGGCGGGGCGATCACGATGTCGCCGGCGCCGACCCGGTAGCGCTCGTCTCCGAGCTGGAAGGTGAGGGTTCCCTCCTGGACGACCCAGGTCTCGTCGTACGGGTGGCGGTGGAGGCGGGGTCCTTGACCCGGCTCTGAGTGGTCGAGGATGAGGGAAATGGTCGCGCCGCAGTCGGCGCCTTTGAGGTTCCCGCCCCTGAGGTCACCGGCGTTGATGATGGGCATGGTTGGTCTCCTCTCGGCTCGGTGGACTTCACTTTAGGCTCCGCCCGGCCGCGGAGCGGCCGCTCGGGCAGCAGCGTCACGATCACCGCCCCCGCGAGGGCGATCGGGGCCGCGGCGAGGAACACGTCGTGGAGTGAATTGGCGATCGCGTGGGCGACCGCGTGCCGCACGACGGGGTGCAGGGCGTGGACGGCACCCGGGGTGGCCTGGACGCCCGTCGCGGTGATCCCGCGCGCGGTGTGCCCGGCCAGCTCGATCGGCAGCCAGTGGCGCAGGCCAGCGGTGAAGATCGCCCCGTAGATCGCCACCCCGACCGATCCGCCGAGCGCTCGGAAGAGGTTGGCGGCCGCGGTCGCGGTGCCGATCTCGCGCGGCTCGACGGCGTTCTGGATCGCGACGACCAGGATCTGGGTCACCATCCCGAACCCGATCCCGAAGATCGCCATGTACGCCGCGGCGCTCAGACGTGAGCCGCCGGCGCCGAGCGTCGAGAACAGCGCCAGCCCCAGGCTCATCGCGGCCAGGCCCGCGATCGGGAACGCCTTGTAGCGGCCGGTCCGGGACATGATCTGGCCCGAGACGATGGTGCTGACCGCGCTCGCGCCCAGGAGCGGGAGCATGAGCAGCCCGGCGCCGGTTGCGCTCGCCTCGGTGACGAGCTGGAGGTGGAGGGGCAGGAACACGATCGCGGCGAACAGCGACAGCGTGGTGATGAACAGCGCTGCGCTCACGACCACCAGCACGCGGTCCTTGAACAGCCGAAGGGGGAGGACCGGATCCGGCACCCGGCGCTCCCACAACACGAATGCCGCCAGCAGGGTGAGCGTGCCGGCGAGCAGGCCGACGATCTGTGGCGAGCCCCAGGCGTAGCGGCTGCCACCCCAGGTGAGGACGAGCAGGATGCCGACGACCGTGCCCGCGAGGAGGGCGGATCCGGCGTAGTCGAGCCGGACCGCCCGGCGTTCGGCCGGCGCCTTCAGGTAGAGCCGAAGCAGTACGAGCGCGACCGCGCCGATCGGCACGTTGACGAAGAACGCGAACCGCCACGAGAGCTGGTCGACGAACAGACCCCCGAGGAGCGGACCCAGGAGGCTGGCCAGCAGGAAGGTGAGCTGGATGTAGCCCTGGTAGCGGCCGCGCTCGCGCGGGGAGAACAGGTCCGCGACGCTGGCCGCGGCGAGCGTCATCACGCCGCCGGCGGCGATTCCCTGTATGGCCCGGAAGGCGATCAGCGCGCCGATGCTCTGGGCGGCGCCGGACAGCGCCGAGAAGGCGATGAACAGCAGAATCGCCGCGCTGATCAGGCTCCTGCGCCCGTACATGTCGGACGCCTTGCCCCACAGGGGAGTGGAGGCGGCGGCGCCGAGGACGTACACGGTCACCACCCATGAGAGCTCACCGAGTCCCCCGAGTTGGCCGGCGATGGTCGGCAGTGCGGTGGCCATGATCGTCTGGTCGAGCGCCCCGATGAACATCGCCACCAGCAGCCCGCCGAACGCGAGCATCACCCGGCGATGATCCGTCTGGTCTTGCGTGGACATTTCTGGTCTCTCCCGAGTCGAGCGTTTAGTGCGTGACTAAATTTAGGGTAACCCTAAGTTTAGAGTCTGTCAAGGCTCGTTGCTACGATCCGGAAGCTCGATGACGACCGAACTCGGACTGCGCGAACTGAAGAAGCAGCGCACCCGGCAGCAGATCGCCGACACGGCTTGGCGGCTGTTCGCCGAGCGGGGTTTCGACGACGTCCCGGTGGCGGAGATCGCTCGGCAGGCGGAGGTCTCCGAGGCCACCGTGTTCAACTACTTCCCGACCAAGGAGGACCTCGTCTTCCACCGGATGGAGGCGTTCGAGCAGGAGCTGCTCGGTGCGCTGAGCGACCGTCCCGAGGGCGAGTCGATCGTGCGGGCGTTTGGCCGCTTCGCCCTCAACCCTCGCGGCTTTCTCGCCTCCGACGATCCGGCCGCCACCGAGGGCATGCGCACGGTCGCCCGGGTAATGACCGGCAGCCCCGCGCTTCAGACGCGGCAGCGGGAGATCTTCGAGCGCTTCACCGGCACCCTGGCGTCACGCGTCGCCGAGGAGCTGGGCATGGCCGCCGACGACGTCGAGCCGTGGGTGATCGCCAACGCCCTCATCGGTCTGCACCGCGCGCTGATCAGCTACACCCACCGCCAGGCGCTGGCCGGCGTCTCCAACCGCCGGATCGCACGCAACGTGGTCAGACAGGGCCAGCACGCCCTGGACGTGCTGGAACACGGGATCGGCGCCGTGTCCGATCCCTGACCGACCCGTCGTTCCGACTATCGGAGCAATATTTGCGCGATATCATCCACGCGTATGAACGGGACATCACGCGCGGCGCTCTCGGCCGACGGTCTGGGCAAGCGGTTTGGTGACCGGATCGCGTTCGAGAACCTGACGTTCGAGATCGCCTATGGCGAGGTGTTCGGGTTCCTCGGCCCAAACGGCGCCGGGAAGACGACCACGGTGCGGACGCTCGGCACGCTGATCGCACCGACCTCGGGATCGGCGACGGTGGCCGGCATCCCGCTGGCGCCGGAGAACGGCGTCGACATCCGCGGGCGCATCGCGATCATGCCGGAAACGCCAGGTCTGTACTCACGCCTGAGCGTGGCGGAGAACCTGCAGTGCTTCGCGGACCTGTACGAGGTGCCCGATCCGCCGGCGCGGATCGACCGGGCGCTCAGCGCCGTCAACCTGACCGACCGGGCGAACGACCCGTGCGGCACGCTGTCCAAGGGTCTGCGCCAGCGGGTCGCGCTCGCGCGTGCGTTGCTCAGCGACCCGGAGGTGTTGTTCCTCGACGAGCCGACGGCCGGCCTCGATCCGGCGGCCAGCCGCGAAGTGCACGAACTGATCGCCACGCTGGGGCAGAGCGGCGTGACGATCTTCTTGACGACGCACCGCCTCGAGGAGGCCGAGCGGCTGTGCGACCGCGTCGCGATCCTCAACACCACCCTGCAGACGATCGGGCGGCCCGAGGAGCTTCGCGACCGGTTGTTCGCGAAGTCGCTCACGGTCAAGACCGCGGCCGCCCTGCCCGACGCTGAGGACGTGTTCGGCGGGCTGCCGGGGGTCGAGGGCTGGCGCCAGGACGGCGACGGCGCCTATCAGGTTTCCGTGTCGGACACTGCGATCGCCGCCCCGGCGATCACGCGCGCGCTGGTGGCCGCCGGCGCCGATGTGCTGACGATCGCGGAGTCCTACCACTCGCTCGAGGACGTGTACCTCGAGCTGATCGACCAAGACCGGGAGACGAGTCGCGCGTGAGCCGCAGGCGAATCGGCGCGATCGCGCGCAAGGAGATCCGGACCTACCGGCGCACCGGCTCGATCATCTGGGCCATGGCGGTGATCCCGTTCGTGTTCCTCATCCAGCCGATCATCTCGGTGTTCACGCTGTCCTCGGAGGCGGCAGCACAGCTCTCGCACCGCCACGAGCTGCTCTACATGCTCGCGATCCCGGCACTCGTGCCGGTCCTGCTCGCCTCCTACGCGATCGTCGGCGAGCGCCAGGAGGGCACGCTCGAACCGGTGTTGACCACGCCGATCCGGCGCGAGGAGCTGGTCCTGGGTAAGGCACTCGCGGTGCTCGCGCCGTCGATCGTGATCGCCTACCTCGTGTTCGGCGTGTTCGTCGCCGTCGTCGCGCTGTTCGCCCATCCGGGGGTTTCGTCCGCGATCATCCGTGGTCCGGACGTCCTCGTCCAGGTGCTGTTCACGCCGTTGATCGCCGGATGGTCGGTCTGGCTCGGTATCGCGATCTCGACGCGGGTCAGCGACGTCCGCGTGGCGCAGCAACTCAGCGTCCTCGCGAGCCTGCCCACGGTCGCGCTGACCACACTCATCTCGCTCAACGTGATCCACCCCTCGACCCAGATCGCGGTCGCGCTGGCCGTGGTGCTGATCATCGGCAACCGGCTCGGCTGGCGGTTCGTGTCCTCCCTGTTCAACCGCGAGAGGCTGATCGCCGGCGTCAAATGAGGAGCGCGTCGACGCGCCGCTCGAGCAGCGCGGTCTCGGCGGCGTTGCCGGTGCGCGCGAGCGCGGCTCGGTAAGCGGCGGCCGCCTCCTCGGTCCGGCCGAGCCGGCGCAGGAGATCGGCTCGGATCGCGTGGTACAGGTAGTAGCGGTCGAGCGGCAGCGCATGGACCAGTGCCAGCGCGGGTTGCGGACCGTCGACCTCCGCCACCGCGACGGCGCGGTTGAGCGCAACCACCGCGGTGGGAGTGAGCGCCATCAGCTGGTCATAGAGGGCGAGGATCTGGCGCCAGTCGGTCTCCGCGGCGGTCGCGGCGTCGCTGTGGACGGCGTTGATCGCGGCCTGGACCTGGTAGGGGCCGGGCTGGTTACGGGCCAGGCACCGCCGGACGAGCGCCTGGCCCTCTTCGATCAGGGCGCGGTCCCACAGACGCCGGTCCTGCTCCGCGAGTAGGACGAGCTCACCTCGGACGCCGGTCCGTGCCGGGCGGCGTGAGTGCACGAGCAGCATCAGGGCCAGTAGTCCGGTCGCCTCAGGCTCATCGGGCATCAGCGCGGCGAGCAGACGTCCGAGGCGGATCGCCTCGCCGGACAGCTCTTCCCGGGTGAGCCGGTCACCGGCTGTCGCGGTGTAGCCCTCGTTGAAGATCAGATAGACGACGCCCAGGACCGACGCCAGCCGCTCGGGCAGATCCGCCTCGCGGGGGACGCGATACGGGATCCCTGCATCGCGGATCTTGCCCTTCGCACGGACGAGTCGCTGCGCCATGGTCGGCTCAGGAACCAGGAACGCCCGGGCGATCTCGGGTGTGCTGAGACCGCCGAGGAGCCGGAGCGTGAGGGCAACCCGCGCGGCCATCGACAGCGACGGATGGCAGCAGGTGAAGATCAGGCGCAGGCGATCGTCCTGCACGGCGGCCTCCTCGGCCGGTTCGTCGTGCGCGTGCAGGAGCGCGGCCTGGGCATGGCGGTCATCGCGCGAGGCTTCGCGCCGCAGCCGATCGATCGCCCGATTGCGCGCCGTGGTGATGATCCAGCCCGCCGCCGCGGGCGGGACGCCGCGCTCGGGCCAGTGGACCACGGCCGTCGCGAACGCGTCCTGGACCGCTTCCTCGGCGATGTCGATGTTGCCGAAGACGCGGACCAGGACGGCCACGACTCGCCCGTACTCCTCGCGGAAGACACGCTCGATCTCCGCGTGCGCGACGGGTGTCACCCGCGCCTAGTCCTCCGCCTCGGTTTGGAAGGGGCGCACCTCGATCGGCAGGGTCGTCGCGTTCGAGTATCGGCGGCCCCACTCGAGCGCGGCGTCGAGATCCGCGGCCCGGATGATCACGAGGCCGCCGATGTGCTCCTTGCCTTCCGTGAACGGGCCGTCGATCGTCACGATCTCGCCGTCGGCCGGACGCAGCACGGTCGCGGCGCTCGGGTCGTGCAACCCGTCGCCGAACACCCACGCGCCCTGCGCCTGAAGCTCGGTGCGCAGCGCTCCGACCTCGGCCATGATCTTCTCGAGCGTCGCGGGCGCGGGCGGCTCGCCGTCCGGCTGGCAGAAGCTGAGCAGGTAGTGCTTCATCTTGGGGTCCTTTCGTCGAGGGGTCTCTCACCCCTTACACGAATGGCGCGGGGCGAAATCGACACGCGACCACCAGATGGTTGATTCCGGGGCGGGGCCGGCCCTTCGGCCGGGGCGCGGCGAGAGGGTGCGTAATTCGTCACGCATCGGTGATCCGCTGCGGCGTGACGTGCTATGCACGGATGTCACGAGGCTGCCTGCCGCGACTACCTTGAGTGGCTGCGCTGGCCGGACGGGTTCCGCTGGCGCTGCGTTGGGCGAGCTGGGTGGCGGTTGAGCAGCAGTCGTTGGGAGTGTCGGTCTGCGGGCGGCAGGTGTCGGTTACGGCAGGGACGATCTTCCACCGCACTCGGAGCCGCTGCGGTTGTGGTTCGGGGCGGCGTGGGCGATGACCAGCCAGAAGCAGGGCGTCTCCGCGCTGGGGATCCAGCGGTCGCTGGGGATCGGCTCCTACCAGACGTCGTGGGCGATGCTGTCACCGCTACCGCAAGGCTATGGTCTGTCCCGGCCGCGAGCGCCTCGCCGGCTGGGTCGAGGTCGACGAGGCATACCTCGGCGGGGTTGAAGGCGGCGTGTTCGGCCGGCAGACCGACACGAAGGCGATCGTGGCGATCGCCGTCGAGATCGAGAACCCCAAGGGTTCGGGCGGATTCGACTGCAACGATAGCGTGCATGGTTCGGCACGCTCTCGGGTGGGTGGCAGTCGTAACGGATTAAGCACGTTCCCGGAGGCGCGGCACCTGCAAAGCGGTCCCGGCGTCCATCGCTCTGACCCCCGAGGCGAGCTGCTTCACCTCACAGCTGCCGGCCCGCGAACGGCTCAGCCCCCAACGGGACAGATGAGCGCTTCTGCACGTTCGGAGCCAACGCGCCCGGGGCCGCCGCCGGCCGACAGCGCCCGCGCCCCTCGGGAAAGCGCAATCAACCATTAGCAGGGCAGCCAGTAGTCGATCCACTGCTCCCGGATTCCACCGACCCGGTCGTAGACCGTCTGGGCGCGGAAGTTGTCCGGCGCCGTCTGCCAGGTCAAGCGCCCCGCACCGCGTTGCCTGCACTCCGCGCGGCACGCCTCGATGAGCCGATCGGCGATGCCCTGACCGCGTGCGTCCTCGGCCACGAAAAGATCGTTCATGATCCCGATCCGCTCAGCGCTCGTCGTCTCCCACGTCCAGTACAGCGTGGCAAAGGCGACCGCGCGGCCGCTCGAGTCGCGCGCGATCAGTTGCAGCCCTTCGCCGACTGGATCGTCGATCAGCGCTCGGGACACAGCCAGGAGATCGGCATCGGACGGCGAGACCTCGTAGAAGTCGCAGTAGCCCCGCATCAGCCCGAGGAGTTCGTCCAGGTCCTCCGTGCCCACGCGCACGATCGAATGTGCGGCCACGCCGGGTGACGTTACTGAGAGGATCGCGTCATGACCAAGTTCGAGGGCTTCGGGCCGGACGTTCCAGCGTGGTTCAGCGGCCTCGAGGTGGATAACACCAAGGAGTACTTCGCTCAGCGACGGGAGTTCTTCGAGGCGTCGATCCGCGGCCAGATGGAGGCGCTTCTGACCGAGCTGAGTGAGAAGTTCGGAGGCGAGGTGAAGATGTTCCGCCAGAACCGGGACATCCGCTTCTCGCCCGACAAATCTCCGTACAAGACCAACACGTACGGAGTGATCTACGGGTCGGAGATAGCCGCCCAGGGCCTGTACGCGTCGATCTCGGCGCACGGACTCGTGGCCGGCAGCGGCTACCACGTGATGGCTCGCGATCAGCTCGAGCGCTACCGGGAGGCGGTCGCCGACGATGCGCACGGGCCGGAGCTCGTGAAGCTCATCGCAGGGGTCCGCAAGGCGGGTCTGGACGTGTGGGGTGAGAGCCTCGCGACGGCGCCTCGGGGGTACGCGAAGGACCACGAGCGGATCGACCTGCTGCGGCGCAAGAGCCTCTCGCTCGGCGCGACGCTCGGCGCCGACGGCGGCATCGGCCGGACGCAGGGGCTGAAGTTCGTCACCAAGACGTGGCGCGCGGCGGCGCCGGTGACCGGCTGGCTCGACCAGCGCGTTGGCGCGAGCGCGTTGCCGGTGGAGCGCGCCGGCCGCCGGCGTTGATCAGCGGTCAGGGAGGATGTCGGCGAGCTCGGGATGGCCGCCGACGCCGGCCCAGCCGCGCGCATTGCCGCCGTGCAGGTTGTCGAGGAGGAGCGGGTCCGCTCCGAGTTCGAGCAGCGTGACGACCGCCCCGCGCCGTCCGGCTTGCGCCGCGAGGTGAATCGCGGTGACGCCTTCGCCGTGGCTCGGGCCGCCGAACGTGCCGCGCTGATTGGGGTCGGCGCCCAGTTCGATGAGGGTGCGAACCGCCCGCACACGCCCATTCACCGCGGCCCACGTCAGCGCAGTGCCGCGATACGGGTCAGCGTCGACGCGCCCCCCGAGATCGACCAGCAGCCGGATCGCCTCCACCCGGTCGGACTTCGCGGCCCAGACGAGCCCCTCATCGAGCACCTCCTGCGGATCGTCCGATGGCTGCCAGGCCGGAAAGCCGCCGTGTGGACGGTAGAACGCGCGGTGCGCACGGGCCTCGGGAGTGCCGGCCAGTTCACGGATAATCGCGAGGTCCCCGAGGCCTCCGGCGACTCGCAGGTTGACGGGTTGGCGGCCGAGCAGCCCGGCAACTTCGCGATGACCCCAGAACAGCGCCACGACCAGTGGCGTGCCCCCGTCGCCCCGAGCGGACAGATCGGTCCGCGCGCCCGCAGCGAGCATTCGCCGCGCCAGGTCGGAGTCGTTCCCGTACCCGGCCTGATGCAGCTTGGTCCAGCCGTAGTCGTTGCCGCGGTTGGGATCGGCGCCGCGCTCGAGCAAGAGCGACACGATTTCGATGTCGCCCGCCATCCCGAGCAGATCATTGCCGTTGGTCCCGCGTTGGACGACCAGGTCGGGGTACTCGTCGAGCAACTCGAGGAGGCGCTCGCGCTCGTTCGCCTCGAGCGCCCGATACGCGAGGACGAACGGGGTCGGCGGCTCGCCGCGGTTCATCGCCTCGACACGGTGCCGAAGCTCGTCCCAGCTCGCCAAACCGTGTCGGGCGGCGAGGTCTCGGCGCGCCTCGGCGATGGTCACGCCCCGGACGGAGGCGATTCCGCTCGCCCGGCCCTCGTAATAGTCGAGGTCGTCCCGGAACAGCTGCTCGTGGGTCAGTCCGGCGTCGTTCAGCACGCCTCCCAGGCGGGTGGCCCCTGGTTGACGCGGCGCAGCACCGGGGTCAGGCGGTGGACGTCGTCGGAGGTCTGGATCTGACGCTCGTCCCACCACGTGGCGCCGACCTCGGCCAGCGGGGCGATCACGTCTCGCGCCTTGGCGGGATCCCCCGGCGTGGCGCCGCCGAGCACGATCTCGAACGGGCGGTGGCTCGCATCCTCGCGATGCTGAGTGACGTAGCCCACGAGGTCGCGGACCTGGTCGACCGGCGGGACGTGGCCGTGTGGCGCGTCGATGAACATCGGGACGGCTCCGTCCCAGCGGGCGGCGCGGCGCATCGGCGCGCGGTGCGGCCAGATTCCGCCGATCCAGATCGGCGGGCGAGGGCGCTGGACGGTGGGGGGCAGCAGCGCGACGTCGCGGACCTGGTAGTGGCGCCCGTCGTGGTCGACCGGCTCGCCCGACCAGTAGCGCGCCAGCAACTCGAGGCCCTCGTCGAGGCGCTCGGCGAGGACGACCGGGTCGGTGGTGTCGCCGAAGCTGCCGTACTCATCCTCGATCGGGCCGCCGAGCCCGGCGGCGAAGATCATCCGCCCGGCGCTGAGCGAGTCGAGCGTGGCGACCTGCCGGGCGAGTTGCTCCGGACGGCGGCGGGCCACCGGAGTGACCAGGGTCCCGAGCCTGAGATGAGTGGTCGCCATCGCGGCCGCGGCCAGGAGGATCCACGGATCGCCGAACGGTTGACCCCGACGCGTCTGCTTGTTGTGTACGACGTGATCCCACACGAACACCGCGTCCCAGCCCGCCTCCTCAGCCGCGACGGCGACCGTCGCGACCGCCCTCGGATCCGCGAAGTCGCCGAAGTTCGGGAGGTTGACCGAGAAGCGCACGGGAGCTCAGACCATTGCATGCGGTCCCTTCACTGGCAAGCGACGGGTGAGCTCCGGCTCGACGTGTGCCGGCTCGGCGCGCTCGGGCTCCGGCGCCGGGGCGCTGAACAGTGACGCTGCGTGCCCGGCGATGCGTGCGATCGCGCGAAAGAGGAGGTAGACGACACCGGCCACGATCCCGACCATGACCACCGGGATCGCCAGGATCGCGAGCGCCGCGACGGTGAGCGCCTGCCGGCATCGCTACGGACCTCCGGTTCTCGGTGGGCTCCCGTCCGTATGACGCGTGGCGCGTCGACTCTGTGACAGCTCGGGGCGCCCGGCTTGCCCGGCTCGCCCGGGCGGGGCTCACCCTTCGAGAATCGTCAGATCGAGCCCCGCGAGACGCTCGGGGTCGGCGAGGATGTCGATCTCGACGATCCTTCCGTCCCTGACGGTGAACGCTCCGACGGAGAACGGCCGGCCGTCGAGGAGCACGACCGCGCCGGGAGCCCCATTGACGAGTGCGCGACGCGTGGTCAGGTCGATGCGCGAGAACATCAGCGCCTGGCCGGCCACGGTCTCGGCGCCTTGGATGTGACTGGAGAGGCCGGTCAGGCCACCGTCGGCACGCAGGACGACGTTGGGGTCGAGGACGGCGACCAGCCGCTCGAAGTCGCCATCGCGTGCGGCGGCGTGGAAGGCCTCGACGACCTCCCATTGGGCAGCGACATCCGCGTCCGGAATCGGAACGGTTCCCCGCACGCGACGCCTGCCCCGGCTGGCGAGCTGGCGCGCGGCGTCGGGCGAGCGCTCGAGGATTGCCCCGATCTCGCTGAACGGGATCGCAAACATGTCGTGGAGCACAAACGCCAGCCGCTCCGGGGGCGGCAGCGTCTCGAGCACCACCAGCATCGCAAGCCCGACGGAGTCGGCCAGTAGCGCTTCGTGCTCGGGATTGGTCCCGGCGACGGGATCGACGATCGGGTCGGGCACGTGCACGTCGAGCGGTTGCTCGCCGCGTGTCTTCCGCGACCGAAGCATGTTGAGCGCCACCCGCGCGACAACCGTGGTGAGCCACCCGCCGAGGTTCTCGACCGCGCTGGTGTCGGTGCGGCTGAGGCGAATCCAGGCCTCTTGCACCGCGTCGTCCGCCTCGCTCAGCGAGCCCAGCATCCTGTACGCGACGGCTCTCAGGTGCGGCCGCTGTTCCTCGAATCGTGTGGCGAGCCAGTCCTGATCGGTCACTGTCACGTTCCTCCTTCGCGGGGTGTCATGGAACTAGACCCGCCAGCTGCGTGGGATGTGACACAAAGTTGCAAAGGAGCATCAAGTGCGAGTATTCCTGGCCGGCGCCAGCGGCGCGCTCGGCAGCCGTCTCGTTTCCCGGTTGATCGATGCCGGGCACGAGGTGTACGGAACCCACAACTCACCGGCCAGCGCAGAGCGGATGCGGGGACTCGGCGCCACGCCGGTCGCGCTCGACATCCTCGATGCGCGCGCGGTGCGCAGGACTGTGCTCGAGATCCAGCCCGACGCCATCGTCCACCAGGCCACCGCGCTCTCGGGCGCGAAGTTCGGCCGCAGCCTGGACCGTACGTTCGCCGCGACCAACCGGCTGCGGACCGAGGGCACCGACGCGCTGATCGCGGCGGCGTGGGATGCGGACGTGCAGCGGTTCATCGGCCAGAGCTTCGCGCCGTACCGTTACGCGCGCGAGGGCGGCCTGATCAAGACCGAGGACGATCCCCTCGATCCGGCGCCGCCGGAGAACACGGGGGAGACGTACGCGGCGATGGCCCACCTCGACACCGCGGTGACCGACTTCGGCGGGATCGCGCTCCGCTACGGCGGCTTCTACGGCGCCGGGAACGACGGCCTCGTCGAGCCCGTGCGCAAGCGGCAGTACCCGATCGTCGGCAGCGGCGCCGGGATGATGTCGTTCATCCACCTCGACGATGCTGCCGCGGCGACCGTGCTGGCGCTCGATCACGACGGACCCGCCATCTACAACGTCGTCGACGACGAGCCCGCGCCGGTGCGCGACTGGCTGCCGGTCCTGGCCGAGGCGCTCGGTGCGGGCCCGCCCCGCCGGTTCCCGGCCTGGCTCGCCCGGCTCGTCGCCGGCGAGGCGGCCGTGGTGATGGCCACCCAGGCGCGGGGCGCCTCGAACGCCAAGGCCAAGCGCGCACTCGGCTGGGCGCCGTGGTACGCGAGCTGGCGCCAGGGATTCCCGGCCGCGTATTCATCGACCAACGTCGAGGACCCGGAGCGCGTGGCGCAGCGCTGAGTCGGTCGAACCGCGCCGGCGCGATGCTCGTGCTGACGCCGCCCCCTGCCTGACCGTTCCCGATTGCGCACGATCTTGCACGTTCATGCAGGCTCGTGTAGCCTGTGAGGCGTGCTAACCGACGAGCGGCGAGCGGTGATCCTCGATCGGCTCCGCACCCACGGACGGGTGCTGGCCGCCGACTTGAGCGACGAGCTCGACGTTTCCTCGGACACGATCCGGCGCGACCTGCGCGAGCTGGACGGTCTCGGACTGGTGCGCCGCGTCCACGGCGGCGCGCTTCCGCGCCACGGCGACGCTTCGTCGTTCGCGACCCGATCCCGCCGGGCCCCCGAGGCCAAGGCTTCGATCGCCAGGCGCGCCGCAGCGTGTGTGACAGACGGACAGGTGGTCGTGCTCGACGGCGGCACGACCACGCTGGAGCTCGCCCGCGCGCTGCGCGACGACCTGCGCGCGAGCGTGATCACGACGAGCCCGCCGATCGCCCTCGCGCTGGCGGATCATCCCGGCCTCGAGGTGACCGTCATCGGCGGTACGCTGCGCCCCGATTCGCTCGTCACGGTCGGCGCGGCCGCGGTCGAGGCGCTGCGGGTGATCCGCGCCGACATCATGTTCCTCGGGGTGTGCGGCCTGCACCCCGAGATCGGCGTGACCACGAACGACCTCGAAGAGCGCCACGTGAAGGCGGCGATGATCGACGGCGCGGGGGAGGTGGTCGCGCTGGCCGACCACGACAAGCTGGGCACGGCGATGCCGGTGGTCGTCGCGCCGATGAGCGCTGTCACCCAGCTGGTGACCGACGCGGACGTCGAGGAGCGCGCCCTCGCCCCGTACCGCGCGCTCGGGATCGAGGTGCTCCGCGCGTGAGCCGCCGAGCGGCCATCACGGCCGTGTTCTTCGTGGACGGGGCGCTGTTCGCCACGTGGGCGTCGCGTATTCCTGCGCTGGCGGACCACGTCCACGCCGGCGCGGGGATCCTCGGGCTGTGCCTGCTCGCTCCCGCCGCGGCGGCGGTCGTGTCGATGCCGCTGGTGGGCCGGCTCCTGCCCGGACGTTCGAGCAGCACGTTCTGCCGGGTGGCGGTCGCGGGGCTGATGGTGGCGATCCTGCTGCCGGCGCTGGCCCAGACCGTGCCGGCGCTCGCCGCCTCGCTGCTGGTGGTGGGCGTCGCCAACTCGACCCTCGACCTGGTCATGAACGCCCAGGGCGTGTCGATCGAGCGCGGCATGCGCCGGCCGATCCTGTCCTCCCTGCACGCGGCGTTCTCATTCGGCGGGTTTGCCGGCGCGGGGCTGGGCGCCATCGCCGCCGCCCTGGATATCGCCCCGCTCGAGCACTTCGCGTTTGCGGCGCTTCTGTTCGGCTTGCCTGGGCTGTTCGCGACCTTCCAGCTCCCCCGCGAGGACTACGACGCCGATGCGGAGGCGCCCAGGCTGCGCTGGACGCGGATCCCGGCCCGCCTGGCGCTGATCGGAGTGGCCTGCTTCTTCTCGCTCGTGGCCGAGGGCGGCGCGTCCGATTGGAGCGCCAAGCTGGTGCGCGACGAGCTGGCGGGAACCGCGGCCCTGGGCGCCATCGCCTACGCCGTGTTCAGCATCGGCATGGGGGTGGGCCGCCTGCTGACCGACCGGCTGTGGGCTCGCTGGGGAGCTGACGGGCTGCTGCGCCGCAGCGGGGCACTGGCCGCGGTCGGTTTTGCCGCCGGCCTCGCCGCCGGGACGGCCGGGACGGCCATCGCCGGGTTCCTCGCGCTGGGGCTGGGGCTGGCCGGCGTCATCCCGACGCTGTTCCGCGCGGGCGCCGATCACCCTGGCGTCTCGACCGGCCCGGCTCTGGCCGCGGTCTCCTCGCTCGGCTACCTCGGGTTCCTCGCCGGGCCGCCGATCATCGGCGGGCTGGCTCAGCTCACCTCGCTGCGTCTGGCATGCTCCGTGCTCGTGCTGGCGGGCCTGGTCGTGCTCCTGCTGGCTCCGTTCGCCGGCGCGCCGCCCGAGCCCGTCGCCGCGGCGGCGCCGCTCGGCGGGTCGAGGTGCGCCGCCGAGACGTGACCGATGATTTCTTGATGCCGGCGCGGTCATTAGGCCGAACACGGAAGAGGAGATACCGATGACCGCAAACCTGAGCACCCGTACCCGCTGGCTCGCGCTCGTGATTCTGTGCGTGGGCGACCTGATGATCGTCGTCGACACCACCGTGGTGAACGTCGCGCTGCCGTCCATCCGCGCCAGCTTGGGATTTTCCCCGACCTCGCTCGCCTGGGTGGTGAACGCCTACATGCTCACGTTCGGGGGCTTCCTGCTGCTCGCGGGACGCCTGGGCGATCTGTTCGGGCAGCGCCGGCTGTTCCTGATCGGCACCACCGCGTTCACGGCGGCGAGCCTCGTGTGTGGCGTCTCCGACACGCAGGGCATGCTGATCGCCGCGCGCGCCGTTCAGGGACTGGGCGGCGCGATCGTCTCTGCGGTCGCGTTCTCGCTGATCGTGATGCTGTTCACCGAGCCCTCCGAGCGCGCGAAGGCGATGGGCGTGTTCGGGTTCGTGATGGCGGGCGGCGGCAGCATCGGCGTACTCGTGGGCGGCGTGCTGACCGACCTGGTCGGCTGGCACTGGATCTTCCTGGTCAACCTCCCGATCGGGATCGCCGTGACGCTCACCGGCTACCGGCTGCTGCCGGTCGTGAGCGCGGGCACGCGTGAGCGCCGCCTCGACGTTCCGGGTGCCGTGGCGATCACGACAGCGATGGTGCTCGCGGTCTACGCAATCGTGAACGGCAACTCGGCCGGTTGGCTCTCGGCCCAGACGATCGGGCTGCTCGCGGTGGCCCTGGCCATCGGTGCGGGTTTCGTCGCCTGGGAGGCTCGGGTCCCGGCTCCGCTCGTGCCGCTCGGGATCTTCCGCCACCGCAACCTGACCACGGCCAACGCCGTCGGCATCCTGTGGGCGGCGGCGATGTTCGCGCTGTTCTTCCTGTCCGCCCTGTACCTCCAGCTGGTGCTCGGCTACAGCCCGCTGCAGGTCGGCCTCGCGTACCTGCCGGGCAACCTGCTGATGATGGCGTTCTCGCTCGGCCTCTCGGCCAAGCTCGTCATGCGCTACGGCTTCCGCGTGCCCCTGGCCGCCGGCCTGCTCCTCGCCGCGGGGGCGTTGCTGTGGCTGGCTCGCGCTCCGGTGGACGGGTCGTTCGTGGTCGACGTGCTGCCCGCGATGCTGCTGTTCGGCATCGGTGGGGGCCTGGCCTTCAACCCGGTGCTGATGGCGTCGATGAGCGATGTCGAGCCGCAGGACTCCGGCCTGGCGTCGGGCATCACCAACACCGCTTTCATGATGGGCGGGGCACTTGGTCTCGCGGTGCTCGCGAGCACCGCTGCCGCACGCACCAGCCACCTCGCCGCGAACGGTGCCAGCACCGCCGCCGCGCTCACCGGCGGCTATCACCTGGCGTTCCTGATCGGCGCGGTGTTCGCGGTCTGCGGCGCGGCGATCGGGGCGGCGTTCCTGCGCGACGCGATCGTGCCGGCCGGCGCGCACGCGGTCGAGCCGGCGTTCGACACCGCGTAGTCCGCCGGGCGGTGCGGACCGCCTCCGCCGGCGGGGCGGAGGCCGTCACGATGCGAACATCACGTTTGACGAAAGCGAGGAACAGATGTTCGCGACGAGAGCGGCGAAGGTGCTCGGACCGACGGACGGTAAGTCCGGCCGGCTCGGCGGGATGGGGGTTCGGTTCATGATCGACGCGGCCGAGTCCGGGGGTGGGTTCTCGCTCGTCGAGCACCCGATCCCGCCGCGTGCGCTCGCCGCGCCGCTCCACCGTCACAGTCGCGAGGACGAGTACAGCTACGTGCTCGAGGGACGCGTGGGCGCGCTGCTCGGGGACGAGGTCATCTACGGAGAAATCGGCGATTTGATCTTCAAGCCACGCCACCAGTGGCACTCGTTCTGGAACGCCAGCGACGAGCCCGCGCGGATCCTCGAGATCATCTCGCCCGCCGGGTTCGAGCGCTACTTCGAGCGCGTCGTCGCGCTATTCGGCACCGACGAGCCGCCCGATCCCGCCGCGCTCGCGAACGTGGCCGCCGCTTACGGGCTCGAGATCGACCTGGCGAGCATCCCGCGCCTCAGGCAGGAGTACGGGCTCCGCTAGATGCACTAGCCGCACGCTCGGTAGGCTGGTTTTGATGCCGGTCCGCATCGCCTGCTGCCAGTTCGCTCCGAATGTCGACTCACCCGAGGCCAGCGCCGCGCTGGCCCGCGAGTCGCTCGCGGCCGCGGTGGCGAACGGTGCCGAGATCGTGCTGCTGCCCGAGCTGTGTACAAGCGGCTACGTGTTCCGCTCGGTCGACGAGGTCCGTGCTGCCGCGACGCCAGCCGACGGCGAGCTGCTCGCGGGCTGGGCTGAGGAGGCGGCGCGGGGCGGCGCGGTCGTCGTGGGCGGCTTCTGCGAGTTGTCCGAGGACGGGCGGGTGTTCAACAGCTCCGCGCTCGTCGACGGGGACGGCGTCCTCGCCGTCTACCGCAAGGTGCACCTGTGGAACGAGGAGAGCCACTGGTTCACGCCCGGCGAGTCGCCGGCGCCGGTCGTGTCGACGCGGCCCGGCTCGATCGGGCTCGCAGTCTGTTACGACCTCGAGTTCCCCGAGTTGACCCGCGGCCTGGCCCTGCACGGCGCGCAGTTGATTGCGCTCCCGACCAACTGGCCGCGCGACCATGCCCCACCCGATGGGCGTCCCGTGCTCCATTCGCTCGCCGCGATGACGGCTTATCTGAACAAGGTGTTCGTGGCGGTATGCGATCGCTCCGGCATCGAGCGGGGCCTGGAGTTCGAGGGCGGCAGCCTGATCGCGGGACCCGACGGCGCGTTCCGCGCCGGACCGGTGGCCGATCGGGGCGCGAGCACGCTGTACGCCGATTGCGAGCTGGGCGACGCCGCCGACAAACGAACGAGCGAGCACAACGACGCCTTCGGCGACCGCCGGCCCGCGCACTACGCACAGGCGCTGATCGACGTCTGATCGCCGTGGTAGTGTCGCCCCTGCCTCGCTTTCGACCGGGATTGGAGGGTGACTGTGGCTGAAGAGGCCGGCCCGTCCGTCGCGGCTGCGACCACCACGCCGAAGCTGTTCGTGCGCCAATCCTCGGGGCTGGTTCGCAACGGTGCCGAGTCACGAGCTCATCGCGTTCCTTGACGCGGAGGGCGCCGGGAACGTCAGTCACAGCCGGGGCAGGTCGCAGCTCGATCACCTGGTTGACACTGCCGACATCGTGCGTCGCTGGGGGCAGCCGGAGTGGCTCGCGGATGCGGCGCTCATCCACAGCTTGTACGGGACCGAGGCGTTTCAGGCGCAGCTGGTGTCGCTGTCGCGCCGGAGTGACGTCGCCGCGGTCGCGGGGGACCGGGCCGAGCGGCTCGCGTACCTGTTCTCGGTGACCCCGCGCCGTCCGCTGCTGGCGGGAACCCATCGCTGGGCGCGGGATCTGCCCTGGACGGATGCTCAGGGGAAGCCACCCACCTCGGAGGAACTTGATGCGCTCGTGCTGCTGCACATGGCGAACATCGCCGAGCAGGCGTCCGGCGCGTGGCTCGCGAAGGTGGGTCAGTTGGCCGAGCTGCTCCCCGAGGGCGACCGCCCGCTCTTCACCGTCCAGCTGGCGGGTTTCGAGGAGGAGGATGAGAAGCTCGCACGCAGGTCGTATCGCGGGGCGCTACTGAGCGAGGGCGAGGAGCGGGCGAGCGCGCTCGCGCTCGCAGCGGCGGCGTGCCCGGTCGTGCCGGAGCCGTGCGTGTGGCTGGCGCACCTGGCCGCGAGCCAGGGCGACGATGCTGCGTCGCGGGCGTGGGCGGCGCAGGCCCGCAAGCGGTTGTGGGCGCTCGGCACCGCTTGGGACAAGCGGCGGTCGTTCGACGACTGGCTTGCGGCGATCGATTCCCTCGAGTCCCGGGCGAACGACGTCTCGATCGCTCCGCCTGACGCGGAGGCGGGGAGGACGCGCTTTCAGCGCTACGTCGAGGGGTTTGTGGACGAGGGCCGGCGCCGTCCGGGGTTGGTCTACCCGGATCTGCCGAGCCGCCCCTGGCACGACCCGCGGGATTTTCCGCTCGTGGCGTACCTCGAATCGCACTTCGACCAGATCCGCGCCGAGCTGCTGGCGCTCACTGATTTTCACCCCGAGAGCGAGCGGATCGGCCGAACCGGAGATTGGGACGTGGCGTTCCTGTACGAGCGCGGCCGGCGGCACGACGATGTGTGCGACGCGTGCCCGGTGGCCACCCGCGGGATCGAGATGCATCGGACGATCCGCACCATGGCCGGGCTGATCTACGTCTCCCGCATGCGCGCGCACACGCACATCGACGCGCACCGGGGACCCACGAACCTCCGGGTTCGCTGCCATCTGGGCCTCGACGTGCCCGACGGGGATTGTGCGATCCGCGTCGGAGCAGACACGCGGCGCTGGACTGAGGGGCGGTGCCTGGTGTTCGACGACCACTTCGAGCACGAGGCGTGGAACCACACGGACGAGGATCGTCTCGTCCTGATCGTCGATCTTTGGCACCCGGTCCTGTCGGACGCCGAGGTGATGCTCCTGGAGGGGCTGCAGGGGTACGCCCACATCCACGCCGAGCGGCTCGCCCGGTACTGGTCGGCCAATGCGCGAGCCGCGGGCCGCGCCTAGGCCCTAGAACAGGTCGCCGCCGTCGCCGCCCCCGAAGTCGCCGCCGTCGCCGTCGCCCCAGCCACCGCCGTCGCCGTCCCCGTCGCCATCCCCGTCCCCGTCCCCGTCCCCGAACAGGCCGCCGACGAGTTCCTCGCCGAGGCCGAGGCCGGCACCGAGCGCCGAACCCACGAGCAGGGTCTGAAGCAGCCCGCCGCCGCCGAATCCGTTGAAGTAGCCGCCCGCCCAGGGGCCGTAGTGGCGCGGGGCGTTCCAGTAGTCGGTGGGGCGCCCGTCAACCGTGACCTGCCGGCCATGAGGCTGGAAGCCCTCCTTGACCCGCAGCGCGTCGGCGGCACACGCCGGCACCGGCCGCGGGGACCCGCCGGGCGGAGCCCACTCGACGTCCTCGGTCGAAGGGCCGTGGCGCGGGTCGAAGAAGCAAGGTGGCCGTCGCTCCGGGGGCGGGCGACCTTCGAGCACGGCCTTCGCGTACGCCATCGCGAAGCGGCCCTCCTCGAGCGTCTCGCTCACGGGCGCTAGATCCTCGGGCCGCTTGGCGCGGTCGAAGATCTGGCTCGCTCGCTGGTAGGCCTCGAGGGCCTGCTCGTAGCGCTGCGTGGCTTCGTCTGACACGCCCGGCATCTGGATGTCGACGTCCAGCGAGCGGATGTCGTCGCCCAGCGCAACGAGATCGTCCTGCGCGGAGCTCCGAACCTCCTCCCATTCCCGCTCGCGGCGCGTCTTGTGTCCGAAGAAAGGCAACCCGAGCGAACGCTAGCGCGCGGCGGTGTCCAGCGGCCCGATGAGGTAGCGCGCGAGATTCGGCGCGACCGACTCGGCCACCGCTCTGGCCGGCGTGCGGATGTTCGGGCGCGGCAGCGGGCCGCCCGTGATCCTGCTGCACGGCGTGTCGCTCGGCGACCCGGCCGTGGCGCTCCCGGGGGTGCGGGTACGCATGCGCTTTCGCTGATGACCGTCCGCGGCGTAGGGTTGGCGGCGTTGCGCTCGCCCAGCCCGCCCGCCGTCTACCGCCGCCTGCTCGCCCAGGGACTCGGTTCGGCTGAGGTGGCGGGCGCGCCCGCGCCGATGCTCGAAGCGCTGCGCTTGTCCGCCCGTCGGCCCGAGAACGCGCGAGCGGTCGCCTCCCTGATGCACGCGATCGATCGGTTTCGCCGGCCACGGCACGAAAGCGTCCTGACCCCGGGCGAGCTGGCCAAGATCCGAACGCCCGCAATGTTCATCTGGGGGGCGGATTACCCGTATCTCGGCCCGGAGGCCGCGCGGCCCTCGGTCGATTGCATCCCGGGCGCGACGCTTCATGTAATGCCAGGTGGGCACGGGCCGTGGCTAGTCGACGCCGGACGCGTCGCCGACCTGGTGAACGCGCACCTTTCGGATGTCACGGTCACTCGGGGTGCCCGGTGAACGGCGATCGCTGGGCGACGTTCGACTGCTACGGCACGCTGGTCGATTGGAACGGCGGGATCCGGACCGAGCTCGAGCGGTTGTTCGGGGCTGGGGAAGGGGAACGATTGCTGGCGCGCTATCACGAGATCGAGCCGCGCATCCAGCGTGAGCAGCCGACGGCGCAGTACCGGGACGTGATGGCGGCCGTCCTGGCCGAGCTGGCCGAGCTCGCCGAGCTCGCCGGCGAGGCCGGGCGGGAGCTGGCGCCGTCGGAGCGGGATGCGCTCGGGCGCTCGCTGCCGGGATGGCCGGTGTTCCCCGAGGTGCGCCAGCAGCTCGGGGAGGTGCGGCGGCGAGGCTGGAAGCTGTTCATCCTCTCGAACACCGATCGCGATCTGATCGATGCCTCGATCGAGGCAATCGGCGTGCCCTTCGCCGGCGCGATCGTCGCCTCCGAGGTCGGCTCTTACAAGCCCGCGCTCGGTCACTGGCGCGCGTTCTACGCGGAGACCGGGGCCGATCGGTCACGGCATGTACACGTGGCGCAGAGTCACTTTCACGACGTCGTGCCGGCGCAAGAGCTCGGCATCCCAAGTGTGTGGATCAACCGGCTCGGTGAGCAGCGCGACCCGCCGCCCACACGCGAGCTGGCCGACCTGAATGGCCTCGCGGACGTGCTCGACGCGCTCGTCCCAGCGCGGTAGGAGCCGAACCCTCGCCGCATGAGAAGTTTCTTATAGCCCCGACTCACGCCGGTAACCCGAGCCATGCCGACGTTCGGAAGGTTCCCGACCGACCGACCGACCGACCGACCGGACAACCGGCCGACTTGGCCGGGAACAACGACAGAGGGGAGTCTTTGCCATGTCCTTTCGCATGATCCACGACCGGCGCGTGATGGCCGCGCTCGTCGCGACGGCGGCGGCGCTGCTGGTTGCCGGCGCCACCGGGCTGTTCGCCGGGAGCGCCGCCGGCGCTCGCCGCGCCTTGCACGTCAAGGCGCACCACAGTTGGCACGGCAGGTCGCACGGTTCCGATCGGTTCGGGCGCGGCGAGCAGCGGTATACGATCGGGCTGTTCGGCGACATGCCGTACGGCGCGCTCGGGCGCTCGCAGTACCCGAACCTGCTGGCCGACATCAACCGCCACGATGTCTCTTTCTCGATCTTCGACGGCGACCTGCAGGCCGGTGGTGACGGGCCGTGCAACGACAGCCTTTACACGACGTCACTGGCCAACTTCAACACGCTCCAACACCCTCTCGTGTGGGTGCCGGGAGACAACGACTGGACCGACTGCTGGGGCCGCTACGGGCCGGCGCAGCAGCCATATCACGACCCGATCGAGCGGCTGAACTTCGAGCGTCAACTGTTCGACTCGACGAGCCAGAGCCTCGGAAAGCGGACCCTGACGCTGACTCGCGAGTCGAGTGAAGGCGGCCAGTACGCGATCTACTCGGAGAACGTCCGCTGGGTCTACGGCCCGGTCGTATACCTCGGGCTGGACGTGCAGGGCTCCAACGACAACTACCCCTATCACGACACGGACGCCGAGAACCCGACCGCCCCGGTCCGCAGTGACGCTGAAATCGCGCGCGAGCAGGCCGAGGAGGTGGCGCGCAAGGCCGCCGATCTCCACTGGCTCGACGAGGGGTATGCGTACGCCAAGCGGATCCACGCCAAGGGCATCCTGATCGACTGGCAGGCTGATCCGAACTTCAACAACGAGCAGCATTTGACGAACCCGCACGACTGGGACGCGTTCCCGGATTACGTCAACGCGCTGCGGTCCGAGACGATGGGCTTTCCGGGTCAGGTGGTGCTGGTCCACGGCGACTCGCACTACTTCAAGATCGACAAGCCCATCAACCTGGACAGCGGTGGCGTGCTGGCGAACTTCACGCGCGTGGAGACGTTCGGCGCCCGTCAGACACACTGGGTGAGCGCCACGATCGACCCGAGCGACCCGAACCTGTTCGAGTTCTCGCCGCGCATCGTCCCCGCCAACGTGGGCTGACGACCATCGGGAGCCAAGGCTGCCCGGCAACGCGCCGGGCAGCCGCGCGCTCGTGGCATGATCTCTCGCGTGCCCGGCAGATCCGCCACGGGAGAGCATCTGCGCGACCTGGCGCGTCTGCGCCGCGTCCGCGACCGGATCGACCGGGAGTACGCGCAGCCGCTCGACGTCGAGGCGCTGGCCCGCGACGCGCACATGTCGGCCGGGCACTTCAGCCGACAGTTCCGACTTGCCTACGGGGAGTCGCCGTACGGCTATCTGATGACGCGCCGGATCGAGCGTGCGATGGCTCTGTTGCGCCGCGGCGACCTTAACGTCACTGAGGTCTGCTTCGAGGTCGGCTGCTCGTCGCTTGGCACGTTCAGCACTCGCTTCACCGAACTGGTCGGGATGCCGCCGAGCGAGTACCGCCGCCGGCAGACCGAGGCGACGGTCGGGATGCCGTCGTGCGTGGCGAAACAGGTGACCAAACCGATCAGGAATCGAGAAGCGCCGGTCGGCACCCGCAACTAGCCTGACGTCCCGTCATCACGACCAAGACCGAAGGAGTGACCATGACCGGCTCTTCCACCGAGGGAATCAAGATCGTGCTTTGCCCCGCCTCCGACCTGGGGCAGGCCAAGGCGACCTATGCCGCATTGCTCGGCACCCCGCCGCAGCACGACTCGGACTACTACGTCGGGTTCGACGTCGAGGGTCAGCACATCGGCCTCGTGCCGGGCGGTGGCCCTCAGGGCTACACGGCGCCCGTCGCATTCTGGGCGGTCTCCGACATCGAGGCGAAGCTGGCCGAGGTGACCGCGGCCGGCGCCACGGTCAAGGAGTCTCCCCGCGAGGTCGGGCCCGGGCGCCGGGTGGCCACGTTCACCGACCCCGACGGCAACGTGCTCGGGCTGGTTCAGGACCAGTAGAGCATGGCGACGACCACCCAAGCGCGGTCGCCGGCGTGGAACGCCGGCGGCCACGCTGACAGTCACGACGTGATCCGCGTACACGGCGCGCGGGTGAACAACCTGAGGGACGTCAGTGTCGAGATCCCCAAGCGCCGGCTGACCGTGTTCACCGGCGTGTCGGGCTCGGGCAAGAGCTCGCTGGTGTTCGACACGATCGCCGCGGAGTCGCAGCGACTGATCAATGAGACGTACAGCACGTTCGTGCAGGGCTACATGCCGTCGCTCGCGCGGCCCGACGTCGACGTGCTCGAAGGGCTGACGACGGCGATCAGCGTCGACCAGGATCGGATGGGGTCAAACCCCCGCTCGACGGTCGGTACCGCAACCGACGCCGACGCGATGCTGCGCATCCTGTTCAGCCGGCTCGGGCAGCCGCACATCGGACCGCCCGGCGCCTACTCCTTCAACGTCGCGTCCGCGCACGGGAGCGGCGGGATCACGGTCGAGCGCGGGGACAAGACGATCACCCAGAGCGCAAGCTTCAGCCGGACCGGTGGCATGTGCCCGCGCTGCGAGGGCCGCGGCTCGGTGAGCGACTTCGACCTGAACGCGCTCTACGACGCCAGCAAGTCGCTCAACGAGGGAGCGCTCCTGATCCCCGGCTACAGCATGGACGGCTGGTACGGCCGGATCTTCCGGGGCAGCGGTTTCTTCGACCCGGACAAGCCGATCAAGAAGTTCAACAAGCGCGAGTTGCACGATCTGCTCTACAAGGAGTCGACCAAGATCAAGGTCGACGGCATCAACCTGACCTACGACGGGCTGATCCCGAAGATCCAGAAGTCGATGCTGTCGAAGGAAGTCGACGCGATGCAGCCGCACGTGCGCGCCTTCGTCGAGCGGGCGGTGATGTTCACGACCTGCCCGGACTGTGACGGCACCAGGCTGAGCGAGGCGGCGCGCTCGTCGAAGATCGACGGCGCCAGCATCGCTGAGGTCTCCGCGATGCAGATCTCGGACCTCGCGAAATGGGTACGCGGCCTCGACGAACCGTCGGTCGCCCCGCTGCTCGCGGCGCTGAGGGACACGCTCGACTCGTTCGTGGACATCGGGCTCGGCTACCTCTCCCTCAACCGGTCGTCGGGCACGCTGTCGGGCGGCGAGGCGCAGCGGACCAAGATGATCCGCCACCTCGGCTCGCCGCTCACCGATGTCACGTACGTGTTCGACGAGCCCAGCATCGGGATGCATCCACATGACATCCAGCGCATGAACAACCTGCTGCTGGAGTTGCGCGACAAGGGCAACACCGTGCTCGTGGTGGAGCACAAGCCGGAGATGATCGCGATCGCTGATCACATCGTCGACCTGGGCCCGGGGGCCGGCGCAGCCGGCGGCGAGGTGGTGTTCGAGGGCACGGTCGAGGGACTGCGGGGAAGCGACACGATCACCGGGCGTCACCTGGAGGACCGCGCGTCGTTGAAGCCGTCGGTGCGGACGCCGTCGGGAGCGCTCGACGTGCGCGGCGCGAGCGCCAACAATCTGCAGGACGTCGACGTCGACATCCCGCTCGGCATGCTGGTCGTGGTGACCGGGGTGGCGGGCTCGGGCAAGAGCTCGCTGATCGACGGCTCGGTCTCCGGCCGGGATGGGGTGGTCACGATGGATCAGGCGGCGATCCACGGCTCGCGACGGAGCTCCCCGGCCACGTACACCGGCCTGCTCGACCCGATCCGCAAGGCGTTCGCGAAGGCCAACGGCGTAAAGCCGGCGCTGTTCAGCGCCAACTCCGAAGGCGCGTGCCCCAACTGCAACGGTGCCGGCGTCATCTACACCGAGCTGACGATCATGGCCACCGTCGCCTCTACCTGTGAGGAATGCGAGGGCAAGCGCTTCGACGCTTCGGTGCTCGAGTACAAGCTTGGTGGCCGTGACATCAGCGAGGTGCTGGCGATGTCGGTTACCGAGGCCGAGGAGTTCTTCGGCGCCGGCGAGGCGCAGGTTCCGGCCGCGCACAAGATCCTCGAGCGGCTCGCCGACGTCGGTCTCGGCTACCTCAGCCTTGGCCAGCCGCTCACCACTCTGTCCGGCGGCGAGCGCCAGCGCCTCAAGCTGGCCACCCGCATGGGCGAGAAAGGCGGGATCTACGTGCTGGACGAGCCGACCATCGGTCTTCACCTCGCCGACGTCGAGCAGCTACTCGGCCTGCTCGACCGGCTGGTCGACTCAGGCAAATCGGTGATCGTAATCGAGCATCACCAGGCGGTGATGGCGCACGCCGACTGGGTCATCGACCTGGGCCCGGGTGCCGGCCAGGACGGCGGCCGGATCGTGTTCGAAGGCACACCCGCCGACCTCGTCGCCGCGCGCTCCACCCTGACCGGCGAGCACCTCGCGGACTACGTAGGCTGACCGCCATGGACATCTCCATTCACTCGAGCATGCTTCCGCATGACGACCCGGACGCATCCCTGGCCTTCTATCGCGACGCCCTCGGCTTCGAGGTCCGCAACGACGTCGAATACGCCGGGATGCACTGGATCACCGTCGGCCCTCCTGAGCAGCCCGGCACGTCGATCGTCCTGTACCCGCCGGGCGCGATGCCCGGTATCACCGATGACGAGCGCCGCACGATCGCCGAGATGATGGCAAAGGGCACCTTCGCCAGCATCAACCTCGCGACCGCCGACCTCGACGGCACATTCGAGCGGCTCCAGGCCACGGCCGAGGTCGTCCAGGAGCCAACCGACCAGCCGTACGGAATCCGCGACTGCTCCGTCCGCGATCCCGCGGGCAACCTGATCCGCATCCAGCAGCTGAGCTAGTCGTCGATGCCGCGGCCACCTCGCGCTAAACGCGAGGTGGCCGGCATCCCCGCACGAACACATGTCCACGCCCCGCGTCAGACGTCTGACCCGGCGGTACGCTGGACCCGAGGTCATGGACGCCCAGGAAGACGACGGACAGGAGGGGGATGTCCGCGAGAACGCGGGCCTGGAGGGTCTGCTGGTCGCGCCGGCGGCGATCCTCTCGATCCTCGAGGGCCTGCCCGACGCCGTAGTCGCGGCGAACCGCGACGCACGCATCGTGTTCGTCAACGCGCTCGCCGAGGAGCTGTTCGGCTACCCGCGCAAGGAGCTGCTGGGACAACCGGTGGACACACTCTGGCCGCCGCGGGTGCGCGAGCGCTACACCCGCAACATGGAGCTGTACTTCGCCACCGAGCACCCGTTGCGCTTCTCGATCGCGGCGTGGGGCCTGCGTCGTGACGGCTCTGAGTTCATCGGGGAGATGAGCTGGGGGATCGTCGAGACGACGGCCGGCTCGCTGCTGCTCGCGGTCGGGCGCGACATCTCCGAGCAACGCGCGGCGGAGGAGCGGCTGAGAGCGGTGGCGACCTTCGGCGAACGCGCGCTCGCCGGGGCGGATCCGGCCGACCTGACCGGTGAGGCGATTCAGCTGCTGGAGAGCCTGCTCCCGATCGGCAGGGCCGAGGTACGCCTGGCCGAAGGCGCGGTGCTCGCGCCGCATGGCGCGTTGCCGGCGGACGCGGTGAGGGTCGCCCTCGGCACCGGCGACGAGGTGGTCGTGGCCGCCGAGCGCGATCTCTCCGAAGAGGAGCGGAGCTTCCTGCGCGCGGTGGCGAACACGCTCGCCACCGCGCTGGCCCGGCTGCGCGACGAGGAGCGCACGCGCCACGAAGCCGTCCACGATCCTCTTACCGGCCTGGCGAACCGCACGCTGCTGCGCGACCGGCTCGAGCACGCCCTAGCCCGGTCCGGGCGCGAGCGGGGCGCGACCGCCGTCCTGTTCGTCGACCTCGACAACTTCAAGCAGGTCAACGACAGTCACGGCCACGCCGCCGGCGACGCGGTCCTGGTGGAGACCGCCCGGCGTCTGCAAACCGCGGTGCGTCCCGGCGACACGATCGCTCGCCTGGGCGGAGATGAGTTCGTCGCGGTATGCGAGGACATCGACGAGGAAGCGGCGCTCGCGGTGGGGCGCAGGCTCCAGGAGGCGATCCAGCCACCGCTGATCGCCGGCGGCGTCCGGCACGAGCTCTCGGCCAGCATCGGGATCGCGATCGGCGACCGCGATCCGGACGGTTTGGTCGGCGAGGCCGACCTGGCCGCCTACCGGGCCAAGGCGGCCGGCCGCGCGCGGATCGAGTTCGCGCGCGGTCAGTGTCCTCAGTGACGTAAGGACCCGCGCCGGCCGCGCTGGGCCTTTCGCGCTTCGCGCTGCTCCTGGAGCTCACGGCGCTTGGCCCCGGCGTCCGCGTAGGACTTCCTGACCAGTTCCTTGCCGCCGGTCCAGCCAAACACCCAACACACGAGCACGAGGCCGAACAGCACGTCGTAGGCCGAAATGATCAGCTGTTGGGCGACCGAGTACGCCGTCGCGTTGCCCGCGCTGGTGAAGCTCTGAAGCACGACAACGTTCAAGGCCTGCGTCACCCCGACTCCGCCCGGGGTGACCGACAAACTGCTCGAGACGGAGTTCGCGCCGGTGACCGCGAGCACCGTGTGGAAGCTCACCGGAATCGAAAACGCGGCGAGGAACACGGCGACGATGCCGAGCCGCGCGGTGAAGCTCGCCACGCACGGGAGCGCGACGCCGACCATGAACCGCCGCGGCTGGCCGAGGATCGCGCCACCGGTCTTGACCCGATCCCGCAATTTGTCCGCCCGGCGCCAGAAGATGCGACAGAGCAGGACGACCAGCAGGACGAAGGCCACGACGATCACGACGGTCCAGCCGGGGTGCGCGGACACGAAGCCCAGCTCGAGCTTCAATGAGCCACGGACCGTCAGGAACAGGTACGCGTACATCGCCACGCTCAGCACCGTGAACGGGATCTTCTGGACGATGAAGCCGGAGAAGATCGCGGCGAACGTCGCGCCGGCGATCAGCGTAACCAGCATCAGCATCATCACCAGCGTCCCGATGTTCGCCGGCAGGAAGCCGTTCAGCGCCACCGCGACCGCGTAGGCCGCGAGCACCGGACGAAACGGGATCGCCGCCTCGGGGAACGCGGCGCGCAGGATCGTCAGCCACGACAGCGCGGCGAAGCCGGTCTGGAGCGTCTCGAGGATGCACCCGCCGACGATCGCGGAGGCCGGGATCGCCCGGATCTCCTTGAACAGATCGTGGATCCAGCTCGCCACCGGGATCCCGAGCAGGTTGAGCACGAACAGCGCGAGCGCCACGCCGGCAACCCACGCGGCGACGTGCCAGAGCCGGGTGAGGATCGGCGTCGGGGCGGCCGACTCGGGCTGGCTCGCTTCCATCTGCACATCATCTCCGCGCGCGGGGTCCGGTGCTTGATCCTGGGGGGTGCGTGGCGCCGGCGGGGGTGGTTGCGGCGCGCTGGCGGGGGTGGTTGGTCCGGTGGCGTGGGTGGTCGCGGCGCATATTGGGGGTCGCGGCGGCGGGAGTGGTGGCGGTGCCGGCGCCGGCGCCCGGCCGCGACGGTGGGTCATAACCCGGAACTCGCGGCCACGCCGGCGACGAGATCCGGGTTAGCACCCGTATAGAGGTGGCCTGTGAATCCCCGCGTGTAGTCACCGAGACCGTGCGCGCGAAGAGGAGCCCGGCGTCAGCAAGGCCCGGGTGAGCGCCCTCGGTTGCCAGCTCGGTCCGCGGTCTCCTGGGTCGACGGGGCGGTGTGTGCCGCCGGACCGATTGTGAGTTGGCCGCAAGTGTTAGTCAGCGCCGCCTTGCCGTCACCGCCGAAACTCCGAGCCTGGATGAGAAACGCAACCTGGTGTTGCGTTTCTCGACCAGGGTCGCCTCGATTGACATGCAAGTAGGCACTTGCCTATCATCCGCGAGTGGATGATGTGTTCAAGGCGCTTGCGGATCCGACCCGTCGAACGATCCTCGACGAGTTGCGCGAGCGCGACGACCAGACGCTGTTCGAGATCTGCTCACGGCTGGCGACCAAGCACGGGCTTGGATCGACGCGGCAGGCGATCTCGCAGCACTTGGCCGTCCTCGAGGCGGCCGGGCTCATCCGGACGCGGCGCGACGGGCGGTACAAGCTGCACTCGATCACTCCGGAGCCGCTGCGGCAGATCGTCGAGCGGTGGCTGCGCGACGACCCTGAGGAGGGCACATGAGGATTCACCTCGCCAGCATCTTCGTCGACGACCAGGAGAGGGCGCTTCGGTTCTACACCGACGTCCTCGGGTTCGAAAAGAAGGAGGACGTTCCGCTCGGCGAACACCGCTGGTTGACGGTCGTGTCGCCCAACGAGGAGAACGGCACCCAGCTCGTGCTCGAGCCCGACGCGCACCCGGCGGTCAAGCCGTTCGTGGACGCGCTCGTCGCTGACGGGATCCCGTTCACCCAGTTCGCCGTCGAGGACGTCGAGGCCGAGTACGAGCGGCTCCGGTCACTCGGCGTTCGGTTCACCCAGGAGCCAACGAACCTCGGGCCGGTGACCACGGCAGTGTTCGAGGACACCTGCGGCAACCTGATCCAGATCGCCCGTCGCAACTGAAGACGGCGTTCTAGCGGCACGACGCCGACACCGGCGTCGTGGTTAACAGCTTGAACGAGTCGGTCGCGGGCTTGGCCGCATCGATCTTCCAGGTTAGGGCCAGGCCGTCGATCTCCCGTTGAAGCTGGGGAATGCAGCCGGCGTAGGAGGCCACGTCGTCACGCATGCCGGCGATCTGCGACTGGCTGGGAACGCTCTGCAACGCCCAGTTGATGCGCTGGAGCGACTGCTGCACGCCCGAGGCGCGGGCACCGACGCGGCGCAACTGACGGCGCTGCGACGCGGCGGTGCGCTCGTCGGCGGCGATGCGGTCCTGCAGGCTGGCCACTTGTGCCTGAAGCAACGCGATCTGCGAGTGCGAGCCCGACGCCTGCGTCGCGCCGCGGATGCCCCACGTCGCGCCGGCCACCGCCACGGCTATCGCAACGAACACGGCAAGCCACAGCCGGCCGTGAGCCTCATACGGGTGTCGCCGTCGGCGCGCGGCGAGCGCCCGGCGCGCGGCCGGCCGCGTCGCAGCATCGCTGACTCGAGTGTCACTCATCGTCTCACCGTCCGTGGCAAGGTCCAGATACAACGGTTGGCCCGCCCGGAAGCTTCCTCAGTGCAGCAGCCGCCCGCCGTTGACGAGCAACGTCTGACCTGTGATGAACGCGCTTTCGTCGGACAGGAGAAAGACAAGCGCCCCGAGGAGATCCGACGGCTGACCCACCCGACCAAGCGGGGTGATCGAGGTGTCATACCCCGCGCCGGAGAGTCGGGCGCTCGCCTCGGTCGGAATGAACCCGGGTGCGAGTGAGTTGACGCGGATCTGGTCCGGACCGAGCTCGCGCGACAGCACCCGGGTCAGCCCGATCAGTGCCGCCTTCGACGCGTCGTAGTGCGCGAGGCCGGGCGACCCGGAAAACGCCACCTCGGATGCCATGTTCACGATCGATCCCCGGCCGGCGTCGCGAAGCAGCGGGACGGTCGCCTTCGCGCACAGCCACGCGCCCTTAAGGTTGACCGAAAGCACTCGGTCCCACTCGTCCTCAGGGATCTCCTCGAACGGCCGCCGGCTCAGCCCGGCGACGACGGCGGCGTTGTTGACCAGGGCGTCGAGCCCGCCCATCGACTCGCGGGCGAGGTCGGCCAGCGCCTGCGTCTGCTGCGCATCGCTCACGTCGGTCGGACAGGTCAGGATCGGCGCGCCGCGCTCGCGGGCCAGCGAGCCGGTCCGGGACAACTCCGAGGAGTCGATGTCCGCCGCGAGCACCTGCGCGCCGAGTCCCGCCAGGTGCAGCGAGAACTCCCGGCCGAGCCCCTGCGCGCCGCCGGTGACGATCACCCGCCGGCCGGCCAGCGGCCGCTCGCTCGTCATGCCGCGACGGCCGGTGGCCCGAGTTCGAGCGCCCGGGCGATCTCCTGGAAGCAGTTGTAGCTCGATCCGCGGCCGATTCCCGATCCCGAGTGCAGGTTCGCCGAGCAGTCGTACACGTTGTCGAGCAGCACGCGATAGGAGGTGATGTCGGGGATCGGGCGGAAGCGACCGAGCTGCGACGCGATCGTGCTGCCGGTCGAGTACCCGCCCTCGACCATGTTCGGGCGCTCGCGCCGGATGTCGTCCGGGGTGTACACGCGCGAGGCGATGACGTTCTCACGCGTCATGTTGGGGGCGTACCGCGTCCACTCACGCAGCAGATTGTCGAGGAAGCGCGTTCCGATGTCGCGCCACTCGCGCTCGCCGAAGCACCGCCGCGGGGCGGAGAACTCCTCGACCCCGACGATGTGCGCCCCGCCCGGCGCGCGGCTCCTGTCCCACAGGCTGTCGACCGAGCACAGCACGTAGGGGCGGCGCGCGTAGCCGTGCAGGAAGATCTCGGGCTGGTAGGCGAGGTGAAGGTAGTCGAGGTCCTTCGCGCCCCAATACAGGCGCGGCTGTGACCCGACGCCGGGATTGTCGTCCTCGGCGAGATACCGCGGCGCCTCGGCGATCGCCAGGTTGGCCCACAGGAGCTGCCCGCGGTCGTAGTGGATGTTCTCGATCCGCCGGCGCACGCGGTGCTGCATGCTGACGTCGCCGAGCAGCCGTAGCACCGTCTGCGAGAGCCCCAGGTCGCTGACCACCAGACCCGCGGCAATGTGCGAGCCGTCGGTCAGCGAGACGCCGGTGGCCCGGTCGCCCGCGACGGTGATCCGGTCGACCTCGCAGCCGGTCCGGTACTCCACCCCGAGCTTGCCTCCGGCGCTCACCAGCGCGTCGGTGATCGCCTGGCTCCCCCCGACCGCGATCGCGGCCGGCTCGAAGGACAGCGTCAACGGCAGGCAGTGCAGCAGTCCCTGGAGGCCGGGCACGTCGTCGGGGAAGCACCCGGTCGACGTGGTGCTCGCCCGCATGAACAGGATCTGCAGCTCGGGGCTCTCGAAGAAGTCCTGGGCGAGTTGGCGGAGCGTCATGAACTGGTGAACGGGCTCGATCAGCGTGCCGGGGGTCTCGATCAGCTCCTCGAGCGGATCCGGCGTGCCCCAGGCCGGCGGCACGCTGAACCGGTGACGGCGGAAGGCTGGCTTCCAGTGGCGCTCGTAGGCCTCGAGCAGCTCGAGGTAGGCGTCGGCGTCGCGTCGGGAGAAGCGGCTGATCTGCTCCCACGTGCGGCGGATGTTCTCCTCGGAGCGCTCCTGCCGACCCGTCTCGGCATCGACCACCCGCGAGGCCGAGAACCCGATGAACGAGGATCCATCGTCGAAGATGATCCCCTCGTTCTCCTCCGGGAACAGGTAGCGCAGCCCCTCGCCGTGCAGCGCGAAGTCGCGATACGCCGGGTGTCCGTAGAAGCGCGTCCAGTGGCTGCAGTGGTTCATGACGAACCCGGGGGCGGGCCCTTCGCTCGACGAGGCGCCCCCACCGAGGTGGGCGCTCCGTTCGAGGACCAGCACCGTCAGTCCGGCACGGGCGAGGTACGGCGCGATGATCATCGCGTGGTGGCCGCCGCCGGCCACGACGGCGTCGTAGCGCGCGTCGCTCATCGCGTCACGCCAGGATCGTGACGGTGCCGGCGTCGCCGTCCACGCGCACGCGATCGCCGGTCTTGATCCGGCTGGTCGCGTCCCCGGTGCCGACGACGGCCGGCAGCCCGTACTCGCGTGAGACGATCGCGGCGTGGGACATGATCCCGCCGATGTCGGAGACCGCCGCGGCGATCTTGCCGAACACGGGCGTCCAGCTCGGCGAGGTGACCGCGGCCACGAGGATCTCGCCAGGCTCGAGCTCGCTCAGCCGCCCGACCTCGAGGATCACGCGCGCGGGCCCCTCGGCGGTGCCCGGCGAGCCGGCGAAGCCGGTCAGCGTCGCGCCGTCGTGGGTCGAGTCAGACGCCCATTCCTGCACGCGCTCGGTGGTGATGCCCCAGAGCATGATCGTCATCGGCTCGGTGATCGTGTCGGGCACCGCGCCCAGCGCCGGCGGGGGCGTGAACTTGCGCATCGCCGCCATGATCTCGCGGCGGCGCGCGACGATAGGCGGCCAGTAACCCGGGCCGCGCCCGACCGATCCGGCGGCCCACGCCAACCGCAGGTCGACCAGCGCATCGGAGACCTCGTGCCGCTGCAGAAAGAAGATGTCTTCGGCGTCGGCGAAGAATCCGTGCCCAGCCAGCAGCGCGCCGAATTCACGGACCTTGTTCCAGAAGATCGTGTGGTACCAGTGCTCGACGTAGAAGTTGTGGCTCTCCACGTACGGGAACACGGTCCGCGCCAGGCCGAGGTTCTGCTCGAACGCCGCGACCGCGTCGGGGTCGGCGAGCAGGCCGCGGTACTCGGCGCTGATGCGATCGCGCTCGGCGCTGACCGCGGCCAGCGGCCGCGCCAGATCCTCGCCCGCCTGCAGGCGCTCGACGTACGCCCGCACATGACCGAGCGGCACGCCGGGGTCGTCGATCCATGAGCGGTGGTGGTGGTAGAAGCCGTTGCCGTTTGAGTAGAAGAACCACGGCGTCTTGATCGCCTCCCACTCGGCCAGCCACTCCTGGCCGGGCGCGCTGGTCGCGAGCGCATCGGTGAGCGCCGCCTCACCTCCGGCGGCCAGAACGTCGTTCGCGATTCCCAGATCGAGCGCCCGCTGCGCGAGACGCTTCAGCTCGTCGTCGGGACGGAACAGGACGACGTCGATGCCGCTGACCATCTTCGCGATGGTCTGATCCGAGATGTCGGGGAAGCTCTGCTTGCACAGCTCGTAGAACACGAGGTAGGCGGCATACCCCAGGTTGAGGAACTCGAAGTGGTACTGCCAGATGCGGTCGATGCTCTCGAGCAGCCGGTTGTAGGCGACGAGCAGGGTGTGGGTGGCGCCGAGCCCACGACCCTCGGTGACCACTTCTTCTGGCTCCATGTCCGGGAGGTCCGGCACGTCGAGCGCGACCAGTTCGGCGATCGTCCCCTCGACCTTGGCCCGCCAGCGGCCGTACAGCTCGTCCCAGTTCTGGAAGTAGTACCCGGCGCGCCGGCCGAACACCTCCGCGCGGCGGCCGATCTCGGCCGGGTCGGTGACCGGGTTGGCTGACATGTACACCCACCCGTACAGCACGCGGTGGTCGATGCCGAGGGCGGGCGGCACCGCGAAGATGCGCGAGTTCGCCTGCCCCAGGCACATGTACGGCGAGTCCGCGGTCACGAAGTCGAACGGGAACATCGGCTCGGGGAAGTGCATCCCGTCGCGGAACCAGCCCCGCGCCTCCTCGGACTCGCGCCGCTCCTCGCTGAACAGTGCGTAGTACGGATACATCGACTCCCAGCCCTCACACCCGTCGGGCGGGGGGACTTCGAACGGGCTGAGGAAGCCTCGGACGTCGGGGCGCGTGGCGGTCATCGGGCGCTCTCCTCTCAGGCGGGGTTCATGCCGGGACCGACGACGTTAGGGCCGATCGCCCGATCCGATCAAGCATGAAAACCCCCGCCTGTGAAAGGCGGGGCCTATCATCGACGGATGGAGCTCCGCCAGCTGCGCTCGTTCGTCGCGGTCGCCGAGGAGCTTCACTTCCGCCGCGCCGCCGAGCGGCTGCATCTGGCGCAGCCAAGCGTCAGCCAGCAGATCCGCACACTCGAGGCCGAGCTCGGGGTGCCTCTGTTCGAGCGCAACCGCCGGGGCGCCACGCTCACCGCGGCCGGCGAAGCACTTCTGTCCGAGGCCCGGGATCTCCTCAGCCGCGCCGAGCACGCCGCGTCGATCGCGCGCGCGACCGGGACGGGCCGGCGCGGACGACTGCGGATGAGCCTGACCCGCTCCTTGACCGGCGGCATCGCCGGTGCGATCGTCGCCGCGTACCGCGCCGAGTACCCCGACGTCGAGCTGGTCCTCAGCCTCGGCACGACCATGCTCCACGTCGAACAGCTTCACGCCGGCGAGATCGACGTCGGGTTCGTCCGGCCGCCGCTCGAGGAGCCCGGGCTGGGAGAGCTGCGGCTGGCACGCGAGCCGATGGTCTGCGTCCTGCCCCGAGGCCACCGCCTCGCGCGTCGCACCACCGTCCGGCCGAGCGATCTGCGGGGCGAGCCGCTTGTGTGGTGGCCCGAGGAGCACGGGCCGGGCGCCTGGCGGGAGGTCCGCCGCGAGGTATGCGGCGAGCCACCCTGGCCGCCGCTGGCGCGGACCGAGCCCGAGGAGGAGCGGATCGTCTCCGCCGTCGCCGAGGGGGCGGGCATCTCGTTCATCATGCTCGAGCGCTCCCGCAGCCTGCGTATCCCGGGCGCGGTCTACCGCCGGTTCGCCCGGCCCGAGCCGACGATGGGGATCGCGCTCGCCTGGCGCCAGGGGGACGAGCTCCCGACGCTCAGCCGGCTGCTAGAGCTAGCGGAGCGCGTCGCCGGCGATCAGTCCTCGATGTCCATGCGAACGACGAGGCCTTCGCGCAACTCGTAGACGTGCACGACGTGCCCATCGCTGAGCAGCTCTCCGTCGTGATCTCGCACCACCTGATGCACGTCGACGGCGACACGTCCGTCGGCTCGCCGGGTGAACGACACGGGCTCGACGCGCGGATCGACCTGTGCCCACTGTCGCGTCCAGTAGTCGCGAACGGCCTTGTGTCCGTGCTCGCGGCCGCCCTGCCAGCCGTTGGGCCAATCGACGTCGGCGGCCATACCGGCCAGGGTCGCATCGATGTCGCGCGCGTTGAACGCGTCATACAGCGCTTGGAGCCTTGCCTCGTCGTCCACGGGTGACAGTGTATACGCAACCGTTTGGTTGCGCAAGGTAACCGGCGCATGCCGTGCAGAAATGTGGAACAGTGCCCGGCGTGCGGAGAGGCCACGTCCTGCGGCGTCGTGTCTGTGCGCGCTCATGCGCGCTGGTTGGCGTATTGGTTGTCGCGCTCATAGCGACCGCGAGCGCGTCGGGGGCGCCGAGCTTCACCGCCCGCGGCAGCGCGGAGCAGGTGTACGTGACCGGGCTCGCTCCCGGCGAACAGATGTCACTCATCACCTCGCAGGGGCCGACGCTGGACACCCAGCCGGCCGACTCGCTCGGCGGGCTGCTGTTCCGGGGCGTGCCGCCGGGCAGCGGCTACCGGGTCCGCGCGCGCTCCGGTGGCGCTCAGTCGGGACCGATCACGGTTCACTCCGACGCGGCGGCGCCATGGGATCCGAGCATCTACGACCAGTCGATCCCCGACAACGGATACACGTACCTCACGACCCGGGACGGCACGCAGCTGGCCATCGACGTGCACCCGCCGACGAGCCCCGCCGGCGAGCCCGGCCTGCCGCTCGGGTTGCCGGTACCGCCCGGTGCGCCGTCGCCACCGGGTCTGCCGCTGCAGCTGCCGCCGGGGCTGCCGACGCCTCCGGGCGCACTCAAATCGCACGCGAGCGTTCCGTTCGTCCCGCCGTATCCGACCCTGATCGAATACTCGGGCTACGGCTACGCCGATCCGAACGGGCCGGTCAACGGCATCGCGATCCTGGCCAACCTGATGGGCTTCGCGGTGGTCGACGTCAACATGCGCGGGACGGGGTGCTCGGGGGGCGCCTACGACTTCTTCGAGCCGCTCCAGAGCCTCGACGCCTACGACGTGATCGAGACGATCGCCCACCAGCCGTGGGTGCTCGGCAACAAGGTCGGGATGATGGGGATTTCCTACGGTGCCATCAGCCAGCTGTTCGCCGCGCAGCTCGATCCGCCGGACCTGGAGGCGATCTCGCCGCTCTCGACGATCGACGCCACCGCGACGACGCTCTACCCGGGCGGCATCCTCAACACCGGGTTCGCCGTCGCCTGGGCGCAGCAGCGCCAGCAGGAGGCCGAGCCGGCCGGGCCGAACGGCGGCCAGCCGTACGCCTACCAGCAGATCCAGAACGGGGACACGACCTGCCAGGGCAACCAGGCGCTGCACGGCGAGGCGGCCAACCTGATGGACAAGATCCGCGCCAACTCGCACTACAACGCGCCCGTCGCCGATCCGCTGGACCCGATCACGTTCGTCCACAAGATCAAGGTGCCGACGTTCATGGCGTGCCAGTGGGAGGACGAGCAGACGGGCGGGCACTGCCCCGACCTGGCCCAGCACTTCACGGGCACCAAGCTCAAGTGGTTCACCTTCACGAACGGCGCACACGTCGACTCGGTCGACCCGGACACGTTCGACCGGTGGTACGACTTCCTCGAGCTGTACGTGGCCCACCAGGCGCCGATCCTGAACCAGGCCCTCATACGCGCGGCCGCACCGGTGATCTATCAGCAGGCGATGGGGTTGCCGCAGAGCGACCTGGTCACGCTGCCACCGGATCCGATCCAGGAGGAACCGACCTACCAGTCGGCGGTGTCGGCGTTCGAAGCGCTGCCGCAAATCCGCGTGCTGTTCGACAACGGGGCCGGCCAGTCGCCGACGGGAACTTCGAACCCGGGCGACCCCTATCCGGGGTTCGAGCAGTCGTTCGCCAAGTTCCCGATACCCGGCAGCACCGCCCGCTTCTTCTACCTGGGACGCGGCGGGACGTTGAAGAACCATCCGCCGGCGCGCAAGGCGATCAACCAGTACACCTCGAACGCCAAGGCGCTACCGCCCAACGACTTCACCGGCAACACGGAGACGGGCGGCCTGTGGGGCAACGCCTCGCAGTGGCAATGGCAGTGGGGTCAGAACCCGGCCGGCACCGCGGTCTCCTACGTGTCCGCGCCTTTGCCGGGCGACACCACGGTGATAGGCGCGGGAGCGGTTCACCTGTGGGTGCGCTCCTCGACGCCCGACGTCGACCTTCAGGCCACCGTGAGCGAGGTGCGTCCCGACGGCAACGAGACGTTTGTCCAGAACGGATGGATCCGAGCCGACGAACGCAAGCTGGCCACCGGCTCGGACAACATCCTCAAGCAGAAGAGCACGCTGCTCGAGCCGATTCCGAGCATGCTGACCTCGGACGTCCAGCCGATGCCGAAGGGCCGGTTCGTCGAGGTCGTGGTCCCGCTCTACTACGAGGGACACGCGTACCGGACCGGGTCGCGCATCCGCGTCACGATCTCCGCGCCCAACGGGACCCAGCCGATTTGGGCGTTCGGCGAGACCGACCCGCCGGGCACCTCGACGGTTTCGATCGCGTTCTCGCCGAAGATGCCCTCGAGCCTGATCCTTCCCGTCGTACCCGGCGTGAGCGTGCCGACCGGCCTGCCGGCCTGCCCGAGCCTGCGCAACGAGCCGTGCCGGCCCTACATGCCGGTCGCGAATCGCGCGGCGCCGCACTGATGCGGGCGCGGCGCCGCGGTTCCTTCCCCTGGATGCGGGGTCTTCCTGGCTCAGCCCCTCAGATCGCGGCCCTAAGGCGGGTAGGCGCCTCCGAAGATGTCGCTGTTGCCAAACGCCGTCGGGCACGTGGCTTCGACGTTCGGCGGCGTGGCTGACTCGCGGTCGACGAGCGCCTGGCGGTACTGGTCGACGGAAGGGCAATCGACGGCACCGCGAACGTCGTTCCACACCGCGAAGCCGACACCGCGTGCTGCTGCGGCGTAGCTGTAGTCGCCGAGGAACTCGGATGTCAGCGAGTTCGCGCTTGACCCGCGCGCGTCGCCGGTCGGCCCCCGGTTCACGGCGGTGAACGCTCCGGGAGCGCCGCCCGCGCCCGCGGTGGCGTGCCGCACGACTCCCTGCGCGAGCCTGGGGGTGGCGGTGGTCGACTGGAACGGCTGGAGGAAGTTCGTGTAGGTGACCCACAGGTCCTTCCCGTCCGGGCCGATCGCAACGGCCGGGAAGTCCGGCCGGTCGGACGCCGGTGAGGCCGATCCACCGTTCTTGAACGTGGCGCCGCGGTCGGTCGAGTAGGCGATCTTGGCCTGCTCGTTGGGTCCGGGAGACGTGTCCGTCGGCGTCGGCCCGTTCGACCAGGTCATCGCGATCTCGTTCGTGGCGTCGCTTCCGGCGGGGGCGCCGTTGGCGATGTCGACGCTGGGGAACGAATTCGTCCGCGCCCCGGCCACGCCGTCGAAGCTGATGTCGGCCTGGACCGCGTCGAAAATCCCGACCGAGGTGACCTGCGCGATTACTCGCGGCTGGGTGAACGTGACCCCGCCGTCGTCCGAGGTCGCGAGCAGCATCGCCTCGCTGCGGGTGTGGATGTCCGTGCCCGACCAGAACACAAACACGCGACCCTTCGAATCCGTTCGGATGGCGCACCCCTGCCGCCCGCCGGTCTGCGCGTTGTTGGTGGCCGCGCTCAGCTGCTTCTGGCCGGAGAAGCTGTTGCCGCCGTCGGTCGAGCGGACGAACATCACGGGCCCCGGCGCGGCATTCCCCTTTTCCTGACCGCGGAACGCGATGTTGCACATGTAGAGGTTGCCGAAGAACGGCGAGCTCGAGACGTTATCGGCCCAGATCCCGTCCTTGTCCGAGAACAGCGCCGCGTTCTGGCGGCTGACGATGACGGGTTCCGACCAGGCGGAGTTGATGCCGGCCGCGGCGCTGGTCAGATCATCGGTGTGCGAGACCGCGATGGCCTCGAACCCGCTGAATGCCTGCTCGCTGCGTTGCGCGGCAAAGTTCGAGGTGAGGTTGCCGTAGTACAGGCGTACGCCGTTTGCGTACGAGAAGCGCCCGTCAGCCCCGCGTCGCGGTCCGAAGGCCAGGGCGGGGTCGCCGTCGGAGACCAGTCCGTGCTCGAAGTATTTGGGCAGCGTGCCGATCGCGCCCTGGTGGGGTTGGCACGGCGCCGGCCCGAGGCAATCGCGAGCGGTCCACCCGGTGTAGGCGGGCTGCGTCCACGAGGCCCCTCCGTCCGACGAGAAGTACACGCCGCTCACCCCGACGCCCTGCGTGAACGGGCACGTCGTCGGGTCGCCGGCCGCGCAGGCCTCCATGTCGATCTCCTCGTTGGCTCCGGCGACCACGGTATTCGTGTTGGTGGGATCGACCGCGATCGTGGGTTCGTTCTGCTTGTTCTGGGAGAACGGCGTGGGCGGACTGCCGTTCGAGACCAGCACGTCCGATCCGAATGCGCTGCTGGCCGGGATCAGCAGGAACAGAACCGATAGCCCGATCGATAGCGCCATTTTCTGCCGCCGTACGGTCCTCCAACCATCCATGCGTCGACCTCCGTGACTCGCGGGCCCACTCTCAACTCTGATTACGCGGGCGGGTGGGGAGAGTCAGGGCCTATCCGGGGACCCGGGCGATTGGTCAGCAGGTCGGCGCGGGCGTGAGATCGGTGGCCGGGCAGACCGGCAGGATCATCGGCGGTCGGGGCGGCTGGGTGAAGTCGAAGTCCGCGGCCAGGTCGCCGAGGATCGGGCTGTTCTCGCGCACGTCGGGGCGCGGGTCGGGCCGGCCGTCGGTGGCCGGGTCGAGCCGCTGACCGCCGAGGAAGTCGTCCTCGATGAACTTGTTGTATGCGTCGTGGCTGAGGGTCTGGGAGTCGATGAGGCCCGTCCGGGCGTACGGGCTGATCACGATCCCCGGCACGCGCAGCCCGTAGCCATTTGCGTCCGCGATCGGCGGCACCACGTGGTCGTAAAAGCCGCCCCAGTCGTCCCAGGAGAGGAAGATCGCGGTGCTGCTCCAGTCGGGGCTCCGCATGATCGCGTTGACGAGCCTGGTGACGTAGGTCTGACCGGCGCTGACCAGCGCCGTGGGATGCTCCGACACCTTGCCGTTGGGGTCAATCCAGGAGACCGCGGGGAGGGTGCCGTTCTGGGCCGCGGTGAAGACGTTCGAGAGCGTCTGGATGCTGCCGAGCTCGCCGTCCTGGGCGACGTCCGTGAAGGACGGGAGCGGGTTCCAGATCCCCGGCGTCTTCGGCCCCTGCTGCACCGGCGCGCAGGTCATCGCGCTGTCGGACTCGCAGTCGGGCTCGGTGCCCTGGAACACGTAGTAGCCCCAGCTGACGTTCTGCTGGTGGAGCAGGTACGTCATGTCGGTCCACGCGTAGTGCTCTTGCCCATCGGACGGGTTGGGGTTCTGCAGCGCGTTCGTACACGAGTTCGGGTTGAGTGGATCGGTGCAGAACGCGGACCACTCCGACACCTGGAACAGGTGCTCGGGGAGGCTCCAGGATGCGTTCGGCTCGTACATGTGGTCCTGGAGCACGAAGTTGCTCGCATACGCCCAGTAGTTGGGGATCTCGCCGCCGTTGTGGTAGCCCATCGCGTCGATGCACTGCGTTCGCGTGCCGGCCGCGCACGGGCTGCAGTTTGGGTCGTTGCTCGTGCAGTTCTGCCCGTTCTCGGCCTGGGCGACGAAGCCGTCCATCTGGCACCCGGTGCGGGCGGCGGCGGTCGTGCAATCCATGTCCGCGGTCGCGTTGGCGGCGCCGTGGGGACCGCCGAAGTTCTTGTCGTTCGTGTCGTGGAACGGGGCCACGCAGCCACCGTTCAGCGGGTCGGCGACGCAAGGGACGCCGCCCGGGTTGCCGTCCAGTCCCGGGATCCCGTCCGCACCGGGGAACGTGCCGAAGTACTGATCGAACGATCGGTTCTCCTGCATGATGATCACGACGTGCTTGATCTTGAAGATCCCGTTCACGATTACGGTGATTGGCGGCGAGTAAGAGTTGATGTTGTGCGCGCCCCAGGTCAGGTACGTACGCAGCTGGTAGGTCCCGTCGGCGGTGAACGCATAAGGGATCGAGAAGGCCGAAGCCGAGGTGAGGCTGGTTTGCGCCACCGTCTGCCAGCCGCTGGATGTGAGCGATTGCAGGGCGATCTGCGCACCGGCGTGTGACGGTGAGACGCGGCCAGTGAACGCGACCTGGTCGCCGGGTGCGGCCTTGGTCGCCGAGGAGGTGAGCGTGATCAGGGCCTGCACGCGTTGGTGGGCCGTGCGGCTGTGAAACCCGTGAGCGGTCACATACCACCAGCGGTTGCCGTCGATGAGAGCGGTGATGTCGTAACTGCCCTCGCGGTTCGTTCGCGTGGCGGCCGTCGGGTGGAATCGCTTCTGACCCGGGAGCCGTCGCCACAGGAGGATGACGGCGTGGCCGTGTCTTGGCCCCTCGAGGCCACCTGAGATGGTGACGGTCTGCCCCGCGGTCGAGGGGTTAGGGCTCGTCGCGATCGTCAGGCAGCGCGAGGGCTGTGATGCGGCCTTGCCCGTCGTCGGAGGGGCGCAACATGGGCGATGCGCGTTTCGGCAGCGGGTCGGCGTTCGCGAAGCCGAGGCCGAGCTGGCCGGCAGGACCCACGCACCGGCAACCAGGAGCAACACAGGGCACAGCAGCAGCAGTGACACTTGCGGTCGGCGTCGCATGCTCTCCTCCCGGTTTCGTCGCCCGGGTCTGGTGGGTGCGCCCGCGTTAACCCGGTGAGTCGGATGGAGTTGCGCGTGTCTGGATCACGCGCCACACCTGCGCTCGATGCGGCGGGATGGACTGTCATCCACCTCTACTGTGGATCACACGCCACATGCGAACCGGGAGCCACGCTGTGGCGCGATATCCACAATCCGGCCTGCGCTCAGTGGCGCGCGAGGCTGATCAGCCGGTCGCGCTCTGTCGGCGACGGCCACGGCGGCGCGCCGGCGGCCGCGTTGGCGCGGGCGTGCGCGACGTTGGAGGTGGCCGGGATCGCGACGTGCACGCGCTCCTCGCCAAGCGTCCACTTGAGCAACTCGGTCGGATCGAATCGTCGCGTCAACGAGCCGCCACCGAGCGGGCGCATGGCGATCACGCCCAGGTCGAGTTCCGCGGCGAGGGGCAGGATGCGTCGCTCGGCCTCGCGCTCGATCGGGTTGTACGGGATCTGGATCGCGTCGATCCGGCCGGTCCGCATCACCTGCTCGAGCTCAGCGAAGGCGCCGGCCGAGTAGTGCGTCGCGCCGAGGAACCCGATCCGGCCGGCGGCCCGCTCGTCCTCCATCCAGTCGAGGTGCTCGCGCCAGCGCACCAGGTTGTGCACCTGCTCGAGGTCGATCCGCCCACCGAAGCAGCCGAGCTGGGCCTCGAACTGGCTCCTCGCCTCGGTTAGCGAGCTCGTCCAGATCTTGGTTGCGACGGTGGCGTCGGCGCGGTGCTCGCCCAGCGCTCGGCCGAGCACGCCCTCGGCCCGGCCGTACATCGGGGAGGAATCGAAGAACCGGGTCCCGCCGTCCCAGACCACGTCCACGACCTCGCCCGCGCCGGGCTCCTCCGCACGGCCCACATCGAACGTTTGCCATGTGCCCAGCCCGACGACCGGCACGTCCCAGCCGGTGCGCCCGAAGCGCCGGCGCTGCATGCCTGATCAGTCGTAGAGCACCAGACCGCGAACGTTCTCGTGCTTCCGCATGGCCTCGTACCCCTCGTTGATCTGGTCGAGGGTGTACGTGCGGGTCACGAGCTCGTCGAGCATCAACTTTCCGTCGCGGTACAGTGACAGCATCTTGGGGATGTCGGCGCGCGGGTTGGAGTGGCCGAACAAGCAGCCGATCAGCCGCTTCTCGTACACGATGAGCTCGAGGATCGGGAACTGGACGTCGGTATCGGTGAACGCCGCAAGCGAGGTAAGCGCCACCTTGCCGCCCTTCCCGACCACCGACACGGCGTCGGCGATCACCTTCCCGGTGGTGACGTCGACGGTGACCAGCGCGGAGCTGGCCATCTCGCCGCGGGTCATGTCCTTGATCGGCTCGAGCGCCTCCTCCGCCGACGCGAACATGTGCGTCGCCCCGAACTTCCCGGCCATCTCGCGGTTGTAGGGCGCCGGGTCGATCGCGATGATGCGCGACGCGCCGGCGATGCGGGCGCCCTGCACCGCGTTCGCCCCCACGCCACCGATCCCCATCACCACGACCGTGTCACCGGGCCCGACCTCCGCGCCGTAGACAGCCGTGCCGAAGCCGGTGGTGACGCCGCACCCCACGAGCGCCGCCTTGTCGAGCGGGATGTCCGGGTCGATCTTGACCACCGAGTCCTGGTTCACGACCGTGTACGGCGAGAACGTGCCGATCAGGCACATGAGCCGCGCGTCCTGGCCTCGCACGTGGTGGCGGGCCGTGCCGTCACGCTGGAGCCCGACCTGGATCCCGGCTCCGAACTCGCACAGGTTCTCGCGCCCGATCGCGCACCAGTGACATCTGCCGCAGACGGGAATGAAGCTGAGGACGACGTGATCGCCTTCGGCCACGCTCCGTACGCCGGGGCCGACCGCTTCCACGACGCCGGCGCCCTCGTGACCACCGATCGCCGGCAGCGCCTCCATCGGGAGGTCGCCGATCCGGACGTGCTCGTCGGAATGGCACAGTCCGGAGGCGGCAAGCCGCACCAGCACCTCGCCTTCACGGGGGTCGTCGAGCGTCAGCTCTTCGATCTCCCAATCGCGTCCGTAATCCCACAGGACTGCTGCTTGCGTCTGCATCTCTCTCGCCTCCGACTCGTGGTGGGGCGACATCATCCTCGATCCGGGCCGGGGCCTGCTTGACCGAGCGCGCACGCACGGCTGACCGTGCGCGCGCGCCGGTCGCTCAGCCGCGGCGGTACTTGGCAACCGCCACGGGCAGGAAAACCGCGAGGATCGCCACGGTCCAGATCAGGGCCCGGGTCAAGAAGTACGACCTAGGATGCCCGAGCAGCGCCTCGGTGTCCGGGCCGAGGGTGAGCGCCCGCACCGAGTCGACCATGTAGGTGAGCGGCTGATGCGCGGCGAACACCTGCAGCCAGCCGGGCATCGACGCGACGGGGACGTACGCGCTCGAGATGAACGCGAACGGGAACACGATCAACCCCATGCCCTGAGCGGCCTGCGCGTTGCCGGCGAACAGGCCCATGGTCACGAACACCCACTCGAACGCGAATCCGAACACGATGACCAGCCCGAACGCCGCGAGCCCTTCGAGCGCCGACCCGTGCAGCTGGAAGCCGACCGCGAAGGCGATCCCGACGGTGACGGCCGAGGCGAGCGCGAGGACCGCGGTGTCGGCGAGCGCGCGTGCCGTCAGCACGCTGCTACGCGGGATCGGGAGCGACCGCAGCCGGTCGACGAATCCGTCGTGGACGTCCTCGGCCGTCGCGACGGCGGCCCCGATCCCGCTGAACAGGACGCCGGTCGCGATGAATCCCGGGACGAGATAGTCGACGTAGGGGACGGATTACCGTGCCGCTGTGCGAGCGCGGAGGCGGTCCGGGCGTGCGGCGGCCGGGGCCAGCCGCCGGCCGCCTCGGCAACGTGCATGACGCGCCACACCCCCCGGGGTAGCCGCGAAGGGTTGGCGTCTCATCCACGCGAACGCCGGTTGTCCTGGCGTGGCGCCTGCGTATAGGTTTGGTGGGTCGCCGTGCTCGCACCGACCGTGTCTTCGCCGCCGGACCGTACGCGGGGCGTCCCGCCGCTCGACGCGTGCGTGCCGCTGGCCGGCGGCGTGTATCGCCTGGGCGACGGGGGCGAGCAGGTTGTGAGAGTCGATCCGGTGCTGATCGGGCGCTGGCCCGTGACGACGGCTCACGTGCGCTCGTTCGTCCGCGCCACCGAACGTCCGGTCGGCGCTGCTCTGCGCCGGCGGCTCGAGTCCGACCAGCTCGCCGACCATCCCGCCACCGAGGTGAGCTACGAGGACGCGGTCGCATTCTGCACGTGGGCGACGGGGGAGCTGGGACGTACGGTCAGGCTGCCGCTGGGTGCCGAGTGGGAGGCGGCCGCGCGGGGCGCCGAGGGCCGCGTCTGGCCGTGGGGCGACGTGTTCGACCCTGAGCGGTGCAACACGGTGGAGTCCGGGTGGGGCTGGACGGTCCCGGTCCGCGCCCATCCGGGCGACGGCGCGGCGCAAACAGCCGAGCAGATGGCCGGCAACGTGTGGGAGTGGGTCGGCGATCCGCCCGACGAGGATGGGTGGCGGACGGTGCGGGGTGGTTCGTACCTGGACACCGCGTGGGGTGTTCGGTGCGCCCGGACCTTGTCGGCCGACCCTGACCGTCGGACCTCCACCACTGGTTTTCGGATCGCGATCGAGGCATGAGCCTCTCGGTCGACACCGTCCGCGAGGCGCTTCGCCAGGTCTACGACCCGTGCTGCGCCGACCGCGGCATCAGCATCGTGGACATGGGGGTGGTCGAGGACGTGCGCGTCGCGGCGGGCATGTGGAGGTCGACCTCGTCCTGACCACCGGCTGGTGCCCGTTCGTAGCGAGCATGTCCACCGCGATCCCGGACCGGCTGCACGACCTCGAGGGTGTTGACACCGTTGAAGTGAAAACGGTGTGGGACCCCGTCTGGACCCAGGAGCGCTTGTCGGCATCAGCGCGCGAGAAGCTCGCGATGCCGCTTGAAGAACTGATCCCTTACCGCGAACAGCGCATCGCCCAGGAGAAAGGAGCCTAAGCCATGGCCACCACCGAGACGCGACCCTCAGACCGGCGCGAGCGCAAGGTGTCGCCGTTCGTGTTCGACTGCGTCTGCCACATCTTCAACTTCGATCCGGCCAACGCGCTCGGCGGCCCGGGCCAGATGTTCGACGAGCACCTGTACGCGTTCCATCAGCTGCTGACGCGCCAGGGCGAGCCGATCCTCTCCCGCGAGGAGTTCATGCGCGAGTGGAGCGTCGACGAGATCTACGAGATGATCATCGAGGGCTCCGACACGGACATGATCGTGGCCCAGCCGCTTCCGTTGACCGACCTGTTCCACGACGGACTGTCGGCGTGGGAGAAGTGCGCCGAGATGGCCGCGAAGCACCCGGACCGCGTGGTGTTCTGGGCGTCGATCAACCCGCTCGAGGGCAAGAGGGCGCTCGACCTGCTCCGCCGCCAGGTCGAGGATCACGGCGCGCGCGGGCTCAAGCTCTACAACGTGCGCTACGACTACGGCCAGCCGTTCCCGTGGCGGATGGACGACCCGCGCATCGCCTATCCGGTGTTCGAGCTCGCCCAGGAGCTGGGGATCAGTGTGGTCGGCGTGCACAAGGGCGTGCCGCTCGGGCCGCAGCCGATCGAGCACACGCGCACGTTCGACATGGACGGCGCGGCCGCCAACTTCCCCGACATCGACTTCATCATCTTCCACGTCGGCCTGCCCTGGCTCGACGAGGTGCTGTGGCAGATCGTCCGCTACCCCAACCTGTACGCGTCGATCGCCGCCACGGTGAACTTCATCGCCCGCCAGCCACGGGTGTTCGCGGAGACCCTCGGCAAGATGATGTGGTGGTGCGGGGAGGACAAGATCATCTACGGCGGCGAGACCCCGATCTGGCACCCGCAGTGGGCGCTCGAGGAGTTCTGGAACTTCGAGCTGCCTCGTGACATCGTCGAGGAGCGCGGCTACCCGCAGCTGACCGAGCAGGCGAAGCGCAAGATCCTCGGCGAGAACCTGGCGCGCTTACACGGGATCGACGTCGAAGGCAAGAAGGCCGAGCTCGGCGTGCCGTCGTAACTGCCCGTCGGGGTTGGCCTGGGGGGCGGCTTGGAGTCGCTGCGGGTCGACGACGTGGAGAAGGACCTCGATGACCCGTGGGTCGAACTGTGAGCCCGCGTTCGCGACCAACTCGGCGACCGCGACTTCGTGTGTGAGAGCCTTGCGATAGGCGCGATCGGTCCGCATCGCGTTCCAGCTGTCGCAGCAGGCGATGATCCGCGCCTCGATCGGTATCTCCTCTTCGGCCAGCCCGTCGGGGTAACCGCGACCGTCCCACCGCTCGTGGTGCGAACGGACCAGTCGTCCGATGGCGTCCATGAATCCGCCGACCCGCGCCAAAACCCGCTGACCCTCCACGGTGTGGGACTTCATGATCGTCCACTCGTCCGGCTCGAGCGTGCCGGGCTTGTTCAGGATCTCCTTCGGGATGACGATCTTGCCGACGTCGTGGAGGAGGGCGGCGAACTCGAGGTTCCGACGTTGCTCCGCGTCGAGGCCGAGTTGTGCGCCGACCGCAAGTGAGAGCTCGAGGACGCTCTTGCAGTGCTCGCCCGTGTAACCATCGTCGGCCTCGACCACGTCCCCGAGGGCAAGCGCGGTTCCGCGATAGGCCTGGTTCAGCTCGAGTAGGCCGTCCAGGCGCTGATGACGCTCGCGGGCGAACATCGCCAGGACGCCGAGTAGCGGGATGAGTCCGAGCACCAGGGCAGGGGTCGCCCGGAGCTCGCGGGCGAAGACGACGCCGACGATCGCGAGAGCGGCGTCGACTCCGTAGACCCAGACATAGCCCAGCTCCTCGGACAGGGCGATTCCTCGTGCGATGGCGTCGCGCAACGCGCCGACCGCGAAGTCGATGAGGAACTGGGCTGCGAGCGCCGCGACCAGCAATCCCACCCCAGCATGGCTCGGTGCGACGTGCGCGATCGCGAAGACCGCCACCGGACCAAGCGAGTACCAGGAATTGCCGGGGAGCTGAAGCAGCCGGCTCGGTGGCACGTCCCGTCGGAGGACCTCCGGGAGTCTCCCGAGGAGCCAGGCAAGCACGACGGCGAGCGGCACGAGCGAACCGGGGGTGACGAACAGAAGCGGGATAAACGCGAGCTGCGTCGGAACGGCAACGCCGGCGGGGGTGTCGAAGTGGACCCGCGTAGACAGGGCCAGGACCAGGACGCACAGCGCGGACGGCACCACGGCAAACGCCGCCGGCGGTGCGAGCACGAAAAGCGCGCCGACCGCCGCGAAGAATCCGCCGCCAGCGAGCACGGCGCTGGCGAGCTCCCGCGTCGTCATGCGCGACTGGTGGCGCCGGAACGTATCGGCCAGGGTGTCGTGGTCTTCCAGTGTCGGCTCGAGCGACATAGCTCAAGCTGTTATCGGCCTCGGACAGCCTCCGTTGAGACGATCGCGCGCGGACGGACTCTCATTCGAGCCGGACATCCGTCCAGAGCCGGGCTCCGCGTTTCAGCTGCCGCGGCGAGAAGCCCGACTCAGGCCACAGAAAACCGAACTGAAAAGGCAAACCCGGCGTGAGCCGGCGACGCAAAGCTAGAGGTCTCGCGGGACGAGATAGCTCGGCTGCCAGTGCACACCACGGAAGGTGCGTACGAATGAAGAAGTACCTTTTCAGCCTCCGCTCGCTGGCCCTGGGAGGGCTCCTGGCGGCGTTCGCCGCGGTGCCGGCACAGGCCGCGACCGCGGTGGTCGATACCTCGATCTGCTCGAATCCGTTGCTCACGCAGCCGTTTCTCTCGGCTCACGACAGCAACTGGTACACGTTGTTGCCCGGCGAGACGCCTGGCAACTTCAACGGCGCCGGCTGGACGCTGACCGGTGGGGCCAGGGTCGTCACGACCACCGCGCCAGGCGGACCGACCACCTCGGTCCTCGACCTGCCCAGCGGCGCGGAGGCCGTCAGCCCGACGATCTGCGTGACGTCCGCCTATCCGACGGCTCGGGCGATGGTTCGAAACGTCGTTGGGGCAGAGGGCGTGTTCTTTTACGTGTCGTATGAGGGCACGAGCACGTGGAGCGTCCCAAAGAACACCGGTCAGGTACACGGGGCCAACGCCGCTTGGACGCTGGCCACGCCGGTCAATGTCCAGCCCTACAACACGACGGGGTGGCAACCGATGCGGATCACCCTCATCCCGGGCGGCAGGAGCAGCGACTTCCAGGTCTACAACGTCTACGTCGACCCACACGCCAGGCTCTGACGGCACCTGGGTCGTCGCGGTCGTTAGTACCTGCGTCCGGCCATGCGGCGTGATCCTCACGCCGGATCCGTCCCTGCTCGCTAACCGGAGGTAGTCGCACCCTCTACCAAGGAGTCACTACTGATGACGTACTCATTCGGCGGACGCGTCCGCCGTCTGGCAGCCGCCGGTGCAGCGGCGGCTGTCGCCTCGCTCGCTCTCGCCGGCGGTGCGCTGGCCGACCCGCCCTCCAACACCGGTCCATTCGTGATCGGCGACCAGAACGCCGCGATCGGCAGCCAGGTCACGTTCTGGGGCGCGCAGTGGTGGAAGGACAATCCGCTCAGCACGGGTCTGGCCCCCGCCGCGTTCAAGGGCTTCGTCGACTCGGGGGCGCCGGCCACCTGCGGGCAGGACTGGACCACCGATCCGGGCACCAGCTCGCATCCGCCGCAGACGGTGGGCGACACGGTCCAGGCCATCGTCTCAAGCAGGATCACCAAGGACGGCGCGGTCATCTCGGGCGACACGACCGAGGTCGTGACCGTCGCGGTGGATCCCGGCTACGCCGCCGACCCGGGCCACGCGGGCACCGGAACCGTCATCGGCATCCTGTGCGGCGGTCCGGGCGGCGGACTGCTGACCTGATTCGGATTGGACGTGGGGGCGATGCCGCCGTGGCGGTTGACCCCGCCGCGGTCCGTCGTGGAGAATTGCGGCATCCGAACTTGTGGCCCGAGGAGGTCTCGCGATGTCGTGGAAACTCGAGGGATCGTATTTCGAAACCTGCTCGTGCGACGTGGTGTGTCCGTGCACGGCGTCGCTCGCGTTTGGCGCGACCCACGACCGCTGCCGGGTCACCCTGGTCTTCAACGTCAAGCGGGGCGACGTGGACGGCACGGACGTCAGCGGTCTCACGGTCGCGGCCGTCGCCGATACCCCCAAGGTGATGACCGACGGGAACTGGCGGCTCGGCGTGTTCATCGACGCGGCTGCCTCCGACGAGCAGGCGGACAAGCTCGGCGCGGTGTTCTCGGGCGCGCTGGGCGGCCCGATGGAGGCGCTTGGTCCCCTGATCGGGGAGAACCTCGGGGTCGAGCGGGCAGCGATCGAGGTACACGAGGAGGGCCTCCTGCATTCGGTGCGGATTGGTGACGCGGTCGATTTCGAGATCGAGGACGTCGTCCCGTTCGGGTCGGAGTCGGGCGAGCCCGCGAGGCTGACCGGCATCTTCCATCCGGCCGGTGACGAGCTGACCGTGGCGCACGCGACCCGCTCGAAGATCGACGCCTTCGGGATCAGCTACGAAGGCAACTCGGGATTCTCGCGGTCGGACTTCGCCTGGGCGGCATGAGCATCGCGGTCCCCTCAACAGGAAGCGGCAGCGAGCGGTCGGAGCTCGGTGAGGCGTTCGCGGCGCTGCGCGGACGGCTCGCGCTCGTGGCCCTGCTGCTCGTTCTCGCTGGGCTCGCCTGGTGGTCGACGGCCGACCGGATGGCCGGGATGGACGCCGGCCCAGGAACGGATCTGGGCGCGCTCGGCTGGTTCCTCGGCGTGTGGGTGGTGATGATGGCGGCGATGATGTTCCCGTCGCTGGCGCCGACGGCCGCGCTGTACTCGCGCATGAGCCGCCGGCAGAGCACGCTGCGGCCGCTGGTGTTCTCGGCCAGTTACCTGGTCGTGTGGGGCGCCGCCGGCCTGATCGCGTACGGTCTGTTCCGGCTCGGGCGCAGCGCGCTCGGCGCTGAGATGGCATGGAGCTCCGCCGGTCGCTGGGTGGCCGGCGGGGTGCTGGTGTTCGCCGCCGTCTACGAGCTCACGCCGCTCAAGAACGCGTGTCTGGCCAAATGCCGGAGCCCGTTGGGGTTCCTGCTCGGGAGCTGGCGCGACGGGAACCGCGGCGCGGTCGCGATGGGAGCCAGGCACGCGGGCTGGTGCCTCGGGTGCTGCTGGGGGCTGATGGCGGCGCTGTTCGCCCTCGGGGTGATGAGCGTCACGTGGATGGCGCTGGTGGCGGCGCTGATCGCGCTGGAGAAGACGCTTCCCTGGCGTCGTGTGGTCACCTGGGGCACCGCGGCGCTCCTGCTCGTGCTCGCGGTCGCCGTCGTGGCGTTCCCGCACGATGTGCCCGGACTCGTCGTGCCCGGCTCGGGAAGCGCCATGCACGCGATGAGCATGATGGGCTGAGCCTAGGAAGGCGCCGTGCGCCCCGGCCGGGCCGGGGCGCACGACATTGCGTGTCCTTGTTTCAGCGGAGCTCGGCGGCGGGGAGCCCGAGCCGCGCGAGCGACTCCGCGGACTGTCCCGCTGGGACGAGGCGGGACCGCAGGTGCGCCGCCCGGGCCGATGCCTTGTCCTTGGCGCCCGCCGGCGAGGCCGTGGGCGGCACGGGCACCGGCGGCGGTGGGCACGTCTTGTCCCACTCCGCGTGGTTGTTGCGCGGAGGCAGGGCGCCCGTCGCCAGGTAGTCGGCGATCGTGCCGTCAACGCAGAGATCGCCGTCCGGCGTCTCGGCGTGGGTAGTGCCGCCCGGCTCGGCCAGCAGGACCGAGTTCGGGAACAGCTTGCGCACCTCGAGGCTCCCGGTGAACGGCGTGGCCGCGTCGAGCGTCTCGTCGATCAGCAGCGTGCTTGAGACGCCGCGGCCGTTGATGGTCACCGGATGCGACGCGCGGGCGGGCCAGTAGATGCACGGAGCGTTGAACCATGCATTGCCCCACGTCAGGAACGGCGCGAAGCTGAAGATCCGCCAGTTGTCGCGGCTCCAGATGTTCCAGTTCGTCGGCCACTGCACGTCGGAGCACTGGACGCCGAGATACACCGCGAACCCGTTGTCGTCGCCCGGGCCGTCAGAGGTCTCGTAGGCGTTGATCAACTCGTTGGCCGCCGCGGCGTCGTGGTGGTTGACCCAGTCGGAGAACACCTGGGCCCATGGCGTGTAGAAGAACTGGTAGTAGGCCGGTAGCTCGAAGGCGTCGACCCACTCATCGGCGCCGACCACCCCACCAGCCGGATGGAAGGCGAGCTGGGCCTCGGTCGAGTAGAACGTCCGGGCCACGGCCTGCTCGGTCGCGCCGAGGTGGTAGATGCTGTTGTACTGGGCCAGCCAGCCGAACCAGATGTTGATGTTGCGGTTGAACGCGACGTCCTGGTCGAGGTTGTCCTGATACCACACGCCGCGCGGGTCGACGTTGCTGTCGAGGATCATCCGCCGGACGTGGGAGGGGAACAGCGTCCCGTACACCTGGCCCAGGTACGTCCCGTAGGAGTAGCCGTAGTAGTTGATCTGCGGCTGCCCCAGCGCCTGGCGGATGCTGTCCATGTCCCTGGCCGACTCGGCCGTGGTCATGTGCTGAAGCAGCGCGGTCTGCGCCGGGCCCTGCGAGGCGCAGTCGCGAGCGTAGCCCTGTGACCGCGACAGCCAGGTAGTCAGCAGCTGGTGCGTGAACGGGATGTAGTTCGGGCGATCCGGCCCGAGGTAGTTCGGATCGCAGCTGATGGCCGGAATGCTCGAGCCGACGCCCCGAGGATCGAACCCGATCCAGTCATAGTCGCCGGCCGCGTCGCCGTACCCGTCGGCCTGGAACTGCGCGATCAGGAACGGGTTGAGACCCAGCCCTGAGCCCCCAGGACCGCCTGGGTTGGTCAGGATGACGCCCTGGTAGTTGCTCGAGGTGTGCAGGATCCGCGACACGGCGAGCTGGATCCTGGTTCCACTCGGGTTGCCGTAGTCAAGCGGTACCGAGAGCAGCCCGCACTGGGCGTTGAAGGCCTGCAGATTTGGGTCCGAGCAGGGGCAATCACCGCAAGGTCATCGCTCTGACCGGCTGCGGTGGGTCCGGTTCAGCTGCCCGGGCTGACCACGCCGGCCGATCCCCCGCCCCGGCGGGTGGGCTCGGCCGCGGCGAGCATCCGCCCGTGGCCGAACAGCTCGAGCGCGCTCTCGGTGCCGATCGTCGGCGCGATCGTGATCGCGGGATTCAGCGGCGAGGTGTCGCTGATCGCGAACGACTGCCCGAGTTGCTCGAGGGCGGGCGTGGTGGGTTCGGCGATGAAGTCGGGCTCGGCCTGGGTGGTGGCGCCGTTTCGCTGGGATGCGCGTGGCGCGGCGACCGCCGCGGGCAGGCTCATGTGCAGATCGATCCGGTTGATGAGGGTCTGCAGAACTGTGGTGATGATCGTTGCGCCGCCCGCGGCGCCGAGGGCGAGCACCGGCCGGCCGTGCTCCAGGACGATCGTCGGCGACATGCTCGAACGCGGGCGCTTACCGGCGGCGGGCAGGTTCGGGTCGGGCGGGCCGGAGGAGGGCGGAGCGAAGTCGAAGTCGGTCAGCTCGTTGTTGAGCAGGAATCCCCGGCCTGGCACGACGATGCCGCTGCCCCCGAGCTGCTCGATCGTATTGGTGTACGAGGCGACGTCGCCGTACCGATCGGCGACGACCAGGTGGTTGGTGTCGGTCTCGGGATACGCGGTGGCGGCGCTCGTGGCCTGCCGTGGGGTGCACCCGCCCGACCCGGCGAACGGGTCGCCGGGGGCGACGGGGCTCATCAGCGCCTTCGTCGGGTCGATCAGACAGGCGCGCTGGCGCCCGAAGTCGGGCGAGAGCAGCTGAGTCAACGGCACTTGGACGTAGGCAGGATCGCCGAGGTAGCGGTTTCGGTCGGCGTACGCCAGTCGCGACGCCTCCAGGTAGTGGTGCAGTACCTGCACCTGGCTCTCCGCGCCGAGATCGAAATTGGACAGGATGTTGAGCGCCTCCCCGACCGTCGTGCCGCCGCTCGACGACGGAGCCATCCCGTAGACGTCGTAGCCGCGGTAGTCGACGTGGGTGGGGTCCCGGAACGGGGCCTGGTCGGCCTTGAGGTCGTCGAGGGTCATCGCGCCTGGACGCGCGGTGAGCGTCGCCCCCGGCGCGAGCGGGAGATCGTGCACGGTCCTGACGACGTCGCGGCCGATCGGTCCGCCGTACAGGGCGCCGATCCCGTCGCGACCGATCAGCGCGTAGGTCCGGGCGAGATCCGGGTTGCGCATGATCGAGCCGACCGCCGGCAGTTGGCCGCCCGGGAGGAACATCGCGCTGGTGGAGCTGAACTGGTTGAAGCGGAAGGCGTTCTCGCGGTCCTCCTCGACGAGCGTGGCATCGAAGGGGAAGCCGTTCGAGGCCACCTCCTCGGCCGGTCTGAGGTCGTTTGCCAGCCTGAACCTGCCCCACTGGTCGAGGGCGCGCTGCCAGGTCATCAGCGTGCCGGGCACGCCGACCGAGAGACCGCTCGTCACCGCGGTCGGGAACGGCAGCGGCTTGCCCGTCGAGGAGTCTACGAACAGGCTCGAGGTATCTGCGGCCGGCGCGGTCTCCCGGCCGTCGATCGTGGAGACCCGGTGCGTGCGGGCGTCGTAGTAGACGAAGTAGCCTCCGCCGCCGATCCCGGCGACGAACGGGTCGGTTACGCCGAGGGTCGAGGCCACGGCGACCGCGGCGTCTGCCGCCGTGCCGCCTCCGGCCAGGACGCGCAGCCCGGCCTGGGTAGCCGGCACGGTGTCGGATGCCACGGCGCCGCCACTCCCGGTTGCCACCGCCTGCTTGGACAGGCGGAGACCGTGTGCGCCGGCGGGTGCGGCGAGGGCAAGCGCAAGCAGGCAGCCACACAGCAGGGACCGGGCCGGGCGCATGCGCCTACCTTGCCCGCATTCGGCGCCGGCTATTCAGCCGGTGGCCATCCGTGCAGGTTCACCGGCTCGATCGTCACCACGACGCGGCTTTCTCCGGGCCCGTCGTGGACCCAGAACTCCGTGTCGTACTTGGCGCCGAGCTTCCGCGCAAACGCGAGGTCCGGATCCGGCTCGACGTGAGCGATCCCGCGGACCTCGAGGTATCGGTAGGGATTCTGAAGGTCGAGGATAAACAGGCTGCATTTGGGGTCGCGCTGCAGGTTGCGGGTCTTCAGGCGCAGGGTGTTGAGCGAGCTCTTCAGCTCGCCCTCGTCGTACAGAAACCAGATCTCCGTGACGTGGGGGAAGCCGTCTGGGCGAATCGTGGCCAGCGAGGCGACCTGCGCGTCAAGCAGGTCGCGATGGGAAGCGGGGAAGTCGGTCATGCCGACATTCTCTACCTATGCGGGACCGTACGTGAGGTGCACCACGCCGCTGTCGTACGACTCGTCGCCGGCCAGCTTCAGCCTGGTCTGGGCGCCGCCTTCGGGAAACAGCCGGAGGCCCGTACCGAGGGCGACCGGGAACACGAACAGGTGGAGCGCGTCGACCAGGCCGTCGGCGAGCATGGCGCGGACCAGGGTCGCGCTGCCGCTGACGTACAGGTCGCCGTCGACGCGCCGCTTCAGGTCCCGGATCGCGTCGGCGCTGTACGGCCCGACGATCTCCGAGTTGTTCCAGTCGGCGTTCTGGAGCGTCGAGGACACCACGTACTTGCGCGTCTCGTTGAAGAACGGCGCGCCCGGGTCGTCCTCGGCGGTCCGCGCCGACCACGCCGGCGCGAACATCTCGTAGGTCCGGCGTCCCAGCAGGATTCCGTTGCTCCTCGCGACGACCGCCCCGATCGCCTCACCCATCCTCGGGTCGAAGGGATATTCCATCGTCCACCGTGGGTCCTCGATGACCCCGTCCAGCGAGATGAATTCGTGTACCGCGATGTTGCCCACGTCTGCTCTCCTCGAAGTTCGGTTGTGCTTGCCCGAATCGACCGGCGCCACCGTCGAAAATCATCGCGTCATGAGCGCCAGGATCGCAATCCGCGTTCAACCCCGGGCTGGGCGCAACGAGGTTGCCTTCGTCCGCGAGGGCGTGGTGGTCGTGCGCGTCACGGCGCCGGCGCTCGAGGGACGGGCCAACCGCGCGGTGTGTCGCGTAGTCGCGGAACGTCTCGGCGTGTCGCCGGGAAAGGTTGCGATCGTCCGCGGCGCGCGCCACCGCGACAAGGTGCTCGAAGTCAGCGGTATCGAGCAGGAGGCGGCCGACGTCGCGCTCGGACTGGCGTGAGAGTGGCTTCACGAAACGCTGGCGCGTCCGCAACCAATGCGCCCCGCGCGTGTTGGGCGACAGTGTGTGGCTACCATCGGGCGGCCGCCGGAGCAATCGAACAGAGGAGCCGTTTTGAAAAAACTGATTGCCGCTCTCGTGGGGTTCGCGGTGTTCGCGCCGGCAGCGCTGGCCTCATCCCACTTCGTCAAGGTCTCGCCAGGTAAGGTCGACCAGGGCACTACCGTCAGGGTGTCCGGGTCAGTCGACCACGGCTGCCAGATCGGGCACGCCGGCGACAGCGCCACCCTCATCTCGAAGGCCTTCAAGGGCGCCACGAAGAAGAGCTTTGCCGGCGTTCCGGCCGTCACGGTGTCGCTGGCTCACAGCACCGATGGCACGTTCTCGGTCAAGGTCAAGCTCAGCACCACCGTCAACCCGGGCAAGTACTCGGTCAGCGGCCGTTGCGGCGGCGGCAACTTCGGCTCGACGACGCTGAAGGTCACCGCGCCGCCACTGCCCGGCCAGTACTAGCCGGAAGGCTCGGCCGCCCGGCGGGCCATCGCGGCCGCCGGGCGGGAGGGCACCGGGGCAGGACGAGTCGGCCTGTCACATCTCTTGGTTGTGATCCACCCGGCGGGCAGATACGAATAGCGTGCGGAGCGCCCGGGGCGGGCGCCTGACAACGCGAAAGGTGGACCGGTGATGAAAGTAGGCGAGGTGCTCGAGATGGAACCGCTGGGGCTCAGCGTGAGATTCCTGCGGACGGGCGAGGAGACCGGCGGCGAGCTTGTCGAGGCTGAAGTGTCCGGGCGCCCGCGCGGGTTCCTCGCTCAGCGTCACGTGCACCCGGCGCAGTTGGAGCGGATCGAAGTCGTCTCGGGCGCGCTCAAGGTGGGGATGAATGGGCGCGACCGCGTGCTGCGCGCGGGAGACTCGATCGAGATCCCCGCGGGGACTCCGCACACCCAGGTGCCGGTCGGCGACGGCCCGGGGACGGTGCGGATCCTGCAACGCCCCGCGGGCCGGAGCGTGGAGTTTCTGGCGCGACTGGCCGAGATGTGTCGCGAGGGCCAGTTCATGCGCGGAGGCTTTCCGCGGCCCGTCGCCGGCGCGAGGCTAGTGCTGGACTTCGCCGACGTCGGGCACGCCGCGACCCCGTCGCTGGGAATCCAGCAGGCCGTCGCGCGGTTCGTGCTCCGTGTGCACGACACGATGCGGCCGTACCTGTTCGTGGACGAATGGGATGTCGCCGCGCCGCCCGAGGCCGTGTTCGGGGCGATCGCCGACTCACGCACCTATCCGCACTGGTGGCGACCGGTGTACCTCGACGTCGAAGCCGACGGAGCCGCGCAGCTGGGCAGCGTGGCTCGCCATCACTTCAAGGGCCGGCTGCCCTACCATCTGCACACCCAATCGACGATCGTCGAGATCGACCCGCCGACCCGCGTCGTCGCCGACGTCGACGGCGATCTGCGAGGGCGCGGAACGTGGACGCTGACTCCGACCGGCGATGGCACGCACGTCCGCTTCGACTGGAACGTCTACGCCGACCGCAAGCTCCTGCGTCTGCTGACGCCGGTCCTGCGCCCGGTCTTCCGCTGGAATCACAACTGGGCGATCGCCCGGGCAATGGAAGGACTCGAGCCGTACGCGCGTAGTGCCGGCGTTACGATCCACGAGAGCGTGTCGTCACGCGCTTGAAAGCCTCTTCGACCGGGGAGTGTGAGGACAGTGTCGACCGTGATGGAAGACCTCAAGCATCTCGAGGACCGCATTCTGGCGCGCATCCAGGAGCTCGAGGCGAATGTCGCCGAGCTCGAGCAGTTGCGTGAGGTCGCGGCGCGACTGGGCATCCTGGACGGCCCCCCGCGCGACAGCGCGCGGTCGAGGAGCCGCGCGACAGCGACAGCCCGCCCGCGCCAGGCCGCGCGCGGCCGGTCGTCCGGAACCGCCGGTCGTTCGGGCGGTGCGCGCTCGGCCACCCGTGGGAGCGCGACGCACCAGCCGATGCCACGCCACACCACGCGCCGCGAGCGGGTGCTCGAGGTGGTGGGCGGCGAACCGGGCATCAGCGTGCGTGAGGTTGTCGCCGCGCTTGGGGTCAACCGCACGTCGCTGTATCCGGTCGTTCGCCAGCTGGTGAGCGACGGGCTGCTGCACAAGGACGGCAGAGGACTCTGGCCCGTCTCAGCCTGACGCGACCGTGGCTGGCCGGCCTGGCCATCGCGGCCTGCCTGACCCTCGCGTCGCCGGCCGTGGCGTCGGTCGGTTGGGGGATAAACCTGGACGGGTCGGCCTCCGGCGATCCACCCGCGTTCGGGTATCAGAGCAACCCCTACTTCGCGCGACTGCTGGGTGGGCCGTCGTGCAGCAACCCGAACGCGATCTGTTACGCGCGGATATACGTGCCGTGGGATGCGGTCAACGATGGGACGGGGAGCTTTGCCGGCGGAACGTGTGCGCCGTCGCCGTCCGGCCCGGGGACGCCGGCCTCGGTGTTCGAGCAGGAGTTGACCGCGGCCGCTCGCGCGGTTGGCACAGGCCACGTGCTGGTGTCACTGACCACCGCGCCACCGGGGTCCGCGGACGACATCTGGCCCACCGACAGCGAGTACGAGTGCGGGTTGAGCGGACTCGAGCGCCGGGCGCCCGGGGTCAAGGAGTGGGAGGCGTTCAACGAGCCCGACTCCAACTACGCGGCCGCCAGCACCGAGTCGGACTGCACCCAGCGCAACGGCGAATGGGTTGGCTCGGCCGGCTCGTACCAGTGTCTGGTCGCCAGCGGCAAGGTCGGCGGCAACGGTCACGGCGGCAGTGCACAGGCGGCGGCGTACTGGTACCTCGATGCCAAGCGAGTCGACGCCGACACGAGTCACACACTCCTGGCCGGCGGCTTCAACTACTCGTCCTCGCGGTGCACGCCGACGACGTGTTACTACCTTGGCGGCTACTTTCGCACGCTATCCGCGATCTACCCGCACGCACCGGACGCGGTGGCACTGAATCCGTACATCGACGTGAGCTACGCGGCGCTGAACCGGGGCAATCCCGTGCCGCCCGCGTCATCCGGGCTGCCGAGCAGCCAAGGCGCGATTGCGGCGATCGACCGCGCGTATCCGAGCGATCCGCCAGTTTGGTTCACCGAGGTCGGGGTGTGGCTGACCGACGGCGGCGAGGAACCGGTGACCAGCACGTGCGGCGACGGGAATCCGAACGACGACGGGTCGTGGGCGGGGTGTCTGAACGGCAACCCGATGGCGCAGGCGCTGGCCGCCGAAGGTTACCTGCGACTGCCGAGCGAGTCAGCGCAGGTTCAGCGGGTGTACTACTACGACTTCGACGGGCAGAACGCGGGCTGGGACTCGGGGCTGGTCAGCCTAAGCCCGCCGCTGCTCGGGCCACACGGATCCGGCACGCCGCGGACCGCGTGGTGCGTGCTCCACAACTTTGCCCAAGGACAGAACCCGACGCAGGCCGCCATGGACGCGGTGCGGCCCGGCTCGACGTGCGACACCCTTCAGCGCGGCAACGCGCCGGTCGTCGACGCCGCCTACCTGAGCGATCCCCTGACGGCGGTGTCGCCGGCCGGCGAGACGCCGGGACAGGCCGGGCGCGATGTCATGGTGACCGTCGCGGAGCGCGTACGCGCGTTGGCCGCGACGCTGGCGCAGAGTCAGCCGTCAGCATGACCCCCGCCTCCGGCGTGGCCACGTGGAAGCTGAAGCTCTCCTCCAGATACAGCCGGACGGTCTCCGCGTCGTGCGAGTCGTAGCCGATCGACAGATCCTGGCCTGACTCGAACACAAAGTCGCCGCCGCGAAGGCTGAGGACGAGCGCGCCGCCGACGCCCGGGGCCCACACGACCGGACCCTCGAGGATCTTGCCCAGGTGCTCCAGCAACGGGTAGCCGCCCGCCTCGGCGCCCTCGACCACACGCTGGTACTGCTCGCCGCCGAGGGCCAGCCCGTACGGGCCGCTGATGCCGTTGTGCAGCAACCGCTCGACCGCGGCAGCGACCGGGCGGCGATAGTTGTCGGGCACGTCCCCGAGCGGGATCGGGGGGTGGGGCGAAGCCTCCTCGATGCCGGCCATCGCGCCGTGCCAGCCGTGGAACACCGCCTTGTTCTCGGCCACGGCGATCTGATGTGCGGCGTTGTCGAGCGGCCCGAGGTCGATGTCGTCGGCGCCCCGATCGCCGTCGCGCAGCTCGGACCGCGACAGCTCGAAGTCGGCCCGGACCTCGACCAGCGGCAGCACTCGCCGCTGGAGCCCGGTCACTCCGTCACACGGCGCGGAGGCGAGCGGGGCGACGCGACCCAGGTTGGTGGCCGAGTAGTCCCAGCCGTTCGGTCCCGAGAAGTCGACCAGGCGGCGGGCGGCCAGTGCGGGCTGTAGACGCTGGCGAGCCTCCTCGTCGAGCACGTTCCAGCCCGTGTCGCTGATCGGAGCGAGCGAGCGAAGCAGGTGGTTCATCGCCGCGCTCCTCTCAGGCTGCCGATGCCAAGCGAGCCCGGCGGGTAACCCTCGCCTCCGCCGCCATTCTCCAGCGTCTCGGCCTCGGCTTCCTCGCCGTGCTCGACGATGTCGCCGGGCTTGAACAGCACGCCGTGCGCGATTTCGCGCCACTCCGGCGAGCGTCGGAGCAGGAACTCGAGATCCATGCTGAAGTGCTTGAACTCCTCGCCTTGGGCGTCACGCATGACGGACAGGGCCTCGGGATCGGTCTCGACGGCGATTCGCTGCTCGTACCACCCGATCGCCTCGGCCTCTTCGGTGAGGGAGGCGCAAAGTCGCGCGAACGTGCGGGTCGCGGGCGGCAGTTCCTCGGGCGGCTCGTGGTACTGGTCGAAACCCATCGGCTCTCCTGTTCGGGGGATGGCGGGGGCGCTTGGCGTAACTCTAAGGCGGCTGCTCGGCGTGCGTAATCTCAATTCGTTATGGCGGCGGGCGAGCATCGAGTTCTCACCGGCAGCTGCTCGTGGACCGAGCGGACGCTGACCGAGGAATCCGACTGGTATCCACGCCGGACGATGTCGGCCGAGGAGCGGTTGCGCTACTACGCCGCGCAATTCCCGCTCACCGAGATCGACTCGACCTATTACGCGCCGCCGGCCGAGCGTCAGGTCGCCCTGTGGGCGGAGCGCACGCCCGATGGGTTCCGCTTCGACGTCAAGGCTTATTCGCTCTTGACCGGTCACCCGACCCGGCCTAAGAGCCTCTGGCGCGACCTGCGGGACGCCCTGCCCCCGGACGTCGCCGAGAAGCGCAACCTCTACGCCCACCACCTCGATGCGGAGGCGCTAGGAGAGGCGTGGCGGCGGTTCGAGTCCGCCCTGCGCCCGATGCACGAGGCCGGGAAGCTCGGGGCGGTGCTGTTCCAGTACCCGCCGTGGTTCGGGCCACGGCGCGATAACCGCGCCGAGATCGAGGCGCTCCGCGAGCATCTCCCGGACTACCGGATCAGCGTCGAGTTCCGCTCGCCGCGCTGGCTGGCCGAGGAGCGCGACCGGGAGCGGACGCTCGGAATGCTCGAGGAGCACGGGCTGGTGTTCGTGTCCGTCGACGCCCCGGCGGTGTCCGACCTGCCCCGGTTGATGGCCGTGACCAATCCGGATCTGTTCATGGTGCGCTTCCACGGGCGCTCGGACGGCACGTGGAAGGACACGTCGGGCTCGGCGGCGGAGCGCTTCAGATATCTGTACTCGGAGCAGGAGCTCGAGCAGCTTGTCCCGAATATCGCCGAGCACGCCGGGGAAGCGCGCGAGACGCACCTGCTCATGAACAACTGCTATCGCGACTACTCGGTGCGCAACGCGGCTCAGCTCCGTGACCTCCTCGCGCGGTACTCCGGCTGATCTGATCCGTCGCCTCGAGGCGCACGCGGTGGACGCGTGGCCGGCCACCGTGTCCGAGCGGGTCGACGGCGGGTGGGTGCTGCGCGCCACGCCGGGGTTGGACCGGGGCCGGTCAAACCACGCCCTGCCGCCGTGCCGGCCGCTGTGGGCCAACGAGATCCCGGCGGCCGTCGCGCGCGTCGAGGCGTTCGCGGAGCGCCACGGCATCCCGGTCGGGATCCAGGTCAGCCCGTTGTCGCTGCACGGGGCCCTGGAGCGCGAGCTCGACCGGCGCGGCTGGGCGAGGCGCTGGCCAGTGCTCGTGCTGGCGGCGCGGCGCTCGGCCGAGGTGTGGTCCGCTTCGGATGGGTCGTCCGTGGAGCGGTTCGATCACGCCAGCCCGGAGTGGCTGTCGACGTGGGCGCGGTGCGAGCCGGGGCGCGACGTGGAGGCGCACGCGCGGACCGTGTTCACGCGGCTCGCCGGCCGGGCCACGTTCGCGCGGCTCGCGGATGACGCGGTCGGGATCGCGGTCGACTACGACGGGCTGGTCGGGCTGTACTGCCTGGCGGTCGATCCGGAGCGCCGCCGGTCCGGGCTCGGGACCGCGCTGGTCCGGGCGCTGCTCGCCGACGCCGACGCGGGGGTCGCGTACCTGCAGGTCGAGGAGTCCAACGCGCCGGCGATCGGGCTGTACGAGCGGCTCGGGTTCACCGAGGCGTACCGGTACTGCCACCGGGTGGCGCCGGCTTAGAGTGGGGCCGCTTGGGATGAAACTCGGAGATGGTCCGTGTTTCTTCCAGAGGGACGGGGGTAAAGTCGGGCCTCGTGCCAGACGATCGACCACCGATCGAGCCGCCGGTGCTGGCCGACGTGCGACTGCGGATCAACGGCGTGGATCACGCGCTCACCATCGACACCCGGACGTCGCTGCTCGATCTGTTGCGTGAGCACCTCGACCTCACCGGGGCCAAGAAGGGCTGCGACCACGGGCAGTGCGGCGCGTGCACGATCCTGATCGACGGCCGGCGCGCGAACGGTTGTCTGGCGTTGGCAGTGGCGCACGACGGCGCGGAGATCACGACCGTGGAGGGGCTCGCCGGCGAAGACGGAGGCGAGCTGCATCCGCTCCAGCGAGCGTTCATCGAGCACGACGCGTTCCAGTGCGGGTACTGCACACCCGGGCAGCTGTGCTCCGCGGCGGGCATGCTGGAGGAGCTCAGGCACGGCTGGCCGAGCGCCGTCACGCCCGCGGGCCACGGGGCGGTTCCAGAGCTCACCGACGCCGAGATACGCGAGCGGATGAACGGCAACCTGTGTCGCTGCGGCGCGTACGTGAACATCGTCCCCGCTATCGCCGAAGCCGCGGCATGAGGCCGTTCCGGTTCGAGCGCGCCGCCGACGCTGAGCAGGCCGTGGCGTTGCTCTCCTCAGATGACAGCGACGCTCGCTACCTCGGGGGCGGGACCAATCTGGTCGACCTGATGCGGCTGGACGTCGAGACGCCGCGTGTGTTGATCGATGTCGCACACCTCCACGGTCACGACAGCATCGAGGACACGGACGAGGGCGGGCTGCGTATCGGCGCGGCGGTGACGAACAGCGACCTGGCGACAGACCCGCGCGTGCGAGACCGGTATCCGGTCCTCTCGGAAGCCGTGCTCCACGGCGCGTCGGGTCAGCTGCGCAACCTCGCCACCGTCGGCGGCAATCTGCTGCAGCGCACGCGCTGCCCGTACTTCGCCGACGTGACCAAGCCATGTAACAAACGCCGGCCAGGCAGCGGGTGTCCCGCGCGCGAGGGGCGGAACTACAACCACGCGATCCTCGGCCACTCGGAGCTGTGCGTGGCCACGCACCCGTCCGATATGGCGGTGGCGCTGGCCGCGCTCGAGGCCACCGTGCACGTGCACGGCCGGGACGGCGCGCGGACCATCCGGATCCCCGGCCTGCACCGGCTGCCGGGGGACGAGCCCCAGCGCGACACGGTGCTGGAGCCCGGCGAGCTGATCACCGCGGTGGAGCTCGACCCGCCGCCTGAGAGAACCCGTCAGCGCTACCGCAAGGTTCGGGAACGTCGCTCGTTCGCGTTCGCGCTTGTGTCGGTGGCGGTGGTGCTCGATTCCAGCGGCGACGTACGCATCGCGCTGGGCGGCGTGGCCCACGCGCCGTGGCGAGCGAGGCTTGCCGAGGAGCAACTCCAGGGCCAAGCGATTACCGAGGAACGCGTGCGGAAAGCCGCGCGGGCCGAGCTCGAGCAAGCGCGGCCGCTGCGCGACAACGGCTACAAGGTCGAGCTGGCCGAGAACCTGATCACGGCGACGCTGCTGGAGCTGTCGGCGTGAGCGTCACCCTCGCCGGCGCGGTCGGAGCCGCGATTGATCGCATCGAAGGCCGCGCCAAGGTCACGGGCGAGGCCAAGTACGCCTACGAGTATCGACAGGACGATGTCGCCTACGCGGTGATCGTGCCGTCGACGATCGCGAAGGGCGCCGTTCGCAATGTCGACGCCGCCGCGGCGCTCGCGCTCCCGGGCGTGCACGCGGTCCTCTGGCATGGGAACGCGCCGCGCCTGCACGAGGTCTCCGACGGCGAGCTCAAGGTGTTCCAGTCGGATCGGGTCGCCTACCGCGGACAGATCGTCGCCGCCGTGATCGCCGACAGCTACGAGACGGCGCGCCAGGCCGAGCGGCTGATCCGGATCGAGTACGCCCAGGAGCCTCACGACGTGCTGCTGCGCGCCGACCACCCGGAGCTGTACACCCCGGAGAAGGTCAATCCGAACTATCCCGCGGTGAGTTCCCAAGGGGACTTCGACGGAGCCTTTGCGAACGCCCAGGTCACGGTCGACTGCACGTACGAGACGCCCGCCGAGCACAACAACCCGATGGAGCCGCACGCCGCGCTCGCGGTGTGGCACGAGGACGGAGCGGTCACCATCTACGATTCCAATCAAGGCGTCGTCAACGTCAAGAACACCGTGGCGCGCGTGTTCGGGCTCGAGCCCGAACGGGTGCGGGTGATCTCGCCCCACGTCGGCGGCGGGTTCGGCTCCAAGGGGACGCCGCGACCCCACCTGATCGTCGCGATCATGGCCTCACAGGCGCTCCGGCGGCCGGTCAAGCTCGCGGTGACCCGGCAACAGATGTTCGCGGTCACCGGATACCGGACGCCGACCATCCAGCGGATGCGGCTGGGGGCCGACCGCGACGGTCAGCTCGTCGCGATCTGCCACGACGCGATCGTTCAGAGCTCGACCATCCGCGAATTCGCCGAGCAGGCGGCCCTGCCGAGCCGGATGATGTACGCCGCCCCGAACCGGCGCACCACTCATCGCCTGGCGCGGCTCGACGTGCCCACGCCGTCGTGGATGCGCGGGCCCGGCGAGACCCCCGGCATGTACGCGCTGGAGTCAGCGATGGACGAGCTGGCCATCGCCTGCGGAATCGACCCGATCGAGCTGCGCATCCGCAACGATCCCGAGGTCGACCCCGAGAGCGGGCACCCGTTCTCGACTCGCAACCTCGTGGCGTGCCTGCGCCAGGGCGCCGAGCGATTCGGGTGGCCGGCGCGCGATCCGCGGCCCGGCGTCCGGTGGGACGGACGCTGGATGATCGGCACGGGCGTGGCGGCGTCGACCTACCCGGCTCGCTGGCGGCCATCCTCGGCGCGCGCCTGCTACGAGCCCGGCGGGCGGTTTACGGTCCAGATCGCCGCCGCCGACATCGGCACCGGCGCGCGCACCGCGCTGACCCAGATCGCGGCCGACGCGCTCGAGGCTCCCGTGGAGCAGGTCGAGGTCCAGATCGGCGATTCGAGCCTCCCCGAGGCATTCCTGGCCGGCGGGTCGATGGGCAACTCCTCCTGGGGCGCGGCGGTGGTCAAGGCGTGCCGCGAGCTGCGGGCCCGGATGGCCGAGGAAGGTCACGGGACGCCGCTGTCCGTCGACGTGGACACTGAGGACGAGGTGGCCGCCGCGACGGCCGAGCCGCTGGCCAAACACGGGTTCGGAGCGCAGTTCGTGGAGGCGCGCGTCGACGTCGACACCGGCGAGGTGCGGATTCCGCGTGCGCTCGGCGTGTTCGCGGTCGGGCGGATCATCAACCCCAAGACGGCCCGCTCTCAGTTCATCGGCGGGATGACCATGGGGATCGGGATGGCGCTGCACGAGGAGAGCCTCATCGACCTCGAGTTCGGCGATTACCTCAACCACGATCTGGCCGGTTACCACCTGCCCACCAACCCCGACATAGAGGACATCGAGGCGGTCTGGCTCGACGAGGACGATCCGCACATCAACCCCATGGGGGCCAAGGGCATCGGCGAGATCGGGATCGTCGGCACTGCGGCCGCGGTCGGCAATGCGGTGTACCACGCCACCGGCATCCGGGTGCGGGACCTGCCGATCGGTCCGGCCAGGCTTATCGCCGCACTCGCCCGCGGCAACCGCTAGCATCGCCGCCGGCGCCGGAGTCACCCGGTCCGTGAGCCGGGAAGCGCTGGCGTCACCGTGCCCGCATAGGTGCAGGCGCCGCGCGAGGGGCTTCCGCCCGTCGCCGAGGGGCCTCCCAGTCGCCGTGAAAGCCACACAGACAAGGAGGACCCATGGGATCAACCCCCTCAGGCGTATCCGTCGAGCACGTCAGGCCGGTGGCGATGCCCATCGTGGATCGCGTGGCCAGCGCCGTAGTCACCGCGGTGCCGCCGATCATGGTCGCGATCGGCATGTGGTTCGGCTGGGTTGGCAACCTGCTGAACTGGCAGGACATCCTGATCCTGGTCCTGTTCTACGCCGGAGTAGGAACCGGCATCACGGTCGGGTTCCATCGTCTGCTCACCCACGGCAGCTTCAAGTGCCATCGCCTCACGCGGGCTGGGTTCGCGGCGCTCGGGTCAGCCGCGGCCGAGGGGCCGGTGATCGACTGGGTGGCGACGCATCGCAAGCACCACCAGTTCTCTGATGAGGACGGCGATCCGCACAGTCCGCACGTCGGCCACCGCTCGGGGTGGCTGGGCGCGATCCACGGCCTCGCGCATGCCCACATCGGATGGGTGTTCAGCGACATGGAGGTGGCCGACGAGCGGCGCTACGCCAAGGACCTGCTGGCGGATCCGTGGATCCGCTTCGTCAACGACACGTTTGTGCTGTGGGTCATCGGCGGGCTTGCCGCGGCCTTCGGACTCGGCGTCGCGCTGAGCGGCACGGTGGCCGGCGGGTTGACCGCCCTGCTGTGGGGCGGCGCGGCCCGCATCTTCTTCATGCACCACGCGACGTTCAGCATCAACTCGCTGTGCCACTTCTTCGGCCGCCAGGACTACGACACCCACGACGAGTCGCGGAACCTGGCCTGGCTGGCGATCCCGACCTGGGGCGAGGCTTGGCACAACAACCACCACGCGTTCCCGTGTTCCTATCGTCACGGCCTCCGGCGCTGGCAGCTCGATCCGTCGGCGGGCATCATTCGGCTGATGGAGATGTCCGGCCTCGCCTGGGATGTCGTGCGCATAAGCCCCGACCGCCGGGCGGGCAAGTCGCTCCCCGAGGCCGCCTAGTGCGCCGTCGAGTGCCGGAGCGCTAGTCGTGGCGTTCTCCCGGACGGCTCCGCTGCGCGAGGCGCTATCCGCCAATCTTCCGCGCCGTCCGTTTGCGCTGCGGTTCTGGGACGGCACCGAGGTCCCGGCGACCGACGCCGGTTCCCCGACGCTGACGTTCACGAGTCCGCAAGCGCTCGCCCACGCGCTGCGCGCCCCCGGCGAGCTTGGCCTGGGGCGCGCGTACGTCGCCGGCATGATCGAGGTCGACGACCTCGAAGGGGCGCTCCGGATGGTCGACACGTTCGAGGCGCCGCCGCTGAGCGCTGCCCAGCAGGTCAGCCTTGCGGTGGCGGTCGTGCGGGCCTGCGGGCTGGTGATGCCGCCGCCGGTCCCGAAGGCCGAGCTGCGCCTGCGCGGCGCCCGGCACACGATCGCGCGCGACCGCCGCGCCGTGCGCCACCACTACGACGTCGGCAACGAGTTCTTCGCGCTGTTCCTCGACCGCTCGATGACCTATAGCTGCGCCTATTTCCGGGGCGGGGCGAGCACGCTCGAGGAGGCCCAGGAAGCCAAGCTCGAGCTCGTCTGCAAGAAGCTCGGGCTGCGCGAGGGCGAGCGCGTGCTCGATGTCGGCTGCGGTTGGGGCAGCTTCGTGATCCACGCCGCGACCCGGCATGGCGTGAACGCTGTGGGCATCACCCTGTCCGAGGAACAGGCGCGCCTGGCCCGCGAGCGCGCCCGCGAGGCCGGCGTGGCCGACCGGGTGGAGTTCCGGGTGGCCGATTACCGCGAGGTGGCCGACCGGCCGTTCGACGCGATCGCCAGTATCGGCATGGTGGAGCACGTCGGGAAGGAGCAGATCGACGTCTACGCCCGGCGACTGCACCGGCTGCTGCGGCCGGGCGGCAGGCTCCTGAACCACGGGATCGCAAAGCTCAAGGACCTCGACACTCCCGATGAGGGCGCCTTCTCGGAGCGGTTCGTGTTTCCGGACGGGGTGCCCTTGCCGCTGTCACGGGTGCTCGCCGCGCTGGAGCGCACCGGGCTGGCGACCACCCACGTCGAGGGACTGCAGAGCGACTACGCGACGACCATCACGCACTGGATCCAGCGGTTCGACGCGCGCTGGGACGAGGCGGTGCGGCTGGCGGGGATCGAGCGGGCGCGGATCTGGCGCCTCTACCTCCGCGCGGCGCGCCAGGGGTTCGAGACCGAGTGGGCATCGGTCTACCAGGTGCTGGCCCACCGCTGAGCGCAAGCGCGCTCGTCGATCCGCGCAGGGGTCGCGCAACGCACTTCACACCGGTATATCCCGTGGAGTATCGTCGCGACTAGCTCTAACGAGACCCTGGAGGGAGAGGCATGAGCCAGACCGTTCCCGTGACCTTGAACGTCAACGGCGTCGAGCACCACCTGGACGTGGAGCCCCGCCTGCTACTGGTCCACGCGATCCGCGACAACCTCGGGTTGACCGGCACGCACGTGGGTTGTGACACGTCGAACTGTGGAGCCTGCACGATCCACATGGACGGTCGGCCGGTGAAGTCGTGCACGGTGCTCGCGGTCCAGGCGGACGGCGCGGCGCTCACGACGATCGAGGGCATGGCGTCCGAGAACGAGCTGCACCCGCTCCAGGAGGCGTTCTGGAACGACCACGGCCTCCAGTGCGGCTACTGCACGCCCGGCATGATCATGGCCGCGGCCGGGCTGCTGGCCGAGAACCCCAACCCGACCGAGGAAGAGGTTCGCCACGGGCTCGAGGGCAACCTGTGCCGCTGCACGGGCTACCACAACATCGTCAAGGCGGTGCTCGACGCGGCCAAGTCCAAGGGCGCTTCGGTGGGTGCGCCGGCGGGCGGACAGCCGGGGGTGACGGCATGAGCGCGACGACGGATGGGGCGGCGACCAACGGCAAGTCGCACGTCGGGCGGTCGCTGCGCCGCAAGGAGGATCCGCGGCTGATCACGGGGCGGGCCAGCTACGTCGACGACATCAACCTGACCGGCCAGCTGTGGGCGGCGTGGGTCCGATCGCCGGAGGCCCACGCCAGGATCGTATCGATCGACACCTCGGCGGCGAAGGCGCGCGACGGCATCCACGCGGTCTACACCAACGAGGATCTGGACATGGAGGCCGGGCTGCCGATGGCGTGGGTTCCGCCCGGCGTCGAGGTCAACACCCCCGACCACTGGATCCTGGCCAAGGACGAGGTCAAGCACGTTGGCGATCCGGTGGCGCTCGTCGTCGGCGACGACCGCTACGCGGTGGTGGACGCGGCCGAGGATGTGATCGTCGAGTACGACCCGCTCCCGGTCGTCACCGATCCGGAGAAGGCGCTCGAGGACGGATCACCGCTCGTCCACGAGAAGTTCGGGACCAACAAGGTGTGTGACTGGTCGCTTGGAGGCGGCGATCTCGAGGCCGGCTTCGCCGAGGCGGACGTGATCATCGAGCGTCGCATCGTCAACCATCGCATGGCCGGCGGGGCGATCGAGCCGCGCGGGGTGCTGGCCGAGTATCGGGCCGACCACCTGACCGTGTGGAGCTCCACGCAGGTCCCGCACTTCCTGCGCCTGTTCCTGTCGCTGCTGCTCGGCATCTCCGAGGACAGGGTCCGCGTGATCGCGCCCGAGGTCGGTGGCGGTTTCGGCTCCAAGCTCAATATCTACGCCGAGGAGATTGGCTGCGCGTGGGCGTCGCGCAAGCTCGGACGTCCGGTGAAGTGGATCGAGACGCGTTCCGAGGGGCTGATGGTCACCCACCACGGACGCGACCAGATCGACTACGTCAAGGTCGGCGCCAAGCGCGACGGCACGCTGACGGCCTGGCACTCGAAGATCATCGCCGACATCGGCGCCTACCAGTTGCTGCTCACGCCATTGATCCCGCCGCTCAGCGCGTTCGTCATGTGCGGCGTCTACAACACACCGGCCGTCGTCACGGATGTCACCAGCGTGCACACGAACAAGTTCCCGACCGACGCGATCCGGGGAGCCGGCCGGCCCGAGGCGACCCACATGATCGAGGTCGTGATGGACCAGCTCGCGCACGAGCTGGGCATGGACCCGCTGGAGCTGCGGCGCAAGAACTTCATCCCGCCGTTCTCCGAGGGGCACGAGACGCCGATCGGCGTGGTCTACGACTCGGGGAACTACGAAGCCGCGCTCGACAAGCTGCTCGAGCACATCGACCCGGCCGAGGTGCACCGTGAAGCCGAGGCGCTGCGCGAGCAGGGCATCTATCGCGGCATCGGTTTCTCCACCTACACCGAAATCTGCGGGAATGCGCCATCGCGGGCCGTTGGCCCCGGCGGCTTCGGGCTGCAGGGGGGCGGCTGGGAGTCCGCGACTATCCGTGTCCACGCCACCGGGTCGGCCACGCTGTACACCGGCACCTCGCCCCACGGCCAGGGCCACGAGACCGGGTTCGCGCAGATCGTCGCCGACCGACTCGGCATCGACCCGCAGCAGGTCGATGTGATTCATGGCGACACGCAGACCGGACCGTTCGGACTCGACACCTACGGCTCACGGTCGCTCGCCGTCGGCGGGGAGGCGGCAGCACGCGCCGCCGAGAAGGTCGCGGCCAAGGCCAAGGCGATCGTCGCCCATCAGCTCGAGGCGGCGCCGGAGGACATCGAGTTGCGGGACGGCAAGTTCTCGGTGCGGGGGTCGCCTGACAAGGGGTTGACGCTTGCCGAGGTGGCGGGCGCCGCCTACGTGACGATGGACATGCCAGAGGGCATGGAGCCCGGACTCAACGACCAGTCGTTCTACGACCCCGACAACTTCGTGTTCCCGTTCGGCGCCCATGCCTGCGTGGTCGACGTCGACGCGGAGACGGGCAAGGTCAAGGTCGTCCGCTGGGTCGCGGTCGACGACTGCGGGCCGGCGATCAACCCGATGCTGATCGACGGCCAGGTGCACGGCGGAATCGTGCACGGAATTGGTCAGGCGCTGTACGAGCGCATCCACTACGACGAGTCGGGCCAGCTGGTGACGGGCACGTTCGTCGACTATGCGCTGGCGACGGCGGCTGAGCTGCCCAGCTTCGAGACCGACCGCACCGAGACGCCGAGTCCGGTCAACTCGCTGGCCGTGAAGGGTGTGGGCGAGGCAGGCACGATCGCCGCGACCCCGGCAGTCACCAACGCCGTGATCGACGCGCTGCGCCCACTCGGTGTCAACTTCATCAACATGCCGCTCTCCCCGATGCGCATATGGGAAGCGATTCAGGAAGCCAAGGGAGGTGTGCCGGCATGATTCCGGCCGAGTTCGACTACACCGCGCCGGACACGCTCGACGAGGCGATCCAGGCGCTGGCCGACGGTGGCGAGGACGCCAAGCTGCTGGCCGGCGGCCACTCGCTGCTTCCGCTGATGAAGCTGCGCCTGGCCGCTCCGTCGCTGCTGGTCGACCTGCGCAAGGTGCCCGGCCTGCACGGCATCCAACGCGAGGACGGGACCTGGCGGATCGGGGCGCTGACGTCTCACTCGGAAGTCCAGCGCACGCCCGGCCTGGGCGTGGTCGCGGTGGCCGCGGGCACGATTGCCGACCCGCAGGTGCGCAACCGCGGGACCATCGGCGGATCGCTGGCTCACGGCGACCCGGCGTCCGATTTGCCGGCGGTGATGCTGATCACCGAGGCGTCCGTCACCCTGCAGCGTGCCGGAGGCCAGCAGCGGAGCGTGAACGCCGCCGACCTGTTCCAGGACTACCTGGAGACGGCGGTCGAGCCGAACGAAGTGCTCACCGAGGTGCGGATCCCCGCCTACGACGGCTGGGGGTACTCGTACCAGAAGTTCAACCGCCGCAGCGAGGACTGGGCGATGGTGGCGGTGTCCGCGCTGGTTCGTAAGAACGGTGACGTGGTTGAGGACGTGCGGATCGGGCTGACCAACATGGCGTCCGTGCCCCTGCGCGCGGACGGGGCCGAGGCGGCCCTGCGTGGGCAGCCGGCGACCGCGGAAAACATCGCCCGGGCGGCCGAGCAGGCCGGCGAGGGTACCGACCCGCCCGCCGACCTGAACGCCAGCTCGGAGTACAAGCGCCACCTGGCGCGGGTGCTGACCAGGCGGGCGATCGAGCAGGCGGCTTCGATGTGATTCACGCCCCGTCGCGGACCGCAATCCGCAACTGGCCTGCCATGATGGCTGTGTGAGCCTTACTTACGTTGCGTCAGTGGAGGAGGCGAGCGAGGCGCTCGCCTCCCAGGGTTATCTAGCCGGACGGCCGCTCGCGCTGGCCGTTCATCTGGCCGTGGCGCTAGAGCAGCCGCTGCTGCTCGAGGGGGAGGCGGGCGTGGGGAAAACCGAGGTGGCGCGCGCGCTGGCGGCTGCCACCGGCGCGCGCCTGATCCGCCTGCAGTGCCACGAGGGGATCGACCTGCACCACGCGGTGTACGACTGGGACTACCCGCGCCAGCTGCTGGCGCTCAGGGCGGCCGAGGGCGGCGTCGACGAGGGGCAGCTGTTCTCGCGTCGCTTCCTGCTGCGGCGACCCCTGTTGGACGCGTTGGAGGCGTCCGCGGACGAGCGCGTGGTCCTGCTGATCGACGAGATCGACCGGGCCGACGACGAGTTCGAGGCGTTCCTGCTCGAATTCCTGGCCGATTTCGCGGTGACGATTCCCGAGCTGGGGACGATCACGGCCGCACGGCCCCCGGTGGTGATCCTGACCTCGAACCGGACGCGCGAGCTACACGACGCGTTGAAGCGGCGCTGCCTGTACCAATGGATCGACTACCCGAGCGCCGAGCTCGAGCGCGCGATCGTGCACGCGCGCCTTCCCGGGGTCTCGGAGGCGATCGCCTCGCGGGTGGTCACGGCCGTGGGTCGGCTGCGCGAGCACGGCGATCTGTACAAGCTGCCGGGCGTGGGGGAGACACTTGTGTGGGCGCGAGCGCTGATGGCGCTCGGCGAGGACGCCGACCTGGACGAGACGCTCGGGGTGGCCCTGAAAGTCCACGAGGACCTGGAGCGCGTGCGGGCACGGGGTGTGCTCGATGGCGTCTGACCCAGCCGTGCTCGCCGACGGCGTGACCGATCAGCTGGCCGCGCTGGCTGCGGGATTGCGGGACCAGGGATCGCGCGTGGGCGTGGGTGAGCTGCTGACCGCCCACCGGGCGCTCGACGCCGTCGATTGCACCTCGCGCGAGGATGCGCGGCTGGCCCTGCGGGCCGTGCTGTGCTCCGAGCGAAGCGATATCGCCAAGTTCGAGCGGGCCTTCTATGAGGTGTTCGGCGACTCCCGCGTGCCGCTGGGGCCGTCACCGTTCGACGAGCTGTCTCAGGAGGCGCGCGAAGCGCTGCCGCACGCGGGAGTGCCCGCCACCGCGCCTCGGCCGCCCGAACTCGACGCGGACCCGACGGCGGTGCCTGCCGCCTGGAGCGACGTCGAGCTGCTCCGCCACAAGGACTTCGCCAGCTACACCGATCTGGAGATGGCGATCGCCCGCGAGCTGATCGCGCGCCTGGCGCGCCGCGGGCCGACCCGCCTGTCGCGCCGAACGCGCCCGTCCCGCCGCCGCGGCCACACGCCGGACCTGCGCCGGATGGTCCGCGGCTCGCTGCGTACCGCCGGCGAGCCGCTCGAGCGCGTCTGGCGCGCGCCGTCGCGCCGGCCGCGCCCGGTCGTCCTGGCTTGCGACGTGTCCGGGTCGATGACCCCGTACGCGCGGATGCTGCTCCAGTACCTGCACGCGTCGGTCTCCGCGCGCCGGCGGGTCGAGGCGTTCGCGTTCGGGACGCGGCTGACCCGGATCACCCACGAGCTGGGCGGCCGCGACCACGACCGCGCGCTGGAGCGCGCCGCGGACGCGGTGACCGACTTCTCGGGGGGCACGCGGATCGGCGAGGCGCTGGCGACCCTGAACCGCGAGCACGGCCGGCGGGTCGGCCGCGGGGCGGTCGTTGTGATCCTGTCCGACGGGTGGGACCGGGGCGATCCCGAGGTATTGGCGCTCGAGATAGCTCGACTGCGGCGCAGCGCACACCGGCTGGTGTGGTTGAATCCGCTCGCCGCCCACCCAGAGTTCGCGCCGCTCACGCGTGGCATGCGGGCCGCGATCCCGCACACCGACGAGCTTCTGGCGGGCAATTCGCTCGCCTCGCTCGAGCAGCTAGCTGTCATCCTTGAGGAGATCTGATCTATGCAAGAGGTCCTGCCCGAACTGGCGTTGTGGAGCGAGCGTGGAGACCGGATCGCGGTCGCCACGGTGATTGCCGTGCAGCGCTCGGCGCCCAGACCCCCCGGAGCGAAGATGGCCGTCAACGATCGCGGCGAGATCGCCGGGTCGGTGTCCGGGGGCTGCGTCGAGGGCGCGGTCGCGGAGATCGCCGACGGTGTCCTGCGCGGGGATGCGCCTCAGCTGCTCCATTTCGGGATCGCGGACTCGGACGCGTGGGACGTTGGGCTGCCGTGCGGGGGTGAGATCGACGTGTGGGTGGAGGCCTACGAGCCCGGCCGGTTCGAGGAGGTCGCCCGCACCGGCGGTCGCGCCGCCGAGGTGACCGTGTTGGAGGGCGCCACTCCCGGCGCCAAGCTGCTCGTCGAGCCGGACGGAGTGCGATCGGGTTCGCTCGGCGCGCCGGAGCTCGACGACGAGGCCGCACGGATGGCCGACGAGCTGCTCTGGGCCGAGACCTCCGAGCGCCGCGGTTCGCTGTTCGTCGACGTCGTCGGGCCCGCGCCGCGGCTGATCGTGTTCGGCGCCGTCGACATCGCGGCTTCGCTCTGCTCGCTCGCACGCGCGGCCGGCTGGCGTTCGTACGTCGTCGACCCCCGGGCGCGGTTCGCCACCCGCGAGCGCTTCCCCGACGCCGAGGACGTGATCGCGGCATGGCCGGAGGAGGCCGTCGCGCGGCTCGGCGGGGTCGATCCTGCGACATCGATCGTTGTGCTGACCCACGACCCGAAGCTTGACGACGCGGCGCTGGTGCTCGCGCTCGGTTCGCCGGCGCGGTTCATCGGGGCGATGGGGTCGCGGCGCGCCCAGGCCAAGCGGCGCGAACGGCTGCTCGAGTTGGGAATGGGCGAGGACGAGATGGAGCGCATATCCGCGCCGGTCGGCCTCGACCTCGGCGCGATCAGCCGCGAGGAGACATCGCTGTCGATCCTGGCCGAGATCGTCGCCGCCCGCCATGGGCGCGACGGCGGGCGGCTCGCCAACGCCAAGGGCCGGATCCACGAGGTGCCCGCTTGATCTGTGGCCTCGTGTTGGCCGCCGGCGGTGGCACGCGCTTCGGTGAGCGGCCGAAGATGCTCGCCGAGCTCGACGGGCGGCCCCTGCTCGAGCACGCGATCGCGGCCCAGTGCGCCGTGGCGGATTTCGAACGCATCGCCGTCGTGCTCGGGGCCCACGCCGAGGACATCCTGGCTCACGTCGACTTCCTGCGCGCCGAGCCCGTCGTGTGCGAGCGCTGGCAGGAAGGGCAGGCGCTGTCGCTGCGGCGCGGGATCGAGTACCTGACGGAGTCCCCGGACGTTCGCAAGGTGGTCGTCACGCTGGGCGATCAGCCGCGCATGACGGCCGAGCTGATCGCGCGGTTCGTGGGGGAGCCGCCCGGAACGCGAGCCGTGTTCGACGGCGTGCCCGGCCATCCCGTTGTGCTGGGGCCGGTTCAGATGCGGGCGATCGCGAAACTGCGGGGCGATCACGGCGCCCGCGAGGTCCTGCAGGGCGGCCCCACGATCGAATGTGGCAGGTTGAGCGCCGGACGCGACGTGGACACACTCGAAGACCTGGAGGCGATCCGTCATGAAGCTAGAGCAGTCGTTTGAGGTAGCCGCGCCACTCGAGCGCGTGTGGCAAACGCTGATCGACGTCGAGCACGTCGCCCCCTGCCTGCCGGGCGCCGCGGTCACCGGCCGCAACGACGACGGCAGCTACAACGGGACGTTCACGGTGAAGATCGGGCCGACCACCGCGTCCTATACGGGCCGGCTCGAGATGGAGTCGATCGACGAGGCGTCGCACACCGCCACGATGCAGGCCCAGGGGACCGACAAGCGCGGCCAGGGAGGGGCGAAGGCGACGATCTTTTCGCGCGTCGTGCCCTTGGACGGGGCCGGCACGCGCGTGGACGTGGTCACCGATTACCACATCACGGGTCGGCTGGCCCGGTTCGGGCGCGGCGGGATGATCGAGGACATCTCGGAGCGGCTGCTGCGCGAGTTCGCCACTCGCCTCCAGAGCTCGCTGGCTGCGCAGCAGGAGACGGTCGTGTCGCAGCCGGCGGTGACCGAGGCGCCGGCTGTCGCAGCGCCCGTCGAGGACGCGCCGGTTGCGGAGGCGCCGGTATCCCAGATGCCCCCGCCGCCTGCCGACGAGATCGCACCACCCCCGCGGGACGGCGAGTTCGCACCTCCGCCGCCCGCCCCCGTGGCATCGGAGCCCGAGCCGGCCGCCCCGGTGGCGTCGGAGCCCGAGCCGGCCGCCCCGCTGGCGCCGGAGCCCGAACCTGCCGCGGAGCCGGAGACCAGCGTGTACGCGGCCGCCCCCGGGCCGGGCGCCGAGCCACCCCCGCCACCCCCGCCGAGCCCCGGTCCGCCACCGCTCGCCACGCCACCGCCGGCGCCGTCGGCGGTGCCGCCGCCCCCGCCCGACGCCGCCGGTCGACCACCGCTCGAGCACCCGCCGCAGCCGAGCGAGCCAATGCAGGGCCTGTCACTGGTCGGTGGCGTCGTCTGGGGGCGCGTCAAGCGCAACCCGGCGCCCGTGGCCGCCGCGGCCGGCATGGCCGTGATGCTGCTGATGGCCCGTCGCCGGCGCCGGCGGCACGGATAGCGCCGGTCGCCGCCGCACTGACCTACATAACCTGTCACGCAACGCGCCCCGGCGCCGGCGTGACAGGTTATGCATGCCCCACGTGAATAACCTGTCACGGTCCGGCGGAGACGCCGGGAGTGACAGGTTATGCAGGTCGCAGATCATTCTGAGCACCGACGAGGGGACCAGCATGCGCGTCAACTCCGGAGGCGTCGGGATCGAGTCGAGCGCGCGCGGTGGTGGCCGACGTGCTGGCGGTGATGAGCGATGCCGGCGCTGCGCGGGCGCACGTGGTCGGCCAGGACTGGGGTGCGGGGGTGGCGTGGGCGCTGGCCGGCTTGGCCACCGAGCGCGTAGATCATCTGGCCGTGTTGTCAGACGGGCCCCCCACGACCTTGGTGGGCCAACTTCCGCGGCTGGGCGCCGCACCCCGACGCGGACGCGGTCATCGCCGAGGTCGAGGACAACGGCTCGCTCACGCCCGCGCTCAACTACTACCGCGCGAACGTTCCCCGTCGGTCGTGACGGACTCGGCCCAGCACGTGAGCGGACCGTGGCGCTATGAGCGACTCGACGGCTCGGGGCACTGGATGCAGCTCGAGGCGCCGGACGAGGTGAACCGGTTGCTGCTCGACTTCCTGCCCGCCTGAGAAGGTCAAAGATCAGGAGGGGGTCCTGATGCGATGGGCTCGAGCGCGCGGGATGATCGCAGGATGCCTGACGCGGTGGGAACTACCGGAGCCATGGTCGACGGCTGGGGCGGGCTGCTCGATGCGATCGACCGTCCGGCCGACGCGCAAGTGAGCGCGGCGGACAACGCGGCCACCGATCGCGACCTGGCCTGGCAGACCGCGGTGGGGCAGATCGTCTTCCTTGAGTCGGTGATTCACACGCCGACGTAGGGGGCGCGTTCGAGTGCCGCCTGGGCTGGTGGCACGGGGGGCAAGCTCGACGGAGCTCAGCGCCGCTAGCCGCGCTGAGCTCCGTCCAGCGTTCGGGCTGGGCGCGGGCCCGGGCGGCCACGGCGAGGTCCGGACTGCGGCGCCGGCGCGCCCGGCGCCGGCCCGGCGCGCGCATCGGGCGCGGCTACCAGCTGCAGCATCGCCGCGAGGCGCTCGCGCGCCTCGGGTCCCTCGAGGTCGAGCTTGTCGTAGATGTGGCCGAGGTGCGTCCCGACGGTCTTAACCGTCACGAACAGCGCCCGGCTGATCTCCCGGTTGGTCAGTCCGCTGGCGGCAAGCTCGGCGACGCGCCGCTCGGACGGGGTGAGCGCCTCGGGTCCGGACAGATGATCGCGCCGCAAATGGACCCCGGTCGCGGCGATCTCCTCGTGGACCCGGCTGGCGAGCAGGCTCGCCCCGCACTCCTGGGCAAGCAACAGCACCTCGCGCAACGGCTCGCGGGCGGCGCTCCGCTGACCGGCGCGGCGCTGGGCCGAACCGAGGTGGTAAAGGGTGCGCGCCAGCTCGAGCCGGGCCGGCGACGCGCGCAGCACTTCCGCCGCCTCGCCGAGCAACGCGATCCCGTCTGCGCCTCCGCTCAGGAGCCCACAGGTGCGGAGCGCGACGCCGACGCCGCGCGGCTGCCCGAACCGGCGCGCGTGCTCGAGCTCCTCGGCCGCCAGAGCTCGCGCCGCATCGGGCTCGGCCGTGGCCAGCGCCAGAGCGAGCGTCGAGCGCCATGGGAGGGCGTTCGGGTTGTCGACGATGATTCGCTGGCCGGCCGAGCGAACCGCGTCGGCGGCCTCGCGCGTCCGCCCCTCTTCGAGCCGCACCCGGCCCAGCGCGTGCAGCGCATGCGCCGAGGCCGCGGTGGGGGTGGCGACCTGCTCCGGCACGCGGGCGAGCACGTCGCCGGCCGCGGACAGGGCCCCGCGCTCGAGCAGCGCCTGGCCCAGGATCGCGACCAGCCACATCTTCGCCCAGCCCAGCTCGTGGCGCACGGCGAGCTCGAGCGTCGCGCGCGCCTCCGCCTCGGCCGTCGCCACCTGGCCCTCACGCAGCGCCAGCAGCGCGCCCCAGGTCTGCCCGGCGACGTGCGCGTTGATCGAGCCGCGCGACAGCGTGTCCGCGCGCACCGCGGCGATCTGGTCCCGCGCCCACCCGACCTCGTCGGCGACCACCAGGGCCGCGATCGCGTACCGCGCCATCTGGGGACCGGACGGCTCTTCCGCCACCAGCCGGCCGCCGTCGAGCCCGGCGTCGAGCAGCCCCCGCCAGTCACCCGCGTACGGGCCGCGAACGGCCTGCCAGCACGCGTCGAACACGAGCAGACCGCGCCCGGAGGGGCCGGCCGCGCCGGCCAGCTCGCGGAGCCTCGGCAGCCGGGACTCGAGCTCGCCGGCCAGCCGCGCGTCCACCGAGGCGGCGGCGGCCGCGACTGTCTCGATCACGGCCCGGAGCGACGCGGGCGCGTCCGGACCGAGCTCCTGGAGCACCTGCATGTCGAGCGCGTGGGCGTCGCCCGGACGGCCGTCCCACATGAGCAGCTCGCTGAGAGCGCAAGTCAGACGCGCCCGAGTCGCCGGATCGTCGACGAGCGCAAGCGCTTCGGTCAGGTGAGCCGCCGCGGCCGGTTCTCGCGCCAGCGCCTCGGCTTCGCCCAGCTCGGCGAGCACGACGCCACGCCTCGCGGGCTCGGGCGGCTCGCTGAGCGACCGGCGCAGCAGGCGCACGGCCGTGTCGGGCGCGCCATCGGCCAAGGCGTCGCGGGCGGCGTCGCGCAGCAGCGCCACCACGGTGGGGTCTCCCGCCGGCTCGCCGCGCATCAGGTGCGCTCCGACGCGCGTGCTCCGCGCGCCCTCGGTCGCGAGCAACAGGCCCGCGCGGCGGTGTCCGTCGGCCAGGGCCGCGGCCGGGATCCGCTCGTACACGGCCCACCGGACGAGCGGATGGACGAAGGCGAGCGACGCCGCCGGCGCGACGATCTGGGCCGAGATCAAGCGGTCGGCGGCGCGGCGGGCCCGAGCGGCGTCGATCCCGGCGAGGGTCGAGGCTTGACGCAGCGACGCGCTCTCGAGCACCGCGACGGCGCGCGCAAGGTTCCGAGAGTCTGTCCCCAAACGGTTCAGTCGCGCCACCACGGCGCGGGAGACCGACTCGATCCGCAGGCTCTCGACGCGCGGCAGGTTGGCCGCCGACGGTTCGACGCACTCGACCTCAAGCTCGGCGATCAGCTCCCGGACCAGGAACGGGTTGCCGGCGCTCGCCCGGGCGCAGGCGGCGCAGAACTCAGGATCCGCGTGGGCGCCCAGCGCCGACCGCACCAGTGTGCCGACCGCCTCGTCGCTCAGCGAGGCAGGCTCGATCAGGGTCGCCCGCGGATCGGCGCGCAGGGCCGCGAGGAGCTCCTGGGCGATCGACGGCTCACCGTCACGCACGGTGAGGATCGCGAGCGCGCCCAGCTGCTCGCAGCGCCCGTTGATGTAGGCGAGAAACCGCATCGAGGGCGCATCAGCCCAGTGGCAATCGTCAACCACGAACGCGATCGGCGCGGCCCGGGAGATGTTGCTGGTCAGCCAGTACAGGCTGTGCACGAGCGTGAACCGACGGTCGGCGGGCTGGGTCGCATCTTCCCCAGGCGCGTCGGGCGCCCTGGCCGCCGCGAGGCTCGGCGCGGGCGCCGGACCGGGTTCGAACAGGGGGCCAGCGAGCGTGGCCGCCCCCGCCAGCAGCGCGGCGCGTTCCTCCGGTAGGGCGCTCGCGAGGGGCCCTTCGAACAGCTGGCGAACCACGCCGAACGCGAATTCCTGTTCGAGGTCGCTGCCCCGGGCCCGGAGCGTGCGCATCCCAGCTCGCTCGGCCATGGCGCCCGCGGCTCGCAGCAGCGCGGTCTTGCCGATCCCCGCGGGGCCGCCGATCACGACCAGGCCGCCGGCCCCTGCGGCGGCTCGCCGCACGACGTCGCGGAGCCGATTTAGCTCGGGATCACGCTCGAGCAGCACATCGCCATGCATGACGTCTGCCAATCCGATTCCCCCCGGGTTAGCGTCCGCAGCCCCCTTTGGGGGGGTAAGTCTAGCCCGCTTTGGGTGAGTTTTGCCTTAAGGCAGTGCTTCGCGGCCGGGCGGCTCGTCGAAGCTAGCCGCCGGACGCACCGCGACCAGCCCGCTCGGGTTGATCATCGGGTGAGTCAGGTAGTAGTGACGCCGGATCTCGTCGAAATCGACCGTCTCCGCCACGCCCGGCCACTGGTACAGATCCCGCGTGTACGGCCACAGGTGCTCGTAGTCGATCAGCTTGCGCAGCGAGCACTTGAAGTGGATCTGGTAGACGGCGTCGAAGCGGACCAGCGTGGTGAACAGGCGCCAGTCGGTCTCGACGGGCTCGGCCCCGAACAGGAATCGCCGGACGGCCAGACGCTCGTCGAGCTCGTCGAGCAGCGCGAACAGCGCGTGGACCTCGCGCTCGTAGACGTCCTGCCGGCGGGAGAACCCGGCCTTGTACACCGCGTTGTTGACGTTGTCGTAGATCCGGTCGTTCAGCTCGTCGATCTGTTCACGCACGCTCTCGGGGACCAGCTCGACCGGATGCGTCGCGAACGGCACGAACACGGTCCCCAGCATCCGCAGGATGTCGGCGGACTCGTTGGAGACGATCACGCCCGACTCCTTGTCCCACAGGACCGGGACGGTCACGCGGGCGTCATAGGCCGGGTCGGTGGCGACGTACGCCTCGCTGAGAAACTCGAAGCCGTTGACCGCGTCGACGTATTCGCCGCCGGTGAACGCCCAGCCGCGCTGGTCGCGGATCGGGTCGACGAACGACAGCCCGATCGCGTCCTCGAGGCCCATCAGCCGTCGCGCGATCATCGTGCGGTGCGCCCACGGGCATGCCCGCGACACGTACAGGTGATAGCGCCCGGCTTGCGGTGGAAACTCGGATGCGTCCGCCACCCAGCGCCGGAACTGGCTCTCCTGCCGGCGGAAGGAGCCGTCGTCGGCGCCTTCCCGCCCCGGTGAGAACGCCGAGAAGCTCACCGCTTCGACTCTACCCACTAGGCTGCCCTCGATGACCCAGGCGGAGAAGGCTGGGCGGTTCCTCGCGCTGCACCGGCGGGGCGACCCGCTGCTCATGCCCAACGCGTGGGACATCGGCTCGGCCGCCGTGCTGGGCTGGATGGGGTTCCAGGCCCTCGCCACGACGAGCAGCGGGCACGCGGCCACGCTCGGCCGGCTGGACGGCGCGGTCACGCGCGAGGAGGCGTTGGACCACGCCACGGTGCTGTCGAGCGCCACGGACCTGCCGGTCTCGGCCGATCTCGAGAACGCGTACGCCGACGAGCCCGACGGTGTGGCCGACACGATCCGCCTGGCCAAGGAGACCGGGCTGGCCGGTTGCTCGGTGGAGGACTACTCCGGCCGTCCGAGCGACACGATCTACGAGCGCGGGCTGGCCCGCGAGCGGGTCCTCGCCGCCGCCGAGATCGCCCACGGGGGAGCGGTCAGGATGGTGCTCACCGCCCGCGCGGAGAACCACATTCGTGGCCGCGAGGACCTCGGCGACACGATCGCGCGCCTGCAGAGCTACCAGGAGGCCGGCGCCGACGTCCTGTTCGCGCCCGGGCTGACCAGCGCGGAGGACATCCGGCGCGTGGTCGAGTCGGTCGACCGGCCGGTCAACGTCCTGGCGGTTCCCGGAACGCCGAGCGTGCCGGAACTGGCCACGCTCGGGGTCGCGCGCGTCTCGGTCGGTGGCGCGTTCGCGTTCGCCGCCCTGGCAGCGCTGTCCGAGGCGGCCGAGGAGCTGCGCGATCGGGGCACCTACGGCTATCTCGAACGGTCGAGGGCCGGCGTCCGCGCAGCTCGGGACGCGTTCGGCCGGTGAGCCCAGTTACGCGGCGGCTCGCAGGCTGCGCAGCGGAGGCCGCTCGACCGGCTCGGAGACCTGGACCTGCGGCGCGCCAACGCCGCTCGGGGTGAACGTCGCCGGCAACGGCCCGCGCAGCCTGCCCTCGCGCTCGAGCCGCACCGCCACCGCCTGGAGCACCGCGTAGGCCATCGGGCCGAGATCGCGCAACGGCTGGTGGGCGTTCTGGCGCTCGTCGAGGTCGACCTGGGCGATCGCGTCGAGCCCCGCGACGGTATACGCGTCGATCAGCAGGCCGACGTCGACCCCATATCCGGTCGCGAACGGCAGACGCTCGAGCAGCTCGCGCCGGGCGGCGATCTCGCCGGCCAGAGGCTGCTGCACCGCGGCCAGATCGGGATAGAACAGGTTGAGCAGCGGGCGGGCGGTCAGCTCGGTCACGCGGCCGCCGCCGTCGGGAACCGTCGTCTCGCCGAGGCGAAACGGCCGCCGGTAGAAGCCCTTGACGAACGCGATCCCCGGCCGGCACAGCACGGGGCCGAGCACGCCACAGGCGAAATGGGCGCCGAACCGCTCGGAGTCGGCGTCGAGGAAGCAGATCACGTCTCCGGTGAGAACGCCCAGCGCCCGCCACATCGCGTCCCCCTTGCCGAGCACGGCGCCGAGCTCGGGCATGAGGGCGTCCTGATCGTGGACCTCGGCTCCCAGCGAGCGCGCGATATCGGCCGTCCCGTCGGTGGAGCGATCGACGACCACGACCTGGTCGACGACGCCGTACTCGCGCAGCGGCTCGAGGCGCTGGAGGATCGGGCCGATCGTGCGGGCCTCATTGCGGGCGGGCAGGCAGACCGACACGGTCTGCTCACGGGCGGCGGCGAGCCGCTCGGGCGGGAACTCGGTGTGGGCGTAGGTGTTGGCGCGCGACCAGGATCGGGATCGGATCGTCATCCGTGAGAACAGGATGACAGCCGGCCTCGTCGGGGATCTGACGTCGCCCCCCGACGACCCGAAAGGCGATTGGTGAGGGTCTCTTCAGGGGTATCCCTGACCCCGCGAGCACCGACATGCCCTCCGGTAATAGCATCGCCGTGAGGTACGACCCGTGAAGCCGGTTCTCAGGATCCCAGCCTACCGACGGCTTCTCGCCGCCTACGCGCTCAACGAGCTCGCGTTCATGATCGGCTCGGTCGCGCTGGCGCTGCTCGTATACGGGCGAACGCACAGTGCGCTGGGGGCGGCGGCGTTCTTCCTGTTCGCGCAGTTCGTGCCGGCGCTGCTCTCGCCGCTGTGCGTCGCCCGGCTGGATCAATTTCCCCCCCGCCTCGTGCTGCCGGTTCTGTACTGGATCGAGGCGGTCGTGTTCCTGGTGCTGGCCTGGGTGGCCAGCCGTCACTTCACGGTCGTGATCGTGGTGGCGCTGGCGCTGCTCGACGGCGTCGTGGCGCTCACCGCGCGGGCGCTGGCGCGGGCGGCGACCGTGAGCGTCACCACGGCCGCCGGCCTCCTGCGGGAGGGCAACGCGGTAGCCAACGCCGGCTTCTCGGTCTGCTTCATGCTCGGGCCGGGATTGGGCGGTGCCCTGGTCGCGGCCGGGGGAACCAGCGCCGCGCTGCTCGTCGACGCGGGCCTGTTCGGACTCATGGGCCTCACGCTCGCCACCGCCCAGGGCTTGCCCGAGCCCTCGGCCGTGGGCATCCCCGCGCGGGGCCGCGTGCGCGCCGCGCTCGACTACGTCCGGACCCAGAAACCGATTCGCGATCTCTTGTTGTTGCAGGCGATCGCGGTGCTGTTCTTCACGATCTCGGTCCCGGTCGAGGTCGTGTTCGCGCAACATTCCTTGCACGCGGGCGCGGCAGGCTACGGCGCACTGCTGTCGGCGTGGGGTCTGGGCGCCGTGGCAGGCGCGGCGGTCTACGCCCGTTGGCGCGGGCTGCCCAACCGGTACCTGATCGTGTTCGGCGCCGGCTGCCTGGGCGTGGGCTTCCTGGTCATGGCGGCGGCGCCGACCCTCGCCGTCGCGATCGTCGGCGGGGCGAGCGCCGGCATCGGCAACGGGGTGGAGAGCGTGGCGGTGCGCACCGCGCTCCAAGAGGAGGTCGAGGACCAGTGGATGGCGCTGATGATGAGCCTCTACGAGGCGCTGTTCCAGTCCGTGCCCGGCGTCGGAATCGTGATCGGCGGCGCGATCACCGCCCTGGGGAGCCCACGGGCGGCGCTGGCGGTGGCCGGTGTGGGGTCGTGGGCGATCACCGTGGCGGCCTGGTTCGCGCTCGCCGGGCTCCGGTCTCGGCCCGTGGCGCAGGCCGTGGCGGAGGCGGCGACGGCCGACGGCCAGGCCGATCCCGCCCTGGGCGCGGCGCGGCGCGACGCAGCCCCCGCGCCGGCCGTGCGACATCAGTAGAGTCCGCCCGCGGGTGCCCGCCGACGTCTGCATCCAGGCGACGCCCGCTCGACCACCGTGCGCCGTGCCTGCATCGACATCGGCTCGAACACGACGCGGTTGCTCGTCGCGGACTGCGACGCCGACGGGCTGGTCGAGATCCACCAGGAACGATCCTTCACCCACGTGCGGCGAGCCCTCACCCCCGGCGCGGACATCGGCGCCGCGAAGATCGACGAGGTCGTCGCGGTCGTCGCCGCGCAGATCCGCAAGGCCCGCGATCTGGGCGCCGTGGACGTGCTCGGCGTGGCTACCGCCGCGGTCAGGCGAGCCGGGAACCGCGACGCGCTCGTATCGGCCGTGCGCGAGGCGTGCGGGATCGAGGTGGCGATCCTGACCCCCGGGGACGAGGCACGGCTTGCCTTCACCGGCGCCGCACGCACGCTCGGGCACGCGCCCTCCGGGCCGCTCGGCGTGGTTGACGTCGGGGGCGGATCATCCGAGCTGGTCGTCGGCACGGTGCCCGACCAAGTGACGTGGTTTGCGTCCTTCGAGGTCGGATCGGGCGAGCTCGCCGACGAGTGCCTGCGCTCCGATCCGCCGACCGCGGCCGAGTTCGATCGCGCCCGCGCGCGGATCGGCGACGCGCTCGACGGCGTGCGGCCGCCGCGCGCGGCGACCGTGGTGGCGGTGGGGGGGAGCGCAACCTCGCTGCGGCGGATAGCCGGACCGGTGCTGGACGGCGCCGCGTTCGGCCGGGTACTCGGGGTGCTGGCGGCCGAGCGGGCCGTCGACGTCGCGCGGCGGTTTGAGCTCGATCCCGACCGGGTCAAGCTCCTTCCGGCCGGGTTGCTGATCCTGCAGGCGGCGTCCGAGTGCTTCGGGACCCCGCTCGCGATTGCCCACGGGGGCCTGCGCGAGGGTGTCCTGCTCGAGGCGAGCCGTGGGTAGCGTCGATCCCCCGATTCCCCCGCGCGAGGCGCTCGCCGACGTCCGCCTGCGCGCGCCCACGCGCGGTAACCGCCGCCTCGAGCTGCTGCTCGACGCGGTCAACGCGAGCGACCACGTGAAGGCGCTCTGGCACGTGTCGGCCGTCAACGCATCGCGGCGCCTCGGCATGAGCGACCACAGCTGGGTCCACGTGCAGATCGTCGTGAACATCGGGCTGCGGCTGGCCCGGATCCTGTTCCGGCGCGGCGTGGTCCCGAGCGTCAAGGCCGATTACGCCATGAGCGACCACGACGCCGAGGTGGTAGTGGCCGCCGGCTGCCTGCTGCACTGCGTCGGCATGTCGATCCACCGCGACGACCACGAGCGCTACAGCCTGTTTCTCACCGCCGACACGCTCCCCGGATTGCTCGCGACCGCGTACGAGGAGCCGGAACGGACGATCATCGTGTCCGAGGTCATGCACGCGATCATCGGGCACCGTCGCGACGGGCATCCGCTGACGGTGGAGGCCGGGATCGTGCGCGTTGCCGACGCGCTCGATATGGCGCGGGGGCGCTCACGCGTCCCGTTCGAGGCGGGTCGCCACAACATCCATTCGCTGTCGGCGTACGCGATCGACGAGGTCAAGATCTCGCCGGGGGAGGAGCGGGCCGTGCGGGTCGAGATCGCCATGTCGAACAGCGCCGGGATCTACCAGGTCGACGAGCTGCTGGCGGAGAAGCTCCGTGGCTCAGGCCTCGAGCAGCACTTTGAGGTGGTGGCGCGGATCGACGCCGAGCACGAGGAACGGTTGATCGAGGTCTTTCGGATCTGAGTCCCGGCGGACGCCCCGGGCCGGCAACCCCGGTACGATCCCGCGCCATGCGGCGTGCGTTCGTCTTGGTTCTGGTCGCGCTTGGCGCGTTCCTGGTCGCGGCGCCGCCGGCGCTTGCCACGACTCAGACCGCGACGGCCGGCAACGTGACCGCCACGTTCGCCTTCCAAGGCCAGGTCCCGAACTTCCGCGGCCTGCGACTGACGATCGCGCGCGCCGGGACGGTCGTCTACGACCAGCCCGTGGTCTCGAAGTTCTGCGCGAACCTGTGCTGGCCAGGGCCGGCCGTGGCCGCCAAGCGCCCGGCGGTGCAGGTGGTCGACCTCGAGCACACCGGCGATCCGGACATCGTGCTCAACCTGTACAGCGGCGGTGCGCACTGCTGCACCGTCATCCAGATCTTCTCGTTCGATCCCGGCGCCTCGCGGTACGTCGAGACCGAGCGCGTGTTCGGCGACCCCGACGCGCGGATCGTCGACCTGGGGCACGACGGGCGGTTCGAGTTCCTCACCGCCGACGACGCGTTCGCCTACCGGTTCACCGACTTCGCCGCGTCCGGGCTACCGATCGAGATCGTGACCTTTGCCGGCGGGCACTTCACCGACGTCACCCGGAACTATCCGGCGCTGGTGGCCAAGGACGCCGCGTTCTGGTTGAGGGCGTTCAAGAGCCAGGCGCGCCAGGGCTATCCGGACAGCGTGGGCGTGATCGCGGCCTGGGCGGCCGACGAGGACCTGCTGGGTCACAGTCAGCAGGTCAGCCGTTATCTGCGCGCGCAAGCCGCGGCCGGGCATCTGAACGCGGCGGCTGGCATCAGCGGCACGAAGTTCGTCGCGAGCCTGCAGAAGTTCCTGCGCCGGCGCGGGTACCTGCGCTAGCCGGCGAGGCGACTCAGACCCCGGCCGCGGCCCGGGCGTCGTCCGGGTTGGGGTAGTGGACCATCTCGACCACCTTGCCGTCGCGGAACGTGGTCAGGTTGGCGACAAGTTCGGTCGAGTCGCCGTCCCCGGCGGTCCGGCGCAGGATCACGACCACCTTGTCGCCGGCGTCGATCACGTCGACCATCTCGGCCGTGGGCTGCCTGGCGCGCGCCTGGCGCATGAAGCCGAGCGCCTGCCGGCGGTTCTGGCATCCCACGGCGGGATCGCCACCGTGCCACTTGACCTCGGGATCGAGAAGCTCGCGGACCGCATCGAGATCCCCGCGCGAGATGGCCTCGAAGCCACGGCGGGCCAGCTCGACGTTGGACTCGCTCATCGGATCACCGGGCGCCGTTGGCACCGAACAGCCGCGCCACCACCGCTGTCACGTCGTCTTCGCGCTGCGTCGTCGGGTCGAGCAGCCAGGCCAGGATGTGGTCGCGCAGCGCGCGCGGCTCGTAGGGGCCGGCTTGGGCCGCGCTGACCAGCCGATCGAGTCCGGCGTCGAGCGACTCGCCGCGGCGCTCGATCAGCCCGTCGGTGTAGAGCACGACCGTGCTGTCGGGATCCAGGCGCCGCTCGAACGTCTCGTAGGGCCGTTCCTCCACGCCCATCAGCCCGTTGCCGCCGTCGAGATAGGCGCACTCCCCGCCGGCGGGGCGGAGCAGCGGCGGCGGATGGCCGCCGTTGGCCCACGCGATCGTGCCGTCTTCGGGATCGATCACCGCGTAGACGATCGTGAACAGGTGCTCGTCGCCGACCGCGAGCTGGTGGCGATTGAGCAGGGTCAGCGCCTGTCCGGGGGAGCGGTGGCCATCCGCCCCCAGCGCGAAGGCACGGGTGAGCGTCCGGAGCTGGCCCATCGCCGAAGCCGCCCGGATGCCGCGACCCGTCACGTCGCCCACTACGATGCCCAGCCGGCCGGCCGGCATCTCGAACGCGTCGTACCAATCCCCCCCGACCTGGACGCCGATCCCCGCCACCTCGTAGGAGGCGGACAGCTCGACCCCGCGCACCTCCGGCAGGCTCTTGGGGATCAGACCGCGCTGGAGCTCGACCGCGATCCGGTGCTCCTCCTCGTGCAGCTGAGCGCGCCGGATGACCAGGGCGGCCCGGTCGGCGGCGTCCTGGAGCAACGAACGCTCGGTCGTGCTGAACGACCGACCGGGTGGGAGCGCGAGCCGGATGCTGCCGACGCTTGCTCCCTCGATCACCAGCGGGACCTGCCGCCACCGATCGTCGTCCACCGCTGGCCCCTCGTCGGCACCCGCTCCGACGTGTGCACCCATCGCGCGCACGACGATGGGTTGCTCGAGCTCCCCCATGACCTGCACCTCGGCCACGTCGACTTCGAACAGCTGAGCCAGGCGACTGGCCAGCACGGGCAGCAGATCATCCAGGGACAGAGCCTCATACGCGGAGGTCAGCGTCTGGAGCTTGGAAAGCCGCTCGGCCACCCCTTCGGCCTGCAAGCGCGCGGCCTGCTCGAGCAGCAGCTCGGCCCGGTCCTGCTCGGCCCGGCGGCGAACCGTCAAGTCGACCCACTGCGCTAGCAGCAGCGGCTCGGACACCTCGGTCGCCTCGATCGCGCGGGCGAACATCGCGACCCACACCTCGTCGCCGGAGCTCGAAACCAGGCGCAGGTCGTCTCCCGGGCGCTCCGCGCCGGCGCCCGAGCTCGGTCGATTCATCACCTCATCGAGCCTCGCCGTCAGCGCCGGCCGGTCCTCAAACTCGCACAGATCCACCGCGGCGATCCCGGTCAACTCGTCGAGATCCCGGCCGACCAGGTTCGCGAACGCCGGGTTGGAGCGGACGATCCGCCCGTCGGCGTCGAGCACGGTCTTGCCGATCGGCGCCGCCTCGAACGCGCCGCTCAACAGCGCCTCGGAACGTTTGAGCGCTCGGCGGCTCGCCTCGAGCTCGGCGAACACCGCCACCTTGGAGCGCAGGAGCTCAGGGTCGAAGGGCTTGAGCACGTAGTCGACGGCGCCCACGCCGTAGCCGCGCGCGATGTCGGAGACCTCGTCGCGCGCCGCGGTCAGGAACACGATCGGGACGTCCTTGGTCCGTGCGCGCTGCTTGATCAGCTCCGCGGTCTCGAGACCGTCGAGGCCCGGCATGCGCACGTCGAGGAGGATCATCGCGAAGTCCTGCTCGAGCAACAACCGCAGCGCGCCGTGCCCGGAGACCGACGTGATCAGCGGGTACCCGAGAGGCTCGAGGACGGCCTCGAGCGTCCGCAGGTTCTCGGGCTGGTCGTCGACGAGCAGGATCGGCAGCGCGTCAACCGACGTGAGGTCGCTCACGGCCTCGGTGTCGGCGAGCGCGCTGCGCCGTGTGCCTACGCGTCGAGCCACACGCGCATCATCGAGAGGAGTTGATCCACGTCGACCGGCTTCGTGATGTAGTCCGAGGCGCCGGCGGCGATCGCCTTCTCGCGGTCGCCCTTCATCGCCTTGGCGGTCAGCGAGATGATCGGCAGGTGCTCGAAGCGTGGCATCGAGCGGATCGCCCGCGCCGTCTGGTAGCCGTCCATCTCGGGCATCATGATGTCGAGCAGCACCACGTCGGTGTTCGGGTGCTGGTGCAGCCGCTCGATTCCTTCGCGGCCGTTCTCCGCGAACACCACCTTCATCCCGCGCTGCTCGAGCGTCGAGGTGAGAGCGAACACGTTGCGGATGTCGTCGTCGATCACCAGCACCTTGCGGCCGTGCAGCGGCGCGTCGCCCGTGCGCAGGTGGTTGAGCATCTCGCGGGTCTGCGAGGGCAGCGTCGCCTCGGGCCGGTGCAGGAACAGCGCGGCCCGGTCGACCAATCGCTCGGGCGAGTCGGCGATCGTGATCACCGCGGACTTGGCCAGCGCGTCGAGCCGGGCCCGATCCGCCTTGGACAGCGATCCCGCCACGAAGGCGATCAGTGGGAGCTCGCGCAGCACCTCGTGGGTGGCCGCGTCTCGGACCAGCGCGAACGTCTCCGAGCGCGGCCGGCCGACCGCGACGACGCCGAGTTCGAACTGCCCGTCCCGGAGCGCCTCCAGCGCGTCCGCGGGGGCGAGCCGCTCGACCGCGATGTTCGGGTCTCCGTTCAGCAGCGCGGCGATCGGGTCGGCCAGCTCATCCTTGTCGGCGATCAGGGCGATCCGCCGATCCGGTCCCTGGGCCAGCCGCTCGAGCCGGTTCAGCGCCGCCTCGAGGCGGGTGGGCTCGACCGGATCGTTGATGAACGCGGCGGCGCCGGCCCGGAGCCCGTCGACGCGCACGGCGGCGTCGCCGACCAGCGCGACGGGCAGATGGCGGGTGTCGGGATGCTTCTTGAGCTGCCCGAGCACGGATTCGAACCGCGGCTCCTCACCGGCCAGCAGGACCGCGCTCGGCCGGTGCTCGCGCGCCAACCCGAGCGCCGCGCTGGCGCGGCGGGCCAGAATCGCCTTGCCGCCGCGGGCGCGGACCGCCTCGACCATCGACTTCGCCCGATCCGAGTTGGAGTCGATGACCAGGATCACGCGGTCGCCGTGCTCGAGCGCATCGATCTCGTCGGCGAGCTGATCCCCGATCGAGAGCTCCGGGGTGCCCTCGCCCAACAGGGCGGCCGGGACGAACCTAACGTCGCTGCGGGGCTCGAGCACTGGCTCCGCGACGCCTTCGGTCAGCGGCAGGAACAGCGAGAACCGGCTGCCCTCGCCGACGGTCGAGTCGACCCGGATCTCGCCGCCGAGCATGCGGGCGATCTCGCGTGAGATGGATAGACCGAGGCCGGTTCCGCCGTACTTGCGCGAGGTGGTTCCGTCCGCCTGCTGGAACGCCTCGAAGATCAGGTTCAGCTTGTCCTCGGGGATACCGACGCCCGTGTCGATGACCGCGAACGCGATCACCTGCTCGGCGCTGCGCAGCGCGTCGTTGCGCAGGCCGGTCCGGTCGGCCGGGTACCCGATCGACAGCTTGACGCTGCCGTCGTGGGTGAACTTGAACGCGTTCGAGAGCAGGTTCTTGAGCACCTGCCCGAGCCGCTGCTCGTCGGAGATGACCGAGGCGGGCAGCGAGGAGTCGATCTCGACCTCGAACGCCAGGCCCTTCTGCTCGGCGACGTGGCGGAAGGCCCGCTCGGCGTCCTGGAGGACCTCGGACAGGGGGACCGGAGCGAGGTCGAGCTCCATACGCCCGGCCTCGATCTTGGTCAGGTCGAGGATGTCGTTGATCAGAGACAGCAGGTCGTTACCCGCCGAGTGGATCGTGCGGGCGAACTCGACCTCGCGCTCGGACAGCGAGCCGTCCTCGTTCTCGGCCAGCAGGCGACTGAGGATCAGCATCGAGTTGAGCGGCGTGCGCAGCTCGTGCGACATGTTGGCCAGGAACTCCGACTTGTACTTGGAGGCCAGGGCCAGCTGGGCGGCCTTCTCCTCCAGACCGCGCCGAGCCAGCTCGATCTCCTCGTTCTTGATCTCGATGTCGCGGTTCTGCTCGGACAGCAGGCGCGCCTTCTCCTGGAGCTCGTCGTTGGTCTCGCGCAGCTCCTCGGACTGCTTCTGGAGCTCCTGGGTGAGGCTCTGCGACTGCGCCAGCAGCTCCTCCGTGCGCATGTTGGCGCGGATCGTGTTGAGCACCACGCCGATCGTCTCCGAGATTCGCGCCAGGAAGTCTCGGTGGACCTCCGAGAAGGGACGCAGCGCGGCGAGCTCGATCACGCCCAGCACCTGATCCTCGAACAGGACCGGCATGACCAGGAGGTCGGCCGGACTGGCATCGCCCAGACCCGAGGCCACCTTGATGTAGCCGGCTGGGACCTCGCTGATGGCGATCGTCTTGCGCTCGAGCGCCGCCTGACCGACCAGCCCTTCGCCGATTCCGAACTGGCTCGGCAGTTCGCTGCGGTTCGGTGTGTACCCGTACGCGGCGACGAGGCCGAGCTCGGAGTTCCCCTCGGCCGTCGGCTCAGCGAGGAAGAACCCACCGTGCTGGGCGTTCACCATCGGGGTGACCTCGCTCATGATCAGCTGGGTCACCGCGGCGAGATCGCGCTGGCCCTGAAGCAGCCCGGAGATGCTCGCCAGGTTGGTCTTCAACCAGTCCTGCTCGGCGTTGCGCTGCGTGGTCTCGCGCAGGTTGGCGATCATCTGGTTGATGTTGTCCTTGAGCTCGGCCACCTCGCCCTGAGCCTCGACCGAGATCGACCGCGTCAGGTCACCCTGGGTCACCGCGGTCGACACCTCGGCGATCGCGCGCAGCTGGGTGGTCAGGGTGACCGCCAGCTGGTTGACGTTCTCGGTCAGCCGTCGCCACGTGCCGGACACGCCCTCGACCTCGGCCTGGCCGCCCAGCTTGCCCTCGGTGCCGACCTCGCGGGCGACGCGGGTCACCTCGGCGGCGAAGCTCGACAGCTGCGCGACCATCCGGTTCAGCGTCTGCTTTAGCTGGAGGATCTCGCCGCGGGCGTCGACGGTGATCGTCTGGGTCATGTCGCCGTTGGCCACCGCGGTTGCCACCTGGGCGATGTTGCGAACCTGGTCGGTCAGGTTGCGGGCCATGAAGTTGACGTTGTCGGTCAGGTCCTTCCAGGTGCCTGCCACACCGGGAACCTGCGCCTGGCCACCCAGGATTCCCTCGGTTCCCACCTCGCGCGCCACGCGGGTGACCTCGGCGGCGAACGACCGCAGCTGGTCGACCATCCGGTTGATCGTCTCGGCCAGCGCCGCGACCTCGCCCTTGGCATCGACGGTGATCTTGCGGCTGAGGTCGCCGTTGGCCACCGCGGTCGTCACCTGAGCGATGCTCCGGACCTGGGTGGTCAGGTTCGACGCCATCAGGTTCACGTTCTCGGTGAGCCCCTTCCAGGTGCCGGACACGCCCTCCACCTCGGCCTGACCGCCCAGGATTCCCTCGGTTCCCACCTCGCGCGCCACGCGGGTGACCTCGGCGGCGAACGACCGCAGCTGGTCGACCATCGTGTTGATCGTGTCGCTGAGCTCGAGGATCTCGCCGCGGGCGTCCACCGTGATCTTCTTGGACAGGTCGCCCTGCGCCACCGCGGTGGTCACCTGGGCGATGTTGCGCACCTGGTCGGTCAGGTTGGAGGCCATGAAATTCACGTTCTCGGTGAGGCCCTTCCAGGTGCCCGATACGCCCTCCACCTTGGCCTGCCCGCCGAGCTTGCCGTCGGTGCCGACCTCGCGGGCGACGCGGGTCACCTCGTCGGCGAACGCGGACAGCTGGTCGACCATGGTGTTGACGGTCCGTTTGAGCTCGAGCACCTCGCCCTGCACGTCGACCGTGATCTTCTGGCTGAGGTCGCCGTTGGCCACGGCGGTGGTGACCTGGGCGATGTTGCGGACCTGGTCGGTCAGGTTGCGGGCCATGAAGTTGACGTTGTCGGTCAGGTCCTTCCAGGTGCCGGCGACGCCGGGGACCTGGGCCTGGCCGCCCAGGATGCCCTCGGTGCCGACCTCGCGGGCGACGCGGGTCACCTCGTCGGCAAACGAGCGAAGCTGGTCGACCATCGTGTTGATCGTGTCCTTGAGCTCGAGGATCTCGCCCTTGACGTCGACGGTGATCTTCTGGCTGAGGTCGCCGTTGGCCACGGCGGTGGTGACCTGGGCGATGTTGCGGACCTGGTCGGTCAGGTTGGAGGCCATGAAGTTGACCGAGTCGGTGAGGTCCTTCCAGGTGCCGGCCACGCCGGGGACCTGGGCTTGACCGCCCAGCTTGCCGTCGGTGCCCACCTCGCGGGCCACCCGGGTCACCTCGGCGGCGAAGCTGGAGAGCTGCTCGACCATGGAGTTGACCGTGGTTCCGATGCGGGCGAACTCGCCCTTGACCGGCCGGCCCTCGATCTCGAGCGCCATCTTCTGGTTCAGGTCACCTTCCGCGACCGCGACGATCACGCGCGCGACCTCGGTGGTGGGGCGGACCAGGTCGTCGATCAGGCCGTTGACCGAGTCGACCGAGGTGCTCCACCCGCCGCTGGCGCCCTGTAGCCGGGCGCGCTCGGTCATCCGCCCCTCGCGGCCGATGATCTCGGCCACGCGGACGAGCTCGGCCTCGAGCGCGGCGTTCCGCGCGGCCATCTGGTTGTAGGCGGCCTCCAATCGGCCGATGTCGTCCTTCCGGCGTGCCGGCAGGCGAACGGTGAAGTCCCCGGCGGCTGCGGCCTGCATGGCGTGTTCGAGGCGCGCCAAGCCGGGATCGTCCACGCGCCCACGGCCGTTGGCGACCGGCGCGGAGGCGCCGTTGGCCGGTTTCCGCGCCCCCCCGTTGGATTTGCGCGTCGACCCCATCCCTGTCTGCCCTTTCTGCCCTACCACCGCGGCCTTCGCCATGCTTGCGCCTCCGTTGTCAGTTAGCCCCAGCGAGCTGCCCTCTGCCCGGCGGCGCGCCTGGACGCCCGATGATCGACCGAACAGATTATCGCCGGATCCCGTCCAAATCGACGCACTCCGTGTTGCTTAAACACTTGTTCTAGTGGGCGCCGGCGCGCCGGGCTCGTGAGTGGCTACCAGCCGCCGCGCCAGTCCGCGTTGGCGGCGCGGCGCTTGGCCGCGCGCATGCGGGCGTGCTTGCGCTTGTCGAGCCACCACTGAAGCAGGGAGAAGATGATGATGACGGTCGGAAAGAACAGGATCGTCAGGAACATCGCGTTCGTGATGTTGATGTCGTTGGTCTCCCCGAACCACCCCTCCCCCGAGTGGTTGGTGGCCAGCGCGGGCGCCGCGAAGGCCAGCGCCACGACCGCCACGGTCAGCAGCGCGGTGATGATCCGGGCGCGGCGCGTCATCGCCCGAAAGCGTACTACTACGCCGCCGCGACCCGGTCTCGGCCGCCGACGGCCTCCAGGGCCTGGAGGAGCACCGGGTTGTAGGCGTCGCCGCTGGTCGTGATCTGCATGTGGCTGATCGGCGCTTCGAGAATCGGGGCGTCGAGGGCCGCGGCGAGCGCGCGCTGCTTGGGCGGCGCCACCGCGCGGTCGCGCGTCGTCAACACGACGGCCGAGGGGATCGGGAGGGGCTTCAGCCAGGGGCGGGAGTCGAACCGGGCGAGCTCGCGGCCGGCTTCGGCGATGTCCCGGGCCGAGTGGCGCATGACCTCGGACAGGGCCCACGCCGTGTCGGGCGTGTCCGGCAGCCCGACGCGACGGAAGCCGGACGTCCAGGTCGACCGCGGCGCCACCGTGAGCATCAGACCGAGCGCGCCCAGCGCCTTGAACGCGCGTTGGGTCTGCGGATCCTGCCAGTGCTGCGCGGTGCCGCTCAGGACCAGTCCGGCGACCGCGAACGGGAAGTCGCGGGCCATCAGCTGGGCGATCGCGCCGCCCATCGAGTAGCCCACGACGAGCGCCGGCGCGACGCCGAGCTCCCTGAGCGTGGCAGCGGCGTCGCCGGCGCAGTCCGCGAGACGAAACGGCGCGACCTGGCGCATCCCGCGGCCGTGCCCGCGGTGGTCGATCGCGAGCACCCGATAGCCGGCACGCGCGAGGTCGTCGTACGCGCCGCACCAGTTGAGATCCGCGGTCGCCATCCAGCCATGGAGCAGCATGACGGCCGGGCCGTCGCCACCGCTATCCCGGAGGAACAGCTCGCCGCGGCCGGGCACCCGGATCGTGCGCGCCGGCGGCATCTCGATCGGTGGAACGGGCGGCCAGAGCGCTGAGGGCATCCCGGGCGATCGTACCGAGCGTGCCCCTCATACCATCAAACCCATGGCTGTCGTGATCGCATCCGACCTGGGCAAGGACATCGCGGGCGAGCCGCTCCTGCGCGGCATCTCGTTCAAGCTCGAGCGCCGCGACCGGATGACCCTGTCCGGTCGCAACGGCGCCGGCAAGACCACGCTGCTGCGGATGCTCAGCGGCGAGGCCTCGATCGACTCCGGCGAGCTCGTGTTCGCCAAGGACATCAAGGTCGCCCTCCACGACCAGCGGCCGCCGCGAGATCTCGATCTGACCCTGCGCGAGTACGTCCTGAGCGGCGCGCGGGAGCTGGTCGCGATCGAAGACGAGCTCGCCGCGCTGGAGCAGGCGATGGCGCAGGGCGCGCACGACGAGGCGACGCTCAGCCGCTACGCGCAGGCGCAGGCGCGCCTCGAGCACGCCGGTGGCTACGGCTGGCGCGAACGCGCCCTGTCCGCCCTGCACGGGCTGGGCTTCCGCGACGACGCCGATCTCGACCGGTCGCTCAGCACCTTCAGCGGCGGTGAGCTCACGCGTGCCTCGCTGGGTCGGGCCCTGGCGGGCGCCCCGGACCTGCTGCTGCTCGACGAGCCGACCAACCATCTCGACATCGAGTCGCTCGAATGGCTCGAGCAGCACCTGGCCAGCCTCGACGCCGCCGTCGTCCTGGTCGCGCACGACCGCTGGTTCCTCGAGGCGGTCGGGACCTCGGTGCTCGAGCTCGAGGCCGGTCGCGGCAAGTTCTTCAAGGGCCCGTGGCACGCCTGGCGCCGCGAGAAGGCGGCTCAGGACCTCGCGCTCGGCCGCGCGATCGAGCGCCAGCAGGCCGAGATCGAGCGGCTCGAGCGGTTCGTGACCCGGTTCCGGGCCGGGACCCGGGCGCGGCAGGCCCAGTCGCGGGCCAAGAAGCTGGCCAAGATGGACCGCTTGAACCGGGGACCGCAAGACGGGGCCGGGCTCGAGTTCTCGTTCAAGTCGCCCGAGCGCAGCGGCCGCGTGGTGTTCGAGCTCGAGAACGCCCGGGTGGCGGTCGGAGATCGCATGCTTCTCGACGACGTCGAGCTGTGGCTGGAGCGTGGCGAGCACGTGTCCATGGTCGGCCCCAACGGCGCCGGCAAGACCACGCTGATCGAGGCGCTCGCCGGGCGGCGCGAAATGAACGATCCCGAGTCCGTGCCGATCGTCGAGGGCAAGCTCCGGACCGGCCACAACGTCAAGCTGGGCTTCCTCTCCCAGCACGCCGAGGAGCTCTCGGCCGGGACCGCGCGCACCGTCCTGGAAGCCACCACCCACCTGACCAAGCTGACTCCGAACAACGCCCGCGGGCTGCTGGGCCGGTTCCTGTTCTCCGGGGAGGACGCCGAGAAGCCGCTCGAGGTGCTCTCCGGAGGCGAGCGCCGGCGGCTGTCGCTGGCCATCCTCGTGCAGTCCGGAGCCAACGTCCTGATCCTCGACGAGCCCACCAACCATCTCGACCTCGAGAGCCGTGAGGCGCTCGAGCAGGCACTCAACGAGTTCACCGGCTCGCTGCTACTCGTCTCACACGACCGCGCGCTGCTTGACGCGGTCGGCCAGCGTACGGTCGCGATCGAGGACGCCACCCTGCACAGCTACGTCGGAGGCTGGCCCGAATACCTGCGCGTGCGTGAGGAGCGAGCCAGGGAGGCGGCGGCCAAGCCGGCCAAGGCCAAGGCGCCCCGCACCAAGTCCGCGAGCGCGACGAGCAATCCGGGGAACCCGCGCGAGCAGGAGCGGCTCGAGTGCGAGATCGAAGAGGCCGAGGCGGTCCTGAAGGCGCTCGAGGACGAGCTGGCCGACCCGGTCGCGTGGTCGACTCCGCAGCGCACCGCGCGCGCGACCAAACGACACGAGCAGGCCAAGCGCGCGGTTGACGAGCTGTATCAGCGTTGGGAGCGAATCGCCGGTTAGCCCGGAGCCTTGGCGAGCGCCGGGGCGCCGCCGAAGATCTTGCCGCACGCCTTCTGGGCGGCCTGGAAGGCCGGCGAGTTCGGGTCGACCCCGGGGCCGCCGATCCGGATGCCGAAGCCACCGGCGCCGCTCTGGAACTGCGGGTCGGGGAAGTTCGGCACGCCGTGCGTTCGCATGCAGCGCGACATCGCGAGCGCCTGAGCTTTCGCCTTGGCCGTCTGCGCCGCCGTGGGGTGACCGCCGTTGGGGAGATACGAGCGGCACGCCGTCATCGCGGACTGGAAGACCGGGCCGTTCACCTCGACGCCGTTCACCGAGGTGCTATTGGGCGTCTTCTGAACCTGGAGCCTGAGGCCCCCACCCGAACCGCTCGGGTCAGGGAAATTCGACACGCCGTGCGAGCGCATGCAGCGGGCGAACGCGAGCGCCTTGGCCTGGTCGGCGGCGCTGGCGCCCTGGGAGGTCGTCGCGCCCCCCGTATCGGGTCGGGATGAGCCGCATGCCGCCAGTCCGAGGACGGCTACGACGAGGCTGAGGGAGATCGTGAATCGCATGCCTCAAGTGGTACGAAACCGCCGGTAACCAGGGCGTTACGGGCGCTGTTACCGCTGCGTTACCCGGGCCCCACGATCCTGTCGGGTCGGTTCAGTGGTGAGCCGCCACACTTTGTTCGAAGGCGAATGCGGGTGCTTGTGATCGAGGATCAGGCGGAGCTGGCCGAGACGGTCGCGCTCGGCCTGAAGCGCGAGGGCATGGCGGTGGACATCGCGCTGGACGGCGCGGCGGGTCTGCGGCAGTCGGCGATCTACGACTACGACGTCATCGTGCTCGACCGCGACCTGCCCGTCGTCCACGGCGACCGGGTGTGCGAGGCGCTGGTCGAGCAGGGCGGGCGGGCCCGAGTCCTGATGCTGACCGCGTCGGCCGGGATCGAGGATCGGGTCGCCGGGCTCAGCCTCGGGGCCGACGACTACCTGCCCAAGCCGTTCGCGTTCGCCGAGCTGATCGCGCGCATTCGAGCCCTCGCCCGCCGGGCGCAACCGGCGCTGGCGCCGGTCATGCGCAGCGGCGATCTGACCCTGGACACGGCGCGGCGGATCGCGTATCGCGGCGCCCGGCGGCTCGACCTGAGCGCCAAGGAGCTGGCCGTGCTCGAGTTGCTGCTGGCCGCCCGCAGCAGCGTGGTCTCGCCCGAGGAGCTGCTGGCCAGGGCCTGGGACGAAGCCGCCGACCCGTTCTCGGCCGTGGTCAAGGTGACGATCAGCCGGCTGCGCCGCAAGCTAGGCGACCCGCCGATCATCGAGACGGTGCAGGGTGCGGGGTACCGGATCTAGACGGCCCGCGAGACGCTGGCGGCCGCGCTGGACGATCCGGCTGCGTCTGACGCTGCTCTACGGGGCGCTGTTCCTTGTCGCGGGCGCCGCGCTGCTCGGGGTCACCTATGGGCTGGTGGCAAACGGAAGCCCGTCCACACAGGGATTCTTCGTGTCCCGCACCGCCAAGCCGGTGTCGGGCCGGCTCCCGGCGCTTCCACCAGAGGTGATCAGCGGTGGCGTCGGTGCCGGCGCGGGCCCGACACCTCAGGAAATCCCGTCGCAGAAAGGGCCGTCCGACACGGTCGTGCGGCTCCAGGCCTATGCCGGCCAGGTGACCGCGACATTCAAGCGGCTGAGCGCCGCTCAGCAGGCGCAGCTGCAGCGGGTCCAGGACAAGGCGAACGTGCGGATCGCCCACGTGCGCGACGAGCAGCTCTCGACCCTCCTCACCCGCTCGGGCGTGGCGCTGGGGATCATGGCCCTGGCGTCCATCGGGCTCGGCTGGCTGATGGCCGGCCGGGCCCTGCGCCCGGTCCGCACGATGAGCCTCCGCGCTCGCGGGATCTCCGAGCGCAACCTGCACGAGCGCCTCGCGCTCGAGGGGCCGGACGACGAGTTGAAGGAGCTGGCCAACACGTTCGACGGGCTGCTCGGCCGGCTCGAGTTGGCGTTCGAGTCCCAGCGCCGGTTCGTGGCCAACGCCTCGCACGAGCTGCGCACGCCGATCACGCTCGAGCGCACGCTGGTCGAGGTGGCGCTGGCCGACCCGCACCCCTCGATCGACTCGCTGAAGGACACGTGCCAGCGTGTGCTCGTCGCCAGCGAGCAGCAGGAGCGGCTGATCGAGGCGCTGCTGACGCTGGCCCGCAGCCAGCGCGGGCTCCAGGCGCGGTCGACGGTCGACCTGCGCGAGGTCACCGCCGAGGTGGTGCGGGCGGTGCCGACCGGCGGGCTCCGCGTCGAGACGGAGCTGGGCGCGGCGTGCACGACCGGCGATCAGGCGATGGTCGAGCGGCTCGTCGCCAACCTGATGGAGAACGCGGTCCGCTACAACGAGCCGGACGGGTGGGTGACGGCGTGGACGGGCCTGCGGAGCGGATTGCCGACCGTCGAGGTCACGAACACCGGACCGGTGGTGGGCGGCGCCGAGGTCGACGAGCTCGTCAAGCCGTTCTACCGCGCCGGGGGGAACGGGAACAGCGCGGGCGCGAACGGGAACGGACACGGCCTCGGGCTCGGGCTGTCGATCGTGCACGCGATCGCCGAGGCCCACGACGCGACCCTCAGCACCGAACCGCGTCCGGACGGCGGCCTGCGGGTGACCGTTGCCTTCCCCGCGCCGCGCGCCGCGTCAGGCGATTGATCGCCGTCCCTCAGACCGGGCAGGAGGCCGAACCATCGTCGGCATCGCCGGACAACCGCGGGCTGTCCAGGATGATCCGGCGCCGGCGCAGCCCCGCGAGCAACGTCTCCTGACCCTCGAAGCTGACCATCGTCGCGACCCCGTCGCGAAGCGAGATCGTCACCGAGCGCACGCGCGGCTCGGCGACCTGACCGTCGATCTCGAGCCGTGCGCCGCTGAACCCAGCGCCGATGTCGAGCCGTAGCTCGGAAGCCGGGCCCATCACCATCGGCGGGCAGAACCCGCCGTGGGTGGGGAGCGGGGTGAACACGAACCCCTCGAACACGGGCGCGAGGAGCGGGCCGCCGGCGGAGATTGCGTATCCGCTCGAACCGATCGGCGTGCTGACGACCGCGCCGTCACCGGCGATGTGAGCGTAGAGCTGGTCGTCGAGCACGGCACTCACAAGGATCTGACCGCCGCCGGCGCGGATCACCGTGACGTCATTGAGCGCGAACAGCGGCTCGCCCGACGCACGCTCCACGGACAGCGCGGGAAACACCCGCGGGCGCCAGTCGCCCGTGCTAAATCGCTCGAGCGAGCGCCGAACGTCGCTGACCGACACGGTGGCGAGCGCGCCGAGGCTGCCACACGCGATTCCGAGCACCGGCCGGCCGGCGATCGCGCCGATGCGAAGGGCGGCGAGCGTGGTGCCGTCGCCGCCGATCGAGACGATCAGGTCGGACTCGCTCGGGTCGCCTTCCTCGGCGACGTGTCGTTGGTTGTACGCGGCCGGCATCTGCACAATCTCGACGCCATGCTCGCCGGCCCACTCGGTGAGGAGCTGGAGCGGGAGGTCGATGCTCCGGCTCGGGTGGACGACAAGGCCGATTCGCTTGGGCCTCTCGCCGGCTCCGGCGCGCGTCTCGAGCGACTCGTTGACCCCACCCGGTGATGGTGGAAGGCTGGGCATCCGAGGGCTCAATCTACCCCGTGGGAACGATTGGATCTGCGCACGCCGGGTAGCGCACCCGGCGTGAGGCGCCGATGAGCGCAGTCACGCGCGCGCGATCCACCGGGTCCGAACGTGCTGGAGCGCCAAGACGAGGTGTTCGACGTCATCCAGCTCGAGTCAGGGAAGGCCCGCCGCCATGCCTTCGAGGAGATCCTCGACGTCGCGCTGGTCGCGCGCTACTACGCGCCGACGAGACGTTCGGGCCGGTCGCGGCGGTGTCCACCTTCGCGGACGAGGAGGAGGCCATCGCGCGGGCGAACGAGGGCTGCTTCGGGTTGAACTTCAGCGTCTGGACGCGGGACACGGCGCGGGGGCGGCGGCTGGCCGGACAGCGGCTGTGGGCGCGGCTGATGACCCTTGGGTTGAGGGTGCTGAGCAGGATCCCCGGGGTCCGGTAACGAAAAGGTCGGCGGCGACGTCGGCAGGGCTCTCTAAACTGATTCCCACGATGGCACCGCTGAGCGATGCGTCGCCGATCCGGGTTGCGCTGATCGATGATGACACGGGGCTGGTCACCGTTCTCGAGCGGCGGCTAGGCGCATTGCGTTGGGAGCTCGAGGTGCTGGCCTTCCCGCCCGACGCCAGCCACGTCGCCGCGTTGCGGCTGCACGCGCTGATCGTCAACCCCCGGCTGACCGGCCTCGAGTACATCGAGCGCGTGGCCGCGGCGCTTCCGGGACTGGCCCTGCTCGTGTGTAGCGCGCCCGTTCCGGTGTCCGAGCGCGTCAAGGGCCTGCGCGCCGGGGCCGACGACTGGGTCACCAAGCCTTGCCACCCCGAGGAGCTGCTGGCGCGGATCCAGGCGGTGCTGCGCCGCCGGCGAGCGGGCGAGCTGCCCCTGGAGGAGACCACGATCGAAGCCGGCGAGCTCGCAATCCGCCCCGACCGCTACGACGCCTACGTGGGCGAGCGGGACGCCTCCCTCTCGCGCAAGGAGTTCGAGCTGCTGCGCCAGCTGGCCGCCGCGGATGGTCGGGTGCTCGAGCGCGAGGACATCTACCAGCGTGTGTGGGGCTACACGATGGCCCGCGGCGACCGCTCGGTCGACGTGTTCGTGCGCAAGCTGCGCCAGAAGCTCGAGGTCATCTCGCCCGGGTGGCGTTACGTGCACACGCACTTCGGGGTCGGGTACCGGTTTGCGCCCGAGCCGACGGACCAGCCGGCGGCTCTCGAGCCGTCCCGCCGGTCCGGCTCGGCGCCATCGCCGGCGTCCGAGGCGTTAGCCGCGATACGCTGAATCCCATGAACACGACGATCCGCAACGTGCTGATCGTGCTTGCGATCGCCGCGGGTGTCGCACTGGTCCGGGGCGGGGTGACCGCCGCCCACGTGGCCATCCAGGCCGTGACGCTGGCCTTCCTCGGCACGCTGGTGTGGTTCGCGTCGCTGACCTACCGCGAGCGCCGGGTCAGCCTGTACTCGCTGGGCGAGGGGCGCCGCGCGCTGCTCTACGTCGCGGCGGGGGTGGCGACGCTCACGCTCACCGGCACCTCGAGGCTGTGGGCCAGCGGCGCCGGCTCGGTGGCGTGGCTGCTCCTGCTGGCCGGGTCGGCGTACGCGATGTTCGCCGTGCTCTGGTCGGCGCGCAAGTACTGATCAACGCAGGTCCGCAGGCGCCTCGGCGGCACACCTTGGGCACAGGCCCTCGAGCAGCACGTGCGCGCTCTCGACCTTGAAGCCGGGCTCCCGCAGCGTGACGTCGACGCTGTCGAGGGCCACGTCGTGCAGCTCGTGGCAGCGCCCGCAACGAAAGTGGTGGTGCGCGGTGACGTTGGCGTCGAAGCGCCGCGGTCCGGCGCCCTCCACCATCCCGAGCAGGCCAGCCTCGGCCAGCTCACCCAGGGCGTTGTACACGGTGGCGCGCGACAGCTCCGGGAGCTGGAGCCGCGCCTGCTGGAAGACCTCCTCGGCGCTCAGATGCGCGTTGCCGGCGTCGGCACTGGCGGCGTCCGCGAACACACCGTAGATCGCACGGCGCTGGGCGGTGGCGCGCAGACCGTGAGCACGCAGCAGCTGGGCGAAGCCGAGTTCGGCGGGCGTGGTGGTCGAGCGAGACGGCATCGAGAGACCCTCGAGGAGGGTACCGAGGCGGTCAGAGCGAAGCCGCAGCCCTATCCTCGAAACCATGTCAGTCGTTCCCGCCGATCAGCGGCGAAAGCTCCCCGACGAGCCCGGCGTGTACCTGTTCCGGGACGCCCGCGGCAAGGTGATCTACGTCGGGAAGGCCAAGTCGATCCGCAAGCGGGTGGCCTCGCACTACACCAACCCGAGCACCCGTGGCGGCGAGGGTCTCGTCGAGATGATCGACCAGATCGAGGCGCTCGTCGTGCACACCGAGGCCGAGGCGCTGCTGGCCGAGCAGAACTTCATCAAGCAGTACAAGCCGCGCTTCAACATCCGGCTGCGGGACGACAAGTCCTATCCGTACATCGCGATCTCGCTCGACGAGGACTTCCCGCGGGTCTACTTCACCCGCGAGCGCCACCGCCGCGACCGTGCCTACTTCGGGCCCTACAGCAACGCCAAGCGTGTCCGCTCCACGCTCGAGGTACTCGGCAAGGTGTTCAACTTCCGCTCCTGCGAGGGCCCGGAGCCCGGCCGGCGCAGCGGGTCGCCCTGCCTGGACTACTACATCAAGCGGTGCGAGGCGCCCTGTGTCGGCTACGTCAGCAAGGAGGACTACCGCAAGGGGATCGAGGGGGTGATCGACTTCCTGTCCGGGCGCTACCGGGAGATCGAGCGGTCGCTCGAGCGGTCGATGCGCCAGGCAGCAGCGGAGCAGCGCTTCGAGGACGCCGCGCGGGAGCGCAACCGGCTGCGCGCGGTCCACTCGCTGCTCGAGCGCCAGCGGGTGGCCAACCAAACGGTCGGGACGCTCGACGCGATCGCGGTCGCCGTCCACGAGGGCGAGGCCAACGCCCAGGTGTTCCAGGTGCGCGACGGCGTGCTGTCGGACCGCCAAAGCTTCTACCTGGACAACGAGGCCCACGGCGGGATCGCCGAGGTCGCCGAGGCCTTCATCCTCCAGTACTACACGAGCGCGATGATGGTCCCGCCGCTGCTCGTCGTGCAGCGCGAGGTCGCCCCGTCGGCGCCGGTGCTCGCCCAGGCGCTGAGCGCCCGACGCGACGGCTCGGTGGAGATCCGCGCGGCCGAGCGCGGCGACAAGCGGCGGATCCTCGAGCTGGCCGAGCGCAACGCCAGGCTCGCGCTCGACCAGGAGCGTCTGCGCTCCGAGCGCCGGCGCCAGCAGCGGGTCGAGGCGCTCGACGGCCTGCAGCAGGCGCTGGGCCTGGACACGCTGCCGTTGCGGATCGAGTGCTTCGACATCTCGACGCTGATGGGCACCAACACGGTGGCGTCGATGGTGGTGTTCGAGGGGGGCGCGCCGAAGAAGTCCGACTACCGGCGGTTCAAGATCCGCGGGGACTTCGCAGACGGGAACGGCGCCGGCGGGAATGGCGGCGGCGGGAATGGCGGCGGCGGGAATGGCGGCGGCGGGAATGGCGGCGGCGGGATCACGATCGGCGAGCCCGACGACTTCGCCGCGATGGAGGAGGTGCTCTCGCGCCGGCTCGCCCAGTGGGAGCGCCAGCGTGACCTGTCCCCGCACGACAAGGACTATGACTCCAGCTTCGCCGCGCTGCCCAACGTGGTTGTGATCGACGGCGGCAAGGGCCAGCTGTCGGCTGGCCTGCGGGCGTTGCAGACGTTCCGCGATCGCGGCGTCGTGGTGATTTCGCTGGCCAAGCGCATCGAGGAGGTATTCACGCCGGGGTCCCCCGAGCCGATTCGCCTGGCCCATGACACCGTCGAGCTCCAGCTGCTCCAGCGAGTCCGCGACGAGGCCCACCGGTTCGCGATCACGCACCACCGCATCCGGCGTGACCGCGCGATGACCGCCTCGATCCTCGACGAGCTGCCCGGCGTGGGGCCGGCGCGCAAGCGGGCGCTGCTCAACCATTTCGGCTCGCCCGACGCGATCCTGTCCGCCTCGCGCGAGGAGCTCGAGGCGGTGCCCGGGATTCCGGGCAAGCTGGCCCGCGAGGTCTACCGCGAGCTGCACAAGACCGGCGTCTGAAGCCCGCCCCCCGGATCGCGGGCGGCTAGCGCGTGAGCAGGACCGCGCTCGCCGGCGGCAGCTGGATCGAGTACCAGCCGAGCAGTTGCGACGCGGGCTGAAGCTGAGGCGCCGGCAGGCTGCCGGTGGCGGTCTCGGCGCCGAACGTATGGCCGCCGAGGGTCACGCCGTCGGTGGCCGCGAGTCCTGGGGCCTTGAGCCACTCGAGCGAGGCCTGGGCGCCGGCCGAGGGCAGCTGGAGCTCGACCGTGTGGGACCGGGAGTCCTGGTTGATCATCACCGCCCGGATATGCCCGTCGGCGCTCCGCGTGGCCCACACCTTGACCGGACCAGGCGCCACGTGTACCGGCAGCAGCTGCGCCCCGGGCGGAAACGCCTGGGCGAACATCAGCATCCCGTAGTAGTCCGGGTGGACGAACGCCCGCCAGCCGCCGGCGTTGCGCCGGAACGTGAACAACTCGTACGCGGCGCCGGGCAGGGAATGGATGTTGACCCCGTCGACCCCCACGCTGGCCAGGTCGAACAGCGCGCCCAGCATCCACAGGCCGGAGGCGAACGTGTTGCTGACCCCCGTGCGGCCGAGGCAGCCGGCCAGGGCCGCGGAGTTGAGCTCGTCGACGCGGAACCGCAGCCCACGCGCGTGGGCTGCGGCAACGTACGGCGCCAGCGCTGTCGCCATGCCGACGGACGACCGGTCGCTCAGCAGGTTCGGGATCGATGGGTACGACGGCGAGCGGCGGTTCTGGAGGCACCCCTGGATCGGGTACCGGTGGACGGTGACCATGCCCAGGCGGGGCTCGGCCGCGAGCAGCGCGGGCACCGCGCTCAACCACGGAAGCTCGGCGCTGGCCGGACCGGCCAGTGGCACGGGTGGGAGGGTCGCGGCCGTTTGGTGCGCCTCGGCGAGGAACGCGTTCAGGTTGTAGCCCGCGCCGCGCGCGAACACCGGCTGGCGATGCTTGCGGTACCACGGGAACACCCGGTACACGTCGGGTTCGTTCCCTAGCTCCAGCGCGGCGACGTTGCCGGCGCCCACGCCGGCGAGCAACGCATCGGCCTCGGCCGCGGTCAGGCGCGGGCGACCCGCCGCCAGGTTCACCCCCAGGATCAGCTTGGCGCCGAGCCCACTGGCCAGGGCCCGGGCGCTGTCCAGCCAGCCCGGCGTGAGCGCGTAGCTCACCCCGGCCGGCACGGACATCCCGGGCACCGGCCACCACGTCGCGTCGGTGCTGTTGCCGCCGATCCGCAGACTGAAATTCCCGCCCACTCCGCCGAGGTTGCGCAGCAACTGAACGAACACGGGATCAAGCGCGGCGGGATCGGCGCCGGTGTACGCCTCGAGCGCGCCGTACTCGAGCGAGAGCCCGAGAAATCCCGCGGGCAGCGGCGCGCCGGCTGGGGTGGGGTCTACGGTGGCGTAGACGGCCGACGGCGCCACGGGGTCGCCGGCCGCGCTCTCGCCGGGTCACTGTCGGGCCTGGTGACGCCGGCCGCGTGGTACACGGCGATCCCCAGCACGAGGAGCGTCAGCGCGGCCAGGATCGGGGTCTGCGCCCTGCGCCACCGCACAGGCTCATCGTGCCATACCTGCCGGAGTCGGCCTCCGCGTCCGTTTGCCCCGTCAAGCTTCCTAGGATTGGAGTAAGACGCGTGGCACAGCTCGACGAGCACACGGACATTTCGGAGGACGGCGGCTCGGTCCTCACCGACCTGGTGATCATCACCGGGTTCTCGGGTGCGGGCAAGTCCACCGCTATGGCCGTGTTCGAGGACGAGGGCTACTTCTGCGTCGACAACCTGCCCTCCGAGATGATTCGCTCGCTGGTCGATCTGTTCATGCACACCGGCTCGAAGGTGCAACGCGCCGCGGTTGTCTCCGATGTCCGGGGCGGCACGTACTTCGACGGTTTCGCGGCGATGCTCGACGACCTGCGGGCCTCCGGGGTGGCGCACCGCGTGCTGTTCCTCGACGCCGAAGAGTCGACTCTCCAGACGCGCTACAAGGAGACCCGCCGGCGGCACCCGTTGGCCCCGACCGGAAGCGTGACCGACGGCATCGCGCGCGAGCGCGAGTTGCTGCTGCCGCTACGCGGTCGCGCCGATGTGGTGATCGACACAACCGGCCTGACCGCGGCGATGCTCCGCCGCAAGCTGGCCGACGAGCTGCTCCCGACGCAGACGCCCGGACGGCTGGCGATCACCTTCCAGAGCTTCGGCTTCAAGTACGGACCCGCGCGCGACCCCGACTTGGTGCTCGACGTACGATTCCTCCCCAACCCGCACTACGAGCGCGATCTGCGGCCGCTGACCGGGGACGACCCGCAGATCGTCGAGTTCATCAATCGCGGCGGGGCGCTCGACGAGTTCTACGAGCGGCTGGACCCGCTGTTCGATTACCTGCTGCCGCAGTACCTCGCGGAGGGAAAGGCGCACCTGGTGGTGGCGATCGGGTGCACCGGCGGCCGGCACCGGTCGGTGGCGATCGCCTCGCGGCTGGCATCGCGCTACAGCTCCGATCCCGAGTACCTCGTGCACGTGGCGCACCGCGACGTCAGCCGGCCGGCGTGATCGATCACATCGGCTTCGAGGTCTCAGACCTCGAGCGATCGGGCCGGTTCTACGACGCCGTGCTGTACCCGCTCGGAGCGAGGCGGATGGTCTCCTCCGAGCACGCGGTCGCATACGGAATCAACGCGCCCCAGGTGTGGATCGTCGTCCGCGGACGCGCGCCCGCGCCGGGGTACGGTCACGTGGCCCTCAGCGCCAACGGCAAGGCGGCGGTCGACGCCGCGTACAAGGGCGGCCTGGCGTCCGGAGGCAGCGACGACGGGCCGCCTGGGAGGCGCCCACAGTACGGGGAGCGCTACTACGCCGCCTACCTGCGCGACCCCGACGGCCTCCGGGTAGAGGTCGTCTCACGAAGGTGACCCGGTAGCCTTCGCGCTGCCGGCGTCCCGTCGGCGTTTTCTTAGTGGAGTCAAAAGGAGGTGCGGGCATGGCGGTGCGCGTCGGGATCAACGGCTTCGGGCGGATCGGGCGCAACGTGTTCCGCGCCGCCTACGAGCAGGGCGCCGACATCGAGTGGGTCGCGGCCAACGACATCGCCGACGCGAAGACGACCGCCCACCTGCTCAAGTACGATTCGAACTACGGGCCGTTCCCGGGCGAGATCGAGGCCACCGACACGGGCTTCAAAGTCGACGGCAAGGAGATTCGGCTGTTTGCTGAGCGCGACCCCGCGGCGCTGCCGTGGGGCGACCTCGGCGCTGACGTGGTGATCGAATCGACCGGCCTGTTCACCGACCGCGAGAACGCCTCGAAGCACCTGGCGGCCGGCGCGAAAAAGGTGCTGGTCTCCGCCCCGGCCACCGAGCCGGACGTCACCGTGGCGCTCGGGGTCAACTTCGACGAGGTCTACGACCGCGACAAGCACAACGTGATCTCGAACGCGTCGTGCACGACCAACTGCCTGGCTCCCGTGGCCAAGGTGCTCCACGACACGGTCGGGATCAAGCACGGCCTGATGACCACGATCCACGCCTACACCTCCGACCAGCGCCTCCAGGACATGCCCCATCGCGATCTGCGGCGGGCGCGCGCGGCGGCGGTCAACCTGATCCCGGCCTCGACCGGCGCGGCCAAGGCGATCGGCCTCGTGATCCCCGAGCTGAACGGCAAGCTCAACGGAATGGCGGTACGCGCGCCGGTCCCCACCGGCAGCGTGGTCGACCTCACGGTCGAGGCCAAGCGCGAGACGTCCGTGGACGAACTCAACCAGGCGATGAAGGCCGCCGCCGACGGCCCGATGAAGGGCATCCTCGAGTACACAAAGGATCCGATCGTCTCGACCGACATCATCAAGAATCCAGCCTCCTCGATCTTCGACTCCCTGCTCACCGTGGTGATGGACGGGACGATGGTCAAGGTCATCACCTGGTACGACAACGAGTGGGGCTACTCCAACCGGGTCGTTGACGTGGCGCAGAAACTGCTGTGAAGACGCTTCGGGACCTGGGTGACCTCGACGGAAAGCGGGTATTGGTGAGAGTGGACTTCAACGTCCCGCTCCAGGACGGCGTCGTGGCCGACGATCTGCGCATCCGGGCAGCTCTGCCGACGATCGAGGAGCTGGGCGACCGAGGCGCGCGGCTGATTCTCGTCTCGCACCTGGGCCGCCCCAAGGATCGCGAGCCGTCGCTCTCGCTGGCGCCGGTCGCCGAGCGGCTGGGCGAGTTGCTCGGGCGGCCGGTAAAGCTCGCCCCGGCCGTGGTGGGCGACGAGGTCCGCGCCGAGGTCGAGGCGCTCGCGCCCGGCGAGGTGTTGCTGCTCGAGAACGTGCGCTACGAGCCGGGGGAGACCAAGAATGATCCGGAGCTGGCGCAAGAGTTGGCCTCGCTGGCCGACGCGTACGTCGACGACGCGTTCGGCGCGGCGCACCGCGCGCACGCCTCGACCGAGGGCGTGGCGCGGCTGGTCTCCGAGCACGCCGCCGGTCTCCTGCTCGAGCGCGAGGTTGCGACGCTGGGCCAGGTGCTCGAGAACCCGGCTCGTCCGCTTGTCTCCGTCCTCGGCGGCGCCAAGGTGAGCGACAAGATCGGCGTGATCGACCGCTTCCGTGAGACCGCCGACACGATCTTGATCGGCGGCGCGATGTGCTTCCCGTTCTTCGCGGCGCAGGGTCATCCCGTCGGTGATTCCTTGTGTGCGGCGGAAGACGTGGAGCTAGCGCGGGGGATCCTCTCCGAGCCGGCGAACGGCGGCCGGGCTGAACTGCTGCTTCCGGTGGACCTGGTGCTCGGAGATCGTTTCGCCGCCGACGCCAACGTGCGCGCGATCGACGGGGTGGACGTCCCCGACGGGTGGATGGGGCTCGACATCGGGCAGCAGACGCGAGAGATATACGGCGACGTGATCGCCGAAGCGGGGACGGTGTTCTGGAACGGGCCGATGGGCGCGTTCGAACTGCCGCCATTCGCCTCGGGAACGTCCGCGGTCGCGCACGCGGTCGCGCTGGCGCCGGGCACGACCGTGGTCGGCGGCGGAGATTCGGCCGCGGCGCTGCGGCATTTCGGCCTCGACGGGGAGGTGACGCATCTGTCGACCGGGGGCGGAGCGACGCTTGAGCTGATCGAGGGCAAACGGCTCCCCGGGGTGGAGGCTTTGACGTGAGCTCGACCGGAACCGGGCGCACCCAGTTCATCGCGGGCAACTGGAAGATGTACAAGACCGTGAGCGAGGCGGAGCAGTTCATCGCCGCGTTGCTCCCGCGTGTATCGAGCGTTCAGGGAGTGGATGTTGCGGTGTGCCCTCCGTACCTGGCGTTGCACGCGATGGTCGACTCGACCCGCGGCTCGCGGGTCCAGGTCTACGCGCAGAACATGCACCAGGCGGCCGAAGGAGCGTTCACCGGTGAGGTGTCGGCCCCGATGCTGGTCGAGGTCGGCGTGCACGGCGTGGTCCTGGGGCACTCCGAGCGCCGTGAGAACTTCGGCGAGACCGATCGCGCCCTCCAGCTCAAGGTCCCGGCGGCGCTCGCGGCCGGGCTCGTCCCGATCCTGTGCGTCGGGGAGACCGAGGAGGAGCGCGAGGCCGGCGACACCGAGCGCAAACTCCGCCACCAGGTCCAGGAGGGCCTGGCGCGGGTCGACACCCCGCAGCTGGGCGACGTGGTGATCGCCTACGAGCCGATCTGGGCGATCGGGACCGGGCGCGTCGCCAGCCCCGAGCAGGTGCAGGAGGCGATCGCGTTCATCCGCGCGCTGGTGGCCGACCGCTCGCGCGGGCAGGCCGAGCGCACCCGGGTGCTCTACGGCGGCAGCGTCAAGCCCGAGAACTGCGACGACGTGCTCTGCCAGCCCGACGTGGACGGCGCGCTCGTGGGCGGCGCCTCGCTCGACCCCGAGTCTTTCGCGGCGATCGTCGACTCGGCCACGCAGGCTTGATGGCGCTTCCGGCCGGTCCGGCTGGGCTCCCGGCGGGCGCGTGCGTGCTGGTCGTCCTGGACGGCTGGGGAATCGCGCCCGACGGTCCGGGCAACGCGATCTCGCTCGCCGACACGCCGGTGTTCGACGAGCTGTGGTCGACGTACCCGCACGCGCAGCTGATCGCCTGCGGGCGCGCCGTGGGGTTGCCCGACGGCCAGATGGGCAATTCCGAGGTCGGGCACATGAACCTGGGCGCCGGCGCGGTGGTCATGCAGGACCTCACCCGGATCGACGAGGCGGCCGATTCCGGCGAGTTCGCGTCCAATCCGGTGCTGCGCGAGGCGTTCTCCGGGGCCGAGCGGGTTCACCTGATCGGGCTCGTGTCGGACGGGGGCGTGCACTCCGGCTTCTCGCACTTGGAAGCGCTGATCCGGCTCGGCGCCTCGCTCCAAGTGCCCGATCTTGTCCTGCACGCCTTCACCGACGGACGAGACACCCTGCCCCACTCGGGCGCGGGTTATCTCGAGACTGTGCAGGGCTGGATGGCCGACGCGGGCGTTGGCCGGATCGGGACGGTCGTCGGGCGCTACTGGGCCATGGACCGTGACAAGCGATGGGACCGGACGCAGCGCGCCTACGACATGCTGGTCCACGGCCGCGCCTCGCACGGCGCGGCCTCGGGCGTCGAGGCGGTTCGCGGCGCGTACGAGCGCGACGAGACGGACGAATTCATCACCCCGGTACTGATCGGCGATTCGGAGGCCCGGATCGGGCCGGGCGACTCGGTGTTCGCGTTCAACTTCCGCCCGGACCGGATGCGTCAGATCACGCTGGCCCTGGCCGATCCGTCGTCTACGGAGGTCGACCGGGGGGGCGCGCCGCCGGTCGAGCGCTACGCGACGATGACCCAGTACGAGGAGGACTTCGAGTACCCGGTCGCGTTCGGACCGAACCGCCCGTCGGTCACGTTGCCGCGGGTCCTGGCCGAGCGCGGCGTGCGCCAGTTGCACGTGGCCGAGACCGAGAAGTACGCGCACGTCACGTACTTCTTCAGCTGTGGCGAGGAGCAGCCGTTCGAGGGGGAGCGGCGCGAGCTGGTGCCCTCGCCCCGCGACGTCCCGACGTACGACTTCAAGCCCGAGATGAGCGCCCGGGAGGCGGCTGCTGCGTTTGTCGGCGCTTGGCGGGAGGACAAGCCGACGTTTGGAATCATCAACTTCGCCAACTCGGACATGGTCGGGCACACCGGGGTGATCGAGGCGGCCGTGCGCGCGGTCGAGACCGTGGACGGGGCGCTGGGCGAGGTGGTGGCGGCGGTGCACGAGTCCGGTGGCGCGTGCGTGATCACGGCCGACCACGGCAACTCCGATCACATGCTGGAGGACGATGGCAGCCCCAACACCGCCCACTCGCTGAACCCGGTGCCGTTCATCGTCACCGTGCCCGGGCTACGGCTGCGCGGGGAGGGGATCCTGGCTGACGTCGCCCCGACCGTGCTCGCGATCCTGGGGATCGACCAGCCGGCGGCGATGACGGGTCAGTCGATGATTCAGGATGGTGGATAGGGCCGCGTCGGCCGGGTTGGCCGGGTTGGCCTGGTCGGCCGGGGTCGTGCCCCGAGTCGCGCCCGAGTCGCGCCCGCGTACACCGCCGGCCACGATGCACCTCTTTCCGGTGCCGACTATCTCACCACTCGCCCGTCCGCCCGCGGTGAATGGCGGTTCAGTCGCGTATAGCGCGAGTTTCGCGACACTCGCGACGTAGAACGGCGCGAGTGGTGCGTTATTCGCCCAGCCCGTCCCGACGCGGGCCGTCAACAGCTCGGCGTGGAGCGCGAGCGTCTCGGCGCAGAAAGCGATCCCGAGCTCCTCGCGCACCAGCGTGCGCAGCTGCTCGGAGACGCGTAGCGCCTCGGCCGTGTTCCCGCGGGCGGCTAGTGCTCGCATCAGTTGACGGTGTCCCGATTCGCGATACGGGGCGAGCCTGGTGAGCTCGCGACCCCTCCGCTCGTAGAACACGACGGTGGTGTCCGGCGCGATCCCCGACCGCGCCAACAGCTCGGTAGAGATGGGGGCGGCGGTCGGCTAGGCCTCGAAGCGGCCGCTGGCCAGGAAGCGCGCCATCGCGTCGTGTGTCCGGCGTGGGCGCTCGAGCTGCGGGACGTGGCCGCAGTCGAGCTCGAGGTGCCTGGCGGCGGGCAGCTCGCGGCGCACGTGCCGCGCGAACCCGATCGGCACGAGGGAGTCGTGGCGGCCCCACACGAACAGCGCGTCAGCCTCGAGCGAGCCCAGCCGCGTCCACAGGCCGTAGGGGCCGCGGGGCTCCTCGAGGTAGATGTTGCGGGCGGCCGCGTAGAACGCGGCTCGGCCGAGCGGGGTCAGGTAGGAACGCATGAACTCGTCGATCCCGGCCGCGGTCCATTCGCGATCCGAGCCCGGGATCACCTGCTTGACGATCATCTCGACCAAGGGGCGCGGGGCGGGCTGGAGGATGCCGAGCTGGGTGGGGATCAGACGGAGGTAGGGCGCCCACGGGCGGGGCTTCAGCCAGGACATCGAGGGCGCGAGCAGAACGAGCCGGCCGACCCGTTCCGGGTGGCTCAGGCCCAGCTCGAGCGCGACCCGTCCGCCCATGCTGTTTCCGACGACGTGGGCGGTCTCGAGCTCGAGCGCGTCCAACAGCGCGGTCACGGCGCGCGCGAAGAAGGGCGCGTTGTAAGCCTGGAACAGCGGCTTGTGCGAATCGCCGAAGCCGGGCAGATCCACCGCGATGACCCGGTAGGACGGCGCGAGCGCCTCGAGCGTGGGGAGGAAGGAGGCCTTGGTCGCGCCGAGGCCGTGGAGCAGAACGACCGGCGCGCCGGCGCCGGCCTCGATCGTGGACAGCGTCCCGGCGGTCGTCTTGATGCCGCGGATCCGCAGGCGCCAGTCGCCCTGCGGGAGCGCGGTGGCGGCGAGGAAGCCAACGCCGAGGTGGAGGTCGTGCCGGATGCGCAGGCGGCCTTCGCGGAACGCGGCCATCCCGCTGCGGACGTCCTCGGCGATCTCTCTCCACGTCTCCGCGTCCGCACTCAGGACCGCGTCCGCGTTCCCGCGATCGCGCTCCACGCGGGCCGCTCCGTCCTCGATCACCACGTCGTGGCGCCCGCCGTCCTCCACCCGAATCCTGACGAGCGGCCGGCCGACGTCAAACACGGAGGGATCAAAGCGCTCGACCAGCCCGTGTAGCGCGGTCCCCGACGGATCGTCCTTGGATCGCTCTGCGGTCCTCACAGCCTTCATGCCCACTGCTCCATTCCCTGGATGTCGCCCCGCAATCAGGTGTCCATGCTCGAGCGTGAAAGCGCAAGTCCTCTGGCGATTGGACGATCTCCGTGGGCCAGGTGCAGTATACTTGACATCCAGCCACTTAGATTTCATACTTCGGCTTGTAGTCGTTTTCTATCCCCGATAGGGAGGTTTCTTGAAATGGCATTGATTCGCTGGGAGCCCGTTCGCGAGCTCCAGACAGTGCAGAGTGAGATGAACCGGATCTTCAACACGTTCTTCGACTCGCCCACCCCGCGCGGCAACGGCAAGACCACGCTTCGGCGCTGGATCCCGGCGATGGACGTCATGGAGGCCGATGGCCAGTACGTCCTGCGCGCCGATCTGCCCGGCATGTCCGAGGGCGACGTGAAGGTCGAGCTGGATGAGAACGTCCTGACGATCTCCGGCGAGCGCAAGAGCGAGCGCGAGCAGCGCAGCGAGGGCTACTACCGCGTCGAGCGCGCGTCCGGGTCTTTCTCCCGGTCGCTGACCCTTCCCGAGGGCGTCGACGCCGATGACATCCAGGCCAACTTCGACAACGGCGTGCTCGAGATCCGGATCCCGAAGCCCGAGCAGCCGAAGCCGCGCAAGGTCGAGATCACGGTCGGTGGCGCCGCCCAGGCGATCGAGAGCGCCGAGCCCGCCGAGCCCGCCGACGCCACCGAGCAGCCCGCCGAGGCCGCCTAACTCTCTCCCCTCCCATTGGGTTCCCGTTCGGTCGGCGCGCGATCCGCGCGTCGGCCGGACCGGAGGGGAGCCAAGTAGGGTCCGACCCGAAATGTTCACGGTCCGGATCCGAGACGCAGGGTCGCGTGCCCGCACGGGCACGCTTCACCTGTCCCACGGCGACGTTCGCACCCCCGCGTTCGTGCCGCTGGCGACCAAGGGCGCGGTCAAGACACTCGAGCCGCGCGACGTGGCCGCACTCGGCTACGAGATGGTCCTCGGCAACACGTTTCATCTGATGCTGGCGCCCGGGCCCGAACTGGTCGCCCAGCTGGGGGGCCTACACGAGTTCATGCGCTGGGATCGTCCGATCATCACCGACTCGGGTGGGTTCCAGGTGTTCTCGATGGGGCATGGTGGCGTGGCCGACGAGATCAAGGGCCGCGGCCGCGGTGGCGGGGCGGGCGTGCCTGGCGCTGATGGCGATCGCGATCGCGCCACCACGGGGGCGATCCTGTCGATCTCCGAGGACGGGGTCCGGTTCCGCTCCTACGTCGACGGTCGTGAGCGCTTCCTCTCGCCCGAGACCTCGATGTCGGTCCAGGCCGCGCTCGGCTCGGACATCGCGCTCGTGTTCGACGAGTGCACGCCGTTTCACGTCTCCCGCGAGTACACCGAGCGCTCGATGGAGCGCACACACCGGTGGTTGGAGCGCTGCCTGCGCTGGCACGGGTCGCACGGGCCCGCCGGACAGACGGTCTACGGAATCGTCCAGGGCGGGGTGGATCGGGAGCTGCGGCGCGTGTCGGTTGAGGTCGTCGCTTCGAGTGCCTGCGACGGGGTCGCGATCGGCGGATCGCTTGGGCAGGACAAGGCTCAGATGCACGAGGTGGTGTCGTGGACCACGGCCGACCTCGACCGGCTCGCCCCCGACCGGCCCCGCCACCTGCTGGGCATCGGCGACGTCGACGACCTGATCGCCGGCGTCGAGTTCGGTATCGACACGTTCGACTGCGCGCTGCCCACCCGGCTCGGCCGCCACGGCGTCGCCCTGGTCCCCCGGCCGGAGGCGGGCTGGCGCGTCGACCTGGTCAAGGGCCGCTGGGGCGATTCGCGCGAGCCGATCATGGACGGGTGCGGATGCCCTGCCTGCTCGGGCGGATTCACCCGGGCCTACCTGCACTACCTGATGCGCGCCCGCGAGCTGACCGGGCTGCGGTTGATAACCCAGCACAACCTGTGGTTCATCGCCCGGCTGATGGACGATTTGCGCGCGGCGGTGGACGGTGGGCGCCTGGCCGAGGTGGCCGCGGCGCTGCGCGGTGGCGCGGCGCCGGGGGTGGTTGCCGGAGCCGGCCGGTGAGCCCCGGCGGCTGCCTCCCGCACGCCTCGGATCAGAGGAGCTCATCTGGCCAAACCCGGCGCCTGCCCGTCCCGTGGGCGGGCGCAGCCGGGTCGCGCGGGAGTGTCCGGACGGGGTACCCCGGTCCCACGGACGCCGAGCGGAGCGAGGCCCCAAACCGAGCCGGCGCGACTACTTCGTGTACTGCTTGACGAGATCCTCGAACTGCTGGATCGCGCTGTGTGCGTCGTGCGCCACGACCTTGCGGTAGTGGACGGTCTTGTTCGAGGCGCTGGCCGCGATGGTTACGGCCACCGCCACCGCGGCGACGAACAGCAGCACGACGGCCAGGAACGTGACGAACCGCCGGACGCCTCGGCCGCGACGCGGACGCTCCGCGCGGCGGGGCTCGTATGCGCCAACCGGTGGCGGCGGGTAGGCCGGCGCGCGGCGGGGCTCGAGTTGGCGCGTGCGCGCGGTGGCCGGACCCGGGGCGGCGGTGGCGGGCCCGGTCGCCACGCGCGTCTGGGCGGTCGGCTCGCCGCGGCCGGATAGGACCCGGGTGGCGGCCGTGCCGCCGAGGTTCCTCGTCCGCGCCGTATTCGCCACGGGCTCGATGCCCCGGGCGCCGGCGGCGATCGCTTCGGCCAGCAACGCGGCGCTGGCGGGGCGCTCCTCCTGATCGAGGGAAAGCGCCATCGCGACCGCGTCGGCCAGCTCCGGCGGCACGTGCGGATTGAGCTCGTCGACCGGTCGAGGCGGTTCGCGCTGCTGCTTGAGCGCGAGCTCGGAAAGCGAGTTGGCCTCGTAGGGGAGGCGGCCCGACAACAGCTGGTAGCTGACGACGCCGAGCGAGTAGAGGTCCGCGCGCGGTCCCGCCTCCTCGCCGCGGGCCTGCTCGGGCGCGAGGTACGCCGCGGTGCCCAGCACCGAGCCAACCTGCGTGATGCTCGACTGGTCGGCGGCACGGGCGATGCCGAAGTCGGCCAGCTTGACCACGTCGGAGTCCGAGACGAGCAGGTTGCCCGGCTTGACGTCGCGGTGCACGACGCCGTTGCGGTGCGCGTAGTCGAGCCCGCGGCACGCCTGGGTGACCACGTCGACGGCCTGGTCGACGTCCATGGCGCCGTGATCGCGCAGCAACTCGGCGCACGAGTGACCCGAGACGTGCTCCATCACGATGAAGTGGTGGCGCTGGTGCTCGTCGAAGCCGAAGTCGAACACCTGGACGATGTTGGGGTGAACGAGGCGGGCGGCGGCGAGCGCCTCGCGCCGGAAGCGCGACACGAAGGTCGGATCATCGGCCAGGTGCTCGGCCAGCAGCTTGATCGCCACGTAGCGCTCGAGTCGCTGGTCGAAGGCCAGCTGGACCGTCGACATCCCGCCGACCCCGAGGCGCCCCTCGATCCGGTAGCGCCCGGCGATCATCGTTCCGTTTTCGTTACTCATCCACCACCGCCGGGTGTGCTGGTCGTTCCGCTGCCGGGGCCTATGCCGCCGCTGCTGCCGGTGTCGGTGGTCGTGGTGGTGCCTCCCCCGAGCCCCACGCCACCCGTTGTCGTAGATGTAGTACCCGTATCGGTCGGAGAGGTTGCGGTGGTCGACGTGCTCGTGCTCGATGTCGTGGTCGTCGGCGTGGTTGTCGTCGTAGAGGTGCTGGTCGATGTCGACGTCGAAGTGCTGGTCGACGACGACGTGGGCGTCGAGGCGGTCGATGCGATGTGCTGCACGCAGTCCTTGACGGCGAGCCGGAGGATCGTGCTCGCGCCCTGGTTCAGGTTCCCGCGCAGGGTCGGGTTGATCGTGACCGGAAGGGTCAGAACGTCCTGGTTCAGGGCCCGGCTCGCGTTGAGGGCGGCGGCGCAGTTCCCGGAGTCCACGGCCGAGGAGATCTGGTCCGCTTGGCCGTTCAGCGCGATCGACTGATTGCCTGAGAGCAGGCCGGCGCCGCCGCCGCAGGCGACGACAAACGACGCGGCGAACCCAAGCCCGCCAGCGAGGATGGCGCGAGGCGCGTAGCGCATCCGCGGCCTGACTTTAGAGGGTTGGGTGGTTGGCTTTTGGTTAGAGGGCCCACACGCGCGGCGGGCTCGAAGTCGGGCCGCGGGGCCGGCTACTGGCCGTAGGAGAGGCGCTCCGCGAGCGAATCGGGCAGCCGCGCCGCCCGGATCGCCGCGGCCGCACCGGCGATGTCGTACTCGGTCCGGTGGTAGACCGCCCGCCACGAGTCGAGATCGAGTTCGAGCCACGCTGCGCGGGGGTCGCCGTCGCGCGGCTGGCCCACGCTGCCCGGGTTGATCAGCCATTCGCCGCTCTGGAGGTCGAGCTCCTCGCCCGGGGCTCGCGTCTGGCCGCTGGCCGATTCGCCGTCGGAGCGCGAGAAGGACAGGGCGACGTGGGAGTGGCCGATCAGGCACACCCGGTGGGTCTGGACGTCCAGGCACAGCTCGGCCTGGAGCGGCGAGAGCACGTACTCCCACACGGGATCGCGGGGGCTGGCGTGGAACAGGCCGACGTCCTCATCCAGGTAGGACGGCTCGAGCTTGTCCAGGTACTCGCGGGTCTCGGGGACGATCACGCCTTGGGTCCACCTGGCCGCGAGCGCGGCGCCGCGCGAGAACTCCTCCAGCGGCAGCGCGCCCCGCACGCCGAGGTCGTGGTTCCCGGCCAGGCACACGGCGGCGTACCGGCGGGCCAGCTCGACGCAGGCATCAGGCTCCGCCCCGTACCCGACCAGGTCGCCCAGGCACCACATCTCCTGGCACTCAGAGGCCTCGATGGCGTCCAGCACCGCCTCGAAGGCCTGCCGGTTTCCGTGGATGTCCGAAACGATTGCGACTCGCATATGGCCCGCGGCTCGGTGGGTCCGCGGCTACAGTCTCGCTGGTGAAGCACCCGTCGCGCCACCGACTGGTCGAATCCTTGCTCCTGGCCGTCGTCGCGGCGGAGGGTGGCGTGCGGTTGCTGGCCCCGCGCGAGGAGCCTATCGCGCCGGCGCGGATCGATCTACACACATACTTCACCGACGCCGAGATCCGGCGCGGTGCCCGGTTCGCGAGGCCTCAGCTGGTGCTGGGGCTCACCCGGGCCGCGATCGAGTTGAGCGCGCTGGCGTCCGTCGTACGCCGCCCGCCGCGGTGGCTGTCGCGGCCGGTCAAGCGGCCGGTGGTCGCGGGAGCGGCGGCCGGCGCAGGGCTCGCCGTCGGGCTGTCAGTCCCGGCCCTCCCGTTGCGGGCGGTCTCGCGCCGGCGTGGGATGGCGGTCGGGCTGGTCACGCAGTCCTGGCGTGGGTGGGCGGCCGACCTGGTCAAGAGCGCCGGGATCGAGGCGGTGCTCGCGGGCGGAGCGGGCGCCGCGGCGGTCGCGGTCACCCGGCGCTATCCCCGGGCGTGGTGGCTGCCGGCGTCGGCGGGCTCGGTGCTGTTCGGCAGCGCGCTGGCGGCACTCGCGCCGGTCGTGCTCGACCCGGTGTTCAACGACTTCACGCCCCTGCCCGAGGGCGAGACGCGCTCTGACGTGCTCGAGCTGGCGCGCGCCGCGGGCGTCAAGGTGGGGGAGGTGTACTCGGTGGACGCCAGCCGGCGGACCACCGCCGCCAACGCCTACGTGGCCGGACTCGGGCCGACCAAGCGGGTGGTGCTGTTCGACACGCTGCTCGACCGCTACAGCCGCGACGAGATCCGTGTGGTCGTGGCCCATGAGCTGGCGCATGTCCGCCACCGTGATGTGGTCCGCGGCGTGATCTACGCCGCGCTGGTGGCGCCGGCCGCCGCGCTCGCCGTGCAACGCGTGAGCTGGGCGCTCTCGCCCGAGCGCGGGACGCCGGGCGCGCTCCCCGCCCTCGCCCTGGCCGCCGCGGTGGTTGGTGCGCCGACCGGGCTGATCGGCAACCGTCTGTCGCGCGCGATCGAGCGCCGCAGCGACGCCTACTCGCTGACGCTGACCGGCGCGCCGGACGCCTTCATCTCGTTCGAGCGCGCGATCGCGGTCCAGAACGTCGCCGATCTGGAGCCGCCGCGCTGGCTCACGTCACTCCTCGCCACCCACCCCCCGACCGCCGAGCGGATCGGGGCGGCGGTCACCTACTCCTCGGACTCGTCGAGTTCCTGACCGCCGCCGTACTCGGGGAGGTTCTTGATCCCCTCGCGGGTCTGCCACTTCGAGTAGTTGTCCTGCATCGCGTCGATCAGCTCGCGCATGAAGCGGGCGCTCAGGTTGATCCGCGACACGACGACCCCGGGGATCTCGTCGTCCTCGACCTCGTGGTCGACCCGGGCGAAGGTGATCGTGAACTCGTAGTCGGAGTGGCTCACGTTGGCGAAATTGGCGTATACCCCGGCCATGATGTCCGGGGAGAAGTGAATGTTGATGTGCCGCTCTGGGCGGCCGGGATCTTCCATTGAAACGTAGTATCGGGCATCGTGAGGATCCTCGTCGTCGCCGTCGGGCGGCTGCGCCCGCCGTTCTCCGACGATGTCCAGCACTACCAGAAGCTGCTCGCGCGCCACGTCAAGCTCGAACTGATCGAGGTGCGAGAGGACGACCACGTCAATCGGCGCATTCCCGACCGGGTATTCGTCTCCCTGCTCGATCGCGAGGGGGAGGAGCTCGACTCGCTCGCCTTCAGCCGCTTCCTCGAGGCGAGGCGCCAGAGCGGCCAGGACCTCTGCTTCGTGGTTGGCGGACCGTTCGGGCTCGAGTTCGAGGCCGTCGACCACCGGCTGTCGCTGGGGCGGATCACGCTTCCGCACCAGCTGGCGCGGGTGGTTTTGCTCGAGCAGGTCTACCGAGCGCACAAGATCCTGGCCGGCGAGCCGTATCACTACTAGTGTCGCGGGCATGAGCGCGCGCGACGAAGAGCGATGGAGTCAGAGTGGGGCGTGGACGTTCCCGGCGGAGGGCGACCGGCACGCTCGCGACCGAGCGCTCCAGCAGCGCGCGCGCTCTCGCGCCGAGCTGCAGCTGTTCCTGCGGCGGCTCGGGGTCCTGCTGGCGGCCCTGATCGCGCTGGTCATCGCCGGCACGATCGCCTTCGTCATCACCGAGGGCGTCTCTGTGGCGTATGGGTTCGACTGGACGCTCGACACAGTCACCACGCTCGGGTCGATCCAAGACCCGCACAACGCCGCCGGCCGCGTGGTCAAGGTCTGCCTCGAGCTCCTCGGCATAGGTACGCTCTTCTACGCGCTCGCGACGGTCGCGGAGTTCTTCGTCTCGGGCCAGCTCAGCGGCGTGCTCGAGGAGCGCCGGATAGAGAAGATGATCGACTCCTTCAGCGACCACTACATCGTCTGCGGGTTCGGCCGGGTGGGCCGACAGGTCTCGCGCGACCTGCGCGCGGCCGGTGCCCAGCACGTCGTGATCGACCCCAACCCGTCGAACCGCGAGGCGGCGCTGGCGGTCGGGGTGCCGCTGATCGAGAGCGAGGCCTCCGACGACGAGATCCTCAAGCAGGCGGGGATCGAACGGGCGCAGGGGGTGATCGCGTGCGTGGACTCCGACGCCGAGAACATCTTCATCACGCTCACCGCGCGTGAGATGCGGGCGGACATCTTGATCATCGCCCGGGCGTCGGCCGAGGACTCGGAGAAGAAGCTGATGCGCGCTGGCGCCGATCGAGTGATCTCGCCCTACAAGACGTCCGGGTCCGAGATGGCGCGGGTGGCGCTCCGTCCGCAGGTGGGCGGTGCGCTCGACGTGGCCGACTACCGGATGGAGGAGATCGAGGTCTCGCCGGAGTGTGAGGCGGTAGGGAAGACGGTCGGCGAGGTGAGCGGACCGGCCGTGGTGGTGGCCATCCGTCACCCCGACGGCCGACTCGAGACCCAGCCGCCGGCGCAAACCGCGCTCGAGGTGGGGGATATGGTCATCGCGATGGGGCCGCCCAGCGCGGTGGAGCGGCTCGACCGCATGTTCCAGCCTCCGCGCGGTTTCTCGTCGATCAGGGGGGTGATCAAGGAGCTGTGACTCCGGTCGATGAGCTGGCGGCCGCGGTCCGCGCTGCCGCAGACGCGGTGCGAGGGACCGCGGCGCAGCCGACGGTTGAGCCCACGCTGGATCGCCCGCGGCACAAGGGCATGGGCGACTACTCGACCAACGCCGCGTTGCTGCTCGCACCCGTGCTCTCGGCGGCCCCCCGCGAGGTCGCCGAGCGGATCCGGTCAGCGCTCGAGGGCTCGCTGGGCCCGGAGCTCGAGCGCGCCGAGGTGGCCGGCCCGGGTTTTCTCAACCTCGTGCTATCCGACGCCTGGCACCGCCGGACGCTGCGCTCCGTGCTCGAGTCCGGCCAGCGGTTCGGCGAGGGCGGGGTTGAGCGGCCGGAGCGGATCCTGATCGAGTTCGTCTCGGCCAATCCGACCGGGCCGCTGGTGGCGGCGAGCGGGCGGCACGCCGCGTACGGTGACGCCCTGGCCCGGATCCTGCACCGCCACGGGCACTTCGTCACGCGTGAGTACTACTTCAACGACGCGGGGAACCAGATCCGGCTGCTGGGCGAGTCGGTACGTGCCCGGGCGCGGGGGGAGGAGGTCCCCGAGGGCGGCTATCAGGGCTCGTACGTGTCGGATCTCGCGGCCGAGATTCCCGGGGCCGCGGATGCCGACGTCGACGCGCTGGCCGGTCAGGCGGTCAACATCCTGCTGGCCCAGATCAAGCGAACGCTCGAGCGCTACGGGGTGCACTTCGATGTGTTCTTCAGCGAGCGGACCCTGCACGAGGGGTCACCCAACCAACTCGAGCGCGCGCTGTTGACGCTCGAGCAGAGCGGTCACGTGTACCGCTCGGATGGCGCGCTGTGGCTGCGCACGACGACGTTTGGCGACGACAAGGACCGCGTGGTGGTGCGGTCGAACGGCCAGCCGACCTACCTGGCCGGCGACATCGCGTACATCCAGAACAAGCGCGAGCGAGGGGTCGAGCGCCAGCTGATCCCGCTCGGCTCAGACCACACCACGTACGCGATCGAGCTGAAGGCGGCGATGGCCGCGGTCGGCGGCGATCCGGACGAGATGGAATCGCCAATCCTCCAGTTCGTGCATCTGGTCGAGGACGGGCGGGCGTTCGCCATGTCCAAGCGCCGGGGGGACTTCATCACCCTCGACGACCTGCTCGACGAGATCGGAGTCGACGCGACCCGCTTCTTCATGCTGCAGCGCTCCCACGACCGCACGATCGATCTCGACGTCGGGCTCGCGCGCAAGCAATCGCGCGAGAACCCCGTGTACTACATCCAGTACGCCCACGCGCGGATCGCGTCGATGCTGCGCCGGGCGCCCGAGGATCGCCTGGAGTCGGCCGTCCTTTCCGAGGCGGACTGGGGTTCCCAGACGCTGGAGGGGCCTGAGCGCGACCTGATCAAGAAGCTGGTGGCGTTCCCGGGGGAGATCGCCGAGGCCGCCGAGCGGCGCGCTCCTCATCGGATCGCGACCTACGCGCTCGAGCTCGCGCAGGACTTCACTACGTTCTATGAGGCGTGCCGAGTGATCGGCGCAACGCCGGACGAGGTCGAGTCGTTCCGGATCGCGCTGTCGGTGGCCACGCAGACGACGATCGCGCTGGCGCTCGGGCTGCTCGGGGTAAGCGCCCCAGACACGATGTAGCGGCGTTCGGCGGCTTCAGCCGCGGTAGTGCGCAAGGTCGTTGGCCAGGCGCTCGGCCTCGGCCGGATCCAACGGGGGTGGGGGCGATGTCGGCGCGGCCTGCGCCGCGGCCGCCCGCGTGCGCCGCCGCCAGCGGGGCAGCGTCACGGCGAGGATGATCAGGCCGGCGACGAGGATGGCGGGGGGAAGGATGTAGACGGTCAGGTTGAGGCCGCTCGCCGGCGGCTTGCCCAGGACCGCCTCGCCGTATTGGGCGACTAGGTCCTGCTCGATCTGCTGCTTGGTCAGGCCCTGGGCGATGAGCCCGCGTATGTAGGAGCGTTCGGAGTCGGCTTGGCCCGACTGGGCGACGGCGAGGGACTCCCGGCATTCGACGCACATCACGTCGTTTTCGATGTCGGTCAGCGAGGCTCGCGGCTGGGTGGTCGCTGCTGTGCTCGCCGGCGGGACCAGGGCGGCGGTCGCGAGCACGACGAGCAGTGAGACGCGTAGCGTGGTCCGGATCATGAGGGCTGGGCCAGGAGCGGGCGGACGGTCTGCTCCAGCCAGTTGCCGGCCAACTGGTAGCGGCGCAGCGCCACGATCCGGCCCCGACGGTCGATCACGAACGTCTCGGGTACACCGGTCGTCCCAAACGACCGCACAAAGTTGCCGCTAACGTCCCGGATCACCGGATAGGTGATGTGTTGCTGGCGGACGAACGCCTCGGAGGCGCTCGAGTTGTCCTGATAGGTGACGCCGAGGATCGTCGCGTCGTCGCGCGCCAGCACCTGCTGCTCGTGTTCCAGGATCGGGGCCTCCGCCGTACACGGCCCGCACCACGACGCGAACACGTTTAGCACGACGACCTTGCCGCGCAATCCGGCGAGGCTCTGTGTGCCCGGAGCGCCGAGGATCGGCAGCGCGGCGTGTGCCTGCGGAGCAGGGGGAAAGTCGCCGCGCGCAACCGAGGCGTCGATCGAAGTGTTGCCGTTGCCCTGATGGGCGACGCCAAAGACGAGTAGGGCCAGCAGGCCCGCCGCAATCAGGGTCGCGGCGGCGGGAATTGCGAAGCGGCGCATGACCGGAGAGTAATACGCGCCTTCCGGCGGGGCGGTTGCCTCGCTCGGACGGGCGGTCGCGTTGATTTCCAACTCGTCGAACGATGAGTCCCGGATGGCGAATGTTTGCAGCGACCTCGTCGGGTTGTAGAGAATCGGTCCTGACATGGAAACCAGCCGGCACCCATTCGACCCGAGCCACCCCGACCCCCTCGACGGCGGGTCCTCGGCTCCGTTCACCCTGCGCCTCGAGCCGATGGAGGACAACTGGGTGCGCGTCCGCGTAGAGGGCGAGCTCGCCCTGACGAGCTCCTCGGTCCTCGAGCTAGCGGTCGCGCGTGAGCTCGAGGCCAAGAGCGACGTGCTCCTCGACCTCTCGGGCATCGACTTCATCGACTCGGCCGGCCTGCGCGCTATGACCGCGCTGGTCCGGGCCGCCAAGGCCAACGGCCGCGAGCTCAGGCTGAGCTCCGACCTCCCGGCCCACGCCCGGCGGCTGATGGAGATCGTCGGTCTACTGCCCTTCGTACCGATCGCCGACGATCCTCACCTCGGAGGCCCGGGTCCGGCGGGGCCCGCCTCGGCGGGACCCTGCTAGATCCGGGCATCCCCGGCCGTCTAGATGACGTGCCTCGGGAGCTCGCGTCGCGGTGCCCCATCTCCAACCTCGAGCGGCGGCTCGCTAGCATCTCCCGGCACCTTTGCGGACGTAGCTCAGTTGGTAGAGCGTCGGCTTCCCAAGCCGAAGGTCGCGGGTTCGAGACCCGTCGTCCGCTTTCACGGCCTCGCAGGACCTCGCAGAATCTCGCCGCAAATGCCCCACTTTCGGCCGTAGTTCGATGAGCATCAAACATGCGAGGATCTGCGGCATTCTGCATATGCGGCAGAGGTCGAGGTCTCATCGAGGTCTCATTTCGGGTCGCGGACTGGCCGCCGGAGGCCGTGGGCGAACGTCGGCGAGCGCTTCTGGAGCAAGGTCGACAAGCACGGGCCGATCGTGGTCTCGTAACTCGGTCGCTGTTGGGTCTGGACGGGCTCGCGGGGGACCGGCGGTTACGTGCAGTTCCGGCTGTCCAACCTGCGACGGCTCGTATATGCCCATCGATTCGCGTACGAGCTCGCGGTGGGGACGATCCAGGCAGAGCTGGAGGTCGTTCACGCGTGCCGCAATCACGCCTGCGTCAACCCGGGTCATCTCGAGCAGGTAGAACGCGACAACCAGGGTGCTGCGCGGCGAGGCCCCATCTGCGCAGCAGGCGAGGCAGGAAGTCTGTAGGAACGGGCATCCGCTCGTTGGCGAGAACGTCTACACCCGCCCGAGCTCGCCCAACAGGCGCGAGTGCCGCACGTGCAAACGCGAGTGGCAGCATGCCCGGAGGAAAGCGGCGCACCTCCTTGGCGCGGATGACCCTCCGTCCTGAGCCGTCCTACAGCAGTGGAACTATCGCCGCATGCACGATCAGGCGCTTCAAGTACATGAAGGCGCGGGTTGAACTACGCCCGTGGCCAGCAGTACCGCCGCCTGTCCCGCGCGGGACGCGTCGGGCTCGTGAGCACGACGGCGGTGGCGCTCGGATTGTTGGTCGTGAGCGCCGGTGCGGCGCTACCCGGCGTGCTGCTTCTGGCGGTGGCTGTCCGGCTCGGCCTCCGCGCCCGCCACTGGCTGTCGCTCGCCGGGCGCAGCGCCGTCGGCGCTCGCTCGGAGAACCAGGCGCGGCGGGCGCTGGCGCCGCTCCGGGAACACGGATGGCGGCTGCGTCATGGCGTGAGATGGGACGGCGTTGGGGATATCGATTCGGTCGCGATCGCTCCGACCGGGATCGCCTTCGCGGTCGAGACCAAGACCAGAACGTACGACGAGCGTCAGCTCGGGCGCGTGCGCGAGCAAGCGAGGTGGCTCGGTCGTCGCCGGCGGAGGTGGTGTCGCCGCGGGGCGCTCCCGGTCCTGTGCGTCGTTCGCGCCGCCGGAGTCGAGCGCTTCGAGCATGACGTGCTCGTGGTCTCGATCGACCGGCTTGTCCCCGTACTGTGGGAAGTGGCCAGCGGAGTGGATGGCACCGAGCTAATGCGCCCAGGTGGACTCGTCGTACCGTAGGGCGACGTCGGTGAAGATCCAGACGGCGAGCAGGCGAGCGAGCGTCTCGGCGAGGCTGGTCGCGGCTTCAGCGGAGCTTTCGTCCAGCTCGGCGATGGCGCGCGACAGCCAGCCGATCGCCTCCTGCGTGACCTGCACGAGGGTCGGTGGCTCAGTGTCCAGGCGCGCTGACTGAAGCAACGGGCCGGTGGTGTCGTACACGGTCGGGAGCCACCCCTCGGCGCGGTAGCCGTGGTCGGCGCCGTCGCACTCGAGCGCGGGCTGACAGCAGCCAAGTGCGCCGACGACGTTCCGCTGGGCGATCTCGAGGAGCTGTCGGGGTAGCTCGCCTTCGACGTCCTTCGGCAGCGCGTGGAGCGTGTGGATCGCCGTATTGACCGTCGAGGATGGTGGTATCGCTGCGGCCAGCAGAGGGATTGGCCGGGCAAGTTCGGCACCGGGACCGGGGAGGCGCTCACCCCGTCCCAGGGCGGTGCGGTAGTCCTCGGCGAGGTGCTGCGCGGTCCGCGGGATCGCTAGCCGGCGGTAGATATCGTCGAGGTCGTTCACCCCTCGGTGGGGAGCATGACGAGAGCTACTGGATGCCGCGTCCTGGCGAACCGTGCGCTGGCGGAGGCCTCGGGGCGGCGACGGGTGCGAGCCATACCTAGGCGGTATTGCGTGAGCTCGCTCATGTCCCTCTAACCGCCGCGGTGGCCAGCCTATGACTCGCCGCCTGCTCGCGGCACTGGGCCGCCGATCGCCGGCAACGCGTCGGCTGACGCTCGCGGCGCTCGCCCTGGTCGCTCTGCTCGTCGTGGCGTCGGCCCTGGCGCCGGCGCGTCACCCAGCGCACCGTCCGGTGGTGTCGCCGGCTGGGCCGACGCGCACGCACCGCACGCCAACGGCCGATGGCTCTCGTCGTATCTCACCACACAGGCTCGTCGCGGCGAAGAGCGTTGCGGCCCGATTCCTCGCCGGCTACCTCCCGTTTCTCTACGGCCGCGGATCCGCGCGCTCGATCGACGCCGTCACGCCCGACATGCGACTGCAGCTAAGTCGCATGCGGGCCTTGGTCACCCCGGTGGAGCGCCAGCGGCATCCCCGCGTCGTCTCGCTCTCCGTCGTTGGACAAGCGGCTGCTGGGGCGCTGGTGACAGCGCTCGTCGCGGACGGCGGGCTCACGACCTATGCGCTGCGGATCATGCTGAGCGGCGGCCGGGGCGGTTGGATCGTCAACAGTGTCGACGGCGGGTGAGCGGGACCGATGCCGGTCCTGAACCGCACGCACGCAACCCGAGTCCTGATCGTCGCTGCGGCCAGCGTCCCGCTGCTGCTGGCTGGGGGCGCTGCGGTGATCAGCGTGCTGATCGGCCAGAGCTGCTCCGGTGGAACCGGTCTTGCCGATTCGCCCTCACGGGTAGCTCAGGACACTATCCCGGCGAACTTCCTCGCGATCTACGAATCCGTCGGCGCCCGTTACCACATCCCGTGGGAGGTCCTGGCCGGGATCGGCGAGGAGGAGTGCGACCACGGCCGCAATCCCGATCCGTCCTGCACCCCCCAGCCGGCGCGACCGGCCCGGGCGTCGCGAACTGCGCCGGTGCGTCGGGGCCGATGCAGATCGGCGTCGGCAGCGGTCCGTGCGGCAGCGCCGGCGACGAGTACGACCAGCTGCGCCAGTTCCTGCCCGATCCCTCGCTGGGGCCGCACGACCCGACGACCGCGGTCGAGCTGGCGGCGCTAGTGCTGATCAAGGACAAGGGCGCGCCCACCGGCCAGACGATCGACGCCTACCTGCCGTACGTGCAGGCGTACAACGGATCCGGGCCGATGGCGGCCGCTTACGCCGACCGAGTGATCGCCGACGCTCACGCGTATCAGGGCGCCGGCACGGTCCTGCTCGCCGGCTGCGTCGCGGCAGCGGGCACCTACGTCAATCCGTTCGCTGGTGAGGACTGGGCGCTGTCGCGAAACGACCAGGGGGTCGACTACGACCCGCTGAAGGTGGAGCCGATTCGCGCGATCGGCGGCGGCACGATCGTCGGCATCGGGTCGTGGGGCAGCTACGGGCCGTGGTTTGACTACAAGCTCGCCGACGGTGAGTTCGTCGGCAAGTGCATCTACGTCGCCGAGCACGTCGGCAGCATCCTGCCGCCGGGCACCAGCTTCACCGCGGGCGACACCCTCGCCACCGCCTACCCGGGACCGGACTGGACGGAGTGGGGGTGGGCGAGGGCGCTCGACACGCCTTCGGTCACCTGGGCGGAATGCGGCTGCATCGAGCAGGACAACGTCAATCCGGGTGGTCGCGCGTTCGCGCGGTTCCTACAGAGCCTTGGTGCGACGACGGGGCAGGACCCGGGGCCCGGGCCGATGTATGCGGGAGGGGCGTGCTGATGGCGGCGCCGGCACGGCGACGGGCGAGAATCCGCCAACCGCATCGCGGATCGGGCCTGCGCCGCGTTGCCGTGACGGTCGTGGCGGGAGCGCTGGTCGTCGCGGCGGAGATCGCCGCGACGCTGAGCCTTGCTGCGGTTCACCAGGCGAGCCGCCAGCATCCAATTGCCAGGCTCCGAGCAGGTTCGGCCGTGCCGGAACCTGGCGAGCCAGAGCTCCCCCCGGCTTCGAACGTTTCGCTAGCGGCACGATCAGCGGCGGTGACGTTCGTACGCGACTACGCACTGTGGAGCAGTCGCGGAGTGGCAACCATACCGGGCCTTGATATGACAAGGCGCGTGCTCGGACTGCTCGAGCATGGCGACAGGCTTGGCACCGTGGACGTCGCAAACGCGGTTGCATCTGTGAGGATCGCTCGCGCACCGCGCGACACCTACGTAATCACCAGCGCGATCGGGAACTTTCTCGTGGGCAGACGACCATCGCGGTGGCTTGTGATTTCCCTACCGGGCGACTAGCGATGTTGCACGCTCGTGAGGTGCGGAAGTATTCCGGTCGGCAGTGAGACTCTCGCGGGTCGTCCGCCGGGAAGTGGGACATCCCGAACCGGCGGCGTCTGTACCCAGCCGCCGTTTGTGCGGGGGCCCCAATTAGGCCATCGCCGACGGTAACGGCCTCCTGGTCAACGCGGCTACCACAATCGTGGCAAACCAGCAGCCCGATGCCTTACAAAAGCAGCAGCGCCGCGTCTGACGTCAGCCTCGCGCGGTTCGGCTTGCGCATCATCCGGGCGATGCAGCCGTCCGCCGCGCGCGAAAAGACAGCTGAGTGCGTGGGAGGCTGTCGGAATATCGTGTCGTGTATGCCGGGTTTAAAGTTAAGACACTTCCGGGTATGGCTCGAGATTGCGTTTCGTGTGAGCGCGGTCAGGTGTTGTTGATGCCGCCGTCGTTGGTGGAGTGGCTGCCTGAGGATCACTTGGTGTGGACGGTTCTGGGGGTGGTTGATCAGATGGATCTGTGCCGGTTCCGGGAGGGGTATCGGCTGGGTGGGGCGGGTCGTGCTCCGTTTGACCCGGCGATGCTGGTGGCTTTGCTTTTGTACGCGTATGCGCGGGGGAATCGGTCTTCGCGTCGGATCGAGCGGGCGTGCCTGGAGGATGTGGCGTACAAGGTGATCACGAGCATGCGGGTGCCGGATCATTCGACGATCGCTGAGTTCCGCCGCCGGCACGAGGCCGAGATCGCCGAGTTGTTTGATCAGGTGCTGGGGTTGTGCACGGAGGCGGGGCTGGTGTCGGTCGGGGTGATCATGGTCGACGGGACGAAGATCAAGGCGAACGCGTCGATGGATCAGAATCGCTCGTACTCTGGCGTGGTCAGGGAGATCCTGCGTGAGGCGGAGGAGACCGACCGGCGCGAGGATGAGCTCTACGGCGATGCGCGTGGTGATGAGTTGCCTGAGCAGCTGCGCACCGCGGAGGGACGTTCGGGTGGTTCGCGTCCACCGCTAACGCCGGCTCGTTCTGCTTATTCTGCGAAAACGGGAGCGCCGGATCAGCACTACCAACCGTCACCAGCGTGTCAGGGCTGAACGCCGACGACGAGGCCGTCGATAACAACAGAACGCCGAGCACCAGCATCGGCAACGCAGCAAATCGCTTCGTTCCCTCTCCCTCCAGCGGATCCAATGCACTAGATTCCCGAGCACGCCACCTCCGGAGCGCAAATCTGATTCTGCTACGGAAGACGCGCGGTGACGCGCAAAGTCACGGCCGACCCGGACTCGACTACCGCGACTGGTGCCTACTTCCTCACGGCTCGCCGTCCGGCTCGACCGCGCGGACGGCGTCCCCCAGCCACAGTACGTATGCCAGAACCGTCGACGTGAACGCCTCAACCGACGCTCGCGCGTATGACGCTCAACGTCGCGACCGCCCACACCGACGCGACCCTCAGCGCACACGGCCGGCGGCTGGTCTACGGCGGTCATACGATCTCAGTCGCCGCAGCTCACGCGACGCGGGCGATTCCGGCGATCGCGACGATCGTCGCCTGGCGCAGCTGCGAGCACATCGCGCCGGTGTTCGAGGGAGACGTTCTGCGGACAGAGCTGTGCGTTGACGACGTTCTGTCCGCCGGGGTCGCGGAACTCCGTGCGCGGGTGAGCAGCGTGCGGCTTGGAGCCGACCCCGAGCCGGTACTCGACTGGCGCTTCGTGGCGGTGGTGGCGTGATGCCTGGCATCCTCGAGGGCTTACGGATCGTGGAGGGCTCGGCGTTCGTCGCCGCTCCGTTGGGCGGGATGACGCTGGCGCAGCTTGGTGCCGAGGTGATCCGCTTTGACCCGATCGGCGGCGGGCTCGATCGTGGGCGCTGGCCGGTGTCCGCGGATGGTCGCAGCCTGTTCTGGGCCGGCCTCAACAAGGGCAAACGATCGATCCAAGTCGATCTTGGCCGCGAGGCCGGGCGGAAACTCGTAGCCGCGATAATCACCGCGCCCGGCCCCGACGCCGGGCTGTTCCTGACCAACTTCCCCGCTCGGGGCTTTCTCGGCTACGACCGGCTGGCGGAGCGTCGCGCCGACCTGATCATGGTCAACATCGTCGGCAACTTTGACGGTTCGTCTGCGGTCGACTACACGGTCAACCCGGCCACCGGATTCCCGTGGGCGACCGGTCCTCGCCACCTGTCGGTTCCATTCAATCACCTGCTCCCCGCCTGGGATGCGATCACTGGCGCGCTCGCGACGACCAGTCTGCTCGCGGCTGAGCGGGCGCGCGCCCGAACCGGGGCCGGTCAGTATGTGCAGGTTGCGCTCTCGGATGTCGCCTTCTGGATGGTCGGCAACCTCGGCAAGATCGCCGAGGTCCAGATCAACCACCACGAGCGCGTGAAGGACGGGAATTATCTGTACGGCGCCTTCGGCCGAGACTTCAGCACCAAGGACGGGCACCGCGTCATGATCGTCGCGCTGACGCTTCGGCAGTGGCGCAACCTGGTCGCCGCGACCGGCCTCGACGAGTCATTCGACGCGATCGCACGCCTGATGGACGTAGACCTGGACGAGGAGGGCGGACGCTTCACGGCACGTGAGCTACTCGGCGCGACCCTCAAACCGTGGGTGCTCTTGCACACGCTGAAGGAACTGCGCGACATCTTCGACCAGCACGGCGTGTCGTGGGGGCCCTACCAGACGTTCACGGAGTTGGTCGAGCGCGACCCGCGCTGCTCGACGATGAACCCGATGTTCGCCGAGGTCGAGCAGCCTGGCATCGGCACCTATCTGATGCCGGGATCGCCACTGGCCTTCTCCGGAGCGGAGCGTCTCGCCCCTGCCCGTGCCCCGCTGCTCGGCGAACATACCGACGAGGTCCTGGCCGGCGTCCTCGGCCTCAGCGACAGCGAAATCGGGCGTCTCCACGACCAAGGCGTCATCGCGGGTCCGACACCCATTGCCGCGGGGGCATCCGGACGTTCGCCGACCCCGTGACCAACTTGGATCATGAGCAATCAGAATTCAGAACCGATCGCGACGCATGCGCTCAGGCGAGACAGGATTCACGCGCCCGACTCAGCGCCACACGTATCTGGCGGTGCAGGCGCATTCGCAGATCGGTGTACAGGTTGGGATCCACGAGCACCGCCGTCAGCAAGTTCGGAAGGTGATCATCGGGAGCCTCAGGGGCATCCGCGTGGAGTTCGTGTTCGCCCTCCCTGCAGAGATCCTCGTGAGCCGCGCGCAAGATGGTCCGCACGTCTCGGTGCAGGCGCATGATGCGGTCCGTATACAGGTTTGAATCGACGAGTACTGCCGCGAGCAAGTCCACGAGCTGGCGATCCTCGCCGTCAAGTGCCCGTGTTCTGTCGAAGTTCGCGCGCAAGATCAACCCTCGCGGTGGCCGTGATCCAGCAGCCTCAACTTCAACACCGAGAGGGAGGGTAGGCATCCCGGGATGCCACTGTGCGCCATGTGGCGAAACACTGATCACAAACGACGTGCCGCGCTCGCAGTCGGCTGAATGAGCCCGTTTGAAGGGATGATCTAGGGGAGGTCGATGCACGAGTTCGCGATCGCAAGCGGGGTTGTCGACATTGCCCTGGCTCATTGCGATGGCCGCCGCGTGACCGCCGTCAATCTACGTATCGGGGCGTTGCGTCAGGTGGTGCCTGACACACTCGCGACGGCGTTCGAGTTGGCCGCTCGGGGGACCGCCTGTGAGAGTGCGCGTCTCGAGCGCGAGCTGGTCCCGGCACTGCTGTATTGCCCCGCGTGTGCGCGAGAGTGGACGCCGACGGAGCCCACTTTCCGGTGCTTTGTGTGCCAGGAGGCAGCGGTGGTCATCGGCGGCCGGGAACTCGAGGTCGAGTCGATCGAGGTGGAGGACTGCCCAACGTAATGCGTAGTTTTCCGAGATGACTCTGCGCGGCTTCGAGCGTAGGGTCTCACGTCACAGTCACACCCTGCCCGCCTGAGTTCCTGGAGGACCGGTTGCTGCCGTCTGGCCAGACCTTGCCGGAGTGCCTTGAGGAGCGGGGCGTCAGCCGCCGCGCCTTCCTGAACTTCTGCGGCGTGATGGCGGCGACGCTCGCGCTGCCGGCGAGCTACCGCACGCAGATCGCGGAGGCGCTCGCGTCGGTCGATCGTCCGGTGCTCATCTGGCGTCAGTTCCAGGACTGCGCGGGAAACTCGGAGTCGATTTTGCGCTCGCCACACCCCGACGTCGCCGAGATCGTCCTGGAGACGCTGGCTTGGAACTATCACGAGCTGATCATGGCGGGATCGGGCGCGCAGGCGGAGGCGATGAGCACCCAGGCCGTGCGCGATTTGAAAGGGAAGTACATCGCGGTGATCGAGGGCGCGATTCCGCCCGCCGGGGGCTATTGCACGATCGGAGGCCGCTCGGCGATCGACATCGCGCGGGAGGTGGTCGGCAACGCCAAGGCGACGATCGCGGTCGGTGCGTGTGCCTGGGACGGCGGGCTGGTGCAGCACGGGCCGACGGGTGGCAAGGGCGTCCAGGACGTGATTCCGGGCGCTAACGTGGTCAACCTCGGCGGCTGTCCGCACAACCCGGCGAACACGGTGGCCGTGCTCGTGCACTACCTGACCTTCGGCCAGATGCCAGAGCTCGACCAGTACAACCGCCCGCTGTTCGCATACGGGGATCTGATCCACGACCAGTGCGAGCGGCGGGCGTACTTCGACGCCGGCTTGTTCGTGGAGGCGTGGGGCGACGAGGGGCATCGCAAGGGCTATTGCCTGTACAAGATGGGGTGCAAGGGGCCGTCGGCGACCTACAACTGCCCGAACGTCCGCTGGAACGACGGCACGAGCTGGCCGATCGAGGCGGGGCACACCTGCATCGGCTGCGCCTCGCCTGAATTCTGGGCTTCGATGAGTCCGTTCTACGAGCGCCTCCCCAATGTGCCGGGCTTCGGGGCGGACACGACCGCCGAGACGATCGGGCTCGCGGTGATCGGGGCTACCGCCGCGGTTAGCCTCGCGCACGCCGGGGGCAAGTTCGTGCAGTCTCGGACGGCGCGGGCGCGCGGCACGGATTCAGGCACACTCGATCCAGGCGGAAGCCCCGTTGAGCCCGGGGCCGCCGGCGATGAGGATCACCCGCCTGCGGACAGAAGCCCCAAGGAGGGAGGCGGTGATGGCCAGGATCAAGATTGACCCGGTAACCCGGATCGAGGGTCACCTGCGGATCGAGGCCGAGGTGGCCGGAGGCAAGGTCACCGCGGCGTGGGCGTCCGGGACGATGTTCCGCGGGATCGAGAAGATCGTCGAGGGCAGGGACCCGCGGGAGGCGTGGATCTGGGCGCAGCGGATCTGCGGTGTCTGCACGACGGTGCACGCGATCGCATCGGTGCGGGCGGTGGAGGACGCGATCGGGGCGGTGCCGCCGCCGAATGCCGAGCTCGTGCGCAACCTGATCGCGGGCAGCCAGCTGGTCCACGACCACGTGATCCACTTCTACCACCTCCACGCGCTGGACTGGGTCGATGTGGTCGCGGCGCTGAAGGCCGATCCGGCGAAGGCATCGCGGCTGGCCCAGTCGATCTCCGACTATCCGAGCTCGGGAACCGACTACTTCAAGGCTGTGCTGAGTCGGCTGCAGAAGCTCGCCGGCTCCGGGCAGCTTTCGCTGTTCGCCAGTGGGTACTGGGGGCATCCGGCGTACCACCTCACGCCGGAGGAGAACCTGGTCGCGGTGGCGCACTATCTGGACGCGCTCGAGTGGCAGCGCGACGTGATCCGGATCCACGCTGTGCTTGGCGGCAAGAATCCGCATCCGCAGACGTTCGTGGTGGGTGGGATGGCGACGCCGCTCGATCCGAATAGCCCGCAGGCGATCAACCCGGAGCGGATCACGTTTCTGCGCGCGCGGCTGCAGACGATGCGGTCGTTCGTCGAGCAGGTGTACATCCCGGACGTGCTGCTGGTCGCCTCCGCGTATCCGGAGTGGACGAAGATCGGCGGCGGGACCAAGAACTTCCTCACCTACGGCGGGTACGGCACGGGGTCGGTCAACGACACGGCGTCGTACCTGTTTCCACGGGGGATCATCACCGACCTCGATCTGAGCACCGTCCAACCGCTGGATCAGGACAAAATCACCGAGCAGGTGGCGCGTTCCTGGTACACCTACTCCGAGGGTGATGGTGCGGCGCTTCACCCGTACAAGGGCGAGACGGAGGCCAAGTACACGGGTCCTGACCCGCCGTATCAGTGGCTGTATGCGGATGGCAAGTACTCCTGGCTCAAGGCGCCGCGCTATGACGGACAGGTGATGGAGGTGGGGCCACTGGCGCGGATGCTGGTCGCATACGCCGCCGGTGTGCCGGCCGTCAAGCAGGTGGTCGACGGAACGCTGAAACAGCTTCACGCCACACCCGCCGCGCTGTACTCCACCCTCGGTCGGGTCGCGGCCCGCGCGCTCGAGACCGTGATCGTCATGGATCGGCTCGAGGGTTGGCTCGATCAGCTTGATCGCAACATGAACTCGGGTGACCTGCGGATCGCGGACACGGCGAAGTGGGATCGCTCGAGCTGGCCGTCGAGCGCGCGCGGTTTCGGCCCGCACGAGGTGCCGCGCGGGTCGCTCGGGCACTGGGTGGAGATCTCCGACGGAACGATCTCGCGCTATCAGGCGGTGGTGCCGTCGACCTGGAACGCCGGCCCACGCGACGGCCAGGGCCAACCCGGTCCGTATGAGCAGGCGCTGGTCGGGACGCCGGTCGCCGATCCCTCGCGGCCGCTCGAGTTGCTGCGTACAGTGCACTCCTTCGACCCGTGCCTGGCGTGCGCGGTCCACGTGCTCGACGCCGAGCGCGGCGGCAGGCGGACGACGGTCAGCGTGGAACCGGTCTGATGTCCGTCGCGCCTGAGTTCAGCCGGGCCGAGCTCGCCGATGCCTCGCGGCCTGCGCGCCGCACGGTCTACGTCTTCGAGCGGCCGGTGCGGATCGTCCACTGGACGGTTGTGTTCGCGCTCGTCGTCCTCTCGCTCACAGGGTTCTACATCTACGATCCGTTCCTCGGCGGCAGCGGCATGCCCGGCCATCCCGGGTACGTGATGGGCACGATGCGGTTCGTCCACGAAACGGCCGGCTTCGTGTTCATCGCTGCGGTCCTGTTCCGGATCTACTGGGGCTTTGTCGGCAACCGTTACGTTCGCTGGCGGGGGATGCTTCCGATCACCAAAGGCCAGCGCCGCAGCCTGCGCGACGTGATCCGCTTCTACGCCTTCCTCGACAACCGGCCACCACGTGTGAACGGCCACAACGCACTCGCCGGCCTCGCCTACATCGTGCTGTACCTAGGGTTCATCGTCACGATCCTGACCGGCCTCGGGCTGTACGCGTGGATCCTCCGCAGGCCCCCGTGGACGACCCTGTTCAGCTGGACCTGGAGCGTGATGTCGGTGCCCGAGCTGAGACTCCTGCACTTCTTCCTGATGTTCATTTACGGCGCGTTCGCCGTCCACCACATCTACTCGGCGACGTTGTTCGACATCGAGGAGCACAACGGCGAGCTGTCGAGCATCGTCACCGGCTCCAAGGCCAACTTGCTCGACGTTGGGGACGAGCCTCCGGAATGACGATCGGCGGACACGACACCGCTGTCATCGGCCTGGGGAACGTCGTGCTCTCTGATGACGGCCTCGGGGTCCAGGCGGTGCGAAGGATGCAGCACCGCTACCAGCTCCAGGACGGCGTCGAGCTTGTGGAAGGCGGGACGGCCGGACTCCTGCTGCTTCCGCTGCTGGCTGACGCCCGCCGGGTGATCATCGTCGACGCGATCGACACCGGCGCGCCCGCGGGGACGCTGGTGCGGCTCGACGGCGACGATTGGGCGAGCGCGTTCGAGCTCCGGATGACGCCGCACGACGTCGGGCTCGTGGACCTGCTCGGCGCCGCGCAACTCAGTGGCGCCTGGCCAGAGCAACTCGTGCTGCACGGCGTCCAACCCGCCTCGACGGCGATCGGGACCGAGCTGAGCGCGCCGGTCGCCGCGGCACTCGAACCGCTGGTGGACGCGATCGCGGCGGAGCTCACGCTGTGGGGCGTGGCGTTCGCTCCCGCCGTGGAGAGTGCGGCATGTGCCTAGCGATCCCCGCCCAGATCGTCGAGTTCTGCGACCCCGAACGTTTCCTTGCCCGGGTGGATGTCGCCGGCGTGCGGCGGGTCGTGAACGTCGCGCTGGTCTCGGGCGGGCCGGACGGCGTCGAGGTCAGCGACTGGGTCTTGATCCACGTCGGCTTCGCCATCTCGCGGGTCGACGAGGAGGAAGCCCTCGCCACACGCCGGCTGCTCGAGCAGCTGGGACGCGAGTACGAGCAGGAGCTCGAGGAGCTGAAGGCGAGCGCGATCGAGTGAACTCGAGTGGGCCAGAGCACCGTTTGCACGAACCCGGATACGGGCTGAGGGCAGATATATGTGTGTTCGTTGCGGCAGACCGGGTTAGGAGTTGACGCCATGGGATTGCAGGAGAGGGCAGGCGTAGCTGCCGGTCGAACCGGCGGGTCAGGTGGTGCTGCCCGGGCCGGTCGCCGGGGAGCGGCATCGGCGCTCGTCGCGCTGCTTGCCACGGCCGCGGCGGCGCTCGCCGCCGCGCACTTCCGGCCCGGCGCGACGTACATTGGGCGGGATGGCTATTGCTCGTCCCGGGTACCAGGAACGACCTGTGTGTTCAAGTTCCGCGCCAGCCGTGATGGCCTGTCGCTGCGGTTCGTCGGCAAGACCGTGATCGATGCCTGGGGTTGCCGTGCGGGCGGCGGAGAAGCGCTGCTCGGCGGGGAGGCGAAGTACGCGACCCCGATCCCGCTGGTGAAGGTGCAGGCGCACGGCAAGCTTTACGGCAGCGGCAACTGTGTCCTCCGGCCGACGCAAGCCGCGCCCAGCCACTACAACGCCACCGTCACTGGACACCTCGCCAAGTCGGGCAGGACCGCGGTGATCACGATCCACAACACCTACATCTCCAGCAGCGGAAACCAGCCATGCGCCACGCAGCCAGTGACGCTCACTGAGCGCTGATCCATTCAGCAAGGACCGCACGGGCGAACCGAAACGCCGGGTGAGCATCGAGCACCGGCGCAATACAGGCCGGCACCGACAGCCGCTCCGTTAACTCGGACGACCTGCGGGCGTTAGCTGACCTCCGTGATGGACTCGAGTGAATCGTGAGTGGACCAGGGAGACGGAGCGGACGGAATGGCATCGGCGGTTACCCCAGCGGTACTTGGGATACCTGATTGTCATAGTATTACCAACGTCACGAGTGACGAACTTGTGTGTGCCATGCGTGCGTAGGTACATGGCACTACTCCCCTGAGAGGCGCAGAGCGCGCGCTGCCTTGTGAGGGCCACCTCCCCGACTGCGATGGTTTCCGCAGCCCCTGTCCGTTTGGCCGCATGGCCGGCCTCGAGAAAGACGAGGTTTGTTCGGGCTCAGGGCGTCGAGTCGCTCGAGCGCTTGCGCGCCGCGGCGGTGAGCGTAGGTGCGCGACCAGTCGTATGAGGGGAGGCGACCGTAGCGGTGTTGCCAGGCCAGCATCGCTTCGCGGACCTGGGCGGCTGTCCATCGGGTTGCGATTGCTCCGGGGTGGCAGGCCTTGCAGTACTCGTACCGGTCGTTCTTGCCATTGCGCGCCTGGGTGGGTGCGCCGCAAGCGCGGCACGCACCCTGGTAGCGGCGCTTGACGGCTTTGGCCTTCTCGCCCGTTGGGTCGTACAGGTATGTCTTGACCGGCGCTGGCGCGCGACCGAGCCGCCGGGCGATTTCGGCAATAGAGAGGCCCTCCGCGTCGCGGTAGTGGAGCGCGAATGCAGCCGCCCTGCGACGCTCCTGAACACGATCAACGCCATCCATCGCGTGGGAGGTACGGCCGTCGACGCTCGTTGGCGCCTCGGCGGCCGGCCACCGCATGTGGCTGAGACGGCGTTCAGTGCCGACGCGATGCTGGACCGAAGTCTGGAAGGGCGATCGTGATTCGCACCGAGCTCGAGCTGCTCTGACTCAAGGCCTGGGCAGGGCGTGATCGCGGCTGCTCGTCCGGAACCTGGCTGGGCGCTCCAGGCCGGCGACGCACCTTATCGACCGGGAGCCGCAAAGTGCTCGACGATGCGGTCCGCGTACCATTGCGGCCACGGAACGTCGGGGTTTGTCCCGGTGAACTCCTTGTCGAGTGAGACGAGCAGCCACACGAGCTCGCTCGGGACGGGAGTGACTCCCAGGATCTTCGGCAGCTCAGACAGGTCCAGCAGCCACTGCGCGTACCACGACGCCCAATCGGGATCGTCACCATCGACGATGCGGTACACGAGATGATGGGTCTCGCCGGCCTCGTGGAGAAGAGCGGCGAGGCTGGCGGACTGATCGTTCATGGCCCTACTACTCTCGCGAAACGGCGCCTCCGGCGCAACCGCCGGACCGCGCTTTGATGGCGCGTCTCGGTCAAATGCATCGAAGGGCTGACGTACCCACCGGCTGCGTGCCGGGGCCCCCACGTGCGACCGGTCAGTGTGCAGGCGCCTCGAGCAGCTCGAGGTGGTACCGATCAAACACCTGGCGGGTCAGGCCGGAACCCGGGTTGGCCAGCCGCGATAACGTTCGAGCGGAGCTCCCGCCTCAGCAAAGAATGACTCGAAGCCCGTGCGGGAGAACACCGGTAGCACCCGCGCCGTTTGCTGGTCGGTGACGACGTACTTGTGCGGGACACCTTCGGGCGCGTAGACGGACCGGCCGGCTGGTCGAGAACCTGGTGCTCAATGAGCGGCTGCCGGCGGTGTCGAAGGTCCGAGCGAGGCTCGAGCGGGGGCACGGTGGCGGACGTCGGGTGGGGCGTTGCCGGCGCCTTGATCAAGCTGGCCGGCGGATTCCCACACTCGAGTTGCAGCGGCTACGACACGTTCGAGGGGCAGCTCGTATGTCTCAGCGGCATGGCGTCGGGCTCCGGAGGCCGACGCGTGACCTCAATCCGCCCGTTTGCGAGGCGCGGTTCATGCCCGGATCGCGATCAACGACCCCAGAGCTTCGACCACATCTGCGGCCGGTGGCATCGCGGCGATCTCACCCGCGAGCCGGAGGGCCGCGGTGCGTTCGGTGGACCGGCTGTCGAGGATGCCGCGGATGGCGTGTCGAACGGCGGTGGCGCTGACCTGGTCGGGCAAAAGCACGCGGGCTGCGCCGGCGCGTTCGCACGCGCGCGCGTTATCGAACTGGTCGGCGCCCTGTGGCACGAGGACGAGCGGCAGCCCAGCGGCCAACGCGGCGAGCATCGTGCCGGTGCCGGCATGGCAGATGACCGCGTCACAGCGCGGCAACAGTGCGGACAGCGGCAGCCATCGTTCGACGTGCACGTTGGCCCGCAACTGGCCGAGCGCGGCCGGGTCGTTGAGGTGGCTGACGGTGACGACGACATCGAGATCCAGGTCGGCGAGGCCGGCAAGCAGCGGCGCGAACTTCTCGGGCTGGTTGAACAGCGGGGCGGTGCCGAGCGAGATGTAGACGACGGGGCGGTCTCCGAGCCGGTCCGCCCAGGCCGGGAGTGAGGCATTCCGATTGCCGGGGACCTCCGGGCGGATCGGTCGTGCTCCTCCCGCTGCTGGAACGCTGCGTTGGCCGCCGAGCGCGGGCGGGCACGGGTCGAGATAGCCACCGCGGTACACGCCCCCCCACGCATCCGGCTCGATCCCGGCCGCCTCCCAGAGCGGGCGCGCCCGGGCGGCGATCGCCGCGAGGACGTCGGTGTCGAAGGGCTGCGCGAAGCCGTAGCAGACCGATGGAAGCCCGAGCTCGGCGGCGAGCAGCGGCCCGGCGAGGTCGACCGGCGGGTGCACGACGAGATCAGGCGGCTGCGAGCGGGCCCGTGAGCGCAGGGCCGGGAGCTTCTCGCTCGGAATCACCGATCCGAACATTGCCGCCGGGAACCTGATCCGGTCCCCCGGCGGCGCCGCCTTCACCTGTGGGTCGGCGAACGCGCGCATCGCGCCTTCCATCGCCGTCGGGCCAGCCTTCTCCAGCGGCAGCCCGTTCTCGGCGGCCCGCGGCTCCAGGTCCGCTCCGCTTGCGACGATCAATTCGTGACCGGCCTCGACCAGCGCCCGTCCGAGCGGTATGAACGGACCGAAGACGCCCTCGATCGGCGGTGTGCTGCACAGGACTCGCATCGGCACCTCCCGGTCCCCAAACTGCTATATGACGACTATATAGTGGTACTATAGTCTTTATGTCAAGTCGTGACATTCCCAAAGCTGGCCGGCGCGGAGCCGCGATCCGCCGCACCGCGCGCCGCGGGGCAGAGACCCGACGCCGCGTCGAGGAGGCCGCGGCGAACCGGTTCACGCGCGACGGCTACGCGGCGAGCACGATGCAGGCGATCGCTGACGAGGCCGGCGTGCACGTTCAGACGCTCTACCTGGCCTACGGAACGAAATCCGCGTTGCTGGCGGCCTGCGCGGCGAGGCTGGTGGCCGGCACCGAGGACCCCGACACTCACCCCAGCGAACGCCAATGGGCGCGGGAGATCGCCTCCCAGCCGGACCCGCGCGCCAAGCTCGCGCTGTACGTCAAGCACATCGCCGAGGTCGCCCCGAGGATCACCCCCCTGCTGGACGTGCTGCGCTCGACCGCACCCGCCGAACCCGACGTCGCCGCGTTCCTCGCCCACATGGAGGACGCCCGGCGAGAAGGCCCACTCGAGCTACTGGGCCGGCAACCTCCTCCGGACACCTGGCGGCCAGGACTCACGCCGGACAAGGTCGCGGACGTGGTCTGCACCGTCGCTTCCCCGGACACGCTGCGATCGCTCATCGACCGCTGCCGCTGGGACGAGGGCGACGCCGAGGCGTGGGTCCTGCGCGTTCTCGAACGCGAACTGCTCGCCGAGTAGTCCACCCGCCCCGCGCAGCGAACGGGAAGCAGCTCCCTTCGGGAATGCACCGCACACGCCGTCACGATCTGGCGGGCGGGAACCGCAGACGCCTTTGGTTACATCGGATCGGATCGCGCCAGGGGCGGACCGATGACGTCCATCCCGAGCGGTCCCCCGATCCTCCGGAACGCCTCCGGATCGGCCGCCGACAGCGCGGCGAAACGGTCAAAGAAGCGCTCCATGCCGGCCGGCGTGAACATCACCAGGATCCGCGCCGGATTCGTCCTCGTCCGCGTGCGTGTGAAGCGGTGGCCCTTGGCCTGGCGGGATCACGTTCTCAAGGGCGGTCAAAGCGCCCCGGGTTTGCTCGCCGCGAACCTTGAAGGTGAGCGGGCCGCCGACAGGCCCCTCGATCCTGCTCCCCTCCCCGGGGCCGACGATCACGGCCCTGGCTCCGTCAGTCATTCGCACTCCAGCGTTCGGTGGGCGCGCAGCCCGGGCGCTACGTCGCGTGGGACACCACCGTCGCCGCACCCGCGACCTATCACGCGGCCACCCGCAGCTATGACGCAGACGAGGCACACCTGGCCATCGATGGCCGCTACACGATCGGCGAGATCCAGTGCCGCCCCGTCCTAGCCGAGCTGGTCGCGCACTGTCGTGAGCTCACGCCGCAGGCGGCGGCCGAGATCACCGGGGTGCCAGCGGCGCAGATCGAGCACGTGGCCGAGACCCTGTGGAGCTCCCGCCCCGTGGCGTTCTACACGTGGAGCGGGCTTGAGCAACACAGCGGCACGACGCAGACGATCCGCGCGATCAATGTGCTCTACGCCCTGCTCGGCTGCCTCGATGCGCCGGGGGGGAACGTGCTCTTCACACCGGTGCCGGCCAACGCGATCGACGGGTTCGAGCTGCTCGCGCCCGAGCAACGCGCGAAGGCGATCGGGCTCGACGCACGGCCACTCGGGCCGGCGCGGTTTGAGTACGTCACCGGGCCCGACTTCTACACGGCCGCGCTCGACGGCCGCGCCCGCGCGCTCGTCAACTTCGGCGCGAATCTCGTGATGGCCCACGCCGACAGCGCCCGCGGCCGCGACGCGCTGGCGGCACTCGATTTCATGGTTCACGCCGACATATTCCTCAGCCCGACGGCGAATCTGGCCGACATCGTTCTCCCTGTCGCTAGCCCGTTCGAGGTAGAGGCGCTGCGGATCGGGTTCGAGACCAGCCAGGAAGCCCAGTCGCTCGTTCAGCTGCGCCGGCCGGTCCATGCGCCACGCGGCGAGGCGCGCTCCGATCTGCAGATCGTGTTCGCGCTGGCGCAGCGCCTCGGCCTCGCCGAGCACTTCTGGGACGGGGACACGGATGCCGCGCGGCGATACCAGCTCGAGCCGAGCGGGATCACGGTCGAGCAGCTCCGTGCGCAGCCGGCCGGGATCAGGCTCCCGCTCACCACGATCCACCGCAAACACGCCCAGCTCCGGGACGGCATCCCAGTCGGGTTCCGCACCCCGTCCGGAAAGATCGAGCTGCTATCCGAGACGCTCGCCGAGCACGGGTACCCGAGGCTGCCAACGTTCACCGAGCCGGCGATCAGCCCCCGCTCCCGGCCGGACCTTGCCGGCCGCTACCCGCTTGTGCTCACCTGCGCCAAGTCGGTGCGGTTCGCCGAGTCCCAGCACCGTCAGATCGCGATGCTGCGGCGCGCCACGCCCGACCCACAGGTCGAGATCCACCCCAACGTCGCGGCCGAGCGCGCGATCATAGCCGGCGACTGGGTGCGGATCGTGACCCCGGGCGGCGCCGTCCGCGCGCGGGCGCGGCTGAACGCGACCCTCGACCCGGGAGTCGTGTGCGGCCAGCACGGCTGGTGGCAGGGATGCGCCGAGCTCGGGCTGCCGGGATACCCCCCGTACGGCCCCGACAGCGCCAACCTCAACCTGATCCTGGCCCAGACGCCGGCTGACCCGATGAGCGGCACCCCCCCGGCTGCGCTCGTCGCTGTGCCAGATCGAGCGCATCGAGACCCCGGACGCAGGCGAGGAATACAACCACCGGGCCTGATCGGTCAGCTGACGCTCGACGTCGGCGGGCTTCGCATCGCGTACGGGTTCCGCCGATGACGGACCGCCACCTGTGCCCTGCATCGGTGGCAGCACGAGCATCTCGACGATGGCCAGGAGATGCCCGTGAGGTCGTGAAGGCAGGAGCGGCGGAGCGACGGGGTCGCGGTACGTTCCAACCCGCTGGCCGGGGCCCGGGACTTCCGCTCGCCCAGTTATCGCAGCCGGCCTCGCCGGTGTCCCGTTCGTCATTCCACTAGCCGACGAGCCGAGCGATCTCGTGCCCGCTCGGCTAGGGTAAGCGGGTATCGCGTCGTGCTATGCGCGCTTGGGCGGTGCGATGTTGCCGACGAGATACTCATGGCGCGAGCAAGACAGGAGCCCGGCCGCGGCGCGACGAGCGCGCCCGCCACGGCTCAAGCGCGAGCTCCTCCTCGGCCCAGCGGTCCATCCCGACCTCGCGACGCCGCCCCGCTTGGCGTGCCGGACGAGTACGGCGCCGCGCTCGGGGTCGAGAGCGCTCTCGGCCAGCGCGAGCGCTTCGCTGATCCGCAGCCCGGCGCGCCACGGCACGACGATCACGCCGCGTAGTCTCAGTGCCGTCGGGCTGCTGCGGCGGCGTGCATTACCGCCATGATCTCATCGGTGCGGACGTGGCTTCGCGCTGCAACCGTGGTTGGATGCACCTGCCGCCCCCGCAGGCGCAGGGCCGGGTTCGTCGCGTGTTGGCCGGTTCGTGCGTTGCGCGGCTGAGGCCTTGAGCCTTGAGCTTTTCATCGGTCGAGTAGGCGGCGCGTGATCGCGAGCGCGCCGATCCCGTGGACGAGGATCGAGAGCATCACGGCGAATGCGACGGTCCAGAACAGCTGTGCCCGGTGCTCAGCGGGCAGGACTTGTCGGCCGATCAGGAACGAGATGTAGTAAAGCGAGGCGATTCCCTTGACGCCGAACCAGGCCAGGAAGATTCGCTCGCGGCGGCTCATTGTCGAGCGGGTGAGCAACAGCAGTACGCCCAGCGGGCGGACGACAAGGATCAGGAAGGGAGCGATCAGCCAGCCGGCCAGGCCGGGGGCGCCAAAGGCGTCCCCGGTTACCAGTGTCCCGAGCAGCAAAATCACGCCCAGCTCGGCGAAGTGTTTGGCGATCGTCGCAGCGCGGTGCAGCCGAACGTTGTACTCGTGCTCGACCTCATAGCGGCGGAAGAAGACGCCGGCGACGAACACCGCGACCAGGCCATAGGCATCGAGCGTGTCGGCGAGGCCGTAGACCACGAGCACGGCGCCGATGACCAGGAACCCGTCGAACTCGGGCGCGAGCACGTGCCGGGGTTGCAGCCACTTGATGAAGGCGCCGAACGTGTAGCCGGCCAGTGCGCCCAGGCCGAACGCGAGCGCGGTGCCGTAGAGAAGATCGGCGGCCGCCCACTCCCCAAGCCAGCCGGTCCCCCGGCGTTGGAGGATCAGCATCGCCAAGAGCACAAACGGGGACACGAGCCCGTCGTTGAGGGCTGCCTCCGCCGTGAGGTTAAAGCGAGCGTCGCTCTCCTCGCTCGAGTCGCCCGGCGGCCCGAGACCAACGGTGCCCGCCAGCACCGGGTCGGTGGGGGCGAGGACCGCGCCGAGCGCGACCGCCGCACCGAGCGACAGCGCCATCGCGCCGACGCCGTACACGGCACCCGCTGCGATCGTCAGTGGCAGCACGAGGCCGAGCAGCCCCACAACCGCCCGCCACTCCCGCCATCGCAGGGAGCGGTTGATCGTCAGGCCGCTGGCGAACAAAGCGACGACGAGCGCGAACTCCGTGAGATGCTCGATGAGGTGAGGATTCTCGAACGGGTTGATCCACCGGATGCCGAGCGCGTGGATTACGCCCGCCGCCGCTAGGCCGAGCGCCAGGTACACGACGCTGGCCGAGAACAAACTCTTCTCCTCGACCGTCAGCGCGCGCGCAGCGGCGAGCAGCACAAGGCCCAGAAAGACGAGCAGCACCGAAAAGGCGCCGCCCGGCTTAAAGCCTGGAGCGAAGGCCAGCGGGGGCATTGAGACGAGGAGGCTTGGCGGCACGATGGCGGAGGGTCTTGCGCCTACCGCGGCCGCCGAGCGACACCTCAATCAGCGTGAAGCCACGCAAGTCGGTGGTCGCGTCGGCCGAGGTTAGATGCTCGCGCCTTGACCCCGTCCTCGCGCCCGGGCAAAATCGCCGCTAGCTCGTCCTGGCCCGCTCCTCGCCGATCGGGCAGGTAGAGCGGACTGCCGCCGTCCTGGAGAAGAGTCAGGTCCATCACTACCCCCGAGCGTAGACCGGCGCGCTCATTGCGGCAAGTCCTCCAGTCCGTCACACCGCTACACACCGCGACCTCGTCCTGGGACGGCTGAACCGCCGTGGAAGCCAGTCAGCCCAGTCTGCGCCGCATCGCTCCCGGCCCGGTCAATCGAGCTCGCCAGCTGCTACCGGTGCCAGATTGGCCCCGGGCCACAGACCTGCGCTAGCGTCCACGCGGCATCTCGCGGATGCGACCGTCGCGACGTCCCTATCCGCGAATAGTCGACGCTCGCCCCGCGGTAGCTGAGACGGCAGCGTGTCGCAATCGGGGCCAGGTGGGCCTGAAGCGGTTGCCGTTCGAGGTGTTCAGGCGTAGCATTGTGGGCGGCGAGCCGGGAAGTCTGGTCGGTCTGTCATGGGTGTGCCGTGAGACGACCAGGCTTCATTCGATCAGTGATCTGTCCGTTCGACGGATTGGGGCGATGGATCGACCGTCGCTGACTGGCTCGCGAGCACGACGGCGTTCGGCAGGTGCGCCTGGTGTTGGTCTGCGTCCCGACCACCCGTTGTTGCGCGCACGCGAGGCGATCGCGTACACCTGGCGGCAATGGGTCCATGTCGCCGCGATTTCGGCCGGGAGCGGGATTGCGTGGCTCAAGTCGGAGCAGTGGGCTATGCCGCTTGCGTGCAGTTCCGGGAGCGTCCTGCTGGCGCTCACGGCGCTGCTTGGCACACATGGGCAGCGCGAACGTCACTGCGCGATCGCGTTGATTCTCGAAGGGGAAGAAGGCCTGGCGATCGCAGCGGTCCAGCGTGAGCGGAGGCGGCTGCTGTCAGAACGGACCCGTCGGCGGCTCGTTCGTCGGCTGGAAGACGCCGTCCGGCACGGTCACGGGCCGGTGCGCTCCGTGTCGCTGACGCCGCCGCGGTTTGAACGGATGGTTGTCGCCATGGTCGCGGATGAACTTCGTGAGGTGATCGCGCTTCTCGGGGCCGCTGGGCTGTCTGCGTGCGGAGTGGCGCGAATCGAGCGGCTCGTGGACTACGCGACGTCACCGCTCTACGGGCGTGACGTCAACGCGCTGCGCGACGAACTCCGCCATATCCGTGACCTAGTGAAGGACCGAACGATGTCATGAAAACGGGACTGAAATCAGGTGTGAGGCGCGTCGTCAGTTGGATCCGTGAGACGTGGGCCGAGCTCGACTACGCCCAGCGTCGCATGATCGAACTGCAGCTAGATATCCCGCCGCTTCGAGTGCCCCCTGGGCAATCGGAACTTGAGGAGCTCGAACGCCTCTACGCGTTGCCGGCGCGCGAACCCGGCCCGACTTCGGATAGCTGACAGCTCGTCTCGTGCCAGGCGCTCGAGGTGTGGGATTGGCTGTCGTCCTCGGGACCGCCCCCCTCATCCGTTGCCTACGTCCACCCTCGCTGAAAGCACGGAGCGGCCGGCCCTGTGGCCACAAGCGCCATCGCGCTGATCATCCCCACCGACAACGGCCATCCCGCGGCGCACACCGGCGGGCGCGGGTGCCGACGTGCTCATCGCGCGAGGAGGTCGTGGCGAATTCGGTGAAGCTCGGCCCGGAGCACGATGCTGTCATGACCATAGAATGGCGAGGCCCCATCGGTTATCAGCCGCTCGGCGCGTGCGACACCTTGCGCCGAAACTTCCTCTGTCTCGAGCGTGTGCGCGACTTCGAGCAGCTCGTCGATGGCCTCGGCAATCGTCTGAGGGTGGAATAGAGGCGTGCTTCCGCGGGCCTGCCATCTCGGACGCTGTGATACCTCGTTGACCATCCGTATCAGGCTGCGGGCAAGACGCAATCGCGTTCGGGCAGAGAGCAGCCGCCGGCGTTGGTCTTGAACGGCGGCGATCGGAAAGTTCTGATAACCCTTGAGAATCAGGTCAATCGCGTGGTCGCGCTTGCACTGCTGAAAGCCCACGGTGAGGAGCACCAGGATCGACAAGACAACGCCTGCACCGAGGATCACCGTCCACGCCCAGGCGTATCCAGCGATACACGCGGCAATCGCGGCCATGAGAACAGCGGCGACAACAACGCACTGGCGGACGATGCTCTGCAGAACATCGGACGCCTGGACCAGGGGGTGCTCTGGACCCAAGAGAGCAGCTGCCAGCGCGCCAGATGCCGCGGGAAGGCGCAAGGCGAGCTGTCGCGCTCGCCTCATCGCTGCCCCCTCAGTTGGGGGCTCTCGTTGAGGTCAAAGCCTGTCGGTCTCATGCGCGTACCCCGCCGACCAGACTCCCCGGCTCGCCTCGCCCGATCATTGCGCGCACTACTTCGGGTGCAACAGTTCGCGAGATCGGTCATGCGAGGTCCTCAACCTCGGCTTCACGCTCGATCGCTTGGATCCCCCGCGGGCGACCCGCCTGAACCCACCGCCAGTGCAAGAACGCGGCTACCAGCACAGTTCCACCGATCGCGATCAAGGGATAGCCCCGCGCCAGGTTGACGACCAGTGTGAAGGTGACCACGATCGCTCCCGCGACGTTCGTGGCGGTCAAGATCCTCTTGCCGGAGCGGTGCGAGAAGCGGGCCATCGCGAGCAGGCCCGCGAGAAAGCTTACGAACACAGATACCGCGTACACCAGCACAAGCTCTTGCTCTTGACCGCTCGCGGCGATGATGATCGCAGCGGAGATGGCCGCGTAGAGAACAACCGCAGCGACGGGTGTGTGGTGGCGGTTAGTTCGCGCGAAACGCGGGGGAAGCAGCCCATGCTCGCCGCTTGGGCCGGTACGGGCGAGCGCCTTCAACAGGCCCGGTCCGGCCTGGAATGACGAGCTCGCAGCAGCGAGCAACAGCACGCTGCTTGCGAGCTGAAAGAACGCGAACAGGCCGCTCTTGCCGGCGGCGGTGTGGGCGAGATCCGCGATCTGAGTGCTGTCGCTACGAGGGATCCCGACGTGCAGGTGAACGGCGAGTGCCGTCAGCCCCATGGTTAGCCCACCGACGATCCCGATGGTGAGCGCGAGCGTCCCGCGGCCGAATCGCGCTTTGCCGTCGTTATCAAGCTGGCCGAGCTGCGCGATCGAGGTCGCGGGCGCCTCGGTCCCGGTCGCCAGGGCCATCGCCACCGGAAACGCGAGGACCACGGCGACGAGCGCGGGGCTCGCCGAGCCAGTGATCGGCGCATGGCCATGCGTCGCGCTGGGGGAGATCCAGCCGAGCGCCAGCACGGCGACGGCCGCGATGATGAACGACCACGTCATCACCGCGAAGATCATCCGGCCCCCATGACCGAACCAGGTCAACGCGGCGACCGCGGCTGTCAGCCCAAGGGCGATCGGGATGCGCGCGGGCGCCAGCCCCGGCAGGTAGGCGATGATGGCGCTCCCGGCGGCCGCGATCGAGATCGCGATCGTCAGCGCGAAGTCGACGACCAGCGCGCCGATCGGGAGAAACGACCATTCCTCACCGAACGCCCGCCCGGCCGCCTCCGGCGAGCCACCACCCTCCGGGAACGCCCGCACCAGCTGCCAGTAATTCAGCGTGACCAGAGCGATGATGCCGATCACGATCCCCATGGTCGGCAGCAACAGGCCGAGATGGCCATGCAGCGCGCGCAGGGCCGCCTCGATCGCATACGCGACCGACGACACCGGGTCCGCCATGACGGCAAACGCAAACGCGAAGAACAGAAGAGCCTTGGTGCGCCGACCGACGACCCCGCCCGCGTGTCCCACCGTTTCCCGTACTGCCACGAAGCCTCCAGAGCGATCGACGAAGACCGCCGACCAGGCTTCCCGGCACACCTAAGCGCACAGTAGCCGATCGACCCGCCGCTCGCTGGGCCATGGCCCAGGCTCGTCACGCGGGCGCGGGCGCGCGCTCGAGCGGCTCCCCACGATCGTGCCCGGTCATCTCCTCGCGCGCGTTCTGCCTCACTGTGGCGTGCCACCCAGTCAACGGCCGGATGGTCGGTCAGGCCGCGCGCGATGACCGACGTGAACCCGATCTCCTGAAGTGGCGATAATGCTTTGCAGTGAGCACCGGAGCGATCCGAGCTGGCCCCGGGGCGCGTGCAACGATCACCCGCTGCGTCCGGATGGCCCTCTGGAGCCGTGCGTCGTAGCGCGCGGAGCGGGGGAGTGGGGCTGCGCTGGTAACGAGAACGAGCAGCACGGTGGGTAGGGCCTAGCGGATGTCGAGTCGCCCGAATGCGGTGTTGGCGCTGATCGCGGCGGCGATCGCGACGCCGATTAGGATGGCGAAGGATTCTGGTCGAGTGCCGTTGGTGAGCTGCTGGTTGGCCACGGCCCAATAGAACAGCGACGCGAACCGCAGCGGTTTGATCCAGTCCACGACCGGGGCGAGCGAGCTGATCAGGTAGCACAGGGCGGCGAGAGCGCTAGCGATGCCGATCGCGGTGCCGCGGCTGCCGGTCGCCGCGCCGAGCGCCAGTGCGATCAGGCCAAGGTCGACTCCGAGCAAGAGCACCGCCAGAGTCGCGGTGGCGACGTGCCAGGGATCGAGCGTCACCTGGAACGCGCGGCCGACGTACACACAGGCGGCCACCGTGAGGCCCAGAATCAGCGCCTGGACGATCATCGTCGCGACCTTCCCGGCGAGGATCCGCCGGCGGGCGAGCGGCAGCACCACGAGCAGCGCGAGCGTGCCGTCTTCGTTCTGGCCGGCGATCGCGCCGGCCCCGTATCCGATCGTGAGCAGCAGCATGATCAGGGGCAGGAAGTTGACGTAGGCGTTGACGTTCATCCAGCCCGCCGGTGAGGTGAGCGTGCCGGTCGCGCCGAACAACGCGGCCAGCGGCGAGTTCCCCTGAGTGAGCTTGTTGAGCTCGGTCGAGTGCTCGAACGACGGGTAGAGCGCGACGACCACGAGCATGTACACCGCCATCCCGACCGCGTACCAGATCGTCGAACGTCGACGGGTGTAGAGGTCGTAGCGAACGATCTCACCCGCCATCGCCACCGCCGTCCTCCCGGTAGTAACTCAGGAACAGCTCGTCGAGGTCGGCGTGCCGGGCGACCACATCGAGCGGATCGTGCTCGGCGATCACCCGCAGCAGCTCCGCCAGCCGACCGGTCACCTGCAGGCTGATCCGATCACCCTCGGCCGTGACCCTCTGCACCGCCTCGAGTGACTCGAACGCCGCGGGCGAGACGGGCGCGGCGAAGCGCAACTCGATCGTCTGCGGCGCCCGCCGGCGCAGTCCCTCGACGGTGTCGGTAACCACCAGGCGCCCCGCCCTGATGATCGCGAGCCGGTCGGCGACGCGCTGCACCTCATCGAGGTCATGGGAGGACAAGAAGACGGTACGACCTTCGGCGGCCGTCTCACGCAGCAGGCGGTGAAACTCGTTCTGCATGAGCGGATCCAGCCCGGAGGTGGGCTCATCGAGCACCAACAGCTCGGGGCGGTGCATGAACGCGAGCACGATCCCGAGCTTCTGGCGGTTGCCCTTCGACAGCTCGTGGATCTCGCGGTCGAGGATCACCCCAAACCGTTCGACCAGCTGATCGCGCACCCGCTGATCGACCCCGCCGCGGGCGAGAGCGAACCACTCGAGCACACGCCGGCCGTTCATCCGCGGGTGAAGCTCGAACTCGCCGGGCAGGTAGCCGCAGCGGGCGTGGATGGCGACGCTGTCACCGAGGCTGTCCAGCCCGAACACCCGGGCGCTGCCAGAGCTGGGGCGTTGCAGGCCGAGCAGCAGCCTGATCGTGGTCGTCTTGCCCGCGCCGTTGGGCCCGAGGAACCCGAACACCTGCCCGCCGTCGACGCGCAGATCGAGCCGGTCGACCGCGACCGTCACCCCAAACGATTTCGTCAACCCCTGTGCCTCGACGGCGGGTGTCACGGCTGGGCCGCCAGATCCGTGCGCATGCATGGCGGTCGCGGCGCCCCGTTCCTGATCAAGCATCGCCCAGCAGCTGTTGTGTGGGTGATGCTAGTAGCAGCTCCGAGGGAATGCCCCACCTTGTGAGCACCTCGCGACAATCGATTCGCCAAATGCTCGGGTCGAGCAGCGTCGCCAGCTCGATCGGACGGCAACCGCCAAGCAACGCGGGCCAGCGCTCAGCGATCCCCTCCCAGCTATCCGATACCGCCCTCCCGGTTCGCGTGATCCCGTGGGTCAAGCTCACCAGGCAGATCAGCCCGTCGGGCGCGAGCAGTCGGGCGGCCTCAGCCAAGACGGTACGCGCATACTGCTCGGTGAGCAGATCGAGCACGTAACAACCGACGAAGCGGCCGAACTGACCGTCGCTGCCCGGGAGCACTCGCCCCGGGGGGTCGATCAGCACGACCTCGGACCGTGGCGCCCATGGGGCCAATTGCCTGCGCGCGAGCGAGGCCATCTTCGGGCTGATCTCCACGCCTCGATATCGCGCGCTCCCGGGCAGCCGGTCGCGCAGAAGCCGAGCCGCGAACCGGCCGGTGCCGCATCCCAGCTCGAACACCCATCGTGCCCGCTCGAACCCTCCGAGTTCCGCGAGCCGCCCAGTGACCGCGCGCTCGTAGAGGAGTTGCGTGTCCTGCAGCCGGCCGATCCGATCGTAGGCGCGCCGCGCCCGCTTAGCGCTCAGTGGCACAACCGAGCCCCGCTCACGTACCCGCCGCACGCAGTCCAACGGCCGCGCCCGGACGTGCCCCGTCGGGCACTGGGCCCTTCGTCCGAGCCGATCGGCGGCTAGGCGGCATCTTGAGGCGGGTGCTCGTCGGACGGCGCACCGGCGTCAGGACCCCGGCGCCTCTCGGCCAACTGATCGACATGGCCAGTCTCCCTCAGCGATCGCTCGGCCGGGCGCCACAGACGCAGATAGCTCGCTGCGATCGCCGCCCGCGCCGTTGCCAGCTCATTGAGCACCCTGGCCGCCAACTCCGTGCGCTCCATCAACTCGACCTTACAGTGTAAAGTCGACGGTGGCAATGGCGCGAACAGTTTCAGCTCTGCGATCGGATCGACAGCCTCAACGGCCGCTGAACCGGGATGTGATTCTCGACGGGGCGATGGCGTTGATCGAGCGCGACGGGCCGGGCGCGCTGAGCATGCGCCGTCTCGGTTCGGCGCTCGGCGTGGAGGGAATGGCGATCTACCACCATTTCGACAGTCGCGACGACCTTCTAGATGCGATCGGCGACCGGCTGCTCGAGCCGCTGCACGAACTCGAGCTGAGCGATGATTGGCGCGAAGCCTGCCGGCGCTTCGCGACCGCGTTGCGCGATGTCGCGGTCGCGCAGCCCGCCACCTTTCAGCTGCTGGGCCTGCAGCCGTTCGACACGCCGGCTTCCTTGCAACCGGTGGAACGGCTTCTCGGCCTGCTCGTTGACCAGGGCTTCACTCCTACGGAGGCGCTGGCGATCTACCGCGCGACGGTCAGCTACGCCCGCGGCTATGCGCTGGCGGAGGCAACCGGCTTCACGGTTGACGCCGCCCGACCCTCCGGCCGGCGACTGCTGGCCGCATTGCGCCGCGAGGACTTTCCGATCTTGGGTGGCAGGGCGCAGGAACTCGCGGGTCTCGGTCCCGACGCCGCCTACGAGGTCGGACTGGGCGCGCTGCTCGCGGGCCTTGCCGACCCGGAATCCGGGAAGCGATCCCCCCGGAGCTCATCGAGCGACCGGGGGGTCCGCTCCTGACGTGAGCGCAATGCGAGGCAGCGGACAGAACCCCCTGGCGGCGGTGCTCGCCCTATGAGATCACGCGCCGGCGATCTTGCGCGACGGCTACATCGCTTCGCGCAGTCGAGCAGAGGACTGTCCTACTCCGCCCCAACGATCGCCGCCGCGATCGACGGGCAGCGGCCGAGCCGCCGGGCATCGGATTGGCTGGCGGCGTCAAAGCTCGGCTTGATCGTCATGGCGCTCGTCGTGGGCGCCGGAGCCGGGTTGGGCGCCACCGCGTTTCGCGAGCTGATCTATTTCTTCACCTGGGTGTTCGCCGGCCGTCAGACGTTCGGCCAGCAGGGCCATGCGGCCAGCCTGCACCTTCCATTTCTCGGTGTCTGGTTCGTGCTGGTCGTCCCGGTCATCGCCGGGGCCCTCTACGGGCCGCTGATCCAGCGCTTCGCGCGTGAGGCGCGTGGGCACGGCGTGCCGGAGGTCATGTTGGCGGTGGCGGAGAACGGGGGGCGCATACGCCCGCCGGTCACCGTAGTCAAGGCGCTGGCCTCCGGGTTGTGCATCGGGGGCGGCGGATCGGTCGGCCGCGAGGGGCCGATCGTGCAGATCGGCTCCGCGCTTGCCTCGACGCTGGGCCAGCTGGTGCGGATGAGCGAGGGGCGGCTGCGGGTGATCGTCGCCTGTGGCGCGGCCGGCGGCATCTCGGCGACATTCAACGCGCCGGTCACCGGGATGTTCTTCGGCTTCGAGATCGTTCTGAAGGAGTTCTCGCTCGACGCGCTGGCGGCGACCATCCTCGCATCGGTGACCGCCGATGTAATCAGCCGCGCGTTCTTCGGAGGAGCCCCCTTCTTCGCCGCGATCCCGCACGACATGGCCGTCGGAAACGACTTCAGCTATCTGCTGATCGTGCTGCTCGGGATCACCGCCGGCCTGATCGGCGTGGCATTCCAGAAGACCCTCTACAAGGGCGAGGACGCCGCTGACGCACGGTGGGGCAAGCGGCCACAGTGGCTGCGCCCAGTCGCCGGCGGGGTCCTCCTCGGGCTGGTGCTCCTGGCGCTGCCGCAAATGTACGGGGTCGGCTATCCCGTGATGGATCGGGTGCTGGCCAACCATTACGTGTTCTGGTTCGTCGTCATCCTCATAGCCGGCAAGATCTTCGCGGCCAGTCTCACCCTGTGGATCGGCGGGTCGGGCGGGGTGTTCGCGCCCTCGCTGTTCATCGGCGCTGCCACCGGGATGGCGTTCGGGATCGTCGTTCATCACCTGTTCGGCGGGCCGACCGGCCCGCCGGCGATGTACGGCGTCATTGCGATGGGGGCCGTGTTCGCCGCCGCCGCCCAAGCCCCGCTGACCGCGATCGCCAGCGTGACCGAGATGACCGGCAACTTCACGCTCACGCTTCCGATCATGCTGGCCTGCGGAATCGCGGCGCAGCTGGCCAAGCAGATCACCTACGGCAGCATCTACACCACCAAACTGCTTCGGCGCGGGATCGACATCGAGCGTCCGAAAGCCCTCGGCGCGCTTCAAGCTGTCACGGTGGGAGAGGTCATGCAACCTGTAAACAGCCTCAATGGCGAACCCCTGCTGCTTGGAGCCCGGTCAGCTGAACCGCGTCCCGCAGTCCCGGCCACGGAGTGGACGCGGCTAGTCGGCCCGGTGACGCTGGCGCGCCGACCCCAGGTGGTGTTCGCCGAGGAGGATCTCGAGCAAGCCCGGCGCCAGCTCGTTCTCTACGGCCGCGACGGTCTGCCCGTGCTCTCCAGGGAGGGGCAGCTGCGCGGCTGGTTGACGCGCGCCGACGTGCTGCGGGCGCTGGCGACCAAACTTCGCTCCTCAGAGGGGCAGATCGAAGAGGGCGCAGTCGCGGCCGAGTTCGCGGTCGAGGATCCCTCCGCGGCGGCTCACGCACCGAGCACCCCGCTGCGCGGCTATGAGATGCTCGAGCTGCGGATCCTGCCGGGATCACCGGCACGTGGGCGTCGAGTTGGCGACGTCGACTGGCCGCCCGGCTGCATCGTTGCGGCCGTAACCAAGGGCCGCGAGATTCGAGCTGCACGCACCGGTCTCGAGCTCCAGTCCGGCGAACGCGTCATCGTGCTTGCCCCCACCGCCGAGAAGGACGAGCGCGCGGATCCGGATGCCGCCGGCATGGCCGCTGGCGCACGCGGCAGCTAGACCGCACGTCACCTGTCGAGCAGCCGAGGCCCCGAACACCGGCGCGTCGAGATCAGAACAGGGTCAGCGACGCCGAGACTCGAGCGGCAGCTCCTCGATCTTCCCGGGCGTCTACGACGTCAGCGCCAGCAACCGCGACGCCGGCGACGGCGTCGGTGGAACGGCGGTCAGTAGCCTCGGCTGATCACGCGGCTTGGGGTTCTCCACGCAGAACCGGAGGGGCTGTAGACGTGGGTCAGATCGCGGTCGTGACGAAGGCGAGCTCGCGTGGGTGAAGCGGTTTTCCTGCCCGACGCGCTTGACGCGAACCGCGGGGTCAGCTCAGCGCCGAGCAGTCGCGCGAGCTTGACGCTGCGGTCACTCGAAACACGGGACGGCTCCTGGGCCGAGCGCTCCGGCGTGTAGACCCGCTGGCAAGGATCTCCAGGCCGGTCGGGTGGAGTCGATCGAATGGGCGATCACCAACAGGATCGGCAGCGACTGGAGCTACATGGTCGCCGGCATGATCAGCGACACGAACCGCGGCTGGAACCAACCTCGTACTCGGAGAGTGGTCGCCAGAAGTCGGTGTGGCCGTCCGGCCAGCGTTGGGGTTCGAGTCCCCAGCGGCCGTCGGGGTGTCGCTTGAAGCACACAAGCGAGCTCTGCCCGTGGTGCCAGGAGCGGTATTCGAGTCCGTGCGGGTTCCGGGAGCCCGCGGCGACCTTCGCGCCGACCCCGAAGTTGGCGGTGTGGGTTTGCTCGCGGCTGCTGGAGGCGAGCTGGTTGATGTAGCGGTGCAACTGCTCGGCGGTCATCCCGGTGCCCGTGTCGGTGACCGACAGCTTGCGCACGCGGCCGCCCGAGGCGTCGAACCGCAGCCAGTCCATGTCCCACACGACCCGGCCGCCGGCGACAGGGCCCTGGGCGTTGATCGCGTCGAGCCCGTTGACTGTCAGCTCGCGCAGTCCCTGCAGGTCGGTGCATTCGCTGCCGAGCCGCTCGAGCAGGAACGTGGGGTTCGCAACGGCGAGTTCGTGCCAGCCGTCCAGACCGCGTGCGTCCCGATCGGGAGCTTCGGCGCGCTGAGCGGGCTGCTCTGCCATCTCGCCGCATAGGTACCGGGCAGGCGAGCAAAGGCCCCCCTCTCCGTGACGGATCAGGTGTCTGGAAGGGCGTCGGCCATCGCCGTAGCCCAGGTGCCGTACATGTCGATGACCGTTGAGGATGGCGGCCAGTCACCGTCGCGCAACCGTTTGAGTGCTTCGCCGCCTCGCCGGACGGCGTGCGTGCGAGACCAGTCGGTTGACGAGGGTGGCCTGCCGTATCGCTGCCGCCATTCCCGCATCGAGCAGCGCACCCACTCGCGTGTCCGGGTCGGCGCGATCGCCCCGGGATGGCAGCGTTTGCAGTATTCGTAAGCGTCACCCTTGCCGCCCCGGGCCGCGGTGGGGGCGCCGCAGCCTCGGCACACTCCCTGGTAGCGGGCCTTGACCGCCCGTGCCTTCTCCCCGGCCGGGTCGTACAGGTAGGCCTTCACCGTCGCTTCTGCGCGACCCAGCCTGCGGGCTATCTCGGCGATCGAGAGGCCCTCCTCGTCGCGGTAGTGGCGCGCGAGCGCAGCAGCCTTGCGCCGTTCACGCACACGATCACCCGCGGGCATCGCCGGGCGACGATAGCGGTTGCAGTCGACGGCTACCGAACGTGCTGGATAGTCACCGGTGGTACTCCGAGACGATGCTCGGCACCGCGGTTAGATCCAAGGCGGAGCATGGTCGCTTTCCGCGGATCCGGAAGTCGCGTCGTGTCTCGAATCACGATTGAGAGCTTCCGGCTGTCGTCGAGGCTGTCGCACAAACCAGCGGCGTTAGTGCCAAGCAACAATCGACTGGCGAGCCGCCCGAATCGGACGCTTCAGGAGCCCTCCTCACGGCCTCCGCGGGATCGGCGCGATTGATTTGTCTCGACAGCCACCCGTGTCACTGGTGCTCGATCACAAACAATTTCCGGTCCGTCACCTTTGTGCAACAGCCTCCGTCCGCAGCGACAGCCGGCGTGACGGACGGCGGCGCTGATGCTCCCCCAATTTGGATGCAGAAGCGCCGTCGTCCGCCCCGACGACGCCGGCGACCGCTGCCGCATTCTGGCGGACCGACAGTCTGGCCGGGGACCGAGGCGCGTAGTGCCCCTCTTGCTCAAACGCAGAAGCGTCGCTGAGAGTGGTGCAACTCGATCAACCCGGCACTCTTGCGCCGAGGCGAGGAGCGGGCTCTGTACCCGTAGTCAGGTGCAGCAGGACTGCGCACTTGAGCGGATGGCTCGCCAGTGATCTCGGCCTAGAGTTGGTTGATTCCGAAGCGTGAAGAAGGGAGTTCGCCGTGAAGGTCCTACTTACGATTCTCGCCGTTGTGCTGGCGGCACCGGTGCTGCTGCTAGTTGGCATCGCCATGGGGCCTGCAGCCCTCGTCGGCTTGTTTATCGTCGGGTTCGCGCTGATCTGGGCCGCCCTGTTCTGGTTGGTCGATAGTGTGAAGTCGCATCACGCGCGCCGTGCGCGGGTACCGCCGCTGCATCCATAGACGCCGAGCTGCTCGAGAGAAGCCAAATCGGAGCTGGGGCCGGCGGCCGACAACACCGTAGGTCGCGGCACGCGACTCATCAGCTGCACCCGATGTATGGCGGTCCGTTCGTCCGGGATCTGAGGTGCGGTCACCATGGCCGCTCCGGCGCGAGGCCGATCCTCACGCACTAGAACGAGAGGCGCTGGCAGATGGCCTGCAAACGCATCGAGAGACACAGTGCGTCGCTGTCGCTCCGGGCTAGATCCAGCAGCCTTCGACGGCCAGATGAGCGCGGCCAGGACTGCTGGTTTGGAACGGTTGCGGGCGCATGGCCCCTATGCGTCGCCGCCTCCGCCGAGACGCGTGGATCTCGTCCGATGCGGTAACGCGACCAGTGCCCGCGTTGGCGCCCGCTCATTCAGGGAATGCTCGCTTCTATGTCAAGCCGCGATCGCTATTTGCGATGAATCTGGGTCTGCTCGGGGATGTCGGTTGGAGGGTGAGATTTGGGGGTGTGACGGGTCGCGCGCTGCTGCTCGAGGGCGGCAGAGGGGCTTAGGATGCGTCGTTGGCGTCCGCGGAGGGCGGAATCGGGCCGTGATAGCGGCTGTTTGCGGCAGGCAGCTCCGGCGGTGGGTGTTCACCGCGAACGCCAGCGCGCCTGAGAACGCCGCTGATCGGTTGTTGGTCGGAGCGGTTTAGGTGATGCAGACCATCGGGCTGGGCGCAGTGCTGATCTGCTGGACCTCTCGCTCGGGGCGGGCACGCTCGGGGATCGCGAGCAGCTCGCGCTCGGGGATTGACTCGGGCTCGACGGTTTGCTGTTGGTCGGCGGGTGGCTCAGCGAGGAGGAGGTAGAAGCGGCGCGCGAGGTGGCGCTTGAGGCAGCGCAGCGCGCCCTTCTTGGTTTTGCCTTCGGCCTCTTTGCGAGCGAGGTACTCCTGGGTCGCGGGGTCGCGTTGGGCGCGGGTGACCGCGATGATGTGCAGCGCGTGGTTGAGCTGGCGGTCCCCGCCACGGTTGAGCCGATGCTGGGTGCGCTGACCGGAGGAGCATGGGATCGGGGCGGTTCCGGTCTGCAGCCCGAAGCTCGAGTGTTTGCGGAATTGTTTGACCCCGGCGGTGTGGCCGATCAGGATCGCTGCGACCACCGCCCCGCATCCGAGCTCCGCCAACAGCTCGGGACGGTGGACCTTGACGAGCTCGCGAAGCTCTGCTTCGAGCTGATCGATCTGACGGTTGAGGCTCCGGAGCTGGGAGACCTGCTCGTGCGCGATCCTGACCCTGGCGCCGGCCGACAGCTTCCGCAGCCGCCGGTCGACGCGGTCCAGTTCGCGCGCCTTGTTGAGCGCACCGCGCTTCAGGGACCGTTCAAGCTCGGGGCACAGCGTGAGCAGATGCCACCGCAGCCGGTTCACTGTGCGGGTCCGTTCGGCGATGAGATCGTTGCGGTGATCGCAAAGCAGGCGGATCTCCATCGCCTGCTCATTCAGGTACGCGACCGGGAACTGCTCGACACCGTCCTTGACGACCGCGCGCGCGACCGCGAGCGCATCGATCTCATCCGACTTGCCCGGCTCGCGCTCTCCTTTGCGGGTCGCTCCCATGCGGTGCGGCGGCACCCTCACGACCCGCTCGCCGGCGGCTAGCAGCGCCTGCTCGAGCCGGCGTGAGACGTGCCGGCAGTCCTCGATCGCCCACACCCGCTCCTCATCGAGGCCGCGAGCCCATCGAACCGCAGCCAGATGTCCCTCATCGTCAGCCTTGATTTCGCGGCTGCCGCGTACCCGACCGGTGCCCTCGTCCACGGCCGCGAGCGCGTGCGAGCCCTTGTGCGTGTCCGCCCCGATCACGATCATGCATCCGTCCCTTCGTTTGGTTGACGCCGAATGAAGCGGATCTCCGGCGGACAACTGTCACGAGAGGCGAAGCCACGCTTCTATCAAGTCACGCCGGCGGTCCTCGGTCGGCGGCGGACGACACAAGCTTTACCGGTCAGGCCAAAGCAGTCGACACAGCAGTCGAGAGTCAGCCCGCCGCCAGCCCGAGGACCTACCGGACGCGTCGGACGTCACCGCCCAGACGCTCATCACTCTGACAGTGACAGAAGTCTCGGGTGCGCGTCCGCTAGCACGTTGGCGGCTACGCACCACGTGGTCGCGGAGTTGTGGCTCGCCGCAGCGATCACCCGATGTGGGAACAGCACGAGAACGGAAGCGATTGTCGCGACGCCCCGTTGGGTCGGGGGAAGCATCGGGTCGCAGCGCAGGCAAACGCCTCCCACTGCAACAGCGCAGACAGCTAGCCGTCGGCCGTTCCCGGATGGCTACACCGCCGCCGCGAACATGCAACACGGCGGTCCGCACGGGCGGGTGTAGCGGTTGTGCCGTCAGGTGGCGATTGCGGCGCGCTCGGCGGGAGTGTCGTGCTCCTTGGATTTGGTTGCGTCGCGTGCGAGGTCGAGCGCTTCCTCGAGCGACAGTTCAGCTCCGGCCGTCTGGCCTGCGGTCCAGCTGTTGGCGTCACGAGCTTCCGCAAGTGCCTGGGGTTGCCATTTGGCCCTCAACCGTTCTACGTTGGGGTCCTCAGCGAGGTAGATGCGTTCGCGGTATCGGTCCGCAGCGGCCCAGAGTGTCGCCGCTTGAATCGGCTGATGGCGCATCGCCGCGACGCTACCGGCCACCGAAAGCGCGGACGAGACGGTCTCGATGTGGCGGATGGCCCTGACCGCTTCGATGGCCTCGGCCAGCTGCGCACACGCATGATCGAGGTCGCCGCGCGCTAACAGGATGACGGCCTGCAGGAGGAGCGCGGAGGAAACCATCCCGCGGAAGTCCACCTCCCGTGCTCGGGCCAGCGATTCGCGGACCAGCGCTTCCGCTGTCTCAAGCTCACCGGCATCAAGAGCCATGATCCCCAGGTTTCCGGCGACCAGAGCGATGACGCTCGCTTCGCCTCGACTACGAGCTAGGAGTAAGGACTCCTCGAGTAGCGGCCGCCCCCCGGCGACGTCTCCGAGCCTTGCGATCATGATCCCGTAGTTGTTCAAAGCGAGCTCAAGCGCCGACGCGTCCTGCGCTTCGCGCGCTGCGGCTATTGCCTCCACGTGGTAGGTCCGAGCCCGAGCAGGATCACCGAGCGCTTCGGCGCCCCATCCTAGGTGACTAAGTGCGTGCGAGGCCAACCGCGCGTCTCCGTCTCGCCGGGCGAGCTCGACGGCCTCGAGGAGAAGCGGCTCTGCCTCCGCTGCCTTGCCTAGATCCAACGTCAACTGTCCCGCTGCAGCGAGCGCCCGCCCGCGGTGCGGAGCGTTGGGCGGAGCTGAGCCGAGCGCTTCGACTAGACGCCCGCAGCCCTCGAAGACGTAACCGCGTACTACCCAAAACCACTCAAGATTTGCGGCCATTCGAAGGGCACCCGACGGATCCTGTGCTGTCAGACGATCTAGGGCGGCGCGAAGGTTCGGGTTCTCTTGTTCGAGCGTCTCGACCCAGCGGCGCTGGTTCTTGCCGAGCAGTTCCGGAGGATGCCCGGATCGTCGTGGAACTTCGGTGGCGGTCTCCGGGTGATTGACGGTCAGACAGTAACGGCTTCTGGCACCTGAGTGTGAGTGATGGTGGTGGGGGTGCGGAGCGCGGTCCGGTCGCCGTGACGTTCGATCGCGATGACGAGCTTGGCGAGGTCGCGGTAGCCGATGATCCGGCGGAACTGCTGCTCGGCGACGAGCATGCCGGCGGCGGTCCAGCGTTTGCGCATGTCGCCGTCGTGCCAGCGCTTGACGTTGCGCTGGGTGTGGCGGACGATCTCGATCATCGACTCGCACGGGTTGGTCGAGCACAGCGTCTTGGCGAGCTGTCCGCCGATGCCGAGCCGCATCAGCGTCAGCGTCTCAGACATCCCCTCGCGCAGCGACGCGGCGGCGTCGGGCCAGGTTCGCTCGAGCTCTGAGGCCAGCCGGTCGAGCCGCTCCTGGGCGACGTCGGCGTCCGTGAGCGACCACGCCCCGCGGATCCTCACCAGGATGGCCGGGCGGTCGCGCTCGGCAGCAGGTCAGTGACATTACGCTCCTTGTGACGGTGACAGCGGTGTACCAGCGCGTGCTCACCGAACACGTCCTTGATCGCCCGGCGGATCGCCTTGCCGCCGTCGATCACGAACAGAATCGCCTGCCCGGGATCCAACCCCCGGTCGACCAGATCAGACAGTAGGGAGCGGGCGAGCGTGGCGTTCTCGGTCGAGCCCTCCCACAGCCCTAGCGGGAGCTTCACGCCCTCGGTGGTGATCCCCAGCGCGACGACGTGGCAGCGCTCGGCGATCTCGATCCCGTCGAGCATCATCACCGCCAGGCGCACGTCCTCCAGCCGCCGGCCCATCAGCTCTGAGAGCGCGGTCCGGGTGCGGTCGATGAACAGCTCGGACACCGTGCTCTTGCCTGTCGACCGCGACTCCCGCTCGATCTCCTCGCCGACCGGCTCGCCCACGCCGGCGTACCTGCGCGTGGAGACCCCAGCCAGCATTCGGTTCATCACCACGACGGTCAGCGGATCGCGATCGGCGAAGTACTCATAGGTCTCGACCGGCAGCTCGCGCTCGTCATCCGCCGTGCGGATCCTCGGTCGGCTGACCTTTACCCGCCGGCCGCCCAACGTCATCGACCCGCGTTCATGGCCGTGGCGCTTCGCGGTCCGGTCCGGGTTGTGCCTGCCCTTCGGGCCGACCACCTCACAGACCTCGGCCTCCATCAACTCGTGCACCACGCTCAGCCCGACGCCGACGCTCAGCGCGAGCAGTCCCTCCCGCGCGGCGCCGACCAGCTCCCCGAGCGTCTCCTGAATCCCCGCTGGGAGCGGCCTCTCCAACGCCTCCGCGGGCGTGACGACCTGCGGGCCGGATACCTTCTGCATGGCGGTTCCTCCTGTCCTCTCGGACTTGGGCTTGGTCGCCCCGAACGCTCCCAACCGGAGCGGACGGGACGGGAGGACCGCCACTCAAATTTCTACGAGATCTCGGACAACCTCCAGTTCCGGAGCAGCTCGCTCAGTCAGTTCGCAGTAGTGCTCGGCGTGCGCGGCAGCCATGCTCTCGGTCAAGCCTTCCGCGGCCGCGCGTGCAAGCGCGAATTCCCTGACCGTCTCGAGCATCGAAAACCGCGGCTCTCCATCCGGATCCTCGCGCCGGCCTAGCAAGCTCTTCTCAGTCAACGAGATCAACCCCTCGACCGACAGGGGGCCCCACAGCGACTTGGCGGAGTCAACCCGCACCCCGCCGACGAATGGCGCTAGCGACCGGAACAAAGCCTGCTCGTCGCGAGCAAGCAACTGGTAGCTCCAATCGATCGTCGCATGGAGCGTCCGCTGTCGTTCGGGAAGATCGCGAGGCCCCTCAGACAGCGCGAGCCCTTCAGCGAGACGGACCTCGAGCGCGCGCGGAGCGAATATCGCCATCCTCGAGGCGGCCATCTCGAGCGCGAGCGGCAGCCCATCAAGCCGCCCGCAGATTCGGGCAATCGCCGAATCCTCCTCCTCATCCACGCTGAGCTCGGGACGCGCCGCCAAGGCTCGCTGCAGGAACAGGTCGCTTGCATCCCGCGCCGGTAACGGTCCCAACTTCAGACGTTGCTCGCCGCGGATCCGCAGCGGCTCTCGGCTCGTACACAACACGTCGACCTTTGACGCGGCGGCCAGCAATTCCGCAACGACACCCGCCGCGTCCAGCAGGTGCTCAAAGTTGTCCAGTACCAGCAGGAGCTCCCGCTCCGCCAGTCTCGCGAACAGCGTCTGGCGCAACGACTCGCCCGCAACCGGAGCCACCTCAAGCACTCGCGCGATCTCGGAAACCACCAGAGCCTCGTCCCGAATCGGAGCAAGCACGACGATCCATACCCCGTCGCGGTAGCGCAGAACGGCATCCGCGGCCAGCTCGAGCGACAACCGAGTCTTACCAACCCCGCCCGGGCCCAACAGCATGAGCAGCCGGACGTCCTCGCGGGAAAGCAGCTCAACCGCCCTTGCCAACTCCTCCACTCGTCCCACGAGCCGATTCGCCGGAGTAGGCAGGTTGGAACGGTTCAACGAGCGCAGCGGCGGAAAGTCCGCCGCCAAACCCGCTGCTAACAGCTGGAACAGGTGCTCCGGCGCGGACAGGTCTTTCAACCGGTGATAGCCCAGATCACTCACGCGCACAGCAGAGCCGAGCAGTCGCACCGCGTCCTCCGTCAATAACACCTGCCCGCCATGGGCAACCGACATCACGCGCGCCGCGCGATGGACGTCGACCCCCACAAACTCCCCATCCGAAATAGTGGGCGCACCCGAATGGATCCCCATCCGCACCCGCGGCGCCTCACCGCCCGGCCACTCACACGCCGCCAACTCGCACTGTGCGCGTTGCGCACACGAGACTGCCTCGGCAGCCTGTCCAAAGACCGCGAAGAATGAATCCCCTGCAATGCGGACCACCCGGCCACCAACGGACTCGATCGCCAGCCTCATCACACGATGGTGCTCCATGATGAGGTTCGAGTAACGCTCCCCGAGGCGCTGCAGGAGCAGGGTCGATCCCTCCATATCGGAGAACAACATCGTCACGGTCGCCCCGACCATAGGCGGCGCATGATCTTGAATCGCAGATCCGTTGGCAACCGGCAGCCGAGGACGACTCGCAGGGGCACGACGCCGACCTTCGATCCACCACCCGCGTCCACGGGGAAACCTCGCCCTCGCGGGCCGAGGACTCACCCGGCGAGCGTCACAGGCATCCGCCACACTCTGCCGGTGACCGCGCTGACGATGAGTGGCGGACCGCTCGCCGAAGCACTGCGCAAGGCGGGTCGGCGTGTGCAATCCCACCGCGGCCAAGCGTTGGTCACGGAGGGCGATCTCGCCGACCGCGTGCTCGTGATCGAGCGCGGCTAGGTGATCATCTCGAGCATTGCGCCGGGAAGGCGCGAGATCGTGCTCGGGGTGCGCGGCCCCAGCGACGTCATCGGCACCTGTCCGCGCTCGACGGAGCGCCTCGGTCCGCCACTGCGCTCGCGGCCGGCCACGTGGAGGCGACGGTCGCGCCCGGATCCACCGCTCACGCGCGCACTCACCGACCCCGGCACCGCGATGGAACTCCTCCGGATCCTCGCCGCCCGGCTGCGTGACGCTGACCGCAAGCGGCCGGAGTTCCCCGCGCTGGGCACGCTGGGCCGCCTGGCGTGGCGGCTGCAGGAGCTCGGCGAACGCTTCGGCGAGGACACCAGCGTCGGGATCGAAGTGGAGCTCCCCCTCTCCCAGGAGCGGCTCGCAAGCTGGTGCGGCGCCTCTCGTGAGGCCACCGTCAAGGCGCTGGCGACGCTGCTCACACTCGGCTGCATTGCCACCGGCCGTCGCAGAGTGCTTATCCGCCACACCGACGCGCTGCGCCGTCACGCTGCCGGCGGCTTGTAGCCACGGCGGCCGTCCAGGTGCACTGCGTCAAACGACGCAGAACCACCGCGTCAAGCGGCGTGGGCGCGAGCACGCCGCGGCGCAAACGTACTCCGCACAAGCCAAGGCCCCCGCAGAGCCAAAGCAGCCGCGACCGAGCTCGCTACCGCGATCGGAGGAGAATCCCATGTATCGGAACCTGCACCACGACATCATCCTGACCCCTCCGTACGACATCGCCGCCCGCCCAACGGGGACCCACAACATCGAGGATGTCAAGGTCACCGCCCCCCGCCGCCACCCGCGCATCCGTCGGCTCGTCGGGATTTGCGTCAGCGGCGTGTGTGTCGCGGCCACCACGGCGATGGCGATCGGGGCCGCCAGCGCGAATCCGCGTCCTGAGAAGCACGGCAGCCACGCTTCAGCGCAGCAGCTTCAGCGGGAGATGCGCTCACTCCGCGGCGAGGGCTTCGTCGCAACGTCGTGCACAGTCGGCGGCACGCTGATGACGAACTACAGCACCAATCAGTCGGTGCTCGTCAAGTGGTAACCGCGTCGGGCGGGTCGCCCGGATAGGAAATCTCCGCGCGTAACCGACTCTGAACGCCGCGGTGGCCGAACGCTTCGGGCCGAAACGAACACTCGCCACCGCGGACGACTGCTTACTTATCCGGCGGCGGGCTGTCAAGTGCCTCCGGGGGTTAGCGCGGGGGTGCCGCCTACCCCGCGGGGTGGCGGGTGTGTGCGTGTCTGGCTTTGCGCGCGGGCGCCCGGGCTTACTTTGGTCCTCGATCCGGGTTGGCTTCGGGTCGGCGACGAGATGTTTGATGGGGTGATCCCGCGGGGGGAAGCGTTGCGGCCGCTCGATCTTTCTAGGCGGTACACGCGGGTGGCGTGCCGGCAGCAATCGTTCGGGAGCCGGCCGCGGCGCATCGGTGTGAGTGAGGGCTTGGCGCGCGCGAAGGGTTGGAAGTTGGTCGTTGGCGGTTCCGGCCTGGCCGGAACTGGTCGCTGCACAGCGCAGCCGAAGCCCGGGTCAAGCGGCCAGAGCACCGGCGGCGTTGGGCGTTGCAGGAGGGTTGGTCGGGCGGGGGCTGCCGCTTGACGCGCGGCGCGTGGCTGCGCTACCTCTGCCCGGCTGCTTCGGCGCGACGGGTGGCGCTAGTGCGTCATCGCCGAGCTCGCGCAGGGTGTGATAGCAACGCTTGAGCATCTTGCGCGCGAGCGCAAGGCAGGCGCGGTTGCCGCCGATCCGCTCCTTGACCTGAAGGTAGTAGGCACGATCGGGGCTGCGCTCGCCCCGCCGGGAGGCCTGCGCGGCCTCGTACAGCGCCCAGCGCAACGCCGGCGGCCCTTGACGCGACAGGTGCCCCGGCGCGCGGTGACGGTCGGACTGGTACACGGTGATATCCAAGCCGCTGTAGCGGACCGCGTCACGGCTGTTGGCAAACCGCCGGCAGTCGCCGAGCTCAGCCACGATCGTGACCGCGGTCAGCTCCCCGATGCCGTAATAGGCGTCGATCAGCGCCTGGCAGCCGGTCTGCCGGCGAGCGTAGCCCCGCAGCTCGCGCTCCACCGGATCGATCTCGCGCTCGAGCATGTCGATCACCGCGAGCGCGACCGTGACCTGCTGGCGCGCCGCCGCGGGCAGCGGCTGGGCGTCCAGCCACTGGGGCCCGTCGCCCTCCATCAGCCGCCGCCGGTGCGGACACCCGTGGTGATAGAGCACCGCCTGAATACGTTGCTGCCACTGGCAATGCTGCTCGATCAGCGTGTGACGCAGCCGCGCCTGCGCGCGCAGATCAAGGATGTGATCGGGCGGAATCCACGACTCCGGCAGCCGCCCGGCCAGCAACAACTCACGGTGATGGCGGGCGTCCGCACGGTCGCTCTTGGCGCGCTTCTTGTTCCCACGCAGCGCCGCCGTTTCCGCCGGCTCGGCCAGATGCACGACCGCCCCGACGGCGCGGAGCTCCTCGACCAAGAACCGCCACCCAGTCGTCGCCTCCAACGCGACTTCCAGCTGCTCGCCGGCGAAACGCGCCAGGAACCGCCGCACCCCAGCACGGTCAGCCGGAAGCACCCGCGCGCGACTGACCTCGCCCGTGGCCAGATCGATCCACTCCGCGGTGATCTGCGCCCGATGCTGGTCTACACCCATCACGATCGACATTTGACCTCCCACGAACGCGTGCAGGATCCAACCCCTGACCCGACGAATACGCCGGTCAGAGTGGCCGGTGCCTTCTGTTGAACAGTCCGGCCGCGCGGACCGTAACCGCGCGCGCCACACTCAGCTGTTCGACACGAAGGCCCGGCCACCTTCACATTCCGGCGAGCCTTCCTTCGGTGCCTTCCGGGTTGGCAATCCCGGATATGACATCTTTCGCGGTACCGGACGCCCTAGCTACTTGCCGCGGATAAACCCTTGAGAGACGAGGCGGCCGCGGACTGAACCCCGCGGCCGGATCGTAGTAATGGGTTTGCTCTTGCTGAAGGAGCGGTTGGGAGTGTTTCACCGCTCCCGGACGGCGAGGGTGTCGGCGTTGTAGGCCAGGATGCTCCATTCAGTCCAGATCTGCCGGCCCTCGTCGCCTTTTAGGCGGGATCGGTCCAGCCCGTAGCGGCGTTTGAGGTGACTGATCCGGCCCTCCGCGCCCGTGCGGTAGCGCCGCATCCGACGTTGGGTGCGTTTCGAGCCGGGTTCCTGCCGGCCGGCGATGAACACGTTCTTCGGCGCAAGGTCCTCGAGCGCGGCGGTCGTCGGTCCGACGTTGAACCCGCCATCCACGGCGACCTCCTGCACCCGGATCCCGAGCCGCCCGAGCTCCGCGATCGTCGCCGGGAGCAGCGCGTCCTCGCCCGGGTTCCCGATCTGTGTCGCAGCGCCCGGCAGGATCAGGCCCCGCGCACCGCGCTGGGTGTGCTCGGTCACCTCCGCCAACTGCGACACGAACCCGAACTCGTTGGGCTTGCCGAGCTTCCCCTTGCGAATCGGCCGCGCGTCCGGATCGAACAACGACACGATCCGGTCGGTGATCGGCTCGCCAGCCACCCGCTGACGGATCTGCCGGGCGACCTTCTCGCATCGGTCGGCCAGCGCCTCCAACTGCGTGGCCGCCCGGAGCTTGGTTTTCGCGCCCCGACCGCGTGCTCTGCCACGGGCAATCTTCGCGACCCGTCGCGCCTCCTTCACCGAGCGTGTCAGCAGCTCGCCGGTCTGCTCGGTGAGCTTCAGCACTTCTTGCTTGGCCTCCCCAGAACGGCGACGAACCGTTCGCGTGATCGCGCGGAGCTTGCGGCCCATCGACCGCGAGCGATCCCGGACCCGGGCCTTCTTCTCGCCGATCAGCTTCGCGAGCTTGCGTCCTTCCCGCGCCAGCACCTTGATCCCGCTGGAGGCCAGCCCGGAGTCGGTCGGGTACTTCACGTCCGCCTCGACCACGGTCGAGTCGACACGGACCGCCCGCGGCCGGAACCGTTTCTCCCGACACGCCTGCACGATCATCGCGCGCGTGAGTTCCGACACCGTCTCCGGGCCGATCCGCCGGGTGAGCTTGCGAACGGTCGACTCGTCCGGCACCCGCTCCGACAGCGCGATCCGGCAGAACCGGCGCAGGTGAATCGAGTCCGACACCTCCGCGACCAACGTCCGGTACCCCCACCGGTAGCGCTGCTTGAGCACCATCATCCGGATATAGGTCTCCATCGCGATCGTCGGCCGCCCATCCGTCAGCACCGCCCGTCGATCCTCGACCACTTCGCGACCGAACCGCTCCACGATCGGCCACAACAAGTCCGGGTCGCCCAACAACACATCCAACGCCGCCAAATCCTGGGGCAACTCCTTGACCTCGATCGGCAAGGCGTCGTCCCACAAGCACTCCGGCTGCTCCGCCAAGAGCGTCAGCATGCACTCCCCTTTCAGCAAGAAACCCCATTACTTACAGGGCATTCTCACTGTCACACCGGACGGCAACCGGGCGTCTCAAACCCCCGACTTTTTCCGCGGGAAGTAGCTAGTAGTGACGACCGACAATCGCGATGAGTCGCCCGAGCGCGACTCCGCGACCACGCGGTGCCTCGCCGCCAACGTGCTAGCGGACGCGAACTGAGACTTCTGCGTTCCCTGAGTGAGCGGGCGCCAACGCTGGCGCTGGTCCCGTTACCGGATCGGACGAAAACGAGGCGTCTCCTGCCGGCCGCGGCAGGCCGCCGCCAGGTCTGCTCCCTTTCGTCCATTCCGACAGCGGCCGATCATTTGCAGAATCGCCGTGGACCGAGCAGCCAGCTAAAGCCGCCGCGTTAGCTGAGCATCGCCGAGCTGGCAAACGGCCCGATCAACTCGCTGTCGCAATGCCGGCAGAGCGGTCGTCTCGCCGGAGCCATCTCGAGCGCTGTCGAGATTCGTCCGGCGCGAGCGTGAGTCAGCAGGCGGGCGAGAGTGCCGCAACCAGGCGAGCAACAGCGTCGGGGACGAAACGCTCCGGCCGTGTCGCCGTCTGAGTGTCGAGTCGCAGCGAACCGGCAGTTGGATCATCGTTGGACGCTTGCGGAGGCACGGCATAACGGTCAAGATTCGGTAGCCAACCTTTGCGGAGCATGCGCGCGGTGCCGCGAGCGAGCGTCAGCGGGACTGAGCTCTATTACGAGATGCGGGGCACCGGAGCGCCGCTCCTGTTGGTCATGGGAGGGAGCGGGGACGCTGGCCACTTTGACGAGATCGCCGATCTGCTCTGCGATGAGTTCACGGTCGTCACCTACGACCGTCGAGGCAATGGACGCAGTCCAGCCCCGCCCGGCTGGAAGACGACCTCACCGGAGGAACAGGCCGATGACGCCGCTGGACTCTTGGCTGCGCTCGTGCACGGTCCGGCGGTCGTTTGCGGCACGAGCAGCGGCGCAGCTTTCGCGTTGTGTCTGCTGGCGCGCCATCCCGCGGCCCTGCGCGGAGCGATCCTGCACGAGCCGGCGCTGTTCGCTCTTCTCGACGACCTCGACGCGGTGCGAGCCCCGCTGAGGGCGCGAATCCGGTCGGCCATGGAAACGGGCGGGGCGGAGGCCGCGACGGAGCCGTGGTGGCGCTACGTAGCCGGCGACGACGCCTGGAACCAGCTCGCGCCGGACCTGCGTGAGCGCATAAGAGCCAGTGCCGAGACGATGTTCGGTATCGAGCTTGGAACCTACGAGCGGTACCTGCCCGATGACGAGACGCTGGCAGCGGTCGCGCCGCGCGTGAGGCTGCTTGTCAGCGCTGACGGCCTTCCGCCTTATACCGAAGCCGCCCGCCGACTCGGGCAGCGCCTCGGCAGGGATGTCGAGATCACACCGGGTACGCACGCGGCTTATCACGACCATCCGATTGAGTTCGCGCAGGCTCTCCGGCGCCTGCTACGAGAGCTGACCACGATCAGGCCGTAGCACCAGCCGGCGCCGTCGCCTTATTCCGATGCAGGGCACGCGCTGGCGCGTGCCCGAAGCCGCGCGCCGGTCGCCGCGCTCCGCTACGAGGCGGGAGCAGTTCTCGCCGCACACGACGAGCGATGCCGCTGCTGCGGACGACTTCCACAAGTCTCGCGACCGTCACAGCGCCGGCTGCCCGAGAGTTGTGGAAATCGTCCCGAGCGGCAGCGATCCCTTCATGGGTCGCGTTCGCAAAAGACCGACAGTGTGGCCATGATCCGGCATGATCGCCACCCCCTCCTGCTCCGGCAGGCGAAGCGGCATTTCTGTGATCGTGCCCCGACGTGGCTTGCGGAGATTGTCCGCAGGGGAAGAGATGACTGGTACGCCTCCATTGCCGACGCAGCGGAGAGGACCTGAGAACCCCGGGGCGAGCGTGATCGCGCGTTTGTGCGCGCTCACGTGTCGGCAGCGGCTTATGCTCTTCTTGTGAGCTTTGGGGTTCGGCTCGTGGTTTTGAGCGTCGGATTGCGGGCGCTGACTTGTTGGGGCTTGTGAGGGTGCTGGGGTCTGTTGCGGTTGGATTGGTGGAGCGCGAGCGTGAGCTGGCGCGTGTGGATCGCGAGTTTGACCGTCTGATCGGAGGGGTGGGGTCGGCGGTTGTGGTGGAGGGTCCGGCTGGGATTGGGAAGAGCGAGCTTTTGGCGGCGGTGCGAGCGGGCGGGGCGGCGCGGGGGTTTGCGGTGTTGTGGGCGCGCGGTTCGGAGTTTGAGGCGGGAATGGCGTTCGGTGTTGCGCGTCAGCTGTTTGAGCCGTTGTTGCGTGCGGCTTCGGCGGGCGAGCGCCGAGAGTTGCTTGACGGCGTTGCGCGGGTGGGGGCACGGGCGTTGGGGGTGGTCGCGGGGGAGGCTCCCGCGGACCGGTTTGCCGCGATTCATGGGCTGTTTTGGTTGTGTGCGAATCGGGCGGAGCGGGGACCGGTGGTGGTCGTGGTCGATGACGCGCAGTGGGTTGATGATCCCTCGTTGGGTTGGCTTGGGTATGTGGCGCGGCGTGTTGGGGAGCTGGCGGTGATGTTGGTTCTCGGGTTGCGCGCCGGGGATGTGGGGGCGGAGCGTTCGGAGCTTGTGTCGTTGGCCGAGGGGGCGCGGGAGCGGATCGTGCTCTCGCCGTTGACCGAGCACGCGGTTGCGGCGATTGTGCGGGCGCAGCTGGATGCGGGTGCGGATGTGGAGTTCTGCCGCGCGTGCTACGAGCTGACGCGCGGCAATCCGCTGTTCGTGCGCGAGTTGTTGGCCGCGGCCGGTGAGGAGGGGATCGTCGCTCGCGCTGAGCGCGTGGGTGCGCTGAGGAGAGTCGCGCCGGCGGCGGTCGGGGCTTCGGTGCTGGCGCGGTTGGGTCAGTTGGGCGCGGAGGCTGTCGCGCTGGCGCGCGCGGCCGCGGTCCTCGGTCCGGGCGCAGAGGTGACGCTCGCGGCTCGGCTGGCTGAGCTCGATCTCACTGTCGCGGAGTTGACGGCGGATCGCCTGGCGGCGGCGCAGATCTTCGCGCCGGTGCGGCCGCTTGAGTTCTTTCATCCTCTGATTGGCGAGGCGGTCAGGGAGGACATGGGAGCGGGCGCTCGCCGGATCGCGCACCGGCGTGCGGCGACGCTGCTCGACGGTACTGGTGGGGGTTCGCTGGCGCGGGTCGCTGCGCATTTGGTCGCGTGCGGCCCGGCGGAGGATCCGTGGGTGGCGCATCGACTGGGCGATGCGGCTCGGGAGGCGCTCGAGCGCGGGGCGCCCGAGACCGCGGCTGGGTTTCTGCGGCGCGCGCTGTCGGAGCCGCCTCCGACGAGTGAGCGGCCGGCGCTGCTCTTTCTGTTGGGAACGGCCGAGTGGCGCGCGGGGTGGTCTGACGCAGTCCCGGACCTCGAGCATGCGCTCGGCGAGGCCGGAGACGATGCGCGGACGCTGATCGCGGCGTGCGCTCTGCTGGCGCTGGCGTACGTCGAGAGCGATCGCGCCGAGCGCGCGGTCGAGGTGCTGAGACAGGCGGCGGCGGCCGTCGGCGAGAGTACGGCAATGCACGCCGTGACCGAGGCTCTGAGGAGCTTCGAACCGGTGCCGTTCGGGGGTGCCCGTTTGGGGGTGATACTCGAGGCGTCGATCGCCGTCGTCGGGAAGATGGATGAGCGCACCGCGCCGGCCGCGTGGCGGTTGGCCGAGGAGTTGCGGGGTCGCCTCGGGGCGCTGCCCGATGCGCCGGTGCATGTGCTCGCGGTGTTGGGGTTGCACGCGGCGCAGTCGAATCGTGCGGCCGAGGCTGAGGAGCTTGCGCAGCGTGCGCTGGCGTGCGAGCCGTATCCGCCTCCGCTTGACGTCGGCACGCTGCTGATCCACACGTTGAGGATGATCGAGCGTCCGGATCTGCTGCAGACGTTGTGCGAGGACCTGTTGGCGACGGCGCGCGGTCGCGGTGCGATTCGCGAGACGATCGGGATCCTGGTGTCGCGGGCGAATGCTGCGTACGAGTTTGGCGGTTTGGCTGATGCGGAGGCCGACGCTCGGTGGGCGCTCGAGCACGCCGATGGTCGGCGGCGGCTCCACGCCCTCTGCGAGCTGATTCAGGTACTGGTCGAACGCGACGCGCTCGAGGAGGCCGCGAGCTTGGCCAGCCAATTTCCCGACCCGCGCTCGTCTCGCTCGATCGATATTCCGCGGCTTCTCATCGCACGGGGCCGTTTGCGGGCTGCGGAGGGTCGGCTGGAGGAGGCGCGGGGCGATTTCCTGGAGTGTGGCGAGCGCTGCACGCGGCTCGGGCTGCGCGGCTTCAGCACGCCGTGGCGTGCCGAAGCGGCGGTCGTTTGCGTGACGCTTGGCGAGGCTGAGCAGGCGCGGCGGCTCGCTGGCGAGCAGCTTGAGCTGGCGCGTGGGTTCGGACGCCCGCGGATTCTCGGCATCTCGCTGCGTGCCTGCGGCCTGGTCGAGAGCCGGCAGAAGGGACTTCGGTTCCTAGCGGACGCTGTGAGGACCTTAGAGAGCTCGCAGTCGCCGCTCGAGCTCGCCCGCGCGCTGTCCGATCACGGCACGACGCTGCGGCGCGGAGGCCGCCGTGTTCAGGCGCGCGCCGAGCTCGAGCGCGCGTTGGATCTTGCCCATCGTCTGGGCGCCCGGCGGATCGCGAACCAGGCGCGCTCTGAGCTGATCGCGGCGGGCGCCAAGCCGCGACGAGACGCGATCACCGGCCGCGACGCGCTGACCGATGGGGAGTTGCGCGTCGCGCGGCTGGCTGCCGACGGCCTCACGAACCGTGAGATCGCGCAGGCGCTGTTTATCACGACGACGACCGCGAAGACTCACCTCAGCCACGTCTACCGCAAGCTCGACATCACCGGTCGTGACGAGCTCAGGCAGGTGCTGAGTGGCCCGGTAACGGAAACCGGCCCGGGCTGAGCGCTGGCGTGCAGAGCATTTCCTAAGACCCCCCGCGGTAAAAGATCACGCCGGTGCAGCGGACGCGGCGCCGAGCGGGGGGCGCAAGACTGGCCTCCTTGCAAGCCCCACACGCGGATGCCGACGGCCAGCCGATCCGCCCGACAGCAAGGAGACCTTCGATGATGATCGCAATCGCGCTCGCACTCTTACCTGTCCTCTTCGTCGTCATCATGGCCACGCGCGAACTGAAACCGTGGTGGCGGCAGTTGCAGCAGATCCGAGCGCTGCCCGAGCGGCCACGAAAGGTGTCACTCCCATGACCCAGACACCTGTGTCACGAAAGCGCGCGCGACGCCTGCAGGGAACGAAGTCCTCGAGGACGACTGATTCGTCACGCCCGTCCGCGTTACCGCGCGGCCCGCGCGAGTTGCCGGCACTGCAGACCGCCCGCTGGCTGACACGTCCGCTCGCGTTCCTGGAATCCTGCCGCCGGCGCTTCGGCGACACGTTCACCGTCCGCTTCGCCGGGCACCGGACCCCGCTGGTGATCATCAGCGATCCGGTCGCGATCCGCGCGTTGTATTCCCAGCGCGAGAACCGACTGACCCCGGGGCGCGCGGTCGCCCTTGGACCGATCGTCGGAAGCCGCTCAATTCTGCTCCAGGAAGGCACAGAGCACCTCCAACGGCGACGGTTGATGCTGCCGCCGTTCCACGGCCAGCGCATGCGCGCCTACGAGAACCTCGTCACCGAAATCACCGAGAACGAGCTTGACCGCTGCCCAATGGGTCAGCCATTCGCGCTGCACCCTCACCTCCAGCACGCGACGCTCGAGGTCATCCTCAAAGCCGTCTTCGGTGTCTCCGACCCACAGCGACTAGCGCGCCTGCGCCGACTCCTGCCACGGCTCCTCAACGCAACGTCGAGCGGCGTACTCAGACGGCTGGTCCGCCGCGCCCGGAACGCGGGGCCCGACCTGGCGTTCCGCGCGTTGCGCGAAGAGATCGACCGGGAGTTGTTTGCCGAGATCTCCGAACGCCGGCGCGAGTCCGCAATGTCCGACCGCCAGGACATCCTCTCGCTCCTGATCGGGGCGCGGTTCGAGGACGGCAGCACGATGGACGACCACGAGCTGCGCGACCAGCTAATGACGCTACTCATCGCCGGGCACGACACCACCGCCACCGCCCTGGCCTGGACGTTCGACCTGCTGCTGCAAAACCCAGCCGCGCTGGCGCGCCTGATCGCAGAGGTCGACCGGGCCGACGACGACGCATACCTCCGGGCGGTGATCGCCGAATCGCTACGACTCGGGCCGGTCGTGCCATTCACAACTCGAAGGATCGCCTCCGAGCTTAGCGCCGACGGCGTCGTACTCCCTCCAGGGACCGACGTCTACCCCGCAACCTGGCTCACGCACACCCGACCAGACCTCTACCCGCAGCCAATCGCGTTTCGCCCGGAACGGTTCCTCGACAAGCCACCGACGACCTACGGCTGGATTCCCTTCGGAGGCGGTGTCCACCGCTGTCTCGGCGCTGCGTTCGCTGAGCTGGAGATGCGCGTGGTGCTTCGCTCCGTGCTGCGTACCCGCACGCTCGCAGCCGCGTCCGCGCATCCTGAGCGACCGATCTGGCGCGGCGCGACGCTCTCACCGCGATACGGAACACGCATCACCAGTTCACCCCGCCTCCAACCACCGCGCCCGCGCCGCCACCCACCACACCCTGACCACGACCACCGGGGGTATGACTCGACCCGACAGGAGGGGCGATCATGTGGCGCCTAGCGCGAACATCCCAGACCGGCGCCTCGCCGGCCTCTCGCCGTGGTCGACGGCACACCAGCACCGGGGAATGGGTACTCGTTCAAGTCTGGACGGGGGCCGTCCTCGCCCGCTTCGACGACGAAGTCAGCGCACGCGCAGCAATCAGCAGGGTCGACGACGACGAGATCGTGGTTCTCCACGTCAATGCATGACACGCGCCCGGCACCAGTGACGAGCGATCATCGACTGCATTCGCGCGAAAGCGACGCTCAAGCGGCCGCTTCCACTCCCCCGGGCACCCGCACGCGCGGGCGCCGAGTTCGCTCTCGCTGGCCACGACGTGCAGCGCTCCCGCCTGTCTGCGGCCCGGGCCGGTGCGGTACACCTGCACGCTATTGACCCCGGAGCAGATGTTCCGGCAAGGCAACGTGCTCTAGTGTCGCCCGGGACCATGCTCGAGCTCGATCACGTCTTTTGCCTCGTGGCCGATCCCGATAGGGCGGCGCAGCGCCTTGAAGACGACGGATGGGTGCTGGACGCGGGACAGGCCCACCGCGGGCAGGGGACGCGAAACCGGCGGCTGGTATGGCCGGAGCGCTTCTTCGAGCTGGTTTGGGTGACCGATGTGGACGAAGCACGCGCCAACCCGTTGCGGCTGGACCGTCGCGCCGACTGGCCCACCACCGGCGCCAGCCCGGTCGGCCTGGCGTTCCGCGGCCGAATCACCGCCGCGGGGCGCGACGAGTACTGGGTCTACGATGCACTTGGACCGCGCATCTGGATTCATCGCGATAACGAACGATTCCCTGAACGGCCGCTGGTGTTCGTGCTCGAACTCACCGTGGACGAGATGGAGCACCGCCGGCGACGGGCCAGCATGTCCGCTGCGGTCGCAGATCGCTAGCCGTGCGAGCTGCGCGAGATCCGTGTCCACGGTCCATCCGCCCCATCGCTGCCGCAATTTGACGGACCACCGATCACCTATCTGCCCGGCCCGCACCTCCTCGAGCTGGTCATCCGCGACGACGGCCGTCCGCGGCCGGTAAGCGACGCGTTAGCAATCGTCTGGTAGGGCGCTGGACTCCCCCTCTTTACCACATCCGCGACACAGCATCTTCGAGGTTGTCCGAGATCTCGTAGAAACATGAGCGACGGTCCTCCCGTCCCGTCCTGCTGCGGTTCCGAGCGTTCGGGCGACCAAGCCTAAGTCCGAGAGGACAGGAGGAACCGTCATCGAGACGATCGGACCCGTAGGCCAAGCGACCGTCAAGTTCGATCCGGCCGACGTCCGCAAGGACGCACGCTCGTCCAGCAAAGGAGAAGCCCGGAGCGAGCAAATCAGCCTCGTCTTCTCGTCCCCTTGGGGGACGACTTGCACAACTCTCGGTCAGCCGGCGCGTTGGCTGTCGCGAGACTGGTGGAAATCGTCCCTTCCGGGAGCCAGGCGCCGGCGGATCTGGCTCCTGCTGAGCCAGAAGTAGCAGGTGCGGCGCCCCTGCTGTTGGCGACGGGCGGGTGCCGGGCCAATGCGGGCGCGGCTCCTGGTCCACGCCCGCGCGGTACTCAGCTCGGGCGGCGCCGAAGACGCGCCTGCGGTCCTTCGGTTGCGGTGGTCTCGCCGAGGTTGTGGAGGTGACCGGACCGCGCTCAACCCACGGGTTGAGATCTGAAATCACCCGCGGTCCAACCCTGGGGCCGACGACACACGGGCGCCACGAGCAGATCATGACGGTCATGAGAACTACCGATTACCTCATCAACGCAGTATTCGTCGTGATCGTCTTCCGTTTGGCCAAGGAGCGCGAGCTCGACCGCCGCAGCGTCATCGTCCCGCTGGCAATCGTCGCCTACGTCGCGCAGCTGTACGTGCACTCGATCCCGACTGCCGGCAACGACCTCCTGCTGATCGCCGCGCTTGGGACCGTCGGCCTCACACTGGGTATCGCCAGCGGCTTTGCCACCCACGTCCGTGCCGGCGAGAATGGCCGTGCCGTCGCCAGCGTCGGCTGGATCGCCGGCGGGCTCTTGATTGCCGGAATCGGCTCGCGGATGGTGTTCGCGTTCGCGCTTTCGCACGGCGCGCGCCACGCCGTCGGCAGCTTCAGCTACAGCCACCAGATTGGCGCCGCCGCCTGGCCCGTCGCGCTGGTGCTGATGGCGCTGCTCGAAGTCAGCGCCCGGATCGTGATCGTCCAACTCCGGGGACGCCACGCGATGCAGGCCGGCTGCGCCGCGATCGCCGCGGCGGCATGAGCACCGACGCTCCCAGCTCACACTCTTCCGGCCCGCACAGACGGGCCGGAGGGCGTTCTATCGTCCCGACCGCGGTGACTGATTCACATCGAGCGTCAGCGCCGGACAGCGAGCGGGTAGCGGAGGCTCGGGCGCGTGCTCAGGAGCGCTTGCATCGGCAGCGAGGGACGCTGCGGCCGCTGGGTTGGGCGCTGCTGCTTGTGGTGGTGCTCGGCAGCGCCAACAGCCACCCAGTCCCCGGACTGCACGGCAAGGCGCTGGCGGTGACGGTGGCGCTGTGCGTGTTCGCTGTGACGCTCGTGGTCGCGGTCCGCGATGGCTTTCCCGAGCGCAGCGTCGAGCTGCAGGCAGTCGTGATCGCGGTGATGGGCGCGGCCGGCGTGGCGATCGCCGGGCTTCAGCTCAAGGGCGCGACCGAGGTCGCGGCCGGCGTCGCGGTGTTCATGGCGGTCACGCGGCTGCCGTTCGGTGCCGGTGTTGCGATCGGTGGCGCGGTGACCGTGGCGCTCGGTACGGTCACGGCGGCGGCCGGGAGCTCCTCGTCGGCGGTCGCGGCCGGGGCGCTGGTGACGGTCCTGGTCGGTGTCATCGCGCAGTTCCTCAAGCAGTCTCGGGAGAGCCAGGATCGGACCGAGATCCTGATGGCGCAGCTCGAGGACGCGGCGATGAGCAGGCGCGCGCGGCGGCGATCGCCGAGCGCGGACGGATCGCCGGCGAGCTGCACGACGTGCTCGCGCACGCGCTCTCCGGCGCCGCGATCCAGCTCCAGGGGGCGCGGAAGCTCGCCGACCGCGAGCACGCTCAGCCGCCTCTCAGCGACGCGATCGACCGCGCCAGCGAGCTCGTCAAAGACGGGCTGGCCAACGCCCGCCAAGCCGTCGGCGCGCTCCGTGGCGACGTGTTACCGACGCTCGCCCAGCTCCCCGCTTTGATCGACAGCTATAAGGCTGACATGAACCTTGATGTGACGCTGCGGATCGAAGGCGACGCGCGGACACTGCCAGCTGATCCGAGCCTCGCGCTCTACCGCGCCGCACAGGAAGCGCTCACGAACGTCGCGCGCTACGCGCCGAGCGCGTGCACCACGGTCACCCTGCGCTACGAACCCGCCCGCACGAAGCTTTCCGTCGACAACGGCGCCTCGGCCACCCCACCGCGACAAGGAATGGGCGGCGGCCGCGGACTACAAGGGCTGCGCGAGCGGATCGAGCAGGCCGGCGGCACTATGTCGGCCGGCGCGACACCCGAAGGCTGGCGCGTCGAGATCGAGGTGCCCGCGTGAGGATCCGCGTCCTCATCGCCGACGACCAACCCGTCGTCCGCGACGGACTAGCGATGCTGCTCGGCCTGATCGACGACGTCGAGATCGTCGCTACCGCCGCCGACGGAATCGAGGCAGTCGAGCGCGGGCGCTCCGAGCGGCCCGACATCGTGCTGATGGACCTGCGAATGCCACGCCTCGAGGGAGCCGAGGCGACCCGCCAAATCCTCGCCGCGCTCCCCGACACACGCGTGCTGGTCCTGACAACCTACGCCGACGACGAGTTCCTCTTCCCAGCCCTCCAAGCCGGCGCGCGCGGCTACCTGACCAAGGACGCAACCGCCGAAGAAATCGAACAAGCGATCAGAGCACTCATCGCCGGCCACACCCATCTCGACCCCGCGGTGCAGCAGCGACTCGTGACCGCCGTCCTCGAGCAGACCCCGCCAGCGCCCGCCACCGACCCGGCGCCAGCGTCGCGGTCGGACCTCCCTGACGAACTCACCCCCCGCGAGGTCGAAGTGCTCAAGCTGATCGCGGCCGGCCTCTCAAACAGCGAGATCGCAGACCAACTGGTCCTCAGCAACGCCACCGTCAAGACCCACATCAACCGGATCTTCTACAAAACCGGCGCGCGCGACCGCGCCCAAGCCGTGCGCTACGCATACCAGCACCACCTGGCATAACAGCCCGTGCCCCCTGCTCGTTAGTCTCGCCGCGCGCCGGCCCGCGCCCACGACGCCCTCGGCATTCCGGCAACGCTGCTCCGTCGAGCTGGTATTGACCACGTCCTGCAGTCACGAGACCAAGTCCCGAGTGTCCCGCTTAAGGTGCCGCTACCAACAAACACAGGTGTCGGCGGGGAGCGGCCTGCTAATTGCGGGTAGCAAAGGGCCGCGCCTGCTTCTTCTGGCCGAGCAGGAGCCAGACCCGCCGGCGCGCTGGCTCCCGGAAGGGACGAATCTCGACAGCGCTCGAATCGCTTCGGCGAGACAACCGCTCCGCCGGCATTGCGACAGCGAGATGATCGGGCCGTTTGCCAGCTCGACGATCCTCAGCTAACCCGTCGGCGTTAGCCGGCGGCTCGGTCCACGGCGATTCTGCAAACGATCGGCCGCTGTCGGAATGGACGATAGGGAGCAGCGCGTGTCCCGGCAGGGACGAGATGACCGCTACGCGTGGCCAAGCGACAGCCGGGTGATCGAGGTCGCAGCGGTCTCTCGACGGCCCGTGCCCAGGCAGGACGTGATTGTGCTTGCTCGGAATCGGCGGCCCAGCAAACCTGGCGCGCTGTCGCAATCGCCGACATCCAGGCGTGCGGGCACGGAGCGCGCCACGACTGCTTCGGCTCTCGCGGCTGCTCGGGCCTCGCTATGCCTTTGCCACGTATGCGATCACGCCGTCCGGGCCGCCGTGACGATCGCGCTCGTGGCGCGAACGGTCGGCTATCGACAAGGCGACAGTCGGCGCACGTGCTGGGGGTAGGAGGCTGCTCGTCGCGCGCGCGTGGTCCCCGCGGCGTGGGGTGCGCGAGATGCCGCAGTGGGATGCCGTCTGCGTCGCGATCGCGAGCCGCGCGGCGGTACCCTTGACCGGCTTCACCGATCCTGGGCCGGGGGTTGATGAGGTTTAGGTGCCGAGACACACGCCGCCATACCCGGAGGAGTTCAGACTGGAGGCCGTTAGGCTGGCCAAGCTGGGTGGCAAGCCGCGGTGGAAGCTGGCCGAGGAACTGGGGATCACGGCTGTCACGCTACGCAAGTGGCTCAAGCAGGACCAGGCCGAGGAGGAGGCTCGTCGCGAGGCCGAAGCGCGCGCCCGCCGCGAGGGCGAGGAGAACGCCCCGCCCGGCGCTCGGGGGCAGGTGGCCGTGCGGCCAGATTTGGGTGTGGGCGCGGGCCTGGCAACCGCATCAGACGCCCTATCCCGGGTTGACCGCACGGCCGGATCGCCCCGGCGTGCCAATGTCGAGGTCGAATCGGCGCCGCGGAACGACGCCGCGCACCGCGAACAACGGCGGGAGGTAGCGGAACCGGGAGGGACGCGGGGGCGCTTGCGCGGTCGCCCGGGCAGGATGGCAGGGCGGCGAACGCGCTCGCTGCTGGTTGCGGCCGGCGTGATTCTGTCAGCAGCCGTCGCGGCGGTGATCGCCGTGGCGATGACTGTGTCGGGACGGGTCGCGACCACCGCGACCAGCCAGCCGAGCCCGCCCGCGACTACGACCGCGACGGAATCGGTTGTCCCGCGTCCGGCGATCGCAGTCCCGGGCTCTCCCGACGCCGTCGCGACGGGACACGGACAGGTGTGGGTCGCGAGCGCTGCCGACGACACGCTCTCCCGGTTAGTTCCCGGCTCGGGGAAAGCTATCGGCGGGCCGATCCGCGTCGGCGCGTTTCCGGACGCGATCGCTGTCGGGCAGGGTTCCGTGTGGGTCGCCAACGCCGACGACAACACGCTCACGCGGCTCGACGCGAAGACCGGACGAGTCGTCGGCGAGCCGATCATCGTCGGCGCGTTTCCGGACGCGATCGCTGTCGGGCTGGGCTCGGTGTGGGTCGCGAACGCCGACGACAACACGGTCACGCGGCTCGCTGCCGGCTCGGGGAAAGCTATCGGCGGGCCGATCCCGGTCGGCGCGTTTCCGGACGCGATCGCTGTCGGGCTGGGCTCGGTGTGGGTCGCCAACGGCGACGACAACACGGTCACGCGGCTCGCTGCCGGCTCGGGGAAA
>CAWIDF010000002.1:0-144003 GCA_963834885.1 uncultured Solirubrobacterales bacterium | reverse complement strand
GCTTCTCTGATAAGGAAGAGGTCCCAGGTTCGAGTCCTGGATCGCCCATCCGCCGGAATCCAGGAATTCGCTGCATTTGCGCAATTTTCTAGGATCTGGCTGCTGGAGGATGCGCACAGTCGGGTGTTCCATGGGGCCACAATGGGGCCACCCGCGGTTACCTGTGAGGCGAAAAAGCGCTCCTGGGTTCGCGCCGCCGTCAGGTGGGCGCGGGCTCCGAGAACGCAATCCGCCGCGTACTGAGCGACCTGGCCGACGAGCGTTGGCACATTCGCCTCGGCGGTTGATGGCCGGGTGGGGCGACATCGACCACCTCGTGCAGGCGTAAAGCGGCGTCGGCTACGCGATCGGGGCCGAGACGCGACGGCTTGACGATCGCCATCTGCTCCGCGCTGGCGATACGGCCGATGCGCGTCCTGAAAGGTCGGCGGAGCGGCGGGCTCGAGCACCAGCACGGGTCGGCGATCGTCGTGCCGCGAATTGCCGTGGAAGCACTGGCGCCTTCGCTCGGCGCCGCGGGATCGTGTTCGCCGCAACGCGATGGTGCGGAAGACGGCCGGGCGCGCTGTTGTATGCGTGGCGAAAGATGGCGAGCAGTACGAGCGGGCCCGGTGATCGAGGCAGCTCGCATGTTCAGATCCTGGGTCCGTGACCATGCGGAGATCGAAGCGGTCGTGAGCGCGCACCCCAGCCGGCAGGATGCTGAGGTCCGAAAGGGGTAGTAAGCCGGACGGCTCGCCGGTGGCTGCTTTTGTGGCCGAGTAAGAACCTGACAACCCCGACCGGCAGCGGCCGTGACAGAACCATGTCAGCCACGCCCATATGTTGCCTTGCGATCCGCTCGCGCGCCACTATCGCCCAGCAGCCGGCCCCGGGGGGACCGCCAGCCGTGCTCGCGTCAGTGCCACCCAAAGATTTTCAGGTGCTCGACTCGACGTGTAGGAGACGCACGAAAGTAACAGTCCTGTCGTCCGGCGCGATGCCCTGCCAAGGCCGGTGCCGAGGGAATCTCGGATCTGCCCCGTGTCCGGGAGGAACCGGCTCCTAGCAGGCCAACCGCCGGCCGTGCAGAACCCGCGGCGAAAAGCTCGGGCGCGCGAATTTCTCCACCGGAACGACGGTTTCGCGTAGGCTCGCGCAGTCGGCTGTTCTGGCATTGCGATGAGAGGGGGACACATGCGGCCAGTACGCCAGAAGCGGATCGCCCGGACGCTGACGGCGGTGGCGATACTCGGCTGCGGGGCGGTGGCCGGGGTGGTGGCCAGTGCGTCGGGGCGGGCAGTCGTGAGCTGGCCCCACGGGACGTCGACCGATCCCGGACCCTTCGCGTGCCCCACCAACCGCTGCCAGGCCACCGTCCCGTCGATGTCGAGCACAAGTAGTTTGACCGTGCAGGCAAAGGAACTGCCCCGCGCCACCGCGCCTCCCTCAGCCCGCCCCACGCCTGCCAACAAGGGCATGCTGACCACAGGCCAGGAGTCCGACCATCCGCTGGTGTGCAGCGGATACACGGCCAGAGACCCCACCTCCTATCAGTTCTACCTCGGCAACAGCACGCTCGGCAACGTTCTCTACTCGATCACCTACACGGTGAACCGCACCGTTCCCGGTCCCGCCCGGCTGTGCCTCGGCGCCCGCTTCTCGTTCAAGACCAACACCGGAGCCGTCGCCCGCCCGGTCACCCTGCCCAACGGCTTGAAGGGATTCGTGGGTTTGCTCCCAAAATGTGGTAAGGATCAAATCGGACAGCTCGTAGCCTGCGTCGTGCCCATGAAGAACCCAGCCGCATCCGGTCCCGACACGGTTCTGACGGCTCAGGTTCCTGCGATTGGAGGCGATCCCTGGGTGAGGTCATAACGGCTTCTCACACGGCAGCGAGCGCGAGCGCCTGAGTCGGAAGCCGGTCGATCTTCAACCGGGCGAGGATCGAGTCCCGCTCGCGGCGCAGACTGTCGTCGGCATGGTCGATGGCGTCAAGCACGTCGATCGTCGCGGCGATTTCGTAATAAGCCCGCCGCTTCCGCGCCGCCTGCAGGGCATGAGCCAGCTGCTCCCCGGCCGCGTCGCGGCGACCGAGCCGGGCCAGCGCGATGCCCGACGCGCGTTCGCCCAGGGGGCGGTATTGGTCCGCCCGCTTGATGGCTTCGCGGGCGAGCTTGAGCGCCACTGAGGGATCCCCGGCGAACGCCTCAGCCTCGGCTATCAACGCTTGCCCGAACTCCGCGTACGCGTCGACGCCGAACCTGCGCAGCTGACCGGTGGCCGCCTTGAGCTGCGCCACTGCCGCCGGCGAGCCGCCGCGGCGGACCGCGACCCGGGCCAGTAGCGCGTCGACAAACGCAACACTCGGCAGCTCTCCGGTGGCCAGCCACACACGTCGGGCTCGCTGCAGGTGAGCTGCTGCCTCGTCCAGGCGGCCTTGGTCGGACAGGATCTCGCCAACGTTGCAGTCCGTGCAGGCGACGTCGGCTGGCAATCCGGCCCGCTCGCTCGCTTCGCGGGCATGGTGGTAGTGCCCAATCGCCTCGTCCCAGCGCCCATCGAAGTACGCGAACATGCCCAGGTAGTTGAGCACGGTGGCCTCGTGCTCAAAGTCGCCGAGCTGCTCGTAGATCTCCAGCGCGCGCCAGGAATGCGTGGCCTCGGCCGTCGTGCCCAACTCGAAGAGCGCCCAGTCGAGTCCGTAGCACGCCCGTGCCAGCGCGGGCAGCTCGCCGACCGCCTCCGCTTCCGCAATCGCCCGCCGAAAGACCCGCACGGCCTCAGACCACCGGCCTTGCCGGTTGCGGACGCCGCCGAGATGCGAACGTAGCCGCGCCCGGGCGATCCTCGCGCCGGTCGTTTGCAGCCACTCGACGTGGCGGAGTCCTCGCGTGAGCCAGCGCACGGCCGCCGTCAGCGCCTCGCACCGTTCGGCCACCTCGGCCTGGCTGTCGCACAGTCGCGCTTGGGCGACCGGGTCGTGGTTCAGGCGACGAGCTGCGGACAGCGCGCGTGCCGCCGCCCTGAGCTCGCCGGTGCAACGGAGGGCGGCGCCTAGCTTCTCCCATGCCTCGGCCAGCGCCGGGGCGTCGGCGGCCATTCCGCCGGCGCGCCCGGTCTCGATCGCCCTCCGGTACAGCTCAGCTGCGTCCGCGTACGAGAAACGCTCGGTCGCGCGGGCGGCCGCGACCATCGCGTAGCGGTGCGCGCGCACGCAGTCCCCGGCCGCCGCGAAGTGATGGGAGAGCAGTGCCGGATCGGCGTCGAGCGTCCGGCTGCGATCGCGCTCCAGTCTCAGACCGACCGCGGCGTGCAGCTCGCGTCGCAGCTTGAACGGAAGGCTCGCGTAAGCGGCCTCCTGCACTGCGGGGCGTCGGAAGCGAACCTGCCCGCCGGGATCGCGAGCGAACACGCCCGAGAGGCGATCCCAGAACGCCGCGTCGGGGACGGGCTCATCCGCGCCGAGCACGTCCGCCAGCTGACGGGGAGCAAAGCTGAGCCCAAGTACGGCAGCGCGGCGAACGATGGCTCCGTCACGTGGGTCAAGCGCGTCGATCCGGGCCATGGTTGCGGCGCCCACGCTGTCCGGCAGCTCGTCGCGCTCGCCGGCCGCCGCGGCGGCAAGAAGGTCGAGCAGGAACTCGGGGCTTCCTCCCGAGCGCTCGACGGCCAGCTCGACGACGTGAGGAGGTAGCTGAGTCGACTCCTTGGCCGACAGCGCGAGTGCGCGGGAAGCCTCGAGGCCCAACGGCCCGAGCTCGAGTCGCTCGCGCCGGTAGTCGGTGAGGATCAAGCCGCCGGGAACATCGCGACGGGTCACCAGGACCACCCAGGCCGACGACTCGAGTTCGCGCATCAGCGCTTCGAAGAGCGCCACCGAGGCGGCGTCCATGAGATGCACGTGCTCGATCTCGACCAGGGTCGGGGCCACGAGCGCGCGACGGAGCAAGCGAAGCACGGCGTCGTGCAATTTGCTCGAGCTCGAGCCCGGGGCGAGCTGTCGGATCTCGGCGCTGACCGGCGCCGGCACGTCGAGGACGACCGCGATCAGGCCAAGCCATGGCAGAACCTCCGGATCTATGCGCCGGATCTCGGCCTCGACCCGCCCAAGCACCGCCTCGGCAGGATCGTCCCAGCCGAGGTCGAGCAACTGACGCAGCAGGTCGCGCCAGACCGCGTACGGCGTCTCGCGCGAGTACACCTCGCAGGTGGCGTGCAGCATGGTCATACCCTCGGCGAGTCCTCGCGCTTCAGCGAGCAGCCGCGATTTGCCGCTCCCGGTCTCCCCCACCAACTCGAGCAGCGTGCCGCGGCCGCGACGGGCGGCCTCGATCGCCGCTCTCAGCTGCGACATTTCCCGCGCCCGCCCGACGAGCGGCGGCTTGAGCCCGACCGTCCCTCTCTCGTCGGCACGGACCGGCGGACCGACATCCGCAGCCTCGACGTGGCGCGACTTTCCCTTGACGCAGAACGGCTCCACTGCCGTCTGCTCGAAGTTCGTCTTCGCGCGGCGGAGCACCGCTCGGGTGGCGTAGATGCGCCCTTGCGGCGTCTCGGCCGTCAGGCGAGCAGCGAGGTTCACGGTGTCCCCCATCACCGCGTACCACTTCCGGTAGGCGGGCCCTACCTGCCCCGTGAAGACCGGACCGCGGTGCACGCCGATGCGAACCGGCAGCGGAGGGTCGGCCTCGACGATGTGGCGAAGGGCCAGCAGCATCCGCTCCTCGTCGTCGCCCACGACCCGCGGCGCGCCGGCGCTCAGCCGGATCTTGCCCCCGTCGGGTGCGATGTCTGTGTCGAGGAAGCAGACGTCGTAGCGCTCGGCGGCGTCCTGGACGAGCCGCATCACCTCGTCCAGCTGCCGGGCGGCGCTCTGCAGACCGTCCGAAGCGAGCATCCGGTCGAGGCCGCCGAACTGGAGGAAGGCAATCGTCGCGGTTCGATGCTCCGGGACGGCGGATCCGCTCAGCAGATGGGCCTGGATGCCGGCGGGAATGAACTCGGCGATGACTTCCTCGGGTGGGCTGAGCAACCCGGTGGGCGGCTCCCACTCGTATGGCGCGGGCGACCGGGAGAGCAGCCGACCGGGCCCGGACCGTTCGCCGATGCAGGCGGGGGGCAGTCGCCGCGCCGTGTCAGCGCTGACCATGATCTGTCCCGCGCCCGCGGCTTCCTCCATCCTCATGACCGTGGTCGCTGCCGGGCCGCCAATCACGAACTCCCGGTGAGATCTGCCGACCACGAACATCTCGTACGTCCCGCTGTGCACACCGAGCGACATCCGCAGCACGACGTTGCGCTCACCGACGCGGATCCGGCCGACCTCGCGCAGGATGCGCCGCATCTCCGCGGCCGCGCAGCAAGCCCGCAATGCATGCTTCTGGTCGCCCTCCTGGTCGTAGAACATCAGCAGCATGGCGTCACCACCGAACTTCACGAGCGAGCCGCCGCGCCTATACGCCTCGGCCATCAGGGCCGAGAAGCACGTGTTGATCACGTCGACCAGCTGCTCGGCTCCCTCCTTGCCCTGGCGGGCGAGACGTTCGGACAGTCGTGTAAAGCCCGACACGTCGGCGAGCACCATTGTGCACGGCACCGTCTCGGTGAGCACGTCGATCGGCCGCGCGAGCCGCGTGAGTAGCGCCCGAGGCACGTACGGAGCGAGGATGACGGGTCCCGATTCCACGACGTTTACCAGAGCAGCGAGACCAGCCCGTAGATACCATCGCAGACCTGGCTGTAAGGGCTGATCGTACGCCACAGGGGACCGCCCTGCGGCCGCACCGGCGTGTCGCCGCCTTGCTCGGGCGACCCGCGGCCCTGAGCGATCGGGACGAATCGGTCCCGGACACAGTTGCCCACGCGCCCAAATTGAAACGCCGAAAGTCGCGATGCCGAACACCTCGACGCGCGCTTCTTGCGGCGCGCACATCTCCGACGTGACCTCGGCCGGCGCGTCATCGCTTCAAAGCCAAATGTAGGCGAAGAACCTCCGCGACTGTATCCGCACTCTCGGCGACGCGCTTCCGCGTCGACTACGCGCATCGGGAAGCGGCCACGCCGCAGGCCGCTCCGTAGTCTCCCGTTACGTCCGGCTTTGCGCGGAGCTGGGTATCCCCTTCGCTCCCCCGATTCGGCCCACATACAGGCTAGTTCGCGAGTTGACTGGTGAGCGTCGTGTAGGGGTGCGGTTGGGCGGCCACTGCGCCCTGGAGCAGCCGAAAGAACAGTAGCCCGCGATGGCGTGCTCGACAGCGGTTGAAGCGGAAGGTGAACTCGTCCAGGTAGTAGTCCAGCTGGCTGTGGCTGATGGCGCCTTGGTGGGTGCCGAGAATCCAGCGCTTGAGCAGCGAGGCAACGAGGTGAACGTGCGGCAGCGCGACGTGCGCGGGGTCGCCGCTGGAGGACACGTTGGTGACGACGTGCTGGAAACGGTAGGGGCCGATGTCGTCGTAGCCGGTCCAGGCGTCGGTGCGGACCTCGCTCCCGCGAGCGACGTGGTCAAGCACGAACTCGGTTGAGTGCCTGCTCCAAGCTCAACGCGATCCGGCGTTGATCAGTGATCTGATTGCGACAGCCGGGCACCGGCCGACGAGTTCTCACTTCGACTTCGATCAGTTCGATGATCGGCGCCTGTGGCGGCGATTGGCGGACGTCGCGCGCGCTGTCGGAGAGTAGATCGCCACCGTCCCGTCACCCAAAAGCAGCCAGCGTGTCGGCCCTGCCAGCCCGGTTTTCCCTTGTTAGAGGCTTTGGTGGCAGTGGACCACCCGGCCGCGACTGGTGATGACCGATGTCAGCAAAACGGCCAGGTCGGACCTCATCCTGGCCGGCGGCCAGGATCGTGAGCGCTTATTGGGGCCGCTGGTCGCGTATCCGCGCGCGCTGGAGGCGCGGGTCGCCGCGCTGGAGCAGCGGTTGTCGGCGGTTCCGTTGATGACGGCGGCGGACGCGGCGCGGTACGCGCGCGTCAATGTGGAGACGATCCTGCGCGCGGTCCGGGCCGGCGGGCTCGCGGTGGCCGGCTATGTCGGTCGCTCCCCCCGGATCTCTCGCGATGCCCTGGGCGGCATGGCGGGGGCTGGGCTGAATGTCACACGCCAGCTCGGTCACAGTGACCAGGCTCCCCCCTCGGCACCGACGGGCACGTGATGGACGAACTCGACCACGCGCCGAGGCTCGCCGCGGTCGACGCGATCATGCAGGCGCGCAGCGGCCCGCCGCCGGAGCATCCGGGCCTGACCGTATCGTCGGCATGATGACCGCTTCCGGGTCATACGACACCATGCCCTCGAACGGCGGTCGTGGGGCCACTACGGGGCCACCAGGTTGTCCCGTCCAGTCCCCTCCAGTCCCCTTCCGCTGGCGCCGTCGCGGCGGTTTGCAGGGATTAAGTGCGAGTTGGGGGGACTGGAGGGGACAAAAGGTTTTCCTGATAAGGAAGAGGTCCCAGGTTCGAGTCCTGGATCGCCCACTAGTCGACCAAAGCCCGCGCCACAGCGGGCTTTTCTCTGCCCTCTCACCCATCGCCCTCCGTGCCCGCCGCCGTTTCGCGTGCCGCCTCCGGGATACGCGTATCCGCAGCCGCTGCAACGGCTGACAACGGTCACGATCGGCATCTGACTCGACGCATCTGATTCATCCGGGCTTGACGTTTGCCGATATCGGAAAGTATGATTGCGCCATGGCACGTGCAGCGACGACGTCAGACGTCTTCAACGCGATCGCCGAGCAGCAGCGCCGGGAGATCCTGGTGCTGTTGCGGGCGGGCGAGGGGCCGGTGACAGCGTTGGCCCAGGAGCTGGGGATGACCCTGCCGGGGGCGTCCAAACACTTGCGTGTGCTTCGGGAGGTCGGACTGGTGCGGGACCGCAAGGCAGGCAAGCAACGCTTGTACGACCTTGACGCTCGCGGGCTGCGACCGGTTTACGAATGGACCGGCGGGTTTGAGCGGTTCTGGAACGAGAGCTTCGACCGGCTGGACACGTACGTGCAGGACCTCAAGCAGGGAAGGCAGGAGGAGTAGCTGATGAGCGCGACGGGACGAGGAGCGCCGGCGCAGTCAGCGACGGCCGACCGCGAGATCGCGATCTCCCGGGTCATCAGTGCGCCACGGGAGCTTGTGTTCGAGGCGTTCACCGAGGTGCGGCACCTGTCGCGGTGGTGGGGACCCGAGGGGTTCACCACCACCACGCGCGCGTTCGAGTTCCGCGTCGGCGGGGAGTGGGACTTCGTCATGCACGGACCGGACGGGACGGACTACGAGGAGTGGATCTCCTGGACCGAGATCGCCCCGCCGGAGCGGATCGCGTTGCTGCACGGTGAGTCCCGCGGCGACCCGAACGCCTTTGAGTCGGTCTTGACGTTCGCGCCCGACGGCGCGGCGACCCGGATCGAGATGCGGACCGTGTTCCCCACCAAGGAGCTGCGCGACGAGGCAGTCGAGAAGTACCACGCGATCGAGGGTGGCCGGCAGACCCTGAGCAAGCTGGCTGCCTACGTCACCGAGATCGTTCGGAAGGGAGCGGAGGGCTGATGGCCCGGAAGGTGTTCTTCAGCGTGACGATGTCGCTGGACGGGTTCATCGCGCCCGAGGAAGGTGCCGAGCGCTGGATGGCGCAGTGGATGGAACTGCAGCAGTGGATATTCCCGCAGCGGTTCTTCCGAGAGAACCTGAAGCTTGGCGAGGGCGGCGAGGAAGGGCGCGAAAACGACATCGTGCGGGAGACGTTCGAACGCACCGGCGCGAGCGTGATGGGCAAGCGCATGTTCGACCTCGGCGAGCAGGCGTGGCCGGAGGAGGCGCCGTTCCACACGCCCGTCTTCGTCGTGACGCACGAGAAGCGTGACCCCTGGGAGCGGCCGGGCGGGACCATCTTCCACTTTGTCAACGACGGCATCGAGCCGGCGCTCGACCAGGCTCGCAAGGCCGCCGGCGACCGGGACGTCCGCATGGCGGGCGGCGGCGCAACGATCCTGGAGTACGTGAACGCCGGACTGATCGACGAGTTCACGATCGCGCTGTCACCCGTGCTGTTCGGCTCTGGAATCCGTCTGTTCGAGGGCGTCGACGCGGGCCGCGTGGCCCTAGAGCCCGTCCGCGCGGAGCCGACGCAGCGGGTGACCCACCTGACCTACGCAGTCCGGCGCCAGTTCGAAGCCACGCATAGTGAGTGAGAAGCACGATTCCTCGCCCGCCAGCCTGCTGGCTGCGTACGACGAGCAGCTTCGAACCGATGCGGAGACGCCGAGTGCGTTGGCGGTCACCCGGCTGGGTCCGTTGCGGCTGGTGACATTCGCGGGCGGGCGAGGCTTTGTCACCTACCAGGATCTCGGCGGAGCTGACGCCCCGACCATCCAGAGCTTGGTCAGCGAGGCGCTCGCCCACTACCGGCGAGACCCAGCAATCAAGCGGGTCGAATGGAAGACCCGCGGTCATGACCATGCCCCGGGTCTGCACGAGGCGTTGCTCGGTAACGGGTTCACGCCGGACGAACCAGAGTCGATCATGATCGGCGAGGCGAACCGCCTGGCGGTCGACGTCCCCCTGCCGGCGAGCGTGCGACTGCGCCGGGTGACCAGCGAGTCCGACGTGCGCGCCATGTGCGCGATGGTGGCCGCGGTGTTCGGCGACCCGGAGTCCGATGAAGAGGCCGACGCTCTGCTGCGTCGACTGAGCTTTGGCGACGGGATGGAGCTATGGGTTGCCGAGAGCCAGGGAGGGATCGTCGGCGCGGGACGGCTCGAGCCGGTCCCGGGAGGCCAGTTCGCCGGCATCTGGGGTGGTGCGACCAGGCCCGACTGGCGCGGGCGAGGGGTGTATCGGGCGCTGACCGCGGCACGGGCGAGGTCGGCGCTGCGGGTGGGCAAGACGCTCATCCACAGCGACTCGACCGAATACTCGCGCCCGATCCTCGAACGCTCCGGCCTGGTCCGGGTATCGACGACCACTCCGTATCGGTGGCGATGCTGAAGGGGACCACAGGCCCCATCCAAGGTTTTGCCAGCGGGTCGCCGGCGCTCGGTAGCGTGCGGGCCAGGATCGGTTGATGTGGGACCACTGCGCAAACAGCGTGTCGCTGCTGCGGTTGCGGTTGCGGGAATAGTCCTGGCGCACACCGCGTCGGCGACGTCCGCGATCAGGCCAAGACTGGGCCGCACGGTGGTCGTCTCCCGGGTTTCCGGAACGGTGCGGGTGCGGCCGGTCGGTACCCGCCGCTTCAGTCCGCTCACCCGGCGGGTCGCGCTGCGGGTCGGATCCACCGTCGATACGAGCGAGGGCACCGTCAAGCTGCTGGCCGCCGACGTTGGCCGAGGCCGCCCGCAGTCTGGGTCCTTCAACGGTGGCGCCTTCGTGTTCACTCAGGACCGCTCGGGCCTGACCACGCTTGCCCTTACCCGCGGCCGCGACGCGACCCGCGCGTGCGCGTCAACGACTCGGCGCAGTGGATCGGTCGCCGCGCTGAAGCCGGGTGTCCTGCGGTTACTGCACGGCACCGCGCACGGCAAGTTCAGAACAGTCGGTCGCTACGCCGCGGCCACGGTGCGTGGGACCGCGTGGACCACCGCGGACGCCTGCGGCGGGACGATGATCAGCGACCGCCGGGGTCAGGTCGACACGCAATCGAACAACGCCGAGCTCAGCTACTCGCTCAGCCCGGGCGCCCAGAGCACGTACCGGTGCGCGGAGCGCGGCCAGCCACCGGTCTCGAGCGCGTACTGCCTGGGCATGCTGACCGAGGACATCACCTCCGTCGTGAACGGCCAGCCGGTCCGGAGCTTTGACTTCCTCACCGGGGTGGCGACCAGGAGCACGGCCGACGCGGCGCAGCTGTGCATCGCGGGGCCCCAGCAGAGCGTGTGCACGCTGTATCCGCTCACCCCGCCGGACCGCGCCGGCTTCCGAATCGCACTCGCGGGTTGTTTCCCCACGCAAGGACCCGGCGGCTACACCCTCACGTGGAGTGTCGACGGTGTCGCGCTGGGCGCCCCACTCGTGTTCACGGCGCCGGTCGGAGCTGAGTTCCAGCCCTGCCTCAGTGAGCTCGGCGACGTCGAGGTCGGGGCTCTATCGGTGGGTCTGGGGGCGGACGCGAAACAGGTGACCCGCTACTCGCTGCCCACCATGGGCTACGCGCGGGACGTCGACGTCTATTTGAAGCCGACGGGAACGCCCGGGCAGCAGACGCTCGAGGGAGTCATCTATGCCGACTCAGGCGGCGCGCCCGGCTCGCTGCTCGCGCGCACCAGCGACTTGATGTACACGTCGACGGCACAGCCTGGCTGGTACGCGCTGAAGCTGCCGCGGCAGCGAACAGACCAGAATCCATCCGGTCTTCTGCTGCTGGGACCGGGCGACTACTGGATCGGCTTCATCACCGGTGGCGATGCCGGCGTGGCCGCGGTCGGATACGACTCAGCGTCGGCTGCTCTCGCCTCCAACGCGAATCCCTTCGGCGCGGGACCGAGCGACCCGTTCGGCCCGATCTCGACGCGTGACGAGCGCCTCTCGATGTACCTGACCTACTACGCGCCGCCGTTCTAGGCGGGCGCCTTAGACCGGCGCGCCCGCGTGATCTGGATCGTCCCCCCGGCCGGATAGCATCGCGCACCATGTCGAGCCCCGGGCTGCGTCGGGGACTCGTGGCCGTGGCGGGGCCCCTGGTGGCCATCGGGGTCGCGGCGGGGGTCCTCGTCCTCGTCCATTCTGGACGCGCGAAGCACGATCCGCCCACTGCGGCGGCGAGCGTCGCGACGCTTCCAGCCGCGCTGCCGCCGGTGCTGCCGGCCCCGCCGCCCCCCAAGCCGCACCCGCGTCCGACCGACGACCCGTGGCCGATGTACGGCTACGACCTCGCGCGTACCCGGCTCTTCCCTAACAGCGCCAAGCTCGACCCGCCCCTGCACGTGGGCTGGCGGTTCTGGGACGGCGCGCTGCTCGAATTCCCGCCCGTCGTCTACGACAACACGCTGTACTTCCAGGACGCCAACGGATGGGCGAGCGCGCTCAGCTCGAGCAACGGCCACCTGATCTGGCACCACCAGATAGGCGGTCTGGCCGCGGCCTCGCCAGCTCTCGACATCCGCCACAAGCTCGTGTTCTTCACGCTGCTTTCGAGAAATCCCGGCGCCAAGGTCCCGGGGAACGGCGCGGTCGTCGCGGTTTCGATGAGCACCGGGAAGGTAGCGTGGTCACACTCGCTGCCTGCGGGCAGCGAGTCCTCGCCGTTGGTGCACGGCCTCAGCGTGTTCCTCGGCGACCAGGGCGGCACCGTGTACTCGTTCCGGACCTACGACGGCCACGTCAACTGGACCTTCCACGCGAACGGGGCGGTCAAGGGGGGCGTGGCGTTCGCCCACAACACGCTCTACTTCGGCGACTACGGGGCGCACGTCCACGCGGTCAACGCCGCCAGCGGGCGGGCGATCTGGTCGGCCGCCGGCGGGGACAGCTTCTACTCGACGCCCGCGGTCGCGTACGGGCGGGTGTACATCGGCAGCACGAGCGGGGCGGTGTACGCGTTCTGGGCCAACTCCGGCGCGGTCTCGTGGAGCGCATCGACGGGCGCCTACGTGTACTCCTCGCCGGCCGTGGCGGATGTTCCCGGCCTCGGGCCGACGGTATTCATCGGCTCCTACGACGGTCGCTTCTACGCCTACACCGCGAACGGCGGCGCGCTGCGGTGGAGCCACGGGGGCGGGGGCCGGATCGACGGCTCCGCCACGGTCGTGGGCAACGTCGTCTACTACTCGAGCCTCGGATCGAACACCACCACCGGCCTCGATCTGCGCACCGGCCGGCAGGTGTTCTCGTTCCACGACGGCGAGTTCACCCCGGTGATCACCGACGGCAAGGTCGTGTTCCTGATCGGGTACGCGACGATCTACCAGATGGTTCCCAAGCACTGACGGGCGGAGCGCGATCATGGGCTCGTGTCGCGGATGATCGAAGACCGCAACCGCAGGATGCTGCGAGCCCGCGACATGATGGATCGCGCCTACCCGCAGCCGCTGGACGTTCCGGCGCTGGCCCGGGTCGCGCACGTCTCGCCGGCGCACTTCAGTCGCCAGTTCCGCGCGACGTTCGGCGAGACGCCGCACCGGTATCTCCAGCGCCGCAGGGTCGAGCGCGCGATGGAGCTGCTGCGCGAGACGGACCGCCCCGTGACCGAGATCTGCTTCGACGTCGGCTTCGCCAGCCTCGGGACGTTCAGCCGTACGTTCCGCGCGGTGGTCGGCGAGTCGCCCTCGAGGTATCGCGTGCGGTTCGCCGGCGAGGGGGCAAGGCTCCGGATCCCCGCCTGCTGGGCGATGGCGTGGATGCGCCCGGCCGGGTGACCACAACCCTCAACAAGAGCAGCTTTGGAGAAGCGCCGGCGCCTCGCGCGCTCTAGCGTGACCGGCATGCTCAAACGAATCACCCACACCTTCATCCACGTCCTCGACCAGGACGAGGCGCTCGACTTCTACGTCGGCAAGCTCGGCATGGTGGTCAACACCGACGCCGACCTCGGCTTCATGCGGTGGCTCACCGTCAACATGCCCGGCGAGCCCGACCTCCAGGTCGGCCTGATGCTCCCGGGGCCTCCGGCCTACGACGACGCCACGGCCGATCAGCTCCGGGAGCTCGTCGCCAAGGGCGCCGCCGGCGGCGGCCTGATCTTCGAGACCGACGACTGCCGCGGGACCTACGAGGAGCTCCGCGCCACGGGCGTCGAGTTCACGCAGGAGCCGGTCGAGCGCTTCTACGGCACCGACTGCGCCCTGCGCGACCCGTTCGGCAACCCGATCCGCTTCACCCAGCCGCCCGACGGCCCCGTCGTCATCCCGACGGCGGAAGAACTCAGCGCGCAGATGTAGAGCGAGTGGTCCGGCGCCGGCGTGCCGGCGCCGGGCGCTCCGGCAGCACCTCGCCGAACGCGCGCTCGGCGTCGATCAGCACGATCAGGCGGTCGCCGACCGCGGCGACCTCGTCGCCGAAGCCGCTGTCGGCGGCGGCGGCCGGGAGTCGCTCGATCTGCTCGGACGGGATCGGCAAGATCCCGTCGACGTTGTCGACGACCAGCCCGAGCGCGCCCCCGGACACCTCCACGACGAGGATCCGCGTCTTGACGGCGACCTCGAGCGTCTGGCCGAGCCGGCTCGAGAGGTCCACGATCGGCAGGGTCCGCCCGCGCAGGCTGATCATGCCCTGGATGAGCCCGGTGGCGATCGCGGTCGCGGTGGGCGGCACGTAGCGGATGATCTCGCGCACGGCGGTGATGGGCAGCCCGTAGTGCTCCCCGTGCAAGGAGAACACCACCAATTGACGCTCGGCTTTCGCTGCGGTCATCCACGCCGTCCAGATGTCGTGTGCCCATCGACCGTCTGCCGACCCCGCGACGGACACGCGATTTCCAGGCAATCCTAATCCCGAACACGTCCGCCTGGCCAGCGAGACTCCTCATTCCGGGCGAACTGCCTGGACGAATGTTTGTCCCAATGGATATGGAGTAACGCCGCCTGCGGCCGAAATATATGTCCACATGAGCGCGCGTCCCCTGATCGCGGTCACCACCTCGGAGCTCCGCCGCCCCGCAGACGTCGTCGCGCGCCCCCAGGGGGAGCCGCCCAAGCTCGAGGTGGCGCTGGCCACGCTGTATCCCGAGGCGATCGAGCGCGCGGGCGGGATCCCGGTGATCGTGCCGCTGCTTCGCCCGGACGCGATCGACTCGCTGCTCGACCGCGTCGACGGCGTGTGCCTGCCGGGCGGGCCGGACCTCCAGCCGTCCACCTACGGCCAGCAGCCCCACCCCGAGCTCGGGGCGACCGAGCCGCGGGTGGACGCCGTCGAGCTGGCGCTGGTCCGCGCCGCCGACCGCAGGAAGCTTCCGATCCTGGGTATCTGCAGGGGAATGCAGGTCCTCAACGTCGCGCGTGGCGGGTCGCTTCACCAGCACCTTCCGGACGTCGTAGGCAGTGGGTTCGAGCATTGCCAGCCCGAGCACGGCAGCGTCACCACGCATCACGTCGAGACTGCGCCGCAGAGCCGACTGCGCGCGGTACTCGGCGGTCCGAGGCTCGAGGTCAACTCGTTCCACCACCAGGCCGTGCAGACCCTCGGCCAGAATCTCGTCGCCACCGCTTGGGCGCAGGACGGGACGATCGAGGCGATCGAGCATCTCGGCGAGCGCTTGGTCGTGGGCGTCCAGTGGCATGCCGAGGGCCTCAGGGACCACGATCCGCTGTTCGACCTCCTGATCGCCGCGGCGGCCGGAGCCGACGAGCAGGCCGACGAGCGCGTGGCCGCCACCGCCAACCTCCCGGAGCCCCGCCGCCTCGGAACGGCACCGCGGCGCGCCGCGCGCTCGCGACGCGCCACCCCGGTCGCGCAGCGCCTCGCGAAGGCGGGTTAACCCAACTGTCGTTCAGCGCGTGGTTAACTGCTTCTACGGAGACTGTAGAAACACTGACGGGGCGCACCACACCTTCGGGAAGGGGGGAGTGGGCCGCCTGGCGGCCGTCTGAGGCCTATACCATCGGGATCGAGGAGGAGGTCATGCTCCTCGATCCGGTCGACTGGTCCCTGGCCCAGCGCGGCGACGAGGTCCTCTCGCAGGCCGGCGACGGACTCGAGGGGAACTGCGCTGCGGAGACCCACGAGGCAGCGCTCGAGCTGCGAACCGCTCCGCATGCGACCGTCCGCGAGGCGATCGCCGAGATGCGCGAGCTACGCGCTCTACTGGCCCGCGATCTCGTGAAGCTCGGCATGGCCGGAGCGTCCGCCGGCATGTACCCGGGTCCGAGCGCCGAACCGACCCGAGTGTCTCCCTCCAGCCGCTATCAGGTCATCCACCGCACGATGCGCGGGCTCGCGCGACGGGAGCCGACCTTCGCCCTGCACGTGCACATCGGCGTCCCCGACGCTCATAGCGCGATCAAGCTGGTCAACCAGCTGCGCGCGCACCTGCCGATGCTGCTGGCTCTGTCGGCCTCATCGCCCTTCCTGCGCGGCCAGTCCACCGGCCTGGCCTCGAACCGGACCATCCTGTTCCAGGGCTTCCCGCGCACCGGCATCCCGCGGCGTTTCGACAGCTACGCCGACTGGGTCAAGACCGTCGATCTGCTCGTGCGCTCCGGGGCGGTTCCCGAGCCGACCTTCCTGTGGTGGGACATCCGCCCCCAGCCCCGTCTGGGCACGGTCGAGATCCGGATCATGGACGCCCAGCCCCGACTGGCCGCCACCGCGGCGCTGACGGCGCTGGTCCAGGCGCTCGCCCGGCTCGAGCTCGAAGAGGGTTACGCGCCCGCCGGCCTCGTCAATGCCCAGGAGGCGCTCGCCGAGAACCGCTTCATCGCCGCGCGCGACGCGACCATGGCCGAACTGATCGATCCGGTCCGCTGCGTCCGTGTCCCGGTCGCCCAGGTGCTCGACGACGTCCTGGCCGCCGTCCAACCGCATGCCGCCGCGCTTGACTCGCTCGACGAGCTCGCCGAGGTACGGATGCTCGTCCTCACGCCCGAGATCGCGCGCCAGGAGCGGCTGATGGCCTCGGCCGGCCTGTCCGTCCTGGTGGCCGACCTGGCCGCCCGGTTCGGGGCCTAGAGGCTCTCGCGCTACCCGGCGCCGGCCGCCGGCTCCTCGTGCTGGGCCACGACCTCCTGCGACGTCAGCTCGAGCATTTGCGCGGGCGGGTCCGGCACCGCGATCGTCGAGGTGACCCGAAGCTCGGGATCGACGTGGATCAGCTCCCCTGACTCGAGCCTCCGCCACAGTGGGTTGGTGTCCATCGGCTGCGAGGCGATCACCGTCGCGGGCAGGATCGCCAGCTGGCCCGAGAACACGCGCGTGATGCCCGAGGCAGCGCGCTCGTCCAGGACGCCGCCGCCGTCGGGCCCGCCCAGCGCGGCGATCGAGCGCTCGAGGACCCAGAGCTCGTTGGTGTCGGGGTAGCGCAGCGCCCAGATGTCGGTCGGGGTGGTCAGCACCATGTTCAGCGAGTAGAGCGGGATCTCCGCCGCGATCTCCCGCGCGGCGTGGGCGATGCCGGCGGCCACGTCGCCGCCGTGCTCCTCGATCCGCTTGGTCATCAGCGTGAAGTACAGCTCCGAGTCCGTGCTGCCCTGCACGAGCGAGGCGTGCTCGCCGAGGCGCGAGCGCAACGCGTCCAGCCCACCGAGCACGCCGTTGTGGGCGAACAGCCGGCCGTGCTGCTCGAACGGGTGGGTGTTCTGCAGCGTCGGCTCGCCGGCGGTGGCGTGGCGGATGTGGGCCAGGAACGTGCGCGACTTGACCTCGTGCGCGTCGGCGATGAACGTCTGGCTGCGATTGGCGGCGACGGGCTTGCGATACACCCACGGGCTGCCGTCGGCATTGAAGGTGCCGAGGCCGACCCCGTCGGGTTGGGTCTCCGAGAGCGCGATCAGGCTGGTTGGCGCGTCGAGCAGCCAGAAGGTGGCCTGCACGTCGTGTGGGCCCCCGCTCATCCCGAACAGCCTGCACATGGCGCGCGATTCTATGTTTTCCGGCCCGGCGGCCGTCACCTAAACTCGCCGGCTCGTGGAGAGCGCATCCGTCGCCGTCGCCGTTCCGCGTGCCGCCCGCCTGCGCGAGCGCGCCGCCGCCGCGATCTCGAGCGCCCGGTTCGCGCTCATCGTCTACCTGTCGACGCGTGTGCTGCTGCTGGTCGTCGCCGTGGTGAACGGCACCCTGCGCCACCACGCGTTCACGCACGAGCTCTCCCAGTGGGACGGCCTCTGGTACCGCGAGCTGGCCGATCACGGCTACCCGACGCACGTCGTGCACGAGCAGTCGACGCTCGGCTTCTTCCCGCTCTACCCGCTCGTCGTGTGGGCCACCTCGCACGCGTTCGTCGTCCCGATCGCGCATTACGAGATCCTCTCGACGACGGTCGCGGGAGTGATCGTTTCCGGCCTCGGCGGCCTGATCGCCACCGTCCTGGTCGGACGGCTGGCCGAGAGCTGGTGGGGCGAAGCGGCCGCCCGGCGCGCGATTCTGCTGTTCTGCCTGTTCCCCGGGTCGGTCGTGTTCTCGATGGTCTACGCCGAGGGGCTGATGATCCCCCTGGCGGCCGGGTGCATCCTCGCGCTGCAACGCCGACGCTGGGTGCTGGCCGGCGCACTGGCCGGCCTGGCCACCGCCACCGAGCCCCAAGCGCTGGTGCTCGTGCTCGTCTGTGCGGTCTCGGCCGCGCTCGAGCTGCGCCGGCGCCGCTCGCACCTCCGCGCCCTGCTCGCGCCGGCGCTGTCGCTCGTCGGTGCGGTCTCGTTCGCCGCGTTCCTGTGGATCTGGACCGGCAGCCCGTTCGCGAGCCTGATCGCGCAGCGCGACGGGTGGAGCGAGAGGACCGACCTGTTCGCGCTGGTGCATCTGACCGAGCAACTGGGCGACCAGATCTCGTTCAAGCACTTCAACCACCCGACGATCGACCTCAACCTGGTGGTCGGGCTGGGCGGCGCGATCCTGCTCATCGGCCTGCTCGTCCTTGTCCTGCGCAACCGCCGCGAGATGTCGATCGAGGCGATCGTCTACACGCTCGGGATCGCGTGGCTTGGCATGACCTCGGAGTACGTCCCGCCGATGCCGCGCCTGCTGATCACCGCCTTCCCGGCCGTGATCGTCGTCGCGCGCTACGTGCGAGGGCGGCCGTTCACCGTGCTGCTGTGGGTCAACGGGATCGCCCTGGCCGGCCTCAGCGCGCTCACGTTCGTCGGGACGACGCTGCGGCCCTAACCGGGCCGAGTCCGAGAGAACAGCTGGACCCAGATCCGGCTGGCGTAGCCGAACGACCTCGTGGTCGACCGCGCGTACGAGCGGCTCAGCGTTCGCCGCAGCGCCACGTATGTCGCGTAGTGCCCGCGCGAGACCGCCGGGCCGGTCGGCTGCCCCTGGTGGCTCGCCACCAGCCACACCCGCGCGCACCCCGACGGCAGCCGCGGCGTCTCGTAGCGCTCCACGTAGGGCTTTACGGGCTGACCGGCGTAGTACGCGAACGGCATCTTCCCGTCGAGCGGATAGAACGCGACGCAGTCGCCGGGGCGCTCGCTGTGGAGCACGTACGCGGTGGCCGCGCGCCAGTCCTCGGGTGAGGTGCCGTAACTCGGCGCCAGCGCCACCACGCGCAACGCGATCAGGATCGCCACCGCCGCCCACCCGAGTCGGCTGCGGCCGAGCAGCCAACCCAGCAGCAACGCCGCCGCGGGCAGGGACACCAGCGCGTTACGAGGCGTGAACAGCGACTGGCCGACGAGCGACCACAGCCACATCAGCCCCACCGGCACGACCAGCCACGAGAGAGCCAGGAGCGGCCCCCAGCCCGGCCGGCGCACGATCCGGACCGCCGCGACGAGCAGGAGCGCCACGGTGAGGATCGTCAGCCCGGTCGCCGCCCACGTCGGCCGGAAGTTCGGCTCGAACCCGGCCGAGGCCAGCGCCTGGATCACCTGACCCCCGGTCTTGAGGCTCGGACCCGGGATCCAGAACAGCTGACCCGAGCCTCGCTCGAGCGCCAGCACGGCCAGCGGGATCCACGCCACCGCGCACGCGGCCATCGCCGACAGCGCGCGCCGCCAGGCCTCGCGTCGCAGCCACGCCAGCGCGATCAGCTGCGCGGGGAGCGCGAACACCGCGACGAAGCTCGCGTACACAGCGAGCGCGGTCAGCACGACGTAGGCGATCCAGGAACGGCGTGAGCCAGACCTCAGCAGCGCGTCGAACGCGACGAACGATCCCGCCACCAGCGCAACCATCGGGGCGTACCCACGCGCGTTCTGGCCCCAGAAGACCAGCGGCAGGCTGACCGCGGTGAGCGCCCCGGACGCGAGCGCGACCCTCCGGTCGAACAGGCGCAGGCCAAGCAACGCCACCGCGCCGGCCGCGCACCCAGCGGCCAGCACCGAGGGTAGGCGGATGACGAACGCGCCGCGACCGAACCACCCGACCAGCACGTGCTCCACCGCGTAGTAGCCGAGCATGTTCCCGCCGTCGTGCGCGATCGCGCTCCACAGCGCCGAGCCGTGCTGGCCGGCGATGGCGACGGTCGCCGCCTCGTCGAGCCACAGGCTACGCGAGGTGAGCGAGATCAGGCACAACGCGATCGCGAGCGCCGCGGGGCCCGCGACGACCGCGACGTCCTCGAACGCGCGGGCGCGCGGTGGGTCGATCGGTGCAGCCTCGGGCTCGCGAACCAGCGTCGCCATCAGGACTCGGCGATCGGGCGCAGGCGGGAGGCGGTGAGCGCCGGCCGTCTGCGCGCCAGCCAGACGACCACGATCGCCAGGTACAGCGCGACAAACACCGGCGCGGTGTGCAGCGGGAAGGCGAGGACGCCGTCGGCCTTGACGACCAACGCGCCGAGGGCGCTGGCCGCCACCAGCGCGCGAGAGGACTGGATCCCGGGGCAGGCGGCGAGCAGCACGATCCCCCAGGTCAGGTACCACGGCCACGCGGCCGGGCCGCAGACGGCGGCGGCAATCAAGGCAAACCCGAGGTACCGGACCATGCTCTGGCGCTGAGTACGCCACAACAGGATGAGCCCGAACACCACGCTGCCGGCGAATGCGATCACCCCGAACGCTGATTCGAGGCCCCGTGCGCCGACCGGCACCACCTGCGCCACCGTCCACCCGAGCGCGGTCGCCGGGGTGATCGCGAGCCGCACCTTCTCCGGGGTCGAAAAGACGCCGCTCGAGATCCAACCGAACCCGAGACCGCTGACCAGGCTGACCGCGACCACCACGCCGGCGGCGACGAGCACGCCGCGCAGCACCGTCCCGCGGTCCGCGCAGGCGACGAGGATGAACGGTATGGCCACCGCGGCGGGCAGCTTGATCGTGGCCGCCAGCGCACACACCGCGATGCCCACCAGCACCCGCCGCTCGATGGCGAGTGAGACGCCCGCGACCACCAAACCAATCATCAATAGATCGTTATGCACCGCGGCCACCAGCTCGAGCAACACGAGCGGGCTGACCAGAGCGAGCCACGTCGCCCGGTCCGGATCGGCGCCGAGGGATCGCGCCAACCGCGGCACGAACACCGCCAGCAGGACCAGGCCGACGAGCTCGAGCACGCGGATGAGCAGCACGCCGGCGACCGGGCTCGCGCCCGTGAACGCGCTCACGATCCACAGGAAGAGCGGCCCGTACGGCGCGGTGGTGTGACGCCAGAACGGATTGACGGCGTTCAGCACATGCGCCTGGCCGTGCTGCGCGAGCACCGACGGCGTCTGGGTGTACGGGTCGATGCCCAGGTGCACGAGCGTTCCCTGGGCGAGGTAGCTGTAGGCGTCCTGGCTGAACAGGGGCGCCCCGAGGACGAGCGGCGCGCACCACAGTCCCGCGACGATCCACAACTGCCGCGAGGTCGGGGCGAGCCGCCCGAGACCGAGCCACGCGACCAGCAGCGCCGCGATCCCGGCGTAGAAGACGCCGGCGCCGCCGCCGCCCACGAACCACCACCGGACGGGGCCGCCGGCCATTCCTGGCCCGGCGATCGTGACCAACAGCGAGCCGGCCAGGCCCAGGCAGGCCCACGCCCAAACGGCGCGCTGCGCTCGGATGGGAGTCTGCGGCATCCCGGGTATTGTCGCCCGGGAGCCGCAGAATCACCTCAGGCGCCTACCACCGACCAAACGGGAACGGGAACGAGCCGCCGGTGAACGGGTCGAACGGCCCGTTGTCGCCGGACAAGCGCCCAGGCTCGAATGGGATGAAGGCCGACGAACCGAGCCCGGTCGCGTTGGCCGCCGCGTTCAACACGGCCGGATCGGCCAGGTGGCCCCAGCGTCCCGTCTCGACCCGCTGCTGCACGGCCTGCACGCCGGCGACCAGCTCGGACGGCGTGAAGTTGCAGTGCAGCTGTCGTTGAACGAACGCCTGGCGCAGCAGGTCACTGCGACCGGCGAACCGGACGGTGTGGCGGTAGTAGTCCTCCTGTTGGACCGGCACCAGCTGGTCCGAGATGGTGTGCAAGTCGAGCTCGGGGACCTGGAGGCGACCGGTCGGAACCGAGGTCTGGGTCAGCGACCGCACCGCGGCCGGGTCGGCGGTGATATTCGCGTGGCGGGTGAGGCTCGCGAGGTCGGACCACAGATTCAGGCCGGCCTGCCGGTACAGGCTGATCACCTCAGGCGCGTAGGGCGACTCGGCCAGGAGCAGGCCGAAGTTCACGCCCTTGGTCCAGGTGGCGCTTCCGCCGGATGCCTGGTCGATCCAGGGGCGCCCGAACTCGACGAAGTCCTGCGTCGTGAACAGCGGCGCAGCTCCGGTCGGAGCGAACTGAATCGTGTACTGCCCTTGCTCCTGGGCCGCGTAATCCTGAGGCGCCGGCATCGGCTGCCCGGGCGCCCAGGTGGCGACGTTCATCAAGGACAGCGCCAGGGCGAGTCGCGCGCGACCCTGTGGAGTGCTCTGGGCCTGCCCCGCGAGGGCGTCCATCGCGTACCCGGTCGTGAGGGCGTCACCCGGGTCGGTGAAGTGCACCAGCTTGAGCGTTCCGCCCGCCAGCAGTTGACTCATCGCGTACTCGCCGTCCAGCTGGTAGTTGTTGAGCTGGAGGCCGCCGGCGACGATCCCGCACGTGGTGAGCGACGCCTGAAGGCGGCCGTTCGAGTGCTCGTCCTCGAGTGAGCTGATCAGGCCGCCCATCGACGTCCCCACCGCGAACGCGTGGGTCGGTCTATGCGGGAGCAGTGCCTCGACGGCGGACAGTGTCTGGAACTGGTCGCTGAGCGCGCTGTCCAGGGCCCACCACGAGCCGCTCGGATCGTACGAGGACCCGGCCAGGGCGTACCCGCGCGCGAGCAACGCCGCCTGCGTGTTCGGGTCGGGTGCGTCCTGCGCCGCCGGCGGTCCGAAGCCGTGGCTGTAGAGCAGGAGCGTGCCGTTCCAGTGCGCCGGCACGTCGGCGACCCACTGGCCGCCGTCGGCGGTCGTGCCGCAGTGCGTGGACGGGCAAGGCGGGGGCTGCGCCCCGGATGCGGCTGGAATCGCCGCCAGGATTCCGACGGCGACGAGCAGGATGACTGCCTTACGTCCGATCATGAAACCCTCCCTCTGAGGTCCACCGACGTTGGAGTGCGGGGCAACCCTATGCTCATGACAAGCCGCTTGTCAACGGGATTGCGGTCACCTCGCCCCATCCGGACCGGGCAGTCAACTAATGTTGAGCGCGATGGCGCGAGCGGCAACTGCCCAGCTCGGCTCGGCCGAGGCGAAGTCCGTTCCCCGCGTCGGATACCTCGTGTACCGCGTGGAACGGCGCCTGCGCGCCCGGCTCGACGAGGAGCTGCGCCTGATCGGGGTCTCCACCCCCGAATACGTGACGCTCAGCCTGCTGCGCGAGCGCGACGGCCTGTCGTGCGCGCAGCTGGCCCGTTGGGCGCTTGTCACCCCCCAGGCGATGAACCTGGTGATCTCCGCGCTCGAGCGGCGCAAGCTGGTCCGCCGCCGGCCCGACCCGAAGCACCGCCGCGTCCTGCGTGCGTCGGTCACACCCAAGGGCCTCGAGACGCTCGAGCGCTGCGACCGGTCGGTCGACCGGATCGAGTCCGACATGCTCGGGGACCTGCCGCCGGAGACCGTCGAGGTGGTGCGCGCGGCGCTCGGGTCCTTCGCGCATTCGCTCCAGGTGACCAACCCTTCTCCCCGCCCTCGCCCGCTCGGCGGGACACGTTAGGCGTGACCGACTGGGGCCTGTTCGCGGGCCTGTTCGCCCACGGCGACGCGGCTGCGGGGGTCACCGACCGAGCGTTCGTCGAGGCGATGGTCGAGGTCGAGGTTGCCCTGTTGCAGGCGCTCGCGGATGTCGACCTGGCCCCCGCGGCGGCGGCGGATGAGCTGTCCCACGCCTTCGCCTCTGGCCGGCTCGAACTCGACATCGACGAACTCGGCCGTGGGGCCGGGGAGCAGGGCACGCCGGTTCCGGCGCTCCTACGTGCGATGCGCCGCCAGTTGTCTGACCCGACGTCGGCCCACCTCCACCGGGGGGCGACGAGTCAGGATGTGATCGACACCGCGATGATGCTCGTGGCCGGGCGTGCGCTTGATCGCGTGATGGTCGACTTCGGGGCGGCGGCTGACGCCTGCGCCGAGCTCGTCGAGTTGTGGCGGGAGGCGATCGTGCCCGGGCGCACCCTGTTGCAGCAGGCGCTGCCGGTGACCTTCGGGTTGAAGGCGGCCGGGTGGCTGCTCGCCATCGACGGCGCGCGCGACGACTTGGCCGCGGTTCGCGACCACGAGCCGGCGCTCCAGTTCGGTGGCGCGGTGGGGACGCTGGCCAGCCTGGGCGATCATGGTCTGGAGGTGGCGCGCCATGTTTCGGAGCGGCTCGGCATGCCGATGCCCGCGCTCCCGTGGCACACCGTCCGGCTCCGTCCCGTGCGGCTGGCCTGCGCGCTCGGGACCGCCCTGGGGGTGACGGGCAAGATCGGCCGTGACGTGGTGCTGCTGGCCCAGACCGAGGTGGCCGAGGCGAGCGAAGGCGGGGGAGAGGGCCGGGGCGGCTCCTCGACCATGCCGCACAAGCGCAATCCGGTGGGCGCCATCGGCCTCGTCGCGTGTGCGGGACGAGGCCCGGGCCTGGTGGCGACGATGCTCGGCGCCATGGTGCAGGAGCACGAGCGCGGCGCCGGCGGGTGGCAGGCCGAGTGGGAGACGCTGCTCGAGCTGCTCCGCCTGACCGGCTCGGCCGCCGCGATCCTGAAAGAGCTGCTGGCCGGCCTCGAGCTGGACCCTGCAAAGATGCGCGCCGACATGTACCTCACGGGCGGACTCGTGATGAGCGAGAGCGTGGCGGCCGCGCTGGCGCCTTCCCTCGGCCGGGCGAACGCTCAGACGCTGGTCGAGCAGGCGGCGCGAGCATCGGTGGACGAGAAGCGAACGTTTCGCGAGGTCCTGCTCGAGCGTCCCCAGGTGGCGGGCGGGCTCGGGGCGGATGGGCTTGACGTGGCGCTTGATCCGGCCGGCTACCTCGGCGTCACGGCGCAGCTGATCGACCGGGCGCTGGCGGTGCATCGTGGCGGCTGAGCTGCGGCACGAGTTCCGCGGCAAGCGCGGCTCGCCGGCGCTCGTGTTCACCGGGTCGCTCGGCACCGATCTCACGATGTGGACGCCGCAGGCCGACGTGCTGAAGCCGCATTTCTGCACCCTTCGCTACGACATTCGGGGGCACGGGGCCTCGGAGGTGCCGCCCGGCCCGTACTCGATGGACGATCTCGGGTCCGACCTGGTGGCGCTGCTGGATCGCCTCGGGATCGAGCACGCCTCGCTGTGCGGACTGTCGATCGGCGGGATGATCAGCATGTGGGTCGCCGCGAACGCGCCCGAGCGCGTCGACCGGCTGGTGCTGTGCTGTACCTCGGCGCACCTCGCCCCGGCCGAGTCCTGGCTCGAGCGGGCCGCCATCGTCCGGGCGGATGGGGTCGAGGCGATCGCCGATGCCGTCCTCGACCGCTGGTTCACCCCGGGGTTCGCCTCGGCGCATCCGGAGCTGATCGAGCGGATGCGGGCGACCCTGATCGCCACGCCACGAGAGGGCTACGCCGGCTGCTGTGAGGCGATCGCCGCGATGGACCTCACGCCCGTGCTGCCGTCGATCAGCGCCCCGACGCTGGTGATCTCCGCGGCAGAGGACCCGTCGATCCCGCCCGAGCACGGCCGGCGGATCGCCGCGCTGATCCCCGGGGCCCGGTTCGAGCTCGTGCAGGACGCCCGGCACATCGCCAGCATCGAACAGGCCGATCTGATCACCGCGCTGATCCAGGAGTTCCTGAACGAAAACTAGTTTCTGGGGAGGGCTGAGCGGTGAGCGATTTCGAGACCGGCATGCGTACCCGGCGAGAGGTGCTGGGCGACGAGCACGTCGACTGGGCCACCGCGAACGCGGGAAGCTTCGGCGCCCCCTGGCAGGAGTTCATCACCCGCTACGCCTGGGGCGGCGTGTGGTCGCGGCCCGGGCTGGACCGGCGGATGCGGAGTGTGGTCACCCTCACCGCGTTGATCTCGATGCGGGCCGAGAACGAGATCGGCATGCACGTACGGGCCGCTCTGCGCAACGGTTTGACCGTCGAGGAGATCACCGAGGTGTTCATCCACACCGCCGTATATGCAGGCGTTCCTGCCTCCAACGCGGCGTTTGCGGTGGCGCGCAAGGTGCTCCAAGAAGAGGACCCCACCGACCCCTGATCGACCGATTCGGCGCGCGCCGGAAGGGGCCGGACCTCGGCTCGGCGCGGCCTATACTTGCCAGACCCCACGATCTAGGAGCTGTACGTGCAGGAGATGGTCATCTACGGCGTTAGCTTCGACATGGTCGGAAAGCAGCCCATCGTGCTCTTGAAGACCGTCGAGAACAACAAGTTCCTGCCGATCTGGATCGGCCATCCCGAGGCCGCGGCAATCTTGATGAAGCTTCAGGGAGCCTCGACGCCGCGCCCGATGACCCACGACCTGCTCTCCGACGTGCTCGGCGAGCTTGACGTCGAGTGCACCCGGGTGGCGGTGACCGAACTGCGCGAGAACACCTTCTACGCCTCGATCAGCCTCCGCGTGAACGGCCGGGAGCTCGAGATCGACTCACGCCCCAGCGACGCACTCGCGCTGGCCGTCCGGGCCGGCGCCCCGATCTACGCCGCCGACGAGGTGATCGCGGAGTCCGCGATCGAGTTCGAGCATGAGGTCGAGGACACCGAAGAGGTCGTGGAGAAGTTCAAGGACTTCCTCGATCACGTGACGCCGGAGGACTTCGCCGGCGAATAGGCCGGCGCGGCCGCCACGATCCGCTCGATCAGCCCGTCGAACCCGATCCCCGCCGCGTCGGCGGCCTGAGGCAAGAGGCTGGTCTCGGTCAGGCCGGGAATCGAGTTCGCCTCGAGCACGTAGAGCTCGCCGGTGTCCGCCTCGAGCATCAGATCGACGCGGGCGAACCCGGAGCAGCCGAGCAGCTCGTAGACCTCGAGGGAGATCGCGCTGGCTCGCGCCGCCGCCGCGTCCTCGAGCTCGGCCGGGCACACGAACCGCGTCCGCCCGATCTCGTAGCGCGCCTCGAAGTCGTAGAAGTCCTCCTGCTCGGGTACGGCTTCGACGATCGGCAGCGCCCGCGGCGCGCCGTCCTCGTCGATGATCGACACGGCCAGATCGCGGCCGGCGACGTAGCGCTCCAGCAGAACCTTGCGGTCGTAGGAGAACGCCGCCACCAGCGCCCCCGGCACGTCCGCCGGCGTGCGCGCGAACTTGATTCCGAGCGCCGAGCCCTGGCCGGCCGGCTTGACCACGATCGGAAACTGGAGGCGCTCCTCGATCGCCGGCAGCGCCTGCGCGGCGCCGAGCTCCCGGAACGCGGTCTCGCTGAACGCGTAGAACTCCGGGGTGGGGATGCCCGCGTCGCGCATGGCGTGCTTGGCCAGCGCCTTGTCCGCCGCACGGATGCACGCCGACACGCCCGAGCCCGTGTGCGGGATGGCCATCACCTCGAGCAGCTCCTGCACCGTCCCGTCCTCCCCGTCGCGGCCGTGCAGCGCGACGAAGGCGAGATCGGGCTGGGCGGCCGTCAGCTGCTCGACCAGGTCTGCGCCGACGTCGATCGGTAGGACCTCGTGTCCGAGCCGCTCGAGCGCGTCCTCCACGCGCGCGCCGGACTTCAGCGACACCTGCCGCTCGAGCGAGCGGCCGCCCTTCAGCACGGCGATGCGGCTCATTCAGGCGAGCTTACGGCGTAGCGGCAGCACCTTGCCCGGCTCGTCGGCGGGCGCCGGCGCGCGGTCCGCGGCGGGTGGTTCGGGGTCGGCGCGCCGTGAGGCGGTTCGAGGCGCGTTCCCGGTCAGCGTGCCGTACAGCTCGACCTGCTCGCGCACGACCTCGCCGAGCCGCCGGATCCCCTCGCGGATCTCGTCTTCGCCCACCCCCGAGAAGTTCAGCCGCATCGACGACCCGCCCCGCCCGTCGACGAACGCGGCGCGGCCGGGGACGAACGCGACGTGCTCCTCGAGTCCGCGGGCGAGCAGGTCGGTGGTGTCGATGTAATCGGGCAGCGTGGCCCAGATGAACAGGCCGCCCTCGGGATGCGTCCACTCCGCCTCACGCGGGAAGTCCTCGGCCAGCGCGTCGAGCATCACGTCGCGGCGGCGGCGGTAGATCTCGATCAGCGAGCGGACGTAGTCCTCCCAGGGGCCGGAGTCGAAGTACGCCGAGACGAAGTACTGGGAGATCGACGACGAGCACAGGTCCGAGGCCTGCTTGCCCAGGTTCATCTTGGCCAGCACCGGCGCGGGCGCGCACGTCCAGCCCAGGCGCACGCCGGGCGAGAGGATCTTCGAGAACGTGCTCGCGTAGATGATGAATTCGTCGTCGAGCGAGCGCAGCGGCGGTAGCGGTGTGCCCTCGTAGCGGAGCAGGCCGTACGGGTTGTCCTCGAGCACGAGCAGCTCACGCTCGGAGGCGATCCGCACGAGCTCGTGGCGGCGCTCGAGCGATAGCGTCACACCGGCCGGATTGTGGAAGTTCGGGACCGTGTAGATGAACTTGGGTCTGTGGCCCGTCCGCTCAAGCTCGTCGAGGGTGGATTCAAGCTCGTCGGTACGCATCCCGTCCCGGTCCATGGTGATCTGCACCACGCGGGCCTGGTAACTCGAGAATGTCGGCACCGCACCCGGGTACGTCGGGGCCTCGCACACGACCACGTCGCCCGGGTCGACCAGCGTCTTGCACACCAGGTCGATCACTTGCTGGCCGCCGGTCGTGACGAGCAGGTCGTCCTCGTCGATCTCCATACCCTCCGCGGCCATCACCTGGGTGATGCAGCGCTTGAGCACGGCCAGTCCTTCCGTGGGGCCGTACTGGAGCGCCCGCGCGCACGCGCTGGCCGCCACCGTGCTCATCAGCGACGCGTACGAGTCGGGCGGGAAGGTCGAGGTGTCCGGCAGGCCGCCCGCCAGCGAGATCACGTCGTCGCGCTCGGTCAGGGCCATCAGGTCGCGCATGGCCGAGGACTTCATGACCTTGGTCCGCTCGGCGAACAGGGCGCCGTAGCGCTCTATGTCGCGGGCGGTGGACCGCGGGCGCCGGGAGCCTGAACTCACCGCGCCCTCTCGTCTATCGTCACGCTTGGTCACGGTACAGCACGGTGCATCTCGTCTTCGACATCTTCCAGGGCATCGGCGTGGCGGCGGCGATCGGCGTGCGCCCGTTCCTGCCGGCCGTGGTCACGGGCGCGCTCGCGGCCGGGAACGTCGAGATCCACTTCGACCACACCTCGTACTCTTTCCTGCAGAGCGTCGGGTTCCTGCTCGCGATGGCGGTTTGCGTGGCGTTGGGACTGTTCATCGCGGCGCGTCTGCGCTCGGGACAGGCCCGGCCGGCCCAGATCGTCCTGGCTGCGGTGTCTTTGGTGCTGGGTGCGCTGTTCTTCGCCGGATCGCTGGCCCGGGGTCACTACGCGGCCTGGCCCGGGCTGATCGGCGGCGTCGTATGCGCAGCGGTCGGGATCGCGGCGACCGCGCCGCTGTTCGCTCGCGTCCGGGCCCGGCTCGACGCCGAGGCGGCCGCGGCGCTGCCGCTGCTGGCCGAGGGCGCCGCCGCGTTCGCCGCCGGCCTGTCGGTGATCGCGCCCCCGGTCGGGCTGATCGTGCTGGGTGGGCTCCTGTGGCTGTTACTGGCCGGCCGGGGCCGGTCCGATCAGAAGTACGCGGGCCTGAGAATCCTGCGGTGAGAGTCGGCCTGAGGCGGGGGACGATGCTCTCGTGAGCAGCGACAAGAAGCTGGTCCTGGTCGTGATCGATGCGCTCAAGCCGGCGATGCTCGAACGCGCCATCGCCAACGGCCGCGCGCCGGCGCTGGCGCGAATCCGGCGCGACGGGTGCTACGTGGACGAATGCGTCGCGTCGTTCCCCTCGGTCACCCCGGTGTGCGCAGCCACGATCGCCACCGGCGCCGGCCCCGACGGGCATTGGATTCCGAGCATGAACTGGTATCACCGCGAGGAGGGCCGCTACGTCGAGTACGGCTCGAGCTTCTCCGCCTCCCGCCAGTTTGGCGTCCTACGGTCGCTGACCGACACCGTCTACCGGATGAACGCCGAGCACCTCTCTGATCAGGTGCAGACGGTGTATGAGTCGCTCGACGACGCGGACGTCCGAACCGCGGGAACGACGTACCTGATCTACCGGGGCCGTTACGAGCACGAGGTGTCGAACGAAACCGCGCTGGCGCGGATCGTGACCTCGACGCTGTTCCGGCGCACGATCATGGGCCCGCGCGAGCTGTTCTACGCCGACCTGTACGCGAGTCGCAAGACGGGCTGCCGCGGCCAGCTGGGCATGCCCGGGGTCCGCGACCAGCACACCGGATGCGTCGGCGCCTACCTGATCGAGCACGACCTGTTCGATTTCATGTTGTTCTCGTTGCCGGACAACGACGCCTGGTCGCACAAGAACGGGCCGCACGCCCAGGTCACCTCGATCGCGGCGGCCGACCGGCAGCTCGAGCGCCTGATGCACGCAGCCGGGGGCGCGGACGCATTTCTGGACCAATACGCCGTGATCGTCACCTCTGACCACTCCCAGGCTGCGGTTGAGGAGCGGATCCGCCTCGACCGGGCGTTCGCCGACTTCGACGTGGCCACGCGGAGCGCGGCCCGCTCGGCCGGCGCCGAGGTTGCCCTGAGCCCGGCCCAGCGCGCTGCGATGGTCTACGCCCTGGACGAGGAGCGCCACGACGAGCTGGTGGCGCGCTCGGTCGACGCGGCCTGCGCCCTGGACGGGGTCGATCTGGCCTTGTGGCTGGCTGGACCCGACCGGGAGGAGGCGGTGATTCGCAGCCGGCGCGGGGAGTTGCGGTTCGCCCCGGGGTCTCAGGTTGACGACGACCGGGGTGCTGGGTGGGACATCGAGGGTGAGCTGGCGGCGATCCTCGGCGAGGTCCAGGACGGACGTTTCCTGTGCAGCGAGTACCCCGATGCGCTGGCGCGGATTTGGTCGGCTCTGCAGTGCCCCAACGCCGGCGACGTGCTGCTGTCGGCCTCCCCGGGCTACGAGTTCGTCGACTGGGGCGGCGCCGACCACGTGGGCGGCGGGAGCCACGGCTCGCTGCACCGGACCGACTCGCTTGGCGCACTGCTCTGGTGCGGGACCGGCCCCGCGTCGGCCTCCGTCCGCGGACGCTGGTCGTTGCGCGATGTCGCACCGATGGTCCGCGATCATTTCGGGGTTAGCGACGGGGATTCGGGGTTAGGCGGACCGAGTCGGTCGTCGTTAGGAGCCGATTAGTCCAGTCGAACACTTACGCTGCCCCGACATCGCGCCGATACATTCCTCGACCATGCCCGACGAGCTGACCACGACGGTCCCGATGCCCGCGGCCGGCCCGGTGCGCTCCTTGAGCGGCGGGCCGTTGCACCTGCGCGTCCGACACGGCATGCGCCAGACGCACAACTGGCTGCAGCTGGTTCGCTTCGGCGCGGTCGGCGCCAGCGGCTACGTCGTGAACCTGGTGGTATTCGCGGTGTGCGTCCACGTGCTCGGTATCGACTACAAGCTGTCCGCCGTGATCGCCTGGGCGATCTCGGTGCTCAACAACTTTTTCCTGAACCGCCACTGGACGTTCGACGCCAAGGAGGAGCACCCGGTCCGCCAGGCGGTTCGCTTCTTCACGGTCTCGCTGATCGCGTTTGGCTTCACCTACGTGGTGCTGGTGGTCCTCGTCGACGCCGGTGTGATGAAGGTGCTCGCGCAGGCGATCGCGATCGCGGCCGGCACGCCGCTGTCGTTCGTCGGGCAGAAGCTTTGGAGCTTCCGGGCGTAGTCCTTGGCGTGCGGCGGCTGCGGTCCGTCGCGCTGGTCATAGCATTGGTTCTCCTGGCGCCGGCGACGGCGACCGCAGCCACTGGTGCCCTCAACACGACGCCGTTCGCGAAGACCACCACCACGACGACGACCGTCGCCGACCCGAACACGCCGGTCCTCGTCACCGAGCAGAACGTCCCGCCCAAGGGCTATCGGCTGACCGCCGACCAGGTCGAGCGGATCGCCGCCGCGACCCTCGCGATCAAGGCCGAGCTACGCCGCCACCCGAAGGCGACGCCGTACGAGTACACCAAGGGGCCCGGGCAGTGGCAGGTCAGCTGGTTCTCGACCAACAAGCACCAGGTCGAGCTGGCCCAGGTCTACATCGACGATGCCAGCGGCGCGGTCACCCAGGTCTGGACCGGCTTCCAGGTCGCCTGGTCGATGGCCCGGGGCTACCAGGGCGCGTTCGGGCGCCGGGTCAACGCGTGGTACGTCTGGCTGCCGCTGTGCGTGCTGTTCATCGCCCCGTTTCTGCCGTGGCGCCGGACGCAGGCGCGGATCGGCGGACCCCGGCGGCGCGCTTGGTCGCTCGTCCACCTGGATCTGCTCGCGCTGCTCGGCTTCTCGGTCTCGCTCGCCTTCTTCAACCACGCGAAAATCGGGATCTCGACCCCGATCATCTACCCGTTCATGCTGTACCTGCTGGTCCGCATGCTGCTGCTCGGGTTCGGACACGGGCGTCCGCGCGAGCCGTTGCGCCTGTTCGTGCCGGTCACGTGGCTGGCCATCGGGACGATCTTCCTGGTCGGGTTCCGGGTCGGGCTGAACGTCGTCAACTCCAACGTGATCGACGTCGGGTACGCCGGCGTGATCGGGGCCGACAAGCTGCTTCACGGGAAGGATCTGTACGGCGGTTGGCCGAAGGACAACGCGAGCGGCGACACCTACGGCCCGGTCGCCTACTACGCCTACGTCCCGTTCCGCGCGATCTTCGGCTGGAGCGGCACGTGGGACGACCTGCCCGCCGCCCACGCTGCCGCGATCGTGTTTGACCTACTGACGCTGCTCGGGCTGTACTGGCTGGGCCGCCGGGTCCGCGGCCCCACGCTCGGCATCGTGCTGGCTTACGCATGGGCGGCCTACCCGTTCACGCTGTGGACCCTGTCCTCGAACACCAACGACTCGTTGGTGTCGCTGCTGCTCGTGGTGTCGCTGTTGGTCGTCACCAGCGCGCCCGCGCGCGGCGTGGCCGCCGCGCTGGCCGGGCTGACCAAGTTCGCGCCGTTTGCCTTGGCGCCGCTGCTGCTACGGGGGGTGGGTCCTCCGCCGCGGCGGCGCTCCGTGGTGCTGTACCTGGTCGCCTTTGCGCTGACCGTGGCGATCGCGATGCTCCCCGTGTTGCTCGACGACAACCTCCACGCGTTCTGGCGCGACACGATCTCCTACCAGGCCGGGCGCACCTCCCCGTTTTCCGTATGGGGCCTGTGGGGCCACCTCGGCGTCGAGCAGCACCTGGTCCAGGGCGCCACCGTGGCGTTGGCCATCGCGGTGATGTTCGTCCCGCGCCGGCGAGGCGTGATCGAGGTGGCCGCGCTCGGCGCCGCCGTCCTGATCGCGCTCCAACTCGGCGCCGGCTACTGGCTGTACTCCTACATCGTGTGGTTCTTCCCGCTGGTGGCGGTGGCGATGTTCGGGAGCTTCCCGTCGGAGATGGGGTGGGCGGTGGCGGCGGCCCTCGGCCGTCGGCCGGTCGAAGCCGCGCCGGTGGTGGCTGCCGGCGCCCCCTGATCGCGCCTCATGCACACGAACCGCGCCGGCTTACACCACCCCCGGCGCCGGCTCCAGCACCTGCTCGATCGAGGCCGCCCGCAGCGGCCCATCCGTCCGAATCACCACCGCGTTCAGCCACGGGTCCTCGGACGAGGTCTCGAACCGGACGGGCATCTGGGTGACCATCGCGGTGACCGCCTGGTGGCGGTTGACCCCGATCACCCCGCCGCGTGGCCCGGTCATCCCGACATCGCTGACGTAGGCGGTACCGCCGGGCAGCACCCGGGCATCGGCCGTCGGCACGTGGGTGTGGGTGCCGACCACGGCGGTGACCCGGCCGTCGAGGTGCCAGCCCATCGCGACCTTCTCGCTCGTCGCCTCGGCGTGCATGTCGACGAGCACCTGGTCGACCTTGCCGGCGAGCGCCCGCAGCGCCGCGTCGGCCTCCGAGAACGCCGGCCGGCCGGCGTTCATGAACAGGTTGCCCGACACCGACACGACCCCCAACCGCGTGCCCGAAGAGCCTCGCACGACGGTCCAGCCGTGCCCGGGCTGGCTGGCCAGGAAGTTCGTCGGCCGCAGGATCCGGTCCTCCTCGTCCAGATACGGATAGATCTCGCGATGCCGGTAGGTGTGGTTGCCGAGCGTGATCACGTCCACGCCCGCCGCCAGCATTTCGCGCGCGATCTTCGGGGTGATCCCGACGCCGCCGGCGACGTTCTCGCCGTTGACCACGACGAAATCGGGCGCGTAGCGGTCACGCAGCCCCGGCAGGAGCGTCAGCAACGTGCGCTTGCCGATCCCGCCGACCACGTCGCCGACGAACAAGATGCAGACCGATTCACTCATGTCCTGTAGGCGCTCATACTTCCATTTGCATGGCTTTGAGGTTCCCCAGGCGGTCGGGGCGCACCGAACCGCCCGAGCCCGCCGGCGGCGAAGAGCCCCCCGATCGCACCGGCCCGACCACTCCTAACGGCCCGAGCACGGCGACCGCGACGCGGGAGACGACGCCGCTCACCCAGCGCGGCCACCCGGTAGCGCCGGTCGTCGTCCCGCGCTGGATCCAGCTCGTGGTCCTTCCGCTTGCGCTGCTCGCCCTGTGGGCGCTGGCGCGGGCGGCGGGAACGGTGCTGCTGATCCTGCTCGCCGCGAGCACGATCGCCCTGATCCTCAACCCGCCGGTGCGGATGCTCGTCAAGCGCGGAGTCCCACGCGGAATCGCCATCTTCCTGCTGTACCTCGCCGCCTTCACGTTCGTGGCCGGTCTGGGCGTCCTGCTGGCCAATCCCGTGAGCACCCAGATCAGCCACCTCGAGCGGAACGTCCCGCAGTATGTCGACCAGGCCAATCGATCCCTGACGAACCTGCAGCGCTGGCTCGACCGCCAGGGCATCCACGTGCAGATCCAGCATCAGGGACAGACCGCGCTCCAGACGCTCCAGAACACGATTCTCAAGCGATCGAGCGACATTGTGTCCTTCTCGCGCGATCTGCTCACCCAGATCGTCACCACGGGGTTCGATCTCGTCCTCACCTTCGTCCTGTCGATCTACCTGCTGGTCTACGGCAACGACATCGACAACCTCGTGCGCCGCGTCATGCCGCCTGGCGACGGCACGCCCGAGGACGACTACCCGCTGCTCGTCCAGCGCGCCGTGTTCGGCTACGTCCGCGGTCAGTTCCTGTTCAGCCTGATCATGGGCGCGAGCGCGGCCCTCGCGCTGTGGATCTTCGGCGTGATCGGAATCTTCCCGGACGGGGCGCGCTACGCGCTGTTCTTCGGGGCCTTCTACGGCCTGATGGAGTTCATCCCGTACATCGGGCCGATCATCGGGCCGTTGCCGGCCGTCCTGGTTGCGCTGTTCGTGAACCCGATCAGCGCCGTGTGGGTGATCCTCCTGTTCGTCGGACTCCAGCAGCTCGAGGGCCATTTCGTCGCTCCCCAGGTGTTTCGCATCTCGCTTCGGATCAACCCGATCCTGATCATCCTCGCCCTGCTGATCGGGTTCGCGCTGTACGGGATCGCCGGCGCTCTGCTCGCCTTGCCGATCGCCGCGGTCATCCGTCAGACCATCGTGTACCTGCGCCGGCACCTCGTGCTCGAGCCGTGGGGCACCGTCGGGTCGGGGGTGCTCTCCGACGTCGGTGTCGAGCAGTGCCCGGAATGCGGCACGTCCGCCGGCCCCCGCGATGCCTACTGCCGATCGTGTGGCGCATCGCTCGAGCCGCGCGTGCGGATGCCGGGATAGCGGACAACCGCGCGCGCTAGCCTGGGGCGCGCCTTGTCCCTCGGCGCGCAAACGGACGAACGCGTGGCAACGGTGGCGGTTCGCGGCCTGACCAAGCGCTTCGGCGCGCGGACCGCACTCGACCGGATCAGCTTCGAGCTGTATCCCGGCGAGGTGGCAGCGGTAATCGGGCCCAATGGCGCCGGCAAGACCACGCTGCTCTCGATTCTCGCCGGCGTGCTCGAGCCCACTGAAGGCGAGGTCGTCGGTACGCAGGACAAGCGCTTCGGCTGGGTGCCGCAGGAGCCGGGGCTGTACTCCAAGCTGTCGGTGGCCGAGAACCTGAGGCTGTTCGCGCGCCTCGAGCACACAACCGACCCCGAGCAAGCCGTCCGCGCGATGCTCACCCAGACCGGCCTCGAGGACCGCGCCGACGAGGAGGTCGGGCGCCTCTCGGGCGGCAACCAGCAGCGGGTCAACATCGCGATCGGGCTGCTCGGTGAGCCGCCCGTACTGCTCCTCGACGAGCCGTCCGCCTCGCTTGACCCGCGCCAGCGCGAGCGCCTGTGGGAGTTCATCGGCGGCCTGGCCGCCCGCGGCACGACGATCCTGTTCTCGACCCACAACGTCGCCGAAGCCGAGCGATACGCCGGCCGCGTGCTGGTCCTCGGGGACGGAGAGCTGCTGTTCACCGGAACGCCGGCTGAGTTCGAGCAGGCGGTGCACCCGCGCGATCGGAACGCCGGCGACTTCGAGACCGCCTTCGTCCGCTTCCTCGACGAGCGCGGCCAATAAAACGTCAAACGCGATGCGCTGGCTCCTCGTCAAGGACCTCCAGATCCTCAAGCGCTCGCCCCTCTTGGTAGGGCTGCTTGTCGTCTACCCGGTCGTGATCGCGCTGATGATCGGGTTCGCGCTGTCGAGTCCGCCGGGCAAGCCGAAGGTGGCGCTGTACGACGCGGTGCCCACCGGGCGCGGCCACGTCAACATCGGCAACCAGCAGATCGACATCGCCCATTACGCCAACCAGCTGTTCCAGTCGATCACCCCGATCCGGGTGAGCTCGCGGGCCGACGCGATCGCCAAGGTCAGGGACGGTCAGGCCCAGGCCGCCCTGATCATCCCGGCGGACATCATCAGCCAGATCAACAATCTGATCACCCAGGGCGCCGGCAACCCGACCGTCGAGCTGGTGCTCAACTCCAGGGACCCGCTCGAGCGCCAGTTCGCCCAGCAGGCGATCACCGCCCGTGCCAACCAGGTCGAGCAGGCGATCTCCAAGCAGGTGCTGCGAGTCGCGGTGTCCGACCTGCAGAAGGTTCTGAACGGCGGCACGCTGAACTTCGCCGGGGAAACCGTTCCGTTACTGGGTCTGAAGAACTCCCGCGCGATCGTCCAGGGCACGATCGCCAGCCTGCCGGCCGACTCGCAGCTGCGTCCGGCGCTGAAGCAGGTCGTCGACTTCGCCGATCTCGCCGTCACCGGCCTCGGCTTCGCCACGCCGGTACTCGGGTCGATCGGCTCGCCGCTCACGATCGCCCAGACCGAGTTGGCGGGCAAGACCACGCCGACCGCGTCGTACGCCGCCGCGATCGCGGTGATCGTCTCGCTGATGTTCGTCGGCATGCTGCTCGCCGCCGCGATGCTCGCGCTCGAGCGCTCCGAGCACGCCTACTCGCGCCTCGTCCGCGGGCTGGTCAAGCCCGAGGGCCTGCTGTCGGAGAAGGTGCTGCTCGCGGCGGGCGCGGCGGCCGCCGTCACCCTGGCGATGTCGGCGTTCGTGTCGCTGTTCGTGCACCTCCAGTGGGTGCGCTTCCCGCTCTGGGTCGCGGCACTGGTCCTCGGCGGGCTTGCCTTCGCCGCGCTCGGCGTCGCGATCGGCGGCGTGGCCCGGGACGTGAGCGTCGCCTCGCTGATGGCGTTCGTGGTGTCGCTGCCGATCGCGTTCATCGCGCTCGTGCCCGGCGACGCGGTATCCGGAACGCTCAAGTCGATCCTCGACGCGGTGGCGTTCGTGTTCCCGTTCAAGGCCGCGCTCCAGGCGGCCACCAACGCCTTCAGCGGCTCGGCGCCCGGGATCGGATGGCCGCTGGTTCACCTCGCCGTGTTGACGCTGGTGTTTGGCGGGCTGGCCCGTCTGGCGATGCGACGCTTCGCTTGAAACCCGGCTACTGCGGGCCGACCGCGCGCCGGAACAGCACGATGCAGATGAGCGCCACGATCAGCGAGATCACTGGGAGCGTCGCGCCGATCACGCCGGCGATCGACAGCACCAGCGACACCACGAACACGGCGCCGGCGACGCTGCCGGTGACCACGGCCTGATATGCGCGCTTCTCGCGCGCCCGCCGCGGCGTGTAGGACCCACGTTTCTGGATATCGGCCACATCCCCAGCGTACAGCGCCCAGCGCGTAAGGTGTTAGTCAGATGCCTGAACTGCGCTACGTCCTCTTCTACGAATACGTCGCGGACATCCTCGAGCGCCGTGCGCCGCACCGCGAGGGCCACCTGGCGCTGATCCGCGCCGGCCGGGAAGATGGGCGGATCCTGATCGCCGGGCCGCTCGGCGACCCGCCTCACGGAGCGGCGATCGTGTTCGCCGAGCGCGAGCCGGCCGAGGCCTTCCCGCAGGCCGACCCCTACGTGGCCAACGGACTGGTCACGGCGTGGCGCGTCGAGCCCTGGACGATCGTCTAGCGACATCGGCCCCCAGCACACCGGGGGTATCCTCAAACCGATGCCGTTCCCGCAGACTCGCCTTCGCCGGTTGCGAGCCACTGGCGCCCTGCGCGGCCTGGTGCGCGAAACCAACCTGAGCGCGAGCGACTTCGTCTACCCGATGTTCGTCGCGCACGGCATCGACCGCCGCGAGCCGATCGAGGCGATGCCCGGGGTCGATCGACTGTCGATCGCGCACGCGGTCGACGAGGCAACAGAAGCGAAGGAGCTCGGCATCCCAGCGGTGCTGCTGTTCGGGCTTCCCGCCGGCAAAGACGAGGAGGGCTCGGGGGCGTGGGACGACGAGGGGATCGTGCAGCTGGCCACGCGCGCGATCAAGGAGGCGCATCCCGACCTGCTGGTGATCACCGATTTGTGCCTCTGCGAGTACACGAGCCATGGTCACTGCGGAGTCCTCAGAACGACCGGACACGAGCCAACCGTCGACAACGACGCCACGCTCGAGATCCTCGCCCGCACCGCGACCTCCCAGGCCCGCGCCGGCGCGGACATCGTCGCGCCCAGCGACATGATGGACGGGCGCGTCGGCGCGATCCGCCAGGCGCTCGACGACGACGGCCACCCCGACACGCCGATCCTCGCCTACTCGGCGAAGTTCGCCTCGGCCTTCTACGGCCCATTCCGCGAGGCCGCCGACTCGGCGCCCGCCGCCGGCGACCGGCGTGGCTACCAGATGGATCCGGGCAACGGCGATGAGGCGGTGCGCGAGACGCGGTTGGACGTCGAGGAGGGCGCGGACATCGTCATGGTCAAGCCGGCCCTCCCGTATCTCGACCTGATCCACCGCATCAAGACCGACACGCAGATGCCGGTCGCCGCCTACAACGTCAGCGGCGAATATGCGATGGTCAAGGCGGCGGCCGCCGCCGGCTACCTCGACGAGCGCGCCACGGTCCTCGAGACGCTGACCTGCATCCGGCGCGCCGGCGCGGACATCATCATCACCTACCACGCCAAGGAGGCGGCACGATGGCTTCAGTGAGCTCGGGCTTCGGTCCCAAGTTGCGCAGCCGCAAGGACGGCGCCGCCACCCCACTCGACGATCTCGACAAGCGCCTGCTGAACCTCATGCAGGGCCGCTTCCCGATCGCCCCCCGGCCGTTCAAGTCCGTGGCCCAAGAGGCCGGGATCGACGAACAGCAGGTCCTCGACCGCATAAACCGCCTGCAAAACGAGCGCATCATCCGCCAGGTCACCCCGATCTTCGACACGCGCGCGCTCGGCTACTCCTCGATGCTCGTCGCGGCCAAGGTCGACGCCGAGAACCCGTGGCGCGCGGCCAACATCATCAACCAGCACCCCGGCGTGTCGCACAACTACCTACGCAACCACGAGTTCAACATCTGGTTCACGATCGCCACCGAGCCAGGTTCAAGGCTGGGACTCGACGGGACACTTGAAGCCCTCGCCAAAGAAGCCGGCGCGGAGTCGGTCCGCCAGCTGCCCACGCTTCAGCTGTTCAAGATCCGGATGGACCTCGAGATGGAGGGCGGCACCGACGCGCTCGCCAAGGCGGTCGAGGTCGCGCCGCCCGCCGAGACCGAACGGCAGCCGTACGACGAGTTCGACATCGATGTCATCCGCGCGACCCAGGGCGACATGCCGATCGTCCCCGAGCCATACGCACCGGCCGCGCAACAACTCGGAATCCCGCAACAACAGCTTCTCGAGCACCTGGAGCACATGCAGGAGCGGCGCCTGCTCAGGCGCGTGGCCGCGATCCTGTACCACCGACGCGCCGGCTTCAGCGCCAACGGGATGGGCGTGTGGAAGGTCCCCGACGAGCGGATCATGGAAATCGGCCCGCGCATGGCGGCGTTCCGCGGAATCTCGCACTGCTACCAGCGCCCCACCTACGAGGACTGGCCGTACTCGGTCTTCACTATGGCCCACGGCCGGTCCAAGGAGGAGTGCGACGCGATCCTCGACTCGGTCGCCAGCGACACCGGCATCACCGAGCGCGCGACGCTCTACTCCTCGACCGAGTTCAAGAAGATCCGCCTGCTCTACTTCACCGACGAGCACCGCGCGTGGGAACGCGAGCACGCGGGCGTGTGAGCGCCGCCCCGTCGACCACCTCGCGCTCGGCCGAGCTCTACGCCCGCGCGAGGACGCTGCTGCCCGGCGGCGTGAACTCACCGGTGCGGGCGATGCGGGCGATCGGCCGCGACCCGATCTTCATCGCCTCGGGCAGCGGCCCGACCATCACCGACGTCGACGGCAACACCTACGTCGACTACGTGTGCTCGTGGGGCCCGCTGATCCTCGGCCACGCGCACCCCGCGGTCATAGAAGCCGTCACCCGGGCGGCCGCACGCGGGACGACCTTCGGGGCTCCCACCGAAGGCGAGGTCCAGCTGGCGGAGGAGGTCACCGATCGGATCCCGAGCGTCGAGATGCTGCGGATGACCTCGTCCGGCACCGAGGCCACGATGAGCGCGATCCGCCTGGCCCGCGCCGTCACCGGACGCGAGCAGATCCTCAAGTTCGCCGGCGCCTACCACGGACACGTCGACGGCCTGCTCGCCGACGCCGGCTCCGGGCTCGCCACCCAGGGGATCCCCGCCAGTCCCGGGGTGACCAAGTCGGCCGCCGCGGCCACGACGATCGTCCCGTGGAATGACCGAGACGCGCTCCGCGCGACCGACGCCGGCGACCTCGCAGCGATCCTCGTCGAGCCCGTGCCGGCCAACATGGGGGTCGTCCCGCCGAACCCCGGATTCCTCGAGCTCCTCAGAACGCGGGCGGACGAGACTGGTGCCCTGCTCATCTTCGACGAGGTGATCACCGGCTTCCGCGTCGCCCGCGGCGGCGCCCAGGAGCTATACGGGGTAACGCCCGACCTGAGCATCATGGGCAAGATCATCGGCGGAGGCCTGCCGGCGGCCGCCTACGGGGGTCGCCGCGAGCTCATGGAGCGGATCGCGCCGGCCGGCGACGTGTACCAGGCGGGGACGCTCTCGGGCAATCCGCTGGCGGTGACGGCTGCGCTCACGACCCTGAGCCACCTCGACGACGCGGCCTACGAGCAGCTCACGGCGACCACCGAACAGCTCGCCTCCGGCCTGCACGCCGCAGCCGAAAGCACCGGACGCGCGGTCCACGTCCAGAGCCTCCCTGGCCTGCTCACGGTGTTCTTCTCCGAGCGCCCCGTGTCCGACTATGCCGCGGCGACGGAATGCGACACCGAGGCCTACGGCGCCTGGTGCCGTGCCCTGCTGGCCCGCGGCGTCTACCCGCCGGCGTCGCAGTTCGAGGCCTGGTTCCCGTCGCTCGCGCACACCAGAAACGACGTACAGCGCACGATCGAGGCCGCGGCCGACGCCTTCGCGGAGATCGGGTCGGCATGAGGACTGCCCGGGACGGCGCGCACGCCCTCCACGAGGCCCTCCGAGACGAAGGCGGGACCGTGGCCAGCGTCCTCGAAGCACCGGCACCCGCCCAGCACGAGAACGACCCGGGGCCGGCCCAGCTCGCCGCCGCCGGACCGCGCACGCGCGGCCGCGAGCGCGAGTACGAGCTCCTCCTCGAGATGATCCTCGAGGGCTACCGCCTCCACTACACCGACCCGCTGGTCGTCCGCCCCGGCGACCCCGACCTCGCCCTGCTGCTCGGCGACCAGCTGTACTCGCTCGGACTGTCGCGACTGGCCGCGCTCGGGGACGTCGAGGCCGTGGCCGAGCTCGCGGACGTGATCTCGCTCGTGGCCCAGGCGCACAGCGCCCCCGATCCCGGCCTGGCGCAAGCGGCATGGGAGGCCGGCGCGGTGGCTGTCGGGTGGGGGCCGAGCGATGATCACCGCCGGGCCAAGGAGCGCGCGCGCGCCGGCCACCCCGACGCCTCCGCCGATCTCCTGCGCGCCGCCGCCACCGCGCGGCACGCCGCCGGTTTGTGACGTTCGTCGCGACCTCAATCCGGGCTAAAGACGACTGCTTGTGAGGTTCGTATCGACGTTGTTAGGCCGACGCGTACCGCGCCTGCGCGTGGTGACCTTTTCATGGCCGTGGCGGTACGCTGTCCACGTCTAGTCGCTGTCAAGAAGCCCGAGGCGCCTTGCCCGACCGTCGTAGGGAAACGAAGTCGAAGTACACCGCCGACCGGAACATCCCCGGCGCATTCGAGGGCGAGACGGTCACGCGCCGTCGGTTCATGAACCTGGCCGCCAACGGCGCCGGCGTCGTCGCGGTCGCCGCGTTCACCCTCCCGGCGCTCGGGTTCGCGATCGCCCCGATCTTCAAGCGCCAGGAGTGGGAGTGGCAGGCAATCGGACGGCCCGTCGACTTCCCGGACAGCACGTACATGACCAAGGTGATCAACATCACCCCGGGGATCGGAGAGGCCGGCAACACGATCGCGTACGTCCGGGCGCGCAACCCCTCGATCGACACCGAGCCCGAGGACCAGTACAACAAGTTCGTCGCCCTGTCCTCGCGCTGCATGCACCTGGGCTGCCCGGTGCGCTATGTGTCGGCTGCCGAGCGGTTCATCTGCCCGTGCCACGGTGGCGTCTACGACTTCCGCGGACTGGTCGCCGGCGGTCCGCCACCCCGTCCCCTCGATCGCTTCTACACGCGGCTGAACCAGGAGACCGGCCTCGTGGAGATCGGTCCCCGCTACTCGGTCAACAGCGAGCTGCAGCGCTTTTCGCCACGCTTCCCAGGTGAGCCGATCGACGGCATCGGCCAGTACATGTACCCCGCCCAGTTCGACACCGCCGGCAAGCCCTAGCCTCGATGCCCAAGCTGCCCGCACCTCCGCTCCCGAAGTCCCTCCAGCCGAAGCCCAAGCGCCCGGGCGACGAGAACGGCAAGACCGACTACCCGCTGCCAGCCGAGGCTGGGGTCAGCGTCGTCGACTGGCTCGACGAGCGCACCGCGCTCTCGCCGGGGCTGCGCTGGCTCATGTGGCGCAAGGTCCCGCGCGGGATCAACTGGGCCTACACGCTCGGGTCGGCCACGCTGTTCGCGTTCCTCAGCCAGGCCGTCACGGGCGTGTTCCTGGCCATGTACTACCGCCCCGACGCGGCCAGCGGCGCCTACGAATCGATCCGCAACATCAACGACAACATCTTCCTCGGACAGTTCGTGCATGGCATGCACAAGTGGGGCGCGTCGGTGATGATCATCCTGATCTTCCTGCACATGGGGCGGGTGTTCTTCTACGGCGCCTACAAGTACCCCCGCGAGCTGACCTGGGTGATCGGCGTCGTGCTGCTGATCCTCACGCTGGCGATGGGCTTCACCGGCTACCTCCTTCCGTTCGACCAACGTGCCTACTGGGCCTCGGTCGTCGGGATCAATATCAATGCCGGCGGCCCGTTCATCGGGCCGTTCCTGTCGAACTTCCTGCTCGGCGGCGCAGACTTCGGCGCCACCACCCTCTCGCGCTTCTACGCGATCCACATGCTGCTGATCCCGGGTGCGATGGCCGCCCTGATCGGCGGCCACCTGTACCTGGTGACCAAGCTCGGAATCTCCGCCCCGCCGTGGATCAAGCCCGAGCCCGACGACGCCGACGTCCCGATGGCCGAGGCGGAGGTCTGAACGCCGCATGAACCAGGCGGAAAAGGAGGCCTACCTCCGCGAATACTCGGTCCTGAAGAACGAGGGCAAGCCGTTCTTCCCGTACGCGGTCACCAAGGACGCGGTGATGTCGTGCATCGTCCTCGCGGTCATCATCTTCCTGTCGCTGATGTTCGGCGCCGAGCTCGGCCCGAAGGCCAACCCGACCACGACCACCTACGTCCCGCGGCCAGACTGGTACTTCTTCTTCCTGTTCGAGGTGCTGCGCGTGATGCGCAACGTCCCGAAGTTCACGCCGATGGCCACGATCGGCGTGCCGACGATCTGCATGATCCTGCTGTTCCTGCTGCCGTTCTACGATCGCAGCCCGGAGCGTCGGATCGAGCGTCGCCCGATCGCGCTCGCCGCCGCGGTCACCACGATCGCGGCGATGGCCTACCTGACCTACAGCGGCGCGCACACCGGCTCGCCCAACTCGGTGGACCTGAAGCCGCCCGCAAACCTGACCGCGGCGCAGAAGCAGACCTGGCAGGCCGGCGCGGACGTGGTCGGCGAGTCGGGGTGCTTAGCGTGCCACGTGATCGGCGAGAACGGCAACAACGGTCCCGGCCCGGCCCTGACCAACATCGCGAGCACGGTTCCGGCCGCGCAGATCGCCTCGACGCTCCGCAATCCGACGCCGCCGATGCCTTCGTTCAAGAACCTGCCGGCCGACAAGTTCAACGATCTCGTCTATTTCCTGTCAACCCTGCAGTAGCCACCTCGGGGGACCATGGCGAATGCAGACCTGGCGCCGGCCGGCGCACCCGGCGCCGTAGATCGCACTCCATCCGGGTCGCTCGACGACCCACAGGTCCGGGCCATGTTCGACCGGATCGCTGGCCTGTACGACCGGATGAACTCGGTCATGACGGCCGGACTGCACCACCAGTGGCGCCGGCGCGCTGCCGATCTCGCCGAGCTGTCGCCGGGCGACCGCGCGCTCGACGTCGCCACCGGCACGGGTGACCTCGCGCTCGAGCTGGCCACGCGGGTGGCGCCGAACGGCGAGGTGATCGGACTCGACTTCGCCGAGCGGATGCTCGAGCTGGCCCGCGCCAAGGCCGGCGCCCGCGTGCGCTTCGAGTCCGGCAACGCGCTGGCCCTCGACTATCCGGACGGCGCCTTCGATGCCGCCACCGTCGGCTTCGGCGCGCGCAACTTCTCCGACCTCGAGCGCGGGATGTCCGAGATGGCGCGGGTGGTGCGCCCGGGTGGCCACGTCGTCGTGCTCGAGATCACCACACCGCGCCGGCCGCCGCTCTCGACCTTCTTCCGGGTCTGGTTCGACCGGATCGTCCCGGCGCTCGGGCAGATCGTCGACTCGCAGGCCTACAGCTACCTCCCGAGCTCGGTCAGGCGATTCCCCGGCCCGGATGAGCTGGCGGCCGTGATGTGGCGCTGCGGCCTGCGCGATGTCCGCTACATCCTCACCGCCGGCGGGATCATCGCGCTTCATGTGGGGGTGGTCCCACCTCGATGAGCACGGGCGCACAGGCCGTCGTCGACGCCGGGGGCGCCGCGACGGCGCGGATCATGCATCGCGTCGAGCGCCGGATGGCCGAGCTGGCGGCCGGCCACGGACCGGTGCTGGCGCGTCACGCCGGCGAGACGATCTCGGCCGGCGGCAAGCGGCTGCGCCCTCTGCTGGTCTGCCTGGCCGCCGGCGCGCCCCCGCCCGAGAGCGACGGCCTCGTCCGTGCCGCGGTGGCGGTCGAGCTGGTCCACGGCGCGACGCTCGTCCACGACGACGTGCTTGATGGCTCGGCGTTGCGCCGCGGCCGCCCCACCGTCGTCGCCACGGGCGGGAGGGGCGCCGCCACCGCCACCGGGGACCTTCTGTTCTCGCGCGCCTTCGCCGAGCTGGCGGCCGGCGGTTCACCCGAGCCGGTCCAGGTGCTCGCGCGGGCCAGCCGCGAGCTGGCCCTGGGCGAGCTCACCCAGCGCGAGGACGCGTTCAACCCAGACGTCAGCGTCGCCCGCTACCTCGCCCGCTGCCGCCTAAAGACCGCGGTCCTGTTCCGCGCCGCGTGTGAGCTCGGCGCCATCGAGGCCGGCGGGGACCCCGAAGCCCTCGGTGCGTTCGGCGAGCGGATCGGCCTGGCCTTTCAGATCCTCGACGACGTGCTCGACGTGACCGGGCCCCCGGAGCGGACCGGCAAGCCACGCGGCGCCGATCTGCTCGATGGCACCGTGAACCTGCCACTGATCCTCGCGCGGGCCGAGGACGCGGACCTGGCGACGCTCGACCTCCGCGCGGTCCGCACCGCCCAGGACGCTGCCGCGGCGTGCGACCGGATCGCCGCCACCGGGGTCCTCGACGCCGCGCGCGCCCGCGCGCGAGAGCTCGTGGCGGAGGCCAAGGTGGGTTTGCCGGCGCTGCCCGATCGCCAGCGTGGCGCCCTGGAGCTGGCCGCCGACGTGGTCGTCGAGCGGTTCGCCTAGATTGGGCCGCCTGCGGCGGCGTCCGTGGGGCCTCGCGGGCCCGTCCGGACGGGTTTAGAAGTCCTCGGGCAGGACGTGGTCGGCGTACAGGGCGGTCACGAACCGATCGATCTGATCGGCCATGTTCGCCTGCGTGAGCCGCTGGAGGTCCCGGAGCATGTCGGCCAGGCCCTCGTCGAGCCGGTCCTCCAGCTCGCGCACCTGGTCCTGGGTGTAGAGGCCCTCGGTGTACCAATCGCAGTTGGGGCAGTTGAGTACCAGGTTCCAGCAGTCGTCCGGAGCCTCGGACCAGTCGATCGGCTGGACCAGCTCGCAAGCGCAGTCCGGGCACACGTGCAGGCCGCGCGTGACGTGGTTCTGGTCGCCCCACCGGACCACCTCGATGCTGCGGCCGCTCGGCAGGACGATGCGGCGGACTGAGGGCTGTTCTTGCTCGGGGTTCATGGTTGCTGCCTCGAGCCCTTAATCGGCCCCAGTCATGGCCAACTTGAGATGCCTGTTTATGGATTAGGCAAGAGGTCGTCTGACGCCCCGCAAATGCCGGTAACCTTGGCCGTCGTACCCCATTCGGAGGCACCTCATGTTCATCAAGAGTCCGACCACCGACCTGATCATCGTCCTGGTGATCATCCTGTTGATCTTCGGTCCCAAGCGCCTGCCGGGCCTGGGCAAGCATCTCGGCACGGGCATGCGCGAGTTCAAGGAGTCGATCACGGGTCAATCCAAGGACGAAGAGGCCGAGACGCGGCCGGAGCTGACCGCCGCGACCGCGTCGCCGCAGGCCGCGACCGCCGCTCCTGCGCAACGCGAGTCGGCTGAGGTCGGGTCCCAGCCCGGCGCGTAAGCGACCTAGTCGGGAAACACACCGTGGCGAAGGTCCTCCGGCCGATCGGCCACGAAGATCGGCTCAGCATCGTCGACCACCTCGACGAGCTCCGCACGCGTCTGATCATCTGCGTGGCGGCGCTGTCGGTCGCCTTCGCCGTCTGCTTCTGGCAGAACCATGCCCTGCTCGACGTGCTCAACCGGGCGCTTCCGGATAACTCGGGCGTGACCACCCAGCAGGGGCTGGGCCGGGCCGCCACCCAGGCCACGCAGCTACGGCACCTGTTCGTCACCGAGGCGGCGGCGAACCGGGCATTGGCCGCCTCGCCGGGTGTTTCTCCTCAGGTGCAGCAGATCTACCTGAGCCAGGCCGCCTCGCTTGACCGAATCGCCAAGAACCTCCCCGAGACCGCGCCGACCCAGGAGAAGCCGATCACGCTCGGCGTCGGGGAGCCGTTCACCACCACGTTGACCGTCGCGGCGTACTTCGCGCTGCTGTTCGCCTTGCCCGTGCTCATCTACGAGGCTTACGCCTTCGTGATCCCGGCGCTGAGCCGGGACGAACGGCGCGTCGCGATACCGGTCATGTTGGCGGCGCCGGCCCTGTTCATCGCTGGCGCGGTGTTCGCCTACTGGATCGTGCTGCCGCCGGCGGTCCACTTCCTCCAGGGCTACAACCACGAACAGTTCGACGTCCTCGTCCAGGCGAAGCAGTACTACTCGTTCGAGATCGTGACCATGCTCGCGATCGGCCTGGCCTTCCAGTTGCCCCTCGGGATGCTCGCCCTGCACCGGCTCGGGGTGATAAACGGCAGCACCCTAACCAGACACTGGCGCTACGCTACGGTCATCATCGCCGTCATGGCGGCGGCGATGCCCGGGGCGGATCCAGTCACCACCGGACTGGAGACGCTGCCGCTAGTCATCCTCTTCCTGGCCAGTATCGTCATGCTCAAGATCGCTGATCGCCGCGCCGCCGCACGCGCCGCCCGCGAGGCCGCCGAGGCCAACGCCCAGGCCGCCTTCGGCGACGGCCTCGATCCCACGACCTAGCCAGCCTCCTAACCATGCTGTTCGACCTTCGTAGCCGCGGCCGCCGCCGCACCGTGCAGGCGGTCTACCTGGGCCTCGCGATCATCCTCGGAGGCGGCCTCGTGCTGTTCGGCGTCGGCGCCGGCAACGGCCTCGGCGGCCTGCTGAACGCCTTCAACGGGAAGGGCTCCACGTCCGGTCAGACCGCCGCGGTCAGCGCCCAGGAGAAGGCCGCGATCAAGGCCACCCAGACCAACCCGAACAGCGCCGCCGCCTGGTCGAACCTCGTCCAGGCGCGCTGGAGCACGGCACGGTCCTCGAGCGCCGACGTCAACGCCAGCACCGGCCAGTTCACCGCCGCCGGCAAGAAGGAGCTGGCCGCCCTCACCCAGGACTACCAGCATTACAAGTCGCTGGTCAAAACGCCCGATCCCACGCTCGCCATCCTCGCCGCCCGCGCCTACCAGTACGTGGGCAACTACGCCTCCGCCACCGACGCCTGGACCGACATCTCGGCGGCCAGCCCAAACCAGGCCACCGCCTTCGAATGCCTCGCCGCCAACGCCTACGCCGCCGGCCAGACCCGCAAGGGCGACCTGGCGTCCGCCAAGGCCCTCACCCTCGTTCCCCAGGTCCAGCGCACCCTGCTCAAGAGCCGGATCCAGCAGGCCAAGACCAACCCCTCGGTCGCCCAGAGCTGCTGATCCCGCGCCCCGGGACCGCCGGGTAACATCGCCGCCAAGGGCCGTTAGCTCAGCTGGTAGAGCAGGGGACTCTTAATCCCAAGGTCGTAGGTTCGATCCCTACACGGCCCATTAGAAAGTCCCGCACGGCTCACCCACGCGTGTTTGCGGTCCCTTCCAGACCGAAAGCCTCGGCGCCGGGAACAAGGGCTCGGCGAACACGCCGGCATGGGAACAGCCTAAGCCTTCATCATGGCATCGGATTGGACCGGGGGAGCCCCATCACGAACCGCGTAGGTTGCCTCGATCGATAACCCGCAGCGAACCAGCCGGCGATTCTCGGAATCGCGCAATGCGCCGGTTGCGTTTCGCTGGGATCGGATTGCTGCTCCCTTCAGCCCAAACCAGCAGTCCCGCTCATACTGCAGGTCCGGCGACGAAGCAGGAGCACGCGCTCGTCGCGCTTGCCGCCAATCCTCCGACTCGGACGAGGGCATGGCCGACGGGTCGGTCGAAGTCCCAAACGGTCGGCATGCGTGGGGTCTTTTGATCGGCTTCGCTCGGGATCGAGCTGCGCTGCGCCGATCGAGCGCTCGCCCGGTGCACGGCCCCGCCGGCGTGAGCCGCGAAACGGTTGCCGCGATGCGCGGCATGACGAGCAAGGGGCCGCTTTGTGCGCTCGCGTTGGACGAGCAGCGCGAGGTCCTGGAGCTCGTTGGGCGTCGCCCGCGGCTCAGCGCGGCCAGGCGGGGCTTGAGACGGTGCCGGGTATCGCCTTTTCCCAGAGCTCGCCGAGCGTTTCGATGTCGCGCTCGTCGAGGTGATCGAGCAGGAGCTCGCGCACGGTGGCGTGGTGGGTTACCTGCGCCTCCCGCAGGCGCTGGACACCGTGAGCGGTCAGCCCGACGAGCAGGCTGCGCGCGTCGGCTGGGTTCGTGGTCCGCTCGACGAGCTCCTCCTTGACGAGTTTGTCGACGGAGCGGGAGATGCCGCTCGGGCTGAGGTTGCGCCTCTCGCCGAGCTCGCCGATCGTCATTCGCGAGCCGGGCTGGCCGACCATCGTGACAAGCACTCCGTACGCGTCGATCCCGAGTCCGTGGGCGCTTAGCAGCCTTCGATCGAGCTCTCGCATCACGGTCGAGTGCACGCGGAGCAGCCCCCGCCACGCTGCGAACTGGGCTGGCGTGAACGGGTTCGGCTCAGGGGAACTGGCGAGCTGGTCCGAAGCCTTGGGACCGTTCCGACGAGATTTATTTGACATTCGCAAGTATCCCGATTATTGTTTGCATCAAGCAAATACTCTATCAGCTGGTTGCAGGAGGCATCACATGAGCACGCTCACGGCACCGCAGTACACGGTCCTCGCCCCCGGCGACGGCCTGCGGGTTGCATCAGGCCCGGGCCGGGACCTGATCTTCAAAGTAACCGGCGAGGAGACCGGCGGCGCCGTCGACTACCTGATCGTCGAAGTCGCTCCCTACGGCGGCCCACCGCTGCACGTCCACCACACGCAGGATGAGTTGATCCACGCCGCCAAAGGTCGCTTCAAGGTCCAGATCGGCGAGGAGACCTTCGTCATCGAAGAAGGCGGGTTCGCCCATCTCCCACGCGGCATCCAACACGCGTTCCTCAACCTCACCGACGAGCCCGCCGAGCTCAACATGGTCTTCACCCCGGGCGGCACTCACAAGTTCTTCGAAGAGCTAGCGCCAGTCGCCCGCGCCGCCAACCCCGACCGGGCGGCAATCGCGGCGGTGTTCGAGAAGCACGACATGTCGCTACTCGGACCGCCGCTCGCAGCAGACTAAAAGACACCTCAACGGCCGCGGCCGGGGAACGGCCGCGGCCGAGCTCCCGACGCGCGTGAGCACGCATCGCCACCGACAAGCCACCCCGCGAGGATCGGTCGGCAAACGGGTCACCAACACCATCAGTCCCGACCGGGCTCGCTTCCCCTGCGCCGCCGGACGAGTGGCACGCCGAGATGGCTGCTGCCGCGCCGAGGTACCGCACCAGGACCGGTCAGCGGCGAACTGGGCGCGGCGCGATCACCCGACCACACGGCTGTTGTTCGGTGGCTTCGGGTGCCCCCCTCAGCCGTGACGATCGTGCGTGGACACCGTTCGCGCGACAAGTTGATCGAGATCGACGGGCTCGATCACCGGACGCTACTCGAGGCGCTGGCCCAGTAGCGCTATCCCTGTGATCGACCAGCGGAAGCCCGAACCCTCACACGGGCCGCCTCATGGCGGGCGGTACCCATCTGACGCCTGGAGCGATTTCAGATCAGTCTGGATCTCTGTCCGGTGGCAGTGGACGCGCTAGTCCTTTCGGTTTAGGGTCGGGCAATACCGTCGATTAGAGGAGGGGTTCGAGTGGCTGGAGAAGCGCTGTTTGTCGGTTGGGGGCAGGTTGTGCGCGGTCGCGAGCAGCTGGCACTACAGGTGTTTCAGGAGACCATTGCCTTCTATACGAAACTGCAGGAAGACGGCCGCATTGCAAGCTTTGACGCAACCCTGCTTGCTCCGCACGGCGGGGACCTCGCCGGCTTTCTCCTTATGCACGGCGACCAATCCTCGCTGGACTCCATCCGCGCAAGCAAGGAGTTCGTACGTCTCCTCGGTCGTGCCGGATCCGTCGTCGACAACGTTGGAGTCGTGTCCGCATATACAGGTGACGCGCTTGGGCAGCTGATGGGTATCTTCGGCGAGCTCTCCCAGGAGCTTCCCCAGGCGACGTAGGCGGAGCGCCGACAGCCCCAGCGCGCAACGACCAGGCCCAAAGCCGACCGAATCGGGTCGCTTCCGGTTTGATCGAGGACCAGCAGCCAGCGGAGGACGCCGCGTGGACAAAGTCCACGCGGGCTCACCTGAAATCTGGGGAGACGGTGACGTCGCCGGGAGAGTTCCGCCGTGCTCGTCGCAGGGCATCACGGATGCATGTCGCGCGCGTTGCACACGCGTGTGACGATGGGCTGCTGGCGGCGGACAGCGGCCGCCCCTCGCGGGGCGGTCCCGCCTCGCTGTAACCCGCGGTTGGGCCGTCAGTCCCAGGCGTTGAGGTTCGCTACCGGCCGGTCGTACGGTGCGTCGGCGCGCGCGTGTGGCCGGGGCGTCCTCTCCCGCCGCGGCCCCCACCGCGCGCTGCATCATGGACGGGCGATGGTGTCCGACCGAGGAGAAGACGCAATGCCCGATCGTCGGGACCCTCCTCCCCTCGCTCAGTCAAGGCCGCGGGATGAACCGTGCGGAACGTCGGCCCTCGGCCGGGTTCCACCACGGCCACCACTACCTTTGCGTGGCTCGGCACGTCGAACACGATCCCATCCAGATCAGGGCCGCGACCCGCGACCCTAACGAGCTCACCTGGGGCAATCGTCTCCACCGGGTAAAGGTACCGCGCCGGATGCTCCTTGGTGGAGCACGGGCCGCTGCCACCAGGAACGACAAACCCCGCCGGCACTCAGGCGTGTGTGGCGGCAGCGGAGGGACTCCGAACCTGAATCCGGCCAGTGGCACCGCTGCGTGGTGCCGGTTCGCTTATCCGGGTTGGGATCGCGGAACGTTTGATGGGACGCGGTCGGAGTACCGACGGCTGTCTGGGAGAGACCGTCGAGGCGACGCGTCACCTGGAGCTACGTCGGAGGCTCGAGCAGCGCGGGATCGGGATTCGAGATGAAAACCCGCCAACTAGTCTCATAATCCGCGACCGGCCTACGTAGCTGGACTCGGCAGACACGTGGGACCCGGTTGTCACTCGGTCTTGTCAGTCGTCGTCGTGCAGCAGAGGGATGTAGGAGATCCCGACCACCGCGCCCTCCGGTGACTGCAGCCTGGCGACGGTCTGGCCCCACGGCTCCTCGCGCGGCGGGTGCAGCAGCTCGTAGCCGGCTTGCTGGAGCTCCCGTGCCGCTGGGGCCACCGCCGCGGCGTCCGCTACGTCGAACTCGATGCTGACCTGCGGCACCGGCCGCCCTGCGGGCCACTTCGACGTCCCGAAGCAGGCCTCCGCGGCCTGGGACAGCGGCCAGATCCCGAAGGACTTGCAACCGGCGATCTGCTCGCTGTGGTGATAGTCGCCGCCCGCACTCTCCAGCGGGAGCCCAAGAGCGTCGACGTAGAGCTTGCGACTGGCGGGCGGGTCGGGCGCGATCACCGCCACGGTCGAGAGGAACTCGATGTCCATGCCACCTCCTCGTTCGGTCGAGCGGGCGGGGTCGTTCGCCCTGGCTCAGCGGTTGTGGTTGACGACCTCGACGTTGTGTCCGTCGGGGTCCAGGACGAACGCGCCGTAGTAGCCCGGGTGGTAGACGGCGCGCTCGCCTGGACCGCCGTGGTCCTCGTACCCTGCGGCGAGCGCGGCGGCGTGGAACGCCCGCACGGTCGCGTCGTCACGCGCCGGGAACGCGATGTGGACGTGCTCGGTGAGCGGCCGCTCGTCGTCGATCAGCGAGAAGCTGAAGTCCTCGCCGACCATTCGGACGTGGTCCGGCTTGTCCACGCCGAGCCGCAGCCCGGCGTGCGGGGCAATCGTCGTGTAGAAGCGCTTGGACGCGGCGGGGTCGCGGACGCGGATCGAGAGGTGGTCGATGCAACCGTCGGGCACGGGACGCTCACGCTCGGTGTGCACGGCCTCGGCGCTGTTGCCGTCCGGGTCGAGCAAGAAGCCGCCGTAATAGTCCGGGCTGTAGGCGGGACGCGGGCCCGGCGCGCCGAAGTCCCGGTAGCCCGCCTCGATCCCCGCCCGCCAGAACGCGTCCACCGCCTCTCGGGACGGCGCGCGGAAGCCGATGTGCAGGCCCCGGGTGACGGGGTGCTCGCGGTCCGTCGGCCCGATGTCCCAGTCCTCCCATTCGACGAGCTCGGCGTCCGCGTGACTCGGCTCGATCCCCAGCACGGACAGGACAGTGCGGTAGAAGCGCTCGGACGCGGCGAGGTCCGCGACGGCGATTCCGACGTGATCGAACATCCTGCCGAGGTTACCGTCGCGATCACGGACGCCGACATCTGGCGTTAGGTCACTCGCTGCTCTTCTTCCCCGTGGGCTTCCACCCGTGCCTCACGCCCTCGAGCAGCCGGCGCTGGCGCTCGGCCTTCTCCTTGGTCGTGTGGTTGGAATAGACCTTCCCGGTCTCCACGTCCACGACTTCGTATGCCCCGTTGGTCTTTCTAACGCTGTATGGCAAACCAACCCACCTTCCCGGTCGACGAGCTCACCTGTCCGAGCCCCATTAGACCAGTTCGGGCCTACGCCGCGACAGGCATCTCTTGAAGCGTCTTTCCGGTGGGGTCTTCGACATCGAGGTTGCCCTTTGCCGCTGCGTCCAGGGCACCCGGCCCGAGATCGACCCCGGCGGGAATAATGAGTACAACCCGAGCTTCTGCCGGATCGAGTCCGTTGTCCGTGACGTACCTACCCAGCGCTCCGTTGCTCTTGTCAATGTCACCGACGGTTACCGGTCCGCTTCCGGCAATCTCGATAACCCGCGACTCTCCGTTCCTCGAAGCGCACCAGTCGAACTGCCAATTGGAATCAAGCCACACGATCTTCCACCCCTCCGAGACAAATCTCTCGTACAGCTGGGTCTGAAGGTCGAACCGATGGACCAACGCGGCACCTTTGTCGTCCAAGGGGCCAACGAGATCCTGGAGCTTCTCGATGAGGCCTGGGCGTCGGTCTCGAAGCGGCGCAAGGGTAGGATCGGCCCTTGCAGCCTCGATCACTGCTGTGCGTTCCGGCGGGCTGAGCTCCCGGACAGCCAATACGAGGCGCTCGGCCGCCGTGTTGAAGTCCCCAACACGGGTGTAGAAGCAGGCCAGGTTGAAGAGGCCCGCCGGTGGCCGGGACGGTGCCGCCTCGACGAAGGCTATGAGCGGAAACGGGTCGACCGGCTGCTTGGCAAGCGCCTCACGGGCCGCCTGTTCTTTAGCTGCGAGCGTCAAGTCCGGCAGCGAGCTTGCTGCGGCGACGGGGCTGACCGGATCAGTGCCGTTGTCTGGCGGCGCAGCGAGCTGATGCCCATCCGACCCGACGGTTGCTTCATCGAAAGCCGTCGACGCCGCGAGAACGAGGGCCGAAGGTTCAATCGTCCCCTCAAGGAAGGGCTTGAGGGTGTTCTCCTGGAACATCTTCGCGGCCTTGTGGGCTTTCGGCTCGGGGATTTCGTCGAGCGTAGTAAGGGTCCGCGTCGCGAGGTCTCTGGCAAGCTCAGCGCTGCGTTGGGTGTGAGTCTTCCGGCGTTCCGGATCCGACAAGCTCGCAGCCCAATTCGTGTGCAGCGCCGCGAGCGTGTACTTGATGCGGTACCAGTCCGGGTTGTGCACAGTCGAGAGCTTTCGATCCGGACGCGCCTCGAGAACCCCGAGAGCACGGTTCAGGTACCACTCCGCATCCTCGTAACGCTCGGTTCGGACGCTGATGATGCCAAGGTTCGCGAGTGCTCCAACGTTCTCGCCGTCAGCGTCGCGGGCGCGCTCATAGAGCGCGGTCGCGGCATCTAGGTGACCGGTTCGCTGGCACTCGACTCCCGCACGGAAGTACGCCCAGCTGAGAGGGTCCCGAGACAGGAGGGCCTCCCCCCGACCAGCGTGGACACCCAATGGTCTGCCCATGCCGCCGAGGCGATCGCGAGCTGGTCATAGGGGTCCTGCGTATTGGCGTCCGTGGCGGCCGCTGCGCCATTCACCGCCGGGGCGGGCGCCGCGACGCTGGCGACGTGCGGACGAAAGTCGTCGGCCCAAAAACTCACCAGCGCCTTCGCGGCATCTCCCTGGCTGAGCTCGAGGCTTATCCCGGTACCCTGGTTGCCTTGGGGCTGGAGTTGTCCTTTCAAGACGAACTGGCGGCGCGGGAGCAACGCAGTCAACATCTGGATCACGGCGACCGCCGCCTTCGCGTCGCCTGAGACATCTCCGAGTCCGGCCAGCGCGCTGGCTACGCCGGCCTGGCCGCTCACGACATGCAACCCGAACCGGTCACGCTGCCAACTCACGCGTCCGCGGATCAACCCTGAAACCCCCGCCCCGACCTTCGACTTCAGCGCAGCGTCATTGAAATCGTTGACGGTGAGCGACGGCCGACGGATGAACTTCCACGGCCAGCGGTCGCGCGTAGCCTTGAACCGCGTCAAGGGCTGGAGCACGAGCAGGACCAGCGCCGCGATGAGCAGCGCCACGAAGACAACGAGTGCGACCGCGAGGCCCGTGTCCTTCGCCGCGCCACTGAGCCAATCCCATACGGATGTGGTGGAGGCGGTTGCCTTAGCCCCGGTTGCCGCGCATGTGCTCGCTGGATCGGCGGCAAGCACCTTTAGATACGCGGCGTGAGCCTTCTGACTTTCTCCTACTGCCTTCAACGCATCCGCGTAGGCACACTCCGTAGTTGACTGTCCAGTCGGGGTGGGCGACGCTCCCGATGCGACCTGGGCGCCAACGACGATGGCGAACAGAAGGAGACACGCCAGCCCAGCGATTCTCGCTCTTGTGGTCTTTGACCGCACCCTGTGACCTCCACGAATTGATCGTCCGCCCTTTTGCTCCTCGCCGCTCATGGCGAGGCTGCCCCGTCGTCCCTTCCTGTCGCCGAATTCATAGCCGTTACGACGCGGGTTGTGGGTTTTTTGCGCAAAGCCGCGTGGCGCGGTCTGCCCGAGCCAGGACACTTGATCAATCAGCGATCGTTGAGCGACGGTCGAGGGCCACGGCTTGACGTGCGGATCGCGCACGTGGACGATGTCCCGGTGGGCGACGTGGTTCGGGACTTCGATACTCCCGCCGATCCCGGGGGTTTGCTCGAGCGCGGGCGGTTTCTCGAGGCCCTCGAGGCTTGGTGGGCGGAGGCCGTCGAGGGTCGAGGCCGGCTGGTGCTCGTCACGGGCGAGGCGGGGATCGGGAAGACGGCGTTGGTGCGCGAGTTCTGTGCGCGCGAGCGCCTGTCGCGCCGCGTCTTGTGGGGCGCGTGTGACGGGCTGCGGACCCCGCGCCCGCTTGCGCCGTTCGTCGATATCGCGGCGAATGCCGGGGACAGATTCGCCGATGCGATCGCGCAAGGTGAACGGCCCGCACGATGCTTCGACGCGCTGGTCGACGAGCTAGCCGGTCCGGCGCCGACGATCCTCGTGATCGAGGATCTCCACTGGGCAGACGAGGCGACGCTCGACGTGATGACGATGCTCGGGCGGCGTGCCGAGATCGTGCCGGCGCTGGTAATCGCGACTTACCGGGACGATGAACTGACGGCGGATCACCCGTTGCGGTCGGTACTGGGTGAGTTGCGGGTGAGCCACGGGGTACGGCGGATCGAGCTCCCGCCGCTGTCGCTGGAAGCCGTCGGAGCGTTAGCGGCCCCTGCCGATGCGGACACGGCCGATCTCTACCGCGTCACCGGGGGCAACCCGTTCTTCGTGACCGAGGTCCTGGCCACCGGCGGGGAACGCGTTCCGGCGACGGTGCGTGACGCGGTGCTTGCTCGCGCGGGGAGGCTCTCCGGTCCGGCGCGCAGACTGCTCGAGGCGACCGCCGTGGTTCCGCGGAGGACCGACCTCTGGCTGTTGGAGGCCGTGGCCCCCGAGTTGCTTGAAACGCTCGAGGAGTGCGTGGGTTCGGGGATGCTCGACCCGGGCCAGGCCGATGTTGGCTTCCGGCACGAGCTCGCGCGTGTCGCGATCGAGGACTCGATTCCGCCCAACCGTCGCGTCGCGCTTCATCGGGCCGTGCTCACCGCGCTGGAGGACCGGGGAGGCGCGAGTCCGGACTTGGCGCGCTTGGCCGATCATGCCGAGGCGGCCCGCGAGCGTGAGGCCGTGCTGCGATGGGCACCTCAGGCGGGTGAACAGGCCGCCCGCAGCGGTTCCCACCGCGAGGCGGGTGCGCAGTACGCCAGGGCGCTCAGATTCGCCGACGGGCTGGCTCCTGCCGAGCGAGCTGAGCTGCTGCAGCGGCGCGCGGACGAGTGCTTCATGACGGACCAGTTCGACGCGGCGATCGAGGCGCAGACCGAGGCGCTCGAATGTCGCAAAAGAATCGGCGACCAGCTCGACGAGGGAGACGCGTTGCGTGCCCTCTCCCGGCTGATGTTCTTCGCCGCCCGGGTCGGGGAGGGAGAGCGGCTCGCGCTGGAGGCGGTAGCGCTGCTCGAGCCGCTGCCTCGAGGACACGAGCTGGCGATGGCCTACGGCAACGTGTCGCAGCGGCGGATGGTGGTGGAGGACCTCGAGGCCGCGATCGCGTGGGGCTCGCGGGCGCTCGATCTCGCACGTCGGCTCGATGACGCCGACGCGACCGTGTACGCGCTCACGAACATCGGCGCGGCGCAGTTTGAAGCCGGCCTCGAAGAAGGCGAGAGCACGCTGCTGCAAGCGCTGGCGCTGGCCCAGAAACATGACCTCGAAGATCACGCCGGGAGGGCGTTCTTGAACATCGTCTATCGCGCGGTGCGGCGCCGGACCCTCGGCCTCGCGGATGCTTACCTGGAGCCCGGCCTCGAGTACTGCCGGGAGCGAGGGCTCGAGACGTGGCGCCTCTACCTGCTCGGCTGCCGCGCGTCGATGGAGCTCGACCGGGGCCTCTGGGATCAGGCGGCCGAGTCCGCTGGGCTGATTCTGCGCGACCCCCGGAGCGCACCGGTGCCACGCGGGATGGCGTTCGTCACCCTTGGACTGGTCAGGGCTCGCCGTGGCGACCCCGACGCTGATGCGCCGCTGGCCGCGGAGCACGCCCTCGCGCAGTCGACCGACGAACTTGCCCGTATCGCCGCGGTCGCCGCGGCGAGAGGTGAGGCAGCCTGGCTGGCCGGCGACCACCGCACCGTGGCGAGCGCGACCGACGCCGCGATCTCGCTCGCGCGGGAGCGCCACGCGCCCTGGGTGGTCGGGGAGCTCGCGTGTTGGCGACGGCGCGCGGGGCTAAGCGATCGGGTTGCCCCGGGCGACGCCGCGGAGCCGTACGCGCTGTCCCTGGCGGGCCAATCGGCACAGGCGGCCCAGCTCTGGCGGGAGCTCGGCTACCCGTACGAAGCCGCCATGGCGCTGGCCGACGCCGACGTCGAAGAGTCCTTGCGCGTGGCACATCGCGAGTTGCAGGAACTGGGTGCTCGCCCGGCCGCCGCGATCGTGGCTCGCAAGCTGCGCGAGCGCGGCGTGCGTCAGGTGCCGCGGGGTCCACGCCCGGGCACCCGCGAGAACCCCGCCGGGCTCACCGCCCGCGAGCTGGAGGTGCTGGCACTGCTGGCCCAGGGACTGCGGAACGCGGCGATCGCCGCAGAACTCGTGGTGTCTGAGAGGACCGTCGATCATCACGTCTCAGCGATCCTGCGCAAGCTCGACGTTCGCACCCGGGGTGAGGCGGCGGCAGAGGCGGGGAGGCTCGGCGTGGCCGCGCCAAGATAGGGATCGCCACCTCCCAACATAGGTGCTCCTCCCGATGCCGGCGCATCGTGGCGTTCGTAGGGTCACTGCACGCCACAGACCGGCGATTCGACAACTGAAAGGAGACCGGTCCACATGATCACCCGACACCGGGTCACCACCCTCGCGGCAATCTTCGTATCGTTCGCAGCCGTCGGCGCTCCGGGCGCGAGCGCGAGGCCCGTGGACGTTGTGCCCGCGAGCAACCCATCGCCCACCGCGATCTATAGCCGGCCAGACCGGGAAGTGGTCCCCGTCAGCTCGCCGGTGAGCTCAGCGACGCCACTGGAGCGTCAGCGCGTCGCCGCGGTCGTTCGAGTTGAGATGCCGCAGACCGGGTTTGACTGGGGCGATGCCGGCATCGGCGCCGCCGGCGGCCTTGCCCTGGCAATGCTCGGACTCGGCGCAGCGCTCGTGATCTCACGGCGCCGGCCCGCGCGGACCCGTCAGAGCAGCGCGCTACCGACCTGATCGCACGGCGGGCAATGACCGCGCCACCTCGCCCTCACGCCGCGAGGTGGCGCGCGTCAGCGTCCGGTGGGAGCTCGTCCTTCAGCGCACGGGCGATGTACTGACGGCCGCGGTGCACGCGCGTGGTGATCGTCGACTCACGTGTTTGCAGCGCACGAGCGGCCTCCAGATAAGACAGCCCGACCAGGTCCACCGCGATCACCGCGTCGCGATAAGCGGCCGGCGCGGTCGCGATCGCCTCCATGATCTCGCGCGCGTTGAACCGGACATCCTCGGACCCCGGCGCGTCCTCTTCGGTGAACGATCGGTCGCGACGCCGGCTGGCGTTGCTGCGGTAGTGGCTCGAGTAGGTGTTGCGCAGCGCGCGGAGGAGGTAGCCGAGCTCGTTGCCGTCGCGCAGGAGCCGGGGGCGCTTCAACACATTGACGAACGTCTCTTGCACGAGGTCCTCGGCGTCATGGGGCGACCCGCACAGCGCCCAGGCCGCTCGGTAGAGCCGATTGGCGTGCCGGTGCAGCGCATTGGGGTCCAGCACGCGGGGCCAGGAAACCGTGCGCGTCGCTCGGTCCCGCCCCGCCAGGGCGTCGGCGGGCGCGTCCACGCTCGCGGCCATGCAGCATTCGGTCATGGAAGCCCCACCTCTCGTCCTCACGCCTCGCCCGGGGCGGCCTCGGCGATGCGCTCGAACGCGAGCGCCGCGCGCTGGGCGGCAATGCGGACGCTCTCCAGGGAGTCCGCCTCGTAGATGAACAGGCAGGTTTCGTCCTGGGGAACGAAGATCGATCGCACGAGCTGGACGTCTGTACCCTCGCGGGTCAGCTCCTCGGCGGCGTCGCGCGCCGCCTTGCCGGCCCGACGCGCACCCGTCGTGTCGGTTCGCGAGAAGTACTGCTCGGCGACGAATTCGGGCATGCGGACAACCTACGCCCGCTTCGGCGCGAGCAAAATAACGGAAACCCTCAATCTTTCGACGGCGCCGACGCGAGAGTCGTCGCCGGCGGCTGCCCGTCCGCGGCCAGACGGCTGGCGAGCTGGGACCGGGAACGCACCCCAAGCTTGGCGTACGCGTGCGCAAGGTGCACCTCGATGGTGTGCACGGTGACCACGAGGGTGCTCGCGATCTGCTTGTTGGACAGCCCGCCGGCCGCGAGTTCCACGACTCGCCGTTCCGTCCTCGTCAGCTCTCCCCCGGCGGACGGGCGGCGTCCGGCGATTCGCTCGTGTTCGGAGCGGGCCAGCTGCGCCCAGCCCGGCGAACCCTGCTGTTCGAATGCAGCCTCGGCGCTCCCGAGCGCGTCACGCGCCGCTCGCCACTGCTTCGCGCGCCGCTGGATCCGGCCGAGGGCCAACATGCAGCGCGCCGCGTCGAACCCCAGCCCGAGTGCTTCGAAGTCGCCGGCGGCCGCCCGCAGTCCCGTGGCGGCCTGATCCGCGCCGGGACGCAGCAGGGCCCGCGACCGCTTCACGGTTGCCTGCGCCCATCCGTGGTCCTGGCCCTTGGCCAGCCGCGCGAGCCGCTTCGTCACGGCGCGAGCCTCCTCCAACGCGCCCTGCTCGACCAGCGCCTCGATCAGGTCGGGCGCGACCGGGAACACCCCCGGATCGAGGACACCCTCGCGCTCGGTGTGCTCCCAGACCGCGCGGAGATCCTGCACCGCGCGCTCCGGCGCTCCGGTCAGGAGCGCCACGATCCCGCGCGAGCGCCGCGCCTCCAGCTCATCCCAACGGGAGCCGCTCCGGTGCGCCCGTGAGATCGCTTCGCCCGCCCACCGCTCGCTGTCGCGCACGTCGCCGCGGCCGGCGGCCAGCAGCGCGCGGCAGCGCTCGTACTGCGGGCGGAACGTGAGCCGGCGGTCCGAGGACTCGGCCCACGCATCCAGCACCGAGCCCGCCGCGTCCCAGGCGCCGGATCGCAGTTCGAGCTCGCAGAGGTGCAGGTTGACCAGGACGTACGACGCCTCTTCGCCACGCTCGTCGGCCAGGGCGAGCAGACGACCCAGCGCCTCTCTGGCTGCGGCGAGCTCCCCCCGCCAGATGTGGCGCTGGCCGGCCACGCGCTCGGGGCACGCGGCGATGTACGCGCCGGTGTCGGCCTCGACGGCCGAACGCGTGCACAGGTCGTCGACGGGGCGTCCGGTGAGCGCTCGGGGCCACGCCAACGCGTACAGCGCGAGCCGCTCGACCTCGCGCTGATCCGCCGCGCTCAGCGCCTCGAGCGCCCACGCCTCGGCATCGCGCAACCGTGTGACGGAGCCCGCGGCGGCATTCGCCGCACGCTTGGCCAGCAGGGAGGCACGGAGGCCGGCGTCGTCCCCGCACTCCGCCAGCGCGGCCTCGAGGTGCCCGTCGGCCTCGCCCAGGCTCCCCGACCCCGCGCCTTCCCCCAACAACAGGCGCGCCCGAGCCCTGGTCGGGCCGGCGGGCAAAGACTCGAGCTCGTGGGCCAGCACCTCCGACAGACGCCGTAGTTCGCCCGCCTCGTACAGACACTCCGCCAGCAAGAGCACCCGATCGCTGCGCTCCATCGATCCCGCGGGGGTCTTGCGGAGCGCCTGCGCAGCGAGCTCGACCGCCTGCTGGCGTCCACCTCGATCCGACGCCTCGCGAGCCGCGCCGACGAGCCGCGCCGCGAGCTGCTCGTTGGCTCCGGTGCTCGCGAGCGCCAAATGCCGCGCGCGAAGCGGCTCGTCGTCCACCACTCTGGCCAGGACGCGGTGCACATCACGGCGCTCGCGGACCGTCGATCGCTTCCTCGCGACCGCCGCCAGGAGCGGGTGCGCGGCGCGGACGTGCTCGCCGTCGAGCACGAGCATCCCGGCGTGGAGCGCATCCTCGACGGCCTCCGACCCGGCCACCGAGTTGAGCACGCCAAGCCGTAGATCCTCCGACAGCGCGATCGCGAGCAGCACCCTGTGCACGCTGTCCGGCAGCTCCGCCACGCGGTCGCTGAGTGTCTCCTCGACGCTCTCGGGCAGCGGAATCTCCTCGCCGCCCGCCGGAACCTCCCGCCCGAGCAGTGAGCGTCCGATCTCGAGCGCAAACAACGGATTGCCCTGGGTCACCTCGACGACACGCCGCAGCAGCGGTCGCGAGAGCGTCAACCCGAGAGTCTCGCGCAGGATCCGTCGCACCGCGCCCAGCGTCAGGGCACCGAGCTCGATCCGGGCGGGCGACGCTCGCTCCAACGCGCGCTCCAGCTCCGCTGCGCGACCCGGCCTGCGCGCGAGCAGGAAGCCGACCTTGGCGTCGCCAACCCGGCGCGCGGCAAACGCGAGCACATCGGCCGAGGACCGATCGAGCCACTGCAAATCATCGACCGCGATCACCACCGGCGCACTCGCCGCGAGCGCGCGGACCGCGGTCGTGAACCCGAACTCGACCGCGCCGGCATGAACCGGTCCGTCTGCGGCGTCGGCCCGTAATAACGCTCCCTCGAGCGCTCGCCGCTGCGGCGCCGGCAACGCCCCGAGCTCGGCTGACCCGATCCCCTCGCAAAGATCGATCAAGCCGGCGAACGGGAACTGCGCCTCGCTCTCACTCGGGCGCGCCGCCAGCACCCGCACGCCGCGGTCTCGCGCGGCGGCTACGCCCGCCTCCCACAACGTCGTCTTGCCGATCCCGGGCTCGCCGACCACCACGAGCGCGTGTCCGCCGCGCTCATCCGCGAGTGACTCGCGCACCGACGCCAGCTCGGGCTCGCGCCCCACAATCGACGCTACCGGCGAACCCGGCTGAGGACTCACAGCATCGGCCCCGCGCAATCGGACCCCCAAAGCGCCACATCGTACCGCCTGCTCCCGTTCATACGCCCGGCCCCTGACGGTGAGGGGATCCGGTGGCTCAAGCGCGCCGACCACGTCGATCGCGATCCGAAAACCGGCCGCGCAGTTAAACGGATCGGTCACAGCCGATGGGCGCCGGCGGGGAACAATGCCGCCATGGGACCAATCCGTCGGCTTCGGTCGCGTGTGTCGCTGAGGGTCGCGGCGGTCGCCGGCCTGATCGTCGCGCTGGCGCTGGCCGGCGTCGCGGTTGCGCAAAGCGGCGGCAACGGCGAGATCGGGCCGTCTCTGAGCCTGACGGGCAATGGCCACCGACTCCACCCAGCGGGGCGCATGACCGTCGTCGGCGACTTCCCGACCGGGAGTGCCGTCGTCCCCGGCCGTCGGTACCTGTGGGTGGCCGACTGCGGCCACGGCGAGGACGACATCAAGGTCCTCGACATCGCGCGCGGGTCGGTGATGCAAACCCTTCCGCTGCCTGGCTGCTACGGCGGGGTGGCGTTCGCGGGCGACGGGCGCCACGCGTACGTGAGCGGCACACCCGTCGACACCTCGCCCACATAGCGGCCGACCAGGGGAAACCAGGGCGATGTGATCCACGTCTTCACCGTGGACCGCGGTCGAGCACGGGAGTCGAGGGCGATCCGCTTGAGCTGCCGTCCACGACGGCGGGCGCGGACGGGTGAACTCGTTCCACATCTCGTGTCCGGCGTCGGGCCGCGCAGCCGGAGGGCCTGGCGGTCTCTCCGACGGGCATTACCTCGTCGTCGCGCTGAACGCCGCGGACGATTCGGTGGTTCTCGACTCTACCACGCTAGCTCAGACGGTGGTCCCGGTCAGCGGGTGTCCCGACGAGCGTGGCGTTCGATCCCCAGGGCCGGGCGTACGTGTCCAATGAGTACGACGGGACGCTCTCGGTGATCGATCCGGCGACCGCGACGGTGACGGCAACGATCAACGGCCTCGGCGGCGCGCTCGGTGACCTCGGCAGCCACCCGGAGGGGATGGTGAGCGATCCGTGGCGCCACAGGTTGTACGTGGCCGTGACCAACCGGGATCTCGTGGCCGTGGTGAACACGACCACGCACGCCGTTAGGCGTCTGATCTCGGTCGCGCGGCCGCAGGGGTTGGGAACCGCGCCGACCAAGCTGGCGATCTCGCCGGACGATCAGCGATGTTCACCGCCAACCCCGGCGGCGACACGATCGCCGAATTCCCTCTCGCGTCCCAGCGGATTGCTCGGGCGGATTCCGACCGCTCTATCCCGACGACGGCCGACCACGTCGCAGAGCAACCTGATCTGATCGCCGGCCAGGCTCCAGTTCGGCCCCGACCCATCCTACATCTTCGGCGCGCGACGCCGTTGCAGCGGCGCCGACAGCGACGGCAACGACGAGCACGACATGCTGCTCGGGCGGGTGGGGACGCTCCCGATCCCGACCGACCGTCAGATCGTTGCCGACACCGCGATCGCCAACGATCCTTCGCATCGTACAACCCGGAGACGCAGCCCCGACAGCTCGATCCCCGCCCCCACCCGTTCACAGCGGGCAGTCAGCAGTGTTCTACATCGTGCGCGAAACCGCACCCTGGAACAGGTGTTCGGCTCTGACCCGGGCGGCGACTGCGCAATCCGCTCGCGGTTTTCGTTGACGACGTGAGCGGGCCGACCGGCGACATCACCCCGAACGCCCACGCGCTCGCCCAACGCTTCCCGCTGCTCGATCACTTCTACGAGGACTCCGAGGTGATCGCTGGACGCTCTGGCCAGACCAGCGGGGAGGAGATCGACTACGTGCAGAAGGCGACGGCGGCGAACTACTCAAACCGGCGTGCGACGTATGACTTCGGCATCTTCCCGGTGACGTTCCCGCCCAAGTTCTTCATCTTCGCCCACCCGGCCAGCAGGCGTCAGCTTCCTCGACTACGGCTGGCCGTGGGCACGCTGCCCACGGGGGCCGATCCGCGACGCTGCCGCAGGTCTCGCGAGCGCAGCCCGTCTTCCGTCACCTGTTCTCGTTTGCCCAGTGCAGGCGTCGCCGCAGTGCACCCGCATTCCGAACTGCAACGGAACCGGCCCTGTTCGCGGGCGACCGGTTCATCGGCTGGTACCCGAAGTTCCAAACCCAGGTCGCCACCGGCACGGTGCCCACGCTCACGTACATGATCATGCCCAACGACCACACCAACGGCACGACGACGGGCGACCGCACGCCGCAGGCGATGATCGCCGACAACGACCTGGCCCTCGGGCAGATCGTCGACGCGATCTCCCATTCTTCGATCTGGTCCTCGACGGCGATCTTCGTGGTCGAGGACGACTCACAGGACGGCGCCGACCACGTCGACTCGCACCGCAGCCCCGCGCTCGTGATCAGCCCATGGGCCCGCCGCGGAGCCGTGATCCCGACCCGCTATGACCAGTACTCGGCGCTGCGCACGATCGAACTGATCGCCGGCCTCGACCCGCTGGCGCTCAACGATGCGCTGGCCACGCCGATGTACGACGCGTTCATCAGCGGGTCCCAGAAGCCCGACGACTCGCCCTACACGGTCCGGCCGCCGACCTACCCGATCACCGCGACGAATACAGCCGCCGCACCCGACGCCAAGCTCTCGAACGAGATCCCGTGGAATCGCCTGGACGCGGTGCCGCAGGAGATGTCCGACGCGATCCTCTGGGCCTCGGCGCACGGCGCCGCCATCCCGGCGCCGCCGCCGGGCCGAACGCCTCGCCGGACGAGCGGGAGCGAGCGATCGTCCTGACGGAACTCCTCCGCCAGCGCCGCCCGCGGTGCGCGCGAGCGCGGCCGGGCCAGCGCCGGCGGCAAGGTCAGCTGCCCGATCACCTGGGCGTGCCGGCCCCCGGCGTCGGGCGACGGCTAACGCCTACAGGACGTTGAAGCAGCCGTAGACGGTCACGAGCGGGTTCACCACGACCTGGCCGCGGGTGTCACGGATCGTGGCTGGACCAACCACACCGGGAGGCGACTGTGCCTTGTAGCACCCGTTCGACTGCACGCTCACGTCGTAGGCCACGGGTGTGTCGGTGAGCGGCTGCGTCCCCTGTTGGAGCAGGATGTAAACGTTCATCGTGCACGTCCAGTCTCCCGGCCCGACGGGCGCGCTGTTGCGCCGCCCGCAGATGGGAACGATCCGGTAGCTCGCGGTGGCCGGGATCGGGTGCCCGAGCAGCCCCTGTTGGAGGACGGTCAGGCGATGGAACTCCGGCGCGAAGGTGGTGCTCAGCCGGGGCGCGGTCACCCCCGCCGGACCCCAGTTCGACGCGATTGCCAGGAGCGCAACCAGCCCAACCGCGCCGGCCACGATCCGCGCCGAGGTGAGCCAGCCGACGCGCCGGGTGTCGCCGCCGGCGGTGAACTCGCGCCGGCGCAGCACATACCACGCGGCCCCAAGCGACCCCGCGATCCAGGCCAGGCACACGAGCAGCGACACCACCAGCGGGCCGAGGAACGGGTGGACGGCGAACAGCCCGTGCCACGCGTCGAAGGCAGAGCCGATGAGCAGGAGGTGAACCCACACGCCGCTGCCGATCAGGGCGAGCAGCTGGGTGCAGAGCGCGACGAGGATCGGGCCGAGCACCCCCACGATCCCGTTTCGCGTCACCACCGAAAACAGGATCCCGAGGCACGTGTAGGCCAGGAGCGGAAGCAGGCAGATCAGCCAACTGAGCGTCACCAGCCACAGCAGGTGCAGCGGCGCGAGCTCACGTCCGCCGAAATCGACGAGCGAGTGAGCCCCGACCAGGATCAGGCCGGCTAGCAGGCTCGACGCGGCGACCGTGACCCCGAGGATGAGTGCGAACGTCAGGGCCGCGATCACCTTCCCGGCAAACACTTCGGTCAGCGATCGGTCGCGGGTGAGCAGCGTCTTCCACGTTCCATGCCGGTCCGCGGCCGCTAACATCCCCGGCCGCGCCCCGGCGAGGATCGGGCAGCCCCAGTTGGCGGCGAAGCCGGCGACCACGAGCGAGAGCGCGAACCCGGACGAATGCACCCACACGCCGAACAGGGCGTCGGACGGCGAGCCGCTCTGGATCTTCAGGAGGATCGCGAACGCGAACGGCCCGAGCAGGCAGGCCACCGCCAGCAGCCGGAGCGGCAGCTGCGCGGTCAGCTTCCGGCGCTCGATCCGCGTCACCGATCGGACGCGATCTCGAGACAGGCGAGACGGCGCGCCCCACGCGGCCGGGCTCGCGGACCCCGACGGCGGGTTCCAGTCCAGGGCGCTCACGACGTCACTTCGGCCTCCGCCAGGGCTTCCAGCTGGGCCATCGGCGACTCCGCGGCGCCGGGCTCATGATCGCTCGTCAGCGCGAAGAACATCGCCTTCAACGGGCTGACGAGCAACTCGAGTCTGAGCACCGCGATGTCCTCGCGCCCGAGCGCGAGCACGAACTCGCTCAGGCGACCCGGCTCGACGACGAGCCGCAGCGCGACTCCCCCACCGGGTCGACTGACCCGGACCCCGGGCCGCTCTCGCGCTTCTCGATCGTCCGCTCGGCTCGGTCGTGTAAAGTTGCGCCAGCTTGGCGGCCTGCTCGAAGGCGGTTCCGTCCCCACGTGACGTTGGGATCGTGTCGCGGCAAGCCTCGAGCTCGCATCAGATATCGCGACGATACCGCCACCTCCCGCCGAGGCTCGCAGTTCGCGGGGGCTGCTCGGCGCTGGCGGGGTCGAGGCCTCGTCGGGAAGTCGACTCACGCCGTGCCGTGCGCACTGCTGCGGCGATGCCCAGTCGCTGACGCATGCCCGTCGAGTAGGTCGCGACCCGATCCTGACCGCGGTGCGCCAGGCCGACTCGCTCCAGCACCTGGCGGATGTCCGGCGTCGCCCCGTCGTCGATCTCGGCGAGGAGCTCCAGGTTCGCGCGGCCGGTCAGGTAGGGGTAGAACGCGGGCTCCTCGACCAACCCGGGCCGTCGGGTGGCTGCTCGGACCATGGACGAGCCGGCGGCCGAACCGCTCCACGGACCCCGTATCGGTACGGACCAAGCCAAACAGCGTCCTCAAGAGCGTTGTCTTGCCGGCGCCGTTTGGCCCCAGCAGGCCCCGCAGCTCACCGGGCGCCACCTGGAGCGTCACGTCGCGCAGCGCGGGGCTCTCACCGTAGCTCTTGCTCACGGCGGCGATGCGTACGGCGGGCTGAGCGCTTCGGGTCTCCATTGATCCGGAAGTTAACCCCGCAGCGCCCGGTCATCGTGTGAACGGCCCGATATCCCCGGTCAGTGAAGGTTGCAGGTCTTGGCGGCCTGCTCTGAGGCGGTCGACTGGTGATCGGATGAGCCGCAGCCGACGATCGGGACGGCGCAGATGCCGGCGGTGAGAAGGGACGCGCACGGGCGTCCACGCGTTCGGGTGAGCGATCGCAGCTGGAACGCGAGCCTTCGTTCTAGCTCGCCGCTGGTAAACGCGCGGATAAGGCTGTTAGAGCGCCGTTATCGCGCCCGCGCCCGACACACCCGTTAGCTGCGCCGCCCCGCCACGACCGTCGCGGCGAGCGCGACGCGATGGTCCTTCGTCCACGGCGGTCCCAACCTTGCCCGGGGACCCTGCAGGACCTCCTCGGCCCGCCCGGCCAGGATCCTGGCCGCCTGGTCCACGACTGCCCGCGCGTCGTAGACGTGGAGTTCCCAGCCGCGGGCGTGTGCGAGCTCGGAGAGTTCCTGGCGGTACATGATCGCGTCGGCCCGCGCCTCGTACGGTGCGCGGCGCTGGACGGCGATGTCTTCGGGGAAGTCGAGCGGCCAGGCGCGGAGCGAGATCGAGCGAATTGGCGCGGGAAGCGCGATCGCCAGCTCGTCAAGTGCGGCTGACGACGCGCGGACGACGGACGCTCGTGCCTTCGCAACCAGCGACGCGGTGGCGGCCACATCGAGACGTGAGCTCTCATAGTGAATCGGCGCCGCCGCCACGCTGGGTTCGATCAGCTCGACGCGCCGGCGATCCACCACCTCGTGGTCGTCCGACGCCGTCACCGCGATCGCCCAGCCGAGATGATCCGCGATGCCCAGGCGCATGACGCGGAATTATCGAGGGTATAGTCGCAGGACGACATGCGCCGGATCCGAGTCACCCGCGTCGGACTCGCACTTTTCGTGCTCGCGCCAGTACTGGCGCTCCTCGGCATGAGCGGCTCGGCCGCGGCATACCCGGTTCAGTACTGCGCCCAGGTCCCGATCGTCGGTGGAATCCCGCCCTGGGGCTTTCACACCGGCGATCCGATAACCGGAGCGACCGGCAGTTACGCCCGCGGCCACGGCGATATCAACCTCGACGCCAACACGGTCTCCGGGATCCTCTGCCAGGTTGACCGCGTCCGCCATCAGGCTGACCGTCTGATCATCATGACGGTGAATCACCACCTCGTGTACCACTCCCATCACGCCGTGATGTGGGGCTTCCCCGGGAACATCATGAAGATCACGGTCCGGGTAAAGAGCAGCACCGACCCGCGATGCAAGGTCGGCACGATCGGAGATGTCACCCTGTTCGCGAGCTACAACGGGGTGCGCAGCGACAGCGTGCAGTTCACCTTCCCGGCCGCCTGCAGCGACCACGACCACCTGTACCACGGACCGCAGGTCAACAACCAGGTCCCACCGCTGTAACCCTACAGCCGCATGGTGAAGATCTGCCCCTGCCAGCCGTTGGACTCGAACCGGCCGGAGCGCTCGAACCCTTGCTTCTCATACCAGCGAACCAGCCCCGGAGCGTGCGCCCAGCAGTCGACGCGGAGAACCTCCGCCTTGCGCTCGTATCCCAACTCGATCGCGCGGGTCACTAGCGCGTGGCCGATGCCGTATCCCGCGAGCCGCCTCGAGCTGAGCAGCAGGACGATGTAGAGCTCCGGCACGGATGCCGGTGGCGCGTAGGCCGGTGCGGGGCCGACGACCAGGACGCCAACTGGTTGCCCGTCTAGTTCGGCGATCTGCAGTCCGCCGCCGATCCGGAAGCCGTGCACCCGCTCTCTGATCCCCGGCCGCTCCGAGAACGGCGTCGCGCCCCATTGTCCGGTCTGGCCCCGCTGCACCAGCCACGCGACAGCTTCGTCGAAGATCGCGACGACGGTCGGTCCGTCGCTCTCGTCTCCGGCCCGGATCCGCAGATTGCCGCCTGACATCGGGTCGGGCCATTATCTGGGTTGCCCGTGGTGAACGAACTGACCGCCGACGTCGAGAAGCGAATCGCCGCGCTCGTCAAGCAAGCGGCGAGCTGACGACCCGATCTCGGCCGGTGTGCTTGGCCTCGTAGAGGCGCTGGTCGGCCAGGCGGATGACCGCTTCGAGGTCGGTGGCGACGTCGGTCGTGGCGACGCCGACGCTCGTGGTCACGCGCAACCCGTTCGCAACGCTCGCCCACACGGCGGTGTTGACCGCCGCGCGGATGCGCTCGCAGCATGCGATCGCCGCGCCCGCGTCGGTGCGGGGCATGAGGACGATGAACTCCTCGCCGCCGCTGCGGATGATGCTGTCGGTCTCCCGGAGCTCGTCACAGAGCAGCCGGGCGATGCGGATCAGGACCTCGTCACCGGTGGCGTGTCCGAAGCGGTCGTTGATCGTCTTGAAGTGGTCGACGTCGAGTACCGCGAGGCTGAGCGGGCCGGCGGTCCGCTCGGCGGTCAGTCGCTCGATCTCGCGCGCCAGGTAGCGGCGGTTGTGCAGGCCGGTGAGCGGGTCGCGCTCCGCCTGCTCGCGCAGTTGGGCCTGCAGAGCCTCCAGCTCGTCGGCGCGCCGCTCCAACTCGACGTGGGCCTCGGCCAGCTGGCGGTTCTTGGCCGCCAGGGCGTCGCTGTGGCGCCGGGCGGCGGCGGCCTCGAGCGTCGCGCGCTCCAGGCTCAGCTGGACCTGCGAGAGCTCGCGGAACGCTTGGCGTTCGAGTTCGCAGGCCCGCTCGAGCGCCTCGTAGGCCTCCTCAACGTGCCCGGCGTCGCGGAGCGCGGCGGCCAGCGTGGTCAGGATGAGGCTCCGCATCTGCGGCACGCGATCGCCCAGCCACTCGAGTGCCCCCTCACCCGATTCGCGAGCGTCTTCGAGCTGGCCGAGCGCCATCCGGGCCTGCACCTGAGCCCGGACGGTCACCCCGAGCACGTACGGGTTGGGATCGCCACCGTCGAGCAGGCGACCGATCGCCACGTCGGCATCCCGCAGCGCGGCCTCAGGGCGGGCGGCGAGGAGCTGGATGTCGGCGCGCGTCGAATGCAGGACGCCCAGCGCGAAGTTGTTTGGACCCGGCACGTTGCGTGCCACGTCGAGCGCGCGATCGATCTCGCGCTCGGCACCCTTCGCGTCGCCGGTCTCCTGGAGGTAGCAGGCGAGATCGTTGCGCGAGATCGCCTCCTCCCACGCATCCCCGGCGTCGAGTGAGAGGCGGAGCAGCTCGTCGAGCCGCTCCTTCCAATCGGGGACGCCGACGTTGCCGAACACCACACAGGCGGACCTGCGCGCGAAGATCCGCAACTCCCGGTCCGCCGAGTCGTCGGCGACCCTGACCGCGAGCTCGGCCTCGCGGAGCGCGTCCGCGTAGGACCCGGAGAAGAAGCTCACCTGGGCCTTGAGCGCGGCGACCTCGCAGCGGGCGGCCGACTCGGCCGCCTGACCCAGATAGCGCTGTGCTTCGACCGCGAGCTCGAGCGCCCCCTGGAGATCGCCGCGATGCAAGCCGACGGCGCCCTGGAGCGCGCGCGCGCGGGCGCACAGTCCCGCGTCGTCGAGCGACCGCCCGGTCTCATAGCCGCGAAACGCGGCGTCCAGCGCTCCGGCGGTGTCCTCGTAATAGCCGCGCCAGGCTCGGGCGATGTCGCGACGGACCGCGTCCGCCTCGCCGCCGTCCGCGGAGTGCTGTGGAGCCGTTGCCGTAGCCATATCTGAGGGCGCCGCCGCCCGGGTTCCTATCGGCACCCCTCCAACCGTCCTTGACGCGTCCAGAGGTACGTAGCCTGACCGCGTAGCCAGGCTGCTCAGGCTGGCTCGGGACTCTCGCCTCGGATCGGAAGCCAGTAGAACACGTTGAACGCGACGATCACGGCGACGCCCAGGACCGGCAGTGCGGCGCCGAGCAGAGCGCCTGTCACGAGCCAGGCCAGGGCGAGCTGAAAGCGTTTGCCGATGGCGGTTGCCCCCTCAGGGTCGAGGGCCTCGCTGAGAAGCCGGTGGCGGGAGGCGTACTGCCAGACGCCGTTGAAGGTCAGGGCGGTCCCGACCGTGGGTCGGACGCCGCGGGCGGCCGGGCCGTGGCGACCCAGCGGACCAACCGGTTTTCGCGCCAGGCGCCGCTGATGCCGGTCACAGATCGAGCACCACGCCGTCGCGGGGCTGTGAGCAGCAGATCAGCGCGCTTCCCTCAGCCGGAGGCTCGACCGGGTCCGGGTTGTAGCCGACGTCGCCGGCGATCAGGGTGGTCTCGCACGTGTGGCAGACGCCGGTACGGCACGACCAGCGGACGGGTACGTCGCATGCCTCGGCGAGTTCGAGCAGGCTGGCGTAGTCGCCGCTCCATGGGATCGACAGGTTGCTGCGGGCGAACTCGATCGTCGGGCCGTCTCCGGGTCGACCTTCCGGCGCGTGAGGGGCGCGCGCTGGCGCCGCCGCGATACCCGGCGTCAGACCCGGTGCGGGCCCGAACGGCTCGGTGTGGATGCGAGCGGCGTCGATTCCCAGCGCGGCGAGGCCGGCGCTGACGTCGTCCATGAACGGTGTCGGCCCGCACAGGTAGGCCTCGCCGTCGCGAGGTGGGTCGAGCTCCGCCAGCACCGCCCCGGTCAGACGGCCGACGCCGTCGAAGTCGCGGGCTTGCGTGTCGTCGGGACCAGGACGGCTGAAGTAAACGTAGGTGTGTGCGTTCGGGAGCCCGGCGGCGAGCGTCCGGACCTCGGCGGCGAACGACTCCTCGCGCCGGCTGCGGGCGCCGTGCAGCCACCAGATCTCGCGATCGGAGTGCTGCTGCGCGAGCGCCTGAAGCATGGCGAGAACCGGGGTGGCGCCGATGCCGGCGCTGATCAGGAGCACAGGCGCGTCCGTGGCGTCGAGGATGAAGGTGCCGCGCGGCGCGGCGATGTCGAGTTGGTCGCCCACGGCGAGCCGGTTGTGCAGGTAGCCGCTGGCCGCGCCGTCGGGTTCGCGCTTGACCGTGATCCGGTAGTAGCCCGCGTCCGGCGGGCCCGACAGCGAGTAGTTGCGCAGCACCGAGCGCTGCTGCGCGTCGGGCTGGAGCCGCACGGTGAGGTACTGACCGGGGCGGGGGGCCGGCAGCGCGGCCCCCTGCGGGTCCGCCAGGCGGATCGAGATCACCGAGTCCGACTCAGGGGTGATCGCCGCGACGGTCAGCCGCCGGAAGCCGGGCCACGCCGGAGGCGGGCTCGTCACCGCCAGGCCGGCGTTGCCGCTCCCCGGCGCCTCGTCGAGGAGCGCTTGGAACGAGGCCTGCCAGCCAGGGCTCAGGGCCGGGATCCGGAGCGCTCGGAGCAGTTGCTGGCGCGTGTGCCCCGGGAGGTAGAGCAGCCCGTCGACCTCGGCCACCGGCATCCCCTCAGGGCCGGAGCCAAGCCTGATGATCTTGTCTCCGGCCTGCACCTCGCCCTCCTCGAGCACGCGGAAGTAGAACCCCGGGCGGTGGTGTGAGACCAAGAGGGCGGGGATCCGCGGGTCGTTCATGCGCAGGCCGACCCGGTAGCACGTCACGCGGGGTTGCGTGACCTCGAACACGGTGGTCCCGATCCTGTAGCGGTCGCCGATGCACACATCGTCGTCACCGAGGCCCTCGACGGTGAAGTTCTCGCCGAACTGTCCGTAGACGAAGTCGTCCCGTCCGAGCTCGCGTTCCCAGTACCGGTAGGAGTCGATCTGGTAGACGAACACGGCACGCTGCTCGCCGCCGTGCCCGGCCAGATCGCCCTGGCCGTCGCCGTCGATGTTCAGCTTTCCAACGCGCCGGGGTCCGTTCACGGGATCCTTGAACACGCCGGTGAAGACGGTCCGCCCCTGCCACGGCACGTCCTTCGGCATGCCGACGTTGACCGACAGCAAGGTGCCCACCGTCCGCGGTGTATCTCCCATGTGCATGATGGTTGGTCTCGGTCTAGCCCCGAATCTCACCGGTGCTCGGCAAACGCCAGCCTACCGCGCAACAGCTCGAGCTCGGCGTCGCTCAACCCCTCGGCCGATAGCCAGGCCGCGGAGCCACCGAACTCGGAGTCGAACAGCTCGAGCACTCGCTCGATCGTTCCGGGTACCGGGGCGTGTGCCCGCGGATCGTGCCCCTCGAGCTCGGGCCGGTAGGTCGGGGAGCTGAGCAGGCGGTCCATGATCGCGTCGATGCGCTGGCCGGTGGCCAGATAGTCGCTGACGATCGCCTCGCGCCCGACGCCGGCCGCGTCCAGGGCGAGCGCCACCACCACGCCGGTGCGGTCCTTACCGGCGGCGCAGTGGACCAGCACTGCTCCGCGAGCGTTTGCGATCGCGCGGATCGAGGCGAGGATCGAGTCCGGACGAGCGCTCATATAGCTCATGTACGCCTGGACGACGGGCGGCTCGTCCGGCCACGGGTTCTCGTCGGTCTTCGGCCACAGGCCCACGGTGGCGGCGTCAAGATCCGTGTTGGCACCCGAGTGCGGGTAAAGCGAGCGATGCTCGATGCGAACCCGCGGCTCGCGGGTGAGCGGGCCAGGTCCCTCGAGCTGAACCTCCGCGTCGGTGCGCAGATCCAGCACCACCTCGACCGCCTCCTGCCCGACGAGGCGCCGGACATCCCGCGCGGTGAGCGATTGCAGATTGTCGGAGCGCAGCAGCACGCCGGGCACGACGACGCGTGCGTTGGCGGCTCCGTCGAGCGCGATCCAGCGCACGTTCCCGTTCTCGGTGTTCATGCCTTGATCGTGGCAGGTCGGATTGGCGCTCACCGGATGGCAACAACTTCGCCGGGCCGCCTGTGACAATCGGACCCGGTGGGAGACTCGAACGGGACTCCGGGCTGGCCGCCGCGCCGTCCCCGCTACACCGTCGTGCAGGTCTCCGACCCGCACATCCCCGCCGATGGCTTCTTGTTCGATCGCGTCGATGCGTGCGCTCGCGTTCAGGCGTCGATTGAGATGATCGCCGCGGCCGGGTGCTCCCCGGACGTGCTGATCCTGTCCGGCGACGTGGCCAACAGCGGCGAAGCGGAGGCGTACGTCCGGCTGCGTCCGGTGATTGAGGCCGCACTCGAGCGGTTTGGCGCCAAGCTGCTGGTCGCTCCCGGCAACCACGACGATGTGGCGCTCCTGCGCGAGCACCTGCTTGGCCGGGAACCGGAGCGCGGCCCCCTGGACGAGGTCGTGCGCGTCGGGGGTCTCCGGCTCATCGGCCTGGATTCCACGGTTCCGGGCGAGGTTCACGGCGAGCTCGACGACGCGCAGCTTGCCGCGCTGGCCGACGAGCTGGCCGAACCCGCGCCTGACGGGACGCTGCTGGTCGTCCATCACCCCTCGATCTGGTCGACCACTCCGCAGTCGGCGCTGGTCGCGCTGCGCGATCCTCAGCGCCTCGCCGCCGTGATCCGCGGCAGCGATGTGCGGCTGGTGCTGAGCGGCCACACCCATCGCGTCAGCGCCGGGACCCTGGCCGGCGTTCCGGTGTGGATCAGTCCATCCACCGGTAGCCAGGCCGACGTGCTCGCCCGCAACGGCTTCCGGGGCCACACCGGAGGCGGATTCACCCGGGTCGACGTCCTCGACGACGGGGAGTTCGTCGCGACCTTCGTGCCGCTTACCGGGCGCGACGAGATCCTCTACGAGGTCATCGTCGACGAGGCGGACCTGCGCCCCGCGGTCTGAGCCCTTAGCTCATCGCCGCGCCGCCCCTGGATCGAGCGCGGCTTCGATCCGGGCCAGCCGGGCATTCACCTCCTCGAGTCGCCGCTCCACGTCGGCCTCGGCGCTGGCCGCGAACCGCCGCCGGCTGCTCTCGACCAGCGAAGCCGTCACCGACGCGGTGATTACCGCCAGGAAGCCGATTGCGGTGAGCATCAGGACCCCGGCGATGATTCGACCCTGCATGAGGCGGGGCGTCACGTCTCCGTATCCGACTGTGGTGACCGTCTCGAGCGCGAACCAGAGACCCCTCCCGATCGTCGGGTACTCCCGATGATCGAGGAACCGTTCGAGGAGGCCGCCGGCGACCGTGATCGCGAACGTGAAACCGGCGATGATCGCCGCCGCCCCTCGAGCGGTGATCGTTTGATGCAGCAGCAGACGCGCGGTGATGGGAACCTTCGCGGACGGCTCGGAGTCGCTCTGCGCGCCCCCCGACGGAGGCCTGTTGAGCTCGGGCATCTGTCACTCGCTCCTCGCTGTTGGTCGACTCGCTTGAGGGAAGCGGCCGGATCGCCGCCCGTCATCGCCTGATTCGGGTGAGCGACAATGCGGTCATGGTCGAAGGGGCTTCCGCGCCCGTGGCCCGACTGCTCGAGGCGGCCAACGCCAACGACACCGAGGCGTTCCTCGCGGCGTTCGTGGACGGCGGGGTCGTCGACGACTGGGGTCGTGAGTTCGTCGGAGCGGACGCGATCCGCGGATGGAGCGATCGCGAGTTCATCGGCAAGCGCGTCAGTCTCGACGTCCGCGCCGTCGAGCAGCGGGGCGATGCGACGGTGATCATCGCCGAGGTCGGCGGAGATGGGTTCAACGGCCCCAGCCACTTCACCTTTGTCGTCGACGGTGACCGCGTGTCGCGGATGACGATCAGGGCGTAGGCGCGGCCTCACCCGGCGCCGTACGGCGGCACGTTGCGGAAGATCGACGGGCGCGGGTCGGGCGCGTCGGATGGGCTGGGCTTCGCCTCGGTGGCTTCCTTGAGCGGTCCGCGCGGGCCGAAGCCGGTGCCCGACATCGCTACGACGTCCCAGTCACCACCGTCGAGTTGTTTGGCGAACCAGCGGCGGTCGCCGGTCTCCTCGCGGTTGAGCTGTTCGCAGCGCGCGACCGCGTCCTCTCGCGTCACGCCACCAGTCTAAACCTGGGGATCAGTGCATTGGGCGACACATGGTGTTCAGCAGCGAGCAGCGAACCACGGTCCCGATGATCCACGCGCTCGGCACCGGCCCCCAGAAGCGGCTGTCGTCCGACACCCCGCGATTGTCCCCGAGCAGGTAGTACTCGCCAGCCGGAACCCGGATCGGTTTCGGGAAGTTGCACTCGCCGTCGGCGCCACACGTCGCGACGTAGGGCTCGGCCTGCCTCTCGCCGTTGCGAATCACGTGTCCATCGACGATTGAGATCACATCGCCCGGTCCGGCCACGACGCGCTTGACGAACACCGAGCGGGACTCCTGCGCGATCGGCAGGCCGCACGGCTGCGTCGAGCCGGTTCCTTCGGTGATCGCGCCGCAGACCGGGTTTGCCGGGCGCGCGCCGGCCGGGGGATGGAACACCACGATGTCCCCGATCTTCACCCCGCCGTGGCTCTCGGCGCCGACGCGCTCGCCCACCTGGAGGGTCGGCTCCATCGAGCCCGAGGTCACCGTGTACTGCGTGAGGTGCTTGTGCATGATCAACCACGCCCCGGCCACGGCGAGCACCGCCGCGGCGGTGAGATGCCAGCCGAACCGGCGTCGGATTGGGCGTCCCAGGGGCAGGGGCGCCGGCGTAGCTGCGATGTGGTCCATCAGGTGCGCATCGGCAAGGTCCAGGCGCCGCTTGAACCCGCTCCAGCTCGCTCGGCGCAACCGTTATTCTCGGCCAATGCCGGTGGTGGCGTGAAGTTCCTGTGTCGTGTGCCGTCCATCGCCGCGCTTGTCGCGCTGGTCTGCGTGGTGACGACCGGACACGAGCGGCTCGCCCAGCCGCTCGTTCTGCTCTCGGTCATGCTGGCGCCCACCTTGTTGCCTCGTCGCCTGCTGTACCCGCCCCCGGCGAGTGCGCCGCCCGACGGAGGAGAGGGCGAAGACGGCGGTGACGGTGGCGGTCCCGAGCCCGACCCGCCGGAGCCCCGCGGTGCTCCCAGCGGCGGCCTCCCGCTGCCCGACGCACGACCGGCCAAGGTTCGCCGGCGCGATCACATCCGGCCGGCGTTGATCCCCCGGCGCCCGCGCCGAGCCGCTCCGGAGCCGCAGCGGACCCCTCGGCGTCGTTCGCCGGCGCGACCGCGTGACCGCGTGACCGCCTGACCGCGTGACCGCCTGACCGATACCTTCTCGCGGATATGCCCGATTCCGGCGTCCACAGAGTGGTCGTGGTCGGCGGTGGCTTCGGGGGGTTGCAGGCCGTGCAGAAGCTACGGCGCGCTCCGGTCGAGGTCACGCTGATCGACCGCCGGAACTTCCACCTGTTCCAACCGCTCACCTACCAGGTCGCGACCGGCGCGCTGTCGCCGGGCGAGATCGCCTATCCGCTGCGTGCGATCTTCACGCGCAACAAGAATGTCCAGGTGCTGCTGGCGGAGGTCTCGGGCTTCGACCTCGCCGAACGCCGGCTGTACCTCAGCTCGGTCGCCGGCGTGCCCGTCCCCGACACCGTCCCGTACGACTCGCTGATCGTGGCCGGCGGGTCGCAGTACTCGTACTTCGGTCACGACGAATGGAGCGAATACGCGGCCGAGGTGAAGTCGCTCGAGAGCGCGATTCTCGTCCGGGGGCGCCTGCTCGCCGCGTTCGAGGCCGCAGAGGCCGACCCCGACCCGGGCGACCAGCCCGCTTGGCTCACCTTCGTGGTGGTCGGTGGCGGCCCGACCGGCGTGGAGATGGCGGGTCAGATCGGCGAACTGTCGCGCGACACGCTGCACGGCGATTTCCGACACATCGACCCGCGCAGCGGCCGGATCCTGCTGGTCGAAGCCGCCGATCGGCTGCTGACGAGCTTTCCTCCGTCGCTGTCTGAGAAGGCCAAGCGCTCGCTCGAGCGCAAGGGCGTCACCGCGATGTTGAATGCGACCGTCGTCGCCATGGACGGGGAATCGGTCACTGTCGAGCACAAGGGCGGTGAACGGGAGCGGATCCCGGCCAAGACGATCATCTGGGCCGCTGGTGTGACCGCCTCGAAGCTCGCCACGACCGTCGGCGAGCTGACGGGAGCCGAGCTCGATCGCGCCGGACGAGTCGCCGTCGAGCCGGACCTGACCTTGCCCGGGCACCCGGAAGTCATCGCGCTCGGCGACATGGTGCGGGTTAAGAACGCGGTCGGCGAAGCGGTCACGTTTCCCGGCGTCGCGCCGGTGGCCATGCAGCAGGGCCGTCACGCGGCCAAGGTGATCACCGCACGCCTGCGCGGGCAGTCGCCTCCTCCGTTCCACTACCACGACAAGGGCAACCTGGCGACGATCGGCCGTGCGTCCGCGGTGGCCGACATCAAGGGCGTCAGGCTGAGCGGGTTCATCGCCTGGGTCACGTGGCTGTTCGTCCACCTCTTCTACCTGATCGGCTTCTCGAACCGCATCATCGTGTTCTTCAACTGGTCGGTCAGCTTCGTCACCCACGGCCGCAGCGCTCGGCTGATCACCTCTCAGGCGACCGAAGACCCGAGCGCCCATCGCGCCGAGTAAACCCTCGCTGCGCGGTCCTCAGCGCCGGCACGCGGCGAGCTCGGCGCGGATGCTCGCCGGCAGCGCGATCCGGGGGCAGGAGCGGCTGGTCGCCTCGAGCCCCAGCCGCCATACGCCGCCGGTTTGCCGCAGTATCGCGGTGATGAATACGCCGTAGCGCCAGCAGGGGCCGGTCCGGCTCCGCAGCGCGTGCGCCATCGCCTCGGGCGTCACCGTCATGCTCATGCACCCGAGCGGGAATCGGTACGCCTCGGTGACGGATCTCACTTGAGCAGTGCCGCGCAGCCTCGGCCCTGCCAGGACGGTTCGCGTCGGCACGGGGACGCGCTTCGCTGCGCCACCGCTGCCCATCAGGAGCAACAGACCGCCCACTGTGGCGCCGGCAATGACCAACCCGGCCACCAGGAGCGCCGGCCGACGTCGTGCGCTCGGTGCCGCCTCGACCGTCACGCGCACGACCGAGGGCCCATTCGCAAGCGAATTCCGGCCGTCTGAGGCGCGCGCTGCGCCATGCACGGAGTATCCCGCCGAGAGACCTCGCGCGATAGAACTCAGGGCATGACCGACTCGACGACAACCCAGGGTACCTATGCCTTGATCGCCGAGCTGCCGCTCGTGATCGAGAGCTACGTGCGAGAGCCACTCAGCCAGCCGATGGGTCCGGATCGCGTCCGGCGCACCACCGTCATCCATCTCTCCGGGGGCGGCGAGGAGGGCATCGGCGAGGACGCGGCGCCGATCGAGGACGAGCAACTCGCCGTCCACGGCGGGGGCGCTCCACTCGAGCTCGCCGGGGAGTGGACGATCGATTCGTTCAGCTCGCACGTCGCCACGCTCGACCTGGTGGCGGCTTCGGACCCGATGAGCGATTTCGTGAGGGGCTTTCGCCAGTGGGCGTTCGAGAGCGCGGCGCTCGATCTCGCCCTGCGTCAGGCTGGCCGCTCGCTGGCCGACGCGCTCGGTCGACCGTCCCGCCCGGTCACGTTCGTCAACTCGATGCACCTCGCCGACCCGCCCAGCTTCGAGCCGATTCGCGCGCGCCTCGAGCTGTTCCCGGCGCTCCGGTTCAAGCTCGATCCCACCACCGAGTGGGACGAGCGGCTGTTCGCGGAGATCGCCGACACCGGCGCGGTCGACACCGCCGACCTCAAGTCGCACTACCCGGCGCCGTACGGGCAGCCGGCCGACCCGCGGCTTTACGCGAACGTTGTCGAGGCGTTCCCGGAGGCGTGGATCGAGGATCCCGTAATCACGCCAGAGACCACGGAAGTGCTCGAGCCACACACCGCCCGCATCACCTGGGACTCTCCGCTGCGCTCGCTGGCGGACCTCGAGGCTCTGGCCACTCGCCCGCGCGCGATCAACATCAAGCCGGCCCGCTTCGGGCGGCTGCAGACCCTGTTCTCCGTCTACGACCACTGCCTGGCCAACGACATCGCGATGTACGGCGGCGGCTTCGGCGAGCTGGGCGTGGGCCGGCGCCAGATCCAGTACTTGGCCTCGCTGTTCCATCCCGACACCCCCAATGACGTGGCCCCGTCCGCCTACAACCTCGCGGAGCTGGACCCGTCGGTACCGACGAGCCCGCTCACGGCGACCCCGGCGGCCACCGGGTTCGACTGGGCATGACGCGCGCGCTCGCCGCCATCGTCGCGGTCGTGGCGCTCGCCGTTGGCGCCGGAACCGGGACCGCGGCGTCGACGCAGACGCAACTCGCCCCGGCCAAGCCGCGCATCGTCTGGGACCCGATTCCCTTTGGCGCCAAGCGCAAGGCCGAGATGGTGTCGTACGTGCGCCGTCACTACGGGAGCTTCCTGCGCCCGACCTGGCGCCTGGTCGACCCGCACGTGATCGTCATCCACTACACCGACTCGCCGACCTTCCAGTCCGCCTGGAACACGTTCGCCGACGACGTCCCCGACTCCGAGCTGCACGAGGTGCCGGCCCCGTGCGCGCACTTCGTGATCGACACCGACGGAACGATCTACCAGCTTGTCTCGCTGGGGACGATGTGCCGGCACACCGTCGGGCTCAACTGGACCGCGATCGGCATCGAGCACGTCGGCTCCAGCGACGGCCAGGTTATGAACGACCGCCGGCAGTTCGACGCGAGCCTGGGTCTGGTCCGGTGGCTGCGCTGCCGGTTCCACATCGAAATCAAGAACGTGATCGGGCACAACGAGAGCCTGTCCAGCCCGTACCACCGCGAGGACGTGGTGTCGCTGCGCACCCAGACCCACAGCGATTTCAATCACGCCGACATGCAGGTGTACCGGGCGCGCCTGCGTGCACTCGGGGGCTGTCCGGGCACGTAGGCACGCGACGTGGGTCAAGCTGAGCTGCTGATCGGTGGGCTGCTGGTGGCGATCGCCGGCCTGGGCGCGCTGGCTCGCCGCCTGTCGATCCCGTACCCGATCGTGCTGGTCATCGGCGGTGCGATCTTCGGGTTCATCCCGGGGGTGCCCACGGTCAAGCTCGATCCGGACGTCGTGCTGGTCGTGTTTCTGCCGATCCTCGTCTACGGCGCTGCGTTCTTCGCCAACCTCGGCGACATCAGGCAGAACCTACGCGGGATCACGTTGGTCTCGGTCGGTCTGGTGCTCGCGACGATGACCGCCGTCGCGGTCGTTGCGCACGCGCTGATCGGCATGCCCTGGGCCGCTGCCTTCGCGCTCGGCGCGGTCGTCTCGCCCACCGATCCGCTCGCCGCCGGCTTGATCATGCGCGGCCTAGACGTTCCCCGGCGGCTGGTCAGCGCCGTCGAGGGCGAGGGGCTATTCAACGACGCCACGGCGCTGGTGGCTTATCGCGTGGCGGTCGCCGCAGTCGTGGCGGGGTCGTTCTCGCTCGGTCACGCCACCGTCTTGCTGATCCGTGACGCTGCCGGCGGGATCGCGATCGGGCTCGCGGTGGGCTGGATCATCGCCGAGGTCCGCAAGCGCACGCCGGACCCACAGATCAACGTCACCATCTCGCTGGTGAGCGGCTACGCCGCGTTCGTGCCGGCCAACGCCGTCGGTGCGTCGGGGGTGCTGGCCGCGGTCACCACCGGCATCTACATGGGGATCCGCGGGCCGAGCATCATCCCGGCGCGAACGCGACTCCAGGGCTTCTTCACCTGGGACATCCTCGATTTCCTGATCAACTCGTCCCTGTTCGTGCTCGTCGGCCTGCAGCTGCGGGGGATCGTGGAGAACCTGTCGGCTTACAGTGCGGGTGAGCTGGTCGGCTGGGCGCTCGCCATCTGCGCCGTCACGGTGCTCATTCGGCTGGTCTGGCTGTTCACCGTTCCGTACCTGATCCGCGCGCTCGACCGCCGTCCGAGTCAGCGCGCGCGACGAGCTCCGGCCAGTCAGCGGCTGGTGATCGGATGGAGCGGCATGCGCGGCGCGGTGTCGCTGGCGGCGGCGCTTGCCCTCCCGCTCACGGTGCAGAGCGGCGCGCCGTTTCCCGATCGCGACCTGATCCTGTTCCTCACGTTCGCGGTGATCTTCGCAACGCTCGTCGTCCAGGGCCTGACGCTCCCGGCCCTGATCCGCCGGCTCCACATCAGCGACGGTGGAGAGGCCGAGAACGAGGACCTGCGGGCGCGCCTTGTCGCCACCAAAGCCGCCCTCGCCCAGATCGACGCGCTCGCGGCGGAGGACTGGACGCGGGATGACACGATGGAGCGAATGCGGGCCGCCTACACGTACCGCAAGCGGCGCCTCGCCGCCCGCGCCGGCAAGATCGAGGACAACGGCTACGAGGATCGCTCAATGCAATATCAGCAGGCGTTGCAGATCGTGCTCGGCGCTCAGCGCGACGCGCTGGTCGAGCTCCGTGGCGAGGGGGCGATCTCCAACGAGACGATGAACCGCATCATCCAGGAGCTCGACCTCGAGGAGTCACGCCTCGAGATCTAGTCCCGCTGTGCGCACGTCGTGCAGGATCAGCACGCGGGCCTGCCCGCCGGGGCTGATCCCGAGCTTGACCACGGAGCGGCCGACCGGCACCTCCTCGATCCATGCGCTCTCGTGCTCGTTGAGCTGGCCGAGCGCGGCGACCTGCTGCATCGCGCGGGCTAGGGCGGCGATCTCGTCGGGGGTGCCTTCCAGGCGTTCGACCCCTCGTTCGGTGGCGAACGTTACCGCCAGTCCCTCGGCCGTCTCGTGCGCCTCAAGCAGTTCCAGACTCATGGATCCCTCCAGTCTATGTACGACACCAACGCGGCCGCGCGGGGCTCCCTTTCGATTAGGCTGCGCGCTCCAGCGAGCAAAGGAGAGGCGATGAGCGAGGAGCGGGTGAAGTTCGTGCTCGACGAGCCGGACATCCCGACGCACTGGGTCAACCTGATGGCTGATATAGCGGATCCCACCCACCCCGCGCCGCCGCCACTGCATCCTGGCACCAAGCAGCCGGCGGGCCCGGACGACCTGACGCCGATCTTCCCGATGGCCCTGATCCTCCAGGAGGTCTCGACCGAGCCCGAGATCGAGATCCCCGAGGCCGTGCGCGAGGCGTACAAGCTGTGGCGCCCCACGCCGCTGTTTCGCGCCCGCCGGCTCGAGCGCGAGCTGGACACCCCCGCGCACATCTATTACAAGTACGAGGGAGGATCGGCGGCCGGTTCGCACAAGCCGAACACCGCCGTGGCGCAGGCGTACGAGAACGCCCAGGCCGGGATTCGCAAGCTCACCACCGAGACCGGCGCCGGGCAGTGGGGCTCCGCGCTGGCCTTCGCCTGCCGCCTGTTCGGGCTCGAGTGCGAGGTGTGGATGGTCGGGTCGAGCTACGACCAGAAGCCCTACCGCCGCTCGATGATGGAGACGTGGGGCGCCACCGTGCACCGCTCCCCCTCCGACGTCACCGAGTCCGGCCGCGCCCAGGCCGCGCACCCCACCGGATCGCTCGGGATCGCGATCTCCGAGGCGGTCGAAGTGGCGGCGCAGAACCCGGACACCAACTACTCGCTCGGGTCGGTGCTCAACCACGTGCTGTTGCACCAGACCGTGATCGGGCAGGAGGCGCTCACCCAGATGGCGATGGCCGGCGAGGAGCCCGACGTGGTGATCGCGTGCGTGGGCGGCGGCTCGAACTTCGGGGGCCTGGTCTTCCCGTTCATGCGCCGTGTGCTGCGCGGCCAGGCGAACACCCGCTTCGTCGCCGCCGAGCCGGCGGCCTGCCCGACCCTGACCCGCGGCGTCTACGCCTACGACTTCGGCGACACCGTCGGCCTCACCCCGTTGATGCCGATGTACACGCTCGGGCACGACTTCGTACCGCCGCCGGTCCACGCCGGCGGCCTGCGCTACCACGGCGACTCGCCGCTCGTGTCCGCCCTGGTCAAGGAGGGCCTGGTCGAGCCCCGGGCGTTCCGGCAGAACGAGACGTTCGAGGCCGCGGTGCGCTTTGCCCGATCCGAGGGGATCATCCCGGCACCGGAGCCGGCTCACGCCATCCGCGCGGTGATCAACGAGGCCGAGGCGGCGCGCGAAGCCGGCGACGAGCGGGTGATCCTGTTCGGCCTGTGCGGGCACGGCCACTTCGACCTGAGCGCGTACGACGCCTACCTGGCCGGCAACCTCGAAGACCCCGAGTTCTCGGAGGCCGACCTCGACGCGGCGCTGGCGAGCCTGCCGGAGGCGCCGGCGCTGGCGTAATTAGTCGACCGCCGCCTCGTCCTGCGCGACCGCGACTTTCTCGCCACTCGCCGCGCGCCGTCCCGCGAGTGGCGCGAAACTCGCGCTATACGCGACTGAAGCTCCGTTCATGCCGGGCGCCGGCGCGAATGGTGAGAAACTCGCCCCCCCGGGTACGGCGGGGCCCCCGGCGCACGGCCGCGCCGCGGCGTCAGAAGCAGCCGCACGCCGGGCGGTAAGGTGGCCATGGACGTGACGGCGACCGAGACGCCCCCGCCTCACCAGAGCTCGACAATCCTCATCACGCTCAACGCTGGCTGATCCGCGCGCTGCTCGGGACCGCCGAGCTGATGGTGGTGCTGGACGCGACGGTCGTGAACATAGCGCTGCCGTCGGCCCAGAAAGCGCTTCACTTCTCCGACTCGAACCGACAGTGGATCGTCACCGCGTACTCGCTCACGTTCGGCAGCCTGCTGCTCCTGTTCGGCCGACTCGGCGATCTGTTCGGCCGCAAGATCACGCTGATGATCGGACTGGTCGCGTTCGGCGTCGTCTCGGCGATCGGCGGCGCGGCGCAGAGCTTCGGGATGCTGGTCACGGCGCGCGCGTTCCAGGGCGCGGCCGGGGCGCTGCTGGCTCCCGCGGCGCTGTCGCTGTTGACCACCACATTCACCGCTCCGCGGGAGCGCGGGATCGCGTTCGGGATCTACGGCGCCGTCGCCGGCGCCGGCGGAGCGGTGGGCCTGTTGGTCGGCGGCGTGCTGACCGAGTACCTGTCCCGGCGCTGGTGCCTATACGTAAACGTGGTCACCGCCGTCCCGGCCGTGTTCGCGGCCCTGGTGCGCTCACCAACCAGCGTCCAGCCCAGCGCCCAAGGCTCGACGTTCCCGGCGCGGTCGCCGTGTCGCTTGGCCTGTTCCTGATCGTCTACGGCTTCTCGCAGGCCGAGCCGCGCGGATGGACGGACTGGGAGACGCTCGGATCGCTCATCGTCGGCGTGATCTTGCTGGTCGTGACCGCGATGATCGAACGCCGGTCCGCCCGCCCGCTGCTCCCGCTCCGCATCGTGCTCGACCGCAACCGCGGCGGCTCGTACCTGGCGCCGGCAACGCGACTCCGACCGCGCTCGGATCGACTACGTCAAGCACTTCTACCGTGCCGATCCGCGTGACCCGAGCCACTACCACCTCGTGCTGGACTCCACCGCGCTGCCGTTACCGACCTGCGTCGAGCTGATCGTCGCCGCCGCGCGGGCGCTCTGACCGCTACAGCGCGGCGAGCTCTTCGAACAGCGCTCGGGCCGCCGCGATCCCCAGATCCACGTACTCGACGCGCAGGCGCTCGTTGGGCGAGTGGATATTGGCATCGGGGAGCGAGAAGCCGGTGATGATCGTCGGGATCCCCTTATCGCCCAGCGCGGCCACGATCGGGAGGCTCCCGCCGGTGCGGATCAGGGCCGGGCGCACCCCGACCGCGCGTTCGAACGCTTGCTGCCCGAGCCGGATCGCCGGCGAGTCGGGCGAGACCAGGCCGGGCGGCGAGGAGGAAAGCAGGTCCACCGCGAGCTCGGCGCCCGCCGGCGCGGCCTCGTATAGAAGGCCCGTGAACGCGGTGGCGATCGTGTCCGGGTCCTGGCCGGGCGCCAGCCGGATCGACACGTTGGCGTCGGCGCGGACGGGCAGGACCGTCTTCTGGGCCTGGGGCGAGCCGCTCCCGATCCCGTTCACGTCGAGCGCCGGCTCGGCGGTGGTTCGGTAGTAGAACGCGTCGGCCGCGCCGGCGTCCATCGGGCGCGCGCCCTGGTCGCTCAGCTCCGCGGCGCCGGCGGGAAGCTCGCGCCAGCTCTCGAGCTCGGCCTCCGTCGGCGGCACGATCCCCTGGCGCAGCGGCTCGGGCAGCCGGCCATCGTTCGGGAGCACCGCGCCAAGGGTCTGGATCAGCGCGTGGGCCGCGTTCATCGCCGCCCCGCCGTACATCCCCGAGTGCAGGTCGCGCTCGCCGGTGCGCATCGTCAGGTGGAAGTACACGAGCCCGCGTGTCGCCACGTTGAAGGCTGGGAGACCCGAGGCGATCATGCCGCTGTCGAAGATGATCGCGGCCCCGGCTCCGCGCTCGTCGCCCTCCAGGAACTCGACGATCGAGTGCCCGCCGGTCTCCTCCTCGCCGTCGCAGGCGAAGCGCACGTTGACCCGCAGCAGTCCGTCCCGGGCGAGCTCGCGCGCGGCCGACAGCAGCATGTACAGCTGGCCCTTGTCGTCGGCCACGCCGCGTCCGTACAGGTCCCCGTTGCGGATCTCGGGTTCGAAGGGCGGCGACTCCCACAACTCGAGCGGATCCGGCGGCTGCACGTCGAAGTGGCCGTAGCAGAGCACGGTCGGCGCGCGCCGTGGATCGACCGACGCGCGCACCTCGCCGATCGCCAGCGGCTGTCCGTGCCAGTCGACCAGCTCGCACTCGCCGCCGGCCGCGCGGATGAGCCCGCATACCCACTCGCCCGCCTGTCGCACCTCGGCCGCGCGCGCCGCGTCGGCACTGACCGACTCGATGCGCAGGAACTCGGTGAGCTCGTCGAACCAGGGCTGCACTTCGGGCAGCCTACTGACCGCGCTCAGTACACCTCGGGCACGAACGTCTGCTCCTCGATCGGAGGTCTGATGTACGCGTCCTCGGCGCGCGGTGGCAACTCGAGCGGCGGCGGGGTGAGGTCCTCGTAGGTGACCAGCGACAGCAGGTGCGAGATGCAGTTAAGCCGGGCCCGGCGCTTGTCGTCGGCCTGCACCACGTACCAGGGCGCGATCTTGATGTCCGTGTAGCGGAACATCTCGTCCTTGGCGCGCGAGTACGCGACCCACCGGGCGCGCGACTCGAGGTCCATCGGGCTGAGCTTCCAGCGCCGCATCGGGTCGTGCACCCTCGCCTGGAAGCGGCGCTCCTGCTCCTCGTCGGAGACCGAGAACCAGTACTTGATGAGCTGGATGTTCGAGCGCACCAGCATGTGCTCGAACTCGGGGCAGGAGCGCATGAACTCCTGATACTCGACCTCGGTGCAGAAGCCCATCACCCGCTCGACGCCGGCGCGGTTGTACCAGGAGCGGTCGAACAGGACGATTTCCCCGCCGGCGGGCAGATGGTCCACGTAACGCTGGAAGTACCATTGCGTCTTCTCGCGCTCGGTCGGCGCGGGCAACGCCACGATGCGGCACACCCGCGGGCTGGTCCGCTCGGTGATCCGCTTGATCACGCCGCCCTTACCGGCGGCGTCGCGCCCCTCGAAGATCACCACGATCTTCAGGCCCTTCGCCTTGACGTACTCCTGCATGATCACCAACTCGCGCTGGAGCTTCAGCAGCTCCTTCTCGAACCGTGTGCGGGTGAGCTTCTCGGGCTTGGGGTCCTTCGATGCCTTGGCCATCGCTCGCCGAGCCTACACCCGGCCTACCCCGGTTCGGGATTTGTCGCCAGCTGGGCGTCCAGCGCGCGGGGGGCGGACGCGACGCGCCGCCCGGGGATGAGCAGCCCGGCCAGTACGCACACGACGAGGAACACCGCGGCCATCGCGAACGAGTCGTCGAACCCGGTCACGGTCGGGAACCCGTGCGCGGTGTTGTCGGCGATGAACGTCGCCGCCAGCTGGCCGCCCAGCGCGCCGCCCAGCGTCCGCATCACGGTGTTCATGCCGGTGGCGACCCCCGTCTGACTGGGCGGGACAGCCTGAACGATCAGGTTCCCGAGCGCGGCGAAGGCAAGTCCGATCCCGATCCCGAGCAAGGCGGCGGATATCAGTATGTCGTAGGGATGGCGGTGCGCCACGGCCAGCCAGGCGAACGACACCGCGGTGACCCCGGTGCCCACGAGCAGCGCCGGCTTGGAGCCGAAGCGGTGGGCGATCCGCCCGGCCATCGTCCCGAGCAAAGTCATCCCGAGTGCGGCCGGCAGCAGGTACAGGCTCGACACCACGACCGAGGCGCCGAACCCGAACCCGGTGCTCGTCGGCAGCTGGGCGAACTGCGGGATGATCAGGAACGACGCGTACATGCCGGCGCCGAGCAGGAATGCCGCGAGGTTCGTCGTCCACACGCCGCGCAACCGCATCAGCGTCATGTCGACCAGTGGCTCGCGGCTGTGCACCTCGACGGCGATCCAGGCCGCGCACACCGCCACGCCGGCGAGGAACAGACCGATGGTCTTGGTGCCCCCCCAGCCCCACACGGTGGTTTCCGAGATCGCGATCAGCACGCAGCTGATGCCGACGGTCATCAGCGCCGCGGCCAGCCAGTTCACGTGGCCGGGAGACCTGACCGGGGACTCGGGGATGAACCGCCAGGTGCACACCGCGGCCAGCGTGGTGACGATCAGCGGGAACCAGAACAGCCAGTGCCAGCTCAGGTGCTCGACGATCAGGGCGCCGAGGACGAGGCCGACCCCGCCGCCGATCCCCAGGATCGAGGAGATCAGCCCGATGCTGCCGGCGACCTGATCGGGCGGAAACTCGTCGCGGATGATCGAGAACGCGAGCGGGAAGATCCCGCCGGCGACGCCCTGGATGACGCGGCCCACGATCAGGACCTCGAGCGTGTTGGCTACCGCCGCGATCAGCGTTCCGAGCGCGAGCACGAGCAGCGTCCACAGCAGCAGCCGTTCCTTGCCGTACATGTCGCCGAGGCGCCCGATGATCGCGGTGCCGACCGAGGCCGACAGCAGGAAGCCGGTCAGCAGCCACGTGACCCCGGTCTCGGTCGTGTGCAGGTCGTGCTGGATCGTCGGCAGGGCCGGGATCACCGCCGAGCTGAGGACGGCGTAGGCGAGCCCGGCGAGCGACAGCACGGCCAGGATCAGGTGCGGATGGACGCGAGTCGACTCCTCCGCTCCGCGGGACATGCCCCGTACCTTACGCGCCCGTGATCTTTGGCCCGGTCGGCCCCTCGCCGGATGTAGGGTGGACGCGTGAACGAGAGCGTGCGTCTGAATCGCGCCAGCTGGGACGAGCGCGCCCCGGCGCACGCCGCCTCACCGAGCTACTCGGTCGATCGGTTCCTCAGCGATCCGTCGTTCATCAGCGACGTCGTCCGGTTCGATCTCCCGCGCCTGGGGGACGTGACGGGGCTCGCCGGCGTGCACCTGCAATGCCACATCGGCACGGACACGATCTCGCTCGCTCGCCTCGGCGCGCGCATGACCGGGCTGGACTTCTCCCCGGCGTCGCTCGAGCAGGCGCGACGCCTGGCCGAGACCGCCGGGCCGATGGTCGAGTTCGTCGAGGCCGAGGTCTACGACGCCCCGACCGTCCTCGGCCGTGAACGGTTCGACTTCGTGTTCACCGGTGTCGGGGCGATCTGCTGGCTGCCAAGCATCCGGCGCTGGGCCGACGTCGTCGCGTCGCTGCTCGTCCCGGGTGGCTGGCTCTTCATCCGCGAAGGCCACCCGATGATGTGGGCGCTCGACGAGCGCGACGATGACCTGCTCGTGGTCGAGCACCCCTACTTCGAGCGGGCGCAGCCGAACGTCTGGGATCAGGGCGGCACGTACGTCGAGACCGACGTGCAGTTCGAGACCACCGTCACCCACGACTGGAATCACGGGCTGGGCGAGATCATCACCGCCCTGTTCGACGTCGGGATGGAACTGAAGCTGTTCGTGGAGCACGACAGCGTGCCCTGGGATGCGTTTCCCGGCCATATGGAGCGGACCGAAGAGAACGAGTGGCGGCTGGCCGAGCGCCCGTGGCGCCTGCCGCACAGCTACACGCTGCGGGCGGTCAAGTCGATCACGTAGTCCACGTACGCGGCGGCCTGGCCGCGGCCGCTGGTGACCGTGTCCGAGGTGTGAACATCGCGCCCTTGGGGTACTTCCCCCGCGACCGGACTGCGCGCAAGATTCGTCTTGACCGTGCACAGCTACCCGTCGGGGCGAGCGCCCAGGCAGCCAAACCCCTGAGTGGAGGAACGCTACGGCGTGAACTCTGGCCGCTCGCCCCGACGACGTAGCTCGCCGGCGCGGGCCACCCGGGGGGCTTGCTCAGGCCGGCGGCTGTTCCTTGACCCACGCCAGAATCGCGCGCGAGTGCGTGATCACCGTCCCGTCCGGCAGCTTCAGCGCGGGCAGGTTCTCCTCGCCGGTCGCCTCGCGCAGCTCGTCGCGCGGACCCTGCCGGCGCCACGGCAACGGGCTCCCGTGGCCGGCGACGACCTTCTCGTAGGCGATGCCCTTGGCGCGCATCGCCTCCTGCACGCGCCGGCACGGGTGGATGCGCGGTCCGCCGGCGTCGCCGTGACAGACGTACAGCACCGGGAGGCCCTCACTCATCGGACAGTCTCACTTTTCCTCGATCCACGCGTCGGGTGACGTGACCCCGTCGCCTCCCTCGGGTCGATCCGATCCGACCGCGATGACCTCGAGGCCCTCGTCGCCGGCCTCGAAGGCGCGGACCGTCGGTGCGCTGACGCGGATCACGTCCCAGCGCCGCACCGGCAGCACCTCGTCGTCGAGCCGGATCCGTCCGGACCCGCCCACGATCACGTACGCCTCCTCCTGCTCGCGGTGGCTGTGCGCGACCGGCGAGCGCACGCCGGGCGAATAGCGCCAGTAACTCACCCCGAGGTGGTCCGAATCGAGGTGCTTGCGGCCGAACCGGCCCTCGAGTCCGGGCGCCCTCCCGGAAACCGAGTCCTCGACGTCCAACAGATTCTTGATCGTGTAGCTCGACATCAGTCCGATGCTCCTTCCTCGCAGTCACCGGCGGCCCGGGCGGCCGCCGCACATTCGCCGGGCAGGCCCGAGTTGAGCGCGACCAGCAACCCGTGGAGCCGCTCGCGCTGGCCCTCGTCCAGGGCCGCGAACAGCTCGTCCTCCGCCTCGCGCTGTGCTTGCGCGGCGGCGGCGAGCCGGCGTGCGCCCCGCCCCGTCAAGTTCACGAAGTGCCGGCGCCGATCGAGCTCGGCTCGCTCGCGCGAGAGCAGACCCTCGGCCTCGAGCGGGTTGAGCAGCGTCACCAGGATGCTCGGATCGATCTCCATCACCTCGCCGAGCTCGCGCTGACTCATTGCGCCGCGGTCGTGCAGGAGCCCGAGCACCTGGAACTGACGCGGGCTCAGCTCGTAGCGCGTGTGGACCTCGCGCAGCTTGCGCATCGCGTGATGGCCGAGCACGGCGAGGAGCAGACCCGGGGTCGGACCGCGGTCGGCCACCGCCCCCGGGGCCGCGTCCGGAGCTCGCTTCCGGGACGCTCGAGATGACACGAGCCGAGAATATATCGGGCTCTCTCGATGATCGAGGTCCCTATATGATCAAGGAACATCATGTATCCCGCGCTCCGGGGACGGACAGCGCCCAGGAGCCGTCCGGTCAACCGCAATAGACAGGAGGAGCGATGAAGATCGGCCGCTTGCTGCTGAGACTCACCGTCGGGGGATTTTTCTTCGGGCACGGCACCCAGAAGCTGTTCGGATGGTTTGGCGGCCACGGGCTTGAGCCGACCGCCCAGATGTTCGAGGGGCTGGGGATGCGACCGGGCCGGCGCAATGCGGTCGCGGCGGGCCTGGCCGAGGCCGCTGGTGGCGCTGCGCTCGCGGCCGGATTCGCCACCCCACTGGCCGCCGGCGCGCTGACCTCGGTGATGCTCACCGCGATCCACCGCGTGCATGCCAAGAACGGGCCGTGGGTCACCAACGGCGGCTACGAGTACAACGCCGTACTGATCGCCGCGGTGCTCGCGCTCGCCGAGGTCGGCCCGGGCGCGCCGTCGGTCGATCATGCCCTCGGGCAGGAGCGCAGCGGCCCGGGCGCGGCGATCACCGCGGCCGTGCTTGGCGTCGCGGGAGCAGTCGGCGCCCACCGGCTGGCCAAGGCCTATCCGGAGCCCCCGGCACCGCCTCCGCCGGTTGAGGCGAACGACGCATCCGGGAACGCCGCCGAACCGGCGACAGCCGACACCACCGCCCAGTAGCGCCCGTCGGTCCGCCCATGACCACCGGGCAGGCCGCAGCCGGGTCGCTCGGCCGCGAGTCGGGCGGCGAGACCCAGTCGGTGCGCCTGGTCTTCGGCGCGCTTCTCCTGGTCCTGCTGCTCGCCTCGCTGGATCAGACGATCGTCTCGACCGCGCTGCCGACGATCGTCGGCGACCTCGGCGGACTCTCGCACCTCTCATGGGTCGTCACCGCCTACCTGCTCGCGTCGACGGTCGTTACCCCTCTCTACGGCAAGCTCGGCGACCTCTACGGCCGCAAGCTCATGCTCCGGATCGCGATCGGCCTGTTCCTGGTCGGGTCGGCGCTGTGCGGCCTCTCTCAGAACATGACCGAGCTGATCGCCTTCCGCGCCCTTCAGGGCCTGGGCGGCGGTGGGCTGATCGTGACCACGATGGCGGCGGTGGGCGACATCATCGCCCCCCGCGACCGGGGGAAATACCAGGGGCTCTTTGGCGCGGTGTTCGGCATCTCCACCGTGATCGGGCCGCTGCTCGGCGGCTTCTTCGTGGACAGCCTGTCGTGGCGGTGGATCTTCTACGTCAACCTCCCGCTCGGTCTGGTCGCGCTGGCCGTGATAGGGGTCGCGTTCCCGGCAAGAACCGAGCACGTCCACCATCGCATCGACTACCTGGGCGCCGCTGTTCTGGCCGCCGGCCTGTCCGCGATCGTCCTGTTCACGAGCCTGGGCGGCACCAGCTATGCCTGGTCTTCGTCGTTCATCATCGCGTTGATCATCGTGAGCGTGGTGATGCTCGTGCTGTTCCCGTTCGTCGAGTCGCGGGCCGCCGAACCGATCCTGCCGCTGGCGCTGTTTCGCAACCGGACGTTCGTGGTGACGAGCGCGGTGGGGTTCATCATCGGGCTGGCCTTGTTCGGCGCGGTCACCTTCCTGCCCCTGTATCTGCAGGTGGTGAAAGGCCACAGCCCGACTGTCTCCGGGCTCCTCATCACGCCGATGATGGGCGGGCTGCTCGTCACCTCGATCCTCAGCGGCAATCTGATCTCGCGCTTTGGCCACTACCGGCCGTTTCCGATCGCCGGCACCGCGATCATGGCCGTCGGGCTGTTCCTGCTCTCGACCATCGGCGTGTCGACGCCTACCCTCACGACGGCGGGGTACATGGTCGTTCTGGGCCTCGGCCTCGGCATGGTCATGCAGGTGCTCGTGCTCGCTGTGCAGAACTCGGTCGCCTATCAGTACCTGGGGGTGGCCACTTCGGGATCCACCCTGTTCCGCCAGATCGGCGGCTCGATCGGCGTGTCCGTGTTCGGGGCGATCTTCTCGACCAATCTGGCCAGCGAGCTGGCCAGCCGCGTTCCGCGGACGGTCCACGTCCCTACCGCGGCCAACCCGGCCATCGTCCGGCATCTTCCCGCCGCCGTCCGCGCCCCTTACATCGATGCGTTCGCGCACGCGCTGCAGCCGGTGTTCCGCCTCGCCGCCGTTGTGTCGGTGGCCGGCTTCCTGATCAGCTGGTTGCTGCGCGAGCTACCGCTGCGCCAGACGGCGGCCGCCGAGGGCGTGGGCGAGAGCTTCGCGTCCCCGCGAGAAGACAGCTCCGAGCGGGAGCTCGAACGGATCCTGAGCTCGCTGCTCCAGCGCGAGGAGCGCCAGCGCGTCTACGACGCCCTCGTCAACCACTCCGGGGTCGAGATCACCCCGCCCGAGGGCTGGGTGCTCAACCGCATCGGCGAGCGCACCTCGCCCCACAGCGCACCGGAGCTCGCCGTGGAGCTGCACGTACCGCCACAGCAGCTGCGCGAGCCCCTGGCCGGCCTGACCCAGCGCGGCTACATCACGACCGATTCCGGCGAGATGCTCGAACTCACGGAGTCGGGGCGCGTCGCGCGCGAGCAACTCATCGCCGCCGGCCGCGCCGAGCTGTGCCGCCTGCTCGACGGCTGGCGGCCCGAGGAAGACGAGGACATGCAGCCCGTGCTCCGGCGGCTGGCCGGCGCCCTCGTCGTCGAGATGCCCGCCTAGGCCGGGACCCCGTCGTGCGCGGCCGCCGCCGCGCCCGCGAGCCACGGATAGCGCGCCGTGTCCTGGCACCCGTAGTCGGGGTCGAGATAGATGAAGCAGCGCTGGATCTGCCAGTCGCGGATCTCGAACACGTCGCACCAACGGCCCGCGCCGTGCTCGGGGAAACCTGCCCGCCACGCGCCGTCCACGTGCTCGCCGTAGCTGGTCCCCTCGCACACGATCGTGTCCGATCCGCCGAAGATCCAGTTGAAGTTCGCGTAGTCGTGGCGGATCGACTTGAGCCTCGCCCCAAGGTCACCGAACATCTTCCCAATCTCCTCGCGCCCGTTGGCGATCCCCCATTTGGGGAACATCACCTGCGCGTCGGGCGCGAACAGCTCGAGGATGCTCTCGCCGGTCGACGTGATGCCGCCGTTGTCGAACGCCTTCAGGTACTCGAGCCCCACCGACTTGCGCTGCTCGTCGGTCATGGTCTGACGGGTGAGGGTCACGGCACGCTCCTTCCTCGGGGACTGCCGCCGAGCATGACTCGCCGGCGCGCAAAAGACAACCGGTCAGCCCGCTCGGAACCCGCGCCTGGACTACACGTCGGTGTGCCGCGGCGCGTAGCGCTTGTGCAGCATCAGCGCGTTCCCGTCCGGATCGGAGAAGAGCGCCATGTGGCAGACGCTCGTGTCGAGGATGTCGCCGTGGAACTTGACGCCGCGCTCCTCGAGCTTCGCGCGCGCCTCCGCCACGTCGTCGACGTGCAGCGCGATCGGGTTCGGGTTGCGCTCGTGCTGCATGCCCATCTTCTCGGGGTCGTACACGCTGAGGGTCAGGTTGCCGGTCTCGAACTCGCTGTAGTGGCGCTCCGGGATGTACACCGACCGGGGGAGGCCGAGGACCTCGCCGTAGAACGCCGCCGCGGCGGGGACGTCGTGGGTCGGGACGCCGACGAAGTCGACCCCGCGGATGAGCTCCGAGGTGGCTCCTGCCGGGCTGCTCTCAGATTGCGTGGTCATCGTGCTCCTCTCGATCGGACGGTCGGTTCCAGCCTAACGCCGGCTGATGCCCGCGAGCTACCGCGCGTCGAACACGATCGCGGTGCGCACGGCGCGCCCATCGAGGAGGTCGACGCCGTGCTGGTCGCGGGGGCGGTTGCGCAGCACCCCGCCGTGCACGAGCGACGCCGATCCGCCCCCGTCCAGATTCAGCGCGTCGGTCGCCCCGAGCGAGATCAGCTCGTCGGCCAGTTCCTCGAGCGTCATGCCGGCGTCGTCGCGGGTTCGTCCGTCACACGCCACCGCGAGTAGGTGCTCGCCCGTCACGGCCAGCGCCGCGCGCGGATGCCGCCCGGCCGTGATGTCCGAGTCGAACTGGTGCGCGCCGGCCGAGAAGCCTTCCCGATCCTCGCCGTCGACCACGGTGCTGCGGCCGTCGAGCACCAGCAGCGGCCCCGCCTGCAGCACGTCGCCGGCGGGCTCGCGCCCGAGCATCAGCCGCGACCCGATCCGCACCCGCCCGTCGAGCACCTGCACGCACGCGCGCACGTCGCCCCACGGCGGGTCGAACGGCACCGTCCGGGCGGCGCGCCAGTTGATCCGCAGCAGGCCAAGCGGCTCGTCATCCGGGCGAGCGGAGAAGCCACCGACGACGGCGTGCGGGACCTGGTGCTCGCGGCACCAGCGCACCAGCGGCGTCGGGGTTCCAAACGCCACCACCCGGGGGTTGCATGCCTCGGGGTCGAACGTCGCGACGTGCAGCGTCGTCTGCGCGCCGTCCGGGAGCGTCACGCGCATCCGCTCGCAGCCGGTACTCGCCCGCAGGCTCAGAGGTAGCCGATTCGGCTCACTGCATCCCAGGATCACAGCCGAGTGGCAAAGAGTTGTTACGAACCGGCTAACCAACCAACCGGGCGCGGTCAGGCGTTCTTGATGACGATCCCCTCGAGAATGAACGCCGCGCGCTCGGTCGAGTCGATCGCGTTCTCGAGCCGCTCGAAGATGTCCTTCCAGCGGATCACGACCATCGGGTCGATCCCGGTCTCGAACAGCGACGCGATCGCCCCTCGCGTGATCCGATCCCCTTCGTTCTCGAGCCGATGGACCTCGAGCATGTGCTCGCGGGTGTCCTTGAAGTCCCGCATGAGCGGGATCGCCGCCGCGATCTGGCGCGTGGCGTCGCGCAGCACGCCGGCCAGCCGCTGCGCCTGAGCCATCGGCGCCTCGATCTTGTACAGCCCGAGGTAGTCCGCGACCTCCTCGGTGTAATCGACGATGTCGTCGAGCGCCGAGGCCAGCTGGAGGATGTCCTCCCGGTCGATCGGGGTGACGAACGTCTGGTTGAGGCGGTTGATCACGTCGTGCGTCAGGCGATCGCCGTCGTGCTCGCAGGCGAGGATGTCCGCGGCGAGGGCCGCGGTCTCGGGATACCGTGCGAGCATCTCGTCCAACAGCTCGGCGGCGCGCACGATGTTCATCCCCGCGCGCTCGAACAGGTCGAAGAACTCGCGGTCGCTGCCCCGGAGAAGGTTTGCGATCGACGCCACTTCCGATACGTAGGATAGGCGTGGATGACGACGGTGATGAGAAAATTCAGCTTCAATCCGACCGGGATCCCCGACCGGCTATGAGCTGAGCCACCGACGCCATGTCCTATTCCGCGGCCGAAGCGCGCCGGCAGCTACTCGACGACGTGGCCGAAGCCACCGATCAACTCGCGCTCGCCGTGGCGGCGTTGACCGAGGCTTACGAGGAGCTAGACGAGCAGACCGCCGATCGCCTGGAGGCGGAGTTGTTCCGCCCGGTGCAGGCCGCGTACGGGCGTCTACAGCGCACGCACGCCGAGTTCGCCGAACGCCACGGGCTCCCCACCCGGGCCTTCGCCGCCAGCAGCGGCGGGGTGCATTCGGGCGATCCCCGGGTGTACGTCGACCGCGCGGTCGAGGCGATCGAGACCACCGATCAGGGCCTCGCCGACCTGCAGGACTCGATGATGCCGGTCGAAGTCGGCGACCGCGAGCTCAGGGAGGGGCTGTCCGAGGTCCGCGAGACGATCTCCGCCCTTCCAGCGCGCGCCCGTCAGCTCATGCGCGCCCAAGGGCGTTAGGCCCGCGCGGCCCTCACTGGTTCCACTTATCGGCTGTCTTCTTCTTGTGGCCGGAGCTCTTCGCCCGTACGCTTTCGACGTCGGGCGGGCGGTCGGCGGCCTCGATCGAGTGCTCCTCGGCTCGGGCCCGTTCTTCCTCCTCTTTCAAGTCGAGCGCCTGACGCATCCGCTCAAGCTGCTTCTCGTGCTCATCGGGCATGGTCATGCCTCCTGCTTCTGTCGCTTGCCAGATCCTCGCATCTCGGCCAGTGTCCGCTCAAGCGCATCCATCAGGTCGGGGGGCTGCTCGGGCGCGGGCTCCCGCGGCTCGGGCGCCTTGATCGTCTGACCCTTGCGCTTGCGGGCGACGACGTCCTGCAGGCGCCGGCGGTAACGGTCCTTCCACTTCTCCGGCTCCCAATCCACGGACAGCTCCTCGATCACCGAGACCGCGGCGCGCAGCTGCTGGGCGGGGGGCTTGTGGGCCTTCTGCGTCGCCGCCTCGATGTCCTTGGTCTCGCGCACCTCGTCGGCGAACAGCATCGTGCTCAGCATCAGCGCCCCCTCGTGCGCGCGGACGATCGCCAGGTACTCCTTGGCCCGCAGCACGAACCGCCCGAGGGCGGCCCGATGGGTCCGCGCCATCACCTCGACCAACAACCGGTAGGCGCGCGCCGATCCATCGTCAGAGCCGGTGGGGAGCAGGTAGTAGGGGTGGTCGAAATAGATCGGGTCGACCTCGGTCACCTCGACGAACTGCTCGATCTCGATCGTCCGCGTGCGCCGCGGCTCGACCGCCACGAGCTCCTCGTCGGTGACGATCACCTGACCGCCGTCCTCGAGCTCGAACGCCCGCACGATCTCCTCGTAGGGGATCTCGACGTCCTCCTTCGAGCACCATCGCTGGACCTCGATCGGCGCGCCGTCGGACTCGTGCAGCTGGCGGAAGTGCAGGTCGAGGTCGCGGACCGCGGTCACCATCGCCACCGGGACGTTGACGAGCCCGAAGCTGAGCGATCCGCTCCACAGCGTCCGCGGCATCCCTCAGCGCCTCCCCTTCCCCAGGCTGGCCTCGAGCGCCGCCATCAGATCGTCGGTCGCCTTCGGCTTCTCGCGCGCCGGCAACTCGATCTTCTCGCCCGCGGCCTTGCGCCGGATAAGCTCGGCGACGCGCTCGCGGTAGTCGTCCTTGAACGCGCTCGGGCGAAACCGCTTGTAGAGCGACTCGACGAGCTGCTCGGCCATCTCGAGCTCGCGCTCTGACGGCTTCCGGCTCGGCGCCCGGATGTCCAGCTTCTCGACGGGCACCAGCTCGTCGGCGAAGCGCATCGTGTGGAGCACCAGGACCTCGTCGCCGGGGCGTACCGCCACCACGTACTCGCGGTTGTGGAACACCCAGCGCCCGAGCCCGGTGCGACCCGCGCGCCGCAAGGCGTCGTGAAGCAGCCGATACGCGTCGGCGCCATCCTCGCCGGCACCCAGGTAGTAGGTGCGGTCGTAGAACACCGGGTCGATCTGCTGCCCGGCCACGAACTCCTCGAGGTCGATCGTGCGCGAGCGCGCGCCGGCCGCCGCGTCGATCTCGTCCTTGCTCAGCATCACGAACTCGCCGCCGCGCACCTCGTAGCCCATCGCCACCTCCGCGTAGGGCACCTCCTTGCCCTCGTTGGTGCAGATCCGCTTCTGCTTGATCCGCGCCCCGTCCTTGTCGTGCACCTGGTGGAAGTGGATCGTGTGGCTCTCGGTCGCCGAGTGCACCTTGATCGGGACCGCGATCAGCCCGAACGTGATCGTGCCGTTCCAGATCGAGCGCGCCATGGATGCATGATGCCGTGTACCGGCTCCGCCCGCCGGGTAGCCCGAACCGGAGGAGGTGAGGAATACATGGCAGTCGCACTAGCTCGACTCGTTCGAAGCATCGCCGGATTGATCGCACTGCTCATCGTGGTGGCGATCGTGCTGTTCCTGGTCGGGGCCAACCCGGCCAACGCGGTCGTCACAGACATCCACGACGCCGCAGCCTGGTTCGTAGGACCGTTCAAGAACCTGTTCTCGATCCACAACGCCAAGCTCGCAATGGTCATCAACTGGGGCCTCGCGGCGCTGGTCTACGTGATCGTCGGCGGCTTGATCGCCAGCCTGCTCGCGCGGATGACAGCGCGCCGGCGGCCGGTCGCGATCTAGGGGTTTCTGGGCCGCCTGCGGCGGCCGCCCCTGGGGCCTGTTCCGCCCGGCATCCGTGCCGGGCGGGCCGCCCCCGGACCGCGATTCCCGACCGGATGGGCCCGCCGGGCCCTACGGACCCCAACGTGTACGCAGATTGACGATCTTCCACAATTTCGTGGTTGGGTTTGGCTACTCGCGGGTACCACGCACCCATGAATTCACTAGCTACCGCCGCCCGCACAGAATCGGCCGAGCTCTTTGTCCGCTGGCAGCAACACGGGGACCGCAGCGCGCGCGATGAGCTGGTAACACGCTTCCTGCCCCTGGCCCGCAAGCTCGCGCGCCGCTACTCCGGGGCACGAGAGCCGTTTGAAGATCTTCTCCAGGTGGCCAGCCTTGGTCTGGTCAAGGCCGTCGACCGGTTCGACGCCGACCGTGGAACTGCGTTCTCGTCGTTCGCGGTACCGACGATCCTCGGCGAGCTCAAGCGCTATTTCCGCGACCTGGGCTGGTCCGTGCACGTTCCGCGCGGCGCCCAGGAGCAGGCGCTCAAGGTGGAAGAGGCCCAGCAGACGCTGACCTCGAGGACCGGCCGCCCGCCCAGCGTGCCGGAGCTGGCCGAGTACCTCGAGATGAGCATCGAGGACGTGCTCGACGCCCTTGAGACTGCCGGCGCGCACCACTCGACCTCACTGGACGCGCCTCGCGAGGACGCCGACGGCGACTCCGGGTCGCTGGCCGATTCCTTCGGGCACGAGGATGAGCGGTTCGAGCTGGTCGACGCGAGCGTCACCATCGCCGCGTCGGCCCACGAGCTGACCACCCGGGAGCGCCACGTGCTCGCACTTCGATTCGTGCAGGACATGACCCAGACCCAGATCGCCGAGGAGATCGGGGTTTCGCAGATGCAGGTGTCGCGGATTCTGCGTCGAGCGCTTGCCCGCCTGCGCGAGATGACGGAGACCGGCGACGAAGTGTCCGTCGCCTGACGGACGCTTCGGTCACCGGACGGGGGCGTGCGGGGGTTTGTGCCGCCGATTGACGCCGCTTTGCGGCCCTACCGCGGCACCCGCAAGTCACGCACACCGCCGCTCGAACCATACTTCGGTCCGTTGCGGCGAATGTTGCATCCCTCATTGGTCGGCCAGCTGCTCGACGACCAGCAGTTCCCAGCCATCGGGAGCGGCCGCCTGACGCGCGCGCGCCGCGAACCCGGGGCCATGGTCGGGAAGCCGCGAGGACAGCTCTTCCGCGATGATCTGCCGTGCCTGTCCGGGGCCGCTGGGCTGAGGGTCGATCTTGTAGAGGGCGCGCATGCGTGAATCCATGACAGGTCACAGGTTTACCCGGCACACAGTGCTCAACAGCAGCGAACCGTCGGGGGGTGGCGGGCGCTCGGACCGGCGGGAGGACGGGTGTCGGTGAACGGCGACGCGCCGGCCGTCCGGCTCGAGCTCGACTCGCGGCCGGAGACCTTGACGCTCGTGCGCGGGGTGCTGGCCGGGGTGGCCGAGCTGATCGGCCTGGACCCGGAGCTGCTGGACGATCTGAAGACCGCGGTCAGCGAGGCGTGCAACAACGTCGTGATGCACGCCTACGAGGGTGAGACCGGCCCGCTCACCGTGCTGATGTACATCGAGCCCGAGGCGATCGAGGTGGTGGTGGTGGACGCGGGGTCGGGCCTGCCGCCGCTGGCGCCGGCCGATGAGACGATCCGCGGCGTCGGGCTGTCGGTGATCCGCGCCCTCGCCGAGCAGGCCGAGTTCCGCACCGGGCCCCAGGGCGGCACCGAGGTCAGGATGACCTTCGCCGGCCAGCGCGACGGCAAGCCGCTGTTCCATCTGCCGAGCCGGGCCGGCCCCGACGATCACGCGGCGGCCTGGCTGTCCGGCGACGCTGTCGTGTCGCTGTCGCCGATCAGCCTGCTGGCCGGCGTGCTCGGTCGCGTGGCCCGCGCGCTGGCGGCGCGCGCCCGCTTCTCGCTCGACCGCTTCTCCGACGTGTACCTCGTCACCGACGCGATCGCCGCGCACGCCGGCCGGTCCGCCCAGGGCCCACGCATGTCGTTCGCGATCTCGACCGACGCGCAGCGGCTCGAGCTGACGATCGGGCCGTTCGCGCCCGGCAGCGGCGGCCAGCTGCGCCACGAGGCGCCCGACTACAGCGCCGCCTCTGCTCTGACCATGCTGAGCGACGAACTCGACGTGCGTGTCCAGGACGGGGCCGAGGTCCTGTACGTGGTCATGGTCGACCGCCGTCGCGGCTGATCGAGCCGGCCTACTCCTCGGGCAGGAGCTCCTCGGGTCGGTCCACGACGGTCAGCCGATCGGCCACACCGGTCAGGCTGAGCAGCCGCTGCACCTGCTGGGGCCCCTTGACCATGGCCAGCCGACGGCCCTGCTCCTCCGCGCGCTGGTGAGCGCGGACGAGGACGCTGAGCCCGGTCGAGTCCATGAAGTCGAGCTCGCGCAGGTCGATGATCATCATGTCGGAGTCCGAGGCTCGGTCCAGCTCCTCCTGGAGGGCCGGACTCGAGGCCAGGTCGAGCTCACCGCTGACCGCGATGATGGTTGCCTTGCCTTGGCTTCGCACCTCTAGCCGGAAATGACTCTGCACGGGGCAGCGAGCCTACTGATCTTGGCCCCGCCGTGCCCAGCTAGACGTTGCGCCCCTGCGTCGCGGGGTGGGTTCGCGGGTAGTCACCGGTTACCGCGCACCGACACGCCAGTGCACGACAAGGAGGAGGAGACAATTGCTTGCAGTGATCGTTCTACTGCTGATCCTGGCCATCTTCGGACTCGGTGGATTCGCGCTTCACATTCTCTGGATCGTTCTGATCGCCGCGATCGTCCTGTGGCTGATCGGGTTCCTGATCGGGGGCGCCGAGCGCGGCGTCGGGGGACGCCGAAGTTGGTATCGCTGGTAACGGCGAGATGACGCGGTGGGTGGGCGCGCCTTCGGGCCGCCCGCCCGTCCTCGTCTACGGCTGGTTCTCGCCGGTTAGCTGACGCAGTCGCTGCAGCGACCGGCGCAACAGACGCGAGACCTGCATCTGCGAGACGCCGACGCGTTCGGCGATCTCCGATTGGGTGAGGTCCTCGCCGAAGCGTAGGTACAGGATCTCTCGCTCGCGCTGGGGCAGATGCTTGGCGGCGGCGAAGATCGTCGTCTGATCGTCGATCAGGCCGAGCCGTGTGTCCTCGTCGCCGATCGCGTCGAGGCGGCTCGCGTCCTCTTCGCCGCCGAGCGGCGCGTCGAGCGAGACGGTCCCGTACGCCTCGGCGACCTGGAGGCCGTCGAGCACCTCCTCTTCGCTGAGCTCGAGGTACTGCGCGAGCTCGTCGACGCGCGGAGGCCGGCCGGTGCGCGCGCTGATCGCCTGGCGCGCCTCGTTGATCTTGCGCGCGCGTTCCTGCGCGCTACGGTCGACGTGGATCGCCCAGCCGGTGTCGCGGAAGTAGCGCTTGAGCTCACCCACGATCGTCGGCACGGCAAACGACGTGAAGGCAAAGCCGCGGTCCGGGTCGAACCGCTCGACGGCCTTGACCAGCCCGAGGCTGGCCACTTGCACGAGATCGTCGTACGGCTCGCTCGACTGCGTGTAGCGCCGAGCCAGCTTCCGAGCAAGCGGAAGGAACCGGGCGATCAGCTCGTCGCGCGCCTCCCGGTTGCGATCCCGCCTCCAGCGCTCGAACAGCTCTTGCGAGTCAGTTGCGGACACGGGCTCGCCCACCTGGCTCCCCGACAACGGGGGCCTCCTTTCGCAGACCCACCCCTTGTAGCACAGAAGTGAGCCCGCGTGTAGCAGCCCGTGATCCGCGTCCCGGCATGCCCTCCTCCGTCCCCGGTCCCCGTGGGTGGGCGTTAGCGCGCGCGGGATCTCGCCTTGCGCCGGTTGCGGTCGAGGAGTCGCGCTCCGCGGAGCTCGAACTCGTCGAGGCGTCGCGCCAGCCGTCGTGAGTTGGTGCAGGTCGACGCGGTGTGCTTGACCACATCGGCCGCGGTGGCCACCGCTCCGACGGCGGTGAACAGCACGCGCTCGGCGCTCGTCGCGACCGCGCCGAGCTGGGTGGCCGCAGCGTCGGCCGTGCGCTCGGCGGTCTGCGCCGCCTGGGAGCCCGCGGTTCGGCGCGTGGCCGAGGCGCTTCGCTTGGCGGCGTTGCGCTTACGGGTCGCCGCCGCCCGCTTGGCGGCGGCCGAACGTTGGGTGGGGGTCTGCGTTGCCATCTCAGTCTCGCTCCTTCGTCTGGTTTGAGCGCTGGGCAGCCCTTCGTCTCCCCACGTTGCGATACTCACCGCGATGGGCGGTTCCTACACCTCCGCGCTTGCGCGAGAGCTGGCGCCGGACGTGCTCGACCGGTTCCTGCGCTACGTGCAGATCGACACGCAGTCGCGGCGCGACCGCACCTCCTCGCCGAGCACGCCGGGGCAACTCGACCTCGCCCGGGTGCTGGTCGAGGAGCTCCGGTCGGCCGGGCTCCAGGACGCGATGCTCGACGAGAACGGGTACGTGGTGGCCACGCTGCCCGGGTCGGGCGGCGGCGATAGCCGGGCGATCGGCCTGATCGCGCACATGGACACGAGCCCCGACGCGCCCGGGCGCGGCGTCGAGCCGATCGTCCACCGCGGGTACGACGGTGGCGTACTGGCGCTCCCCCGCGACGGCACGGTCCTCGACCCCGCCTCGATGCCCGAGTTGGTGAGCAAGCTTGGCCACGACATCGTCACCGGCAGCGGCGACACGCTGCTCGGGGCCGACGACAAGGCTGGCGTGGCCGAGATCATGGCCGGGGTCGCGCACCTCGCCGCTCATCCCGAGCTGCCGCGCCCGACGCTCCGCGTCTCCTTCACTCCCGACGAGGAGATCGGCGAAGGGGCCACGCTGTTCGACGTGGGGCGCTTCGCCGCGCGTTGCGCATATACGCTCGACGGATCGGAGCTCGGAGAGATTCAGGACGAGACGTTCAGCGCCTACGAGGTGACGATCACGATTCGCGGCGTCGAGGTGCACCCCGGCCAGGCCACGGGCAAGCTCGTCAATGCCCTGCGCCTCGCCGCGCGGATCGTCGCGGGTTTGCCGGCTGACACGCTCACGCCGGAGACGACCTCGGGGCGCGAGGGCTTCATTCATCCGCACGAGCTGACCGGACGACCCGGTAAGGCGCAGGTGCGGTTCATCGTGCGCGATTTCGACGATCAACGGCTCGATGAGCACCTTGCGCTGCTCGAGCGAGTGGCTCGCGAGGTCGTCGCCTCCGACCCGCGGGCGGAGCTCGAGTTCGACGTACACGAGCAGTACCGCAACATGGGCGGCATCTTGCGCGAGGTGCCGGAGGTGAGCGCCGCGGCCGAGGCCGCGATCCGGGCCGAAGGGATCGAGCCGATCCGCCAGCCGATCCGGGGCGGCACCGACGGCTCGCGGCTGAGCGAGATGGGGCTGCCGACCCCGAACATCTTCACCGGCGGGCACGAGTACCACTCGGTGCGGGAGTGGGCCTCGGTGCAGGACATGGCCTCCGCCGCCGCGGTGGTCGTCCGCCTGGCCGAGGTGTGGTCCGCGCGGGACGGCAATGACGGCTAAGTTCACCGGTTCGTTGGCCTCGGTCGACGGCGCGGTGACGCTGGCCTCTCGGGCGACCATCCCGGCCACCGACGAAGGCCTGCTGCGCGGCGACGGCGTGTTCGAGGTCATTCGCGTGTACGAGGGCGTCCCGTTCGCCTTCGAGGACCACCTGCGGCGCCTGGAGCGCTCCGCGTCGAACCTGCGGCTCCCGTTGGACGTGGAAGCCGTGCGCGCGGATGCGTGGCGGCTGCTCGCGCACGCGGGCATCGGGCCCGATCACGAGCTGCTGCGGATCGTCGTCACCCGCGGTGGGCGCCGGCTGCTCTTGACCGAGCCGATGCACGCTCAGCCCGAGGTGATCCGGCTCGCGTCGATCACCTTCGCGCCGACGCGGCTCCTGGACGGCGTCAAGTCGCTCTCCTACGGGGCCAACATGCTCGCGACGCGGCTGGCGCGCGAGCAGGGGTTCGACGAGGCGCTGCTCGTGACGCCGCACGGCCGCGTGCTCGAGGCGCCGACGAGCTCGATCTTCTACGTGATCGACAGCGAGCTGTTCACGCCGCCGCTGGACGAGCACATCCTCGCCTCGATCACCCGGGCAGTCGTGATGTCGGCGGTCTCCGTGGTCGAGCGGTCGTGCACGCTGGAAGCGCTGCTGGGCGCCGAGGAGGCGTTTCTCGCCTCGACCACGCGCGAGGTGCAGCCGGTGGCGGCGGTCGACGACCGGCTGTACGACGCTCCGGGTCCCGTCACCCGCCGGACCTCCGCGGCCGTCGATGCGGTCATCCGCGCGCAACTGGCTGACGGCGCCGGGCCTACATGAAGGTTCTCACCGTGATCGGCAACCGCCCCCAGTTCATCAAGGCGGCGGCGGTCTCGCCCCGCCTGCGCGCCCGCGATGAGGAGGTGCTCGTCCACACCGGCCAGCATTTCGACGACGAGCTGTCCGCGGTGTTCTTCTCCGAGCTCGGGCTGCCGGCTCCCGACCTGGAGCTGGGGATCGCGCTGGGCTCCAACACCTCGCAGACGGCGCGCATGCTGGGTGCTCTGGAGCCGGTGTTAGCTGATGTGGGCCCTGACGCGGTGCTGGTGTACGGCGACACGAACTCCACATTGGCCGGCGCGTTGGCCGGCGCGCAGGCGGGCGTCCCGGTGGCGCACGTCGAGGCGGGGATGCGCTCGTTCGACCGCTCGATGCCCGAGGAGCTCAATCGGGTGCTCGTGGACCATGCTGCGTCGCTGCTGTTGTGCTCCTCCTCTGTGGCGGTGTCGAACCTGGTGTCGGAGGCTGTTGCGGGCGCCGTCGAGCTGGTGGGAGACGTGATGGTCGACGTCGCGCTGGCCACGCAACCGCGGGCGCGGGAGCGGGTCGATCTGGTGGCGCTGCGCGGGCTCGAGCCGGGCGGCTACCTGCTCGCCACCGCGCACCGCGGCGGCAACGTCGACTCTCCGGTTCGGTTGCGATCGCTCGTCGAGTTGCTCGTGTCGATGCCTTTGGAGGTACTGTTCGTCATGCATCCGCGGACCCGTCGGCGGCTGGACGAAGCCGACCTGCTGGGGTTGCTCGAGGGTTCCGGGCGGGTGATCACCGCGCCGCCGCTGGGATATCTGGAGACCGCGGCGCTGCTCTGTCATGCCCGCGCGCTGCTGACGGACTCGGGCGGGCTTCAGAAGGAGGCGTACCTGGCCGGGGTGCCCTGCGTCACGCTGCGCGCGAACACCGAGTGGGTCGAGACCGTCGAGCAGGGATGGAACGTGCTCGTCGACCTCGACGCCGTCGCGGCGCGCGCGGCGGTCGAGCGGGCCGGTGACCTTCCGCCCGAGCGTACGCCGCTGTACGGCGACGGCCACGCGGGGGAACGCGTGGTCGCGGCGCTCGAACACATCCGCTCCGCTCCTAGACTCCAGCGCGGATGAACGACGGGTTGCTTCGAATCGGCGTGGCAGGGCTGGGCTACTGGGGCCCGAACCTGGCGCGCAACTTCAACGCGATCCCAGGCTGCGAGCTGGCCTGGCTGTGCGACGCCTCGTCCGACGCGCTGGCGCGGGTAGGCGCGTCGTTTCCGGCCGCGCGGTTGACGACCGAGCTTGACGAGGTGCTGGGCGACCCGTCGCTCGACGCGGTGGCGCTGGCCACGCCGGTGGCGACCCATGCCGACCTGGCGGTGCGCGTACTCGAGGCCGGCAAGCACTGCTTCGTCGAGAAGCCGCTCGCCCAGACCGTTCCCGACGCCGAGCGCGCGGTGGCCGCGGCCGAGGCGTCCGGGCGCGTGCTGATGGTCGGGCACCTGCTCGAGTATCACCCGGGCGTGCAGCGGCTCAAGCAGCTCGTCGATTCGGGCGAGCTCGGCGAGCGGATCTTCTACATCTACGGCAACCGGCTGAACCTGGGCAAGTTGCGCGCGGACGAGAACGCGCTGTGGAGCCTCGGCGCCCACGATGTCTCGGTCGTGCTGTACCTGGCGGATGAGGAGCCGTGGGAGTTCATCGCCCACGGCGAGTCCTACGTGCAGGAGGGCGTCGAGGACGTGGTGTTCTGCTTCCTGCGCTTCCCCTCCGGGCTGTCCGCCCACCTGCACCTGTCCTGGCTCGACCCGCACAAGGAGCGCCGCTTCACCGTCGTCGGCTCGCGGCGGATGGCGACCTTCGACGACATGGCGATCGAGGGCAAGCTGAAGATCTACGACAAGGGCTTCGACCAGGGCGCACGCGGCTACGGCGAGTACATCACCCGCGCGGGCGGAATCTTCTCTCCCGAGCTTCCCAACCTGGAGCCGCTCCGGATCGAGTGCGAGCACTTCGTCGAGTGCGTGCGGGAAGGGCGCCGGCCGCGATCAGACGGCGTCAGCGGCCTGCGCGTAGTCCGCGTGCTGGAGGAGCTCCAGCACTCCCTCGACGCCTCAGCGCGCACCGCGGCGTCGCGGGTGGGTGGGTCCAAGTAGAGTCCGCGCCGTGGAGACCTGGCACATCCTCGACCTCCAGCTCGAGGCCCACCACCCCCAGGTCCTGCGCTCCGACGCCGAGACCCGCGTGGTCGCGATCCTCCTGCCCGCCGGCGAGCAGATGCAGTCCCACCAGGTCCACGAGCGTTCCTATCTGGTCGTGGTCGACGGCGAGGTCACGATCAGCCAGGAGTCGGGTTCAGTCTCCGGCGGCGCCGGGCTGCTGGCCCACTTCAAGCCAAACGAGCGCCGCACGATCCAGGCCGACACCGAGGCGCGGCTGGTGCTCGTCCTGGCCCCCTGGCCGGGCGAGGGCCACCCCTCGCGCGGTCACGACGGCTGAGCGGCCGTCGGGGCGGTCGTGACGGCTGAGCGGTCCTTCGCGTAACGCTCCCGGGGGTGCAAGAACGCCTAGAACCACCCCGGCCGGCCGCGCCACCGGGACCTAAGCACCCCCCCAGGTGCTTAGGTCCCAAAACCAGCTGCGTCGATTGCGGTTTCGGGCGTTTTGGACTGGGGACGGTGATTCCGGTCCTGCCGGCAATCCGCGTTACCACTCCGCACCACTCGCCAAACCGCCCCGCGCATGTCATCCCGCGGCGAAAGTCTCGCTCGTCGACGGTTTGCTGCGTTGTCCGGCGCGGCGGCCGTTAGACGGACGCGGAGGCGGGGTTGCCCGAGCCCGCCATGCCGGCGCCGGCCTGGGTCCAGATCACCTCGTCGCGTGCCGGCCCGACCCCGACCAGCGCGATTGGGACGCCGACGAAGTCCGAGATGAACTGTAGGTAGTCGCGCGCGGCCGCCGGCAGGTCCGACTCCTCGCGGCACTCGCTGAGGTCTTCGGTCCAGCCCGGCAGCTCGACGTACTCGCCGGCGGAGTGGTGGAGCATCGTCTGGTGGTAGGGGAAATGGTCGAACTCCACTCCCTCCGGCCCGCGGTAGCGAGTGCACACGCACAGGCGCTCGAACCCGGATAGCACGTCGAGCTTCATCACCGCGAGGGCCGTCAGCGAGTTGATCTGAGTCGCGTAGCGGAGCGCGACCAGGTCGATCCAGCCGACCCGCCGGGCCCGGCCGGTCGTCGTGCCGTACTCGCCGCCGCGCTCTCTGATCTCATCGGCGATGTCGCCCTCCAGCTCCGTGGGGAACGGGCCCGCGCCCACGCGGGTGCTGTAGGCCTTGATCACGCCCCAGACCTCGTCGATGTCCTTGGGGCCCACGCCGGCGCCCACGCACGCGGCGCCGGCGACCGGGTTGGACGACGTCACGAACGGATACGTGCCGTGGTCGATGTCGAGCAGCGCGCCCTGGGCGCCCTCGAACACCACCATGTGACCGGCGTCGAGGCGCTCGTGAACCAGGCGCACGGTGTCCGCGATGTACGGCGCCAGCCGGTGGCCGTAGGTCAGGTACTCCTCGGTGATGGTCTGCAGATCGAGCCGCGGATCCTTCTGGAACGGGCGCAGCGACAGCCGCTTGGGATCGAGCGCCGCGACGATCTTCTGCTTGAGGATCTTCTCGTCGAGCAGGTCCTGCACGCGGATCCCCAGCCGGGCGGCCTTGTCCGCGTAGCAGGGGCCGATCCCTCGCCGGGTGGTGCCGATCTGGAGCTTGCCGAGCTTCGCCTCGCCGGCGTCGTCGAGCATCAAGTGGTAGGGCATGATCAGGTGCGCGTTGGCCGAGATCCGAAGCGATCCGGTGTCCACCCGGCGCCGACGCAACTCCTCGAGTTCGTCGGTCAGCACGCGCGGGTCGACCACCACGCCGTTCCCGATCACGCACAGCGTGTCCTTGTGCAGGATGCCCGAGGGGATCAGGTGCAGCTTGTACGTCTGACCGGCGTTGATGATCGTGTGGCCGGCGTTATTGCCGCCCTGAAACCGCACCACGGCGTCCGCGCGCTCGGCGAGCAGATCGGTGACCTTGCCCTTACCCTCATCGCCCCACTGAGCGCCGACCAAAACGATTCCTGGCATCGGCGTCTCAGTGTACGCAGGGGATTGGCGTACTCGTTCCGGCCCGGCGCACGGTGAGCGCCGGCCCGGCGTGGCTGCCCCGGCGTCAATCCGATCCGGCCGGACCGATCAGCCGTCGATTCCGACCAGCTCGATCCGGTTGCCCCACGGATCGGCGGTGTAGAACCGGCGGGTGCCCGGGATCGCGTCGTCCCAGCGCACCGGGGCGCCGGCCTCGGTCAGCCGCGCGGCGAGGCCATCGAGCTCGGCAAGCCGCACCTGTAGCGCCGGGTGCGCCTTGGCCGCCGGCGCGAACGGCTCGCTGACGCCGATGTGCAGCTGATGGGCGCCGCAGGCGAACCACACGCCGCCGCGCGCCCGGAGCGCCGGCGGCTTGGCCAGCTCGGGCAGACCGAGCAGCTCGCCATAGAAGCGCCGCCCCTTGTCTTCGCTTCCCGCGGGCGCGGCGACCTGGACGTGATCGATCCCCAACAGCACCTGGCGATCATCGCAGGCGCTACCTTGGGCTCGTGACCGACGAGCCCGACACCGAGGCGCTCAAGCACGCTCAGATCGAGCGAGAGCAGGCCGAGCGGCGGCGGGCAGAGACCGTCCCCGACGACGACGAGGCGGCGCAGCATGAGCGCCGCGCCGACAAGGCCCGGTATCTCGCCGAGAAGCTCGAGGAGCGAGCCGAGTCAGAGCGCCGGGACGACGACTGAGGTCACCCCGGCAGCTGGACGCGGCTGTCCTCGCCCGGTACTTCGACGCCGGCCCCGCATATCTCGATCAGCCGCGAAACGATCCGGTCGCCGATCTGGGCGGCGAGGTCGTCGGGGTACAGGTTGGTCGTGATCACCATCGAGCGCTGGTCCTCGTAGCGCGCGTTGACGATCGAGTAGAGCTCCTCGAGCACCCAGTCCGTGGTCCGTTCGGCGCCGACGTCGTCGATGTGCAGCAGGTCGACCGCGGTCAGGCGGTCGAGCAGGTCGACGTGCGAGCGCTCGGCCCGGTGCGTGTCGCGGATCTCGTTGAGCAGACGAGGCAGCGAGTAGATCGCGACCGAGCGTCCCGCCTCGATCGCGGCCTTCGACACCAGCATGGCCAGCGTCGTCTTGCCGGTTCCGACCGGCCCCATGAACCACAACCCGTTGCCGGCGTCGAGCTGCTCGTCGATGCTCCGAGCGAAGCGGCGGGTCGCGTCGACTGCCTTTCGGTCGATCTCGGTGACCGGATAACGCTCGAACGCCACGTCGTGGTAGCGCCGCGGGATCACCGCCGACAGGCTGCGCGCCTTGCGCTGGGCGATGATCTGCCGGCGGCAGCGGCAGTCGTAGGCGGTGTTCGACGCCTCGTCGTAGATGAGCCCGCTGCCGTCGCACAGGTTGTAAGGACACGGGTTCACGCCGCGAACCGCTCACCCGCGTAGTTCATGAACTTCGGGTACTCCTTCTGGAACGTGAGCACGACGTCGCCGACCGGTCCGTTTCGGTGCTTGGCGATGATGATGTCCGCCTCGCCCGGCCGCTCGGAGTCCTTCTCGTAGTACTCCTCGCGGTAGATGAACATCACCAGGTCGGCGTCCTGCTCGATCTGACCACTTTCGCGTAGGTCGGACAGGATCGGGCGCTTTTCGCCGCCGCGCTGCTCGACCGCGCGGCTCAGCTGCGACAGCGCGATCACCGGAACGCCGAGCTCACGCGCCAGCGACTTCAGCCCGCGGGAGATCTGCCCGACCTGCTCGACGCGGCTTTCCACCCGGCCCTCATGGCGCATCAGCTGGAGGTAGTCGATGATGATCAGCCCGAGGCCGCCCTCGAGCTGATGGTGCAGGCGTCGCGCCTTGGCCCGCACCTCGAGGACGCCGGTGTCGCTCGAGTCGTCGATCCACAGCGGCGCGGCGGACAGCCGCTGGCAGGCAGCGAGAATCTTGGGCCAGCGATTCTCCGCCACGCGCCCCTTGCGGAGCTCCTCGCCGCGGATCCGGGCCTGGGAGGCGACGAAGCGCTGCGCGAGCTCCGACTCCGACATCTCGAGCGAGAACAGCGCCACCGAGCTGGGCACCTGGGATGGATGGCCCACGCCGAGGACGGCGTTCTCGGCGATGTTGGCGACGAGGGCGGACTTCCCCATCGACGGGCGCGCGGCGATGATGATCAGGTTGCCGGGCTGAAACCCGCCGGTCATCTCGTCGAGGTCCTTGAAGCCCGATGGCGTCCCGGTTAGGGGGGTCTTGGCCGTCGACAGCCGGTGGAGCTTGTCGGTCTCCTCGTGGAGCACCTCGCCGATCGGCCGGAACTTCTTCTGGCGATCGTCGTGTGCCACCTCCAGGACCGAGCGCTCGGCGCGCTCGACCAGGTCGCGCGGCGGCGCCTCGCGCGACAGGACGCTGGCCTGGATCTCGTAGGAGGTGGTCAGCAGCGCCCGGAGCTGGGAGTTGTCGCGGACGATCTGGCCGTACTCGCGCGCGTGGCCCGCGGCGGGGACCCACCCCGCGAGCTCGTCGATCGCCGCGGGCCCGCCCACCTCCTCGAGCCTCCCGCGCTGCCGGAGCGTCTCGGCGACCGTCAGATGGTCGATCTTGCGATCGCTCTCGTACAGCTCGATCATCGCGGCGAACACCGCGCCGTGCTGCTCCCGGTAGAAGTGCTCGGGCCGCAGATGCTGCTCAACCAGCAGCGTGTGGAGGTGGCGCTCGTCGAGCAGCACCGCCCCGAGCACCGACTTCTCGGCCTCGAGGTTGTGGGGCGGGACGGCGATCGTCTGGACTGCGCTCACGGCGATCCGAGTCTAGGTTCGGCGCGGACGTCGCGACCCGCGTCGTTCCCGCTCCCAGCGAGACTTCCGTGAAAGGAGGAGCGCCGGGCTAGTTCGCGGCGACGACCATGGTCTTGACCGCCGCGGTCACGTCGTCCGTGACCTCGACGACGACCATGTAGGTGCCCGTGTGGCGGATCGGCTCGTCGAGGTGGACCTTCCGCCGGTCGACCTTGATCCCGCGCGCGTCGCGAATTGCGTCGGCGATGTCCTGCGTGGTGACCGAACCGAACAGCCGCCCGTCGTCGCCCGCCTGCTGCGGGATCGTCAGGACGGTCCGCCCGAGCAGCGCCGCGTTCTCCTTGGCCCGATCCTCCGCCTCGCGCACGGCCCGCTCGGCCTCCTCGTGCCGCCGCTTGGCCGCCTGGATCGAGGACGTCGTGGCCGGCTCGGCGAGCTTGCGGGGCAACAGGTAGTTGCGCAGGTAGCCGGGCGAGACGTCGACCACCGTGCCCTTCTCACCGAGGGTCTCCACGTCCTGCAGCAGTATCGCCTGGGGCACGTCGGCTCCCTTGCCGTGCTCAGCGATCGCGGTCGCGGTCGCGATCGCGATCGCCGCGTCCACCGATACCGCCGCCGCTCGTCTCGGCCACGTAGGGCAGCAGGGCCAGCTCACGGGCTCGCTTGACCGCGCGCGCGACCTGGCTCTGATGGCGCCGGCACGCGCCGGTGATCCGGCGCGAGCGGATCTTGCCGCGCTCCGAGATGAACCGCCGCAGCATCGAGATGTTCTTGTAGTCGACCTGCTCGATCTTGTCCCTGCAATACGGGCAGGGCTTCCGGCGCGAGGAGGTCTGTGCGCCCTTCCGATCGCGCCGTCGAACCGGCCGTCTACGCTGCTTTGCCACTCAGAATCACCTGCTCGCTTGCTCTCAGATCTGTCGTTGCCTCAGAACGGAATGTCGTCGTCCGACACTCCGGCAGCCACGGGCGTCTCGAAGTCGCTGGTGTCGGCCGGGATGTCGCTCTCCGTGGCCCGAATGCCGCTGGAGTAGCCGTTCCCGTTCCCGTTGCCAGCGTCCTCGCGACTGCCGAGGAACTGCACGTTCTCAGCGATGATATCGACGGACTGCCGCTTCTGTCCCTCCACCTCGTATTCGCGCCAGTCGAGGCGGCCGTCGATCGCCACCGGGCGTCCCTTCTTCAGGTACTGCCCGCAGCTTTCGGCCTGGCGGCCGAACACCGTGACGTCGAAGTAATTGGGCTTGTCCTCCCAGTCGCCGCTGGAGTTGTTCTTCCGCCGCGAGTTGACCGCGAGCCTGAGCTTGCAGATCGACGTTCCCGAGCTCGGATTCGAGCGAAGGTCGGGATCCTTGGTCAGGTTTCCGGTCAGCACGACCCGGTTGATGTTCATGCCTGGCTCCTTTCCAAGAGCGCGTTGAAAGCTTGTTGGCCGAGTCTAGGCGCGCCTCAGGCGGCAAATCCCGCCCTCCCCGGAAAATGGACGCACAATTTGCAGGTCCTTCGCAGAGCCGTCGCAGAGCGTTGCAATCGCGTTGCAAACCGGCGCGCCGGCGCCCCGCGGCGACCAGAAACCGGGCGACCGGAGACCCGGCGCCCTAGGACTCGGGCGTCGACTCGCCGCCGCTGGCCGGCGGCGCGGCCGTGGCGATCACCGGCGGTGGCGAATCCGGTGCGGCCGGGGTGCCCGGGAGGTTCTTGATCACCCGGAAGCGGACCACGCCGTCGGTGATCCTGAGATCGTGCGAGAGCGTCTCGATCAGGGTCGGCGGCGCCTTGAACTGCAACAGGTGGTAGTCCGCGTCGGGCTGATGATCGATCCGGTAGGCCATCGGACGCTGCCCCCAGTCGTCTTGGCGCTCGATCGACCCCTGCGCCGAGGTGATCTTGGTCTCGACGTCGGAGAGGATCTTCGCGCGCTGCTCATCGGGTGCCGTCGTCGAGAGCAGCAGCACGAGGTCGTATAGCGGGGGTTGGGCGGCCATGACGGCGGTCGACTATAGCGACACCTCCCGGGCGGCGCGGACGCACGATCCCGCCGGCGACGACGCACGATCCCACTAGCGTTCACCCAGGCATGCCGAGCGACGAGCTACCGATCCTCGAATTCGAACACCGCGCCGCCTGGCAACGCTGGCTCGACGAGCGGCACGCATCCTCCCCGGGCGTGTGGATCAAGATCGCCAAGAAGGCCTCGGGCATCCCCACGGTCACGCACGCCGAGGCGCTCGAGGACGCCCTCTGCTACGGCTGGATCGACGGGCAGCGAGCACCGCACGACCACACCCACTTCCTCCAACGCTTCACCCCGCGCCGCCCCCGCAGCAAGTGGTCGGAGATCAACCGCGACAAGGCGATCATCCTGATCGAACAGGGGCGCATGAAGCCGGCGGGCATAAAGCAGGTCGACGCGGCGAAAGCGGACGGCCGATGGGAGGCGGCTTACGCGCCGCAGAGCAGCAAGGCCGTCCCGGAGGACTTCCAGCGCGCGCTGGACGAGAACCCCGCCGCCCACGAGTTCTTCAAGACGCTGACCGGCGTCCGCCGCTATTCCTTCGTCTACCGGATCGCCGACGCCAAGCGCCCCGAGACGCGCGCCCGCCGCATCAAGGACTACGTCGCGATGCTGGCCGAAGGCCGCACCCTCCGCTAGACAACGCAAACCGCCAACCGCCTAGGTAGAGACCTGGGACTTGCGCTGGATGTCGGTCAGCTGCTCGTCGATCCAGTCCCCTGGATTGCGCGCGGTGACGATCGTCTTCAATCCTTGCAACCGCCGCTCGCGCTCCTCCACCGGCATCGTCAGCGCGGCGTGGATCGAGTCGGCCAGCTCCTGGATGTCGAACGGGTTGACCGACAGCGCGTACTCGCCGAGCTCTTCGTGCGCACCCGTGTTCTCGCTCAGAATCGAGACCCCGGCGCGTCCGTTGACCATCGGCCCCTCCTTGGCCACCAGGTTCATCCCGTCGAACATCGCGTTGACCATCAGCACGTCGTAGTGCTTGTAGGCCGCGACCGCCTCCTCGAGATCGTCGCGCAGCTTCAACTGGATCGGCATCCAGTCCGGCGAGCCGTGCCGATGATTGACGACGGCGACGACCGCCTCGATCCGTTCCAAATACTCCGCGTACTCGGGAACATCGGTTCGCGACGGCATGAGCTGGGCGATGAACGTGACCCGCTCGCGGAACTCGGGGTGCTGCTGCAGGAACAGATCGAACGCCCCGAACCCGCGCAGCACGTTCTTCGACAGGTCGGCCCGGTCCACGCGCAAGATCAGGTGGTCGCGCCGCCGGCGAAGCAGCTCCTCCTCGAACCCAGAAACCCGATCACGCTCGGCCACCTTCTGGACCCCCGCGGGGTCGATCGGCAGCGGGTAGGCGCGCACCCATACGTCGCGGTCGTCGCAGTGCACGACACCCGCGTCGTGGTTCACCTCCAGGCCGAGCAGGTCCTCGCAGCACTGCAGGAAGTTGCGCCGGTAGGACCGGGTGTGGAAGCCGATGATGTCGTTGGACAGGATCCCGCGGTAGATCTCCTCGCGCATCACCGTGGGGAGCACCCGCCACGAATCCGACTGGCTCCACGGGATGTGTACGAAATGGGTCAGGAACACGTCCGGGCGGATGCTCCGCAACAGACCCGGCAGCGTGTACAGGTGATAGTCGTGCACCATCACCACCGGCCGCTCCAGTCCCTCGATCTCCTCGATCACCGCGCGCGCCAGGTCCTCGTTGACCGCGTTGTAGCCGAACTCGAAGGCCTCGGTCTCGTTGCGGCGGATGTCCGGCGCGTTCGAGAGGTCCCACAGGTAGTGCTGGATGAACCACAGCATCGGGTTCGCGGTGATGTTGTAGAAGCGGTCGTACGCGTCCGGGTCGGACGCCACCAGCTTCACTCGATACTGGCCTCCGCCGGGGGCCTCGACGGTGAACGGCTTGCCCTCGTGCTCCTCGGTCGCCGCGACGTCCTCGTCGGTCATCGCCGACGCGATCCAGGTCACCTCACGGTGCGAGGCCAGCCCGATCAAGGCGGTGACCAGCCCGCCGGTGCCGCGCCGGATCGATCCGTCGGGTCCGAAGGTCACCGGCCCTCGGTTGGACACCAGGACGAGAGGCGGACCGGACGCCACGTACTCTCACGCCTCCAGTTGCTCGAACAGCGTGAGCCAGTCGCGCAGGAGGCGAGGCGTTAGAAAGTTCTTGCGCACCGCCTCCTTGCCGGCGCGTCCAAGTCGCTTGCCCAGCCCCGGGTCGGCGAGGATCTCCAACGACCTCTGCGCGCACTCCTCAACGCTCGACACCAAGAAGCCCGTCTCTCCGTCCGACACCTGCAGAGGAATGCCGCCCACCGCGCCGCCGATCAGCGGCCGTCCCTTCCAGATCGCCTCGGTCACCGTCAGGCCGAACCCTTCGCGGGTGGATTTCTGAATCACCACGTCGCAGTGGGACTGGAAGGCGTTGACCTCGATCGCACCGACGTTGTTCAAGTTATTCAAAATGTGGATGTCCGGGTCACCTTCGGCGTGTGCGACGGTCGCGTTGAAGTAATCCCAGCCCTCGGGATCGTCGGTCGCCATCGACCCTACCAGCGCGAGCTGGACGTCGGGCATCTCGGCTTTCACGATCCGGTACGCGTCGATCACCCCGAGCGGATCCTTCCACGGATCGAAGCGGGAGACCTGGCACAGGAGCGGCCGGTCGACGTCGATCCCGAACTGTTCGCAGATAAAGACCGCGTCCTCGGGCGAGAACGCCATGTTCTTGGGCGCCAACGGGTCGATCGCGGGCGGCACGATGTGCGCGCGTCCGTCCATGCCGACCGGGACGTATTTCGGCATGTGGAACACAGCGGCCGGATACGGCTCCAGATAGGGCACCAGACGCGCCAGCGTCGCCGGATTCGGTGTTGACAGGTCGATGTGACAGCGCCACACCCAGCGCCGCGCGTTGTCGGGGACCAACAAAGCCAGCGCGGCCGGCTGTGGATCGTGCACGATGATCACGTCCCAGCCCTCGGACAGCTCACGCGCGTTGATCTCGTTGTAGCGCAGCCAGACGTCCCACTGCTCGTCGGTCAGGTCCTGTGGGTTGCCCTGGAGCGCGTTGTGCATCACCTTGGTCGCGTTGAAGAACTCCTCGCGGCCGTGGATGACGTGCCACTCGGCCTCGAGCCCGACGTCGATCATCAGCGGTACCAGCGTGTACAGGATCTCCGATACCCCGCCGCCGAACGCCGTCGCCGACACGTGTAGGACGCGCTTTCCCTCCAGCCGGTCCGCCCGTTCGCGGATCTCGTCGGCGAGCGCCCGCCCGACGATGCTCGAGTAGTCGGACAGATGCTTGTGCGGGACGGTTATCGGCTGCAGCATGGCGAGATCGGGCTGGGCGCCCAGGCGGTAACGACGCCGGGACCATATCGAGCCCGAGCCGGCGCTATCCCGTTACCCCGGCTCCCCTCACCCGGCCGGACCCGGCTCAGGCGGGCAGGTCGAGCGTGAACGTCGTCTCGCCCGGCCGCGAATCGACCGACAGGCGTCCCGCCATGCATTCGGCCAGCTCACTGGCGATGGCCAGCCCCAGCCCGGACCCCTGCGCATCGTCGGCGGTGTAGAAGGGCTCGAAGATCCGCTCCAGCGCCTGGGGATCGATCCCCTCGCCGTCGTCGCGAACCGCCAGACGGACGCGGCCGTCTGACCGCCGCGCCGTAACCACGATGCGCGAACCGGCCGGCGTGTGCACGAGCGCGTTGTCGATCAGGATCCGAACGATCTGCGCCACGCGGACCGGATCGCACTGCGCCTCGATCCTCCCCGACGACACGCGCAGCTCGAGATGCGAGTCGTGCTGGGCCAGGCCGGGCTCGAACTCGCCCGACACCGACCGGGTCAGCTCGCTCAGGTCGACCTGCTCCGGGCGCAGCTCGAGCGACCCGGACTCCAGCCGGGACAGGTCGAGCAGGTCCACCGACAGCTTGCGCAGCCGCTCGACTTGATCCTTCACCTGCTCCAGGAACCTACGACGCGTCTCGGGATCGAGATCCTCGTCCTCGAGCAGCTCCACGAATCCGCCCAGGGAGAAGATCGGCGTGCGCAGCTCGTGCGATGCCGTGGCGATGAATTTCTTGCGCGCGGACTCGAGCTGACCGAGCTGGCGCTGCATCTGGTTGAAGGCGACCGCGAGCTGGCCCAGCTCGTCGCCCGAGTCGACCGGGATGGGCTGGTCGAAGTCCCCGGCCGCGACCTTCTCCGCGGCCAGCTCGAGGCGCTTGACGCGCTGGGCCAGCGCGCGCGCGACGACGTAGCCGCCCACCAGGCCGAGCAGCAGCGCGATCCCGCCCGCGACCAGGATCTGGTGGCGCACGCTCGCGACCGTCCGGACGATCGCCGAGGCCGGCGCGGAGTAGACGATGACCGCCGCCGGGCGGCCGTGCTGCACGACGGGGTCGGCGGCCTCGGCCACCGTGCCGGCGCGCGTGCGCTCGGTCCCGGTGACCATGCGCCCCGTCGCGGCGGCCCGGCGCGCCACGGCGAAGGTCAGCGCCGCGGTGGCCGACCGCCGGCTCGAGTCGGCGATCGCCGAGAGCTCGGACCCGGTCGGGACGTGGTTGACCAGCAGCAGCGTGACCCGGTCGCCGGTGGCCAGGGCGGCGGCGTTGACGTGGTCCTGGACGCGCGGGAGCGGCTCCGAGCTCCCGACGGTCTGCGCGATCACCGTCGAGTGGCCCTTGGCGTCGCTGGCCAGCTGCGTCAGCTGCGCGGAGAGCAGGCGCGTCTGCAGACCCGGCGCGACGTACAGGTACAGGACCGCGATGGCGGCGAACGTGATCGCCGAGAACACCAGCACCAGCCGGTTGGTCAGCGAGAGGCTGATTCGCCGAGCACCCGCCGCACGTCGCATGGAACTAGATCTCCGTGTCGCGGAACCGGTAGCCCACGCCGCGCACCGTGAACAGGTACTCGGGCTCCTTCGGGTCTCGCTCGAGCTTCTCGCGCAGGTGGCGGATGTGGACGTCGATCGTGCGCGGATCGCGGTACGCGGAGTCGCCCCAGATCCGCGCCAGCAGCATGTCCCGGGTGAACACCCTTCCGGGCGCGCGGGCCAGCGCCGACAGGATCTCGAACTCGACGAAGGTCAGCGGCGCCTCGCGCCCGCGCACACGCACGGTCCGCTTGGAGAAGTCGATGCGCATCTCGCGCGTCTCGAGCGGCGCCTCGTCAGGAGCGGTCTCCGCCGGTCGGACCATCTCCGCCCGGCGCAGGGCCGCCTTGATCCGGCTCGAGAACTCGCGCAGCGAGAACGGCTTGGTGATGTAGTCGTCGGCGCCCAGCTCGAGCCCGACCACCTTGTCGATCTCCTCCGACTTGGCGGTCAGGATGATGATCGGGACCGAGCTGCGGTTGCGCAGGCGCCGGCAGACCTCCAGTCCGTCCACCTTGGGGAGCATCAAGTCCAGGACGACGAGGTCGAATACCTGCTCATCGAACCTGTCGAGTGCCTGGCGGCCGTCGGTCGCCTGCACGACGTCATAGCCCTCCTTGCGCAGCGGATATGAGAGCAGCGTCTGAATCGACTGCTCGTCGTCCACGAGCAGGATGCGCGCCGAGCGATCTGCCACTGAGTCCTTCCTGTTTGCAGGAGAAGAGTAGTGCCACGGTGCGGCGTTGCCCCGGTCAGCCGCCGCCGGCGGGTTACCCTCAAAGGCCGATGCTCGACCCGCGGATCTACCGAAACGCCCTGATGATCGTCGTCCTCGCGCTGATCGTGCTCGCCTTCTCGCTCGGCAGTCAGGCGTCGCCGATGAACGCGAACCTGGTGCCCGACTCGTTCAACGGGTCAAACGCGTACGGGATCATGACCTCGCTCGCCGCGAGGAACCCCGACCGCCGCCCCGGATCCGACGGCGACAACGGCGTGGCCAATGACGTGGCGAACGCGCTCAAACGCGACGGGTTCCAGGTCAGCCGCAGCGTCTTCACCGCGCGGACGACCGACGGAGCGCGGACGATCCAGAACGTCACCGGCACGCTCGCCGGCACCACCCCCGGGTCGATCGTCGTAGTCGCCCACCGCGACGCGCCGCAGGCCGGCGGGGCCGGGTCCCCGGCCGATCTGTCGGGCACCGCGGTTCTGCTCGAGCTCGGGCAGGTGCTTTCCGCGCAGACCCAGCCGCGCTCGATCGTGCTCGCGTCGACGAGCGCGCACGTCGGCTACGCCGGCGCGGCGCAGCTCGCGCGCAGCCTGCCGGGTCCGGTCGACGCGGTGATCGTGCTCGGCGACATGGCCGGCCTCGAGGTTCGCTCGCCGACGATCGTGCCGTGGTCGGATTCGACGCTGGTGGCCCCGCCGCTGCTGCGCAACACGGTCGCCGCGGCGCTCTCCCAGCAGACGAGCCTCCCCTCGGGCGACGAGAGCCTGGGCGGTCAGTTCCTGCACCTCGCCTTCCCGCTCACGACGTCCGAGCAGGCTCCGTTCGCCTCAGACGGGGAGGCGGCGGTCCTCGTGTCGGCTTCCGGCGCACGCCTTCCGGCCGCCAACGAACCGACCAGCCCGGCCCAGATCAGCGGCCTCGGCCGGACGATCCTCGAGTCGGTCAGCGCGCTCGAGTCCGGGCCCGCGGTGCCCCGACCCTCGTCCTACCTGCGCTGGCAGGACAAGCTGATCCCTCGGTGGGCGGTAGCCGTGCTCGTCCTCGCCCTGATCCTCCCCGTGTTCGTCGCCACGATCGACGGCATGGCCCGCGCCCGCCGGCGCGGCCATCGGATCGGGCGCTGGATCGCGTGGGTGCTGTCGGCCTGCCTCCCGTTCGTGCTGGCCGTGCTCGCGGTGCTCGGGCTACGCGCCACCGGTGTGATCGACACCGCGCCGCCCGGTCCGGTGGGGGGCGACGCCCTCACGCTGACCGGGCAGGCCGTGGGGATCCTGATCGGTCTGACCTGCCTGATCGTCGTCGGCTTCGTGGTGCGCTGGCGTCTCGGCCGGAGATTCTGGTCCTCACCGGCCCCGGCCGAGCCCGCGCCGCCCCAGGAAGCGACGCCCGAGTTCGCCGGCGCCCGAGCCCGCGCTCGCCGGGCCGGCCCCGACGGCCCCGCCTCGCCCGGTGCCGCCGCCGCGTTCCTGCTGGTGCTGTGCGCGGTGGCGCTCGTGATCTGGGTCGAGAATCCGTTCGCCGCGGGCCTCGTCGTCCTGGCCCTGCACTTCTGGATGTGGATCGTCGGCCCGGAGCAGCGGTTTCGCGCGCCGTGGGTGGTCCTCCTGTTCCTGGCCGGGCTGGCTCCCGGCGTCATCGCCGCGGTCTACTACGCGACCGCGCTGGGGCTTGGTCTCGGCGAGGCGGCGTGGAATGCCGTGCTGATGCTCGCCGGCGGCAGCGTGTCGGTCCTTAGCGCGATCGAATGGAGCGTCGTGCTCGGGTGCGTGGTGAGCCTGGCCGTGATGATCGTGCGGATCGTCCGCCAGCCGCGGCCGCGCCCGGCCGAGATGCCGATCACCTTCCGCGGGGCGGGTGGGCCCTTCATCAATGCCGGATCGGGCTCGCTCGGCGAGACGAGATCGGCGCTGCGGCGATGAAGACGCGCGTGCTCGGCATGCCCGCGGTCGCGCCCCGCCGGATCGGCGGTCTGCCGGTGCGGCGCCTGGTGCGGGACATCTCCTCGGTGCTCATGATCTCGGGGCTGCTGCTGGTCGCCGACGCCGTGCTGACGCTGGTCTGGCAGGAGCCCGTCACCGCGGTGATCGGGGCGATCCAGCGCTCCCAGATCGACAAGCAGTACCTCAGCTTCTCGACCGCTCCGCTCACGCCGGTCGAGCGGCACGCGATCGTCACCCTGCCCAAGCCCGTCGATCGGGTCGCCTACCTGGCCCGCCGCGAGCAGCACCAGGTCGGCACCGGCGACGCGATCGGACACGTCAGCATCCCGAAGATCGGGGCGAGCTACGACGTGGTTCAGGGCACCGACGAGGCCAGCCTCGAGAAGGGACCCGGCCACTACCCCGGGACCGCGTTCCCCGGCCTCGGGCAGACCGTGGCGATCGCCGGTCACCGCACCACCTACCTGGCGCCGTTTCGCCATCTGGACGCGCTGGGGCCGGGCGACCGGATCCTCGTGAAGATGCCCTACGGCCTGTTCACCTACGCCGTTCAGTACCGCAAGATCGTCCTGCCCACGGCGCTGTGGGTGACGCACAACGTCGGCTACGAGCGCCTGGTCCTGTCCGCCTGCAACCCGCTCTACAGCGCGGCGCAGCGGATCATCATCTTCGCCAAGCTGAAGTCCGTCACCCCGCTGGGCCCCGCGCGGCAAGCCTGAGTCGGGCTTCTGGACGTTCGCCGGAGATCCGGATCGGCGTCCAGGGTTAGGGTCCAGACCCCATGTAGAGCCCCATAACTCGGGCCGATGCCTTCAGTACAGTGACCCCATGGACGCAGCCGTGTTGAAGCAACAGATCGAAAAGGGCGAGTACCAGGTCGACCCGAAGGCCGTAGCCGACGCGATGCTGCGCCGGCTGTTGTTCTTCGCTCAGAACGAGTGCTCGTACCCGGCCAACGGCTCGTCCGCGTCGACGAACACGACGCCCGGCGTCCCCTGAACCACCGACCCGATCCAGGTCACGTTCTCGATGCCCGTGTGGGCGGGTAGGCAGGCGCACAGCTCGTAGTCCTCGCCCGCGGTGGCGGCGAACCGGCCCGGGTCGAGACCGAGCTCGCGGGCGACCTCGGCCACGCCGGCGGCGAGGGGCAGGGCCGCGAGCGATAACTCGATCCGCACGCGGCTGCGGCGCGCGAGATGCTCGGCGTCGGTGGCCAGCCCGTCCGAGAGGTCGATCAACGCCGTGGCGCCGTGCGCGGCCAGGTCGCGGCCTTCGCTCAGGCGCGGCCGCGGGCGCGCGTAGCGCTCGCGCAGGTCGGCCCTGACGCGCTCGTCCAGCCCGGCTCCGGCCCGCCCGTCGAGCACCGCGAGCCCCGCGCCGGCCGCCCCGAGCGCGCCGGTCACCGCCACCCAGTCGCCGGGCCGCGCGCCGTCGCGCCCGATCAGCTCCCCGGGATCGTTCGCCCAGCCGACCACCGTGAACGACACGGTCAGCGCCGGCGCACGGGTCACGTCGCCGCCGGCGATCGTGATGCCGACCGCGTCGGCGAGCGTGCGTGCGCCGCCGATGAGCGCCAGCGCCGCGTCGACCTCGAACCCGGCGGGGACCCCGAGCGCGAGGTAGGCCTCGCCGGGAGCCGCGCCCATCGCCGCCAGGTCCGAGACGGCGGCGCCGAGGGCGCGGTGCCCGATCTCCTCGGGCGCGAGCTGACCGGTACGGAAGTGGACCCCGTCGACCATTGCGTCGACCGACGTCACGGCGTACCGGTCGGCGCGCACGACCGCGGCGTCGTCGCCGACCGAGCGGATGACGCGCGGGCCGGGTCCGGACAGCGCCCGCTCGAACGCGTCGATCAGCTCGAGCTCACGCATGGGGAACGAGGGTCCCGTAACCGCATCCAGCTCTGGGCCTCGAGCGCTTCGCTCCTGGAGTCCGGGAGAACGCTCCGCGCCCTCGGCAGCGTCCACAGCCCAGCATCCGGCTGGGCTACCGGTGGCGGTAGACGATCCGAGCGCGGTCGAGGTCGTAGGGCGAGAGCTCGACCCGAACGCGGTCACCCGGCAGGATGCGAATCCGAAAGCGGCGCATCTTCCCGGCCACGTGTCCGAGCACGACGCGATCCATGTTGTCGAGCTTCACGCGGAACATCGCGTTCGGCAGAGCCTCGACAACCTCGCCTTCGAGTTCGACTTTCTCTTCCTTGGGCATTCGTGTAGATCCTTGAAAACCTGTTCCCGTCCGCCCGCAGGCATGGGTGGGCGCGGGCCCCAGGGTTACCGTAAGAGTAGTCGGTATCCTGGGCTCCCTGTCTGCCTGCCGGGGCGCCGCAAGCAACCTGATCCTTCTGGAGGCCCGTTGTCCGCACTCAAAGATGCGCTCAAGAACGAGTACACGAAGCAGATCCTCCGCGCCACAGGCGTGAGGAAGGTGGGGCTCGAGCAGCGCAAGACGCCGCACTACCGGATGCCCCTCCTGGAGGAGGCCGGGGGCTGGATGCGCCTGAGCAAGTACGACGGTCCGGAGATCCCCGCGTCGGAGTGGGAGGACCTGACCTACACGACGTACTCGAGCGACCCGACCACGTACTTCGCGCCGATCACCTCGGCTACCGGCGAGATCGAGCTCAAGGGGTTCTGGGAGTACGGCAAGGCCGACCTCGACGGCGTGTGGACCGAGAACGCCAAGAAGTGCCCGTCGATCGTCAAGTGGGTCGAGTCGATCGGGGCCCGCTTCGGCCGCGTTCAGCTGCTGCGCATGTCCTCCAACACGATGCGCGAGTGTCGCTGGGGCCTGCACCTGGACAACAACAACCAGGGCAATCCCGAGAACCAGGGCTGGGTCGTGCGCGTCTGGCTCGAGCTGACCGACGATCCCTCGAGCGCGCTGGTCGTGCGCCCGACCGAGTTCGACCGCAGAGGCGAGGTCCAGATCCAGCTGCCCAAGTACCAGCAGGCGGTCGTCGACTCCGAGTATCTCTGGCACGGTGGACATCACGCCTCGACGCACATGCGCTACGCGGTGATCGCCAGCGTCGAAAGTGGGCCGGCGCTCGAGCGCTGGATCGAGAGCCAGCGCGGGTCGTAGAGCGCGCGGGGGCCCCGCCCGTTGCGGCGGCCCCGGGGCGCGTTCGCTCCGAACGTGCACAACCGCTCATCCGCCCCCTTAGCTTAGGCGCTGAGCCGTGCGCGGGTTTGCAGCTGTGAGGTGAAGAAGCTCGCTCGGGGGTTAGAGCGATGGACGCCGTGAGCGCTTTTGCAGGTCCCGCGCCTCAAAGGGAACCCGCTTAATCCGTCACGAGTGCCGCCCACCCGAGAGTGTGCCGAACTATGCACGCCCCACATGCATTACTCGTCACGCTCGGGCGGATCACCGACGCGTGACGAATTACCCACCCTCCCCCCCGGCGCGCTCCGGCCGAAGGGCCGACCCCGCCCGCCAGATCAACCATCTACCCGTGCTTGCCGTTGCCCTGGCCACCGCCGCCACCGCCGCCACCGCCACCATGGCCGCCACCACCACCGCCTGACCCCGGCGGCGCCACACCGCCACCCCCGGACTGGATCGTCGTGGTTTGAGGCTGCGGGGTCTTCTTGCCGCCCGGTGGCTGGGAGAAGAGTTGCGGGTTGTTGAGGTTGGGGCCGGTCTGGGTGCCGGGGGGCGGGCTCGGTTCCTTGGCCGACGAATGCGGGCCCGTGAACGCGGTGCCGGTGAAGGCCGTGGTCGGCGTCGGGAAGTCGCCGCAGAAGCCATCCGAGGCCGCGTGCATGTAGTCGCGCCAGATCGGCGCTGCGAGCGTGCCGCCGAAGCCGTTGGGCATGTACACGTTGCCCGACGGGTAGCCGACCCAGACCGCGGTCGCGAGCTTGGGGGTGTAGCCGACGAACCAGGCGTTCGAGTAGTTCTGCGCCGTGCCGGTCTTGCCCGCCGCCGGGCAGCCGTAGCTGGCGCCCGTGCCCGTGCCGCTCTGGATCACGGTCTTGAGGACCTTGGTGCCCGCGTACGCCTCGCCGTCGGTGAACACCCGGGTGGACGGCGGGTCGCCGAAGTTCATCACCTTGCCGCTCGGGAACTCGACCTTGCTGATGATCGTCGTCGGGACGTGCACGCCGGCGTTGGCCAGCGTGGCGTACGCGTTGGCCATCTCGAGCATGGTGCAGCAGTTGGAGAGGCCGCCCAGCACCTCCGACGGGTATCCGTTCAGCGGGGAGGTGATGCCCATCGCGTGCGCGGTGGCGTCGAGCTTCTCGTATCCGAGATCCTCCGCGAGCTGGGCGAACACCGTGTTGTCGGACACCGTCGTGGCCTTGGTGATGTTGATCGTCCCCTGGTAGGTCTCCTCGGCGGTGTGGACCGACCAGGTCGGATCCAGCGGGTTCCAGCCGGTTTGCAGGAACTTCGAGGTGTAGTACGTCGAGTCCGGATCGCCGTCGTAGTCGTGGATCAGGGTCATGAGCGCGAACGCCTTGAACGCCGATCCGGTCTGCCGCTCGGCCTGCACCGGGTAGTCGAACTTGGTGCGGTCATAGGTGGCCGAGGAGGCGATGGCCAGGACGTGCCCATTGGTCGGATCGACCGACGCGAGCGCGGCGGCCGGGATGCCGTTGACCCCGCGGTTGGTGTAGATCGCGTCGATGGCCTGCTGCTGGCGCTTGAGGTCGATCGTGGAGTACACCTTCAGCCCGCCATTGCTCACCACCCCGCACTTGTTCGGGTTGTGCGGGCACAGCTTCTGGTCCAGCTGGCCCACGATGTAGTCGAAGATGTACGGCTGAGTGTGCGCGATGAAGCGCGCGTTCGGGTGGATCTGGAGCGGCTGCTTCATCACCGCGTTGGCCAGGCCCTGGGGGATGTCGTGCGACACCACCATCGCCTGCAGGACCGCGTTGCGCCGGTTCTTGGCGAGCTTCGGGTCGATCGTCGGGTTGTAGACCGTGGGCGACTGGGGGAGCCCGGCCAGCAGTGACATCTGCGCCAGGTTGAGCTTCCACACCGGCTTGTCGAAGAACATCAGCGCGGCCGCTCCGACCCCGATCGCCTCCTCGCCGTTGGTCGTCCCGTACGGGACGTCGTTGAGGTAGTTGTTGAGGATCCAGGTCTTCGGGTGCTTGCTCTCGAGCTGTTCGGCCAGCTTGGCCTGGACGATCTTGTACTTGAGGTCCCGGTGCTCGTGGTACTTCGGCGGGAGGTAGACCTGGTTGACCAGCTGCTGGGTCAGCGTCGAGGCGCCCTGCAGCGCGTTTCCCTGCCCGATCAGGTCCTTCACCCCGGCGCGCAGGATCCCCTGATAGTCGAGCGCGCCGTGCTCGTAGAAGCGCCGATCCTCGATCGCGACCGTCGCCTGCTTGAGCCGCTTGGGGATCTGTTCCGGCGTGACGTAGTTGAAGATGCTGTTGGCGCGCACGTATCCGAGCAGCGACCCGTCCGAGGCGAAGATCTCGGTCGGCGGATTGGCGTGGCGCGGGTGCAAGTCGCTCAGGTTCGGAGCGTTGTCCGCGACCGCCACGACCCACCCGACGGCCAGCAGGGAGGCGATCGCCACGGCGCAAACGGTGAGGATCGCGGTCATCAGCAGCACACGACCGACGGGATGTCCGCGGTTGTGCCTGCGTCGGCGCTGTCGTTCGCGTCGCGTCATGTTGAGTGCTGCAGCGGGGCGTTGTCGGCGCGCCGTGGCGTCCTTGGCACCGAAAACCGGAAGCCGAGTTTAGCTGGCACGCTCTTTCGGTCTTCCGGTTCGGGCTCCTGCACACCGTACGGACCCCGGGCTGGGGCGGGTCCTTCCCGCAGACGACGGGCCTTCGGCTGCGAGACTGCGGCGCCGCATGTCCGCCACTGACTCCCAGCCCGCCGCCATCCTGCTCGACGCGCTCGGAACGCTCGTGGCGCTCGAGCCGCCGGCGCCGGTGCTCAGAGCCGAGCTGTTGGCGCGCTTCGCGTTCGAAGTGCGCGAAGAGGAGGCGGCGCGGGCGATCGCGGCCGAGATCACGTTCTACCGCGCTCATCTCGACGAGGGGCGCGACGAACCGGGCCTGCGCGAGCTCCGACGGCGCTCCGCCGAGGTCCTGCGCTCGGCGTTGCCCGGCGACGCCGCGGACCGCTTGGCGCTGGACCCCCTGGTGGACGCGCTGGTGGCCTCGCTCCACTTCACCCCGTTCCCGGACGTGCGGCCGGCGCTCGAGGCCGCGCGTCGACGCGGGCAGCGGCTGGTCGTGGTGAGCAACTGGGACGTGTCGCTGGTGGGCGTCCTGCGCGCGCTCGAGCTCGAGCCGCTGCTCGACGGCATCGTCACCTCGGCCGGCGCCGGCGCGCGCAAGCCCGCACCGGCGATCTTCGAGCAGGCCCTCGAGCTGGCCGGCGTGCCGGCCGGCGACGCGATCCACGTCGGGGACACCCTCGACGAGGACGTCGCCGGCGCCCGCGCCGCGGGGATCGAGCCGGTGCTGATCCGGCGCGCCGCAGCACCGGCCGTGCCCGGGGTGCGAACGATCTCGAGCCTGGCCGAGCTGGCGGCCCCGGGCTGATCCCCGCCGGCGCGTCGTGGCCCGACGGCATGCCGCCCGTCGCCGGCGGTCCTAAAGTCTCCTTCGCGATGCCGAGCATCCCTCCGCCGCAGATGAGCCCGCCTAACGAGGCGGCGCTGACCGCGCCCGACCCCGAGCGTCCCGACGACCAGGTCCCCTGGCGGATCTGGACCGTCCCGGCGGCGTTCGGCCTCGGGCTGATCGTCGGCGTGCTCGCGACCGCGGTGGTCGCCGGGATCGGGCAGGCCAGCGGGTCGGGCAGCAACACGCCGGCGGTCAACATCATCGGCGACATCGTGTTCGACCTGTCCTTCGTCGGCGCCGCGCTCTGGCTGGCGGCCAGGGCCGGCCACCTGCGACCTTCGGACTTCGGCTACCGCCGGATCCCGCCGTCGCTCGCCATCGGCGCGTTCCTGGCCGCGGGGGTGTCCTACTACGTCCTGACCGCGATCTACCAAGTCGTGTTCGGCCTGCACGGGAGCGACAAGCTGCCCAAGGGCCTCGGTGTGGGGCAGAGCACGGCGGCGCTGATCGGCGCGGCGGCGTTCGTCTGCGTCGTCGCGCCGGTGGCCGAGGAGTTCTTCTTCCGTGGCTTCATCTTCGGAGCGTTGCGCCGGTGGCACTTCACGATCGCCGGGCGCGATCTCGGGACGTGGGCGGCCGCTGTCGTCACCGCGCTGTTGTTCGGCCTGGTGCACGCCGGCTCGGCCAGCCCGCAGTACCTGGTCCCGCTCGGCATCTTCGGCTTCGTCCTGTGCCTCGTACGCTGGCGGACCGGGTCGCTCTACCCGTGCATGGCGCTCCACTCGGTCAACAACTCGCTCGCGCTGGGGATCGCCCAGCTGCACTGGAACGCCGGCGAGGTGGTAGCGCTCGCTGCGGGCTCGGTGACGCTGATCGGGGCGCTGACGCTGCCGCTCGCGGACCGCCGGGCCGCGCCGGCAACCTGAAATCGCGCACCTGGACATCCCGAACCGGACCAACTGGTCCTCCTCTCATGATTTACTTCCGGCCATGTTGGGGGTGCTTGCTGGCCGGGCCACCGCTGTCGCTGCGTTCGTCGCGGCGACCGCCGCCACCGCCGTGGCCGCCGCTCCCGCCAGCGCGGCCGCCCCGCCGGCCCACCCCGCCAAGGCCACCGTCAACCTGTCCGTCCCCGACGCCTTCTCGGTCGGCGGCGGCCTCGTCACCATCCCGGGCCGGACCGTCCACGTGCACGGCGTCGTTCGCCCGTTCGTGCCCGGCCAGACGGTGCTAGTCAAAGCCTTCCTGGGCGGCAAGCAGTTCAAGACCGACCGCCTGCGCGTCAGGCCGGCGCCCGGCGGGCGATCGGGCACGTTCACCGAGGCCCTCGCGAGCCCCCGCGTCGGGCAGATCACGGTCCAGGTGGGTCACACCCGCACGGCCGAGATGGGTGCCCTGCTGGCTCGTCAGAGCTTCGACGCGCTCGACGAGCACGCTGGGTTCGGCTCACGCGGTGCGTTCGTGGGGCTGATCCAGCAGCGACTTGCGGCGCTGCACTTCTACATCCCGCAGACCGGGGTGTTCGACACCGGCACCGGGCTCGCGCTCGACGCGTATCACCGGCTGCTGCACTGGGGCACTTACCAGTCTCTCGACGGCCGCACGATCAGCTACCTGCTCGACGGCTTCGGCGAGTTCAAGGTGCGTTTCCCGAGCCACGGTAGGCACGCCGAGGGCAACCTGTCGCTGCAGCTCCTGGCCCTGACCGACGGGTCGAACGTGGAGCGCATCTATCCGATCAGCTCGGGCAAGCCGTCGACGCCGACCGTGCTCGGTGACTTCCACGTCTACTCGAAGGTCCCCGGCTACCTGCCCGACGGGATGTACTTCTCGAACTTCTTCACCGGCGGGTACGCCATCCACGGCTACAACCCCGCGCCGGACTACCCGGCCAGTCACGGGTGCATGCGCGTCCCGATCGTCGACGCGACCTCGATCTACGGCTGGCTCCAGATCGGCGACTGGGTCGACGTCTACTACTGAGCGGGCTAGCGGACCGTGGCGTATCTAGCCACGCAGCCGAGCCCCAGTCCGTAGACGAGCAGCGCGAACAGCGCCGGCAGGCCGTGCTTCACCCAGTCGTTCTTCGACCGGACGATCGCGTCGAACGGCGAGGTGAGGACCTTCGCCGCTCCGTCGATGAACCTCCGCGGCTGAGCATGCGGCTTGGCCGGTCCGCTGGCCCCCGGCGTGGCGCTCGAGCCCGCCACCAACTCGGTCTGCTGGTGGGCGGAGGCGCCGGCCGTCTGGTCGCGCGCGAACATGCCGAACGACAGCAAGACCAGCGCGCAGCAAACAAAGGCCGTCCATGTGAGAACGCGGGAGATCACGCTGCCGGTCTCGACATCGGCCGTGGCTAGCATGAGGCCCGTCCATGGGACTCGACACACAGACGACCGCGCAGGAGCGACTGCTCGGCGAGTTGCGTGAGCACGCGCTCGTGCTCGGCGAGGTCGTGCTGACCAGCGGACGCACCGCGCAGTACCTCGTCGACGCCAAGCGCGCGATCCTGCGGCCGGCCGGCTTCCTCGCGCTCGCCGAGCTCGTGGCCGAGCAGGCGCGCGCCTGGAACGCCACCGCTGTGGGGGGGATGACCATGGGCGCGGATCCGATCGCGTGCGCCGCGCTCGCCGGCGGCGCCGACGTCAAGGCGTTCTTCGTGCGCAAGGAGGCCAAGACCCACGGTCTGTCCCGCCGCATCGAAGGACCGCTGCTGAGCCGAGATGAGCGGTGCATGCTCGTCGAGGACGTCGTCACCACCGGCGGCTCCACCCTCCGCGCGCTCGAGGCTCTGCAACAAGAGGGCCACCAGGTGTGCGGCGTGCTGGCCATCTGCGATCGCCTGGCCGGCGGAAAAGAGGCGATCGAGGAGGCCGCAGGCGCGCCGTTCGTGTCCCTCACCACGATCGACGACGTGTACCCGGACCGGCCCGACCGCTGAACGACGTTTACCCTGGCAGCGACCGGCAACTCGCCAGTCGCTGGTGCAGCGCCTGCACCCTCCAGCCGCCGCGCGAAAGCGGCGTGAACAGGACGATCGGGCGTCCGCTGGCGATTGCGGGGCCGTATTTGAAGCCGATCCGGACCACGTTGACGCGGAGGTTCCAGGCCAGGATCGTCTGGTACTCGAGGCGGGTCAGCGGCTCACCGCACGGCTTGAACCGGGCCGGGCCGCCGAAGCTCGCGATCACGCTCGATAGCTTGCCGATCTGGGCCGTGCGCGCGCGCTGCGCGCGGATGTCGCGATGCTCGGCGCGGGCGCGCGAGACCCCCGAGGGCACGAGCGCGGCAACGATCACCACGACGAGCGCGATTCCGGCCCACGCGGCGACGCGCGGCAGCGGCGGTGGGTCGGCGAGCACCCAGCCGACGCCCGCACCGGCCAGCGCGATCATCACCCCGGCCGGCTCGAACATGTAGCGCCCCAGGCCGGGCCAGCCGTGCAGCGAGAAGGCGATCTCGACGATCACCCACGCGCAGACGCCGGCCGCCAGGGCCAGCGCGACGCGGTCCCGTCGCACCACCGCCAACCACACTGCGAGCAGCGCGGTCAGCTCGAGCACGGTCGGGTTCAGGTCCCGGAAGCGGCCGATCGTGCCGAACACGCGGTCGCTGCGCAGACGGCGGCCGGAGCCGATCGCGTTGGAGCCGGCCACGAACGGGCTGCGCGAGGTCAGCGCCGGGATCCCGAACCACAACAACACCATCACCACGACCCCGGCCACGATCAACCAGCGCATCGAGGGCACCTTGAGCCAGGCCCAGATCGAGTACGCCCCGAGGAACAGCCAGACCTCCGGCCGCCCGAGGCCCGCCAGCACGCCCATGACGAACGCCCAGCGATAGCGCCCGTGCAGGTGAAAGTCGATCGCGGCCAGGCACAGCGTGACGATCAGCGGATCTGACTGCGCGCTCAGCATGTAATGCCAGTAGTCGCTGATCCCGAGCAGTCCCAGACCGGCGAATAGCGCCGCGACGATCGCTGGCCACCGTCGCTCAGCCGAAGAGCCGGTCAACCGGTACGCGATCCGGCCGGCGAACACCGCGCCGGCGAGCGAAATCGCGAGCGAGGTGATCATCCACAGCCACACCTGATAGTGGCCGAACACGCCGTACGGCACCGTGAACAGGAACGGGAGGGGCTTCCAGGACGGGGCCGCGTTGGTGTCGAGGTTCCCGGCGATGGTCTGATGCCCCCACACCAGCCAGCCGTACGGGTCGAAGCCGGGCCGCGTCCGCGCCCACAGCAGGATCGCCGTCGAGACGACCACGAGCGCCGCGGCGCCGCCGAGCACGACCACGAGCGTCGTTCGCCCGCCGAACCGCTCTCGCACGGCGCCCGGCCCACCCGGCCCAGCGGCAGCTGCCGCCGGGCTCACCCGTTGCTCGGTCGTCGCCACGCCTTAGGAACCTCTCAGCGCGGGATCAGCGCGCCGCTGCCGGTATACGTGGCGTGCAGCCCCACGCAGCGCGCCACCTGGGAGGGCCGCGTGTGCCACGGCTCGACGTTCCACCCGCCCTGGCGCAGCGGCTTGAGCAGCACCTTCGGGATGGCCGGGTCGCGCAGCTCCGCCTTCTCGACGCCCTGCTGGAGGCCTCCGACCGAACCGACGTCGACGTGGTAGAGCCAGGCCAGCGGGCTCACGTAGCCGACATCCGTGACGGGCTGACCGCAGCGCAGGATGTGCGCCGAACCCCCCAACCGATTCGTCGCGCTCGCCAGCAGCGAGATCTCGTGCGTCCGGCCGCGCTCATGACGCAGGTCCAGGTGCTCGGTTCGCGCGCGATGGATCGCGCCCGGGACGAGGCCCACCACGAGCACCAGGACGACCGCGGCGCCGACCCACCGCGGAGCTCCGCGCGGCGCCTCGGAGAGCAGCCACCCGACGCCCACGCCCGCCACCACGCCCGCCACCGCGGCGGCCTCGAACATGTAGCGGGGAAGCGCCGGCCAGCCGTGGTACGCGAACGCGATCTCGACCACCACCCACGCGGCGGCGCCGACGGCCAACGCCAGCACGACCCAGCGGCGGCGTACGAGCGCGTAGACCGCGGTCACCAGAGCCGCGATCCAGATCGGCAGGTACTCGAGCTCGTGGAACCGCCCGATCGTCCCGCCCAGCCGGTTCGAGTGCAGCGCGCGCGGCGACAGCTTGGCGAGCTCGCCTGAGATGTTGGGCCGCCCGTTGGTGATCGTCGGTACCCCGAACCACATGAACGCGATCACCGCCACGCCCGCGACCAGCATCCAGCGCATCCTGGGCACCTTGAACCAGGCCCACAGCATGAACAGCCCGAGGAACGGCCACACCTCGGGCCGCCCCAGAGCGGCGAGCACGCCGAGCACGAGCGCCCAGCGGTAGCGGCCGATCAGGTACATGTCGATCGCGCCCAGGACGAACGTCGTCAGCATCGGGTCCGACTGCGCGCTCAGGATGTAGTGGAAGTAGTCCTCGAGGCCCAGCACCGCGCCCCCGGCGAACACCGCCGCGACCCACGGCGCATATCGCCTGAGGGCATCGGGGTCGTCGCTGAGCGAAGACCCGCCCGACAACCGGAACGCGATCCGGCCCGCGAACACCGGGCCCGCCAGCGCCACCGAGGTAGCGGTGATCATCCATAGCCACAGCTGGTAGTGGCCGAACAGCGCGAACGGAACCGTGAACAGGTAGGGCAGCGGCTTCCACGACGGAGCACCGCCCAGGTCGAGGCTCCCGTGCAGGGTCTGGTAGCCCCACACGAGCCAGCCGTACGCGTCGTAGCTCGGCCGGGTTCGGGCCCACGCAACGAGCAGCGTCGAGACCGCCACGATCACCACGCCGGTCGACAGCCACGGGTGCTCGCTCACGTACGCGCGCAGCGTCCACGGCTCTGGTTCGCGGCCGACAACGTGATCCGCAGCGGTCGCCTGAGGGATCGATGGTGCTTCTAGCGTGTCGGCCACGGAGAAGCGCGGACGGTAGCACGGGGGCCGGTGAGGATCGTCTCATCGCCCGGAGCCACTCGATGCCCCCGATAGAGCACAAACCCGATGGGGGCTCGGGAATCCGGCCTCCGTGACTGATTTCGTGACTAGCCCCGCCACTGACCTCCGCGTGAAAACGGCGCCCCCGGGGAGACGCCGCATCCACAGCGGATATGAAGCCGAACAATCGGCGCGGGGGATCGTCGCACGCCGGGCGGATAGAAGCGGCCTCTCAGAAAATAGAAGCGCCCCTCGGTGGGGCAACCGAGGGGCGCGGATCGCCGGGGAGAGGGGAAACCCGGCGAAGGTGGGATCAGCTAGACGCGGTGAAGTCCAGCTCGATCGGCTTGCCCAAGCACGCCGACTGGTCGGTGCCCGGATCATTGATCCACCACGCAAAGGTGCCGTTCGGCCCCGGGAAGCCCGAGCCGAGCAGTACCGTGCCGCTGCTGCCCGCGGGCACCGTGACCGCGCTGGTGAACGTGTACGTCTGCGACGCTGTGACGCCGCTCATCAGGCCGGCACCGCCCCCGGCGACCGTGCCGTCCGGCCACCCGAGTGCGATGCCCCCCTGCGCGGGGCCACTGAGCAACGTCTCACACCCCGCATTCGAACTCTTGATTGTCGTGAGCGTGACCGTTTTGACGTGCCCGTCGTAGGCGGTCGCGTTGTTCGCGGTCATCGTGAACGGCTGGCCTGCCGGGCTGGTCGCCAAGCTCGGGTTCATCCCATCGGGCCACGACGCGATCAAGGCGATGTTCACCGCCTGGTTCTGGGTGCACCCGGAGCATGGTGTGCTGCCGAGAGTCTGATTGCCTGAGCCGGTGCCGGACGTGCCGGACAGGATCACGATGTACGCGGCGGCGCTCGCGGCGATGACGAGCAGGGTCGTGCCCGCGGCGATGATCCGGCGTCGCTTGTTCGCTGTGGCTGCATGCCATAGCTTCCTCATCAGGTCCTCCTTGTAGTGGTTGCGCGTGCGCCCTCGCTGGAGCGCGTAGTTCGTTGGGCGGTCGTGTTGGCGTTGGTGGCGCACGAGCCATCAGTTCCATCGCGCGGTGGCTGCGGCGAGCCTGCGCGCGTCCGCCAAACGGAGCGCGGCGTCCAAGCCCAACCGCTCGACCATCTGATCCAACAGCCAGTCATCCTCGGGGATGGCGTCGAGCGGCACGGGCTCGGCACAGCACGCCATCCACGCGTCCACAATCGGCGCCTCCCGGCGCTTGCGCTTACGCGACATGATCGCCCATCCCATTCCGGGTTTCGGGCCACGACACGATCCTCCACCGGCCGTCCCGGCCGAGCGCGACCCGATAGCCGGACGGCGTCTCGAGCACCGGGTCGCCGTCATCAGTGCCGACGATCCGGCTACCCGGCCGAATCTTCGCGAGCGCGGCGTACTGCGCGCTGCTCAACCGCTCGCGGCGTCCGCGAGCAAGCGTGACAGGCATTGCTTGTCCTCCATCCTGCGTTGGTGGCGGCCTGGTTCGCCCCGAGGCCGCGCGGTTCACGCGCTAATATACGTCTGCGGATACGTCTACGTCAAGGGACCTAGGGCAATCTGATGAAAAAGACCGGGATGCGCCTGACGCTCTACCTGCCCGACGACCTGGCCCGCGAGGCCAAGGCATCGGGATTGAACCTCAGCCGAACGCTCCGAGAGGCCGTCGACCGCCAGCTACATGGCGACGCCGGAACGAACGTGAACGTTGAGCGCGTGGGGCGAGTGGTGGACGTCACGGTCTCGATTCCGGTCGAGACTTTGCGGGCGCTCACCGATGGCGGCTGACGGACAGCTAACCCTGCCGCTGCAGACGTATCATCACGCCGGCTGGCGCGAGAATGAGCGGCTGAGGATGAGCGCCACGGCGGCTCTGCGCCGGGAGATTACGTCAGGTCGCATTGTTCGGCCCGAGGTATGCGCGGCGTGCGGGGGCCTGCCGTCGCGCGGGCGGGATGGCAGACCGACGATCCAGGCCCATCACGAGGATTACGCGAAGCCGCTCGAGGTGAAGTGGCTTTGTCCCGCCTGCCACCGACAGGAGCATCATCGGCTTGGATGGGGCTGCGGATGTCGTGGTTGTCGACCGTATGCTGACAAATGAAGGGAGACCCTGATGATGCGACGAGTCCTGCGTAGCCTCTCGATCGCGTTCGCCTGCGTGTTCCTCGTCGCCGTGACCCGCAACCTCGAGACGACAACCGCCGCAACGCCCGACCGCCCGGTCGCGTACAACGCGCCGCTACCGCACACCATCCACGGACACGGCACCCAATCGGTCGGCAATCTGCGCATCCCGCCGAACACCGTCCTGCATTGGTCGTGCCCGGAGTGCGGGCCCGCGACCGCCTATTGGGCGGGCAGCACGTTCCAGGTGTTCAACGATCAGTCAGACCCGCAGTTGCTGCTGTCCGGTATCAACGCGCTAGGCAAGCGCAGCGGTGTGGAGGTTGTGAACGGCGGGACGTATCACGACGTGTTTGTCGAGACGGCGACGGGCGGGTGGACAATCTCGTTTAGCCGCGAACCCGCGCGTCCTTAGAACAACCGAAAGCCGAAATTATGAAGCGCACACTCCTCCTCATGTCAGCCGTCGCCGGCCTCGCCCTCGCGGGCTGCGGCGGCTCAAGCCAGACTCAAGCCGCCGTCGATGCGTGCCTCGCCCACAGCACGGCTTCGCGAACTGCGTGCCAGTGCGCCGTCGCCCATGCCGATGCCGCTGGCGTGTCCGCTGCGACGCTGGTCCGCGAGATGGCCAACGGGACCGCAATCAACGATCGGATTGTCGTCGCCGCCGCGCTCGAATGCTACGGCCGATGACCCATCAGGCCGCCTCGGCCGTTCGCGCGGCGGCGAAGCGAGCCGTGTTCGCGCAGGCCCGCGAGCAGTACTGGCGCCCGTTCGCCCGTTTCTTCGTCACCTCGAACGTGCCGCCGCACTGCTCGCACACCAGCGTCACCAGCGCGGCTTTCCGCGGCGTCCGCGCCCGGTAGCGGTTTGAGCATGCCACGCCGCAGCAGACCTGCCCGGGTTTGTTCGGCCGGAACGTGGTGCCGCATATCGGGCAGGTCGTGCCGGTGGCGTCCGTGGCGGTCACGAGCGGCTTCGGCGCCACCAGCGGCCTAGGCGTCGGCTTGGGAGCGGCCGGCTTCGGCTTCGGTGGCACGGGCACCTCCACCGGGGGGGCCGGTTCGGTGACCGGATCAGGATCGACGCGGCGCGCAGCGCGCAACGCTTCGAGCTCGGCGCCCGTCGCGAACCTGACCGTCAGCCGGCCCGACTCGATAGCCGCCGCCATAAGCTCAGCGCGGCGATCGCGTTCTAGCTGCCGGCGCTCGCGCCAGTTGCTCGCCTTCGGCGCGTCGGTACTGTCGGCGGGAAGGTCGGGTTGTTCGTCGCGCCAGCGCCAGTGTGACCAGCGAGACTCCTCGGCGTCGGCCATCGTCAGCGGCCCTGGTCGGACCCGTCGCCGACCGGGTGGCCGCTGTACGTGTTTAGGCGCGACTGCCAGAAGTCGATCGCGTCCTGGGTCACGCGGGCGATCTGCTCGGCGTCCGTCACGCCCCGCGCCGTCGCGACCGCGAGAACAGCGGCCACGTAGGTCGCCTGGGTGCCGCACGCTGCGGTGGCCATCAGGACTCCAGCATCCGCAGCATCGGCGCGGCGGCCTTTTCCATCAGCCGCCGCCGTTCCTTCGGGCTCCCTCCCCGCTGGAACGCTTGATCGAGTTGCCCGGCGATCGCCTGCGCCCTGCTGTCCGCGACCGCGATCTGATGGGAACGCTCCATCGTCCCGAGCAAATCAAGTCCGGCTTCGCAGTGCGCCCGGTCGGCCTGCTGCCAGCTGTGCGCGCCGGTATCGCCGTCGTACTGCTGGGGCGCGAGCTGCCGGGCGCGAGCCAACCTGGACGAGTACAAGGGCGCGTTCATCACCGCTTCGAAGGACGCGGGGCCGATCGGCTGGCCGGGCGGCGTGCCAGTCGGCACCCGCTGCGGCGGCAGGTCCGGGCTTCCGTCGACGTAACGACTGTCGAGGAGCCGCACGCGACCGTCATCGCCAACGGGAAGCGAATCGAGGAGACGCAAAGCATTCTCCCGGACGCGGTCCGCGGCCTTCTGCCCGGCCTCCAGCGTCCTGATGTCCGTTTCGACCCGGTCGAGCTTCATGTCGGACCGGTCCCGGATTGCATCGCGGACCGTCGCGCCCTCCGCCCCATGCAACGAGTCCAGCATCGCCGTGCGCAAACTCGAATACTCGGCCATGTACGGCCGCCCGCTGCTGGCGCACATGGCCGTGAGCGCCCTGTGCAAGTCGGGGCCCGCGGCCGGATCCTGCAGGGCCCGGGTCAGTTCGCAGTCAAGAATCGTGTTGGTCATGTCGGGTTTCCCGTCATCAGGTCGGTAAGGGCGGTCGCGTAATCGAGGTTGCGGTCGCGCATCCGCTGGCGGACGCGCTGGTCGAGCATCACGCTCGCGGGCTCGAACCCCGCCGCGCGATACTCGTCGGTGCGGTTCTCGAACAGGTCCGGGTCGTACGGGTCGAACTCGATCGCCGGTTCGCCGGTCGGGCCCTCGGGCATGATCGGCTGGCGCATCGCGATCGATTCCAACGTCGTGACCGCGTCGAGCGTGTAGAGCCTCTGGAGTCCCTGCCGCTCACCGGGGCTGACCTTCCTGGCCCGGACCGCATTGTCGAACGCCACGGTGAACCGGTCCCGGTCTCGGTCGACGGCCGCCTGCTGGAGTCGGTAATGCTCGGCCTGGTCGAGGACCACGAGGCCGTTGTCCGCGGCCTGCTGCTCGAGCGTCCGCACCGGCACCGGCGGCGCGTCCATCCGCTTCTTCTTGGCCTTCTTCTTGCCGCCGAACCCGAGCGCGCCCGGGTTGACGTCGAGCTTCCTGGCGCGCTGCTTGAGCTGTTTCCGCCGCGCCTTCCAATCCTCGTCGCGGTCGGCCTCGCCGGTATCGAGAAGCTTTCTCGCGTGCTCGGCCAGCTCGACCCGCTCCGCTTGCGCGAGCCGGATCTGAGGCATGTTCAGAAACGGGCGGTTCGTCAACGCGCCACCAACCAACACGTTCGGATGCTCCGTGCCGCTCTCATCGCTCCACGGGCCATAGCTCGGCGAGAAAAACAAGTAGCGCCCGTCCTCGATCGCGCGCTTGCCGACTTTCGTCCACTCGATGGTCGCCGTCGGAACGCCGTCCTGCATGTCGACGGCGGTGATCCAGCCGGCCGCCTCGGAGCGGCGCGGGGACCTGTCGGCGGAATGATCGAGATCGACCAGCGCACGCTGGCCGGGCAGGAGCTTCAGGCTCTCGCCCCACTGCTGGATGTCGTCGCGAGTGATCGAGAACGGCCCGTATCGGTCGCCGCCGTCGAAGCTGCCCAACTTCGCGATCTGCACCTTGCTGACCGCATGCCCCCTCGGTGCGTCCAACAGAATTGCGCGCAGGTCGGGCATCAGTTCTCCCCCCGACCGGTGTCATGAGCCACCGGACGGCCGCCTCAAGCTCCCGTTCGAGCTCCGCTACGCGACGGCGCAGCGCGTGAGCCTCGTTCATCGCCGTTGCGGCGGCTCGCATCGCGTCCGCGAGACGCTCGTCCGTCGTGGGCTCCCGGGTACGGCGGTCAATCTCGGCGGCGAGGTCCGCGTCCGAGCACGCGGCAAGTTCTGTATTGGTCATGCAAGAGACTATTGGCGCGACCAACGGTTATTCCGCACGCCTCGCCTCAACCCGCCGCAACCGGCGGGCGCCGCGCAGCCGGCCGTACAACTCCAGGTCCCGGCCGACAGCATCCACTGAGACTCCGAGCCGCCGAGCGATCTCCGACTGCGCCAAACCGGCCTCCGCGAGCAGCGCCCCGGTCGCGCACCGGTGAGCGCGCCACTCCGGCTCACGCGCACCAGTTCCGAGCAGGAACGCCTTCACCGCGCCGTACACGGCCGCGCCCGCAGACACGTCGCCGCGGTCCTCGTCATGCCAGCGAAGCTCCTCCTCCCACCCAGCGACCCGGCCGGCATCCGCAACAGCCAGAGCGCTCATCTCAGAATTGCATCCGCTCGAAGGTCTCTGGCGCCGCGCCCGGCCACGCCGGCGGCGGGCGATCCGACTGCCGGCCAGGACCACTGGTCCAACCAACCACGCCCTCAGGAACATCCTCGACCACGTCAAGGACGCACACGTCCTCCACCGGTCGCTCCAGAATCAAACGCCACTGCGACCGGGGCGGCACCGAACGAGTCCGCCGGATCTCCACCCCAAGCTTCCGGCCCTCCCGCTGCAACGCCCGCCGCGACACGCCCTCCGCCGCGCCCACCTCCACCACCCGCGCCGAATCAACCCACTCCCCGCCCACCAACACATGCCGAAGCACCTGCGCAGCAGACACCGGCCGAACCTCCCCGGTGTTCACGGTACCCGGAACACTCTCAGCCGCCCTAACGCCCCCAGCAGGCCCATCCGACACTCCACCCACCCCCGAGCCTCCCAGGCCCTCACGCGACGCCACAGGCCCCTCAGACGCGCCCGCCGCAGCATCCGGCACCGCAACAAGACGACACTCCCGCTCATGACCCCGCACCGGAACGCCAAACCGCAACCGAGCACCACACCAATAGCAATTCGTGAACTCGCTCACCCACCAAGCCTACGAACCACCACGGCGCACAACCCCAAGACAAGATGCGGAACTACGCAGGCCCCGGCTCGCAGAAACGGGGCCGGCCGGGCAAAAAAGGCTCCCCCCGGTCTACTACGCATGTCGTCGCCGAGCCCGCCGAGAGCCCGTTTTCAGCCGGTTTTAGTCACGCCGGTAGTCACGAACCCCCGAAACCCCTGTGGCTATAGGGAATGTGCTCTATCGCAACGAACTCTCACCGCTGGTTGGGGATGTCAACTCCCCACTGATCGAGGCCGGCCAGGGGGCTCGAGGCTCGGGCTCGGCTCGGGAGATGCTTCCAACCGAGTCCCCGAGCGTTCAGGCGCCGTTCAGGGGTTGCGACGCCTGAACCTGCACGCAGATCAGGCCGCCAGCGCAGCGTTCCGCGCCCGTCCGCGGCTCGGATTCGTCAGAAACCGCGTCTGGCACGCGAAAGGACGCCTACGCGGTCATCAGACGTCAGTCCTCAGACGTCAGTCCTCAGACGTCAGTCGTCCGATGACTTGGCCGACCTTACGCGCGTACCCGCGCGAAGGCTCCGCAGGCTGGCGCGCGGTCTTTTTTGCTTCTGGCGCGGTTGGTTTCGTGTTGTGCGCGCGTGGTGGTCTAGACCAGTTAGGTGGTCTTGGGTTCTTCCTCCGTCCCCACCCTGCCGCCTACAACTTATAGGGATGACGGAAGGCGGGCTGGGGGTTGCGGTTGGGGCTGGCGCGGACTGTGGCGCGGTTGGGAGCGAGAGGTCCGTGTTTGGGGGCCGATGTGTGCAGTCGGGTGCGCAGTTCGGGCTAAGCGCGACATGGGTTCGGGGCGTTCGGGCCGATGGCGACACCGCTCGGGTGTGCTTCTATCCAAGCGCGACATGGCTCGAGGCGGGTGCCCATCGGCAACTACTCGGACCGGCCGAGAATCACGGACCAGCACCTTGACAACTTGTCAGGGTTTGGGCGAGGGCCTGAACGCGCGAACGCCGG
>CAWIDF010000001.1:0-297554 GCA_963834885.1 uncultured Solirubrobacterales bacterium | reverse complement strand
CCGATCGCTCGTCGAACTGCATACCCGCTCTACGAACGAGCCCGGCCACTTGTGACCGGCACGATAGTCCGGGGCCGGCGGTTAGCCAACCACCGCCCTGACGACGTGCGGCGCGGCGTAGACCTCCCAGACCGCGGCCAGCACCAGGATCGGGATGGCGATCGCGACCGTGACGAACGTTGCCGCGAGCAGCTCATCCCAGGCGCCGCGGCGGCTGGCGACGATCCATGCGGCCAGCGGCAGGAACAGCGCCACCAGCTCCGGCAGCGCATGCGGCAGCAGGCTCACGAGCAGCAGGCCAGGAGCGGTTCGGAGCGTCGCCGCGACGTCGGCCGCGCCCTTTCCCAGGACGTAGGCCTGCAGGCTCAGGGAGAAGCCGGTGGCGCACACGACGAGCGCGATCGCGACCGGCCGGCCGCGTTCGTGGATCGCGCGGGACAGACCGGTGCGCCGCGCGGCCTGCAACGGCAACGAGCTCCCCGCGATGAAGCCCGCCACGCACGCCATCGCGTGCAAGGCCAGGACGAGCAGGTTGTGGCCCAGGACCCGCAGCACGTCGCGGGGGCCGCCGACCGCGAACGGCGGCTGATCCAGCGCCAGCCCGCCGTGCGGCGTCGCCGCGCTCGCGATCAGCCACACGGCGACGAGCAGGACGATGGCCACGGCCAGGCTGCCCAGAAACCAGGTACGGACGATCGGCCACGGCCGCGTCCGCCATCCGTCCAGCGTGGCGCGGGTGCTTCGCAGGCCGTGAACGAGCGCGTAGGCGGACGCGTCCATGCCGGTCTCATCGGCCCCGTCTGCGGTTGGATTGACCAGGTGGAACCGAGTCCGGACAACCGGCCTCTAAAAGTTACCTAAAGCCCTAAAGCTCTAGTTCTTGGCGCTCGATACAAGCCGGGATTGAGTTGTCAAAGGCAAACCCGCCGCGAGGCCGGGACGCAAAGCTAGAGGTCTCGCCGTACGAGATAGCTCGGCTGCCTGCTCAGCGTGTTCGATTCCGCATTCACTACTCGTAGGAGGACAAGGATGTCCAAGTTCAAGTTCCGGACCGCTCAGCTGATGCTGTCGATCATGTCCCTGGTCGCGCTCGTCGTGGTCTCCGGGGCCAGCTTCAAGTTCTAATCACGAACGCCATGGCCGGGCGCTCCGGCGACCAGCCGGGGCGCCCGGACCGATGCCATGAAAGCCCGCCCCCTCGAGCTCGTTCGTCTGTACTGCGTTGCGGTCGCGCTGGTCGGGGTGGCCTTGCTCGCGACGTTGGTGCTGGCGACGTCGGTCGATTTCGACGGCCGGGCGATCGACTTCGCCGCGCTGTCCGTATGCGTGTTGATCGGCGAGCTCTTCCCGCTCGAGCTGCCGCGCCGCTCGGGAGACGGAGAAGTCACCGTGTCGGTGATGTTCTCGTTCGCGCTGCTGCTCGGCGTGGGCCTGGTGCCCGCCGTGGCGTCCCAGCTCGTCGCCTCGATCGTGCAGGACCGCATGGCCCGCAAGCCGTGGTGGCAGGTCGGCTTCAACATCGGTCAGTACACGCTGTCCCTCGCCGCCGCGGCCGGCGTCCTGTGGTTCGGCGGAATCTACGGCGCGCTCCACACCAACGGCTTTCGACCGGTTGACCTCGTCGCCGTGCTCGGCGCGGCGGCCGCCTACTTCACCGTCAACCTGCTCCTGGTCACCCGCGCCACCACCCTCTACCACGGCATCTCCTTCCGGCAGGCGCTCGAGTCCGATCTGACCTTCGGGCTCTCGGTCGGGGCCGTGCTGCTGTGCCTCGCGCCAGTGGTCGTCACCGTGCTGCAGTTCAGCCCGATCCTCTTCCCGCTGCTGCTCGTGCCGCTCGTCGGCGTCTACATCAGCGGGCGCCAGAGCGTCCGCACCGCCACGGCGGAGCATCTCGCCCGCCACGACAGCCTCACCGAGCTGCCCAACCGGCGCTGGTTCCTCGAGTCAGTCGGCGCGACGCTTCAGAACCCGGCGCTCAAGGCCGGCGGACTGCTCCTGGTCGACCTCAACGGCTTCAAGGACGTCAACGACACGCTCGGCCACCATCACGGCGACCTCGTCCTCCAGGAGCTCGGTCCCCGGCTCCGGGCTTCGTTTCGGACCGAGGACCTGGTCGCGCGCCTCGGCGGCGACGAGTTCGCGGTGTTCATGCCGGGTGCCGACATCAGCGTCGCCCAGGCCGCGGTGCACCGTCTCCAGGATGCCCTGGAGACGCCGGTCGACATCGACGGGATCAGCATCGCGCTGGGCGCCAGCATCGGGCTGGCCTGGTACCCCGAGCACGGCGAGGACGTCTCTACCCTGCTGCAGCGCTCGGACGTCGCCATGTACCGGGCCAAGGCCAGCCACCACCCGCTGGTCATCTATCGCTCCGAGGACGACTACCACAGCCCCGAGCGGCTGAGTCTGGCCGCCGACCTGCGCCGTGCGCTGGCCGATGATCAGCTCGTGCTGCACTACCAGCCCCAGGTGGAGCTGGGTCGCGGGCGGCCGGTGGCGGCCGAAGGCCTCGTGCGCTGGGAGCACCCGCAGCGCGGTCTGCTCGGTCCGCTCGAGTTCATCGAGGTCGCCGAGCGTGCCGGCCTGATCAAGGACCTCACCTCCCACGTGATCGACCTCGGCCTGCGCGACCTGCGTCGCTGGGGCGACGACGGCCGCAAGCTGTCTCTCTCGCTGAACGTGTCGGTCCGGAGCCTGCTCGATCGCCGCTTCCCTGAGGAGGTCGAGAAGCTCCTCACCCGGCACGGCGTCGACGGCCACGCGCTCACGCTCGAGCTCACCGAGAGCTCGCTGATGGTCGATCCCGAGCTGGCCAAGCAGACCATGCGCCAGCTCACGGAGCTCGGCGTGTCGGTGGCGATCGACGACTTCGGCACCGGCTACTCCTCGCTGGCCTACCTGACCGATCTGCCGATCGGCGAGCTGAAGATCGACAAGTCGTTCGTCCGCGCGATGGGCACCGACGCCCGGAACGCGATCGTCGTGCGCTCGACGATCGAGCTCGCCCACAACCTCGGCCTGCGCACGGTGGCCGAGGGGATCGAGGACGCCTACACGTTCGAGCGCCTGCGCGCGCTGGGCTGCGAGCTGGCCCAGGGCTTCCACATGTCAAAGCCGCTGCCCGCCGACGCGCTGCTGAGCTGGTGGGCCCACCACCTCGCGCCCCACGCGACGGAGCCGGCCGCATCGACCGCGCCCCACGCCAAGATCATCGTGCCCCACCTGAGCGTGGCCTGATGCTGCTCGTGATCACCGCACTCGCCCTGGTCGTGAGCGTGCCGCTCGCCGGTGGTCGCCTGAGCCGCCTGGCCGACATCAAGGTCCGGGGGATCTGGGCCGTCCTGCTGGCCGCGGCCATTCAGGTCGCCATCACGCAGATGCCGGGCGGCAGCCACGCGCTGCACGCGGCCCTGCACATCTCCTCTTACGTCCTCGACGCCTACTTCGTGTTCGCCAACCGACACCTCAAGGGCGTCCCCGTGGTGGCGCTGGGCGCCGCGCTCAACGTGCTGGCGATCACCGTGAACGCGGGCGTGATGCCCGCGAGCGCATCCGCCCTGAAGATCGCGGGCATCGCCGAGCGCGCCGGGTTCGACAATTCGGCCGCGCTGGCCCACGAGCACCTCGCCTTCCTGGGCGACGTGATCCCGGTGCCGGGACCCTGGCCGATCGGCAACGTGCTCAGCATCGGCGACCTGATCATCTTCATCGGGGCGCTGATCGTGCTCCACCACGCGTGTGGCTCGCGCCTGTTCGCTCGCCGCCGCGCGAGCGTCGCACTGCGCGTCGCTGCGGGAGTGGGCGATCCGGTCCGGACGGGCCTGCCCGGCCCCACGGATGCCGCCGAAGGCGGCCCTGCCTAATCCAGATACTCGTACGCCACCAGCGTGAGGAACTCGATCAGCTCCTCCGACAGCGCCACCAGCTCGAAGATCTCGCGCGTCTCCTCGGGGCGGCCGGCGCGCCAGACCTCGTCGCCGACGGCCTCGCGGATCTTCGCCGTCTCCTCGTCGAGGATCTGACGGACCAGCTCGCGCGTCACGGTCGGGCCCTCCTGGAGCCCGACGCCGTGGTGGATCCACTGCCAGATCTGTGAGCGGGAGATCTCGGCGGTGGCGGCGTCCTCCATCATCGAGTTGATCCCGGCGGCGCCGCGGCCGGTCAGCCAGAACGAGATGTACTGGAACCCGACGTTGACGTCGGTGCGCAGGCCCTTCTCAGTGATGTGGCCGGGCGTGGCGGCGAGGTCGAGCAGCTCGGGGGCGCTCACGTGCACGTCCTCGCGCCGGCGACTCAGCTGGTTGGGCTGGCCGTTCAGCCCCTGCTCGAACACCTCGCGCGCCACCGGGACGAGATCGGGATGCGCCACCCAGGTGCCGTCGTAACCCTGGGAGACCTCCCGCTCCTTGTCCCGCCGCACACCGTCGAGGGCCTTCTCGTTGGCCTCGTCGGCTCCCTTGCGGCTGGGGATGAGCGCGGACATCCCGCCCATGGCGTGGGCGCCACGCCGGTGGCAGGTGGCGGCCAGCAGCTCGGTGTACGCGCGCATGAACGGCACGGTCATCGTCACGTCGGCGCGGTCGGGCAGAACCATCTCGGGGCGGTCGGGGAAGCACTTGATGGACGAGAAGATGTAGTCCCAGCGGCCGGCGTTGAGCCCGGCCGAGTGCTCGCGCAGCTCGTACAGGATCTCGTCCATCTCGAACGCGGCCGGCAGCGTCTCGATCAGTACGGTCGCCTTGATCGTGCCTTGCGGGATGCCCAGGAGCTCCTGCGACAGGAGGAACACGTCGTTCCACAGCCGCGCCTCGAGGTGCGACTCCATCTTGGGCAGGTAGAAGTACGGCCCGTCGCCCTTGCGCACCAGGGGCCGCGCGCAGTGGAAGACGTACAGGCCGAAGTCGAACAGCGACGCTGAAACCGGCTCGGAGTCGACCAGTAGGTGGCGCTCGGGGAGGTGCCAGCCGCGGGGGCGGACGAGCAGCGTGGCCGGGTGTTCGCCCAGCTCGTAGCGCCGGCCGTCGGAGTCGCGGTACGTGATCGTGCCGTCGATCGCGTCGCGGAGGTTCCGGTGTCCGTCGACCATGTTGTGCCACGTGGGCGCGTTGGCGTCCTCGAAGTCGGCCATGAACCCGTCCGCGCCCGAGTTCAGCGCGTTGATGACCATCTTGCGGTCGGTCGGGCCGGTGATCTCGACCCAGCGCTGCTGAAGTGGCGGCGGGGCGGGCGCGACCGCCCAATCGGCCTCGCGGATCTCGAGCGTGTCGGGCAGGAAGTCGAGCATCTCCCCCGCCCTCAACCGGGCCCGGCGGCGCGCGCGGGCCTCGAGCAGCTCGCGGCGGCGGGGGCCGAACCGCTGCTCGAGCTCGGCCACGAACTCGAGCGCGTCGGGGGTGAGGATCTCATCGAAGCCGGCCGCGACGGGGCCGTTCAACTCCAGCCTGGCGTGTGTGGTCATCAGGTCATCCTCTCGCTCGCTCTGGTTGATGCTTCCCGTTCTGAGGCCTCGCGGCTCAAAACCCGGCGGACGGTCTCGGACTCGGCCGCGCACAGGGCGCCCAGCAGGGCGGCGACCGCGGCGGCCACGGCCCAGGCGGCGATCGCGCCGGAGATCGCGTAGAGCGCGAACAGCGCGACCACCACGACGAGCTTCTCGTAGTCGACCCGGCCCGCCATCCGCAGCGCGAAGGCCGTGTTGCCGACCAGGTACAACGCCACACCGCCGCACAGCGCAAGCCGGGCGGGATCGGGCAGAGGCGCCGACACGGAGTCGCGGGTGAGGACCTTCACCCCGACGGCGAAAGTGATGATGCCGGCCACGATCACCAGGTGCAGGTAGCTGTAGCCGTCGGCCGCGGCCAGCACCGGATCGTCGTGGACGCGCAGGCGCTCCGCCGCGGTCTCGGCAAACCCCTCGAAGTACGTCCACCACATGGCCACCGTGATCAGCAGCCCGAGCGCCACCGCCACGATCAGTTCGGCGTCGAGGGTCTTGTCGGCTTTCGGCCCGAGCGCTCCCACCCCGATGTTCACGATCGACTCCCCCAGGCAGATAATCACGAACAGGCTGTAGCGCTCGGCGAAGTGCGCCACCGCGACCCGCTGCAGGCCGCGCAGCCGCTCCCGGGTCAGCCAGGCCGGCCCGGCGTAGTCGATCGCCGCGGCGAGCACCCACAGGACGATCCGCGCCGTGCCCGTCGCGAACGAGCCCGCGATCAGCAGCGCCATCCCGATCGTCACCGTGAGGGCGAAGCCGGCGATCGCGGACCATTTCGCGTTGCCCCGGCGCGAGGCGTCTGCGTACAGGGCCAGGTGCAGGAAGCGGACGATCGCGTAGGTCACCGCGAACAGCGTCGCCTCGGTTCCGAACGCGTGTGGAATCGAGAGGCCGGTAATGAAGATCGAGATCGCCGAGACGAGCAGGCATGCCCGCAGGGCCGCTGAGTCGGCCGCCTGGGCATTGGCTGCCCACACGTAGGCCGACCAGGCCCACCACACCAGCGCGAGCACGAGCATCGCGCGACCGAACCCGCCCCAGGTGAGATCGCCCCAGAGCAGCGTGGTGACCTGGGTGATCGCGAACACGAACACCAGGTCCCACAGGAGCTCGACGGGGCTGGTTCGCCGCTCGTCGGCGATCTCGAGCGCGGTGTCGCTCACCCTGTGAGTATCGCGGGCCGCGGGGTTCGTCTATAGGGTTCCGGGCGCCCATGAAGCTCGGCGTGAACCTCGGCTACCTGATTCCCGGCGTGGCGCCGGCCGACCACCTGGCCGTCGTCCAGGAGGCCGAGCGGCTCGGCTATGACTCGGTCTGGGCGGCCGAGGCCTACGGTTCCGACACCGCCACCGTGCTGGCCTGGCTGGCCGCGGGCACGAGCCGGATCAGGCTCGGGTCGGCGATCTTCCAGATTCCGGCGCGGAGCGCGGGGATGACCGCCATGACCGCGGCCACGATCGACGTGCTCTCGGGCGGTCGGATGCTGCTCGGCCTCGGCACCTCGGGGCCTCAGGTGGCCGAGGGGTGGCACGGACAGCGCTTCGCCCACCAGCTGCAGCGCACGCGCGAGTACGTGGCGGTGCTCCGGATGGCGCTGGCGCGCGAGCGCGTCGAGTTCCACGGCGAGACGCTCGAGCTGCCCCTCCCGGATGGGCCGGGCAAGGCGCTCAAGCTGATGATCTCCCCGGTCCAGGAGCGGATCCCGATCTACCTGGCGGCGATCGGGCCCAAGAACACCGCGCTGGCCGGCGAGATCGCCGACGGCTGGCTGCCGATCTTCCTCTCGCCCGAGCACGTGGGCGAGGTGCGCACGCTGCTCGAGGAAGGCGCCGCGCGGTCCGGGCGCTCGCTCGCCGATTTCGACATGGCGCCGACCGTCAACACGTACATCTCCGACGACTGGCCGGCAGCCCGCGATCGGATGCGCCACCTCCTCGCGCTGTACGTCGGCGGCATGGGCTCGCGCAAGCAGAACTTCTACAACCAGTTGGTCCAGCGCTACGGGTTCGAGGACGCCGCGCGCAAGGTTCAGGACCTGTACCTGGACGGCAAGAAGGACGAGGCCGCGGCGGCGCTCCCGGACGAGCTGATCGACCTAGTCACGCTGTCGGGCCCTCGGGACCACGTTCGGGAGCGGATTGCGGCGTTCCGCGAGGCCGGCGTTGGCACGCTCACCATCGGCGCGATGGCGTTCACGACGGAGGATCGGGTGCAGCAGCTGCGCACGGTGGCCGAGCTGGCGGCTTGAGCCCGAGCGGTCCTCGGCTGCGGTTCTTCCTCGGTGCGTTCGGCGAGCCCGGCCACGCCTTCCCGATGCTCGCGCTCGGGGGGCGGCTGGTGGCGCGCGGGCACGAGGTCACGTTCGAGACATGGTCGCAGTGGCGCCCGCATGTCGAGCAGGCCGGGATGCGGTTCGTGGCGGCGCCCGAGTACCCGCTTTTCCCGGGCGAGGGCGAGCCCTTCGAGATGTACGAGGCCGTGGTCCGGGCGACCGGGCAGACGCGCGAGGCGGTCGCCTCGGTCGGCCCCGACGCGGTGATTCACGACATTCTCACGCTTGCCCCCGCGATGGCCGGCGAGCTCGAGGGCGTGCCGGTGGCGACGCTGGTTCCCCACGTGTACCCGGTAGGCGCGCCCGGGTTTCCCCCCTATGCGGTGGGCGCGCGGCTGCCCCGCACGCGGGTCGGTTCTCGGGTCTGGAATGCGCTCGCCCGGACGACGGAGGGCGGGCTGCGTCAGGGGCGCGATCAGCTGAACGACGCGCGGACGAGGCTCGGCCTGCCGGCGCTGCAACGGCTGCACGGCGGGCTGAGCGAGGGACTGTGCCTGGTCGGGACGTTCCCGCAGATCGAGTACCCGCGGCGCTGGCCGGCCGCGACCCGCGTGGTCGGGCCGCTGATGTGGGAGCCGCCGTTTGGCCCGGTCGATCCGCCCCCGGGAGACGCTCCGCTCGTACTCGTGGCGCCGTCGACCGCTCAGGATCCCTCCCACCGTCTGTTGCGGGCGGCGCTCGCGGGATTGGGCGGCGAGCCGATCCGCGTGCTCGCGACGTCGAACCGCCGGCCACTGCCGCGCGGGGAGCCGGTCGACGTTCCGGCGAACACCAGGCTCGTCGAGTGGATCTCCTACGCCACGACGATGCCGGAGTGCGCGGTGGTGATCTGCCACGCCGGCCACGGGACGATGGCGCGCGCGCTGGCCTGCGGCTGTCCGGTGGTCGCCGTCCCGCACTGTGGCGACATGGCCGAGAACGCCGCGCGCGCCGATTGGGCCGGGGTCGGGGTTCGTCTCCCGTGGCGCCTGCTCGGGCCCGGCACGCTGCGGCTGGCGGTCCGCCGCGCACTGGCCACGCGGTCGTTGCGCACGCGCGCGCTCGAGCTGGCGGGGTGGGCGGCGGCGAACGACGGGGCTGAGCGCGCGGCCGAGTTGGTTGAGGAGTTCGCGCGTCAGTCCTCGGGCCGCGTCCGGACGAACTCGACGAGCTCCGGCGAGTCGCCCTCGACGACGTCCATGCGCTCTCCGGTGCAGCTGCACAGCTCGACCACGGCCCGCTGGTCGGTGACCTCCAGCGCGCGCCAGATCGCTCCGTGAAGCTCCCAGTCCTCGAGCTCGGCGACGGTGAGACCGGACCTCATGTGTCAACGCCGCCGATCGTGGCGGGCGGGCGTTAGCTCCGGGGGTGGGACTCGAACCCACAACATTTCGGTTAACAGCCGAACGCTCTGCCGATTGAGCTACCCCGGATCGATCTCGATCGGGTCAGACGGATGGTGGGCCCGGACTACGGCCCGATGAGACGGCGAACTCTAGCGAGAACCACCCCCGCCGCATCACCGCTACCTAACCGAGTCTCAATCCGATCCCTGGCCAGCCCAATCTCCCGCCAACCGACCGCAACGCCGGTGCCCGGCGCTTCACGGGGCCTTGACGCACGCCGGGCTTCCGGCGCATAGCATCGCTCGAGTTCGTTCGTTCGTTCGTTGGGTGACGGCATGAGGCTGTGGGTTTGATCGATCGGCGCCGGGACTCGCCGCTGCGCGCTCCGCGGCGAATCGGCGCGCGGCTCGCCGCCGTGGCGCTGGTGGCGATCGCGGCCGCGGTGCTGCTGGCCGGCTGCGGCGGAGGCTCGGGCCCGACCGGTCAGTCCAACCAGAGCACCAGCACCTCGGGCACCCAGGGCTCGTCCACGACCACCGGGGCGTCCACGACCACGAGCACTGTCGTCCCCCCGCCGCCGGGGCTCGAGGGGATCCACAAGATCCGCCACGTGGTGATCATCATGCAGGAGAACCGCTCGTTCGACTCCTACTTCGGCACCTATCCGGGCGCGGATGGGATTCCGGGTCTGGCCGGGAACCCAGGGACGATTCCGTGCGTGCCGGACCCGCTCAGCGGCCGCTGCGTGCGTCCGTTTCACGACCGCCAGGACCGGAGCCTCGGCGGCCCGCACAGCTTCAACGCGGCCCAGGCCGACATCAACGACGGCAAGATGGACGGGTTCGTCGCCGAGCAGCGGTCGGGCATGACCGGCTGCGCCCAGACGTTCAATCCGGCCTGCGGCAACGGCGCCGGCAACCCCGACGCGATGGGTTACCACGACGGCTCGGACATCGAGAACTACTGGGCCTACGCGCACGACTTCGTGCTCCAGGACCACATGTTCCAGTCGGATGCGTCGTGGAGTCTGCCGTCACACTTGTATCTCGTCTCGGGATGGTCGGCCTACTGCACGCTGAAGGGCGACCCGCAGAGCTGCCGCACCGCGCCCGAGAACCCCGGGTATCCGCCCGACTTCGCCCGCCGCCTCGGGAACCCTCTCCCCACCGATCCGAACTACGCCTGGACCGACCTCACCTACCTGCTGCACAAGTTCGGGGTCAGCTGGGCCTACTACGTGTTCAAGGGCTCTGAGCCCGACTGCGACTCGAACGCGGCCATGTCGTGCGCGCCGGTCGGCCAGAGCGCCAAGACCCCCGGCATCTGGAATCCCCTGCCGTACTTCACGACTGTCCAGCAGGACAACCAGCTCGGCAACATCAAGTCGCTGTCGAACCTCTACGCGGACGCCAGGTCGGGCACGCTGCCGGCGGTGTCGTGGATCGTCCCGAACGCCAACGTGTCCGAGCACCCGCCCGGGCTGATCACCGCGGGCCAGGCCTACGTGACCGGCCTGGTCAACGCGATCATGCGCAGCCCGGACTGGAGCAGCACGGCGATCTTCCTGACCTGGGATGACTGGGGCGGCTTCTATGACCACGTCAAGCCGCCGCAGGTGGACGAGCAGGGCTACGGGCTCCGCGTGCCGGCCATCGTCATCAGTCCCTACGCGCGCCAGGGCTTCATCGACCACCAGACGCTCAGCTTCGACGCCTACACGAAGTTCATCGAGGACGTCTTCCTCGGCGGGCAGCGGCTCGATCCCCAGACCGACGGCCGGTCCGATCCGCGCCCCGACGTGCGCGAGAGCAATCCGCTGCTGGGCGACCTGAGCAAGGACTTCAACTTCAACCAGGCCCCGTTGGCGCCCGAGATCCTTGCTCTGCATCCGCCGACCGACCTTATTTTCCCGGGCCAGGCGGCCCGCCGGCGCCGGGCGCCGGGGCGGACGCTGGCGCTGCCGCGCAGCGGGCCCCTGCGGGGGTTCGAGATCAGAGTGGTGGCCCAGTACCTCGGGATGTCACCGGCCGAACTGCGCGCCGACCTCTCCTCCGGCCAGACGCTGGCGCAGATCGCCCGCGGGCGCGGGGTGACCACCGCGCGGCTGCGCCAGCACGTGCTGAAGGCGGTCCGCTCGCACCTCTCCCAGGCGTTCGGCTGAGTCACACGGCCCGCTCGAGGCGGGCCACGACCTGACGGATGCCCTCGAGGACGCGCTCGCGCTCGCGAGCAAGCTCGGGGATCTCGGTCGCGCCCTCCGCCCGGGCCCGGCGGATGGCACGGTCGAGCCTGTCGCGCTCGAGCACCAGGCGCGCGTGCTGCAGCTCGTCTGGGCTGACCGAGCTCCGCTGTCCGGCGTCGGCCACGACGCGGGCAACCGTCCGCGCCAGCCGGTCGTCATCCGGCGGCAGATCGGCCAGCGGCGAGTGGGTCCGACCCGCGATGTGGCGGGCGGCCCGGCGCAACAGCTCGCTCGTGATCAGCTGATCGATGTCGATCTCGAACAGCGCCCGAGCGCCGGGGTCCGGAAGCGCGACGCACAGTGCGAGGAACATGCGCTCGGAGCGTGAGCCGGAGTCGAGCGCCTCCTCGCCGTCCACCCGGGCATGCGTCGTGGTGCCGTTCTGGCTTGTCGCGCCTTGGATCAATGTGCCGAGCTGGGCCTCGGTGAGTTCGAGCCGGGCCGCGACCCGGCGCAGCAGCGCGTCGCCGAACAGGCCCCGGCGCAGGCCCTTGAGCGCCGGCTGCAACTGGCGGAACGCCTCGTCGCGGCCCTCGGCGCTGCGCGTGTCGTTGCGCTCGAGGACCCGGTCCACGTGAAAGGCCACGAACGGCACGGAGGCGTCGACGCGCTCGCGCAGCGCATCGGCGCCGGCGCGCTCGATCAGATCGGCGGGGTCGGTTCCGGGCGGGAGCGGGACGACCCGCAGCTCCAGCTCGCGCTGGTCGGTCAGCTGCGCCGCGCGCAGCATCGCGTCCTGCCCGGCGGTGTCGGCGTCGAGGCACAGCACGAGCACCTTCGCGTACCTCTGCAGCTCCGCGATCTGATCCTCGGTCAGCGCGGTGCCCATGATGCCGACGGCCTCGTGCAGCCCCGCCTGGTGCAGCGCGAGCACGTCGGTGTAGCCCTCGACCAGGATCGCGCGGTTTGCGCGCGCGGTGGCGGCCCGGGCTCGATCTATCCCGAACAGGACCCTGCGCTTCTGGTACACGTCGCCCTCGGCGGTGTTCAGGTACTTGGGGCGCTGGTTCTCGCGCATCGCGCGCGCGCCGAAGCCGATCACGTGCCCGCGGGCGTCGGCGGACGGGAACATGATGCGCTCGCGGAAACGGTCGTAGATCCGGCCGGGATTGGTCTTCGAGCGCTGGGCCAGCCCGACCGTGAGCAGATCCGCGTCGCTGAAGCCGGCGCGCCGGGACGCGGTCAGCATGCGGTCCCAGGCGCTCGGGGCGTACCCGACCCTGAATTCCCGCAGCGTCTCCTCGCGCAGGCCGCGGCTGTTCAGGTAATCGCGCGCCGGCGACGCCTCGCTCGCGTCCCAGAGATACCTGGCGTAGTACTCGGCGGCGCGGCCGAGCAGGGCGTGCAGCCGCTCGCGGCGCTGGCGCTTCTCGGCCGCCTGCGGGTCCTCCTGCTCGGTCTGTAGCTCGACCCCGAAACGGTCGGCCAGCGTCTCGAGCGCACCCGTGAAGTCGAGTCCCTCGGTCTCCATCACGAACCTGAACACGTCGCCGGAGGCCTGGCAGCCAAAGCAGTGGTAGACCTTCTCGATCGGGTTGACGCCGAACGAGGGCGTGCGTTCGTCGTGGAACGGGCAGCGGCCGACGTACTCGCTCGCGCCGGCCCGGCGTAGCTCGGTGCGGTCCGAGACCACCGCGAGCATGTCGACCGCGTCGCGGACGCGATCGCGGGAGTCGGCCGTGTATCGGAGCCCGCCCGCCCTCACGGCGCGAACGCCACCGGCACGGTCAGCGCCTCGAACGTGCGGATGCAGAACCGGTCGGTCATCCCGGCCAGGTAGTCGGTCACCCGTCTGGGCAGGTCCCCGGGCGGGATCGACGGCGGCATCTCCTCCGGGTGGGCGCAGTAGTGGTCGAACAGCGAGCGGATCACGTGGCGAATCTTCTCGTGCTCGCGCGTCGCCTCGGGTCCCAGGTACACGCGCTCGAACATGAAGTCGCGCAGGTCGGACATGGCACCGCCGACCAGTTCGCCCTGGACGATGTCGCCTTGTTGATCGGAGTGCTCGACGAGGTCGTGGACCAGCGTGTCGATCCGCGACGACCCGGTGTCGCCCAGGATCTCGATCGGGCGCGCCGGGAGATCGTCGTCGTTCAGGAGGCCGGCTCGGAGCGCGTCGTCGATGTCATGGTTGATGTAGGCCACCCGATCCATCAGTCGGACGATCTTGCCCTCGCGCGTGGCCGGCTCGCTCGCGCGGCCCGAGTGGCTGACGATCCCGTCCCGCACCGCCGCGGTCAGGTTGAGGCCGAGGCCGCCCCGCTCGAGCGTGTCGACCACGCGCAGCGACTGCTCGTGGTGCATGAACGACAGGCCGAAGCGCTCGGCCAGGCAACGGTCGAGCGCGTCCTCGCCGACGTGGCCGAAGGGCGGGTGACCCAGGTCGTGGCCGAGCCCGATCGCCTCAGCCAGGTCCTCGTTGAGGCTGAGCGCCCGCGCCACCGTGCGGGAGATCTGGGTCACCTCGAGCGTGTGCGTCAGCCGGGTGCGGTAGTGGTCGCCGGCCGGGGCCACGAACACCTGGGTCTTGTGCTTGAGCCGCCGGAACGCCTTGCAGTGCACGATCCGATCGCGGTCGCGCTGGAACGGGGTGCGCAGGCCGCAGTCGGGCTCGGGGCGTTCACGGTGCGCCGGGTAGGAGCGTGTCGCGCCCGGCGCGAGGTCGCGGTCCTCGCGGGCGCGGATCCGCTGCTCGAAGGCCGCGGCGACCGGGCCGGCGGGGTGCTCTTGGCCGCTCGTGAGAACTTGGCCGCTCATCGTCTTCGATTCTGACACCGGTCCGCCGGTGCCGGAGCGAGTTATGACGAAGACGTCACATCTTCGCGCGCGCCGCCCCCACGAGCGGGCGCAGGCGCACGTGGGCGTGGTGCTCAGCCGTCTCGGTGATCGCCCGCTCCGCCTGACCCAGCGCGAACTCGGAGGCGTCGGGCGCCTGGGCCAGCGGCCGCCCCAGCGCGCCGACCAGGAAGTCGTGGGACTCCTGGCCGAGCGGGAACGCGGCCGCCTCGCACGAGCTGCACACGACCCCACCCGCGGCGGCGGAAAAGCCCTGCAGATGGTCCGATTCGCCACAGCCGGCGCACGATCCGAGCTGGGGCACGATCCCCGCCGCGAGCAGGAGCTTGAGGCGGAAGGCCAGCCCGGTCGCCGGTCGCGCGTTTGCAGGGTCGAGATCGAGCAGCGCGAGCTCGTTGGCGAGCAGGCGGAACACCTCGGGATGGGGGTCGGGGGTCTCGAACAGCCGCGCCACCGCGTCGCAGGCGCGGGCCGCGGCGTCCAGCGTCGCCGCGTGCTCACGCAGCGCGGGGTGGGGCGCCACCGTGTCGACGCCCGTGACCGTGTGCAGGTCGCTGCGCCCCTCGTGGAGGATCACCCGGATGTGGAAGAACGGCTCGAGCCGCGCCCCGAACCGGCTGCGGGCCCGGCGCGCCCCCTTGGCGATGGCCGACACGCGCCCGTAGCCCGGGGTGTACAGGTGCAGGACGCGGTCCGCCTCTCCGTAGCGGATCGAGCGCAGCACGATCGCTTCGGTTTTGAGTGAGCGGGACACGGCTAGGCTCCGTCAGCCAGCCCAACGTCGCGGGTCGGAGCCCAACGTCGCGGGTCGGCGCAACGCGATTCCCAGTCATCTCGACCCGGATTCGCCGCTATACTTTTTGAAGCGATGCATGTCACCGTCTACACCACCGAAGCGTGTCCCTTCTGCACGAGCGCGAAGGCCCTGCTGGCCAAGCGCGGCATCGCGTATGAGGAGATCAATCTGGCACGGGACCCGGACAGTCGCGTCCAGCTTCAGGAGAAGACGGGGATGTACACCTTCCCGCAGATCATGATCGGCGAGTACGCGCTCGGTGGCTTCACCGAGCTTCTAGCCGCGGATCGCGCGGGGAAGCTCAGCCAGCTGCTGGCCGCGTAGCGCCCGTCGCGGGGCGCGGCTGGCAGTGCTCGCACACGTAGGTCCCGCGTCCCCCCGCGACGATCTTGCGGATCGGGCGCCCGCAGGTGGGACACGGCTCGCCGGCGCGCCGGTGGACGAGGAACCGGTCCTGGAAGGAGCCGCGGGCGCCGTCGAGGTGGCGGAAGTCGTCGATCGAGGCGCCCTTCGCCTCGATCCCGGCGCTGAGCGCCTCCTCGATCCCGTCCCGCACGCGGGCCCAGTCGGTGGCGGTGAGCCGCCCGGCCGGGCGCAAAGGATGGATGCCGGCGCGGAACAGTGCCTCGTCGGCGTAGATGTTGCCCACGCCGGCGATGCGGCGCTGGTCGAGCACGAAGGCCTTGACCGGCGCGGTGCGGTCGCGCGCCATCGAGCGCAGGTGCTCGGCGGTGAACTCCGGCGTGAGCGGCTCGACGCCGATCCTCGCGTTCAGGTACGCGTCGCGGGCGGCGTCGCCGAATACGAGGTGGCCCGTGCCGAAGCGCCGCGGATCGACGTACACCAGGCGGTGTCCGTCGTCGAGCTCGAACACGACGCGGGTGTGCGGCGGCGGCGCGGCGGGGTCGAACAGCAGCGTCCCGGTCATGCGCAAGTGCATGAGCAGGTAGCGCTCGCCCGACAGCGCCCACACGAGGTACTTGCCGGCGCGGGTGACCCGCTCGACCACCGCGCCACTGAGCTCCGCCTCGACCGCGGCCGGCGGCTCCGGGCGCGTCCACCGCGGGTCGAGGATCGTGGCCTGGACGATCGTGCGCCCGTCCAGGTGCGGCGCGAGCTGGCGGCGGATCGTCTCGACTTCGGGCAGCTCGGGCATGTCGGTCCCCAGCCGGCGTGGGGATCGGGCCCCGGACCGCCAGCGCTAGCGTCGCGGCTAGTCCTCTCCGTCCCAGTAGTCGAGCCGCTCGATCCGGGCGATCACGCCGATCCCGCGGAACGCGATCTTGCGCGAGCGCGGGTAGTAGCAGACGTCCGCGCCGTTGCGCATGCCGTAGGCGAGGTAGGTCAGGCCGCCGGCGCCGGCGCGGAACACGTGCGAGACGCCGGTGCCCGCCGGCCGTGAGATCACGTGCCCGGCGCCGACCGGTGTCTCCTCGTCGCCGAGCGCGACGACGCCGTCGCCGTCGAGGATCACGAAGATCTCCTCCTCGAGCGAGTGGCAGTGCGCCGGCGCCGATTCCATGCCGGGCACGACCTCGACGTGCTGGAGCCCGGTAGTCACCGAGCCGGCGGCGCGGCCCAGGTTGCGCCGGGTCCGCGCGATGCGCGGCCGCTGCACGACTACCGCCTCTACGTCATCTACATTGACTACTGTCGGTGGCCGTGGGCGCGTCATCCCCTCGTCCGGCGCGGGCAGCGGCGGGGGGCCGAGTTGGGACTCGCGGACGTACTGGGTGGGGATCCCGTCGAGGACGCCCGGAATCGAGTCGACCATGCGGTTGCCGACGAACGACATCCCAAGGCGCGGGAAGCCGACGCTCTCGTCCTCGTGGCGCTCGCCGAAGGCCAGGACGTCGAGCGGCTCGGTCGCGTGCAGGCTGTGGGCGCCGGCGCCGGGGAGGTACACGATGCAATCGCCGGCGCGGACCTCGCAGACCTCGCCCGCCTGCCACGACAGTCCCCGGCCCCTCAGCACATAGAAGATCTCCTCGTCCTGGCCGTGCTCGTGGGCCGGCGTCGACCACCCGCCCGCCGGCAGCTCGATCCGGCGCACACCGACGTTCACGCAGCCGGCCGCGGCGCCCACCATGGTCCAGCGGGCACGCAGATGCCCCAGATCTACGTCGCGCGCCGGCGCCTCGTCCAGGTGAGCAATCCCCACCCGTGAGACTCTACGACGGGCGCGCGATCTGCGCCCGCGGATGCGACTCGAAATACACGTCGCGCAACCGCTCGGTCGAGAGGTGGGTGTAGATCTGGGTCGTGCCGATGTCGGCGTGGCCCAGCATCTCCTGCAGCGAGCGCAGGTCGCACCCGCCCGAGAGCAGATGGGTCGCGAACGTGTGGCGGAGCGTGTGCGGGCTCATCCGCCGCTCGAGCCCGGCGCTGCGCGCGTGGCGGCCGACGATCTTGTAGAGGCCCTGGCGGGAAAGGCCGCCGCCGCGCAGGTTGACGAACACGTGGCGCTCCGGCTGGATCCCCACCAGCTGCGGCCGGCCCCGCTCCAGGTACACGCTCAGCGCCTCGATCGCCTTGCCGCCGATCGGCACGATCCGCTCCTTGGAACCCTTGCCCCGCGCGCGGAGGATGCCGCCCTCGAGATCGAGCTCGGACAGCTCGAGGCCGATCGCCTCCGAAGCCCGGAGCCCGCAGGCGTACATCGTCTCGAGCAGCGCGCGATCCCGCAGCGCCGCCGGGCCGGTTCCGCGGGGCTGCTCGAGCAGCCGGGTCACCTCGTCCCGGCTCAGGACGTTCGGCAGGCGTGCGCGGGAGCGTGGGGCCCGTAGCTCCGAGGCCGGGTCGTGCGAGAGGAGCTGCTCGCGGCGCAGGTGGCGGTAGAACGAGCGCAGGCACGCGATCTTGCGCTGGAGGGTGGCCGGCGCGGCGGCGGGTCGATCCGGCGCGCCGGCCGCCAGCTCGGACACGAAGGCGGCCAGGTCAGCCGGCTGTGCCTCGAGCGGATCCAGCTCGCGGCGCGCCAGGAAGTCCGCGAACTGCTGTAGATCGGAGCGGTAGGCCTCGAGCGTGTTGCGCGACAGGCCGCGCTCGAGCTCGAGGTGGCCCAGGAAGTCGAAGATCAGGTCCGTAATCGGCCGAGCGGGCGGCGCGGTGGGCGCGGTGGGGGCGGTGGGCATGACCGGGTATTCGGGGCCCGGATGGGCCCTCCTGCCGGCGAGCGCCTGGACCCGTCGAAGCGACCGCCTAGACGCGGACGAACACGTACGCCTCGGTCACGTAGCCGAGCCGAACGCGACCGCCGGCCCCGTCCGCCACGGCCCGGATACGGGCGAGGACCTGCGCGCGTTCTGACTCCGCGAGCGCGGCGATGAAACTCGTCGAGCCGATGCGGTCGACCAGCTCATCGGCATCGAGGTCCTGCTCGACCGGGACCTCGAGCTCGTCGACCGCCGTGAACAGCTCGCTGCACGCGACCGACTCACGCCATTCGCCGCTGTAGTGGGCCGGGGTGTCACGCCGGTAGGGCTCGGTGATCTCGCTGAGGGCGCGCCACAGCGGCTGCTCGCGCAGCCGGCGGTTCCAGATCAGGGCCATCCGCCCCTCAGGGCGCAGCACACGATGAAACTCGGCGAGCGCGGCCGGCCCGTCGAACCAGTGAAACGCCTGCGCGACGACGACCGCGTCGGCCGATCCGTCGCCCACCGGCAGCCCTTCGGCCGTCCCGTCGAGGGCGCGTGCCTCGGGCACGGCCTGCTCGAGCACCGCGCGCATGGCCGGCACGGGCTCGACGGCCACCACGGCGGCTCCGCTCGTCAGCAGCTCGCGGGTCAGCTTGCCCGTGCCGGCGCCGACGTCGACGACGGTCCGTCCCGGCCCGAGCTCGAGCCGGCGCTCGAGCCACCTGACCGCCTTGGGCGGGTAGCCCGGGCGCCCGCGCTCGTACGCGTCCGCTCCCCGCTCAAAACCTCGCCTGGCCTCTTCGTGAATGCTCATGCTCGCCGCCGCGCCGCCAGGCAAAGTAGCGCGATCAGCGACTTGCCGTCCTCGCACTGCTCGATCGCCTGATCGAGGCGATCGAGCGGCCACGCCACGATCTCGATCCGCTCGTCCTCGTCCGCCTCGGCGTGCGGAGCGTCCGCGAGCCCGGTCGCCAGATACAGCCACAGGCGCTCGTCGCTGATCCCGGGGCTGGTGTAGAAGGCCAGCAGCTCCTCCCAGTGCTCGGCGCGCTTGCCGATCTCCTCGGCCAGCTCGCGCCGGGCGGTCTCGATCGGCGGCTCGCCCGGGACGTCCAGCTTGCCGGCGGGGATCTCGAGCGAGGCGGTGGCGCCCACCACCTCGCGGGGCTGACGCGTCAACCACACGCGCTCGCCGTCGAGCGCGACGATCCCGACCGCGCCCGGATGCCACACCTTGTCGCGCGTCACCTCGGCACCGTCGGGGTAGCGAAAGCGCTCCGTCCCGACGCGGACGATCGCCCCCTCCCACTCCACCTCGGCGCCGATCAGCTCGAACTCGACGCTCACGAAGCCTCCCCGGCCAGCGCCGTCCCGGCCTCATCCACCAAGGCGATCGCGACCTCGAGCATCCCCTCGAGCGCGTCGATGCTGATCCGCTCGGTCGGCTCGTGGTTGTGCTCGGTCCCGTCGGCCAGGTTGGTGCACGGGAAGCCGTTCACGCGGAAGGCGTTGGCGTCCGACGCGCCCCCGGTGTTGATGTGCGTCGGCTCATACCCGCAGGCGCGCAGCGCCTGCTCGGCGACCGTCACCTCGATCGCGCGCGGGCGAATCCGGTAGCCGTCGAGCATCCGCTCGACGTCGACGTCGAGGTCGCATTCGGCGGCGTCGGCGGCGTCCTGGAGGTGGTCGATCATCTCGGTGGCGAGCGCCTCGGCGCGCTGCTGGTCGATGCTGCGCACCTCCCCCTCGAGCCGGCAGCGCTCCGGGATCACGTTGATCGCCGTCCCCCCGGCGATCGTGCCCACGTTGGCGGTGCTGTCCTCGTCCACCCGCCCGAGGCGCATCGCCGCGATCGCACGGGCGGCGGCGGCGATCGCGCTCCGTCCGGCTTCGGGGCGGACGCCGGCATGCGCGGCCCGCCCGTGGAACTCGGCCGCGACCCGGTAGAGGGTCGGGGCCGCCACCACGATCTCGCCGATCGGGGTGGCGTGATCGAACACGTACCCGAAGCGGCTGCGCAACCGGTCCACGTCGAACGCCCGGGCCCCGAGCAGCGAGATCTCCTCGCAGACGGTGAACAGCAGTTCGAGGCCGACCTCGGGTGGCCGGGCGGCGGACGCCGACCGCCGGGCCAGCTCGACCATCACCGCGACCGCGGACTTGTTGTCGGAGCCGAGGATCCCGGCGTTGGCGTTCGTCCACCCGCCATCGACGATCACCGGCTCGACCGGCGCGGTCAGCGGCACCGTGTCAAGGTGGGCGCACACGAGGATGCTGTCGGGGCCGGCGCCCGGGATCCGCGTCAGCAGGTTCCCGACGTCAGAGCCGACCCGCGGCCCGGCGTCGTCCTCCTCGACCTCCAGGCCCATCCCCCGGAGCTCCGCCGTCACCCAGTCGGCGCACGCTCGCTCCCGTCCGGATGGGCTCTCGATCCGGCACAGCGCGGCGAACGTGTCGTTCAGCCGCTCGCGCTCGGCGTCGGTGGCGCGCCTCACCGCGCGGCGGCGGACGCGGACGCCTCGGCGCCGTTGGCGCCGGCCCTCAGCGGGGCGCCGGCGTGAGCCAGCGCGGCGCCCACGAACTCCCGGAACAGCGGCGCCGGCCGTTCGGGTCGCGACTTGAACTCGGGGTGGTACTGCGAGGCGACGAAGAACGGGTGCTGGTCGGCCGGCAACTCGATCGCCTCGACGAGCCGCTCGTCCGGCGAGGTCCCCGAGCAGATCAGCCCCGCCGCCTCGAGGCGCCGGCGCAGGTGGTTGTTTACCTCATAGCGGTGGCGGTGGCGCTCGTACACCACCGGCTCGTCGTACAACGACCGGATCCGCGTCTCACTGTGGAGCTTCACCGGGTCGGCGCCGAGCCGCATCGTGCCGCCCATGTCGGCGATCTCCTTCTGCTCGGGGAGCAGGTCGATCACCGGGAACGGCGTCTCGAGGTCGAACTCGGTCGAGTTCGCGCCCTCCATCCCGGCCACGTGACGGGCGAACTCGGCCACGGCGAGCTGCATGCCCAGGCAGATGCCCAGATACGGAATCTTGCGCTCGCGCGCGATCTGCGCCGCGCGGATCTTGCCCTCGATCCCACGGCCGCCGAACCCGCCCGGGATCAGGATCCCGCTCGCCTTCTCCAGCCGCGCGGCAACCGCCGGGTCGCCCACCTCCTCGGAGTCGACCCAGTCGATCTCGACCTTGCAGTCATGATGGGTGCCGGCGTGCCGGAGCGCCTCCACCACCGACAGGTACGCGTCCTCGAGCCGCACGTACTTGCCCACCAGCGCGATCCGGACCTTGCGGCTGGCCTCGTTGGCGCGACGGGTGATCGCCTCCCATCCGCTCAGGTCCGGCGCCGGCGCCTCGACCCCGAAGTGCTCGGACAGGATGAAGTCGTCCACGCGCTGGGTGCGGAACGCGAGCGGCACCTGGTAGATGTCGGGCACGTCGTAGCCCGAGACCACCGCCTCGATCGGCAAGCTCGCGAACAATGCGATCTTGCGGCGGATGTCGGTTCCCAGCATCGCCTCCGAGCGGCAGATGACCATGTCGGGGGCGATACCGATGCGCCGCAGCTCGTTGACCGAATGCTGCGTCGGCTTGGTCTTCAGCTCGCCGGCGTGGGAGATGTACGGCACCAGCGTGAGGTGGATGAACATGCAGCGCCGCCGACCCACATCGACCGGGAACTGGCGGATCGCCTCGAGGAAGGGCAGCGACTCGATGTCGCCGACGGTCCCGCCGATCTCGGTGATCACGAAGTCGACGTCGGTCGCCTCGGCCATCAGCTTGATCCGCTGCTTGATCTCGTCGGTGATGTGCGGCACCACCTGGACGGTCGCGCCGAGGTAGTCGCCGCGGCGCTCGCGGCGGATCACCGTGTTGTAGACGCCGCCGGCGGTGACGTTGGAGGCCCGGCTCGTGTTGGCGTCGGTGAACCGCTCGTAGTGGCCGAGGTCGAGGTCGGTCTCGGCCCCGTCCTCGGTCACGAACACCTCGCCGTGCTGGTAGGGCGACATCGTGCCCGGATCGACGTTGATGTACGGGTCGAACTTCTGCAGCTGGACGTCGAGCCCGCGCGAGACGAGCAGGCGCCCGATCGAAGCGGCGGCGATTCCCTTGCCGAGCGAGGACACGACCCCGCCGGTTATGAAGATGAATCGCGTTTCGCCTGAGGGCATCAGATCGTTTCCCGAGTGTAGTGGGGCGCCAACGGTTTGACGGTAGCGCCCCGCCCGGACGCTCACGGACGGAGAGCGCTCAAGCCGCGCGCAGCAGCTGCCGGGCGTGGCGGCTGGCGGCGCGGTCGCCCTCCGCGGCCCCGAGCATCCGGACCAGCTCGCCCACGACCTCGTCGCCGCCGAGCGCGGTGACGGTCGTACGGGTGGGCACCGCGCTCGCGTCCTTGGCGATCGTGAAGTGGCGAGCGCCCATCGCCGCCACCTGCGGTAGGTGGGTGATGCACAAGATCTGGCGTCCCTCGGCCAGCGCGCGCAGGTGCTCACCGACCGCGCGCGCGGTGTGGCCGCCGATCCCGGCGTCGATCTCGTCGAACACCAGCAGGGCGCCGTCGTTCCCGGACGCCCGGTCCCCCGAGCCGTGAGCGACGCTGAGCAGCGCCAGCATCACCCGCGAGAGCTCGCCGCCCGAGGCGATCTCGCGCAGCGGCCCCGCCGGCATGCCCGGGTTCGGCGCGATCAGCAGTTCGACCGTGTCCGCGCCCCGGGGCCCGCACCCGTCCTCTCGCGCGGAGACCTCGACCGAGAACTCGGCGTCGGGCATGGCCAGCTCGGCGAGCCGCTCGCGCACCTCTGCGGCCAGCGCCGCCGCCGCGGCCCGGCGGCGCTCCGACAGCTCACGCGCCACCGCATCGAGCTCCTCCCGGGCCTCCGCGAGCGCGCCCTCGGCCGAGCCCAGCAAGACCTCGGCGGACTCGAGCTCGTCGCGCCGACGACGGCAGCGCTCGGCGTGTTCGAGCACCGCCGCGATCGACCCGCCGTGCTTTCGCTCCAGGCGCGCGAACAGCGCGAGCCGCTCCTCGACCTCCTCGAGGCGCCCCGGCGACCCCTCCAGTCCTTCGGCGTACGAGCGCAGCGCGGCGCCGGCGTCCTGCGCCTCGTAGGCCAGCGCCTGGACGCGCTCGCACAGCTCGGCCAGCCGTGAGTCGATGCCGGCGCCCGCCTGCAGCTGCTCCGCGGCGGCGGCCAGCAGTTCTGCGGCCCCTCCGGCACCGTCCGGCGATATCCCCTCAGCGCCGGCGAAGGCCGCCCCTCGCAGCGTCTCCAGATGACGCAACCGCTCGCGCTCCTGCGCCAGATCGTCCGCCTCCGCCTCGCTCGGCGAGACGAGGTCGATCTCGTCGAGCTCGAACGCCAGCAGGTCGAGCTCGCGCTCGCGGCCGTCCGCGACCTCGCGAATCGACGCGACGCGCTCCTCGAGCTCGCGCACGCGCGCGTACGCCTCGGCCACGCGCTCGCGCAACCCCGCCTGATCGGGCCCGCAGTATCCGTCGAGGACGTCGAGCTGAACCGCCGCGAGCATCAGCCGCCGGTGCTCGTGCTGGCCGTAGAACGAGAGCAGCGCGCTGCCGAGCTCGCGCAGGTCGGCCACGGTCGCCGACCGGCCGCATACGTACGCGCGGGTGCGGCCGTCCGGCCAGACGCGGCGTGCCAGCACAATCTCCTCGGCCCCCTCGGGCAGCACCTCGGCCCCAGCGAGCTCGGGCGGAAGCGAGAACACGCCTTCGACGTACGCTTCGGCCGCGCCGGCGCGCACCACTCCGCTCCCGGCACGCCCGCCGAGCAGCAGGTCGAGCGACTGCGCCAGCAGTGTCTTGCCGGCGCCGGTCTCCCCGGTCACCACGTTCAGCCCCGGCGCGAGGCGCAGCTCCGCGCGGTCGATCAGCAGGAGGTTCTCGATGCGCAGCTCGTGCAGCACCGCCTCGGTGTACCAGGCGAACCCGACAGATCGCGCGCCAGAGGATACGGTTGACCTCCGCAACCCCGGCAAGGAGGAGAGCGATGGCCAGCACCGCGTCCCAGCTCGAGCGGCGCCACGTCACCACCGGCCCGACTGACGTCGACGTCTCCGGCCTCAAGCGCGCGCTGCAACAGGCCGTCGCCGGCGAGGTCCGGTTCGACGCCGGCACCCGCGCGATGTACGCCAACGACTTCTCGATCTACCGCGCGGTCCCGATCGGCGTGGTGATCCCGCGCGGTCCCGAGGATGTGATCGCGGGGATCGCCACGTGCCGAGCGTTCGGCGCGCCGGTCCTGCCCCGCGGCACCGGCACCGCGCCGAGCGGCCAGACCACGAACGTCGCGGTGGTGTTCGACTACTCCAAGTACTACAACCAGATCGTCGAGCTCGACCCGGAAGGCCACCGCGCGGTCGTCCAGCCGGGCGTCATCTGCGATCAGCTGCGGAACGCGGCGGAGGAGTTCCAGCTGACGTACGGCCCGGATCCGGCGACCCACGAGTACTGCACTTTCGGCGGCATGCTCGGCAACAACTCGTGCGGGACGCACTCACTGATGGCCGGCAAGACGAGCGACAACGTGCTCGAGCTGGACGTGCTGCTCTACGACGGCACGCGGTTGACGGTCGGCGCCACCTCCGACCAGGAGCTCGAGCGGATAATCGCGGCCGGGGGCCGCCAGGGGCAGATCTACGCCGCGCTGAAGGATCTGCGGGATCGCGTCGCCGACCGCGTCAGGGCCGAGTTCCCCGACATCCCGCGCCGCGTCTCGGGCTACAACCTCGACCAGCTGCTGCCCGAGAACGGCTTCAACGTGGCCCGCGCTCTCGTCGGCTCGGAGGGCACCTGCGCGAACATCCTCCACGCCACGGTCCGCCTGGTCCCGAGCCCCCAGCACCGCCGCACGGTGCTGCTCGGTTACCCCGACGTGTTCCAGGCCGCGGACCACGTCCCGGTCATCCTGGAAAAGACCAAGCCGATCGGCCTCGAGGGATTCGACGATCAGCTGATCAAGAATATGATCGCCAAGAGCCGTCTGGCCGCCGAGCGCCAGGTCCTCCCCGACGGACGGGCATGGCTGTACATCGAGTTCGGCCAGAACGATCCCGACGCGGCGACCGACGAGGCTCACTCGGCGCTCGAGGCGCTGGCCGGCGGCCCGCAGATCGACGCGCGGGTGCTGCTCGACAAGGCCGAGAACGTCAGCGCGTGGAAGGTCCGCGAGTCAGCGGTGGGCGACAGCCGCGCCCCCGGATACATGGACGCCGAGGGCAACTGGGAGGACGCCGCGGTGCACCCGGACAAGCTCGGCGCCTACCTGCGCGACTTCCAGCAAATCCTCGACGACCACGGCTACCGCTGCGTCTACTACGGGCACTTCGGCCAGGGGTGCGTGCACACCCGGATGGACTTCGACCTCAAGACCGCCACCGGGGTCAGGACGTTCCGGTCGTTCATGGAGAAGTGCGCCGACCTGGTGGTGGCCTACGGCGGCTCGCTCGCCGGCGAGTACGGCGAGGGCCACGGCCGCGCCGAGCTCTTGCCCAAGATGTTCGGACCCGAGCTGATGGCCGCGTTCAACGAGTTCAAGCGGATCTGGGACCCCGACTGGAAGATGAACCCGAACCGCCTGATCGGCGACGTCAAGCTCGACGAGGGGTTGCGGCTCGGCCCCGACTACCGCCCCCCACACCTGAAGACCCACTTCGCCTTCCCCGACGACGACGGATCGTTCGCCACCGCGATCGAGCGCTGCTTCGGGATGGCCAAGTGCCGAAACCTCGGGAGCCTGACCATGTGCCCGAGCTTCCACGTCACGCGCGAGGAGCGCCATTCGACCCGGGGCCGCGCCCGGCTGCTGTTCGAGATGCTCAAGGGCGACCCGATCGCCGACGGCTGGCGCGACGATGCGGTCAAGGAGTCGCTCGACCTGTGCCTGGCGTGCAAGGGCTGCACCGGTGACTGCCCCGTCCAGGTCGACATCCCCACCTACAAGGCCGAGTTTCTGTCGCACTACTACGGCCGGCGCCGGCGTCCGTTGAATCACTACGTGCTCGGGCTGCTCCCGTGGTGGGGCCCCGTGGCCGCCCACACGCCGCGGCTGGCCAACGCGCTGAGCCACGCGCCGGGATTGTCCGGCGTCGGCAAGCGCTGGCTCGGAATCGCGGAGGAGCGCGAGGCGCCGCGGTTCGCGCCCCAGACGTTCCGCGACTGGTTCGCATCGCGCCCCCCCAGCGGCGGCCGTCAAAGGGTCGTGCTCTGGCCCGACACGTTCACGGATCTGTTCGAGCCACAGGCCGGCAAGTCCGCGGTGGATGTGCTCGAGGCGGCCGGGTTCTCGGTCGAGCTGCCGCGCAAACGAGTCTGCTGCGGGCGGCCCCTGTACGACTTCGGCATGCTCACGTTGGCCAAGCGCACGCTCCGCGACACGCTCGACGTGCTGTCGGAGCCGATTACCTCGGGCGTGCCGGTGCTCGTGCTCGAGCCGAGCTGCGCGTCGGTGTTCCGCGACGAGCTGCGCAAGCTGATGCCCCACGACGAGCATGCCCGGCGGCTCGCTTCGCAGACCGTCGTGCTGGACGAACTGCTCGAGCGCTACGCGCCCGACTGGGAGCCCCCACGTGTCGAGCGCCGGGCATTGATCCACGGACACTGTCATCAGAAGGCGGTGATCGGAGCGCGTCCGGACCTGCTCAGGCGCGCCGGAGTCGACGCGGAGATGACGAACGCCGGTTGCTGTGGCCTGGCCGGCTCGTTCGGCTATCACGCCGGCGAGCAGTACGAGGTCTCGATGGCAATCGGCGAGCAGTTCCTGCTGCCTCAGGTGCGCTCCGCGCCGGCCGACACGCTGCTGGTGGCGGACGGCTTCTCGTGTCGCACCCAGATCGCCGCCGGCGCCGGCCGGCGCGCCGTCCACACCGCCGAGGTGCTCGCGCAGGGTCTGCAAGCGATTGCATGAGCGACCGCCGTCACGGGTAGGTAACCGCCGAACGCATTTCCGACGGGACCGGAAGGCGGAGGGAGGTCAACGTGTACAGGCAGGTTCTCGATCCGGTGTCCCATTCGCTGGGGCTCACGGCCATCTTCGCCGTGCTGCCGCTGGTGGTCCTGTTCGTCCTCCTGGGCGGCTTGCGGATGAAGGCCCAGTGGGCGTCGCTGATCGCCCTGGGGGTGTCGATGCTGATCGCGATCATCGTGTACTCGATGCCGGTCGGACAGACCGCCGATGTGGCGCTCGAGGGCGCGGTGTTCGGGTTCTGGCCGATCATGTGGATCGTCATCAACGCCCTCTGGATCTTCAACATGACCGAGGCCACGGGCTATTTCGCCGTGATGCGGAGGGCGTTCGACAGCGTGTCGGACGACCCGCGCGTCCAGGTCGTGGTCATCGCGTTCTGCTTCGGGGCGCTGCTCGAGGCGCTGGCCGGCTTCGGCACGCCGGTGGCGATCTGCGGCGTCATGCTGGTCGGTGTCGGCTTTTCGCCGCTGCGCGCCGCCGCGCTCGCCCTTGTCGCCGACACCGCTCCGGTCGCGTTCGGCGCGATCGCCATCCCGATCACCACGCTGGGGCAGGTCACCGGACTGCCCGTCCACGACCTGGGCGCGATGGTCGGACGTCAGACGCCGTTCCTGGCCCTGATCGTCCCGTTCGCGCTCGTGTTCATGGCCGACGGGCGCCGAGGCGTCCGCGCGGCGTGGCCGGCCGCACTGACCGCCGGCACGGTTTTCGCGGCCCTCCAGTTCGCCACCTCCAACTACATTTCGACGCAGCTGACCGACATCGTGGCCGCGCTCGGGTCGGCCGCCGCGGTCGTGGCTCTGGTCCAGATCTGGACCCCCCACGTCCCGGCAGCCGGCTCGGGCGTGCCCCCGATCGGTCCGCGTCCCGCGATCGCCGGCGGCGCGACCCATGACGTGGCGTTCGAGCGCCGCACGGTGGATGAATTTGGCCCACCCACCCCGCCACCCAGCCGTCGCGAGATGCTCCTGGCCTTCGCGCCGTACCTGATCATCATCGTGGTACTCGGGATCACCAGCATCAGCGGGATCACCAAGGAGCTGGACACGGTCACGAGCAAGTTCAGCTGGCCTGGGCTGCACGTGCTGAACGCCAAGGGCAAGGCGCCGTCGAGCGAGGTGTTCAAGCTCAACTACCTGACCGCCGCCGGCACGTGGCTGTTCGTCTCGGGCGTCCTCACCGCGATGGTGCTGCGCGTGCGGCCGAACTACGCCGCGCGGATCTACTGGCGAACGCTGGTGCAGCTGCGTTGGGCGATCGTGACCGTGATGGCCGTGCTCGCACTGGCCTACGTGATGAACATGTCGGGCCAGACGATCACGCTCGGGACCTGGGCGGCCGGCGCCGGCGGCTTCTTCGCCTTCCTGTCGCCGCTGATCGGCTGGTTCGGCACGGCGGTGACCGGATCGGACACCTCGACCAACTCGCTGTTCGGCGCGCTCCAGGTCGCCGCGGCGCACAAGGCGAACTTGAATCCCACGCTGATGGCGGCCGCCAACAGCTCGGGCGGCGTGCTGGCCAAGATGGTCTCGCCCCAGAACCTCGCGATCGGCGCTGCCGCCGTGGGCCTCGCCGGCAAGGAGGGCGACCTGTTCCGCCAGGTGATCGGGTACAGCGTCGTGTTCGTGCTGCTGATGGGCGGGCTGGTGCTGCTCCAGTCAGGGGCGCTGTCGTTCATGGTGCCTTAGAGGTTTTTGGGCCGCCTGCGGCGGCGTCCGTGGGGCCGGGTACCCCGTCCTGACAGTGGGTGCCCGCCCCCGGCCGGGGTCGCCGCCCCACCTCCGCACGGCTGGCGCCCAGGTTTGCGTACGCGACCTGCACAACCTGCCATCAGAGGCGCGATGGCGAGACCGTGGCAGGGTATGCACGCGGGGCATGCGCAACGTGCCACCGTCCTCAGCCGGCGGCTCGATTGGCAGGTTGTACAGGTCGCTTGTGGCGGGCCCTACCGCATCGACGACAGCCGGCCGAACTTCTCCCGCAGTCGGTGGTAGAAGTTCGCCCCCGGAATCTGGGCCAGCGAACCCTGGGCGTCCACGAAATGCGCGTGGATCTCCTCACCCGGCGGGAGCGTGCACACCGGCCTGCCGTCCACGGTCACGTCAACCGACTCCTCCTGGGAGCGGTTGTGCACGGTCAGCTCGTCGGTCGGCGCGACCACCAGCGCCCGTGCGGTCAGCGAGTGCGGCGCGATGAACGACACGACGAACCCGGCCACGCCCCACGCCATCACCGGGCCGCCGTTGGCGAGGTTGTAGCCGGTCGAGCCGGCGGGGCTGGCGACGACGAGGCCGTCGCAGCGAACGCGCCCGATCTCGTCGTGCCCCACCGCGTAGGCCAGGTCCGCCACGCGGTTGCCAGGCTGGCGGTGCATCGAGACGTCGTTGATGGCCAGCCACTCGCCGCGCTGACCCGCCACCGAGATCCCCGGCAGCGACAGCACCTCGTACTCGCCGGCGAAGGCCCGCTCGAAGCCGCTCCGCGCTTCCTCGCGGTCGACCGTGGCCAGAAAGCCGATCTCACCGAAGTTGACGGCGAACACGGGCACGCCGCTGCCGGCGTATTTGCGCAGCGCGGTCAGGATCGTGCCGTCTCCCCCCAGCGCGAAGCAGATGTCGACGTCGAGCCGGCCCTCCATGTCGACCTCGACCGCGGGGCCGTGCTCGAGCGCGTGCTTGCGGGTCTCGTCGGGATCGACGTACAGGGTCGCGCCGGCGCCCTGGGCCAGCTCGATCAGCGCGTCGATCGCCGGACGCGTCTCCGACGGTCGGCGGTGGGTCAGAACCGTAGCCGTCCGGAGGGGCTTCACGGCTCGACCTCGCGCGCGGCGGCCTCGAGGTCGAGTTCCTCCGCGCCGGCACGGCCGCGCTCGGCCAGCCACACGAACGTCTCCTGGTTCCCCTTGGGCCCGGGCAGCCCGGAGCTCGCGTAGCCGCGGACGGCCGCGCCCAGCTCGCGCGCGACCGCGCCCACCTCCACGAGCGCACGTCGTCGATCGTCGGCGGAGCGCACCACTCCCCCCTTGCCCACGTGCTCGCGGCCGACCTCGAACTGCGGCTTGATCAGCGCGAGGCAGTCGAACCGGTCCGCGGCGCACGCCAGTACCGCCGGCAGGACCTTGGCCAGCGAGATGAAGGACACGTCGATCACGATCAGATCCGGCGCGTACGGGAGGTCCGCCGGCCGAAGGCCCCGCGCGTTGGTGCGTTCGATCACCGTAACGCGCTCGTCGGACCGCATTCGCCAATCGAGCTCGCCGTAGGCCACGTCGACGGCCACCACGTGCGCGGCCCCGGCCTGGAGCAGGCAGTCGGTGAACCCGCCGGTCGAGGCGCCCACATCGAGCGCGCACCGGCCGGCCACCTCCAGGCCGCCGAGCACCGACAGCGCATTCGCCAGCTTGATACCTCCGCGCGAGACAAACGGCGGCGGCGCCACCACCTCGAGCTCGACGTCATCGGCGACCAGCTCCCCCGGCTTCGACACGCGCCGGCGCTCGGGCAGCACGAGCACGTCGCCGGCGAGCACCGACGCCGCGGCCTGGGACCGCGATGGGAACATGCCTCGCTCGGACAGCAGCGTGTCGACCCTAACGCGCTTCACTGCCGCGGCAGGGTACGGGATCGGGACCTCAGGCCAGCGCGGAGACGGCGTCGACGGCCCAGCCGAGCGCGTCGCGGTACGACGTGGCGATGCCCGCGCTGTGCGCCCGCAGCGCCGCGGCGTCGAACTCGCCCTGCTCGTAGCTGACGACCGCGTCGAGGATCGACCCGGCCGGCCCGTCGCGCCGCAGCAGCGCCGCGGACACCTCGTCGGACAGCGGCAGCTCGCCGACGATCGTCTCGAGCGGGACGTCGAGCAGCGCGTCGGCCACCGACAGGAGCCCGACCGTGAACAGCTGATCGCCGCCCACGTCCTCGCGACCGGACCCGAGTAGCTCGCACATGCGGGCGCGCGTCAGCCCGACCACCGAGAGCTCGCGGGGGGCGCTCGGCCCACCCGTCAACGCCACCAGCAGCGCCCAGCGAGACACGCCGCGCGAGCCGAGCATCATCACTGCCTGCCGGATCGACGTGATGCTGCCGCGCATGCCGATGTGGGCCGAGTTGATGTAGCGCAGGAGCTTCACGCTCAGGCCGACGTCGCGGTCGATCACCTGCTCGAGCTCTTCGACCGTGGCGGAACCGCTCTGCATCGCGGCCAGCGACACGAGCGTGCCCATCTCGCCCACCGGGATCTTGCGGACCGCGGCCCGGTGGCGGCTGGCGTAGAACGGGCCGGCGAACAGCTCGAACCCGAGCGCCTTGGCCTGCTCGAACTGGGTGTAGTCGATGACCCCGGCGGCCAGGGACACCCCGCGGCCGGCGCGGATCCGTGACACGGCCGTCGTCATGTCGCCCGGGTCGAACTCGCCGAAGTCGATCTCGACGGTGGCGAAGCGCTCGAGCAGTGAGGCGTCGAAGTCGGCTGCCGGGAGGTCGAACAGGGCCAGGGCGTATCCGCGCGAGGTCAGCGCGTCGATCGTCCTGCTCACCTCCGGATCAAGCGCCGTCTCATAATCGATCCGGAGCATGACCCGGTCGGGCCGCACCGGGGGGACGCCGAGCGCGAGCAGTACGTCGCGGGACAGCTGCAGGTGCGCCAGCGTGTCGCCGACGAGCTCGTCGAGGCCGACCCCGCTCAGGACATCGCCGAGCAGCCGCGCGGCCGAGCCGTCCTGCGGCTCGTGGCCGTCGGCGGTCGAGTACGCCACCCGGTACCCGGACACGCGCATCTCCCCGTCCACGACGGGCTGGCGCGATATGAATAATTCCGGTCCCGCGGCGGGGCGCTCGAAACTGGTCTCCAGCTCCTGCGTTGCCATCAACCACCTGTCGGCGCCCTAGGGCCCAGACCCTAGGTGCTGGGCCTCAGATCAACGCTTGATGGACGCCTGCAACGGCTCGCTCAAGCCAGCGAAACCCCACTGCTCTCGGCCACCGCAGACTGAATCCGCTCGGCGATCCGCTCGCCGGTGAAGCCGACCTCCGCGTGCAGGAGCTTCGGCGCGCCGTGGGTCACATAGCGGTCGGGCAGGCCCACCCGAAGAATGCGCGGCGCCAGGCCGGCATCCGACAGGCGCTCCCACACCGCCGACCCGAACCCGCCGGCCAGCACGCCCTCTTCGACCGTGACGAGCAGGTCGTGCTCGGCGGCCAGCTGGGCGGCCAGGCCGACGTCGATCGGCTTGGCGAACCGCGCGTCGGCGACGGTAACCGCCAGCCCGTGCTCGGCGAGGATGTCGGCCGCCTCGAGCGCCTTGCCGACCCCGGTGCCGTACCCGAGCAGCGCCACCCGCTCGCCCTCGCGCAGGATCTCGCCGGTCCCGATCTCGATCGGCTCGGGCTGCGCTGGCAGGGGCACTCCGACCGCCTCGCCGCGGGGGTAGCGCAACGCCACCGGGCCGTCGTCGTACAGGAGCGCCGTCCGCAGCATCCGTACCAGTAGCGCCTCGTCGCGCGGGGCCATCAGCACCAGGTTGGGCAGGCAGCGCAGGTAGGCGATGTCGAACGCGCCGTGGTGGGTGGGCCCGTCATCGCCGACCAGGCCGGCGCGGTCCATCGCGAACACGACGTTCAGCTTCTGCAGGCACACGTCGTGGACGATCTGGTCGTACGCGCGCTGCAGGAACGTCGAGTAGATCGCCGCCACCGGCTTGCACCCCTGGAGGGCCAATCCGGCGGCGAACAGGATCGCCTGCTGCTCGGCGATCCCCACATCGAAGTAACGGTCGGGCAGCTCGCGCTGGAGGACGTTCAGCCCGGTGCCTGAGTTCATCGCGGCGGTGATCCCGATCACCCGGTCGTCGCGCCGGCACTCGTCGAGGAGCGCGTTGCCGAACACCTGGGTGTACTGCGGGGGCGCCGGCTTGCCCGCGGACGGCTTGCGCGCGGCGACGGCCGGCATGCCGTTGGCGATCGACTTGGGCTTGGCCGCGTGCCACTTCTCCATGCCCTCGAGGCCGCCCTCCTCGGCCGGCGCGAAGCCCTTGCCCTTGACCGTGGCGCAGTGGATCACGACCGGGCGCTCGGCGGCCAGCGCCTCGCGCAGGGCCCGCCGGACCGCGCGCACGTCGTGACCGTCGATCACCCCGATGTAGGCGAAGTCGAGCTCCTCCCACCACAGTCCCGGAGCCCAGAACGCCTTGAGCGACTCCTTGAAGTGCGGGCCGACGCGCTCGAACGCGGCGCCGATGCCCGCGGGCAGCTTGGTCAGGCCCTCCTCGAACTCCTCGCGCGCGCGCCACAGCTTGGGGTTCAGGCGGACGCGGTTGAGATTGCGCGACAGGGCGCCGACGTTCGGCGCGATCGACATTCCGTTGTCGTTGAGCAGGACCACGATCGGGGTGCCCTCGCCGCCCGCCTGATGGACGGCCTCGAACGCCACGCCGCCGGTCATCGCGCCGTCCCCGACCACCGCCACGACGTGACCGTCCTCGCCGTGGCCGCGGCGCATCGCCTCCTTGATCCCGACCGCGTAGCCGATCGCGGTCGAGGCGTGCCCGGCTCCCATCACATCGTGCTCGGACTCGGCAATCGCGCAGAACGGCGCCAGCCCGCGGTACTTGCGGATCGTGTGCAGCTGCTCGCGCCGGCCGGTCAGGACCTTGTGCGGATACGCCTGATGTCCGACGTCCCAGAGGATCTTGTCGCGCGGGGAGTCGAGCACCGAGTGCAGGGCCACCGCGATCTCGCACGCGCCGAGATTGGCCCCGAAGTGCCCGCCGATCTCCCCCACCGTGTCGATGATGTGCTCGCGCACCTCCTGCGCGAGCAGCTGGAGCTCCTCGTCGGTGAGGCCCTGCAGGTCCTGAGGCTTGTCGATTCGCTCTAGAAGGGTCATCAGAAGGATCGGGTGGCGATGAAGTCGGTGATCTGCTCGAGCTCGGCGGTGCCATGCGGTCCCGTCCCCTGCGCGAGCGCCGCTCTGGCCCGGGCGTGCGACTCCGCGGCCAGCTCGCGCGCCCCGTCGAGTCCGAACTCTGTCACGTACGTGCGCTTGCCGAGTCGCTCGTCGCTCCCCCGGTCCTTGCCGAGCGTCTCCGGCGACCCCGTGACGTCGAGGATGTCGTCCACGATCTGGAAAAGTACCCCGAGCTCGCGAGCGAAGCTCGTGAAGGTGTGAATTCTCTCAGCCTCGCCCGGTCCGGCCAGGATCAGCACGCACCGCACGCTGGCCGCGATCAGCCGGCCGGTCTTGAGCTCGTGCAGCCGGCGCAGGCCGTCGGGGCCGGCCGGCGCCGACCCGGCCACGTCGATGTACTGCCCGGCCACCATCCCCTGGGCGCCGGTCGCGTCGGCGAGCTCGCGCGTCGCGGCCAGGAGCTCCGGCGGCCCGGCCTCCTGGCGCGCCAGGAGCAGCGCGAAGGCCTCGGCGTACAGGCCGTCGCCGGCCAGGATCGCGACGTCCTCGCCGAACGCGCGGTGGCAGGTGGGCCGCCCGCGGCGCAGGTCGTCGTCGTCCATCGCGGGCAGGTCGTCGTGGATCAGCGAATAGGTGTGGATCAGCTCGATCGCCACGGCCAGCGGCAGCACCCATTCGGGCTCGCGGCCGATCGCCGAGGCGGTGGACAGCGCCAGCACGGGGCGGATCCGCTTGCCGCCGGCCAGCAGCGAGTAGCGCATCGCCTCCTCGAGCCCGGCCGCGGCCGGGTCGGTGGCGAACTGCAGCGACTCCAGATAGCTCTCCACGATCGCGCGCAGATGGTCCGGGTACGCCGCCACCGGGGGCCTCTGGGGCGCCCGGTCCTGCTCGCTTGCCACCGAGACCACTACGCCGCGGGAAGCGGCAGCTGACCGGGCAGGTCCGGCAGCGGCTCCAGCGCCGCCCGCGTCCGCTGGTCGACTTGAGAGCTGGCCTCCCCGGCCAGCCGGGCGCATTCCTCGATCAGGGCAAGTGCGTCCTCGACCTCGAGATCGGGGGCGCGCAGCTGCTGCGCCGCCTCCTCGAGCCGGGCGCTGAGCTCGGTCAGGGGATCATCGTTCACGCCGGGAAGGGTAGCGGCCCATAACCGCATCACGCTCTGGGCCCGCGCGCGCTCCGCTCCAAGAGTCCACGGAGACGGCTCCGCGCGCGCTGGCGATTTCCACGGGCCAGGAGCCGGCTGGCGCGTTCAGAAACGCAACAACGCGCCGATGCCCTGCCAGCGACCGAGATCCGGATAGTGGCGGACGACCATCACCTCGGCTCCCTGGGCCAGCGCGGCCTCGATCACCGCCTCGCGAAGGTGCTGGAGCACCTCGACCGGGCCTCCGTCGGCGGGGCAGCGCCCGTCTGACTCGAGCATCAGCAACCCATCGCTCGGACACCGCGCCCCCCGGCGGTCGAACCCGGGCTCGAGCAGGAGGGTCTGGACCCGGCGCTCGTTGAGCGCCTCGAGCGTCGCCTCCGGCCCGCCGACGCCGCGGCCCCCGGTTCCGACGCCGGCGGCGAGGCGGTCGAGCGCGTCCCGCTCTAGTTGCTTCTCGTCCTCGATCACCAGCTTGGCCAGCGCGCGTCTGATCTCCTCGTCGCCGGCGCTCGAAAGATCCACGTCAACCCGCCCCGGCGACAGGTTGGCCTTCACCTCGGCCGTGAGATGGGACTCCAACCGCGGCACAATCTCCACCGGCCCTCCCACCGCCACACGATGGAACCGCTCTGAGCGCCAGCGCTGATTGACCCCATCCGCCACTCGACGGAGGTGGTCGTCGGTGTCCTTCTCGATGCTGCGCTCGTAGCGGGACTGCGACCAGCCACCCTGGTCGTGCTGGCCGTGCACGTAGTCGTAAAAATTGGCGTGCTCCTCGAGGCGGTCGACCGGGCCGCCCAGCACCCGTCCCACCCGACGGTTGACCAGCGCCACGAGCCACCGGCGCTCCTGCAGCGACGCCACGAGCGGCTCCACGTACGCCGAGTGGCCAATCACCACGCGAGCCGGGACGGGTCGCGGCAGCTGGACCACCTCGAACAGATCGTCCTGCCCGGAGCAGAACACGCCCAGCGCGCCGGCCCCTTTGAACTGGCCGCCGACCTCCCCGCTCGAGGTCAGGTAATCGTCGATCCGCTGGAGGTCGGCGCGGAGCGTGATCAGGTCGTCGTGGCTGAGGCCGTCAGCGGCGTTGTCGAGCTGGCGCGAGGCCTGGTCGATCAGCGATCGGATTTGGGCCGAGCGCGCCGGCGGGGTGGCGAAGCGCTCCGGATCGAGGTCCAGGTACAGACTGATGATCGGGTGCCCGGTCCGGTGCTCGATCAGCCTTCTCGCCGAATCGGCGGCGACGCTGCTCACGCGCCACAGCCTACCCGCCGGGCCGTACCGAGCACGCGCCGGGGCTCACTGCGCGGCGTCGAGCGCCTCGTTGACCAGCTCGTCGGCGCGGGCGTTCTGCGCGCGCGGCACGCTGCGTATGCGCCAGGCGTCGAACCCGCGCAGCGCGCCGATCGCCTCCGCGTACAGCGGCTTCATCGACGGGTGCTTGACCTTGTAGGCGCCGGTCAGCTGGCGCGCCACGAGCTCGGAGTCGTTGACGATCTCGACCTCGGTGGCGCCCAGCGCGCGAGCGCGCTCGACTCCGCGCAGCACCGCGCGGTACTCGGCCACGTTGTTGGTGGCCACGCCGATCGGCTCGGCCAGCTCCTCGAGCACGCCTCCGTCCGGACCGGAGATCACGACGCCGATCGCCGCCGGGCCTGGGTTGCCGCGCGCGCCACCATCGACGTGCAGGACGACCTTCACGACGGGCGCCGGCCGGGCCGGCCAGGGGGTTGGCTCAATCCGTGGCCAGCTCGGGGAGCTCGCCGGGGACGCGGGGACGCCGGCGATCCCGGACCTCGCGACTGCCGCCGCCCGACGATGCCCGGCCCCGCCGGGACGTCTTGCGACGATCGACGATCACCTCGACGCCCGGATCGTCGGCGTAGTAGCTCTCGAGCTTGGGGAGCAGCTCGTCGGCGAGCTCCTCTGGTACGACGCAGTAGATCACCGCCAGGATGCTAGACGGGGGCGGCCGGGACCACCATCGAACGTGTGTCTAGGCCGTATCTAAAGGGGCCCGAGGGCACCGTGGTCGTCGTAGGAGGCGTTGGACTCGCGCTCGCGCGGGGTGAGCTCGTCCAGCTCGTAGCCCTGGGCCGCGACGCGGACCACCGGTTGCTCGTCGGACAGGTCCACCTCGTAGCGATACCAGCACAGCTCCCAGGAGGCCACGATGTCAACCATGCTCGAATGCCCCTCATTTGGGTGTATCGAGACGGTCGGGACGCCGAGCGACCGCGCCACCCCCGACACCGTCCGACGGTGCTCGGAGTTGTTGAACACCTCGATCGCCGACAGCATCTTGTGCTCGGCGCCCATCGGCACGGCCCGGACGTGCCGGGGCTCACGCGTGGGCTCGCGCGGGCGCCGGCGGGGCGCGCGCGGCGGCGGGGGCTGCGGCTCGGCCTCGGGCTCGTCGATCAGCTCCTCGGGCGGGAGGGACTCGGACACGCGCTCACGCTCGCGGCGGCGGCGCAGGCGGCCCAGGAGCGAGCCACGCCGCGCGGTGGGTGCCTCGCCGCCGTCGTAGGTCGGCACGGTGCCCTCCCTGAGCCATCCCTCTTGGAGCGCGCGCGGCTTGCACAGCTCGCACACCGACCGGCGCGCACCGCCGTCGATGTAGACCTCGGCGTGCTCGCCGCGCAGCAGCGTTCTGCCGCAAACGTCGCAGATGGTGATCGCGGTGGACGGGCGGATGTCCTTTGTCGCCATGTTCGCCGACTGTACCGGTCGACTCACGCCTTGACAGCCTCCTTCTCAGCCTTCGCGTCCTCGACCACCTTGCCGGCCAGGTGCCCGGGGACCTCCTCGTAGCGGAGGAACTCCATCGTGAACTCGCCCTGCCCGCCGGTGATCGAGCGCAGATCGGGCGCGTAGGAGAGCACCTCGGCCATCGGCACCTCGGCCTTGACCTCGGTCATGCCGGCGCCGACCGGCTCCATTCCGAGCGGCCGCCCGCGTCGGGAGTTGAGGTCGCCGATCACGTCGCCCACCGCGTCCTCGGGCGCGGTCACGGTGATCGTCATGATCGGCTCGAGCAGCACCGGGCCGGCCTGCTCCATGGCCTGCTTCATCGCGAGCGAGCCCGCCAGCCTGAACGCCATCTCGGACGAGTCCACGGTGTGGTAGGAGCCGTCGTAGAGCCGCACGCGCACGTCCTTGACCGGGTAGCCGGCCACCACGCCGGCCTGCATCGCGTCGTGGATTCCCTTCTCGACCGCGGGGATGAAGCCCGTTGGGATCACGCCGCCCTTGATCGCGTTCACGAATTCGAACCCGTTCCCGTGCTCGAGTGGCTCGATCTCGATGTGGCAGTCGCCGAACTGGCCGCGACCTCCGGTCTGCTTCTTGTGACGGCCGTGGGCCTTGGCCGGCTTGCGGATCGTCTCCTGATAGGGCACGTGTGGCTGGTTGAGGTTGACCTCGGCACCGAAGCGTGACTTCAGCCGCTCGACGATCACCTCGACGTGGACCTGCGAGAGCCCGGCCACGATCTGCTCGCCGGTCTGATCGTCGCGATGCAGGTCGATCGTCGGGTCCTCCTCCTGGAGGCGACGCAGGGCGGTGAACACCTTCTCCTCGTCGCCCTTGCTCTTAGGCTCGACGGCGAACGCCATCACCGGGGCGGGCAGCTTGATCGACGGCATGGTGATCGGCTCGTCGCGCGCGGCCAGCCAGTCGCCCGCCTTGGTCTCCTTGAGCTTGGCCACCGCGCCGATGTCGCCGGGGCCGAACTCAGTCGGGTGGCCGGTGCCCGAGCCCTCGAAGGTGAGCAGCGTGCCGATCCGCTCCTTGGTGTGGGTGCGGGTGTTCAGCACCTGCGAGTCCTGCTTGATCTCGCCCTGGTAGACGCGAAACAGGTTGATCCGGCCGGCGAACGGGTCCGCCCGGGTCTTGAACACGTAGGCGAACATCTCCTTGTCCTCGACCGGCTCGAGCGTGACGTCGCCGACGTCCAGGCCGCCGTGCTTGACCGGCGAGGGCAGGTCCTCGACGATCGCGTCGAGCAGGCGGTTGGTGGCCAGGTTGCGAGTGGCCACGCCGCAGGTCACCGGGAAGATGTGGCCGTGGTTGGTGCCGTCCTTGAGCGCGGTGACGATCTCCTCATGGGAGATCTCCTCGCCCTCGAGATAGCGCTCCATCAGCGCATCGGAGTTCTCGGCCACCTCGTCCATCAGCTTCTCGCGGTACTCCTCGGCCTGCGCCTCGAGCTCTGACGGGATGGGGATCTCCTTGCAGTTCTCGCGGCCGGCGCCGTCGTATTCGTAGGCCTTCATGTCGACGAGGTCGATCACGCCGCGGACCTCGTGCTCTGAGCCGATCGGGATCTCGGTGGCCACCACGTGCGGGCCGAAGGCGGACTTGAGCGACTCGAGCGCGCGGAAGAAGTCGGCGCGTTCGCGGTCGAGCATGTTGACGAAGATCAGGCGGGCGAGGTCGAGTTCGGCGGCGCGCTGCCACAGGCGGTTGGCGTGCACCTCGACGCCCATCACGCCGTTGATCACGAAGATCGCCGACTCGCACACCCGCAGCGCGCCGAGCGCGTCGGCGATGAAGCTCGGGTCGCCCGGGGTGTCGATCAGGTTGACCTTGCGGTCCTGCCACTCGAAGCTCGACATCGCCGCGGCGATCGACATCTGCCGCGCCTTCTCGTCGGGATCCGCGTCCGACACCGTGGTGCCGTCGACGACCGTGCCCATGCGGTTGATCGTCCCCGCCTCGAACAGCAGCGCCTCGTGCAGCGACGTCTTGCCACTACCGCGGTGGCCGACGAGCGCCACGTTGCGGATGCGATCCGCGGGCTTGTGCATGCCTGTCTCCTCTCCTACGGTGATCCAATCTCGCGACGATACCGGGCCTCGCTGCGCTCGGCGTTCGTGGGGACGGGCGGACCCATCCGGTCGGTGATCTCAAGCCCAGAACGGGCGCCGGCAGTGAAGACGACGCGCCACCGCCGCTCCTAGGAGGGGGGCCGTGGCGTTTCATCCACTTCTAGTGTGGACGGTGCGCCACCACCCCGGTGGCGGGGCGGCAGTGGCGTGTGGTCCACACTGCCGGGCAGGGATGCCCGGCGTAACCGGCATCGCGGCTGGGCCCGGCTCGGCATCCTGCCTCGCCCCACGGCGGGCCTGCCGCGATCTCGTCCGGTGGACGCCGGGCGCAGCCCGGCACGGGTGGGTGGGACTTACTCCAACTCGCCGGCCAGCTTGGAACGCAGGCGCAGCACCGCCTTGGTGTGCAGCTGCGACACGCGGGATTCGGTGACCCCGAGGACCTCGCCGATCTCGCGGAGGGTCAGGTTCTCGTAGTAGTAGAGCGCCACCACGAGCTTCTCGCGCTCGGGCAGGGCGGCGATCGCGTCGGCGATGCGGTCGCGCAGCTCGGACTGGTCCATGAGCTGTTCGGGATCGGGGGCGCCGCGGTCGGGCAGCGTGTCGAGGAGCGAGATCGCGTCGCCAGTCGAGTCCGACACGCTCCACAGCTCGTCGAGGGCGACGATCGTCGAGTTGGAGATCTGGAGCAGCGCTTCCTGGAAGCCCTCGACCGAGACGTTCAGCTCGCCCGCCATCTCCTCGTCGGTCGGGGCCCGCTGGAAGCGCGCCTCGAGCTTCATGTTGGCCCGTTCGATCTCGCGGGCGCGGGCGCGCACGGAGCGCGGCACCCAGTCGAGCGTGCGCAGCTCGTCGATGATCGCGCCCCGGATGCGGGTGATCGCGTAGGTCTCGAACTTGATCTCGCGGCTGAGGTCGAAGCGCTGGATCGCGGAGATCAGCCCGCCGAGCCCGTAGGAGATCAGATCGGACTCCTCGACGTGGGCGGGCAGCCCGGAGCTCATCCGGCCGGCGACGTACTTGACCAGCGGCGAGTACGCGACCACGAGGCGCTCGCGGGCGCGCTCGTCACCGGTCGCCTTGAACCGCCTCCACAGATCTTGTAGTTCGATCGCCTTGACGTTGGTTTCCAAGTTCCCCCAGACGTTATTTGAGCAGCCTTATGCGCGGGGATGAGCCCGTGAATACATGGACCGTAGGCGGGCCGACTCGACGCGAGTGTAAACCTGAGTCGTCGAAATGGTCGAATGACCAAGCATTTCCTGAATGGCCCGGAGGTCCGCCCCGCCGTCGAGCAGATGTGTCGCGAACGAGTGCCGCAGCGCGTGCGGATGGGCCTCGGCGAGCGCCGGGGAGCGCGCCACGGCGCGCCGCGCCCAGCCGATCAGGCGACGTCGGACGTCCGACGTCGACAGGCGCCGGCCAGACTTGGACAAGAACAGCGCCGGGTCAGGGCCGGTGGCGCCGGCGTCGGCCGACAGGAGCGGGCGGCCGCGCGCGAGGTAGCGCTCGAGCGCCCGGCGCGCGTGCTCGCCGACCGGGACGAGCCGGGTCTTGCCGCCCTTGCCCTCCACCCTGACCGTCTCGGCGTCGAAGTCGAGCGCCTCGCGGTCGAGCGAGACGAGCTCCTCGGCGCGCAGGCCGCACGCGTAGGCCAGCTCGAACAGGGCGCGGTCGCGGAGCTCGAGCGGCGTCGCGCCGGGGATCGAGTCCAGCAGCGCCGCGACCTCGCCCGGCTTGAGCACGTGCGGCAGGCGCTGGGGGCGCTTGGGCGAGCTGAGCAGCTCGGCCGGGTTGTCCTGGCGGGCACCGGCCTCGATCTGGGTGCGGAACAGCGCGCGCAGGGCGGCCAACCGGCGGGCGATCGTCGACGGGGCGATCCCGCGCTCGGCCAGCCCGGCGGCGTAGCGCCTGAGCGCCCGTACGTCGGCCTGGCGCGGCTCGATCCCGCGCTCGCCGGCCCAGGCCGCGAAATCGCGCGCGTCGCCCGTGTAGGCCTCGCGGGTCTTGCCGGCCACCGCGCGCCGAATCAAGTCCTGGTCGAAGACGACCAGCGCGGTTTCCCATGCGGTGGTTTCGGCGGCAGCGGCTGGCATCGAGGCACGATATTCGCCGCAGGCGCCTCCGAGCCTGCTCGGGTGTCCGTCAACTGACGTTGACGAGGGTTCCGACCGGCGTGTACTGGTACACGTCGTGCGCCTCGGCGTACGGCATCTCGACACAGCCCAGGCTCTGCGCGGACCCGTAAGAGCCGCGGAGGAAGCCGTGCAACGCGTCTCCGCCGTTGAAGTAGCTAACCCACGGGACGCCCGGATCGCTGTAGTGACTCCCGTCCGGGTTGGTGCCGCTCATCGTCACCGACGGGGAGTGCTCGAATACCGCGAAGGTGCCTTGCGCGGTCGGGGCCGCGGGGATCCCGGTGTTGACCGGTCCGGTCACGACGGTCTTGCCGCTGTGCCACACGTTGATGCTCTCCGGGCTGGCCTCGCTGACCATCACGAACGTGTAGCCGAAGGTCGACGCGTGTCCGTGGACCGCCGCGGCGATCAGCGCCTTCCAGGTCGTCGGGCCGGGGTCGCCGTCCGGGGTGATGCCGTGGTCGTTCTGGAAGGCCATCAGCGCGCCCTTGGTCATCTCGCCGAACGTGCCGGGCGACCACATGCTGCGCAACCTGCCGGGGGTGTTGTGCCAGCGCCAGTCGAACGGTCCGGACGGCGCGTCCACGGCCGCGGCCTCCTCGGCTGCCGGGGTGTGCGCGACCGAATCGTGGAAGTCGACCGGCAGGTACCCGAGCTGGGCCAGCAGCTGCTGGAGGCGCATCGTCGAGCCGCCGGGCACGGTCCAGCTGGCCTTGCCGCCCATCAGGCGCACGTTGCTGGGGAGACCCACCGCGACGTGCGCGGCCAGGCCGTATCCGTAGCCCTCGGGCTGGAACACGATCGAGTGGCTGTTGACGGTGTGCCAGGTGCCCTGGGTCGTCGGGGAGACCGGCGGCATCTTGCCGCCGAGGACCTGCGAGACCGGCTTGGAGAACGTCAGCGAGATCGGCGTGCTGGCGTGGATCGTCGCCCCGGGCGCGGGGTTCGAGACCGCGGTCGTGCCGCTGCCGGCGGGGAACCAGCTGACGAGCGAGGGGCCCGCGATCTCCCAGGTGCGCGGCGTCGCGGCCACGTACATCGAGCCGGCCTCCGCGGTGCGCGGCAGCGTGACCAGCGGCGACGGCGCGCCGAGCGTCTGGCGGTGAAGGCCCAACGGCGCGGGTCCGGACGCGACCGTCGCGATCGGCTCGCGGAAGTTCAGGCGCAGGGGCTGCCCGGAGCCGACCGTGAGCCAGTGCGCTTTCAGGTGCGCGCTCGGGGTGATCAGGTTCAGGTGCAGGCGCTGGGTCTTCCCGGTTATCCACGAGTTCCAGCCCGGACGTTTGATCACGACCTGGATCGACAGGGGCGTATGCACGCGGATCTTCTTGGACGGCCAGATCTGGTGGCCCGTCAGGTGGACCGGGACGGGCTGGTTGCCCACGGTGGTCGCCACATTGACGCTCTCGATCGTGGCCCCGCCCATCGGGAGCTCGATCTTGGCCAGAGCGGCCGGATCGATGGTCAGCTTGGGCGTCGAGTTCTTGAGCGCAACGGCTGCGACCGCGCATGCCGCGAACCCCAGGGCCACGATGCCCAGCACGGCGTACGGCCAGCGCCGGCGCCGCTGCTTGGTGGGCATGGCGCCCGGCCCACGTGGGCTGCGATAGGTCCTAGTGTTGCTGCGCTCAGGGCGCAGATACGAAACTCGTGCCAGCGCTAATCACCCCTTGTGTCCCTAACTGTACCGGCCGCCCCCCCGGCATCCGGGTGCCCACGGGGCGCCTTCACAGAAATGCAAGGACGATTTCATCGGGGTTTGATGAAAAAGGCCCCACATTGGGGCCTTCTTCATCACACCGACAGGAGGTCAACGGGTGACGGCGCCTAGCGAGGCGCTCGAGACCAGCTTGGCGTACTTGGCAAGCGCCGCGGCCGGTGCCGGACGGGTTGGCGGCCGGTAGGCGGCCTTCCGGGAGGCGATTTCGTCGTCAGTCAGGGCGACGTCGAGGCGGCGGGCGTCGACGTCGAGCGTGATCTCGTCGCCGTCGCGGACGATGCCGATCGGGCCGCCCCGCACCGACTCCGGGGCCACGTGCCCGGCCATCAGCCCGCGGGTGGCGCCCGAGAACCGCCCATCGGTCAGGAGCGCTACCTGCTCACCGAGGCCTTCGCCGACCAGCGCGGCGGTGACGGCGAGCATCTCGCGCATCCCCGGGCCGCCGGCGGGCCCTTCGTTGCGGATCACCACGACGTCGCCCGGCTTGATGCGCTGGGTTCGGACCGCGGCCATCGCGTCCTCTTCGGACTCGAACACGCGCGCCGGGCCGGTGTGCCGGCGCCGCTCGTACCCGGCGACCTTGACCACGCACCCCTCGGGGGCGAGGTTTCCCTTCAGGATCACGAGCCCGCCGGTGGTTTTGAGCGGGTCGCTGAGCGGTCGGACGACCTCCTGACCCTCGGTCTCCGCGGCCTCGTCGGCGTGCTGGCCGACGGTCTTGCCGGTGACCGTCTGGGCTGATTCGTGGAGGATTCCGGCCTCCTTGAGCCGCTTCAGGACGAGCGGTACGCCACCGGCGGCGTATAGGTCGGGCGCGACGAAACGGCCGCTGGGCTTGAGGTCGCACAGCAGCGGCGTGCGCTCACTGATCCGGTCGAAGTCGTCGATGTCGAGCTCGACGCCGATCTCGGTGGCGATCGCGAGCAGGTGCAGGACGCCGTTGGTCGAGCCGCCGCTACAGGCGATCGCGGCGATCGCGTTCTCGAGGGCATCACGGGTGATGATGTCTTTCGGGGTTTGACCGCGTTTCAGGACGTCCACGACCAGTACCCCCGCTCGTCTGGCGACGTCGGCCTTGTGCGCGTCCTCCGCGGGGACCATCGAGAAGCCGGCCGGGGAGATGCCGAGCACCTCGAACGCCATCGCCATCGTGTTGGCGGTGAACTGTCCCCCGCACGCGCCGGCCCCGGGCGAGGCGGCGTCCTCGATCGCGGTCAGCTCCTCGTCGGTGATGCGTCCCGCGGCGTGGGCGCCGACGGCCTCGAACACCTCCTGGATGGTGATCCGCTGGCCGTTGTAGTGGCCCGGGTAGATCGAGCCGCCGTAGAGCATCAGGCTCGGCACGTTCAGCCGGCACAGCGCCATCACCGTGCCCGGGATGGTCTTGTCGCAGCCGCTGATCGCGACGACCGCGTCGAACGCGTGGGCGGAGGCGACCAGCTCGATCGAGTCGGCGATCACCTCGCGGCTGACCAGCGAGGCCTTCATCCCCTCGGTGCCCATCGTGATCCCGTCCGAGATCGCGATCGTGTTGAGCTCCATCGGCGTTCCGCCGGCCTCGCGGATCCCCTCCTTGACCTTGGCGCCCAGCGCGCGCAGGTGGAAGTTGCACGGCATCGTCTCGGTCCACGTGTTGGCGACGCCGATGAGCGGCTTGCTCAGCGCCTCGTCGTCGTAGCCGATGCCCTTGAGGTAGGCGCGGGCGGCCGCGCGCTCCGGCCCGTCGGTCAGGGCGCGGCTTTTGTGCTTGAGGTCCATGGCGCGCGAACCTTAGCGGTCGCGCACCGTCGGCCCTATGCGGCGCTCTGACGGTCGGGCGGGGGTGTCGTCCCGTCACCGCCGGCGAGCTGGCGCATCCGGGCCCGCTCCCACTGCGACAGGCGCCACAGGTCGCGCCGCACCGCGGCCGGGTCGAGCTGGCGGCCGGGCAGGTGCATGTTGGCGGTCGTGATCAGCCGCCGCTCGTCGCCGGTCAGCGCCATCCACTTGGCGAGCACGTCATCGGAGTCGGGCAGACGACTCGAGCCGTACGGGCGGGTCTCGTCCGGGAAGGTCACGCAGTACTCGTTGAGCAGGCGGTGGGTCTGCGCCAGGTAGGCGATGATCGGCCGGTGGGGGTAGATGATGTACGCGTAGGGTGCGCCGCCGGTGCCGCCGGCGTCGTCGGGCCCATCGGCGAGGGTCCCCCACACCCGGAGGAATCCCAGGTCCCGGTACATCGACCACTCCTCCTCGTTCACGCACGAACGCAACAGGGCGCGCGCACGCTGCTCGGCGCGCCGCTCACGCCCCGGGTCATACGACCAGCTCGGGGCGCGTTGCCGGCGCGCGCGCCAGCGCCCCCATAGCTCTTCGATCCGGGGAATGATCAGGTCGGAGAGCAGCGCAACAGCGACGAGCGCGGTCGCTGCGAGCGCCAGCAGCACGGCGCCGCCGGCCTACCTGCCGCCCGCGGCGCGCGGGAAGAAGATCACGCGGTCCGCGTCCCAGGGAATCTCTTCGAAGGAGCGGACCATGATCGACTCGCGCCGTCCGTCGGAGTCCGCGATCGGCACGGCGGCCCACAGTCCGGCGTCCAGCTGACGCCGGAACTCCTCGATCAAACGCTGCTCGTCATCGGCCCGCTCGACGTCTCCCTCGGCGATCAGAACCTCTCCATGGCCTGGCTTCATCCTCAGGAATCGCACGGGCGGATTATGTCAGAACGTTGCTCTCCGCCGGCTCGGCTCGAGGCCCCGATGGGCCGGTTTCATCCGCTTTGGAGGCAATTCCCAAGATGTCGACCGGACCGGCGCCGGCGCCGATCTCGCGCAGTCCGTGTGCAACCGCTTCCGAGGCTCGCTCCCGCGCCGTGCGGGCCGCATCGAGCGGGTCGTCGCCGTGCGCGAGCCGGGCGGCCAGGACCGAGGAGTGGGTGCACCCGGAGCCGTGCGTGGCGCCGGCCGGGTGGCGCTCGCCGGGCAGTTCGACCAGTCGTCGGCCGTCGAAGAACACATCGGTGGCGTCGTCGCGGTGGCCGCCGGTGACCACGACGATTTGCGGACCGAGCGCGTGGATCTTTTCGGCCAGCTCGCCGACCGCCAGGTGTGCGCCGTCGTCTCCGACGAGGGTCCGCGCCTCGGGGACGTTTGGGGTCACGACGGTCGCGCGCGGCAGCAGCAGCTCGATCAGCGTCGTCCGCGCCGCGGGGTCGAGCAGCTGCGCACCGGACTCGGCCACCATCACCGGGTCGATCACGACCGGGGTGTCGGCGGACAGCTCCGCCAGCGCGCGCGCCACCGCCTCGATCGTGGGGCGGTCGCCCAGCATGCCGATCTTGACCGCGTCGACGCCGATGTCGCTGGCCACGGCGCGGACCTGGGCGATGATCACGTCGGGCGGGATTGGGTGAACCGCTGTGACCGCAACCGTGTTCTGCGCGGTGATCGCGGTGATCGCGGTCATGCCGTGTACGCCACAGGCCGCGAACGCCTTCAGGTCGGCCTGGATGCCGGCGCCGGCGCCAGAGTCGGAGCCGGCGATCGAGAGGACGCGGGGGATGCGGTGGCGGTCGGGCACGAGGTTTACGAGGGTAGTTGGGGAGCGTCTGCGGGCGCGGCCGTGTGCACGACGCGCCTTGGTGCCTCCGGCCGGTTCGGGCGGCGTGGCGCGTGGTCCACGTTCACGGCACGACCGAGAACCGCCCACCGGCACCGCGCCGAACGAACCCGGCCAGCTCGAGCGCGGCGAGCGCGGCCAGGCCCTGATTCGGGTCGAAGCCGGCCCGTGCCAGCGCCGCGGTGGTCTCGTGGCCGGCGGCGATCGCGTCGAGCAGCGGCCGGAGCTCCGCCGGCGCGTCCCGCCGACCGTACGCACCCGCGCCACCGGCCACGCCGGCCAGCCGCACGCCGGCGCCGAACATTGCGTCCAGCACGTCCTGTGGCCCGCGCACGACGCACGCGCCGGTCGCCAGCAGCTCGTTGGCGCCGGCCGCCTGCGGCGAGATCACCCGACCCGGCACGGCCCCGACCGGCCGGCCGATCTCGCGCGCCACCCGCGCCGTGACCATCGCCCCGGAGCGCTCGCCCGCCTCGACCACCACGGTCATCGCCGACAGCGCGGCGATGATGCGGTTGCGGGCCAGGAACATCCATCGCCACACGGTCGTGCCCGGACCAAGTTCGGACACCGCCGCGCCGCCGGCGACGATCCGGCGATGGAGAACCCGCTGGCCGGCGGGATACGGCCGGTCGGCGCTGCTCGGCAGCACCGCCACCGTCGGTCCCTTCGCCTCGAGCGCCCCGGTGTGCGCCGCCGAGTCGACCCCCAGGGCCATGCCACTGACCACGGGAATCCCCGCCACGGCGAGGCTGCGCCCGAGCGAGCGCGCCACGCCGAGTCCGTAGTCCGAGGCCCGCCGGGAGCCGACGATCGCCACCGGGTCGCTCGCGCTCAACTCGAGCAGCCGGCCCAGGCCGCCCGCCACGTGGAGGACCGCCGGCGGAGCGGGCAGCGCCTGCAGCGCCAGCGGGTAGTCCGGATCGCAGCGGCAGATCGTCTCGAGGCCGGCGGCGTGCGACCGCGCCCGGGTCTCGTCGAGGTCGAGCGCCGCGAGCTCGCGGCGCACAGGGTCACGGGACCGCCCTCCGACGGCGGCGATCAGCTCGTCATCCATGAGCCCGAGCACCTCCTCGACGCGCGCCCGGGCGCGCTCGATGTGGCCCGCCATCCTCGCCACGAGCCAGGTGCGCGACACGCACGCGTCGCACGCCGTAGGCATCACGCGGCCAGCGCGGACTCGGCGGCACTCCGCTGACGCAGGCTGAGCGCGGTCAGCACGTCCGCCTCGGTGATCCGAGCGTGATCCTCGAGGTCGGCGATCGTCTGGGCCACCCGCACCACCCGGTGGCGCCCGCGCGCGCTCAGCGCGCCGACGGCATACGCCCGAGCGAGGGTCCGGTCGGCCGCCTCCTCCAAGCGGACGTGGCGACCCACCAGCCGGGCGTCCATCTCCCCGTTACACGCGGCGGCGGAGCCCTGCAGGCGCAGTCGCTGGCGCTCACGCGCCGCCGCGACGCGCTCGCGGGTGCGAGCCGACGTGGTCGGGGGCGGAGCGCGCAGCTCCGCCTCGCCGGGCCGCTCGACGTTGATCAGGAGGTCCATCCGGTCGAGCAGCGGGCCGCTCAGCCGGCGCTGGTGGCGGCGCAGGTCCGGCTCTCCGCACCGGCACCGGTCGCCCACCCCGGCGAACCCGCACGGGCACGGGTTCGTGGCGGCTACGAGCATGAAGCGGGTCGGGAACACGAGCGCGCGCTGACCGCGGACGATCGTCACGCGGCCGTCCTCGAGGGGCTGGCGCAGCGCGTCGAGGCTCGAGCGCTGGAACTCGGCCAGCTCATCGAGGAACAGCACCCCGTGGTTCGCGAGCGTCGCCTCGCCCGGGCGGGGCTGCGCGCCGCCGCCCACCAGCCCGGCCGCCGAGATCGTGTGGTGCGGAGCGCGAAACGGGCGAGCGAGGATCAGGCCGGAGGCGTGCAGGCCGGCGACGCTGTGGATCCGGGTCACCTCGATCGCCTCCGTGCGCGTCATCGCCGGCAGGATCGAGGGCATCCGGCGCGCCAGCATCGTCTTGCCGGTGCCGGGCGCTCCCTCGAGCAGGAGGTTGTGCCCGCCCGCGGCGGCTATCTCGAGGGCCAGGAGCGGCGCGGCGTGGCCGCGCACGTCGGCCAGGTCGGGCTCGGCGGCGTCGGTCGGCAGCTCTTCAGCCGTCCGGGACGGCAACGGCGGCAGCGGCGACCCGGAGAGGATCTGGGCGGCGCCCCGCAGGCTCGAGACGCCGGCGATCTCGAGCCCTTCCACGAGCGCCGCTTCGCGGGCGCGTTCGCGCGGGACGATCAGGCGCTTCAGCCGGGCGCGGCGGGCGCCCTCGGCCACGGCCAGCGCACCGGGCGAATCGCGTAGCTCGCCGCCGAGCGACAGCTCGCCGAACACCGCGTAGGCGCTGAGCGCGCCGACCGGCACCTGGCCGCTCGCGGCGAGGACGGCGATCGCCAGCGCGGCGTCGAAGCCGGGGCCGACCTTGCGCAGGAACGCCGGGGCGAGGTTCGCGGTGATCCGGGTCTGCGGGAACTCGAACGCCGAGTTCAGGATCGCCGAGCGCACCCGGTCGCGCGACTCGCGAACGGCCGCGTCGCCGAGGCCGACGATCGTGAACGCGGGCAGCCCGGGCCGGATGTCGACCTCGACCGAGACATGACGCGGGTCGATCCCGTCGATGGCGAACGTGGCGATGCGCGCGAGCATCGGGCCAACCTACGCGCCGGCGCGTGACACGTGGGTGACGCCGCGTTCCAATTCTGCTCAAGGCCGACGGCCGGGCCTGCGCAGGATTGTGACGCCGCGTGACCCACCTGTCACGCGATCGTCCGTAGCGTCATCGGTGTGTCCCGCGACCTCCGTCCCCAGCTCGGCCGGCTCGGCGAACAGCTCGCGACCGAGCACCTGATCCGGCGTGGGTTCGAGATCGTCGAGCGCAACTACCGCACCCGCTGGGGCGAGCTCGACATCGTCGCCTACGACGGGCGCACCTTGGCCTTCTGCGAGGTCAAGACGCGGAGGCTCACCGCACCCGGCCGCGACCCGCTCGAGTCGGTGCATGCGGTCAAGCGCTCGAAGGTGCGCAAGATGGCCGGCCGGTGGCTGATCGAGCGGACCGACCGGCCCTACGCCGACAACGTGCGCTTCGACGCGATCGGCGTGACGCTCGACCCCGCCGGGCGCCTCGTGAGCCTCGAGCACCTGGAAGGGGCGTTCTAGCGCCAATCGAGCGCGGCGTGCTCCTCCAGCGCCAGCTGCTGGTAGGCCATCGACTGGAACGAGAGCCGGTGTAGCGGCGACACGCCGAGGCGCTCGATCGCCTCGCGGTGCTCGGGCGTCGAGTAGCCGACGTGCTGGGCGAACTCCCAGCCCGGGTGGGCGGCGTCGGCCCGGCGCATGTAGCGATCGCGCGTCTCCTTGGCGATCACCGACGCGGCCGCGATCGCCGCGCTCTTGGCGTCGCCGTCGACGATCGCGCGCTGGTCGTGGCCGGTCGCGCCCACCGGGAACCCGTCGGAAAGGCACATGCAGCCGCCGCAGGCCACCCTCGACAGCGCGTCGCGCAGCGCGGCCAGGTTGGTCTTGTGCAGGCCGCGAGCGTCGATCCCGGGAGCGCAGCGGGAGACGACCGCGACCTTCGCGGCGATGCGCAGGATCACCGGGAACAGCTCGGCCCGGACCTCCGGGGTCTGCTGCTTGGAATCGTTCAGCGCCCCCAGCGCCCGCACCTCGCCCGGCCCGATGCGCTCGAGGTCGAACAGGACCGCGGCCGCCACCAGGGGACCCGCGAGGCAGCCGCGGCCGGCCTCGTCTGCGCCGGCCACGAACCGCACGCCGAGCGCGCGGTCGAACTTGAACAGCCGGCGAGCCGCCCGGGAGGCTGACTTCCGTCGCCCGGGCGCGGTCTTAGAGGAAGCCGATCCGGTCCGGCGGCCAGTAGGTGAAGAAAGCGACACCGATGATCCATTTGTCCGGCACGGGGCCCCAGTATCGGCTGTCCTCCGAGTCCGGACGGTTGTCGCCCATCATGAAGTAGTCGCCGGGCGGAACCTTGATCGGTGTCGGGAAATTGCAAGAAGAACTGCCCGGACTGCACTGGATGGTGTACGGGTCCTTCTCGGGCACGCCGTTGCGCCACACGTGGCCGTTGATGATCCTCACCATGTCGCCCGGACCGGCCACAACGCGCTTGATGAAGGTCTGGTTGGACTGCCCCGGGGTCGGGACGCCGCAGGGCTGGCTGTGACCGGCGCCCTGGTTGGGGTTGCCGCACACGCCGTCGTCGATGTCCGCCCCGTGGGGTGGGTGGAACACCACGATGTCGCCGATGCTGGGCTTATCCACCAGCCGGTTGGTCAGGACGCGCTGCCCGACGTCCAGTGTCGGCACCATCGACGGGCTCGGGATGCGGTAGGGCTTGACGATGAACGCCTGGATCAGGAGCGCGAGGGCCACCGCGACCGCGACCGTGACGACCAGCTCGATCAGGCCCTTCATGACGGATCCCGGGGCGCCGGCGTCAGGCCGGCGAGTGGTGCGAGCACTACAGGAATCCAATCCGGTCGGGCGGCCAGTAGGTGAGGAACGCCTTGCCGATGATCCACGAACGGGGCACCGGCCCCCAGAAGCGGCTGTCCTCCGAGTCGGGGCGGTTGTCGCCCATCATGTAGTAGTCGCCGCGGGGCACGGTGATGCTCTGCGGGAAGTTGCAGGCCTCGCCGCCGTCGCAGTTCACGATGTACGAGTCCGCTTCGCGCTTGCCGTTGCGGATCACGTGCCCGTTTTGGATCGAGATCCGGTCGCCCGGGAGACCGACGACGCGCTTGATGAAGGTCTGCGAGGACGACTGCTTCCACGCCATCTGGCACGCGGCCGGGGCGTCCTGTCCGGCCTGGTTCTCCCCTTCGCCCGGATCCACGCAGCCGTCGGCGTAGTTCTTCGGCGGATGGAACACGATGATGTCGCCCACGTGCGGCGAGGAGAAGTCGAGAGCCAGCCGGTTCACCAGGACCCGCTGGTTGACCCGGACGGTGGGCAGCATCGACCCGCTGGGGATGCGGTAGGGCTTCACGAGGAACGCCTGGACTGCGAGCGCGAGGACGAGAGCGGCCGCGATGATGCCGACCAGCTCGATCGCCGTGCTGAACGGCGACTTGCTCGCCTCGGTCACTCCTGCGATTCGTCGGCGGCCGCCTCGGCGTCCGCCGGACCGGCGTCCTGCGGCGCCGTGGTGGAGCCGGACTCCTCGGACTCCTCGGCGCCCGCTCCCGCCTCGGCCCCGGCGTCCGCCTGCACGGCAGGCTCGGCCTGCTCGGCCTCCGTCGCCTCGGGCGCAGCCGACGCCTCCGGCGCGACCGCTGCCTCGGGCGCCACGGGCTCCTCCGCCATCGACTCCTCAGCCACCGGCTCCGCAGCCACCGGCGCGTGCAACAGCTCGCGCTCGACCGCGACCTCCGGCGCCGCGCTCCGGCGCTCGCGGACTCGGGCCCGCTTGCCCACCCGGCCGCGCAGGTAGTACAGCTTGGCGCGCCGCACGTCGCCCCGAGCGGCGACCTCGATCCGCTCGATCTTTGGTGAGTGCAGCGGGAACGTGCGCTCGACGCCGACGCCGAACGACTGCTTGCGCACGGTGAAGGTCTCACGCGCACCGTGGCCCTGGCGCTTGATGACCACGCCCTCGAACACCTGGGTCCGGCGCCTCGTGCCCTCGATCACCTGGAAGTGCACGCGCAGTCGATCCCCGGCGTCGAACGTCGGTACTCGGCGAAGCTGGGCGCGCTCCAGGCTGTCGATCACAGTGCTCATGACGGTGCAGACCCCCCGCCATACCCGGCAGTGCTCGGCGGTGGGGCGTAGTCACGGCACATCTGGCCGTGCGCGGGCGGGGCCTATGGTAGCGGACCGCGCGCGGCGCTCTGCTCCAAGCGCCATTCGCGGATCCGAGCGTGGTGGCCGGTGAGCAGCACCTCCGGGACGCGCCAGCCGCGATACTCGGCCGGCCGGGTGTAGTGGGGGTACTCGGGCGCGCCTCCGAGCGCATCGCTGAACGACTCCTCGAGCGCCGAGTCGGGATGGCCGAGCGCGCCGGGCAGCTTGCGCAGGACCGTGTCGCACAGCACCATCGCTGCGAGCTCACCACCCGCCAGCACGTAGCGCCCGATCGACACCTCGTCGCTGGCAAAGTGATCGACGATCCGCTGGTCGAACCCCTCGTAGCGCCCGGACAGAAGGGTCAGCGCCGGCTGGAGCGCCAGTTCGCTGACCAACGCATCGTCGAGCAGCCGCCCGCCCGGCGCGAGCGCGATCACGCGGCGATCGGAGCGGACCTCGACGGGATCGCGGCCGTACCGGGCGCGGAGGGCGGCCTCGACGACGTCGACCCGGAGCACCATGCCGGCGCCTCCCCCAAACGGCGTGTCGTCGACCTGGCCGGCACTGAGCGGCGTGTGGTCGCGGTAGTTGACGTACTGCAGGTGATGACCGTGGGCCAGGGCGTTGGCGACGTGGCGCTGGCGCTCGAACCACGCGAACGCCTCCGGGAACAGCGTGAAGACGTCGATCTCCACGCGGCGGCTACGCCTCGCCGAGGAAACGCAGATCGACGTCGATCGCCCGCCGCTCGAGGTCAACCTCGCGCACCGCGTCGGTCACCAGCGGCACGAGCAACTCCCCTCCCTGCGGTCGCTCGACCTCGAGGACCTCGCACGAGGGCAGCTCGACCAACCGACGTACCGTGCCGACCGGGCGATCCCCGTCGTGCACCGAGCAGCCGACCAGGTCCGCCTCCCACCACTCGTCGGGCCCAAGCTCCGGCGCCTGTGCTCGCGCCACCAACATGTCCTTTCCTCGCAGCCGCTCCACCGCGGCCCGGTCCTCATGGCCGTGGAGGCGGAGGATCAGCCGGCTGGGGGTGCCGGCTCGCCGGGTGACGTCGAGCTCCTGATCGTCGATCATCACCGTCTCCGCGTTCGCGAGCAGCTGCACGTTCGGCTGCGTGACGTGAAAGCTGCCGTCCAGTCCGTGGGGGCGCCCCACGCGGCCGGCGTGAAGCCACTCCATTGGTGCCCCGTCCTCAGCCGTCGACGATGTCGACAAACACGCGGCGCCTGTCCCGGGTGGCCGCGGTCTTGACCACGGTGCGCAGCGCCGCCGCCGTGCGTCCGCCGCGCCCGATCACGTTGCCGTAGTCGTCGTCGGCCACCGACAGCTCGAGCACGATCGCGCCGTCGTCCTCCTGCACCTCGTTCACGCTCACCTGGTCGGGATGCTCGACCAGACCTCGTGCCAGGTACTCGAGCAGGTCCTTCATCGGCGCGCGCGCTACTTGATGCCCTGAGTCCGCAGCAGCTTCGAGACCGTGCCGCTGGGTTGAGCGCCGCGCGACAGCCAGTCACGAATGCGCTCCTCATTGAGCACGATCGTCGAGGGATTCGTCTGGGCGTTGTAGTGCCCAACGATCTCGATCACGCGCCCGTCGCGCTTGGAACGCTGGTCGGCGACGACCACCCGCCAAACCGGGTTCTTGCGTGAGCCGATGCGCGTGAGACGTAGCCGTACTGACATGCGAACGACGAGGTTAGCGGGCCTGGCGCATTAGCGCGCCCAGGTCGGGCATCCGGCCCTGGGCGACCTGGCGCATGACCTTGCGCATCTGCTCGAACTGCTTGATCAGCTGCTTGACCGCTTGCACGTTCGTGCCCGACCCCTGGGCGATCCGGAGCCGGCGCGAGCCCTTGATCAGCTCGGGGTGGCGGCGCTCCTGCGGGGTCATCGACAGGATGATGGCCTGAATGCGGTCGAACTCGCGCTCGTCGACCTTGACGCCGCGCAGCTCCTTGCCCATGCCAGGGATCATCCCGATCAGCGACTGGAGCGGGCCGAGGCGGCGGACCTGTCGCATCTGCTCGAGGAAGTCGTCGAGGCCGAACTCCGACTTGCGCAGCTTGCGCTCGAGCTCGGCCGCCTGCTGCTCGTCGTAGGCCGATTCGGCCTTCTCGATCAGCGTCATCACGTCGCCCATACCGAGGATCCGCTGGGCCATCCGGTCGGGGTGGAAGCGCTCGAACTGGTCGAGCTTCTCCCCCGTGGAGGCGAACAGGACGGGCTTGCCGGTGATCGCCTTGACCGACAGCGCGGCGCCGCCGCGGGCGTCGCCGTCGAGCTTGGTCATCACGACGCCGTCGAACTGGACCACCTCGGCGAACTGCTCGGCCACGTGGACGGCGTCCTGGCCGGTCATCGCGTCGACCACGAGCAGTACGTCGTGCGGCTTGACCGCCTTCTTGATATTGGCCAGCTCGCCCATCAGCTCCTGGTCGACGTGCAGGCGACCGCTCGTGTCGACGATCAGCACGTCCTTGCCCTCGGACTGCGCGCGGTCACGGGCCCACGCCGCGATCTTGACCGGGTCGCGATCGGTTCCCTGCTCGTACACGTCGGCGCCGGCCTGCCGGCCGACCTTGATCAGCTGGTCCACGGCGGCCGGGCGGTACACGTCGCAGGCGGCCACCGCCACCGACGAGCCGTGCTCCTGCTTGAGATAGCGAGCCAGCTTGGCCGTCGCGGTCGTCTTGCCCGAGCCCTGGAGCCCGGCCATGACGATGACGGTCGGCGGCCTGGGCGAGAACGAGATCTCGCGCGCGGCGCCGCCCATCAGCTCGGTCAGCTCGTCGGAGACGATCTTGACCACCTGCTGGCCCGGGTTGAGCTTGCCGACGATGTCGGCCCCGAGAGCCTTCTCCTTGACGGAGTTGGTGAAGCTCTTGACGACCTTGAAGTTGACGTCAGCCTCGAGCAGCGCGAGACGGATCTCGCGCATCGCCGCGTTGATGTCGTCCTCGGTCAGCGTGCCGCGCCCGCGGACGTCGGACAGGGTGGCCTGGAGTTTCTCTGCAAGCGAATCGAACATGGTCTTCTGCCCGCTCAGGATACTGTGGGCGTGCGTCCGCGCCCCGCCGTGATCGCCGTCTGCGCCGCGCTCGCCGTGCCATCGATGGCTTTCGCCGACGGGTCGGCGGCCACGGCGTCGATCCGGCTGGCGCGCCCGGTACCCGATGTCGTGCGCATCGGCGCCACGCTCACGATCAGGGGCCGTGTCACGCACGCGCCGCCGCGTCCCTGGATTGCCCTCCAGACCATGCGGGCTCGGCCGTGGCTCACGGTCGTCCGCGCGCGTGCAACCGGCGGCGGGCGGTTCGTTCTCCGCTGGCACGTTGGGCCTCGCACCCTGACCGGCCCGTGGCTGTTCCGCGTGGCGGTGCTCGTGGCCGGTCGCGCGCTGACCGCGACGCACTCCGTGACGGTCGGCGTCGGTCCCGCGTTCGTGCGCTGCTCCGCCCCGGTCCCGCCGGCCGTCAACATCTCGGTCGGGGACGGGTGGATCGTCGGGGGGCTATACGACGAGGGCGGCCCGTTCCCGGGCATCGACGAGTGCTCCCCGTCGGGCTACACGATCACCGCCACCGCGGCCGACGGGACGGTGGCCGCAACCCAGACCGTCGCCGGCGGGCACAGCTACACGCTCGTCGTGCCAGCCGGCACATACACCTTGAATGCTCGTTTCTGCCGCGGGCAGGCCACCGTCACCGCCGGGCGCCAGACCGCAGCAAACACGATCTGCGCGTTCCCGTGATCGCGACGCGGGCGAGTAACCGCATCCTGGCTTTTGGGCCTCGCTCGCTCTGCTTCAGGATTCCACGGAGACCGCGCCGCTCGCTCGGCAGCTTCCACAGCCCGGCATCCGGCCGGGCTACTCCGCGGTAACGAGCGCCCGGGCGAAGTCGTCCGGGTCGAACGGCCGGAGGTCCTCGAGCTGCTCGCCGATCCCGATCAGCTTCACCGGGATGCCCAGCTCGTGGGCGATAGCGAGGGCGATACCGCCCTTGGCGGTGCCGTCGAGCTTGGTCAGGACCAGACCGCTGACCGGCACCGCCTCGGAGAACAGGCGCGCCTGGCGCAGGCCGTTCTGACCCGTGGTGGCGTCGACGGTCAGGAGCGTCTCGTGCGGCGCGTCGGGAATCTGCTTGGCGATCACACGCTTGACCTTGCTCAGCTCGGCCATCAGGTCGTCCTGCGTGTGCAGGCGGCCCGCGGTGTCGATGATGACGACGTCGGCGCCGTCGCGGCGGCCGGCGGCGATCGCGTCGAACGCCACAGCGCCCGGGTCTGCATCGGGTGGCCCCTTGACGAACTCGACGCCGGCGCGCTGCGCCCACAGCTCGAGTTGCTCGACGCCGGCGGCGCGGAAGGTGTCGGCCGCACCGAGCACGACTTTCTGGCCCAGGTCGTTGCGTAGATGCCAGGCGAGCTTCCCGACCGTGGTGGTCTTGCCCGTGCCGTTGACGCCGGCGACCAGGATCACCGTCGGGTCGTGCCTCAGGTCGATGCGATCCTCACCGGTACGGGCGATATCGGCGAGCAGCTCGGTCAGGCGGTTCGTCAGCGCCTCGCCCCCGGTGATGTCGCCCTCGGTGGCCTCGCGCTCGAGCTGCCCCACGACCTTGGCCGTCGTGCCGGCGCCGACGTCGGCGTAGATCAGCGCCTCCTCCAGCCGCTCCCACGTCTCGTCGCTCAGGTCCTCGAACAGCGTGGCCTGGATCTCGGTGGTGAGCGCCTGTCGGGTCTTGCGCAGGTTCTCGCGCAGACGGCGGAACATGCCGCGGCGGCGCTCCTGCGTCTCCGGCGCCGAGTCCGCGGCCCCCGGAGGCGGGGCGCCGTCGACGATGAACAGATCGCGCCAGTCCCGAGCCATGGCTACGCGGCCGCCGGCAGCCGACGCGAGATCACCTTGGAGATCCCGTCGGCGCCCATCGACACGCCGTAGAGCGAGTCGGCGGCCTCCATCGTACGCTTCTGATGGGTGACCACGATGAACTGGGCCTGGCCCGAGTAGGTGCGCACGAGCTCGAGGAAACGGTCGATGTTGAGATCGTCGAGCGCGGCCTCGACCTCGTCGAGGATGTAGAACGGGCACGGCCGGGCGAGGAACACCGCGAACAGGAAGGCCAGCGCGGTCATCGACTTCTCGCCACCCGAGAGCAGGGTGAGGCGCTTCATGTCCTTGCCGGCGGGTGTGATCTCGATCTCGACCCCGAGCAGGTCCTCCTCTTCGCTCGCCTCGCCGGCCGGCGTCTCCTCGGCGTCCTCGGGCTTGTCTTCGTCGGACTCCACCTGAGCACCGCCCAGCACCCGCGCGGGACCTTCACGCTCGGTGACCAGCCGCAGGCGCCCGCGGCCGCCCGGGAACAGGCGCTCGGCCACGTGCTCGAAGTTGCGCGCGGCCGCCTCGAACATCTCCTCGAACGTCTCGCGGATCTGGCGATCGGTGTCCGCGATCAGCTTGTTCAGCTCGCGCAGCGCGGTCTCGAGGTCCTCGCGCTGGTGCTCGAGCTCCTCGACGTGCGCCACCGCCTCCTCGTATTCGGTCTGGGCGAGCGGGTTGACCGGCCCGATCTGCTCGCGGCGGCGGCCCAGGCGCTCGAGCCGGCTGCGCAGCGCCTCCCGCTCCTCGTCCCCGAGCGCCGTGCTCGCCGGCTCGGCCTCGAGCTCGAGCCGGCGGGCCAGCTCGCCGAGCTCGCGCGTGCAGTCCGCCACCCGGTCGCCGACGCGCTCGAGCCTGACCTCCGTCTCGGTCAGCTTTTCGCCCGCCTGGTGGAGCTGGGTGTGCAGGCCGGCCTCCTCCTGAGCGCATCGCTTGAGCTCGGCCGCCACGTGCTCGCCGGCCTCGCGATCGGAGCGCAGCGCGTTCTCGAACTCGCCGCGACGCTCGGCGATCGCGCTCGCGGCCAGCTCGAGCGCGCGCCGGACACGTTCGACGATCGGCACGAGGGCGCTGTCGCGCTCGACCGCGGCCCGCAGGCGCTCGACCCGGGCGCGGCGCTCGGAGCGCTCGCGCTCGGCACGATCGCGCTCGCCCCGCGCCGCCGACAGCTCGGCGGCGACCTGCATGCGCCGACCGGCGTTCGACCCCTCATCCGGCGCGGCACGCCGGCGCTCGATTGTGGCCTCGAGGCGGCGCTCGTGCTCGGCCGCCTCGTCGCGGCGATTCACGGCGGCGCGGTGCGCGTCGACCAGCCGCGCCGCCTCGGTCTCGGCCTGCGCTACCACCCGGGCGAGGCGCTCGAGCGCCTGCTTGGCCTCCAGCTCGGCCCGCGCGGCCGTCTCGCTGGCGCGGATCAGCGTCTCGCGGCGGTTGCGTTCGGCCAGCACGCGCTCCTCTCCGACCGCGGCGGCCTGCCTGAGCTCGCGCGTTGCCGAGGACCAGACGCGGCCGGCGCGCGTGACGGCGATCCCGGCAAAGCCTTCCGACAGACCCTCGAAGCCGTCCACCACCCAGGTGCCGCGCAACAGGCGGCGCGCGAGCGCGACGGTGGGCGCCGGACCGCGCACGTGGTGAGCCAGCGGCTCGGCGCCCGGCACCGGAGGCGGCTCGGAAGCGGCGGCGTCGGGCGGTTCGGCCGGATCGACCACCAGCGCGCGGCCGCCGTCGGCGCCGGCGCGGTCGAGCAGGACGCCAGCCGCCGATCGGTCGTGAGCGACGGCGGCGCGCAGGCGCCCGTCGAGCGCGGCGGTGACCGCCAGCTCGTAGCCCGGATCGACGTCGAGCTGGTCGGCGAGCACCGCCGCTCCACCCGGAGCGGTGGCCTGGCTGCGCAGGAACTGGTTGCAGGCCGCGAGCTCGCCGCCGACGCGGGCGGCCTCGCGCCGGGCCGCCTCGACCGCGCGCTCCGCCTCACGTAGCTCGCCGCGCACCGCCTCGAGGCGCCCCTGTCCGCGCTCGCGCTCCAGCCGCGCCTGCTCGATGGCCGCCGACTGCTCGGCCGTCGCCTCCCGGGCTCCGATGAGCTGCTCCTCGAGCTCGGCCAGCTGGCGGGCCAGCTCCGCCTCACGGTCGCGCTCGAGCCGCTCGAGCTCCTGCTCGAGCTGAGCGATCCGCGCCTCGGCCTCGGGATCGGGGCGCTCGGCCTCGGCGGCGCGCTCCAGGGCCAGCAGATGCTGCTCGGATCTGCGTCCGCGCTCTTCCAGATCGCTCGCGGCGCCACGGACCGCGTCGGCGCGGTAGCCCACCCGCTCGCCGGCGCCTTGGGCCAGGAAGGACCGTCGCGAGAGCTCCTCGCGATGGGCGCTGCGCTGCGCCAGGGCCTCCTCGGCCGCTTCGCGGCGGGTGGCGACAGCGGCGAGCGCGCGCTCGAGCCCCTGGCGGTGGGCGCGGGCCTCGGCCGCGGCCGTCTGCGCCCCGGCCTGATCGCCGCGGTGGATGCGCAGGTCGTCGCGCGCGAGCTCCCAGCGCGCCTCGAGCGTCTGCCGTTCCAGACGCGCGTGCAGCTCCGCCGCCTCCGCCTGGCGCTTGAGCGGGCGCAGCCGCGAGCGCGCCTCGCGCTCGACGTCGAGCGCGCGGTCGAGGTTCTCCTGGGTGCGAACGAGCTTCAGCTGGGCGCGGCGCCGGCGCTTGCGGTGCTTGCCGAGACCCGCGGCCTCCTCGATCAGCATGCGGCGATCCCGCGGCTTGGAGGTGACGATCGACTCGACCCGGCCCTGGGAGATGACCGAGTGCATCTCCTTGCCCAGCCCGGTGTCGGACAGCACCTCGATCACGTCCACGAGCCGGCAGCGCGCGCCGGCGAGCCGGTATTCGCCCTCGCCGCTGCGGTCGAGCCGGCGCACGATCGAGACTTCGGGAGACCCGAGCCCGAGTGTGCCTTCGCTGTCGTCGAGCACGAGCTCCACCTCGGCCGCCTTCGCGCCCTGGCGGCCGGGCGACCCACCGAAGATCACGTCCTGCATCGACTGACCGCGCACGGCCAGCGGCGACTGCTCGCCGAGCGCCCAAAGGACGGCGTCGGTGACGTTGGACTTGCCGGAGCCGTTCGGGCCGACGATCACGCTCACGCCAGGGCCGAACTCGAGCCGCGTGCGGTCGGGGAAGGACTTGAAGCCCTTGAGGACGATCGATTTCAGGTACATGGCGGGCTTACTCGAGCGCCTCCAGCGCCACCTGCGCCGCCTCCTGCTCGGCGTCCTTCTTGCTCCGCCCCCGTCCCCGCCCGACCTCGACGCCGCCGATCGTCGCGGTGACCGAGAACACCCGATCGTGCGGCGGGCCTTCCTCCTCGACCACGTCGTAGGTGACGATCGCGCCCTTGCGCGCCAGCCGCTCCTGGAGGGCGGACTTGAAGTCGACCGGGTGCTCGAGCGCGTCCTCGATCTCGGGCGCGAACGCGGCCACCACCGCCTCCGCGCTCCGCTCGTAGCCGAAGGCCAGGAAGCAGGCACCGATCACCGCCTCGATCACCGAGGCCAGCACGCGCTCGGTGGTGATCAGGGCCGGCACGGTCGAGGCCGCCTCGGGCGGCGCGGCCGCGGCGAGCCGCTCGGGAACGCCCAAGCGCTCGGCAACCGTGCGGCACGAGCGGCCGGACACGGCCTGGGCGCGGATCTTGGTCAGGCGCCCCGGGCCGAACCGGTCGGCCTCGAGCCTCGGATACAGGTGCGAAGTCACGGCCAGGGCCAGCACGCTGTCGCCCAGGAAGGCCAGCCGCTCGTAGGACTCGGATCGTCGGCTCGTCCACGAGGCGTGGGTGAAGACCGGCGTGGACAGGTCGGCCGGGAGCGCCTCGAGCAGCCCCCGCAGCTGCGCGGCAGGATCACTCTGGCGTGCCAGGAGGTTCGCGCTCACTCAGCCGTCGGAGCCTGCGTCGCCGGCGCCGACGCCTGCTCATCGCCGCCGGTCACGCTCAGCACAAACTCGACGGCCTGGCCGACCGTGCGGATCCGGGCCGCCTGCTCGTCGGAGATGCGGACTCCGTAGGAGTCCTCGAGCTCCTGCACGAGCGTGTACAGATCGAGCGAGTCGGCCTCGAGGTCCTCTTTGAACCGAGTCGCCTCTGTGATGATGTCGGGATCGACCTCGAGCTCGTCGGCGAGGTGTCCCCGGATCACCTGGAAGATCTCGTCGCGGGTCACGGGGCAGACACGGTAGCCGCCGCCCCGGACGAGGCAGGCGGCCGGTCGGTGATCGAGCCGGTTCGTCCGGCGGCGGGCCGGAGCGCGCCGGCCTGGAGCAGCGCGGCGCGGGTGCGCCCGATCACGTCCTGCTGGGCGCCGCGGGCGGCCACCTCGATGGCGCGGGCGAAGCCGCGCGCGCTGAAGCGCCCGTGCGCGACGACGCCGAGCTGCCGCAAGCCGAGCATGTACGCGCCGCCGGGTCCCTCCGGGTCGATCGTCTCATGGAGCTTCTCCATCGTCGGCGCGATCAAGCGGTTCGCGAGCCGGCCGCGGGCCGTCACGCCGGCCGTCTCACCCACCAGCCGCATGGCCCGGCTGGAGACGCCCTCGATCAGCTTCAGGGTGACGTTGCCGGTGAAGCCGTCCATGACCACGACGTCGGCCACGCCTTCGACGACCTGGGTGCCTTCGATGTTGCCGATGAAGTTCAGGCCCGCGCCGCGCGGCCCGGCGAGCTGCTCGTGCACGCCCACCAGGTCCGGGGTGCCCTTGCCCGGCTCCTCACCGTTGGAGAGGAGCGCGACGCGCGGCGAGTCGATGCCCAGCACCGCCTGGGCGAAGGCGGAGCCCATGTGCGCGAACTGGACCAGGTGCTCCGGGCGGCAGACGACGTTGGCCCCGACGTCCAGCAACAGGATCGGCGATCCCCCCGGATTGGGCAGCGGCAGCGCGAGCGCGGGACGGTAGACGCCACGGTCGCGGCGCAGGTTGAACAGGGCGGCGGCCAGCGCGGATCCGGTCGAGCCGCCGGTAACGAACGCCTGGGCTCGGCCCTCGGCGACCGCGCGCGTGGCCTGCACGATCGACGCGTCAGGGGTGGTCCGCACGGCGTAGGCCGGGTCGGCCTGCTTGGCGATCGAGATCGGCGCGTCGACGACCTCCACCCCGGCCGATACCGGCCCCATCTCGCTCGCCGGCCCGAACAGGAGGACCCCGACGCCCTCGGCGGCGGCGCGGGCTGCGCCCGCCGCGACTTCGCGAGGGCCGAGATCAGCCCCGCCCGCATCCACGGCGACAACTACCACTGGCTGGCCTTAGCCGAGCTGTTCGTCCCGCTTCGGAACGACTACCTCGCGCCCCTTGTAGCTGCCGCACACCGGGCAGACGCGGTGGGGAAGGCGAGGGCTGTGGCACTGCGGGCACGCGTTATAGGTCGGCGCGCTGATCTTGTGTTGGGAGCGGCGCTGCGTGGTCCGCGCGTGGGACTGCTTCTGCTTGGGGACGGCCATGCCGGGCAGTGTAGCCGCGGCCGCTACCGGAAGCGGATCTCGGACAGCGCCGCCCAACGGGGGTCCGGCGCAAGCTCGTGGTGGTGGTCCGGGCCGGCCTCGTTCAGGTTGGCGCCGCACGCCGGGCACAGGCCGGCGCAGTCCTCGCGGCACAGGACGTTGGCGGGCACGCTGAGCGCAAGCGCATCCCGGGCCCACGCCCGCAGGTCGACGACGCCGTCGGTGATGTACGGCGAGGTGAGGTCGTCGCTGCCCTCCTCTTCACGTCTGCCGCGCCCGCGGGCCTCGTTCGGCTGCGATACCTCCCGCACGTCGACATCGAACGTGGGAGCGGCGGGCCCGAGGCAGCGCATGCACGGGCCGGCCAGCGACGCCTGGAAGCGCATCCGGAGCGCGTACCCATCGCCGGTGGTGCGCGATATGTCCAGTCGGACCGGGACGAGGTCGGGCTGCACGGGGTACGTCTCGCCGGCCAGGTCGAAAGACCCGATGGGCACGTGGAGATCGAGGCGGCGGCCCTCGCCGGCGGTGAGGCGCAAGCCCCCAAGGTCGAAGGTATCGGTGCGTAGAGCGGACATAACTATCGAGCTTAACGCCGGCTCGGACACGCTCCGCCTGGCAGATAACCGTCATCGGGCACCGCAATCTCCCAAGCGACGATCATGCGGCGATGTCGTCGTGGTTCAGCTCCTACGGATTCGCCGAGGTGTACGACAACCTCACGGTTGGCGGGTACCCACTCGACGCGGACGACGTCGCCACGCTCGCGCACGCCGGCGTACAGCGGGTGCTCAACCTGACCGAGGACGTCGAGTACCGGCCGGGCGACCGGGACGCCGTGGTGGGCGCGCTGGCCCGGGCCGGGATCGAGGAGCGCCGCCTGCCCCTGACCGACTACGGCGGCCTCCGGCCGGCCGTCCTCGACGCCGCGGTCGAGCAGGTGAACGCGTGGCTCGACGGGGGCGCGCGGACGTATGTGCACTGCCGCGCCGGCTGGCAGCGCTCGGCAGCCGTGGCGGCCGCGGTGGTGGCGGTGCGGGCGGGGATCGAGATCGACGACGCGCTCGACGAGGTTCGGCGGCGCAAGCCATCGGCCGATCCAATGCCCCATCAGCGGGGGGACCTGCGGCGGTGGTGGGCGGTGCGAAACGGGTGACTCAGCCGGCCAGTCGCGCCAGCAGCTCAGCCTCGCGCTCGCGCGGGAGCCCGGCGGGTGGCGGCAGCGGAACGTCCCCGCCTCGCGCCGGCGCTTCAGAGCCCGAGCGAGCCCACGCCAGCGTGTCGAGGACGGTCTCCTCGAGCGGGCGAAAGGTCAGCCCGGCCCCCAGCGCGCGGCCGATGTCGACGGCGAGGAAGCCGCGGAAGTCGGGGTGGCGGGGAAGGTCGAGCCATAAGGGCAGCTGGTCCCAGGGCTCGACGCCGGCCTCGGCCAGCCGGTCTTCCTCGATCCAGACCAGCTCAGCGGGAGCGCCCGCGGCGCCCCGGGTCCGCTCGAGCATCGGGCCGAACCTCAGCGGCGTGGCCGGCCCGGTGGCGTTGTAGACGCCGGCGGCGCCCTCCTCGGCCATCCGGACGATCCACTCCCCCAGGTCGCGCGCGTCGATCAGCTGCACCGGTTGGTCGAAGGCACCCGGAGCGAGCACGCGCCCACCCTCGGCGAGCCGGCCTACCCAGTAGGTGAATCGGTTGGTGGGGTCATGCGGGCCAACGATCAGCCCCGGGCGGATCACGAGCGTGCGGTCCGGGAGCACGCTCTGGACCTCGCGCTCGCACGCGGCCTTGAGCTCGGAGTAGTACCGCAGCACGTCCTCGGCGTCGGGCGGCGGTGGTGGCGCGAGTGGCGAGTTCTCGTCGAGACCAGGCCGGGGAAAGGTCCCGTAGGCCGAGATGCTCGATACGAACGCGTACCGGTCGACCGCGTCCGAAAGCAGCTCGGCGGACGCGCGGACGACCCGAGGCAGGTAGCCGGACGTGTCGATCACCGCGTCCCAGCGGCGGCCAATGAGCGTGCCGAGATCGTGCTCCCGGTCCCCGTGGACCTGCTCGACCCCCTCGACCGGACGTGGATCGGACCGCCCCCGGTTGAACAGCGTCAGGTCGTGGCCGCGCTCGGTCGCCGCGGCGACGATGTGGCGACCGAGGAACACCGTTCCGCCGAGAACGAGCAACCGCATGGTTGCATGTTAGTGGTATGGCCCTCGGTCACGAGCGTTTCACACCGAGCGCGGCCGCCCGCCATAGCGTTCCGGGCCGTCGTGGCAGGCGGAAGAGAGGTGATCCGGTGCGTATGACACTGCGTGAATGTCCGTGGATCCGAGGTGGCCGCGCGGCGGGCGCGCGCGCCGCGAGAGACAGCGTCGAGATCGTGCCGTAGACGAGAGCGACGGCGCCCCGATGCATCACCGCCCACGCCCCCGTCGCGATCGGCGCCGGCGAGCGCGCTCGCGGCCTAATCCGCCGCTCGGAGCCTGCGCATGGTCAGCTGCTCGGGCACCCGCGGGGCCTCCGGCCTGTCGGCGCCGTCGCCGGCGAGCTCGGGAGCGTGGACAGTGCGCGCGCTGATCGTGACCTGCTCGAGCTCGGGCAGGTCGCGTCCACCCACGGCCGAGCCGTGATCCTCGAACCGGCGCGCCGCCGGCAGCACCCGCGCCTCGTATGAGCCGACAGCTTCGTTGTATGCGCGCACCGTGCTGTTGAGGCGCGTGCCGAGCGTGCCGAGCAGGCCGGAGAGCTTCACGAGCCGGCCGTGCAGTTCCCGGCCCAGATCTGAGATCGCCTGCGCGGACTCCGCGACGCGCTCCTGCTGCCACCCGTAGGCGATCGCCCGCAGCATCGCCAGCAGGGTGGTCGGCGTGGCGATCAGCACCCGACGCGCCATCGCGTCCTCGATCAGCGTCGGGTCGGCCTCGAGTGCGGCGCCGTACAGGTGCTCGCCGGGCAGGAACATGACCACGACGTCGGGCGTCGAGTCGAGCCCCGCCCAGTACGCCTTGTCGGCCAGCGCCTTGACGTGGCGGCGGAGCAGTCGCGCGTGGTCGCGCAGGTGTCGCTGGCGTTCCTCCTCGTCGCGCGCCTGGTAGGCGTCGAGCACGCCCTGAAGCGGCGCCTTGGCATCGACCACCACGTGCTTGCCCCCCGGCAGGCTGACCACGAGGTCGGGGCGGAGCGCCGACTCGTCGCCGGCCACCGCGGACTGCTCGGCGAAGTCGCAGTACTGGACCATGCCGGCGAGCTCCACCACGTTGCGCAGCTGCATCTGACCCCACTGTCCGCGCGCGTTGGGCTTGCGCAGCGCGGTGACGAGCGCGCCGGTCTCGGTGCGCAGCCGCTCGCCGGTCTCGGCCAGCGTCTTCAGCTGCGTCTCGAGGCGACCCCGCGACTCCCGCCGCTCCTGGTCGAGCCGGAGCAGCTGCGTATCGACCCGCCCGAGCTGCTCGCGCAGCGGCGCCACAAGTTGCTCGACCGCCTGCTGGCGCTTGTCCAGGTCCCCCTTGGCCTCCGCCTGCACCTCGCGCAGCTGTGCCCGGGCCACCTCGGAGAGCTGCGCCATGCCCGACTGCAGCGCCTCCGCGCTCAGCGCCTTGAACGACGCCGACAACCGTTCCTGCGCGTCGGTGACCGCGGCGAGGCGCTCGTGCGCGACCGCCCGCTCGCGCTCGACGTCGGCCCGCGCGCGGACCAGCTCGCGGTCGAGCTCCCCGGCGCGCGCGGCCTCGGCTGACAGCGACCGCAGGCGCGGACGAACCGCGAGCAACACGGCACCGGCGCCGGCCACCAAGCCGATCAGCAACCACAGTGCGTTCATAGCCCGTCCAGGATCGCGGGACGCTCGGACGGAACGAATGTCCTGCACACGCTCGGGTATTAATCGCCGGATGAAAGACGACCAGATTCGCCGGCGGGTGATCGTCCAAGGCCGGGTCCAGGGCGTGTTCTTCCGCGACTCGCTCCGTCGAGGAGCGCAGTCGCGAAACGTGGCCGGGTGGGCCCGCAACCGCTCGGACGGCGCGGTCGAGGCCGTATTCGAGGGCCGGCCCGACGACGTCGAGCGGCTGATCGAATTCGCGAGGACCGGGCCCCGTCAGGCCGAGGTCGCGAGCGTCGACGTCCGCGAAGAGCCGCCCGAGGGTCTCACCGGCTTCGCCATCCGCTGAGCTGCCGCGTCGCATACGGCACCGAACAGCCGGCTCCGATCGTTCGCCTCGGGGTGCCACTGCACGCCAAGGCCCCAGCGCCCGTCGGCCATCTCGATCGCCTCGATCACGCCGTCCTCGGCCCGGCCGCTGACGACGAGGCCGTCACCCAGCGCCAGCACGGCTTGGTGGTGGTGGCAGTGGGCGATGTGCGCGTGCTCGCCGACGGCGCGCTCGGCGAGCGATCCGGGCACCAGCTCGACGGTGTGCGCGTTCCCGTCGAAGGTCCCCTTGAACTTGCGGTGCGGATGGGTGCCGTCCGGGGCCACGAGGTCCTGGACGAGCGTGCCGCCGAGCGCGACGTTGAGGATCTGCATGCCCCGGCAGATCCCCAGCACCGGCATCTCGCGGGCGAGCGCGCCGAGCGACAACGCGATCTCGAACGCGTCGCGGTCCGGGTAGGTCGATTCGGTGCCGGGTTGCTGGGCGGCGCCGTACGAGGCCGGATCGAGGTCGGCCCCCCCGATCAGCATCAGCCCGTCGACGCGGTCGAGCAGCTCGAGCGGAGCGCGCGTGTCGACCGCGAGCAGCACGGCGAGCCCGCCGGCGCGCTGCAGCGGGGCCACGTAGGAATCGGCGACCAGATGCGCCTCCTGGTCCCAGAAAGCCCACCGCGCCCGCTCGCGCACAGCGCACACGCCGATCACGGGCCGGGTCGGGTGGCTCACGCGACCCCGGCCACGCGAGAAACGAACGCGTCCATCAGCCGCCACGCTCGCGATCGGTTCTCGGCCTCGCGCTCGCGTGTTTCGGCCATCAGACGGTCGGCATCGATGCCGTGCCGGAGCAACTGATCGCCGCCGAGCGACACCCACTCCTCGACGATCGGCACCGTCACCTCGGGATGGAACTGGATGCCGAGGCACCGCCCGAGGGTGTAGGCCTGCGGCGCCGCGGGGCTGTCGGCCAACAGCGAAGCGCCGGGCGGCGGCGTGAACGTGTCGTGATGCCACTGAAACCACGGCCCCTCGGCCACGAGCGCGGGTTCGTCCGTGCGGACCTGAACCCAACCGATCTCGGACCGCTCCGCCCGCCGTGCCTCCCCACCCAGGGCGCGGGCCAGGATCTGGCTGCCGAAGCAGATGCCGAGCACCGGGACATCGGCATCGAACGCGTCGCGGAGCAGCGCCGCCTCGCGTGGCACCCACGGGAGCGTGTCGTCGTAGGCGGACCGCTCCGAGCCGAGCGAGACGACGAGGTCGTAATCGCGGGGATCGAGCGGGCGAACACCGTCGGCGGTCATCAGGTACACGTCCTCCTCGGCACCCCGCTCGGCGAGCCACGCGCTCACGTGGCCGCCGGGGGCGTCGTCTTCGTGCTGGATGACGAGGGCCCGCACTCAGCCCGCACGCCGGCAGTCACCACGGCCGCGCATCCGGCGCGGTCCTTACGAGACTTCGGCCGGCTCTTCCTTGCCGGCGAGCCGCTCGCGTCCGCGGCGTACCGCCGCGATGAACTTCGAGAGGTTGACCTCGAGCGTGTTGAGGATCTCGTCGGCGTAGTCCTCGGCGCCGAGACGGATCTCGCGCTCGCGCGCTCGCGCGTCCTCGATGATGTCCTCGGCGGCGCGCTCGGCCTGCTTGGTGATCTCCTCCTCGGAGACCATCCGCTCCTGGCGCTCGCGCGCCTCCTTGACGATCCGTTCGGCCTCGCGCTTGGCCTCGGCCAGCATCTCCTGGCGTTCCTTGACGATCCACCGGGCCTGCTTGATCTCCTCGGGGATCGTGGCGCGCATCTGGTCGAGGATGTCGTAGATCTCCTCCTTGTCGACCCGCACCTGATCGGTGAGCGGCACGGCTCGAGCGTTGTGCACGAGATCGTCCAGCTTGTCGATGAGAACCAGGACATCCATCTGAAAACCTCTGTTTCGTTAGCGCCCGAGCCGTTCCTTCAAGGCTCCGGCCACCTCTTCGGGGACAAGATCATCGATATCGCCGCCGAAGGTCGCAAGCTCCTTGATGCCACTCGAGCTCAAGAAACTGTACTTGGCGGACGCCATGAGGTAAACGGACTCGATCTCCGGGTCCTGCCTGCGGTTGAGCTGATTCATCTCGAGCTCGTACTCGAAATCGGAGATCGCGCGCAGTCCCTTGACGATCGCCATCGCGTCGCGCTCGCGGGCGAAGTCGACGAGCAGCGTGCTGAACGGCTCGACGTTGACGTTGCCGAGATGGCGCGTCGCGTTGCGGACGAACCGCACCCGCTCCTCGGCGGTGAACACCGTCCTGCCCTTCCGCCAGGGGAGGTTGACGACCCCCACGATCACCTTGTCGTACATGGCCGACGCCCGCGCGATCACGTCGAGATGGCCGTTCGTGACGGGGTCGAACGTGCCGGGGCAGATCGCGACTCGGTTATCGGGTGCCATGGATTCGGATCAAGGTGTCGCCGTAGCGGCGCTCGTCGAGTAGAGGGAGTTCGAGCTCGAGCGGCGCCCGCCGGTCGCTCTCGGCCACTACCCGAGCAGCCGGGGCGAGAACCGGTCCCAGCGCCGTCGAAAGCTCTCGCCCGAGCGCGCTCGCGTGGCGATATGGAGGATCGAGGAAGACCAGATCGTATTGACGAGCGTCGCGAAGTGCGCCTCTGAGGTACGCGAGGGCGTCCTGGCGGCGCACCTCGGCCTCCACGCCGAGGGTGCTCAGGTTGCCGCGGATCGCCGCCACCGCGGCGGCGGAGGAGTCGACGAAGGTGGCCTGCGAAGCGCCCCGGGAGAGGGCTTCCAGCGCCAGCGCGCCCGACCCCGCGTACAAGTCCAGCACGCGGTCGGCCACGACCGATCCCAGGATCGAGAACAGTGCCTCGCGCACACGATCGGAGGTCGGGCGGGTGGCGCGCCCGCGCGGCGCGACGAGCGAGCGACCGCCAAACCGTCCCGCGACGACGCGCACGTCTCAGGCCCGGATCGGCGCGAGCGCCTCGGCGCCGAACGCGCCAAGCAGCGCGTCGGCGAGCAGCGCGTTCTCGGCCCCGGTCAGCTCGGGATCCTCGGCGATCACCTCCTCGGCGTACCGGCGGGCCCGCTCGAGCAGCTCGGCGTCGCGCGGCAGCTCGGCGACCCGGTACTGCGCCTCGCCGTGCTGGCGAGTCCCGACCAGTTCCCCCTCGCCACGCAGCTCGAGATCGATCTCGGCCAGTGTGAACCCATCCGTATGACCCGCCAGCGCCCGCAGCCGCGGTGACTCCTTGGCGCCGAACAGCAGGCACACCGAGTCGTGGGGCCCGCGGCCGATCCGTCCGCGCAGCTGGTGCAGTTGCGAGATCCCGTACCGGTCCGCGTCCTCGACCAGCATCACCGTCGCGTTCGGCACGTCGATCCCGACCTCGATCACCGACGTGGCCACGAGCATGTCCGCTCCGCCCGAGGCGAACGCTCCCATCGCCTCCTGCTTGGCGCCGCCCGCCAGCTGCCCGTGCATCAGCACGACACGGAAGTCTTGGAACTCGCCGGCTCGTAGTCGCTCGAACTCAGCGGTGGCGGCGCGCGCCTGGAGCAGCTCGGACTCGGACACGAGCGGGCACACCACGAACGCCTGGCGGCCGGCGCGGAGCTCCTCGCGGATCCGCTCGTAGGCGCGGGCGCGCTCGGTCTCACTCGAGCACACGAATGTCTTGATCGGACGCCGGCCTGCGGGCAGCTCTCGCAAGACGGTCTGGTCGAGGTCTCCGTACTGAGACAGGGCGAGCGTCCGGGGGATCGGGGTGGCCGTCATGTGCAAGACGTGCGGTCGCTCATCGCGGGGAGCCTTCGCGTCGAGCGCCGCCCGCTGGCGCACCCCGAAGCGATGCTGCTCGTCGACCACCGCCACGGCGAGGCGCGCGAACTGCACCGGATCCTCGATCAGGGCATGGGTGCCGACGATCAGCGGGAGCTCACCGGTGGCCAGCTTGCCGAGCAGGTCGGCGCGCCGCCGTCCAGGCGTGGATCCGGTCAGCAGCCCGAGCGGCACGACCGCCCCCGGCATGAGCGACTGGATCGTGGCGAAATGCTGCTCGGCCAGCGTCTCGGTCGGAGCCATCAGCGCGCCCTGGTAGCCCTGCTCGACCGCGCGCAGCAGCGTGTACAGGGCCACCACGGTCTTTCCCGACCCGACCTCGCCCATCAGCAGGCGCTGCATCGGCTGCGGGCCGGCCAGGTCGCGGTCGACCGCGTCGACGGCGCGCTGCTGGTCGCCGGTCAGCGAGAACGGCAGCATCGTCTCGAGCCAGCGCGCGGTCAGTTCGGGCGGGCGGTCGAGGACGGGGGCGGTCTGGGCCGAGCGCCGGCGCAGACGCCGGCGGAGCAGCGCGAGCTGGACCAGCAGCAGCTCGTCGAAGGCCAGTCGCCGGCGGGCGTGGTCGAACGCGGACTGCGACTCTGCGTTGTGCGCCGCGGTCAACGCCGCGGCGCGATCCGGCAGCCGCTGGGCGCGCCGCAGCGCCGCCGGCAGCGGCTCGACCACGTCTGTCAGCGCCGCCTGATGCTCCCGGACCAGAGCCAGGATCTGGGTCGAGGACAGGCCGTCGGTGGCCGGATAGTGCGCCACCGAGGCGGCCACGCTCGACCCGGTCACGGCCTCGCCCGTCCGGGCGTGCGCCTGGACCCGGAACCTCCCGCGCGCCTCGAACTTCCCGTGCAGCGCCAGACGCGTCCCCACCGGGTAGCGCTGCTCGAGCCAGGGCTGGTTGAAGAAGGTCGCCTTCATCGCACCGCTCTCGTCCGCCACGGTCGCCTCGACCAGCGGCCGCATGCCGCGCCGACGCACCGACCGCGACGAGATGCTGCGAACCTGCACGACCACGGTGGCGCTGTCGCCGGGCTCCAGGTCAGCGACCGCGCGGGCCTCGCGGAGGTCGCGCGGCAGGTGGAGCAGCAGGTCCTCGACCGTGCGCAGCCCCAGCGTTTCCGCCGCCCGCTGGGCCTTGGCCCCGTCGAAGGCCAATGGTGCGCGCAGCTTCGACGGCCTCGGGTACCGGACCGGTGCGCACTCGAGCGCCCGCGGGTCGAGCGGTTCGGAGGTGGCGAAGGCGGAGGCGGTGGCGGGCATCGGCGGACTGAAAACCGGAGATCCGTCGAGCGGACCTGCTCCATGATCAACGTTTCGACGGATGGGACGAGCTTAACCACGACGTGGAACCCGCCGATCCGACCGTTCACGATGCCAACGACGAGCTCCGGCGCTCGCTGCAGGAGCGCTGCGGGCTGCTCGAGCCCGGACCCGATCCCGAGCTCGACCGCTGGACGGCGGCGCTCAGGCGGGCCACCGGATCCGCCGTCGCGGCGCTCGCGGTCCCGCTCGGCGACCGCACGCGGCTCACCGGTCTGTGGAAGGGCGACGCGGCGCGGCCGGAGACGGCCGACATTCCCGTCTCCGAGTCGCTCGAGCAGTTCCTGAGCGCCCACGTGAACGCGCCCGCCTGGCCGGACGGCGCGCAGTCATATCTCGAGGTGCCGGTGAGCGTCGACGGCCACGTCCTGTGCGTGCTCGCCGTGGCGGACGCGGCGCCCCGCGACTGGGACCTGCGCGACATGCAGATCCTCGACGACGCTGCGGCGGCCGTCGCCGCCGAGGTTCGCCTCCGGCTGGCCAACGAGCACGCTGTCCGCTTCCACGAGCTGGTCGCCTCGCAGCACCGCGTGCACGAGCTGATCGCCGGAGGCAGCCCGCTCGGGGAGGTGCTCGTCGAGCTGGTGCAAGGAATCGAGCGCCACGATCCTTCCGTGATCGGGGCGGTGGTACTGCTCGATCGCGACTCCAACACGCTGCATCCGGCCGCGGGACCATCGCTTCCGGCGCATTACATGTCGGCGATTGACGGTGTCGTGATCGGCCCTAACGTCGGAGCCTGCGGCTCGGCGGCGTGGTCCGGGCAGCTGACGATCTCGGACGACATCGCGGAGGACCCTAAGTGGGCGCCGATTCGCGAGTTCGTGCTGGAGGCCGGCCTGCGGCACTGCTGGTCGATGCCGATCAAGGCGCCGGCCGGCGAGGTGCTCGGGACGCTCGCCCTGTACGGGCAGCGGCCGCGTCGGCCCCTGCCCGAGCACATCACGGTCCTGGAGGACGGCGCGAGGCTGGCCGGGATCGCGATCGAGCGCCACCGCGCGCTGGAGCGGCTGATCCACGACGCCCGGCACGACGGACTGACCGGGCTGCCCAACCGGTCCGCGATCTTCGAGCGCCTCGACGACGCGATCGCGCGCGTCCAGCCGGGCGCCGCCGTGGCCGCACTGTTCATCGACCTCGACGGCCTGAAGGCGCTCAACGACACGCTCGGGCACGACCGCGCCGACGAGATGATCCGGGAGGTCGCCGCCCGGCTGTCCGGCGCGGTGCGTGGCAGCGACTTCGTGGGCCGGTTCGGCGGCGACGAGTTCGTGGTCGTGGCGGAGGGGGTCGCCGACGCCGACCAGGCGGCGAAGCTCGGCGCCCGGCTGCTCGAGGCGATCTCTCGCCCGCTCCCCGGCGTCGACCAGCACGTCCTCACCGCGAGCATCGGCGCGGCGCTCCTGACCGACGCGCAGGCGGACGCCCGCGAGGCGCTGCGCCAGGCCGACAGCGCGATGTACGAGGCCAAGCGCTCGGGTCGGGATCGGCTGGCGTTCTTCGGGGGAAGCCGGCGCAGCCAGGAGGGCGGCCGGCTCGCGATCATCCGCGAGCTGCGCGGCGCCGAGATGCGCGGCGAGCTCGCGGTCGCCTTCCAGCCGGTGTTCGAGCTCGAGACCGGCAAGCTAGCCGCGGTGGAGGCGCTGCTGCGCTGGAATAGTCCGGCGCTGGGCGACGTGCCGCCGGCCGAGTTCATCCCGGTCGCCGAGGACGCCGGGCTGATCGTTCCGATCGGCGCCTGGGTGCTGCGCGAGAGCTGTGAGACCATGGCCCGCATCGCCGGCGAGCTCGACGATCCGGTCGAGCTGTCGGTCAACGTGTCCGCGCACCAGCTCTCACACCCGGGCTTTGCGCTGGCGGTCCGGCAGATCCTGGCGCACGCGCGGTTCCCCGCGGAGCGCCTCACCCTGGAGTTGAGCGAGACCGCGCTGGTTGGCACCGACAGCGTCGCGGCCGGCACCCTGCGCGAGCTCGAGTCACACGGCATCCGGATCGTCCTCGACGACTTCGGCACCGGCGTCGCGTCGCTCTCCTGGCTCAAGGAGCACCCGCTCGACGCGATCAAGATCGATCGGAGCTTCGTGGCGGGTCTCGCCGAGGACGGCCGCGATCAGGCGATCGTCTCGTCGCTGATCGGCCTGGCCCGAGCGCTCGGGTGCGCCGTCACCGCGGAGGGCGTCGAGACCGAGGAGCAGCTGCTCACTCTGCGCATGCTCGAATGCGAGCGGGTTCAGGGCTTCCTGTTCGCGCGTCCGATGCCCGCGGACGAGCTGGCCGCGTCAGTCCTCTATCCGTCGCCGGGGGCTACTCGGCGGCGAGCAGCCACCAATGATCCGATTGACCTCCGTCAGATAGCTCGAATTCGACATCTCCGTGCGCCAGCGCCTGCACTGTCACGTCGTCCAGCGGCGCTTCGGCGCCCCGCAGGCAGGTGATCAACTCGGCGTCGTGCGCGAGCCGCTCGAGCACCTCGCGCAGCGCCTCCCGGGGCTTGCCCCAGGCGACGATCTCGTCCTCCACGAAGCCGATCGCGTCACCGGCGCGGAAGCGCCCCTGAGCGTCGTCCAGCCGGGCCGCGGCGACCGCGCCGGTGCGGACGTGATCGAGCGCGCTGGTCATTGCGGCCGCGTTGCCCTCGGCGGACTGCGTCGGGTCGAGGGTGACGGCGGCCGCCAGCCCGGCCTGGGGCGAGAGCGACGGCACCACGCGGACCGTCTTGTCCGACAGGCCGGCGGCACGGCGCGCGGCCTGTAGAGCGGCCGGGCCGTTCGGGAGCACGACAACCTCCTCGGCGCGGCTGGCGTGGATCGCCGCGAGCAGGTCGAGGCTGCTCGGGGCCAGCTCCGCACCCCCATCCAGCGGGCGGACGCCGAGGCTCTCGAACAGCGACCGCATGCCGGCGCCGGTGGTCACCGCCACGGCGGCGCACACCGGTGGCGCCGCCCTCGGCGCGGTGAGGCGCTCGTCGCGTCGCTGCACCTGCGCGCGCATGTCGTTTACGTCGAGGTGGGAGACGGTGCCGTGCGCGTGGAACAGCGCCGTGGCGGCGTCGGGATCGTCGGTGTGGACGTGCACCTTGAGCGTGGCCTGATCGCCGACGATCAGCACGGCGTCGCCGAGCCGCTCGAGCGCCGGGACGAAGCGCCACTGCTCCAGATCGCGGCCCGTGACCGCGAAGCTCGCGCAGTACCGGTAAGTCGTCGAGGAGTGCTGAGGCCGGGTGACGCGCGCGCTCGGCTGGTGCGCGATATGCGGTCGCTCACCACCCCGCAGGGCTCCCAGGATGCCGGCCAGCATGACCGTGAGCGCGTAGCCGCCGGCGTCGACGACGCCCGCCTCGCGCAGCGCGGGAAGCAGTTCGGGGCCCCGCCTGACCGAGGTCTCCCCCGCCTGCAGTGCGCGCTCGACCACGGCCGCGATCACCCAGTTCTGGACCTCGGCGCTCGCGTGTGGAGGCAAGCGGGCGTCCTTGAATCGGGCGAGGTCGGAGGCCACCTGCACCCCCATCTCGCGCACGACGGTGAGGATCGTGCCTTCGACCGGCTCGCGCACCGAACCGTACGCCTGGTCGACCGCGCGCGCCAGCGCCGCGCTGATCAGTACCGGGTCGACCAGCTCGCCCGGGCGGCTGGCCAGCTCCTCGGCCGCGCCGCGGATCAGCTGGGACAGGATCACGCCGGAGGTCCCGCGAGCGCCGAGCAGCGCGGCGCGCGCGACCGAGGCGACGATCTGGTCGCGGCTGACCTGCTGGACCTCGGTCTCGTCCGTGGTCGTAGCCAGGCGGTCGAGCTCGTTCAAGACCGCTCGCAGCGTGAGGACCATGTTGTCGCCGGTGTCGCCGTCGGCGACGGGGAACACGTTCAGCTCGTTGACCTCCTCGCGCCGGGCCTCGAGCGCGGCGAGGCCGGCCTCGAGCACGGCACGGAAACGCAGCAGGCTCGGATCGGACCCTGAGGCCGGGTCCGGAGCCGCGGCGGTCAGAGGGCCTTCGTTACCTTGCCGGCCTTCAGGCACCGCGTGCATACGTACACCCGTCGCGGCGTCCCGTTGTCATCGATCCGAACGCGCTGCAGGTTCGGCTCGAATCGGCGCCGGGTGGCGACCATCGAGTGGCTCCGGCTGTTGCCGAACGCCGGGCCCTTCCTACACACGTGACAGACCTTGGCCATGGACGGCGAGTATAGCCTTCGCACCTGCATGACTTTGTGCGCGCCCAGCACGGTCCTGTGCGGTTCGTATCCTACGAGACGGGTAATGAGGCGTTTCGATGGGTGATCGATCCCACCCGGACGCACGCGTCCGGCCGCAGTTGGGGCTGCCGGACCGCTACGAGGCGGTCCGCCACATCGCCTCCGGCGGTATGGCGTCGGTGTGGTGCGCCCGTGACCGGGCGCTCGGCCGCAACGTCGCGATCAAGCTGCTGGCCGAGCGCTTCGCCGACGATCCGGCGGGCTCCGAGCGCTTCACGCGCGAGGCGCGCGCGGCGGCGCGGCTGTCGGGCCACCCGAACGTCGTGATGATCTACGACGTCGGCGAGACCGACGAGAGCGCCGGGGCGCCGGGGCGCGCGTTCATCGTCATGGAGTACCTCGCCGGCGGGACCGTGGCGGATGCGCTGAGGGTCGACTCGGTCCGCCGGGTGCACACGGTCGAGTGGATCCACGAGGCCGCGGCGGCGGTCGATTACGGACATGAGCGGGGCGTCCTGCATCGGGACATCAAGCCGGCCAACCTGCTGCTCGACCGCGACCGGGTGCTGCACGTGGCCGACTTCGGCATCGCCCGGCTCGGGACCGAGGACACGATCACGGGGACCGGTCAGGTGCTCGGGACGGCGTCCTACCTCGCCCCCGAGCGCGCGCTGGGACGGCCGGCCACAGAGGCCAGCGACCGCTACTCCCTGGCCGTCGCGGCCTACGAGCTACTGGTGGGCGAGCGGCCGTTCACCTCCGCGCATTTCGCCGCCCAGGCCCGCCAGCACGTCGAGGACGAGCCGCCGGCCGCAAGCGAGCGCAATCGTGCTCTGCCGCCGGCGATCGATGCGGTGCTGGCCCGCGGGATGGCCAAGCGGCCCGAGCAGCGCTGGCCGAGCGCGCAAGACTTCGCCCAGGCGATCGAGGCGGCACTGACCGAGCCGGCGACAAGGACGTATCGCGCCGGCGGCGCTCGTTCGGGTGCGAGCGCGGGTGCGGGTGCGGGTGCCGCGGCGGCGGTTGGCGCCGGGCGTGCCGCACGTGCGGCGCCGCGGGCGCGCCCGGTTGGCTCTGGCCGGCCTCGCCGAGGGACGCGCGCGCACGAGTCGGGGACGGGGGTTACGGTTCCCTTGAACCGGCGGCGGCGCCGATTCCACGGCGCCCGCGTGCCGGCGCTGGCCGCGCTGGCGGCCGGCGCGGGGGTGGCCATCGCGATAGCGGGGACCATCGGAGGCGGCGGCTCGAGCGGGACGCACTCCGCGGCCGCCGGAACGCAGCGGGAGGCCTCGGCCGCCACGGTCAGCCACAAACCGCCGGCGCCACCGCCCAAGCCGCAGACCACCACGCACACGGCGAGCGCCGTGACCGCCACGCCCGCGGCCGCCACCACACCGGCGCCGCTCGCCGAGACCCTCGAGGCGCGGGGCCACCAGCTGATGGTGGACGGCAACTACAGCGCGGCCATCCCCGTGCTGCAGCAGGCCGTGACCGCCGCGTCCCCCGGCAGCCTGACCTACGCCTATGCGCTCTACGACCTCGGGCGCTCGCTGCGACTGGCCGGCGACCCGGCCGACGCGGCCAAGGTCCTCTACCAGCGCCTGCAGATCCCCAACCAGACCGGGACGGTCAGGGCGCAGCTTCAGCTGGCGCTGCTGGCGCTCGGGGACAAGGCGCGCAGTGGTGGCGCCGGCGCGGGCCCGGGTTTCGGCCCCGGCAAGCGCCACGGGCATCTCGTCCGGGGCGGCGGTCCGCCCGGCGGGGGGCCGCCGGGCGCTGGGCCGCCGACGGGCGACGGCAATTCGCAGGGCGATTAGCCCGGGTTCGTAGCCTGGCTCGTGTGCCCGCCGCGCTTCGCCGGCGGGCGGACGAAGCGCGCTTCGTCGGCGGGCGGACGCCATGCCCTGTGCAGAACGCCCGAAAGCCCAGCGATCCCGCCGGGCCTTGGGAGATAAGCATCCCCCGGATGCTCATGTCCCGGCGGCGCGGGCGGCCGAGGTGGCTCCGGGCGAAATGCACAGCGCCGGCGGCCGGGCGGTAGACAACTCGCAAAACCGCCCAAGCACCCGGCGCCACGCCACGTAAGCGTCTGGGGGTGTTTATGTGCGGGTGGCGGTGGCACGGAGAGGCGGTTTCGGGCGAAATGCACGTGGTCGCCAGCAGCGGGACAGAGCACCTGTAAACGTCGCAAAGCCCCCCGCCGGCCGGCGAGTTGGCCACAAAAGCATGCCCACGATGCTCATGTGCGCTCGGCGGCCCCGGCGGCGGCGATTTGTTGCGAAATGCAGGTTGGACCCGGGGCGGTGGCGCGTGGGCGGGTTGCCGGCGGGCGGGGGTGCAAAGCGTCGCGAACCGCGCGGGCGTGTCGGGCTTTGGACACGTAAGCGTGCGGGGAGGCTGCCCTTCGCGCCGCGATCGTTATGACCGGCTCACAAGAGGGTGATCGACAGCGTGGGGCCTGACAGGAAACGCAACACCAGGTTGCGTTTCTCGACCAGGCCAGACGAAATCCCCTTGGCGCCGGTGTCTTGCGGCGTGGCGGTTATGCGGTGGTCACAACTGGCGAGCTTTGTGCAACAGCCTCGAGAGGCGCTTGTGGCGCCCCCGGGGCCGGGAAGGGCGGTTTGGCGCGTTCGGCACCCCGACCCGCATCCGCCACCCCGGGACGTACAAAGCCTCAGACCTACGCCACCGGTGACCCCGCCAACCCCACCGCCCGCTTGACCTCGAGCGACGCCAGCGCCGCCTCGGCCGCCGCGCGCCCCGTATCGCGGCGGAAGCCGCCGGCCACGCGGTCGAGCGCCTGGGCCATGGTGTCGACGGTCAGCACGCCGAACCCGCACGGCACGCCGGTCTCGAGCTGGACCTGCTGGATCCCGCGGGCGGCTTCGCCGCAGACGTAGTCGTAGTGGTCGGTCTCGCCGCGGATCACGGCGCCGAGGCAGACGACCGCGTCGTAGCGACCCGACCGCGCCGCGTATAACGCGACCAGGGGCAGCTCGAACGCCCCCGGCACCTCGAAGCGCTCCACGTCCACGATCCCCGCCTCGCCCAGCGCGGCCCGGGCGCCGGCCTCGAGCCTTTCCGCCAGCTCGGCGTAGAACCGCGCGATACACAGCGCCACGCGGCCCGGCTCCCCGGACTGCGAGTTCATCCCTGCGTCTCGCGCCGGCGCCGGTCGACCTCGTGCTCGTCGTGGAGCATCTCCTCGTCGAGGGCGAGCCCCTGGTGGTGCAGGGTGTGACCGAGCCGGTCGCGCTTGGCGCGGAGGTAGGCCTCGTTGTGGGGATTGGGGACGTGCTGGATCGGGATCTGGTCGGCCACTGACAGCCCATATCCGGCCAGGCCGGAGATCTTCTTGGGGTTGTTGGTGAGGATCCGGATCGACGTCAGGCCCAAGTCCACGAGGATCTGGGCGCCAATCCCGTAGTCGCGCAGATCGGCCGGCAACCCGAGGCGCAGGTTCGCGTCGACGGTGTCGAGCCCCTCCTCCTGGAGCTTGTAGGCACGGAGCTTGTTGAGGAGCCCGATCCCACGACCCTCTTGCGAGAGATACAGCAGAACCCCGGCCCCCTCGGACTCGATCATCGACAACGCCGACTCGAGCTGCTCGCCGCAGTCGCAGCGCAGGGAGTGGAACACGTCACCGGTCAGGCACTCCGAGTGGACGCGCACCAGCACGTCCTCGCAACCCGAGACCTCGCCCTTGACGAGTGCCACGTGATGCTTGTTGTCGACCAGCGACCGGTACCCGACCGCGGTGAAATCGCCGAACCCGGTGGGCAGGCGGGTGGCGACCACGCGCTCGACCAGCTTCTCGTGCCGGCGGCGGTACGCGACGAGGTCGGCCACCGAGACCATCTTGAGCCCGTGGCGCTGGCAGTAGGAGGTCAGATCGGGGACGCGGGCCATGGTCCCGTCGTCATTCATGATCTCGCAGATCACACCCGAGGGGTTCAGCCCGGCCAGACGCGCCAGGTCGACGCCGGCCTCGGTCTGGCCCACCCGCTCCAGGACCCCGCCCGGCTTGGCCTTCAGCGGAAACACGTGCCCGGGCTGGACGAGCTCGCGGGGGCTGGCCTGGGGATCGATGGCGACCTGGATCGTGCGCGCGCGGTCGGCGGCCGAGATGCCGGTGCTGACGCCCGAGCGCGCCTCGATCGAGATCGTGAACGCGGTGGAGAAGGCGGACTCGTTCTTGGCCGCCATCAGGTCGAGCCCCAGCTCGTCGCAGCGCTCCGGCGTGAGCGCCAGGCAGATCAGGCCGCGCCCTTCCTTGGCCATGAAGTTGATCGCCTCGGGGGTGACGAACTGGGCGGCCATCGTCAGGTCGCCCTCGTTCTCGCGGTTCGGATCGTCGACGACCACGACCATCTTGCCCTGGCGGATGTCCTCGATCGCCTCGGCGATCGTCGCGAACGGTGTCTGAACCGAGCTCATCGCCCCTGCCCCATCAGCTTCTCGACGTATTTGGCCAGCACATCCACCTCCAGGTTCACTGTGTCGCCCGCTCGCGCATGCCCGAGATTCGTGCGTTGCAACGTCTCCGGTATCAAGGAGACGGTAAACGATCGCTCGTCCAGCTCGGCCACGGTCAGCGAGACGCCGTCGACCGCGATCGACGCCTTCTCGATCACATAGCGCAGGACCGAGGGAGGCGCTTCGATTCGGACCCGGCGCGCGAACCCATCCGAATCGACCGCGCCAACCTGCCCCACCCCGTCGACGTGCCCCTGGACGAGGTGACCGCCCAGACGGTCGGAAGCGCGTACCGGCAGCTCGAGGTTCACCGAAGCGCCGGGGCCCAGTCCTCCTAGCGACGTGCGCGACAAGGTTTCGTTCATCGCGTCGGCCACAAACGAGCCGTTCTCGAGCGAGGCCGCGCTGAGGCACACCCCATTGACCGCGATCGAGTCGCCGGCGCTCAGCTCGGCGGCGAGCGACGTCTCGATCTGCAGGCGGGCCCCCGCGTCCGTCACCTCCAGCGCGGCAACCGTTCCCACGCCCTGCACGAGCCCCGTGAACACCTCACCACTCCTTGATCCGCGCTGACACGAGCAGATCATCGCCGACGCGATCGCAGTCGAGGGTCAGGGCCCGTGCCGCGTCGGCGATCGCGTCGACGCCCTCGCCCTCGAGCGGGTCTCGCGCGGTGCGGCCGCCGAGCACCATCGGCGCCAGGAACAGGCGCATCTCGTCCACCTCGCCGGCGTCGAGGAACGCGCCGGCCAGGTGCGGGCCGCCCTCGAGCAGGATCGAGCCGACGCCGTCGGCGCCCAACTGGTCGAGCGCGGAGCGCACCCGGGCGGTCTCGTTCTCCCCCGGAGCCACGATCACCTCGGCGCCGTGCGTGGCCAGTGCGTCGGTAGCGGTACGCGGGGCCGCGCGGGAGACGACCACCGTGAGCGGGGTCTGCCGCGCGTCGCGCACCAGCTTCGACGTCAAGGGCAGACGCGCCAGCGAGTCGAACACCACCCGGCGCGGCTGGCGCACCACGCCGGCGATCCGCGCGGTGAGCTGCGGGTCGTCGGCCAGCGCGGTCCCGATCCCCACCGCCACCGCGTCGCACTGGGCGCGCCAGTGGTGGGCCAGTTGGCGGCTGGCCTCGCCGGAGATCCACTTCGAGTCGCCGCCGCGCGTGGCCACCTTCCCGTCGAGCGTCATCGCGGACTTGAACAGGACCCAGGGCCGGCCGGTCCGGGCGTGCTTGCGAAACGGCTGGTTCAGCAGCCGGGCGCGGCTGGCCAGTTCGCCGTCGGCGACCACCACCTCGATCCCCTCGTCGCGCAGGATGCCGAGACCGCGCCCGGAGGCGTGCTCGCTCGGATCGTCGGAGGCGACCACGACGCGGGCGATCCCGGCGGCCCTGATCGCGTCCGTGCACGGCGGCGTTTTGCCCTGGTGGCAGCACGGCTCGAGCGACACGTACATGGTCGCGCCGACCAGGTCGCGCTCGCCGGCGGCGTTGATCGCCTCAACCTCGGCATGCGGACCGCCGAGCGCTTCGTGGAAGCCCTCGCCCAGGATCTCGTCCCGGCGGCCGATCACCGCCCCGACCATCGGGTTCGGGCTGACCCGGCCGCGCCCGCCCTCGGCCAGCTCGATCGCTCGGGCGAGATGGCGAAGATCGATCTCGGTGGGTGTGGGCATGTTGGTCTCTGAGGATATGCGCCTGTCTCTGCGCTTCGTAAATGTTCGTTTCCGGCGCCGCGTCTCCGGCGGTTTTCCGGCGCGACTCCCGCTACCGTGTGTCCACCCCTATGGACGCGCCGCGAGCGCTCCTTCTTGCCGGATGGCTCGTTTCAGACTTACGGCCGGCGTGACCCTATGAAGCTGATCATCCAGATTCCCTGCTTCAACGAGGAACAGCAGCTCCCCACCACGCTGGGGCACCTGCCACGCGACGTTCCCGGGTTCGACAGCGTCGAGTGGCTGATCATCGACGACGGCTCGAGCGACCGGACGGTGGAGGTCGCCCGGCGCGAGGGCGTCGACCACGTCGTACGACTGACCAATCACAAGGGCCTGGCCGCGGCGTTCCAGGCCGGCCTGGACGCCGGGCTGAAGCTCGGCGCCGACGTGATCGTCAATACCGACGCGGACAACCAGTACGAGGCGGACGACATACCCAAGCTGGTGGCGCCGATCGTGCGGGGCGAGGCGGACATGGTCGTCGGGGACCGTCAGGTTCAGAACATCGACGAGTTCTCGGCCGGCAAGAAGCTCCTCCAGCGCCTTGGATCGTGGGTCGTTCGCCACGCCTCCGCCACCGAGATCCCGGACACCACCTCGGGCTTTCGCGCGTACAACCGCGAGGCGGCGCTTCAGATACAGGTGCTCTCGAAGTTCACCTACACGCTCGAGACGATCATCCAGGCGGGCAAGCTCGAGGTCGCGATCGACCACGTGCCGATTCGCACCAATCCGAAGACGCGCGAGTCGCGGCTGTTCCCGTCGGTCGGGGCGTACGTACGCCGCAACGCGCTGACGATCTTCCGGGTGTGGGCGCAGTACGAGCCGCTCAAGCTGTTCTGGACCGGCGCGCTGATCCTCGGACTCCCCGCGCTGGCGCTGTTCGTCTGGTTCCTGGCCCTGTTCATCGTGCACGGCGGCCGAGCCGGGCACGTCCAGGCCCTGATCCTTGGCGCGGTGCTGTTCATCGCCGCCATGCTGCTCGCCGCGCTGGGCGTGATCGGCGACCTGCTGGCCGCCCAGCGCACCCTTTCCCAGCGCACGTTCGAGCGCGTGCGGCGGGTCGAGCTGGAGCTCGGGATCCGGCCCTCGCACTACGAGCCGGGAGCGCCGGCGCCCGCGCCTCTCGATCCTGACCTGAGCGCGACGCCACCCGCCCCCGACCGCAGGGCGCTCGAGGTATGACCGACCTGTCGGGGGTCAGCCCAGCCACCGGCGGCGGACCGACCGCCGTTCCGACCGGCAACACCTACGACAAGTACGGCTCGACCAACCCGGTGGTCCGGCATCTGATGGGCGGGTTCGAGCGCACCCTCGACCGCCTGTTCGCGAGCGCCGGACCGAAGTCGGTGCTCGACGTCGGCTGTGGAGAGGGGGTCCTGACCTACCGCTGGGCCGAGCAGCTGGGCGAGAAGCCGATCGTGGGGATCGATCTGGCCGATCCGAAGCTGGCCGCCGAGTGGCGCACCCGCCGGCGCGAGAACCTCGAGTTCCGCACGTTTGCCGGCGGAGCCCTGCCCTTCCCCGACCGCGCGTTCGACCTGACCGCCGCGATCGAGGTGCTCGAGCACGTCCCCGACCCGGACCGGACCTTGGCCGACATGGCGCGGGTGTCGGCGCGGCACCTGCTCGTCTCGGTGCCCCGCGAGCCGCTGTGGCGCGCGCTCAACGTCGCCCGCGGCGCGTACCTACGAGACCTCGGGAACACCCCCGGCCACCTCAACCACTGGTCCAAGCACGGCTTCATCCGGTTGGTCGAGGAGCACGGTGACGTGGTCGAGGCGCGTTCGCCGTTCCCGTGGACGATGCTGCTGGTGCGTGTCTCGTGATGGCCGGCGCCACCCCGCCCGAGAGCGCCGCCACCGCCACGGCGCCGCCGCCCGCTCACGCGCCGGGGCAAGCGTCCGCGAACGGACACCCGCCCGAGCCCGAGAAGCGCTCGTATGCCTCCGGCGCCCGGGTGCTGACGATCGGGATCGCCTCGACCGGCATCTTCACCTTCCTGTACCTGGCCACGGCCAGCCACGTGCTCGACCCGGCGTCCTACAGCCGCATCTCGCTGTGCTGGGCGATCATGTTCGTGATCCTGTCGGTGATCTACCGGCCGGTCGAGCAGCTGCTGTCGCGGACGATCGCCGACCGCCGGGCGCGCGGGCTGCACGGCCATCCGCTGAGGATCCCGGCGATGATCCAGTTCGGGTTCGCGATCCTGTTCCTGATCGTCGCGCTGACCATGCGCTCCGAGATCGAGCAGGGGATCTTCGACGGCTCGAGCGCGCTTTACTGGATCCTGGTCATCGGCGTCCTGGCCTATTCGGCCAGCTACTTCGCGCGCGGCTGGCTGGCCGGACACGAGCGCTTCGCGCTCTACGGCGGCCTGGTGTTCCTCGAGGCGACCTCGCGCTACGTGTTCGCGCTGATCGTCGCGGTCGGGATCGCATCGGGCCAGGGCGCGGTCGGACTCGGGATGGCGGTCGCCCCGTTCGCCTCCCTGGCCGTGATCCCGTTCGCCTTCTCCCGTCTGCGGGTCAAGGGGGCCGAGGGCGTGCCCGCGTTCGACGCCGCCGCGGAGGGACCGGCCCACGCCGAGATCGAGGAGGCCGCGGCCGACCTGAGCATGAAGCACGGCGCCGGGTTTGCGGCGTCGGTGGTGGGGATCATGCTCGCCGAGCAGACGCTGATGAACGCCGGCGTCCTGATCGTCGCCGCCAAGGCGGGCGGCTCCGCCGCCCTCACCGTCGGCATCACGGGCTTCGTGTTCAACGTGATGCTGATCGTGCGCGCGCCGCTCCAGCTGTTCCAGGCCATCCAGACCTCGATCCTCCCGCACCTGGCCGGCCTCGAGGCCCGCGAGAGCGCCGAGGAGTTCCACCGCGCGATTCGCATGACCGTGAGGGTGATCGCGGTGTTCGCCGGCGCGGTGGCGCTTGGGTTGCTCACGATCGGACCGCAGGTGATGACCGCGCTGCTGGGTGACAAGGGCTTCCCGTACGGCCGGATCGGGCTCGCCCTGGTGGGGCTCGGGATGGGACTGCACCTGACCGCGGGCACGCTCAACCAGGCGGCGCTGGCCCGCGGCCGCGCCCCGCTCGCCGCTGTCGCGTGGCTGTCCTCGGCCGCGCTGTTCGTGGCGTTCATGCTGTCGAAGGCGATCTCGAACCAGGTGACCCTGGTCGAGGTCTCCTACTTCACGGCCGCGCTCGTGCTGTGCGGGCTGCTGTGGGCGATTTACCGCCGCGGGCCGTCCACCGCCCGCGCGCGCTAGCTGTTCAGGCTCTTGCAGGCGGGCTGCTTGGCCGCGGCGTTCTCGATCTCCCGGTTGCGCAGCCCGCTCGCGTCGATGTTGTTGAGCGACCCCTTCACGCTGGTGCCGAGCGCCTGGGCGGCGGTCCTGAACGAGGCGGCCGAGCCGGTCGGCAGCGAGACGGCCTTGTTCGACGCGAGCTTCAGTGCGTCCCTCAGCTGGCTGAACGCCTTCACGACCGTTCCGGAGACGGCCTCGCCGCCCGAGATGTCCGGGGTGCCGGCGGACTTGATCTGGGCCAGGGCGTGCTCGGAGTCCTGCTCGACCGCGGTCAGGAACCCCTGGAGCGTGCGCTTGGCCTGCTTGGCGTTCGTCGCGGTGGTGCTGTTCAGCGCGCTCGAGCGGGTCGCCACGTCTCGCTCCAGCGGCGAGATCGCCGAGCAGACGGTGCTCACGTACGCGGCCGCACTGACCTTCGACGGACCGCTTGATCCTCCACATCCCGCGCACAGGAACACGACGATCAGCAGGGCGATCGCGCTGCGAAGACACGCGGGGGGCACCACCCGCAGCCTATCGTCGCCTCGGGCTCGATGCGCCCAGCCGCCAGCGCGCAAATCACTCGGCCGCGGGAGGCTCACGCGATCCCGGCGGCGGCGAGCAGCGACGCGTAGGCCGCCGCCGGATCGGGCGATCCGAACACCGCCGACCCGGTGACCAGCAGGTTCGCGCCGGCCTCCACGCACGGCCGCGCCGTCTTCTCGTGCACGCCACCGTCGACCTCGAGCGCGACGTGATCGGGCAGCGCCAGCCGCATCCGCGCCAGCTTGTCGAGCGACCACAGGATGAACTGCTGCCCGCCCCACCCGGGGTTGACGCTCATGCACAGCGCCAGATCGAGTACCTCGTGCTTGATCTCCTCGAGGGCGGAGACCGGCGTGGCCGGAGTGAGCGCCGCGCCGGCGGCGCATCCCGCCTCGCGGATCGCCGACAGGGTGTAATGCACGTGCGCAGTGGCCTCGACATGGATCGTGATGCTGTCCGCGCCGGCCCGGGCGACATCGTGGATGTAGCGCTCGGGGCGCTCGATCATCAAGTGGACGTCGATGACCGCGCCGGCGCCGTGGACCCGATCGGCCAGCGCCTCGACCATCAGAGCGCCGAACGTGATCGGGGGCACGAAGTGGCCGTCCATCACGTCCACGTGAATGACCCGGGCGCCGGCGGCCAGGACCTCGTCCACCTGCTCTCCCAGGCGGGCGAAGTCCGCCGACAGGATCGAAGGGGCGATCCGGCGCTCTCGGATCAGGCGCAGCGTGGTGTCAGCGGGTTGACCGGTCTCGATGGCCAAGGTGTCCTATACCGCCCGCAGCATGCTGCCGTGGCAGTGGTTGCAGGCGACGATCGCCGTGCTGGACATCCGCACGATCGTCGAGTGTTCGCCGCAGTTCGGGCACACCGATACCAGCTCGTAGCGCTGGAGGCAGTACACGCAGCGGTAACGCCCAGGGGCCGCCGTCGGACGAAGCCACGGCTCGCCGCATCCCGGGCACTCAGGTCCGAGCTTGGGAGCGGAGTCGGTCAACGTTCAAGGAAGGTTAACGAGCCTTGCCGACGTTCACTAATGAAGACGCCGCCCTCGCGCCTCACCGCCGCACCAGGCGCGCGATGAAGAACCCGTCTGTGCCATCGCGATGCGGCAGCAGCTGGACGCCCGGCCCCCACTCCGCGCCACCCAGCTCTGGCCGCTCAGAAATCAGATCATCCGGGCTGAAATCGTCGTGCTCGCGTAGGAACGCCTCGACCACGTCGACGCCCTCGGCCCGGGAGATCGTGCAGACCGAGTAGACCAGGGCCCCGCCCGGCGCCAGCACCGAAGCGCCGGCGGCGAGGATTCGGCTCTGAAGAGTCGCGAGCTCCCCGATCGCCTCCGGGCGGGCGCGCCAGCGCAGATCCGGACGCGACTGGAGCGTGCCGAGCCCGCTGCACGGTGGATCGACCAGAATCCGGTCGAACGCCTGCGAAGCGAGATGCGGTGCGGCGGCGTCCCCCACCACGACCCGCACGCACGACGCCCGCATCCGCGCCACCGTGCGCTCCAGCGCGGCCGCCCGGCCGGGATGGCGCTCCACCGCGAGGATCTCCCCCCGATCCTCCATCAGCGCGGCGAGATGGGTGGTCTTGCCGCCCGGGGCGGCGCACAGATCGAGGACGCGCTGACCGGGCTCGGGGGCCACGATGCGCGAGACGAGCATCGAGGCGCGGGATTGCGGCTGCACCGCGCCCGACCGCCAGACGTCCGATCCCTGGACGTCGAACGGCCCGTCGAGGACGAGCCCCTCGGGCAACCCGGGGGCCGGACGACTCGGAACCGAGAGCGCCGCTGCGACCTCCGAGGGCGGGGCGACCAGCGCATTCACGCGGAGCGCGGATTCGGCCGGCTCGTTGACCACGCGCAACAGCGCCCGTGCGGTATCCGGACCCAGCTCCTCCCACCATTTGCTGGCCAGCCAACCAGGCACGGAGTAAAGGAGGGCCGCGGAGTGAGTCTGGGCGCCGGGCGAGATCGGGCTCTGGCTTTCGGGGCGCTCGTCGTCGAGGCGCTCCAGGATCACGCGTCCCTCCCGGGTGGCTCGCCGCAGCACCGCGTTGACCAGCCCGGCGGCGTGCGGGCGCGAGGCCTTGGTCAGCTCGACGCTCTCGTTCACGACCGCGTGCTCGGCGGCCCCGCCGAGATACAGCAACTCGAACAACCCCAGTCGCAGCACCGCCAGCACCGGCGGATCAAGCTTCTCCATGGGACCGCTCAGCAGGGCCCGGGCCACGTGATCGAGCGTCGCGAGCCGCTGGACGGTCCCGTAGCTGAGCGCCATGGCCAGAGCGCGGTCCCGTGGCTCGAGTTGCGCCGCCTCACCGGCAAACGCCCGGTCGGCGTACGCGCCCTCCTCGAACACGCGGCGGATGACCCGCAGCGCGCAGGCACGCGCCGGCGAAACGCCTCCGCGGGCCATGGTCTCCGGCACGGCCGACACCTACCTGCGCCGACCGCGCAGGTAGTCCTCGCCGCTCATCGGGCGCCCGCCCGGGGGCTGCACGACGAGCAGCTCGAGCGCCCCGTCGAGGCAGCCGAGCACGGGACGCGGCCCGTCGAAGGACAGCTCTCCCTGGGGCGGGCCGTCCGGCAACACGCGGGCCGCGCTCACCCCGAGCCGTTCGCCGTCGCGCAGCGCGACGTGGGCGCCGATGTGCGGGGTGAGCGCCCGCACGGTCCGCTCGAGCTCCACGGCCGGACGGGAAGGATCGAGCTCGCGGTCTTGGGGTCCGATCTTGGCCGCGTACGTGGCGAGCGCCTCATCCTGCGGGGCGCAGGGCGGCGACTGCTCGAGCGTCCGGATCAACAGCTGCGCGCCGAGTTCCTCCAGGCGCGGCGCGAGACTCCCGTACGTGTCATCGCCGGCGATCGGCTCGCTGGCCTGGGCGCAGACCGGTCCGCTGTCGAGCCCCTCGCCGACCTGCATGATCGAGACGCCGGTGATCTCGTCCCCGCTCATGATCGCGCGCTCGACCGGAGCCGCCCCCCGCCAGCGCGGGAGCAGCGACGGGTGCACGTTCAGCATCGGGTAGCGGGACAGCAGCGGCTCCTTGATCAGCGCCCCGAACGCGCAGACGACGACCGTCTCGGGTCGCGCGTCGGCGATCAACGCCAAGCCCGGCTCCTCGTTGACCGAACCCGGCTGAGCCAGCGCCAAGCCGAGTTCGCGGGCCACGTCGGCCACCGGCGGCGAGGCCAGCTTGCGCCCGCGCCCCTGGGGACGGTCGGGGCGGGTCACGACGAGCACGGGTCGATACGGCGAGTCCGCAAGCCGGCGCAGCACGACCGCGGCGAACTCAGAGGTGCCGAGATAGACGGTGCGCACGCGATTGATCGGGACCTGCCCGGCGGTCGCCCCGGACCGCCGAACTGCTAAGCGGCCCGCTGGCCCTCGCGCAAGGCCCGCATCGCTTCCTTGCGCTGCTCGCGCGAGGTCCGGTCGAGGATCAGCACCCCGTCGAGGTGATCGATCTCGTGCTGGATAACCCGCGCCTCCAGGCCCGAGGCCTCGATCAAGATCGGCTCGCCGAACTCGTTGAGCGCGCGGACGCGGATGTGGATCGGGCGGTCGACGTCAACCAGCACACCCGGAAGGCTGAGGCAACCCTCCTCCATCGACTCCGTCTCGCGGCCCGACCACTCCACCTCGGGGTTGATCAGCGCGGCCAGGGCGCCCTGCTGGTGGACCCGGTAGACGAGCAGGCGATGAACCACGCCGACCTGGGTGGCGGCAAGCCCAACGCCGAGCGCGTCGTCCATCAGCTCCCCCATCCGTTCGACCTCCTCGCGCAGCGCATCGTCGATGCGCTCGATCGGCCGGGCCTTGGTGCGGAGCACCGGGTCGCCGAAGGAGCGGATCTGAGCCAGGGCGGCGTCGCGGCGCGCCGCGGTCTCGGGATCGAGCTCGGGCGGCTCGGGGTCGGGTTCGACCCCCGCCTCGGGCTCGGGGGCGGGCTCGATCCCCGCCTCGGGCTCGGGCTCGAGTTCGGCCTGGGGCTGCGGATCGGTCTCGGTGTAGACGCTGTCGGGACGCACATAACCAGCTTACTGCGGGTCGGGGTCGACGCTCACGCTGACCCGCCGGCGGACGGCGTGGGCGGCGCACTCGTCGACCGCGGCCCCGACCGCGCGCACCATCGCCAGCCGATCGCGGCACTTGATCACGAGCTGGCTGCGCGACCGGCCGCGCAGCCGGAACAGCGGCGCCGGCCCCAGCACGGTCCCGCCGGCGGGAGCGATGAGGCCGTGCAGCCGGGTTGCGACCGCGTGGGCCTCGGAGGCCTCGCTCGCCGAGCACACGACGCGGATCAGCGAGCCGTACGGCGGGTAGGCCAGCGCCTCGCGCTGCCTGAGCTCCATCGCGAGGAACGCGTCGGTGTCGTGGCGCGCCGCGAGCCTGATCGAGCGCGCCGCCGGCGCAAGCGTCTGCACCAGGACGCGGGCGGGCGGTCCCGCGTCCCATCCCCGCCCCACGCGCCCCGCCAGCTGCGTGACGAGCGCGAACGTGCGCTCTTCGGCCCGGAAGTCCGGGAACCGCAGGGTCTGATCGGCGTCGAGCACCACGCCGAGCGCGATGTCGGCGAAGTCGTGCCCCTTGGCGACCATCTGGGTCCCGAGCAGGACCCCGGAGGGCGAGGACTCGAACTCGGCCAGCGTGTTGGCCAAACGCCCCTTGCCCGCCGTGGCGTCGGTGTCGAGGCGGAAGACCGGGAGCTCTGACCCGAATGCGTCGCGCAGCTCCTGCTCGACGCTCTCGGTCCCGGCTCCGTGTCGGGCGACGGCGACCGAGCCGCACTCCTCGCACCGGCTCGGCGCCCGGCGACGGTGCCCGCAGTGGTGGCAGGCCAGGAAACCCTGGGCCCCGTGCAGGACGAGGGCGACCTCGCAGTTCGGGCACATCCACACGTGCCCACAGCCGCGGCAGGCGAGGAAGTTCGACCACCCGCGCCGGTTGAGCAGGACGATCGCCTTGGCGCCCGCCGCCCGCACATCGGCCAGCGCCATCCGCGTCCGTGGGTGCAACGGATGGTGGACCCCGCACATGTCGAGCACCTCGACCGGAGGGAGCGGGCGGCCGTCGATGCGGCGCGGCAGGCGCAAATGAGCCAAGCTGACGACGCTTTCGGGCCGGGGGGTGGCGCTCCCGGCGAGCAGCACCGACCCGTGTTGCCGCGCGCGATGCAGCGCGACCGTCCGCGCGTCGTAGCGGGGGTCGCCCTCGTGTTTGTAGGAGGGGTCGTGCTCCTCGTCGACCACGATCAGCCCGATGTCGTCGAGCGGCGCGAACACCGCCGATCGCGGCCCGACGCACACGCGCGCCTCGCCGCTGCGCAGCCGCAGCCACTCGTCGCGGCGCTCGCGCCGACCGAGGCCGGAGTGGAGCACCGCGACGACGTCGCCGAACCGGGCCTGGAACCGAGCCACGGTCTGCGGCGTGAGCGCGATCTCGGGCACCAGGACGATCGCGGCCCGCCCGGCCGCGAGCGTGGCCTGGACCGCCTGGAGGTACACCTCGGTCTTGCCCGAGCCGGTCACGCCGTGGAGCAAGAACCGCCGCCCGGCGCGCTCATCGCCGCCCAGGGCGGGCAGGATCGCGTCCAGCGCGTCGCGCTGCTCGCCCGTCAGCTCAGGCACGCCATCGAGGCGGCGCCCCACGGCCCGGATGACCGGCCGCGTCACCCGGTCCACCGGCGTGAACCCGACCAGCCCACGCGCTTCGAGGCGGCGCAGTGTGTCCCTCCGCTGCGCCTGGACCGGGGCGGGTCCCTCGCTCTGTAGCCGTTCGAGGACGGAGCGCTGGCGGTCGGTGAGCCGCTCACCGCCGAGCAGAGCCCGCGCCCCCGCCTCGGTCAGTGCCGCGACCTGAACCGGTTTGCGCCGAGCGGCCCCCGGCGCGCCGGGGGGGAGCACGAGCCCGAGCGCGCGAGCGGGCGTCGAGCAGTACTGCTCGGCGATCCAGCCTGCCAGCGCGACCAGGTCGGGCGGCACCCCGGGTGGGATCACGGCATCCGGCTCGGCGAGTCGATCGAAGGCCAGCTCGGACTCGCGGGCCAGCTCGAGCACCACGCCGAGCGTCTTCTGGTGGCCGAACGGGACGCGGAGCACGGCTCCTACCCCCACGTCGGCCTGGTCCGGGCGCAGCCGGTAGTCGAACGGCCCCCGCACCGCGCGGGTGCGGGTCAGCGGCTCGACGCGAGCAATAATCGGTGCGGGGCCGGTCAGGTTGGCGTGCATGGGCGCAGCGGAGGGTAGAGTCAGGCCAGGATGACGGCCGAGCGTCCCGCCCAGGGCCTGCGCGAGCGGGCGCCAGGTGCCATCGACCGGGAGCACCTGCCTCGCCGGGCAACCGCGCCCGCTGCGCCGCCGCCCGAGCCCGAATGGACCCCGGTAAAGGTGGAGCGCATGGCCGTCGCGCCGGCGGTCGAGCAGGGCGTGGGCATGGTCCTGGGGCTGGCGCTGGCCGTCGTGTTGATCGCCGAGGTGTACCTCGACGTGGTCTATGTGCTCGGCGCCGGGCGCGTGTTGCTGGGGTTCGCGATCGCGCTGGAGGCGTGCTCGCGCGCGCTTGGGACGGCCGCCGCCGCGCGCGCCGGCGAGCGGGCGTGGGCCTTGGCGTGCGCCATCTTCGGCGCTCCCGCCGTGGCGTGGTTCGCGCTCAGCCGGCGCTCCGGCGGCACTGACGTAGAGCCCGCTCCGCTCGCCGGGTTGCTCGCGGGTCTGGCCGGGGCGCTCGCCGTAATTGGGCTGCTCATCGGCAGCTGAAGCGACCGGTACGCTCGCCCTGATGGACCTCGAGCCCGGAGAGCACGTCTTCTTCCACGGCCATCCGTGCTGGCGCTCGATGGTGGCCTTCTACATTCGCGGTCTGCTGGTGGCGATCGTCGCCGGAATCGTGGTCGGCATCGTCACCCGGGTGACGAGCCACAGCGTCGAGGTCGGCTGGGTCGCGCCGGCCGTCCTGCTCGTGTTCATCGTCGTGCTCGTGTGGGGCTTCGTCCGGCGGTGGGCGACGACCTACACGATCACCAACCGGCGCCTGACGATCCACGTCGGGCTGCTCTCGAGCGCGCTGCACGAGACGCGGCTCGAGCGGGTTCAGAACGTGCGCTGCCAGCAGCGGATCCTCGAGCGGGTGCTCCAGGTCGGGACGGTCGACTTCGACACCGCGGCCGGGACCGCGTACGACTTCTCGTTCCGCGGGGTCGACGATCCGCGCGGGATCGTGCGCACGGTCAACTCAGCGCTCGAGGGAATGGGGGCCCCACCCACCCCGGCCCCACCCACCCCTACCCACCCGCAGGTCTGACGCCTAGGCGTTGACCGCGGACGCGCCCAGCCCGGCGGCCGCCCGCAGAGCGGCCGCCTTGTCGGTCCGCTCCCAGGTGAAGTCGTGGTCCTCGCGGCCGAAGTGCCCGTACGCCGCGGTCTTCTGGTAGATCGGCCGGTGCAGACGCAGGTACTGCCGGAATGCTCCGGGGCGCAGGTCGAAGTGCTCGCCGATCAGCTCGAGGATCCGCGCGCGCCCGATCTTCTCGGTCCCGAACGTCTCGACCATCACCGACACCGGATGCGCGACCCCGATCGCGTAGGCCACCTGAACCTCGAGCCGGTGCGCCAATCCGGCCGCGACCAGGTTCTTGGCCACGTAGCGCGCTGCGTAGGCCGCCGAGCGATCGACCTTCGAAGGATCCTTGCCCGAGAACGCGCCACCGCCGTGGCGCGCCATCCCGCCGTAGGTATCGACGATGATCTTCCGGCCGGTCAGCCCGCAGTCCCCCATCGGACCACCGATCACGAATCGGCCGGTCGGGTTGACCAGGAGGCCCTTGTGGAGCTTGCGCGCGTCGTACAGCTCGCCGGGCAGGACCGGCTCGATCACGTGTTCCCAGAGGTCGTCCTTGAGCAGCGACTCCGCCCCCTCGCGATGCTGGGTCGAGATCAGCACCTTCTCGATCTCCACCGGCCGCCCGTCGGAATACCGGACGGTCACCTGTGTCTTCCCGTCCGGGCGCAGGTAGGGCAGGATCTCGGCCCGCCGCACGTCGGCCAGCCGCTTGGCCAGCTTGTGCGCCAGCGAGATCGGCAGCGGCATCAGCTCCTCAGTCTCATCCGACGCGTAGCCGAACATCATCCCCTGATCGCCCGCGCCGGCCTGGTCGAGCTCGTCGTCGTCGCCCGGGTCGACGCGCGACTCATACGCGCGGTCGACGCCCTGCGCGATGTCGGGCGACTGCTTGTCGATCGCGTTGATCACCGCGCACGTGTGGTAGTCGAACCCGAACTCGGCGTCGGTGTAGCCGATCCGCCTGATCGTGTCACGTGCGATATCCGGGATGTCCACGTACGTGGTCGTGGTGATCTCGCCCGACACGATCACCAGGCCCGTGTTCACCATCGTCTCGCACGCCACCCTCCCCATCGGGTCGTCGCGCAGCACCGCGTCCAGCACGCCGTCGGAGATCTGGTCCGCGACCTTGTCGGGGTGGCCCTCGGTCACCGACTCCGAGGTGAACAGGTACTCGTGGTCGGAAAGCATCGTCATGGGATCTCGAGGCGCAGCTCCGTGGTCGTGTCTCGCCCCTGGCTCGTGGAGCTGACGCCGATCGCACGGATCCTCGCCAGATCGGGCAGCAGCTGGCGCGTGCGCGCGCCGCTCGTCAACCCGATCTGCTCGCCGAGCGCCAGGAGGCGGCTGACGTCGCCAAAGACTAGCGACGAAACCGCCTGGGGCCGATCCGGCAGCGTCGCCTTGTAGGCGGCGTCGTCGGCCAGCGAGCGGCTGCGTTGCACGACGCTGTCGATGGCGGCCACGCTCGTCGACAGGACGAACAGCCCGCCCGTCACCGTGTAGTTGACCTGGAGCCCGGGACCCAGTTGCAACTCGTGCACGGTCGCGTCGCCCACCTGGCGGTCGACCAGCTCGGGAACCTGGATGGCGTCCGCGCCCGAGGACGAGAACAACGAGCTGACCGGACCCTCGAGCGACGCGAGCTCTGACCGCGCCGCCGCCGCTTTGCGCAGGCGCGCGACGATCAGCAGCGCGGGCGTCGGCCCCGGCGAGATCGCCACGGCGGTCTCGCCGGAGAACAGGGACACGATGTTGTGGACGTTGACCCCCTCGGCGGCGAGGGCCGAGCCCAGCCGGGCCAGCAGCGGCCCGAGGTTGGCTCCGATCCCGGCCGTGGCCGCCGCGCCGAGGAGCGCGGGCGCGGCCCGCCCAAGGCCGGGCACGTCGACCATCAGCGTCGAGCCCGCGGGCAGCACCGACTGCAGGGTCGGCGTGAACGACACGCCCGACGGTGCGGTCGAACGCGACGCGCCGGCGCCACCCACGGTGTCCATGCGCACGCGCGCGCCCCCGGATGTGGCCGACAGCGAGATCGCGGCGCCCTGGAGCGACGGCCGATCGAGTAACAGTCCGATCGCGCCGGCGACGCCGGTCCGCGGCACGACCAGCTGGCGAATCCCGGCCGCGGGCAGGTACGCGTCGAGCACACGGTCGGGCGGCTCGCTCGAGGCAGCCCGCATATAGGCCGGGTCGCGCGCCAGCGACCGCGCGAGGCCGCGCCAGGCGTCGATCGCCGACCGAACGGCGGCGGCGGGGCCCGCCACCAGGTAGCGCCCGAGGAACGCCAGCTCGGTTCCCGACGGATACGCCAGCAGGCGTGCCCCGCGGTACGCGCCGGCCGGGGTGGCGCCGGCGCGGGTCACGAACGCCCGGGCGCGCGCGGGCTTGGCCACCTGGAGCACCACCAGCGACTGGGCCGATCCGCCGCCGGCGCCGACGAGCGCCAGTGCGGCCTCGTCGCCCAGCCACGGGCGGATGTCCCGAATGAAGCCCGCCGGGCGCGGCCCGCCGACGATCGAATCCAGCCGGCTCTGCGCCGCCGCGGCCAGGATCGGCCAGTCCGCGAAGCGCGCCGCCAGCGTCCGCGCTCGCCCCACCGCCGGTCGGCTTGGGTCGGTCGAGAGGTTCACGTAGGCCAGCGCGCCGGCCGGCACGATCGCCGCCGCGCCCGTATCGGGAGGCGCGTCGCCCGACCCGCTCAAGATCACTATCAACCCGGCCGCGATCGCCAGCGTCGTCGCGAGCAGCCCTCCGGCCAGCGCGAGCCGACGCCGGGCGAAGCGCCGCCGGACCTCGGGCGCGTCTCGGCGCGGGGGCTGCAAGCGCCGACCGGGCATGTTCGGAAGCGAGCTGCGCGGCGGCGTGACGGCTGACATCCCGTCACAACTCAAGCACCCTTGGGCAGGATTTGCGCCGGTTCGCCAGCCGTTACGCGACGGCGCGGCGCCGGCCGTCGGCCCGCCGTTCGTTGCGCTCGACGAAGTCGATGATCGCCGGAACCCCCTCGAGCCGGAACCGCTCGCGCAGGCGGTTCTCGAGGAAGTAGGCGTAGTCGCGGGTGACCCTGGCCCGCGAGTTGACCTGGATCGAAAAGCGCGGCGGGCGCTCGCCGGTCTGGGTCATGTACAGCAGCCGCAGCCGGTGGCCGCCGCGGCTCGGTCCGCCCGCCGGCGGCTGCCGCGCCGCGACCGCGTCGGACAGGAAGCGATTGAGCTGCGGGGTCGGGATTCGCGCCGCACGGCGGTCGGCGAGCGCGATCGTCTCGACGAGCAGCCGCTGCACGTTGCGCCCGGTCTTCGCGCTCGCGGTCAGCACGCGCGGGCGCAGGCGCAGCTTCTGCGCGGCTCGGGCCCGCTCGTGGTCGAGGTCGATCCCGTCGGCGCCGGCCAGGTCCCACTTGTTGAGGACGAGCGCGGTAGCGCACCCGCTCCGCATGGCCAGCTCGGCGACGCGCAGGTCCTGCGCGGTGATCCCCTCGGTCGCGTCGCAGACGACGAGCGCCACGTCGGCGCGCTCGGCGGCGCGCCGGGAGCGCAACGAGGTGTAGTACTCGAGCGACTCCCCCACCTTGGCCTGCCGGCGCAGGCCGGCGGTGTCGATCAGGACGAGCCGGCGTCCCTCGAACTCGACCTCGAGGTCGATCGCGTCCCGGGTCGTCCCGGCCTCCGGCGAGACGATCACCCGCTCGGCGCCGGCAAACCGGTTGACCAGCGACGACTTCCCGACATTGGGGCGCCCGATCACCGCCAGCCGCACCGTGTCGTCGTCGCCCTCGGCCTCGTCGTCGACGGCCGAACCCGGGACGAGCTCGACGATGCGGTCGAGCAGATCGCCCGTCCCGAGGCCCTGCGCCGCGGACACCGCGATCGGCTCCCCGAGCCCCAGCGAGTAGAACTCGGCGGCGAGCGGGATGTCGCGCGCGGAGTCGATCTTGTTGGCCGCGACCACCGCCGGCCGCGGACTGCGCCGGACGAGATCCGCGACCTCGTGATCGCCCGGGCGCAGACCGGCCCGCGCGTCGACCACGAGCACGACCGCGTCGGCGTCGGCGAGCGCCGCCCGAACCTGGTCGTGGACGGAACCCGCAAGCTCGGCGCGGTCTTCCAGATCGACCCCGCCGGTGTCGATCAGCGTCAGCGACCGGCCGTTCCAGTCGGTGTGCAGCTCCTTGCGGTCCCGCGTGACCCCGGGGCGCTCGTGCACCACCGCCTCACGCGACTCGGTGAGCCGGTTGATCAGCGACGACTTTCCGACGTTGGGATATCCGACGATTGCGACCTTCATGGCGGACCCGAGGGTAGCTTGCCCCTCGGGTCCGCCTGAGGTCCGGTGACTCGGTGCTGATCCCCTAGCCGGTCGGCAGGTCGGTTCCGGCGCCGGCGCAGTAGCCGGCGCCCCCCGCGGCGGCGTTGCTCCACAGGGACTGGACGGCGAACCGATCGCCGGCGTTCCCGGTGATGTTGCCCAGCGCGCCCGGGATCGGCTCCGGCGGTCCCGAGGCCGTGAGGAGGTTCTCCCCGACCCAGGCGCACTTGTCGCCGTTTTCGTTCGCGTCGAGCGCGTCGTACCAGCCGCCGATCTGCTGGGCGCCCGTCCCACTGCCGATGACGTCCTCGGCGCCCGGATCGGTGACCGTCTCCTCGATCTCGTGCCCCAGCACGATCGAGAATCCGTCCAGCTTGCCGCGCGCGTCGCTGTTCACCGCGTTCTCGCCGCACACGTTCGAGCCGCTCGAGTTGATCGCGAGCGAGTAGGGCATGTTCGTCCACGCGATGCCCGGCTGGATCCCGTTATAGATCCCGCCCTCGAGGTTGGGCTCGGTGTAGTCGTGGAACGCGCAATAGCCGGTCGACACCGCGTTGGGGTCGCTGAAGGCCGGCGGCTGGGCGATGATGATGTTCGCGTTGGCCAGGTCGGTGATGCCGAAGTGGGCCACCGCGCGTGCTGCCTCCTGGGCCAGCGCCGTGTAGGTGTTGGTCGACCCCGGCGGGTTGCTCGACGAGGTGCTCGGCATCCCGGCGGCATCGTTGGCGTCGTCGGCCCAGATGCCGGCCAGCTGCTCGGTCGGGTTGGTGACGTTCACGTTGCTGTGAGACGAGCTGTCGTAGTACTGGGTCTGGACGCCGGCCCAGTCCGTCCCGCCCACCTGCTGGACGAAGTCGGCCATGTACTTGCCGGCGCCGTCGGGGTCGCAGGCCAGCGTCGCCGTGAACGTGCCCTCGGTCAGGTTCTCGGACGCGCACGTCTGGCTCGCGGGGAACGCCCCCGGCTCGCCCCAGCCCCAGAACACCACGTACTCCTTGGGCGTCGTCTGGACGTGCCCGCCGTAGTAGGCCATGTTCCCCGGGACCGGCAGCGTGGTGGCCGGGAACTCGGGCAGACCGCAGTTCGAGAACGGCGAGGGAAGCATCCCGTTCTCCGGGCACGGCGGCGCCGGCGGCTGCAGCGATCCGACCGGCGCGAACACGTGCTGCTTCCAAATCGCACGCTGGGCCTGGACCTCCTTCTTCAGCGTCGGCATGAGAATTGTCTTAGCCGACGCGGCGACGGCTCCGCAGCCGAGCACGGCCACGACCACGCCGGTCGCGGTGACCCCACGAAGCAAGCTTCTGTTCATCTGTTGACCCTTTGTTCCGCCCCTGCCAGGGCGTCCGATTGGATAGGAGCGGAACTCCTAAAGCTCCGCGCCGGCGTTATACCCCGCTGGCGTTTCGCGCAAGCGCGGCAATCCGCTCCACCACCTGCGGAAGGGTCAGGTGGGTGGAGTCGAGCACGACGGCGCCGGGAGCGGGTTGGAGCGGGGAGTGCTCGCGCGTGGAGTCACGCTCGTCGCGGATGGCCTGTTCGGCCATCACGGTCCCCTCGTCGAGGCCGAGCTCCGCGGCGCGTCGGCGCGCCCGCTCGGCCGGGTCGGCGGTCAGAAACACCTTGACCTCGGCGCCGGGCGCCACCACGGTGCCGATGTCGCGCCCCTCGGCCACCCAGTCGCCGGTCTCGAGCAGCCGCCGCTGCTCGGCCGCGACCGCGCTGCGCACGGCGGGATCGGCCGCCGCCCGCGAGGCGGCCTCGGACACCTCGGGGGTGCGGATTTCGTCGGTCACGTCGCGACCGTCGACCCGGATCCGCTCGCCCGGCTCGATGTTGAGCCCCGCGGCGATCGTGGCCGGATCGACCCCCCGCTCGCGCGCCGTGAACGCGACCGCCCGGTACATGGCGCCCGTATCCAGGTACGTGTAACCGAGCTCCGTGGCCACGGCTCGCGCGACGGTCGACTTGCCGGCGCCGGCCGGCCCGTCGATCGCCACGACGGTCACGCGATCAACCCCGCGACATCCTGCGCGAACCCCGGATACGACACCTCGGCCGCCTCCATCCCGACCACCTCGACCCCGGTCTCCGAGGCCAGCCCGGCCACCGCGCCGAGTAGCGCGAGGCGGTGGTCGCCGTGCGCGTCGAGCCGTCCGCCGCGCAGGCCGCCCGTTCCGCGCACGACGAACCCGTCGGGCAAGGCCTCGATGTCGGCGCCCAGCCCGCTCAGTCCCTCGACGACCGTGGCGATCCGGTCGGACTCCTTGACGCGCAGCTCCGCGGCGCCCCTCACGACCGTCTCTCCCTCCGCGAAGCAGCCGAGCAGGCCCACCAGCGGCAGCTCGTCGATCGCCAACGGAACCTCCTCGCCCTCCACCGTGGTTCCCTCGATCGGCGCGCCCGAGACGTCGATGTCGGCCACCGGCTCCCCGGGCGCGAACGACCCGGGCGGCTCGGCGTCGGTGAGCACGATCGCGCCCATGCGCTCGAGGATGCGCAGGAAGCCGGTCCGCGTCCAGTTGACGCCGACGCGCTCGAGCACGAGCCGGGAGCCGGGGACGAGCACGCCGGCGGCGATCAGGAACGCGGCCGAGGACATGTCGCCCGGCACCTCGAGCGGTGCGAGCTCCAGCTCGTCGGTGTTGCCCACGGTGGTCCGAAACCCGGCGTCGTCCGGACTTGGCTCGCGGGTCACCGGGGCGCCGGCGGCCGCCAGCATACGCTCGGTGTGGTCTCGACTCGGAACCGGCTCGGTCACGGTGGTTGAGTCCGTCACGAGCCCGGCGAGCAGCACGCACGACTTGACCTGAGCGCTCGCCACCGGCAGCTCGTAGCCGATCCCCCTGAGCGCCGCGCCGTGAACCGTGAACGGCGGGTAGCGGCCCTCCCGCGCTTCGATCACGGCCCCCATGCGCCGCAGCGGCTCGGCGATCCGGTCGACCGGGCGCCGGCGGATCGAGTCGTCGCCGTCGAGCATGAAGCTGTTGCCCTGCTGGAAGGCGAGCCACCCCGGGAGCAGGCGCATCAGCGTCCCGGCGTTGCCGACGTCGATCGGGTCGGTCGGCGCCTGCGCGTCGCGCAGCCCGCACCCCCGGATCACGAGCTCCTTCCCGCGGTCCTCGACGATCGCGCCGAGGCGCTGGACGGCCGCGAGCGTCGAGCGGGTGTCGGCGGCGTCGAGGTAGTTGCGGATCCGCACCGGCTCGGACGCCATCGCGCCGATCAGCGCGGCGCGGTGAGAGATCGACTTGTCGGCCGGAACCCTCACCGTCCCGCGCAACGGACCGGAGGGATGAAAACGCGCGTTCACGCTCGCGCCACCGGGAAACCGAGCCGGCCGACGAGCTCCTCGGTCCGCCGCGCGTGCTCCTCGCCCGCGATCCACAGCGCGATCACACCCTCGCTCATGTCCGGCGCCGGGTACAGGGCCATGTCGGTGATGTTGACGCCCGCGCGACCGAGCTCGAGCGCCAGCTGCGCGACCACCCCGGGTTGATTCGGGACCGAGGCGCGCAGCTCGAACAGGGGACCGCCCGCCAGCTGGGCCTCGAGCAGGCGCCGGCGGTCAGCCGCGGCGGCGTCGTTCCAGTCCGTGATGCGCGCTGCGTCAGCGGCTTCGAGGCCGTCCCGGACCGCCTGCAGCCGCGCGATCGTGTCGTCGATCCCAGCCACGAGCGCATCGCGGTTGGACAGGTAGATGTCGGTCCAGATGCTGCTCGACGCGCCGGCCACGCGGGTGGCGTCGCGAAAGCTAGGTCCGGTGGCGGGAAGGCGTTCGGGCGGGTGGGGATCGGATTTCAGCGTCGAGGCGGCCTGCGCGACGAGCACGTTGGCGAGCACGTGGGGCAGGTGGGAGACGGTGGCCAGGATCGTGTCGTGGACCTCGGGCTCGATCGCGACCGGCCGCGCCCCCAGGCTGTGCAGGAGCCGATGCAGGCGCTCGTACAGGATCCCCGAGGTGGTCGGGGTCGGGGTGAGGTACCACGTGGCGCCCTCGAACAGGTCGGCTCGCGCGTGCTGAACGCCGCTCGTCTCGGCTCCGGCGAGAGGGTGCCCGCCCACGAATCGCGGATCGTCAAGCGCGGCGACGATCGCGCGCTTGGTCGACCCGACATCGCTGATCACGCACGCCTGCGGAACCGCCGCGAGTGCGGCTTGCACGGCCGCGTTCAGCGCCCCGACCGGCACGGCCACGAACACCGCCTCGGCGTCACGCACCGCTCGACCCAGATCGGGGCACACCTCGTCGACCGCTCCCCGCTCGCGCGCGACCCGCAGCGCCTCGGGCGAGGAGTCGTAGCCGACCACCGAGGCGCCGAGACGCTCGCGCGCGGCGAGCCCGATCGAGCCGCCGATCAGCCCGACGCCGACGAGCGCGATCCTCAAGATCCCTTAGACGTTCGCGAAGGCCTTGCCCGCGACCGCCGCGGCGGCCTGCACGCGCTCGACGTACTCGGCGAACTCGTCCGCCACCAGCTGCTGTGGGCCGTCGCAGATCGCCTGGTCAGGGTTGGGATGCACCTCGACGATCAGCCCGTCGGCGCCGGCGGCGGCCGCGGCCAGCGACAGCGGCAGGACGAGGTCGCGCCGCCCAGCGGCGTGACTCGGATCGACGATCACCGGCAGGTGGCTGAGCTCCTTGAGCACCGGCACGGCCATGAGATCGAGCGTGAACCGGTAGGCCGTCTCGAACGTGCGGATCCCGCGCTCGCACAGCATCACGGATTCGTTGCCCTCCTTGAGGATGTACTCGGCGGCCATCAGCAGTTCTTCGAGCGTCGCGGACAGGCCGCGCTTGAGCAGCACCGGACGGCCAGCGCGCCCTACCTCCGCCAGCAAGCTGTAGTTCTGCATGTTGCGCGCGCCGATCTGGATCACGTCGGCCACCTCGAGCACCTGCTCGAGGTCGCGCTGGTCCATCAGTTCGGTGACGATCGGCAGGCCGGTCTCCGCCTTGGCCTCGGCCAGTAGCCGCAGCCCCTCCTGCCCGAGCCCCTGGAACGCGTAGGGCGAGGTGCGTGGCTTGTACGCGCCGCCGCGGAACAGCGTGCCGCCGGCGTCGCGGACCACGCGGGCGGTCTCGAGCGTCTGCTCGCGCGACTCGACCGTGCACGGGCCGGCGATCATCGCGAAGCTCTGACCGCCGACCTTTCGCCCGGCGATGTCCAGCACGGTTCGCTCGCCGTGCTTGAACTGGGTGGAGGACAGCTTGTAGGGCTTCAGGATCGGGACCACGCGCTCGACGCCGGGCGTGCCCTCGAGCTCGAGCCGCGCGACGTGCTCGCGGTCCCCGATCGCGCCGATCACCGTGACCTCGTCCCCCCGGCTGGGGTGAGCACGGGCGCCGACACTTCGGATCCGGTCGATGACGCCCTGGATCTCGTCCTCGGTCGCCGTCGGTTTCATCACGATCATCATGGGAGGTCCTCTCTGGTGCCTGGAACAGTACGAAAGCGGGCCCGACGGGTTTCACCCGACCGGGGGTTTTTTCGGCGCTCGGCTCGGCGCTTGGTGGGCCCGCGGGTTGCGGGCGAAGAGCGAGGGCAGCCGAGCGCCTAGCTAAATCGCCAGGCGTACGCGTAGCCACGGAAGACGAACGAGAGGTGGCTACGGGCACTCATCGTGCGCGTTTTGTACCAGACGGGGTGAGCGATGCCAAGGACGCCTCGAGCGCGTCGGCGAAGCGCTCGTTCTCGGCGTCGGTCCCAACCGTCACTCGGAGCGATCGCTCGCGCCCCAGCGCGGCCCCGGCCCGGACGAGCACACCGCGCTCCCGGAGCCCCGAGACCACGTCGGCCTCCTCGACCTCCTGGGGCAGGTGCAACCAGATGAAGTTCGCGTCCGACTCGGCCACCCACAGGTCCAGGGCGCGCACCCGGTCGACCAGCTCGAGGCGCGAGGCGATCGTCTCGGTCACCCGGCGCTCGACCTCGTCCTGGTGGCGCAGCGCCTCGACCGCCGCGGCCTGTGCGGCGCCGTTCAGGTAGAACGGCTGGCGGACCTGGTCGACCGCGACGCGGAAGTCCTCCGCACCGCACAGCGCGTAGCCGACGCGCAACGCCGCCAGCCCGTACACCTTCGAGAACGTGCGCAGCAGGACCAGGTTCGGGTACTTGCGCAGCAGCTCGAGCGAGGCGTACGTGTCGCCGAGCGTCAGCGAGAACTCGCAGTACGCCTCGTCCAGGATCACGCACACGTGGCTCGGGATCCGCCGCATGAACGCGTCGATCTCGTCGAGCCCGATCGCCGTCGACGTCGGATTGTTCGGGTTGCAGACCATCACCAGCCGGGTCGCCACCGTCACCTCGGTCGCGATCGCGTCGAGGTCGTGGCGGTCGGCTTCGTCGAGCGGCACCTCGATCGCGCGTGCGCCCGAGGCGGCGGCGAGATGGGGATAGACGCTGAAGGCCGGCCACGCGTAGACGACCTCGGCGCCGGGCTCGAGCAGGGCCTCGCCGGCGGCGAGCAGGATGTCGCACGAGCCGTTCCCGAGCGCGATCCGCCCGGGTGCGATCCCGTAACGGTCAGCGAGCGCCCGGCGCAGCAGCGCGTAGGACGGGTCGGGGTAGCGGTGCGCCCCGGTGATCGCGCCGGCGGCGGCCTGGGCGACGGACGCCAGCGGCGCGAAGCAGCACTCGTTCGAGGCCAGCATCGCGACGTCCGCGCCGAGGTCGTATCCATCGGCCAGTGGGTACACGGGCATCCGGCGCGTGCGGGCGGCGAACTCGATCGGCATCGGCCCGACTAGGGTATCCGGGCGCCCTACTGGGCCCCGTCCAGATCGGCCCTCAGCGCCCGGGCCTCCCCCAGGTACACGTGACGGGGATCGTGGTCCTCGGGCGCGTAGTAGTGCAGGAGCACCCGGATCACCCGAGACAGCGAACCGGGCACGGGAACCTCCCGGGTGCACAGCAGCGGGACCCGGCTCAGCCCCAGCGAACGCGCCGCGACCGCGGGGAACTCCGCGTCGAGATCGTCGGTCAGCGTAAAGATGCAGCTGACCATCGCCTCGGGCTCGAGCGCGTTGCGCGCCATCAGCTCGCGCATCAGCTCGTCGGTGGCGGTCAGGATCGACGCGCGGTCGTTGGCAGTCGCCTGATTGGCGCCCCGGAGCGCATAGAGCCGCATCGGACGGGCAGTCTGCCAGGTGGGTCTAGCCGACGTGGACGACGCTCGAGGTGGCCAGTGCGCGCCCCGCGCTGTTGAGCGCCTGGACCGCGACGTACGGCTGGGGGGCGATCGGGATCTGGGTCTCGAACCCCTGCTTGGCCGCGGTGCTCACGACCTCGAGCGAGTCCGTGCTGACGCCGGCCAGCACCCGCCACGAGGCGACCTCGGTGGCGCCGTTCCAGCTCACGTACACATTGGTGGTGCCCCCGGCCGCCGAGGCCACGACCGCGGGAAGGTCGGCCGGCGTGCCGGTCCACGGGAACCGGTAGGCGCGGTAGCTCGAGTTGGCGTCAACGAAGCGCCCGTCGAACACCATGTCGCCCTGAGCGTTGAACTCGGTGAAGTAGGGCTGCTGGCCCCAGCCCAGGAACTCGTCGCCGTTCGGCAGGCGCTGGAGGTTGCCTTCGAACGCGGCCGCGAGCGCCGGCGAGTGGAGGTCCTCGCCCACCAGCGTGGCGGTCATGGTCTTATCGTCGAGCCGCACGGTGAGCCCGCGCGACTGAGCGTGGACCTTGGGCGGCCCGGCGCCGTCGTCGAACAGGGTCACGGTCGCGTCCCCGGTCGCATGGACACGCACGTCGTGCTGGAACGCGAACACCGCGGTCGAGCTGAGCTTGTAGCTCGAGCTCTTGCCCCCGAGCGTCCACACGATCGCGCCGGTGTGGTGGTCGATGTCGTAAGCGGCCCAGGTGTTCCGGGCGGAGATGACCAGGTCGCCGTCCGGTTGCGGCTGCACGGAGTTGATGTGGAAGTAGTCGAACGGCGCGCCCGCGGAGGCCGGCAGCGGCTCGTAGCTGTCGGCCAGCGGCACGTGGTCGAGGCTGTCCCACTGGTAGAGAACCAGGCCGGTCTTGACGTCGATCTCCTGAACGACCGAATCGAGGACGATCTGATTGGTCGGACCGTGGACCGAGGTGGCGTTGAAATACACCGGGTAGTAGGCGGTGATCAGCGCGGTGCCCTGCGGGGTGAGGCGGAACTCGTGCAGGTCCGCGCTCAGCCCGTTGCCGCCATGCACCACGGCGACCTGCTGGTAGGAGGAGTCGTAGACGACGTCCTCGCCGGCGCCGACGCCCGCACCCGAGTACCCCTGCCACCAGGTCAGCACGGGCCGCCCGAGGTAGTCCTGGACCCGCAGGTCGGCCGCCATGTCTCCCTTGGGCGCGGGGTGGAACCAGATCAGCTGGCCGTTCCCGTCCAGGATCATCGCGCCATTCTGGGTCGGGCCCTGCTGGGGGGTGATGAAGATGTCGCCCGAGACCGTGTCCGTGCTCGGCTTGGTCACCTCGACCGCGGCCGGCGCCAGGTCCGGGCGCGACTGGAGGATCAGCTCGTCGCCCGAGGTGCGGGGCGCCGGGTTGAGCGGCATCGACGGGACCGGCCCCGAGGGTGTGGCCACCGTGAAGCGGAACGTCCCCGTCTGCGCCGCGCGGATGTGCAGGCCGGTCTTGACCGTGACGACCTCGCCCGGCACGAACGGCTTGGCCGGCAGGAAGCTCCCGCCGTCGTGGTCGGAGTCGGCGTACACGCGGCCCGCGTGGGGCCCGCTGCGCGAGCCGGTGACGGTGATCCTCCCGAGCTTGCCGACCGCTTCGCCGCGGAACGCGATCTGCGTCTGGGGCGAGGCCACGCGTGCTCCCGGAATCGGGTACACGTCGACCGTCGGGTCGGGGCCGGCGGCGGCCGCGTCACTGCCGTGGCTCGCGACGCCGCCGCAGCCGGCCAGGACGCACGCACCCAGCACGACCGCGGCCGAGGCGATGGCCAAGCGGTCCGTCCGGTTAGGAGACCTCATACACCGACGCGCAACCGAAGCTTTGCGACGAGCGGATGATCGGACCGAGCAGCCTGGGCAGGTCCGCCGTGCTCCGGCAGTCCGCCACCAAGAACCGCGCGCCACTGCCCAGCACGAAGCTGCGGGCGGACGTCGGCGACATCGAGCCACCGAACAGCCTCTGCATGTCCGCGGTCAGCGAGAGGCACCCGGGCTCGGACCACAGGCAGTCGCCGACGTAGGTTCGCCGCCCGGTCTTGCCCGGCACGGCGGCGCCGAGATAGCTCGAGGTCAGGACGCTGCCCGGGTCCTTGTTGTGGGCCAGGTAGTTCAGCGCGCTCCGCTCGTCGCGAGTGATGAAGTTTGCGTTGCCCAGTGTCGGCGCGGCCAGGGTGTGAGCAATCGACAGCTCCTTGAGCGTGGCCGGAATCGTGAACAGTGCGACCGCCGCGGCGCCGATCAACACCGCGTGCCTCATCCGGCTCCAGCCGAGCAGGAGGAGTCCCTCGACGGCGAGCACCGACAGAGGGAGCGTGATGCCCTGGAAGGCGTGCAGCGGCGTGGCGCCGAGGCTGGTCCCCGACAGCAGGAAGATCCCGAACGCGGCGAGCGGCCACACCCGCGTGGCGGCGGCCAGGAACGTGGTCGGCCGCGTGCGGTAGGCCACGATTGCGGGCACCAGCAACGGCGTGACGGCCAGCGCGATCGACCAGAAGGAGAACGCGTGCTTGCTGGCAGTCTGGGCGAGCTTCCAATTGATGTCGGCCTTGCCGAGGATCGCGTAGTACAGCAGCGGGATCCCCGTGATGATCACGGTTGCCGCGGTCAGACGGATCTGGTCACGCCCGTACCGGCGAAGCGCGAGCATCACGAGTTCGGCCGCCACGACGAGTGCGATCAACAGCTCGCCGTTCCACGGGTGAAGGAGGCTGGCCAGGGCGCCGAGCACGCCGGGGAGCCACAGCCGCCGGCCGCTCCCGCGCCCGTCGTCGTAGGCGACGAGCGCCCAGACCATCAAGGCGAGCGCCAGCAGCCCGAACGTGTAGCCCCAGGACAGGAACCCGGGGAACAGATCGCCCAGCACGCTCCAGGTCCCGTAGACCAGCGTGAACGAGCCAAAGAACAGAGTCAGCACCAGCACGGCCCGCCTCGGCCAGACGCCGGCCACGCTGCGCCGGGCATACGCGCGCACGGCGAAGAACAGCGTCACCACCGCGACCGGCTTCCACAAGAGCAGCGACAGCGACACCGGAACGCCCAGCGCGGTGAGCCCGCCGGAGATGACCACGGCCGGCTGGAAGTAGTCGGCCGGGGTGTCCCTGAGCACGAACAGGTTCGAGACCAGGAAGTGATTCGAGGCGTCCCGGATCCAGGCCAGGTACTGCAGCTGATCGACGATGTACACGCCGTCGGTGCCGGTCCAGGCGGCGTGGTCGAACACCACGCGCCACAGATCGAGGGCCAGGACGAACACCGATACCGCGCCGAACACGGCGAGCACCCACATCTCGAACCGGTCGAGGCCGCGACGGGGCGGCTTGGTCGATGTGGACGGCAGATCGGGGGCGGGACCGCTCCCGCCTCCGTCGCTCAGCTCGATTTCAAGGCGCATCGGCGCGCGACGCTAACAAGATTCTAATAACCACGGCATAAACCCGGCGAAGGTTTGGGGATTTCGGCCTAACGCCGGACGCGGCGCTTGGGCGTTCCGGCTCACGTCGCTCGGGAAATCCGCGGGTCCGGCCAGACCGCGGCAGGGGCTTCCCGTACTGGCCTGCCCGGACGGGGGAATGCCGCCCCGATCAGGCCTTCATCGATACCAAGATAGCTTGGCCTGAAGCGTCTGCGACGCCTGCCCCGCGGATCCGCTCAGCGGGTTGAAGTTGATCAGGTTCCAGAACTTGCCCGACGAGGGCAGGAACACGAGCACCAGGAACACGGTCATCACGAGCGCCGCGCGGCGCAGCCAGATGCTCGAGCCGAGCGCGGCCAGCGGCAGCACCCAGATCACGTACCACGGCATCACCCAGGCCAGGCTCGCGATCAGCGCCACCGTGGCCCAGCCGGCGTGCGAGATCCAGTCACCACGACGGCGGAGCAGCAGCACCACCACGACGACGAGCGCGACGCTGGCCAGACGGAGCACGCCGGAGCTTCCCCCGCCGAAGCCGAGGAAGTAGCCGAACAGGTTCGGGAAGCTGAACGGGGTCAGGAGCGAGCTCTGCTGGGACAGGTTCGGCAGCGAGAACCCGAACAGCGCCAGGCTCATCACGACGAGCGGGATCGCCGCCAGTGCCGCTCCGATGACCACGCCCCGCCGGCGCCGGCCGGTAGCCGCCCCGACGATCAGGAACGGCAGCAGCAGGATCGCCGTGAACTTGACCGCGACCGCGAGCATCAGCACCGCGCCCGCGGTGCGATCCCGCCGCGCGACGAGCAGCGACACCGCGCCGATCGCCGGCACGAGCATGAAGAAGTCGTTGTGGAAGCCGCCGACGGCGTAGACCAGGTAGATCGGGTTGAGCCCGAGCAGCGCGGCGGCGTAGCGCGGATCGCGTCCCAGCCGCCGAGCGCAGTGGCAGACGATCGCGATGAGGACCAGGCTGAGCGATACGGTCGCGACCTTGACGATCCAGTACGCGACCGGGATCGGCAGGAACGCCAGGGGATAGGACAGCGCCGTGAACAGCTCGCCGTACGGGCTGTGCAGGTTGGCCCAGGTTGCGAAGTGATAGATCGGGTCGTGCATCTCCTGGCCGATCACATGCGTGTACGGGTTCAGGCCGTGCAGAGCGCCGAGCCGCGCGTAGCCGAGGTAGTTAGGGACGTCGGTGAGCTGGAACGGCGGGCCGAGGAGCAGGGTTAGCTGCACGGCGACGATGCACCCGATGACCAGGCGCATGGGCAGCGTGCGGAGCGCCCCCAGCGCCACCAGGTAGGACGCCAGCATCGCGAGGATCAGTCCGGTCAGCGCGAAGTTCGTCGCGGTCGCCCCGACCTTGACCGGGCCGAGCAGGTGGTACAGAGGGCCGGCTTCCCACGAGGCGAAGATCTGGCTTGCGCGCGGGACCAGGATGGTCGGCCCGTGCGTCGAGAACAGGACCATCGCCAGCACGCAGAACGTGATGGTCGCGAGCGCTATCCGTCCCGCCGTCGGCCCGAGCTCCACCTCGGGCCACCGGAGCGAGCGCAGCGCGCGCGGGACGCGCAACGGGGCGAACCGCGGCAGCGCGACCCTGGCGTCGCCCGGCGCGGCCGTCGCGGCAGCCGGAGCGGGCACCGCCGAGCCACCGGCGCTCGTGGCGAGCACCGACGGACCGTCGAGGGGGCCTGGCTCCTGTCGCATGAACTCGGGAATACTGCCCTGTGGGACGCGCCGACCCGGGGTCGGGCCGGTTGAAATCTCGTTAAGCGCCGAGATGGGCTGACGTAGACGTTACCGGGCGCGCCGGTGTGAGCGCCCATGTGGCGCCTAACATCACGGCGCGTGAGCGTGGGCACGGCGGCACCCGACCTGTCGCTCGGGGCGCGCCCGCAGCGCACCCGGGCCCGCGCGCTGCTCGCCGACCCGGCGATCCTCGTCGTCGCCGGGCTGACCGTGCTCGGCGCGGTCCTGCGCTTCTACCGGCTCGGTCACCAGGGCTTCTGGTTCGACGAGGGCAACACCGCGCTGCTCGTGCGCTTCCCGCCCGGGAAGATGCTCGGGCTGATCCCCCAGACCGAGTCGACGCCGCCGCTGTACTACTGCGTCGCGTGGGTGTGGGCGCGGATCTTCGGCTACGGCGAGGTCGGGCTGCGGTCGTTCTCCGTGCTGGCCGGGGTGGCGATGATCCCGGTCGTGTTTGCCGCGGGGGCCAAGCTCGTTTCGCGCCGCGCGGGTCTGATCGCGGCGGCGCTCGCCACGTGCAGCCCCCTGCTCATCTGGTACTCACAGGAGGCGCGCTCCTACCAGCTGCTCGCGTTCCTGGCCGCGGCGTCGCTGCTCGCGTTCGCGCACGCGCTGGCGCGCCCGCGCCCCCGGTGGCTGGCCGCGTGGGCCATCGCGTGCGCGCTCGCGCTCGCCACCCACTACTACGCCGTGCTCGTGGTGGTGCCTGAGGCGGTCTGGCTGCTCGTCGTCCACCGCCGGCGGCGGGCCGTGCAGATCGGTGTCGCGGTCGTGGCCGTATGCGGCCTGGGGTTGATCCCGCTCGCGATCAGCCAGCACGGGACGGGACGCGCCAACTGGATCGCGCACGCGCCGTTCGGTCGCCGGCTCGGCCAGATCGTTCCCCAGTTCGCCACCGGCTTCGATGGGCCGGCGCATGCCGTGCTTGAGCCGGTGGCGATCGCGATCGTGGTGTTGTCGGTGCTCTTGCTCGTGTCCCGCTCGGGTGGCGCGCCGAGGCGGGGCGCGCTGCTCGCCGGCGGGCTCGCACTGGCCGGGTTCGTGCTCAGCCTGTTGTTGGTCGCCGCCGGGTTCGACGACCTGCTGACCCGCAACATGCTCGCGATCTGGGCGCCGGCCGCGCTGTTCGTGGCCGGCGGCCTGGCCGCGCCGCGGGCGCGCGTCGTCGGGATCGTGGCGGCGGTGGCGCTGTGCGGGATCGGGGTCCTCACCGCGGCGGGTGTCGCGTTCGATCGCGATCTTCAGCGCCCGGACTGGCGCGTGGTCGCTTCGGCACTCGGGACCCGTGCGCCGGCCGGCGGGCGCGCGATCCTCGTCCAGCACTACGGCGACCTGCCGCCGCTGTCGCTGTACGTGCCCGGCCTTCGGTTCTGGCCGGGGCGAGCGTCGGTCCCGGTTCGCGAGCTCGACGTGGTCTCGTTCACCTCGCCGCCCAGCGCCGGCTTCTGCTGGTGGGGGTCGGCCTGCAACCTGTGGCCGTCGCGGATGCAGTCCTCGTACCCGGTGGCGGGGTTCCGGGCGGTGTCGGAGCGCCACGTGGCGCAGTTCACCGTTCTCCGCCTTGTGTCGACCGCGGCAGCGCACGTGTCTCCCGCCGCAGTGGCGGCCGCGCTGAACACGATGAACTTCGCCAACGACGAGCTGCTGATCCAGCGCCCGTCCGGACCCGGATAACTCGTCACACCAACCCCCGCCCCAGGGGCGTGACGGCCTACGCATGCCCCAGCCGCATAGTCCGTCACGCCTCCGCGCTGAGCGCCCGCGTGACGAGTTATCCGGGTGCGGAGCGGTTGCCGGCGGCCATGAGCGCGTCGACCTCGGCGTCGCTCAGCTTGCGCCACCGCCCGCGCGGCAGGTCGCCGAGCTCGAGCGGTCCGAACCGGACCCGCTCCAGCCGCTTCACCGGGTGCCCGACCGCCTCGCACATCCGCTTGACCTGGCGCTTGCGACCCTCGTGGATGGTGATCTCGATCGTGTCGGCCGAGATCCGGCGCACCCGCGCCGGCGCGGTTCGGCCGTCGTCGAGCTCGACGCCCTCGCGCAGGGCCCGGAGCTCGGAGTCGCGCACCGACGGGCCCGCCACCACGACCCGGTAGGTCTTCTCCACCTCGAACCGCGGATGGGTCAGCCGGTGGGCCAGCTCTCCCTGGTTGGTGAGCAGGATCAGCCCGGTGGTATCGATGTCCAGCCGCCCCACCGGATACAGCCGCTCGGTCTGCGGGACCATCGTGACCACAGTCGGACGGGCCTGCGGGTCGCGCGCGGTCGAGACGACGCCGGCCGGCTTGTTGAGCGCGTACACGACGCGCTCGTGCGCGGTCGAGACCGGCCGGCCGTCGACCTCGATCACGTCGTCGGACGTCACGTCCCGGGCGGGATCCGTCACCGCCGAGCCATCCACGCTGACCCGGCCGGCGCGGACGATCTCCTCGGCGGCGCGCCGCGAGGCGACGCCGGCGGTGGCTAGGTACTTACCGAGTCTCATGACAAGGCTGCCACCATAGAACGCGTGGATCTGAACTTGCTGACATCGACGCTCGAGGAACTCGAGCAGCCCCGTTACCGCGCCGACCAGGTGTGGCGCTGGGCGGCGCGCGGCACCGGCGACTTCGATGCCATGTCCGACCTCCCCCTTGCCCTGCGCCAGACCCTGAGCGATCGCGTGCCGTTCTCAACGCTCGAGGTCGAGCGACAAGCGCATGCGGCGGACGGCACGGTGAAGGTCCTGTTCCGCACGCACGACGCAAAACCGGTCGAAGCCGTGCTGATGCGCTACCGCGACGGCCGGCGCTCGATCTGCCTCTCCTCCCAATCGGGCTGCCCACTCACCTGCTCGTTCTGCGCCACCGGCCAGATGCGCTTCGCCCGCAACCTGACCGCGTCGGAGATCCTCGACCAGGCCCTTCACTTCCGGCGGCTCGACGAGGTCGACCACGCGGTGTTCATGGGCATGGGCGAGCCGATGATGAACCTCGACAACGTCCTCGCCGCGTGCGAGCGCCTGCCCGACCTGGGGATCACCCATCGGCGCACGGCGATTTCGACGATCGGGTGGATCCCGGGGATCGAACGCCTGGCGGCTTCGGAGATGCCGATCCGTCTCGCGCTCTCGCTACACGCCGCCGACGAGGCGCTCCGCACCGTGTTGATGCCGGTCAACGAGCGATATCCGCTCCGCGACGTGCTCGCCTCGTGCGAGGCCTACTACGAGCGCAAGCGGCGCAAGGTGTTCGTCGAGTACGTGATGCTGGCCGGCGTGAACGATTCGTTCGCGCAGGCGGCGCAGCTCGCGGAGATCCTCGATCCGCGCATGTTCAAGGTCAACCTGATCCCGTACAACCCGACGGGCTCGGGCTTCACGGGCTCGAGCCCCAAGGCGATCGCGGCGTTCAAGGACGAGCTCGAACGCCGCGGCCTGGACGCCAGCGTCCGCCTCACCCGCGGCCGCGAGATCGACGCGGCCTGCGGTCAGCTCGCCGCGCGCGGCAGCGCCGCACCCGCGGGCGTCAGCTGACCTCGACGGGCGTTCCGTCGAGCCGGTCGTCGCCGACCGTCTGCACCAGCCAGTCGATCGAGTCGTTGGCGACTCGAACACACCCGTGGCTCGCGGCCGAGCCGAGCGGGTCCAGGAGGCTCGCCCCCCCGCGGCCGTGGATCCCCACCGTCCCATCACCGCCGTCGAACTGCCGAAGCACGTTGCTGTGCGCGGTCAACTCGAGGACCCAGCTGCCCAGGAAGTCGGTCGGATGCCACCGGATCGCCCAGGCGATCGCAAACAGCCCGGTCGGGGTCGGCGTGCTCGGCTTGCCCACCACGACGCTGATCGTGCGAACCGATCTCCCCGCTCGAAACAGCGTGAGCGTGCGGCTTGCCGTCGACACCTCGATCCGCCACGTCGTCTTTTCCACGACGACAAGGTTCGCGTTGATCCAGCCGGCTGCGTCGTTGGGCCGCGAGGGAAGGCGGACCCGCACCCAGCATCGGTCATCGGAATCACGCGGTCGCCCGACGATCAGCAGCCATGGAGCATCGGTCAGCGCCACCCACGTCGACGGATGCAGGCGCCCGCCGGGCGGACGGTCGAACACTCCGACCCGCGACCGCTCGGCCCCCTCTCCCCCGAGGCCCGGTAGCGGACGCCGGACGAGCGCCAACGATATCGCCGTCGGTTGCGCTGTCAACCGATGCAGCGCCCGCGATGTTCAGCTCGCCGCGCGCGCCTCGCCGGCTTGGAGCAACCGCTCGCGCAGCTCGTTCTCGAGTTCGGGCGAGGGATCGAACTCCGACAGCGACGGCAGCTCGTCGACCGAGCGCAGGCCGAACAGCCGCACGAACAGTTCGGTGGTGCGGTACAGCACGGCGCCGAACTGCGAGCGACCGGCTTCCTCGACGAGCCCACGCTCGAGCAGCGTGGCGGCGGCCGACTCGGCGTTGACGCCGCGGATGCGCGCGATCTCGGGGCGTGAGACCGGCTGCAGGTACGCGATGATCGCGAGCGTCTCGGCCTGCGCCGGCGTGAGCGCCGGGGTGCGCGGACGCGCCAGCAGGCGGCGGGCGGCGGGCTCGGCGTCCGGGTGGGTGGACAGCGCCCAGCCACCGGACAGCTCGCGCAGCACGAGGCCGCGACGCTCGAACTCGTAGTGCTCGCGCAGGCGCTCGAGCGCCGAGACCACCTCGTGCAGCTCGGCGCCGGTGGCGTTCGCGAGCGCGTCGGCTTCCACCGGCTCGGCGCTCAGGAACAGCAGGGCCTCGACGGTGCTCTCGAGCCCCAGATCGCTCACGCGGTGAGCCTCTCCGGCACCGCGGCCGGACGGGCGGCCCGGGCGCCGGGATCGACTGTGATCTCGCCGAACGGCTCGTCCTGCGTCCAGTTCACCTCGCCCTGCTTATACAGCTCGAGCAGCGCGTACAGGGTCACCGCGATGGTCACGCGGTCGGCACGCACGACGGCGTCGTCGAAGCTGAAGCTGCCGCGGCGCACCAGCGCGCGCAGATGGGCCAGACGCTCGACCACCGTGACCCGGGAGCCGACCATGTGCCGGACGTCGACCGGCTCGGGCACCTCGAGCAGGCCACCGAGCGCCTTGGCCAGCAGCGCGGGGTCGTATACGGTGCCGGCCTCGGCCAGCGACGCGCGGCGCAGCGTGGGCGGCAGCGGCGCCGAGCGGAACCGGTGGCCCTCCTGTGCGGCGAGCCGCTCACGCAGGTGCTCGGCGGCGGATCGGTAGCGGTGGGCGTCGAGCAGCCGCGCCAGCAGCTCTTCGGCCGCCTCGCCCGGATCGAGCTCGATCAGCTCCTCCACCTCCTCGCCAGGGAGGAGCAGGCGCGACTTGAGCTCGAGCAGCGCGGCGATCAGGACCAGGAACTCGGTGGCGGCCTCGAGATCGAGCTCGCCTCGCTGCTCGAGGTGGTCGATGTAGGCGATCACGACCTCGGCCAGGTCGACCTCGAGCAGGTCGATCTCCTCGCGCAGGACGAGCGTCAGCAGCAGGTCGAACGGGCCCGCGAATACGTCGAGGTCGAGCTCGAGGTCGGCGATCCGCATCGCGCGCAGGCTACTGTCGCTGCCGGACCGGTCCGACGCCCATCGCCTCACGGACGTCGAGCATCGTATCCGAGGCGATCGCGCGGGCCTTCTCGGCGCCGGCGGTCAGGATGCGCTCGAGCTCGCCCTCGTCGGAGCGCAGCTCCTGATAGCGCGCCCGGACCGGAGACAGGTACTCGACCACCGCGTCCCCCACGGCCTGCTTGAACGCGCCGTAGCCCGAGCCGCCCCACGACCCCTCGATCTCCTCGGGGGTGGTCCCCCGCACCGCAGCGAGAATGTCGATCAGGTTGGTGATGCCGGCCTTCTCAGGCCCCCTGACCACCTCGGCGCCCGAGTCGGTCACCGCGGAGCGGAACTTCTTGACGATCGCCTCGGGCTCGTCCGTCACGTACACGGTGCCCTGCGAGGTGCCGCCGGTGGTGGACATCTTGCGCTCCGGGGCCTGGAGGTCCATGATCCGCGCCCCGACCTCGGGTACGCGGACCTCCGGCACCACCAGGGTCTCGCCGAAGCGGGAGTTGAAGCGCTCGGCGACGTCGCGCATCAGCTCGACGTGCTGGCGCTGATCCTCGCCCACGGGGACCTCGTTGGCCCGGTAGGCGAGCACGTCGGCGGCCTGGAGGACCGGATAGAAGAACAGACCCGCGGACACCAGGTCGCGCTGGGAGCCGGCCTTGTCCTTGAACTGGGTCATGCGGCCCAGCTCCCCGAACGACGTCACGCTCGAGAGCAGCCAGCACAGCTCGGAGTGCTCCTGGACGTCGCCCTGGCGGAAGAAGATGCATCGCTCTGGGTCGAGGCCCGCCGCCAGCAGCGTGGCTGCGGTGTCGTAGACCGCGTCGCGCAGCGCCGGGGGCTCGTAGGCCACGGTGATCGCGTGCAGGTCGACCAGGCAATAGATCGCGTCGCCGCGGTCCTGCCCCGCGACCCACTGGACGATGGCGCCGATGTAGTTGCCGAGGTGCTTGCGACCCGTCGGCTGGATGCCCGAGAAGATCCGCACGTCTCGGAGGCTAGCTTCTGGAGCCCGGCCGCGTGTGGCCAGGATTCGCTAAGACGCGAGCGCGCGGTCGAGCGGCGACATGGGTGGGCGGGGGCTGATTTGCCGCGGGCGGTCGTTGCGGAGCACGAAAGCGGCCACCACGCCGCCGATCGCGCCGCAGACATGGCCCTGCCAGGAGACCCCCGTATGCGGCACGATGCTGGACAGGAGCGCTCCGCCCCACACCACGCCGACGATCAGCCCGGTCAACAACTCGAGCGGGCTGCGGTTGAAGAACCCGCGCGCGAACAGGTACGTCGCGTAGCCGAACACCACCCCGCTGGCCCCGGCGGTGTCGGTCCCGGCCGGGGCGATCAGCCACGTCCCGAGGCCGCCGACCACGATCACGATTCCGGTCACGATCAGCAGCCGCTTGGCGCCGTGGAGCGCGATGATCACGCCCATGAACACGAACGGGACCGTGTTCGCGATCAGGTGCTGCCAGCTGAAGTGCAGAAACGGTGCGGTGAAGATCGCCCAGATGTGGCCGACGTTGCGCGCGTAGATCCCGTCGCTCGTGGCGAGGTGATTCGAGTCGAGCGAGTTGATCGCCTCGAGTGCCCACATCAGGGTGACGATCCCGCCGAGCAGGATCAGGCCCTCGAGCTGGGTCTGCCCCCTGCGCCCGCTGAGGCGCGAGCGTGGCGTCACCGTGGTGCTCATAGCGGAAAGGATCGCACGTGGGCTAGCGGCGATTCGAAGGTACGGCTAAGAATCGGTCAGCACCTCGGCGGCCACGGCAAGCGCCACCTCGGCGCGCTGTCGCAGCGACGGTGCAAGCACGAACTCCTCGGGCGTGTGGGCCCCGCCGCCACGCGGTCCCAACCCGTCCACAGTCAGCGGGATCGACGGCGCGAAGTGACTGGCGTCGCTCGCGCCGCCGCGCTGCACGCCAACGATCGGCCGTCCCAGCCGCGCGGTGGCCCGTTCCAGCAGCTCGCCGGTGGCCTCGCGCGAGTCCATGCCGGGCCACACGCGCTGGAGCTTGGCGTCGAGGCTGACGCCGTCCAGCTCGCGCGGCACGGCGGCGCACACCGCGTCGAACGACTGGCTGCGGTCCGCTCGCATGTCGAACAGCAGCTCGCCGTCGGCCGGGACGACGTTGAAAGCCTCGCCCGAGCGCACCACGGTGGGGACCACGCTGAGCCGCTCCGCTCCCCCCGGGTCGTGGTGCTTGGCGAGCTCGATCGCGGTGCTCGCCAGCGCGAGCAGTGCGTTCCGGCCCTGGTCGGGTGCGCTGCCCGAATGCGCGGCGCGGCCGGTCGCCGCCACCCGCATGGTGCCAGCCGCCTTGCGCTGCACGACCACGCCCTCCTCGCCCTCGCCGGCCATCTGGCCGCCCTCGAAGCACAGGCAGGCGTCGTAGGAGGCGAAGCGCTCGACGTGGCGGAACGGCTCGACCCGCCACTCCTCGTCGGTCACGAGCAGGACCGCCACCTCGGCGAACGCGTCGGGCCGCGTGGCCAGCGCACGCGCCACGCCCAATGCGAGCACGTCGCCGCCCTTCATGTCGACCGTGCCCGGGCCGTACAGTCGCTCCCCGTCGCGGCGGAGCGGCGCGTGCGAGTCGTGCCCGATCACCGTGTCGACGTGGCCGAGGAGCAGCACGCGCGCTCTGCCCTGGCCGGTCAGCCGCGCGATCATGTCGGGGGCGCTGCCGGGCGTCGAGCACGGAACACGCTCGATCGTGGCGTGAGGCGGCAGGAACGCGGCGCACAGCGCGATCGCCTCCTCCGCGCCGTCGATGTCGCCCGAGGGCGAGGACACCGCCACGAGTGCCTCGAGCTCGCGCTGAGCGCGCGCGGCGATCTCGGCGGCGCCGTCAGCGACGAACGGATCCATCCGCTAACCCGCTCGAGGCGCCAGCCTCGATCGGCAGTCTCCAATTTCTCGCGCACGGGCGAGCTCGAGGACCTCCCCCGCAGGCAGTGTCTGCGCCGGCCGGCGCTCGCGCCGGTGGCGGTCCGACAGCACGGCCAGCGCGTCGTTCACGGGGGTCACCACGCCGTGGAGCCGCCCGATCAGCGAGATCTCACCGTTCAGGTAGTCGGTTTCCAGCGTGGGCGTTCCCCGAGCGAGGCTCTGGCGGGTCGAGGAGCCCGCACGCGGCCGGCCGGCGATCGGCTGCACGCCCAGCCGCTGCCACCGCGCCTGCACGTCGTTGACGTCCTCGGCCACAAAATCGATCCCCGCCGCGGTCAGGGCGGACCGGCCCTCCTCCTGCGCGACGCGGATCAACTCGTCGCTGGCCGGCCCGGGTTCGACGATCGCATCGACCGCGTTCAGCACGTTGTTGATCAGCTTGGCGTACTTGAAGCGCATGATGTCCGGCCGTGGCTGCGAGCTGATCCCGGCATCGTTGAACGCGCTCGCGAGCTCGTCGCTCACCGAATCCGCGCCGGACGGATAACGACCCACATCGATCACCCCGAGGCCGCGGGTGCCGTACGCCTGCACGACGCCCGGCTCGAGGTGAGCGGTCGGCATCATCACGACCGCGCCGTAGACGTTCGGGAGCAGGCGCAGCGCGATCCGCTCGTTCTCCACGCCGTTCTGGAGACACACCACCGGGGTGGCGTGGGGCGCGGCGGCGCGGAGGTCGGCGAGCGCGCCCGCCGTGTCCTGACTCTTGGTCGCGATCAGCACGACCTCCTCGCCGTCCCAGGCGAGGCCCGCCGGGGCATCCGCCACCGCGATCTCGAGCGTGACCGATTTACCGGGCCGCTCGAACGTCAGCCCGCGCTCGCGGATCGCGCGGTAGTGCTCGCCGCGCGCGATCAGGGCGACGTCGTGCCCCGCCTGGTGCAGACCCGCGCCGACCGCGCCTCCGATCGCGCCGGCGCCGAGGACGACGAACCGCACTAGCCGCCGGCCGACTGCATCGCCTGCCTGACGACGGGATGGCGCGCCGCGCCGGCCTCGTCCAGCCGCCGCACCGGCGTGGTGTAAGGCGCGTTGCGGGCGATCTCCGGGTCCTCGCGCGCCTCTCGCAGGATCGCCGCCACGATCTCGGCGAACCGGTCGAGCGTCTCCTTGGTCTCCGTCTCGGTCGGCTCGACCATCAGCGCCTCCTCCACGATCAGCGGGAAGTACACCGTGGGCGGGTGGACCCCATGGTCCAGCAAGCGTTTGGCGAGATCGAGCGTCTTGACGTGCAGCTCACGCCGCATCGGCTCGCCCGAGAGCACGAACTCGTGCATGCACAGCCGGTCGTAGGCCGCCGGGAGGTAATCGGCGACACCGTGCTCGCGCAGCCGCGCCAGCAGGTAGTTGGCGTTGAGCACCGCGGTCTCCGAGGCCTCCTTGAGCCCGGGGGCGCCGAGGGACCGGATATAGGCGTAGGAGCGTACGAACACCCCGTAGTTGCCCTGGAACCCGCGCAGCCGCCCGATCGACTTGGGCCGGTCGTACTCGAGGTCGTAGAACGGCTCTTTTCCGTTCGTGGACGACTCCCGGCGGACGACCTGCGGCCGCGGCAGGAACGGCTCGATCCGCTCGGACACCGCGACCGGGCCCGCCCCAGGGCCGCCGCCGCCGTGCGGCTGGGTGAACGACTTGTGCAGGTTGAAGTGCACGATGTCGAAGCCCATGTCCCCCGGGCGGGAGATCCCCATGATCGCGTTGAGGTTCGCGCCGTCGTAGTACAGGGTGGCGCCGACCCCGTGGACGATGCGCTCGATCTCCTCGATCCCGGTCTCGAACAGCCCGAGCGTCGAGGGGTTGGTCAGCATCAGGCACGCCACGTCCTCGTCGGCCTTGGCGCGCAGGTCGTCGAGGTCGACGTTCCCGTCGGCGTCGCTCTTCACCTTGACCACCTCGTAGCCGCCCATCGTGACCGTGGCCGGATTGGTGCCGTGCGCGGTGTCGGGGGTGAGCACCTTGGTCCGGTTCTGCCCTTGGTCCTCGTGGTAGGCGCGGGTGAGCAGGACGCCGGCCAGCTCTCCCTGGGAGCCCGCACTCGGTTGCAGGGACACGTGCGGCAGTCCCGCGATCTCGCCCAGCGCGTCCTGCAGCCGCCACATCAGCTCGAGCGCCCCCTGCGCCCGGTGCGGGTCCTGGAGCGGGTGCAGCCGGGCGTGGCCCGGCAGCCCCGCGATCCGCTCGTGCAGCTTGGGGTTGTGCTTCATCGTGCACGACCCGAGCGGGTAGAAGCCGGTGTCAAGGTCGAAGTTGCGCTTGGACAGGCGGTTGTAGTGGCGGACGATCTCGGGCTCGGCCACCTCGGGCAGGCGCGGCGGCTCGGCGCGTCTGAGCTCGGGCGCCAGCAACTCGTCGAGCGGGCGCTCGGGGACGTCGAGCTCTGGGGCGATGAAGGCCCGCCGGCCGGGCTTGGAGCGCTCGAAGATCGTCAGCGTGTCGTCGGCCTCGCGGATCACGTCGACACCCCAACCGCTTCGCGTTCGGCCGCCACCGCGGCGCCGAGCGCGTCGGCCAGCCGGTCGATGTCCGCCTTCGTGCGCCGCTCGGTGATCGCCACGAGTAGCCCGTCGGCGTGCTCGGGGTAGTCGCGCCAGAGCGGATAACCGGGGTTGATCCCCTGCTCGCGGCAGCGCGCGAGCACCTGCCCGACGGGCGCCCCGAGCTCGACGGCGAACTCGCGCACCACCGGCTTGGCGTGCAGCGGCGTGATCCCGTCGATCGCGGTCAGCCGCTCGCGGGCGTACGCGGTGCGCTGGAGCATCAGCTCGGCCAGCTCGACGATCCCGCGCTTGCCCAGCCAGCTCAGGTAGATCACGCCGGCGAGCGCGTTCAGCGCCTGCGCGGTGCAGATGTTCGAGGTGGCCTTCTCGCGGCGGATGTGCTGCTCGCGCGTCTGCAGGGTGAGGACGAACCCGCGCTTGCCGTCGACGTCCTTGGTCTCGCCGGCGATCCGCCCCGGTATCCGGCGCATGAGCGCCTCGGTGGCGGCGAAGAACCCGAACGACGGGCCGCCGAAGTCGAGCCGGTTGCCGAGCGACTGGCCCTCGCCGACCGCGATGTCGACCCCGCACTCGCCGGGGGTCTTGAGCAGGGCGAGCGGAAGGGGATCGCACGCCGCGACGCTCAGCGCACCGACTTCGTGGGCCGCATCCGCGATCGCTTTCAGGTCCTCCACGGCGCCGACGAAGTTGGGCTGCTGGACGATCACCGCGGCCACATCGTCGTCGAGCTCGAGCAACTGGGTGGCGCCGCCCGACAGCGGGGCCTCGACCACCTCCATGTCCCACGCGTGCGCGTGCGTGCGAAGGGTTTCGCGCGAGTGCGGGTGTACCCCGCGCGAGATCACGAACTTGCGCCGGTTCGGAGTCGTGTACTTGGCCACGTACCCCGCGGCGGCCACCGCGCTCGGGCCCTCGTATACCGACGCGTTGGAGACGGGCAGACCGGTCAGCTCGGAGATCGCCGTCTGGTACTCGAACATCGCCTGCAGCCCGCCCTGCGAGATCTCGGGCTGATACGGCGTGTACGGCGTGAGGAACTCCGAGCGCATGATGATCGAGTCGACCAACGCCGGCACGTAGTGGTCGTACATCCCGGCGCCCAGGAAGCTGATCTCGTCCTCGGCCGAGACGTTCCGGGCCGCCAACGCGCGGAACTCCTCGAACACCTCGACCTCGGACAGCCCGTCCGGGAGCGCGAGCGGGCGATTCAGGCGCACGCCGGCGGGGATGGCGGCAAACAGCTCCTCGATCGAGCCGACCCCGATCGCGCCGAGCATCTCGCTCAGATCGGCGTCGGTGACTGAGGTGTAGCCGGTCACTGGGTGGCTTCTTACTCCAGGGTGGCCTGATACTCGGTGGAGTCCATCAGGGCGTCGGCCTCCGAGGGATCGGACAGCCGCACCTGCACGAGCCAGCCTTCCCCGTACGGGTCATCGTTGATCGTCTCGGGCTTGTCGGCCAGCCCGTCGTTGACCGCGACGATCTCCCCCGAGAGTGGCGCGATCACGTCCGAGACCGCCTTGACCGACTCGACCTCGGTGTACGGCTGGTCCTTGCTGATGTCCGTCCCGACCTTCGGCGCGTCGAAGAACACCACCTCGCCCAGGGCGTCCTGCGCGTACCACGTGATCCCGAAGGTGGCGGTGTCACCGTCGATGCGCGCCCAGTCGTGCTCGGGGTGGTACTTGAGGTCCTCGGGATAGCTGGGATCGGCCATTTATTTCATGCTCCCTTTTTGTACAGAGGCTTACGCTCGATCACCGCGGGCCTCGTCCGGCCACGCACGTCGATCTCGATCGGCGTGCCCGCCTGCGCCCGCGCGCTGGAAACGTACGCCATCCCGATGCCGCGCTCCAGAGAGGGCGAGAACGTGCCGCTCGTGACCTCGCCTCCGCCCGCCACGGGGTTGCCCTGGCGGGCGATGCCCTCCCCCTCGATCGCGAACGGGACGAGCTTCTCGGCCGTGCCGTCTTTGCGCGCCGCCGCCACCGCCTCGGCGCCGATGAAGTCGGTGCTGTCTTTGCAGCACCACCCGAGGCCGGCCTCGATCGGATTGCGTTGCTCGTCCATGTCGTTGCCGTAGAGGTGGTAACAGACCTCCGTGCGCAGGGTGTCGCGCGCGCCCAGCCCGACCGGGGTCACGCCGGCGCCGACGATCGCGTCCCACGCCTGGGGCGCGTGCTCGGGGTCGAGCAGCAACTCCACCCCGTCTTCGCCCGTGTAGCCGGTGCCGGCGAGGAGCGTCGCCGCACCCGCCACCCCGCGCTGGACCACGTGGAACCGCGCCGGCAACGAGCCGTCGGTCAGCTGGGCGAGGAGCGAGCGCGCCTTCGGGCCCTGCACGGCGAGCATCGCGAAGTCCGCGGCGCGGTCGAGCACGTCGACGTCGAACCCCTTGCTGTGCTCCTGCAGCCAGGCGAGGTCCTTTTCGTGATTCGCCGCGTTCGTGACCGTGAGGAACTCGCAGTCGGCCAGCCGGTACGTGAACAGGTCGTCGAGCACGCCACCGTCCTCGCGGAGCATCAGGCTGTACTGGGCCCCGCCCTCGGGAATCCGGCGCACGTCGTTGGTCAGCACGCGCTGCAGGAACTTCAGCGCGTCCGGGCCCCGGGTCTCGACCTGCCCCATGTGCGAGACGTCGAACACGCCGGCGTTCCGGCGGACCGCGAGGTGCTCCTCGCGGATGCCGGAGTACTGGACCGGCATCTCCCAGCCGGCGAACGGGACCAGCCTCGCGCCGGCGGCGGCGTGGCGGTCGTAGAGCGGGGTGCGGCGTAGTTCGGTGGTGGACGACACCGGTTACGCAGCATAGCTTCGGTGGCATGAGCGACGGTGGCGCACCCCCAACCACCCCCTACGGGGCGATCTGCACCGTCGAGTGGTAGATCTGCGACACGACCGGCCACGCCGGCTTGGGGTTGCCGGCGAAGTCGAGCAGGCCCTTCTGGTTGTAGGGCGGATCGGGGCGGGGGTCGCCGCCCGAGTACTGCGGGAACGCCACGTAGTTCTGCATCGCGAAGTACATCGCGCCCGACAGCCAGGGCTTGGTCGCGAACACGCCTAGGTGGAACGCCACCGAGTTGGCCTGGAACGCGTACGTGCCGCGCTCTTCGAGCGGCCCGTCACGGCTGCCGTCGAACCCGAGCTCGGTCACCATGATGGCCTTGGTCGGGTAGCAGGCGCGGACGGTGTCGAGGAACGGGCTCAGCGCGTCGCGATCGTCGTCGCCGCCCCCGCCGGCGGAGAACCAGCCGAAGTACTCGTTGTCGCCGATCACGTCGACCGGGTCCCACGCGCTCTGGCAGCCGAGGCCGGGCCAGTTGCTGACCGCCAGGCCGACCGGCCGGGTCGGGTCGAGCTGCTTGGCCAGCGCGGCGGCGCCGGCGATGTAGCGCGCCTCGGCGCCGGTGGCCGGCGAGGGCAGCTCGTTCCCGATGCTCCAGAGCAGGATCGACGGGTGGTTCTGGTTTGACTCGATGTTGTCCTGGAGCATGGCGTGGGCGTGCGCGAGCCAGCCGGGCTGGCCCAGGAACGCGGACTGCACCTGGAACACGGGGATCTCGGACCAGATCAGGATCCCGTCGCGGTCGGCCATCTCCTCCATCTCCGGGCCGACCGGGTAGTGGGCGCGGATGATCGTCGCCCCGAGCTGCTGGACCCAGGTCACGAGCTGCGCGGTCTGCCCCAGGGTCAGCGCGGCACCGCCGGACAACGTCTGCTCGTGCAGGTTCACGCCCCGCAGGTTGAGCAGGCGCCCGTTCAGCTCGAGCCGGCCGTCCGGGGTGACCTTGATGGTCCTGATCCCGCTCCACGTGAAGTACCCGCCGAGGTGGCGCCCCTTCGAGTCCGACAGCGCCAGGGTGGCGGCGTACAGCTTGGGATGCCCGGGCGCCCATAGGCTGGGGTGCGGGACGCGCGCGGTCGCGGTCGCGGTCCAGGACGCGTGTGGCGCGATCGTCGCGGAGCCGAAATCGAGTCGCGCCGGCCCGTACGTGCCGCGGAGGCTCACCTTCTGACGAGCACCTGTCACGTTCCGCACCAGCACCTGCTCGTGAATGGAGGCAGCACAGCTGGCGCACGGATGCAGCGTCTGGATCTGCACCTGCGACAGGTCGGCGGTCTGGACCGCGCGCAGGTACACCTCGCGCAGGAGCCCGCCGTAGTTCCACCACTGGCCACCCGGTCCGGGCGGGAGGTCGGCCGGCGTGCGCCGGTTGTCGACCCGGACGATCAGGCGGTTCACCCCGGGACGCAGGTCCTTCAGGTCGAACTCGAACGGCACGTACGCGCCGCCGTGGCTGCCGAGCTCGTGGCCGTTCAGCCACACGGTGGCGCGGTAGTTGACCGATTCGAGGCGGATGATCCAGTGCCGGTTGGTCTTCGGGACGTAGCTGTTGAACGCGCCGGCGGGCAGCGTGAAGTCCCGGCGATACCAGCCCACGTACCCGTTCATGCTCGTCTGCGAGAGGTCGCCGGCGTTGTACGCGTTGGGGATGCTGACCGGCGACCAACCGTCGGTCGCGGCGACGCCCCGCCACCAGCCCTGGGCCAGCCCGACGTCGCCGGTGTCGGCGCGGTACAGCCACGTCCCCCCGAGCAGGTAACGTCCGTCCTGCCCGTCGCGGTATAGCGCGCCGGCCGTCGGCGGGGTGGCAGGGTACGCGACGCCCTGGGCGCGCGCAACGCCGCCAAGGCCGAGCACCAGGACCGACCCCAGAAGCACCGCGCGCCGGATCATGGGTGCTTAGCCGGCTTGTGCGGCGGCAGCGGCTTCTTGATCTTGAGGCGATGGATCAGCGTCCGCCGGTTGCCCGCCTTGTCGACGATCACGATCGTCACCCGGTAGCGGCCGGCTCGCCGGTAAACATGGTCAAGCCGGTGAGCTCCCGGCTTTACCCGCGTGAGGGTCCCGTCCCCCCAATGCACCGTCAGCCCGGCCACGCCCGAGGCGTCGGCCGGCGGGAGCCCGGCGGGCGGAGCGTCGCGATAGAACAGCCGCAGCGCGGTCGCCGCGCCCGCCCGCCGCGACTTGCCGAACCCGGCGGACACCGTGGGCGCCACCGTGTCGACGAACACCCTGGCGGTCTGGGAGGTGCTGGTCAGGCCCGCCGGATTGGCCGTCGTCACCCGCCAGCTGTGCACCCCGTCCGCCAGCGGGGCTCCGACCTGGACCGCCGTGCCGCCGGTCTGGCCGACCTGCGCTCCGTCCAGAGTCACGGTGTACGTGATCGGCCCCCATCGCTGGCTCGACGCCGTCCAGCTCAGGACGGGCTGGGCGGTCCGCGCGTAGGCCAGCGGCTGCGGCGGGACCGCGACACCCGGGGGCTGGTAGAGGCGCTCGGCGACGATCTCGGTGGATGCGCCGGTGCCCTGCACCCAGGCGATCGCGGCGTCGCCGCCCGCGTCGCCGCCGGCCGCGAGCCCGCTGGCGGCATCGGTCGCACCGGCCGCCGGCGAGGAGATGACCTGCTCGGGCCCGAGTGTCGAGGCCTTCGGCTCGTAGCGGATGCGGATCTCGGCCGGCCCGGTGGTACCGGGGTTCTGCTCCCAGGCGATCACATCGGAGAACAGTCCGGCGATCGCCGGCACCGGACCGGGCGCCGTGACCGCCGGGAAGCTGTTGACTGCGAACACGCCGCCGGCCGCGCCGTTGTTGCCGAGCTCGAGCGCGACCACGTTGTGCGCGACCTGCGTCTGGGAGGTGACGAAGCCCTGGCCGTACTCGGTCATCGCGACGGCCGGGTCGCCGGCGCTCTCGACGCCCGGGCTCGACAGCCCGTCAGCGGCGACGGCGCCGTCGTACTGCGAGCCGTGCAGCCGGTTCATCAACACCCTCGTCTGCTGCGAGGACCCGCACGCGAGGACCTCCTGGAAGGCAACGTCCGCGTAGGAGGAGTCGCCGCCGGCCGCCACCGCGGGACTCCCGGCCGAGGACTCGCCGCAGCCGGAGAGCGAGGGGATGTCGGCCTGCTCGGACACGACGCTGGGGGCGGTGCCCCATACGCGGCGGGAGTACACGTGACCGCCCTCGCCCCAGGCGACGATCGCCACTCCGTCGCCGGCGGTCGCCAAGGCCGGCGCCCCGCCGCTGCCGGTGCCGGCGTCGTCGGCGGCAGCCACGGCGTTGAGCGGCGAGGGCTCGAGCGCCCAGCTTCCGTTCGCGTAGTACGCGGTCCGCACGTCGTGGCCGGCGCCGTCGGCGACGGTGAAGGCGATGTACGCCTTCCCGAGGTTGCTCATCTGGATCGACGGGTTGCTCGCGCCGCCGGCCAGCGGCTGCGGCGCCCCGAACCCGGCGGTGGCGCTCGGCCGGTCCACCACGTACAGGGCGCCGCCGTTGATGAACGCGATCAGGAGGATCCCGCCGTTGCCGGCCGCGATCACCGGCTGCGAGGAGGCGGATAGGCCCGCGTCGACGACCTGGGGCGCCTGGAACTGGCCCGACACGAGCGCGGAGACCACCACGTGCGGAGCGCCGCCGATCGTCTCGACGTAGACCAGGCCGCCCGTCCCGTCACGCGCCACCGACAGCCCGTTCAGGCTCTCGATCCCGGCGTTCGGGCCGTCGATCGTGACCTGCGGCGAGGGCGAGGGCTGGGCAGTGGCGACCCCGTCCGTGAACGCCCCGGCGACCACGAACGCGAGCAGCACGCCTGCAGCGAGGCGCAGCGATACGTACCCCTGGATCGCTTGTCGGCCGAACGGAGTGACGGCCTTACAACAACTCACGCCCCCGAAGGGTTGCGGAGGTTCAACGATCCTTAAGGAACGACGGGATGTCGATCTCGTCGTCGCGGATCTCGAGCGAGGAGCGCTGGTCGTCGTCCATCGTCACGTCGCGGTTCGGGCGGGTCCGGCGGGTCGTCTCCCGGGCCGTGCTCTGACGCGAGTAGCGGTGGTCGAATCCGGTGGCGATCACGGTCACGCGGACCTCGTCGCCCATCGAGTCGTCGATCACCGCCCCGAAGATGATGTTGGAGTTCTGATCCGCGGCGCTCTGGACGATCTCCGCCGCCTCGTTGACCTCGAACAGGCCCAGGTCGTGGCCGCCGGTGATGTTGAGCAGGATGCCGGTGGCGCCCTCGACCGACTCCTCGAGCAGCGGCGAGGAGATGGCCGCCTTGGCCGCCTCGGCCGCGCGGTTCTCGCCGCCGGCGGTGCCGATGCCCATCAACGCCGTGCCGGCGTCGTGCATGATCGTGCGCACGTCGGCGAAGTCGAGGTTGATCAGGCCAGGGATCGTGATCAGGTCGGTGATGCCCTGCACTCCCTGGCGCAGGACGTTGTCGGCCTCCCGGAACGCGTCGAGGATCGTCGTGCGCCGCTCGACGATCGCGAGCAGCTTCTCGTTCGGGATCACGATCAGCGTGTCCACGTGCTCGCGCAGCTTCTGGATGCCTTCCTGCGCCTGGCGCGCGCGCTGAGTGCCCTCGAACGCGAACGGTCGGGTGACGCACCCGACGGTCAGCGCGCCGATCTCGTTCTTGGCGATCTCCGCGATCACCGGCGCCGCGCCGGTGCCGGTCCCGCCGCCCTCGCCGGCGGTGACGAACACCATGTCGGCGCCCTTCAGCGCCTCCTTGATCTCGTCACGCGACTCGGCCGCGGCGCCCTGGCCGATGTCGGGATTGGCGCCCGCGCCGAGGCCCTTGGTCAGCTCGTGGCCGATGTTCAGCTTGATGTCGGCGTCGCACATCGCGAGCGCCTGCGCATCGGTGTTGCAGGCGATGAACTCGACCCCCCGCAAGCCGGCGTCGACCATGCGATTGACCGCGTTCGTGCCGCCGCCACCTACGCCGACGACTTTGATGACTGCGAGATAACTGCCGCTTTCCATTTCTGACCGTCCGACCCTTGAGTTAGCGTTGAGCGTTTCGTGAACAGTCGCTCGTAGCGGGAGTTTCGCACGTTATGCCCTGGAGTTGCGGGAAGTCAACGCCTTTGCCCTGCACGCAAGGCGCGTTGCAGATCGGGGAACCCTCGATCGGCGTCTCAGCGTTGCCGATTTTCGAGCCTCAAGCTGTAGTCGAGAGTTACCCTCCGGTGGTTGAGGCTTGGGTTCCGCTCGTGGCCGCCGTGGAGCCCGCCGGGTTGAATCCGGTCGTCTGGGATCCCGAGGTGGCGAGTCCAGCCGCGGCGACCGCCTGCTCGCTGACGCCGGCCGCCGGGCGGGCCGGATCGGTCACGTCGATGTAGGCCGCGCCGGCCGAGGTCGGGTCGGCCAGCACCTCGGTCGCCGCCACCCATTTGGCGGCCGGCTCGGAGGCGTCGCCGAAGTAGATGCTCGGGCCGGAGCGCAGCTCGACGACCAGGCCGTGGGACGCCTGCGTGCCGACGCGGGCGATCCGGGACAGCATGCGGCGCGGGGTGAGCGAGAGCAGCGCGAGCGCCTGGAGCGCCGGACCCTGGCTGACCTGCGAGCCGCCGGGAAGCACCGGCACCACGATCACCGGCAGCGAAGCGGTCGGTACGTCGTGCAGCACGGTCCCGTCGCCGGCGGCCGCGATCGTCCGCCCGCCCGCCTCGAGTGCGGCGACCGGCAGATGCTCGACGACGCGGATCCGCAGCCCGTGGGGGAACTGCGTGCTGACCTTGATGTCGTCGACCACCGGGTAGGGCGCGACCGCCGTCCGCAGCTGCCCGGTGCGCACGTCGAGGGTCGTCATGTTGCGCGCGGCGCGGGTCAGGACCGCGCGGATCTGATCCGCGCCCCGGCCCGACACGCCGGTGATCGAGACCTTCTGGACGGCCACGAGCGGGGAGTCGCGCACCCACAGCCAGAGGCCGCCCAGGAGCACCAGCGCAACCACCGCCGCGACGAGCACCCGCACGCGCATCGGAACCCGGCGCCGGACGGTCATCCCTCATTCCACTCGGCGGGCAACTCCACCGGCCCAAGCGCCTGCACCTCGGGCTCGAGCGCGACCCCGAACGACTCGCGCACCCTCCGCCGGCCCTCGACCATCACCGCCACGACGTCGGCCGTCGTGGCGTCGCCGTGGTTCTCGATGAAGTTCGCATGCTTGCCCGAGAACCCGGCGCCGCCGATGCGCAGCCCGCGGCACCCGGCCGCGTCGAGCAGCTGCCCGGCGGTGCGGCCCTCGGCGCGGGGGTCGTCGGGGTTCTTGAACGTCGAGCCGAACGTCTTGATGCCCGAGGGCTGAGCCGCTTTGCGCCGCGCCCGCATATCGGCCAGCGTCGCCTTGACCTCGTCGCTGGCCGCCTCGCTTAGGGCAAAGGACGCCCGGGCGACCACCTCGCCCGGATGCAGGCTCGAGCGCCGGTAGGCGAAGCCGAGCTGGTCGGGTGTCTTTCGCTTGGTGCCGTCCGCGCGGACCACGTCGACCCACTCGAGTACCCGCGCGAGCTCCCCGCCGTACGCGTTTGCGTTCATCCGCACCGCGCCCCCCACGGTCCCGGGGATGCTCACGCCGAACTCGATCCCGGTCAGCCCGGCCTGCGCGGCTCGAGCGGACACCGTCGGCAGGCGGGCTCCGCCACCGCAGTGGATCCGCGTTCCATGCAGTTCGATCGTGCTCAGCTCCTTGTCCAGCTTGAGGACCAGTCCGCGGACGCCCAGGTCCGCCACCAGGAGGTTCGACCCGGACCCGACGACACCTACCTCGAGCCCCTGCGCCCCCGCCCAGGCCAGCAGCCGCTCGAGCGCCTCGAGCGTGCCGGGGCGGGCGAAGAACTCGGCCGCGCCACCGGTGCGGATCGTGGTCAGGCGCGCGAGCGGGTAGTCGCGCTGGACGCCTTCCGGCTCCTCGGGCATGCCGCCCAGGGTAGATATCGCTTCGGTCAGGCCACCAGCGAGCGTCCGAGCCGGTCCACGTCGCCGGCGCCCATCACCAGGCACAGATCGCCCCGTCGCAGGGTCGCCGCGAGGAACCCCCGGGCGTCCTCGAACGACGGCATCCACGCCACCGTCCGCCCACCCGCGGCGTCCGCCGTGGCCGCCGCGACGAGGTGCCCGTCCACCCCGGGGAAGTCCTCGGCCCGCTCGCGCGCCGGGTACACGCCGAGCACCACCACGACGTCGGCGCCGGCCAGCGCGCGCCCGAATTCGCGCGCGAGCGCGCGCGTGCGCGAGTACAGGTGCGGCTGGAACACCGCGACCAACCGGGCCGGCGCCAGCGTGCGGGCCGCCGCGATCGTGGCGGCCACCTCAGTGGGGTGGTGCGCGTAGTCGTCGTATATGGGGATGTTTCTATCTGTGCTGCCCAGCAACTCGAACCGCCGTCGAGCGGGGCGGAAATCGGCCAGGGCCGTGGCGGCCCCTGCGGGATCCGCCCCCGCGAGGGCGGCCGCGGTCAACGCCCCGGCCGCGTTCGTCGCGTTGTGCAGCCCGGGCACCGATACCGACACATCGAACCCGCGCCACTGAAACCGCGATCCCGCGGGCGACAGCGCTACGTCGTGGGCGTCGTAGGGGGACGTGTTGGGCGGGGCCAGCGCGAGCAGCGCGGGGCGATCCCAGACCACGGCGCCGAGGGTCGCGCGTCCGATGAACTCGCGCAGCGTGTCCTCGAGGTCGAGCCGGGAGGCGTAGGTGGCGTGATGGTCGAGCTCGGCGTTGGTGAGCACGGCGATCTCGGGGTCAAGCGCGAGCAGCGAGCGATCGGACTCGTCCGCCTCGACGACGATCCATTCGCCGCTCCCCCATCCCGCGTTCGCGCCCGTGTCGCTGAGCTCGGCGCCGATGGCGTAGGCGGGGTCGAGCCCGCAGGCGCGCAGCACGTGCAGGATCATCGCCGCGGTGGTCGTCTTGCCGTGCGTGCCGGTCACCGCCAGACAGCGGCGCAGAGCGGCGATCTGCGCCAGGAGCGCCGACCGGTGTAACTCCCGGCCCTCGGCCGCCACGCGCTCCGGGTTGTCGGCCGGAACCGCGGTCGAGAACACGACCTCTGCGCCGGCGGGGACGTTTTCGGCGCGGTGGCCGAGCGACGGCTCGATCCCGTGCCGGCGCAGCAGCTCGGTGTAGCTCGACTCGGCCCGGTCAGACCCGCTGACCGACGCGCCGAGCTCGCGGGCGATCAACGCTAGCCCGCTCATCCCGGCGCCACCGATGCCGACGAAGTGCAGACGTCGCGATGCCCAGGGGGCGTCCGGTTCCGTCACTCCTCGCGCTCGAGCACGACCACCGGGATATCCCGGGCCGTCTTGCGCTGATACTCGTCGTAGGCCGGCCAGCGCTCGACCATCATCTCCCACAGGTCGGGCTTCTCCTCTGGCGTGGCCGGCCGCGCGTGGGCCTTGAACCGGTCGCCGCGCACCTGCACGGTCACCTCGGGCTCCTCGGTCAGGTTCAGGTACCAGGCCGGGTGCTCCTCGGCTCCGCCCTTGGAGGCCACCACGACGGGATCATCGCCGCGTTTGCCGTAGATGAGTGGTGTGCTTCTCGCCTCGCCCGACCGGCGCCCCGTCGTCGTGAGTATCAGCACGGTCGTGCCCTGCCAGTCGTGTCCCTCCGCACCATCGGTCTGTTGATAGCGCCTGACGTGCTCCTGGCCGAACAGCATCCCTCCACCTCGATTCGGAGTTTTCCGACGCGAGGCTATACAAAGCGTGAAGCATCCGCAGCGGCCGCGCATCAAAAACCGGGCGTTCCGGGTAGGGTCCCGCCCCGTGAGCAGGGGACTCATCAAGTGGCTGTTGGCTGGCGCCGTGGTGGCCGGCCTCGCATTCCTGATCAGCGAGCGCCCCGCTCGCCTGCACCTGACCGCCCATCGCGTCGCCGCGCACGGACCCACGGCGCGGCCGGCCGACGCACAGCAGTGCCCCGACCCGTATTCGGCCACGCGCGACCCGTCCGACCCCCTCTCGCTGCCCGTCGCCCCGGGCGCCAATCCGCTGACCGGCGCCTCGTTGTTCGTCGACGGACCGCGCCACGGCGAGGCGGCGGGCGCGATCGCCCAGCTCCTCGGGATCGACCCGACGCGTTATCACGACGACTACTCGTGGGCGCGGTTCAAGGCCGACCTGGCGAGCGGCCGGCTGCATCGCAAGCTCGCGCACAGCCGTGCGCTGGCCCGCAAGGTCAACCTGCTCGAGAAGCTCGCCGATCAGCCCGAGGCGCAGCGCTTCAGCTTGTACTCGGCCGGCGGCGGACCCGGAGCGATCTTCGCGCAGACGCAGAAGATCTTCTGTCACAACATGACCGCCGATCCCGGCTCGATCCCGATCATCACCACCTACTTCCTCTACCAGGCCGGCTACTGCGAGACGAGCAGCGAGATCGTCGCGCACCGTCCGACCTTCGAGCGGCAGGTGAACGAGATGGTGGCCGCGATCGAGCGCCGGCCGGCCGTGATGCTGCTCGAGCTCGACGCGGTCGGCTCGTCGCGCTGCATGGAGCGCACCGGCGCGCTGGCCGAATGGGAGAACGACATCCGCTACGAGATCCAGCAGGTCTCGACGCTCCCCCACGCGGTCGTCTATGTCGAGGGCGGCTACTCCGACGGCAACCCCCCGGGCTACACCGCGAACGTCCTGAACGCGGTCGGGGTGCGCAACATCCGTGGCTTCTACACCAACGACACGCACCTGAACTGGACCGCCAACGAGGTTCGCTGGGGGGACGAGGTCTCGGCCATGACCGGTGGCGCTCACTTCATCATCAACACCGCCGACAACGGTCGCGGCCCGCTGCTGAACCCGCACCCGGTCAAGCAGGGGAACGAGGATCTGTGCAACCCGCCCGGCCGCGGCGCCGGAATCCCGACGACGACCGACACCGGAAACCCGGCCATCGACGCGTTCATGTGGGTCCACGTTCCCGGGATCAGCAGCGGCAAGTGCAACGGTGGCACGGCGTCGGGGACCTTCTGGCTCGCGCGGGCGCTGACCGAGGCCCGGAACGCCAACGCCCGGCTCGGGCCGCATTTCGCCAATCGTCCGTTCTGAGCTAGCGGATGTGTCAGGCGCGGGGCGTACCGGTTCGGAACGGCCGGCTGCGACAATCGCGGCGATGACGATTGGGAACCGGGGCAGGCTGCGAGTAATTGCTCGGTCACGGGTGATCGAGCAGTGACGCGGTCGTCCGGCGGGTCGCACCACGGACTTCGGGGGGCGTGCTGGACGTCCGTGCTCGTGTCTGTCGCGATCTGGCTCGTCGGAGCGCCGTCTGCTTCTGCCGCTCTCCTATGCCACAGGGGGAGCGCGACCGGTTCGGTCGTCGGTCGACCTACGAACAAGATGGCGTGGCGGGCGGAGCTCCTCGCACCGACGGGTGTTCATGGTGGTGTCACGCGCGCAGGCGCGAGGGCGCGGACCTTAGTCGGACCGGCGCAAGCGTCGTGGCTGCTGGTGCTCGATGCCGCCCGCACCCGCAGCGGGCGATGCTGGGTGGAGGTGCGCCTTCCCTGGCGACCCAACAACGCCAGCGGATGGATTGACGCGTCCCAGGTGATCTTGCGTCGGAACGCTTGGCGAATCGTCGTGTCAACCGCCGAGCGGTCGCTGTCGGTCTATCGCCGCGGACGTCTGGTGCGGCGCGTACCGGTCGTCGTCGGCAAGCCCAGCACGCCGAGCCCGGAGGGGTTGTTCTCGATCATCGGCGCGTGGCCCTCCCCGGCGAATGCGTTTCTGGGCTCCTGGATTCTGCCGCTGACCGCCCACAGCGACGTGCTGGGACAATTCGACGGGGGCGACGGCACCGTCGGTATCCATGGGCGCGGCGGCGCGAGCCTCCTCGACCCGCTCGGATCGGCCAGTAGCCATGGGTGCATCCGGGTCGATAACTCGTCGATCGACTGGCTTGTCGGTTCGATCGGAGTGTCAGCGCTCCCCGGAATTCCTGTGCGGGTGGAGTGAACTCGGATCGGCATCGGGCTCCCGATGCCCATCCGTTGGCCGGAACAGCGGGCGGGACCGCTGCACGACAACGCGTGTGTGTACCCCCTTGGTTGTAGCGCGTGCACGATTGCGCCTGGCATGCGCGGGAGGATAGGCTCGCCCTCAGATTGCGGGTTCCGCGCCCCGTCGCGTCCAGTTATCACCGGGGGAGGTGGTTGCTGTGCTCCGTCCCAGCAGCGTTATCTGCTCTGTCCTGCCGCGTAAGGCGATTGTGGGCCTGTTTGCCACCTTCGCCAGCATCGTCCTGCTTCCGTGCGCCGTCGCAGCAGCAGCAGATAGCTACTCAACCGGCTTTGAGTCCCCTACCTTCACTGCAGGGACGTCCGTTAACGGACAGGATCATTGGGCGGCCCCGCCCCAGCCGACCCCTCCGACGGATGCTGGGTGCGGCAACCCTTCGCCGTACTCGATTGACCAGGGGATCGTGACCAATGGGTCATCCATCCCTGGCTTCGGATCGCAGTCGCTGCGGTTCTCGAATCTGTGTCCGAACGGCGCGTTCGGCAATTACCAGATGCCTACCCAGATGTATTCCCCGCCGGTTACTCCGGCCGGGGAGGATGAGTCAAATACCGTGTTCACCTATGAGTTCTCGTTCATCTCGACCGTGACCACTTATCAGCCCGGGCTCAACGTCAGCGTCTCTCCGGACGATGGCAGCGGCGGGCGGATGCTCCGGGTGGATCTGATGACATCTGACCAGAGGTCATGCGGGAATTCGACATGGTGCGTCGTGCTCGCCGTCGCCGACGCCCCAACGGACGCCGTCCCCTTCGGCTACCCCGTAACGCACGACCTTGCGTGGCTTGACCCTGCAAAGCCGCATACGATTAAGGTGTCGATGAAGTTCAACCACGGCTTGGACAACGACCTCGTTCGGGTCTCAATCGACCAACAAGACAGCGGTCAGTGCTTCGCGTCGTGGGAGAACTACTACCACACTTTCCAGTCCGACATTCATCCCACCCCCCCGGTCAGCAGACAACTCGAGTTCCGCTCCAGAGTGCCTGGATTTACATTGTCGGACGCTGGCTTCCTGTTCGACAATGTGAGTTACAGCAGCTCTGACGGGCCCGGTCCGCAAGGTTGCGACGAGCAGATTGAGAAGCAGGCCGATTCGCCCACGGTGACCGCCGGCGGCATCGAGGGCTACCGCCTCACCGTCCGCAACCGTGGTCGTCTAAGCGAGCGCAACCTCTTGCTCTGCGATCACGTCCCGAACCACACGACGTTCGTGAGCGCCGACCACAAGCTGCGTCGTCTCGGCCGCCGCCGCTGTCTCTTGATCCCGCGCATCGAGCCCGGCCATAGCGCCAGCGTCCACCTCATGCTCCGCGTCAACGCGACCGCACCGCCGGGCAACTTGGACAACATCGCCGACATCACGCCCGTACCACCGCGAGACCTGCCCGCAGTGCCCCAGGTGGACCTGCCGCCGGGCCTGCCGCCGAGTGTCGCCGCCGCCGTGATCAAGCCGATCGCGAGGGCTAAGGTCATCGTGAAGATTCTCCGGGCGGTGCAGGCCGCACGTCCGCCGGCGCCGCCACCCGTAACCGGATAGCGAGCAACCCCGCATCGCCTGTCGTCGCAGCGACGCTCGACGACGAATCCGCGGGGGCGCGGTCCGGCGGTAAAGCGACGCTCCGGCGCCAGGGGCCCGGCGTCGGAGCTCGGTGAATCGTCGAGTACGGGCGCGATGTGTCATCCGCCGGTAGTCGGGGGCCGACATTGCAGCAATGCGCCTGCCGGCAAGGAGCCCGCGCGCTGCTTTGACAGCGCTGGTGGTGGCGATGGTCGTCGCTCCCGCAGCCACCGCGTCCACCATCCACGGACCGTCGATGTCGGCTGCCGACGTCCGCGCCATGCAGGCCCAGGGCGTCCGCGAGGTCATCGTCGAGCGCAAGGCCGGCCTGAGCGCGGTCGAACAGTCCGGGCTGCGTGCCCAGGCCGGGGTCAGCTACGTGGGGCCGGGTCCCTTCCCGAACACCGAGATCGATCTCGCGCCGGCGGGCCGGCTGGCCACGGTGGTGGCCGCGCTGGCGCGCGATCCCCAGGTCCAGTACGCCGAGCCCAACGGCGAGGTCCACACCGCATCGACGCCGAACGACCCCTATTTCGGGCTTCAGTGGGCGCTGTCGAACACGGGCCAATCGGTCCTGAGCACGAGCGGCACCCCCGGCGACGACATCGGCGCGACGTCCGCGTGGTCGCACTCGACGGGAGCCGGGGTGACCGTCGCGGTGGTCGACACGGGAGTTGACCCGACCGCGCCCGACCTGACCGGACAGACGGTCGCCGGGCAGAGCTTCTTCAACGGCGTCCAGGGAGCGCCCACGCAGGACCAGAACGGCCACGGGACCTTCGTGAGCGGCGTCATCGCAGCGATCCAGAACAACCGCGTCGGCGTGACCGGCGTGGCCCCGGCGGCGAAGGTGATGCCGTTGCAGGCCCTGGACGCGAACGGGAGCGGCAGCATCGACAACGTGGCCGCCGCGTTCAACTACGCCGGCCAGAACGGCGTCAGGATCGTAAACGCCAGCCTCGGCGCCACGACGACATCTCAGACGCTCGAGCAGTCCATCGCGGACAATCCCGACACGCTGTACGTGGTCGCAGCCGGGAACAGCGGCACGAACAACGACGATCCGAGCACTCCCTTCTATCCCTGTGACCTCCCAGAGGCCAACCTGATCTGCGTCGGCGCGACCGACCAGAGCGATCGGCCGGCATCGTTCACGAACTACGGCGCCGCCAGCGTCGACGTGTTTGCGCCCGGGGTCAACATCGCCTCGACCTGGACGGGCGGCCGGTACGTCTACGCCAGCGGCACCTCGATGGCCACACCGATGGTCAGCGGCACGCTCGCGCTGATGCTGGCGAAGGACCCGTCGCTTACCGCGGCCCAGCTCAAGGCCGACCTCCAGGCCGGCGTCAGTCCGGCGCCTCAGTTGGCCAGGCTGTCGGCGACCGGCGGCGAGCTCAACGCGGCGGCTGCTGTGACTGCCGTCACCCCGGTGGGCACGCCCGCGCCGCCGCCCCCGCCTTCCCCGGGGGTGGGGACAGGCGCGCCGGCCCAGGCGCCGGCCACCCCGACCCAACCCGCGCAGGGGTCGCATCCGGGCGCGGTCAGCCTCACCCACGTCGCGGTCCGCACCGGCCGGGGCGGCCCGGGCCTCGTGTTCACCCTCACGGCCCAGGCGCGCGTGCAGATCAGCTTCAGCGGTCGTGCGCAGGCGCGGTTTGCGGCCGATGGTGTGGTGCGGATCTCGGTGAGCGGCCACCGGGGCACGAACCGGTATGCGCTCACCTCGCTGTTACATGGCCGGAGCCTGCCGCGCGGGCGCTATGCGCTCACCGTCCGCGCCGGCGGCCGATCCGTGATCATCCACCTGGACGTGGTCTGAGCGGTCAGGTTGTCAGTGGTCCTCGACGCAGGGCTCCGGCTTCATGCGCGCGGCTAGGAGCGTTCGCTGCACGTGTCGAGCGACGAAGCTCGCGGCCGCACCTGGCAATCGCCCGGATGACCCGTCTGGATCGCCGCCGGCCATGCGTGCCCGCTCGGCGGCCCCGATGCGGTCGGCCATCCGTGCTTTGACGACGAGGTAGTTCAGTTGGCTGTTCATTCGGGGCACTCCTGATTCGGTTTGCTCATGGATCGCCCGCCCAAGCCCGGGCGATGGCCCGGACGTCGTCGGCCGTGATCGACTTGCCGCCGATCCCCCACTCCCCGCTCGGGACCTCCTCGACCACGCACCAGGTGAGCTGGCGCATCCCCTCACCCGCGATCTCGACCAGCGCCTCGGTTACGCGCTCGACGATCTCGCGCTTCTGCTGCGCGGTGAACACCCCCGCGACGACCTTGATCTGGATGAACGGCATGCTTACCTCCTGGATGAAGACTTCCTCGACCGTCATGGTCGGCTCGATCGACGCCCCCCACATCGGGCACACCCCCTGACATCGACCCCCGAACATCGCCGCGCCGGCCATCGCCGAGCCGCCGAGCATTGCGTTTGGTAGGCGTCTTGCCTACGATCGCCGCGGGCATGGTTGAGTCAGTCCTCGCCGAGCCGGGTGCGCTGCTCGAACGCGAGCACGAGGTCGAACGGGTCCGCGGGGCACTCCGCGCGGTGGGACGTCGCGAGGGCCTCGTGGTGGTGATCGAGGGAGCCGCGGGGATCGGCAAGTCGCGGTTGCTCGAGATGGCTCGCACCAGGGCAGCCGAGCTCGGCTACCGCGTCCTCGCCGCGCGCGCCACCGAGCTCGAACAGGGCTTCCCGTTCGGGATGGTCCGGCAGCTGTTCGAGCGCCTGATCACCGATGCCGCCACCGACGAGCGCGAGCGCTGGCTGTCGGGAGCCGCGGCGCTCGCGGCGGACGTGCTCACTGGAGCTCCGATGGTCGTGCCGCCCGCGCCGTCGCCCGGCCCGGCCTCGGATGACCCGAGCTACGCGTGGCAGCACGGCCTGTACTGGCTCGCCTCGAACCTGTCGGCCGATACGCCGACCGTCCTCGCGATCGACGACCTGCAGTGGTGCGACGCGCCGTCGGCCCGCGCGCTCGCCTTCATCGCCCGGCGGCTCAGCGGTCAGCCGCTCGCGCTCATCTCCGCCACGCGCCCGCTCGACCCCGCGACGATGCCCGAGGCCGCCTCGCTCGCCACCGACCCGGCCGTCGAGCTGCTCCGACCCGAGCCATTGACCCCCGCGGCGGTCAGGCTGGTCATCGCCAACCGGCTGGCGGCCGACCCCGACCCGGCCTTCGTCCGCGCATGCCTGGAGGTGACCGGCGGCAACCCGTTCCTGCTCGGAGAGCTGCTCGACGAGGCCTCGGCGCGCGGCCTGCAGCCGAACGCCGCGGCCGCGGCCGGAGTCGGCTCGCTTGTCCCCCGGGGCGTGGCCAACACGGTGCTGCTCCGCCTGGCGCGGCTGCCGACGCGGGCCGGCGTGCTGGCGCGCACGTTCAGCGTGCTCGGGGACGGCGCCCAGGTGACCGACGCCGCGCGCGTGTCCGGTCTGGACTCCGCCGATCTGGAGGACGCGATGACCGCGCTGATCGCCGCCGGCGTGATCCAGTCCGGCGGCGCCGTGCGCTTCGCGCACCCGATCCTGCGGGCGGCCATCTACGGCGACCTCTCGCCCGCCGAGCGGGAACGCCTGCACTGCTCGGCGTCGAGGATTCTGAGCTCGCGCGGGGCGCCGGCCGGCCAGGTGGCGGCCCACGTCATGCACACCGAGCCGGGCGCCGACCTCGAGTCCGTCAGCCTGCTGCGGACCGCCGCCCGCGACGCGCTGGCCCTCGGCGACGCCGGTGGCGCGGCCACCTTTCTCGCCCGGGCGCTCGACGAGCCGCCCCACGCCGACGAGCGCAAGGATCTCGTGCTGGAGCTCGGGCTGGCGAGGGCCCGCGCGGGTCAGCCCGAGGCGATCGCCCCGCTGACCGAGATCGTGATGCACGCCGACGACGACGCGGCGATCGTCGCCTCGGCGATCGAGCTGAGCGGGATGCTGTTCTTCTCCGGGCGCGCCGGCGAGGCCGCCTCGATCCTCCGCCGCGCCCAGGCGCGTCTTCCGGCCGGCGCCGTCGGCCGGGAGCGCCTCGAGGTGGCGCTGATCGGCGCCAGCTACACCTCGGCGCCGGCCCGGCGCGAGGCGGACGCGACGATCGCCGCGCTGCGGGATCCGGGCGGCCCGGCGCGCAGCGTGCTCGAGGCCACGACGCTCGCCACGCTCGCCATGGACGAGATGATGTACCTGCGCTCGGCGGCAAAGGCGAAGGACTACGCGCACCGCGCGCTGGCAGCCGGATTGCCGCTCGAGCCGCACCGCGGCGAAGCCTGGGCGATCGTCGCGCTGGCCGTGCTCGGCGCGGTCGACGAGCTCGAAGAGTCCCTGCGCGGCACCGACGAGATCCTGGCCCGCGCGCGAGAGCGCGGCGGAGCGGTAACGGTGGCCACGTTCCTGGCGCTGCGGTCTTACTTCGTCTTCCGCAGCGGGGACCTGGTCACCGCCCAGGCCGACGCCTATTCGGCGATCGAGCTCTCCCAGGACCTCCTGGGGACTGAATTCGTGGTTCTCGCGGTGACCGCGGCGGTGCTCGCGGGACTCGAGCGGGACGAGACCCCGGAATCGCTTCGGCGCCTGATCGACCGGGTCGGGATCCGCTACGACACCGAGTTCTCGCCGAGCTCGCAGCTGCGCTACGCGTCGGCCGCGGTGCGCGCGCAGGCCGGGAACTACGAGGCCGCGATCGAGGAGCTTTGCGCCTCAGAGCTCGAGCACCCTGCCCTGGGCGGCGAGAACCCCAGCGTGCTGCCCTGGCGCTCCGCCGCGGCGCTGTTCATGGCCGAGGTGGGGCGGGCCGCCGAGGCCCGCGAGCTGGCCGCCGAGGAGCTGCGCCGCGCGCGGACGTTCGGGGACCCGCGCTCGGTGGGGATGGCGCTGCGCGCCCAGGCGCTGGTCGGTCCTGCCTCGGAGCGGTCCTCGACCCTTCAGGCGGCGCTCGAGGCGCTCCGGCCCACGCCGGATCGCCTCGGTCAGGCCCGGGTGCTGGTCGACCTGGGCGCCACGCATCGGGCGGCCCGGCAACGCTCCGCGGCGCGCGAGCCGCTGCTGGAGGGTCTGGCCCTGGCCTCGCGGTGCGGATCGCACGCGCTCGAGCGACGGGCCCGAGCCGAGCTGGCCGCCATCGGCCTGCGTCCGCGGAGGGTCGAGCGGGACGGCGCCGACTCGCTCACGCCGAGCGAGCGACGGGTGGCCGAGCTCGCGGCGGCCGGCGAGACCAACCGCGAAATCGCCCAGACCCTGTTCGTCACCGAGAAGACGGTCGAGACCCACCTGGGGCGGGCGTTTCGCAAGCTCGACGTCACCTCGAGGCGCCAGCTGCCCGACGTGCTCGCCGGCGCCGCGAGTTAGCGCCCGCTCAGGGCTCGATGTTCTGGTTGAACCGGAACACGTTGGTCGGGTCGTAGCGCCTCTTCAAGGCGGCCAAGCGCGCGTACGTCTCGTCGCCGTACGCAGCGCGCGCGCCGCTGCCATCGCTGAGGTAGTTCACGTACGCGCGACCGGTCGACGCGTCGGAGGCCGCCTCGATCACCGCTCGCGCCCAGCCGCGGTGCGCCTCCGCTTCGCTCGGGTCGTGCCACACCGCTACCGCGTTGAGCACGTACGGCATCGAGCGCTCAGGGAACGCGCTGTCGGCCTCGTCGACGCGCGCCAGCGCGCCGCCCATCTGGTGAACGTGGATCTCGCACTGCGACCCGGGGGAGTCGCGATGCAGGTCGATCAGCCGCGCGATCAACTGATCGTCGAGCCGCGCCAGGTTCGCGGCCTTGAAGTACGCGTGCACGCCCTTCTCAAACAGCGGATCGAGCAGGCTCTGGATCACGGTGTAGGGCATCGGCCCGAGCAGGTCCGCGACCGGCTCGGCGAGGGCTCGGAACGGCTCGAACTGTCCGGCCCCTTCCTCGACCGCCCCGACCGAGGCGGCGAGGAGAACCGCCACCTTGCGGCCGTGCCATTCCTCGGGGATCGCGGGAAGCGGCGGCGCCGAGGTCAGGTTGAGCACCGCGGTGATGTCCTCGGACGCGCCGGGCGCCCACTCGCGGAACGCGCGGAGGAGATCCGCGTCGGCCTCAGCCGAGTAGAAGATCGGCCCCGCGTACACGAGCGGGCCCACCGGGTGCAGGGCGAACTCGAACCGGGTGACGATCCCGAAGTTGCCGCCCCCGCCGCGCAGGCCCCACAGCAGGTCGGCGTTTTCGGTCTCGCTGGCGTGGACCAGGCGCCCGTCCGCGGTCACCACGTCGGCCCCGACCAGGTTGTCGCAGGCCAGCCCGTGCTTGCGCATGAGCCAGCCGATCCCGCCGCCGAGGGTGAGCCCGGCGACTCCGGTCGTCGAGATGAGACCGCCGGTGGTGGCCAGCTCGTGCGCCTGCGTCTCGTGGTCGACGTCAGCCCACACGGCGCCGCCGCCCACCGTGGCGCGGCGGGCTGCCGGGTCGACCCGGACCTCGTTCATGGCCGACAGGTCGATCACCGCCACGCCGTCGCCGGTCGAGAAGCCGGCGACGCTGTGCCCTCCGCCGCGCACGGCGATGTCGAGGCCGCGCGAGCGCGCGAACGCGAGCGCGGCGATCACGTCGGCCGTGCCCGAGCAGCGGATCACGAGCGCGGGGCGGCTGCCGTCGTGAGCGCCGTTCCAGATCTTGGCCGCCTCGTCGTAGCCGGCGTCGCCCGGCGCGAACACCTGGCCGCGCACCGCGCCGCGCAGCTCGTCGGCGTCGAACGCGTCGGGCGCCTCGGCGTGGCCGGCGCTCTCCTCGATGATGGTCATGGTGGGTGGTCCTCCTGGTTCGGGGCGTGGGGCTGGGGACCGTGATGGTGCGATCCCGTCGCGAACCGCACATCGGGCACACCCCCTGACACCGGCCCCCGAACATTGGGCACCGTTATCCTCAGCTCAGAGGCCGATGAGCGCGATCATGTACGTCAAGCCGGGCTGCCCCTACTGCCAGGCGGCCCGCGAGCACCTCGCCGCCGAGGGCGAGACCGTCGAGGAACGCGACGCGACCAAGAACGACGCCTGGAAGGCGGAGCTGTTCGGCTACACCAACCGCCGCGGCACCGTGCCGACGATCATCTGGAGCGACGGCCGAAAGCAGGTCGGCTTCCCGCCGGGGCGCGGCTGATCGGTCCACTAGGCGGTCGGTCGCCCGCCACCGATCTTTGGCGCTGACGTTACGTATATGTCAACGCCATCGCCATCCGCCTAGCGAGCGGCGGAAAGTAGTTCGTGGGCGATATCGCTCGCGGCGTTCGGTCGCGACAGCGCCGCGGAGGCGCGCGCCATCGCGACCAGTCGGCTCGGGTCGGCCAGCAGGTTGCCCACTTCGTGGGCCAGGCGCGCCGGCGTGAGCTCGGCGTCCGGGATCACCACCGCAGCGCCGGCCCGCTCCATGTAGCGCGCATTGCCGGTCTGGTGGTCGGCGGTGGCGTACGGATACGGGATCAGCACCGCAGGCTTGCCGTGCGCGGCGATCTCGAAGATCGAGCCGCCGGCCCGCGCCACGACCAGATCCGACGCCAGCAGCGCCTCGCCGAACCGGGAGATGTAGCCGCGCAGGTCGTAGTGCGGCGCAGGTGCGTGCAAATTCTGCAGCTCGTCCAGGTCGCGCTCGCCGGCGGCGTGCAGCACCCGGAAGCGCGCGCCGGCGAACGCTTCCACCGCGGACTGGTTGATCGAGCGCGCTCCCTGCGAGCCCCCGAACACGACCACGCACGACTCGTGCATCCCGATCCCGAACCGGGCCCGGGCCGCGCGCCGGTCGGTGGCGGGAGGCGGGACGGGGCGCCCGGTGACCACGTAGCGCGGGCCGTCGAGGCCCTCGATCGGGAAGGCCAGGCACACCCGCCGGGCGAGTGGTGCGAGCACGCGGTTGGTCAGGCCGAGGTGGCTGTCGGCCTCGGTCAGCACCAGCGGCACCCGCGACACCACGGCGGCCAGGCCGACCGGACCGGCGACGTACCCCCCGCCCCCCAGCACCGCGACCGGGCGGACCTCGTGCAGGACTCGCCGCGCTTCGCGGACGGCGCCGCCCGCGATCAGGCCCGCGCGCGCCGCCTTGACCGGTCGCCGGCGCGGGAGCGGCACCACGCGCAGCCGGCGCAGCTCGTACCCCGCCGCCGGCACGAGCTCGACCTCGGCGCGGTCGCCGCCGACGAAGACGACCTCGGCGCCCTCAGCCCGCAGCGCGTCGGCCACCGCCAGTGCCGGAACGACGTGCCCGGCGGTCCCGCCGGCGCCGATCACGATCCGCGGCGGTGTCAACTCCGGAGTTCCGGACGACTTGCAATCGCGTCCCGGGCCGCGCGATGTTCAAGAGCAGCCCGACGCCGGCGAGCAGCACGCACAGGTTGGTCGGGGCATAGGAGATGAACGGCAGCGGCACGCCGGTCAGCGGGGCGAGCCCGAGGACGACAAAGATGTTGAGAAGCCCCTGGCACAGAATCAGCGAGGTCAGACCGGTGGCAAGGAGCTTGGCATACCGGTCCGTGGCGCGGCGTGCGGTGCGCAGCCCGGCGTAGGCAACCATCCCATACAGGCATACCACGCCGAAGATGCCGAGCACTCCGAGCTCCTCGCCGATCACCGCCAGGATGAAGTCGGTCTGCGCCTCGGGCAGGTACGCGAGCTTCTGGACGGAGCGCCCGAGGCCGACGCCGAACAGGCCGCCGGAGCCCACCGCGATCTGACCCTGGACGGCCTGGTAGCCGGTGCCGGACTTGGTCGCCGCCGCCCAGGGGTGCAGGAACGAGGTCAGCCGGGCGCGCTCGTAGGGCTGTGCGGTGGCGAGCAGGATCACGCACACCACGACGATCCCGGCCAGCGCCGCCACATAGCGCATCGGCATCCCGGCGGCGATCAGCAGCGCGGCCATCGTCAACGCGACCACGAGCGTCGTGCCCAGGTCGGGCTCGACCACGATCAGCAGGCACGCGGGGCCGGCGGCGATCGCGATCGGCGCCACCGCCTGGCCGAAGCTGCGCATACGCTTGGGGTGGTCGGCCAGGTAGCGGGCGGCGTACAGGACGAGCGCGAGCTTCATCACCTCCGAGGGCTGGAACTGGATCGGACCGGCCGAGAACCAGCGCCTCGCTCCGTTCACCGCCACCCCGAAGCCGGGCACCAGCACGAGCAGGAGCAGGGCGAATGAGACGAGCAGCAACGCGTTGACGAGCCGCGGCGTGAAGATCTCGAGGCCCCGCCGCGCGAGCACGTGCATCGCGACCAGCCCGGCCCCACCGAACGCCAGGTAGCGGATGAACACGCCGGCGCCGCTCCCGCCGCGGGAGAGCACGCCCTGCGGCGAGGACGCGCTGTAGACCATCACCGCTCCGAACGCGAGCAGGCACAGTGCCGCCGTCATCAGGATTCGGTGCTCGAGCGGCGGGGGCACCCGGCGCGAGGCGGCGCGCGCCTGCTTGCGCGCCGAGCCGGCGCTGACTCGCGCCGTCGCCGCGCCCGCCATCAGAGGGCCGTCACCAGCGCGCGGAAGCGATCGCCGCGCGCCTCGAAGTCGGGGTACTGGTCAAAGCTCGCGCACGCCGGCGAGAGCAGGACGACCTCACCCGCGCTCGCCGCCGCCCGCGCCTGCGCCGCGGCGTGGTCCATGTCGCCGGCCTGGTGGAGGGGCACGCCGGCGGGGGTGAGCGCGAGGGCGAGATCCCCGGCCGCCTCGCCGATCAGGTACACCGCCCGGCAGCGCTCGGCGACTAGCGGCGCCAGCGGCGTGAAGTCCTGCTGCTTGCCCCGGCCGCCGGCGATCAAGTGGACCGGACCTGGGAACGAGCGCAGCGCGACCAGCGTGCTCGCCACGTTCGTGGCCTTCGAGTCGTTGACCCAGGTGACGCCGTCGACCACAGCCACGCGCTCCAGGCGATGGCGGACGCCGGCGAACGTGCGCAGCCCGCCGGCCACGGCCTCGGGGTCGATCCCTCGCGCCAGGCACACCGCGGCCGTCGCCATCGCGTTCTGGACGTTGTGCTCGCCGGGCAGCGCGATCTCCTCGACGGCGAGGATCGGCTGCTCATCCCACCACAGGTAGCCCGCGCGCTCGGACAGCTCGGGTCCCGGGCCCACGCCGAACAGCACCCGGCGCGCGCAGCCGCCGAGGTCTTCGACGGCCAGGTCCGCGGGCGCTACGGCCACGTCGTCGTTCCCTTGGTTGGCGAAGATCCGCAGCTTTGCCGCCACGTAGTCCTCGTAGGTGCCATGGCGGTCGAGGTGGTCGGGCGACAGGTTCAGGAGCACCGCGGCCTCGGGCGAGAAGAAGTCCGTGTCCTCGAGCTGGAACGACGACGCCTCGCACACCACGGTCTCGTCGGTGGGCAGTCCCGGTCCCAGGACAAGCGAGGACGCCGCCCTCCCCACGTTGCCGGCGACGGCCACCGGCAGGCCTGCCTCGACGTGGACGTGCCCGATCCACTCGGTCGTCGTGGTCTTGCCGTTGGTCCCGGTCACGGCGATGAACTGGTTGGGGAGGAGCCGCCACGCCAGCTCGAGCTCACCCAGCACCGGTATCCCGCGAGCCCGCGCCGCCTGGACGACGGGCGCGTTCTGGGGTACGCCGGGGCTCTTGATGAGCGTCCTGGCGCGGGCGGCAAGGGCGACGCCTGACGCATCCAGAGCTACTTCGACGCCCGCCGCGACAAGCCTTCCCGCCGCATCGGAAAGCCCGGGAGCGTCCGGGCGGGCCGAATCCACCCCGATCACCTCCGCCCCGCGCATGCGGAGCGCGAGCGCCGCCGCGACGCCGGACCGCGCCAGCCCCACGACCAGATACGGCCCCGGCGGGAGCGGGGGCCGCGGTTTAGCCACGAATGCTGAGGCGGTACACCGTGAAGGCGATCGCGGCGCAGGCCGCGGCCACGATCCAGAAGCGCAGGATGATCTTGGTCTCCGACCAGGCCTGCAGCTCGAAGTGGTGATGGATCGGCGCCATCAGGAACACCCGCTTGCGGAACGTCTGGAACGAGAAGACCTGGATCAGCACCGACAGCGCCTCGATCACGAAGATCCCGCCGAGCAGGATCAGCAGGACCTCGGTGTCGGTCATCACCGCCAGGCCGGCGATCGCGCCCCCGATCCCCAGCGAGCCCGTGTCCCCCATGAAGATGCTGGCCGGGAAGCTGTTGAACCACAGGAACCCGACGCAGGCGCCGACCAGGCACGCCGCAAGCAGAGCCAGGTCCGATTCGCCGAACGTGATGAACGTGATCCCGATGTAGGCCAGCAGGACGATCGCGGCGCACCCCGCGGCGAGGCCGTCGAGCCCGTCGGTCAGGTTCACCGCGGAGGTGGTCCCGGCGACCACCAGGTAGATGAGCACCGGGTACAGCGGCCCGAGGTCGACGTTCAGATCGACGAACCGCAGGCTGATCGTCTCCGGCATGTGCGCCTTCTGGGTTGCGACGTACCACAGCCCGAGCGAGATCGCGATCGTGACCGCGAGCTTGGTCCGCGCCCGCAGCCCGAGCGAGCGGCGCTTGACGATCTTCGTCCAGTCGTCGGCGAACCCGAGCGCCGCGCACGCCACCGCGCAGCCGAACACCCCGCGCGAGGGCCAGTCGCGCGTGGACAGGATCAGGAACGGGATCGAGAACGCGAGCATGATGATGATCCCGCCCATCGTCGGGGTGCCGGCCTTGACCTTGTGGCCCTCGGGGCCCTCCTCGCGGATGTTCTGGCCGAACTCGCGCCGGCGCAGGAACTCGATGAACTTTGGGCTCAGGAACAGGCAGAGGAGCAGCGAGGCGGTGCCCGCGATCAGCACGCGTCCGGAGATCGAGCCCATCAGGCGCCGGTCCCCGCCGGGGTTCTGACGTCGGTCAGCGCCCGGCACACCTGCGCGAGCCCCACCCCCAGCGATCCCTTGACCAGGACGAGATCACCGGGACGGACGAGCCGGGGCACGATCTCGGCCGCCTCGGCGGCCTGCGCCACCGAATGCACCTCGCCCTCGAAGCCGTCGCCGATCGCCGCCGCCAGCGGCCCAACCGTGACCAGCACCTCGACGCCCGCCCGCCCGACCTCCTCGCCCAGCGCAAGGTGGTACTCGCGCGCGCCCGGCCCCAGCTCGAGCATGTCACCCAGGACCGCGACCGGGCGGGCGCCGGGCGTCCGCGCCGCGGTATCGGCCAGGTCCTCGAGGGCGGCGCGCATCGACATGGGGTTGGCGTTGTAGCAGCCGTCGATCAGCGTCACGCCCCCGGCCAGCTCGAGATGCTGACCGCGACCGGCGGTCAGCTCGAGCGCCACCCGCCCGCTCGGGGTGACGCCGACCGCTTTAGCCGCGGCGACCGCGGGGAGCAGGTTGCGACGCAGGTGCGCCTGGACGAAGGGCACCTCGAGCACGATCGCCTCGCCGCCGAGCTCGATCTCCACGGTCTCGGGGTCGGAGCGCACCAGCCGGACGTCCCCGAGATTGCCGAAGGTGATCGTGTGGACGTCGGTGCGGAGGTACGGCTCGAGCAGCCGCTCCCCCGCGGGGACGATCGCGGTCCCCCCGGGCGGGAGGGCTCCGATCAGCTCGGCCTTGGCGGCGGCGACCGCCTCGACCGTGCCCAGGAGCTCCAGGTGAACCGGCCCGATGCTCACGATCACGCCCACGTCGGGCTCGGCGATCCCGGCCAGCTCGGCGATCTGGCCGGTCCCGCGCATGGCCATCTCGAGCACCAGCACCTCGGTGTCGGCCGGCGCCGAGAGGATCTCGAGCGGCACCCCGATCTCGGTGTTGTAGTTGGCGCGGGAAGCGACCGTCCGCCGGTGCGGCGCGAGCAGCGCCAGCAGCAGATCCTTGGTCGAAGTCTTGCCGGTGGACCCGGTCACGCCGATCACCCGGGCGTCCAGGGCGCGGCGCCAGGCGGTGGCCAGCCGCTGCAGCGACGCGAGCGGATCGTCGGCGGCGATCAGCGTGCCCGGCACCGCACAGCGGGCCGCCTCCGCGTGCTCGGGGGTGGTCAGCACGCCCCACGCGCCGGCGGCGAGCGCCTGGGGGGCGAACCGGCCTCCGTCCGCGCGCTCGCCTTCCAGGCCGACGAACAGCGACCCAGGCCCGGCTTGGCGTGAATCGATGGTCACGCGCTCGGGACCCGTATGGCTGGGCGGCGGGGAGACGAGGCGGCCACCGGCGGCCCGTGCGACTTGCTCGGGTGTCCACGACCTCATGCTCTTGCGCACCAGAGTACTTGGCGAACCGGGCGGCAGGGTTCAGCGCCCAACTGAGGCGCCGGCCAGGGCCTCGCGCGCCACGGTCACGTCGTCGAACGGGATCTTGCGCCCATCCTCGAACTCCTGTCCCTGCTCGTGGCCCTTGCCGGCGATCACGACCACGTCCCCCGACCGGGCGCCGGCGATCGCGGCGTTGATAGCTCGGCGGCGATCCGAGTCGTGCTCGACCCCCCCGCCGGCGCCGACCAGGACCTCGCGGATGATCGCCTCGGGATCCTCCGAGCGCGGATTGTCCGAGGTGACGATCACCCGATCGGCCAGGCGCGCGGCGATCTCGCCCATCAGCGGGCGCTTGCCGCGATCCCGGTCTCCGCCGCAGCCGAACACGACGTGGACGCGGCCGCCCTGCCCCGGCGAGGCGTCCGCGAGCAGCCCGCGAGCAGCGCGCAGCACGTTCTCGAGCGAATCGGGCGTGTGCGCGTAGTCGACGAGCACGGCGAACTCCTGACCGGCGTCCACGGGCTGGAAGCGCCCCGGCACGAGTCCGGCGGTGGCGATCGCCGCCGAGGCGGTCTCGAGCGGCACGCCCAGCGAACGCGCGACGGCGAACGCGCCCAGCACGTTGTAGACGTTGAACCGGCCGGGCAGCGGCGAGCGCAGTTCGACCTCCCCGTCGGGGCCGTGGACCGTGAAGCGCGACCCGTCGAGCCCGGTGGACAGGTCGCTCGCGCGGTATGCGGCGTCGCGCTCGACGGCGAACGTCGCCGCGTCGGGCAGTTCGGAGGCCAGGCGAGCGCCGTAGGCGTCGTCGACGTTGACCACGGAAAAGCCCGGCCGGGCGTCGACGAACAGCCGCCGCTTGGCCCGGAAGTACTCCTCCATCGTCCCGTGGAAGTCGAGGTGGTCCTGGGTCAGGTTGGTGAAGATCCCGGCCGCGAAGTGGATCGCGTCGGCGCGATGCAGGTCGAGCGCGTGCGAGGACACCTCCATCGAGCAGGCCAGGTCCCCGCCATCGAGCATCTCGCGGAAGGTCCGCTGGAGGTCGATGGCCTCGGGCGTGGTCCGCTCCACCGGACGCTCGGCGCCCCCGATGATGCTCGTGACCGTGCCGAGCAGACCGGTCTGGCGCCCGTCGGCCTCGAGCAGCGCGCGGACCAGGAACGCGGTGGTGGTCTTGCCGTTCGTGCCGGTCACCCCGACGGTTTCGAGCCCGGCGGTCGGGTCGCCGTAGAACGCGGCGGCGGCCGGCGCCATGGCCGCCCGCACGCTGGCCACCCGGACCTCGGGCACGCCGAGGCCCAGCGGGCGCTCCACGATCAGGGCCACCGCGCCGTGGGCGATCGCGTCGGGAGCGAAGTCGTGGCCGTCGCGGGTGAAGCCGGGGACGCAGAAGAACAGCGTTCCTGGCCGCACGGCACGGTTGTCGTAGGCCAGGCCGGTGATCTCAAGCGCGCCCGCCCCTGCGGGCGCGCCGGCGATGATGCGGTCCAGTCGCATCTCGGGCAGGGTACCGTCGCCGCCAGCGCCCGACCGCAGCGGCCGTTCTCCCGGCCCGAGCTAAGCGAGCGCGGCCTCGAGCACCTGGGCGGCGGTCGGCCGCTCCTGGAGCTCGCGCGGCACCCGGAGCGGGCGCCGCGCCGCGTCGACGTCGTCCGCCGTCAGGCGTTCCTCGACCGCGACCACCAGCCCCCACTCGGCGAGCTTGCGGGTCAGCTGGTACTGATGGTCGTCGACGTGCTCGCCGAGGGCGGCGCGGCGGGGCACCACGATCGGACGGCGGCCGGCCGACAGCGCGGAGGAGATGATCCCTGCCCCGCCGTGGCAGACCACTACGGAGGCGGAGCGGACCGCGGCCTCGAACTCGTCGCGGCTCATGTGCTCGCTCGCCGCGACGCCGGGGGCGGTCCAGGTGGCTGGCCCGAGCTGCGCACGCAGCGGCCGCGGAAGCAGTCCGTCGTCAACCGCGCGGGACACCATCTCGAGCAGCCGCGTGTACGGCTGCCCGTGGGTACCGACGGCCACGAACGTGCCGGACCCGGGCGGGAGCCGGGCGTCCGACAGGTTCTCGAGCAGGGTGGGGCGGCACACCACGGCCCTGGGCAGGGCGGGCGCAAGCTCGGGCCACTGCACCAGGACGCGCTCGGCCACGCGGGACAGCAGGCGTGCGGTCATGCTCGGGCTGTTCACCCGCGCCATCGTCTCGACGAACACGAGGCGCGCCCCGGCCAGCCGGGCGAGCAGGCAGAACGGCGCCACCACGCCGGCGCCCGAGGTCACCACGGTCCGCGGGCGGCGGCGGAGCACCAGTCGCGCGGCCTGCACCACGTTCCGGATCGCCCTGAGCGGGCTGCGCTCGTACTCGGGCAACAGCTCGACCTGGCTGGCCGACTCGCGTAGCGCCTGGCCGCGCGGCGTGCTCGAGGTCACCCAGACGGGCTCGCGGCCGTCGAGCACCTGCGGCGCGATCGCCCGGAGCAGGTCCAGGTGGCCGCCGGCAGAGGCGGCGAAGATCTCGCTCTCACGGGGCAAGCGCTGGCTCCTCCACGGCGGCCTGGACCTCCTCGCTGAAGCGCTCCTGGAACGACTCGGCCGAGAATTGCTCGGCGTGGCGCTGGATCGTCGACGAGTCGAACTCGTCAGGGTTGAAGGCGCGGAGCGTCTGCTTCAGCGCCGGTGCGTCGTCCGGGGGGACGAACTGACCGGTCACGCCCTCCTGCACCGTCTCGAGCGCTCCCCCGGCCGCGGCGGCGATCACCGGCGTCCCGGCGGCCTGCGCCTCGACCGCCGCGATCCCGAACTCCTCCACGTTGGGCAGGACCAGGGCGCGCGCGTGCGCGTACAGATCGACCAGCTTCTGATCCTCCACGCGGCCGAGGAACTCGACCCGCTCGCTGTACTTCTCGCGCAGGCGCTCGAGCTCGGGGCCGCCGCCGACCACCTTCAGGCGCTGGCCCGCGTCGCTGGCCGCCTGCGCGGCGACCTCGATGCGCTTGTGCGGGACGAGCTCGGTGACGGCCAGGAAGTAGTCGTCCGGCTCGCCGGCGCGAAACCGGTCGACCTCGACCGGGGGATGCACGATCCGGGAATCGCGCCCGTAGATCTCGCGGATCCGGCGCTGGGTGTGGCGCGAGTTGGCGACGTATCGGCTCACGCGCCGCGAGGCCTTGAGGTCCCAGTGCCGGATCCCGGCCAGCACCCCGCCGAGCGCGGGGCGGACCGCCGGGGCGACCTCGGCCATGGCGCGCCCCCGCTCGAACCAGGCGTAGCGAAACGGCGTGTGGCAGTAGCACACGTGGACCGCGCCGGCCGGCGCGCGCACCCCGTGCGCGAACGCGCTGCTGCTCGACACGACCAGCGAGTGCTCCTCGATCGCCATCCGCTCGACCGCGAGCGGAAACAGCGGCAGGAGCTTGCGAAAGCCGCGCTGGCTGATTCCTGTTCGCTGCAGCGCCGACGTCGTGACCGGATGGCCGGCGAACCGGTCCTCGGTCCCCTCGTGGTCGTAGAGCAGCGTGTACACCGGGGCCTGCGGCCAGAGGTCGGCCATCGCGGCGAAGGTGCGCTCCGCGCCGCGCAGGACCAGCAAGTAGTCGTGCACGAGCGCGAGCTCGCGGTCGGCGATGTCCGCGGTGCTCATCCCGGCACCGGAACCTGGTCGGCGTGGCCCGGCCGGTCCTGGCGGAGAACCCCTTCCACCGCGAGCGGGTCCATGTTCGCCCGGAGCGCCAGCCGCGACAGCGCCGAGCTTCGCCACTCGCCGATCGCCTCCGGGCTCAGGCCCATGATCCCCACGATCTCCTCGTCGCTCATTGCGTGGCGATAGGCGAGCGTGAGCAGCTCCTGGCTGCCGACGTCGAGCGTCTCGAGCGCCAGCGCCACGTTGCCCGCCCAGGCGCGGCGACTCACCGCATCGTGGACCCGTTTGGCGTACGCGGGCATCGGCGTCGCCTCGCGGAACGCGAGCAGGCCGAGCAGCATCCACAGCACCTGGGGTGGCCCGTCGTCGGTGAAGTACGACTCGATCAATCCGATGACGACCAGCGACAGGGCGCCGAGCACGACGGCGGGCCCAAGCGCCTGCTGGAGGGGATCCCGGTCGCGCCGGGCGCTCAGCCCCGCGGCCACCATCGCGACCGCCAGCGCGAGGAAGACCACGAGCAGAACCACCCCGCCCCGGTAGAGCAGGTTGATGTACAGCGACTCCGTGTACGGGAAGTTCTGGAACTGCGACGGGAGGACCGCCCCGTAGCCGGTGGTCACGTGGCCCTTGAGCATCGGCAACAGCTGGTTGGTCCAGAGATCGACGCGATGCTGGATCGTCTGGGGCACGAGTGCCGACCCCTGCGCGCCGGGCGCCCGCGAGTACTCCTGTGTGTAGCGCGCGTCGATCCGCGCGCCGAATACCAGCAGGCCGGTGACAATCACGACCACCAGCCCGAGGAGCACGCGACTCACGCCCTTGTACCAGACGCCGAGGATCGCGACACACGCCACCGCCGCGATGCTCGGCGCGAGGCTCAGCGTCTCGAGCAGCGCGACGGCGTCGAGCGCCGCGATCCCGATCAGGAAGCTACGGCGCATCACGTCCGGAACGCCACGGAGCAGGATCGCCGCGATCGCGATCAGGTACATCAACAGATAGCCGGCCAGGTTGTGCCAGAGCGGGAACGGCCCGGTGACGCGGGCCGCGTTGGCGCCGGCGGCGTACACGGAGTTCGCAGTGAGCGTTTCCAGCAGGCTGCGAACCCCGGGGAAGTTGAACTGCTGGCCGATCGCGAGCACGGCGACCGGGACGCTGGCCCACAGCATCAACCTGAGCGCGATCCGCCGGCGCTCGGGCGTGCGCGCGGTCACCGCGGTCGCCCGGTACAGCAGCAGGAACTGGAGCGGACCGAGCAGCGTGAACAGCGAGGACTGGCCGATCGGCTCGGCCTGGGAGAGCATGTCCCAGCCGCCGAGGCACAGGGTGGCGAGCGCGTAGGCGAGTGCGGCCCAGTCGAGCGCTGTCCAGCGCACGAAGCGCCGAGCCGACACGAGCAGGATCACGCCGACCCCGCCGATCAGCGCCTCCGAGAAGCGCACTCCCGGGATCGGGATCCCCTTGGCAAGTCCCGCCGTGGCCGGCGCCAGCGCCGCGAGTAGCGCCAGCCCGATCATGTCGTTCAGCGCGACCGCGAGGCCGACCGCGATCGCCACGATCAGGCCCAACCCGACGAGCGGCGACAGTCCGGTCGCGGCGGCGACGAGCGCCATCGCCACGACCCCGACCGCGGCCAGAAACAAGTGATGGCGGTGGAGGTTGAACGGCAGCCGGAGCGGCTCCTCGCCGCCGAATGACGAGACCGCCGCCAGCTGCCGTCCGCCCGCCGCTACTCGCGGGACATCAAGCGGGGATCGCGTCTGCATGCTGCTCCTGCGGCGTGCCGACGTGACCACGGCGCGGAGCCAGCAGGGCCCATGCCGGGACGAGTCCGAAGTTCGCGAGGTCCTCGGCGAGCCGGCGCACCTCGGTGTTCCGGGCGCCGGCGCGCACCACGGCGACGGTTAGATCGCAGCTCAGCGCGATGGCCTCGCCGCCGCTCCCGGGCGGCCCGGCGTGCACGAGCACCACCGACTCCTTGCTGTCCAGCAGGTGACCGTTGCCCAGGGCCTGCGGCACCGTTCCCGAGCGCGCATCGATATACCCGACGCCCTCGCCGGAATGCCTGAGGAGCTCGGCGACCTCGTCGGTCTGCCGCGCAGAACCGGCATCGGCCGGCAACAGGGCGACTCGGGCGGGCACGTGGTCGGTCAGCGAGGCCCACCGCTCGGTCAGCGCGTGCGCGGCCTCCGGAGACAGCCGGTCGACCGGAGTGGCCGGGCAGCCGAACTGATTCGACAGGGGTCGCGCCTCCACGACGTGCGGATCAGAGCGCTCCCACGCGACGAGCAGGATCACGCCGAGGATCAGCCCAAGGACGGCGCCGATCGCCACCGTGCTTTTCTTGCCGGCCGGGGTGGCCGCCACGCGGTTGCTCGGGGGCGGCAGCGACACGATCCCCAGGGAAGACGGGACGATGCCAGCCGCCACCGGGCTCGGTCCGGCCAGCAGGCTGGCCGCCGCTCGCGCTCCGGTCGTGGCGGCCTGCGGGGTCGAGGCCTTGTACGTGATCTGCAGAAGCGAGGTGCCCTGCTGGTTGACCACCGACAGGTTCGAGGCGACCTGCGAGGAGGTCTGGTGGACGGCCGCGCCGACGTCGCTCAGCAGCGTGTCGTCGACCGGGATGATGCCCGCGTAGGTCGCCGCCAGATGGTTTGCGTCGTCCGGCCCGATGCCCTCGGTCGGGCCGGCGCCGCTCGCCGGCACGATCAGCACTACCTGGGCCACGAACCGCGCCGTCTGGGACGGCGGCAGCGGCGTGGCCGGCGTCGTGATGCCACTGGCCGCCGCGGCGGCCCTCGCGCGGATCTTGGCGGCGCGCGTGGCCACGGAGGCCGGGTTGATCGTCGCGATGAACGGGTTCTGGAGCACGGCCAGCGTGTTCGGCGAGACGACGCTCGACGCCGGCTGAGGCGCGCTCAGTCCGCTCCCGATCGCACGGGCACCGGCCAGCGCGGCCTTGCGGGTGGAAGCGAAGAACTGCAGCGTGATCACCGAGCCCCTCGGAGGCGTCGCGACGATCGCGCCCAGCGGGTTCACATGGGCGGTCTTCGCGATGTACGCCTGCAGCGTCGGATCGTTCGGCAGAGCGCCGGCGTAGGTGGAGGCCAAGTTCGCCGCGGCGGGCGAACCGCCCGCGCCCTGCGGTCCCGGCGCGGACGACACAACGACCGTCGACTGCGCGGTGTACGTCGACGACTGCATGCCGGCGACGCCATAGGCGATCGCCGCGACCACGACAATCGACACCGGCACGATCCAGATTCGGCGTAACAGCACCATTGAGCGCCGCGGCGCGGAAGTTCCAAATTTCATCTCAGTAGTTTCCGATCGTTCTCGTGGACGGCGAACGAACCCGCGGTGGCGCACAGCGGCGTCACCGTTTGGGAAGTGTCAAGCGACTCTACGAAGCGCCGGCGACTCGGCCTCCGCCGGCGCACCAACTAGCGAGTCGTAACTCGACGATACCCATCATCGCAATCGGTTACCCCGCGATCGACGTTTTCTTTTGGTGAAAGAGAACCGAACTGTGCGGGGTGTCACACACGCGGGGGTTACTGCAACTGGAGTGCCGCCCGAAGCTCGACGAGCTGGCGCTGCCAGCGAGCGTGTTGCACGCCGCGCGCCTCGGGGGCGAGCAAGCTGAGCTCCGGCCACCGGGCAAACGCATCCTCTATCCCGCGACGGATACTCGATGCGTCGTTCCCGACCAATACCGCGTGAGGGAACAGCTCACCGACGTGCGGCCAGTCCGTCAACACAAGTGGACGCAGGGCGTCCACTGCTTCGTGCGCGGATCGTTGAACCGATTCAGGTCGCCGCGTGAGTGTCATCACCACGTCGGCGTCAACCAGCGCTGACAGGTACGCGTCGGGTCCGAGGTACCCGACCCACTCGACGTTCGGCGGGGCCGCCCGCTTGGCTTCGGCGGGACGGCGTCGCAGGTCGCCGGTTATGCGGAAGGTGACCGTGGGAAGCTCACGCGCGGCGTCGAGCACCTCCGTGAGAGGCTCGTCCGGGGCGAAGGTGCACACGAACAACAGCCGGCGCTCTCCCGAGGACTCACCCGGGTCCATGCTGTCAGCCCACACCATCGGCGCCTCGTGGACGATCAGCGGGCTTCCGTTCCAGCGGGAAACGTACTCGGCCAGCTCGGGTGTGGTGACGATGCACGCCGCCGCCCGTGGCACGATCGCGGACAAGAGCGGGCGCATGAGCCCGTGGAAGGCGAGGTCGCCGGGAAGGGCAAACGAGGCGGGATGCGTGTCTACCACTACCGGCACACGCGCCAGCCTTGCCCAGGCGACGACCAGTGCGGCCGCCGGGACCGGCGGCGACTGCACGATCACCGCGCGCGGCCGTCGCCTGAGGAGGTATGACAGCGTCCTGACCGCGTTGGTCAGGTAACGGAGGGGAACGAGAGCTTTGTGGTGGATCCGCGTGTCGTGGAAGGTGCGCCACTCGCCCCCGAGCGCGCGGGATATCGAGCCTGCTCGGCTGCCCTCGGGCGCCCAGGCGATGAAAGACATGCGCGGCCTCTCGCTCAAGCGGTTCGAGGATAGCGGGTACCTTCACGGTGATGACGGGGTTACTGATTGTCAATGCGGACGATCTCGGACTGGATCGGTCCGACACCGATGCAATCCTCGACTGCTTCCACGCTGGCGCGATCTCGAGCGCGACCGCACTCGTGTGGATGAAGGACTCCGACCGAGCCGCGGAGCTGGCCCGGTCCGCCGGAGTACCGCTCGGGCTCCACCTGAATCTGATCGAGCCGTTCTCCGCGACAGACGTTCCCGAGCCCGTCGCCGCGACGCAGCGGCGTGTGGTGGAGCGGGTGCGGCGCAGCGCGGTCGGCGCGCACGTATATCACCCCGCGTGGTCGGCCGACTTCGAGCGGTGCATCAGCGACCAGCTCGCCCGCTTTCACGAGCTGTACGGCCGCGCGCCCACTCACGTGGACGGCCACCGGCACATGCACTTGGTTCCCAACGCGCTGCTGGCGCGCGCGCTCGGACCGGTGCGGCGCTGCCGGCGCCCGGTCAACCGACGGCCCGCCGAAAGCCGCGCCCACAAGCGAGCGTTCAGCGCCGCGCTGGGGCGCCTGATGCGTCCGCGCTTCGTCACCACCGACCGGTGCGTATCGATCCGGGCGCTCGATCCCGGCCTCGGAGGCGGGGGTTTGAACCGCGAACTCGCGCTCGCTCGGCAACATTCCGTCGAGGTCGTGGTCCACCCGGGTTGGGAGGACGAGCGAGCCGTTCTGCTAACGCGCGATTGGCGCGATCGACTGGCGAGGTTCCAGCTGGGGTCGTACGCGGACCTGCCGACGACGCCCCGCTGACCAGCCCACGGTTTCCCGGCGCCCGTCCTGCATCCCGCGCTGCAACTCGAGCCGCTCGAGGAACTCCCCGATCCGAACCTCGGCGCGCCAGAGATGCAGGCGCCCGACGCTCCGGAGCAGGGGGACACCGATCGTCAGCATCACCGCGTATGCGCGCCGGCGCAGCGCCACTCGCCGCAGCCTGCCACCCAGGTTCGTCCGGCGCCACCTCGGGAACTCGGCGTGGGCGGGGTGGAGCCGCGCAATGATCGTCATGTCTCGCCCCTGTTGGCGGCCGGCCTTGAGAAACCCGCTGATCGAGCGCTCGAATCGGTGCTCGGCCCGCAACCTCCGGTCGAATATCGGCGCGAGCCCCACTTCGAGCAGACGAAGCCCCAGTTCGCGATCGTGGCAGTACTGCAACCCGACGCCGGCGTCGCACCCGCCGGCGGCGAACAGATCCCGACGCCGGATCGAGAGATTGCCTCCCCACAGCCGGGTCAGCACATTCCGGGGATCTCGCTCCCACAACGCGCGCACCCGCTCGTACTCGTCGGCGTAGCGCTCGGTCACGAACGATCCCGGCCGCCGTGGTGGCTTGATCGTCGGCATGTAGCCGAGGACGACGCGACCCGGTTGCGCCGCGTGCCGCGCGGCGTGCCCGCTCACCAGTCCCTCGTGGGCGACCACATCCTGGTCGAGTGACAGCACGACGTCACAGCGCGCCTGCTCGATGGCGAACTGCCACGCGCCGGTACGGCCGCGGTTCTCGATGAAGAACGGGCGCAGGCGAGGTTCATCGGCGGCCATCCGTTGGAGCGTCTCGAACGAACCGTCGTGCGAGCCGTCGACCACCACCACCACCTCGGCGGTGGCAGGGTCCCGGAGCAACGGCGCGAGCGTCGTGGGGAGCTCCGAGTAGTTGTACGCAGGAATCACCACGGAGATCTGCATCGTTAACGACTTCCCCCCAAATCAGAGTGCACAGCGGACCATATGGAGTTATCCGAGACCGGAGGCGGGCAAACTGAAGCTGACAGTGACCTGCCACCACCTCGGTTCGTGAGGATTCTCACCACGGCAAGCCGGCTCGACGGAATCGGCGGCCTCGAGCGGGCTCAGCTCGAGGCATGTCGCCAGCTGCGCGCCCGCGGACATCGGATCGAGCTGCTGTACACCGAACCGGGCGATCTCAGCCCCGAGTGGGTACAGATCACCGACCGGCGGGTCCGGGTCCGCGGGTACTCGCTGTATCGCGGCGCGCCGCTCAGCTCGCTGCAATCGGTAGCCGGCGTGGCGAGCGCGATCCGCCGCCTCGCTCCCGACGTCGTTTATGCGCACCACCACCGCGACACGCCGGCCTCGGTCCTCGCGGGTCGTCCGCTCGTGTGCCACCTGCACCTCCAGCCACCCCCCAAGCCGCAGCTGGCAGGACCACCTCGCACTGCGACGCAGCCGCCTCCTGATCGCCGTGTCTCGCTTCACCGCCGAGAGCTGGGCGGAGTCCCTGGGTCTCGCCGCCGACCGGTTCGCGGTCGTGGCCAACGGCGTCGACCTGAGTCGCTTCGCGCCCGCCGACGCACGCACCCGAGCCGAGGTGCGCGCCTCACTCGGGCTGCCCGGCGATCGCTGCCTGATCCTGTTCGCGGGGCGCGTCGATCCCGAGAAAGGCCTCGAGCGCGCGCTCGAGGCGATGAGCCGGCTCGACCCCACTCGGTTCCACCTGGCCGTCGCCGGCGATGCCAACCCCGGCAGCTTCGGCGGCGATCGCGGCCGGGCGCAGGCGTACGCCGGGGACCTGCGCGCCCGGTATCCGAACGGGGCGGTCACGTGGCTCGGGCGTATGCAGGAAGTCTCGCCGGTGCTCGCGGCCGCCGACGCGGTCGTGCTGCCCAGCCTCGTCCCCGATTCGCTGCCGCTGATCGTGCTCGAGTCGCTGGCGAGCGGGACTCCGGTCCTCGCGACCGCCGTGGGCGGGATTCCCGAGATGCTCACAGGTCGGCTGGCGGCGAACCTGATCCCGAACGCCGAGCCGGAGGCGCTCGCGCAGCGGCTGCGCGAGATCGGCGGTTGGCGGACGAACAACCCAGAGCTCGGCGCGCTCGGGCGTGAGCACGTCGAGCGCAACTACTCCCTGGACCGGTTCGGCGCGCGGCTCGACGCGGCGATCGAGGCCGCGATGCGCCCGGCGACGGAGTTCCGCGCCGAGCGGGCGGCGGGCCAACGCTCGTAGAGCGCGCCGAGCGCGTTGTCCTTCAACCAGGTCATACTCAAGGGGGCGATGCGGACGTACCGCTCCGGGTGAACCAGTGGCAGCACCCGTCCTCCGGTCCGAGCGTGCTCGCTGGACAGGATCGGATGGCCCTCGAGCGCCGCTTCGTGCACGGCGAGAAACATGTTCTGCCGGTAGTACCAGGCGATGTGCTCGTCGAGCCAGAACCTCGGCCGGAGGGTGTCCACAGGGACGAACCCGTGCTCGGCGAACAGGCCGGCCCAGTAGTCCGGCCAGCGCTCGTTGAGGTGATGCGTTCCCCCCTGGAGCGGAGCGGCCGCCGAGAACGCGATCACCGGCGCCAGCCGGGTCAGCGTCCGCACGAGCACGGGAGCTGCGCTCGGCGCGAGGTGCTCCCCCACCTCCAGCGACAGCGCGAGATCGAAGCCGCGGCCGAGGTCCAGCGGCGTGGTCAGATCGTGGACCTTCAGGCGATCCCCCGGAATCCGCAGCAAAGAAGTGTCGAGCCACTCGCCCTCCACGCCCAACACATCGTCCACCCCGTGCGATACGAACACCTCGAGCCAGCTTCCCGGACCGCACCCGACGTCGACGACGCTCCGGGGACCGACCAGGTCGATCAGGTGAGGGACCACCCGGTGCGGGCTGTCCAGCGCACGAGCCAGCCCCGCGGCGTACCAATCGCCGCGGTACGAGTCGGCGGCCTGCCCACTGCCCTGTCTGCCCATCGCGGTCCATTCTTGGCATGTTCGTCGCTACCTAAACCTCATCCTCCGCTACCTGGACCTGAGGCTCCTATGCTTGCCTTGGGCGCGCGTCCAGGCGCCTGGTCATGCCATTGAACTCCTACTTCACCTTCAGCTATGAGGGCACAAGGCCGTGGGATCCCTACGACCGCAGCGACCTGCCGGTGCCCGGCGCGGCGTACTTCGGCGGCCTCTTCCGGGAGCTCGAGCGTCACTGGACCGGTGACCCGATCACCTTCTACCTGACACACGACACGATCGAGCTTCCGAGCTACGGCCCCGACGTCGTCGTGGTGCTGCTCAACGACGAGTGGTACAGGACCCCCGCCTACAGCGGCAACGTGCTCGCAATCCTGCGCAACCTACCGCTCGAACCATGGTTTCCGTGGGACACGCTCGTGCCCCCCAACGCTCCGAGCGCGTTCGCGGTCGCGAACCACCTCCGCGTGCTCGTCGAGGGCCGGATCTCGGACCGCAACGCCGCGCGAGTCTGCGCCGCGCGCGGCTGGCCCGATCAGCGGCGCGACAACGCGATCGACATCCCGCTCGGCTACTACCACCAACCCGAGAAGCCGATCAAGCCGCTCGAGGAGCGCGGCACCGACGTGTTCTTCGCAGGCAGCCTCCTGCACGACATGGACCGCAAGCGCGGCTGGAAGCGAGAGATGAAGCGCGTCGTGGGTAACCCCAAGCAGATCTATCGCCGGCACATGATCGACGAACTCGAGAAATACCGCGCCCGTCACCCCGAGTTGACGGCAAAGGTGACGATCACCGGTGACTTCCGCGCCCTCGCCGGCGACCAGGTCACTTCGTACGCGGACGCGATGATGGACGCCCGCATCGCCCTCGTCCCACGGGGCACCGCGGCGGAAAGCTATCGCCTGTTCGAGGCCTGGCGCTACGGATGCATCGTCATCTGCGAGGCGCTCCCGCCGCGGTATTTCCTGCAGGGCGCGCCGGCGGTCACGCTCCGCGTATGGAGCGAGTTGGAGGACGTGATGGGTGACCTGCTGGCCGATCCGGACCGTCAGCGCGCGCTGCATCAGGCATCGCTCGCCTGGTGGCGGGACGTGTGCTCGGAGCAGGCCGTGGGACGCCGCGTCGCGGCGCAACTCCAGGCGCTACGAGGGTAAGGCGCGATGGTTTCGCCCCAGCCCCGTCCACGCATCCTGTGCCTCGCCGACGCGTTCCCGTGGCCGGCGCGGGACGGCTACCGCATCCGGATGGATCACGTCATCCGAGCGCTCGCGCAAGCGGGATCGCTCGACCTGTTGGCGGTGACCCGCGGCCACGGCGGCGATGTGGTGCCTCCCGCCGACATTCCGCTCGCGCGATGGAAAGTGACCAGCGCGCCACCGCGCCCGGTTGACGCGCGCCTGCTCGCTCGCACGCTCGCCGCGTCGCATCCGCGACGGATCCTGTGGCGCGATTGGGAGTCGGCGCGGCGGGAGCTCGCACGGTGGGCGGACGGGCCCTACGACCTCGTCTGGTACAGCCACGCCGACACGCTCGCCGGCCTCGGCCGGGTTCCGGCAGGCGCCGCCGTCCTCGACACCGACAACCTGGAGGACATGCGCCTACGCTCGCTGCGCGCCGCACACCTCCGCGGCCTGCGCGGGTGCTTGTCGCGCCCGCGCCCCTCGGCCGAGTTCGGGCGCGAACTGCGCTACCGGCTTGCCGGGGCGCTCGCCACCTTCGACGCCGGCCGCTGGGAGCGCCTCCAGCACCGCCTGGCCGACGAGGTCGACGCCACCGTGGTCTGCAGCGCGCTCGACGCGCGCCGGCTCGGGGTCGCGAACGCGGTCGTGATTCCGAACGGGTACGAGGAGACCGCCATCGAGCCGTCCGGCTCGGCGGCGGACAACGTGATGAGCATGGTCGGGCTGTTCCACTACGGACCCAATCAGGACGGCGCCCGGTTCTTCGTCCAGGAGGTGTTGCCGCGCGTGCGCGCGCAGGTTCCCGATGCGAGCGTTCGGTTCGTCGGCCGTCACGACGGGCACCTCGGCGACCTCGACCAGTCAGCCGGCGTCGAGCTCACCGGCGAGGTCGAGGATGTTCCGACCGAGCTGGCCCGCGCCCGCGTCGCGATCGTGCCGCTGCGCGCCGGGAGCGGGACGCGACTGAAGGTGCTGGAGGCGTTCGCCTGCCGGGTTCCCGTGGTGTCGACATCTCTCGGCTGCGAGGGGCTCGAGCTGATCCCCGACCGCCATCTGCTCGTCGCCGACGAGCCATCCTCGTTCGCGAACGCCTGCGTCCGCCTGCTGCGCGACGACGGGCTTCACCAGCGTCTGTCGGGGGAGGCCTTTTCGCTATTCCAGGACCGCTACCGCTGGGCGGACATCCGGCGCCAGATCCAAGACCTCGTGACCACGCTCACCGCCTCATGACCCGCGTGCTGGACACCATCCGCCGCCGACTGGACCCCGGCGCGGCATCCGCCCCGGCTCTGCCCCCGGACCTCGACCCCGAGTTCGGCTCGCTGTATGAAAGCTGCGCGCCGTTCACGATGACCTCGGTCGAGCGGATGTTCGCGCTCTACCAGGCGATCGAGTACATCGAGGCGGCGCGGGTACCCGGGGACATCGTCGAGTGCGGAGTGTGGCGCGGCGGATCGAGCCGGCTCGCCGCTCTCAAGCTGCTCGCGCTGGGCTCGTCCGATCGGACGCTGCACTTGTTCGACACCTTCGAGGGAATGCCACCGCCGACCGAGGCCGATGTGCAGCACTCGAGCGGGGAGACGGCCGCACGGATCCTGGATCGCGGCGAACGCGTCGAGGACGTCAACAACGAGTGGGCCTACGCTCCGCTCGGCGGCGTCCAGCGGACGATGTCCGAGACCGGGTACCCGCGTGTGAGGTTCATCCAGGGCAAGGTCGAGGAAACGTTGCCGGCATCGGCTCCCACTCAGATCGCGCTGCTGCGGCTGGACACCGACTGGTATGAGTCGACGCGGCACGAGCTCGAGCATCTTTACCCTCGCCTGGTCGACGGCGGCGTGTTGATCATCGACGACTACGGCTACTGGGAGGGGGCGCGCAAAGCGGTCGACGAGTACTTCCGCGACGCCGACCGGCCCATCCTCTTAAACCGCATCGACGACACGGGGCGGATCGCGCTTAAGATCGCGCGGTGACAGCACGCGCCGGATCTCGGCCGCGTGCACGGCGCGGAACAGCACCGTGCCGAGCAGGTACACGGTGGCGCCGAGCGCGATCCGAACCCACACCGAAGCGTCACCCGCGGGTACCGCGATCAGCGCGATCACGGCGGGAACCACGGCCGCCGTGGCCCGCGCCAGGCGTGAGAGCTCGAAGCGCAGGCCTCCTAGTCGCCGACTCGCCTCGCGGGCCAGCATGACCATCAGCAGCGCCTCGGAGGCGACGGCGACGATCGCGGCGCCGTTGCGGCCCCAGGCCGAGATGACCGGGATGTTCACGGCGATGTTGAACGCGGCGGTGAGGGTCATCGCGTAGGCGTACCGGCGGTCGACTCCGAGGGCCAGCACGAGGCTGCTGAGCGTGACGTCCACGAGGGCCAGCGCGAGGCCAAGCGTGCAGAGCGACAGCGTGGTGCCGGCGGCGGCGAACGGGGCGCCGAACACGGACAACATAAGCCCGTGCGCGACGAACGGTGTGCACGCGGCGAGCGGGAGCGCGAACATCACGGTGGCAGCGAGCATCAGGCCCGACTGGCCGCGCAGGCGCACCCGATCGGCGGCGGCCAGCGCGGCCGAATGCGGGAACACGACGCCGCTCCAGGCCGCCGAGAAGGTGAGGATCGCCGTCGGTATCCGGTAAGCCGCTGCATAGAGACCGGCGTCAGTGGCGGTTGACAGATAGCCCAGCATGATCAGGTCCATCGTTCCGTACGCCTGTGCCATCACCGAGGCAAAGCTCATCGACCAACTTGCCCTGAACCGTCCCCACAACCGTACGCGGGTGACTCGCAACCGCGGCCAACCGGCGGTCTTGACCAGGAACACGCTGGTGGCCACATGCTTGATCGCGAAGCCGGCCACCATCAGCCACGCGTAGCGCTGGACACCCTCGAACCCGCTTATCACCAGAAACGGCACGAGCGCTCCGAACACCAACTGCCCGCCGATCCGCGACACCGCGATCATGCGCATCCGCCCCATCGCCTGCAGCGCCCACTCGAAGCTCGTGCCGGTGAAGAGGAACAGTGCAACGACCGGAATCAGTCGCTTTCCGGCGTCATTCGGAGCTATGAGCGGTGCCACCAGGATCAACAGCACGTAGCTCGCCGCAGCCAGGATCAACTGCAACACGAACACTTCGCCGGCGATGTCGCGCACGCGGTCGGGTCGTTTTGCCACGTCCCGGATCCCGAGATTGGTGATCCCGAACGAGATCGGCAGCGACAAGAACGTGATGATGCTGAGAATCACGTTGTACGCGCCGAGGTTGGCCGGGCCGACCCGGCGTGCCGTGATCGCCAGCGTCGCGAACGCGATCAGCTGGGTGAGCAGACTGGTGGATCCCAGCACCGCGAACCGGCGCAGGACATCTCGCATCGTTCTCGGCACCACCGCGAACCTAGGCTACCCTCGATCGCCGATCGTGCGCGCATCAGCTCCAAACGGCTGTCGTCTCCTCGTCGCGTCCTTGTCGCCTGGCCGCGGCGGGATGGAGGAACACGCCGCCACGATTGCCGTCGAGGCGGCGCGCGCCGGGTGGGATGTAACCGTCGCCGCTCCCGACGTCGAACCGATGCAACCGGTATTCGAGCGGTTACGCACAAACCACGTCAAGCACGCGCGTGTGCCGGCGGCGGCCAGGCGCAAGCGTGACCATGTCACCTCGGTGCTCGGGTTTGCCGGCGCGCTCGTGCGCGCCCGGCCTCGCGTCGTGCTGCTCGAGTTGCCGTGGCCGCGCTTCGCCCCCGGACAGCTTCTCAGCCTCGGCCTCCTCGGCGTCAGGAGCGTGGTCGTGTTCCACCTCGTCCCCGCCGATGTCGAGGCGCTTCGCCGCCAGCTCGAGCCACGCGCGTGGATGTTTCGGGCGGCCGCGCGGCGTCAGCGCTGGATCGCGGTTTCCGAGCACGCGCGCGCGACCGTCGCGCGGCTGTTCGACGTCCCGCTCGAGTCGGTCGGGCGGATCTACAACGGCGTGGATGTCCAGCGCTTCGACTCCGACCGCTCCACCGCTGACGGCGTGGACGACCTCCGGGCCTCGCTCGGTCTCGAACGTGGCGAAGCCGTGATCCTGTCCGCGGGACGACTCACCCCGCAGAAATGCTTCGGTGATCTGCTGGCCGCGTTCGCGGCCCTCGCGGCGCGCCGCCCGGACGCTCGCCTCCTGATCGCCGGAGAGGGACCGGAACGCGCCCGGCTCGAGGAGCTCTCGCGCTCGCTCGGGCTCGGCGACCGCGCCCGGCTGCTCGGTCACGTCGACGAGTTGCCTGCGCTCTACGCGGCCGCGGACCTGTTCGTCCTGCCGAGCAGCTACGAGGGCTTCCCGTTCGCGCTGCTCGAGGCGATGGCCGCCGGGCTGCCGGTCGTCGCCACCCACTTCGGCGGCGCTGACGAGCTCGTCGACCATGGCCGCGAGGGACTGCTCGTGCCGGCCGGGGACGTCGGCGGCCTGGCGGCGGCGATCGACGCGATCCTGGCCGACCGAGCGGCGATGACGGCGATGGCGGCAAGCGCGCGGGTCAAGGCTCAGCGGTTCTCGAAGGCGAACATAATCGAGCAGACGCTCGCGATCCTCGACCAGACCGCCGCGGAGCGCCCCGCTCAGCTGTTCTCGGGCTTGCGCGCCAGGACGCGGTAACCGGTCGGGAACGACACCCCCGACGCGGCGCGGTCGAGCCACGGATCACGCCGCACCAGCCACCGGATGACCTCCGCGCAGGCGCGCAGCACGACAATCTCGAGACGGCGTAGGGCTCCCGGGACTGCCTGCGAACCGCGAGGACGCCCCGAGACCGAGAACAGCCACCGTGTCACCTCGGACATCTGGGCGAGCGTGACCAGGAAGCCGGTGTTGGCTTCGATTGACACCTCGTCGAACCCCGTCTTGCCCAGCAGGTGTTCGAGCGCGTACGGGGTATAGCGATAGAAGTCGAACGGCTCCTCGTGCAGCGGCCACGCAAACGGCACGGTGAGGCACAGGCGGCCGCCCGGCGCCAGCACCCGCGCCAGCTCGGCGAGTACACGTCCCGGCTCAGCGATGTGCTCGAGCACCTCGGTGCAGACCACGGCTCCGAACCCGGCATCCGGCACCGGCAGCGCCTCGAGGGAGGCCAGGATGTCCGCCTGCCTGCCGCCCTCGTGGACCGACTGCGGCCAGTCCGCGGTGAGGTACTCGCAGTGGGCGAACAACTCCGCGTACGGCGCATCTCCCGCTCCGGCGTCGAGCACTCGCGTGCCCGCAGGGAGTTCAGCGGCGAAGCTCGAGACAGTCGAGAGGATTGGTCGCCGAACCAGTGGCATCTCGCCGACGTGGGCCAGCAGCGCGGGCGACAGCGCGGTTCCCGGTGCCTGCACGGGCACTATCCAATCACGAGGCGCTATTGCTCGCCCTGGAGGGCGTTCGGCGACCGGCCGTCGTCGGCACTCGTCACGCTCCCATCCGGGCCCGACCACACCGGGCTGCTGGCCCCGGCCGGCGGGCAGCGCAGCACACCCCCCCAAGCCTGACCCCCGTCGGGGGTTCCGTCCATGTCACGCGGCTCGTTTGGTCCACAGTCCGCCACGTTCTCCAGGTTGAGCAGCGGCAACGACCCCACCTGCGATGGCTGCACGTTCCCCAGCCACAGATCGTAGGCGCCGTTTCCGTCGATCCGGACGTTGCGGAAATCCCACGCCGTCTCCAGCGTCGTCGAGTCCCATCTGATTCGGTAGCAAATACAAACCCTGGTACGTCGTCGGGCACTCCAACCCATCGATCAAGAACCGCGCCGGACCCGACCACGTCTGCACACACTCCGCGTGATTGGTCTGATACGAGCCATACACCGTATCGAACAACACACCCCGAAACACCACCGTCGCGCCCGGCTCCTGCATCTGCACCCCGCCCGTCAGGTGCGCACCACCGAAATGGACGTCGTGCACCCACAACGTCCCCGTCTGATTCTCCAGATAGCCGGCCCAATCGCCCGCAGGATTGCTCACGTACTCATCACAATTCTCGAACACCACGTTGTGCCCACCCCAGATCGTGATCTTCCCCGACACGTTGAACTGCCCCGGCGGGCAGGTCACGATGTAGTCCTGCGTTTGGCTCAACTTCAGCGAACGCGCCGAATCGCTCAACACCACCGTCGTCGGATTCACCAAGGCCGGCTCATCCCACGCCGACGCCCCGAGGGGGAGCGCGATCCCTCGGGGCGTCCCGGCCTGCGACCCGGTCGCCGGAGCCGGCGCGGCGGTCGCGGACGGGGGCACCAGGATGGTCTGAGTCTGCGCCGGCGTGGATGTGCCCCCGCTGGTGCGTGGCTTGCCGCTCGCCAGGGACGGCGACGCCGTGGTCTTGACCGGCTTCGAACAGACCTTTACCTTCACCCACTTGCGGACCCGCCTGCGGCGGACCGTCTTGCACTTGGGCTTCGGCTTCGCCGGCTTCTTCAACGATTTGACTGACCCGGGAGTGATCCCCACCGGGGCTGCCCCGGCCGACGGCGCAACCCATGCCAGGCCGCCGCAAGTCGCGACCACGATCAACGTGCGGGCGACTCGGGCAGTGTGGGCTCCACGTCCGCGACGTGAGTGAATCGAGATTCGCAACGTTCCTAAGGCTTCGCAGTGCTAAGCGGTCTCTCACCGCCCGACAGGTATTGCGCAGCCTTGCGTGACTGACTGGTGCGCTTCTTGGAGCCCGTGATTCGAAGCCGGCGCGCGAGGACGGTCAGGGCTGCTCGCCCGCCAGCGCCGCCGGCGAGGCGCCGTCGTCGGCGCCGGTCACGCTCCCGTCGGAACGCGACCACACTGGCAGGCTGCCCCCGCCCGCCGGACAAGACTGTACTTCCGACCAAGCCTGATGCCCATCCGAGGTTCCGTCCATGTCACGCGGTTCTCCCACCCCGCAGTCGTACACGTTCTGGAGGTTGAACACGGCCAGCAAACCGAGGTTCGACGGCTGCACATCCGCGAGCCAGAGATCGTAGGCGCCATCTCCGTCGATCCGGACGTTGCGGAAATCCCACGCCGTCTCGAGCGTCGTCGAGTCCCATTGATTCGGTTGGAGGAACAGCCCCTGGTACGTCGTCGGGCACTCCAACCCATCGATCAAGAACCGCGCCGGACCCGACCACGTCTGCACACACTCCGCGTGATTGGTCTGATACGAGCCATACACCGTGTCGAACAACACACCCCGAAACACCACCGTCGCGCCCGGCTCCTGCATCTGCACCCCGCCCGTCAGGTGCGCACCGCCGAAATGGACGTCGTGCACCCACAACGTCCCCGTCTGATTCTCCAGATAGCCGGCCCAATCGCCCGCAGGATTGCTCACGTACTCATCACAATTCTCGAACACCACGTTGCGCCCACCCCAGATCGTGATCTTCCCCGACACGTTGAACTGCCCCGGCGGGCAGGTCACGATGTAGTCCTGGGTTTGGCTCAACTTCAGCGAACGCGCCGAATCGCTCAACACCACCGTCGTCGGATTCACCAAGGCCGGCTCATCCCACGCCGACGTACCACCCGGGTAGGTCGTAACCGGCGCCGTCGCGGGGGCGCCCGGCCAGGTCGCCGGAGCGGGAGTTTGCCCGGTGGCCGGAGCGGACGCATCCGCGCCGGCGCGTGAACCTCCAGTCGACGGCCGGGTCGTCCTGCGCGGGACAGGTTTCGGACAGAGCTTCACCGATACCAGCTTCTTGCCCCGGCGCCGGCGCACAAGCCGGCACTTGGGGCGCGGTGGTTGCTTGGCCCGGTGGACGGCCGGCTTGACGGCCTGGCGCAGCGTGGCCGCGCCGCTTTCCGGCGCGGCGCCGATCGCCACCAGACAACCGCAGAGGAGCGCCGCGACGAGCAGACCGACGCGCCGGGTGCCACCCTGATCGATACCGTTCATACCCATCACATCGGCCGGTCCGCGCCGGTGGTGAACCCCGCCCGTGGTCAGCGGGCAGACATCTGTGGGCCGAAGTGATTCTGGCGCTACTGCAGCTCGCCGGCGAGCGGAACCGGTGAGACGCCCTCATCGACGCCGGTCGCACCGGTGCGGACCGCGCGGACGTAGGGGCCGCGCGGCGGGGCGCCGGCGATCACCTCACGCCAGATGCCGCTGGGAGGCGCCGGAGCCAGCCACCAGCCCCGCCACGTCTTCGTCGGGTTCGGCGCCACGTAGACCGCATCGAGGTTGAGGCGCAGCTTCCGGACGCCTCCCTTCACGTTCCCGACCCACAGCGCGACGCCTCCGCGGCGGTCGTCGATTGCCACATGACGAAGATCGAAGATCCTCGGCGCGCGCGCACCGCCGAACTGGTTGGGCAGCAGGAACAGCCCCTGATAGCTCGTCGGGCACTGCAGAGCCGTCGATCAACAGGCGGGCCGGTCCGGCCCAGCTCTGAATGCACTCGGCGTGATCTGTCGCATAGGACCCGTGCACGCGGTCGAACAGCACGTCGCGCATCACGACGGTCGCGCCCGGCTCCTCGAACTGAATGCCACCAGTCAGGCGACGCCCGCCGAAGTGCACGTCGTGGATCCACAGCGTACCGGTCTGGTCCTTGAACTGGGCCGCCCAGTTGGGGACCTTCACGCCCAGGTTGCAGTCCTGGAGGACGACGTCGTGCCCACCCCAGACCACCAGCGGCCAGCTCAGGCGGACCGGCCCGGGACGACACTCCAGGATGTAGTCCTTGGTCTGATCGAGCTTGAGGTTGCGTTGCGAGTCGTCGATCGTGACGACGGTCGGATTGACGAGCGCCGGCGGGTCCCAGGCGCTCAGGCGTCCGGGTGCGGCAGCGCCTGAGGCCGCGCAGACCAGCGAGACCAGGACCGCGGCCAGGGCCAATGTGCGGCTGCGTGCCATGCCTGAAGGTCTAGCGGGTCGCGCTACTGGCTCTGCTCGGTGGCGAGCGCGGCCGGAGCCGTGGTCTCGTCGATCCCGACGGCGCCGGTCGAGGTCGGCTTGACGTAGCTCCCACCGGCGGGCGCGCCGGCGATCGCGGCGCCCCAGGTCCGCGAGGGAGGTTGTGGCTGAAGCCACCAACCGCGCCACCGCCGCTTGACCGGCGGGTTCACGTACACATCGCTGACGTTCAGTGGCAGGGCCGAGTTACCACCCTTTATGTCCCCGAGCCACAAGGCGACGGCGCCCCCGCTGTCGTCGATGTCGACGTGTCGCAGGTCGAACTGCGACAGCGGTGTCGAGCACCACTGGTTGGGCAGCAGGAACAGCCCCTGGTAGGTGGTCGAGCCCGACAGTCCGTCGATCAACAGCCGCTTGGGCCCGCACCACGTCTGGATCAGCTCGGCGTGGTTGGTGTGCAGCGACCCGTACACCTTGTCGAACAGGACATCGCGCATGACCACGGTTGCGCCCGGCTCCTGCATCTGGATGCCGCCGGTGAGGTGCGCCCCGCCAAAGTGCACGTCGTGGATCCAGAGGGTGCCCGTCTGGTGCTGCAGGTAACCGACCCAGTCCTGACCGACGTGCAGGTTGCAGTTCTCGAGTACGACGTTGTGCCCACCCCACACCACGAGCTTCGAGCGCAGCATCACGCGGTGCTTGGGGCAGCGGAGGATGAAGTCCTGCGTCTGGGACAGCTTGAGGTTGTTGTTCGTGGCCGTGATCGTGATCGTCTGCGGGTGCGCGAGGGCCGGTCGATCCCACAGCGACGGACGCTGCGGCTTGGGCGACGCCGTGCTTGTGCTCGTGACCGTGCTGGTCGGCGTACCGCTGCCCGTTACCGTGGTAGTCGGCGTCTTTGGGGCGGCCGCGGCGTGGGTGGTTGTGCTCTGGCTCGTCACCATCGTCGAGCCGCATGCGCACAGGCAGACCGTCGCGAGCGCAAGCGCTGCGAGCATGGCCACGGGTGTCCCTGGACGCGTTCTGAACACGTTCTTCAGCTACCCAGGGTCCTCGAACGTAAGCAGCACCAACCGCCGCCGCTACGGTTGATGGCATGCCCGAACCTCCGAGCGTGTCGGTTGTCGTTCCCACGTACAACGGCGTGACCCTGCTCGAGCGGATCCTGCGTCCACTCAGCGAGGATCCCGCCACCATCGAGGTGATCGTGGTGATCGACGGCTCGCGCGACGGCTCCAAGGAGCTCGTCGACCGGCTGGCCCGGGATGACCCCCGCCTGCGGTCGGTGCTGATCGAGAACAGCGGCGACATGGGCGCGCGTGACGCCGGCGCGCGGGCGGCCACCGGCGAGATCGTGCTGTTCGTCGACGACGACGTGCTCGCCGACCCCGGCCTGGTCAGCGGCCACGCTCGCCGCCATGCCGAGGCCGGCGCCGACATCGTCGTGGGTTACATGCCGGTGGTCGCGTCGGCGCGCCGTGGACCGCTCGACTTCCCGCTGATGTTCTATGCCCGCGAGTACGAGGGACGTTGCGCGGTGTACGAACAGGAACCCGCCAGCGTGGTTCGACATCTGTGGGGCGGGAACTTCTCGATGCGTCGGGCCGACTGCCTGGCCATCGGCATGTCGAACCCCGGGTTCACCGAGCACTACCACGCCGACCGCGACTTCGGGCTCAGGTGTGTCGAAGCCGGCCTCCGCGGAGTGTTCGACCGCAGCCTGTCCGCGGCGCATCTGCACGATCGTACGCTCGAGAGCTTCGTCCGTGACGCACGCAGTCAGGGCGCGGCGCGGGTACTGACGGCGGCGTTCCATCCCGCGATCGAGTCGCCACCCGAGCCTGGCGAGTTCGCGCAAGGTCTCCCGGAGCCTGTCGCCGGGCTGGTGCGACTGTGTCGCCGGCCGCGCGCCCACGCGGCCATGTCGGCGTCGCTCGAGCGTCTGTTGCGAGCCGCCGGCGTCGCGCGGCTGTGGCTCATCCAGGACTACGCGGCGAGCGCACTCCGCCGGATCGAGCAGCAGCAGGGCGCCATCGACCAATCACGCGGCCGGCGCGGCTAAGCGCCCGGAAGCGACTCCCGCTGGCGCACTGCTCCCCGCGGAATCCTGGACCGACGGCCAAGCAACCACGGCGTGAATTTAGGTTGACTGGACGAATGCAGTTTCGCTTGTCGATGTGCGTGGGAAGCGGGGCGCTTGCTGCAAGTGGCCCCCCGATCCGCGTGGCACCGGAAACAGCGTGGTCACATGCAGATGGCGATGGTGCGCCACATTCCAAGGTGTCGGTCGGGAGTGCGCGCAAGCGTCTGTGTCACACGTCACTAAGTAACGGAAAAAGCTCTACATCCCGAGCATTCGTTGTTGCCCTCCGCGCTCAGCAACAGCATCGTGGTGTCGCCGCAACCCCGGCCGGGACGCTGTGTTTGCATAGGAGAGGCGAGGGGTACCCGAGACGCGGGAGCGAGTGCACCGCGGTCGGGGTGAAGGTTGGATTTCGGAGGTAGGAGTAGGGCTTTGTTGTCGGTGAGCGCGCTGGCCGGGCGCAGCTCGCCAGTTTCCGTCCGCAAATCAACTCACCAAGGCAATCGCACATGAACTCGCAACAGTTGCTTCAGCGAGATCGGGATACCGACGCGTCCGCGCAAGCCACGCCGGCACCGACCGCGAACACCGCCTCGGCCGACGCCGCTCAGGCCGCGTCGGCGCCGGCCGTCCGTGAGCTCGAGCCGGTCCCCGGCGCGGCCCCGCGTGGCGACACGCTGCGCCGCGAGGCTCGCTACCGGTATCTGCTGCTCGCCGGCGACGTCCTGGCCTGCGCCTTCGGCGTGATTGTCGCCGCCGCCCTTGGCCGGACGACCCACCTGACGATCCAGGCCACGCTGCTCGTGCTGTTGGCGCCCGCCGTCGCGAAGATCCTCGGCCTCTACGACCGAGACCAGGCCCGCATGCGCAAGTCGACGCTCGACGAGTTGCCCGCCCTATTGCAACTCGCCGCTCTCCTCTCGTTCCTGGCCTTGACCCTGGCGCCGGTCGTGTTCGACGGGATCCTTGGCCCGCGGGAGGCGATCGCGCTGTTCGTGGTGATGTCCGCCGGCTTGATGGCGGGTCGCACCGCGGCTCGTAGGCTCGGCGGGCAGGTCACCCCGGCCGAGCGCTGCCTGTTCATCGGGCCGACCGATGAGGCGCTCCGCTTCCGGGAGAAGATCAACGACGATCACGCCACCAACGCCAGGCTGGTCGCCCAGATCGAGCTGCACCACGCTTCTCCGTGGGCGGCGCCCGCCGTCGGCGAGGCGTCGCTCGCCGACGCGCGCGAGCTCGTCCGCCGCCTGGAGATCCAGCGCGTGATCATCGCCCCGTCCGCCGCCGGCGGAGGTGACATGCTCGACCTGATGCGTACGTTCGGGGCGATCGGAGTACGCGTCAGCATCATCCCGGCCATGCTTCAGGTCGTCGGCTCGGCGGTCGAGTTCGATGACGTTCACGGCGTCGCGGTGCTGGGCGTCCGGGCCTTCAGCCTGTCGCGCTCCTCCCGCCTGGTCAAGCGCGTGTTCGACGTCGCGGCCGCTTCGGTCGCGCTCGTGCTCCTCTCGCCGCTGTTCGCGGTGGTCGCGCTGCTCGTCAACCTCACCTCCCATGGTCCCGTGTTCTTCCGACAGGAGCGGATCGGTCGCGGGGGCCGTTCGTTCGAGCTTCTGAAGTTCCGCTCGATGGTCGCCGACGCCGAGCAGCGCAAGGCCGATCTGGTCGGCCACAACCAGGCCGCCGAGGGCTTCTTCAAAATCGCCGACGATCCCCGGATAACGCGCGTGGGTCGTGTGCTGCGTCGCACCAACCTGGACGAGCTCCCCCAGCTCCTGAACGTCGTGCGCGGCGAGATGAGCCTGGTCGGACCCCGGCCGCTCATCCCCCAGGAGGACAAGCGGGTCGTCGGCTGGCACCGGCGCCGGCTCGAGCTGACCCCCGGGATCACCGGGCACTGGCAGGTGCTCGGGTCCAGCCGCGTTCCGCTCGATGAGATGGTCGCGATCGACTACCTGTACGTCGCGAACTGGTCGCTGTGGACGGATCTCAAGCTGCTGCTGCGCACGATTCCGCACGTCGTCACGGGTCGTGGGCTGTGACGCCGCCGGCCTCTCAACGTGTGCCGAAGCCCCGCGCGCCGTTGGTCAGCTGGCGATGTTCGATGACCCGGTCGGCTAGACCGTAGGCCACGGCCTCGGAGCCGGTGAAGTACCGGTCGCGCTCCATGTCGGCGTGCACCCGCTCGAGCTCTTGTCCGGTGTGCTTCGCGTAGATCTCATCGATGCGGGCCCGCAACGCCAGCACCTCGCGCGCGTGGATCTGGATGTCGGTCGACTGGCCCTCGAACCCACCCGAGGGCTGGTGGATCAGGATCCGGCTGTTCGGGAGCGTCAGGCGCTTGCCCGGCGCGCCTCCGGCCAGCAGCAGTGAGCCCATCGACATCGCGACCCCGTAGCAGATGGTCTGCACGTCGGGCCGGATGAACTGCATCGTGTCGTAGATGGCTAGCCCGGCGTAGATCGACCCGCCGGGCGAGTTGATGTAGAGATGGATGTCCTTGTCGGGATCGTCGGACTCGAGATGAACGAGCTGGGCGACGATCAGGTTGGCCGACTCTTCGTCGACCTGACCGCCGAGGAACACGACTCGGTCGTTCAGCAGGCGCGAGTAGATGTCGAACGAGCGCTCGCCGCGGGCGGTTTGCTCGACGACCATGGGAATGAGTGGCATGAGGGCCTCCTGTCTGTCTGCTAAGGTGCAACCACTTGGTTGCAGAAACCGTAGCAGAACGCGCAACCGTTTGATTGCACGTAGTGGATCTCAGGAGGCACCGATGAGCGAACGGATCGAGCGAGAGCTGTGGCTTGACGTCCCCCGCGAGGCGGTCTGGGCGGCGATCACCGGCGACGGCTGGTTGGCCGACCGCGTCCGGCTTGACCTACGGCCCGGCGGCGACGCCGAGTTCGAGTCCGATGGGCGGGTTAGAACCGGCTGGGTCGAGGACGTGTGCGCGCCCGAGCGTCTGAGCTTCTGGTGGGCCTGGGACGACGAGCCCGCGAGCCGCGTCGAGCTGGTCATCGACGAGCAGGACGACACCACGCGGCTGCGAGTGGTCGAGACCCGGCCGCTCGAGGTGCTCGATCTGGTCGGGATGCCGCTGCCGGGCGCGTCCGGCCGTACGTTCGGACCGGCCCTCGTGGCCGCGTGAGCACGCGCAGCCCTGACGACCGCGCCGGGGCGGTGTTCGGCGCCCTCTCCGACCCGACCCGCCGGGCGCTGCTCGCGGCGATCGCCGCGCATCCCGCCGCGACCGCCACCGAGCTCGCCTCGCAGCTCCCGATTTCCCGCCAGGCGGTGCTCAAGCACCTCGGCGCCCTGACCGACGCCGGCCTGCTCGACCGCACCCGGAGCGGCCGCGAGGTTCGCTACGAGTTCACGCCGGCGCCCCTGTCCGACGCAGTCGACTGGATGGCCGCGGTCGGCGCCGAATGGGACGACCGGCTCGCGGCCCTGCACCGTCAGCTGGGCGCGTCTAGCGGGGCGGGAGGCCGAGGTACGGCACGGCCCAGCCGGCGATCTGCCTGAACGCCGGCGCCGCCACCGAGCCACCGAAGATCGATCCCTGGGGCTGGTTGACCACGACCGCCACGACGAGCCGCGGGGCGTCGGTCGGGACCATCCCGATGAATGACGCGACGTACGCGCTGTCGGAATAGTGGCCGTCGATCGCGATGTTCGCGGTGCCGGTCTTGCCCGCCATGTCGTAGCCGTCGATCTGGGCCCCGGAGGCGGTGCCGCCGTCGGCGAACACGCCACGCAGCATGTCGCGCAACTCCGATGCCGTGGTCGGCGTGATGATCCGCCGTCCCGGCGCGGCCGGCGTCTCCTTGCCGCTCACCGACTCCACGATGTGGGGCGGCCGGAGGACGCCGCCGTTGGCGATCGCCGAGTACGCCGCCACCATCTGCATCGGCGTGACCGACTCACCCTGGCCGAACGGCAGGTTGGCCATCGACGAGCCCGAGTACTGCCACCAGTGCAGGACGATGCCGCTCTGCTCGCCCGGAAGGTCGACGCCCGTCTTCGCGCCGAACCCGAACCGGCGCACCCAGTAGTCGAAGCGCTTTGACCCCAGCCTCAGGCCGATCAGATCGGCGCCGATGTTGCTCGAGACCTTGAGGATGTTGGCGACCGTCAGCGTCTCGTAGCCGTGCGACTCCGCGTCGCTGATCTGGCGATCGGCGAAGTGAAGGATCGGCGGGATGTCGAATTGGGTGTTCGGCGTCACCAGCCCGTCCTGGAGCGCGCCGGCTACCGTGATCGCCTTGAACGTCGAGCCCGGCTCGTAGTTCAGCCCGGTCGACTGGTCCACGGGCTCGCCCGCGCTTTGGCTACCCGGAGAGAGCCAGTTGGCCAGCGCGAGGATCGCCCCGGTGCGCGGATCCACCACGATCGCCGTGGCCGTCTTGGGCGAGTACGTGGTGGCCACCTGAGAGATCACGCGCTCGACGTGCTGCTGCAGGCCGGAGTCGATCGTCAGCTGGACCGTCTTGCCGGGATCGGTCGCATGCAGATCGTCGATCGAGATCGGTTGACCCTTGGCGTCGCTGACGATGCGGCGCAGGCCGTTCGTGCCCTGCAGCACGTTGTTGTACTGATACTCGATGCCGCTCGCCCCGTCGCCGTCGAGGTGGACCGAGCCGATCAGCTGGGCGGCCTCGGTCCCCCGCGGATACACGCGACGCGTCTGCGGGATCAGACTGATCCCCGCGACGTTCAGCTTGGCGATCGTGGCCGCCTGCGACGACGGCAGGAGGTGGGCCAGTGGGACGTAGCCGGTGTGCGGCTTGGTGAGCAGATGCAACAGCGTGAGCTCGGGCATGTGGAGCGCCGGCGAGAGCACTGCCGCGGCCGAGACCGGGTTCTTGATCAGATACGGGTCGGCGACCACGTCGTTCGCCGATTCGCTGATCGCGAGCTCGGCGCCGTCGCGGTCGGTGATCGCACCGCGGGGCGCAGGGACGACCACGTTGCGCACCTGCTGCGTGGCCGCGGCCCGCTCGAGCGATCCCGCCTGCACCGAGCCGAGGTATGTGGCGCGAGCCAACGCGATCCCCAGCAGAGCCACGAAGGCGATGAAGAGGATCCCGATCCGGCGGTCCATCAGCGCCACGCGCGCTATCCCCCGCTGCTCTGTTGCGTGGTTGCGGACGGTGAGATCGCTGCCGCGCCCGTGGGCGGCCCGGTGGTGGTCGCCGACGATGTGTTCGTCGAGGTCTGGACGGGGGTCGTGCTCGTCGTCGGGGTTGCGGTGGTGCTCGTCGGGGCGGTGCTCGTCGCGGCGCTGGCCGGGGTCGTGGTGCCGGACGACGTGGCGGTGCTCGTCGGAGTAGTGGTGCTAGCCGGCGTTGTCGTGCTCGTCGACCCTGACGCGCCGGTCGCCGTTGCCGTCGTGTTCGGCGTCGTGGCGGTGGTTGGCGGCAGGGGCGCGCCCGGAGGCGGGGGCAGGGTCGAGGTGCCGGATCCGGTCACCAGCGCGCCGTTGCCGGCCTTCAGCAGGACGAACGCGGCGGCATCGGGCGTGTGGATGTTGCGCAGCGCACCGCGCGCGTCGCCGCCCGGCTTGGCCCGGATGTAGCCCACCGCGCCCGGGGGCGGGAACACCAGCCCCATGTTGTCGGCGAGGCGTTCGATCCGTTGATCGTCGGCCAACTGGGCGACGGTTCCCTGAAGCTGCTCGTTCTGGGTCGTCAGGGCCGTGGTCTGCGCGAGCGCGCGGCCCATGCTCGCGCCGGCCTTGAGGATCTCGACCTGGGAGGCGACGATCCCGGCCAGCAGGACGCCGAGCAGCGGGATCCACGCCCGGCCGCGGATGAGCTTGTCGAGCCAGGCATGGTCGGGCAGGGCGACGACCAACGAGCCGACCCGCCGTCCGAGTCCGACCGACGGCTTCGGCGCGCGGTCCCGTTTCGGAGCACGGGTGCGGTGCCACGGTACCGGGAGCGGAAGCGCGATCGACGCCGCGCGGGTGGCCGCGGCCGCGGCGAGGTAGGGCCTGGCCGAGTCGCGGCCGGCGCCGCCAGCCCTTTTGGTCGCACCAGCTTTGCCACGCACCGGACCCGAGATCCGCCGCGGCGGTCGCGAGGCACGGACGGCCTGCGACGGTCGCGCTGGACGCGCCGGTCGCGGCTCGCCCGGCGCCGGCCGCGAGTCGCGGCGCGCGGGCCGGGGCTCATCGCGCGCCGGCGCCGCCGTGCGGTGCGCTTCGGCGCTCCGCGCGGCCTGGGTGAGCGCGCCGGGCCTCAACCCGCGTCCTCGAGCTTGCGCGCGGCGCGCAGGTGAGCCGACTTCGAGCGCGGGTTCTCGGCGATCTCGCCGGCCGTCGGGCTGACCGCGCGACGCGTCAACAGCTCCGCCTCGGGATTGTGGCCGCAGACGCACACCGGCAGCTCGGGCGGACAGATGCAGCCGCGCGCCCGCTCGGTGAGGAAGCGCTTGACGCGGCGGTCCTCGAGCGAGTGGAACGAGATCGCGGCGAACCGTCCGCCGGGGCGGAGCACCGTCCACGCCGCCGGCAGCGCGGCGTCGAGCTGGGACAGCTCGTCGTTGACGGCGATCCGGAGCGCCTGGAAGGTCCGGCGCGCCGGGTGGCCGCCCGCGAACTGCGCCGGCACCGGCACCGCGCCCTTGATCACGTCCACGAGCTGCTGGGTGCTGTCGATCTCTTCACGCGCGCGCGCGCGAACGATGCCGCGCGCGATCCGGCTCGCGTAGCGCTCCTCGCCGTACTCGCGCAGCACTCGCGCCAGGCGGCGCTCATCCCACTCGTTGACGATGTCCCGGGCGGTCAGCTCCAGCTCGGGACCCATCCGCATATCGAGCGGCGCGTCGTACGCGTAGGAGAAGCCCCGCTCCCAGGTGTCGACCTGCATCGAGGACATTCCGAGGTCGAGGTAGGCCAGATCGGCCTGGACGCCCTCGGCGTCGAGTCGCTCGAGCGCGGTGACGAAGTCGGCCCTGATGAACCGCGTCCGGCACGGCAACTCGTGCGCGATCTCGCTGAAGCGCTCCTCGGCGACCGGGTCGCGGTCGATCCCGATCAGCGTGCCCTCCGGTCCCAGCCGGTCGGCGATCAGCCGCGCGTGGCCGCCGCCACCGAAGGTGCCGTCAACCGCCGTCTCGCCGGGCTGCGGATCGAGCAGATCGATCAGCTCCCCGGCGAGCACCGGGATGTGGGTACGGGTCATGTCAAGGAGTGTGGCCAAGCTTCGCTGCAATGTCGGGAACACGGGTCAGGACGTCCTCGCTGTAGCCGGAATACTTCGGCCGGTCGAACACCTCCAGGCACTCGCCCGAGCCGGTGACCACGACCTCCCGGTCGAGGCCCGCGTAGTCCATGAGGCTCGGCGGGATCATCACGCGGTGGGCTGAGTCGAGTTCGGTGTCATGCGAGTAGTTGAAGAAGAATCGCTTCAGGTCGCGGGCCTCGGGCGAGATCGGGCTCAGCCCCGTCAGAGCCGCCGCCGTGTATGACTCGTAGCCGTCCGGCGTCCAGATCGCGATCGAGCGCGGGGCGGCGGCGGTCGTCTCCGGCGAGGCCGCCAGCACCACCCCGCCGGCCAGGGCGGCGCGGAATTTCGAGGGCACCGTCAGCCGGTGCTTCGCGTCGAGCGCGTGTTCGAAGGTCCCGCGGAAGATCAAGGTTTCTCATGCAGAGGAGCGAAATCTGAACCCGGGTGGCTGGGTGGGAGGAGCCCTGCCACCCGGGTTCCGCGATGCATGACCATGCGCGTGTCCCACTCTACCCCACATACCCCCACAATGCAACCTAGATCCCACGCCGTCTCCCACCTGACCCTCCCGGCGCTCTCCATTTCGCCCGATCGCCCGCCGGCACTGGCAAACGACGGCGCCGGCCGGCGCCGGCCGCCGTGCACGCCGCGTTGCAGGCGCGCCGGATGGGCGCGCGGTTGCAAATCCGGCGCGAATCCGTCCGGAGCGTGTGTCAGCCTGGGCCGGGGCTTGGTGGCGCCCGGGGACGGGTGCTCACTTGGCCTGCTCGCCACGCGGCCGCCCGAGCGCCCACGCGAAGGGTGGTCGGAAAACGCAACCCACGCTTGCGTTTCTCGACCAGGCTCCGACCCGTAGCTCTAACCGAGCCGACCGCCGAGGGTCACGCTCGGCTCGAGCGAGCCTCCTTGCGGCGGGCGGTGGCGTCGAGCTGTGCCTTGCGCAGCCTGACCGCCTGCGGCGTGACCTCGACGCACTCGTCGGCGCGTAGGAACTCGAGGGCCTGGTCGAGTGAGAGCTCGCGCTTGGGGATCAGCCGCACGAGCTGGTCCGCCGTCGAGGAGCGCATGTTGGTGAGGTGCTTCTCCTTGCACGCGTTGACGTCGAGGTCTTCCGCGCGTGAGCTCTCCCCCACGATCATCCCCTCGTAGACCTCCTCGCCGGGAGCCACGAACAGGGTTCCCCGCTCCTGGAGGTTGAACAGCGCGAACGCAGCGACGGAGCCGCGCCGGTCGGCGACGAGCGACCCGGTCGGGCGGGTTCGCAGCTCGCCCTGCCACGGCTCCCAGCGCTCGAACACGTGGTGCACGAGGCCCGTGCCGCGCGTCTCGGTGAGGAACTCGGTGCGAAACCCGATCAACCCGCGCGCCGGCACGACGTACTCCATCCGCACCCAGCCCGCCCCGTGGTTGATCATCTGCTCCAGACGTCCCTTGCGCATCGCCAGCATCTGGGTGACCACCCCCACGTACTCCTCGGGCACGTCGACGCTCATCCGCTCGAGCGGCTCGCACAGCTTCCCGTCGATCGTCCTGGTGACGACCTGCGGGTTACCGACCGTCAGCTCGTGGCCCTCCCGGCGCATCAGCTCGACCAGGACAGCGAGCGCGAGCTCACCGCGCCCCTGAACCTCCCAGACATCCGGGCGCTCGGTCTCGAGAACTCGGAGCGAGACGTTTCCCACCAGCTCGCGATCCAGGCGCGCCTTGACCTGGCTGGCGGTCAGCTTGTCGCCGTCCCGCCCCGCCAGGGGCGAGGTGTTGATCCCGATCGTGATCGACAGCGACGGCTCGTCGACGGTGATCACCGGCAGCGGGCGGGGATCGTCGGCCGCGGCCAGCGTCTCGCCGATCATGATCTCCGGGATCCCCGCGACCCAGATGATCTCGCCGGCCGCTGCCTCATCGGCCTCGACCCGCTCGAGCGCTTCGGTCACGTACAGCTCACTGACCTTGACGCGCTCGATCTGTCCCCCCACCCGGCACCACGCCACCGTCTCGCCGCGGCGGACCGTCCCCTGGCGCACGCGACAGATCGCCAGCCGACCGACGTACGGAGAGGCATCGAGGTTGGTGACGTGAGCCTGGAGCGGGTGCGCCGGGTCGTACTCGGGCGCCGGGACGTGCGCCAGGAGCAGGTCGAGGAGGGGCCCGAGGTCACGACCCTGGACCGATGGGTCGAGCGACGCCTGTCCCGCCCTCGCGTTCGTGTAGACGATCGGAAACTCGATCTGCGACTCATCCGCGTCGAGGTCGAGGAACAGCTCGTACACCTCGTCGACGACCTCGCCGGTCCGCGCGTCCGGCCGATCCACCTTATTGACCACGAGAATGACCGGCAGCCGGGCCTCGAGCGCCTTGCGCAGCACGAACCGAGTCTGCGGAAGCGGTCCCTCGCTCGCGTCCACGAGCAACAGGACCCCGTCCACCATCGTCAGACCACGCTCGACCTCGCCCCCGAAGTCCGCGTGCCCGGGCGTGTCCACGATGTTGAACTTCACCCCGCCATAACGAACCGCGGTGTTCTTGGCCAGGATCGTGATTCCCTTCTCGCGCTCGAGGTCCATCGAGTCGAGCACCCGATCGGCTACCTCCTGACCCGAGCGGAACGCGCCCGATTGCCACAGGAGCGCGTCAACCAGGGTGGTCTTGCCGTGATCCACGTGAGCGATGATCCCGACGTTTCGAATGTCCTCGCGCCTCGCCATTCCCCTTCACGATAGACGCGAGGGCTGAGCCGCCGGTGCGGGCGCCCCGAACCACGTGCCCAGCGCGTCGCTCAGCCCGGTGTGGGGCGGGTCCTCCCCCACCCAGGCGACGTATCCGTCGGGCCGGATCAGCACGGCACCGGGTGCGGTGACCGCGCCGAGGACCGGCAGCTCCCACGGAGCGTCGTAGTTCGCGTCGATCAACTGAACCCGTTCCGCCCACGGACCGATGTCGACAGCGCCGGGCTCGCCGAGGTTGACCAATACCGGCCGGGCGTCGTGCAGGAGAGTGAACACACGGCGCGGACCGTCCGAGGTGACAAGGTCGAGATCCGGCATGCGGCGCCCGAGCATGGCGTGTCCCTCGCCGAGGTCATAGTGAATGTCGAGTCCGGACATGATCCCGGCGATTCGCTTGCGAGGCTCGTCCATGCCCAGCACGTCGGACAAGGTGTCGCGCAGCGCGTCGATCCGCGCGTTCGAGCGCAGGAGCGGAGCCTGCGCCATGGTGATCTGCAACACGCGGGCACCGACCGGGTGGCGCTCGGCATGGTAGGTGTCGAGCAGGGTGTCAGGCGATGTCCCGGTGACCACCTGCGCCAGTTTCCATCCCAGGTTCACCGCGTCCTGCACACCGGTGTTGAGGCCCTGTCCACCCGTGGGAGCGTGCACGTGTGCGGCGTCGCCCGCGAGCAGCACGCGTCCTGCCCGGTACGACGCCGCCTGTCGGGACATGTCGGTGAACCGGGAGACCCAGGCCGGCCCGTGCACGCCGAAGTCCGTCCCCCACACGCCCACGAGCGCCTGGCTGAGATCACCCAGCGTGGGCTCCCCGGTCCCGACCTGCTCTTCTCGCACCACGACGCCCACGCGACCGTCGCGGGGACCGAGGGCGGAGATCCCCTTTTCGTCGCGGCGGATCTGCGACTCCGGCTCCTCGCTCATCTCAACCTCGGCGATCAAGAAGCTGATCGACGGATCCCACCCCGGGAAGTCGATCCCTGCGGCTTTCCGGACCAGGCTGCGACCCCCGTCGCACCCGACGAGGTATTCCGCCCGGAGCGGCTCGCCGTCGGAGATCTCGATCTCGACACCGGTGTCATCCTGGGTGAACCCGGTCACCTCGCGCCCGCGGTAGATCGGCACACCGAGCTCGTCGACCCAATCGGCCATGATCTCCTCGATGCGTCTCTGCCACAGTGCCAATCCGTAGTTGTGGCGGGTCGGAAAGTCACTGATGTCCAACGGGATCATCGCGAACCCGTTGACCTGCACCGCCTGCCCTTCGGACAGGAACCGATCGGCGACGCCACGCTGATCGAGCACCTCGATCGTGCGCGAGTGCAGACCGCCCGCGCGTGAGCCAGGAGCCCGGTCTCGGTCGACGCGCCGCTCGACGATGGCAACGTCGATTCCGGCGAGCGTCAACTCACTCGCGAGCATCATTCCGGTTGGTCCGTCTCCGGCGATCAGTACGGCATGATCGGTCATAGCCACTCTCCGCTCGGATCGGTCGATTCGGGCATACACATTTCCCACCTCCATTGCCGTTCGTTCCCGCTGCGGACGGCGTTTATACAGCACACCCCGGGGCTTGAAACAAGCCCCCCTGTCGGGTATAAATTGGAAGTGGAGAGGGGCGGGTGACGAGAAACCGGACGGGGGGTGCGCCCGGTTTCACGGTCCGGTGGTAAGCGAGATCGTCCAGGTCGACCCGTAGTGGCCGGCGCGCAGGCCCCTCGGGGTTTACCGCGTTCGCGGTCCCGACGGCGGACAGGAAGGTGGCGAGGAACCGACGGTCAGCTCCAGCGCGATGCGTCGCCGGCGTGCGTTCGGGCTCACGCCGCGTTCTGGAGACACAGTCGGATCGCCATCTGGCGCCAGCTCGAGAGTCGCGTCGCCACCCCGGCTGCCTGTAGATAATCGAGGTCGAGCTCAGCGGCGGGCAGCGCGCCGGGCAGCAGCTCGGCCTCGACCTCTTCGACCAGCGCATTGGCCACGTAGGTGACGGCGACGGCGTCGAACGGCAACTTGAGCCATTCGCGGCCGTGGTGTCCCGCGACGGCCTCGGTGACCGCGTGCGGCAGCCCCCATAGGGCGAGGAGGTGGGCTCCGACCTCGGCGTGGGTGATCGTGTCCTGGTCGTACTCGACCAGGTGAAGCGGGCGCCTCTGCTCGCGGCCCGTCGCGATCAGCGCCGCGAGTCCCTCTCGATCCTGAGCGGCCAGGACGAGCAGCCCGATGTCGTGCAGCAGGCCGGCGGTGAACGCCACGTCCGCGACGCCGATGTCCGCGGCCAAGGCGGCGGCCACGCGTGCGACGCGCGCGCAGTGCTGATGCAGTGCCTCGTGCTCGAATCCCGGTATGGCCGGATCGACCCGAAGGGCGCCGACGGCCTCGGTGTGGAGCACGAGGGCTCGCAGGGTCTCGAGCCCCAGGTAGGCCACCGCCTCCGAGACGTTCGAGATCGGCGAGCGCCGACCGAAGTAGGCCGAGTTCGCGAGCTGGAGAACCTTCGCGGCCATCGCGATGTCGGTCTCGACGATCCGGGCAGCATCGGCCGCGCCCCCTCTGCCCGAGGCGATGAGCTCGGTCAGGTGCGTGTACAGGCGCGGGACCGAGGGGAGCGCCGACGCCCCGATCGGCCGGCGGTCGTGCTCGACCCGGGTCGCCAGATCCCGGAGCGCGCACGCTCGCTCGATCACGGTCGCCAGCTCCTCCGTCTCGCACGGCTTGGCCACCAGCCGGTGCGCGGCCACGGCCGCTCGGGTCACGATCTCGACGTCGGCATGACCGGAGAGCACGATCCGAATCGCGCTCGGGCAGCGCTCGCGCACCAGTTCGAGCAGCGTCGCGCCGTCCATCCCGGCCATCCGCAGGTCGGAGATCACGACGTCGGCCGGCCCGAGCTCGAGCGCCGCGAGGGCTTCCTCTCCGCCGGACACGAAGCCCATGTCCCAGGTGCGCCGGTACGGCCGCAGGCTGTCGCGCAGGCCTTCGAGCAGGTACTCGTCGTCGTCGACGAAAAGGATCCGCTTGACTTGGCCGGTGGCCGCAAGCGTGGGCACGGGTCCCATCGGCGCCTACCGTCCGTTCTGGCGGTCAAACACCCGGAGCGGCTCGCGCACGCCGTCGGCGCCCAGGTTTCGCAGCCGCTCGACCAGCCGCTCGGTGACGTGCTGCCCGCGCGCGAGCAGGAGCTCGTCGCGGACACTGCGCACGTCGTCGGCCAGTGTCATCCCGACCCTCAGCTCGGCCAGGGCGATCTCGAGGACGGCGGCCGGGGCGACCCCGATCACCTTGGTGAGCGCGTCCAACAGACGCGGGTCGTAGAGCTTCCGGCTGCGCATCGCGCCGAGCGCGTCGGTGCGCGAGGCGCCCCGCGCCTCGAGCTCGGCGTAGTCCGACGCGATCCGCAGGACCCCCGCGCCGACCGGCAGCTTCTCGGCGACGGCGCCGGCATCCTCGGACGGCGCAGCCGAGTGGGCGTCGAGGATCTCGAGCACGCCTTCCAGTCGCGGGATCCTCCCGAGGAGCTGGCGGGTAACGGCGGGGACGCGCTCGACCATCGCGGCTTCCCGGGCGCTCAGCCGCTCGCCCGTGTACACCTTCTCCGCGGTGTTCTGCGGCAACGTCACGGCGCCGATGTGTGCGAGCATCGCCGCGACCTCTATCTCCCAGCGGTCCGGGAGCTCGGCGACGAGCGCGACCCCGCCGGCGAGCTCCTTGACCCGCCTGGCTCGTCCGAACGCCGCGGGGTTGGCCAGCGCGAGCACCTCCGTGAGCGCGTCGACGCTGCCGCGCAGCGTCTCCTCCAGTAGCACCCGCTCGGCGGTTTGCAGCCGGTGTTGCCCGAGCGCTGCGGCGCAGGCGCGCATCAACTCCTGCGGCTCGCACGGCTTGGTCAGGAACCGGAACAGGCGCGCACCGTTGACCGCCACGATCGCCGCCTGAAGGTCGGCATGGCCGGTCAGCAGGAGCCGCACGGCGTCCGGCGCGATCGCGCGCGCCGCGCGCAGGAAGTCCGCGCCGCCCATGATCGGCATGCGCATGTCCGAGATCACGATCGCGAACGCGTCGGGCTCGCCGCGAAGGATCTCCAGGCCGTCCGGGGCACTGGTAGCGACCTCGACCTCGAAGCTGCGACCTAGGATGTCGCGGAGTCCTTCGAGCACGAGCGGTTCGTCGTCGACGCACAGCACGCGGGGACGGGACCCGGGCTCCGCGTGCGCGAGCGCGAGTCGGCTCATCACGCCGCCTTGGCCATGTCGCCCGAGCTCCGGTCGAGCGGCAGCCGGATGGTGAACGTGGCGCCCTGCCCCGGCTCGCTCGTGCACTCCAGCGAGCCGCCGTGCCGCTCGACGGTGTTCCGGGCCAGCGCCAGCCCCTGCCCGGTGCCCTTGCCGACCTGTTTGGTGGTGAAGAACGGCTCGTAGATCCGCTCCTGGAGCGCGGGCGGTATCCCGGGTCCGTCGTCGGCGATCTCGATCAGCACTTCCGATCCTTCCATGCGGGTCGAGATGCGGATCAGTCCCAACGGGCCGCCTGCGGCGACCGGGTCCTCGAGCGCCTGCGCCGCGTTGATGATCAGGTTCAGGAACACCTGATTGAGCTCGCTGACGTTGCAGGTCACGGATGGCAGCTCGTCCAGCTCGAGGTCGACCCGCGCGACGTACTTGTATTCGTTGCGACAGACAGTCAGCGTCGTTTCGATCGCCTCGTTGATGTCCGCGGGAGCCATCTCGGTGCTCGAGGAATGAGAGAAGCGCTTCATGGCCTCGACGATCGACCTGACTCGCGCGATCCCGTCCGCGGTCCTCGTGAACGCCACCGGGATCCGCTCGCACAGGTAGTCGACCTCGGCGCGCTCCTCGGCCTGTCGCATCATCCTGCGCCGTTCCTCCACCGGGATCGGCGATGGCGAGTAGAGGGTCTCGCGGTACAGGGCGGTCAGGCCGAGCAGCTCGTCGACCGCGTCCTTGAGGAACGTGACCGAATCCCCCACGAACTGCAGAGGCGTGTTGATCTCGTGTGCGATCCCAGCCGACAGCTGCCCGACCGCTTCCAGGCGCTGCGAGACGCGACGGTCGAGCTCGAGCCGCCGGCGCTCGCGGTCGAGCGCCTCGCGCTCGCTGGTCGCGTCGCTCGAGGAGGTCTCGGTGGCAGGCACCGGCCGCTCTGCCGCAAATGAGGTGGTCCCGACGTGGACCCAGTCAGCGCTCGTACCGGTCCCGTCGCACCAGCCACGGACGACGTCGCGATCGGTTGATGGTCGCCCGAGCAGGTATCCCTGCGCGGCGCTCAGACCCAGCTCACGCAGTGCCTCCAGGTCCTCGGGCCGCTCCACTCCCTCGCCGATCACCTTCGAACCGAGCTCGCCGGCCAGGGCCACGAATGCGCTTACCGCCGCGTGCCGGCCACCGTCGCCGGCCACCCCGTCGATCAGCCACCGATCCAGCTTGATGAAGTCCGGCCGCAGCTCCAGCACGTGACGAAGCGACGCGTAGCCGGCGCCCGCGTCGTCAACCGCGATACGCAACCCACGCCGGCGCAGCGGCCAGAGCGCTTCCTGGAGTGCCGCGTAGGCCTCGACCGCGGAGTGTTCGGTGACCTCGACCACGATCCGCGGCCACGGCAGGTCCTCGCTGCCTCCGGCCCGACGGGCCAGCCTGAGCAACGCCTCCGGACTGGCGTTCAGAGCCAGGAACTGGCCGGGCGCGAGACTCGAGGCGATGTCGCACGCACGCCGCATCACGGCGTGCTCGAGGTCGGCGCCGAGACCAATCCTGTGCGCGGCGGCGAACGTCTCAGCCGGTCCGGCGAACTGATCGGAGAACCGGGCGAGCGCCTCCAGCCCCACGCACCGGCCGTCGAGGAGGTCGAACACGGGCTGATAGGCGACGTCGAAATCGACCGTCTCGATCAGCTCGACGACCTGATCTCGGAGGTGCTGCCGCAGCAGCAGCCCATCGACCTCGTGGAGTACCAGATCGGCCAGGTGCGAGAGCAACCGCACCGTGCATTCGCCGAGCTCGTGGTCCGGCTCGTGGCTGGCACACGACAGCGTCCCGTACAGCGTCCCGTCCGACAGCCGGATCGGTACCCCCGCGTAGGCACCGATCCTCGCGTAGCGGGTCACGAACAGGTCGGCGACCTCGGCGTCCGCCGACGTGTCGCGGATGACGTTCGGGATGCTGCCCTCCGCCATCCGCTGGTCGTAGGTCGCCACCGCAGGCAGCCCGTCCGGGCTGGTGATGTTGAACGAAGCCGCGTCGCCCGCGACGGCGCGATACAGCTGCATCCCGTCGCGGAGCTCCGCGACGTACGCGACGTCGAGCGACAGGTAGTGATGCGCGAACTCGACGATCCGCTGAAGCCTCTCCTCGGGCGCGCTCAACTCGGCGGGCTCTGTCTCCACGCTCCGGTCATCGGCGCGTGAGCGGCTCTGGTTCACGGCTGCGCCGGGGGATTGAGTGGATGAACTTGCCCTCCACCATTCGGTCGGAAGGGATCAGGCGCGGAAGCGCTTAGACCGGCCCGATCGAGGGTATTCCCCCGGCCTGGCAACTCCCTGACATCGGCGTGTCCTGACGGTCGCGGTCTACATCACAGATGACCATCCCGTGTTTCGGGAGGGCTTGACGCGCGCGGTTGCCCAGCACCCGCAGTTCGTGCTGGCCGGTGAGGCGAGCGACGGGCGCACGGCGCTCGAGGAGATCCGGGCGCTGCGCCCTCAGGTCGCGCTGGTCGACGTCAACATGCCCGAGCTCGACGGTGTGCAACTGCTGAGCGCGATCGTGCGGGAGGCGGTGCCGACGGCCGTCGTCCTGCTCTCCGCGCACCTCTCCGCGCAGGCGATCTTCCGCTCGATGTCGACCGGCGCGTACGGATATCTGACCAAGGAAGCCGATCGCGACACGATTCTCGACGCGCTGGCGGCGGCGGCGCGCGGCGAGGTGCGGATGCCGCCCGACGTCCAGACCGAGCTCGTGCGGGAGCTCCGCCGGCACGCGGCGAGCGACCGCCCGCGCCTCTCACCCCGCGAGTTCGAGGTCCTGCGGCTGGTCGCCGAGGGCCTGACCACCCCCCAGATCGCGGATCGACTCGTGCTCGGCACCGCGACGGTCAAGACCCATCTGCAGAGCGTGTACGAGAAGCTGGGCGTATCGGACCGCGCATCGGCGGTGGCCGCCGCGATGCGCGAGGGCGTGCTCGAGTGACCGGCGCCGCGGGTTTCCCGACGCGCTAGTAATCATCTGGAATGCCGGAGCCCGCCGAGTCACACGGTGACGAGACGCCTCGCCTGGAGTACGCGCCATCGCCCGCGCAGCTGGCGCGCCTGGTCCGCGCGGTGCAGGATCTCTCACGGGCGCGCTCGCTGCCCGACGTGCAGCACGTCGTCCGCACCGCGGCGCGTGACGTGGCGGATGCCGACGGCGCCAGTTTCGTTCTCCTGGAGGGCGATCAGGTCTACTACGCGGACGAGGACGCGATCGCCCCGCTGTGGAAGGGCAAGCGGTTCCTCGTCGAGGAGTGCATCAGCGGCTGGTCGATGACCCACGGGACGCCCGTGGTGATCGAGGACATCCGAGAGGACGACCGGATCCCCCAGGACGTATATCGCCCGACGTTCGTTCGCAGCCTCGTCGTCGTTCCGATTCGTCCCGAGGCTCCGCTGGGAGCGATCGGGACCTACTGGGCGCAGCCGCGGACGCCGTCCGCGGGAACGGTCGAGGTTGCCAAGGCGCTCGCGGACTCCACGGCCATCGCGCTCGAGCACGTGGAGCTCCTGGCGGACCTCGAGCGACGCGTCGACGCGCGGACCAAGGCGCTCGCGGATCGGATGAGCCAGCTCCAGAAATGCGTCCGCCAACGCAGGCTCCTCGCTCAGGAGGCGATGAACGCCGAAGACCGGGAACGCTCGCTCCTGTCCGAGCTGATCCACGACGACGCGCTTCAGTACGTGCTCGCGGCGCGACAGGAGCTGGCCGAAGCCGCCAAGGGAGACCTGACCGCGCTCGATCGGGCCCGGCCTCAGCTCGACGCGGCGCACCGGCACCTGCGCACGCTCGTGGCCGAGCTGTCGCCCGTCACGTTGGAGTCGTCGGATCTGAGCGAGATGGTCGCCTCGGCGCTCAGCACCTACACCGAGGGTCGCCCCTGGACCGTGGTCACGCACTTGGTGGAGGACGTCCATACACCGCACGGTCAGTTCCTCGTCCGAGCCACTCGCGAGCTGCTCACGAACGTCTTCAAGCACGCCGAGGCGCGGAACGTGACAGTGACGCTGGAGGAGATCGACGGAACCGTGGAGCTGTGCGTCGCCGACGACGGCGTCGGGTTCGACCGCGCCGACCTGCCCCAGGCGCTTCGCGCCGGCCACATCGGTTTGGCGTCAATCCAGACCCGCGCCGAGGCCCTGGGTGGAGCAACCGTCATCCACTCGACGCCGACCGGCACGCGGGTGATCGTCCGCGTCCCGTCACAGCCGTCGACCGCTCGATGAGACCAAACGCGAAGCTACGCGCTCTCGCCGGCGCCGGTTCCTCCTCCCACCGCGGGTAGGTCCAGCACGAGACGCGCCCCCCGCGTGGACGGAGCCGACGCGAGCCGCCCGCCATGGCTCGCCGCGACGGCCGCGGCGATCGCCAGGCCGCGGCCCCGCGCCCCGCGTCCGCGGTGAGCCCGGCGCGTGAGCTCGGCCACCGGCGCCGGCAGACCCGGGCCCGTGTCGACGACCTCGATCCGCGCTCGACCAGGCTCGGCGCAGCAGCCATGGACCGACACGACCCCACCGCCGTGCTCGATCGCGTTCGCGATCAGGTTGCCGGTCGCCTGCGCGAGCCGCAGCCGGTCTCCCCACACCCGGGCCGCCGATCCCGACCACGACGCCGAGAGCGACACGCCCCACGCCGCCGCGGCCGCCCGCCACGCCTCGACCGAGTCGCGCACGAGTTGCTCGAGATCGACCGGCTCCGGCGCGCGCCACGCGCCCATCCGCCTCGTCCGCGCGTTGTCGAGATCCTCGAGCGCAAGCGCCGCCCGACCGAGCTCGAGGTCGATCGCGCGCAACCGCGCCGGCGACAGCTCGCCGGTGCTCGCGCCCAGCTGCAGCCCCAGCCGCGCCGCGGTCAACGGACCGCGCAGCTCGTGGCAGGCCCGCGCCACGCTCTCCATCCGTCCCGACAGCACGTGCCGGCCCGCCCCCGCGGCCAGGGCGGCGCCACTCGCCGCCAGCCACCCAGCCATCGACATGGCGATCACGGCTGCAGTCCCCCATCCACCAGGCGGTAGCCGACCCCCCACACGTTGATCACGAAGCGTTCGCCCGACCGGTTGAGCTTCTGACGCAACCGGAACGCGTGCGAGTCCAGCGTGCGCGTGTGCCCCATGGCACGAAAGTTCCAGACGCCGCGCAGCAGCTCGTCGCGCGTGAAGACACGGGTCGGCTCGCCGGCGAGCGCGCGCAGCAGCGCGAACTCCTTGTTGGACAACGCAACGCGCTCGCCTTTCACCCACACCTGCCGGCTCAGCTGGTCAAGTTCGAGCGTGCCAACGCGGATCCGCCCGGTGGCGGGGCGGTGGCGGGTGCGCCGGAGCAAGGCGCGCACCTGGGCGCTCAGCTCGTAGTAAGAGAACGGCTTCGACAGATAGCCGTCCGCGCCGCGGTCGAAGCCGCGCAGCCGATCGACCTCACTGGTTCGTCCGGACAGCACGAGGAGCGGGAGGTCCGGGTCGACGCGGCCAGCGATGCGATCGGCCGTGCGCACCTCAGTGAGCAGGTCGAGGCCGTCGCCGTCGGGCAGGCCCAGATCGACGATCGCGAGGTCGGGAAACGCTCCATGGAGCAGCTCGCGGGCATTGGCCGAGCCCTCGGCCTCGATCACGTCGTAGCCGTCCGCCGTAAGGTTGTCCGCGAGAAACGAACGGGTGGTGTGATGGTCCTCGACGATGAGGATGATCGCGTGGGAACTCATGTCATCCAGAGCCTGGAGCGCGCAGAATTCACCCCTCCCCCTGACCCGATCCGTCGCCGCGAACCCAGCGCTAAAGCCTCGGACGATCCTCGTCAGAGGCCTGGCGGGCCGCAGCGGCTCGACGCGACCAGGATCCTGCTGGGGTTCGCGCGAGACCTGACTACGCCGGACACGCGCCGCCCGCGACGGCCGGCGCAGCGTCCGAGATCGTGAACCACACGGTCTTGCCGTGGGAGGCGGCGGACTGCACGCCCCACCCGGCCGACAGCATGTCGATGATCTTCAGCCCGCGGCCGCTCGGGTCGGTCGGCTCGGGCGAGCGCATGGTGGGCACGCCGCCGGCGTGATCGGTGGCCTCCACCCGAATGTCCGGCCCGTTGCGGATGATCGTAAGGTCGAACCCGCTGTCGGTGTGGCGGATGCAGTTGGTGGCCAGCTCGGAGACCATCAGCTCGACCGCCTCGAGCGTCTCCTGGGACGCGCCGCTGAGTGCGCTCGTCGCGAACCGGCGCGCGGCCGGGACGGACTGGGGCTCGTGAGGGAACGTGCGCGTGTTCTTCATGGTGTCACGCCCAGCGTTTCGGTGAGCCCCATCGTCTCGACGACGCGGCGTAGCAGCGAAGAGGCGTCTCGGAGCTCGATCTTCGGCACCTCGGTCGCCCACTGCACCCACAGCGCGATCGCCGAGCTGTCGGCGAAGCGAAGCTCGCGTGCGTTCAGGACCAGGCGTGACGGTTCGTGCTCGATCGCGGGCGCGACGGCCGACCCGAGCGCCTCGACGTTCGTGATGTCGAGCTCGCCGCTCACGGTGACCGTCACGGTTCCATCATCGCCCTCGACGACGTCGAAGGTCGCGCCCGTCGTGCTGTTGGACCCTAGTTCAGCCATCTGAGGGCCGCGATCGCAGTGTCGTCGTCGCCACCGTCCTGCCTGAGATCGTCGATCAGGCGGCTGAGAAGCTCGTCCAGCGCGACGTGGTTGCTGCTCGCCGCCTGCTGCAGCCGTGCCAGCCCCGTATCGATGCTTTCGCCCCTTCTCTCGACCAAACCGTCCGTGAATGCAAGCAGAGTCGCGGCTTTCGGGGTCTGCACCGACGTCGAGGTGTAGCTGGCGCCCGCCCGCACGCCGATCGGCACCCCGACGTCGCTCTGCACGAAGGTCCCGGTGCCGTCGCTCAGGAGCAGTGGCGGCAGATGGCCGGCGCTCGTCACCGTCAAACGGTGGGCGTCCACGTCGAGGACCGCGCACAGCACCGTGGCGAGGTGTCCGCTGGTGTTGACGTTGACCAGGTTCGAGAGCTTGGCCAGGATCGCCTCCGGTGGATCGTCCTGCGCGGCGTAGGCATGGATCGCGAAGCGAAGCGAGGCCATCGTCGCGGCGGCGCGCACCCCGCGTCCCGACACGTCCCCCACCACGAGCATCAGACGGTGGTCGTCAAGCGCGATCAGGTCGTACCAGTCGCCGCCGATCTCCACGCCCTCGTCCCCGGCCTCGTAACGCGCGCTCGTCTCGACGCCCTGGATCTTGGGCAGCGCCTCGGGCAGGAGCGCGTGCTGGAGTGTCCGAGCGATCGTCCGCTGCTCGGCGTACAGCCGTCGGTTCTCCTCGGCGATCCGCTCAAGCGAGCCGGCGAGCTCCTGCGCCTGGTTGCGCCGGGCGATCAGGCGCGCGGTCAGCGCGGCCGCGCCGAGACTGAGGAGGACCCCGACGATCGCGATGATCCAGGGCAGCCGCTGCGAGAAGCTGCCGGCCAGCGGCCGCCGTGGCGTGACCACGAACGTGAACGCGCTGTCGCCGAACGGAATCACGATCGACGCGTGCCGGCCGGTGATCGGCAGCTTCTTCAGGTCCGTGACGAGCAGGTTCGGGGCGGTCTCGGTGCGGCCGAGGTACAGCGCGTAGTCGAGATCGGCGAACGCCGAGTTGCTCTGGAATTGCGACCGGCGGTTGGGCGACAGCTGGCTTTCGGCGTAGGCGACGTAGTGGCCGGTGAGGCCGGGAGAGGTGAACGCGTAGCCCAGTCGGGACGGGCTCGACTTGAGCAGGCCGGTCAGGCTCAATTTCGATCTCCGGGCGGCTCGAGCAAACAGGCCGGCTGGTCCCGAGGGTGAAGAGGCCAGCAGCGGCGGCAAGCCGACCACGGCCAGCGGCTGCGTCTGACCAAGACGCCAGAGCGACACCGACACGAACTGGGCGCGGCCGCGCGGCCCGACCGACGGCGCGATGAACGCCCTGAACTTGTTCACGTCGCCGTCCGTGGCGTCGGCCAGCGCAGCGGCCGAAGCCAGCGGGGTCTGCACGTTCGGAAGCACCCCGGCGAACAGCGCGCCCGCGTCGCGAACCCGGAGCTTGAGCAGCCGGTTCTCGTTGTTCGTGTAGGTTGAGGCCGAGACGTAGACGAGCACCCCGGTCACGACCAGACCGACGAGGAACACCAAGGCGGGCACCCAGTACGGCCAGCGGCCACTCGCGCCAACGCTCGGATGCGATTCGCCCTCGGCACCGTCGAGCGGCTCGGTGGCCGCCCTCGACACCGGCGCGTTCTCGGTCATCGTGACCCTGGCATGTTCCGTGCAAGGGTACAGCCCAGTTGAAGGCCCGGGAGCCGCTGCGCCTCATCTTGCAACGTCCCTTTCAGGCGCTGCAGGCACGGAGGAATCCACCATATGATGCCGACGCCTCATGTTCCAGCGCGGCAACTACAGCTCGGGCGAGGACTTCGTACTCGAGTACGGAGAGCTTCGCTTCACCTTCAGCGAACGCGACTTCCGCGAGCGCTGCGAGCAGGCCGCGCGCAAGCTCGGCTTCATCGGCGGCGCGGTCGACGAGGACGAGGGCGAGGATCTGATCAACCTGGTCGTCAACGGCGAGGTGGCCGAGCCGGCCTCCGCGCTCGGGGAACATGTCAACGACTGCTGGCCGGACCTGGTCGGCCCCTCGGACCGCTCACTCGTCCACTGGCTGCGGCGGCTGATCTTCCGCGGCGCCTGGCTCGACCAGCGCGTCAAGGAGGGGGAGCTCGACATCCGGTTCGACTCCGACATGCACGGGTTCATCTACATCCAGCCCGACCGCGGCGGCGAGCCGATCCAGCTCGCTCCGGAGCCAAGCTGGAACCGGGTCGCGTACGTCCGCCGCTGAGCGCGGCGGCTACCCACCCCTACCGATCACCGCCGCGATGTTCTGCACCCGCGGCGCCGGGTTGTCGAGCAGCAGCCGGGGAACCGTGACGAGCCGGTAGTGCCGGCGGCGCAGGCCGGCGATGATCTTCGGGAGCGCCGCGACGGTCTGGGAGCGGTCGCCGCCCGCGTCGTGCAGGAGGATGATCGCGCCGGGTTTCGCGCCGGATAGCGCGACCTTGACGATCGCCTTGACGCCTGGGCGGCGGTAGTCGTTTGTGTCGACGGTCCACAGGACCATAAGCATCCGGTAGTGGCGCAGCAGCTTCAGCGTGGCGGCGTCCCACATCCCGTACGGCGGGCGGAACAGGCGGGGGAACCGCGCGCCGTGGCGCCCGATCGCGCTGGCCTCCTGGAGCAGTTCGACCCGCTGGGCGGCCGGAGACAGCCGGGACATCGCCGCGTGGACCTCGGTGTGATCGCCGATCACGTCTCCCGCGGCGACGATGGCCGCGGTCGAGGCGAAGAAGTAGCGCTCGAGCACGCCGACCTCGAAGAACGTCGCCGGCACGCCGTCACGTTTCAGGATCGAGAGGATCTGAGGCGTGTAGGGCCCCGGACCGTCGTCGAACGTCAACGCGATCTCCCGGTGCCGCGCGCCGGCGATGCGAACGTACGGGGTGTACGCCAGCGTGCTGGTAATCGCCGTGTTCTCGGCGGCGCTCTCGCGCGCCGCCAGCGAACCCGAGCCCGAACCGGCGAGGTCTCGGATCATCGCGAAGAACCCGCGCTGGGGCGTGGCGGCCGTACGGGGCGCGACGCGGCCCCCGCCGCCAAGCAGAACGACCCCGAGTACGGCAAGTCCGAGCACGGTGAGGATCGCGACCGCGCGACGGCGGCGATGGTGCGGCTCCATGCTGCGCCGTCGCACGGGACGTGCGGGTTCGACGATTCCGGTTGCACCCGGCGGGTTTTGTACTCCGGCACTGCGTTCCATGGATCTGCCCCGTAGCCATGATGGCGGGTCCGGGGTCCGGGCGCATCTCGCGCACGATCTCATCCAACCCACGCGAATCCCGGCGATACGCCGGGATTACGGGGATCCGTCTACGCTCCCGAGCGATGCACGAGCGGGTCTGGGTCGTCATCCCCACGTATAACGAGGCCGCCAACATCGAGGGCATCGTTCGCGCGACCGCCGCCGAGCTTCAGCGGCTCGCTCCGGGGTCCCATCACATCCTGATCGTCGATGACAACTCTCCGGACGGCACCGGCGCGATCGCCGACCGGCTGACCAAGACCGTCCCGGAGGTCGAGGTGCTTCACCGCGCCGCCAAGACCGGCCTGGGCCACGCCTACCTGGCCGGTTTCGCGCGCGCGCTCGCGAGCGGCGCCGAGCTCGTGATCGAGATGGACGCGGACTTCTCTCACGATCCGCGCTACCTCGAGCCGCTCCTCGAAGCCTCCCGCAATGCCGATCTGGTCCTCGGGTCGCGCTACGTCGCAGGCGGCGGGATCGAGGACTGGGGTATCGTCCGTCGTCTGATCAGTCGTGGCGGCGGCCTGTACGCCCGGGCGATCCTGGGGGTCCCCATCCACGATCTGACCGGCGGCTTCAAGTGCATCCACCGTCGAGTGCTCGAGGGCATCGAGCTCGAGACCGTCCGGGCCGAAGGGTATGTATTCCAGATCGAGGTCACCTACCGCGCGTTGCTGGCCGGGTTCCGGGTCACTGAGGTGCCCATTGTGTTCCGCGATCGCAGCCTCGGCGCCAGCAAGATGTCGACGCGGATCGCGCTCGAGGCGATGTGGGCCGTGCCGTTGCTGCGCCGCAGTGCGCCCGCCGCGGTGGCTCACGCGCGAACGGCTCCAGACGCGATCGAGGCGCCTCGGGACGGGTAGAGGAAAGCACCGGGGTTGCGACCCAATGCTCCCTAACGTAATGGCAACAATGACCAAACTCTTGCCGACGGCCCGTCGGGCAAGCTACTGGCGATGAGCGTGAACAGTCCGCCGCTTCGCGCTGCGCGAAGCGGCAGCTTCGAACTGCGAGCGCCCGCGCTCGATGCGCGCAGGAGTGCCTCCCGCAACTGGCTTGGCGTTCTCGGCGTCGGCGGGCTGCTCGCCACGGGGCTGCTCGTGGCGCTGGCGGCGGCGGACACCAGCAAGCTCCTTCCCCAGACGCTCTCGGCGGGAATCGGGCGGGTCGGGCTCGCAGGATCGTTCGGCACCACTGGGCTTCACCTGGGGAGCGCTGGCCTGAGCATCGTGATCGTCGCGATGTTCGCCTCGTACCTGCTCACCGTGCGATCCGCCAGCCGCCTGTCGCCGCTGCTCGTCCTCGGCGCGATCGCGGCGTTGCACGCGCTGATGCTGCTGGCGCCACCGCTGTTCTCGACCGACGTGTTCAGCTACCAGTTCTACGGTCGGATCGGCGCGCTGTACGGCGCCAATCCGTACCTGGCCGGCCCGTTCGCGCTGCACCTCGATCCGCTCTATCCCCTGATCGGCTCGAAATGGATCCAGCCGCCCACGGTCTACGGTCCGCTGTTCACCGCACTCAGCTACGTGCTGACACCGCTCTCGATTCCGGCCAACGTGTTCGCCTACAAGGCGATCGCGGCGGTGTCGAGCCTCGCGGTCGTCGCGCTGGTCTGGAACGGCGCGCGACTGCGCGGGGTCGACCAGGTCCGCGCCGCGGCCCTGGTCGGGCTGAACCCGCTGATCGTGGTCTACGGCGTGGGCGGCGGGCACAACGACCTGCTGATGCTGGCGCTGCTCCTCGCGGGCGTGGTTCTGTTGCTGCAGCGCCGGGAGCGGGTGGGCGCTGGCTCGCTTGTCGCGGCCGCCGCGATCAAGGTCACCGCCGGAGTGATCCTGCCGTTCGCGCTGGCCGGCGCCCGGGGGCCGGACGGGCCGCTCTACCTGAGCCGCCGGCGCAACCTGCTGGTCGGGGCCGGCGTCGCCGTCGCGGTGTTGGTGGTGTTCACCTTCGCGATGTTCGGCACCGGGCCACTGCACCTGCCGGGGACGATCGCGACGGTGCAGGGCAAGGGCAACTGGCAGAGCGTTCCCGGGTTCATCGGGACGCGGCTCGGGCTCGGGACGGTCAGTCACTCCACCGCGCTCATCCTCGGGGCGCTGTTCGCCGTCGCGCTCGTCTGGCTGACCCGGCGCGTGTGGCGTGGCCAGCTCGACTGGATCGCCGGCGCCGGCTGGGCGTCGATCGCCTTGCTGGTGACCGCCGGCTCGCTCCTGCCCTGGTACGTGGCCTGGGTGATGCCGCTCGCCGCACTCGGGCGCGACGGACGCCTGTGGCGGGCCTCGCTGGTGCTCACGTGCGTGATCGGCTGCTTCCAGGTCCTCGCCTACATCCCGCACGGCAACGCGGTGCTCGGACTGTGACCTCGATCCAGCAGCCCGGCGTGGGCGAACCGGTCGGACCGGCCGACGGGGGCCGGTCGCTCAAGTTGCTCAGCGTGGTCGCGCCGGTGTACAACGAGGTGGCGACGGTCGAGCAGTTCTACGCACGGGTCTGTACCGCCCTGGAGGGCCTGCAGTTCGAGATCGTCCTGGTCGACGACGGTTCCACCGACGGCTCGGACGCCGAGCTCGAGAAGCTCGCCGGCACGGACCCCCGCGTTCGCGTCGTCCAGCTCTCGCGCAACTTCGGCCACCAGACCGCGCTGACCGCGGGACTCGACCACGCCCGCGGCGACGCGGTGGTGATGCTCGACGCCGACCTCCAGGATCCGCCCGAGCTGATCCCACGGATGCTCGACCACTGGCGCGCCGGCTGCGACGTGATCTACGCCGTCCGCGAGCAGCGCGAGGGCGAGTCGCGCTTCAAGCTCACCACCGCCCGTTGGTTCTACTCGCTGTTCGACCGCCTCGCCCAGGTGGAGCTGCAGCACAACTCGGGCGACTTCCGGATGCTCGACCGGCGCGCGCTGGATGCGCTTCTGTCGATGCGCGAGCGCAACCGCTTCCTACGTGGCATGACCGTGTGGGTGGGGTACCGGCAGGCCGCCGTCCCGTACACCCGCGACGCCCGCTACGCCGGCGTGACCAAGTACACGCTCCCGAAGATGCTGCGTTTCTCGCTCGACGCGATCTCCTCGTTCTCGCACCGTCCGCTCCAGCTCGCGACGCTGCTCGGGTTCGTGATCTCGACGCTCGCGTTCATCGCGATCCCCCTGGTCATCCTGCTGCGCATCCTCGGCTCCTACCTGCCGGGGTTCAGCTCCCTGACGATCGCGGTGCTGCTGCTCGGCGGGATCCAACTGATCGCGATCGGGATCATCGGCGAGTACGTGGGACGGATCTACGACGAGGTCAAGGGCCGGCCGCTGTATCTGGTGCGCTCGCGCGTGAACATCCCGGACGACGAGGCGCCGCAGGAGGTCCACCCCACCGAGGTCCGCCCCGCGCCCACCGAGCCGGGTCGGACGCCGCTCTAACCGCCGGCCGGGTTGGGGCCGACCGAGCGATTGACCCGCGCGGGGGCGTCGGCACCGTTGTCGCGGTGGGTCCCCTCGTGCCCCCCGGCGGCCTGCTCGAGGGCCGAGATCCGGCCCGCCAGGCTCTTGATCGCGTCCGCGATCGGGTCGGGAAGGTGCACCCAGTCGGCGTCCGGGCCCTCCGGCCGGCGCCCCTCGACGCGGACCGGATGGCCGGGGTTGCCGACCACCGTTGAGTTCGGCGTCACGTCGTGGATGACGACGCTGTTGGCGCCGATCTTCGAGCCGTGGCCGACGGTGATCGGGCCGAGCAGCTTGGCCCCCGAACCGATGGTGACATTGTCCTGGACCGTCGGGTGGCGCTTGCCCGTGGCAAACCCGGTGCCGCCCAGCGTGACGCCCTGGTAGAGCGTCACGTCGTCGCCGAGCTCGGCCGTCTCCCCGATCACCACGCCCATCCCGTGGTCGATGAAGAATCCCTGGCCGATCTTCGCCGCGGGATGGATCTCGATCCCGGTGATCGACCGGGACACGGCGGCGACCGCGCGCGGCAGGAACGGCACGCCGGAGTCGTGGAGCGCGTGCGCGACGCGATGGGCGAGCAGCGCGTGGACCCCCGGCCAGGTGGCCAGGATCTCGAGCGGCCCGACGTCCCGCGCCGCCGGATCGCGGGTTCGCGCCGCGTCCACGTCGCGCCGGACCTCCGCGAGGATGCGCCCGATCAGCATGAGAAAAGCGTAGCCATCGCGCTCCTGGAGCTCCGCGGTCGGGAAGAAACCCCTTCCATGCTGAAGAAACGTCCCACGCGCACCGCCGCTAGGGGGCAAAGAACGGTGTCGACACGTACCGCTCTCCCGAGTCCGGGAGGATCGTGACGATCCGCGCGCCGCGCGACTCGGGCCGGCGCGCCACCGCGATCGCCGCCCAGACCGCCGCCCCGCCCGAGATGCCGGCCAGCACCCCCTCCTGCCGCGCCAGCGCCCGGGCCGTCTCGATCGCGGCCTCGTCGTCGACCGCGATCACCTCGTCGACCACGTCCAAGTTGAGCACTCTGGGGATGAACCCGGCGCCGATGCCCTGGATCTTGTGCGGCCCCGGGGGCCCGCCCGACAGGACCGGCGAGGCGCTCGGCTCGACCGCGATCACGCGGCAGCGCTGGTTGCGGGACTTCAGCACCTCGCCCGCGCCGGTGATCGTGCCGCCGGTGCCGACGCCGGCCACGAACGCGTCGACCCGCCCGTCGAGCGCGTCCCAGATCTCCGGTCCGGTGGTCTGGCGGTGGATCTCCGGGTTGGCCGGGTTGGAGAACTGGTCGGGCAGGAACACGTCCCCGCCCGTCGCCAGCGCGCGGGCCGCGTCGACCGCCTCGTTCATCCCCCCCAGCGACTCGGTGATCTCGACCCGGGCGCCGTACAGGCGCAGCAGGCCCTCACGTTCGCGGCTCATGCCCTGCGGCATGGTCAGCACCAGCTCGTAGCCCTTGGCCGCGCACACGAACGCCAGCGCGATCCCGGTGTTGCCGCTGGTCGCCTCGACGATCGTCGTCCTGCCCGGCTCGATGATGCCTTCGCGCTCGGCCGCCTCGATCATCGACACGCCGATGCGGTCCTTGACGCTCCCGCCGGGGTTGAGCGCCTCCAGCTTCGCGAACAGCCGCGCCTGCCCGTCGGGGAGCATCGTGGTGAGCTCGACCATCGGCGTCCGCCCGACGTGAGCGGCAATGTTGGTCGGGATTTCCGCCATTTAGTGGCGGTAACCCTACGAGAAGCCGCGTTGCGGCCGCGCCTCGGGGGTCAGCGGACCAGGATGCGGAGCGTCGCGCTCACGCCCCGGGCGTGGGTCGCGTCGGGCGGCACCACCACGCGATAGCGGCCACTTCGCTCGATGCGCACCCGAACGCTGTAGAACGACAGGCCGCCGCCTGCGCCGCGGAGCCTCGTGCGCTTGAGCGTGTTCCAGTGCCCGCGCGGGCCGAGCCACTGGACGAGCACGCGATGGAAGTTGTGGCCCGGTCCCACCCGGCCGTGGAAGCGCACCGTGCTCCCCCGAAACAGGCGCAGGCGGCTGACGATCAGGCCAACCCGGAAGCGAACCGACACGAGCACGGTGGCGCTCGTCGCGCCGTCGCTGAGCGCGCGGTAGTAGGTGTTGGCCGACGGGACGAGCCGAGAGAACGTGTACGCCCCGTTGGAGGCCGACGCACTCGCGACCCCGGCGTCAGCCCACGGCCCGCCGGCACTCCGGGCGCTCTGGAGGGTCACGGTCGGGTGGGACGGGAGCGGGGGCAGCACCCGCCCGCTCAGGCTCGTCAGCTGGCCGAAGGTGATCGTGGCGGAGGGGGCGCCGAGGGTGATGCCGGCCGGGGGCCGGGCGGTCTTGAACGAGAGGTCGTGGCCGTTGGTCGTTCCGTTCACGCTGGTGGCGACCAACCGGTAGTGGTAGGTCGTGTTCGCCACGAGCCCGCCGAGCGCGGCCGAGGCGGCCACAGCCTTGGTGCCGGATCCCGCGCTCGCGGCCGGCGTCTGGTTGCCATAAGCGGTGCTCGTGCCGTACTGAAAGACGTACGTCGTCGCCTGTCCCTCCGGGTTGACCGTTCCGGCCAGCGTCGCCGAGGTCTGGGTGATGTCTTTCGCGTGCCCAGTGGTCGCGGCCGGCACGGGCGGCTTGGGCGTCTTGAACGAGACGTCGGAGCCGAGCGTCGTGCCCGAAGCGTTGGTCGCGACCAGGCGGTAGTGGTACGTGGTGTTCGACGCGAGCGACGTGACCTGCCCCAGAACCTTGAGGTCCGCGCTGCCCGCGCCGGCGGCGGTCATCGCGGTCTGAGACCCGTACGACGATGTCGTCCCGTACTCGAAGTAGTAGGTCGTCGCCTGCCCCTCGGGGTTGACCGTCCCGTTGAGCGTCGCCGACGTGGGCGCGATCGCGGTGGCGTTGCGGGTCGAGACCACGGGCTCGGAGGCGGCCATCGCCGCCGGCGCGAAGAGCGCCGCCACCCCGCAGAGGCACACGCACGCGATAACGAGCCTCCTCATCGCCCAACTGAACACGTCCGAGCGGGCAAAGTCTCGGCACAGATCCCGAGACCAGGCGCGCCGGCGTCTAAATGTGGTACATCGCCGCGCCGGCCGCGCGGGACTCGGCGTCGGCGATGTCCGCCACCGTCGACTGCGCGAGCACCGAGCGCGCAGCGCCCGCCGCCTCCGCGAACACGCCGATGGCGCCACCCCCCACCGGTCCGTCGAGGAGCTCGACCAACTCGAGGACGGTGATGTCGCCGGGCGGGCGGGCGAACGAGTAGCCGCCCTTCACGCCGCGCTGGGATCGCAGCACGCCGGCCCGGCGCAGGGTGGCGAACAGCTGCTCGAGGAACTGGACGGGGATGCCCCGCCGCCGAGCCAGCTCAGCGATCGGAACCGGCCCGCGATCGCCGTGGTGGCGCAGTTCGACGAGCGCGCTGAGCGCGTACGGCGACTTCGTGGTGATCGAGATCATCGCTCCTGCCGATCATCGCAGGAATGGTGAGCTCTGGCTGCGTAATGCGTCGGCGAGCCGCCGAGCGCGGCGAAGCGACTAGATCCAGCCGCGCTCAGTGGCGATTAGAACCGCCTGGGCGCGATCCATCGCGCCGAGCTTCCCATACACGTTGTGCAGGTGGGTCCGGACGGTGCTGGTCGACAGGCCGAGCTCGGAAGCGATCTGCTTGTAGACCATCCCCCGGGCCAGGCGGCGCAGGACCTCGACCTCGCGCGTCGACATCGGGCACGGGTCGATCTGGCGACGCCGGCCACCCGAGCTCGGCAGCGGCAGGTCGTACATCACGGTCCGCAGCTCGGGCGGGGCGATGCCGACGAGGCGCGAGACGTTGAGCAGCTCGGACGGCGACACCGACCCGCCCAGCGTGTAGTGGGCGAGCATGTCGGCCAGGCGCACGACGGCGGCCTCGCCGTCCACGTCCTCGGCGTGGTGGCGCTCGATGACGCTGGCGATTGACTTGGGCAGGCCCCACCGGCGCGCCAGGACGCCGCCGACCAGCGCGTGGTCGACGCCCAGCTCGCGGCGCTCGGACTGGATCCGCTCTTCGGGGGTGCGCGCCTCGGCGTGAATCTGACGCGGATAGCCGGGGTAGGCGTGGACCAGGACCAGCTTGCCGATGTCGTGCAACAGGGAGGTGACCATCAACCGGTCGCGAGCCTCGTAGCCGAGCTCGCGGGCGATCCGGTCGGCGGCGCGCTGGGTGGCCACCGCGTGCAGGCGGAAGCGCTCAGGGACGCCCTGCCAGACCGCGGTCCGCTCGAAGAAGTCGAAGGTCCGTGCCTTCGAGGCGATCGAGTGAACGTTCCGGGGCGAGAGAACCTCGACGCCCTTGACGGCGCTCTCGACGCGCCCGCGCATCCGGCCGTCGACTCGGTTGGCGAGCCGCAGGACGGTGACCGCGAGCGCGACGTCGGCTTCGACCGCGGCGACCACGTCGGCCGTCGAGGGCTCACCGCTCTCGAACAGGCGCAGGACGCGATTGCGCGACTCGGCGAGCATCGGGAAGGCCTCCAGCGCCTCGAAAGCGGCGGTCAGCCTGCGACCGTGGCCCTCGTTGTGATGGCGCTCGCGCGAGGCGTAAGGATCGGTTGGACTTTTCACTGCGGCGAGTGTGGCCACGACAGAAGTGCTCGGCTTTCTCGGTGTGTCGGAGGACGCGGGCGGTTCCACAGAGCTCATAGCCGCCTCATCCGGCGTTATCGGCAGGCATACGATGTTCGTTTAGTCGGGCCACTAAACCGCATGTTCCAGGGCGCGGTCGATCCGGGCAAGCGTCTCGTCCCGGCCAAGCAGCGCGACGCTCTCGAAGATGCCGGGTGAGACCGTCGTTCCGGCGATTGCCACACGCACCGGCTGGAACACCTTGCCGGGCTTCATACCACGGCTCTCGACGACCTCGCGCAAAGCCGCTTCGATGTTCTCGACCGTGAACGGCTCGGCGCGCGCCAGGGCGTCCCGAGCCGCCTTCAGCGTCTCGAGCCCGCCGTCTGACGCGATCACCTTCTGGAACGCGGCCGGGTCCTCGGCCGGCCCGTCGAACAGGAACCCGACCAGCGGCCAGAACTCGGCCAGGGTCTGGATCTTCTCCTCGGAGATCGCCACCGCGTCACGGAGGCCGGTGCGACCCGTGTACTCCTCGAGGCGCCTGGCGAGCTCCTCGGTGCCCAGCGCGCGGACCCAGCGCCCGTTGAGGTGGCGGAGCTTGCGCTCGTCGAACACCGCCGGGTTCTTGGACACGCGCTCGAGCCGGAATCGCTGCGCCAGCTCGTCGAGCGAGAAGAACTCCTCGTCGGAGGCAAACCCGGCGCCGAGCAGCGCGATGTAGTTGTCGACCGCCTCGGGCAGGTAGCCGGCGGCGCGCAGCTCCTGCACGGAGGCGGCGCCATGGCGCTTGGACAGTTTGCGGCCGTCGGGGCCGTGCAGCAGCGGCAGGTGCGCGTAGCGTGGCGGCTCGACCTCCAGCGCGTCGAGCACGAGCAGCTGCTTGGGGGTGTTGGAGATGTGGTCCTCCCCGCGCACGACGTCGGTGATCCCAGCGTCGAGGTCGTCGACCAGGTTCGCGAACACGTACAGCACCGAGCCGTCCGCGCGGGCGATGACGAAATCGTCCATGCTCGAGTTGGCGAACCGGATCTGCCCGCGGATCACGTCGTCGAACACCGCCTCGCCCTCGTCCGGAACCCGCAGGCGGACGGCGCCGGAGGGCTCGTCCTGGCCGCGGAAGCCCCGGTCGAAGCCGTGGCGCTCCTTGTACGCCTGGACGTCGTCCGCGGTCGCCGTCGAGTGGTAGGCGTGCCCCGAATCGAGCAGCCGCTGGAGCACCTCGCGGTGGCGCTCGGAGCGCTCGGACTGGAACACCGGCCCTTCGTCCCAGTCGAGGTTCAGCCACGTGAGCGCGTCGAGGATCTGCTCCACGTTCTCGGGGGTGGAGCGCTCGCGATCGGTATCTTCGATGCGCAGCACGAGCGTCCCAGGCGTGCGCTCAGGACCGTACGCCTGGCCGCGGGCAAGCAACCAGTTGTACAGCGCCGTCCGGGCGCCTCCGATGTGGAGGGCCCCGGTCGGGGAGGGAGCAAAGCGAACGCGCATGACCTACAGAGTCGCATGCTAATCGGCGCACACGTGTCGAACGCCGGTGGGCTCCCGCGCTCGGTCGAGCGCGGCGTCGAGCTAGGCTGCGAGGCGATCCAGATCTTCAACCAGTCGCCGCGGATGTGGCGGCCGACCGCGTACGGCGACGACGACTTCGCGGCGTTTCGTGACGCGATGAAGGCCAGCCCGATCAAGGCCGTGATGATCCACGCGGTCTACCTGATCAACTGCGCGACCGAAGACCCCGACATGCGCGAGAAGTCGCTCGCCTCGCTGACCCAGTCGCTGCGCGTCGGCGCCGGCATCGGCGCGGTCGGCGTCGTGCTCCATCCCGGGTCGGCCAAGCAAGGAGACGTAAGCCGGGCGATCAAACGCGCCGGCAAGGTCATCAAGGAGGCGCTGGCCGAGACCGAGCGCTGCCGGCTGCTGCTCGAGGACACCGCGGGCGCGGGCGGAACGCTCGGGCGCTCGTTCGACGAGCTCGCCGCGTTGATCGACGCCGCCGGCGGCGGCAAGCGGCTCGGCATCTGCCTCGACTCCTGCCACCTGTTCGCCTCGGGCTACGACGTGCGGACGCGCGACTCGCTGGCCGAGGTGATCGACGAGTTCGACCGTACGGTCGGGTGCGAACGGCTCGGCGCCCTGCACGTCAACGACTCGGCCGTGCCGCTCGGCTCCAACCGAGATCGGCACGCGATCATGGGCGAGGGCGACCTCGGCGAGAAGGGATGCGCGGTGTTCATCTCCGAACCGCGCTTCGACAAGCTGCCGGGCGTGCTCGAGACCGGACGCGACCACGGAAGCCCCGCCGCGGAGGACGTCGCACTGGCCAAGAAACTGCGCGCACGCGGCCGTTCCGCGCGCTCGCGGGTCAAGAGATAGGTTGCCGGCGTGACGGATCATCAAGGCGACGCGCTCGTCGTGTTCGGCATCACCGGCGACCTCGCGCGCAAGATGACGTTCCGCTCGCTCTATCGCCTCGAGGCACGCGACTGCCTCGGAGTCCCGGTGCTCGGCGTGGCGGGCCAGGACATCACGGTCGAGCAGCTGCGCGAGCGCGCGCGCGAGGCGATCGAGCAGACCGGCGAGAAGCTCGACGATGACGTGTTTGCCCGCTTCGCCGGTCGCCTGCGCTATGTCAGCGGCGACCTCGACGCCGAGGACACCTATACGCGCGTCGCCGAAGCACTGGGCGAGGCGCGCAATCCCGTCTTCTACCTCGAGATCCCGCCCTCGCTGTTCGGGCGCGTCGTGGCGGGACTGGCCGGAGCCGGCCTCGTCTCGCACGGGCAGCGCGTGGTGGTGGAGAAGCCGTTCGGACACGACCTGGCGTCCGCCCGGGCGCTGGCCGCGGAGCTGCACCGCTACGTCGACGAGTCACAGCTGTATCGGATCGACCATTTCCTGGGCAAGATGGGGCTTCAGGAGATCCTCTACCTGCGGTTCGCGAACACGATGCTCGAGCCGGTGTGGAACCGCAACTTCCTGGCCTGCGTGCAGATCACGATGGCCGAGAACTTCGGCGTCGAGGACCGCGGCCGCTTCTACGATCCCGTCGGAGCGCTGCGCGACGTCGTCGTCAACCACATGCTCCAGCTGCTCGCCACGGCTGCGATGGAATCACCCGCGGGCGGGGATCCCGACACCCTGAAGGACGGCAAGCTCGCCGTGTTCCGGGCGATCCCCTCCGCCGACCCCAAGCACTACGTCCGCGGCCAGTACGACGGCTACGGACAGACCCCGGGCGTCGCGCCGGGCTCGACCACCGAGACCTACGTCGCGCTGCGCCTCGAGATCGAGAACTGGCGCTGGGCCGGAGTGCCGTTCTTCCTGCGCACCGGGAAGCACCTGCCAGTCCGCCAGACCGAGCTACGGCTGCTGTTCCGACAGCCGCCGCGCGTCCATTTCGTCTCGACCGACCAGCATCGCCCGGAGCCCAACCAGGTCGTCGTGAAGATCGACCCGACGACCGGCATTCGGCTCGAGCTCGCCGCGCAGCGCGCCGACAAGCCCGGCGCGAACGAGATCGAGTTCGACATGGAGTTCGCGCAGGAGGGCGGCGAGGGCGCCACCCCGTACGAGGTCCTGCTGCACGCCGCGCTCGTCGGCGACAGCACCAATTTCACCCGCCAGGACACCGTCGAGGAGAGCTGGAGGATCGTCCAGCCGCTGCTCGACTCACCCCCTCCGGTGCATCCGTATGCCCAGGGCACGTGGGGGCCCGACGAGGCGCACGAGCTCGTGAGGCACTACGGCGGCTGGCACGGGCCGTGGCTGCCGGAATCGGGGTAACCGGTCAGCCGATGATCTTGCCGGGATTGAAGATCCCCTGAGGGTCGAGCGCGCGCTTGATCGCGCGCATCATCTCGACCCCGGCCGCGCCGTGCTCTGCGGCGAGGAACCGCGTCTTGCCGTAGCCGACGCCGTGCTCGCCGGTGCACGTGCCCCCGTGGGCCAGGGCGCGCTCCACCAGCCGGGCGTGAAACGCTTCGGCGCGCGCGATGTCGTCGGCGTCGCTCGGATCGACCACCACGCACACGTGGAAGTTGCCGTCGCCCACGTGCCCCACGATCGGGGCGGTCAGGCCGTGCTCGGCGATGTCGGCCTGCGCCGCGGTCACGCAGTCGGCCAGGGCCGAGACCGGGACGCAGACGTCGGTGGTCAGGCCGGTGCAGCCGGGTCGCAAGGCGCGCGCCGCATCGTACGCGCGGTGGCGGGCGTGCCACAGGCGCCGGCGCTCGCGCTCGTCCGAGGCCCACGCGAAGCCGCTGCCCCCCCACTCCTCGGCGATGCCGGCGGTCTCCTGCACCTGCGCGGCGACATCGGCCTCCGAGGAGCCGTGGAACTCGAGAAACAGGGTCGGCGCGACCGCGAAGGAAGTCTGGTCGTGGCGGTTGATCGCCTCGACCTGCAGCTCGTCGGCGAGCTCGATCCTCGCCACCGGAATGCCGTACTGACCGACGGCGACCGCGCACTTCACGGCGGCGGCGATGCTGGGGAACGTGCACGCCGCCGCCGCGATCGCGGGCGGCACGGGATGGAGCCGCAATGTCGCCTCGCAGACCAGGCCGAGCGTGCCCTCCGAGCCGATCATGAGGCGCGTCAGGTCGTACCCCGCCGAAGACTTGCGGGCCCGCGAGTGGGTCCGCACCACCTCGCCTCGGCCGTCGACGATCGTCAGCGCGAGGACGTTCTCGCGCATCGTCCCGTAGCGCACGGTCTGCGTCCCGGACGCGCCGGTCGCGACCATGCCGCCGACCGTGGCGTCGGCGCCCGGATCGACCGCGAAGAACACCCCCTCCGGAAGCAGGCGCGCGTCGAGCGCGCGACGCGTCGCCCCCGCCTGCACGACGACGTCGAGGTCGTCGAGCGACGGACGGCCGATCGCGTCCATCTCGCGCATGTCGACGCTGATCCCGCCGGCGAGTGCCGCGACGTGCCCCTCGAGCGAGGTTCCGGCTCCGAACGGGATCAGCGGAAGGTCATGCTCGAGCGCGATCCGCACGATCGCGGCGGCCTCGTCGTTGCTGCGCGGCCAGACCACGACGTCGGGTCTCGCCTCGGCGTGAAACGATTCGTCGTGGCCGTGCTGGGCGAGGACGTCGGCGCCAGTCCCGACGCGGTCGGCGCCGAGCAGATCGCCGAGTGCCCGGCGGCCGGCCTCCACGCGCGCGGCGTCGGCCCGAGCGAGCAGGGGCACTGACACCGCGGTCATGCGCACAGGCTAGAGCAGCAGGTTGACCGGCTGTTCGAGCAGCTGCCGGACGCGGGCGAGGAACTCCGCCGCCGGCGCGCCGTAGAGGATGCGGTGGTCGCAGGTGAGCACCACGCCCATCCGCACGCCCGGGACGACCAGTCCGTCGCGGACCACCGGCACCTCGCGCAGCTCGCCCACCGCCAGGATCGCCGCCTGCGGCGGGTTGACGATTGCGGCGAAGCTGGCCACGCCGTACATCCCGAGGTTGGACACCGTGAACGTGGCCCCCGACAGCTCGGCGGGCGTGACCGCGCGCTGGCGAACTCGATCGGCGAGCATGCGGGCGTCGCGCGCGATCTCGAGCAGTGACTTGCGGTCCGCGTCGAACACGGTGGGGACGATCAGGCTGTCCTCCGCGGCGACCGCGATCCCCACGTTGACCCGCTCGTAGAGCTCGAACGCGCCGTCGCGATAGGCGGCGTTGGCGCGCGGGTGTTCGCGCAGCGCGAGCCCGCAGGCCTTGACCACCATGTCGTTATAGGAAGGCACGATGTCGCCGGCGCGCGCGGCCTTGCGCAGCTGATCGCGCATCCCGACCGCCTGCGCCATGTCGACCTCGACGTTCAGGGTGAAGTCCGGAATCGTCGCCTTGGACTCCGACATGCGCTGGGCGATCTGAACCTGGGTGCGCGAGGGCTGGAGGATCGTCACCGCGCCCTTGTTGCCGGCGGTGCGCGCCGGCGCCGGCGTGGCGAGGTCCGGTGCCAGCGTCGGGGCGTCCGATGCGGGCGTGGCGGCGGCGGTCACGTCGGAGCGCACGATCCGCCCGCCCGGGCCCGAGCCCGTCAGGACCGACAGGTCGACGCCGGACTCGCGCGCGATCCGCCGAGCCAGCGGCGAGGCCTTGGCCCGGCCGTTGTCCGCGCGCGCCGGCGCGACCGCCGCGCCGATCTGCGCGATCGGCTGGCCGATCGGCACGGTCTCCCCCTCCTGGACCAGGATGCGCAGCGTGCCGTCGGCGTCCGCGTCGAACGTCACCGTGGCCTTGTCGGTTTCGACCTCGGCCAGCGGCTCTCCGTGGGTGACCCGATCGCCGTCGCGCTTGAGCCAGCGCACGATCGTCCCCTCCTCCATCGAGTCCGACAGGCGCGGCATGACCACCTTACGCATGGACGATGCCTGCGCGGTCGCGGACGGCTGACGCGATCGCGGGGGCTCCCGGGATGAACGCGTCCTCGAGCGACGGGCTGTAGGGAATCGGCAGCTCGCCGGTGGTCAGCAGCCACGCGTCGTCGAGGTCGTGCAGCCCGTGCTCGGCGATGAGTCCGAGCAAGCCGGCGGCCCAGCCTCCGGTCGCCGGGCCCTCCTCGACGGCGAGCAATCGATTGGTCCGGGCGACCGACTCGAGCACGGTCCCGAGGTCGAGCGGACGGAGCGTGCGCAGGTCGATCACCTCGGCGTCGATGCCGTCTTCGCGCGCGAGCTGCTCGGCGGCCGCGAACGCGTCCGCCGCGCCCTTGCCGGCGGAGACGATCGTGATCTCGCGCCCGGGTCGCGCGACCCGCGCCCGACCGAGCTCGATCACGCTCTCGCTCGGGTCCGGCGCCGGCGCCTTGACCGAGTACAGCCGCTTGTGCTCGAGGAAGATCACGGGGTTGTCGTCGCGGATCGCGCCCTTGAGCAGGCCCTTGGCCTCGGCGGGAGACGAGGGAAACGCGATCTTCAGCCCCGGGATCCCCTGGAACCAGGTGGCGTGCGTCTGCGAGTGGATCGCGCCGAAGCGCCCGCCTCCGCCGACCGCCGAGCGCACGACGAGCGGCACGCTGCGCTGCTCTCCGGACAGGTACCAGTACTTGGCCGACTGGTTGACGAGCGAGTCCATCGACAGCCCCATGAAGTCGCCGAACATGATCTCGATGATCGGGCGCAGACCGGTCACGGCCGCGCCGAAGGCGGCGCCGGTGATGGCGAGCTCGGAGATCGGCGTGTCGAACACGCGCCCGGCGCCGAACCGCTCCTGGATCCCAGGGGTGACCGCGAACACGCCGCCCTGCTCGGCGGCGACGTCCTCGCCGAACAACACGACCGATTCGTCGCGCTCCATCTCCTCGACGATCGCCTCGCGGATCGCCGCGCGGAACTCGAGCTGGTCGCCGTCGCTCACGGTGCGAACTCGGAGGCGCTCTCGGCGGCGGCGTCGGGATACGGGGCGGCCAGGGCGGTCTGCGCCGCCCGATCGATCCGGGCCTTGGTCGCCGCCTCGACGTCGGCGATCTCCTGCTGGGTGACGCCCAGGTCGTGCAGGCGCGTCTTCGCGACGCTCAAGGGGTCGCGGGCCAGCCATCGCTCGACCTCCTCGGGCGGGCGGTACCGGGCCGGATCGGCCTTCGAGTGACCGTGGTGCCGGTAGGTCTGGCACTCGAGCAGCGTCGGCCCGTCGCCCCGGCGGGCGCGCCGAACGGCATCGAGCGCGGCCTCGCGCACCGCCCACAGGTCGTTGCCGTCGACGGTCTGGGCCGGGATCCCGTACGCGGCGGCGCGGGCGGCGATGTCGCCGCCGGCGGTCACCTTCAGCATCGGCGTGAACTCGCCGTAGAAGTTGTTCTCGCACACGAAGACGGCGGGCAGCGCGAGCACCGCGGCGAAGTTGAGGCACTCGTGGAAGTAGCCCTGATTGGTGGCGCCGTCCCCGAACATCGCCACCGCCACCCGTCCCTGGCGCTGGCCCGTGAGCGCGGCGCCGGTGGCGGCTGCGATGCTCCCGCCCACGATCCCGAAGCAACCGACCAGGCCGTGCTCGACGTCGATCACGTTCATCGAGCCGGCGCGCCCGCCGCACACCCCGGTACTGCGCCCGAGCATCTCGGCCAGCAGGGCATCGGGATCGGTCCCCTTGGCCAGCGCATGCCCATGACCTCGGTACGTTCCGGCCAGGTAGTCGTCGGGCTCGAGCGCCGAGCAGACCCCGACCGGCACCGCCTCCTGGCCGGCGCACAGATGCGTGGTGCCGTGCACCTCGCCCTTGAGGAACAGGCGTTGCATCTCGGTCTCGAACAGGCGAATCAGCAGCATCAGCCCGTAGCGCTCGAGGTACGCCGCGGGCGCCTCGGTGGCGGGCTGGTGCTCGACCGTCACTATGCCGCCTTGTCGAGTCCGTCGGAGACCGGCGCGCCTTCCGGCTCGAGCTCCAGCCCGGACGCCTTGGCCTCGAGCTCGATCAGCGACGCGAAGTCGACGTCGGTGTAGCCGTTGCCGATCAGCGCCTGCACGACCTGCTGGGCCGCGGACGCCACGGGCATCGGAACCCCGAGCTCGCGGGCCGCCTCGTGGCCGAGGTCGAAGTCCTTGAGTAGGAGCGGCGGCGTGAACGTCGGCGAGAAGTCCAAGTTGACGTAGGCGGGCGTCTTGTAGCGGGTGAACATCGAGCCGAGCACGCTGTTGTTGAGGAACTCCATCATCGCCGCGCGCGGGATGCCGCCCTTCTCGCCGAGGACCAGGACCTCGGCCATCGTCTGGGCGATGATCCCGAGCATCAGGTTGTGGCACACCTTCACCAGGCGCGCGCGCTCGCCCTCCCCGACGTAGGTGACGCCGCCGCCGGCCAGGACGTTCAGGTACGGCAGCGCGGCCAGATGAGCGTGTTTGGGCCCGGAAGTAACCATCGTCAGGCGGCCCGCCTTGACCACCTTGGGGTTGCCGCTGACCGGCGCCGCCAGCAGCGCGGTGCCGCGCCTCTCCGCCTCGGCGCGGACCTTGGCCGACGCCTCGGCCGACACCGTCGTGGCGTCGACCACCACGTCGGGGGTGTGGCCCTGGGAGCCGGACAGGACACCGTCCGGACCGGTGACGACCTGCTGGAAGTCGTCCGGTCCGGCCACGATCGTGAACACGATGTCGCGATCGGACAGGTCGGCCGGTGTGTCGACGACCTTCGCCCCGCGCTCGGCCAGCGGATCGCACTTGGAGCGGGTGCGGTTGTAGACCGCGAGGTCGCAGCCGGCGTCGAGCAGCCGAGTGGCCAGCGCCAGGCCCATGCGACCCGCGCCCACCCATCCCAGCCTCTTGTCCTTCAGCGTTCCGTCCTGCATAGGGTCAGCTCCTAGCCCCGCGCTCAGATCCATGCAAACGATTGCAGGGTAGCGGACTTTTGCTTGTGGCGTCAAGCAGCGCAATCGGTCTCCCGCAGTGCGTGTCGTCCACACTGCAAACGATTGTAAGATCCCCCGAGAGATGGGACTGCACACCTACGGGACGATGGCGGTCGACTGGGAGGAGCGGGTCCGCTTCGATCGTCTGCGCACGGAGCGTCTGGCCCGAATCAGCCGGCTGCTGGCCGACTCGAGTCTCGGAGCGCTGCTGTGCTTCGACATGACGAACATCCGCTACATCACGGCGACGCACATCGGCACGTGGGCCCAGGACAAGCTGAACCGGTTCTGCCTGCTCCCCCAGGGCGATGAGCCGATCATGTGGGACTTCGGGTCCGCGGCGCGCCACCACCAGCTGTACAACCCGTGGTTGGGCGACGGGCGCTCGCGCGCCGGCATCTCGACGCTGCGGGGCGCGATGTCACCGGAGTCGGGCCGGGCCGAGAGCGTCGCCGACAAGATCGCGACAGAGCTCGAGCAGCGCGGGCTGCTCGGCGAGCCCGTGGGCGTCGACGCGATCGAGCCGCCGGTCCTGTTCGCGCTGCAAGCTCGAGGGATCGACGTCGTCGACGGGCAGCAGCTCATGCAGCAGGCGCGGGTGATCAAGACCCAGGACGAGATCACGTTGCTGAATCAAGCCTGCGCGATGGTCGACGCCGCCTACGAGGAGCTATACCGCGCGATGAAGCCCGGGATGCGCGAGAACGAGTGCGTCGGCTTGGTCAACAAGGTCCTCTACGACATGGGGTCGGAGTTCGTCGAGGGCGTCAACGCGATCTCCGGCGAGCGCTGCAACCCACATCCGCACGTGTACACCGACCGGGCGCTCCGTCCCGGCGACCCCGCGTACTTCGACATCCTGCACAGCTTCATGGGCTACCGGACGTGCTACTACCGCACGTTCGCGATCGCGGGCGCATCGAAGGCGCTGATCGACGCCTACAAGCGCTGCCGCTACTACCTCGACGCCGCGATCGCGCTGATCCGCCCCGGCGCGAGCACCGCGGAGGTCGTCAGCGTATGGCCCAAAGCCGAGGAGTTTGGCTTCCCCGACGAGGAGGCCGCGTTCGCGCTCCAGTTCGGCCACGGCGTCGGTCTGTCGATCTGGGAGAAGCCGATCTTCAGCCGCCTCGTGTCGCTCGATCATCCCGAGGAGATCCGCGAGGGCATGGTGTTCGCGCTCGAGACGTTCTGGCCGGCCAGCGACGGCTGGTCGGCGGCGCGGATCGAGGAGCAGCTGGTGGTCACCGCCGACGGGTGCGAGGTGATCACCCGCTTCCCGGCCGAGGACCTGGTGATCGCCGGTAAGCCGTACTACACGGCCGGCGGCTCACTTGCGCTCGAGCGGGAGGTCACCTCCGAGCGCAACACAGTCCTGAACCACGAGACGCGCGAGGCGACGCCGGCGGTCGGCCAACCGCGGGCCGATGGCGCTGAACCTGCTCAAGCCGAGAGTCCAGCGCCAAAGTCCGTCCGTTAGCCCTCGTCCCAGACTTCCAGCACGGTCTGCGAACCGATCACCCCGCCGTCGAGTTCGATCATGGTCGCGCACAGCACGTTGGCGCCGTCGGGGTAGCGGCAAGCCAGCGTGTACGCCGCGCCGTTCTCGTCCGCTACCCGCGCCGCGGCGGGTCAGCTGCTGGCCGGCTTGACCGCCTGAGTCACTCGACCGCGCCCAGCTGCTCCGCCATCCAATCGGCCACGAGCGGGCGGTACCGGTACGGGATGTTGCTGCACACGTGCATCCCCTGCTCGTACAGGACGAACTCGGCGCGCGCCGCCTCGCGCGCCATCCGCTCGGTCTGCTCCCAGGGAATGATGCGATCGAGCTTGCCGGTGGCGAACAGCGCCGGCTGGGTCACCCGCGACATGACGCCGTCCAGGTCGAGCTCGAGCGCGCGTGCTCGGCCGTCGTCGTCGTCGCGCGCGCCCGACTTGAACACGAACGTCTCGCGGCTCACCGGCGGCAGCAGGTCCCACAGCTCGCCGAAGTTGTACGGCCCGCTGACGCCCGCCACCGCGCGGATCCTCGGCTCGAACGCCGCCGCCCGCGGCGCGTAGTAGCCCCCGAGGCTCACCCCGACCACGCCGACCCGAGCCACATCGATGTCCGCACGATCAGCCACCGAGTCGAGCATGGCGGATACCGCGACCTCGTAGTCGGGGCGGATGGGCAGCGCGAACCCGGCCTCGCCCTGGCCCGGGCCGTCCATCGACAGGGTCGCCATCCCGCGCACGAGGAACACGTTCTCGAGGTGGAAGAACTCCTCCTTGGTCGAGTCGAGGCCGGGGATGATCACGACGAGCGCTGGCCGCGCGCCGCCACCGGCCGGCCGGCGCAGGTTCGCGGCCAGTACACCCGGCGCGAGCGCCGCCTCGATCCGCTCGGCGGTCGGGTCGAGGTGCACGTGGGCTCGGCGGAGGGTGGCGACGGCGCGCGCGGTTGCGGCACGGTGACGATCGCCGTCGAGCACCCACACGAACGTCCCGAAGTGCAGGCACAGGGTGGCGCGCAGGTACGCCTCGCCCGCGGTGCGCCCGCGCCCGGCCGCCTCGGCCTCCTCCCCCAGCTCGACGTGTTCGTCGGCGATCTTGGTCCACGCGTCGAGCCAGTCGGACCAGCGCTCGAGTCCGCGCGTCGCCCGCACGAAGTCGTTGTAGTCGACGCCCATCGTCGTGAACCGAGGCGCCCAGTGGTCGATCGCACCCTGTACGCGCGCGTCGGGCATCAGCTCGCCGCCGTCTGCGACACCGCGCCGCCCAGGTACAGCGAGCCGATCTCGGGGTGCTCGAGGATCTCCCGTCCGGTGCCGGTCAGGCGGACCTTGCCGTTCTCGAGCACGAGCCCGCGCGTGCTGAGCTTCAGCCCGGCGCGCGCGTTCTGCTCGACCAGCAGGATCGTGCGGCCCTGCTGGTTCATCAGCCGGATCATGTGAAACACGGTCCGGCGCGTCGGGGGGTCGAGCCCGATCGACGGCTCGTCGAGCACGATCAGCGAGGGGTCGAGCATCAGGCTCCGAGCCAGCTCGACCAGGCGCTGCTGCCCGCCGGACAGACTCCCGGCCTTGTCGCTCGCGCGCTCGCGCACGAGCGGGAACATCTCCTCGACCTCCTCGCGGCGGCGACGGACGAGCGCCTGATCCCGGACCGTGAACGCGCCCATCTCGACGTTCTCGCGGACGGTCATCTCTCCGAACAGGCTGTGGGCCTGCGGGACCAGCACCACGCCCTTGGCCAGCACCTGGCGCGGCGCGAGCCCGACCAGCGAGTCGCCGCGAAAGGCGATCTGGCCGCGGCGCGCGCGCAGGATCCCGGTGATCGTGGCCAGCAGCGTCGACTTGCCCGAGCCGTTGGGCCCGACGATGCACATGATCTCGTGCTGCGCGACCGTGAACGAGACGCCCTTGAGGATGTCGCCCCCGCCGTAGCCGGCGGTGACGTCGTCCACGCTGAGCAGCACCTCGCCGCCGGGGCCGTGGGCGGGCGGGGTTCCATTTCCCGCGTCGCGGCTAGACGTCATTGTCGTCGGCTCCCCCGAGGTAGGCGTCAAGCACGGCGGGGTTGGCGCGGACCTGCTCGGGCGTGCCGGTGACGAGCGTCCGCCCCTGGTGCAGCACGGTGACCTGCTGGCACAGTCCCATCACGAACTCCATGTTGTGCTCGACCACGAGGAACGTCTTGCCCGCGCGGTTGAGCTCGCGGATCCGCTCGCTCAGCTGGTTGATCAGGGTCGGGTTCACGCCGGCGGTCGGCTCGTCGAGCAGCAGCACGGCGGGATCGGCCACCAGCAGCGATGCGAGCTCGAGCAGCTTGCGCTGGCCGTAGGACAGCTCACCGGCCGGCCGCGCGGCCAGCCGGCCCAAGCCGACGAACTCGAGCATCTCGAGCGCGCGTCCGCGCTCGGCATCGGAGCCGGCCCGGCGCGCCACCGAGCGGATCCACCCTTCGTGGCGCTGGGTCGCGACCAGGATGTTCTCGAGCACGGTGAGCCGGAAGAACAACCGGGTGATCTGGAACGTGCGCCCGATGCCGAGCGCGAACACCCGCTCGGGCGGGGCACGCGTGATCGACTCGCCGTTTAGGCGGATCTCGCCGGCATTGCAGCGCTCGTACCCGGTCATCACATTGAACAGCGTGGTCTTGCCGGATCCGTTCGGTCCGATCAGCCCGGCGATCTGACCCTGCGCCACCGACAGCGACGTGTCGGTCAGCGCCTCAAGGCCGCCGAAGGACTTGCAGACGCCTTCGACTTCGAGCAACGCACTCATCGAACCCCCGCCGCCTTGACCACGTCTCCGGTGCGGCCGGGCTCCTCCGGGCCCGCGTCGGGTCCCGCGGATCGCGCGCGCCACCGCCCGATCAGCTCCTCGACACTCGGAATCACACCTCGCGGCAACACGAGCACGACGACGAGGAACAGGACCCCGTAGATGATCAGGTAGGCCTGGCTGGCGCCGTACTGGACGGTGAAGTACTGCTGAAGCGACTCGAGCACCAGCGCGCCGAGCAGCGGCCCGGCCAGTGTCCCCAGGCCTCCGATGAACGCCATCAGCGCGATCGAGAGGTCGAACAGCGGGTCGAAGGCAAACTGCGGGAAGATCTGACCCAGGAAGTAGGCGTAGATCCCGCCGACCATCCCGACGGGGATCGCCGACAGGACGAACGCGGTGAGCTTGATCCGCGCCACCCGCACCCCGAGTCCGCGCGCCCGCTCCTCGTCGTCGCGGATCGTCAATAGCTGCAGCCCGAAGCGCGAGCGCCGAACCAGCCAGGTGAGCGTCACGGTGAGCACCAGGATCACCGCCGTCACGTAGTAGAAGTTCCGGTTGTAGGTGTCGACCCCCCACAACGGCGTGGGCGGCTGCAGGCCGGACGTGCCACCGGTGAAGGCGAAGTTCGCCGCCGCCAGCTGGAAGATGAACATGAACGCGATCGTGATCACCACGAACGTGTGGCGGCGCGCGCGCAGCGCGATCAGCCCGGTGGGGATCGCGATCAGCCCGGCCACGATGCCGGCCACCGGCACCAGCGCGAACACTGGCCAGCCGGCGGCGACCCCGAGATGGTTGGCAAGCAACGACAGCGCGTAGGCGCCGCAACCGAAGTACACGGCGTGGCCCAACGCGATGTAGCCCGAGGAGCCCGAAAACAGGTTCCAGGCCGAGGCGGACACCATGAAGATCAGCGTGAACACCGCGATCGAGGTCGTCGTGGGGTTCGAGAAGACGAGCGGGAACACACCAAGGATCGCGATCGCGATCGCAGCCAGCACGGCGCGTAGGGGCCGGCGCGCGCGGACCTCCGGGGTCATTGCGCCCGGACCGCCGCCTTCCCGAACAGCCCGTTGGGCCGGAACGAGAGCACGACGATCAGCGACGCGTAATACACCAGCGTGGCCCACACCGGCGACCAGAGCACCGCCACCACGTCCTCGAGCGTGACCATGAACAGCGCGGCGATCAGCGCGCCGCCGATGCTGCCGAGACCGGCCAGGATCACGATCGAGAGCAGGCGCGAGATCAGGTCATAGCCGCTTGACGGATTGAACGCGTTGGTCGCGCCGAACACCATCCCGCCCGCCGCGGTCACCGCGACGCCGATCCCGACCGACAGGGCGCGTACGCGGTTGACGTTCACCCCGATCAGCTCGGCTGCGGTCCGGTTCTGCAGCGAGCCACGCACACCGCGACCGAAGTGGGTGTGGTACAGGATGTAGTACATGGCCCCGAGCAGCACGAGCGCCAACAGGAAGCCGAACACGTAGATGTAGGGCAGGTAGAACCCGAGGATGTGGAACGTGCTGTCGGTGTACGACGCGTGCAGCTGCACGAAGTCCACGCCGAAGATGACACTCAGCACACCCTCGATGATGATCGCCACCGCGTAGGTGACGAGGATCGACATCGCGGTCCGGTCCTGGTCGCGCAGGCGCCGCATGAACGCCCACTCGATCGCCACGCCGAGCACGAAGAACGCCGGGATCGTGATGAACAACCCGAGGAACAGGTCGATCCCGAGGTGCACGGACAGGACGTAGCTCATGTACGCGCCCAGCACGATCAGCGCGCCCTGCGCGATGTTGATGATGTCCATCACGCCGAAGATCAGCGTGAGGCCCGCCGCCATCAGGGCGTAGACGCCACCCGTGAGAATGCCGTCTACGACCGCCTTCGCGAGTGCGGTGGAATTCACGATCCCCAGTTCGGCTTCGGGTACAGCGGCGGCTTGGAGCCCGATGCCCCGGTTGGGAGCACCTGCACCTGCTGGCCCTTCTGCCACTGGAACACGAACGCGGCGGCCGCCCCGTTCTCACCCTTGGTGTCGAACTTCACCGGACCCTGGACGCTGTTCAGAGTGACTCCGCTGTGCAGGTAGGAGATTATCTTCGCATTGTCGAGGCTGTGCGTCGCGGCGACGGCCTGGGCGACCGCCTGGCCGACCGAGTAGCCCTCCGCGACGTCGGCGTTCACGTCGGACGGGGTTCCGCCGTACTTGGCGACGTACTCGCTGACCAGCTTCTGGCTCGCGGCGTTGGCGTACCCCGGATACCAGCCGTTCGGGTACATGATGCCGTCGGTGTTGGCGGCCCCGACCGCCTTCACGAAGTCGGCGCCCTGGTCGGGACCCGCCGTGGCGATGAACACCTTGGGGTTGTAGTGCTGCTGGATGAAGGCGTGGACGAACGCGGACACCGTCGGTACGTCGACCGATCCGAGCACGACCGCCTCGGCCTTGCTACTCGCCACCGCGCTCGCGATCGGCGCGTAGTCGGTGACCTCGGCCGGGAACACCTTGTTGTAGACCGTCTTGATTCCCGCCGCCTGCATGATCTGCTGGGCGAGCGGAATCTGTGGCTGGGTGAACGGGTCATCACTGGTGGCGTACGCCGCCGTCTTCGGGCGCTCGGACGCCGGCAGCGAAGCGACCCACTTCGCGAACGGCACCAGGTTGTCGACCACCGGCAGGCTGACGTCGAAGATGTTGTGCAGTCCGTTGCCGAACGCGGCGGGCGCGCCGCCGGCGCCCTCAACGAACGCATAGCCGTAGCGGTTGACAACCTTGGAAGCGGGCACGGTGAGCAGCGTCGAGAACGGGCCAAACACGAGCTTGGCGTGGTCGGAGGAGATCAGCTTCTGGTAGTTGGTCACCACCTGGGCCGGGCTGCTCGCGTCCGACACGATGTCGAGCTTGACCGGATGGCCGAGTAGGCCGCCCGCCTGATTGATGTCGTTCGCCCACAGCTGGTAGCCGCGCTGGAACGCCTGGCCGTCGGCCGAGAAGTCGCCCGACAGCGACAGCGACGAGCCGATCACCACCGGGGAGCCGGTCGCGGCCCCCGAGCCGGAGGCCGAGCTAGTGCTGGCGGTGCCGCCCGACGTGCTCGAGCTGCTCGCAGCGCTCGACGTGCTGCTACTGGAACCGCCACATCCGGCTAGGAGTCCCGCGATCGCGACCATCGTCGCGCACGACCACATCCAACCGCTTCGCCTCATTTCGCCCTTCTCCTCCGTTCGACGCGGTCGACTGCAAACGTTTGCTGCAATCGTGTGCGACGTTACCGTCGTGGTTGTGAGGTGTCAAGGGACGCCGTGTTGGGATCCGTTTCAGCGTGACGCTGGCGCAGGCGGGCCGGTGGAGCCGCGGACCACGAGCTCAGGTGCCAGCAGGAGCTGCCGGGGCACGGCCTGGACCTCCTGGAGCGCTTCGAGCATCAGCTCGGCCGCGGTGGCGCCGAGCTCGTAGTGGGGAACCCGCACCGTCGTCAGCGGCGGACGGAAACGGTCGACGAACGGCATGTCGTTGTAGCCGACGACCGACACGTCCTCGGGACAGCGCAGCCCGCGCGCCTCGAGCGCGTCGTAGCAGCCGAGCGCCAGGAGGTCGTTGCCAGCCACGATCGCGGTGAAGTCGCGGCGGCGATCGAGCAGCTGGTCGCAGCACCGCGCCCCCTCCCGCGCGGTGAAGGTATCGCTGAACACGATCAGATCGTCGTCGAGGCCAAGCTTCAGGGAGCGCATCGCGTCGAGGAACCCGCGGTGACGCGACCACCCGGTGTACAGCGCCTGCGAGCCGGCGAGGTGGGCGATCCGGCGATGGCCCAGCGCGGCCAGGTGCTCGACCGCGAGCCGTACCCCCTCGTGGTCGTCGCCGATCACGGCCGGGATCGCGTCGCTGTCGACGCGCCGGTTGACGAGTACGACCTTCGCGCCGCGGGTTGCCCGGTCCTCCAGCAGCCAGTGGTCGCGGACCGCCGTCGCGGCGATGAAGCCGTCGACCTGGCGGGCGTTCATCGCGTCGAAGGCGACCCGCTCGCGCTCGGCGTCGTTGTCGGTGTTGGCGATCAGGGGCGTGTACCCCCCCTCGCGCAGTCCGTCCTCGATCCCACGGACGACCGCGGCGAACAGCGGGTTCATCAGATCGGGCACGAGCACCCCGATGGTGTGGGAGCGGTTCGTGCGCAGCCCGCGAGCGATCGGGTTGGGCTGGTAGCCGAGCTCCTCCGCGGCGGCGAGGACCCGGCGCGCGGTTCGCTCGTTCACCAGCCCGCGGGTCTGCGGGTTCAGCGCCCGCGACACGGTCCCGGGATGCACCCCCGCGAGGCGAGCCACGTCTCGTAACGTCGCCGGCCCGGCGAGGCTCACCTTCCTCGTAGCCATCGTCACTTGATTATGCACACGTTTGCAGACCGTCGGCGAGGGTGCACGCAGGCGTGATTGGCGGTGCGTTCGCACAGTGCCCGAGCGCAGGGTTCTCCCTGCGCGGCGGCAAGAATCCGGGAAGTAGTCCGAGTAGCTTGCCGCTACGGGGACACGCCGGAGCCGGAGCTGATCGCGTGGAGCCCCGGCTCGCGGTGCGCGGGCGCCTTCGGCGTCGGGTACTTCGGTGCCGGCGGGATGGGAAGCGTGAGCGGCTTGTCCGGGGTCACCGTGACACGCTCGCCGTGGTGGACCAGCTCGAGCGCCATGCCGTCGACCACCTCGTAGGTGGCGTCGCCGGGGCGCACCTCCACGCGCAGCCGGCGACCGCGGTAGAGGAGCCCGAAGCTCAGGCGCATCAGGCGCGCGGGCAGGCGCGGGGCGAACTTCAGCGTGTCGCTGTAGTCGCGCAGTCCGCCGAACCCGGCCACGATCGCGTGCCACACGCCGGACAGGGCGGCCAGGTGGACGCCGTCACGCGTGTTGTTGGCGAGGTCGCGCAGGTCGATGTAAGCGGTCTCACTCAGATAATCGAACGCCAGATCCAGGTGGCCCAGCTCCGCCGCCACCACCGCCTGAATCGAGGCTGACAGTGAAGAGTCCCGCACGGTCACGCTCTCGTAGTAGGCAAAGTCGCGCGCCTTTTGATCCTCGTCCTGCCACTGGTCGCCGCACAGGTAGATGGCGAACACCAGGTCGGCCTGCTTGACCACCTGGCTCGAGTAGAGGATGTAGTTGTGGTAGTGCAGGAGCAGCGGGTACTGCTCGGGCGGGGTGTCCTCGTAGTCCCACTTGCGCAGGCGGGTGAAGCCGTTGCACTGCTGCGTGATGCGGGCATCCGAGTCGAAGGGCACGACGATCGCCGCCGCCGCATCGCGCCAGCTCGCGATCTCCTCCTCGTCGACGTCGAGCGCGTCGGCGTGCTGGGGATGGCGAACCGCCAGGTCTGCCGCCCCCACCATGTTCCGAGCCGCCATCAGATTCGTGTAGACGTTGTTGTCGCACAGGGCGGTGTATTCGTCCGGCCCGGTCACCCGGTCGAACCGGAAGCCGCCCTGGGCATCGTGGTGTCCCAGAGACCGCCAGAGGCGAGCCGTGTACACGAGCAGATCGATGCCGGGGCCGTGCGCGAACTCCAGATCCTCGGTGGCGAGCAGGTAGCGCCGTACCGCGTCGGCGACCGCCGCGTTGATGTGGAAGGCGGCGGTACCAGCCGGCCAGTAGGCCGAGCACTCCTGTCCCCGGATGGTCCGCCACGGGAAGGTCGCGCCGTTCAGGCCCAGCACCTGGGCGCGCGCCTGGGCCAGGTCCATCGTAGAGTGGCGCCACAGCAGGGCATCGCGCGCGGCGCCCGGCAGGATGTAGGTGAGGACGGGCAGCGTGTAGGCGTCCATGTCCCAGAAGGTGTGACCGTCGTATCCGCTTCCGGTCAGACCCTTGGCCGGGATGGCTCGCAGCTCGGCCCGCGCCGCGGCCTGGACCACGTGGAACAGTGAGAAGCGGACCGCCTGCTGGAGGGCGGCATCGCCTTCCAGTTGGATGTCCGCCCGATCCCAAACATCGGCGAGGAACTCGCGCTGACCCTTGATCAGGCCCTCCCAGCCGGTTCGGCGGGCGGAGGCCAGCGCCAGGTGGGTCTGATCGCGCAGCGAGGGCATCGACCGCTGGCTCGACCACCCGTAGCTGATGAACTTGACGATCCGGAGCTTCTCCCCCGGCTTCAGCTCGGTGCTCACCGTGAGCCGTCCGAGGTCGGGCCCGCTCTCTGCTGCGGTCACAGTGCCGTCCGGCCCCTCGACGATGTGGTCCATCGAGGCCGCCATTCGCAGGCCGCTCTTGTGCGTGCGGTGCACCAGGGTGACGCGAAGCTCGTTGTGGTAGTGATCCTCGGCCACCAGCGGCAGCTCGAGCGCGGCGGCCTCCCGGGGATCGTCGGACGCGCCCCCAACCGCGACCGGCTCGTTGGCCACCAGCTCCGACTGCACGCCGACCCGCGCTGAAGACCCAACCGGTTCCACCTCGTATTCGATCGCGGCGATCGACCGGTGCACGAACGAGACCAACCGCGTCGAGCGCACCAGCACGTGTTGCCCGGCCGGCGAGATCCACTCCGCCTCGCGACGCAGCAGGCCTCCGCGCAGGTCGAGCGTACGCTCGTGGCGGACCAGCCTCCCGTAGCGGACGTCGAACGGCTCGTCGTCGACCAGCAGGCGGAACACCTTTCCGTTAGTGACATTGACGACCGTCTGGCCCGCCTCGGGGTTCCCGTAGGCGGATTCGGCGTAGGGCAGCGGACGAACCTCGTAGAAGCTATTGAGGAAGGTCCCGGGCGATCCGGCCGGCTCGCCCTCGTCAAGGTTCCCGCGCAACCCGATGTGACCGTTGGAGAGGGCGAAGATCGACTCGCTCTGCGCGAGAGTGTCGAGATGTAGCTCGCGCTCGGTCACAGTCCATGGCTCGACCTCGAACGGTTCGCCGTCGATCACGAGTGCTCCCCCTCCGATCGATGTGATGGCACGCCGGGTAGCTTGGCGCAAAGCGGCGAAATGGGAAAGCCTGAGGGCCGTTTTGAGAGGGAGCTGTCAGCTCCCGAGGCGCTTTTGGCGCCGCTAGACGACCGCGTGGTGGCGCGGGGCGGGCGGGCCGGAGCTGTGTGATTCGCTTTCGACGCTCACGCTCCCCGGCCCGTCGTCGTGGCCGGCCAGGATCACGTCGCCCAGGAGGTCGTCGAGCTGGGAGTGCAGCGCCGCGCTGTGGGCGACGCGAAAATCCGGACCGAGCTTCAGCCGTCGCTGGCCGACCGAGGTGCTGAGCTCGATCACCACCTCGGAGTCGCCCGGGAAGCCGGCCAGGACGTCCTTGAGCTCGGCCAGCACCGAGGCGGCCAGCGCGGTGGCGTCGAGCCTCAGCCGCAGCGCGCTGGGAAGCACCGGCCGGCGCGCGGCCTCCTCGCGGGCGACCACGACCTCCTCGTCACTCGGTTCGAAGCGCTCGACCTGCTGGACGATCAGGCACGTGGTGTCGCGATCCTTGTGGTCCACGCGGCCGCGCACGAGCACGATCGAGTCACGCACGAGCAGCTCGCCGGCGCCGCTCAGCGCGTTGCCGAACACGAGCAGCTCGACCGACGCCTCGAGGTCGTCGAGCGTCGCGAACATCATCGGATCGCCCTTCTTGGTCCGGATCTTCTTCGTCTCGGTGATGATGCCGCCGACCAGGGCCCAGTCCCCGTCGCGGCGGCCGGCCAGATCGGCCAGCGGGCAGTCCGCGCGGGCGCGCAGCGCCGGCCCGACCTCCTTCAGCGGGTGGGCGGAGATGAACAGCCCGATCGACTCCTTCTCGGCGGCGAGCAGTTCGGCACGTTCGAACTCGATGGCCGGGATCGGAACGTGGCTTGGGGCCGCGAAGCCGCTGTCGCCGGTGGCGAGGGCGGAGGGGGGTGGGTCGGCGGGCAGCAAATCAAAGATCGACCCTTGCCCGATCTCGGCGTCCTGCTGGGCCTTCTGACCCGCGCCCTGGGCCTGCTCGAGCATCATCAGCATCCCCTTGCGCGTGGCGCCGGTCGAGCCGAACGCGCCGCACTTGATCAGCGCCTCGATCGCCTTCTTGTTGACCGCGCGGCTGTCGACGCGCGAGCAGAAGTCGAAGAGAGTCAGGAACGGACCGCGCTCTTCTCTGGCTCGTTTGATCGCCTCGACGGCGGCGTACCCGACGCCCTTTACCGCGTCGAGCCCGAACCGGATGTTGCCGTCGACGACGACGAACTCGTGGTCTGAGAGGTTGACGTCGGGCGGGAGGATCGAGATGCCCATCAGCTCGGCCTGCGCGACGAAGAACGGAACCTTGTCCTTGGTGTCCATCACCGAGGAGATCAGCGCGGCCATGAACTCGGCCGGGTAGTTGGCCTTCAGCCAGGCCGTCCGGTAGGCGATCAGCGTGTAGCACGCGGCGTGAGAGCGGTTGAAGCTGTAGTCGGCCGAGCGCTCGTTGGTCGCCCACAGCCACTCGATCACCGTCGCGCTCGTGCCCGAGGCCCGGCAGCCGGCCACGAACTCCGGCTTGAGCTTGGCCATCGCCTCGCGGTTCTTCTTGCCGATCGCCTTGCGCAGGTTGTCGGCCTTGCCCCCGCTGAAGCCCGCGATGTCCTTGGCGATCTGCATCGCCTGCTCCTGATAGAGGATCACACCCTTGGTCGCCTCGAGGATCGGGCGCAGACGGTCGTCCGGATAGGAGATCGAGTCGGGATTGTGCTTGCCGCGGGCGTAGGTGGGGATCTGGTCCATGGCGCCGGGCCGGTAGAGCGCGTTGAGCGCGACCAGGTCGTCGAACTCGTCCGGCTTGACCTTCTTGAGCGCCTCGCGCATGCCCTCGGACTCGAACTGGAACACCCCGACCGAGTCCCCGGCGGCCATCATCTCGTACGTGGGCGCGTGATCGAGCGGCAGCGCGGCCATGTCGGGACGCTCGCCGGTGGAGCGGGCGATGATGTCGAGCGCGTCCTCGATGACGTCCAGGTTGCGCAGGCCCAGGAAGTCCATCTTGAGCAGACCGATGTCCTCGACCGGCTTCATCGTGAACTGCGTAACCGTCCGGAACACCCGCTCGCCGTTCTCGTCGCTGCCCGCGTCGGCGATCTGCAGCGGGACGATGTCGGTGAGCGGGCGATCGGCGATCACCACGGCGGCGGCGTGGAGCGAGGAGTTGCGCACGATACCCTCGAGGCCCTGGGCGACCTCCACGATCTGGCGGGCGGTCGGGTCGCGATCGACCTCCGCGCGCAGCGGCTGCCCGGGCTTCAGGCAGTCCTCGAAGCTCGGCGGACGGCCCATGATCGGGTCGGGGATCAGCTTGGCCAGGCGATCGCCGGCGCCATAGTCGAGCCCGAGCACCCGCGCGGCGTCACGGGTGGCCGCGCGCGGAAACATCTTGCCGAAGGTGACGATCTGGGCCACGCGGTCCTTGCCGTACTTGTCGGTCACGTAGCGGATCACCTGCTCTCGGCCGCGCACCGAGAAGTCGATGTCGATATCGGGCATCGATACGCGCTCGGGATTGAGGAAGCGCTCGAACAGCAGGCCGTAGCGGAGCGGGTCGACGTCGGTGATCTGCAGCGAGTAGGCGACCAGCGATCCAGCGGCCGATCCGCGGCCCGGCCCGACCGCGATCCCCGAGTCCTTGGCGTACTTGACGAAGTCCCAGACGATTAGGAAGTAGCCGCTGAACCCCATCCGCTCGATCACCCCGAGCTCGTAGTCGGCGCGCTCGAGCGCCTCGGCCGGCGGCGGATCGCCGTAGCGCGCGCGCAGCCCCTCGAGCACGCGCGCGCGCAGGTACTCCTCCTCGCTCTCCCCGCTGGGCGTCGGGTAGCGCGGGATCAGCTGCCGTCCGAGCTCGAGTTCGACGTCGCAGCGCTCGGCGATCTCGAGCGTCGAGGCGATCGCCTCCGGCCACTCCGCGAACGCCTGCGCCATCTCCTCGTTGGAGCGCAGGTAGAACTCGTTCGTGTCAAAGCTGATCTTTGGCTGATCGAGCGTCGATTTGGTCTGCACGCAGAGCAGCGCGGCGTGGTTGGAATAGTCCTCACGCCGCAGGTAGTGCACGTCGCCCGTGCCCACCAACGGCCGGCCCAGCTCACGAGCGATCCGGACGATCCCCTCGTTGGCCTGATCCTGGACCTTCAGGCCATTCTTCTGCACCTCGAAGTAGACGTTGTCGGCCCCGAAGGCCTGCATCAGCTCATCGGCGTGAGCGCGCGCCTGGGGCAACCGGCCGTCGATCAGGTGCTGGCAGAAGCGCGACTGCAGGCATCCGGTCAGCGCGATGACACCCTCGGCGTGCGCGGCCATCTGCGCCATGTCGACTGACGGCTTGCCGCGCTGGTATCCCTCGAGGAAGCCGGCCGAGCACAGCTTGACCAGGTTGCGGTAGCCGGTCGGCGTGGCGGCCAGGAGGGTCAGATGAAAGCGGTCCAGCCGCCCCGGCGCCCGCCGCTCGTGGTCGTCGACCACGTACGCCTCGCAGCCCAGGATCGGCTTGATGTCGTGCTTGCGCGCCGCGGTGAACAGCTCGACGGCGCCGTTCATCACGCCGTGGTCGGTCAGCCCCACCGCCGGCTGCCCGAAGGCCGCCGCCCGCTCGACGAGGGCGTCGATCTTGCACGCCCCGTCGAGCAGCGAGTACTCGGAGTGGACGTGCAGATGGGCGCAGGGAGAGGTCAACTAAGGAGACGGGATTCGGGATTCGCGGCAGACGAAGTCTGTTATCCGAGCATAGGTACCCCCCCAGACGGATGCGGCGCGGCCTGGTCTTTTAGCCGCACTGTGCGCGGTGAAGCCACTGCCCGAGCAGCACCAGCGGGCGCGGGTCGCCGACTACCTCGGTCGGCGCGACGGCGCCGCCGAGCACGGCGAGGAGCCGATCCGATGGGCACACCAGGACCGTGGCCACCGGCTCGCGCGGCGGCTCGCGCGAGGCCAGGGTCGGTCTGCCGTCGCGAATCAGCAGGTACGCGTCGGAGGCCGGCGCCGCTGGTTCTCGGTGTGCCAGCGCGAACTGCTCTCCCGCTGTCCAGGACGGTTCGATCATATGCCCGGCCAGGGTTAGCGCCAGCACCGGATCAAGCCGCACGCCGGCGGCGTGGAGCTGGGCCAACGTGAGGCGCGCGCCGAGGAGTGCGTCAAGCGCTGAGAGCCGCCGCCGGTCCCCCCGTACGCGCGCGACCGGCCCACCAGGCGCCAGGCCACCGAGCCGGCGGCGCACGGGGCCGGCCGCGAGCAGGCGGGCGATCCTCGCCGGACCTCCGACCAGCTGGAAGTCGACCTGCGATAGCGGGCGGGCGCTCGCGTCGAACTCGACGCTTTCGCCGGCGCTCCCTATCGTCACGTGGGCGACCAGGACGTCGCTCATGACGAGGTCGTAGGCGATCGGGTGGGGGTCGGCTGCGTATTGGGCCGGCACCAGGGCGAGCAGCAGCCGACCGGCGGCGGACGCGTCCTGGACGGCGAGCTTGCCGAACGCGGCGCTGAGCCACGGCCTGGTTGCGGCGAGCGGCGCCGGGGCCATCGGCGGTGCGGGAGTTGGCGCCGGAGTTGCCGTCGGAGTTGGCGTCGGTTCTGTGGTCGGAGCCGGTGTCGGTGCGGCGACGGCGGGCGCCGCCGGGTCGACCACGGGACGCGGCGCCTGCTCGCGCAGGCGGGCAAGCGCCGCGCTCAGGTCCTCGGGCTGGATCGGCGCGGCCGCCGCCGCGACGGTCCGCGGCGGCTGCGGCGGCGGCGGCTGCGGCGGCTGCGGCTGCGGCTGCGGCTGCGGCTGCGGCTGCGGCGAGGGTGTCGGTTGCATCGCCGCCGCGGCAGCCCGGAGCCCGCTCAGGTCGGCCCGAACGAGTGCGATGGCGTCGTAGGCACGGGCCGAGCGCCGGCGCTGGGCCTCGATCTCCTCGTAGGCGCCGACCAGCTCGCGTTCGAGCGCCGCGATCCGGGCGGCGTCGCTGCCGGCGCCGCGGTGCTCGGGCATCGCGGCTTCCTGGCGCAGCGCAACACCGTCGCCGGCACGCTCGATGCGCGGGCGCGGCGTACGGGCTGCTGGCGCCTCCGGCGACCCCCGAGCGAGCTCGAGCTCGCGCCGCGTCCGCTCAGCCGGTGGCGAAGCAGCCGGCGGCGCAGAGGGTGACGGCGGAGGCGCGGCCAGCCGGTCGGCCAGCCGGCGCCCGGCATCGGCGCGCGCCGCTTCGGCCGCCGCGGCCAGATGCTGGGCCTCGTCGACCGCGCGGCGCATCCGCGTGAGCTCGCGCTCGAGCTCGGCCACCCGCTCGTGCAGCACTGCCAGCTCGTGCTGCGCGGCGCGCGAGCGCCGGTTCAGCTGCTCCTCGACCTCGGCGCGCAGCGCCCGCTCAGAGTGGACGTGCTGCTCGGCCGAGCGCAACATGCGCTCCCGGTCGGCGATCTCCTCGCGCAGCCGGTCGGACTGCGCGTGCGCCTCGTCGAGTGCTCGCTCGAGGCGGGCGACGCCGGGCGGCTCCGTCTCCGGCCGGCGCGCGCCCTCATCCGGCGCGGGGGTCGGCACGTCACCGATCGGGAGCGGGACCATCGCCCCGCCGAGCTGGAGAAACGTCCGGCCCCGCAGCGACGGCGCCAGCCCCGCCGGAACCGAGAAGCTCATCCGCCACGTGCCGGGCGCCGCCCCGGTCAGGGAGGGCGGCTCGGGCATGGCCAGGAACCGCTGCCGGCCGATCGCCGTATCGACCACGAGCATCGGCTGCCCGCGCAACTCGGGCCGCCGTCGGCGCCACCGGCCGGTCACCCGGATCGTGACGCTGCGCTCGCCCTCGGCCAGGCACTCCACTGCCTCGATTCCCAGCAAGGAGGGCACATCGGTCATCCCGCGCACGGTACGGCGGCGCGCGGACGAAACGGTGATTCAGTCTGTGGCGCGGCGGTGGGCGACCGCAAGGCCGCCGGCCACCATCAGCCCGCCCGCGGCAGTGGCGGCGATGATCGCCCTAGGCGGCGCGCCGGGAAGACGCCGGCGCATGTACCGCTTGCCGACCTGCCAGACCGCGTAGCCGAGAAGCTTGTAACCCATGCACGAGGGCTACCCATGAACCGCCCGGCTCACTCGCCTGCGGAGGAGGAGTGATCGCGCAGGCGCCAGGCCATCCGGGACTGCAGCGACCACAGCTCGATGAACCCCGGCGAGGCGGCCTGCGCGAACAGCCCGCCCGACTCGGCGAACGTGGCCAGCTGCGCGTCGTACACCGCGTGCGGCGAAGAGCGGGTGACCGCGCGGGCCGAGCCCTTGTACAGCTTGATCCCGATCGTGCCGGTCACCTGCGCGTTCGCCGCGTCCATGTACGCATCGAGATCGCTGCGCAACGGATCCCACCACAGGCCGGCGTACACCAGGTACGCCCACTTCTGATCGAGCACCGGCTTGAGCTGGTTCTGATGGATCGTGCCGACCAGCATCTCGAGCTCGCGGTGGGCGAGGAGCAGGATCGTGGCCGCCGGCACCTCGTAGATGTCGCGGACCTTGAGTCCGACGATCCGGTCCTCGACGTGGTCCACGATCCCCACCCCGTGGTGGGCGCCGATCTCGCCCGCCCGCTCGAGCAGCTCGACGAGGCCGAGGCGCTCGCCGTTCAGCGCCACCGGGACCCCGCGCTCGAACTCCACGGTGACGATCTCCGCAGAGTCGGGCGCCTCCTCGGGCCGGGTGACGAGCTGGAACACGTCGTCCTCGGGGGCACGGTCGAGCTCCTCGATCCACCGGCCCTCGCTCGAGCGCCCCCAGAGGTTGTCGTCGATCGAGTACGGCGCCTGCTCGGTCCCGCCTTTGACCGGGATCCCGTGCTCGCGGGCGTACGCGACCTCCTCTTCACGGCCCATCCGCCACCCACGCACGGGCGCGATCACGCGCAACTCGGGGCCGAGCGTGGCCACGGTGGCGTCGATCCGCACCTGGTCGTTGCCCTTGCCGGTGCAGCCGTGCGCGATCGTGTCGCACCCCGACTCGCGCGCGTACTTGACCGCGAGCTTGGCGATCAGCGGGCGTCCGAGCGCCGTGAACAGCGGGTAGCCGAGGCCGTAGGTCCCATTGGCCTTGATCGCGGGCACGATGTACTCGCGCGCGAACTCCTCGCGCGCGTCGACCACGTGACAGTCGAGCGCGCCCAGCGCTAGCGCCTTGCCCCGGATCACCTCGTAGTCCTCGCCCGGCTGCCCCAGGTTGACGGTCAGCGCCACCACCTCGGCCTGGTACTGCTCCTGGATCCACTTGAGCATCACGCTCGTGTCCAGTCCGCCGCTATACAGCAGCAGCACGCGATGGACGTGCGAGGGGTCGGCTTCGTACGTGGTGGTCGGCAAAGGGTGTGCGTTCATGACGCGAACGTCTCCTTTACTAGGCGTCGCTGCTCGTGCGAGGCGAACTCGGCGAAGCTCCCGGCGAACTCGGACCGCGCGGCCCGCTCGTCCTCGGCCAGCCGGGCGATCAGCGCTCCCATGGCCATCAAACCGGACTCGGACCCACGCGTCTTGCCCACCGCGGGGCCGAGCGAGCGCAGCAGTCCGACCTGCACCTCCCGGTCCTGGTGGCGACCCAGCACGTCCTGGAGGCCCTTGAGGTTCCGGATCATCGGCTTGACGATCTCGGCGGGATACAGGGGAGCGCCGAACAGCTCGAGCAGGTAACGCAGCTCCTTGCCCTTCTTGCGCAGTTCGTGGTAGTCCGTGGCCGGGGACGAGTCGTCGATTGCCTCGCCCATCCGGATCATCTGCCGGTAGACCTTCCGGATCCGCGTGCCGGCCACCGTGGCGATCGGCCGCGCGGCGTCGGGCCGATCGGCCTCCTCAGCGGTCACGAGACCGTCGAGGAACGCGCGCCATTCGGCCAGGAGCTTCGTCGTGCGCTCGGAGCGGAGCGCGGCGACTAAGCCGAACCGCGCCTTCGCCCGCCTCGTACGCAGCACCTCGAGCAGCGGGTCGAGGTCGGCCCGCATCACCTCGGGGACGAGCGAGCGCATCGCGTCGAAGTCGAGCACGTGGACGTCGAGGTCGCGGGCGTCGCCGGTGGCCTGTTGCAGCCACCGGAACTCGCCGCGGAAGTGGGCCAGCGGCTCAGGCGCAAACACGCCCTTGAGCTCTCGCTGCACCGCGCGGGAGCGCCGCACCGAGACGCGAAGGTCGTGGAGAAACTCGCTGTCGAGATCGGCGATCGTGCCGTCGAGGTTCGCTTCGATCACGTCGAGCAGCGCACGCAGCACGGCGGCCGCGGCGGCGTCGGCGCGCTCGTCGGAGCGCAACGGCACGTCGATCTTGGCCGGGAAGCCTCCGGGGACGCCGCCGGCCACCCTGACCGCCTCGTCGACCAGCGGCTCGTCGGCCGGCTTGAAACCGAGCTCGTCCTCGAGCGTCGCCAGCACATACTGGCGGTCCTTGTCGTACCCGCGGATCCCGGTTATCCGGACCCGCGGACGGAGCCGAGAGCCCGCGGCCGCCGGGCCGGTCAGCGCCGCCTCCTCGACGGTCAGGCGAACCACGGTCTTCTCCTCGCCGTCGAGCACGGCGATCGGATGCTCGCGGGCGTGCAGGCGCACGAGCGGAAGCAGCGCTCGCAATTCGGTCAGCTCGGCCAGCGACTCGCGCAGCGACCCCGGCTCCAGGTCGGCCGCGAACACGGGCTTGGTCGGCGGGGCCTGCATCGGCAGCGACGCTTGGACCAGCCCGGTCTCCCGGTCGAGGAGCGACAGCCGGCCGTCCTCGTGCACGAGCGAGAGACCGGCGCCGTGGAGCAGGCCGTCGAACGTGTCGAAGTAAGCGCGGTCGCGCTCGCGATGGCCGCCGTCCCGCACCGTGAACACCTCCGCCAGCGCGTCGCCGGCGCCGCTGAGCGTCATCTGGTCGGGCAGCAGGAGGTCCGGCCCGCTCATGGCACCAGCGCCCCCAGGCGCGCCACGGCCTCGTCGATCTCCTCCTCGGAGACGATCAGCGGCGGCTCGAGGCGGATCGTCGCCGGACCGGTGGCGTTGACCACGACGCGCTGCTCGAGCAGCGCCCGGCGCGCGAGGTCGGGGGCGGCGAGAGCCGGATCTACGTCGATGGCCAGCATCAGACCGCGGCCGCGGACCGCCGCCACGTACGGCAGCTCCGCCAGCCCCGCCGCCAGCCGCTCCCCCAGTACGCGCACGCGCGCGAGCAGCGCCGGGTCCGAGCAGATTTCGAGCGCGACGAGCGCGGCGGACGCGATCAACGGGCCACCGGCGAACGTCGACCCGTGATCACCGGGCTGGAACGTGTCGGCCAGCCGCGGACCGGTTATGAGCGCTCCGATCGGCAGGCCGCCACCGAGCGCCTTCGCGCTGGTCATCGCATCGGGAACGACGGGCGTCTGCTCATAGCCCCAGAGCGTGCCCGTGCGTCCCATCCCGGTCTGGATCTCGTCGAACAGGAGGACCGCGCCGGAGCGGTCGCACGCCTCGCGCGCAGCTTCCAGCAGCGCGTCGGACAACACGTGGATCCCGGTCTCGCCCTGGATCGGCTCGAGCAGCACCGCGGCGGTGTCGTCGTCGACGGCATCCGCGAGCGCCGCCGGTTCCTTCGGCACCACGGTGAACCCGGGCACGAGCGGCGCGAACGGCGCCTGCTTGGACTCCTGCGGCGTCGCGGAAAGCGCCCCGTACGTGCGCCCATGAAAGGCGCCCTGGACCACGACCACCCGCCCGCCCGGGCGCGCACGCCGCGCCAGCTTGATCGCCGCCTCGTTGGCCTCCGCGCCCGAGTTGCACAGGAATACCTTGCCGCGGAGCGAGCTTTCGGCCAGCCGCGCGGACAGCTTCAGCGCGGGCTCCGTGTAATAGAGGTTGCTGACGTGGGTGAGCCGGCCGACCTGCTCACGCACGGTCTCGACGATCCGCGGGTGGCAGTGCCCGACGTTCAGCACCGAGATGCCGGCCAGGAAGTCGAGGTACTCGTTGCCCTCCGCGTCCCATAGCCGGCAGCCGGCGCCGCGCACGAACTCGACCGGGTTGCGGACGTAGGTCGGCACCACATGCTCGGCCTCGAGCGCTTGCAGCTCAGTCAGGCTCATGGGCTCGGCCCGATCTTGGTTCCCTGCCCGGCGTGCGTGAACAGCTCGAGCAGCAGCGAGTGCGGGACGCGGCCGTCGACGATGTGCGCGTATGACACCCCGCCGTGGATCGCGTCGATGCACGCCTCGAGCTTGGGCAGCATGCCGCCGGCCACGCCGGCCAGCGCCGACTCCACCGTGTCCACGCCGACCTCGGAGATCACGCTCGTGATATCGGCCGGATCGCGCAGCCACCCCGGTACGTCGGTTAGGAACATCAGCTTGTACGCCTTGAGCGCGCGCGCCACCGCGCCGGCCGCCTCGTCGGCGTTGATGTTGTAGGAGTTGCCCTCCTGGTCGGCGCCGACGCTCGCCACCACGGGAATGTAGTCCTGGGCGACGTGGGTGAGCACGTCGACGTCGACGCGCTCGATGCCGCCCACGAACCCGATGTCCTGCCCGCTCGGCGCGGCCTTGCGGCGGGCCCGGAACAGCAGGCCGTCGTCTCCGCACAGCCCGATGGCCGGCTGTCCGTGGCGGTTGATCAGCAGCACGATGTCCTTGTTGACCTTGCCGACCAGCACCATCTTCGCGACCTCGACCGTCGCCTGGTCGGACACCCGCAGGCCGTCGACGAACTGAACCGGCAGGTCGAGGCGCTTCATGTAGCTGGTGATCTCCGGGCCGCCGCCGTGGACGATCACGGGGTTCATGCCGACGTACTTGAGCAGCACCACATCGCGCGCGAACTCCTCCTTGAGCGACGCGTCGGTCATCGCCGCGCCGCCGTACTTGATCACGACGGTCTTGCCGTGGAACTCGCGGATGTACGGGAGCGCCTCGAGCAGCGTCGCGACATCCCGCACCGGGCGCCCGTCGCGGGCGGCTGGATCAGGTCGTGTATTCGGCATTGAGCGTCACATATTCGTGGCCCAGATCGGAAAAGAACCGTTCGGTCTCCGCGCCCTCGCCGGGCAGGTCGATCTCGTACTCGACCTCGTCGCGCTGGACGGCCGCCTTCAGCGCCTCGCCGTCGTGCGGAACGTACTGGCCGCGCTCGCACACCCGCACGCCCTCGATCGTCACGCCAACCGAGAGCGGCGCGGTGCCGGGCATGGCCGCCCCGACCGCCTGGACGATCCGGCCCCAGTTCGGGTCGGCACCGTACAGGGCGGTCTTGACCAGCGGCGAGTCGGCGACGGCAGACGCCACCCGGTGCACGGCGCCCGCGTCACCGCCGCGCACGAACACGCGGCCAACCCGACGGGCGCCCTCGCCGTCGCGCACGATGTCCAGCGCGAGCTGGCGCAGCACCGTGTCGAGCGCCTCGCCGAACAGCAGCTCGTCCTCGGTCTCGGGCTCGATCCGAACCCCCGATTCGCCGCTGCACTGCAGGATCACGGTGTCGCTGGTCGACAGCTGCCCGTCCACGCTGACGCGGTCGAACGAGCGCTTCACGGTCACGCCGAGCAGCAGGTCGGCGGTCTCGGGCGCCAGCGCCGCGTCGGTCTGCACGAAGCACAGCAGGGTGGCGAAGTTGGGCGAGATCATCCCGGCCCCCTTGGCCTGTGCGGTCAGGCGCACCGCGCCGCCGCCCAGCTCGACGTCGAGGCAGGCGTGCTTGGGGAACAGGTCGGTGGTGCGGATCGCGTTCGCGAAGTCGATCTCGCCGCCCGAGTCGAGGGCGTGCGTCGCGCGGACGATGCCGGTCATCACCGAGCTGACCGGGAGCGGCACGCCGATGACGCCGGTCGACGCGACCGCCACCGCGCTCTCCGGGCAGCGACTCGCCAGCGCCGCGGCGCCCTGCATCTTCGCTGCGTTCTCAAAGCCGGGGCGTCCCGTCGCCGCGTTCGCGTTGCCCGAGTTCACGACCACGGCCCGAACCCCGGACAGCGTCACCCGCTCGCGGCACAGGAGCACCGGCGCCGACTGCGTGCCCGAGCTGGTGAAGCGCGCCGCGCTGGTCGTCTCCAGCGCGCTCGACACGAGCAGGCCGAGGTCCGGCTCGCCGCTCGGCTTGATCCCGCACGCGACGCCGGCGGCGGTGAACCCGCGGGGCAGCCCGCCGGCCGCCTCGCGCACGTTGCCGGGCGCGTCGATCCATCGCGAGCGGAAGAACGAATCGGTCGCGGTCATCCGATCGCCTCGCGCTGGCGGGACGCGCTGACCCCGATTCCCTCCTCCTCGCGCAGGCCGAACATCAGATTCAGGTTCTGCACCGCCTGCGAGGCCGCGCCCTTCCACAGGTTGTCGATCGCGGCGAACACGATCACCCGGCCGGTCCGCTCGTCGCGGTGGACGGAGATCCGGCAGATGTTGGTCTCCCGCACGTCGCGCACGCCGGGCGGCTTGGTGGTCAGCTCCACGAACGGCTCGTCCGCGTAGGCGTCGCTGTACAGACCGTCCAGATCCCCGGGGTCGCCGGTTGGCGTCACGTAACACGAGACGAGCTCGCCCTGGTCGAGCGGGACGAGGTGCGGGACGAACGTGATCCGCAGCTCGCTGCCCAAGGCGGCCAGCTCCTGCTCGATCTCCGGGATGTGCCGGTGGCGCGGCACGCCGTAGGCGTTCAGGTTCTCGTCGGCGGTGACGAAGTGGGTCTTCTCGCTGGGCGTCCGCCCCGCGCCGGACACGCCGGACTTGGCGTCGATCACCACGTCGCGGATCAGGTTCTCGCGCGCGAGCGGGGCGAGCGCGAGCAGCGTGGCGGTCGGGTAGCAGCCGGGATTGGCGACCAGGTCGGCGGCGCGGATCTGCTCGCGGTAGCGCTCGGGTAGGCCGTAGACGGCGTCGTCGAGGAGGTCGGGCGCCTGATGCTCGCGGTACCAGCGGCCGTACACCTCGGGATCGTGCAGGCGGAAGTCCGCGCTCAGGTCGACCACCCGCACCCCGCGCTCGCGCAGCTGCGCCACGAGCGGCGCGGCGGCGCCGTGCGGGTACGCGACGATGGCCGCGTCGACCTCGGCGTGCCGGTCCAGGTCGAGCTCCTCGAGCTCGATCGGCACCCGGTGGTGCGGGTAGAGATCGTCGAGCCGACGCCCCTGGTCACTGCGCGCGGTCAGCGCCCGCAGCTCGAAGGTCGGATGGCGCACCAGCAGGCGCGCGGCCAACGCGCCCGTGAAGCCGGCGGCCCCGAACACCGACACGCTAGGCGGCACGGATCCTCCCGCCGAGCTCGTCCTCCAGGGCCTTGGCGATGGCGGCGCGGCGCTCGGCCACCTCCTCGTCGGTCAGCGTCCGATCCGGGGCGGAATATGTCAGGCGCACGGCGAGCGAGAGGTTGCCCTCGCCGAGCTTGTCGGGATCGCGGTACACGTCGAACACCTCGGCCTGCTTTAGGAGCGGCCCGGCGGCCTGGCGGATGATGTTGGTCACCTGGACCGCGCCGACATCCTCGGCGACCACGACCGCAATGTCCTCGCGCACGTCGGGGAACCCGCTCACCTCGCGGTACACCGGCGTCGCTGGCTCGGGCACGGCGTCGAGGTCGAGCTCGAACCCGGCCACGGTGTCGCGCAGGTCCCACTCGGCGGCGACGAGCGGGTGGATCACTCCGACCCACCCCACCGCGGCGCCGCCGACCTCGATCCGCGCGCTTTGACCGGGATGGAGGAACGGCTCGGTGGCACGGGTCACGGTCCACGGGATGCGCAGCGTGTCGAGCAGCCCGGCCAGGACGCCCTTGGCGGCGAAGAAGTCGACCCCGCGCGGTGCGTTGTCGCGCCAGCTGGCGGGCCGGGTGGCGCCGCTCAGCAGCGCGCCCAGGTGGTAGGGCTCGCGCGGAAGTTCCGCGTCGCCGACGGGCAGGTACACGCCGCCGGCCTCGAACAGGCGCAGCGTGCTCGCGCCGCGCGCCCGGTTGTGGCTCGCCACGTCGAGCAGTGACCCGAGCAGCGTGGTACGCAACACCGACAGGTCGCCCGAAAGCGGGTTGGCCAGCTCGACCATCCGGCGCAGGGGGTGCTCGTCACCCAGCCGGAGCCGGTCACTCACCTCGGGGCTGGTCAGGCTCCAGCCCACGATCTCGTCCAGGCCCTGGGCGGTGAGCGCGTCCGCGGCCCGCCGGCGCAGGCGCTGACGCGGGGTCAGACGGCCGTAGGCGCCGTGGCGCGAGGGCAGCGTGGCGGGCAGCTTGTCGAGTCCGTTGATCCGCGCGACCTCCTCGATGAGGTCCGCCTCGCGGGTGACGTCGGTGCGGCGGAACGCAGGGACGGTGGCGTCCAGGCCATCGGGCGCGTCGGCGGTCTCGAACTCGAGCGCGTTCAGGATCTCGGCGCTGCGCTCACGCGGGATCTCGACCCCGAGCAACCCCTTCAGTCGCGCCGCGCGCAGCGCGATCGTCTTCGGCGACGGACCGTCGCCGCCGACGTCGATCGTGCCAGGCACGAGCCGGGCGCCGGTCAGCTCGAGCATCAGCCGGGTCGCGACGATCTGCCCCTCCATCGCCTGCTCGGGCTGGAGTTGCTTCTCGAACCGGCTGGAGGCCTCGCTGCGCAGGCCGAGCTTGAGCGACGTGTGATGGATGTTCGCACCGTTCCAGTTGGCCGCCTCCATCAGCACGCGCGTGGTGTCGGGCTGCACCTCGCTGCGCGCGCCGCCCATGATCCCGGCGATCGAGGTGGGGCCCTGCTCGTCCTCGATCAGCACCATGTCCTCGTCCAGGGTGCGGAGGAGTCCGTCGAGCGTCTCGATCTGCTCGCCGGGTTTCGCGCGGCGCACGGTGAGGTGCGCGCCCGCCACGCGATCGAGGTCGAACGCGTGCAACGGCTGGCTGGTCAGCAGCATCACGTAGTTGGTGATGTCGACGACATTGGAGATGGGCCGCTGGCCGGCGGCCATCAGCCGCGCCTTCAGCCACCGCGGGCTCGGGCCGATCCTCACGTCCTCGAATACGCGCGCGGTGAAGCGCGGGCACAGGTCGGGACAGTCGACCTGGATGGTGGCGATGTCGAGGTCGCCCAGCGCTCCCGGATCCTTGGTCCAGGGCGCGGGCGCGAGTGGCGCGCCGGTGGCGGCGTGCACCTCCCGCGCCACCCCGTAGATCCCGAGGCAGTCGGGCCGGTTCGGGGTGATCTCCAGCTCGAGCACCTCGGTGGAGATCGGGAGCACCTGCTCGAGCGGCGTGCCCGGAGCCAGCCCGTTCGACTCGAGCACCATGATCCCGCCGTGCTCGGTGCCGATCGCGACCTCGTCCTCGGCCAGGATCATCCCGCTCGATTCGATGCCGCGCAGCTTGCGCTTGCCGAGCGTCGTCCCGTCCGGCATGACCGCGCCGGGCTTGGCCACCGCCACGGTCTGACCCGCGGCCACGTTCGGCGCCCCGCACACGATCTGCGACGGCGTGTCAGCGCCGATGTCCACGAGGCACACGCTGAGCTTGTCCGCGTCCGGGTGACGGTCGGCCTCGAGCACGCGGCCGACCACGAAGTTCTCGAGCGCGCCCACCCCGTGGCCGTGGATCGCCTCGACCTTGGTGCCGGTCATGGTCAGCCGGTCGGCGAGCGTGTGGGTGTCGAGGTCCGGATCGGAGTACTCGCGCAGCCATTCGATCGGAGCGCGCATTAGCCGAACTGCTCCAGGAACCGCACGTCGTTGTCGTAGAGCAGGCGCAGGTCGGGCACGCCGTGCTTGAGCATCGCGATTCGCTCGATCCCCATTCCGAACGCGAACCCCTGAACCTGCTCGGGGTCGTATCCATGCTGGCGCACGTGCTCGAACACGTTCGGGTCGACCATGCCGGAGCCGAGGATCTCGATCCAGCCCTCGCCCTTGCACAGCGCGCACCGCTGGCCGGCGGCGTCGAACCCGTCCGTGCAGTTGAAGCACGACACGTCGACCTCGACGCTCGGCTCGGTGAACGGGAAGAAGTGTGGGCGCAGGCGAACCTCTCGCTCCTCGCCGAAGATCGCGCGCGCGAAGTTCAGCAGCGTCCCCTGCAGGTCCGCGAGCGTGATGTCGGTGTCGACGGCCAGCCCCTCGATCTGATGGAACTGCGGCGTGTGGGTGGCGTCGTTGTCGGGGCGGTACGTGCGGCCCGGGACGATGATGTACAGCGGTGGCGGCTGTTGCTCCATCGCTCTCACCTGCATCGGCGAGGTGTGCACTCTGAGTAGGAACGCGTCCGGGTCGAAGATGTCGGTGACCGGCGCGACGTAGAACGTGTCGCTCAGCAGCCGCGCGGGGTGAGTCGGCGCGTGGTTGAGCGCGTCGAAGTTGTAGTAGACGGTCTCGACCTCGGGGCCCTCGGCGACGTTGAATCCCAGCCCGACGAACACGTCCTCGATCTCGCGCCGGGTTTGGGTGATGAGGTGCAGGCGCCCGACGTACGGAGTGGGATCGCCGTCCAGGGTGATGTCGACGCGGTCGCGCTCGAGGCGCTGCTCGAGCTCGTGCGCGGCCAGTTGCTGCTCGCGGGCTTCGATGGCGGCTTCCAGCGCCTTGCGCGCCTCGTTAGCCGCCTTGCCGGTGGCGGCGCGTTCTGAGGGCGGGAGCTCGGCGACGCTGCGCAGCAGGTTGGGCAGCTCGGCCTTGCGCCCGAGGTAACGGATCCGGACGTCTTCCAGCGTCGGCGTGTCGGCGGCGGTGGTGATCGCCTGCTCGGCTTCGGCGCGGATTTCGGCGATTCGGTCGGTCATTTCGCCGCCATGCTACGGGTCAGCTCGTAGAGCGCGATGGTGGCGGCCATCGCGGCGTTGAGGCTGTCGGTTGCGATAGCGATGTGGGCGACCGCGTCCGCGTGGCCGACCACCGCGTCCGGCAGGCCTTCGCGCTCGGATCCGACGAGGAGCGTTACTTCTTTGGCGCTGGACCTGGCATATACGGGAGTAGATCGCCAAAGAACCTCAAGGGGGCGGCCCGCACCGGGCACGAGAGCGATCTTGGTCCCAGGGAGGTCCGCCACGCTGGCGCGGGTGAGCGGCACCGCGAACACTGCGCCCATGCTGGCGCGCACCGCCTTCGGGCTGTACGGGTCAGCGGTCCCAGGGCCGAACGCTACGCACGACACACCGAACGCCTGGGCGCTTCGCAGCACGGTCCCGACGTTGCCCGGGTCGTGCAGGCCGTGCAGGTACACGCACAGGGGACCGACCGGCGCCAGCGCCCAGCGCTCCTCGTACACCGCGAGCGTGCGCGTCCCCGAGCCGAGGCCCGACGCGGACGCCAGTAGATCAGGATCAACGCTCGTGCCGGGCAAGCCGCTGCCCGCCGCGGCATACCGCTCGATGGCGACCCACCCCTGGGCATCAGCAGCTGACAACAAATCCTCACCCTCAGCTACGAACAACCCGGAGCGATCGCGCCAGCGACGGCGCTGGCGGAGCTTGCGGATCTCTTTGAGCTTTGCGTTGTGGTGGCTGGTGATCTGGGTCATGAACGAAAAAAGGCGCCCTCCTGGTGGAGTGGCGCCCGGGTGGCGGTGCTGGTTGGTCGGCTTATCGCTCAGCCGGCCGCCAGCGCCTCACGGGCGCGGTCGGCAAAGCGTCGGAAGGTCTCGCCGTCGCGGACGGCGATGTCCGCGAGGATCTTGCGGTCGAGCTCCACGCCGGCGAGCTGCAGGCCGTGCATGAACTGCGAGTACGACAGGTCGTTCTGTCGCGCCGCGGCGTTGATCCGGGTGATCCACAGCCGGCGGAAGTCGCGCTTGCGGTTGCGCCGGTCGCGGTAGCGGTACTGGTCGGCCTTGAGCAGCGCCTCCTTAGCCACCCGGTAGTGGCGGCTGGCGTCGCCCCGGAAGCCCTTGGTGAGCGCGAGCGTCGCGCGGCGCTTCTTGCGCGCGTGAACCGAACGCTTGACGCGGGTCATCCGCGCTGCCTCCGCTTGGCGCCGAGCAGCGTCTTCACCCGCGGCTCATCGTGCTCGCTGATCCACGACGGCTTTGCCTGACGCCGCTTGCGCTTGGGCGTCTTCTTCTCGAGGATGTGGGTCGAGAACGCGCGCCGCCCGCGCACTTTGCCGTTTGCGGTGAGCTTGAAGCGCTTCTTGGCGCCGGAATGGGTCTTCATCTTCGGCATGGGAACTGCCGGCTAGTAAAGCAGACGTCAGCCCTTCACCGTGAACGTGGCCGTGCCGTCGGCGGCGCCGGCAGGCTCTCCATGACCTCGAGCGCCGGCGCGCCGGCCAGCGCCTCGATCCGCTCGATCCCCTCGTCGGTCAGGGCGATCGGGGCCATGCCCAGCGCCCGCCGCACGCGGTCGTCGCTCGACCCCCGCCGGCGAAAGAACGCCAGCAGGCCGCGCACGTGGCGGGGGTAGAACGTCCCGAACGCTCCGGGGTCGGTGGCGGTCGCCACCAGGAGTTCCCCGTCGGTGCGCGGGTCGGCGCCCTCCATGTCTGCTTATTGTCCGCAGCGCGTTTTTTGTGACACGCCGGCGCGCCGGACGGCGCGAACAGGCGATCAGGCGGGGGCGCCGCGCTGTTGCGAGGACTCTGCGCCGGCCGCGGCGACTTCGCTGTCGATGGGCTGCTCGGGGCCGGTGCCATTCGGCGTGGCCTCCGCGCCGACCTGCTCGTCGGTCGGCTCGTCGGACGCCTTGGCATGTCGCTCATCGGCGCCCTTCTCCGGTCGTCCGTCCGCCGGCTTGTCCTTCTCGCCCGCCAGCACCGCCTTCGACGGAGCCAGCAGCATGGTCATGTTGCGGCCGTCCTGGACCGGCGACTGCTCCACGACGCCGAGCTCGGACAGCTCGCCGGCCAGGCGATCGAGCAGCGCCGTGCCCCGCTCGGGGTGGGTGACCTCGCGCCCGCGAAACATGATCGTGATCTTCACCTTGTCCTTGTTGCGCAGGAAACGCGCGACGTGACCCTTCTTGGTGTCGTAGTCGTTCTGCGCGATCTTCGGGCGGAACTTGATCTCCCGGACCGTGATCTGCTGCTGGTGTCGACGGGCGGCCTTCTGCTTCTGGGCCTGCTCGTACTTGTACTTGGAGTAGTCGAGCACCCGCACTACAGGCGGGCGCGCCTCTGGGGCCACCTCGACCAGGTCGAGGTCTCGCTCTTGGGCGTACGCCAACGCCTCGGACGTCTTCACGACTCCCACTTGCTTGCCGTCGTCGCCGATCAGGCGCACTTCGGGCACGCGAATACGGTCGTTAATCCGAGTCTGGTCCCGTTCGGGCGGACGCCGATCGAACTTACGCGGGACCGGCACTAGCTGCGAGGAGAGGGGAACGTCAAGCGGTGACGGGCCCTGAGTGGTGTTGCGCTTGGATCAACGAGGACGAGTATAGCGGCGGATCGAGAGGTCAGCGCAGGTTTTCAGCCAAGGCGCTTCGGTTTTTTACCTGCTCAGACAGACGCCCGATGAAGGCGTCGAGCGACATCGACCCGACATTGCCGAGGCGATGCTCTCGCACCGCCACCTGATCGTCCTCCACCTCGGAGTCGCCGACCACGAGCATGTACGGGATCTTGCGCAGCTCGGCGTCGCGAATCTTGCGCCCCACCGACTCGGTCCGCTCGTCCGCCTCGGCCCGCAGTCCCGCGGCGCGGAGGCGATCCCGAACCGTGGCGCCGTACTCGACGTGGCGATCGGCGATCGGAAGGACGATCGCCTGCACCGGCGCGAGCCACGGGGGCAGCTCTCCGTTCAGGTGCTCGAGCAGGATCCCGATGAACCGCTCATAGGAGCCCATCAGCGCACGATGGATCATCACGGGGCGGTGCTCGGCGTTGTCGGCTCCGGTATAGGTGAGGTCGAACCGCTCGGGGAAGTTGTAGTCGAGCTGGCAGGTCCCGAGCTGCCACGAGCGCCCGAGCGAGTCGGTCAGGTGCATGTCGATCTTGGGGCCGTAGAACGCCCCGTCGCCCTCGTTGACGGTGTAGGCGAGGCCGTGGCCGTCCAGCGCACGAACCAGCGCGGCCTCACTCTTGTCCCACAGCTCCTCGGACCCGATCCGATTCGGCGGCCGCGTCGAGAGCTCGAGTCGCACGTCGAGGCCGAACACGTCATACGTCGCGAAGGCGAACTCGAGTACGCCCGCCACCTCTTGCTGTATCTGGTCCTCGGTGCAGAAGATGTGGCTGTCGTCCTGGGCGAAGTGACGGACCCGCAGAAGCCCGTGCAGGGTGCCCCCGGGCTCGCGGCGGTGCAGCAGCCCCGGCTCCCAGTAACGGATCGGAAGCTCCCGGTAGGAGTGACGCTGAAGCGAGTAGAGCTGGCAGTGACCCGGGCAGTTCATCGGCTTGATCGCCAACTGCTGGTCCTCGTATTCGGTGATGAACATGTGGTCGCGGTACTTCTGCCAGTGACCCGACGTCTTCCACAGCGAGCTGTCGTAGATCTGCGGCGTCTTCACCTCGAGGTAGCCGCGCTCGCGGCCCATCTCGCGGCTGAGCGCGACGAGCGAGTTGAACACCTCCGTTCCGGCCGGGAACCAGAAGGCCGCCCCGGGCGAGACGTCGCTGAACGTGAACAGACCAAGCTGAGGGCCGAGCCGGCGGTGATCGCGCGCCCGCGCCTGCTCGAGGCGCTCGAGGTACTCCTGCAGGTCCTTGTCGGAGAAGAACGCGGTGCCGTAGATCCGCGTCAGCATCGGGCGGTTCGAATCGCCGCGCCAATAGGCTCCGGCGACCGACTGGAGCTTGAACGCCTTGATGCGCTTGGTCGAGGAAGCGTGCGGGCCACGGCACAGGTCGGTGAACGGGCCGTTGGTGTAGAGCGAGACGGTGGGAACGCCATCGTGCTCGACCAGGTCCTCGATCAGCTCGACCTTGTAGTCCTGTCCCTCGCGCAGGAAGCGGTCGAGCGCATCCTTGGCTGGGACGTCCGCGCGCACGAACGGCTCGTCGGCGGCGATGTGCTCGCGCATCTTCGCCTCGATCCGCTCGAAGTCCGCCTCCGACACCGACGTTCCGTCCGGGAAGTCGAAGTCGTAGTAGAAGCCGTTCTCGATCGGAGGGCCGATCGAGATCTTCACCCCCGGATAGAGCTCCATCACCGCCGCCGCGAGCACGTGCGCCGCGTCATGGCGGATCAGCTCGAGCGCCTCCTCCCCACTCTTATCCGTCACGATCTCGAGCCTGGCCGGGGCGCCCGAGGACTCAGGCAGCGGGCGCGCGAGATCGCGCAGCTCACCGTCGACCTTGACCGCGAGCGCCGCCCGCGCCAGCCCAGGCCCGATCGCTGCCGCCGCGTCGGCGCCGGTGGCGCCGTCGGGCAGGTCGAGGATCTTGCCGTCGGGAAGCTCAAGCTGCATATACCGGATGCTAGTGACGGAGCCGGGGTCAGCCCCGCGTCACGCGGAACGTGAACGTGCCGACCATTCGCGGCGCGGGCACGATGTCGGGACAGGCCGACCGGCCGGGCAGACGATGGTGATCACCTCCCAGATCTGGCCGCGGAAGGTGCCGAGGCACCAGCCGCCGGGACGGTTCGGCACCAGCACCACACGCGCGGTCGATCCAGCCTTCTTGGGCCCAACCGTCGCCCCCGCGCCCGCCTGGCAGCCCGCGTGCTGTTGCGGCGGTATCGCGGCACTGATCCGATAGGTGACGCGGACCATCCCCTCGCTCGCCCTCGCCGCGCGGAAGCTCACCGCGAAGTGGGTCATCGGCGATCCCGCCGATGGTTCGACCGCGACCTTGACCGTCGCGGCGTGCCCGGCCGGCGCGGCGTCCGATATCGCCGGGATCGCCGCGATCCCGGACATCGCGATCAGCCCCGCGATCCTCCGCCGCATGACGCGGCCGAGTCTACCCCGACCCCCCGGCCGAGGTACATTTAGGACCTCCCGGGCGATTAGCTCAGCTGGGAGAGCGCCGTCTCGACAAGGCGGAGGTCGCTGGTTCGAGCCCAGCATCGCCCACTAGAACGTTCTCGCCGATCCACGATTCCGAGGAATCGCGCAACCGACTCGTTGCGCCCGATCGACCGGCCCAGGTTAAGGAAATAAACAAAGGGAAGTTTGCTGTGGGGGCTGGCGTCTCGACAGGTTGACCGTCCTTCCCTGTGTTCGACCGAGTGACTTTCGCGTCGAACGCGTTAAGACTCCAAGGAGTGTGAAGTGACTGTGAAGCACGAGCACGCTGACGCGGGCGCGAATACCGCTGCGCCCGATACCGGTGAAGAGCAACTGCAGCGAGTGTGGAACAAGGTCGTCGGCCGACGCGCGTTCCTCCGGCAGGCCGGGCTGGCGACCGCGGTGGCCGTGCCGGCGTCGGGCATCGCGGTCTCGAGCGCGGCGGCCAGGGGCAATCGCGGGCCGACCGAGGGTGACTTCGCGATCCTGCGCTTCCTGTGCGCGGCCGAGATCATCGAGAGCGATCTGTGGGAGCAGTACGCCGGATTCGGCGGCCAGTCCACGCCGGAGCGTCCCGGCGACGGCCAGAACGCGTTCTACGTTTCCGCGCTGGAGAACCTCGACGGTGACATGCCGCAGTACATCTCCGACAACACCGACGACGAGGAGAGTCACCAAGCGTTCATCAACGCTTACCTGATGTCGAAGGGTCAGCGGCCGGTGAACCTCGAACCGTTCCGCCGCCTGCCGCCTAGCCCGGCCACGGGCGGGGGCAGTAAGAGGGTTCTCACCAATCTCAAGAGCCTCAACGTCGACACGAGCTGGTACCTGCGTTACCGCGCCACGACCAACCCTGACTTCGGGGCCACGTTCGGTCAGGCGGTGACGATCAACAACCAGCCGGTGATTCCCGTCTCCGACGCCGAGACGCCACCGGGCGACACGATCTCGCAACCCCCGGTTCCCAAGACCTTCGCGCAGCAGCGGATGCAGGCCATCGCGAACAGCGCCGGCTTCCACTTCGCGATGATTGAGCAGGGCGGTTCGAGCCTGTACACGACGATGGCGTTCAAGGTCACGAGCCTCGAGGTGCTGCGGATCGTGGTCGCGATCGGCGGTGTGGAGACAAACCACTTCTCGCTGTGGCACGACAAGGCGGGCAACGCGACGGCCGAACCGCTGGCCGGCGTTACGGATCCGAAGACCGGGACCACGTTCCCGGACCTGAACGCTTCGGGCGGTGAGGCCACCCAGACCAATCTGATTCTGCCCGAGCCGTGCGAGTTCATCCCCGGTCTACCCGCGTGCTCGGTGGTGCGCCCCACGATCGACTCGCTGGCCGGCGCTCGGGCGGCGGTCGCGGCCCTGACCAAAGACGGGTTGTTCAACGGTCAGTCGGGCGCATTCTTCGACTTCATCAAGCTCCTCGCGCGGGAAGCCGACGCGGCCGAGCGAGAGATCGGTTAGGCGGTCCAGGCGAACTGGGCGCGGCGCTGGGCGCCGCGCCCAGTGACCGAAACAGTCCGAGCGCGGCTAGCTGGCCGAATAGGTGATGGTCAGCGAGATGAAGGCAAACCGGGGCACGACGCACCGGTGAACCGTCTTGATCGTGGGCTTCTGCCCCTTCGCCGGCCTGCCGACCACTTGCCTCACCGTGCCGCAGAACCGGCCCGGGCCGAACGGACCGATGACGCCCGGGCCATACGCATAAAAGCCGTTGGCCTGCGCGTCCGACACCGACATCACGCCGGCGAGTCGCAACCCGACCGCCTTGGCGTACTGCACGGCGTACTCGTGTGCCTCCTTGAGCGCCTCACGGACCGCGGCCTTTCGGGCTCGGTCGTACGCGGCCGCGATCGACGCGTTGCTGTTTCGGTTCTTCGGCACCACCCGGGCCTGCCCGGTTCCCGTGGCGGTGACTGTGTCCCCGGACGCGCTCGTCGTAGGCTGGGCGACCGCCGGCGCGGTGACCATCAGCGCAGCGGCGATCGCCGCGCCCAACACCATCCGTCCATTCATGTGAGTCTCCTCACCTTTCGTGCCGCCCGGCCGGCAGGCGTTCAGTTTGGAAACCCTCACCATACCGCCTCGGGGCGCGGATGGCGAGCGGTCAGCGCGGGGGAATCTGCTGCACCGACCAGCGGTTGCCGTCGGGATCGCTGAAGAACACGAACGAACCCCAGGGGAACTCCTGCACGTCACTCACCTCGACCCCGCGACCGCGCAATTCGGAGTGCGCTTGTTGGATATCGGAAACGACGAGCTGCAGACCGGCCAGCGAGCCCGGCGCGGCGTCGGTGATCCCGCGGCCGAGCGCGATCGAGCAGGCTGAGCCGGGCGGCGTCAGCTGGACGAACCGCATGTCGTCGCTGACGACGTGGTCGTGGTCGGCGTTGAACCCGGCCTGTTCGGTGTAGAAAGCCTTGGCGCGGTCGACGTCCGTCACCGGTACAGCCACCAGCTCGAGCTTCCAGTCCATGACCGTCTCCTTTCGATTGTTGGCGCGTGGGAGCACGGCCGACCCTACGCCCGATCGAGGTCCGTTCCGGTCCGCAGTCTGTGGCTGAGCGGCAAACCGGCTGAGCGGCTAATCGGCGGCGTCGACGAACGCGCTGAGCGCGTCACGCGCTCCGCCCACCACCGGATCGCCGTGCGCGAGTAGGAGCAGATCGAAATCGAGCGCGAGCAGCCTGCGGTACGCCTCGCGCAGGTGTTGCTTGGTGTCCTCGGGGTCGTCCATGAGGAAGTCGGGCACGAATCCCAGCGCATCGTCCGATTCCCAGCGAACCACCCCGTCGGCGCAGGCCAGCGCGCGGTGGCGTGGGATGTACAGGGCGGTCTCGTCCGGGCAGATCGCGCCCACCTCGTGGACCACGATCCCCCCTGGCAGCTGGTCGCCGAACTCGAACGCCTCCACCGGCCCGCGGCCCTCGAGCTCGTACACACCGTTCTCGATGCAGTGGACGACGCAACCGAACTCCTCGCGCAGGCGCCAGGCGTCACGATCGTGGTGGCGATTGGAGAGCACGGCGTGCTCGGGCGTCCCGTGCGCGCCGAACCATTCGAGCCCGTCGGGCGGGATCATCGGATCGATCGCGACCCGCTCGGCCTCGAGGTAGTACGTGCTCACCTCGGCGCCGATCGACTCCCGCCGCGCCGTCCAGTGCCACAGACCCGGGGCCACCTCGACCATCGTGGTGCAGACTACCCGGGCGGCTGCGGTTGACCGGTCAACTACAATTACCGCTAAAGCTATGGATATGAGGACTACACCCATGGAGGTCCGGGCCGAGCTCGAGTTCGCCGACGCCTCCAGCCTCGAGGGAAACGCGCTCGAGGCTTGGCGCAGCTATTTGCAGAGTCACGCCACGATCCTGCGGCTGCTCGACGCCGAGCTCGCCTCCGAACACGGCATCACTACGCGCGACTACGAGGTCCTGTTGTACCTGGCCCAGGCGCCCGACCGGAAGCTGCCCATGTCCGCGCTGGCCGAGAGCACGATGCTCACCCGGTCCGGGATCACCCGCCTCGTCGACGGGCTGGTCGCCGGCGGCTTCATCGAGCGAGCCGCCTGCCCGAACGATGCTCGGGTGTCTTACGCAAAGCTCACCGACGAGGGCCTGGCCAAGCTCCGCAACGCGGGCTGCACCCACGTCCGCAGCATCGGCCGGCTGTTCCTCGAGCATTTCAGCCCCGAGGAGACAGGCCAGCTGGCCTCGCTGCTCAGTCGCTTGCCGGGCGCCGGGAGCGGTGGCGCCTGCACCGTCGAGTAGATGTCCACGCACGTCGAAACCACGCCGGGCGCCGGGATCGACCCCGACACCACGCTCGGTCCGGTACGCCTCACCGTCGCCGAGCTCGATCGCTCCCGTGCGTTCTACGAGCGGGCCATCGGGCTACGAGCGAGCGACCGAGACGACGGGACGCTCGCGCTCGGTCCCGCCGGCGAGCCGCCGTTGATCGAGCTGCGGGGCGACAGCGCGGCGCCGCGACTGAACCGGCGCGCGCCCGGCCTCTACCACCTGGCGATCCTCGTGCCGACCCGGCGCGACCTCGCGTTCGCGCTGGCCCGGCTGGCCGAGGCCCACTGGCCGCTCGACGGCGCCTCCGACCACCTGGTCAGCGAGGCGCTCTATCTGTCGGACCCGGATGGGAACGGGATCGAGATCTACCGCGACCGCCCGCGTGAGCAGTGGCCACGTTCGGGTGACCGCCTGGAGATGGCAACCCTGCCGCTCGACCTCGACGGTCTGATCGACGAGCTTCGCGACGCATCCGAGCTTCAGGCGCAGGCGCCGGCGGGCACACGGATGGGGCATGTCCACCTCCAGGTGGCCGACATCGCCGAGGCCGAGGCCTTCTACCACGGCGTGCTGGGCTTCGACGTCACCGTCCGGGGCTATCCGGGCGCGCTGTTCGTGTCCGCCGGCGGCTACCACCACCACGTCGGGCTCAACACCTGGCACAGCGCCGGCGCGGCGCCCGCGACCGAAGGGTCGGTCGGCCTGCGTTCGTTCACGGTCGAGCTTCCGAGCGAGGCCGAGCGCGCCGCTGTCGTAGCTCGGGTCCGGGCGGCCGGGATCGCCACAAGCGAGGTGCCCGAGGGCGTGCTCGTGCGCGATCCGTTCGGCACCGCCGTGATCCTCACCGCCGCCGCGCCAGCTTGAAGGCCCGCCGCTACGCTTCGCACTCGCGGCGACGTGGCGGAGTGGTTACGCAGCGGCCTGCAAAGCCGTCTACACCGGTTCGATTCCGGTCGTCGCCTCTGATCTGCCTGCAAATCGGCGGTTGTTGTGCAGGCAACCGTTGTTTCACCGGCAAGTTTCCCCAAAGGCTCCTCAAACGGCGCAAAAAGCCGTCTACAGCGGCGGCCCGCTCCCGCGCTCGCTCGGAGAAGCCGCCGTCGCGGCTCGTACGCTCATCACGTGACTGACATCCCGACGATCGTCTACGGGCTTGCGTTGCGATCGCTCGACCAGCAAGAGCGCGAGCTCGCTGAGCTGAGATCCAGAACCAACACGGTTATCGCCGCCGCCGCGCTCATCGCGTCGTTCCTCGGCGCGGCGACGATTCGGGAGCACAATGGACTTGGTGCGCTGACGATCCTTGCGCTCGTTGTGCTCGTGGTAACTGGCGGCCTCAGCCTCTACGTTCTGTGGCCACGCGAACTACGGTTCGCGATCGACGCCCGCGCGACATACGAGGATCTCTACCCCCTGCTCGACGACCCTGCCGAGGCCCAGTTGCGCGTCGCATACGGGGCTCGCGACCGTTACACGCACAATAAGAAGTCGATCGACCAACTCGAGCTCGCCTTCCAAGCCGCCGTGCTCATGCTCGGCGTACAGACGGTCTTGTGGGCGCTTGCCCTCGCGGTAAGCTGAAGCCATGGCCGACACCAACAAGGCAGCGCCGGCGCCGCCGCCGCCGGACAAGATCCAGCCATTGCCTGCGGACGCGTTCTTTTCGGAGAAGCGCGGCAATGGAACCGCTTCCGCGGAAAACAAGTAGCGATCCGTCTCGTCCTACCAGCGACGCGGACGCTGTGATCTCCCGCGCTCCGGGGAGCCGCTCCGACGCATCATCGGTCATTTCGGGCACGTCAACACGGCCTGCGGAAGGCGCGCCGGGAATTCGCCGCCAAGAACCGGGGCGCGATCTCACCCCACAGGAGTGGGAGGACTTCATCCGCCAGCATGCCTCCGAGATGCTCCCTCCCGACGGCGAGGGTCAGACAGTCGAGGCGCAGACAATCTCGGGAGGCCGCGACCACGCGCTCGGCGAAGCCGAAGCGGTTTTCGTCGTCGGGGTTGGCCAAGGTGAGCTGACGAACTAGATCATCCGGCGGAATCGAGGTCGGGTTGGTCATCGTCGCTCCCTTCGACTTGTGATCTCAAGTATTTGACGTGCGATCTCGTCGGGGCGCTCCTCCGGGAGGAAGTGGCCGCAGTCGGGCAGGGTCCCGCCACTGACGTTCTCGGCGACGAGCGCGACCATCTGTCGGACGCGGTCGCCCTGCGCACGTTCGCCCCCTAGCGCGACGATCGGAACGCGCGCCTTGTTCTCCGCGAGGGGGGCCGTCTGCTCCATCGTCGTGAACACGGCGCGGTAGACACCGAGCGCTCCCAGCACGCCTTCGCGCCCGGAGAAGGTGCGCAGGTACTCATCGATCGCCGCCGCATCGATGCTGCGTTGCGTCGACGGGTCGCGATCGTAGAACCAGGTCAGGAAGGCGCGCTCGTTGCCGACGATCAGCCGCTCCGGCGCCCCGGGCGCGTGCGGCAGGATCCACCACCACAGCGAGCCACGCTCCATGGCCTGCCTTTCGAAGCGGATGATCCTCGAGATCACCTCCTGAAGGAGAACCGGCTCCTCGAGGTACAGGAGTGTGGAGACCTCATCGGGATGGTCGGCGGCCCACAGCAGCGCGGGCGGGGCACCCATGTCGAACGCGACCAGCGTGAGCGGGCGTCGATGTCCGAACTCGAGCACTTCCACGAGCGCCCTGAACTCCTCCGCAAGCGAGCGCGCGTCGTACCCATCGGTGCCGGGAGGCTTATCGGAGTCGCCGTACCCTCGCATGTCGGGCACGAGGACGGCCAGCCCCGCGTCTGCGAGGCGCGGGGCTATCTTCCGCCACACATACCCCGTTCCGAGAAACCCGTGCCACAGCAGCACAGGCGGCCCATCGGGGTCACCGCCGATCCAGTAATGGATCGTGATCGAGCCGACCTCGTCGGTTCGGCTGGCGAATCCGTCGATCGGCGCCGCCGTCATGGTGCTCCCGTCTCTCGCGTCCGCTCGTGTACGTGGATCGCCGAGGGGTAAGGTCCGCCATGGTGGTAGGTGTCGGTGCCGACCTTCTGGCCATACCAGTGGGTCATCGGAGCGTCGGCTATCAGCGAGTCCTGATTTGAGATCTCGAGGCGGATCCGGTCTCCGGCCCGGGCCAGGAACGACATAGGTAGCAGTTCGATCCGCAGGCGGTACACCGCTCCGGGCTCGACCGGCTCGTCCCGCTGGTGCGAGAGGAAGGGCCGCATATCGGTGGTCAGGTCGGGGTCCTCGGCCCGGTGCGAGGCCCGCAGCCAGCCCTGGCTGACCTTGATTGCCACGCCACCGTCGCCTGGTACCAGCGAAAGCTTGGCGATCACATCGAAGTCTCGCTGGTCGCTCGACGCGTAGAGTTCGAGCACCCCCTGTCCGGTGAACTCGCGGTCGGCTTCCATCGGCATAGTCGTAAACGTGTTCACACGGGACACGTGATCGAGGCGTCCACCGTGGCCGATGACGGTGACCCCGGCCATCCACCCCGGATCGGGGTAGCTCCACGAGGTCGACGAAGCCTCGGCCGGGGCCTGCTCGATCAGAGAGCCGTCGTTGAGCGATGACACAGCGTCGGAGTGCTCTGCCGAGAGGTAGAACGTCGAACGAGTCGCGTCGGGCGGTGGCCAGGCCGTACTCGAGCGGTAGGTGTCTTCGCGGTTGACGTAGAAGCGCACCGCCGGCCGTTCCATAACGTCGTTGTCGACGTGCTTGAGGAAGTGGTCGTACCACGGAAGCAGTTCGCGGCGGTGGAATTCCTCGTCGTAGAAATACATCAGCGCCGCGGCGAAGCTGTTGGGGTGCGTGATCAGCAGTTGCTTCGGTCCCGAGACGAGCCGGAAGCCTTCGAAGTTGCCGCGCAGGTGCAACGCGGCCTTTCCCCACACCCCGATCGAGAACACGGGGATGTCGACGTCGGCGAGCTCCCAGAATGGCGAACGGCGTCGCTGCCATTCATCGTCGAGGCGATGGTTGAGCATGTCGTAGACCACCCGATCCTTCGCGCCGACGTGAAAGTCGATTCCCTGCGCCTGGTGCTGGAGCAGGGTCGAACCGAACAGCCAGGCGTTGAGGAACCCCTGGATCGGGATGCCGCCCTGATACATCCAGTCTCGGTACATGTCGGTCGCGCCGTCGTACGCAACGATCGTCTTCAGGTGGGGCGGGCGAGTGCGAGCGGCGTTCCACTGGCTCCAGCAGTAGTACGACATCCCGATCATGCCGATCTCGCCGTCGCACCAATCCTGAGTGGCCACGTGCTCGATCATGTCGTGGATCGCTTCCCCCTCCTCGCGCGACACCGGATCCCACGTCCCCTCGGAGCGTCCGGTTCCCGGCACGTCCATCGCGACGTACCCATACCCGTGGTCGAGGTACAGCTGCATCGGCCCGTATTCGTTGAATGGGAACTGTGGGTGCACCGGCAGATGCCGGAGCGATTTCTGATACGGCGAGGCGCCGAGGACGACCGGGACCTGCCCCTGCTCGCCGTTCGGCAGGTACACGTCGGCGCGGACGAGGTCTCCATGACGCGTTGTCGCTTCGATCTCAAACGGCTCCACGTTCACATCAGGCATGGGTCAAGCTCCTCGGCTGGAAGGACGGGGAAGGTTGGGGAGCTCACGCGGCAGCCGCCTCGGTGGACAGGCGGCGCCTCGCGACCTCGGCGATTGGGCGGGCCGGGTGGCCGGTGATCGCGAGCACGGCGTCGTTGACCTCGGCCGAGCAGCACTGGCAGATCGAGATGAGGTCGTCGACGAACCAGGCTGGGCGGCCCTTCAGCTCCTCCCGAGCCTGCTCCGGGTCGCGGTAATCGACATCGACGGCGATTCCGAGCGCTGCGCCGACCGCGGCGGCCGCGTCCGCGGTTGTGATCATCTCCGGTCCGGTCGGCACGACGATCTGCCCGTCCAGCTCTCCTGTGGTCAGCAGGGCGGCGGCGACATCAGCAACGTCGCCGGCGTGGACAGCGCCGACCGGGCGGCCCGGGGGGATATAGGTGGGCAGCTTCCCGGCGCGCAACCGGTCGACGGCAAGCAGCAGGTTCTCCTGGAAATATTGCGGGCGCAGGATCGCGTGCGGCAGCCCTGACGCCCGCAGCGCGAGCTCACCGTCCCAATGCCACCGTCCCATGTTCCAGCGGGAGTCGGGGGCCGCCTCGTAGGAGGACAGCTTGATCACGCGGTTGACCCCGGCCCGGAGCGCCGCAGTGACCTGGGTCCGTTGCCACTCGATCTGCCGCTCGTGCGGTGGGGACATGAGGAAGTAACCGTTCGCCCCTCGGGCGGCACGCTCGATCGCATCCGGGTCGTCGAACGTCGCCTCGACTATGTCGAGCCCGACGTCGGGCCGCCACGGGGGCGTCTCGCCGGGAAACACGACCGCGCGGACGGACTCACCCAGCTCGCGCAGCCGTGCGACGATGCCCCTGCCGACATTGCCGGTCGCTCCCGTGACGGTGATCATTTGTCTGGTCCTCGCTCGGTCTTGGTCTCACTGTGACTCACGGCATGAACTTGCCGCCGTCGACGTTGAGCGTCTGCCCTGTGATGAACCCCGCGTCGGGCGACGCCAGGAAGAACACCGGTCCAACGAGGTCCTCGGGTTCCTCGTCGCGTGGCAGGGCCCGGGCCTTTCGCTGAGCCTCGAGGATCTCCGTCGGGAAGTGGTCGCGGACCGCTCGTGTGACGGTCAGGCCCGGCGTGATCACGTTGACGGTGATCCCGTAGCCGCCAACCTCCCGCGCGAGGGAGCGGGTGAAGCCGACGATCCCGGCCTTCGCCGCGACGTAGTGGGTCTGGTTGCGCGTGCCGTCGAAGACCGACCCGGACCCGAAGTTGATGATCCGTCCCCAGCCGCGCTCCTTCATCAGTGGCAGAAAGGCGTGCGCCATCAGAAACGAGCCGGTGAGGTTGATGTCGATCACTGATTGCCAGTCCTCGACGGTCAGCTCCTCGAAGGGCAGGATCGGGAAGAACCCGGCGCAGTTGATCAGCACCTCGACCGTGCCGCTCTGCTCGCGTGCGAGCTCTGCGAGCGCCGAGACGTCGCCCGCGGAGGACACGTCGGCAGGGCTGGTAGTCAGCTTGGCGTGTTCGCCCACCCGGCCGGGGAGCTGGTCGAGGGCTTCGCGGTTTGTGTCGGTGGCGAGCACCGCATCCCCGTTGGCGAGGAACCGCTCGACGAGGAGCGTGCCGATGCCTCCTACGGCGCCGGTGATGACGACGTTTCGGTTGGTGTCCATGGCCGGTCTCCTGGTGTCCGCGTGACTCACGCGTACGCTGACGCTTCGTCGGGCTGGCTGTAGTAGCCGCTCGGTGGCTCGGTGATCCCGTAGAAGCCACGCCACGACTCGAAGGCCTGCGGGAGGCTCCCCCGTCCCGTTGCGCCCGCCGGCCATTGCGTCTTGGGCTGGTCGAAGGGTCGTTCCGGTAGCTCGATGCCATACCACAGGAGGTGGCGGCGTTTCGCGAATCGCCACACTCCATCATGGCGCTCGTAGGCGTCTTGGTAGAGGATCGCCTGTTCGATCCATGTTCCGCCGATGTCGAGCTTGGCCAGGCAGTAGACGCTGCCCGCTCCGTGATCGTGGTCGATGAGATTGACGATGTGGTTCGTGACGAACAGCATCGTCGGTCCGGCGACACGCCAGTACGCGGGCAGTGTCGAGCGAACGTTGGCGAGGTTGAAATCAGGGAACGCGAGCGGTTCGGCGGCGCTGAGGAAGATGCGCTCCATCTCCCGCATGTCGCGGCTGTCGTGTGCCTGCGCGAACCGGTAGGCGAGCTGTCGGATCGCGTGGACGCTCCACAGGGCGTCAACCTTCTGAGCTTCGGTCATCGCGCCAGGGCTCCGGACACGTGCGGTCGCCAGAGGACACGGTCGCGTCCTTCCATGTAGGTCTTGCCGTTCGGGAAGCTCACCAGTTCGAGCAACATCCCCCACGGCGAGTAGAAGTGACCGAAGGTCGCTTCGTCCCCGGACTCGGGGCCGATCCCGGGCTTCTTGCCGCCGAGGACTTCGATGCCGTGCGCGGCCAAGTGGGTGATCGCGGCATCCATGTCGTCGACGTAGAACGCCAGGTGCATGCCGCCCCAATCGCTCATTCGCGGCATCTCCTGGCGCTGGCCGGGAGCCTTGAACTCGAAGATCTCGAAGTTCGAGCCATTGGCACAGCGCAGCACGCAGGCGCGGGTTACCTCGGTCCGCGGGTGCAGACGGAAGTTGTCAGAGAACCAGGTTCCCTCGGGATCCCGGAACGGACCGAGTGGGTAGAAATACTCGCACCCGAGGATGTCGCAGAAGAACGCGATTGCCTGATCGAGGTCCGGGACGCTGAACGAGATGTGCTCGGTGCCTCGCAGGCCCGGCAGTCCGCCAGTCATGCGAACGCGCCCGCGGCATGTGCGAACACGGCGGGGTTGCCTTCCGTCCACGCCTGGTGCTGTTCGGTCCGCCGGATGCGCCAGCGATCGAGGCGCTCGAGGTGGTTGGTGTAGTAACCCACCTGACGCTGAACCGGCTCGTCACCTGCGCTGGCCAGGAAATGGGCTGCTAAGAGACTTGACACGCACGTGGCACGATCACCGTTAATCGTGATCTGATGGTTGGCGCTGATGTGCAGCGTGGCATCTAGACGGCCGAAGAAGCGCTGCGCGGTCGCCACGAGGTCGTCGGCGGGGAAGGTCGCGACGCCGACACTGTCAGGGTAGTCGACTTGGACCGGATCGGCGAGGCAGCTACGCAGCAGCTCCCAGTTGCGGGTGTCGAGGGCGACGGCGAACGCCGTGACCACGTCGATGATGTCCGCGCGGTCCGCAAGCCGGCGCAAGGTCTGATTGTCCATGTCTGTCCTTTGCTCTTGAGATGAGATCGGATCAGCGGAAGCCCGCGGTCACGCCTCCGTCGATCGAATAGTTCTGGCCGGTCACCCAGCTCGATTCATCCGAGGCCAGATACACGGCAAGGTAGGCGATGTCGTCGCCGAGACCCGGACGGCGGATGAGATGCATGTTCATCTGGAAGGCGCGGAGCTCGTCGCCGACGAACGCATCGGTGGACGGCGTCTTGACCAGACCGGGCGAGATCGCGTTGGCGCGGATGCCGTCGGGCGCGCCCTCGGCCGCGAGCGTCTTCGTCAGCGCGATCACGCCGCCCTTGGCCGCGGCATGGGCGGCCTGCCCCAGCGGTGAGATCCCGCGTACGCCGGACATCGACGCGGTGTTGATGATCGATGCCCCGCCGGACCGCTTGAGGTGCTTCCAGGCAGGGCTCGTCGTGTGGAAGATCACGTCGAGCTCGCCCTGGATCACGTCCCGCCACACCTCGAGTGTCATTTCGGCGAATGGCGCGAAGCGCGCTCTGGCGGCGTTGTTGTAAAGGACGTCGATCCCGCCGAGGCTGGCGGCGCCGTCCTCAATCCATTGCTCGGCGGCTGCGGGATCGGTCAGGTCGACAGTCGTTCCTGACACGTCGAAGCCCTCCGCGCGCAGCTGCTCGGCCGTTTGCTCGGCCGCTCCTTCCTTGACGTCGCACCCGACCACTCGGGCGCCCTCGCGCGCGAACCGCGCCTGGGCGGCCGCACCCTGACCGCCAACCGTCCCGGTGCCGGTGATCAACACTCGCTTGCCTGCCAGCCTCACTGCTCCTCCTTCGTGTTCTCGACCGCCGAACGGCCTCAGCAGCCCGATGTGCCTTGAGTGGTCGGCCGCCGGTGTCCGATCACCGCGAGGGAGAAGCGGTGATCGGACGCGCCGGCGCCCGACGATCGTCATCCGATCGCTTGTGCGGCGGACAGGGGCTGGGTCGCCGCGGAGGTGTTGCCCCACAGCTTGGCGATGATCGGCTTATAGAACGCGGCCATGCCGGCTGCCGAAGCGTCCCTTGCCTGGAGCTGTGCGACGTTCGCCTTCGTGACCGTGACCGTACCCGGCTGGATCCAGCCGGCCGGGGGCGGGGTCCCGTGGCGAACGGAGTCGATCAAGAGACGAATCGCCGTATATCCCTCCACGTACCAGTCCTGGGCCAGCGCCGCCGCGACCGTGCCGTTCGCGATGCCCTGCAGGACGAGCGGATCGAGGTCGGTCGCGCCGATGGCGAACTTGCCGCCGGCGGCTTGCTTGGCCTTGATCATGGAGTCGCCGTCCTGATCGCACGAGCCGAGCGCGAGCACCGCCGACGGATGGGCGCTGATCTCCTGCCGCCATGCGGTGAAGTTCGCCGACGGGGTGATCTGCGAGTTGAACGGGGGCTCGACGGTGGCCTTCGGCAGCAGTTTCTGAACGGTCTGAACCAATCCCTTGACCGTGACCGCCAGCGGCGAGGACGTCGGGTTGCAGTTGCTGATGATCACCTGTCCGGTGGTTGCCGGACCGAGATGGGCCGCCTTGATCGTCGCCGCCGCGAGCACCTGCCCGAGCGCCAGGTCGTTGTTCCCGACGTAAGTCTTCGCCGTGCCGGCCGCCGGCACCGCGTTGAACGTCACGGTGTTGCCGTGTGTCTGCGACGAGGCGTTTGTGAGGGCCCGCGTCCACAGTGATGCCGGCTCGTCGGCGATCGCGACGCCGTTTGCGCCCTGCGAGATCGCGCTGTTGACCTGTGAGATCGCGGTCGCCGGATCGAACGTGGTCGGGGCGCTGACGTTGAGCGTGGCCCCGAACTGCTTGGCGGCGGCCTCGGCCCCCGCCTGAGTTTCGGCCTCGAACGGCAGGCCGGTGACGATCAGCTCCATCGCCAGGTGGACGGGCTTGCCCGTGCCCGAGGATGTTGTAGCCGAAGCCGCGGCCAGTTGCGCGCTTGAGCTCGCCGAGCTACTCGAACTCGAGCTCGATCCGCAGGCGGCGAGGCCGACGATCGTCCCAATGCAGACGGCACACAGGGCAGCGAGGCGCAGAGGAGCCGGCCGGTGATGTAGGTACATTCCGGGTCCCTTCATTCGTGAGTTAGAGCGTCGCGACGACGCCGGTGTTGATGGCTTCCAGGAGCAGATGCGGGTGCAGGTCGTGCCGGATCTCCTCGACGATCCGTCCGTGAAAGAAGACGACGGCTCGGTCCGCGACCTCACATAGCTCGTCGAGGTCACTGGATGCGATCAGGACGATGGCGCCTTCTTCGGCGAGCCCGCGGATGACCTCGTGCATCTGCGCGCGGGTGTTCACATCAACGCCTCGCGTCGGATCGTCGAGCAGGTAGACCGTCGGACTGGCCTCGAGCCATTTGGCGAACACCACCTTTTGCTGGTTGCCGCCGGACAGCGCGCGAACCGGAATATCGACTCGTGCGGGAACTACCTGGAGCTGGCCGACCCGCATCAGCGCCCGGTCGTTCAACTCCCGGGTGCGCACGAGCAGGCGATCGACCGATAGGGCGAGGGCGCGCACGGCGCCGATGTTCTCCCGCACGCTCTGATCGGCGAACAGGCCCATCCGGCCGCGGTCGGACGGAACGAACGCGACGCCCGCCCGAACGGCCGAGGCGATGTCGTGAGGAGCGGGGCGCCCGCCGGGCAGCATGATCGTCCCGGCGTCGGGACGCATCTCTCCGTAGATCACGTTCAGCAGAGCGGCGGCGCCGGATCCTTCGAGGCCGGCCACCGCGACGATCTCGCCTGGTGACACATCGAGGCTGACGCCGTCGAGGACGCCCACGACCGTCACGTCGCGGAGCTCTAGGCCGTCGGACCCCTCGCCGTTCGATCTGGCCGTTCGCCGTCGCGGGCCGTCGGGCCCCGAGGTCTGCGCGGCACGCTCGCCGAGCATCGCGTCGATCGCCATGCGCGGGTTGAGCTGCTCCCGCAACTCAGCGTCCACGACCACCCGGCCGTCGCGTAACACGGTGATCTTGTCTGCTACCGCGAAGACGTCCTCGAGGAAGTGCGAAACCAGGATCACGCCGACCCCGGCGTGGCGCAGATCCCGCACCACGTCGAACAACCGACGTGTCTCAGCGGCGTCCAGCGCCGAGGTCGGCTCGTCCAGAATCAGAACCCGAGGCTCACGCAGCAGTGCGCGGCAGATCTCAACCCGCTGGCGCTCGCCCAGGCGCAACAGGCCGAGGGGCCCGGACAGCTCCTCGTCGAGTCCGACCATCCGGAGAAACGGCCGCGCGCGCGAGCGCATCTCCCGATGACTGATCAGCGGGCCACGGCGCGGCTCCCGGGTGAGGAACAGGTTCTCGAGCACGTCGAGCTCACCGAATACGGTCAATTCCTGCGCCACCCAGGCAATGCCGTGGTCGGCGGCCGCGCCGGTGTCGTGAAACTCGACCGGCTGGCCGTCGAGATACAACCCGCCCGTCGATGGACGCTCGGCCCCGGCGAGGACCTTCATCAGGGTCGACTTGCCCGCGCCGTTTGCGCCGAGCAGCGCGTGAACCTCACCCGGGTCGACCCGCATCGAGACGCCCTGGAGCGCCGTGACCGCGCCGTAGCGCTTGGTGATGTCGCGTGCCTCGTACATCCGAGTCACGCTCCCGCGCGCGCCAGGCGAGCGGCACGACGGCGCCGAAGCACCCCATCCGTGCTAACGGCGATTACGACGGTGGCGCCGGTGACGACGCCGCTCCAGTTGGGGCCTATCGAGAAATAGACGAGGCCGCCGTTGATCGTGGCGATGATCAGCGCACCGATCAGCGCGCCGGGGACGGTCCCCGCGCCTCCGGTCACGGCAGTGCCCCCGATGATCGTGGCGGCGATCACCTGCAGCTCGAGGCCCTGACCGAGCGTCGGATCCGCGCCCTCCTGGTAGGCGAGGCTCAACACCGCGGCCAGGCCGCAGAGCGCGCCGACGAGCATCAGCGCCTGCAGCCGCGTCCGGCCGACCCGAATCCCGGAGAACCGCGCGGCGGTCGCGTTGGATCCGATCGCGCGGACCCGCGCGCCAAATGGCGTACGTCGGAACACGATCGTGAGCAGGACGCCGACGGCGACGACGACCCACACCGAGAACGGGATCCCGAGCACGTTCCCGCCGAGCACCTTGAAGAAGCTGCTGTTCAGCGGAAGCCCGGTCACCGCATGCGAGCTCGTGATCACGGTGGCGAGACCCGCGTACAGCGTCAGCGTCCCAAGCGTCACGATGATCACGGGGATCCGGAACGTGTTTGCCACGAACCCGTTGGCCGCCTCGAGGGCCATGCCGGTGAGTGGACCCGTTAGCAGCGCCAGCCACGGGGACATGCCGTGCGCCATCAGCTCCGCGCTGACGAGCACGCTGAAGCCGAAGATCGAGCCGACCGACAGGTCGATCTCGGTCATGGCAATGAGGAACACCATGCCGTAGGCGATCAGGGCAACGATGCTCGCGGCGAGAGCCGTGCTGATCAGCGCCTGGCGCGAAAGCGAGTTCGGATGAAACACGCCGATAAGCACCACCAGCACTAACAGGACCGCGGTGATGCCGAACTCCTCCTGGTGGACAATCCGCCGCGCCATGCGACGCGTCCGCCGGGGGCTGCGCTCGGCCGGCGCGGTTGGCGCGGTTGGGGCCGTGCTCAGAGGCTCGGTCGTGTCGTTCATGGGACCAGTCCCCCACGTCGGATTGGGTCTCGTTTCGATTTGGCTCATGTCTCCCTCGTTCTTGCTCTCGTCGCGTTCAAGCCCGGAAGTCTCTCTCTATGGAGTCCGAAGAACTACTGTCGGATGAATCCGGGCGGCGCTGCGGGGAGACTAAGTTATTCTCTATAGAGTTGTCAAGACCAACCCGAAGAAATGGCAGAGAATTTGATAACGCCGGGTTGCAAGGGCCGGAATATCTCGATAGAGTTTTGCTGGTCGGACAACGCACATCGAGACAATCCGGAGTGATAATGTCGACAGAGTTTGCTAACGGCGCTTCGAACGGAGCCCGTCCCTTCAAGCTGGCCGCCGCCCAGGTCGACGGCGAGCCGGCGGTCGTTCTACTGCTCGACTCGCGGGTGTACTGCCTGCGCGATCTGCTCCCCGCCGGCGCCTCGGTGCCGGATCACCTCGATGCGCTGTTCGGCGACTGGCTGCGCTGGCACCCGATCCTCGTGCGGTCAGTCGCCCAGGTTCCCCAGGGAGCGACTGCGGTTGAGCCCGAGCGATGGCTGGTGCCGGTCCGCCCGTCGAAGCTGATCTGCGTCGGGGTCAACTACCACGACCACCTGCGTGAGATGGGCACCGCGCGGGCTCCCGAGTTTCCTTACTCGTTCCTCAAGCCGGTGTCCACTGGACTGGTCCCGTCCGGAGGCGCGGTGAACCTGCCGGTCGGGCCGAAGATGGTCGACTGGGAAGCCGAGCTGGCGGTGGTGATCGGTGCGCCGCTGCATCATGGTCGTGGCCCAGCCGTGCTCGACGCCGTGGCCGGCTACACCGTCTACAACGACCTGTCTGCGCGTGACTGGATCGCCACGACACGAGAGCCTGGGATCGATTGGGTGATGATGAAGGCGTACGACGGCTTCTCGCCGATCGGGCCGCTCGTCACCCCCAAGGAGTTCGTCGGGAACCCTCAGGACCTTCCGATCCGCTGCTGGGTGAACGGCGAGCTCAAGCAGGACTCCAACACCGCGGAGATGATCTTCGGCGTAGAGGCCATCCTCGAGCACCTCTCCGGGATCATGACGTTGGAGCCGGGAGACGTCATTGCCACCGGGACGCCCGCGGGCGTTGGGTTCGGTGCGGTGCCACAGCAGTTCCTGAAGGCCGGCGACGCAGTGACCGTCGAGATCGCCGGTCTGGGTCGCCTCGAAACGCTGATCGTCAAACCATGCGAAGGAGCCCCCGCATGACCAGTCCCGTCATCCGGCTCTCACACGTCGCCCTGCGCACCCCGGACGTCGACCGACTACGCACCTACTACACGGAGGTGATCGGGCTCTCGCCGTACGACGAGGATGCCGGCGCCGTGTTCCTTGCCAGCGGCGGCGATGGTCCCGCTCTGGAGCTTCGCTCCCAGCCCACGCCGGGACTCGATCATGTGGGCTTTGAGATATCAGCCCCCTACGAGGAGGAGCTGCTTTCGCGACTGTCTGGGCAGGGAATCGACGTGCTGTCCCGCGATGCGCCGGAGCCCGGCTTCAGCCGCGTGCACGAGATTCGCGACGGAGAGGGCAACGCGCTGCAGCTTTGCGTGGTCGATCAAAGCCGCGCCGCGGTGCCGCGGTCGACAACGGGCGTCGTCCCCAACAAGATCGGTCATATCGCATCGCGCACGCGTGACGCCGCAGCGCTGACCGAGTTCTACGAATCCGCGCTCGGCTTTCGCTGGTCGGACTGGATGGGTGACTTCTTCGTGTTCCTGCGCTGCAACACCGATCACCACACGGTCAACTTCGTCAACGCCTCCCGGCCCGGCGAGCTGCATCACTTCGCCTTCGAACTCACCGACGGCGCCGCACTACTGACGGCATGTGACGCGCTTGCCGCCCGCGGTGTCCGGCTTGTCTGGGGTCCTGGGCGTCACGGCATCGGGCACAACATGTTCATCTATCACGCTGACCCCGATGGAAACCTCGTCGAGTTCTTCTGCGACCTCGACCGGATCGCCAACGAGGAGCTCGGCTACTTCGAACCCCGGGCGTGGCACGAGGATCTCCCGCAGCGGCCCAAGCGCTGGGTCCCGGACCCCTCGTCGGCTAACCAATGGGGCCCGGGCGCGCCGGAGGACTTCCTGGCATGACACACGACGACCCAACCTCACCGTCGGCGACCGCGCCCGGTCCGGTTACGGCGGGCGGCGCCAAGCTGTCTCGCACCAGCCTCTCGCACCTCGCTGTGCGAACCCCAGACATCGAGGCGATGACCCGCTTCTACGTCGACACGATGGGTCTGATCCCCGAACCAGGGGATGCCGACCAGGTAGGAGTTCGTCTCGGCTGGGGCCAGGGACATCACGCGCTCGAGCTTCTCGAGGGGCCGAAAGCGCTTGATCATTTCGGCCTCGAAATCGGCGACGCGGGCGGCCACGCGGCCCTTGCCGAACGGCTCCAGACACGCGGCATCGAGGTTCACGAGCTCGACGATGGCGCGACGGTCTGCGTTCACGATCCCGACGGAAACGCAGTCCATCTGCACGGTCGTGTGTCGCGCGCGGGCGAGCACGCCGCCGACCCGGGACGTCGCCCGGTTCGTATCCAGCACGCGACACTCGGGACGAACAGGATCGAGCCCATGATCGAGTTCTATCTCGGGCTCGGCTTCCGTCTCACGGATCGGATGGGCGGGGTGTTCGCCTGGCTGCGATCCAATGTCGAGCACCACTCGGTCGCGATCGTGGACGTCGGGCGCACGGGCGGACTCGACCACTACTCGTTCGACCTGGGTTCCTGGGACGACTTCAAGGTCTGGGCCGACCGGGTCAGCGACCTCGGCATAGTCGTGCAGTGGGGCCCTGGTCGCCACGGTCCCGGCAACAACCTATTCCTGTTCTTCGACGATCCAGACGGCAACCACATCGAGCTGTCCGCGGAGATGGAGCGCTTCTTCGACGACCGGGCCCGGTACGAGCCACGGATCTGGAGTGCGGAGCCGAAGACGATCAATCTGTGGGGCGGCCAGCTGCCGCTCTGGCGTACCGTCGCCTAGGGGTCGAGCAGTATGCGCTTCGCTTCCTGCTCCCACGCCGGCCGGAGTTTCGCGGCTGCGATCGACGGCGACCGGGCGATCCCGCTAGCCGGCCTCGGCGAGCTCGGCTCGGCGACGCCAAGCTCGGTTCTCGCGGACCCCGCGCTGGACCACAAGCGCGCGGTGCCGCTCCGCGAGGTGACCCTGCGGCCGGTCGTCCCACGTCCGGGAAAGATCGTATGTGTCGGGCTCAACTACCTCGACCACGTCGGCGAGACCGGGCGAGAACTGCCGGAGTACCCGGTCCTGTTCACGAAGTTCGCCGAAACGCTGACTGGCCCGCGCGACCCGATCGTCTTGCCCCCCGAGTCCGCTCAGGTCGATTACGAAGGCGAGATGGCGGTCGTGATCGGCCGGGCCGGGCGGCGGATCGCGGTCGAGGACGCGCCTCGGCACATCGCCGGTTACACCGTCGCCAACGACGTGACCATGCGGGACTACCAATACAAGACGCACCAATGGTTGCAGGGGAAGGCCTGGGAGGCCTCCACACCGCTCGGACCGTGGCTCGTCACGCCAGACGAGGCGGGCGACGGACGCGCGCTCGACATCTCGTTGACCCTGAACGGCGTGGTTCTGCAGCGGGCCAGCACCGCCCAGCTCATGTTCGACGTGCCCACGCTCGTCAGCCGGCTGTCCGAGCTGGTCACGTTGATGCCGGGTGACGTCATCCTCACCGGGACGCCGGGCGGCGTCGGCTACCGGCGCGACCCCCAGATATTCCTCTCGCCCGGCGACCAGGTCGTGGTTGAGATCAGCGGTCTCGGCCGGCTCGTCAATCCTGTCGTCGCCGAGCAGTAGCCGCGACGTCTACTTGCTCGCGCCCTGAACCATCTGGAGCGCCGTACGGACGGCCACCGGCTCCTTCTCAGGAGCGATCTTCGTGAGTACCGTCAGCGCCGAACGCGCCAGGTGACGCGCGAGCAGCGCGGCGGCGAGCTCGGCGTCCCGCGCCTCGCAGGCGGCGAAGATCGACTCGTGTTCGTCATTCCCGATCTCCCAGGTGCGGGACGGTGCGCCGAACATGCTGGTGCGCCGGTAGCGCTCGCTTCGATCGACGACCGGATCGATCACGCGCGCCAACGCCGCGTCGCAGCCGCTGATCAGCCGGCGATGAAAGGCGCGGTGGACCGGCTCCCACGCTCGGATGTCTTGCGCGTGCCCGGCCTCTGCCATCGCCTCGAGGTCGCTCCTTAGCTGAGCAAGGTCCTTCGCGGTCAAGCCGGGGACGGTTAGGCGAATCGCGAGGGCCTCGACCAGGATCCGGCTGCCGTACACCGCATCGATGTCCTCCGGATCGAGCGGCGCGACGCGGGCTCGGCGATTGTGCTCAGCGATCAGCAGTCCCTCGGCCTGCAGCAGGCGCATCGCCTCTCGCAGCGGGGTAGTACTGACGCCCATGTCACGCGCGAATTTGACCTGCGAGAGCACCGTGCCCGGTGGGATCTCTCCGTTCAACAGCATCTCCCTCAGACGCGTGTAGACGTCCTCGGTATTGCTGACGCTCGGGTCGCGTGCGGGAAGCTCCGGCGCGACGTGCGCTTGAGTCTCGAGCCGAGTCATGCCATTACTCTACAGAGTAAACACTCAGAACGGAAGGCTTGATCGCGCAAATCTTGGCGTTATCGGTAGCAAGGGCTTGCAGAAGCCCACGTAAGTCTATAGAGTTTGGCTCATGAGCGTTAGCCAACACATCCACCAGGAGACTGATCGCCGACCGCAGCCCGCTGCGGCAAGGCGTGTCGTACCCGGCAGGCACAGTGGCCGCCTCGCGGTCATCACCGGCGCGGCCCAAGGCATCGGCCGAGCGTACGCGGAGCGGCTTGCCGCCGAGGGAGCGCATGTCATGATTGCGGATATCGCGCCAGCCGATGGCGTTCGGACTCAGATCGAGGCCGCGGGCGGCTCCGCATCGGCGGTCGAATGTGACGTCTGTGACCCCGCGAGCGTGACCGACCTCGCGAGCGCGGTCGCCGACCTGGGAGGCGCCGACATCCTCCTGCACAACGCCGGCATCTATCCAATGGGTCCGCACGACCGGATCACCTTCGACGAATGGCGGCGCGTCTTCGCGGTCAACCTCGACTCGATGTTCCTGCTGTCGCAGGCCTTCCTTCCCCACATGCGCGAGCAGCGGTGGGGGCGCATCGTGGGCATCTCCTCCGCGATGTTCCACGCCGGCAGTCCGGGCAGCCTGCACTACGTCGCGAGTAAGGGCGGGATCATCGGCTTCATCCGTGCGCTCGCCGCCGAGGTTGGACCGGACGGCGTCACTGTCAATGCGATCGCGCCCGGGCTGATCCGCTCCGACGGCACGAGCAAGGGGATCCACGACGAGCTCGGTCTATTCGACATGGTCGTCGAGCACCAGGCCGTCAAGCGCACCGGGCTCCCGGAGGACCTCGCCGGAGCGATCTCGTTCCTGCTCTCCGACGACGCGGAGTTCATCACAGGGCAGACACTCGTGATCGATGGCGGGCTGACCCGCGCCTGACGCGGATCGGAGCGGGAGACCTCCTCAGAATGGAGGAGGTCTCCTGCGAAGCCGTGCCTCAAGCCCCAACCGCGGTCGCGCGCGCTGCGGCCAACTCAGCCGTTGGATCGACGCCCGTGCGCACTGCCTCGCGCGTCATGTCGAGCAGCTGGTTGACGGCAAAGACGTAACCGTCGGCGAACTGCGCCTGGTACGCCCGCTCCTGCGCGCCTCCGTGCTCGGCGCCTTCAATCGCGAGCGTGAACATGAACCGGACGGTGAGCTCGCCGTCCTCGTCCTCCTCGATAGCGTTGATGATCTGGCCCAGGACTCGCCCGTTTAAGCGCAGGAAGGTCATCCGCTCCATCGGGTCGTAGAAGACGCGCTCGTGGAGGATCTCGGGCTCGCCGCCTGGGTCTTCGTGGACGATCTCGCGCAAGATCCCATCGTCGAACGTCTCCAGCACATGGGCCTGCTTGATCGGCTTGACGAACAAGGTCGGGAACTCGGCCTTCCACTCGAACGCCCGCCAGATCTGCTCGCGCGACAGCCTCACGTCCTGGCCGGCGGGGTTGGCCGTGATCCTCGGGGTCGAGTACTCGATCACGGCCTGCTCCCTTCTTGGCGCTCGGCTGGAGCTGCCTCCGGGCCTTCCTGTGTGAGGGGGGCGAGATCGACGTAGATGTGCTGATCGGCGACGAGGCCATCGCGCCGACGAACGACCGTCCCGGCCTTGATCACGACCGAGCTGCCGTCGAGGCGCGTGTAGGTCACGTCCGACTCGAGCAGCGTCTGGTCGCCGACCTCGAACGCGTTGGTGAACTCGTGGCTCATCCCGCCGATCGTGCTCCAGAAGTGCAGCATCGCCTCGCGCACGGCGTGCCTGCCCTCCACCGGTTCGTGATTGGCGAACTGCACGCGGGTGTCGGGCGTGCACAAACGGTCGAGGACCGTGATGTCCTTGGCGTCGAGAGCCGCGAAGAACTCCTCGTACCAGGTCATTCTCCGGTCGGCGCCACCGACCAAGCCCACTGCCTCTGATGTCAGCGACATGCTCTTCTCCTCATTGGGTTGGGAACCATGTGGATGTCTGATAGTGTCGTCATTCTCTATGTAGAAATTGCCAGATATGCCCGTACTACCTTGACCAACGGCGGCGGACTGTACTATAACTCGATAGAGTTTTCAACGACATGGCGGCGATCCTGGTCGGCAAAGCTGAGGAGCAGACCTTGAAAGCGATCATTTTCAACCGGCACGGCGAGAGCGAGGTGCTGCAGTACGCGGACGTGCCGACCCCCCGTCCGGCTGCCGGGGAGGCTCTTGTCGCGGTCCGTGCCGTATCGGTCAACCATGGCCCGGACATCGAGACGCGCCGTCGCGGATTCTCGATGGGCCACGTGCCGATGCCGCACATCGGCGGCATCGACCCGGCGGGCGTGATCGCCGAGCTCGGCCCAGGGGTGAAGACGTTCTCGATCGGGGCTCGGGTCGCCGTCTATCCAGTCATCGCGTGCGGCAAGTGCGGCTTCTGCCTCGCCGGCGCCGGCGAGAACTACTGCCGCGACTCCCGGCTGTTCGGCGTACAGACGCCCGGCGGCCGAGCCGAATACGTCACGGTCCCGGTGACGCAACTCGTGCGTTTGCCCGATCAGGTTTCGTTCGAGGCCGCTGCGGCGCTCGGGGTCGCCTACACCACGACGTGGCACGGTCTGGTCGAGCGCGCCGCAATGACGGCCGAAGACACGGTGCTAGTGACCGGCGCCGGTGGGGACTGCGGCGTTGCCGCCGTTCAGATCGCCAGGCACTTCGGGGCGCGCGTCATCGCCCTCACAGGCCAGGACTGGAAGCGAGAACATCTCGCCGCGCTTGGCGCCGACCTGGTGTTGAACTACAAGGACGCCGATTGGGGCGCGGCCGTCAGGGACGCTACAGGCGGACTCGGCGCGTCAGTCGCGTTCGACAACGCGGGCTCAGCGACCCTCCCAACCACGCTCGAGTCTTTGGCGCGCGCGGGACGGCTGGTCTGTTCGGGTGGGACCTCCGGCTTCGAGGTGACGATCAACATCCGATCGCTTTACCGCAACCACACCAGCCTGTTGTTCTACGTTCAGGGCGCGAAAGCCGACATGGAGAGACTCGTGGAGCTTGTCGCCGCAGGCGCGCTCCGTCCGGAGATCGGCCGTGAGTTTCGTCTCAGCGATGCCGCGCTCGCCGACGATCATCTCGATTCCGGCGACCATCTGGGAAGGGTCCTCCTCCGCGTCGAATCAGAGGCGGACGTGGAGGCCAGCGAGCCGGTGTCGGCGACCGCGGCCGGTCGGTGAGTCCGGATCCGGCTGGGCGGCCGGTCCCGGCGTTCGAGGCGCTCGAACCGGTGGGCCGAAACTTCGCGGTCGTAAGACGTGAAGCCCGGAACAAGCGGTCCGGCCTGGAACGCGGCCCCGGCCCCTATCCCGGGGAGCGAATCATCCACGCGATCCAGTCATGGACCGCGCAGTTCGGGGCACCGCCCACGACGACCGACTGCGAACCATCCCGAGCGCGTCGTCTCGGGCAGGATTGGCGCATAGCCCGATATCTGCACGGCGACTGGCCGAGCGCCCGGAGCGTGGCAAGACATTTCGGGTCGTTCGCGAACGCGGCCGCGACGTCGGGCCTGATACCAGGCGCCGCCGGCACTCATACGACGACCGCCCATACGAGCGACTTCACAACCGCCGTGTGGTGGCGCGGCTCTCGGCCTCGGGACATGACCCGGGCGTCGACGACCTGACCCGGAGCCTGAAGACGCTTGCAGCGGCGCAACGGGCCAGCGATCCGATGGCCGTGCACGCGGCGCTCATCGACGTCGCCGCCGCCGCGCTCAACTGGGCGGGCGCGGTGAGCACGTGAGTTGCCCGGCGTGTCCCGGCCAGCCAACGAATCGAACTCGCTAAGGAGCCATCATGAGCCAGGAACAGAAGACCGCCCTTGACGCAATGCTGCGTGAGTTACCACTCGACCTGGGCGGCGACCTCGACGTCCAGCGGCCACTGGTCGAGGAGCTGATGCGCCAAGCGCCGCTCGCCGACGACGTCACCGTGGCCGATCGGACGCTTGGCGGTGTCGGAGGGATCGAGATCGGCTTCAAAGGCACGAATCCGGACGCCGTCATCTTTTATCTGCACGGCGGGGCATTCGCGATGGGCTCGGCCCGCGCGGGCGCGGGTTTGGCCGCGGACCTCGCCCGCCGGGCGCAGGCCAAGGCCGTCTCGGTCGATTACCGGCTTGCACCCGAACACCCCTTCCCGGCCGCAATCAACGACGGGTTGGCCGCCTATCGCGGGCTCCTGGAGTCCGGAGTCTCGCCGGCGCGGATCGGGGTCGCCGGGGAATCGGCCGGTGCCGGACTCGCCGCCGCTGTGCTGATCGCTGCCCGCGACGAGGGGCTGCCGCAGCCGGCTGCGGCGGTGCTCTTCTCGCCGTGGGTAGACCTGACCCTGTCGGGTGCAAGCATGCAGAACAAGGCGGCCGTGGACCCCTCGGTCACCTCCGCTGGGCTCCGGCGCCGCGTCGGCAATTACGCCGGCGCCGACGATCCCGCCGACGGCCGGATCAGCCCCTTGTTCGCCGATTTGTCGGGGCTGGCGCCGCTGCTGATCCAGGCAGGCTCTCACGAGGTCCTCCTCGACGACGCGACCCGTCTCGCCGCTGCGGCCGCGGCTGCCGATGTGGCCGTCCGACTCGAGGTGACCCCCGACGTTCCGCACGTCTTTCAAGCCTTCGCAGGTCTGCTCGATGAGGCTGGCGCCGCTCTCGTCAGCGCAGGTGATTTCCTACGTGCCCACATCGAGCAAGCGCCCGAGGCACTGGCCCCACGCTGAACGCAGGGCCTTCCGCCAATAAGCGGAGAGCACAATCGCAATGATCTTGCTCACCTGCAGCTCGAACGGCGTAATGATCTCCCCTCAGCGCCCGGTCATTTCCGGCTCGACGCCGTCTGTGTGGGCCAAACGGGAGCCCTGTAGCCGGGGCCCGTCGCCCGGTTCTTACCGAGCCCGTACCGGCTCCCCGGCCTCGGGTGACCGCGCCGGCTCCTCGAGCACGCCGCTCGCGATCAGGCGGTCGACCTCGTCGGTTGTCAGGCCGAGCAACCCGGTGCAGATCGCGCGCGTGTGCTCGCCTGCCTCGGGTGCTGGGTCCTCGGCGGGGGCGGGAATCCGCTGCGAGCGAAACGGTGCGTTGTCGACCGCCCTTGGCTCTAACCCGGGCTGTTCGAGCATGCGCAGGAAGTCACGCGCTTGGAGCTGAGGGTCGTCCTCGAACTCGTCAGGTCGCTGCATGAAGCCCGCAGGTACGCCGGCGGCCTGCAGCGTGGCCGTCACCTCGCGGGGAAGCAGCGTGCGGGTCCAGCGGGTCAGGTGCTCGTCGATCTCGGTGCGCCGCGCGAGGCGCCCGGTCGCCGTGGCGAGATCGGCCTCCGCCGCCCACTGCGGGTTTCCGAGTGCGTCGCGAAAGCGACGCCAGTCGTCGTCGTCGCGGACGGTGACGACGCACCACTCGTCATCGCCGGCGCAAGGGTAGACGCCCCAGGGGGCAGCGTGCGGATCGGCGTTCCCCGTGACCTCGATCGCGCCCGGTCGTAGTGCCTCCTCGACCAGAGGAGTACTGATCTGCATCAGGATCGTCTCGGCCTGGGAGGTCGCGATCTCGACGCCCCGTCCCGATTTCCGGCGGGCGATCAGGGCGGCCAGTGCCGCGATCGCGGTGACGCGGGCCGCGTAGTGATCGGGGTGGATCGTCGTTGAGTCGCTGAAGCTGTCGGGGTCATCGCGATAGCGCCAAAGGCTGGTGAGACCGGACGCGCAGCGGACCAACGGCCCGTAGCCCATCCAGCTGCTCCACGGGCCGGTGGCCCCGACCGCGCTGCTACTCGCGATCACGATCCCCGGGTTGACCTCCCGCAGGGCCTGCGCACCGAGTCCGAGCTTCTCGAGCGTCCCTGGTTTGAAGTTCGCGAGCACGACATCGGATTGCGCAACCAGACGCTTGACCAGATCGACGCCCTCCGGGCTTCGGAGGTTCACGCCGATGCTCTTGCTGCCCCGATGGCCGATCGCGAAGTGCACGGGCGAGATGCGCGCGCCGTCGGGGAATGCGCTGCTCTCGATCTTGATCACCTCGGCGCCCTGGTCGGCGAACAGGCGGGCGGCCTCGGCTCCGAGCACGATCACGCCGAAGTCCAACACACGGAGCCCCTCGAACGGCCGGCGCATGGGGCCGGCGTCGGCGGCGTTGGCGGCGCATCCGGACCGGCTGCGCGCCGGCTCGGTGAAAACCTCGTTGTCGTGCTCGCCGGGCCGAGGTGCGCGGCGAGCCGGCCGAAGGCGTCGGCCGTCGATCTCGGCGAACCCCGTCGGCGCGTCGGCCTCGATCCCGGGCGCGAGTTGTGTGCGCGCGATCGCGCCACGGATTCGATAGTGCTCGGCCCCCAGCACATCGGCGGGCTCGAGCACGGGCGCGATCGGCACTCCCCGCGCCTGTCCCTCGAGGGTCAGTTCGTGTTTGCTGCGCTCGCGGAAGTGCTGGTCGAAGACCGCGTGCAGGCGCTCGGACGCGAGCGCCCGGCCGCGGATCGTCTCGAACTCGGGGTCCTGAAGCTCTTCGGGCTCGCCGAGCCACGCCCGCATCGCGTGCCACTGGCGCGGCGCCAGCAGGACGACGCGCACGTGGCCGTCGCGACAGCGGAAGATCGGGTAGGGACCGGGTGCGGGGCGATCGCGGGTCGGCTCGTAGCCTGCGACCTGTGCCGTGCCGACGACCCCCATCGCTGGGTCGACCACCTGTGCCGTGGCCTCGTACAGCGAGAAGTCGACGTGATCGCCGTGCCCGCGCTCGAGCCGGTTCCAGTACGCCACGAGCGCCGCCCACGCCGCCTGCATCGCCGTCACCTGGAGTGCCAGGTCCCCGGGCGGCATCAGCGGCTCACGACCGGGCAGCCCGGACCGGCTGAGGACTCCGCCCATCGCCAGCAGTGTCCAGTCGGTGGCGACCCAGTCGCGGTATGGACCGGTCTGCCCGAAGTCGGTGATCGAGAGCACGACCAGGTTGGCGTTTCGGGCGCGAACGAGATCGACGGCGAGCCCGAGCTCTGACGTAGCGCCCGGCGTGGCGCTCTCGATCCAGATGTCGGCGCGGTCCAGTAGACGCAGCAGCTGCTCACGACCCTCCGATCTGGTGTGGTCGATCACCACGCCGCGCTTGCCCGCGTTGTGCGTCGCGAAGCGCAGGCTGACCCCGGCGTGAAGCGGCGCCAGCGCCCGCGATGGAGCGCCGCCTGGCGGCTCGACCCGGATGACGTCCGCGCCGAGATCCGCGAGGAAGCGGCCGCACATCTCCCCTTTGCCCTCGGCCATGTCGATCACTCGAACGCCTTCGAGTGGCGTGGGTCGCTCCTCCATCGCGGACACTAGCCGAGCACGATCTCCGCGGCCTGCCGCAGCCGCTCTCGTGGTCCGGCGATCAGGATTGTGGTGACCGGCGAGTCGCGCCAGGCGTCGAGGTCGTGGCGGATCTTCTCAGCGGGCCCGATCAGTGCCAGCTCCTCTACCAGCTTCGTCGGCACCGCGGCTGCCGCTTCGTCCTTCTTACCGTCGAGGTACAGGTCCTGGATCTTCTTGGCCTCGGCGCCATAGCCCATCCTCACTACCACCTGGTGATGGAAGTTCATCTGGCGGGCACCCATGCCGCCGAAGTAGAGGGCGTACATGGGGCGGAGCAGATCCGCCGCCTGCTCGACGTCATCGTGGACGATGAACGGGATCGAGGGGGCGATCTCGAACTCGTCGGGCTGCCCACCGCGCCGGGCAAATCCCTCATCCAGGCACGGACGGTAGAGCTCGGCGTCGTAGTAGGGGGAGTAGTAGAGCGGCAGCCAGCCGTCGCCGATCTCAGCAGCCAAGGCGATGTTCTTGGGCCCCTCGGCGGCGATGTAGATCGGAATGCGGTCGCTCAGCGGATGCAGGATCGACTTCAGCGGCTTGCCCAGTCCGGTGATCCCTTCTCGCCCCTGCACGGGCAGAGGGTAATGCGGGCCTTCGGAGCTGACCGGCTCGCGCCGGGCGAAGACGTCACGCACGATCGATACGTATTCGCGCATCCGGGCCAGCGGCTTTGCGAACGGCTCGCCGTACCATCCCTCGACGACCTGCGGGCCCGATACGCCAAGCCCGAGCATGAACCGGCCGCCGCTGAGATGGTCCATCGTCATCGCGGCCATCGCGGTCGCGGTCGGTCGGCGAGCGCTGATCTGCACGATCGTCGTCCCGAGCCTCACCTTCTCGGTGTGTGAACCCCACCACGCCAGCGGCGTCAGCGCGTCGCTACCGTATGTCTCCGAGGCCCAGACCGAGTCAAAGCCCAGGCGTTCGGCCTCCTTCACGGTGTCAAGGGCCTCGGAGAGCGAGGCGCGGCCCGACAACAAGCCTGTGCTGAGACCGAGCTTGAGGCGGTTGGTGCTCATCTGCGATCGCGCCCTTCAGCGTCCGGTCCAGGCCGGGTTGCGCTTCTCGGAGAACGCCTTCGGGCCCTCGATGTAGTCCTGGGAGGCGAGCATCCGCGGGATCCTCTCCTGCCAATCGCCGTCGATCGCCTCGTCGATCGGGAGTCCGAAGCCAGCCTGCGCCGATTCCTTGGTGAGCGATACGAGCAGCGGCGAGCACTCCAGGATCTGGCTGGCCCAACGCTCCGCGGCGGCCATCAGCTCCGCCGCCGGCACGACCTCGTTGACGAACCCGAGGCGGTTGCCCTCCTGCGCCGAGACAAAGCGGCCGGTGAGGAGCATCCCCATCGCGTGCTTGAGCGGGATCTGACGCGACAACCGGTGAATCCCACCGGCGCCCGCGATCAGCCCGACGCGAGGCTCGGGCAGCGCAAAGCGAGCGCTGTCGGCGGCGATCACGAGGTCGCACGCGAGCGCGATCTCGAAGCCGCCGCCTGCGGCGACGCCGTTGACGGCAGCGATCAGCGGCTTCGAGCAGTTGTAGCCGCGCGTGATCGCGGCGAATCGTGAGCGCGTATCGACCCGCTCATCGCCGTTTGCCGACGCCTCTGCCGTCGCTTTCAGGTCGTTTCCGGCGCAGAACGCGCGGTCGCCGGCGCCGGTGATGATCGCCAGCCAAGCGTTGGCGTCGGCCGCAAAGTCGTCGAAGATCGCGATCAGCTCGCGGTGGGAGTGCGTGTCGAGAGCGTTCATCCGCTCGGGCCGGTTGAGGGTCACGTAGGCGACGTGACCCTTCTTCTCGTAGATGACGTGTTCGTAGTTCATGCCCGAGGCCTGAACTTCGGGACAGCGACCGCGTCACTCATCCGCTCGAACGTCACCTCGAGCGGCATCCCGATCTCGAGCCGCTCGTTCGGACAGTCGACGACCTGACTCGTCAGTCGCACGCCCTCCTCGGTCTCGACGACGGCGATGTTGTACGGAATCTCGGCGGCGAAGGCCTCGTCGTAGAGCTGGTGCATGAGCACGAAGCTGTACAGCGTGGCGTTACCGCTCGAAGGAGCCCACTCGAGATCCCCGGAGAAGCAGGTCACGCAGCGGGCGCGCAGCGGGACGCCGATGTACGCGATCGGCGACTGGTAGGTGGCGCAGGCCCGGCAGCGCAGCAGCATCAACTCGCCATCGAGCGCGCCATCGAAGAACGGAGCGCTGGTCTCGTCGGGAACGGGCACCCGCTTGGCGGGCACGGTGGTCGTCGTCATCGTGCTTCCTATCCGTCGTGCTTACTGAGGATCGTCGTTGAGTGGAAGTTCAGGGTGCCTCCGTTGCCGGAGACGAGCACGTGGTCGTGCTTGCCGACCTGCCGCTCGCCCCCCTGACCGCGCGCTTGGATCACGCCCTCCGACAGCGGCGTGAAGCCCCACATGTAGAAGGAGGAGAGCTGGCCGCCGCCGGTGTTACAGGGCAACGAGCCGCCGGGGGCGAGCTTCCCGTCGGCGACGAACGCGCCGCCCTCGCCCTTCTCACAGAATCCGTAGTCCTCGAGGGTGACCAGAACGGTGTACGTGTAGCAGTCGTAGAGCTCGAGCACGTCCACGTCCGAGAGGCCGATTCCGGCCTGCGCCAGCGCCAGTTGCCCGGACTTGCCGGCGCCCGTGTGGACCGCCGGGTCACGCTCGGTCCGCCCCGGATCACCCGGGGCGCACTGCCCGAAACCCCGCAGGTACACCGGCGGCTGGCGCAAGCCCCGGGCGCGCTCCGCCGATGTGACGATCACCGCGACGGCGCCATTGGACACCACGCAGCAATCGAACAGGTGCAGGGGCTCCACGACCCAGCGAGAGGCGTGGTAGTCCTCGAGCGTCATCGGCTTCTTCATCTGCGCCCGCGGGTTCATCCGCGCCCATCCGCGCTGCCCGACCGCAATCGTCCCGAGCTGGTCGTGGTTGGTCCCGAACAGATGCATGTGCCTCCGAAGCGCCAGCGCGTACATCGAGTTGGCGGGCCCGTAGTCGCCGTAGGCAAACCGCAGCCCGGCCAGTCCCGGTGCGTTGAACCGCGTCCCGCCGTAGACCGACTGCGAGATCGACTCGCCGGCCGTCAACGGCGCGTCGGCATACACGCACGCGACGACGTTCGCCTGGCCGCTCTCGATCGCGTGAGCCGCGTACTGGAGCATCGTCGTCGCGCTCGATCCGAACGCGCTCATCGTGTTGACCAGCGTCAGATCGACGAGCCCGAGCGCAAATTGCAGTCTCGGCGCCATCTCCTCGGACTGGTTGCCATTGATCAGCAACCCATCGAGGTCGCTTGCGTGAAGACCTGCGTCTTCCAGCGCCAGGGCGATCGCCTCGCCCGCGAAATCCGAAACCGTGCGGCCAAAGACCTTCCCCATGTCGGTGATCCCAAGCCCTGCGATTGCGGCTGTGGCGCCCACGGCTGACTGCTCCTCTTCATGACCACGGCGCGTTTGGCCGAGGCCGGTGCGCTGTGTATCGATCTGCGGGCCCCGCCGAGCTCATGATGAGGCTCGCGAGGCGATCTGTCAGATCACTTTACGCTATGTCTAGCGAAGAGTCAACCTGTCAACGAATCTCTCGCGAGGACTAAGTGTGGCTCAGCCCCAGCATCGAGAGCCACAGGTCGGTGAGCGTGCCGAGGGCGCGCTCGCGGTCAAACGGGATGCCGTTGACGATCCAGAAGTAGAGAAACCGATCGAGTTGCACCAGGAGCAGAGCCGCGCGGACGCGCGCCTCCTCCTCGCCGCAGCCGTACCACCGTCGGATCGATTCGGCGATCACCGCGATCGACTCGTTGTGGTTGTCAAGTCTCACCGCGGCGACCTCAGGCTCGATCGCCTCCGCTTGATCCAAGGCTTTCAGGCTCCCGCGGTTCGTCGAATAGTTGTCGACCATCGAGCCGATCCACTCGTGCAGGTCCTTCCGCGACGGTTGCTCGCCCGACGTGAGCTCGAGGTAGAGCTCCCGCCAGCGCCGGCCGAGCGTTCGCGCGACCACCAGTACGACGTCGGCCTTGCTCTTGAAGTGGAGGTAGAACGTCGCGCGGCTCGCGTTGGCCTCCGCCACGATGTCCTCGATCGTGGTCGCGGCGTAACCCTTGCGCTCAAACGCCGTGACCGCGCCCTCGATCAAGAGCCGACGAGTCAAGCGCTTCTGCTCGTCGCGCAGCGACCGGGCCTTGCCCGGGTGGTCGCGTGTCGCCATCGCCGCAGATCATAGTCCAATTGAGTAGGCATCTCAACTGTTGACTTGACAGAGCGTCTTGTGACTCGCTACCGTGCCTGGCGAGGATCAAGGCCGCCTGGCCGACACCACCAATCCCATCGGTACAAGAGGAGAGGGACATGCAGCACAAATCGAGGCGCGAGGTCAGCGGACGCGTGTTGTCACGCTCTCGCCGAGTCACAGCTCTGTTGGCCGCAATCGGCCTCAGCATTGCCGTCGCGGCCTGCGGATCGTCGAGCTCGTCGAGCTCGTCTGTATTGGCGTCTAACGCGAGCGCGAGCGCGAACGCGACCGGCGGCGTCGCGACGGCAGCCGCGGCACTGAAGACGTACCAGGCCGCTCCGACCAAGATCAACATCACCACACCACTCAAGTCCGCGCCACCCGCCGGGAAGACCGTCGTTGTCCTGGGGACCCCTCAACCCCAGAACGTGCAAATCCAGCAGACGGTCGCCCAGCTGGCCCGCCTCGCACATTGGAACTACGCGCTCGCGAGCTACGACCCGGCCAACCCGGCCACCTTCAACAGCGCAATCGACACGGCGCTGACCAAGCACGCCAACTACATCGTCGAGGCGGGGATCCCGATAACCCCGGCTACCCTTCAGAAAGTCGAGCAGGCCGGTGCGAAGCTCGCCGTAACGGCTGTGTACCCAATCGCGGTCAAGCCGCCCGTGATCGCGAACACGAGCGCCGATAACAGCACGCAGGGCAACCTCATGGCGGATTACTTCGTCTCGGCCTCGAACGGCAAGGGCAACGCGGTGATTGAGCACGTGCCGGGCTACGCGATTCTCGACACCTTCACGAACGCGTTCACGGCGAGGGTCAAGGCCTTGTGCCCGGGGTGCACCACGACGACGACGAACGTGACCCTTCCCCAGCTCGCCGCCGGTCAGCTGGTCCCAACAGTCATATCCGCGCTGAAGCGAAATCCATCGGCAAACTACGTCGTCTTCGACGACGGCCCGTTTGCAACCGGCATTACGTCAGCGCTCGCCGGCGCCGGCCTATCTAAGGTCAAGGTCATCGGTGAAGCGGCAGACTCGGCTGGGCTCGCCGCGCTGCGCAGCGGCACAGAAGCGGCGTGGACGGGTTACTCGTCACCGTACGCGACCCTGCAGGTGGTGGACGCCATGTTCCGCGACGCCGAAGGCTTGCCGATCCCTCAGGCTCAGGAGGGCGTTCAGCAAACCCAGCTGTTGACCAAGGCGAATGTCGGCTCCATCACCGAGTGGAACTCCCCGACGAACGGTCTGCAGCAATTCAAGGCTCTGTGGAAGGTCTCGGAGCAGTAGTCGCCACCAATACTTGACGCGTCAAGTGGGACAGACGGGTCGGCTAGTCGACCCTGATCAAGGTGTTGTCCGGATACCACACGCCCAAATCGGGCGGTGGTATCCGGGCCTGCGCTCAGCGGAGGAAGGTGAACAGCCGACGAGGTAGAGGCCGGTGTGCGATTGGCTCCGCCAACGCGCCATGCCGACGCTCACGAGTTCTCAGAGGCCTGAGGAGAACTCAGAGCATCTGGCAGAACTCAAAGCTCCTGCAAATAAACGTCAGCGTCAAGGCGCCTCTTCCGCACGTGCGTCGCGCAGCCGCTCCTCGGCACGTTCGAGATCGTCTTCGAGCTCGCGCAGGCGGGGGCTCGGTCGCACGCCCCACCGGTACAGCTTCGCGCGCAGCAGCGCCACCCGGTCGCGGCGAAACCACACGTCATCCTGCGCCTGCTCGATCTCGCGGTCTGAGCTCACGAATCGAACTCCGACACCGCGTACGCCTTGCAGCCGAGGACCTCACGTATGCCGTCGCGGGGCCCGCTGTCCGGTTGCCACCAGACGACGAATGGCTGATGCAGCCCCATGTCGAAGATCGCCATGACGGTGCCCCCGCGCAGCGGGTCGGCGCGGCCGACCTCGGTGATGCAGTCCGTGCTTCCCCGTCGTGTCCACAACCTGAGGATCCGACAGGCCCTCGGCGGACGTCCCATCTCAAACTCGATCACGCCGCTCATGTCACGGTACGTCCCCTCGACGGCATGCGGATCGTCGCCGAGGCCCGGGATGAAGAACGTCGTCAAGTCGGGCCTAAAGCCCGCGGCTGCGAGCATCCTCAGCGAGCGCCGCTCCCATCACTCCCGGCCGGGTCTGGGCCTGGAGCTCAGCGATCAGCTTTTCATGCCGCTCGGATTCGCGGTATACGGCGTCCTGCAGGCCCTCGACCAGCCGCTCCAGGTCCGCGACGCGCGCTTCGAGCGCGGGCACACGGTCATCCCGCGGGGCGACGGGCGAGCGTCTGGCGGATGTATCTGTGCCCGCCTTCAGGCGTCGGATCTGGCCGATCCGCGCGATTAGTCCCTCCCGCTCACCCACGATCATCGCCCTCCGAGCCGCTTCGGCGGCGCGCTCCGGGGCGGGTAGCGCCGGCGCTCCTCAGCGGTCATGCGACGGATCACGAGCGTCCCGCTCTGGACCTGTTCCTGAATGAGCTCAAGCTTGGCCTGGCGTTTTTCTTCGGCCTTCTCACGCGTCGTCTTCACTGGACCTCCACGCCTGCGGGGACCCGAGCGAGCGACGTCATGCTCCCACGCGGTCGGCGCGTCCACGCACGACGACCGTTGTACAAATTCGAACAGGCGCCGCCGAACCAGCTTGAACGTCCGCGCGCCCCGTTCACTACGACCCAGACGACGGGCGACCGCCGCTCGGAGTGCTGGAGTGACATATGTCTCCTCTCTCTGGGCCGGCGCGGTCAAGCTGCTGGGAGGGAGATTCGCTGCGTCGGCCGAGAAGAACCTCACGGGTGAACGACGCACCCGTCCTCCATCACGGTAGCACCCGCAGGCGCAGGCTAGGACCGCAGGCCCTGCGAAACTCTCGAATTGCGCCAGCCGGTGACGGGGAGTAGGCTCACGAACCACCCGAGGCCAACAATTCGATCGGCTAACGTCGGCTCGCTTGCTACGCCCAGCGTGAGTCGTGCTACCCGCTCCGAACCCAGATCCCAACACCATGGCCTCGACGACACAGATCACCGTTCTTGGTGGCGAGTGCTATCGCGTCGAGGGCGAGGCGAAGGACATCGAGCGACTGATCGTCGACGCGGCCCGCGGGTCGATCATGCAGTTCGCGTGGCTCACTGAGGCCCAGACCGGAGAATCGGTCGCGATCAACCCCGAGTGTGTGGTGATGATCCGGGCTGTCGGCGCCTAGCCGCTCGACCGAGCACTCCGAGGCTCAAACGCCGACGGTAGGGAGACTCGCCTCTTGCAGGCTGTCGACCGAGGGCTCGGTCGGTTGGCTCGGGGGATGCTCCGCAGCCTGCTTTCTCGCTCGCTTCCTGGCCGCCTTCTCCACGCGACGCTCGCGCATTCGGCTCTCGCGGGCGAGCTTTGCCATGGTGGTCTTCTTCTTGCCTTTCGATGCCATGTGCGTCGGTCCTTTCTCGAGGTCTCGAGCACGGCGGCGATGACGAGCCGACCAGCCGGCAGGGCCGGAGGATGGCTCAAACCGAACTCGGGCACGTATCCGTGCAGGGCCCTGCTGCGCGCGGTGGCGCAGCGGCCCGGAAGTCGTTGATCGCGCCCGCTGCCGGGCTCATGCGGCGCGAAGCAAACACAACGGAAGGGCGTGTGCGCGCCCTCCCACTCGTTTGGCTGGTGCCCGAAACTAGAGCACCTGGACGTTCGCCGCCGCTGGGCCCTTCTGGCCCTGCTCGGCCTCGTAGCTCACCTTCGCGCCCTCGGCAAGCGACTTGAAGCCGTTCCCTTGGATCGCGGTGTGATGCACGAACAGGTCCTTGCCGCCGTCATCGGGCGTGATGAATCCAAAGCCCTTGTCGTCGCTGAACCATTTCACAGTTCCTGTGGCCATTCTGATTCCCTCCGGGGTATGTGCATTGCGAAACGCGGAGGGTGCAACGAGGCAACAACTGCGAAAACGCGGGCACTTCTTCAGTCGAGGCGGATCCTCGACCCATGCGATGAGTCTAGCGGTCCGTCAAGACAGCGCATGACAGCCGCGTGATCGTCCTAACTGGGGTCCTTACGACGCCTTTGAACCTTCTGCTCGCGCGCAACTCGCAGCTTACGGGCCTCCCTCTGGGCCTGCTCGTTCCGCTCCGCGATGTCCTTCTTGCGCGCGGCGAGCGCCGCGTCCGCCGTTGATCGTCCCGGTCCCGGTCCCTGAGCCTGCTTCGCCACGTGACGTGCACTCCTCGTCGCTCCCTCTGAAACCGGCCACAGGACGAATGCGAGAGCGAGACATCGAGCGGTGGGACAGCCTCTCCACTGTACCGGTGCGCGTGCCCCGGCCAGCCGATGGGCGTGCGCGGGCTGTTCGGTTATGCGCTGGCCGGGCTCGCTTCCGCCTGGGCCATCTCGAGATGCGCACGGCTGTCGCGGGTCCGGATCAGCAGCAGCGTGGCGACGACGCCGAGCGCCGCGATCACCGCACCTCCCAGGAAGGCGGCCTGGAAGCCCACGGTCAGAGCGTGCGGGACGGTCGAGCCGGAGGCCAGGGAGTGGTTGGTGCGACTGGTCGCGATCGTCGCGAGGATCGCGAGGCCGAGCGCCCCCCCGAACTGCTGCGAGGTGTTGATCAGACCGCTGGCGAGACCCTGCTCGCGCGGCTCGACGCCGGCGACGGCGGCGATCGTCGAGGTCACGAAGCCGAGCCCGAGCCCGACCGCGACCAGGAGTGACGGCCCGAGGATGTCGCTGAGGAAGCTGCCGTGGACCGCGATGTGGCTCCACCAGACCAGGCCGGCGGCGATGATCGCCATCCCGGAGGCGAGGATCGGCTTGAACCCGAACCGGGTGACGAGCTGCCCGCCAAAGCCGGCCGCGATGATGATCGTCAGGGCCAACGGCAGGTAGGAGAGCCCGGCGTGGATCGGGCTGTAGTGCAGCACCTGCTGCATGTACAGGCTGATGAAGAAGAACATCGCGAACAGCGACGCGCCGAGCAGCAGCCCGACGATGTTGGCGCCCGTCAGCGTGCGCAGCCGGAAGATCTGCAGCGGGACAAGTGGCGCCTTCGACCGCGATTCGATCAGGATGAAGGCCGCGATCAGGACGACCGAGAGCGCGAGCAGGCTCACGATCTTCGTCGAGCCCCAGCCGGCGGAGCTCGCGTCAAGTAACGCGTAGGCCAGGACCGAGAGACCCGCCGTGATCGTGACGGCGCCCGCCGCGTCGAAGTGACGGGTCGTCGCCTCCGAGCGGCTCTCGGGGACGATGCCCGGGGTTAGAGCCAGCGCGATCAAGGCCACCGGGACGTTGACCCACAGCACCCACTCCCAGCTGAGGCCAGAGGTGAGGACTCCGCCGAGGAGAACCCCGACCGCGCCGGCTGCGCCCGAGACCGCGCCCCAGACGCCCAGCGCCCGGTTGCGCTCTGCGCCGTCGGTGAACAAGGTAGTCACGATCGAGAGCGCGGCCGGTGAGATGAACGCGGCGCCGAGGCCCTGAGCCGCGCGCGCGGCGATCAGTTCGCCCTGGGTCGCGGCGAACCCCGCCGCCAGCGATGCGACCGCGACGGCGACCAGACCGGCCATGAACACACGCCGGCGACCCAGGAGATCCGCCGCGCGCCCGCCGAGCAGCAAAAAGCCGCCGAACGCGATCACATACGCGTTGACCACCCACGGTAGGTCGCTGTCGGAGAAGTGCAGCCCCTTGCCAATACTGGGTAGGGCCACGTTGACGATCGATGCGTCGAGAACGACGACGAACTGCGCGACCGTGAGGAGGATCAGCGCGGTCCACCGCCGGTCGAGGTGGTTGGCTTGGCGTGTCATGTCAGATTGCACCTCTAAGCAGAAAGTTGGAAAGCGGAATCCGTTTTCCGATAATATAGGAATCATGATTCCGGTTGTCAACCCACGGGGCCACCCATGACAAACTTCCCGCCAATTACCGCGATCGACGAAACCAAGGGCCAGCGCGCCGATGCCCGCCGCAACCGAGCGGCGGTGCTCGAAGCCGCGCGGCGCCTGTTTGCCGAGGAAGGACTCGACGCCCAGATGCCCGACGTGGCGCGCGCGGCCAAAGTTGGGGTGGGCACCGTGTACCGCCACTTCCCGAGCAAGGACGACCTGGTCGCCGCCCTGGTCGCCGCCCACTTCGAGCAGGTGAGGCTGAAGGCGGTGGAGTGCCTGGAGCGCGACGACGCCTGGGACGCGGTCTCCGAGTTCATCCGCTTCACGGCCAGGATCCACGCCGACGACCGCGGGCTCACCGAGGTCATGAACACCCGTCCGGAGATGCTCGGCGACGCGGCCGAAGCCGCCGGGCTGCCTGAGCTCGCCGATCGGCTCGTGAAGCGAGCTCAGCGGGCCGGAAGTCTGCGGCGTGACCTCACGTGGGAGGACATCCCGATGATCGTGTGCGGTCTCGGGAGCGCCACCCAGCAGCTGAGCGGCCCCGCGGCCGGCCGCTGGCCAAGGCTCGTGGAGATCATCATCGACGGCCTGCGCGCGCCGGGCAGCGCCAAGCTCCCGCGCCCACTCTGACCCGGGCTGGACGTCAGGCGGCCTGGGTCCGCGCGATCGGCGCCACGGTCCGACCCGCGACCTGCCACTCGCCGGCGACCTGCTCGAGGACCTCGACCATGGCCCGCGCCGGCCGCGACTGGTATCCCGACGGCATCACCGCGACGATCGGTCGCGTGAGCTTGACCCCGAGCACCGTGCAGATCCGGACGTCGGCCGACGCGTTGCGCGCCACCATGTCGGGGACCGGCGCCACGCCGATGCCCGCCGCCACGAAGCCGAGGATGGCCGAGTAGTCGTCGTGGTGAAAGGCGATCTTCGGATCGAATCCCTCGGCGTGGCATCCGCGCAGGAATCGATCGGCGTCCGGACACGCGTGATCGGTGCCGAGCATCCACCGCTCCTCGGCCAGCTCGCCCAGGCGCAGGCGGCTTCGACTCGCGAGCCGATGGTGGCGCGGCAAGGCCAGGAGCATCGGCTCCTCGAACAGCAACACCCCCTCGACGTCGGGAAGCTCGAGCACGCCCACGTCGTTGCAGAGGGCCAGATCCACATCGCCGGTGCGCAGCATCGGGAGGACCCCGGGGGGCTCCAGCATCGACACCGACAGCTCGACCTCGGGCAGCCGGTTGCGGAACTCCAGCACCGCCAACGGGACGATCGTCGCCGCGGCAGAGCTGAGGGTCGACATACGAAGCTTCCCGGTCCGCAGGCCGAGCAGGTCATCGAGATCCTCCTCGGCGTCCTGGAGCCGGGCCAGGATGACGTCGGCGTGGCGCACGAGCAGCGCACCAGCGTCGGTGACCCGCACGCCGGTGGGTCGGCGCTCCAGCAGCGTCGTTCCGGTCTCCCGCTCGAGCAGCGCCACGTGCCGCGAGATGGCGGGCTGGGTGTAGCCGAGCGCGTCGGCGGCACCGGAGAACGAGCCGCAGCGAGCGACCTCGCGGAGGACCCTGAGTCGCCTTACGTCGAGCATGACGAAATGTTATAGGGGATCAGCTGGAAGCATATTTGCATTTATGGCGTCTTCAACTCAACCTACGGGAAACCGCCATGAACCTGTTCGCGCCCAAAGCACCTGTCGACGTCGCCGGTTATCGCCGCTCGCCCGCGGTGACCATCCGATGGTCGACACCGGACGATGCACTCAAGCTCGCGATCCTGGCCGAGTTCGACGAGGCGAGCGTCCCGGCGGCGCCGGTGCTGCTCGGCTTCGTCGGCGACGAGCTGTGGGTGGCGGTGTCGGTCTCGACCGGCGGGACGATCTCCGACCCGTTCAGACCTAGCGCCGAGGTCGCCGATCTGGTCCGCGAGCGAGCCCGGCAGCTGAGCGTGACGCAGCTCGAGCGCCCGCACTCGCGCTTGAGGCGACTGGGCCGCCGGTTGACCGCCCCGCGCCACCTCGACGGGCTGCCCAGCCTCGGCCGGGAAACGAGCTGAGCCAGGATGCTCATCAGCGTCGCGGCGCTGCTGCTCGTGCTCTGCGGTGTGGCAGCGCTCGTCCCCCTCGGCCTGCGCGCCGGAGACCGGCTCGGCGACGCCATGCTGCTGCGCGTCGAGCCGCGGACCGCGCCGCGTGGGGCGTCGGTGACCGTGACCAACCCGGGCCGGGCTCCGGTGATCCTCGGCATGTCGCTGCGCCGCACCGGCGCTCGCCTGCGCCTCGAGGGCCCCTCTTACGTGCGGATCAGGACGGGCAGCCTCCGGTCCGACCTGCTGGCGGACAGGCATGCGTGGGTCGGCGTGCTGGGCGCCGACGAGACGCGGACCTTCGTGGTGCCCGCGGACTCGCGCGTGCGCGAGCGCGGGGAGCTGGTGGCTGTGATCGGCCAGCAGCGACGCCTGCGGACGATCCACCGACTCGTAGTGATGGCGCCCGCGTCAGGACTCGGCGCGCGCGGCCGCGGCGCGCGCGACGCCCCGTCGCCGCTGGTCTGACACCCGCCAACATGCCGCGAACGTGACGGCGGCAGCGAGCACGACAGCGGGCCACGCGCCAATCGCCAACGCGACGACGTGCGAGAGCACGAACGCACCGAGGCCTATCACGGTCAACCGGATCGCCGCGCGCCTCCCGTCGCGTCGTAGCCAGATCACGATGCACGCGACGCCGCAGAGCGCCAAGACCAGACCGCCAAGCGGTCGCGATCCGGTGGCCACAGCGACGGCGTAGCCCGCGATCAGTCCTGCGGCGGCTATCGGGGCGGTCGGCAGACGGTCGATCACGTCCCGCGGATTATCGGCGAACCTGATCGGACGCTGTCGCCGGGCCGAACAACGTGGACAGCGCGCAAGCGAGGAAGCACGCAGCCCCCAGAGAGGTGTTCCAGTTGGCGGCGGCCAGCGCCAGGACCGAGCCGGTCGACGGGACGACGTAGCCGGCGACGGCCGAGATGCCGAAGAAGATGCACCCGAGCAGATTGACCGCCGGCTGCCACCAGTCGCGCCCTTCCCGCGCCGGCAACCAGCCACGGCGCGGCGAGGCGAGATACGCGATCGCCCCCGAGACGAGGAAGCAGATCGATCCGAGCGCGTCCGGACGCCACACCAGCCGGTTGTAGTTGGAGCTCGTCACCGCGGTCTGCAGAGCCCGAAACGTGGTTCGGTTGAAGAACAGCGTTCCGGCCGACTGGATGATCGCGCTCGACCACGCCGCCCGTCCGCCGCCCCGGTCATGCCGGTCGGGCCAGGCCAGCCACGACTGGAACGCGCCTCCTGTCGTGAACAGAATCGAGCCGACGAAGAACGTCACCCCGTCGGCCGTCTCGCCGACGAGCTGGACATAGCCGGGGAACGGACCGATCAGGAAGCACGTCGAGCCGAGCGCGAAGAACAGCGCCATCCACCGCGTGCGGGTCAAGCCGCTGACGGTAGGCGGGCCCTCAGAGGCGGCATCGTCCGATCGGGGTGATGCGTCGCGGCGCTCTTCGACCGACGATGGGATCGCCCTTCCCCATGAACTCAGGAGACTGAAAGCGATGACGAGTGTACGGTCCGAGAGCGTCGAAGACCGCTTCGGCTGCAAGTTCCGGCTGGAGCCGGCCCCCGACGATCGCCTGCCGGAAACCGGCATGAGCGCGAGCGACGCATGCCTACTCATCGAGGAGGAGCTCGTGCTCGACGGGATCCCTTCCCGGAACCTGGCCACGTTCGTCACCACCTGGATGGAACCTGAGGCGGAGCGGCTGATCGCCGAGAACCTCCACCGCAACTTCATCGACCACGCCGAGTATCCGCAGACGGCGGAGATCGAGCAGCGGTGCATCCGGATGCTCGCCAACTTGTTCCACGCCCCCGGCGAGACGACCGGGGCGCGAACGCAGGGCTCCTCGGAGGCGATCATGCTCGGCGCGCTGTCGCTGAAGTGGAAGTGGCGCGAGCGCCGCGAGGCCGCCGGGAAGCCGACCGACCGCCCGAACCTGGTGTTCGGGGGCGATGTGCACGTCGTGTGGGAGAAGTTCTGCCGCTACTTCGACGTCGAGCCGCGCATCGTTCCCCTCGCGCCCGACAAGTACACAATCGGGCCCGAGGACGTCGAGCCGCACGTGGACGAGAACACGATCGGAGTGGCGGCCGTGCTCGGCACGACCTTCACGGGCCACGCCGACGACATTCCGGGAATCAACGCGTTACTCGTGAACCTGAAGAACGAGCGGGGCATCGACGTCCCGCTGCACGTCGACGCGGCCAGCGGCGGGTTCTTCTGGCCGTTCGTCTACCCGGACTCGGCCTGGGACTTCCGGCTCGAGCAGGTGCGTTCGATCAACGTCTCGGGCCACAAGTTCGGGCTCGTGTACCCCGGGATCGGCTGGCTCGTGTTTCGCGAGCGCAGCGACCTCGCCGAGGACCTCGTGTTCTACGAGAACTACCTCGGGAAGACCGACGCGACGTTCACGCTGAACTTCTCGACCGGGTCGTCGATGGTCCTCGCGCAGTACTACAACTTCATTCGCTTCGGGCACGACGGCTACACGTACATCATGGAGACGATGCACCAGAACGCGGTCGCGCTGGCCCAGGAAGTCGCGGGGAGCGCGGACTTCGAACTCGTCGGTCACAACGAGGAGCAGCTCCCGCTGGTCGCCTTCCGGCTGACCGACGGGCACAACTACGACGAATTCGATGTGGCCGCGCAGCTCGCCGCCGAGCGCGGCTGGATGGTCCCGGCCTACACGCTTCCGCCGAACGCCGACCATGTGAAGATCATGCGTGTGCTCGTCAAGGAGACTCTCGGTCACGCCCTGGCCAACACGCTGGCGAACGACATCGCACAGGCGTGCCAAACGCTCGAGCGCAAAGGTGGGCTCCACGAGAGCGACCGCAAGCGCGTCAAGACGGGCGTCGGCTACTGACCCGCGCCGAGGCTCATCCGATCAGCCCGATCAGGCCCTTGATGACGAGGAGCGAACCGATCGCGGCGGTGCCTCGCACGATAAACACGTGGGAGTGCCGGCTCACCCACGCCCTGGCGCTCGCGATTGCCCTCGGCGTCTTCTCGGGAGCGATGAGGAAGCTGACGAACGGGACCTCGAGCAGCCACAGCATCACGACGTTGAAGCCGATCACCAGCAGCACGGTCTGGGCCGTCCCGTAGTGCAGCTTGTGGATCGAGGCCAGCCCGGCGAGGTAGGACGCGCCGGGCAGGGTCAACGCTGCCCCGACCAGGAACGTGACCCGCGGCGAGCCCTTGCTCAGCTCGCGCTGCCAGCGCGGCGGCTCCGCGGGTCCCTTCGCGGCCTTCTTGTCCGCCCTGCGCTGCCTTATGCGGTCGACACGACCCGTGTAGAAGACGAACGAGATCGCCAGGAAGACGGCTCCGAGCCCAATGTCGAAGGCAGGGCTGACGGTGTTCTCAGTGGTCTTGGCCGTGCTCGAGTCCGACAGGGAGAACACGATGATCATGCCCAGCGTGATGCTCGTGAGGTACGCGCCGACGAGGTATCCCCCCATCAGGCGGACCGGCCGGTCAAGCAGCAACATCACGGTCGTGGCCGCAACGAGCGTCGGGTTCAGCGAGGCGGTGAGCGAAAGCAGGATGACGTCGGACACGGGCTCTCACGCTGATCATCCTTGCCACGCGGCGTCGGGTGCTCATCCGAACCGGGTGATGACCGTGGTTCGTTGCGGCGTAGCCTGATCGGACTATATGGCTGCGACCGACAGCGCCCCGGCGCTCTCCCCAGAGCAGGCCGACGCGACGATCCGCAGCAAGCGCTACGTCGGCCTGCTGATCGTGGTCGCGGTCATCGGCGTGGTGGTTTCGCTGGCTGCGTGGTGCTTCCTCGAGGGGATATACCAGATCCAGCAGGAGTTCTACGTGCACCTGCCGCACGCGGTGGGTTATCAAAACGGGCCGCCGAAATGGTGGCCGCTCCCCGTGCTGGCGCTGGGCGCGACGATCTGCGCGTTGGCGATTCTCCGGCTGCCGGGCAACGGGGGTCACATCCCCGCCGAGGGGCTGGCGATGAGTGGCGGCCCGGCTGGTCCGAAGGTGCTCTCGGGGGTGATCCTGGCCGGCCTGGCGACCGTCGGCAGCGGGCTGGTGCTCGGCCCCGAGGCGCCGTTGATCGCACTCGGTGCCGGGGTGGCGGTGGTGGCCGTGAGCCTGGCGCGGCGCGCATTCCCGTCGGAGGCACTCATGATCATCGCCGCCGCCGGAAGCTTCTCCGCGGTCTCGTTGATCTTCCAGTCCCCGCTGCTCGCGGCCGTCCTCCTGATCGAAGCTACCGGGCTCGGAGGTCCCCGGCTGCGGGTGGTCGTGGTTCCGGGCCTACTGGCGGCGGGAATCGGGTCGCTCGTGTCGATCGGGATGGGCTCGTTCACCGGGCTGAACACGAGCCACTACGCGTTAGGTGCTCTGTCGCTGACCGAGGTAGGGCAGCCGCATCTCGGCGAGTTCGCGTGGACGATCGCGCTGGGCGCCGCGATCGCCGCAGGGACGAGCGTGATCATCCGAGGCGGGCTACACACGTATCGATTCGTCTCGCAGCGACGACTGCTGCTGGTCCTGCCGGCGGTCGCGCTGATCATCGGCGGGCTCGCGATCCTGTTCTCGCAGATCACCGGCAAGAGCTTCAACGAGGTCCTGTTCTCGGGGCAGGACGCGCTTCCCGGCCTGGTCGGCCAAGCGTCGACATGGTCAGTCGGAGCGCTCATCTGGTTGATCGTCTTCAAGGGCATCGGGTACGGCCTGTCGCTCGGCAGCTACCGCGGCGGCCCCACGTTTCCGGCGCTGTTCCTGGGCGCCGCCGCCGGCGTGCTGGCATCCCATCTGCCCGGCTTTCCGATCCAAGCCGGCGTCGCGGTCGGGATGGGCGCCGCGACCGTCGCGGTGCTCCGGCTGCCCCTGTCGGCCGTGTTGATCGCCACCGTGCTGTGTAGCCACGCCGGCTCGAACGTCGAGCCGCTGATCATCGTCGGCGTGGTGGTCTCTTACATCGTCACTCTGCTGCTGGCGCGCCCGCCGGCGCCTGCCAGCACCGCCGCGGCCCGATAGAAATCGCCGCTTCTAGGGAGCCGCGGCGCGCAGCGTGGCCTCGAAGTCCGTGCGCGAGATGGGCCCAATGCAGGGCAGCGTGACGCCGGCCTCGACGTAGCGATCGACACCGGCGCGGACCGTCTGCTCGTCCCCGACCGCGGTCAGCGCGTCGAGGAAGCGATCGGAGATCGCGGTGCGCATGGCCTCCGCGTCACCCTGCGCCGCGTCGAACGCCGCGATGTCGGCGGCGTAGCCCGAGGACTCCAGCATCGCGCGGTAGAACGGTAGGCTGAAGTAGGTCAGAAGCTCGGCGCGGATCGCGGCGTGCGCGTCGCAGGGGTTGTCGGTCAGCGCGGCCGGTACCGCGGCGACGATCTCGAAACCGGTCATCGTCTGTCCCGCCCGCTCGCGGCCTTCGCGGACCGCGGGCATGACGACATCGCGGATGTAGGTCGGGGTGCAGAGCCACAGCATCACTCCGTCCCCGACCTCCCCCGCCAGCCGGAGCATGGCCGGGGACAGCGCGGCGACGAAGATCGGAACGTCAGGGCGAGGGTCGAGGCCCCCGAGACGAAAGCCCGTCTGCCACTTCTCGCCGGGTGGAGGATCCTCGCCCCGGAGGATCGCGCGGACGATCGCCACGTACTCCCGCATCTCCGCCACCGGGCGGTCGATCGTCTGGCCGTGCCAACCCTCGACGACGAGGCGGTGCGACACGCCCAACCCGAGCGTCAGCCGACCGTCCGAGAGCTCGTCGATCGTCGCCGCGGTCTGCGCCATGGTCGCGGGCGTGCGCGTGTAGATCGGCACCACCCCGGTCCCGACGCGAATGCGCTCGGTGGCGAGGGCGTACGCGGTGACCACGGTCAGCGACTCGCGCCCGGCGATGTGGGTCACGAACGCCGAGTGGTAGCCGAGCGACTCGGCCAGCCGGACGCGCTCGATCGCCTGCTCCAGCGAGCGCCCGGTGGTGATGAAGCAACCGGTTGGCACTCCGCGCAGCCTATGCGACGCGCGCGGGGCCGCGCGCTACTGGGCCGCTGCGTCGGGATCCACGCGTTGGCGTTCCGGCCAGAACGGCCATTCCTCGAAGCGCCGGCACCGCCCCGCCGGGTCGAACGCGACGATCCAGAGATCGCGGTACTCCCGTGGGGGCGGGTCGGCGTAGCGGACCTCGACGCGGATGACCGCGGTGTCGGCGTCGACCGCGACGATCGCGCTGTCCATCGTGAACCGCTCGTCGGGTCCCTCGCGCTCGCGCTCCCACATTGCGGCGATCTCCTCGAGCCCTTCGATCGGCGGCTCGTATGGATCGAGCCCGTAGCTGGCGTCGCCGCTGAACAGCCGGTCGAGGGTGCCTGTTCCCGCCGTCCGCCACGCCCGCTCGTACTCGGCCAGCCACTCGCTCACGTCCGCGCGCGTCGTCATGGGTTGATCTTCGCGCAGCCAAACGCGGTGTGCTGAATTGAGGCCGGATGAGGCTTCGTCCGCGACTCATCCCGGCGCGGTCAGCCGTGGTTCCCGCCGTCGTGGCGGTCTTGGCGGCTGTGCCGGCCGGATGCGGCGGCGGCGGTACCGAGGTCGCAACCGACGCAGCCAGTCACGTCACAACCAGTGCGGCCTCCCTCGCCGGATTCGCACGTGTCGCCTTGCAGGTTCCGGCGGTCAACCGGGTGTACGGCCCGCCACACACGATGACGCTGCCGCGCGGCTGGAAGTCCGAGGTGTGGGCCGTCGTGTCCGGGGCGCGCCTCGAGACCTGGACACCCAGGGCGATCTGCTCGTGAGCCAGCCGACCGCCGGCACGATCACCGAGCTCGCGCCGCGCGCTCGCCGCGGCGAGCCGCCGGCGGGCCGCACGCTCGTGTCGGGCCTGACCAGCCCCCAAGGCATGGCCTTCGACCGGCTGGGCGAGCATGAGGTCCTCGATGTCGCCGAATCCGACCAGGTCGACCGGTACGTCGCCGGCACGGCCGAGGACTACGGCGATATGCGGTTCGACGCCGATGCCCAGGCGAACCCGGGCGGACGGCGACTGGACTGCCCCAAGTTGCCACGGATCGACCGAGGGCTTCCGGCGCACAGCGCGCCGCTCGGGTTCCACTTCCTGGCCGGCAGCACGCTGCCCACGCCGTGGAGGAACGGCGCGGTCGTGGCCGTGCACGGATCATGGACCGTCATCTGCCGCGCCCACCCGCCGTCCTGTGGCTGCCGTGGGACGCGAGCGCGCGCACGCTCGGGAGCGCGATCACCCTCGTCAGGGGGTTCCAGGACCCAAGTGGCTCGCGCTGGGGCCGAACCGTCGACGCGGTGCCCGGTCCGGACGGCGCGCTCTACGTCAGCGACGACCAGACCGGGGCGATCTATCGCATCGTGCCAAGCCGGTCGGGCTGAGAGAATGGCTCCGCTGTGCGCGCCGCCCTTTCACTGCTCGAGTTCCCGCCGACCATCCGAACGGGCCCGCCGCTTCTGGTCGGGGTCGCTTGGTGCCTCGACCAGATCGGTGCCGGGACAGGGCGAGGGCTGGCAGACGCCCGGCGCGAATCCGGCGGTCGGGGTGCACGAACGCGGCCGCGGGCCAGGCGACTCGTTCTCGCTCCCGTACTTCGAGGTCGGCAACGTCGAAGAGGCGATCGAGAAGGTCAAGGCACTCGGCGGGACGGTGATCCACCCGGGAGCTCGCTGGGCGATCTGCAAGGACACCGAGGGAAGCCCGTTCGGCCTGG